>NZ_CP071586.1:0-350000 GCF_019614655.1 Pseudomonas germanica
ATGTCCCGACTCAATCCCCGGCAGCAAGAAGCCGTGAACTACGTCGGCGGCCCTCTATTGGTGCTCGCCGGTGCTGGCTCCGGCAAGACCAGCGTGATCACGCGCAAAATCGCGCACCTGATCCAGAACTGCGGCATCCGTGCCCAGTACATCGTCGCCATGACCTTTACCAACAAGGCCGCGCGCGAGATGAAAGAGCGGGTCGGCACCCTGCTGCGGGCCGGCGAAGGTCGCGGCCTGACCGTCTGCACGTTCCACAACCTCGGTCTGAACATCATCCGCAAGGAACACGTGCGGCTGGGCTACAAACCCGGTTTCTCGATCTTCGACGAGACCGACGTCAAAGCCCTGATGACCGACATCATGCAGAAGGAGTACGCGGGAGACGACGGCGTCGACGAGATCAAGAACATGATCGGCGCCTGGAAAAACGACCTGATCCTGCCGCCTCAGGCGCTGGAGAACGCGCGCAATCCCAAGGAACAGACCGCCGCCATCGTCTACACCCACTACCAGCGCACGCTGAAAGCGTTCAACGCTGTGGACTTCGACGACCTGATCCTGCTGCCGGTAAAACTCTTCGAAGAACATGCCGACATCCTCGAAAAGTGGCAGAACAAGGTGCGTTACCTGCTGGTCGACGAATACCAGGACACCAACGCCAGCCAATATTTGCTGGTGAAAATGCTCATCGGCAAGCGCAACCAGTTCACCGTGGTCGGCGACGACGACCAGTCGATCTACGCTTGGCGCGGCGCGCGGCCGGAAAACCTGATGCTGCTCAAGGACGACTATCCGTCCCTGAAAGTGGTGATGCTCGAGCAGAACTACCGCTCCACCAGCCGCATCCTGCGCTGCGCCAACGTGCTGATCTCGAACAACCCGCACGAATTCGAAAAGCAGCTGTGGAGCGAGATGGGCCACGGCGACGAGATCCGCGTGATCCGCTGCCGCAACGAGGACGCCGAAGCCGAGCGCGTGGCCATGGAAATCCTCAGCCTGCACTTGCGCACCGACCGTCCGTACAGCGATTTCGCCATCCTTTATCGCGGCAACTACCAGGCCAAGCTGATCGAACTGAAGCTGCAGCACCACCAGGTGCCGTACCGCCTGAGCGGCGGCAACAGCTTCTTCGGCCGCCAGGAAGTGAAAGACCTGATGGCCTACTTCCGCCTGATCGTCAACCCGGATGACGACAACGCCTTCCTGCGCGTGATCAACGTGCCACGCCGCGAAATCGGCTCGACCACCCTGGAAAAACTCGGCAACTACGCCACCGAACGCAAAATTTCGATGTACGCCGCCACCGACGAAATCGGTCTGGGCGAACATCTGGACAGCCGCTTCACCGATCGCCTGTCGCGCTTCAAACGCTTCATGGACAAGGTCCGTGAGCAGTGCGCCGGCGAGGATCCGATCTCGGCGCTGCGCAGCATGGTCATGGACATCGACTATGAGAACTGGCTGCGCACCAACAGCTCCAGCGACAAGGCGGCCGATTACCGGATGAGCAACGTCTGGTTCCTGATCGAGGCGTTGAAAAACACCCTTGAAAAGGACGAAGAAGGCGAAATGACCGTCGAGGACGCCATCGGCAAACTGGTCCTGCGCGACATGCTCGAACGTCAGCAGGAAGAGGAGGATGGCGCCGAAGGCGTGCAGATGATGACGCTGCATGCGTCCAAGGGTCTGGAATTCCCTTACGTGTTCATCATGGGCATGGAAGAGGAAATCCTCCCGCACCGCTCCAGCATCGAAGCCGACACCATCGAAGAAGAACGCCGACTGGCCTACGTGGGCATCACCCGCGCGCGCCAGACCTTGGCGTTCACTTTCGCCGCCAAGCGCAAGCAGTACGGCGAGATCATCGACTGCGCGCCGAGCCGCTTCCTCGATGAGCTACCGCCGGACGATCTGGCCTGGGAAGGCAACGACGACACACCGACCGAAGTCAAAGTCGTGCGTGGCAATAGCGCATTGGCTGATATACGCGCGATGTTAAAGCGCTAGAATTGACCACTTTTTTTACTAGACCTTCGGCGCACAAAGCGCCAAAAGAGGACAGCTTCATGGAAGCATTGCACCAGAAAATCCGCGAACAAGGCATTGTGCTTTCCGACCAGGTCCTGAAGGTCGACGCCTTCCTGAACCACCAGATCGACCCGGCCCTGATGAAGCTGATCGGCGACGAATTCGCCTCGCTGTTCAAGGACTCGGGCATCACCAAGATCGTCACCATCGAAGCCTCAGGGATAGCCCCGGCGA
This sequence comes from Pseudomonas germanica, assembly GCF_019614655.1. Classification (NCBI taxonomy): domain Bacteria; kingdom Pseudomonadati; phylum Pseudomonadota; class Gammaproteobacteria; order Pseudomonadales; family Pseudomonadaceae; genus Pseudomonas; species Pseudomonas germanica. The sequence goes on from NZ_CP071586.1 coordinate 2,266, forward strand.
TCATGACCGGTCTGAACCTCGGCGTGCCGGTGATCTTCGCCCGCAAGCAACAGTCCCTGACCCTGACCGAAAACCTGCTGTCGGCGACCGTTTACTCCTTCACCAAAAAGACCGAAAGCACCGTGGCGATCTCTCCGCGCCACCTGACCAGCAGCGACCGCGTGCTGATCATCGACGACTTCCTGGCCAACGGTAAGGCGTCACAAGCGCTGATCTCGATCATCAAGCAGGCGGGCGCAACCGTTGCCGGTCTGGGCATCGTGATCGAGAAGTCGTTCCAGGGCGGCCGCGCCGAACTGGATTCGCAGGGCTACCGCGTTGAATCGCTGGCTCGGGTGAAATCGCTGAAGGATGGCGTGGTCACTTTCATCGAATAAAGCCACACCGCAGCCCCCCTGTAGGAGTGAGCCTGCTCGCGATAGCGTAGTGTCAGTCGATATATTCGTCGGTTGAAACACCGCTATCGCGAGCAGGCTCACTCCTACAGTTGTTTTGGGTCAGGCAGTTATTGGGTGGTGGCTTTGAGGCCGGTGAGCAGCAGGCGTTGGAAGAGGTCTTCTTTCAGGCCTTCCGGGTTTGTCAGCTGCATGCGTTCGAGGTGTTCGGGGTATAGCGATGCCTCGGGCGCATCGAGGGCTGCTTTGCCGAGATCGAGGATTTCGGTGAGTTTGAATTTGCTCTTCAGCCAGTTCAGCGCCCGCAGCAAATCCCGTTCGATCGCAGTGAAATCACAGCCCAGCGGATACTCCGGAAACAGGTTCGGATGCCGTGCGGCGATCGCCTGCAGACGCTGCGGTGTGTTATCGGCAAAGCGTGGGTCGAGGCGGAAATCCTTTGGCAGCTTGCCGACCTTTTGCGCTTGCTCGATCAGCCCCTGCTGGAAGCGCGAGTCACTAATGTTCAGCAGCGACTCGATCACTACTGCGTCGGCTTTGCCGCGCAGATCAGCGATGCCGTACTCGGTCACGACGATGTCGCGCAGATGCCGTGGGATCGTGCAATGGCCGTATTCCCAGACGATGTTGGAACTGACGTCACCACCGGATTCGCGCCAGCTACGCAGGATCAGAATCGATCGGGCATCGTGCAGCGCGTGGCCCTGCGCGACGAAGTTGTACTGCCCGCCGACACCGCTGAGTACCCGTCCATCCTCCAGTTGATCCGCCACACCGGCACCGAGCAAAGTCATGGTGAACACGGTGTTGATGAATCGCGCGTCAAGACGCTGCAAGCGCTTGAGCTCTTCCTGCCCATACAACTCGTTGATGTAACTGATGCGGGTCATGTTGAATTCGAGGCGTTTGCTCTGCGGTAACTCACGCAGGCGCTCGTAGAAACTGCGCGGGCCAAGGAAGAAACCGCCGTGCACCGAGATGCCGTCAGTCTGCGCCGCCTCGTCGAGGGTGCCGGCGTTGGCCTGTTCCTGCGTTGGCACATCGGGGTAGACCTTGCGGCGGATGATCCCGGCATCCGCCAGCACCAGCAGGCCGTTGACGAACATTTCGCTGCAACCGTACAGGCCTTTGGCGAACGGCCCCGTGCCGCCCTCGCGTTCGATCAATTGCGCCCACTGGCTGAGGTTGATGTCATTGAGTAACGCTGTGTATCCGGCGTTATCTGCCTGACGGGCGAGCAGAGCGGCGGTCAGGGCATCGCCCATCGAGCCGATGCCGATCTGCAATGTACCGCCGTCGCGCACCAGCGTGCTGGCGTGCAAGCCAATGAAATGATCCTGAAAGCCCACCGGCATGTTCGGCGTGGAAAACAGCGTGCTGCTGTCCTTCGCGTCGATCAGCAGGTCGAAGGTGTCGATATCGACTTCGGCATCACCGGGCATGTACGGCAGATCGGTGTGCACCTGACCGACCAGCAAAATGGTCTCCCCGGCGTGGCGGCGCTTGGCGATCATCGGCAACAGGTCGAGGGTAATGTCGGGATTGCAACTCAGGCTCAGTCGATCGGGATGCTCGCTGCTGCTGGCCAGTAATTGCGCCACCAGATTGAGCCCGGCGGCGTTGATGTCGCGGGCGGCGTGGCTGTAATTGCTGCTGACGTAATCCTGCTGGGCCGGCGCGCTGTTGAGCAGGCTGCCGGGCTGCATGAAGAACTGTTCGATGCGGATGTTGGCGGGCAGGCTGTCGCGGTGCAGGTCGGCGAGGAAATCGAATTCCGGATAGTCACCGAAGACGCGCTCGACGAAGGGTTCGATAAAGCGCTTCTGCAAACCATCGCCCAGGTTCGGACGGCCAAGGCACAGGGCAGTGTAGATCGTCAGTTGCCGCTCGGGCAGGCCTTTGATCCGCCGGTACAGGGCGTTGACGAAGTGATTGGGCTTGCCCAACCCCAGCGGCATGCCCATGTGGATATGCGCCGGCAACCGCGCCAGCACGTCGTCCACCGCCTGTTCGATCGAACACAACTGCACCATCTGAAGCCTCCTGCCCGTTCCGTGAATAGGGGTAGACCGAGCTTGCCTTGAGTTTGCTGCAAAGGACAGCCCAAATTCCTGGACGATTGTCGGCCACGGGAGTTTTTTATGACTGGAGATTGTTTGCCCTCACCCTAGCCCTCTCCCGGAGGGAGAGGGGACTGATTGGGGGATATTGGAGAGGTACGCCGACGTGAACCTGCTTTGCCGAATCCATAATCGACTTGATGTTTCAGGTCGATGTCGGACGAAAGACAACTCGGTCTGCCCCCTCTCCCTCCGGGAGAGGGCTGGGGTGAGGGGTTCTTGAATCGCGCCCACAAAAAAACCGTCCGAAGACGGTTTTTTTCGTCAGAAGTGCGCCTTACTTCAGGCCAGACATCTTCTGGATCGCGCCCTTCAACTCATCATCCGAGCAATCGGCGCAGGTGCCTTTCGGCGGCATGGCATTGATGCCGGTAATGGCCTTGGCCAGGATGCCGTCGAGGCCACCCTGATGATCAGCACGCTCTTTCCACGCTGCGGTGTCACCGATCTTCGGCGCGCCCAACAACCCGGTACCGTGGCAAGCATTGCAATGCTTGGCAATCACCTCATCCGGGGTTTTCGCCCCGCCACCGCCGCCTGCGGAAGCGGCAACTTCCGTCCCCTTGCATTCCTGACCTTGTACACACACCTGGCCAACCGGCTCCAGGCGTTTGGCAATGTCGTCATTCGTCGCAGCTTGAGCGCTGACAGCCCAGAGGGCCAGTACGGTTGCTGGTGCGGCCAGCATTTTCATAATTAGGTTCACGCGTTCACCCTCAATGGTGGCTATTCACGCCTGCGGCCACGGTTCGCAGGCGGGCGGAAGTATAGCGGGTAGCCCGCCACACTGAAACAACCCCATAGTCGAAGGGGTTATACCGCACGGTAGATAAACGGTCCGGATGCCTTTGCCATCATGGCTTGGCACCTCTTTGTTAAAAATTCGCCGGCGTGGCTGCGCTGATTAGTCGCGCAGGCGCGTCGAACGGATTACGAAAACGGTGCGGCTTGGTACTTTCAAAGTAGTAGCTGTCGCCGGCTTCGAGAATAAAAGTTTCCAGACCCACCACCAGTTCCAGACGACCTTCCACCAGAATCCCGGTTTCTTCGCCTTCATGGGTGAGCATTTCTTCGCCGGTGTCGGCACCCGGTGGGTAGATTTCGTTGAGGAAGGCGATGGCGCGGCTGGGGTGCGCGCGGCCGACCAGTTTCATGGTCACGGCGCCGTCGGAGATGTCGATCAGCTCATTGGCCTTGTAGACGATCTGGGTCGGGACTTCCTGCAGGATTTCTTCGGAAAAGAACTCGACCATGGACATGGGAATCCCGCCCAGTACCTTCCTCAGCGAACTGATCGAAGGGCTGACGCTGTTCTTTTCGATCATCGAAATGGTGCTGTTGGTGACGCCCGCGCGTTTGGCGAGTTCACGCTGGGAAAGCCCTTTGAGCTTGCGGATCGATTGCAGTCGTTCACCGACGTCCAAGGCGGGAGCCTCCTGATGTTGTAAGAATATTGAGCGTTATCATGGCGACAGCGTTCAGTATTTACAACACTTGGCCCCCGCAGCGGCGTCAACCCTCGGAATAGAGCCTTGGCACTCGGCGCAGATTGCAAAAGATCTGGTACGGAATGGTGTCGGCCCACTGCGCCACTTCGCTGGCGAGGATGTTTTTGCCCCACAGCTCAACGCTCGAACCGAGGCCAGCTTCAGGCACATCGGTGAGGTCGATGCAGAGCATGTCCATCGACACGCGACCGAGAATCCGGCTGCGTTTACCCGCCACCAGTACCGGCGTTCCGGTCGGCGCCTGACGCGGGTAGCCGTCGGCGTACCCCATGGCGACCACGCCGATGCGCATCGGTTTGTCGGTGATGAATTTGGCGCCGTAGCCGATCGGCTCGCCAGCGGGCAGCTCACGCACACAGATGACTTTCGATTCGAGGGTCATCACCGGTTGCAGGCGCTCGGCCACAGCGTTGGCTTCTTCAAACGGCGTCGCACCATAAAGCATGATGCCCGGGCGCACCCAATCGCTGTGAATCTGCGGCCAACCGAGCACAGCCGGCGAGTTGCGCAAGCTGACTTCCGCCGCCAGGCCCTGACGCGCCGCTTCAAACACCGCGACTTGTTCGGTGCTGCTCTGCGCGTGCAGCTCATCTGCACGGGCGAAGTGGCTCATCAACACGATCTTCGCCACTTTGCCGCTGGCCAGCAGCCGTTGGTAGGCTGCCGGGTAATCCTTGGGATGCAGACCAACGCGGTGCATGCCCGAATCAAGCTTCAGCCACACGGTGATCGGCTTGCTCAGTGTCGCCTGCTCGATCGCTTCGAGCTGCCACAGCGAATGCACCACGGTCCAGAAATCATGCTCGACAACCAGCGCCAGCTCATCGGCTTCGAAGATGCCTTCGAGCAACAACACCGGGGCCTTGATGCCGGCCGCGCGCAACTCCAGCGCTTCTTCGATGCAGGCGACGGCAAAACCGTCGGCCTCGGCTTCCAGTGCCTGGGCGCAACGCACCGCGCCATGGCCGTAGGCGTCCGCCTTGATCACCGCAAGCGCCTTGGCACCAGTGACTTCGCGGGCAATTCGGTAGTTGTGGCGCAGGGCTTCTAGGTCGATCAGGGCACGGGCAGGACGCATGGCGGCAGACTTCTAGGCGGTCATGGGAAGAAAAACCGGCGCCGACTGACGACGTGAACCGCCAACAGCGCCGGGAGAGGGATCTTTACAACGGTTACGGCAGCGCGGCGACGATGGAAATTTCCACCAGAATGCTCGGCTTGGCCATCTTCGCTTCGACGGTGGCACGGGCCGGGGCAGCACCTTTTGGCAGCCACTGGTCCCACACCGAGTTCATCCCGGCGAAGTGCGCCTCGATGTCGTTCAGGTAGATCGTCGCCGAGAGCAGATGCTGTTTGTCGGTGCCAGCCAGATCGAGCAAGCGCTCGATATTGGCCAGTACCTCGCGAGTCTGCTGTTCAATCCCGGCGTCGAAGTCGTCGCCGACCTGCCCGGCCAGATACACGGTGCCGTTGTGGCTGACGATCTGACTCATGCGCTCATTGGTGAGCTGGCGCTGGATTGCCATGTTTTGCGGACTCCTGGGTCTTGTTGCCGTAACGGGAAATATCGAGGCCTTCGGCGCTGATCTGCGGCTTTTTCTTCGCCATCAGATCGGCCAGCAAACGACCGGAGCCGCACGCCATGGTCCAACCGAGCGTGCCGTGACCGGTGTTGAGGAACAGATTCTTGAACGGTGTGGCGCCAACGATCGGCGTGCCGTCCGGGGTGGTCGGACGCAGACCGGTCCAGAAACTTGCCTCAGCCAGATTACCGCCCTGAGGATAAAGGTCGTTGACGATCATCTCCAGGGTTTCGCGCCGGCGCGGGTTCAGCGACAGGTCAAAACCGGCGATCTCGGCCATGCCACCGACGCGGATGCGGTTGTCGAAACGGGTGATCGCGACCTTGTAGGTCTCGTCGAGAATGGTCGAGGTCGGGGCCATTGCCGGGTTGGTGATCGGCACGGTCAGCGAGTAACCCTTGAGCGGATACACCGGGGCCTTGATGCCCAGCGGTTTGAGCAGTTGCGGCGAGTAGCTGCCGAGCGCCAGTACGTAGCGGTCAGCGGTTTCCAGCTTGCCGTCGATCCACACACCGTTGATGCGATCACCGGCGTAGTCGAGTTTCTGAATGTCCTGGCCAAAGCGGAATTCGACACCGAGTTTCACGGCCATTTCGGCGAGGCGCGTGGTGAAGATCTGGCAGTCGCCGGTCTGGTCATTCGGCAGGCGCAGGGCACCGGCGAGGATGTCAGTGACACCCGCCAGGGCCGGCTCTACGCGGGCAATGCCGGCGCGGTCGAGTACTTCAAACGGCACGCCGGATTCTTTCAGCACGGCGATGTCTTTGGCGGCGTTATCCAGTTGTGCCTGGGTGCGGAACAGCTGAGTCGTGCCGAGGCTGCGGCCTTCGTAGGCGATGCCGGTTTCGGCGCGCAATTCATCGAGGCAGTCGCGGCTGTACTCGGACAGACGCACCATGCGCTCCTTGTTCACCGCGTAACGGCTGGCGGTGCAGTTGCGCAGCATCTGCGCCATCCACAGGTACTGGTCGATGTCGGCGGTGGCTTTTATCGCGAGAGGGGCGTGGCGCTGCAACAGCCACTTGATCGCCTTCAGCGGCACGCCCGGCGCGGCCCACGGCGAGGCGTAGCCCGGCGAGACCTGGCCGGCGTTGGCGAAACTGGTCTCCATGGCCGCGGCTGGCTGTCGGTCGACCACCACCACTTCAAACCCGGCACGGGCCAGATAGTAAGCACTGGCGGTACCGATGACGCCGCTACCCAAGACCATTACGCGCATTTTTGTATCCCTCATCGCGGCGGGGCCGCGTACGTCTGTTGTTAGAGCAATGATGCGCGCAGTGTAAAAAAGAAATGCCAGTGCTTTTCACTATATAAGCGCCTATATTTGGCGACAATTCTCGGCAAAAACCCTTTTCACGGAGGCGCATCCCCTATGCGTACCAACACTCAGACCAAACGTGAGCTGGACAAGATCGACCGCAATATCTTGCGGATCCTGCAGGCGGACGGGCGGATTTCCTTTACCGAACTTGGGGAAAAGGTCGGCCTCTCTACCACGCCCTGCACCGAACGAGTACGGCGTCTGGAGCGCGAAGGAATCATCATGGGCTACAACGCCCGGCTGAATCCGCAGCATTTGAAGGGTAGCTTGCTGGTGTTCGTCGAGATCAGCCTCGACTACAAATCCGGCGACACTTTCGAGGAGTTCCGACGCGCGGTGCTGAAGTTGCCGCACGTGCTGGAGTGTCATCTGGTGTCGGGGGATTTCGACTATCTGGTGAAGGCGCGGATTTCCGAGATGGCGTCTTACCGCAAGCTGCTCGGCGACATTCTGCTGAAGCTGCCGCATGTGCGCGAGTCGAAGAGCTATATCGTGATGGAAGAGGTTAAAGAGAGCTTGAGCTTACCTATTCCGGATTGAAGATCGCTGGCGCTCCATTCGCGAGCAGGCTCGCTCCCACAGGGAAATGCATTCCAAATGTGGGAGCGAGCCTGCTCGCGATGGCGTCGACTCGGTTCCGAGTGAACGCGCTAAACCAACACCTGCCGATTCGCCGCCATGTACTCGAATATCTGCTTCTCCACTCTCGGATGAATCAGCTCCACCGGGCGCCGCTCATTCGGGCAAGGCAAGGTCTTGGTCGTGCCGAACAAACGGCAAATCAACGGCCGCTCTTCATACACCGTGCAGCCGTTCGGCCCCAGGTGCACACAGTTCAGCTCTTCCATCGCCGCATCTTGCTCGGCGCGGGTCTTGCGTGGCAGGCGGGCCATTTCTTCCGGCGAAGTGGTCACCGGGCCGCAGCAATCGTGGCAGCCGGGCACGCACTCGAACGAGGGTATCTGCTGGCGCAAGGTGCGGATTTTCTGGCTGTTGCAGCTCATTGCAGCGATGACCGAGGAGGAATAGGCGACAATTGTGCCGCAAAAGCCGAGATCCAGACACCGCAGGCCGACCAATGTTGCCCACATTCGGGCGTGCGGCTTATGCTCCGTCAAATTTTCTCGACACTTAGCCGTTGGATGACGCCCATGACTGCCCGCGCCTTTACCTCCGCGAGCCAACCCCACGTTGCCTCTTACTACGCCGCCAGCAGCCTGCCGCAGCCCGATCACCCGGTGTTGCAAGGTGACGTGCTGGCCGACGTCTGTGTGGTCGGCGGCGGCTTTTCCGGGTTGAACACGGCGCTGGAACTGGCCGAACGCGGCCTCAGCGTGGTGTTGCTGGAAGCGCACAAGATCGGTTGGGGCGCCAGCGGTCGCAACGGCGGGCAGCTTATTCGCGGCGTCGGTCACGGCCTCGATCAGTTCACCAACGTCATCGGTGCCGACGGCGTGCGCGAGATGAAACTGATGGGCCTGGAAGCAGTGGAAATCGTTCGCCAGCGCGTCGAGCGTTTTCAGATTGCCTGCGACCTGACCTGGGGCTATTGCGACCTCGCCAACAAACCGTCCGACCTCGAAGGCTTTGCCGAAGACGCCGAAGAACTGCGTGGCCTTGGCTATCGCTACGAAACCCGCTTGCTGCAAGCCCACGACATGCACACGGTGGTCGGTTCCAAACGCTATGTCGGCGGCTTGATCGACATGGGCTCCGGGCATCTGCATCCGCTGAACCTGGCCTTGGGCGAAGCAGCAGCAGCGCAGCAACTGGGCGTTAAACTGTTTGAACACTCGGCAGTGACGCGTATCGATTACGGCCCTGAAGTCAAAGTCCATACAGCTCAAGGTTCGGTGCGCGCCAAGACCCTCGTGCTTGGCTGCAACGCGTATCTCAGTGATCTGAATCCGCAACTCAGCGGCAAGGTCCTGCCCGCGGGCAGCTACATCATCGCCACCGAGCCGTTGAGCGAAGAACAGGCGCATAACCTGCTGCCGCAGAACATGGCGGTCTGCGACCAACGTGTCGCGCTGGATTATTACCGACTCTCGGCGGATCGTCGTTTGCTGTTCGGCGGCGCCTGCCACTATTCGGGACGCGATCCAAAGGATATCGGCGCCTACATGCAGCCGAAGATGCTCGAAGTGTTCCCGCAACTCGCTGGCGTGAAAATCGACTATCAGTGGGGCGGCATGATCGGTATCGGCGCGAACCGCTTGGCGCAGATTGGCCGGCTCGCGGACCAGCCGAACGTGTATTACGCCCAGGCCTATTCAGGCCACGGGGTGAATGCCACGCACCTGGCGGGCAAGTTATTGGCCGAAGCGATCAGCGGGCAGCAAAGCGGGGGCTTTGATCTGTTTGCCAAGGTGCCGCACATCACCTTCCCGGGCGGCAAGCATTTGCGTTCGCCGTTGTTGGCGTTGGGGATGTTGTGGCATCGCCTTAAAGAGTTGGTCTGAGTGATCGTTCCCACGCTCTGCGTGGGAATGCATCCAGTGACGCTCTGCGTCACAGCGGACGCGGAGCGTCCGGCGCGGCGCTCCCACGCAGAGCGTGGGAGCGATCAGTGGTTGTCAGATCCGCCAGAACGGCTTCAACCCCTCCTCCTGCGCCTGCTCACGCGTCAGCCCGATGTCCTTGAGCTGATCCGCCGTCAGCGCCAGCAACGCCTTGCGCGTGTGCAGACGATGCCACAACAGACTCCAGCGACTCAGGCCGGACGGCGCATTGCGCATGATCTCATTGCGCGCACTGTCATTCTGCCCTGCCGCCAGTTCCTGACCGTGTAACGTCAACCGCACATCGCTCAAGCCGTTCATTTTCAATGCTCCTGTTTACTTGGGTAGCCAGAGATTCCATGATGCGCGGGCGAGCAAAACCATTACAGATTCAAAGACACTGTATTAACTCCATACAGATTTGCCGCTTTGTCGACTGAATTGTCGATTTTTGCGAGATCTGTACTGGTTTATCGAATCACCGCACCGAGGCAGCGCCATGACCCTTTATGTAAACCTCGCCGAATTGCTCGGCACGCGCATCGAAAACGGCTTCTATCGCCCAGGTGACCGGCTGCCATCGGTGCGCGCCTTGAGCGTCGAACACGGGGTCAGTCTGAGCACGGTGCAACAAGCCTATCGCGTGCTCGAAGACAGCGGCCTGGCCACGCCGAAACCCAAGTCCGGCTACTTTGTGCCGGTCGGCCGCGAACTGCCGGAGCTGCCCGCCGTCGGCCGTCCGGCGCAGCGCCCGGTGGAGATTTCGCAGTGGGATCAAGTGCTGGAGTTGATTCGTGCGGTGCCGCGCAAGGATGTCGTGCAACTGGGTCGTGGCATGCCGGACATCAGCTCGCCGACGATGAAGCCTTTGCTGCGTGGGCTGGCGCGGATCAGCCGCCGTCAGGACATGCCCGGTCTGTATTACGACAACATCCACGGCACTCTAGAACTGCGCGAACAGATCGCTCGACTGATGCTCGACTCCGGCTGCCAGTTGAGCGCGAGCGATCTGGTGATCACCACCGGTTGCCACGAAGCGCTGTCTACCAGCATCCACGCGATCTGCGAACCGGGAGACATTGTCGCGGTGGACTCGCCAAGCTTTCATGGCGCCATGCAGACCCTCAAAGGCCTGGGCATGAAAGCCCTGGAAATTCCCACCGACCCGCTCACCGGGATCAGCCTCGAAGCGCTGGAACTGGCACTGGAACAATGGCCGATCAAGGTCATCCAGCTCACGCCCAACTGCAATAACCCGCTCGGCTACATCATGCCGGAGTCGCGCAAACGCGCCCTGCTCAACCTCGCGCAGCGCTTCGACGTAGCGATCATCGAGGACGACGTGTATGGCGAACTGTCCTACACCTACCCGCGCCCTCGCACGATCAAATCCTTCGACGAAGACGGCCGTGTGCTGTTGTGCAGTTCGTTTTCCAAGACCCTTGCGCCGGGGCTGCGCATTGGCTGGGTCGCGCCGGGTCGATACCTTGAGCGGGTGTTGCACATGAAATACATCAGCACCGGCTCGACCGCGCCGCAGCCGCAGATCGCTATCGCCGAATTTCTCAAGGCTGGCCATTTCGAACCGCATTTGCGGCGCATGCGCACGCAATACCAGCGCAGTCGCGACCTGATGATCGATTGGGTGACCCGCTACTTTCCGGCGGGCACCCGCGCCAGCCGGCCGCAAGGCAGCTTTATGCTGTGGGTCGAGTTGCCGGAAGGTTTCGACACCCTGAAACTCAATCGCGAGTTGCTTGACCAAGGCGTACAGATTGCCGTCGGCAGCATCTTTTCCGCCTCAGGCAAGTACCGCAATTGCCTGCGGATGAACTACGCTGCCAAACCGACAGCGCAGATCGAAGAGGCGGTGCGCAAGGTCGGCGAGACCGCTGTCAGATTGCTGGCGGAAGCCGACTGACCTTTTTCCAGAGAACCGCGTCCATATGCCGACCCTTGCCGCCAACCGGAATGATCCTACGTGAGCTTCAGACAGCCCCTACTCGCTTCGCTGTTACTCGCCTCGTTCCTGAGCGGCTGTGCCAGTCTCGATGTCCCGCGCGAGCCAAGTCAGGCGTTGCCGGCATCCGATTCCAGCTTCGGTCGTTCGATTCAGGCGCAAGCGGCGCCCTACCATGGCCGCTCAGGGTTTCGCCTGCTGTCCAACAGCAGCGAGGCGTTCACCGCCCGCGCCGAACTGATCCGCAACGCCCAGACCAGCCTTGATCTGCAGTACTACATCGTCCATGACGGCATCAGCACGCGAATGCTGGTGGAGGAACTGCTCAAGGCTGCCGATCGCGGCGTGCGCGTGCGCATTCTGCTCGACGACACCACCAGCGACGGTCTGGACCAGATCATCGCCACGCTGGCGGCGCATCCGCAGATCCAGATTCGTCTGTTCAACCCGCTGCATCTGGGCCGCAGCACCGGCGTCACCCGCGCGGCAGGCCGCTTGTTCAACCTGTCGCTGCAACACCGGCGCATGCACAACAAGTTGTGGCTGGCGGATAACAGCGTGGCCATCGTCGGCGGGCGCAATCTCGGTGACGAATATTTCGACGCCGAGCCAAACCTGAATTTCACCGACATCGATATGCTCAGTGTCGGGCCGGTGGCCGAGCAGCTCGGGCACAGTTTCGACCAGTACTGGAACAGCGCCCTGAGCAAACCGATCGACGAATTCCTTACCAGCCAACCGACCGTCAAGGACCTGGAGAACACCCGCACACGCCTGGAAGAATCGCTGGAGGAAACCCGCAAACAGAATCACGCGCTGTACCAGCAGTTGATGACGTTCAAGACCGCACCGCGCATGGACATCTGGCGCAAAGAGCTGATCTGGGCATGGAATCAGGCGCTGTGGGATGCGCCGAGCAAGGTCTTGGCCAAGGGTGAGCCGGATCCGCAATTGCTGTTAACCACGCAGTTGGGTCCGGAGCTGCGCGGCGTCAGCAAAGAACTGATCATGATTTCGGCGTATTTCGTGCCGGGCCAGCCAGGGCTGGTTTACCTGACCGGTCGTGCCGATGCCGGCGTCTCGGTAAGCCTTCTGACCAACTCGCTGGAAGCCACCGATGTGCCAGCGGTGCACGGCGGCTATGCGCCGTATCGCAAAGCGTTGCTGGAGCATGGCGTGAAACTGTATGAACTGCGCCGTCAGCCTGGGGATAACTACGGCAGTGGCCCGCATGTTTTTTACAGCAAATCGTTTCGCGGCTCTGATTCAAGCTTGCACAGCAAAGCGATGATCTTTGATCGGCAGAAGTCGTTTATCGGCTCGTTCAACTTCGACCCGCGTTCGGTGTTGTGGAACACCGAGGTTGGGGTCTTGGTCGACAGTCCGGAGTTGGCCGAGCATGTGCGTGAGCTGGCCTTGCAGGGGATGGCGCCGGCGCTGAGTTACGAGGCGAAGTTACAGGATGGCCAGATCGTCTGGATCACTGAGGACAACGGCCAGATGCACACCCTGACCAAGGAGCCGGGGAGTTGGTGGCGGCGGTTCAATGCGTGGTTCAGCACCACGGTAGGGCTTGAGCGAATGCTTTAAAAAAGCAAAGGATCGCAGCCTTCGGCAGCTCCTACAGTTGAAGTGTATTCCTCCTGTAGGAGCTGCCGAAGGCTGCGATCTTTTGATGTCAGGCAGGCTCAGTAACTGCGCCAAATGCACCTTGGCGCAACAGCAATATCACCAACCCGAACGCTCCGATCGCCATCAACAACGGCAACGCATGCCCACTGATCCACTGGCTGCCCGCCCCCGCGGCCAGCGGCCCGACCAGACAACCGACACCCCACAACTGCGCAATGTGCGCATTCGCCCGCACCAGCGCATCGTCACGATAACGCTCGCCAATCAGAATCAGCGACAGAGTGAACAAACCACCGGCACTCGCCCCGAACAATACCCACAATGGCCAGATCAGTAGCGTGTCGAGCAACAGCGGAATCGCCAGACTCGACACCATCAACACCACCGCACAACCGGCGAATAGCGTACGCCGTGACAGATAATCGGCCAGCGCACCAATCGGCAGTTGCAGCAGCGCATCACCCACCACCACCGTGCTGACCATCGCCAGCGCAATCTCGGCAGTGAAGCCCTGTTGCAGGCAATACACCGGCAGTAACGTCAGGATCATCGCCTCGAATGCGGCGAACAACGACACCGCCCAGGCAATCGCCGGCAATTCACGGGCGAAGCCCCACAATTCCTTGAACGTTACGCTGCTGGCTTCACTGCTCGGCGCACCGCTGCGACCCAGCAAGAGCAATGGCGACAGCAACAGCAAAGCGACACCGACCCAGAAACCGTAATCATGCTCGGTACCCAGCGCGCCCAACAGCAACGGACCCGACAGTTGGCTCAACGCATAGCTGCTGCCATACAGCGCCACCAGTCGCCCGCGCCAGTTCTCGACCACCAGTTGATTGATCCAGCTCTCGCCGAGGATGAACACGATGGTCAGGATCACCCCGATCATCAGCCGTAGCACCAGCCAGATCGGGTAGCTCGGCAGCAACGCCAACAGACCGATCGACAGCGCCCCGGCCCACAGGCACAGGCGCATCAGGTTCGCCGTGCCGAAACGTGCCGCCAGATGACTGGAAATCTTCGCGCCCAACAACACGCCAATTGCTGGCATCGCTGCCATTACACCAATGGCGAAGGAGCCGTAGCCCCAACCTTCGAGGCGCAACGACACCAACGGCATGCTGACCCCCAGGGCCAGGCCGACACTCAAGACAGACGCCAACACGGCGAAATACGTCGCCCACCGCATGTTCCACGCTCCTGTGGATTATTTTTTTAGAGGCCACATCAAACAAATGTGGGAGCGAGCCTGCTCGCGAATGCGACTGCACATTCAGCACATGGGCTGACTGATACACCGCTTTCGCGAGCAGGCTCGCTCCCACAGGGATCTGCCTCGTCTGGAGGATCTGCTCTTGCGAACAGACCCTCCTAACGGCTTACAGCTTGATCCACGTCGCTTTCAGCTCAGTGTACTTGTCGAACGCGTGCAGCGATTTGTCGCGACCGTTACCCGACTGCTTGAAGCCGCCGAACGGTGCGGTCATATCACCACCATCGTACTGGTTAACCCACACGCTGCCGGCGCGCAGTGCCTTGGCGGTCAAATGCGCCTTGGAGATGTCCTGGGTCCATACCGCAGCGGCCAAGCCATACGGCGTGTCGTTGGCGATCTGGATCGCTTCTTCAGCCGTATCGAAAGCGATGACCGACAGCACCGGGCCGAAGATCTCTTCCTGAGCGATCTTCATCGCGTTGCTCACGCCATCGAAAATGGTCGGCTCAACGTAAGTGCCGCCGGTTTCCTGAAGAATGCGCTTACCGCCAGCCACCAGTTTGGCGCCATCGGTGTGCCCGGATTCGATGTACGACAGCACGGTGTTCATCTGCTGAGTGTCGACCAGCGCACCGACGTTGGTCGCCGGATCCAACGGATTGCCCGGCTTCCAGGTTTTCAGCGCCTCGATCACCATCGGCAGGAATGTGTCCTTGATCGAACGCTCGACCAGCAGACGCGAACCGGCGGTGCAGACTTCGCCCTGGTTGAAGGCGATGGCGCTGGCAGCGGATTCGGCAGCCGCTTGCAGATCCGGCGCATCGGCAAAGACGATGTTCGGGCTCTTGCCGCCGGCTTCCAGCCAGACGCGTTTCATGTTCGATTCGCCGGAGTAGATCATCAGTTGCTTGGCGATTTTGGTCGAACCGGTGAACACCAGCGTGTCGACATCGTTGTGCAGGGCCAGCGCCTTGCCGACGGTGTGACCGTAGCCCGGCAGCACGTTGAGCACGCCTTTCGGAATACCGGCTTCAACAGCCAGCGCAGCGATACGGATGGCGGTCAGCGGGGATTTTTCCGATGGCTTGAGGATCACCGAGTTACCGGTCGACAGCGCCGGGCCGAGTTTCCAGCAGGCCATCATCAGCGGGAAGTTCCACGGCACGATGGCGCCGACAACGCCCACTGGCTCGCGGGTCACCAGACCCAGCTGGTCGTGCGGCGTAGCGGCGACTTCGTCGTAGATCTTGTCGATCGCTTCACCGCTCCAGCTCAGCGCTTGCGCCGCACCCGGAACGTCGATGTACAGCGAATCGCTGATCGGCTTGCCCATGTCGAGGGTTTCGAGCAGGGCCAGTTCTTCGGCGTGCTGCTTAAGCAGGCCGGCAAAACGAATCATGGTGGCTTTGCGTTTGGTCGGCGCCAGGCGCGACCAGACGCCGGAATTGAAAGTAGCGCGGGCGTTTTCCACGGCGCGCTGGGCGTCGGCGGCGTCACAGCTGGCGATCTTGCCAAGCAGACGGCCATCGACCGGACTGATGCACTCGAAGGTCTCGCCGGAGACGGCGTCGGTGTATTCGCCATTGAGGTAGGCGCGGCCTTCGATTTTCAGGTCGCGGGCGCGTTGTTCCCAGTCGGCACGAGTCAGGGTGGTCATTTCGAGTGTCCTCCGCTTGTTGAATACGAGCGCCGCGCGATCTTCGCCAGCGTCCTCAGGAATTCTGCCCGGCCAGCCGGTTTTTCGGCCAGAGGCACCCGCCACCCTAAACCAGCGGCCGGGGTTGTTTCAATATATTTGACATAAGGTGGTCATACGGCCTTGCGGTGTTGATTTTAATCAACATAGACTTTGACCCTTTCCAGCCAATCGCGCCGTATTCACGGGGGATAACAACAATGAACATCCAGAACGTCGTCGACATCAGCCTGACCAGCAGCGAAGCCGAACGCTATCGCCCGGACCCGGCGAAGGTGCTGAAGGGAGATCCTGAGCAAGCGGTGTTCCATCAGTACGAAAGCCCCTGTGGGCAGATGGGCGTTGGCGTTTGGGAAGGTGCGATCGGGCAGTGGACGGTGAATTACACCGAGCATGAGTACTGCGAAATCCTGCAGGGGGTCTCGGTGCTGCGTGACGGCGAGGGCAATGCCAAGACGTTGCGCGTTGGCGACCGGTTTGTGATTCCGGCAGGGTTTCGGGGCACTTGGGAAGTGCTTGAGGCTTGCCGCAAGATCTATGTGATCTTTGAACAGAAGGCTTGAGGATTTTCGCTGGCTGATCCGGCCCTATCGCGAGCAGGCTCACTCCTACAGGTGACCGCATTCCAATTTAGGAGTGAGCCTGCTCGCGATAGGGCCAGAACAGGAAACACAAAATCCGAGGCAACAAAAAAGGCCCGTATCGTGAGATACGGGCCTTTTTCGTAAGTCGGGAAAAATCAATTACTTGATTTTGCCTTCCTTGTAGATCACGTGCTTGCGAACAACCGGATCATATTTCTTGATCTCGATTTTGTCCGGGGTAGTACGCTTGTTCTTGTCGGTAGTGTAGAAGTGACCAGTACCGGCGCTCGAGATCAAACGAATCAATTCACGCATGATTAGCTCCCTTAAATCTTGCCATCGCGGCGAAGTTCGGCGAGCACGACAGTGATGCCACGCTTGTCGATGATACGCATGCCTTTGGCAGATACGCGCAGACGCACAAAACGTTTCTCTTCTTCAACCCAGAAGCGGTGATGCTGCAGGTTCGGCAGGAAACGACGACGGGTTTTGTTGTTTGCGTGGGAAATGTTATTCCCAGTCACCGGACCCTTACCGGTAACTTGACATACTCTCGACATGCCTCAGCCCTCTAAAACCACATGCCCAACCCGGCATGGGTTGGCCGCTTAATCTCTCAGTCATTTGGCGCCAGGCGCCGCGTTTCTTTAGAGGTCTTACCGGCTACACCTACAGTGAAGGAACCGGGCCCCTAGAAAAGAGCGCTGCTTTATACCAGAAAGACTTCAGAGCAACAACATTCGGTGTGCAAACAATCCACAAAAAGGCGCTTTTTCAGCCTGCGAACGGCTTGGATAAAGGCTGGCATCGATTTTTACCACTCGTCGCAGAAAACCACCCTTGCGGGCGATTCAGACTTTTTACCGCGCACCGCGGTCTGAAAAACCGCCATCACTGTGCCCCGAAAATGCAAAAAGGGGATAGTCATTTGTAATCCAGACCTCTAGGGTAGGCCTTTTCCAGACTGCACTTGCAGATGGGCCTTCGATCTGTAAAAGGAAACCGACCATGCGCCTCGCTGCCCTACCCCTGTTGCTCGCCCCGCTCCTGCTGAGCCCCCTGGCCCAGGCCGCCGCGCTGAGCGTCTGCACCGAGGCCAGCCCTGAAGGGTTCGACGTGGTGCAGTACAACTCGCTGACCACCACCAACGCCTCGGCCGACGTGCTGATGAACCGTCTGGTTGAATTCGACACCGCCAGCGGCAAAGTCGTGCCGAGCCTGGCCGACAGCTGGGAAGTCAGCACCGATGGCCTGACGTATGTCTTCAAGCTACACCCGCAGGTGAAGTTTCATACGACTGACTACTTCAGGCCGAGCCGTGAGCTGACCGCAGAAGACGTCAAATTCAGCTTCGACCGCATGCTCGACCCGGCCAACCCGTGGCACAAAGTCGCCCAAAGCGGCTTCCCCCATGCGCAATCGATGCAGTTGCCAGCGCTGATCAAGAAGATCGACGCGCTCGATCCGCTGACCGTGCGTTTCACCCTTGATCACCCGGACTCGACCTTCCTGGCGACACTGAGCATGGGCTTCGCCTCGATCTACTCCGCCGAATACGCCGACAAATTGATGAAGGCCAACGCCACGGACAAGCTCAACAGCCAGCCGATCGGTACCGGCCCGTTTGTGTTCAACCGCTTCCAGAAAGACGCGGCGATTCGCTACAAGGCCAACCCGGATTACTTTGGCGGCAAGCCTTCGGTAGACCCGTTGATCTTCGCCATCACCCCGGACGCCAACGTGCGCCTGCAAAAGCTACGGCGCAACGAATGCCAGATCGCCCTGTCGCCAAAACCTTTGGACGTACAGGCCGCGCTGAAAGAGCCGACACTAAAAGTCGAAAAGACTGACGCCTTCATGACCTCTTTCGTTGGCATCAACAGCCAGCATCCGCCGCTGGACAAGCCAGAGGTGCGTCAGGCCATCAACCTCGCCTTCGACAAGGCCAACTACATCAAGGCGGTGTTCGAAGACACCGCCGAAGCGGCCAATGGCCCTTACCCACCGAACACCTGGAGTTATGCGAAGAACCTGCCGGGTTACCCGCATGACGTGGCCAAAGCCAAGGCGCTGATGGCCAAGGCCGGTTTGAAAGACGGCTTCCAGACCACCATCTGGACGCGTCCATCAGGCAGCCTGCTCAACCCGAACCCAAGCCTCGGTGCACAGTTGTTGCAATCGGATCTGGCGGAAATCGGTATTCAGGCGGAAATCCGCGTGATCGAGTGGGGCGAACTGATTCGCCGCGCCAAGGCGGGCGAGCATGACCTGCTGTTCATGGGCTGGGCCGGCGACAACGGCGACCCGGACAATTTCCTGACACCGCAGTTTTCCTGCGCCGCGGTCAAATCGGGCACCAACTTCGCGCGCTACTGCAATGCCGATCTGGACAAGCTGATCAGCGCCGGCAAGACCACCAGCGAACAAGGTGTACGCACCAAGCTGTACGAGCAGGCGCAGGCGCAGATTCAGCAGCAGGCGTTGTGGTTGCCGCTGGCGCATCCGACCGCTTATGCGCTGACACGTAAGGACGTGCAGGGTTACTCGGTAAGCCCCTTTGGCCGCCAGGACTATTCGAAGGTAAACCTGAAATAACCTGCCCTGCACATAACGTGTAGGAGTGAGCCTGCTCGCGATGGCGTCATTTCAGTCAACCCATTCGGTGACTGGAAAATTGCTATCGCGAGCAGGCTCACTCCTACAGGGGTTTAGCGTTTTTCCCCTGAACTTTACATCCAGCCACACTCAGCCATCGACAACGGCTCACCATCGCCGACGATGAAGTGATCGAGCACCCGCACATCAATCAGCTCCAGTGCCTTTTGCAGTCGCTTGGTCAGCAGCCGATCTGCCTGACTGGGGTCAGTGTTCCCCGATGGATGGTTGTGGCACAGGATCAACGCAGCGGCGTTATTGGCCAAACATCGCTTCACAACCTCGCGTGGATGCACGCTGGTGTTGTCGATTGAGCCGCGAAACAGTATCTCGAAATTCAGTACTTGATGTTTGGAGTCGAGAAACAGGCAACCAAACACCTCATGCGGTTCGTGACGCAGCATCGATTTCAGATAATCGCGAACGACCTGAGGGTTTTCCAGGGCTGGTTTCTGCCGTGATTTCTCAGCCAGATGCCGCCTGTTCATTTCCTGAGCAGCTTGCAGTTGCGCAAACTTCGCCGGCCCGAGCCCCAATTGTTTGCTGAATTCGTCCTGATCGGCCTCAAGCAGCAAACGCAGGCTGCCGAATTGAGTCAACAGATTGCGCGCCAGATCCACAGCACTTAGTCCGGGCAACCCGGTGCGCAGAAAAATCGCCAGTAACTCAGCGTCTGAAAGGCTCGCTGCCCCGTGTTCCAACAACCTTTCCCGCGGACGTTCCGCCGCAGGCCAATCGCGAATACTCATAGCACTTCCCTGTCTGTGGGCGCCGCTGTTCCGTAGCGGTCGCTGTGATATCGTAGCCCATCTTTTTTGCGGGCGAATTCACCCTGGGGAGGGGGTTTCGCCACGTATGTCACCCACGAAATGAAAGGCAGACCTATGCAGCGGCTGTATCGGAAACGCATCGTGCTCGGCGTCGGCGGCGGCATCGCGGCCTACAAGAGCGCCGATCTGGTTCGTCGCCTGATCGATCAGGGTGCCGAAGTACGCGTGGTCATGACCCATGGCGGCGCCGAGTTCATCACCCCGCTGACAATGCAAGCGCTGTCCGGCCACCCAGTCCACCTCGACTTGCTCGACCCGGCTGCCGAAGCCGCGATGGGCCACATCGAGCTGGCGAAATGGGCCGATCTGGTACTGATCGCCCCGGCCACCGCCGACCTGATCGCCCGCCTGGCCCAAGGCATCGCCAACGATTTGCTGACCACCCTGGTGCTGGCCACCGACGCCGTTGTGGCAGTCGCGCCGGCAATGAATCAGGCGATGTGGCGTGATCCGGCGACCCAGGCCAACCTGCAACTCCTGGAAAGTCGTGGCCTGAAGACCTTCGGCCCGGCCTCGGGTAGCCAGGCCTGCGGCGACGTCGGCATGGGCCGCATGATGGAGGCCACCGACCTCGCACAATGCGCGGCGGACTGCTTCCAGCGCCAGGCGCTGACCGGCAAACACGTCGTCATCACCGCCGGCCCGACTCAGGAAAACATCGACCCGGTTCGCTACATCACTAACCACAGCTCAGGCAAAATGGGCTTCGCCCTCGCTGAAGCCGCAGTTGAGGCCGGCGCCCGCGTCACGCTGATCAGCGGCCCGGTGCACCTGCCGACACCGGATCGCGTCACGCGTATCGACGTGGTCAGCGCCCGCGACATGCTCGCGGCTTGCGAGTCGGCGATCCCGTGCGATGTGTTCATCGCCTCGGCAGCCGTTGCGGACTACCGCCCGGAAGTCGTCGCCCCGCAAAAACTCAAGAAAGATCCTACGAGCGGTGACGGCTTCGTCCTGCAAATGGTGCGTAACCCGGACATCCTGGCCACCATCGCGACGCGTCCCGACCGTCCGTTCAGTGTCGGTTTCGCCGCCGAGACCGAACACCTGCTCGACTACGCTGCACGCAAGCTGAAGGACAAGAATCTCGATTTGATCGTCGCCAACGACGTCGCCAACCCGAGCATCGGTTTCAACAGCGAAGAAAACGCCTGCAGCGTGATTGACCGTGCGCTGCACGCCACGGTTTTCGCCCAGACCAGCAAGAGCAAGATCGCTCGCCAACTGGTCACCTTTATCGCCGAACGTCTGAACCAGGTTTAATTTACATGCACGCTTTGCAAGCCAAGATCCTCGACCCACGCATCGGCACCGAATTCCCGCTGCCGCAATACGCCACCCCGGGTTCCGCCGGCCTCGACCTGCGCGCCATGCTGGATCAGGACATCGTGATCAAGCCGGGTGAAACCGTGCTGATCCCCACCGGTCTGTCGGTTTACATCGGCGACCCGAACCTCGCCGCGCTGATCCTGCCGCGCTCGGGCATGGGCCATAAGCACGGCATCGTGCTGGGCAACCTCGTGGGTCTGATTGACTCGGATTATCAGGGCCCGCTGATGGTGTCTTGCTGGAACCGTGGCCAGACCGACTTCACCATGACCGTCGGCGAACGTCTGGCGCAACTGGTGCTGGTACCGGTGGTACAGGCGCATTTCGAAATGGTTGAAGAGTTCGTCGAAACCGAACGCGGCACTGGCGGATTTGGCCATACCGGCACCAAATAACCGGAGCCATCTTCTGTACGAGCTGCCGCAGGCTGCGATCTTTTGATTTTTAAGATCAAGATCAATAGATCGCAGCCTGCGGCAGCTCCTACGGGGGAAGTTTCAGCAGATCAGCTGAAAGGTTTAACACCGAAAATCAAGGTTTTGCCGGCCGAAAGCCACGCCCGCCGAGGCATCATGGCCCTTTCATACCACGAACTCTCCGTGGAAAACGCCGTCATACCCTTCAGTTTGAGCCTGCCGTCGAACGATTCGTCGGTCTGTCCCGCCACTTTCGAGATGGAGCATTTCCGTAGATGAGCACCCCAGCCAAGATCGCCCCGAAGCTGCCCGACAGCATTTTCCGCGCCTATGACATTCGCGGCACCGTGCCGGAATTCCTCAATGCCGAAACCGCTTACTGGATCGGCCGCGCCATCGGTTCGCAGAGCCTGGCCCAAGGTGAGCCGAACGTTTCCGTCGGTCGCGACGGCCGCCTGTCCGGCCCGGAGCTGGTTGCAGAACTGATTCGCGGCATCGCCGAAAGCGGCTGCCACGTCAGCGATGTCGGCCTGGTGCCAACGCCCGCGCTGTACTACGCCGCCAACGTCCTGGCCGGCAAATCCGGGGTGATGCTCACCGGCAGCCACAACCCGTCGAACTACAACGGTTTCAAGATCGTCATCGCCGGCGACACCCTCGCCAACGAACAGATCCAGGCCCTGCACGAGCGCCTCAAGACCAACAACTTGAGCAGCGGCACCGGCAGTGTCACTCAGGTCGAGATCCTCGACCGCTACAACACCGAAATCGTCCAGGACATCAAACTGGCGCGGCGCATGAAGGTCGTGGTCGACTGCGGCAACGGCGCGGCCGGTGTGATCGCCCCGCAACTGATCGAAGCGCTGAATTGCGAAGTCATCCCGCTGTTCTGCGAGGTCGATGGCAACTTCCCGAACCACCACCCGGATCCGGGCAAGCCTGAAAACCTCGTCGATCTGATCGCCAAAGTCAAAGAAACCAACGCCGACATCGGCCTGGCTTTCGACGGCGACGGCGACCGTGTCGGCGTGGTGACCAACACCGGCAGCATCGTTTACCCCGATCGCCTGCTGATGCTGTTCGCCCGTGACGTGGTCGCGCGCAACCCGGACGCGGAAATCATCTTCGACGTCAAATGCACCCGCCGCCTGGTGCCGCTGATCAAGGAATACGGTGGTCGTCCGCTAATGTGGAAGACCGGTCATTCGTTGATCAAAAAGAAAATGAAACAATCCGGTGCACTATTGGCCGGTGAAATGAGCGGGCACATCTTCTTCAAGGAGCGCTGGTTCGGTTTCGACGACGGCATCTACAGCGCCGCACGGCTGCTGGAGATCCTCAGCAAGGAAAAATCCACCGCGGAAGAGCTGTTTGCGACCTTCCCGAACGATATTTCTACGCCGGAAATCAATATCCATGTGACCGAAGAGAGCAAATTCAGCATCATTGATGCACTGCACGACGCACAGTGGGGCGCAGGCGCTGACCTGACCACCATCGACGGCGTGCGAGTCGATTACGCCAAAGGCTGGGGCCTGGTGCGCGCGTCCAACACCACACCGGTGCTGGTGCTGCGCTTCGAGGCCGATGACGAGGCAGAACTTGCGCGTATCAAGGACGTATTCCACGCCCAATTGAAACGTGTTGCACCTGATCTCCAACTACCGTTCTGATCCACCCGGAGCCCTGAATGACCCTCGAACGCGAAGCCGCCGCCCATACCGCCCAGGTCCTGTCCGAAGCGTTGCCTTACATCCGACGTTATGTCGGCAAGACCCTGGTGATCAAATACGGCGGCAACGCGATGGAAAGTGAGGAGCTGAAAACCGGCTTTGCGCGCGACATCGTCTTGATGAAAGCCGTGGGCATCAACCCGGTCGTGGTTCACGGTGGCGGCCCGCAGATCGGCGATCTGCTCAAGCGTCTGTCGATCGAAAGCCACTTCGTCGATGGTATGCGCGTCACCGACGCCGCGACCATGGATGTGGTGGAAATGGTCCTTGGCGGCCAGGTCAACAAAAGCATCGTCAACCTGATCAACCGTCACGGCGGCAGCGCCATCGGCCTGACCGGTAAAGACGCCGGGCTGATTCGTGCGAAGAAGCTCACCGTCACCCGTCAGACCCCGGAGATGACCCAGCCGGAAATCATCGACATCGGTCAGGTCGGCGAAGTGGTCGGGATCAACACCGAACTGCTGAACCTGCTGGTCAAAGGCAACTTCATTCCGGTGATTGCGCCGATTGGCGTGGGTGAGAACGGCGAGTCGTACAACATCAACGCGGATCTGGTGGCTGGTAAAGTCGCCGAGGCACTGAAAGCCGAGAAGCTGATGTTGCTGACCAATATTGCCGGCCTGATGGACAAGTCGGGCACCGTGTTGACCGGCCTGAGCACGCAGCAGGTCGACGACCTGATCGCCGACGGCACTATCTACGGCGGTATGCTGCCGAAGATCCGTTGTGCACTGGAAGCGGTTCAGGGCGGCGTGGGCAGCTCGCTGATCATCGACGGCCGCGTGCCGAACGCGATCCTGCTGGAAATCTTCACCGACACCGGTGTGGGCACGCTGATCAGCAATCGCAAGCGTCCGTAAGCGCAGACGCAAACAAAAAGACCCCGCTCAGCCAGGCTGAGCGGGGTCTTTTTTTGCCTGCAACCTCAGACTTCTGCACCTCTCCTGTGTAGGAGCTGCCGAAGGCTGCGATCTTTTGATCTTGCTCGCAAATGCCAAAATCAAAAGATCGCAGCCTTCGGCAGCTCCTACAGAGAAGGTGTGTCAGACGCCGAATTGGGCGCGGTAGGCTTCCACCGCTGGCAAGTGCTGCTTGAGCTGCGGATCGTCAGCCAAGAACTCCAGCACCTGGTTCAACGAAACAATGCTGATGACAGGGATGCCAAAGTCGCGTTCTACTTCCTGAATCGCCGACAACTCACCGTTGCCACGCTCCTGACGGTTCAGCGCGATCAGCACGCCCGCAGCTTTGGCGCCGTCCTGGGAAGCGATGATTTGCATCACTTCGCGGATTGCCGTACCAGCGGTGATCACGTCGTCGATGATCAACACGTCGCCAGTCAACGGAGCGCCGACCAGACTGCCGCCCTCGCCGTGGGCCTTGGCTTCCTTGCGGTTGAAGCACCATGGCAGATCACGGCCGTGGTGCTCGGCCAGCGCGACAGCTGTGGTCGCTGCCAACGGGATGCCTTTGTAGGCCGGTCCAAACAGAACGTCGAAGGGAATACCGCTTTCGGCAATGGCTGCAGCGTAGAAACGCCCCAACTGCGCCAGGGCCGAACCCGAGTTGAACAGGCCGGCGTTGAAGAAGTAAGGACTGGTGCGCCCGGACTTCAGGGTGAACTCACCGAAGCGCAAAACGCCGCGATCGATGGCAAAACGAATGAAATCGCGCTGATACGCTTGCATGAAAAAAACCCCAAATACCACGGATTTAGCTAATTAGCTTGACGCCGTGTATCATACACGCACGCGATTTTTGGGGCCATTTATGCGGATCATCAGTGTGAACGTCAATGGTATTCAGGCTGCAGTCGAGCGTGGTTTGCTCAGTTGGCTGCAAGCACAGAATGCCGACGTCATCTGCCTGCAGGACACCCGTGCCTCCGCCTTTGAACTGGATGACCCAGCCTTCCAACTGGATGGCTACTTCCTTTATGCCTGCGATGCTGAAGTCCCTGCCCAAGGCGGCGTGGCTTTGTATTCGCGGTTGCAACCGAAGGCTGTCATCAGCGGTCTCGGTTTCGAGACGGCCGACCGCTACGGGCGCTACCTGCAAGCAGATTTCGACAAAGTCAGTATTGCCACCTTGCTGCTTCCTTCGGGGATGAACGGCGATGAGGACTTGAACCAGAAGTTCAAGCTCATGGACGACTTCGGCAAGTACCTGGACAAACAGCGGCGCAAACGTCGCGAGTACATTTATTGTGGCTCGCTGTACGTGGCGCAGCAGAAGCTCGACATCAAGAACTGGCGCGACAGCCAGCAATCCCCGGGCTTCCTGGCGCCAGAACGCGCCTGGATGGACGAGATTGTCGGCAACATGGGCTATGTCGATGCCCTGCGCGAAGTCAGCCGCGAAGGCGACCAGTACAGCTGGTGGCCGGACAACGAACAGGCCGAGATGCTCAATCTCGGCTGGCGGTTTGACTACCAGATCCTGACCCCGGGCCTGCGGCGCTTCGTGCGCAGTGCTCGCCTGCCGCGTCAACCACGGTTCTCGCAGCACGCACCGCTGATCGTCGACTACGACTGGACGCTGACCATCTAAGCGTCGTTTCGCAGTTAAAAATGCCCGTATCGCAAGATACGGGCATTTTTTGTGCGTCAGTGCCAAGCCGATTCGGACTCAGACAGCGGCGAAGAACGGTAAGGTCAGGTAGAGCTTGATCACGACGACATTAATGATATCGATGAAAAACGCTCCGACCATCGGCACCACCAGAAAGGCAATCTGCGACGGCCCATAACGCTGCGTCACTGCCTGCATATTGGCAATCGCCGTCGGCGTCGCACCCAATCCGAAACCGCAATGCCCTGCCGCCAGCACGGCCGCGTCGTAGTTGCGCCCCATCATCCGGAATGTCACGAAAATCGCGAACAACGCCATGACCAGCGCCTGTACAGCCAGAATGATGAAAATCGGCAACGCCAGTGCGGCCAGATCCCACAACTTGAGCGACATCAGGGCAATCGCCAGAAACAGCGACAAGCTGACATTACCCAGCACCGACACCTCACGCTCGAACACCTGATACAGACCCAACGCCGAAAGCCCGTTGCGCAAGACCACGCCAACAAACAGAACACAAACGAACGTCGGCAACTCGAATGAAGTACCGTGCAGCCAGCCATTCAGAAGATTGCCCGCCAACAAGCTGACTGCAATCAGGGCGAGTGTTTCTATAAACGAAAACGGGGTAATCGAGCGTTCTTTGTTTGGTTGCTCGAAGCCTCTTGGCAACCGCGGCGTTTGCTGATTCTGACAACCGGGCACCTGCACTCGCTTGATGAGCAACCGTGCAACCGGTCCACCAATCAAACCACCCAGCACCAGACCAAACGTCGCGGAGGCGATCGCCAGCTCGGAGGCAGAGGCCAGACCGTATTTCTCACTGAATACCGTACCCCACGCAGCCCCAGTGCCGTGACCGCCCGCCAAGGTGATCGATCCGGTCAGCAGTCCCATCAATGGATCGAGCCCGAGCATTGTTGCCAGCCCGATCCCCATCGCATTTTGCACCACCAACAATCCGGTGACTGCCAACAGAAATATCCCGACAACGCGCCCGCCTTTCTTCAAGCTGGCAAAGTCTGCACTTAGACCAATGGTGGCAAAAAAGGCCAGCATCAAAGGTGTCTGCAGCGAAGTATCGAAACGAATTTCAATATTTAGCGTTCGCAGCAGCAACAAGATCAAGGCAACTACCAGGCCACCCGCGACCGGTTCAGGGATATTGTAACTGCGCATGAAGCCAACACGCATAACTAGCCCGCGCCCTAGCAAAAGAACTAAGGAGGCGGCCACAAGTGTTCCGTAAAAATCGAGCTGAATCATTGGGATTATTCTTGGCTATATATTCAGAGGCGAGCTGTTTACCTGCACGCACCTCATGAACCGGCTGATTGTCTCAACACTGATTACTCGGAAATTCAATAGCCTTCGATGGCTTGAATATATCTTAATATTTCAGGAGAAATATTATCCGAGCAACTTTAACAATCGTCGCCTTTGATTCCAAGGCCATGAATCCGAACTAAGCCGATGCAGTTGTGACTAAAAGTGTATATACAGAAAGAGTATCGACCGATCATCGCGATCAGATCATTCCTACCCATAATAGCGATTAATTTTGTTGCATTAATAAAATGCCCTGACAGGTCAGGGCATTTGTTTTAAAACTTTTCGAGCGCCTTATTTGATCAGTCGCCAGGTAAACGGATATCGGTAAGGAAAACCTTCATTGGCCTTCACACCGGCGATGATGGTCAAAACGAGCGCACCGATAGCCAGTATCCCCAACAGGAAGAACCCGATGATCAGCACCATCAGCAGGAAACAGATCAACGAGGCGATGGCGACGGTGATCTGAAAATTCAGCGCCTCCTTGCCTTGAGCGTCGATGAACGGGTCCGTTTCGCGCTTCATCTGCCAGAGGATCAACGGCCCGATCAGATTGCCGAACGGAATCCAGATCCCCAGCAAGGCCGACAAATGACAAAACATCGCCCACTGGCGAACCTCCTGGCTCGGTTTGGGCAGCAACTCTTGTTCGTCACTCATCGCGTCCTCCTTGCGGTTATGAACCTGCTCAGTCGGCCAGTGCTGCCTTTTGCAGTTCGAAGATTTCGTTCATGCCTTGCTTGGCCAGTTCCAGCATGGCGTTCAAGTCTTCAGGCTGGAACGGCGCGCCTTCAGCCGTACCCTGCACCTCGATGAAACCACCGGTGCTGGTCATCACCACGTTGAGGTCAGTCTCGGCGGCGGAATCTTCAAGATAGTCCAGATCCAGCACAGCCTCACCCTGATACATGCCGACCGACACGGCACCGATCATCTGCTTGAGCGGATCGCCACCCTTCAGGCCGCCACGCTTCTTGATTACTTTCAGCGCATCAACCAGTGCAACCATGGCGCCGGTGATCGAAGCCGTGCGAGTACCACCGTCGGCCTGGATCACGTCGCAGTCGACGTACAGGGTCACATCGCCCAGCTTGGACATGTCCAGCGCAGCGCGCAGGGAACGGCCGATCAGGCGCTGGATTTCCAGGGTGCGGCCGCCCTGCTTGCCACGGCTCGCTTCACGCTGGTTACGCTCGCCAGTGGCGCGCGGCAGCATGCCGTATTCGGCGGTCAACCAACCCTGGCCCTGGCCTTTGAGGAAGCGCGGCACACCGTTTTCGACGCTGACGGTGCAGATGACTTTGGTATCACCGAATTCGACCAGTACGGATCCCTCGGCGTGTTTGGTGTAGTTGCGGGTAATGCGGATCGAGCGGAGCTGATCGGCAGCGCGACCACTTGGACGTTTCATAGGGAATACCTGTACTGGGGACGGAAAACTGCCGAGCATTATAGAGCGCTGCACCGCGCGTGGGCACTCGTTAAAAATCCAGCCCGACGATCGAAGGCCCTGAAACACCCGTTACCGACGGGATGCAGCCCTTTGTCACACCGTGTGTTTGGGCGCATTCGCCGCACTGCGCTACAATCCTGCGCCTTTGCTGCCAGTCGGCTTAAATTCATACATATCGCGCCTGCGGAACACAGGTTTCGCGCCGATCTGCATTTGCGAGGTCACCGCCATGGTGCACAGCATGACCGCCTTCGCCCGCGTCGAAAAAGCCGGCGCACAGGGCACCCTGAGCTGGGAACTGCGCTCGGTGAACAGCCGCTATCTGGAACCCCACCTGCGCCTGCCGGAGTCGTTTCGCGACCTCGAAGGCGCGGTGCGTGAAGCGCTGCGTCAGGGCCTATCGCGGGGCAAACTCGAATGCACCCTGCGTTTCACCGAAGAAAGCACCGGCAAAACCCTGCAAGTCGATCGCGAGCGCGCCGCGCAGCTGGTTGCTGCAGCCGAGACCGTTGCCGGGCTGATCAAAAACCCTGCCGCACTCAACCCGCTGGAAGTGCTGGCCTGGCCCGGCGTACTGGTGGGCGATGCGAGCGACCCGCAGGCGCTGAATGCCGACGCACTGGCGCTTTTCAATCAAGGCCTGAAAGAGCTGAAGGCCGGCCGCGAGCGCGAAGGCGCGGAGCTGGCACGCCTGATCAACGAGCGTCTGACCTCCATCGAAGAGGACGTCGTGACCCTGCGCGAACTGGTGCCGCAGATGCTCGCGACCCAGCGTCAGAAAGTCCTCGATCGCTTCGCTGACATGAAGGCGGAGCTGGATCCGCAGCGCCTGGAACAGGAAATGGTCATCCTCGCGCAAAAGAGCGACGTGGCCGAAGAACTGGATCGCCTGAGCACCCACATCATCGAAGTTCGCCGGGTGCTCAAGTCCGGCGGTGCCGCTGGTCGGCGCCTGGACTTCCTGATGCAGGAACTCAACCGCGAAGCCAACACACTGGGCTCCAAGGCCTTCGACCCGCGCAGCACCCAAGCCGCCGTCAACCTCAAGGTGTTGATCGAGCAGATGCGCGAACAAGTGCAGAATATTGAGTAAGGCTACCCCGACATGACCCACAGCACCGGCACCCTGTACATCATTTCCGCGCCATCGGGCGCGGGCAAGAGCAGTCTGGTCAAGGCGTTGACCGATGCCATACCGGAAATTCGCGTTTCGGTTTCCCACACCACCCGCGCCATGCGTCCGGGTGAAGTGGACGGCGTGAACTATCACTTCGTGACCCGCGAAGAGTTCGTGAAGATGGGCGAGCATGGCGACTTCCTCGAACGCGCCGAAGTCTTCGGCAACTTCTACGGCACCTCGCAAAGCCGCCTGCAGCAGACGCTGGACGAAGGTCACGACCTGATTCTGGAAATCGACTGGCAAGGCGCCGAGCAAGTGCGCAAGCTGATGCCGCAAGCACGCTCAATCTTTATCCTGCCGCCGTCGCTTCAGGCCCTGCACCAACGCCTGACCAATCGCGGTCAGGACAGCGACGAGATCATTGACGGGCGGATGCGCGAAGCGGTCAGCGAGATGAGTCACTATGTCGAATACGACTACCTGATCATCAACGACGATTTTGCTCACGCACTGGACGATCTGAAGGCGATTTTCCGCGCCAATCAACTCCAGCAGAAACGCCAGCAAGTACGTTTCGGCAAATTGCTGGCCGAATTGCTCGGATAATCAGCACTTCCCAAAACAGCTGCAAGCGCTTTACATTGGTGCTTGCAGCGCGTTGAAGGGCTTGGTCAAAAAATCAGCGCTTCCCTAATCGCTGGTGATTTTTTAAACTGTTGAGTCCGCTCGCCCAACCGGGCAGCGCGCATATTGCATTCGCTCCGAGGAATACCATGGCCCGCGTAACCGTTGAAGACTGCCTAGAACACGTGGAAAACCGCTTTGAGCTGGTCATGCTCTCTACCAAGCGTGCCCGTCAACTGGCCACCGGCGGCAAAGAGCCATTGGTCCAGTGGGAAAACGACAAGCCGACTGTTGTCGCACTGCGTGAAATCGCTGAAGGCCTGATGAGCTACGAGTTCATCGCCGAGCAGGAAATCGTCCAGGATGAGCCGCTGTTTGCAGCGTTCGAGGACGAGTCCAACGAGGCCGTCTAAGCCTATGCCTGGTCGACGTAGCACGGCGCGGGATCACAGCTTACGGCAGGAATTATCATGCCGAGCATAGACGCCCTCGCCGATCGCTTATCGACCTACCTCGGCAACGACCAGGTCAACCTGGTCCGCCGAGCGTATTTCTACGCCGAACAAGCCCATGACGGTCAACGCCGTCGCAGCGGCGAGGCGTACGTCACGCATCCCCTTGCCGTGGCCAATATTCTTGCCGACATGCACATGGACCATCAGAGCCTGATGGCGGCGATGCTGCATGACGTGATCGAAGACACCGGTATCGCCAAAGAAGCGCTGCAAGCGCAGTTCGGTGAAACCGTGGCCGAACTGGTCGACGGGGTCAGCAAACTGACCCAGATGAATTTCGAGACCAAGGCCGAAGCCCAAGCCGAAAACTTCCAGAAAATGGCCATGGCCATGGCACGCGACATTCGCGTGATCCTGGTCAAACTCGCCGACCGCCTGCACAACATGCGCACGCTGGAAGTGCTGTCCGGCGAAAAGCGCCGACGCATCGCCAAGGAAACCCTGGAAATCTACGCGCCCATCGCCAACCGGCTGGGCATGCATGCCATTCGTATCGAATTTGAAGACCTTGGCTTCAAGGCCATGCACCCGATGCGTTCCGCGCGGATCTACCAAGCGGTCAAACGCGCCCGGGGCAACCGCAAGGAAATCGTCAACAAGATCGAAGAATCCCTCGGTCACTGCCTTGCCATCGACGGCATCCAGGGCGAAGTCAGCGGTCGTCAGAAACACCTCTACGGCATCTACAAGAAAATGCGCGGCAAGCGTCGGGCCTTCAACGAGATCATGGACGTCTATGCGTTCCGGATCATCGTCGACAAGGTCGATACCTGTTACCGCGTGCTGGGTGCTGTGCATAATTTGTACAAACCGTTGCCAGGGCGCTTCAAGGATTACATCGCGATTCCCAAGGCCAACGGCTATCAGTCGCTGCACACCACGCTGTTCGGCATGCATGGCGTGCCGATCGAAATCCAGATCCGCACCCGCGAAATGGAAGAGATGGCCAACAACGGCATCGCCGCCCATTGGCTGTACAAATCCAGCGGTGACGAGCAGCCAAAAGGCACTCACGCCCGCGCCCGTCAGTGGGTCAAAGGCGTGCTGGAGATGCAGCAACGTGCCGGCAACTCGCTGGAATTCATCGAGAGCGTGAAGATCGACCTGTTCCCGGACGAGGTCTACGTGTTCACGCCAAAAGGCCGGATCATGGAGCTGCCGAAAGGCTCCACGGCGGTCGACTTTGCCTACGCGGTGCACACCGATGTCGGCAACAGCTGCATAGCCTGCCGGATCAACCGCCGTCTCGCACCGCTGTCCGAACCACTGCAAAGCGGCTCCACAGTCGAGATCGTCAGCGCCCCGGGCGCACGGCCAAACCCGGCGTGGCTCAATTTCGTCGTCACCGGCAAGGCACGCACGCACATCCGCCATGCGCTGAAACTGCAACGTCGCTCCGAGTCCATCAGCCTCGGCGAACGCCTGCTGAACAAGGTGCTCAACGGTTTCGACAGTTCGCTGGAGAAGATCCCGGCCGAACGCGTCAAGGCGATGCTCACCGAGTACCGCCTCGAACTGA
The DNA here is from genome assembly GCF_019614655.1 of Pseudomonas germanica. Lineage (NCBI taxonomy): Bacteria > Pseudomonadati > Pseudomonadota > Gammaproteobacteria > Pseudomonadales > Pseudomonadaceae > Pseudomonas > Pseudomonas germanica. The sequence continues at coordinate 34,888 of NZ_CP071586.1, forward strand.
TCGAAGACCTGCTCGAAGACATCGGCCTCGGCAACCGCATGGCCTATGTGGTCGCCCGCCGCCTGCTCGGCGAAGGCGAACAGTTGCCAAGCCCGGAAGGTCCGCTGGCGATTCGCGGCACCGAAGGTCTGGTGCTCAGCTACGCCAAATGCTGCACGCCGATCCCGGGCGACCCGATTGTCGGGCACCTGTCCGCGGGCAAAGGCATGGTCGTGCACCTGGACAACTGCCGCAACATCAGTGAAATCAGGCACAATCCGGAAAAATGCATCCAGCTCTCGTGGGCCAAGGATGTCACCGGCGAATTCAACGTCGAACTGCGCGTCGAGCTGGAACACCAGCGCGGCCTGATTGCCCTGCTGGCCAGCAGCGTCAACGCAGCCGACGGCAATATCGAGAAAATCAGCATGGACGAACGCGATGGGCGCATCAGCGTGGTCCAGTTGGTGGTCAGCGTTCACGACCGTGTGCACCTGGCCCGCGTGATCAAGAAACTGCGCGCCTTGACCGGGGTGATCCGCATCACCCGCATGCGTGCATAACCTGCCTATTACAAGGAGTCATATATGACCAAAACCGTAATCACCAGCGACAAGGCCCCGGCCGCCATCGGTACTTACTCCCAGGCGATCAAGGCAGGCAACACCGTTTACATGTCGGGCCAGATTCCTCTGGACCCAAAAACCATGGAACTGGTTGAAGGCTTCGAAGCCCAGACCGTCCAGGTGTTCGAGAACCTCAAAGCCGTGGCTGAAGCCGCTGGCGGTTCGTTCAAGGACATCGTCAAACTGAACATCTTTCTCACCGACCTGAGCCACTTCGCCAAGGTCAACGAGATCATGGGCAAGTACTTCGACCAGCCATACCCGGCTCGCGCCGCCATCGGCGTGGCTGCCCTGCCAAAGGGTTCGCAGGTTGAAATGGATGCCATTCTGGTCATCGAGTGATGCGCACGGCGCGGCCTCCAAAGCCGCGCCGACTGCTCTGCAAGAAAAGGTTTTGAAAGGATTCCACCATGCGCAAAGCGCTAGCTCTCCCGCTGCTCGCCATTTTCCTCGGCGGCTGCGCCAGCAACCCTGCCGACCGTGACATCAGCGGCACCTGGATCAATCAGGTGGCGATCGATGCCGCAGCCAAGGGCGGCCCCCTGCGCGAAGCGCTTCAGGCCTACGGCCCGAACCTGGAATGGGACGTCAACACCAAGGCCAGTCAGGCCCGCTACACCAACGGTTTTGAGAACGTCGAAGGACGGCTGCTGGGTGAACAGTCCGGCGCCTGGAAAGTCGACTTCTATGGCAGCTCCGCCAGTGAGCTGAAACGCGACGGCGGGCAACTGCAGCAAGCCGCCAGCGATAACGAACCGGAGCAGGTTTTCGACCGTGCACAGATTCCGGTGCCGGAAGGCGCACCGATCGGTGCCAGTTTCGAACGTGCACTGTATTCCGCCTACATGGGCGGCAACTGGACAATCGCCAGCGGTCAGGGCGAAGGCGGCACCGTGCAGTTTCAGGCTGACGGCCAGGTCTCCGGGCTGCCAGGAGCCGACCGTTATGCCTTGTGCCTGGCAGGTGATTGCGCTTCGATGAGCAGCACCAACGACAACATGTGGTTGCAGCTCAACGGTCAGGGCAATGCCTACATCTTTGCGCGCAAGGGCAAGGAGCTAGAGATTTTCCAGGCGGTGAACACGGCGCTGGCAGATGAAATGCCGCAGTACACGCCGGGCGAGCGCAAGTGGTTGCTGGAGAAGCAGTAACCTGCTTCTGAATTCGCAGATATCCCCTGTAGGAGTGAGCCTGCTCGCGATAGCGGTGTAACAGTCAGCACAAGTGTTGAATGTTATGACCTCATCGCGAGCAGGCTCACTCCTACAGTTGTTTTGGGGTGTCAGGAAGTCAGCATTTACCTTCTAGGATCGCGGCATAGCCCTCGCGGTAACTTGGGTACATTGGCGTCCAGCCCAACGCTTTAGCCCGGGCATTGCTGCAACGCTTGCTGCCCGTGCGCCGAACGCTCGCGTCTTCCGACCATTCGGTAACGCCCAGATACTCACGCAACCAGCCCACTACCTCGGCCAAGGGTGCCGGCGCGTCGTCGACGCCGATGTAGAAATCCTCCAGCTTCACGCCCTGCCGATCTCTCTCCAACAGGAACGCCAGCAACCCTGCCGCGTCGTCAGCATGAATCCGGTTGCCATACAGCGGCGGCTCGACCGCCACGCGATAGCCGCGACGCACTTGAGTCAGCAGCCACTCGCGGCCCGGTCCATAGATCCCGGTCAAACGCAGAATGCTTGCCGGAATACCGCTGTTGAGCGCGACCTGCTCAGCCTCCAGCATCAATCGCCCGGAATAACCGGCAGCGATGGTCTCTGAGTTCTCATCGACCCACTCACCCTCCTGCTGCCCATACACACTGCTGCTGGAGACGAAGATCAGCCGCTCAGGCACCTGCCCATAGTCGTCGAGCCAGCTCAGGACATTCTGCAAACCCTGCACATAAGCCGCGCGATAACCGGCCTCATCGTGATCAGTCGCTGCAGCGCAATACACCAGATAGTCCACGGCACCCACCGGCCAGGTCGCCGGGCAGTCCTCATTGAACAAGTCGCCGGCAACGCCAATCACCCCGTCGGGCAGCTTCGAAACATCCCGGCGCAAGCCATGAACTTCCCAACCAGCCGCCAGCAATTGCCTGGCCAGACGACTGCCGACATCACCACAACCGGCAATCAAAACAGAAGGCGCGGACATCAAAAAACTCCTATCGGAAAGACACAGACTAGCGCTGGCAAAGGACGGGCGGCTAGCAATGAAGGAAAAAAAGATACTCTATTACTTTTGTTAACAAGAATTACTTGCAATAATGCACCTCACTTTTGTTCTCGGCCTCACGAGGCCTGGAAGAGCATCAACGTTTTTCTATCTCAGGTCCGGCCAGCATGACACGCAATCAAATCCCCGCTTCGCCAACCAATCGACCTCGCGCCTGGAGCGCGCTGGCGGCTCTGCTGCTCAGCATGATGCTGGCACCGACCGCCGCGTTCGCCGACGCACAAGCGCCAGCTACCCCGGCCGCGACCGAACAGCACGCAGCGGCCGCCAACGCGCCTGCCGCTGCTCCCGCTGCCACTGATCCAGTGCAAGCGGTAGACGCTGCCGACGTACCTGAAGTTCTCGAAGCCGACAACAGCCTGGGCATGGCCCACGACCTGTCGCCGTGGGGCATGTACCAGAACGCCGACATCATCGTGAAAATCGTGATGATCGGTCTGGCCATCGCTTCCATCATCACCTGGACCATCTGGATCGCCAAAGGCTTCGAGCTGATGGGCGCCAAGCGTCGCCTGCGTGGCGAGATCGCCGCCCTGAAGAAAGCCACCACCCTTAAAGAAGCCAGTACCACTGCCGGCAAGGAAGGCACCCTCGCCAACCTGCTGGTGCACGACGCCCTCGAAGAGATGCGCCTGTCGGTCAACAGCCGCGAGAAGGAAGGCATCAAGGAACGCGTCAGCTTCCGCCTCGAGCGTCTGGTAGCTGCCTGCGGTCGCAACATGAGCAGCGGCACTGGCGTCCTCGCCACCATCGGTTCCACCGCGCCGTTCGTCGGCCTGTTCGGTACCGTGTGGGGCATCATGAACTCCTTTATCGGCATCGCCAAAACCCAGACCACCAACCTTGCTGTCGTAGCGCCCGGTATTGCTGAAGCACTGCTGGCCACTGCATTGGGCCTGGTTGCGGCGATTCCTGCGGTAGTGATCTACAACGTCTTCGCCCGCTCCATCGCCGGTTATAAGGCGCAGGTTTCCGACGCGTCGGCAGAAGTTCTGCTGCTGGTCAGCCGCGACCTCGATCACCAGCCTGAGCGCAGCTCGCAACCGCACATGGTGAAAGTGGGGTAATCGGCCATGGGCCTGCATTTGAAAGAAGGCGCAGACGACGATCTGGCCGAGAACCACGAAATCAACGTCACGCCGTTCATCGATGTGATGCTGGTGCTGTTGATCATCTTCATGGTGGCCGCTCCATTGGCCACCGTGGACATCAAAGTTGACCTGCCCGCCTCGACCGCCAAACCGGCGCCGCGGCCAGAGAAACCGGTGTTCCTCAGCGTCAAGGCTGACCAGCGCCTGTACATCGGCGACGATGAAGTGAAAGCCGAAACCCTTGGCGCCGTGCTCGACGCCAAGACTCAGGGCAAGAAAGACACCACCATCTTCTTCCAGGCCGACAAAGGCGTGGATTACGGCGACCTCATGAGCGTGATGGACAAGCTGCGCTCCGCCGGTTACCTGAAGGTCGGTCTGGTCGGACTTGAGACGGCAGCCAAGAAATGATCACGACGCGCCATAAGCTGACGCGTTACAGCGGTAGCCTGGCCGTGGTGCTGGGCGTTCACGCGCTGGCCATCGCGCTGGCGCTGAACTGGACCGCCCGCCCGCCCATCGAATTGCCCCCACAGGCAATGATGGTCGAGCTGGCCCCGGTTCCGGCCCCGCCACCGCCTGCTCCGCCGAAAGTCGTCACACCGCCGCAGCCACCGGCTCCGGTTGAAGAGTTGCCGATTCCGAAACTGGCCGAAGCACCGAAAGCTGAAATCGCGGTGCAAAAACCCAAGCCAAAGCCCAAGCCTAAACCGCCGAAGCCGGTCGAGAAGAAGCTGCCAGATCCGCCGAAGGAAAAACCTTCCGAGGAGAAACCGGCCGATACACCACCGACCCCGGCACCGACGGAGAAATCCGCTGCACCGGCGCCCGGCCCGTCGCCGGCACAGTTGGCAGCCAAGGCCAGCTGGCAAGGCACCCTGCTCGCGCATTTGGCCAAGTACAAAAAGTACCCGCAAAGTGCACAGGCACGGGGCAAGGAAGGCTTGAACCGCCTGCGCTTCGTAGTGGATGCCGAAGGTAATGTGCTGTCGTTCGAACTGGTGGGCCGCTCGGGCAACGCCGATCTGGACCGGGCCACCCTGGAAATGATCCGCCGCGCGCAGCCGCTGCCCAAGCCACCGGCCGACATGTTGACCAATGGCTCGATTGAAATTGTGGCGCCGTTTGTTTACTCCCTCGAACGCCGCCGCTAAGTAGCAAGATCAAAAGATCGCAGCCTCCGGCAGCTCCTACAAAGGATCGCATTCCAATGTAGGAGCTGCCGAAGGCTGCGATCTTTTGCTTTTTGCAGTAGTCGCATTGAGCGCTCAGTCTGATAACGTGCGTCTATCGATTGCAGCCGGTATGCTTGGCCCGCATCTTCATGGACGCTTGCTATGACCCTCACAGAATTACGCTACATCGTTACCCTCGCCCAAGAGCAGCATTTCGGCCACGCCGCCGAACGTTGCCACGTCAGCCAGCCGACCCTGTCGGTGGGCGTGAAAAAGCTTGAAGACGAACTCGGTGTGCTGATTTTCGAGCGCAGCAAAAGCGCCGTGCGCCTGACCCCGGTCGGCGAAGGCATCGTCGCCCAGGCGCAGAAAGTCCTCGAGCAAGCGCAAGGCATCCGCGAACTGGCCCAGGCCGGCAAGAACCAGCTGACCGCGCCGCTGAAAGTCGGCGCGATCTACACCGTCGGCCCGTACCTGTTCCCACACCTGATTCCGCAACTGCACCGGGTCGCCCCGCAGATGCCGTTGTACATCGAAGAAAACTTCACCCACGTGCTGCGCGACAAACTGCGCAACGGCGAGCTCGACGCGATCATCATCGCCCTGCCGTTCAACGAAGCTGACGTGCTGACCCTGCCGCTCTACGACGAGCCGTTCTACGTCTTGATGCCGGCCCAGCACCCGTGGACACAAAAAGAAACCATCGACGCCGGTCTGCTCAACGACAAGAGCCTGCTGCTGCTCGGCGAAGGCCACTGCTTCCGCGACCAAGTGCTGGAAGCCTGCCCGACCCTGACCAAGGGCAACGATGGCGCCAAGCACACCACGGTTGAATCCAGCTCGCTGGAAACCATCCGCCACATGGTCGCGTCCGGTCTGGGCATCTCGATCCTGCCGCTGTCGGCGGTCGACAGCCATCACTACGCCCCCGGCGTGATCGAAGTGCGCCCACTGTCGCCGCCGGTGCCGTTCCGCACCGTGGCCATTGCCTGGCGCGCGAGCTTCCCACGGCCGAAAGCCATCGAGATCCTCGCCGACTCCATTCGCCTGTGTTCGGTGGCCAAGCCAGCGGCACCGGTTACAGCCGGTTAAGCGAGCGTCATGACGGAGCTGTCGCAAGTGTCGGTGACGGCACTCAAGGGTGTCGGCGAAGCCATGGCCGAGAAACTGGCCAAGGTCGGTCTTGAGAACCTTCAGGACGTGCTGTTTCACCTGCCGCTGCGTTATCAGGATCGCACCCGCGTGGTGCCGATCGGCGCGCTGCGGCCGGGGCAGGACGCCGTGGTCGAAGGCACCGTCAGCGGCGCCGACGTGGTCATGGGCCGCCGGCGCAGCCTCGTCGTGCGTTTGCAGGACGGCACCGGCGGTCTCAGTCTGCGCTTCTACCATTTCAGCAACGCGCAGAAAGAAGGCCTCAAGCGCGGCACGCGGGTTCGCTGCTACGGCGAAGCCCGGCCCGGTGCGTCCGGCCTGGAAATCTACCACCCGGAGTACCGCGCCATCACCGGTGACGAACCGCCGCCAGTAGATGAAACCCTGACCCCGGTCTACCCGCTCACCGAAGGCCTGACCCAAGCGCGTCTGCGCCAGTTGTGCCTGCAGACGCTGACAATGCTTAAGCCAGACACCTTGCCCGACTGGCTGCCAACCGAACTGGCCCGCGACTACCAACTGGCGCCACTGGCCGATGCGATCCGCTACCTGCACAACCCGCCCGCCGATGCCGACGTCGACGAACTCGCCCTCGGCCATCACTGGGCCCAGCATCGTCTGGCCTTCGAAGAACTGCTGACGCACCAACTGTCGCAACAACGCCTGCGCGAAAGCATGCGTTCGCTGCGCGCGCCAGCGATGCCGAAAGCGAAAAAGCTGCCGCCGAAATACCTGGCCAACCTCGGTTTCAACCCGACCGGCGCGCAACAGCGCGTCGGTAACGAAATCGCCTACGACCTCAGCCAGCACGAACCGATGCTGCGGTTGATTCAGGGCGACGTCGGCGCGGGTAAAACCGTGGTCGCCGCCCTCGCCGCACTGCAAGCGCTGGAGGCCGGTTATCAGGTTGCGCTGATGGCGCCGACCGAGATCCTCGCCGAACAGCACTTCATCACCTTCAAGCGCTGGCTCGAACCGCTGGGCATTGAAGTCGCGTGGCTGGCCGGCAAGCTCAAGGGCAAGAACCGCGTTGCCGCGCTGGAACAGATCGCCAGCGGCACGCCGATGGTGGTCGGTACCCACGCGCTGTTCCAGGACGAAGTGCAGTTCAAGAACCTCGCGCTGGTGATCATCGACGAACAACACCGCTTCGGCGTGCAGCAGCGTCTGGCGCTGCGGCAGAAAGGCGTCGGCGGGCGCATGTGCCCGCATCAACTGATCATGACTGCCACGCCGATTCCGCGGACGCTGGCGATGAGTGCCTACGCCGACCTCGACACCTCGATCCTCGACGAACTGCCGCCCGGGCGCACCCCGGTCAACACCGTGCTGGTCACCGACACCCGTCGCGTCGAAGTCATCGAACGCGTGCGCGGTGCCTGCGCCGAAGGCCGTCAGGCCTATTGGGTGTGCACGCTGATTGAAGAATCCGAAGAGCTGACCTGTCAGGCCGCCGAAACCACGTTTGAAGACCTCACACTTGCCCTCGGCGAACTGAAAGTCGGGCTGATTCATGGGCGTATGAAGCCCGTCGAGAAAGCCGCCGTCATGGCCGAGTTCAAGGCCGGCAACCTGCAACTGCTGGTCGCCACCACGGTGATCGAAGTCGGCGTCGACGTGCCCAACGCCAGCCTGATGATCATCGAAAACCCCGAGCGCCTCGGTCTCGCGCAACTGCACCAGTTGCGCGGCCGCGTTGGCCGGGGCAGCGCCGCCAGCCATTGCGTGCTCCTCTACCATCCGCCGCTGTCGCAGATCGGTCGCCAGCGCCTGGGCATCATGCGCGAAACCAACGACGGTTTCGTCATCGCCGAAAAAGACCTCGAACTGCGCGGCCCCGGGGAAATGCTCGGCACCCGCCAGACCGGTCTGCTGCAATTCAAAGTCGCCGACCTGATGCGCGACGCCGACCTGCTGCCCGCCGTCCGCGACGCCGCGCAAGCCTTGCTGGAACGCTGGCCAACCCACGTCAGCCCATTACTCGATCGCTGGTTGCGTCACGGGCAGCAATACGGCCAAGTGTGAGCACCGTCGCAGTTTCTGACAGATCGTTCCGACCAAGCTGGTTATACTCCTGCCATTGTTTCAAAAACGGATACAGACCATGACCGAAGCCGCTCTCGCCCCCGAATCCCCGCACGCGCCGTCTGTTATTCGGCTGCTGCTAGGCAAGCTGGGCATCGCCTACGAAGAAGTGCTCGACCACCACGGCCTCAATGCATCGCGCAAGGTACAAGCCGTGTTGCTGGACGACGCCGTCGGCGCGCTGATGGTGCTGTTTCCGCAGAGCCAATTGCTCGACCTCAACCGCCTCGCCGAACTCACTGGCCGGCGTCTGACTGCCGTGTCCACCGAGCGCCTGGAAAAGATGCTCGGCAAACACAGCCTGAGCCTGCTGCCGGGCCTGCCAGCGCTGACCAGCTCGCCGTGCCTCTACGAAGAAAGCCTGCTGCGCGAACCGAAGTTGCTGATCAACTCCGGCGAGCCGGGCCTGCTGCTGGAAATCGCCAGCGAAGACTTCAAGACCATGCTGACCAAGGCCAGCGCCGCCAACTTCGGCGAAGCCCTGAGCAGCATCCGCCCGAACCTCGACCGCCCGGACGATGACCGCGAGGAAATCACCCAGGCCGTGCAAGCGTTCACCGCGCGGCGCATTCAGCAGCGTCTGGAAGCGACCATCGAGATTCCGCCGCTGGCCGAAACCGCGCAAAAAATCATCAAACTGCGCGTCGACCCCAACGCCACCATCGACGACATCACTGGCGTCGTTGAAACCGACCCGGCGCTGGCCGCGCAAGTGGTGAGCTGGGCGGCATCGCCGTACTACGCCTCGCCGGGCAAGATCCGTTCGGTGGAAGACGCGATCGTTCGCGTACTCGGCTTCGATCTGGTGATCAACCTCGCGCTGGGCCTGGCCCTCGGCAAGACCCTGAGCCTGCCGAAAGACCATCCGCAACAAACCACGCCGTACTGGCAGCAGTCGATCTACACCGCCGCCGTCATCGAAGGTCTGACCCGTGCCATGCCGCGCGCCCAGCGCCCGGAAGCCGGCCTGACGTATCTGGCCGGTCTGCTGCATAACTTCGGTTACCTGCTGCTGGCCCACGTCTTTCCGCCGCACTTCTCGCTGATCTGCCGCCACCTGGAGGTCAACCCGCACCTGTGCCACAGCTACATCGAGCAACATCTGCTCGGTATCAGCCGTGAACAGATCGGCTCGTGGCTGATGCGCTACTGGGACATGCCGGATGAGCTGGCCACCGCCCTGCGCTTCCAGCACGACCCAAGCTACGACGGCGCCTACGCCGAATACCCGAACCTCGTCTGCCTGGCCGTGCGCTTGCTGCGCAGCCGCGGGATTGGCTCTGGCCCGGATGAAGATATTCCGGATGCGTTGCTTGAACGTGTGGGCCTGACTCGCGACAAAGCCAACGACGTCGTCAGCAAAGTCCTCGAAGCCGAAGTGCTGCTGCGTGAACTGGCCTCGCAGTTCAGCCAGGCCTGAATGCAAAGCGGGCAAGCGACCTCCAGTTGGAGCGACGCTTGCCCGCGATGGGCCAACCTGCGGCTTAAGCCGACTTGTCCAGGTAACGGATCACCCAGCCTTTATCGGACCCAGAGTCGGTGAAATACACTCCGCCCACCACGATGCGCCCATCGTCCATTACCGCCATGCCGTGGGGGTATTCGAAACCCGCGCTTTCATTGAAAACGGTAAATCCCGAACCAAAGAAAGAGGAGTCTGGAGAACCATCCGCCAGAAAGCGTGCGGTGACCGCGCTGAGATTCTCATCAAGCGCGCCAGTGCCACTGTTACCGCAAACGATGACTGAACCGTCCGTACGCGGCACGCAATGCAACCATCTGACGCCTTGGGACACAGGTGACGAAATCAGTGGTTGACCATCATTGAACACCCGATTGTAGGAGCCGCTGAGATTGAGCACCGCAATCAAGCCCTGAGAGACGCCCTCCACCGCCGCACCGCCGGCCACAACAATCTTGTCGTCGACGATTGCCGCAACGTCCAGGCTTATCCATTGATCGTGGGGCACGTCCACCGCGCCTTTGATTCCAAAACCTGTGTCAACCTTACCCGTAGCGTCGAAACGAGTAACGAAGGCGCCATGCGCACTCACCGCAAAGTAATTGCCGCAGATCACCACGGCGCCGTCAGCCTGGGTCGCGGCCGCTTGCGCAACGATGTCAGAAGGCGAAATCTCTGCAAGCTCTAAGAACGCAAAGCCCGTGTCGTTGAAGGTCGTATCGGGTGAGCCATTCGGCTCGAACCTCAGAACGATACCTTTTGTCCGGCCGGAAGCATCCTCAACGTTACTGACCACGACGATTTTTTCGTCCAGTTGTTGAGCGACCATCCCTGCTGCGCCAGCCCCTGCGGCACCGCTGGCAGACGCTTGCACCACCCCGGTATATCCGCCGCCGCCCATCTTCGCGTAGGGAAGATAGAGCACACCTTGTTCCCCGAAAGACGTCTGCAGTTGGCCGTCCTCGCGCTGTCTGACCAGCACCAGACCCGTCGAGTTATTCGCGCCCTCTTCCGTGTACTGAGCACGAACCAGCCAGCCGCCATCGCTCAGCGGTGTAAACCCGAGGATCCGGCTCATGTAAAAATTTTCTTTCAGCCTGATCTCGACGTAGCCGGAGCCTTCTCCACCGAAAGCTGAGTCGAGAACACCGTCTTCAAGCAGACGAACGATCCGCGTAGGCGCACCGGGCGTTGAAAGGCGAACGGCAACCAACAATTTGTTTTGCGGCAGCGCCAGCAGCGCCCTGACGTCATATCCCGAGAATTCCGGGAATGGAAATCTGAGGATGCCACCGTCGCCGAAGGTCGGATCGTTATTCAAGGATGGCGTGCCCGCCAGATAGCGCACGAAACGCCCAGGGACGTTGGGAAGATCAGAATGGACGGAGAGTTCGATGCACACCACGATCCGGCTGTCCCCCATGACGGCCAAACCTCGCGCAAAGGCTTCCCCTGCGCTGTCTTCAAACAGCGCATGCCCCGTACCGTTGAAAGCCGTATCCGGTTTTCCATCAGCAAGGAAGCGCGCCGTCACCATGGCTGATTCACCCTGACCGACAACAACGATCGAACCACCCACCTGTGAGGTGTGCGTCCATGCCAACCCTTTTAGTAACGGCGAAAACAGCGGCTTGCCACCATTGAACACAAGGTTGGCCGCGCCGCTGGTCGTGAATGCAGCGATCAACCCACCGTCGAGACCATTACGCAGAGCTTGGCCCGCGACGATAATCCTGCCATCGCCTTCACGTACCGAAATCGATTGCAGAAAACTCTCGCCTTCATCATCGGGCATCAACACGGCCACACCGTTGTTGAATTGACTGTCCGGCGCGCCACTTGCGTCCAGACGCGCCAGAAAAACTCCACGACCTCCCGATCCGTCCTGGTATGAACCGCAGACCAGCACCTTGCCATCGGCTTGAATGGTGATGCCGTAGACGTTATTCGATGTGGCGACATCCACAACCACATAGCCCGAACCGTTGAATGATTGATCGAGTGACCCATCCGCTAGCAGACGAATCACAACACCCGCCGGCAGTGGTGCATCATCAAAAAACACGAAATGGAGCAGGACGATTTTGCCATCCACCTGCCGGGCCGTTGATCGTGATGGGAGGTGGGCAGTCTGTGAGGATCCGGTGTTCGGGTGACTTGCCTCACGCGGCACGCTAGCGGGATGGGGATTGCCGTAATGGGAGATAAACCGCATGCCGTTGGTGCCGAACGCCTCGTTCAGTTCACCGGTATTTTTCAGGCGGACCAGTGCAAGGCCAACGTCATTGGAGGTAGTCGAGGAATATTGAAGGTGTATCAGCCAACCATCATCCTCAAGCGCATCGAGACCGGATACATAGCTGATCCGAGCCCCTTCCAACGCTATTTCAACAAAACCTCTGCGCGCGGGACCGAAGGTTTCGTCCAGCGAACCGTCGTCATTCAGCCTCGCAATGGCAACCGGGGCATTCGCTCCCGTTAAAGGTATCGCAACGAGTAATTTTGCATCGGGGAGCGCCAGGACCGCCGCCGCTTCGTCGCCCGCGATACCAGGTATCGGTAAGGTCAGCACGCCATCCTGAGCAAATGTCGGATCGAGAGACCTAGGGATCGAAATACTGTGTGTCTGCGTCATGAGCTTGCTCCATCAAGTCAGTTAAGTCCCTTAATGCCGGAACTGGAACTTGAGTAGAGCATCGCGCCTGTGCACGAAACACCTGATAGAAATGACAGTTCGGCTGTCTTTGCGAGCCTGAGTAATGGCCTTACAAGACAAGCGCACCGTTATTCAGTGCGCGTGCATGGGTTTGTTCAAGTCAACGACTTCTTAAGCTTTAGCCTTCGCCTTTCTTGGTTTCAAATACTTCATCAACCCTTGAAACCACATCACTAGCGCAGGGTTGCCCTTAAGCTGGATCGACTTGTCCTGAATGCCCTGCATAAACGCCAACTGCTTGTTCTTCGCCTGCATCGTCGCAAAGCCATAACCGGCATCTTTAAACGCAATCGCAAACGCCGGCTCCGCCACCACGCCAGACTTGCTGGTGATGCGCTGATCCTTGACCACGAAATGCCGCGCCACTTTCCCATCCAGCGTCTGCAGCTGAAACACCAGATCCTTGTCACCCAACTGCTGCTGGAACGCAGGATTTGTCCGGCTGGCCTTACCCATCAACAAACCCATCATCCACAGAAGAAAACGAAATTTCATGCGCACAGCCTCAAAAGGAAAATGAACGGCCGGGGCAGTGTAAGGGATTCGGACGATAACGCCACTATCTGACTCTGTTGGAGGATGATGCAGACTATTTCCCGCACGATGACCGCCAAGTCACGATTCAGCGCTCGCCGACTGATCGTTCCCACGCTCCGCGTGGGAATGCATCCCGAGACGCTCCGCGTCTCACCACTCACCGTTCCTACACCTGTTGAAACACATCCCTGTAGGAGCCGGCGAAGCCTGCGATCTTTTGATCTTCCGCCCCGCGAATCTATGGGAAATTTCCTGCAAAGTGCGGTGCTGTCCATGAACTAGGCGAGTTGGCTGGCTATAGATAGGCTTTGTGTGTCGCCGCAAAATCGGTGGCCGGATGTGCAAGTCCGAACTCGGGGAAATCAATTAACTGCTCAGGATTTACACCGATGACCGATGAAACATTCAGCGCGGAAGCAACCTCGCCCTACGAATCCCCCAATTCGAAGAAATTCCACGAAGCCGCCGAGCGCGCCCTCGACCACCATTTCAAACCAGCCGTCGAACCACATCCCAAACGCGAGAACGGCCTCTTCAAACTCTCCCCCGGCACCGACGCCGAAGCCCTCATGGCCAACGCCTCCGAAGACCTCCTGTCCATCAGCGTCATCGCCTGCGACCTCGCCGACGACCTCCACGGCTCCCGCCGCTCGGTGGCACTGGCCCTGAGCAGAATGGCGGACGGGGTGAGATTGATGGTGGAAGGGACGCTCGACCAGATTGAAGTGCGAAGCGTGGCGGCCAAGCCGTAGCGAGATTTGCGGATGAAAAAAGGGGACGTTAAGTCCCCTTTCTGCAACTGTCTGTAGAAATCCAGACGAAAAAAAGCTGCCAATCACGGCAGCTTTTTTGAGAATCCGAAACCGTCAGCCGGCGAGTCGACCGACAGGCTCAAAATCAGAACCCTTGGCCAACGCAACATCCAGAAAACGGCTGCGCTTACCGGAGCGCTTGGCCAAAACTTCACGAGCTTCGGCCTGGAACCGAGCAGCCATCATAGGCTTAGGTTCATGTTTGGATTTTTTCATGGAAACCTCTTGGGTCTCGAAATTTGACTGGATCGCCCTGTCTGGCGGCGCCACCCGCCCCCTTGATTCTTGGGCATGGATAATCAATGGCAATTTTGAAGGTCGAGAGAGTAGCGATATTTGAAAGGTCTTGAATAGCCGCCGGAAACACTCCGACATTGATTATCTGATCCAAGCAAACCGCAGGCTCTATCCCTGTCGGTGACTCATCACGCATCGGCGAGACGGGATTGACTACCAATAAAGGGACGTTAAGTCCCCTTCCTGAATATTCTCTGCCTCACCATTGGCAACCTATTTCAGGTTTCGAATCCACGTTGTAATCGTTTTCAAACGAATACTTCTTTGCGGATTTGTAATTCGTATACGACATCGCATCAACCCGGCCACCCTGAGTGACCATCTGATACTCACCTGTCAGTGCACCATCAACTACTTCAACCCAAGTGGTCGTGTACTGGTAGGGCCGGCCATACACGAGCTCTTCTTGTTCAGTACTGCGATGAACCAGCCCAATAGCCATTTTTGACTTGCTGTACTTGACGCCAGCACCGCTCCATTTGGCGACAGAGTCGTAATAGGTTCGGAATTCAAAATTTATGGGTTTGCCTTCGTGGGAGCGGAAGCAAAAAACCTCGGTCGTGACCTCGCTATGAGCCGCCAGAGGAACGAAAACGAGCAACGCGGAAAACAATGCAGATGAAAATTTCAAACCGAACATTCCTTTAGCGGTTTCAGGGGTATCAGCAAATTACTCTGGCCTGTTATGCCCCAGGCTCAAGCGCGCCGCACTTCAGCTCTTTGATTTGCTCACTCTGAATCGGAACCACACATGCAAGGCGCTTCTCTCCGAGCCCACGAAGCTCCGTCAAACTGAGCGTCACGTGCAACCCATCCTCGGCAAACACATGATCCTCAAACCCGGCATCGGCATAATCCGTCCAAAATGCCTTGCCCTCGAAACGGCAGAACCGCTTGGAGGACAGCACCCTCCAACCGCCGTTGGGCGCCAGTATTTGGACCGTCAGACATGGGCTGCCAAAGGTGCTGACATAACGTGCCACGACATCGCCGAAGCGTTGGGAGCCAGACAGGTACACCTTGTTGAGATCGACCACATTACCCGGCTCATCAGCGACGATTGTGTCCAGGTAAGCAGCACGTTCCAGACTCAGTCTTGCCATGCAGTTGTTGATCGTCGTGACATGCGCTGCCACCCCAGGCTCGATTTCCGTGGCTTCAAGCGGGCACGTGGTGTCGCGTAGCTTGATCCAAGCGCGCTGGGATTCTCTGGCCATGGCGACCAGCGCCTTACCCTGCTCAGGGTCGCGCCGCTGTTGAGCCTCAAACCGTCCCAACAGTTTCTTGTAGCTGGCATTGAGTAGCGTGTCGGCTTCCTTGCGGGCCGCCTCCACACACCGATCGACCTGGGCGCTCACGGTGATTTCTTTGCAGTCGTCCTCGGCCATCGCACAGGAGGCAAACAGGCATCCAAAGGACAACGCGATAAAACGCGCAAACATGTTCAATTTTTCATTCCCTGAATGACGGATCGCTCAACGACACGTTGAGGTATTTTCTGCGTCTTGCCGTCGGCGCTCATCGCGTCGCGGTACTGGCTGTAATAGCGCTGCGCTTCGTCTTTGCGATCGAGACGCCAGAGTGAATCGGCGATGTTCAACATCAGTACCGTGCGTTTACCAACAGCCTCAACGCCGCGATAAAACTTCAACGCCAGCTCATCGTTACCGCCCTCGGCCAGGTGGAAAGCCAAGTCGTTAAAAGCTTGAACATTGCGCGCCGGTGGGTGACAAGCCATATAGGACTCTGGACTTATAGTGCGAAGATTGAATGCGAGTTCTTCCACGCGAGATTGCGGCATCTCAATATTTGAGACCTGCTTCAATAAGTCCTTTGGAGACGGCGTCTGCATGACGAGGTCAGGCGCATCCTCTTCCCCGGAAGTCCACCGATTGCCCTCCCACTTGCCGTAGCAAAACCTGGCTGCCGGCTGACTGAGCACGCAACCGGTCTCCATTGAAATGACCCCGCAACCAGTTTCCTCTGTCGGGATTTCTTCACCCTCCTGGCCAATGACAACGCCATACAGAGTCTGAAGTAGGAGCAATGTTTTCTTGTCAGGACTTAACCAAGCCTCATGCGTTTCGGTACCCACCGCGGGTACATAGAGGGGAAACGTTTTTCCATTGGCGGTAAACGAGGCAACCGCCGACTCCGCAGCAGGCCTGCCCCATGTCTTGTCCTTCAGCGTCACTAAGTGCCCGCCAACCCCCACGATCTGAATATTTTCAGACAAGGCATCGGCTGAAGCTGACACGCTCATGACAATCATCATCCGCTTAAGGCTGCCCGCGAGAAGACGGTTCATCCACTCACTCCTCATCCATCGGCGACGATTCCACGTCGGTCACGCTCAGCAGTCGAAATTCATTGTTCACAAACTCGTAGTAACGATCCCGGTTACCGCTTTCCAACGCATTCCCTTGGGCGTCCTCTTCACCGTCGAGCGTGACGCCGGAGACGATGATCAAGCGGCTGTCGGGTTGGTAAACCATGCCGAACGTGCTGCCGTCGTAAGCATTCGGCAGACCGCCAACGACTTCCCCAGTCTGAGCATCCAGCACTTCGCCGCAAATGGCGCTGCCGCCACAGCCGAGCCTGTGCAGGATGTAATGGCCGGCGAAGTTGACCTTGCCTTTCAGGGCTTGCACCCGTGCCTGATCCATCATTGGGCTGCTGTTTTCTTGCGGCACCAGTTTATGGTTGGGGCCGTTGAAAACTGGCGTGACGGTGTAATCCTTGAAGGTTGGATCGGCAGCAAATGCCATGGACGCGGCAACCAATAACAGGCTGCCGAGAAGAACCGAAAATCCTTTCACGCTGTAACTCCATCGACGCAAGTCATTGTGGGTGTGTTCATTCGAAGGCAATGCCGCGCACCGCTTTCTTGATTTGTTCGAATCCTTCGTTGCTGATCGCCAACGGGGCGGATGAACCTGATTCCGCCGAGCCGATCAGCACAGCTTTACCTCGCAGCAAGCAAAAAGCGATGCGGGTAATGTGCCGTCGTGATTTGTCGTGGAAACCGAAGATGAAACCCGAAGAGCTCTCCCCGCCCCATTGTTCGAAGTTGTAGGTGCTCGCACGACCCGCCAGAGAGTTGGGCACCCAGCCCTGATCGGTACGAGTCGCCGGACACCTGCGGTCGTTGTCGTCACGCAGGACTTGCACCGCAAACGCATCGTCTACCGGGGGTTTCCAGTCGGTGAGAAGCGAAAAGTACTCCGAGTTTTCACACATCAAACCAAACCACGGCTGGCTGAGTTCACCGTGTTTCTCGAAGTGCCAGTCGGCACCACTCGACGTCTGCGCTTGCCACAAGCTGGGGGCGCTTGACGGTTTGGGCAGTTGTTTGGCTGCGATAAATACCGAATAGAAATCGTCGAACTTCAGCCATTGGTTCTGCAGCAGTGGCATGGAGAACCGACACGAACCCATGTCTACAGTTGTCTCGGTCGGGCCTTGCGCAACCGGCGACTGGCCGGGCTCGTTACCGACCAATACAGGACCTGCGGCAGTCACATATTCCACCTGTAAAAACGCGACCAGACCAAAGATCAATTCGCGGAGGTATCGTAGTTTCACTTCGTATCCTTCGAATTAATCAATTGCAACTCACCATCCCGATACAACACCTCACACCCCACCCACGCCGGATCCACCTGCGGCATCACCGCCGATGGCTTGCGCAGCTCCCGCAGCAACGTCGAGCCATGCGACAAGCGTCCGCCCATCCGCGCAATCACTGCCCGCGCAGTTTGGTAATGCGCATGTCGCCCCGGATCAAGGGTGTCTTCGAGCAGGATGTCGGCGCCGAGGATGCCTTGCACCTGCCCCGGATAAATCATGAACCCAGTCGCCTGCTCAGTGCCTTCACGGCCGTCCTGCCAGAAGCTGCCATCGCGGGTGCGCACGTCGGGATGCGGCGCGAACCAATGCTCGCGGTCCGCCAGTGGCATGGCGTGATGAAGCCGGAAGAAGATGCGCATGAGGTTGTCGCGATACCACTCGCGCACTTGCAGGTAGTAGCCGCGCAGGCCCGGCAGGCCGGTCGAATGCGCGAGGCGGATCAGCCCTGACCATTGCGGGAATGCTTGTAACGGCAGCTCAATCGCCGTAGGTCGAGGCGTAGCGGGATCGGTTTCCCACGGCAATCGATGCGGACTGTTTTCAAGGTTGTCGTAAGCGGTCGGCGGGCGGCCCAGCCAATCACCGCCGCTGCTGGCCAGCGCTGTAGCGATGCAAAGATTGCCTTGCACCACGAACACGTAAAACCGGGTGAACCAGTCCGCGAGTTGTTGGCCATCGGCACTCTGGGCGACGAGTTCGGCCAGTTCCTGATCGAAGCGCTGCAAGCCATTTTCAAGGCTCAGCAAATGGCCGCGAGCCTTGCGTTGCATACGCAAAAACAGCGGAAACGAACGCAGCATCTTCAGCGGTTGCCACGGCAGATGCGGCGTCGCACCGCCGACTTCACCGGCGTAGTTAGCGGCGCTAATGCCCCAGTCGGCCAGCCGGGCGAGAAACAGATCATTGTTGATATAGGACGCGCCGCCGAACACGGCGGTGAACGGCTCGTTGTCCTGCAACACCCGCGCATCCCAACGCGCCATGATCGCCGGAATACTCGCGGCGGCTCGGCGTTGGGCGTATTCCACCAACACGCTCGGTTGCGGCGGCAGGATCTCGGCGATATTGGCGGCGGTCAGGTGGCGGCGCCAGCCGTAATCGCTGATCGGCCGGTATTGCAGCAGCCACAGTTGTGAGCCGTCCCAGGCCCACTCGACGTCGCCGGGCACGTAGTGGAACACGCGCAGCACGTCTTGCAGAAAGCGCCACAGCAAGTCTTCGGTCAAGCCGTGGGATGGCGTGAATGTGCCGCTGCGCCAGGCATCACCGAGCCGCGAAAGCGTTGCCCGTGAGGGGCTGACGTGACCGTCGGCCAGCGATTCGAGATGGCCTTCCACCCATTCCAGTTCTACCGAGAGATGGCGCACGAAAGCGATCCCGGACACTACCGGCGTGATGAAGCGCTGCACCACCACTTCCTCGACGCCCTCGGCCGTCAATTCAGCAATGCGTTTCGGCACATTGACGGTCGGCTCGCGCAGATAGGTGGTGCTCAAACCGGCATTCGCCGAATCGGCCTGATCCTCGCCATAACTGGAGGAGCGCACCGCCCAAGTCACATCAGGTTGGGCGGCGAGAAATGCCGGCAGACGCGGATCGTCGCAATCGTTGAGCGTCAGTGCCGCCGGCACTGGTTGCCGCGCCAGTTCAGCCAGGCGCAAACGCCCGCCCTTGGTGTGCGCGACAAATCCTCGCTTGCCCGACTCCAGCCACTGCGCGAATTCGGCGGGCGAGTCGATCCACGGGTAATGACCCCAACCGGGTTTCAGGCTGATGCTCAGATCGGCGCGGGCGAGAATCGCCGACCACGCCGCCGCTTGCTCGATGCCGAGCACCGCGTCCTGATCGCCCCAGACCAGCTCGACCGGATCGGTGATCCACTCCAGCAGTGGCAACGCGGTATCGGCCCGCACCAGATCCCAATGCGGCACGAATGCCCGGCAGCGCGCATAGCCGGCGCCCATGCGCTGGTACTGCGCGGGCGTCCAGGTCTGGTTGGAAAACTTGCGCGCGAACAGCGTGGGTTTGTTCGACAGCAGCCAGTGGATGGTCTTGCGGATCGGCAGCGGTGACATCAGCGCCGGCAATCGACGCTGCCACAAAAATGCCCCAACCGGCGCCAACAGAACACTGCGCGAAAAGTGCCCGGGCCGACGTTGCAACGCATGTAGCACAAGCAATGCATTGACCCCGACCGCCATGATCGCGCTGCCTTGCGCCGTCATCGCCAGCAAGGTCTGCGCGTAGTCCGCCAGATCCTCGCAGGGTGGCAGCGGATTGGCGCCGAAGCCCGGCAACTCCAGCGGCACCACGTCGTAGCGCTGAAAGTGCGGCAGCGCGTCATCCCACCAATCGGCAGCGCTGCCATTGCCGGCCAGCAGGTACATCAACGGCTTGCTCATGAGCGATCCTCAGGTCAGATCGCGCAGAGCGGCGTCGAGGGTTGGATAGCGGAATGTGTAGCCAGCCTCGGTCAAACGCTGCGGCACCACGCGCTGACCGTCGAAGAACAACTGCGCCATCTCGCCTGCCAATGCGCGCACTGGCGCGGCGGGAATGTGCAACCACACCGGACGCTTGAGGACCTTACCGGCATGGGCGGCGAACGCTGCCTGAGTGACCGTTTCGGGCGCGACCATGTTGTAAGTGCCGACCAGACTTTCATCGTAGAAGGCACGGGCGATTACCTGAAGCACATCGTCGCGATGCACCCAGCTCATGATCTGCCGACCGTCACCCATGCGCCCGCCGAAGCCCAGACGGAACGGCATCAGCAACGGTGTCAACGCACCGCCCGGGCCGAACACCACGCCGAGGCGCAGCACCACCTGACGCACGCCAAACTCAGTGGCCGGTTGCGCGGCGGCTTCCCAATGCGCACAGAGTTCGGCCATGAAGCCGTCGCCCTTGCTGGCGTGTTCGTCGAGGCTTTCGCTGGCATCGCGTACGCCGTAGAAGCCGATGGCCGAGGCTTGAATCCACAGCGTTGGTTTGTGCTTGGTGTTCTTCAGCCAGATTATCAATGCCTCGGTGGTGCCGACTCGGCTGGCGAGCAGTTGAGCCTGACGCTTGGGAGTCCAGCGTGGGCCGGCGACAGGGGCGCCGGCGAAATTGATCACTACGTCGAAGGCTTCGTCATGACTGAGTTCGATGAGCGAATGCACACAGCGGACGCGGCCGTTGAATAGATTGGCCGCGCTCAACGGATCGCGCGTTAGAACGCTGACCGAATGGCCCGCGTCGAGTAATTGATTGACCAAGGCTTCACCGATAAACCCGGTGCCGCCAGTGATCAGCACGCGTTTGAAAGCGCTGTCGGCAAACGGGTTGGATTGGCTCGGAGTCTTTACTGCAGGAGACTTTCGGCGGTCATGCCGATACAGCCAGAACAACGGCGGCAACAACACCAGCAATGCAAAGCCGTCGAGCCACAGGTGCGACCAGACCTGTTGCTGCGCTGAGAGCCCCATGTCCTGCGGCGCCCATAACAGGATGCCGGCGATCAACCAGCCCCAAACCATCGGGGCTTTCGAGCGATTGCCCAAGTGCACCAGCGCGAGCATGTACAGCGAATAACTTTGCAGCGTCGCGCCGAACAGCGCGAGCCACCAGACTTGTTGTTCGTGGCCGGCGGTGGGTACTGCGTCGGTGCCCCAGAACGACAGTTCGAGAACGTGCAGATAGCCGTCGAGTAATCCGGAATGACCAGCCCAAGTCAGGGTGATACCGGCGAGAATGTGCACGATTGCGGCGGCGTATAGCCAGAGCACCAACGCTTGGCGAAGGGAGTTCGAGGGGACTGGCATTCCGTGTCCTGAGCGCATTCCTTGGGGGTGGGGAGTTTAAAGGAAAATCGCGGTCGTCAGATGCTCAAAAACTAAACGTTTACCGGACGGATTCAGACTCAACGACTGCGAAAACGCATCAAACATGACCCGGCATTTCAGATGCAGTGACTGGCCTTGATCGGTTCAGTGCCCTGCGATCCCAATCGCCCCACGTTGAAGATGCCCAACTGATTACCTTTGTCAGCCGCCATTTGATAACAGGCTAACGCTCGGGACATATCCTTCGTTCCAAGCTCGCCACCTTCAAAGGTCGAGGCCAGATAATTCATCGCGTCTGTGGAACCCATGGTGATCGCCCGAATGACCTGCTCTTTCGCTTGCTCGGGATGGAGGCAAGGGCCGCTATAGTCGGTGGAGTTTCCGACACAAAAAAACGTGGCATAGGCCAGCGCGCCACTTGGTATTTTCGAGGCCGCTTTGAACAACGCCTCTACCTTGCTCGTTTCCAACTGAGACGCCATTTGCGAAAGGCTCAGGCTTGCCGCCGACAGGCTCGCCTGCGCGTCACCCGACTCTGCAGCACAGACAAAATTTTCCAGCGACGCTTCAATCAACTCCACCGTCAGCGGGTATTGCTCAAGAAACCCTAGCCCGCCCAACGCTTCGGCACGCTGATAACAGAAGTTCTCAGCGCGGCTCATTCCCGGGTTCTCTGTTGCGACAAGATCCTTCTCACTGATCGACCAATCCTCAATCCCCTCAAGCACCCAGCACGCCTGACGAGAGAAGTTGAAGATTTTCACATTGCTGTTGCCTGCCCTTTTATCCACAACGTTGACGTGACTGTCGTCGACCTCTTCGATCTCGACTCCAGGTGTCTTGCCGGGCGTGATGGCGGCCATCAGCGGATAGTTGAAAGTAGCTCCACTGACTCCCGAGGTCGAAGGCTCAAAGGTACTTCGATCCTTTCCTGCTACCGGTTTCAACACCAGCGACTTGACCGTCATCGCAGTCAGACGGCGTTGTGATTCGCTGTTGGCGGAAAACGCAGTCAGGAAAGGCGCGAACTCCTCCGAGGGGCAAGCGTCGCTGGTGGGAGCCGTCGAAGCGCTCTCATCGGATGCAAGCGCAGGGACGATCTTGTCCAGATACGCCGAGCGCTCGCGACTCATTCTGGCGATGCACGAGTTGACGGCGAACACATGCGCCGGCATCCCCGCCTCGATCTCGAACGCCTCCAAGGGGCAGTTCGCATCGCGCAATTTCAACCAAGCACGTTGCGACTCTTTGACCTTCGCTGCGTACTCCGCGCCCAATGCCGGATCTGCTCGATAGTCAGACTCAAGCCGCGTCATCAACTGCTTGTAGCTGACATTCAACTGCGCATCGGCAGCCTTCTTCGCCGCCTCCGAGCACGGCACCATTTCCAGGCTTGAGGTGACCTGGCTGCAATCGTCCTGCGCATAGACCGCAGAAACTGGCAGCAGCAGCGCGGCCAGCAGGGTAAAAACAAAACGTTTCACGGTGTTCATCCTTGAGTCATTCAGGTTTTGCGTTTGGTGAATCGCGTGATGCATTGCTTGGGTATGTTCATTTCCCAGTAGGTGCTGAGCAACGCTTTACGCTTTTTGTCGACGCGCAGGTTAACGAAGCCATCGCCGCAGTCCGGCTGTAACTCTTCGAAGGCGCCGGTTTTGACTTGGTAAATGAACACCCGGTAGTAGTGGTAAGTGCCCATGCCGTCATCGAGTTGCCAGACCGCGAAATCCTGGGCGCCGTCGAAATTGAAATCATCGAACTGCACATGGAGTTCGTTTTCGGCTTCAAAATCGATTGTTCGCGACTCGCTGTGCGTTTCGCTTTTAACCACGATGTTCAGCTTGGAGCCTTCGAGAATCAGCGTCGCGTCGACGCCTTTGGTTGGACTGAACGTGGTGGTTTCGGCCAACGCCGGGATCGTCCATATCAGGCCGAGCAGCGATACCGCTAGAGTTTTGAATTGCATGTACTCGCTCTACTCCCACTTGCATCCGGACTCCAGAGAGGAGTCGATGCTGGTGTTATTTCCGAAATGAAAAACCTTGCCGTTAGACCTCTTCGTGTAAGACATCGAGACGATGTGCGTCCCTTGAGACACGAACTGATAGGTTCCAGTGACGTTGCCGTTGCCGTTGCCGTTGCCGTTGATGACTTCAGACCAGGTTGTGGTGCTCTGCCAAGGCGCATCGGGACTGAGCATCTCGTCCTCGTAATCCGTCAGCACAATGGAAATGGGTTCGCTGGACTTGGCGTACTTGACGAAGCCACCGGACCATTTGCTGGCTTCGTCGTAGTAGGTACGGAGTTCGAACTTTACCGGGCTCGATTGGGATAGTTCGAAGCAAAGTGATTCGGTGGTGACTGCGCTTTGAGCGCCTAAAGGAAATAGCGCAAAAAAGAGAAAGAAAAGTTTGTTCATGCTCATCCAAGTCGACGCTTTCGCGCGAATGCTCTGGCTTGTCCGTTTCAACGTCTGCTCTTGTCCGGTGCCAAAGCCAATTGGCGAGCACGCTCTATCGTCGAGCGAATTAGGCAGGCATCGGACCACTCACCGAAAACTGATTTACTCGATTTCGGGTCGGACTGGCACTCCGCATCTCGAAATTTCATCCAGGCTCTTTGAATTTCCCTCAGTGCTTTCTGACCGCTTTCGTCCAGCCGACTCATACGATCCCGATATACAGAGTTCAACAATGCATCCGCGTCAGGAACCATCAGATCAAGAACACCATTTCCCGAGGGAAACCACTCAACGTCCGCCAATGCCTGTTCGCTTTCATTGTTCCAATTGTAGAGGCCGTTTTCTTCGATCTTCAGTGTGGCGGATCGCTGATGGTGATTCGTCGGATCGCTCTCGCTGACCTCCGAGCGATAAACAATTTCCAAATAGATAGGGTCGGTTGTGCGCTGAGGATCATTCAATAGCGTTTGCCGAACAATGGCCCGTTGCTTTTTGCTCTCAGTGATCTCTATCGAAAAGCACGGATCCGGCCCAGGACGTTCTGCGGACGCCTTCCTCTCCAGGCATTGATTACGAACCGCCATGGAAGGGGTATCCGAACCGCCACCCACATCAACGACTCTGACAAGCAACCGGACTTCCGGGTCCTTGGAAAAGTCGGCCTGAAGGATGGTGGCAATCATCGTGCCCTCAGCCATGACCACAGGCGACAGTATTGAAAGTAAAAAAATGAGGCTGAATCTGAAAATCTGCATTCCTTGGCGTCCGTAAAAAACTCATTGATCCGTTCAATTCTGAACGGGCCTGCGACAGAAGATAGAGTCAGAACCGACAAACGGGCCAGATCTATTTAAGTTTTCAACCAAATTCAAAGCGGTCGAGCGCAACAAATAAATCCGTCCCTTTGATTCTTTTCCTCAAAGATTTTCTCTCATGTCCATGCACTCCTTCGCATCCGCGAGGACCTTGCGCTCACCATTATTGAGGACGCACACAGGTTTTTTGAAGGTGCCCTTCATCTTTTGACAGACAGTGCTACCCGCTTCCTTATAAACACATTGCTCGCCAGAAATGACCAACTCTTTACCTGGAATCAAAGTCACAACTTTTGTGCTTTCAATACGGTAAACGTTCTCGTAAATTGAATCACCGGACTGTTGAATATCTTTATAGGTACCATCCTCCAACTCCGAAGCACTAGCAGGGATGTCTCCGATATATGTGGCCTTTCCACCTTTAGCTACAGCAGAAAAAATCATAACCTGAGCGTTTAGACCCATATCATCACTGGTTGGATAAGAAAATATAATTGCTATGTTTTCGGCCCCTGCCACTTCTCTAGCAACATAATTTGAGCGACATCCGCGATCAGCATCATCAAGAGAGAAGACTCCCCCTTCAAAAGAAAGAGTCAAGCTAGCTGGATCGGCATTCTGATCAGCTTCTTTACATATCAGGCTATGCTCAGTTGAAGCCGAATAAGCAGCGCCACTATAAATGGATAACAAAAACACCATTAGGCGAATCATTCAAATGACCTCAGTAAAATCTTTGAAGCTTATTTATCATTATTTCACGAGCCGAGAAGTTCGCGGCAGCCGGCCAAGGGTGAGCAGCATCGGTCCCGACTAAAGAACCGTCATCCCTAATACGTCGAGTCATTTTGGGTATGTCATTAGTGTCGGCAATTCCCAGCAGTTTGTTTTTCGTCCAAAACCAGCCCGCCGCTTCAAGACAACGAAGGGAACAGATTTATTTGAGTTCAACGATAAAATCAGTTGGATAAATAAATCCGTTCCCCTTACCCGCACCCTTTACCCGACGGGAGGACGAAAAAAGTCCGCTCCTTTGGTTCACTCTGAATCCACTGGAAACTATTTAGAAAATCGCAAAGAAGATAAAACGTCTCTTATCCCCTGAAAAGTCTCTGCATCCAGAGTCAAAGTATCAGGATAATTTTCCGCTGCACCTACCAGCATGTTTTCTCCCTCTAGGATACAAAAACTAACACGCGCAATTTTTTTGCCCGTTTTATCCTTAAACCCGAAGATGAATCCCGACCAACCAGAACCTCTCAACTCTTGAAAAATGTAGTCTTCGGAGTTGCCAGCGCTTTTATTTGGCAGCCATCTCTCATCACTTAACGTTGCAGGACACTTAAGAGCATTTGCTTGCCTAACATCCTGAAGCTCTGGACTAACATCCTCGCTCCCAGAGTCTTCCCCAGTTTGTTTTAGGTCAAAATTGTCCACACCATCGCACATCATGCCAAACCACTTGGCTCCTAAATTGGAGTCTTTTTTAAAGCTCCAATCATAACCGACAGCCATTTCAGCCTGTTCAAGATGCGGCCAGTCCTGATCCTTAGGAGGAGATTTTGACTCTAGAAATACAACATCAGGTGTATTGAACTTAATATATTGATCTTTACTAATATCAAGTGAGTATTTACAACTACCTTGGCGCACATTAACGACTGCTATTCCAGACGCAGATATAGAGTCGTTAGGCTCGTTCCCGACATTTACAACTCCGTCAGCCTGTTCCTTGTCAGCAGACACCGCCGTGCTTGAAGCCAAACACACCACCAATGCAAGGTAAAAACCAAATGTTTTTTTCATTAATCGACTCTCCGATAAACAAAGTCCTGCGGCGTCCCTGACGAAGATCCAGATGGCGTTGGAAAGCTCAAGGTATCCATTAAAACCATTTGTGCGTTTGCAAAAGCGAGAAATCTTGCTTGCACTCCCCAAATAGAGCTGAAGCTAGATGAAGGGGAGCCTAGATTTACAGTAGCGGCAACATTTCCGAAAGCAGAATTCTCATAATAATGTTTTGTTTGAGCATTAGTTGTTAGAGCCTTTAACGTACTGCTTGAACTGGTGTAGTAGCCATCAGCTTGTTTGGAGGCCCCAGACCAAGCCCAGTAGGCGCCAGCACTATTGGCTGCATCATACGAACCTTTTACCGCGTCACGCTTTGTGATGATCGTTTGTGGAATGCCAGTAGACGCATCGCTCAATGAGTTTGTTGGATCGTACATAGTTTTGTGACCATTAACTACAGGTCTGTTATTGTTCGCCATGGTTGTATGACTAGCTAAAACCTGTTTAACTTGCGAGCTTATTACTTCACCCTTAAATTCCCAGTACTTTATATAGTTACTGGCATGTGTTAACTGAAGAAAGCCTCTGCCATCCCACGGCTTATACCAATATGGGCTACCCTCATGAAACTTTTGGTACCACTGAGTTTCTTGTGTAGCATTACCAAAGAAACATGCCAATCGCACCGGGGTAACTACCAGAAATTTACGCAAAGCCTTATTAAGATCATTCCGACGAGTTAAAGCATCTGGACTTGAACTAGAAAGCAGGGTGCCCGCATTCGGTAAGCTGATTGACTCCCACTGCCAAGTAGATGCCTTCCTCAACGAGTTCGTTGGAAGCAACTGGACAAGCTCATTTCTGCTTAACCAACTACATTTCCTAAATGTCGCAATAAATTCTTTTGGTGGAAAATGCCAGTGCCTACTTTCAATGCCTTCAATAGCGGCATCTTCCCAAAAGCCTAATGCAACCTGATGCCTCTTCAACTTATCATAAGCCTCTTGCGGCATCGGTCCATTTTCAGCCACTTTTAATAGCCAGTCGTAGCGAACATCAAAATCGTTTTTACACCACTCGCTGGGAAACATGCATACCAAGCGCTTAATCCGATTTTGAGCATCTGTACTTTCAAGCTTTTGCTTACTTAAATCTCTTTCCTTCACATAGCGTTCAGAAAGCTGCTGCTTTGCCTCTTCCGATAGAGAGGAGTAAGCAGGAGAAGTAGCTATCCCTATGGCATCGGTGTTATCGGAAACTACTTTTCCAACATCCAAAGCTAGTAGTTCTCGAATAAAAGGTGACTGGCAGTGGCTATCTTTATCCTTATCGTCATCAACCAACTGCCAACCCTGCCAATGAGGAAAATCTGCATCGCTGAACTTCCCAACCGTAGGAGAGTTTAAGTTAATCCAACCTACTTTACTTTCCTCGCCAACTTTTGCGGGGAATTTTATTTTACGCCAATGGGCAGCATCAGTCGGCTGCAATCGCTCCTCACCAATAACTCTTCCAAAGCGTAGCAGTTCAAATCCCGCACTGGGAGATTGGGGATATAGCTCGCTGGAAGTTTTAAATAGCGAGTACTCAAACTCACTTTTCTCGTCTACCCCACCCAAGTCAAATCCAGAACGGGTATATGTAGTTAGCGTACATGAGCCTTTAACGAAACTCATTCTAACAAAAAGCCCATCTTGTAACTCTGTCGCCAGCGCCCACTCATAACCATCAACTGTATTTGACACATTAGTTGCAGGAGTGCCCCCCGCCTCCTCAATCGGCGCGGGTCCTGCGGGCATAGCAGGGCAACGATAAATAATCTGCGAGTTATTTAGAGCGGATAAGTGGTTGGATGGCTGACTCTCGTAACCAAAAACTTCTGGAGGAATAAAGAAAAAAATATCCCCCCAACAGCAGTCCTTTCGACCATCGCTAGTTTTGAATGCCAGGTCTTTTTCTTTTCGCCCAACGATATTCTCGATTTTGCTGTCGTCAGCAACAATTTCAAAATGAATCCTATTCTCCTCACCGTAAATTTTGCCAGCCTCACCTATGATATCTTTTCGATATATCTTTTTTCCTTTAGCTGGCGCGCTCAAACTAATTTTTGTGAGATGCATATAGATTGAATAGAAGACGATCTTTCCTTTTTCGCCTTCGCCTATCTCCGTTTCGTGCTTGATTACAATACAACCATCATCTGTCCACTTTTCGCGATACCTAAGGCCATGATCAGGCGCCGCCTCACTTTCCTGGGTCGGCTGTCGAAAATAAACCAGTATTCCATCTGAGATTGCACATACCGGCAAAGCTTTTCCGCTTTCTTGAGGTGCAGTCAAATGGATGCCGCCATGCCAGTTGAGGTCAAAGCTTAGCGGATAGCCACCATCGCCAGGGATACCTCCGACCATAGCGCGTGAGAGGAAAGCATCGTCAGTTTCTCCCGCATTCGGTTTCGGCAGAAAAGGAGGGCTAATGATCATTCAAAAAATTCCTTATTCATATTGACGCTTGTCCGTCCGCTCAAAGCGAGAAAGGGTAATCAACTGTCGGCTTAACCTTCTCAGGCACCGCATTCCCCAACGCCTGATCCATCAAACTCCCCGCCTTATCCTTATCCGCCGCCCCCGGTAGCACCGGCGGTTTAATCCCGATCCCCGTGCCGGAACCAGCCGACCCACCGGCATTGATCTTGATCACCGGCCCAACCACCGTAACCCCACCGCCATCCAGCTTGATAAAGCTCCCACCCCCAAGAATGGTCAGCTCTGTCCCGGCCTCAATAACGATCTTGTCCCCAGCCTTAAGATGAATCTCTTTCCCCACGCTGGTGAGCTGCGCAGTCCCCAGCTTCACATGCTGGTTCTGCCCAATCGTCAGGTGATCATCCAGCTTCGCTTCAACCTTGCGATCGGCAATCGTGGTGCGGTGTTCCTCGGCCTTCAGCTCGGTGTAGGTGTTCTTCACCACGGTGTCATGACGTTCATTACCGACCCGAATCTTCTGGTCATGCTCAACGTTTTCATCCCAATCACGCTGGGCATGAATGTAGATCTGCTCCGCACCTTTCTTGTCTTCGATGCGCAGTTCGTTGTAGCCACCGCCACCCGGTGAGCTGAGTGTTTTGAACACGCTGCGAGTCTTGTTCGCCGGCAGTGCGTACGGCACCGGGTTTTCCTTGTGGTACAGGCAGCCGGTGACCAGCGGTTGGTCGGGGTCGCCTTCGAGGAAGGTGACGAGGACTTCCATGCCGATGCGCGGGATGCTGATGGCGCCGTAGCGGTCGCCGGCCCAGGAGCTGGAGACGCGCAGCCAGCAGCTGGTTTTGTCGTCGGCCTGGCCTTCGCGGTCCCAGTGGAACTGGACTTTGATGCGGCCGTACTGGTCGCAGTGGATTTCCTCGCCTTTGGGGCCGGTGACCATGGCGGTCTGGCTGCCGAGTACGCGCGGTTTCGGATGCTGCAGCGCCGGGCGGTAGAACACGTCCCACGGGGTGGCGAGGAAGGTGTTGCGGTAGCCCTGGTGGAAGTCGTCTTTGTTGTCGGTGGTGTCGCTGGTCACGCCTTCTTCGAGCACTTGCGGCTGTTTGCCTTCGTGGAAGAGTTCGGTGAGCAGCCACAGGTCGTTCCACTCGCTGCGCGGGTGGTCGGACAGTTCCATGAAGTGGCCGCTGACCAGTTTGGTCTGGTCGCCGCGACCTTCGGCCTGCCGGTAGTCGGCGCGATGGCGTTCTAGGGCGCGTTGGCTGAGGAACTTGCCACGGGCGCGGTCGATGAAGCGGCCCGGGTAGTCGTAGTCTTCGAGATCCGGCTCAGTGCTCTCGCCTTCGGGTTTGTAGGCGGCTTCCATTTGCAGGCGCGGTTTTTCGAAGTCGTAGTCGCGGCGTGTGGTGCGGCTGGTGCGGGTTTCCAGGCGCAGTTTGAAGCCTTTGATCACCGGTTCTTCGGCGACCATGCCGCTGCCCTGCACATACGCGGTAGGCTGACCGAGTTTGCGGAACACGGTCTGGTCGTCGCCGAACACCAGCAGATGGCCTTTGTCGCTGTGCTGGAAGTGATAGTGAATCCCCTCCTCCTCGCACAGGCGCTGGACGAAGTGCAGGTCGGTTTCGTCGTACTGCACGCAGTAGTCGCGGTCCGGGCACGGCTGGCTGAGCTGGAAGCTGTAGGCGTTGCCCTTGATGCCGTGTTCTTCGAGGATCAGCGCAATGATTTTCGGCGCCGACATCTGCTGGTAGATGCGCTGGTTGGTGCGGTGATGCAGGTATTGCAGTTGCGGCACCATCGACACTTTGTAGCGGGTCAGGCGTTTGCCGGCATCGCCCTGAGCGACGCGGTAGATCTGGCCGTGGATGCCCGAGCCTTGTGGATCGAATGCGAGAAACGCCTGCTTGTGCAGCAGTTGTTCGAGGTCCAGATCCGGGTTTTCGCTGACCAGTTCGAGGTCGAAGCGATACGGCTGGCTGATGCCTTCGGTGCCGGTGAACGACAGCACTTGCAGGTCGCCGACGTAGTCTTCGACCTTGAGGCTGAAGTGGGTTTCGTTAGCTGGGTTGAACATAAAGTGCTCCCTGTTCGAATGTCATCCGTTACGCCCGAAGTCGCAGACGTTGCAGCCAGGACGAAGTGGCGCCCAAGGCGTCACGCAATTGTTGGGCAGTGATGGTGCGTTCTGCCGGGTTGAAGCTCAGCGCGGTTCGCAGCGCTGGCCAGCCGTGTTTCGGTAAGTTCGCCGGGGCTTGCAGTTCGCGCTCCAGCTGCTCATCGCGCGCCTGGGTCGAGGGCAAGCGGCGGAACGGGTGTTTGCCGCCCGCCAGTTCGTAGATCACGCAGGCCACGCCGTACACGTCCGCGCTGGCCGACAAAGGTTGGCCCTCAAGCAGTTCGGGGGCGGCGTAGCCCGGGGTCCAGGCGTTGAAGCGTTCGCGACTCAGATGCGGCAGGCCGGGCATCACACCCTCCTCTGCCTGACCGAGGCCGAAGTCAAAGAGGCGCAAGCCGTCTTCGCTGAGCATGACGTTGCTCGGTTTCATGTCACCGTGCAGCACGCCGCGACCGTGGGCGTAGGCCAGCGTGTCGAGCAGCGGCAGGACGATGTCGCGCAGTTCTTGCCACGGCAGGCCGAGGGGCCGCTCGCAGAGCAATTTGTCCAGGGTCAGGCCACGCATGTATTCCATGGTGATGAAGGCCCGCTGGCAGTCGGTGTCGACTTCAAAGGTGTGCGCACGCACGACGTTGTCGTGGCGCAGGCGTCGGGTCAGGGCGAACTCGCTGTAGAGCAAGGCACTGGCGTCCGGCGATTCGGCAAATTCTTCGCTGAGGATTTTCAGCGCAATGTAAGGGTCGGGATCACCGAACTGTTCGTGCAGCAGATCCCGCGCCCGGTAAACGGCGCCCATGCCACCGGCCCCGAGCAGACGCTCGAGGTGGTAGCGACCGGCGAGTACGTCCGGCAGTGCACCGATGCTGGCCTTGGTTGGCGCCAGCAAAGGTTCTGCCTTGTTCTCCTTGGCGAAGGCGAAGTAGGTCAGGTTGTTGGCCTGTTCTTCGCTCATCAGCAAGTCATCGACTGAGGATTCGATTTCAGTCATTGGCGGATCACCACGGCTGTCAGGTTGTCGCGCGCGGCACCACGCAGGGCGCCGTCGAACAAACGTTCCAGCGCCACGTGCGGCGCGCTGAGGCTGAGGGCGTTGCCGAGGGCATCGCTGCTCAGGCCCTGATACAAACCATCGCTGCAGAGCAAAAACGCATCGCCCGGATAGACCTCGAGTTCCAGTACATCCAGGGTCAGTGTTTCGGCCGCGCCAACAGCTCGGGTCAACGCCTGAGCCGCCGGGTGTGCCGCCGCTTGTTCGACGCTCATTTGCTGTTCGTCGATCAATTGCTGTTGCAGCGAATGGTCCTTGGACAGCTGATACAGCCGCTGTCCGCGCCACATGTAACAACGGCTGTCGCCGGCCCAGATGCAGGCCGCGCGATTGCCTTCCACCAGCAGCGCGACGACGGTGCTGCCCATGATGCTGTCGTGGCGTCCGGCGGTGACCGTCAACTCCTGCCCCAAGCGCCGGTTCAACCAGTGCAGGCACTGGCGAATGGCTTTGAGGCGTTCGTCGAAGTCCTCGTGTTGCGGCAGTTCAGCCAGGCTGGCGACGATCAACTGGCTGGCGATGTCGCCACCCTGATGACCGCCCATGCCGTCCGCGACCACCCACAGCCCCTGCTGCGGCGAGTCGAGGAAGGCATCTTCGTTGCGCGCCCGCACCTTGCCCGGGTCGGTACGCGCCGCGCTGCGCCAGGCACTGGCCACCAGCATCAGAGCTGCACCGGCATACGGAAGGTGCGCAGCACGCCCATGTCGAACGGGTTCGGCGTGCGCTGGCTGGTCAGCAGGTAGTTGGCGCGCAGGCCACCTACGTCGGCTTTCAGCACCAGCACGTCGCGACCGCTCAGGTACTCGGTCTGCATCAGGTCGAACAGACGGAACAGCGACCATGGACCGGAGTTCTTCTCGATGCCGATCGGACGCCCGGCCATTTTGTCCATGACCAGGCTGGTGCGACCGTCTTCAGCATCGGTCGGCCATTTGAACGACATTGGCAGGATCGGACCGTGGCGGTATTCCATGGTCTTGTCGCCGAACTTGAACTCGGAACGGCTGACGGCCGGGTCGAGGGTGTACGGCTCCAGTTTGAACTGCACGGTCGGCTCGGCCGGGTTGATCGAGAAGAAGCTCTGACGAATCGTCAGCGCTGCCGCCATCTGGTCCAGGTACATCTTCGATACCGGCAGGCTGTGACCGTCGACGCTGCGCATGCGGTAGTTGCCCGGATCGCCGCTGACGAACGGACGCAGGTAGCTGTCGAAGAAACGGTCGACGGTGCCTTGAGCGCGGAAGAACTCGCGGAAATCGCTGATCGCTACGTCGCTGGTGCTGCTGGCGCTGAACGGATAACGCTTGCTGATGGTTTTGCCATACACGCTGTACAGCTCGTTTTGATAACGACCGTTCAGGTATTGGTAAGCATCGTTAAGCACCAGACGCCAAGAGTCTTCGGCCAGCACGTTGAACCACACGCTGAGCGGACGCGGCAGACGGCCAGACGCATTGCGCAGGTTGGTCAGCGCATCACGCTGGCCGCTCATGCGGGTTTTCGCCATTTCGAACGCGGCTTGTTCCGGCGTGCTGGAACGGGCCAGACCGGCCAGTTGCAGTTGCAGGTCGTTGAGCGCGCTCAGTGCAGGCGTCAGGTCCGCAGCCGGGCCGTTGTTGTCATCGAGCAAACGATGCAACGGTTCGAAGCGGCGTTGCAGCGACTTCTTCGCGGTGTCCGGCAGGGTCTTCGCCACGTTCAGGGCCGAAGCCTTGTCCGCGGCGGCGGCGGCAAGTTTGCCAACCTTACCCAGTTTGCCTTTCTGCCCAGCCAGCGCATCAGCAGCGTCGCCAGCTTCTTCGACAGGGTCTGCAGCGGCCTGGAAGCGGGTGTTCTCACGCACTTCAGTGAGCAATGCCAGCACCGGCGAGTTGGCCGAGGTCAGGCCCGCCAGTTGCTCGGCGCCTTCACCGGCATCGCTGATCGGCGGCAGGGCAACCTGGCCAACGGCTTCGCTCCAGTAGTTGGCGTAGTCGCGGAAGTACAGCTGCTCCAGCTCGACCATCAGGCGACGCAAGTCCATGTCGCTGATGCCCGCACCTTCGCCGAGCACCCAGTTGTCACGCAGGATGTCGGTAACCAGCGCCGAACCCTGTACCGAGAAATACTGCTGATAACCGGTTTGCGTGTAGAAACCCGGGATCACGTATTCGGTGCCGATAAACAGCGAGCCTTGTGGACCGAGGTGTTGGCTGAAGCGATAGTCCGGCAGATTGCGCGCCTGCTCGCGGAGCATGCGGTACACCACGGTGGCCAGCGATTCGCTGCGCAAGACCTGACGCGCCTGGGTAACCAACTGATCGTTCAGCGGGTAGATAAACGGCTGCTTCAGCAAACGCTCAAGATGCGCGCTCAAACCGTTCTGCACAGCGGTGTTGCCGGTGTAGCGCGTCGACCAGTCAGTGGCGACCCAGTCCTTGAGCCACGCGGCATCGCGACGATCCTTCATGTTCAACATCAGGTACGCGCGCAGGCTGTTGAGCAGACGGTCGCGGTCCTTCATGTTGGCGCGGATCTGCCCTTCGAGCATGGTTGCAACCCGTGGCAGCAGTTGCTTTTCAAGCTCGCGCTCGTAAGCCTCTTTGACCACTGGATTGACGTCTTCGCCCTGATACAGACCACCGCGTTCGTGATACGAAACGTCGCCCTTCTTCGGGAACACCTGCGTCGCGGCGTAGCTGCTGTCGAGGGTTTTCAGCACGCCCATGGCGTCATCACGCGGCGACAGTGCCGTGCGTTGCTGCGTCCAGTTCTGCGCCAGATTGCGCAGGTTTTCCAGGCGCTCGTAGTTGGCCGAGAAACCGCCCGCCCAGAGCATACCGAACAGTGCCAGTGCCGCCAGTGCGCCGACGTACAACGCACGTTGGCCCCAATGAATACGGCTGCGTTCGCGCTTGTCCAGACCGGCCAAGTCGGATTCCGGGAAAATCACCTGGCTGAACAAATGATGGATGAACCGCGAGCGACCGCTGCGCAGGGTCGGCAGCACGCCGGCGCTCATGCCGAGGCTGGCGCCGATGCCAGCGGTGGTCGCATCCATTTCCTGGGTCAGGTGTGGCGCGCTGGTCAGGTAGAAACCACGCAGTTGCGTGGCACGCTGATAACGGTTGCCAGTGAACGCCATGTCAACGAACAGGCACAGGCGCTCGCCGATCTGCCCGAGTTGATGCGGGAAGTCGAGGATGCGGCCACGGCGCTGAGTATCGCGCTCGGAGTGCATGCGCATGATCACTTGGCTGTTGAGGCGACGCAGCAGCTCTTCGAACTCATTGCGCA
This sequence comes from Pseudomonas germanica, assembly GCF_019614655.1. Lineage (NCBI taxonomy): Bacteria > Pseudomonadati > Pseudomonadota > Gammaproteobacteria > Pseudomonadales > Pseudomonadaceae > Pseudomonas > Pseudomonas germanica. The sequence continues at coordinate 70,502 of NZ_CP071586.1, forward strand.
ACACAGCGACGTCGGTGCCGACCTGATCCTTGCGGAAACTGGTGCCGAGCACCTGATCGCTTTCTTCGCGGGTCAGTTGATCGAAGAACTCGTCGAAGCCGAGCAGCTTGTCAGCCTTGCTCAGGACCAGATAGACCGGCACGTCGACGTGCAGTTTCTGATGCACGTCTTGCAGACGGCCGCGAATCTGGCGCGCGAGAGTGTCGATGTCCTGCTCACTGCCACCGAGCAGGGTTTCCACCGGAATGGTCACCAGCACGCCGTTCAACGGACGACCGCGACGGCGCTTGCGCAACAGCTCAAGCAATGTCGTCCAGGCGCCGCCGTCGACTTCCACATCCGGTTGCGTGGTGTAACGCCCGGCGGTGTCGATCAGCACACCGTGGTCGGCGAAGTACCAGTCGCAATGACGGGTACCGAGGGTGTCGCGGGTCAGCTTGCGGTCGATCTTGTTGATCGGGAATTCCAGACCGGAAAAGTCCAGCAGGCTGGTCTTGCCCGAGGCCTGCGGACCGATCAACAGGTACCACGGCAAGTCACTGCGCCAGCGTTCGCTGCGGCCGCGATACAGACTCGACGTCTTCAGGGTTTTCAGCGCGTCTTTGAAGCGCGCCTTCAACTCCTTCTGTTCTTCGTCTATCAGCTCTTCGCGGCGAATGCGGTCCTGGCCGTCCTCGCTTTCTTCCTCGGCTTTCTTGCGGATACCGCTGCGCCAGCTGACGAAGACCATGGTCAGGCCCCAGATCAGGAACAGCACAGCGATGGTCAGCAAGCGAGAAGTCGCGCTCTCCCAGAACTTGTAATCATCAACCGCCAACAACGGGCCGACGAACCACACCAGCAGCGCCACGAACAGCACCAGCAGCAAGGTCCAGACCCAGGTCTGGCGCAGGAAGGCGCCGACTTTCTTGAAAAACTTTTTCATCACACGTCCCTGTTTACGGCTGCGACTGCGGTTGCACCGCGGCCGGATCAAGCGGCTGATAAGGTTGCAGAACGGTGTCGCGCTGCTCGCCCAAGACCCAGGCGAAGCCCGAATACATCACCACCAGACAGACGAAAGTGAACAACACCACCATCCACGCCGGCACGATGCGCACCAGGTTGCGGCGCTGATCGTTCAAGCCTTCCCAGTGCGGCGACAACTCGCGCGGCACGTCGCCACGCAACTGACGGATCTGCCGGTAAAGGGCGTCACGGATGCCTTCGAGTTCGAGCATGCCGCGTGCCTGTACGCGGTACTTGCCCTCGAAACCGAGGGACAGGCACAGGTACATCAGCTCGAGCATCGGCAGGTGCTTGACCGGGTTCTTCGACAGTCGATCGAGCAACTGGAAGAACTTCTCGCCACCAAAGGTCTCGTTGTGGAAGCTGCTCAGCAGGCTCATCTGCGACCATTCGCTTTCGTTGCCCCACGGCGTGGTCACGACAGCTTCGTCGACCACGGTGCAGAGCACGTAACGCGCGGCCATCACCTGGCTGCTTTCGGCGCCGTTGTGCAGGGCGCGTACTTCAAACAGTTTCAGCCCGGCAGTCAGACGCTCGTTGAGTGCGTACAAGTCTTCGCGGGTTTCGCTGTGCTTGAGACGCACCACTTCCGAGAGCAGCTCGGACGAGGCGGCGACCAGCGAATTGAGGCTGATGTTGAATGCTTCCGCCGGGCGCAGGCGCGCGGCGTAGATCATGCGTTCTTCCAGTTGCTCGAAACGCGGCGGCGCGGCGAAGTCGGTCAGCGGACTCGATGCCGGTCCGTGGCCCTGACGATCGAGCAGGACGGTTTTGTCGTCCTGGTTGTAATCCGTTTCCTTGATCATGTCGGTCAGTTCCTGATGGCCCAGAATTTCAGTTCAAGCTCGGCAAATTCGCCGGACACGTGGAACGCGAAACCGCCGGAGCGCTCGAGTTGTGCCAGGTCTTCGGAACTGAGTTCGAGGATGAAATAGGTTTTGTTCGAGTGGAACGCGATCTGCCGTGGGGCCACCGGCAACGGTTTGACCTTGATCCCCGGCAAGTGCAGGTTGACCAGTTGGCGGATACGCTCCACCGGGCCGACCTTGAGGTGCGCCGGCAAGCGGTGGCGCAGTTCTTCGGAGTCGCAGTTGGCACTGGCTGCCAGCACGAACGACGCCGAGCCGAGCAGTTTGTGGTCGTGCAACGGCGAGACGATGATGCCGTACTGACGCGCTTGCAGGATCAGTTCGATGGCGTGCTGTTCGAGCACCATCGACAGCACCTGACGAATTGCTTCCATCAGTTTGCGGAAGCTCCCACCCTGGTCAGCGTGGGAGTAGCGGCTGTCCAGACGCGGGCGTTTGCTTTCGCCGGAGAAGGTCGCCAGATCGCCGAGCATGGTCAGCAGCGTGCGGTACAACTCTTCCGGGTGCACCTGCTCCAGGCCGAGGTAGTGGCGCAGCAGCAGTTCGGTACGGTTGATCAGTTGCAGCATCATGAAGTCGCCGACTTCGGCACCGCCGACCTTGCCGTTGGAGCGGATGCGCTCGGCAATCGTGTCACCACGGTGGTTGAGCATGCTGATGACTTCTTTCAGACACGACAGCAGATAGCTGGAGGCGTGGGCCTGAATGTAGGTCGGCACGAAATCCGGATCGAGGCTGATCACGCCGTCGGGCGTGGTGTCGAGCACGTCGCAGATCTTCAGTTTCACGTAGGCCTGATCGCTCTGCTGCTCGCCGAGCAACAGTTTGAAGTCCGGGCGACCGCAGCTGACCTGGCTAGCGGAATCGTCGCCAGCGTTGGAATCGGCCACTTCAGCGTCGTACGCGGTATAGCGTGCGAGCACGTCGGACTGCTCCGGACGGCGCGACTCGATGTGGTTACCGGTGACCAGCGGCAGTGCCAGATAAATCGGCGTGTTGCCGGTGTTCGGCGGTACGTCCAGCGCCAGCGGCTCGGTGTTGCCACCGAGTTCGAACAGGCTGCCGTCCGGCAGAATCCCCGAGGCTTCACTGATCACCAGTTTGCCCATGTTGAGGAACTGCAAGTCGATCTCCAGATTAAGGAAACCCCAGGTGTAGCCACCCAGCAACTGGGTGCGGGTTTTCATCTGGTGATCGTAATAACGATCGTTGTGCTGGAAGTGCTGCGGACGCAGCAGCATGCCTTCCTGCCAAATGACTTTATGGGTATTCATGATCAGTCATCCGCCTTGGCGAGCACTTGATTGGTGTTGCGGATGCCGGTCTGGTCCAGAGTCAGATCGACTTCGGTGACTTCCAGCGGAGTGATCTGAACGGTGTGGCGCCATTGGGTGTCCGGCAAGTCGCGGTAAGCGGCGAGAACGCCCACATAAAGGCTGCCCTCTTCCACCTTGAGCTTCATCTCCACGGTTTCACCCGGGCGCAGTTCGAGTTCTTCGCTGGCCACCAGATCCGGATTGAGGGATTCCTTGGCGCGCTCGTAGAGGCTGAAGAAATCAGCGTTCTCGAAAGTCACCGGGTGCTTGAGTTCGAACAGGCGCACGACGATCGGCGACGGCCGACCGTTGAGGTCCGGGTTGAGCTGATCGCTGCCGGTCAGCTTCAGGTTGATCTTGGTCACTTTCGAGTACGGCGACAGCGACGAGCAACCGGCGAGCAGCACCAGCACGGTGAGCGCAGTCAGCGTCTTGAAAAAAGCGGTCGAGCGGCGAGACATGCGCATCATCCTTGGTGGTCGGTGTGGAGGGTGGAGATCAGGCGAATCTGTTCTTCGTAAGCCTGGGCGAAGTCGCGGGCCAGCAAACGCTCGCTCCAGTCATCGTCCTGACGCAGCGCCTGGTGATAACGGCCGAACGCTCTCCAGCGCCCGCCCGATGTCGCGATCAACGGCTTGTTGTCACGCTCGAAACGCAGGGTCAGTTGCTCCGGCGAGAAATGCTCCAGCGTGCCGCGTACGGCGGCGCGGCTGGCGGTCAGCAGTGCGACTTGATGCGCCTGCAGATCGCGGAACGCGCGGGAAATCGCTTGCTCGGCCGGCAGATGGCCGGGCTTGCTTGGCTGCAACAGAATCTGCAACGCTTCGCTCGGATCGACGGCGAATTTCAGCGGATTCTTGTTGGTGCCTTGCACGGTGGTCTGGGCCAGACGCAGTTCGTTTTTCAGCTCCGAACGAGTGCGCAGGCTCTGCTGCAAACCGCCGATGCTTTGGCGCAGCAAGCGCGCCGCGTTCAACGCCAGGGCTTCGCGTTCGTCGTGGCTGAGGCCTTTGACGTCGACACCCAGCGCCGCACCGAAATGATCCCAGAAACCTTCGCTTTGACGCTCAACGGCTTTCGGTGCCGGAGCGGGCTCAGGTTCGACGGGGGCTGCAATCAGCTCCGGCACCATCAGGCTTTCCATGTCGATGCGCGCGTAGTCGGCGCGTTGACGGGAATCCTCAGGCTTGGTGTTCGGCGCCAGCAGTTCGTCGATTTCCGAGTACACACGCTCTTGCTGTTCGAGAGCATTGAGCGGATCGAGATCCAGAAATGCGTCATCGGGAATGATGCTGCCGGCAGCGCGTGGACGGCCGACTTCACCGTCGAAGGTCGCCGGGTCACGCACCAGGCGCGCGCGAATCTCGAAGTCACCCAGTACGTAGGTGCTGCCGTGTTCGATGCGCACCGGTTCGCCTTTGTGCAGGCGTGCGCCGCTCTCGCCGTCCTGGACACCGTTGCTGCTGGTGTCGGTGAGGAAGAACGTGCCCTCGCGGTAACTGACAATCGCGTGGTGATTGGACAGGTGACGCTTGCGGTCAGGGATGATCCAGTCGCAGTCCTCGCCCCGCCCGATCACGCCGCCGGCCTGTTTAAAGGTCTTCTGGCACAACTCGGTGGGCACGAACTGCTTGGTGTTCAGCATTTCGAAAACCAATTCCATGTTTGATGCTCCTTGCGGTCACTTGCCGCGATTGACCGCTTGCGGATCACCCAACGGGCGATAGTCGTTGTCGTTGAATTTGTAATTGCCGCTACAGCCGCCAAGGCCGCATAGAACGACGAGGGTCAGCAGGACAGCGTGCCAGTGACGAACAGACATCAGAGGGTCTCCAGGTGTAGACAAAGCACAAAGCGCCGACCCTTGCGGGCGGCGCTGAAATTGGTTTTTGTGGGGATTTCGATGAAGTTTTGCCTACCCATCGAAATCTCCCAGATTGATGTTCAAACGGCCGAGCCGATACAGCAGCGTGCGTCGCGGCAAGCCCAGTTCACGGGCGGCGAGGGTCTGGTTGCCGTCGTTTTTGCGCAGGCAATCGAGCAATAACGTGCGTTCGACCTGCTCGAGGCGTTCACGCAAATTCAAGTGGCTGTTGTCTTCCGGCATTGCCTCCATGCGCAGGGAGAAATGCTCGGCGAGCAACTCGCCGCCTTCGCACAACAGCACCGCACGTTCGACCAATGCCTTGAGTTCACGCACGTTGCCGGGGAAGTTGTAGCCGGACAGGTGTTCCAGCGCCGCACTCGACCAGCGCACCGGATCGCGTTGCAAATACGTGCAGGTCTTCTCGGCGAAGTGCTGGGCCAGTTCGAGGATGTCGCCTTCACGCTGACGCAGCGCCGGCAGCTCGATCGGGAATTGCGCGAGGCGGTAGTACAAGTCCTCGCGGAATTTGCCTTCGCTGACCAGCGTCGACAGATCGCGGTGCGTTGCGGCGATGATGCGTACATCGATTTTGTGCGTGTCGTTGGAGCCCAGCGGACGGATCTCGCCTTCCTGCAACACGCGCAAGATCTTCGCCTGCAACGACAACGGCATGTCGCCGATCTCGTCGAGCAACAACGTGCCGCCATTGGCCGCATCGAACAGGCCGGCGCGGTCGCGATCGGCACCGGTGAACGCGCCTTTGCGATAGCCGAACAGCTCGCTTTCCAGCAGATTTTCCGGAACCGCCGCGCAGTTCTGCACGATAAACGCCTGGGAACGGCGCGGGCCGCAATCGTGAATCGCCCGCGCAACGACTTCCTTGCCGGTGCCGGTTTCGCCGCGCAACAACACGGTGTACGGGCTGTGCAGGACTTTGCTGATCAGCGAATGGGTCTGACGCATCGCCGCGCTTTTGCCGATCAAACCATAACCACTGATGCTCGGCACGCTGCGCGCCACTGTTGCCGATTCCGCCAGCGGTTGACGCAGGCGTTGCAACAAATGCAATTGGCCAAGCACGAACGAGCCGAGCTGGCCGAGGGAATCGGCGAAGCCTTGCAGGTTGGTACGACGACGGCTGGCGCACAACAGCAAACCTTCAACAGCTTTGTGCTGATTGACCAGTGGCACGCACAACAGCGACTGCCACGGCGAGGTCGCCGCTGGCAGGAAACTGGTTTCGTGCAGGCTGCCGCTCAAGTCGTCGAGGCACACCACGCGGTTCTGGCACAGGGCGAATTGCAGCAGTTGCTCACCGTTGTAATCCGCCGGCAGGCTCGCCGCTTCACGCGGTTGCAAGGCGCCGTCGAGGTATTCGGCATTCATCCCCAGGCACGTGTGGGTGGCGTCGAGCAGATACAGCTGCGTCAATTCGCAACCGCTCAACTCGGCCAACCCACGCACGAAGTCACCCAGCAACGCAGCACCGTCCGCCGCCCGCGACAGACTGGCGAACTGCGCCAGCAACGCTTCGGCATAGACCAGTGGCTGCGGCACCTGAGTGAACATCACACCCACCTCAGGCGAACTCGCACGTCACGCTGGACTCGCCGTCGAGCGTGGCATGCACACGCTTGAGGCTTTCACCGGTGGCCATGGCGTCGAGCAGACGATCCGCAACCAGCGGCAAAACGTGCTGGTCGAGCAAATGGTCGATCAGGCGCGCACCGCTTTCGCTTTGCGTGCAACGCTCGGACAGGTGATCGACGAGGTTCTGGCACCAGCTGAAATCCAGCTGACGACGGTTGAGGCGCTCGCCGAGACGACCGAGTTTGATCTCGATCAGCTCGCGCAATACCGGGCCGCCGACCGGGTAGTACGGCACCACTTTCATCCGCGCCAGCAGCGCCGGTTTAAAGTGTTTGCTGAGTACCGGGCGAATGGTTTCTTCGAGGACTTCAGCGGTCGGGCGTGCGCCGTTTTCGCAGAGGTCGCTGATCTTGTCGCTACCGAGGTTCGAGGTCATCAGGATCAACGTATTGCGGAAGTCGATCTCGCGACCCTCGCCGTCGTTGGCCACGCCTTTGTCGAAGATTTGGTAGAACAGGTTGAGCACGTCCGGGTCAGCCTTTTCGACTTCATCGAGCAACACCACCGAGTACGGTTTCTGGCGTACGGCTTCGGTGAGCATGCCGCCCTCGCCGTAACCGACGTAGCCTGGTGGTGCGCCGATCAGACGGGAGACGGTGTGCTTCTCCTGGAACTCGGACATGTTGATGGTGGTGATGAAACGATCACCGCCGTACAGCAAGTCAGCCAGGGCCAGCGCGGTTTCGGTTTTACCGACGCCGCTCGGGCCGACCAGCAGGAACACACCGACCGGCGCGTCAGGCTTGTTCAGACCGGCAGCGGTGGCGCGCATCGAGCGATCCAGTGCGTGCACGGCCTGTTCCTGACCACGGATGCGCGTGCGCAGGTCAGTGGCGAAACTGGCGACTTTGGCGTTGTGCTCACGGGCCAGTTGCGCCAATGGCACGCCGGTCCAGGCGCTGATCACTTCGGCGACCAGACGCGGGCAGACTTCGAAGCTGACCAGACGCTCTTTGACTTGGGCGGCGGTCAGGGCGCTGTGGGTTTCGTTGAGCTGGGCTTCCAGCGCTTCGACGCTTTGGCCTTCTTCAACCTCAGCGGAGACGGTTTCGATCACGGTGCCTTCGGCGTCTTCTTCAACGGTGACCACTGGCTCGACCGCAGCAGCTTCGCGGGCCTTGGCCAGTTGCTGACGCAGTTCCAGCAGGCGCTCGGCCAGTTGCTTCTGTTCAGTCCACAGGGTTTCCAGCGCGACCATTTCAGTTTCGGCTTCGTCGAGACGCGCTTCCAATGCATCCAGCGCTTCGTGGTCGATCAGCAGACCGGCTTCGGCATCGCGGCGCAGGGCCTGACGCTGGCGGCCACCTTCAGCCAGTTCGCCACGCAGGCGCTCAAGGCTTTCCGGGGCGGCGGCGAGGCTGATGCGTACGCGGGCGCAAGCGGTGTCGAGCACATCGACAGCTTTGTCCGGCAGCTGCCGACCGGCCAGATAACGTGCGGACAATTCAGCCGCCGAAACCACCGCGTCATCGCGCAGGTAAATGCCGTGGCTCTTCTCGTAAACCTGGGCCAGACCACGAAGGATGGTCACCGCTTCACTGACGGTCGGTTCGTGCAGTTGCACCGGTTGGAAACGACGGGCCAGCGCCGGGTCTTTCTCGAAGTATTTCTTGTACTCGGCCCAGGTGGTCGCAGCGATGGTGCGCAGTTCGCCACGGGCCAGTGCCGGTTTCAGCAGGTTGGCCGCATCGGAACCGCCAGCGTTGCCGCCCGCGCCGATCAGGGTGTGGGCTTCGTCGATGAACAGAATGATCGGTTTTGGCGAGGCTTTGACTTCGTCGATCACGCCTTTAAGACGACGTTCGAACTCACCTTTGACGCTGGCGCCAGCCTGCAGCAGGCCCATGTCCAGCGACAGCAGTTCTACGCCTTTGAGCACTTGCGGCACTTCACCGGCGGCGATTCGCGACGCCAGACCTTCGACGATGGCGGTCTTGCCGACACCGGCCTCACCGACGACGATCGGGTTGTTCTTGCGGCGACGGGCGAGGATGTCGACCATCTGCCGAATCGCGCCGTCACGGCACAGCACCGGGTCGAGTTTGCCGTCGCGGGCCTGTTGGGTCAGGTTGTGGGTGAAGCGCTGCAGCAGCGATTCGCCCTGCGCCGCTGGTTTGCCGTTGGCCGCCGGTTGCTCCTGTTGCGACAGGGCAAATTCCTTCAGGCGATCGATGTTCAGCTTGGCGAGCAGCGGCTGATAACGGCTGCCGGCGTAGCGCATCGGATTGCGCAGCAGCGCGAGGATCAGCGCCGCGTCTTCGACCTGGGTCTGGCCCAGTTCGAGGTTGGCTACCAGCAGCGCGTCTTGCAGCCACTGCACCAGTTCCGGGGCGAACACCGGGTTACGAGAGGCGCTGTGTTCGACCCGCGATTGCAGCGCGGCGCTGAGTTCACCGGCGTCGACGTCGGCATCCTGCAGTGCGCGCGACAGCAAACCGTTCGGACGCTCGAGCAGGCCGAGCATCAAGTCTTCGACGAGGATCTTGCTGCCGCCACGGGCCACGCAACGCTCGGCAGAACGTTCCAGATCACGACGGGTTTCGGCGTCCAGCGCCTGGATGAGTTGTTGCAGGTCTACGTTGATCATGGCTCACGTCCTTAATGAATTTTGCTGCCCAGGGTCACCACGCCGTCCGCTTTCTCGCGGCCCAGCCAACTGGTCCAACCGAGGCGACAGGCGTTCTGCTCACCGATGCGCAGTTCGCGGATTTCTTCCTGGCGCAGGACCAGGCGAATGTCGTAATCGAGCGGGTCACGCAGGGTGAACCGCACCAGCGCGCAGAGCGGCTGGTAACCGAAACCGATCGGCAGGAATTCATGGAATCGCTGCCAGTCGAGTTCGGTGATGTGAATGCGGAATTTGCCGCTGCGGTCGCGCACGTGTTCGCCGAGCACCAGGTCTTCACCGAGCATGCTGTTGGCACGACCCAAACGATTGCGCTGCTCTTCGAGAATTTCTACGCGGCGCTCGATGCACTGCTCGATGACCAGGTCTTCGTGCTTGAAGTAGTAACGCAGTACGGCTTCGATCAGCGCCGCCGAGTGCGCCCGCAAGCTGAGCAGGCCGAGGTACGGCAGCAGGCGTTTCCAGTTGAGTTCCTTGGCCTTGCGGATCTCGTCGCCGCCCAGACCGATCAGGGCGAATAGCTGCGAGGAGAACGGGTCAATCGCGCCGCTCTGGAAGCTTGCGCGGTAACGATATTTGCGCCAGATCGGCAGCATCAGCCGTTGCAGGCGATGGTGAAAGAGGTCGAGGAAATTGCGCGTCGGGTTGCCGTCCTCGCTGTCGCCCAGGGCTTGTTCGCCATAGAACGCCGGCAGCGGCGAGCCGGAACCGACCAGGCCGATCAGGTTGAAACGCATGCGCGCGCGCATCTGCCCGTGCTCTTCGAAAAACTCGACGCGATCGACGTCGCTGCGCGGAAAGCCCAGGCTCGGGTTGGCCTGGAACTCCACGTGGTCGTACAGATCGTCTTCGCTCAGGTACGGGTGTGCTTCGCGCAGCCGGTCGATCACCAGCAGCACGGCCTGAAACAGCGAGTACTCGCGTATTACCTTGGTCAGCCCGCTTAAAGCAGGGGCTGCAGGCCCATACGTGGTGTCCATTGGTACACCTCTCCCTGTGTGCTTTTTACGCGCAGCTCATGGAATGAATTGAGACTGGCGTAAAGCGCGAAAAACTCGTTAAGAACCGAAGCGAAGACGAACAGGTCGCCTTCGCCGATGTACCCTTCCGGGTCGATGGTCAGTTCGGTGCGCAAACCGCGCACCGGCAACCCACGGTGCAAGCGGTCGACGTGGTGATGCTTGATGTGCTTGAGGCCGCCGAGCAAGCGTTTGCTGACCTTCTCCGCGTGCTGGTCGTAGTAGCGCGGCAAGTCGTAGGTTTCGAGAATCACCTTCAACGCATTGACGTCGGCCAGCGACAGATAGTTAAGCGACATGTTGCTGATCAGTTTCCACAGGAAGTCACGGTTCAGCGGTGGCGCGAAGCTGGAAGTGGCCGGGGTAATGTTGCGGAAGCTCAAGAACTCCGGCGTCTCTTCACTGGCCATGCAGATGTCGCCGAGCTTGAGCTTGCGCGGCAGGTTCTGGTTGGTGCACATCAGCTCGATCGACAGGGTTTCGTGGGCTTCGGTATGGCGAATACCGAAGCTCAGGTAGGTGTCGAGGCCGTCGTGCAGCAAGGACGAACGCTGGCGGATGCTGTAATGCGGACGGCTGTTGGGCACGTCGAAACTCGGGTCGTGCTCGAAGGATTCGAACGGCACGTACTCCTGATAACCGAGGCCGCCGGGCTTCCAGCCGGTCACGGTTTCCACCGAGAACACACCGCAGTTTTCCAGATCGTATTCCGCCGGCAGCAACAGGTATTCATCCTGCTTGCCGTCGAGGCGAATCGGCAGTGCGTCGTGGGCGAACAGGTTGGCAATCGGCGTGCAGAACAGCTTCACGTTATCCAAGGTCGGACGCATGCGCATGATGCCGCTCTTGCGAATATCGAAGCGCAATTCGATGCCACGCATCTGCTTGAGGGTGTCTTCCGGCAGCGCGTTGATGATGTCCAGGCCGTTGACGTCGACGAACAGGAACTTGTCCTGGAAGGCGAAGTATTCCTGCAGGTAGCGATAGCCGCGGAAGGTGTTCAGCGGATACGGGATCAACGCTTCTTCTTCGGCAAAGCCCACCGGTTTGACCCGATCACCGGGAATCTTGAACGCCATCGGCTTGCCGCTGACGCCATCGATCGGTTTGCCGGCACCGTCGAGCGGGATCAGTTCGATGCCTTCGAGGTTGCGCAGCAGGCTCAGGTAGAGCATCTGGCTGATGTAGCGCTCACCGGCAAAGTGCAAACGCAGCTTGCTCAGTTCCAGCTCACCGAGGTGGCCATCGGCACTCATTTCCAGACGCAGGCTGAGCAGCGAGCCGTCGCCCTTCACCGAGTAATTCAGCGCGGCCAGATCCAGCGGCAACACTTCGGTCGGGTAGCAGGTGCGGAAGCGGCAACGCACGTCTTCGATCGGCTTGCTTTCAATCGGCGTATCACGCTCGACGCGCAACGCCGGCCCGGAACGCTTGAGCGGATCGAACTGCAAAATGCTGAACGCCGGCAGCGGGCGCATATAGTTCGGCCACAGCAGCTGCATCAGCGAATGGCTGAGTTCCGGCAGCTCGTCATCGAGCTTCTGGCGCAGACGCCCGGTCAGAAACGCAAAGCCTTCGAGCAACCGCTCCACATCCGGATCCCGCCCTGCCTGGCCCAGATACGGCGCCAACGCCGGACTACGCTCGGCGAAACGGCGACCGAGTTGGCGCAGTGCGGTGAGTTCGCTTTGGTAGTAGTGGTTAAATGACACGGGTTACCTGCCTGGTAGTGGAACTCATCAAAAAAATATCCTGTAGAGCGCGACCGTCACGCCGGCACAGACGTAACCGCCAATCAGGAGAAACGGCACAATCGAGATCCAGCCGTACGCCATGTAGGCATCACTGAGCTGACCGACGGCCAGACTGAGCAAGCCATACAGCATCCATGGCACGGCATAGAACGGGATGAACTTCACCGGCGCCCACCAAACCATCCGCAATGCCTGCTGCTCGTTGCGGCTCTGCGCCGATCGGGACATCCATAGCGAAAAACCCAAAAGCCCGGGAATTCCCCACCACAACAGGTACTGCCAATAAATCCCGGACGACTCGGGTGTTGAATACTCGCCACTCCACAGGTCATAGGAACTGATCGCCAACACCGCCAGCAATGGCCACCACAATGCAGCCATGAAGAAGCTCAGTTGCGTGCGACTGAGCATAAGCATCTCGCTTGATGAGTCGGTCATCTGCGAACCTCCACAGCGTGATCCATGCACCATGTGCGGACATCGCGCTTGTCGAAGCCTGCGCACCCATTGTCTTTTGCGATCACGCGATATGAATGTTCAGGGACGTACGCAAAAAAGTAATAGTTGTCCCTGTCCTCACCGTAGAGCCAGTAAGACGAAGAGCCTTGATTGATTTCGTAAGGTTCGAATGTCCAGATGGACGACTGCGCAGGGATAAAATTTTCGCGGTCCATCAGCAACATAAAAGCGTTGGAAAGCGCGTGCGCAGCAAAATAGAGCATGCAGGCGAACGCTCCCACCACGAGTAGCAAGCGCTGCAGCCAAATCATTGCGAAGCGACCTGAGTCGGTCATGCGTCCGTCTCCTGCCCCGGGGTCGCTGGCACATATTTATTCATCGCTGCGCAACTCCCTGTTTTTGCGCCGTGATCGCGACACCCGTATAGACATAGAGCTCTTCACCGCCGTAGCCACCAATTGCCGCAGCGCTGAGTGGATGGCTGTCCCTGGTGCCATATCGAACCCAGCCTTCAGTCCACATCCCTCCACTTTCGTGACGAATTTCCACGTAATAGTCCGGCGCTTCGTGCTTAGTAATCTCGACGAATACCCCCCCATCCTCGGCGCCAATCCACAACGCGTGGGGATGAGCGAACAGCTTTGGTTCGGTCGAGCTTTCCATCCGCAGCAGCAGCGTCAAGCCGACCAAAATCGCCAGCAAACCAACCGAGCTGAGAAAAGCCACAAGACATTGCCAGGCTCTGTGTTTCATTGAGCCGACCCGAACATGTGCTTCATGGACAGAACGCCCCGCTATCGACTATCCATGAACGAACAACGCCACTCAGGTGTTTCTTAGTCATCAGCTCGACCCTGGCGAATTGCCGATAATCACCGTCCCGGAACCTGCCGTGACCTTGTTTCCGTGAATACCAACCGAACCCACGGTCGCGGCCGGTTTGCCATTGATCAAAACCGTGGTCGCCAGATCGCCGACCATCGCACCACCACACGCCGAGGCATCGCCTTGGCGGGCGGCCGCGAGGCCGTCGAAGAATACGTCGCCGGAACCGGCGGCGATCGGGTTGGTACCGTGGCCTGGAAGTGGGCAAGCGGTGGGGTCGGATACGCGTGCTGCTGGTTTGCCAGACATCGGGGATCTCCTTAGGTGACCTTCACTTGTCCGCTGCCATCCAGGCGCGCGGAAAAACTGACCTGACGCTTGAACCCTTCAACTTCCAGCAGGCCTTCGATGCTGAAGGCCAGGCGCAGTTGATCGTGGTCACGCGGCAGGGAAATGACACGCACGTTGCTCAGGCGCGGCTCGTAGGCTTCGATGAAGTTTTCGATGGCCAGACGGGCCTGACTCAGGGAGTCGTGCAGGCTCAGACGCATGTCATTGAGATCGGGCAACCCGTAGTCGGCCAGCGTTTGCACGCTGCCGGCCCGGGTGCTGAGCATTTTGGCCAGATGGGCAGCCACTGACGCCATGGCGCAAGCCTCAAGGCTGTTGCCCTTGCGTAGTTGCGCGTCGCCGTTGAGGCGTTCGAACAGGCTACCGTATCCGTCCATGAGTCGCTCTTACTCTTTGTCCAGCTTGCCAACCAGCGACAGGGTGAAATCAGCACCCATGTACTTGAAGTGCGGACGCACGTTCAAGCTCACGCGGTACCAGCCCGGCTCGCCTTCAACGTCGCTGACGATCACTTGCGCAGCGCGCAGTGGACGACGGCCACGCACTTCGGCGCTCGGGTTTTCCTGGTCGGCAACGTACTGACGGATCCACTTGTTCAGTTCCAGCTCGAGGTCGGTACGCTCTTTCCACGAACCGAGTTGCTCGCGCTGCAGCACTTTCAAGTAGTGAGCCAGGCGGTTGACGATCATCATGTACGGCAGTTGGGTGCCGAGCTTGTAGTTCAGCTCTGCGGCCTTGCCTTCTGCGCTGATGCCGAAGAACTTCGGCTTCTGCACTGAGCTTGCGGAGAAGAACGCCGCGTTGTCGGAGCCTTTACGCATGGTCAGGGAGATGAAGCCTTCCTCGGCCAGTTCGTATTCACGACGGTCGGAAACCAGAACCTCAGTAGGGATCTTGGTTTCGATTTCGCCCATGCTTTCGAAATGGTGCAACGGCAGGTCTTCAACCGCGCCACCGCTCTGCGGGCCGATGATGTTCGGGCACCAGCGGAATTTGGCGAAGCTGTCGGTCAGCTTGGTGCCGAACGCGTAAGCCGTGTTGCCCCACAGGTAGTGCTCGTGGCTGTTGGCAACGGTTTCCTTGTACACGAACGATTTGACCGGGTTTTCTTCCGGATCGTACGGGTTACGCAGCAGGAAACGCGGCACGGTCAGGCCAACATAACGAGAGTCTTCCGAAGTACGGAAGCTCTGCCATTTGGCGAATTGCGGGCCTTCGAAGTGGTCTTTCAGATCTTTCAGATCCGGCAGGCCGGTGAAGCTTTCCAGACCGAAGAATTTCGGGCCGGCGGCAGCGATGAACGGCGCGTGCGACATGCACGAAACGCTGGCCACGTACTGCATCAGCTTGACGTCTGGCGAGCTTGGCGACATGTAGTAGTTAGCGATGATCGCGCCCACAGGCTGACCACCGAACTGGCCGTATTCAGCAGTGTAGATGTGCTTGTACAGGCCCGACTGCATGACTTCCGGCGAGTCTTCGAAATCGTCCAGCAGGTCTTCTTTCGAGACGTTGAGGATTTCGATTTTGATGTTTTCGCGGAAGTTGGTGCGGTCGACCAGCAACTGCAGGCCACGCCACGACGACTCCAGAGCCTGGAAGTCCGGGTGGTGCAGGATCTCGTCCATCTGACGGCTGAGCTTGGCATCGATCTCGGCGATCATGCGGTCAACCATGGCCTTCTTGACCGGCTCACCGTTGTTCTGCGGCTTGAGCAGTTCTTCGATGAAGGCCGACACACCGCGCTTGGCGATGTCGTAGGCTTCGTCGTCCGGAGTCAGACGGGTTTCGGCGATGATGCTGTCGAGAATGCTGTATTCGCCGCTGGCGGCGCTCTTCTCTTGTGCTGCGCTAGTGCTCATTGTGTTGGCTTCCTTGGCTGGAGTCTCAGGCGTCCGGGGCTGCGGCGTTCAGGCCCAGCTCACCGAGTACGCGACCGCGGGATTCGTCGTCGGCGAGCACGCCTTCGATCGCTTTACGGAACGCAGGTGCGTTACCCAGCGGGCCTTTGAGGGCCACCAGCGCATCGCGCAGTTCCATCAGTTTTTTCAGCTCAGGCACTTGCTCGACCAGGCTGGCCGGGTTGAAGTCCTTCATCGAATTGACGCGCAGTTGCACAGCCAGCTCGTCGGCCTCGCCATCTTCCTGCAGACGGTTCGGCACGCTCAGCGTCAGACCCAGTTCTTGCTTGGCCAACACTTCGTCGAAGGTCATCTTGTCGATGCTGATCGGCTTGCGATCTTCGATTTTGCGATCGTCCTTGCGGTGGGTGTAGTCACCGATTGCCAGCAGCTTCAGCGGCAGTTCAATCTCTTCCTGAGCACCGCCGGTGGCGGGTTTGAAGGTGACGTTGATGCGTTCCTTGGGGGCTACCGAGCCTTCTTTGGCCATGGCTTTTCTCCTTGCGGTTGTGGCCCTGGGGCCTATTCGAGTACCACTTCGAGGTCGAGGTGGCACAGCCTGCGATAAATCTCTTCCTTGCGTTCACGTACGGCATGGTTCTGCGGCAACAACTCGCAGCAACTGTGCAGCAGGTGCAGCACTTCCAATGCAAGATCGGGCTCCCAGGCGTGCAGGCCTGAGTCCTGTAATGTCTGATCGAGGGTTTCCAGCTGGTTCTTGGCCAGTTCGTATTTCTTGGCCATGAAGCACAGCCGCGCGAGGGCGAACTGCCAGAAGAAACGTTCGCGCCCGCCATGGGCCGATTGCAAACCTTGCTTGAGCGTCTGCACGGCAGGCTTCAGGCCTTCCTTGCGCAGCAGCGGCAGAACTTCTTCGAGGGCTTTTTCCCAGGCTGGCTGGGTTTCGACGTTTTCGCTTTCGACCTTGCGCGGCGCGCTGGCGCTTTGCAGGTGCGGCATGACATTGGCGGCGATCCACGCCCTGGTGGACGGATCGGCAAACGGCGCGCCGTCATGGAAGCGCAACTCGACAATGCCGGGCAGCCGTTGAATCAAAAGCGCGAAGTGGATTTCCACTTCGCGCATTGCCAACTCGGCGTTGAGGTTCTGGAGACACTCCCAGACCATCCTCTGGCCATCGAACCAGAACGGCGCCTTCGCCAGGCTCGCCTCCAGTTCCACCAGCAGGTCAGCGTATTTGCCTTGATCGAAACGGTCTTGGTAGAGCTTGAGTTTTTCCAGTGGCAGGCCGCGCAACACGGTGATCTGTTCGGCGTTGCGCTCGGGTACTGCGTCGATGGTCATCCACAGCAACGTGCGATTCAGGCGCAGGGCGCGCAGGTCAGTAGCCTTCTGCTTGAGCCACCAGGCGCACAGCGGGCGCGCGCTTTCCTGTTGGGCGCGCAGGGCTTTGTGTGCATCTCGTTCGTTGTCGATCGGTGCGCCGGGGGTGAGCAACTGGCTCGCCGCCTGCTTGACCTGCGCCACCGCCGCACCGACCACACCGGGGGCCGGCTGATTGTCGGCCGCGCGCTGGATCATGGTTTTCAGGCGACGGGAGATCGGCAGCAGCAATGGCGAATCATCGCCCAGGTGCTCAGCACACGCCGCTTCAAGGCCGGACAGGTGCTCGGAGAGCTGCCGGAACATCGGCAACTGCTCTTTGATCGCAATGTTTTCGGTGATGACTTGCTCGAGACGCGGTACCAGCCAGCCGATGGCGGCGGCACGAGTACGGGGTTTGAGCGGGTGAACGTCGGCCCAGTTGTTTTCCGACAGATGGTGCAGCAGACCGAGACCGGCCAGCAGCCCGGGGAAGGATTCGCGCTGGTACAGCGACCAGGTCAGCCAGGCGCCGACACGTAAATCCTTGGATTGGGTACGCAGCAGATTTTCGCTGTTTTCGCGAATTTTCAGCCAGTCGATCTGCCCGCTTTCGTGCATCGACGAGGCTTTGGCGAGCTCACTTTCCAAGGCCTCGAATTCGCTCGAAAAACGAACGTCTTCGCCCGCGAAATTCTCTTTGGAAACAGAGACTTTAGCGAGTTCGAGGTAATGGGCGGAAAGTTTGCTTGAGTAGGACATCCATGGCCTTTATTAAGGATTACAGTCAGGCGCCTATTGGAGTTACCGCGGCGCGGGACAGTATCGAAGAGCGGTGAAGCGACTCATCCAATTGAGATGTGCTCTTTCAAGTGGGCGCATCGTAATCACTATGATGGCCACTAGCAAGCATCTGATTAAACAACAAGACGAACTGTTCTTTGTTTGTTGTAGGAGGTTTCCCTATATTTAGTCAGGGAATCCCCGATGCCGTCTTCATATATACGCAGCCGCACGAAACACCTGAAAACCCTGATTTAGAGCGATCGTTCCAATCTGCCGTGATCACCGAAAACCGGGGCCGACGACAATGGCGCGGAGCATGACGGGTTTTGAAAAAAACGGATGTAGGATGATTCCGAAAGATTTCAGTGTTGTTTCAACAATTCACAGCGAGACAACCAACAATGGCAAAAGTGCCATCACTATGATGGCTTTTATATATAGGGTATTGATTTAAGTGTGAGGCAGATCGATCGCCAACCAATGCAATTGGTTACGTGGCTTTATTATTGCTGCAGTGCATAACAAATAGGCAGGCATAAAAAATGGGCACCCGACCGCAATCGGTGTGCCCATTTTTTCAGCGGTTCTCCCCGTTATTCGAGGAGTTCGCCGCAATTAAGGATTTACGCTGTCTTTCAACGATTTGCCTGGCTTGAACGCAACAGTGTTGCTGGCCTTGATTTTAACCGGCTCGCCGGTTTGCGGGTTTTTGCCGGTGCGGGCGCCGCGGTGGCGTTGCAGGAAGGTGCCGAAGCCGACCAGCGTCACGCTGTCCTTGCGGTGCAGAGCGCCGGTGATTTCTTCGAGAACGGCGTTGAGTACGCGGTTGGCCTGTTCTTTGGTCAGATCTGCTTTTTCAGCGATTGCAGCGGCGAGTTCTGGTTTACGCATTAGTGAAGCCCCTTTGACGGTTTTTTGTTGTTATGTCCGTGCTGTTCTCGTTGGAACAGCGCCCAAGGCGCCGCAGGCTCTACTCTGCGGCAGACGGGAGTGAGAATGGCACGCGGATACCGGCGGCGCCAGTCTCCACGCGACCTTTGTAGGGGCAAAAGCGGGGTGATTCCGACAGAACGACCGGTATTTACGCCAGCAGGGCCGGAAGCTGTTTGTTGAGGGCGAGTTTTTCCATCACGGCTGCACCGGTTAGCGCGTAACCGAGCAATTGGCCGTCGGCGCTGTGGCACAGCGCCTTGATGTCGGCGCCCTGGCCTTCGACGGTCCAGACACCTTCGCTGCCCCGTGGTGGCGGCGAAACCACCAGCGGGCACACCGGGGTTTTCACGGTGATCGGCATCGGGCCGTAGCTCACGGCGGTCGGGTTTCCGGCGAGGGTTTGTGCCAGTGCTCGCGCACAACTCATCAGGGGCATCACGTACAGCAGGTTCAGCCCGTCGACTTCAGCGCAGTCGCCCAAGGCGTAAATATTGGCGTGGGAGGTTTTCAGATGGCGATCGACCACGACGCCGCGGTTGACCTGTACGCCAGCGGCCGCCGCCAGATCGATGCGCGGGCGCAAGCCGATGGCCGAAACCACTACGTCGCAAGGAATGACCTGGCCGTCGGACAGGTGCGCTTCCAGGCCGTCGGCGACTTTTTGCAGGCGGGTCAGTACCGGGCCGAGGTGGAATTTCGCACCGAGGCTTTCCAGCCCGGCCCGCACCGCCGCCGCAGCGGCCGGGTGCAGCAGCATCGGCATGACTTGTTCACAGGGTGCAACCAGTTGCACTTCGTAGCCGCCAAGTATCAGGTCGTTGGCAAACTCACAGCCGATCAGGCCAGCGCCGAGCAGTAGCACCCGACGCTTGCCCGCCGCAGCGGCGCGGAAACGCGCATAGTCTTCGAGATCATTGATCGGGAACACCAGATCGCTGCCATCGCCTTCAATCGGCACACGCACGGTTTCCGCGCCCCAGGCGAGAATCAGGTCGCGATAGCTGACCGCCTCCTCGCCAATCCACAGGCGCTTGTGGCCAGCGTCGATGCCGCTGATGCGCGTGTGTGTGCGCACTTCGGCCTTCAACTGCTCGGCCATGGTGCCCGGCTCGGCCATGCTCAGGCCGTCGGCGTCCTTGTTCTTGCCGAAACCGGTGGAGAGCATCGGCTTGGAGTAAGAGCGGCCGTCATCAGCGGTGATCAGCAGCAACGGGGTTTCGCTGTCGAGCTTGCGAAACTCGCGGGCCAGGTTGTAGCCCGCCAGGCCAGTGCCAACGATGACGACAGGTGCGCTCATGCCTTACTCCTTTGTTTTTCTTGCTTAGTTGATTTCGATCATTTCGAAGTCCGTCTTGCCGACGCCGCAGTCCGGGCACAGCCAGTCTGCCGGTACATCCTGCCAAGCGGTGCCCGGCGCAATGCCGTCATCCGGCCAACCCTCGGCTTCGTTGTAGATCAGGCCACAGACGATGCATTGCCACTTTTTCATTCAGGTACTTCCTCAGGGTTCAGGCGTGGTGCCGGCGCGGACGGTCGATGGGTGTTGCGCTGCCATCCGGCTCAGGGCGTTTTGTACTGATGGAGCCGGGCAGATGCAAGCCTGTTCGGCGCAACGGCGACCCGGATCAATCAATATCGGCGGCCACCATGTTAAGCTCGCCGCCTCATTTGCGGCCAATAATGACTCATTGTGCAACATTCAAATGCCTGCCCGGCCCCGCTCTGGCTGACTCAAAGCCGACTGACGCCCCTCCCCGATTCGTTGACCCTCGACTGGCTGTTCGACGAAGGCTCCCTCACCCGCCGACTGACCCGGCTGTCCGATGATGGCTTCAGCGTCACGCCGTTGTTCGAAGGCTGGGACACTCTGCGCGCCGATGAATGCGCGGCGCTGGATCTGGCCGAGAGCAGCGAAGGCTGGGTGCGCGAGGTGTATTTGCGCGGTCACGGCGAGGCGTGGGTGTTTGCCCGCAGCGTCGCGTCGCGCGCCGCCTTGCAAGGCGACGGCTTGCACATGGATGAACTGGGTAGCCGTTCGCTGGGCGAATTGCTGTTTTGCGATCAGGCGTTCCAGCGTCGCGCCCTCGAAGTTTGTCACTACCCTGAACAATGGTTGCCGCCAGACGTGAAGGCGCCTGAGCTGTGGGGTCGGCGTTCGCGTTTCGACCGTGGCGCTTTGAGCGTACTGGTCGCGGAAATCTTCCTGCCGAGCCTGTGGCGCACCGCTCGCGCCCATCCGGAGAACTGCTGATGTATCAGAGCCTGCTCAAGTCGCTGCACCGCTTGAACCCGCGCGCGTGGGACTTCATTCAGTTGACCCGGATGGACAAGCCGATCGGCATTTATCTGCTGCTGTGGCCAACCCTTTGGGCCCTGTGGATTGCCGGCAAAGGCTCGCCGTCGCTGGCCAACGTGGTGATTTTCGTCCTCGGCGTGGTACTGACCCGCGCCGGCGGTTGCGTGATCAACGACTGGGCCGACCGCAAGGTCGACGGCCACGTCAAACGCACCGCACAACGACCGCTGGCCAGCGGCAAGATCAGTTCGAAAGAAGCGCTGGTGTTCTTCGCCCTGTTGATGGGCGTGAGTTTTCTGCTGGTGCTGTGCACCAATGCACCGACGATCTGGCTGTCGCTCGGTGGTCTGGCGTTGGCCTTCACTTATCCGTTCATGAAGCGCTACACCTATTACCCGCAAGTGGTGCTGGGCGCGGCGTTTTCGTGGGGCATGCCGATGGCGTTCACGGCCGAGACCGGTGAACTGCCGGCGGCAGCGTGGCTGCTGTGGATCGCCAACCTGCTGTGGACGGTGGGTTACGACACCTATTACGCGATGACCGATCGCGATGACGATTTGAAGATTGGCGTGAAATCCACGGCGATTCTGTTTGGCGAGGCGGACCGGGTGATCATCCTGAGTTTGCAGGCATTGTCGCTGGGCTGCCTGATGCTGGCGGGATCCAAATTTGAGCTGGGAATCTGGTTCCATCTTGGCTTGCTGGTGGCTGCGGGCTGTTATGCGTGGGAGTTCTGGTACACCCGCGATCGCGACCGCATGCGTTGTTTCAAGGCGTTTTTGCACAACCATTGGGCTGGATTGGCGATTTTCGTCGGGATCGTGCTGGATTACGCGTTGCGCTAAACGCAAATCAATGTAGGAGTGAGCCTGCTCGCGATAGCGGTGTATCAGTTAACGAAAATGCCGACTGATACACCGCTATCGCGAGCAGGCTCACTCCTACAAGGGACCGCGTTTATTTGGCTTTGGCGACTTTCCAGGCGCCGTCCATTTTGCCGTCACCGGTCATGTCACCGGCCTTCTTGTCCATCACGAAGGTGTACAGCGGCATGCCTTGATAGGCCCACTGCATTGAGCCGTCGTCGCGCTTGATGACAGTCCAGTCACCCATCGACTTGTCACCCGCCGTCGCCATCAACGGAGGCCAGTTCGTTGCGCATTTGTCGTTGCACATCGACTTGCCGCCCGAGTCCTTGGCGAAGGTGTACAGAGTCATGCCCTTGTGATCGGTGTACATGCCGTCCTTCTCCATCGCAGGATCCGCGGCCAGTACAAATCCAGGCAGAGTCAGGGCAGCAGCCATCAGCATGGCTTTGAAAGAAACAGTCATTTGAGTCATGGAAACCTTCTTTTGTGGTTGTCAGGATTCGGACTTAGAGCTTAGTTGAGGATTTGCACAATCGCCGCCGGACTAAAATACTGTCACACGACTGCAATAATTCCGTTATCTAATGCGGCGCAAGACAGTTAAATGACAAGAGGATTAAGGCATGGTTGGCAGGAGCATTCTGATCGTCGACGACGAAGCGCCCATTCGCGAAATGATCGCCGTTGCGTTGGAAATGGCCGGCTATGACTGCCTCGAGGCAGAGAACTCGCAGCAGGCCCACGCCATCATCGTCGACCGCAAGCCGGACCTGATCCTGCTCGACTGGATGCTGCCCGGCACCTCCGGCATCGAACTGGCCCGTCGTCTCAAGCGTGACGAGCTGACCGGGGACATCCCGATCATCATGCTCACCGCCAAGGGCGAAGAGGACAACAAGATCCAGGGTCTTGAAGTCGGCGCCGACGACTACATCACCAAACCGTTTTCCCCGCGCGAACTGGTCGCCCGCCTCAAAGCCGTGTTGCGCCGCGCCGGCCCGACCGACGGCGAAGCGCCGATCGAAGTCGGCGGCCTGCTGCTCGACCCGATCAGCCACCGCGTGACCATCGACGGCAAACCCGCCGAAATGGGTCCGACCGAATACCGTCTGCTGCAATTCTTCATGACCCACCAGGAACGCGCCTACACCCGTGGCCAGTTGCTGGATCAGGTCTGGGGCGGCAACGTCTATGTTGAAGAGCGCACCGTCGACGTGCACATCCGGCGCCTGCGCAAGGCGCTCGGCGACGCCTACGAAAATCTGGTACAAACCGTGCGCGGCACCGGCTACCGGTTTTCCACCAAGGCCTGATCCGACCGCCAGACTCGCTGACAAGGACCGTATTTTCCGTGAATCAAAACTGGCATGGCACCCTGATTCGCCACATGCTGCTGTTGGTCACCGCCTGCCTGGTGATCGGCCTGATCACCGGCTATTACGGCTGGAGCCTCGCCGCGGGCCTGGGGATTTATCTGGCCTGGACGCTCAAGCAATTGCTGCGTCTGCACGAATGGCTGCGCCAGCATCAACCCGACGAAGCACCGCCCGATGGCTATGGCCTGTGGGGCGAAGTGTTCGACAGCATCTACCATTTGCAACGCCGCGATCAGCGCGTGCGCGGGCGCCTGCAAGCGGTGATCGACCGGGTGCAGGAATCCACCGCTGCGCTGAAAGACGCGGTGATCATGCTCGACAGCGACGGCAATCTGGAATGGTGGAACCGCGCCGCCGAAACCTTGCTTGGCCTCAAGACCCCCCAGGACAGCGGCCAACCGGTGACCAACCTGGTGCGCCATCCGCGTTTCAAGGAGTACTTCGAGCAGGACAGCTACGCCGAGCCGCTGGAAATCCCCTCGCCAACCAACGATCGCGTGCGCATTCAGCTGTACCTGACCCGCTACGGCAACAACGAACACTTGATGCTGGTGCGCGACGTCACGCGTATCCATCAGCTGGAACAGATGCGCAAAGATTTCATTGCCAACGTCTCCCACGAATTGCGCACGCCGCTGACAGTGATCTGCGGCTACCTGGAAACCCTGCTCGACAACGTCGAGGAAGTGAATCCGCGCTGGAGTCGCGCGCTGCAGCAGATGCAGCAACAGGGCGGACGCATGCAGACGCTGCTCAATGATTTGTTGTTGCTGGCGAAACTCGAAGCCACCGATTACCCGTCGGACAACCAGCCAGTGCAGATCGACACCCTGCTGCAATCGATCAAGAGCGATGCGCAGCAATTGTCCGGCGCGAAGAACCAGCGCATCAGCCTCGAAGCCGATGCCGGCCTGTTGCTCAAGGGCAGCGAGGCGGAGTTGCGCAGTGCGTTTTCCAATCTGGTGTTCAACGCGGTGAAGTACACCCCGGCCGAGGGCAACATCCGCATTCGCTGGTGGGGTGACGATCAAGGCGCACACCTGAGCGTGCAGGATTCCGGCATCGGCATCGACAGCAAACACCTGCCGCGCCTGACCGAACGTTTCTACCGCGTCGACTCCAGCCGCAACTCCAATACCGGCGGCACCGGGCTTGGCCTGGCCATCGTCAAACACGTGTTGCTGCGCCACCGCGCGCGCATGGAGATCAGCAGCGTGCCCGGTCACGGCAGCACGTTCACCTGCCATTTCGCCCCGGCTCAGGTGGCTCAGGCGCGAGCCATCAGCGCCGCCGAGTAAGACCGACCGGCACTCGCCACTAGGCAATCGCCATGTCAGCCGCTACATTGGCTGACTTGTGCCTGCCTTTCAGGCGCGACTTTTCTCTCTTTTGAATCACACGGAACCCGCAAAACTCCATCATGGACCCTTCCCCTGGCTTGTCCCTCGCTACAATTTTCGCCGACTTCGGCATGATCCTTTTCGCTCTGATCCTGGTTTTGCTCAACGGCTTTTTCGTTGCGGCGGAATTTGCCATGGTCAAACTGCGCTCGACCCGGGTCGAGGCCATCGCTGATCAGAACGGCTGGCGCGGGCACATCCTGCGCACCGTACACAGTCAGCTCGATGCGTATCTCTCGGCGTGTCAGCTCGGTATTACCCTCGCCTCCCTTGGCCTGGGCTGGGTCGGTGAGCCGGCCTTCGCGCACATTCTCGAGCCGCTGCTGAGCGCGGTCGGCGTGCAGTCGCCTGAGATTGTCAAAGGCGTGTCGTTCTTCACCGCGTTCTTCATCATTTCGTACCTGCACATCGTGGTCGGTGAGCTGGCCCCGAAGTCGTGGGCGATCCGCAAACCCGAGTTGCTGTCGCTGTGGACGGCGGTGCCGCTGTACCTGTTCTACTGGGCGATGTACCCGGCGATTTACCTGCTCAACGCCAGCGCCAACGCGATTCTGCGTATCGCAGGGCAAGGCGAACCCGGTCCGCACCATGAACACCATTACAGCCGCGAAGAACTGAAACTGATCCTGCACTCCAGCCGTGGCCAGGATCCGAGCGATCAGGGCATGCGCGTTCTGGCGTCGGCGGTGGAAATGGGCGAGCTGGAAGTGGTCGACTGGGCCAACTCCCGCGAAGACCTGATCACGCTTGAATTCAACGCGCCGCTGAAAGAAATCCTCGCGATGTTCCGTCGCCACAAGTTCAGCCGTTATCCGGTGTACGACAGCGAGCGCCAGGAGTTCGTCGGCCTGCTGCACATCAAGGATCTGCTGCTGGAACTGGCGGCGCTGGACCACATTCCCGAGTCGTTCAACCTGGCTGAGCTGACCCGTCCCCTGGAGCGCGTGTCGCGGCACATGCCGCTGTCGCAGTTGCTGGAGCAGTTCCGCAAGGGCGGCTCGCACTTCGCCGTGGTCGAGGAGGCTGACGGCAACATCATCGGCTACCTGACCATGGAAGACGTGCTGGAAGTGCTGGTCGGCGACATTCAGGACGAACACCGCAAGGCTGAGCGCGGGATCCTCGCCTATCAGCCGGGCAAGCTCTTGGTGCGTGGTGACACGCCGCTGTTCAAGGTGGAACGCCTGCTGGGCATCGACCTTGATCACATCGAAGCGGAAACCCTCGCCGGGCTGGTCTACGAAACCCTGAAACGGGTGCCGGAAGAGGAAGAAGTGCTGGAAGTCGAAGGCCTGCGCATCATCATCAAGAAGATGAAAGGGCCGAAGATTGTGCTGGCGAAGGTGTTGATGCTGGATTGAGTGCAATGCGGGAAACCGCGTTGCCTGCTAAAAGATCGCAGCCTGCGGCAGCTCCTACATGGGAATGTGAACCCCCTGTAGGAGCTGCCGCAGGCTGCGATCTTTTGCTTTTAGAGGCTTATTGCTTGCCCAACGCAAAGTTGGGCAACGCCCCCAGCGGCTGGATGAACTGATACGGAATCGACACCAGCCCCTCGCTAGTATTGCGCTGCACCACAAAGTGCAGGTGCGGGCCGCTGCTGTTGCCGGTGTTGCCCGACAAGGCCAGCGAACTGCCCACCGCCACCCGTTGCCCTTCGCGTACGCTCACCGAGCCTTGCTTGAGGTGCAGGTACACGCCCATGGTGCCGTCGTCATGCAGCACGCGCACGAAATTGCCGGACGCATCCGAACCGCGCCCGCTCTGCGAGTTTTCGGTCTTCACCACCACCCCGGCCCGCGCGGCAATGATCGGCGTGCCCACCGGCATGGCGATGTCCATCGCATAGCGATTCTTCGGCCCATAGTGACTGTACTGACCGTTGGCGCCCTGACTCAGACGAAACGGCCCGCCACGCCATGGCAGTGGATAGCGATAGCCCTGCGCGATGCCTGTGGGGTCGCCGAGGGAGTAATGGAACTGCGGCGTATACACCAGCGGCTGCTTGCCGGATATCGCCGTCAGCAACGCCAACCGCGTGTTGCTACGCGCCGGCAGCACCCGGTGGATGGTTTGCGCCGGCGCACCGCGCACATTACTCAGCCCGGTGAATGCCAAGGCAATTTTGACCGGCGCATACAGATCGTTGCGCACGAAGACCACGTCAGTGCCCTTCTGCTTCTTGATGTCGAGGTACACCTGCCGCTCCAGGCGCTCGACCATGCGGTCTTGAAAGACGAACACCTGCGCGCCTTTGCTCGGCCGGTCACTGTAGGAGACCACGCCGTTGGCATCGGTGGATTTGTAAATGGTCATGGCCACAGCCGATGTGGAGGCCACGAAGAGACCACAGAAAAACAGCAGGCGTGCGAGCATGGGCAAGAGTCTGTCGAAGTAAGGCCTGGGAATGAGCCTAGCAGGTGAAGCAGACCAGGCTAGTCGACAGATGTTTCAAATGATCGTCCCCACGCTCTGCGTGGGAATGCAGCCCGGGACGCTCTGCGTCCCATGCGAGAGGACGCGGAGCGTCCGGTTGAGGCATTCCCACGCAGAGCGTGGGAACGATCAGTGTAAAGCTGTGATCACGCGCCGGGAACGAAGTGCTTCTGCGCCGTGCCGCGGGCGATCAGGCGCGAGATGTAGTCGAGTTTCTGCGCGTCCTGATCGACGAAACGGAAGGTCAGTTGCAGCCAGTCGCTGTCCGGTTTCGGCTCAAAAGCGACAACCGCGTGCAAATAGCCATTGAGACGGGCGATTTCAGCGTTGTCACCCTGCTCCAGATCGAGCACGGCGCTGTCGAGGATCTGCGGCAGGGTGTCGGTGCGTTTCACCACCAACAACGCTTCCTTGATGCTCAGAGCCTTGATCACGCATTGCTGAGTACCGCTTGGCAGACGCAATTGGCCCTGACCGCGACCACTGGCCGGAGCGGATGCGGCGGCTGGAGCCTTGACCGGAGGGCTGTTGAGCAGGCCACGGGATGGCGCAGCAGCCGGCGCTGGTGCGGCAGCAGCCGGTTTGGCGAACGGGTTGACCGCCGCAGCTGCCGGGGCGCCGCCTACCACGGCAGGCTTGCCACCGGTCAAGGCGCTGAGGGAATCGTTGCCGAACGCCGAGTTCATTTTGGTTGGCGCGCTGTTCATCAGGGTGTCGAGCTTGCCGACCTTGTTCAGCGCCTGTTTGACCTTGGTCAGCAGTTGCTCGTTGGTGAACGGCTTGCTGACGTAGCCGGAAACGCCGGCCTGAATCGCCTGCACGACGTTTTCCTTGTCGCCACGGCTGGTGACCATGACGAATGGCATGGTCTTGAGGTTGTCTTGCTCGCGGCACCAGGTCAGCAGTTCGAGCCCGGACATTTCCGGCATTTCCCAGTCGCACAGGACTAGGTCGAATGCTTCCCTGGCCAGCATAGCCTGAGCCTTTTTACCGTTGACGGCGTCCTCGGTGCGGATCCCCGGGAAGTAATTACGCAGGCACTTTTTCACCAGGTCACGAATGAACGAAGCATCGTCCACGACCAACACACTGATCTTGCTCATCCAACACCCCTATTAAAATCCCGGCAAGCATAACGCTGGCTGATGGCACATTGCCAAAACTCTTCAGTCACGCCGGGACTTTTCGTTCGCGGGTGCTGCTTTTTAATCGAATCTGCCCATGAAAAGCACAAACAAAAACGCCCGGCCAAAGGGCCGGGCGCTTTTCTCAGGCAATCTTACTTATCGTCAGCATTGCCCGGAACATTAGCGGTTTCGCCGCTTGTGCCTTCAACTTCTTCTTTCATGCGCTTGAGGCCCATGTGGCGCACGTCGGTGCCGCGCACCAGGTAGATGACCAGTTCGGAGATGTTGCGCGCGTGATCGCCGATGCGTTCCAGCGAACGCAGCACCCAGATAATGCTCAAGACCCGCGAGATAGAGCGCGGGTCTTCCATCATGTAGGTCGCCAGCTCACGCAGGGCGGTCTTGTATTCGCGGTCGATGATCTTGTCGTACTGCGCCACCGACAACGCCAGATCAGCGTCGAAACGGGCAAACGCGTCCAGCGCATCGCGGACCATGTTGCGCACCTGGTCGCCGATGTGGCGAACCTCGACGTAACCACGCGGCGCTTCACCTTCTTCGCACAGCTGAATGGCGCGGCGAGCGATCTTGGTCGCTTCATCACCGATGCGCTCCAGGTCGATCACCGACTTGGAAATGCTGATGATCAAACGCAAGTCGGACGCCGCCGGCTGACGACGGGCGAGAATGCGCAGGCATTCTTCGTCGATGTTGCGCTCCATCTGGTTGATCTGGTCATCGATCTCGCGCACTTGCTGAGCCAGACCGGAGTCGGCTTCGATCAGTGCGGTGACCGCGTCGTTGACCTGCTTCTCGACCAGCCCGCCCATGGCCAGGAGGTGGCTGCGCACTTCCTCAAGCTCAGCGTTGAACTGCGCGGAGATGTGGTGGGTAAGGCCTTCTTTACTAATCATGTTGGCGTCCTTGGAGCGTCCGGTAAGGTGCGGTGGGCCGCAGCGTCAATTCTGTGAATAACCCGCAACTGTCAGCCATAACGACCGGTGATGTAGTCTTCGGTCTGCTTCTTCGCCGGATTGGTGAACAGGGTATCGGTGTCGCCAAATTCCACCAGTTTGCCCATGTACATGAACGCCGTGTAGTCGGACACCCGCGCGGCCTGTTGCATGTTGTGCGTAACGATAACGATGGTGAACTTGGACTTCAGCTCGTAGATCAGCTCTTCGACTTTCAGCGTCGAGATCGGGTCGAGGGCCGAGCACGGTTCGTCGAGCAGCAGCACTTCCGGCTCAACCGCGATGGTGCGGGCGATGACCAGACGCTGCTGCTGACCACCGGACAGGCCGAGTGCCGATTCATGCAGGCGGTCTTTGACTTCGTCCCACAACGCCGCGCCCTTCAACGCCCACTCGACCGCTTCGTCGAGGACGCGCTTCTTGTTGATGCCCTGGATGCGCAGACCGTAAACGACGTTTTCGTAGATGGTCTTCGGGAACGGGTTGGGCTTCTGGAACACCATGCCGACGCGACGACGCAGCTCGGCAACGTCTTCGCCCTTGCGATAGATGTTGTTGCCATACAGGTTGATCGCGCCTTCTACGCGGCAGCCGTCAACCAGGTCGTTCATGCGGTTGAAAGTGCGCAGCAAGGTCGACTTACCGCAGCCGGACGGGCCGATGAACGCGGTCACGCGCTGCTTCGGGATGTTCATGCTGACGTCGAACAGCGCTTGTTTCTCGCCGTAGTACAGGCTCAGGCCGGGTACTTCGATGGCCACGGTTTCCTGCGCCAGATTGAGGCTCTGCTTGTCGCGGCCCAGGGCGGACATGTTGATGCCGTGGGTATGTGTTTCGTGCTGCATGGGAGGCTCCCTGTGCTAACAAATTCGGTTTGTTGAACCGCTGGCCAAACCAGCGGGTAACGCAAATTCAGTTTTTGTCGCGGTCCCTGTGGGAGCTGGCTTGCCAGCGATGGCATCACTGCGGTGTAACTGAAACACCGCGTCGCCTGCATCGCTGGCAAGCCAGCTCCCACAGGGTTTGTGTTAACTGTCCAAAGCTTTGTATTTTTCGCGCAGGTGGTTACGGATATACACCGCCGACAGGTTCAACGTCGCGATCACCAGCACCAGCAACAGCGCCGTGGCGTACACCAGCGGACGCGCCGCTTCGACGTTCGGGCTCTGGAAGCCGACGTCATAGATGTGGAAGCCCAAGTGCATGATCTTCTGATCCAGGTGCAGGTACGGGTAGTTGCCGTCCACCGGCAGCGACGGCGCCAGTTTCACCACACCCACCAGCATCAGCGGCGCCACTTCACCGGCGGCGCGGGCCACGGCGAGGATCATGCCAGTCATCATTGCCGGGCTGGCCATCGGGATGACGATCTTCCACAAGGTTTCAGCCTTGGTCGCGCCCAGTGCCAGCGAACCTTCACGCACGGTGCGCGGAATACGTGCCAGACCTTCTTCAGTCGCGACGATCACTACCGGCACCGCCAGCAGCGCCAGCGTCAGCGAGGCCCAGAGCAGACCCGGTGTACCGAAGGTCGGTGCCGGCAGTGCTTCGGGGAAGAACAAGCGGTCGACCGAACCACCGAGTACGTAAACGAAGAAGCCCAGACCGAACACGCCGTAAACGATCGCCGGAACGCCAGCGAGGTTGTTCACCGCGATACGGATGATCCGCGTCAGGGTGTTCTGTTTGGCGTATTCACGCAGGTACACCGCCGCCAGCACACCGAACGGGGTGACGATCATCGCCATGATCAGCGTCATCATCACGGTGCCAAAGATCGCCGGGAAAATCCCGCCTTCGGTGTTGGCTTCACGCGGGTCGTCCGAAAGGAATTCCCAGATCTTGCTGAAGTAGAAACCGACCTTGGTGAAGGTGCTCATCGCGTTTGGCTGGTAGGCGTGAACCACTTTGCCCAGACCGATTTCAATCTCTTTGCCGTTGGCATCGCGAGCGGTCAAGGCATCGCGATTGAACTGTGCATGCAGATCGGCAAGACGCGCTTCGATGTCCTGATAACGCGCATTCAGCTCGGCACGCTCAGATTCCATGTCCGCTTGCGCGGTGGCGTCGAGCTTGCCTTCCAGTTCCAGTTTGCGACCGTGCAGACGGATGCGCTCCAGCCCTGCGTTGATTGCACCGATGTCGGTCTTTTCCAGCGACTTCAGTTGCGCCGCCAGACCGTTCACACGGTTGATCCGCGCTTGCAGCTCTGGCCACGCAGCCTCGCCTTCGGCGATGACCTTGCCGTCCTGTTTGACGTTGACCAGATAGCCGTAGAAGTTGCCCCACTCGCGACGTTCGATCGCCATCAACTCGGGCGGCGTAGTCTGGTTGGTCAGCCACTCACCGACGACCCAGGTGAAGTCGTTGCCATTCAGATCCCGGTTGCCGACCTTGATCAGCTCGCGGGTCATGAATTCCGGGCCGACGTCAGGCACCGGCAATCCGGCGCTCTTCAGGCGAGCACGCGGCACTTCTTCTTTCTGTACCACTTCGCCGACCACAAGATGCTGGGCCTGGCCCGGCACGTCGTAGCTGGCATGCACCAGATCCGCCGGCCAGAAGTGACCCAGACCGCGCACGGCAATCACCGCCAGCAGGCCAATGGTCATGATGACCGCGATGGACACCGCGCCACCGCTGATCCAGACGCCCGGGGCGCCGCTCTTGAACCATCCTTTCAGGGAGTTCTGTTTCACAGACTTCTACCTTTGCTTAAAGCGACGAGTATTTCTTGCGCAGACGCTGACGAATCAGCTCTGCCAGGGTGTTCATGACGAAGGTGAACAACAGCAACACCAGCGCCGAGAGGAACAGCACGCGGTAGTGGCTGCCGCCGACTTCCGACTCGGGCATTTCCACCGCGACGTTGGCTGCCAGGGTGCGCAGGCCTTCGAACAGGTTCATTTCCATGACCGGGGTGTTACCGGTGGCCATCAGCACGATCATGGTTTCGCCGACCGCACGGCCCATGCCGATCATCAGCGCCGAGAAGATCCCCGGGCTGGCGGTCAGGATCACCACGCGGGTCATGGTCTGCCACGGCGTGGCACCCAGCGCCAGCGAGCCGAGGGTCAGGCCACGCGGCACACTGAACACGGCGTCTTCAGCGATCGAGTAGATGTTCGGGATCACCGCGAAACCCATGGCCAGACCGACCACCAGAGCGTTGCGCTGGTCGTAGGTAATGCCCAGGTCGTGAGAGATCCACATGCGCATGTCACCGCCGAAGAACCAGTTCTCCATGAACGGGCTCATGTACAGCGACAACCAGCCCACAAACAGGATCACCGGAATCAGCAGCGCACTTTCCCAGCCATCCGGGACTTTCAGACGGATCGATTCAGGCAGGCGGCTGAAGGTGAAGCCGGCGACCAGGATGCCGATCGGCAGTAACATCAGCAGGCTGAAGATGCCCGGCAGATGCCCTTCTACATAAGGCGCGAGGAACAGACCGGCGAAGAAACCGAGGATCACCGTCGGCATCGCTTCCATCAGCTCGATCACCGGCTTGACCTTGCGGCGCATGCCCGGGGCCATGAAGTACGCGGTGTAGATCGCAGCGGCAACGGCCAGTGGAGCAGCGAGCAGCATGGCGTAGAACGCAGCTTTCAGAGTGCCGAAGGTCAGTGGCGACAGGCTCAGTTTCGGTTCGAAATCGGTGTTGGCGGCGGTCGATTGCCAGACGTATTTTGGCTCGTCGTAGTTCTCGTACCAGACCTTGCTCCACAGCGCGCTCCAGGAAACTTCCGGGTGCGGGTTGTCGAGCAGAAGCGGTTGCAGCTTGCCGTCGGCTTCGACGATGACACGGTTGGCACGTGGCGAAAGACCGAACACGCCCTGGCCTTCTACCACTTGATCGACCAGCAAGGTGCGATGCGCGGTGCTGTGGAACACGCCAAGCTTGCCGCTAGCATCCAGAGCAAGGAAGCCCTTGCGACGCTCTTCGGCGGTGATTTCAACGATCGGCGTGGTGCCCATCTGGAAAGTGCGGATCTGCTTCAGGCGCAGCTCACCATCGGTGTCACGGGCCATGAACCACTGGGCCAGACCACCCTTGGAGTCACCGACGATCAGCGAGATACCACCGACCAGTTGCGTGGTCGCGGTGACTTCGGCGTCAGCGTTTTCCAGCAGTTTGTAGCGACCGTTGAGGCTCTTGTCGCGCAGGCTGAACACATCGGCCTGAGCGCGACCGTTGACCACGTACAGCCACTGCTGGCGCGGGTCGACGAAGATGTTTTTCACCGGCTCAGTCATTTGCGGCAGATCGATACGCTTCTGCTCGTTGGTGACTTCGCCAGTCATCATGTTTTCTTCGCTGGTCAGCGACAGCACATTGAGTTGCGAACCGGTCGAACCGACCAGCATCAACGTCGTGTCGGTGGCGTTCAGGCTGACATGCTCCAGCGCGCCGCCGGCTTCGTTCAGCGCGATCGGCGTCTCGCCATACGGATACTCGATGGCCGGGCTGATGGTTTTCTTGCCATCGGGGTAGCTGACTTTATAGGTGTGACGGAACACCAGCGCCTGACCGTTGGACAGACCCACGGCCACCAGTGGATGGCCCGGCTGGTCTTCACCAATCGAGGTCACGGTTGCGCCGGCAGGCACTGGCAGATCGACGCGCTTCAGTTCAGCGCCACTGTCGATATCAAAGAACAATGCCTGGCCTTTGTCGGAAACGCGCATGGCCACCTGATTCTGCTCTTCGAGCGAAATCATCAGTGGCTTGCCGGCGTCCTGCATCCAGGCCGGGGTGATCGAGTCTTTCGCGGTGAGGTCGGCACCCTGAAACAGCGGCGCGACCACGTAGGCGAGGAAGAAAAAGATCAGGGTAATGGCTGCCAGCACCGCGAGACCGCCAACGAGGACGTACCAGCGGGTGAAGCGATCCTTGAGCGCACGAATGCGGCGCTTGCGTTGCAGCTCAGGCGTATTGAAGTCAATGCGCTTGGGAGGATTAGTAGTCATTTGGGAATTGGCCAGATCATTCATGCGCTCACCCTAGCGATCCTGTATGACAGAAAGATGACAATGCAGTGACGCAGCAAATCCACCGCCAGCGGGACTGGCAGAGGATCAAAAATTTGAGGTGTGGAAAAGGCCGGCCTGCGCGCAGGTCCGGCCTTTTACCTGAGTCCGGTGGGGTTCACCCTGGACTCAATTTGTTACTTCTTTGCGACAGCGCCGCCTTCCTGCAGACCCAGGTCAGCCAGTGCTTTTGCAGCAACCTTGGCTGGCAACGGGATGTAACCGTCTTTCACCACAACTTCCTGGCCCTGTTTCGACAGCACCAGCTTCACGAACTCAGCTTCCAGCGGAGCCAGAGGCTTGTTCGGGGCTTTGTTGACGTAAACGTAGAGGAAACGCGACAGCGGGTACTTGCCGTTCAGGGCGTTTTCTTCGGTGTCTTCGATGAAGTCAGTGCTGCCTTTCTTGGCCAATGGCACGGTTTTCACGCTGGCGGTCTTGTAACCGATACCCGAGTAACCGATGCCGTTCAGCGAGGAGCTGATCGACTGCACCACCGACGCCGAACCTGGTTGTTCGTTGACGTTTGGTTTGTAGTCGCCTTTGCACAGGGCTTCTTCTTTGAAGTAGCCATAGGTGCCGGATACCGAGTTACGACCGAACAGTTGTACTGGCTTGTTGGCCAGGTCGCCGGTCACGCCCAGGTCACCCCAGGTTTTCACGTCGGCTTTGGCGCCGCACAGACGGGTGGACGAGAAGATCGCATCAACCTGTTCCATGGTCAGGTGCTGGATCGGGTTGTCCTTGTGCACGAACACAGCCAGGGCGTCCACGGCAACCGGGATAGCGGTTGGCTTGTAGCCGTACTTCTGCTCGAAGGCCGCCAGTTCGGTGTCCTTCATCTTGCGGCTCATCGGGCCCAGGTTGGAGGTGCCTTCAGTCAGCGCAGGTGGCGCAGTGGCGGAGCCAGCGGCCTGAATCTGGATGTTTACGTTCGGGTATTCTTTTTTGTAGTTCTCAGCCCACAGGGTCATGAGGTTGGCCAGGGTATCGGAGCCGACGCTGGACAGGTTGCCCGACACACCAGTGGTCTTGGTGTAGCTCGGGATAGCAGGGTCAACAGCGGCGAACGCGTTGGCAGTCGCAACGCCAGCAGCGACAAAAGTCATTGCCGCCATCAAACGCTTCAGTTTCATGCCTTACTCCTAGCAGATAGGGTGTGTTAAGTCGGGGCCAAGTATCAGCAGGCCGTGTGAACACTCTATGGCTGAAATATGACAATTGGATGAAAGGCCAGCATGTCGCGACAGATCGTTCCCACGCTCTGCGTGGGAACGCCGCCATGGACGCTCTGCGTCCGCATTTGAGAGGTGACGCGGAGCGTCACAGGATGCATTCCCACGCGGAGCGTGGGAACGATCAGGCGGGAGAGAAAATCAGCGCCCCTTCTTCCAGAGCCACGCCCCGACCAGAATCCCCATCGCACACAGCACTGCCACGTAGTAGGCCGGGCCCATCGCGCTTTCTTTCAGCAGCAGACTCACCACCATCGGCGTCAACCCACCGAAAATCGCATAAGCCACGTTGTACGAGAACGACAATCCGCTGAAACGCACCACCGGTGGAAACGCTTTAACCATCACATATGGCACCGCACCGATGGTGCCGACCAGAAAACCGGTCAACGCGTACAGCGGGAACAACCAGTTCGGGTGATCGGCAAGGCTGTGATAGAAGGTCCACGAGCTGATCAGCAAGCCCAGGCAGCCAAACACAAACACGCGACCGGCACCAAAGCGATCCGCCAGTGCACCGGAAATGATGCAGCCGATGCTCAGGAACACAATCGCCAGACTGTTCGATTGCAACGACTCGGTCGGCGTGAAGTGATAGACCGTTTGCAGCACGGTCGGGGTCATCAGGATCACCACAACGATGCCGGCCGACAGCAACCAGGTCAGCAGCATTGAAATCGCAATCGCGCCGCGATGATCACGCAGCACCGCGCGCAGCGGTACTTCTTCGGCCAGCGCCTTGCGCAATTGCAGTTCGGCGAACACCGGGGTTTCGTGCAGCCAGCGACGCAGGTAGACCGAGAACAGGCCGAACACGCCACCGAGCAGGAACGGGATCCGCCACGCGTAATCGGCAACCTCGACAGGCGTATAAATGCTGTTGATCGCGGTGGCGACCAGCGAGCCGAGCAAAATGCCGGCGGTCAGGCCGCTGGTGAGGGTGCCACAGGCGTAACCCATGTGCTTTTGCGGTACGTGTTCGGAAACGAAGACCCACGCGCCCGGCACTTCACCGCCAATTGCCGCGCCTTGAATCACCCGCATCAATAGAAGAAGGATTGGCGCCCACAGGCCGATCTGCGCGTAGGTTGGCAGCAGACCCATGATCAGGGTCGGCACGGCCATCATGAAAATGCTCAGGGTGAACATCTTCTTGCGCCCCAGCAGGTCGCCGAAGTGCGCCATGACGATGCCGCCCAGCGGTCGCGCCAGATAGCCGGCGGCGAAAATGCCGAAGGTCTGCATCAGGCGCAGCCACTCGGGCATGTCGGCGGGGAAGAACAGCTTGCCGACCACAGTGGCGAAGAAGACGAAGATGATGAAATCGTAGAATTCCAGCGCGCCGCCAAGGGCGGACAGCGATAGAGTCTTGTAGTCATTGCGGGTCAACGGTCGTGCGGGTTGCTCGGGCTGCGCGAGGCTCGAAGGCGCTGTGGTCATGGCAAGGGCTTCTCTTATAGTCGGATCTGCCGCCACAACAACGCTGGCGGTGGCTTGGGCAGGTTCGGCACCATAGCAAATTGTTCGAAAAAGCACATAGAGGTGCGTATTTGACGGTCAAAATCAGAACCGGATGGTCGTCGTGGAGTCTACCGACCGATATACTCGCAACCTGCTCCGGTTTGTAGGGGGTTGCTGTGCGAAAACGTCGTTGGCCCGGCCTTTGCTCGGGATTAGCCGGTTTCGCAGAGTTTCTCCTTAGGCGCCTGATGGAAAACGTGACGAACGTAGTATGTTCGGTGCTGAATCGTTTTTCCCGAAGACGGCTACCACCAGCAATACCAACGAAGAGTCACGGGTCAGAGGCACCCCCGGCATGATAGAGCTCGAACAAGAAGATCCAATCCCGCAAGGCGACCTGGCCCTGCAAATCACCGCACTCCCTCGCGAAACCAACGGCTTTGGCGATATTTTCGGCGGTTGGCTGGTAGCACAGATGGATTTGGCCGGCACCGCAATGGCCAGCCGTGTCGCTGGCGGACGCGTCGCCACCGTCGCCATCGACCGCATGGCGTTCCTTGTGCCTGTGGCTGTCGGCGCGCAATTGTCCTTTTATACCCAGACCCTGGAAATCGGCCGCAGCTCGATCCAGATGATGGTCGAAGTGTGGAGCGACGACCCGTTGTCCAGCGAGTGGCGTAAAGTCACCGAAGCGGTCTTCGTCTTCGTCGCCATCGACGGCAGCGGCCGCACTCGCTCGGTTCCACCACGCGCGCGTTAAACATCGTCGCCGTTTTACGGTCGATAGTTGTCCTTGTTACTGATCGAGAGCTGTCCCATGAACACGCCCAACGTTGAAGCCGTGAAACTGGATGAACTGAACTGCTGGCGCATCCGCCACGGTCAGGCCGAAGTGCTGGTGGCCCAGCAAGGCGCGCACATCCTCAGTTATCAGATCGATGGCCAGCCGCCGATCATCTGGCTCAACGACAAGGCCGAGTTCAAGACCGGCAAAAGCATCCGCGCCGGTGTACCGGTGTGCTGGCCGTGGTTCGGCAAGTTCGAGCGCAACCCGCAGAGCGTGCAGGCCATGTATACCGGTGAGCAACCGGCACCCGCGCACGGTCTGGTGCGGGCGATGGATTGGGAGCTGGGCGGCATCGAATCAGAGGCTGACGGCGTCAAGGTCGAATTCAAGCTGCCTTACCCCGAAGGTGGCCTGCCGGGCTGGCCGCATCAGGTCGATCTGACCCTGACCCTGCATTTGTCCGAGCAACTGAGTTTCAGCCTGACCAGCCATAACCGTGGCAGTGACAGTGTCAGCCTGAGCCAGGCGCTGCACACTTACTTCGCGGTCAGTGACGTGCGCAATGTGCATGTCGATGGCGTGGATGGTTTGAATTACATCGAGACGCTGGACGACTGGAAAACCCACAGTCAGCAAGGCGACCTGCATTTTGCCGGTGAAACCGACCGCATCTATCTCGATGCTCCACCACAACTGAGCATCATCGACCCGGCCTGGGAACGACGCATTGTGCTGACGGCTACCGGCTCACGCACGGCGGTGATCTGGAACCCGTGGATCGACCGCGCCGCCGCGCTGGCCGACATGGATAACGATGGCTGGCAGCGCATGCTGTGCATTGAGACGGCGAATGTGATGGATGACATCGTCACGCTGGCGCCGGGGGCGAGCCATACCATGGGCGTCAGCGTCGCCAGCAAACCGCTCTAACCAGCACCGCAATACAAAATGTGGGAGCGAGCCTGCTCGCGAAGGCGTTGTATCAGTCAACATTCAAATGTCTGATACACCGCTTTCGCGAGCAGGCTCGCTCCCACAGTTGCTTCGTGGTGATTGTTAGAGATCGGACTCCTGCACCACCCGCACCTTGTCGGCTTCCAGCGCATACGCCGCATCGGCCAGATCATTGCTGACCTTCTCGACCTTCAGCGTGCCGGTCACCCACAGCGGTGTGTAGATATCATCCAGCTTCAAGCCTTTCGGATAACGCACCAGCACCAGTTGATTCGGCGGCGGTGGCGGCACGTGGATACATGCGCCCGGATACGGCACGAGGAAGAACAGCGTGCTGCGACCCTTGGCGTCGGATTCCAGCGGCACCGGGTAACCACCGATGCGGATGTGCTTGTCGTTCATCGACGCCACGGTTTTGGTCGAATACATCACCGCCGGCAGACCTTTGGCCTGCTTCATCCCGCCCTTCTCAGTGAAGGTACCGGTGGCTTCCGGGGAGTTGTGGTCGATTTCAGGCATGGCCTCGAGGGCCTTTTGGTCCGACTTGGGCATCAATTCGAGCCAGTCGGTTTCCGGCAGTTCGCCGGCGTGGGCCAAACCGCTGCCCAGGAAAAGGAGAGTCAACAGAAGACGGCGCATGAAGGTGCTCGGTATAGAAAGGAAAGAACAGTAAATCGCCGAGCATTCTAGCCCTCCCGGCCACTTTGGCAGAGAGGGCTTTGTCGCTTTGGATCAGTTCTTTTTGATCAGGCCGTAGATCACCAGCAACACGATAGCGCCGACCAGTGCGCCGATGAAACCTGCGCCCTCGCCTGCGTGATAGATGCCCAGAGCCTGGCCGCCGTAGGTGGCTGCCAGCGAACCGCCGATACCGAGCAGGATGGTCATGATCCAGCCCATGCTGTCATCGCCCGGTTTCAGGAACCGCGCCAGCAGGCCGACGATCAAGCCGATAAAGATGGTTCCGATAATTCCCATGGCATTTCCCTCTGAATAGTAGATATGCGAAGCCTAGTCAGACTTTGGCATCCTGCAATCAGAGAACGGCGGCCCCTGAATGGTTCCGCCGCTGCCAAATGAAACTGTCGTTACTCGGCGATCAGCGCTTCGACCTTGACGATCTGCGCCTGCAGCGTAGCCATGTCGGCGCAACGCAGATTGGCGTGACCGACCTTGCGCCCGGCCTTGAAGGCCTTGCCGTAGTGATGCAGATGGCAGTCTTCGATAGCGATGACTTTCTCAACCGGCGGTACAACACCGATGAAGTTAAGCATCGCGCTCTCGCCGACTTTGGCCGTCGAACCCAGCGGCAGGCCGGCAACGGCGCGCAGATGGTTTTCGAACTGACTGCACTCGGCGCCTTCAGTGGTCCAGTGCCCGGAGTTGTGCACGCGCGGGGCGATTTCGTTGGCCTTGAGGCCACCGTCGACTTCAAAGAACTCGAACGCCATGACGCCCACATAGTCGAGCTGCTTCAGCACACGGCTGGAGTAGTCTTCGGCCAGCGCCTGCAACGGGTGATCGGTGCTGGCAACCGACAGCTTGAGAATGCCGCTGTCGTGGGTGTTGTGCACCAACGGATAGAACTTGGTTTCGCCATCGCGAGCGCGCACGGCGATCAGCGAGACCTCACCGGTGAACGGCACGAAGCCTTCCAGCAGGCAGGCGACGCTGCCCAGTTCGGCGAAAGTGCCAGCCACGTCTTCCGGCTTGCGCAGGACTTTCTGGCCCTTGCCGTCGTAACCCAGGGTGCGGGTTTTCAGCACGGCCGGCAGACCGATCGAAGCCACCGCAGCGTCCAGATCGGCTTGCGACTGAATGTCAGCGAAAGCCGGAGTCGGGATGCCCAGATCCTTGAACATGCTCTTTTCGAACCAGCGGTCGCGCGCGATGCGCAGGGCTTCGGCGCTCGGGTAGACCGGAACGAATTGCGACAGGAATGCCACGGTTTCGGCCGGGACGCTTTCGAACTCGAAGGTCACCAGATCGACTTCATCGGCGAGTTGGCGCAGATGATCCTGATCGCCGTAATCGGCCCGCAGGTGTTCGCCCAGCGCAGCGGCACAAGCGTCCGGCGCAGGGTCGAGAAAAGCGAAGTTCATGCCCAGCGGCGTACCCGCCAGAGCCAACATGCGACCCAACTGGCCGCCACCGATTACACCGATCTTCATCTCAACAACCTCAGGCAATACGTGGGTCTGGATTGTCCAGGACGCTGTCTGTCTGCTCGGCACGGAAGGTTTTCAGTACCGCGTGGAACTGCGGATGCTTGGCGCCGAGGATGCTCGCCGAGAGCAGGGCAGCGTTGATCGCGCCGGCCTTGCCGATGGCCAGGGTGGCGACCGGAATGCCCGCTGGCATCTGCACGATCGACAGCAGCGAGTCAACGCCCGAGAGCATGGCCGACTGCACCGGCACACCCAGCACCGGCAGGTGGGTCTTGGCCGCACACATGCCTGGCAAGTGGGCTGCGCCACCGGCACCGGCGATGATCACCTCGATGCCACGACCTTCAGCCTCTTCGGCGTACTGGAACAGCAGATCCGGGGTGCGGTGGGCAGAGACCACTTTGACCTCGTACGGGATGCCGAGCTTTTCCAGCATATCGGCGGTGTGGCTAAGGGTGGACCAATCGGACTTGGAGCCCATGATCACGCCAACCAGTGCACTCATCGTCGCGCCTCTTCTCTCTGGAGCGCCCGCAGGCGCGTCATAAAACAACAAGCCACGCAGGTTGCGTGGCTTGATTGTACGAAAAATGGCCGGACGTGCCGGCCGAAGGCCGCGCAGTATACCGCAAAGAAAGCAATAAACAGCCCCCGAAACGACCATCTGTCAAATGAGCGAAAGGCCCGGTTTTATTGACCTGAAGGTCAGAGCATAGACATCCCACGATCCCTGTGGGAGCTGGCTTGCCAGCGATGGCGTCGCATCAGCAAACAGAGTCGGTGTCTGACCCACCGCCATCGCTGGCAAGCCAGCTCCCACAGGGTTTTTCATCAACCTCAGGTTACGGTCGTACCTTGTGCGGCGCCGCCTTCTAGTTTTCGCCAAAGCAGGCGCACGTTGGCTTTGCGCACCAGTGCGCAGCGATACAGGCGAATTTCCAGCGGCACATGCCATTGCGGGCCGCCGCAAACCACCAGTTCGCCGCGAGCCAGTTCGGCGCGCACACTCAGCTGCGGCACCCAGGCGATGCCCAACCCCTCTAGCGCCATGCTTTTCAGGCTGTCGGCCATAGCGGTTTCGTAAATAGTGGTGAAACGCAGCTGACGCTGACGCAGCAAACCATTCACCGAACGCCCGAGAAACGCACCGGCGCTATACGCCAGCAACGGCACGCTCGCATCACCTTCGAGATCGAACAGGGGCTTGCCCTCGGCATCCGCCGCACACACAGGGAGCATTTCCGTCTGGCCCAAATGCAATGAAGGGAAAATCTCCGGGTCCATCTGCATTGCCGCATCCGGATCGTAGAACGCCAGCATCAAATCACAGCCACCTTCGCGCAACGCATGCACCGCATCGCCGACGTTGGTTGCAACCAATCGGGTGGCGATGTTCAGCCCTTCATTACGCAACTGAGCGATCCAGCGCGGGAAGAAACCCAGCGCCAAGGAGTGAGCGGCAGCGACCTGCATCACTTCGCCCTGCCCGCCTTCCAGATGATGCAGATGGCGCAGCACTTCACCGAGCTGTTCGACCACGGTGCGCGCGGTCACCAGAAACAACTGCCCCGCCGCCGTCAGTTCAACCGGCGTACGCGAGCGATTGACCAAGGTCAGCCCCAGCGCAGCCTCCAGACTGCGAATCCGTCGGCTGAACGCCGGCTGGGTAACGAAGCGCCGTTCGGCCGCCTGCGAAAAGCTGCGGGTGGCGGCCAGAGCACTGAAGTCCTCGAGCCATTTGCTTTCCAGATTCATCACGTCCTCCAGGACACGCACCAAAACAGGTCACACGTCTGCCGCGCACGCGGCGTCACACGGGCATTATGCCGAATGTGCATAGGGCAGTGCTGAACAGCATTGGCCCAAAATTTCCCACAAGCCTAGCATTCGCAGCGTTCCGGCACAGACCGGGTCCATATCGAGATGATTTCTATCATGTCCTCCGCTGCATCTTTCCGCACAGAAAACGACCTGCTTGGCGCCCTCGAAGTACCGGCTCAAGCGTATTACGGCATCCAGACCCTGCGAGCGGTGAACAACTTCCGTCTCTCCGGCGTTCCGATTTCGCATTACCCGAAACTGGTTGTCGGCCTGGCGATGGTCAAACAGGCCGCCGCTGACGCCAACCGCGAGTTGGGTCACCTGAGCGAAGCCAAGCACGCTGCCATCAGCGAAGCCTGTGCCCGATTGATCCGCGGTGATTTCCACGAAGAGTTCGTGGTCGACATGATTCAAGGTGGCGCCGGTACTTCCACCAACATGAACGCCAACGAAGTGATCGCCAACATTGCGCTCGAAGCAATGGGTCACCAGAAAGGCGAGTACCAGTACCTGCACCCGAACGACGACGTCAACATGGCGCAGTCGACCAACGACGCCTACCCAACGGCGATCCGCCTGGGTCTGCTGCTCGGTCACGACACCCTGCTGGCCAGCCTCGACAGCCTGATTCAGGCGTTCGCGGCCAAGGGCAAAGAATTCGATCACGTCCTGAAAATGGGCCGTACCCAGCTGCAAGACGCCGTGCCGATGACCCTCGGCCAGGAATTCCGCGCGTTCGCCACCACCATGGGCGAAGACCTGGCGCGTCTGAAGTCGCTGGCCCCGGAACTGCTGACTGAAGTGAACCTGGGCGGCACCGCGATCGGTACCGGCATCAACGCCGACCCGCGTTATCAAGCGCTGGCGGTACAGCGTCTGGCCCTGATCAGCGGTCAACCGGTAGTGCCGGCGGCCGACCTGATCGAAGCGACTTCCGACATGGGCGCCTTCGTGCTGTTCTCCGGCATGCTCAAGCGCACCGCAGTCAAGCTGTCGAAGATCTGCAACGATCTGCGCCTGCTGTCCAGCGGCCCACGCACCGGCATCAACGAAATCAACCTGCCAGCGCGTCAGCCAGGCAGCTCGATCATGCCCGGCAAGGTCAACCCGGTGATCCCGGAAGCCGTTAACCAGGTGGCGTTCCAAGTCATCGGTAACGACCTGGCGCTGACCATGGCAGCCGAAGGCGGCCAACTGCAGCTGAACGTGATGGAGCCGCTGATCGCCTTCAAGATCTTCGACTCGATCCGTCTGCTGCAACGCGCCATGGACATGCTGCGCGAGCACTGCATCGTCGGCATCACCGCCAACGAAGCGCGCTGCCGCGAACTGGTCGAGCACTCGATCGGTCTGGTCACCGCACTGAACCCGTACATCGGCTACAAAAACGCCACCCGTATCGCCGGCCTCGCGCTTGAAAGCGGCCGCGGCGTACTGGAACTGGTACGCGAAGAAGGTCTGCTCGACGAAGCCATGCTCGCCGACATCCTGCGCCCGGAAAACATGATTGCTCCGCGTCTGGTTCCGCTTAAAGCCTGAGCCGACGCGTAATTTGTAGCACCGCTCACCAGGTCGAGGGACTAGACACCTCTCACCTTTTGAGGGCTTGGGGATTTGTCCCCAAGCCCTTTTTTTTAACTTTCTGACCCTGAGACCCGTATGTCTGGGGACTGAACAATGTGGGAGCGAGCCGGCTCGCTCCCACACAGAACAGTTCCTGCACAAGCCCGGCGCCGGTAACGCCGGGTGTTTCAAAGCCTCGTTTCGTCGCTTGCACCACTACCGTGCAGACGGGCGCGTCACTGATCGGTATAGTGCCGCCCCTCTTCGCGTGAGCGGTCGTCGGTAACGAGGCCATAACCCATGCGAAACCCGAACTAATAACAAACCCGCGAAATGGATCCGGGACGAAACCATCGCCTCACCTGTCGTGCCGCGCGCACACCGGTGTAACACGATATTTCTACCATCCAGCATTTGCTCACACAAAAAACAGCGAGGAAAAATCCATGCTCGAAGTCATCAACGACTTCCTCTCAGGGAAAGTACTGATCGTGCTCATTGTCGGGCTCGGTAGCTACTTCACGATTCGCTCGCGTTTCGTTCAATTGCGGCACTTCTTCCACATGTTCGCGGTGTTCCGCGACAGCCTCAA
This sequence comes from Pseudomonas germanica, assembly GCF_019614655.1. Lineage (NCBI taxonomy): Bacteria > Pseudomonadati > Pseudomonadota > Gammaproteobacteria > Pseudomonadales > Pseudomonadaceae > Pseudomonas > Pseudomonas germanica. The sequence continues at coordinate 115,282 of NZ_CP071586.1, forward strand.
AGGCAGCGCCGGGCAACTCAGCTCGTTCCAGGCCCTGATGCTCAGCCTTGCCGGCCGTGTCGGTGCAGGCAACATCGCCGGTGTCGGCATCGCCGTGACCCTGGGTGGTCCAGGTGCGGTCTTCTGGATGTGGGTGACCGCACTGGTCGGCATGTCCAGCAGCTTCTTCGAATGCACCCTGGCCCAAGTCTACAAGCGCGCCGATGGCGACGGCCTGTACCGTGGCGGTCCGGCTTACTACATCCAGCACGGCCTGAAACTCAAAGGCATGGCGGTGGTGTTCTCGGTCCTGCTGCTGGTCACCTACGGCTTTGCCTTCATTGGCCTGCAGTCCTACACCGTGACTCACTCGCTGCAGAACGCCTTTGAATTCAACCCACAACACACCGGTATCGTCCTGGCAGTGTTGCTCGCCATCACCTTCATCGGCGGCATCAAGCGCATTGCCTCGGTGTCCGACCTGCTCGTACCGATCAAGACCCTGGCCTATATCGGCGTGACCCTGTACGTGATCGGTACCCAGATCGAACACGTACCAGCCATGCTGGAAACCATCTTCAAGAGCGCCTTCGGCCTCGACCCGGCCTTTGGCGGCCTGCTTGGCAGCGCCATCGTCATGGGCGTGAAGCGTGGCGTATTCGCCAACGAAGCGGGCTTGGGCAGTGCACCGAACGTCGCCGCTGTGGCTGCCGTGAAGCACCCGGGCGCGCAGGGCGTGGTTCAGGCTTTCAGCGTGTTCCTCGACACCTTCGTGATCTGCACCTGCACCGCGCTGCTGATTCTGCTGTCGGGCTTCTACACCCCGGGCTTCGAAGGTGACGGCATCGTCCTGACCCAGAACTCGCTGGCCGCTGTGGTCGGTGACTGGGGTCGCATGTTCGTCAGCGTCGCGCTGTCGCTGTTCGTCTTCACTTGCATCCTCTACAACTACTACCTGGGCGAAAACAGCCTGCAGTTCCTCACCCGCAACCGCGCCGCGCTGATGATTTTCCGCGGCCTGGTGCTGGCGCTGGTGGTATGGGGTTCGATGCAGGACCTGTCGACCGTGTTCGCCTTCGCCGACATCACCATGACCTGTCTGGCCTTCGTCAACCTGGTGGCCTTGGCCATGCTGTTCAAGGTCGGCATGCGCGTAATGCGCGACTACGACGAGCAGCGCCGTGCCGGCGTTAAACAGCCCGTGTTCGACTCCAGCAAATTTACCGATCTGGATCTCGACCTGAAGGCCTGGCCGACCAACCCGTCTGCCGCTGCCGACAAGACCGAAGCCGAGCCGCAAGGCGTACCTGCAGCGCAACGCTGACAGGTGAATGACGGGCGCATCCTCTGCGCCCGTCAGTTATTGTGATGCAATAACTTGTAGGAGTGAGCCTGCTCGCGATAGCTGTCTTTCAGCCAACATCAATGTTGAATGATGAACCGCTATCGCGAGCAGGCTCACTCCTACAATGTCATCTCTTGTGGAGACCCTCAGATGATTGCCAATTCCTACCCCGCCGCCCAACACGTCATGGTGCTCTACACCGGTGGCACCATCGGCATGCAGGCCAGCGCCAATGGCCTGGCCCCGGCGTCCGGTTTCGAAGCGCGGATGCGCGACTACCTGCACAGTCAGCCTGAGCTCGTTGTGCCGCAGTGGCGCTTCCGGGAAATGTCGCCGCTGATCGACAGCGCCAACATGACCCCGGCCTATTGGCAGCAACTGCGTGAAGCGGTGGTCGATGCCGTGGATGTGCAAGGTTGCGACAGCGTGCTGATCCTGCACGGCACCGACACCCTGGCTTACAGTGCGGCGGCGATGAGCTTCCAGTTACTGGGGCTGAATGCTCGCGTATGTTTCACCGGCTCCATGCTGCCGGCCGGTGTTACCGACAGCGATGCCTGGGAAAACCTCGGCGGCGCACTGGTCGCCCTCGGCCAAGGCCTGGCGCCCGGTGTGCATCTGTACTTCCACGGTGAGCTACTGGCGCCAACCCGTTGCGCGAAGGTGCGTAGCTTCGGCCGTCATCCGTTCAAACGACTTGAGCGTCAGGGCGGCGGCGTGAAAGCGCCTTCGATTCCAGCGTCGTTGAACTACAACCAGCCGAAGCAACTGGCCAAGGTTGCCGTGCTGCCACTGTTCCCCGGCATCAGCGCCGAAGTCCTTGATGGTCTGCTCGCCAGCGGCATTCAGGGTCTGGTGCTGGAGTGCTACGGCAGCGGTACAGGGCCGAGCGACAACCCTGAGTTTCTGGCAAGCCTTGGCCGTGCGCGGGATAACGGCGTAGTCGTTGTGGCGGTCACGCAATGCCATGAAGGCGGCGTTGAGCTGGATGTTTACGAGGCTGGCAGTCGATTGCGCGGTGTAGGCGTGTTGTCCGGTGGTGGCATGACTCGTGAGGCGGCGTTCGGCAAGTTGCATGGGGTGCTCGGTGCAGGGCTGGAAACGGCGGAAATGCGTCGGCTGATCGAACTGGATTTGTGTGGTGAGTTGCTCTGAGCAAGGCTCTGGATCGGCCCTCACCCTCTCCCGGAGGGGAGGGCACTGACCGAGTTGTTTTTCGCTGTCCGTCGACCTGATAAATCGCGTCGATTGTGGATTCGGCAGAGATGTATCACCTCGGTGCATCTCGCCAATATCCCCCAATCGGCCCCCTCTACCTTTGGGAGAGGGTTGGGGTGAGGGGCTGCTGCGGCATGCAATTTGCTGCGTTCCAGCCATCCTCAGGCTGGAAGATCTTATGCTGCACTCCCACCTCACCACCCTCAACGCCGTCTCGCTAATCCTCAACACCTTCAAAGCCGAAGGCCTGTCGAGCGAAGCGTTGCTGGCCGGCAGCGGCATCAGTGCGGCGGATCTCAGCCGGGCCGACACGCGCATCACCACCAATCAGGAGATGCAGGTCTGCGCCAATGCAGTCGCGCTTAAGCACGACATCGGCCTGGAGCTGGGCCGGCGCATGCACGTTTCCTGCTACGGCATCCTTGGCTATGCCTTGCTGACCTGTGCCACCTTCGGTGACGCTTTACGTCTGGCGATTCGCTATCCGGCGCTGTTGGGAACACTTTTCGAATTGAGTCTGGAAGACGATGGCGAACGCGTCTGGTTCGTCGCGGCCGATTATCGCGAGAGTCCGGCGATGGCGGTGTTCAATGCCGAGTTCTGCCTGGTGTCGCTGAAAGTCATTTGTGATGACCTGCTCGGGCATCCGCTGCCCTTGCTCGCCACGCGCTTCGAACACGCCGCACCGGATTATCGCGACAGTTATACCGAGCACTTCGACAGCTCGCTGCACTTCGCCGCCAAGGACAACGCCTTCGCCTTCGACCGTCACTGGCTCGATCAACCGCTGCCGCTGGCCGATGTCATCACCCATCAAGCCATGGCTGAACGCTGCCGCAAGCAGAACCTTGAGTTCACCGGACGCCAAGCGTGGCTCGGGCGCATCCGCCAGTTGCTCAGCGCCCAACTGAACGCCGCGCCGGGGCTGGAAGGCCTGGCGCAACAGATGAAGTGCTCGCCACGCACTCTGCGCCGGCATCTCAAGGACATGGGCTGCAGCTATCAGGAATTGCTCGATGAACTGCGCTTCGAGCGAGCCAAGCAGATGTTGTGTGAGGATCAGTTGCCGATCTACCGCATCGCCGAGACCCTTGGCTTCAGTGAGACTGCGAGCTTTCGTCATGCCTTCGTGCGCTGGAGCGGCGTGGCGCCGAGCCAATTCCGGGCCTGAGGGGCGAATTGCGGTCAGTGTTTTTGGCCATATCCATCCCCTTTTGGCCTTTCCTGCCGTTTTCCGATTCACCTCGCGCCGCAACACTGGGAGCAACCGAATCAGCCCTGCGGAGAACAACAAATGCTGACGATCTACTCGGACGATCACCACCTGCACCATGGCCGCTGCGAACTCATCGATGGCCAACTGAAGCCGTGCTTCGAGATGCCGTCGCGCGCCGACCATGTGCTGCAGCGCGTTAAAAACCAGAACCTCGGCCCGGTCGAGGCGCCGAAGGATTTCGGTCTGGAGCCGATCGCCCGCATCCACAGCCGTGACTACCTCGACTTTTTCAAAGGCGCGTGGCCGCGCTGGACTGAATTCAATACCGACGGCGATCTGCTGCCCTACACCTGGCCGGCGCGCACTCTGCGTGCAATCAAACCGACCAGCCTGCACGGCCAGCTCGGCTATTACAGCTTCGATGGCGGCGCACCGATCACCGCCGGCACCTGGCAAGCGGCGTACAGCGCGGCGCAAGTTGCCCTGACCGCGCAAGCAGAAATCCAGCGTGGCGCGCGCGCTGCCTTCGCGTTGTGCCGGCCACCGGGACACCACGCTGCCAGCGACTTGATGGGGGGTTATTGCTACCTCAATAACGCTGCGATCGCCGCGCAGGCGTTCCTCGATCAGGGCCACAAGAAGGTCGCGATCCTCGACGTCGACTATCACCACGGCAACGGCACGCAATCGATTTTCTACGCGCGCAGCGACGTGCTATTCACCTCGATCCACGGCCACCCGGAAGCAGAATTTCCGTTTTTCCTCGGCTACGACGATGAGCGTGGCGAAGGTGCCGGTGAAGGCTTCAACTTCAACTACCCGCTGCCCGCAGGCTCCGGCTGGGACGTGTGGAGTGCGGCGCTGGATCAGGCCTGCGACGAGATCGATCGCTACGGCGCCGACGTCATTGTCGTATCGCTCGGCGTCGACACCTTCAAGGATGACCCGATTTCGCAGTTCAAACTCGACAGCCCCGATTATCTGGCGATGGGCAAGCGCATTGCTGCACTCGGCAAACCGACATTGTTCGTCATGGAGGGCGGTTACGCTGTGGAGGAAATCGGCATCAACGCGGTGAACGTATTGGAAGGCTTCGAACGATAACCAGATTCTCGTCGCAACCGTAAACACCAGACCCGCCCAGGCGGGTCTTTTTTTGCCCGCAATATGTATGTACCGCACGTGCGCCGCCGCTCGCCGCTACCTTGCCCGGAACCGCCGCCCTTGGGCGCGCCCATCAGAGCAGGAGTTGCCCATGCCCGAAATCCCCTCGCCCAGCGCCGTCGATGTCGTGACTCAACTGGTGACCGGCCCTTCACTGCGAGAAGTTGCGTCGAAAACGCTGCGCCCCGCGCTCAGGACGCTGTATCCCGACCTCGATCTCGACCCGCAGTTGGCCATGGTCGTAAGACCGACCTGGGTCATTGAAGATGATCGGGTCGTCCCGGGTCGCCACCTGATCGAATCGCTGACCGACACCCTGGTACGCCTGGGCCTCTCCGGCACGACTGTGGCGTATCTCGACGGTGAGCATTATCTGACCTTGCAGCCCGACCTGCCGTCCGCCATCCAGCTGCCGGTGAAAATCAGCGCGATCGGTAAGCTGCTCAATGAGCTGGCACCGTTGCTGTTCATCGCCTACAAGGAACACCAGGTCAATTACTGGGATGATTTCACCTACCCAGGGCAGCCGCGCTGGCAGCAGATGTCACAGGCCCTGCGCAATTTGTGGAAGGTCGACGCGAACCCTGGCTGGGATGCCGACCAGCGCGCCATGGCCGAAGCGCTTTATAAATACCCGGACAAACACCAGCGACTGCCCACCGACAAATACAAGACCCGCGCCTGCCTGATTGATCTTGACCGCGGCGAGGGTGACGAGCAGAAGCATGTGACCCTGCTCGATACCGCGGTACTGATCGGCACCGACGACAAGCGCACGTTGATCATGACCCACTCGGTGCTGCAGGGCTTCGAGAGTTTTCAATCGCTGGAAAAACTCGGCGAAGCCCTGCCGCGTCGTTATTGGCAAGGTGCCTCCGGTGCCGGGTTGAAATGGCGACTGGTCGAACCACAGGGCCATTTCTTCGACTATCAAGCCTGCACACTGGTCGCCCTGGAAGCCGAGGCGCTGGGCGCGATCAATTATTTTCAGGGTTCGAGTTCCAGCGAGCTATATCCGCACACCGGGACTGTCGGCAATCCGCGAGAGCCGACACCGCGCCTCAAACCTCATATCGCTCGCCTGCGTCCGATGCTGCCAGAATGGCTCGACAGCGCCTCTCCCGCCGATCAAACCCGTTACAGCCGGCATCTGCTGGATCTGACGATGGTGCAGCACACGAACAAGGGAAAATCATTTCAAAGCGAAGTCATCAGCCTGCAAGCGTTCACCCGTGATGCCCTGAAACAACAGATAGCCAAGGATCATCCGCAAGCCGGCGAGGTGAGGATCGATGACATCGAGATCAGCATCACCAGCCTGGTGGTCTGGGGCACATTTGTCTTGCCGGGTAACACGCAGACCAAGACGCTGTCGCTCATTGAACTCGCGCTGCAGAACCTCGCGGGGCAGCCAGCCGGCAACAAAACCGCACGTTACAAGGATGGCGGCGTGTTGCCTGAGTGGATGACCGCAAGCTACCTGCAACAACTGGTCAGCAGCGTCGATATCGGCCAGACCTACCCCGCGTACCTGCAAAACCTGCTGATTGACAACAATGAGCAGGCGTCGGCACTGCAAGCACTTTATGCCAGCCAGTTGCCCATCGAACTGCCGCTGCTGGCGTTGCAGCACAAAATACAGGGCAAGACCGGCATCACTGAACAGGGTTACCGCTATGTGGTTGCCGCGCTGGCAAACACCGGCGATGAGCGTCATGTCGATCGCGATGAAATCGTCATTCGCCCGCTGGGGTTCGTGGCCCATCGCAGTCGATCACAGGCCGATATCGTCAACAACATGTTCGTCATCGGCCCGCGCGAGGCGGACAAAGGGCCGTGCCTGCTTTATCGACCGCTGTTCGAAACGGCACTGATGCAATTTCCCTCACACGCCAACCTGTTTTACGAGATCCAGCACTCACAGGAGCTGCGCGAATCGGTCCTGGCCTGGTTGCCGGACGATGTGCGCTTCAACTACAGCCAGTTCGTCTTCACCGCCCGATTGCCTTCAGTCTGGACTATCCCGCAATTGCTGGTGAACCCCTTCACCGCCCTCGACATGTCCGGCCCCGTTGCGCTGGCGACCGCAACGATTGAACACGATGTACTGGCGACCCTGCATAACAGCAACGTGCAGGCTGTCATCACCCAGGCCGATCGGCAATCGGTCTCTGATGCAGAAGCACGCTGGGCAACGCTCAAACACGGCGGCTGGATGCTGTTCAACGCGGCTTTGCCATTCCTCGGGCGCAGCGTCGGCACGGCAGCGTGGATCTGGCAGATCATGGACGACCTGCAAGAGATCAGCGACGTGGCCAATGAGCAATCCGGCAAGCTTGCCTGGACAGCCCTCACCGACATTCTCCTGGCCTTGGGCATGGTGCTCGCCCATCGCGCAGCGGTCGGCGACAAGCCATTCAGCGAGTCGATCCCGCAGGAAGAACCCACCGCCACCGTCACCACCGAACTCGTCGTCAGCAAACCGTTGCAGTTGCCGGACGTCTCCAGCACTGCACTGCCCATTGCGCATGAGATGGTGGTCAACCCCTTCACGGCGCTGAAACGATCCCCGGTCGCACTCGCAGCGCTGCTCGACAGTTTTCAGATCGCCAAACCCAAAGGCATCGGCGATGCCGCCACCGAGGGCACGCACAGGCATCTTTATTCCCGTCAACAACAGTGGTTCGCTCCCGTAGGCCAGCGCTGGTTCGAAGTCATGCTCAATGAGCACGCCGAGGTGCAGATCATCGACTCGCGCCAGCAACCGCCGCGCAACGGGCCGCAACTGACCCGCACGGCCAACGGCCAATGGGTGGTCGACCTTCGCTTGCGCCTGCGAGGCGGCGGACTTGACAGCGCACTTGAGGCCGTTCAGGACGTGAGCAAAATGGACGCCAGGCAACTGACTGCCGAAATCAGTGCGTTCGACGCAACGATGAAAGCCAAGCAGATTCAGCGTGATGCTGACCACAAAGCCTTCAACGATGCGGACGGGCAAGCACGAGGACCGGCACGCGAGCACTATCTGGCAACGCTAGGCGCACAGCTCAAGGCGTACGGCGCGAATATTGAACAGATCAAGGCGTTGAATCAGAAAGAGCCGATTCCGAACTACCGGACCGTCATGATTGAGCGACTGCAAATGCAGCTGTTTCTCGGGCAGGAATGGCTCGACCTGCATTCCGCCGTATTTCAGACTGACCTGAAGGCCATGCAGACAATGCTTGCCGATGAAGCCGGTTTCATCGCGCAGGCGTTTGTTCAGACCTTTGAAAGAATGACCCTCCAGACCCAGGCCATCATTGAAAAAACAGAGTTGGCCAATAGCCGTTTTGACGAACTGATGTTGTTGGGAAAAGATGCCGTCAAAATTATTCCAACCTACCGCAAGGCATTGCCGAAATATGATCTGAACGACCTCAAGCTTTTGCAGATCAGTCTTGGCCAGGAAATTTGCATCAAGGCCGGTACGACAGCGGACGTCGCCAATGCCTATCAGGCACTCGCCAGTCTCGTCGAAGACGCCGCGTTGAGTATCCAGAGCACGCTGAATCTGACCGAGGATGAAAGCCTCGACAACCTGCGCGAACGCATCGATGTCCTGAGCAATGTGGCCGAACAGTTTTCCGCCATCGATCAGCGCTTTGGTGATCTGCTCATCGACTACCCCGAACAGATCAACACTGAGCGACTGCAGCATGTGCGTAAACGGGTAAACGGGTTCAGGGCGCGCACGGATGTAAAACTGGCCGAGTTGCTGCACTTCAAGCACTTGCTGGGACCGACATCGGGGCCTTCGAAGGCGAGATCATCAACGCGCCAGATCATCAAAACCCAATCCAGAGGCACGGTAGTCGGCAATCGAAAAAAACGCATCAAGGGGCAAAAATCCGACCAGGTGGAAGTACGAACCACCCTGACGGGTGTCATCGCCACATTCCAGGAAGAGTCACCCGGTGTCTGGGTAGAACAGCGCACGGCAAAGACCCGCCAACCCAAGGCCCGTCCTTCCCTGAGTGTCAGCAGCCGTGCAGGCCAGGCGCTGATCGACGGCCTGGCTGCATTCCACCAACGTATCGAGGCTCACCTCAAACGAGGGCGGCGGATACCTGTCGAGGTCGAGGAGGAATACCACAAGCATGCCGCTGTCTTGCGCGAAGCCAATGCGGCGATTGATGAAGCATTGACCGCCAGTAATCTGACCGCAGACTTCAAAAAGCCGACCGAAGAAATCAGCCACAAGCTTGACGAGGCCGCTAACGCCCTTGACGAAAAAGGCACCAGCATTCGCATCGGACTGATCAAACAACAACCGCCGACTGCGGCGGGGGTGCAGTGGCTCAAAGACAAGGGTGAAGTGACGATTTCCAAAACCATTACCCGTCGCCGGCTCAAAGGCCACTCAAGGGGTTTTCTCGACGAATACGAAGTACGCGATGCCCACACCGGCAAGGTGCTGTGTTACGCACACTTCCACTACAGCAGTGTCGACGCTCCCGTCGCTTCGTTCACCGCCGGTCATATGAAAACAGTCGCGCAACGACACATCGGCGGTTCCCACGAGCCGAGCGATCCCACCAGTTCGCAGCTCCTCGAAATCCATCGCAGCGAGATTTCACGACAGTCAGCCGAGCATCTGTTCTTCACGCCTGCCAAACCTGCCGCAAGCGCTTCAGTGCCGCTGTAATGTCAGGTTCAGGAACGGCGGCAAAGCCCAGGACCAGCCCGGCGCGCTGGTCCAGCGGTGCAGTGGAGTCCGGCAGCCAGTAACTGCTCAAGCCGTTGATCTCCACGTCAACGCCTGCTGCCTGCGCAATCAACTGCTGCTCGCGCTCGATGCTTGTTACGGCCACCGTCAGGTGCAGCCCGGCGGAAACGGCGGGCAAATCTCCAACACCGGCAATGGCGGTCGGCCAACCGTGGAGCAAGGTATTGCGACGGCTCAGGGCGGCGCGGCGCATGCGCCGGATATGCCGCTGGAAATGCCCGGCCGCCATGAACTCGGCCATCACCGCTTGGGTACTGACCTCGGAATGGCGGACATCCACCGCGCGGCGTTGCGAGAAGGCATCGACCAGCGCCGGCGGCAGCACCAGATAACCGAGGCGCAATGCCGGAAAGGCAACTTTGCCGAAAGTGCCGACATACAGCACTCGCCCCTGTCGATCGAGTGCCGCCAACGGCGCCAGCGGCGCACCGGTGTAGCGGTATTCGCCATCGTAGTCGTCCTCGACGATCCAGCCTTGGTTGCGCTCGGCCCAGGCGAGCAGTTCGAGGCGCCGGGCAAGACTCATCACCACGCCTGTCGGGTACTGATGAGAGGGCGTCACATACGCCACACGACAATCCCCGGTGGCCGACAACGCCGAGCAGTCCATGCCCTCCTCGTCCACGGCAATCCCGTGCAAACGAGCGCCCGCCACCGCGAACGCATGACCGGCCGCGCGGTAGCCCGGATTCTCGATCGCCACACCATCGCCCGGCTCCACCAGCAGCTGTGCACAAAGGCTAATGCCTTGCTGTGCGCCGCTGGTGATCACAATTTGCTCAGGCGAGCACTGCATGCCGCGCGAACTACGCAAATAGGCAGCGATCATTGCACGCAGGCGCGCGTCGCCTGACGGGTCGCCGTAACACAACTGCTCCAGATCCGGTTTACGCCAGAAAGCCGCATTCAGCTTGGCCCACACCTCGAATGGGAACAAATCAAACGCCGGAACCCCGACGCGAAACGCTCGCGGTGGACCGCTCGGCGGCTTGGACAAATGGTTGTTTTCAATGCGCGAAAAACCACCGCTGTGGATAACTTTACTGGATGAAACCACAGGTAAATCCAGCCAATTTGTGGATAAGGCTGTGGGTAAGCCTGTTGAAAACCCTGTGGATACTTTTGTGGATAGTTTTTTTGCCGAGGCCGTTACTGGCATCAATTGTGCGACGTAGGTTCCGTCCCCCACTCGCCCTTCAATAAAACCCTCGGCATAGAGTTGATCGTAGGCGCGCACAACGCTGTTACGCGAAATCCCCAGCGCCGCCGCCAGATCGCGACTGGCTGGCAACCGCGTGCCACTCGCCAGCCGTCCATCCAGTACGCGCAGGCGCAAAGCCTGATACAGCTGACGGCTCAAACCCTGACGGCGATCAAGCTCGATCCCGGCAGGGTTGAACGGCATGGATAACAGCGGCGAATCGGGCATGGCAATGGACCTATGAAATTGGTCATCAATGGCTCTTACAACAGACCAATAGCCTGCCTAGGATGCTGGCATTCGCCAAGGAAAATCTGCCCATGTACACGCCACGCGCCTTTGCCATCGAAGAGTTGTCCCAACTGCACGAACTGATTCTCGCCACCCGCCTCGCCATTCTGGTGAGTCATGGCGAAAGTGGCTTGCAGGCCAGCCATGTGCCGGTACTGCTGCATTGCGAACAAGGCGAGTACGGCACGCTCTACGGGCACCTGGCCCGCGCCAACCCACAGTGGAAAGACCTGCGTGACGGCGCCGAAGCCATGCTGATCTTCGCCGGCGCCGATGCCTACGTCAGCCCGGGCTTTTACCCGAGCAAAGCTGAACACGGCAAAGTCGTGCCGACCTGGAACTACATCGCCGTGCACGCTTATGGCCACGCCGAAACCTTCAGCGATGGCGGACGCCTGCTCGACATCGTCAGCACCCTCACCGACCGGCATGAGGCCGGCCGCGCCCAACCGTGGTCAGTCGCCGACGCGCCCGCCGATTACATCGACGGCATGCTCAAGGCGATTGTCGGTTTCGCCATTCCCATTGACCGTCTCGAAGGCAAGCGCAAGCTCAGCCAGAACCGCAGCGCCGAAGACATTGCCGGCGTGCGCGAAGGCCTGGCCGCCAGCCCGGACATCAATGATCAAACCCTCGCCCGATTGATGCGCTAAGGAAATCCCCCATGAGTCAGATCGACATTCGCCCGGTCAGCGCCGACGACCACGCCGCCTGGCTGCCGCTATGGCAGGCCTACCTGCGTTTCTACAACACCGAACTGCCGGACGCTGTGACGCACAGCACCTGGCAGCGTTTTCTCGACCCGAACGAATCGACCCACGCCGCCCTCGCCTGGGCTGGCGGTAAAGCGGTAGGCATGGTGCATTACATCTATCATCGTTCGAACTGGAGCATCGAAAACTCCTGCTACCTGCAGGACTTGCTGGTGGTCCCGCAGACCCGGGGCACCGGCGTCGGCCGCCGGTTGATCGAACACGTCTACGCCACCGCCAAGGCTGACGGCTGCTGCAAGGTTCATTGGTTGACCCACGAAACCAACGCCACCGCGATCCAGCTCTACGAGCGTATCGCCGAACGCCCGGGCTTCATCCAGTTTCGCCAAGCCCTTTAAGGAGACGCACGCATGACCGCTTCACTCGCTGACTGGAAAGGCGTCGCCGCCCCCACCGCCACCTTGCTTGAAGGGCGTTTCATTCGCCTGGAAAGACTCGACCCGGCGCGCCACGGTGACCCGCTGTTCGCCGCACTCGAAGGCCCCGGTGCCGATCCGAAACTCTGGGATTATCTGCCCTATGGCCCATTCCCGGAGCGCACGGCGTTCGACGCTTGGCTGAACAACCACGCGGCCGCCAGCGACCCGTATTTCTTCAGCGTCGTAGATCGCGCCAGCGGTCAGGTGCAAGGCATCCTCAGCCTGATGTCGATTGTCCCGGCCCAGGGCCGCATCGAAATCGGTCACGTCACCTTCGGCGCGCCGATGCAACGCTCGCCGAGAAGCACCGAAGCGGTGTACCTGTTGGCCAAATATTCCTTCGACCTCGGCTACCGTCGCCTCGAATGGAAATGCAACAACGGCAACGCCCGCTCCAAGTACGCCGCCGAGCGTTTGGGTTTCAGCTTCGAAGGCGTGTTCCGCCAGCACATGGTGGTCAAGGGACAGAACCGCGACACTGCGTGGTACTCGATTCTGGATGGAGAGTGGCCGGCGATTGCGGCAGGTTTCGAAAGGTGGCTGTCGGACGAAAATCAGACGCCCGACGGGCAGGTGAAAGGCTTGGTTGAATGCCGATCGTGATTACCTGAAAAGCAAAAAATCGCAGCCTGCGGCAGCTCCTACACGGGATTGACGTTCACCCTGTAGGAGATGCCGCAGGCTGCGATCTTTTGATCTATTTTCAGCCCAGTTTCTGCGCCAGCACCGCAATGTGCTCTGGCCCGATCCCGCAGCAACCGCCCAAATGGCTCGCACCGCGCTGCTGCCAGTCAATCGCCCAGTGCAAGTAACCCGGCGGATCCAGGTCATCGCGCAGCGGATCAAGTCCGTCATTGGCCGTAGCTTCTTTTGGCTGCGGCGGAAACGCATTGGCGTAAGCACCAATGTGAATTTTCGCCCCCAAACGCTCGAAGGTGTCACGCGCGGCATCAATCGCGGCACCGATCACTTCCGGCTGACTGCAATTGAACAACAACGTCTCGACGCCCAACTCAGCCGCCACCGCAGCCGCCTCGGCGACTGGCTCTCCAGAGCGCAGGCGTGGCACTTCATCGGTGTCTTCGTCCTTCAAGGTGAACGACAACCAGAACGGTTTGCCATCCTTCGGCAACCCGGCGTGAATGGCACGCGCCTCGATGATCGAGCTTTGGGTTTCCGCCAGCCACAGATCAACGTGCGGGGCCAAGCCATTGACCAAGGGCGCCAGCAACTCGGTCACTCGGTCGGCGTTGAACAGATCCGGACGATAGGAGCCAAACAGCGGCGGCAATGAGCCAGCCACTCGCACGGATTTCCCCGAGGCCTGCACCGCACGTCGCGCCAGCTCACCGGCCAACGCGGCCAGCGCCTGCCCTTCAGCGGCGAAGCGCTCTTCGCCAATATGGAACGGCACCACGGCATAACTGTTGGTGGTAATCACATTGGCGCCACTGGCGATATAAGCGCCATGCACCCCCTCAACCGCTTGCGGCGCCTCGCTCAACGCCAGTGCTGACCACTCCGGTTGACGAAATGGCGCCCCGGCGCGCTGCAACTCACGGCCCATGCCGCCATCGAGAATAATCGTGCTGCCTGCGCCCATATGCTTTTCACTCATATGCTTATGAAAATAACTCACTATCAGAGTCGTTCTTATAACTATTTAATACGCACCATTCCGTTAAAAACAACCTCTTTTTTACCCAGGGATCGACCGTGAAATTTCAACCGCTACTGGCCTTGGGCCTGACCATTCTGGTCGCCTCCACGCAAGCCTTTGGTGGCACGACGCTGGACCGTATCGAGCAAAAGAAAGAACTGGTCGGCGTGCTGATGGAAAGCTACCCACCGTTCTCGTTTCTCAATGACCAGAATCAGCTTGATGGCTTCGATGTTGACGTCGCTAAGGCCGTGGCTGACAAGTTAGGCGTGAAGTTGCGACTGGAGACACCGTCCTGGGACGTCATTGCCGCCGGCCGCTGGAGCGGGCGCTACGATATCTGCATCTGCTCGATGACGCCGAGCAAGGCCCGCGCCGAAGTGTTCGACTTCCCGGTCGAGTACTACGCCTCGCCAGCGGTGATCGTGGTCAACGCCAAGGATGAGCGGATCCACGACGCCAAGGATCTGAGCGGCAAAAAAGTCGGCCTCACCAGCGCGTCCAGTTACGAAAGCTATCTGAACAAGAACCTGGTCATCGAAGGTGCCGAAGACAAGCAGTTGCAGTACCCGTTCGAAGACGTGCAGATCGCGCCGTACGATACCGACAACGTCGCCTTCCAGGATTTGGGCCTGGGCGCCGGCGTGCGCCTGGATGCAATCCTCACCAACCTCGTCACCGCGCAGCCACGCCTGAACGAAGACAAACGCTTCAAACTGGCCGGCGCGCCGCTGTACTCGGAGCCGAATTCGGTGGCCATCGAAAAGGGTGATGCGCAGTGGGACGCCAAGGTGCGTGAAGTCTTCGCGCAACTGAAGCAGGAGGGCACCCTGAGCAAGCTGTCACAAAAATGGATCGGCGCTGATATAAGCCAATGACTTCTTTCCCGACACCTCCACAGCCACCACAACCGGTGGCTGAATCACGCCTGCAACGCCTGTTCGGTTTTCGTACGCGGCTGTACCTGACATGGGCGGCGCTGTTCTGCCTGTTCGCCGGGTTCTTCCTGAGCTTCGACCTGAAGTTCTCGATCATCCTCGACAAACTGCCCAACCTGGTCGGCTTGCACCTGGCGCCCAACGGCTTTCTGCAAGGCGCGGCGCTGACGCTTTTCCTGTGTATGTGCTCGATTGTCGCCTCGTCCCTGCTGGGCTTCATCACGGCATTGGCGCGCCTGTCGAAAAGCGCCGTGGCGTTCGGCATCGCCAGTTTCTACACCTCGTTCTTTCGCGGCACGCCACTGCTCATTCAGATCCTGTTGATCTACCTGGGCTTGCCCCAACTGGGCATCGTGCCTGGCGCCATCGTCGCGGGCATCATTGCCCTGTCGTTGAACTACGGCGCCTATCTCAGCGAAATCTTCCGCGCCGGCATCCTCGGTGTCGACCACGGCCAGCGCGAAGCTTCGCTGGCACTGGGTATGCGCGAGACGGTGATTTTCTGGCGCATCACCCTGCCGCAAGCCATGCGCACGATCATCCCGCCCACCACCAACCAGTTCATCTCGATGCTCAAGGACTCGTCGCTGATTTCGGTAATGGGCGTCTGGGAAGTGATGTTTCTCGCCCAGTCCTATGGACGCTCAAGCTACCGCTATATCGAAATGCTGACGACGGCGGCGATCATTTACTGGCTGATGTCGATTGGACTGGAATTGATTCAGGCGAAAATGGAACGCCATTATGGAAAGGCATATGTGCGGCGTAGCTAGGGCGATCAGCACATTGCGGGCTGCGTCGGGTTTTAATGGGGCTCTCGGCGTATCCGCACGACGCCCATTTTCAGGCCAAACAATCGGAATATTGAGTCCAACGACCTCAACGTCTGATTACCCTCAGCGTGCTCTATGTGTATCAACGTGCGGACCGAAATTTTGCACATCTTAGCGAATTGGATTTGATGCAGCCCTGTCACCTCCACTCGTAAACGGCGGACGGCTTCGCTGATGTCCAATGTCCCGTCGGCCAGCGCTTCTTGGATGCTTTCGATGAGCGCCATGCGCTCAGCTACCGTCAGGCTCATTGCAGATCCCACGCTTTCATTTCCTCTACTTTTAAATACATTTCAACAGAGCCTTCATTGATGCCGGATGCAATGTAGTGCATTCAAAGCCTGATAGAACGCCAAAATCTGCAACAAAATGCAGATTTACTCCTGACAAGCGAAATCTGAATGCAAAACAATGCAGATCAGCAACCGACATCATTCTGTAAAAACCCTTCGCTATACAGGACGGCCCGTCTTATAACAAAAAGGCCGTCCGACCATGCCGTTCCCGCCCCAGCGTCTGTCTCTCGCCATTGCCCTGTTGATCACCGCCACGGCAGCCCACGGCAAAACCGTGCAGATCGACACCGCCACCACGGCAGCGCAAACGCTGGGAGGCAGCGATACGCTGACGATTTCCGCACCGGGCAGCATCACCAACAGCGGCAAGGCCGTGAGCCTGAAAGACAAGACCAGTAGTGAAGGTGTGGTGATCGATAACGCCGGCAAAATCGTTTCCAGCGGTGGCCGGGCCATCGACAGCAGCGGTGACCTGACCCAGGCGCGCAACTACACGATTTACAACCGCAGCGGCGGGCAGATTCTCGGCGCCAACGATGCTTTGCGCATCGACAGCAACTTTGTCAGCGGCAGTCTGTTGATCGACAACAGCGGCGTGATTCGCTCCACCACCGGCCAGGGACTGGACCTCGATGCGCTACGCAGTGCCGGCGTGAAAACCACCATTATCAACCGCGTCGGCGGGCTGATTCGCGGCGACGCCAGTGACGGCATGAAGACCGGCGCCAATGCGACCATTACCAACTACGGCGAGATTTCCACCGGCGATTCGCACAATGCCGACGAGAAATTCGACGGGATCGATATCGATTCCGCGAGCGGCGTCAATGTGACCAACTACGGGGTGATTTCCGGTGGCCGGCACGGCATCACCACCGATCTTGGCGCGACGCTGATCAACTACGGGCAGATCACCGGCCGTAATGGTTCCGGCTTCGGTTCCGACGGCGATGGCACGGTGATCAACCACGGCACCATCACCGGGGCTTACTCAGGCTTGCAAGCGAACGGTGACGGCGACGGCGTGGACATCGACAAGATCGCCCACATCGAAAACTACGGGACCATTCAGGGCGTCGGTGCGGGCGGTGTGGACAAGGGTGGTTTCGCCAACGGCAGCGAGGGTATCGCGCTGGGTGGCGGTTCCATCCTCAACGCCAGCAACGCTTTGATCAGCGGTGCCGACAGCGCCATTCTGGTCGACGATGGCAGCGGCGGCTCGGGACTGGCGGCGACCACGCTGGAAAACTTCGGCACCATTCAAGGCCTCAACGGTTTTGGCGTGAAGTTCGTCGGTGATTTCGCCGACAACGTCATCAACGGCGGCACGATCAGCGGCAGCAATGGCCTGGCGCTGGATCTGGGTGGCGGTAACGACAGCCTGACCTTGCGCAACGGCAGTCGCTTTGTCGGCGTGGTGGATGGCGGCAGCGGTTACGACCGGGTGGTGATGGACGATGCGGCCGGTGGCAGCTTCGGCGCCAGTCGCAACTTCGAATGGCTGGAGGTCAAGCAAGGCGCGTGGACGCTGTCGGGCAGTGGCGATTTCAGCGACGGCGGCGCGGTGCGCAACGGCGCAACGCTGATCAATCAGGGCAGCATCGCTGGCAACCTGACCGTCGACGCGGGCGGTGTGTATGCCGGTGGCGGCTCGGTGGGCAATCTTAACGTTAACGGCATTTTGCACACGGACACCGGACTCGGCCGCGCCACGATTGTTCGCGATTTGACCATGGGCAGCACCGCCACTCTCGCCTACGGTGTCAACGCCGACGGCAGCAGCGCGCCCGTGCAGGTTGGCGGCATCGCCAATCTCAACGGCGCAACCCTCGCGGTGAATCCCGGCAGCGGCACCTATCCATGGCAGAGCCACTACACCGTGCTGCAAGCGGCGCAGGTCAACGGCACTTTCGGCAAGGTCAGCAGCGACTATGCGTTCCTGACGCCGACCCTCGCCTACACGCCAACCCAGGTCGACCTGACCTACACCCGCAATGACGTGGCGTTCAATGAGTTCGCCACGACCGGCAACGGCAGCAACGCCGCCAACAGCCTCGCCTCGATCGGTAAAAACAATGCGTTGTACAACGCCCTGCTCAATACCAGCCAAAGCAGCGCTGGCGCGGCAATCGAGCAACTGGCCGGCGCCAGCAACGCCAACCTGACCAGCGCCACCCTCGGCGCCAGCAGTCAGGTCGGCAACAGCATGCTCTCGGCGATGCAGCAAATGGGCGGCAGCCCGGGACTGCTGGTCGGCCTCGATCAACGCGACACGCCCGTGCTGGCGGCCAACGGCGTGCCGACCGAGGCGCGCAACCTGAATGATCCGAACGCTCGCGGCCGGCTCTGGCTGCAAGGCATCGGCGGCTACGGCAAGCTCGATGGCGAACACGGCAGCAGTGGTCTGGAGCAACGCACCAAGGGCAGCGTGCTAGGCGCCGACTGGGCACTGAATCCGGCGTGGCGTCTGGGCGTACTGGGCGGCTATTCGAAAACCGATCTGGACGCGACCGGCGTCGACGGCAACGTCGAGAGCTGGCACGCCGGCGTCTACGCGCTGCACCAGAACGGCCCGATCGCTTTGCGCCTCGGCGCGGCGTACAGCGGCCATCAGGGCGAAAGCAAACGCACCATCGCCTTCAATGGTTTCAGCGACCGCCCGAAAGGCGACTACGACGCCGATAGCCAGCAAGCCTTCGCCGAACTCGGCTATGCCATGGGCAGCGGGCGCCTCAGCGCCGAACCATTCGCCAGCCTCGGCTATCAGCGCTACCACCGCGACGGCTACCAGGAAAAAGGTGGCGCCGCCGCACTGCAAGTCGACAGCCAGACCCAAGACAACTTCAGCAGCACCTTCGGCCTGCGCCTAGCGCACCTGAGCAGCCTGGACAACGGCATGAGCGTGACCCCGCGCATGGCCGCTGGCTGGAAACACACCTATGGCGATGTCAGCAGCTCGACTCGTCAGGCCTTTATAACCGGCGGCACGGCGTTCAGTGTCGATGGCAGCTCGCTGGATCGCGACAGCCTGGTGCTGGAAGCCGGGCTGGATGTGGGGATCTCGGCGCGGCACACGCTGGGTGTGGGATACAGCGGTGAGATCGGCAGCAACAGCCGCAATCACGGTTTGATCGGGCAGTGGCAGATGAGTTTTTGAGGTTGAACAGTCGGCGGGGGCTGGATTGATTGTAGGAAAAAGGACCGCAGCAGCCGAGTAAAAGTCTTGGTTGCGAATCTCGCGGTCATTTTCTACAAAATGATGCGATGTCGCCTGCAAGCCTACGGGAAGCAGCCGACATCGGATTTTCGGGTGCATCAATAGAGTTGGGTCTTCTTCCAAAGAAAGGCCCAACCCGATGCCCACTCAACACATATTCAAACCAAAACACTTGGCTTTGGCCATTTCGCTGGCGCTGGGTTGCGTAGCGGTCGCCAACGCTCAGCAACCCTCTGAAGTCGCTGATTCACCCGCAATAATGGATGCTGCAGAATCGTCCGAAACCAGCCATAAAGAAATGGCGCTTGAACGACTCAGGGCATTTCTCACTGCCCCAAGTACGGTGCCCATCGCTTTTGAAACCCCTGAAAAGACTTTTAAAGGTACCGCTGTAAACGATCTGATCACGCTCACGGACGGCGCAAGCTTTACGGGCCTGCTGGATGGTGGCGAGGGGGATAACGTCCTCTTTTTGAATGCCGCTGAAGGCGGAGAGTTGAAAGACACACGTAACTTCAACGGTCTATTTCTCGCTCGAGGAGCCTGGACGTCGAGTTCCAAGGGAGACTTCAAGGAAGGTGTGCTGGTGAACAGTGGTACCGCTCTGACCAACTTGGGAAGCATCAAGGGCGACGTGTATGTCGAGAGCGGTGGCAGCTTTGCCGGTAAAGGTGTGGTGGGAAGCCTGGAGGTCGCCGGCCTGCTCACCGTCAATGAGGTGCTAGGCAGCCCGCGCGTGAAAGGCGACTTGCGCTTGTCCCCGACCGCCGAACTGGCTTACGAGGTAACCCCCGGTGGCAGTCAAACGATCAAGGTTGATGGCACCGCCAAGCTGGAAGGCGCCACCCTGAAAGTCGTTGCGGCTCCGGGAGAATATCCGCAAAGCAGACAGTACAAAATCCTCGAAGCCGGCAAGGTAGAAGGCGAATTCGGTACGGTCATTAGCGACCTCGCCTTCATGACAGCCACTGCGCAATACAACAAAAAGTCCGTCGGGCTGACTTACGCCCGTAACGGTGAGCCGCTTTCGAGCGCTGCCACGACGGACAACGCTCGTGCCGCTGCCGAGGGCATTGTCGATCCAACAGCACCTGCGCCATCAGCGACACCAACGCCATTGACGGCGTCTGCACCAGCTCCAATTTCTGTTCCTGTTCCGACTTCAGCGCCGACTCCCATTGCAGAGTCCGTCCCATCGCCAATGCCGGACGAACCTCTTACTGCGCAAGTTAACGAGTCCGCCGAACAGCCCGCACCTGCGCCAATAAAACCTGCAAACGCAGCAGTCGCCGCGCTTCTGACCAGCGACAAAACCACCGCACCGGTCGCCCTCGAACAACTCGCCGCCGGCAGCAACGCCAACCTCGCCAAAGCCACGCTGAGCAGCATCACTCCGGTGAGCGCGAGCATGCTTTCGGCCATGCAGCAACTGAATAGCCGTTACGGTTCTGCCTACAGTTCCGGCAACTCGCCGCGTCAGGCCGCCGGCGCTGCCGATTCCGGGCGCGTGTGGATTCAGGCGCTTGGCCATGGTGGCAAAGTCGACCGCAACTTCGACAGCACCCTCAAACACGCTACCCAAGGCCTGGTCATGGGCGCCGACTGGCGGCTCAACGAGCAATGGCATGTCGGCCTGGTCGGCGGTAAATCGCAGACCAGACTCGATGCCCGGCAATACGATGGCGAACTCGACAGCTGGCACCTCGGTGCCTACGCCGCACGTCAGGACGGCCCCTTCTCACTGCGTCTCGGGGCGACCTACGCCAGTCATGACGGCGCCAGCAAACGTCGCGTGGCCTTCAACGGCTTCAGCGATCGCCTCAAGGGCAACTATGACGCCAACACCCAACAAGCCTTTGCCGAACTGGCGGTCAACATTGGCCGGCACAACGCGACGCTCGAACCGTTTGCCAGCGTCGGCTATCAGCGCTATCAACGCGACAGCTACCGTGAAAACGGTGGGGATGCGGCGCTGGAAGTCTTCGGACAAACCCGCGACAACCTCAGCAGTACGTTTGGCCTGCGCACGGCGAAAATCAATCGGCTGGACAACGGCATGACGCTGACACCGCGATTCAGTGCCGGCTGGAAACACACCTTTGGCGAGATCGAAAGCGACACCCGCCAGCAACTGGTCAAGGGCGGCAAACGCTTTGAAATTGCCGGTGCCGCGCTGGATCGCAACAGCCTGTCGGTGGATGCAGGCCTCGATCTCGGGCTGTCTGCCAATCACACGGTCGGTGTGGGTCTCACGGGTGAAATGGCCACTGACAGCCGCACTCACGGCGTAATGGGCCAATGGCGCATGGCGTTCTGACTGACACAACATTCTTTGTAGGAGCTGCCGAAGGCTGCGATCTCTTGATCTTGTTTTATGAACGCCAAACAACATCAAAAGATCGCAGCCTTCGGCAGCTCCTACAGGATCAAAATACGCAAAAAAAAGGGGAGCACATGCCCCCCCGAGGTTTAAAGCGTTGGATCGCGGCCGTTATCTCAGCCTTCGATCTCGATCAGAATTTCACCCGGATTGACCCGATCCCCCTTGGCCACATGAATCGCGGTGACTTTGCCCGCGACCGCAGCCTGGACTTCGGTTTCCATCTTCATCGCTTCGGTGATCAGCACAGCCTGGCCGGCCTTGACGGTATCGCCCTCCTTGACCAGGACATCGACGATGTTGCCTGGCATGGTGGTGCTGACGTGGCCCGGCGCCGACGCCTGCTTGCGTTTGCTGCTGCCTCCGCTGACAAATTCGTTGAGCGGTTCGAACACCACTTCTTCCGGCATGCCGTCGATGGACAGGTAGAAGTGACGCTTGCCTTCGGCCTTCACACCGACACCAGTGATGTCGACGCGATAGGTTTCGCCGTGAACGTCGATGACGAACTCGGTCGGCACGCCTTCGCCGCCCGCTTTTGTCACACCGCCCGCTTCAGGAATTGGCAGCAGCACTTCCGGGGTGAGGGTGCCGGCGGCACGCTCTTCGAGGAACTTGCGGCCGATGTCCGGGAACATGGCAAAGGTCAGCACGTCTTCTTCCGACTTGGCTAAGGCGCCGATGTCAGCACGCAGCTTGGTCATTTCCGGCTTGAGCAGATCGGCCGGACGCACGTCGATGACTTCTTCACTGCCGATCGCCTGGCGACGCAGCTTCTCGTCGACCACGCCCGGCGCTTTGCCGTAACCGCCTTGCAGATACAGCTTCACTTCGTTGGTGATGGTCTTGTAGCGCTCGCCGGCCAGCACATTGAAGAACGCCTGAGTGCCGACGATTTGCGAAGTCGGGGTCACCAGCGGCGGGAAGCCAAGGTCTTCACGCACGCGCGGGATTTCCGCCAGCACTTCGGCCATACGGTTGAGGGCGCCCTGCTCTTTCAACTGGTTGGCGAGGTTGGAGATCATCCCGCCCGGCACCTGGTTGACTTGCACGCGGGTGTCGACGGCAGTGAATTCGCTTTCGAACTGGTGGTATTTTTTGCGCACGGCGTAGAAGTACAGACCGATCTCTTGCAGCAGTTCCAGGTTCAGGCCGGTGTCGTACTCGGTGCCCTTGAGCGCTGCGACCATCGACTCGGTGCCCGGGTGGCTGGTGCCCGAAGCGAAGCTGGAGATCGCGGTGTCGATATGATCGGCGCCGTTTTCGATCGCCTTGAGCTGGCACATGGTCGCCAGACCGGCAGTGTCGTGGGAGTGGATGAACACCGGCAGCGATTGCTCGGCCTTCAACGCGCGAACCAGTTCACCGGTGGCGTACGGGGTCAACAATCCAGCCATGTCCTTGATCGCCACCGAGTCGCAACCCATGGCTTCCATCTGCTTGGCCTGAGTGACGAACGCATCGATGGTGTGCACCGGGCTGGTGGTGTAAGCGATGGTGCCCTGTGCATGTTTGCCGGCAGCCTTCACCGCTTCGATGGCCACACGCAGGTTCCGCACGTCGTTCATCGCGTCGAAGATACGAAACACATCGATGCCGTTTACCGCAGCTTTAGCGACGAAGGCTTTTACTACGTCGTCGCTGTAGTGGCGGTAGCCCAGCAGGTTCTGCCCGCGCAAGAGCATTTGCAGACGAGTGTTAGGCAGCGCCGCGCGCAGTTGGCGCAGACGCTCCCACGGGTCTTCTTTCAGAAACCGTACGCAGGCGTCGAACGTCGCCCCGCCCCAGCACTCCAGCGACCAGTAGCCGACTTTGTCGAGCTTGTCGCAGATCGGCAGCATGTCTTCGGTGCGCATGCGGGTGGCGAGCAGCGATTGGTGAGCGTCGCGCAGGATGGTATCGGTGACAAAGATCTTCTTGGACATTGTTGTATTCCTCACAGGCCTGCGTGGGCGGCGATGGCGGCGGCGATGGCCAGGGCCAGCTCTTCGGGTTTGCGCTTGATCGAGTAGTTGGTCAGTTCAGGGTGGCTTTCAACGAAGCTGGTATTGAACTGGCCGCTGCGGAATTCCGGGTTGCGCAGAATTTCCTGGTAGTACGCGGCGGTGGTCTTCACACCTTGCAGACGCATGTCGTCGAGGGCACGCAGGCCACGGTCCATCGCCTCTTCCCAGGTCAGCGCCCAGACCACAAGCTTCAGGCACATCGAGTCGTAGAACGGCGGAATGGTGTAGCCGGTGTAGATCGCTGTGTCGGTGCGCACACCCGGGCCGCCGGGGGCGTAGTAACGGGTGATCTTGCCGAAGCTCGGCAGGAAGTTGTTCTTCGGGTCTTCGGCGTTGATACGGAACTGCAAGGCGAAACCACGGTGCTGAATGTCTTCCTGCTTCACCGACAACGGCAGGCCGGAGGCGATGCGAATCTGCTCGCGGACGATGTCGATCCCGGTGATTTCTTCAGTGATGGTGTGCTCCACCTGCACCCGGGTGTTCATCTCCATGAAGTACACCTCGCCCTCGGCGAGCAGGAACTCCACGGTACCGGCGTTCTCGTAGCCCACCGCCTTGGCCGCTCGCACCGACAGGTCGCCGATGTAGGCGCGCTGTTCCGGGGTCAGTTGCGGGCTTGGGGCGATTTCGATGAGCTTCTGGTTACGGCGCTGGATCGAGCAGTCCCGTTCGAACAGATGCACGACGTTGCCGAAGCTGTCGCCGAGGATTTGCGCTTCGATGTGCTTGGGATTGACGATGCATTTTTCCAGGAACACTTCGGCAGAACCGAAGGCCTTGGTTGCTTCGGAAATCACCCGAGGGAAATTCTGTTCGAGTTCTTCGCGGCTGTTGCAGCGCCGGATACCGCGACCGCCACCACCGGAAGTGGCTTTGAGCATCACCGGGTAACCGATGCGGTCGCCCTCGACCAAGGCTTCTTCGATGTCCGCTACGTTACCTTCGGTGCCCGGCGTCACCGGTACACCGGCCTTGATCATGCTGCGCCGGGCTTCGGTCTTGTCGCCCATGCGGCGAATGACTTCCGCCGACGGGCCAATGAATTTGATGCCGCGCTCGGCGCAGATGTCTGCCAGCTCGGCATTTTCCGAAAGGAAACCATAACCGGGGTGCAACGCATCGCAGCCGGTTTCAACCGCCAGGTTCACCAGCTTGCGCGGGTTCAGGTAACCGGCCAGTGGCTCGGCACCGATGCTGTGGGCCTCGTCCGCGCGCTTCACATGCAGCGCATGGCGGTCGGCGTCGGAAAAAATCGCAACCGAGCGAATGCCCATTTCGGCGCAGGCTCGCACGATTCGTACGGCAATCTCACCACGGTTGGCGATCAGGATCTTTGTTATCACTTGGAGGTTCCCTTGAGCCGGTGGCACCACGACCTGCTAGACCCAGGTCGACGCGTGACCAAATGTTTCAATTCAGTCGCAGGTCCACACTAGCGCTCATGAGGGATTAACAAAAATGAATAAAAATTGGGTTAGCCATAAATAAAGACTTATAGTTAAACAATCAGCCTGCCGACAGAGCCTATAAGAAATGCGTAAGTCATTGATGCGTATGACATTGCGTCAGTTGCAGATCTTCAACGAAGTGTGTGATTTACGCTCTTACAGCCGCGCAGCCGAGGAAATGTCGCTCACGCAACCGGCCGTCAGCCTACAGATTCGTCAGCTCGAAGAGCTGATCGGGCAGCCATTATTCGATTACGTCGGCAAAAAACTCTACATGACCGAAGCCGCCGAAGCACTTCAGCGCGCCAGCCGGGACATCTTCGGGCGTCTGGAAAACCTCGATATGCAACTGTCCGACATGCAGGGTTCGCTGCAGGGCCAATTGAAACTGGCGGTGGAATCCAGCGCCAAATACTTCGTGCCGCACCTGTTCGCCGCGTTCAAGCGTCAGCACCCAGAAGTGAATCTGCAACTGACCGTGGTCAACCGTGGCCAGGTGATTCGCAGGCTGTCCGACAACCGCGACGATCTGGTGATCATGTCGATGGTGCCGCAGGACATGGGTCTGGATTTCCTGCCGTTCCTCAACAACCCGATTGTTGCCGTGGCGCGCCCGGATCACCCGCTGGCACACATGGGCCCGCTGCGGTTGCAGGATCTGGAACCCTACACGCTGCTGATCCGCGAGCCCGGCTCGGGCACACGACTGGCCTGCGAAGAGTACTTCAAAGAGAAACGCGTGCACTTCACCCAGACTCAGGAAGTGGCCTCGGCCGAAGCTCAGCGTGAATGTGTTCAGGCGGGTCTGGGCCTGGCGCTGTTGACGCGCCACGCCCTGAACCTGGAACTGGCGACCGGCGGGCTCGTCGAGCTGCCGGTCGAGGAATTGCCGCTATTCCGTAGCTGGTGTCTGGTGCAAGCCAAAGCCAAACGCTTGTCACCGGTGGCGCACGCCTTCCTGGCGTTTATCCGTAGCGAGCGCGTGCAGATCAGCGCGCTGGTTGAGCGCTTCGACGGGAAGCTGCGGGTGCTGCCTGCCAGTGAGTGATCTCGGGAAAGTCGCCGATTTCGGCTTGAAGCTGACGGAGTTCGAAGCGATCTTCGATAGCGCGGCGAAACTCCATGCGGCGCTGGTCTTCCTGCTGACGACGGGTTTTCGCGGCGCTGTTGCGTTCTTCGTAGGGCTGAGCCATTTCGAGTCTCCCAAGGCGATGACGGGAGTTTCACGATAGGCGGCGGGGATGACGGTTTGGCTGCGTGTCGATGACAGTGCGATGAAACTTGCGCAGGGTTGTGGTGTTTTTGAGGACGCCTTCGCGAGCAGGCTCGCTCCCACACTTGATCTCGGTATGACACAGAATTTGTGTACCCCGAAGATCCCCTGTGGGAGCGAGCCTGCTCGCGATTAAGGTCGGAACGACCTTAGATGACTTCAGTCATCCAGCGCTTTCACGGCTTTCGGCGACAAGCGCAAGCTGCGCAGACTGCGCTTCACGCTCTTCAGGTGATTGACCAGACTCGGCCCACGCGCCATCGCCACGCCCATCGCCAGCACGTCAATCACTACCAGGTGAGCAATACGCGAAGTCAGCGGCGTATAGATTTCGGTGTCTTCGTGCACATCGATTGCCAGATTGACGGTCGACAATTCGGCCAACGGCGTCTGGCTCGGGCACAAGGTAATCAGCGAAGCGCCGCTCTCACGCACCAGATTGGCGGTGATCAGCAGATCCTTGGAACGCCCGGACTGCGAAATACAGATCGCCACATCGGTCGGTTTCAACGTCACCGCCGACATCGCCTGCATGTGCGGATCGGAATACGCCGCTGCAGTCAGCAGCAAACGGAAGAACTTGTGCTGCGCATCCGCCGCCACTGCACCCGAGGCGCCGAAGCCATAGAACTCGACCCGCTGCGCCTGCGACATCAGTGTCACCGCACGCTGCAACTCAACCGGATCGAGCTTCTCGCGAACCTCCATCAAGGTGTGCAACGTGGTGTCGAAGATCTTCAGGCTGTAGTCGGCGACCGAGTCGTCTTCATGGATCGCGAACTGGCCGAAGCTTGCACCGGCCGCGAGGCTTTGCGCTAACTTCAGTTTGAGATCCTGAAAACCGGAGCAACCGATGGCGCGACAGAAGCGCACGATGGTCGGCTCGCTGATGCCAACGCTGTGGGCCAGGTCGGCCATGGAACTGTGCATCACCGCCGCAGGGTCAAGCAGCACGTGGTCGGCGACCTTGAGCTCCGACTTGCGTAACAGGTGACGTGACTGGGCGATGTGTTGCAGCAGATTCAAGGGGCTGGACTCTTCTTATGGGCAAGGATGTAGCACGCTTGTAGTTATACTACATGAATTGGCTTTTTGCCTGCTCAATGCGTAACTCCATGTCCCCATATCAGGCGCGATGGGGTGTATGTAGCCCTTAAAACGGTTTTTCCTGTTCGCGCAAAAGCCCGGCCAGACCGCTCGCCTCCACCGGCCGGCTGATCAGATAACCCTGCACTTCATCGCAACGCTCAGCGCGTAAAAATTCCAGCTGCTCCTGGCGCTCGACACCTTCGGCGACCACTTTCAGTGACAGCCCATGGGCCATGGCAATGATCGCGCGAGTGATCGCCGCATCTTCACTGCCCTCCCCCAAACCGCGAATGAATGCCTGATCGATCTTCACGTAATCCACCGGAATGCGCTTGAGGTAACTCAGCGACGAATACCCGGTGCCAAAATCATCGATGGCCAGTTTCACCCCCAGATCGCGCAGTTGCTGGAAGGTCGCGATGATGTGCTCGACGCTGTCGAGCAACTGGCTCTCGGTCAGTTCCAGTTCGAGGTAGTGCGACGCCAGGCCAGTTTCCTCCAGCACCTGCCGCACCAGACTGACCAGTTTGCCCTGACGCAGTTGATGCACCGACAGGTTCACCGAAACACGAATCGGCTCCAGCCCCTGACGCTGCCATTCGCAGGCCTGCCAGCACGCCTGACGCAGGACGAATTCGCCGATCGGCCCGATCAGACCGGTTTCCTCGGCCAGCCCGATGAAGTCCCCCGGCGGCACCTGGCCCATGGTTGGATGATCCCAGCGCACCAGTGCCTCTGCCGCATTCAACCGCCCGGTTTGCAGGCACAGCTTCGGTTGATAGAACACTTTCAGCTGCTTGTCTTCGATGGCCTTGCGCAGATGGTTTTCCAGCTGCAAGCGCTCAAGGGTGCTGGCCTGCAGGCTGTCGGTGTAGAACTGGAAGTTGTTCCCGCCCAGATGCTTGGCATGTTGCATGGCCATGTTCGACTGGCTGACCAGTGCGGAGATTTCCCGGGCGTTGTCCGGCAGCATGCTGATGCCCATCGAGGCGCTGACCACCAGCTCATGCCCTTCGACCGTCAGTGGCAGGCGCAACTTGCTCGACAGGCGCGTGGCGACCCGGGCCAGACTTGAGAGATTGCCGTAGGCATCGAACAGTACGGCGAACTCGTCACCGGACAAGCGGGCGATGGTATCCGCTTCCGGTAAGGCGTTGACCAGCCGGCGCGCCATTTTCTGCAGTAACTGGTCAGCAATCTCATGGCCGAGACTGTCGTTGAGCAATTTGAAGCGATCCAGATTGATGTGCAGCAACGCCAGGCTGCGCCGGCCCTGACGCGAGCGCTGATGCGCTTCATGCAAGCGCTCGCGGAACAGCGAGCGGTTGGCCAACCCGGTGAGCTCGTCGTAATGGGTCAGATAGCGCATGCGCTCTTCGGATTCGCGGCGTGCTGACAGATCGGCGAAGAAGCCGACGATATGGCTGACATTTCCCCGACCATCACGCACTGCATTCAGTTGCAGCCACTGCGGATACAGCTCGCCGTTCTTGCGGGTTTCAACCAGTTCGCCCTGCCAACTGCCGTGTTGCTCAAGTGCATGACGGATGGCGACGTAATGGCGGCGGGCATCACGGCTGCACGGCAGCTCGACGACGTTGCGCCCGAGCATGTCCTCGATGTCGTAACCGGTAACCCGGCTGAACGCCTGATTGATCGCGATCAGCGCATAGTTCGGGTCGAGAATCACGATGCCTTCACTGGCCGCTTCGAATACGGTCGCCGCCAGGCGCTGCTGCTCTTCGAGGCTTTTGCTGGCGCTGATGTCGCGGCGGGTGCCGACCATGCGGATCACCCGGCCGCTGTCGCTGCGCTCTACGGCGCGGCCTCGGTCTTCGATCCACACCCAATGGCCATCGCCGTGACGTACGCGGTATTCGATCTGATAGTCCTCGGTGCGCCCCTTCAAGTGCTCGATCAACGCGTATTTCAGCGTCGGCACATCGTCTGGATGCAGACGTGGCTTGAGGTCGCGCAAAAGCGCCGTGACGTATTCCGGAGCGAGGCCGAACAGCTCCTGAATCTGCGTGTGGTGAACCTCGTCGGTTTGCAGGTTCCAGTCCCACAGACCCAACTCACTGGCCTTCAACGCCAGCGCCAGCCGCGCTTCGCTTTTGCGAAGGGCCTGATTGGCCGCGTCCAGTTCAAGGCTGCGCTGGGCAACGCGGTCTTCAAGTTCGACCTGCGCTTCACGCAATTTGCCCTCGGCGCAGCGGCGCTGGTCGATTTCTTTGGCCAGTTCCTGATTGAGCTGTTCGCTGCGCGACTGCGTCTGTTGCAGGTGCTCGATCAGATGCTGATTCTGGAAGCGCCGCAGCAAGCCCCGATCAATCAGCCGATTGACCTGCCACGCGACCACGCTCAGCGAACCGAGCAGGATCAGACCGAGCCAGCCCCAACCGCGCGCCTGCTCGTCACCGCCCCAGAACAGATAACCGATCGCCGGCAACAGGCAGGGCAAGGTAAACGACAGAAACGCCGGCAGGCTCACCGCGTAGGCGACGCTAGCCGAGAGGGTTGCGGCGCCGATCAGGCCGAATACCCAGGCCTGCTGAATGAAGTTGTCGGCGGGCACCAGGGCGATGCCGGCACCGGCCAGGGTCAGACCGGTCATGGTCGACCCGAGAAGAAACATCCGCCGCCAGATCGGTTGCGCCTGACGATCAGGGATCGCCGAATCGAACGCCGCCACCTGAATCACCCGCAACGCCACCAGTGACAGCAACCACACCAGCCAGACGCTGACCACGAAATAGCGCTGCGGGCTCCAGAGCAAAGCGGCGCAGACCAGACCATTGATCAACATGAACAGCGTGGGCAACAACGAGCCCTGATACAGCAGACGCGTGCGCTCGACCGCCATCTCGACGGCATAGTGCTTGCGGATAACCCGGGGATCCACGGAGGGGCCCGACAGTTCGGAGCTGAGGGTCATGGGCAACGTTCTTGTTCTTATAAGGAGGGCGTGCGCCCGAAACGTGGACGGAGCATACACAAGCAGATCCCGTTGCCAAACTGCTCAAGATCATAATTTCACTTAAACTTTTCCGTCCTTTGCCACCGGCCAAACCCTGGGAACGCGGCGGGCCAATGCCTGTAGCCAGTGACCGACCGGTCGTCATCGACAGGAGTTTCATCGGCTAATGCAAAGCTCGGTTTGCCCGGGCCTGCGGCGCACCCTAGAATGCCCCGATGCGCGATGATCTCTCCCTTCTGCTGAACTCCCTCAACGATGCCCAACGCCAGGCCGTAGCAGCCCCCGTTGGCCGTCAGTTGGTCCTGGCCGGTGCTGGCTCCGGTAAAACCCGAGTGCTGGTGCACCGTATAGCCTGGTTGATCCAGGTCGAAAACGCCTCGCCCCACTCCATTCTGTCGGTGACCTTCACCAACAAGGCCGCTGCGGAGATGCGTCATCGCATCGAGCAGTTGCTGGGGATCAACCCGGCCGGCATGTGGGTCGGCACCTTCCACGGCCTGGCGCACCGCTTGCTGCGGGCGCACTGGCAGGAAGCGGGCCTGAGCCAGACTTTCCAGATTCTCGACAGCGATGACCAGCAACGGCTGGTAAAACGGGTAATCCGCGAGCTCGGCCTCGACGAGCAACGCTGGCCGGCGCGTCAGGCGCAGTGGTTCATCAATGGCCAGAAAGACGAAGGCCTGCGTCCGCAACACATTCAGGCCAGTGGCGATTTGTACCTGGCAACCATGCGCGGCATCTATGAGGCCTATGAGGCGGCGTGCCAGCGTGCCGGCGTCATCGATTTCTCCGAACTGCTGCTGCGTGCCCTCGATTTGTGGCGCGATCACCCGGGCCTGCTCGCGCATTATCAAAAACGCTTCCGGCATATTCTGGTGGACGAGTTCCAGGACACCAACGCCGTGCAGTACGCCTGGTTGCGTCTGCTGGGCAAGGGCGGCGACAGCCTGATGGTGGTCGGCGACGACGACCAGTCGATTTACGGCTGGCGCGGCGCGAAAATCGAGAACATTCATCAGTACTCTTCCGACTTCCCGGATTCGGTGACCATTCGTCTGGAGCAGAACTACCGCTCCACCGCCGGCATCCTCAAAGCCGCCAACGCACTGATCGCCAACAACACCGGGCGCCTCGGCAAAGAGCTGTGGACCGACGGCGGCGACGGCGAAGCGATCAATCTGTACGCCGCGTTCAACGAGCACGACGAAGCACGCTATGTTGTCGAAACCATCGAAAGCGCGCTGAAAACCGGCTTGGCCCGCAGCGATATCGCGATTCTGTACCGCTCCAACGCCCAATCGCGCGTTCTCGAAGAAGCCTTGCTGCGCGAACGCATTCCGTACCGCATCTATGGTGGTCAGCGCTTCTTCGAGCGTGCAGAAATCAAGAACGCCATGGCCTACTTGCGCTTGCTAGAAGGTCGCGGCAACGATGCGGCGCTGGAACGCGTCATCAACGTGCCGGCCCGTGGCATTGGCGAGAAAACCGTTGAAGCCATCCGCGATCACGCGCGCCACAGCGATGTGTCGATGTGGGAGGCGATGCGCCAACTGGTCGCCAACAAAGGCCTGACCGGTCGCGCGGCCGGTGCTTTGGGTGCATTTATCGAGTTGATCGAGAACCTCGCCGCCAAGTGCATGGAAATGCCGCTGCACTTGATGACGCAAACCGTCATCGAGCAGTCCGGCCTGATCGCTTATCACGAAGCGGAAAAAGGCGAGAAAGGCCAGGCCCGGGTAGAAAACCTTGAGGAACTGGTCAGCGCCGCGCGCAACTTCGAGAACACCGAAGAAGACGAAGAGCTGACGCCATTGGCGGCGTTCCTCGGCCACGCTTCGCTGGAGGCCGGCGACACGCAGGCCGACGAGCACGAAGACAGCATTCAGTTGATGACCCTGCACAGCGCCAAAGGCCTGGAATTCCCTTACGTGTTCCTCGTGGGCATGGAAGAAGGCCTGTTCCCGCACAAGATGAGCCTGGAAGAGCCCGGTCGTCTTGAAGAAGAACGGCGTCTGGCCTATGTCGGTATCACCCGGGCAATGCAGAATCTGGTGATGACCTATGCTGAAACCCGACGCCTGTACGGCAGCGAGACCTATAACAAGGTCTCGCGTTTCGTACGCGAAGTGCCGAAGGGTCTGATTCAGGAGGTGCGTCTGTCGAACAGCGTCAGCCGACCGTTCGGCGGTAATCAGTCGATGAGCGGCAGTAACCTGTTCAGCGGCAGCGAGATTCCGGAAACGGGCTTCAGCCTCGGGCAGGCGGTGCGCCATTCGATCTTTGGCGACGGCGTGATCCTCAACTTCGAGGGTGCCGGCGCGCAGGCGCGGGTGCAGGTGAATTTCAGCGAAGGCAGCAAGTGGCTGATGCTCGGCTACGCGAAGCTGGTAGCGATCTGACGCCTGTTTCGCTGTTCTGTGGGAGCGAGCCTGCTCGCGAATGAAATCGCTGCGGTTTATCTGATAGACCGCGGTGCGGCTTTCGCGAGCAGGCTCGCTCCCACAGGGTTTGGTGTTCTGACCAACAATCCTGCGGAACCTATCTCCTTTTCCTACAGCCAAAAGTACACGCTCTTATTGCCTCGCGAAGCTGAACGCGACCTGTCAGGCAAAAGCCCGAAACACTCTCTCGCTAGCCAGTAACACTTCAGCTGTGCAACATGGCGCGCGTGTCTCCACAAACGGGAATTCCCTTTATGAAACGTTTTCTTAGCATCGCCATGGCGTTGTGCATCGGCCTGACGATGAGCCTCGACGCCAACGCCAAGCGCTTTGGTGGTGGCAAAAGCGCCGGCGCTGCGCCGACGCACCAGACCAGCCAGATGGCTCCTTCTTCTCCAGGTGTCGGCGGCGCTGCGGCGACCGCAGGTGCTGCCGGTGCCGCTGGCGCTGCTGCCAAGGCCGGCGGTGCTTCGAAATGGCTCGGCCCTCTGGCCGGTATCGCCGCCGGTGGCCTGCTCGCTTCCATGTTCATGGGCGGCGGCTTCCAGGGCATGCAGATCTTCGACATCCTGATCATGGCCGTGATCGCGTTCGTGATCTTCCGCTTCATCGCCGCGCGTCGCCGCAAGCAGCAAGAGCAATTCGCTCCGGCCGGCGCGCCGATGCAGCGTGAAGTGTTCGAGCAAAAGCCTGCCGCCATGGGTTCGATCTTCGGTGGTTCGGCTGCACCTGCTGCCGCCCGTCCGGTGATCAACGCGCCGGCCTGGTTCAACGAGCAGAACTTCCTTGAAGCTGCACGCAGCCACTTCCAGTCGCTGCAGCAGCACTGGGACGCCAACGAAATGGACAAGATCGCCGAGTTCGTGACCCCGCAAATGCTTGAGTTCCTCAAGCGTGAGCGTGCAGATCTGGGCGACGCGTTCCAGTCGACCTACATCGACAACCTCCAGGTACAACTGGACGGCGTGGATGACCGTGCCGACAAGACCATCGCCACTCTGACCTTCAGCGGTGTGTCGAAAACCTCGCGCTTCGACCAGGGCGAAGTGTTCAGCGAAAGCTGGAACATGGAACGTCCGCAGGGCGAGAACCAGCCTTGGCTGGTGGCCGGTATCCGCCAGAACGGCTGATCCCTTCCAGGCTTCACTTGCCGTAATAAAAAACCCCAGTCTCGGCTGGGGTTTTCTATTTCGCGGTTGCATCTATAGCGAGCTACTGTATAAACCGGCCCATATAAACCGCGCCATTCAAGCAAGAGGATCCCGGACGTGGAAGAAATCATCGAACAACTGCGTGAAGCCAACGAACCCGTGCCGGTTCCATTGGAGTTGCCTGACGAAGATCTGCTGGTCGAAATCGAAGAACAGCTGTTCATCGACATTCCGTTTGTCTTCAGAGAGTTTTTGCTGACCGTCAGCGATGTGGTGTATGGCAGCCTCGAACCGGTGACTGTCACCGACCCACAATCCCACACCTACTTGCCGGATGTGGCCGCCAACGCCTGGGATGCCGGTGTTGATCGCAGCCTGATTCCAATCTGTCAGGACGGCGATGACTACTACTGTGTCGAAGAGGATGGCACGGTGGTGTTGTGGCAGGCCGAAGAAGAGTTGATTGCCGAGGAAACCTGGGAATCGGTGTGGCACTGGGCGCGGGACGTCTGGCTGGAAAGCTGATCAGCCAGCCGCCCCGGCAGGTCAGTGCCCCGACGACTCCTTGTGGTTGTCGAGGGTTTCCAGCAAGGCCACCTGCATCCGCGTGTGCACGCGGATGAACCAGCGCCAGAGCAGCGCCGCCACGGCGGCCGCGACCACGGCGATCAGTACCAGCAACTTGTTGGTCGGCAAGATACTGGCCGACAAGGCTGCCAGCAGCAGGAAAATCACCAGCAGTGAGAGAATCGGGATCACTTCGGAGATCACCCGGCGCACTCGCTGCGTGTGACGCCCGGCCATCTCCGGCTTCACACCCATCTCCGCCAGCAGCATCGACAACGCCTTGAGCTTGCGATAAGCGGCGATCAGGAACGGCAACGACACCAACAAGGCACCGCCCCAGATCAACGCCTTCTGCCAGCTCGGATCGCTGATCCAGTCTTGCAGCCACAGCGAGATGCGTTCAGCGAAATACGCGCCGGCGAAGAAGATCGCGATCACCAGCGCCAGGTTGACGCCGACTTGCAGCAAGATCTTGCGAATGATTGACGCCAGCATTGCACCCTCGCCTTGCGGCTGAATGCTGCGCAGCCATTCGCCATACATGCCCAGCACGCGGCCGAGAGGCTTGGGCACAGCCGCGGACAACTTGATCGACAGCGGATCAGCCGCGCGGATCAGATACGGCGTCAGCAAAGTGGTAATCACCGACACCGCCACGGCAACCGGGTAGAGGAAGTTACTGGTCACCTGCAACGTCATCCCGAGAGCGGCGATGATGAAGGAAAATTCGCCAATCTGTGACAGGCCCATCCCCACGCGCAGTGAGGTGCGTCCGTCATTGCCGGCGATAAACGCTCCGAGACCGCAGGACAACATCTTGCCGAGTACAACGGCTACGGTGATCACCGCAATCGGCCACGCGTATTCGAGCAGAATCATCGGGTCGAGCATCAGCCCGATGGCGACAAAGAAGATCGCGCTGAACAGGTCGCGAACCGGCTCGATCAGACGCTCGATTTTTAGCAGTTGTCGCGACTCGGCCATGATCGCGCCGATCAGGAACGCACCAAGTACCATGCTGTATTCGAGTTTGACTACGAGCAGGCAGAAGCCGAAACACAGGCCGAGCACGGTGATCAGCAGCATCTCGTTGCTTTCGAATTTGGCCACATAGGCCAGCAATCGCGGCACCAGCAGAATGCCGATGACCAGCGCGACGATCATGAACAGCGACAGCTTGCCGACCGTGGAAAACACTTCGCCGGAGCTGACCGTACCGCTGACGGCGATGCTCGATAGCAGCGCAATGATGCCGATGCCGAGGATGTCTTCGACGATCAGTACGCCGAAGATCAATTGCGCAAAGCGCTCGTTTTTCATCTTCAGATCATTGAGGGCCTTGACGATGATGGTGGTCGAGGAAATCGCCAGAATCGCGCCGAGGAACAGCGAGTCCATGGTGTTCCAGTCGAACCAGCGGCCGATTTCGTAGCCGATCCAGATCATCAGGACGATCTCGAGGAACGCCGCGATAAACGCTGTGGCGCCGACCTTGAACAGCTTGCGCAGGCTGAACTCCAGACCCAGGCAGAACATCAGGAAAATCACCCCGAGTTCGGCGAGGGTCTTGATGGTTTCTTCGTCGTGGATCAGGCCGAAAGGCGGCGTGTGCGGGCCGATGATGAAGCCGGCGACGATATAGCCAAGCACCACCGGCTGCTTGAAACGGTGGAACAACACGGTCACCACGCCTGCGACCAACATGATCACTGCCAGGTCCTGAATAAAACTGATGGCATGCATGGCGTGGGCTCCTTGAATGACGAGGCTCGCCGGCAGACGTCAGAAATGTCTGGGCGAGCGAAGTAAAAATCCGCTTTTCGTGTGGGAATTGCCTTTGTAAGGGGCTTTTGCAGGTTAACACCGCGACTTGTGGTTGGAAGGCGGTGCAATATATGGAAACAGATCGATTCCGGCGTGACGGCGGCCAGTCGCCCGGCGTCCCGATAACGGTGCTTTTGAAAAGCGACCAGGCACCCGCAGAGGTGCTTCCAGTAACCAGCCTTGATCCGTGAGAACGTTATGGAACCCGGAAACGCCCAGCTGTCGATGACGGTACTTATGACCCCCGACATGGCCAACTTCTCTGGCAATGTCCACGGTGGCACCCTGCTCAAATACCTCGACGAAGTGGCCTACGCCTGCGCGAGCCGTTATGCCGGTCGCTACGTGGTGACGCTGTCGGTGGATCAGGTGATTTTCCGCGAGCCGATCCATGTCGGCGAACTGGTGACCTTCCTCGCGTCGGTCAACTACACCGGCAACACCTCGATGGAAGTCGGCATCAAAGTGGTCACCGAAAACATCCGCGAGCGCTCGGTGCGCCACACCAACAGCTGCTTCTTCACCATGGTCGCGGTGGATGACCAGCGTAAGCCGGCCGCCGTGCCGCCGCTGCAACCGCAGAACAGTGAAGACAAACGTCGTTACATGCAGGCGCAGCAGCGTCGGCAGATTCGCCAGGAGCTGGAGAAGCGGTATCAGGAGATCAAGGGCGACGCCTGAGATTTGTAGCGTCAAGAAATCGCTATCGCGAGCAGGCTCACTCCTACATTGGAATGCGTTTCCCTGTAGGAGTGAGCCTGCTCGCGATTGGATTCAACGCGGTCTTAAAGACTGATCGCCGTCGCCTCGAACTTAACCCGAGGATGCGCAATCCGGTCCTGCGCCCGCACCAGCTGCAACTCATAACTGGCGCACGCCTGAGTTTCCAGCAACACCTCATGCACCGCCGCCGCCGTGAATTCAAACGCGGCTACCAAGCTGTCACCCAGCAGCACCCGCGCCAGGAACAGGCCAGACGTCAGATCGCCCACGCCCACCGGCTGACGCGGAAACGCCAACAACGGACGGCGCAGATGCCAGCTGCCTTCAGCCGTCACCAGTAACATTTCAAAGCCATCGGCCGGTTTGCCCGGATAATCCAGATGCTTGACCAGTACTACTTTCGGCCCGCGCACCAGCAAGGCCCGCGCCATTGCCAGGCAATCGAACAGCGACTGCGGCTTGCGCCCGGAAAAACTGTCCAGCTCCAACTGGTTCGGACACATGATGTCCGCCACGGCCGCCGCCTCTTCCAGCAGGAAATCGCTGACCTCGGTCGGTACGCTGCAGCCCTTCTCCGGATGGCCCATCACCGGATCGCACAGATACAGCGCCTTCGGATTGACCGATTTGATGCGCTCGACGCCGCTGAGAATCGCCCGGCCCTGCGCCGCCCTGCCGAGGTAACCGGACAGCACCGCATCGCAATTGCCCAGCTCGCCAATCGCGGCGATCCCTTCGACCAACTCGGGAATCTGCTGCGGCGCCAGCACTTCGCCGGCCCACTGACCGTACTGGGTGTGGTTGGAAAACTGCACGGTGTTAAGCGGCCAGACATTGACCCCGACCCGCTGCATCGGAAAAACCGCGGCGCTGTTGCCGGCGTGGCCGAACACCACGTGAGACTGAATGGCGAGCAGATGAGGCGTACGTTTCATTCGGGTCATTCCGTAAAACGATTGAAATTCAAGCCGCGCAGTATGCGACGAAACGCAGCCTGTACGACAGACCGGCGACGCAGTTAAGCTGACGCTATCTTTTGGAGTTCGATGTTGATGCTGACCCTGGAAAACATCTTCGTGCTGATACTGTTCGCCGCTGCCGGCGCGTGGCTATGGCACAACCACGGCTTGCGCGAACGAGCGCTGGAGCGGGTCAAGCAGCATTGCCTGAACGTGCGGGTCGAACTGCTCGATGGCAACGTCGCCCTGAAGAAAATCGGTTTCATCAAGGACGCCAACGGTCGCCGACGACTGGCGCGGGTGTACAACTTTGAATTCACCGTGACCGGCGAAACCCGGCATAACGGCACCATCACCCAGTTTGGCGCGCACAGTGCGCAGATCGAACTAGCGCCCTACCCGGCACCGTTCGACGACACGCCGCCAGTAGTGGAAGTGCACAAGCCGCGGGCGGAAGTGATCGAGTTAAGCCAGTGGCGGCAAGAACATACCAAGTGGAAGCCTTAAAAATCAAAAGATCGCAGCCTTCGGCTGCTCCTACAGGGAATCCCATGTAGGAGCTGCCGAAAGCTGCGATCTTTTGATCTAACTTTCCCGACACCCCGACAAACCCTGCTGCAGCTCATCAATGTTTTGCGGATCGACGAAGATCAGCTCAATCCGCGAATCCTTTCGCCACTCACTGACCTGCCAAATCAACTCGGCATTATCCAAAGCATTCGCAGACACCCAACCCTCCGAGCTGTGGATAACCAGTTTCGCCCGCTGCCAATTGAGGCTGGCTAGCCAGTCAGCAATGTGCCGCTTGTCGAACGTCTGCCCCGGATGCCAACGCCAACCAATACTCCAGCCCCCTTCCTGCACCTGACTCAGGCAAATCGGCAGCGTCGGATCAGTCCAGACGGCCGGCATTTGTCCTAATCCCTTGGGTACGGCCAAGTTATCCAAACCGTTGACCGCTTTTGCGGCTAGGCCCGGCAGTTCGCCCAGGTTTAGTTGCGCCTCTTGAGTCCAGACCAACGGCACTGCCGGCAACTGGCTGGCGATTTTTTCCCTGGCCCTGTCATCAAGGTTTTCAGCCTTGTTCAACAACAGCAGGCCAGCGGCTTCCAAGGCTTCTTGTTGCGCTGCGGGCAAGGCGTTCCCCGCCTGCAGCGCCTGAGCATCCAGCACCAGCACACACGGCTGCACCGCCAGCACACCTCGCCACGGCGCCTCATTCAACTGGCTAATCAGCTGCGCCGGATGCCCCAGCCCGGACGGTTCGATAAACAACCGATCTGGCTTCGCCTTGCGCAGCAACCGCCCCAGGCCAATCTGAAACGGCGCGCCGTTGACGCAACACAGGCAACCGCCGGCCACTTCGCCCAGTGCGATACCCTCGGCGTCACTCGTCAACAGGGCGGCGTCGATGCCGATCTGGCCGAACTCGTTGATCAGCACCGCCCAGCGCTCGCCAGCCGGCCGCTGAGCCATCAGTTGACGAATCAGGCTGGTCTTGCCGGCGCCCAAAGGGCCAGCAATGACATGGGTAGGAATGTTCTGCAACATGGCCGGAAGCTTTCTTGGGAGATTCAAAGATGCGTTGGATGGGATGGTCGTTGCTGTTGACGCTACTGTCGAGTGAAGCGTGGGCTCAGGCCTGCGTGGTGCACAGTCAGGGCGAGCGGCTCGACGTCAAAGTCTG
The DNA here is from genome assembly GCF_019614655.1 of Pseudomonas germanica. Taxonomy (NCBI): domain Bacteria; kingdom Pseudomonadati; phylum Pseudomonadota; class Gammaproteobacteria; order Pseudomonadales; family Pseudomonadaceae; genus Pseudomonas; species Pseudomonas germanica. The sequence goes on from NZ_CP071586.1 coordinate 155,128, forward strand.
TCAGCAGAACCGCAATATCCCGGAGAAACTGTTCAACGACGGTTTCTGCCAGCCGACGCTGGCCGGACAGAAAGTCGAAGTGCAGTACGTCGACCAGTGCCCGAGCGGTGCATTTGGCGTATGCAGCAACGCACAAGTCACCAATATGCCTTATCGCCAGGATATCCACTATTACGGCGTCGCCACCGATGCCGCGTATCTGAAGCCGTACTGCGAAGGCCAGAGCCAGGGTTCTTGGCTCAAGCCTTGACGCATTAGCCAAGCCAGTCGAGGGTCAGGATCAAGCGGCGCTGGCCCGCGGCGGGTTGCGGCGAGCGGTGAATCAGGCCGAAGCCTTCATTGCCATGCCATTTCTCACCTTTCAACAGCGCTACATCGCCGCTGTCGAGTTGCTGGATTTGCACGTGGGGCTCCGCGTTCGCCTGCCCCAGCTGACTGCGATCCATCACACCCTCCTTGAGCCATTGGCTGCCGACACCCGCATAAGTCGTGATCAGTCGCACCGGCACGTGATCGACATGGAAGCGTGGACACATGGCTTTATCGAGCACCCGCAGGCGCAGACCTACACGCTTTGCCCCCAGTAAGCAGGCGAATGCGCTGACCAGCCATTTCAGGTCGGCGATAAAACCCTCGTAACCTTCCAGATCACGGAAGCCTGATGCCAGGCCGGTGAGATCGGGTTCGGCGTCCTCATCCGGCAACTCAAGGCACAACGATTCCGCCAAGGGCTCATTGAGCGACAGCAGCAGGTGAGCGAACTCGCTGATGTGCAACGGCAGTTGGCGTTGCCAGACGGCGAGGTTGGTGTCGTCTTCGAGGATTCGCGTCAACGCTTTCGGTGTCGGACCTTGATGCTGATGGCGCGTACGGTTCTGCAGCAGCTTTAGCGCGAGCATCAGGCAGCCTCTTCGTGCCAAGGGCCGAACGGATCTGGCAACAATCGCCAGCCTTCGACACCGCGCGCCATTTCTTCATCGGTGAGCAGGCAGGCATCCAGTTCGGCTGAGAGCTGCAGGAAATCAATGTTCTGACCGATAAACACCAGTTCCTGACGGCAGTCTCCTACGCTCGACAGCCAGTTTTCCATGATCGCGGCGGTGCTTTCCTGATCTTGTGGCCACTGCTCCTTTGGCACGAAACGCCACCAGCGCCCGGCAAAACCGTGGCGCATCAAACCACCGGCCTGCGACCAACTGCCGGCGTCGGTGGGTTTGCTCGCGAGCCAGAAGAAACCTTTGGAGCGCAGCAATTTCCCGTTCAGCCAAGGACGATCGATAAAGCTGAAAAAGCGTTGCGGGTGAAAGGGCCGACGGGCGCGATAGGCTGTGGAGGCGATGCCGTACTCATCGGTTTCCGGCACGTGTTCGCCGCGTAATTCCTGCAGCCAACCCGGTGCCTGTGCGGCTTTCTCGAAGTCGAAACGTCCGGTATTGAGGATTTTCTCCAGCGGCACCTCACCCATCACCATCGGGATGATTTCCGCTTGGGCGTTGAGACGCTGGAGGATCGCGATCAACTCCTCACGCTCGCGCTGGCTGATCAAGTCGATCTTGCTGATCAACAGCACATCGGCGAACTCGATCTGTTCGATCAACAGATCCGTGATGGAGCGCTCGTCTTCCTCGCCCAGGATCTCGCCACGGGAGGCGAGGCTTTCCGCTGCCTGGTAGTCCGGCAGGAAGTTCACACCGTCGACTACAGTGACCATGGTGTCCAGACGCGCGATGTCGGAGAGACTCTGGCCGTGCTCATCGCGAAAGGTAAACGTCTCTGCCACGGGCAACGGCTCGGAAATCCCGGTGGATTCGATCAGGAGATAATCGAAGCGATTTTCACGGGCCAGCTTGCTGACCTCTTCCAGCAGGTCTTCGCGTAACGTACAGCAGATACAACCATTACTCATTTCGACTATTCTTTCTTCTGCACGATTCAGGCTGACATCACGCTGGACTTCGCTGCCATCAATGTTGATTTCGCTCATATCATTAACGATAACAGCCACGCGCAAACCCTCTCGATTACGTAGTACGTAATTCAAAAGTGTACTTTTTCCGGCGCCGAGAAATCCTGAAAGTACGGTGACGGGCAATTCTGCTGACATTGGATAATCCTCTTCAGAAGGCAGCCAATTGGCGCTTTTACTGGCGCATGGCGTTTTTGCGCTTCCTACGGTGGCTCACGTAGAAAACCAACGCCTTGAAATCGGGCTGCCCAAGCTTAATTCAAACCAATGTTATAGCATAACAATAAAAAGAAACCAGTCTTCTCTTGTCTTGATCGACAAACAACAGGAAGCTTCGCCAATCCCGCACCCGGAAATCGCCATGAGAAATGCGCTGAAATGCTCGATGTTGAGCCTTGGGTTGTTGCTGGGCGGCAATGCCTGCGCGCAATTGCCGGCACTCGCCAGCTGCACACGCAGCGCCAACCTGCTGGCTTGTGTCGACGCCGATGGCAACGCTTATAGCGTCAATACCGTCGGCAACACCCTTTATCTGCGCGGTTTTGAAAAGACTGGCCGGCGTTATTGGGCGCAGACCAACAGCCGTTTCGGGCAATTGACGTTCTTCACCGGGGTCGCCTCTGATGGCGAAGCCTGGGTTGGTTACACCCGACGTGTCGGCTGGACGACCATCAATCGTTTCTCCAGCTCGGGCGGCAGCAGCGCAAAATTCACCTGCAGCCGCATTACCGGCTGTTAAACCTGGTTGTTTTTCTGCGCCTGCTGCCAGGCAAGGTAGCTGTCGATGGGCGGATTCTTTGCAAAATAACGCTGCAATCCTTCAAACAACCCGTTGGCCACGGCCTGCTGATGTCGCGCAGTAACCAGCCGTTGACTGTCGCGCGCATTGGAAATGAAGCCGGTCTCCACCAGAATTGAAGGTACATCTGGCGATTTCAGAACCGCGAATCCTGCCTGTTCCACACGCTTCTGATGCAGCGTAGTGATGCCGGCCAGACTGCCAAGTACCGTGCTGCCCAACTGCAGACTGGCAGCGATCGTCGCGTTCATCGACATGTCGAGAATCACCCCCGCCAGCATCGGATCCTTACCTTTCAGGTTGAGCAGACTGGTGGCGCCGAGCAGATCCGCACCATTCTCCCGCTGCGCCATGAAGCGTGCCGTCGCCGATGTCGCACCGCCCTCAGACAGGCAATAGACCGACGCGCCGGAAGCAGTCAGACGCGGCGCTGCATCGGCATGCACTGAGATAAACATGTCCGCCTTATGCTGACGCGCGATCTCCACGCGTTTGCGCAACGGCACGAAAAAGTCGTCATTGCGCACCAGTTTTACATCGAAGCCCCTCTCTTTTTTCAGGCGTTTGGCGAGCAGTTGCGCAATGGCAAGCACCACATCCTTTTCCCTTTCGCCCTTGGCACCGACAGCACCGGGATCCTTTCCACCGTGCCCTGGGTCAACGACAACAATGATGTCTCGTCTTGGATGCGCGTTCAGCGCAGGTGTTTCACGTGGAACCATTGGCGTATTTGGAGTGGATTTGGCGCTAACCAGATCCAGAACCAAGCGATGGCCCTGGCCGTCCTGCGGCGCCAGAAGGAAGCTGTTTAATAGCACCGGATTGCTCAGATCCAGAACAATCCGCGTGTCACCGTGACCAAAAGGCCCGGAGCGAATCGAACGAATCACCGTTCCATTTAGCGCGAGCTGACGGAAATCTGCGCCAACGCTCGCACTGGACACATCAATTATCAGACGTTCCGGGGCCGTTAGCGTGAAGGTTTTATAGCGCACCGGGCCGCTTAGATCGAACACCAATCGCAGCTTTTCATCCGAGCGCCATAGGCGCGCATTACGAATTTGCGTAGCTGAAACACTGAAAGGGAGAGCGAGGGCCGCGCTGGCCAGGATCAGATTAAGCAAGTGGCGTCTGTGCATATGAAAGCCTGTTCATGAAAAAGGCATCGTGATTTGTATTGTTATAATGTAACATTCAATTCAATCAACACGACGGTCCCGAACATGAATTCGATGACACTTCCGGATATCGCCGCGCAGGTCGCACGCCAAACTTTGCCACTCGAATGGGTGGGCATGCGCGGCATTGCGTTACCTGTTTTGTTAGAGGGTCAGCGCTTGAGCGCCAAGGCTGATGCGGGTGTCAGTCTTGATGATGGCGAGGCGCGTGGCATTCACATGTCGCGGCTGTATCTGGCCTTGGAAGCACTCGAACAGAAGAACCTGTCCCCAGCGCTACTGCATCAGGTGCTCAAGGATTTCCTGCAAAGCCACGAAGGTTTATCCAACCGCGCCTACCTGAATATCCACACCGATTTGCTGCTAAAGAGGTCAGCGCTGATCAGCCCATTGGCCGGCTGGAAGTCTTATCCCGCGAGCATTTTCGCCAGCCTGATAAATGAAGTGTTCCACGTGGAACTCAAAATCGAAGTGCCCTACTCCTCAACTTGCCCTTGCTCAGCAGCCTTGGCGCGACAGTTGATCCAGCAGAAATTCATCGCCGACTTCGCCAACAACGATCTACAACACGCCGACGTTCTGGCATGGCTTGGCTCGACCCAAGGCATCCTTGCCACGCCTCACAGCCAACGCAGCACAGCACAATTGCACCTTCACCTCGACGACTTCATTGATGAGTTTCCTCTTAGCGTGATCATCAATGACGCTGAAGCTGCCCTCGGCACCGCCGTACAAACCGCCGTGAAACGCGCAGACGAACAAGCCTTCGCCCTCGCCAACGGGCAGAACCTGATGTTCTGCGAAGACGCGGCACGCCGCCTGAATCTGGCCCTGCGACGTACTCCCGGTATCAGCGCATTTCAACTGCGAGTGATCCACGCCGAAAGTCTTCACGCTCACGACGCCGTCGCCGAAAGCCATTGGCAGCGTGAGCAAGCATGATCCGCTGCCAATCCCTGAGTTGGGGTGCGCCCGGCCAACCACTGACCGTGCCCCTGGACCTTGAACTCGACAGCGGCAGCCTGACGGCAATCATCGGTGCCAACGGCTGTGGCAAAAGCAGCCTGCTGAAAGTGATCGCTGGGCTACAAAAGCCATTGGCAGGCAATGTCGGGCTGAGTGTCCCACGTCAAAGCGGATTGTCCTTTCTGCCCCAGCAACAGCATCTGGATCGCCAATTCCCCATCAGCCTCGAAGATCTGGTCGCCGCCGGTTTCTGGGGACGCAGGCTCTCGACTCAACTACGAAGCCAGCGCTTGAAAGACGCACTGGCGAACTGGCACCTGAGGGGACTCGAGCAACGCCCACTCATGGCCCTGTCCGGTGGCGAACTGCAACGCGCCCTGCTCGCTCGACTGAGCCTGACCGACGCGCCCGTGCTGCTGCTCGACGAGCCCCACGCCGCACTCGATGAACTCGGTCAGCAGTTGCTCTGGCAGCACATCCACGGCTGGCACGGCGAAGGTCGGACACTGGTCGTGGTGTGTCACGACCTCGCCGCCGTACGCCAACACATCCCCAAAACGTTGCTGATCAAAAACCGCGACTGCGTGTTTGGTGCGAGCGCAGAACTCATTCAGCAAACACCTCACACACAGGTGGCCTGATGCTCACCGTCGCCCACCTCTGGCAACCATTTAATGAGTTCGTGTTCATGCGCCGTGCCCTGCTCGGCGGACTGGTATTGGCGTGCAGCACCGCTCCCCTCGGCGTGTTCTTGATCCTGCGACGGATGAGCCTGATCGGTGACGCCGTGGCCCACGGTATCCTTCCCGGCGCGGCATTGGGTTTCTGGTTTGCCGGACTGAGCCTGCCCGCGCTCACGCTGGGAGGCTTAGGCGCCGGTTTGAGCATGGCTGGCCTCGCCGCCTGGATCACCCGCCGCACGGGCCTGCGCGAAGACGCCAGTCTCGCTGCGATCTATCCAATCTCGCTGGCCAGTGGCGTACTCATCCTCGGCATCGCCGGCAAACGCCTCGACCTGTTGCACCTGCTGTTCGGCTCAGCACTGGCCGTCGATGGTCCGACCCTCACCGGCATGTTGTGGGTTTCGGGATTCAGCCTGATCGCCATGGCGCTGATCTACAAACCGCTGCTGCTCGACACCCTCGACCCGTTGTTCTTGAGAACCGTCAGCCGCCTCGGCCCACTCGCCCATGGCGTGTTCCTGACGCTGGTCGTACTCAATCTGGTGATCGGTTTCCAGGCCATCGGCGCGCTGATGGTAGTCGGCCTGATGATGCTTCCCGCTGCGGCTTCGCGATTCTGGAGCCGCCGGCTGCCGACCCTGATTGCCATCGCGGCCGTCATCGGTTGCCTCTCGGTCTGGTTCGGCTTGCTGCTGTCGTTCTACTACTCGCTGCCGAGCGGCCCGGCCATCGTGCTGATCGCCGGCCTTGGCTATCTGTTGTCCGTGGTGTTCGGGCCGGTGCACGGTCTGTTGCGCCGCCCGCCTTTGCTCACATCCCAATGAGGTGTTTCCCGATGCGCGCTCTACTCGTGCTGTTCAGCCTGATGCTGTCGATGTCATTGTCGGCCGCGGAAAAACTGCCCGTGGTCACCAGCTTCAGCATCCTCGCCGACATGGTCCATCAGGTCGGCGGCGAACATGTCCAGATCACCAACATGGTTGGACCGGACGCTGACGCTCACACTTACGAGCCGACGCCAGACGATGCCAAAGCCCTTCTGAAGGCCAAACTGATCGTCAAGAATGGCTTGGGTTTCGAGCCATGGCTGGATCGTCTGCTCACCAGTACCGAGACCAAAACCACGGTCATCAGTGCCAGTCACGGCGTGATTCCACGCTCGCTGGATGAAGACGGCGAAACCGTTCCCGACCCGCATGCCTGGCACAATCTGGCGAACGCCGAGTTGTACGTCGCCAATATCACCAAAGCACTGATCGCTGCGGATCCCGCGAACAAAGCCGATTACGAACGCAACAGCAAAACCTACCTGAAGCATATCTACGCCCTGCTCGCCGAAGCCAAAGCCAAACTCGGTGCGCTGCCACCGGGCAACCGCAAGATCGTTACCAGCCATGATGCTTTCGGATATCTCGGTCAGGCCTACGGTATCGACTTCATGGCACCGCAAGGCCTGTCCACCGAACGCGACCCCTCGGCTGCCGAAGTCGCCGCGCTGATCACCCAGATTCGCCATGCCCACGTCAAAGCGGTGTTCATGGAAAACATCAAGGACGCACGCCTGCTCAAACAGATCGCTGACGAAAGCGGCGCGCACATTGGCGGCACGCTGTACTCGGATGCCCTCGCCGCCAGCGGTCCCGCCAGTACCTTCACCGGTCTGTTCGAATACAACCTCAACACTCTTTACGACGCACTGAGCCAACCATGATCCGCAAGAATCCTTCAGGTGATTTGCCCCACATTGCCGAGTCGGCCTACGTCGATAAAACCGCGATTATCTGCGGCAAAGTGGTGATCGGCGAGAACGTCTTCGTTGGCCCCTATGCAGTCATTCGCGCCGACGAAGTGGACGCCTCAGGCGAGATGGAGCCAATCATCATCGGCGCCAATTCGAATATCCAGGACGGCGTGGTCATCCATTCCAAATCCGGCGCGGCTGTGACCATCGGTGAGTACAGTTCCATCGCCCACCGCTCGATCGTGCACGGCCCCTGCGTCGTCGGCGATCGAGTGTTCATCGGTTTCAACAGTGTCCTGTTCAACTGCGTCGTCGGCAACGGTTGTGTGGTGCGGCACAACTCGGTGGTCGACGGTCGGGATTTGCCGGACGCTTTCTATGTGCCCTCGACGACTCGCATCGGCCCGAACACCGACCTCTCGCAATTTCCACCGGTCAGCGTCAGCGCCTCGGAGTTTTCTGAAGACGTGGCGCGCACCAACGTCGACCTGGTGCGCGGCTACAAAGCCTTGCAGAACGAGTTCTGAACCTATGAGCAGCGTGCTGATTCGCAACGCAAGGCTGGTCAACGAAGGACGCGAGTTCGACGGCGATCTGTTGGTCAGCAATGGGCGCATCGTCAAGATTGCCCGCAGCATCGAAGGCGAAAACGCCAAGGTGGAAATCGACGCGAAGGGCCAATGGCTGCTGCCGGGGATGATCGACGACCAAGTGCATTTTCGTGAGCCTGGTGCGCCAGCCAAGGGCAGCATTCATACCGAGTCGCGGGCGGCGGTCGCCGGTGGCATCACCAGTTTTATGGACATGCCGAATACAAACCCGGCCACTCTCACCCTCGAAGCGTTGGCGGATAAAAAGCGCCGGGCTGCGATCAACTCCGTGGCCAACTACGGGTTTCACTTTGGCGTGAGCCAGGACAACCTCGATACAGTGGCGGCGCTCAGTCCGTGTGAAGTCGCCGGGGTGAAAGTGTTCATGGGCGCATCGACCGGCAATATGCTGGTGGACGATCCGAAGATCCTCGAGCGACTGTTCGCCGAGGTGCCGACGATCCTCTTGGCTCACTGCGAGCACACGCCCAGCATCAACGCCAATGCCGCCAACTTGCATGAGCTGTTCGGTGATCGTTTGCCCCCGGCTGCCCATGCGTTGATCCGTAATGCCGAGACCTGTTATCGCTCTTCTTCAATAGCGGTTGATCTGGCGAAACGTCACGGCACGCGCCTGCATGTTTTGCACCTGACCACGGCGCGTGAACTGGCGTTGTTCGAGGACAGACCGCTGGCGCAAAAACACATCACGGCGGAAGTCTGCCTGCACCATTTGCTGTTTGATGATCGCGACTATCCCCACCTCGGCAACCTGATCAAATGCAATCCGGCGATCAAAACCCAATCCGATCGCGATGCACTACGCGCGGCACTGAACAGCAATCGACTGGACGTGATCGGCAGTGACCATGCACCGCATACCTGGGCTGAAAAACAGCGACCTTATACGCAGGCACCTGCGGGATTGCCTTTAGTGCAGCACGCGTTACCGGCACTGCTAGAGTTGGTGGCGGACGATGTGCTGCCAATCACTACGCTGGTGGCGAAGACCAGCCACAGAGTCGCGGATCTTTTTGCGATTCCCGATCGTGGGTATCTACGTGAGGGCTACTGGGCGGATCTGGTATTGGTTGAACCGCAAGCCCTGGAGGTAAATCGGCAACCCATTCTGTCGCAGTGCGGATGGACACCGTTTGCCGGGCGCAGCTTTCGGCATCGGGTGAATGCGACGATGGTGTCGGGGCAGATTGCCTGGCGGGAGGGTCGGGTGAACGAGGGATGTCGGGGGCTGGCGCTGAGGTTTATGCGCTGAATACGAAGACGCTTTCGCGAGCAGGTCGAATCGTCGCACCGTCGCTCCCACATTAGACTGCATTTCAAAGGTGGGAGCGACGGTGCGACCTGCTCGCGAAGCTTTTAAGCTCTTGGCTTCACAGCGCCGCAGTCCTGACCCAACCAAACCGCGCGAGTCTCCAGACTGCCCTTCTGATTGATCCCGATCGCATTGAACGTGCCGTTGGCCACGGTGGTGAATTCACGATCACTGAGGAACGTCGCCACCCCGGTACCCTGCGCTTTCGGGCAACTGAAACGGAATTTCCACTGGTTGCCGGTGCGATCGGTAATCTGCTGTTTGCAGCCCGATTGCGGGTCGGCCAATGGAATATCGTTGGTCGCCACCTGCTCCGGCGTCAGACAGGCACGAATGCCCTTGCCGCCGATATTGATCCCGTTCTTCTCCAGCGCAGCACGCTGTTGCGGGGTCATCTGGCCTTGCAACTGGCCGAGGATCGATTGCACATCCATCGGCTGGTCATCGACCTTGACGTTGCTCGATGTCATTTCCCACAGCCCCGGCTGCAGCATCTGCGCCTGCGCAACCACCGGCAAAGCCAAACCCAGGCCCAGCGCCAAACCCAGCAGACGAACGTTCATCGAAAAACTCCTGATCAGTAGTGGCCGTTAGACGTCGGCCGATTGCTTCGGTTCATGCACCAATTAAATAGCGACATTCGCGGCAGAACATGGTCTGTTAAGCATTGAATCTTCCGGAGCAAGGCTGCCCCATGGATTATTTTGGACCGCACATTTTCGGTTATCTGATCGCCCTGATACACACCCTCGGCTTGATCGCCGCAATTCACGCGGTGCTCACCGTGCGCACGGCTCAAGGCTCGATCGCCTGGGCATTGTCGCTGATCTTCATTCCCTACCTCACGCTAATTCCGTACCTGGTATTTGGGCGCAGCACCTTTGATGGTTACATCAAGGCACGACGCCAGGCCAACGAACAGATGCGTCAGGCCATCTCCGAGTTGAACTGGCGTCCGTGGGTGGAAGAAGCGCTGACTGCACGCGCCTCGAATGCCTATGCCTCGTTACGTGCGATGCCCAAACTGGGACGTATGCCTTGCCTGGCGAATAACGAAGTGCAATTGCTGGTAAACGGCACGGCCACCTTCGACGCTATATTTCAGGCCATCGATCAAGCTAAAGAAGCGGTGCTGATTCAGTTTTTCATCATCCACGATGATCGGCTCGGTCAGCGTTTGCGTGATCTGCTACTGAAGAAGGCTGCTGAAGGCGTATCAATCCATCTGCTTTACGACCGCATCGGCAGCCACGCCCTGCCCCACAGCTATGTGCAGACGTTGCGTGATGGCGGCGTCGAGGTCAAAGCCTTCGCCACACGCAGTGGCTGGCTCAATCGTTTTCAGGTCAACTTCCGTAATCACCGCAAGATCGTCGTGGTCGATGGAGTGGTCGGGTTTGTCGGCGGGCATAACGTTGGCGATGAATACATGGGTGAAAAACCACCGCTGGCACCCTGGCGCGATACGCATGTGAAAGTGCGTGGCCCGGTCGTCGCCTGTATGCAGGAATCCTTTGCCGAAGACTGGTTCTGGGCCGCGCGTACCCTGCCGCCGCTGATCCTGCCCGACGAATACCCGGATGACGGCGTGCTCTGCCAATTGCTCGCCAGCGGCCCGGCAGATGCTTACGAAACCTGCTCGCTGTTCTTTGTTGAGGCGATCCACGCGGCGACCGAACGGGTGTGGATCACCAGCCCGTATTTCATCCCGGATGAAGCTGTATTCGCCGCCCTAAGATTGGCTGTGTTGCGGGGCGTCGATGTGCGATTGCTGCTGCCGTCGCGTCCCGATCACCGCATCGTTTACGCCGCGTCCAGTCTCTACGCCTTTGAAGCCGTGCGCGCCGGCGTACGGGTATTCCGCTACGAACCCGGTTTCCTGCATCAGAAAGTGGTGTTGATCGACAGCGAGATCAGCGCGATCGGCAGCGCCAATCTGGACAACCGTTCGTTCCGGCTGAATTTCGAAGTGATGCTGCTGACCTTCGACAGTGACTTCGCCGCCAGCGTGGAGAACATGCTTAGCGCCGATTTCGCGCAAGCCTACGAAGTCGCCAAAGAAGAAAGCCGGGAGATCCACCGCCTGCAACAGGTCGGCATGCGGATCGCCCGGCTTATTTCACCGATTCTATGAAAGCCCTCACCGGTAAGAAAAGGACTGCTTAGCGGTTAAGGGTTGTAGATATCGTCGCGCGTCCACGGCAGTTCATGGCTGCCATCCGCATGCGCCTTCACCGCGAGGATCTGGTGCAGATTGATCCAGCCGCGCGCAAACGCATAAGCGCAACCGGCCAGATACAGACGCCAGATACGCAGCGCTTGATCCGGCACCAGTTTGCCAGCGGCTTCCAGGTTGTCCTCCAGCCGCTCACTCCAGTGGTCCAGCGTGCGCGCGTAGTGCAGGCGCAGGCTTTCGACGTCGACAATCTCCAGACCGGCTTCGCTGATCTCGGCCGAGATCATCGCCAGGTGCGGTAATTCGCCGTTGGGGAAGACGTACTTCTCAATGAAATCCCCGGCACCACGTCCCACCGGACGGCCGTCGGTGTGCTTGGCGGTGATGCCATGGTTCATCACCAGACCGCCCTCCTTCACCGCGCCAAACAGGGTTTTGCAGTACTCGGCCAGGTTGGCATGGCCAACGTGTTCGAACATGCCGACGCTGACTACCTTGTCGAAACGCCCGTCCTGAGGCAGGTCGCGATAGTCGAGCAATTGCAGTTCGACCTGGTCTTCCAGGCCTTCGGCTTTGACCCGTTCGCGGGCCAGTTCCAGCTGTTCCTTGCTCAGGGTGATGCCGAACACTTTCGCACCGAACTCCCGCGCGGCATACCTGGCCAGCCCACCCCAGCCGCAACCGACATCCAGCAGATAGTCACCCGGCTGCAAACGCAGCTTGCGGCACAGGTGGCGGAATTTGGCTTGTTGCGCCTGCTCGAGGGATTCGCTGCCGGTTTCGAAATACGCGCAGGAGTAGGCCATGTCGCTGTCCAGCCAGAGCTGGTAGAACGCATTCGACAGGTCGTAATGGTAGGAAATGGCTTTGGCGTCGGTTTCCTTGTCGTGCAAGGTACGCACTGGCTGACTGTCGTCATCGTCGCCGAGCAAAGCGTTGCTCAATTCGTCGCAGACCCGGATGACCTCGCTGATCGAGCCCTCCAGTTCCAGCTTGCCTTCAACGAATGCCGCTCCGAGCGCATCAAGGCTTGGATGGGTGAACTGGCTGACCATCGTCGGGTCCTTGACCACGATGGTGACGCTGGGCGCCGGCCCCAGATTGAACTCATGGCCATCCCAGAGTCGCAGGCGCAGCGGAAGCTGCAAATTCTGTAAGGCCGGTGGAAGTTGCGCGAGCATGGAAAATCCCCCCTTGTTTCAGACGTCAGATCTGAGGGTAGACCATCCCGGAAAAATAGCAGGCTATCGATTTGATTAGCCTTGTCTATCGTTGCAGACGCTCCAGCAAACCTTCCTGAATCCACTGTTTAAGCCAGGTCACGGCTTGAAGTGGCGCGCCCTCACCATAAGTGACTGCTAACTCGGCGCACAGTTCGGCGAAATTCCAGCCACCGTTGAGTATGCCCTTGAGAGCTGAAGCTTCGGCTGGATCCAGGCTGCGGTAACTGCAGATCAACTGGTTGCGCCAGATCAGACAGATCTGTGGGATTTCGAACGGCATGTTGCCAGGGAATTCCGATTCCTCCTTTACCGAACGCCATAAAGAAAGGCTGTTGAAACGGCACTCCAGCCATTGCATGGACGGTACCGCTCTGACGCGCAATTCGGGCCACTCCTCCGGAGCCAAAGCCGCCATGGCCTCAATTGTCAGCGGCTCAGCGGCAGGTGCATCGAAAGCCAGGGTGAAGGCCCATTCGAGCGCAATCAACTCAGCCAGCGGCGCGCTCTGTTCCGGCACCAGATGCTCGCGGACGAAGCCTTCGAAGCCTCTGCCCAACCAGCGCAGGCTGAAGTGCGCAGACGGATACCGTTGGATGTAAGCCATTGCGAGGCGGTCGAATTCCTCATCGCCCAGCCAGTGCAGGCTCGTCGGAAAGTCATTGCGCAACACGTCCAGCAAACGCGCCTTGTAAGCATTGTGGTAGATCGCCAGTCCCGTGCCGACATCCAGTGTCGGGCCACCGATCAGGCTCTCGCTCAACGTCGGATTCGCGTTGGGGTCTTCTTCGAGCAGAAACGCTTCAAACGCCAGTTGCCACTCTTTCAGGAGCATGGCTGCCTCCGCGCAAGAACATTGTTCCCGAGCTGACGGGCCGTTTGCAGTTCATCAAGCAGCGCTTCGAAGGGCGGAAAATGATCGTCGCGTTCCAGCAACGTCGCCACCGGGCCGAAATGTTCGAGTGTGCGTTGATAGAGCGCCCAGACCGGATCGCTCACCGGATGGTCGTGGGTGTCGATCACGTAATCGCCGTAATCGCTGTGCCCCGCCAGATGCAGTTGGCGGACTTTATCAACGGGCAGGCTGCTGATGAAGGCCCACGGATCGAAGCCATGATTACGTGAACTGACGTAGACATTGTTCACATCCAGCAGTAATTCGCAGCCGCTCACATGGCTGAGCAAAGCGAGAAACTCCCACTCGGTGAATTCGTCCGAGGCGCCGCGCACGTAACTGGAGACGTTTTCCAGCACCAACGGGCGCTGCAGAATATCCTGAACCTGCATCACCCGAGCAGCAATGTAAACCAGGCTTTCTTCGGTGTAAGGCAACGGCAGCAAGTCGTGTAGCTGATGGGCATTGCCGCGGCTCCAACACAGGTGATCAGAGATCCATGCCGGTCGGACGCGTTCGGCCAATTGTTTGAGTTGTTTGAGGTAGTCAGGATCGAGGGCATGCGGCCCGCCGATGGACAACGATACGCCGTGCATCACCAACGGATAGCGCTCGGCGAAGGCATCGAGGTAATACAGAGCCTTGCCGCCCTGCACCATGAAGTTTTCCGAGACCACTTCGAACCAGTCGACATCCGGCGACTGCTCAAGGATCTGTTGATAATAAGCACTGCGTAAACCCAGGCCATAACCCAGAAAAGGAAAAGAGGCGGACATGTGCGGACTCCTGATAAAAAGTGGCCGCAGTGGCGCAAACCACTGCGGCAACACTTGCCGGTCAGTTATTCGCCGACCTTGCCACCGGCTTTTTCACACGCCGCCTGAGTCATTGCCTTGAAGCCCTGGCCTTTGCAGGCGCCCATGCCTTTACAGGCGTGGTCTTTGGTTTTGCAGTCGTTCTGGCCTTTGCAAGAGGTCACGCCGTAGCAGTGAACGTTGGCATCGGCGGCCATCGCGTTGGAGGCAACACCGGCAAACATTGTGGCGGCAGCCAAAGCGAGAGCGGCACCAGCAGCAGCGGTCTTGATGGTCATTTTTCTTATCCTCGGTAATCGTCAGGGGTGTCGGCTGGAAGGTTGTTCAGTCCCGACATAGCACTAGAGAGAGCGGCCCCGACGGCGTTACAGAGGATCGAAAAATAATTTCAAAGATCGTTCTTGAGCTTGAGCAACGGCTCCTGAAAGCGCAGCAAGCGCCCGGCATTCCCGAGGACCAGCAACGTGCTGAGGTTGTGCAGCAGCGCGGCGATCATCGCCCCGGCGGCACCCAGCCAACCGAAAGCGGCAAACACGACAATGGCCAGCGTCCAGCCCAGGCCGATGATCACATTGACCTGCAACGTCCTGCGGCACTGGCGGCTAAGCCGCACACATGTACCGAGACGGCGCAGGTCACTGCCGATCAAGACGATGTCGGCCGAGGCCAGCGCGATGTCCGCTCCGCCCGCGCCCATCGCTACACCGACCACGCCCGCCTTCAGTGCGAGGGAATCGTTGATACCGTCACCGACTACCATCGGCCGAAAACCATTGTTGATTTCCTTGAGTACGTGATTGAGTTTGTCCTCGGGCAGGGCTTGGGCTTGCACCTCATGCAAGCCGACCTCGCTGGCCAGCGATTGCGCCACGCTTTGGCGATCGCCGGTTAGCAGCAATTGCCGGCCAAGACCCAACTCGCGCAATTCGTCGAGGGCAAAACGGGCTTCCGGTTTAACCGTGTCGGCGAGCAACAACCAGGCGAGGAATGCACCGTTCAATGCCAACCCGGCGATGGGACCGTCGTGATCGGGAACCGTCGTCGTGGTGATGCCCAGTTGCGCGAACAACTCCGGTCGGCCCAACGCGGCTTCGCCTTGCGCGGTCATGGCCACCACACCGAGGCCCTGACGTTCGTGGATATCACTGAGTGCCAAACATTCTTCCTGACTGACCAACCCTGCGAGCGCACGACTGACCGGATGACTGCTTGCCGCGCCAAGGCTGGCGGCAAGCGCGATGATCACGGACGAATCTGCACACGGATTATTGATCGACTGCAGGCGCAGGGTGCCGAAAGTCAGGGTGCCGGTCTTGTCGACCACCAGCGAAGTCAGGTCGGCCAGTTCTTCAAGGAACGCCGAACTGCGGATCAGTATGCCGTGACGTGCGGCCACCGCCACACCGGCAATCGCCGTGGCCGGAGCCGACAGCACCAACGCACACGGACAAGCGGCGACCAATACCGCAAGCATCGCTTGCGCATCGTGAGTGATAAACCAGGTCACTGCCGCCAGCAGCAAGACCAGCACCATATAGCTGCCAGCGTAACGTTCGAGCAACCGGGTGATTGGCGGTTTCGAGCGCTCGGCGTTCTGCATCAACGCGATGACCTTGCCCAGTGTCGACTCGCCACCGGTGCGCGTCACTTCAATACGCAACAGACCGTCGAGGTTGATCGCACCGCCGAACACCGACATACCGACACCCGCCTCGACCGGCACCGATTCACCGGTAATCGATGCAGTGTCGAGACTGGCCTGACCGGATAACACTCGACCATCTGCGGGAATCCGATCACCGGCGCGCACTTCAACGGTGTCGCCGGCTTTCAACGTGCCGTTGTCCACTTCGATGATCGAGCCATCCACTTGCACCTTGCGCGCATGGCTGCGCGTCAGTTGGCCAAGGGCATGGATCGCCTCTTGCGAGCCGATGACGCTGCGCTCCTCCAGCACATGGCCGAAGATCATGATGATCGGCAGCAACGCCGCTGTCAGCAAGTCACCAGTCGCCCATGCACCGAGCATAGCCAGGGCAATCAGTTGATCGGTGATGCCGTGCAAGCTCGGATAGCGCAGGCTGTACCACGCCGAGCGCATTACCGGCACGCCAACCAATAAAGATGCAAACCCAAGCAGCAACTGACTGACACCGGTTTGCTCAGGCATCTGCCAGCGCCAGATCAGACCCAGACCAAGCAGGCCCAGCGCAAGCATGGCCAAGGTCAGTTGCCGTGCAGCACGGCGTTGTTCGGCCGAAGACAACAGGCTCGGTGCGGCGGTCGTCGCAGTCATTTACTGGCTCCCTGAATGATCAGGCGGGAATCGTCTTTCGGGTCGACCGTGGTCACCGATCCGGCCTGACCGAGAATCTTCGGTATGCGCTCGCGGTACAGGCGCAGGAGCATTTGCGGGTCGGTAGTTTTGGCCAGACTCGACACCGTGGCCGTATCGGCAGAGGCTTTGGCCAAGCGCTCGCCAGCCTGCGCGTGAGCGACTTGTAGCGTGCGGTCGGCCTGTTCATTGGCGGTCTGGGTGAGTTTCTCGGCGTCGGTGCGTGCATTGGCCACAGCTTTGTCGGCTTGCTGACTAGCGGTCAATACCGCGTTGAAAGCACTGACCGCCGGATCGGGCAGACTCGATTGCACATCGACCCGCGCCACTTCGATACCGATGCCCTGCCCGCTTGCCTTCAAATTGGCCAAGCGTTTGTTGATGCCTTGCACCAGATCGCCACGTAGTTTTTCACGACGTTCTGCGGCTTGATTGTCGGCACCGATCAACTCCGGTCGGGCGACCAGGATGGTGTCCAGATCGCGTGTGGCCGTCAGCGCCACCGCGCTGCGTGTCACCAGACGATCCAGCGCCGGCAAGACATGCTCGCCCTGCAACACGAAGTCGTAAGGGTCAGTGACTTTGTAGAACACCCGCACATCCAGTTGCACCACGCCGGCATCACCGGTCAATAAATAACCGGATCCGGCCAGCGCATCACTCAGGGGGGTGGCAAAGGAAGCGACCCGATCGGCCTTCAGCGCCTCATCACTGCGCAACAGATTCTCGACACGACGCTCGATCACCCGATCGGCTGCCGGCAGCAAAATCACCTGTTCGAATGGCTGCGGCCAAGCCAATAGCAGACCGGCATTCTGAATGCGATCCAGCGCGCCGAAATGCAAAACCACGGCACGATTTTGCGGATCAATTTGCCGCACATTGGAAAACACCCAGACCAATGCAGCCAGGATCGTCACCGCGTACAAGGCAAAAAATGCCAAACGCCCCGCCTGAATCCATGGACTGTTCAGCGAAGATGTTCCACGTGGAACTTCATCATTCATGGCTGCGATCCGGATTTGCTGTCGAGTGTCGGCGGGCCGTCGACCAATACTCGAAATGGCGCGGCGTCGGTACGCAGAATCAGTTTGGTGTCCGGCGTAACGATGGTGCCGAGGGTGTCGAGCGAGCGCAGCAAGTTGTAAAGCTGCGGTGAACTGGCGTAAGCACGGCCATAAATCTGCGCCGCTTCGACACGAGACTGCGCTTCGATCTCTGCCGCTTTTACCGTCGCGTCAGCCTGCACAATTCGCGCATCGCGCTCAGCTGCGGAACGGATTTGCGCGGCCTCACGTTTGCCGATCGCCGTGCGTTCAGTGGCAATTGTTTCACGCTCGGCGCGCATGCGATCGACCGTGGCAGTGAGTGTCACCGACGGCAAGGTCAAACGCTCGATGCCGACTTGCACAACCCGCACGCCATACGTCGCGAGCAATTGCTGATCGATCTGCTGGCGCAACTGCGCTTCGAAATCGGCGATACGCACCTGACTGGCATCGGTGTTCACCAGATTCGCCAGATCAAAACTGCTCGCGGTGGTTTCCAGCGCCGAGCCGACAAAGGTACGAATCTGCCGCGCCGCTTCGTCCGGCTGATTCTGCACCGCACGCATGAAACGCTGCACATTGTCCGCATCGCCCTGCACCTGCCACGCCACGTAGGCCTGCACAATGATGCGCAAGCCGTCACGGGTGCCGACATCCTGCAAGCCACTGGACGTCGTGCGCAAACGCAAGTCGACCGGAATCGCCGCCTCGAACGGCGCTGGCCAACGCCAGCTCAAACCCGGATCAAGCAACACCCGCGCAGGGTTACCAAAACGCGTGATGACCGTGGCCTCGCCCGAGCGCACTTGCACCAGGCTTGCCGCCGCGATGGCGAACGCCACCAGCAATAGGGCCCAACTCATGCGTCGCCACGGGAAAGGCCCTGCCTCTTCCGGCGCACCGTGGTGATGGTGATGATGCCCATGATGATGGTGATGTCCGCCGTTGCCATGATCGTGGCCGCTGTGATCATGCGGTTCGTGAGTATGCGACTGGCTCAATGGGCGACTCCTGGTTGAGCGGTGGTACGCGCGGGCGTCGGGTCAGCCGGCAGCGTGAAGGTCCGCAAGTCGATGGTCGGCGCATTGCTGCTGCCCCCGAGACGATGGTCGAGTACCAGCAACTTGGCCTTGCTCAGCCCTTGGCTGAGCTGACCGAGATATTGCTCCAGCACGAAAGCTTGGCCGGCACTGGCGTAAGCTTTTTGCTCGGCGCTGAATTTCAGATCCGCCGCCTGCGCCGTAGCATTGATTTCCCGCGCATTGGCGCTGGCCTGATCGCGAGCCAGGCTGGCCTGCAATTGCGCCTGATTACTCGCTTCAGTTGCCGCGCCACGCTCGCGGGAGATCAATGCCTGCGCGCCGATCTGCGCGGCTTGCACGCTGTGATAGGCATTGGCGGCACCGGCCGGCGGGTGAATGGCTTCGACGACCGTGGCGAGAATCTCCACGCCACTGTTGAGTGTTTGTAGATCATGCTGCACCGCGCGACCAATCTCATCGCCCAGCCCTACCCTGTCTTGACCAAGTAAGCCGTCCAGCGTGCGCGAGGCAAAGTCGTGCACCAGAATCTGGCTGGCGGTGCTGCGAATCAGCGTTGGCACATCCGCAATGTTATACGTCGCCGCCAGTGCGGCCTGATCGCTGAGGCCTATGCGATAGACGAAGCGCACATCCATGTTGACGATCTGAAAGCTCTGCTGATCGCCACGGCTGCTGGCGATCACTTGCGATTTGTCGTTGACGTGGCTGGCGTCCCACAAACGGTTGGCGGTCATCGGTGCCGGCCCCTCAGCAGGGTTGGCTTGCAGCGGGACCGGGTTTTCGCCGACGCTGGTGGCCAGTTCATGCACCACGCCGTTTTCGATGATCCGCACCCGCCCCAGCGGCCAAGGTAAGCCGCTGTGCAAACCTGGGCCGAATACCTGCACCGGTTTGCCAAAGCGCTCATAAATACCGCGTCCCTGTAGCGGAATTTCATGGATCCCGGTGAGCAACCAACCCACTGCGGCTACTAGCACCAGCACTGGTAGAAAAGCACGGCGCATGTAGCTGAACGCCCAGATCTGGCGCAGATCGATGCCAAAACGGTTGTGCAATTCATGCTGCAACGCGAGTAAAGGTTGTGGCGGCCAGCGCAGCATCTCGGCGACAAAACTGCGCGCCAGCAGGCGCGGCTCAAGCTGCTCGCGACGAGGGCTGAACACTGAAAGAACGGCGCGCAATAACAACTCGATCGCGACCAATCCCGGCAAGATACCGATCAGGACAGCGACGCGAATTGGCCACACCGCATTCTCGCCAGCGAACAACAAACACAGTGCGCCCAGCACCAGGCTGATGATCGCCACACGCGTCAGTTGCGCGAGTGAAACCGCTTCGGGCCATTGCGCCGGGTTTTCCTGGGCCAGTTGCCGCTCCAGCACCAGCAGACCGAACGCCAGCAACAATGCCAACGCTGCGCCCACCGTTGCCGATAAACCCACCGCAGCGGGCGGCAACGTCAGATTCCAAACCTGCTCGATGCTCAGCACCGCCAGCAGCGCCCAGCCACCCAACCACAGCGTCGCCGCACCGATCTGGCCAAGCAGATGCAGACTGCGCTCACTCAACCGGTCCAGCAGCCGCTCATACCACCCTAGCGGCGGGGATTGTTCCTCCCCAGCAAGCGTCGCCAGCACCACAGGATTGATCACCCGCGCGCGCCACTGTGTCACCCACCACGCCGATTGCAGCCCGGCAACCAGCACCAGCAGCGCGGCGCTCTGATTGACCAGCAGCGGCAGCCACAATGATTGCGCGGCAAACAGCCCGACAAAGAACGCCAGCACCCAGCCTGCCCCGGCCAATCCGCCGAAACCGATCGCCCAGCGGCGCAGACGCCGGCTCTGCACGGCCGCCTGTTGAAAGCGCGGCAGTCCGGTCACTTGCGTGCCATCCACTTCCAGATCGACTTGCATATCACCCCAATTCATTAGCCAACACTGCATATCGTTACGATATAACGAAAAGCGTGAAATATTCGTACACAATTACGCTTATTCAAAGATGCCTAACCTGTCGCTTGGCTGAAGCCTTGACCGAAATGTCCGCAAACGCACATATTACGCTCGTAATTTTTATCCGAAACTACCGTTAGCGATCTGCATCCATCCATCAGGAGCAAGCACATGAGCAACTATGACGTAGTGATTCTGGGCGGCGGCCCCGGTGGTTATAACGCGGCGATCCGCGCCGGCCAGTTGGGCCTCAAGGCCGCTTGCGTCGAAGGCCGGGCAACCCTCGGCGGCACCTGCCTGAACGTTGGTTGCATGCCGTCCAAAGCCTTGCTGCATGCATCAGAGCTTTACGATGCGGCGATGGGTGCGGAATTCGCCAACCTCGGCATCGAGGTCAAACCGACGCTAAATCTTGTACAAATGATGAAACAGAAAGACGAAAGCGTGGCTGGCCTGACCAAAGGCATCGAATTTCTGTTTCGCAAGAACAAGGTCGACTGGATCAAGGGCTGGGGCCACATCGACGGCCCCGGCAAGGTCACGGTGACCGACGATCATGGCGGCAAAGTCGAACTGACCGCCAAGGACATCATCATCGCCACCGGTTCCGAGCCCACTCCCCTGCCCGGTGTCGAGATCGACAACAAACGTATCCTTGATTCGACCGGTGCGCTTTCCCTGAGTGAAGTGCCCAAACACCTGGTGGTGATCGGTGCCGGTGTGATCGGTCTGGAGTTGGGCTCGGTATGGCGGCGGCTCGGCGCGCAGGTCACCGTGGTCGAATACCTCGACCGCATCTGCCCGGGCGTCGATGGCGAGGCCGGCAAAACCCTGCAACGCTCGCTGAGCAAACAGGGCATCGCGTTCAAGTTGAGTTCGAAAGTCACCAGCGCCACCGCTTCCGCCAACGGTGTGCAACTCAGCGTCGAGCCGGCCGCTGGCGGCACTGCCGAGTTGCTGGAAGCCGATTACGTGCTGGTGGCCATCGGTCGTCGCCCGTACACCCAGGGCCTCGGTCTGGAGAACGTCGGCCTGAGCACCGACAAACGCGGCATGCTCGCCAACAAACAGCACCGCACCGAAGCCGCCGGAGTCTGGGTGATCGGCGATGTGACCTCCGGGCCGATGCTCGCACACAAGGCTGAAGACGAAGCGATGGTCTGCGTCGAGCAGATCCATGGCAAGGCCGGCGAGGTCAATTACGACCTGATCCCCAACGTGATCTACACCAAACCGGAACTGGCCAGCGTCGGCAAAACCGAAGAACAGCTCAAGGCTGAAGGACGCGCCTACAAGGTCGGCAAATTCCCGTTCACCGCCAACAGCCGGGCGAAGATCAACCATGAGACCGAGGGGTTTGCCAAAGTCATCGCCGACGAGCGCACTGATGAAGTACTCGGCGTACACCTGGTCGGTCCGAGCGTGAGTGAAATGATTGGCGAGTTTTGCGTGGCGATGGAGTTCAGTGCTTCGGCTGAGGACATCGCACTGACTTGCCATCCACATCCAACGCGATCGGAAGCGTTGCGCCAGGCGGCGATGAATGTCGAGGGGATGGCGACGCAGATGTAAGCAAAAAATTATCCGGTGACTGGGCGTCTGCTATCGCGAGCAGGCTCACTCCTACAGTTGATCGCGTTTGTTCAGAAGCACCGCGATCAATGTAGGAGTGAGCCTGCTCGCGATTGGGGACAACTTGGTCTCAGGCAGGAAGATGCCCCAGCGGCAACGCCCCCGGCGTCTTCACCGTGTGAATCGCAAAGTTGCTGCGGATGTCACTCACCCCCGGCAGTTTCAACAGGCAGCCGCTGAGAAAACGGTCATACGCACGCAAATCCGGCACCACCACTTGCAGCAAAAAGTCCGATTCCCCAGACACCAGAAATGCTGAAATCACCTCCGGCAATGCCGTCACTGCGGTGTAAAACGCTTCGGCCTGTTCATCGTTGTGGCGCTCGACCTTGACCCCGACAAACACCGTCAGTCCCAGCCCGACTTCATCGCGATCGAGACTGGCCTGATAACCGCGAATCACCCCGGCCTCCTCGAGCATCCGCACCCGGCGCAGACACGGTGAGGCCGACAAGCCGATTTCGTCCGCCAGCTCGACATTGCTCAGGCGTCCATTGCGTTGCAGGGCCGTGAGAATCTTGCGATCAAAGGCGTCGAGTTTCATGTTTGGCAGATCCTGATAGTCGTTACGGTGAAAACCAGCAGGTTATGCCAAAGCAGCAAGCTTTTGAAGCGGACTACGCAAGCACCTGCCCCACCTTTCGGCCCTAGACTTGGCTCACCGAATCGACAACGAAAGGGGTGTAGCGTGGCGAGTCTCTGGCTGTTTTTCCTGGCATTGGCGGTGGTCTATCTGTTGCCCGGCCCGGACATGATCCTGCTGCTGCAAACCGGCGCTCGGCAGGGACGCGGCGCGGCGCTGGCCACCGCTGTCGGTCTGGGCATCGCCCGTGGTTGTCACGTGGCCCTGGCGGCGTTGGGGCTGGCGGCGCTGTTCAAAGCGGCGCCATGGACATTCGAGGTGGTGCGATTGGCGGGGGCGGCGTATCTGCTGTGGATCGGCATTCAATGCCTGCGCAGCACCCTGCTGCCGAACCTGAATACCGGTGAAGCTGACGACGCACACGGGCAATGGCGCGAAGCCGTCCGACGCGGTTTGCTGACCAACCTGCTCAATCCCAAAGCGCTGCTGTTCTGTTCGGTGTTGCTGCCGCAGTTCATCGTCAATGACGGCGTGGCGGTGCTAAGCCAGTTCGCCGTGCTGGGCATGCTGCTGGTCGGTGTCGGCCTGCTGTTCGACAGCGCCTACGCCCTCACCGGCGCCGCGCTGGGTCGTTGGCTGCAACACAGTCCAACGGCCCAACGCGTACAACAATGGTTGTTCGGCAGCTTGCTGATCGGTTTCGCCGTGCGCCTGACCTTCGTCCAGCAAGCTTAGCCTTTACGGACCTTGCGCTGGCGACGGCTGATCAACAGCAACGCGGCGGCTGCGACCAACGCGACCGCGCCGATCTGCACCGGCCACTTATACGGCCGCAGCGACGAGCGCACAGCATCGGTGACCTGGGTGACGTAACGCTTGTTGGCGTTTTCGAAATCCGGGTACGGGCACTGATTGCCGAAATCCACCGCCCACGGCACAAACGGACCTTCCTTGATGTAACGCTGATACAGCGCGCTCTGATCTTCCAGGCTACTGTTCCAGCCAGCGGCGTTGCACAGCACTGCGGCAAACGCCTGACTGGTGTGCGGCAGGTTGTCAGCGGCGCGCCCGGCGAGCGCGGTGGCGACGAAACGGTAGTGATAGCGCTGATCCGGTTTCGCTTCGCTGGCGACCTGACGTTGCACTTCGGCTTCGCTCACCAGCGGACCGACTTTCAGCTCGGTACTTTCCAGACTGTAGTTGCCACCGAACGTGGCGTAGTCCGGCGCCATCTCGTAACCGAGAATATCCATGCCCCACTCACGCGCCGTCCACGCGGCGTTGTACAGCGCACTGGCGCGTTTGGTCGGCCACCACGCGGCATCGGCCTTCAGCCGTTGTTCGCCGTAGAGTCGGGCCTTGTTTTGCAGGTCGGGATTGTCGAAATAAGCCACCGCGTCGGCGTAATGCCCTTCGCGCAACAAGCGTCGACCAAGCAGATTGCGCAGGCTGGCGGCGACCGGCAGCGGCACGTAGTTGTCACGCTCCTGCTGGGTCAACGCCGGCGGCGCCGGGACGTTGTCGTCGACGTATTTTTTCAGTTCTTCGACCGTCAGCACGCGTTCGGCCACGGTCGCAGCGTCGAACCAATAGGTGCTGTTGCTGCGATACAACTGCACGAAGGCTTGCAGGTATTCGCCGCGCTGCAAGGCGAGAATCGCGCTTTCGCCCTCGACCCGGCACTTCGGCTGAACGGCTTCATACGCCCAGTCCGGGGTGCGCCGGTAACCCCAGTCTTCGCTCTGCGGGAAGGCCTGCGCGGCTTTCGAATAGGCGGCGGCCGCGGCATTTTTATCGCCGTCACGCACCGCCAGTTTCGCCCGTAGCCACCACGCCAATCCGTCGTCGCCGGCGTTCTCGAGAAAAGCCTTGGCCCCAGCGTAATCACCCTGTTGATAACTCATTGCCGCCAGACGATCAGCGTTGTCGAGGCTGCCACGGGTGCTGTTTTGCAGCAGCTTGACCAGTTTCTTCTCGTTCGGCGGCTCATCGCCAAACGACCAGCCTTGGCGGCTGACCAGCGATGCCGTGACCAGTTGCTGCACGGTTTTGTGTTGCAGCAGCTCGGCCAGTTCGGCCTCGGGCAACTCCGCCAGTTCATTCATCAATTGCTTGAGCGAGGTGTAACCCACGGCCGAACCGTGCAGATTCTGTGCTTCATACAATTCGATGGCGCCGCTCCAGTCGCCTGCCGAGCGCAACACCCGCGCCTCTTCACCGAGGCTGGCAACACCCAACTCCAGCGGATCGCTGAAACCGTCGATGCTCAGTTGCCGGGCCTGGCGGAACGCATCACGCGATTGTTCCAGCGCCTCGACCGCATCCCCTCCTTCGCTGCTCATCGCAAACCAGGTACGGCCCATCGAATACGCCGCCCACGTGCTGCGCAACGGACGCTGATCTGCCGGCAGCGCCAGCAGCTTGTTGAAATACTCGACGGCGAGTTGATGATCGCCTGTGGCAAACGCCACTGCACCGGCCACGTACAAACGGATTTCCGTCGGCAGACTGGCGCCCAGCACCTCGACCTGACGCGCATCGGTCAGGCCACGCAGTTGTTTGACCAACGCTTGCTGCTCGGCGCTCAGTCCGGCCTGCTCGGCCTTCTCCCGTGCCTCGGCGGCCGCGTTTTCCTCGCCGTACATATCGTTCGGATTGTGCGTTGCCGCGGTGACATTCTTCAGCCCGGCGATGGCTTTGCCGAGACGACTGAGTTCGAAGTTGAAGTTGCCCTCAGGCAGATCCGCGAGGGTTTGCCCGCGATTGTCGAGCAGGCGCATGGGGAAATCCGGTCCGCAGGCCAGCGCCGAACCCAGCGGCAGGCAGAGGCTCAGGCAGAGCAGATGGCGGGGCCAGTTACGGGTCAACATGCGAACCTCCTTGATCAATATTGGCGCAACGCGCCCAACCGATGGCGCGTTGCCCACCCGCCGGCAAACGGCCGTCGCGCAGGCGGGTGAAGGTAAGCAGATCCGGGCCTTGTTGCAACGAGTAACCGGCGAGCGCATCGGCGCCTTCACAGCTTTGCGCCTTCAAGGTGATTTGCGCAGGCCAGGCACTGTCGAGGTTACCGGGGTTTTCGAGTTTGATGTCGTAGAGACCGTCGTGTTCGCTGAACGTCACGCCGAGCTGGCTGACGAGTTGATCACCCCGGGCCACCGCGCGCAGGGTGGTCAGGCTCCATGCGCGGCGGTCATTAGCCAGCGGCAGGCGAAACCAGATCAATCCGGCCAGATGCGCCGGCGGGTCTTCGCGCAAGGCCTTGCCGAGTTGGCTCAATTGCAGCGGATCAGCCAGCAACTCGCGGCGCTCACCATCCCGTTCAAGTTGCACCTCGCTCTCCACCACCGGCGCCCCGCCGTCATCCGGCAGCAGCGCCACGCCGTAAGCCGGCAGCGCGAGATAGAACGGTTTTTCGGTGATGCGCGCCCAGGCCTTGGCCCATTTCAACGCCTGATCAGGATCGAACAAACCCCGGCGTGGATCGCTGACGGCATGCACTTGCAGCACGCTGCTGTCGACGGTTTGCAGAAGTTCGGGCAATTGCACACTGCCGAGCCAGGCCGGTAGTGCCGTGATGCTCAAGGGCAGATTCGTCGGTAAGGCCGAGCGCAGATGTCTGAGAAATTCAGCATACGCCGGCAACCGCGCATTGCCCGCGTCGTGATCGATTTCGACGCCGTTCAATGTCAGGCCTTGTGTTTGCCAATCGGCGAGCACCTGCAGAATCTGCGCGGTGACCTGATCCTGATCCAGCGACTTGAGTTGGCCGTCGAGACGAATCACCGCAATCAACGGACGACCATCGGCTTTCAATAAGTGCGCATCGATCCGCGCCCGACTCCATCCCGCGTTCGGAAAGGCCTGCAGCGCCAGCACCCGCAGCGTCGAGAAGTCATCGCGGCTGTCATGTAGCGCTGCCGTGTGGGCCGGAGTCCACTGACGTTGCCAGATATAGAGCTGTTGGTCGAGGGATGGCGCGTCCTGCTGCTTGCAAGCAGACAGCACGATCAAAGCAAACAGACCGACGATAAACCGCATACCTTCCAGATCCCTGACACCACAAGGCTGCAAGGTTACACAAATCCGCGTGGGGGCGAGCCTGATCGCGAAGGCGGTGTATTAGCCGAAAGCTGTGTGACTGACCCGCCCTCTTCGCGAGGAGGCTCGCTCCCACACGTCGATCAAGAGGTCACTTCAGAAGGCGCTACCTTCGCTCGGGACGTTGCGAGGCGTTTCACCAGTGCGGTGCCACGGTCGCGCATCGGCATTTCGATGAAGCGATAATTCAGTTCGCTGAGCAATACGATCAGACCGAATGCCAACAGCAAGGTAACGATCGGGTGTCCCGCCGGGCTCGGCAGTCCTGCTCCCTGCAAACGGAAAATCACTTCGCGCACCAGGAAGTACGCCGGAATGTGGATCAGGTAGATGCCGTAGGAACGACTGCCCACCCACGCCATCAACCGCTGCAAGCGTCCGGCCGGCAACAGATAATCCCGGTTGTAGGAGGCGATCCACACCAACAAGGCACTGAGTATCGCGATAGCGCCGATGCGATAGTGACTGGCAGAAAAAGGGTCGGTGGCCAGGTAACTCATCAGTAATCCGATGACGATCAGTGCTGAAGTCCCGACCCAGGGACGCCGCAGAAAAGTCGGTTGAAAGCGTTGATAGCTCGGTTGAACACTCCACATTGCCAATAACACGCCAAGGGCAAGCGCGTCGGTTCGCACGACCATCAGCAACGGCGTACGCACCAGCAACAGTTGCACGGCCACCAGCGCCAGCAATACCCACACCAGGTGTTTGCGACAGAGCAGAATCAGCAGCGGAAACAGCAGGTAGAACTGTTCCTCCAGCGCCAGACTCCAGTAGACGAAACTGCTGCCGTACTCATAACGAAAGAAGGCGTCGGCAAAGCGGAAATTGGCGTACTGCAATACCCCCGCGAGCGTGGCCTGCAGGTTGGCCTGTACCGTTCCGAATGCCCCGGAGCGGTTGAAAAACATGCACAGCAATAACACCAGTGCCAGCCATAACCAGGCCGATGGCAACAGGCGAAAGACTCGACGCAACCAGAAGTTACGCGTTTGCTCCCAGCACTCCTGACGGTTGCTGCAACCGCGCAGCGCAGGAATCAGACTACGGGCGATGACAAATCCGGAAATCGCGAAAAAAAGATCGACCCCCCACCACGGCTGCGCCCAGGCGTGAATGGATTCGAGCAGCGGCACAGGATCCTGAAACAGATTGCCGGACAGGTGATGAAACAGCACCCCGAGCACTGCAATGGCGCGCAGCACCTCGATATCCATGATGCGTTTACTGATCATCCGGTCTCCCCGCATCCAGTGGTTTACGGGCAATGATCACCTGGCTCTTGGGCATGAACTGGTCGAGGATCTGTTTGATCGCAAGCCCGTCGGGCCGGTCGAGCATCTCTTCCCAGGTTCTCGCCCACCCGCCCATCAAATGCGGGAACGGTGCCTGAATGCGATCGCGCACCGCACCGCCCGGATCCTTGCCGGCAGCCTTTTCGCTGGCCCAGAAGAAAATCATCCCCATCACCCAGAAGAACCCGGTGGCTTGCCGATGTTCGATGACCAACCCGGCATCCTCGACCATCGCCTCGAAGCGCTCCGGGGTGAAAATCTGTACATGATTGGGAGACTGGTAATAACTCGCAGGGGCGATGCCTTTCTGCAAATGCTCGCCAACCGGTGCCGGCACGCTGAGCAGATACAACGCACCGGGCCGCCCCATACGCGCCAGTTCGGCCATGAACGACTCAGGCTCGTCGACGTGCTCCAACACCTCCATACACACCACTCGGCTCGCGCAACCGTCCGCCAGAGGCAAGGGCAAGCTGTTGCTGACCAGCCCCAGACTCGGCCTGGAACTCTTAGCTTCAACCTGACGCGCCAGCTCGCTCACTTTGTCGTGCTCACTGTCGGTGAAGATCACCGATGCGCCCTGACGTACCGCAAACAACGTCGCGGCACCCTCGCCACAACCAACATCAAGCAAGGTGTCTTCAGGCGTTATGGCGAAGCCCTTGAGCAATTCGCCGCTGTCATTGAGAAACCAGCCGTCCAGAACCGCATCACGCAAACCGACGTCGCGCGGCGACCAGGTGAACAAGGGCTCCGGTTCGGATTCAGGTGTCGGATCAATCACGGGTTCGTCGACGGGTTCAACGGCTTGCGGCGCTTGCGGCTCGGCTAAAAATCGCTGGAACAATCGACGTATCATGCTCCGGCAGCCTCCATGGCAAGTTCAGCGCGGCGCTCGAACAGTTGCGCAAAAAATGCCTGCAAGCGCTGTTCAGCCACAGCCTGACTGCAAAACCCTCGCAGACTCTCCACGGCTTGCGCCGAAAGGTGCGCGTAACGCTGCGGATCGTTTTTGGCCACCGCGTAGCTGGCTCGGTAGGCCGCGCAAATCGACGCCCAATTGGCCGCGTAGCGCAGGGTCCGGTAGGCCGAGCGCGGATCGTGCGGCCAGGCCGTAAACTCCTCGGTCGCCTCGATCAGAAACGCGTTATCGATATTGAGATAGTCGATCATCGCCGTCGTGCACGGCGCCACGGCCGGTTTGCCGCAAGACATGAACTCCATCAGCGGCAGGCACTGGCCTTCGCCGTAGGACGTATTGACGACGTAACGGGTCGCCTGCACCAGCCGTTCGTAATCCGCGTCCGCCAGATAGCCATAGACCAGCACGATACGGCAGCGATAAGGCTGGTTTTTGTAGAGGTGATGAAGGATGTCGGTGAGCGCCTCTTCGGCATCGTGGTGAGTGAGTTTGAGCACCAGCGTTGCGTCATCGTTCTCGCGAAAAGTCGCACAGAAGGCACTGATCATGTCCTCCCAGTTCTTGCGGCCGTCGCGCGGATTGAACACCGAGGTGTAGACCACGCCTTCGAGCAACAACGTCTGCTCGGTGACCGGTGCGAGGAAGTCGATACCCGGGCCACTGCGCAGATGAACCGGGCCGAAAGTATCCAGATCAATCTCGCGACTGTCGACCACCAGCCCTTTGATCGTCAGTCGTACCGAGTCAACCACCGGTTGCCCCTGCAACTGAACGCCACGCGCGGCGAATCGATCCCAGACGGGGGCGGGTACGGCGACTATCGGGTAATCGGCGCTCATCGCTTCGCGCACCGCCTCGACCGTGTAACTGGAATGGGTGATCGCGGCACCGCAGGCCTTGAGTGCAGTGCGCCAGTCGTTCAACGGATCGCCGGCAAATGGCTCGTTGGGGATGGTGCTGAATTCCCAGGCAAAGACAGGCAACGTCGGGCAGGCCAGATGCACCGGAGTGCGGTGCGGTGGCGAGAACGAGAGAAATACACACGGCTCGTCACGGGACTGGCAGTCGGCGTACAACGCATCGACTTCAGTGTTCGGGTCCATGACCTCGATCACCCGCCCGAGTCGCTCCAGGACCGGCCGATACTCCTTGAGAACGAAGTAATAGCTGTACTCCGAACGCCCGAGGTTACGGCTGATGGTGTGCTGGTTGGTTTCCGAATGGATGATGATCAGCATGAGGCGTTATCCGTAATCGGGGCAACGTTGTCGACCGGTGATGCCAGCCCGAAAAAATCGGCGACACGCTTTTGCAACGCCGGTTGCGCGCAGTAATCGTGCATGCGTTCGATCGCCGCCAGCGACATGCGCTGATACTCCTGGGGTTGTGTCTTGGCCATCCGATAGCTGTTTTCGTAGGCCTTCTTCAATGACCCCCAGTCCGGTCGATGCCGTTGTGCGCGAAACAGCATTCGCGGGTCATGGGGCCAGGTGCAAGCCTCTACGCTGGAGCCGACCACGAACGCCACAGACTCATCGATATAATCCTGCATCGCCGTGTGATCGGGAGCGATCACCGGTTTGCCGCTCGCCATGAACTCCATCAGCGGCAGGCACAGGCCTTCGCAATGCGAAGCGTTGACGTAAAAATTTGCGGACTGGTAAAGCCGTGCGTATTCGGCATCGTCCAGATAGCCGTGAATCATCACGACCCGGCAGGAGAATGGTGCCAGTTGCGCCAGCGGTGTCATCAAGTGTGCGTACACCGCCGCCAGATCACTCTGGGTAAATTTCATCACCAGTGTGGCGTCGGGGGTGTCACGAAACGCTGCGCAAAAGGCCGTCAGGATCTGTAGCCAGTTCTTGCGCCCGTCATCGGGGCGGAACACCGTCACGTAGACCACACCGTCCACACGGGCTTGCACCGTTAATGAACTGTCCGGCATATCTCGGGGTGGCGGTTGGACGGCTACCGGTAAAGGCTGTGGGCCTGCGATGTTTGGCAGACGTTTGCCGAGCCAGTCATGCAAAGTCTCTGGAACCAGATCGCGAATCCCTTCCCAGTACCAGTTCTGCAGAAACCTCACGCGTGGCACTGGCGGCTCCTGCTCGTGGCCCAGATTCAGCAACCACAACCGCAGGAAATGTCGGGCAATGATAAAGCGCCGCTTCAAGGTCAGCGGTGGTGGACGCAAGGCCTCCAGCTGTGCCTCGATTTCGGCCAGCTCTTCGGGGGTCAGCGGCTCGGGCAGCAGATTATCCGGATGCAGGTTCATTTGGCGAGAATCAAAGATGCAACCTTTGACCGTCAATGTCGTACCCGCATTGACCGGCGCGCTAACGTGTTGCTCACGAATCGCTGCAAAGTGCTCCCACAGCGGGGCTGGCAAGACCAACACCGGAAAGTCTTCGCCCATGGTGCGCTGGATCGCTCGGGCGGTGTAGCTGGACAGTGTGATCACGCGGCCATGTTTGGCCAGCATGCGCGTCCAGTCCTGGCGTGGATCGTTGCCCCACTGCTCGTTGGGGATGGAGTCGTACTCCCACGTCACAACACAAACGGTCGGGCATTGGAGATCGGTCAGGGTTTTCTGCGGCCGGGTGAACGAGAGGAAAACACTCTCCTGGCCAGCGGCGAGCAACTGTCGGTAGAGCGGATCTACCTCTGTCACAGCACTGACCACGTGCACTCGCCCGAGCGTTTCGAGCAACGGCACATAGGCCTTCAGCACAAAGTAGTGACTGGCATCGGGATGCCCAAGATTCTGGCTGATTGAACTGTCGTTGATGTCCGAATAAAGAATGAAATTCATGGCATTCCACAATGAAACTGCCATCCCGGCAGCCTCACACTATGACGGCAAAGCGTTGGATCGGATCAATATCCGTCCTCCGTCTTCGGTCCCGTCTTGTTCTTGTTTTAGTGGTCAGTTTCACCTTTTTTCACGACGATGCCGACGAGCCCGGCCAATCGTGACAAGGCGCATTCTAAACACATCCGCGAAGGGTTCGTGAACCGCCCGGCGAGAATTAATCGACTACGCTGACGAGAACTGACCGGTCACGGTTTGCCCTGTTGAAATTGCTGCGCAATTGGCACAGATTGGTCACAAACAACTACAACAACTGACTTCGCCTGCCTTTCACCCGGTTTTTCTTTCGGTCTGACAGACTTTTCCTCAAGGCCTGTGGGAAGGAGGCGCAAGTTCAAGACCAAGGGGTCGCTGTTTGAAAAAGCGTCTGTTCGTCACGGATCCGAGTGGATGCGTTGGACAACATATCCGGTCGCGTCTGGCATCGTCGGGTTGGTCGTGGGATTTGCTGCCTGCCGCGTCGACCTGCGAACTTATCCATTCGCTTAGCCACACCAATCTGTGGTCGCCACTGCCTGACGCAGTCATTCAATTGGCCGGGCAGCCCCTCGCCTCCGAAGCCTTCCGCGATCCGGCACGTACGCCCGAGATCAATCTGCTCGGTACGCTCACCCTGTTGCAGCGCCCCAAAACGCGCGGCCGTGCCGGCACATTCCTGCCTGCCAGTTCCGCTGACGCCTGCGTCCAGAACGGCTCATATCTGGCCAATTCCAAATCGACCTTCATCGCCGCCGGCCACAAGCATCGCCAGGAAAACTCCCATGTGATCGGTGTATCGAGCATAGGAATACGAGGCGGCGAATACCGGGGAGAGGACAACGTCGTCCGCTTCAAAAAACCATACAGCAGGACGACTTAAATGCTGCTTTCCGTTTATCGATCACTGCATGACTACCGAGGTTTCATCCTCGGCAGCGTGCAGAGAGAGTTCCAGGCGCGTTATCGCAATTCACTGTTCGGCGCCCTGTGGCCGATCTTCAATCCGCTGTCGATGATCGTCATCTACACCGTGATCTTTTCCCACATCATGCACACCCGCTTACCGGGCGTGGACGACAGCATGGCCTACAGCATTTATCTATGCGCAGGTCTACTGGCGTGGGGGCTGTTTGCCGAAATCACGCTGCGCAGCCAGAACATGTTTCTGGACAACGCGAATCTGCTGAAGAAGATCAGTTTTCCGAAGGTCTGTTTGCCGGTGATCGTGCTACTCAATGCGGCGATAAATTTCGCCATCATCATCGGCTTGTTTCTGGGTTTTCTGCTCATTACCGGACGCTGGCCGGGTATGGCATTGCTGGCGCTGGTACCACTGGTTGCCCTGCAAATGATGCTCTGCGCAGGACTCGGCATGATGTTGGGCGTACTCAACGTATTCTTCCGCGATGTCGGCCAACTGTTCGGTATCTGTCTCCAGTTCTGGTTCTGGCTGACCCCGATCATTTACCCCATCACCATATTGCCGGAGCGGCTGCAGAGCCTGCTGCAATTCAACCCTCTGACCAGCCTGATGGCTAGCTACCAGAATGTGTTCGTGTACGGCCAATGGCCAATCTGGAGTTCGCTGCTTCCGACCTTCGTGATTGGCGCCGCGTTCTGCGCAATCGGTCTGTGTCTGTTTCGCCGTCAGGTCGGTGCAATGGAGGATGAGCTCTGATGGGACATATTCGTGTGACCGGGCTAGGTAAAGCCTTCAAGCAATACCCCAGTCGCTGGAGCCGTCTGGCCGAATGGATGACTCCTTTTTCAACGCTTCATCACCGCCAGCATTGGGTACTCAAGGACCTCACGTTCGAGATTCCTGCCGGCCAAGCCGTGGGCATCGTCGGGGTTAATGGCGCTGGCAAGAGTACGCTGCTGAAGATGATCACCGGCACCAATCGCCAGACTTGCGGCACCATTGAGCTTTCGGGTCGGGTGGCTGCACTACTTGAGCTGGGCATGGGATTTCACCCAGACTTTACTGGCCGGCAAAACGCTGTGATGGCTGGGCAGTTGCTCGGCTTGCATCTCGAGGAAATCAACGCATTGATGCCACAGATCGAGAGCTTCGCTGAAATCGGCGAGGCGATTGATCATCCAGTGCGCACCTACTCCAGTGGCATGCAGATGCGGCTGGCGTTCAGCGTCGCCACCGCACGCCGACCCGATATTCTGATCGTCGACGAAGCGTTGTCCGTGGGCGATACCTACTTCCAGCATAAGAGTTTTGAACGCATCCGCGGCTTCCGCGCGGCCGGCACCACCCTGCTGATCGTGTCCCACGACCGCTCGGCGATTCAATCGATCTGCGATTCGGCGATTCTGCTCGATGGTGGCCGCATGGCCATGCACGACACGCCCGAAGCAGTGATGGATTACTACAACGCCTTGCTCGCTGAACGTGAGGGCCAGACCGTTCGCCAGGAAATACTCAGCGGCGGCCAGGTACAAACTGTGTCGGGCACCGGTGAGGCCGGCATTCTGCGCGTGCGCCTGCTGGATGAATCCGACCGTTCCATCGAAGTCGCCGAAGTCGGCCAACCCGTAGTACTGGCTGTGGATGTCGAAGTGCGTCAGGACCTCGAACGTCTGGTCCTGGGGTTCATGATCAAGGATCGCCTCGGCCAGCCCATGTACGGCATCAACACCCATCGCCAGAACCAGGCACTGGAAAACGTGCGGGCCGGCGAGCGCATCACCTATCGCTTCGCGTTTGTCATGGGGCTGGGCAAAGGCAACTACTCCGTGGCCCTTAGCCTGTCGCGGCTCGACTCGCACCTGGACCGCAATTACGAATGGCGGGATCTTGGTCTGGTGTTTCATGTCATCAACAATCGACGCGAAGATTTCGTTGGTTGCTCGTGGCTCAATGCTCAGACCACGATCAACCGGCATACCGAAGTCAGCCTGCTCGAGCGCACACCATGAACCGCTTGCTAGTGGAATGCACCCATGTGTTTAAACACCCGATGGTCAACTCGGGTATTCAGCGTGTAGTGCGAAACGTCATTAATCAATTGCCCGCCAGCACCGAAGGCATCGAATGCATGCCGGTGGTGTTGCTCAATGGCCAACTCTATCGCGTGCTGCAACTCGCACCGCTCAATACGCCATTCTTCAATAAACTTGAAAACTTCGGAGAACGCCTGGAGCGCCTGGCCCATCGCCTCTGCCAATGGCATGAGCGGCGCGATGCACAATGCACCTCGAAACTGACGCGACGGATTTTGTATGTCGGCTACCGGCTGACCAGCTTCGGCGCGTTCGGCCTGCAACTGCGCCTGATTCGACGGATCAATCGCTCGCAATTGCTTAAACGTTGCACCCCGCTCCAACACCAGCCGGGGGATCAACTGCTGTTGCTGGACTCGTCCTGGCACTCGGACTTTTTCGCCCAGGTCGAGCGAATCAAACGCGACGGCGTCGGCGTGATTGCGGTGATCTACGACCTCATTCCGCTGACTCATCCACAGTTTTACGAATCCCGGCTGGTTGGGGTTTTCAGCGAGTGGTTCGACTGGATCACCCGCACGGCCGATGGCTACATGGCGATTTCCGCAACGGTACGCGATCAACTGCGTGAGGAGTTGAAGTACCGAATCGGTACCGAACGGACCGACAAATGTTGGTTCGATTTTTTTCACCTTGGCTCCGAACTTGATCTGCGAAACACCGAAGGAACCGTCGAGCCGCGCCTGAAGAAGTTGTTTATGACAACCGATCCGGTGTTCCTGATGGTGAGCACCATTGAGCCGCGCAAGAACCATGCGTATCTGCTCGACGCCTTAGAACGCGCCTGGGCCGCCGGTTCCACGGCACGGTTGTGTATCGCCGGGCAGGTCGGCTGGAAGTGCGATGCCCTGCTTGCCCGTGTGAGCAATCATCCAGAGCTTAACCGGCGCCTGTTCATGTTCAACGACCTCAGCGACACCAGCCTCGAACATGCCTACGCCCACGCCAGCGCGTTGGTGTTCCCCTCGTTCGTTGAAGGCTTTGGTTTGCCGCTGGTGGAAGCCATGCAACGCGGCCTGCCGGCGATGGGCAGCGATATTGCAGTGTTCCGCGAAATTGCCGGCGAGTTCATGGCGTATTTCGACTTGCAGGATCCGCAAAGCCTTGCCGACCTGATCAATGGCTTCCAACGCAGCGGGAAGTTCCCCGCCGCCCGCAATATTGCCGACTGGCAGTGGATCAATTGGCGTGAGGCCAGCCTGCAACTGGTCGAACGCAGCGTGCGAAATATCGTGGGAGCTCGTGCGAAGCCAACAAGACGCCGAGCACGGGCATAGGCCATTACGGAGACGAACTGCTCAACTCCTCTCGCAGCGAAGCCGTCGGCGAAAGCGTCGCTCCCCGACTGATGCCGGGATTCAACGCTGGCGGAAGCTGCCTGCAAGGCTATCGGCAATTGATGCCACTGCTGCGACAGATTCCAGATGCCTGTCAGTGGTGAAAACGACTGATTCGAAATCCGCAAAAATTCGTCGCAGGAAAGTAGCTACAGATCCAGTACCAGCGGCTGATTGCTTTGTGCCGGAACTGCACAACAAATCAGCACGTGCCCCGCTTCCGGAATATCCGCCGGCACCTGTGGATAATTCACCGCACCACTGACCAGCCGGGTCTTGCAGGTACCGCACGAACCACCGCGGCAACTGAACTCCGGACGCAATCCGCGGCTTTCCGCCAACTCCAGCAAACTCCCGCCATCGGGCTGCCAGCGCGCCTCTTTTGCCGAACGCTCGAACACCACCGGCACCGAAGTGGTCGCCGCAGGCGGTTGTTCGATGACAATCGCGTCCGGATCGGCCTGACGTTTCAGCGTCGACGGGCCAAAGGTTTCCGCGTGAATCTGCGCGTCGCGCACATCCAGTTCGCGCAGGGTGTCGTACAACCCTTGGGTAAAACCACCAGGGCCACAGAGCACAAAGTCGAGCTGATCGAAATCCTCGGCCTCCAGCAGGTTCCTCAGCACCGCGCCGTCGATGCGCCCATGCACATCGAAATCCTCGCCCTCTTGCAGATCGGCTTCCGGCTGGCTGAGCAAACGCAGCACTCGTACAGAATCGCCTGCGGTTTCGAGCAAACGATCCAGCTCCTTTCGAAATGGCTGATCCGCCAGACTGCGCGAACTCTGCAGCAACAACGTCGGACGAATCCCCCGCGTGCGCAAGCCCTGGTACACAACCTCGCGCAACATCGACAGCAACGGCGTGATGCCGACCCCGGCAGCCAGCAGCACCAACGGTCGCTGTTCCAGCGGCGCCACGGTGAAATGCCCCTGCGGCGCCCGCGCCTCGAGCACATCACCAACGCGAATCTGCTCATGCAGGTGCGAGGAAATCAGCCCTTCGCGCTTCACGCTGATCCGGTAGAAACCATCCGATGGCGCACTCGAAAGACTATAGGTACGGATATGCACCTCACCGTCCAGGGTGAAACGCAGTGGCAAATGCTGGCCCGCGAGAAACACCGGCAAACCGGCGCCATCGGTTGGCTCCAGATAGATTGAACGGATGCTGCGGCTTTCCGCCTCAATCTTCGCCACGCGCAACGGCCGCCATTGATTGCCCAGCGCCTGCGCCTGCAAACGCGCATCGGCTTCGGCCCAGTTACCGGTCAAAAGACTGGTCGGCGACATGCCGTCGAAGCGCCAGCGCAATGCCAGGGCTGCGGGGCGCCGCACCAGTTTTTCCACCTCAAATGTCCACAGCCGTTCCGCACCTTGAAAGGCTTCGATCTGCGGGTCATCGAGAAGGATCTCGGTACGCCCGCTGAGTTGCAGCAGATCACCTGTGGAAAAGTCGATGAACAGCAAGCCGGCCTTGGGATTGAGCAGCAGATTGCCGAGGGTGTTGAAATGCAGATTGCCGGCAAAGTCAGGGATGGTAAGACGATTGCCTTTCACACGGACGAAACCGGCCTGGCCACCCCGGTGGGAAACATCCACCGCACGCTGGCCCTCGACATCCACATAACTGGCGACGAAAAACGTATCGGCGCCAGTGATCAGCGCAACGGCCGCGTCATCGAGGCCGTGCAGATGCTCAGCCGGGCGTGTCCGCGGATCCGTCAGCGGCACCCGCTGAAACTGGCGCAGTTGAATGTATTGCGGGCAGTTGCCGAAGGCCTGATCCACGCTTACTTCAAAACCATCAGCGCTCAGATTGCCGACATGGCCGTTGAGGCGATTGCGCCGGCGGGTATGCAATTCGATGCCGAGTAAACCGATCGGCTCGCCATTGCGCAGTTGCGCCGGGTCATCGGCAGCAGGCTGGCTGGCGAAATGCAAATGCTCGGGATCCGGCGAACGGGCAAACCCCGGCGCACCTTCGAGCACACTGGCCCACGGCATCCCCTGCGCATCGACTGCGCCGTACAGCATGAAAGGCAGTTGCTGATAGAACTCTCGGTGCTGATCCGGCATCCAGGTGCGAATCACCTTACGCCCGAAGGCTTCCATACGATCGGCAACGCCGACATGGGCCTGCAATTGCTGTTCGCCAGCGTGCCACGGTGAACGTTCCATCACGACCTCTCCCCTGCACCGTCGGCGCAGTGTCGATTGCGAAAATCAGGCAGTGGTTTGCAGACCGGCAACCGTACGCGGCATGCCGACGAAACCAGGCAAGGCTTCAACCCGCGCCAGCCAGGCGCGGACGTTAGCGTAGTCGTCCAGTGACACGTTGCCTTCCGGTGCGTGGGCGATGTAACTGTAGGCAGAAACGTCGGCAATGGTCGGTTCGTCGCCGGCCAGGTACGCGGTTTTGCCCAACTCGATGTCCATCACTTTGAGCAGGTTGTGCGCCCGGGTGATTGCCTCGTCCGCATTCAGTTGTGCGCCAAACACCGTGACCAGTCGCGCTGCAGCGGGCCCGAAAGCGATCGGTCCGGCTGAGGCCGACAACCAGCGCTGCACCCGTGCGGCGCCGACCGGGTCGGTTGGCAGCCAACGGCCATGGCCGTATTTCTGCGCCAGATACACCAGAATCGCGTTGGAGTCGGCCAGCACCACACCGTCGTCATCGATGGCCGGCACCTGGCCGAAACTGTTGATCGCCAGATACGCCGGCTGCTTGTGCTCTCCTTTGGCCAGATCGACGAAGATCAGCTCGGTCGGCAGTTGCAACAGGGACAACATCAGCTCGACACGGTGGGCGTGGCCGGAACGTGGAAAGTTGTAGAGTTTGATCGCTTGCATGGTCGACTCCGCTGAACAGTGGCGCCGCTGCGAGGATGAGAGCGCCGATGGAGGCCATCTTGCGCTGATCGCGAAAACAACAGAATCACCAGCAACTGCAATCGATTATTTCATCGGGTGCAATAACGCAGCGCCTTTCAAAGCAGGATGTTCGCGCAAAGCGTTGGCGGTGAAATCGACAAAACTGCGGATCCGCGCAGGCGCCTTGCGCCCTCCCTGATACACCACATGGATCGGCAATGTCGGCAGTTCAAATTCAGCGAGGACGATTTCCAGCTCACCGGTCGCGATTTTGCTGGCAACTTGATAAGACAGCACCCGAGTCAAGCCCAGCCCCATGCAGGCTGCGGTAATCGCTGCCTGATTGGCGGTCACGATCAGACGCGGCTCAGGACGCACGCTAAGCGGTTCACCCGCGTCGAGAAACGGCCAACTGCGTTGCTGGCCAATCGCTGAAGTCGCCACCACTGGCGCGCCCGCCAACGCGTGGGGATGAGCCGGTCGGCCATATTTGGCAAAGTAGTCCGGCGAGCCGCAAATGACCCTACGCACCTCACCCACGCGAACAGCATGCT
This sequence comes from Pseudomonas germanica, assembly GCF_019614655.1. NCBI lineage: Bacteria > Pseudomonadati > Pseudomonadota > Gammaproteobacteria > Pseudomonadales > Pseudomonadaceae > Pseudomonas > Pseudomonas germanica. Next base: position 195,035 of record NZ_CP071586.1, read on the forward strand.
GACTGCTGTCCGGCAGATCACCGATGCGCACCGCCACATCGATGCCCTCCTCGACCATGTTGACGATCCGATCAACCAGTACCGCATTGATCGTGACATCCGGATACTGCGCCAGATAACGCGCCATCAGCGGCGTCACAAACAAATCACCGAACAACACCGGCGCTGTGACCGTCAGTTGCCCACGCGGCTCGGCATGACTGCCCGCTGCCGAATCCTCGGCTTCCTGCACCTCAGCGAGAATCCTCCGACAATCCTCCAGATAACGCTGCCCGGCTTCGCTCAAATGCACACTGCGCGTAGTACGAATCAGCAACTGCGTGCCGATGCGCAACTCCAGCGCCGCCACCGCACGCGTGACGCTGGCCGCTGACAAACCCAGACGCCGCGCGGCAGAGGAGAAGCCTTGCTCTTGGGCGACGGTGGTGAAGATGTGCATTTCCTGGAAGCGGTCCATGGTGCCTCTCGAGTCAGATACAAAAATCGCAGCCGAAGCTGCGATTTTTTGTGCGTAGGTCAGCTGTGGATAACTTATTCCACCGTCACCGACTTCGCCAGGTTACGCGGCTGATCGACGTCCGTGCCCTTGAGTACCGCCACGTAGTACGACAGCAACTGCAGCGGAATCGTGTAGAGGATCGGCGAGAGGATGTCGTGGATGTGCGGCATCTGCACCACGTGGGTGCCTTCGCCGTTGGTCATCCCGGCTTTCTCATCGGCGAATACGATCAGTTCACCGCCACGGGCACGGACTTCCTGCAGGTTGGATTTGAGCTTTTCCAGCAGTTCGTTGTTCGGCGCGACGGTAACCACCGGCATATCGTTATCCACAAGCGCCAGCGGGCCGTGTTTCAGTTCGCCGGCCGGGTAGGCTTCGGCGTGGATGTAGGAGATTTCCTTGAGTTTCAAGGCGCCTTCCATTGCTACCGGGAATTGCGCACCACGACCGAGAAATAGCGTGTGGTTCTTCTCGGCGAACAGCTCGGCGATTTTTTCCACGGTGCTGTCCATGGCCAATGCTTCACCGAGACGGGTTGGCAGACGACGCAGTTCCTCGACCAGACGCGCTTCAACGCCCTCGGCTAACGTCCCGCGTACTTGACCCAGCGACAGAGTCAGCAGCAACAGGCCGACCAGTTGCGTGGTGAAGGCTTTAGTCGAGGCGACGCCGATTTCGCGGCCGGCCTGGGTCAGCAGGGTCAGGTCGGATTCGCGCACCAGCGAGCTGATGCCAACGTTGCAGATGGCCAGGCTGGCGAGGAAGCCCAGTTCCTTGGCATTGCGCAGCGCCGCCAGGGTGTCGGCGGTTTCGCCGGACTGCGAGATGGTCACGAATAAGGTGTCCGGCTGCACCACCACTTTGCGGTAGCGGAATTCGCTGGCGACTTCGACTTGGCACGGAATGCCGGCCAATTCTTCGAGCCAGTACCGCGCGACCAGACCCGCGTGATAACTGGTGCCGCACGCGACGATCTGCACGTTGCGGACTTTGGCGAACAGTTCGGCCGCTTGTGGGCCGAACGCTTGCACCAGCACCTGATCGTTGCTCAGGCGACCTTCGAGGGTTCGTTGTACAACGGCCGGTTGCTCGTGGATTTCCTTGAGCATGTAGTGGCGGTATTCACCTTTGTCGGCAGCTTCAGCACCATCGCTGTACTGCACGGTCTGGCGCTCGACGGCATTGCCGTTGATGTCCCAGATCTGCACGTTATCGCGGCGAATTTCGGCGATATCGCCTTCTTCCAGATACATGAACCGGTCGGTGACCTGACGCAGGGCCAATTGGTCAGAGGCGAGGAAATTCTCGCCCAGACCCAGACCGATCACCAATGGGCTGCCACTGCGCGCGGCGACCAGACGATCAGGCTGTTTGGCATTGATCACCGCCAGACCGTAAGCACCGTGCAATTCCTTCACCGTCGCTTTTAGCGCAACGCTCAGGTCTGGCTGGTCCTTGAGCTTGTGGTTGAGCAGATGGGCGATAACTTCGGTGTCGGTATCCGAAGTAAACACGTAACCCAGCGCTTTCAGTTGTTCGCGCAGGGCTTCGTGGTTTTCGATGATGCCGTTGTGCACCACCGCGATGTCGCCGGAGAAATGCGGGTGTGCGTTACGCTCGCAAGGAGCGCCGTGGGTGGCCCAACGGGTGTGAGCAATGCCGAGACGGCCCACCAGTGGGTGTTCGGCCAGCGCCGCTTCGAGCTCGCTGACTTTACCCGGGCGACGCATGCGCTCGAGGGTTTCGTCGTTGGTGAAGACCGCGACACCGGCGCTGTCGTAGCCGCGGTATTCAAGGCGCTTGAGGCCTTCGAGCAGGATGGCGGTGATATTACGTTCAGCAACTGCGCCGACAATTCCACACATGCTTATTTCTCCTGACTGACAGCCGCGCAAATCACGGTGATACCGCGGGCCTGTATCTGATCGCGCGCTTCGATAGGCAGGCGATCATCGGTAATGAGGGTATGGACGCTGCTCCACGGCAGTTCCAGATTGGGAATCTTGCGACCGATCTTGTCGGCCTCGACCATGACGATGACTTCTCGCGCCACCTCGGCCATGACCCGGCTCAGTCCCAGCAATTCATTGAAAGTCGTCGTGCCGCGCACCAGATCGATACCGTCGGCGCCAATGAACAACTGGTCGAAGTCGTAAGAGCGTAGTACCTGCTCGGCGACCTGGCCCTGAAAGGATTCCGAATGCGGATCCCAGGTGCCGCCAGTCATCAACAGCACAGGCTCGTGTTCGAGTTCGCTCAAGGCATTGGCGACGTGCAGGGAATTGGTCATCACCACCAAACCCGGCTGCTGGCCAAGTTCGGGGATCATCGCGGCAGTGGTGCTACCGCTGTCGATGATGATGCGCGCGTGCTCGCGGATGCGTTTCACCGCCGCGCGGGCGATGGCCTGTTTGTACTTGGAAACGCTCTGCGCGGTTTCCGCGACCAGTTCCTGCGGCATGGTGATCGCCCCGCCGTAGCGGCGCAGCAACAGACCGTGGCTTTCCAGCGCGGCGAGATCCTTGCGAATCGTAACTTCCGAGGTTTCGAAGCGCTTGGCCAGTTCATCCACACTGACTTCGCCCTGCTCGTTGAGCAAGGCGAGGATGTTGTGGCGGCGTTGCGGCGTGTTGCGTTTCGACATGGCGACTTAAGTTTCGTTTCGAAAGATAACGGAAGCAATCAAAACCTATCGGCTCTAAATCGTCAAGCTGTCACCCAAAAAAAATCGCAGCCTTCAACATTCCCGTAGGAGCTGCCGAAGGCTGCGATCTCTTGATCTTCAAAAAACCGCTGTGGATAACTCAGCTCTTCTTGATCTTCTCCGGCCGCTTCCAGCCGTCGATATTTCTCTGCCGCGCTCGGCCCACGGCCAACTGCGCGTTATCCACATTCTGCGTAATCGTCGAGCCGGCCGCCGTGGATGCACCGTCGGAGATATCCACAGGCGCGACCAGCGAATTATTGGAACCGATGAACACATCTGCACCCAGCACGGTTTTCCACTTGTTGGCGCCATCGTAGTTGCAGGTGATGGTGCCGGCGCCGATGTTGGTACGGGCACCGATCTCGGCATCGCCCAGATAAGTCAGGTGTCCCGCCTTGGCGCCTTCGCCCATGCGGGCATTTTTCAGCTCAACGAAGTTACCCACATGTGCGCCCGCTTCAAGCACGGTGCCTGGACGCAGACGCGCGAACGGGCCGGCATCACTGCCCTCGCCCAGTACGGCACCTTCGATATGACTGTTGGCTTTGATGACCACGCCTTTGCGCAGGGTGCTGTCCTTGATCACGCAGTTCGGGCCGATCACCACGTCATCTTCGATGACAACGTTGCCTTCGAGGATCACGTTGATGTCAATCAGCACATCGCGACCGACGGTCACTTCACCACGCACGTCAAAGCGCGCCGGGTCACGCAGGGTGACGCCTTGCGTCATCAACCGACGACCAGCGCGCAACTGGTAATGACGCTCCAGCTCAGACAGTTGCTTGCGATCGTTGGCGCCCTGCACTTCCATTGGGTCGTGCGGTTGCTCGGTGGCGACCACCAGACCATCACTGACAGCCATCTCGATCACGTCGGTCAGGTAGTACTCGCCCTGCGCATTGTTGTTCGACAGACGGCTCATCCAGTCAGCCAGACGATTGGCCGGGACAGCAAGAATGCCGGTGTTGCCTTCAGTAATTGCGCGTTGCGCTTCGCTGGCATCTTTGTGCTCAACGATTGCGGCCACCTTACCGTCGATATCGCGCACGATGCGGCCGTAACCGGTCGGGTCATCCAGCTCGACGGTGAGCAAGCCCATCTGTCCAGGCACGACGTGCTTGAGCAGACGCTGCAGGGTTTCGACTTCGATCAGCGGCACGTCCCCGTAGAGGATCAGCACGGTGTCGGCAGTAATGAACGGCACCGCTTGAGCGGTGGCGTGGCCGGTGCCGAGTTGCTTGTCCTGCAGGACGAAATTCAGATCGTCGGCAGCCAGTCGCTCGCGCACCACGTCGGCGCCGTGACCGATCACCACATGAATGCGTTGCGGATCAAGTTGCCGGGCGCTGTGGATAACATGACCCAGCATGGAGTTGCCGGCAATCGGATGCAGCACTTTCGGCAGTGCCGAACGCATACGAGTGCCTTGACCGGCCGCGAGGATAACGATTTCAAGAGACATGACTGGCTACCAATCCTGGGTGGTCAGCAACTGCGACCGGGTTTCGGGAATTCGGAAAAGAAAAAAGGGTAGCCGAGGCTACCCTTTTTTATCAATCGCACAACAAGCGGCTGACGGATTAACCGCCAAACTTCTTGCGGATCTGCTGGACGGTGCGCAGCTGAGCTGCAGCCTCGGCCAGACGTGCGGACGCAGCTCCGTAGTCGAAATCTGCGCTCTTCTCGTGCAGAGCAGCTTCGGCAGCCTTGAGAGCTGCCTGGGCTTGAGCTTCATCCAGGTCGGCGGCGCGTTGCACGGTATCGGCAAGCACCTTGACCATGTTCGGCTGAACCTCGAGGAAACCACCGGAGATGTAGAACACCTCGGCTTCCCCGCCTTGCTTGATCAGGCGGATCGGACCTGGCTTCAGATTAGTGATCAGCGGCGCGTGACCCAGAGCGATACCAAGATCACCCAGTGCACCGTGCGCAATCACCATCTCGACCAGGCCGGAAAAGATTTCCCCTTCCGCGCTGACGATATCGCAATGGACTGTCATAGCCATCTGATTGCCTCAACCTAAATTAGCGCCCGTTGCCGGGCGCCGGGATTACAGTTTCTTGGCTTTCTCGATCGCTTCTTCGATGCCGCCAACCATGTAGAACGCTTGTTCTGGCAGGTGGTCGTAGTCACCGTTGAGGATGCCTTTGAAGCCAGCAATAGTGTCTTTCAGGGAAACGTATTTACCCGAAGCACCGGTGAAGACTTCAGCCACGAAGAACGGCTGCGACAAGAAGCGCTGGATCTTACGAGCACGGTTTACCAACTGCTTGTCGGCTTCCGACAGCTCGTCCATACCCAGGATCGCGATGATGTCCTTCAGCTCTTTGTAACGTTGCAGAACGTACTGAACGCCGCGAGCGGTGTCGTAGTGGTCCTGGCCGATTACGTTCGGGTCCAGCTGGCGCGAAGTCGAATCCAGTGGATCTACCGCTGGGTAGATACCCAGGGAAGCGATGTCACGGGACAGAACGACGGTGGCGTCCAAGTGGGCGAAGGTGGTCGCTGGCGACGGGTCGGTCAAGTCATCCGCAGGTACGTATACCGCTTGGATCGAAGTGATCGAACCTTCCTTGGTCGAAGTGATACGTTCTTGCAGAACGCCCATCTCTTCAGCCAGGGTCGGCTGGTAACCTACTGCCGAAGGCATACGGCCCAGCAGTGCGGATACTTCAGTACCGGCCAGGGTGTAACGATAGATGTTGTCGACGAACAGCAGAACGTCGTTACCTTCGTCACGGAACTTCTCGGCCATGGTCAGGCCGGTCAGTGCTACGCGCAGACGGTTACCCGGCGGCTCGTTCATCTGACCGTAAACCAGTGCCACTTTGTCCAGAACGTTGGAATCCTTCATCTCGTGGTAGAAGTCGTTACCCTCACGAGTACGCTCACCCACACCGGCGAACACGGAATAACCGCTGTGCTCGATGGCGATGTTACGGATCAGTTCCATCATGTTTACGGTTTTGCCTACACCGGCACCACCGAACAGACCGACTTTACCGCCTTTGGCAAACGGGCAAACCAGGTCGATAACCTTGATGCCGGTTTCCAGCAGGTCGTTGCCGCCTGCTTGCTCAGCGAACGAAGGCGCTGGACGGTGAATGCCCCAACGCTCTTCGGTGTCGATCGGGCCAGCTTCGTCGATCGGGTTACCGAGGACGTCCATGATCCGGCCCAGGGTCGCTTTACCGACCGGTACGGAGATGGCTGCGCCAGAGTCGGTAACTTCCAGACCGCGCTTCAAGCCCTCGGTGGAACCCATCGCAATGGTGCGAACCACGCCGTCGCCCAGCTGTTGCTGAACTTCCAGAGTGGTTTCAGCCGCGCTCACTACTTTCAGCGCGTTGTAGATGCTCGGTACGCTGTCGCGTGGAAATTCCACGTCGATAACGGCGCCGATGATTTGAACGATACGTCCGCTACTCATAGCTGGATCCTCTGAATATTTGAACCGTTAAACCGCGGCAGCGCCGCCGACGATTTCCGAGATCTCTTGGGTGATCGCAGCCTGACGCGCCTTGTTGTAGATCAGCTGCAAATCGCTGATCAAATCACCGGCGTTGTCGGTAGCGTTCTTCATCGCGATCATCCGCGCAGCTTGTTCAGCCGCGTTGTTCTCGACCACCGCCTGGTAGACCTGCGACTCAACGTAGCGGACCATCAAGCCGTCAAGCAGCTCTTTGGCATCCGGTTCGTAGAGATAGTCCCAGTGGTGCTTGAGATCCTGATCCGGGGTTGCCACCAGTGGAATCAACTGCTCCACGGTAGGCTGTTGCGTCATGGTGTTGATGAACTTGTTGGACACCACGGACAGGCGGTCAATACGGCCGTCCAGGTAGGCATCCAGCATCACCTTGACGCTGCCGATCAGATCATTGATCGACGGCTCTTCACCCAGGTGGCTGATAGCTGCAACGACGTTACCGCCGAAGTTGCGGAAAAAGGCCGCACCCTTGCTACCAACGACACACAGATCAATCTCGACGCCGTTTTCGCGGTTTACCGCCATGTCCTTGACCAGGGCCTTGAACAGGTTGGTGTTCAAGCCGCCGCACAGACCACGGTCACTGCTCACCACAACATAACCAACGCGCTTGATTTCGCGGTCGATCATGAACGGGTGGCGGTATTCCGGGTTGGCGTTGGCCAGATGCCCAATAACCTGGCGGATACGCTCCGCATAAGGACGGCTAGCAGCCATGCGCATTTGTGCCTTGCGCATTTTGCTGACCGCCACTTTTTCCATGGCGCTGGTAATCTTTTGCGTGCTTTTGATGCTCGCAATCTTACTGCGAATCTCTTTTGCGCCTGCCATGTAACACCTATCAGGTTAGCAAGCGGGAGCCTCGCGGCTCCCGCTGCGGCTTACCAGGTTTGGGTGGCCTTGAACTTCTCGATACCGGCTTTCATGCCAGCGTCGATTTCGTCATTGAAGTCACCTTTAACGTTGATCTTGGCCATCAAATCGGCGTGATCGCGGTTGAAGAAAGCAATCAGCGCTTGTTCGAAGCTGCCGATCTTGGCGATTTCAATGTCAGTCAGGAACCCACGCTCAGCGGCATACAGCGACAGCGCCATGTCAGCGATCGACATTGGTGCGTATTGCTTCTGCTTCATCAGCTCGGTAACGCGCTGACCATGCTCAAGTTGCTTACGGGTCGCTTCGTCCAGGTCAGAAGCGAACTGGGCGAATGCCGCCAGTTCACGGTACTGAGCCAGAGCGGTACGGATACCACCGGACAGCTTCTTGATGATCTTGGTCTGAGCGGCACCACCCACACGGGATACCGAAACACCGGCGTTCACTGCAGGACGGATGCCCGAGTTGAACATGGCCGATTCCAGGAAGATCTGACCGTCGGTGATGGAAATCACGTTGGTCGGAACGAACGCGGAAACGTCGCCAGCCTGGGTTTCGATGATCGGCAGTGCGGTCAGGGAACCGGTTTTGCCGGTCACTGCGCCGTTGGTGAACTTCTCTACGTATTCTTCCGAAACGCGGGATGCGCGCTCCAGCAGACGGGAGTGGAGATAGAACACGTCGCCTGGGTAAGCTTCACGGCCTGGTGGACGGCGCAGCAGCAGGGAAATCTGGCGGTAAGCCACTGCTTGCTTGGACAGATCGTCATAAACGATCAGCGCGTCTTCACCGCGGTCGCGGAAGAATTCACCCATGGTGCAACCGGAGTACGGTGCCAGGAATTGCAGCGCAGGAGATTCCGAAGCACTGGCAGCCACGATGATCGTGTTGGCCAGGGCGCCGTTTTCTTCCAGCTTGCGAACCACGTTGGCGATGGTCGATTGCTTCTGACCGATAGCTACGTAGACGCAGAAAATGCCGCTGTCTTTCTGGTTGATGATCGCGTCGATCGCCAGAGCGGTTTTACCGATCTGACGGTCACCGATGATCAGCTCACGCTGGCCACGGCCGACAGGGATCATGGCATCGACAGCCTTGTAGCCAGTCTGTACAGGCTGGTCTACCGACTTACGCCAGATCACGCCCGGTGCAACTTTCTCGACCGCGTCGGTCTCGGTGTTGCCCAGTGGACCTTTGCCGTCAACAGGGTTACCCAGTGCGTCGACTACGCGACCCAGCAGTTCCTTACCAACCGGAACTTCGAGGATGCGGCCAGTGCACTTGGCGCTCATGCCTTCAGCCAGAGACTGGTAAGCGCCCAGTACAACGGCACCTACGGAGTCTTGCTCCAGGTTGAGGGCCATACCGTAGACGCCGCCCGGAAACTCGATCATCTCGCCGTACATAACGTCGGCCAGACCGTGAATCCGCACGATGCCGTCAGATACGCTGACGACAGTGCCTTCGTTACGGGCTTGGGAGGTCACATCGAGCTTGTCGATGCGGCCCTTGATAATTTCACTTATTTCGGAAGGATTGAGTTGCTGCATTGCTCTGCTGCCCCTTCAAACTCAAGATTTCAATGCTTCGGCAAGTTTCGCGATTTTGCCGCGAATCGAGCCATCGATAACCAGGTCGCCGGCGCGGATAACGACACCACCTATTAGGGCAGCATCCTCCGCAACTTGCAGGCGCACTTCCCGGTTGAGTCGTGCACTGAGAACCTTGGCGAGTTTGTCTTGCTGTTCTTGGTTCAATGCAAAAGCACTGGTCACTTCAACGTCTACCGACTTCTCTTGTTCGGCCTTGTACAGGTCGAAAAGAGCGGCAATCTCCGGCAGAAGCGGGAGACGGTCGTTTTCGGCAACGACATTGATGAAGTTCTGTGCCTTGGCATCAAACTTGTCGCCGCACACGTCAATAAACGTGGCGGCCTTTTCTGCGCTCGTCAGTCGCGGGGCCTTGAGCACGCGCTGCATGGTGTCGTCTTGCGACACCGCTGCAGCCAGGCCGAGCATGGCTGACCAATTGGCCAGTTGCTGGTGGGCCTGAGCGTGCTCGAAGGCCGCCTTAGCGTAAGGTCGGGCCAACGTGGTCAGTTCTGCCATGATCGCCCTCGCTTAGATTTCAGCAGCCAGTTGGTTAACCAGCTCTGCGTGCGCGTTTTGATCGATTGTGGCACCCAGGATCTTCTCGGCGCCGCCGACAGCCAGCAAGCCCACTTGGGCACGCAGCTTGTCTTTGACACTGTTCAGTTCCTGTTCGATCTCGGCTTGAGCCTGAACCTTCACACGGTCAGCGTCGACACGGGCCTTTTCAACGGCCTCTTCGACAATCTGGTTACCGCGTTTCTTGGCTTGCTCGATGATTTCAGCTGCCTGAGCTTTCGCTTCGCGCAGTTGCTGACCCGCTTTTTCTTGGGCCAACTCCAGGTCGCGAGCTGCACGGCTGGCAGCGTCCAGACCATCAGCGATCTTCTTTTGACGTTCGTGCAGAGCAGCGATGACCGGAGGCCATACATACTTCATGCAGAACAGTACAAAAATCAGGAACGCAACGGACTGGCCAATCAGGGTCGCATTAATGTTCACGCCAACACCTCGCAGTTACGTTGTCCATCACATCAAATTACTCGGAAGAATCCGGGTAATTAGCCAGCGATCTGACCAACGAACGGGTTCGCAAAGGTGAAGAACAGAGCGATACCAACACCGATCATGGTTACGGCGTCGAGCAGACCGGCAACGATGAACATTTTAACTTGCAGCATTGGAACCATTTCTGGCTGACGCGCTGCGCCTTCCAGGAACTTGCCGCCCAGCAGGCCGAAACCAATTGCGGTACCCAGTGCGCCCAGGCCGATCAACAGTGCAACAGCGATAGCGGTTAGACCAACTACAGTTTCCATCTTTCCTCCCGACTTTTACGTCGTATGGTTTAGGTTTTTTAGATTAAAGCGGTAAAACAAATCGTTTCAGGTGCCCTGTGAAGAGCCCCTTCCCGTTTGACCGGGAAGGACATCAGACTAGTCGAGACTGGCCTTAATGGTTTTCTTCGTGCGCCATCGACAGGTAGACGATGGTCAGCATCATGAAGATGAACGCCTGCAGCGTGATGATCAGGATGTGGAACACAGCCCACGCCCACTGCAGAACAACGCCCAGGCCGCTCAGCCAGAGCAGGCCGCTGCCGAACATCACAGCGATCAGAATGAACACCAGCTCGCCGGCATACATGTTGCCGAACAGACGCAGAGCCAGAGAGATCGGCTTGGCGATCAGAGTCACGAATTCCAGCAGGAAGTTCACCGGGATCAGCAGGGCTTGAACGAAGATGTTCTTGCTGCCGAACGGGTGCAGGGTCAGTTCGCCGATGAAGCCGCCGAAGCCCTTGACCTTGATGCTATAGAAAATGATCAGTGCGAAAACCGAGAACGCCATGCCCAGGGTCGCGTTCGGGTCGGTGGTCGACACGGCGCGGAACGGGATGTGGTGGTCACCGGAGATCAGGATGGCCAGCTGAGGAATCCAGTCGACCGGTACCAGGTCGACGGCGTTCATCAGGAACACCCAGACGAAGATGGTCAGTGCCAGCGGAGCAATCACCGGGCTACGGCCATGGAAGCTGTCTTTCACGCTGCCATCGACGAATTCGACCAATACTTCAACGAAGTTCTGCAAAGCACCCGGCTGACCCGAAGTCGCTTTCTTTGCCGCCATGCGGAAAAGAAGTACGAAGATCAGACCCAACGCGACCGACCAGCCGAGGGTATCGACGTGGAAAGCCCAGAAGCCCATTTCTTTGGCTTCTGCTGCGGTATGGGCAAAGCCCCAGCCGCCGTTAGGTAGCTGACCGAAGGTCAGGTTCTGCAAGTGGTGCTGGATATAGCCCGAAGCGGTTGTTTCTGCCATGGTTGCCTCAAACGCCCTAAGGTCTCGAAAGTCTTGTTCTCATCAGCAGGGGAGCGAACCAGCTGACCGACTGAGTCAGCACGAACGCGCCGAATACAGCTATCGGCGCCAGTGGCTTCACACCTGCAAACACCAGTGCAAAGAGCACTGCCGTCAAAATCAGTTTGCCTGCCTCGCCGGCATAAAATGACCGGACGATGGACTGGGCTGCTCGGGCGCCGGAAAACCGAAATGCCTTGTGAGCGAAATAAACATTGGGCAGCAAGGCTATCAGGCCTCCGCAAAGTCCCGAGTATCCGGCAACGACTCCGTGCCATTGCCAGAGCGCCAAAGCGGCAATGAGCAAAATGACAAATTGAGCCATTAACACCGGAAAAACCGCCAGGCGATGGAACGGCAGGCGGTTTGGCTTGCGGGTTTCCATCACGTTTGCTCTCCAATGGTCGGCTGCCAGAATTCAATAACTTGGCATAATTTGTGCCGACAAAATGCGCGCAGAGTATAGGGGCGGTTCTGCCCCTATTCAACTGTCAGGTAGTGATTTCCGACTGCGCGCTACATGAGGAAATGTTTCAGCGGATGTGTGCGAGCACACCTTGAAGCTCATCGAGGGAGTTGTAACCGATCACCAACTGGCCCTTTCCCTTCTTCCCATGGCGAATCTGCACCGCAGAGCCTAGGCGCTCGGCCAGACGCTGTTCGAGGCGGGCGATATCCGGGTCGGGTTTGGTCGCTTCCACAGGCTCCGGTTTGCCACTCAACCACTGGCGAACCAGTGCCTCAGTTTGGCGCACAGTGAGACCGCGTGCGACAACATGTCGCGCCCCTTCCACCTGTTGATTGTCCGGCAGACCGAGCAATGCACGGGCATGACCCATTTCCAGGTCGCCATGGGACAGCATGGTCTTGATGACTTCCGGCAGCGCAATAAGCCGCAACAGGTTAGCCACAGTGACGCGGGACTTACCCACAGCTTCGGCGACCTGTTGCTGAGTGAGCTGGAACTCCTGCTGCAAACGCTGCAGGGCCACCGCTTCTTCGATCGGATTGAGGTCTTCGCGCTGGATGTTCTCGATCAGCGCAATAGCGATTGCGGTTTCATCCGGCACATCGCGGACCATCGCCGGGATGGTTTCCTGCCCGGCTTGCTGACTCGCGCGCCAGCGACGTTCACCAGCGATGATCTCGAAGCGGCCACCGCCAATCGGGCGCACCACGATCGGCTGCATCACGCCTTGCGCCTTGATCGACGCTGCCAGTTCTTCCAGCGCCTGCGGATCCATGTCGCGGCGCGGCTGGTATTTACCGCGCTGCAGCAGATCCAGCGGCAGATGTTGCAACTCACGGGTGTCAGCCTGCGCGGCTTGTTCTTCCAGCGCGCTGACGGTCGGACCACTCAGCAGTGCATCCAGTCCACGTCCGAGACCTCGTTTCTTGACGGCCATGGGGATTCCTTAAGTTGCCTGAGCGGCGGCGATGCGTGAATTTTTGCGCTGACGGCGAACCATCTCGCCGGCCAGGGCCAGATAAGCCAGGGCGCCACGCGATTGTTTGTCGTAGGCCAGCGCCGGCATGCCGTAGCTCGGCGCTTCGGCCAGACGGATGTTGCGCGGGATCACCGTGTCGTAGAGCTGCTCGCCGAAGTGTTCCTTGAGCTGCGCCGAAACGTCATTCATCAGGCTCAGGCGCGGGTCATACATGGTCCGCAGTAACCCTTCGACTTTCAGGTTCGGATTCAGCAGTTCGGCGATGCGCTTGATGTTATCCACAAGGTCGCTCAAGCCTTCGAGCGCAAAGTACTCACACTGCATGGGGATAATGACCCCATCAGCGGCGACCAGTGCGTTCAGCGTAAGCATCGACAGCGACGGCGGGCAGTCGATCAGAATGTAATCGTAGTTTTCGCGGATCGGCGCCAGCGCGCTGCGCAGACGGCTTTCCTTCATCTGCATTTCCAGCAGCACCACTTCGGCCGCGGTCAGGTCGCGGTTGGCCGGCAGCAGTTGGTAACCGCCATGTTCGGAATAGTGCATGGCCTGGGCCAGATCGCATTCGCCGATCAGCAGGTCGTAGACCGAATTTTCCAGGCCGTGTTTATCCACACCGCTACCCATGGTGGCGTTGCCCTGTGGATCGAGATCGATCAACAGCACCCGGCGCTTGGTCGCGACCAGCGATGCTGCGAGGTTGATGCAGGTGGTGGTCTTGCCCACACCACCCTTTTGGTTCGCTATCGCGAATACCTTAGCCATTCTTGCTTGTGTTCCCAATCATGCCGTGCGGCGCAGTATCAGCAGATGGCGTTGGCCTTGGCAACCGGGTACGGCCAGGGCGTGTTCGCTATCGAGTTTGAAGTCTGCCGGCAATGCTACCAGCTCATCGGCCGGATGAACGCCCTTCATTGCCAGCCAACGTGTATCGGCGTCGCCTAAGTGGCGAGTCCAGTTGGTGAAGTTTTCCATGCTGCTGAACGCCCGGGAAATGATCCCATTGAACGGTTGAGCAGGATGGAAGGCTTCGACACGACTGTGGATAACTTGCAGGTTATCCAGTTTGAGTTCGAGTTTGACCTGAGTCAGAAAGCGGGTTTTCTTGCCGTTGCTGTCCAGACAGGTCACTTGCGAGTCCGGATACAGGATCGCCAACGGGATCCCCGGCATGCCGCCGCCACTGCCGACGTCGAGCCAGCGACCGTTTTCGATGAACGACATCACGCTCAGACTATCGAGCAAGTGTCGCGAAACCATTTCGTCCGGATCGCGCACCGCAGTCAGGTTGTAGGCCTGGTTCCATTTGATCAACAGGGCCAGATAACCCAGCAGCAATTCGAGCTGGGTTTCAGTGAGATGGACACCGAGCTCGCGGGCTCCTGTGGATAACTCTTCGGCGTGTTGCGAAGTGACCTTAGAACTCAAGCGCTTTGCTCCAACTGACGGCCCGCGCCGCGTTTTTTCAAATGAATCATCAACAGCGAAATCGCTGCCGGGGTCACACCCGGGATCCGCGAAGCCTGACCCAGCGTCTCTGGACGCGTGGCACCGAGCTTGCTCTGGATCTCCTTGGAGAGACCGGAAATGTTGGTGTAATCGATATCCACAGGCAATTTCGTGTCTTCACTGGCGCGCAGACGGGCGATTTCGTCCTGTTGACGGTCGATGTAACCGGCGTACTTGGTTTTGATTTCAACCTGCTCGGCGACCTGAGGATCTTCGGCGCCGTTGCCGGTCACTTCGACCAGACCAGCGTAGTCGATTTCCGGACGGCTCAAGAGGTTGAGCAAGTTGTATTCGTGGGTCAGCGGCGTGCCGAATTTTTCCGCGATCGCATCGCCCTGATGCGTATTCGGGCGAACCCAAGTGCTTTTCAGGCGCTGTTCTTCGAGTTCGATGCTTTCGCGTTTCTTGCAGAAGGCTGCCCAACGTGCGTCATCGACCAAACCGAGCTCGCGACCTTTTTCGGTCAAACGCAGGTCGGCGTTGTCCTCGCGCAGGATCAGCCGGTATTCGGCACGGGAAGTGAACATGCGGTACGGCTCTTGGGTACCGAGGGTGATCAGGTCGTCGACCAACACACCGATGTACGCTTCATCGCGACGCGGACACCAGGCTTCTTTGCCCTTGGCGCGCAGTGCGGCGTTGGCCCCGGCCAGCAAACCTTGGGCGCCAGCTTCTTCGTAACCTGTGGTGCCGTTGATTTGCCCGGCGAAGAACAGACCGCCGATGACTTTGGTCTCGAGGCTGTACTTCAGGTCACGCGGATCGAAGTAGTCGTACTCGATCGCATAACCCGGACGCACGATGTGCGCGTTTTCCATGCCGCGAATCGATTGCACGATCTGCAATTGCACGTCGAACGGCAGGCTTGTGGATATTCCGTTCGGGTACAGCTCATGGGTGGTCAAACCTTCCGGTTCGATAAACACCTGATGGCTTTCCTTGTCGGCAAAGCGGTGGATCTTGTCTTCGATCGACGGGCAGTAGCGCGGGCCAATGCCTTCGATCTCACCGGCAGCGGAATACATCGGCGAACGATCGAGGTTCGCGGCAATGATTTCGTGGGTGCGGGCGTTCGTGTGAGTAATCCAGCAGCTGACCTGACGTGGATGCTGTTCTTTGTTGCCCATGAACGACATCACCGGGATCGGCGTATCGCCTGGTTGCTCGGTCATTACCGAGAAATCCACAGACTTACCGTCGATACGCGGCGGTGTGCCGGTTTTCAGGCGACCGACACGCAGCGGTAGTTCACGCAGACGGTGAGCCAGTGCGATGGACGGCGGATCACCGGCGCGACCGCCGGAAAAATTCTGCAAACCGATGTGGATAAGTCCGCCGAGGAACGTACCGGTGGTCAACACCACTGAATCGGCGAGAAAACGCAGACCCATTTGCGTGACAACACCACGGACTTGTTCCTGCTCGACGATCAGGTCGTCAGCAGCTTGTTGAAATATCCACAGGTTCGGCTGGTTTTCCAGAATTTCGCGGACAGCGGCTTTGTACAGAATCCGGTCAGCTTGCGCACGGGTCGCCCGAACGGCGGGGCCTTTGCGGCTGTTCAACACGCGAAACTGGATGCCACCGAAATCGGTAGCGGTGGCCATCGCGCCGCCGAGGGCATCGATTTCCTTGACCAGATGGCTTTTGCCAATGCCACCGATGGCCGGGTTGCAACTCATGGCACCGAGGGTTTCCACGTTATGCGTCAGCAACAGGGTTTTTGCCCCCATACGTGCTGAGGCCAGTGCTGCCTCGGTACCGGCATGACCGCCGCCGATGACGATCACTTCAAAACGGGAAGGGAAATCCACCACGCACCTCGTGCCTGCTTAAGTAGGTAATTCAGGAATAGTTTGAGATCAGGTTTCTGAACCTGGTCGACAAGTATAGGGACTTCGCCCTTCCTAAAGAACCCTTTGCACAAAATTTAACCAGCTGTGGAGAACTCGAGGTTAAAAGAATAAAAAAGAGAGAAATTTATAAAACCTTTGTTTTTATGTTTATTTCTACTGAGGCTACTTTCTGTGGATAGATTTATACAGGCCTTTATATTCAATGTGTACAGAGATTCAAAACCCTGTGACCATGTGCCAATGAGGGCCTTGGATAACCGGTTTAAGCCTGTGGATTAAAGGCGTGGTTATCCACAGAGGGGGTTATATCCAGTTTTCAGGCCCTGTTATCAACTGCCCTTAGTGGCAGTTATTCACAGGGCTTAATCCACAGAAATACGGTGAATGAAGAAATAACAGGCGCGAGAAGTCCGCTCAGGGAGACGAAATCTGCCCGGCACTGGAGAAAGGTTTGAGAAAGAGGAGGCGCAGACAGGTCGCGAATGGACCTGTCTGTGGAAAGCGGAGGGGTTATTTACCGATACAGAAGCTGGAAAAGATCCGTCCCAGCAGATCATCAGAGCTGAATGCCCCGGTGATTTCCCCTAGAGAGTGCTGAGCCTGACGCAGGTCTTCGGCCAGCAACTCGCCCGCACCCGCCAGAGTCAGTTGTGCACGACCGTGTTCAAGGGCTGCACTGGCATGGCGCAACGCTTCCAGATGGCGACGACGAGCACTGAAGCTGCTTTCCGAAGTCTGCTCGTAGCCCATACAGGCCTTGAGGTGATCACGCAGGAGTTCCAGACCATCACCTGCAGATTTGGCGCTCAGGCTGATCGTCACGTGGCTATCTTCACTGACTTCCAGGGAAATGGATTCACCAGTCAGGTCTGCTTTGTTACGAATCAACGTAACCTTGGCCGGATCCGGGCGGGTTTCGAGGAATTCAGGCCACAAGGCAAACGGATCCAGTGCTTCCGGAGCGGTTGCATCGACCACCAGCAGGACGCGATCCGCTTCGCCGATGGCTTTCAGTGCGCGTTCAACGCCAATCTTTTCCACCTGGTCTTCGGTATCACGCAAACCTGCGGTATCCACAACGTGCAACGGCATACCGTCGATGTGGATATGTTCACGCAAAATATCGCGGGTGGTGCCGGCAATCTCGGTGACGATCGCCGCTTCCCGACCGGCTAACGCATTCAACAGGCTGGACTTGCCGGCATTCGGACGACCGGCAATCACCACGGTCATGCCATCGCGCAACAACGCGCCCTGTCCGGCTTCACGCAGTACTGTGGATAATTCATCACGGACCTTGTCCAGCATGCTCAGCACGTGGCCATCGGCAAGAAAGTCGATTTCCTCTTCCGGGAAGTCGATGGCGGCTTCGACGTAGATGCGCAGACCTATCAGTTGTTCGGTCAAGTTATGCACACGCTGGGAAAACGCGCCTTGCAAAGAACGCAGGGCATTGCGCGCCGCCTGTGCAGAACTCGCCTCGATCAAATCGGCAATCGCCTCGGCTTGGGCCAGGTCGAGTTTGTCATTGAGGAACGCGCGTTCGCTGAACTCCCCCGGACGCGCCAGACGGCAGCCCAGTTCCAGGCAGCGTTTGAGCAGCATGTCCAGAACGATCGGCCCACCGTGGCCCTGCAATTCCAGAACGTCTTCGCCGGTGAACGAGTTTGGCCCCGGGAAATATAGCGCCAGACCTTCATCGAGCACTTGCTGGTCATCACTGAAAAATGGCCCGTAATGGGCGTAACGCGGTTTCAGTTCGCGGCCGCTTATAGCTTTGGCTGCAACGCTGGCCAGCGGCCCGGAAATACGAACAATGCCCACACCGCCGCGACCCTGAGCGGTGGCGACGGCGGCGATGGTTTCACGAGGTGTGCTCATAAACCGGAATCCAGACAAAAGTGGCAGATAGCAAAACGCCCCACTAGGGGGCGTTTTGAGTGGTGTTATCCACAGTGCAAGTTACGCCTCGGCTTTTTTCGTCGCCGCTTCGATCTTACGCGTGATGTACCACTGTTGTGCAATCGACAGGCAGTTGTTCACAACCCAGTACAGCACCAGACCAGCTGGGAACCACAGGAAGAAGAAGGTGAAGATGATTGGCATCATTTTCATGACCTTCGCCTGCATCGGATCCGGCGGAGTCGGGTTCAGCTGCTGCTGGATGAACATGGTTGCGCCCATGATGATCGGCAGAATGAAGAACGGATCCTTGATCGACAGGTCAGTGATCCACAGCATGAACGGCGCCTGGCGCATTTCCACGCTTTCCAGCAGCACCCAGTACAGCGAAAGGAAAACCGGCATCTGTACGAGGATCGGCAAGCAGCCGCCCAGCGGGTTGATCTTCTCTTTCTTGTACAGTTCCATCATGGCTTGCGACATTTTCTGCCGGTCATCGCCATGTTGCTCTTTCAGAGCAGCCAGTTTCGGTGCAACGGCACGCATACGCGCCATCGATTTGTAGCTGGCAGCCGACAGAGGGAAGAAAATACCCTTGATCAGCATGGTCAGGAAGATGATCGACCAGCCCCAGTTACCGACAATGGCGTGGATATGTTGCAGCAGCCAGAAGATTGGCTGGGCAATGAACCACAGAATGCCGTAGTCGACGGTCAGTTCCAGACCTGGGGACAACTCTTTCAATACAGCCTGGCTTTTCGGACCGGCGTACAGCACAGCGCTGGTTTCAACTTTGGCACCCGGTGCAGCGGTCAATGTAGGACCGGTGTAACCGATGATGTAGTTGCCTTTGCTGTCTTTACGGGTCTGGACGATGTTGTTTTCGCCCTTGGCCGGAATCCACGCGGTCACGAAGTAGTGTTGCAGCCAGGCTACCCAGCCACCGGTGACGGTTTCTTTCAACTGCGCCTTGTCCATGTCTTTCATGGACACTTTCTTGTACGGCTCCGAACTTGTCCACAGGGCGGCGCCCAGGTAAGTCGCGGTGCCAGTAGCAGTAGTGGACGAAGGATCAGCGCTGTTGTCGCGTTTCAACTGAGCAAACATTGCGCCGTTCCAGGGCTGAGCGCTCTGGTTATCCACAATGTAGGAAACGGCTACGTCATACAGGCCGCGTTTCAGGGTGAAACGCTTGATGTAATTGACGCCGTCCTTGCTGAACTTCAGGTCGACGACCAGTTGGTCCTGACCGTCAGCCAGTTGATAAGTCTTCTTCTCCGAAGAGTAGACCGGACGACCGGCCGGATTTGCATCCGGGCCATTGGTGCCGATCAGACCGCTTTGGGCCAGATAAACACGTTCGCCGCCGTTATCGAACAGCTGGAACGGTACATCAGGACGATCCTGACGACGTGGATACAAAGGCAAGGTCAGTTGAGCAACATCACCACCTTGTGGATCGATCGCGAGATCGAGCACGTCGGTTTTGATCTGGATCAGATCCTTGCTGGCGGCTACCGGAGTTTCGGCAGGTGCACTGGTATCGCTAGCGGCGCGCGGAATATCGTCACTGGCGGCAGCATTATTGCCAGTGGCGGTGTCCGGCAAACCGGATGTAGTCGTACTGGAAGCAACATTCTGAGTCGGCAGGGCAGCCTGGCCATAGTCCTGGTTCCATTTAAGAACCATAACGTAGGACACGATTGCCAGGGCGACGATCAGGATCGTGCGTTTGATATCCATGATTACTCGGCCATCGAAGAAGAACGGGAGGTAGGGATAGGTGGAACCGGGTCATAACCACCGGGATTCCACGGATGACAGCGACCTAAACGACGAAAGGTCAGCCAGCCACCGCGCAGAAGGCCATGATTTTCGATGGCTTCATACGCGTAGCAGGAACAACTGGGGTAGAAACGACAGTGGCTGGCCATCAAAGGACTAATGGCATAGCGATAAAACTGGATCGGAACGAGGGCCAGTTTACGCATCGGTACTGTCTACCCCTACAGTTTCGGTTTTGACTTCTGGAACTGGCTTGCTGCGTGCCAGACGCTTCCAGAGCTTGCCGAAATGCTGAATCAATTCGGGGTTTTCTACATCGCCCAGACCTTTGCGCGCGACGATAACGATATCCCAGCCGACCAGTGAATCCTGGTGCAGACGAAATGATTCGCGCATCAAACGTTTGAGGCGATTGCGCTCAACGGAGAGCTTTACGCTCTTTTTCCCGATAACCAGCCCGAGACGGGGGTGATCAAGATCGTTGTTGCGTGCAAGGAGCAGGAGATTTTTCCCCGGAACCTTGCCGGTAGGGGAGTCAAAGACTGCCTTGAAATGCCGGGGAGTAAGCAGACGCTTTTCCCGACTGAAGTCCTGACTCACCTCCAGTACCGGATTATCAAACTGCCAGACGCGCACGACCTTTGGCGCGGCGACGCGACAGGACAGCACGGCCGTTCTTGGTAGCCATGCGAGCACGGAAACCGTGGGTACGGGCGCGTTTGATAGTGCTTGGTTGGAAAGTACGTTTCATGTCGTGTTACCTGGTTCGTCCACAACGGGCCGGAATGGCCCCCGTTTTAAGAGACCGGGGATTCTAGAGAAAGCAAGCCTTCAGGTCAATTTCCAACCAGCGTTTCCTTATAAATAGATCTCTAGGTGTTCTTTGCCTGATCACCTGCTTGCCATACATAAAAATAAAGAAGGGAATTATTTAAAGCTTTTCTGTAAAGCTTGTAAAAGCTAGGCACACCTTCTTCTGTGGATAAGTAGCATTAGGCCTTGTCTGACGTGATGTACAGAGAATGACAACTACAGTGGAAAACCGTGTTCAGCCTGTGCTGAGCTGTCGGATAACCTGTGTGTGGAATGGCCTGTTATCCACAGGCAAGTTATCCACCGAGTTCAACCCCCAGTTGTCCAGTGCCCTTAGAGGCGGTTATCCACAGAGCTTATTCACACACCGTTGGTCGCCTTTTTCCGATTTAACGCATTGATAAATCATGGTCACCGGGCAACCTGCATGTGGATAAGTGGACGGCTCGCCGCTACAATGGCCGCTTGTTTTTGCCTCACCGGCTTTCAACTTAGGGGATATCCGTGTCAGTGGAACTTTGGCAGCAGTGCGTGGAGCTTTTGCGCGAGGAGCTGCCTGCCCAACAATTCAACACCTGGATCCGTCCACTACAGGTCGAAGCCGAAGGCGACGAGTTGCGCGTCTACGCACCGAACCGTTTTGTGCTGGACTGGGTCAACGAAAAGTACCTGGGCCGCGTCCTTGAACTGCTGGATGAGCATGGCAACGGCATGGCGCCGGCGCTTTCCTTATTAATAGGCAGCAAACGCAGTTCCGCTCCGCGTGCCGCACCGAATGCGCCGCTTGCAGCCGCGCAGGTTTCCCAGCAGGCCCAGGCAAATGCCACGCCTGTGAGTACGCAGGCACCGACGCAGACGCCCGCACCGACGGCCAAGCGCTCGACGCAGAAAAGCCCTGAAGTCAGCGATGAACCGTCTCGCGACAGTTTCGATCCGATGTCCGGTGCCGCTTCGCAGCAAGCCCCGGTTCGCGCCGAACAGCGCACCGTGCAGGTCGAAGGTGCGCTCAAGCACACCAGCTACCTGAACCGCACCTTCACCTTCGAAAACTTCGTCGAAGGTAAATCCAACCAGCTCGCCCGCGCGGCGGCCTGGCAAGTGGCGGACAACCCCAAGCACGGTTACAACCCGCTGTTCCTTTATGGTGGCGTCGGCCTGGGTAAAACCCACTTGATGCACGCGGTGGGTAACCACCTATTAAAGAAGAACCCGAATGCCAAGGTTGTGTACCTGCATTCCGAGCGCTTCGTGGCCGATATGGTCAAGGCGCTGCAACTGAACGCGATCAACGAGTTCAAGCGTTTCTACCGTTCGGTGGATGCTTTGCTGATCGACGACATTCAGTTCTTCGCCCGCAAAGAGCGCTCGCAGGAAGAGTTTTTCCACACCTTCAACGCCCTGCTTGAAGGTGGCCAGCAAGTCATTCTCACCAGTGACCGCTACCCGAAAGAAATCGAAGGCCTTGAAGAACGCCTCAAATCCCGCTTCGGCTGGGGCCTGACGGTTGCCGTCGAGCCGCCGGAACTGGAAACCCGCGTGGCGATCTTGATGAAGAAGGCCGACCAGGCCAAAGTCGAGTTACCGCATGACGCCGCGTTCTTCATTGCCCAGCGCATTCGCTCCAACGTCCGTGAGCTGGAAGGTGCGCTGAAACGCGTGATCGCCCACTCGCACTTCATGGGCCGCGACATCACCATCGAGCTGATTCGCGAATCCCTGAAAGACTTGTTGGCGTTGCAGGACAAACTGGTCTCTGTGGATAACATTCAGCGCACCGTCGCCGAGTACTACAAGATCAAGATCTCGGATCTGCTGTCCAAGCGCCGTTCGCGCTCGGTGGCTCGTCCGCGTCAGGTCGCCATGGCCTTGTCCAAGGAACTGACCAACCACAGCCTGCCGGAAATCGGCGATGTGTTCGGCGGCCGCGACCACACCACGGTGTTGCACGCCTGCCGCAAGATCAACGAACTTAAGGAATCCGACGCGGACATCCGCGAGGACTACAAGAACCTGCTGCGTACACTGACCACTTGATGAACACCAGCGCAGCTTATTAAGGCAAGGGACTAGACCATGCATTTCACCATTCAACGCGAAGCCCTGTTGAAACCCCTGCAACTGGTCGCAGGCGTCGTCGAGCGCCGACAGACCTTGCCGGTACTCTCCAACGTGCTGCTGGTTGTCGAAGGCCAGCAACTGTCGTTGACCGGTACCGACCTCGAGGTCGAGCTGGTCGGTCGTGTGCAACTTGAAGAGCCGGCTGAGACAGGTTCCATCACCGTGCCTGCGCGCAAGCTGATGGATATCTGCAAAAGCCTGCCCAACGACGCGCTGATCGACATCAAGGTCGACGAGCAGAAGCTGGTGGTGAAGGCAGGCCGCAGCCGCTTCACCCTGTCGACTCTGCCGGCCAACGATTTCCCGACCGTTGAAGAAGGTCCGGGCTCGCTGACTTGCAGTCTTGAACAAAGCAAACTGCGTCGCCTGATCGAACGCACCAGCTTCGCCATGGCCCAGCAGGACGTGCGTTATTACCTCAACGGCATGCTGCTGGAAGTGTCCGAAGGCATCATCCGCGCTGTGGCCACCGACGGTCACCGTCTGGCCATGTGCTCGATGAAGGCCGATATCGGCCAGCCGGATCGCCATCAGGTGATCGTGCCGCGCAAAGGTATTCTGGAACTGGCGCGTCTGCTCACCGAGCCGGACGGCAATGTCAGCATCGTGCTGGGTCAACATCACATCCGCGCCACCACCGGCGAATTCACCTTCACCTCGAAACTGGTTGACGGCAAGTTCCCGGACTATGAGCGCGTTCTGCCAAAGGGCGGCGACAAGCTGGTGTTGGGCGATCGCCAGGCCTTGCGTGAAGCGTTCAGCCGTACCGCGATTCTGTCCAACGAGAAGTACCGTGGTATCCGTCTGCAACTGGCCAGCGGTCAGTTGAAGATCCAGGCCAACAACCCGGAGCAGGAAGAAGCGGAAGAAGAAGTGGGCGTTGAATACAACGGCGGCTCCCTGGAAATCGGCTTCAACGTGAGCTATTTGCTCGACGTGCTGGGCGTGATGACCACCGAGCAGGTTCGTCTGATCCTGTCCGACTCCAACAGCAGTGCACTGGTGCAAGAGTCCGACAACGACGATTCGGCTTACGTTGTCATGCCGATGCGTCTGTAATCAGCTGACCCTGGATGTCCTTAAGTCGTGTTTCGGTCACCGCGGTGCGCAATCTGCACCCGGTGACCTTCTCCCCCTCCCCCCGCATCAACATTCTTTACGGCGCCAACGGCAGCGGCAAAACCAGTGTTCTGGAAGCCATTCATCTGCTGGGGCTTGCCCGTTCGTTTCGTAGCACGCGGCTGTTACCGGTCATTCAGTACGAGCAACTCGCCTGCACCGTGTTCGGTCAGGTCGAATTGGCTGAGGGTGGGCACAGTGCGTTGGGGATCTCGCGCGATCGTCAGGGCGAGTTCCAGATCCGCATCGACGGCCAGAACGCCCGCAGTGCTGCGCAACTGGCGGAGATCCTGCCGCTGCAGTTGATCAACCCCGACAGCTTCCGCTTGCTTGAAGGTGCGCCGAAGATTCGTCGACAGTTTCTCGACTGGGGCGTGTTCCACGTCGAGCCGCGCTTTATGGCCACCTGGCAGCGGTTGCAGAAGGCCCTGCGCCAGAGAAACTCTTGGCTGCGACATGGTACACTTGACGCCGTTTCGCAAGCGGTTTGGGACAGGGAACTGTGCCAGGCCAGCGCTGAAATCGATGAATACCGCCGCGCCTACATCAAAGCCTTGAAACCAGTCTTTGAACAAACCTTGAGCGAACTGGTTGAGCTTGAAGGTTTGACGCTCAGCTATTACCGAGGCTGGGACAAAGACCGGGAATTGAGCGCCGTACTGGCTGGATCCGTGCAACGGGATCAGCAAATGGGTCATACCCAGGCCGGACCGCAACGGGCTGATTTGCGTCTTAGATTGGGCGCTCACAACGCCGCGGACATCTTGTCCCGGGGTCAGCAGAAGTTAGTGGTCTGTGCACTACGGATTGCCCAAGGGCATTTGGTCAGCCAGGCCCGTCGTGGTCAGTGTATTTATCTGGTGGATGACTTGCCGTCCGAGCTGGACGAGGGCCACCGTCGCGCGCTGTGCCGCTTGCTGGAAGACTTACGCTGCCAGGTATTTATCACCTGTGTAGATCACGAATTATTGAGGGAAGGCTGGCAGACGGAAACGCCAGTCGCTCTGTTCCACGTGGAACAGGGCCGTATCACCCAGACCCACGACCATCGGGAGTGAAGGCATTGAGCGAAGAAAATACGTACGACTCAACGAGCATTAAAGTGCTGAAAGGCCTGGATGCCGTACGCAAACGTCCCGGTATGTACATTGGTGACACCGACGATGGCAGCGGTCTGCACCACATGGTGTTCGAGGTGGTCGACAACTCGATCGACGAAGCCCTCGCCGGCCACTGCGATGACATCAGCATCATTATCCACCCGGATGAGTCCATCACCGTTAAAGACAACGGCCGTGGCATCCCGGTAGACGTGCACAAAGAGGAAGGTGTTTCCGCCGCCGAGGTCATCATGACCGTCCTCCACGCTGGCGGTAAGTTCGACGACAACTCCTACAAAGTATCCGGCGGTCTGCACGGTGTAGGTGTGTCGGTAGTGAACGCACTGTCCGAGGAGCTGGTACTGACTGTTCGCCGCAGCGGCAAGATCTGGGAACAGACCTACGTCCACGGCGTACCTCAGGCTCCGATGGCCATCGTTGGCGACAGCGAAACCACCGGTACCCAGATCCACTTCAAGGCTTCCAGCGAAACCTTCAAGAACATTCACTTCAGCTGGGACATCCTGGCCAAGCGCATTCGTGAACTGTCCTTCCTCAACTCCGGTGTCGGCATCGTCCTCAAGGATGAGCGCAGCGGCAAGGAAGAGCTGTTCAAGTACGAAGGCGGCCTGCGTGCGTTCGTTGAATACCTGAACACCAACAAGACTGCGGTCAACCAGGTGTTCCACTTCAACATCCAGCGTGAAGACGGTATCGGCGTGGAAATCGCCCTGCAGTGGAACGACAGCTTCAATGAGAACCTGTTGTGCTTCACCAACAACATTCCGCAGCGCGACGGCGGTACCCACCTGGTGGGCTTCCGTTCCGCTCTGACGCGTAACCTGAACAACTACATCGAGCAGGAAGGTCTGGCGAAGAAGCACAAAGTCGCCACCACCGGCGACGATGCCCGTGAAGGCCTGACCGCGATCATCTCGGTAAAAGTGCCGGATCCGAAGTTCAGCTCGCAGACCAAAGACAAACTGGTGTCTTCCGAAGTGAAGACTGCGGTCGAGCAGGAGATGGGCAAGTACTTCTCCGACTTCCTCCTGGAAAACCCGAACGAAGCCAAGCTGGTCGTCGGCAAGATGATCGACGCCGCCCGTGCCCGCGAAGCGGCGCGCAAGGCCCGTGAGATGACCCGCCGCAAAGGCGCGCTGGACATCGCCGGCTTGCCGGGCAAGCTCGCTGATTGCCAGGAAAAAGACCCGGCGCTGTCCGAACTGTATCTCGTGGAAGGTGACTCCGCGGGCGGCTCTGCCAAGCAGGGACGTAACCGCAAGACCCAGGCGATCCTGCCGTTGAAGGGCAAGATCCTCAACGTCGAGAAAGCGCGTTTCGACAAGATGATCTCTTCCCAGGAAGTGGGCACCTTGATCACCGCACTGGGCTGCGGCATCGGTCGCGACGAATACAACATCGACAAGCTGCGTTATCACAACATCATCATCATGACCGATGCTGACGTCGACGGTTCGCACATCCGTACCCTGCTGCTGACCTTCTTCTTCCGTCAGTTGCCGGAGCTGATCGAGCGCGGCTACATCTACATCGCCCAGCCGCCGCTGTACAAGGTCAAGAAAGGCAAGCAAGAGCAATACATCAAAGACGACGACGCCATGGAAGAGTACATGACGCAGTCGGCTCTGGAAGATGCGAGCCTGCACCTGAACGAAGAAGCCCCGGGCATTTCCGGTGAAGCACTCGAGCGTCTGGTAAACGACTTCCGCATGGTGATGAAGACCCTCAAGCGTCTGTCGCGCCTGTACCCGCAGGAACTGACCGAGCACTTCATTTACCTGCCGGCCGTGAGCCTGGAAATGCTTGGCGACCACGCCAAGATGCAGGACTGGCTGGCCCAGTACGAAGTCCGTCTGCGCACCGTCGAGAAGTCCGGTCTGGTCTATAAGGCCAGCCTGCGTGAAGACCGTGAACGTGGTGTGTGGCTGCCGGAGGTCGAACTGATCTCCCACGGCCTGTCGAACTACGTCACCTTCAACCGCGACTTTTTCGGCAGCAACGACTACAAAACCGTCGTCACCCTTGGCGCTCAACTGAGCACCCTGCTCGACGACGGCGCGTACATCCAGCGTGGCGAGCGCAAGAAGGCAGTCACCGAGTTCAAGGAAGCCCTGGACTGGCTGATGGCGGAAAGCACCAAGCGCCACACCATTCAGCGATACAAAGGTCTGGGCGAAATGAACCCGGATCAGCTGTGGGAAACCACCATGGACCCAAGCGTGCGCCGCATGCTGAAAGTCACCATCGAAGACGCCATTGGTGCAGACCAGATCTTCAACACCCTGATGGGTGATGCGGTCGAACCTCGCCGTGACTTCATCGAGAGCAATGCGCTGGCGGTTTCGAACCTGGATTTCTGATCCCGGTTTGCGTCAAACAAAAGGCCAACGCATTGCGTTGGCCTTTTTATTGGCAGATCAAAAGATCGCAGCCTGCGGCAGCTCCTACAGAGATAGGTGTAGGAGCTGCCGTAGGCTGCGATCTTTTGCTCTTTTTACTCGGATGCTGCAGACACACTCTCCAACCGATACCCATACCCATAAATCGTCAGCAACTGCCACCCTCGATCCGCCGTCAGCCCGAGCTTGTTCCGCAACCGGTAGATATGAGTATCCAACGGTCGCGATGATGCCATCTCCTCATGCGGCCAAAACCGCTCATAGAGATAATCCCGCGACAACGGCCGGCCCAGATTGCTGAACAGACACCGCGCCAGCCGATATTCACGCTCGGTCATGACGATCGGCTTTCCCTCCCGGGTAACAGTCAGTTCGGCGTCATCGAAGGTCAGGTCGTTGAAGCTCAGCACTTCCGTCGCCGCCGCACGTTGCTGGCTATGCCGACGCAACACCGCAGCCACACGCGCTTTCAGTTCATTCGGCCGGAATGGCTTGCTCACGTAATCATCAGCCCCGGCATTCAACGCCTGGACGATATCGCTTTCGCCATCGCGGCTGGTCAGCATGATCGCCGCCGGTGGCGCTTCCATGTGTTCGCGGGTCCAGCGCAGCAGGGCCAGGCCGGTGAGGTCGGGCAGTTGCCAGTCGAGGATCAGCAGGTCGAAGGTTTCCCGGCGTAGCTGTCGCAACAGGTCTTCGCCACGCTCGAAGCTGTGCAGTGACCACGGCTGTTCGCCGGCATCGGCCATTTGCTGCAGGGTTTGCTCGACCCGGCGCAGTTCGGCGGGTTCGTCGTCCAATATCGCAACGCGCATACGCGGTGGTTCCTTGTTGCTTGGGCAGTTGGGCGTCAACCATAGTCGCTTGGTCATCACCTTGAAAGTAAGCGGCCCGCCGTTGGTCGACGTCCGCTATGATTCTTCGAGTCTACGTCTCAGACCTGTGACCTATGAAAGCATTCATCCTGCCCTGCCCTTTTTCCCCATGAATAATCAGCGCCGGCGCGAAAGCCGTGAGCCAAGTCAGGTGCAGCGACTGTTTCGACAGTTGGTGCGTGAATGGTCGTGGATAAGTCTAGTGCTGTTGCCGCTGACTGCGCTGCTGTCTTATCGCGCGCAGATCAACCTGCACGATGCGCATCCGGCGATGGGCGCATTATTGTCGGTCGTTTGGGTGGCAGGCAGTCTAGGGCTGCTGTTATGGCGCCCGCGCTGGGCGCTTTGGGTCACGTTGATCGGCATGGCGTGCGCACTGCTGGCCAGTACGGGTCTGGCAGAAATGCGCCATTGGTGGTCGCCGACGCCGGCAGTGCTGGGCATGTTGTTCGGTTATCTGATCTGGAACTGGCGGCGCCTGAGTGTGGTGCTGACCTATTTCGGTTGGGAACTGGCGCGGCTGGACAGTGAACCGAAGGTGTTCCCCGAGCGCCGTCGTTCGCAATTTACTGGCGCCGATCGCTTGCAGGGCCAGATCATGGCGCTTGAACAGGCCATGAGCCGTACCCGCGATACGCGGCGGTTCATCGCCGATGGCCTGGAATACCTGCCCGTCGCCACGCTGATCAGCGATCCCAAAGGGCAGATCCTGCTGGGTAATCGCAAAGCTCGTCAGCTCTTCGATAACAATCTGGTAGGTGACGACGTTCTCGATCAACTGGCTCGACTCGGTTATCCGGAGTTGTCCACAGAGCAACGGCCGCCACTGTCGGCCATGCCGCTGCTGGAGTTTCGCGATTACAAGGAACGCAGCTTGCGGCTGGAGCGTGCGGCTTTACTGCCGGTGGATGGAGACACGCCGATCGGTTGGCTGCTCAGCCTCACGGACCTTAGCGCCGAACGTGCCGCCGAGGAGCAACGCAGCGTGTTACTGCGGTTTCTGTCCCACGACCTGCGCGCACCCCATTCGGCGATTCTTGCGCTGCTGGACGTTCACCGCCATCAGGCCGGGGCGGATTCACCGTTGTTCGAGCAAATCGAACGCCAGGTACGTCGCGCTCTGGACCTGACCGATGGATTTGTTCTGTTGGCGAGGGCCGAATCCGAGGCTTATCAGTTTCAACCGACGCTGTTCGCGATGCTGGTGCTGGACGTGCTGGATCAAGCGTTGCCCATCGCCCAGCAGAAACGTATCGAGCTGCTGCATGACATGGATGAAGAGTCGCAGGAACGTCTGATCAATGCTGATCAGGGCTTGCTGACCCGCGCGCTGTTCAACCTCCTGGAGAACGCGATCAAGTACAGCCCGGCAGATACCACTATCACCCTGCGCGTCAGTTGCCGTGAGGAATGGTTGCACTGTGAATTGATCGATCAAGGCAAGGGCATCGCCGCTGATGAATTGCCCGACCTGTTCAGTCAATACCGACGTTTTTCTTCCGCACAGGGCATCGACGGCGTGGGCCTCGGCTTATCGATGGTCAAAGCGGTAGTCGATCATCACGGCGGCAAAATTGAATGCCGCAGCGTGGTTGATCAAGGCACCACCTTCCTGCTTGAGTTACCGCTGATCCCCGAATGATCAGGCACAAAAAAAACCGGCTATATCAGCCGGTTTTTTTACTTCCGAAAAAAACTTATGCACCTTTTACGGTGTTTTATGAGCTTGAGAAATATATAAGTAAATCAATAACTTAATTTCAATATTCAGGCTTTTTCAACAAAACCGTACACAGGTTATCCACAAAATCTCAGACAGCGATCTGATCATTTGCAGCCGGTGCCTGCGGAGCAGGTGGCAGTGAGCCCATTTCCCGTTGAGTCTTCTCGTTCCACGCTTGTACGCGGTCGTTCAGATGAGCAATGGCGCGAGGCCCTGTGCCTTCGGCATACATCGGCTCACCGATGACCACGGTGATCACCCCAGACTTCTTGCCCCAGCCGATTTTCGGCCAGAACTTGCCGGCATTGTGTGCAATCGGCAGTACCGGAAGCGCCGCATTCACCGCCAAAGCGCTGCCACTGCGGGAGAACTTGCCGACAGTGCCGTAAGGAACGCGTGTACCTTCAGGGAAGATCAGCACCCAAACGTTGTCCTTGAGCAGTTCATCACCCTTCGCTGCGACTTGTTTCAGCGCGGCTTTCGGGTTGTCGCGGTCAATCGCGATCGGCCGCAGCATGGCCATGGCCCAGCCAAAGAACGGTACATAAAGCAGTTCGCGCTTGAGCACCTGGCTCAACGGCGAAAAATAAGCGGAGAGAAAGAACGTCTCCCAAGTGCTCTGGTGGTTCGACTGAATCACGCAGGGCCGATCAGGTACGTTTTCCGCGCCTTTGATTTCGTAACGGATACCGAGGAACACCTTGGTCAACCACAAGGCACAGCGGCACCAGTACACGTTGATAAAACGATAGCGCGCCTTGAACGGCAAAAATGGCGCGATAAAGAAACTCAAGCTGCACCACAGCAGGGAGGTGGTGCCCAGCAGCAGGTAAAAGAGAAAAATCCTGATGGCCCGCAGTATCGACATAGTGACGTTTACCGTTACGGGGCAATGCCCGAATGTTCAAGCGCACTCCCGATCAATCCCTGGTCAGGAACTTCAGAAGTACTCTAGTTGTGGATAAGTTCTGCGGCAATCGCCGCCAGATCGTCAAAAATCAGAGTGCCAACCGGCAGGGTTTTGCCCTGAGTCTTTGCGCCTTTTCCGGTCTTTACCAAAACTGGCTGTGAATCGACGGCTTTGGCGGCCTCCAGGTCACCAAGGCTGTCGCCGACGAACCAGACATTGTTCAGTTCGACGTCGTAATGCGCGGCGATGGTTTTCAACATCCCCGGTTTCGGCTTGCGGCAATCGCAGCCTTCGTCCGGCCCATGCGGGCAATACACGATCAGCCCGACTTCACCGCCCTGCTCCGCCACGAGCGTACGCAGTCGCGCGTGCATGGCATCGAGGGTGGCGAGGTCGTAGTAGCCGCGAGCAATGCCCGACTGGTTGGTGGCGACCGCCACCGTCCAGCCGGCCTTGCTCAACTGCGCAATCGCTTCGATCGAGCCGGGCAGCGGAATCCACTCCTCTACCGACTTGATGTAAGCGTCGGAGTCGTAATTGATCACTCCGTCCCGATCGAGAATCAGCAGTTTCAACAGCAATCCCTCAACCCAGCAGCGAAATGTCGGCAACACCGAGGAACAGACCACGCAGACGCGCCAGCAGCGCGTAACGGTTGGCCCGCACATTGGCGTCGTCGGCATTGACCATCACCGCGTCGAAGAACGCATCGACGGGCTCACGCAATGCCGCCAAGCGTGCCAGCGATTCGTTGTACTGACGCGCTGCCGCCATTGGCTGCACCGCTTGATCCGCTTGCTGGATCGCCGAGTACAGCGAGAACTCGTTGGCGTTGTCGAAGTACTTGGCTTGCACCTCGGTCGGTACCGCGCCTTCGAGTTTGCTCAACAGGTTCGACACACGCTTGTTCACCGCCGCCAGCGCTGCTGCTTCCGGCAGTTTGCGGAAGGCTTGCACTGCTTGCACACGCTGGTCGAAGTCCAGCGCCGAACCCGGCTTCAGGGCACGCACCGACAGGTAAGTGGCAACATCGACGCCTTCGTCTTCGTAACGTGCACGCAGACGATCGAAGATGAACTCCAGCACGGCTTCGTTGAGGCCGGCAGCCTTGACCTTGGCGCCGAACGCAGTCACGGCGAAAGCCACGGCGTCGTTCAGGTCCAGATCGAGTTTTTTCTCGATCAGGATGCGCAGCACACCGAGGGCCGCACGGCGCAGGGCATACGGGTCTTTGCTGCCGGTTGGCAGCATGCCAATACCGAAGATACCGACCAGGGTGTCGAGCTTGTCAGCGATCGCGACGGCTGCACCGGTCAGGGTGGCTGGCAGTTCCGCACCGGCACCGCGTGGCATGTACTGCTCGTTGAGCGCCAGCGCGACGTCTTCCGGCTCGCCGTCATTCAGTGCGTAGTAGTAACCGGCGACACCTTGCATCTCCGGGAACTCGCCGACCATTTCAGTCGCCAGGTCGCACTTCGACAGCAGGCCTGCACGGGCAGCCCACGAGGCGTTGCCACCGATGCGTGCGGCGATGTACGCAGCCAGTTTGGAAACGCGCTCGGCCTTGTCGTAGACGCTGCCGAGTTTTTCCTGGAACACCACGTTCTTCAGGCGATCATTGAAGGCTTCGAGTTTCTGCTTCTTGTCTTGCTTGAAGAAGAACTCGGCGTCGGTCAGGCGTGGACGAACCACTTTCTCGTTACCGGCGATGATCTGTTGCGGGTCTTTGCTTTCGATGTTGGCCACAGTAATGAAACGTGGCAGCAACTTGCCGTCGGCATCCAGCAGGCAGAAGTACTTCTGGTTGTCCTGCATGGTGGTGATCAGCGCTTCTTGCGGCACGTCGAGGAAACGTTCCTCGAACGAGCACACCAGCGGCACCGGCCATTCAACCAGCGCGGTCACTTCGTCGAGCAGCGCCGGCGGAACGATTGCCGTTCCTTCCTGACGGGTGGCCAGCTCTTCGGTGCGCTTGCTGATGATCTCGCGACGCTCATTGGCATCGGCCAATACATAAGCGGCACGCAGGTCGGCGAGGTAGCTCGACGGCGAACCGATGCGCACGCTTTGCGGGTGATGGAAGCGGTGACCACGGGAATCACGGCCAGCCTTCTGCGCGAGGATGGTGCAGTCGATGACCTGGTCACCGAGCAGCATCACCAGCCATTGGGTCGGACGCACGAACTCTTCCTTGCGCGCACCCCAACGCATGCGTTTCGGGATTGGCAAATCGTTCAGCGAATCTTCGACGATGGTCGGCAGCAGGCTCGCGGTCGGCTTGCCGGCGATGCTCTGGCTGTAACGCAGTTTCGGGCCGCTCTGGTCGATTTCGCTCAGATCGACGCCGCACTTCTTGGCGAAGCCCAGTGCTGCTTGCGTTGGATTGCCGTCAGCGTCGAACGCCGCCTGACGTGGTGGGCCGTCGAGGTTGATGCTGCGATCCGGCTGTTGAGTGGCCAGTGCAGTGATCAGCACGGCCAAACGACGCGGTGCGGCGTAGACGGTTTTAGTCTCGTAGCTCAGGCCAGCGGCTTGCAGGCCTTTGTCGATACCGGCGAGGAACGCTTCAGCCAGGGTGTTCAGGGCTTTCGGTGGCAGTTCTTCGGTGCCCAGTTCAACCAGAAAATCTTGCGCACTCATTGTGCAGCCTCCAGCTTGGCCAGTACTTCGTCACGCAGGTCCGGGGTCGCCATCGGGAAGCCCAGCTTGGCGCGCGCCAGCAGGTAGGCTTGCGCAACGGAACGCGCCAGGGTGCGTACGCGCAGAATGTATTGCTGACGCGCGGTCACCGAGATCGCCCGGCGCGCATCCAGCAGGTTGAAGGTGTGCGACGCCTTCAGCACCATTTCGTAGCTCGGCAACGGCAGCGGCTGGTCGAGTTCGATCAGGCGCTTGGCTTCGCTTTCATAGAAGTCGAACAGTTCGAACAGTTTGTCGACGTTGGCGTGTTCGAAGTTGTAAGTGGACTGCTCCACTTCGTTCTGGTGGAACACGTCGCCGTAGGTCACTTTGCCGAACGGGCCGTCAGCCCAGACCAGGTCGTAGACCGAATCCACGCCTTGCAGGTACATGGCCAAACGCTCGAGACCGTAAGTGATCTCGCCGGTCACCGGGTAGCACTCGATGCCGCCCGCCTGCTGGAAGTAAGTGAACTGGGTCACTTCCATGCCGTTGAGCCAGACTTCCCAGCCCAGACCCCAGGCGCCGAGAGTCGGCGATTCCCAGTTGTCTTCGACGAAGCGAATGTCGTGGACCAGCGGGTCCAGGCCAACATGCTTGAGCGAGCCCAGATACAGTTCCTGGAAATTGTCCGGGTTCGGTTTCAGGACGACCTGGAACTGATAGTAGTGCTGCAGACGGTTCGGGTTTTCGCCGTAACGGCCGTCAGTCGGACGGCGGCTTGGCTGTACGTAGGCGGCGTTCCAGGTTTCCGGGCCGATGGCGCGGAGGAAGGTCGCGGTGTGGAAAGTGCCGGCGCCTACTTCCATATCGTAGGGCTGAAGTACCACGCAACCTTGCTCGGCCCAGTATTGCTGGAGCGCGAGGATCAAGTCTTGGAAGGTACGCACGGCTGGCGTAGGCTGGCTCACGAAATTCACCTGTTTCTTGGGCTGCGATTTAAAGAGCGGGAGTATACCCGATTCAGTCGCACCTCCACCCCCTGGAGCCTTATGCCACGCTGCTTTTGGTGTACCGAAGATCCGCTGTACATGGCTTATCACGATCAGGAGTGGGGCACGCCGCTACGCGATGCGCAGGGTTTGTTCGAGTTGCTTTTGCTCGAAGGGTTCCAGGCCGGGCTGTCCTGGATCACCGTGTTGCGCAAGCGCGAGCGTTATCGCGAGGTGTTGTTCGGCTTCGACGTACAGCGCGTGGCGCAGATGAGCGACGCCGAAATCGACGAATTGATGCTCGATCCTGGGATCATCCGCAACCGCCTGAAACTCAACGCCGCCCGGCGTAATGCCCAGGCCTGGCTGGCCTTGGAGGACCCGGTGGCGTTTCTCTGGTCGTTCGTCGGTGATCGACCGCTCATCAATCATTTCAGGGATCGCAGCGAAGTCCCGGCGATCACCCCCGAAGCCGTTGCCATGAGCAAAGGCCTGAAAAAGGCCGGGTTCACGTTCGTCGGCCCAACCATTTGCTACGCACTGATGCAGGCCTCGGGCATGGTCATGGATCACACTCAGGATTGCGACCGCTACGCGCAACTCGTCAACGGCGGTTAGAATGGCCGCCTCGCGCACCGCACAAGATCAGGAGTGACCTGTGGAAAAGTTTAAAGGCGCCTTGCTGGTAGGCGCTCTGCGGCTGTTTGCCCTGCTGCCATGGCGGGCCGTGCAGGCCGTAGGTTCGGCGATCGGCTGGATCATGTGGAAAACCCCCAACCGTTCCCGCGAAGTGGTGCGGATCAACCTTGCGAAATGTTTTCCACAGATGGATGCCGCCGAACGTGAACGTCTGGTCGGCCAAAGCCTGAAAGACATCGGCAAGTCGCTGACCGAAAGCGCCTGCGCGTGGATCTGGCCGGCGCAGCGCTCGATCGACCTGGTGCGTGAAGTTGAAGGCCTCGACATCCTCAAGGATGCCTTGGCCTCGGGCAAAGGCGTGGTCGGCATCACCAGCCATTTAGGCAATTGGGAAGTGCTCAATCACTTCTATTGCAGCCAGTGCAAACCGATCATTTTCTACCGTCCGCCGAAGCTCAAGGCTGTGGATGAGTTATTGCGCAAACAGCGCGTGCAACTGGGCAACAAAGTCGCTGCTTCCACCAAGGAAGGCATCCTCAGTGTGATCAAGGAAGTGCGCAAAGGTGGTGCAGTGGGCATTCCTGCTGACCCGGAACCGGCCGAATCCGCCGGGATCTTCGTGCCGTTCTTCGCCACCCAGGCGCTGACCAGCAAATTCGTGCCGAACATGCTGGCGGGCGGTAAAGCGGTCGGTGTATTCCTGCATGCGCTGCGCCTGCCCGACGGTTCTGGCTACAAAGTGATCCTCGAAGCCGCACCAGAAGCCATGTACAGCACCGATACCGCCGAATCCTGCGCCGCGATGAGTAAAGTCGTCGAGCGTTACGTCGCCGCGTACCCGAGTCAGTACATGTGGAGCATGAAGCGCTTCAAGAAACGCCCGCCGGGCGAAGAGCGCTGGTACTGAGCTGATTGGCATGATCTGTGGATAACCTCACTAGCGAGGTTATCCACAACCGTTCATCAAAGGGCGCAACAAGATGTCCGAACAACGCAAATCCTTCCGCATCAAGATTACCCACGACAGCTTTGGCGAATGCCTCGGGCAGACGCGCAACCTGTCGCCTACCGGGGTGTTTGTGCAGCATCCGGTTTTGGCTTCTTTGCCCAAAGGCGCAGTGGTTTACGGCGAGGTGCAGGGTTTACCCACAGGCGCGCCGCGGGTGCGGATGGAAGTGGTGACGGTAGATGCCGATGGTATCGGTCTTCGCTACCTTTGACTTATAGCGCCTGACGATCAAGCTTCTTCAGAAACACAGTCATTTCCTTCTCGGCCT
This sequence comes from Pseudomonas germanica, assembly GCF_019614655.1. Taxonomy (NCBI): domain Bacteria; kingdom Pseudomonadati; phylum Pseudomonadota; class Gammaproteobacteria; order Pseudomonadales; family Pseudomonadaceae; genus Pseudomonas; species Pseudomonas germanica. The sequence continues at coordinate 231,663 of NZ_CP071586.1, forward strand.
GCTTGTCGCCATGGGCGCGAGCCGCTTCCAGACCGTGTTCCCACGCCAGACGTGCGGCGGCGTGATCGCCCAGCGCCAGATGCGCCTTGCCTAACAGTTTCCATGCCGCCGAATACTTCGGATCGAAACCAACACATCGCTGGAAGTGCTCGGCTGCCTTGGCGTTTTCACCCAGATCCAGATAACCCTTTCCCAGGCCGAAGCGCAGCAGGGAGTTATCCACACCCTTGGCGAGCATTTTTTCCAGGGATTCGAGCATTTTTTGCACCCTCGTTTCAGTGATCGTTCCCACGCTCCGCGTGGGAATGCCTCAATGGACGCTCTGCGTCCGCTCTTGGGACGCAGAGCGTCCCGGGCTGCATTCCCACGCAGAGAGTGGGAACGATCAACCTCAGAAGAAGCTCAACCCCACATGGAACAGCTTCTCCACATCGCGAATATGCTTTTTATCCACAAGGAACAGGATCACATGGTCGCCTGCTTCGATCACCGTGTCGTCGTGGGCGATGATCACTTGCTCGTTGCGAATGACCGCGCCAATGGTGGTGCCGGGCGGCAGGCCAATCTTCTCGATGGGCTTGCCGATGACCTTGCTCGACTTCGCATCACCGTGGGCAATCGCCTCGATGGCTTCTGCCGCACCGCGGCGCAGTGAGTGCACACTGACGATATCGCCACGACGCACGTGCGCCAGCAAGGTGCCGATGGTCGCCAGTTGCGGGCTGATGGCGATGTCGATATCGCCGCCCTGAATCAGATCGACGTAGGCCGGGTTGTTGATGATCGTCATGACCTTCTTCGCCCCCAGCCGTTTGGCCAGCAGCGACGACATGATGTTGGCTTCATCATCGTTGGTCAGGGCGAGGAAGATATCGGCGTCGGCAATGTTCTCCTCCAGCAGTAAATCACGATCTGATGCACTGCCCTGCAGCACCACGGTGCTGTCGAGGGTGTCGGAGAGATAACGGCAACGCGCCGGATTCATCTCGATGATCTTCACCTGATAACGGCTTTCGATGGCCTCGGCCAGACGTTCACCGATCTGCCCGCCACCGGCAATGACAATGCGTTTGTAGGTTTCGTCGAGGCGGCGCATTTCGCTCATCACTGCGCGAATATTCTCACGGGCGGCGATGAAAAAGACTTCGTCATCCGCCTCGATCACCGTATCGCCCTGGGGCAGGATCGGCCGGTCACGGCGGAAAATTGCGGCGACGCGAGTCTCGACATTCGGCATGTGCTCACGCAACTGCCGCAGTTGCTGACCCACCAGCGGACCGCCGTAATAGGCGCGCACCGCCACCAGTTGCGCTGCACCCTCGGCGAAGTCGATCACCTGCAAGGCGCCCGGATGCTGGATCAGGCGCTTGATGTAGTTGGTCACCACCTGCTCGGGGCTTATCAGCACGTCGACCGGAATCGCTTCGTTCTGAAACAGTTGCTCCTCGCGATTGAGGTAGGACGCTTCGCGCACCCGGGCGATCTTGGTCGGCGTGTGGAACAGCGTGTGGGCGACCTGGCAGGCGACCATATTGGTTTCGTCGCTATTGGTCACCGCCACCAGCATGTCAGCGTCGTCCGCTCCGGCCTGACGCAGCACCGACGGCAGTGAGCCCCGGCCCTGCACGGTGCGGATGTCGAGGCGGTCGCCGAGGTCGCGCAGGCGCTCACCGTCGGTGTCGACTACCGTAATATCGTTGGCCTCGCTGGCCAGATGTTCTGCCAGCGAACCGCCGACCTGTCCCGCACCGAGGATGATGATTTTCATCCAGTCACTCCGTTAAATCCGTTTAGCTGCGCGCTGCAGCGATCTTGATCAGCTTGGCGTAGTAGAACCCGTCATGGCCCCCTTGCTGGGCCAGCAGTTGGCGACCATGGGGCTGTTTGAGCCCGGCCGACGTGGCCAGATCCAGTTCGCGGGCGCCGGGGGTACGCTCAAGGAACGCAGCGATGACTTCGGTATTCTCGGTCGGCAGCGTCGAGCAGGTGGCGTACAGCAGGATGCCGCCGACTTCGAGGGTTTTCCACATCGCGTCGAGCAACTCGCCTTGCAGTTGCGCGAGGGCGACGATGTCGTCCGGTTGACGGGTCAGCTTGATGTCCGGATGACGGCGAATCACACCGGTGGCGGAGCATGGTGCGTCGAGCAGAATGCGCTGGAACGGTTTGCCGTCCCACCATTTCGCGGTATCGCGGCCGTCGGCGGCGATCAGTTCGGCGTTGAGACCGAGGCGTTCAAGGTTCTCCTTGACCCGCACCAGACGCTTGGCTTCCAGATCCACCGCCACCACACCGGCCAGCGCCGGTTCGGCTTCGAGGATGTGGCAAGTCTTGCCGCCCGGCGCGCAGCAGGCGTCGAGCACGCGTTGGCCCGGCGCCAGATCGAGCAGATCGGCGGCCAGTTGCGCCGCTTCGTCCTGCACGCTGATCCAGCCTTCGGCGAAACCTGGCAGGCTGCGTACGTCGGCAGCGGCTTCGAGAATGATGCCGTCGCGACTGTAAACGCACGGCGTCGCGGCAATCCCGGCTTCAGTCAGCAAGCCGAGGTAGGCGTCGCGGCTGTGATGGCGGCGGTTGACCCGCAGGATCATCGGCGGATGTGCGTTGTTCGCTGCGCAGATGGCTTCCCACTGCTCCGGCCAGAAGGCCTTCAGGGATTTTTGCAGCCAGCGCGGGTGAGCGGTGCGCACCACTGGGTCACGTTCCAGCTCGGCGAAAATCGTTTCGCTTTCGCGCTGGGCGTTACGCAGCACCGCGTTAAGCAGGCCTTTGGCCCACGGCTTCTTCAGCTTGTCCGCGCAACCCACCGTTTCGCCGATGGCGGCGTGGGCCGGCACGCGGGTGTAGAGCAATTGATAGAGACCGACCAGCAGCAACGCCTCGACGTCGGCATCCGCAGCTTTGAACGGCTTTTGCAGCAGCTTCTCGGCCAGTGCCGACAGGCGTGGCTGCCAGCGCGCAGTGCCGAAGGCCAGATCCTGAGTGAAGCCGCGATCACGATCCTCGACCTTGTCCAGTTGCGTCGGCAGGGAGCTGTTCAAAGAGGCTTTGCCGCTGAGCACGGCGGCGAGTGCCTTGGCGGCGGCCAGGCGCGGGTTCATTGCGCGTCCACCGCTGCGCCGAGCACGGTGCCGACAGCGAATTTCTCTCGACGGCTGTTGAACAGGTCGCTGAAGTTCAGCGCCTTGCCGCCGGGCAGTTGCAGGCGGGTCAGGCACAGCGCCTGCTCGCCGCAAGCGACGACCAAACCATCCTTGCTGGCGCTGAGGATTTCACCCGGCGCGCCTTTACCTTCGGCGAGTGTCGCCGCCAGTACTTTCAGCGCTTCACCGTTGAGGGTGCTGTGGGTGATCGGCCATGGGTTGAAGGCGCGCACCAGGCGTTCCAGCTCAACGGCCGGACGGCTCCAGTCGATGCGTGCTTCGTCTTTGTTCAGCTTGTGCGCGTAAGTGGCGAGCTCATCGTTCTGCACTTCGCCTTCCAGCGTGCCTGCAGCCAGACCGGCAATCGCCTGGACCACGGCGGGCGGGCCCATTTCGGCGAGGCGGTCGTGCAGCGTGCCGCCGGTGTCTTCGCCGGTGATCGGCGTGACGACCTTGAGCAGCATCGGTCCGGTGTCGAGGCCCGCTTCCATGCGCATCACGGTCACGCCGCTTTCCGCGTCACCGTGTTCGACGGCGCGCTGAATCGGCGCCGCACCGCGCCAGCGTGGCAGCAAGGAGGCGTGGCTGTTGATGCAGCCCAGACGCGGGATATCCAGCACCACTTGCGGCAGGATCAGGCCGTAGGCGACCACTACCAGCAAATCCGGCTTCAGTGCGGCCAGTTCAGCCTGAGCGTCAGCGTTGCGCAAGGTCGGCGGCTGCAACACCTGAATATGGTTTTCCAGGGCGAGTTGTTTGACCGGGCTTGGCATCAGTTTTTGCCCGCGACCGGCCGGACGATCCGGTTGGGTATAGACCGCAACGATCTCGTAAGGGCTGTTCAGCAGGGCCTTGAGGTGTTCGGCGGCGAATTCGGGGGTGCCGGCAAAAACGATGCGCAGTGGCTCAGTCATGAAGGGAGTCTCATAAAAAGAAAAAGGCTTGCCGCAGCAAGCCTTTGAAGAGGGGCATCAAGCGTTCTGGCGGTGCTGCTTTTCCAGTTTCTTCTTGATCCGGTCGCGTTTGAGCGTGGACAGGTAATCGACGAACAATTTGCCGTTGAGGTGGTCGCATTCGTGCTGGATGCACACCGCGAGCAGGCCTTCGGCGATCAGTTCATAGGGCTTGCCATCGCGGTCCAGCGCCTTGATCTTGACCTTTTGCGGGCGGTCGACGTTTTCGTAGAAACCCGGTACCGACAGGCAACCTTCCTGGTATTGGTCCATTTCGTCGGTCAGCGATTCGAACTCGGGGTTGATGAACACCCGCGGTTCGGTGCGGTCTTCGGAAAGGTCCATCACGACGATACGTTTGTGCACGTTGACCTGGGTCGCGGCAAGGCCGATGCCCGGCGCTTCATACATTGTTTCAAACATGTCATCGACCAACTGACGCACTTCGTCGTCCACTACAGCCACAGGCTTGGCGATAGTGCGCAGACGCGGGTCCGGGAATTCGAGGATGTTTAAAATGGCCATAGGCTTTGATTGCTGCACACGTTGAGTAAAGTCGGGCGATGGCCTGGCAGGTCCGAAGATGCAGGCTACCGTTGTGAAGCGTAGCTTGTGCATTTTGCACAAGCGAGCCACGGGGGCTCTGACGGTTCACGCGAATGCACATGATAAAGGGATTCACTGCATGAGGAAAACACTACTCGCCCTGCTGCTGTTGGCCTCGGCCGGCGTGGCGCAAGGGCAAGTGCAACTCAGGGATGGTTTTCCACAGCAATACACGGTGGTTTCGGGGGATACGCTCTGGGACATTTCCGGCAAATACCTGCGCGAGCCCTGGCAGTGGCCACAACTGTGGCGGGCCAATCCGCAAATCGAAAACCCCAACCTGATCTATCCCGGCGACACGCTGACGCTCAGTTATGTCGATGGCCAGCCACGTCTGACCCTTAATCGCGGCGAGTCGCGCGGCACCATCAAGCTCTCGCCACGCATTCGCACCAGCCCGGTGGCCGAGGCGATTCCGAGCATTCCGCTGAAATCCATCAACAGCTTTTTGCTGAGCAACCGCATCGTCGACAAGGTCGAGGATTTCGACAAGGCGCCGTACATCGTCGCGGGTGACGCCGAACGCGTGCTCAGCGGCACTGGCGACCGGATCTTCGCTCGCGGCCATTTCGATCCCGATCAACCGGTCTACGGCATCTTCCGTCAGGGCAAGGTCTACACCGATCCACAGACCCAGGAGTTTCTCGGGATCAACGCCGACGACATCGGCGGCGGCGAAATCGTCGCCACCGAAGGCGACGTCGCCACCCTCGCCCTGCAACGCACCACCCAGGAAGTGCGCCTCGGCGACCGTTTGTTCAGCGGCGAAGAGCGCTCGATCAACTCGACCTTCATGCCCAGCGCGCCAACCACCAGTATCAACGGTGTGATCATCGATGTACCGCGCGGCGTCACCCAGATTGGCGTGATGGACGTGGTCACGTTGAACAAAGGCAAGCGCGACGGTCTGGCCGAAGGCAACGTGCTGGTGGTGATGAAAACCGGCGAAACCGTGCGTGACCGCATCACCGGCCAGCCACTGAAGATTCCCGATGAACGCGCCGGGTTGCTGATGGTGTTCCGCACTTACGACAAACTCAGCTACGGCCTCGTCCTCAACGCATCGCGCTCGTTGGCGGTGCTCGACAAGGTGCGAAATCCGTAAGCGTGCTTCACAAGTTACCAACAGAGTTATCCACAGCTTGTTCCGAATGGTTCGGGGCTTATAACGATCAAGGATGATCCATCATGTTGCCTGTCTGTACACCAGTTTCCCCGGCGGAACTGGAAGCGCGTTTGCGCCTGCACCGCTTGCCCGATGTCGGCCCCAAGCGCTTTGCCAAATTGCTCGAGGCTTTCGGCTCGGCCTCCAAAGCCATCAGCGCACCGGCCAGCGCCTGGCGTTCGCTGGGTTTGCCGGCGACGTGTGCCGAAGCGCGGCGCTGTCCCGAGGTTCGCGACGGCGCCAGCCATGCAATGCGCTGGCTAGAGCGCCCCGAGCATCATTTGCTGATGTGGGACCAGCCGGATTACCCGGCGTTGCTGGCGCAGATTCCCGATCCGCCACCACTATTGTTTGTTGCCGGTGATCCGCAGATTCTGGAAAAACCGCAACTGGCGATGGTTGGCAGTCGCCGGGCATCGCGTCCGGGCATGGACACCGCAGTGGCATTTTCCCGCAGTCTCGCCGGGGCCGGTTTCGTCATCACCAGCGGCCTGGCGCTAGGCATCGATGCCGCTGCGCATCAGGCCGCGCTGGATATTGGCGGGTTGACGGTCGGTGTCCTCGGCACGGGGCTGGAAAATTTTTATCCACAGCGCAACCGCCGCCTGGCTGACGCGATGATTGCGTCCGGCAGCGCAGTGCTTTCCGAGTTTCCGCTGGACGCCGGACCAACGGCGAGCAACTTCCCGCGACGTAACCGCATCATCAGCGGTTTGTCCCTTGGTGTACTGGTGGTCGAGGCCAGTGTGGCCAGCGGTTCGCTGATCACCGCGCGGCTGGCAGCAGAACAGGGGCGCGAGGTTTATGCCATTCCCGGTTCGATCCATCATCCCGGCGCGCGCGGCTGTCACCAATTGATCCGCGATGGCGCGGTGCTGGTGGAAACCATTGAGCACATCCTCGAAGCCTTGCGTGGTTGGCAGCATCTGCCGCTATCCACTGACACGGCGAAAGCCGATCACCCGTTGCTCATCCTGCTCCATGCCGCCCCGCACACCAGCGAAGGCTTGGCTGACAGCAGCGGCTGGACGTTGCCCAAAGTGCTGGCGGCACTCACCGAACTGGAAATGGATGGCCGTGCAGTGTGCGAAAACGGTCGCTGGTTGGCCAGGACACGCTAGGTTTTACAAGGAAGATCGGTAAACTGCGCGAAACCTGTTTGCGGAGAGTTTTTTCATGGTTAACAGTTGGCGTGTGCAACAAGCCGCACGAGAGATTCGCGCCGGGGCGGTGATTGCCTATCCAACCGAAGCCGTCTGGGGGCTGGGTTGCGACCCATGGAACGAAGAGGCCGTGGATCGTTTGCTGGCGATCAAGAATCGTTCGGTGGTCAAAGGCCTGATTCTGGTTGCCGACAACATTCGCCAGTTCGACTTTCTGTTCGAAGACTTCCCGCAAGAATGGATCGACCGCATGGCCAGCACCTGGCCGGGGCCGAACACCTGGCTGGTGCCGCATCAAGGCTTGCTCCCGGAATGGGTGACCGGCATGCACGATACCGTCGCGCTGCGGGTCAGTGATCATCCGCAAGTACGCGATCTGTGCTCGATGGTCGGGCCGTTGATTTCGACCTCAGCCAACCCGCAGGGCCGCCCGGCGGCGCGCACGCGATTGCGTGTCGAGCAGTATTTCCGTGGGCAGATCGATCTGATACTGGGCGGGCAACTGGGTGGGCGCAAGAACCCCAGCGTGATTCGTGATCTGGCGACCGGCAAAGTCATTCGTCCCGACTGATTCAGCCTCGAACATTTGTAACGTGTAGTACTCCTCGCCTTGATGGCGAGGAGTACTACACGTGCCTGCGATTTATCCTGCAATGATGCTGATTGTTGCGTCGGAAAAATCATCAACTATCTGAATCAACTGAATTTTCCCACCTGATTATCAGACCGCATTTCGTGGCGGTATCGCCAAAAGCAACCATCCTTTCCCTGCACTCGAAACACTTCGATAAGTTAAGGTCTGCGGAGAAAGAATGGACACTACGGATTTGCAACTCACGGATTACCTGCAGGCGCTCCAGGTGACGTTAAACAGTCATCAGGAGGGTTGCCGTATCGTGATGCTTGAAGCGGGGTCGGATACCCAGGTGTTCGATCGGTTTATCGATCGGCAATTTCGGCTTCGGCTGCAGCATTACATGCTGACGTCCAGGGCGCGGATGCTCGAAACCCGACTGGCGACACGGTCGCGCAGTACCCATTTTCTGCTGTATCGGCACGAGCAACTGCTGGCGGTATTGAGGGCCACTCCGGCGCCGTTCGAGTGGGCATCACTGGCGCAGCAACATGTTTCGCCCACGGTGGCGTTGTCACGCCATGTCGAACTCAGTCGCTTGATCTCGTACGCGCCCAGCCAACAGCCCATTGCCGTCGACAGTCTGCTGGCGGCCGCTGCCGAGTGGGCCATAAAACAGGGCTATCAAGGTGTCACAGCGTTGTGCAGGGCATCGCAGCTACGCCTGTACCAGCGTTTCGGTCTGATGCCGGTCGCCTCCAATCCCTTGCATATCGAACAGCGCGCACGCGGGGATTACTGGGTGTTGTCAGCCGAGTGGCGGCAAATCCTCGCCGCTTTGCAACAGCCTGATTCCGCGACGGTCGGTCATTGGGCGCCAAGACCGTTGGCGGCTCATCCACCGCAGTACTGAACGCGCTCGAAGCGTCCTGCCAGTCATGGTTCTGAAACCCTGACTGGCAGGACGCCCGGAGGTATCAAGGCAGCAGGACGGTGGAACCGGTAGTGCGCCGCGCCGACAGCTCGGTTTGCGCCTTCGCCGCATCAGCCAATGGATAACGCTGGCTGACATCCACCTTCAACTTGCCGCTGATGATCATCTCGAACAGCTCATCGGCCATTCGCTGCAGGTTTTCGGCGTTGTTGGCATAAGTCGCCAGCGTCGGCCGGGTCACGTACAGCGAACCCTTGGCGGAGAGAATCCCCAGATTCACGCCGTCCACCGCACCGGAGGCATTGCCGAAGCTCACCACCAGGCCACGCGGCGAAACGCTGTCGAGGGACGTCAGCCAGGTGTCCTTGCCGACACCGTCATAGACCACCGGGACTTTCTTGCCATCGGTCAATTCCAGCACGCGCTGGGCAACGTTTTCGTGGCTGTAATCGATCGTCGCCCAGGCGCCATTGGCCTTGGCCAGTTCGGCTTTCTCTTTGGAACTGACGGTGCCGATCAGCTTCACACCCAGTGCCTTGGCCCACTGACAGGCTAGCGAACCGACACCGCCGGCCGCCGCGTGGAACAGAATGGTTTCGCCACCCTTGAGTTCATAGGTCTGGCGCAGCAGGTATTGCACGGTCAGGCCTTTGAGCATTACACCGGCAGCCGTTTCGAAACTGATTTCGTCGGGCAGATGCACCAGATTGTCCTGGGGCAGCACATGCAATTCGCTGTAGGCCCCCAACGGGCCGCTGCCATAGGCCACGCGATCACCGACCTTGAACCGGGTGACGTCGCTGCCCACGGCATCGACGATCCCCGCACCTTCAGCACCCAGGCCGGACGGCAAGGCGGGCGGTGCGTACAGACCGCTGCGGTAATAGGTGTCGATGAAGTTCAGGCCGATCGCCTTGTTCGCCACGCGGACTTGATTGGGGCCGGGCGCGGCGGGTTGGTAATCAACATATTCGAGCACTTCGGGGCCGCCATGGGCGCGGAACTGGATACGCTTTGCCATCTGCCTGCTCTCCTTGGGTCTTTTGTGAGCCCCCTATCCAACTCCCATGCTTGATCTTCGTCAACTGCGGCGGGCTGTTGTGCGGTGGTATGCTACGCGCCCATTTGCGTCGCCCGTCTGCCGGGGCGCCGCCCGATTCAAGGTGAAGCCATGACGACCCGCACCGACGCCGTAAAGGCCTATCTGCTCGACCTGCAAGACCGCATCTGCGCGGCTCTCGAAACCGAAGACGGCGGCACGCGCTTCGTCGAAGACGCCTGGACCCGGCCCGCCGGCGGTGGCGGTCGTACTCGCGTGATCGAGAACGGCACGGTAATCGAAAAGGGTGGTGTCAACTTTTCCCACGTCTTCGGCAGTGGTCTGCCACCGTCGGCCAGCGCCCATCGCCCGGAATTGGCTGGCCGCGGTTTCGAAGCCCTTGGCGTGTCGCTGGTGATCCACCCGCACAACCCGCATGTGCCGACGTCCCACGCCAACGTGCGCTTTTTCATCGCCGAGAAGGAGGGTGAAGAGCCGGTCTGGTGGTTCGGCGGCGGCTTCGACCTGACCCCGTATTACGGCAATGAAGAAGATTGCGTTCACTGGCACCGCATCGCCGAGCAGGCCTGCGCGCCGTTCGGGGCAGACGTTTATCCGCGCTACAAGGCTTGGTGCGATACCTATTTCCACATCAAGCATCGCCACGAACCGCGTGGCATTGGCGGCCTGTTTTTCGATGACCTGAACGAATGGGACTTCGACACCAGCTTCGCCTTTATGCGCGCCATCGGTGACGCGTACATCGACGCCTATCTGCCGATCGTGCAGCGCCGCAAGAACGATGCCTTCACTGCCCGGCAGCGAGAGTTCCAGGAATTCCGCCGTGGCCGTTACGTCGAGTTCAATCTGGTCTACGACCGTGGCACCTTGTTCGGTCTGCAATCGGGCGGGCGCACCGAGTCGATCCTGATGTCGTTGCCGCCGCAAGTGCGCTGGGGCTATGACTGGAAAGCCGAGCCTGGCAGCGAAGAAGCACGCCTGACCGAGTACTTCCTGCAAGACCGCGACTGGCTGGCCGAGGCCTGAGGACATCTGATGGATCGTTACGTCGTTTTCGGCAACCCGATCGGCCACAGCAAATCGCCGATGATTCACAAGCTGTTCGCCGAGCAGACCGGCCAGCACCTCGACTACAGCACCTTGCTGGCGCCGCTCGACGATTTCGCCGGCTGCGCCACGGCGTTTTTCCAGGAGGGTCGCGGCGCCAACGTCACTGTGCCGTTCAAGGAAGATGCCTATCGTCTGGCCAACAGCCTGACCGCGCGTGCACAACGGGCTGGCGCGGTGAACACCTTGAGCAAACTGGCCGACGGCTCACTGCTCGGTGATAACACTGACGGCGCCGGACTGGTGCGCGATCTGACGGTGAACGCTGGGTTCAGCCTGACCGGCAAACGCATTTTGCTGCTCGGTGCCGGTGGTGCGGTGCGCGGGGCGTTGGAGCCGTTGCTGGCGGAACAACCGGCCTCGGTGATCATCGCCAATCGTACGGTGGACAAGGCTGAGTTGCTGGCGGAATTGTTCTGCGACCTCGGGCCGGTGTCGGCCAGTGGTTTCGACTGGTTGCGCGAGCCGGTGGACGTGATCATCAACGCCACGTCAGCCAGCCTGAGCGGCGACGTGCCGCCGATTGCGCCAAGCCTGATCGAGCCGGGCAAGACCCTCTGCTACGACATGATGTACGGCAAGGAGCCGACGGCGTTCTGCCGCTGGGCCCGTGAACATGGCGCGGCGGTGGCGATGGATGGCTTGGGGATGTTGGCGGAGCAGGCGGCTGAGGCGTTTTTCCTGTGGCGTGGTGTGCGCCCTGATACCGCTCCGGTACTCGCCGAACTACGCCGCCAACTGGCGCAATAAATACCCATGTGGGAGCGAGCCTGCTCGCGAAAGCGGTCTGTCTGACACATCAATGTTGGATGTGCAGCAGTCTTCGCGAGCAGGCTCGCTCCCACAAGGATTACCTTGATCGCCAATCAATCCTCAAACCGGATCGGGCATTTCTCTGGCCCTTCCAGTTTGCGTAACTCCTCTACGACCTGCGGCCGCGCCCGGCGCAAGGTCAGGCTGCGATTCTGGCTAAGCAAGCGTCGCGCCTCCTGATGCAACATCTCCACGCCCGAATAGTCGATGAAGTTGATCTGCTGCGCCTCAATCACCACGCGTGCGCCGTGCATGCGCTGCAGACGTACTTGCAGGTAATGGCTGGCGCCGAAAAAGATCGATCCGCCGACACGCAACACATCGTCTTCGCCGTCGCGCCAGTGCTGCACGCGCGGTTGCGAAGTGCGCTTGAGGTAGAAGAACAGCGAGGCCAGCACACCGGCATAAATCGCCGTCTGCAATTCCAGCAGCAAAGTCGCGAGGCAGGTCAGCGCCATCACCACGAACTCGGCGCGGCTGACGCGCAGCAATGAGCGAATGCCTCGGTGGTCGACCAGCCCCCAGGCAATCAACAGAATGCTCCCAGCCATCGCCGGGATCGGAATGTGCGCAATCAGCCCCGCACCAAAAATTGCGAACAACGCCACCCAGATTGCTGAAAACACCCCGGCCAGCGGCGAGCAAGCGCCCGCCTCGTAACTTAGGCCCGAGCGGGTGAACGACCCGGCCGACAGCGACCCGGAAAAGAACGCCCCGAGAATATTCGACAAGCCCTGCGCACGGACTTCCTGATTGGCATCAAGCAATTGCTGCGACCGCGTCGAAATCGAGCGGGCAATCGACAGACTGGTAACCAGGCCGAGCATGCCCACCGCCACAGCGCTTGGCAGCAACCGCAGGATCAAATCCAGATCCAGCGGCAATCCACTGAACGGCGGCAAACGCCCGACAAACGCGCTGACCAGATGCACATGGCCGAACACGCCCGGCCACAACCACACCAGCAAACTGGCCAGCACCAGCGTGATCAACAGCGTCGGCCAGCGCGGCAACAGGTGTTTGAGCAGCAGACCGACGACCACCGTGGTCAAACCCAACACCAGCGAAGGTTTATCCACAGCCCTCAGGTGTTGCAGCAGATCCATCAAACTGGCCAGCGCCGTGGCTTTTGCCGGCAACTCCAGGCCCAGCAGGTTTGGCAATTGCCCGATAGCAATCACCACCGCCGCGCCAAGGGTGAACCCCAGCACCACCGAATGCGAGACGAAATTCACCAGCGCGCCAAAGCGCAGCAAACCGAGCAGCCACTGGAATATCCCCGCAAGCAAGGTCAGCAGCAGGATCAGGGTGATGTAGTCCTGCGAGGCCGGAACCGCTAAAGGGCTGACACTGGCAAACAGCACAATCGAAATCGCTGCCGTCGGACCGCAGATCAAATGCCACGACGAACCCCACAGGCAGGCGATCAGCACTGGGATGATCGCGGCGTAGAGGCCGTACTCAGGTGGCAGACCGGCGATCAATGCGTAGGCAATCGACTGGGGTAAGGCGAGAATCGCCCCGCTGAGGCCGACGATCAGATCCCGTCCGACGCTGGCGCGGGTTTGTCGCGGCAACCAGGTGAGGAAGGGGAAGAGAGAGTGGCGGCTGGGGAAGGCCATGGGTCCTCGCGGTTGGATTTTGTTCAAGGTTATCAGGGTGCCAGGGCAAAGGCCCCTCACCCTAACCCTCTCCCGGAGGGAGAGGGGACTGACCGAGGTGAATGAGGGGGGTACGCTGACCTGAGATATCCAGTCGAACTCAGGTTCTGAACGGCATAAAGATCGGCTCCCTTCCCCCTCGCCCCCTCTGGGGGAGAGGGCTGGGGTGAGGGGGCAAAAATCTCAAGCCGAGCACAATTCCAGTAAAACCACGATCAAAGCTTCGCTTTCACCGCCGCCAACGCATCCTTGCCATCGACGGTCTTCACGCCATCCAGCCACTTATCCAACACCGCCGGATTCGCCTTGATCCACGCCTTCGCCGCCTCGGTATTGCTGACCTTTTTGTTCACCACCTCAGCCATGATGCTGTTCTCCATCTCCTGAGTGAACGAAAGATTGGTCAGCAATTTGCCCACATTCGGACACGCCTCGGCGTAGCCTTTGCGGGTTAACGTAAACACGCTGCCGGTGTCGCCAAAGTACTTCTCGCCACCCTTGAGGTAATGCATCTTCAACTGCACGTTCATCGGGTGCGGCGTCCAGCCGAGGAAGGTGACGAATTTCTGTTTCTTCACCGCCCGCGACACTTCAGCCAGCATCGCCTGTTCGCTGGATTCGATCAGCTTCCACTGGCCCATGTCGAAGTCGTTCTTCTTGATGATTTCCTGCAGCGAGATATTCGCCGGCGCACCCGAACCGATGCCGTAGATCTTACGATCGAACTTGTCCGCGTATTTGTTCAGGTCGGCAAAGTTATGCACACCCGCGTCCCACACGTAGTCCGGCACGGCGAGGGTGAATTCTGTGCCGTCGAGGTTCTTCGCCAGTTGCGTAACATCGCCGGTGGCGACGAACTTGTCATAGAAACCCTGCTGCGCCGGCATCCAGTTGCCGAGAAACACGTCCACCTGGCCGTCCTTCAAACCACCGAAGGTGATCGGCACCGCGAGGGTGTCGACCTTGGCCTTGTAGCCCATGCCATCCAGCAGAAACCCGGTGATGGCGTTGGTCGCGGCGATGTCGCTCCAGCCCGGATCGGCCATTTTCACGGTGTCGCAGCTTTGCTCGGCGAAGGCCGAGGCGCTGCTCAGCGCGAACAGGCCGACCGTCACTATTGTGGATAACTTACGCATGGACTTCCCCTTAACATTATTGGTTTTGGCAGGGTTGTGGATAACGTGCTTTGCGTTCCAGATCGTCGAGGTCGATGTGGTTGCGCATGTATTGCTGACTGGCGTCCACCAGTGGCTGGTGATCCCAGCTCTTCAGCTTGCCGATGGTCAACGCGTCGGCGACAAATCGGCGGCGGCGCTGGCTGGCGAGGACCTCCCGGTGAATCGACTGAATGTCCCATTTGACCCGTGCTTCGGCGAGAAAATCGTCGAACAGCGGGCGATGCTGCGGCGATTGGCTGAGTTCTTCCAGTTCACGCGGATCGTTATCTACGTCGAAAAGTAGGCAAGGGTCGCTTTCACTGTAGATAAATTTGTAGGCGCCGCGACGGATCATCATCAGCGGGCTGATGGTGCCTTCGGCCATGTATTCGCCGAACACTTCGTCATGACCGCCCTGCCCTCGCAGGTGCGAAACCAGTGAGCGGCCATCCAGTGGCAAGCCGGGTTCCAGCGTGCCGCCGGCCAATTCGACGAAGGTTGGCAACAGGTCTGCGGTCGATACGGCAGCGCTGACACGCCCGGCATCGAACTGGCCTGGAGCACTTATCAACAGGGGGACGCGCGCCGCCATTTCGTACCAATGCATTTTGTACCAAAGGCCCTTTTCGCCGAGCATGTCGCCGTGGTCACCGGAGAAGACAATAATTGTGTCATCGATCAGCCCGGTTTCTTCGAGGGTTTGCAGAAGTTTGCCGACGTTGGCGTCGATATAGCTGCAGGCACCGAAATACGCCCGGCGTGCATCGCGAATCTTATCCACAGGCAGTGGCTTATCCCACAGGTCATAAACCTTGAGCAGCCGCTGCGAGTGCGGATCGAGTTCGTGTTGATCCGGAGTTGTAGGCAACGGGATATCGGCATCGTCGTACAAATCCCAAAATGCTTTGGGAATGGTGTACGGGTCGTGTGGATGGGTCATCGACACGGTCAGGCAGAACGGCTGATCGCCGTCCTCGCGGATGTGATCGAACAGATATTGCTGCGCCTTGAACACCACCTCTTCATCGAAATCCAGCTGATTGGTGCGCACACATGGCCCAGCCTGCAGCACCGAAGACATGTTGTGGTACCAGCTCGGCCGTACATCCGGCTCATCCCAGTTCACGGCCCAACCGTAATCGGCCGGGTAGATATCACTGGTCAGGCGTTCTTCATAACCGTGCAACTGGTCCGGACCGCAGAAGTGCATCTTGCCGGATAGCGCGGTGCGGTAGCCCATGCGGCGCAGGTAGTGCGCGTAGGTCGGAATGTCGGCAGGGAAATCGGCGGCGTTGTCGTAGGCGCCGATCTTGCTCGGCAACTGGCCGCTGACCAGGGTGAACCGCGACGGCGCGCACAACGGGCTGTTGCAGTAAGCGGCGTCGAACACCACGCCTTGGGCGGCGAGGCGGGAAAGATTCGGCAGTTTGATCGGCGATGGGCCGTAAAACGGCAACATTGGCGCGGCCATCTGATCGGCCATGATGAAAAGAATATTCTTGCGCTTCATGTGATCGCGGCATTCCATAGTGAATATTTATGCGACATTGCTGCGATCGAGCATGGAGTCCATGCTTTATCCGGTAAAGCCCGCGCCGGACAATGACTAGGATAAGCACAGCTTATGTATGAAGCCTTGGGTGATCTGTCCCTCGACCTGTTGCGCGCCTTCGAAGCTGCAGCCCGCCAGCGCAGCTTTACCGCAGCGGCGGTAGAGCTTGGCACCACGCAACCAGCGATCAGTCAGCAGATCAAACGGCTGGAAGAACAACTCGGTACGCGACTATTTGATCGCATTTACCGTGGGATCGAGCTGACCGAAGTCGGCGCGATACTGTTTGAGCAAGTTACTCTCGGTTTGCAGAATATCGATGCAGGATTGAGCGCGATCAGCGCACAACAGCAGCATGAAGTCCTGCAAGTTGCCACCGACTTTGCCTTCGCTGCTTATTGGCTGATGCCGCGCCTGCACCGCTTTCATGAAGCCAACCCGCAGGTCGACGTCAGCCTGGTGACCAGCGAACGCAACCACAACATGCTGCGCACCGATATCGATGTGGCGATCCTGTTTGGCGACGGGCGTTTCAAGCAGGGCGAAAGCCATTGGCTGTTCAGCGAAGAAGTGTTCCCGGTGTGCAGTCCGCAATTGCTCAAGGACCGCGCCCTGCCCTTGCCTGCTCACGCGCTGCTGGAGTTCCCGTTGCTGCACCTGCGTGGGGAGAACAGCAGCAACTGGTTTGACTGGAGCGGTCTGTTTCGCGAGTTGGGCATCACTACACCGCCGGCGCCGGGGCAATTGCGTTTCGACAATTACACGCTGTTGATTCAGGCGGCGATTGGCGGCCAGGGCGTGGCGATCGGTTGGCGGCACCTTGTGGATAACTTGCTGACGCAAGGTCTGTTGTGTCGCCCGATTGCTGAAACGACGCTGTCGCGGTTGGGTTATTACGTGGTGCTGCCGCAACGCAAACGTCGGGGCGCGCTGATTCAGCAGTTTGTCGATTGGTTGATGGCGGAACAGGCGAGCAGTGCTGAGTCGCTTAATGGACTCGCACTGCCTTCGATCGCGGTTTGAAAGTCAAAAGATCGCAGCCTGCGGCAACTCCTACATCTGGAGCGCGGTCCCCCTGTAGGAGCTGCCGAAGGCTGCGATCTTTTACGAATCTGAAGCCGCAACGAAATTCACATGCTGCCCTACATGCAAATTCAGCCTTAGCTCATCGGCAATCCCCACCGCCACGCGGTTCAGCCGCTCCAGTGGCTCGGCCAGTCCCGGTTCGAGATTGCCGCCGACCTGGCTGAAATGCTCAATGGTCAACCCGGCCACGCCGTGTGGCGCATTGACCAGTGTCCAGTGCAGCGGACTGCTTTGCACGGCTTCGCGAATTTCTTCGGCGGCATGGCGTTGCAGGCGATCATCGACGTCCCGCTCATCGAGTACGGCAAAATCCCCCACCAGAAACAGCCGCGACACATTGGCCGCTTGCAGGCCATCGACCAGTGCGTCGACGGCCAGTACCTGCTCGACCGGTCCGAGCACAACGGAGCGTTCAATTTGATCGCTACTGAATGGCAACCCCGGTGCATCCAATAGACAGATCACTGCCGAACTGCCAGCCACGCTCTGATTGATCCGCTCCGAGTCGAACAAATCACCGGTTTTGGTACGCAAGCCCGGACGCGGCGCAAGTGCGGTCAGATCGTCGAGAATGGCGATGACTTCATGCTGACGACGCAGCAACTCAGCCATCAACGCGCTGCCCAGGCTACTCATGGCACCATAGAGCACCACTTTTACCGCCGGGGTTTCGGCATTTTTCATGGCTGATCCCTTTTCTTATACCTTGTATGGCGTGTGACATACGGGTAACGCTGAGGGTTCGAACCGATTTCCGAGGGTTTGCGATGCAAGCGATCAAGGGCTACCACGCCCACGTCTATTTCGACGCCGACACCATCGATCAGGCGCGCGCGTTGTGTGAGAAAGCCGCGCAATTGTTTCCATTGAAAATGGGCCGCGTCCACGAACGCCCGGTCGGCCCGCATCCGGACTGGAGTTGCCAGTTGGCCTTCGGCCCCGAGTTGATCAGCGATGTGCTGCCGTGGCTGGCGCTGAACCGCAAAGGTCTGGTGGTATTCCTGCACCCGGACACCGGTGATGACCTGCTCGACCACACCGAACACGCAATCTGGATGGGCGCGATGCGGTCGCTGGATCTGTCTGTTTTCTGATCACAGCGTTTCTTCGGCTTCGCCCGGCAGATGCTCGTCCAGGTGCAGCCAGGGCAATTGGCTGTCCGTCCAGATGTGTCGCTCGGCGGGTGCCTGCTCTGGGTGATCAAGTGTGGCGATGGTCACGTCGATGCTTTCAGGGCTGAGCAACGTCACCAGCGCCAGTTGCGCGCCGCACTGCGGGCAAAAGAACCGCGCACAACTGGCGGACGAGTCGTAACGCGACGGCGTACCGGCCAGCCATTGGAAACTGGAGCCTGGCACTGTGATCCACGTCGTGACGATGCCGCCGCTGACCTTGCGGCAGATCGAACAATGGCAATGGGCGATATCCTGCAACGCCCCGCTGAACTGATAACGAATGTGTCCGCAATGGCAGCCGCCGCTGTGCAATTCGCTCATCTCGAAAGCTCCCCTTCCCGTGTTTATTGACTCTGGTTCGCATCCGACGGCCGGTTGACCGTTCATTCAAAGCTTTCTGCAGCGAAAGGTAGCTGAAAGCTTCCGCGATTAGGATCGCCTCCACTTCCGGCAACAGACCGGTCGGCCAATGCGTGTGATACCCCGCACGAACGGCCCAATTAACAACAACAATGGTGATTCTGATGTCCTCTGTAGCCCGCCTTCGCGCTGTCACTCCTCCCGTACGTCTCGTGCTTCCCGTTCTGCGCTGATCGGCCCGATCTGCTCATTTAACTAGCCACGCTACGCCTGGAGTATTCCCATGCTGACTTTCCTTGGCTTCGCCATGGTCATCACGTTCATGTTCCTGATCATGACCAAGCGCCTGTCCGCGCTGATCGCTCTGATCATCATCCCGATCGTCTTCGCCCTGTTCGGCGGTTTCGCACCGAAGATCGGTCCGATGATGCTCGAAGGCATCACCAAGCTCGCGCCGACCGGCGTGATGCTGATGTTCGCCATTCTCTATTTCGCCCTGATGATCGACTCCGGCCTGTTCGACCCGGCCGTGCGCAAGATCCTCAAACTGGTCAAGGGCGACCCGCTGAAAGTTTCGGTCGGCACCGCCGTACTGGCGCTCGTCGTTTCCCTCGATGGTGACGGCGCGACCACTTACATGATCTGCGTGGCCGCCATGCTGCCGCTGTACAGCCGCATCGGCATGAGCCCGCGGATCATGGCCGGTCTGATCATCCTCGCCGGTGGCGTGATGAACATGACCCCATGGGGCGGCCCGACTGCCCGCGCCGCCAGTGCGCTGCACGTCGATCCATCGGACATTTTCGTGCCGATGATTCCGGCGATGGCGGCTGGTGTTTTGGCGATCCTGGTCATCGCCTACTTTTACGGTAAGCGTGAGCGTGCGCGTCTCGGTGAGCTGCATCTGGTTGGCGATGATATCGATCACAGCGAAATCAGCGTGTCGCAATTCCCGGATGCCCGCCGTCCGAAACTGATCTGGTTCAACGGCGCCCTGACCTTCGGCCTGATGTGCACGCTGATCGCCGGCCTGTTGCCGTTGCCGGTGCTGTTCATGGTGGCGTTCAGTATTGCCATGATCGTCAACTACCCTTGCCTGCAGATGCAAAAGGATCGTGTCGCCGCTCACGCCGGCAGCGTGCTGGCAGTGGTCGGGCTGATCTTTGCGGCGGGTATCTTCACCGGTATCCTGAGCGGCACCGGCATGGTCGATGCGATGTCGAAGAGCCTGTTGGCGGTGATTCCGGATTTTCTCGGCCCGTACCTGGCCGTGATCACGGCGCTGGTGAGCATGCCGTTCACCTTCTTCATGTCCAACGATGCGTTCTACTATGGCGTGTTGCCGGTGTTGGCCGAGGCCGCCAGCCACTACGGGATCACCGCAGTGGAAATGGCCCGTGCCTCGATCGTCGGTCAGCCCGTCCACTTGCTGAGCCCGTTGGTGCCATCGACGTATCTGTTGGTGGCCCTGGCCGGCATCGATTTTGGTGACCACCAGCGTTTCACCCTGAAATGGGCGATCCTGGTTTGTATCTGCATCCTGATTGCTGCACTGCTGTTGGGGACTTTCCCGGTGTTCAGCACTCTATAAGCCCACGACTCACCGTTTCGGGTCCTGGCTTCGCTGTTTGAAGCCCGGACCTTTTTCGGTTTAACAATCGCTCAAAGGAATACACATGGAATGGCTGACCAACCCCGAAATCTGGGTTGCCTTCTTCACCCTGACCGCCCTGGAAATCGTCCTCGGCATCGATAACATCATCATGATTTCGATCCTGGTCAGCCGCATGCCCAAACACATGCAGCAGCGCACCCGGATCTTCGGTCTCGGCCTGGCCATGATCACCCGCATCCTGTTGCTGCTGTCGATCACCTGGGTCATGCGCCTCACCGCCGACCTGTTCGAGGTGTTCGGCCAAGGCATTTCCGGCCGTGACCTGATCCTGTTCTTCGGTGGTCTGTTCCTGCTGTGGAAGAGCTCGCAAGAGATGTACCACGCGCTGGAAGGCGAAGACGAAAGCGACGAAACCCCGGGCGGCAAGGGTGGCAACTTCCTCTACACCATCATCCAGATCGCGATCATCGACATCGTCTTCTCGCTGGATTCGGTGATCACCGCCGTGGGCATGGTGTCCCACGTGCCGGTGATGGTCGCGGCGATCGTCGTGGCGGTGCTGGTGATGATGCTGGCCTCGGGCAAGATCAGCGAGTTCATCGACAAGCACCCGTCGCTGAAGATGCTGGCGCTGTCGTTCCTGCTGGTGGTCGGCACCGTGCTGATTGCCGAGTCGTTCGACGTGCATGTACCGAAAGGCTACGTCTACTTCGCCATGGCGTTCTCGCTGGCGGTGGAAGCGATCAACATCAAGCTGCGCGGCGCGATGGCCAAGAAGAGACAGCAGCAAGATCCGGTGAAACTGCGCAAGGACATCCCGGGCCAGTAACCCGGTAATCCAGACGCACGCAATACCCCCTGTGGGAGCGAGCCTGCTCGCGAAGACGGAGTGTCAGTCGACAAAAATGTTGGCTGATCCACCGCTTTCGCGAGCAGGCTCGCTCCCACATTTGTTTGTGCAACATTCAGTCACTGCGGACCTTGTGGGAGCTGGCTTGCCAGCGATAGCGGAGTGTCAGGCGACATCAATGTTGGTTGTGCCGACGCCATCGCTGGCAAGCCAGCTCCCACAGGAGACGGCGTTGATTTAAAGGGAGTGTATGAAGCGCTTTTCATGACACTTTTGTTTCAATCGACACTTTAGCTGTGCAATGCTGGCGCCCAGACCGTTAGCCAACTACAGCTTAAGTATCAAAAACGTAGAAACCGCGCGGTACCGTCAACTTGCCTCTCTGAGGCACTGCTATTACAGGGGGTCTGCATGCTCACCCTGCTCAATCTGCTTTCCGCCGTCGCCCTGCTGATCTGGGGCACGCATATCGTTCGAACCGGCATCCTGCGGGTGTACGGCACCAACCTGCGCCATGTGATTGGCCAAAACATGTCCAAGCGCTGGCTGGCCTTTGTCGCCGGCATCGTCGTTACCGCGATGGTGCAGAGCAGCAATGCCACGGCCATGCTCGTGACCTCTTTCGTCGGCCAGGGCCTGATGGCGCTGACCCCGGCGCTGGCGACCATGCTCGGCGCCGACGTCGGTACCGCGCTGATGGCGCGGGTGCTGACGTTTGACTTGTCGTGGCTGTCGCCGCTGCTGATTTTCCTCGGGGTGATTTTCTTTCTGTCGCGCAAACAGACGCGGCTCGGGCAGATGGGCCGGGTCAGCATCGGTCTGGGGCTGATCATTCTCGCGCTGCAATTGATCGTCGAGGCCGCTGCGCCGATCACTCACGCTCAAGGGGTCAAGGTGATCTTCGCCTCGCTGACCGGCGATATCCTTCTCGACGCCTTGGTCGGCGCATTGTTCGCGATGATTTCCTACTCGAGCCTCGCCGCCGTGTTGCTCACCGCGACACTGGCCGGCGCCAGTGTGATCAGCTTGCCGGTGGCGATCGGTCTGGTGATCGGCGCCAACATCGGCAGCGGCATTCTCGCTTTCATGAGCACCAGCATGCAGAACGCGGCCGGGCGGCAAGTGGCGCTGGGCAGTCTGCTGTACAAACTGATCGGCCTGCTGCTGATCATTCCGGTACTCGATCCGCTGGTGCACTGGATCGACAGCCTCGATTTCAGCCCGCAGGAAATGGTCATCGGTTTCCACTTGCTCTACAACACCGCGCGCTGCCTGATTCTGCTGCCGTCGGTGGGGCCGATGGCGCGCCTCTGCGCGTGGCTGCTGCCGGAACGGCCGGAGGTCAACGGCACCGCCAAACCGCGTCACCTCGACGCGACGGCACTGGTCACGCCGAGCCTGGCGTTGGCCAACGCCGCGCGGGAAACTCTGCGCATGGGCGATCTGCTCGACAACATGCTCGACGCCACCCTCGATGTGCTGCGCGGCAAGCAGACCGCCGTCACCCAGGAAATGCGCCGATTGACCGACGACGTCGAGGCGCTGTACAGCGCGATCAAGCTGTACCTGGCGCAGATGCCCCGCGAAGACCTCGGCGAGCAGGACAGTCGGCGCTGGGCCGAGATCATCGAGCTGGCGATCAATCTGAAACTGGCCGCCGACCTGATCGAACGCATGCTGCGCAAGATCCAGCAGCAGAAAACCTCGCAGCGGCGCTCGTTTTCCGAGGAAGGTCTGGAGGATCTGGCCGGATTGCAGCAGCAATTGATCGCTAATCTGCGGTTGGGGCTGTCGGTGTTCCTCAGTGGTGACCGCGAAAGCGCCCGCCAGCTACTGCGCGAGAAACGCCGCTTTCGCGCGCAGGAACGTCGTCTGGCCCATGCGCATGTCAGCCGTTTGCAACGCAAGATCGTGCAGAGTATCGAGACCAGTTCGCTGCATCTGGAGTTGATTGCCGACATGAAGCGGCTCAATTCGCTGTTTTGCGGCAGTGCGTATGTGGTGCTGGAAACGGCGGATACCGGGGCGCTGGCGACGGATGATATTGCCGACATTACGCATTCGCCTTGAACGACTGGGGCTGGGTTTAGTCAGTTACATTGATTCAGCCTTCAGGCCGCTATCGCGAGCAGGCTCACTCCTACAGTGGGGAATGCATTTCAAATGTGGGAGCGAGCTTGCTCGCGAAGGCGATCTGACTGACGACACGGATCTCCAAATCAGCCGTATGGAAGCCTGTTATGCGTTGCCTGTTGTTCGCCTGTCTGTTGCTCGGTTCCCTGCCCGCCTTCGCCCTGGATCGTTTTCAGGTTGAAGGCTATGCGCTGCCCAATGGTTTGCAGTTGCTGCTCAAGCCCGGCACCGAGCGCGGGCATGTTGCGATCCGGTTGGTAGTGGGCGTCGGCCTTGATGATTTCGATTGCGATGACAAGGAGCTGCCGCACCTGCTTGAGCATTTGTTGTTCAGCGGCATCGATGCGACCGGCGAAGGCGGTTTAGAGGAACGTATGCAAGCGCTGGGTGGTGACTGGAATGCGTTCACCAGTAACGCCGACACCACGTTTGTCATCGAAGCGCCGGCGAAAAACCAGCGCAAGGTACTCGACCTGCTGCTCGCTCTGCTCACGCAAACGCGCATCGACGACAACGCGATCAACGCCGCCAAACGTGTGGTCGAGCGCGAGGACGGCGGCCATTACACACGCCTGCAGCGCTTCCTTGATCGTCAGGACCTTGGCCACACCGCGAGCAATCAGCTCGCCGTCGAACTGGGCTTGAAATGCCCGCAGCGCGCCGAGGTCGGTCACCTGACTCAGGAACAACTGGAGAAGGTGCGCGAGGCCTGGTACGCGCCGAACAACATGACCCTGATCGTCGTCGGCGAACTCGACAAACTGCTGCCGGCCTATCTGGAACGCACCTGGGGCGCGCTCGAAGCGGTCGAGCCGAGCGAGCACCGTGCACTGCCGGACATCAGCACTAGCGCCGCCCATGAGCGCACCCTCACCCGTGGCTTTATCGGCGACAGCGCCAAGTTGCACTGGCTGGTGCCGGAACCGGTGCTGAACGATCAGTACGATGAGACGTTCGATATCCTCAAGGATTATCTGGATTGGGCGCTGTATCGGCAGATTCGTCTCAACCACGGTTTGTCCTATGGGCCGTGGGCCGAGCGTGAGGTATTTGGCGGCGTCGGTTTCATGAGCCTGAATGCCGATCTGGATCGTGATGACGTCGACGAAGCTATTCAGGTGCTGGAGGACCTCAAGGCTGATCTGCTGAAAAACGGCCTAGACCCGGATACTTTCGCGCGGATCAAACAGGCCTCGATCGCCCATCAGGCTTGGGCGGTACAGGGCAACAGCGCGATGGCGGATTACTACTGGAGCGCCCTCGGTGATTACCAGGACGGCCGTTTTGCCAACCCCGCGCGCGAGCTGCAAGGGGTGACGCTGGAAGCGGCGAACAAGGCCATGCGTGAGTTGCTGTTGCAACCGGGGTATCTGCGGATCGAGAAGCCGTTGATCAGTGATGATCAGGTTTTGTGGTTGAGTGCGGGTGGCTTGGGTCTGGTGTTGCTGGTCCTGATCGGCTGGCGTTTGCATCACCGCCGCCGGCCGGCCGAGCACTAATCCTGTAGGAGTGAGCCTGCTCGCGATAGCGGTCCTTCAGTCACCATTTCTTCGGCTGATATTCCGCAATCGCGAGCAGGCTCACTCCTACAATGAAATGCGTTGGTTTTAAGTGACCATCAGCCTTGCCAGCGCTACTCTGTCGAGGTTTTTTCCCCTCAAGTCGTGAACCGCCCAAATGCCAAAAATACAGCTCCTGATCCAGCGCATTCTCGAACTGATGAAGCGCTATCCCGGGGTCATTGCGCTTGGCGGGTTCATCTCCGGGGTCGGCAGTTTCATCATGGTCGATCGTCAGCAGGGCCTGGCGAGCTGGATCACCGTGATCATGCTGCTCAGCTGGATCTGGCTGATGCTGGAAAACACCCTCACCGGCCTCTTCACCCGCGTGTTCAAACGCGAGATTCCCCAGCCGCTGCTGCGTTACGCGACGCAGATGATCCATCAGGAAAGCCTGTTTTTCGTCCTGCCGTTCTTTTTCATCACCACGACGTGGAATAGCGGACAGCTGTTTTTCACCGGCCTGCTCAGCGTCGCGGCACTGATTTCCATCGTCGATCCGCTCTATTACAAATGGCTGGCGCCACGGCGCTGGGCGTTTCTCGCGCTGCACACTCTGACCCTGTTCGCCGCCCTGCTCACCGCGTTGCCGGTGATCATGCACCTGACCACCGCGCAAAGCTTCAAGTGGGCGCTTGGCATTGCCGTGTTGTTGTCGTTCCCGAGTCTGGCGTCGATCTTCCCGATCCGCACGCTGCGCAATGCCTTGGCGATCCTGTGCATCACGGTCGGCATCGGTGGCGTGGGTTGGGCGCTGCGTTCGTGGGTGCCACCGGCGACGCTGTGGATGACCGACGTGGCGATCAGCACGCAAATGCAGGACCGCACCCCAGGCGCCAGCCTCGACACGGTCAGCGCCGAGCAGATTCGTGGCGATGGCCTTTATGCCTATACCGCTATCAACGCGCCGCGCGGGCTGGATGAGCGGATTTATCACGTCTGGCAATTCAACGGCAAAGAGGTCGACCGCATCGCCCTCGACATCCATGGCGGGCGCAAGGAAGGCTACCGTGCGTGGACGCACAAGCAGAACTTCCCCGGCAACCCGGCGGGCAAGTGGCAAGTGCGGGTGTTGACCGAGGATGGCCAGGTGATCGGCGTGCTGCGTTTCGAAGTCACGGACAGCACAGCGATCAAAGAAAAGTAATCCGGTTCGTGCTATTACGTTAGTTCGCATAAAGGCCGAACAAGCACGGAGCTTATGACCAGCAGCTCGATCAGCGGTAATGCTCAACTGGACACGTCGATAACCCCTGCCCGCCTGCGGGTCACGGGGGACTGGACGCTTGCCCATTACGCCGAGCTCAAGCAACTGAGCGAAAAGCTCCACGGTCAGTACGATGCCAACACCCCGATCGACCTCAACAGCCTCGGCGCCCTCGACACCGCTGGCGCTTCGTTGCTGGTCGAACTGCTCGGCTCCGAACGCCTGGGCAAATCCGCCGAACACCCCGATTGCACCCTGACCTCCGCCGACCGCGCGCTGCTGCAAACCGTGTACTGCTCGATGACCGATTTCTGCGTGCCGATCAAAGAGCTGGAAATCAGCGTCAGTGTGCAACTGCTGACGCGCATTGGTCGCGCCGTCGACACCGTCTGGCAGGACACTCTGCAACTGCTCGGTTTCGTCGGCCTGATCATGGAAACCATCGCTCGCAACCTGTTACGGCCCAAGCGCTGGCGCATCACGCCAATGATCGCGCACATCGAGCAGACCGGCCTCGATGCCGCGCCGATCGTGGCATTGCTGACATTTCTGGTGGGTGCGGTGGTGGCGTTTCTCGGCGCCACGGTGCTGGCCAGTTTCGGTGCGACGATTTTTACCGTGGACCTGGTGGGCTTCTCGTTCCTGCGCGAATTTGGTGTGCTGCTCACGGCAATCCTCATGGCCGGGCGCACTGCCAGTGCCTTCACTGCGCAGATCGGCTCGATGAAGGCCAACGAGGAAATCGATGCGATTCGCACCCTCGGCCTTGATCCGATGGAGCTGCTGGTGGTGCCGCGCGTGCTGGCGATGCTGGTGGCGTTGCCGATGCTGACCTTCCTGGCGATGCTCTGCGGGATAATCGGCGGCGGCGTGGTCTGCGCGGTGTCGCTGGATATCTCGCCGGCGATGTTCCTGACGCTGTTGCAGTCGGATATCGGCGTGCAGCACTTTCTGGTCGGCTTGGTGAAGGCGCCGATCTTCGCCTTCATCATTGCTGCAATTGGTTGCCTGGAAGGCTTCAAGGTCAGTGGCAGCGCCGAGTCGGTCGGCGCCCACACTACGTCTGCCGTGGTGCAATCGATTTTCGTGGTGATCGTGCTCGACGCGGTGGCCGCGCTGTTCTTCATGGAGATGGGCTGGTGAGTCGTCTACCCCGCGCGCCCTCGGAGGCGGTGATCGAAGTCCGTGGCCTGTGCAATCGCTTCGGCAGCCAGAGCGTGCACGAGAACCTCGACCTGGATTTGTACAAAGGCGAGATTCTCGCCGTGGTCGGCGGCTCCGGCAGCGGCAAATCGGTGTTGCTGCGCAGCATCGTCGGCCTGCGCCGGCCTAGCGAAGGCATCGTCAAAGTGTTCGGCAAGAACCTGCCGAGCCTGTCCGAGCATGAGCGCTCGCTGGTCGAACGCCGTTTTGGTGTGCTGTTTCAGAAAGGCGCGCTGTTCTCCTCGCTGACCGTTACTGAGAACGTCGCCCTGCCCCTTATCGAACACGCCGGCCTCAGCCGCAACGACGCCGAGCACTTGGCTGCGGTGAAGCTGGCGCTGGCCGGGTTGCCGCTGTCGGCGGCGGACAAATACCCGGCATCGCTGTCCGGCGGCATGATCAAACGCGCTGCTCTGGCCCGGGCTCTGGCGCTGGACCCGGACATCCTGTTTCTCGATGAACCCACCGCTGGCCTCGATCCGATTGGTGCGGCGCAGTTCGATCAATTGATCCTGACCCTGCGCGATGCGCTCGGTCTCAGCGTGTTTCTGGTGACCCACGACCTCGACACGCTCTACACCATCACCGACCGCGTGGCGGTGCTGGCGCAGAAAAAAGTGCTGGTCGCCGGCCCGATCGACGTCGTCTCGGAAACCGACGACGCATGGATTCACGAATACTTCCACGGTCCGCGTGGCCGCTCGGCGCTGGACGCCGCCAAATTGCTCAACGAGGTCTGACATGGAAACCCGAGCGCATCATGTGTTGATCGGCCTGTTCACCGTGATTGTGGTGGCAGGTGCCCTGCTCTTCGGTCTTTTCCTGGCAAAGTCCAGTGTCGACACCGAGTTCAAGGATTACGAGATTGTCTTCAGCGAGGCGGTCAGTGGCTTGTCCAAGGGCAGCCCGGTGCAGTACAGCGGGATCAAGGTCGGCGATGTGATCAACCTGCGCCTCGATCCAAAGGATCCGCGGCGGGTGCTGGCGCGGATTCGTCTGGCCGGTGATACGCCGGTCAAGGAAGACACCCAGGCCAAACTGGCGCTGGCCGGGATCACCGGTACGTCGATTATCCAGCTCAGCGGCGGTACGCCCGAGAGCCCGAAGCTGCGTGGACATGATGGCAACCTGCCGACCATCGTCGCTTCGCCCTCGCCTATTTCGCGCTTGCTCAATGACAGCAACGATTTGATGACCGGCATCACTGCGCTGCTGCAGAACGCCAACCAGATGTTTTCTGCCGAGAACGTCGAGCGTGTGAGCAAAACCCTCACCCATCTGGAGCAGACCACCGGCACCATCAACGATCAGCGCGGTGACATCAAGCAAGCCATGCAGCAACTGGCGAGCGTTGGCAAACAGGCCGGCAGCATGCTCGAACAGACCTCGTTATTGATGCGCAATGCCAACGGCTTGATCAACGATCAGGGCAAACAGGCATTGGGCAGTGCCGAACAAGCCATGAAGTCGCTGGAGCAAAGTACCGCGACGATCAGCACCCTGCTGAACAAAAACGAAAACTCCCTCGACAACGGCATGCAGGGCCTTAATGGCCTGGCCCCGGCGATCCGCGAACTGCGCGAGACGCTGACCTCGCTGCGCGCCATCTCCCAACGCCTTGAGGCCAACCCCAGCGGCTACCTGCTGGGCCGTGACAAGAACAAGGAATTCACGCCATGAAGCTGACTCGACTTGCCCTCCTCGCCGGCTTCACGCTGATCAGCGCCTGTTCGATTCTGCCCCAGTCCGAGCCGTCGGATGTCTATCGCCTGCCGGCCGCACAGGCGCCCGCCTCGGCCAGTTCAGCGGCGACTCAGTCTTGGTCGTTGCGGTTGAACAAGTTGCAGGCCAGTGAGGCGTTGAACCGGCCGACGATTGCGGTGATTCCGCAGGGCGACGTGATCAGCAGTTACAAGGGCTCGCGCTGGAGTGATCCGGCGCCGGTGCTGGTGCGTAATCGCTTGTTCGATGGGTTTCAGCGTGATGGTCGGGTGACGTTGCTTAGTACCGATGACAGCAACTTTGCGGCGGATCTGGAATTGGGCGGGAGTTTGCAGGCGTTTCAGACCGAATACCAAGGCTCACAGGCCAGCGTTGTGGTGCGCGTCGATGCGTTGCTGGTGCGCGGTTATGACCAGCGCATTCTGGCCAGTCGCCGCTTTGAAGAGCGCCAGCCTCTGAACGATGTACAGGTGCCGGCGGTGGTGGCCGGGTTTGGCCAGGCCAGTGATCGCCTGACCGCCAAAATCGTCGCTTGGGCTGTCGAACAAGGCCAGAAACTGGCCCCCCCAAAACCTTAAGCCCGACACACAACCCCTGTAGGAGTGAGCCTGCTCGCGATAGCGGTGTATCAGTCACCGATGATGGCGATTGATAAACCGCTATCGCGAGCAGACTCGCTCCTACAGTTTTGATGTGTGATCAGCCGAAGAACCAGTAGCACACGCCAATCGCGCCGAGCACACCCGCCAGTTCCGCCAGCAACGCACACCCCACCGCATGCCGCGCCCGCTGAATGCCCACCGCGCCGAAATACACTGCCAGCACATAGAACGTCGTCTCGGTACTACCCTGCACCGTCGCCGCGACCAGCGCCGGGAAGCTGTCGACGCCCGAGGTCTTCATCGTCTCGATCAGCATGGCCCGCGCTGCGCTGCCGGAGAACGGCTTGACCATCGCCGTCGGCAACGCATCGACAAACCGTGTGTCCCAACCCGCCCACTCGACCAGATGACGAATGCCATCCAGACCGAAGTCCAACGCCCCGGAAGCACGCAGTACGCCGACCGCACAGAGCATCGCCACCAGATACGGCAGCAGGTTCTTCGCGACGTCGAAGCCTTCCTTCGCGCCTTCAACGAACGCCTCGTAAACCTTCACTTTCCTCAACGCGCCGATGATCAGAAACAGCATGATCAACCCGAACAGCGTGAGATTGCCGAGGATCGACGACAATCCCGCCAAAGCCGTCGCTGAAAGGGTGCCGAGCAACGCCATGAAGCCACCCAACAACAGCGCACCCGGTACCAGATAGGCCAGCACCACTGGATCCCAGATCCGCAGGCGCTGCATGAACGCCACCGAGAGGAAGCCGACGATCGTCGAGCAACTGGTTGCCAGCAGGATCGGCAGGAACACCAGCGTCGGATCTGGCGCGCCTTGCTGGGCGCGGTACATGAAGATCGTCACCGGCAGCAGGGTCAGGGAGGAGGCGTTGAGCACCAGGAAGAGGATTTGCGCGTTACTGGCGATGGTGGCACTGGGATTGAGCTCCTGCAGCGCCTTCATGGCTTTCAGGCCGATGGGCGTGGCCGCGTTGTCGAGGCCCAGACCGTTGGCGGCGAAGTTCAGAGTGATCAGGCCAAGGGCAGGGTGACCGGCCGGGACTTCCGGCATCAGCCGCAGGAACAGGGGGCCGAGTACCTTGGCCAGCCACTCGACGATCCCGGCCTTCTCGGCGATGCGCAGAAAGCCCAGCCACAGGGTGAGGGTGCCGAACAGCAGCACCATGACTTCGACCGAGAGCTTGGCCATGGCGAAAATGCTTTCCACCATCGCCGCAAAGATCCCGGCGTTGCCGCCGATCAGCCACTGCGCCAGCGCCGATACGGCTGCCACGATGAAGAAGCCAAGCCACAGGCCATTAAGCATCAGTCAAATCCCCCGAAGAATGCCGCGAATGATAGCGGGGTCACCAGAAACGACAAACCCCGGATTTCTCCGGGGTTTGAGTGTACCTGCTGCCACCCCATTTACCGGGTTGACCTCAATCTCCTGTAGGAGCTGCCGAAGGCTGCGATCTTTTGATTTTGTTTTTAAAAAGCAAGATCAACAGATCGCAGCCTGCGGCAGCTCCTACAGGGGTGTGTCAGTTCTTCGAGATTTCGCCTGCAGGCAGTTTTTCCTTGCTGCGCCAGTGCGGCAGGGAGTTCCAGTAGCGCTGGCCCTTGGCATCGTCGTACATGCCTTCCCAACGTGCGATAACCAGTACCGCCAGGGCGTTACCAATCACGTTCAGAGCGGTACGCGCCATGTCCATGATGCGGTCGACACCGGCGATGAACGCCAAGCCTTCCAGCGGAATGCCGACGCTGCCCAGAGTGGCCAGCAGTACCACGAAGGACACGCCCGGTACACCGGCGATGCCTTTGGAGGTGACCATCAGGGTCAGGACCAGCAGCAGCTGCTGGCTGATCGACAGGTCGATGCCGTACAGCTGGGCAATAAAGATGGCGGCGATCGACTGGTACAGGGTCGAACCGTCGAGGTTGAACGAATAACCGGTCGGCACCACGAAGCTGCAGATGGCTTTCGGTGCGCCGTAGGCTTCCATCTTCTCGATCACGCGTGGCAGCACGGTTTCCGAAGACGCGGTGGAGTAGGCCAGCACCAGCTCATCCTTGAAGATGCGCATCAGCTTGATCACAGAGAAACCGAACAGCTTGGCGATCAGGCCCAGCACCACGAAGGCAAAGAAGGCGATGGCGACGTAAACCAGGATCACCAGTTTCGCCAGCGGCAGCAGCGAGGCGAAGCCGAAGTTGGCCACGGTCACCGCGATCAGTGCGAACACGCCGATCGGCGCATAGTTCATGATCATGTGGGTGACTTTGAACATGCTTTCCGAGACGCCCTGGAACATCTTCACCAGCGGCTCGCGCAGGTCCGACTGCAGGCTCGACAGACCGAGACCGAACAGCACGGAGAAGAAGATGATCGGCAGCATTTCGCCGCGGGCCATGGCCGCGAAGATGTTCGACGGGATCAGGTTGAGGATGGTCTCGATGAACGCGTGTTCATGCTGCACTTCGGCGGCGGTCGCCTGGTACTTCGAGATGTCCACCGTGCCCAGGGTGCTCATGTCGATGCCGGTACCCGGGTGGAACAGGTTGGCCAGCAGCAGGCCGACAACGATGGCGATGGTGGTGACGATTTCGAAATAGATGATCGTCTTCAGGCCAATCCGCCCGAGTTTCTTGGCGTCGCCCACGCCGGCAATGCCGACAATCAGGGAAGAGATGACGATCGGGATCACGATCATCTTGATCAGACGGATAAAGATATCGCCTGCCGGTTGCAGGACGTTGCTGATCCACCAAGCCTTCTCGGCACTGAAGTGATTGAGCAACGCACCAATTGCAATCCCTAGAACAAGACCGATGAGGATCTGCCAGGCGAGGCTGATTTTTGCCTTCTTCATTATCTTTACCCTTACTTGCGTTTGACTCAGGCACATGCAGGAACTGGAACGCTCTTTAGCGGAAAAGTCTGTGCATCTGCCTCCGTATAAGGTGCCCCGAAGCGCGTATTTACGGCTCTTCGGCAGGCGAAAAAAGGCGCAACTATTCCGATGCAAGGTTGCGCCGTCTAATGCCGTAAACGCCTACCCTATGCCGAATCGGCATGAGCTTTTTTAAATGAAACTGGCGTCCCAACCGGTTCGATTGTGACATTTCGGCCGGCATAAGTGCCGTGAACCGGCCATCACAGCCTAGGTTGGTTGTTTTTTGAACGAGAAAAATCGACGAAATATTTAGGAAAAAGCCTACGCAGGAAGACTAGAAGTCCTACTGTTTAAGTGGTCTCTTTGTCGATATACGGTCGCCATGAAACACCGCGTAATGTTTTCGCGCGCAGTGTCAGCGATAAAAAGGATGAGCTAGACGCTCTGGATCAATGTTTTGCTTGTTGGAAAGCTCAGCGCAAGTCCGTCGAGCCACTACGGGTCGGCGAACCTGCGGCGCAGCTTTTACCCTGACCCGGCCCTTGCGCAGGCACTCCCTGTCCCCGTAGGTCACTCCGACCCTGCAACAGTCAGAACGTCCCGGCCCCTTGGTCATGCGCCTGCCTTCCTCAGGTGGGCGCAATGGAAGGCAGCAGGGCTGCTGCCTTCATGTTCAAATCAGTACCACTTCGGATCTTTCTTCAGGGTTTCCATCAAAAGATCCTGCATGCCCTGATCGGGTTTGCCGAGGAAGCGGTAGGTGGCATGTCGCGTTGGCGACTTGTCGGCCGGCAGTCCTTCGGGCACATCCACGAGCATGGCGTATGCGTCTTTCTTGTCGAAACTGAACGCGACGATCAAGCGGTGGTTCAGGCACTTGTCTGCAGATTCGCAGAGCGGGCCGACCAGATACTGGTCGCCATCTTCAGTTACGGCATTCATCTGCTGGTCAGGCGTGCCGGACAGGTTCATCACCCATTCCGGCAGGCGTTCTTCCTTCTTCACCACGCCTTCCCAGGTTTCGCGATACTGCGGGTCGGAACTCAATAGTTCGTTGACCCGCGCCTGGCCGTCATTGGCCGCCATCGCCATGGCACTGCCGCCCAGAAGCAGGGCGGCTGCCAGTGTCTTTAACACAGTCATCGTTAACCTCGGCCGCGACGGCCAAAGAAGAAGGAAGCGATGAACATCACCAGGAACACGACAAAGAGAATCTTGGCGATACCCGTGGCGGTGCCCGCGATACCACCGAAGCCCAGTACTGCAGCGATGATGGCAATGATCAAGAATGTAATTGCCCAGCTCAACATGGTGATTCTCCTTACTTCTCTATTTAGGGGTGTTACGTGTTCTGGCGCTGCGCGCCCGAATTCATCTGTTCTTTAGAAAACCCAACGCTCTTCACGTGGCAGTTGATCCAGCGGCTGCGCCTGATCGACATCCATCATGCGCATCGAGGCGCTCTCGGCCTGGCTGCTGCTGACGGCGCTGAAGTGCGTTTGCGTGTTGTGCTGGATCGAAATCAGCGGCTCAACCTGCTGGCTGTTTTCCCAGCGCAGGTATTGCTGACAGGCGATCAGGGTGATCAACAGCGCCAGTACGCCAAACAGACCTTGCTGAATATGCAGTGGCGAGATACGCACTTGGGCGGCACGTTGGCGAGTCATCCTGGGTTCCTCACTCTTATTCGGTTGGGGCAGTTCATTTCTGCCCGGGCTGAATGAGGTATTGCAGCCTGCATGCCAGTTTTTTAATTGAAAAATATTCA
Source organism: Pseudomonas germanica (assembly GCF_019614655.1). NCBI lineage: Bacteria > Pseudomonadati > Pseudomonadota > Gammaproteobacteria > Pseudomonadales > Pseudomonadaceae > Pseudomonas > Pseudomonas germanica. The sequence continues at coordinate 265,731 of NZ_CP071586.1, forward strand.
ATAAAATCAATTGGTTATAGGCGCGGTAGAAAACTTTCGCGACGCATCCTGCACGATGGGGCATCTGGGATCGTGCGCAATGCACGATTTTTTCGTAGGAGATTTCATTCTTATGGAATTGAGAGCAGGGCGCAGATGTCAGAAAAGTACGCAGGGAATGCCCTGCAAATCGGCATTTGTTTAAAAAACCAACAAAATCAACGTATTGGCCGTAAAGGCAGGAGAGAGCTACCCTCCTATGGCTGGCATCGTTCAGAATCAACCATGCAACTTGCCCGATTTTTCCGGGACTAACCCAAGACCAATCACTATGGAGCGTAGGAAAAATGGAATCTGCCACTGAGCATCAAGGCCGCATTCTGCTGGTGGACGACGAATCCGCCATCCTGCGTACTTTCCGTTATTGCCTCGAAGATGAAGGCTATACGGTTGCCACAGCCAACAGCGCGGCTCAGGCCGACACCTTGCTGCAACGCCAGGTCTTCGATCTGTGCTTCCTTGATTTACGTCTGGGAGAAGACAACGGCCTCGACGTACTGGCGCAGATGCGCATTCAGGCACCATGGATGCGAGTGGTGATTGTCACCGCGCATTCGGCTGTCGATACCGCCGTCGACGCGATCCAGGCCGGCGCCGCCGACTATCTGGTCAAACCGTGCAGCCCGGATCAGTTGCGTCTGGCCACTGCCAAGCAATTGGAAGTGCGCCAACTGTCGGCGCGCCTCGAGGCCCTCGAAGGCGAGATCCGCAAACCGAAGGACGGTCTCGATTCCCACAGCCCGGCGATGAAAGTCGTACTGGAAACTGCACGTCAGGTCGCCGGCACCGACGCCAACATTCTGATCCTCGGCGAGTCCGGCACTGGTAAAGGTGAGCTAGCCCGAGCGATTCACGGCTGGAGCAAGCGCGAGAAAAAATCCTGCGTGACCATCAACTGCCCGTCGCTGACGGCGGAATTGATGGAAAGCGAGCTGTTCGGTCACAGTCGTGGCGCCTTTACCGGGGCCAGCGAAAGCACGTTGGGTCGAGTCAATCAGGCTGACGGCGGCACTCTGTTTCTCGACGAGATCGGCGATTTTCCACTGACATTACAACCCAAGTTGCTACGTTTCATTCAGGACAAGGAATACGAGCGGGTAGGGGATCCGGTCACCCGCCGCGCCGACGTGCGCATTCTAGCGGCGACCAATCTCAATCTCGAAGACATGGTCCGTGACGGGCGTTTCCGTGAAGACCTGCTCTATCGCCTGAACGTCATCACCCTGCACCTGCCGCCACTGCGCGAGCGCGCCGAGGACATCCTGACGTTGGCCGACCGCTTCCTCGCCCGCTTCGTCAAAGAGTATGCGCGTCCGGCACGTGGCTTCAGCGACGAGGCTCGCGAGGCACTGCTCGGCTATCGCTGGCCGGGCAACATTCGCGAGTTGCGCAACGTGGTCGAGCGGGCGAGCATCATCTGCCCGCAGGAACGCGTGGAGATCAGCCACCTGGGCATGGCCGAACAACCGGCCAACAACGCGCCACGAGTCGGTGCCGCGTTGAGTCTCGATGAGTTGGAGAAGGCGCACATCGGCGCCGTCCTCGCCACCGCCGGCACCTTGGACCAAGCGGCGAAAACGCTCGGCATCGATGCCTCGACCCTGTATCGCAAGCGCAAGCAGTACAACCTGTGAGTGCCCGACGATGAAATTGGCGATGAAGTTGCGGACCCGTTTGTTCTTGAGCATTTCCGCTCTCATCACCGTGGCCTTGCTCGGGCTGTTGCTCGGGCTGGTCAGCGTGATGCAAATGGCTGGCTCGCAGGAAACGACGCTGCGTAACAACTTCGTCACTCTCGATCTGGGCCTAAAGCTGCGACAAACCCTGGGTGATCAACTGGTCCTCATGCTCGCCGAAGAACCCGATCCGGTCGCGTTCGAGGCGTCCAAGCAGCAGTATCTCAAGTTGCTTGATGACGGTATCGCCCAAGAGCACATTGGCGATGGCCGCCAGTATGGTTTCAGTCAGGCCAAGGCTGATTACCTGAGTTTTCTTCAGGCCTTTGATGTGTCCCGTGATCCGGCGGCTGCGTTGAGCAGCAACGCCAACCTCCGAGAGCGCTTCAACACGCTGCGCAACGGTTTGATCACTGAACACAAGCATGCACTGGACAACATTAACGCGGTTCAGCATCAAGCGCGCGACCGGGCATTGTTGATCGCCGGTCTGCTGGGATTTGTCGGGCTGGCGGTGTTGATCATCGGCTTCATCACGGCCCACGGGATTGCCCGGCGTTTCGGCGCGCCGATCGAGGCGCTGGCGCAGGCGGCGGACAATATCGGCCAAGGCAATTTTGAAGTGACCCTGCCGATTTCCTCCGCGATGGAAATGAACCTGCTGACCAAGCGTTTCGGCCTGATGGCTGAGGCCCTGCGGGAACATCAGGCGACCAACGTCGACGAATTGTTCGCCGGTCAGCAGCGGCTGCAAGCGGTGCTCGACAGTATCGACGACGGCTTGCTGATGATCGACCGCCAGGGGCATCTGGAACACCTCAATCCGGTGGCTCAGCGCCAGTTGGGTTGGGAAGATGATCGCCTCGGCCAAGGCTTGGGCACCGCGCTGGAGCGGCCGGAGCTGGATGCGCAGTTGCAACTGGTGTTGCGCGGTGGCTCGCTTGAGCGCGCACCGGAAGACCTGAGCATCGAGGTCGACGGCGAATCTCGTTTGCTGACCTACAGCCTGACGCCGGTCAGCCACACGCAGGGGCATATCCTTGGCGCGGTGATGGTCTTGCATGACGTGACCGAGCAACGCGCCTTCGAGCGGGTGCGCAGCGAATTCGTGTTGCGCGCTTCCCATGAGCTGCGCACGCCGGTCACCGGCATGCACATGGCCTTCGGGCTGTTCCGCGAACGAGCGAAGTACGCCCCGGAATCGCGCGAAGCCGATTTGCTCGACACCGTGAACGAAGAGATGCAGCGCTTGATGCAGTTGATAAACGACTTGCTCAACTTCTCGCGTTATCAGAATGGCCTGCAGAAACTCACGCTGGCACCATGCTCCATCGAGGATTTGCTGGAGCAGGCGCAACTGCGCTTTGCCGATTCGGCGGCGGCCAAGGGCATCGCCCTGCATGTCGAAGTGCAGGGACCGTTGCCACGTTTGCAGGCCGATCAGGCACAGCTCGATCGTGTGCTGGATAACCTGATCGACAACGCCTTGCGCCATACCGCCCGCGACGGTCAGATCCGCTTGCAGGCACGTCGGCATGGCGAGCGGCTGATTGTCAGCGTCGAAGACAACGGCGAAGGCATTGCCTACGGCCAGCAGGGGCGGATCTTCGAACCTTTCGTGCAGGTAGGGCGCAAGAAGGGCGGTGCCGGTTTGGGCTTGGCGTTGTGCAAGGAAATCGTCCAGTTGCATGGTGGACGCATGGGCGTTTACTCACGGCCGGGGCAGGGCACGCAGTTTTATATGGCGCTCGCTGTCTAGGCTTCATCATCCATGCGTCGACCGGCAAGGCGCCGGCCACGGGTGATCAGTTCGATGAATTGCACCGCGCTCAGCGCATGGGCGAACAACCAGCCCTGACCGAATTTCACCCCTTCACTGCTGAGCAATTGCGCTTGGGATTCGAGCTCGATGCCTTCGGCAATCACCTTCAAATCCAGCGCCTGGGCCATGTGAATGATGTGCGGGGCGACGCCGCTGCTGGCCGCGTCATGGCCCAGTGCATCAATGAATGCTTTGTCGATCTTCAAGCAGTCCACTGGCAAGGTTTGCAAGTAGGCGAGGCTGCAATAGCCGGTGCCGAAATCGTCGATCAGCACCTGATGGCCAACATCGCGCAGCGCTTGCAGGTTTTCCCGTGCCACCACCACATCAATCAAGCCACGTTCGGTGACCTCGAAGGCAATCTGCCGCGCCGCCACGCGATGCAGTGTGAGCAGCCGCGCCATGACCTGGCCGATGCGTGGCACCATCACGTCGCAGGCTGCCAGGTTGACCGAGATGTATAGCTGCGGATTGGCGCGCAGCAACTGGCCCAGTTGCTCCAGCAGGCGCTGCAGGACGAAGTCGGTCATCTGCCGGATCTGCCCGGTGTTTTCTGCCATGGGGATGAACAGGTCAGGGCTGGTCAGCGTACCGTCGGGGCGGCGCCAGCGCAGCAGGGCCTCGGCACCGACGCAGTTGCGGCTGTCGAGGTCGAAGATCGGTTGATAGAGCACCTGCAGCTCGCCACGGCGAATTGCACCGTGTAGTTCGGCATCCAGAGACTGACGCTGGCGCACCAGTAAGAACACGAAAAATCCGACAAAGGCGCCGAGCAGCAGACACGCCGGGATGATCCACCACCAGACAGCCGGAATGTGCATGCCGGTTCTGGGTGTGATCAGGACCAACTGATACTCTGGATTATCCGTGGGCATGCGGTAGATCAGCCGGGTTTGCGTAACTTGCAGGGCATCGCGACTTTTCGGTGGCCAGTGTTCCGTGGGTGGCCAGGCTTGCGCCGTGCCAAGCACCGGGATAGCACGGGTGCCATGATCGAGCACCACCAGCAGGCTGCTACCGGGAGACAAATCGACCATGTCGGTCAGATGCCCGCGCGAGGTGGCGACGCGGAAATTGCCGCGCCCCAGCATCAGCGCCGCGCGGTTTTCATCAGGTTCGGTGGTGGTGTTCAGCCAATAGCTGTAGGTCGGGCCTTTGATGTCTGGCGCGCGGACCACCGACAGGCCTTCCTGGCGCGGACGGTTGGAGCAGATCCGCGAAGCGTCCATGTAAGCCGCTTCATAGACGAAGCGATAGTTGAAGGTGACTTGCTGCAGGGTGGCGATCATTTCATCGTCACAACTGCGCAAGGGCTGCGCTTCCAGGTCATCGAGACTTTCACGCAACTGGCCAAACAATTGTTCGAGGCGGGCCAGGAAACGTTCGCCTTGTGCGTTCATTTGTTGGCTTTCGTTTTGCTCGACCTGACGCATCGCCACGAACATACCGCCGGCGATCAGCAGGCAGGCACTGAGGACAGCCGCGATCATCGCCAAAAACCAGGGGCGATAAAACCAGCTACGCAGCGTCTCTCGGGTAGCAACCATCATGGAATATCCGAAGAATTACCAATGAGTTATAGCTGCTGATTGCAATTTCGCCCTGACCGTCGGGCGGGCGTCATTATTTTGTCTGATTGAGTACCAGCAACAACGCTGCCGTTTGTGCATCCGGCGTGCCGTCGAAGCGCGAAGGGCGGAAGTGCATCTGGAAGGCGGCGAGGACGTGGCGTGTGGCAACGTCCAGCTCACCGGTCTGCGGTGTGTCATAACCCAAGTGCGCCAACTGTGCCTGGAACCAGCTGATGCTCGGCAGTTCGCTGCTGTTGAACAGCATTTGCTGGCGCGCTACTGCCTGTTCGTTCGGCCATACGCCCAAGCCTTCGGCGGCGAGACGTTTCCACGGGAACAAAGGGCCCGGATCGAGTTTGCGCAATGGCGCGATGTCGCTATGGCCAATGATGTGGCGCGGGCTGATGCCATTGCGCTTGCTGATGTCCTTGAGCAGGACGATCAACGATTGAATCTGCGCTTCGCTGTACGGATACCACAGACGGCCGGTCGGGGTGTCCTTGAAGCCCGGATTGACGATTTCGATACCGATCGAGCTTGAGTTAAGCCAGGTACGGCCCTGCCATTGGCTTTCGCCGGCGTGCCAGGCGCGCTGGTTTTCGTCCATCAGCTTGTAGATGGTGCCGCTCTTGTCGTCGCCGATCAGGTAATGGCTACTGACTTCGCCGTGGGTCAGCAATTGCAGCGAGCGCTCCAGCGAGGCCGACGTGTAATGCACAACCACAAACTGAATGCGGCTGTCGTAATTGGCCGAAGGATGGCTGGTGTTGTAGCGAGGGCCGCTGGCACAACCGGCCAGAACGAGCAGCGAAGCGAGGAGGGTAAAGAATTTCATGGCAGAAGGCAGTACACGCAAGACAGTAATGCAACAGTGTAACGTACTGCCTCGCGTCTCGACGGTCAGTGGGCGGATTTAAACAAAATGGAACAATTTGCTCAGCCCAGCTCGACCCTGTTGCGCCCCGCATTTTTCGCTCGGTATAACGCCTGATCGGCTCTCTTCAATACAAGATCGCTGTGTTCTCCGGCACGGAATGTCGCCAGTCCCATGGAGATGGTGATGGTCACTCGTTCACCCTTGAAGTGGAACGGGCAGGCTTCGATAGCGGCGCGCAGGGTTTCCAGCAGTTTTGCGCCGACCGCTGGCGGCGTCGCCGGCATCAACAGAACGAACTCCTCACCGCCGAAACGGGCGATGAAATCGGCGCCGCGCAGACGCTTGCGCAGTACGGTGGCGATGATTTTCAGCACCTTGTCGCCGGCCAGATGGCCGTAGTTGTCATTGATCCGCTTGAAGTGATCGAGGTCGAGCATGGCCAGGCTCAGCGTGTTGCCGTGCAGTTGCCACTGTTTGATTTCATGCTCAAGGCGTTCGCTCCACGCGGCGCGGTTCGGCAGGCCGGTGAGCGGGTCGATCAGTGCTTTCTGCCGTTGTACTTCAAGATGTTCGCGGAAACCCTGGGCTTCCTGCTCCATATGCGCCACGCGTTCGGACAGGCTTTTCAGCCGCGTGGCGACTTCCTGCTCGCGGGCGTCGCGCTGCTTCTGATGCTGGTCCATGGTGCCGAGCAGGCCTTCAAGATGATTTTCCAGCACGTGCTTGAGGTCTTCCAGATCCGCAGCTTCCTGCACGCTGGTCTGCAGGCCGTCGACTTGCTCACGGATCTGCGTGTCCATGGCTTTCGCCGCCGAGCTGTTGTCGGCATGGCCCTCGCTGGCGGCTTGCAGATTGCTCTGAAACGCTTCGAGGCGTTCATTGAGCTGTTGCAGATAGGCTTCGAATTCGTGCTGGCCGCTGTCGGTGATCGCCAGCATCAACGTTGCAAGATCGTCGAGAATCGGGATCAGTTCGTACCAGTTCAAACCGTGTTTTAGCCGCTCACGCATGGCTTCGGCTTGCGGGCGGTGGCGTTCCGGCAGGGTCAGGTCGTCGAGCAGCCCGATCAGGGTGTCTTCGATGTGCTTGGCCACGGAACTGTAAGACGGCTCCGGGGTGTCCGGCAGGGCGAACAGGATGTCGTGCTCGGGCTGTTCCGGGTCGATGGCGGCCAGCGCCTGAGCAATCGGTTCGGGCAGGGGCAGGCTGTCGATGATCGGTGGTGATGGATCACCGGGGTGGATCAGTTCATCGGGATTGACCGCCTCAGCGGTGATCGGCGCTTGAGCCGGCGCTGAAGCCGGGGCGAAAACAGGCTCGGGCTCGAAGCGCTCTGCCTCCGGTTCGAGCGGTTCACTGATAACTTCGCTGATGACCGTTGGCGGTACGAAGGCCACTACATTTGCCGGTTCCAACTGGGCTGGAGCGGCTGGCGTGGGTGGTTCGACAACAGGCGCAAGTGCTTTGCTGGCAGGCGCTGCCGGTACCAGCTCAGCCGCCGCGACAGGCGCGAGCTGTGCGGTTTCCGCTGTGGTTGACGGTGCAGCCAGTGGTTGCTCTGGCGGCGAGGCTGGAACCTGCGCGGGGGCTTGTGTCGCTAGCGCTTCTTCGCTGTCACGGCTACCAAACAAACGCTGCAACAATCCTGGGCGTCCCGGTTCGGCTGGCGTTTCCAGCTGACTCAAAGCCTTGCCCTGCAAGCCGCTGAGTTCACTCAGCAACAGTGGCATTTCCCGCGCCGAACCGACGCGGCTATCCAGTTGTTTGGCGAATTTCTTCAGTGGCTGAGCGACTTCACGCGGCAACGGCAAAGCCTGCAACTGAGTGACCAGCGATGTCAGCGCGGTACTGACTTGATCGATGCGGGTTTCGCGGCGCTGCTCGGAATCGAGCACGGCTTTTTCCAAGCGCGGCAACAGGGCGGCGAGGCCGGCGTCCATGTCGTCGGTGCGCACCACGTCGCGCATCTCTTTCATGCACTGATCGACGACTTTATCGGTGCCTTCAGCCGCTAGTGTGCTGCGCACCAGACCGCGCCGCAGCAAGTCGAGCCTGGCGGCCCAGCGCCGCTCAAGCTTGTCTTGCTGTTCGATGCTTTTGAGGTACTTCTCTTTCCAGCGCTGGGCGTCGTCGCTCATTCAGGGGTTCCGCGAGGGGCAGGACTCAACGCGGGCAATGCATCGGCCGTGAGCGAACCCGGCAGACGAATCTCTACCGCGACCGGCAGGTGATCGGAAATCGGTTGTGCCAGCACTTCGACCTTTTCCAGCGTCAGGGTCGGGCTGAGCAAAATATGATCAAGGCAACGCTGAGGACGCCAGCTGGGGAATGTCGCTTCCACCTGCGGGGCCAGCAGGCCGAGATCGCGTAACGGAGAATGTTGCAGCAGATCGCTGGCATGGGTGTTCATGTCGCCCATCAATACCTGGTGTTTGTAGCCACCGATCAGCTCACGAATATAGGCCAGTTGCAGGCTGCGGGTTCGTGCGCCAAGGGCCAGGTGCATCATCACCACCACCAGCGCTTCCGGGCCTTCGCCGAAGCGCAGCAGAATCGCGCCACGACCTTTCGGGCCTGGCAGCGGGTGATCTTCAATCGCCGACGGTTTCAGACGACTCAGCACGCCGTTGCTGTGCTGGGCCAGTCGGCCGAGATTGCGATTGAGTTGTTGATACCAGTAAGGGAAGGCGCCGAGCTGGGCAAGGTGTTCGACCTGATTGACGTAGCCCGAACGCAGGCTGCCGCCATCGGCTTCCTGCAAGGCGACCAGATCGAAGTCGCCGAGCAAGTCGCCGATCTTTTGCAGATTGCCTGAGCGACCGTTGTGCGGCAGCAGGTGCTGCCAGCTACGGGTCAGGTAATGCCGATAGCGCTCGGTGCTGATGCCCACCTGGATATTGAAACTGAGCAGGCGCAGACGTTGGTCTGCGGGCAGGCCCGTGGACTCCAGGTGATGCTCGTTGACCTGCGGATCATGCAGGCCAACGATGCGTTCAGACTTCCAGCGGCGCATGGCGGGGGCGGCGCTTAGTTGGCTGCAGCCTTGGTTGCCGCTCGCTCTTTGGCGACCAGTTGGTCAGCCAGTTGCAGCGCTTGTTCGGCACCACCGGCAGAGCCGATGTCAAAGCGGTACTTGCCGTTGACGATCATGGTTGGCACGCCAGTGATTTCATACTTCTTGGCCAGTTCACGGGCCTTGACGATCTGGCCTTTGATGGCGAACGAGTCGAAGGTGGCGAGGAACTTGTCCTTGTCCACGCCTTGAGTGGCGAGGAAGTCAGCCATGTCGTTCTTGTCGGTCAGCTTCTTGTGTTCTTTCTGGATTGCGTTGAACACGGCGCTGTGAACCTTGTGCTCGACACCCATGGCTTCGAGGGTCAGGAACATCTGGCCGTGAGCGTCCCATGGGCCGCCGAACATCGCCGGAATACGCACGAAGTTGACGTCGGATGGCAGTTTTTCAACCCACGGGTTGATCACCGGCTCAAAGGCGTAGCAGTGCGGGCAGCCGTACCAGAACAGCTCGACCACTTCGATCTTGCCAGGCTCTGCCACCGGCACCGGATTGGCCAGTTCGACATACGGTGCGGCAGGGGTTTCGGCGGCTTGAGCGGTCACGCCGAACAGGCTGGCAGCGACGAGGGCGGCGCTGATGATCAGATTACGCATGCTTTACTCCTGGACAATTTGGGTCGCCTCGCGCGACCTGTTTTCAGACAGATCCTGGCGGGCATGAGTTCTGTAGTGTAACGGCAGCGGCCACAAAAAAGGGCGGCCAAAGCCACCCTTTTTATACTTGCTGCGACGGATTAATCGAGCGTTAACGTTGCGCGAGATCTATCACTGCCAAATGCGCTTAGTGCAGACCTTGAATGTAGCTGGAGACCGCAGCAATATCTTCGTCGCTCAGGCGCTTGGCGATGGTCTGCATGGTCATGGTGTCGCCGTCGTTGTTGCGGCCGCCTTCTTCCTTGCGGAAATCGGTCAGTTGCTTGGCGATGTATTGAGCGTGTTGGCCACCCAGGTGCGGGAAGCCTGCCGCGGCGTTGCCAGCGCCGTTCGGTGAGTGACAGCCGGTGCAAGCGGGCAGGCCCTTGGCCAGGTTGCCGCCACGGAACAGGGCCTCACCGCGAGCGACGATCTTCGGATCGGCGGCGCCGACGCTGCCTTTCTGGCTGGCGAAGTAGGCGGCGATGTCGGCCAGGTCCTGATCGCTCAGGTTGGTCAGCAATCCGGTCATTTCCAGAACGGTGCGCTTGCCCGACTTGATGTCGTGCAATTGCTTGGTCAGGTAGCGTTCACCTTGACCGGCCAGTTTCGGAAAGTTTGGCGCCATGCTGTTCCCGTCCGGGCCATGGCAGGCTCCGCATACGGCGGCTTTTGCCTGGCCTGCTGCGGCATCACCGGCAGCATGGGCGAAGCCTGAGATTCCCACGGTCAACAGCAGACTCACGATCAATTTGTTCATCAGCTAATCCAACTACGGCTAAGGGTTAAGTTATGGACCGGGCTTACTCGCGCTCATCCACAGGATGATGGCTTGGTAATCCTCGGCACTGCAGTCCATGCACAAACCACGCGGCGGCATCGCCTTGAAACCCTGGGTCACGTGTTGCACCAGCGTCTCCATACCTTTCGCCAACCTCGGCGTCCAAGCTTCCTGATCGCCTCTTTCGGGCGCCATGGGTAGTTGGCCGGAATGACAGGCACCACAAACACGGTTGTACACAGCTTCCGGATCCTGTGTAGCCTGTGCGCTGTAAAGCGGCATCAAGACTCCGGCAGCCAGCAGCCATTTCGTCATAAAACGACCTTTTCAGGGTTGAGAGCGTTCTGCGTTCTAATGCGCAATCAAGGTCTGTCGCTCTCGTGAACTTCATCCTACGCTGGGACAAAGCACACACAAAATCTGCGGCATTATATACTGGCGTCACTGAAACGGAAGCGACACCGCGTTCCGCGCCCAATCCCGGCGCCGCCCACATCGGAAATCCCATGCAACTCAAGAATCCCATCCTCGGCCTGTGCCAACAGTCCACGTTTATGCTCAGTGCCGCCAAAGTCGATCAATGCCCTGACGACGAAGGCTTCGAAGTAGCGTTCGCCGGTCGTTCCAACGCCGGCAAATCCAGCGCACTGAACACTTTGACTCACGCCAGTCTGGCGCGCACCTCGAAAACCCCAGGTCGCACACAGCTGTTGAACTTCTTCAAGCTAGACGAAGATCGCCGTCTGGTCGACCTGCCGGGCTACGGTTACGCAAAAGTACCGATCCCGCTGAAGATGCACTGGCAGCGTCACCTCGAGGCTTACCTCGGTGGCCGCGAGAGTTTGAAGGGGCTGATTCTGATGATGGACATCCGTCATCCAATGACCGACTTCGACCTGCTGATGCTCGACTGGGCCGTTGCGGCCGGCATGCCAATGCACATCCTGCTGACCAAGGCCGACAAGCTGACCTACGGCGCAGCCAAGAACACCCTGCTCAAAGTGCAGTCGGAAATCCGCAAGGGTTGGGGCGACCTAGTCACCATCCAGCTGTTCTCGGCGCCAAAACGCATGGGCCTGGAAGAGGCCTACACTGTACTGGCCGGCTGGATGGAACTGGCAGACAAAGGCGCCGAGGCGGCTGAGTAAAACAGGGATTAGAAAATTGGCTGTGGTGCGCTCAGGCAAGGCGAAAGCGCAGCTAAAAAGCGGAGTTTAGGGTACCTAAATGAGCATTTTTAGCTGTGCTTTCAACGCAGTCTGAGCGTGCCACAGCCAATTTTCGGGCAAAAAAAGCCCCGGACTTCATTGGGGAGGGAGAAGTTCCGGGGTTTAAGTTCCGAACCGCTAGGGCGGGGTTCAGATATCTGCCAACACTTAACACAACATAGGAGCATCGAAGGGCTTCACCAGCCATTCAGTATCTCTGAGTGGTGTCCTTCCAGATTAGTTCAGATTTTTTTCAAAAAGCTTTGGAATAATCCCAAGCGCTTTTCGAAATAAGCAGGTTTTACTGGCGCTGCCGCGACAACAGGTCGCGGCAAACCGTGTTCAAAAGCCTCAGTGAGCCTCATCCCAATTGTTGCCCACACCCACTTCGACCAGCAGCGGCACATCCAGTTTCGCCGCCTCGCTCATGTGCACGCGAATCTCGGCACTGACTTGTTCGACCAGATCCTCACGAACCTCCAGCACCAGTTCATCGTGCACCTGCAGGATGACTTTGGCGTCCAGCCCGGATGTCGCCAACCAGTTATCCACCGCCACCATGGCTTTCTTGATGATGTCGGCAGCCGTGCCCTGCATCGGCGCGTTGATCGCTGTGCGCTCGGCAGCGGCACGTTCCTGCGGCTTGTTCGAGTTGATTTCTGGCAGGTACAGACGACGACCGAAGAAGGTCTCGACATAACCCTGATCCGCCGCCTGTGCGCGGGTGCGATCCATGTATTCGCGAACCCCCGGATAACGGGCGAAGTAGGTGTCGATATAAGCCTTGGCGGTCTTGGTGTCGACGCCGATGTCCTTGCCGAGCTTCTGTGCGCCCATGCCGTAGATCAGGCCGAAGTTGATCGCCTTGGCGCCACGGCGCTGGTCGGAGGTCACTTCGTTGAGTTCGACCTTGAACACTTCGGCAGCGGTGGCGGTGTGCACGTCCAGATTGTTGCGGAAGGCATTCATCAGGCCTTCGTCCTTGGACAGGTGCGCCATGATCCGCAGTTCGATCTGCGAATAGTCCGCCGCCAGCAGTTTGTAGCCCTTTGGCGCGACGAACGCCTGACGGATGCGCCGGCCTTCCGCGGTGCGCACCGGGATATTCTGCAGGTTTGGATCGCTCGAGGACAAACGCCCGGTCGATGCCACAGCCTGGTGATACGAGGTGTGGACACGCCCGGTGCGCGGATTGATCTGCTCCGGCAGGCGATCGGTGTAGGTGCTTTTCAGCTTGCTCATCGACCGGTGCTCCATCAGCACCTTCGGCAAGCGGTGATCGTCTTCAGCGAGCTTCGCTAGCACTTCTTCAGCGGTGGACGGTTGGCCCTTGGCGGTCTTCTTCAATACTGGCAGGCCGAGTTTCTCGTAGAGAATCACGCCCAACTGCTTCGGCGAGCCAAGGTTGAATTCTTCCCCGGCGATCTCGAACGCTTCGCGCTCAAGTGCGACCATTTTGTTGCCCAGTTCGATGCTCTGAATGCCGAGCAGTTCGGCATCAACGAACGCGCCTTGGCGTTCGATGCGCGCCAGTACCGGCACCAGCGGAATCTCGATGTCGGTCAAAACGCTGGCCAGACTCGGGATGGCGCTGAGTTTTTCGAACAGCGTCTGGTGCAGGCGCAGGGTGATATCAGCGTCTTCGGCGGCGTACGGCCCGGCCTGTTCCAAAGCGATCTGGTCGAAAGTCAGCTGCTTGGCGCCTTTGCCGGCGATGTCCTGGAAGCTCACGGTGGTGTGATCCAGGTACTTCTGCGCGAGGCTGTCCATGTCGTGGCGGGTGGCGGTGGAGTTGAGCACGTAGGACTCAAGCATCGTGTCGAAGGCGATGCCGCGCACGTTGATGCCTTGGCTCTGATCGCCGCCGATGGCACAGTTGGCCAGAATATTCATATCGAACTTGGCGTGCTGGCCGACCTTCAGCTTGCTCGGGTCTTCGAGAATCGGCTTGAGTGCGCGCAGTACGGTGTCGCGATCCAGCTGTTCCGGCACGCCGATGTAGGAGTGGGTCAGCGGAATGTACGCGGCTTCGTTGGCCTGCACGGCGAACGACAGGCCGACCAGCTGCGCTTGCTGCGCGTCGATGCCGGTGGTTTCGGTGTCGAAGGCGAACAGCTTGGCGTTGCTCAGTTTTTCCAGCCAGACGTCGAAGCGCGCCTGATCAAGGATGGTTTCGTAGGCAGCTTCGGCGGGAGCGACAGGCGCTTCTTCCGCTGGTGCGCTGAACAGATCGCCGGCCAGCGCAGGTTCGCTGGCTGCGCTCAGTTCCAGACGTTTGGCGTCGCGATCGAGATCATTGATCCAGCTTTTGAATTCCAGCAGCGAGTACAGCTCGTAGAGCTTGGCCGGGTCTTCGGCGCCCATCTGCAGGTCGTCGAGTTCGACGTCCAGCGGCACGTCGACCTTGATGGTCGCCAGTTGATAGGAGAGGAACGCCATCTCCTTGTGCTCTTCAAGCTTGGCCGGCAGGGTCTTGGCGCCGCGAATCGGCAGGGTCGGCACGATGTCGAGATTGGCGTACAGCTCGGTGAGGCCGCCGTTGACGCCGACCAACAGGCCGGACGCAGTCTTCGGGCCGATGCCGGGAACGCCCGGAATGTTGTCGGACGAATCGCCCATCAGCGCCAGATAATCGATGATCTGCTCCGGAGCGACGCCGAATTTCTCCTTAACGCCCTCCACGTCCATCGAGCTACCGGACATGGTGTTGACCAAAGTAATGTGGCCATCGACCAGTTGCGCCATGTCCTTGTCGCCGGTGGAGATGATCACCGGGCGATCCGCCGCCGCGCTGCTGCGCGCCAGGGTGCCGATCACGTCGTCAGCCTCGACGCCTTCCACGCACAGCAGCGGGAAACCGAGGGCGATCACGCTCTGGTGCAGCGGCTCGATCTGCACGCGCATGTCGTCGGGCATGCTCGGGCGATTGGCTTTGTATTCGGCGTACATTTCATCGCGAAATGTCCCGCCCTTGGCGTCGAACACCACGGCGAACGGGCTGTCCGGGTACTGCTTGCGCAGACTCTTGAGCATGTTCAGCACGCCTTTGACCGCACCGGTCGGCAGGCCTTTGGAGGTGGTCAGTGGTGGCAGCGCGTGAAACGCGCGGTACAGGTAAGACGAACCGTCCACCAGGACGAGGGGGGCTTGGCTCATGAGCAGGATCAACCTTTTCGGCGGGTCCGGCGCTAGAATAGCGGGACCGTTGACGACAAAGGGACAAGGTTATCATGCGTACGTTAAATCGCTTGCTGCTGGTCGGTCTGATTGCTGCCTCACCGTTGGCCGCGATGGCGGCGGATGATGCGCCGTCAGGGGATCCTGAAGTAACCATTCGCACGGAAGGCGACAAGACGATTCAGGAGTACCGGCAAAACGGCTTCCTGTACGCGATCAAAGTCACGCCGAAGGGCGCGCCGCCGTACTTTCTGGTGCGTGCAGATGGGACGGATGCAAACTTCATCCGCTCGGATCAGCCGGATATGCTGATTCCGTCGTGGAAGATTTTCGAATGGAAGTAGATTTTTAATTCACCCGGCGCCGCGATTGGCGGCGCCCGTACTGGCAGTTAAAACATGTCTGTGTTCACTCCCCTGGCTCGGCCCGAGCTGGAAACCTTTCTCGCCCCTTACGGGCTTGGCCGTCTGCTTGATTTCCAGGGGATCGCCGCCGGCAGCGAAAACACCAATTTCTTTATCAGCCTGGAGCAGGGCGAATTCGTCCTGACCCTGGTCGAGCGCGGCCCGGTGCAGGAGATGCCGTTTTTCATCGACCTGCTCGATGTGCTCCATGAAGCCGATCTGCCGGTGCCGTACGCACTTCGCACCACCGACGGCGTGGCGCTGCGTGAGCTGAAAGGCAAACCGGCACTGCTGCAACCGCGCCTTTCCGGTAAGCACATCAAGGTCGCTAATGCCCAACATTGCGCGCAGGTCGGCGAGTTGCAGGCGCACCTGCACCTGGCGACCCAGGACGAGCGCATGATCAAGCGCAAGACCGACCGTGGTCTGGACTGGATGCTGGAAGAGGGCACGGAGTTTCTTTCGCACCTGAGCGATGAGCCGCGTGCGCTGCTGCAAAAGGCGTTGAACGAGATCACCGAGCGCAAAGACAAGATTCTTGCGCTGCCTCGCGCCAACATCCACGCCGACCTGTTTCGCGATAACGCGATGTTCGAAGGCACGCACCTGACCGGTTTGATCGACTTCTACAACGCCTGCTCAGGGCCGATGCTCTATGACGTGGCGATCGCCTTGAATGACTGGTGCTCGGACGAGGACGGTTTAATCGACGGGCCGCGTGCCCGCGCGTTTCTCGGCGCCTATGCGGCGTTGCGACCGTTCACGGCGGCGGAGGCTGAGTTGTGGCCGACGATGCTGCGTGTAGCCTGTGTGCGGTTCTGGCTGTCGCGGTTGATCGCGGCGGAGCAGTTCGCCGGGCAGGACGTGTTGATTCACGATCCGAAAGAGTTTGAACAGCGGTTGGCGCAGCGGCAGCAGGTCAATACACCTTTGCCTTTCGCGCTTTAATATCAAAAGATCGCAGCCTTCGGCAGCTCCTACATGGGATTACCTGTAGGAGCTGCCGAAGGCTGCGATCTTTTTCTATGCGGCTACAGAGATTCCAGGCATCCCGCCAGATCATTGCCCAACTTCTCTAGCACTTGCTCATAGCCCTGAGCCGTCGCCGGGGTGTACCCGCCCAACGCATCCAGCTCAGCCAGTTTCACCGGCAAACCCGCCACCAGGGTTTCGGCCAGACGCGGACGCAATGGCGGCTCACTGAACACACAGGTCTTGCCCACTTCCTGCAAACGCTTGCGCATCGCCGCAACATGCTGCGCACCGGGCTGCACTTCGGCGGCCACGCTGAACACGCCGGCATGCTTCAGGCCATAAGCCTCTTCAAAGTAATCAAACGCCTCGTGAAAGACGAAGTACGGCTTGCCTTCAACGCTGGCCAGACGCTTCTTCAAACGCTGATCCAGTGCGTCCAGACGTTCGTCAAATGCCTTGGCGTTTTTCTGATAGCGCTCGGCATTGGCCGGATCTGCGGCGCTCAAGTCTGCGGCCATTTTGTCGGCAATTACCCGCGCATTGACCGGTGATAACCACAAATGCGCATCGAGCGTGCCAGGACGGTGATCGTGATCATGCTCGTCAGCCTCTTCGGCGTGGGAGTGGCTGTCCTCAGCGAAACGCCGCAGTTTCATCCCTGGCAGATCCTGCACCGCGACGCTCGGCAGCGTCCGACCGTTCAACACGCGCGGCAGAAAGCCTTCCATGTCCGGGCCGATCCAGTAGAGCAGATCCACCGATTGCACCTTCCGTACGTCGGATGGCCGCAGCGCGTAATTGTGTGGCGAAGCACCCGGCGGCAGCAGCACTTCGGGAATCGCTACGCCGTCCTGCACGGCCGCTGCAATCAGCTGCAACGGTTTGATGCTGGTGAGGACTTTGACCTCGGCCTGAGCCGAACCGATCAGCAGAAAACTGGCGACAAAAGCCACAAAAACAGAAAAAAGTCGGGACACGATGACCACTCAAGGAGGCGAGAACGGGTAACATAATAACGTCTCTATCAAAACTCGTCGCCGCCCATGCCTATTACACCGATTGCCAGCCGTCCCCACGACCACTCTCATTGCGTGCACAGCGCTTTGTCCGAGGCCGATACCTTGTGCGCCCAGAAAGGCTTGCGCCTGACCGCGTTGCGCCGCCGGGTGCTGGAACTGGTGTGGCAGAGCCACAAGCCGCTGGGCGCCTACGACATTCTTGCGGTGCTGAGCGAGCAGGATGGCCGCCGCGCCGCACCGCCGACGGTGTACCGCGCGCTGGATTTCCTCCTGGAAAACGGCCTGGTGCATCGCATTTCTTCGCTGAACGCCTTCGTCGGCTGCGTGCACCCGGAACACGCGCATCAGGGCCAGTTCCTGATCTGCCGCGATTGCCACGCTGCCATCGAGCTTGAGCAAAAAGTGATCAGTGACGCGATCATCAACAGCGCCAAAGACGTTGGTTTCATCGTCGAAGCGCAGACCGTCGAAGTCGTCGGCCTGTGCTCTGGTTGCCAGGGGGCTTGATGAGCAATGCGCTGATCCGTCTGGAACAGGTCGCCGTCACATTTGCCGGGCAGGCTGTGCTGGACAACATCGAGCTGAGCGTCGAGCCCGGGCAGATCGTTACCCTGATCGGCCCCAACGGCGCCGGCAAGACTACGCTGGTGCGCGCCGTGCTTGGTTTGTTGAAGCCGGACAGCGGCAGTGTCTGGCGCAAGCCGAAACTGCGCGTCGGCTACATGCCGCAAAAACTTCACGTCGATCCGACCTTGCCGCTTTCGGTGTTGCGTTTTCTGCGCTTGGTACCGGGCGTTGACCGCCCGCGTGCGCTGGCTGCGCTGAAAGAAGTTGGCGCCGAACACGTCATCGACAGCCCGGTGCAAAGCGTTTCCGGTGGTGAAATGCAGCGTGTGCTGCTGGCGCGGGCATTGCTGCGCGAGCCGGAATTGCTGGTACTCGACGAGCCGGTGCAGGGCGTCGACGTCGCTGGCCAAGCCGAGTTGTACAGCCTGATCACCCGTCTGCGCGACCGCCATGGCTGCGGCGTGTTGATGGTGTCCCACGATTTGCATTTGGTGATGAGCACCACCGATCAGGTGGTCTGCCTCAACCGTCACGTCTGCTGCTCCGGGCATCCCGAGCAGGTCAGTGGCGATCCGGCGTTCGTCGAGCTGTTCGGCAAGAACGCGCAGAGCCTGGCGGTTTATCACCACCATCACGACCACGCTCACGACCTGCACGGTTCGGTGGTCAAAGGGCCGGTTATTGGCCAACCTCACGTTCACGGAGACAACTGCAAGCATGGCTGATTTTCTGTTGTATGCCCTGCTTGCAGGTCTGGCGTTGGCGATCGTTGCAGGTCCGCTGGGTTCGTTCGTGGTCTGGCGGCGCATGGCGTATTTCGGCGACACCTTGTCCCACGCTGCCTTGCTCGGTGTGGCGTTGGGCTTTCTGCTGGATGTCAGCCCAACCGTTGCGGTGACCGTAGGCTGTCTGTTGCTGGCGGTGCTGCTGGTCACGCTGCAACAGCGTCAACCGCTGGCGTCTGACACGCTTTTGGGAATTCTCGCACCGAGCACGCTCTCTCTCGGCCTGGTGGTACTAAGCTTCATGCATGAAGTGCGGATCGACCTGATGGCCTATCTGTTCGGCGACCTGCTGGCGATCAGTCCAACCGATCTGGCGTGGATCCTCGGCGGCAGTGCGGCGGTGCTGGTGTTGCTGGTGACGCTGTGGCGGCCGTTGCTGGCGATTACCGTGCACGAAGAGTTGGCCAAGGTCGAAGGCCTGCCGGTTGCAGGTCTGCGCATGGCGCTGATGTTGTTGATTGCGGTGGTGATCGCGGTGGCGATGAAAATTGTCGGCGTGTTGCTGATTACCTCACTGCTGATCATCCCGGCGGCTGCGGCACAGCGTCACGCCCGCTCGCCGGAGCAGATGGCGCTGGGCGCGAGCCTGCTGGGCATGCTCGCCGTGTGTGGCGGGCTGGCGTTGTCGTGGTTCAAGGACACCCCGGCCGGCCCGTCAATCGTTGTGACGGCGGCCGCACTGTTTCTGTTGAGTTTTGTTCTGCCCCGTCGTGGGGTGTAGACTTGGCCGCTTTTTGCGCAAATAGAGAGTCGCAGGAATGAAGCCGTTCGCCTCCCGTTATCTGCTCCTTGTCGCATTTTCAGTGCTACTGGGCGCCTGCCAAAGCACGCCGCCGGTGGCCGAAGTCCCCGATGCGCGAGCTACGGCCATCGCACAGCTGGAGCAAAGCCTGGCCAGCAGCGAACTGGCCACTGCCGAAGATCAGTTGGCCGCTTTGCAGAAAGAAACCCCAAACGATCAATCCCTTGAGCAATACCAGCGGCAATTGGCCGAAGCGTATCTGCGTCGCAGCCAGATCGTGCTGCAGAAGGGCGATGTGAATGCTGCCGCTACGGCGTTAAGCCGTGCTCGCGCGTTGATGCCGAAAGCGCCGGCGCTGACCGGTGGCGTCAACGGTGCCATTACTGAAGCGCGCAAGGCTGAGCTGGAAAAGGCTGAGGCTGCATTGCTGGCCGCCGAGGCCAAGCCGAAAGCTAAAGTGATTGATCCGACCGCTGAGAGCACTACGGTTGCGCTGAACATCACCGATAGCCGCAAACTTCGTCGTCAACTCGACGCGATCGCCGCTGATGTGGTGAATTACGAGTGTGGGGTGACCATTCAGGCACCGCGCACCGATGACTATCCGTGGCTGGCGACTCTGCTGACCAAGCGGGTGAAGAAGTTGAACCCGGATTTTGATCTGAAGATCGTGAAACAGACCGTGCGCACAGTGCCGGCGCAGATGGTTCTGAGCCCGCGTAAACCCTAAGAAGCTTCGCGAGCAGGCTCGCTCCCACAGGGATCTCCAGAGAACACAAAATTCGTGTTTAAAGGAGAACCCTTGTGGGAGCGAGCCTGCTCGCGAAAGCGGTCTTTCTATTCCCGAAGATCTTAAGCCGGAATGGCTTTCGCCTTAGGCTCCCGCGCCCAAACCCGATGCTGCCCGATCGCCGCAAAGAACGGCTTGGTCAACGCTGGCACATCCTTGCCCTGCAGCAATCCGTCATCCGCCTCCAGTTTCAGCAGATCCTGCAATTGCTTGGCCTCGCCGTGCAACGCAATCGCCTTCAGATGCTTGTACGCCTCCAGCAGGTAGTGCAGCGCCACGCCATCACCGCTCAACGCCTTCACCGACGCCGCGCCACCCGGCACGAACACCGCGTCAAAAATCACCGACGGCATGCCTTCCATCGAAGCATCTACTGGCAACATTTTGCCGTCAGCGGTCTTCACCGGCGCTGAAGTTGCGCCGAGTAACTTGGCATGCGCACCTTCAGCCGCCAGAGCCTTCTTCATCGCATCAATCGCTGCACCATCGACGCCATTCGCGGCAAGAATCGCCACTTTTCGCGTCTTGATGTTTTCCGGCAACAGGTTGGCCTGACTCAATGACGGCGAATGATCGAAAGAGGTTTTACGAGCCTCGACCGTGCCTTTGCCTGGTGCCGGCAGACCTAGATTGGCCGCAACGCGCTTGGCCAGTTCGAGGTCAATGTTGGCCAGAATCTCGTTCACTTCCCGCGCACGGATGAACTCGCGCTCAACCTTGCCCAGCTCGAAGCTGTAAGCGGCAATGATGTGCTCCTTCTCGTGATCGCTCATGCTGTTGAAGAACAAGGTCGCCTGAGAGAAGTGATCGCTGAACGACTCGCTGCGCTGGCGGATCTTGATCGCATCAATGCGCTCTGGATAACTTTCGAAACCACCGTCCTGCGCGGCCGGAGGGGTTTCTTTCGGCCAGCCGCCATCAATCGAGTTCGGCTCATACGAGGCGCGGCCCTTGTCGATCACCGTGCGGTGCTGCGCATCACGCTGGCCATTGTGGAACGGCGCAACCGGCCGGTTGATCGGCAACTCGTGAAAATTCGGCCCACCGAGTCGGCTGATTTGCGTGTCGGTGTAGGAAAACAGCCGACCTTGCAGCAGCGGGTCATTGGAGAAGTCGATGCCCGGCACGATGTGGCCAGGGCAGAACGCGACCTGCTCGGTCTCGGCAAAGAAGTTGTCCGGGTTGCGGTTCAGCGTCATCTTGCCCAGCGGCGTGATCGGCACGATTTCTTCGGGGATCAGCTTGGTCGGGTCGAGGATATCGAAGTCGAAGTCGTGCTCGTTTTCCTCCTCGATGATCTGTACGCCGAGTTCCCATTCCGGGTAATCGCCCATTTCGATCGCTTCCCAGAGGTCGCGACGGTGGTAGTCGGTGTCTTTACCGGCAAGCTTCTGCGCCTCGTCCCACACCAGCGAACAAGTGCCGGCGGTAGGGCGCCAGTGGAATTTGACAAAGCGCGATTTGCCCTCCGCGTTGATCAGACGGAAGGTGTGCACGCCGAAGCCCTGCATGCTGCGCAGGCTTTTCGGGATCGCCCGGTCAGACATCGCCCAGATGACCATGTGCGCCGATTCCGGCACCAGCGAAACGAAATCCCAGAAGGTATCGTGAGCTGAGCCACCGGTTGGGATTTCATTGTGCGGTTCGGGTTTCACCGCGTGGACGAAGTCGGGAAACTTGATCGCGTCCTGAATAAAGAACACCGGCATGTTGTTGCCGACCAGGTCGAAGTTGCCTTCATCGGTGAAGAACTTCACCGCGAAACCGCGTACGTCACGCACGGTGTCGCCGGAACCGCGTGGGCCCTGAACCGTGGAAAAGCGCACGAACACTGGAGTCTTCTTGCCCGGATCTTGTAGGAAACCGGCCTTGGTCAGCGTCGAATGGTTCTCGTAGGCCTGAAAGAAACCATGCGCGCCGGTGCCGCGCGCATGGACGATGCGTTCCGGGATCCGCTCATGGTCAAAATGCGTGATCTTTTCCCGCATGATGAAGTCTTCAAGCAGCGACGGTCCACGAGGGCCGGCCTTGAGGGTGTTCTGGTTGTCAGCGATCTTCACACCTTGGTTGGTGCGCAGGGCCTGGCCGGTGGCGTCGGAGCGAAACTTTTCCAGGCTGTCGAGTTTGGCGTTGGTGTTGGCGCGATCCGGGGCATCGGTTCCGGCCATCTGGCTTTTATCGGTCGTAGGCTTCTTGCTCATCAGTCGTAAACTCCTCGGTTGACCCCGATGCTGGCCGGGGACTCTTGAGTGGTTCCCGGGCACGGCACCCAGGGTTTTCAAGTCGCTTACTTAGTGACTGATGGGCTGCTTTGGACGTTCCTTTTTTATGACCTTTGATCTTGTTATTGCCAAATCGAAGGTTAATTGCGAAATAAATGCTAAGAACCTCTATACGGACAGGCTAAAATGCGCGCCCGGCTAACCGCTGATCCTTTTCTAACGCGCCCCACAAGGTTCGCTACGTGATCGAGTTTCAAAACGTCCACAAGACTTACCGCGTCGCCGGTAAGGACATTCCCGCGCTGCACCCGACCAGTCTCTCTATCGAGAACGGGCAGGTGTTCGGCCTCATCGGCCATTCCGGCGCGGGCAAAAGTACCCTGCTGCGTCTGATCAATCGCCTGGAGAACTCCAGTGGCGGCAAGATCATCGTCGACGGCGAAGAAGTCACCGCGCTCGACGCCAAAGGCCTGCGCCGTTTCCGCCAGCAAGTCGGGATGATCTTCCAGCACTTCAACCTGCTTGCCTCCAAGACCGTGGCCGACAACGTTGCGTTGCCGCTGACCCTGGCCGGCGAACTGTCGGGCAGCGAAATCGACAAGCGTGTTGCCGAATTGCTGGCGCGCGTCGGTCTGTCCGACCACGCCAAGAAGTACCCGGCGCAATTGTCCGGCGGTCAGAAGCAGCGCGTCGGCATCGCCCGCGCCCTGGCGACCAAGCCGAAGATTCTGCTGTGCGACGAGGCCACCAGTGCCCTCGACCCGCAGACCACCGCGTCGGTCCTGCAACTGCTGGCCGAGATCAACCGCGAACTGAAACTGACCATCGTCCTGATCA
The DNA here is from genome assembly GCF_019614655.1 of Pseudomonas germanica. Classification (NCBI taxonomy): domain Bacteria; kingdom Pseudomonadati; phylum Pseudomonadota; class Gammaproteobacteria; order Pseudomonadales; family Pseudomonadaceae; genus Pseudomonas; species Pseudomonas germanica. The sequence goes on from NZ_CP071586.1 coordinate 288,931, forward strand.
CCCACGAGATGGACGTGATACGTCGCGTCTGCGATCAAGTGGCGGTGATGGACGCTGGCGTGATCGTCGAGCAAGGTTCGGTGGCCGATGTGTTCCTGCATCCAAAACACCCGACCACCAAGCGTTTTGTGCAGGAAAGCGAGCAGATCGACGAAAGCGAGCAGCGTGATGACTTCGCTCACGTGCCGGGCCGCATCGTGCGTCTGACCTTCCAGGGCGAAGCGACCTACGCGCCGTTGCTTGGCACCGTCGCCCGGGAAACCGGCGTCGACTACAGCATCCTCGCCGGTCGTATCGACCGCATCAAAGACATTCCGTACGGGCAATTGACCCTCGCCGTCACCGGTGGCGACATGGAAGCGGCGTTCGCCCGCTTCACCGCCGCTGACGTTCACATGGAGGTATTGCGCTAATGGAAGACCTGATCAGTTTCTTCACCAATATCGACTGGTACGAAATCTGGCTGGCAACCGGCGATACGATGCTGATGCTCGGTGGTTCGCTGCTGTTCACCGTATTGCTCGGCCTGCCGCTGGGCGTGTTGCTGTTTCTGTGCAGCCCGCGTCAGTTGCTGGAAAACCGTGGCCTCTACGCGTTCATGTCGCTGGCGGTGAACATCCTGCGTTCGCTGCCGTTCATCATTCTGTTGATCGTTATGATCCCGTTCACCGTGCTGATCACCGGCACGTCGCTGGGCGTGGCCGGTGCGATTCCGCCACTGGTGGTCGGTGCCACACCGTTCTTCGCACGTCTGGTGGAAACCGCGCTGCGTGAAGTCGATCGCGGGATCATCGAAGCGACCCAGTCGATGGGCGCGACCACGCGGCAGATCATCATGAACGCTTTGCTGCCGGAAGCCCGCCCGGGCATCTTCGCGGCGATTACGGTGACGGCGATTACACTGGTGTCCTACACGGCAATGGCCGGTGTGGTCGGTGCCGGTGGTCTCGGCGACCTGGCGATCCGTTTCGGTTACCAGCGTTTCCAGACAGACGTGATGATCGTCACCGTGGTGTTGCTGTTGATTCTGGTGCAAGTGCTGCAGATGGTCGGTGATCGACTGGTCGTGCATTTCTCGCGCAAATAAGCAGTTTTGTATTGAACAGATGAGCCGGCCATTCGCTGGCAGGCGCCAGACGGGCGCCTCATAAGGAGTTAGCTGAATGAAAAAACTGATCGCTGCTTTTGCTGCCGTTGCAGCATTCTCGGCCCACGCCGAAACCCTGACCGTTGCCGCCACTCCGGTGCCGCACGCAGAAATCCTCGAGTTCGTGAAGCCGGCGCTAGCCAAAGAAGGCGTGGAGCTGAAGGTCAAGGTCTTTACCGACTACATTCAGCCGAACGTACAGGTCGCGGAAAAGCGTCTGGACGCCAACTTCTTCCAGCACCAGCCGTATCTCGATGAGTTCAACAAGGCCAAGGGCACTAGTCTGGTTGCCGTGACCGGTGTGCACCTGGAGCCGCTGGGCGCTTACTCGAGCAAGCTCAAGGACCTGAAGGATCTGCCAAGCGGCGCCAACGTGGTGATCCCGAACGACGCCACCAACGGCGGCCGCGCGCTGTTGCTGCTGGCCAAGGCTGGCGTGATCACTTTGAAGGATCCGACCAACATCCTGTCGACCGTCAAAGACATTGCGACAAACCCGAAAGACCTGAAAATCCGTGAACTGGAAGCCGCGACCATCCCGCGCGTGCTGACCCAGGTCGATCTGGCGCTGATCAACACCAACTACGCGCTGGAAGCCAAGCTCGATCCGTCCAAGGATGCGCTGGTGATCGAAGGTAACGACTCGCCGTACGTGAACATCCTCGTGTCCCGCGCGGACAATAAGGACAGCGACGCGATGAAGAAACTCGCTGCTGCGCTGCACAGCCCGGAAGTGAAGAAATTCATTACCGAGAAGTACAAGGGTGCGGTATTGCCGGCGTTCTGATTCAGGAATGCTGCAACGAAAAGGGGACGCCATGCGCGTCCCCTTTTTTGTGTCTTGTGCTTGGCTTTGGACCTGCTGTGAAGCTTCCCCTCACCCCAGCCCTCTCCCGAGGGAGAGGGGGCCTATCTTCAAGCTTTTCGAGCCTGAGTTCGACTCACAATTGCAGGTCGGCGCAACTCGAACAAACACCTCGGTCAGTTCCCTCTCCCTCTGGGAGAGGGCTAGGGTGAGGGGCTTTTCGCTCTTCAGCTTTTATTTGCGGTTAAGCATCACCGGCAGCTGCGCAACCAGTTTGGCATTATTCAACGGCGCCCGAATAAACCCCCGCTGCGTCCCGTCCGGGCCGATCACCGCGAGATTACCGCTGTGATCCACCGTGTAATTCGGCTTACTGGTATCCGCCGGAATAAACGGAATACTCACCGCGTTCGCCACCTTCTGCAGCTCTTCGATCGAAGTCGGCGTCAGGCCAATGAACTGCGGATCAAAATAGCCTAGGTACTGCTTCAACTGCTTGGGGTTATCGCGGTTCGGATCAACGCTGACCAGCACGATCTGCAACTTATCCACAGCGTCTTTCGGCAGCTCACTCTTGATCTGCCGCAGCTGCGCCAACGTTGTCGGGCAGATGTCCGGGCAGAACGTGTAGCCGAAGAACAGCAGGCTCCACTTGCCTTTCAACTCGTTGATCGCCACCGGTTTGCCGTCCTGATCGGTCATCGTCACATCCGGCAGATTGCGGCTCTGCGGCAGCAGGATAATGCCGGCGTCGATCAGCGCAGTCGGGTCGCCCTGGCCCTTGCCGCTCAGTACTTTGTTGACGGTAAGTCCCAGGATCAGCGCGATCACGGCGACGAGGATGAAGACGGTTTTCTGGGTTCGAGTCATAGGTTCAACAGTAAGTAGTGGTCTACGAGCAGGGCAATGAACAGCAGAAACAAGTACCAAATAGAGTACTTGAAGGTGTTGATCGCCGCGTGCGGCCGAGTGCCACGGTACAGCACCACGGCCCATTGCAGAAACCTTGCGCCGAGGGCGAGGGCGCAAATCAGGTAGAGCATGCCGCTCATGTGAATCACGTAAGGCAGCAGACTTACCGCCAGCAGCGCAAAGGTGTACAGCAGAATGTGTACTTTGGTGTAGTGCTCGCCGTGGGTGACCGGCAGCATCGGGATGTCGGCCTTGGCGTATTCCTCTTTGCGATGGATCGCCAGCGCCCAGAAGTGCGGCGGCGTCCAGGCGAAGATGATCAGCACCAGCAACAACGGTTCGGCACTGACGTGGCCGGTGGCAGCCGTCCAGCCGAGCAGCGGTGGCGCGGCGCCGGCGAGGCCACCGATAACGATGTTCTGTGGCGTCGCGCGTTTGAGGAAACCGGTGTAGATCACTGCGTAACCGAGCAGCGAAGCCAGGGTCAGCCAAGCCGTCAGCGGGTTGGTGAAGGTCAGCAACAAGGCCTGCCCGAGCAGCGCCAGCACCAGTGCAAAGGTCAGCGCCGCCGCGGGCGACACCCGGCCTTCCGCCAATGGCCGTTTGTGTGTGCGCGCCATCACCGCATCGATGCGCCGATCGACCACATGGTTGACCGCCGCCGCGCCACCGGCACACAACGCAATGCCCAGATTACCGAACACCAGTACCGTCCACGGCACCCCGGCGCGGGTCGCGAGGAACATGCCGACCAGCGAGGTGATCAGCATCAGCACCACGACTTTCGGTTTGGTCAGCTCCAGATAATCACGCCAGATCGCCTGATGCGGGCGCTCGCCAATCAGAATCGCCACGGTGTTTCTCCTTTTATGGTGATGGGCGCGGCCGCGTGTTTGCGCGGGCTCAGACGCCAGCGTGCGAGCACCGGTTGTTTGACCCGAACCAGACTGGTGCGCGCGTGGTAATTGACCAGCACCATGGTCAGCAACAGCGCCGCACCGCCAGCGTTATGCGCGACCGCCACTGGCAGCGGCAGATGGAACAAGACATTGCTGATGCCGAGGGTGATCTGCGCCGCGAGGGCAATCAACACAAGACCGGCCAACCGCGTCATGCCAACCACTTTCAGTTGCCAAGCGAGACCGAGCAGCACCAGCGTCACCAGCAGCGCGCCGATACGATGAGTCAGGTGAATCGCCGTGCGTGCATCGCTGTCGAGTTGCCCACCCAGATAATTCGGGCCGATGTGCTGGGTCAGGTGAAAACCGTTGGCGAAATCCGCCGGTGGCAACCATTGCCCGTGGCAGGTCGGGAAATCAATGCAGGCCACCGCCGCGTAGTTGGAACTGACCCAGCCACCCAGCGCAATCTGGCCGATCACCAACAACAATCCCGCCGTCGCCCAATACTGCAAACGCTTGGGCACGGTCAGCGCCGGCAGCACACCGGACAATCGCAACGTCAGTAAAAACAGCAGACTCAGCGTCGCAAAGCCTCCGAGCAAATGCCCGGTGACCACCTGCGGCCAGAGCTTGAGCGTCACCGTCCACATGCCGAACGCCGCTTGCGCGAACACTACGGCCAGCAGGAACAGCGGCAACTTCAACGGCTGCCCCGGATGACGACGGTTAACCCACGCGCGTCCGGCCAGAATCGAAATAAGCAGGCCGAGGGTACCGGCGAAATAGCGGTGGATCATCTCGTTCCAGCCCTTGTGCGCCTCCACTGGCGAGTCGGGGTAATGCAGTTCGGCATGGGCCAGTTGGGCTTCGCTTTTCGGCACGCTGATAAACCCGTAGCAGCCCGGCCAGTCCGGACAGCCGAGGCCGGCGTGGGTCAGGCGCGTGTAGGCGCCGAGCAGCACCACAATAAGTGCCAGCAGGGTGGCAAACAGCGCGAGGCGAAATCCAGGTTTGGCCATGACGATGCCCTTATCCGATGTTCGACAGTTTCAGCAGGTGCCGCAGGTCGTTGAGCAGATCCTTGCCTTTTACATTCGGCTCGTAACGCAGTACGAGATTGCCGTGAGGGTCGATGATCCACAGTTGCGGCGTGGCTTTGTCGCCGGTTGTCTTGCTGAACACACCGGCGTCCAGCGGGTAGCGTTGCAGTTGCGGATATTCGCGGGTCAGCTTGGCGTCGTAATCAGCGCTCACCGGTTGCGCAGCAGCAAGGGCGTGGCTTGCGCGGCCGGCATCGCGACCGAGGCCGATCTGGATCTGCCGCGCCAGATACACCAGTTGCTGGCAGTCCACCGCGCAGTCTTTCGGTGCGGTGACCAGTATCTGCCAGCGCTCTTCCTCCGCTTGCACGCCGAGGTCGGCGCGGGTCTGGCCGTTGCCGATCAGTTCGCCGTGATAGCTGCGACCTTCTGGCACCCAGAACTGCAATTTGTACATGCCGGTGGCGAGCACCATCGGCCCGATCACGCCAAGCACAATCAGCAATAACTGAATGCGCCCGCGACGACGGGTGGCGGCAGGCTTCGCCTCAGACATGCTGGGTGGATTCATGGCCGTTCCCATGGTGGTTCTCCTTTGCGTTGTGCAAGCCCAAATAGACGTAGAGGCCGAGCAGGGCGGTGGCCATGGCGAACCACTGCAAGGCGTAACCGAGGTGTTTTTCCGGGCCCATGGCGACCACCGGCCAATCGGCCTCGTAGCTGGCCGGGCCGGGTTCGGCGCGTAATTCGTAGGTGAAGCCGTCGCGCTCAAGGGTTTTCCACAGCTTGACGGGTTCGACGGCAGTGATGGTTTGCGGCCAGGTGCTGCTGACCGGGTCGGCGTGCAACTGAAAAGTGGCGCCAGGGGCGACGTAGACCCAGGCATCGACATTCAACGCTTCACTGGGCGTAGTGAATTGTGGCGGCACGCGGCGATCCGGCCACGGCAGCCAGCCGCGATTGACCAGCAGCCACAATCCGGTGCGTTGATCCTGAAAGGGTTGCAGCAACTCGACGCCGACCTTGCCGTTACGCTGGCGGTTATCCAGCAGCAAACTGTGCGCAGCATCGAACTGACCGTGCAGATGCACGCGGCGATAAGCCGGATCAGCGCTATTGAGCAGTTCGCTGCTGGCCATCGGTTCGGCAGCGCGGCGTTCCGCGTAACTGGCGAGCAGGGCGGTTTTCTCGGCACCCCGACTCAATTGCCAGAAGCCCAGCGACACCAGCAGCGGCAGCAACAACGCCACCACCACGGTCGGTATCACGCCCGGGCGAAAGCGCTTCATGGTTGCGCCACAAAGTCAGTCGTCGCGATCGCTATACTCAACTGCATCGCCTGTCCCCCGGAGTTCTTCCCATGCTCAAAACAGCCATCGTCCTGATGCTGATTGCCACGGTGATCAGCCTGTTCAGCGGCCTGTTTTTCCTGGTCAAGGACGACAGCAGTTCCAATCGCCTGGTCATCGCCTTGAGTGTTCGGGTGGCATTGGCCGCCGCCACCGTCGGCTTGATCGCCTGGGGCTTTTACAGCGGCCAACTGGTGTCGCATGCGCCTTGGTAGCTCTGGTCCTCAGAGCACGTAAACGAAGATAAAGAGCCCGATCCACACCACGTCGACGAAGTGCCAATACCAGCTCGCCGCTTCGAAACCGAACTGGTGCTCGTTGTCGAAGTGGCCCTTCATGATGCGCATCAGCATCACAAACAGAATGATCGTGCCGATGGTCACGTGGGCGCCGTGGAAACCGGTGAGCATGAAGAACGTCGCGCCATAAATGCCCGAACCGAGGGTCAGGCCCAGTTCGTGATAGGCGTGAATGTATTCCTCAGCCTGGAAGCCGAGAAACGCGCAGCCGAGCAGCACGGTGATCGCCAGCCAGATTTTCAGTGCGCCGCGATGGCCCTTCTTCAAGGCATGGTGAGCGATGGTGATGGTCACACTGGAGCTGACCAGCAGGATCGTGTTGATCAGCGGCAGGCCCCACGGGCTGATGACGTCCTTGGGCGGCGGGAACAGTTTCGGATCCGGCGTGTGCAGCAGCGGCCAGGTGAACTGGAAGTTCGGCCAGAGCATGTGCGCGATGCCTTTGGTGCCTTCACCGCCGAGTGCTGGTCCGGAAACGTGCCGCACATAAAACAGCGCGCCGAAGAAGGCAGCGAAGAACATCACCTCGGAGAAGATGAACCAACTCATGCCCCAGCGAAACGAGCGATCCAGCTGCGCGCTGTAAAGCCCCGCGCGGCTTTCCTTGATCACCGCCCCGAACCAGCCGAACAGCATGTACGCCAGCAACAGGCTGCCGACGAAAAAGATGTACGGGCCGTGGGATTCCGGGCGCGTCGCCTTCAGATCGTTGAACCAGACGGCCAGACCATAAACGGTGATGGCCATGCCGAAGGTGGCAATGATCGGCCATTTGCTTTGGGGCGGAACGTAATAATGCTCATGAGTTGCCATTTATTGTTCTCCTTATCGGGCACGCTCAACCGCCAGTGTTTACAGCCACCGGCGGATGTCGGGCGGTGATATCGAACAGCGTGTAGGACAGCGTCAGGTGCTTCACATCCTTGGGCATGTCGCGGTCAACAATGAAGCGCACTGGCATCTCGATCTGCTGACCGGGCTGCAGCACCTGCTGGGTAAAGCAAAAGCATTCGGTCTTGTGGAAATACGCCGCCGCGTTGCTCGGCGCGATGCTCGGCACGGCTTGCGCACTCATCGGTTTGTCGGTGGGGTTGCGCGCGATGAAGATCATCTCGTTGACCGCGCCGGGGTTGGCGGTGAGTTCGTCATGCTTGGGGTAGAAATCCCACGGCATGTCGACGTTATTGGTCGACAGAAACTGCACACGGACCTGGCGGGAAGTGTCGACCACCTGCTCACCCTCGTACTGCCCACCGGTCTTGCCATTGATGCCGAAGGCTTTGCACATCACGTCATAGATCGGCACCAGGGCAAATCCGAACACAAACATCGCCACCACCACGCCGAGCAGGCGGGTGACGAGTTTTTTCATCGAGATCGAATCAGCCATGGTTCATGCCTCTCATCAGATCCCTTGTGGGAGCGAGCCTGCTCGCGAAGCAGACAACTCGGTGCATCAGATGAACCGCGTCATCGTTCTTCGCGAGCAGGCTCGCTCCCACAGGGAGATCTGTGTTCATTTCACTTCCGGCGGTGTGGTGAAGGTGTGATACGGCGCCGGTGACGGCACGCTCCACTCCAGACCTTCCGCACCATCCCAAGGCTTGGCCGGTGCTGGCGGACCGCCGCGAATGGTCTTGATCACAATGAACAGGAAGAAAATCTGCGTCGCGCCGAACATGAACGCGCCAATCGAGGAGACCATGTTGAAGTCGGCGAACTGCAGGTTGTAGTCCGGAATCCGTCGCGGCATTCCCGCAAGCCCGACGAAGTGCATCGGGAAGAAGGTCAGGTTCATGCCGACGAACGACAGCCAGAAATGCAGCTTGCCGAGGGTTTCGTCGTACATGTGGCCGGTCCATTTCGGCAGCCAGTAGTAGGTCGAGGCGAAGATCCCGAAGATCGCCCCCGGCACCAGCACGTAGTGGAAGTGCGCGACCACAAAGTAGGTGTCCTGGTACTGGAAGTCTGCCGGGGCGATGGCCAGCATCAGTCCGGAGAAACCGCCGATGGAAAACAGGATCACGAACGCCACCGCGAACAGCATCGGCGTTTCGAAGGTCAGCGAGCCTTGCCACATGGTGCTGGCCCAGTTGAACACCTTCACCCCGGTCGGCACCGCGATCAGCAGCGTGGCGTACATGAAGAACAGCTCGCCCACCAACGGAATGCCGACCACGAACATGTGGTGCGCCCAGACGATGAACGACAGGAAGGCGATGCTCGCCGTCGCGTAGACCATCGAGGTGTAGCCGAACAGCGGCTTGCGCGAGAAGGTCGGGATGATCGAGCTGACGGCGCCGAAGGCCGGCAGGATCATGATGTACACCTCGGGATGCCCGAAGAACCAGAACACATGCTGGAACAACACCGGGTCACCGCCACCGGCAGCACTGAAGAAACTGGTGCCGAAGTGGATGTCCATCAGCATCATCGTCACGCACCCGGCCAGCACCGGCATCACCGCGATCAGCAGGAACGCGGTGATCAGCCAGGTCCAGACGAACAGCGGCATTTTCATCAGCGTCATGCCGGGAGCGCGCAGGTTGAGGATGGTCGCGACCACGTTGATCGCGCCCATGATCGAACTGATCCCCATCAAGTGGATGGCGAAGATGAAGAAGGTCACGCTTTCCGGTGCATAAGTCGTCGACAGCGGCGCATAGAACGTCCAGCCGAAGTTCGGCCCGCCACCCGGGGTGAACAGGGTCGACACCAGGATCAGGAACGCCGCCGGCAGCAGCCAGAAGCTGAAGTTGTTCATCCGTGGCAGGGCCATGTCCGGCGCGCCGATCATCAACGGGATCATCCAGTTGGCGAGGCCGACGAAGGCCGGCATCACCGCACCGAAGACCATCACCAGACCGTGCATGGTGGTCATCTGGTTGAAGAACGCCGGTTCGACGATCTGCAGCCCTGGCTGGAACAGTTCGGCGCGAATCACCATCGCGAACGTACCGCCGAGCAGGAACATGGAGAACGCAAACCACAGGTACAGCGTGCCGATGTCCTTGTGGTTGGTGGTCAGCACCCAGCGCATCAGGCCTTTGGCGGGGCCGTGGGCGTGGTCGGCATGACCGTGGTCATCGATGACAGCGCTCATGGCCGGTCTCCTTTACGTGAGTGGATGGGGCGGGCCGGGGCGCGCTGCCCCGGCCGGTTCACGAGGTACGCGATAGACCGGCTCATTTGCTTTCCGCCTGTTTCAGCTCCAGCACTTCTTTTGGCGTGACCATGTCGCCCTTGTTGTTGCCCCAGGCGTTACGTTCGTAGGTCACGACCGCTGCGATATCGACTTCCGACAGTTGCTTGCCGAACGCCGCCATGGCGGTGCCGGGTTTGCCGTGGAAGACAATGCTCAAGTGATCCTTGATCGGGCCGGTGGCAATTTTCGAGCCCTTGAGCGCCGGGAACATCGGCGGCAGGCCTTGGCCTTCGGCCTGGTGACAGGCAACGCAGGTGGTGTGGTAGACCTTGTCGCCGCGCTCCTTGAGTTCGTCGAGGGTCCATTCCTTGCTGGTCAGCTCTTTAAGCTGCGCGGCCTCGGCTTTGCGCTCGGCGAGCCACTTGTCGTAGTCGGCCTTGTCCTTGACCTCGACCACGATCGGCATGAAGCCGTGATCCTTGCCGCACAGTTCGGCGCACTGGCCACGGTAAATGCCGGGCTTGTCGATGCGCGTCCACGCCTCGTTGACGAATCCCGGGATCGCATCGCGTTTCACCGCGAAGGCCGGCACCCACCAGGAGTGAATGACGTCGGCGGAAGTCACGAGGAAGCGCACTTTGGCGCCGGTCGGCAGCACCAACGGCTTGTCGACCTCGAGCAAGTAATGCTCGCTCTTGGTTTCCTTGTTGTGGATCTGCTCGGCGGGGGTGGCCAGGTTGCTGAAGAACTCGACGTCCTGGCCCAGGTATTTGTAGTGCCACTTCCACTGGTAACCGGTGATCTGGATATCGATATCCGGCTCACTGGTGTCGTACATCTTGATCAAGGTGGCGGTCGCCGGTACGGCCATCGCCACCAGAATCAGGAACGGTACGACGGTCCAGAGAATTTCGACGGTAGTGCTTTCGTGGAATTTTGCGGCGACCTGCCCGGTAGAACGGCGGTGCACCATCATCGACCAGAACATGGCGCCGAAGACGATGATCCCGATCACCACACAGATCCAGAAAATGGTCATGTGCAGGTCGAATACTGCGTGACTGATTTCAGTCGCTCCAGGCGCCATATTCACAGTCCAGGCAGCGTGTGCCGGACTGAAAATCGACCACAACAGGAGGCCCATCCAGACGTGTGGATGTCGCATCATTGCGGGTTCCCCTTATCGTTCTTGTTATCCCGCCGGCTTTCGCCTGCGGCAAGGGAGCGGCTGCATCAGACTACGAACTTGAATCGCCGGGCCTTGCTGCGGGTGCAGTCGGGCGTCATCAGCTAACTCCATTCAATGGCGAGTATAGACAGCGACGGGAAATTGCAATGTGCGCACGTAAATCAGCTGAAACAGCTGGCACTTGCGTTCAAGGGCACGAATGGAGAAGGATGCAGACGAGTGGTGGCAAACCGATATAACGCAGGTGCATCAAGGATGAAATAATTATGACAAATGCGTCTTAGCATTTTTCGTAAGCCAGCTAAGTTATGTCTTCCCTATTTCATTGCCTTGTTTCCTGGAGTTTTCATGAACACCGCCGCATTGCGCGAGCAGATCCAAAAAGCCCAACAACACGAAAAAGAAACCGGCCTGCTGACCCGTCAGCTGGAAAGCAAGCTGCCTCATTTACACCCGGCGATCCAATTGCCGGAAGCCGACGCCAACGGTGTGCTGACGCGTTTTGTCGCCGCCTACATTGATGAAGTGCCAGACCTGCTGGATGCAGCCAATGAAGTTGCCAGGGAAGCGGGAATCGAATCGCAGATCAAACCGGTGCTGAAAATCGCCGAGCAGTATTTCCTCCAGCCGCCAGCCATCATGGCCGGGCACGTTGGCCTGGACAGCCTGCTCGACGAAGCCTATCTGGCGCACCGTTTTGTTGAAGAGGTCAACGACCTGTACATCAAGCATTTCGGCCAGCCACTGATCCCCTTGGACATGACGGTCGCCAACTTGATTGCTCACCAATTGATCGGTGAGGAATTTGCCAACCAACTGGACGAAGCGGTGCATCACGCCATCGACGAGATGCTCAACGACGAGAGTTTTGCCTTGGAGTCGGTAGAAGCCTACCGCGGCAAACTCAGCAGCCCGGACACCGGCGCCGCGTGGAAACGCTGGCCATGCATGAGCCGACGCCTGGGTGTGGGCCTGGAACTGGACCAGCCTGCTGCCTGAGTTCACACGATCCAATGTAGGAGCTGCCGCAGGCTGCGATCTTTTGATCTTGATTGTTAAAAACAACATCAAAAGATCGCAGCCTGCGGCAGCTCCTACAGGGGTTGAGTTCAACCAGCAAATTTAGCCGGCAGCGCCGATCCCGGTAGTTGTGCGAATCCGTCCCTCAAGCCTGCGCTTCAACCCGCGCGACTCAATCAACAGCTTCGAGCCCTTCGCCGCATTCGCCCGGCCCCACTCCTCCAGCAACTCCAGACACGAATGGTCGATGTAGCTCAGGTTATTGAGCGGCACATGCACCGTGGTGCCTTGCGGAATACTGCCCAGCACTTGCGTCAACGCCGGCACTTTGAGGAATGTCGCCGCGCCGACCAGACGCAACTCCATCTCGCCGTCCTGCGGCAGATCGATCAGGCTGATCTTCAATCGCGAAGCCTTGAACGCCAGTTTCAACATCGTCAGACCGAAACCGATCAACACCCCGGTCAGCAGGTCAGTGAAGATTATCGACAGCGCCGTCGCCGCATAGGTGAACATCGGCATCCGCCCATAACGACCCAGACCTCGAAACGCTTTGAGATCGACCAGTTTGAACCCGGTGTACACCAGCACACCCGCCAGACTCGCCACCGGAATGCTTTGCAGCACACTCGACAGCAACAGCACGAACGCCAGCAGCCACAGACCATGGAAGATCGTCGAGTAACGCGTGGTCGCACCAGCCTGTACGTTGGCCGAACTGCGCACGATCACCCCGGTCATCGGCAGCGCGCCGAGCAGACCGCAGAGCATGTTGCCGACACCTTGCGCCGACAGCTCACGGTCGAAGTCCGAACGCACGCCGCTGTGCATGCGATCCACCGCAGCGGCGGACAACAAGGTTTCGGCGCTGGCGATAAACGCCACGGCGAACGCGGCGATCAGCAGCGTCGGGTCGGCCAGGCTGAGCAGGTCCGCCGGTTTCAGCCAATCAATGGCTTCGGCCAGATTCGCCGGTACTTCAACACGTTTGACCTGCAACGCCAGCAGCAGACTGGCAGCTGTCGCCAGACCCACGCCGAGCAATGCACCGGGCACGAAACGTAGAGAATGCGGGCGAAATTTTTCCCATAGCCACATCACCGCAATCGTCGACAGCCCGAGGAGTCCGGCCTGCCAGCCGAACGACGGCAAGGCTTGCGCCACGGCTGCCGGGAATGCCGTGAGGTTGTCCAGTCCAGACGGTTTTGGTGAGGCATCGAGCATCACATGCACCTGCGATAGCACGATCAATACGCCAATCCCCGCCAGCATCCCGTAAACCACCGCTGGCGCCGTAACCCGAAACCAGCAACCGAGTTTCAAGCGCCCGGCCACCAGTTGCAGGAAACCGGCGAGCAGCAGAATCGGCCCTAGCATTTCAATGCCGTGCTGGCGCACCAGTTCAAACACCAACACCGCCAGACCCGCCGCCGGCCCGCTGACCTGCAACGGCGAACCCGCCAGCCAGCCAACCACCAGACCGCCGATGATCCCGGTGATCAGACCTTTGGCCGGTGGCAATCCTGACGCAATCGCGATACCCATGCACAGCGGCAACGCGACCAGAAACACAACCACTGAAGCGAGCAACTCCCGTGGCAACACCGCTTTCAATTGAGCCGCACGCATGGCGATTCTCCCGAAGTTTTCTTCAGGCATGGCTTCGCCGAACCGCTGAAACAGCGGCCGGCGTCAAACCACACAGATGTTTAGGAAGATTTAGAAGCGCGCTTTGGGCGTCGCCACCGGAATCGGATGGCTACCATCGAGCGGCAGGAAACGTCCCTGATCCGCGTCGTAAGCTTTAATTTCGCTGGTTTCGATGTTGTAGACCCAGCCATGGATGAACAGATGACCGTTCGCCATGCGCGAGGCTACCGAAGGATGGGTACGCAAGTGCTGCAATTGGGCGATGACGTTTTCCTCGGTGAGGATCGGCATGCTTTCTTTTTCGTCTGCGCAGTGACAGTTGTCGTGCACCATGGTTTTCGCGACTTCAGCGTGGCGCAGCCAGGCTTTGACTGTCGGCATCTTTTCCAGGCTGTCCGGATTGAGCACCGCACGCATGGCGCCGCAATCGGAGTGGCCGCAGATGATGATGTGCTGCACGCCAAGCGCCAGTACCGCGTATTCGATCGCGGTGGATACGCCGCCGTTCATCTGGCCGTAAGGCGGGACAACGTTGCCGACGTTACGGGTCACGAACAGATCGCCCGGCGAGCTCTGGGTGATCAGCTCAGGGACGATGCGCGAGTCGGCGCAGGTGATGAACATCGCCTTTGGCGCTTGGGCCGTGGCGAGTTTCTTGAAGAGTTCTTCCTGCTGGGGAAAGACCTCATGATGAAAATGCAAAAAGCCGTCTACGATCTGTCGCAGCGCTGCATCGGCGGATTCCGCTTCAGGGGTTTGCGCCGACGCAGCCAACGGCTGTTTATCCTTGTCACTCATGATTCATCCTCTTTGGCGGATTAGGGGAGTCGTTCCCATGTATTCCGGTATGAAGCCAGTGGCTGTTTAAAACATCCGGGTCATCCCGACCCGTCAGTCACTCGATGAACAAGGTAGCCGCCGAAACTTAACTCAAACTGAATCAAACGCTCTAGCACGTGTGTTCCAGGTCACAAAAAACGTGACTGAGTGATTTCGGCGGAAGGATTCCAACCCCTCAACCATAGGCCAATTGTCGCTAAATCAACGACATCTGGCGACCCGGCGGACAGAAGGCAGTGCAATCGAGGTTGTAGCTTTCGCGGTGATTGATGCCCAGACGCTTGATGGCTTTGGCAAATCGTTGCGCGAGCAGGTCGGCGAACACCCCTTCGCCGCGCATGCGTGCGCCGAAACGGCTGTCGTAGAGCTCGCCGCCACGGCTCTGGCGGATCAGGCTCAGCACATGCGCGGCGCGTTGCGGATAGTGCGCCTGAAGCCATTCTTCGAACAGCGGCGCCACTTCCAGCGGCAGACGCAGCATCATATAGGCAGCGCTTTGTGCTCCGGCCGCGTGGGCTTCGTTAAGCAGGTTTTCGATCTCGCTGTCGTTGATCATCGGAATCATCGGTGAACACAGCACGCCGACCGGTATGCCTGCTTCGCGCATGACCCGAATGGCGCGCAATCGCGCTTTGGGTGCAGCAGCGCGCGGTTCGAGGATGCGTTTGAGCTCGTCATCGAGCGTGGTCAGGCTGATCATCACCGCGACCAGGCGTTGCTCGGCCAACTCGGTCAGCAGGTCGAGATCGCGCAGAATCAGCGAGCCTTTGGTGACGATGGTCACGGGATGTCGATAGCGCAGAAGCACTTCGAGGGTCTGCCGGGTGATTTTGTGTTCGCGCTCGATCGGCTGATACGGATCGGTGTTGGAGCCCAGGTTGATCGGCGCACATTGATAGCCTTTTTTCCCGAGCTGTTCCTCCAGCACTTGGGCGGCGTTGGTCTTGGCGATCAGCCTGGTTTCGAAGTCCAGCCCTGGCGACATGTCCCAATAAGCGTGGCTGGGCCGTGCGTAGCAATAGATGCAGCTATACTCGCCAATAGGAACCAATGCACGGTGAGTCCAATGTCAGGCAGCGTCTACTCGTACATGAGGTGGTCAACAGACCGCCAATCAGACGGATCTACCGAGGCCCGGCAGCGTGCAGCGCAGGAAGCTTTCTGCAAGCATTACGACATGGCATTGGTCGAGGAAATCGCCGACCCCGGCATGTCCAGCTTTCGAGGGAAGAACGCCCACGAAGGCAAGTTACGTGAATTCATCAACCGTGCAAAACGTGGTGAGATTCCTCCCGGTAGCCTTCTCCTGTTTGAGAACGCCGACCGAATGTCACGGATGCAACTCGCTCACGCCGTACCCCTGTTTTTTGAAATCCTTGGTGCTGGCTTGAGGATCGGTATTGCCGACCGCCTACAGGTGTATACGCCGGGAACACTCGACCTTGGTGGCCTCATGACCATCCTTGTCGATATGGAACGTGCCAACGCCGAGTCGAAACGGAAAAGTGATTTTGGTCGTGCTGGTTGGGCCAAGGCTCATGTACGGATGGAAGCAGGCGAAGTGACTACAGATAAGGTCGCACAGTGGCTTGAGGTTGAGCGTGTAGGCGATGAGCGCCGGTTCAAGGTGAAGGAAGACATAGCCGAACAGATACGGGCCTTGTTCAACGCCTCCCTTCAATACGGTGTGGCTGAGTCGTGCCGAAGGGTAAACGAGCAGTTCGGCTCAAGCTGGAAGGTTCACCAAGTGCAATACCTGCTGAAGAACCGTCGATTGATCGGAGAACACACCATCACCAACTACAGCGAGTCAGCAGGGAAGAACATGCCCTCTGACCGGGTGCTATCCGACTACTACCCGCTGGTCGTGGACAAAAACCTGTTCGCCGAAGTGCAGGCCGTAATCAGCCAGCGTAAACCCTTCGCCGGTAAGCAGGATGCCAGCAATCTCAACATTTATAGAGGCTTGGTGAAGTGTGCAGCCTGTGGCGGAAGCGTCCGGTTCATGTTCAAGACGCAGAAAGAGTACTTCATGTGTACCAACAGCATGAGCGACAGTTGCACCGTGCCGGGAATCCGTAGCGTTCGTGGCGAGCACCTACGCCGCCTCCTGTTCAAGTTTGAGCACTGGGCAGACCTGAGACAGTATTTCATGCAAAACAGTGAAGACCTCAAAACCCTACGCCGTGAGCGTGACGCCTTGCTGGCGCTGGTAGCGAAGATCGCCACCCGAACCACCCAGACACAACAGCGCCTCATGGACGAAGACGACACAGACCGCCAATCGGTGCTGCTGGATATGCTCACCAAGGCGAAGGGAGACGACCGGGACGCACGGGCCAAGCTGGCAGCCACTGAAACGCAATTGGCAGAGCTGGAAGACGCTTTCACCATTGCAGGGTTGGACGTGGGCGACCGTGTTGAGTGGATGCTGAATGACCGTAGCGAAGCCGCTGCACTGGAACGCGCCCGGATCAACCGCTACCTGTCGAACGTCTTTGAGAGGCTGGTGATCGACTTCGACGCCAAGACCCTAACGACCGTGGTGAAACCAGCGCTGAAGGGCAAAGTGACCGAATTCCAAGCCACCATCACCAGCCCACCAGACAGACGATTCACGGCGCTTAAAGGCCCCGTCAGGATCGCAGGGAAGAGTCAGCGTGTACCGGGTGTATCGGATGAGGTGTTCACACCCGATGAACTGGAAGCGCTCAGCGGAACGACGTGGGAGCAGCCTGTACCGCTCGTGCCGACCAAGCCGGGGCATTAAGACGTGAGCCAATAGCGCCGATTAATACGGCAAACAAGCCAAAATAACGATTTCACTTGACTTATAGAAAATGTTGTATTTGACAAAATTGGCTTTTGGGTGTATACTTAGCACGTACAGATGAGGAAACGCAGCGGAAAATCGAACGGTCGTTTGAAAGTATTGTCAGAGTTGGCATAGAAAGTGCTTGCAATTCTGGCGATGTGCTGCTATAATAGTGTCAGGAAGGAGAGGTGTTTTTCTCGTGTCCTGCGACCCTCCAGATTCAACCCAAATTCCAGAACATCCAACCGGGCCAGCCGCCAAGCTGAGTTCGGTTTCGTCGTTTCCGAATCATCCACACCGAACCTGTGTTGCCATAGAGTTCGGTGTGTCGTGTAGGCCAAGGGTTTCTGACGACCCTCTCTGTCGTATAAGCAAGGCGATGGCCGTTTCTTGCTAGACCGGGCTTTGTTAACCCAGTGCGTCGTCCGACAGGGGCGATAGGTCGAGACACTCTGTCAAACTGGCTTCCTCCCCTTGGGAGTGTCAACGCCGAGACAACTCCGGTGAGCCATGAGTTGAGAGGGCGTGTTGGTTAGATCCGCGCCCTCGAACCATATTCGCAATACACTCATGTAACCATTGGAGTGACTAGTTCATTCAATAGCCGGACATCGTTCCGGTTATTTTTTGGCCGATACTCGGTTGCACGGACATTTCAAACATAGCAATCCAACTTCCCGGAGGCCATATGGCAGTAACCGCAGTAAGACCGTGCGTGGTCTGTAACGCACCAATGAACACCCAGAGATCCACTAAGCAAACATGTAGCGACCGCTGCACGAAAGCCCACTACCGCGCCAAACAGCGCCAACAAGCAACACCAACCATAAAAACAGAAGAGGTAACAACCATGAGTACACAAACACCAATGCAGTTTGTCTTTTCCGAAACGGAATACCGAGCACGCTGCCAAAATGAAAAAGCATTCTACGAGAGTCGAATCGAGAAACCATACACAGGCGTTATCGGTGCAATCGTCGAGTTCACTCCTGCCACGTTGGTAGAAGCACTTGAAGTATATCATCAGCACCGTGCAGCTGGTTGGACTCCACTCGATCCAATGTCCGCTCATCCCGGAGCAATGCTAATCGAGAGTGGGCATGCATCGTTCATCACATTGCATCTGAGAAAGCCAGAGCATGAACAAGAGAAGGATCTTGCCAAGATTTGCAAGAAGCTAAAAGCTGATTACGAGTCAGAACTTGAAGCAGCATTGAATGCTGAGATTGATCGTCAAGTTGCGCTGTCACTTGCCAAGGATGAGCGTGATCGTCAGCAGGCCGAACAACAACAACGCTTGAACCGTGAACAAGAAGTTCGTGATGAACTCGCCGCTTCCCGTGCAAAGCTCCGAGATCAACTGATCGAGTCGGGAAAGTTGAACATTGATGGGAGCGCGGCATGACTGATTCCAAGTTAATCGATCCAGCGACACTTAGCGGGACGGAATTGCTACTACGCAAAACTTACTGTCCTGATACGCTCGCTACAAGCCCTGTAGAGGCTCCTGTAGAGGTCGTTACAAAACAAGCTGTAGATGAAGAAGCTTCGGAAGAGGACGTAAACGCATTTAAAGCGGCTCTGGAGCTACTTGCAGCCAGAGATCGTGCCGCGAAAATGATTGAGATGGCTAAACAAGCCCATAAGAACAAAGGAAAGCAATGACAGAAACTGGTACACCGATTCAAGAGCTGAAAAAATCTCCGCAATATCAGTATCACGCAATTTTCGCAGTACACGACGCCGCAGTCATCAGCACTAGGGACTACATGTCACAGTTTGCCGATTTCGCTAATCGTTGGCACGGGCATCAAGTCAAAGTTACATACAAATGGATTCGCCATGAGAGCGGGGCGTTGTTCTTTGCAGTCACTGGAAGTCGTTCCGTCCTGAGTGCATTTGCAGCATACCTCGAACATGTCGGCGTTGCAGATAGGACTCACGTTGAGCATTACGGACATCGACATTCTGAGTTTGACCGAGATGTCGCGCTACTGTTTCACCCTGTTCATGGCCGTCATGGAAGAGGGAGTAGCCGCTCATGAGTGTTCAAGACGAAATTGCACGCCTAACCGGTAAGCTGGTATTCGAAGTCTCAAGTGCGCCGCTGACTAAGTTTCTCGGAATGCTCAAACAGGCCAGCCAGCAAATGCAGAGTGTGGGGCGCCAAGCTGAGCAACTACAAACTCGGTTGAACAAAGCTTTCGGAGTATCCAGCAAGGGCCTGGGATCAGAGCGAATCAAGCTCAATGCCGACATCCGTAGATCATTGGACAAAGAACTCGCCACTGAAACCAAATTGTCCAAGCTCCGCCGTCAACAGTTCCAAACTTCTTTGGCCGAACAGAAGTTAGTCGCTACAGGTGAGCGTCAGCAAGCGTGGCTGCTTACTGACAAGTTGAAAGCACAGTCTCAGAGCGCCGTGTTGGCAAGCAAACAGTACAAGGCTCAACAAGAGGCGCTGAAGGTGGATCTTGGAAGGGCGAGAGTCACGGCTACATCGGAACAGTCAGCCATTCGCCAAGCACGTTTGCAAGACATCCTCCGCCGTCGTCAGGCCGATACGATTCGACTCCAGCAAAAAGCGGCGTCTCATCAGTCTGCACTACAGCGTGCCGAAGCTGCCCTACAGAACGCCCGTGCGAGTGGTGCCCGTGCCGCTGAACGTTACGAAGCTACTAAGGCAGCGACTGCTGTACGTGAAGCCCGAGCAGCGGTTAAGCACGACCAATCAAGCCAGCGATTCGCATTTGCGGCTGAACGCCACGAGGCTTGGAAGGCCCGCCAGAGCGAGCCTAAGCCCTTTAATCTCGGTGGTATGGCTGTTGGGCTATCAGCGGTCACTGCCGCTCTATATGGCGTTGTACGTGGTGTGACTTACTTGGGTGAGCGCATCGCGCAGCGTCAAGAGTCCGCAAGTGGAGCGGAGCAGTTCAATACCGCTCTACAAAGCGCTGGCGGTAAGAATCCAGCCAACCAGAAGTTTGCTCGTGATCAGTTTGTCGATATCTCTAACAAGTACGGGATGGAAGTTTCAGTCGAAACAGCTAAGTCCTTCGCGATGTTCGTCCAAGGACAACTGGCGCTCGGTAAGACGCTTACGCAAGCCACAAAAATGTTCGAGGATCAAAGTGCCGTTTTCCGGGCCGCTTCCCTTGATAAACAGGCTCAGACCCGTGCCGCCTATCAGCTCAATCAGATTCGCGCAAAAGGGCGCCCAGAAGGTAGTGACGTAAATGACCTCGGAGACGCATTGGGTGCCCCAGTGATGGCCGCTATCAGGCAGGCTGCCGCCTCCCGCTTAGGATTCAAAGGCAAGGCGCAAGAGCAGGTCGCTTGGTTTAAGCAGGCTGTAACAGACGCCAAGATTACTGCTGCCGACTTCGATCAGGGTATGACCAACTTCTTGAGTGCTAATGGGGATCTTCTTGCAAGACAGATGAACTCGATTCAAGCAGCTCAGCAGCGCGTCGAGAACCAGACGTATCTAAACGATAACGCAACGAATAGTGATAGCGAATTGAAGCTCGAAGTGCTCGATAGAGTGAAAGCATTGGGGGAGCTTGATCAAGCAATTCAGCCCCTCAAAAAATCCTTTATGGAACTGGATAAGGGTCTCACTTCTTTCAACACGTCGTTGATTCGTATGTTAATCGGACACGATGCAAATGGTAATGCCACGCCAAATGCCATGCAGAAAGATCCGAATGCTCTACCGGGTACAGTGGGTGCAGCACTTGGCCCAAGATTGAAACCAGCATCACCAAATGAACAAGCAAGTTTGGATGATCGTGCAAGACCGGGATTGTTGAATGGTCTTCGTCGTTTGTTCACTGGTGCATCTCTTGCAGATGATCAATCAGCAGCGAAGGACAACAGAGAACGTTGGGCTGGCGGACACATCAACCCAGTTCAGCGCGAGAGTTTCGATGTGTTCCGCATTAACTCTCCAGATCTTGGCAAAGATTCTGAGAATGTGGCTGACGGCAAACTTCGCCAGTTCCGTATGCCCGAACCGCTCACCGCCAAAGACATCATGGTCGCGTCTGAACAACAACGTAAACAAACGTTGCTGCCAAGTGATTGGCTGTTGCCAACTGACCCTAATAGCGGCGTGATCAACAAACCAACTGGAAACGTTGATCAATCAATGCATACAGACATCCAAGTGGACGTGACCGTCAATGCTCTTGATCCGAATGGCAGAGAGCTTGGTAACGCTATCGGTGATGCTGTGTCTGAAAAGGTTGATGAAAAACTTAGCCAAATGTTGAGAACGGCTCGCGCTGCTCAGACTGAGGTCGAATAATGAAGGCAATTATTCAAACAATCATGCTCGCCTGTGTGTTGCAAATCTTCGCAGGGGGCGTATTCACCGTCTACATGCTGGATCGTGCAAATGTCGTCTCGCAAAGTTACACCGACAATGCATTACGACTGCAATACAACCAATTGCAAGTGCAGTTCAGCGACGAGAGAAACGGCATGAAAGAGTATGTTGAAAAGATCGTCGATCTTCGTATCAATCAGAAAATGAGCGGAATCAAACAATGAAACAAATCTTCACTAACGCAGCGGAGGCAATGAAAGTTGCCTTCGAGCTGTCCAAACTACTGAGGCGTCCAGTATGGCGCCATATGGGCGTAGATAAGCGCGGGGCTACAGTCTGGGTCGTCTCATTAGATAGCGATCCCCATAACGCACTACAGGAAGCCTGAGCTATGGTTTGAGCTGGCCCAACTACCAGCACCAAATACAACTTGACAAAACAGGGTCAACTGGCGTATAAAGGCGCTCTTTCCAGCAGTCCGCACCGAACGTTCTCGACCCACCACAGAGTGATGTCAGGCGTCGGTTTCGTGCTGCCTGTAATTTGACCCTACCCAACACCACGAGGCATCTGCCTATGGCATGAACTGAATACAGGAGATATATAAATGGCAGTAAGCAAGGTCACTGACACCACCCGCAAGCAAGCGGTACAAATGCGCTCCGAAGGCGCATCGTACAAAGATATCGCAGCGACTCTTTCTACAGAAGGAGTTACCGAGAACTGGTGCAAGCGGAATCTTGGCACGGTTGCGGTGTTCGATACGCACTACTTCTTGATGGAACAGCTTATTCCACTGGCGACTCGCCCGGAAGGAGTTTCTCGGATGGAATTTCGCACTAAAATCAAAGTCGCCTACGGCATTCCATTTGATGAAGCGATTCCCTCGGCGATTGAAAAGAAAGCCCGCCGTGCGTTGCCCGAGGACGCATTTATCCGCCCGGACTGGATGGAGCCAGAAGCAGCGCGTGCGAGTCAGAATGAAATCCTCCAAGACGCCATCATTCTCTTTGATCGGCTCGATGAAATGGTTGCTGAGTTCTGCGAGAAGTACCCTACTGCCAGCCCTTGGCATGTTCGCCAAGAGATTATTACTCTAGGCCTCGGTGATCACCCCGCTGGGCCTATGGTTCAAGGCAAGAGGATGCTGGATGCAGTTGACACGATGGAAGGAAGAGTGACACAGAGAGCGGCGGAGGAATTTTCTTTTCCGAATGACGATCAGCTCAGTGAGCTGTGCATCTGAACTTTCTGTCTGTATAGATTATTCAAAGGTTCAGTTGTTCACTCAGAGGTGAGTTCTGACTTGTGAACTTTATGTCCGTAGAATACTACCTAGGTTCAGTTGTTCACTTGAATTACGGTCGGATAAGAGATAAAAGCGAACGTCAGTGCGGAGCACTACAGTTTAAACGCACTGATGGACAATAGTCGCATCGTCCCGATTCAGGATCAGCCCACCGTCCAATACACCAATATCAACACACATCAAAGCTCTTCGCTTTTGATCTGCTACACCGAAGGTGACGTGCAATGACTGTCAGCGTCCGCTGATGGGTTACTACTGAATGCATCCGCATTCGTTTATGCACCGAAGCAAAATGCAAGATCAAAGGCAAGAGCTGGATTTTTGTTTATTTGTATTTGTGTCGAGGTACACCCGAAGGGTAGTCGGCGGTCACGCCGTAGCTGGATCAAGATGAAAGCTAAACGCTTTCGGTGCGACCATCTTATGGCGAGGCTAGTGTGTTTCGTCTGCTACAGTCGGTGAGACTAGCAATGTTTCACCTCCCCTCAGAACACAGCGAGAATGGCTCATGTCGCTAAAGTTTACCGTTTTGCTAATGTCATTGATCGCAGTGCCTTTCACGGCTCAAGCTCAGATGAAGCTAACTTCAGGTTACATCCTCATTCTTTACGAGAATGCAGACTTCGATCTGGCCAATGCAAAGGGATGTAGCCGTCCTGACCTCTATCAAGATTTCACAGTCGCTCTAGAAGATGCTCTACAGCACATCCCCAATGTGAAGCACGATAAAATCCCAGCGTTGATGCGAAATCTGAAAGCCGAAACCGAAGACACCTACAACGTCTTGGGATTTGAGAATCCAGCTCATCAAGCAGAACAGCAGGCTAGCTGTCCCGAGAACATAAAGAACCTCACCGAACGCCTTGCAGACCTAAATCGCTGGGTGCTGGAAAGCTGACTAGGTGCCATGGGGTGCTAGTCCCAGCCCGGTGCTACGCTTCTGCTCACCTTGGAACAGCTTAGGAAAAGAACCATGGAGCTGAAAGATTTTATCAAAAGCAGCCTTTGCCAAATATCAGAGGCGATTCTTGAAGCAAGTGCAGAGCTGAAGGACACCGATGCGGTGGTGAATCCTACTCGGATGCAGGCTAATACCGATTCTTCTCAGGCTTATGGTAGAACTCTGGCTGAAAACGAGATATCTCGTCTGGAGGGTACTCGTATTGTTGAGAAGATCGAGTTTGACGTTGCAGTTACTACTGAAGCCGCAACTCAGCGGGGGGGCGGTATTAAGATTTCCATCGCTTCTGTTGGTCTAAAAGCTGACGGTTCAGTTGAGGATAAGGCAAGTGCAGCGTCGCGGATCAAGTTCTCTATCCCTATGGTGTTTCCCTCTCGGCGTGGGGCTTCCAAGGCAGGTTCCTAGCGCCTGAGCTTCTTTCCATAACCTCGAATAACTACCCGGAAACCTATGCATAAGCTTGCGTGCAAGACTCTCTATCACAAATCAATTCATAATAGTCATTGGCTATTATTCAGCATTTCCGTGGGTTGTAGCCAATTGCTTGCCAAGCTGGCGCCAGAGATAACCGATTCATTTCCGTCAAACTGTGCCAAATTCGAGTTTTTGCACGAAAACGCAGAATTTCAGCTTGAAGCGCAGGGCTACCCGGATATAGCGAAGGGTTATCACCGGGCGCGTTCTAATAGCCATATACCTGATTAACAAATCTACAACGAACGTTGAAGAAATGTTATGATTGCCCTGTCACCATTAGACGGAGCCGAAATCATGACCAGCAACACCAAGCCGTTACGTGTAATTGCCTACTACCGAGTGAGCACAAAGTCTCAGGGTGATGCTGGTCTGGGTATCGATGCACAACGTGAATACGTCGCTCGTGCAGTTGCTGCTAATGGTTGGGAGCTGCTGCCTGAGTCCTTCACTGACGTAGTCTCCGGCAAGATCGCCATAGAAGAGCGTCCAGAGGGTGCCAAGGCTTTGGCCCTGTGCAAGAAGGAAGGCGCTGTACTGGTGGTAGCTAAGTTGGATCGTCTGTCGCGTTCGGTGCATCACATCGCAAGGTTGATGGAGCAAACCAGTTTCAGAGTTGCAACCATGCCCGACGCCACCCTGTTCCAGTTGCATCTATTCGCTGCTTTGGCTGAGCAGGAACGCAAGTTCATCAGTGACCGCACCAAGGACACTTTGGCCGCATTGAAGGCCAAGGCTGAGGCTGGTGATCCTGTCGCCATCCAGTCAGTGCAGAACCGCACCGATGTGCTCGCTAGAGGCCGTACCCCAGCCAACCGGGTTAAGGCTGGTGAAGCCGTTCAACAGCGTGTGACAAGTTGGCTTGAGACAGTGCGAGACCCAATCGACCTGTGCATTCGCAAGGGTGCGAAGACGCTGCCAGCGGTGGCTAACTGTCTGAACGAGAAGGGAGTTGCTACAAGTCGAGGCGGTGAGTGGTCTCCGATGCAGGTGAAGCGTGCAATGATGGCATTACACCTGTCATTCAACACAGAAAGCGCTCTGTAAGCTCCTGAGAGCGCCATAGAGGCGTTAAAGCTAGATGATGGCTACATGGGTAGCTGTAAGCTCTCACAGATCCTTGCAGAGCATTACAGGAGTGACCATATCAAATGAGAGCGGTTCTTATTTTGTAATCACTACGCATTACCCCTCACCCCTAGCGTTCCTGCTTGACGGCTCGGTGGTCGGACAGGCCTCACAGATTATATTCCCGCCCTGAATCCTGAACACTCTCGCAAGTGGTCGAAATTTTCGGCGAAAAATGGGAGTCTGAGAAACTCGGCCTCTACTGCCACAAGGATGAAGACATGACAGCACCCTATAAATGGACGATTGGGTTTGCCGATGCTTACGCTCACAACAACGGCGACACTGTTCAAGACTTCCTTTCGCTGGTTGTGCAACCGTCGCTCGCAGCGTTAGAGCAGAAGCGGCAAGAGCTGGCCCGCGCTGCTCAAGATGATGTGGTGTTCCATTTTGCTCTGTCCGACCATGAGCGGCTAATTCAGCGCACATACATGACGTTCGCCCTCGCTATCCAGTCGTTGTGGGAGCAACAGATACGCTCCTACCTCATCTGCTGTTTAGGTCGTCACACCATTGAAGGGGTAACTCTCAAGAAACTAGAGGACGCCTCATGGGGCGCTAAGTTGAACGCACTGTTCTTCAAGGTGCGAGGTGTTGAGTTGAGTAGCTTCGATTCCTACCCCGCCCTCACTCAGTTGCAGATGCTGGGCAACGCTTGCCGTCACGGCGATGGTGATTCCGCCAGAGACCTACACACCTTGCACCCTGAGTTGTGGCCCGCACCTATACAGTTCCCATGGCTGGATTCTTCAATGGAACCACCACCTCCACCAAAACCGCCAGTGCAGCACTTACGAATCACTCTGGAAATTCTAACTCGTTATGTAAGCGCCATTGCGTTGTTCTGGCTGGACATGGATCGTCTTGGGATAGAAAGCCTTTTGGATAAGCAGCCCGACCTACAGCACAGGGTTACGACCTTGCTGGAGCGTCGTATTCCTTTGCATGAGATCGTCACACGTTGAACCTGGCCCCAGCGTTTCACTTCTTGCTGTAGTCGCCGTAGCTGTAACCAAATTTCGCCACCTCTTTAGCACGGTCAACTTCGTAGAACTGACTCAGACGCAGGCTTATCCGGGTGTGTTCAACCTTGAGGGCAGCCAGCTCCTTGCTCAGCGTCTGGTGCATGACGATCATTCCGCCGATGGTTTGATGAGCGCGGCGTAGGTCGCCACGTGTGGTGTCCAGCTCAGCTTGGAGCAAATCGCACTCGTGCCTGAGCATGTCCACATGTGAGGGTAAGCCCAGCTCAAAACCATCAGTAGAGATCTCATGGTCGTTCATTGCATATGCACCAATCGTATTAGAATTACAGTTGTAGTGCTCTGATGGAATAGCGCAGCATTATAAAAGGCGAAGCCGAGCTCTTGATTTTGCCCTTCACGTTGTCAGCGTGAGCTGACGTGTAATTCCCTGTGACCTTCGGTCACGAGTAATCCTGACAGCGTTCGCTGTCGTGTCTGCACCCAAGACAAGATCAAGAGCACAAGCTGGTTTGTGTAGATGGTGTATCTGGTCGAGGTGAACCCGTTCCGTTGAGGTGTTCCCACTGCTGAGTTAGTCATGACCTACGGTCGAGGGTGACCCCCCGTCAGCGGAGCTGAAGTCTAAGTGTTTCATGTAATGGTTCCAATCACCCAATACAGTCAGCCATGCTCGCAGCCACGGTAGGGATTGATCGAGCGGTCGAAGGGCAGATCCGGAGAGGTATTGCGGGTAATGATGGTTTTCGCGGTTTCGATCATCACCTCGGTGCCTTGGGTCAGCGGCACCTCCTGATACCAGCCGTCATCCTCGGCCACCGAACGGTTCGGCGCGAAGCGGTTGTGCGGGTTGCTGGCGGTGCCGCGACCGCGCTGGGGGAGAGGGTTGATCATTGGGCAGGCTCCAGATCTGTATATGCATACAGTACATGAGCAAGCCCGCTGTGATCCAGTACCGTTCAGCGATGGGATACTTGTTGAGTTCCAAAATTTATATATAGGTGCAGAGCCGAAGTACAACCCGAGATACATATGTTTGATTGTCGCGACAAGTTATCAAAGATAGCCTTGGCTACTCCGAGTGGCACTTGTCCGATAACTAAATTAAAAGGATTTAATTCATGTCTTACCTCAATCAACGCGGTGTCTTTGTGCAAATGATGCAACCCAATGCATCGGAACCCAACACCATTGTTTCGATGCAACTGGCACGAAAGGAACTGGGCTGGAACGCCGAACAGGAACTGCCTACCGAGGCGCTGGTCGACTCGATCTACGTAGTGGCGGTGTCCAGCGACCGTGGCAAAACGTTCACTGTTCGCACCAACAAGAAAGATGTGGACGGTGATGGCGATATTGATAACGACGACAAAGCGAAGTTGATTGCACTGGCCAAGGCTTATGTAAGTATCGTTAATCCGTAATTGAAAATGTAAGAATCTCACAGCAAATAAAAATAAAGCCCTGCATGACGACTCATGCAGGGCTTTATTGTTTTAGAAGAAGAGACGGTAAATGGCAGGTGGCCGGTAAAGGACTGGCTGGGCATACACCCTGTCAGCTTTGACAGTAGACCGGAATTCTCGCCAAACCTAATCTCAAGCACGCAATCAATCTGCAGGGTTTCATCCATGGCTATCAGAATACTGCTGGAAATCGCGGATATGGATCGGGATGCAAGTCCGGAAATCGCTTTTTATCACTACAGCGAGGACGCGACCGAAATGATGGATTACGACTATTCGCTTTTTGCTTCGTCGTCGCAGGCCAATGGTCGTTATGACGTGATCTGCGAAGACGCCGTCGATACTGACGGCGATGGCGACATCGACAAATACGACGAGAAGCTTTATCTGCAGCTGGCCGATGCATTTGCGCAGTTTAAAGGCTTTCAGCCCAAGCGTTGATCGGCCGCTGACACCGCACGAAAAGTCGAACCGTGCCAACGGCGTATCAATCACATCCGTCAGTTATGCGTAGTGACTTGCCCCAAATCATCCCCGGAAGTCGTTTGCATATCGTTCTTGCGTAGATTGGCTACATCTTCAGCGTCAACTGGCGCGCCTTTGTTGCCCCAACTGCCACGAATGAAACTCACCACATCCGCCACTTCCTGGTCCGACAGGCGCCAGGCAAAGCCCGGCATGGTGAACGTCGACGGTGCCGTGTGCGTCGCCGGCAACGTACCGCCCTTGAGCACAATGTGAATCAACGAAGTCGGGTCTTCCGATTGCAGCACCGGATTGCCCGCCAGCGCCGGGAACACCCGGGTGTAGCCGTGACCATCGGTGCGGTGGCACGCCGCGCAGTTGTCGATGTACACCGCAGCACCACGCTGACTGTCGTCACCGTTCCACAGTGCTTTGGCGGCTTTCTCATCGTACTGATGCGGTTGATCGTTCGGATCAGTGGCCGGCAGTGATTTGAGGTAGCGGGCAATCGCGGTCAGGTCGGCATCGGTCATGTATTGCATGCTGTGGGTGACCACGTCGCTCATGCCGCCGAACACCGCGCTGCGATCGCTGCGCCCGGTCTTGAGAAACTGCACCAGTTGCTCTTCGCTCCAGCCGCCGAGGCCATCCTTGTGATCGCCGCGCAGGCTTTTGGCGATCCAGCCTTCCAGCGGCGCACTGCCGGCGAGGAAGGTTGTACCGTCAGCCGCACTCAGGGATTTTTCCTGCATGGTCAGCGCGCGTGGTGTATGGCAGGCACCGCAGTGGCCGAGGCCTTCGACCAGATACGCGCCACGACTGATGACGGCGTCGTCACCGACTGGCTTGTAGTCCTCGACCTTCGGCGCAAACATCCAGCGCCAGCCCATCAGCGGCCAGCGCATGCTCAACGGCCATGGAATATCACTGCCCTTGTTCTCCTGTGCCACCGGTTCTACGCCGTGCATGAAATACGCGTACAGCGCTTGCATATCGGTTTCGCTGACACGCGCGTAGGACGGATACGGCATCGCCGGGTACAACGTACTGCCGTTTTTGGCGACGCCATGGCGTACGGCCTGATCGAAGTCTTCGAAGCTGTATTCACCGACGCCGGTTTTATCCGGGGTGATGTTGGTCGAGTAGATCGTGCCGATCGGCGTTTCCATTGGCAGGCCACCGGCGAACGGTTTGCCGCCCTTGGCGGTGTGGCAGGCTACGCAGTCACCGGCGCGGGCGAGGTATTCGCCCTGTTTGATCAAACTTTGATCAACTTCAGCCGCATGGATTGCGGCGCTGCCGAGCAGCGCCAGAGTCGCGATAACGAGATTTTTCATGGTCATCGCTCCTTAAGCCTGAACCAGCGGGCCGGGGTTTTTCAGGTACTGCTCGCGGATCGCCTTCGCCGACCAGTAGGTCAGTGCGGCAACCAGCCCGGTCGGGTTGTAACCCAGGCCCTGCGGGAACGCCGAGGCGCCCGGAACGAAGACGTTGTGCACGTCCCAGCTCTGCAGGTAGCGGTTCAACGCGCTCTTCTTCGGATCGGTACCCATGATCGCGCCACCGTTGAGGTGCGTGGTCTGGTAAGACGCGGTGTTGAAGTGGTCGCCGACTTTCTTGCCGATCACCGCAATGGCTTTCGGGCCCATCGCTTCGGCGACCTTGCCCATTTTCTCGACCATGAAGCGGTTCATCTTGATGTCGTTTTCCTGCCAGTCGAAGGTCATCCGCAGCAGCGGCAGACCGTAGGCATCGCGGTACACCGGATCGAGATCGAGGTAGTTGCCACGGTAGGACTGATGCGCGCCGTGGGCGTCCATCGACACCTGGTGGGTGTAGTAATCGGCGGTCGCGCGTTTCCAGGCACTGCCCCACGCAGGTGTGCCCGGCGGGTTCGAAGTGCCGGCAATCGGCCGGCTGCCGGCCTGGTTGACCCACATCGGCGAGCCGCCGACGAAGCCGTGCGGGCCGTGGTCGAAGTTATCGGCGTTGAAGTCATCCAGCGCCACGCCGTTACCGCCGGCGCCAATGAAGTTGTTGGTGTGGGTGTCCTTGTCAAAGAACGCCTTGATGGTCGCCATGTTCTGGTAGGCAAAGTTACGCCCGACCACGCCTTCGCCGCTGATCGGGTCGTATGGCTTGCCGATGCCGGACAGCAGCATCAGACGCACGTTGTGCAACTGGAACGCGCCGAGAATCACCAGATCCGCCGGTTGCTCGATCTCGCGACCCTGACCGTCGATGTAGGTCACGCCGGTGGCTTTGGATTTGCTGCTGTCGAGATTGACCCGCAACACATGCGAGTTAGGCCGCAGCTCGAAATTCGGCAGCGGCTTGAGCGCCGGCAGAATGTTCACGTTCGGCGACGCCTTGGAGTACATGTAGCACACGTAACCGCTACAGAAACCGCAGAAGTTGCACGGGCCCATCTGTGCGCCGTAAGGGTTGGTGTAAGGCCCCGAGGTGTTTGCCGAAGGCAAGTTGTAGGGCTTGTAACCGACTTCAGTCGCTGCTTTGCCGAACAGCTGTGCGGAGACTGTGTTTTTCTGCGCTTCCAGCGGGAACGGATTGGAGCGATCCGGCGCGTACGGGTTGCCGCCCTTGCCCTGACCGACCAATTGGCCTTTCACCGTCCAGGCCTGGCCCGAGGTGCCGAAGACTTTTTCGGCGAAATCGAAGAACGGCTCCAGCTCTTCATAGCTGACGCCGAAGTCCTGGATGGTCATGTCCTTGGGGATAAAGCTTTTGCCGTAGCGCTCTTCGTAGTGGCTGCGCATGCGCAACTCGATCGGATCGACCCGGAAGTGCACGCCCGACCAGTGCAGTCCGGCGCCGCCAACACCATTGCCTGGCAGGAACGCGCCCAACTGGCGGTTCGGCAGGGCGATGTCGTTGACGCTATGACGAATGGTGACGGTCTCTTTGGAGATGTCCTGAAAGAGTTTTTTGCGCACGCTGTAGGTGAGTTCGTCGATCACCTGCGGATAGTTGCCGTCCGGGTAGGTGTCCTGCATCGGCCCGCGCTCCAGCGCCAGCACGTTGAGACCCGCTTCGGTCAGTTCCTTGGCCATGATCGCGCCGGTCCAGCCGAAACCCACGATCACTGCGTCAACCTTCTTCATTACCGTTGCCATGCTTACGCCCTCTCGCCGCGAATCGAAACTGCCGGGAAGGGGTATTGCTCGTTACGTTCCACCCAATCCATGAAATCGGCGCGGGCGCCGGGGAAGCCGATCATGGTCCAGCCGACCATGCCTTTGTTGCCACCGTGGATCGGGTCGCAGAAGAACCCTTCCTTGGTGTTTTGCAGCAGCAGATTGAAGAAAATCTTTGCCGGAACCGCATCGAATTGCGGCTTGCCAGCTTCGAGTTGCTTGAGCAAATCGTCTCGGGTAGCGCTGTCTTGTTCAGCAAATACTTTACCGTTGAGGGATTTTGCCCACTGATCCGTGGCGGCGATGCCGAGTCGATAGATCTCTTTGGGCACCAGTTTGCTCTGCCAACCCATTTCCGGAGCGGCGTCGGCATTGAACGGGCCTTGCATGTACCAAAGCGCACCGGCGGCGTACGGCGTGTTCATCTGGCGGTCGATGTATTCCGGCACACCGGCTTCGAGCGCGCCCGGTCCTTGAGTATCGTTGGGGATCAGTTGAGCAACGGCGGCATTGATGAACGCCCACTCTTCGGCGGTGAAATAACTCGGTTGGTAGACGCTGGCATCAGCGTGAACCGGTTGCGGCGCGGGCGCAGCCGGCGCCGCTTCAGGCGCTGCTTGCAGGACGCTGCTGCCCAGACCGGTGCCGGCCAGGGTGACAACCGGGATCAGGGTCAGGGATTTGCGCAAAAACTCACGCCGCGGGTTGTCTCGATCTTCATCAGACATTGGGGTGCACCTCATCAGGCATTAGAGGACAGCCGCTTCTGCGAGCGGCTTGAGGATTTTTCGTCGCGACGGATCCGGTCTGACCCGGAAAAAGGGGACGCGTCTGCAACATGATGTGACAAATGGTAGCAGGCTAAGCTTCCGGATAAACCGATTCAGCGGAAAAAACACCGGTTTTCTTTACGGCAGTGCTGGAAAGCGTGCGGATTCACGTTTCTTTGACAGGCGCCTCACAGGGCTTTGACCGCGCAACGCCGAAGCTGCGTTTCCCCCTCATCGATGAATCCCGACACGGTAAAACCAGCATGTCCCGAGTGCGTTTTTTTCCTGCTTTGTGTATAGCTTTTTTAGCACTGTTGCCCTGGATACCGGCCCAGGCGGCGACGGCATCGACGGTTCGTCCGACTGAGTGGGCGCAACCGGTCGAAGTGCAATACAACCTGTTCCAGCTGTCGCCATTGCTCTATCGCAGCGCCTTGCCGGATGACGGCGCGGTGCCGCTGCTGAAAAGTCTCAAGGTCGCCACGGTGATCAACTTTCTGCCAGAAGCGGACGACTGGTTGTCTGACCCCGACATTCATCAGGTGCAACTTCCCTATCGCACCAATCACGTTGACGACGCCGATGTACTCAAGACCCTGCGGGCTATTCAGGCTGCCGAAGCCAATGGCCCGGTGCTGATGCATTGCAAGCACGGTTCCGACCGCACCGGACTGATGGCGGCGATGTATCGAGTGGTGATTCAGGGGTGGAGCAAAGAGGATGCCTTGAGCGAGATGACCCAAGGCGGTTTTGGCGACAGTATTCATTTCAAGGATGGTGTGCGTTACATGACGCAGGTGGATGTCGAAAAATTGCGCACGGCGTTGGTCAATGGCGATTGCAGTACCAGTGCTTTCGCCACCTGTTCAATGAAAAGCTGGTTCAAGTCCGCCCACATTGAGTGATCGGCGCGTCAGTCCGGTTGCGCTGCCAGATCAGCAGCCACCGGCTGACCCATAAAGGTCTCCAGCGCGCTGAGCAGCGAAGTCGAATCACCGGAGAAGAACGCTTCACGCAGTTCCCGGCCGGTTTGCGTATTGAATATCCCATCACGCCCAAAGCGCTTGAACGCTTTGCTGGCCAATACGCCTGACCACTTGTAGGCGTAGACCGAGGCTTCGTAACCGGTCACCAGATAATCGAAACTGTTGGCAAAGCGGCAATAGGCGGGTAATTGCAGCTGCGGAATTTTTTGCAGCACCGCTTCGAAGCACGATTGCGCGTTTCGGCCATTTTCCTCGCTACGGTGCAATTCAAGATCGAGTAAAGACTCAAGCAGCAGCGTGGCGGTATCGCGACTGGTGTGCGTCGCGATCGCGGCCAGTGCTGACGTTAGCCGTGTGCGGCTTAGCGGCGCGCGGGTTTTGTAATGTGCTGACAGCCACTGAAGCAGTTCCTCTGAAAGGCTCAATTGCTCGAACAGTTGCCCGGCGAACTCACCTGTATCGCGCGCCAGTTGCGAGATCCCCGACAGGTTGTGGTGGGGCGAGCGGGTCAGCACCTGTTGCAGGCAATGCCCGAACTCGTGGAATAGCACGCGCAGGTTCTTGTGTGAAAGCAGGCAGGGATACTCGCTGGTCGCGGGCGGGAAGTTGCAGTGAAGGATGGCAATCGGCAGGGCCGGCCGGCCCTCGGCATTGATTCGTCGGTTGCGCACGGTATTGGTCAAGGCAAAGTCGGGGCCGTCCTCACGATGAAACGGATCAAAGTAGATGTACCCCATCACCTGATCGTATTCGCTGACTTCAAACAGCCGCACCTCCTCGTGCCAATTGCTTAGGTCTTGTTGCTCGGCCAATTTGATACCGAACAGGTATTCATTGAACTGGCAGAACCGGCGTAGCGTTTCATCTAGCGGGAAATACTCGCGAAGTCCTTTCAGTGTGCTCGCCGAGCGTAGCTGGCGTAATTGCTCAGCAAAAAACTCGAAATCCCAGGCCTGCAGTTCTGCGACGCCCTGCGTTGCGGCGAATGCTTGCAGCGCCTGCATGTCCTGATCCAGTGCGGCACGATTTTGCTCGATCTGTTGCTTTAAAAAATGTTCGACCTGAGTTGGTGAGGTGGCCATGTGATTTGCAAGCCGCAGTTGGGCGAAGCTCTCGAAACCCAGCAACCTGGCTTTTTCATGGCGTAACCCGAGTAACTTTTGCAAAACCGGACCGTTGTCGAACTGAAGAGCATGCGGTCCTTGATCCGAGGCCCGGGTGCAATAAGCGCGGAAATACTCTTCGCGCAAACTCCGGTCTCGCGCATTTTTCATGATGTATTCGTAAGTGTTGCGATCCAGCGTCAGCAACCAGCCGCTTTTTCCCGTTCGACGCGCATTGAGCGCCAGCCGATCCTTGAACGCGGCTGACAGGCCGTCGAGCGTCGCCGATTGGTCAATCTGCTTGCTCCAGGCGGCATTGCTGCGCTCCAGATTGATTTGGAACAATTGCTCCTGAAGCTCGATGTCGAGGTTTATCGAGGTTAACCGCTGGCGCTGTTCGGCGGGCAATTCGATGCCCGACAGACGAAAAGAGCGCAGGGTCTTGGCTAACGACGCTTTGCGAAAGTCATCGAAGCTGTCGGCGATCGAACTCTGCTGCAGACGTTGATAGGTGTGATAGAGCTCCAGGTTGGCAGACTTCTGCACCCGATAGCGTGCCGCAGTAATACTGCACAGGGCGCTCTGCTCTACCCAGTCGACATCAGCACTTTTGACCGTCGAGAGCACGTCGATGAGAACCATGGTTTCAGCGAGCCGTGCGTCGGCTTCGGCGACGGCTATCACCAGATCATCCCAGTTGGGGTGGTCGGTCTGGGTGGCGATCACTTCGGCGATGATCCGCTGGTTATCGGCCACGATGGCATTGATGGCGGGTGCCAGGTGCTCGGCCTTTACGTCGGACCAGGCCGGCAGTTGCCAGCGTTGTAGCAGGGGATTGGTAGGGGGCATCGCGTCTTCCTTGACCGTAGGCTGAAAAAATCAGCCTACGGAGAAAGCGCAAGGGCAAGGCATTACATAGATACCACCTCGCACCGTTGATTCGGTGCGAAGTAGCCACAGCTCAATTGGGCTGGTCAGGTTTCTTTTTCAGTTTCGGGTTGGGAAAAAACTGCACCGCCTGCACGGTCTTGTCCGGCGCAGGTTTGTTCAGCGCGCTGGTGTTGACCCGCGTGCCCAGCTCTTTCGGTACCGACAGCCCTTGCTCGTTGAGTGTGTCGGAGTAACCGCAAGCCACGCATTCACGGTGCGGCACGCTGTCTTCGTTCCACATCATCAACTTGTCCGGCTCGCTGCACGCCGGGCAGACCGCCCCGGCGATAAAGCGTTTCTTGGTAATCACAGGTGCCTCACTCATGCTGCCGCGTCCTCACTCAGGCCGCTGTGGCGCAAGAGTGCGTCAATCGATGGCTCACGGCCACGGAAGTCGACGAACAGCACCATCGGTGCCTGCGAACCGCCGCGCGCCAGAATCGCTTCGCGGAAAGCCCGGCCGGTTTCAGCGTTGAGCACGCCGTCCTCTTCAAACTTGGAGAAGGCATCCGCCGACAGTACTTCAGCCCACTTGTAGCTGTAATAACCCGCCGCGTAGCCACCGGCGAAGATGTGCGCGAAGCTGTTCGGGAAGCGGTTGTAGGCCGGCGGACGCATCACCGATACCTCGTCACGCACGCCTTCGAGCACTTGCAGCACGCTACGGCCGTCGCCGTGGGTGGCATGCAGTTCGAAGTCGAACAGCGAGAACTCGAGTTGGCGGACCATCATCAGGCCCGACTGGAAATTCTTCGCCGCGAGCATTTTTTCCAGCAGGTCCTGGGGCAGCGGCTCGCCGCTTTCGTAGTGACCGGAAATAAGTGCGAGGCCTTCCGGTTCCCAGCACCAGTTTTCCATGAATTGGCTCGGCAGCTCGACCGCATCCCACGCCACGCCGTTGATCCCGGAAACACCAGCGTGATCCACGCGGGTCAGCAGGTGATGCAGGCCATGGCCGAATTCGTGGAACAGCGTGGTCACTTCATCGTGGGTCAGCAGCGCAGGCTTGCCGCTGTCGGCCGGGGTGAAGTTGCACACCAAGTTGGCCACCGGGCTTTGCAGTACGCCATCAACCGTGCGGCGACGGTCGCGGGCGCCGTCCATCCACGCACCGCCACGCTTGTTGGCGCGGGCATAGAGATCGAAGAAGAAGCGGCCGACGTGCTGACCGTTTTCCTTGATCTCGAACAGGCGCACGTCCGGGTGCCAAGTATCGAAGCCTTTCTGTTCAGCGATTTCGATGCCGTACAGACGCTGGACGATGGCGAACAGGCCGCTTAGCACTTTGTCGATCGGGAAGTAGGCGCGCAGGGTTTCCTGAGCAACGCTGTAACGTTGTTCACGCAGCTTTTCACCGTAGAAGCCGCTGTCCCAGCTTTGCAGGTCGGTGCAGCCCTGTTCGGCGGCGTAGGCGCGCAGCTGTTGCAGATCCTGCGCAGCGAACGGCTTGCTGCGCTTGGCCAGATCGCGCAGGAAGCTCAGCACCTGATCGCTGGATTCAGCCATTTTGGTGGCCAGGCTCAGCTCGGAGAAACTGGCGAAGCCCAAGAGTTTGGCTAGCTCCTGGCGCAGGTCGAGGATCTCTTCCATCACCGGGCCGTTGTCGTGCTGACCGGCGTTCGGGCCTTGATCCGAGGCGCGGGTGCAGTAGGCGGCGTAGACTTCTTCACGCAGGGCGCGGTCTTGCGCGTAGGTCATCACAGCGTAGTAGCTCGGGAATTCCAGGGTGATCAGCCAGCCGTCGAGGCCTTTGGCTTGTGCGGCAGCAGCCATTTGCGCCTTGGCCGAATCGGTCAGGCCGGCGAGGGCGGCTTCGTCGGTGACGTGCTTGGTCCACGCCTGAGTGGCGTCGAGCAGTTGATTGGAGAAACGGCTGCCCAGCTCGGACAGTTTGCTCTGCACTTCGGCGTAGCGTTTCTGCTCGGCTTCCGGAAGGTCGATACCCGACAGACGGAAATCACGTAGGGCGTGTTCCAGAATAGTCTTTTGCGCCACGTCGAAACCGGCGGCTTCCGGACTGTTGGCCAGCGCTTCATAAGCCTGGAACAGCTCGCGGTTCTGGCCCATCTCGGTGGAGTAGGCGCTCAGGGCTGGCAGGCACGACTCGTAGGCTTCGCGCAGTTCGGCGCTGTTGCACACGGCGTTGAGGTGGCTGACCGGGCTCCAGGCAGCACCGAGGCGATCATTAAGTTCGTCCATCGCCAGTACCAGGCCGGACCAAGTCGGGTTCTGAACCTGAGTCTTGAGGATTTCGGCAATGGCGGCGCGGTTGTCGGCCAGGATCGTTTCGATGGCGGGCAGGACGTGTTCGGCACGGAT
Source organism: Pseudomonas germanica (assembly GCF_019614655.1). Lineage (NCBI taxonomy): Bacteria > Pseudomonadati > Pseudomonadota > Gammaproteobacteria > Pseudomonadales > Pseudomonadaceae > Pseudomonas > Pseudomonas germanica. The sequence continues at coordinate 326,423 of NZ_CP071586.1, forward strand.
CGTGGAGAACGGTGGCAGGTCGTAGGACTGCAGCAGAGGGTTGTTCACGCTCACGGTTGGCACCTTGGCTGGGGAAACATTGCCCCATCTTAATTACAATCGACATTCACCGCAGCTATCGGCGACAGAGAGAGAAATTATCGTGTCCGTTCGCAAGTACCAGAATCACACCCCAAGCCTTTGCAAAGGCGCGTTTGTCGACGGCTCGGCGGTGGTCATCGGCGACGTCGAAATCGGTGAAGACAGCTCTGTCTGGCCGCTGACCGTGATCCGTGGCGACATGCACCGCATTCGTATAGGTGCGCGCACCAGCGTCCAGGACGGTTGCGTGCTGCACATCACCCACGCCGGCCCGTTCAATCCCGACGGCTTCCCGCTGCTGATCGGCGATGACGTCACCATCGCCCACAAAGTCATGCTGCATGGCTGCAGTGTTGGCAGCCGCGTGTTGATCGGCATGGGCAGCATTGTCATGGACGGCGCGGTGGTCGAGGACGATGTGATCATTGGCGCCGGCAGCCTGGTGCCACCGGGCAAGCGTCTGCAAAGCGGCTTCCTCTATGTGGGTAGCCCGGTGAAACAGGTGCGAGAACTCACCGACAAGGAAAAAGCCTTCTTCACTTACAGCGCGGCGAACTACGTGAAGCTCAAGGACCTGCATCTTGCCGAAGGTTACGACCAGCTCTGAATTGCCTTACAACTGCTCAGGATTTCTCATGCATTACCAGACCGTACTGTTCGACCTCGATGGCACCCTGACCGACCCGCGTGAGGGCATCACCCGTTCCATCCAGTTCGCCCTCGCCAAGCTCGGCATCGATGAGCCGGACTTGACCAAGCTGGAACACTTCATCGGCCCGCCGTTATTGCAGGCGTTCATGCAGTTTTACGGATTCGATGAGGCCAAGGCATGGCAGGCGGTGAATTTCTATCGCGAGCGCTTCAAAGTGACGGGCCTGTACGAGAACCGTGTGTTCGATGGCGTCACGCCGTTGCTGGAAACCCTCAGTGGCCAAGGCCGGCAGCTGTATATCGCCACCTCGAAGCCGTGGGAATTTGCCCGCGAGATTGCCCGGCATTTTGATTTTGCCCGGCACTTCAAGGTGATTTACGGCAGTGAGCTGGATGGCACACGGACCAACAAGGTTGAGTTGATTGCGCATCTGATCAAGGAAGAAGGGCTGGACCCGGCGAATACGTTGATGATCGGTGACCGTAAACATGATCTGATCGGGGCGCGCAGCAATGGGCTGGATGCGGCGGCAGTGGGGTATGGGTTTGGCAGTTTTGAAGAGTTGAGTGCCGAGGCGCCGGCTTATCACTTTGAAACGCTGGACGAGTTGCATCAGGCGTTTCTGCAGCGCTGATCAGTACGCCTTCGCTGGCAAGCCAGCTCCCACAGGTGAGCGATGTGCTCAGGCTCACCGCTGTCCCTGTGGGAGCTGGCTTGCCAGCGATGAGGCCAGATCAGCCACTGATATCTCATCATCTGCCAATGCTTTCAGTGCCGCTTTACGCTCAGTCACCGGTAACCCACCCAACCGCTCTACCTCAGCATAAAATCTCAGCCAATCTCCCCCGACCTGACTGAACACCGCCGAAAACGCCGGCACCCACTGGTCATACAGCCCAAACGGCAACAACCGCGCATTGTTCAACGGCGCATTCACCCAAGCGTCATAACGCTTGTCCCCGGCCCACTGGCTGTCTTTCATCAGCCGATAATCCCGGCGAAACCGTTCGAACTCTGCCGCTTTGCGTTCGCGCATCTGCTCCGCCGGTAATGGCTGCGCATACAACTTCTCCAGCCGTGAGCGGGTTTCGAGCACCAACTCAATAAACTGATCGCGTTGTTTGAGCCGCGAATCGGTATCCACCGGCAACCCGCGAAATGCTCGCCACTGCCGCGTGCCTTCCTGCTCGACAAACGTGGCGAAGGATTCGTTGAATTCGGTGTCGTCTTTCACATAAAAGCGCTGATGCGCCAGCTCATGAAAGATCAGCGTGGCCAGGCGCTCGTCGCCCCAGCCCATCATCGAATTAAGAATCGGGTCATTGAACCAGCCGAGCGTCGAATAGGCCTCGACGCCGCCAATCGATACGTCCATGCCCTGCAATCGCTGGATCGCCGCTTCACCGCGCGCCGCGCTCTGGCTGTAATAACCGCGATAGGCCACGCAGCCGGCAATCGGGAAGCAATGGTTCTGCGGTGTCAGGGAGAACTCTTGAGTGGCGAACACATTCCACACCACGTACGGGCGATGGATGTCGGCGTACAGGCGATAGCTCTGGTTATCCGGCAAATGCAGATGCTCGCTGGCAAAGGTACGGGCCTTTTGCGACTGCGCCAAGTGGGTGCGCAGAGTGGCGTCGCGGCTCGGATCGTTGATCACCTTTTCCACAGGCTCGCGCGCCCGCAGCAATTGCAGTTGGCCGCTGGCCAACTGCGTGTAATAGCTGACGCTGGCGCAACCGTTGAGCAACAAAAACATCACACCCGGAAACAAAATCCGAAAAACGCGATCAAGTAACCCAAGGCTTGGAAACGGCCTGCTCAAAATAAGAAATCCCCCGGAGAGTCTGCCCGCAAGACTATCCCGCCTTAAGGAGCACCGCTATGCGCATGTTGATGCTGTCAGGAGGCCTGCTGACGCTGGCCGGTTGTGCCGGATTCGGAATGCCCGATCCTGACCCTTCGCAAGCCTGGATCGATCTTGATGCCCGGCAGCAGGACACGGCGCTGCAAGCGCTGCAGGTCGATACCCAAGCGACTGCCGACAAACGCTACTTCGAAGTACAGCCCGGCAGCCATGAGTTGAAGGTGCGTTATCAATTCCCGGTCGAGGCGACCAACATCGGTCCTGACGCTGAGCCGCTGTGGCGCGATTGCCAGTTGAGCGTGAAATTCAAGGACTTCAACGCCGGCCAGCGTTATCAGTTGCAGGCCGGCAGTATTGGTTTCCGGCCTTGGGCCAAGCTCTATGACGAGCAGCGCAAAGTGGTAGGCCAGGGCACGCCGGCAGGCTGTCAGCGCACCTGAACGGCGCTATGCTGAGTATTCAGATCAGTGGATATTCGTCATGCGCCAGTTGCTGTTGTTGCTCGTTGCTACTCTTGTGGCCGGTTGTCAGACGCCATTGCCCCCGGTCGATCCGCAGATGGCCTGGGTCGATTTTTCGACGCCGACACCCGGCGGTAAAGTGCTGATGGCCGAGCGCCTCGACAAACAGCGACTGAATGACGGGCGCTACTTTCAGGTCACCCCGGGCAGCCACGAATTGCGCGTGCGGTTTGATTTCGAAGTGTTTGGCGGTGGTGGCGCCCTGATGACTGGCCCCGTAGAGCGGCTGTGCTACCTGTACATCCGCTACGACCATTTCGAGGCCGGGCAGCGTTATGTGCTGGAAGGGCGTTCGCTGGGGTTCACACCGAGCGCCCGGCTGTATAACGCCAAGCGTGAAATCGTCGCCGAGGATTACGACTACAACTGCATTATCTGAGGTGACTCAGCGATCGTTCTTTTGATAGATGATCGCTTTGGTGCCGTTCTCACATGAACCGACCACCATGGCGATGTCATGTTTTGCGGCCTCTTCCTTGCTGACGATTTCCAGTGTGTAGGACGGCACGGCTTTGGCCTGAATCTTCACTTCGATTTCTTTTTTCAGTTCTTCACAGTCTTTGGGTGCCGCAATGACAGAAGTGGCCAGTGCACTGCAGAGAATCGCCAAGCCAATACGTTTCATGAGTGAAGCTCCCTGAGGCAGCGCGCACGGGCGTGCGCTGAAGCTGCTGTCATTTATTCGACCATACTTTTACAGCGAGGGTTCTGACTTCGCTCACAACTTGTGCTGAAGGTTTCAAACCTTGGGTGATCTGCAGATGGCTATCGCGAGCAGGCTCACTCCTACAGGGGATCTTCGACGCCCACAATAATTGTGTTCGCTGGAGATCAACTGTAGGAGTGAGCCTGCTCGCGATAGCGACAGACCAGTCAGAGTCGAATCAACTGACCAGCGAAGCCTCAAGCGTAATCTTCGCATTCAGCACTTTCGAGACCGGGCACCCTTCCTTGGCCTTGTTGCTCAGCTCTTCAAACTGCGCCTGCGTCGCCCCAGGGATTTTCGCCTTGAGGATCAGCTTCACCGCGGTGATCGCGAACCCGCCATCCACCTGATCGAGAGTCACTTCAGCCTGGGTATCAATGCTGTCGGCCTTCAGGCCCGCATCGCCCAGAATCATCGAAAACGCCATGGAGAAGCAGCCGGCATGCGCCGCGCCGATCAGCTCCTCCGGGTTGGTACCTTTGCCGCCCTCAAAGCGCGCCTTGAAACCGTAGGGCGCTTCTCTGAGGACACCGGTTTCAGTGGAGATCGAGCCGATGCCGGTTTTCAGATCGCCTGCCCAATGTGCGGATGCTTTCTTCACGATAGCCATGTCTGCCTCCTCAAGATCTGACGCGGAAACGCCGCGTCGTCGTGGTTTTTGCTTGCAAGGCTTCTGAGGATAGACGCCGCAGCAAAGTTCAGCCCGGCTGAATCGTTGACTTTTTTAGTAGGAAATTTCATCACTGCTATTGAAACTCGGGTATATGCCCTCATTGCACAAAACACGCTTATGGATTCGGCAGGTTTTCGTTTGCAAGAAGAACCTGCCTCCTCACTCGGAGACGCAGGTTTATGAAGCAACTGTCCGACGTAAAATTTTCCACCCTCGATCTGGTGCCGGTGCGCGAGAACGGCAGCCCGGCGCAATCGCTGCGCAACTCGCTGGATTTGGCGCAGCACGTCGAGAAATTTGGCTACACGCGGTTCTGGGTGGCCGAACACCACAACATGGACGGCATTGCCAGTTCGGCAACGTCGGTGCTGCTGGGTTATCTGGCGGGCGGAACGTCGACCATCCGCGTTGGCTCCGGCGGCGTGATGCTGCCCAACCATGCGCCGCTGGTGATCGCCGAGCAGTTCGGCACCCTCGAAAGTCTCTATCCGGGACGGATCGATCTCGGCCTGGGCCGCGCGCCCGGCTCCGATCAAATGACTGCTCGGGCGTTGCGCCGTGAACGCTCCGGCAGCGCTGATGATTTCCCCGAAGACGTCGCCGAACTGGTGCGCTACCTCGGCCCGCGCACGCCGGATCAGCGCGTGATCGCGATGCCGGGCACCGGCACCAATGTGCCGATCTGGCTGCTCGGTTCCAGCCTGTTCAGTGCGCAACTGGCCGGTGAGCGCGGCTTGCCTTACGCCTTCGCCTCGCACTTCGCCCCGCGTTTCATGCACGAGGCGATTCGCGTTTATCGCAATCACTTCAAACCCTCGGCGGTGCTCGACAAGCCGTACGTGATGCTCGGCGTCCCGCTGGTGGCCGCCGATACTGATGAGCAAGCCGATTACCTGGCGACTTCGGTGTACCAGCGCATTCTCGCGTTGATGCGTGGGCAGAGCCTGGTGCAGCGTCCGCCGGTGAAAACCATGGATGGCTTGTGGTTGCCCCATGAGCGTGAGGCGGTGGGTGATTTCCTCGGTCTGGCGATGGTTGGTAGCCCGCAGAAGATCCGTGCGAAGCTCGAAGTGCTGATTGAGCAGACGCAGGCGGATGAGCTGATTTTTACCAGCGATTTGTATGAGCATGCTGATCGTGTGCATTCGTACGAGTTGTTGGCGCAGGTGATGAAGGGCTGAAAAGCCCCTCACCCTAACCCTCTCCCTGTATGTACCGGAGACATGGTGGACAGGTGTTCGGAGACATGGTGGACACATTTTAATAGACACATTGCTCATCGCGAAGGAGATGGCCTGTGTCTTGGGAAGAGGTGTCCACCGTGCAGCTTCGTTCAGAATTCGTGCTGTTGGCTCGGCAAGAAGGGGCCAATGTTCGGCAGCTTTGCCGTCGATTCAATATCAGCCCAAGCACTGCCTACAAATGGCTCAACAGGTTTGAGACCTCAGGTGCAGAGGGATTGATCGATCAGTCTCGACAACCAAAGACATCACCCAAACGTTGCGCTGACGATGTTGAGCAGCAGATTCTGACCGTGAGTCAGGAGTACGCCGCTTGGGGCGCTCGCAAGCTCAAGCGTGTGCTGGAAGACGACGGCAAAGTGATGCCTTCGGTCAGTACCGTGCATGCGGTTTTACAGCGTCATTCGCGCGTTGATCCAAAGGCCGCTGAGATCAAACCGTTTATCCGGTTCGAGCATGAAGCGCCCAACGATCTTTGGCAGATGGACTTCAAGGGACATATCAGCCTGGCTCAGGGGCGTTGCCATCCGTTGACGATATTGGACGATCATTCACGGTTTTCGCTGTGCATCGCGGCATGCATTAATGAGCAGCGCCAAACCGTTCAGGAGCATCTAATCAGGACCTTTCGGCGTTTCGGCCTGCCTTTACGCATGACGATGGACAACGGTTCGCCATGGGGTGATCAGACAGGTGTTTATACCGCACTGGAGGTCTGGCTGATGAGCCAGGGCATCAAGGTCGGCCACTCCCGACCTTATCACCCGCAAACCCAGGGAAAGCTGGAGCGCTTCCACCGCAGCCTGAAAAGGGAAGTCCTGCAAGGCCAGCTCTTCATCGATCTGGACGATGCGCAACGGGCGTTTGATATCTGGCGTGAGATTTACAACCAGAAGCGCCCGCATCAAGCACTGGGCATGCAGGTTCCTGCTACTCGCTACAGCAGTAGCCCGCGGGAATATCAGGAGCAACCGGCGGCGCCTGAGTACGATGATGGGGATGTGGTCAGGAAGGTTCAGGTGAAGGGCGAGATCTACTGGGGCAATCGTGAATACACAGTTGGAAAGGCATTTTACGGGAGGTCAGTGGCTATCAGGGAAACGACGGAGGACGGCATCCACGATGTCTACTGGAGTAGACATCGTATCGCCCGAATCGACTTGAACTTGCAGATCGTGACGGCAGGTAAGAAGATCTAAAACCGTCCACCATGTCTCCGAACATGTGTCCACCATGTCTCCGGTACATACACTCCCGGAGGGAGAGGGGACTGATCGAGGCGTTCTCGCGCTCGACATCGACCTGAAAAATCGAGTCGAACTCAGGTTTTGAACAGCCCCCGATCTGCTCCCTTTCCCCCTCGCCCCCTTTGGGGGAGAGGGCTGGGGTGAGGGGGTTCGATTTCAAATCCACTAAAAATCCCAAATCCTGAACACAAAAAAGCCGACGCCTTCACGTCGGCTTTTGCATTTCAGGCGCACTCAACCGCGCTTGTAGACGATTTCCTTGGTGCCACCTTCGCAGGTACCGACGACGTCGCCGCCAGCCGCTGCGCCCTTATCGACAATCTCCAGCGAATACCCGGAAACGCCCTTGGCATCCAGCTTCGCCGCAATCTCGCTTTTCAGCTCTTCACATGGCTTGCCGGCAGCAAACGCACCACCCGCAAGGCTCAACAAACCTACTGCCAACATGAACTTCTTCATCGGTCGCACTCCCTGGTCGGATTAAAAGAGGCGGGCATCGAGCGTTGACCCGATGCACTCACCCTGTAGCGCTTTGCCATTCCTATGGCACTCGGCCAGCGCGCAAGTTCAGAAGACTAGACCAAACTCAGCTGCTGGCAATGCGGAAGCCGACTTTCAGCGTCACCTGAAAGTGCGCCGCCTTGCCGTCCTTGATGTGGCCACGGGTGTCGACCACTTCAAACCACTCAAGATGCTTGATGCTCTTGTTGGCTTCGGCCAGCGCGTTGTTGATGGCGTCTTCGATGCTGCTGGCGGACGAACCGACCAGCTCGACTTTCTTGTACGTGTGATGGTCACTCATGGCGATCTCCTTGGCGTGTGGAATTGAGACTAGCAGTGAATCTGCACTGTTGATTCGGTGGCTGCGCGCAGGCGAAGTTCAGATTTTCTGCACTTTCTCAAACCGCTGAAGTCCCAACCAACACACGCCACTCATCACCAATGCAGGAGAGCCACCATGGCCAACACCTCTTTACGTAAAGCCTCGTTGCAAAGCATGGAAGCCGAGATCGAGAGTCTGCTCAAATCGTTGGAAAGCTTGAAGGACGACGCTTCGGACGAGTCGCGCAAGACCCTCAAGGCGCTGAAAAGTAATGCCGAAAGTGCGCTGAAGCACTCGCGCCACCTGCTCAGCGATGCCTATGAAGAAGTCAAAGTGAAAACCCGCGAAACCGGGATCGCCACCCGAGATTACGCCCAGGAACATCCATGGACGACGGCCGGTGTGGCCGTCGGTGCGATCGGTCTGCTGGCGGCTTACTTGCTGTTCAAGCGCGGCGAGTGATCCGTCTGGCGCAGTTCGTTCTTGAGCCACTGCGCCAGTTGCCGAGCGCGCCCGTCTGCGGCGCGCTTGGGTAGCCACAACGCCAGTTGCGCCGGGGTTTCACAAAAGCCCCATGGCGCAACCAGGCGACCGGCCTTCAAATCTTCCGTCACTAGCGGCTCCGGCGCGATGGCCACGCCAAGCCCAGCAACTGCTGCCTCCAGCAAATAATACAAATGCTCGAAACCTTGCCCCAGCTTCAATGCTTTTGCGTCGAGTGTGTTCTGCTGCGCCCAACTCGGCCAGGCTTGCGGGCGCGAAGTGGTGTGCAGCAACGGTTCGTTTAGCAGTGCCGAGGCTGGCGCGGTTTGCAGACGTTGATAGCCGCTGAACAGCGGACTTATCACCGGGCCGATGCGTTCTGCGGCCAGTTCATAGACTTGCATGTCCGCCGGCCACGGTGGTTCGGCGAACAGCAGCAAAGCATCCAGCCCCGGGCGTCGTGGATCGAGATCGCCTTCGCCCGCCGACAGGTGCAGCCGCAAATCCGGCAGATCGGCATTCAATCGCCCCAAACGCGGAATAAACCAGCGCGCTAACAGACTTCCAGAGCAACCCAAGACGAACGGTGCATCGGCGGTGCTCTGCGTCAGCTCGGCGCAAACACTGCGCAAGCGGTCAAACGCCTCGCCACTTGCATCGCGTAACCGCATGCCGGCATCTGTGAGTTTCAAGCCGCGCCCATCTTTGACGAACAGACTGACGCCAAGGTGTTCTTCCAACACCTTGAGCTGACGACTGACCGCGCCATGGGTGACGTGCAGCTGTTCGGCAGCCTGACTGACGCTGTTCAGCCGGGCGGTGGCTTCGAACGCACGCAAGGCGTTCAGCGGGGGAAGGTCGTGGCTCATGGTATCTGTGAGTTTTCCTGACAGGTTGTGGCGATCTTATCGGTTTTCAGCGTAGAAGGTCAGGGGTAGAGTGGTCGTCATTGTCTTTTGACCCGAATTCACCTGGAGCGACTCATGACCCAGACTTCGAACACCTCTGATCTGCGTAACGGACCTGACGCCAACGGCCTGTTCGGCTCGTTCGGTGGCCGCTACGTGGCGGAAACCCTGATGCCGTTGATCCTCGATCTGGCCCGCGAATACGAAGCGGCCAAGGAAGATCCGGCGTTCAAAGAAGAATTGGCCTACTTCCAGCGTGATTACGTCGGCCGTCCGAGTCCGCTGTATTTCGCTGAACGCCTGACCGAGTTCTGCGGCGGCGCAAAGATTTATCTCAAGCGCGAAGAGCTGAACCACACCGGCGCGCACAAGATCAACAACTGCATCGGCCAGATCCTGCTGGCACGGCGCATGGGCAAGAAACGCATCATCGCCGAGACCGGCGCCGGCATGCACGGCGTGGCCACTGCCACCGTCGCCGCACGTTTCGGTCTGGACTGCGTGATCTACATGGGCACCACTGACATCGAACGTCAGCAGGCCAACGTGTTCCGCATGAAGTTGCTGGGCGCTGAAGTGATCCCGGTGGTGGCTGGCACCGGCACCCTGAAAGATGCGATGAATGAAGCCCTGCGTGACTGGGTGACCAACGTCGACAACACCTTTTACCTGATCGGCACCGTGGCCGGCCCACATCCATACCCAGCGATGGTTCGCGACTTCCAGGCCGTGATCGGCAAGGAAACCCGCGATCAGTTGCAGGCTCAGGAAGGTCGCCTGCCGGACAGCCTGGTGGCGTGCATCGGTGGCGGGTCTAACGCCATGGGCCTGTTCCACCCGTTCCTTGATGACAAGAGCGTCGAGATCATCGGCGTTGAAGCCGCGGGTTACGGCATCGAAACCGGCAAGCATGCAGCGAGCCTGAATGGCGGCGTTCCGGGTGTGCTGCACGGCAACCGTACCTTCCTGCTGCAGGACGACGATGGCCAGATCATCGACGCCCACTCGATATCCGCTGGCCTCGATTACCCAGGCATCGGCCCTGAACACGCCTGGTTGCATGACATCGGCCGCGTTCAATACACCTCGGTGACTGACGACGAAGCGCTGGATGCGTTCCACAAATGCTGCCGCCTGGAGGGGATCATTCCTGCCCTGGAAAGCGCCCACGCCCTGGCTGAAGTGTTCAAACGCGCACCGAAGCTACCGAAGGATCACCTGATGGTGGTCAACCTGTCGGGCCGTGGCGACAAAGACATGCAGACCGTCATGCACCATATGGAACAGTCGAAGCAGGAGAAACACTGATGAGCCGCCTGCAAACCCGCTTTGCCGACCTCAAAGAACAGAACCGCGCCGCGCTGGTGACCTTCGTCACCGCCGGTGATCCGGACTACGACACCTCGCTGGCGATCCTCAAAGGCTTGCCGGGCGCCGGCGCCGACGTGATCGAGTTGGGCATGCCGTTCACCGACCCGATGGCCGACGGCCCGGCGATTCAACTGGCGAACATCCGTGCCTTGGGCGCCAAACAGAACCTGGCGAAAACCCTGCAAATGGTTCGCGAGTTCCGTGAAGGCAACAGCGATACGCCGCTGGTGCTGATGGGCTACTTCAACCCGATCCATATGTATGGCGTTGAGCGCTTCATCGCCGATGCGAAAGAGGCCGGCGTCGATGGTCTGATCGTGGTCGACATGCCGCCTGAGCATAACGCCGAGCTGTGCGACCCGGCGCAGGCTGCGGGTCTGGACTTCATCCGCCTGACCACGCCGACCACTGACGACGCGCGTCTGCCGAAGGTGCTCAACGGCAGTTCCGGTTTCGTTTACTACGTGTCGGTCGCCGGTGTGACCGGTGCCGGCGCGGCGACGCTGGAGCACGTTGAAGAGGCGGTGACCCGTCTGCGTCGTCATACCGATCTGCCGATCAGCATCGGTTTCGGCATCCGTACGCCGGAGCAGGCGGCGTCCATCGCGCGTTTGGCCGACGGTGTGGTGGTGGGTTCGGCATTGATCGATCACATCGCCAACGCGACCACACCCGACCAGGCCATCGACGGCGTGCTGAGCCTGTGCTCGGCTCTCTCCGAAGGCGTGCGTAAGGCCCGCGTCAGCTAAAGGTAAAGTTCCTGATACAGAGGAATTAGCACCTCGCGGCACAGACTAATCCAGCAAGACCGAGGGATTCAGAACCAGGTTCTGAGTCCCTTTTTGCTGTTTGTGCCGTGAGGAAAGACCCGATGAAAATGCCGAAACGTCTGATGGCCGGACTGGGCGTGCTGATGATCAGCGCGACACCGCTGCTGGCCAGCGCCGATCCGCGCGACGATCATGATCACGGCGGCCCGCAACAGGGCCAGCACGATAACCGCGGCGATAATCACGGTGACGACCACCGTGGCCCACAGAACGACCACCGTGGTGGCCCGCCCCCGCGCGATTTTGGCCCGGTGCGCCAGACCATTCGTGACAATCATGGCTACTTTGTACGCGGTGCGCCGCCGCCTCCGGGGATCCATCTGGAGCGTGGCCGGCCGTTGCCGCACGGCTATTACGGCGAGCGTCTGGATAATCGGGCGTTAGGTCGTCTGCCGGTGTACCCGGGTTACGAATGGCGCCGGGCGGGGGGTGATATCGTGCTGATCGCGGTGGGCACCGGGATCGTCTACGAAATTCTCGATGGCGTTTTGTATTGATCTGCAGGCAATAAAAAAGATCGCAGCCAAGGGCTGCGATCTTTTTTTCAGGGCAATTCCAGTCCGCCCGAGGCCTTGTGCAATTTTCGTAAATGCGCGCCGATCTGCTTCACGTTCTCCTCACTGGCCGCAATTTCCGCAGCCCGCTTGGGCTCCAGTAACTTACGCACTTCTGCATCCAGATCTCCGGACAGTGCCAGCAGCTTCTTCTGCCGCTGACTGCTCTCCGCTTCGAGTCGACTGAACTCGGTCGGCTGGGGCAGTCCGTAACCCTTGGAATCGAGCAATTCCGCCGGACGACTGAGGAACCCGCTGTTGGCGAGAATTTCCTGCAAGGTCGCGTTGGCTTTATCCATCCCGCCGTTTTCCAGTTCCCGCGCGCCGAGGTAACGCTGCTTCACCTCATCCTGCGCCAGCAGCAATTGGCGGCGATAGCTGGCTTGCTCCAGCAACAGCAGCGCGGCGCTGGTACGCAAGTCGGCGCGTTCGAACCACTCGCGGCGTTCTTCGGCTGTCAGTGAAAGCCATTCCTCAACGGTATTCTGCTTGATCGGCAATTGCTTCTTCAGCACATCGAACATCGCCTGATAGCGATCGCGGAACGAGTCGAAGCGGTAACCCAGGCGCAGGGCTTCTTTCGGATCATCCAGCACACTGGTGTCCGCCAGACCACGGCCCTTCATCACTTCCAGCAAACCGTTGGGCATGATGCTGTCCAGACCCACGAACTGGTTGTTGTTACTGCCGCTGCGCAACAGCTTCAGACCTTCCACCGCGCAGTTGTTGGAGAGGAAGAAGTAGTTGCCGTCGTAGCTCCAATGCATTTCGGCCGCGTGCTCGACCACGCCTTCGATCTCGTCCCGTGACAGGTTCAGCGGCACGGAAGCAAGGCTGCGCAATTCGGTCTTGGTGTATTCGTCGATGACCTGCGCGAGCGGCAGCACGAACAATCGCGATGGGTATTTGCCGACCAGTCCGTCCCAGCTCGACAGCTGCACATCGCCGACAAAGGCGCGGTAGGACAGCACCAGATGCTGATCCAGATCGAGCCGGCAATCCGGCCCACGCGGGCGGCCCGGCGCGCAAATCACCAGACGCAACATGCTGTGGCCCCAGCGGCTGACCCAGTTCTGATTGGCTTCGGCCAACAGGTAATCGACGGCGTAAACCCGTTCCGGATCAACTTGCCCCAAGGGTTGCTTGGCGAAGTCGTTACCGGCATTCAAAAAGGAGAAGGTCTTGCTGCAGGTGTCCTTGGCCGGCGGTGCCCAGCCGAAGTGCTCCTGGTAATAGCGATACAGCGCCGGGCGACGGCAGGCATAGCTCGGGTCGAGGAGGAAATACTCCATGTTGACCGCGACAAACTCCTTCGGGCTGGAGATTTCGTACAGGTCCGGGCTGCGGGCGATCTGGCGGTTGTGCTGTTCACGCTCACCCCGACGACCGACGTATTGCTGCCAACCGGCGAGATCGAGCAGGCGCGGGTCATCACTGAGGGTGAAACGCCGGCCGTTCTGCCCGCGACACTCATCGGGAATGCCGATCAGCCCGGCGCTGTTGAAGCGGCGGGTGCAGCGCTGGATTAGCGTGCGCTCGGCAGTCGGCCACAGGCGCGCGCGATCATAAATGTGGGTAATTTCATGCAGCACCGTGGCGAGCAGTTCCTGACGCACAGTGCCGTGGGGGCGATTGGTTTTTTCTTTGGCGGCGCTGCCGTCAGTCAGGCTGGCGAGCAGTTTGCGATTCAGGTCGAGTTCGGCGATCAGCGTGGCTTGGCCATAGGCGTTGCTCGGCATGTCGTCGGTCCAGCCGACATCGATGCGCCGATCCAGCCGCTCGATAAAGCTCGGCGGCAGCTTTTGCATCGCCTCATCGATCAGCGCCTGGCTGGCCTGTTGTTGGGCAGGGCTCAGACCGTCGGTCTTGAGCCGCAATTGCAGGCCGGCGTGGGCGCTGTTGCCAAGCAGCAACAACGCCCCGACCAGCAGCCAGGTGCCGAGTGACTTCACAGTGCGAGGATGGCTTCGGCGAGAACCTGATCGCTGGCGTCGCGCGCTTCCGGCACACGGGTGCGCAGGGTGTTGAGCGCGGCTTCCAGATGCGCGCCACGGATATCACCGTTAGTGGCGACGAAACTGGCGGCATCATCGTGTGCTTCGCGGATGATTTTCGAATCGCGGATCGACGTGGTGGTGTCGGAAGTGAAATCGATAGTGCGCTGGGAGGCACGAACGATGATGTTACTGGTGGCTACCAGGGTGTGCGCCTGGGCCACGTCGGCCAACAAAAACAGGCCAAGGGCGGCAGCAATCAGCGGGCTACGCATGGAACGACTCCGGAAGGGCAAGGATAACAGGGGTACAGGATAACTATTGGACGAGAATTGCCTCTGCCAGTTCAAGGTCGCTGACATGAAGTTTCGGCCGGGTTTTGCGCAGGTAATGCAGCGCGGATTCCAGTCGAGCACCTCGCCATTCACCGTCACTGGCAACAAAAGCTGCGGCATCATCGTGGGCCGCGAGCAGCAGTTTACGGTCGAACGGTGCGGAAGACACCATGCTGGTGGCGTAACCACTGACGACGGTGCCTTGCGTCGACGCATTGAAAGCATCAAAGGCATCGACCGACGTCGCCCAGCAGGCGGTGAACAATACGGAGGGAATCAGTAGATTTGGAAGAAAGCGCATCGGACTCGGTAATTTTTGGTGAGCCCAAAGGCTAGCGCAATGCCCGGGCCAGAGCCAGCGCCGAAACATCGGGACACGCCTGGCGTGTCCCGCATGGCTGCGATCGTTTAGATCGTCAGAATAGCTTGAGCCAGTTGTGCGTCAGTGGCTTGCAGCTGTGGCGCCTGGTGACGGATGTGATCCAGCGCGCTTTCCAGTTTCACCCCACGGATTTCACCTTCGCTGGCGACGAAGCTGGCGGCATCGTCACGGGCGGCGAGCACGATCTTGTCGTCACGGAAGGAGGAGGTTACGTCGGAAGTCGCGTCGGACGAGGACTTCAGTGCACCGACAACGGCGTCGGTGGTGACGATGAAACTGGTGGCGCTGGCGTTGGCAGCCACGGCCAACAGGGCGGCAGCGCTGAGCAGACGAAGACGGGACATGGTGTAACTCCTATGGATAAACCGTATTGAGAGGTGGCTCGGTATCTGAGGAGTCAGACGCCAGTGACACAACATTCGCCACGTTCTGTGTGGATATTAGGCCTGCTTTGCGGGATTCGCACAGTGGGCAGAATGCTAGCGCCAGAAGGGTTTATCCAGTTCATGCAGGCGATCGGCGTGGCTGAGGCCAAGATCGGCGAGGTCACGGCCATCCAGTTGAGCCAGCAGTTGCCGCGTTTTGGCGCGTGCCAGGCTGTCCCGAAGTCCGAGAAACAGGCGACGCAGAGCGTTTGGGCGAGGGTAGGGTTGGCTGAAGCTTTCTGAAACATCCTGTAAGTCATTCATGACGTATTCCTTATTGCCGGTGAAGGCGGAAGGTCATGTTGAGCCTGCGACAGAGGAATAGGCAGATACAGAAGAGGCAAATTGTACTGGTTCAGGTAGCGATTCTAATAAACTGTACCTGCCGGTGATAAAGCCAGCTGTATAGAGACTTAAAACCCCCCAAAACGACGAAACCCGTCGTGGTTTCCCACGACGGGTTTCGTTTGTTCAATTCGGGTTGCTGGCGGTGGGTCTAACGACCAGAGCCAGCGACGCTACTTAGCGCCAGAACGGCTTGCTCAGCTCTTCGTAGCGTTGTGCTTCGCTGATACCGGCGTCAGCCAGCAAACGCGAATCCAGGCGAGCCAGTTGATGGCGGCTGGAGATGCGGCGCTGCCACAACATCAGGTTGGCGATAACGCGCAGAGGCAGGGAAGCCTGGGTGTTTACAGCTTTGTCTTCGAAGAACAGTTCGGAACTGAGTGTACGTTCCATGGTTGACATCCTTCCGCTTGTGGCGGGATCAGGTAGTGGTTTGACTGGTGCCCATGATCCTCTCGTTTGCCAAGTCTCTCTAGATACAGTTCAACTGTATTGTGAGTGACCAGTTAACTGTTTATGGGGGGTGTACGGGTCAAAAACGAGCAAACTGTACCTGTTCGCACTTAAGTGGTGCGTTTTTGCTCGATTCGAGGAAAAAGGTAGGCAAAAACTGTAGGAAAAGACCAGTACAGCAGTACAGTTTTTGTCAGCTTTGAGGATTGCAACAATCCGCTGACGCAAACTGTGTTTGCGCCAACGGTTTATCTGTGTGAATTACACCGCAAGCATGCGCCCGGTTTCTTCCAGGTTCACATGCCAGCTCAACGCTTCACGCAGAATGTGTGGGGTATGGCCACCAATTGCACAGGCCTTCGTGAAGTAATCATCCAGCGCTTGACGGAAGTCCGGGTGCACACAGTTATCGATGATCACCCGCGCCCGTTCCCGTGGCGCCAGGCCGCGCAAGTCAGCCAGCCCAACTTCGGTCACCAGAATGTCGACATCGTGCTCGGTGTGGTCAACGTGGCTGACCATCGGCACCACGCTGGAAATCGCGCCGCCCTTGGCGATCGACTTGGTCACGAACACCGCCAGATGCGCGTTACGCGCGAAGTCGCCGGAACCGCCGATGCCGTTCATCATCCGCGTGCCGCAAACGTGGGTGGAGTTGACGTTGCCGTAGATGTCGAACTCCAGCGCCGTGTTGATCCCGATGATGCCTAGGCGGCGCACCACTTCCGGGTGGTTGGAGATTTCCTGCGGACGCAGCACCAGTTTTTCCTTGTACTTCTCCAGATTGCCGAACACGTCGCTGTTGCGGCGTTCCGACAGGGTGATCGAGCTGCCCGACGCAAAGCTCAGCTTGCCGGCGTCGATCAGATCGAAGGTCGAATCCTGCAGCACTTCGGAGTACATCGTCAGGTCTTCAAACGGCGAATCGATCAGACCGCACATCACCGCGTTGGCAATGTTGCCGATCCCCGCCTGCAACGGGCCGAGCTTGTTGGTCATGCGCCCGGCGTCGACTTCCTGCTTGAAGAAGGTGATCAGGTGATCGGCAATGGCGTTGGTGTCGACGTCCGGCGACGACACGGTAGACGGCGAATCGGCCTGCTGAGTGATGACGATGGCGACAATCTTCTCCGGCGGAATCGGAATCGCGGTGCTGCCGATGCGATCATCGACTTTTACCAGCGGGATCGGCGTGCGCGTCGGGCGGTAAGTCGGGATATAGATGTCATGCAGGCCTTCGAGGTTGGCGTTGTGCGCCATATTGATTTCGACGATTACCTGTTTGGCGAAAATCGCGAAGCTCGCCGAGTTGCCCACCGAGGTGGTCGGCACGATGTGGCCTTGCTCGGTGATGGCCACGGCTTCGATGACCGCGATGTCCGGCAGCTTCAGTTGTTGGTTGCGCAGTTGCTCGACGGTTTCCGACAGATGCTGGTCGATAAACATAACCTGGCCGGCATTGATCGCCTTGCGCAGGGTGCTGTCGACCTGGAACGGCATGCGACGCGACAGCACGCCGGCTTCGGTCAGTTGCTTGTCGAGGTCGTTGCCCAGGCTGGCGCCGGTCATCAGGCTGATCTTCAGCGGCGTGACCTTGGCCCGCTCGGCCAGTGCGTGAGGGACTGCTTTGGCTTCGCCGGCGCGGGTGAAACCGCTCATGCCGACGGTCATGCCGTCCTCAATCAAAGCGGCTGCGTCGGCGGCGCTCATCACTTTATCCAACAACGAAGGCAGGCGAATACGGTCACGGTACATGGATTATTATCTCGGGAAGCGAGTAGCAGGATGCGCAGTCTAGTGAATTTGACGAGCGCCTGTCCCGCTACCAAGGTCGCAAACGAGGCGTCTATTTAGCGGGTTTGAAGTAAAACACCGTTACTGGATCTGCAACAACGTGGCAAATTGTCCGACGTTTTGCGCAAACAAAAACGCCCCGACAAGTCGGGGCGTTCGGTCTTGCAGCGGGGAGTTACTCGACCGCTTTGACCATGTCTTCGATGACTTTTTTCGCGTCGCCGAACACCATCATGGTCTTGTCCAGGTAGAACAGTTCATTGTCCAGACCGGCATAGCCGCTGGCCATCGAGCGCTTGTTGACGATGATGGTCTTGGCCTTGAACGCTTCGAGAATCGGCATGCCGGCAATCGGCGATTTGGGATCGTTCTTTGCGGCCGGGTTGACCACATCGTTCGCGCCGAGCACCAGCACCACGTCGGCCTGACCGAACTCGGAGTTGATGTCCTCCATCTCAAACACCTGGTCGTAAGGCACTTCGGCCTCGGCGAGCAGAACGTTCATGTGCCCCGGCATACGGCCCGCCACGGGGTGGATCGCGTACTTCACAGTCACGCCACGGTGGGTCAGCTTCTCGGTCAGCTCTTTCAGCGCATGTTGCGCACGTGCCACTGCCAGACCGTAGCCCGGGACGATGATCACGGTGTCGGCGTTGGTCAGCAGGAAGGTCGCGTCGTCAGCCGAACCGGATTTCACCGGACGTGCTTCTTTCGCACCGGCAGGACCTGCGTCTGCCGTGTTGCCGAAGCCGCCGAGCAGTACATTAAAGAAGGAACGGTTCATCGCTTTGCACATGATGTACGAGAGGATCGCGCCGCTCGAACCCACCAGCGAACCGGCGATGATCAGCATCGAGTTGTTCAGCGAGAAGCCAATTCCCGCCGCCGCCCAGCCCGAGTAGCTGTTGAGCATCGACACCACGACCGGCATGTCGGCGCCGCCAATCGGGATGATGATCAACACGCCCATCACGAACGCCAGCGCCAACATCAGCGCGAATGCGGTGAGGTTGCCGGTGAACATGAAGGTCAGACCGAGTGCCAGCGTCGCCAGACCCAGCACGGCATTGAGCTTGTGCTGACCAGCGAACTGTACCGGGGCGCCCTGGAACAGACGGAACTTGTACTTGCCCGACAGCTTGCCGAACGCAATCACCGAACCGGAGAAGGTGATCGCACCGATCGCAGCGCCGAGGAACAGCTCCAGACGGTTGCCCGCCGGAATCGAGTCGCCCAGTTGCTTGACGATGCCCAGCGATTGCGGCTCCACCACAGCGGCGATGGCAATGAACACTGCCGCAAGGCCGATCATGCTGTGCATGAAGGCGACCAATTCCGGCATCTTGGTCATTTCAACGCGCTTGGCCATGATCGAACCGGCGGTGCCGCCGACCAGCAGGCCAACGATCACGTAACCGATACCGGCAGTGGCCAGCTCAGCCCCGAGCTTATAGATGAGGCCGACGGTGGTCAGGATTGCCAAGGCCATGCCGAGCATGCCGAACAGGTTACCGCGCCGCGAAGTAGTCGGGTGCGACAGACCTTTGAGGGCCTGGATAAAGCAGATCGACGCGATCAGATAGAGCGTCGTGACGAGATTCATGCTCATTACTTCGGCGCCTCTTCTTTTACTTTCGGGGCTTTCTTCTTGAACATCTCAAGCATGCGGCGGGTGACCAGGAAGCCACCGAACACGTTGACCGCAGCCAGTGCCACGGCGAGGGTGCCCATGGTTTTGCCCAGCGGCGTAACGGTCAGTGCGGCCGCGAGCATGGCGCCGACGATCACGATCGCCGAGATGGCGTTGGTTACTGCCATCAAAGGCGTGTGCAGCGCAGGTGTAACGTTCCAGACCACGTGGTAACCGACATAAATCGCCAGCACGAAGATGATCAGGTTGTAGATACCGGGGGAGATAAGCTCTTCCATCGTCTGAATCCCTGCTTAGGCGTTTTTGCGGATGACTTGGCCGTCGCGGCACATCAGGCACGCGGCGACGATGTCGTCTTCGAGGTTGACGTCGAACTGGCCTTCTTTGGTGAATACCAGCTTGAGGAAGTCCAGCAGGTTGCGCGCGTAAAGTGCCGAGGCGTCTGCTGCGACTTCACCGGCCAGATTGGTTGGGCCGCAAATGGTCACGCCATTTTCGACCACGACCTGATCGGCCACGGTCAACGGGCAGTTGCCGCCCTGAGCCGCCGCGAGATCGATGACCACCGACCCCGGTTTCATCTGCGCCACGGTTTCCGCGCTCAATAGCGTCGGTGCCTTGCGGCCCGGAATCAGCGCGGTGGTGATGACGATGTCAGCCTGCTTGGCGCGTTCGTGCACAGCCTGGGCCTGACGCTGCATCCAGCTCGCCGGCATTGGTCGCGCGTAACCGCCGACACCGACGGCGCATTCACGCTCTTCATCGGTCTCGTACGGCACGTCGACGAATTTGGCACCGAGGGATTCAATTTGCTCTTTTACCGCCGGACGCACGTCAGAAGCTTCGATCACCGCACCCAGACGTTTCGCCGTGGCGATCGCCTGCAACCCGGCCACACCGGCACCAAGAATCAGCACGCGCGCCGCTTTCACGGTGCCCGCAGCGGTCATCAGCATCGGCATGAAGCGAGGATAGTAGTGAGCGGCCAACAACACAGCCTTATAGCCGGCAATGTTCGCCTGCGACGACAACACATCGAGACTCTGCGCGCGTGAGGTGCGCGGCGCCGCTTCGAGGGCGAACGCGGTAATGCCGCACTCGGCCATCTTCGCGATGGTTTCGTTGTTGAACGGGTTGAGCATGCCCACCAGCACCGTACCGCGCTTGATCAGCGTCAGTTCGGCATCGCTTGGGGCGACCACTTTGAGAATCAGCTCGGCGCCAAACGCGTCATTGGCACTGCCAATGGTTGCGCCTGCCGCTTCATAGGCACTGTCAACAACGCTGGCTTTAACGCCGGCGCCGGTTTGCACAGTGACCTTATGACCTTGGCTGATCAGCTTTTTTATGGTTTCCGGGGTTGCAGCAACCCGTGTTTCACCGGTCTGGGTTTCGAGAGGAACACCAATGTGCACGTCAAATCTCCTGCGTGATCTTATTGAGTAAACCCATGCACTACGGATGGTGCGACTGGGGCGGCCGATCAGCACGATCCCGCCAAATCAGGGCGGGGCGCGGCATTTTGCAGGCGAACTTTATGCCCTTCAAGGGATTATGACGGGTGACGGAAAATTAACTACAAGTCATCCCGTGACCGAATGTCGCAGTGGCCGGCGCAACCCCTTGCAGGCCGTGCCCTGTAAGGATTCTGGCTGAATATGGAAAAATTTCTCATCGGTGGCGTGAATAGGCAGTAATGAGTCGCCGATGAAGGCTCAAAGCCACGTCGATAGGCGCTTGTGGGACGTCTGTACGACTTTCGGATACAGTCTGTTGAATTGCGACAAATACTTATATCTGTAGGGCTTTTGTTTTCCTGACTACGGGGTTAGGTAACGTTGTAAGCCTTTACCCTTCTAGGCTGTAGCTCTGTGCCTGAGTTACCAGCCAGTCACGAAATGCCTTTAATGACGCTGATTCGACCTTTCGCTCAGGAATCATCAGGTAGTAGGCCTTGATGCAGGAAAGCGCCTGCGGGTTTGCAATCACCAAGCGTTTCTCGGCCAGCTCGCGCTGAATCAGGAACGGTGGAATCAGCGCAATGCCCATGTCGTGCATGGCCGCTTGGGCGAGCATGGAGAATAGCTCGTAGCGCGGGCCTGTCATGTCGCGGGGGATATTCAGCTGTTGCGAGTTGAACCACTGGCGCCAGGCGTAAGGTCGGGTGGTCTGCTGCAGCAGCGGCAGTTCGGCGATGGCTGCGGCTGTCAGAAGCGTCTTGTTGCCGAGTAGGGCGGGGCTGCACACCGGCATCGGATTCTCGCCCATCAGCCTGTGGGATTCGGTACCGGACCAATCGGCATCACCGAAGTAGATCGCTGCATCGAATTCGGTATCGGCAAACAGAAAGGGCCGGGTGCGGTTGGTCAGGTTGACCGTGACTTCCGGATGCTTGAGCTGGAAATCTTTCAGACGTGGCAGCAGCCATTGCGTGCCGAAGGTCGGCACCACCGCCAGTTCAATTACGTTGGTGCCTTGCTGGCCCATCACTGACAGCGTGTCGCGTTCGACTGCATCCAGTTGCGTCGCGACTCGGCGGCTGTAGGAAAGCCCCGCCTCGGTCAGCTTCACTCCGCGTCGCGAGCGTCGGAACAGTTCCACACTGAGGAACTCCTCAAGGCTGGCTATTTGTCGGCAAATGGCGCCTTGAGTCAGGGAAAGTTCTTCGGCAGCGCGGGTAAAGCTCTCGTGGCGCGCGGCAGCTTCGAAACTGATCAGGGCGGTGGTGCTGGGGATCTTCCTGCGCATGTACGTCAACCTCACTAATGCGCCGCATAAAAGGCATTTCGCGACGTTTCGGAGTGAGAAATTAGCACAACAGAATGCGAAATCCTCGTTTGCCGCGACGGCGAACCGCGCCTAGGATCAATGCCACGTTAATTCACCGATTTGCGAGGACAGACTCATGGGCGGTAAAGCTAGCTTCAATTGGATCGATCCCCTGCTGCTGGATCAACAGCTCACTGAAGAAGAGCGCATGATCCGCGACACCGCCGAGCAGTTCGCTCAGCAGAAGCTCGCGCCACGCGTTCTTGAAGCCTTCCGTCATGAGAAAACCGACCCGGCGATCTTCCGCGAGATGGGCGAAGTCGGTCTGTTGGGCGCGACCATCCCTGAACAGTACGGCGGCAGCGGCCTGAACTATGTCAGCTACGGTCTGATTGCCCGTGAAGTCGAGCGTGTCGACTCCGGCTACCGCTCGATGATGAGCGTACAGTCGTCGCTGGTGATGGTGCCGATCAACGAATTCGGCACCGAAGCGCAAAAGCAGAAGTACCTGCCGAAGCTGGCTTCCGGCGAATGGATCGGCTGCTTCGGTCTGACCGAACCCAACCACGGTTCCGACCCGGGCGCGATGATCACTCGTGCACGTAAGGTCGACGGCGGCTACAGCCTGACCGGCGCGAAAATGTGGATCACCAACAGCCCGATCGCCGATGTGTTCGTGGTCTGGGCCAAAGACGACGCCGGTGACATTCGTGGCTTCGTCCTGGAAAAAGGCTGGAAAGGCCTGAGCGCTCCGGCGATTCACGGCAAGGTCGGCCTGCGTGCGTCGATCACTGGTGAAATCGTTATGGATAACGTGTTTGTGCCGGAAGAGAACATCTTCCCGGATGTGCGTGGCCTGAAAGGTCCGTTTACCTGCCTCAACTCCGCGCGTTATGGCATCTCTTGGGGCGCACTGGGCGCTGCCGAGTTCTGCTGGCACACCGCTCGCCAATACACCCTCGATCGTCAGCAGTTCGGTCGCCCATTGGCTGCCACTCAGTTGATCCAGAAAAAACTGGCAGACATGCAGACCGAAATCACCTTGGCCCTGCAAGGCTGCCTGCGGTTGGGGCGTATGAAAGATGAAGGCACTGCTGCGGTCGAGATCACTTCGATCATGAAGCGCAACTCGTGCGGCAAGTCCCTGGATATCGCCCGTATGGCTCGCGACATGTTGGGTGGTAACGGCATCTCCGACGAATTCGGCGTGGCCCGTCATCTGGTCAACCTGGAAGTGGTGAATACCTATGAAGGGACTCACGACGTTCACGCGCTGATCCTCGGGCGTGCGCAAACCGGTCTGCAGGCGTTCTATTAATAGGAGAGCGACCATGGGCGCGCTGTCGCATCTGCGGGTACTGGATTTATCGCGAGTATTGGCCGGACCGTGGGCCGGGCAGATCCTTGCCGACCTTGGCGCCGAAGTGATCAAGGTCGAGCGCCCGGGCAATGGTGATGATACGCGCGCCTGGG
>NZ_CP071586.1:355000-1065000 GCF_019614655.1 Pseudomonas germanica
GAAAGACCAAGGTTTCCTGCGCAACGTTAATCGACGCAGGGTTAGTCGGTCCCTAAGGCGAGGCTGAAAAGCGTAGTCGATGGAAAACAGGTTAATATTCCTGTACTTCTGGTTATTGCGATGGAGGGACGGAGAAGGCTAGGCCAGCTTGGCGTTGGTTGTCCAAGTTTAAGGTGGTAGGCTGAGATCTTAGGTAAATCCGGGATCTTAAGGCCGAGAGCTGATGACGAGTGTTCTTTTAGAACACGAAGTGGTTGATGCCATGCTTCCAAGAAAAGCTTCTAAGCTTCAGGTAACCAGGAACCGTACCCCAAACCGACACAGGTGGTTGGGTAGAGAATACCAAGGCGCTTGAGAGAACTCGGGTGAAGGAACTAGGCAAAATGGCACCGTAACTTCGGGAGAAGGTGCGCCGGTGAGGGTGAAGGACTTGCTCCGTAAGCTCATGCCGGTCGAAGATACCAGGCCGCTGCGACTGTTTATTAAAAACACAGCACTCTGCAAACACGAAAGTGGACGTATAGGGTGTGACGCCTGCCCGGTGCCGGAAGGTTAATTGATGGGGTTAGCTAACGCGAAGCTCTTGATCGAAGCCCCGGTAAACGGCGGCCGTAACTATAACGGTCCTAAGGTAGCGAAATTCCTTGTCGGGTAAGTTCCGACCTGCACGAATGGCGTAACGATGGCGGCGCTGTCTCCACCCGAGACTCAGTGAAATTGAAATCGCTGTGAAGATGCAGTGTATCCGCGGCTAGACGGAAAGACCCCGTGAACCTTTACTATAGCTTTGCACTGGACTTTGAATTTGCTTGTGTAGGATAGGTGGGAGGCTTTGAAGCGTGGACGCCAGTTCGCGTGGAGCCATCCTTGAAATACCACCCTGGCAACTTTGAGGTTCTAACTCAGGTCCGTTATCCGGATCGAGGACAGTGTATGGTGGGTAGTTTGACTGGGGCGGTCTCCTCCTAAAGAGTAACGGAGGAGTACGAAGGTGCGCTCAGACCGGTCGGAAATCGGTCGTAGAGTATAAAGGCAAAAGCGCGCTTGACTGCGAGACAGACACGTCGAGCAGGTACGAAAGTAGGTCTTAGTGATCCGGTGGTTCTGTATGGAAGGGCCATCGCTCAACGGATAAAAGGTACTCCGGGGATAACAGGCTGATACCGCCCAAGAGTTCATATCGACGGCGGTGTTTGGCACCTCGATGTCGGCTCATCACATCCTGGGGCTGAAGCCGGTCCCAAGGGTATGGCTGTTCGCCATTTAAAGTGGTACGCGAGCTGGGTTTAGAACGTCGTGAGACAGTTCGGTCCCTATCTGCCGTGGACGTTTGAGATTTGAGAGGGGCTGCTCCTAGTACGAGAGGACCGGAGTGGACGAACCTCTGGTGTTCCGGTTGTCACGCCAGTGGCATTGCCGGGTAGCTATGTTCGGGAAAGATAACCGCTGAAAGCATCTAAGCGGGAAACTTGCCTCAAGATGAGATCTCACTGGAACCTTGAGTTCCCTGAAGGGCCGTCGAAGACTACGACGTTGATAGGTTGGGTGTGTAAGCGCTGTGAGGCGTTGAGCTAACCAATACTAATTGCCCGTGAGGCTTGACCATATAACACCCAAGCAATTTGCGTCGAAGAGACCAGATTGCGGTGTGTGAAGACGAAACGAACCGAAAGTTCGATGTTCACAAACACCGAAAGCTATCACATACCCAATTTGCTGAAGCGAGGCCATTTGGCCACGAGTCAGTACCCGAATTTCTTGACGACCATAGAGCGTTGGAACCACCTGATCCCATCCCGAACTCAGCAGTGAAACGATGCATCGCCGATGGTAGTGTGGGGTTTCCCCATGTGAGAGTAGGTCATCGTCAAGATTAAATTCCGAAACCCCAATTGCGAAAGCAGTTGGGGTTTTGTTTTAAGTAGAAACATCCGTTTTTGCTGGCTTGTTACCGTGTTGACGGGCCAGATAAAGAATTTCTTGACGACCATAGAGCGTTGGAACCACCTGATCCCATCCCGAACTCAGCAGTGAAACGATGCATCGCCGATGGTAGTGTGGGGTTTCCCCATGTGAGAGTAGGTCATCGTCAAGATTAAATTCCGAAACCCCTGTCTGCTAACGCAGACAGGGGTTTTGTCATTTCAGGGCCTGCAAAACCGATGATCAGAAAGCTTTACGTGTCTTGCTGATACGTCGGGCCTGCCATTTGCGCCACCAGATGTAGACGCCAGTCCCCGACAAGTCTGCAATCAAAGCGGCTAGCACCGTGATCATCACTTACCCCTTAACACCAATGATTCGACCTCCATGTAACGGCACCTGCAACCGGTAAAACTGCTCTCCCAACGTCCCCTGCCCAGCAATCTCCTGCCCTGACAAGCGCCCGTCCGTACCATGAAATCACAACCAGAATTTGCAATTGCCGCTCCAACATTGCTCCTGAAAAACACCGTGACGAACGCTCTGGCACGCCGTTGGGCGGGAATCTGGCAGAAATACCATCCATTTCCTGTGTGGCCCTAAGATTTCTCCGACACGTGCCGACAGACTGGTGAGACATGCGTGCACCAAAGTAGAGCGGCTAGTAGAACGCTGCCTGCACTGTACATGGAATGTTGCATCCGGAACGCATCCCCACTTTTGGCATAAGAAGTCCCATGAAATGAATCTCAAGTTCAGCCATAAAATCCTGTTGGCCGCCTCGGGCGTCGTGGTCCTGGCGTTCGCGCTGTTCACCCTCTACAACGACTATCTGCAGCGAAACACCATTCGCCAGAACCTCCAGTCTTCCGTGCAGCAGGCCGGTGATCTGACCGCCAGCAGCGTGCAGAACTGGATGAGCGGGCGGATTCTGGTGCTGGAAAACCTCGCGCAGAACGTTGCCCATCAGGGCAAGGACGCGGATTTCCCGGGCCTGGTCGATCAACCAGCGTTCACCTCGAACTTCCAGTTCACCTATGTCGGTCAGGCCAACGGTGTGTTCACCCAGCGCCCTGACGCGAAGATGCCGGACGGCTATGACCCGCGTCAGCGCCCTTGGTACAAGCAAGCAGTCGCTGCCGACAAAACCATGCTGACGCCGCCGTACATGGCGGCCGTCGGTGGCTTGGTGGTAACCATCGCCATGCCGGTGAAAAAGAACGGCGAACTGCTCGGCGTCGTCGGTGGTGACCTGAGCCTGGAAACCCTGGTGAAGATCATCAACTCGGTGGACTTCGGTGGCCTTGGCCATGCGTTTCTGGTCAGCGCCGACGGTCAGGTGATCGTCAGCCCGGACAAAGATCAGGTCATGAAAAACCTGAAAGACATCTACCCGAACACCAGCGTGCGCATCGAGAAGGGCAACCAGAACGTCGTGCTCAACGGTCAGGAACGTATTCTGTCGTTTACCCCGGTCAGCGATCTGCCGAATGCGCAGTGGTACATCGGTCTGTCGATCGATCGCGATAAAGCCTACGCCGCACTCAGCCAATTCCGCACCTCGGCGCTGATCGCGATGTTTGTTGCTGTGGCTGCGATTGCGCTGCTGCTGAGCCTGTTGATCAATGTGTTGATGCGTCCGCTGACCACCATGGGTCGTGCGATGCAGGACATCGCTCAGGGTGAAGGCGATCTGACCCGTCGTCTGGTGGTTGAGAGCAAAGACGAATTCGGTGAATTGGGCAGCGCATTCAACCAGTTCGTTGAACGGATTCACGCGTCGATTTCCGAAGTGTCCTCGGCAACCCGCCACGTGCATGACTTGTCGCAGCGCGTGATGGCGTCGTCCAACGCTTCGATCGTCGGTTCTGACGAACAAAGCGCGCGCACCAACAGCGTGGCTGCCGCTATTAACGAGCTGGGCGCCGCCACTCAGGAAATTGCGCGCAACGCCGCCGATGCTTCGCAACACGCCAGCGGCGCCAGCGAGCAGGCTGATGACGGTCGTCAGGTGGTCGAGCAGACGATTCAAGCGATGACAGAGTTGTCGCAGAAGATCAGCCTGTCGTGCACGCAGATCGAAACCCTGAACGCCAGCACCGACAACATCGGCCACATCCTCGATGTGATCAAAGGGATTTCGCAGCAGACCAACCTGCTGGCACTTAACGCCGCAATCGAAGCGGCGCGTGCCGGTGAAGCCGGACGTGGTTTTGCCGTGGTGGCGGACGAGGTGCGAAACCTTGCCCATCGCACCCAGGAGTCGGCGGAAGAGATCCACAAAATGATCACGTCGTTGCAGATTGGTTCGCGGGAAGCGGTGACCACGATGAACGCCAGTCAGGTGTCCAGCGAGCAGAGCGTGGAAGTGGCCAATCAGGCCGGTTTGCGTCTGGTCAGCGTGACTCAACGTATCGGTGAAATCGACGGCATGAACCAATCGGTGGCAGCGGCCACTGAAGAGCAGACCGCGGTTGTGGAAACCCTCAACGTCGACGTTAACCAGATCAACCTGCTGAACCAGCAGAGCGTCGCCAACCTCAATGAAACGTTGAAGGATTGTGATGCGTTGTCGCAGCAGGCCAATCGTCTGAAGCAGTTGGTCGACAGCTTCAAGATCTGACCTGAAGTCAGACCCCGTTATCGTTCATCGCGAGCAGGCTCACTCCTACAAATTAACCGGGCTCCATCTGAAGGAACCCGATCAACTGTAGGAGTGAGCCTGCTCGCGATAGCGGTCTAGAACTCCCCGCCAAGCTCAAGCCTTAAACAAACAGCTTCAGCACATTCCCCATCGCATCATCCGCAAACCCCTGCACAAAATCCTTGAACCCTGGCAGTGCCTCTTCACCGCCCGCAGCCGGCTCGGCAATGATCGTCCACGTCGCCCGAGACTTACCCGCGCCCAGCGATTCGACATTCATCGCCGCCCACAGATTCGCCACCCCCAACGTGTTGTAAATCGTCGTCCAGGTCATGCATCGGGCCTGCTCATCGCGGGAGTTGAGTTGCTCGACCACCACGTTGCCATCCTTGAAGCATTTTTTGCGCAGCGAGGACACACCCTCGCCGATTGTTTCGATGTGCGACAGCGCCGGAATGAAGCGGTCGAAACCGCCGAATTGGCCGACCACTGCCCAGACCTGCGCCGCGTCTGCCGGCACTTCTACCGAAGACGCAACGTGGTAGCCATGCGGGTTTTTGATCAGGGTGTCGGGTTGCAGAGTGCTCATGGTGTTGCTCCTGTTTGATGGATCAGATGAAGTTAATTTCTTTCAGGTAATCGCAGCCACGACGCAGCAGTGCCGGGGATTTCTGTGGGTAGTGCGCGCCCATCAACTGCACGCCGGCCTCAGCGTTGGCATGGCCAATCAGGGAGATGTCGCCGATGTCTTCTTCGAAGCCGTTGAGGTAGAAACCGAGCACGCCGAACAGCGCGTTGTCGGTATCGACACGCCCGAGCTGCTGCTGCCAGTCGGCGACGCTGACCAGTGCGAACTTGCTGCCGGTTTCGCGGAACGAAGCGACGTAGGCATCCCAGCTCAATGGCTCGGGGTTATGCAGGTTGAACACCGCACGTTCGGGTGAATAACGGCTGGCGTGGAAGGCAATGAAGCGGGCAAGAAAGTCCACTGGCATCAGGTCGAAATTCAGCGCGAAGGCCGGCACCTGGCCGAGCTGGATCGAGCCTTTGAGCATCAGCATCAAACGGTTTTTGTGCGGCTGACAAACACCGCTGAGGCTGTTGAAACTAATGTTGCCAGGGCGATACAGATTGACCCGTACACCGCGTTCCCGCGCCCGTTCGAGGATGCGTTCGCCGACCCATTTCGACAGGTTGTAGCCGTTGCGAATATAGATCGGTGGGGTCGTGGCGGCTGGCAGTTCCAGCACCCGTCCAGCATCGTCCACCGTGCTGGAAGCCGACAGCGTCGAGACGAAGTTGAAAACCTTTTTGCTCTGCCCTTCGCACAAGCGCAGCAGGGCGAAAATCGGTTCGACGTTGTCCGCCGCCAGCGACTCGTAATCGAGTACGTGATTGACGTTAGCGGCGTTGTGCACCAGTGCGCCGAACTCGCGATCCAGGCGCTGATAGTCGTCGTCATTCAGGCCCAACTGCGGGCGCGTAATATCCGCCGCGTAAACCCGCACGCGACTCAGATCCAGATGCTCCAGGCGGTTTTCACGCAGTGACTCGGCAAAGCGTTGCGCCGCAGTTTTACCGCCGCCGTCGCGCACCAGACACGCCACTTCGCTGGCGCCCCAACCGAGCAGCGCCTCAACGATGTGCACGCCGACAAAACTATTGGCGCCGGTTACGATGACTTTATGCACATCGCCCATGTGGCTGATCGGCAGTGGCTCGATTTCCAGTGCACGCTCGGCGTCGGCCATGGCCTGGGCGCTGAGTACGGCGCTGTCATCGGTGCCGCGTACCAGCGTTGCCAGTTTGATGATGGTCGGCAGTTCGATGAAGCGGTTGATCGAAATGCTACGCCCGAACTCCTCACGCAAACGCAGCAACATGCGCGAGAGCAGAATCGAGTGGCCACCAAGATTGAAGAAGCTTTCGTCAGTGGAAATGTCGCTGCTCGGCAGCTCCAGCAACTCCGCCCAGATCTCCAGCAACAGCGCTTCATCGGCATTCACCGGCAGGCATTTCGGCCCGTTGTCCTGCACGCTCACTGGCAGTTCCAGCAGTGCTTTGCGATCGACTTTGCCGTTGCTGGCGAACGGCATGCTCGCCAGCTCGGTCCACGCCACCGGTTGCATGTAGTCCGGCAAAAACTGTCTGGCGTGGGCTTTCAGCGCGTCGCGTGCGGTGTCCGATTGCGCTTGTGCGAGGAACGCGAGAATGCGCCGCTGACTGTCGATCACCACCGCCATTTGCCGGTACAACTGGCTCTCGCGCAGGCAGCGCTCGATCTCTTCCGGCTCGACCCGGAAGCCACGGATTTTTACCTGATTGTCGCGCCGCCCGCACAGTTCGATACCGTGCTCGCCCCACCTGGCCATGTCGCCGCTGCGGTAGGCGCGCAGCGTTTGGCCGTCCGGCAATTGCAGGGTCAGATAACGCTCGGCGGTCTGCGGCGGATTGTTCAGATAACCGAGGCAAACACCGGGGCCGATGATGAACAATTCGCCGACGGTGTGCTCCGCCACCGGTTGCAAATCGTCATCGAGAATCAGCACTTGGCTGTTGGCGATTGGTGCCCCGAGGGTGCGGTTACTGTCGCCCGGTTTGAGCTGGCGCGCGGTGATCAGTACGGTGGCTTCGGTCGGGCCGTAAAGGTTGTGCAGTGTGCCTTGACGGGTCAGTTGCTCAATGACAAACGGCTCGCAGACATCGCCGCCGGTCATCACTTGCACGCCTTCCAGTTGCTCCAGCGGCAGGATGCTCAACAGCGCCGGTGGCAGGAATGCGTGGGTCAGGTGTCGGCGGCGGATCAACGCGACCAGTTGCAATGGATCGCGCCGTTGCGTGTCGTCCGGCACCACCAGTTCGGCACCTTCCAGCAGGGTCGGGAAGATGTCGATCAGTGACGAATCGAAGCTCAGCGACGAGAACTGCAAGACCCGACTCTCGGCCTGCAATTGCACGTAATCGGCGTACCACGCGGTGAAGTGCGCGAGGTTGGCCTGACTGAGCAACACGCCTTTCGGATGTCCGGTGGTGCCCGAGGTATAGAGCGCCATGCACGGTGCATCAAGGTCGGGACGGCGGCGCATTAGCGGTTGGCTGAGATCTGCCTCTGAGCTGTCGATGCGGCTGACGTCCAGCCCCGCCAAGGATGCGCTGAGCGGATGCTCGCCATCATGCAGCAACAGCAGCGCGCCAGCATTTTGCAGAATGTATTGCTGACGCTGTAACGGATGACTCGGCTCCAGCGGCAGATACACCGCGCCGCTGCCGAGGATCGCCAGAATCGAGGCGAACAGCGCCGGGCTTTTTGGCAGGCAAATGCCGACCACCCACGGTTTTGGCTGTTGCTCGAGCAAGGGCAGCAACCGCTGCTGAAGCGCACGACTGTGAGC
Source organism: Pseudomonas germanica (assembly GCF_019614655.1). NCBI lineage: Bacteria > Pseudomonadati > Pseudomonadota > Gammaproteobacteria > Pseudomonadales > Pseudomonadaceae > Pseudomonas > Pseudomonas germanica. The sequence goes on from NZ_CP071586.1 coordinate 362,960, forward strand.
GTGCAGTTGGCGATAGCTGATCGACTGTTCGGCGATGTGTAGCGCCGGGCGTTCAGCGTGGTGGATCAAGCTTCGTTGCAGGCGCTCGATCACCGGGATCTGCGCCTCTTCCAGCAGTGTGAGATTGGTCGTGTCGTTGCGGCGATGGACGTAAGCCAGGCTGTCGAGGAACAGCAGGTTTTCCATTCTCTCGAAATCCGGCGCAGTCACTGACGCGGCCTGCTGCAGATAGTCAGCATCACGGGAGAAGCGGCTGACCAGCAACGCCACTTCATCGACCACCTGCGTCAGCACCCGTTGCCGCAGCGCCTGCCCATTGCCGGACGGCTCATCGCCAATCGGCACGCGGCTGATCAGTGACGAGCCAAGGAAACACAGCAAATCGAGTGTCGGCAAACCGGCATGGCTCTGCACGCCGACACCCAAACGCAGATGCAGGTGCGGGATCGAGCAGAAATCGCCGGCGCCGATAAAACCATCGTCGATGATCAGATCCACCGTCGCTGCACCGGCAGCGCTGCGCTGCAATGAGTGACCGTGTTGTTCCAGTTCCTGCGCCAGGTCGGTCATCGCCTGGCTGGCGCCAATCAGCAAAATGTCGAGACGTTTCATGTCGGCCTCCTCATCAAACCAGGTAATCGCGTAACGCGTGCTGCACGCACGGCGTGTCGAGCAGCGAGCTGTTGTGGAAGAACTTGACGATGTTGCCCACCAGCGGATGGTGGCGATTGATCGGGAACGCGAGCCCGGCCATCTCGTCCCTGAGCGAGCGGCGGGTGGTCTCGCTGACCGGCAGTGCGTCGATCAGGCGCAGGTCGAAGGCTTTCTGGATGTCGTTGGTCAGGTAATGGCCGATGAACACCGGCAGAATCTGCGCGATGGTTTCGCGATCCGCCGCGTTGGCGGTGTGCCAATAGATGCGCACCATCCGCGCCCAGAAACTCGAATGGCGACCTTCATCGAGCAAGTGATCGGCCATCAGGCCTTTGATCGACGGCTTGACCGTGTCGTCGCGTGCGAACGCCGCGACATCACCGGTCACGGTGTTTTCGGCGATGGCCACGCAGATCAATTCGACCGCGCTGCGCAGGTGCTCTGGCGCCAGCGCTACTGCCGCAGGAATCGCCCGGCTCAGTTCGATTTCATCGGGGAGCTGAATCGGTTCGATGCCGGTCATCGCCACTGTTTGCTGCATGAAATCCATCGCCACGAGGGCGTGGTAATCCTCGTCGACCACCACGGTCATCGCGTCGTAACGACAGGCAAACGGGAAGGCCACGGCGAAGCGATTCTTGGCGATGCTGCGCGCGGTCTTGTCGACGATCTCGGTCTCGAAAATCACCACGTCGTTGATGAATTTGTACAGCGTCTGTACCAAGGCGAAATCACGCTGTTGCGGGCACTCGCGCAGGAAGGTTTCGCTGAGTACCAGCGGCTGACGACTGAGCGGATAGATCAGCCGTTCGTCGTCTTCGAGTACGCGTCGCGGGCGGGTGCGGATGGTCGCGCGATTCTCCCAGGCGTCGGCAAAGGATTGATAGTCAGCAGCGTTCATTGGGTCACCTCTGCCAACGGCTCGCGCATGCTTACGCGCAGGCCGTCCCACAAGGCGATACGGCTTTCCACGGCGGCAATGGCGCTGGCGTAGACCTCGGCTTCACGTTGCGGGTCGCCGTCGACCAGGCGCTCGAGCAGGTGTTCGGCCGCCGGGCCGTGGTCTTCGGAGTCGACCTCGATGTGCCGTTCCAGGTAATAGCGAAAGGTCGGCGCCTGTTCGATACCGATGCCCCAGTCGTCAAGAATGCGCTGGAACATGGTCGGGATCACGCTCTCGCGACCATGCAGAAACGCCGCCGCCACGCTGTGTCCGGGAGCATGCAGGGCGGTACGCAAAGTATCGCGGACAAACTGCGCGGCAGCCGGATCAACCTCGACGCTTTGCAGCGCGACGTCATAGCTCACGCCTTCCTGTTGCAGGGCGACAAAGCGCTCTACGGCGGTGGTACTCGCGCCGATTTCGCGCATCGCATCCAAGTACAACTCGAAATGGCTGTAATGCCCCTCGGTCAGGCGATCATCCGATTCTTCACCGAGAACGATCTCGTTGATCAACCGCGCGGCGTGAGGGTCACGCGGCGGTAGCCAGGGCAAACGCGTGCAGGTCAGTTCCTGCTGCAGGCGTTTGGTCAGCGACATGAAATCCCACACGGCAAATACATGGGTTTCCATGAAACGACGCAATACCGATAACGACGTGATCTCGGAAAAGATCGGGTGAATGCTAAGTTCGGCTTTCTTCAGGGTGAGTTGGTGCTTAGTGGGCATCATGATGTCCTTTATCGTTGATATTAAATGGAACTGCTCTGCAACTGCGCAATCAATGGAATTACGACTTACTTGTTTTCTGTCGACGGACGACAGCCTTCCTTCCTGATAGGTAAGTGCGGATCGATATACCTTTGACATGACTTCATGTCTGCCCATAAAGCGCTGCTGCTGCTCCGCAGGCATTGGGCTGCTGCCGAGGTGAAGGGTGAAGTTCAAACTTGGCGAAGAAAAGCTAATACACCGACAAAGTGTTTAACAAGTATATTTTTAATTATTTTAAGTTGGCTGTTTTTTGAAGTTGAGTTGTTCCAATAAAACTTTCAAATAAAGTTTTATTTGGGCGTAGTTGCTCCTTTCGGCGAATAACGGCCAAAATTGCTCAAGAAGAGTGAATGCCTCACTCGAAGCAACTTTCCAGTAATAAGAGTTGAATGATTTAAAAGGGGCGGAAGTTGGCCGTGACCCCGCGCCATGACTTCCTTTTTCCCGTGGCAAGGCTCCTTCCGTAGGTTCCTGGTGCGGGGACTGCGCCGGCAGGGCGGCGCGTCGCCCGTTCTTTATGGGGTGGCGGCTCAAGAGTGCGGGTAAATTTGCGCCACGGCTATGACCGATTCATCAGCGGTAACTTGCAAATATCGGACTGAACGGCGCAGGGAGGTTAGAGCGGACATGTGGATCCGCCCAGCAGAGGGCTGGCGGATCGCTTGGGGATTTGTAAGCGGGTGATTCGCGGGGCGGTGCGCGCTCAGCGCGCAGCTTGGCGGTTTTGCGCGGCAGGGGTAGCGAGATAACGAGTAATCACTTCGACACCGCGATTGAGGTGCTGCTCGAGGAGTTTGATCGACAGTTCAGTGTCGCGATCCAGCACGGCTTGCAACATCGCCCGATGATCGTCCTGGGACAATTTGCCCAGGCCCATGGCCTCAAGGTTGAAGCGCAGAAAACGCTCCTCTTCGTTTAGCCCGTCTTCAACCAGTCGCAGTAAGCGTTGGTTGGGCGCCTTGCTGTACAGGGCCATGTGGAACAAACGGTTGAGTCGGCCGATTTCCGTGTAGTCGTGTTGCGCCTCGAGCTCTTCGATGTACCCGGCTGCGCGTGCGTGGTCGGCAGCGGTCAGCAGCGGAATCGATTGCCGCATGGCTTCGGATTCGAGCAGGATGCGCAGCTCGTAGGTTTCGGTAGCATCACCCTGAATCAATGGCGCAACCACTGCACCTTTATGCGTAGTAACGCTCAGCAGTTCTTGGGCTTCGAGCTGGCGCAACGCTTCGCGCACCGGCATGCGGCTGACACCGAAAAGGTCGGCCAGATCCTGCTGGCGCAGCGCCGTGCCACAGGGCAGACGACCGTCGAGGATTGCTGAGCGCAGGGTTTCTTCGATCACCGAACGGGCCAGATGAGCAGGAATCGGTCCATCGACTTTAATGCTGTGCAACGGTTTGGGCTTCTGTGTCACGACTACGCACCCTGTATGTCGGCCTGGTTTGGATCCAAATTACACTAGTGATTGCTCTACAGGTTGTCAAACCTTGTAAAACATCGCTGTGCCAACTGAAGTTTAGCGTGCCGAGTATGATCTCATGGTGCCATTGTTTTTTGTCGGGCTAAGCTTCACCATCAAACGCTTTCCTTCCTGCCCCCTGGAAACCTGCTGTGGCGGTACGTTTCGCGATCCCCCGGACTCTGCGCTGGCTAGGCTGCGCACTGCTGCTGGCCGGCGTCATGCTGGGCGGTCTGCATGCCGATTGGGATTTTTCCACGATCAGCCGCAAAGCCACGGCACTCTACGGGCCGCTGGGTGCCGGCCAGCAGCGCATTGATGCCTGGCAGAATCTGTTGGCCACGCAGAAACAGGTCAGCGAGATGGAAAAGCTCAAAGTGGTGAACCTGTTCTTCAACAAACAGGTGCGCTATGTCGAAGACATCGATCTGTGGCACGAGGTCGATTACTGGGAAACGCCGATCGAGGCGCTGTGGAAGGGCGCCGGCGACTGCGAAGACTATGCGATCGCCAAGTATTTCAGCTTGCGTCACCTTGGGGTTTCCAGTGACAAGCTGCGCATTACTTATGTCAAAGCGTTGCGCCAGAACCGCGCGCATATGGTCCTGACTTACTATGCCACCCCCGATGCCATGCCTCTGGTGCTCGACAGCCTGATCGACCCGATCCAGCCGGCGTCGCAGCGAACCGATTTGCTGCCGGTCTACTCTTTTAATGCTGAAGGGTTGTACCTGCCAGGCGCCAAGGGCAACAAGAAGGTCGGAGATACCAAACGCCTGTCACGCTGGCAGGATGTGTTGAAGAAAATGCAGGCCGAAGGTTTCCCGGTCGAAACGACTAACTAGGAGCATGCGCTCAGATGTCTTTGTTCAAACAGCTGTTGATCGCTATCTGTCTGTTCCTGGTGGTCGCCTTCACCGGCAGCTTCATGGTCAGTCTGGAGAGCTCGCGCACCCAGTACGTCAACCAGTTGCGTTCCCACGCCCAGGACGCCGCGACGGCGCTGGCGTTGTCGCTGACGCCGAATATCGACGACCCGGCCATGGTCGAGTTGCTGGTCAGCTCGATTTTCGACAGCGGTTATTACGCGAGCATCCGCGTGGTCGATCTGAAGACTGACCAGACGATTGTTGAGCGCAACGGCATTCCGGCCGTCACCAATGTGCCGGACTGGTTCGTCAAGCTGATCGGGCTGGAGCCGGCCGGTGGCGACGCGCTGGTCAGCCGTGGCTGGGAGCAGGCGGCGCGGGTCGAGGTAGTCAGCCATCCGATGTTTGCTGTGGCCAAATTGTGGCAGAGCGCATTGGGTAGCCTTGGCTGGCTGCTGATCTGCGGGGCGATCAGTGCCGTGCTTGGCGCGCTGCTACTGCGTCGGCAATTGAAGCCACTGGATTACATGGTCAAGCAGTCCCACGCCATCGCCCGTCGCGAATTCCTCAGCCTGCCGGAATTGCCGCGCACACCTGAATTGCGCCGCGTGGTGCAGGCGATGAACCAGATGGTCGAGAAGCTCAAGGCGCTGTTCCAGGAGCAGGCCGAACGTAGCGAAAAACTGCGCGCCGAGTCCTATCAGGACAATCTCACCGGGCTGGCCAACCGACGTTATTTCGAGATGCAGTTGCACAACCGGGTGAGCAACCCGGAGCAGGCCAGTTCCGGTTATCTGCTGCTGTTGCGGGTCAAGGATCTGGCCGGGCTCAACCAGCGCTTGGGCGGTCAGCGCACCGATGAATTGTTGAAGGCTGTTGGCGAACAACTGTCCCGCGAATGCGCCAAATACCCGGAAACCCAGAACCTCGTCACCCGTATTCGTGGCGGTGAGTTTGCCGTGCTGGCGCCGGGGCTGGTCCGTGAGGAAGCGCTGCAACTGGCGCAGAACCTCGACAGCGCTTTGAGCAGTCTGCACGCCACCGGGGCGACCGACGTGGCTGCCGTGGCGTCGATCGGCCTGGCGCCGTTCACCCACGGTGATTCACCGCAACAAGTACTGACGCTCGGCGATCAGGCGCTGGCGCAAGCTGAAGGTCAGGGCGAGCAGAATTGGGCGTGCATCGATCAGAGCCTGACGGCGGATGTCGGCGACGATCACCATGCCTGGCATCGCTTGCTCGATCAGGCCTTGAGTCAGCAGCGTTTCGAGCTGTATTTCCAGCCAGTGGTTGCCGCTGCAGACACGCAGCTGGTGCTGCATTACAAAGTGCTCTCGCGCCTGCTCGATGATCAGGGCAAGACCATCCCGGCCGGGCGCTTCCTGCCGTGGCTGGAACGCTTCGGCTGGACTGCACGGCTTGACCGCTTGATGCTCGAACGCGTGCTGGAGCAGATGAAAGGGCACGAAGATTCGCTGGCGCTGAACTTGTCCTCGGCGACCCTGGCTGATCCGCAGGCACTGAACAAAGTCTTCGAGATTCTGCGCGCGCATTCCAACCTGGGCGAGCGCTTGACCCTGGAAATCGGCGAGGAGCAATTGCCCGAACAAGCGGTGCTGGAGCAGTTGACCCGGCGCCTGCGCGAACTCGGTTTCTCTCTGAGCCTGCAACGCTTTGGTGGTCGCTTCAGCATGATCGGCAACCTGGCGCGGCTGGGGCTGGCGTACTTGAAGATCGATGGCAGTTACATTCGTGCGATTGATCAGGAGAGTGACAAGCGTCTGTTTATCGAGGCGATCCAGCGTGCGGCGCACAGCATTGATCTGCCGCTGATTGCCGAGCGGGTCGAGACGGAAGGGGAGTTGTCGGTGATTCGCGAGATGGGCTTGTATGGGGTTCAGGGGCAGTTGTTTGGTGAGCCTCGGCCTTGGCGGTGAGATTGCAAAAGCCATCCTCACCCTAGCCCTCTCCCAGAGGGAGAGGGGACTGATCGTGGGATATTGATGTAATACGCCGACGTGAACGATTTGCGCTGAATCCATAATCGACTCGATTTCTCAGGTCGATGTATAGCGCCAGACTCCTCGGTCGACCCCTCTCGGTCAGGGAGAGGGGACTGATTAGGGGATATTCGGGAAATACGCCGACGTGAGCGATTTGCGCTGAATCCATAATCGACCCGGTTTTTCAGGTCGATGTATGACGCCAGACACCTCGGTCGGCCCCCTCTCCCTCGGGGAGAGGGCTGGGGTGAGGGTAGGCTTTTGATACCGGGTGGATCAGATCAACCCGCCCTCATCCTCATCGATCAACTGGCTCAACCCGCCCAACGCCTCACGCGCCTGGGTCCGGTCCATCAACTTGGCCTGAGCCGCCGGCGGCAGGTCGGTGACGCGGATCACGCCCTTCTGGGTCAGCACCTGAATCAGGTCGTCGAGTACCCGAATCATTTCGAAGTCGCTCTGCTTGAGCTGTTTCAGGCTGGTTTCCACCACTTCATTGGCGAACCAGGCCTGGATTTCATGGCTGTCGGCCGGCAGCGTTTCCGTGGCCTCGGCGTAGGCCGCGGCTTCCACGCGAATCAACAGACCTTGCGCATCGCGTTGCACGTAAAACATTGAGCATCCCTCAGAAATGAACCAGCGTCATGCTGTCAGCAGCATAGCCAACTGTGCGCGAGTATGCGGTGCGGCGACGCGATCGTCACCGGTCCGGTCAGCACAAACGTGACGGCCGCCCCATCGGGGCGGCCGTTTTGTTCACTATCAGCTGTTGTTGTGGTCGACCTTGATGGTCGGGTCGCTGCCGGCAATCAGGTTGTGAATGTTGGCGCTCGACCAGTTGTTGCCTTCCAGTTTGATCGTCACGTCCGGGGTTGCCGCCGCAGCGTCGCCGGAGTTGAACTTGCCCGCCGAGCTGACTTGCAGCGACGACGTGCCGTCGACCGTGGTGATCTTCAGGAAGTTGTCGATGGTGCTGCCGGTCTCGCCCTGCAGCAGATCACGCAGATCGATGCGGTCACCTTCGCTGGCCTTGAAGTCCTTGATCACGTCGTTGCCGGTGTCGCCCGCCTTCCAGACGAAGGTGTCGGCACCCGAACCACCGATGAGGATGTCATTACCCTGACCGCCGATCAGCGTGTCGTTGCCGGTGCCGCCGAGCAGGATGTCATTACCTTTGCCGCCATCGAGCAAATCGTTGCCGCCCGAGCCGAACAGGATGTCATTGCCCGCGCCGCCCAGCAGGGTGTCGTTACCATCGTGCGCGCCGGAGACATCGAACGCCTGATAGTGCTCGGTGATGTACTGGTGCACGTTGCTGGTGGTGACTTTGCTGACATCGACCCCGGTTTCTTTGGCAACGAACGCCTGCATCGCCTGATAACCCTCGCCGGCAATGCCGTTGAAGCTGACCAGATCGCCGAACAGGATGTCATTGCCGTCGCCACCGCTGACGGTGTCGTTGCCCGGCAGCGTCGCTTCGGTGTGGCCGATGATCGAGTTGGCCAGATCCTTCGGATCAATGTTGGTCTGCGGCGTTTTATCCGTATCGTACGGCTTCAGATCGTTGAGGCTGACATCGTTGTTCAGTCCGATAGCCTCGACGTTCGACAGACCGTTGAGCAAGGCAAAACCACTGGTCGAGTTGCTGGTCGTTGACGAGTTGGTGCTGTTACCGGTACCCGCCAGACTCGACAACTCATAAGTGCCGTCGCCCTGCGCGTGGATGGTGCCCAGATTAGAGCTGCTCCAGCCCCACCACGAAGTGTAGGTTTGCAGGGTCACGGTGCCGGCGCTGTTGATCGTCAACGCGTGGGTATTGTCGATGTAAGTGCTGAAGGTGTCGCCCGGCTTGTAGTTGCTGGTTTTCACCACATCGTCGAGCTTCACGTTGCCGTACAGCGTCGGGTTGGTCTGCTCGCCGCTCTGGTAATAGGTCGGCTGGCCGTCGGTGATGAAGTACGTAAGGTTCTTCGCGCCGGTGTTGGCCACAGCGTCAGCGCTCTGGAACCAGTTGGCCGTGGTCTTGAACACGTCCTCGTAGTTGGTGCCGCCGCCGGAGGCCATCGAGTCCAGTACCGCTTTGAGTTGCGTCAGCGCGTTCGGGTCGTTGAGGTTCACCGACACCGACTTGTTGACCTGGGTATCGAAGTCGACGAGGAAAATGTTCACCGTGCCCGAATTGCTGCCGCCCAGGCTCTGCTTGAGACTGTTGAACACCGACGTCAGCGAGTCTTTGGCGGCGTTGAGCGACGAACTGCTCATGCTGCCGGAGCTGTCGACCATGAACGCGATGTTGTAGTTGGTGCCCGGGACCACGGTCAGGCCGCCGATGTCGGCGACGATTATGTCGTTGCCATCGGTGCCGGTGACGGTGTCGTCGCCCGACGTCGCAACCACGGCGTTGTAGACCGCCGGCACCACGCTGACCGGAATGGTCGCGGTGCTGCTGGCCGAGCCGCCGACCATCTCGGTGGAGGTCGAGGTCACGGTCAGGTTGAATTGGCCGTTGTAGTACGGCGGTGGCGTTACGGTCAGGCTGCCGAGGTTCCAGCCAGTGACGTTGGCGTCGCCGCTGCTGGCAGTGACGGTGAAGGTGTGACCCGCGCCATCGCTGAGCACCGAGCCGACCGGTGCGCCGCTGATCTTCACGCTCAGGGTTTCCGAGCCGTCGGTGTCAGTCAGTGCGGTGGTGATTGCCGAGAGTTTCACCGTGGTGCCTTCGGCGCCGGTATTGAGTTTGTAGCCGTCGTAATAGCCTTCGCCGTTGCTGCCGTGCAGATCGGAGACGGTCACGCCCGAATTGATCAGATCCTGCACGCCGGTGTAGATCGGCACGCCGGCGCTGCTCAGGTCGATCGGCGTGCTGCCATTGACCGACAGGTTGACGTCGTAGCTGCCCGGGCCGCTCTGGTTGTGGTGGTAGATGTCCAGGGTGTAGTAGCCGCTGGTGGTAGGGGTGAACGAGCCATTGATGGCGCCGCCCGCGCCCCAGGTACCCGAAGCCACACTCTTGCCGCCGATCGTGATCAACAAACTGTCATCGGCAATACCGCTGAAGGTGTAGGTTTTGCCGGCTTCCAGATAAATCAGGCCTGACGTCTTCGATGCCGTGCCCGCCGCAACGCTACCGTCGGACTGCACATTGGTCACCGAGCCGCTGGAGTTCGGTTTGCCGGCGCCGTCGATGACGTTTTTCAACGTGGTCGAATCCGCGCCATTGCCGTTGGTGCCCAGACCCGCCAGGCCGGTCCAGACTTCCTTGATCAGCCCGGTGGACTTCACGCTGTTGTCGGCCACGCTCACGGTCGGCGCGTCCGCCACTGGCGTGATGTCGATCTTCACGGTGCCGGTGTTGCCCAGCAGTTGGCCGTCGGTTGGCTGGAATTTGATCTGTGCGTAGTCCGCCTGGTTGTTGCCCAGACCGCTGCCGCCGTAACCGTTGACCCCCGACTCGTTGGCATCCGGCAGGAAGCGCAGCTTGCCCGCGTCGATGTCAGCCTTGCTGAAGGTCTGGTTGTTGGCGACGTCTTTCCAGGTCGAACCGTCCAGATACTGCAGTTTGCCTTCGCCCGGCAGCTGAGTGATTTTGATGCCGAGGCTGCTGGCCGGGCTGTCGACGTCGGTCACGCCGAAGGTCGACCAGCCGAGCACCAGCGGAGTGTCTTCGGTGCCAGTGACGTTGCTTGGCGCTGCCACCGGAGCGTCGTTGACCGCCACCACGTTGACCGTGGTGGTCGCGGTGTTGGAGTAATTGCCGCCGTCGGTCACGGTCACCGTGATGATGCGCGGCACGGTGCTCGGGTTTTCGCTGCCGTTGGTGAAGCTGATGTTCTTGATGGCCTGCATGTAGTCGGCCAGCGTCGCGTTACCGGACAGCGTCAGCGTGACGGTGCCGTTGGTGCTGTTGGCATTGATGGTGATGCCGTTGACGCTGTTGCCCAGGTTCAGCGCATCGCCGTCCTGACGGTTGGTCAGGACCACAGTGGCACCGGTGAGCATGGTGCTGTCCGGGTCAGTGATGCTGATGTCAGTGTCGGCAATCGACACACCCGCGCCCGGGGTGTTTTCGGTGAAGGTCACCTTGTAGTCGGCACCGGTGGCGCCGCTGGAGTTGTTGGCATCCAGGTCGAGCACCGGCGGCGCATCGTTGTCGATGATCGAGGTACTGACGCTGCCGTTGGTGCTGCTGACCGCGAGGTTTTCGAAGTTGCCGCCGGTGGCGGAATCGATCTTGACCACGAAGTTTTCGGTGCCTTCGGTGATCTTGTCATCGATGGTCGCGACATTGAACTGCGCGCTGCTCGCACCGGCCGGGATCTTCACGGTGTACACGCCGGTGAAGTCCGAACCGTCGGCGGCGGTGCCGCTGTAGACGATTTTCAGGGTCACTTCGGTTTGCGCCGGGTGGTTCAGGCTGACCGTGTAGCTGGCGGTCTGGCCTTCGGTCACCGAGCTGCTGCCAGTGATGCTGACGGTGGTGGTGTCGACCGTGTCGGTGACGTTGGTCACGGCTGGCGTGTTGCTGGTCACCAGATTTTCGAAGCTGCCGCCGCTGGTGCCGGTGATGGTCGCCTGCACGGTGCCGGCGTCTTTGTAGACGTCGTCAGTTGGTGCTGGAACGGTCACGGTGCCGCTGGTTTTACCCGCGTCGATGGTGATCACCGAGCCGTTGCTCAGGGTCACGGTGACTGGCGAGCCAGCGGCGTTGGTCAGCGTAGCGGTGTAAGTGATCTGACCACCTTCGGCCACGGTGCCGGTCGCGGACAGCGATAGGTTGGTGGTGTCGACGGTATCGGTGACGGTGGTCGAAACCGGCGTTTTGTCGGCCACGAGGTTCTCGTAGTTGCCGCCAGTCACATTGGTGATCGAGTTGGTCAGCGGTGCATGGCCGGTCAATGCGTCGTTAGGCGCAGTGGTGGTCGCGGTGCCCGTGGTCTGGCCGACGCCGATGGTGATGGTCTGACCGTTCGACAGGCTTACCACGACTGGCGAGCCCGTCACTGGCGCGCCGACAGTTGCGGTGTAGACGACGTTACCGCCTTCAGCGGCAGTGGCGGTCGCGGTCAGTTTCACCGTGGTGGTGTCGATGGTATCGGTAACGCTGGTGATTGCCGGCGTGGTGCTTGGCACGAGGTTTTCGAAGTTGCCACCGGTGGCGGTGCTGATCGTTGCCTGGACGGTGCCGGCGTCTTTATAGACGTCGTCAGCCGGTGCCGGAACGGTCACGGTTCCGGTGGTTTTGCCGGCGTCGATGGTGATCACGGCGCCGTTCGACAGCGTCACGGTCACTGGCGAACCAGCCGCGTTGGTCAGCGTTGCGGTGTAAACAATCGAACCACCTTCAGCGACCGAATTGGTAGCGCTGAGCGACAGATTGGTCGTGTCGACAGTGTCGGTCACGTTGGTCGATACCGGGGTTTTGTCGGCCACGAGGTTTTCGTAGTTGCCGCCAGTCACATTGGTAATCGAGTTGGTCAGCGGCGCATGACCAGTCAGTGCGTCGTTTGGCGCCGTGGTGGTCGCGGTGCCGATGGTCTGTCCTACGCCGATGGTGATGGTCTGACCGTTGGCCAGCGTTACAACCAAAGGCGAACCGGTCACCGGAGCACCGACGGTCGCGGTGTAGACGACGTTGCCGCCTTCCGTCGCTGTGCCGGTAGCTGTCAGTTTCACAGTGGTGGTGTCGATGGTATCGGTAACGCTAGTGATGGCCGGTGTTGTGCTCGGCACCAGGTTTTCGAAGCTGCCACCAGTGGCGTTGCTGATCGTCGCCTGTACGGTGCCGGCATCTTTGTAGACGTCGTCGGCCGGGGCTGGAACGGTCACGGTGCCGGTGGTTTTGCCGGCGTCGATGGTGATCACGGCGCCGTTCGACAGCGTCACGGTCACTGGCGAACCAGCCGCATTGGTCAGGGTCGCGGTGTAAACAATCGAACCACCTTCAGCGACCGAATTGGTAGCGCTGAGCGACAGGTTGGTGGTGTCGACAGTGTCGGTCACCGTAGTGCTGACCGGCGTCTTATCCGCCACGAGGTTTTCGTAGTTACCGCCGCTGACGTCGGTGATCGCGTTGGTTAGCGGTGCGTGACCGGTCAATACGTCGTTTGGTGCGGTAGTGGTTGCGGTGCCAGTGGTCTGGCCGACTCCAATGGTGATGGTCTGACCGTTCGACAGGGTTACCACGACTGGCGAACCGGTTACTGGTGCACCGACGGTTGCGGTGTAGACGACATTGCCGCCCTCTGCCGCAGTAGCCGTTGCCGTCAGTTTCACGGTGGTGGTGTCGATGGTATCGGTAACGCTGGTGATAGCCGGAGTCGTGCTTGGCACCAGGTTTTCGAAGTTGCCACCGGTAGCGGTGCTGATGGTTGCTTGTACGGTGCCGGCATCTTTGTAGACGTCGTCAGCAGGAGCTGGAACGGTCACGGTGCCGGTGGTTTTGCCGGCGTCGATTGTGATCACGGCGCCGTTGCTCAGCGTCACGGTCACTGGCGAGCCGGCAGCGTTGGTCAGCGTTGCGGTGTAAACAATCGAGCCACCCTCGGCCACGCTACCGGTCGCGCTCAGCGACAGGTTGGTGGTGTCGACAGTGTCGGTGACATTGGTCGAAACCGGGGTCTTGTCGGCCACCAGGTTCTCGAAGTTGCCACCTGTTACTTCAGTGATCGAGTTGGCCAGCGGTGCGTGGCCAGTCAATGCGTCGTTTGGCGCCGTGGTGGTCGCGGTACCGGTGGTCTGGCCTACGCCGATGGTGATCGTCTGACCGTTGGCCAGGGTAACGACAACCGGCGAGCCGGTGACTGGTGCGCCGACAGTGGCGGTGTAGGTGACGTTGCCACCTTCAGCTGCCGACTCTGTCGCCGTCAGTTTCACAGTGGTGGTGTCGATGGTGTCGGTGACGTTGGTCACTGCCGGTACGGTGCTAGGCACCAGGTTCTCGAAGTTGCCGCCCGTTGCAGTCGAGATCGTCGCTTCAACCTTGCCGGCGTCTTTGTAGACATCATCGGCTGGCGCTGGAACGGACACGGTGCCAGTGGTTTTGCCGGCGTCGATGGTAATCACGGCGCCGTTGGACAGGGTCACGGTGACTGGCGAGCCGGCAGCGTTGGTCAATGTAGCGGTGTAGATGATCGAGCCGCCCTCAGCCACAGAACCGGTCGCAGTCAGCGACAGGTTGGTGGTGTCGACGGTGTCGGTCACGGTGGTGCTGACCGGTGTTTTGTCGGCCACGAGATTTTCGTAGTTGCCGCCAGTGACACCCGTGATCGAGTTGGTCAGCGGCGCTTGGCCGGTCAGCGCATCGTTCGGTGCGGTGAAGGTTACGGTGCCGGTGGTTTTGCCGACTTCGATGGTGATGTTCTGGCCGTTTGCCAGGGTCACGACAACCGGCGAGCCGGTCACCGGCCCGCCGACAGTGGCGGTGTAAGTGACGGTGCCGCCTTCAGCTACCGACGTATCAGCCGTGAGTTTGACGGTTGAGGTGTCGATGGTATCGGTGACTTCGGTCACAGCCGGAACAGTGCTCGGCACCAGATTTTCGAAATTGCCGCCCGTTGCAGTCGAGATCGTCGCTTCAACCTTGCCGGCGTCTTTGTAGACATCATCGGCTGGCGCTGGAACGGACACGGTGCCAGTGGTTTTGCCGGCGTCGATGGTAATCACCGCGCCGTTCGACAGGGTTACGGTAACTGGCGAACCCGCTGGGTTGGTCAAGGTTGCGGTGTAAACAATCGAACCGCCCTCGGCCACGGTGCCGGTCGCGCTGAGCGAAAGGTTGGTGGTGTCGACGGTGTCAGTGACCGTGGTCGAAACCGGGGTCTTGTCGGCCACCAGATTCTCGTAATTGCCACCGCTGACCTCAGCGATCGCATTGGTGATCGGCGCGTGGCCGGTCAATGCGTCGTTCGGCGCGGTGGTGGTGGCGGTGCCTGTGGTCTGGCCTACGCCGATGGTAATGGTCTGACCGTTGGCCAGGGTCACGACCACCGGCGAACCGGTCACCGGCGCGCCGACAGTGGCGGTGTAGACGACATTACCGCCTTCAGCCGCCGACTCGGTGGCGGTCAGTTTGACGGTGGTGGTGTCGATGGTGTCGGTGACTTCGGTCACAGCCGGAACATTGCTCGGCACCAGATTTTCGAAGTTGCCACCGGTGGCAGTCGAAATCGTCGCTTCAACTTTGCCCGCGTCTTTGTATACGTCGTCAGCCGGTGCTGGAACGGTCACGGTGCCAGTGGTTTTACCAGCCTCGATAGTGATCACGGCGCCGTTGGACAGGGTCACGGTGACTGGTGAGCCTGCGGCGTTGGTCAAGGTTGCGGTGTAAACGATCGAACCGCCTTCGGTGACGGAACCGGTCGCGCTGAGCGACAGGTTGGTGGTGTCGACGGTGTCGGTGACATTGGTCGAAACCGGCGTTTTGTCAGCCACCAGATTTTCGAAGTTGCCGCCGCTTACCTCAGTGATCGCATTGGTGATCGGCGCGTGGCCGGTCAATGCGTCGTTCGGCGCGGTGGTGGTGGCGGTGCCTGTGGTCTGGCCTACGCCGATGGTAATGGTCTGACCGTTGGCCAGGGTCACGACCACCGGCGAACCGGTCACCGGCGCGCCGACAGTGGCGGTGTAGACGACATTACCGCCTTCAGCCGCCGACTCGGTGGCGGTCAGTTTGACGGTGGTGGTGTCGATGGTGTCGGTGACTTCGGTCACAGCCGGAACATTGCTCGGCACCAGATTTTCGAAGTTGCCACCGGTGGCAGTCGAAATCGTCGCTTCAACTTTGCCCGCGTCTTTGTATACGTCGTCAGCCGGTGCTGGAACGGTCACGGTGCCAGTGGTTTTACCAGCCTCGATAGTGATCACGGCGCCGTTGGACAGGGTCACGGTGACTGGTGAGCCTGCGGCGTTGGTCAAGGTTGCGGTGTAAACGATCGAACCGCCTTCGGTGACGGAACCGGTCGCGCTGAGCGACAGGTTGGTGGTGTCGACGGTGTCGGTGACATTGGTCGAAACCGGCGTTTTGTCAGCTACCAGATTTTCGAAGTTGCCGCCGCTTACCTCAGTGATCGCATTGGTGATCGGCGCGTGGCCGGTCAATGCGTCGTTCGGCGCGGTGGTGGTGGCGGTGCCTGTGGTCTGGCCTACGCCGATGGTAATGGTCTGACCGTTGGCCAGGGTCACGACCACCGGCGAACCGGTCACCGGCGCGCCGACAGTGGCGGTGTAGACGACATTACCGCCTTCAGCCGCCGACTCGGTGGCGGTCAGTTTGACGGTGGTGGTGTCGATGGTGTCGGTGACTTCGGTCACAGCCGGAACATTGCTCGGCACCAGATTTTCGAAGTTGCCACCGGTGGCAGTCGAAATCGTCGCTTCAACTTTGCCCGCGTCTTTGTATACGTCGTCAGCCGGTGCTGGAACGGTCACGGTGCCAGTGGTTTTACCAGCCTCGATAGTGATCACGGCGCCGTTGGACAGGGTCACGGTGACTGGTGAGCCTGCGGCGTTGGTCAAGGTTGCGGTGTAAACGATCGAACCGCCTTCGGTGACGGAACCGGTCGCGCTGAGCGACAGGTTGGTGGTGTCGACGGTGTCGGTGACATTGGTCGAAACCGGCGTTTTGTCAGCTACCAGATTTTCGAAGTTGCCGCCGCTTACCTCAGTGATCGCATTGGTGATCGGCGCGTGGCCGGTCAATGCGTCGTTCGGCGCGGTGGTGGTGGCGGTGCCTGTGGTCTGGCCTACGCCGATGGTAATGGTCTGACCGTTGGCCAGGGTCACGACCACCGGCGAACCGGTCACCGGCGCGCCGACAGTGGCGGTGTAGACGACATTACCGCCTTCAGCCGCCGACTCGGTGGCGGTCAGTTTGACGGTGGTGGTGTCGATGGTGTCGGTGACTTCGGTCACAGCCGGAACATTGCTCGGCACCAGATTTTCGAAGTTGCCACCGGTGGCAGTCGAAATCGTCGCTTCAACTTTGCCCGCGTCTTTGTATACGTCGTCAGCCGGTGCTGGAACGGTCACGGTGCCAGTGGTTTTACCAGCCTCGATAGTGATCACGGCGCCGTTGGACAGGGTCACGGTGACTGGTGAGCCTGCGGCGTTGGTCAAGGTTGCGGTGTAAACGATCGAACCGCCTTCGGTGACGGAACCGGTCGCGCTGAGCGACAGGTTGGTGGTGTCGACGGTGTCGGTGACATTGGTCGAAACCGGCGTTTTGTCAGCCACCAGATTTTCGAAGTTGCCGCCGCTTACCTCGGTGATCGCATTGGTGATCGGCGCGTGGCCGGTCAATGCATCGTTCGGCGCGGTGGTGGTCGCGGTGCCGGTGGTCTGGCCGACGCCGATGGTAATGGTCTGACCGTTGGCCAGTGTCACAACCACAGGCGAACCGGTGACTGGCGCGCCGACGGTAGCAGTGTAGGTAACGGTACTGCCCTCAGCCGCCGACTCGGTCGCGGTGAGTTTGACGGCGGTGGTATCGATGGTGTCGGTGACGTTGGTCACGGCCGGCACGGTGCTCGGAACGAGGTTCTCGAAGTTACCGCCTGTTGCATCCTTGATCGTCACTTCGACCTTGCCGGCGTCTTTGTAGACGTCATCGGCAGGCGCAGGAACGGTCACGGTGCCGGTGGTTTTGCCCGCTTCGATGGTGATCACCGAACCGTTCGACAGCGTCACGGTTACCGGGGTGCCGGCCGGGTTGGTCAGCGTCGCGGTGTAAACGATCGACCCGCCTTCAGCCACCGAATCGGTCGCGGTCAGATTCAGGTTGGTGGTGTCGGTGGTGTCCGAAACCGCGGTGTCGGCGGACTTGCCGTCGACTGCCAGTTTTTCGTAGTTGCCGCCAGTGGCGCCGTCGATGGTCACGCTCAGCGAGCTGCCGCCGGCCAATGGGCTGTTCGGCGCAACGAAGTTCACCGAGCCGGTGGTTTCACCGACGGCAATGGTGATGGTCTGGCCGTTGGACAGGGTCACGACAACCGGTGAACCCGTCACGGGTGCGGTCACGGTCGCGGTGTAGACCACGGTTTCGCCTTCGGCGACGTTCGCCGTGGCGGTCAGCGACACGGTGGAGGTGTCGATGGTGTCGTTGACGGTGGTGACCGCCGGGGCGGTATTGGTGACCAGGTTTTCGAAGTCGCCACCGGTCGCGCCTTTGATGGTCGCTTCAACGGTGCCGGCATCTTTGTAGACGTCATCTTTCGGCGCATCGACGGTGACGGTGCCGGTGGTTTTGCCGGCGTCGATGGTGATCACGGCACCGTTCGACAGAGTCACGGTGACCGGCGAGCCAGCGGCATTGGTCAGGGTCGCGGTGTAGGTGATCTGGCCGCCTTCATCCACAGAACCGGTGCCGCTCAGCGACAGGTTGGTGGTGTCGACAGTATCGGTGACGGTGGTGCTGACCGGAGTTTTATCGGCCACGAGGTTTTCGTAATTGCCGCCGGAAACGTCAGTGATCGCGTTGGTCAGCGGAGCGTGGCCAGTGAGCGCATCGTTTGGCGCGGTAGTGGTCACGGTGCCGGTGGTTTTACCCACTTCGATGGTGATGTTCTGACCGTTGGCCAAGGTCACCACAACTGGCGAGCCAGTGACTGGCGCACCGACCGTGGCGGTGTAGGTGACGGTGCCACCTTCAGCCGCCGACTCGGTGGCGGTCAGTTTGACCGTCGAAGTGTCGATGGTGTCAGAGACGTCGGTAACGGCTGGGTTGGTGCTCGGAACGAGGTTCTCGAAGTTGCCGCCAGTGGCGTCCTTGATCGTGACTTCAACTTTGCCGGCGTCTTTATAGACGTCATCGGCGGGCGCAGCGACGGTGACGGTGCCAGTGGTTTTACCCGCCTCAATGGTGATCACGGCGCCGTTGGACAGGGTCACGGTGACTGGCGTGCCGGCCGGATTGGTCAGTGTTGCGGTGTAAACGATCGAACCGCCTTCGGCCACGGTGTCGGTCGCAGTCAGCGACAGGTTGGTGGTGTCGACAGTGTCAGTAACAGTGGTCGAAACCGGAGTCTTGTCGGCAACCAGATTCTCGTAGTTACCGCCGCTTACGTCAGTGATCGCATTGGTCAGCGGGGTGTGGCCGTTCAACGCATCGTTCGGCGCAGTGGTGGTCACGGTGCCGATGGTTTTGCCGATTTCGATGGTGATGTTCTGGCCGTTGGCCAAGGTCACGACGACCGGCGAACCGGTGACTGGAGCGCCTACGGTGGCGGTGTAAGTAACGGTGCCACCTTCAGCCGCTGACTCGGTGGCGGTCAGTTTGACGGTGGTAGTGTCGACGGTATCAGTGACTTCGGTCACGGCCGGGACAGTGCTTGGTACCAGATTCTCGAAGTCGCCGCCGGTGGCGTCCTTGATGGTGACTTCGACTTTGCCGGCGTCTTTGTAGACGTCATCGGCTGGCGCAGCGACAGTCACGGTGCCGGTGGTTTTACCGGCCTCGATGGTAATGACCGAGCCGTTCGACAGGTTCACAGTCACTGGCGAGCCAGCCGGGTTGGTCAGCGTCGCGGTGTAGATGATCGAACCGCCCTCGGCGACCGAGTTGGTGGCGCTGAGCGACAGGTCAGTGGTGTCGACGGTGTCAGTGACCGAAGTCGAAACCGGGGTCTTGTCGGCCACCAGGTTTTCGTAGTTACCGCCGCTTACACCCGTAATCGAATTACCCAGCGACGCTTGACCGGTCAACGCATCGTTCGGCGCGGTGAAGGTCACAGTGCCGGTGGTCTTGCCGACTTCGATGGTAATGCTCTGACCATTGGCCAGGGTCACGACCACAGGCGAACCGGTCACCGGAGCGCCAACAGTGGCGGTGTAGGTGACGGTGCCGCCTTCAGCGACCGTGGTGTCGGCCGTCAGCTTCACGGTCGAGGTGTCGATGGTGTCAGTGACTTCGGTCACGGCTGGCGTGGTGCTTGGCACCAGGTTCTCGAAGTTGCCACCGGTGGCGTCCTTGATGGTGACTTCGACCTTGCCGGCGTCTTTGTAGACATCATCGGCAGGCGCCGCAACGGTCACGGTGCCGGTAGTTTTGCCCGCTTCGATGGTGATCACCGAGCCGTTGCTCAGGGTCACAGTGACTGGCGTGCCGGCCGGATTTGTCAGGGTCGCGGTGTAAACAATTGAACCGCCTTCAGCCACGGTGCCCGTCGCGCTCAGCGTCAGGTCGGTGGTGTCAGTGGTGTCGGTGACGGTGGTGCTGACCGGGGTTTTGTCGGCAACGAGGTTTTCGTAATTGCCGCCGGAAACGTTGGTGATCGAGTTGGTCAGCGGAGCTTGGCCCGTCAGCGCATCGTTTGGCGCGGTGGTGGTCACGGTGCCGCTGGTTTTGCCGACCTCGATGGTGATGTTCTGGCCGTTGGCCAGAGTCACTACAACCGGAGAACCCGTCACTGGAGCACCGACAGTGGCGGTGTAGGTGACGGTGCCACCTTCAGCCGCCGACTCGGTGGCGGTCAGTTTGACCGTAGAGGTATCAACGGTATCGGTCACGTCGGTGACGGCAGGAACGGTGCTTGGCACCAGGTTCTCGAAGTTGCCGCCGGTAGCATCCTTGATAGTGACTTCGACCTTGCCGGCGTCTTTGTAGACGTCATCAGCTGGCGCTGGAACGGTCACGGTGCCAGTGGTTTTGCCGGCCTCGATGGTGATCACCGAGCCGTTGCTCAGGGTCACAGTGACTGGCGTGCCAGCCGGGTTGGTCAGGGTCGCGGTGTAAACAATCGAACCGCCTTCAGCCACGGTGCCAGTCGCAGTGAGCGACAGGTTGGTGGTGTCGACAGTGTCAGTAACAGTGGTCGAAACCGGGGTCTTGTCGGCAACGAGGTTCTCGTAGTTACCACCGCTCACGTCAGTAATCACGTTGGTCAGGGGCGTGTGGCCAGTCAGCGCATCGTTAGGTGCAATGGTCGTCACGGTGCCGGTGGTTTTGCCGACTTCGATAGTGATGTTCTGACCATTGGCCAGAGTCACGACCACAGGCGAACCGGTCACTGGGGCGCCGACAGTGGCGGTGTAGGTGACGGTGCCACCTTCAGCGGCCGTCTCGGTGGCGGTCAGTTTCACCGTCGAGGTATCAACGGTATCGGTCACGTCGGTGACGGCAGGAACGGTGCTCGGCACCAGGTTCTCGAAGTTGCCGCCAGTCGCGTCCTTGATCGTGACTTCGACTTTGCCAGCGTCTTTATAGACGTCATCGGCGGGCGCCGGAACGGTCACGGTGCCAGTGGTTTTGCCAGCCTCGATGGTGATCACCGAACCGTTCGACAGGGTAACGGTGACAGGCGAGCCTGCGGCGTTGGTCAGGGTCGCGGTGTAGCTGATCTGGCCACCTTCAGCCACGGTGCCCGTCGCGCTCAGCGTCAGGTCGGTGGTGTCAGTGGTGTCGGTGACGGTGGTGCTGACCGGGGTTTTGTCGGCAACGAGGTCTTCGTAATTGCCGCCGCTCACGCCCGTGATCGCATTGGTAATCGGCGCGTGGCCGGTCAACGCATCGTTCGGTGCAATGGTCGTCACGGTGCCGGTGGTTTTGCCGACTTCAATGGTGATGTTTTGACCATTGGCCAGAGTCACGACCACAGGCGAACCGGTCACTGGGGCGCCGACAGTGGCGGTGTAGGTGACGGTGCCACCTTCAGCGGCCGTCTCGGTGGCGGTCAGTTTCACCGTCGAGGTATCAACGGTATCGGTCACGTCGGTGACGGCAGGAACGGTGCTCGGCACCAGGTTCTCGAAGTTGCCGCCAGTCGCGTCCTTGATCGTGACTTCGACTTTGCCAGCGTCTTTATAGACGTCATCGGCGGGCGCCGGAACGGTCACGGTGCCAGTGGTTTTGCCAGCCTCGATGGTGATCACCGAACCGTTCGACAGGGTAACGGTGACAGGCGAGCCTGCGGCGTTGGTCAGGGTCGCGGTGTAGCTGATCTGGCCACCTTCAGCCACGGTGCCCGTCGCGCTCAGCGTCAGGTCGGTGGTGTCAGTGGTGTCGGTGACGGTGGTGCTGACCGGGGTTTTGTCGGCAACGAGGTCTTCGTAATTGCCGCCGCTCACGCCCGTGATCGCATTGGTAATCGGCGCGTGGCCGGTCAACGCATCGTTCGGTGCAATGGTCGTCACGGTGCCGGTGGTTTTGCCGACTTCAATGGTGATGTTTTGACCATTGGCCAAGGTCACGACAACAGGCGAGCCGGTCACCGGCGCGCCGACAGTGGCGGTGTAAGTGACGGTGCCGCCTTCAGCGACCGAGGTGTCAGCCGTCAGCTTTACGGTCGACGTGTCGATGGTATCAGTGACGTCGGTCACGGCTGGCGTGGTGCTCGGGACCAGGTTCTCGAAATTACCGCCAGACACATCCTTGATGGTGACTTCGACTTTGCCAGCGTCTTTATAGACGTCATCGGCGGGCGCCGGAACGGTCACGGTGCCAGTGGTTTTACCCGCCTCGATGGTGATCACCGAACCGTTCGACAGGGTAACGGTGACAGGCGAACCTGCGGCGTTGGTCAGGGTCGCGGTGTAGGTGATCTGGCCACCTTCAGCCACGGTGCCCGTCGCGCTCAGCGTCAGGTCGGTGGTGTCAGTGGTGTCGGTGACGGTGGTGCTGACCGGGGTTTTGTCGGCAACGAGGTCTTCGTAATTGCCGCCGCTCACGCCCGTGATCGCATTGGTAATCGGCGCGTGGCCGGTCAACGCATCGTTCGGTGCAATGGTCGTCACGGTGCCGGTGGTTTTGCCGACTTCGATAGTGATGTTCTGACCATTGGCCAGAGTCACGACCACAGGCGAACCGGTCACTGGGGCGCCGACAGTGGCGGTATAGGTGACGGTGCCACCTTCAGCGGCCGTCTCGGTGGCGGTCAGTTTGACCGTCGAGGTGTCGATGGTATCGGTTACGTCAGTGACAGCCGGAACGGTGCTTGGCACCAGGTTCTCGAAGTTGCCGCCAGTCGCGTCCTTGATGGTGACTTCGACTTTGCCAGCGTCTTTATAGACGTCATCGGCGGGCGCCGGAACGGTCACGGTGCCAGTGGTTTTACCCGCCTCGATGGTGATCACCGAACCGTTCGACAGGGTTACGGTGACAGGCGAACCTGCGGCGTTGGTCAGGGTCGCGGTGTAGGTGATCTGGCCGCCTTCAGCCACGGTGCCCGTCGCGCTCAGCGTCAGGTCGGTGGTGTCAGTGGTGTCGGTGACGGTGGTGCTGACCGGGGTTTTGTCGGCAACGAGGTCTTCGTAATTGCCGCCGCTCACGCCCGTGATCGCATTGGTAATCGGCGCGTGGCCGGTCAACGCATCGTTCGGTGCAATGGTCGTCACGGTGCCGGTGGTTTTGCCGACTTCGATAGTGATGTTCTGACCATTGGCCAGAGTCACGACCACAGGCGAACCGGTCACTGGGGCGCCGACAGTGGCGGTGTAGGTGACGGTGCCACCTTCAGCGGCCGTCTCGGTGGCGGTCAGTTTCACCGTCGAGGTATCAACGGTATCGGTCACGTCGGTGACGGCAGGAACGGTGCTCGGCACCAGGTTCTCGAAGTTGCCGCCAGTCGCGTCCTTGATCGTGACTTCGACTTTGCCAGCGTCTTTATAGACGTCATCGGCGGGCGCCGGAACGGTCACGGTGCCAGTGGTTTTGCCAGCCTCGATGGTGATCACCGAACCGTTCGACAGGGTAACGGTGACAGGCGAGCCTGCGGCGTTGGTCAGGGTCGCGGTGTAGCTGATCTGGCCACCTTCAGCCACGGTGCCCGTCGCGCTCAGCGTCAGGTCGGTGGTGTCAGTGGTGTCGGTGACGGTGGTGCTGACCGGGGTTTTGTCGGCAACGAGGTCTTCGTAATTGCCGCCGCTCACGCCCGTGATCGCATTGGTAATCGGCGCGTGGCCGGTCAACGCATCGTTCGGTGCAATGGTCGTCACGGTGCCGGTGGTTTTGCCGACTTCAATGGTGATGTTTTGACCATTGGCCAAGGTCACGACAACAGGCGAGCCGGTCACCGGCGCGCCGACAGTGGCGGTGTAAGTGACGGTGCCGCCTTCAGCGACCGAGGTGTCAGCCGTCAGCTTTACGGTCGACGTGTCGATGGTATCAGTGACGTCGGTCACGGCTGGCGTGGTGCTCGGGACCAGGTTCTCGAAATTACCGCCAGACACATCCTTGATGGTGACTTCGACTTTGCCGGCGTCTTTGTAAACGTCATCAGATGGCGCTGGAACGGTCACGGTGCCAGTGGTTTTACCCGCTTCGATGGTGATCACCGAGCCATTCGACAGGGTCACGGTGACTGGCGTGCCGGCCGGATTGGTCAGCGTCGCGGTGTAAACGATCGAACCACCCTCGGCCACGGAACCGGTGGCGCTCAGCGACAGGTCGGTGGTGTCGGCGACATCGGTAACAGTGGTCGATACCGGGGTCTTGTCGGCAACCAGATCTTCGTAATTACCACCGGAAACACCGGTGATCGAGTTGGTCAGCGGCGCATTGCCGGTCAACGCATCGTTAGGGGCGGTGGTGGTCACGGTGCCGCTGGTTTTGCCGACTTCGATGGTGATGTTCTGACCGTTGGCCAGGGTCACGATCACTGGCGAGCCAGTCACCGGCGCACCGACGGTGGCGGTGTAAGTGACGGTGCCACCTTCAGCCACCGAGGTGTCAGCCGTCAGTTTCACGGTCGACGTGTCGATGGTGTCGGTCACTTCGGTCACGGCTGGAACGGTGCTAGGCACCAGATTCTCGAAGTTGCCGCCAGTTGCATCCTTGATGGTGACTTCGACTTTGCCTGAGTCTTTATAGACATCATCGGCCGGCGCCGGAACGGTCACGGTGCCAGTGGTTTTGCCAGCCTCGATGGTGATCACCGAGCCATTGCTCAGGGTCACGGTTACCGGTGTGCCGGCAGGATTGGTCAGGGTCGCGGTGTAAACGATCGAACCACCTTCGGCCACGGTCCCGGTTGCCGTCAGCGACAGGTTGGTGTCGTCGATCGAGTCGGTAATGGTGGTGGTCGCTGGCGTCGTGTTCGGCACCAGATTTTCGAAATTGCCACCGGTAGCACCGGTGATGGTGGTGCTGACGGTGCTGCCATTGTTGTAAACGTCGTTGGCCGCAGTCGGCACGTTGACGGTGCCAGTGGTCTGGCCGGCGTCAATGGTGATGGTCGAGCCGTTCGACAGGGTGATCGTCACCGGAGTCTGCGCAGCATTGGTCAGCGTCGCGGTGTAAGTGATCTGGCCGCCTTCGACGACCGTACCGGTGGCGGTAAGGCTCACGCTGGTGGTGTCGATCGAGTCGGTAACGGTGGTGGTCGCAGGCGTGGTGTTCGGCACCAGGCTTTCGAAGTTGCCGCCGGTAGCGCCAGTAATGGTGGTGCTGACGGTGCCGCCATTGTTGTAGACGTCATTGGCCGCAGTCGGCACGTTGACGGTGCCGGTGGTCTGCCCAGCCTCAATGGTGATGGTCGAACCGTTCGACAGGGTGACAGTCACCGGGGTTTGCGCCGGGTTGGTCAGGGTCGCGGTGTAAGTGATCTGGCCACCCTCGACCACAGTGCCGGTGGCGGTCAGGGTCAGGTTGGTGGTGTCGATCGAATCGGTGATGGTGGTCACCGCTGGCGTCGGGTTCGGCACCAGGTTTTCGAAGTTACCGCCGCTGGCACCGGTAATCGTCGTGGTGACGGTGCTGCCATTGTTATAGACGTCGTTGGCCGGGGTCGGCACGTTGACCGTGCCGGTGGTCTGGCCGGCGCCGATGGTGATGGTCGAGCCGTTCGACAGGGTGACGGTCACCGGGGTTTGCGCCGGGTTGGTCAGGGTCGCGGTGTAAGTGATCTGCCCGCCTTCGGTGACACTCGGCCCGGCCGTCAGGGTGACGGTGGTGGTGTCGATGGTGTCAGTGACCTGGGTTGTGGCCGGAGTGGTCGGCGGGGTCACGGTGATGCCATTGCCGCCGGTGGTGCCGGTGACGGTCACGTCGATCTGGGTCGGGTCGTTATAAACAGTGTCGTTCGGCGCCAGCGGCACATTGACGGTGCCAGTGGTTGCACCTGCCGGAATCACAATCACCGCGCCGTTGGACAGGGTGATGGTCAGGTCGGTCAGCGGCGCCTGGGTCAGGGTCGCGGTGTACACCAGCACGCCGCCGGCTTCGGTGATGGACGGCGTGGCGCTGAGGCTCAGGGTCGAATCACGCAAGGCGTTGGTGGTGGTGTCGGTGGTCTGGCCGCCGGTGATGTTTTGCGCGGCTTGTCCGCCAGCGTTGATGCCTGCAGTCGGGAAACCAATGGTCGGGTCAACGCGGCCAGCGGTGGCGTCGAGCATGACGAAGCTGTGACCACCACCGGCGGCACCGCCCGTGCCTGCGGCACTCGGGCCGGCAGCAGTGGCGTCCAGCGCGGTGGTCGGGTCGACACCGGCGGCGATGGCTTGCTGCAGTTCGGCTACCGACGGCGCTGCCTGCGCAGTGGCCTCGGCCAGGTCAGTGCTGGAGTCAGGCGCGTTGGCGCTCCACTGGGTTTCTCGGCCCAGATCGAGGGTGCGGCCATCAGCCAACTCAAGCGATACGGCGCCGGATAGGCCGGTGTCGATCTGGTCACCCACGAACAGGCGATCGCCTTCAACGAGTACGCGACGTACACCCTCAGGGGAGACTACAAATACCTGACCGACAATGCTTTTGACGATGGCAACAACACTGCTCATTGAAGACTCTCCGGGGGTGTCACGTTCAGTTGACTTCCATAGACCTGATGGCTTTTGGCGCCGACTCAGTCTGGACGTACTTTTAAAATTTGCGAATCAAGTTTGACGCATCTAATCGTCAATAATTTGGCTATATTCTTTCGCTATTAACTTTATGCCAAACTATTGACCTTCTGGGTGCCATCCTAAACAATCGCCCCACTAATGTCACATTGATATTTCCGCGGCGACCTGTCCTTTAGCGTGTGATCCAGTTCCTGTTTTGAACTTTCCGACATACGGTCAATCTGGTTGCCATCATCCGACGCAGCGCCACGTTTTGCTGTGATTCAAGACAAGAAGTTCTGGGAAATTCCTATCATGCGTTCGCCCCTGCTTTTCGCCGTACCCTTCGCCCTCGCCGCCTCTTTTGTACAAGCACAATCCTTACCAGAAGCCATGCAGCAGGCACTGGATGTCCATCCGGAAATCCAGGCAGGGGTCAACAGTCGTTTGGCTGCGGATTATCAATTAAGAGCGGCGAAAGGGGGATACCTGCCGAAGGTCGATCTGCTCGGCGGTTATGGCCGTGAAGGCACCGACAGCGTCACCACCCGCGCCAATGGCGGCGGCAACCACTGGGAAACCCTGAACCGCAGCGAGTCAAGTTTACGTCTCTCGCAAATGGTCTTCGACGGTTTTGCGACGTCCAGCGAAGTCGGGCGTCAACAAGCCACCGTTAACTCCCGTGCGTACTCGTTGCTTGGTACTTCCGAGCGCACCGCGCTGACCGTCGCCCAGGTTTATCTGGACGTGCTGACCCGTCGTGAGTTCGTGCGTCTGGCCGAAGAAAACCTCAAGAGCCACCAGCGCATCTACGATCAGATCCAGTTGCGCACCCAGCGCGGCGTCGGCAGCGGTGCCGACCTCGATCAGGCCGAAGCGCGGATGGCCCAGGCCCGCAACAACCTGATCACCGAGCAGACCAATCTGGCCGACTCGGAAACCAATTTCCTCAGCGCCGTCGGCCAGATGCCCGATCAACTCGAGCGGCCGGCGCCGTTCATGGCAATGATGCCGGCCAACCTCAACGAAGCGCGGCAGCAGATGCTGGAAAACAGCCCGATCCTGCGTTCGGCCGAATCCGACATCGCCGCCGCCGAGAAACAATACGAAACAGCCAAGTCGACCTTCTACCCACGTTTCGACGCCGAACTGGGGCGCACCGCCGACAACGACCTCGACGGCCAGAACGGTCACAACAACGAATGGCAAGCCATGCTGCGCATGCGTTTCAACCTCTATTCGGGCGGCAGCAACAAGGCCGATCTGGAATCCAAGTCGTACCTGTCGAACCAGGCGCTGGACATCCGCAACAACGCTTTGCGTCAGTTGAACGAAGAGCTGGGTCTGGCCTGGAACGCCTTGAACAACGCCAACGCGCAGGTGCCGATCGCTCAGCAATACGTCGACCACAGCACCTCGGTGCGCACCGCTTACCAGCGTCAGTTCAGCCTCGGCGAACGGACCCTGCTCGATTTGCTCGACAGCGAAAACGAGTTGTTCACCGCTTCGCGGCGTCTGGCTGAAATCAAAAACATTCAGTTATTTACTCAGTACCGAATCAAGGCGACCATGGGCGAGTTGCTCAGAAGCCAGGGAGTGGTCGCACCGTTGGCATCCGTTGTGCAAAACGACGTGAAGCCCAAGGTCCAGCTGCCTGGGATGAATTGAGTTATCCCTTTTCAACTGTCAAAGAGTGTCGAGCGTGGAATCAGAAGTCAGTCGAGTTCAACTCAGTCATGATCCACGCGCGTTGCACGACGATCCGTTACTGGACGGCCTGCTCGCCCTTTGCATGCTCCACCAGAAACCCGCCAGCGCGGCGATGCTGACCACCGGCCTGCCGCTGCCCAAACAACGCCTCAGTGTCGAGTTGCTGCCCCGCGCGGCGGCTCGCGCCGGCCTGCAAGGTCGAGTGCTGCAGCGCAAACTGGAAGAAATTCCGGCGATCGCCATGCCGGCACTGTTGCTGCTCAAGGATGGCCGCAGCGCCGTCCTGCTCGGCTGGCAGGGTGACAACGAAGCGCGGGTGCTGCTCAGCGAAACCGACGGCGGCGAGTCCATCGTCAGTCGCGAACTGCTCGCCGACGATTATACCGGCAAGGTCTTCTTCGCTCAGCCGCAACACAAATTCGACGTCAACCACGGCACGCTGATTCCGCGCGCACGCTCGTGGTTCCGCGACACCCTCAAGCGTTCGCGCTGGCTGTATGCCGATGCGATCGCCGCGAGTTTCCTGATCAACATCATCGCCATGGCCGCGCCGCTGTTCGTGATGAACGTCTACGACCGCGTGGTGCCGAACCAGGCCGAAGCGACCCTGTGGGTGCTGGCCCTCGGGATTACCGGCGCCTACCTCTTTGACCTGATCCTCAAGAGCCTGCGCAGTTTGTGCCTGGATCTGGCCGGGAAGAAAACCGACCTGATCATCTCCGCGACGCTGTTCGAACGCATCGTCGGCATGTCGATGAAATACCGCCCGGCGCGGGTCGGCAGCTTTGCGCAGAACATCCACGAGTTTCAGAGCCTGCGCGACTTCCTTGCCTCGCTGACCCTGACCAGCCTGATCGACCTGCCGTTCACCATCCTCATCTTTATCGTTATCGCCATTCTCGGCGGGCACTTGGTGTGGATTCCGGTGTTGGCTTTCCCGATTGCCTTGCTGATCGGCTACGCGTTGCAGAAACCGCTGGTGGCGACCATGGAGCGCACCATGGCCCTCGGTGCCGAGCGCCAGTCGAGCCTGATCGAAACACTCGCCGGCCTCGACGCGGTCAAGGTCAACAACGCCGAGAGCGAACGCCAGTACCAGTGGGAACAGACCATCGGCACCCTCAGCCGTCTCGAGCTGCGGGTGAAAATGCTTTCCGGCCTGGCGATGAACATCACCCTGCTGATCCAGCA
Source organism: Pseudomonas germanica (assembly GCF_019614655.1). Lineage (NCBI taxonomy): Bacteria > Pseudomonadati > Pseudomonadota > Gammaproteobacteria > Pseudomonadales > Pseudomonadaceae > Pseudomonas > Pseudomonas germanica. The sequence goes on from NZ_CP071586.1 coordinate 392,308, forward strand.
ACTGGCCGGGGTGATCATGATTGTCTTCGGCGTGTACCAGATCATCGCCGGCAACCTGAGCATGGGCGGTCTGATTGCCTGCTACATGCTTAGCGGCCGCGCACTGAGTCCGCTGGCGTCGCTGTCGGGTCTGCTGACCCGTTATCAGCAGGCGCGGGTAACCATGACCTCGGTCGACCAGATGATGGAGCTGCCGCAAGAGCGCAATTTCGAAGAGCGCCCGCTGAGCCGCAAGGTGCTGCAAGGCGCGATCGAGTGCCGCCAGCTCAGCTTTACCTACCCGGAACAACAGAACCCGGCGCTGAAGAACATCAACCTAGTGATCCGTCCGGGCGAGAAAATCGGCATCATCGGACGCAGCGGCTCGGGCAAAAGCTCCCTCGCCAAACTGTTGGTCGGCCTGTATCAGCCGGACGATGGCGCGTTGCTGGTCGACGGTGTGGATATCCGCCAGATCGACGTCAGCGAACTGCGCTACAACATTGGCTACGTGCCGCAAGACATCCAACTGCTGGCCGGCACCCTGCGTGACAACCTCGTCTCCGGCGCGCGTTATGTCGAAGACGAGCTGGTCCTGCAGGCGGCCGAACTGGCCGGCGTCCACGAATTCGCCCGCCTGCACCCGCAAGGCTATGAGCTGCAAGTTGGCGAGCGCGGGCAGAACCTCTCCGGCGGTCAACGGCAGAACGTTGCGCTGGCCCGGGCCTTGTTGCTCAATCCGCCGATCCTGCTGATGGATGAGCCGACCAGCGCCATGGACAACACCGGTGAAGAACGCCTCAAGCAACGCCTCGCCGCCGTGATTGAAAACAAGACTGTGGTGCTGGTGACGCACCGGGCGTCGCTGCTGTCGCTGGTCGATCGCCTGCTGGTGGTTGACCGTGGACAGATTCTCGCCGATGGCCCGAAAGCCGCCGTGATGGAAGCGTTGAAGAAGGGGCAGATCAGTGTTGCTTAAGTCGGGTTTCAAGGATTCGATCCGTCGCTACTTCAAAGGCTCGGCATCGTTGCAGGGGCAGCCGCTGCCAGAGGTCAACAAGGCGCTGATCGAGGACGCCCCGCGCGTCGTGCGCCTGACCATCTGGGCGATCATCGGCTTCTTCATCTTCCTGCTGCTGTGGGCCAACTTCGCCGTGATCGACGAAGTGACCAAGGGCGACGGCAAGGCGATTCCGTCGTCGAAGATCCAGAAAATCCAGAACCTTGAGGGCGGGATCATCTCTGAACTGTTCGTCAAGGAAGGCCAGATCGTCGAGGCGGGTGCGCCGCTGATTCGTCTCGATGACACGCGATTTGCCTCCAACGTCGGCGAAACCGAAGCCGATCGCCTGTCGATGTTGCTGCGGGTCGAGCGCCTGAGCGCCGAAGTGGATGACCGTCCGCTGAATTTCCCCGAGGACGTGCTCAAGGCCGTGCCGGGCCAGGCGAAAAGTGAGGAATCGCTGTACATCAGCCGCCGTCAGCAATTGCATGACGAAATTGGTGGTTTGCAGGAGCAGTTGATTCAGCGTCAGCAAGAGCTGCGCGAATTCGCCTCCAAGCAAGCGCAGTATCGGCAGCAGCTCGGCTTGCAGCGGCAGGAAATCAATATGTCCGAGCCGCTGGTGGCGCAGGGCGCGGTGTCCCCGGTAGAGGTCTTGCGTCTGAAGCGTGCCGAGGTGGAAACCCGTGGTCAGCTGGATGCAACGACGCTGGCGATTCCGCGCGCTGAATCGGCGATCAAGGAAGTGCAGCGCAAGATCGACGAGACGCGCGGTAAATTCCGCAGCGAAGCGCTGACCCAACTCAACGAGGCGCGCACCGACCTGAACAAGGCCAGCGCTACCGGCAAGGCGCTGGAAGACCGCGTCAGCCGCACGCTGGTGACATCGCCGGTGCGCGGCATCGTCAACAAGTTGCTGGTCAACACCATCGGCGGCGTTATTCAGCCGGGCAGCGACATGGTCGAAATCGTACCGCTGGACGACACCTTGCTCGTCGAAGCGAAGATCCGTCCGCAGGACATCGCGTTCCTGCACCCGGGGCAGGAAGCGATCGTCAAATTCACCGCGTACGACTACACCATTTACGGCGGGCTCAAAGCCAAGCTTGAGCAGATCGGTGCCGACACCATCACCGACGAAGACAAGAAAACCACCTACTACATCATCAAGGTGCGCACTGAGCGCAGCCACTTGGGTACGGATGAAAAACCGTTGCTGATCATCCCGGGGATGGTGGCGTCGGTGGATATCATTACCGGCAAGAAGTCGGTGTTGAGTTATCTGCTCAAGCCGATTATTCGCGCGCGGGCTGAGGCGTTGCACGAGCGTTGATTCTCTAGTGGCCTTGCCGGCCTCATCGCTGGCAAGCCAGCTCCCACAGGTTTCTGTGTCGGACACATATTGATGTTCCAGCCGAGAACCCTGTGGGAGCTGGCTTGCCAGCGATGGCGGCAGCCAAAACACCACATGCCTGTCAGTAAGTGACAAAAACCGTCACTCACCATCCAGTCCATTCCTCACCAATCGCCATATCGTTATTCATTAACGGTATTTAATTTCCAATTCTTATAGCTATAAAGTCATCCCCCTGCGTACCTGCCGACCAATCGGCGCGCCGCACGACCTGAACCAACACGCAATCCAGCGTGAGTGTCTGATCGACGAGCGCGCCCGTGAGCGCGCCGTGCGTGGGAGATGGAAAGATGTCCGCAGCTACTGCTTCCCCAAGCGCCGCGACCGCCGCGCCGCAATCCTTTGAAATCCGCCCGTTCAGCGGTGCCGTCGGCGCCGAAATCATCGGCCTTGACCTCACCCGGCCGATCAATGATCAGGACTTCGCACGCATTCATCGCGCGCACCTGGATCACCACGTCGTGGTGTTCCGCGACCAGCAAATCACCCCACAGCAACAGATCGACTTCAGCCGCCGCTTCGGCGTGTTGCAGATCCACGTGCTCAAGCAGTTCCTGCTGGCCAATCACCCGGAAATCCTCATTGTTTCCAACATCATCGAAAACGGCCAGAACATCGGCCTCGGCGATGCTGGCAAGTTCTGGCACTCCGATCTCTCCTATAAAGAGTTGCCAAGTCTCGGCTCGATGCTCCATGCACAGGAGTTGCCAGAGGAGGGCGGCGACACGCTGTTCGCCGACATGCACAAAGCCTGGGACAGCTTGCCCGAAGCGTTGCGCAAAGCGGTCGAAGGCCGCAGTGCCGCGCATTCCTACACCGCCCGCTATAGCGAAACCAAATTCGAAGGCAACTGGCGCCCGACCCTGACCCCGGAGCAACTGGCTCAAGTCGCGGAAGTGGTGCACCCGGTGGTGCGCACGCACCCGGAAAACGGCCGCAAGGCGTTGTTCGTCAGCGAAGGTTTCACCACGCGCATCGTCGGCCTGCCGGATGACGAGAGCCAGCAGTTGCTGACCGAGCTTTACGCCCACAGCGTGCTGCCGCAAAACATCTACCGCCATCAGTGGCAGCCACACGACTTGGTGTTCTGGGACAACCGTTCGCTGATCCATCTCGCCGCCGGCTGCCCCGCGCACCTGCGCCGCAAGCTGTATCGCACGACCATTCAGGGCGACGCGCCTTTCTGATTCGCCGGAGATTGATCAAATCATGAACGCTCCCTTGCAAGGCCACGCGGCCAGCAACCCGATCGCTCGCAGCGAAGCGCTGCTGGCGGTCGATCATGTCAGCCTCGAATACCGCACCCCGCAACGCGTGGTGCGCGCCACTCACCAGGTCAGTTTCGAAATCGATCCGGCCGATCGCTACGTGTTGCTCGGGCCGTCCGGTTGCGGCAAATCCACCTTGCTCAAAGCGGTCGCCGGGTTCATTCAACCGTGCGAAGGCGAGATCCGTCTGCAAGGTCAGCGCGTCGATGCGCCGGGTCCGGACCGGATTGTGGTGTTTCAGGAATTCGATCAGCTGCCGCCGTGGAAAACCGTAAAACAGAACGTGATGTTTCCGCTGCTCGCCTCACGCACGCTGAAGAAAAAAGAAGCTGAAGAACGCGCGCTGCACTATCTGGAAAAGGTCGGCTTGGCGGCGTTTGCCGATGCCTATCCGCACACTTTGTCTGGTGGCATGAAAGCGCGCGTAGCGATTGCCCGGGCGTTGGCGATGCAGCCGAAAATCCTGCTGATGGACGAGCCATTCGCCGCACTTGATGCGCTGACCCGGCGCAAGATGCAGGAAGAACTGCTGCTGCTCTGGGAAGAGGTGCGCTTCACTCTGCTGTTCGTCACCCACTCGATTGAAGAGGCGTTGGTGGTCGGCAATCGTATCCTGCTGCTGTCGCCGCATCCCGGCCGAGTGCGCGCCGAAGTGCACAGCCATCAATACGACTTGCACAGCTTGGGTGGCGTGGCGTTTCAGGAGTCGGCGCGGCGCATTCATCGACTGCTGTTCGACGAAGGCCAGTCGCCGGAAACCGAGCGTGATCACGACTTCAACGACATTCGCATTGCCTATTGAGCGGCCAGGAGGACTACCCGATGAGCCATTCATCATCCGTGCGTGAAGAGTTTGAAGTTGTTCTGGAGCCGCTGACTGAAGTGCCGGTCGAGCGGGAGTTGTCGCTCGGCACGCGGCTGTGGCAACAGGGCTGGTTGCGTAAAGGCCTGATCCTGATTGTGCTGGCGGTGCTGTGGGAAGTGGTCGCACGGATCCAGAACAATGACCTGATGCTGCCGAGTTTCTTGCAGACCAGCCACGCGCTGTTCGAGGGGCTGCTCAGTGGTGAGCTGCTGGCCAAGGTGTGGATATCGCTGGTGGTCCTGATCAAGGGCTACCTGATCGGCATCGTTCTGGCGTTTGCCCTGACCACGCTGGCGGTGTCGACGCAGTTGGGGCGCGATCTGCTGAGCACGATGACCTCGATGTTCAACCCGTTGCCGGCGATTGCCCTGTTGCCGCTGGCGCTGCTGTGGTTTGGCCTAGGGCAGAACAGCCTGATTTTTGTGCTGGTGCATTCGGTGTTGTGGGCTTTGGCACTAAACACTTACGCGGGGTTTCTCGGAGTTTCTGAAACGCTGCGCATGGCCGGGCGCAATTACGGTTTGAAGGGCTTGCGGCTGGTGCTGTTCATCCTGATCCCGGCGGCGCTGCCGTCGATTCTGGCCGGGCTGAAGATCGGCTGGGCGTTTGCCTGGCGCACGTTGATCGCGGCGGAACTAGTGTTTGGCGCGACCAGCGGCAAGGGTGGGCTGGGTTGGTACATCTTTCAGAATCGCAATGAGCTGTATACCGACAAGGTGTTTGCCGGGTTGGCGGTGGTGATTCTGATCGGGTTGCTGGTGGAGAATCTGGTGTTCGATACGCTGGAGCGGGTGACTGTTAAGCGGTGGGGGATGCAGCGGTAATTTCTGGCGTGACGGCTGGCCCCATCGCTGGCAAGCCAGCTCCCACAGGTTTTTTGGTGTTTTCAGATGTTGTGAACGCCTCAACCACTGTGGGAGCTGGCTTGCCAGCGATGGCGTCCTGTCCGGCGCCTCCATACCTAAAGGATGTTTGCTAGCATTGCGCCCAGATCAATCCTGATCGGCCAAGAGTGCTCAGCATGCAACTTCCGGACATGAATCTTCTGGTCGCCCTCGACGCCTTGCTCGACGAGGGCAGTGTGGTCGGCGCGGCGCGGCGGATGAATCTCAGTCCGGCAGCCATGAGTCGCACCCTGACGCGGATCCGCGAGGCCATCGGTGATCCGATTCTGGTGCGCGCCGGTCGAGGCCTGGTGCCAACCCCCAAAGCCCTGGAATTACGCGAGCAAGTTCGCGATGTGGTCGAGCAGGCCGCGCTGCTGTTCCGCTCCGCCGACAGCGTGGAGCTGGGCACGCTGCGCCGGCGCTTCAGCATCCGCGCCAATGACTTCTTCATCGGTGTCTACGGCGGCAAGCTGTTCGACACCCTCGATCAACTGGCGCCGCACTGCGAATTGCGTTTCGTCCCGGAAGGCGATGGCGACGATGAGGCTCTGCGCGAGGGCCGCATCGATCTGAGCGTCAGCAACACCCGCCCCGTCACCCCTGAAGTCAAAGTGCAGAATCTGTTTTCGACGCACTTCGTGGGACTGGTGCGCGAAGACCATCCATTGCTCGACGGTGAAATCACCGCCGAGCGCTATGCCGGGTTTTCCCATATCAGCATGTCGCGCCGCGGCATCGCGCGCGGCCCGATTGATACGGCGCTGAATGCGCTGGGTCTGGAGCGGCGCGTGGCGGTGATCGCGCCGAGTTTTCATGCGGCGATGTTTGCCTTGCCGGATTCCGACCTGATCCTGCCGGTGCCCAAAGAAGCGCTGCTCAGCGTGCGCCGGCTCGGTTTGAAACTGCGCTCGTTCGACCTGCCGATCCCATTGCCGACCTTGATGCTGACCCAAGCCTGGCACCCGCGTTTCGACAAAGATCCGGCGCACCGCTGGCTGCGCGAAACCCTCAAGGCTTGTTGTGATGAAACGTGGCTGGCTGCCCAGCCTTAATCTGCGAACCCACACAAAACCCTTGTAGGAGTGAGCCTGCTCGCGATAGCGGTGTGTCAGTCAACACATACATTGGCTGACCCAACGCTATCGCGAGCAGGCTCACTCCTACAGAGGTTAATGATTGCGTCTGGCGCACTTATAAGCTGCCAATAAGTCAATTTTCGTCATTGCCAAGCCCGACTAAGATGCTCCGGTACTTTTCCCTCCGGAGTGTGTATTCATGTCATCCCTGACGGCGGCGGTGCCCATCGCTGCGGCCAGCCCGGCGACGGCGGCCGCGCCACCGGTGTTCGGGGCGCGGATCATCATCGGCCTGGTCGGCGTGCTGCTGGCGGTGCTGGTGTCGGGCCTCAACGAGATGGTCACCAAGGTGGCCCTGGCCGACATCCGTGGCGGGTTGCACATCGGTTACGACGAAGGCACCTGGCTGGTCGCCAGCTACACCGCCACCTCGGTCGCGGCCATGGCCTTCGCGCCGTGGTGTTCGGTGACCTTCTCGTTGCGGCGGTTCACGCTCTGCGCGATCGCTTTGTTCACCTTGCTCGGCGTGCTCTGTCCGTTCGCGCCGAACTACGAAAGTCTGCTGCTGATGCGCATCCTGCAAGGTCTGGCCGGTGGCGCATTGCCGCCGATGCTGATGACCGTCGCCCTGCGTTTTCTGCCCGCCAATATCAAACTCTATGGCTTGGCCGGCTACGCACTGACGGCGACATTCGGCCCCGGCCTGGGCACGCCGCTGGCCGGTTTATGGACCGAATACGTCGGCTGGCAGTGGACGTTCTGGCAAATCATCGTGCCTTGTCTGATCGCCATGGCGATGGTCGCGTGGGGTATTCCGCAGGACCCGCTGCGCCTGGAGCGCCTCAAATCGTTCAACTGGAAAGGCCTGCTGCTGGGATTTCCGGCGATCTGCATGTTGGTGATCGGTTTGCTGCAGGGCAATCGGCTGGACTGGTTCGAGTCGAGCCTGATCTGTGGATTGCTCGGCGCCGGCTCGCTGCTGCTGGTGGCGTTCCTGATCAACGAGTGGTCGCAGCCGACCCCGTTTTTCAAATTGCAGATGCTCGGTATCCGCAACCTGTCGTTCGCCTTGATGACCCTGGCCGGTGTGCTGATAGTTCTGCAGGCGGTGGTGTTGATTCCGTCGAGTTATCTGGCGCAGGTGCAGGGTTATCGCCCGGCGCAGACCGCACCGATCATGCTGATCGCCGCATTGCCGCAACTGATTGCGCTGCCGTTGGTGGCTGCGTTGTGCAACCTGCGCTGGGTCGATTGCCGCTGGGTGCTTGGCATGGGTTTGAGCATGTTGACGCTGTCCTGCCTGGGCGGATCGCTGCTGACTTCAGAATGGATTCGCGACAATTTCTACGTCCTGCAATGGCTGCAGATCTTCGGTCAGCCGATGTCGGTGTTGCCGCTGTTGATGTTGTCCACCGGCAGCATCCAGCCGCAGGACGGGCCGTTCGCCTCCGCGTGGTTCAACACGGTAAAAGGCTTGGCGGCCGTGGTCGCTACCGGGGTGATCGAAGCGCTGACCACCGCGCGTCTGCATTTCCACTCGACCATGTTGGTCGACAGCCTGGGCAATTCGCCGCTGGCCGACCGCAGCGATCCGGGCCTCGCCCATCGCCTGCACGAACAAGCCGTGGTGCTGACTTCTTCCGATCTCTATGTGTGCATGGCCGGCGTCGCAGTGGCGTTGATCCTGCTGATTTTCTGGCTGCCGACGCGGATCTTTCCGCCGCGCGCGCCGACCTGATTGCTTCACTGAAACAGAAGGTTTTTATGACGACTCAAGCAAAGCAAAAACTCGCAGTGGCTGTAGCGGCCGCGCTGGCTGTCGGCGTGCTGGTATACCTGGCATTCCCCGGTGTGTTTGGTAAACGCACCCAGCAAAACACCAACGACGCCTTTGTCTCTGCCGACTACACGCTCGTCGTGCCGCGCGTGGCCGGGTTTATCAAGGAAGTCTTGGTGGAGGACAACCAGCAAGTGAAGGCGGGCCAGTTGCTGGCGCTGATCGATGATCGCGACTTGCGCGCTTCAGCTGAGGCAGCGGACGCGCAAACCCTGGTCGCGCGGGCGCAGTTGCAGAATGCCAAAGCGACGCTGGAGCGCCAGACTTCGGTGATCGCCCAGGCGCAAGCCTCGGTGGTGTCTGCCAAGGCTGAAATGGCCTTTGCCCAGCAGGAATTGAACCGCTACAACCACTTGGCGGGCGTCGGCGCCGGCACCGTGCAAAACGCGCAACAGGCGCGCACTCGCATCGATCAGGCCACGGCTCATCTCGACACCGCCACGGCGAAACTGGCGGCAGAGCGCAAGCAGGTCGATATTCTCACGGCTCAGCGGGATGCCGCCGAAGGCAGTTTGAAGCACGCACAAGCGGCGCTGGAAATCGCCAGTTTTGAACTCTCTTACACGCGTATCACTGCACCGCAGGACGGCATGATCGGCGAACGGGCCGTGCGCGTCGGCGCCTATGTGACGCCGGGCAGCAAGCTGCTGGCGGTGGTGCCTTTGCAGCAGGCGTATGTCGTGGCGAATTTCCAGGAGACGCAACTGACCGACGTGCAGCCAGGGCAAGAGGTGCAAGTACGCGTCGACAGCCTGGGTGGTGAAGCGCTGACCGGTCGTGTCGAGAGTATCGCCCCGGCGACTGGCGTGACCTTCGCAGCAGTCAAACCGGACAACGCCACCGGCAACTTCACCAAAGTGGTGCAACGGATTCCAGTGAAAATCATGCTGGAGCCGGGTCAGCCGTTGGCCGAACGGTTGCGCGTGGGGATGTCGGTGGAGGCGAGCATTGACACCAAAAGCTCGGCGACATCGGTGCGTGAGGTGACTCAGCGATGAGCCGTGTTGAATCGACTGGCCTCATCGCTGGCAAGCCAGCTCCCACAGGGTCCACCTTTAGAACAAAACAATTCGGTCAATCTGCACAATCCCTGTGGGAGCTGGCTTGCCAGCGATGGGGGCTGTGGCAGCCACTCACCTTGAGTGCCTTGCTCACAATGAGTCTCACCGCCTGCACCGTAGGCCCAGACTTCCAGAAGCCCGAAGCCACACAAATCGCCGACTGGGCCAAACCCGCCAAGTCAGCCCCCAGCCAAGCCGTCAGCGAACCCCTGAACGAGCGCTGGTGGGAGGTCTTCCACGACGCGCAACTCTCCGCGCTTACTCAGCGCGCGGTGCAGAGCAACCTCGACCTGCAACTGGCCAGCAGCCGCCTGCAACAAAGCCGCGCCGCCCGCCAAGTTATCAGCGCTGACCGCTATCCGAACACCGCCGCTACCGGCAGCTATGCGCGTGAACGTAACAGCGGCAAGGGCCTGAACGATCCGTCCGGATACAACGGCGATTCCGCTTTCAACCTGTGGGACGCCGGGTTCTCCGCCTCATGGGAACTGGATTTCTGGGGCCGCGTGCGCCGCGAAACCGAAGCCGCCGACGCCAATCTCGAAGTCGCCGAAAACGACCGGCGCGGTGTGCTGCTCGCCGTGCTTGCCGACACGGCGCAAAACTACATTCAACTTCGCGGCGTGCAGAACACCCGCGCCGTCACCGAGCAAAACCTCGACGTCGCCCGGCACAGCCTGAAACTCTCGCAACTGCGCCTGGCCGATGGCGTGGCAACTGACCTCGATGTCGCTGAAGCCGCCGCGCAAGTCGCCGCCATCGAGTCGCGCTTGCCGGCACTGGAGCAACGCCAATCACAGTTGATCAACGCGATCAGCCTGTTGATGGGCGAACCACCGCAAGCCTTGGCCAAAGACTTATCCTCCGACGCCGCCGTGCCGCAGTCGCCGCTGCAAGTCGCCATCGGTCTGCCGTCACAACTTGCCGAACGCCGCCCGGACATCCGTCAGGCCGAAGCGCGCCTGCATGCTGCTACCGCCAATATCGGTGTGGCCAAAGGCGACTTCTATCCGCGCATCACCCTTTCGGGCAACCTCGGCTCGCAAGCCATGCAACTCAGCGACTTTGGCTCGTGGGGTTCACGCGCCTTCGGCATCGGCCCGCAATTCAGTCTGCCGCTGTTCGATGGCGGACGCCTGCGCGGCATGCTGCAACTGCGCGAAGCGCAACAACAGGAAGCGGCGATCGCCTACCAGCAAACCGTACTGCGCGCATGGCACGAAATCGACGATCAACTGACTGCTTACAACGCCAGCCAGCGCCGCCGCGACAGCCTCGCCGAAGCCGTACGGCAGAACCAGATCGCCCTGCGCACCGCGCAACAGCAGTACGTCGAAGGCGTGGTCGACTTCGTCAACGTCCTTACTGTGCAAGGCGCGTTGCTGGCGACGCAGGAACAGTGGGTGGAGAGTTCGACCGGTGTTTCGCTGGCGATGGTCGGGTTGTACAAGGCATTGGGCGGGGGATGGGAGTCGGTGTATCCGGCAGAAGTACCTACCAATAATCCGGTTTGAACGCTGGTTTTTTGTGCGTGGCTACTCGGCCTGGAAACTGATTAAGGAGCAATTCTTCCTCTGTGATCACGCGCCGCAGCCAGTGCGAGTGATCTTTCAGAGAGCCCGGGGTGGGTCGATTCAAACCTGCCCTGTGAGGAAGAATGACGCCGATGGTTAGGTGAGGGAAGTCCGCGCGTATTGCTCTCAATGCGGGGGTGATATCAGTGTCACTCGAAACCAGTACGAGTTGTTCGACGCGATCTTGTGTTGCGAACATTGCCTGCTGGCAGGCAGTGCGATACATGCTGATCGCGATATGAACGTCGGTTTCCTTTTCTTCAAGCTTCCAGATGTCGACCTTGTCCTGGCGTGAGGCCTTGGTGTTTTTGTCGATGAATCGAGGCGCTTTAGCCTGCTCAAGATGGTGCCGACCAAAATGCACTCTGACATTGGTCGTGCGCAGTGCCCTTATGTAAGTGTCTTGGGCCTCTTTTGAAATTCGGCCCAGCGTCGCGAGTTCTGGTTTTATTGATGAGGTGAAATAGTCAATCGAGACAACGGCGTTCTGCGGGTTTTCGATGTGTGCGACATGAATCAGCAAACCTTCGAGATTGAGCCATTTATAGGGGGTGCCCGCGAGCAGCCCATAGAACAAGTTGTAGCCATCAACAAAGAAAGCAGTACGCACAAATTATTCCTCAGAAACGAAAAAACCGGCCTAAGCCGGTTTCTTCACCCCAACTGCCAGCGAACTGAATCGCTACGTACGGGGTTGAGTAAGGCAATCCTAGATTGAGCGCGTCATGCAGGTCAACCACCAAATAATTGCGGGCTCACTGCGCTGGTTTATCTCCAGCACCGGCTTGCCAGTTTTGGTTACCAATGCCAACCGGGGTCAAGCCATTTAAGGCCGTCTGTATTAGAAGTTATTGCAGAGAGGGGTAGATTCGGCCCGGGTTTACTTGCATAGGTAGCCTGTCTATCACCTTTTTCGCAATGCGTAATCAGTAGCATCTCCAACTCGTGTAGGAAGCCGGAGTTTGCCGACATCCCTTAAACAATCATGGGGCGGCCTTCTCTTTTGAAACATTACATTTCCGAAGAGTGATGGCCTTTCGCTTGACGCTAACCCCCGCTGTCGTAGACTCCGCACATCCGTCAGGGAGTAGCGGTTATGCAGCGTTTTCGTGGTTGGGTTATCGGATTGACCTTGGTTACGTGTGCAGTTCAGGCGCAAACGCCCGGGCCAGACGATCCGCTGCTGGATAATCCGGGGACGGCGGCGGCCACCGTGAGCAGTGAGGCGCGCGGGGTGTTGCGGGCGCGTGATCAGGCGACGCTGGCCAGTGAGCTTTCCGGGCGGATTGTCGAGTTGCCCTTCAGCGAGGGCGAGTCGTTCAAGAAGGGCGATACGCTGGCGAAGTTCGATTGCTCTGCTTATCAGGCACAGCTCAATGCCGCACAAGCGGCCAGCCGGGGTGCCGGTGAAGAGCTGGCGCACAACAAACAGTTGGCGGCACTCAATTCTGTCGGGCGTTTCGAAGTGGCGCGGGCCGAGGCCAAGGTCAGCGAAACCCAGGCGCAGTCCCAGGTGTATCAAGTGCAGGTCAAGCGCTGCAGCGTGGTCGCGCCGTTCGACGGGCAAGTGGTCGAGCGCAAGGTGCAGCGCTATGAAAGCGTGCCGGCCGGCGCACCGCTGCTCGATGTAGTGGATAACCGCACCCTCGAAATTCATTTGCTGGTGCCGTCGCGCTGGATGGCCAGACTCAAGCCCGGCCAGACCTTCAGCTTCGTTCCCGATGAAACCGGCCAGCCGATCGACGCCACGGTCAAACGCCTCGGCGCGCGAATCGATGAGGGCAGTCAGACCCTGTTGCTCGTCGCAACACTTCCCGAAGCCAAAGGTTTACTCGCCGGCATGAGCGGCACCGCGCGTTTCCCGGAGCTGAAGTGAACGCGCCGGTGAGCGGCGCCGCTGAACAAGTGTTCGCGCGCTTTCTCGACCTTGAACGGCAGACTCGCGCTGCCCGCGATGCCGCGCAACTGGCCTACAGCCTGGTCAATGACGGCCAGTCGTTGTTTGGCTTTCGTCATGCCGCGTTATTGATCGCCGGCAAGGTACAAGCCGTGACGGGCGTCAGTGCGGTCGAGCCGAATGCGCCGTTCGTGGCGTTCGTCGAGCAGGCCGTGGCGCAGTTGTTCAAGCAGGATGTGCTGAAGCAAGCGCGGGTGATTGCGCCGGAATTGCTCAGCGAATCGATCCAGGCCGACTGGCGCAGTCTGTCCGCTGCGCAGGTGTTCTGGTTACCGCTGGTTGATCGCGACGCGCAGGTGTTCGGCGGCTTGTGGCTGGCGCGCGATGTGCCGTGGAATCCTTCCGAACAAGTCTTGCTGTCGCACCTCGGTGACACCTACAGCCACGCCTGGCTGGCGCTGCAACCGCGCAAACCGTGGCGGCTGCGCTGGACCCGTAAGCGTCAGGTGGCGTTGCTGGCGGTGCTGTTGCTCGGGCTGTTGCTTCCGGTGCGTCAATCGGTGCTGGCCCCGGCCGAAGTGGTACCGCTGGGGGGCCGCGTGGTGGCGGCGCCGCTGGACGGAGTGATCGCCGAGTTTCTGGTCAAACCCAATCAAACGGTGAAAACCGGCGATGTGCTGGTGCGTTTCGAAAGCACCACGCTCAAGGCGCAGGCCGATGTTGCTGAGCGTGCGTTGGGTGTGGCCGAAGCTGAATTGAAATCCAATTCGCAGCGCTCGTTTGCCGACGCGGAATCCAGCGCCAAGGTCGATTTGCTCGCCGCCCGCGCCGAACAGAAACGCGCCGAACGCGACTACGCCCGCGAGTTGCTCAAGCGCAGCGAAGTCCGCGCCGAGCGCGACGGAATTGCGGTGTTCGCCGACGCCGAACGCTTGACCGGCAAACCGGTGCAGACCGGCGAACGCCTCATGGACATTGCCGATCCGAGCCAGGCTGAACTGCGCATCGAACTGGCGGTGGGCGATGCGATCTCGTTGGAGCCTGGTGCCGAAGTGGCGTTGTTTCTCGACAGCGATCCGCTGAAGCGCCATCTCGCCTCACTGGAACGCTCGGCATACGAGGCGCAGCCGACGGCGGGCGGTCAACTGGCCTATCGGCTCGACGCCAATTTTACCGAGGCACCGCCACGCATCGGCCTGCGCGGCACGGCGAAGATCTTCGGCGACCGCGCGCCGCTGGCGCTGTACTTGTTGCGCCGGCCACTGGCCGGTTTGCGCCAGAGTGTGGGTCTGTAGATGAATCTGCCGAGCCTGCGTGCCGACCTGCAACTGTCGCCCGCGGCGCCGGCCTTGGACGGTTCGCCGCGCTGGACCCTCGCCGATCCAGTGCGCGGCCGTTACTTCAAGCTCGGCGCGGCGGCGATGCGCCTGCTGCGCCATTGGTCGTTGGGCGACGCCGAGCAAGTCTTGTGCGCGGCCAATCGCGAGCCGGGTTTACCGCTGGCCGGCACGGAGCTTGAGCAGTTGCTGGAGTTCCTGCGCGGACACGATTTGATCAGTGCGCTTGACGATCAACAGCGCGCCAGCTACCGCCTCAAGGCCTTGGCGCAGAAGCAAAGCCTGTGGCAAATCCTCCTGCATCAATACCTGTTTTTCCGCATTCCGTTGTGGCGCCCGGACGCGTTTCTCAATCGCGCCTGGCCGTGGCTTGCGCGCTTCGGCCCGCGCCTGTTGCGCTACGGATTACCGGCGACGCTAGCGTTGGGGGTGTTTCTGGTCTCGCGCGACTGGCAGCGTTTTATCGGGACGTTTCCGCACCTGTTCAGCCTCGGCGGCGCATTGGCGTTTGGCGTGGCGTTGTTCTTCGCCAAGCTCTGTCACGAATTCGGCCATGCGTTCATGGCCAAGCGCGCGGGCTGTCGGGTGCAGAGCATGGGCGTGGCGTTCATGGTTTTGCTGCCGATGTTCTATACCGATGTCAGCGATGCCTGGCGGGTCAATGATCGCCGTGCGCGATTACTGATCGGTGCCGGTGGTGTGCTCGCGGAATTGCTGTTGGCATGTATCGCGTTGCTGGCGTGGTCGTTGCTGCCGGATGGGCCGGGACGCACGGCGGCGTTCATGCTCGCCAGCGCCACGTGGATCACCACGCTGGTGGTCAACCTCAATCCCTTCATGCGCTTTGATGGTTATTTTCTGATCAGTGATTTCTGGGAAGTCGACAATTTGCAGGGCCGCGCATTTGCCCTCTGTCGCTGGCGCCTGCGTGAGTTTTTGTTTGGCTATGGCGCCCCGGCGCCGGAGCCGTGGTCGCCGAAGATGCAACGGCGTTTGCTGATCTGGGGGTATGGCTCATGGTTGTGGCGTGCGGCGTTGTTTTTCGGGATCGCGCTGGCGGTTTATCACCTGTTCTTCAAGGTGTTGGGGATCTTCCTGATGCTGGTGGAACTGGTGTGGTTCATCTTTCTGCCGATCATGCGTGAGTGGCGCCAGTGGTGGAGCCGCCGCGAACAGGCGCACGGCCCGCGCGTGCTGCTCAGCGCGCTGGCGCTGCTCGGGTTGTTGTTGGTGCTGATCGTGCCGTGGCGCAGTTCGGTGGAGTTGCCGACGATGCTCGAGGCCGGGCGCGCCAGTGCCCTGCATGCGCCGACGGCGGCGCGGGTCAAAGCAGTGAACGTGACGGATGGGCAGAAAGTCGCTCAGGGCGATGTGCTGATTGAACTGGAGTCACCGGATCTCGAGTCGCGGCTGGCGATCGTGCGCCGGGAAATCCAGATTCAGCAGCTATTGATGCGCCGTCAGGCCAGTCGTAGCGAAACCGCCGCCGATGCCGGCATTGTCGAGCAAAGGCTGGCCGAAGCAGTCGCCGAATACCGCGGGCTGACGGCGCAGCGCGAACGCCTGCTGCTGCGCGCACCGCAGGCCGGCAGCGTGCGTGATCTGCTGCCGAACATGACGGTCGGGCGCTGGTTGTCGAGCAAGGATGCACTGGCCCGGGTCGTCGAAGACGGCGCGCGCCTGCGCGGCTATCTGGCGGAAGCCGAATTGTGGCGAGTCAAGCCCGGGGCCAGTGGCCGCTTTATCGCCGATGACCCGATGCACCCGGCGCTCGCCGTGCAACTGAATGAAATCGATACCAACGGCGTGGCCTACGTCGATCAGGAGGCGCTGACCTCCGATCATCAGGGGCCGATTGCCGTGCGCCGCGATCAACAGCAGCGGGCCGAACCGGTGCAGGCGCAATACGGCGCGCGGCTCAGCGTGCTGGACGATGCGTCAACACCGCCGCAACCGTTGCGCGGTGTCGTGATCTTGCAAGGCAGCGGCGAATCGTTGCTCGGTGTGGCATGGCGCCGAATGGCGGCGCTGGGGGTCAGGGAAAGCGGTTTCTAACGGAGAGCATGATGGCGGACAGCGCAGCAGTGGCGGCAGAAGGATTGGTGGTGCGGCCTTCGCGGGCAACCGATGGGCCGTTTTTGCAAAGCCTGTATCAGACCGCGCGGCCGGACCTGCAATGGATCGACGGTGAGCAGGAACAGGTGCAGCAAGTGGTCGCCCAGCAGTTTCAGGTGCAGGAGCTGGGCATGGGCGACAACTACCCCAACGCCATGCACTACGTGGTGGAAAAGCTCGGCACGGCGATCGGAGCATTGAGTACTGATTTCGGCGCTAACGAGATTCGCGTGTTGTACCTGGCGTTCATCCCAAAGGCGCGTGGCCAGGGCTTTGGTCGCGCCGTGCTGCAAGGTGTACAGAAAGCCGCGCAACAGATTCGCTGCCCGGTGGCGACGGTGGTCTGGACCAGCAATCCCCATGCGCGACGGCATTACCTCGCGCTCGGGTTTGCGGTTGAAGAAAGCAATCCGGCGGCGGAGCGACTGGTCTGGTATCCCCGGTAATCTCCGTGCAGGAGCTGGCGAAGGCTGCTCCTTGGGTTCGGGTCAGTTAAAGGTGATGTGGAAGTAAGCCAGCTCTGGCGGCCGCCCCATCGGTGGTACGCGCGACACGAAGATGCCGTCCACTCGCCCCAGTTCAGGCAACTCCAGTGCACATAAACCATCGACGAATTCAGTCGCTTCCAGGCTGCTCAATTCGACGCTGAATGGCATGCGCTCGCTGTAACGCATTTGCGCCAGCGGTTTCTCTGCGAGTTCGCCGATATGGATTTGCAATGCACTGCCATCGGGCAGATACAGGGTGCCGATCCGCCCGAGAAGGGCCTGGAAATGTTGGCTTTTAACCGATTGCAGCATGGTCTCGCTCCGGCAAAGTGGGGAACCGGGGGATGTGATCCCCCGGTGGTCGATCAGTTACGCGAAGGGAAAATGCCGTTCAGCGCGATGCTGAAGTTGAGCACCAGATATGGGTTCATGATGGGCAGCGGCAAGCCGTTGCCAGTTGGCGAGATCGTGCCGCTGATGGTGGTCGCGGCGCCTTTGAGCGGAACGGGTGACGCGCCCTGAGCATCGGAAAAGATATTTGCCAGACCCGGCCCGGTGCCCGAAGCACCAATGTAGGCGTTGGTTGCCGTCGGCGCGCCCGCCGGATTGCTGGCCGGGTTGGCCAGTTGCACGGTGGTGGTGGCGGTAAGGCCGGCGAGGGTGTGGGTGTGATTCGGCAGGTTGTTGAGGGTGGCAGTGACTTGCTCGGCGCCGGAGATTTCTCCCATGACTCTCGGCGTCAGGCCCCCGCCATTGCCTTGGCAGATCGGCATGCGGCTCTGCAGGTTGGGCAGGCCGAAGTTGACGGTGCCGTTGCCGCCGTAGGTGGTGCCCAGCAATGCAAACAGCGCCTGGTTCTGGTTGATTCCGATGATCTGACCGTTGCACAAGGCCCAGCCGCTGGGCGCGTAGTTGAAGGCAAACGTCAGAACAGTGCCCATGTAAACGTCCATAAAGTCCTTATCCTTCTGATTGGTTGTCGGCGGGCCGCTAGTGGGATCAGGCTGATGCTATTGCCTTGGCACTCCGTGGCCAGGTCACGCCACGCCAGAGCGTAGACCCGGATTGGCAAGGTTGCCGGGTGTCGTGAAGTCGCAAATCGGCATCGACGGTGCTCCTGCGCCTGACCTAGAGTGACTGGCAGGTTCGGGCTCATACAGGCGTGGTGTCGTGGCACGGCAAGAGGCAGCAATGGCGGTCAACAGAGTGACACCGGTGGGCGACACACAGGATCCGCACGCGCTGCCGGGTTCGTGGTTTGCCCGCTTGCGTTTGATCCGCTGGGCCAGGGAACACTGGCTGCTGCCGATTTTGTTGTTGGCTGGCGCCGTACGCTTTTACGACCTGACCGCTGCGGCGATTTGGGGCGATGAAGGTTCCAGCCTGCTGCTGGCGCGCTATTCGTTGGCCGATATCTGGCATCACGCGGCGTTCGATGTGCATCCACCGCTGTACTTCATGCTGCTGCATGGCTGGATCGAACTGTTCGACGACGGCATTTTTGCCATCCGCTGCCTCAGCGCTCTGACCGGTATCGCCGCGGTCGGCATGGGCATCTGGCTGGTGGATCGCCTGGCCACGCGCCGCGCGGCGATTTTCGCCGGGCTGCTGTTGGCGTTATTGCCGACAGCGGTGCGCTACAGCCAGGAAGTGCGCATGTATTCGCTGCTCGGCCTGCTGCTGATCGCCGCGACGCTGGCGCTGGTCTACTGGATCCGCCGGCCGCAGCGTCATCGCTATCTGGTGATTTATGTGCTGTTGATGACGGCGGCGCTCTACACCCATTACTTCGCGGTGCTGGCGGCGCTGTGTCACTGGGTTTATCTGACGGTGATTCGGTTTCAGCGCGGCTATCGCTTGCGGCACATCCAGCGCCCGGGCTGGTGGCTGGCGAATCTGGCCATCGCGGCGTTGTACCTGCCGTGGCTGCCCAACCTGCTCGACCTGACGCAGCACATGGAACAACTCAAGGTCGGTGGCGATGTTGGCTGGGAAGACCCGGTGACGCTGGCGTCGTTGCCGTCGATGATCTGGACTTGGTTGATCCAGGATGACGGCGAACACTTGCCGTTGCTGGTGTTCGGCGCATTGCCGCTGGCGTTGTTGCTGCTGACGGCGGTGGCGGTGCTGCGAGATCGCAGCGTGTCGCGCGGCAGTGTCCTGCTGGCGTTGTACACCGGCTTACCGCTGTTGCTGGTGTTTGCGGTGTCGTTCATCACGCCGGTGTTCATCGAGCGCTATCTGACCGCTTATGCCCTCGGTTCGCCGCTGCTGGCGGGGCTGGCCATCGACCGCTTGTACAGCCGCGTGCGAGTTCTCGCGTTGGCGGTGCTGGTGTCGTTGCTCGGGGTGGAAATGGTTGGCCTGAAAAACAACGCCACGGTCGACAGCAACGATCAGTTCGATCGCGTGGTGAACTACGTCAATCAGCATTTCCAGCCTGGTGATCGCATCGTTACCAGCGACATGCTCTGGTACTTGAGTTACGTCTACTACGATCGAACTGGCGCACAGGTGCGGCTGTACACGCCGCCAGCTGCGGATGGCCGTTCGACGCGCCCGAATGAGTATGGCTTCGGTACGCTGGTCAGCGACGATGTCTACCTCGACAGCCTTGCCGAGGTTGCTGGCAATGCCCGGATATGGCTGGTTGGCACCTTCGATGACCCGGCAGAATTTGCACCGTTACCCGTCACCTGGCAGATCAGCGCGCAAGTCTATGCGGGTGGGGCGCAAGCGCGGTTGATCACGCCGCAATCTGCAGCCAAATAGGTGCGGGTCAGACTAAAACGTTTCACCTTAGAATTCGCGATTAAAAATTAACTTATTAGTTCTTTTTGCTCTTGGTTGATATCAAAACACTACTAGTCGCAGGGTGGTTGTTGGACTACGCTTTGTCGGACAAAGGGACTTTAGATCAGGGTGAAGGGATTGCAGCAGTTCCACTTTATCTCCGGCTTGCCGCGTTCAGGCTCCACCCTGCTTTCTGCGATTCTTCTGCAGAACCCGCGCTTTCACGCCGGAATGACCAGCCCGGTCGGATCGCTGTTCTCCAGTGTCCTCGAACAATGCAGCGCCGGCAGCGAGTACGGTGCGGTGATCGACACCGACATGCGCCGTCGCCTGTTGCGCGGTCTGTTCGACGCCTACTATGCCGACAAGGCCGACAAACCGGTGGTGTTCGATACCAACCGGCAGTGGAGCTCGCGTCTGCCGGCACTCAACGACCTGTTTCCTCACGCCAAAGTCATCGCCTGCGTGCGCAACGTCGCCTGGGTGATGGACAGTCTCGAACGGCTGTACCGCGCCAATCCCTTTGAAAACACCAAACTGTTTGGCGATGCCGTGGAGCGCAACACGGTGTACAGCCGTTGCGAAACCCTGGCTCAGCGCAATCGCCTGGTGGGTTTTGCCTGGGCGGCGCTCAAGGAAGCCTATTACGGCGAACACGCGGACTCACTGCTGATCATCGATTACGACCTGCTGACCCAGGCGCCGGAGCGCGTGTTGCGGCTGGTCTACGAGTTCATTGGCGAGCCTTGGTTCGAGCACGATTTCGAACATCTGGCCTATGACGCGCCGGAGTTCGACCAGGGCCTTGGCCTGGCCGGCCTGCACAAGGTCAAACCCAAGGTTGCCTTGCAATCACGGCGCACCATCCTGCCGCCCGACCTGTTCAAGCAATACGCTGATTTGTCCTTTTGGCTCGATGGCTCAGCCAGCGCCGCCAATGTCATTCGTATGAAATCCGACGCCGCGATCAGTTGATCGCGGCGTTTTTCATTGATGCCTTACGTACCTTCGTTCGAGTTCGGGTGAGCAACATGTGGTGGAGCATTTTTGGCGGTGCAAAAGTCAGGTCTCGGGCAACCGCAGGTCAGCGTTCGCTGGCCTCGCCGATGATCATGTCGCTGGAGCCGCGCATGCTGTTCGACGGCGCGGTGGCCGCCACCGTGGCCGATACCGCTGCGCAAGCCGACAGCCATGCACCCACCGCTGCCGATGCGGCCAAGGCGCCGACAGCCGATCATCCCGTAGCGAGCAAAGACACCCACGGCCAGGCTGATGCCACGCCGGCGGCCAGCCCGGTCGCGGTGCCCGGCCAGAGTGTGGTGTTCGTCGATTCGCGGGTGAAGGACGCCGACAGCCTGCTCCAGGGCATTGCGACCGGCACGCAAGTGGTGAAACTCGACGCCAGCAAGGATGGTTTGCAACAGATCGCCGACTTCCTTGATCAGCATCACGGCGTCAGCTCGGTGCAGATCATTGCCCACGGCAATGCCGGTGATTTGTGGCTGGGCAACAGTTATCTCTCGGCAGACAACGTCGCCCAGCGCAGCGCGGTTCTTGCGGAAATCGGCAAGGACATGAACGCCGGTGGCGACATCCTGATTTACGGCTGCTACACCGCTGAAGGTGATCGCGGCTTGAGTTTCGTCGACTCGCTGGCGCAGTTGACCGGGCGTGACGTGGCTGCTTCGAACAATCGCACCGGTGTCGGCGGCGACTGGGATCTGGAGATCGCCACCGGCACCATCGAAAGCGCCAACGTGCTGTCGAGCAAAGCCATGAGCGAGTACCAGTGGGGCCTGGCCACCTGGACGGCGACCAACAACCTCAACTCGGGTGTCGGCTCGCTGCGCGCGGCGCTGGCTTCGGCGCAGAACGGCGACATTGTCACGTTCAGTTCGGGCATGACCGTTCAGCTCACTTCGGAGCTGCTGATCAACAAGAACATCACCGTCGATGGCGACCTGAACAACGACGGCGTGGCCGACGTGACCCTCGATGGCCAATACAAAACCCGCGTGGTGGAAGTCACGTCCGGCAGCACCGTGACCCTCGACGGCCTGGTCATCACCAAAGGCCTGGTCGCCGGCAATGGTGGTAATGGCGGCTCAGCGGCGGCGGGCGCCATGGGCGGCGGCATTTTCAACGCCGGCATTCTGACCCTGAACAACGTCACTGTGACCGCGAACGCTGCTTCTGGCGGTGGTGGCGGCGGTGGTGTGACCGGCGGTTATGTCGGCGGTGGCGGTGGCGGCGGTGCGGGTATCGGCGGCCAGACCGGTGGCCATGGCGGTTCGTCCGGCCCGGGTACAGGCACTTATGCCGGGGGTGCAGGCAGTGCCAATGCCGGCGGCTATGGCGGCGGTTACAGTCCGACCGACATGGGTGGCCGGGGCGGCACCAGCACCGGTGGTGTGGGCGGCAATGGCGGCAGCGCCGGTGCCGGTTATAGTCATGGTGGCAATGGCGGCTCGGCGAGCAACGGCAGCCTGTCGATTGGCGGTGGCGGTGGCGGTTCCGGTTGGGACAAAGTCGGCGGTGTTGGCGGCAATGCGGCGGGCGGTATCTACAACGCTTCGAGCGGCACCCTGAAAGTCATCGGCACCTCGGTCATCAGCAACAACATTGCTGCCGGTGGCGGCGGTGGTGGTGGCGGTGGGGTCGGCAGCAACGGCGCCGATGGTGGTGCCGGCGGTCGCGGCGTCGGGGCGATCTGGAATAACGGCGGCGTGGTGCTGATCACCGCGAGCAACTTTGCCGCGATCAGCGGCAACGGCGCCGCCAGCGGTGGCGGGGGTCTTTCCAACGGTGGTTCGACCGGCACGACGCCGAGCGCACTGGTGGGGATCTACAACAACGGCGGTACGCTCAACACCGCTTACGTGGAACCACCCACCGCCACCGTCGTGGTCGCCGATACCGCGCTGAGAATCGGCGAAACCTCGCTGGTGACCATCACCTTCAGTCGTGCGGTCAGCGGTTTCACCAACGCCGACCTGACCATTGCCAACGGCACGCTGACCAGTGTTTCCAGCGCCGACGGCGGAATTACCTGGACGGCAACCTTCACGCCGACCAACAACATCACCGACACCACCAACCTCATCACCCTCGACAACACCGGGGTCACGGCCGTGTCCGACAGCGTGGCCGGTGTTGGTACCACCAACTCGAACAATTACGCGATCGATACTCAGCGCCCGACCGCGACCATCGTCATGGCCGACACCGCGCTGAAAATTGGCGATACATCTCTGGTGACCATTACCTTCAGCGAAGCGGTATCCGGTTTCACCAACGCCGACCTGACGATTGCCAATGGCACGCTGAGCAACGTGTCCAGTGCTGACGGCGGCATCACCTGGACGGCGACCTTTACGCCGACCAGCAGCATCAACGATGCCACCAACCTGATTACCCTGGACAACACCGGCGTGGCGGATCTGGCCGGCAACGCCGGCAGCGGCACCACCGATTCGGCCAATTATGTGGTCGACACCGTGCGACCGACAGCGACCATTGTCGTTGCCGACACCAATCTGGCGGCAGGCGAAACCTCTGTGGTGACCATCACCTTCAGCGAAGCGGTGAGCGGCTTCACCACCGCCGACCTGACGGTGGCCAACGGCACCTTGAGCGGACTGAGCAGCAGCGACGGCGGCATCACCTGGACCGCCACGCTGACGCCAACCACGAGCGTCACCGACACCACCAACCTGATCACTCTGGACAATACCGGGGTCAATGACCTGTCCGGCAACGCCGGCACTGGCAGCACCAACTCCAACAACTACGCGATCGACACCGCACGACCGACGGCAACCATCGTGGTCGCCGATACCGCGCTTAAAATCGGCGAAACCTCGCTGGTCACCATCACTTTCAGCGAGGCCGTCAGCGGCTTCACCAACGCCGATCTGAGCATTGCCAACGGTACGCTGAGCGCAGTCAGCAGCGCTGATGGCGGCATCACCTGGACGGCGACTTTCACGCCGACCAGCAGCATCACCGACGCCACCAACCTGATCACCCTGAATAACAGCGGGGTCGCGGATCTGGCGGGCAACGCCGGCACTGGTACCACCGACTCGAACAATTACGCGATCGACACTGTGCGGCCGACCGCCACCGTAGTGTTCGCGCAAAACACCTTGAAGATCGGCGATACCTCGCTGGTGACCATCACTTTCAGTGAAGCGGTCAGCGGTTTCACCAACGCCGACCTGACCATCGCCAACGGCACCCTGACGGCGGTCAGCAGTGCGGACGGCGGAATTACCTGGACGGCGACGTTTACGCCGAGCGCGAACATCACCGATGCCACCAACCTGGTGACGCTGGACAACACCGGTGTTGCCGACCTGGCCGGTAACGTTGGCAGCGGCACCACCGATTCGAATAATTACAGCATCGACACCCAGCGTCCGACGGCGACCATTGTGATGGCCGATCCTGCCCTGAGCGCCGGCGAAACCTCGCTGGTGACCATTACCTTCAGCGAAGCGATCAGCGGTTTCACCAACGCCGACCTCACCGTCCCCAACGGCACGCTCACGGCGGTCAGCAGCGCGGATGGCGGCATCACCTGGACAGCGACGTTCACGCCGACCGTGGGGGTCAACGACACCAGCAATATCATCACCCTGGCCAACACCGGGATCGCTGACCTGGCCGGGAACGCCGGCACGGGCACGACCAACTCGGGCAACTTCACCATCAACACCGTGGCACCGACCGCGACCATCGTCGTCGCTGACAACAGCCTGACCATCGGCGAAACGTCGCTGGTGACCATCACCTTCAGCGAAGCCGTTACCGGTTTCAACAATGCCGACCTGACGATTGCCAACGGTACGCTGACGGCGGTGAGCAGCAGCGATGGCGGTATCACCTGGACGGCGACCTTCACCCCGACCAGCAACATCACCGACGCCTCCAACCTGATCAGCCTCGACAACAGCGGCGTGCAAAACGCCTCCGGCAACGCGGGCAATGGCACCACCAACTCCAACAACTACGCCATCGACACCCAACGCCCAACGGCAACCATTGCCCTTGCCGACTCGGCACTGGGCGTCGGCCAGACCACCACCGTGACCATCACCTTCAGCGAGGCGGTGAGCGGTTTGACTCTGGCCGATCTGACCGTGGCCAATGGCACGCTCTCCGGATTGAGCACGTCGGACAACATCACCTACACGGCGACGTTTACGCCGTCGGCGGGCATCACCGACACCAGCAACATCATCACCCTGGACAACACCGGCATCACTGACGTGGCGGGCAACTCCGGCAGCGGCACCACCGACTCGGGCAACTACGTGATCGATAGCCAGCGCCCGACCGCCACGATTGTCATCAGTGACACCGATCTGCGTCCCGGCGAAACCGCACTCGTCACAATCACCTTCAGCGAGGCGGTCACCGGCTTCGACAATTCCGACCTGAGCGTTGCCAACGGCACGCTGAGCAACGTCTCATCGAGCGACGGCGGCATCACCTGGACCGCCACGTTTACCCCGACCATTGGCCTCAGCGATGCCACCAACCTGATCGTGCTGAACAACGCAGGCATCAGCGATCTGGCGGGCAATGCCGGTATCGGCATTACCAACTCGGCCAACTACGCGGTGCAGACCGAAGTGCCGACGGCGACCATTGTCGTCGCGGATACTGCGCTCAAGGCCGGTGAAACCTCGACGGTGACCATCACCTTCAGTGAAGCGGTCAGCGGTTTCAGCAACGCTGACCTGACCATCGCCAACGGCACCTTGAGCAACGTCGCATCCAGTGACGGTGGCATTACCTGGACCGCTACGCTGACGCCGACCGCCAACATCACCGACACCAGCAACCTGATCACCCTCGACAATAGTGGGGTGACCAACGCTTCTGGCAACAGTGGCGTCGGCACCACCGATTCGAACAATTTCGCCATCGACACGGCGTTGCCGACCGCAACCATCGTGGTCGCCGACAATCGCCTGGGCATCGGTGAAACCACCACGGTCACTATCACTTTCAGTGAAGCAGTCAGCGGTTTTGACCTGTCGGACATCAGTGTCGCCAACGGCACACTGGCGAACCTGACCAGCAGCGATGGCGGCGTCACCTGGACCGCCACGCTGACGCCAACCGCCAACATCAACGATGCAACCAACCTGATCATCGTCGACACCGCCGGTGTGCAGGATCTGGCCGGCAACCTTGGCGCCAGCATCGCCATCTCCAACAATTACGCGCTGGATGCGACCCGGCCAACCGTGGACATCGTGGTCGCCAATCCACATCTGGGCATCGGCCAGACCACCACGGTGACCTTCACTTTCAGCGAGGCGGTGAGCAATTTCGACTTGTCCGATCTGAGCGTGACCAACGGTGATCTGAGCAACCTCAGCAGCAGTGATGGCGGCAAGACCTGGACCGCGACCTTCACGCCGACCGCCAACGTCAGCGATCCGAGCAACTTCATCGCGCTGGACACCAGCAACGTCACGGATCTGGCCGGTAACGTCGGCAGCACGGTGGCAGTGTCGAACAACTACGCGCTCGACAGCGAACGGCCAACGGCGACGGTGGTGATTGCCAATCCGAATCTCGGTCTCGGCCAGACCTCGCAGGTGACCATCACCTTCAATGAGGCGGTCAGTGGTTTTGATCTGGCGGACATCAATGTTGGCAACGGCACTTTGTCCAACCTGAGCAGCAGCGACGGCGGCAAAACCTGGACCGCGACCCTGACGCCGAATGCCAACGTCAACAGCGCCAGCAACGCCATCAGCATCAACAGTGCCGGGGTCAGTGATCTGTCAGGCAACAGCGGCAGCGGTGTCAGCAACTCTAACAATTACGCGATCAACACTGTGTCGCCAGTCATTCCACCGACGCCGCCCACTGCGCCAACCAGTGTGGTGATTCCCGATCCACTGATTCGCAGCAGCGACCCGGTGGTGCCTCAACCGCCACCGAGCTTGCCGCTGCAACCGATCATCTTCACCGCACCGACCGGCGATCTCGGCTCCCCGCTGACCTTCGCGCCGCTGTTCGAGCAACGGGTGATCGGCAATGGCATCCGTCCGCTGGGCGATATTTTCATGAATCACGGAGCCCTCAGCCCGAGCTTCATCGCGCAAGTGTTCAGTAGCAGCGACAGCGGCGCTGATGGATCCGGTCACGGCTTCCTTGGTTTTGGCGGGGGTGACGGCGGCGTGTTCGGCAGCAGCACACTGGCGAGCCTGTTCAATCAGGACAGTGCCGCCGAGCGCGATTCATTGAATGCGTTCGGCAGTCAGTCACTCAAGGCGGGTGATGTTTCTCAAGGCCTGCGCGGCGTATTTGGCGCGCCGACGCTGGGCCAGCAACTGCAACAACTCAAAGACAACGAACAGCACCGGGTCGACAACCTGGCGGCAGCACTGCAACAGGTCGGCATCAGCGAAATATCGGCCTGAAAAAACCATAACTCAACACTGTGCGGGACCTAGGGGCGATCCAGGGATGAAGAGAAGTCAGAAGTTGTTCGGCGCCAGCCTGCTGGCGCTGGCGATCAGCGGATGTGCAGTGACCAGTGAACCGATTGAGCGCAGCGTCAGTGAACAGCGTGCCAAAAGCGATCTGCAAGGCATGTACAAGGATCAGGAACCGCTGCGCGGTCCGTTGACCCTGCACCAGGCCATGGCCCGCGCCGTGAAGTACAACCTCGAAGGCCGCTTGAAGATCATGGAGGAGGCGCTGGCCAAGCGGCAGCTCGACCTCGCCAGTTTCGACATGCTGCCGCGCATGGCGCTGGACGCCGGCTACGTCGGGCGCAACAACGTCAACGCCTCCAGCAGCCAGAGCGTACGCACCGGCACCCAGTCTCTGGAACCGTCGACCTCGCAGGATCGTGACCGCGAAGTTGCCGACCTGACCATGGTCTGGAACGTCCTCGACTTCGGCGTCAGCTACATCAGCGCCAAGCAGCAGGGCGATCAACGCCTGATCGTCCAGGAACGCCGCCGCAAGGTGATCAATACCATCGTCCAGGACGTGCGCTCGGCCTATTGGCGAGCGATGGCCGCCGAACGCCTGCTCAAGCAGATCGACAGCCTGATGGCGCGGGTGCAGACCGCCCGCGACAACAGCCAGACCCTGAGCGATCAACGCATTGGCGATCCGGTGCAATCGCTCGGTTACCAGCGCTCGCTGATCGAAGCCACCCGGCAACTGGAAGAACAACGCCGCGCCTTGTCGCTGGCGAAAACCGAACTGGCGACGCTGATCAACTTGCCACTGGGCACCCAGCTGACGCTGGCCACCGATGACGGTTATCAGATTCCCGAACTCAAGGTCGATCTGGCCAGACTCGAACAGGAAGCCCTGACCAGCCGCCCGGAGCTGCGTGAACAGGATTACCAGACGCGCATCAGCGCCGCCGAAACCCGCAAAGCCATGCTGCGCTTGTTGCCGGGCCTGGAGTTCTCGGCTGGGGGGCATTACGACAGCAACTCCTTCCTTGTCGAGCAGGGCTGGGCCGACTACGGCGTGAAAGTCACCTGGAACCTGTTCAATGTGATCTCCGCACCGGCAGCGATCAACGTGGCCAAGGCTGGCGAAGAAGTCGCCACGGCGCGGCGGCAGGCGATGTCGATCGCGGTGCTGGCGCAGCTCTATGTGGCCAATGCCAACTACCAGGAAGCGCTTCGGCAGTTCAAGACTAACCAGCAACTGTCGGACATCGACGGGCAGATCGTGGGTCAGTTGCGCAATCGTCATCAGGCGGCGGGGATTGGTGAGCTGGACCTGATACAGGGCGAGCTGAACAACCTGCAAGCAGACCTGCGCCGCGATTTGTCGTACGCCGATCTGCGCAATGCCTACGGCCAGATCTTCGCCAGTGCCGGCCTCGATCCGCTGCCGGATCAGGTGCAGTCGACCGAAGTGCAGTCGATCGCCACCGCACTGGCCAACCGCGAATCGGCGTGGGCGGCAGGGGATATTTCGGTGCCGGTGGTGGCGCATGCCCCAGCGCAATGATGTTCTGGCACCAAGCGCCAGTATCAGCCGCACGCAACGCGAGAATCGCAATGGTCATCGGGGTGCGGCGATCCTGCTGACCGGTTTGCCGGCGGCAGGCAAGTCGACATTGGCGCAAGCGCTGCAGGCCACGCTGTTCGGGGATGGTCGGCAAAGTGTGGTGCTCGATGGCGACAGTTTGCGTACCGGGCTCAACCGGGATTTGGGCTTCAGCGATGCCGATCGCCAGGAAAACATTCGCCGCGCCAGTGAACTCGCCGCGTTGCTTGTGGATAACGGCCAGATCGTGATTCTGGCGATGATTGCGCCGCTGGCCGAGCTGCGTGATGTGTTCGCACAGCGCTTGGGTGACGACTATCGCGAAGTCTGGTGCAGCGCGTCACTGGCGGTGTGCGAGCAGCGTGATCCAAAAGGGCATTACGCCCGCGCCCGACGCGGCGATCTGCCCGGGTTTACCGGTATTTCCGCGCCCTACGAGCCACCGGCGCAACCGTCATTAGTGCTCGACACGGGTGCGCAATCGGTCGACACCTGTCTCGATCGGCTGCTGACCTGGCTCGGGGAGTGTTCGGTGTTGCCCAAGACATGAGCCGCCCGGCGTATTCGCGATTGCCGGTGACCGTGGATTTGCCCTTGCTGTTGCAGACGCTGGCAGCGATTGCCGACGGCGCTTGGCGCAGCCATTTCAATGCCGGTTATTTTTCCGGTGACTGGAGCGGGGTGGCGCTTATTTCGGCCGTCGATGCGCTGACCGAGCTGTCTCCCGGGCGCGGTGAGCCGGTGCGGCGCGGCCCTTGGCTTCAGGATCAGCGCTGGCGGCTAGGGCTGCAAAATCTCTCACTGGACATCGTCAGTGCGCGATTGCTGCGCCTGGGGCCGGGCGGGCAGATCCATGAGCACCGCGATTACGATCTGGAGGGCCCGCAGGCCGATTTGCGCCTGCACGTTCCGTTGCTCAGCCCGCCGCATGTCGATTTCTGGCTCGACGGCCATCGCATGCCCATGCAGGCAGGCGAATGCTGGTTTCTCGATCTGGCTCGCCCGCACCGCGTGGATAACCGCGATACCTCGGCGAGGGTTCATCTGGTCATCGACTGCCGGCCCGGTGCCTGGCTTGAGCAGATGATCGCCGAAGGCTTGCCGAGCACGCCTGCGCCGGATTTGGCTGAGACCGCGTTGCAACGCTTTCAGACGCTGGTCGCGGAAGATGCGGCGCTGTCGCAAGCCTTGCAGACGTTGCACGATCCGCAAGCGTTCATCAGCCGGACGCTGGCACTTGCCGCTGAACGTGGCTTGGTGTTTTCCGGCGAGCAATTGCGTGCGGCAATGCGCAACGGGCGGCGACAGTGGAACGAACAATGGAGTGTTTGAGCTTTGACGGCTGGTTACCGATTCGTGCCTGGCCGGTGCATGGTCAGTGGCAGGTGGATTGGTGCTGGTTCGGTGACACGCCGTTGCATCAGCCGTTTTTCCGCGAAGCGGTGGATGAAGCGTTAAGGCTTCCGTTCAATCAGGCCTTTCGACGGCAGACACCGCTGTCGGCACTGAGCGATTGGCAGACGCAAAGCCCCGGGCTCGCGCCGAGTGCATTCATTCTGCACGCCTCGCGCTGTGGTTCGACATTGATCAGCCAGATGCTCGCGCGGCTCGATGACCACATCGTCGTGTCTGAGCCGCCGCCGCTGGATGCGCTATTACGCAGTGATTTACCTGAAAGCGAACGGCGTGCTGCCATTCGCGGATTGCTCTCTGCGTACGGGCAGCGCCGTCGCGGCATCGAGCAACGGCTGGTGATCAAACTCGACGCCTGGAATATCGGTGAGTGGCCGCTGCTGCAGGAATGCTTCCCCGATACGCCATGGCTGTTCCTCTATCGCGACCCTTTGGAAATTGCGGTTTCTCATCTGCGCCGGCCGGGGATGCACATGGTGCCGGGGATGCTCGGTGATTGCGTATTGGAGGATGGTTTGCCGTTTGAGGGGCGTGAAGATTTTATCGCGCGGCGTTTGGGGCGCTTGCTTGAGGCGGGGTGGCTGCATTGCCGTGATTCCGGCGGTTTGGCGGTGAATTACAGTGAGTTGCCTGATGCGATGGAAGGGCGTTTGGCGCGGTTCTTTCTATTGAATGATGTGCAGCGTCAGCAGGTGTTTGCCGCTGCCGCGCAGCATGCGAAACAGCCTTCGCAAGTGTTTGTTGCCGATGGTGAAGACAAGCGCCGCGAGGCTTCGGCGCTGTTGCAGGAACGTGTGCGCACTTTTGCGCTAGCACCATTTGAAGCCCTGGAAGAATTGCGCGGCATTCAAAAGATCGCAGCCTTCGGCAGCTCCTACATTGAAATGTGATCTCCTGTAGGAGCTGCCGCAGGCTGCGATCTTTTGCTCTTCATGACTTGCCGGACAAGTCCGCCATGCCCTTGAGCAATTCGATCGGCAACGGAAAGACAATCGTCGAACTCTTGTCCCCGGCAATCGAACTCAAGGTCTGCATATAGCGCAACTGCATTGCGCCAGGCTGGCGACCGAGCATTTCCGCTGCCTGCATGAGTTTTTCCGAGGCCTGCAGTTCGCCTTCGGCGTGAATCACCTTGGCCCGACGCTCGCGCTCGGCTTCCGCCTGTTTGGCGATGGCGCGGACCATCGATT
The DNA here is from genome assembly GCF_019614655.1 of Pseudomonas germanica. NCBI lineage: Bacteria > Pseudomonadati > Pseudomonadota > Gammaproteobacteria > Pseudomonadales > Pseudomonadaceae > Pseudomonas > Pseudomonas germanica. Next base: position 423,556 of record NZ_CP071586.1, read on the forward strand.
CGTTGAGATCGACATGCTTGATCTCGACGTTGGCGACCTTGATCCCCCAGGCGTCGGTCTGCGCGTCGAGCACCTGCTGAATGTCGGTGTTCAACTGCTCGCGCTCGGCCAGCAGTTCATCCAGTTCGTGCTTGCCGAGCACGGCGCGCAGGGTGGTTTGCGCCAATTGGCTGGTGGCAGAAAGATAATCCTCAACCTGAATAATCGCCTTCTGCGGATCGAGCACGCGGAAATACAGCACGGCGTTGACCTTGACCGAGACGTTGTCGCGGGTGATCACGTCCTGCGGCGGTACGTCGAGCACCACCGTGCGCAGGTCGACCCGGACCATTTGCTGCACCACCGGGATCAGCAGGATCAGGCCAGGGCCTTTGACCTGCCAAAAGCGGCCGAGCTGGAACACCACGCCGCGTTCGTACTCGCGCAGGATGCGAAACGTCGAGCCGGCCAAGGCAATGACCAGTAACAGCAGCGCAACAAAACCGATTTGCAGACCCATGATCACTCTCCGAGCGGCGCCGCGTCAGTCGCGGCCACTTGCAGCAACAATCCCTTGCGCCCCACCACGCGCACTGATTGCCCGGTGTGCAGCGGTGTCGCGCTGAGCACTTGCCAGCGCTCACCTTGCAGTTGCACCCAGCCATTGCGGGCATCGCCCGGTTGCACCGTGGTGATCGCGGTCACGCTGCCGAGCAGGCCGGCGTCGCCACTGACGGCGTGGCGCGGGCGGGTTTTCAGGGCGCGGATCAGCAGTCCGATCAACAGCAGGGCGCTGATCAGACCGAGGCCGATCATCATTGGCACTGGCAACTCGGCGTTGCTCAGAATCAGCGCACCGATGACGAACATGATGATGCCGCCCAGCCCGATCACTCCGTAATTGGGCAGCGCCGCTTCGGCGATCAGAAAGACGATGCCCAAGGTAATCAGCCACAAACCGGCCGGACTCATCGGCGGCAACGGGGTGTCGGCAGCCAGGGCTGAGCCGCTAATCAGCAGGAGCAAGGCAAACGCACAACATCGGCTGTTCACGTGACCCTCCGCGAGCGTCATGGGCTGGTTCTTTCAGTCTAGTTGAGGGTTGTTCTGTATGAATTTTGATCAATGTGCAGATATGTCCGGTGAGCGGATTTCCCTGCGCCAGACACCCGCCGAACTAGACTCAAAGACACGGCAACCACCGTTCAGCGCAACACCGAGGTGCATCATGCGTATGGCAAAAAAGGTGCAGAGCAGCCTGAACCGGGCGCACTGCGAATACGACATCGTCGCCCATCGACACTCGTCCAGCAGCCTGGAAACCGCACGGGTCGCCGGGGTGCCCGCCGAGCGCGTGGCCAAATCGATCATCCTCGACGACCACCACGGGCATTACCTGATGGCCGTGCTACCGGCCAGCCGTCACTTGGACCTGAGCAAGGTGCGCACCAGCGGCGAATGGCAACTGACCCGCGAAAGCAATCTGGCGCACATCTTCGACGACTGTGAGCGCGGCGCGGTGCCGCCGCTGGGTGATTCCTACGGGCTGGACATGGTCATCGACCCGTTGCTGACGCGGCAGAAGGATATTTATCTGGAGGCGGGCAACCACAACTACTTGCTGCACATGAGCATGCCGGAGTTTCTGAAAATGGTGCCGCATGCCGAGGTGCGGGAGTTGAGTGATTAGGTTTTGTGGCGCCGGCACTGAGGCCCTCGCTAGCAGGCTTGCTCCCACAGGTTGATCGCATTCCCCTGTGGGAGCGAGCCTGCTCGCGAATAATCTTCCAAACAGCCCATTTTTTGAAGGAGTTGATCAATGGAAAGCCCAACGCACAGCTTGCCATCCCTGTTCAAACAACTCGGCCTGGACAACGACCCGGCCAGCATCGACCAATTCATCACCACCCATTCCCCGCTCAAACCCGAATTGCATTTGGCTGATGCGTTTTTCTGGACGAAGAGCCAGTCGCAGTTTTTACGGGATGAGATTCTGGATGACGCCGATTGGGCGGAGGTGGTGGATCAGTTGGATGTGTTGTTGCGCAAGGGGCGTGAGAGCTGACTGAAAGCCACCCTCTTGTCATTCAATTGAGTGGAACGGTTGTTGAGGATCAAAAAATAGACCAAAATCACGACCTCAATTGAGGTCTTTTATTATGCAAAGCGTTCTGGCCGATATGGCTGTCAGTGTCTCAGAATTAAAGAAAAACCCTTCCACTGTGCTGAGCGGTGCACATGGCGGTGCCGTGGCTGTTCTTAACCACAATCGCGTTATGGGCTATATGGTGCCAGCGGATGTGTACGAAGCAATGATGGAGCGACTTGATGATTTGGAGCTTGCTGAAATCGTTCGCGCCCGCAGCCATGAGACGCCAATTTCGGTGAGCCTGGATGACCTATAAGCTCGAATTTTTGCCATCCGCTCACAAAGAGTGGAACAAGTTGGGTCATACACTACGAGAACAATTCAAAAAGAAGCTGGGTGAGAGATTGAAGCTGCCCAGAGTCTCCGCTGACGCACTTCATGGAATGCCTGATTGCTACAAAATCAAATTGAAGGCTTCAGGCTATCGTCTGGTTTATCAGGTCATTGACGAGAGGGTCGTCGTTTCAGTCGTAGCGGTCGGTAAACGTGAGCGCAGTAGCGTTTATGAGAATGCAAAAAAGCGCTGATTTATCTCTCAGCGGCGGCTCTCTTCCCCCCAGTAGGCAATTTGTTTCAAAACTTGACTGAAATTCCCCTCCAATGCGATATTGATAGTTAGCAAACTAACAGTGTGCATTTCCCCTTGCCGAACGAACTCGACGCTCTCCAGATGAACATCAGCAGTGCCATGGTGGTGGCCGCCAGGCATTGGCGGAAGATCTGCCAGACCACGCTGGTCAACTATGGAATCTCCGAAGCCTGCGCCGTGCCGCTGTTGATGATCGGCCGCTTGGGCGAGGGCGTGCGCCAGGTGCGAGTGGCGCAGGCGGCCGGGATGGAGAGTCCGTCGCTGGTGCGTCTGCTCGATCAGCTCTGCCATTCCGGCTACGTCTGCCGCACCGAAGATGCCCAGGATCGCCGGGCCAAATGCCTGAGCCTGACCGACACCGGGCGTGAACTGGTGCAGGCTGTCGAGATCGAACTGGTGCGCTTGCGTCATGAGGTGCTCGAAGGCATCGAGCAAAGCGATCTGGAAGCTACGCTTCGGGTACTCAGAGCTTTTGAGGCGGCCAGCCCGCCTTTGGTGGTCAATTCTTGAACGGTTTTTTCTCTGGCATCCCGCCGGCCCGTGACTGGTTTTATGGGGTGCGAACTTTTGCAGCGTCGATGATCGCGCTGTACATCGCCTTGCTCATGCAAATGCCGCGTCCATATTGGGCGATGGCCACGGTGTATATCGTTTCCAGCCCGTTTCTCGGGCCGACCAGTTCCAAGGCCTTATACCGCGCCATCGGGACTTTTCTCGGTGCCGCGGCGGCGGTTTTTTTCGTGCCGATGTTCGTGCAGAGCCCGTATGTGCTGGTGGTAGTCATCGCGCTGTGGACGGGCATTTTGTTGTTCCTGTCCCTGCAACTGCGCACGGCCAACAACTATGCATTGATGCTCGCCGGTTACACCCTGCCGCTGATTGCCTTGCCGGTGGTGGATAACCCGCTGGCGGTGTGGGACGTAGCAGAGGCGCGCACCGAAGAGATTTTCCTCGGCATCGCTGTCGCCGCCGTGGTTGGTGCGATGTTCTGGCCGCGTCGTCTGGCCCCGGTGTTCAACGATGCCGTGAGCAAGTGGTTCGCCGACGCAACGACCTATAGCCTGAAATTCCTCAGTCGCGACGTGCAGCCCGAAGAAGTCACTGCGCTGCGCATGGCCATGGTTGCCAACTTCAACAGCCTCGAATTGATGATCGGCCAGTTGCCCCACGAAGGCGCGCGACCGCAAACCGTGCGCAACACCAAGGAATTGCGCGGGCGCATGATTCATCTATTACCGGTGATCGATGCGCTGGAAGATTCGCTCTACGCCCTCGAACGGCGCACGCCGGAACTGGTGGAAAAGTTCGAACCGCTGCTGGCTGCAACCCGTGAATGGCTCGCTCATCAGGACGCCGATCTCGACCGCTGGCAAGCGCTGAAAGATCAGCTCGAAGCCCTGCAACCGAGTGCCGAAGCACTGCAAGACCGCAAACAACTGCTGTTCTCCAACTCGATTTATCGCCTCGGCGAATTCATCGATTTATGGCAGGACTGCCGCAGTCTGCAAGACGCGATTCTCTGCGAGCGCCAGGACAGCTGGCGCGCGGTCTACCGTCACTGGCGCCTCGGTCGTCTGACGCCGTTCATTGATCGTGGGCTGATGCTCTACTCGGCGGCCTCGACCGTTCTGGCGATCATTACCGCCTCGGTGCTGTGGATTCTGCTCGGCTGGCCGGACGGCGGCAGCGCGGTGATTCTCGCCGCGGTGGCCTGTAGCTTCTTCGCTTCGATGGACGACCCGGCACCGCAGATTTACCGGTTCTTTTTCTGGACCGGCATGTCGGTATTGTTCGCCAGCCTTTATCTGTTTTTGATTCTGCCCAACCTGCATGACTTCCCGATGCTGGTGCTGGCGTTTTCCATCCCGTTCATCTGCGTCGGCACCCTGACGGTGCAGCCGCGGTTCTTCCTCGGCATGCTGCTGACGCTGGTTAACACCTCCTCATTCATCAGTATTCAGGGGGCTTACGACGCGGACTTTTTTGCCTTCGTGAACTCCAACCTGGCGGGTCCGTTAGGGCTGTTGTTCGCGTTTATCTGGACGCTGGTCGCACGCCCGTTCGGCGCCGAACTGGCGGCCAAACGCCTGACCCGCTTCAGCTGGAAAGACATCGTCGACATGACCGAACCGGCCAACCTTGCCGAACACCGCAAATTGGGCGTGCAGTTGCTCGATCGACTGATGCAGCACCTGCCGCGTCTGGCCCTCACCGGCCAGGACACCGGCATCGCCATGCGCGAAGTGCGGGTGGGCCTGAACCTGCTCGATTTGCTCGCCTACACCCCACGGGTGACCGGCGCGCCGAACGCGCTGTTGCAGCAAGTGGTCAGTGAAGTCGGCGAGTATTTCCGCGCCTGCCTCAAGGCTGGCGAACGCTTGCCGGCGCCAGCGCCGCTGTTGATGACCCTCGATCGCACTCGTCGCGCACTCAATGGCCACGGCGACGATGAAACCCGTCTGAACCTGCTGCACGCCTTGAGCGGTTTGCGTCTGGCGCTGTTGCCCGGCGTCGAATTCGTCGCCAGTGCCGACTCCGAAGAACCGCTGCCCGATGGAGCGCCCCTATGATCGGTGATCTGGACATCAGCGGCATTTTCCTGCCGACCCTGCTGGTGTTGATGGGCATCACTTATGTGCTGTTTTTGCTGGTGCATGCCGTGCTTACGCGTGTGCACTTTTACCGTCTGGTCTGGCACCGGGCATTGTTCAACGTGGCCCTCTACGCGGTACTGCTGTACGGCGTGGACTCACTCAGTCGATACCTGATGACATGAAAAAACCGTTTTTGACCATCGGTCGCGTGGTACTGACCCTGCTGATCGTGACTTTTGCCGTTGTCCTCGTCTGGCGCATGGTGATGTATTACATGTTTGCGCCGTGGACCCGTGACGGCCACATTCGCGCCGACATCATCCAGATCGCTCCGGACGTGTCCGGGTTGATCCAGCAGGTTGAGGTGAAAGACAACCAGTTGATCAAACGCGGCCAGGTGCTGTTCAGCATCGATCAGGACCGTTTCAAACTGGCTCTGCGTCAGGCCAAAGCGGCTGTCGCTGATCGCGAAGAAACCCTCGCTCAAGCCCAGCGCGAAGCCAAGCGTAACCGTGGCCTCGGCAACCTCGTGCCGGCCGAGCAACTGGAAGAAAGCCAGTCGAAGGTCGCCCGCGCGCAATCAGCGCTGGCCGAAGCCATGGTCACCGTGGACAGCGCTCAGCTCAACCTCGACCGCTCAGTGATCCGCAGCCCGGTGGACGGCTACGTCAACGACCGTGCGCCGCGTCCGCAGGAATTCGTTACCGCCGGGCGTCCGGTGTTGTCGGTGGTCGACAGCAATTCGTTTCACATCGACGGCTATTTCGAAGAGACCAAACTCGACGGCATTCATGTTGGCCAGTCGGTGGATATTCGTGTGATCGGCGACCGCGCCAAACTGCGCGGGCATGTTGAAAGCATCGTCGCCGGTATCGAAGACCGCGACCGTACCAGCGGCAGCAATCTGTTGCCGAACGTCAACCCGGCGTTCAGCTGGGTGCGGCTGGCGCAGCGGATTCCAGTGCGGATCGCCTTTGATGATGTGCCTGAAGATTTCCGCATGATTGCCGGGCGCACTGCCACCGTTTCGATCATCGAAGACTCAAAGGTCGACGATAAAAAGCAGGAGCCCGCGCAATGAGCAGGGCGCTGATGATCGCCGGGTTGGGCGTGATGCTCTCGGCCTGTCAGATGGTCGGGCCGGACTATCAGGTGCCTGAGGATGCAGCGGTTCAGCGCAAGGATTTTCAGGGCGAACTGGCGGTTGCCGGAAAACCGGTCGTCTCGGCGCCGGTGCCAGCGGATTGGTGGCGTCTTTATAAGGATGCGCGGCTGGATCAACTGGTTCAGCAGGCCATGGCCTCCAACACCGATTTGCGCGTCGCGGCGGCGAACCTGCAACGGGCTCGAGCTCAGGTCGATGAGGCCGAAGCAGCGGGCGGCTGGAGCGCAGGTGTGAAGATGGGCGCGCAGCGTTTGCAAGAGTCTGGTCAGGCATTCTTGCTGCCGGAAAAAGTCCCGGTCGATAACGTCGGCGACATCGGCATCAGCGCTTCTTATCAGTTCGATCTGTGGGGCACTTTGCAACGCGGCATCGAAGGCGCAAAGGCCAATGCCGACGCGACCCAAGCCGCAGCGGATACGGCGCGTATCACCTTGGTGGCGGACGTGGTTCGCGCTTACACCCAAGTCTGCGCGGCCAACGAAGAACGGGAAATTGCCCAGCATTCCCTGGACCTGCAATCGCAAAGCACCACGCTGATTCAGCGTTTGCGTGACGCCGGACGTGGCGACGAAACCCAGGTAACCCGTTCGCAAACCCAATTCAAATCTCTGCGCGCCGACCTGCCGCGCTATGAAGCGGCGCGTCAGGCCGGGCTGTTCCGTCTGTCGATGCTGCTGGCAAAACCGGTCGATCAATTGCCGGCCGGTACCGCCACCTGCGCAGAACTGCCGAAAATCGCTCAACTGGTGCCGGTCGGTGACGGCGCTGCGTTGCTCAAGCGTCGCCCGGACATTCGCCAGGCCGAACGTCGTCTGGCCGCTTCGACCGCCGGGATCGGCGTCGCCACGGGCGAGTTGTATCCGGACATCAGTATCGGCGCGACCATCGGCACTGTTGGTCTCATCGATGACTTGGGTGATCCGTCGACCAACCGCTGGGGCTTTGGCCCGTCGCTGAGCTGGAAGGTGCCGACCAACGGCGCCCGCGCTCGAATCCGCGAGGCAGAAGCGGCGACCCAAGGCGCACTGGCGAACTTCGATGGCGTGGTGCTCAACGCCATTCGCGAAACCCAGACCGGCCTGGCCCAGTACAGTGCGCTGCTGCAACGCCGTGATGCGCTGGCCGATGCCGAGCAATCGGCAAAACTGGCCGCCGACCAGACCCACCGCTTCTTCCAGGCCGGTCGCGAGTCGTTCCTCGCTGATCTGCAAGCAACGCGCACCTACACCGATGTCACCGCGCAACTGGCCGCCGCCAACACCCAGGTTGCGATGAGCCAGATCGATTTGTTCCTCGCCTTGGGCGGCGGCTGGGAAAGCGGACGAACGCACGCTGCAAGCCCCAGCAAACCCTGAGGCCGTTGCTATGCTTTGAAGTGTTGGAGGGGCGCCCCGAGCAAGGCGCCCTTTCAGCGCACATTGCTAGCGCTGGTCTAGGGGAAACCAATAATGAAAAACCCTTACGCTCTCGGCTTCTGGTGCGCCATCGCAGCGCTGGTGCTGCTCTCGGCGACCTATTTCTACGGCATCATGCTGGCCCACCAGATCGACAAGGCCATGGTTTTCCTCGACAGCGCCGTCGCGCTGATTGCGGTCATGGCCATCGTCGTGGTCGCCTGGGCGTCGGTTCAGGTGCAGCGCGTGAAGAAGCGGCAGCTTGAACAGGGCAAGACCCTGGTGCTGATCTGGGACACCAAAGTCGCCCTGCGCCGGGTCGAAACCGTGTTCGACCGGTATTTCTGGGGCAGTTACTGGCAGCCGGGGCGCACCTTCGCCGAAGTCATGGGCGAACTCACAGGCACGCCGCTGGAAAAAAGTCTCGAAGCGCTCAAAAAGCAGTGCCTGGAACTCGACAAGCAGATCGATGACGAGGGCTGGCACTGGCTCAACAATGCCCGCGAATTGTCCGATGTCGCTACAGCCATGGCCCGCGAGCGTTATCAACTGGATTTCTGCGACCCGCGCGCCGAGGGGCCGGGCGGGGCGGTGATCGATCGGGACTTTGAAGTGCTGGTGTACACCTGGACCGCGCGGCTCAAAAGCTTTGATCATCAGTTGGATGAGATCGAGGTTCAGTATTCCTGATTTTTGCCTGAATCATCTGGCCCCTTCGCGAGCAGGCTCGCTCCCACAGGTACAGTATTGTCCTTGTGGGAGCGAGCCTGCTCGCGAAGGCGGACTGAAAAACACCGAAACTCTTCCAACCTGTCGACTGTCCATTCCCCCCATAGACACTCTTTAACCTTTAAACATTGGGCCAGCTCACGCGCCCGGTGCTAATCTCCACCGCTGAATTCAGCGCAGTCGAGCCGCGACCCGGTCACGGGTTCAGGGAAGACGACCACACTCACAGCCACGGAAATCGATCAGGTCATTCATGAATAAATCAGCAGGCGTGCTCCTCGGAATTGTTGTTGCCATCGGCGCGATCAGCGCGGGCGGGGCCTGGTACACCGGGACCAAAATCGAAGGCGTGTTGAACAACGCCGTCAGCAACGCCAACAAAGAGCTGCAAACCGCGATGGCCGGCTCCAACGGCACCGCATCGCTGGAGCTGGTGTCGCTGGATCGCCACACCTTCACCAGCACCGCGCACTATCGCCTCAAGGGTGAAGGCGAGATGTTCGGTGATGCGCCGGTCGAACTGCTGTTCGTCGACCACATCGAACACGGTCCGCTGCCGTTCTCGCGTCTGGTTTCGCTGAAATGGCTGCCGGTCATGGCCACCAGCAACTACGAACTGGAAAAGAATCCGGCTACCGAGAAGTGGTTCGCCGCCACCAAGGGCGCCGCGCCGCTCAAAGGCGTGACCAGCATCGGCTACGACGAGTCCACCACCAGCACTCTCGACCTGCTGCCGTTCGAAACTGCGCTGGATGAGCAATCGAGTCTGAAATTTTCCGGCCTGACCATGAACATCTCCGCTAACGCCAAAGCGCAGAAGGTCAAGGCAGACGGCTACATGGATAACCTGAAACTGGTTACTGTGGCTGAAGACCAGGCGCCGGTGCAGGTCGAGCTCAACGGTCTGACCCTGGCCAGCAACCTCGCCAAGAGCAGCTACGGCTACTACACCGGGGAAAACACTCTGGAGCTGACCAACAGCAAAACCACCTTCGGCACCAAGCAATCGGTGCTCGGTGTGAAGAACTTCGAAATGAAGAACCTCACCGAAGAAAACGGCAGCAATGCCTCTGGCCGTGCCGATTACAAGGTTGGCGAAGTCAGCCTCAACGACAAGAAAATCGGCTCGGCCAATATGGCCATGAGCCTGAAAAACCTCGACATCCCGTCGACCATGTCGCTGATGCAGATCTACCAGACTAAATTGCAGCCGTATGAAAAAGCCGCGGCCGAGGCTGCAGCCCAAGGCTTGCCAGCGCCGGAGCTGAACCTCACCGAAGCTGAAAACGCCCAGGTCAAAGCCGACCTGCAGAAATTGCTGGCCGCCGGCCCACAGATTGCGCTGGAGAACCTGTCGTTCAACACCGCCAACGGCGAGAGCAAGGCCAATCTGGTGATCGACCTGACCAAGCCGCAATCGATGGATTTGCCGCCGGATCAACTGGGCAAACAACTGATTGCATTGCTGGATCTGAATATCCAGGTGTCCAAGCCGATGCTGGTCGATCTGCTCAGTGTGCAGGCGCAACTCGACGGCCAGACCGATGCCAAAGCCATCGTCGATCAGTCCAAGGAAGCGGCCGACATGTTTGCGGGCATGGCGGTCGGTTCGCAGTTGGCCGTCGTCGACGGCACCAATGTCGTGACCAAGCTGCATTACGCCGCCAATCAGGTCGAATTCAACGGCCAGAAGATGACCGTCGAGCAGTTCGTCGGCTTCCTGATGAGCAAGTTCGCAGGCGTCACGCAAGTGCAGTAATTCTGCGTTCTTAATAGCAGCGCCCGGCCTCTGTATCGCACAGACGCCGGGCGTTTTGCTGTCTGGCGTTCGGGTTTTCGGCTGAACCACCAGCACGATTCTGAACAATTATTGTGTTCTGGATATTGCTCTGTGCTTGCGTGCAAAACTGCCTGACTAAGCTTGGCCGTTGCATGTGCATTGGCGGCCACCGTTACGAATGGGCAAGGAGGGCATTGCGACCCGGCTGGCCATGTAAGGATGCTGACGAATGCCGCGTATTGATGTTCCCGTATTACATCGTGGTTTACGCCCTTTGTTTCGAGTCGCGCTGTGCAGCCAGTTGCTCTGGCCGGCACTGGCGTTTGCCGACACACCCTACGATCAAATGGTGCGCGACGCCCGTGCCGGGCAAACCACGCCTGCGCTAACGGTTTTGCGGCAGGTGCCACCCGGCCAATCGACCACCGGGCAGATCAGCGATCACCTGCAAATTGCCAGTTGGGCCGGACTCGACGCCGAAGTGGTGCAAGTCTATGAAACCCAGGGCCGCGACCGTGTGCTGCCGGTGCAGGCGCTGACCGCCACCGCCCGCGCCTATCGCAATCTCAAACGTTGGGATCAAGCCACGCAGGTCTACAACAAGGCTTTGGCGCTGGAGCCGGACAACGCCGACCTGCAATTGGGCCTGGCCCTGACTCAGGCGGATGCCGGCAAACCCGACGAAGCGGTTACTCGCGCCAAAGCGCTGGTGGCGGCCAAACCTGATGATCCGTCGCGCCGCCTCGCCTTGGGCTACGCCCTGACCCGTGACAACAAACCTTACGACGCCCTGTTCGAATACGATCAGGCCTTCAAGCGCGCCGGCAGCAAGCCGGAAGTCGCTCGCGAATACGTGGTTGCTCTGCAAAAGGCGCGGCTGCCGGAACCGGCGTTGCGTATGGCCAATCAGCGCCCGGGGTTGATCGATCCGGTCACGTTGCGTCGCCTCGAAGGTGATCTGGCCGCCGAGCGCGTGCGCCTCGCCGAACTCGCCACCCGCAGCGAAAAAGAACGCTACGTCATCGCCGACCGTGCGCTGGTCGATTACGACAAACTGCTCGCCACCTGGACACCGGATGCCACGGCGCACGACGACGTGATTCGCTGGCGCATCGATCGCATGGGCGCGCTCAAGGCCCGGGCGCGCACCGCCGACGTCATCACTGAATACCAAAAGCTGCAAGCCGAAGGCGTGAAGATTCCGACCTACGCACTGCGTTGGGTAGCGGCGTCGTATCTGGATCAACGCCAGCCGGAAATCGCCACGGACTTGTATCGCCAAGTGCTTGCGGCGCCGGATGCCGATGTCGGCGACCGACTCGTAGACACCACAGCGCTGTACTACTCGCTGCTGGAAAGCGACCGCGCTGATGAGGCGCGCAAAGTCGCCGAGGACGCCGCCAAGTCCCAGCGTCCGCGTGTCGAACTCAAGGGCTTGCCGATCGGCAACCCCAATGATGAATGGATGGACGCCCAGCAACTGGCGGCGCAGGCCGGCACTTACAGCGCTGACTTGCCCCACGGTGAGGAGCGCTTGCAGACGCTGGTCGATCAGGCGCCGGGTAACGTCGGTTTGCGTCTGGCTCAGGCCGATTTATACCTGGCCCGTAACTGGCCGCGCCGCGCAGAAATGCAGCTCAAGGAAACCGAGAGCATGGTGCCACGCGCCATGGGCCTGGAAATTGGCCAGGCCCACACCGCGATGGAATTACAGGAATGGCGGCAAATGGATGCGCTGACCGACGACGTCGTCGCCCGTTATCCGGATAACCGCCAGGTACAGCGTCTGGCCCGTGAGCGCGAAGTGCACGACATGTCCGAGCTGCGCGTCGAAGCCTACGGCGGCAAGGCCAACGGTGGTGGCAGCGGTGATGCCGGTGCTGTCAGCGGCAGCCGCGATTTCGGTATCCAGACCACCCTGTACAGCCCGCCCATCAATGAAGACTGGCGCGTGTTCGCCGGGGTCGGTTATGCCACCGGCGACTTCGCCGAAGGCACCGGTCACCACCGCTTTCAGCGTGTTGGCCTGGAACGCCGCACTCGTGACATGACCCTTGAAGCCGAAGTGTCCAATCACGATTACGGTTTCGGCGACAAACAGGGCGCGCGGCTGGCGATCGCCCGCGACATCAACGACCATTGGCAGTACGGCGGCAGCCTCGAATACCTCTCGGCTGAGACACCATTGCGCGCGCTCAACAGCGACATCAAGGCCAACGGCGGCAGCGGTTTCATCCGCTGGCGCGCCAACGAAAGCCGCGAATGGCGCCTGTCGGTGAGCCCGTCGCACTTCAGCGACGGTAACAACCGAGTCGAAGCCTTGCTCACCGGCCGTGAGGGCGTCTACAGCGCGCCGAACGTGCAGGTCGACGCCGGTCTGGAGGTCGGCACCAGCCACAACTCCAAGTCTGATGATGTGCCGTACTTCAACCCCAAATCCGACTTCAGCGTGATGCCGCTGGTCAACGTCAATCACGTGCTCTACCACCGCTACGAAACCTCCTGGAGCCAACAATTCCAAGCCGGAGCAGGCACGTACAGCCAGCGTGAGCACGGCACCGGCGGCATGGCCCTGCTCGGTTACGGCCAACGTTACGCCTGGAACGACGTGTTCGAAGTGGGCGGTTTGTTCAGTGTGATCAACCGGCCTTACGACGGTGATCGGGAGACCGATCTGCGTCTGCTCGTCGACCTCACTTTCCGCTTCTAGAAGAGTTTGAAGATGCCTTTGATTTCGCGTTTCATCCTTCTGCTGGGAGCGCTGCTGGTCAGCGCCTGCGCCCAGCAAGCTCCGGCCTTTGCGCCGCCATCCGAGCGTCCGCTGGCGGCCAGCGAAAAACCGTGGCCGAAAAATCACGTGCTCGGCATTGCCTATCACGACGTTGAAGACCGCGATCCCGATCAGGCCGTGGTGGCGGTGCGCACCGAGCGCATGATCGAGCAGCTCGCGTGGTTGCGCGAGAACGGCTACAAACCGGTCACCGTCGACCAGATCATGGCCGCGCGCAAGGGCGGCCCGGAGCTGCCGGCGAAAGCGATCCTGCTCAGCTTCGACGACGGCTATTCGAGCTTTTACACCCGCGTACTGCCGGTGCTGCGCGCCTATAACTGGCACGCGCTGCTGGCACCGGTCGGCAGCTGGATCGACACGCCGCTCAATCAACCGGTGGATTTTGCCGGTGCGCCGCGTGCGCGTTCCGACTTCCTGACCTGGGATCAGATTCGCGAAATCTCGCAATCCGGTCTGGTGGAAATTGCCGCGCACACCGACGCCAACCACAAAGGGATCCTGGCCAACCCGCAGGGCAACCTGCAGCCTGCTGCCGCGACCCGGCGCTATGATCCGCTGACCAAACGTTATGAGTCCGAGGCCGAATTCCAAGCACGGATTCGCACCGACGTGAACAACATCTCGGAAAAAATCCGCAAGGTCACCGGCAAGAAACCACGCGTCTGGGTCTGGCCGTATGGCGCGGCGGACGGCACATCGCTGACGGTGGTTGGCGAGGAGGGCTACGAAATGGCCCTGACCCTCGAAGACGGTCTCGACGCCCTCGACAACCTGATGAGCAGCCCGCGCTTTCTCGTTGCTTCGGATCCTGACGGCGAGCGTTTCGCCAACAGTATCGTCGACGTGCAGTCGGATTTCGTCATGCGCGTTGTGCATGTTGATCTGGACAACGTTTACGACCCGGATCCGGCGCAGCAGGACATCAACCTCGGAAAACTGGTGCAGCGCATCGCTGACTTGGGCGCCAACACGGTGTTCCTGCAAGCCTTCGCCGATCCCAAGGGCGATGGCCTGGTGCATTCGCTGTACTTCCCCAACCGTCACTTGCCGGTGCGTGCGGATATTTTTAACCGCGTCGCCTGGCAACTACGTACCCGCGCTAACGTGAAGGTCTTCGCGTGGATGCCGGTGCTGAGTTTTGGTCTCGACTCGAAACTGCCGCGCGTGACCCGTTGGGACCCGAAAACCGGCATCACCTCGGTGGATCCGGATCAGTACCAACGCTTGTCGCCGTTCGATCCTGAAGTGCGACGGATCATCGGTGAAATCTACGAAGACGTGGCGCGCCTGACCTCGGTCAACGGCATTCTTTACCACGATGACGCGGTACTGTCGGATTTCGAAGATGCCGGCCCTGAAGCCCTGAAAGCCTACGCTGCCCACGGCTTGCCGGGTTCGATTGCAGCATTGCGCGACGATCCGGCAGCGATGCAGCGCTGGACGCGCTTCAAGAGCCAATACCTCATTGACTTCACCAACGAGCTGACCGCCAAAGTCCGTGCGATCCGCGGCCCGCAGGTGCTGACCGCACGCAATATTTTCGCCGAGCCAATGCTCAATCCCGAGAGCGAAGCATGGTACGCACAGAACCTCGATGACTTCTTGCAGACCTACGACTGGACCGCGCCGATGGCCATGCCGCTGATGGAAAAACAGACCCAGGCAGAGTCCGGCCCGTGGCTGGAAGCGTTGGTGGCTACAGTCAGGAAACGCCCCGGCGCGCTGGATCGTACGGTGTTCGAATTGCAGGCACGCGACTGGACGAAAAAGGATCAGGCCGACATTGACGGTGCCCTTCTGGCTGACTGGATGGGTCGCCTCAAGCGTCAGGGCGCGACCAGTTTCGGTTACTACCCGGACAACTTCCTCGACAACCTGCCGGACCTGAAAACCGTAAGGCCTGCACTCTCCAACAAATGGAATCCATAACATGCTGGATAGACTGTTAGCCCTGCTTGTTCTGGCGCTCGTCCTCGGCGTGCCGCTGGGCCTGATCTTCCTGGTCACCGGGCAGTTTCTGATGGACTTCGTGTTCTTCTACCCGCTGTTCATGTCCGGGTTGTGGATTGCCGGTGGCCTGTATTTCTGGCTGCACTGGGAGCGCCACTGGCCGTGGCAGGACGACACCTTGCCGCCACCGCTGGAAGGCGAGCCGCTGATCTCGATCCTGATCCCGTGCTACAACGAAGGCGAAAATGCCGCCGATACCATCCACGCGGCGCTGGCCCAGCATTATCCGAACATCGAAGTCATCGCGATCAACGACGGCTCGAAGGACAACACCGCGCAAGTGCTCGACGCGCTGGCCAAGGAAGATCCACGTTTGCGCGTGTTGCATCTGGCGGAAAACCAGGGCAAGGCTGTGGCCCTGCGTATGGGGGCGATCGCTGCGCGTAGTGAGTATCTGGTGTGCATCGATGGTGATGCGTTGCTGGCGCCGAACACCGCGGCGTATCTGGTCGCGCCGATGCTGGATAACGCACGCCTTGGCGCGGTGACCGGTAACCCGCGGATCCGAACGCGCTCGACGCTGGTCGGGCGGGTGCAGGTCGGTGAGTTCTCATCGATCATCGGCTTGATCAAGCGCACGCAACGGGTATTCGGGCGGATTTTTACCGTCTCCGGGGTGATCGTCGCGTTCCGCCGTACCGCGTTGAACCGCGTCGGTTACTGGAGCCCGGACATGATCACCGAAGACATCGATATCAGCTGGAAGCTGCAACTGGATCACTGGAGCATCTTCTACGAGCCACGCGCGCTGTGCTGGATCCTCATGCCGGAAACCCTCGGCGGTCTGTGGAAGCAACGACTGCGCTGGGCGCAGGGCGGCGCCGAAGTGCTGTTCAAGAATATTCGTGGCATCTGGCAGTACCGCCATCGTTACCTGTGGCCGCTGCTCTTCGAATACTGCCTGTCGACCGGTTGGGCGTTCACCTTCCTGTTGTCGGTGATCTTCTGGGCCGTTGGCAAATTTGTGGTCATGCCGGAGGCGATCGCGGTGGATCACCTGATGCCGCCGGCATTTACCGGGTTGCTGCTGGCCTTCGTCTGCCTGGTGCAGTTCGCGGTAAGCATCGTCATCGATCGGCGCTATGAGCCGGGATTGGGCCGCACGATGTTCTGGGTGGTCTGGTATCCGTTGGTGTTCTGGCTAATCAGCCTGCTGACCACGTTGGTCAGCTTCCCCAAAGTGCTGTTCGGTCAACATCAGAAACGTGCGCGTTGGGTCAGTCCTGATCGGGGCATCAAACCGATCGGTGACGACGAAGAGGAGGTCATCAAATGAAAATCATCCGGACTCGCCAGCGGCCCTTTCTGGTAGTGATCGATGTGATCCTCACCGTGGTGGCCTGGGTTGGCCTGCTGTTTCTGCTGATCCGTGGCTTATGGCCGCTGATCGAAACTCACGCGGGCGGGCCGCTGCTCGATAAATCGGCGTTCGACGCGCTGGGCACCCTGCAGATTTATCTGTGGATTGCCTTGGTCAACGCGGTGATTCTGATTTCCTGGGCGCGCTATCAGCAGCGCAAAAGCCGCAGCTTCGCCCAGCGCCGCTTGCCATCGCCGGTGATTGACGATGAAGGGCTGAGCAAGAGTTTCAAACTCTGCGATGACCGCTTTCAGAAGTTGCGCACGCCAGGGGTGATGACCATTCATAACGATCAGGAGGGTGACATCAGCCATGTGGTGACACATTTCTGGCCGGTTCAGCCGCAGGAACTGCCCGCCGCTGGCACCACTGGAGCATCCGCGGGTGATTTTTCTGCATGCCGAGGATGACGACAATCGCGAACCTCTTCCCCGTTAATTGATCGTTCCCACGCTCCGCGTGGGAATGCCTCACGGGCTGCATTCCCACGCAGAGCGTGGGAACGATCAAGCGTAATCGCGGACCAGTGTCCAAGCCTCTTCCATTGCCAGCGGTTGCTTCATTCGCTCGGCCAGCAGCGCCATCACCCGTTCCTTCTCGCAAGCGACTGCAGCGACCAGAATGCCGTTTCTGCCGAACAGACCAATAAATGGCGGATGTTCAGGCTCGCCGAGAAACTCCACTTCATCCCAGTGCTCAGCGTGGCCGAGGTAGTTGTAATTCTTGCCGAAGTGCCAGGTCCAGAAAAACGGCACGTCGAGGTAATGCTCCTCGCCACCCAGCATATTGGCAGCCGCGATTCGCGCATGCTGCTGGGCCAGGCGCCAGTGTTCGATGCGTTGCGGCTGGCCGTGAAGCGGGAAAGTAGCGATGTCGCCGATCGCCCACAGGCCGTCCGTAACGCGCATACCGTCATCGACGCGCAATGACTGATCTTTTTCCCTCGGCAGTGACGCGAAGGCCTCGGTGGCCGGGTGCACACCGATCCCGGCCAGTACCAGATCCGCCGAAAGACGCAGGCCATTGTCCAGCAATACGGCCTCGACTTTGCCATCGCCGATGATCTCGGTGGCTGCGTGTTCGGTGATGAACTTCACCCCGTTCTGTTCGTGCAGCGCGCGGATCGCCTTGCCCACGGCTTCACCGAATTGCGCAGCGAAGGGCATCGCGTGGCGAGCCAGTACCGTGACGTCGAGGCCATATTGGCGTAGGGCCGATGCGCATTCGAGGGCGATGAAGCTGTCGCCGATGATCACCGCGCGTTGCTCCGGTCTGGCTGAGCTCATGATCTGCTCTGCCTGAGTTTTTGAGCGTAAAACGAACACCTGAGGCAGGTCGGTGCCGGGTAACTTCAGCGAGTTGGGCTCACCGCCAGTGGCCAGCACCGCGGCGTCATAACTCAGCGTCTGGCCGTCGATAAGGTGCAAGGTTTTGTTCGGCGCGTCGATTGCGCTAATTTCGCCTTGTTGACGTTCAATGCGCTGCTCTTTATAGAAGTCATCTTCACGCAGCGGCGGTGTTTCTTGCGGGGTCATCTCCCCGGCTAGGACAAATTTGCTCAACACGGTACGGTCGTAACCGGCATCCGCCTCGCGATCGATCATCACAATCCGCCCACTGAAACCCTTTTCCCGCAACGCCGCCGCGCACGCTGTACCTGCCGCGCCGGCACCGACAATCACGAAAGTGCGCGAATCGTCCGCCGGCGGCGTATGCGGGTCGGGCAACGGCTGATCATCGACCCAAACCTCGTCGCCACGCAGTTCCAGCGGATAGCGCTTGAGGCTGTCGAGCGCCGGTGGCTCGCACAACGCGCCATCCTCCGCGCGAAACGCGGCCTTGTGCCACGGGCAGATCAGCCGTCCGTGACACAAAGCACCATCAGCCAACGGCGCGCCGGCATGTGGGCATTCGCCCTGAAAGGCACGTAACTGGCCGTTGGTGCGCAACAGCACAATCTTGCATTCGCCGATTTCAACCTGCAGGCCACGGTCTTCAGGGACATCGGCGAATCGGGCGACACGGTGCAGGGGCATGATCGGCTTCCTCGCGGGCATTTCTCTTGTGAGTTTGCGCGGTAGTGCGAGGTTCAGCCATTTGCCACTGCCACGGCACGAACGGTACAGCTATAGTTTGCAAGCCGACGACGGCCCCACTGCACAAGGTGCTCCCGGAATGACCCGATTGACCTCTCTCAACCCCTGGCTGGCGGCCCTCGCCGTCACCCTTTGCGTGCAGTTTCCGGCGCAGGCCCAGGAGCGTTTCACCCTGAGCATCCCGGGTGTTTCCGATAACCGCCTGTTCACCTCGGCAGCGGCCAGCGATGCGCCCGGTTGCGGCGGCAAGAACCAGTCGCCGGCCTTGAGCTGGAACGCCGGGCCTGCCGGCACCCAGAGTTACGCGATCGTCATGCACGACCCGGACGGCCAGAAAGGCCTGGGTGTCGATCACTGGATTCATTACGGCATCAAGTCCACTACACGGCAGATTGCAGCTGGCGTCGGTGCCAAGTCCGCGTTCGAAGGTGTCGGTGGCACCAACAGCAAGGGCAACACCCATTACATGGGGCCGTGCCCGCCAGTGGGCGACAGTGCGCACCATTACATCATCCAGATCTACGCACTGGATCTGGCGCCGGACGCCTTGCCCGCCGGTCTGACCCGCGCCGAGCTGATGGAAAAAATCAAAGGCCATGTGCTGCGCAACAGCAGTGCGGTGCGCCGTTATCACCGCTGAAAATATTTTTAGCGGCGTTTAACCCGAACTGAAAGGGCTGCCCGTCTCAGGGGATGAATGATCAAAATCATCCCGAGGTCAGCCCCCATGTCTCATTCTCTTTTGCGTCCTGTTGCGGTTGGTGTGCTGCTGGCGCTCGCCGGTTGCGGTGCTTCGTCCACACCCGATTCCGCTGCTGTGCCAGCGCCGGCGCAGCCTGAGGTGCTGGTTCAACAGGAAGCCGTGATGGCTGACAGCTCAATGGCCAAACGCGCGCTGTACAGGATGCCCAATGCGGGCAGCGCGCCGATGCCGTTGAGTGAAAGTTATCCACAGAGCTATCGCGACGAGCAGCGCGAGCAGTATCAGACGTTGGCCGATAACCCGATCCACAGCGTCGCCGAGACACCGGTTTCGACTTTCAGTGCCGACGTCGATACGGGCGCTTATGCCAACGTCCGCCGCTTGCTCAATCAGGGCCGACTGCCGCCGGAAGGCGCGGTGAGGCTGGAGGAACTGGTCAATTACTTCCCCTACGACTACGCGCTGCCCAGTGATGGCTCGCCCTTCGGCGTGACCACCGAACTGGCCGCTTCACCGTGGAACCCGCACACGCGCTTGCTGCGCATCGGCATCAAGGCCTCCGACCGCGCCGTGGCGGAACTGGCCCCGGCCAATCTGGTATTTCTGGTCGACGTGTCCGGCTCGATGGATCGCCGCGAAGGCCTGCCGATGGTCAAAAGCACGCTGAAATTGCTGGTCGATCAGTTGCGCGATCAGGATCGCGTTTCGTTGGTGGTGTATGCCGGCGAATCGAGAGTGGTGCTGGAGCCGACTTCTGGACGTGAAAAAGCGAAAATTCGTACAGCCATTGAGCAATTGACTGCGGGCGGTTCGACCGCCGGCGCTTCAGGCATCGAATTGGCCTACCAAATGGCACAGCAAGCCTTCATCCCCAAAGGCATCAACCGCATCCTCCTGGCCACTGATGGTGACTTCAATGTCGGCGTCAGTGACTTCGACAGCCTCAAACAAATGGCTGTGGATAAACGCACAACCGGGATTTCGCTGACGACCCTGGGTTTCGGTGTGGATAACTACAATGAACACTTGATGGAACAACTGGCCGACGCTGGCGATGGTAACTACGCCTATATCGACAACCTGCGCGAGGCACGCAAAGTATTGGTGGATCAGTTGAGTTCGACCCTCGCCGTGGTGGCGCAAAACGTCAAACTGCAGGTGGAATTCAACCCGGCGCAGGTCAGCGAATATCGCCTGCTCGGCTACGAGAACCGTGCGTTGAAGCGTGAGGATTTCAGCAATGACAAAGTCGATGCCGGCGAAATCGGCGCAGGACACACGGTGACCGCGCTGTACGAAATTGTTCCGGCGGGCGAGCAGGGCTGGCTGGAGCCGCTGCGTTACGGCAAATCCGACGCTGTTGTTTCGGCAAAGAGCGGAGAATTAGCAATGCTGCGTGTGCGTTATCAGCGTGCCGAAGGTGGGAAAAGTCTGCTGATCGAACGGCCCATCGCCAATCAGGTTGCAACCGCCAGCGAAGATCTGCGTTTTGCCGCCGCCGTGGCCGCGTTCTCCCAGCAGCTCAAAGACGGCCGTTATACCGGCGACTTCAGCTTGAAGGACACCGAGGCATTGGCCCGTGGCGCTCGCGGCGATGATCGCTTCGGTCTGCGCAACGAGTTCGTGCAACTGGTCGAACTGGCGCAGAGCTTGCGCAGCTCAACCGCATCGAACGCGTTGGCCACTGAACAACGGATCAAATAAGTGAGTCGTCTGAAAGGCTTCATCAGTCAGCTGTTTGCCTCGGCAGACAGCTCAACCGCCAGCAGCGATGAATCGTTGCTGGCGCGTTATCGCCAAGGCGACAGCGCGGCGTTCGAGATCTTGTACGCGCGCCATCGTCAGGGTTTGTACCGGTTTCTGCTCGGATTGAGCGGCAAACCGGAACTGGCCGACGAGGTGTTTCAGGAAACCTGGCTGAGCCTGATCCGCAGCAGCAGTCAGCCACAAGGGCTGGCGACATTTCGGACGTGGTTGTTCCAGATTGCCCGTAATCGCCTGATCGACCACTGGCGCAAACACGGCGCCCGGCAACCGTTGCACGACAGCTACGACGAGCAACATCACGCGGTCAGCGATGAAACCAACGATCCCGAACAACTGCTCAGCCTCAGTCGCGACAGCCAGCGCCTGGAAAGCGCCCTGCAAACCCTGCCCGCCGACCAGCGCGAGGTGTTCTTGCTGCGTGCCCACGGCGACCTCGACCTGGCACAAATCGCCAGCCTCACCGAAACACCGCTGGAAACCGTCAAAAGCCGCTTGCGCTATGCCCAGCAAAAACTGCGTCGGCTGCTGGCCGAGGAGGTACTGACATGACTGACGCCCGCCAGACACCGGAAGATTCGGTGATTAAACATGTTCGCGAACAGCACAACGCTGAACCGCCAGCGCATCTGGATGCGTTCATCCTCAACGCTGCGCAGCGTCAAACCCCTGCGCCGAAACCAAGCCTGTGGCAACGCTGGCTGGATGCTTGCCGTAAACCACGCTGGCAGGTTGCATTCGCCAGCCTCGTCGGCGTGGCATTGATGTTGTCACTGGTACAGCGCGCTCCTGAGCCGCTGCGTCATTACGACTACGCCCCAGCCCCCAAACTTGCCGTACCGATGACCGATACGAACTCAGCGCAACTGCACCGATTGTCCGCTCCGGCCGGCGCCATGCCGGCACCTGCGCCGATGATGGAAATGGCCGCACCGATGCAGGATCAAGCCATCAGCGCCGATGAAGCCAAATTCAGCAAACGCGCCGCCGCCCCGGCCAACGGCCTCGACGCACAACTGCGCGAAGTCCTGCGCCTACGCGAATCCGGCCAATCGCAAGCCGCCGACAGCCTGTTCAACAACCTGCACAAACGCTACCCGAACGCCGATCTCGACGCCCAACTCGAACAGTTGCAGAAAAAATGACCGCCTGAACCCCCAGCGATTTGGCATTGCCCCGCAAAAACGCGCACTATCGGGCTATTGCCAATGCGCTGGAGGACAACGTGGCAGCAAAAATTGACCGCATCGCCCAACTGCTCAACTGCCCGGAGAAGGGCGAAGAGATGCGGCGAGCGATTACCGAGACGCGTAAGGAATTTCTGCTGAATCAGCCGGAAGAAGATGTCGTTGATGAAGACGACGTTTTCGAAGAGGAGGTTGAGGAGGAAGAAGACGACGATGATTACGACGAGTTCGACTGGACGACGGAGTGACGTCGTTCAGGTGCCTTTGCATCGTCCACAAAAAAGCCCCGGACCATGACAGTCCGGGGCTTTCTCGTTAAATCAATGGTGCACCAGGCGGGATTCGAACCCACGACCCCTGCCTTCGGAGGGCAGTACTCTATCCAGCTGAGCTACTGGTGCAGCGGGCGACATCATACCTAGGTCGACTCGGGGCGTCCATGCCGGGTTTTGGCGGGTATTGTCAGTGCGCATGTCCGCGCAAATCGCGGTATTCCATAAAGCGGTAACGTCCTGCAAAACCCTCGCTTGGCGCTTTCGTGGGACTGTTCTATGGTTTTGCTGCGGCTGAGGCTTTAGGCTCGTTGATCTGAAAAATTCCACAAACGCGGCGTTTTTGTTCTTTTTTTCGAACGACCTATTGTCCTTTAACCCCTTTGATCCTACGATCCGTTTGAGATTTCAAACGCTCGTTGACCGGGCGTTGAAGCGCCGGTGTTTCGAATCGTGCACTGTCGATGCGCCACACCCGGTCACTGATTTCCCTGACGGCAGCCTTGCGAGGCGCCTTTCTACAATCATAATTTGCTCCGCGCAGGCCGCGGTGCTGTTAAGGAAAGCCGACATGCAGCTTAAAGACACCCTGTTGTTCCGCCAGCAAGCCTTCATTGATGGCGCTTGGGTCGATGCGGACAACGGTCAGACGATCAAGGTCAACAACCCGGCCACCGGCGAAATCCTCGGTACCGTGCCAAAAATGGGCGCTGCCGAAACCCGCCGTGCCATCGAAGCCGCAGACAAAGCGCTGCCGGCCTGGCGTGCCCTGACCGCCAAAGAGCGTGCCGGCAAGCTGCGTCGCTGGTTCGAGCTGATGATCGAGAACCAGGACGACCTCGCGCGTCTGATGACCCTCGAGCAGGGCAAGCCGCTGGCCGAAGCCAAGGGCGAAATCGTTTACGCCGCGTCGTTCATCGAGTGGTTTGCCGAAGAAGCCAAGCGCATCTACGGTGACGTGATTCCGGGCCACCAGCCAGACAAGCGCCTGATCGTGATCAAGCAGCCAATCGGCGTGACCGCGGCGATTACCCCGTGGAACTTCCCGGCGGCGATGATCACCCGCAAGGCCGGTCCAGCACTGGCTGCCGGTTGCACCATGGTGCTCAAGCCAGCTTCGCAAACTCCGTTTTCCGCTTTCGCGTTGGCCGAACTGGCCCAGCGCGCGGGCATTCCTGCGGGCGTGTTCAGCGTGGTCTCCGGCAGCGCCGGCGACATCGGCAGCGAGCTGACCAGCAACCCGATCGTGCGCAAACTGTCCTTCACCGGTTCGACCGAAATCGGTCGTCAACTGATGTCGGAATGCGCCAAGGACATCAAGAAAGTCTCGCTGGAACTGGGCGGCAACGCGCCGTTCATCGTGTTCGACGACGCGGACCTGGATAAGGCCGTTGAAGGCGCGATCATTTCCAAATACCGCAACAACGGCCAGACCTGCGTCTGCGCCAACCGTCTGTACATTCAGGATTCGGTCTACGACGCATTCGCCGAGAAGCTGAAAGTGGCTGTGGCGAAACTGAAGATCGGCAACGGTCTGGAAGACGGCACCACCACTGGCCCGCTGATCGACGAAAAAGCCGTGGCAAAGGTGCAAGAACACATCGCTGACGCTGTAGCCAAAGGCGCCACCGTGCTGGCTGGCGGCAAGGCGATGGAAGGCAACTTCTTCGAGCCGACCATCCTCACCAACGTGCCGAAAAATGCCGCCGTGGCCAAGGAAGAAACCTTCGGTCCACTGGCGCCGCTGTTCCGTTTCAAAGACGAAGCCGAAGTGATCGCGATGTCCAACGACACCGAGTTCGGCCTGGCCTCCTACTTCTACGCTCGCGACCTCGGTCGTGTGTTCCGTGTCGCGGAAGCGCTGGAATACGGCATGGTTGGCGTCAACACTGGGCTGATCTCCAACGAAGTCGCGCCATTTGGTGGCATCAAGGCCTCGGGCCTGGGCCGTGAAGGCTCCAAGTACGGCATCGAAGATTACCTGGAAATCAAATACCTCTGCCTGGGCATCTAAGCTCGGACAAGGATTGCTGCAAACGCAAAGGGCACGAGAGCGCTGTCCCTTTGCGTGGTTTCAAACCGGAATTTTCTCTGCGGCCAGGAACGCCGTGGCAGTCGATCATCGCATGCTGCCACCGTCGATTTCTCCCGCTTAATCCTTGAACCACGCCGCCCGATGAGCGGCGAATGAGGACTGTAATGAGCAAGACTAACGCTGAACTGATGGCCCGTCGTACCGCAGCTGTTCCACGTGGTGTCGGCCAGATTCACCCGATCTTCGCTGAGTCGGCGAAGAACGCCACCGTGACGGACGTTGAAGGTCGCGAATTCATCGACTTCGCCGGCGGCATCGCGGTACTGAACACCGGCCACGTGCACCCGAAAATCATCGCCGCCGTGACCGAACAGCTGAACAAGCTGACCCACACCTGCTTCCAGGTGCTGGCTTACGAGCCGTACGTTGAGCTGTGCGAGAAAATCAACGCCAAGGTGCCAGGTGATTTCGCCAAGAAAACCCTGCTGGTCACCACCGGTTCCGAAGCCGTTGAAAACGCCGTGAAAATCGCCCGTGCCGCCACTGGCCGCGCTGGCGTGATCGCCTTCACCGGCGCTTACCACGGTCGCACCATGATGACCCTGGGCCTGACCGGTAAAGTCGTGCCGTACTCGGCCGGCATGGGCCTGATGCCAGGCGGCATCTTCCGCGCGCTGTACCCGAACGAACTGCACGGCGTGAGCATCGATGATTCGATCGCTTCCATCGAACGCATCTTCAAGAACGACGCTGAGCCGAAAGACATCGCCGCGATCATCATCGAACCTGTGCAGGGTGAAGGGGGTTTCTACGTTGCGCCGAAAGAGTTCATGAAGCGTCTGCGTGCCCTGTGCGACCAGCACGGCATCCTGCTGATCGCTGACGAAGTACAGACTGGCGCTGGCCGTACTGGCACCTTCTTCGCCATGGAGCAGATGGGCGTTTCTGCCGACTTGACCACCTTCGCCAAATCCATCGCAGGCGGCTTCCCGCTGGCCGGTGTGTGCGGCAAGGCCGAATACATGGACGCCATCGCCCCGGGTGGCCTGGGCGGCACTTACGCCGGTAGCCCGATCGCTTGCGCCGCTGCGCTGGCGGTGATGGAAGTGTTCGAAGAAGAGCAACTGCTGGACCGCTGCAAGGCTGTCGGCGAGCGTCTGGTTACTGGCTTGAAAACTATCCAGGCCAAGTACCCGGTCATCGGCGAAGTCCGTGCTCTGGGCGCGATGATCGCGGTCGAGCTGTTCGAAAATGGCGACAGCCACAAGCCGAACGCCGCCGCTGTAGCGTCCGTTGTGGCCAAGGCGCGCGACAAGGGCCTGATCCTGCTGTCCTGCGGCACCTACGGCAACGTTCTGCGCGTCCTCGTACCGCTGACCTCGCCGGACGAGCAACTGGACAAAGGTCTGGCGATCATCGAAGAGTGCTTCTCGGAGCTGTAAGCCGCGCACTGTGTGATCGGATAGACAAAAAAACCCGCTTCGGCGGGTTTTTTTCGCCCCGTGAACATATCAATTGCTTTAGCGCTGTATCGAATGGCCAGCATTGGCTAAGGTTCAGGCATTGCAAGGGAGAGCGCGCATGACTGCCGTTGATTTACCCGCCGTACCCCGAGTGCTGATTGCCGAGGCCGATCCGTGGTCCCGGGACCTGCTCAAACAAGTGCTCCTGAACGTGCGTTGCGATGCGCGGATAGACTTGTGCGCCGACGGGCAGCAAGCCCTGTCATTGCTCAGTGAAGTGCCGTATGACCTGGCGATCGTTGATTGGGAGTTGCCCGGCATCGATGGTTTGAGCGTGCTGCGCAGCGTGCGCCAGCGCAAACGCAACCCGCCGTTGCCGTTCATCCTGATGAGCAGCCGTAACGACAGCGCCAGCGTGCGCGAAGCGATTCCGTTGGCACCGACGGCCTATCTGACCAAACCACTGAACATGGAAAGCCTGACCGAGCGTTTGCAGGGTTTGCTGCTGAATGCCGGTGAAGAGGTTTTCTGTGACGTACCGGCATTGGCGCCGGGCATGACCTTGTCGGTGTTTCTCGAGCGACGTCGTGAGCAGGCTGACGGTGCGCCGTTGATGACCGATGTGCAGGTGGCGGTGAAGCGCAGCCTCAACCCCAATGGCCTCGATCTGAAGCTGTTGGAAGATGAGATCAAGACCGACCCACAAATCACGGCGGTGCTGATCGCTGCGGCCAACAGCGCGGCGCAGCACCATGGCGCGCCGGTGCAGACACTGGCGCAAGCCCTGCATCGGTTGGGCACCGGGCAGAGCATGAACCTGATTCTGGGGCTGGCACTCAAGCGCAGCGCAAGGCTCAGTGATCCGTGTCTGGCGGACTATGCCGAACGTTACTGGGGGTTGTCGCTGCACACCGCTGAATATGCGCGCACCCTCGCGCGGCTGCTCGATCTCGATCAGGAGCGCTGTTACTGCGCGGGTATGCTGCATCGCTTGGGCGATCTGGCGTTGCTGCGTTGTCTGCAGGAATGGCAGCAGGCGGGTGGTGAGCTGGATGAACTGGAGGAAGTCGGCGAGGCGTTGGCCGAGTTTGGCGCGGCTTATGGTTCGGCGTTGCGTACCCGATGGCGATTGCCGCTGGAATTGCGGGAGCTGATTGCGTCGGTCTACCAACTCGGCGGCGGGGTGTATTCCCGTGAGGCGCTGGTGATGAACATGGCGGCGCAGATGGCCCGCTTGACCGAGCATGAGGGCGTTGAGGAGTTGGCGAAGAGCCGCACGGCGCGGTTGCTGAAGATCGGGCTACCGGAGTTGATGCGGATGCGCAAATAACCTGACTCACCCAATTCCAATGTAGGAGTGAGCCTGCTCGCGATAGCGGTATGTCAGTCAATTCTGTGTGTCCGACACACCGCTATCGCGAGCAGGCTCACTCCTACAATGGATCTCTGTGTAGCTGAGATACGGGTCAAGCAGAAATGATGCGGTTCTTGCCCTGTCGCTTGGCCTCATACATCGCCGCATCCGCGCGGGCGAACAGGCTGTCGAGGCTGTCGTCTGTCTCGTTCAGACTGGTCAACCCCTGGCTGACGGTGATACCGAACGTCTGGCCATCATGGCTGAAACTCAACTGCTGAATCTCCTGCTGCAGCCGTTCCGCCACTTGCATGGCCATGTCTGGCGCACAACCGGGAAATACCGCTGCAAACTCTTCGCCGCCAATCCGCCCGAACAGATCCCCTCGACGTAATGACCCGCGCCCGCACTCGGCAATCCGCTGCAACACGTTGTCGCCTTCGGGATGACCGTAGGTGTCGTTGATCATTTTGAAGTCATCGATATCCAGCAGCAGAAAGGCCATTTGTGCGCCCTGTACACGCGCTACTTCGAACTCGCGATTGGCGCACTCGAAGAAGTGCCGGCGATTGCTGCTTTGTGTCAGCACGTCGGTAGCCGCCAAACGGTGCAGCTCGGTTTCCATCTGCTTCTTGTCGGTGATGTCCTCGGCGATGCCGACGATGATTACCGGCTGACCGGGCTCGTCCTGACGATTGATGAAGCATTTGTCGCTGAGCCAGCGCACCTGGCCGTCGGCGGCAATAATCCGGTATTCGCGATCTTCCACCGCGCCTTTGTGCAGGACTTCGGCAAGGCTGCGTTCGGCGTATTCCAGGTCGTCGGGGTAGATGCTGTCGCGCCACTGGTTGTAGTCGGCGAGTAGCAGGCCTGCAGAGCGGCCGAAAATCCGTTCGTAGGCGGGGCTGACGTACAGCATCTGCCGGGTTTCCCAGTTGAAGGCCCAGAGCACGGCGTTGACGCTGACCAGCAAGGAGCTGAACAGCTGTTCGCGTTCGCTCAAGCGGGCGACCTCGCCTTGGGCGTGCATCAACGCCATCAGGGTTTGCGCGGCCTCGGGCCACTGCGGGAAGGATGAGTCTTTTTGATTGTTGTTGACCATCGGCACAGATCTCAAAGGACGTGCCGCAATTCGACAACGGCCACAGTACAGCCCGCCGGGATGGCGAAGTGTCTTTGAGATAGGCGATTTTTAGCGAAGTTCCGAAGGGTGCACCCGGGAGCCGGGTGCACCGATCAACGGTCTCAGACCGCTGCAGGACGCAACGAGTAGGTTTTCAACTGATCAGCAAATTCGCGCAGGGACTGGATGCCGCTGGCTTCTGCCTCGTGAATCCACTCTTTGATGGCCGCGAGCATGTCGTGGCCATTTGCGCTGGTCTTGACCCAGATCTGCTGCAGTGCCAAGCGTTTTTCGTAAATTACCTTCAATGCCTGGCTGTGCTCGAGCATGGTCTGGATGCGCAAGTGATGGCGATCTTCCAGCAGGCTAGTCTCCCGCGACAACAAACGCTTGGCGCGGTGGAACTGGTGGCGCACCGAATGATCGACCTTGGCCAGCTCTTGCTTGACCAGCGGGCCGATCACCAATTTGCGGTACTGGGCCATGATCTGAAAGCGGTTGTTGAGGATGGCCATGGCGGTGTCCATGTCCAGATTGCCCTTGCCTTCAACGCGGTGGGCGATCGGCGCCACGCGCTGAACCTTGGCCAGACGCAGGAAGCAGAAGACTTTGATCCACGCCCAACCGAGGTCGAACTCCCACTTCTTCACCGATAGCTTGGCCGAGTTAGGGTAGGTGTGATGGTTGTTGTGCAGTTCTTCGCCGCCGATCAGGATGCCCCAAGGCACCAGATTGGTCGCCGCATCGCGGCATTCGAAGTTGCGATAGCCGACGGCATGGCCCAGGCCATTGATCACGCCAGCGGCCCACACCGGGATCCACATCATTTGGATCGCCCAGATGGTGATGCCGATGGTGCCGAACAGCAGCAGGTCGATAACGCCCATGATCGCCACGCCCAACAGCGGGTAGCGGCTGTAGACGTTGCGTTCGATCCAGTCTTCGGGGCAGTTCTTGCCGTAGATGCGCAGGGTTTCCGGGTTCTGCGCTTCGGCACGATACAGCTCGGCGCCGGTGCGAAGTACGGTGGAAAGGCCTTTGATGACCGGGCTGTGCGGGTCATCTTCGGTTTCGCACTTGGCGTGATGCTTACGGTGGATGGCGGTCCACTCGCGGGTGTTCTGCGCCGTGGTCAGCCAAAGCCAGAAACGGAAAAAGTGCTTCAGGCCAGCATTCAGCTCCAGCGAGCGATGGGCCGAGTAACGGTGCAGATAGACCGTGACGGCAACAATCGTCACGTGGGTCATCAGCAGGGTGACCGCGACCAGAGACCAGGCCGACAAGCCAAGAAAACCTTCGTACCACATAGGCTATAGGGCCCTCGATAAAGATAAAAACAGCCGTTGCATTATCACCAAGCACACAGATAAAACCAGTCGCCCTTTCAGATAAGAGTCGCTGGATGTTTCTTGACCTATAATTCCAACCTTTTTGTAGGGACATGGACAGCCGAATGCGTGCCACTTACCGCGATGCTTTGCGTGCAGCGCTGCTCTATCTCGTGCTTGCCGCTGTCTGGCTGCAAGGTACTGATCATTTATTAAACAATTTCTTCGATAACTCCGTCGATCTTGCCCGATGGCAACTGATCAACGGTTACGTTTTAGCGGCGTTCAGCGCCGGGCTGATTTTCCTGGCGCGGGCGCGCTTGTGCGAGTTTCTCGGAATCGGTGCGCGGTTGCGCGAGCGCCACGCCGATCGCGAACGCCTGCGTCAAGCGGCGGCCGTCTTCGATTGCACCCGCGAAGGGGTGTTGGTCAGCAACCACCAAGGGTTGATCGTGCACGTCAATCGCGCGTTCATCGAGATCACCGGTTATCAGCGTGAAGAAGTCCTCGGGCAGCAGCCGAGCCTGTTCAAGTCCGGCCATCATCCGCCGGGTTTCTACCAAGCGATGTTCGCCACCCTGGAGTCGCAGGGCGAGTGGAGCGGCGAGATCTGGAACCGGCGTAAAAGCGGCGAGATTTATCCACAGTGGCAAACCATCCGGGTCATTCACGATGATCAGGGCCGGCTCAGCCATTACGTTGCGGTGTTTTCCGATATCAGCGCCATCAAGGATTCCGAGCATGAACTCAAACACTTGGCGCACCACGATCCACTGACCGATCTGCCCAATCGCCTGCTGTTCAGCGACCGCGCCGAACAGGCGCTGGCTTCGGCGCAGATCCACAAGCGCGGCTGCGCGTTACTGATGCTTGATCTCGATCATTTCAAAATGATCAACGACAGCCTTGGCCATAACGTCGGCGATCGCTTGCTCAAGGCAGTAGCGGCGCGCCTGCAAGAACTGTTTGGCCCCGGTATTACCCTGGCGCGCCTGGGCGGCGACGAGTTCGCGGTGTTGGCAGAGAGTTGTCCACAGCCGGTGCAGGCAGCGGCGCTGGCGCAACGGATTCTCGATGCGCTGAAGGAGCCGTTCAGCATTGATGGCAATCAGTTGTTCATCAACGCCAGTCTCGGCATCAGCCTGTTCCCCAGCGACGCGCTAAGCGCCGAGCAACTGTTGCGCAATGCCGATGCGGCGCTGTTCAAGGCCAAGAGCAGCGGCCGCAACGGTTATGCCTTGTACACCGAAGAACTGACCGCCCACGCCCAGCAACGTGTGGAGATCGCATTCGAGCTGCGCCGGGCGCTGGAGCAGCAGGAACTGCGGGTTTACTACCAACCGGTGCATGACTTGAAAACCAGTCGCTTGATTGGCGTTGAAGCGCTGGTCCGCTGGCAGCATCCGTTGCGTGGTCTGGTGTCGCCGGCGGAGTTCATCCCGATTGCCGAGCGCACCGGGCTGATCGCCGAAATTGACGCGTGGGTTATGCAGCAGGCGTGTCGACAGATGTGCCAGTGGCAGCAGGCCGGGATCGTGCTGTCGTTTGTCGCGGTGAATGTTTCGTCACGATTGTTCGCCCGGCGCGAGTTGTACCAGCAGGTGGCGCAGGTGCTGCACGACACCGGACTGGATCCGGCATATCTGGAGCTGGAAGTCACTGAAAGCGCAGTGATGGATGATCCGGAAGTGGCGCTGGAGCAGATGCACCGTTTGCGCGAGTTGGGTATTCGCCTGGCCATTGATGATTTCGGCACGGGTTACTCGTCACTGCTGCGACTCAAGCGCTTGCCGGTGCAGAAGCTGAAGATCGATCAGGGATTCGTTGCCGGGTTGCCGTGGGATGAGGATGACGTGGCGATTGTCCGGGTGATCATCGCGCTGGCCCGAAGCATGGGCATGCAGGTGCATGCCGAGGGCATCGAGCAGGTTGAGCAGGCGGCGTTTCTGCTTGAGCAGGAGTGTGATCTGGGGCAGGGCTATTGGTTTGGGCGACCGGCTCCGGCGCACGAGATAGATTGGGTGAGAACTCCGGTGATTAGCTAAGACAGGGGCAAACTTGTTCCTGCGCTCAGCAAAGGGGCGCTCTGCGTCTGCCCAAAATCGCAGCGCAGAGCGCCGCCGGCTGCATTCCTTTGCTGCGCGTGGGAACGATCAGTTTTTCAGTTATATAAACATTCTTAAATAGTCTTTTTAAGAATATCCGCGCCTCTCTTATATTGCTCCCACGCCGAACGCAGTGCCGCCCACTGCCAGGCAAATCCCATTCAAAGGAGCAGCACCATGAGCGCATCCCTTCGCAGCGTTGACGGTCAGGACGAAACCACCATCTTGCGTGAAATCCAGAGCGCCCTGCGCGATCTGCGTTTCGGCGCGGTGGAGATCACTGTGCACAACGCCCAGGTTGTACAGATCGAACGCAAAGAGAAATTCCGTTTGCAGCAACCGGGCAAACAACCGGGCTAAAAGATCGCAGCCTGCGGCAGCTCCTACAGGGGGCTGTGCGTAGGAGCTGTCGAAGGCTGCGATCTTTGAACCGACAACACGATTCCCGAAATACATAAGAAAAAGCCACCACCCAGAATTCCAGGAGCTTTCACCATGTCGTCGATTCGCCGTTACGCTTTGGCCGCCCTGGCCAGTGCTGTGTTTGCCGGTTCCGCCGTTGCCAAGGATTACGAACTGCTCAACGTGTCGTATGACCCGACGCGCGAGCTGTATCAGGACTACAACGCTGAATTCATCAAGTTCTGGCAGAAAGATCACGCCGGCGACACCGTGAAAATCCAGCAATCCCACGGTGGTTCGGGCAAGCAGGGCCGTGCGGTGATCGACGGTCTGCGCGCTGACGTCGTGACCCTGGCCTTGGCTGGCGACATCGACGAAATCGCCAAACTCGGCAAGACCCTGCCCGCCGACTGGCAGAAGCGTCTGCCGGAAGCGAGCACGCCGTACACCTCGACCATCGTCTTCCTGGTGCGCAAGGGCAACCCGAAAGGCATCAAGGACTGGGGCGATCTGGTCAAGAACGACGTCTCGGTGATCACCCCGAACCCGAAAACCTCCGGCGGCGCCCGCTGGAACTTCCTCGCCGCCTGGGCCTACGGCCTGAAAGCCAACGGCGGTGACGAAGCCAAAGCCAAAGAATACGTACAGACCCTGTTCAAGCACGTGCCGATTCTCGACACCGGTGCACGCGGTTCGACCATCACCTTCGTCAACAACGGTCAGGGTGACGTGTTGCTGGCCTGGGAAAACGAAGCATTCCTGGCGCTGAAAGAAGATGGCGGCGCTGACAAGTTCGACATCGTCGTGCCTTCGCTGTCGATCCTCGCCGAGCCGCCAGTGGCCGTGGTCGACAAGAACGCCGAGAAGAAAGGCAACGAGCAGATCGCCGAAGCTTATCTGAAGCACCTGTACAGCCCGGCCGGCCAGGAAATTGCCGCGAAGAACTTCTACCGTCCGCGTGATAAGGACGTGGCTGCCAAGTACGCTCAGCAGTTCCCGAAACTGGAACTGGTGACCATCGACAAGGACTTCGGCGGCTGGAAAACCGCGCAGCCGAAATTCTTCAACGACGGTGGCGTGTTCGACCAGATTTATCAGGCGCAGTAATCTGACCCACAACGAGCCTACTGTTTAGGCACACCACATGTGGGAGCGACGGTGCGACGATTCGACCTGCTCGCGAAGGCTGTATTTCAGGCGACAGGGATGTTGACTGATACTCCCTCTTCGCGAGCAGGTCGAATCGTCGCACCGTCGCTCCCACATTGATGCGTTTTTAACCAAGGACTTTTATGTCGCGTCGTATCTCCCCCGTCATACCCGGCTTCGGGCTGACGCTGGGCTACACCTTGGTGTACCTCAGCCTGATTGTGCTTATCCCGCTGGCGGCGATGTTCGTCCACGCCGCGCAACTCACCTGGGATCAGTTCTGGACGATCATCTCCGCACCACGGGTGCTGGCCGCGTTGAAGCTGAGCTTCGGCACCGCGCTGTGTGCCGCGATCATCAACGGCATCATCGGTACGTTGCTGGCGTGGGTGCTGGTGCGCTACACCTTCCCGGGGCGCAAGGTGATCGACGCGATGATCGATCTGCCGTTCGCCCTGCCGACAGCGGTGGCCGGTATCGCGCTGACCGCGCTGTATGCGCCGGCCGGTCTGGTCGGGCAATTCGCCGCTGACCTCGGTTTCAAGATTGCCTATACCCCGCTGGGTATCACGTTGGCGCTGACCTTCGTCACTCTGCCGTTTGTGGTGCGTACCGTGCAGCCGGTGCTGGCCGACATTCCCCGTGAAGTCGAGGAAGCCGCCGCGTGCCTCGGTGCTAAACCCTTGCAGGTGTTCCGCCACATCCTCGTTCCCGCATTGTTGCCCGCTTGGCTGACCGGTTTTGCCCTGGCCTTCGCCCGTGGCGTCGGTGAGTACGGTTCGGTGATTTTCATCGCCGGCAACATGCCGATGAAAACCGAGATCCTGCCGCTGCTGATCATGGTCAAACTCGACCAATACGATTACACCGGCGCTACCGCCATCGGCGTGCTGATGCTGGTGGTTTCCTTCGTCCTGTTGCTGCTGATCAACTTGCTGCAGCGGCGCATCGAAACCCCATAAGGAGGCGCGAACCATGTCCCAATCGTCTATTGCGGCCGCCTCTTCGGCCAACGCTGCACGCCGTGGCAGTGCCACTTCGCGCAGAATCCTGATCGGCCTTGGCTGGCTGGTCTTTTTCCTGTTTCTGTTGCTGCCGTTATTCATCGTGGTATCGCAGGGTTTGAAGAATGGCCTCGGCGCATTTTTCACCGCGATCTTTGAGCCGGATGCGCTTTCGGCGCTGAAACTCACCGTATTCGCCGTGCTGATTTCGGTACCGCTGAACCTGGTGTTCGGGGTCAGCGCCGCGTGGTGCGTGAGTAAATACTCGTTCCGCGGCAAGAGCATGCTGGTGACCCTGATCGACCTGCCGTTCTCGGTATCGCCGGTAATCGCCGGTCTGGTCTACGTGCTGATGTTCGGCGCACAAGGCTTGTTCGGGCCGTGGCTGCAGGATCACGACATCCAGATCGTCTTCGCCCTGCCGGGCATCGTACTGGCGACGATTTTCGTCACCGTGCCGTTCGTCGCTCGTGAGCTGATTCCACTGATGCAGGAACAAGGCACGCAGGAAGAGGAGGCCGCGCGTCTGCTAGGTGCCAATGGCTGGCAGATGTTCTGGCATGTCACTGTGCCGAACATCAAGTGGGGCCTGATCTATGGCGTGGTGCTATGTACCGCGCGGGCCATGGGTGAATTCGGTGCGGTGTCGGTGGTCTCCGGGCACATTCGCGGGGTGACCAACACCTTGCCGCTGCACGTCGAGATCCTCTACAACGAATACAACCACGTGGCCGCGTTCGCCGTGGCGAGCCTGTTGCTGATCCTGGCGCTCTTCATCCTGCTGCTCAAGCAGTGGAGCGAAAACCGTATCAACCGCCTGCGCGCCAGCGCCGCGGAGGAATAATTCATGTCGATCGAAGTGCGTAACGTCAGCAAGAATTTCAATGCGTTCAAGGCGCTGGACAACATCAGCCTGGACATCCACAGCGGTGAACTGGTCGCATTGCTCGGCCCGTCGGGCTGCGGCAAAACCACGTTGCTGCGGATTATCGCCGGCTTGGAAACCCCGGATAACGGCAACATTGTCTTCCACGGCGAAGACGTCTCCGGCCACGACGTGCGTGATCGCAACGTCGGTTTCGTGTTCCAGCACTACGCCTTGTTCCGCCACATGACCGTGTTCGATAACGTCGCGTTCGGTTTGCGCATGAAACCGAAAAACCAGCGTCCGAACGAAAGCCAGATCGCGGTCAAGGTGCATGAGCTGCTGAACATGGTGCAGCTGGACTGGCTGTCGGATCGTTATCCGGAGCAGTTGTCCGGCGGTCAGCGTCAGCGTATTGCTTTGGCCCGCGCACTGGCGGTGGAGCCGAAAGTGCTGCTGCTGGATGAGCCGTTCGGCGCCCTCGATGCCAAGGTGCGTAAGGAGCTGCGTCGCTGGCTCGCCCGCCTGCACGAAGACATCAACCTGACCTCGGTATTCGTGACCCACGACCAGGAAGAAGCGATGGAAGTCGCTGACCGCATCGTGGTGATGAACAAGGGTGTGATCGAGCAGATCGGCTCACCGGGCGACGTCTACGAAAACCCGGCCAGCGATTTCGTTTATCACTTCCTCGGCGATTCGAACCGCTTGCTGTTGAGCGACGACAACCACGTGCTGTTCCGCCCGCATGAGGTGTCGCTGTCCAAACATGAGCTGGAAGATCACCACGCTGCTGAGGTGCGTGACATTCGGCCGTTGGGCGCGACCACGCGGGTGACGCTTAAGGTCGAAGGGCAGACGGATCTGATCGAGGCCGAAGTGGTGAAAGACCACGACAGCCTGATCGGCTTGGCCAAGGGTGAAACTCTGTTCTTCAAGCCGAAGGTCTGGCAGAAAGTCGCCAGCCTCTAACTGATCGTTCCCACGCTCTGCGTGGGAATGCATCCCGTGACGCTCCGCGTCACAGTGGACGCGGAGCGTCCATGGCGGCGTTCCCACGCAGAGCGTGGGAACGAGCAGGGTTGAAGTCTAGATTGCCGCACGATTCGGATTAACTCGTACCACCCCCGCCCGCGCCTCGATCTGCTCTTTCAATTCATGCCGCATGCCGAGCATGAACGCCACCTCGGCCACGACAAACAACGGCCCGACAATCAGCCCCGAGACATCATCGACAAACGCCGGTTTGCGCCCTTCATAGTGATGCCCGACAAACTGGATCACCCAGCCGACCACAAACATCGCCAGACCACTGCTCAGCCAGACCAGGGTGCTCTGCTGCGCCAGCACATGCCCGGCCCAGACTGACAGCCCCATCAGCAGCGTCATCAGCACCCCGAACTTCACCTCCAGACGCAGATAAAACCACGCCGAGGCCAGCGCCACGACAACGGCTGGAGATATCCACAAGCCGCCCAGCGACCATTCTGGCCGCGACAACAAAACCGCCACCGCCACCACGATCAGCGGAATGCCGATAAAGTGGCTGGCGATATTGCGCGGATCACGGTGGTAGGCGGCGTATTGACTCAGATGGTCGACGAGGCTTTTCATTGTTGTTCCTCCGGTAGGGTTGATCGCATCATCCCTCGGGATCAGGGTTCGCTCTGTCAGGCAGGCGACAATCCAGGAGTGTTTATGCAAATACGTTCACGGCTGATGAGCGGCCAGTGGTTCAGTCATCTGCCGGCGTCCTTTCAGGATAGTCTGTTGGCTACGGCCCGGGAGCGGCGGCTGACGGCAGGGCAGCGGCTGTTCCAGCGCGGTGATCCACCGTGCGGTTTATACGCGGTGCTCGACGGCGCCGTGCGTATAGGCGCGGTGAGCGAGCAGGGCAAAGAGGCGTTGTTGAGTCTGGTCGAGGCGCCGCACTGGTTCGGCGAAATCTGCCTGTTCGATGGCCAGCCGCGCACCCATGACGCCTATGCAGTCGGGCCGTGCACCTTGCTCAATATCCCTCATGCGACGTTGCTCAAACTGCTCGACGAACACCCGGTGTACTGGCGGCATCTGGCGCTGCTGATGAGCCATAAACTGCGCCTGACCTTCATCAATCTCGAACAACTGAGCCTGCTGCCAGCCCCGGCACGCTTGGCCCATCGCTTGCTGATGATTGCCGAAGGCTACGGCGAGCTCGATGCGCCACGCCGCGTTCTACAACTGCCGCAGGAGCAGTTGGCATCGATGCTGTCGCTGTCGCGGCAGACCACCAACCAGATCCTCAAGGATTTCCAGGGGCAGGGGATTATCGGACTCGGGTATGGAGAGATCGAAATCCTTGATGCCATGCGATTGCGCGCTCTCGCCACGATCTAGGATCTAACACCGAACCATTGTAGGAGTGAGCCTGCTCGCGATAGCGGTCTGTCAGTCACAGATTGATCAACTGACAGATTGCTATCGCGGGCAGGCTCACTCCTACAGGGGCATTTGTGTAGGGCTCAGGAACCGCGATAGGTCGAGAAACCGTACGGGCTGAGCAGCAGCGGGATGTGGTAATGCTGATCGGTCTGCTTCACTTCGAAGATCACCGGAATCTCCGGGAAGAACGTGTCGTGCTTGACCTTCTTGAAGTACTCGCCGGTCTTGAATACCACCCGGTATTCACCCGCTTCAAAAGGCTGTTTGGCCGGGAACAATTCGGCAATTCGCCCCTGTTCATTGGTCGTGCCTTGAGCCAGTGGTTGCCAGTTCTGGCCAACGTGTTTCTCCAGTGTCACATTGATACCCGGCGACGGCAGGCCGTTTTCCAGGTTGAGCACGTGCACGCTCAACGGGTTGCCGGCGGCGAGGGCTAGACTTGAAAAAGCGCTCAGGCCGAGCGCGGCGAAGGTCATGCGCAAAGTGCTCATGGATGAATCTCCTTATTGGGAACGGGTAGTGGCCAGACCGGTTTTCTCGGCAGCCTTGATCGCACAGTTTTCGTCTTGCTCGCCGCCGCCGGAACCGGCCACGCCCATGGCGCCCACCAGTTCAGATCCGAGGAACAGCGGAATCCCACCGCCGAGCAAGAGCAGCTCGTCGAGGGTGTTGAGGTTGGCGGTTTCCGGATTGCTGCGAGCCCGTTCGGCAAACAACCGGGTCGCTGTTTTGGTCGACAGTGCGGTGTACGCCTTGCGCTGGCTGGCGGCGGTGTTGTGCGGGCCGACACCGTCGCCGCGCAGGGTTACCAGTAGATTGCCGCCACGGTCGAGCACCGACACCGTGCCGGTGCAGTTGACCATGGCGGTGTCGGCGAGCAGCCGTGCGGTTTTCAGGTCGAGATCAGCGTGACGCGGCAGCTCAGGACTGGCGGCAGCGACGCCACTGAGGCCGATCATCAGGCTGGCTACAAAGTATTTGATGGTCATGGACAGGCTCCAAAAGCGAAGGTCGCCACCTTAATCGCCGCTCTTCGTCAGAACCTCGTCAGTCTGATTACAAGTTTGTAATGGGCAACGCCTTCGAAGGCGCCTAGCCTGTGTGCCTGATCAATCGAGGTGTGCCATGCGTTTGCTGGTCGTAGAAGATGAAGCCAAAACCGCGAATTTCCTCGCCAAAGGCCTGGGCGAGTCGGGTTTTGCCGTGGACGTGGCGCTCAATGGCCTCGATGGGCGCTACTTTATCGAGCAACAGGCATATGACCTGATCATCCTCGACGTGATGCTCCCCGGCCTAAATGGCTGGCAGCTGCTGCAACTGATCCGTCAGCGCGGCGCCACACCGGTGTTGTTCCTCACCGCCAAGGACGCCATTGAAGACCGCGTACGCGGCCTCGAACTGGGCGCTGACGATTACTTGCTCAAGCCATTCGCCTTTGCCGAACTGCTCGCGCGGGTACGCACGTTGCTGCGCCGCGGGCCGATGCGCGAAGCCGAGTCCTACAACATTGCCGACCTTGAAATCGATGTATTGCGCCGCCGCGTCAGTCGCGGTGGCCAGCGCATCGCCCTGACCAACAAGGAATTCGCCCTGCTGCAATTGCTCGCCAGCCGTCAGGGTGAAGTGCTGTCGCGCACGCTGATCGCCTCGCAGGTGTGGAACCTGAATTTCGACAGCGACACCAACATGGTCGAAGTCGCGGTGCGGCGTTTGCGTGCGAAAGTCGATGACCCGTACATGCCGAAACTGATTCACACCGTGCGCGGCGTCGGTTATCAACTGGAAGCCCCCGACGATGCGCTCTAGATCGATCGCCTGGCGCCTGGCGCTGGCGTTCGCATTGGTTTGCGCCGTGGTGTTGAGTGCTATCGGTGTGTTTCTCTACCGTTCGCTGGCCTCGGAAATCGCCTACCGCGACGACCTCGCGTTGCTCGGTCGACTGGAGCAAGTGCGCGCGTTGCTCGCTGACAGCGACAGCCTCGATGCCTTGCAGGCGCGGCCACGGCTGTATCAGAACATGCTCGGTAATCTCGACAGCCTGTTGCTGGTGCGCCGCGCCGACGGATCGAGCGTGATCGCGATCAATCCACGGCAACGCGAGTTGCCCGCGCTGAGCGCGATCCCCCGCGAGCAAACGCCGCAGCGCCGTGATGTGTTGACGTGGCAAGCGCCGGACGGTGCCGAACTCGCGCTGTTGTCCGGCGAAGCGCAGGGGCCGAACGGCGAACCGCTGACCGTGATCGCCGGCAAAGTGCTTAGCGAGCGCGAACAGATGCTCGGCAGCTATCGCATGCGCTTGTACCTGTCGGTTGGCCTCGGTGCGTTGCTCGCCT
Organism: Pseudomonas germanica; assembly: GCF_019614655.1. Taxonomy (NCBI): domain Bacteria; kingdom Pseudomonadati; phylum Pseudomonadota; class Gammaproteobacteria; order Pseudomonadales; family Pseudomonadaceae; genus Pseudomonas; species Pseudomonas germanica. Next base: position 463,700 of record NZ_CP071586.1, read on the forward strand.
TTGCCTTGGGCTTGCTGTTGCTACGCCGTGGCCTGCGACCGTTGCGGCAGTTGAGCGAAGCGGTACGCGGTATCGATCTGCGTAGCCTCGATCAACGCTTGCCCGCCACCGGCACGCCCGCCGAACTACTTGAGCCGGTGCAGGCGCTCAACGGCATGCTGGCGCGGCTGGACGACAGCGTGCAGCGCCTCTCGCAGTTTTCCGCCGACCTCGCCCACGAGATACGTACGCCGCTGCACACCTTGTTGGCGAGCAACGGTCAGGCGCTGAATCATCCGCGCAGCACCGAGGAGTATCAGGAAGTCCTCGCCTCGAACATGGAAGAGTTCGAACGGCTCAAGCGCATGGCGGAAAACCTGATGTTCCTTGCCCGCGCCGAGCAGGCCGAGCGCGCGCTCAATCTGCAAACTCTGGATTTGTGCAGCGTTGGTGGTGAGCTGTGTGATTATTTTGAAGCGTTGGCGGATGACCGCGACCTGCGGCTGGACAATCAACTGCATGGCGAACTGCGTGCCGATCAGCAGTTGCTGCAACGGGCGCTGGGCAACTTGCTGGCCAATGCCGTGCGTCATGCTGACTCCGAAACCGTGATCAGCCTGCGCCGGCGTGACGAGTCGGGCTGGTGCTGGTTACAAGTGCACAACCATGGCCCGGCCATTGCGTCGGAGCATCTGGGCAAACTGTTCGACCGTTTCTATCGCGTCGATCCTGCACGGGCAGAGCCGGGGGATTCCGGTGGGTTGGGGTTGGCGATTGTGCAGTCGATCATGCAGTTGCATGGTGGGCAGGTGCGGGTCAGCAGTGATGCTGACGGCACCGTTTTTGAGTTGGGGTTTATGGTGAGCAATTGAGTAGTTCTTGATCACTTGTAATTAGGCTAATCTTGTCGAATGGCCGCATCAAATTCGATGCAAAATAAACAAATATCTTAATTTGCACCGTATTTGATGCAGGAAATCGCATGGAACAGCTTGGCGAATTGATCAAAGCCCTGCGCAAGGCAAACAAAATGACCCAGCAGGCGCTGGCTCAGCAATACGGAATGAGCCGCGCGACGATTTCGGGGATCGAAAACAACACCATTGCCGAAATCGGCCTGCGCAAAGTCGAAGCGATCCTTAACGGGTTTGGCTATGAGCTGACAGCGGTTCCACGTCAGTCTCGCCGCCCGACACTCGATACGCTACAAAAGGTCAACTTCCATGAGTGAGTCGTCGGATCGATTAAACGTCTGTGTCGGCGGGCAAGCGGTGGGAACGTTGGCGCGCGGGAAAGATCGAGTCCACAGCGTCTTCAGTTACCGCGAAGAAACCAGTGCTGAAAATGCCGTGTCACTGACAATGCCGTCCCGGCTGGAAAGTTATGGTTGGGAGCATGGCATTCATCCGGTTTTCGAGATGAATCTGCCCGAAGGTGCCCTTCGTGATGAGCTGGTTCGGCGCTTCAGCAAAGCGGTTCGCGGCTTCGATGACTTTGCATTGCTGGCCATTGTCGGCCCCTATCAGCTCGGTCAGTTATCCATTGCCAGCGCATCGTTGACGGATCGCCCGCGTGAAACATCGCTGGCCGATCTGCTAGTGCACGATGGAGCGCAAGGCTTGTTCGAGGATCTGTTGCAAACCTATGGCCAGTATTCCGGAGTGTCTGGGGTGCAGCCCAAAGTGCTGGTGCGTGACAGTGCGGCTGCGATTGATCGTCTGACTCATCGCGGATCCACTCACTTGGTTAAAGCTTTTCGCGCCGATGAATATCCGCAGCTGGCAACCAACGAGTACTTTTGCATGCGTGCCGCGCAACACTGCGGGCTAGAAGTACCGAAGTTCGAGCTCAGCGAACATGGCAAGTTTCTGGTTATCGAGCGCTTTGATTTGAGCGCTTCGGGCTACCTGGGTTTTGAGGACTTTTGCGTGCTCAACGGTTGGCCGTCGAAAGCCAAATACGATGGTTCTTACGAAGGCGCAGCCCGGCAGATCAAAGCGTTTGTTTCACCCGCGCTGCTCAATCATGCGCTCGAAGCATTTTTCAAAATTGTGGCGTTGTCTGCAGGCCTGAAAAACGGCGACGCGCATTTAAAAAACTTCGGCGTGCTTTACGAAAGCTGCGGCGAGGAATCGTCAATCAGACTCGCGCCCGCATACGACATCATCACCACATCGGTCTACATAAAGAACGACAGTATGGCGTTGCTCTTGGGTGGCTCGAAGGCTTGGCCCAAGCACAAAATGCTGATGCGGTTCGGTCGTACGGCCTGCAATCTGACGGAGGCGCGTTGTAATCAATTACTGCAGCAAGTCGCTAACGGTATGCAGGTGGCAATGGGCGAAATGGCGGAGTACGGCGCCAGTCATCCGGCGTTCGCCGCAATGGGTGCTGCGATGATCGAACAATGGTCATCCGGTATGGAACGCAGTCTGGCTAAAGGCTGACGATCAGCGCAACCCATCACGAAACTGCCCCGGCGTCAGCCCCGTCCAGCGTTTGAACGCGCGGCTGAAACTGCTGGTGTCGGCGAACCCGAGCAAATAACTCACCTCACTCAACGAGCACTGCGGATCGCGCAGGTGCAGCAGCGCCAGATTCTCACGGCTCTCATTGAGCAATGTGTCGAAGCGACAACCCTCATCCGCCAAGTGCCTTTGCAGGCTGCGCAAACTCAGGTGCAAGGCCTGGGCAATGCGCTCTGCACTTGGTTCACCTTCCGGTAATTGTTCTTCAATCGCATCGCGCACTTTGCGTTCCCAGGTCAGCGGCTGGAGCTGGGCCATGGTGCGTTTGAGCACCGCTTCATTGTGTTCGGCGAGTTCCGGATTGGCGTCGTCGAGGTGGCTGTCGAAGTCGGCGAGGGCGAACTCCAGGCGATCCTCGAGGCAGCCGAAATGCACCGGAGCGCGAAAGACTTTGTGCCATTGGTGCGCATCGCTCGGTTCCGGGCGGCGCAGGTACACAGCCAACGGTGCGTAATCACGGCCAAGGCGATTACGGCAGGTGCGCACGTAGATCGCGGTGAAGGCGTCGATGGCTTCGAAGGCTGGCGCGGGATTGCCTGACGGAATTTTCAGACGAAATTGATAGCGGTCGTCGCCACGACTCAGCTCCAGTTCCAGCGCATCGCTGACCACCGGGTGATAGCGCACGATGCGTTCGAACACTTCACGCAGGCTACCGCTGGCCACCAGTGCATAACCGAGCGCGTGGAACGTAGTTGGACTGACGAAGCGTGACACGCGCAAGCCAATCGCCGGGTCGCCGCTGACCTGCACGGCAATTTCCCACAGGCGCGTGGTGCCGGACAGTGGATAGCGCGCGTTGGGATCATCCATCAAGCTCGGATCGAGCCCGGCCTGTTGACACAGGGCAATGCTGTCCAGCCCCAACGCATCGAGTTGCTTGCGCAAGGCACGGGTCCAGCTGGCGAGGGAGGTCGGTTCCTTCATGCTGATTGGCGCTTCCGGTCAACAGGTTGGCGTTCTCGGCTACCGCAATTGAAGCGTTGGCGAGGCACGATGCGAACATCATAAACCCGAGGATGGAAGCATGGACGGTACTTCTGCAAGTCCCCAACGACACAATGCGGCCCAGCGATCAGCGCATATTCGCCAAGTGGTGCTGGCCAAAGGCGTCGAACTGCGCGAACGCTACCCGATTCTCAAGCATCAGGATGCGCTGGGCGCGGGGATTCTGGCCTTTGCCCTGATCGGGATGATCGGTTCGGCTGCGCTGTACATCACCGGCCATATGGCGTGGTGGGTGTGCTTGTTGCTCAACGCGTTTTTTGCTTCGTTGACCCATGAGCTGGAACACGACCTGATCCACAGCATGTATTTCCGCAAGCAACGCGTGCCGCACAATTTGATGATGGGGTTGGTGTGGCTGGCGCGACCGAGCACGATCAATCCGTGGATTCGTCGCCATCTGCACCTCAATCACCACAAGGTCTCCGGCACTGAAACCGACATGGAAGAGCGCGCGATCACCAACGGCGAACCGTGGGGTTTTGCACGTTTGCTGATGGTTGGCGACAACGTGATGTCGGCGTTCATCCGCATGCTGCGAGCCAAAACCTGGGCGCACAAGTTCAGCATCATCAAGCGCACGCTCAAGGTCTACGCGCCGCTGGCGCTGGTGCATTGGGGCGCGTGGTATGTGTTTCTCGGTTTTCATGCGGCCAATGGCATTGCGTATCTGCTGGGCGCGCCGATTGAATGGTCAGCGACGACGTTATCGGTGATGCAGGTAATCGATATCGCCGCCGTGGTGATCATCGGCCCGAACGTGTTGCGCACCTTTTGCCTGCACTTCATCAGCTCGAACATGCATTACTACGGCGATGTCGAGTTGGGTAATGTGTTGCAGCAGTGTCAGGTATTGAACCCTTGGTGGTTGTGGCCGTTGCAGGCGTTCTGCTTCAACTTTGGCAGCAGTCACGGGATTCATCATTTTGTCGTGAAGGAGCCGTTTTATATTCGCCAAATGACGGTACCGGTGGCGCATAAGGTGATGCGTGAGATGGGTGTGCGGTTCAATGATTTCGGCACGTTTGGGCGGGCGAACCGGTTTGTTCGTCGGGATGAAGTTGCGGTGTCTGGTGAGGCGGTGGAGGCCTGACAAACTGCCCTCACCCTAACCCTCCCGAAACGTCGGACCGCCCATAGGGAGAGGGGACTGATTGGGGGATATTGAAGAGTTACGCCGACGTGAAAGAGCTTCGTTGAATCCATAATCGACCCGATTTTTCAGGTCGATGTTTGACGAAAGACACCTCGGTCGGCCCCCTCTCCCTCCGGGAGAGGGCTGGGGTGAGGGGCTTTTGATCTTCGCCTCAATCCGGCTGAAACGGCGACTCACTGAGAATCACCCCGGTCTCCTCGACATACTGCTGCCAATGCCCGATCAACGCGCTGAGCTTCTCCGGCCGACTCAACGCCAGATCATGAATTTCCCCCGGATCACTGCTCAAGTCATACAGCTGCCAGGTCGCCGGCCCGATCGGCCCGGGGATCCACACCGCTTTCCACGACCCCTGGCGAATCGCCCGACGCCCGAACAATTCCCACCCCGTCACCGTGTGCTCGTCATGCACCTGAGCAGTCTCACCCGACAAGAACCCCAGCCACGATTTGCCACGTAACGGTGCGACCGGTTTTCCGTGCCACAACTTGCCCGGATGCCGCACACCCGCCAGATCGAGAATCGTCGGTGTGACGTCCATCACCGTGCCGAAACCATGGCTGATCTGCCCTTTGATCGCCAATTGCGGATAGTGCAACAGCGCCGGCACGCGAATCCCGCCTTCAGTGGTAAACGCCTTGAACAACCGTGACGGTGCGGTCGCCACCTGTGCCCAGTTCGGCCCGTACCAGACATAGGAGTTAGCCCGGCCAATGTTGTCGAGGCTGTTGTCGTAATGCTGGCTGAGGTACGTCACCAGTTCCGGACCGAATTTGGGGAACGCTTCCAGCAGTGCACCTTCGGCACCGTTGTCGGACATGAACAGGATGAACGTGTTGTCGAGCTGCCCCTGCTGGCGCAGATAATCGACAACCCGACCGATGTTCCAGTCCATGCGCTCGACCATCGCCGCGTAGACTTCCATGGCCCGTGCGGAAATCTGTTTTTGCTCATCGCTCAACGCGTCCCACTGCTGGGTCAACTGAATCAGTGGATGCGGCTCGACGTCTGGTTCGATCAGGCCGAGGGCTTTGAGTTTTTCCAGGCGTTCCAGGCGCAGCACTTCAGGGCCGGCGTCATAGCGGCCACGGTATTTCTCGACGATGTCGGCGGGCGCCTGCAGCGGCCAGTGCGGTGCGGAGAACGGCAGGTAAGCGAAGAACGGCCGGGTCTGGTCACGCTCCTTTAGGTACTGCAGCAACTTGTCGCCGAAGGCATCGGAGGAATAGAAATCCTTCGGCAATTCGTCGAGAAACGTGTCGTCCTCGATGTACAGCGCCGGAGTGGATTTCAGCAGGCCGGGTGTTTGCTCATCGTAGGTTGGCTCGAAACCGTAATGGTTGGCCGCGCCCGGCAGCAGCGAAAACGAACGCTCGAAACCTCGCGCATGCGGCGCCAATTCAGCCTTCAAACCGAGGTGCCATTTGCCGCTCATCAATGTTTGATAACCGGCCTCGCGCAGCAACTCCGGCAGCGCCACCACCCGATCGTTGAGATAGCCCTCATAACCCGGTTTACCGATCAGTTCCGGCGTCAGCGTTTCGGCCATGGTGCCGATCCCTGCGATGTGGTGGTCGGTGCCGGTCAGCAGCATCGAGCGGGTCGGCGAGCAGGTCGGTGCGGTATGAAAATCGGTCAGGCGCAGGCCATTGTTGGCCAGGGCATCAAGGTGCGGCGTGGCGATTTCGCCGCCGAACGCACCGATGTCGGAGAAGCCTAAATCGTCGGCCAGAATTACCAGAAAGTTGGGACGTTGCGGCATCGCAAAACTCCTGTTCAGCAGGCAATGAACGTCAGCGGCAGATCGCGGATCTGCACCGGTACGCTCGGTTGGTAATGGTCGTCACTGGTCAGCTCGTGCAGCAGCTCTTCACGCAACTGATGGAAGTCGAAACTGCTGCGCTGGCGCGGGTGCGGAAGGGCGATGTCGACCACCTGCTTGATCCGTCCCGGACGCGGCTCCATCACCACCACGCGGTCGGCGAGGAAGATCGCTTCTTCGACGTCATGGGTGACGAGGATCGTGGTGATTTTTGCGCGCTCGCGGATCGCCAACAGCTCGTCCTGCATCTGCTGGCGAGTCAGCGCATCGAGCGCGCCGAACGGTTCGTCGAGCAGCAGAATTCTTGGACTGGCAACCAGGCCGCGAGCAATCGCCACACGCTGCGCCATGCCACCGGAGAGTTGGTGCGGATAAGCGCGGGTGAAGTCGCGCAGGCCGACCAGATCGATGAAGTCGTTGATCCGCTGCTGCTTTTGCGCAGTGCTCAGCGGCTCGTTGACCAGACCCAGACCGATGTTGTCGGCGACGGTCAGCCACGGGAATAAACGGTGTTCCTGAAAGACAATGCCACGTTCGCCGCCGATGCCGCTGACGGCTTTGCCATCCACGGTAATCTGCCCGCGAAACTGCGTATCAAGGCCCACCAACAAGCGCAGCAAGGTCGATTTGCCACAGCCGCTGGAGCCGACAATGGCGACGAATTCGCCCTCGGCAATGTCGAGGTTGAATTCGCGAATCGCCTCCAGTTCGAAACCGTCGACGTCGAAGGATTTGCCTACGTGATTGAAGCTGACAATCGGTGCGTTCATGCGTGTCTCCAGCGGGTCGCGCGAATTTCCAGGCGTTGGCCAATGAGGTTGAGCAGGGCGCCGGTGAGACCGACGAAAAGCATGCCGGCCATGATCAGGTCCATGCGCAGCAGTTGTTGTGCGCCAATCATCTGGCTGCCGATGCCGCCATTGGACGGCATGAAATATTCGGCGCCGATGGTGCCGAGCCAGGCGTAGATCAGGCTCAGTCTGAGCCCGGCGAAAATCCCCGGTGCGGCGCCCGGCAGTACCAGTCGACGCAGACGCTGGCCGAGGCTCAGGCGCAGCACTTGTGCGGCTTCGTTGAGTTGCGGTGAGAGATTGGCGACGCTGCGTTGCGTGGCGATAAACAGCGGGAAGAAGGCGGCAAGGGCGACGAACACCCACTTGGCCAATTCGCCGAGACCGAACCATGCGGTGAGCAGCGGCACCCAGGCGAAAATGGCGATCTGGCGGATGGCCGCGAGGGTCGGGCCGAGCAGGCGTTCGCTGATGTTCGACAGACCCAGCAGCAGGCCCAAGGCAAATCCGAGACCGCCGCCGAGCAACAGGCCACCAAGTGTGCGGCCGAGACTGAGGGCCATGCCGCTGATCAACGTGCCGTCGAGCACGCCAGCCCAAGCCGTGCTCAAAACGGCCAATGGGCTGACCAGAATATTGGCGTCGACCCACTGTTGGTCACTTGCCAATTGCCACAGTGCCAACAAGCCCAGCGGTAGCAGCCACGGTTGCAGCCGCTGCCAGCCGTCATAACGCGGGCCGCGACGAATTTCGGCGGTGGCCGGATGCGGCCAGTGCACCAGTTTCTTGTCCAGCAGACCGATGCCGCGATCCATCGCCACGCCGATCAAACCGATGACGACGATGCAGACGAAAACGATGTCGAGCATGAACAGTTGTCGCGCCCAGACCATCAGGTAGCCGATGCCTTCACTGGAAGCCAGCAGTTCGACGGCCAGCAACGACGTCCAGCCGGCGGCCAGCGCCAGGCGCACGCCAGCCATGAACGCGGGGAGGGCGGCGGGCAATACCAGGCGCCGAATCAGCAGGCGTGGCGGCAGGCGCAGAACAGCGGCGGCTTCACGCAATTTCGGCTGGGCATCTCTTACGCCGACCAATGTGTGCAGGGTCACCGGCACCACGATCGCTTTGATCAGCACCACCAGTTTCAGCACTTCGCCGATGCCGAAAAACACCATGAACAATGGAATCCACGCCAGCGTCGGTATTTGCGACAGGCCGGCGAAGGTCGGGAAGATCAAACGTTCAAGACGCTGACTGAAGCCCAGTGCTGCGCCGAGCAATGCACCGGCCGAAACCCCGGCAAGCAGGCCCCAGAACAAACGCTGCAGGCTGATCCACAAATGGCTCCATAACTCGCCTTGAGACAGCTCGACAGCGCTGTTCCAGACCAGCGACGGCGCCGGCAAGATCTGCTCGCTCATCCATTCATTGCGTGCGGCCAGCCACCATAGGGCGAACAAGCTGAGCGGCAGCAGCCATGGCAACAGGCGCTGGTTCAGGCTGGGCCAGGTACGGCGGCTTTTCAGCGGCGGCGCGGGGAGTGGAAGACTGAGCAAGGATTGGCGGGCCATGGGTGACCTCCGTTGTCGGGTTGGCTCAAGATCAAGATCAAAAGATCGCAGCCTTCGGCAGCTCCCACGGGGGAATGCGTCCTTGAATTGACCCCTGTAGGAGCTGCCGAAGGCTGCGATCTCTTGCGGTATTAACTAAGAGCTAATGGTTATAAATAATCTTCAATAAGTTGTTTTTAGAGATAAGCAGCGCCATTTAAGGCCTCCAGCCCACGCGCATCCAATGCATTCGAAGAATATTTTCGATGCTGTTAATGCATACGCCGCTGCGAGCCACGGCGCTGCTCGCTTAGCGCTAAAAGCTATAAAAATGTGCATTTATAGTATTTAAGCGTAGGTAGTCATTCGGCCTACTTTCGGCTCCTCAACGCCCGTCGTGATCAAGGAGCAGCACCCATGAACCTCCCCTTCAAACGTGTTTTCAGTCTGTTTGCCGTTCCTGCTCTGGTGGGCCTGCTGGCGTTTACCGCGCATGCCGACGAACTCAAGGAAATCAGAATCGCCGTGCCCGACCTGAGCGCGGGGACTCAACACAGTGGCGGCGGTGTGGTCGACGTGCTGCGTGATCAGCAGATCTTCGAAAAGGCCTTTGCCGATCAGGGCATCAAGATTCAGTGGAGTTTCTTCAAAGGAGCGGGACCGGTGATCAATGAGGCGTTTGCCAACGGTCAGGTTGATCTGGCGTATCTCGGCGATCTGGCGGCAATCATCGGCAAGTCCAATGGCCTGGATACTCGCTTGCTCAGCGCCAGTGCGCGTGGGGTGAAGCAGTATTTGGGGGTGGTACCGGGTTCGGGGATCAAGACTTTGCAGGATCTCAAGGGCAAGCGCGTGGCGATCTTCCGTGGCACCGCGACGCAGTTGTCGTTTGATGCGGCGCTGGCAAGCCAGGGCCTGAGCGAGAAGGATCTGAAAGTCATCAATCTGGATTTCAATGCAGCGGTCGCGGCGTTGGCAGCCAAGCAGATCGATGCGTCATGGGGCAGCTCCGGGTTGACCGCATTGCAGGCCAAGGGGCTGGCCGAGTTGCCGCTGAACACTAAGGATCTCGGTGGCGCAGGCAGCGTGCAGTCGGTATTGGTCGGCACGGGCAAGTTTGTCGACGCGCACCCGGAGGCGGTGGCCAAGTTGCTCAAGGCGCAACAACAGGCCGTGGAGTGGCTGACGCAGGACGGCAACAAGGCCGCTTACGTGCAACTGGTCTCGGGTTTGGCCAGCTATCCGCCGGTGATCCTGACCCAGGATCTGCAGGATCAGAGGTTGAGCGAAGTGTTCCCGTCGACGCTGGATCCGGTGTTCCTTGGCAGCCTGCAGGACAAAGTGGATCTGGCGGCGCAGCAGAAGCTGATTCGCAAGCCGTTCAAGGTGAATGATTGGGTGGCGCCTGAGCTGGCAGCGGCCAAGCTCTAACGTACACCGATCGTTCCCACGCTCTGCGTGGGAACGCATCAATGGACGCTCTGCGTCCACTTTGGGACGCGGAGCGTCCCGGGCTGCATTCCCACGCAGAGCGTGGGAACGATCCCCTTAAACAGCGACGCTGATTTCCTGCCGATCCACCGCCACCAATGTCTCGATCATCGCCCGTGCCGCCGGCGACAGGCGAAACCCGGTACGACTGACAATCCCGCAACGCGCATTCATGCTCTCCAGGTTCTGCGGCAAATTACGCCAGTGCAGCAACACCAGCGAACCCTTGGCAATGTCCTCGACAAACGCCTCTTCCGTACCGACGCCAATCGCATTCGATTGCAGCACCACCTTCACCAGCGCCGGAAAATGCTCGGTCTCGATGGTCGGGGAAAAATCGATGCGGCCGCTGAGGTTCGCCAATAATTTGCGAATCCCCGGCGGGATCAGCGTGGTCGCCAGCGGATAGTCGAACATGTCGTTGGTCGACAGGCTTTCCTTGGCCAGCAACGGGTGTCCCGGGCGGCAGAAAAATACCCCGCGTTTGGGTGTCAGTGCCTGGGTCTGGAAGTTCGGATCGGACTCGAAATGGCGAATGTCGGCGATAAAGAATTCGATCTCTTCACGGCTCAACGCGCGGCTGAGTTTTTCCCAGTTATCCACCTGAAAACAGGTGCGCACTTTCGGGTGCGCGTTGATGAATTGCGCCACGGCGTCCGGCACCAGTTTCACTGCTGGCGCCGGGCCGCAACCGAAGTGCACTTCACCGGCATCGAGCTTGGTCATCTGCGTCACTTCGGCACTGAGCAGCGCCGCGCCTTGCACCAAGCTCAGGGCGTGTTGCAGCACCACTTGGCCCTCGGGTGTAGGGCGCAAATCCTTGTTGCCGCGATCCACCAGCACGCAGCCGAACTCCTGCTCGAGCCCTTGAATACTGCGGCTGAACGCCGGTTGAGTGATGCCCATCGCGTCGGCCGCGCGGACAAAACTGCGGTGTTCGTTGAGGGCGATGAAGTAACGCAACTGGCGAAGATCCATATGCTTTTCCGGCATCCTAAAAATAGCTCGAAGGCATTTGCGACGAGGGTTGCTAGAGGTTTTAAATGCAAGCTCTTATTCCGTCAACGAAGCATGTGAATATCTATTAGATGTAAATGGAATATAGATAGAGCGTTGTTTCGCTGCCGTTAAAAACCGTAAGCAGTCGATGAGGGTCTACCCATGAGCAATGCCGCACTCGCAGTAAAACCCGCTGTCCACGCGCTGGAGATTCATCCGGTCGCCGGTCGTATCGGCGCCGAGATCCGTGGCGTGCACCTGTCCGGTGAGCTGGGCGCCGCCACCGTCGAAGCCATTCAACAGGCGCTGGTTCAGTACAAAGTCGTGTTCTTCCGTGAGCAGACCCAACTCGATGATCAGCGTCAGGAAGCCTTCGCCCATTTGCTCGGCGAGCCGGTGGCGCACCCTACCGTGCCGTCGCGCGAAGGCACGCGTTATCTGCTGGAGCTGGACGGTGCCGAGGGCCAGCGCGCCAACTCCTGGCACACCGACGTGACTTTCGTCGACGCCTACCCGAAAGCCTCGATCCTGCGCTCGGTCGTCGCGCCGGCATTCGGCGGCGACACCCTGTGGGCCAACACCGCGACGGCGTACAACGGCTTGCCGACCGAACTGCGTGAACTGGCCGACAAACTGGTCGCCGTGCACAGCAACGAATATGACTACGCCAGCGCCAAGCCGGACGTCTCGGCGGAGAAGCTTGAGCGCTATCGCAAGGTCTTCACGTCGACCGTTTACGAGACTGAGCATCCGGTGGTGCGCGTGCACCCGATCAGCGGTGAGAAGAGCTTGCTGCTGGGGCATTTCGTCAAACGCATCAAGGGTTACTCGCAAGCGGATTCGGCGCATCTGTTCGGGCTGTTGCAGAGCCATGTGATTCGCCAGGAAAACATCGTGCGCTGGCGCTGGAAGGCCGGTGATGTGGCGATCTGGGATAACCGCTCGACGCAGCATTATGCGATTGATGATTACGGCACGCAGGATCGGGTGGTGCGTCGGGTGACGTTGAAGGGTGAAGTGCCGGTGGGCGCGAATGGGCAGCGTAGTCAGACCATCAAGGGTCGTGATTAAAGATCAAAAGCCCCTCATCGGAACGCCGCCCGCCCAGCCCTCTCCCCGAGGGAGAGGGAGCCGACCGAGTTGTCTCGCGTTATGCATCGACCTGAAAGACCCTATCGATTATGGATTCGATGAAGCTGGATCAGGTCGGTGTACCTCTGAAATATCCCCCATTCAGTCCCCTCTCCCTCTGGGAGAGGGTTAGGGTGAGGGGCTCTTCCCGCTACCAGACACCAATCTGAACAACCTTCTCCGACTCCGGCTCACCATAACGAAACCGCTGCCCGCGCAAATCAATTTCCTGATGACTGATGGTCGTGCGCCGCTTCAACCCCCGCACCCACTCAAACAAATACCCTGCATGCTCCTCGCGCACCCCCGCATACGCCGGATCCTCGCCCAAATCCCGCAACTCCTGCGGATCATTCAACAGATCAAACAGCTGCGGCCGAAAGCCGTCGTACGCCAGGTATTTCCAGCGCTCGCTGCGCACCATGGTCATCCGGCAACGATCGATCGGCTGGCCCAGACGCTCCCGCGCCGGCGCCTGGAAGGCATAGTCGTATTCGCTGATTGCATAGCGGCGCCAGTGCGGATTTTCGCCGTGCAGAAGCGGGATTAACGAACGCCCTTCAAGCCGATGCTCCGCCCCCGGCAATCCCAGTGCTTCAAGAAAGGTCGGCAATGCATCGATGGTTTCCGCCAGTCGATCTTCCACCGTGCCGCGCGTGACATCCGCCGCCGCCCGAGGATCACGCACGATCAACGGCACGCCCACCGCCTGCTCCAGCAAAAACTCCTTCTCGCCCAACCAGTGATCACCGAGAAAGTCGCCGTGATCGCTGGTGAACACGATCAATGTGTCATCCCAGCGACCGTTGCTCTGCAAAAAGTCGAACAGCCGTCCGAGTTGATCATCCACCTGCTTGATCAGACCCATGTACGTAGGGATTACAGTCAATCGTACTGAATCGCGGGAAAAGTTGAGGCTTTCCTCATGCTGGCGAAAGGCAGTGTATACGGGGTGTTTGCTGGCTTCGGAGGGTGTCGCGCGGATCGCTTCGAGAATCGATTTCGTACTGTACAAGGCGTGGTACGGCGCTGGTACGATGTAGGGCCAGTGCGGTTTGATATAGGAAAGGTGTAAACACCACGATTTCTCGCCTTGCTCGGTGATGAAGTCGATGGCTCGATTTGTAGTGTAGACAGTCTCTGAGTGTTGCTCGGGAATTCGTGCTGGCAAATTCGAATGACGCATTTGCCAGCCGCTGAGGATTTCACCGTGCTCGCCTTCGGCGGCGTTGGCCCAGTCGTGCCAGGGGTTTTTGCCGTCGAAACCCTGCTCGCGCAGGTAATGGGTGTAGGGCGCGGATTCGCGTTTGTCGTCGAACAGCGGGTCGTCGGGGTAGATGCCGTCGTGGCGCATGTAAGGTTCGAAACCGACTTCGTTGAGGATTTCGGCCTGTTCGCTTTCGGGATTGATTGCCAGGCGTTGCAAGGCATCGACATTCGCCGTGGCGTGGGTCTTGCCGACCAGCGCAGTACGAATGCCGTGCGGGCGCAGGTAATCGCCGATGGTCAGTTCTTCCAGCGGCAACGGCACGGCGTTCCACGCCACTTGATGGCTGCTGACATAGCGTCCGGTGTAGGCCGACATCCGCGACGGGCCGCAAATCGTGCCTTGGGTGTAGGCGCGGCTGAAACGCACGCCGGCAGCGGCGAGGCGATCGATATTCGGTGTGTGCAGATGCGGATGGCCGTAGCAGGACAGGTAATCGCGGCGCAGTTGATCGCACATGATGTACAGCACGTTGTGCACGGTGTTTGGCGGGGTGGGCATGGGGTTCACCGGTCAATGGGACAGGCGAGGGTTTTCGCTTTCGGTGGGGGTGTTCGGCAAGTGCATTTGGGGAATGGGTTTTATGCAGGAAATGCATCGGCGCCTGCACTGCCGCTATCGCTGGCAAGCCAGCTCCCACAAGTATTAGGGGTGTTCACATGGTTTGTGCTCGGCGCGAATCATGTGGGAGCTGGCTTGCCAGCGATAGCGCTGGATCAGACAGCGAGATTCTGCAGCGAGCAAACCTCCTCATCCTGCTGATCAATCTCTTTTATCTGCTCGATCATTGCCTCGGCCAACGGCGACAACCGATACCCCGCGCGGCTGACAATCCCATAGCGGGTGTACAACTCCTCAAGATCATCCGCCAACCCTTCAATGCGCAAACACACCAACTCTCCCTTGGCTTGATGCAGCGCATCGGAATATGCCCCGACAATGCCGATCGCCTCCGAACGCAGCACCACACTGAGCAGACTCGAACTGTTTTCACATTCGACATTCGGGGTGAAATCCGGCCGCCCACTGAGGTCAACGATGACCTTGCGCAAGTTCGGCGGACGAATGCTCACCGCCAGCGGATAGCTCATCAATTGCTCTGCGCTGACCTTATCGAAACCCGCCAGCGGATGCCCCGCACGGCAACAGAAATGCCATTTACGCGGCCGCAAGCGGTGCGTCAGATAATCCGGATCCGCCTCGAAGTAGCGTGTGTCAGCGACAAAGAATTCGAACTCCTCGCTCATCAGTCGCTTGCTCAGACTCTGCCAGTCATCGACCTGAAACTGCACCCGCGCTTTCGGATAGCGGCCGATGAAGCTGCCAATCGCCCGAGGGATCAAACCCGCCGCCGGCGCCGGCCCACAACCGAAGCGTAATTCCCCCGCTTCCAGCCCATTGAACTGACTGATCTCGTTGGCCATCTGCTGCGCGCCACTGACCAGTCGCCGCGCGTGTTCGAGCAATACCTGGCCCTGTTTGGTCGGCGGCAATTCCTTGCGTCCGCGATCGACCAACTGACAGCCAACGCCGTGCTCGAGTGCCTGAATGCTGCGGCTGAACGCCGACTGCGACAGGTTCACCGCCTGCGCGCCAGCCACAAAGCTGCGTTGTTCAGCCAGGGCGATGAAGTGACGAAGTTGACGCAAGTCGATATGCATTTTTCACATAAAAAATATCCGGGAAATGCATTGGATATGCATTAGGTCGACTCCTTATAAAGGCAATCTCTTATGCAGTAAATATCTGTAAATATATAAATAAATAACTTAAAAGAATATGCAGCGCTAAAGATGTCTGTGTGTTTTTTGACCAGGAGCCGCGCCATGAGTCCGTTGAACCTTGCGTCACCCCTAACGCCACGACGGCTCAAACGCCTGCCTCTGGCCCTGTTGCTGGCAGGGAGCGCGAGCTGGACTCACGGTTACGCCGCCGACTCCGAAACCCCGGCGCCGGTGCCGGCCGGCAAGCCTGCCGCCAACAGTTCGCAACTGGAAACCGTGACCGTCACCACCCGCCGCCGCGAAGAAAGCTCGCAAGATGTACCAACGCCAATGAGCGTGGTCAGTGGGCAGAATCTGGAGACGCAGCGGGTCTACCGGATTCAGGATTTGCAGCAACTGGTGCCCAGCGTCAACGTCGCCTACATGCACGCACGGCAGTCCAGCGTATCGATCCGCGGCCTCGGTAATAACCCGGCCAGCGATGGCCTGGAAGGCAGCGTTGGCCTGTACATCGACAACGTCTATCTGGGCCGCCCGGGGATGGCGGTGTTTGACCTGATGGATATCGAACAGCTCGAAGTCTTGCGTGGGCCGCAGGGCACGTTGTTCGGCAAAAACACCACCGCCGGGGTGATCAACATCAGCACCCGCGCGCCAACCTTCACCCCTGAGCGCAGCATCGAAACCTCGGTCGGCGAGGACGGTTATTTCCAGACCAAGGGCACCATTTCCGGCCCGCTCAACGATCAATTGGCTGGGCGTTTTTCGGCCTATCGCACACGCAGTGACGGTGACATCAAAAACGAATACGACGGCCATGATTTGAATGGCGGCTCGCGCGAGGGCTTCCGCGCGCAACTGCTGTTCAAGCCCAATGAAGATTTCAATCTGCGCTGGATCGGTGACTACAACGAGGAGGATTCCAGCGCCGGCACCCGCGTGCTCTACAACACCGGGCCGACCATCAATGGCGTCAATCTCTATCAGTCGCGCGCCAACGCGGCCGGCGCAACATTGGTCAACGGCTCACACCGCAAGGTCAATCTGGACAACGACCAGCACGTTACCGTGCATCAGGGTGGCACGTCGGTGGAAGCCAACTGGACGCTTCCGAGCGACTTCACGCTGACTTCGATCAGCTCCTATCGCTTCTGGAATTTCACTCCGCGCAACGACGACGGCCTCAACGTGCCGGCGAGCTACAACGCCGGGGTGTCGGTGGAGGACAAACAGTACTCGCAGGAATTTCGCCTGGCCTCGCCCAAGGGTGAGTTCTTCGATTACGTCGTAGGCGCGTACTACTTCGGCTCGGATCTGGACAATAAATCCTTCGCCTATTACGGCCCGCAAGCCGATATCTGGAATGGTACGGCGCCCGGTGCGCTGGCCAACGTCACCAGTGTCGGCAACGGCCATATCAAGACCGACAGTTTTGCATTGTTCGCCCAAGGCACCTGGCACCTTACCGAGCGGCTGGATTTCACCGCCGGGGTGCGTGGCACGTATGAGGAGAAATCTGCCTGGGTCACCCGCGATGCGCCGCTCGGTGGTGCCGCCGTAACGGGCGCTGCGGCCACGGCGCGACGCGGTCGTGCCGGCGCTTACGATTCCGGCGACTTGAATCAGTACAGCTCCAGTCCCTCCGGGCTGCTCAATCTCAGCTACCGGATCACCGACGATGTGCTCGGCTACGCCACGTTATCCCACGGCGAGAAATCCGGCGGGGTCAACCTCGCCGTCGGTTCCGCTCCGGTAGCGGGTGCCGATTCGCTGCTGATCGGCACCGAACGCGCGAACAACGCCGAACTCGGCTTCAAGAGCACGCTGTGGGATCACCGCCTGCAACTCAACGCCAACGTCTTCTGGACTCAGGTCAACGCTTACCAGACCAACGCCTACGACGCGGAAAATCGCGTGCAGTACCTGACTAACGCCGGTTCCGTGCGCTCGCGCGGGGTCGAGTTCGAAAGCACGGTGATCCCGCTGCGCGGCCTGACCCTGAACATCAATGGCTCCTACAACGACGTCAGCTACCTCTCGTACAAAGATGCCCCGTGCCCGCCGGAAGTCAGCCAGGCGCCGGGTGCTCCAGCGTCTTGCGACCTCAGCGGCCATCAAGTGGTCGGCGCCTCGAAATGGATCGGCAACGCCAACGGCGAATACAAATGGAATCTGGATAACGGCTTCGAACCTTACGTCACCGCGAGCTACGCGTTTCGCTCGAAAGCCGTCGGTACCGTCGAGGATTCCGACTACGGACAGATCCCGAGTTACGCCGTGGTCAATTTTTCCACCGGTCTGCGCGGCGACTTCAACCAAGGCCAGTGGGACGTGTCGCTGTGGTTGAAAAACGCCTTCGACAAAACCTACTACACGACCCTGTGGACGGGCGGCAACGGCGGCTATGAAGGCCTGCTCGGCACACCGCGCACCCTCGGCGTCACCGGTCGCTACGACTTCTGATTCGTCACTCAAGGAGCTGCATCATGTTGCGTATCAAAACGGCTTTGCCGGTGTTGCTGTCCGGCGCAGTGCTCAGTGCCGGCGCCTTCGCCGCACCAAGTGTTTACCCGACCGGCGTGACCCGTTATGACCCGAACAAGGCCTTCAATCAGTACGTGATTTTCAGCGGCGCGGACAAACAGACGCACCTGATCGACATGAACGGCAACGAGGTGAAAACCTGGCCACAGGCAGGCTTTCCGTCGGCGATCATCGATCCAGAACTGGTTGGCGGTGAGCGCGGCCATGTGCTGCTGCAATTGAGTGAAAAGGATCCCGGCAAACTCGGTTCGGCCGGCAACGGGCTGGGCAATCAGAGCGTTGGCGAGCTGGACTGGAATGGCAAAGTCATCTGGCAATGGGGCGACAAGGCGCCCAGTGGCGCCGCGCAACAGCACCATGATCAGCGCCGTTTGAGCAACGGCAACACCGTGGTGCTGGCGAACAAGGTGCACAAGGTCAAAGGCTTCAAAGTGCCCGAGGTGATCGACGATGCGATCTATGAAGTCAGCCCCGAAGGCGCGGTGAAATGGCAGTGGCTGGCCTCGGAGCATCTCAATGAGTTCGGCTTCACCGCCGAGCAGTTGAAGCTGGTGCGCGCCAGTGAAAATCCGGACTACCTGCACATCAACAACCTCAGCCTGGTCGGGCCGAACAAGTGGTTCGATTCCGGTGACAAGCGCTTCAATCCGGACAACCTGTTGATCGATTCACGCAATGCCAACTTCATCGCGATCATCGATAAAAACAGCGGCAAAGTGGTCTGGCGTCTTGGCCCGAATTTGCCGCTGATCAACCCGAAAACCGCGCAGAAATTGCCGCGTCCGGTGGATCAGTTTGTCGGTCAGCATGATGCGCACATCATTCCGGCAGGATTGCCTGGCGCAGGTAACGTGCTGGTGTTCGATAACCAGGGATCGGCGGGTTATCCGAACGTCACCCTCGGGCTGATTTCCGGCTCGCGGGTATTGGAAATCGACCCGGTGAAAAGCGAGATCGTATGGCAGTACAGCGCGGCCAATTCGAAGCAACCGGGGTGGGCGTTCTACAGCTCGTTTATCAGCAGCGCGCGGCGCTTGCCCAACGGCAATACGTTAATCGATGAAGGCATGAACGGGCGGTTTTTCCAAGTGACGGCCAACGGTGAGAACGTCTGGGAATACGTCAGCCCCTATCTCGGCAAGGCGCCGGGCAGCGACGCGATCAGCAACTGGGTGTATCGGGCACTGCCTGTGAGTTATGACTGGGTGCCAACGGGTACGCCACGCTCCGAGACGGCGGTTAATGCCCCGGTTGTCGGTGTGCAGCAAACCAATGCCAGCCGTTAGTTGAATTGGAATTAATGCTCGATCGAACGGCGATAAGTTATGAGCGGGTTGAATAGTGCTTATTGCAATTTCGTTAGTAGCTCGCGTGGACAATAATTGAATGTGCAACCATTCTGACTGTCGTGAGTTTCCAGGAGGAAACTTGCTCTCATCGGAAGACACTTATCCAACGATAAAGGAAATCTCGTTATGTCGAGCATTAATGGCAATTATGTAAACGCTAACGCTGGCGCCAAACTGACGATTACCGATGGCAACGATTCCAACGGCACCTTCAGCGGTAAATTCAGTCAGAACGGCGTGAATTACGACATTGCTTACGGGCACTACCATTTCCAGAACAGCACCGGGCAGCCTACGATCATCACGTTCACGGCTCTGAATGACGGCACTGGTTATCAGTCCTGGACATTGTTCTCGCCGGATCACAATTATTCAAAAGTTCGTGCGGTTGGTTCGCGCACAAACTTTGATGGTGATGTTGTTGGCGTGGCAGGGGAGTTCGTCAAGCAATAAAAGCTGATTGAACAAAAAGGCCGGCGCACGAAAGTGCCCGGCCTTTTTTTGTTTTTAGAAAATAATAATCAACTATCTACTTGGTATTAGTCGTCCTGCAAAACCGGGTCAGGTGAATTTGATGCGTTGCATGAATACTTTTAATGCCTGAAAAGCATGCATTTTTTCATGCATCGCTGCAGCCCGCGTAGCACGCGGCTTTGGCGGAATTGATCATTTTTCATATTCCATAAAGGCCTATGCATAACGTTAAAGATTACTTTCGGAGATAAGCGCCAAGCCCAATGATTCATCCATCGATTCGCCGTGGGGGATTCAACAAACGGTTGATCGGCAGTTTTTGTAGAGAACGCAAAAAGACCGCAGGGAGTGAATCAATGGGCAATGTCCAGACCGCCGCCAGCGCAGAGGAATTGCTGTGGCGTCAGACGCCGGGTGGCGAGTTGGTCGATCTCGGCCGGCCGCATCGTGTGCCGTTGGGACAGCTGCGTTTGCAGCGTGCGCCCAAAGGTATTTTGAGTCGGCGCGAAATCCTTCTGCTCGGCGTGCTCGCATTGGTGGTGCATGGCGCGGTGATCTACTGGATCAGCCAGAAGCCGACGCCGGTGCTGCCGATCGTGCCGCCGGAAATTCCGCCGATGACTATCGAATTCTCGCGCCCGGCACCACCAGCACCACCGGTTGTCGAGCCGCCCCCACCTGCGCCTGTGGTTGAGCCACCGCCGCCGGTAGAAGACGAACTGGCGGTAAAACCACCGCCGCCAAAACCCGTTCCGAAACCCAAACCGGTGATTAAACAGGCCCCCAAACCAGCGCCGAAAGCCGTCGAGCAACCACCCGCGCCGCCACAACCGGCAGCCCCGGTTGCAGCGCCAGCGCCACCTGCTCCCCCCGCGCCGGCACCGGTAACCCCGGCCTCAGCGAACGCCGCATACCTGAAAAACCCGGCACCGGAATACCCGTCGCTGGCTCAGCGTCGCGGTTGGGAAGGCACGGTGTTGCTGCGTGTGCATGTGTTGGCCAGCGGCAAACCGGGTGAGATCCAGATAGCCAAAAGCAGTGGCCGGCAACAGCTCGACGACGCGGCGCTGAACGCCGTCAAACGTTGGAGTTTCGTCCCGGCCAAGCAGGGTGATGTCGCCCAGGACGGCTGGGTCAGCGTGCCCATCGATTTCAAGATTCATTAAACCGAAACCAAATTCGCGCGAAACGTTTACACGAGGGAATCATCATGACGTTACTGGCATCTCCACTGGAATCCATCGAAAGCGCGGTGATCTGGCTGCTGGTGGTTTTTTCCGTCGCTACCTGGGGCCTGGCACTGCTCAAGGCTGTGCAGTTCGGGCGGCTGAAGGCGCAGGATCGGCGTTTTCATAAGCGTTTCTGGGCGGCGTCGAGTCTCGATTCAGCCGCTGAATTGAGCGAGACCCAACCCGGCGCTGCAGCGCGGGTGGCACAGGCCGGTTACGCGGCGATTCAGGTGGGCGAGACGCCACAGGCGAATGATTTGAGCCAGGCGATCAACCATCAGGATCGCCTCGAGCGCGCATTGCGTCAGCAGATCGTTCGCGAACGCCGTTCGCTGGAAACGGGCCTGGCGGTGGTCGCGAGTATTGGCAGTACGTCGCCGTTCATTGGTTTGTTCGGCACGGTGTGGGGAATCATGGAAGCGTTGAAAGGCATCAGCGCCGCAGGTTCGGCGAGCCTGGAAACGGTCGCCGGGCCGATTGGTGCAGCATTGGTCGCCACGGGTGTGGGGATCGCCGTCGCGGTGCCGGCGGTGCTGGTTTACAACTACTTTTTGCGTCGGTTGAAACTGACGGCGGCGGATCTGGATGACTTCGCCCACGACTTCTACAGCCTGGCGCAGAAGAGTGCGTTCCGCGTGTTGATCCACCCGACGGCGCACAAGGTCGCAACGCCGGGCAACGCAGCAAAAGTGAAGGAGGCGTCCTGATATGGCCTTCTCCACGCAAGACAGTGATGAGGTACTCAGCGAGATCAACGTGACCCCGCTGGTGGACGTGATGCTGGTGCTGCTGGTGGTGTTTATCGTCACAGCGCCGCTGCTGACCAACGCGATTCCGATCAACCTGCCGAAGACCGAAGCGGTGGCGCCGGTCGAGCAGAAGGACCCGCTGGTGGTGAGCATCGATGGCGCCGGCAAGCTGTTTATCAACAAGGACGAGATTCAGCCTGACTTGCTCGAATTCAACCTCAAGTCGGCCAAGGCCAAGGACCCGGAAGTGCGCGTGCAATTGCAGGCCGATGACGGGGTGAACTACGGCGAAGTGGCGCGGGCGATGGCTTCGATTGAACGGGCGGGGATTACCAAGTTGTCGGTGATTACCGCGCGGTAACAGGATTTACGTTTTTCCGGGGCCGTCTCCTTGGCAGGGTGCGGCCCTTTTTTTATTTCTGGCATTAAAAGCAGAACCCTCTCCCAGAGGGAGAGGGGACTGACCGAGGTGATTGTTCGAGGTACGCCGACCTGAGATTTCGAGTCGAACTCAAGATTTGAACGGCATGAAGATCGGCTCCCTTTCCCCCTCGCCCCCTTGGGGGAGAGGGCTGGGGTGAGGGGGAAAAGATTTCAAGCCATGCACAAATCTCATATTCAATTCAGGTCTTAATAAATAGCTTCTTATTCCTTAACGAATATAAATCCCCTCCCTATACTCGTCCAGGAACAGACACGACGCAGGAGAGCTCCCCATGCGCAACGAATCAATCCGCTACCTGATTGTGCCGGGCTGGCAAGGATCGCCAGAAGATCATTGGCAAAGCCACTGGCAGAACAGCCTGCCGAACAGCGCGCGGGTCGAGCAGGCCGACTGGCTGACGCCGCGTCGTGAAGACTGGGTGGCGGCACTGGCCGAGGCGATTGCCGCTGACAGCACGCCTGTCATTCTTATCGCCCACAGCCTCGGCTGCATCACCGTTGCCCATTGGGCAGCCACTGCGCCGCTGCAATACCTGCGTCAGGTGCGTGGCGCCTTGTTGGTCGCGCCGGCAGATGTCGAGCGTCCGGCGTGTGCACCGGCGCTGCGCAATTTCGCGCCGATTCCGACTGATCTGCTGCCGTTTCCGAGCCAGGTCGTCAGCTCCGACAACGACGCCGCCGTGAGTGCGCCGCGCGCACTGGAGCTGGCGCGCAACTGGGGTGCCGAGGCGGGAATTCTCGCCGGTGCCGGACACATCAACGTCAAGTCCGGGCATCAGCGTTGGGAGCAGGGTTTTGCTTATCTCTATCGCCTGCAAAACCGTATGGAACACCACGCCCGCCGCCGCGCCTGACCTTTTTCCTTTCAACGCCCCCGTCTGCCGGCGGTTTTGGGCGGGAGCCTGCCATGAGTTTCGAAACCTTCGGTCAGCCGTTGCTGACCTTTCCCGATGCGGAAAAAAGCCCCCTGAGCATTCGCGCCAAGGCGCTGGTGTTCGTCGATCCGCGCTCGCGTCAACTGCGTGAGGAGCTAGAGCAACTGGCGCCGCGCTCGACTTCGGTATTGATCCGTGGCGAGACCGGTACGGGTAAAGAACTGCTCGCCCGGCACATCCATCGCGCCAGTGACCGCAGCGGTCTGTTCGTTTCGGTCAATTGCGGGGCGATCAGCCCGACCTACGCTGATGCCGAGCTGTTCGGCTATGCTGCCGGCAGTTACAGCGGCTCGGCCAGCAGCCGTGCAGGCTGGTTCGGTTCGGCCAACGGCGGCACCTTGTATCTGGATGAAATCGGCGATCTGCCGCTGCCGATTCAAATCAAATTGCTCGCTGCCCTGGAGAATCACGAAGTCACCCGTGTCGGTGCGCATCAGCCGAGTCCGGTGGATGTGCGGCTGGTCGCGGCCACCAGCATCGATCTGGCGCAAGCGGTGGACGCCGGGAAATTCCACGAGCGCCTTTATCACTACCTCAGCGAGGGCCACCTCGAATTGCCGGCGTTACGTGCGCGTACCGGCGATATCCTGTCGCTGGCCGAGTATTTCCTCGGTATCTACAGCCAGCGTCTCGACCTTCCCGTACCGCTGATCAGCGAAGCGGCGCAGCACGTGCTCGAACAACACAGTTGGCCGGGCAACACCCGCGAGCTGGAAAACGTCATTCATTTTGCGTTGCTGGTGAGCACGGGCGACGAGATTCTTCCGGAGCACCTGAATCTGCCCGAAGCGTCTGGGCCGCAGCTTCAGATCGAACGGCTGGTTGCACAAATCAACATCGGCGGCAGCGTCGCCGAGCGTAAGGCATTGAAAGATTTGCTGATTCGTTTGAGTGAGGGGTTGTAACCGTTTCGTTCAACATGAACAAAATGGAATATGAAGCTGAATAAACGTTATTGTCCGGGAATAAAAAATCCCGGTATTGTCCGCCCCACGCCAGCGATATCACTTCACTGGCACACGTATTAATGCCGTCGTCGATGACGACCGTGATTTTCGATAAGGACACTGCATGAAAAAGGTTCTGTTGTTTACCGCATTGGCGGCTGCTTTGACTGCTTCCCTGGCCAATGCTGGCGAAAAACTGGTGGTTGCCGCGACCCCGGTTCCGCACGCTGAAATCCTTGAGCTGATTAAACCGACCTTGGCCAAAGAAGGCGTGGATCTGGAAATCAAAGTGTTCACCGACTACGTTCAGCCGAACGTACAGGTTGGCGAGAAGCGTCTGGACGCCAACTACTTCCAAACCCTGCCGTACCTGAACAGCTTCAACCAGGGCAAATACAAGGACGACAAGTCCAAGTACTTGGTGACCGTGCAGGGCGTGCACGTTGAACCGTTCGGTGGTTACTCGAGCAAGTACAAGACCCTGGCTGAACTGCCGGACGGCGCCACCATCGCCATCCCGAACGAAGGTAGCAACAGCGGCCGCGCACTGATCCTGCTGCAGAAGGCTGGCCTGATCGAGCTGAAAGACCCGAAGAACGCTCTGGCAACGCCAAAAGACATCGCCAAGAACCCGCACAACTTCAAGTTCAAGGAACTGGAGTCGGCCCTGCTGCCACGCGTTCTGAAAGAAGTTGATCTGGACATGATCAACACCAACTACGCGCTGGAAGCCAAGTTGAACCCGCAGAAAGATGCGCTGGTGATTGAAGGTGCTGATTCGCCGTACGTGAACTTCCTGGTGGCCCGTGAGGACAACAAGAACAGCGACGCGATCCAGAAACTGGCCAAAGCCCTGACCAGCCCGGAAGTCAAAGCGTTCATCGAGAAGAAGTACAACGGCGCGGTACTGCCGGCGTTCTGATCTGACGCTTGAACCACCCCCTTCAAGGTGTGAAAACGCCGATGGCCAGTGATGGGCATCGGCGTTTTTGTGTGTGCGTTGAAAAGCCCCTCACCCTAGCCCTCCCGAAACGTCGGACCGCCCAGAGGGAGAGGGGACTGATTGGGGGGATGCTGTAGAGGTACGCCGATGTGAAAGATCTCTGCCGAATCCATAATCGACTCGGTCTTTCAGGTCGATGTATGACGCCAGACACCTCGGTCGGCCCCTCTCCCTCGGGGGAGAGGGCTGGGCGGGCGGCGTTCCGATGAGGGGCTTTTGACTTACGCTGCAGCCTTCAACGCCCGCCTCAACGCCACCAACAATTTCACAATCTCCTGCGGATCCAGTCGCTGCGGCACTTTTACGTCCATGTTCTCTTCCTTGTTATGAGGTTGGCCGGGGGAGTCTGGCCAAAAGCTGTTCGTCCTTGGAGGGCTTTCATGAAAAAAAGATCCTTCCTACAGCGCAAAGAAAAATAGCCTTCTTATTCCTTCCCGGCAAACCCACAAGATAGTTTTTTGGGTGATATCAATATGCATTAACGGTATTTAAATTCTTGTTTTTATACCTATAAAGTCGGTGTCTGCCGGACAGCCACCCGCTGTCCATGGACTGCACCACCGTCGCTTACCGAGCGGCGTCAGGACGCTTCATGACTTTCGATTACGCATTCATCCTCAGCACCCTGCCGGCGTTTCTCAAAGCCGTGGGTGTGACGCTGCAGGTCGGTTTTATCGCCATTGGCACCTCGCTGCTGGTGGCGCTGCTCAACGCGACGATTCTGGTGTTCCGCACGCCGTACCTGCAAAGACTGGTGAGCCTGTATGTGGAGCTGGCACGCAACACGCCGTTGCTGATTCAGTTGTTCTTCGTCTACTTCGCCTTGCCGGCGTTGGGGATCAAAGTCTCTGGTTTCACTGCCGCGATCATCACCATGACCTTTCTCGGCGGCGCTTACCTCACCGAAGTGCTGCGCGCCGGCGTCGATGCGGTGCCCCAAGCGCAACTGGAATCAGGGCGCTCAATCGGCCTGTCCCATGGCCAGTTGCTGCGCTACGTGATCCTGCCGCAAGCGGGGATTCTCAGCCTGCCGTCGTTGTTCGCCAATTTCATTTTCCTGCTCAAGGAAACCACCGTGGTTTCGGCGGTGGCCGTGCCGGAAATCCTCTACACCACCAAGAGCTACATCGCGCTCTACTACAAAACCTACGAAATGCTCGCCGTGCTGACGCTGATCTGCGTGCTGCTGTTCTTGCCGCTGTCGCTGCTGCTCAGCCGTCTGGAAAGGAGGCTCCAGCATGGCCAGTTCGGGTCTTGAACTGCTCTGGGTGTCGTTGCCGCAACTGGCCAAAGGCGCCGGGCAAACTTTGTCGATCTCGTTCCTGAGCATCGCCATCAGCACTGTCGGCGGCGTGCTGTACGGTGTGCTGCGAACGCTCAACGTGAGGTGGCTGAACGCGATCCTGCGGGTCTATCTGGAGTTGTTCCGGGCGATTCCGGTGCTGGTCTGGTTGTACCTGTTGTTCTTCGGCTTGCCGATTTTCTTCGGACTGAGCCTGCCAAGTTTCTGGTGCGCGGTGCTGGTGCTATCGCTGTGGGGCGCCAGCGAGGTGGGCGAAGTGGCGCGCGGTGCGCTGCATTCGTTGCCGCGCGGGCAGCGTGAAGCGGGGCTGTCGATCGGCCTAAACGCCGCACAACTTTATGGCTACGTACTGCTGCCGCAAGCGTTGAAGCGCATGACGCCGCCGACCATCAACGTCTACACGCGGATCATCAAGACCAGCTCGCTGGCGGTGTTGATTGGAGTAGTAGATGTGATCAAGGTTGGTCAGCAGATCATCGAGCGCACTTACGAATCGGTGCTGATCTACGGCGCGCTGTTCCTGTTTTTCTTTTTTATCTGCTACCCGCTCTCGGCCGCTTCGCGCGTGCTGGAGCGGCGCTGGACGCAAGCATGAGCGCATTGATCGAGTTTCACGGTTTCAACAAATTCTACGGCGAGCAGCAGGTGCTCAACGGCATCGACCTGCAAGTGCAGAGTGGCGAAGTGATCGTCATCCTCGGCCCCAGCGGTTGCGGCAAAAGCACCTTGCTGCGTTGCCTCAATGGTCTGGAGGAAGCCCACAGCGGCAGCCTGAAATTTGTCGGCCGCGAGCTGCTGGACAAGTCCACCGACTGGCGCGAGATCCGCCAGCAGATCGGCATGGTGTTCCAGAGTTATCACCTGTTCCCGCACATGAGTGTGCTCGACAATTTGCTGCTCGGTCCGCTGAAGGTGCAAAAACGTCAGCGCCGCGAAGCGCAGCAGCAAGCCGAAGCGCTGCTCGAACGCGTTGGCCTGGCGGACAAGCGCGATGCCTTCCCGCGTCAGCTCTCTGGCGGCCAGCAGCAACGCATCGCCATCGTCCGCTCGCTGTGCATGAACCCACGGGTGATGCTCTTCGACGAAGTCACCGCCGCCCTCGACCCGGAAATGGTCAAGGAAGTTTTGCAGGTCATTCAGGGCCTGGCCCGCGAAGGCATGACCCTGTTGATCGTCACCCATGAAATGGCCTTCGCTCGCGCGGTGGCCGATCGCATCGTGTTCATGGATGCCGGGCGCATCCTTGAACAGAACCCGCCCGAGATTTTCTTTACGAACCCGCAAACCGCACGCGCGCAGCAGTTTCTGGAGAAGTTCTCCTTCGTGGCAACACTGCCAAAAACGAATCCGACAAAGGAACTGGAACTGTTATGAAAACTGCCGCTTTTTTACTGCCTCTGCTCAGCCTCGCCTTGCTTGCCGGTTGCAGCAAAACCGAAGAACCGCCGAAACCGAAAGTCGCCAGCGAAAGCACTGCGCCGGCCGGTTATCTGGACAAGATCAAGGCCCGCGACAAGTTGATTGTCGGTGTCTTCACCGATAAACCACCATTCGGTTTTGTCGACGAAGCGGGGCGCTACGTCGGTTTCGATACCGACATCGGCCGCCGTTTCGCCAAGGATCTGCTTGGCGATGAAAACAAGGTCGAGTTCGTCGCCGTCGAGCCGGCGAGTCGCATCCCTTTCCTGCAAAGCGACAAGGTCGACCTGATCCTCGCCAACATGACTGTGACCCCGGAGCGTAAGGAAGCGGTGGAGTTTACTAACCCGAATCTCAAGGTCGCGGTGCAGGCGCTGGTGCCGCAAAGCAGCGCGGTGAAAAACCTCGATGATCTGGCGACCCGCACTACCATCGTCACTACGGGCACGACTGCTGATATCTGGCTGACCAAGAATCACCCGGACTGGAAATTGCTCAAGTTCGAGAAAAACTCCGAGTCGCTGCAAGCTCTGGCCAATGGTCGTGGCGATGCGTACGCACAGGACAATCTGGTGTTGTTCAGCTGGGCCAAGCAGAACCCGGGCTATCGCGTGCTGGATGAAAAACTTGGCGCCGAAGCACCGATTGCGCCAGCGGTGAAGAAGGGCAATATCGAGCTGCGTGACTGGGTGAATACCGAGCTGACCAAGCTGGGTGAGGAGAAGTATCTGCTCAAGCTGTACGACCAATATGTGCGTAAAGAGCTGAGTGATGACACCAAACCTGAGAGCGTGATTGTCGAGGGTGGCAAGTGGCAGGGGTGATTGCCTGTCAGGTCGGTGGTGAGGCTTGCCCCTCACCCCAGCCCTCTCCCGGAGGGAGAGGGGGCCGACCGAGGTGTCTTGCATCAGACATCGACCTGACAAACCGAGTCGATTATGGATTCACAGACGCATTTCGTGTCGGTGTCACTTCGATTTTGGATTCACAGATGCATTTTCACGTCGGCGTCACTCTTGAGCATCCCCCAATCAGTACCTCACCCCAGCTTACTCCCGGTGGGAGAGGGAGCCGATCTCTGGGCTTTTCAAAACCTGCGTTCAACTCGAGACTTTCATGTCGGCGTAACTCGAAAGAACAACTCGGTCAGTACCCTCTCCCTTTGGGAGAGGGTTAGGGTGAGGGGCTTTTGCCTGAATCACTCAATCCGGCCAGTTCCACGCCGGCTCATCCAGCACCCGCTGGCCGACAATCCCGGTCTGCCCCAGGGTTTTCTCCAGCACGATGCAATTGCAACCCGGGTCTTCCTGCAACGCCGAAATCAACCGCCGCGCATGCGACACCACCCACACCTGACACTGCTCCGAGGCACGGATAATCAACCGCGCCAACGCTGGCAGCAGATCCGGGTGCAGGCTGGTCTCCGGTTCGTTCAGCACCATCAGCGACGGCGGCCTCGGCGTCAGTAGCGCCGCAACCAACAGCAAATAACGCAACGTGCCGTCCGACAGCTCCGCCGCCGATAACGGCCGCAACAAACCTTCCTGATAAAACTCGATGGCAAAACGTCCACCGGCCTGCGCTTCGATATGCACCCGCGCGCCAGGAAACGCATCGGTAATCGCCGCACGCATCGCATCGCCATCACCAATCTCGATGATGGTCTGCAACGCCGCCGCCAGATCCCGGCCGTCGTGATGCAGCACTGGCGTGCGCGTACCCAATTGCGGTTGGCGCACCGGTGCATCGGCATCGCTGCGAAAGTGATCATAAAAGCGCCAGCGGCGAATAAACTCGCGCATCTGAAACACTTCCGGCGAGCTGCGCAGGCTGCCAACCTGATCAAACAAACTGTCGAAATTCGGCGTGTGTTGCGCCAGTACATCCCATTTGCGCTCGGCGCGTGCGCGGATCATCGGGCCGTCGCGATCCACCAGCAAGCTGGCGGGGCGGTAAAGCGGGCCGGCCCAGATGCATTCGCGCTTGATCTGCGGGTCGAGGCTGAATCGCGAAGGAATGGGGCGCGACTGCTCGGGCAGCATGAAGTGGCCGTTCGAGTCGGGAAGCCCCAGGCTGATCGAGTAGCTGAAATCTTCCCCGGCGAACCCCAGGCGCAGTCGCTTCACGCCTTGGCGTACCGTCGACTGGATCGGCACCTCACCATTGCGCATGCGCCGGCTGATGGTTTCCGGCCCGGCCCAGAAGGTCGACTCCAGTCCGCCTTCACGGGCCAGCGCATTGACTACGCCACCCTGAGCGGTTTCCGCCAACAGGCGCAAGGCTCGGTAGAGATTGGATTTGCCGCTGCCATTGGGGCCAGTGATCAGGTTCAGACGGCCGAGCGGAATCACCAGTTTGTTGATCGAGCGGTAATTGGCCACCGCGAGAGTATTGAGCATGGAATTCCTTCTCTTCAGGCGCCTATTGTAGGAGCTGCCGAAGGTTGCGATCTTTTGATGTTGTTTTTAAAAGATCAAAAGATCGCAGCCTACGGCAGCTCCTTCAGGAAATATGGGGGACGAACGGGCGAACGTTGAACCCTGTTCTAAGCTCACAGTCGTATCGTCACTTGCACGTTCGTACACAGGAAGGAGTCTGCATGGCGAGTCCCGGTTTGAAAACAGCGGTCATGCTGAGTCTGCTCACTTTGCTGACCGCCTGCGGCGAGAAAAAAGCCCCTGAGGAATACCTGCCCAGGGTCTTTGTACAGGAAGTCAAACCCACGGATTACGCCGCTGCGGTGACATTGACCGGTGACGTGCAGGCGCGCGTGCAGACCGAGCTGTCGTTCCGCGTCGGCGGCAAGATCATCCAGCGTATGGTTGATGTCGGCGACCGGGTCACCGCCAAACAAGTGCTGGCCAAGCTCGACCCCAAGGATTTGCAGACCAACGTCGATTCGGCCCAGGCCCAAGTCGTCGCTGAACAAGCCCGGGTGAAACAAAGTGCGGCCGCCTTCGTGCGCCAGCAAAAACTGCTGCCCAAGGGCTACACCAGCCAGAGCGAATACGATTCCGCCCAAGCCGCGTTGCGCAGCAGCCAGAGCGCCTTGAGCGCGGCGCAGGCGCAATTGGCCAACGCTAAAGATCAGCTCAGCTACACCGCACTGATCGCCGACGCCCCGGGCGTGATCACTGAGCGTCAGGCCGAAGTCGGCCAGGTGGTACAGGCCACGGCACCGATTTTTTCGTTGGCCCGCGATGGCGACCGTGACGCGGTGTTCAATGTCTACGAATCACTGCTGGCCGAGCGTCCTGCGGATCCCTCGATCGTCGTCAGTCTGCTCGATAACCCTGCCATCAAAACCACCGGCACGGTGCGTGAAATCACCCCGGCGGTGTCGGCGCAGTCCGGCACGGTGCAAGTCAAAGTCAGCCTCGACAGCCTGCCACAAGGGATGCAGCTGGGCTCGGTGGTCAGCGCCACCGCCAAGGGCAGCGGCAAGTCGGCAGTCGAATTGCCATGGTCGGCGCTGACTAAAAACATCAGTGATCCGGCGGTGTGGATGGTCGACGATAAAGGTGAAGCGCAGTTGCACAACGTGACCGTCGGCCGCTACCTGATCGGCAAGGTCATCATCAGCGAAGGCCTCAAGGGCGGGGAGAAAGTCATTGTCGCCGGAGGACAGTTACTGCATCCCGGCATGAAAGTCGAAATCGCTGAAAACACCTACAAGGATCTGCAACCGGGAGCACAGCCATGAAGCGTCTGGGGCTGTTATCCGTGGGTGTGTTGCTGGCGGCCTGCTCGAAAAGCGAGCCACCTCCGGAGCCGGTACGTCCGGTGCTATCGGTCAAAGTTCAAGCGTTGAGCGAGGAAAGCCTCGGGCGTTTCGCCGGCAGCATCCAGGCGCGTTATGAAAGCAACACCGGTTTCCGCGTCGGTGGCCGCATCGCCAGCCGCAACGTCGATGTCGGAACCGAAGTGCAAAAGGGCACGCTGCTCGCCACCCTCGATCCGTCTGATCAGCAGAACCAATTGCGTTCGGCCCAGGGCGACCTGGCCAGAGTTCAGGCGCAACTGATCAATGCCCAGGCCAATGCCCGCCGTCAGCAGGCGCTGTTTGATCGTGGCGTAGGGGCGCAGGCACAACTGGACATCGCCACCACAGACTTGAAAACCACCCAGGCCTCGCTGGACCAGGCACGGGCGGCGGTCAATCAAAGCAAGGACCAGCTCGGCTATACCGAACTGCGTTCCGACCATAAAGCCGTGGTCACCGCGTGGAACGCCGAAGCTGGGCAAGTGGTGACGGCGGGCCAGCAGGTCGTGACTCTGGCGCAACCGGACATCAAGGAAGCGGTGATCGATCTGCCCGACACCCTGGTCGATCAGATTCCTTCCGACGTGGTGTTTCTGGTGGCCGGGCAACTCGACCCGAGCATCAACACCACGGCAACCCTTCGCGAGATCGAACCGCAGGCGCAAAGCGCCACGCGTACTCGTCGGGCACGCCTGACTCTGGCCGAGACACCGGACGGTTTCCGCCTCGGCACGGCGATCAGCGTGACCCTCAGTTCGGCGATCAAACCGCGCATCGAATTGCCGGCTACCGCTTTGCAGGAGGTCGACGGCAAACTACGGATCTGGGTCATCGACACTCAGAGCAAAACCGTCAGCCCCCGCGACGTCAGCGTGATCAGCCGCACCGACAGCAGCGTAGTGCTCGCGGGCGGCGTGAAGAACGGCGAGCGCGTGGTCAGCGCCGGCGTCAACAGCCTCAAACCCGGACAATCGGTAAAACTTGACGAGGACAGTCAATGAAAGGCTCTTTCAACCTCTCCGAATGGGCCCTCAAGCATCAGTCATTCGTCTGGTACCTGATGTTCGTCGCGTTGCTGATGGGCGTGTTCTCGTACTTCAATCTGGGCCGCGAAGAAGATCCGTCGTTCACCATCAAGACCATGGTGATCCAGACCAAATGGCCGGGCGCGACCCAGGAAGAAACCCTCGCGCAGGTCACCGACCGCATCGAGAAAAAACTCGAAGAACTCGACTCCCTCGACTACGTGAAAAGTTACACGCGCCCCGGCGAATCGACGGTGTACGTGTACCTGCGCGACACCACCAGCGCCAAGGACATCCCGGAAATCTGGTACCAGGTGCGCAAGAAGATCGACGACATTCGCGGGCAGTTCCCCAAAGGTATTCAAGGGCCCGGGTTCAACGACGAGTTCGGTGATGTGTTCGGCTCGGTCTACGCCTTCACCGCCGACGGCCTGACCATGCGCCAGTTGCGCGATTACGTAGAACAGGCGCGGGCCGAGATCCGCAATGTACCTGGGCTGGGCAAGATCGAAATGATCGGCCAGCAGGACGAAGTGATTTATCTGAACTTCTCTACTCGCAAACTGGCGGCGTTGGGTATCGATCAGCGTCAGGTTGTGCAGAGCCTGCAATCGCAGAACGCCGTGACCCCGGCCGGTGTGATCGAGGCCGGCCCTGAGCGGATTTCCGTGCGCACTTCGGGGCAGTTCGCCTCGGAAAAGGACCTGGCCGAGGTCAATCTCAAGCTCAACGACCGTTTCTATCGCTTGGCTGACATCGCCGACATCACTCGCGGTTACACCGATCCGGCTACCCCGGAATTCCGCTTCGACGGCAAACCGGCCATCGGTCTGGCGATTGCCATGCAGAAGGGCGGCAACGTTCAGGAGTTCGGCAAGGCGTTGCACCAACGCATCGATGAACTGACCGCAGACTTGCCGGTTGGCGTGGGTGTGCACACCGTGTCCGATCAGGCGGTGGTGGTGGAAGAAGCGGTCGGTGGCTTTACCAGTGCCCTGTTCGAGGCGGTGATCATCGTGCTGGTGGTCAGCTTCATCAGCCTCGGCGTACGTGCCGGCCTGGTTGTGGCGTGCTCGATTCCGCTGGTGCTGGCGATGGTGTTTGTATTCATGGAATACAGTGGCATCACCATGCAGCGGATTTCGCTCGGTGCCTTGATCATCGCCCTCGGTCTGTTGGTGGACGACGCGATGATCACCGTGGAGATGATGGTCACGCGCCTGGAAATGGGCGAGAGCAAGGAGGAGGCAGCGACGTTCGCCTACACCTCGACGGCGTTCCCGATGCTCACCGGGACGCTGGTGACGGTCGCCGGTTTCGTGCCCATCGGCCTCAACGCCAGTTCCGCCGGTGAGTACACCTACACGCTGTTTGCGGTGATTGCTGTGGCGATGCTGGTTTCGTGGGTGGTGGCGGTGTTCTTCGCTCCGGTGATCGGCGTGCACATTCTCAGCGCCAACGTGAAACCCCATGAAGCCGAGCCGGGCCGCGTCGGGCGTGCGTTCAATGGCGGTCTATTGTGGGCGATGCGCAATCGCTGGTGGGCCATCGGCATTACCGTGCTGCTGTTCGTGCTGGCAGTGTTTTGCATGCGCTTTGTGCAGAACCAGTTCTTCCCTTCCTCGGACCGGCCGGAAATTCTCGTCGACCTGAACCTGCCGCAAAACGCCTCGATCGACGAAACCCGCAAAGCCGTCGACAAGTTGGAAGAAACCCTCAAAGGCGACGCGGACATTGTGCGTTGGAGCACCTACATCGGTCAGGGCGCGATCCGTTTCTACCTGCCGCTCGACCAGCAATTGCAAAACCCGTACTACGCACAACTGGTGATCGTCAGCAAAGACTTCGAAGCCCGCGAGGCCCTGAGTCAACGCCTGCGTGAGCGCTTGCACAAAGACTTCGTCGGCATCGGCAGTTACGTCCAGGCGCTGGAAATGGGCCCGCCGGTGGGGCGTCCGATCCAGTACCGGGTCAGTGGCAAGGACATCGATCAGGTGCGCAAGCACGCCATCGACCTGGCCACCGAACTGGACAAGAACCCGCACATCGGCGAGATCATTTACGACTGGAACGAGCCGGGCAAAGTTCTGCGCATCGACATCGCCCAGGACAAGGCGCGGCAACTCGGGTTGTCCTCCGAAGACGTGGCGAACCTGATGAACAGCATCGTCAGCGGCGCGCCTCTGACCCAGGTCAACGACGACATCTACCTGATCAATGTGGTCGGCCGGGCGGTGAATTCGGAGCGCGGTACGCCGGAAACCCTGCAGAATCTGCAGATCGTTACGCCCAACGGCACGTCGATCCCGCTGCTGGCGTTCGCCACCGTGCGTTATGAACTGGAGCAGCCGCTGGTGTGGCGTCGTGACCGCTTGCCGACCATCACCATCAAGGCCTCGGTGCGCGACGAGATCCAGCCGACCGATTTGGTGAAACTGCTCAAGCCGTCGATTGATGCCTTCGCTGACAAACTGCCAGTGGGCTACAAGGTCGCCACCGGCGGTACGGTCGAGGAAAGCGGCAAGGCCCAAGGGCCGATTGCCAAGGTTTTGCCGTTGATGCTGTTTTTGATGGCGACCTTCCTGATGATCCAGTTGCACAGCGTGCAGAAGATGTTCCTCGTCGCCAGTGTCGCGCCACTGGGGCTGATCGGCGTAGTGCTGGCGCTGGTGCCAACCGGCACGCCGATGGGCTTCGTGGCGATTCTGGGGATTCTGGCGCTGATCGGTATCATCATCCGTAACTCGGTGATCCTCGTGACGCAGATCGATGAGTTCGAGCAGAAAGGCTATGCGCCGTGGGATGCGGTGGTGGAAGCGACCGAGCACCGGCGCCGGCCGATCCTGTTGACCGCGGCAGCGGCGAGCATGGGCATGATCCCGATTGCCCGGGAAGTGTTCTGGGGACCGATGGCTTACGCAATGATTGGCGGGATTGTGGTGGCGACGTTGCTGACGCTGCTGTTCCTGCCGGCGCTGTATGTGGCCTGGTACAAGATTCGCGAACCGAAGAAGGATTGAGTCAACAGCGCCCCTCACCCTAACCCTCCCGAAACGTCGGACCGCCCAAAGGGAGAGGGGACTGACCTAGGTGTCTGACGCTATCCATCGACCTGAAGGATCGGGTCGATTATGGGTTCAGCTAAGTTAGATCCGGTCGGCGTACTGCTTAAATATCCCCCAATCGGCTCCCTCTCCCTCCGGGAGAGGGCTGGGGGTGAGGGGCTTTTCTCTGACTCGACTCAAGCCTTACGCCAAACGCTGGCCAACCAAGGCTGCTGCTCACGCGGCAGCCCGGCCGGCCGATAGTAATGCTCAAGCTCGACAAACCCTGCCGCCGTCAGCAACCCTTGCCACGCCTCAAGATCGTGATACGAGCCATAGCGCGGCCCGTTCCAGCCCTCACGGTTATCCCCGCGTGGATTCGAGCTGAACAGCACGCCACCGGGCTTCAGGGCGCCATGCAATTGCTTGAGCACCCGCGACAACTCCTGCAGCGGCACATGAAACAGCACCGCATTGGCGAAGATCCCGTCGAAGCGTTCGGCCGGCAGATCCAGCTTCAGAAAGTCCTGTTGCAGCACCTCGCAGCCACTGTCCTCACGGGCCATTCGCGCAAACTCTTGCGAACCGTCGAGACCCACAGCGACATGCCCCATGCGCGTAAACGTTTGCAGATCCCGCCCTGGGCCGCAGCCAAAATCCAGAATCGTGAATGGCGCCGTGCCCTGAATATGCCGCAGCAACGCATCAATGTTCTGGCTGACATCGTGATCGCGGGTGCCTTCACGGAAGTCTTCGGCCACTGAGTTGTAATGGCCGAGGGTGGTCGCGGTGATCTGTTCGAGATCGGTGGGGGTCTGCTTCATGGTCGGGATACGCGGGCAATTGGGATTTGCCGAATATACGCCATCGGGTTCGGGGCTGCTGCGCAGCCATTCGCGAGCAGGCTCGCTTGTATGGTAGGACTTGAAGGGAGGAGGAGGGACAAGGCTCGATTCTGACTGTTGACGCAGCACAGACCGTGGGAGATTTCGCCCCTCCTCCTTTCACCCAAGCGCCGATAAAGAATGCATCTGGCTAGACCGACGATAGGAACAAGCCTGCGCCTCTGGGTGAGCCCTTCAAGTGCTCAAACCTTATCCCGGAGGAAATCCTGTGGTAATGCCAGTCGCTCTATCAAATCCGATCGTTGGCGTGGATGTCGCCAAAAATGAACTGGTGATTTATCAGGCCGATAGCGATCTGCTTGAAGCGATTCCCAACACCAAAACATCCATTAAGCAGTGGCTGAAGGCCTTGCTCGGCCCCGTGTCTATTGCCATTGAGGCTACAAACATCTACCACTTGGAATTCGCTGATTTGGCCTATGCGGCCGGTTGCACGATTTACATGGTGGGCGGCTATGAACTCAAACATTACCGCGAAGGCGTGAAGATCCGCGCCAAAACCGACGCCTTGGACGCCAAGTTGCTGGCCCGTTACCTGAAGAACGAAGCCGAGGAGTTGCGCCCCTGGACCCCGCCATCACCGCTGTACCGCCAGCTCCTGAGCCTTTTCCGCCGCCGCGCGGCTTTGGTCCAGGCAAGGGTCGGCCTGGTGCAGAGCTGGTCGAATGAGCCGCTATTGAAGGCAGCTTTTGCTGAACAAATAAAATCCATGCAGCGGCTTGAAACGATGATCGAAAAGACGATCAACGATCAGCTCAAACAAGCCGGTTTGCTCGGCCAATTGAAGCGTTGCCTGAAAGTTGAGGGCATTGGATTTCTGACCGGAGCGCGCCTGCTCACGGCGTTTCAGCGGGGGGAATTTAGCAACGCGGATGCGTTTATCGCCTTCCTGGGCATGGATTTAAGGGTATCGAAATCAGGGCAAAAGGACGGTCGCCGCAGCTTGACCAAGCGCGGAGACCCCGAGGCCCGCCGACTTTTGCACAACGCTGCGATGTCGGCTAGCCGTACGAAAGCCTGGAAAGGGTTTTACGAGGCCCAAAGAGCACGGGGTTTCAGCACCACGCAGGCGTTGGTGATGCTGGCTCGCAAACTTGCTCGGGTGGTATTCGCCTTGCTGAAAGGGCAAAGCGAATACCAGACAAAAGTCAGTTGAGGGCTTCCCCTCAACCATAGAATCTCCCACAGGGAAACACATTCCAAATGTGGGAGCGAGCCTGCTCGCGAAAGCGGGTTCAGAGGCGCCGCATGATTCCGGATGAGCTCAGCGCTTGTTCAACCCCCGCGCCAAGCGATCCCCACCCAACTGAATCACCGCGACCAACGCCACCAGCAACACAATCACCGTCAACATGATCTGGCTGTCAAAGCGCTGATAGCCGTAGCGATAAGCGATATCCCCCAAGCCACCGGCACCAATCGCCCCGGCCATGGCCGAGGAGTTGATCATCGTCACTAGCGTAATCGTGAAACCGCCGACAATCCCCGGCAGCGCCTCGGGCAATAGCACATGCCAGACAATGTGCCAACGCCGGCAACCCATCGCCTGCGCGGCTTCGATCAAACCATGATCGACCTCACGCAGGCTCACTTCGGCAATCCGCGCAAAGAACGGCGTCGCCGCAATCGTCAGCGGCACCACGGCCGCCCAGACACCGTAGGTGGTGCCGACAATCAACCGGGTAAACGGAATCAGCGCGACCATCAGAATCAGAAACGGGATCGAGCGGAACAGGTTCACGAACGCGCCCAAGGCACGGTTCAACACCGGCGCTTCATAGATGCCGCCCTTGTCGCTGGTGACCAGGATCACCGCCATGGGAATCCCCACCAGCAAGGCGATCAGCGACGACACGCCGACCATCAGAAACGTGTCGATAAAACCCTGCAACAAGCGATCAAACCACATAACCCAGTACCTCCACCCGTTGCGCCCAAGGCGTGGCGCGCTCGCGCAGTTGCTCGGCGCTGAACGAAGAGCCGCTCACCGCCAGCAATAGTTGCCCCAGCGCATGCCCCTGAATCCGTTCGACGCCGCCCTGAAGCAGCTTCACCCGGCCACCCAATGCAGCGAACAGTGCCGCCAGATCCGGCTCGTCACTGGCGCTGCCGGTGAACTGCAAACGCAGCACCACAGCGGCGTCGGAGGAGGGCGCTTGAGCTTGCAAGCGGCTCTGCAACTCCTCCGGCAACGCGTGTTGCAGCGGCGCGAGCAAGGTCTGGCTGACCTCATGCTGTGGATTGCCGAACACTTCCCAGACCGGGCCTTGCTCGACAACTCGCCCGTGTTCAAGCACGACAACGCGGGCGCAGATTTCGCGGATCACTGCCATCTCATGGGTAATCAATACGATGGTCAGGCCCAGGCGTTGGTTGATCTCACGCAGCAAGCCGAGGATCGACTGCGTGGTTTCCGGATCAAGGGCCGAAGTCGCTTCGTCGCAGAGCAAAATATCCGGGTCGTGCACCAGCGCACGGGCGATGCCGACGCGTTGTTTCTGCCCACCGGAAAGCTGCGCCGGATAAGCCTTGTGCTTGCTTTGCAGACCGACCAGTTCGAGCAATTCACGGACTTTTTTGTCGCGCTGCTCTTTTGCTACGCCCGCGACTTTCAGCGGCAATTCGACGTTCTGCCAAACGGTCTTGGCCGACATCAGATTGAAGTGCTGAAAAATCATGCCGATGCGCCGGCGAAGGGCGACCAGACGGTCTTCATCGAACTCGCCGATGTCGACCTGATCGATCAGAACGCGCCCGGACGTCGGCTGTTCCAAACGATTGATCGTCCGAATCAGCGACGACTTGCCGGCACCGCTGCGGCCGATGATGCCGAACACTTCCCCGCGCTGAATCGCCAGATCGATGCCTTGCAACGCGGCGACCGGGCCCTGCCGGCCGTTGTAGGTTTTGCCCAGGCCGATGAAGCGTACATGGGCGCGATTCAGCTCGGGGTGCAGCTCGGTTTTTTCAGCATGGTGTGGCTCTGGAATCTCCAGTCGCCGTTGGATCGCGGCCGTCATGCTCAGCTTTCCCAACCGGCTTGATACAGCTTGCCGTGGGCCTTATCCAGCGCCGCGCGAACAACCGGCGAATGCTGGTAAATGTCGACGAATTTGATCAGGCGCGGGTCGGTTTTGCTTTTCGGCTGGATGACGAACTGGATCACGTATTCCTTGTGGTCGAGACCGTCGAACAGCAGTGCCGAACCGGCAT
Organism: Pseudomonas germanica; assembly: GCF_019614655.1. NCBI lineage: Bacteria > Pseudomonadati > Pseudomonadota > Gammaproteobacteria > Pseudomonadales > Pseudomonadaceae > Pseudomonas > Pseudomonas germanica. The sequence continues at coordinate 503,492 of NZ_CP071586.1, forward strand.
CGAAAGTCTTCGCCAGACGAATGTAGGCCGGGTAGCCCTGGACCAGATCGGCGTCGTCATAGGCGCGTACCAATTGCACGGCTTCGACTTGGAGGATTTTGATTTTCTTCGGGTTGGCGACGATATCGTCTTCAGTAGCCTTGTAGCCGACGCCCGGCTTCAGCGTGATCAAACCGGCCTTGGCCAGCAATTGCAAACCACGCCCGCTGTTGATCGGGTCGTTGGCGATGGCGACGCTGGCGCCTTCGGGCAACTCATCAAAGCTTTTGTATTTTTTCGAATAGAGACCGACGTTGTTGATGATCCCCGGTGCGAACGGCACCAGATCAAAACCCGAGGCGGCTTTGGCGTTTTCGAGGAACGGGATGTGCTGGAAGTAGTTCACGTCGATGTCGCCGGCGGCGAGGCTGACGTTGGGTGCGATCCAGTCAGTGAACTCCACCAGCTCGACGTTCAGGCCTTGTCTGGAGGCTTCTTCTACAGCGGCTTCCAGCGGGATGGCGAAGGCTGCGGTGGTGCCGATTTTCAGCGGAGCGTCGGCGGCGAAAACGGCCGAGCTGAACAGGCCGAGGGCCAGGGCCAGTGCTTTGACTGGGTGGGACAGGCGTTTCTTGGTCATGATGGTTTTTCCAGTCAGTGCATTAATTTTGTGGTGTCGGGTCGGGCCTCATCAGTGGCAAGCCAGCTCCCACAGGTTTTGTGAACGCCACAGACCCTTGTGGGAGCTGGCTTGCCAGCGATGCTTTTAGCGGCGGAACGCTGCGCCGGTGTGTTGCTCGGGCAACTGCGCTTCGCTGTGAAACAGCTTCTCGCGCAAGCTGCCGCTGTCATACGCGGTCTTGTACGACCCACGCCGCTGCAGCTCCGGAACCACCAGCTCGATAAAATCGACATAGCTTTCCGGCGTGACAATGCGGGTCAGGTTGAAACCATCCAGGCCGGTCTCGGCGATCCACGATTCCAGCTCATCTGCCACTTGATCAACCGAACCGACCACGGTGATGTAGCGGCCACCGAGGGCATGCTGGTCGAGCAATTTGCGCCGGGTCCAGTCGTTGTTCTGCAGGTTTTTGGTCGCCGACTGAATGGCGTTGCTCTTCACGTATTGGATCGGTTCGTCGATCTCGTATTGGGAAAAGTCGATGCCGGTGGAGGCGGAAAAATGCGCCACGCCGGCTTCGGCGCTGGCGTAGCTCAGATACTCGGCGTGCTTGGCCCACGCGGCTTCTTCGGTCGCGCCGACGATCACGTTGAGGCCCATGAACACCTTGATGTCCTCAGGATTGCGCCCGGCCTCGACGGCGCTGGCGCGCACCTTGTCGACCTGAACCTTGGTCGACGGTTTGTTCTGGCCGCTGATGAACACGCACTCGGCGTGACGCCCGGCGAACAGCAAACCGCGCTCAGAACTGCCGGCCTGAAACAGCACCGGTGTGCGCTGTGGCGACGGCTCACAGAGGTGATAGCCCTCGACCTGATAGAACTCGCCCTTGTGCTCGACCTTGTGCACTTTTTCCGGGTTGGCGTAGATCCGCTGCTCACGGTTATTCAGTACCGCGCCGTTTTCCCAACTGCCTTCCCAGAGTTTGTAGAGCACCTCCAGGTACTCGTCGGCCTGGTCATAACGACGGTCATGCTCGACCTGCTCGCTCAGTCCCATGGCTTTCGCGGCGCTGTCGAGATAGCCGGTGACAATGTTCCAGCCCACTCGACCACGGCTCAAATGATCGAGCGTCGACATGCGCCGGGCGAACAGATACGGCGGTTCGTAGGTGAGGTTGGCGGTCAAGCCGAAACCGAGGTTTTTGGTCACGGCAGCCATCGCTGAAACCAGCAATAACGGATCGTTGACCGGTAACTGGATCGACTCTTTCAACGTCACGTCCACCGAGTTCTGATAGACGTCATACACGCCGACGATGTCAGCGATGAACAAGCCGTCGAACAGTCCGCGCTCCAGCAGTTGCGCCAGTTCGGTCCAGTATTCAATGGTGTTGTAGCGCGTTGAGGTATCGCGCGCATGCGTCCACAGGCCATGGTTGATGTGGCCGATGCAGTTCATGTTGAACGCATTGAGCAGGATCTTCTTTTTCGCCGCGCTCATCAGATCGTCCCTCGCAACGGAGGGTTTTCATCGTTGAGGTAGTAGTTGCCCACCGCGTGATATTTCCAGCGCACCGGGTCGTGCAAGGTGTGCACGCGGGCGTTGCGCCAGTGGCGGTCGAGGCCGTGTTCGATCAGTGTCGCCTGGCTGCCGGCCAGTTCGAACAGCGTGCTGCCGGCGGCCAAAGAGATTTCAGTGCTGATCGCCCGTGCTTCGGCGACGGCAATCGAAGCGGCAGCGACGGTTTCTGCGCTGGTCCCGGCTTGCGCTGCGTCGAGGAATTCGCCGGCGCGTTCAAGCAACGCCTCCGTGGCGTGCAGGCGAATGCTCAAGTGGCCGAAGCTCTTCAACGTCAGCGGGTCTTCGGTGGCTTTGTCGTTGCCGGAATCGATCCACGGCCGCGTCTTGCTGCGCACAAAGTGCAGGGCGTCTTCGTAAGCGGCGCGGGCAATACCGGTGTCGATGGCGGCGTGAAGGATCTGCGCCAGCGGGCCGACGGTGGTTGGACGTTCAAAGGCGCTTTGAAACGGCAGCACGTCTTCAGCCGCGACGTACACATCTTCGAACACCACCGAACCGCTGCCGGTGGTGCGCTGGCCGAAGCCGCTCCAGTCGTCGATCACGGTCAGGCCTTTGCTGTCACGCGGAACGAAGGCCAGTTGCTGCACACCGTTTTCATCGACAACGGAAGTTGGAATGCGCTGGGCATAAATCGCGCCGGTCGCATAGAACTTGCGGCCGTTGATGCGATAGCCGTCACCATCACGCTTGAGGCTGGTGACGCGGTCGTGAGCGGTTTTCGTACCTAGTTCCGCCAAGGCGTTGCCGAAGCGTTGCCCGGCCAGCACTTCGGCATAAAGCCGTTGTTTCTGCTGGTGACTGCCGTTAACCCGCAGCACTTCCAGCGCGTAAAAATGATTTTGCGGAATCTGCCCGAGCGAGCCGTCGGCTTGAGCGATCAGCGCGATGACTTTGGCCAAAGTCACGTTGGACACGCCAGCGCCGCCGTATTCCTTCGGTACGCTGATGCCCCACAGACCCGAGCGGGAAAACACGTCGAGTTCCGGCAGAGGCAGGCGGCGTTCACGGTCGCGCAGGGCGCTGTCGCGTTTGAAATCTTCGGCCAGGTCGCTGGCGACGATCAGGGCTTGCTCATCGCTGGTGATGACCGCGACGTGATGGGAAAGCGTCATGTTTTTCTCCAGATGTCTGGTCGTCAGATCCAGGAATGGCGAGCAGGCAAAGTGCCGTTGAGGCGATAGGCGCCGACCGCGTGATATTTCCAGCGCACCGGGTCGTGCAACGTGTGCACGCGGGCGTTGCGCCAGTGACGGTCGAGGTTGAATTCGGCGAGGGTGGCGCGGCTGCCGGCCAGTTCGAAAAGCTTTTCACTGGCCAACAGCGAGATCTCGGTAGTCAGCACTTTCGCCTCCGCCACGGCGATAGAAGCGCGTGCGGCGGACTCGGCGGTGATCGGCGCGGCGTGCACTTGATCGAGCACTTTGCCGGCCTTGCGCAGCAGCGCTTCGGCGGCGTGCAGTTCGATTTTGAGTTTGCCGATATCGGCGATGACATAAAGATCATCGCTGGCGCGATCAACCTTGGCGTCGATCCACGGCCGTGCGCGGGTTTTGATGAACTCAATGGCGTCATCAATGGCGCCACGGGCGATGCCGGCGTCGATCGCGGCTTGAATCAGCTGCGACACCGCGCCTTGGGTGTTCGGGGTTTCGTTGATCTTCCAGTTGTCGACCACCAGGCTCGATTCGACACGCACGTTGTTCAGCAGAATCGTACCGCTGGCGGTGGTGCGTTGACCGAAGCCCGACCAGTCATCAACGATGCGCAGCCCCGGCGTGCCGCGACGGACGAAGGCCAGTACTTGCTTGCCGTCATCGTTGAGCGCTTTCACCGCAACCCAATGCGCAAACAGTGCGCCAGTGGAGTAGAACTTCTGGCCGTTGATCACGTAATCATCGCCATCGGCGGTGATCCGCGCTTTCAGTTCCAGGGTGTTTTTGGTGCCGCGCTCAGGACCGGCGTTGCCGATGCGCCAGCCTTCCAGAACGCTCTGGAATAGCTGTTGTTTCTGCGCTTCGGTGGCGCTGCCGAGTACCAGATTGATGATGCCGAACTGGTTCTGCGGGATCTGCCCCAACGCCGGGTCGGCGGCGGAGATGATCGCGAACACTTCGGCCAGAGTGACGAATGAAACCTGCGGGCCACCGTATTCGCGCGGGATGGCGATGCTGCCTAATCCGCTGCGGGTGAACTGTTCGATTTCCGACCACGGCAGCTTGCGCTGACGGTCGCGTTTCGCGGCCTGCACGCGGGCGACTTGTGCCAGCTCTTGGGCGGCGTTGATGGCTTGGGCGTCGTTGCGCAAGACCTGCGCAGGCAACAACAACGGGGCGATGTCCAGATCAGACTGGACGTTTGCATCTGCCAGACTGGACATCAGTGCCGCTCCTTGGCTGCACGCAATGCCCTGGCGATCTGCACTGGGGTGATTGTGTTCCGGACCATGCTACCTACCTCACATCTCATGAAAAACGCCGCAAAAGTGCGGCGAACGAATGAATGTCCGGTGGTCCGGTTTATATACCCTAAACGTGTATAAATATTAAATAAACTAACTTTTAGGAATATGCATAGAAGAGGTGATGGTCGGGTTGGTTAAGAATTTTTTTGCGGCTGGAATGATCCGGTGGCGAGGGCGCTTGCTCTCTCGCCACAGGGGCATTGTGTTCAGGGCTTGCGGGATTCGGCGGCTTTGAGTTCGGGCATGAGCGGGACTTTCAGATAAGGATTTGCGCAGCCGATTTTCAATGTGCGGGGCGGTGCCCAGCGGGAGTTGTTGCCGACCCGATCGAGAATGCAATACGTCACGTCCAGGCGCAGATCCTCGCCTGCTTCGACGATCACCGACGGCGGTACCCAGACCTGAATCGGCAAGCCGATATCTGCGGCGGTGACCGGTGCCAGATCCATGCGCACGTCACCCCAGCGCAAGGTGATGGCGTCATCCTCGGCCATGTTCAGGTACGGCTCGATGGTCAGCGGCACACCGCGTTTAATCTGGTTCGGATTGACGCCCTGACGGCGTATGGCGTCGGGGATGGCAACCGGGGCCAGTTGCTGATTTTCGTCTGCGCTCAGCGCCGTGGGTTGCCCGCCGGGGCAGTCCAGTTTGACCTGTACGCGCGTCGCCGCCGAAAACGCCGGCCCCTGACCGACCTGCATCACCCGGTAGTGGATGCGCGCGGTGCCGTTGGTGATGAAGCTTTCCGGCACCCTTAGGCTGACGGCTATGCCGACGTCATCCGCCGTCAGCACTTTGGAAGCGACATAGCATTTGTTCCAGAACAGCTCGATGAGATCGCCGCTGTCCATATCAGGGTAGGGCGACACCTCGATCAAGAGGTGTGCGGCGGCAGCCAGATTGATGCCGGTTTTTTGCGCTGGCGCGAGGGTCGGCGCTGCCAGTTCGGGGGTGTGCGAAGTGCGGGTCATCGATTTCTCTCCTTGAAGCCTTGCAGCGAAGTCCGTTTCTGAAAGAACAAAAAGCGTGAATAAACTGGCAATAAAGCTTTGGGCTTTTATTCAAGTTGAAGACGGGGTGGTTAAACTAGTTGATGCCGGTTGCCGACTAGATAAGAGTCTGCGGGATGGGGTGTCAATAGACGATATTAGTTAATCCGTGAATTACGAATTAATCAGAAGTTTCCTACGCTGTCGCGGCCATATGCCTAAGTGATCAGGCGAAATGAGCCACGGGACACAGGGCTTTCTCGGCGTTTTATGCGCGGATTTATTTGAGCACTATCATTTCAGGTGGCAGGGGAGGAGGCGGGTGTTATCTGTTGCAGAACATATATATGTACTGTTTGGGATATGTTTTGTTTGAATGAGACTGAAGGGGGTAAATGTTTTATAAAGGAAACTTCCGTCCGTGGAAGTTATCGGTGATGCAATAAAAGTTCTCAGGCGTGATTCAGGAACTTGCTGAGAAACTGTTTAGTGCGTTCTTCTTTCGGATTGGCAAACAATGCCTTCGCTTCACCTTGTTCGACGATCACGCCTTTATCGAAAAACACCACACGGTTGGCCACGTCACGAGCAAAACCCATCTCGTGGGTGACGATCACCATAGTGCGTTTTTCTTCAGCCAGGCCACGAATCGTCGCCAGCACTTCGCCGACCAGCTCCGGGTCAAGCGCCGAAGTCGGCTCGTCGAAGAGGATCACTTCCGGTTCCATCGCCAGCGCCCGGGCGATCGCTATGCGCTGTTGCTGACCACCAGAGAGACGACGTGGATAAGCGTCTTCTTTGCCGGCGAGTCCGACTTTGGCCATGAGCTTTTTGCCCAAGGCAATGGCGGCTTCGCGTGGCATCTTCTTGACCACAACCGGGCCTTCGATGACGTTTTCCAGTGCGGTGCGATGGGGGAACAGGTTGAAGTTCTGGAACACGAAGCCCACGTGCTGGCGCAGGTTGCGCACCAGACTTTGCTGCTGGTTCAGCGGGCGGCCGGTATCGATTTCGATATCGCCGACCTTGATCCGGCCGCTTGTGGGTTGTTCAAGGAAGTTCAGGCAGCGCAGGAACGTCGTTTTCCCCGAACCGCTGGGGCCGATGATTGCGACGACTTCGCCTTCCTTCACCTCGAGGTCAATGCCGTTGAGCACGACCTGACCCTTGAATTGCTTGGTCAGTTTTTCCACGACAATCATGGGGTCAGGACTCCTGGTCGTGCCGATTGACCCGCTCTTCCAGCTTGTTTTGCAGGTGCGCGAGCACCGAGGCCAGAATCCAGTAGAGCAGTGCGGCACTAAGGTACATGGTGAAAATTTCGAAGTTACGTGCGCTGATCAACTGCGCCTGACGTAACAACTCCGGCACCTGGATAGTGGCGGCCTGTGCAGTGTCCTTGACCAGTGAAATGAAGCTGTTGCCGAGCGCCGGTAATGCCGTACGCATCGCTTGCGGCAAGATGGCCCGCCGCAGGGTTTGCGCGCGGGTCATGCCAATGCTCGCGGCGGCTTCCCACTGACCGCGTTCGATCGAGCTGATCGAAGATCGCAGGATTTCACAAATGTAGGCCGCCATGTTCAGCGAAAGGCCGATCAGGGCAGCCGGGATCGGATCGAGTTCGATCCCCACCTGTGGCAAGCCGAAATAGATCACGAACAGTTGCACCAGCAACGGCGTGCCGCGAAAAAACGACACGTAGATGCGGGCAATCCAGTTCGCCACTTTGAAGCGCGACAGACGCATCAACGCCAGGCTGAAGCCGAGCAGGAAGCCGAAGAACATGCCACCGAGGCTGAGGATGACCGTGAAGTACATGCCCTTGAGCAAAAAGGGCATGGCCTCCCGTACGATTTGGAAAGTTGCTTCCATTATTTAGTGACGTCAGCGCTGAAGTATTTTTCCGAAAGCTTGGCCAGCGTGCCATCGGCGCGCAGCTTTTCGATAGCCTTGTTCACTGCAGCCAACAGTTCAGGCTCGCCTTTACGCAAGGTAACGCCAGCTTCCTGACGAGAGAACGGTTCGCCTGCGGCAGTGGTGTCCTTGGCTTTGCGGGCGTATTCCAGTGCGGCCAGACGGTCGATCAGGATGGCGTCGATACGGCCGACACGCAGGTCCTGGAATTTAGTCGGATCATCTTCATAAGTGCGCACGTCAGCGGTCGGCACGTTGGCTTTGACCCACTGCTCGTAGTTGGTGCCCAGGCCCACGCCGACTTTCTTGCCACCCAGATCGGCAGCGGATTTGATGTTCAGGTCGGCGGCTTTCTTGGTCAGCACCAGCGCCTGAATCCCGGAAACTGTGTACGGCTCGGAGAAGTCATACTTCTTCTTGCGCTCTTCGGAAATGGTCACCTGGTTGATCACTGCATCCAGACGCTTGGACTCAAGCGCCGCGAGGATGCCGTCCCACTTGGTGGTCTGCAGTTTGACCTTCACACCCAGCTCTTTGGCCAGCGCCTCAGAGAATTCAACTTCGAAACCGGACAGCTTGCCGTCGGCATCAACGAAGCTGAACGGTGGGTAAGTGCCTTCCAGGCCGACGTTGATAACGCCTTTGTCCTTGATCTGTTGCAACTGTTCACCGGCCACTGCCTGGCCGATCAGGCCGGCGCTCAGCGCAAGGCCCAGCGAACCCACCAGCAGATTGCGACGTAGTGCGGAAAAATTCATGACAAGCCCCTGTGTTTTCTTATGGAAGACGCTTAAGGAAAGTTGGCGAATTGGTGATTCGGACGACAGCGCTATCCTGCCTTAAAGCAGCTTATGCGTCTCTCGCGAAATTCGCCTGCGGCGAGACTATAAGATGTCTGCGTTAGACTTGAAAATACTTAATATTTGAAATGTTATTCTTTATTGGAATATGTATTGTCTGTGGAAAAAGATCGCAGCCCGCGGCAGCTCCTACATGAGATCACTTGTAGGAGCTGCCGTTTTGATCTTCTGTTACAGGAAATCCTTGTAGGCAAACAACGCTGGCGCGCCACCGGTGTGCAGGAAGATGATCGGGCCTTCATCAAAGCGCTGACGACCAATCCCGTCGAGTAAACCTGCCATGGCCTTGCCGGTGTAAACCGGATCAAGCAACACCGCTTCCTGACTCGCCAGCAGCTTCAGCGCCGCCAGCGTCCCGGCATTCGGCTCGCCATAACGCGGGCCGAAATATTCGTCCCACAACTCGACCTTGAAGCTGGCCGGCAGTTCGACGCCGAGCAGCGCCGCCGTGCGTTCGGCAAGTCCCTGAACCTTCGGTCGCTGATCTTCTTCACTGCGCGAAACCGTCACGCCAATCACCGGCAATTGCGGCAACACTTCGCTCAACGCCAATGCCAGACCGCTGTGCGTCCCGGCACTGCCCGAGGCCAACACCACGGCGGCGAAATTCAGGCCGGTGTCGTTGATCTGCTCGGCCAGTTCCAGACCGGCGCGCACATAGCCCAACGCACCGAGCGCATTGGAGCCACCAATTGGCACCAGATACGGCTTCTTGCCGTTGCTGCGCAGGCGGGCGGCGAGGGCGGTCAGTTGTTCGTCGGCGTTGTCGAGGTTGTCGACCAGTTCGACTTTGGTGTCGAACAGATCCAGCAGCAGGCGGTTGCCGTTGCCGGTGTAATTGCTGTCGTCAGTGCCCAGCGGATTTTCCAGCAGCGCCACGCAACCCAGGCCCAATTTGGCGGCCAGTGCGGCGGTCTGGCGAACGTGGTTCGATTGCAGCGCGCCGGCGGTGATCAGCGTGTCGGCGCCTTGCGCGAGAGCGTCGGCAGCGAGGTATTCGAGTTTGCGCAATTTGTTGCCGCCCATGGCCAGCGGCGTCAGGTCATCGCGCTTGATGTACACCTCGCGGCCAAGCCAGGTGGACAGGCGTTCGAGTTTTTCCAGCGGCGTTGGGTGGTTGAGCAGGTCGAGACGGTTAAAGCGGTCCAGCTGTTGTTTGATCATGGGTCCGTACTGGCGGAGGAAGATGAAAGGACTATAGGCACGCGCTTTTGCAGGGGCAACCGTGAATCGCTTATAGCCAAATGAACTGAGGCCAGCACTATCGGTTCTTAATTCGCCCTCGTAAGCATGCCGTAAAGTAGGCGCCGTTGACGCGGCCAGACAGTCCGGCCGCCCGTGAGGAGTCTTTACCGTGAGCGAGCGTTCCAGCCATTGGCAATTGCAGACCATCGTCAGTCAACTGCGCAGCGCGCGGGATCAGTGGCGGGCACAGAACGGCCGGGCGTCCGGCGAGCAGGGCGGTCGCGAGTTGCCGTCCCGTGCAGCGATGGCGGAGATTCTTGAAGCATTGTGTGGCGCGTTGTTCCCGATGCGCCTGGGCCCGGTTGACCTGCGCGAAGAGAGTGAAGATTTCTACGTCGGCCACACCCTCGATGTCGCGCTGAATGCGTTGCTGGCGCAGACCCGCCTGGAGTTGCGTTACGTCGCCCGCCACAGCGCGCAGGCTGACACCGAAGTCGAAGCCCGCGCGATTCAGATCGTACAAGATTTCGCCCTCGCACTGCCGGGCCTGCGCACGCTGCTCGACACCGATGTGCTGGCGGCCTATCACGGTGATCCGGCGGCACGCAGTGTCGACGAAGTGCTGCTGTGCTACCCGGGGATTCTCGCGGTGATTCACCATCGCCTCGCGCACCATTTGTATCGCGCCGGTTTGCCGTTGCTGGCGCGGATCAGCGCGGAAATCGCCCATTCGGCGACCGGTATCGATATCCATCCGGGTGCGCAGATCGGCCGTAGCTTCTTTATCGATCACGGCACGGGCGTGGTGATCGGCGAGACGGCGATCATTGGTGAGCGCGTGCGGATTTATCAGGCGGTGACGTTGGGCGCCAAGCGTTTCCCGGCAGATGAAGACGGGCAGTTGCAGAAGGGCCATCCGCGCCATCCAATTGTTGAAGACGATGTGGTGATTTATGCCGGGGCGACGATTCTCGGGCGGATCACCATTGGCAAGGGGTCGACCATTGGCGGCAATGTGTGGCTGACGCGGAGTGTGCCGGCGGGGTGCAATCTGACCCAGGCGAATCTGCAGCATGATGACGGGACGCAGAAGTAGGCTCTGAAATTGCGTTGCGGCATCTGGCCTCTTCGCGAGCAGGCTCGCTCCCACACTGGAATGCGTTTCAAATGTGGGAGCGAGCCTGCTCGCGAATGATTTTCAGACCAAATCAAGATAATGGCAATCAGCCAATTCTCCAGTGAACGAATACCCTCAAACCCACGTCATACCCATCCTTGAGCTAGCGTAGGAAAACTACCGCCTAGCCGTACGATTAGTCCTTGCCACCCTATCCATGTTTAACTTGAACGTTCATTCAAGTTAAACCGGTGGTTCGCTGCCCGCTCACAACAGGAGGCTTGCCTTTGCTGAGTCCGATCATTTCAGCCACGTTTCAACCCCTCGAGGTGCACGTTTCATGAGTGCATCGTCTACCCCCGCCAGCGGTCTGGTACGCATGAATCCGCCGGTGTTCTACTTCGCCGCGACGGTCATTCTGCTGTTTGGTCTCGTTGTCATCGCCATGCCGGAGCAGGCAGGCGCCTGGCTGCTGGAAGCGCAAAACTGGGCGGCCAATACGGTCGGCTGGTACTACATGCTCGCGATGACCCTGTATCTGGTCTTCGTGGTGGTCACCGCCTTATCCGGCTACGGCAAGATAAAACTCGGTGCCGACCACGACGAGCCCGAATTCAGTTACTTGTCCTGGGCCGGCATGCTGTTCGCCGCCGGGATCAGCATCACGCTGTTCTTCTTCTGCGTCTCTGAACCGCTGACCCATATGCTCCAGCCGCCGCAAGGCGAGGCGGGCACGGCGGATGCGGCACGTCAGGCGATGCAGATTCTGTTTCTGCACTGGGGCCTGCATGGCTGGGGCGTGTTTGCCTTCGTCGGCATGGCGCTGGCCTACTTCGCCTACCGCCACAACCTGCCGCTGGCGCTGCGCTCGGCGCTGTATCCGCTGATTGGCAAACGCATCAACGGCCCGATTGGTTACGCAGTGGACGGCTTCGGCATCATCGCCACGGTGTTCGGTCTGGGCGCCGACATGGGTTTTGGTGTGCTGCACCTCAACTCCGGTCTCGACTACCTGTTCGGCATCGCTCACACCCAGTGGATTCAAGTCGGTCTGATCACGCTGATGATGGGCGCGGCGATCATCGTTGCCGTCTCCGGCGTCGATAAAGGCGTGCGTGTGATGTCCGACATCAACATGCTGCTGGCCTGTGCGCTGCTGCTGTTCGTGTTGTTCGCCGGGCCTACCCAGCACCTGCTCAACACCTTGATCCAGAATCTTGGCGACTACCTCGGCGCCTTGCCGATGAAGAGTTTCGACCTCTACGCCTACGACAAACCGAGCGACTGGCTCGGCGGCTGGACAGTGTTTTACTGGGCCTGGTGGATTGCATGGTCGCCGTTCGTGGGCCTGTTCATCGCCCGGATTTCCCGTGGCCGGACCATCCGTGAATTCGTTTTCGGCGTGCTGCTGATTCCGCTCGGTTTTACCCTCGCGTGGATGTCGATTTTCGGCAACAGCGCGCTGGATCAAGTGCTCAACCACGGCATGAGCGCGCTGGGCATGTCGGCCATCGACAATCCGTCGATGAGCATTTACCTGCTGCTGGAAACCTACCCGTGGAGCAAAACCGTCATCGCCGTGACGGTGTTTATCAGCTTCGTGTTCTTCGTGACGTCTGCCGACTCCGGCACCGTGGTGCTCTCGACCCTGTCGGCCAAGGGTGGCAACCCAGACGAAGACGGGCCGAAATGGCTGCGAGTGTTCTGGGGCGCGATGACGGCGCTGATCACCAGTGCGTTGCTGTTCTCCGGCAGTATCGATGCGCTGAAATCAGCGGTAGTGCTGACCTCGTTGCCGTTCTCGTTGATCCTGCTGTTGATGATGTGGGGCTTGCACAAGGCGTTCTATCTGGAGTCGCAGAAGCAGATCGCGCAGTTGCACTCGCTGGCACCGGTCTCCGGTTCACGGCGCGGTACGGGCGGCTGGCGTCAGCGGCTGAGTCAGGCGGTGCACTTCCCGTCGCGTGACGAGGTGTACCGCTTCATGGACACCACGGTACGCCCGGCAATTGAAGAAGTGACGGCGGTGTTCGTTGAAAAAGGCCTCAACGTGGTCACCCAGCCGGATCCGGCGAATGACAGCGTCAGCCTCGAAATCGGCCATGGTGATGCGCATCCGTTCATCTATCAGGTGCAGATGCGCGGCTACTTCACGCCGTCGTTCGCGCGTGGCGGGATGGGCTCGAAGCAGCTCAACAATCGTCGCTATTACCGCGCCGAAGTGCATTTGAGCGAGGGCAGTCAGGACTACGATCTGGTCGGCTACACCAAAGAGCAGATCATCAACGACATCCTCGACCAGTACGAACGGCACATGCAGTTCCTGCACTTGGTTCGTTGATCGGCGCCTGAGCGTCGGGTCCGTTCAGGACTCGGCGCTTAGCACCATGAACAACACCATCGCCGCCATCGGTATGCCGAACACCGCACTGCCAATCACAATTTCCGAACCTAGCGGCTGGCCCGCATGCACCACTCCCACGGCGCCATTAATCATCGTCAATGCCAGCCACAGGGCGGCGAAGCCGTAGGCCATGGTCTGGCGGCTGAAGCCGATGCGCTCGCCGATGTAGAGCATCAGAGCGAGCAGGACCAGGCCGAAGAAAATGATGATGGCAGTGTGCATGGCGGGTTCTGTCTGGTGAAGGTGCATTGCCTGAATAATCGCTTTCGCGAGCAGGCTCGCTCCCACAATGGATCTCGGCTGGACATAAATTTTACGTACACAGGAAATCCCTGTGGGAGCGAGCCTGCTCGCGATAGGGCCACCTCGGTGTTCTTTAGAGCATAGCCAATCCAGCCCCCACCATATTCATCAGGTGCTTTCGCGCTCGATGACCTGGCATTGCAGCAGGTTCAGCCGTTGCACCTCGTCGCTCGGCAACACGCCAAGACTTTCCAATACGCGTGTTGCGGCCAGTACGCCGATCTCCAGCGCCGGTGGTTTGATCGTGCTCAGGCTCGGCAAAAGCATCTCGGCGAACGGGTAATCGCCGAAGCCAAGAACGGCACAGTCTTCGGGGATTTTGAAACCGGCGCGTTGCCCGGCGAGCAGGCCGCCGGCGGCGAGGTTGTCGTTGGCGAAAATGATTGCGTCGGGGCGCGGTGAGGCATTCATCAGCGCATCCATCGCCTGTTTGCCGGCCTCGAATGGCGCACGATCAGCGTCAGGGGCGTAGACCCAAGGATCCAGGCCGGATTTACGCAAGGTCGCCGCGTAACCATCGCGGCGTTCCAGGGCGCTGAAGTCCCCCGGCGCACTGTTCTGCACGAAGGCGATACGTTGGTAGCCTTTTTCCAGCAGATATCTGGCGGCTGTCACGCCCACCTCGAAATGCGAAAAACCGATCTGCATCGGCTCACGCGCCGGCTGGTAATCCCACGTCTCGATCACCGGAACATCCGCCTCGGCGATCATCTTTTCCGTGCCCGCACTGTGAAAGTGACTGGTCAGCACCAGCGCCGCCGGCGACCAGCCGAGAAACGCACGCACGGCGTTTTCTTCTTGTTCAGTGCTGAAGTAACTCGACGCCAGCAACAGCTGATAGCCATAACGACTGAGCGTATCGCTGAAGCCTTGAATGGTATTGGCGAAGATCGGCCCGGAGATATTCGGGATCACCATGCCGACGATTTTCCCCCGCGCCGAGGCCAGCCCGCCGGCCACCAGATTCGGCACGTAACCCAACTCGGCCACCACCGCCGCAATCCGCTCGCGACGCTCGGGCGAAACCTGCTCAGGCTGGTTGAAATAGCGTGACACGGTGATCGCCGAAACCCCGGCCTCACGCGCCACGGCATTCAGCGTTACACGTCCGGCGCCACGGCGTTTGCGGGGTTTTTCTTCGCTCAAGGTTCGATCCTTCTTAAAAACCAAATCGCATATAAAAGTAATTTTTCAGTATTGGACGCTCTATGTGCGGCTTGCCAATACTGTCGATGGTAGCGCTAACAAGGCGCGCTGTCTGCTACTCGCTCGAGCGAATGCCCAAGACACCGATTCAGGCGCTGTCGTCGCAGAACGGCAGCGGTTAAGGGCCAATTTCGAGCGAGCAAACATGCACAACATTCCTGGGGCGACAAACAAACTGGCGCAATCGATCCGCGCCGCTGGTTGGTTATTTACGGGGTTGGCGGCGCTGCCGTTGCCCAACGCATTCGCTACCGAGAGCAGTGATCAGGAGCCGACACTCAAATCCGTGACCGTCACCGCCACGCGCCGCGAAGAATCGCTGCAAAAGGTGCCGGTCGCGGTCTCGGTGATCGACGGCGAACAACTTGAGCGCGACAACCGCAACGGCGTGGCGAGTATCGTGCAGCAAGTGCCGTCGCTGAATTTCCGCACCGGCGCATCGAACAAGGACACCTCGTTGTTCGTGCGCGGCGTCGGTACGATTTCCACCTCGCCGGGCGTCGAGCCGACCGTGGCGACGGTAATCGATGGTGTGGTCTACGCGCGTCCCGGCCAATCCACTCTCGACTTGCTGGATCTGGAGCGTGTCGAAGTGCTGCGCGGCCCGCAAGGTACGCTGTTCGGCAAGAACGCCTCGGCCGGTGTACTCAACATCACCAGCAAGGCGCCAACCGCCGAGACCCACGGTTACATCGATCAGTCGTACTACAGCGGCAACGAAAGTCGCACACGATTCGGCATCGGCGGCAGCCTGATTCCGGACACGTTGAAAGGCTCGATCAGCACGCTATTCGGGACCTACGATGGCAACGTCGACAACCAGCACAATGGCCAGGAGGTCAACGGTTACAACCATCGTGGCGTGCGCGGCAAACTCGAATTCACCCCGAATGACGACGTCACCTTCACCTTGATCGCCGACTACATGCAGTCCCACGACGACGGTCCAAACGGCGTGGTCAGCAAGTCGCTGACCCCGGCCTTCGCCAACGCGCTGAGTCCGGTCAATGCAAGCAGCCACAACCGCGACATCAACACCGACACCCGCTCACACGTTGAGGACACCAACAAAGGTCTGTCCGGCCAGCTCGACTGGCAACTGGGCGATTACACCCTGACGTCGATCACCGCGTGGCGCGGTTGGGACAATACGCAGTATCAGGATGGCGACCGGCTCGGCACAGTGACCGCAGCGTTTCCCGGGACCGCGGACAAGGGCGATCTGGCCTTCGATCAATACTCGCAGGAGCTGCGCCTGGCTTCGCCGAAGGGCGAGTTCCTCGAATACGTCGGCGGCCTGTTCTACATGCACGGCAAGGACGACGAGACCTATCAGCGCACGCTCACAACGACCACACGCACCGATCGCGGCGTCGCTGATTACAGCACCACCAGCGACAGCTACGCAGCGTTCGGCGAGGCCACCCTGAACTTCACGTCCGCCTTTCGCGGCATCGCCGGCCTGCGCTACACCCACGATGATCTCGAATACGATCATCGCCGCGTCTCGACCTCGGCAACCACCGTCAGCGGCATTCAACCGGCGACCAGCAGCTCCGGTTCAGTGGATGAAGACGGCTGGTCCGGTCGCCTCGGTGTGCAGTACGACTTGAGCGATGCGGTCACCACTTACCTGACCTACTCGCGCGGCTACAAAGGCCCGGCCTACAACGTGTTCTTCAATATGCAGCCGCGTGATACCGAAGCGCTGAAACCGGAAACCTCCAACACCTGGGAAGCGGGGATCAAAGCGACGAGCTGGAACAATCGCCTGACCACCAACCTCGCGGTGTTCCACAGCGAGTACGACAACTATCAGGCGAACTTCTTTGACACCGTCGCCGGCCAGGTTGTGACGCGTTTGATCAACGCTGGCAGCGTCAGCACCGAAGGTGTCGAACTCGATTACGCCTTGCAGGCGACCCAGCAATTGAAACTGTCCGGCGCACTGGCCTATACCCGCGCGCGCATCGACGAATTCGCCTGCCCGGCGGGCGCGGCGGCGTCGTGCAACGTCAACGGCAAACCGCTGCCGTTCAGTCCTGACTGGAAAAGCTACGTGCGCGCCGACTACAGCATCCCGCTGGATAACGGTCTGGATATCGAACTGGGTACCGATTACAGCTGGCAGAGCGAAGTGCAGTACGACATCAGCCAGAACCCCGACACCAAACAAGGTGCTTACGGCCTGTGGAACGCCAGTGTCGCGCTGGCCGACTACAGCAACGGCTGGCGCATCGCGTTGCTCGGCAAGAACCTCACCGACAAATCCTATTCGCCGTTGCTTGCCAGCGGCGGCAATTACATCTATCGCGCTGTGCCACGGGATGACGAGCGCTACTTCGGCGTGCAACTGCGCAAGGATTTCTGAGATGAGCAGACAGTTGAAACTCGGCGCATTCCTCATGGCCACCGGGCACCACGTGGCGGCGTGGCGTCATCCGGATGTGCCGGCGAATGCGGGTCTGGATTTCGCCCATTACAAACGTCTGGCGCAGATTGCCGAGGCGGCAAAATTCGATGCGTTGTTTGTCGCCGACAGCGTCGCCGCGCCAACTCAGGACATCGCCAGCCGCATTGCGCGTTCCGATCACTTTGAGCCGCTGACGTTGCTCTCTGCCCTGAGTGCGGTGACCGAGCGCATCGGCCTGATCGCCACGGCGACCACCAGTTACAACGAGCCGTATCATGTGGCGCGCAAATTCGCTTCGCTCGATCACCTTTCCGGTGGGCGTGCGGGGTGGAATCTGGTGACGTCGGACAATGCTGCCGAAGCGCTGAATTTCGGGCGAGACGAACATATCGGTCACGCCGAGCGCTACAGCCGCGCTCGTGAATTTCATCAGGTCGTGACCGGACTTTGGGACAGTTGGGAGGACGATGCCTTCATTCGCGACAAGGCCAGTGGCGAGTATTACAACCCTGCGAAATTGCATGTGCTGGATCACGCAGGTGAGCACTTCCGGGTCAAAGGCCCGCTGAACCTCGCGCGTTCGCCGCAAGGGCACCCGGTGATTGTTCAGGCCGGTTCTTCCGAGACTGGGCGTGAATTGGCGGCGCAGACCGCTGAGGTGGTGTTCACCGCGCAGACCTCTCTGGCCAACGCTCAGGCGTTCTACGCCGACCTCAAAGCACGTTTGCCCAAGTACGGTCGCAGCGCCGATTCGCTGAAAGTCATGCCCGGGGTTTTTGTCGTGGTCGGCGGCACCGAAGCCGAAGCACAGGAAAAATGTGAAACGTTTCAGCAATTAGTCGAACCCGAGGTTGGCGTTGCCTTGCTTGGGCGTATGCTGGGTAACTTCGATTTGTCGAAGTACCCGCTGGACGGGCCGTTGCCGGAGTTGCCGCTGACGGAAAGCGGTCAGCAGAGCCGGCAGAAATTGCTCACTGAGCTGGCGGGGCGCGAGAACCTGAGCCTTGCCGATCTGGGGCGCAAGATTGCGGGCGGGCGCGGGCATTACAGCCTGGTCGGTACGCCGGAGCAGATCGCTGATCGCTTGCAGGAATGGTTCGAACAGGGCGCGGCGGACGGTTTCAATGTGCTGGTGCCGCACTTGCCCGGCGGGCTCGAGGACTTCGCCAATGGCGTGGTCCCGGAACTGCAACGGCGCGGGCTGTTCAGAACCGAGTATGAAGGCCGGACGTTGCGCCAGAACCTGGGTCTGGCCCGACCCGGCAATCGATTTGTGTAACACCCTTCGCGAGCAAGCTCGCTCCCACAGGGAAATGCATTCCAATGTGGGAGCTAGCCTGCTAGCGATGAAGTCGACACCCATTTCAAGACAGACAAGAGAGGATTCGATGACTTACACCGCTGCCGAAAACCGCTATGACTCCATCCCTTACCGCCGCGTCGGCCGCAGCGGTCTGGTGCTGCCGGCGCTGTCGCTGGGCCTGTGGCACAACTTCGGCGACAGCACGCCGATCGACACCCAGCGTGCCTTACTGCGCACCGCGTTCGACTTGGGGATCAACCACTTCGACCTGGCCAACAACTATGGCCCGCCGTACGGCAGCGCCGAGATCAATTTCGGCCGCCTGCTGCGCGAAGATTTCAAGCAGTATCGTGATGAGCTGATCATCTCCAGCAAGGCCGGTTGGGACATGTGGCCCGGCCCTTACGGCCAGGGCGGCGGCTCGCGCAAATATGTGCTGGCCAGCCTCGACCAGAGCCTGCAGCGCCTCGGTCTGGACTATGTGGATATCTTCTATTCGCACCGTTTCGACCCGGATACCCCGCTGGAAGAAACCGCCAGCGCCCTCGCCACTGCCGTGCAACAGGGCAAGGCGTTGTACATCGGTATCTCGTCGTATTCCGGGGTGAAAACCCGTGAAATGGCGGCGCTGTTGAACGAGTGGAAAGTGCCGCTGCTGATTCATCAACCAGCGTACAACCTGCTCAATCGTTGGGTGGAAAAGGATCTGCTGGATACCACCGATGAACTCGGTACTGGCGTGATTGCTTTCACTCCACTGGCGCAAGGTCTGCTCACCGACAAATACCTCAACGGCGTGCCGGCGGATGCGCGGGTCAATCGTCCGGGCGGTGGTTCGTTGCAGGCTTCGCATCTGTCCGAGGCCAACATCGCTCATGTGCGGGCGTTGAATGAAATTGCCAAGCGTCGTGGTCAGAGTCTGGCGCAACTGGCACTGGCGTGGACGTTGCGGGATTCACGGGTGACCTCGGCGCTGATTGGTGCGAGCCGGCCGGAGCAGATTATCGAGAACGTCGGGGCGTTGAAGAATTTGAGCTTCAGTGCTGAGGAGCTGGCGGAGATTGACCGGTTTGCCCAAGAGGGCGGGATCAATCTTTGGGAGAAGCCTTCGACGGCGGAGTGAGTCACCCTCACCCCAGCCCTCCCGAAACGTCGGACCGCCCAGAGGGAGAGGGGGCCGACCGAGGTGTCTGTAGCCATACATCGACCTGAAAAACCGAGTCGACTATGGATTCAGCAAAGCAATATCAGGTCGGCGTACCTCTAAAACATCCCCCCTTTCAGTTCCCTCTCCCTCCGGGAGAGGGTTAGGGTGAGGGGCTTTTGGCTGTTAAAACGGCTCAACGAAAAAACGGCACATCCCCCAACACCGTCGCCCGCTGCATCACCCGCCGCGCCGGCCGATAATCATCCACCGCGTAATGCTGAGTCACGCGGTTATCCCAGAACGCAATGTCGTCCTGCTGCCAACGCCAGCGAATGGTGAATTCCGGCCGCGTCGCATGGGCGAACAGAAACTTCAGAATCGCCTCGCTCTCGGTTTCCGACAGCTCATTGATCTTCGACGTGAAGCCTTCATTGACGAACAACGAACGCCGCCCGCTGACCGGATGCGTACGGATCACCGGGTGCGACAGCGGTGGATTCTTGCGCCGTGCCTCTTCCCACTGCGCCAACGCTTCAGGCGTATTGCCATAGCGCTCCAGTGGAAACGAGCGAGTGAAATCGTGGGTCGCGGTCAGCCCTTCGAGCAAGGCTTTCATTGACGCCGACAGCGCTTCGTACGCAGCAATCCCGCTGGCCCACAGCGTGTCGCCACCGAACTCCGGCAGCAACTTGGCGCTGAGCACCGCGCCCATCGCCGGCGTCGGCAGGAAGGTCACGTCGGTGTGCCAGATCGCGTTGTCACGCACGTCGGTGACGGCGGTGTCGAGGATCAACACTTCCGGTTGTTCCGGCACGTTCGGGTAGATCGGGTGAATGTGCAGATCACCGAAGTACGCGGCGAAACGCGCTTGTTGTGGCGGTTCGATTGGCTGTTTGCGGAAGAACAACACTTGATACTTGAGCAGCGCTTGTTCGATGGCGTCGCGGTGTTCCAGGCTCAGCGGCTGACTGATGTCGACGCCGCTGATCTGCGCGCCGAGGGCCGAGCTTAATGGGGTGATGTTGAGGCTGCTCATGGTCTTTCTCTTCGAATTCGAGTGTCATGCTTTTGTGGGAGCGAGCCTGCTCGCGAATGCGGAGTGTCAGGCGACAGTGCAGTGACTGATCCGACGCTTTCGCGAGCAGGCTCGCTCCCACAGGGGAAGTTTCACAAGGCGATTTAGTGGGCCTGGCCGTGCCACGGCACCAGTTTGCGTTGCAGGGCGCGCAGGCCTATTTCCATGGCGAAGGCGATCAGGGCGATAACCAGAATCCCCAGCACCACCACATCGGTGACCAGGAATTGCGCGGCCGACTGCACCATGAAGCCCAAGCCACTGGTGGCTGCGATTAATTCAGCGGCGACCAACGTCGACCAACCAACCCCCAGACCAATGCGCACGCCAGTCAAAATATCCGGTAACGCGCTCGGCAAAATTACATGACGAATCAGCTGCAAACGCGTCGCGCCCAGCGACTGCGCAGCACGCAATTTCGCCGGATCAACCGTGCGCACACCGGTCGCGGTGGCAATGGCAATCGGCGCGAAAATCGCCAGATAGATCAGCAGCACTTTCGACAACTCACCGATGCCGCACCAGATCACGATCAGCGGCAAATAGGCCAGCGGTGGGATAGGGCGGTAGAACTCGATCAGCGGATCGAGCACGCCACGGGCGATGCGATTGGCCCCGATGGCAATGCCCACCGGCACGGCGGTCAGGATCGCAAAACCGAGGCCCAGACCGATGCGGCTCAGGCTGGCGCCCAAGTGCTGCCACAACGTCGAATCCATGTAACCAGTAGTCGCCAGCAACCAGCCTTTTTGCAGCACGGCGGACGGTGGCGGCAGGAACAGCGGCTCGATCAATCCAGTGGCTGTTACGGCCCACCAGATTGCCAACAACGCGAACAGCGTCAGCAGGCTGATCCAGCGCGTGCTGAGGCTGCGGCGTACGGGAATCGCCACGGATGGTTTCGCGGGTTTTACCGCAGCCGAGGAAACGTCGTAACTGCTCATGCGCGCTCCTGCCGTTGTGCGGCGCTGCGTTGCGAGAACACTTTGCTCAGCACGTGTTCACGGGTTTCGATAAAACGCGGATCGGATTTGATCGCACGGGCGGACTCGCCAGTGGCGTAACGCTGACCGAAATCCAGGTGCAGACGCTCAACGATCTGCCCCGGATTCGGCGCGAGCAGAATCAGGTCAGTGGCGAGGAACACCGCTTCTTCAATGTCGTGGGTAATCAGGAAAACCGGTTTGGCCGTGCGCTGCCAGACTTGCAGCAACAGCTCCTGCATCTGTTCGCGAGTGAACGCGTCGAGGGCACCGAAAGGCTCGTCCATCAGCAACACGCGCGGATCAGCGGCGAGCGCGCGGGCGAGGCCGACACGTTGCTTCTGGCCACCGGAGAGTTGCCAGATGCGGCGACTTTCGAACCCTGAGAGATCAACCAGCGCGAGCATTTCACGGGCGATTTTTTCGCGCTTGTCCTTGGCGATACCGGCCAGCTCCAGACCGAATGCAACGTTGGCCAACACGTCCTGCCAAGGCAGCAAAGCGTCGTCCTGGAACACCACGCCACGTTCGGCGCTCGGGCCTTTGACCGGCACACCGTCGAGGGTGATGCGCCCGGCGCTCGGCTCGACGAAACCGGCAATCAGGTTCAACAGCGAAGTCTTGCCACTGCCGGACGGGCCGAGGGCCACCAGCAATTGCTGAGGCCCCAGGGTCAGAGAAATATCCGCCAGCACCGGTGTCGGGCTGCCCGGGTACTGTGCGCTGATGCGCTCCAGCTGTAGCAAGGCCATCGCAGTTAACTCCCGGTCAGTTGGTGATGTATTTGGCGCTGACGTACGGCGCGTAGTCCGGCAGAACCGCTTCGACCTTGCCCTGCTCCTTGAGGAACGCGGCGGTGTCGGTGATGGCTTTGGTGGTCGGCGCGCCTAGGGTGACGACTTGATCAGCCGCCAGCGGGTAGACGTTGCCTTGCAGCAGCAGCGGAATGTCGCTGGCCTTGGCGCCGGAGAGTTTCACCAGTTTGTCGACGTTGGACTGATTGGCGAGCCAGGCTTTCGGGTCTTTGCGGTAGTCGGCGTAGGCGTCGAGGGTGACCTTGGCGAACGCGGTGACGATTTCCGGGTGCTTCTCGGCGAAGTCTTTGCGCACGATCCACGCATCGAACGTCGGCGCGCCAAACTTGGCCAGTTCGCCGGAGGTGATCAGCACTTTGCCGTTTTCCTTGGCGACACCGAGTGCCGGATCCCACACGTAGGTGGCGTCGATGTCACCGCGTTTCCACGCGGCAATGATCGCTGGCGGGGCGAGGTTGAGCACGGTGACTTTCGACGGATCAATGTTCCAGTGCTTCAGCGCCGCGAGCAGGCTGTAGTGACCGGTGGATACGAACGGCACGGCGATTTTTTTGCCGATCAGGTCTTGCGGGGTCTTGATCCCGGAACCGTCGCGAGCGACCAGTGCTTCGGCGGCGCCGATCTGGGTGGCGATTAGGAAGGTTTCGACCGGGACTTTGCGCGTGATCGCGGCGGTCAGCGGGCTCGAACCGAGGTAGCCGATCTGCACGTCACCGGAGGCGATGGCGGCGATGATGTCGGCGCCGTTGTCGAACTTGCGCCAGGCGATGTCGGCTTTGGTGGCTTTTTCGTAGGCGCCGTCGGCCTGGGCGACTTTCGCCGGGTCAACGGTGGTTTGGTAGGCGACGGTAAGGTCGGCGGCCTGGGCCAGAAAACTCGCGGCAGCCAGAGAGGCCGCGGCCAGCAGGCGAAGCGGGAAATTCAGTTTCATTGAACAGCTCCATATCAGGCGACCGAGCGTCGGCGTGAAAGGAGACTAAATGATCTAAGAATCAGTAAATAAATAACTTTTTAGAATGAGCTTATGAGCGGAAAAATCTAAGGCTTGGTGGGATTGGGGGGGTAGATCGTTCCCACGCTCTGCGTGGGAATGCAGCCGGTGACGCTCCGCGTCACCTGGACGCAGAGCGTCCCTTGAGGCGTTACCACGCGGAGCGTGGGAACGATCAGAATTGTGGATATTTCGGATCTTGCGTTCGACGTTAGATCTTTGCCCCCTCACCCCAGCCCTCTCCCCCAAGGGGGCGAGGGGGAAAGGGAGCCGATCTTTGTGCTTTTCAAGGCCTGAGTTCGGCTCGGTATTTCACGTCAGCGTACTTCGCACCAACAACCCGGTCAGTCCCCTCTCCCTCCGGGAGAGGGTTAGGGGGAGGGGCTCTTCAGTTGCTGATCGCCAAAATACTCGCCTGATACGACCCGACGAATACGTCGAAATCACCGACTTCGTTCTGCTCCAGCTCAGCCTGCGCTGCCAGAGAAGTACGCGCCAGCTCCTCAAACTTCGCCTGCTCATCCGCCGCCAAAGGCTCGCTACGGAAAAACTCGGCATGGACCTGGCTCTGACGTAGCGAAAACTGCGCAAAGCTTTCCTTGTGCTCCGCCATCGCCGCCAACACTTGCGCGGATGGCGTAAGGGACGGATCGCTGACCTTGGCCAGTTGAGCATCCAGCGCCTTGCTGTGCGCATCGCCGCCATGGCTCTGATCCAGCAGCGCCGCCAGCGGGGCGATTTGCTCCAGCAGTTCTGCCGCCCAGGTCTTCATCTCGACCGGTTCACCGTCACGCTGCAATTGCAGGCCTGGACGACGACCTTCCTTGACCACGCTGAGGAAGTTCGACGTCGCATTGCCGCACGAGGTGTTGGTCAGCAACGGGCTGTCGTTCAGCGCGCAGTACAGCAGGAACGCGTCGAGGAAGCGCGACTCGGTGAGGTCGATGCCCATCGGCAGGAACGGGTTGATGTCCAGGCAACGCACTTCAACGTACTGAATGCCACGGGCCACCAGCGCCTGAATCGGCCGCTCGCCGGTATAGGTCACGCGTTTCGGGCGGATGTTGGAGTAGTACTCGTTTTCGATCTGCAGGATGTTGGTGTTGAGCTGCACCCACTCACCATCCTGGTGCGTGCCGACTTCAACGTACGGCGCGTACGGCGTGGCCACGGCTTTGCGCAGGCTGTCGGTGTAGCTCGCCAGATCGTTGTAGCAAGGCGTCAGACCGGCCTGGGCGTTGCTCTGGTAACCAAGGTCGCTCATGCGCAGGCTGGTCGCGTACGGCAGATACAGCGTGTCTGGATCGAGCTGTTCCAACTGATGCGAACGGCCACGCAGGAAACCGGCGTCCAGCGCTGGCGAAGCACCGAACAGGTACATCAGGAGCCAGCTGTAACGACGGAAATTACGGATCAGTGCGATGTAGGAAAACGACTGGTAATCGCGATCGGTGCCGACAAAACCTTCGGTTTCGCGCAGCAGTGGCCAGAGCTTTTCCGGCAGGGAGAAATTGTAGTGAATCCCGGCGATGCACTGCATGGTCTTGCCGTACCGCAGGGCCAGGCCCTTGCGGTAGACGTACTTGAGCTGACCGATGTTGGAGGTGCCGTAGTAGGCGATCGGGATGTCTTCCTCGGCCGGCAACGGGCACGGCATCGATGGACTCCACAGGTACTCGTTGCCGAGCTTGCTGTAGGCAAAGCGGTGAATCTTGTCCAGGCTCGCCAACGTGTCGGCCGGATCCGGCAGAGCGGGCGTGATGAATTCCAGCAGCGACTCGGAGTAGTCGGTGGTGATTTGTTCGTTGGTCAGCGCGGAACCCAAGGCTTCGGGGTGCGGCGTTTGCGCCAGGCGACCTTCGCTGGTCACGCGCAGGCATTCACGTTCGATACCGTGCAGGCACTGCTCGAGCAGAGAGAGGTTAGCGCGCTCGCCGAGCAGAGCCAGGCGGCGGTTGAGAAGTTCGCTCAATTTGGATTCCTTCACGCGTCAGTCGCCCCAATATGGGGGTGGGCAAGACGGTCTACAAGGGTGAAGTTGAAACTGGCGTTTTCGCCTGGTTTTTCTAGCCGGTCAGCCGCACACATACCTGTAGGAGCTGCCGCAGGCTGCGATCTTTTGATCTTGCTATTGAAAAACAAAATCAAAAGATCGCAGCCTGCGGCAGCTCCTACAGGATTCGTTGCGCCGAAATTAACTCAAAATGATGACCGGTAGCTACAGGACAGCGAACGTGCCTTGCGCTTTTGCGACCAGTTTGTCGCCCTGCATCACGTCGGCTTCGACCACCAAAGTACGTCGGCCCGGGTGAATCACCCGCGCCGTGCACATGACCTCACCGTCGGAAACGGCGCGGATATAGTTGATCTTGCATTCGATGGTCGCGCTCTGCTGATCGAAGCCATGAGTGCTGGAACAGGCCAGCCCCATGGCGATATCGACCAGACTGAACAGCGCGCCACCGTGCAATTTGCCGCCGCGATTGCGCAGTTCCGGTTCCAGCACCAGGGCGACTTGCGCCACCCCGGTTTCCAGGCTGTGCAGGCGGCAGCCCAACAGCTTGAAAAACGCGCTCTCGACGAGCCCGGCCGGAATCTCCATCAGCGTTTCTTCAACTGCTTGGCGTTGGCGAACAGCGAGGCCATCGCGTTGTTCACTGGCGCTGCGGTGGCGGTTTCCTTGCGCGGCGCGTTGTTCGAAGGCTGGCGTTGCGCCGAGCCTGGACGCGAGCC
Source organism: Pseudomonas germanica (assembly GCF_019614655.1). NCBI lineage: Bacteria > Pseudomonadati > Pseudomonadota > Gammaproteobacteria > Pseudomonadales > Pseudomonadaceae > Pseudomonas > Pseudomonas germanica. The sequence goes on from NZ_CP071586.1 coordinate 529,576, forward strand.
ACGGGCGCCGTCGATCTTCTCGCCCGGGGTGTCGCCCATGCGCATCGACAGACCGACGCGTTTGCGCGGAATGTCGACTTCCATGACCTTCACTTTCACCACATCGCCGGCCTTCACCGCTTCACGCGGGTCCTTGATGAACTTCTCCGACAGCGCCGAGATGTGCACCAGACCGTCCTGATGCACGCCGATGTCGACGAAGGCACCGAATGCGGTCACGTTGGTGACAACGCCTTCGAGGATCATCCCCAATTGCAGGTCTTTGAGGTCTTCAACGCCTTCCTGGAACTCGGCAGTCTTGAACTCCGGACGCGGGTCGCGGCCCGGTTTTTCCAGCTCTTGCAGGATGTCGGTGACGGTTGGCAGACCGAACGTCTCGTCGGTGAATTTCTTCGGATCCAGACGCTTGAGGAACCCGGCATCGCCGATCAGCGAGCGAATGTCGCGGTCGGTTTCAGCGGCAATGCGCTGCACTAGCGGGTAGGCTTCCGGGTGAACGGCCGACGAATCCAGCGGGTTGTCGCCGTTCATCACGCGTAAGAAACCGGCCGCCTGTTCGAAGGTTTTTTCGCCCAGACGCGCGACTTTCTTCAGCGCTGCGCGGGTTTTGAACGCACCGTGTTCGTCGCGGTGCGTGACGATGTTTTGCGCCAGCGTCGCGTTGAGGCCGGAGATCCGCGCCAGCAGCGCCACCGAAGCGGTGTTCACGTCAACGCCGACGGCGTTCACGCAGTCCTCGACCACAGCGTCCAGGCCGCGCGCCAGTTTCAACTGCGAAACGTCGTGCTGATACTGGCCGACACCGATGGATTTCGGATCTATTTTCACCAGCTCAGCCAGTGGATCCTGCAGACGACGGGCGATGGACACCGCGCCGCGGATCGACACATCCAGATCCGGGAATTCCTTGGCCGCCAGTTCCGACGCCGAGTACACCGATGCACCGGCTTCGGAGACCATGACTTTGGTCATCTTCATCGCTGGATATTTTTTGATCAGCTCGATCGCCAGTTTGTCGGTCTCGCGGCTGGCGGTGCCGTTGCCGATGGCGATCAGATCAACCGAATGCTTGGCGCACAGGGCGGCCAGAATGGCGATGGTCTGATCCCATTTGTTGTGCGGCACGTGCGGGTAAACCGTGGCGTGATCAAGCAGTTTGCCGGTCGAGTCGACCACGGCGACCTTGCAGCCGGTACGCAGGCCCGGGTCGAGACCCAGTGTTGCACGCGGGCCGGCCGGGGCGGCCAGCAGCAAGTCGTGCAGGTTGTGGGCGAAGACGTTGATCGCTTCGGTTTCGGCGCCGTCACGCAGCTCGCCGAGCAGGTCGGTTTCCAGGTGGGTGTAGAGCTTGACCTTCCAGGTCCAGCGCACCACTTCACCGAGCCACTTGTCGGCCGGGCGGTTCTGGTTCTGGATGCCAAATTGCTGGCCGATCATGCCTTCGCACGGGTGCATGGTGCCCGGCAGTTCGTCGCCGACTTTCAGCGCGGAGCTGAGGATGCCTTCGTTGCGTCCACGGAAAATGGCGAGCGCGCGGTGCGACGGCATGCTTTTCAGCGGTTCGTCGTGTTCGAAGTAATCGCGGAACTTGGCGCCTTCCTCTTCCTTGCCAGCGATGACGCGGGCACTGAGGGTCGCTTCCTGTTTCAGGTAGTTACGCAGTTTCTCCAGCAGGCTGGCGTCTTCTGCGAAGCGTTCCATGAGGATGTATTTGGCGCCTTCGAGCGCAGCCTTCACGTCGGCCACGCCTTTTTCGGCATCGACGAAGCGTGCGGCTTCGGTTTCCGGGGTCAGGTTCGGGTCGTTGAACAGGCCATCGGCCAAGTCGCCGAGGCCGGCTTCCAGGGCGATCTGGCCCTTGGTACGGCGCTTCTGCTTGTACGGCAGGTACAAGTCTTCGAGGCGAGTCTTGGTGTCAGCAAGTTTGATGTCGCGCTCAAGGGCAGGGGTGAGTTTGCCTTGCTCTTCGATGCTGGCGAGGATGCTGATGCGCCGTTCGTCGAGTTCTCGCAGGTAGCGCAGGCGCTCTTCCAGATGACGCAACTGGGTGTCATCGAGGCTGCCGGTGACTTCTTTCCGGTAACGGGCGATGAAGGGAACGGTAGAGCCTTCATCGAGTAGCGCGACGGCCGCTTCGACCTGTTGTGGGCGTACGCCGAGTTCCTCGGCAATGCGGCTGTTGATGCTGTCCATAAAACCACCTGACATATTGTGAAATCAGGCTCGCAGGCACGGAAATAAAGGCCCGGAGTCTGGTTGAGCGGCTAGAAAATTGCCGCTGCCTGGGTCAAAAGGCAGCCCATTGACCCGTGAAATCGAACAATTACTGCGCGCGGCAGGAAAAAAAGCCTGCCACCTGCGGTAACGATTCAGACGTTGCCTGGCACAAAACGCCGCGCATTATAACCAGCGTTCTGTCATTCGGGGGCGTCGCAGTCTGTAGGCATAAACCCCGGTTTTCTGGCAGTGAAGGAAAAATCTGCTAACAATGCACACGGTGCGTATAACGGCAGCTACGCCATAATGCGCGCCGAGCTAAAAGGAGCATCCAATGAGCAGCACTGCACAAACTGCTGAAGGCGAAAAAATTCTCATCGTTGACGACGATCCGGGCTTAAGCAGCCTGCTGGAACGTTTTTTCGTCAGCAAGGGCTACCGTGCCCGCACCGTACCGAACACCGAGCAGATGGATCGTCTGCTGTCGCGTGAAGTTTTCAATCTGGTGGTCCTCGACCTGATGTTGCCTGGCGAAGACGGTCTGACCGCGTGCCGCCGTCTGCGGGCCGCGAACAATCAGATTCCGATCATCATGCTCACCGCCAAGGGCGATGAGATGAGCCGCATCAAAGGCCTGGAACTGGGCGCCGACGACTATCTGGCCAAGCCGTTCAACCCGGATGAGCTGATGGCCCGTGTCAAAGCTGTCCTGCGTCGTCAGGCCGCACCGGTACCGGGCGCGCCGGGCAGCGAAGACGAAAACGTCACCTTCGGTGATTACGTCTTGTCGCTGGCCACTCGAGAATTGAAGCGCGGCGAAGAAGTGCACATGCTCACCACCGGTGAGTTTGCGGTACTCAAGGCTTTGGTAATGAACGCGCGTCAGCCACTGACCCGTGACAAACTGATGAACCTGGCCCGTGGCCGCGAGTGGGATGCCCTCGAGCGTTCCATCGATGTGCAGATTTCCCGTCTGCGTCGCATGATCGAGCCTGATCCGTCGAAGCCGCGCTATATCCAGACTGTCTGGGGCGTGGGCTACGTGTTCGTACCGGATGGTGCCGCCACCAAGTGATCGGTGATTTGTAGGAGCGGGTCTGCAGGTTTTGGTCGAACGGCCATGCCCGCAGACTCGCAATCCGCAATATGCGAGCATTGCTCGCTCCTGCAAGTGTGTAGCGGTTATAGATGAAAACCCCTGTCTGGTTCCCCCAAAGTTTTTTCTCCCGCACCCTTTGGCTGGTGCTCATCGTCGTGCTGTTTTCCAAGGCGCTGACCCTGGTTTATCTGTTGATGAACGAGGACGTGCTGGTGGATCGCCAATACAGCCATGGCGTCGCCCTGACGCTGCGTGCCTATTGGGCTGCGGATGAAGAAAACCGCGCAAAGATTGCTGATGCGGCGACCCTGATCCGGGTGGTCGGCGCCGGTGTGCCGGAAGGCGAACAGCACTGGCCGTACAGCGAAATCTATCAGCGACAAATGCAGGCGGAGCTGGGCGCCGACACCGAAGTGCGCTTGCGCATGCACTCGCCGCCAGCGTTGTGGGTGCGCGCGCCGAGCCTCGGTGATGGCTGGTTGAAGGTGCCGTTGTATCCGCACCCGTTGCGTGGCCAGAAAATCTGGAACGTGCTCGGCTGGTTCCTCGCCATCGGCTTGCTCTCGACAGCCTCTGCATGGATTTTCGTCAGTCAGCTCAACCAGCCGTTGAAACGTCTGGTGTATGCCGCCCGGCAGCTTGGTCAGGGCCGTAGCGTGCGGCTGCCGATCAGCGATACACCGAGCGAGATGACCGAGGTCTATCGCGCTTTCAACCAGATGGCGGAAGACGTCGAACAGGCCGGTCGCGAGCGTGAATTGATGCTGGCCGGCGTATCCCATGATCTGCGCACACCGTTGACCCGCTTGCGCCTGTCGCTGGAGTTGATGGGCGACCGCAACGACCTGACCGACGACATGGTGCGCGACATCGAAGATATGGACGCGATTCTCGACCAGTTCCTCGCGTTTATTCGTGATGGTCGCGACGAGTCGGTGGAAGAGGTGGATCTGACTGATCTGGTGCGCGAGGTGGCGGCGCCATACAACCAGAATGAAGAGAAAGTGCGTTTGCGTCTGGAGCCGATTCAGCCGTTCCCACTGCGTCGGGTCTCGATGAAGCGCTTGCTCAATAACCTGATCGGCAACGCCTTGAACCATGCCGGCGGTAGCGTGGAAGTCGCGGCTTATGTGTCCGGTGACGTCAATGCGCCTTATGTGGTGCTGAGCGTGATGGACCGCGGCGCGGGGATTGATCCTTCGGAACTTGAAGCGATTTTCAACCCGTTTACGCGAGGCGATCGTGCCCGGGGCGGTAAGGGCACCGGCTTGGGGTTGGCGATTGTGAAGCGGATTGCTTCGATGCATGGCGGCAATGTTGAATTGCGTAATCGGTCCGGGGGTGGACTGGAAGCGCGGGTGAGGTTGCCGTTGGGGCTAATGTTGCCTAGGGACGCTGTGTAGATCAAAAGCCCCTCACCCCAGCCCTCTCCCAGAGGGAGAGGGAGCCGACCGAGGTGTCTTGCGTCATACATCGACCTGCAAAATCAGGTCGATTATGGATTCAGCGGTACTCGTTCAAGTCGGCGTAGTTCTCCAATATCCCCCAATCAGTCCCCTCTCCCTTCGGGAGAGGGTTAGGCGGGCGGCGTTCCGATGAGGGGCTCTTGCTCTTAGCTCTAGCTCTTCGCTTTAGCCCTTGCCTTTGGTGCGGGTCATATTCGGCCCGCCATTCTTCTCAAGATGTTCAATGATGATCCCCGCCACATTCTTGCCGGTAGTGGTCTCGATCCCTTCCAGCCCCGGCGACGAGTTCACTTCCATAACCAGCGGCCCGTGATTGGAACGCAGGATATCCACACCCGCCACCGCCAGGCCCATGACCTTGGCTGCGCGCAACGCGGTCATGCGCTCTTCCGGGGTGATCTTGATCAGGCTGGCGCTGCCGCCACGATGCAGGTTGGAGCGGAACTCGCCCGGCTTGGCCTGACGCTTCATCGCTGCGATGACTTTGTCACCGACTACGAAGCAACGAATATCCGCACCGCCCGCTTCCTTGATGTACTCCTGAACCATGATGTTTTGCTTCAGGCCCATGAACGCCTCGATCACCGATTCGGCGGCGGTCGCGGTTTCGCATAACACCACGCCGATGCCCTGCGTGCCCTCCAGAACCTTGATTACCAGCGGCGCGCCGTTGACCATGTCGATCAAATCGGGAATGTCATCCGGCGAGTGAGCAAAACCCGTCACCGGCAGGCCGATGCCGCGCCGCGACAGCAGTTGCAGCGAACGCAACTTGTCCCGCGAACGGGCGATGGCCACCGATTCGTTGAGCGGGAATACCCCCATCATTTCGAACTGACGCAACACCGCGCAGCCATAAAACGTCACCGACGCACCGATCCGCGGAATCACCGCGTCGAAACCTTCCAGCGGTTTGCCGCGATAGTGGATCTGCGGCTTGTGGCTGGCGATGTTCATGTAGGCGCGCAAGGTGTCGATCACTACCATTTCATGCCCGCGCTCGGTTCCGGCTTCGACCAGACGGCGGGTGGAATACAGACGCGGGTTCCGCGACAGCACAGCGATCTTCATGCAACACCTGTGGAGGAGGTAGATACCGGGAACACCGGCTTGTCTTGTACATATTTGATGCCCGGATTGACCACCAACTGGCCATCGATCAGGGCTTTGGAGCCGAGCAACAGGCGATAGCGCATGGACTTGCGGCAGGCGAGGGTGAACTCGATCGGCCAGACCCGATCACCCAGGGCCAGAGTGGTGCTAATCACATAGCGCTCCTGGGCATGGCCGTTGGAGCTTTTGATGGTTTTGCGCGTCACCAGTGGCGCTTCGCAGCGGCGGTGACGCAACTGCACCACCGTGCCCAGGTGCGCGGTGAAACGTACCCATTTCTGGCCGTCGCGTTCGAACGGCTCGATGTCGGTGGCATGCAGGCTGGAGGTGCTGGCGCCGGTGTCGATTTTCGCTCGCAGGCCTGCGACTCCCAGATCAGGGAGCGCCACCCACTCGCGCAGACCGACAACGGTCAAATGGTCAAATGTCTTCAATAGAAAAAACCAACGATTAACGCGTCCAGGCCTCAGGTGAAACCCGGGCCAACGCTTTGAATGCAGGTTTGGCGAACCAGTAGCCCTGCATCAGAAATATTCCACAGTCGGCCAGGAAATCCCGTTCACCGGCGCTCTCAATGCCTTCGGCAATGACTGTAACGTCCAACTCCGCACAGATTGTGACAATCCCCCGAACGATCGCCTGACGAACACGGTCTTGATCGACATCGCGGATCAGCGCCATGTCGAGTTTGATCAGGTCCGGTTGGAAATCAGCCAGCAGATTGAGCCCCGAATAACCGGCACCGAAATCATCGATGGCGGTCTTGAAGCCGAATTCGCGGTATTCACGCAGAATATTGGTCAAATGGCGATAGTTATCTACGTGCTCGCTTTCCAGGGTTTCAAAAATCAGCCGGTCGAGAGGAAAACGGTGTTTTTTGGCCGCCTCGAGCGTACTGCGAATACACAGCTCTGGACGATAGACGGCGTTGGGCATGAAGTTGATCGACAAGTGTGTCTGCATATTAAGATTGGCCGCGCCTTCGATGGCGCGGGTTCGGCAGAGCTGGTCGAAACGGTAGCGGTTTTCTTCCGTAACCTGATTCAACACGGTGAATGCGCCTTCACCGTTCACACCGCGAACCAGCGCTTCGTGGGCGAAAACCGACTGGTCGCGCAGATCCACGATAGGTTGGTAGGCAAAGGCAAAATCGAAGCCCAGCGGTTCACTGTGCTGGCAGCCCTGGCAACCGGTGTGAGTCGAAGTCAATGAAGAGGGAAATTTAGTCACTTGAGCACCCCCATGCCGGTGCACCGGCCAAGATCACAGTCTATCTGGAGGGCCGAGTTGTTGCGCCCGACAGAAACGGTAGTACAGTTCCGACTACTGGCTGAACGAGGAATTCAAATGGCGCAAAAAAGCGAAGAGGACGACAAGGTTCGTCTCGACAAGTGGCTATGGGCCGCGCGTTTTTACAAAACCCGTGCCTTGGCCAAAGCGGCGATCGAAAGCGGCAAGGTGCATTGTCGCGGTGAGCGCTGCAAGCCTGGCAAAGAGCCGCGCATCGGCGATGAGTTCGAGATTCGTACTGGGTTCGAGGTGCGTACGGTGAAGGTCGAGGCTTTGTCGATTGTGCGGCGCGGCGCACCGGAGGCGCAGACGTTGTACGCGGAGACCGAGGCGAGTATTGCCAAACGTGAAGCGGCTGCGGCAATGCGCAAGGCGGGGGCGTTGGGTGTGAGTACCGACGGCAAGCCGAGCAAGAAGCAGCGGCGGGATTTGTTCAAGTTTCGGGGTAGCAGCAACGACGAGTAAGCGCGACGTTTCCGGGCTGTATGTGCTGGCCTCTTTGCGAGCAGGCTCGCTCCCACAGGAGATTGCATTTCAATCTGGGAGCGAGCCTGCTCGCGAATCGAGGGCGCAGCCCTCGCCGAAAACAGCTCGGTATCAGGCGCTACGCACCACACTCATCCGCGACACCAGCGGCAACTTGCCCAGCAGCGCGAATATCGGCGCTGTCACCTTCAACCAGAAGTTCGAGGCGTGATACGCAAACGGCGTGTAATAACCCCAGCCCAAGGCCCAAACCGCCAGCAGCAGACCGCCGATGTAATCGTCCTGACCCCAATGCGCACCGGCCACCAGTCGCGGCAGCATGAACAACAGCGCCAGACCCCAGATCGTCAGGAACTGGCCGACAGTACGACTGAACACGCCCATAAATAGCGCCCAAATCAGCAATACCGATGCATGATCCCCCGGGAAACTCTGGCCAGAACGATCCTTCAGCTCCCAGGTCTTCTCCATGTGCGGGAAGTAATCGCTGATATGCACCGCGCCTTCCAGCACCATCGACGGGCTGCTGTGCTGCCAGTCCATGTGGTCGGCGAATTTGGAAAACAGTGCGCGAATTACCACCATCAATAGCAGGATCGAGAAAAAACCGAAGAACGCACGACGCACATCAATCGCCTTGAAGACCCAGTCGCCCTTGATCAGCAGCGTCAGCAAGATCAGACCAACAACGATGTCGAACGGACGCAGACTTGCAATTGCCCAGATGTGGAGCCATATCGGGTTGCTGGCCAGCGGTGCATTGAGTGAGCGGAACAGCCACTCGTCGAAAATCACACACAGCGAGTTGCCCGTAGGCCATAACCAGAAAGCCAGTAGCGCCAGTGGCGCTACGTTGCACAGAACCAGCCGGCCGAGGTTCCACCTAGATTGGAACAAACCCGGATTGTTCATAAAATGCCTCCCATGGCAGAGCAGTCGGCACCAAAAAGAGTGCCAAGAAGCGCAAATTTTCACGTCTTGTAACCATTTTGTCACCACATTCAGATACCCAAAATTATGACCGAGCTAGCGGATACCGATTTCACTCAACGTTTCATCTTCGATGACAGCGACACGCGCGGCGAACTGGTTGCGCTTGAACGCAGCTACGCCGAAGTCCTCGCCAAGCACCCGTACCCGGAGCCGGTGGCGCAATTGCTGGGCGAATTGATGGCGGCCGCCTCCTTGCTGGTGGGCACGCTGAAGTTCGATGGCTTGCTGATTCTGCAGGCGCGTTCCGAAGGGCCGATCCCGCTGCTGATGATCGAATGCTCCAGCGAGCGCGAAATTCGTGGTCTGGCGCGTTATGACGCTGAGCGGATCAAGCCGGACGCGAGCCTTGCCGACCTGATGCCGGGCGGCGACCTGACCCTGACCGTCGACCCGACGATCGGCCAGCGTTACCAGGGCATCGTCGATCTTGATGGCGAAACCCTGTCTGAGTGCTTCACCAACTATTTCGTCATGTCGCAACAAGTTGGCACGCGCTTCAAGTTGTTCGCTGACGGCCGCCGTGCCCGCGGGATGCTGCTGCAACAACTGCCGGCCGACCGTTTGAAAGACGAAGAAGAGCGTGCCGCAAGTTGGCAGCACCTCACTGCACTGGCGAGCACGCTGACCGCCGATGAGTTGTTGAGTCTGGACAACGAAACCGTGTTGCATCGCCTCTACCATGAGGAGCAGGTGCGTCTGTTCGATGTGCAGAATCTGCGCTTTCGTTGCACCTGCTCACGCGAGCGTTCGGGCAACGCGCTGGTCAGTCTGGGTCTTGAGGATGCACAGCAATTGGTTCAAGAGAACGGCGGCACTGTCGAGATCGATTGCCAGTTCTGCAATCAGCAGTACCTGTTCGACGCAGCCGATATTGCTCAATTGTTCGCTGGCGCAGGCGTCGACACGCCGTCAGATACCCGGCACTAAAACGGTTCAGCGCAGGTAAATTCACTGCGTAACGACGGAATTTCGCCGTTGCGACGGGAGGACCCTACTCTTTTTGGGCTTTTCTGGCATAATCCGGCCCACTTTTTTCGCGGTAGTAGTGCACGACTTTCTACTACAAAACGTTTGGAGCACACTCGGCCACTGGCCGACGGGGAACCTCATGACGCAAGCCAATAACGCCGTGTACACCGATCTGAGTGTTGATGATCTGGTTAAAGAAGCCCTGAACCGCGGTGAGGGCGAGCTTGCCGATACCGGCGCTCTGGTTGTTCGCACTGGTCACCGCACCGGTCGTTCGCCTGTTGACCGTTTCATCGTTGAAGAGCCTTCCACCCAGGCCGCTATCGCCTGGGGCCCGATCAACCGCAAGTTCCCGGCCGACAAGTTCGACGCGCTGTGGGCTCGCGTAGAAGCCTTCAACAACGCGCAAGAGCACTTTGTGTCCCACGTGCATGTAGGCGCGGCGGAAGATCACTACCTGGCCGTGAAAATGACCACCCAGACTGCCTGGCAGAATCTGTTCGGTCGTTGCCTGTTCATCAACCCGGCCCAGTACAACCCGGCCGGTCGTGAAGAGTGGCAAGTGCTCAACGTGGCCAACTTCGAGTGCGTGCCTGAGCGTGACGGCACCAACTCCGACGGTTGCGTGATCCTCAACTTCGCACAGAAGAAAGTGTTGATCGCCGGCATGCGTTACGCCGGTGAGATGAAGAAAGCCATGTTCTCCGTGCAGAACTTCCTGCTGCCGGCCGCTGACGTGCTGCCAATGCACTGCGCTGCCAACATCGGCGAAGAAGGCGACGTGACTCTGTTCTTCGGTCTGTCGGGTACTGGTAAAACCACCCTGTCGGCCGACGAAAGCCGTTACCTGATCGGTGATGACGAACACGGCTGGGGCGAAGGCGTGGTGTTCAACATCGAAGGCGGTTGCTATGCCAAGTGCATCGACCTCTCCGAGAAGAACGAGCCGGTTATCTGGAAAGCCATCAAGCACGGCGCCGTGTTGGAAAACGTTGTCATCGACGACGCCAAGCACGCCGACTACGCCGATGTCAGCCTGACCCAGAACAGCCGCGCCGCGTACCCGCTGGAGCACGTTGCCAAGCGTTCCGAGAAGAACCTGGGCGGCGAGCCTAACGCGGTGATCTTCCTGACCTGCGACCTGACCGGTGTCCTGCCGCCAGTGTCGATCCTCAACGAAGAACAAGCGGCCTACCACTTCCTGTCCGGCTACACCGCACTGGTGGGTTCGACTGAAATGGGTTCGGGCAGCGGCATCAAGTCGACCTTCTCCACCTGCTTCGGCGCACCGTTCTTCCCGCGTCCGGCTGGCGAATACGCCGAGCTGCTGATCAAGCGCATCCGCGGCTTCGGCTCCAAGGTCTACCTGGTCAACACCGGCTGGACCGGCGGCGGCTACGGCGTCGGCAAACGCTTCAACATCCCGACCACCCGCGCGGTGATCGCAGCGATCCAGAGCGGCGCGCTGATCGGTGCAGCCACCGAACACCTCGACACCATCAACCTCGACGTGCCACTGGCCGTACCGGGCGTTGAAACCAACCTGCTCAACCCACGCAACACCTGGGCTGACAAGGCTGCGTACGACGAGGCTGCGAAAGCACTGGCCGGTCTGTTCATCGAGAACTTCAAGAAGTTCGAAGTGAGCGACGCGATCAAGGCTGCTGGGCCGAAGTTGTAAGATCTGTCGTGAATGAAGAAGCCGCCCTTTGGGGCGGCTTTTTTGTGGGTGATTAGAAGGTACGAAAAGCAAGCGCCATCCTTTCCTGCTCACTTCTGGACATCCCAAGCGCATTAGCGATCTCCGGCCAAAGACGGATCACGTCTTGAATGCGCTCAATGATGTCTGTTGAGTCCTCACGACTAACCCGAAAATACCCCGCGACTTCCCTCGCCAGCTCCAAGTCCAGCGCATTGTCAGAATCAGTGATGTTCAGCTTCAACCCATCCGCATGTGCCACCGGATTCATGTCATACGCTGCGGACAACCGCCATCCCCGACCAGGATCCAGAATAAAACCATGGTTTCGCAGGTGGTCATCGGTGTTGGAGACCAGGATGTTGAAGACGATTCGTGACCAGAGTTCACGGAGGTCGGTGTTGGGTTCCGAGCCGTGTTCCATGATCACTTCCGCCAACTCTAGATAGCTGGCGCCGGTTGAGGCGTCGTCGCCGTCGACGCGGTTGGTCATGGTCATGGCTGATGCGAAATGATGTCGGCCGCCGCGTTCGGTTCGGTCGAAACGCTTCACCAGAAAGCAGTGGTGATCGCTTGCGTAGCGTCGGGCTGTGCCGGTCGCTACGCGTAACCCGCAGTTGACTGCCAAAGCGTTCACGACCATTTCCCAACCACCGACATCATAGTCATCTCTCGTACTTGGGAATTTGGCGATCCACAGTTGGCCGAACTCGTCGACGACGCTGGCTTTCGGTCTGGCGCCGCCCAGTGAGCCGCCCGGTGCGATGAGCATTCTTAGCCATTCGCGGCCCTCGGTGGCTGTGTTGTCCCTATCGTTTTCCAAGGCGAGACTTGCCTGTTCTAACGCGCGTAGCTCGACAAAGGGTGGAGCTGCAACGCCGTCGCGGTCGTCGAGGAAGTTGCCTTCGTCATTGAGTTTGTAGCGAAGGGCGCCGACACGGAACAGGTCGTGCACGCCAAGCAGGTAATCGGATTCGAACAACTTGCTGTTGCTGGGGAGCAAGCCGTCGCGAATGTCCCTTTCCAATCGGCGTTTCATCAGCAGTTGGCCCCAACGATCGGGGCTTGAGTCTGCGAAGACGCCAAAGCGGCTCTGATGTTCGCCGGGGAATTGGCGACCTTCGAAGGGGCCGATGCGCGGGTCTAGAGTTATGGAACTCAACTCGGGATCGGCCAGCGCTTTCGGGTCGTACTCAAATTCGAACACGTTGGTGTTGCGTGTTTTCCTTGCGTGTAGAAACCCGAGGCGTCTGGCGCCTTTCAAAGATTCCCAGTCTGCATAAACAGCAATCAGCGTCATTCTTCACCTGTCGGGGGGCCAGCCTTTTTCTTCTTGTTCAAAAGGCTGGAGAGTGAGTGTGTGTTGAATGGGAAGTCAGCCGGAATTTTCGTGGTAGTGGCGGCATCGATTACGTTTGAAGCACCGACGTGTTCGGATGTGCCCTTTTTTACCGCACTGGCTGCTCGTACTCGCTGGGGCTTTTTCGCTGCGGATCGTGTTGCAGGCATTAACTGCGCATCCTGCAATTGGCGACCCGTTTCATCGGCTGCAGCGAGTTTGTTCAGATCCTTTTCCAGCCCCAGCACTTGCATGACCGAAAGGTAGGCACCGATGGTCACTCCTGATCCTCCCGTCTCCACATTGCGCAAGGTTGTCAGCGACATGCCAGATCGTTCAGCGACTTGCTTGGCCGTCAATTTTCGGCGCAGGCGAGCCAGCTTCAGGCGTTCGCCAAAGTCGACCAGAAGTCGAGCAGTGGAGGGCAAAAGCGGCGCTGTTTTCTTGGCCATGTGGCAGTATTCCTTCATTTTTTAACCTTAACTGCCAGAATAATAGCACTTAAGTAGAAGGGTGTAGGGTAGGGCGGATCTGCAGTGTTCAAGTTTTTAAATGGCATTATTCCAACTGTTTTTAGGATATACAGCCAGAATACTGCCACTTATGGGGGGCTGTAATTTCCATTCAGTTTGTGTTTCTACGGTTCATTTCGAGAGCTGACTCACTTGAAGGAAGTGGCTTGTCGTAGCAGGCTCGCTTTTGCTCAAGCGACAACGCGGTCTTGTCGTCTGTTTTCGGTGTAGAGGTCGGACTGGAAGCGCTACGCTCCCGGCGTAAGATCTCGTCCATTTCCTGGACGCTTTCCATCAGCTCATCAAAAAATTTGCTCATGGTTACTCCGATGGTTACTCCGATGGTTAATTGCCTTATTTACCGCTCTCGACGGATAGGTGAGAGCGGTTTAATCACTCAAGCTCCGGTCGGAGCTTTCCAATTGAGCATCCGCTGCTGCGCAACCTGCAGCAGGTCACAGCCATCCTGCGTCAGCAGATAGAGGGCGTGGGTGATGTGGGGGATGTCTTCGACGTCGGCTTGTTTGAAGTTGAGGCAATAGAGGGTGCGTAGCAGGTCGCTTGAAGCGCGCAGGCGCTGGACGGCGCATTCGAGGATGTCTTGCGGGTTGGCCTCGGTGTCGATGAGCAGAGGCTTGGAGTCGGTGAGGTTGGATTCGAGTGGGCGGTAGCGATCGGTGGTGAATTGATTCCATGTTTTCATTTTTTGATCCTCATATGCTTCAGGTGAAGCCACCACATCGTGACCAAGCGACAGGAGGCAACTGTGTTCGGGTTGGTCAACCGGTGAGGATCGTGCACATACCCGGCACACCCGAAGGTGTCCCAAACACAGTCACCATAAACTGCAGGCAAATGAGTGCCGGCAGCATACAGCGCATGCGTATACACGATCCAATCGGGTGACCAAGCCCGAGCCGCTGAATTGACAGCGACAGCCACGACTATAGAGATCAGCTACACGAAGCCGATAGAAGACAAGGAGTCTGTCCTTGTAGGAACGGGACGCAGATTTGATAGGTCATCGCCGCTGATCGACCTTCTGTTTTAAACGAGCGCGTTTATCAGCCATCAATGCTCTGGATAACTCATCGGGAATGCTGGGGCGAGGATCATCAAGGCTGGCTTGAACCTGTCGGATTAACCAAGCCGTGTAGGCATCCTCGTCACTCGGTGGATCGAACTCATCGCTCGTAACATTCATTGTTGGATTCCTGCCCAAGGAGATATAGCGCTGACCTGGCGTGGCCTAGTTGTACGCCGGCTGCGCTGGCCTCTGCTTGGCCACTTCAAGCAAGTCGCAGCCATCCTGAACCAGCAGATAAAGCGCGTTAACGATGTTTGGAATGTCTTTCACATCAGCCTGTTTGAAACATAAGCAGTAGAGCGTTTCCAGCAAATCACCGGCCGCGCGCAGGCGTTGATCGGCGGCATTAATCAGGTCAGTCTGGCTGGACTGGCTGTCGATAAGCAGTACCGGGTTTTCGCTGTAGCAGGTCTTGAGTGGGCGATAGCGGTTGATCATGGTGAGGCGTGTCCTGTTCTAAAGCGCTGGGGCGGGCCGGCAGCGGATTTGCAGCCGCGCCGGCCACTATAGAAGGGCGTTTCTCTGTGGGACAAGACAGCCGCAATGGACAGTGTTCGTAGGGGTTTTTCCGTGTTTTGAGGAAATACCCTACGTGTTTTCGCAGCTTTTTCAGGCCAAAACCCTTAGGCGTAATAATTCCTACGTGATTGTCAGGCGATTCGCGGTAAACCGCTGTATCGTGCGCGCCAGAATCTGTAGGGCGTTTCCAAACGTCTGACACGCGCTTAAAGGGAATTAGGTATGCACTGGCTACGAATGGCCGCGATTTTATTGCTCGGGCTGAGCACTTGCCGTTTGACCATGGCCTCTGACATTGGCAATGCGTGGGTGCTGGATCGCCTCGATCGCACCGATTGGCCAGAGGCACTCATCAGCCAGGCGAGCATGGACACGGCGTCGCGCGGTGAGGTGTTGATGTTCGCCAAAGCCCTATTGGCCAGCGAAGCACTGGATGAAGAGGGGCTTGAGCAGCGACTCGGTGTGCCCCACGTGAAACTGAAGTCGATTCGCCATGTGCGCGACGGTCTCTGGGAGGGGTTGCTGAGCACCTATCGCAGCGCCAGTCAGAACTGTGATGAGCAACCGTTCTGCCCGCGTGTGCGCAGCGTCGCTGATTTGCGGCAGTTGGCAGCGGCATTCACCGGCGACATCAGCCCGGCCCATGCGCTGTGGGCGAGCAAGAGCCAAGGTGTGCATGAGCAGATGCTGAATGAGCAGTTGCGGGTGGCGGTTTTACGTCCCTGACTTTTTAAATTTTGTGGTGTGGCGGCTGGCCTCTTCGCGAGCAGGCTCGCTCCCACAGAGTCCCCCGGTGTTCGTGGCATCCGCTGTATCATTCCGAATCGATTTGGCCCCGACCTTTTCTCGACTCGCTGCGATCGCCCGCTAGGCTGTTGGCATGGCAGCAGTCAATGGAGTGACAGCGAATGCACAACACCCTGGAACAGGTTTTTGGTTTTCCACAGTTTCGACCCGGTCAAGAAACCGCGATCAGCGCGGTACTGGCCGGGCGCTCGGCGGCGGCGATTTTTCCTACCGGTTCCGGCAAGTCGATTTGTTATCAATTGCCAGCGCTGATGCTGCCGCACCTGACGTTGGTGGTGTCGCCATTATTGGCGCTGATGCAGGATCAACTGGCCTTTTTGCAGCGACACGGTATCTCGGCTGGCAGCATCGATTCGGCGCAGAGTCGCGATGATGCCAATGACGTGATGGCCCGCGCCCGCTCGGGTGAATTGAAGATTTTGATGATCTCGGTGGAGCGCTTGAAAAACGAGCGCTTTCGCAACTTTTTGCAGCAGGTGCCAATCTCGCTGCTGGTGGTGGACGAGGCGCATTGCATCTCGGAGTGGGGCCATAACTTCCGCCCCGATTATCTCAAGCTGCCGGACTATCAGCGCCAGTTCAACATCCCGCAAACTTTGCTACTGACGGCCACCGCAACACCGAAAGTCATCGCCGACATGCAGGCCAAATTCGCTATCGCCGCTGACGATGTGGTGACCACCGGCTTCTACCGGCCCAACCTCAATCTGCTGGTCGAACCGGTACGTGGCCAGGACAAGCGCCGGCGGCTGGTCGAGTGGATGACCGAGCGTGCGGGGCAGCCGAGCATCGTCTACGTGACCTTGCAGAAAACTGCTGAGCACATCGCTGATCACCTTGAGCGCAACGGCATTCAGGCCGAGGCGTATCACGCGGGTTTAGCCCACGACAAACGCGAGGCGATCCAGAAGCGCTTCATGGCCGGGCAATCCAATTGCATCGTCGCGACCATCGCATTCGGCATGGGCATCGACAAGAGTGACATCCGCAATGTCGTGCACTTCGACCTGCCCAAATCCATCGAAAACTACAGCCAGGAAATTGGCCGCGCCGGGCGCGACGGGCAGCCATCGGACTGTCTGGTATTGGCTAATCGCGACAGCCTCAATGTGCTGGAAAACTTCGTCTACGGCGATACGCCGGAGCGCGACGGCATTCGCTATGTACTCGATGAGCTAAAGGCCTCGGTGCCGGAAGGGCAGTGGGAGTTTCTGCTCGGGCCGCTGGCGGATCAGAGCAACATTCGCGCACTGCCGCTGAAGACCTTGCTGGTGCAACTGGAACTGCGCGGTTTGATCGCGCCGCGCTACGCCTATTACGCCGAATACCGTTTCAAATACCTGCTGGAACCCGAAGTGCTGCTTGAGCGTTTTGAGGGCGAACGCAGGGATTTCGTCGCTGCAATTATTCAGACCTCGGCTCGCGCGCGCACTTGGGCCACGGTGAATTTCGAGGCGATGTATTCGCAATATTCCGCCGAGCGCAATCGGGTGGTGAAGGCGCTGGATTACTTTCAGGAAAAAGGCTGGGTCGAACTGGAAAGCAAGCAGATGACCGAAGTCTACAGCCTGCTGAATAGTGACTTTGACAGCGACGTCCTGAGTGCCGAGCTGCATGAGTTTTTCACCCGGCATGAGCAGGCCGAAGTGGCGCGCATCCACGCCATGCTTGAAGTGTTCGCCACCGAACGCTGCCTGGGCAATCGCCTGGCCAAGTATTTCGGTGATCACAATGCGCCCGAGCAATGCGGGCATTGCTCGGTGTGTCATGGCCAGGTGGCGCGGTTGCCGGCACCACCGGAGTTGCCAGCACTTGTGGATAAAAACTTCGCGGCGCTGTGTGGTGATTTTATCCACAGGCATGAGCAGCAAACCGGGGTGATTCCAACGGCTGAGCGGTTGACGCGATTTTTGTGTGGGATCAGCGTGCCGCTGTTCACCAAGCTCAAGGCGCGGACGATTACCGGGTTTGCCGCATTGGAGGAGTATCCCTATGCCGAAGTCCGCAGCTGGGCGCAAGAGCACCTCTGATCCTTGTAGGAACTGCCGAAGGCTGCGATCTCTTGCTCTTGAAAAAATCAGCATCAAAAGATCGCGGCCTTCGGCAGCTCCTACATTAAGTGTCATCAGGGAAGGGGCTCTATCCATCCGCTGAATGTCGATCATCACGGTAATAAACTTCAAAAAACGTCGATGGCTGACTAAGGTGAGACCAGTCTTTGGATCGCCAACAAGAGAACAACATGAGCCAGACAACCTTCGATATTCAGCAAGCCGCGGTGATCGGCGCGGGCACCATGGGCCGGGGCATTGTCATGTGCCTGGCCAATGCCGGCGTGACGGTACAATGGGTGGATAACAATCCACAGATGCTTGAGCAGGCACTCGCCACTGTGGCCGAGACTTATGCACACAACGTGCGCCAGGGACGGATTGATCAGGCCGAGGCGGATGCGCGTCTGGCGCGGGTCAGTGCGGCGGCGGATTATGCGGCGATTCGCAATGTCGATCTGGTGATCGAGGCGGTGTACGAAAATCTTGAGCTGAAGCAGAAGATCTTTCGTGAGCTGGATGGTTTGCTCAAGCCTGAGGCACTGTTGGCAAGCAATACGTCGGCACTGGATATCGATGCGATAGCCGCAGCGACAAAGCGTCCGAATCAGGTGTTGGGCCTGCATTTCTTCAGTCCGGCGCACATCATGAAACTGCTGGAAATCGTTCGCGGCGCACAGACCTCTGCGGCGGTGCTGGAGGCGGCACTGGCACTGGGCAAACGCATGGGCAAGGTCAGTGTGGTGTCGGGCAACTGCCACGGTTTTATCGGCAATCGCATGCTGCATCCGTATGTCCTGGAGGCGCGCAAAATGTTGCTTGAGGGCGCTTATCCACAGCAGGTCGACGCAGCCTTGCAAGGTTTCGGTTTTGCCATGGGGCCGTTCCGCATGTACGACGTGGTCGGCATCGATCTGGAATGGCGTGCACGCGAGTTGACCGGAAAGGGCCAGGATGCGCCAGAGGTTCAGGTGGATAACCGTTTGTGCGAGATGGGACGGTTCGGGCAGAAGTCCGGCAATGGTTATTACCATTACGAGCCGGGCAGTCGTCAGGCTGAGCACGATCCTGAGGTCGATGCGCTGGTATTGCAGGTCAGCGAAGGGCTGGGCTTCCAGCGCCGCGAGATCGGTCCTGAGGAGATCCTGGAGCGCAGTCTTCTGGCATTGGTCAACGAGGGTGCGAAGATTTTGCAGGAGGGCATTGCCGAGTCTGCACACGACATCGATCTGGTGTACCTGAATGGCTACGGCTTCCCGGCGGACAAGGGCGGGCCGATGGCCTGGGCGGATCAACAAGGGCTGGCGGATATTCATTCGCGGCTGTTGGCGCTGGAGACGCGGCAGGGTGATCAGTGGAAGCCGGCGCGGTTGATTGGTGAGTTGGCGGCAAAAGGGAAGGGGTTTGCTCAAATGTGATGTCGCCGCCAGAATCGATCCCCCTCACCCCAGCCCTCCCGAAACGTCGGACCGCCCCCAAAGGGGGCGAGGGGAAAGGGAGCCGATCTGCGTGGGTTTCAAAACTTGAGTTCGACTCGACAGTTCAGGTCGGTGTATTTCGAGAGAACACCTCGGTCAGTCCCCTCTACCTCTGGGAGAGGGCTAGGGTGAGGGCAAGCAGCCTCACTGAAAAAACAAGAGAACCAGCACAACCATGTCCACCCCTCAGCGCACCGACTACCCTCACTTCCAGTCCATCACCACACGCTGGCACGACAACGACGCTTACGGTCACGTCAACAACGTTACTTACTACAGCTTCTTCGACACGGCCGTGAACACCTACCTGATTCAAGTCGGTGGTCTGGATATCCATGACGGCGAGATAGTGGGGTTTGTCGTCAGTTCGGCGTGTGATTACTTCGCCTCGATCGCTTTCCCGGATCTGATCGAGATCGGTTTGCGGGTCGGCAAGCTGGGCAACAGTTCAGTGCAGTACGAATTGGCAGTGTTCAAGGTCGGCGAAAGCGAGGCGTGTGCGGCCGGGCGCTTCGTTCACGTATTCGTCGATCGGGCGACTAATCAGCCGGTGCCGATTCCTGCCGAACTGCGGCAGGCACTGGAATACCTGGTGGTGTAAACGGCAAAAAAAATCGCAGCCCTTGGGCTGCGATTTTGCTTTACCGGCCAGCAAGGTGTTTGAGGCCTCAGTCGCGATAATACTTGTGATGTTTGCGGTGGCCGTAAGCGTGGCCGCGGCCCGGGTGACGGTCGCGGTAATAACCACGGTCACGGTCACGACGGCGATCATAATGACGATCATCGTCATCACTCTTGTTACCCATGTAGTTACCCAGCGCGCCACCGGCACCGCCACCTGCTGCGGAGCCGATCAGGCTGCCGGTGGTGCCGCCCATGCTGCGGCCGACCACGTTACCGCCGGCTGCGCCCAACGCACCACCGATGGCGGCTTCGCCACGGCTGCGTTTGTCGGCGCCGACCGCACTGCCACCCGCGCCGCCGAGGGCTGCGCCGATGGTGGAACCTGTATTGCCGCCTAAGGACTGACCGACGACCGAGCCAAGAACCCCGCCCAATGCGCCGCCCACACCTGCTTCGGTGGTGCCGCCTGCGGAAGCAAAACCACTGACCAGGCCAAGGGACAACAAGAGAATCGAGGAGAACTTCATAGATGAGCCTCAAAGGGATGACGGCGCCGATCCTGAGGCTGCGTAACAAGCGTGACAATCGAAATCCGACGAATAACACGACTTGTATACAAAAACGTAAGTTACTGTTTTATGGGCGGAACTTAACGGTTTTTCGCCGGTCTTTAGCTACTTAGGACAGGCCGCTTTTGTGAAAAAGCGGCCTTTTTTGTGGGCGTTTGAAAAGCAGAAGCGAAAAGATCGCAGCCTTCGGCAGCTCCTACAGGAATCGGCGTAGGAACTGCCGAAGGCTGCGATCTTTTGATTTTGGATTAAGCCGACTTGGCCATGATCAACCCAGTCTCACTCGCCGCTTCCAACCGAATCGCAATGAACTTCGACGTCGGGGTATGGCTGCCATCCCCAGTGCTCTCCAGCGGCACCAGCGGATTCACTTCCGGGTAATACGCCGCCGCTTGCCCGGCCGGAATATCAAACGCCAGCAAGGTGAAGCCCTTCACCCGACGCTCGCGACCATCGTCCCATATCGAAACAATGTCAGCCTTCTGTCCCGGCCGGAAGCCCAGACGAATGATGTCCGCCTCATTGGCGAACAGCACATCACGCTGGCCCTTGACCCCGCGATAACGGTCGTCGAGGCCATAAATCGTCGTGTTGTACTGATCGTGGGAGCGCATCGATTGCAGGATCAGATCCGGCAGTTGTCCGGTGGCGCGGGTGCGTTCGTGCACCAGATCTTTCGGTAGCATATTGGCGCGGAAATTGGCCCGGCCCGACGGCGTGTTCCACTTGCGCGCGCCGGCGCTGTTGCCGAGGTAGAAACCGCCCGGGTTCTTGATCTTCTCGTTGAACGCTTTGAAATTGGGAATGGTGTCGGCGATCAGTTCGCGGATGCGCCCGTAATCAGCCACCAGCCAGTTCCAGTCCACCGGTTTACTGCCCAATGTGGCGGCAGCGATCCCGGCAATGATCGACGGCTCTGAACGCATCTGGTTCGACAGCGGCTGCAACTGACCGTTGGAGGCGTGAACCATGCTGAACGAGTCTTCCACGGTGACCGCTTGCGGGCCTTCGGTCTGGATATCGATGTCGGTACGACCGAGGCACGGCAGGATCAGCGCGTCTTTACCGTGAGCCAGGTGGCTGCGGTTGAGCTTGGTGCTGATCTGCACGGTCAGGTCGCAATTGCTCAGTGCGGCGAAGGTACGCGGGCTATCCGGCGTGGCTTGGGCGAAGTTGCCGCCCAGACCGATGAAGACCTTGGCGCGACCCTCAGCCATTGCGTGGATCGCTTCAACCACGTTGTGGCCGTTGTGGCGCGGCACCTTGAACTGGAAGCGTCGCTCCAGCGAATCGAGGAACGCCACCGGCGGACGCTCGTTGATGCCCATTGTGCGGTCGCCTTGCACGTTACTGTGGCCGCGCACCGGGCACAGGCCGGCGCCCGGTTTGCCGATGTTGCCGCGCAGCAGCATCAGGTTGGCGATTTCCTGAATCGTCGGCACCGAGTGGCGATGCTGAGTGATGCCCATCGCCCAGCACATGATTACGTTCTTGCCCTTGGCGTACATACGCGCGGCTTGCTCGATTTCGACGAGGGTCAGGCCGGATTGCTCGACGATCTGTTCCCACGGCGTATCGTCAACGACACCGAGGTACTCCAGCACATTGGCGCTGTGGGCGTTGAGGAAGTCGTGATCGAACACAGCAGGCTCGCCAGCCTTCTGCGCATCGCGCTCCCACTGCAGAAGGAACTTGGCCATGCCGCGCAGCAGCGCCATGTCGCCACCGAGGGCCGGACGGAAATACGCGGTGTTGGTTGGCTTGTCGCCGTTGGTGAGCATTTCGATCGGGTGTTGCGGGTGCTGGAAGCGCTCCAGGCCACGCTCTTTCAATGGGTTGATGCACACCACTTGCGCGCCGCGTTTCACTGCCTCACGCAAGGGTTCGAGCATGCGCGGGTGGTTGGTGCCCGGGTTCTGGCCCCAAACGAAAATCGCATCGGCGTGTTCGAAGTCATCGAAGGTCACGGTGCCTTTGCCGACGCCGACGCTCTGCGCCAGGGCAACACCGCTGGCCTCGTGGCACATGTTCGAGCAGTCCGGGAAGTTGTTAGTACCGTAAGCGCGCACAAACAGTTGATACAGATACGCCGCTTCGTTGCTGGCGCGACCCGAGGTGTAGAACTCGGCCAGATCCGGACTCGGCAGACTTTGCAGGTGCTTGGCGATCAGCGTGTAGGCGTCGTCCCAACTGATCGGCTTGTAGCGATCGGTTTCGGCGTCATAAACCATCGGCTCGGTCAGGCGGCCCTGATACTCCAGCCAGTAGTCGCTCTGCTCCAGCAACGAAGTAACGCTGTGTTTGGCGAAGAACTTGGCATCCACGCGACGCTTGGTCGCTTCCCAGTTCACCGCTTTCGCGCCGTTTTCGCAGAACTTGACCATGCCGCTTTCCGGCGAATCGCCCCACGCGCAACCCGGGCAGTCGAAGCCGCCGTTCTGGTTGGTCTTGAGCATCATGCGCAGGTTTTTCAGGGCGTTGTCGCTGGTCAACCAGGCCTGAGCCACACTGATCAGGGCACCCCAGCCACCGGCGGCACCTTTGTAAGGCTTGTAGCGCGGGACAGGTTTCTGGTCGGCTTGATGATGTTGGCTCACGCTTGATTCTCCATCGCGGGGCTGTACACCCGCGGCGCACTTTTCTGCGGCAGGTGGATGAGATTGAGGTTGTGTCGACGGGCCCATTGCACGGCAAGGCCGGTGGGTGCGGAAAGGCTGACCAGGGTCTGGATGCCGGCGCGCAAAACTTTCTGGATCAATTCGAGACTGCAACGGCTGGTAACAATCGCCAGTCCGCCATCTGTGGATATCTTCTGGCGGATCAGTCCGCCGATCAGCTTGTCGAGGGCGTTGTGCCGGCCGATGTCTTCGCGCCCGAGCAACAATTCGCCGCTGGCGTTCATGAACACCGCCGCATGCACCGCGCCGCAGTGCTGACCGAGCGGTTGAAACGCGCCGATGCGCTGACGCAGACCGTCGAGCCATTCGCTCGGTGGCAGCGGCGCGCCGGACAACACCTTGAGGTCGGGCAATGCCTGCTCCACCGCTTCAACACCGCACAACCCGCAACCGCTGGTGCCCGCCATTTGCCGGCGCTGTTGCTTGAGATTCCAGAACGCACGGTTGGCGATGGTCACTTGCGCGTATTGCGCAGACCCGGCGCCGGTCAGTTGCAGGTCATAGATGTCGGTGGCGTCCTCGATGATGCCGCTGCCGAGGCTAAAGCCGACGATGAAGTCTTCCAGGTCGGTCGGTGTCACCAGCATCACCGCCTGACTGATGCCGTTGTAGGCGATCGCCAACGCGACTTCCTCAGCCAGCGCAGTGCTGGCCGATTCCTCACGGGGTAAATCGCTGTAACTGTAGGTCTGGCTGGCGGCAGGCGCGGGCGTTTCAAGTGCAGGCGCCGCGCAGGCAGGGCGCTTGGCGTTCATGGCATCACCGACGGTTTGATCAACGTTAAGACTAGGCGCGGCAAGTTGTCGCGTCTAATCGCTAGTGTCGATCTATCGATAGAGGCCGTCGATCAAGGCACCGTTGGCGATTTCTGATACAGCGCGAAACAGGCCTCGGCTAACGCTGAACGCGGGGCGCCACGGCGCATGATCAGGCCCAGCGGGGCGAGGGTTTGAGCGTTTTCGATGGGTTGCAGGCGCAGGTGGTCGGTGAGTTTTTCCAGGCCGCCGTCGAGCGGCATGATCGCGCAGCAAAAGCCGCCGTGTACTGCTTGTAACAATTGATGCACGGCGTCGGTTTGCAGCAACGGTTGCGGAGTCAGGCCACGGCTGTGGAAGTTGTGGTCGATGGATTGACGGAAATGCATGCCGCTGGTGAGCATGCCTAGCGGCAGTTCGATCAGTGATTCCCAGCTCAGCGGAGCTTCACCGAAGGTAAAAGTGCGCTGGTCGTACAGCAGGCCCATGCGGGTTTCGTCGAATGCCAGTGATTCGAAACGTTCGTGATCCAGGCGGTCGAGATAAGAAACACCGATGTCGATTCGGTTGTTCGCCAGATGCTCGAGGATCTGCTCAGAACTCAGTGCCGACATTTCAAAGCGCAGATTCGGGTGGGCGCTGTGCAGGCGTTGCATCAACGGCAGCGGATCAAAACTCGACAGCGGCACCACGCCCAGCCTCAGCGTGCCGATCAGATTGCCGCGACACGCCGCCGCTTCCGCGTGCAAACCGTCATAAGCCGCCATCACCGAGCGCGCCCACGCCAGCACGCGCTCGCCCGGCGCGGTGAAACCTTCGAAACGCTGGCCACGGTTGACCAGTGGCAGGTCGAGTTCTTCTTCAAGACTGCGCAGGCGCATCGACAGCGTTGGCTGGGTGATATGGCAACGCGCGGCGGCCTGGCCGAAATGGCGGGTTTCGTCGAGGGCGATGAGGAATTTCAGCTGCTTGATGTCCATCTTCGCTCCAGGCGCTGGCAGGGGTGGCAGATTCTACCGCTTGCGCGGTGGCAGGGTCATTGGTCGGCTTGGAACCGGGTTTGTCTGCGGTGGTCTAGGCTTGGACGACTGAACCTTTATTCCATGGAGAGAACCACGATGAGCCTTTTTAGTTTTGTTAAAGAAGCCGGTGAGAAGTTGATCGATCTGCTGACCCCGGGCAACGCCAATGCCAGTGAGCAGTTGAAGGAACACATCAGCAAGGTCGGCCTGGGCAATCCGAATGTGCAGGCGACGGTGGACGGCGACAAAGTGACCGTCACCGGTGAAGTCGCGAGTCAGGAAGAGAAAGAGAAGATTCTGTTGGCGGTGGGCAATATTGAAGGTGTCGGCAGCGTTGATGATCAGATCACGGTGACTGGTCCGGTGGTGGCGGCAGCAAAGTTTGTCGTGGTGAAAAAAGGCGACACCCTCAGTGCGATTTCCCTCGCTGTGTATGGCAATGCTAACCAGTACAACAAGATCTTTGAGGCCAACAAGCCGATGCTCAAGGATGTGAACAAAATCTATCCGGGTCAGACCCTGCGTATTCCTGAGTAACACAAACCCTCTGTAGGAGCTGCCGAAGGCTGCGATCTTTTGATCTTGTATGTAAAAAATCAAAAGATCGCAGCTTTCGGCAGCTCCTACAGAAGATTAGAGTCCGGCAATCAAATCCCGATAATCCTCAACCGCCGCAAACTCCGCCGTGTCCTTCGGCCCCTTGCGGCTGTCCGGCTCTTTCACCGCCAACAAATGCACCACACCAAAATCCCGCGCACTGCGCAGAATCGGCAAGGTATCGTCGATGAACAGACTGCGCGCCGGATCAAAGCCGATGTCCGCCTGCAAGGCATCCCAGAACTGCGGATTCTCCTTGGGGAAACCGTAATCGTGGGAGCTGATCAACCGCTCGAAATACGGTGCCAATTCAATCCGCTCCAGCTTCAGCGACAGTGAATCGCGGTGCGCGTTGGTGATCATGATCACCCGCTTACCGGCGCGTTTGATCGCTTCCAGAAAGGTATCGGCATCTGGCCGCAAGGCAATCAGGTGCGCAGTTTCCAGCTTCAGTTCACGCACCGATAACTTCAGTTCGGCACTCCAGAAATCCAGGCAATACCACTGCAACTGGCCGGCATGGCGTTCGAACAGCGGCTGCAATTCCATCTCGGCCATGGCCCGGCTGACCCCGTGCAGTTCGGCGTAACGCTGGGGCAGGTGTTCCAGCCAGAAGTGATTGTCGAAGTGCAGATCCAGCAGCGTGCCGTCCATGTCCAGCAGAACGGTATCGATGTCGGACCACGGTAATGAAGGCATGGCAACGTCTCGAACGGTAGAAAGATATCCGACATAAACAATCGGGAAAGCCGCGTTATAGTAGCGCGTTCACGCCAAGGAGCTTTGCATGCGCCAGAAACCCACCGTACTTGCCCGCGAGATCGTCGCCACCAGCCGTCTGTTTTGCGTCGAAGAACTCAAGCTGCGCTTTTCCAACGGCGTGGAACGCACTTACGAACGTCTGGTTGGTAAAGGTGCGGGCTACGGCGCGGTGATGATCGTGGCGATGCTGGATGCCGAGCACGCGGTGTTGGTCGAAGAGTATTGTGGCGGCACCGACGAATACGAATTGTCCTTGCCCAAAGGTCTGATCGAACCGGGCGAGGATGTGTTGGCCGCAGCCGAGCGTGAGCTCAAGGAAGAGGCCGGTTTTGGCGCGCGGCAACTGGAACATCTGACCGAGCTGTCGCTGTCGCCCGGTTACATGAGCCAGAAGATTCAGGTGGTCCTGGCGACTGATTTGTACGAGGAACGTCTCGAAGGCGACGAGCCTGAGCCGATGCGTGTCGACAAAGTGAACCTGCGCGAACTGTCGTCGTTGGCGCTCAACCCTCAGTTTTCCGAAGGCCGTGCGTTGGCTGCACTGTATCTGACCCGCGATCTGCTGACCGAGCGCGGGTTCTTTCCAGCATGAGTGAGATATCGATGACGTTTCCCCACCCGTTGATGGCGCCGGTCGTTGAGCTGGCATTGCAGGCCGGCCAGGCGATTTTGCCATTCTGGCGCGCCGGCGTTGAGGTCACGGCCAAGTCCGATGACTCGCCCGTGACGGCGGCGGATCTGGCCGCGCATCACCTGATCCTCGCCGGGCTGACGGCGCTGGACCCGAGCATTCCAGTGTTGTCGGAAGAAGACGCCAACATCCCTCAGAGCGTGCGCGCCGGCTGGCAGCGCTGGTGGTTGGTCGACCCGTTGGACGGCACCAAGGAATTTATCAGCGGCAGCGAAGAGTTCACCGTCAACATTGCGCTGATCGAAAACGGCCGCGTGGTGTTCGGCGTGGTGTCGATGCCGACCAATGGTCGTTTCTACGTTGGCGGCGCAGGCCTCGGTGCCTGGCGTTGCGACAAGGGCGGCACGCCGGTTGCGATTCAGGTGCGCGATGTGCCAGGGCCGGGCGAGGCGTTCACCGTGGTCGCCAGCCGTCGCCATTCGAGTCCCGAGCAAGAACGTTTGCTCGCCGGGTTGAGTGCGAGTCTGGGCGAGTTGCAATTGGCCAATATTGGCAGCTCGCTGAAATTCTGCCTGCTGGCTGAAGGCGCGGCGGATTGCTATCCGCGACTGGCGCCGACTTCGCAGTGGGACACGGCGGCGGCTCAAGGTGTGCTGGAAGGTGCAGGCGGTGAGGTGTTGGATCTGCGCGGGGAGGCGTTCTGTTACCCGGCGCGGGAATCGCTACTCAATGAGTTCTTTTTGGCATTGCCGGCCAAGGCGGCCTGGCGTTCCAGATTGTTGGAGTTGGCTCGCGGTTAAGTGGGCTGATCCGAAATCTCCCTCACCCCAGCCCTCTCCCCCAGGAGAGGGAGCTGATCGCGGGATATTTGAGAGTAGCGCCGACCTGGTCGAGCTTTGCTGAATCCACAATCGCTGCGGTCTTTCAGGTCGATGTATAACGCAAGACACCTCGGTCAGTTCCCTCTCCCTCGGGGAGAGGGTTAGGGTGAGGGGCTCTTGATCTTTACCGGTGCAAAACGTACTGCCCGGTAAATCTCACGGCATCCTCATCGCTACCCGCATTGACGATCCGCGTGTTCAACGTCAACCGCGCCCGCCCATAACGCCGATACATCGCCAGAAACCTCTTCCACTCCTTCGCATCAGGCGCCGGGCAAATCGCCGTAGCGTCCCCGGTGACCGGAAGCGGATAACTGATCTGCCCTTCCTGAATCACAATGTGCCCGTCGGTGATTCCTTCCTCTTTCAGACGCAAATGCAACCAGCCCCAACCGGCCAGCACCGCGCCGCAGTAAAGACTGCCGCCGAACATCGTGCTCTTGTGGTTGACGTTCGGGTCGAGTGGCAGATGCAGGCTCAGTTGCTGTTCATGCCAGTCGAGCACCTTAAGGCCCATGTCTCGGGTCAGCGGGATATCGTGATGCAGGACCGATTCCAGATAGCGACTGTCTGTACTCATTCGTTCTCGTCCCCATGGCTGCTATCGCCAAAGTTGAGGCCATGCTTGCGCAATTTGTCATGCAGGGTCTTGCGCGGAATGCCCAAGGCTTCGGCGAGGCTGCGCACCGAACTGTGGGAGCGCGCCAGTTCAGCAGCGATCAGCGATTTCTCGAAATTTTCCACCTGCTCGCTGAGCCCCCCATTGATGACTTCGACCGTGGTGCTGCCACCGCCCTCGACGTCAGCGTTATCCAGCGCCAGTTCCAGGCCGAGGGCGAAACGTTCGGCGGCATTCTGCAGTTCGCGTACGTTGCCCGGCCAGGTGTGGCGCAGCAGCAAGGCGCGTTGCGCCGGTTGCAGTTCATGGGGCGGCAAACCGTGGCGGGCGCTGGCTTCATCGGCGTAATGCTGGAACAGCACCAGCGCATCTTCACCGCGCTCACGCAGTGGCGGAATGCGCAGTGGCGCGACGTTGAGGCGGTAATACAAGTCGGCGCGGAAACGGCCCTGGTCAGCGGCCTGACGCAGGTCTTCCTTGGTCGCGGCGATGACGCGGATGTCCAGCGGGATCAGTTGATTGCCACCCAGACGCTCGACCACGCGCTCTTGCAGCATGCGCAGCAACTTCACCTGCACATCCATGCTCATGCTCTCGATTTCATCGAGAAACAATGTGCCGCCATTGGCGAATTCGAATTTGCCGATCCGCCGTTTTTGCGCGCCGGTAAACGCGCCGGGTTCGTGACCGAACAGTTCACTTTCCACCACCGACTCGGCAAGGGCGCCGGCGTTGATCGCGACGAACGGGCCGTTTCGGCGGCTGGATAAATCGTGCAAGGCGCGGGCGACCACTTCTTTACCGGCGCCGGTTTCGCCGAGGATCAGCACGTCAGCCTTGGTCGCGGCCAGCGCGCCGATCTGCTCGCGCAGGCGCAGCATGGGCGTCGAATGGCCGACCAGCCGCGCGCTCAGTTCATTGCGATCGCTGAGGGCCAAGCGCAGGCTGCGGTTGTCCAGCACCAGTCGGCGCAGGGCCAGCGCGCGACGCACGCTGTCGAGCAGCGCATCGCTGGCGAAAGGCTTTTCGAGAAAGTCATAAGCGCCGGCACGCATGGCCTGCACTGCCAGCGGCACATCGCCGTGGCCGGTGATCAGCAATACCGGTAGTTCGGGATCCTGCGCGTGCAGTTCGCTGAGCAATTCGAGACCGTCCATGCCCGGCATGCGGATATCGCTGACCACCACACCCGGCCAGTCACGCTCAAGCTGTGCGGCCAGGCCTTTGGCTTCGGACAGCGGCAGAATTTTCAGGCCGGCCAGATCCAGGGTTTGGCCGAGGGCCTGACGCAGGTGCGGATCGTCGTCGATCAACACCACCTGAATGCGATTGTCGATGGTCATGCACTTCGATCCTCGGACGGTTGCAGGCTGACCCCGGGCGCACCGGCGCGCAGCCGCAGGGTAATCAAGGCGCCACCTTGCTTGTGGTTGGCGAACGACAGTTCACCGCCGAAGGCGCGCATCAGCGTTTCACAAATGGCCAGCCCCAGGCCAAGGCCTTGAGTGCGGGTCTTGGTGGTGTAAAAGGGCTCGCTGGCGCGGCCGAGGGCTTCCATGCAAAAGCCCGGGCCGTTGTCGCGAATGTACAGATTGACGCCTTCGGCGGTGGATTCGGCACTCAGCCAGAGTTTGCGCGGCGGACCTTTCTCGGTGAGGGCGTCGAGGGCGTTGGCCAGCAGGTTGCCAAGCACCTGACGCAGGCGCGTTTCCCCTGCCT
The DNA here is from genome assembly GCF_019614655.1 of Pseudomonas germanica. Classification (NCBI taxonomy): domain Bacteria; kingdom Pseudomonadati; phylum Pseudomonadota; class Gammaproteobacteria; order Pseudomonadales; family Pseudomonadaceae; genus Pseudomonas; species Pseudomonas germanica. Next base: position 559,558 of record NZ_CP071586.1, read on the forward strand.
CGACCCACAGAGTCGCGGCTGGCAGATCGCGAATCAGTTCGACTTCCATGCTCCGCCGCCGTTTGGCCAGCAGCGCCAAGGCATCGTCGAGTGCCGGTTGCAGGGCAACGCTTTCCGGCGCGTGGCGATCGCGGCGGGCAAACGCGCGCAGGTGGGCGATGATCGAAGCCATGCGCCCGGTCAGTTCGCTGATCAGTTTGAGGTTGCCGCGCGCATCGTCGGTGCGCTGATGATCGAGCAGCACTTCGGCGTTTTCCGCGTAGCTGCGGATCGCTGCCAACGGCTGATTGAGTTCGTGGCTGATGCTCGCTGACATCGTCCCCAGCGCCGACAGCTTGCCGGCCTGGACCAGGTCATCCTGGGCACGCACCAGTTCCTGTTGGGCTTGTTCACGCTCCAGCACTTCCTCCTTCAAACGCCGGTTGAGGCCTTCGAGGTCGCTGGTACGTTCCGCCACGCGGCCTTCCAGTTCACGGCGTGCCTTGGCCTCGAACGCGATGCGTTCCAGATAATGCCGACGGCGCTGCATCATCAGACCGAGCAACAGCATCAGCACCAGGAGCGTGGCGCCGCCGATGGCAACCACGGTGCGCACTGGACGGTCGATCAGCGTGCGCGGGGCGAGGATGCTGACGCTCCAGCCGGTTTCGGCGATGTCGTGGGTCTGGATCAGCCACGCAGTCGGGCTGAGGTTCAGGGGGCGCGGCTCGCGGGTCGGGTAAGGCTGGATGGCGGTGATCGCCGAGCGTTCGCTGTCGCTCAAGTTACGGGTCGAACGGAAGCGCCATTCCGGGCGCGAGGTGAGGATGACCACGCCGTTATGGTCGGTCACCAGCAGTTGTTCCGGAGTTTTGCCCCACAGGCTTTCGGTGTGGTCGAGGTCGACCTTGATCACCAGCACGCCGATGATTTTTTCGCCGTTGCGCACGGCGGCAGCGAAGAAGTAGCCGCGTTTGGCCGAGGTCGTGCCGAGACCGAAAAAGCGTCCGAGGCGCCCGGCCATGGCTTCACTGAAGTACGGACGGAACGAGAAATTGCGGCCGACGAAACTATCGTGTTTGTCCCAGTTCGACGCCGCCAGCGTCTGCCCGCTGGTGTCCATCAGGTACATGACTTCGGCACCGGTCTGTGCAGCGATGTTCTTCAGCAGGCGATTGGCGTTGCCTTGGCTGACGCCGTCGTCTGGCGCGCCGAGTACCGCGCGCAAGGCCGGCAGGTCGCCGAGAATTTGCGGCAACACTTCATAGCGGTGCAGGGTGCCCAGCAGGTTGGCGACGTACAGATCGAGGGTCTGGCGGTTCTGTCCGGCCAGTTCGCTGCGGTAATAGCGCTCGGCGAGATGTTCCAGCGGCCACAGCAGCGGCGCCAGACACAGGGCCAGCAGCGCGAGGCTGCGCCAGCGGGGTCTGCGGGGGAGGGTTGGTTTCATGAGCCGGATGCGCCTGAGATGTCAGGCGCATTATGCCTAGGCTCAGGCGAAGACGTCAGCGTCCTTGAGCAGCACTGCGGCTTGATCCTTGGCGGACAGCTTCGGCGCTTCGTCCAGCTGCCAGTCGATGCCCAGCGCGGGGTCATCCCAGCGAATGCTGCGCTCGGACGCTGGGTCGTAGTAGTCAGTGGTCTTGTAGAGGAATTCAGCGAACTCGCTCAGTACCACGAAACCATGGGCGAAACCTTCCGGCACCCACAGTTGACGATGGTTTTCGGCCGACAAGCGCACAGCCACCGATTTTCCGAAGTGCGGCGAGCTGCGGCGAATGTCCACGGCGACATCCAGTACTTCACCGACAGTTACCCGGACCAGTTTGCCCTGAGTGTTTTGCAGCTGGTAATGCAGGCCACGCAGTACGCCTTTTTGCGAGCGCGAGTGGTTGTCCTGAACGAATTGCGTGTCCAGACCGGTGGCATCCTGGAACGCCTTGGCGTTGAAACTCTCGTAGAAAAAGCCGCGCTCGTCACCGAACACCTTCGGTTCGATGATCAGGACACCGGGCAGGTCGGTGGTGATTACATTCATGGGGAGTTCCATAGGCAGGTGTGAATGGCGAACATTCTTGCGCGAAGTGCCGGAGGGTGCGAGTGCTGCAAGACAAATAGCCCGTATACCTTTGCGCGGTTGGGGGTTGCGGATCCCGTCCAGCAATGGCGATATAGGCGCCTAATAACATTTAAGGGGTCGTTTCATGCCGCTCGCCACGTTGATTCATCGCGCCAGTTTGCCCAGCCCGCAGGTTTCTGCCGAGCAGGCCCGGCAATGGCTGGCGGAGCATTACGGGCTCAGCGGCACGTTGCAGGCTCTTGGCAGTCAGCAGGATCTCAATTACCGCGTCGACAGCCCGCGTGGGCGGTTCGTGCTGAAAATCTGCCGTGGCGATTACGCTCTGGTGGAGCTGCAAGCCCAGCATGCCGGGCTCAAGTATCTGGCCGAGCACTCGGCGGTGACGGTGCCGCGGGTGATCGCGGCTAATAACGGCGAGGATCTGCTGTCACTCGAGGTCGGCGGCGAGGCCGTCCATGTGCGGCTGCTGGATTACATCGAGGGCCAGCCGCTCACGCATCTCGAACACTTGGGGCGCGACGTGGTGGCGGGGTTTGGCCGGCTCTGCGGTGAGATGGATCTGGCGCTGGCCGGGTTCGATCACCCGGGCCTTGAGCGCACGTTGCAGTGGGATGCCCGTCACGCCAGTGCCCTGATCAGCCATCTGCTGCCGGTGATCAAGGATGAGCAGCAACGCTCAGTGATTGCCGATGCGGCCGAACAGGCCGAGCGCCGTTTGCAGCCGTTGCAGGCCAAGCTACCGGTGCAGGCGATTCACATGGACATCACCGACGACAACGCCGTCTGGGCGCGCGATGCCCTGCGTCACTGGCAGTTGCAGGGCGTGATCGACTTTGGCGATCTGGTGCGCACCTGGCGCATCACCGATCTGTCGGTGACCTGTGCGGCGTTGCTGCATCACGCCGGTGGCGATCCGTTTGTCATCTTGCCGGCCGTGCAGGCCTACCACGCGGTCAACCCGCTGCAACATGAAGAGCTGCAGGCGCTGTGGCCATTGATCGTCGCGCGCGCGGCGGTGTTGGTACTCAGTGGCGAGCAACAGGTCAGCATCGACCCCGCGAATACCTACAGCCGTGACAACCTAAGCCATGAGTGGGAAATCTTCCGCGTAGCGACATCGGTGCCACAGGCGCTGATGGAAGCGGCGATCCTCACCGCCGTCGGTCACGCATTGCCGGTGATCGATAGCGAAGGTTTTGCGCCCTTGCTGCCCGGTCTGGTCGGACGTGAATTTGCGCTGATCGATCTCGGTGTACTGAGTCCGCATTTCGAGGCCGGCAACTGGGAGCAGGCCGGCATCGATCAGCACCTGTTGAACGAAGCGGCGACGGCGCATGGTTTGGCGGCGAGCCGTTATGGTCAGTACCGTTTGTCGCGCACCCGTCCCGACAGCGCCGTTGAACCGGATACCTTCCCGCTGCACGTGGAATTGCGCGTGCCCGATGGTACCGCCGTGGAAGCGCCGTTCGCTGGCGTCGTGCATCAGCCAGCAGACGGTGTGCTGCAACTGGATGGCCCGCAACTCAGCGTGCGCCTGTGGGGCGTGACACCTTCGCTGCACAGCGGCGCGGCGCTGGTCAAAGGCCAGGTGCTGGGCGCGGTCAGCGGCCCATTACGGGTGCAGTTGTGCCGGGGCGCGCAGATTGATGCGCCGTTGTTTTGCACCCCGGCGCATGCAGCGGCGTGGCAGGCGCTGTGTCCTTCGCCGGCCGCATTATTGGGTCTGGCCTGCGATGCCGAGCCGGAGCTGGACGCGAAAACCCTGCTCGAACGCCGCGATGCCAGTTTCGCTCGCACGCAAAAACACTACTACGTCGACCCGCCGCGCATCGAACGCGGCTGGCGCAATCATCTGATCGACATGCAGGGTCGCTCCTACCTCGACATGCTCAACAACGTTGCCGTGCTCGGTCACGGCCACCCGCGCATGGCGGCAGTGGCGGCGCGGCAGTGGTCGCTGCTCAACACCAACTCGCGATTCAACTATGCGGCGGTGGCGGAGTTTTCCGAGCGCTTGCTGAAATTGGCGCCGGAAGGCATGGACCGGGTGTTTCTGGTCAACAGCGGCAGCGAGGCCAATGACCTGGCGATTCGTCTGGCCTGGGCCTACAGCGGCGGGCGCGACATGATCAGCGTGCTTGAGGCCTATCACGGCTGGACGGTCGGCGCCGATGCGGTATCGACATCGATCGCCGACAACCCGAAAGCCCTAGAAAGCCGCCCGGACTGGGTGCATCCGGTGCCTGCGCCAAACACTTATCGCGGGGAGTTCCGCGGTCTCGACTCGGCGCCGGATTACGTGCGCAGCGTTGAGCATCACCTGAAAAAACTCGCCGAGCAGAAGCGCCAATTGGCCGGGTTTATCTGCGAGCCGGTGTATGGCAATGCCGGCGGTATCTCGCTGCCGCCGGGATATCTCCAGCAGGTATACGCGCTGGTGCGCGCGCAGGGCGGCGTGTGCATCGCCGACGAAGTGCAGGTCGGTTACGGGCGCATGGGCCACTTCTTCTGGGGCTTTGAAGAGCAGGGTGTGGTGCCGGACATCATCTGCATGGCCAAGGGCATGGGCAACGGTCAGCCGCTGGGCGCGGTGATCACGCGACGGGAAATTGCCGAGGCGCTGGAGGCCGAGGGCTATTTCTTCTCGTCGGCGGGCGGCAGTCCGGTCAGTTGCCAGATCGGCATGGCGGTGCTCGATGTCATGGCAGAAGAAAAGCTCTGGGAGAACGCGCAGGTGGTCGGTGGCCACTTCAAGGCGCGTCTGGAAGCGTTGATCGATAAACATCCATTGGTGGGCGCGGTGCACGGTTCCGGGTTCTATCTGGGACTTGAGCTGATCCGCAATCGCGAGACGCTGGAGCCGGCGACCGAGGAGACGGTGTTGCTGTGTGATCGCTTGCGTGAGTTGGGGATTTTCATGCAGCCGACCGGGGATGATCTGAACATTCTCAAGATCAAACCGCCGATGGTGACGTCGCGCCAGAGTGTGGATTTCTTTGTCGACATGCTCGACCGAGTCCTCACCGAGGGCCTATAACGCTGATCCCGTGTAGGAGCTGCCGAAGGCTCGGGCCGCGTTCGGACGATCTCTTGATTCTGCTTTTTAAAATCAAGATCAAAAGATCGTCCGAACGCGGCCCGAGCCTTCGGCAGCTCCTACAGGAAGTGCGACAATAGTTCGATTTGTATCGGCCTTTATTGAATCTATTTAGACGAAAGGCATTTAACAAGCTTCTAAAGCCGATATTTATCGGCTATAAAGTCGCCATTGCTCCGGCTTGGTGATCTCATGTCCGGTGCGCGCGTTTTCTTTTCGGTCGAATTGTCGACCGTCAAAGCACTTGCCCGGAGATGATTCATGAGCCGTATCGTTACCGTTGCCGCCACTCAGATGGCCTGTTCCTGGGATCTGGAAGCCAACCTCGAAATCGCTGAAAGGCTGGTGCGTGAAGCCGCCGCTAAAGGCGCGCAGATCATCCTGATTCAGGAGCTGTTCGAGGCGCCGTACTTCTGCCAGAAGCCGAACCCGGACTATCTGCAACTGGCGACGACGGTGGAAGAAAACGTCGCGATCAAACATTTCCAGAAAGTCGCCAAAGAGCTGCAAGTGGTGCTGCCGATCAGCTTCTATGAGCTGGCCGGCCGCGCGCGTTTCAACAGCATCGCGATCATCGACGCCGACGGCAGCAACCTCGGGATTTATCGTAAAAGCCATATTCCTGACGGCCCGGGCTACCACGAGAAGTATTACTTCAACCCCGGCGACACCGGTTTCAAAGTGTGGAACACCCGCTACGCAAAAATCGGCGTGGGCATTTGCTGGGATCAGTGGTTCCCGGAAGCCGCACGCAGCATGGCGTTGCAAGGCGCGGAGATTCTGTTTTACCCAACCGCGATCGGCAGCGAGCCGCACGACAAGACCATTTCGTCGCGCGATCACTGGCAGCGCGTGCAACAGGGTCATGCCGGCGCCAACCTGATGCCGCTGATCGCCAGCAATCGCATCGGCAACGAAGAACAGGACGGCTACGACATCACGTTCTACGGCTCTTCGTTCATCGCCAACCAGTTCGGCGAAAAAGTGCAGGAGCTGAATAAAACCGAAGAAGGTATTCTTGTGCACACTTTTAACCTCGACGAGCTCGAACACATTCGCAGCGCGTGGGGTTCATTCCGTGACCGCCGTCCGAACCTGTACGGCGCGTTGAAAACCCTCGACGGTTCCCTGGAGTCCTGATCCCGATGACAACTTTGAAAAGTACCCCGCGCGCCGACGGCTTTCACATGCCGGCCGAGTGGGCGCCGCAAACGCAGACCTGGATGATCTGGCCCGAGCGCCCGGACAACTGGCGTCTGGGCGGCAAACCGGCGCAAGCTGCACATGCTGCGGTGGCCAAGGCTATCGCGCGTTTTGAACCGGTCACCGTGGCCGTGTCCGCCGGCCAGTATGAAAACGCCCGCGCGCGCCTCGACGTGCCGAATATCCGCGTGGTCGAGATGTCCAGCGATGACGCTTGGGTACGCGACAGCGGCCCGACTTTCGTCATCAACAATAGCGGCGAAGTGCGCGGTGTGAACTGGGACTTCAACGCTTGGGGCGGCTTCGACGGCGGCCTGTACTCGCCGTGGAATCGCGATTCGCAGGTCGGCGGCAAGATCCTCGAGATCGAGCGCAGCCCGCGTTACCGCACTGAAGGTTTCGTGCTTGAAGGCGGCTCGATTCACGTCGACGGCGAAGGCACGCTGATCACCACCGAAGAGTGCCTGCTCAACCGCAATCGCAACCCGCACCTGGGCCGCGAAGAGATTGAAGCGGTACTGAGCGCCAATCTATCTGTGGATAAAATCATCTGGCTGCCGGACGGTCTGTTCAACGACGAAACCGACGGCCATGTGGATAACTTCTGCTGCTACGTGCGTCCGGGCGAAGTGCTGCTGGCGTGTACCGACGATCCGCAGGATCCGAACTACCCGCGCTGCCAGGCTGCGTTGAAAGTTCTGCAAAGCAGCACTGACGCCAAGGGTCGCCCGTTCACGGTGCACAAAATGCCGATTCCGGGGCCGCTTTACGCGACTGAAGAAGAGTGCGCCGGTGTCGACCCGGTGGACGGCACGCAGGAACGCAATCCGTCTGTGCGCCTTGCTGGTTCCTACGTGAACTTCCTGATCGTCAACGGCGGCATCATCGCGCCGAGCTTCGACGATCCAATGGACGCGCCGGCCAAGGAAATCCTGCAGAAGCTGTTCCCGCAGCACGAAGTGGTGATGGTGCCGGGTCGCGAACTGTTACTGGGTGGCGGCAATATCCATTGCCTTACCCAACAGCAACCCGCGCCGCACAAAGAGTGAGTTGAGTCGTAACACCTTGAGTTGATTAACAAATCAGCCGGGTAATGATTAGCTCGCTATGCATCAACTGAGGCCCGCAGCCCGACAGGACCGCGGGCTTCTTTGTATCCGCTTGTCGACAACTAAGAAACATTGGCATAGCTCTTGTATTCATCACCCGTGCACTAGGGAGGGGGGAGAACTTCAACAGTTCTGTCATAAACCTTGGATAACGTAGCCGCTCACGAACGGGGAGAGAGCGCTGAAATGAACGCCGAAGTGAACGTAGTCAGCGAGCGGACGTTGCATCCCGTGGCCGTTAACGGCGAATCGCTCCAGATTGTCGCGCACTGGTTGAAGTCCAATGGAACGCGTCAGATCAGGGAACCTGATCCGCGCCGGATGATGATCGAGCGTTACCCCGCTGGCCTGTTCAGCGAGGCCGAACTGGAAGCATTGTGGGCTGTGATGGAAGGATAAGAAGCACAACAGGGATTGGTAAAAGCGCTGCCGGGATGGCGGCGCTTTTTTATGCACGGCTATTTTGTACACACCCAATCAATGTGGGAGCGAGCCTGCTCGCGAAAGCGGTGGATCAGTTAACGAAGATGCCGACTGATCCGACGCTTTCGCGAGCAGGCTCGCTTCCACAGGATTGGTGTGAAATCAGAAGCTGTAGGTGCCGGTCATTACGACGCTACGTGGCGCACCCGGTTGAATCTGATACTGGCTGGTCGCCGACGCGTAGTACTCACGATCGGTGATGTTGTTCAGCGCCGCGCGTAAATCCCAATCCTTGAAGCGGTAACCGACCAGGGCATCCCAGCGGCCGTAACCCGGCAACACGGTGGTGTTGGCGTTATCGGCATAGCGTTGGCCAACCAGGGTCAGGCCGGTTTCGCCGTACCAGCCCATTTCCGGTTTCCAGGTCAGGAACAGGCTGCCGTTATGCTTGGCAACGTTGTTGATGCGTTTGCCTTCCAGGCCGTTGTTGTCCTTCTCGATCTTCGCATCCTGCAGACCGACGCCACCGCGCATGTACCAATTGCCGACGAGATTGCCGGTGGCCGTCAATTCGATCCCGCGCGAGCGCTGCAGACCGGACATCACCGTCAGGGTCGGATCGTTTGGATCAGTGGTGCGGCGGTTGTAGAGTTCCAGATCGTAGATCGCCAGCGTGGTGCTCAAGCGGTCATCGAACCAGTCGCTTTTCACGCCGATTTCTTTCTGCTTGGTCAGCTCGGGACTGAGGTCGTTGGTGTTGCCGGCCGCACCCGGAGTGATGCCGATCAAGCCACCGCCCACCGGCGAAAACGTCTTCGACCACGAGGCGTAGAACGAATGGTTTTGTAGCGGCGTCCAGACCAGGCCGACGCGCGGGCTGGTGCTGTGGCTGTCGCGGTCTTCGGAGATGTTGCGCAGTTTGTTGGTCGACTCGATATCGAAAGTGTCGTAACGCAGACCGGCGAGCACTTGCCATTGATCGTTCAAGCGCAGTTGATCTTGCACATATACCGCACGGCTTTCGACTTCGGTGTGGCTGCTGCTGGAGACCTGCATGCTGCCGGTATGGCGCAGATCACGGTTCGGGTTGTACAGGTCGAGCGACGGTACGGGCTGCGCGCCCGGGGTTCTGCCAGTGGCCGCGTTGTACAGCGTCGGGTCGCGGCGCTGGCTGCCGATCTCGATGCCAGTGAGCAGGCGATGCTCAAGGCCCAAGGTATCGAATCCGCCCTCAAGTTCAACGTTGTTATAGACGTTGCGAGTGGTCAGATCCTGCTGCCAGTGCTGGCGCGTGACCTTGTTGGTCGCCGGCGTGTAACCGGTGAGGTAGGTGTTGTCGAAATCACTGTCGAGCTTGAACACGCCGAGGGTCTGGCGCAGTTGCCAGTTGTCATTGATTTCATAAGTGAGTTTCGAACGCAGCGATTGCGACTTGTCGTCGATGAAATCGTGATCGTTGCCGTAGGTCGTATCGCGCCCGACATCGGCCGGGCGCCCGTTGATGCCGGGGATGCCGCGATCCGGGGTGCGGTTGTAGCGGCTGTATTCGTACTGCACCAGCCAGTTCAGGTCCGGCGTCAGTTGCCAGCTCATCGACGGCGCGAACAACTGGCGATTGCCACTGACACCGTCGCGGAAGCTGTTTTCATCCATGTTGCCCATGTTCAGGCGCAGGCTAATGTTTTCGCTCGGGTCGCTGCTGAGGTCGGCGTAAAGACTGCGCAAATCTTCGCTGCCAACCTGGGCTTCGATAGTCGAGCGCCGGCCGAACTCGGGCATTTTGCTCACGCGGTTGACGATCCCGCCCTGACTGCCACGGCCATACAGTACGGCGGCCGGGCCTTTGAGCACTTCGACGCGTTCAATATTGTGCAAGTCGCGCTTGTATTGGCTGTCGTCGCGGATGCCATCCAGATAGAAATCGTTGCTCGCGTCGAAGCCGCGGATGCGCAGGCTGTCGAAACGGGTGTCGGCGCTGCTGCTGACGTTAGGCATGCCGCTCAACGCGTCGCCGATGTCATTGGTGCCGTAGCTGGCGACGTTCGAGGTCTTGATCGAATCGATCGCCTGCGGCACATAACGTACGGGCGTCGAGGTCCGAGTCGCGGTGCTGCTGAGCTTCACCCGAGGGTCATCGGCTTGCGCTTCGGCGCTGATTGCGGTGGCGGGTAACTCGGTCGCGGAGTAGGCAAAACCGCTGGACAGAAAAGCAGAAAGCCCAAGGGTGGCGGGCGTAAGACGGAACGGGGCAGGCATTGAACAGCGCATCCGAAAGGGTGGAAGAATTCGATCGCGCGAATGGTAATGCTTTGCATTTACTTCCGTTAATTATTCCTTATAAGTTCCCTTGGCTGATTGTTTCAATTTGTGTCCTGATCGACACAATCTGGCTGAACGAATCATTCGACCGATTCATGAAACAGACTGAAAGCCATTCCGGCGTTTTTCCGCAAGAGTGCGAGGACTAATCTGCCGCCATCGATTTTCCTGACTTTCTCCCGGAGTTTTTCCATGATTCTTCACTACATCTACGATCCGCTGTGTGGCTGGTGTTACGGCGCCAAGCCGCTGGCGGAAGCGGCACAGTCAGTGTTGCCGGTGAATGCCCATGCCGGCGGAATGATGAGTGGTGCCAATCGCCAGCGTGTTTCCCCGCAATTGCGCAATTACGTCATGCCCCATGACCGACGCATTGCCGAGTACACCGGCCAGCCTTTTGGTGAGGCCTATTTCGAAGGTTTGCTGCGTGATCACTCAGCGGTGTTCGATTCGACGCCAGCGATTGCTGCGGTCATGGCGGCTGAAGCCATCGACGGCGGCGGTTTGCGCCTGCTGGGGCGGTTGCAGACGGCGCACTATGTGGAAGGGCGACGCATTGCCGATTCAGCCGTGCTGTTGGAATTGGCGATGCAGATGGGCTATGCACAGGCAGATTTCCACGTTGCGCTGGAGTCCGTTGACAGCGAGAGCCATATAAAAGCCAGTCGCCGGTTTCTGGCGCAATTGGGCGGTCAGGGTTTTCCGACCATGGCTCTGGAGCAGGACGGCACATTCCAGTTGGTCGACATCAGTCCCTGGCTGGGCAAGCCGCAGGCTTTTGCCGATTGGTTGAGACAAGCCATCGTGCTCGATGAGCCAGGTAAAGCCTCTGCGTTTTGTTCTATCGACGGCTGTGCGTGATACGCACGGGATTCACTGGTTGCGTGCATTTCCCAGCAAGGACTCAGCGCAAAATTTACGTTTCTTAGACGTTTTTCGCCTATTTAAAGACGATTCTTGAAATTGACACATTGTTCAGGGCACGGCTACGATTCGGCCCAACGCCTGTGGCCAACCGCCATGACTCAAAATAAGGAGCAGGCCCGCCATCACATTATCGTGGGCGGGCCTTTTTGTTTCGGGGTGAATAAAAGAGTGCAAAAGCGCCGTTTCCGCCGTTCGACACAGCGCGTTTCAACCCGTAATAAGGAAAACAAAATGTTGAACAAGCGAATCAGTCTGATCGCACTGGGGATGTTGAGTGCCACTCAGGCCATGGCTAACGACCAGGCCGAGTCCAAGGGGTTTGTTGAAGACAGCAGCCTCAAAGTGCTGCTGCGCAATGCCTACATCAATCGTGATTACAAAAACGGTAACGACGACAAGGCCGAATGGGGCCAAGCGGCCATCGGTACGTTCTCGTCCGGTTTCACTCAAGGCACCATCGGTGTCGGCGTCGACGCTTTCGGTCTGTACGCCCTGCGTCTGGACGGCGGCAAGGGCCGTAGCGGCGCCGGTGGTATCGACTTCTTCAAGCAAGAAAACAGCTATCAGGAAGGCCACAACGGCAGTGCGGCCAACGACCTGGCCAAGGCCGGCGCGGCGGTGAAGTTTCGCTTCTCCAACACCGTGCTGACCTACGGCGACCAGATGCCGGCCCTGCCGGTGCTGAACTACGACAACTCGCGCCTGCTGCCGGAAAGTTACACCGGTACCCTGATCACTTCCAAAGAGATCAAAGGCCTGGAACTGAACGCCGGTCGTTTCACCGCTGAATCGCGCAAAAGCGATGAAGGCCGTGACAGCGGTGGTCTGAAGTCGATCAACGTATTGGGCGGTAGCTACCAGTTCACTGAAAACTTCAAAGGCGCGCTCTACGCTTCCGACGTCGAAGACGTATTGAAGAAACAATACGTGAACGCCAACTACGTGTTGCCGTTCAACAAGGATCAGTCGCTGACCCTGGACTTCAACGGCTATCGCACCAAGCTGGACAGCTCCTACGTGCGCGAAAACACCGTGCCTGGCAAAAGCATCGTCACCGGTCAGGACAACAAGATCTGGAGCCTGGCAGCCACCTTCGCCACCGGCCCGCACTCGTTCACCGTGGCGCACCAGCGCTCCACTGGCGACAGCAACCTGGGCTACGCCTACGGCGGCTACCAGAAAGATCAGCAGCGTGTCGGCGATGGCGGCAACACCATCTACCTGGCCAACTCCTACTGGTCGGACTTCAACGCTGAAGACGAGCGCAGCTGGCAGTTGGGCTACGGCCTCGACTTCGGCGCATTCGGCGTACCGGGCCTGAGCTACAACTTCGCTTATGTGCGTGGCGACAACATCACCACGTCCACCAGCGAAGGCGGCACCGAGCGTGAGATCTTCAACCAGTTCAAATACGTCGTGCAGTCTGGCCCGGCCAAAGACCTGAGCGTGAAACTGCGCAGCTCGATCCTGCGTGTTTCGCAGAAATCCAGCGAGTACAACGTCAGCGGTAACGAACTGCGCGTTTTCGTGGATTACCCGATCAACATTTTCTAATGCCTGATCCAGTGTAAGAAACGTAAGAAAAACCCCGACTGGTTCGGGGTTTTTTTTCGACGGTTTTTCGATGGAAACCGGAATAAACCGGTGTTTTTGTCATGTAAAAGTTGTTTTCAGGTCGCTTCAAGCGCCGCTTCAAACAGGACTTTAAATGCCTGAAATTCTTTCTCATGGACGCAAATTCTCCACCTAATAGATTAGGCCGCTCAACGCAGCGGAGAATTTGGTAATGATCGTTTTGAACAGAGAAGTGGGCGAATCGCTACGGCGCGACAAATATGTCAACGTCCAGGGTGGTGACTTCAATCTCTACGGTCATTTTGCCGACTTCGTCAGACTGACCAAAAGTTGGGAAAACATGGAGCCTGACAGCTACTACGGTCAGGCCGAAGCCGGCATGCGTTACCGTCGTTATAGCGACTTTGAGTACAACCCGAAAACCCGCGAGCTCAAGCAACTCGAGCATCGCGCCTACGTGCAGTCGAAAGAGAACAACGCCTATGTTGGCGGCCTGGTACGACACTTTCAGGACTTCTCCGATGAAGTAATTACTTCACCGGTGATGCGCAGCCTGATCGACACCGATTTCGAAGTGTACAAAAGCGTACTGCCGGAAGAGCTGCACGATGAAATCTGGCAGTGCCAGATCCATCAGATCCGCATCGAAATCAAACCCGGCAAGCAACTTGAAATCACCCCCGAAGGCATTCACTGCGACGGCTATCCGTTCAGCGGTGTGCACTTCTGGGGCCGCAATAATGTCGAGGGCGCGGAGAGTCGTTTGTACGACATCCACGAGCATCAACTGGCGTCGACCACTTACCAGGAAATTCTCGACACCACCTACTTCCTCGATCGCGACATGCGCCACTACGTGACCCCGGCCCGCAACACGCACACCCATGCGATGGCGTACCGGCAGATTCTGGCGATCTCCTTCTCGCGGCCCGGGACCGCTTTCGACATTGTTCGCTAATCAGATCACCCCAATCGACGGCGTCGAGTGCTCGACGCCGGTGGTGCTGCGACGCGCCACGGCCAAGGATGCGCAGCGCATGGAGCGCTTTTTCCGCCAGTTCGACGAAGTGTCCTTCTGCGAGTGGCAGGACGCCAAGTGCCTGCGTGGCGTGCTGATCCAGAAAACCACCACGGCCTATCTCGCCTTTGACGTGGCGGGCGAGATCGTCGGCGCGGTACTCGGTGGCATGCTCGGCAGTCGCGGCACCATCAATCATCTGGCGGTCAGCCCGCGCTATCGCAGCCAGGGCGTGGGTCAACGACTGGTTGAAGCGGCGTCGTCCGATATGAAACGGGTCGGCGTGTTACGGATGTTTCTGTTCGTCGACGATGCTAACCTCGCGGGCAAGCGTTTTTGGACTGCCCAAGGTTTTTGCGAGCCTCATGGCGAACGGACATTTGAGAGGGATCTATGAATGAAACGTCCGGCAGTGCGCCGCTGATGGCTGCCCATCAGCCGTCGCGCACGTTTGCCGAAGCCAGCCCGGTCGTCGCTGGCTACTTCACGGTGTCATTCGTGTTCGGGCTGATGGCCGTCAACGCCGGGTTGCCGATGTGGCTGCCAGTGGCGATGTGTTTGTTCGTATATGCCGGCGCTTCGCAATTCGCCGCGCTGGCGCTGATCTCTAGCGGCGCCTCGCTGACCACCATCGTGCTGACTACGTTCCTGATCAATGCGCGGCACATGCTGATGTCGGTGTACATGGCCAAGGCCCTGCGGGCGCTGGGGCTCAGCCGCATGGAACGCTGGGCTTATGCCGGTGGCCTGACCGATGAATCCTTCGCGTTCCACAGCGTCAAACTTGGCACTGGCGCACCGGTCAACGTGCGTTATCTGATCGGCTTCAACCTGTTCTGCCACACCTCGTGGGTGCTCGGTGGTTTGCTTGGCGCGGTCTGCGCACAGTACGCGGCGCACCTGATCAAATATCAGCTCGACTACGCCCTGACGGCGATGATGCTCTACGTGCTGGTGTCGCTGTGCAACACGCGCAACAAACTCATTGCCGCTGCGGCCGCTGTGCTGTGCATGGGCGCGTTGAGTCTGGTCGGCAGTTCGCCGTTCAATGTGTTTATCGCCACGTTTGTGGGCTGCGGAGTGGGTGTATGCCTGACCAAACGTTCCTGATTCTGGTGGTTGCGCTGATGATGGCCGTGACTTTCCTGCCACGCGCGCTGCCACTGCAAGTCAACACCGAGCACTGGCCGCCGTTCGTTGCGCGGGCGCTGGAATACTTGCCGGTGGCGATCGTCGCTGCGATCAGCCTGACACCCTTGTTGATCAAGGATCAGCACATACAGCTCGATCGCCCGGAATTCTATGCCGCGATTCCGACGTTGTTATGTGCGTATTTCAGCAAAAACCTCTTTCTCAGTGTGGCGGTTGGGACGGCTGCGTACATTGCGCTCGGCTCGTTCATGTAGCGGCAAGTCGACGACATCGTTGAGTGCCTGGTTCGACAACTCCGGATTGTTCACCGCCAGACGCACTTCGAGAAAATCCTCGAACCCGGGGAAAATCGTCAGGCCGTTCTTCTGCGCAGCTTCACGCGAGACCATGCCGACCGCATCCATCTGCGTGATCAGCGACAGCGTCAACGTTTCACTGCACGAATAGACCATGCGCTGGCCGTTCTCGTGATTGCCCAGCCCAGCGTCGAGAAAACGCAAAAAGCTGTGGGAATACGGACAATCTTCTGCAGGACGTACCTGAAACTTGTTGCCCAGCAACGTCAGTGGATCGTTTTCCTGCCCGCAATGCGCGCCGACCACTTGCACCTGCACATCCGGCAGGACGATGCTCGGTAAGCCCGGTCGTTGTGGGCCGATCAGCACCGCAAGGTCGAAGTCTTCGTTCTTCAGCTTGCTGAGATTTTCCATCGACTCGGCGTAGCTGAATTCCATCTGATAATCGGGAAACACCTCGATCAGGCGCCCGATCATTCGCCGGTTGAAGTCAGCCGCCAAGGTGTTGTTCAGCGCAACCTTCAACGTACGCTGGCCCGGCACTTTCAGCGCCTCGACTTTTTCTTCCATCTGTCGCGTGGCAATTAGCACTTTGTCCATATAGGGCGTCAGCTCAGTGCCTTGCGGCGTTAGCGTCAGCCCTTTGTTGGAACGTCGAAACAAGCGGAAACCGAACTGCTCTTCGACCTTGTTCAACTGCGCGGCCAACGCCTGCACAGTCAGGCACGAATGCTCGGCTGCGGCCGACAACGAGCCGGTCTGCACGATGCGCATGAGGTTGCGTAAGGTTCTGCTATCCATGGGTAATGCCCTCTAAAGTGGGCTGGGTATTGTTGTTTACGAGACTGCCGGTCAGGCGCCATATGCTGGCTATATTCCTGTACCTGAGCATAGTTGTCGCGGGTTTAGTAGCGAATTGATGTCCTCGCCGATGGCTGGAGGCTGACACAGGATCGGGGTTTTTGGTGACGTGGGGGTGATGGGGGTCAAAAAAAGTGCGTGGTTTTGGTGCGTGGGGGTGATTTTTCACGGGGAAATGGCTGACAACGTTAGTGGTTTTGGCCTGCGAAATACGTGGATGCATCCTAGGCGAACTTGCGACCGAGCTGATAGCGGCGACTTGTTAAAGCAGATGAAGTGGCAGCGTCGAGACATCGAGTCTCTGTGGCTACAGTTCTGAGTGAGGTAAGCGAAGTGACTGCATCACAAGAAGCGGCCGATATGGAGTGCCAAGTTGGCAACAGGCTTCACGACGTTATTGAAATCCAAGAGCAGCCGTCCATTGCACGAATTCCTACGGACAAGACTGCCCAAGCCATGTTGGAAGCACGAACTATTCGGCAGCGGTTCGATTCGGTCGACGAAATGCTCAAATCCGGTCATATCCGAATCCCAATCAATGGGGAATGTGGTAACCAGTAATACGCTTACGGAGCTTTCTTATCGATTTATTCGTATATGTACTAGTATCAAAGCAAGACAAATCTGGAGAGGCTCAATGACTACCTCATCCCCAGCCCTCACCCCACGCGAACAACTAGACGCCCCCGAAGCCGGCCGCGTCGCGCTGAAGTTCTTCTTCAACCTCATGGAGCGCTGGGGCTGCAGCGCCGAGCAGCAACGCACACTACTCGGCGGCGTTGGCAACACCACGTTCTACAAATACAAACATCTGCCGAACATACGTCTGCCTAACGACACCCTTGAGCGCATTTCCTACCTGATGGGCATTCACAAGGCGTTGAGCATCATCTTCAGCAACAGCCGTGAGCGTGCCTACACGTGGGTCAGTAGTCCGAACACGGCAGCGCCATTCAATGGCCAAACGGCGCTGGATTACATGCTGGCGGGTCGAGTGGTCGATATCGCCGATGTGCGTCGCTACCTCGACGGGGTGCGCGGTTGAAAGTGCCCGATTTGGTTGATGTGCAATGGCCGCGAGCCTACCGGATCGTCAACAGCAGCTTTCCGCCGATTGCGCTGTTCGAAGACGTGCTCGATCCCGAAGACCTGGAAGTTGCCTACGCGCTGGAAGCGCTGACCAACGATCGCCTGATCGAACAGGCCGGGGTTCTCGCCCGAGTGCGTCCCGAAGATCGACTCTCCGGCCCCGGCTCGACTCCGGTGATGGCTGCGTTTACCCACATCGGCAAACGCAGTCGTTTCTGCGACGGCACCTTCGGCGTTTACTACGCCGCGAGCAGTCAGGCTGCTGCCATCGCCGAGACCTGTTATCACCAGGAGCGATTTCTTGCGGCGACTCAGGAAGCGGATCTTGAGTTGACCATGCGGACTTACGTCAATCGGGTGGTTAAACCGCTGCACGATATCCGACACGATCACCCCGAACTGCACAATCCGGATCCGGAGGCTTACGGGCCGTCTCAGCTATTCGCCCGGCAACTGCGCGAAACCGAGTCGTGGGGGCTGCTTTACAACAGCGTTCGCCTGCCGGGCCATGAATGTGTCGCCGCGTTTAGACCTCCAGCGGTATCGATTCCGAAGCAGGGCAAGCATTTGCGGTATGTGTGGAGTGCGAGTCAGCAGAAGATTTCGTTTGTGCTTGAGATCAGTCAGGTCTGAAACGCAAAAAGCCCTCGTATCAGCGAGGGCCTTAAAGCGTTGTTTACAGCAACGGCTTGTCCGACGGCGCATCCATCACTTTCACGACATCATCGATCAAGGTCGTTCCTCAGAAACGTCGTTTTGCCTGTGCGGCGCAGGCCAAACAGAAAGAGCCCTGAACGCAGACTTTCATCGAGTACATCTGGATTGAGAAGCTGGCGTGCCATTGATTCAGCCAATACAGGGCGCTGTAAAATGCGGCTCATACGATTACACCTCTTTATGCCCACACAATAATTATCGCCAGCTCATAATTTGGCATAAAGACTGAAGTGTGAACTTATGAGGCAAAGCGATGCTTTCGGGGTTTGTAAGCGGAAGTGTGGCGAGTCCGGGGAAGAAGGGAGCAATTTCTACTGAAGCAGAAACACTGCCAAAAATATGACCACCCCAGAAACAACAAAGCCCCTGCATTTCTGCAGGGGCTTCGTTTTGTATGGTGCCGGCACCAGGAGTCGAACCCGGGACCTACTGATTACAAGTCAGTTGCTCTACCAACTGAGCTATACCGGCGTGTGGGCGACGATTATAGCGATTGGGAAGATCCTGTAAACCCCTGAATTCAGACTATTTTTGCATCGCGGCAAATTAAGCACTGTGCAATGCGTAACGCAGCATTTGTGCCTTACGCACGATAGGGCTGTTTTGCAGGACAGGCAGTGGAGTTTCGGCTTTCGCGAGGGCGAAATTATTCGCTCGGCGAGCGCCATTATTCGGCGGTTATGTCGTTTTGATTGGCCGCTTATGCACAACTGAGAGGCACGAAGTCGTACTCAGGCGAGGTTTTGTGAACCCATTCTCATTTTGTTCGCAAATCCCTGTTTTACAGGTTTTTTATTTATGTGAACAAAAAATAACCAGTGTTGTTAAGGCGACGAAACGGGCGCAGATATTGGATCCACGGCAAATCCATCAACAGAGTTATCCACAGGCTGTAAGGTTTTAAGCGCGTTCGGCGAGCAGCAGTAAATTACGCGGTGTGAGCGCGGTGTCGCAAAAAGTGCCGAGGCGTACGACGTATCCCTGTTCTTCGAGGAAAAGCGCCCGATCCAGATTCAGCCAAAGCTCCAGCGGTCGTCGGAACAATCCGCGAAGCAATTCTAGGTTGCGAACTTCGGCCAACCGCTGCCAACCAGCTGCTTCGAGTGCGGGCCAATCTGGCGAACCGATTGTGGATAACTCTTTCAGCGCTGCCAGATCACCGCAGTAATCGGCGAAGGTTTTGTCCAACCAGGCGCTGGGCAGGGACGGGGTGGGCAGGTATTCGTCAATTCCACGTACTTGCCGTTGCAGCAAATCGAAAGCCAAGCGCCGGGCCATGGAGGTGTCACGCTGACGTCGGACCCGTGCACCGGCGGTGACAGTTTCGCTCATGGGTAGAGCCAGATCTTCGAGCGAGAGCTGTAGGACGGATCGCAAACCGACGGAGGACAATGCCTGATACTCGCTGCGACTGATGCGGTTGTAACAGCAGGGCGCGATCGCCATTTGCTGGCAGCCGGCAGCACTGGCCAGTTGCATCAAGCGCACATGCAGATCGCCGCAGGCGTGGAGGGCCGCGGGTGTGTGAGTCGCGCTCAACACGGTAGAGGCATTCGCCGCCAGTACATCCTGTTCCACATGCAAAGCGTGCAAGTGATGACGCTGACTTAGTGCCTGACCGCTGGCGACCAATAGAGGGTCATATTCAACACAAGTCAGTTGCTGCCCCGCCCCCAGCAAGCGCCGCCCTAAATGCCCCTTGCCCGAGCACCAGTCCAGCCAATGCGTCGGCTGCGAAGCAAAGGACAAACGGCTGGCAAACGCCTCGATCTGCTGCCACTTGCGTCCCGGTACATCGACATTCAGCCGATGCCCCGCAGCTTCCAGCGCATGCCCCGGCAACTCACCGACCGCGCTCAGCTCAGCCGACAGCGTCGCCAATGAAGCAAACGGCTGCGGCGCATCGGCCAGATCAGCGGGTTGGTTGTGAGCACTTTCCGCGTCTTCCAGTGAGCGCCCGCGTAGCCACAAGGCCAGCTCCGGGTAGGACGCTTCCCAGGCAGGCGAAAGATGAGTGAACGGACGAGGTTTCCACAGCACCTGATGCTCAATCAAAAAAGCATCCAGCGCAGTGAAGCGGGCGAGTAACTCCTCGCCCGTCAGCACGCAGGAGGAGTCAACGCCCTTGGCAGGCATCGACGCGCAACCATCGCTCCAGCTGTTTGAATGCCTGAACGAGAACAAACGACATCAGCAGGTAAATGACGCCTGCGGTGAAGAACATATCCACGTGGAGGTAGTTGCGGGCAATGATCGTGCGGGTAATGCCGGTGAGCTCGAGCAAGGTCACCGTGCTCGCCAGAGAACTGGCCTTCAACATCAGGATGACTTCGTTGCTGTAGGCCGGCAGGCCGATGCGCGCGGCGCGCGGCAGGACGATATAGAACAATGCCTTGGCCTTGGACATGCCCAGTGCACGCGCGGCTTCGATCTCGCCCGGCGGGATCGCTTGAATGGCGCCACGCAGGATTTCGGCGATATAGGCGGCAGTATGCAGGGTCATCGTGGCGACAGCGCACCAGAAGGGTTCTCGCAAATACGGCCACATGAAACTGTCGCGTACGGCGTCGAACTGAGCCAGGCCGTAGTAGACCAGAAACAGTTGTACGAGCAACGGAGTGCCACGAAAGAAAAAGATGTAAGCGTAAGGAAATGCGCGAACAAACCAGAGCTTGGAGGAGCGCGCGATGCCCAGAGGAATCGCCAGCAACAACCCGAGAATAACGGCGATGCCCACCAGTTCGAGTGTCAGGACGGCGCCCTGAAAGAACTTCGGCAGCCACTTATAGATGACTTCCCATTCCATTACGTCGTCCTCACGAAGCCACGGGCGGCGCGTTTTTCCATGAAGTGCATGGTGGCCATCGCCAATATGGTCAGGCCCAGATACATGACGGCTGCGACCAGATAGAAGGTGAATGGATGCTTGGCGAAGGTCACGGCGTTCTGCGCATTGCGCATGATTTCTTCCAGGCCGATGACCGACACCAGAGCGGTGTCTTTCATCAGGATCATGAACAGATTGCCCAGGCCGGGCAGGGCGATGCGCCACATCTGCGGCATGATCAACCGGGTGAAGATCCGCCATTTCGACAGGCCCAGGGCCTGACCGGCCTCACGGTGTCCTTTCGGAATGGCCAGGATGGCGCCACGAAATACCTCCGTGGCATAGGCGCCGAAGCACAGTCCGAGTGCGGTTACGCCCGCCACAAAGGGGCTTAGCGCCAGGTCTGGATTGCCAAAGTATTCGCCAATGGCATTCATCGTCTTGACGGTGCCGAGGTAGATCAGCAGAACCCAAAGCAGTTCCGGCACACCACGTACGATGGTCGAGTAGGTTTCGCCAAGCCATTGCAGCGGCTTGTACGGGGAAGTCTTGGCCAAGGCGCCGAGCAGGCCGAGCACCAGTCCCAGGCATAGGGCGGTGAGAGCCAGTTGGACGGTCATCAGCGCGCCGGCAGCGAGGGCCGGGCCGAATCCGTAGAGGTCGATAATCATGGGTTTCTGTTCAAATTGCGGCAGGCAAAGTCGGGAGCCGGCGCCGTCGAATCACGGCGCCAGTCCCACAGGTCAGGATCAATAGATGCTGAACGGGAAGTACTTGTCGTTAATCTTCTTGTAGGTACCGTCGGCGACGATTTCCTTCAGGGCAGCGTTCAGCTCGTTGCGCAGTTTGTTGTCACCCTTGCGCACAGCGATGCCGATCTTGTCGCTTTCTACAACCGGGTCGCCCTTGAACTCGTAGTTCTTGCCCGCGTCGCTTTTCAGCCAGTCGTAGTTGGCGTACTTGTCGGCGAGGATCGCGTCGACACGACCGGACGTCAGGTCGAGGTAGGCGTTTTCCTGGGTGTCATAGAGTTTGACGTTGAGATCGCTGCCGTAGTTGTCTTCCAGCCAGGTGCCGGCCAGCGTGGCACGCTGGGTACCGATGGACTTGCCCTTCAGCGAGTCCTTGTCGGTTTTGAAGTCGACGTTTTTCGGTGCGATGAACTGCAGCTTGTTCGAGTAGTACGGGTCGGTGAAGTCGACCGCGCCCTTGCGCTCGTCGGTGATCGACAGCGAGGAGATCAGGAAGTCGAATTTATTCGCGTTCAGGGCCGGGATGATGCCGTCCCAGTCGGAAGTGACTACGGTGCACTCGACTTTCATCTTCGCGCACAGGGCGTCGCCGATGTCTTTGTCGAAGCCGACCACGTTGCCGCTGGCGTCTTTGTTGTTGAACGGCGGGTAAGCCGCTTCGATGCCCATCTTCAGTGTTTCGGCCATGGCACCGGCGCTGAACGCCAAGGTGACGGCGGCGGCCAGGAAGACCTTTTTAAAATTCTGCATGCATGTTGCTCCGTTAGCGGTTGCTGGACATGAATTGTTTGCAGCGCGCCGAAAGCGGGTTTTCGAACACCTGCTGAGGCGATCCTTGCTCTTCTATAAGGCCCTGATGAAGGAACACCACTTCGCTGGAGACCTGACGGGCGAAACCCATTTCGTGGGTCACGAGCAGCATGGTGCGGCCTTCTTCGGCCAATGCGCGGATGACACTAAGTACTTCCTGAACCATTTCCGGGTCAAGCGCCGAGGTGGGTTCATCGAACAGGATCACCTTCGGTTGCATCGCCAGGGTGCGGGCAATCGCTGCGCGTTGTTGCTGACCACCGGACAGTTGCGCCGGGTAGGCATGGCGCTTGTCGGCGATGCCGACCTTGGCCAGCAGCGCTTCCGCCACTTCGATGGCTTCGGCCTTGCTCTGGCCGAGCACGCGGCGCGGTGCCTCGATGATGTTGTCGAGGATGCTCATGTGCGGCCACAGATTAAAGTTTTGAAACACAAAACCAATCTCGGAGCGCAGGCGGTTGATCTGTTTACCGTCGGCGGCAATCAGTTCGCCATTTTTGGCGGATTTGAGCTTGAGTTCTTCGCCGGCCACCAGAATCTGGCCCTGGTGCGGGTTTTCAAGAAGATTGATGCAGCGCAGGAACGTGGACTTGCCGGAACCGGAGGAACCGAGGATCGAGATCACATCGCCGTCGCGTGCGGTCAGCGAGATACCTTTGAGCACCTCAAGCTGTCCGTAGCGTTTATGCAAGTTGCGGATTTCAAGCGCGGGCGTGGCCTCAGCCATGTGCGTTCCTCATATATGTTGCGCTCCTGCTGTTGGATGGCCTTCCTGGCGAGGCGGCCAAGCTAGCATAGCGTTTCAATGGCAGCCAACAGCGCTACGAGCGGTTAACGGGTGGCATGTGGCAGGTTGTCGCATCGGCACAGCAGACTGTCGCCCCATCAACAACCGAACGGGTGTTTGATCGTGCAAACCCGTGGGTGTCGCGTAAAAAAAGGCGCGATGTTGCCAGCTTTGGCGGGGTGTTGGAAGCGCTATCCGGCCGAACGTTCCTGAATCGCCCTTTTATTGTGCATCCCACACTTTTTCAGTGTGTTTCTGGTGCGCTGTTTCGTTTGAAAAGTGAGTCGCAGGGTAACGCTCTGGCGGATTGCCATTAAATCCAAGGACTTGCGATGACTGTCCGGTCGCGCGCAAAGCCGCGGCACAGAAGAGTTTGAAACATTTTGGCGCAAAACTTGCGTGCAGAATAAGGAACGCCCCGTTGGTTTCTTTTTACGAGAAAGAAAATGCCAGACGGGCCGGACGCAATCGCTTTCCTTGCAAAGGTAGTTTCGATGAGCAGTACCCCAAGCTCCAATGGCCTCGAACAGGGGCTCAAACCGCGTCATGTGACCATGTTGTCGATCGCCGGTGTAATCGGCGCCGGTCTGTTCGTTGGCTCCGGCCACGCCATCGCTGCCGCCGGCCCTGCCGTGCTGCTGGCCTACGCCGCCGCCGGTACCCTGGTGGTTTTAGTGATGCGCATGCTCGGCGAAATGGCCGTTGCCTCGCCGGACACTGGCTCCTTCTCGACGTACGCCGACCGTGCCATCGGGCACTGGGCCGGGTTCACCATCGGCTGGCTGTACTGGTGGTTCTGGGTCTTGGTGATTCCACTGGAAGCCAACGCCGCCGCAACCATTCTCCATGCATGGTTCCCTGATGTCGGCATCTGGGCGTTCGCGCTGGTCATCACCTTGTTGTTGACCGTCACCAACCTGTTCAGCGTAAAGAATTACGGCGAGTTCGAATTCTGGTTCGCACTGATCAAAGTGCTGGCAATCATCGGCTTCATCATCCTCGGCCTTGCGGCGATCTTCGGCTTTCTGCCGAACAGCCAGGTCAGCGGCGTTTCGCATCTGTTCGACAGCGGCGGCTTCCTGCCCAACGGCATGGGCGCGGTACTCGGTGCGATCCTGACCACCATGTTCTCCTTCATGGGTACCGAGATCGTGACCATCGCGGCCGCGGAATCGAAGAACCCGGGCAAGCAAATCTCCAAGGCCACCAACTCGGTGATCTGGCGGATCGGCCTGTTCTACCTCGTGTCGATCTTCATCGTTGTGGCTCTGGTGCCATGGAACGATCCTACGCTGGCCAACCTCGGTTCCTACCAGACCGTGCTTGAGCGCATGGGCATCCCGAACGCGAAAATGATCGTCGACATCGTGGTGCTGGTCGCGGTGACCAGCTGCCTGAACTCGGCGCTGTATACCTCGTCGCGCATGCTCTTCTCCCTCGGCAAGCGTGGCGATGCACCGGCCATGGCGACTCGGGTGAACAAAAGCGGCACACCTTACTGGGCGGTCATGCTGTCCACCGGCGCTGCGTTCCTGTGCACCTTCGCCAACTACGTGGCCCCGGCGGCGGTGTTCGAATTCCTGCTGGCCAGCTCCGGCGCGATCGCACTGCTGGTGTACCTGGTGATCGCTTTCTCGCAACTGCGTATGCGTAAACAACGCATGGCGCGCGGCGAGAAAATCGTCTTCAGCATGTGGCTGTTCCCGGGCCTGACCTACGCGGTGATCATCTTCATCGTCGCGGCCCTGACCATCATGTTGTTCCAGGAAGCGCACCGCGTGGAGATCCTCGCGACTGGTCTGCTGAGCCTGATGGTGGTGGCTGCCGGTTTGCTGGTGGCACGCCGTCGCAAACTGGAAAAACGTGGTGCGGTGGTGTTGAACTGATCCGTTACGCGTAACGCAAAACGGCCGCTGTCAGTGATGACTAGCGGCCGTTTTTGTTTCTGCTAACGGTTTCGAAATATTCTGCGCTTCAGATCCGAATCAGCTTTGCTCTCGCGAGAGCATGAAGTCTGAGCTGCATTTCTCTCCGTCGAACCATTCATCCCAAGTTGGTTGTTTGAGAGATTTAACAGGGTCGCTCTCGAGGTTCGCTGCTGAGTCTTCTGCTTTCGGGATTTGCCCGTCCTCGCGTGAGTCTGCTGTCTTCATCTGACTTCCTTTTCCTGATCGTGCGTGGACGTGAAGCGGAAAAAATTACTCGGCCTTGGGTTCGGTGTCTTCAACCGACTTGCCATAAGCATCCAGCGCAATCCCGAAATCGGTGATGAACTGCGGTTCGCTCAGCCAGGCTTGGGCCTCTTCGATCGTTACGCCTTCAGCCCACATGCGGTAGTCGATCAGCATGTCGGCGGCCAGGTGGGTGGCGGCCATGCCTTCGTTGTCGGCGTTTTCCATGTCGAGCAGTTCTGGATGATCAACGATGACGAACGCCAGTTCGCGCAGCAGGGTCAGCAGCATTTCGTTGCGGCTGACGGCTTCGGCGTCGCGCATTTTGCTGAACATCGCCAGGGTGTATTCCGGGATCGGCTCGGCGAGGTGGTCGAGGTCTTCGTCCTGGTCCAGCGGCTTGCGGCCGACCATACGGATTTGTTTGGCTTTGGCCTTGGCGCGTTTGGCGCGTTTCTGTTGCTTGTTCAGGGATGCCATGGGAACTCAGTTCTTCTGTTGGGTTTGCGCGGCGATCGCGTCGGACGCCGCCACATAGTCGGCCTGGAAGGCCGGGGATTCGATCCACGCCAGCGCGCCGGCCTCGTCGGTTTCCTGCGACCACTGGCGATACTCGATCAGCGCGGCGAGGATGAAATCCATCGCGCCTTCTTCGCCTTCCTGCTCGTAGACCAGTTCCAGCAGCGGGTCTTCGAGGAACGCGGTGCACAGCGCTTGCTGGCTGATCTTCTCGGCGTCGATCATTTTCTTGAACAGCTCGGTCAGGTCCACCGATTCGAAGTCGATGCGATCATCGTTCGGGTCCAGCTCGACCGGCGCTTCGGCGCGTTTGGTGCGGTTCTGTTTGGCCTTGGCTTTGGCCCGGGTGGCGCGTTTTTGCTGCTTGTTGGCGGAGGCCATGATGTGTTCCGTCGTGCGTTGAGAGGGGCTCAGCTGCGCGGCACTTGCCGCCCGGGAGTATCGGGGGCCAGTTCTCCGGTTTGCAGCCAGGTCAGAGCGATGGGCCATAGTGTGGCTTGGTATGCGCTGCGAAAAAAGGCGAAATGTCCGACTTGTTGTTCGTTGATGTCCTGCGGTTCGATGCGCAAGTGGGTTTTTGCAGCGTTACTGAAGTAGTCGAGCAGGCGTTCGATGGCGGGAAGGGTGCCGTAGGGATCGTCGCTGATGCTGATCGCCAGTGTCTGTGCGCGGACGTTGGCGAAGGGCAGGGCGCCGCTCTTTTTCATCAACGCGCGACCACTGGGGCGCTGTTCGTAACGCGCTGCAGGCGTGCTCCAGTCGCGCACTACACCGGCCGGCGTATCCTCCAGCCAGCCAAGACGTTTGCCCGGGAAGTAACCGCAGACCAGCGTCAGCAGTGGCATCAACACATGCCATTTGCCGAACATGCGCCAGCGCTGTTCGGGGGCGTAATCGCGCCAGTAGGCGAACTGCGCACCGACGGTGACCAGCCGTCGGATAAACTTTCCCGACTCACCGAGGCCAGCGGCGCAGCCACCAAAACTGTGGCCGACCACATCGATCGGCTGACCGGGAAATTGCCGTTGTGCGCGTTTGAGCATCGCCTCGAAATCCAGCGCGCCCCAGTCTGTCCACGAGGCCTCAAGGCCTTTCATTGAGTCGGGTCGAGATTCGCCGATGCCACGGTAGTCGAAGATGATCACATCGAAACCATTGGCGAACAGATAGGCCGCGAAACGCGAGTAATGGCGACAGCGCACGGACGTGGCGGCGTTGATGATCACCACCGGGCGCTGAAGGTCGGGCAGGGCATGACGCCAGGTGAAACCGCCAAGGACAAAACCGTCGGCGGCTGTTTCCTTGAAGGCTTCATTTTGCAGCTCGGCAGCCAATAGCGGCTTGCGCTGCAGAGCTGGCAATGGAGGCGTGTCCTGAAAACTCATGGCGCTCGACCTTCGCGGGTAGCTGGCAACAATAGTCTCAGTGCATCCAGCGGACAATCCGCAGCGCTTATTCAGTGGACTCGGTGAGTAAGCGTTCCTCGATCAATGCTTGCTCTTTTTGCAGCTCCGCTCGCAGTTCTTCCACACTTGGCAGCACCGTTTTATAGCTGCTGGCAAACAGTTGCTCACTGCCTTTGAGTATTGAGTAGCGCGCGACGGCCTCGTTGTCCTGTGAACACAGAATGATCCCGACAGTGGGTTTGTCGCCTTCACTGCGCTTGAGTTCGTCGTACATGCGCACGTACATGTCCATCTGTCCGACATCACGCGCACTGAGCTGGCCGCGTTTGAGATCAATGATCACGAAGCATTTGAGCAAGTAGTTGTAAAACACAAGATCGATGTACAGATCCGAGCCATCGGCGCTGATGCGTTGTTGTCGAGCGACAAAGGAAAACCCTTTGCCCAGTTCAAGCAGGAAGCTCTGCAGGTGATCGATGAGCGCTTGCTCAAGTCCGGTTTCGTTGACCTTGCCCGGCGATGGCAGGCCGAGAAACTCGAGAATGACGGGGTCGCGAATGAACTCGCGTGGATGGCAGTTCAGGGCGGCAATGTTGGTTGTGGCTTCGTCGATCACACCGGCCTTGTCCCGGCTCATCAGCAGGCGTTCGTAGTAGAGGGTATTGATCTGGCGATCCAGAGCGTGGCTGGACCAGTTGAGGGTGGCGCACTCATCCATGTACCACTGGCGAGCCTTGTCACTTTCAACCCGCAGGAGCCTGCGATAGTGCGTCCAGCTCAATTCGGGACGCAGTGCGTCTCGAATTGGGAAGGTCTGATAGAAAAGGCGCATCTTGCGCAGGTTGGTCTCATCAAATCCCTTCCCGAATTGAACCGTCAGATCCTTCGCCAGTATGGCCAGCAACTGCTTGCCATACCCCGCTCGCCGGGCGCCGTCCTGTTCAAGCTCAACAATATGCCGGCCAATCTGCCAACAGGTCTGAACCTGAATCGTATCGACCACACGCAGCACTTTTTGCCGTGCCTGACGGATCAGTTCGCCAAGATCGCCCAGCAATGAATCGATTTTCGGGTCTTGCAGGTCAGCAGGTTTCAGCGGGCTCATCGAATTTTCCGCATCATTGAAAACAGAAGCGTCAGCATGCCGAGAACCGCTTGCGAAGGATGTCGGCCGAGCCTGCGAAGCCAGCAGGAAGACGGGATGGGTGTTGCAGGAAGTTGCTGGCGAAGAGCGCTTTTGGTGGTTTCGGTCTGTAGTCCATTTCGCACAGGCCCCGAGCGATTAATCACGGGTGCCAGGCGCGGAGGTCGCGGTTGATTGTGCGTACAATCGCGGCCCTCACGCTTTATGGTCAGAAGGATGTTGGAATTGAAAGGGATTTTGCGTTTTGGCTCCGTGGCGAGCCTTGTTGCGCTGTTGGCCGGTTGTGGAACGATGACGGGGCGCTTGAGTGGCGCCTCGCCAGAGCCTTACTACAAGGGTGTCGACGGCAATTTACGCCTGCTCGGCGTGAGGGATGACGACGGCAAGCCAACAGCGGTGATCTGTTATGTCACGATCGTTTGCCCTTTGATAACTGTCGTATCGCTACCGGTAGATGCCGCCGTGGATACCGTTCTGTTGCCCATCGACTACGTCAATACGCTCTGAAACCGCTGACCTGATTATCGTCGTATGCGCTTGCCTTTGGGCTTCTCCGCCGGCTCCTGCACTTTGCGATAAATCCATAGGCCGAACACCCCGGCAGCCAGCAGAAACACGGTTCCTAGGCTTTGCGAGACAAACTCGATCCAGAACCGTCGTGGTTGCACAGCTAGGTAATAGGTGTGCTTGGGGCCACGGTTGGTGGTGGTGATGGCGCCGCTGATCCAGCTGTCGATCAGTATGTAGATCGATGCACACAGGGCGAAGGCAATCAGTACGCCGACGAGCACGGTCAGCCAGAAGGTTGTCCGGCTCTGGCGATACGGCGGCGGATGGGGCAGGGGAATGCGGGTTCTTTTCTGATTCATGAAGTGTTACTGCAAACGTCCTTTTGCGCTCAGGAAACGGCTGGTTCTTGATGTTGCTCAGTCAGGTTTTTCCGTCCGTCAGAGGGTCGCCCGGCGAGGTGTGCGCTTTCGGCAATCACCTTGAGGATCTCGATCACTCCCGGAGTCAGCGCAGTGCCAAGGCAAATGCGCACACCCGTGGTTGCATGCCCGTCGGCGAAGAAGATGCCGTTGCCGGCCACGTGGCAGCCGCGTTCGCTGGCTAAATCCTGCAATGCCGACATGTCGGTGTGTAGCGGCAGTTCAATCCAATGGATGAACCCTCCACGTGGCGGCACGTACACGGTGCCCGCAGGGAAATCCGTGCGCACCAGCGCTTCGACAAAACTGGCCAGCGACGACAGTTGCGAGCGGAGTCTGGCGCAGTGCTCTTCCATGTAGCCGCGCCCGATAAATTCGTTGAGGACATTTTGCGCAAGGCTGGAAACCGCCAGATTGCGCGAAAACATCTGCGCCAGAATGGCATTGCGGTACTTGCCAGCCAGACACCAGCCGACGCGATAACCCGGCGCGATGGTCTTGGAGAACGACGAGCAGTAAATCGTCTGCCCGCTGGTGTCGTAGCTCTTGATGGCGCGGGGGCGATCGCCTTCCGGCACCAGGTCGAAGAAGATGTCGTCCTCGATAATCGGCACGTCCGCTTCGCGTGCGATCTGTGACAGCCGTGCGCGAGTCTCGTCGGGCATGATGAAACCTCGCGGGTTCTGCAGGGTTGGGTTGAGAAAGATCACCGCGACCTTTTTCAGCTTCAACGCTTCTTCGAGGTGATCGACATCGAGACCGAGTTTACCGTGCGTGCGGATGGGCAAGGCACGCATGCCCAAGCGTTCGATGGTCTGCAGGATGCCGTAATAAGTCGGCGTTTCGATAGCGACCGTAGCGCCTTTCGAGGCGACGGCTTCGAGGGCCAGTTCCAAGGCAATGGTGTCGCCCGACGTCACCAGAATATCGTCCGGCCCGCAGACCACGCCACGGGTCAGCATCAGCCCGGCGATGCGTCGTCGCAGTGCCGGCAGACCGGGCGGTGCGACCAGTCCGGTGAGCGAGTTGTCAGCTTTGCCAGCCAATACCGACAGGCACTTGTTGAGCAGCACGTTGGGTGTGAGGTCGCTGTGCAACACCGCTGAATTCAACGACGCGGTGGTGCGCGAGGCCGCTTGGGAGAGCATCGCGACCACCGCATGATTGACGTTGACGGTGACACTGGAGAAGTCAAAACCCCTGGCGGGTTTTGCTTGTCCGGAGGCTGAGACGAAGTAGCCGATGCGCGGTTTGGTCGAAACGTAAGCATCGGCTTCCAGATCCGCCAACGCGCGTTGAACGGTGGTGATGCTGGTTTCAAACATTCGCGCCAGCGTACGGATCGAGGGCAGTTTCGCTTCGGCTGCCCACTCACCGCTGTCGATCTGACGAATAATCCAGTCCTTGACTATCCGCCAGCGCTTGTCCGGTAGATCAAACCTGTCCATAAGTTCTCTGTGATGTCTCGAAACAATTCAGAGAAAGTAGAGCAAAACGACTCCCGTTGCAGCAACTATGACGATGTTGAGCGCAACCAGGCCGAAGGCGAATCGGATCAGGTTGTTTTCTTCATGCCGATTGGCGCCCGCCAGCCCGGTGATCAGCGACAGGATCGACAGCGACCCCAGTGCGCCATGCCCGGCGGCACTGTTGACCATCGCGGCCAGCCATGCACCGTGTTCGCTGCTCAGCGCGGCGATGGACGGCATGACGAGGGTGTTGCCGCCGACGTTGGAACCGGTGACGTAACCGGCAAGCCCCGCCAGCACTGCGATGGTTGGCGCCAGGGAAATCCCCGACAACGATTGCAGTGTGCGCTGTGCTTCGACCAGGAAACCGGCGTTGACCATCACCTGCGAAAGCAGCAGGAACAGGAAAATTGTCGTGACCGGAAACTTCGCCCGGTTGAACAGCGCTCGCCACGGGAAGCCTGCGGCGGCGCTTTGCTTGATTGCCATCAACAGCGTGACGATCAGCAACGCCAGCCCCGGGGAGGCCAATGGCTTCCACGAAACATGCTCGCCTTTAATGATCCACAGCGCATCCCAGCCCGACAGGACGAACAACCCGCGCGACGCAACGATTACCCCCAGCAAGGCCAGATAGGGCCAGGCTGCGTTCGGCCAGCGCACCAGTTTCTTCCGTTGTGCATAAGAGATCCCCAGGCCGACGCAAGCCACTGCCAGACCGGCCAGCACACCGGAGACTTCCGGGCCGATCCACAGGTTGATGGAAAACAGCACCGCGACGAACAGCGCCGTCACCACGATCAGTCCAAGCCACGGCGAAACCTTACGGATGCCACCCTGCCACAGAGCAATCGCCGCCAGGCAGAGGAACACTGGCGCACTGATCAGCGCCGAATGACTACCAAGGGTTTGCGCCGGCAAGTGCGCCAATAGCGCGCCGATCACGGTGGCCAGACCCAGTGTGCCCCACGGCATGATGACCATCCCGGCGAGGGCGATTTTCATCCCCGACTGGCGGGCGAATAGCCCCATCAGCAATGGCACGGTTGCGATCAGCGAAACGCCGAAACCGGTCATCGCTTCAAGCAGCGGTGCGAGGCCCAGCACGATGAAGATGACTTGCGCCGGCGGCGTCCAGCCGAGTTCCTTGACCCAGGCGCCGATGGCCTGCGGCGCACCACCGCGCTCGACCAGGATGACGAAGGCCAGCCCCGGGATGATCACGCACGCCGTGCTGAGAAACAGGATGGTGGTGTCCTGAAAGATGGCCGTGCTGATTGCCGCCGACACAGGCCCGGCTGCGCCCAAGGCCCACAGCACGAGCACCAGCACTACGCCGGCCAGTGCCGCTTGCACTGGCGGTCGGCGGACGATAAGGATCAACGCGATCACCAGCGCGATCGGTGACATTTGCAACAAGAGAGAACTCATACCCGGTTTTCCTTAACTTAATCGTGAGTCTGCCCGCTGTACTCGGTCGCCCGCATGGACGCCCGCTCACAAAAAGTCTGATACCACTCGGTCAGGCGTGCTTGAGCGGAAAAGTCCGAGAGTTGGCGAAAGGCGATCCAGTCGAGCGCGGTCGCCAAGGCAATGTGGCCGAGGGTGATCGGGCCATTGAGGTCGACGTGTTCCTCGATGAAGCGGTAAGCCTCCTTGAGTTTGAACGCCTGGCCGTCGGCGTAGGCCGGATAGCGCAAGGCTTCGGGGCGGCGCTCGACTTCCCAGCGCAGCTTGATGCCGACATCGCACATGCCCTGCGCCAATGCTTGCAGGCGCAGCGCCTTGTAGCGCTCAGGGCCGTTTGCCGGGATGAGTTTTGGCCCGTCACTCAGGTCGTCGAGGTATTCACAGATCACGATGGAATCGAACAGCGCCGTGTCGTCAGGCAGGATCAGCACCGGCACTTTGCCCAACGGATTGGCCTTGTAGATGGTCTCGTTTGGCGACGTCGGGCTGGTCTCGTGGTGGATCACTTCCAGGCTCGACGCGATGCCGAGTTCGTGAGCCAGCACCAGCACCTTGCGGGCGTAGGGTGAATGCGTCTGGTAGAAAAGCTTCATGCTGAAGTCCCTGTCTCAAGGATGGCTGTGGCTGCTCGATGGGCGTCCATGAACAGACGCGAAGGCGCGCCCGCCGAGGTGACGTAGTGGTTGTAGTAGCAAGAACCTTCGGCGAGCGGGCCGAGTACCCAAATGTTGCGCACCGGTTCGCCAGCGCTCGATTTCGGGTGGCACGCGGCGTCGACATCGATGCCGTCGATGCCCGGTTCGTCGGTTCTCGGGCGGATCAGGCCCAGTCGCGCCAGATCACGCACCGGCGCGCAGTCGCTGTTGCTCACGCCGCTACTCTGGACATAACCGGCGACGCGTTTGAAGTCGTTGATCGCAGGACGTGAGCCGGGCTTGAGGAATGTCAGCAGGCCGGCGTCACACAGGGCGAGCAGGTCGGCGTGGCGCTCTTTTTGCGGGCCCGCAACGAGGCGGTTGATCGCCTTGTGCCAACGGCCATAGAACTGCCGATGCGACGCGTCGGTCAGCCCGTCGAAATCGACGGCCTCACGCAGGCGGTCACGCAGATCGCGCCAGACTTCGATGGCGGCTTTGATCGCCGATCCTCCGCGCCCCAGGCGCGACTCGTGCAAATCGGCTTCGAGGGTGTCGTAGATCCAGGCGTGATAGTTGTAGGGCTGCACGTCGTCGGGCAGTGCATGCCAGATCAGCGCCTGCGGATCGATCGCACCACCAGTCGCCTCGTAATCGCGTAGTAACGCTTCACAGGCGACAACACCGGGTTCGCCAGCAACGCTAACGGCCCTGAGTCGCTCCAGCACCTGCTCTGGCGCTGATGGGCTGTGCACGACGGCGACGGCCGCCGCACGCATCTCCAGCAGCATCAGCGGCAGGATGTCCTGTTCGAAGTCCAACTGTCGGTTATTGCTGCTTGCCCGCAGGGATTCGATGCGCGCACTCGTCAGCAGTACGGCGCGATGGCGCGGGCATTCAATCAGGCCGTTAGGTCGGGTGCGAAACGGCAACCCGTCCCGCGACTGGATAAAGATCACCGGTTCCTGGCCCGAAGGCTGATAGGCGTGACTGCCGTCGGCCATGCGCTTGTAGCGACCGCCCCTGCCGGAGGTCAGCGCCGCCAGGGTGTCCATCGCACCTAGCCCAAGCCCTTCGACCAGCACGGTTTCGCCGGGCTCGATGGTGGCGAGGCTGCCGGGCAGCGGATAGACATCATCAACGCGGTTGCGATCCGCCGAGCGCAGGCGACCGGTATGGCCGACCGTCAGAATCAGCCGATCCACGGTGACCGCAGCCCCCGAAGCGGTCTGCAGCAGGTATTGCTGACCCGCGTTGCGCTCGACCGCGGTGACGGCCTGCTGATGCAGGTTCACGCTCACCCAGTGCGGTGCCGTCGCGAGGATTTGCGCGAAGGCGTCCGCCAGATAGGCGCCGAGCAAATGGCGCGGCAGAAAGTCCTGCGGCTCGACGTCACGGCCGTCGGCGGCGAGCAGTCCGCTGTCCGCGTCGACCTTGATGCGCTGCTCGTGGCACCACGTCAGGAAATCCGCGCCCGGCCGCTCCCGCGCATCCGCCAGGTTTCCGAAGGCTGCTGCGTCGGGGAAAACCCCGAGTTGACCGGCAACGGTGTTGAGCAGCAGATAGTCCGGTTGATCCGGCCAATGCGCGCCGCTTCCGAGCACATTCGGATCGAAAATATCGATGACGACTGGCTGCTCCGGGCGCGTTTCAGCAAGGCTCAGCAGGCGTTCGAAAATCGACAGCCCGCGTGAGCCGCAGCCCACCAGGCCGATGTGCAGAGGCGCCTTCACCATCTGCGCTCCTCCCCGAAGAAGGAGGGGATGGCGACCGCCGAACCGTCCTTGACCGCGATGTCGTGGATCATCCGGCCAATTGCCAGATCGAGGATGCCCATGCCGAACGGCGAATAAATCAGCGGCTTGTCCGTGGCAACCTGCAGGTCACCGCGAATCAATTGCCCGACGGTGCCGGTAACGAAATCACGATGACCGTACTTTTGCTCGGCCAGATGAGGTGAGGTATTGGCTTTCAAGCAATGGGTCACGTCGTCGAAGTAGTTGTAACTTTCTTCGATGATCTCTGCGCCGATATCCCGTAGCGAGATGTTCAGCACGATCTGCCCCGGGCGGAAAGTGCCGCTGCCGTTGACGTAGGGTTCGCCGGCACTGGTGGCGAACACCACGATGTCGGCGCTCAGTGCCTCGTCCAGCGACAACAGCTGTACATCCGGCACCCCGAGCTGTTTGCCGAAGGACGACAGCGCTTGCGCTGACTCTGCGTTGAGGTCGTGAATGCCCACGCTGTCGAACGACCAGTCATCGGCGATGAACGTCTCAAGGATGTTCCGCGAAATCACCCCGCCGCCAATGATCGAGAGTTTCTGTGCGCTCTTGCTCTGGCCATTCAGCCACCAGGCACCGAGCACCGCCGACGCTGCGGTGCGCACGGCACTGATCAGCGCGCCTTCAAGCAGCGCATAGGGATAGCCGGTGTCAGGATCGTTGAGGATCAGCACCGCCGAAGCACGCGGGATGCCCGACTTGATGTTGTCGGGATAGCTGGCAATCCACTTGATCCCGGAGACGGACTGATCGCCCTCGCTGTCGACGATCGCCGCCGGCAAGGCAATGATCCGGTTCGCCGGTTGCGCCGGAAAACGCAGGAAGTAGCTATCCGGGTTAACGGTTTCGCCGCGCTCGTGGGTCAGGTAGGTCTGGGCGACCATGTCGATGGTTGCGTGACGCAGCCCGTTGAGGATGTCCTTGACGACGGCGCCTGGGATGACATGGAACGGTTGAATCGGGTTCTGTGTGGTCATGGGGATTACGCCGAGAGTGCCAGAGCGATTTCTGGGAAGAGTGATTGCAAAGCGCTTGCGCCGATCCGCTGGGTGACCCAGTCATCGGAGTAGATGGTTTCGAGGTAGCGCTCACCCATGTCGGGGGAGATCGCCACGACGACATCGTCAGGACGGATGTGCGGCGCCCATTGCTGGATGCCCGCCAGGACAGTGCCGGTGGAGCCACCAAAAAGCAGGCCGTAGCGTTGCGCCAGCCAGCGGCAGACCTTGATCGTCTGTTCCTCGGCGATCGATACGAAGTCGTGAATCCCCGACGGCTCGAAGATCTCTGGCAGACGGCTGGTACCCAGCCCTGGGATATGCCGCGTACCGCCCGGCAGACCGAAGGTCACCGAGCCGACCGTATCGACGGCAATCACTTTGGTGTGCGGATGGTGTTCGGCGAAGTAGTTCTTGCAGCCCATCAAAGTACCGGTGGTACCGGCGCCGACGAACAAGTAGTCCACGTGTGGAAATTTATGGGCGATGGACTTCGCGGTAGCTTGATAGTGAGCGAGGGGGTTAGTCGGGTTTTTGTACTGATTGAGCCAGATGTAGTCGGCGTTCTCTGCGACCAGTTGCTCGATCAAACGGATACGCGAATTCAGGTAGCCGCCGTTTTCGTCACGCTGATCGACCATGATCATTTCGGCACCCAGTGCCTGCATGAGTTTTCTGTTCGGCGCAGAAATGTTCGGGTCGATCACACAGACAAACTTGTAACCCTTGGCGGCGCAGACCATGGCCAGCGCGACCCCCAGATTCCCCGAGGAAGACTCGACCAGGCGGGTCTTATGGTGAATCCGGCCCTGGTTTTCCAGATCCGTGATCAGGGCATGTGCGGTTTTGAGCTTGATCGATCCGGCAGGATTCAGTCCTTCGATTTTCAGCTGAATCGTTGCGCTGCACAGATCGCCAATCTGCACATAACTGTCTTCATTGATAAGTTGCTTGATCATACGTCGTCCGTTTCGCTCTTTTGCCGGGCGCACAGGGGCGCCAGCATTCATCCTGGAATGTTTGAAAAGCAGTAAATGCAGTTCGCCTGTTGGGTTTGTTTTTAGATTTTTTAGCTGGACAGGAAGTGACCTTGCGGTGGACGCCGATCTATTCAAAAAATCAGGTTTTGCGCTCTGAGGGCTTCAGGGGCCCAGAGTGTTGCGGGGCGCAAAGTAGAGCCAGTCGTTGGCTCGCCAAGGCTTGGAGGAATACTGGCGAATTTTCCTACATGGGGAGAGATACAGATTTTGGGTATTTTTCAGTACAGGCGGGTTTGAGGTGTATCGAGAGGAGGGCGTTGCGGGGCGGACAGATAGGCGTGATCAAATCGCAGGCATAAAAAAACCCTGAATCTTGCGATTCAGGGTTTTCGGTATTTGGTGCCCAGAGACGGAATCGAACCGCCGACACGGGCAATCAGTGCCGTAAACCCAGTAAACCCAGGCCTTTGTGGGGGCTGCGAGAGCTCAAGTGTACCCGTGCCAATTGGTCGAGGTTTACATGCCCGCCGGATTCTGCTGCGGGCTATGCTGTTAGGAACTTTCCCTGCTTTTATCGCGAATTCGCTTGCGGAGCAGAGTCGCTGTTTCACCATGACCAGCTTGTTCGGCTACCTCGACGATACTGTGGCCATTCCGATTACAAACGGCTGTGTCGGCGCCCACGTCTACAAGCCTCGCTGCTACATGGCTATGACCGAACGCTGCAGCTGCCATGATTGGACCGCCTGATTCTGGATGTCCTTTTAAGTTAGGGTCTGCTCCTGCCGCCAAAAGGGTATTGACCAAGCTCATGTTTCCATACCTACTTGCAAACATTAACGGAGTGCGCCCATGACTGTTATATACATTCGGGTTTGCTCCTGCTTCTAAAAGCACATGTGCGGCGGTTTCGTGCCCCTGCGCTACCGCGATCATAACGGGCGTCCAACCGAGCTGTCCCATTTCGTCAGGAGATGCCCCCTGTGAAAGTAGTTTTTTAATAAGCTCTACATCTCCGGATTCGCTTGCGGAGTAGAGCGCTGAAGGCTTTGCCTCTGCTTTTTTGTCCCAGCCGCCTACTTGGTATTGGGCATCATGCGTGTCAAAGATTTTTTGTAAGCGCTGCAGGTGTTCCGTGCGATCCCTGT
Organism: Pseudomonas germanica; assembly: GCF_019614655.1. Taxonomy (NCBI): domain Bacteria; kingdom Pseudomonadati; phylum Pseudomonadota; class Gammaproteobacteria; order Pseudomonadales; family Pseudomonadaceae; genus Pseudomonas; species Pseudomonas germanica. The sequence goes on from NZ_CP071586.1 coordinate 597,232, forward strand.
AGCTTCCGTCGCTCAACTTAACCCGATTTGAAAGAAACGCTACTGCTTCTGAAAATACCATCAGCGTAACAGGGATAAGTGCAAAAAATATCCAGCTTGACTGCATGGTTGAACTAAAGAACTGAGAAATCAGCTTGATTATAGGCAACGGTATTATTGATAGAGCAGCAAGCAGAAAGGTGCCCCTGGTTCCATTTGGAATCCTTGGGAGACCGGAGCGTAAGGCTTCTTTTTTCGATCTGATAAAATTCAGGGAGAACATCATAGTGCTTATGCAGCTTCCCATTGCGGCGCTATATATCAAAATTCCTAAAGCAATTGCGTACGAAAAATCATCTGGGATAGCTAATTTAAAATAATGGAAGCCCCAAGATGTCAGTGCTGCAACTGAGATAAGCGCTGCCAGCCCGAAGTCCAACCTGGATGCGGTAGTTTTTCTTCTGGCTGGTGAAGAATTGCACCATTCAATTACCATCCTAAGTAAATTATAAGCTCCTATCAACTCAAGCGCTAAAAGAGCGAGATTTTTGTCTTTTATCGATATTCCTATGACTGGAATGGTCTCTGGCAAAGTGATGGGGGAGTATAGTCCAAGTAGAATAAAGGCGGCTGCAGTTACAGTAACAGTTCGGCATTTAGAATAGTTATCTGTTAGCTGTGGTGGCGGTGTTGAGTCGGTCATTTCTGTGGGCGTCCATTTTTTTGATATATACGGCTTTTAGAGCGCAAGCCTGACTCGAAAGTCTGAGGGAGTTGCTACTTTTTTTAAAAAGCAGTCTCGATGCCTCCAAGGATGTACCAGCAATTCCTTGCGAGCCCAGAGTCTTTAGACATCAAATCCCCGTTACGCCATCTACGCCTTTGGCATACGCCGCGATCTTGAGATCCGTTATGACAGCAGCTTCGGTAGGAGCCTCCTCAACGAAGCTTCGATGGCATCGGGCCGCAGAGACCGATTGAGTCACTTCGGCAGCTTCTGGGAGTGCCTCATAAACACTGACCGTCCGTACTGTCTCTCTCTGATCCCTGGGGCTGCCATATAACTAATCATTGCCCACCTGAAGGTTGGGCGAGTAGCTACTACATCCAGAGACCAGGGTGGATAAAAGCAAAATCCCCCCACGCACGCATACAGCCCGCGCAAAATGCTCCCTTGAATGGCTAAATGATATCAGCAGGTTGGGGTGACTGGAAGCGACTGAGAGATCTTGATGTGTCGGCAGAGCTGGTTTACATCACGGATGCTTGGGGGCCATCAACGACATGCTCTTGGACATGCTCGCAGCGGTCGCCCGGAAGGACTACGAGGATCGTCGCCGTCGCCAAATGTATGGGATTTAAGAAGGCGAAGGAGCAAGGCGCCTACAAGGGGCGTGGGGTCGATCAGGACAGGCACCAGCGCATTCTGGAATGTCTGGGCAAGGGTATGGGTATAAGAGAAGCAGCGCGGGCGAGAGGAGTCAGTACCGCAACAGTGCAGAGAGCAATTAAAATAGGTGCGCGGCGGAGTAAGGTGACTTTGGATGACACCCTCTTCGCATGAGGCCAACAAGTGCGCGGCATTGCTCTAAAGAAAACTCAAGATTATTTGAGGTGGGGTAGCGCCGCGTCAGGACTTTTCGTTTCCTTCGTCTTCGTGTCCTTCTAAAGGGGAGGAACCCAATGTCAAGTTTCCGCTTTGCAGATACGGCCTCAGTCGCTTCAGTCGACGATAATAAGCAAGTAGAACTTTTAGCTGGTGGAATGCATCAATATTTAGGATGGAAAACCTCGCTGTATAATCGTTCCATCCCATTAATCGAAAGAATAGTACAACATACTCTTGCAGACGTTGAATCACAGTTTCAGGAAGATCTATAGTTCTAATTGTGTGTTCGTCGTCGAAACCTGAAATTCGATGCTCTCGGAAATAACTATACACTGTGGAGTAAAACTGCTCCAGAGCTGTAAAATCTGCCTCATTGACCAGCTTGTTAGCTGCAGTTTCAATCCGCTCCGCCAAGTCTGGAAGCAGGTCGAGCCTAATATGGCCGGGTGAGGCGAAGCGCATCTCAACTACTTTTGCGCGGTGAATGGATGGTGTCACAGCATTCAAGCCTGTGAATAGGTTGACCGAGCTCAGCCCTCCCGTCCATCGGCCTCCAAGGCGATCAACGGTTTCCCGGACAGCTTGTCGCTCCAAGTGCTCCAGCCCATAATGGAAAGAGTATAGTTGTTGGTAAATTTTGGGAATGATTGAAATATCGTCTATATATAAATCACCATTCAATCCTAAGAAGTACTCTTCGCTAACTTCTTCCGCAAGTCGCGCTGCATCAGGAGTGGCTATCTCTGGAGTGAGGTAGGAGTCTTCCGTAGGGAGATAACTCTGTGGTAGGGATTCCCAGACAGTTTTAATTAGGCTGCTTCGTCTGGAGGATTTCCCAGTGTTAAATATCATTACCCAGTCAGAGCGCAAATATATTTCTCTGAGAGTGGTTTCCTGTTCCAGATAGTCTCTAAGCGACTTGCGTCCGATAGGAATGATGCACCACCTATTGCTAATCTTGGTGCAATCGACCCAAGAATATAGCAAATCACCGCCTGTCTCGTCTTTGTACAGACTGACTAACGGGCCTTCGAAATCGATTAGATCAGCGTTCCAGCAATGCTTGGACGTGGATCGACCATCTACTTTCTGGCCTTGAATCACTGGATAGCTCATGTGATCTCGCCCAAGTCTGAAAGGCCGTTCCTAACTTGGTTGTCGAGGAAGGGGTGGAAATCAAAATGCCCATATCGGTCTGGGGCCGTGCAAGCTCCGTCGGTCGGAGTGATTCTTACCCGTGCATTGTGGCCGCCAAAAATCTTGTCGGCGTTGGGAATATGTTTTTTTAGGCTTAGAAAAGCGGCTGTGCTTTGTTGTCGAGAGAGGTGCATAGAAAGGCCCCAGCAAGAGCATTTCTCGAGCAGGTCCGTTGCCCTGAGTAATCTTCGAGGGTTTCGTACTGCCTGTGGTTCGAAGCATCGCTCTGTGGCGGGATTCGCAACCCACCTCCAAGCCTCAATGTCAGTATGGACGCTGTTAGGAGGTGGGCATTGATGTCCGCCGTCGCAGAGGGCCGTCAACTCGTTGCTGAAAATGTATGTCATGAATTCCTTTCTGCCCAACATCGTCCAATTGGCATGGCATTATGATTCCATACCAAGGGCCTATTGGGAAGCTGAGCGACCCGCCGTCTATCTGTAGAGTCTTCCCAAGACAGAATCAACTATCGCTCGACTTTAAGATAGCAGCCTTGCAAGGCGTGCGATGCTCGGTAGACGAGTCAATTGCTCCTGCTGGGTCTTCAGCAAATGGCGCTCGCCGTAGCTTCTACTTACAGAGCCATCATCGTGACCGGTGATTGCGTCATGTATTTCCTCTGGGATACCCACTTCGCGGCACATCGTTTTGAAACTGTGGCGAAACCCATGGGAGGGGCTAACAGGCGTCTCAAGTTCGGCAACGTCACGCAGGTACACGCCCCATCGTTTTCCGAAGTTATGTCCGTACCAGCCTGTAGGGTTGGGCTTGAGGGGCGGGAAAAGTTGTCCTGAGGTAGGTAAATAATCGACGTATTTCAAGAAGCCAAGGTCGATGAGGTCTTGATCGATAGCAACCAAGCGATGACTGCCCTTGGTCTTCAAGGTCTGTCGTCATCTGAGCCGTCCTCAGAGATACCTAGAAGGTCCAAGTACCAGATGCCGTCCTCGGACTTGCGGACCTCATTGGCTTTCATCTGGGCAATCTCTTCCCGTCAGCGCCTGTGTAGCAGAGCAGGAGAGGTAGCCATTTCCAAGCTTCACCAAACGATGCCCGAGGAGCGACCCACTGGCCTTTGAATAGCGGGCTGGAGAAAACCTTAATGAGCTCTGCTTGGGTGTAGCCTTTCCGAGTGGCGGTGCGTGATTGCTTGGCGCTCGCTTTTCGTAATGACTTCGTGATGCCCGACGCGACCACTGGGTTCTCGGTGATGTATTCCATCTTCCCTGCGTAGGCTAGGACGGAAGAAAGCCCCATCAGTTTGTTCTTGATCGTGGCGCTACCCAGCAAAGGCAAATCAAGCTGTTTCGCTCGGGCGATCTGCTCGTAGGCGTTGAGCGCTTTAAGGCCTTCACCTCTGGAGGACATCTGACGAAGCAGACCGTAAAACTCTTCAATGGTCTTGCGCTTGATCTGTTTAACCGGGAGGTCACCCAGCAGCTCTACGAATCGAACGATTGTGGTCTGGTATTCGCCAGCGGTCTTTTCAACGTCGCGCTTACCATCGCCCATGTGACGGTGATTACGAGGCCAATGCTCGAAGACTACCGATAAAGTCTCTGCTGGGCTGTCTGGCTTGGCTCTGTCAATGCTCAAAGGGGCTTCGTGAGGCAGCAAAAGGATTGCAGAGTAATTGCCATAGTGGCGCTTGTAGGCAATCTCAGGCAGTTCCAGATGCTGCGCTAAGAATGCCTCTTGGATATATCTGTGGAAAGGCGTATCGGGCAAGGGCATCGGTAAGGAAATCTTCACCAGTTCCTCGGCTATTGTCTGGTCAAGGTTCTGGCGATCACGCAAGGTCAGGCCGTCGGAGCCAAGCAAGGCTTTCGGGCTTCTGTAGCTGAGAAGGTCGCGCAGCGTCTCGTAATCATCATCCCCCGAGCCGACGAGGTATCCCTCAAATCTTCCGGTTGATTCCATATGATCAAGCTCAGCCTTCGCCCATCTCGCGGCGAGCTGAATAGCATCTTGAAGGATAGGGGTGTGAGCGCCGGAAGCTGGAGGCGGATGTTCAGGAAGAACTCTTCCGATTGACCCCATGCAGTTGCAAAACGGGTCTTTGCCTCGCGGGTGTCTTAGGTGCCCAAGGTGCGCTTGTAAGTCTCGCCTGCCTCAGGAAGGAGCGGCTTGATGTCCTTCGGGATACGGCGGCGAATGTAGTAGGTCCCGGTGCGGGGATCTTTCCAAGGTTGTGCCATAAATCCCATCGTGTACCCGCCATGTGTACTCATGCGTGACGGGTTACAGCACTCCAAAAAGTAAAAACCCCCGAGACCTTTCGGAATCAGGGGTTTTCGGTATTTGGTGCCCAGAGACGGAATCGAACCGCCGACACGGGGATTTTCAATCCCCTGCTCTACCGACTGAGCTATCTGGGCAACGGGGCGCATTAAAAGGGTTTTTCGGATTTACGTCAACGACTTTTTTAAAATTTCTTAAATTAATTCCGTCGCTTACGATCCGGCCCCCGATTTTGCAGGGTTTACTCAGCAGGCGGAACGTAGCCTTCGGCCTTGGCGTATTCCTCGCCGGAGAAGTACTTGTCCATTTCGCCCTGAAGATATTTGCGGTCTTCGGCGTTCATCATGTTCAGACGCTTTTCGTTGATCAGCAGGGTTTGGTGTTTCTGCCAGTCAGCCCAGGCCTTGGCCGAGACGTGGTCAAAAATATCCTGACCTTTGGCGCCCGGGAAAGGGGCGCGGTCCAGCGCGGGCAATTCTTCTTTGTACTTGCGGCACATTACGGTGCGGGTCATGGCGACTCTCCTGCATTCAAGACGGCGGCCGCGCGTTCGAGCAAGGTTTTGACCGGGGCGGCGAGGCCCAGGCGCGGCGGGGTGGCGAGGTTATACCAGAGCCAGTCGGCCTCGGCCACGTGATGGGCGGCCTCCTGCACCTGAACCAGCCAGGGTTCGATGGACAGCTGGAAATGGCTGAACGTGTGAACAAGGTTCGGCAGGGCCTGCTGCTCGCCCATGGTCAGCGAGTGCTGATCGGCGAGATGTTGCAGGTCATCGAGGTCGTCGAGCTCCGGCAGGCTCCACAGACCGCCCCACAAACCGCTTGAGGGGCGACGGTAAAGCAGAATCGCGCCGTCGTCGTTGGCCAGCATCGGCATCAGCGTGCGCTTCTGCGGAATGGTTTTGCGCGGCTTGGGAATCGGGTAGCGGGTTTCGAGGCCGAGCATGTGCGCTTCGCAGCCACGTTCCAGCGGACACAGCAGGCAGCTCGGTTTGCTACGCGTGCACAGCGTGGCGCCGAGATCCATCATCGCCTGGGTGTAGGCGTTGACCCGATCGTGCGGCGTAAAGCGTTCAGCGGTGGCCCACAGTTGTTTGGCGACCTTCGGCTCGCCGGGGTAGCCCTCTTGCGCAGTAAAGCGTGCCAGCACGCGTTTGACGTTGCCGTCGAGGATCGGCGCGCGCAGGCCCATGCTGATGCTCGCGATGGCGCCGGCAGTGGACAGACCAATGCCCGGTAGATCCGTAAGCTTTTCAACGTCACGCGGAAACTCGCCAGCGTACTGGCTGACGACGATCTTCGCGGTCTTCTGCAAATTGCGCGCGCGGGTGTAGTAACCCAGCCCGGTCCACAGGTGCAGCACTTCGTCTTCGGGGGCTTCTGCCAGCGCTTCGACCGTCGGCAGCGCGGCCATGAAACGGTCGAAGTAATTGAGCACGGTGCTGACCTGGGTCTGCTGCAACATGATCTCCGACACCCACACCCGATACGGGTTGATGTTCTGCTGCCAAGGCAGATCGTGGCGGCCGTGGCGGTCGAACCAATCCAGCACCGCCGTGGAAAATTGCTCCGCTCTCATCGCTTGAACAGCCCCTTCAATGCGTTTTTCAATTCCGGGCTGACCTTGTCACCGAGTTTTTCGTCGATTTTTTCACTGAGCTTGTCGCCGGCCAGTTTGGTCGCGACCTGACCGAGGCGATCGTTGTCGACGCGGCAGGCCTTGGCGCCCAGCTCCAGCGGACCACGGCAGCGCAGCGGCCATTCGACACCGACGAATTTCTCGCCTACCTGGCACGCAGGATCCGGTATGGCGCTGGTGTCACCCTCGACGATGATGCCGACGCGATAGTCCATGCCGAGCACGCGCAAGTCGATGTCGCCGTCACCGTTGACGGTCATGCCGGGGATGCGCACTTTCAGGTCCGGGTTGCTGGCAATGCCATTGCGGAAAGTCAGGTTGCCCTTGAGTTCCTGGAATGGCGTGTCTTTACCGCGTGGTTCGCCGCTGAGGGTTTTGCGGTTAAGCGTGGCGATGCCTTTGCACAGTTGCTGTTCAAGATTGGCGTTGAGCAGCACGCCGTTGTTAATCACGAAACTGGCGTTGCCGTTAAGCGTATCGATCAGCGCCTGCTGGCTGTTGCCGCTGCCAGTGATATTGCTGGTGAGGGTCACCAGACCTTTGACCGGCGGGTTCTTGCCTTGGCTTTCGAGGATTTTTTCTATAGGCACGCGATTGAGCTTGGTCTGCAGGTTCAGCACAGGCGCGCTCGGGCGTACATCGAGGGTGCCATTGGCGGCGAAACCGCCGTTGTACAGTTCCCCGCTCAGGTTGGTCAGGGTCAGCAAGCCGCTTTGGCCGGTGGCTTTCAGTGCGGCGTTCTGGATCGGCAACTTGTCGAGGGTCAGTTGGCCAAAAGTCAGGTCGGCGTCGACGTCGAGTTTGGCCAGGCGCTCAACCGGTAGCAGGCGCTCGGTGCTCCAGGCGGTTTTGCTCGGTTTGTCCGGCAGCGGCGTGGAGCCGGCACCGGCCATGGCATCGGCTTCGGTGCTGGCGACTTCGGCCTGACGCACTTGCGTGGCGCTGTTGGCTTGTGCCGATTTCGGCGGCAGGTAGCGGTCAGCGTTGAACGTATCGGCCTTGAGAATTGCCCGCAGCGATTGTTTGGCGAAGTCTTCGACGGCGATGCGGCCGCTGAAGCTGCTGTCGTCGAGTTTCAGATTGATATTGTCGAAGGCAATGCTGGTTGGCGTGGCGGCCACGCGGCTGACCAGTTCGACTTTGCTCAGGCTGCCTTCGGCCATGGGCGGGAGTTTCTGGCCGATGCTGTCGACGAATTTCGCCAGATCGAACTGGGCGATGGAGAGGCCGCCAGAGATCTGCGGAGTCTTGTCGAGGTCGTTGGCTTTCAGTTCACCCAGCGCGCGCAACTGGTTGGCGGAGATCTTGATGCCGGTCCACTCGGCGACGTTCGCCGCTTTGTCCAGCGATAACTGGCCCTGAGCTGCGAAGGTCATGGTCTTGCCTTGCAACGGATCGCCGGCCAATTCACCGGAAAGCTTCATATCTTCGAACCTGTAGCGCTGCAGCGCGCGCTCGATGCGCAGCTCGCCAGTGAGCTCGGTACGCACGCGCAGGACCGGCTGGTTGGTGCCGAGGAATGCCGTGGCTTTCACCGGAATATTCGTCGAATCGTGTACCGGGCCGGTGCTCAACTGGATGCTCTCGGCGCTGAATTGCTTGCCGGTCAGCTCGTCGTTGTATTCAACGCGGGCGTTGTTGACGGTCAGGCTGTCGATGTCGAGGCGGATCGGCTGTGGCGGTTTTTCCGGTTGGGCAGGCGCTTCTGCAGTGGCTGCGCTGGCAGGTGCCGGGCTGCCGGCAGGTGCGGCGGCTGTCGGCACCTTGCCGATGTCTTCCCAGTTGCCGTGGCCGTTTTTGTCGCGTTTCAGGCGCAGGTTCAGTCCTTCAACGCGGACATCGCTCATTTGCACTTCGCGGCGCAACAGCGGTAGCACGCGCACGGACAGGCCGAGCATCTGCAAATCGGCATACGGTTCAGTCGGATTGATCAGGGTGGCAACGCTGGCCTCGTGCAGTTCCAGGCCGAGCCACGGGAACAGGCTCCAGCCGATGTCGCCATTGAGCGTCAGCTCGATGTGGGCCTTGTCGCGGGCTATCTGGCGAATCTCGTCTTTGTAATCGTTGGGATCGAAGAGGTGGGTCAGGGCAAAACCTGCCGCCACAATGATCAGCAACAATCCGAGAAGTACCAGACCCAGGATTTTGCCGAACGCTTTCATGGGCGAGTCCTTGTAATTAGTCGAATTCGTAATTTAGCCGGGGAGTATAGCGCTGCAATTGCCCGGTTCGGTGTGGCGTCATGTTGCCAGTACCTCCAGCGGGAGGTGTAACTTCGCTGCAATTGCCAAGGCTTCAGGATGCCCGGCAGGCGCCAGCAGACGCAGTTCAGCCCCCGCTTGCGACGCCATTTTCTGCGCTTGGTTCACCAGCCGTTCAGCAACCCCACGGCGACGGGTAACTTTTCGTACGCATAAATGGGACAAGTACCAAACGTCGTGGTGCCTCTGCAGGCGCGCGGCACCGAGCAAGCGGTCGTTGAAACGCCCGGCAATAAAACTTCCCTCGGCGAGAGTGCGGTCGATCAGATTGTTTTCACCGGAAAACGGCGCAAACAGCCAGTCCGGCGCGTCGCGATAAATCTTCCGCAAATCCTCCTGGTCCTGATAATTGGCGGCGTTCAGCGCTTGTACGACGATTGGCATGGCGTTTTCCTGAGTGATACGAGATCAGACGACAGAAAAAAGGTGATATCAGTTTGGTTTTTCTGTCACGTGCAAATGGTAACCTTCGCCCGTTCGTCCGTCCTTCTGCGACTTAACGTCGCGCCTTCAAGGAGCTTCACCCAAAAAACGGTCATGCCTGCGTGCATAAAGGCCGGGGGTGAACAGTGGCTGGCGAACCATACTAATAATTGGGGGATACACAATGAGCACGAGCATCACGGCGGACGGCCTCAAAGCCGATCAGCCCGCGTTCCTGTCCAAGGAACGCATCATCGCCAAGCCCGGTTTCAACCGTTGGCTAGTCCCACCGGCCGCTCTGGCCATCCACCTGTGCATCGGCATGGCCTACGGCTTCTCGGTGTTCTGGTTGCCGCTGTCCAAGGCGCTGGGGGTGACTGCTCCGGTGGCTTGCGCACCGGACATGAGCTTCATCGCACAAGTGTTCTCGTCGCAATGTGATTGGCCGATCTCGATGCTCGGCTGGATCTACACGCTGTTCTTCATCTTCCTCGGCTGCTCGGCAGCGATCTGGGGTGGCTGGCTGGAGCACGCAGGTCCGCGCAAGGCCGGTGTGGTATCGGCACTGTGCTGGTGCGGCGGTCTGCTGATCTCCGCGTTGGGTATTTATACCCACCAGATCTGGCTGATGTGGCTCGGCTCTGGCGTGATCGGCGGTATCGGTCTGGGCCTTGGCTATATCTCGCCAGTCTCGACCCTGATCAAGTGGTTCCCGGATAAGCGCGGCATGGCTACCGGCATGGCAATCATGGGCTTCGGTGGCGGCGCGATGGTCGGTGCACCGCTGGCAACCGCGCTGATGAGCCACTTCGCTTCGCCAACCGGTGTCGGCGTCTGGCAGAGCTTCGTCGCCATGGCCGCGATCTACTTCGTGTTCATGATCGGTGGTGCTCTGGCTTACCGTGTCCCGCCAACCGGCTGGAAACCTGAAGGCTGGACCGCTCCGGCGAAGAAAGCCTCGAACTCGATGATCACCCACCGTCACGTGCACGTGAATGTGGCGTGGAAAACCCCGCAATTCCGTCTGGTCTGGCTGGTGCTGTGCCTGAACGTGTCTGCCGGCATCGGCATCCTCGGCATGGCTTCGCCACTGCTGCAGGAAGTGTTCGGCGGCAAACTGCTGGGTGTCGATGTGCCGTTTGGTCAGCTCGACGCCGGGCAACTGGCCTCGATCGCTGCGATTGCTGCCGGTTTCACCGGTCTGCTCAGCCTGTTCAACATCGGTGGCCGCTTCTTCTGGGCTTCGTTCTCGGACTACCTGGGCCGCAAAAACACCTACTTCGTGTTCTTCGCCCTGGGTTTTGCCCTGTACGCGCTGATCCCGAACATGGGCCATTTGGGCAACGTTGCGCTGTTCGTGGCGGCGTTCTGCATCATTCTGTCGATGTACGGCGGCGGTTTTGCCACGGTGCCGGCGTATCTGGCCGACCTGTTCGGTACGCAGATGGTCGGTGCGATCCACGGTCGTTTGCTGACCGCTTGGGCTGCGGCCGGCGTGCTCGGTCCGGTGCTGGTGAACTACCTGCGTGAGTATCAGTTGAGCATCGGCGTTGAGCGCGCTGCCGCTTACGACATCACCCTGTACATCCTCGCAGGCCTGCTGGTGCTGGGCTTCCTGTGCAACCTGCTGGTGCGTCCGGTGGCCGACAAGTACTTCATGACTGACGCTGAGCTGGCTGCCGAACAGGCGCTGGGCCACGACAAAGGTGCTGACGCCAGCACCGTTCTGGAGTGGAAAGCGGCGCCGGGCAGCAAGCCGCTGGCAATCGCTGCGTGGCTGGTGGTGGGTATTCCGTTGGCGTGGGGGGTGTGGGTGACCCTGCAGAAGACGGCGGTACTGTTTCACTAAGTTCGTTTCTACCTGATCGTTCCCACGCTCTGCGTGGGAATGCCTCCCGTGGCGCTCTGCGTCACATTCGAAGCGGACGCAGAGCGTCCGGGGCTGCACTCCCACGCAGAGCGTGGGAGCGATCATTGCCCTTTATGGCTTGTATGGACATGTCTACCCGCGACAGCCGGGCATTCTATCCGTCAGCCATCTCACCTCTCGTGTTTCTGTTTGCGCCTCGCGTGCCTATAATGGCTGCCTTTTTCGCCCAATGATTTTGCGGAGCTGGTGATGGCCGAACGTAAGGCGTCTGTCGAGCGCGACACTCTGGAAACCCAGATCAAAGCCTCGATCAACCTTGATGGCACCGGAAAGGCCCGATTCGATATCGGTGTTCCTTTTCTTGAGCACATGCTGGATCAGATCGCCCGTCACGGGTTGATCGACCTGGATATTGAATGCAAGGGCGATCTGCATATCGACGACCACCATACGGTGGAAGACGTCGGTATCACCCTCGGCCAGGCGTTTGCCAAAGCCATCGGCGATAAAAAAGGCATCCGTCGCTACGGTCATGCCTATGTACCGCTCGACGAAGCGCTATCGCGTGTGGTGATCGACTTCTCCGGTCGTCCAGGCCTGCAGATGCATGTGCCGTACACCCGCGCCACCGTGGGCGGCTTCGACGTTGACCTGTTCCAGGAATTCTTCCAGGGCTTCGTCAACCACGCGCTGGTCAGTCTGCACATCGACAACCTGCGTGGCACCAACACCCACCACCAGATCGAAACCGTGTTCAAGGCTTTCGGCCGCGCGCTGCGCATGGCTGTCGAGCTGGATGAGCGCATGGCCGGGCAAATGCCATCGACCAAAGGCGTTCTGTAATGCAGACGGTTGCAGTTATCGATTACGGCATGGGCAATTTGCACTCGGTGGCCAAGGCCCTCGAGCACGTCGGCGCCGGTAAAGTGCTGATCACCAGCGATGCCGCCGTGATTCGCGAAGCTGACCGCGTGGTGTTCCCCGGTGTTGGCGCGATTCGCGACTGCATGGCGGAGATCCGTCGCCTCGGCTTCGATTCACTGGTGCGTGAAGTCAGCCAGGATCGTCCGTTCCTCGGTATCTGTGTCGGCATGCAAGCGTTGCTCGACACCAGTGAAGAGAACGACGGCGTCGACTGCATCGGCCTGTTCCCGGGCGCGGTGAAGTTCTTCGGCAAAGACCTGCATGAAGACGGCGAGCACCTGAAAGTCCCGCACATGGGCTGGAACGAGGTGAAGCAGAAGGTCAGCCACCCGTTGTGGCACGACATTCCGGACATGGCGCGTTTTTACTTCGTGCACAGCTACTACATCGCCGCCGCCAACGCGCGGCAGGTGGTCGGTGGCGGTCACTATGGCGTCGACTTCGCTGCAGCGCTGGCCGACGGCTCGCGCTTCGCCGTGCAGTTCCACCCGGAGAAGAGCCATACCCATGGCCTGCAATTACTGCAGAACTTCGCCGCGTGGGACGGTCGCTGGTAAATGGCTGCCAAGAAATCCAAACCGCCGATCCTGACCCTTACTCCCGAACAGGAGAACGAGGCCAATCGCAAGATTCAGCGGTTCATGGAAGACCGTTTCGAATTGGACCTGGGGTCGTTCGAAGCGGCGGAAATTCTTGAGTTATTTACCCGCGAAATTGCTCCGCACTATTACAACAGGGCGATTTTCGATGTGCAGACCCACCTCAAAGAGCGGTTTGAAAGCATCGAAAGCGACCTGTGGGCGCTCGAGAAAAACTGATTTCCGAGCCAAGCTGAACATTCAAATTTGAAGGTTTGCCAGATGCTGATTATTCCCGCTATCGATCTTAAAGACGGTGCCTGCGTACGTCTGCGCCAGGGCCGCATGGAAGATTCCACAGTGTTCTCCGATGACCCGGTGAGCATGGCTGCCAAGTGGGTGGAGGGCGGTTGCCGCCGTCTGCATCTGGTCGATCTGAATGGCGCGTTCGAAGGCCAGCCAGTCAACGGCGAAGTGGTGACTGCGATTGCCAAGCGCTATCCGACATTGCCGATCCAGATCGGTGGCGGCATTCGTTCGCTGGAAACCATCGAACACTACGTCAAGGCTGGCGTCAGCTACGTGATCATCGGTACCAAAGCCGTTAAAGATCCGGCCTTCGTCGCTGAGGCCTGCCGCGCGTTCCCGGGCAAGATCATCGTCGGTCTGGATGCCAAAGACGGTTTCGTCGCCACCGATGGCTGGGCTGAAATCAGCACCGTGCAGGTCATCGATCTGGCCAAGCAGTTTGAAGCCGACGGCGTCTCCTCGATCGTTTATACCGACATCGCCAAAGACGGCATGATGCAGGGTTGCAACGTGCCGTTCACCGCTGCGCTGGCCGCTGCTACCAAGATCCCGGTGATCGCTTCCGGCGGCATCCACAATCTGGGTGACATCAAGTCGCTGCTCGACGCCAAAGCACCAGGCATCATCGGCGCCATCACCGGCCGGGCGATTTACGAAGGCACCCTCGACGTCGCCGAAGCGCAAGCTTTCTGCGATTCGTACCAAGGCTGAGGACTGACCATGGCGCTGGCCAAACGCATCATCCCTTGCCTGGACGTGGACAACGGCCGGGTCGTCAAAGGTGTGAAGTTCGAAAACATTCGTGACGCCGGTGACCCGGTGGAAATCGCCCGTCGTTATGACGAGCAGGGTGCCGACGAGATTACCTTTCTCGACATCACCGCCAGCGTCGATGGTCGCGACACCACGCTGCATACTGTCGAGCGCATGGCCAGCCAGGTGTTTATCCCGCTGACCGTCGGCGGTGGCGTGCGTACCGTGCAGGACATCCGTAATCTGCTGAATGCCGGCGCGGACAAGGTGTCGATCAACACCGCTGCCGTGTTCAACCCGGAGTTCGTCGGTGAAGCGGCGCAGCATTTCGGCTCGCAGTGCATCGTTGTCGCCATCGACGCGAAGAAAGTCTCCGGCCCGGGCGAAACCCCGCGCTGGGAAATCTTCACCCACGGCGGGCGCAAGCCAACCGGCCTCGACGCGGTCGAGTGGGCGAAGAAAATGGAAGGCCTCGGTGCCGGTGAGATCCTGCTGACCAGCATGGATCAGGACGGCATGAAAAACGGTTTCGACCTCGGCGTGACCCGCGCGATCAGCGATGCGCTGGGCATCCCGGTGATCGCTTCCGGCGGCGTCGGCAATCTGCAGCACTTGGCTGACGGCATTCTCGAGGGCCATGCCAGCGCCGTATTGGCAGCGAGTATTTTCCACTTCGGCGAATACACCGTGCAGGAAGCCAAGGCCTATATGGCGCATCGCGGGATCGTGATGCGTTAGATGGCCATCGGTGCTGTGGCGGACTTCGCGTCGAGCGAGACCCGCCACATGGCTCATTCTGCTATCCGGGATTGCGTAGGGTAAAGCTGATCAGTCCGAACCTCTGAAACACTCAGGTTTCGATCCATCGTGTAACTGCATAGCGTCAATGGCAGCGCCTGAACGGGGGTGTAAAACCCGTCGTCGACTTTGCTGTAGTGCTCAGGATTGATCTCGGAGCAATTGGTTTCTTCTGTCGGGCCCGTGTATATCCGGGTCCAGAGATTGCGATCCGCCTCTTCGCGGTACTTTATAAAAAGATAATCGCCGTCTGGCTCAATGGTGAGTGTCGGCGCGGGTAATTGCATCGGAACGGGAGTTACGACTCTTGCTGCCAGGATTTGGGCGTTTCCAAGAAGTCGGCTATCGGCTTGTTGATCGATTGAGTTCACGCCAATCAAACATAAATAATGCAGTCCGGGTTCTCGGCCAATTTCTGATTGCACTTTTGCGTTGGTTGTACTGATTCGGTCGCTGTAGTGGTCAGGTGAATAACAAGTCTGTGCATCACGAACAGTCTTGAAGCGATAGAACTCGGTACTCATGGAAAAATTGATATCCCATTTTGGCGCTGACTGGTTAGTGTTGTTGGGTGTTTTGTGCAGTCCGATGTCTGTAATGGCTCTTGAGTTTAATCTGAACTGAAAGTTTGAGTTGGGAGTGAGTGCGCAGTTTTCTGTGTCGAGACGGAATGTTCCATTAACGAAACAAGCAGTCAGATAGTCGACAGGAAAACTTTGGCTAGCCTGATGCGGCAATAGAGATTGTGTATTTTTATCTCCACACAGACCATGCCAGAAACACAAGTCATCCGAAGGAATACCGTAAGTAGTGCCGGATAATATGCCGGTCACTTGTCCCGTTTCAGCATCGATCACCGGAGCGCCCGATGAGCCAGGCTCAATTCCTTTGCAGTTCTGCTTTTGGTAGTCGGTGTGAATGTTCAAATACTTGATCAGGGTTGTGTGGGTCGGCTCTTGTGTGCAGGTGGAAAGCCTCAAGCCGGCTGCAGTGGCTGGCGCGCTTACCAGGTTCACCTGACTGACGTTGCGTGGTGCTGCCGCCGCGAGCTTGAGTGGGGTTATTCCGTCTTTCAGCAGGCTGTCCAGTGAGGTGCCTAACTGCAATATAGCGATATCAGTACTGGCGAAACTGGCCCAATTGACCTTGTCGATGTCATAACGCTTGGCGTCCGCGAGTGTGTCATGGAAAAAATTGAACTGTATCTGACCTTGATAAGCAATGTCAGCGATTGTGCCGACTCTGATGGAAGTGCAGTGCGCATTGGTCATTACGTAAGCTGGCCCGTTTGCTTCTTTGCCTGTTTCGCGAGTGTCTAGCAGGAATGCGCTGCAATAAGGTCTATCGTCTTTGAAAATTTTGCCAATGCCGTTCCAGTGATTAAAGTCGCCACCCGCGTTACTTAGCAGAATTGCTTCCGGCGCTTCGGCTGTGGTGCCTGCACAGGAGATCAATGGAAGTGTGAGTGCTATTGCTGAGCACGCAAAAAATATTCGGGCTTTATTAGTCATGATCAATCCTTGACCGTATTTCAGGAATTAATGGAGTAACTGTATTTCGCTGGTGAGTGTAATTCGTTGTGCTGTTCGGTATGTGCAGGCTAATGTGACTAGTTGTGAGTGCTGTTGTCTGCAAGTCAAACATGTGAGGTCGGTGAAGGCCGCAGAAATCTCTGATTCGGCTGAGAACTGTTCTTTCGCATGCTGTTTTTTTGATACGTCAGCACGTGCTGATGCTTTTTAATCGGGTCAGGATCGAAAACCATACAGGCCAGTGGACAGCATGGCGCACCCAAGGCACTCTTGGGCACGCCATGGATTCCGGTAGCCCGACATGATCAAACGCCTGCTTCTTGTTCTCGCCAGTGCATCGATGTTGCTCATCAACACTGCCCGCGCCGAAAACAGTCCCGACACCGATCTGGTGCTCCTTACCGAAAATTTCCCGCCGTATAACATGGCGAAAAACGGCAAGAACTTCGCCCAAGGCGAGAACATCAATGGCATCGCCACCGACATCGTGCGCGAAGTGTTCCAGCGTGCCGGCATCACTTACAGCCTGACCCTGCGCTTTCCTTGGGAGCGCGTCTACAAACTGGCTCTGGAAAATCCCGGTTATGGCGCCTTCGTGATGGCGCGTCTGCCGGACCGCGAAAAGCTCTTCAAATGGGTCGGCCCGATCGGTCCGGATGACTGGATCATGCTGGCCAAGGCTGACAGCAAGATCACCCTCGAAACCCTCAATGATGCGCGCCAGTACAAAATCGGTGCCTACAAGGGTGATGCGATTGCCGAGACACTGACCAAACAAGGTCTGAAGCCGATAGTCGTGCTGCGCGATCAGGACAACGCGAAGAAACTGGTCAATGGTCAGATCGACCTGTGGGCCACCGGTGATCCTGCCGGGCGTTATCTGGCGCGGCAGGACGGTGTCACCGGTCTCAAGACCGTGCTGCGTTTCAACAGTGCAGAACTGTATCTGGCGCTGAACAAGGACGTCTCCGACGAAGTGGTCGCCAAGCTTCAGGCTGCGCTGGATCAGTTGCGCAAAGAAGGCGTGGTGGACGAAATCATGGGGCGGTATCTATAACGACATCCGGGCCCGATGATGGCTGCTCTTTAGCGTTGGCGCCATCGGTGCCAGATATTGTCGGGGTGTCTGTCGTCAGCGGCGGACACGCGCTGGCGAGCTCGACGAACTCCGGCGGATATTGCGTCAGCAGAACGCTTGAATCATCGGTATAACCAAAGTCGACCGCCACTTGAGTACCGTCTTCCCGTACCAACTCGTAATGGCTTTGCATCTGATAAACCGCGACGGATGTTTGCTTCGGCGCCATGGCAATCACCACTTGAGGTCGTAGCTCGTTCCAACCGTTGGAAGACGTTTCAGTGCGGGTCAAACTTTTTGGCAGGCAGGCCGAGAATTTTGTCATGCGGATATCGCTGAGAGGCACGGTCGGCCAGGCTTTGACGATTTCCATGGCGGTAAAACTATGGAACATACGCATTGTCACCGCGTTCTGCAGACGTGGTGCTGTCCATTTAACGGCCCGATACTTGTCCGATTCATTGCGCTCGTGGCCAATGAGCACATATTCGTCAGTTCTCTTCAGTTCGTAGTAAGGCGAATTGCGAAACTGTTCGCCGGGATGAGCATGATCTCGCACTGCGAACCAAGGCAGGCGGGCAATCTGGGTGACGATGGCGGGTTCGTTCACTACGGGCTTCGTGTATCCGGTGAGGGTCGGAATTTGCGGCGATGCGCTGACTTGCAGCGGGATTTGCATGCGCAAGCCATACGCCGTCGAAGGTGCTGCAGGCTTGCTGTAGCCCTGGATGCCCACGAAGGTGCCGGGCGCAAAATGGATGTCGCCTGCGGCGGCAGTCGAAGGTTCGATGCCAAAAGCGCTGAAACTGAGCTTGGCGCCGCTGCCCTTGTCATTCCAGATCAGATCACCGACGTTCGCCGCTATGACCAGGTCGAGCCTGACGCAGCGCACCGAGTTCAACGAAGGTTTGCAGTGATCGTTGGAGCACACGAGCCCCAGAGCGACGTAACCGACGGGTGCCAGAGGTCGCCAGATCGACATGCGAGTGACACTGGGCGCTCCGGTTTCTTTCCAGACCAGTTCAAAATCGGCAGGGCGGGCCAGTGCCTTTCCTTTAGTGCTTAAGGACCCTTCCATATCTTTCTCGCAGACTACTGCTGCGACCATTTCGCCATTGATATTGGCGTCGCCGGGAAAGAGCACGTCGCCCAGCGGAAAGTAGCCCGGCAATGCATCCGGAGCAGGGGTGGGGCGCCAGAATGTGGCGGGTTTGGCTTTTGAGCCGTTAGTGCTCCAGACCCGGTGAAACTCCGTGGTGAAGTTGATCAGCAGATTGTCCTGCATGATCGGTTCCATGGGTATGGGATGCGCTGCGGTGTTGTCTTCAATAGTCATGATGATTCCTGATAGTTGAAAGCGACGCGAGGGCGTAGCGACCTGTTGCAGGTCGCACTATCGGGAATGGGGACGGTTTCCGGGTGGTAACTATGTATGTGCTAGCGTCACAGGGTATTACCGATAAACCCCGTCTTTACCATGACTGGCCATGGCGCGATTGCTGCGCACGCTGATCATCTGTTTGATATCGATCCAGTCGATTCCCTGGCTCTTCAACTTCGGCAGTTCGCGCTCCAGCACTGCCAGTGTCTGCGGATAGGGATGGCCGATCATCACCGCCGAACCCTGCTTGCGCGCCAGGCTGATCGCGGTCTGCAACTGCGTGTAGATCGCTGCCTCAGTGCGCTCGTCATCAAGAAACACGTCCCGCGAGACACTGGCCAGATCGATCTTCTGCGCCTGCTGCGCCGCCACGGTCTGGGCGCTGGTGCGGCTGTCGACGAAGAACTTGTGCCGACGCTGCAGTTCGCCCATCAACCAGGCCATCGCCACCGGTTGCGCAGTCATGCGGCTGCCCATGTGGTTATTGATGCCGGCAGTGTAGGGGACCATTTTGAACGCGGCGTTGAGGCGTTTTTCCAGTTCTTCGATGGGCAGTTCAGGGTGCCATGCATAGGGGCCGGTGGCCGGGTCCATGGGCATGTGCAGGATAACGATCTTGCCGGCGCGATGGGCTTCGCGGGCAAACTCGGTGGCGTGCGGGGTGTCCGGCATGATCGCCGTGGTCACCGGGCCGGGCAGGGCCAGCACGCGGCGATCCCGGGGCAGGTTCTGCCCCAGGTCGTCGATGATCAGTGTCAGATAGGCTTTGTGTGGCTTTGGGCTGGCGGGCTCTGCATGAGCAGCACCCGCCAGACAGCACAACAGAACGAAGAGGAGACGCAAAGACATCCTCAACGGCCGGACGTGATGCTCAGCCCTTTGAGCAGGCTCAGGGCCTGGGCCAATTGGTAATCGTCATCCTGCGGCATCGCCTTGGCCTTGCCGCCGGAACCTGTCGGCTTGTCTGCGCCGCCGTTGCCGTTGCCCAGGTGACCTTGCAGGTCGGCTTCTTTGAAGTAATCGCCATCGGCCTCGTTGGTGATCTTGGCTTTGCGCACTTCGATGTCCGGCACGATGCCCTGTGCCTGAATCGAGCGGCCATTCGGCGTGAAGTACAGCGCGGTGGTAATTTTCAGCGCGCGGTCATTGTTCAGCGGCAGCACGGTTTGCACCGAGCCCTTGCCAAAACTGGTGGTGCCCATGACCACCGCACGTTTCTGATCCTGCAGGGCGCCGGCGACGATTTCCGAAGCCGAGGCACTGCCACCGTTGATCAACACGACCATCGGCACGGCTTCGCTTTCGTCTTTGCCGGTGGCCGAGAAACGCAGTTCGGAATTGGCGATTCGGCCTTTGGTGTAGACGATCAGGCCTTTGGTGATGAAGTGGTCGACCACTTCCACTGCTGCCTGCAACACGCCGCCCGGGTTGTTACGCAGGTCGAGAATGATGCCGTTGAGCTTCTTGCCGTTGTCCTTGCGCAGCTTGGCCAGAGCCTTGGAAACCTCTTCGCCGGTCTTGACCTGGAACTGGGTGATGCGGATGTACGCATAACCGGTTTCCAGCAGCTGCGCCTTGACGCTCTTCACCTGAATCACCGCGCGGGCGAGGGTCACGTCGAACGGCGTGCCGCCGTCGCGTACCAGGGTCAGGGTGATTTTCTGGCCGATCTTGCCGCGCATTTTGTCGACGGCTTCGGTCATGGTCTGGCCGCGCGTCGGCTGGCCGTTGATCTTGACGATGAAGTCGCCGGCCTGAATGCCGGCCTTCGACGCCGGGGTGTCATCGATTGGCGAGACAACTTTGATGAAACCGTCTTCGGCGCCGACTTCGATGCCCAGACCACCGAACTCACCGCTGGTGCTTTCCTGCAGTTCGGTGAAATCTTCAGGGCCGAGGTACGCCGAGTGCGGATCAAGGTTGCTGAGCATGCCCTTGATCGCGTTTTCCAGCAGGGTCTTGTCGTCCACCGGCTCGACGTAAGCGGCTTTGATCCGGTCCATGACCTCGGCAAAGGTGCGCAATTCTTCCAGCGGCAACGGAGCCTTGGAAGTCGCGGCAGTGCCTGCCGGAGCGACGGCCGGGGCCGGTTGAGCGGCGAACGCCAGAGGCGCGCCGATCACCAGGGCGATCGTCAGGGCCAGCGAGGTAAGGCGGGACAAATGCAGCATGTCGAACGAACTCCTGAATTAGGCGGCACGCTTATCCTTGCGCGCGGCACCATTGTGCTGGATCACTCGGGTGACCCTGCTGACGAATTGCGAAATACAGCGCTGATGTGTCCTGGCCGCCACTGTTACCGACAGTGGAGATGGACTCACCGGCTTTAACCACGTCACCGGCCGACTTGAGCAGTGTCTGGTTGTGACCGTAAAGACTCAGAAAACCGTTGCCGTGATCGAGGATCACCAGCAGCCCGGCGCCGCGCAGCCAGTCGGCGAACACCACGCGACCACCGTGTACGGCATGCACCTGGCTGCCGGCGGAGGCGCTGATCATTACGCCGTCCCACTTGGTGCGGGCGTCGTCGCCACGGGATTCGCCGAAGCGTGCCAACAATCGACCATCAACCGGCCACGGAAGTTTTCCCCGGGTTGCAGCAAAAGGGCCACCGAAGGTTTCGCCGCTGCTGGAGACCAGCGCGCCTGGAGTGGATCTGGCGGGTTTTCGTGGGGCGTCACTGTTTTCAGCCTGCGCCTCACGCAAACGCTTTTTTTCCGCTTCCTGCTGGGCGATCAGCGCTTTCTGCCGCGCTTCTTCTGCCTCACGGGCCTGGCGGGCCAGGGTTTCTTCAATGGTTTTAAGGACTTTAGACAGGTCTGCCTGATCTTGCTCGCGAGCGGCGAGTTTCTGGTCGCGGGCCTTCACGTCATCGTTAAGCTTGGCGAGCACTTGCTGGCGTTCCTTGCGGACATTTTCCAGTTCGTCGCGCTGGGTATCGAGGCTGCTTTTCTGTACCAGCAATTGCGCCTGTTGGGCGGCAATGTCTTTTTCGACATTGGCCAGTTGGCGCAGGGTTTCGTTGAAGTTCTTCAGCTGTTCCAGGCGGGCCTGGCTCAGGTAATCGTAATAGGTGAGGGTGCGGGCGAATTTCTCGGGATTCTGCTGGTTGAGCAGCAGCTTGAGGTATTCCTGCCGACCGTTCTGATAGGCCGCGCGGGCCTGAATGGCGATCAGTCGCTGCTGTTCAGTGCGCGCGCTCTGGAGTTTTTTTTTCTCTGCATCGAGTCGCTGCAGCTCGGATTCGCTTTTCTGCAGTTCTTTCTGCAGCGCGTCGACCTGCTTCTGCAGCTTGCCCAGCTCGGTTTCAGTGCCCTTGAGCTCTTTCTGCACGCCGGACTTTTCTTCCTGGACTTTGCTCAGCAGCTTTTTCAGCTCGGCAATGTCCTGACGCGTTGCGTCCAACTGTTGTTGGGTTTGCGTGCGCTCGTCAGCGAAAGCCGGTTGGAGCAGGCAGGTCAGAGCGAGGGCGATCAGGACGCGAAGCATAGAGGCGGGCGGCACCAGGGTAATGGACGGCCTAGTATGCCCGCCCGAGGCTGCAAAAAAAACGCCCAATTGGGGCTGTGTGATAACTGGACCAAGCAATACACCGAATTCCATTTCGAAAACTCCATAAACCACTGTGGGAGCTGGCTTGCCAGCGATGGCGTCTGCACATTCAACATAGATGTTGGCTGTCAGATTGCTATCGCTGGCAAGCCAGCTCCCACAGGGTTTTGTGGTGGTTGATCGGACGGATTACACCAGGATAGACGTGCCGGTCATTTCCGCCGGTTTTTCCAGGCCCAGCAGCTTCAGCATGGTTGGTGCCACGTCCGCCAGCACGCCGCCTTCACGGACCTTGAGGTCGCGCTTGCCGACATAAATGAACGGTACCGGCTCGGTGGTGTGCGCGGTGTGCGCCTGGCCGGTGGATTCATCGGCCATTTGCTCGACGTTGCCGTGGTCAGCGGTGATCAGCGCTTCGCCGCCAACCTTTTCCAGCGCTTCGACAATGCGCCCGACGCAGGTATCAAGGCATTCCACAGCCTTCACGGCCGCGTCGAACACACCGCTATGACCAACCATGTCGCCGTTGGCGTAGTTGACCACGATCACGTCATAGCGCTGGTTTTCGATGGCTTCGACGATACAGTCGGTGACTTCCGGTGCGCTCATTTCCGGCTGCAAGTCGTAGGTGGCGACTTTCGGCGACGGGATCAGGATGCGCTCTTCGCCCGGGAACGGTTCTTCACGACCGCCGGAGAAGAAGAAGGTCACGTGGGCGTATTTTTCGGTTTCAGCGATGCGCAGCTGGGTTTTGCCGTTTTTCGCCAGATAGTCGCCAAGGACGTTTTCCAGGCTGCCCGGGGCGAACGCCGAGGGTGCAGGGATGCTCGCTGCGTATTGGGTCAACATCACAAAACCGGCCAGTTTCGGCTGGCGCGCGCGTTCGAAATCCTTGAAGTCGTCTTCGACGAACACGCGAGTCAGCTCGCGGGCGCGGTCGGCGCGGAAGTTCATGAACACCACTGCGTCGCCGTCTTCGACTTTCACCGGCTCACCGATGGTCGTGGCTTTGACGAATTCGTCGCTCTCGCCGCGAGCGTAAGCAGCCTCCAGACCTTCCTGCGCAGTGGCGGCGTGGAATTCGCTGTTGCCGTCGACGATCAGGTTGTAGGCCTGAGCCACACGGTCCCAGCGGTTGTCACGGTCCATGGCGAAGTAGCGGCCGATGATGCTGGCGATACGGCCCTTGCCCAGTGCCTGGAAGGTCGCATCGAGTAGTTCGATGGACGACGCAGCGCTTTTCGGTGGGGTGTCGCGGCCGTCAAGGAAAGCGTGCAGGTAGATTTTTTCGGCGCCGCGCTTGAAGGCCAGTTCGGCCATGGCGATCAGGTGATCCTGGTGGCTGTGCACGCCGCCATCGGAGAGCAGGCCCATGAAGTGCACGGCTTTGCCGGCGGCCACGGCTTTGTCCACAGCGGCGCAGATGGTCGGGTTCTCGAAGAACTCGCCGTCGCGGATCGCTTTGGTCACGCGGGTAAAGTCCTGATACACCACGCGGCCGGCGCCAAGGTTCATGTGGCCGACTTCGGAGTTGCCCATCTGGCCGTCCGGCAGGCCGACGTCCATGCCGCTGCCCGAAATCAAGCCGTTGGGCACAGTGGCCCACAGGCGATCCAGAACAGGCTTCTTCGCCGCAAAAACGGCGTTGGATTCGGGGCTGTCGCTGTGACCGAAGCCGTCGAGAATCATCAGGACCAAAGGTTTAGGCGTGGTAGTCATGGAATCCACTCGTGGCTAATAAAGAAGAGGGCGATGGAAAAGGGAGTTGGAGTTTAAAGCTAAGTTCCGACCGCGTCACCGCCGGACGGGGTTTGGCCGACCATAGTGGCTGTGTATACTGGCCGACATTTTAACGCCCTGGAACCTCCTTCGATGGTTGCTCACCTGATTGAATTTGCCACTAACCACTACATTCTTGTCGGTATCTTCGTCGTACTGCTGGCTCTGCTGCTGGCGCACACGATGCAGGGCGGCGGTAAAAGCCTGAGCACCGGCGAACTGACCGCGTTGGTCAACAAAGACGCAGGCGTGGTGGTGGACATCCGTCCGGCCAAGGATTTTGCTGCCGGCCACATCGTTGGCGCGGTGAACATTCCCCAGGACAAACTGGCTGCGCGTATCGGCGAGCTGGAAAAACACAAGGCCAAGACCATCATTCTGGTCGACGCGCTGGGCCAGACCGCTGGCACCCACGCCCGCGAGCTGATGAAATCCGGCTTCACCGCCGCCAAGCTGTCCGGCGGTATTTCCAGCTGGAAAGGCGACAACCTGCCGTTGGTGAAGTGATATGAGCGAAGTCATCGTCTACTCCAGCGATTACTGCCCTTATTGCTCGCGAGCCAAATACCTGCTCGAGAACAAAGGCGTGGCCTTCAAAGAGATCAAGGTCGATGGCAAGCCGCAAGTGCGCGCTGAAATGACCCAGAAAGCCGGACGTACGTCCGTGCCGCAGATCTGGATCGGCAGCAAGCACATCGGCGGTTGTGACGATTTGTATGCCCTGGAGCGCGCCGGCAAGCTCGACGCGCTGCTCAAGGCCTGAACGGCTGCACCCACGTACAGCACTCCCTAAAAGACCCAAGATCGATAAGGATCTGAGATGACTGACCAACAGAACACTGCAGCCAGCGAAGAAGAAACCGCACCGCAATTCTCCTTGCAGCGCATCTACGTACGCGACCTGTCCTTCGAAGCCCCGAAAAGCCCGGCGATCTTCCGCCAGCAGTGGGATCCGGCGGTCGCTCTGGATCTGAACACTCGTCAGAAAGCGCTGGAAGGTGATTTTTACGAAGTCGTGCTGACCCTGTCCGTCACCGTGAAAAACGGTGAAGAAGTCGCCTTCATCGCTGAAGTGCAACAGGCCGGTATCTTCCTGATCAAGAACCTGGACGCTGCTTCGATGAGCCACACCCTGGGTGCGTTCTGCCCGAACATCCTGTTCCCGTACGCGCGCGAAACCTTGGACAGCCTGGTGACCCGTGGTTCGTTCCCGGCCCTGATGCTGGCCCCGGTGAACTTCGATGCTCTGTACGCGCAAGAGCTGCAGCGCATGCAGGAAAGCGGCGAGACGCCAACCGTTCAATAAGACGGTCTGGGCTACAAAGAAAAAAGCGCCGTAACAGGCGCTTTTTTCTTGGCTGATCGTTCCTACGCTCCGCGTGGGAATGCCTCTGGGGACGCTCCGCGTCCAGTGACGCGGAGCGTCACGGGCTGCATTCCCACGCAGAGCGTGGGAACGATCAGGTGTGGTGTTACTTGAAGTCGTTCTGGCGCCAGGCTTCGTACACGGCCACCGCCACGGTGTTGGACAGGTTCAGGCTGCGGCAGCCTTCGCGCATCGGCAGGCGCAGGCGCTGTTCCGGCGGCAGCGCGTCGAGCACTTCCGGCGGCAGGCCACGGCTTTCCGGGCCGAAGATGAACGCATCGCCAGGAACAAACGCGGCATCATGAAACGGTCGCGAACCCTTGGTGGTGAACGCAAACAGTCTTGGGTTGCCCAGGCTTTCCAGGCAACTGGCCAGGTCCGCGTGACGTTGCAGCGTGGCATATTCGTGGTAATCGAGACCGGCACGGCGCAGGCGCTTGTCGTCCATCTCGAAGCCCAGCGGTTCGATCAAATGCAGGTGGCAGCCGCTGTTGGCGCACAGCCTGATAACGTTGCCGGTATTCGGCGGAATTTCTGGTTGAAAAAGGATGACGTGAAACATGCACGGCTCCGAAGGTAAAGATGAGCGGCATTCTACGCCGCCTGTGGACAACCGTTCGAAACTATTGCCGCGAGTCATCGGTTCGCTGGCAATTGTCGGCTTGATGATTGGCTTGATGATCGGCCGCCTGACCACGCCGGATCCGACGGTGTTGCAGCAGGTCGAGGTGACGGATCAAGGGTTGGTGGTGTGGTTCAACAACGAGCCCAAGCTGCACGGCGAAATCATCGATGGCACGGTGGCGCTGCTGTTTCAGGCTGAGGGCCCGGCGCAGAAGGGCCAGCTCAAGCTCAATGGCAAAGATGTGAACTGGCGGACGCGAGCGAGTGACGGAGGGTTGTTGCTGACGGTGCTGGCGGCGCGGCCGCTGCAGGGCGATTGGGTCGGCAGTGAGGTCGATGACCGCTGGCGGCTGGAAATCCATCTCCGCGAGTAATAAAAGCGGGAATCCCTGACCTGCCTGTATCAGGGTTCCCAAAAGGATGGACTTCGCTGCTAGCGTCGGTCCGGTGTAAAGAGGGAACCCCCGGCCTGCCTGTACCAAGGATCCCAAAAGGGTGGGCTCGTCGCGTTGCGGTATGAGCCCGGTGTAAAGAGGGGAATCCCCGGCCTGCCTGTACCAAGGTCCCCGAAACGGGTGGTGAATCGAATCACCTGTAAGAGGTATTGCAGGGGGCGTGCCAGGTTTTCATTTGCTGAAACAAAAAAGCTGATCAGAAATACGAAAGCCCCGGAACTCGGGGCTTTTGTGTACTTGGATAATGGTTTTGTCGGTGTTTTCAGAATGAAGGATGCAGATGCGGCTGTGCGCGATCGCGGGTCATTGTGCATTGATGCGGTGCACGGCTGCCCCTCACCCTAGCCCTCTCCCAGAGGGAGAGGGGACTTAGCTGATCTGGTCAAACGATACTGGACACGGTTATAGGGTTTAGGTCATTTCTCATGCTGCCAAGGCTTCCATTGCTACCGGAGTCCGATATCCGTTGTAACTGTGCAGCCTGATCCGATTGTAATAGTGGGTCAGGTAGCGCAACACATCGGTGCTGGCTTCGTCTTCGTTTCGGTAACCAGCCTTGGGTATCCATTCAGATTTCAAACTGCCAAAGAAACGTTCCATCGGAGCGTTATCCCAGCAGTTTCCCCGTCGACTCATGCTTTGTTTTATGCGCATGTCCGCCAGCGTTTCACGAAACACTTTACTGCTGTAATGACAGCCCTGATCCGAATGGAACATTAGGTTTTCAGGGCGTCCTCGCGACTCGAAAGCCATCTTTAACGCTCGACAGGTCAGAGCTGAATCCGGACTTCTGGACATCGCCCAGCCGACGATGCGGCGGGCATGCAGATCAAGTACAGCAGCCAGATAAACCCAGTAAGTACCGGCCCAAATGTAAGTCACGTCGCCACACCACACTCGATTGGGGGCCTCGACATTGAATTTACGCTCCAAATGATTGGGGGCGTATTGCGCCTCCGCACCGCTGGGTTTGTACCGATGCCTGCGCCGTTGCTGGCTCTTCAAACCGAGCTCGCGCATCAGGCTACGAGCCATGTAACGACCTACCGACTCTTTTTCGTTACACAGCGCTTTTGACAGGCTGCGCGCGCCCATTGAGCCGCGACTTTGCTCATGTAATTCGGCAGCCTTGATCTTTAGGCGATCGCGCCCGACATGCACTTTCGCCCGCTGTTTCAGACGCTCGTAATAACTGCTGCGGTTGATGCCAAACACGCCACACAACTCGGATCTTGGATATTGCTCGCTTAACTCCTCGACCAGCCTTACCGATCGAGGGAATCCGACATCAAGAGAGCTGTAGCCTTTTTTAAAATTTCCTTCTCGCGCTCAATCCGTCGAATTGTTGCTTCCAGTTCTTGGATGCGTTGTTGGTCAACGGTCATGGCCTTGGACTTCTCAGGCGTCTTGCCGCTGCGCTCCGCACGCAGTTGTTCAACCCAGCGGCGCAGAGCTGTAGGGCCCACGCCCATTGCTTCACAGGCTTCACTCACCGAATAGTCTTTATCCAAAACCAGGCAAGCCGCATCCCGTTTGAAATCTGTTGAAAAATATCGTCTGGTCAAATCACACCTCATCGTTGGGCGTAGATTAACGCCCTTTAGGGGTGTCCAGAATCATTAAGCCAGATCAAGCGAGTTGCCCGGTCAAAATAAACCGACCTGAAATACCGAGCCGAACTCAGATTTTGAACATCACATAATCGGCTCCCTTCCCCCTCTACCCCTTGGGGGAGAGGGCTGGGGTGAGGGGGATGGATCCTGAGCACACAACAATTCTCAAGCGTTAACCCTCATCCCCCTCATCATCATCCCCGCCATCGACCTTCATCCCCAATTCCTTGATCTTGCGCGTCAGGGTATTGCGCCCCCAACCCAGCAAAACGGCGGCATCGCGACGACGCCCGGCGGTGTGCTTCAAAGCCGTCTCGATCATGATCCGCTCGAACGCCGGTACCGCGCTGTCGAGCAGGCTCGACTGGCCACGCGCCAAGGCCTGATCGGCCCACTGACGCAGTGCTTGCTCCCAATTGGTCACTGGCGCCGAGTCCTGCGGCAGGTTCAGCAGTTCTGGCGGCAGGTCGCTGATGTGCACTTCGCGCCCGGACGCCATCACCGTGATCCAGCGGCACGTATTCTCCAGCTGACGTACGTTGCCGCCCCACGGCAGGTTCTTCAGGTATTCCTCGGTCTCGCTCTTCAGCAGCTTCGGTTCCACCGCCAGCTCTTGCGCCGCGCGGCTGAGGAAGTGCTTGGCCAGGGTCGGGATGTCCTCACGACGATCGGAGAGGCGCGGGATGTGGATGCGGATCACGTTGAGGCGGTGGAACAAGTCCTCACGGAATTTGCCGGCGTGTACCAGGGTTTCCAGATTCTGGTGCGTCGCGGCGATGATGCGCACATCGACTTTCACCGGCACGTGACCGCCGACGCGGTAGAACTCGCCATCGGCCAGAACGCGCAGCAAGCGGGTTTGCGTATCCGCCGGCATGTCGCCGATTTCATCGAGGAACAGCGTGCCGCCGTCAGCCTGTTCAAAGCGGCCGCGACGCAGGTTTGCCGCGCCGGTGAACGCGCCTTTCTCATGGCCGAACAGTTCGGACTCCATAAGATCCTTGGGGATCGCCGCCATGTTCAGCGCGATGAACGGCGAGGCCGCGCGCGGGCTGTGGCGATGCAGGGCGTGGGCGACGAGTTCTTTACCGGTGCCGGATTCGCCGTTGATCAGCACGGTGATGTTGGAGTGGCTCAAGCGACCGATGGCGCGAAACACTTCCTGCATCGCCGGCGCTTCGCCGATGATTTCCGGGGTACGGGTCAGTGCCGGTACGACTTCCAGGCCTTGTTGTTCCTGTGCGTGTTGGTTCGCACGTTTGACCAGCGACACCGCTTCATCAACGTCGAACGGCTTCGGCAAGTATTCGAAAGCGCCGCCCTGATACGAGGCAACAGCGCTGTCCAGATCGGAATGAGCGGTCATGATGATGACCGGCAAGCGTGGATGCTGCTCGCGAATCCGCGCCAGAAGATCCAGACCACTGGCACCCGGCATGCGAATGTCGGAAATGATCACGTCCGGCTGCTGACGGGCCAGGCGACTCATTACGCCATCGGCGCTGTCGAAGCTTTGGGTCGTCATGCCTTCCTGCTGCAAGGCCTTTTCCAGAACCCAACGGATAGAACGGTCGTCATCGACGATCCATACGGTTTCACTACGGCTCATGTCGATGTGGCTCCTTGTTCCAGTGGCAGAAAGATCGAGAACGTGGTGTGGCCTGGATGGCTGTCACACTCGATCAGACCCTGGTGCTGGCTGATGATGTTCTGGGTAATGGCCAGACCGAGTCCGGTACCGTCCGGACGTCCGCTGACCATGGGAAAGAAAATGGTTTCCTGAAGTTCCGCCGGGATCCCCGGCCCGTTGTCGATGATTTCGATCTTGGTCACCAGGCGATGGCGGACGTGGCCGATGGTGAACTGGCGCATGGTCCGGGTACGCAGGCTTATGCGGCCAAGGCGCAATTCGTTCTGGCTGCTGATCGCTTGCATCGCGTTGCGTACGATGTTCAACACCGCCTGAATCATTTGTTCGCGGTCGATCAGCACGTCGGGGATGCTTGGGTCGTAATCACGCACCAAGGTGATGCAGCCCTGGCTTTCCGCTTCGACCAGTTGGCAGACGCGCTCCAGCACTTCATGAACGTTGCACATCGCCAGCGACGGCAGTTTGTTCGAGCCGAGCATGCGGTCGACCAGATTGCGCAGGCGGTCGGCTTCTTCAATGATCACGTTGGTGTAATCGCGCAGACTTTCTTCCGGCAGTTCGCGGGCCAGCAATTGCGCGGCGCCGCGGATGCCACCGAGCGGATTCTTGATCTCGTGAGCGAGGCCGCGTACCAACATCTTGCTGGTTTCCTGCTTGGACAGCTGCGCCTCCTCCTTGGTGATCCGCAGCAAGCGGTCACGCGGATGGACCTCCAGCAGGAGCATGGTCGCGCCATTGCTGAGGATTGGCGTCACCGCGTAATCCACGGTCAACGTCTGGCCAGTGAGGGCGGTAAGCATCGCCTCGCGCTTGGTGAACGGATGCGCCTGCTCCACTGCCTGGCGCAGGGAATTGAGCGCCTCGGTGGATTCGGTGAACAGCTCGCTGATGAACTGTCCATGGCTGCGCTGCCCGCTGATGGCGAGGAGCATCTCCGCCGCCGGGTTCATGTACTCAAGGCGCAATTCGGCGTCGAGCAGGATGGTGGCGGTGGTCAGGTTGTCGAGCAGCAAACGGTGGATTGCGTCGCTAATAGTCATCAGAGCCTCTTTTGGGGGCGGAGCGTGCGCAAGTAACAAGCGTCGGTATCGGGAAAATGCAAAAACCAAACCAAGGCTCCGAAAAGAAGCGTTCAACCCATGAAACAGGCGTTTGACGCTCTTTTGCGTGGCAGTCGGCCAGCGCTCGCGGGTACTTTCGAACCAAAATGGGTTGAGATATGGGTACGGTGCAGTCTTGTGCACCAATATAGTGCGCAAAGCTGAATGGCGTTAGAAGAAACGCAGAAAGGGGTTTTTCGGCTCGGGCGGTTTGTCTTTCAAGGGGCATTCCGGACGGATGCCGTAACCGTCGGTGGTGCACGGCTTGACCTGGCGTTTCTGTGCGAGGGATATGCGTAGCATGTGGAAGGGCTGGTTGGCAGTGCGTTCCACCGTGCGCCCTTCGGCATCGAGGATTTCCACCGAAAGATTGTGGCTGCCACGATCGATGTTGTTTAGCGGGAAGACCGGGCTCAGCCCCGGTTCGCCGGTGGCTTGGCCATCCAGCAGCAGTCGATAACGATGACCTTTTTGCAGGCCCGGTTCGCTGGTGACGCTGACGATGATTTCGCCGGCGCTGCTGCGAATCGTTGCATCGGGTTCAGGTACTAGAATGCGCAGCATGTCGTAGTGGAAGGGCGGTTGCTCTGGGGTTTTTTTTGCAGTCGTGATCGGCACGGCGACGGTGGGGTTTGCGGACATGCGATTGCTGGTCGCGATCGGTACGCGCTTGGCATTGCCACGCGGCTGGTCGGTGTAGACGCGATTACCTTGGGCATCGATATAAGTGAACACCTCAGCCGATGCTTGTAGCGTGAGCAGCGCCAGCACCGCGATCAGCCACGCACGAATCATGGCTTGTGCACCCGCTGTACGCTGAGAGGGACTGGCGCGCTCTGCTGGATGACCGTCTGCCCGTCAATCACCTGCACCGCTAGACGATGTTCGCCGCGATCAACGTTCACCAATTGTAGGATCGGCACGTTGCTCGGCTGGCCGTAAGGCTCATCGTCCAATACCAGCCTTAACTGATGCGGCGGTTGCAGACGCGGCTTGATCAGCACTTGGACGGTGAACGTGCCGTTATTGGCGCGCAGGGCCTCTTCGGTGGGTAGACCAGCGAGTTCAAGAATGTCGTAGGCCTTGCGCGCAGGCTCACGGGTTTCGGTGCTGGATGCAGGCGGTGTACTCGGTGTTTGCGGCTCGACCCTGTTAAGCGGCGGCAACTCCACCGGCTGCGCCCGCACACCATCGGGCGAGTGATCGCTGTAGACCGTGTTGCCGTTGGCATCGGTGTACTTGTAGATCTGCGCGGCGGCGGGCAGGGCGATCAGCAGCAGAATGTAGAGAAAGGTGCGACCCATGAAATCGACCGGGATTGAAAGCGATGGGGTGCAGCATAGGCCAGACGCGGCGGTTGGCCCAACCCGGCAAACATCCAGAGATCATTCAGACACCACAAATCCCTTGTGGGAGCGAGCCTGCTCGCGAATGCGGTGCGTCATTGACAGTGATGGTGACGGATACGACGCTTTCGCGAGCAGGCTCGCTCCCAAGGATCTGCGTGACGCCATAAATCGCGGGCAATAAAAAAGGCCTCCCGAAGGAGGCCTCTTTCACTCACGCCACGTAACGCAGCGCTACCGGATCAGCAGCTGTAGTACAGCTCATATTCCAGTGGGTGTACGAAGGTGCGAACCTTGATTTCTTCTTCCGATTTCAGCGCGATGTAAGCGTCGATGAAGTCGTCGGAGAACACGCCGCCCTTGGTCAGGAACGCGCGGCCCTTGTCCAGCTCTTCCAGGGCTTCTTTCAGGCTGCCGCAAACTTGTGGAATCTCTTTCGCCTCTTCAGGCGGCAGGTCGTACAGGTTTTTGTCAGCTGCGTCGCCTGGGTGGATCTTGTTCTGGATACCGTCCAGACCGGCCATCAGCAGAGCTGCGAAGGCCAGGTACGGGTTGGCAGCCGGATCCGGGAAGCGTGCTTCGATACGGCGGGCTTTCGGGCTCGACACGTAAGGAATACGGATCGAAGCGGAACGGTTGCGAGCCGAGTAGGCCAGCATTACCGGAGCTTCGAAGCCTGGTACCAGACGCTTGTAGGAGTTGGTCGCCGGGTTGGTGAAGCCGTTCAGGGCCTTACCGTGTTTGATGATGCCGCCGATGAAGTACAGAGCGGTATCGGACAGACCGGCATAGCCTTCACCGGCGAAGGTGTTCTTGCCGTCTTTCCAGATCGACATGTGTACGTGCATGCCCGAACCGTTGTCGCCGTACAGTGGCTTCGGCATGAAGGTCGCGGTGCGGCCGTATGCATCAGCAACGTTGTGGACAACGTACTTCAGGGTTTGGGTTTCGTCGGCTTTCTTCACCAGGGTGTTGAACTTAACGCCGATTTCGTTCTGGCCGGCAGTCGCCACTTCGTGGTGGTGAACTTCAACGGTCAGGCCCATTTCTTCCAGTGCGTTGCACATGGAGGTACGGATTTCGTGGTCGTGGTCGAACGGTGGAACCGGGAAGTAGCCGCCTTTGACCCCTGGACGGTGACCCTTGTTGCCGCCTTCGATGTCCTGGTCGGACATCCACGAACCTTGCTCGGAGTAGATCTTGAACATCGAGCCGGAGATGTCCGACTTGAATTTCACCGAGTCAAAGATGAAGAATTCTGGCTCTGGACCAGCGAACACGGTGTCACCGATACCGGTGGCTTTCAGGTGTTCTTCGGCACGCTTGGCGATCGCACGTGGGTCGCGGTCGTAGCCTTGCATGCTCGAAGGTTCGATGATGTCGCACACCAGGATCAGGGTGGCGTCTTCGGTGAACGGGTCGAGAACGGCAGTTTCGTCAACCGGCATCAGGATCATGTCGGAGGCTTCGATGCCTTTCCAGCCAGCGATGGAGGAACCGTCGAACATCTTGCCGACTTCGAAGAAGTCTTCATCCAGCGCATCGCGAGCCGGCATGGTCACGTGGTGCTGAGTGCCTTTGGTGTCCGTGAAGCGCAGATCAATCCACTTGACGTCATGATCTTTGATGAGTTGAACCGTCTTCGACATATGTCCTCCGGGTGGCTTCGGGCTTGGTAGTGGATGCCCTTGAATTTGGGTGATGCCGGCGCGAATACTCTGCCAAGGCAACCTGCCTCACAAGGGAGCAAATTGCATGCCAGTGCCCCAGCATGGGTTTTTTGCCCCAAATTCACGCTTATAAAGGTGCAAAGCACCTGATTGCGGAAAATCTCGCCCTCTAATGTAGCGTCTTAAGTCAGAAATGACCTGTTTTGGTGCGTGCAAAACCTTCTGCACATTAACTGGTTAAACCTTGAGCAATTTCCGCTATAATCCGCGCCCCCCTTTTTCGGCTGGCCGTTCGCGCGCTGTTTTCATGAAACTAATCGTAAAAGTCTTCCCCGAGATCACCATCAAAAGCCGACCTGTCCGGACGAAGTTCATCCGCCAGTTGGCCAAGAACATCCGCACCGTGCTCCGTGACCTGGACCCGGCCGTGGTGGTGAACGGTGTGTGGGACAATCTCGAGTTGGAAACCCGCGTTACCGACCCCAAAGCCTTGAAAGAGATGGGTGAGCGCCTGACCTGCATGCCGGGCATCGCGCACTTTCTGCAGATCGACGAGTACCCGCTGGGCGACTTCGACGACATCACCGAGAAGTGCAAACAGCACTATGGCGATGCACTGGCCGGGAAGATTTTTTCGGTGCGCTGCAAGCGCGCGGGCAAGCACACCTTCAGCTCGATGGACGTCGAAAAATACGTCGGCAGCAAGCTGCGCCGTGAGTGTGGTGCTGCCGGTATTGACCTGAAAGCGCCGGAAATCGAAGTCCGCATCGAAGTTCGCGACAAACGGTTATTTGTTATCCACAGCCAGCACAACGGCATCGGCGGTTACCCGCTCGGTGCGTTGGAGCAGACGCTGGTATTGATGTCCGGCGGCTTTGACTCAACCGTTGCGGCGTACCAGATCATTCGTCGCGGCCTGATGACGCACTTCTGCTTCTTCAATCTGGGCGGTCGTGCCCATGAATTGGGCGTGATGGAAGTCGCGCATTTCATCTGGAAGAAGTACGGCAGCTCGCAACGCGTGCTATTTGTCAGTGTTCCGTTCGAAGAAGTGTTGGGCGAAATTCTCGGCAAAGTCGATAACAGTCATATGGGCGTCGTATTGAAGCGTATGATGTTGCGCGCGGCTTCCAACATCGCCGATCGCCTGCACATCGAAGCGCTGGTTACCGGCGAGGCGATCTCCCAGGTGTCGAGCCAGACCCTGCCGAATCTGTCGGTGATCGACTGCGTGACCGACAAACTGGTCCTGCGTCCGCTGATCGTGGCGCACAAACAGGACATCATCGACACGGCCAACGAGATTGGCACCGCCGATTTCGCCCGGCACATGCCGGAGTACTGTGGGGTCATTTCGGTCAATCCGAAGACGGCCGCCAAACGCGGTCGCGTTGAGCACGAAGAGAAAGAATTCGACATGGCGGTGCTCGAGCGTGCGCTCGAAAACGCCAAACTGGTGCCGATCGATCGGGTGATCGACGAATTGGGCCAGGACGTACAGATTGAAGAAGTCAGCGAAGCACTGGCCGGTCAGATCGTGATCGACATCCGTCACCCGGATGCCGCCGAGGATGAGCCGCTGGAACTCGCTGGCGTAGAAGTACAGACGATGCCGTTCTACGCAGTGAACGCTCGTTTCAAGGAGCTGGATCCGACTCGCCAGTACCTGCTGTATTGCGACAAAGGCGTGATGAGTCGCCTGCATGCTCACCATTTGCTCAGTGAGGGGCATGCCAATGTGCGCGTTTATCGACCGAGCTAAGTGCCCGGGGCTGTTTGCCTGTGGCCTGCGTCACCGGCCCCCCGACACCGCCGTCAAGCTGTAACGGCCATGCCGGACACTACTGCTAATCGCTGCCAAGACTTGTCAGCAAACCGAATCCTCTGATCGAGATACACAAGTGATCGAAAATCTACGCAACATCGCCATCATTGCCCACGTTGACCATGGTAAAACCACCCTGGTAGACAAACTCCTGCGTCAATCCGGCACCCTGGAGCGCAACGAGCTCAACGACGAGCGCGTGATGGACTCCAACGACCAGGAAAAAGAGCGCGGTATTACCATTCTGGCGAAAAACACCGCCATCAACTGGAACGGCTACCACATCAACATCGTGGACACCCCGGGCCACGCCGACTTCGGCGGTGAAGTTGAACGTGTAATGTCGATGGTTGACTCCGTTCTGCTGCTGGTTGACGCTCAAGACGGCCCTATGCCGCAAACCCGTTTCGTGACCAAGAAGGCTTTCGAAGCCGGCCTGCGTCCAATCGTGGTGATCAACAAGGTTGACCGTCCAGGCGCACGTCCGGACTGGGTTCTGGACCAGATCTTCGACCTGTTCGACAACCTCGGTGCGACCGAAGAACAACTGGACTTCCAGGTTGTTTACGCTTCGGCCCTGAACGGCATTGCCGGTCTGGATCACACCGCCATGGCTGAAGACATGACCCCGCTGTACCAAGCGGTAGTCGACCACGTTCCGCCTCCGGCTGTTGACCGTGACGGCGCGTTCCAGATGCAGATCTCCGCTCTGGACTACAACAGCTTCCTGGGTGTTATCGGTGTTGGCCGTATCGCTCGTGGCCGCGTCAAGCCGAACACTCCGGTTGTGGCGATCGGTGCCGATGGCAAGCGTCGCAACGGCCGTATCCTGAAACTGATGGGTCACCACGGTCTGCACCGCGTTGACGTTGAAGAAGCTGCAGCAGGCGATATCGTTTGCATCAGCGGCATGGACTCGCTGTTCATCTCCGACACCCTGTGCCACCCGGACACTGTCGAGGCGATGAAGCCTCTGACCGTTGACGAGCCAACCGTTTCGATGACCTTCCAGGTAAACGACTCGCCATTCTGCGGTAAAGAAGGCAAGTTCGTGACGTCCCGCAACATCAAGGACCGTCTGGACAAAGAGCTGCTGTACAACGTTGCACTGCGCGTTGAAGAAGGCGATACCGCTGACAAGTTCAAGGTTTCCGGCCGTGGTGAGCTGCACCTCTCGGTACTGATCGAAACCATGCGTCGCGAAGGCTTCGAACTGGCCCTGGGCCGTCCTGAAGTAATCATTCGTGAAGTGAACGGCGTTAAACAAGAACCGTTCGAAAACGTGACCATCGACATCCCTGAAGAAGCTCAGGGCAAGGTCATGGAAGAGATGGGTCTGCGTAAAGGCGACCTGAGCAACATGGTTCCTGATGGCAAGGGCCGTGTTCGTCTGGAATACAACATCCCTGCTCGCGGTCTGATCGGTTTCCGTAACCAGTTCCTGACCCTGACCAACGGTGCTGGCATCCTGACCTCGATCTTCGATCGCTACGACACCGTCAAGTCGGGCCACATGTCCGGCCGTCAGAACGGCGTTCTGGTTTCGGTTGAAACCGGCAAGGCACTGACCTACTCGCTGGAAACCCTGCAGGCTCGTGGCAAGCTGTTCGTAGAACACGGCCAGGAGATCTACAACGGTCAAATCGTTGGTCAGAACAGCCGCGACAACGACCTGGGTGTAAACCCGACCAAAGGCAAGAAGCTCGACAACATGCGTGCTTCGGGTAAAGACGAAACCATCGCTCTGGTACCACCTGTTCGCTTCACTCTGGAACAGGCTCTGGAATACATCCAGGAAGACGAGCTGTGCGAAGTTACTCCTAAGTCCATCCGTCTTCGCAAGAAGATCCTGGACGAAAGCGAGCGTACCCGCGCTGCCAAGAAAGCCAAGGCGTAATTTAGCCCGAGCTTAAAAAAACGCCCCCGGTCGCGAGACCGGGGGCGTTTTTGTTTGTCTGGGGGAAACGCAGGTTGGGTCTTGAAGATCAAGAGCCCCTCACCCTAACCCTCTCCCAGAGGGAGAGGGGACCGAATGGGGGATATTCATGAGATGCATCGACTTGAAAGAATTCTGCTGAATCCATAATCGATTTGGTGGGGCTGTACCGAATCTACAATCGACTATATTTTTCAGGTCGATGTCAGGCGCAAGACATCTCGGTCGGCTCCCTCTCCCTCCGGGAGAGGGCTGGGCGGGCGGCGTTCCGATGAGGGTTGGCTTTTAGAACTTCTCGATCGCGCGGAAATTCTGCACGCGCTCAACTTCCTTCGGCTTATAAGCGCAATACCCAGGACGCGGTCCGATCTTCGGGTGATTGCGGCACGTGTCCGGGCGCTTGTCATAAATGGTGCACAAGCGGCTCTTACGATCCAGGTAGTAGCAATCGTTGTTGCTCATGCGCTGCAGGGTGAAGATCCCCGACTTCTGATTGAAGCGCTCGACCAGGCCTTCCTTTTGCAAACGCTTGGCGATGTTCTTCGGCGGGTCGCCCAGTTCGAATTCGTCGACCACGCCAATGCGCACCAGATCCTTGATCTTTACTTCGACCGGCAGCGTGCAGCAGCTGGACATGCAGGAGCCGCACATCGGGGCCGAATATTTCGCCCACGTATCGAGACGATCGATCTCGGCGGCGGCAATCAGGTTGGGCTTCATCATCGGGAGTTACCAGGCGTGTGTGCATCAGGGCGCGCGATCATACCGGGACTGGTGGATTTTTGAACAACCTTTCGCCAGATTTTTTCTCCATGCAGGCACTTTGCCGGAAAATTCGGCACGGCCCCTGCATTCATTAGCCCATCCGCCAGGGTAATGCCGGGCCATCGCACCGTCTCAGGAAAAACTGCCGAACCAGCGCCGCGACCGTCGGTCAGACCGTCTAGGCTCAGACAATTCCCGCTCGCTCGAGGTCCTATTGATGACTCAAGAACCACTAGTTCGCGAAGCAGAGGTGGCCGCATTCCGCGATGCCGTCCTGACCAAGCTCACCTACGCGGTGGGCAAAGACCCCGACCACGCCTTCGACCATGACTGGTTCGAAGCCATCGCTTTGGCTGCGCGTGATCATATGGTCGAGCACTGGATGGACCACACCCGGCAGATCTACCGCAAAGGTCAGAAACGGGTGTATTACCTCTCGCTGGAATTCCTCATCGGCCGCTTGCTCTACGACAGCCTGAGCAATCTCGGCTTGCTCGACGTCGCCCGTGAAGCGCTGACTGAACTCGGTGTCGACCTGGAGCGTATCCGTTTGCTGGAACCTGATGCAGCGCTCGGTAACGGCGGCCTCGGTCGTCTGGCCGCGTGCTTCATGGAAAGCATGTCGACCCTCGGCATCGCCGGCCACGGTTATGGCATTCGATATGAACACGGCTTGTTCCGCCAGGCCATCGTCGACGGCTGGCAGCAGGAACAGACCGAGCACTGGCTGGATTTCGGCAACCCGTGGGAGTTCGAGCGGCCAGAGGTCGTCTACTCCATCGGCTTCGGCGGCAGCGTCGAAACCGTCACCGACATCTCCGGCAAGTCCAAACAAGTCTGGTCGCCGGCAGAAACTGTCCGCGCGATCGCTTATGACACGCCGGTCGTTGGCTGGCGCGGGGCGAGCGTCAATACACTGCGCCTGTGGCGTGCGCGCGCCATGGAAGATTTGCACCTGGAGCGCTTCAACGCCGGTGACCACTTGGGCGCCGTCGCCGAAGTGGCCCGGGCCGAAAGTATCTCCCGCGTGCTCTACCCGGCGGACAGCACCGAAGCGGGGCAGGAGCTGCGCTTGCGTCAGGAATACTTCTTCGTCGCTGCTTCCTTGCAGGATCTGCTGCGCCGCCATCGCAACATGCACACCTCGGTGCTGACCCTTGGCGATCACGCGGCGATCCAGCTCAACGATACACACCCTTCGATTGCCGTCGCCGAACTGATGCGCCAACTGGTCGACGTCTACGACGTGGCTTGGGATGCGGCGTGGCAAGTCACCGTCGACACGCTGTCGTATACCAACCACACGTTGCTGCCGGAAGCGCTGGAAACCTGGCCGGTGGGCTTGATGGAACGCATGCTGCCGCGACATATGCAGATCATTTATCTGATCAATGCTCAGCACATCGACTCGCTGCGCGCCAAAGGCATTCACGATTTCGACGTGCTGCGCGCGGTGTCGCTGATCGAAGAAGACAACGGTCGCCGTGTGCGCATGGGTAACCTCGCGTTCCTCGGTTCGCACAGCGTCAACGGCGTGTCCGGACTGCATACGCAACTGATGCGCAAAACCGTGTTTGCCGAACTGCACAAGCTCTATCCGGAGCGGATCAACAACAAAACCAACGGCATTACCTTCCGCCGTTGGCTGTTCCAGGCCAACGCTGAACTGACCTCGATGCTGGTCGACTCGCTGGGTCCCGAGGTGCTGGATAACCCCGAAGAGCGCCTGCTCGATCTCGAACCGTTCGCCGAGAAAACCGCATTCCGCAAAGCCTTTGCCGAGCAACGGCTGCACAGCAAAAAAGCGCTGGCGTATCTGATTCATGAACGGCTAGGCATCGCGGTCAATCCGGCGGCGATGTTCGATGTGCAGGTCAAACGCATCCACGAATATAAACGTCAGTTGCTCAACCTGATGCACACCGTGGCGCTGTATCAGGCGATCCGCGCCGAGCCGGAAGTCGATTGGGTGCCACGAGTGAAGATCTTCGCCGGTAAAGCGGCGGCGAGTTATCACCAGGCCAAACTGATCATCAAACTGACGAACGACATCGCTCGGGTGGTGAACAACGACCCGACCGTGCGCGGCCTGCTGAAAGTGGTGTTCCTGCCCAACTACAACGTCAGCCTGGCGGAAAGCATCATTCCGGCGGCGGACTTGTCCGAGCAGATTTCCACTGCCGGCTTCGAAGCATCAGGCACCAGTAACATGAAGTTCGGCCTCAACGGCGCGCTGACCATTGGCACACTGGACGGCGCCAACGTGGAAATGTGCGAACGCATCGGGGCCGAGCACATGTTTATCTTCGGTCTCAGCGCGCAGCAGGTGGAAGCGCGTAAACAGAATCATGAGTTCAGCGCAGTGCCAGACATCGCTGCATCCCATCGTTTGAACGATGTGCTGCAAGCGATTCGCAGCGGGGTGTTCTCGCCGGACGACACCTCGCGCTATACCGGGCTGATCGATTCGCTGGTGGATTACGACCGCTTCCTGGTCTGCGCCGACTTCGACTCCTACTGGGAAGCGCAGAAACGCGTTGAGGCGCACTGGCACGACTCCAACAACTGGTGGCGCTCAGCAGTGCTCAACACGGCGCGGATGGGCTGGTTCTCGTCTGACCGGACGATTCGCGAGTACGCCACGGATATCTGGAAAGCGTTGGAGTAACTTTCCACTCGGCTCGATATAATCGCGCGCCGGAAAAGATCGCAGCCTGCGGCAGCTCCTACACAGGTGTTCACATAACCCTGTAGGAGCTTCCGCAGGCTGCGATCTTTTTGGGTCAGGCTGCGCTAATCTTCCCGGATTAGCCTTCGCGCTTAGGGATATCGACCATGCAATGGATGTTCATGTTGATCGGGCTGGTGCTCGGCTGGCTGCTCGACGAGTCGTTCAGTGATGCGCTATTGGGCGCGTTGCTGGGGCTGGTGATCGGGCAGACGATCCGCATCGCGCGGCTAGGCTCGCAGGCGATGGAGCAGCAGCGTCAACTTGAGCTGGCGAAGATCGCTTTGCAGGGCGTCGAACAGCGCCTGTTTCTGCTCGAAGGTGCCCCGGTTCGTGCCGCGCCGCCACCGGGTCCCGAACCTGTTGCTGAACCAGTCACAGTCGTAGAAGCAGCTCCAGCACCTGAACTGGTCTGGGAACTGCCGCCCGAACTGGAACCGCTGTCCGCCGTCGCCAGCGAAATCAGTCAACCGCTGCCCGCCGATGTCTGGCGCCTCGACGCCGTTACGTCCGAACCGCAAGAGCCTGCCGAACCCCGTGGCCCGAACCTTGTCGAGCGCGGTATCAGCGCCGCGCGCAATTGGTTGTTTGGCGGCAACACCGTGCTGCGGGTCGGTGTGGTGTTGCTGTTCTTCGGTCTCGCATTCCTGCTGCGCTACGCCACTGAAGGCATGGTCGTGCCGATCGAGTTGCGTTACGCCGGTGTTGCGGCGGCCGCGTTGGGCCTGCTCGCGCTGGGCTGGTGGCTGCGGCGGCGCAACAGCAATTACGCGTTGATGCTGCAAGGCACCGGGATCGCGGTGCTGTATTTGACGGTGTTTGCGGCGATGCGTCTGCATCCGTTGCTTGATCCATCGGCCGCGCTCGGCCTGCTGGTGGCGGTCACCGTTTTCTCGGCGATTCTCGCCATCACTCAAGATGCTTTAGGGCTAGCCGCAGCGGCGGCATTGGGCGGT
Organism: Pseudomonas germanica; assembly: GCF_019614655.1. Taxonomy (NCBI): domain Bacteria; kingdom Pseudomonadati; phylum Pseudomonadota; class Gammaproteobacteria; order Pseudomonadales; family Pseudomonadaceae; genus Pseudomonas; species Pseudomonas germanica. Next base: position 639,169 of record NZ_CP071586.1, read on the forward strand.
TTCGCGGCGCCGATCCTGACCTCGACCGGCGCCGGCAACCACGTCGCGCTGTTCAGCTATTTCGCACTACTCAACGCCGGCATTCTTGCCATCGCCTGGTTCAAAGCCTGGCGTCTGCTCAACCTGATTGGTTTCGTCGGCACCTTTGGCATCGGCTTCGCCTGGGGCCTTCGTTCGTATGCGCCGGAACTGTTGTGGAGCACCGAGCCGTTCCTGATCCTGTTCTTCCTGATGTACCTCGCCATCGGCCTGCTGTTCGCCCGCCGCAAATTGCTCGACATGCCCGATGCACCTACGGATGGCGATCGCGAAGCGTTGCTGCACTGGTCGGCGCGCAAGGGCGATTACGTCGACGGCACGATGCTGTTCGGACCGCCGATCATTGGCTTTGGTTTGCAGTTTGCGCTGGTGCAGCATCTGGAATTTGCAGCAGCATTCAGTGCACTGGCGCTGGGCATGATCTACATGACACTGGCCAAGGTGTTGCTGGGCGGGCGCGCGGTGCTGCTGGGTGAAACCTGTCTGGCGATCGGGGTGATTTTCGCCAGTCTGGCCATTCCGCTGGGGCTGGATGCGCGCTGGACCTCGGCGGCATGGGCAGTGGAAGGCGCGGGGATTTTCTGGCTCGGTCTGCGTCAGCATCGACCGTTCGCTCGGGCGTTTGCCTTGCTGCTGCAACTGGGGTCGGCGTTGGCGTTTCTCAGTCAGTTGCGCGTCGGCGAGAGCAGTCTGCTTGACGGTGCACCGTTGGGCGCATTGATGCTTGGCATTGCCCTGCTGTTCAGCTTCTATCAATTGCGCAAGGCCGCGCCGGAACAAGCCTCGCCTTGGGAGCGACAAGGTTTGCCGGTGTTGGCGTGTCTGGGCCTGACCTTCCTCTATCTGCTGGCGCCGCTGTTCTTCTTCGTTCAAGCCACGGCGATTAGTTGGGCGCTGGCCGGGTTGGCAACTCTGTTGGTCGGTCTGCGCATTCAATCGCGCACGTTCCTGTTCAGCGCGTTTGCCGTGCAGTTGCTTGGCGGTGCGTTGTTCCTGTTGCGTCTGCAAGGCGCGGGCGAGGATTCGGCGGCGGTGTTCAGCGCCGGCTGGAGCGGGTTGCTCAGCGCGTCGTTGATCGGGCTGGCGTTGATCGCCGGCATGCTGTTGGCGGCTCGCGATGAAATGGTGCGTGGCGATGTGCGTCTGTTGCGGGGGCTGTCGGTGGTGCTGCTGGCCGGTTTGGTGCTGATCAATCTGGCGGTGCTGTTCGTGCTGCCATGGCAAACGGCGAGTGCGGTGTGGGCCGCGAGTGGTTTGCTGATCATCTGGCTGAGCCTGTACCTCAAGCAGCGCGTAAGTTTTGTCTTTGGTCTGCTGTTGCAGTTGATTGGTGGCGCGGCGTTTTTGCTGGCCGGCCCCGAGTTGCTTGGGCCACTGTCCAGCGAAGGCCTGAAACCGTTGGCCCATGGCGGATTCTGGACACCGCTGGTACTAGGCTTGGCTGCGATGATCGGTGCCTGGCGCCTGCAACTGGGCAATCACGCTTCAGCATTCGATGCGCTGAGTCTGCAGCGTTTGTCCGAAGTGCTGCTGGTGTGGGGCGCTGGTTGGTGGACGCTGGCGTGGGTCAGTGAAGTACTGCGGTTTGCTCCGCCGAATCTGCAAGGCACGTTGTTGCTATTGGTCGTGGCGATCAGTGTCGCGCTGTGGGCGGTGCTGGCGCTGCGGTTGAAATGGCCGGCGCTGGGCTTGCTCTGCACCTTGCTGATTCCGGCGGCGGGTCTGGTGTTGCTCGCTGCCTGGCATTCGCGTTATCACCCGGCGGCCGATTTCGGTTGGCTGGCGTGGGCAGCAGTGTTCGCCGTGCATTTCTTCAGCTTGCGACGTTTGGCGCCGATGTTGCCGGCGCGCGCCTTGAGCGCGGCGCATGTGCTCGGCTGCTGGCTGCTGATTGGTGTTCTGGCGCTGGAGTTGCGCTACGGTCTGCTGCTGTTGTCCGAGCAATACAACGCCTGGCGTTGGCTGGGCTGGGCGATTCTGCCGAGCCTGTATCTGCTGCTGGCGGCGGCACCGCGCAGATGGCCGTGGCCGGTGGCGGCATTCCCTAGCGAATACCGCTTGTATGCCGCCGCGCCGTTGGCAGTGTTGATGCTGGCGTGGTTCTGGCTGGCGAATGGTGTCAGCGATGGCAACGCCGAGCCGCTGCCATACGTGCCGCTGCTCAATCCATTGGAGCTGGGTTTGTTGTTCGCATTGTTCGGTGTTTACGTCTGGTCGCGCAGCGCGGTTTCGCAGCTGTCGATTCGTCAGGACTACGCCGATTACGCGACACAACTGGTCGCCGGGGTTTCGCTGTTCGCCTTCTGCACCGCGTTGGTCACCCGCGCGGCGCACCATTGGGCCGGCATCCCGTTCGAGCTGGATACGTTGCTCGCCTCAATGCTGGTGCAGGCCGGATTGTCCATCGTCTGGACGTTGATGGCGCTGGGCCTGATGATCGGCGGCCATCTGCGCCATCGTCGCGAAGTGTGGCTGATTGGCGCGGCGCTGATTGCGTTGGTGGTGGCCAAACTGATTTTTGTCGAATTGAGCAACCGTGGCGGTCTCGCCCGGATCGTCTCGTTTATCGGTGTCGGCGTGTTGCTGCTGGTGGTCGGCTATTTCGCGCCACTGCCGCCCAAGCGCGTCGACGCTGAACCGGCGGCGGACAAACCGGCCCCGGACACCGAAGGAGTTTCATCTTGAGTCGCATGCGAAATCTGGGTTGGTTGGCGTTGGGCGTGGTGATGGCGGCCGGCGCTCAGGAAAAACCGGCGGACTTCGCCACGCAGGTGCCGCTGGCGGTGAGCGGCAACGGCCCGTGGTATCGCCTCGAATTGCCGTTGAGCGTGCAATTGCAGGCGCGCCAGACTGATCTCAGTGACTTGCGGGTGTTCAACGCTGCCGGCGAAGCGCAGGCCTACGCCTTGGCGCGCGAATCAGCGCAGACCCGCGACGACGGCCGGTTGCATGAGGTGAAATGGTTCCCGCTGTACAACGCCGCCGACGCCAGCGAACGCGCGCCGAATGTGCGTGTGCAATCGACCACCAACGGCACGCTGGTCGAGGTGCAGCCGTCCAGTCAGTTGGAGGTGGGTGAAGAGGTGCTACGTGGCTGGCTGCTGGATGCCAGCGCGATCAAGGCGCCGTTGCAGCAGTTGATCCTCGACTGGACCAGCGAGCGCGACGGCTTCCAGCGCTTCAGCATTGAAGCCAGCGACGATCTGCAACACTGGCAAGCGTGGGGCGAGGGGCAGGTCGCGCGGCTGACCTTTTCCGATGAGCGCATCGAGCAGCACGAAGTGACGTTGCCGGGGCAATCGGCGCGCTATGTGCGGTTGCTGTGGGAGTCGCCGAATTCGGCGCCGATCCTGACGGCGGCACAATTGAAAAGCAGTGATCCGCGCGATTTGCCGCTGCCATTGGTCTGGTCGCCGGCATTGGCCGGCAGCAGCTCCAAGGCCGGGGAGTACGCCTGGCAGTTGCCGATGGGGTTGAACATTGAGCGCGTGCAGGTTGAATTGAAACAGCCGAACAGCCTGGCGCCGGTGACGCTGGCCGGCCGTCGTGAAAGCAGCTTGCCGTGGCAAACGCTGAGCAGTGGCTTGCTGTACCGCCTGACCCAGAATGGCCAGGATGTGGTGCAGAACGAATTGCCGCTCTACGGGCAGACCGTGCAGCAGTTGAAACTGAGCGTGGATGAGCGCGGCGGTGGTTTGGGCGAGCAGGCGCCGAGTCTGAAATATGCGGTGCGGGCGACGCAGGTGGTTTTCCTCGCGCGGGGCGAGGGGCCGTTTAGTTTGGCGGTGGGCAATGCGACGGTGAAGACGGCGAACTTGCCGCTGGCGACGCTGATTCCGGATTTCAAACCGGAGAAGTTGGCGGGGTTGGGTAAGGCTGTGGTTCAGGGTGAGGTGGTTGTGACGCAGACTTCAACGGCGACTACGGCGGCGGTGGCTGAGACCAATTGGAAGAAGATCGGCTTGTGGGCGGTGTTGTTGTTGAGTGTGGTGTTTTTGGGGGCAATGGCGTTTAGTTTATTGCGCAAGCCTCCTGCCAAATCCTGAAAAGGCGGGTGCTGCGCACCCGATCGCGAGCAGGCTCACTCCTACAGTTGATTGCATTTCTCCAGATGGAATGCGATCAACTGTAGGAGTGAGCCTGCTCGCGATAGCGGCCTACCAGCCAATAAAAATACTCAAACTGCCGCTCCACTTAGCCACCACCCGTCCCGAACCCGTCTACGCTAAACCCGCTACCTGAACTCTCCCCCGACAATCACGTCTCATACAGGCAAATACACCCCAACGCACGTTACCGGGCGTCTTCGCTCGCTACGTTTTCAGACTCCCTGTAAACTGCGCGGGTTTTTAGCCCCCCATTCCACCGGAGCCGTCCATGTCCCGCGTTACCCTGAGTCGCTATTTGATTGAGCAGACCCGCAGCAATAACACTCCTGCCGATCTGCGTTTCCTGATCGAAGTGGTCGCGCGTGCTTGCAAAGAAATCAGCCACGCCGTGTCCAAAGGCGCCCTGGGTGGTGTTCTGGGCAGCATGGGCACTGAAAACGTCCAAGGCGAAGTGCAGAAGAAACTCGATGTGATCTCCAACGAGATCCTGCTCGAAGCCAACGAATGGGGCGGTCACCTGGCCGGCATGGCGTCCGAAGAAATGGACAACGCCTACCAGATCCCGGGCAAATACCCGAAAGGCGCGTACCTGCTGGTATTCGACCCACTGGACGGCTCGTCGAACATCGACATCAACGCCCCGGTCGGCACCATCTTCTCGGTACTGCGTTGCCCGAACGAATACCTGAGCCAGAACGAGCCGCTGAACGAAAAAGCCTTCCTGCAGCCAGGCACCCAGCAGGTTGCCGCCGGTTACGCGATCTACGGCCCGCAAACCATGCTGGTACTGACCTTGGGCGACGGCGTCAAAGGTTTCACCCTCGACCGCGAAATGGGCAGCTTCGTGCTGACCCACGAAGACATCACCATTCCTGAGTCGACCCAGGAATTTGCGATCAACATGTCCAACCAGCGTCACTGGGAAGCCCCGGTACAACGTTACGTTGGCGAGTTGCTGGCCGGTGAAGAAGGTCCGCTGAAAAAGAACTACAACATGCGCTGGGTCGCGGCGATGGTTGCCGACGTACACCGCATCCTGACTCGTGGCGGTCTGTTCATGTACCCGCGCGACAGCCGCGAGCCATCCAAGCCAGGCAAACTGCGTCTGATGTACGAAGCCAACCCGATGTCGTTCCTGGTGGAACAAGCGGGCGGCGCGTCCACTGACGGTCACCAGCGCATCCTCGACATTCAGCCGGAAGGCCTGCACCAGCGCGTAGCGGTGTTCCTCGGTTCGAAAGAAGAAGTAGCCCGCGCTACGGCCTACCACAAGGAATAAACCATGACCGCGCCCTGGCAGCCGTTGCTCGATTGGTGGTTCGGACAAGCCGAATCCCCGGACGAGATTGCGGCTGACAAGGGCAAGTTGTGGTTCGGCAAGCGAGACAGCCAAGACCTCGAAGCGCGTGAGCGTTTCGGGGTCTTTGTCGATCAGGCCCTGGCTGGCGAATTGACCGAGTGGACGCAACGTCCCGAAGGTTGGCTGGCGGTGGTGTTACTGCTCGACCAACTGCCGCGAATGATCTTTCGCGACTCTCCCAAAGCTTTCTCCGGCGATCTGCGTGCGCAGAAGCTCGTTGCGCAAGGCATTGCTGCGGATTTCGATCGGCAGTTAAAACCCATTCAGCGAGTGTTCATTTATCTGGTGTTCGAACACTGCGAAAACCTCGCGGTGCAGAATGAGGCAGTTTCCCGGTTCATTGAATTGGTGGCTGAACAGCCGGAAGCGGAGCGGGCGGTGTTTGCCGATAATCTGGATTATGCCGAGCGGCATCAAAAGGTGATTGCACGGTTTGGCCGGTTTCCGCATCGCAATGCGGTGTTGGGGCGGGAGTCTACGGCTGAGGAGTTGGTGTTTCTTTCTGAGCCTGGCTCTAGATTTTAAGAGCTTACCCTCACCCTAGCCCTCTCCCTGAGGGAGAGGGGACTGACCGAGGTGTCTGGGCTTGATACATCGACCTGAGATATCGAGTCGAACTCAAGTTTGAACAACATGAAGATTGGCTCCCTTTCCCCCTCGCCCCCTTGGGGGAGAGGGCTGGGGTGAGGGGGTAAAGCCCTTGATCTTCAGATCCTGAAACTACCCACCAATTGCTTCAACCGCGCCGCCTGCTGCTCCAGATCCGAGCACGCCCGCAACGTCGCCTGCAAGTTCTCCACACCTTCCTGATTCAGCGTGTTGATCTCGTTGATATCGACATTGATCGACTCGACCACCGCCGTCTGCTCTTCAGTCGCGGTAGCCACCGACTGGTTCATCCCGTCGATCTCTCCAATACGCTGAGTCACGCTACCCAATCGCTCACCGGCCTGGTTGGCGATGCCGACACTGCTTTCACTCTCACGCTGGCTCTCGGTCATGATGCTGACCGCCTGACGCGCGCCGACTTGCAGCTCTTCGATCATCTTTTGCACTTGCTGCGCCGAATCCTGGGTACGGTGCGCGAGGTTGCGCACTTCATCCGCCACCACGGCAAAACCACGACCCGCTTCACCGGCACGCGCCGCTTCAATCGCGGCGTTGAGCGCGAGCAGGTTGGTCTGCTGGGAAATGCTGGTGATCACTTCGAGAATCTGGCCGATGTTCACCGTGTTGCTGTTCAGGGTTTCGATGTTGCCGCACGAATCGCTGATCTTCGCCGACAACTGCTGCATGGCCTGGATGGTTTTATCCACAACCTGCTGACCGTCGACCGCGAGGCTGCGGGCATCGCTGGAGTGCTGCGAGGCGAGGGCGGCGTTCTGGGCGATTTCCTGCGCGGCGGCGCCGAGTTGGTTGATCGCGGCGGCGACGCTGTTGGTACGGCTGGACTGCTGATCGGAGTTGTACATCGACGAGTTCGACGCCGCGACTACGCGCAGGGCGACTTCGTTGACCTGGCCGGTGGCCGAAGACACTTCACGGATCGAGGTGTGAATGCGCTCGACGAAACGGTTGAACGAGGTGCCTAGCGCGCCGAACTCGTCGTTGCCGTGGATTACCAGACGTTTAGTCAGGTCGCCTTCACCTTCGGCGATGTCGTGCATCGCGCGGCCCATGGTCAGCAACGGTTGCATCAGCACGCGAATGAGCATGCCGAGCAGGGCGATGATGATCACCACGGCAATAACCATGGCGATCAGCGCCGAGGTGCGGAATTCGCTGAGCATTGCAAACGCGGTGTCTTTATCGAGTACCAGCGCCACGTACCAGTCGGCCGACGGCACGCCGTTGATGTGGGTGAAGGAGATCAGTTGGGTTTTGCCGTCGAGCTCGACTTCTTTCAGGCCCGGGCTGACTTTCGGCGCACCATTCGGATAGGCCTCGGCGAGGGTTTTGAGCACCAGTTTGCTGTCCGGGTGGATCAGGATCTTGCCGTCAGCACTGACGATGAACGCGTGGCCGTGGCCACCGAAGTTCAGCGAGTTGATGATTGCGCTGACACTGGTCAGGTCGATGTCGGCACCGGCGACGCCGAGCATCTGCCCTTGGCGCTGTACCGGCGTGGCAACGGTGATTACCAGTTTGCCCGAGGACGCGGCGATGTACGGTTCGGTGACGATGGTCTGTTGCGCGCTGTTTGCCGCTTTGTACCAGCCCCGGGCGCGTGGATCGTAATCCGGTGCGCGGTTGCCGGCCGGCACCGAGAACATCACACCGTCAGCGCCGCCGAAGTAGCTGAGCTGGAAATTGCCGGTGTAGGCGGGCAGGTCGATGATGCGTTTCAGGTTGGCGGGGGCGTTGCCGTCGACGGCGACTTGCTGCGACAGCGATTGCAGCAATTGAATGCGGCTTTCCAGCCAGGTCTGGATGTTGCTGGTGGTCAGGCTGCCCAGCTCCTGCATCGAGGCTTCGGTGCTGCTGTTCAAGGCTTCGCGCTGTCGATAGTCGTTGAAGAAAATGAAACAGGCGAACGCAATGGCCACCACGAGGGCGGCAGCCAACAAGATCTTGTGGCTGAATTTCATGTTTCTGGTCATCGAATGAGCTACCGCGAAGGGACTGGTCAAGAAAGGGCGGCAATTTGCCACACTCGGGGGCTTTGCGCTGCTTTTATGTCGACCGCGGTGCGCCAAAGATTAGGCGTCTTTGGCGAAAGGCGACGAAATGCTCAATAGCGTTACAAAGTGGCTGATTTATCGGCAAATGCCAGACGGGCGGGCTAATAAATAGCCATTCCCCCACGGAACCAGATGAGGGTTTTCTCTTCTAAGCTTCTGGTTGGCACCATGCCATCCCCCCCTCGTTCCAGGAGTTACACCATGTCGCTGCGATCTATCGCCCTTCTGACGTTTTGCGTGCTGTTGGCCGCATGCAGCAAGGTCAATCAGGAAAACTATTCGAAGCTCTCGGCCGGTATGGCCAAGGCCGAAGTCGAGACTCTGCTCGGCAAGCCCACCGATTGCTCGGGCGCGCTCGGCATGTCCAGTTGCACTTGGGGCGACAAGAACAGCTTTATCAGCGTGCAGTACGCCGGTGACAAAGTGCTGATGTTTTCCGGCCAAGGCCTGAAGTAAACCGGGGCTTCGCGCCCACGGAGAAGAAAAATGAAGCGGTTATTGCTGATCCTTTTTGCCGGCCTGGTACTGGCCGGCTGCGCCACTTCCGGCGTCGACCCGTTGGCGCCGAAAACCGTCAACAGCGTCAATCTCAAGCGTTATCAGGGCACCTGGTATGAACTGGCGCGCTTGCCGATGTATTTCCAGCGCAATTGCGCGCAGTCCGAAGCCCATTACACCCTCAAGCCTGACGGCAATGTCGCGGTGCTCAATCGCTGCCTGACTCCGGACTGGCAGTGGGAAGAAGCCAAGGGCACGGCTTATCCACAGGTGCCGGGCAAGACCGACAAGCTTTGGGTGGAATTCGACACCTGGTTCTCGCGGCTGATTCCGGGTGTCGCGAAAGGCGAATACTGGGTGCTGTACGTCAGCGATGACTACAAGACCGCCATCGTCGGTGACCCGAGTCGCAAGTACATGTGGTTGTTGTCGCGCACGCCGACCGTCAACGGTGTGGTGCGTGAAGAACTGCTGAGCAAGGCACGTCAGCAAGGCTATGACACCACGCGATTGATCTGGCGCGCGTCGGATCGGCAGATGGCCAAGACCTCAAATTAATCACCCATCCTGATCGCTCCCACGCTCCGCGTGGGAGTGTCTCAATGGACGCTCTGCGTCCGCTTGTGGGACGCAGAGCGTCCCGGGCTGCATTCCCACGCAGAGCGTGGGAACGATCAGCTGTCAGCCGAGGAGGTCACGCAGGACCTGGGTGAAGGCGCGGGCACTGTCTTCTTCGCCAGCATGTCGACCATCACGCACTACCCACTGACCATTGACCAGCACATCGCGCACCTGACGATCGCCGCCGGCAAACAACCAGCGATTCAAAATCCCGTCGCCATTGGCCGTCGCCAGATACGGATCGCTGCCGTCGAGCACAATCCAGTCCGCACGCTTGCCAACCTCCAGCGCGCCAATCGGCTGCCCCAACGCTTGCGCACCGCCATCCAGCGCCGCGTCATACAGCGTGCGCCCGACCATCGGTTGATCCGCGCCATACAAGCGATTGCGCCGCTGATCGCGCAGACGCTGGCCGTATTCCAGCCAACGCAATTCTTCCACCACGCTAAGCGACACATGACTGTCGGAACCTATGCCCATGCGCCCGCCCTGGGCGAGGAAATCCACCGCCGGGAAAATCCCGTCGCCCAGGTTCGCTTCAGTGGTCAGACACAGTCCGGCGATGGCGCGACTCTTGGCCATCAGCGTGACTTCTTCCGGGTTGGCGTGAGTGGCGTGCACCAGGCACCAGCGCTGATCGACTTCGGTATTTTCGTACAGCCATTGCAGCGGCCGCCGACCGCTCCAGCTCAGGCAATCTTCGACTTCTTTTTGCTGCTCGGCGATGTGGATGTGCACCGGGCATTGCTTGTCGCTGGCCGCCAAAACTTCACTGATCTGTTGCGGCGTCACTGCGCGCAACGAGTGAAAGCACAGACCCAACGATTGCGCCTTTTGTTGCGCCAGTAACGGCTGCAAACGCGATTGCAGATTCAGGTAATTTTCGCTGCTGTTGATGAAGCGGCGCTGGCCGTCATTCGGCGTCTGGCCGCCAAAACCAGAGTGGCTGTAGAGCACGGGCAACAGCGTCAGACCGATGCCGCTTTCACTCGCAGCCTGGCTGATGCGCAAGGCCAGTTCAGCCGGATCGGCGTAAGGCTGACCATTGCTGTCGTGGTGCACGTAATGAAATTCAGCGACGGAGGTATAACCGGCCTTGAGCATTTCGATGTACAGCTGACGGGCAATCACGCCGAGCTGATCCGGGCTGATTTTTCCGACGAGCCGATACATCAAGTCGCGCCACGTCCAGAAACTGTCGTTCGGATTGCCGGCCACTTCAGCCAGACCCGCCATCGCCCGCTGGAAGGCGTGGGAGTGCAAATTCGGCATGCCCGGCAACAGCGGGCCGCTCAGCCGTTCGGCGCCGTCTGCGGTGGAATCGGCCTGAATCTGGGTCAGCAGGCCATCGGCGCTGACCTCAAGACGTACATTGTTGGCCCATCCGTTAGGCAGCAGCGCGCGTTCGGCAAAGAAGGCGGACATGGTTCAGCACCCCATCGTGTGTTATTTGTATATACATATACAGACGTTTGCCTGCCCGGTAAACTCCGGCAAGCTAGCCACTTTCACCAATGAACAGGGATCAACCGTGCCGACTCCGCCTCCAGTCTCCCCGTTGGCCGCGAACATGGGCGACAGTCCGGCGCCCTTGTACGCCCGCGTCAAACAGATGATCACCCAGCAGATCGACAGCGGAAACTGGCCGCCGCACTACCGCGTGCCGTCCGAAAGCGAGCTGGTCAATCAACTCGGTTTCAGCCGCATGACCATCAATCGCGCGCTGCGCGAGATGACCGCCGACGGCCTGTTGGTGCGCATGCAAGGTGTCGGCACGTTTGTCGCCGAACCGAAGAGCCAGTCTGCGCTGTTCGAAGTGCACAACATCGCCGACGAAATCGCCTCCCGTGGCCATCGCCACACCTGCCAGGTCATCACTCTTGAAGAAGAGGCTGCCGGTTCCGAGCGCGCGCTGGCGCTGGACATGCGTGAAGGGCAGAAGGTGTTCCACTCGCTGATCGTGCATTACGAAAATGATATTCCGGTGCAAATCGAAGACCGTTTCGTCAACGCACTGGTCGCGCCGGAATACCTCAAGCAGGATTTCACTCTGCAGACGCCTTACGCGTATCTCAATCAGGTGGCGCCGCTGACTGAGGGCGAGCACGTGGTTGAAGCGATTCTGGCCGAGCCCTCCGAGTGCAAGTTGCTGCAGATTGAAAAAGGCGAGCCGTGTTTGCTGATTCGTCGCCGCACATGGTCGGGGCGCCAGCCGGTTACCGCTGCTCGACTGATTCACCCAGGTTCCCGTCATCGTCTGGAAGGACGCTTTCATAAATGACTCAAGTGAAGGTTTTACGCGCCGAAGGCTACCCGCGCATGCCGTGGAAAAACGGTGGCGGCAGCACTGAAGAAATCACCCGTGACGCGGGGGCCGGCCTGGACGGTTTTGGCTGGCGCCTGTCGATTGCCGACATCGCTGAGTCGGGTGGTTTTTCGACGTTCGCCGGTTACCAGCGGGTGATCACCGTGTTGCAGGGTGACGGCATGACCTTGTGCGTTGACGGCGACGATACGCGGCCGCTGTTACCGCTCGACCCGTTTGCTTTCAGTGGTGAGAGCCAGGTGTCGTGCACGCTGCTAGGCGGTGCGATTCGCGATTTCAACCTGATCTATGCGCCGCAGCGTTACAGCGCGCGGTTGCAGTGGCTGGACGGTGAGCAGCGGCTCTTCAGTTCGGCGGGAACGTTGCTGGTGTTCAGTGTCAGCGATTTGCTGGAAGTGGCGGTTGGCGACAGCACGTCGCAGTTGGGGCGACATGATTGTCTGCAACTGGACGGTAACAGTGGGCTGGCCGAAGTCTCCACCAACGCCGCATGCTGCGTGATCGAGTTGACTGCGCGCTGATTCAAAAATCTTAAAAGATCGCAGCCTTCGGCAGCTCCTACAGGGTCTACATCAATCCCAATCCAGGAGCTGCCGAAGGCTGCGATCTTTTGCTTTTGGGGTGTTCCCAACCCACGCACCAACTTGTTACCGAACGCCCCAGCGTGGCGCAAAACCACGCTCACGTAACAAAGTCCCGTCGCCCTAAATCATCCCCATGAAAAATTTCATCCACGCCCGAACCCTTGATTCAGACGCCCTCCAGCCGTGCCCGCGATTTTTCTTGAACACCCCTCCAACAAGTTGGCCGCTTGATTGCATATGCTTGTATGTACAAGTAAAGACGTATGCGTATGAGTTGTTCGAGACTCTCCGCAGCGTCCACTGATTCGCTTGTCGCGCATTGATGCACGCAGGCTGCTTGCCCACTGCCAGGGTTGGTTTGAATTGATCGCTGAGGAGTCTTTTTCGTGACTGACAATAAGCCTACAAAGTTTCGCAACGTTGAGATCCGCGCTGCCCGCGGCAACAAGCTGACCGCCAAGAGCTGGCTGACCGAAGCGCCGCTGCGCATGCTGATGAACAATCTCGACCCGGAAGTCGCCGAGAACCCCAAAGAGCTAGTGGTTTACGGTGGTATCGGTCGCGCCGCGCGTAACTGGGAGTGCTACGACAAGATCGTCGAGAGCCTGACCAACCTGAACGACGACGAGACCCTGCTGGTGCAGTCCGGCAAGCCGGTCGGCGTATTCAAGACTCATAGCAATGCCCCGCGCGTCCTGATCGCCAACTCCAACCTGGTGCCACACTGGGCGAGCTGGGAGCACTTCAACGAACTCGACGCCAAAGGCTTGGCCATGTACGGCCAGATGACCGCCGGCAGCTGGATCTACATCGGCAGCCAGGGCATCGTTCAAGGCACCTACGAAACCTTCGTTGAAGCCGGTCGCCAGCACTACAACGACAACCTCACCGGCAAGTGGGTCCTCACCGCCGGTCTGGGCGGCATGGGTGGTGCGCAACCGCTGGCGGCAACCCTCGCCGGCGCTTGCTCGCTGAACATCGAATGCCAACAAGTCAGCATCGATTTCCGCCTGAAAAGCCGTTACGTCGACGAGCAGGCCAAAGACCTCGACGACGCCCTGGCGCGCATCGACAAATACACCAAAGAAGGTAAAGCGATTTCCATCGCTCTGCTGGGTAACGCCGCAGAAATTCTCCCGGAACTGGTCAAGCGCGGCGTACGCCCGGACATGGTCACCGACCAGACCAGCGCCCACGACCCGCTCAACGGCTACCTGCCGGCGGGCTGGACCTGGGACGAATACCGCGCTCGCGCCAAGACCGAACCGGCCGCCGTAATCAAAGCCGCCAAGCAGTCGATGGCGGTGCACGTCAAAGCCATGCTGGAATTCCAGAAGCAAGGCATCCCGACCTTCGACTACGGCAACAATATCCGTCAGATGGCGCAGGAAGAAGGCGTCGAAAACGCCTTCGATTTCCCGGGTTTCGTACCGGCCTACATCCGTCCGCTGTTCTGCCGTGGCATCGGTCCGTTCCGTTGGGCGGCGCTGTCGGGTGATCCGCAAGACATCTACAAAACCGACGCCAAGGTCAAAGAGCTGATCCCGGACGACGCCCATCTGCACAACTGGCTGGACATGGCCCGCGAGCGCATCAGCTTCCAGGGGCTGCCGGCACGTATCTGCTGGGTTGGTTTGGGCCTGCGCGCCAAGCTCGGTCTGGCCTTCAACGAAATGGTCCGCAGCGGTGAGCTGTCGGCGCCGATCGTGATCGGTCGCGACCACCTCGACTCCGGCTCGGTCGCAAGCCCGAATCGTGAAACCGAATCGATGCAGGACGGTTCCGACGCCGTGTCCGACTGGCCTCTGCTCAACGCATTGCTCAACACTGCAAGCGGGGCGACCTGGGTTTCCCTGCACCACGGCGGCGGTGTCGGCATGGGCTTCTCGCAACACTCGGGCATGGTGATTGTTTGCGACGGTACGGACGAAGCGGCCGAGCGTATTGCGCGCGTACTGCACAACGACCCGGCCACCGGTGTCATGCGTCACGCCGATGCCGGTTACCAGATCGCCATCGACTGCGCCAAGGAACAGGGCCTGAACCTGCCGATGATTACCGGTAAATAAACGCACAACCCCTGTAGGAGTGAGCCTGCTCGCGATGAGGCCGGCACGGTCGGCAAATGTGCTGACTGACCCATCGCAATCGCGAGCAGGCTCACTCCTACAAAAGCAAAAGCCAAAAAAGAACAAAACCCGGAACAATCCACAGAGGTTGAATCATGGCTGTTAACACCGATCGTGCAGGCAACAAACCGTTGATCGAAAAGCGTTCGATCGACTACATCCCGGAAGCGGAAAGACACGGTCGTCTGTTTAGCCAGTTCACCCTGTGGATGGGGGCGAATCTGCAAATCACCGCGATTGTCACCGGGGCCTTGGCCGTGGTGCTGGGCGGTGATGTGTTCTGGTCGTTGATCGGTCTGTTGATCGGCCAACTGCTCGGCGGCGGGGTGATGGCGTTGCACGCTGCGCAAGGGCCGAAGCTGGGTCTGCCGCAGATGATCTCCAGTCGCGTGCAGTTTGGCGTTTACGGCGCGGCAATCCCGATCGTGCTGGTGTGCCTGATGTACCTGGGTTTCACCGCGACGGGTACCGTGCTTTCCGGTCAAGCGTTGGGTCAGTTGTTTAACGTCAGTGACAGCGTCGGCATCCTGATTTTTGCCAGCGTCATCGTGCTGGTGACGGTGCTCGGTTATCGGGTGATCCACTGGATCGGCCGTGTTGCCAGCGTGATTGGCGTGATCGCTTTCGTCTTCCTGTTCTGGCGTTTGATGAGCCAAACCGACGTCGGCGCACTCCTGCAAATCCGTCATTTCAGCTGGAGCAGCTTCCTGCTCGCGGTGTCGCTCGCGGCCTCCTGGCAGATCGCTTTCGGCCCCTACGTGGCTGACTATTCCCGTTACTTGCCGAGCAACACCTCGGCGGTGAAAACCTTCTTCGCCGCCGGTGCCGGTTCAGTGGTTGGCGCGCAAGTGGCGATGATCCTCGGTGTGTTCGCTGCGGCTTCGGCCAACGGCCAGTTCGCCGGTCATGAGGTGGCTTACATCGTCGGTCTGGGCGGCACCGGTGCCACCGCTGCGCTGCTGTACTTCAGCATCGCGTTCGGCAAGGTGACCATCTCGACGCTGAACTCCTACGGCAGCTTCATGTGCATCGCGACCATCATCAGTGGTTTCAAAGGTCACCTGACCGTTACGCGCATGCAGCGTCTGGTGTTTGTGCTGGTGATTGTCGGCGCAGCGACCCTGATTGCACTGCTTGGTCAGCACTCGTTCCTCGGTGCGTTCAAGTCTTTCATCCTGTTCCTGCTCGCGTTTTTCACCCCGTGGAGCGCGATCAACCTGGTGGATTACTACTGCATCACCCGCGAGCGCTATGACGTGCCGGCGCTGGCCAATCCGAACGGTCGCTATGGCCGCTGGAACCTGCTCGGCATCAGCGTCTATGTGTTCGGTGTGCTGGTGCAGTTGCCGTTCATCTCCACCAAGTTCTACACCGGCCCGCTGGTGGCGGCCCTCGGTGATGTGGACATTTCCTGGATCATCGGTCTGGTGCTGCCGGCTGCCGTCTACTACGTGTGCGCAAAAAAATGGCACAGCGCGGTACCTGATCAACTGATTCTGCCGGTCGAGCAGAACAGCGTTGTACCACCTGAAAAAAGTGGGGCCGGTCGCGCTGCGGCGCAGGCCTGATTGGACGTGGACAGGGCTGGATGCCTCTTGACTGCCGTAAGCCAATTCATGATTAGGAGCGTCGAAACAATGAAATCGAACAAGACCCTGCTCACCACACTGCTGTCCATGGGCCTGCTGGCCAGTGCCGGTGCGACCCAAGCCGCTGGCTGGTGCGAATCGGGTAAACCGGTGAAATTCGCCGGCCTGAACTGGGAAAGCGGCATGCTGCTGACCGACGTGCTGCAAGTGGTGCTGGAGAAAGGTTACGACTGCAAGACCGACAGCCTCCCGGGCAACTCCATCACCATGGAGAACGCCCTGAGCAGCAACGATATTCAAGTGTTCGCCGAAGAGTGGGTCGGCCGCAGCGAAGTCTGGAACAAGGCCGAGAAGGCCGGCAAGGTCGTCGGTGTCGGTGCACCGATTGTCGGCGCTGTCGAAGGCTGGTACGTGCCGCGCTACGTGATTGAAGGCGACGCCAAGCGCAAGCTTGAGCCGAAAGCCCCGGACCTGAAAAACATTGCCGATCTGGGCAAATACGCCGCCGTGTTCAAGGACGCCGAAGAGCCGTCCAAGGGTCGCTTCTACAACTGCCCGGCGGGTTGGACCTGCGAACTCGATAACAGCGAAATGTTGAAAAGCTATGGCCTCGAAAGCAGCTACACCAACTTCCGCCCGGGCACAGGCCCGGCGCTGGATGCGGCGGTGCTGTCGAGCTACAAGCGCGGCGAGCCGATCCTGTTCTACTACTGGTCGCCAACCCCGCTGATGGGCCAGATCGACGCGGTGAAACTGGAAGAAAAACCGGGCGTCGACAAGACCGTAAGCATCAAGGTCGGCCTGTCGAAAACCTTCCACGACGAGGCCCCGGAACTGGTCGCCGTGCTGGAAAAGGTCAACCTGCCGATCGACCTTCTGAACCAGAACCTGGGCCGCATGGCCAAGGAACGTATCGAGTCGCCAAAACTGGCGAAAATCTTCCTCAAGGAACATCCTGAGGTCTGGCATGCGTGGGTCAGTGCAGACGCAGCCAAGAAAATCGACGCGGCGCTGTAGGTCGATACCTCCCGGTCAACCGTGAGGCTGGCCGGGAGATATGCCGTAATCGCTTGATTGAGATTTCTGATTGAGAGCCGCTTATGTTTCCCGAAAGCTTTACCTTTTCCATCGCCGACTGGGTCAACGGTTGGGTCGATTCACTGGTCACCAACTACGGTGATGTGTTCCGCCACATCTCCGACACCCTGCTCTGGGCCATCGTCAACCTCGAAGGCCTGCTGCGTGCGGCGCCGTGGTGGTTGATGCTGGCGATCGTCGGTGTCGTCGCCTGGCACGCCACGCGCAAAGTGGTGACCACGGCGGTCATCGTCGGTCTGCTGTTCCTCGTCGGCGCCGTTGGCCTGTGGGACAAGCTCATGCAGACGCTGGCGCTGATGATGGTCGCGACGATCATTTCGGTGCTGATCGGCATCCCGCTGGGGATTCTCTCGGCGCGCAGCAATCGCCTGCGTTCGGTGCTGATGCCGCTGCTCGACATCATGCAGACCATGCCCAGCTTCGTGTATCTGATCCCGGTGCTGATGCTGTTCGGTCTGGGCAAGGTCCCGGCGATTTTCGCCACGGTGATCTACGCCGCGCCGCCGCTGATTCGCCTGACTGATCTGGGTATTCGCCAGGTCGACGGCGAAGTGATGGAAGCGATCAACGCGTTCGGCGCCAACCGCTGGCAGCAACTGTTCGGCGTGCAATTGCCGCTGGCCCTGCCAAGCATCATGGCCGGGATCAACCAGACCACCATGATGGCCCTGTCGATGGTAGTGATCGCTTCGATGATCGGTGCCCGAGGTCTGGGTGAAGATGTGCTGGTGGGGATTCAGACTCTCAACGTTGGACGCGGCCTCGAAGCCGGTCTGGCGATCGTGATTCTCGCAGTGGTCATCGACCGCATTACTCAGGCGTACGGTCGGCCACGGCATGAGGTGAGCAAATGAGCAACGCAACCGTGAGCAAGATCGAAGTCAAAAACGTCTTCAAGATTTTCGGCAACCGCGCCAAAGATGCGCTGGCCATGGTCGGCCAGGGCAAGACCAAGGATCAGGTGCTGAACGAAACCGGTTGCGTAGTCGGCGTTAACGACCTGTCGCTGAGCATCGGCACCGGCGAGATCTTCGTGATCATGGGCCTGTCCGGCTCGGGCAAGTCGACGCTGGTGCGTCACTTCAACCGCCTGATCGACCCGACCAGCGGCGCGATCCTCGTCGACGGTGTGGACATCCTGCAATACGACATGGACGCCCTGCGCGAATTTCGCCGGCACAAGATCAGCATGGTGTTCCAGAGCTTCGGCCTGCTGCCGCACAAGAGCGTGCTCGACAACGTCGCCTACGGCCTGAAAGTGCGTGGCGAGAGCAAGCAGATGTGCTCGGAACGCGCGCTGCACTGGATCAACACCGTGGGCCTCAAAGGCTACGAAAACAAATACCCGCACCAGCTCTCCGGCGGCATGCGTCAGCGTGTCGGCCTGGCCCGCGCCTTGGCGGCGGACACCGACATCATCCTGATGGACGAAGCGTTCAGTGCGCTGGATCCACTTATTCGCGCGGAGATGCAGGACCAGTTGCTGGAGCTGCAAAAGACCCTGCACAAGACCATCGTCTTCATCACCCATGACCTCGATGAGGCGGTGCGTATCGGCAACCGCATCGCGATTCTCAAGGATGGCCGGCTGATTCAGGTCGGCACGCCACGCGAGATTCTGCATTCGCCGGCGGATGAGTACGTTGACCGGTTTGTGCAGCGGCGGGCGGCGGTGGTCTGACGCTCGTTCCCACGCTCTGCGTGGGAATGCATCCCGTGACGCTCCGCGTCACCCTGCACAGAGCAGAAGTCGGGACGCGGAGCGTCCCAGGCGGCATTCCCACGCAGAGCGTGGGAACGATCTTGTTCAAGAGGTTTTTTAGATGTCCCAGGCTGAAAAAATCGTTATCACCGGCAGCCCCCTGCGTTGGCAGGACGTGGTCGCCGTCGCCCGTCACGGCGCGCCTCTGGAACTGTCCAGCGACACCTGGGCGCGCATCGAAAACGCCCAAGGCATCGTTCAGCGCATCGTCGCCAGCGGCGAGCGCGCCTATGGCGTCAACACCGGTCTGGGCGGTTTGTCCAACGTCTCGCTCAAAGACGAGCAACTCAGCCAGCTCTCGCGCAACACCTTGCTTAGCCATGCCTGCGGCGTCGGCCCGGTGCTGCCCGATGAGCAGACTCGCGCGATCATCTGCGCGGCGATTCACAACTACAGCCACGGCAAATCCGGCATCCATCGCCGGGTCGTCGAAGGCCTGCTGACGCTGCTCAATCGCGGCATCACTCCGCAAGTGCCGTCGCAAGGTTCGGTGGGTTATCTGACGCACATGGCGCACATCGGCATCGCGTTGCTCGGCGTCGGTAATGTCAGCTATCGCGGCCAGATCACCTCGGCGCAACAGGCATTGGCTGAAGAAGGCTTGAAGCCGGTGCAACTGGGTGCGAAGGACGGTTTGTGCCTGGTCAACGGCACGCCGTGCATGACCGGCCTCAGCTGTCTGGCGATTGCCGACGCAACGCGGTTGGTGCAATGGGCCGACGTCATCGGCGCAATGAGTTTCGAAGCCCAGCGCGGCCAGATCGATGCGTTCGACGCTGAGATCATCGCGCTGAAACCGCACCCGGGCATGCAGCAGGTCGGCATCAATCTGCGTGCGTTGCTCGATGGCAGTGAAGTAATTGCGTCGAGCAAGGGCATCCGTACTCAAGATGCGCTGAGTATCCGTTCGATCCCGCAGGTGCACGGCGCTGCACGCGATCAATTGGAACATGCGATCAAACAGGTCGAAGCCGAACTCAACGGCTGCACCGACAACCCGCTGTTGCTCGGCACACCGGACAATTTCCGGGTGATGTCGCAAGCCAACCCGCACGGTCAGTCGGTGGCAATGGCCGCCGATCTGCTGGCGATTGCCATGGCCGAAATCGGCTCGATTGCCGAGCGTCGCCTCGATCGTCTGGTGAACCCGCACGTTAGCGGTTTGCCGGCATTTCTGGTGGCCAATCCTGGGGTTAATTCCGGGATGATGATCGTGCAATACGTCGCCGCGTCACTGTGTGCGGAAAACCGTCAATTGGCGCAACCGGCGGTGCTCGATAACTACATTACCTCGGGCCTGCAGGAAGACCACTTGAGCATGGGCACCAACGCCGCGCTGAAGCTGCACCGCGCCCTGGAAAACTGTACACAGATACTCGCTATCGAATATCTGCTGGCGGCGCAGGCGTTTGAATTCCTCAAGGAACAGCGCTTTGGCGTGGGCACTGACCGCGCGTGGCGACTGCTGCGCGAAACGGTTCCGGCCTACGACCAGGATCGCTGGCTGGCGCCGGATATCGCTGCCGCTGCGAGCGTTCTGAAAAACCCGAATACGCTGCACAACGTATTACCGAATCTGCACTGACAATACCCACGCCAGCGTGCCAAGGCGCGACTCCCCAAAAGGCGAGACGCGACGGACAACGGACATCTCCGGAGCGTCTGGCGAGTTAATAACAAACTCTCAAAAGGAGCACAAAATGACTGCGCTGAACCTGATTCCCGGCCAACTGAGCCTGGCCCAACTGCGTGACGTCTATCAGAACCCGGTCAAGCTGAGCCTCGACAACAGCGCCTCGGCGCAGATCGAAGCCAGCGTCGCTTGCGTCGAGCAGATCCTCGCCGAGAACCGCACCGCTTACGGCATCAACACCGGTTTCGGCCTGCTGGCCTCGACCCGCATTGCCAGCGAAGACCTGGAAAACCTCCAGCGCTCGTTGGTGTTGTCCCACGCTGCGGGTGTCGGTCAGCCGATCAGCGACGAACTGGTACGGCTGATCATGGTGCTCAAGGTCAACAGCCTCAGCCGTGGTTTCTCCGGTATTCGCCGAGTGGTGATCGATGCGCTGATCGCGCTGATCAACGCCGAGGTTTATCCGCACATTCCGTTGAAAGGTTCGGTGGGTGCATCGGGCGATCTGGCGCCGTTGGCACATATGTCGCTGGTGCTGCTCGGTGAGGGCAAGGCCCGTTACAAAGGCGAGTGGATGGAAGCCACCGAAGCGCTGAAAGTGGCCGGTCTGACCCCGCTTACGCTGGCGGCGAAAGAAGGTCTGGCGCTGCTTAACGGTACTCAGGTTTCTACCGCGTTTGCTCTGCGTGGTTTGTTCGAAGGTGAGGACCTGTTTGCCGGCGCGCTCGCGCTGGGCGGTCTGACGGTTGAAGCGGTATTGGGTTCGCGTTCGCCGTTCGATGCACGCATTCACGCCGCACGTGGCCAGAAAGGTCAGATCGACGCTGCTGCCGCTTACCGCGATCTGCTCGGTGAGCGCAGCGAAGTCTCTGACTCGCACCAGAACTGCGAGAAGGTTCAGGATCCATATTCGCTGCGTTGCCAGCCGCAAGTCATGGGCGCTTGCCTGACGCAGTTTCGTCAGGCTGCTGAAGTGCTGGCCGTCGAAGCCAACGCCGTATCGGATAACCCGCTGGTCTTCGCCGCTGAAGGCGATGTGATTTCCGGCGGCAACTTCCACGCCGAACCGGTGGCCATGGCTGCTGACAACATGGCCCTGGCCATCGCCGAAATCGGCTCGCTGAGCGAACGGCGCATCTCGCTGATGATGGACAAGCACATGTCGCAACTGCCGCCGTTCCTCGTCGCCAATGGTGGGGTGAACTCCGGCTTCATGATTGCCCAGGTGACTGCGGCAGCATTGGCCAGCGAGAACAAGGCGCTGTCCCATCCGCACTCGGTCGACAGCCTGCCGACCTCGGCCAACCAGGAAGACCATGTGTCGATGGCCCCGGCGGCCGGCAAGCGTCTGTGGGAAATGGCTGAAAACACTCGCGGGATTCTCGCGGTGGAATGGCTAGCGGCGGTGCAGGGTCTGGATCTGCGTAACGGTCTGAAGACCTCGGCGAAGCTGGAGCAGGCGCGGGCGATTTTGCGTAAGGAAGTGCCGTTCTATGAGAAGGACCGGTTTTTTGCTCCGGACATCAATGCGGCGACTGAACTGTTGGCTTCGAGGTGTTTGACTGAGCTGGTTTCGGCAAAGCTTTTGCCTAGCCTTTAACCCTACACACTGATCGTTCCCACGCTCTGCGTGGGAATGCCTCAAGGGACGCTCCGCGTCCAGTGACGCGGAGCGTCACGGCTGCATTCCCACGCAGAGCGTGGGAACGATCACCAACCCCAACGGAGGCCAACAGTGAAAACCCTCTGGCAACACTGCCACGTCGCAACCATGGCGCAAGGCGTCTACTCGATCATCGAGGATGCGGCCATCGTGACGTCCGGTGCGCACATCGAGTGGATCGGCCCGCGCAATCAATTGCCGTCCGGCGAATACCCGGCGGTCAACGACTTGCAAGGCGCATGGGTCACCCCCGGTCTGATCGACTGCCACACCCACACGGTGTTCGGTGGTAACCGCAGTGGCGAATTTGAAAAGCGACTGCAAGGCGTCAGCTACGCGGAAATCGCGGCGGCGGGCGGCGGCATCGCCAGCACCGTGCGCGCGACGCGTGAAGCGACGGAAGACGAGTTGTTCGCCAGCGCCGCCAAACGCCTGAAAAGCCTGATGCGCGACGGCGTGACCACGGTCGAAATGAAATCGGGCTACGGCCTCGATCTGGCCAATGAACGCAAGATCCTCCGGGTCATCCGGCGCTTGGCCAAAGAGTTGCCGATCAGCGTGCGCAGCACCTGCCTCGCCGCCCACGCGTTGCCACCGGAGTACAAGGATCGCGCCGACGATTACATCGATCTGATCTGCACTCAGATGCTGCCAGCGTTGGCCGCCGAAGGTCTGGTCGATGCCGTAGATGCCTTCTGCGAATACCTGGCGTTCTCCCCTGAACAGGTCGAGCGTGTGTTCATCGCCGCGCAAAAACTCGGCCTGCCAGTGAAGCTGCATGCCGAACAGCTGTCATCGCTGCACGGCTCAAGCCTCGCCGCGCGATACAAGGCGTTGTCTGCCGATCACCTGGAGTTCATGGACGAGGCTGACGTCATTGCCATGGCCAAATCCGACACCGTCGCGGTGCTGTTGCCGGGCGCGTTCTACTTCCTGCGTGAAACCCAGTTGCCGCCGATGGACGCCTTGCGCAAGCACAAGGTGAAAATCGCCATCGCCAGCGATCTCAACCCCGGCACCTCGCCGGCGCTGTCGCTGCGCCTGATGCTGAACATGGCCTGCACTTGCTTCCGCATGACCCCGGAAGAAGCCCTGGCCGGCGCGACCATTCACGCCGCACAAGCGCTGGGCATGGCCGACACCCACGGTTCGCTGGAAGTCGGCAAGGTCGCGGACTTTGTTGCCTGGCAAATCGATCGCCCGGCGGATCTGGCCTATTGGCTCGGTGGTGATCTGGATAAACGCGTCGTGCGTCACGGCGTCGAATCAAATCTGTAGGAGGGCGGTTGTGGATAAGGTTCTGAACTTCAAACAAGGTCGCGTGCCGCTGCTGATCAGCATGCCGCATGCCGGTGTGCGCCTGACCCCGGCGGTGGAGGCCGGACTCATCCCGGACGCGAAAAGCCTGCCGGACACTGACTGGCATATCCCCCAGCTTTACGACTTTGCTGAAGAACTGGGCGCCAGCACCTTGGCCGCCGAGTATTCGCGTTTTGTGATTGACCTGAATCGTCCGTCCGACGACAAACCGCTGTACGCCGGTGCCACCACCGGTCTGTACCCTGCGACGCTGTTCGATGGCATCCCGTTGTTCCGTGAAGGCCATGAGCCGTCGAAAGAGGAACGCGCAATCTACCTGGAGCAGATCTGGACGCCTTACCACCGCACGCTTCAGGAAGAACTGGCGCGATTGAAAGCCGAATTCGGCTACGCGCTGCTGTTCGACGCGCACTCGATCCGCTCGATCATCCCGCACCTGTTCGACGGCAAACTACCGGACTTCAACCTCGGCACCTTCAATGGCGCCAGTTGTGATCCGCAATTGGCCACGCAACTTGAAGCGATCTGCGCGCGTCACGACCAATACAGCCACGTGCTCAACGGACGCTTCAAGGGCGGCCACATCACCCGTCACTACGGCAACCCGGCCGAGAACATCCACGCCGTGCAACTGGAGTTGTGCCAGAGCACCTACATGGAAGAATTCGAGCCGTTTCGCTACCGCGCCGATCTGGCCGAGCCGACGCGGGTGGTGCTCAAGGAATTACTGCAGGGCTATCTAGTCTGGGGCGAAAAACACTACCGCGGCTGACTCACCCCTGTAGGAGCTGCCGAAGGCTGCGATCTTGATCGTTCCCACGCTCCGCGTGCGAATGCAGCCCGTGCCGCTCCGCGTCACTGGACGCGGAGCGTCCCAAGAGGCATTCCCACGCAGAGCGTGGGAATGATCAGGCCCCGGAGCATGCTCATTGACGTAAATCGGGTTTATGATGCCCAACGGCAGAATAATAGAAGTCCCCCCAGGGATGACCTCGACCCCTTACGGAGCGCGCAATGCAGACTTTGTTTCCGCAGATCAAACCTCACGCCCGGCACGATCTGGCTGTCGATGACACCCATACGCTGTACGTCGACGAAAGCGGTTCACCGGAGGGTTTGCCGGTTGTGTTCATCCACGGCGGCCCTGGCGCCGGTTGCGACGCGCAGAGCCGTCGCTATTTCGATCCGAACCTGTATCGCATTGTCACCTTCGACCAGCGCGGTTGCGGACGCTCCACGCCGCACGCCAGCCTGGAAAACAACACCACCTGGGATCTGGTCGCCGACCTTGAGCGCATCCGCAAACACCTGGGCATCGATAAATGGGTGCTGTTTGGCGGTTCGTGGGGGTCGACCTTGGCGCTGGCTTACGCACAAACCCACCCGGAGCGTGTGCACGGTCTGATCCTGCGCGGGATCTTTCTCTGCCGTCCGCAGGAAATCGAATGGTTCTATCAGGCCGGTGCCAGCCGTCTGTTCCCTGATTACTGGCAGGACTACATCGCGCCAATTCCGCTGGACGAGCGCGATGACCTGCTCAGCGCATTCCACAAGCGCCTGACCGGCAACGACCAGATCGCCCAGATGCACGCGGCCAAAGCCTGGTCGACCTGGGAAGGTCGTACTGCAACCCTGCGGCCGAACCCGTTGGTGGTCGATCGCTTCTCCGAACCGCAGCGCGCACTGTCGATTGCGCGGATCGAGTGCCATTACTTCACCAACAATGCCTTCCTTGAGCCGAACCAGCTGATCCGCGACATGGGCAAGATCGCCCATTTGCCGGGTGTGATCATTCACGGTCGTTACGACGTGATTTGCCCGCTCGACAACGCCTGGGAATTGCATCAGGCCTGGCCGAACAGCGAACTGCAGGTGATCCGTGATGCCGGCCACGCGGCCTCTGAACCGGGCATCACCGATGCACTGGTACGCGCCGCGGGGAACATGGCCCGGCGCCTGCTCGACCTGCCGCCTGAAGAAGCATGAAGGGGCTGTTACAGCGCGTACGCGGTGCGCGGGTTGAAGTCGCCGGCGAAGTGGTTGGCGCGGTGGATCACGGTTTGCTGGTGCTGGTGGCGGTCGAACCCGACGACACGCGTACCAGCGCCGACAAACTTCTGCATAAACTGCTTAACTATCGGGTATTCAGTGATGCGGAGGGCAAGATGAACTTGTCCCTCGCCGATGTCGGTGGCGGGTTGCTGCTGGTCTCGCAGTTCACCCTCGCGGCCGACACCAAAAGCGGGTTGCGCCCGAGCTTTTCGACGGCCGCGCCTCCGGCCTTGGGCGAGGAATTGTTCGACTATCTATTAAGCAGTGCGAAACAGGTGCATGGCACTGTGGCATCAGGTAGATTCGGCGCCGATATGCAGGTGCATTTGGTCAACGATGGCCCGGTTACCTTTTTGTTACAGACCTGAAAGCGCTTGAAACACCTTTTTAGGAAATTTCGACTGTTTTTAGGGTGTTTTCGCGATAAATACTTTGTTACCCCTGATGCGTTGTCATGCGGGCTACTAGATAATCGCGCGCACTGGGATCAGCGTTCGCTGATTCATTTTTGACTTAGGTAGAGACTTGTCTGGATCCGATTGGGGAATCATTTTGCCCCAGCGGAGTCGGAACAATGCTCGCCAACTTGGCAAGGGTGCTCTGGAAGGTCGGCTTTTCACTGCCGAAAGCCTCACAGGCACTTCATCTGGCCGTTGGTTTTTTGATCTGTTTTCGGCGAGGGTTGCTCGTGATTGTTAGTCCCTGTAATGCAGCAAAAATGTCTGCCAAACGCATGCGAAGTGCCCTGGTAGCGGGTTCGGCGCTCCTGTGCCTGCTCAGCGCCGGTCAGCTTTGGGCGTTCAATCTTGACGATGTATCGGCCAAGGCCAAAGAGCTGGCCGGGCAGAAGTTCGAAGCCCCGCGCAGCAACCTGCCGAACGAATTCCGCGACATGAAGTTCGCGGACTATCAGAAAATCCGCTTCCTCACCGAAAAGGCTGAGTGGGCTGATCAGAAGACCCCGTTCAAACTGTCCTTTTATCACCAGGGTATGCACTTCGATACACCGGTGAAAATCAACGAAATCACAGCGAACACCGTCGAAGAGATCAAATACGATCCGACCCGCTTCGATTTCGGCGACCTCAAATTCGATCCGAAAGCCACCGAACAACTGGGTTATGCCGGTTTCCGTGTGCTGTACCCGATCAACAAGGCCGACAAGCAAGACGAAATCATGACCATGCTCGGCGCGAGTTACTTCCGCGTTGTCGGCAAGGGCCACACCTACGGCCTCTCGGCCCGTGGCCTGGCGATTGATACCGCGCTGCCGTCGGGTGAAGAGTTCCCACGTTTTCGCGAGTTCTGGATTCAACAGCCGAAGCCGGGTGACAAGCACCTGGTGATCTTCGCCCTGCTGGATTCGCCGCGCGCTACCGGTGCCTACCGTCTGATCCTGCGTCCGGGCAGCGACACCATTGTCGACGTCAAGGCGCAGATGTTTCTGCGTGACAAGGTCGGTAAACTGGGTATCGCACCGCTGACCAGCATGTTCCTGTTCGGTGCCAACCAGCCGTCGAAAGTCCTCAACTACCGTCGTGAACTGCACGACTCCAGCGGTCTGTCTATCCATGCCGGTAACGGCGAGTGGATCTGGCGTCCACTGAACAACCCGAAACACCTGGCCGTAAGCAACTTCAGCGTCGAGAACCTGCGTGGCTTCGGTCTGCTGCAGCGTGGTCGCGACTTCAGCCACTACGAAGACCTCGATGACCGCTACGACAAGCGCCCAAGCGCCTGGATCGAGCCGAAGGGCGAGTGGGGCAAAGGCACCGTTGATCTGGTAGAGATTCCGACCGCCGACGAAACCAACGACAACATCGTTGCGTTCTGGAGCCCGGAAAAAATGCCCGAGCCGGGCCAGCCACTGGACTTCGCCTACCGCATGCACTGGACTATGGACGAAGCGGCGATTCACGCGCCGGACAGCGCCTGGGTATCGCAGACTCTGCGTTCGACCGGTGACGTCAAACAGTCGAACCTGATCCGTCAGCCGGATGGCAGCGTTGCCTACCTGGTCGACTTCGAAGGTCCATCGCTGGCGGCGCTGACCCCGGATGCCGACGTGCGCAGTCAGGTCAGTGTCGGTGACAACGCCGAACTGGTTGAAAACAGCGTGCGCTACAACCCGGAAACCAAAGGCTGGCGCTTGACCCTGCGCATGAAGATCAAGGACGCGAGCAAGTCGACCGAGATGCGTGCCGCTCTGGTGCAGCCAATCGTCACGGCCGATCTGGCCAAGTCTTCGGTGCCGGCGTCCAACTCGTCCGTTGCCAAGGCCGACAAGGTTGCCGCCAAGCAACAAGAGAAAATCGACAAGGAAGCCAAAGCCGCCGAGGCCAAACAGGCCGACGCTAAGCCAGCTGCAGATGCCAAGGACAAGGCCAACAAAGACGCCAAGCAGCCTGTTGCTGCCGACGCGGCCCCAGCCACACCGGAATCGGCACCGACTGAAGAAGTCCTGACCGAGACCTGGAGCTATCAGTTGCCTGCCGATGAGTAACTCTCAAGTACAGCCAGAGACTCTGTCCGAGTATCTGGCGCATCTGCCGATGACCGACGAGCAGCGCGCGGAACTCGCGGGCTGCCAGTCGTTCAGCGAGCTGCATGAACGCCTGTCGTCCGCGACGTTCGACGCCCCTGCCGAAGCCGCCCAGGCTTCGGTGCGCAAGCGCCTGACCCTGAGCACCGCCGAAGAACTTGAAGACGCGGAGATGCTGGTGCTCGACGCCAGCGGTCGCGTCAGCCTGAAGGCAACGCCGCCGATCCGTCGGACCAAAGTCGTGCCGGAGCCATGGCGTACCAATATTCTGGTGCGTGGCTGGCGCCGCATGACCGGTCGCACCAACCCGCCGCAGCCGCCGAAAGACGAAAACGTCCTGCCGGCCGCGCGCTGGCGCACCGTTGGTTCGATTCGTCGCTACATTCTGTTGCTGCTGATGCTCGGCCAGACCATCGTCGCCGGCTGGTACATGAAAGGCATCATGCCGTACCAGGGCTGGTCGTTCGTTGATCTCGAAGAAGTCCTGCATCAACCGCTGCTGCAAACCGCCACGCAAGTGCTGCCGTATGCGCTGCAAACCAGCATCCTGATTCTGTTCGGGATTCTGTTCTGCTGGGTATCGGCGGGTTTCTGGACGGCGTTGATGGGCTTCCTCGAGTTGCTCACCGGTCACGATAAATACCGTATCTCCGGCAAAAGCGCCGGCAACGAGCCGATTGCCAAAGACGCGCGTACCGCGCTGGTGATGCCGATCTGCAACGAAGACGTACCGCGCGTATTCGCCGGTCTGCGCGCAACGTTCGAGTCGGTCGCTGCCACCGGTGATCTGGATCGTTTCGACTTCTTCGTCCTCAGTGACAGTAACGACACCGACATTTGCGTGGCCGAGCAACAGGCTTGGCTGGACGTCTGCCGCGAGGCCAAAGGCTTCGGCAAGATCTTCTATCGCCGTCGTCGCCGTCGTGTGAAACGCAAGAGCGGCAACCTTGACGACTTCTGCCGTCGTTGGGGCGGTGACTATAAGTACATGGTCGTGCTCGACGCCGACTCGGTAATGAGCGGCGAGTGCCTGACCAGTCTGGTGCGCTTGATGGAAGCCACGCCGGACGCAGGGATCATCCAGACCGCGCCGCGTGCGTCGGGCATGGACACCCTGTATGCGCGTATGCAGCAGTTCGCCACCCGCGTTTACGGCCCGCTGTTCACCGCCGGTCTGCACTTCTGGCAGTTGGGTGAATCCCATTACTGGGGTCACAACGCGATCATCCGCATGAAGCCGTTTATCGACCACTGCGCCCTGGCGCCGTTGCCGGGTAAAGGTGCGTTCTCCGGTGCGATTCTGTCTCACGACTTCGTTGAAGCCGCGCTGATGCGCCGTGCCGGTTGGGGCGTGTGGATTGCCTACGACCTGCCGGGCAGCTACGAAGAACTGCCGCCGAACCTGCTCGACGAACTTAAGCGTGACCGTCGCTGGTGCCACGGCAACCTGATGAATTTCCGCCTGTTCCTGGTTAAAGGCATGCACCCGGTGCACCGTGCGGTGTTCCTGACGGGCGTAATGTCGTACCTGTCGGCGCCGTTGTGGTTCTTCTTCCTGGTGTTGTCGACCGCGCTGCTGGCGGTGAACACGCTGATGGAGCCGCAGTACTTCCTCGAACCGCGTCAGCTCTATCCGCTGTGGCCACAATGGCACCCGGACAAGGCGATCGCGCTGTTCTCGACGACCATCGTGCTGCTGTTCCTGCCGAAACTGTTGAGCATCATTCTGATCTGGGCCAAGGGCGCGAAAGAGTTCGGCGGCAAGTTCAAAGTGACCCTGTCGATGCTGCTGGAGATGTTGTTCTCCATGCTGCTGGCGCCGGTGCGGATGATTTTCCACACCCGTTTCGTCCTCGCCGCGTTCCTTGGCTGGGCCGCGACCTGGAACTCGCCGCAGCGTGATGACGACTCGACGCCTTGGAGCGAAGCGGTCAAACGCCACGGCCCGCAGACCCTGTTGGGCTTCTGCTGGGCGCTGCTGGTGATCTGGTTGAACCCGAGCTTCCTCTGGTGGCTGGTGCCGATCGTCGGTTCGCTGATGCTGTCGATCCCGGTGTCGGTGATCTCCAGCCGTGTCGGTCTGGGCCTGAAGTCCCGTGACGAGAGCCTGTTCCTCATCCCTGAGGAATACAATCCACCGCAGGCGCTGCTGGCCACTGATCAGTACACCCACGAAAATCGTTACCACGCCCTCAACGACGGCTTTGTCCGCGCGGTGGTCGATCCACAGCAGAACGCTTTGGCGTGCTCGCTGGCGACCTCCCGTCACGGTCAGGCCGAGCCGATCGAGTGGTTGCGTCAGGAACGTGTGCGCCACGCGATCAAGGTTGGCCCGGCCGGGCTGAACAACCATGATCGTCTGCAACTGCTCAGCGACCCTGTAGCGCTGGCGCGTCTGCACGAGCAGGTTTGGGCTGAAGGTCACGCCGAGTGGCTGGATGCATGGCGCGCGTCGGTGAAAGCCGATCCGCATGCGCCGTTGCTGCCGCTGCGACCGGTGAGCTTGCAGGCTCAGCCGGCCTGATAAAGAAACCCCGCTAGCCAGCGGGGTTTTTTTTGGCCTGCTGAAAAGCCCCTCATCGGAACGCCGCCCGCCTACCCCTCTCCCAAAGGGAGAGGGGACTGACCGAGTTGGATGTTCGAGTTACGCCGACCTGAAATATCCAGTCGAACTCGGATTTGAACAGCATGAAGATCGGCTCCCTTCCCCCCCCTCGCCCCTTGGGGGAGAGGGCTGGGGTGAGGGGGTAGCCCTTGATTGTTAAACAAATCGTCCATTAAACCTTGTGCAAAAAAACGAGTGCGTTAGCATCCGTCCCCGAATTGGCGCACCCGGGCTTTTTTGCCCGTCACTGTTGGTTTTCGCGCCGCAAACGCAATGGTTTTGGGGACTTGAAGATGAAGAAGTATCTGTCGATGCTGCTGGTCGGCGTCACGGCACTGGTTGCAGTCAATGCGGCGCAGGCCGGTGCGATCGATGACGCGGTCAAGCGCGGCACGTTGAAAGTCGGTATGGATCCGACCTACATGCCGTTCGAAATGACCAACAAGCGCGGCGAAATCATCGGCTTCGAAGTCGATATCCTCAAAGCCATGTCCAAGGCCATGGGCGTCAAGCTGGAACTGGTTTCCACCGGTTACGACGGCATCATCCCGGCGCTGATGACCGACAAGTTCGACATGATCGGTAGCGGCATGACCCTGACTCAGGAACGCAACCTGCGCCTGAACTTCAGCGAACCGTTCATCGTGGTCGGCCAGACCCTGCTGATCCGCAAGGAACTGGAAGGCACCATCAAGTCCTACAAAGACCTGAACACAGCAGACTACCGCATCACCTCCAAGCTCGGCACCACCGGCGAAATGGTCGCCAAGAAGCTGATCTCCAAAGCCAAGTACCACGGCTACGACAACGAGCAGGAAGCCGTGCTTGACGTAGTCAATGGCAAGGCTGACGCCTTTATCTACGACGCCCCGTACAACGTGGTTGCAGTGACCAAAGTCGGCGCCGGCAAACTGGTGTTCCTCGACAAGCCGTTCACCTACGAGCCACTGGCTTTCGGTCTGAAGAAGGGTGACTACGACAGCCTCAACTTCATCAACAACTTCCTGCACCAGATCCACGAAGACGGCACCTACGATCGCATCCATGACAAGTGGTTCAAGAGCACCGAGTGGCTCAAGGACATGGAATAACGCGCATCCGCTGATCGTTCCCACGCTCCGCGTGGGAACGCATCCTGTGACGCTCCGCGTCACGAACAGGCAGGGACGCAGAGCGTCCCTAGCGGCATTCCCACGCAGAGCGTGGGAACGATCATCCGAGAACCTGCAATGAAACAGAAAAAAGCCCAATGGCCCTGGCACGTCCTCACCGTGCTGGTGCTGGTCGGCCTGGCGGGCGCGTTGTATTACGCGACGTCGCTGATGTCCTACGAATGGCGCTGGAACCGTGTGCCGCAGTACTTCGCCTATCAGGCCGAGGAAACCCAGCGTGCCAACGACATCTCCACCGTCACCGAACTGGTGCGCAAGGGCAGCAGCGCGCAAGTCACCCTGCGCAACGACGCCGGTGACGAGCAGCACCTGACTGTCGACGAGAACAGCCTGCAATTCGCTCAGGGCGACGATGTCGCCGAAGGCGACGTCGTGGGCGTGACTCGGCATTGGGCAGCAGGCCCGCTGTTGTGGGGGCTGTGGACCACGCTTTGGCTGTCAGTGGTTTCCGGTGTCCTGGGTTTGCTGATCGGTCTGGTCACCGGCCTCTGTCGGCTGTCGAACAACCCGACCCTGCGCGACCTCTCGACGATTTATGTCGAACTGGTGCGCGGCACGCCGCTGCTGGTGCAGATCTTCATTTTCTACTTCTTCATCGGCACGGTGATGAACCTGTCCCGCGAGTTCGCCGGGATCGCCGCGCTGTCGCTGTTCACTGGCGCCTACGTGGCGGAGATCATCCGCTCCGGCGTGCAATCGATTGCCCGTGGCCAGAATGAAGCGGCGCGCTCGCTCGGTCTGAGTGCCGGTCAATCGATGCGTCACGTGGTGTTGCCGCAAGCGCTGAAACGCGTGCTGCCGCCGCTGGCCGGGCAATTCATCAGTCTGGTCAAGGACACCTCGCTGGTGTCGGTGATCGCCATCACCGAACTGTTAAAAAGCGGCCGCGAGGTCATCACCACCTCGTTCTCGCCGTTCGAGATTTTGTTCTGCGTCGCCGGTCTGTACCTGTTGATCAACCTGCCGCTGTCGAAAATCGCCAGCCGGCTTGAGCGGAGGCTCGCGCAAAGTGATTGAAGTCCGCGATCTGGTAAAAGTCTTCGACACCCGTGGGCAAGTGGTGCGCGCGGTGGATAACGTCAGCACCACGGTCGCCAAAGGCGAAGTGCTGGTGGTGATCGGCCCGTCGGGTTCCGGCAAGTCGACCTTCCTGCGTTGCCTCAATGGCCTGGAACAATTCGATTCCGGCTCGGTGAGCATCGACGGCCTGCAATTGGCCGACCCGAAAACCGACGTCAACGCCTACCGCCGCGAAGTCGGCATGGTGTTCCAGCATTTCAACCTGTTCCCGCACATGACCGTGCTGGAAAA
Organism: Pseudomonas germanica; assembly: GCF_019614655.1. Classification (NCBI taxonomy): domain Bacteria; kingdom Pseudomonadati; phylum Pseudomonadota; class Gammaproteobacteria; order Pseudomonadales; family Pseudomonadaceae; genus Pseudomonas; species Pseudomonas germanica. The sequence goes on from NZ_CP071586.1 coordinate 672,263, forward strand.
CCTCTGTCTGGCGCAGAAAGTCGTGCGCAAGCGCGGCAAGCAAGAGCGCGAGGCCAAGGCGATGGAGTTGCTTAAAAAGGTCGGGATTGCGCAGAAGGCCAACGAGTTTCCGTCACGTCTGTCCGGCGGTCAGCAACAGCGCGTGGCGATCGCCCGAGCGCTGGCGATGGAGCCGAAGGTCATGCTGTTCGATGAGCCGACCTCGGCCCTCGACCCGGAGATGGTCGGCGAGGTGCTGGACGTGATGAAGAACCTGGCCGTGGAAGGCATGACCATGGTCTGCGTGACCCACGAAATGGGTTTTGCCCGGGAAGTGGCGGATCGAGTGTTGTTCTTCGATCACGGCAAGTTGCTGGAAGATGCTGCGCCGGCTGAATTCTTTGATGCGCCGAAGGATCCGCGCGCGCAGGCCTTCTTGCGTCAGGTCTTGTAGTACCTGATCGTTCCCACGCTCCGCGTGGGAATGCCGCCCGGGACGCTCCGCGTCCCTTTGCATGCGCGACGCGGAGCGTCACAGGATGCGTTCCCACGCAGAGCGTGGGAACGATCGTTGGGCTAGACCTTAAATCGACCGACCAACATCTGCAGATGCGTCCCCAACCGCGCCAGCTCAACGCTGGACGCCGCGGTCTCTTCACTCGCCGCCGACGTCTGATCCGACACATCCCGCACATTCAGCACGCTACGGTTGATCTCTTCAGCCACCGCACTCTGCTGCTCGGCCGCTGCCGCAATCTGCTGGTTCATCGCCTGAATCGCCGAAACGGTGCGAGTAATGCTTTCCAGCGAACCACCGGCACGGCGGGTCAGTTCAACGCTGCTGTCGGTGAGGGTGCGGCTGTTGTCCATGATCGTTGCCACTTGCTGGGTGCCGTTTTGCAGGCCGACGATAAGTTCTTCGATTTCTTCGGTGGACTTCTGCGTACGTTGCGCAAGGCTGCGCACTTCGTCGGCGACCACGGCAAAACCACGCCCGGCTTCACCGGCACGCGCGGCCTCGATGGCGGCGTTGAGGGCCAGCAGGTTGGTTTGCTGGGCCACGGATTTGATCACGTCGAGGACGCTGCCGATCTTGTCGCTTTCGCGCTTCAGTTCACCCATGGCTTCGGTCGAGTGACCGACTTCAACGGCCAGGCGTTCGATCTGAGCAATCGCTTCGCCGACGACTTTGTCGCCTTCGCGGGCCTGTTGGTCAGCAGCGACGGCGGCTTCGGAAGCCTCTTCGGCGTTACGCGCGACTTCCTGCACGGTGGCGGCCATTTCGTTCATGGCGGTGGCGACCTGGTCGGTCTCGATTTTCTGATTGTTGACCCCGGCGCTGGTCTGCTCGGTCACCGCCGACAGTTCTTCAGCGGCGCTGGCGATCTGGGTGACGCCATCGCTGATCCCGCCGACCAGTTCACGCAGGCCTTGGGTCATGCTCTGCATCGAACGTTGCAGTTGGCCGAGTTCGTCGCGACGCAGGGAAACCAAGTTGTGCGTCAGGTCGCCCGCAGCCACGCGCTCGGCGACTTTCAGGGTCTGGTTCAGCGGGATGATGATCTGGCGGGTGATTGCCCAGGCGGCCAGCAGACCGAACGCTACGGCCAGTGCGGTGGCGATCAGCAGCAAGTTTTTGGCACGTGCGGCATCGGTGTCACGTACGACGGTTTGCGATTCAGTCAGTTTCTTGCTGACGGCGATCAAAATGTCACCCTGAGCAGACATGTTGACCAGTGCTGCAGCGTTTTTTACTTGAGAATCACGGAATTGAGCCACGGCTGCACGGTAAGCCTTGAGCGACTCGGTGGCTTGCTGCAGGTTGGCGATATGCTGATCTGGGACGCGGGACGGCAGGCTTTCGAGGTTTTTCAGGGCATTGTCGATCGCGGTCAGGGCTGGTTGCTCGGCATCGGCCTTACCGCTGTAGGTGTAACCGCGCACCTGATATCGCGCTTGCTGCAGCAGCTTGCTCAGTTCGATCACCGCGTTGTATTGCGCGATGCTGTCGCCTTGCAGCAGCGCGCTCTCGACCGCGCCGACCTTGGATACGGCATTGTCGGCATTGGCGCCCAGCTTGCTGCGTGCGTCTTCACGCTGCACGGTGGCCTGCGTCATTTCACCGAAGGCACGCTTGTATTCGGCCACGGCAGCCAATTGTTGATCGACCATCGCCACATCGGACGGCTGCTCAATCATGCCGCGTGCCGATTGCAGGCCGCTTTCGAGTTTGCTCAGGAATTCGTTGACCGTGCCCGGTCCCTGCTCGCCGCGACGCATGTCGTAATCCATGCGCGCCAGGCGCAGGTCCTTGGTCAGCTCATTGAGGCTGGAGATAAAACCCAGCTTGTCACCACGGCTGATGATGCCGCTCATGCCGGTCCAGCCGGTGAAGGTGATCAACAGTGTCAGCAACAGCACCAGGCCGAAACCGATTCCCAGCTTGCGTTTGACGCTGACGTTTCCAAGACTCTCGGCTAACCAACGGTACATGCGACCACTCCCTTCGGACCACTAATTGGACTTATGGAGAGGGTATCGGCCGGATGATGGCAATCTGTAACACCATTTATCCGGGACGCCGCCATCCTGTAGGAGCTGTCGAGTGAAACGAGGCTGCGATCTTTTGATCTTGTTTTGTTGAAGCAAAATTAAAAGATCGTCCGATCGCGGCCCGAGCCTTCGGCAGCTCCTACACGGGAGCGGAGTTGAACTTAGAAGAGCCGGGCGAGCAGGGCGGTGACGGCGGTTTCGACGCGCAGGATGCGCTCGCCGAGTTGCACCGGTTGCAGGCCCGATTTGGCCAGCAAATCTATTTCGTAGGGGATCCAGCCACCTTCGGGACCGATGGCCAGGGTGACGGGTTCGCTGAGGGCGCGTGGGCACGGCGGGTAGTTACCGGGATGGCCGACCAGACCGAGGGTGCCGTCGGTAATCGCCGGCAGCCGATCCTCAACAAACGGCTTGAAGCGCTTCTCGATGATGATTTCCGGCAACACGGTGTCGCGGGCCTGTTCGAGGCCGAGGATCAGTTGCTCACGAATCGCCTCAGGCTCAAGAAACGGCGTCTGCCAGAAACTCTTCTCGACCCGATAGCTGTTGACCAGAATCACCTTCGGCACGCCCATGGTCGCGACGGTCTGGAACACCCGGCGAAGCATTTTCGGGCGCGGCAGAGCGAGTACCAAGGTCAGCGGCAGCTTGGCCGGTGGTGGCTGATCCAGGCTGACGCGCAGCTCGGCTTCACCTGCTTCGAGGCGCAGCAGTTCAGCCGTGCCCATCAGCCCGTTGATACGGCCAACGCGCAGGCTGTCACCAACTTCCGAACGGTGAACTTCCTGCATATGGGTCAGGCGGCGATCACGCAGCACCACACGGTCGGCCGCAATGAAGTCAGCCTCTTCGAGCAACAGCAGGTTCATGCCTGGGTCGCTGGCGGCTGGTCGTTGTGGTCGTCGGCCGGGTTCTCTTCCGGACGTTCGCGCTTGCTGATCAAACCACCGAACAGGATGCCGATTTCGAACAGCATCCACATCGGCACGGCCAGCAGGGTCTGCGAGAAGATGTCCGGCGGCGTCAGGATCATGCCGACCACGAAGCAGCCGATGATCACGTACGGGCGAATTTTCTTCAGGTAGGCCACATCGACCACGCCGATCCACACCAGCAGCACAACAGCCACCGGGATCTCGAACGCCACGCCGAAGGCGAAGAACAGCGTCATGACGAAATCGAGGTAACTGGCGATGTCGGTCATCATTTCCACGCCCGCCGGGGTGGCGGCAGCGAAGAACTTGAAGATCAGCGGGAACACGAAGTAATAGGCGAACGCCATGCCGGTATAGAACAGCAGGATGCTGGACACCAGCAGTGGCACCGCGATGCGTTTCTCATGTTTGTACAGACCTGGCGCGATAAAGCCCCAGATCTGATGCAGGATCACCGGGATCGCGAGGAACAGCGAAACCATCATCGTCAGCTTCAGCGGCGTCAGGAACGGCGACGACACGTCGGTGGCGATCATCGTCGCGCCGACCGGCAGGTACTGGCGCAGCGGCGTCGAGACGAAGGTATAGATCTGCTGGGTGAACGCAAACAGCCCGGCGAAGATGATGAAGATCGCCGCCACACAACGCAGCAGGCGGGTGCGCAACTCGGTGAGGTGCGAAACCAGCGGCATGTGCTGGTCGTTTTCGGGGAGATCGCTCATGGGGCTCGCGGCGGCAAAGTGGTGTCGTGAGGCGCAGGTGTGATCGGCGCGGCGGTTGGCGCAACGTGTTCAACAGATTGTTCCACAGCGGCTGGCGCCGGCTCTGTCGGTGCTACAACGGCAGCGGGTGCCGGTGCTGGCGTAACAGGCGCGGTCGGCGCATGAATCGTCTGCTGACCCACATGCTCAACCGGCGTCGGTTCTTGCTGAACCGGATTGAAAATTTTCCGCGCCTCTTGCTCCAGCGACAGAATGTGCTCGTTGTGCAGTTGCCGACGGATTTCGTCAGCACCGATTTCACGTTCAACTTCCTGTTTGATCGCGTTGAAGCTGCGCTTCAGCCGTCCGACCCACAGGCCGGCGGTGCGTGCAGCGCCCGGCAGACGCTCGGGGCCCAGCACCAGCAGGGCGACGAGGCCGACGAGCAGCAGTTCAGAGAAGCTGATACCAAACATTAGTCAGTGCTCACACGTCTTTGCGGATCGGCTCTTCGACTTTCTGCGCCTGCACGTCGATGGTGTGCGGCGGATTGGCCTGAGCGGTGGCTTGCGGCTGCACCGGTGGCACTGGCTGCGCAGGTGTCACGGTTGGATCGGCAGCCGGTTTTTCATCGTCGTTCATGGCTTTGCGGAAGCCCTTGATCGACTCGCCAACGTCGGTGCCGAGGTTTTTCAGTTTCTTGGTGCCGAACACCAGCACCACGACAACCAGAATGACGATCCAGTGTTTCCAGTCAAAAATGCCCATGTTGCTGTTCCTCTCTAAAAATTGTTCAGGCGGACGGACGCGAGGCTTTCTCGACGTGTCCGGACAGGCCGAAGCGACGATCCAGTTCATCCAGCACGGCCTGCGGATGCTGCCCCAGTTGGGCGAGCATGACCATGCTGTGGAACCACAGGTCGGCGGTCTCGTAGATCACGTCGCTGCAGTCGCCGCTGATGGCGGCGTCCTTGGCGGCAATAATGGTTTCGACCGACTCTTCGCCGACTTTCTCCAGAATCTTGTTCAGGCCCTTGTGATACAGACTAGCCACATACGAGCTGTCGGCGGCTGCGCCTTTGCGCTCTTCAAGTACCTGAGCGAGGCGGGTCAGGGTGTCACTCATGTTTGTGTCCTGCGGAATAGATAGCGTGCGGGTCTTTCAGGACTGGGTCGACTGTCTTCCAGTCGCCGTTTTCGAAGACACGGTAAAAGCAGCTTTGACGGCCGGTATGGCAAGCGATGTCGCCGATCTGTTCAACCATCAGGATGATCACGTCGGCGTCACAGTCCAGACGCATCTCATGCAAGGTCTGCACATGGCCGGACTCTTCGCCCTTGCGCCACAGCTTGCCACGGGAACGTGACCAGTAGATTGCACGGTTTTCCGCAGCGGTCAGTTCGAGCGCTTCGCGGTTCATCCAGGCCATCATCAGCACGCGTCCGGTCTTGTGATCCTGGGCAATCGCCGGCACCAGGCCATCAGCGTCCCATTTGATCTCGTCCAGCCAGTTTTTCATCTTCGACTCCGACAGCGAACCCCACACTTCAATAGTCGGGTTCAGGCATTGAAACAGTGTGCCAGCCGTTCACGAAACTGGCTATCGGCGAACGACCAGATACAAGCCGACTGCCACCATGATTCCGGCCGGCCAATGCCCCAATTCGTGCAGCGGGCCACCGATGGCCAGGATCACCCCGCCCGCCAGATGCGCGCAACCGAGCAGGCGCAGGAACCAGTCGTCCTTGCGTTTGTGCCACGGTGGCGGCGGGTCATAGGCGTGCGGCTGGGACATGCGTTCGAGCAGATCGCGGGCCATGTTGGCCAGATGCGGAAGCTGTTCGAACTGGCTCTGCACGTTGCCCAGCAAGGCTTTCGGGCTGACGCGCTCGCGCATCCAGCGCTCGAGGAATGGCTGCGCGGTGTTCCACAGATCCAGATCCGGATACAACTGACGACCGAGGCCTTCGATGTTTAACAGGGTCTTTTGCAGCAGCACCAGTTGCGGCTGCACTTCCATGTTGAAGCGCCGTGCGGTCTGGAACAGGCGCATCAGCACCTGGCCAAATGAAATATCTTTTAACGGTTTTTCGAAGATCGGTTCGCACACCGTACGGATCGCCGCTTCGAATTCGTTGAGTTTGGTTTCCGCCGGCACCCAGCCCGAATCGATGTGCAGTTGCGCCACACGGCGGTAGTCACGCTTGAAGAAGGCGAACAGATTGCGCGCCAGATAATCCTGGTCTTCCGGGGTCAGGCTGCCGACGATGCCGCAATCGATCGCGATGTATTGCGGGCTCCACGGGTTGACGGTGCTGACGAAGATGTTGCCCGGGTGCATGTCGGCGTGGAAGAAACTGTCGCGGAACACTTGGGTGAAGAAAATCTCCACACCGCGCTCGGCGAGCATTTTCATGTCGGTACGCTGGTCGGCAAGGGTCGCCAGATCGGTGACCTGGATGCCGTAGATACGCTCCATCACCAGCACTTTCGGTCGGCACCAGTCCCAATAGACTTGCGGCACGTAGAGCAGCGGCGAACCTTCGAAGTTACGCTTCAACTGGCTGGCGTTGGCCGCCTCGCGCAGCAGATCGAGTTCGTCGTAGATGGTTTTTTCGTAGTCCTGGACCACGTCGACCGGGTGCAGCAGGCGCGCATCGGCGGAGAGTTTTTCGGCAGTGCGGGCGAGGATAAACAGCCACGCCAGATCCTGCGCGATGATCGGCTTCAGACCCGGCCGGATCACTTTGACCACCACTTCTTCGCCGGTTTTCAGCTGCGCGGCATGTACCTGCGCCACGGAGGCTGAGGCCAGTGGCTCAACGTCGAAACGGCTGAACACGTCGCTGATCTTCTTGCCCAACTGTTCTTCGATCAGCTTGATCGACAGCTGCGAATCGAACGGCGGCACGCGGTCCTGCAACAGCATCAGCTCATCGGCGATGTCTTCCGGCAGCAGGTCGCGGCGGGTCGAAAGAATCTGCCCGAACTTGATGAAGATCGGTCCCAGATCCTGCAACGCCAGACGCAGACGCGCGCCCCGGCTCAGGTCCAGCGGCTTGCGCGGGAACCAGCGCCACGGCAGCACGTAGCGCAGCGCCAGGAGAAACCAGGGCAGCGGCAGATCGAACAGCAGGTCATCGAGGCGGTAGCGGATCACGACGCGCTGGATGCGCAACAGACGGCGGACGGCAAGCAGCTTCATGCGTTATCGCTTGGGTCGAGGGATCGGGAAAGGCGCTCGAAACGCGCCTCGAGACGTTCCAGATCAAGTTTGATCCGGTCCAGTTCGCTGAATCGCGCTTCGGCTTCGCGCTGCCCGACGAGGGTGCGCGATTCTTCGGCGAGGTATTCGGCGAGGTTCTGGTTGAGGCTGGCAAATCCTTGTTGATACCAGCGTGCGCGGCTGCGCAGATGGCCACCGACCAGTTGCGTGGCGACCGGGCCGAGCCAGCGCGAGAGTTCGTACTCCCAGTCCAGCTCAAGGTCTTGCAGCACACCGGTCAGCTCCAGCAGCACGCCGCTGTCGCCATCGAGCTCGACTTCCGGGGCATGCAGCACTGCGGTCTTGTCTTTGCTCAAGGCCAGTTTGATCAGGCTCGAGGCCGGCGCACGCAGGGTGCAGTCGACACCGGTTTCCCAATGCGAGGCCAGCATCAGACCTTCATCACTCGGCAGGATGAACAGTTGCAGCGCCGGGCTGCGGCAGTCGACGGCAATCACCTTGCCGGTCAAATGCGCCAGCCGCGGCAGCGCCGTGCTGTCGAGACGCAGCACCCGGTTGAGGCCGAGTTCAACGCTGGCGAGCAGCCCGGTGAGCAACATCAGGGCTTGATGCCGCGGTGCAGGGCGACGATGCCTGCGGTCATGTTGTGATAGGTCACGCGGTCGAAACCGGCGTCGACCATCATCGACTTCAGGGTTTCCTGATTCGGATGCATGCGGATCGATTCGGCCAGGTAGCGATAGCTTTCCGAGTCGTTGGTGATCAGCTTGCCCATCAGCGGCATGAAGGCGAACGAATAAGCGTCGTAGGCTTTCGACATCAGCGCGTTGGTCGGTTTGGAGAATTCCAGCACCAGCAGACGACCGCCGGGCTTGAGCACGCGCAGCATCGAACGCAAGGCGTCTTCTTTGTGCGTCACGTTGCGCAGGCCGAAAGCGATGGTCACGCAGTCGAAGTGGTTGTCCGGGAACGGCAGTTTTTCCGCGTCCGCCTGAACGAATTCGACGTTGCCAGCGACACCCAGATCGAGCAGGCGGTCACGGCCGACCTTGAGCATCGATTCGTTGATGTCGGCCAATACCACCTGACCGGTCGGGCCGACCAGGTGCGAGAACTTTTTGGTCAGGTCACCGGTACCGCCGGCGATGTCCAGCACGCGGTTACCGCTGCGTACGCCCGACAGTTCGATCGCGAAACGCTTCCACAGGCGGTGCATGCCGCCCGACAGAAGGTCGTTCATCAAGTCGTATTTCGCGGCTACCGAGTGGAAAACTTCAGCGACTTTTTCCGCTTTCTGGCTTTCCGGAACGTTTTTGAAGCCGAAGTGAGTGGTGGGTTCGGCATCGCTGCCTTTGCGCTGATCAGTCATATCGCTGTCACCAAAAGAGAATGCGCGACATTCTAATCCCCAAGCCATGCTTTGTCTTGGAATGGCTAAAGGTAAGATGGGCAATCCTCGGGACGATTTGCCGCAGCGGCGGTCAAGATTTACCGACACATCTTTTTAAATCAGGAGTCATGTAATGGCCAAAATCACTGTTGAGCGTGCCCACAACCTGGGTAAGGAAGCCACCCGCGAGAAGGCCGACAAGCTGGCGCAAAAACTCTCCGATCAATATGGCCTTGAGCCGCAATGGTCCGGCGATACCCTGAACCTCAAGCGCTCGGGCGTAAAAGGCGCGGTGCATGTGGCGGACGATTCGATCAAGGTCGATGTGGAGTTGGGCATCATGATGTCGGCCATGAGCGGCATGATCAAAGCCGAAATCGAAAAAGCCCTCGACAAGGCTTTGGTCTGAAACACGATCCCTTGTAGGAGTGAGCCTGCTCGCGATAGCGGTCTGTCAGTCGACTCCATTTTTGACTGATACACCGCTATCGCGAGCAGGCTCACTCCTACATTTGTTTTGTGGTGCTCCCTCTGTTTATGTCAGTTGTTAGGGTGCCGTTTCTAATTTTTCTGCCTACTTTGTGCCTGAGCCCGACACTTTTCCGGGCAGTTCCTCAAACCTTCTGCGCGTGAGGTGCACCATGGCCAAAGTCATTTTGAAGAAAAAAATCGACGCTTCGACTTCTGCTCTGAGCGACGTCAAATCCTATGCCCGCAAGATCTGGCTGGCAGGCCTGGGTGCCTACGCCAAGGTCGGCCAAGAGGGCAGCGACTACTTTCAAGAGCTGATCAAGGCTGGTCAAACTGTTGAAAAGAAAGGCAAAAAAGCCGTCACCGAAAAACTCGAAGCGGCCAACGCCGAGATCGATGAAGCCAAGAGCGAAGTCAGCTCGTTCAAAGGTCGTGTCGAAGTTCAGCTCGACAAGGTCGAGAAGGCGTTCGACTCCCGTGTAGCAAGCGCCTTGAATCGTATCGGCATTCCGTCTAAACATGACGTTGAGACACTCTCTGCTAAGCTCGATGAGCTGACGGCATTGCTCGAACGCGTCGCGCGTAAATCTTAAGGAGAACGGGATGGCTGGTAAAAAGAACACCGATAAAGAAGGCAGCTCGTGGATCGGGAAAGTCGAAGACTACTCCCGCAAAATCTGGCTGGCTGGTTTAGGCGTGTACTCGAAGATCGACACTGACGGCAGCAAGCTCTTCGATACATTGGTCAAAGACGGCGAGAAAGCCGAGAAGCTCACCAAATCCGCAGTCGGCAAAAAAGTCGACGCTGCCAAGGATTCCGCTTCTTCGGCCAAGTCGCGCATCAGCGGCGTGAAAGATCGCGCACTGGGCAAATGGGACGAGCTGGAAGGGGCTTTCGACAAGCGCCTGAACAGCGCAATTTCGCGCCTGGGTGTACCGAGCCGCAATGAGGTCAAAGCACTGCATAGCAAGGTGGAAACCTTGACCAAGCAGATCGAAAAACTCACCGGTCTGAAAACCCAACCGGCGGCGGCGAAAACCGCTGCGGCAAAACCGGCCGCGAAAACGGCTGCGGCCAAACCAGCAGCCAAGTCTGCTGCCAAGCCACTGGCCAAAGCGGCAGCTAAACCTGCTGCTAAAGCCGCGGCCAAGCCAGCAGCGAAAACCGCAGCCGCCAAGCCTGCAGCCAAAGCCGCAGCCAAACCGGTTGCCGCCAAAGCCGCTGCCAAGCCGGCAGCTAAACCTGCGGTCAAAACTGCAGCGAAACCCGCCGCCAAGCCAGCAGCGAAAACTGCTGCCGCCAAACCGGCTGCCAAGCCTGCAGCGAAACCTGCTGCGGCGAAGAAACCGGCAGTGAAAAAACCGGCCGCGCCGAAAGCCGCTGCGCCGAAACCGGCCGCACCTGCTGCAGCCAAACCTGCCGCTCCGGCAGCTCCGGTGAGTGCGTCGAATTCCGCCGCAGCACCGACTCCGGCGGCCACCCCGACTGCTGCATCGACCCCGTCGACGCCAACCAGTCAGTCCTGATTTTTCAGGGCAAAACAAAACGCCCGGCCTGTGAAGGTCGGGCGTTTTTGTTTGTGCATTTCAAGGCCGCCCCTCACCCCAGCCCTCTCCCAGAGGGAGAGGGGGCCGAACGAGGTGTCTTGCGTCGTACGTCGACCTGAAGGATCGAGTCGATTATGGATTCAACAAAACCCTTTCAGGTCGGTGTAGCTCATCAGCATCCCCCAATCAGTCCCCTCTCCCTCCGGGCGGTCCGACGTTTCGGGAGGGCTAGGGTGAGGGGCTTTTGATTCAGTCGTGATCTTCAAGGTATTGCAGGGCCATCCGCTCCGTAGCGACCTTCACCGGCGGCAACAAATGCGGCGCCACCAGCATCATGATCTGGTACACAACCAGCCTCACCTCACCCTCACGATCCAGAATCCGCTGATAATCCAGCGAAAACAGCAACGTCATGGTGATCTGCTCAACCAACTGCCCCAACGCCTGCGTATCACTGACCAGCTGCCCCGAAGCCTTCAAACGCGCCAGCAACGACGCCAGTGTGCGCTTCAGTGCATTGAGCAAATGTCGAATCCCCTTGGCCAGCTTCGGCAAGCGCCCGGCGAGGTTCGACAGGTCCTGAAACAGGAAGCGGTACTGCGCCAGTCGCTCGACGATCAAATGCAAAAACAGCCAGTAATCCTCCGGCGCCAGTTCCACATCCGAGGGTGGATCGAGCAGTGGCGCCAGTTCACTCTGGAAGCGTTCGAACAGGCCGAGAATCAGCGGTTCCTTGCCATGGAAGTGGTAGTAGAGATTGCCCGGGCTGATCCCCATTTCGTTCGCCACCTCCATGGTGGAGACGTTCGGCTCGCCCTTTTCGTTGAACAGTTGCAAAGCACATTCGAGAATCCGGTCGCGGGTTTTCATCCAGTCTTCTTAGAAAAGTTCGGTTAAGCGTCAGCGCACACGCACGTAAGTACCGGGCGCTGCCTCCATCGGTGGATAGTTCGGGTTGCCGAGGGTAAACGTGGTTTCGTGCTGGGCGCCGGAGCGCTGTTGAATCCACTCCAGCCACTGCGGCCACCAACTGCCATCGACGTGTTTACCATCGTAGTACCAGGCACGCGGGTCGCTGCTCATCTTGCCGTTCTCGACGTAGGCAGCTTTCGGGTTGCTCGGCGGGTTGAGAATGCTCTGCACATGGCCGCTGTTGGACAGCACGAAACGCCGCTCGCCACCGAGCAGCAGGGTCGAGCGATACACCGCATCCCACGGCGTGATGTGGTCGTTCATGCCGGCGACGCTGAAGCTGTCGACGGTGACTTTCTGCAGGTCGATCGGCGTGCCGCACACTTCCAGCCCGCCCGGATGGGTCAGCGGGTTGTGCTTGAAGAAGTCCAGCAGGTCGCCGTGAAATGCCGCTGGCAGACGGGTGTTGTCGTTGTTCCAGTAGAGGATGTCGAAGGCCGGCGGCTCTTTGCCCAGCAGGTAATTGTTGACGAAGTAGCTCCAGATCAAATCGTTGGGGCGCATCCAGGCGAAGACCTTGGCCATGTCGCGACCGTCGAGCACGCCTTTCTGGTACGAGCGGCGCTTGGCGGCTTCGAGGGTTTGTTCATCGGCGAAGAGGGTGGCCGGGGTTTCAATCTGGCTGTCGAGCAGGCTGACCAGGTACGTCGCACTGGAGACGCGGCGCAGTTGCCGCTTGGCCTGCAAATGCCCTTGCAGGGCGGCGATGGTCAGGCCGCCAGCGCAGGCGCCCATCAGGTTGACCTCGCGGGCACCGGTGATCGCCCGACAGATGTTCATCGCCTCTTCCACCGCCTCGACATACGTCGACAGGCCCCATTCGCGATGGCGTACATCCGGGTTGCGCCAACTGATCATGAAGGTCTGCAGGCCGTTTTTCAGTGCGTACTGGACGAAGCTGTTGTGTGGGCTGAGGTCGAAAATGTAGTACTTGTTGATTTGCGGCGGCACCACCAGCAGCGGCTTGGCGTACTGCTTTTCGCTCATCGGTCGGTACTGGATCAGCTCAAGCAAATCGTTGCGAAACACCACCGAGCCGGTGGTGGTGGCCACGGTCTTGCCGACCTCGAAAGCCTGTTTGGTCACCTGACGTGGCAGGCCGTCGTTGTGCAGCAAGTCATCGAACAAATGACTGAGGCCGCGTACCAGACTGTGCCCGCCGGAGTTGAACAGCTCCTTGACCGCCAGCGGGTTGAGCAAGGTGTTCGACGGCGCCACAGCGTCGTTGAGCAGGGTGAAGGCGAAATGCGCGCGGGCGCGATCGTCATCGCTCATGTTGCTTTCGTCGATCCAGCTTTTGACCTGTTTTTGCCAGGCCAGATAGGCCTGCAGGCTGCGCCGGTAGAACGGATTGAGGCTCCACGCCGGGTCAGCGAAACGGCTGTCGTTCGGATTGGTCGGGTGCAGGGTTTCGCCGAGCAGCACGCGGCCCAATTGACCGCCGAGTTTCAACGCGTGCTTCGCACTGTGAATCGGATTGCGCAGGCCATGGGCGGCGACGCTGCGCAAGGTCGAGATCAGGTCCCGGCCACGCAGTCCGGTGATCGCACTTTGTGCGTTGATGAACACGGCGGGGCTGGGCACTACGCCCGTCGCTGGTTTGTCGCGCATGACTCAACACTCCTTCGTCTTCAGGCCAAAAACAAACTCACCGAACCAGAACACCATAGACGCTGTTGCGGGTTGCTGCCTGCGCGGCGTCCTGCCGCGCACTCTTTAAAGGCCTGCATAAAGCCTGCCGCCGGGGTTAACCGCCGAGCGGTGTCGGATGCGGGTGCATCACCGCGCGCTGACGTTCCTCCTGGAGAAATTTCATGATGATCGGCGCCACCGCTTCGGCGCGGGTAATCAGGAACAGGTGGCCGTCGTCGATGATGTGCAGTTGCGCGTTGGGAATGCGCCAGGCGAGCATGCGCATGTTGATCAGCGGGATCAGCGGATCGTCATCGCCGGCCAGCACCAGCGTTGGCTGATGGATCTTGTGCAGCCAGTGAATGCTGGTCCAGCCGAGACCTGCGAACAGCTGCCAGTAGTAACCGAGCTTGCCCGCCGAACGCACTTTCGCGGCGTGGCTGGCGGCCAGGGTCGGGTCGCGACGGAACGAGCCGCCATAGATCAGCGGGGCGATACGGATCACGTGGGACGGCTGAATGTAGCGCCGCGGACTGGCCATCATCCACAGCACTTTTGGCTTGCCCGGCACCATTACTGCACCGGCCGCGGTCGCCGCGAGCACCAGTTTCTTGCAGCGCTCGGGGTAGTCGTAAGCGAACTGCTGCGCCAGTGCGCCGCCCCACGACACGCCGATGACGTTGACCTGGCCGTAGTCGAGGTAATCGAGCATCCGTGACGTCAGTTTGGCCAGCCCGGGAAAGCGATACGGCCGGTTCGGCGTCGAGGAACCGCCGACACCGGGCACGTCAAAGGCGATCACTTCCAGATCCGGGTCCAGCGCCGCGACAAACGGAAACACCAGCTCCAGGTTGGCGCCGATGCCGTTGAAAATCAGCAAGGGCGTCAAGTGAGGCTTGCCGGGGCGTACCGCCGTGCGGAGGGTCTGGCCATCCAGATCGACGGTACGGAATATGAACGGTTGCGGCATGCGTCAGGCCCTGTGGATTTAAATTCACCACACCCCGTGTAGGAGCTGCCGAAGGCTGCTCCTACACGGGGTGTGGTGGTGTCAGTTACCGCTCGTGAACGTATGTGCCCGGCGAGGCTTCACCGGCCGGGTACGCTTTGTTGCCCAGTTTCAGCGGGGCCTTTTTCAGGTTGCCCGAGCGCTCGGCCTGCCACGTCTGCCAGTACAGCCACCAGGAGTCGGTGTGCTTGGTCGAGTTCTCTTGCCACTCATCGGCATTGGCCGCCATTTCTTCGCCGGTCATGTAGCGCGATTTCGGGTTGCCCGGCGGGTTGAGAATGCTCTGGATATGCCCGCTGCTCGACAACACGAACTCGACCTTGCCACCAAACAACTGCGCCGACTTGTAGCAGGACTTCCACGGCGTGATGTGGTCGTTGGTGCCGGCCAGCGAGAAGATGTCGGCCGTGACCTGCTTGAGGTCGATCGGCGTGCCGCACACTTCCAGTGCATTCGGGCGGATCAGTGGGTTGTTTTTGAACATCTCGATCAGGTCGCCATGGAACGCGGCGGGCAGGCGGGTGGTGTCGTTGTTCCAGAACAGGATGTCGAACACCGGCGGCTCGTTGCCGAGCAGGTAGTTATTGACCCAGTAGTTCCAGATCAGATCGTTCGGGCGCATCCAGGCGAAAACCTTGGCCATGTCTTTGCCTTCCAGTACACCGGCCTGATAGGAGTGGCGCTTGGCGGTCTCCAGAGTCTGCTCGTCGACGAACAGGGCGACGTCGCTGTCCAGCGTCGTGTCGAGCACGCTGACCAGCAGCGTGAGGGCATTGACCTTCTTCTCGCCGATCGCCGCGTAATGGCCGAGCAGGGCGGTGCAGGTGATGCCACCGGAGCAGGCACCGAGCATGTTCACGTCTTTGCTGCCGGTGATCGCGGTCACCACGTCGACCGCTTCTTTCAGGGCATCGATGTACGTCGACAGGCCCCACTCGCGCTGGGCCTTAGTCGGGTTGCGCCAGCTGACGATAAACGTCTGCACGTTATTGCGCAGGCAGAAGCGCGCCAGACTCTTGTCCGGGCTCAAATCGAATACGTAGAACTTGTTGATCTGCGGCGGCACCACCAGCAATGGGCGCTCGTGGACTTGCTCGGTGATCGGCTTGTACTGGATCAGCTCCAGCACGTCGTTGCGAAACACCACCGCGCCTTCGGTCACGCCGAGGCTCTTGCCGACTTCGAACGCGCCCATGTTGACCTGGCTCGGCATGCCGCCGTTGTGCACCAGATCCTTGGCCAGATGCGAGAGGCCGTCGAGCAGGCTTTTGCCGCCGGTTTCGAAGAAGCGTTTGACTGCTGCGGGGTTGGCCGCCGTGTTGGTCGGGGCCATGGCTTCAGTCATCAGGTTGATGACAAAGTGGCCGCGCGCGATGTCTTTGGGTGACAGGCTGCTGTCATCGATCCAGGCATGAAGTTCCTTGCGCCACGCCAGGTAAGTTTGCAGATAACGTTTGTAGAGCGGGTTCTGGCTCCACGCAGGATCAGCGAAGCGACGGTCATCGCCTGCCGGTTGCAGTTCGGATTTGCCGAACAGCACGTTCTTCAGTTCGAGGCCGAAATGGGTGACGTGCCTGGCACTATGGATCGGTTGTTTGATGGCCTGTTTCAGCACCATACGAGCAGAGGCCAGCAGATCCTTTCCGCGTAGCCCAACGACGGGATTAAGCCCCAGGGTGTTTTCCGAGGCTTGGTACTTCAGGTCATCGTTATTCTTGTTACTCATCTACGACGCTCCATTGTCCTGAGACGAGTACCCGGTTTTCTGCTGTGCAGTTCCACAGCCAATGCCAGGTACTACTGCTCGGGTGACCGTTAATTCTGCATAGCTGCTTTACAGTCGTAGAGCACTGCAGGGAACTTGCCAGCTCCATTGGTTACCCGAGTTTAATTTTTTTCGCAAGCAGGCCGATCCTCGGCCACACAGCAGAGCATTCAAACAGATGAATTTAGAAAATGCCCTCTAATGAGCGCAAGGCTCGGACTAGAGCATCAGCTTGACGATCGACTCGCTCGGGTCGCGGGTTTTTCCGGCGGCTTTGAGCTCGGCCAGATAATCGGCCCAGAGTGCGTCATAACGTCGCCCCAGCTCGTAGAGATAATCCCAGGTGAACAAGCCACTGTCGTGACCGTCGTCGAAGGTCAGTTTCAGTGCGTAGTGACCGGCCGGTTCCAGCTTGCTCAGACCAACGTTGAGCTTGCCGAATTGCAGGATCGGTTTGCCGTGGCCCTGGACTTCAGCGGAGGGCGAATGCACGCGCAGGAATTCGGCGGGCAAGGTGTATTCCTCACCGGACGCATAGGTAAGCGTCAGGGTTTTCGAGGCTTTGTGCAGTTTGATGTCGGTGGGGATCATGAGCAGGTATCCGTCTTGTGCGGAACCTTGTGGGAGCGAGCTTGCTCGCGAAAGCGGTGGTTCAGCCAACACAAAGGTTGAATGTACCGCCGTCTTCGCGAGCAGGCTCGCTCCCACAGTTCCATTACATCTGTAAGTATGGCTTACAGGATATAACGGGACAGGTCTTCGTTCTGCGCCAATTCGCCGAGGTGGCTGTTGACGTATTCGGCGTCGATCAGAATCGGCTTCTCATCGTGGGTGCTGGCCAGATCGCCGGCACTGAACGAAACCTCTTCGAGCAGACGCTCAAGCAGCGTGTGCAAGCGACGGGCACCGATGTTTTCGGTTTTCTCGTTGACCTGCCAGGCGATCTCCGCCAGACGCTTGATGCCTTCCGGCTGGAACTGGATGTTCAGGCCTTCGGTTTTCAGCAGCGCGCAATACTGCTCGGTCAGCGAGGCATGCGGTTCGCTGAGGATGCGTTCGAAGTCCGAAGGGCTCAGGGCCTTGAGTTCAACGCGGATCGGCAGACGACCTTGCAACTCAGGCACCAGATCGCTCGGCTTGCTCAGGTGGAACGCACCGGAGGCGATAAACAGGATGTGGTCGGTCTTGACCATGCCCAGTTTGGTGTTGACGGTGCAGCCTTCGATCAGCGGCAGCAGGTCGCGCTGCACGCCTTCACGGGACACATCGGCGCCGCCGACGTTGCCGCGCTTGGCGACTTTGTCGATCTCGTCGATGAACACGATGCCGTGCTGTTCAACCGCTTCCAGCGCTTTGGCTTTCAGCTCTTCTTCGTTGACCAGACGCCCGGCTTCTTCGTCGCGCACTAGCTTTAGCGCTTCTTTGACCTTGAGCTTGCGCGCCTTCTTCTTGCCCTTGCCCATGTTGGCGAACAAGGACTGCAACTGGTTGGTCATTTCTTCCATGCCGGGCGGCGTGGCGATTTCGATGCCGGCGACTTCGGCCACTTCGATTTCGATTTCCTTGTCATCCAGCTGACCTTCGCGCAGGCGCTTGCGGAACAGCTGGCGCGTGTTGGAATCGCTGCTTGGCGTTTCTTCATTGCTGAAGCCCATGCGCGCCGGCGGCAGCAGTGCGTCGAGGATACGATCCTCGGCAGCGTCTTCGGCGCGATGGCGAACGCGGGTCATTTCCTGCTCACGGAGCATCTTGATCGCGGCGTCGGCCAGATCACGGATGATCGATTCGACGTCACGACCGACGTAGCCGACTTCGGTGAACTTGGTCGCTTCGACCTTGATGAACGGTGCGTTGGCCAGTTTCGCCAGGCGACGGGCGATCTCGGTTTTACCGACACCGGTCGGGCCGATCATCAGGATGTTCTTCGGGGTCACTTCAACACGCAGCTCTTCAGGCAGCTGCATGCGGCGCCAGCGGTTGCGCAGGGCAATCGCGACGGCGCGCTTGGCATCGTCCTGGCCGATGATGTGGCGGTTGAGTTCGTGGACGATTTCGCGGGGAGTCATGGACATAATAATTGACGGTCCTCAAGCAGAAACAAGCCGTGGCACAGGGCCGCGTCAGGCTTATTCAGCGAGATCCTGCTCCTCAATGGTCTGAGTGTGGTTGGTGAATACACAGATGTCGCCGGCGATACCGAGGGCGGTTTCGACGATTTCACGGGCCGACAGATCGGTCTTTTTCAGCAGGGCGCTGGCCGCGGCTTGCGCGTAGCCGCCGCCGGAACCCATGGCGATCAGGCCGTCTTCGGGCTCGACCACATCACCGTTGCCGGTAATGATCAGCGAGGCGTCCTTGTTGGCGACCGCGAGCATGGCTTCGAGGCGGCTCAGGGAGCGGTCGGTGCGCCATTCTTTGGCGAGTTCGACAGCGGCGCGCACCAGGTGGCCCTGATGTTTTTCAAGTTGGCCTTCGAAACGTTCGAAGAGGGTAAATGCGTCGGCGGTGGCACCGGCAAAACCGGCGATGACCTGGCCGTGGTACAGGCGACGGACTTTTTTCGCGTTGCCTTTCATCACGGTATTGCCGAGAGAAACCTGGCCGTCGCCGCCCATGACGACTTTGCCGTGACGGCGGACTGAAACGATGGTGGTCAAGGGAAGAGTCTCCACACAGCGGGGCGAAAGTGCCTTATGCCCATTCATATGGGGGTGCTGGAGAGGATTTCAACCGTAGCGCGGCAGAGGGGACGAGCGGCGTGTTGCACCTGATCGTTCCCACGCTCTGCGTGGGAATGCAGCCCGGGGACGCTCCGCGTCCCTTCACTGCTGGGACGCAGGGCGTCCCTTGAGGCGTTCCCACGCAGAGCGTGGGAACGATCGGCGGTGATCAGCGGCTCTGGCGTTGTTGTAACAACAGGTTGCTGAAGCCGGCGCCAGCCAGTTGTTTCTGTGCAGTAGTCAGTTGCTCACGGTTGCTGAACGGCCCGACCAAAACGCGATACCAGGTTTCATCCTTCACCGTGCCGGACTCAACCGCTACCGCCTGACCGAGCAGAATGATCTGCGCACGAACCTTGTCAGCATCGGTTTCCTTGCGGAACGAGCCGGCCTGCAAGAAGAACTTGGTTACCGGTGCCGCTTTGCTCACCGGCGGTGCTGGTGGCGGGGTAATCCCGGCCAACGCTGCCTGCGCGCGCGCGGTGTCGATCTTCGCCGCTTCCGCCGGGGTCACCGGCGTGGTCGGAATGGCCGGCACTTGTGGCGTCGGCAAGGTCTTCTCCGGGACGGCGTCCGGCGGCACGATCACTTCCGATTCCGGCAGCAGGGTGTAGAAGTCGTACTTCGGCTTCACCGGTTGCGTCGGGCTCGGCGGGGTCTTGTTGGCCTCGGCGATCTTCGACGCTTTCTGCTGTTGCGCCTGTTCGACTTTCTCGCGCTTGACCGTGTCGCTGCCCTTGCCCGGCTCCAGCTTCATCAGAAACACGATGAACGCGCCGACCGTGAGGCCGATGGCCATCCACAGCCAACCCGGAATCGGTTGCTTCGCAGGAGCTTGGTAACGGCTGGCGCCACGCTTGGGTGCAGGTTTTTTCTTGGCAGCCAACTTACATACGCTCCAGAGTTTCCAGACCCAACAGCTCCAGGCCTTGCTTGAGGGTGCGACCGGTCAACGCGGCCAGGCGCAGACGGCTCTGCATCTGGGCCGGGGTTTCGGCGGCGAGGATCGGGCAGTTCTCGTAGAAGCTGGAGAACAGACCGGCAACGTCGTACAGATAAGTGCAGAGAATGTGCGGCGTGCCTTTGTCGGACACGTTGTTCAGCACTTCGCCGAACTGCGCCAGTTTCGCCGCCAGCTCTTGCTCATGTGCGGCTTCCAGCACAATCTGGCCATCGACTTCGCTGAAGTCCTTGCCCAGTTTGCGGAACACGCCGGCGACGCGGGTGTAGGCGTAGAGCAGGTACGGTGCGGTGTTGCCTTCGAAGTTCAGCATCAGGTCGAAGTTGAAGCTGTAGTCGCTGGTGCGGTGCTTCGACAGGTCGGCGTATTTCACCGCGCCGATGCCGACGACTTTGGCGATGTTGCGCAGCTCGTCTTCGGCCAGTTCCGGGTTCTTCTCTTTCACCAGGTTGTAGGCGCGTTCCTGCGCTTCGGTGAGCAGATCGATCAGCTTCACGGTGCCGCCGTCACGGGTCTTGAACGGACGGCCATCGGCGCCGTTCATGGTGCCGAAGCCCATGTGTTCCATCTCCATCGGATGGGTGACGAAACCGGCCTTGCGCGCCACGGCGAAGACTTGCTGGAAGTGCAAGGCCTGACGCTGGTCGACGAAGTACAGCGCGCGATCGGCTTTCAGTTTGCCGCTGCGGTAGCGCACAGCCGCGAGGTCGGTGGTGGCGTACAGGTAACCGCCGTCAGCCTTGACGATGATCACCGGCAGCGGGTCGCCGTCGGCGTTCTTGAACTCGTCGAGGAACACGCACTGCGCGCCGTTGCTTTCGACCAGCATGCCGGCGGCTTTCAGATCGTTGACCACGTTGATCAGGTCGTCGTTGTAGGCGCTTTCGCCCATCACGTCGGCCATGGTCAGTTTGACGTTGAGCAGTTCGTAGATCTTCTGGCAGTGCGACAGCGAGATATCCTTGAACTTGGTCCACAGCGCCAGGCACTCGGCATCGCCGGCCTGCAGCTTGACCACCAGGCCACGAGCGCGGTCGGCGAATTCTGCGGATTCGTCGAAACGCTGCTTGGCGGCGCGGTAGAAGTTTTCCAAGTCCGACAGCTCATCGCTGGTGATCGGGTTTTCCTGCAGATACGCCATCAGCATGCCGAACTGGGTGCCCCAGTCGCCGACGTGGTTCTGACGGATCACTTCGTCGCCGAGGAATTCCAGTACGCGCGCCACACCGTCGCCGATGATGGTCGAGCGCAAGTGGCCGACGTGCATCTCTTTGGCCAGGTTCGGTGCCGACAGGTCGACCACGGTGCGCTGCGTCGGGCCAGCCTTGCGCACGCCAATGTGAGCATCAGCCAGTGCGGCATCGAGGCGGTTGGCCAAGGCCTGGGTGTTCTGGAAGAAATTGATGAAGCCCGGGCCGGCGATTTCGGCCTTGGTGACGTTCTCGTCGGCAGGCAGTGCGGCAATGATTTTTTCCGCCAGGTCGCGCGGCTTCATGCCCGCAGGCTTGGCCAGCATCATGGCGATGTTGCTGGCGAAGTCGCCGTGGGTCTTATCACGGGCGTTCTCCACCTGGATCGCCGGCGACAGGCCTTCAGGCAACACACCTTCGTTGACGAGTTGGGTGAGGGCTTGTTGGATCAGCTGGCGAATGGTGTCTTTCATGGTCTTCTCTTTCGACCGCAAGCGCGGCGGGCGCATCGATGCGCGGGTGGAAAAACTGGGCATTATCCGTTGCGAAGACGGGCTTGCCAACCTTAGCAGGCAGCTTATGGATATGTGGTGACATTCAGATCAAAAGATCGCCGCCTGCGGCGGCTCCTACACGGGGATACGCATTTTCCTGTAGGAGCTGCCGAAGGCTGCGATCTTTCGATCTTCAATACAAATCGACGGGATCGACATCCAGCGACCAGCGCACCGCGCGCCCACTCGGCATCTGCTCCAGCACCAGCAACCAACTGGCCAGCAACCGATGCAGCGGCGCCCGCGCCGTCGCCTGCAACAACAGCTGCGCGCGATATCGCCCGGCGCGGCGTTCCATCGGTGCCGGCACTGGCCCGAGCAATTCGATCCCGCTCAGGTTCTGCTCAGCCAGCAGACGCTCAGCCTCGCTGCACGCTTCATCGAGAAAGCCCTCCGCCTGCCCCGGCTTGTGCGCTTCGGCACGCAACAACGCCAGATGCGCAAACGGTGGCAGTCCGGCAGCCCGTCGTTCGCTCAAGGCCTGTTCGGCGAAGGCGAAATAGCCCTGTTCGGTGAGTTGCACCAATAAAGGATGGTCAGCGAGGTGTGTCTGGATAATCACCTTGCCCGGCTCTTCCGCTCGCCCGGCACGCCCGGCCACCTGCACGATCAGCTGCGCCATGCGCTCGCTGGCGCGGAAGTCGCCGGAGAACAGGCCTCCGTCAGCATCGAGGATCGACACCAGCGTCACCCTTGGAAAATGGTGCCCCTTGGCCAACATCTGCGTGCCGACCAGAATGCACGGCTGGCCCTTCTGGATCGTCGCGAACAGTTGATT
Organism: Pseudomonas germanica; assembly: GCF_019614655.1. NCBI lineage: Bacteria > Pseudomonadati > Pseudomonadota > Gammaproteobacteria > Pseudomonadales > Pseudomonadaceae > Pseudomonas > Pseudomonas germanica. The sequence continues at coordinate 694,648 of NZ_CP071586.1, forward strand.
CATCGCGTCCTTGCGCGACGTGCTGTCACGGTCGACGCGCAGCACCGGGTAGTCGGGGAATAGAATCGCCAGCCGTTCTTCGGCACGTTCAGTACCCGCGCCGACCGGGCGCAGATCGACCTTGTTGCACTTTGGGCACTGGCGCGGCGTGCGCTCGACGTAGCCACAGTGATGGCAACGCAGTTCGCCGTAGCGCTGGTGCACAGTCATCCGCGCATCGCAGCGCGAACACTCGGACATCCAGCCGCAGTCATGACACAACAGTGTCGGGGCGAAGCCGCGCCGGTTGAGGAACACCAGCACTTGCTGGCCGTTGGCGAGGGTCTGGCCGATGGCTTGCTGCATCGGCCCGGAAATACCGCTGTCCAGTGGACGGCTTTTCACATCCAGCCGCAGGAAGCGTGGCTGCTTGGCACCGCCAGCACGTTCATTCAGGCGTAGGAGGCCGTAACGGCCGGTGTAGGCGTTGTGCAGGCTTTCCAGCGATGGCGTCGCGGAACCGAGGACGATCGGGATGTTTTCCTGCCGCGCACGTACCAGCGCCAGATCGCGGGCGTGGTAGCGCAAACCTTCCTGCTGTTTATAAGAACCGTCGTGCTCTTCATCGATGATGATCAGCCCGGGGTTTTTCATCGGCGTGAACAGCGCTGAACGGGTACCGATAATAATGTCGGCCTCGCCATCGCGGGCGGCGAGCCAGGCGTCGAGGCGCTCGCGATCATTGACCGCCGAGTGCAGCAGAGCGATGCGCGCGTTGAAGCGCTGCTCGAAACGCGCCAGGGTCTGCGGGCCGAGGTTGATCTCCGGGATCAGCACCAGCGCCTGTTTGCCGGCTTCGAGGGTTTCGCGGATCAGTTGCAAATAGACTTCGGTCTTGCCGCTGCCGGTGACCCCGGCCAGGAGGAACGCGTGATAACTGTCGAACCCGGCACGGATCGCTTCGTAGGCGGCACGTTGCTCGGCGTTGAGTGGCAACTCCGGTTGTGCCAGCCAGTGTTCGTGACGCGCGCCCGGTGCGTGGCGGCGGATTTCCACCTGCACCAGATTTTTCGCCAGCAGCAGATCAAGGCTGTCCTTGCTCAGCATCAGTTTGCTCAGCAACTGATGGGCGACGCCGTGCGGGTGTTGAGCCAGCGTCGCCAGTGCTTCGCGCTGGCGCGGTGCGCGGGCGATGCGCGGATCATCAAGGCTGGCGCCGGGGACGATCGACCAGAAGCGCTCCTGTCGGGCCTCGGCCAGTTCGCCTTGGCGCAGCAGCACTGGCAGCGCCCAGCTCAGGGTGTCGCCGAGGCTGTGCTGATAATACTGCGACGTCCACAGGCACAGCTTGAACAGCGCCGGTGGCAGTGGCGCTGTGGCGTCGAGCAGGGCCAGTGCTGGTTTCAGTTTCTCCACCGGCACTTCGCTGGTGTCCGTGACCTCGACCAGAATCCCGATCATCTCGCGTCGACCGAACGGCACTCGCAGGCGCATGCCCGGCTGCAATTGCTCACGCAGCACACCGGCCGGGGCTCGATAGTCGAACAGGCGGCGCAAGGGTGAAGGCAGGGCGAGGCGCAGAATGGCGTCGGGCACGCGGGGGGATCTCTATAAACGGGCGGTATGGCTCGGCACATAACCTTGTAGGAGTGAGCCTGCTCGCGATAGCGGTCTGTCATTCAACATTTATGTCGTCTGAAATACCGCTCTCGCGAGCAGGCTCACTCCTACAAAGGAATCGCGTATTGGGCCGGGAGCCTAGCAGACGGTCGGTCTCGGTGACAGCTTGCGTGTTTGAAAAGGTCTGGTAGAATCCGCGGCCTAATTACGTGCGGTATTCAACAATAGTGTTGGGTGGCGGCACGCTAGCTGAGGAAGACACCATGAAAGCTGATATCCACCCGAATTACCCAGTCATCGCTGTTACCTGCAGCTGTGGCAACAAGTTCGAAACTCGTTCGACTTTCGGCAAAGCTCTGCCAATCGACGTTTGCAACGAATGCCACCCGTTCTACACCGGTAAGCAGAAGACTCTGGACACTGGCGGCCGCGTTCAGCGCTTCGCAGACCGTTTCGGTGCTTTCGGCAAGAAACCTGCTGCTGCAGAGTAAGGTTGAAGGGCCCGGTGGGCTTTTCCTCGTTGCTGAAAAAGGCGTCCCTCGCGGGCGCCTTTTTTGTGTCTGCGATTTGGCTATCCGGCGCGCAGGCCTTCTGTCCGGCGCCTGCGGGACTGGCCAGCGTCACCGTGCAGCGCGTGGTCGATGGCGACACGCTGCGCCTGAGCGACGGTCGCAGCGTACGCATGATCGGCCTCAACACGCCTGAGCTGGGCAGACAGGGCCGCAGCGACGAACCCTTCGCCGTGGCGGCACGCAAACGCCTGCAAGCGCTGGTCGATGCCAGCGGCGGACGTGTCGGTTTGCGCCCCGGCAAGCAAGCCAAAGACCATTACGGGCGTACGCTCGCGCATATTTACAGCACCAGCGGCGCCAATCTCGAAGCGCAAATGCTCGCCGATGGCCTCGGTTTCCAGGTCGCGGTTGCGCCGAATGTCGATCTTGTTGCCTGCCAGCAAGCCGCCGAACGCAGTGCGCGAAAGGCCGGGCTGGGCCTCTGGCGGCAATCACCTGTACTGAAAGCGGAGCAGATCCAGCGCTCGGGTTTCGCCGTGATCAGTGGGCGTGTGAGCAAGGTTCAGCGCAATCGCGGCGGAATCTGGATCGAGTTGCAGGACTCTCTTGTATTGCGCGTTGCTCCCAATCTGGTCAGACAATTTGACAATGCCCGATTGCAGGCGTTGAAAGGCAAGCAGATCGAGGCTCGCGGCTGGATCGTTGATCGTTCCAGGCGCGGTGGATTGCAATCCGGCCAGTCGCGCTGGCTGCTTCCGTTGACGGATCCTTCAATGTTGCAAACGCCGCGCTGAAGAAAAATTGTAGACATTTTTTCTGTCGATTGTGAACAGTCTAGCCCTTGTGCGCCGTGGCTCTTGGCCCAAAGTCGTAGGGCAGGGCGCTTGACAGGGGTGACCGCTCAGTCTTGTGGGGACTTTGCGAGGCGCGTATCCTCGCTGACCAGTCTGTCCAACAGTAAAAAGCGGAATGCCAAAATGTCTGATCTGAAAACTGCCGCTCTCGAATATCATGCCAATCCTCGTCCAGGGAAGCTGAGTGTCGAGCTCACCAAGGCCACTGCTACCGCTCGCGACTTGTCGCTGGCCTACAGCCCCGGCGTAGCTGAACCAGTGCGTGAGATCGCTCGCGATCCTGAACTGGCCTACAAATACACCGGCAAGGGCAACCTGGTTGCAGTCATTTCCGATGGCACCGCGATTCTCGGTCTGGGCAACCTCGGCCCATTGGCTTCCAAGCCGGTAATGGAAGGTAAAGGCGTACTGTTCAAGCGCTTCGCCGGCATCGACGTTTTCGACATCGAGGTCGACTCCGAAAGCCCGCAAGCCTTCATCGATACCGTAAAACGTATCTCCATCACTTTCGGTGGTATCAACCTGGAAGACATCAAGGCACCCGAGTGCTTTGAGATCGAACGTGCTCTGATTGAGCAGTGCGACATTCCGGTATTCCACGATGACCAGCACGGCACCGCGATCGTGACCGCTGCGGGCATGATCAACGCCCTGGAAATCGCTGGCAAAACCCTGCCAGAAGCGAAAATCGTCTGCCTGGGCGCCGGCGCTGCCGCCATCTCCTGCATGAAACTGCTGGTGAGCATGGGCGCACGCATCGAAAACATCTTCATGGTTGACCGTACCGGTGTGATCCACTCCGGCCGTGACGACCTGAACCAGTACAAAGCGGTATTCGCTCACGCCACCGAGAAGCGCAGCCTGGCTGACGCACTGGCAGGCGCTGATGTGTTCGTCGGTCTGTCCGGTCCGAACCTGCTGAGCGCTGAAGGCCTGCTGTCGATGGCGGCCAACCCGATCGTGTTCGCCTGCTCGAACCCGGATCCGGAAATCTCCCCGGAGCTGGCGCACGCTACCCGTAGCGACGTGATCATGGCTACCGGCCGTTCGGACTACCCGAACCAGGTCAACAACGTGCTGGGCTTCCCGTTCATCTTCCGTGGTGCTCTGGACGTTCGCGCCAAGCGCATCAACGAAGAAATGAAAGTGGCGGCCGCCAACGCCCTGCGTGAGCTGGCCAAGCTGCCTGTTCCTCAGGACGTGTGCGATGCCTACGGTGGTGCTCCGCTGGAATTCGGTCGTGAGTACATCATTCCGAAGCCAATGGACAAGCGCCTGATCACCCTGATCTCCGACGCTGTGGCCAAAGCCGCGATCGAGACCGGTGTGGCCACCCTGCCGTATCCGAAGAACTACCCGCTGAAAAGCGTGGATGACGTGTTCAACGGCTAAGCCGTTGTAGCGCTTCAAACGAAAGCCCCGGCTCGTGAGAGTCGGGGTTTTTTATTGCCTGAAGATCAAGAACCCCCTCACCCTAGCCCTCTCCCAGGGGGAGAGGGGACTGATTGGGGGATGTTCGGGAGTTACGCCGACCTGAACGTATTGTTTTGAATCCATAATCGACACAGCTCTCTCAGGTCGATGTAGAGCGCTAGACAACTCGGTCAGTCCCCTCTCCCTCCGGGAGAGGGTTAGGGTGAGGGGCTCTTGATCTTCAGGCAATAAAAAGCCCCGCACTTCAATCGAAGGCGGGGCTTTTCAGTGGTCGCGGATCAGAACAGATCGATCGGCGCCTGCTCATCCGCTGGCAGCGGGCTGCCCGGTACGGCGCCATTACCCAGCTCATTCACCGACGGCGGCGTGTCTTCAGACTTGAACAGCTCGAAATACGCGCCCGGCGTACTCGGCGTCGCCGCACGGCCACTGACCGGATCCACGCGCAGACTCAGCAAACCTTCCGGCTCAGGCTGCACGTGCGGCGGCTTGTCCTTCAGCGCAGCCGACATGTAGTTCATCCAGATCGGCAGCGCCACAGTACCGCCGAACTCGCGACGACCGAGGCTTTCCGGCTGATCGAAGCCAGTCCAGACCGTGGTCACGTAGTCGGCGTTGTAACCGGAGAACCAGGCATCTTTCGATTCGTTGGTGGTACCGGTTTTGCCGGCGATATCGCTGCGGCCCATGGCCAGCGCGCGACGGCCGGTGCCGAGCTTGATCACGTCCTGCAACATGCTGTTGAGGATGTAAGTGGTGCGGCCATCGACAATTCGCTCAGCCACTGCCGGTGTTTGCGGCACGGCCGCGCTGCCCGGCGCCTCGCCCGCAACCGGTGTGGTGTTGACCGTAAACGAATCGGTGTGCGGTGCGGCGATACCGTCCGTCGCCGAACCGCCCTGAGGCACGGTTGGCGGGTTGGCGAGAAACAGCGTATCGCCATTACGGCTTTCGATCTTGTCGATGATGTACGGGGTGATCTTGTAACCGCCGTTGGCGAACGTACTCCAACCGGTCGCAATCTCCATCGGTGTCAGCGTTGCAGTACCCAGCGCCAGCGACAGGTTGGGCGGCAGATCCTGCTTGTTGAAGCCGAAACGGGTGATGTAGTCGATGGTCTTGCCTACGCCCATCGCCTGCAGCAAGCGGATCGACACCAGGTTACGCGACTTGTACAGCGCCTCACGCAGGCGGATCGGGCCGAGGAAGGTGTTGGTGTCGTTCTTCGGGCGCCAGACCTTGTCCAGATATTCGTCGACAAACACGATCGGCGCGTCGTTGACCAGCGTGGCGGCAGTGTAGCCGCTATCCAGCGCGGCACTGTAGACGAACGGCTTGAAGCTCGAGCCGGGCTGACGCTTGGCCTGCATCGCACGGTTGTAGTTGCTCTGTTCGAAGGCGAAACCGCCGACCAGCGAGCGAATCGCGCCGTTCTGCGGATCCAGCGACACCAGCGCACCTTGAGCCTGGGGGATCTGGCTGAACTTCAGTGAATTGTCTTTCTGACGCTGCACGCGAACCAGATCACCGACCGCCGCGACATCCGACGGCTGGCGCGGATTGGCGCCCATGCTGTTGGTGTTGAGGAACGGTCGTGCCCATTTCATGGTGTCCCAGGCGACGTGCTCTTCGCCGGTACGGGTCAGCACTTGCAGGCCGTTCTTGTCGACCTGGGTGACGATGGCCGGCTCCAGGCTGCTGATGGTGCGCTGCTTGGTAAGTTCACTTGCCCAGGCCTCACGGGTCTTGCCCGGCAGACGCGATTCGGGGCCACGGTAGCCGTGACGCTGGTCGTAGGTCATCAAACCTTCGTGCAGCGCGGTGTTGGCCATTTCCTGCAGGTTGCTCGGCACCGTGGTGGTAACGCGGAAACCTTCGGTGTAAGCGTCGCTGCCATAACGACCGACCATCTCGGCACGAGCCATTTCAGCGATATACGGTGCATTCACTTCCGGGGTCGGCACGTGATAGCTGGCGTTCAGCGGTTCGTTGATCGCAGCGGTGTAGTCCGCTTCGCTGATCTTGCCAAGCTTGTACATGCGCCCGAGGATCCAGTCGCGGCGTTCTTTGCTGCGCGCCGGGTTGGCTAGCGGGTTGAAACGCGACGGGGCTTTCGGCAGGCCGGCGATCATCGCCATCTGCGCCAGGCTGACATCACGGATCGACTTGCCGTAATACACCTGCGCCGCTGCTTCGATGCCATAGGCGCGGTTGCCCAGATAGATCTTGTTCACGTACAGCTCAAGGATTTCATCCTTGGTCAGCTGTCGCTCGATCTGCAGGGCCAGAAGAATTTCGGTGGTTTTGCGCGAGAAGCTGCGTTCGCTGGTCAGGAAGAAGTTCTTCGCTACCTGCATGGTGATGGTGCTGCCGCCGGACTGAATGTGTCCGCTTTTGACCAGTTGGGTCGCGGCGCGCATCAGGCTGCTCGGATCGACGCCATAGTGGTTGGCGAAATTGTCGTCTTCAGCACTTAGTAACGCATTAATGAAATTGGGGGGAATGTCGGCGAAACGGATCGGTGTGCGGCGCATTTCGCCAAATTCGGCGATCAACTTGTTGTCGCTGGAGTAGACCCGCAGCGGAATCTGCAACTGAATGCTTCGCAGAGCCTCCACAGACGGCAAACCCGGACTAAGGTAAAGAAACGCGCCGCTGAGACCTAAAAGCAGTCCGCAGAAAACGGCGACGATGGACCAACCGAAAAATTTCAGCAGACGAATCAAGGCTTTTGGACATCCAGTGCAAAGAATGAATTTGGCGACGGGGCTCCGGCTACACACAGAACCATCCGCGCTTGCAGTAAAAAGCGGAAAAAAACGCTGGGCATTATAAGCACTTTTCTGCTGGGGGCGTCATTTGCGCTTCTGTCAAGACGGGGTGAAGGAACGCAATGCGTATTACAGAGTCCGTAACTCACGGAAAGTCATAGGGAATTGGTAGTGCTGGGACTCTTCAATAAAAAGGCTAAAACGTTACTGGGGATCGACATCAGCTCCACGTCAGTAAAGCTGCTGGAACTGAGCCGTCAGGGTGACCGCTACCGGGTCGAGGCGTATGCGGTAGAGCCCTTGCCCGTCAACGCCGTGGTCGAAAAGAACATCGCCGAGCTTGAAGGTGTCGGTCAGGCGCTGAGCCGTGTGCTGGTCAAGGCGCGCACCGGGCTCAAGAGCGTGGCGGTGGCAGTGGCCGGTTCCGCCGTGATCACCAAAGTCATCGAAATGGACGCGGGGCTGTCCGACGATGAACTGGAAAACCAGCTCAAGATCGAAGCCGACCAATATATTCCCTATCCGCTGGATGAAGTTGCCATCGACTTCGAAGTCCAGGGCGTGTCGCCGCGCAACCCCGAGCGGGTCAACGTGTTGCTGGCCGCCTGTCGCAAGGAAAACGTCGAAGTCCGTGAAGCGGCGCTGGCTCTCGCCGGGCTGACCGCGCGTGTTGTCGACGTCGAAGCCTATGCGCTCGAGCGCTCGTTCGGCTTGCTCGCAACGCAACTGGCGGCCTCTCAGGAGCGTCTGACCGTGGCGGTGGTCGACATCGGCGCGACCATGACCACCCTCAGCGTCCTGCACAACGGCAAGATCATCTACACCCGCGAGCAATTGTTCGGCGGTCGGCAATTGACCGAAGAAATCCAGCGTCGTTATGGCCTGACCCTCGAGCAGGCAGGGCTGGCGAAAAAGCAGGGCGGTCTGCCCGACGATTACATCAGCGAGGTCCTGCAGCCGTTTCGTGAGGCGCTGGTCCAGCAGGTTTCACGCTCGTTGCAGTTCTTCTTCGCCTCCGGGCAATACAACGCGGTCGATCACATTCTGCTGGCCGGCGGCACGGCTTCAGTGCCCGGACTGGATCGGCTGATCGAGCAGCGCCTGAGCACGCCGACTCAAGTAGCCAACCCGTTTGCCAACATGGCCTTGAGCAGCAAGGTCAACGCCGGGGCTTTGGCCAGCGACGCGCCGGCGCTGATGATCGCCTGCGGGCTCGCGCTCAGGAGTTTCGACTGATGGCGCGGATCAACCTCCTACCCTGGCGCGAGGAGCGTCGCGAAGAACGGCGCAAACGCTTTCTGCTGGCCTTGATCGGCGTGGTGGTCGGCTCTGTCGGTGCGGTGCTGATTGCCGATCAGGTCATCAGCACCGCCATTGCACGACAAGTGGCGCGCAATGATTACATCGGCAAGCAGATTGCTGTGGTCGACGAACGGATCAAACAGATCAGCGATCTCAAGGCGCGTCGTCAGCAACTGGTCGAGCGCATGCGCATCATCCAGGACTTGCAGGGCAACCGGCAGATCAGTGGGCGAATCTTCGATCAACTGGCGCGCACGCTGCCGGACGGTGTGTATTTCACCGACGTGAAGATGGTTGGCAAAACCCTGTCGATCAGCGGTGCAGCCGAATCGAACAACCGGGTCTCCGAATTGATGCGCAATCTGGATGCTTCCGACTGGTTCGACGCGCCCAGTCTCAACGAGGTGAAGGCGACGACGGCGGGCCAGGTGGATCAGGCCAACACGTTTGAGTTGACCGTACGGCAGACCCAGCCCCGCACCGTGGAGGACGAGCAATGAAGCCGTCCGAATGGCTGGAAAGTCTGCGCGACATCGATTTCAACGACCTCGATACCAGCAACATCGGCTCCTGGCCGGCAGCAGTGAAAGCCATCGCCGGGGCGCTGTTGATGGTGTTGGTCCTGGCGCTCGGTTATAACTTTTTCATCAGTGACCTGGAAAACCAACTCGAAGCCAAGCGCGAGGAAGAAGCCACGCTCAAGGAGCAGTTCGCCAGCAAGGCACGTCTTTCGGCCAACCTTGAGTTGTACACCCAACAAATGAAGGCGATGGAAAACACCTTTGGCGTGCTGTTGCGCCAATTGCCCAGTGACACCGAAGTGCCGGGCCTGCTCGAAGACATCACCCGCACGGGGCTGGGCAGCGGCCTGGAGTTCGAAGAGATCAAACTGCTGCCGGAGGTCACCCAGCAGTTTTACATCGAGCTGCCGATCCAGATCACCGTCACCGGTGCCTATCACGACCTTGCGACCTTCGTCAGTGGCGTGGCCGGGCTGCCACGCATTGTCACCTTGCACGATTTCGAACTCGCTCCTGCCGATAAAGAGGGCGGGCCGAAGCTGCGCATGAGCATCCTTGCCAAGACCTACCGGTATAACGACAAGGGGCTGCAGAAATGAGCCCGACTCGTTACATCGCGTTGTCGATGACGCTGCTCGCGTTGAACGGTTGTGGTGGCAGCAATGACTTCAGCGATCTTGATGCCTACTTGAATGAAGTACGCCTGCGCCCGGCAGGCAAGATTGAACCAACCCCGACATTCCGGTCTTACCCAACATTCACTTACAGCGCGGCCAACCTGCGCAGTCCGTTCTCGCGCCAGGTGCGGGTTGATCTGGCCGGGCAGAAACATGGCTCACGCAACGTCAAGCCCGATCCCAATCGGGTCAAGCAATACCTCGAAGGTTTCAACATCGAGCAGTTCGAGATGGTCGGCACGATTGCCAATGCTTCCGGCTCCTTTGCGTTGCTGCGCGGCGCTGGCGGCGTGCATCGGTTGAAGGTCGGCGATTACCTGGGGCGCAATGACGGTCGCATCGTCGCTATCAGCGCCACCCAGGTCGATGTCGTCGAAATCGTCCCCGACGGCGAAGGCGCCTGGCTGGAGCGTCCGCGCACCATTCCTTTGAAAGAGCACTCATAGTGGAAGTCGAACAATGAACAGGATTTTCTCCACCCTCGGTTTTTCGCTATGGATAGCGCTGATGTCACCGATGGTACTCGCGGCCAATCTGAAGATGCTGGACGTGGCGGCGTTGCCGGGTGATCGCGTCGAGCTGAAGTTGTCGTTCGACGGCCCGCCGCCACAACCCAAGGGCTACACCACCGAATCGCCGGCGCGGATTGCCCTGGACCTGCCCGGTGTCGCCAGTCAGTTGGCCAGCAAGAACCTCGATCTGGGCAGTGGCAATGCGCGCACCGCTACTGTGGTTGAGGCCAAGGAACGCACGCGGCTGATTGTCAGCCTGACGCAATTGGCGCCGTACACCACGCGGGTTGAGGGCAATAACCTGTTCGTGGTGGTCGGTCAGGGCGCACCGGCCACCGCGCCGCGTCCCGCTGCCGCTGCACCTCGTGCTACCGCTAAAGCTGCTGCGTCCGCCAAGGCTTTTGTGCCGAAAAGCCGGGCGATTCGCGGTGTGGACTTCCAGCGTGGTACGGCGGGGGAAGGCAATGTGGTTATCGACCTGTCCGACCCGACCATTGCTCCGGATATCCAGGAGCATGACGGCAAGATCATCCTCACCTTCGCGCGCACGCAGTTGCCGGACAAGTTGCGGGTACGCCTCGACGTCAAGGATTTCGCCACCCCGGTGCAGTTCGTCAATGCCGGAGTAACCGCTGATCGGACAGTTATTACGGTTGAACCCAGTGGCACCTACGAGTACTCCACCTTCCAGACTGACAACAAACTGACCGTCAGCATCCGCCCGATGACCGTCGATGACCTGCAAAAACGCAACGCTGACCGTCAGGCGTACGTCGGCGAAAAGCTCTCGCTGAACTTCCAGGACATTGATGTGCGCTCGGTGCTGCAACTGATCGCCGACTTCACCAACCTCAATTTGGTTGCCAGCGACACGGTGCAGGGTGGCATCACCTTGCGTCTGCAAAATGTGCCGTGGGATCAGGCCCTGGATCTGGTGTTGAAAACCAAAGGCCTGGATAAGCGCAAGATCGGCAATGTGCTGCTGGTGGCGCCGGCCGATGAAATCGCTGCCCGCGAGCGTCAGGAACTGGAGTCGCAGAAGCAGATCGCCGAACTGGCGCCGTTGCGCCGCGAGCTGCTACAGGTGAACTACGCTAAAGCCGCGGACATCGCCAAGCTGTTCCAGTCGGTGACCAGTGCCGAGGCGAAAATCGATGAACGCGGTTCGATTACCGTTGATGAGCGCACCAACAACATCATTGCCTACCAGACTCAGGATCGCCTCGACGAACTGCGGCGGATCGTGGCGCAACTGGATATTCCGGTGCGTCAGGTGATGATCGAAGCACGGATTGTCGAGGCCAACGTCGATTACGACAAAAGTCTGGGCGTGCGCTGGGGCGGCTCGATCCAGAACAAGGGCAACTGGAACGCTTCCGGGGTCAACGGTTCATCGACCACCATTGGTACGCCGGGCAGTACCAGCACCAATTCGCCGTTCGTCGACATGGGCACTGTGGGTAATACATCGGGGATCGGCATTGCCTTCATTACCGACAACGTCCTGCTTGATCTTGAGCTGACTGCCATGGAGAAGACCGGCAACGGCGAAATCGTCTCGCAGCCGAAGGTTGTCACCTCCGACAAGGAAACCGCAAAAATCCTCAAAGGCACCGAGATTCCGTATCAGGAAGCCAGCTCCAGCGGCGCGACGTCGGTGTCGTTCAAGGAGGCCTCGCTGTCGCTGGAAGTCACCCCGCAGATCACCCCGGACAACCGCATCATCATGGAGGTCAAGGTCACCAAGGACGAACCGGATTACCTGAACAAAGTGCAGGATGTGCCGCCGATCAAGAAAAACGAGGTCAACGCCAAGGTACTAGTCAATGACGGCGAAACCATCGTGATTGGCGGTGTTTTCTCAAATACTCAAAGCAAGGTCGTAGATAAGGTGCCATTTCTTGGCGATGTGCCGTATCTTGGCCGCCTTTTCCGGCGTGATGTGGTATCGGAGAAAAAATCCGAGCTGCTGGTATTTCTCACACCACGTATCATGAATAACCAGGCGATTGCTGTGAGTCGTTGATTCTGTGCGAAATTTGATTCTTGTAGGACCGATGGGTGCTGGCAAAAGCACCATCGGCCGGTTACTGGCCAAAGAGCTGCGCCTGCCGTTCAAAGATTCCGACAAGGAAATTGAATTGCGCACGGGCGCCAATATCCCGTGGATCTTCGACAAGGAAGGCGAACCCGGCTTTCGTGACCGTGAGCAGGCGATGATCGCCGAGCTGTGCGCGTTCGATGGCGTGGTGTTGGCGACCGGCGGTGGCGCAGTCATGCGCGATGCCAATCGCAAGGCCCTGCATGAGGGTGGGCGAGTGGTGTATCTGCACGCCTCTGTGGAGCAGCAGGTCGGCCGCACGTCGCGCGATCGCAACCGGCCGTTGCTGCGTACTGCCAATCCGGAAAAAACCCTGCGTGACCTGCTGGCGATCCGCGATCCGCTTTATCGGGAAATTGCCGATCTGGTGGTGGAAACCGACGAGCGGCCGCCACGTATGGTGGTGCTCGACATTCTCGATCGTCTGGCGCAGCTTCCTCCCCGTTAAAGCAGCGCTCGAAATGCGCTATCCTCGGCGTCCTGTCACAGTCCGCCGAGGTTGTGGCGGATGGCGTGCAAGCGGCGTCATACCCGCTATAGGCCGCAGATAACCAATAATTCAGGGCAGGACGCCTGCTTCCATCTTCACTGTGGGGACACATGCAGACACTCAAGGTCGATCTAGGCGAGCGCAGCTACCCGATTCATATTGGCGAAGGTTTGTTGGATCAGCCCGAGCTGCTGGCTCCGCATATCCATGGGCGGCAGGTGGCAATCATCTCCAACGAGACCGTTGCGCCGCTCTATCTTGAACGTCTGACCCGCAGCCTGGCGCAGTTCTCGGTGATCTCCGTGGTGTTGCCGGATGGCGAAGCCTTCAAGAACTGGGAGACCCTGCAACTGATCTTCGACGGTCTGCTGACTGCCCGTCATGACCGCCGTACCACCGTGATCGCTCTTGGCGGCGGTGTGATCGGTGACATGGCCGGTTTTGCCGCTGCCTGTTACCAGCGCGGCGTCGACTTCATCCAAATTCCGACGACATTGCTGTCCCAGGTCGATTCTTCGGTGGGCGGCAAGACCGGTATCAACCATCCACTAGGCAAGAACATGGTTGGCGCGTTCTACCAGCCGAACGTGGTGCTGATCGATACGGCGTCCCTGAAAACCCTGCCAGAGCGCGAGCTGTCTGCCGGTCTGGCCGAAGTCATCAAGTACGGGCTGATCTGCGACGAGCCGTTCCTGACCTGGCTCGAAGAAAACGTCGATGCCCTGCGCGCGCTGGACCAGAAAGCCCTGACTTACGCGATCGAGCGCTCTTGCGCGGCCAAGGCTGCGGTGGTTGGCGCCGATGAGAAAGAAACCGGCGTACGTGCCACGCTCAACCTCGGCCACACTTTCGGCCACGCCATCGAAACCCACATGGGCTATGGTGTCTGGTTGCACGGGGAAGCGGTCGCGGCTGGCACCGTGATGGCGCTGGAGATGTCCGCGCGTCTGGGCTGGATCAGTGACGAGGAGCGTGATCGCGGTATTCGTCTGTTCCAGCGCGCCGGCTTGCCAGTGGTGCCGCCGACTGAAATGACCGAAGCCGATTTTCTTCAACACATGGCAATCGACAAAAAAGTGATCGACGGTCGTCTGCGCCTGGTGCTGCTGCGCCGGATGGGCGAAGCGGTAGTGACCGACGATTATCCGAAAGAGGTTCTACAGGCCACGCTGGGAGCGGATTACCGCGCCCTGGCTCAGCTTAAAGGTTGAAAAGATTCCAATGACTAGTTTGCATGCCGACGAGGCGTTCCTCGGCCATTTCCAGTTAAGTCACGACCCGTTCGCGCCACGCGTGCCGGGCTTCAAGTTCTTCCCGGCTCAGCGCAAACCGGTGCTGGGTCAACTGCATCATCTGGCGCGTTACAGCCAGTTGCTGCTGGTGGTCACCGGCCCGCAAGGCAGCGGCAAGACGTTGCTGCGTCAGGCGCTGGTCGCCAGCACCAACAAGCAGTCGGTGCAGAGCGTGGTGGTTTCCGCCCGTGGCGCCGGTGATGCTGCCGGTGTGTTGCGCCAGGTGGCGCAGGCGCTGAACGTCGCTCAGGCCGAAGTTGGCGCGATTCTGGATCAAGTGGTGCAACTCGCACTGACCGGCCAGGAAGTCTATCTGTTGGTGGACGACGCTGAGCAGCTCGACGAGTCCGCTCTCGAAGCGCTGATGGCGCTGGGTGCCGGCGCACCGGAAGGTCGCCCGCATGTGTTCCTGTTCGGTGAATCGTCGCTGATCGCTCAGCTCGAGGCTTTGCACCTTGAGGAAGAGCGTTTCCACGTCATCGAGCTGCAGCCGTACACCGAAGAAGAGACCCGCGAATATCTCGACCAACGGCTCGAAGGTGCCGGCCGGGGTGTCGAACTTTTCAGCGCAGATCAGATCTCTGATATTCACGAAAGTGCCGAGGGTTGGCCGGGCAACATCAACCAGGTCGCTCGCGATGCTCTGATCGAAGTCATGATTGCCAGCCGCTCTGCGGTCAAGCGTCCAAGTATGGGGTTCAACATGCCGAAGAAACACGTATTGGCGATTTCCGCCGTCGTTGTGGTCGCGGTCGCCGCCGCCTGGTTGATGCCGGGTCGCAATAAGGCGCCAACCACCGGCGCTCCTGCCAATGAACAGGCACAGTTGCCATTGGGGCAGGGTGCCAATGGCGGCGCACCGAACGTCGAGTTCGCCGGCAATACGCAACCGATGCCGTTGCCGCTGGTCGGTAACTCCCAGCCGGTCATGCGCGGCCCGCTGGCTGAAGCCGCTGGCGGTATTACCGAAGGCGACGACGGTGTGCCTCTGGAAGGCTCCAGCGCCACACCGCCAACCGTGACCACTTCGGCGCCACCGGCAGGTGTTCCCGCAGGTCCTGCGCCGACACCGGTGCCAGTTCCGGCGGCCAAACCGACTCCTGCGCCAACACAAGTCGCCACCGCCAAGCCTGCTCCGGCAGCGCCAGCGACGAAACCGGCTCCAGCGCCGGCCAAGCCCGTCGCCGCTACGAAACCGGCCGAGAAGCCTGTGACCGTCGCCAAAGCCGCCGGTGGCAGCTGGTATGCCGGTCAGCCGACCGGCAATTACGTGGTGCAGATCCTCGGCACCAGCTCTGAAGCGGCAGCGCAAAACTTCGTCAAAGAGCAGGGCGGCGAGTACCGTTATTTCAAGAAGGTCCTCAACGGCAAACCGCTTTACGTGATCACCTACGGCAACTTCGCCAATCGTGATGCAGCCGTTTCTGCCATCAAGGCCTTGCCAGCGAAGGTTCAGGCTGGTAAACCTTGGCCTCGCACTGTCGCCAGCGTCCAACAGGAACTGGCAACAACTCGCTGAAGATTCGGCGGCCTTACCCAGGCCGCCTCTCCAAGCACCTCAAAATTTCTACGAGTGCGCGCTTCCTTCCAGGTCGCGTGCCTTGTGGTGTCTGCGTCACAGTAGTCTTTGAGTCGTTGCGGTCAAAATTAAAAAAGTTTTGACTAGCACAGCAGATCGCTTTAAACCTTTCACAAATGCGACATGAATTTGCGACATTTCGTCGTCAAATTTGTGAGCCTCTGTGTCGCTGTGTACAATGACCACCCTTTTGCCCCGCGAAGCCGGCGTACGTTCGGCGCAGGATGCAAGTGGTTGAATTGAAAAGAAATTTGCCTCGAAAAGAGGCAGCCTGGTGAGAAAGTGTCTATGAAAGCAGGTCTGTACCAACCAGATGAATTCAAGGATAACTGCGGTTTCGGCCTGATAGCCCATATGCAGGGCGAGCCCAGTCATACCCTTTTGCAAACGGCCATTGAGGCCCTGACCTGCATGACCCACCGCGGTGGGATTAATGCCGACGGCAAGACCGGTGACGGTTGCGGTCTGCTGATTCAAAAACCTGATGCGTTCCTGCGCGCCATTGCCCAGGAAACCTTCAGCGTCGAGCTGCCCAAGCAATACGCGGTGGGCATGGTCTTCTTCAACCAGGATCCGGCCAAGGCCGAAGCCGCTCGCGAGAACATGAACCGCGAGATCCTCGCTGAAGGCCTGCAACTGATCGGCTGGCGCAAAGTGCCGATCGACACCAGTGTCCTCGGCCGCCTGGCCCTTGAGCGCCTGCCGCAGATCGAGCAGGTGTACATCGGCGGCGAAGGCCTGAGCGATCAGGACATGGCCGTGAAGCTGTTCAGTGCGCGTCGTCGTTCGTCGGTGGCCAACGCGGTCGACTCCGACCACTACATCTGCAGCTTTTCGCACAAGACCATCATCTATAAAGGCCTGATGATGCCGGCCGATCTGGCCGCATTTTATCCAGACCTGAGTGACGAGCGCCTGCAAACCGCGATCTGCGTGTTCCACCAGCGCTTCTCCACCAACACCCTGCCGAAATGGCCGCTGGCCCAGCCATTCCGCTTCCTCGCCCACAACGGCGAGATCAACACCATTACCGGTAACCGTAACTGGGCGCAGGCCCGTCGGACCAAGTTCACCAACGATCTGATGGATCTGGAAGAACTCGGCCCGCTGGTCAACCGTGTCGGTTCCGACTCCTCGAGCATGGACAACATGCTCGAGCTGATGGTCACCGGTGGCATCGACCTGTTCCGTGGTGTGCGGATGATCATTCCGCCTGCGTGGCAGAACGTCGAAACCATGGACCCGGATCTGCGTGCGTTCTACGAGTACAACTCGATGCACATGGAGCCGTGGGACGGCCCAGCTGGCGTAGTAATGACCGACGGTCGCTACGCGGTGTGCCTGCTCGACCGTAACGGTCTGCGTCCGGCACGCTGGGTCACCACCACCAACGGTTTCATCACCCTCGCCTCGGAAATCGGCGTGTGGGACTACAAACCGGAAGACGTGATTGCCAAGGGCCGTGTCGGCCCAGGCCAGATCTTCGCCGTGGACACCGAAACCGGGCAGATCCTCGATACCGATGCGATCGACAACCGTCTGAAATCCCGTCATCCGTACAAGCAATGGCTGCGCAAGAATGCCCTGCGCATCCAGGCGACCATGGAAGACAACGACCACGGTTCGGCGTTTTACGACGTTGATCAACTCAAGCAATACATGAAGATGTATCAGGTCACGTTCGAAGAGCGCGATCAGGTCCTGCGTCCGCTCGGCGAACAAGGCTACGAAGCCGTTGGCTCGATGGGCGATGACACGCCGATGGCCGTGCTCTCGCAGCGTGTGCGCACGCCGTACGACTATTTCCGCCAGCAGTTCGCGCAGGTCACCAACCCGCCGATCGACCCGCTGCGTGAAGCGATCGTGATGTCGCTGGAAATCTGCCTCGGTGCCGAGCGCAACATTTTCCAGGAGTCGCCGGAACACGCTTCGCGCGTGATCCTCAGCTCGCCGGTGATTTCGCCGGCCAAGTGGCGCTCGCTGATGAACCTCGACCGCCCGGGTTTCGAACGGGCGATCATCGACCTCAACTACGACGAAAGCGTTGGCCTCGAAGCGGCGATCCGCAACGTTGCCGATCAGGCTGAAGAAGCCGTGCGCGCCGGTCGGACCCAGATCGTTCTGAGCGACCGCCATATTGCCCCGGGCAAACTGCCGATCCACGCTTCGCTGGCGACCGGCGCGGTACACCACCGCCTGACAGAAAAAGGCCTGCGCTGCGATTCCAACATCCTCGTTGAAACCGCCACCGCACGTGACCCGCATCACTTCGCGGTGCTGATCGGCTTCGGCGCCTCGGCGGTGTATCCGTTCCTGGCCTACGAGGTGCTGGGCGACCTGATCCGTACCGGTGAAGTGCTGGGCGACCTCTACGAGGTGTTCAAGAACTACCGCAAAGGCATCACCAAGGGTCTGCTGAAGATCTTGTCGAAAATGGGCATCTCGACCATCGCTTCGTACCGCGGTGCGCAGTTGTTCGAAGCCATCGGCCTGTCCGAAGAAGTCTGCGAGCTGAGCTTCCGTGGCGTGCCGAGCCGCATCAAGGGTGCGCGTTTCGTCGACATCGAAGCCGAGCAGAAAGCGCTGGCCACCGAAGCCTGGAGTCCGCGCAAGCCGATCCAGCAGGGCGGTCTGCTGAAGTTCGTCCACGGTGGCGAATATCACGCGTACAACCCGGACGTGGTCAACACCCTGCAAGCTGCTGTGCAGCAGGGTGACTACGCCAAGTTCAAGGAATACACCTCGCTGGTGGACAACCGTCCGGTGTCGATGATCCGCGACCTGTTCAAGGTCAAGACCCTCGACACGCCGCTGGACATCAGTGAAATCGAACCACTGGAATCGGTGCTCAAGCGCTTCGACTCCGCTGGTATCTCGCTGGGCGCACTGTCGCCGGAAGCTCACGAAGCCTTGGCCGAAGCCATGAACCGTCTCGGTGCGCGTTCCAACTCCGGCGAAGGTGGTGAAGATCCGGCGCGTTACGGCACCATCAAGAGCTCGAAAATCAAGCAAGTCGCGACTGGCCGTTTCGGGGTAACCCCGGAATACCTGGTCAACGCTGAAGTGCTGCAGATCAAGGTCGCGCAAGGCGCCAAGCCGGGCGAGGGCGGGCAACTGCCGGGCGGTAAAGTGAACGGTTTGATCGCCAAGCTGCGTTACGCAGTGCCGGGCGTGACCCTGATTTCGCCGCCGCCGCACCACGACATCTATTCGATCGAAGACTTGTCGCAGCTGATTTTTGACCTGAAGCAGGTCAACCCGAAAGCACTGGTTTCGGTCAAATTGGTAGCCGAAGCAGGCGTCGGCACCATCGCCGCCGGTGTGGCCAAGGCCTATGCGGACTTGATCACCATCTCCGGCTACGACGGTGGCACCGGTGCTTCGCCGCTGACCTCGATCAAATACGCAGGCGCTCCGTGGGAACTCGGTCTCGCCGAAACCCACCAGACCCTGCGCGGCAACGACCTGCGCGGCAAAGTCCGGGTGCAGACCGACGGTGGCCTGAAAACCGGCCTCGACGTGATCAAGGCAGCGATCCTCGGCGCTGAAAGCTTCGGCTTCGGTACTGCGCCGATGATCGCGCTGGGCTGCAAATACCTGCGCATCTGCCACCTGAACAACTGCGCCACCGGCGTCGCGACTCAGAACGAGAAGCTGCGCAAGGATCACTACATCGGTACCGTCGACATGGTGGTGAATTTCTTCACCTACGTCGCTGAAGAAACCCGTGAGTGGCTGGCCAAGCTCGGCGTACGCTCCCTCGAAGAACTGATCGGTCGTACCGATCTGCTGGAAATCCTCGAAGGCCAGACCGCCAAGCAAAACCATCTGGATCTGACGCCGCTGTTGGGCAGTGATCACATTCCGGCAGACAAGCCACAGTTCTGCGGCGTTGAGCGCAACCCGCCGTTCGACCAGGGCCTGCTGGCCGAGAAAATGGTCGAGATGGCGTCGTCGGCGATCAACGACATGAGCGGCGCCGAGTTCGATCTGGATATCTGCAACTGCGACCGTTCGATCGGCGCGCGGATCTCCGGCGAAATCGCCCGCAAGCACGG
Organism: Pseudomonas germanica; assembly: GCF_019614655.1. NCBI lineage: Bacteria > Pseudomonadati > Pseudomonadota > Gammaproteobacteria > Pseudomonadales > Pseudomonadaceae > Pseudomonas > Pseudomonas germanica. The sequence goes on from NZ_CP071586.1 coordinate 714,350, forward strand.
CAACCAGGGCATGGCGAAAGCGCCGATCACCTTCCGCTTCAAAGGCACTGCCGGTCAGAGCTTCGGTGTGTGGAACGCCGGCGGTCTGAACATGTACCTGGAAGGTGACGCCAACGACTACGTCGGCAAAGGCATGACCGGTGGCAAGCTGACCATCGTGCCGCCGAAGGGCAGCGTTTACAAAACTCAGGAAAGCGCCATCATCGGCAACACCTGCCTGTACGGCGCCACGGGCGGCAAGTTGTTCGCCGCCGGCACCGCAGGCGAGCGTTTCGCCGTGCGCAACTCCGGTGCCCACACGGTTGTGGAAGGCACTGGCGATCACTGCTGTGAGTACATGACCGGTGGTTTCGTCTGCGTTCTGGGCAAGACCGGTTACAACTTCGGCTCTGGCATGACCGGTGGTTTCGCCTACGTGCTCGACCAGGACAACACCTTCGTTGACCGGGTCAACCACGAACTGGTGGAAATCCAGCGGATCAGCGGCGAGGCGATGGAAGCCTATCGCAGCCACCTGCAAAACGTGCTGAACGAGTACGTCGCGGAAACCGACAGCGAGTGGGGGCGTGAACTCGCTGAAAACCTCGATGACTACCTGCGCCGTTTCTGGCTGGTCAAGCCTAAGGCTGCCAACCTGAAGTCGTTGCTTTCCAGCACTCGTGCCAACCCGCAGTGATATGCGCCTGAAGAGTTTGATGAGGTTTTAACAATGGCTGAACGTCTGAATAACGACTTCCAGTTCATCGATGTCGGGCGCAAAGATCCGAAGAAGAAACTGTTGCGTCAACGCAAAAAAGAGTTCGTCGAAATCTACGAACCGTTCAAACCCCAGCAGTCGGCCGATCAGGCCCACCGCTGCCTGGGTTGCGGCAACCCGTATTGCGAATGGAAGTGCCCGGTGCACAACTTCATTCCCAACTGGCTGAAGCTGGTGGCCGAGGGCAACATCCTTCAGGCCGCCGAACTGTCGCACCAGACCAACACCTTGCCGGAAGTCTGCGGCCGGGTGTGCCCGCAGGATCGTCTGTGCGAGGGTGCCTGCACCCTTAACGACGGTTTCGGCGCGGTGACCATCGGTTCGGTCGAGAAGTACATCACCGACACCGCGTTCGCCATGGGCTGGCGCCCGGACATGTCCAAGGTCAAACCGACCGGCAAACGTGTCGCCATCATCGGCGCGGGCCCGGCGGGTCTGGGTTGTGCCGACGTGCTGGTACGCGGCGGCGTGACCCCTGTGGTGTTCGACAAGAACCCGGAAATCGGCGGTCTGCTGACCTTCGGCATCCCCGAGTTCAAGCTGGAAAAGACCGTGCTGAGCAATCGTCGCGAAGTCTTCACCGGCATGGGCATCGAGTTCCGTCTGAATACCGAAGTCGGCAAAGACGTGACCATGGAACAACTGCTCGCCGAATACGATGCGGTGTTCATGGGCATGGGCACCTACACCTACATGAAGGGCGGTTTTGCCGGTGAGGATCTGCCGGGCGTGTATGACGCGCTGGACTTCCTGATCGCCAACGTCAATCGCAACCTGGGCTTTGAAAAGTCGCCGGAAGATTTCGTCGACATGAAAGGCAAGAAGGTTGTGGTACTCGGCGGCGGCGACACGGCGATGGACTGCAACCGCACGTCGATCCGTCAGGGCGCCAAGTCGGTGACCTGCGCTTATCGTCGTGACGAAGCGAACATGCCCGGCTCGCGCAAAGAGGTGAAGAACGCCAAGGAAGAAGGCGTGAAATTCCTCTACAATCGCCAGCCGATCGCCATCGTCGGCGAAGACAAGGTTGAAGGCGTGAAAGTGGTCGAGACCCGTCTCGGCGAACCGGACGCCCGTGGCCGTCGCAGCCCAGAGCCGATCCCGGGTTCCGAAGAGATCATCCCGGCTGATGCCGTGGTCATCGCCTTCGGTTTCCGCCCGAGCCCGGCGCCGTGGTTCGAACAGTTCGAGATCCAGACCGACAGCCAGGGCCGCGTTGTTGCGCCTGAGCAAGGTCAGTACAAGCACCAGACCAGCAATCCGAAAATCTTCGCCGGTGGCGACATGGTGCGCGGTTCCGACCTGGTGGTGACGGCGATCTTCGAAGGGCGCAATGCTGCCGAAGGGATCCTCGATTACCTGGGCGTCTAAACCCGTCTAGCTGATTGCAATGCAATACCTGTGGGAGCTGGCTTGCCAGCGATAGCATCACCTTGGTTTACCTGATAAACCGAGTTGTCTGCATCGCTGGCAAGCCAGCTCCCACAGTGTTTTGTGGTGTTGCAAAATCAGCATTCCAACGCAATAAATTGACCCGATAGACAAAAGGCTGACCTGCATCCGTGCCTTTTGCGTCGCGCTCTGAGAAAATGCCCGCACTTTTTTTCCGGATGCCGACATGACTGCCCTGAAGAACGACCGTTTCCTCCGCGCCCTGCTCAAGCAACCCGTTGACGTCACCCCGGTGTGGATGATGCGCCAGGCCGGCCGCTACCTGCCGGAATACCGCGCCAGCCGCGCCCAGGCCGGTGATTTCATGAGCCTGTGCATGAATCCGGAATTCGCCTGCGAAGTCACCATGCAACCGCTCGACCGCTATCCACAACTGGACGCGGCGATCCTGTTTTCCGACATCCTCACCATTCCCGATGCCATGGGCCAAGGCCTGTACTTCGAGACCGGTGAAGGTCCACGCTTCAAGAAAGTCGTCAGCACCCTGGCTGATATCGAAGCGCTGCCAATCCCGGATCCGCACAAAGACCTCGGCTATGTGATGGACGCGGTCAGCACCATCCGTCGCGAGCTGAACGGCCGTGTGCCGTTGATCGGTTTCTCCGGCAGCCCGTGGACCCTGGCGACCTACATGGTTGAAGGCGGTTCGTCGAAAGACTTCCGCAAGACCAAGGCGATGCTCTACGACAACCCGCAAGCCATGCACCTGCTGCTGGATAAACTGGCGCAGTCGGTGACCTCATACCTCAACGGTCAGATCATGGCCGGCGCGCAAGCGGTGCAGATCTTCGACACCTGGGGCGGTAACCTGTCGGCGGCGGCGTATCAGGAGTTCTCGCTGGCCTACATGAAGAAGATCGTCAGCGGCCTGATTCGCGAACACGACGGTCGTAAAGTGCCGGTGATCCTCTTCACCAAAAACGGCGGCCTGTGGCTGGAAAGCATCGCCGAGGCTGGCGCCGACGCACTGGGCCTGGACTGGACCTGCGACATCGGCAACGCCCGCGCCCGTGTCGGCGACAAGGTTGCGCTGCAAGGCAACATGGACCCGACCGTGCTTTACGCAAAACCGGAAGCGATCCGCACTGAAGTCGGGCGCATTCTGGCCAGCTATGGCAAGGGCAGTGGCCATGTGTTCAACCTCGGTCACGGCATCACGCCTGAGGTTGATCCGGAACATGCCGGTGCGTTCCTGCGCGCGGTGCATGAGCTGTCGGCGCAGTATCACGAGTGATCGCCACACCATAAAAAACGCCCGGCTAAATGCCGGGCGTTTTTGTTTCCACGATTCAACGTCGTACGCAGATCAATTGTAGGAGTGAGCCTGCTCGCGATAGCGGTGAGCCAGTCGCCCAATATGTTGGCTGACACACCGCTATCGCGAGCAGGCTCACTCCTACATGGGTTGCGCTTCAGGCTTTGACACCGCTGAGTGGCGGCAACTTCGCCAGTTTCAACGCCACCAACAGCGCGATCAGCAACAGCGCACCAATAAACAAACCAATCCCGTTCCAGCCTCCGAGATGCCAGAACACCCCGCCCGCCGTGCCGGCAATGCTCGACCCGGCGTAATAACTGAACAGGTACAACGACGACGCCTGGCCCTTGGCCTTGGTCGCGCGTCGACCGATCCAGCTACTTGCCACCGAGTGCGCACCAAAGAAACCAAAGGTGAAAATCAACATGCCGACAATCACCAGTAACAGTGGCGTAAACATCGTCAAGGCAAGGCCGGCGAACATCAGCGCAATGGTCGCCCACAACACTTTGCGTCGCCCCAGTTTGTCTGCCAGCGAGCCAATTTTCGCCGAGCTGTAGATCCCCGACAGATACACCACCGACAGCAAGCCCACGAACACCTGATCAAGGTTGTACGGTGCGGCCAGCAAGCGATAACCGATGTAGTTGAACAGCGTGACAAACGCGCCCATCAACACGAACGCTTCAAGAAACAGCAGCGGCAGACCGGCATCGCGAAAGTGCATGGTGAAGCCGTCGAGCAGACTGCGCGGGTGCAGCGAGCGTGAACGGAAGTTGCGCGACTCGGGAAGGATCTTCCAGAACACCGCTGCGGCAATCATCGCCAGACCGCCAATCACCAGCATCGCCGTGTGCCAGCTGACAAAATCGATCAGCACGCCGGTGATCAAGCGCCCGCTCATCCCGCCAATGGCGTTGCCACCGATGTACAAACCCATCGCCAGACCGATGTGTTGCGGATGGATCTCTTCGCTCAGATAAGTCATTGCCACCGCCGCCAGCCCGCTCAGTGATAGCCCGATCAGCGCACGCATGATCAGCACGCCTTCCCAGCTCGGCATCATCGCGCTGGCCATGGTGCACAGCGCCGCTGCGAAAAGAGCAGTCACCATCACCGGTTTGCGCCCGACCCGATCGGAAATCGGCCCGGTGATCAGCAGGCCGATGGCGAGCATGCCGGTCGCCACCGAGAGGATCAGGCTGCTCTGCGCGGCGTTGATTCCGTACTCGTGGGACAACAGCGGCATCATCGGCTGCACGCAATACAGCAGGGCAAACGTCGCAAAACCGCCGCTGAACAGCGCCAGCACCGTGCGCATGAACATCGGCGTGCCTTTTTCGATGTAGATCTCTTGCAGCTCGGCGACGACATCGTCCGCAGCGGCGGGCGGGACTTCATGGGCAAGGGGCGCGACAGCAGTTTTCACTTCAGACCTCGGAGGGCACGGCCAGGCAGGCAATGAAAAAATCATATAGCTGGCTAATGTTTCTATCCAATATATTGTTCGACCTGTTTGATAGCTTTAACGACCTAATGAGGTTTCCATGGAATTGCGTCATCTGCGCTACTTCATCGCCGTTGCCGAAGAGCTGCATTTTGGCCGCGCCGCACAAGTGCTGGGGATTTCTCAGCCACCACTGAGCCAGCAGATTCAGGCGCTGGAGCAAGAGGTTGGCGCGCGACTGTTCGAACGGACTAATCGTCGGGTCGAGCTGAGTGAGGCGGGGCGATTGTTTCTGGAGGAGGCGCGGTTGGTGCTGGCGCAGGTTGATAAAGCGGCGGATGTTGCCCGACGTGCGCAACTCGGTGAATTGGGCGAGTTGAAGATTGGCTTCACCTCGTCGGCACCGTTCAACTCGACCATTCCCCAGGCGATTTTTTCCTTTCGCCAGCGTTTTCCGGCGGTGCACCTCAATCTGCGGGAGATGAGCAGCACGCAAGTCGCCGAGGGTTTGGTGGATGAGTCGATAGAGGTTGGCATCATGCGCCCGCTGGGTTTGCCCGATTCGCTGAGTGTGGTGGAGTTGATGCGTGAGCCGCTGGTCGCCGTGCTCGGTTCCAAGCACCCCTTGGCGCAGGGCAGTGAAGAAGGGCTGTTCCTCTCGGCGCTGGCGCTGGAGCCGTTCGTGTTCTTTCCGCGCAGCTACGGCAGCGGGCTGTATGCGCAATTGCTGAGCCTGGCGCGCGATGCCGGGTTCAGCCCGCATTTCGCCCAAGAGGCGGGGGAAGCCATGACCATCATCGGTCTGGTCGCAGCGGGGCTTGGAGTTTCGGTACTGCCGGCGTCTTATCAGCGCATGCGCATCGATGGCGTGGTCTACCGCCCGTTGCTCGATCCGGAGGCGGTGTCGGCGGTGTGGCTGGTGCAGCGCAAGGATCAGAAGTCACCGATGGCCAAAGCATTTGTCGACCTTCTTACGCGCAAAGTCGAACCTTCAAAGGTGTGATTGCTGCACAATCAAATCGCGAGCAGGCTCACTCCCACAGGGGAACGCATTCCAAGGTGGGGGCGAGCCTGCTCGCGAAGACGCCAGAAGTAGAAGTCACACAAGTTCAGTATGCCGATTAAGGTGATCGCACAAAATCCAAGAAATAGATTTTTTATCGAGCTACTTGATATGTATTAAGAATTTCTAGGCTTATAAATATCCGGCACATCATTGTGCTTGAATTGTGGGTTGTTACCACTTCCTTTTCAGTATCAATCGTAGATGAATGGGTGCCGCCAAAATGAAAGTCCTCGATATATTTATCGAGCGATATCGGAGTCAAAGCACCGCAGGCTTTTACCCTGGCCGTCAATAAGTACTTGTTTATGTATAGGCGGGGAGGCATTTCAAAGCGCGGGTCCTGCTGCCCGGGTTTGACGTTGAAGATGTAGGTTGCCTGTTCTTCAAATGTTTGATTGGCGCTATTGTCGTCTTTAGTGGCTTGCACCATCAATGACACCAACATGTTCTTAAGTTCTGCTTCGTCTTTTATCGTTTTTGTCATTTAACTGAACTCCAGTAGATTTTGGCAAAATAAGATATCTTTCTCTGGGTTGTAATGCATGAGTTCGCGAAGAACGAAAATAAAACAGTTCGATTCCCTTCGCACCTGTCAACCTTGACAGGTTTTAAGAATATATTTTTTGTTGCTGTGCGCTTTTTGGTTGATTTTTATATAAGGATTGCTTTTATCAGCAGATGAATGATTAACGTATACGTACTGCGCAGTATCAATCGGTCCGGTCAATCGCTTCAAAAAGCCCTTGCGTATATCCTGGTCGTAATAACTGACGATATTGACCACCGCATTCGCTTCGACCCGCTTGGCGTCGGCTTGCTACTTGATCAGATTCGACTGCAACACCCACTCGCAGGAATAGTGGTCGCTCTTGCTGAAGCCGTTGGTCGTCAAATCACTGACCACCCATCGGCGCAACAACTGCTGCGTCCTCTTGGTTTCTCCTGCGGACAAGGTTAAGGTGTTGAACATGGTTAAGTTGTTATGAAAACCAATCGCATTGGGCTGCCGGCTTATAAGCGTAGGCGGCTTTTCGTCGCGCACATTGAAATGCTTTTAACTCGAGATAGAGTGGATTTAAAGATCCTTATTCATATATTTGACAACGTCCGAAATCACGATCGTGCAATTGTGAGTAATTCCATTTTCCGTTTCTGTAATATATCCGGTATAATTTTGATCTTTCTGTGCACCATGTAAGAAGTCGTAAAGCTTGGAAACGTAGTCGTCAATGGATTGTCCACCTGATTCGATTTTCCATCCTGCGGAAACTGAAACCTTCATACGCCAGCTCCCATATTCAATTTTCTCGTGTGTTAGGTTGCGAATAGCATCTCGATCTCGACTTTCTTTTGTCACTTCTTTTAATGAGGTGGTTAAAAGGTTTTTCATGTTGGCGTCGTAATCTGTCATGACTGTTTCCTTTTCAATTGAAATGAAATTTTGTTCTTGCAGGTGCATCAGCATTTGATGCTGTAGGAAGCATGCGTAGTATTGATGGTTTTCGCACCTGTCATAACTGACAGTCTGTTAGATTTTTTGGTTATGGTTTTAAGCTTCGAGTGTTGTTTTTTTGGTATATAAATGTTGTCTGGTCAGCAGCCGTAATTAGGCCGGTTCAGCCATATAAGCAGATAAGAAAGTAGGTTTGTCCGTCATGACGGAGCCAGATAGCTTTCAAAATGACAAGCTAAAAATTTTGTGAGAACGCGCAGGATGATTTCTGTCGCCGTTTCCACTATTCCATCAATCCACATGTATCAGATCGCCCCGCAAAGCCACCCGCGTGACAAAAATTCCCGCCCGGCACTCGTAGGTATTCAAATCCTTGCGCACATGCTGGTCGTAGTAACTGACGATATTCACCACCGCATTCGCTCCCACCCGCTTGGCATCAGCCTGCAACTTGATCAGATTCGACTGCAACACCCACTCGCAGGAGTTGTGGTCACTCTTGTTGAAGCCATTGGTCTTCAAATCACTGACCACCCCCCGGCGCAGTAACTGCTGAGTGCCCTGCGGCCCATTGCCGAGCAGATAGAACTTCACACTGCCATCCAGCCGTCCGGCGCGAATCGCGTCCGACAGCACGGTTTCGAAGGGCATGTACATCAGGTTGGTGGCGTGGCTGGCGCTGGGCAGTAGCGCGAAAAGCGCAGCGGCGATCAGGGCTTTCACTTGCATGGTCATCTCCTTGACTGTGAAAGAGAACCGCGAGTGCAGGGCTGATAGGCTCGCCGTTCCATCAGGCGCGGTGCGACGGCCTGTCCGGACGAGTGTAGAGCTGAAATGAGCAGGGCGCCGAATGGCGCCCTTTGTCGTTTCTGCAATCCCATCAATCCACGTGCGCCAAGTCCCCGCGCAGCGCCACGCTCGACACCACCAGCCCGGCACGGCACTGGAATTTCTCAGTGTCCTTGTACAGATCACGCTGGTCGACGCTGGCGATGTTGATCACCGCGTTGGCGTCGGCTTTTTTTGCGGCGTTCTGCAGAGTCGCCAGGGCCGATTGCAGGGCCCAGAAGCAGGCGTCTTCGTTGGATTTGTTCGAGCCGTTGGTTTTGCGGCTGCTGCTCACGGTGTCGAGTTTACGCACCTGTTTTGGCAGCGTTTCACCGGCCAGGTAGAACTTCACGCTGCCGTCGAGCAGGCCGGCGTCGGTGGCGCGTTTGACGCCTTCGCGGAAGCTCAGGTAGGTCGGCTCGTCGGCGCCTTGTTTGACGATGCCCAGGTCGTTGACGAACTCGATGTCCGGGTTGATCGACAGCTCTTTGAGCACGTTGTCGCGCAGGCGGTTGACCCAGCGGTTGTAGTTGCCGTGGATCTTGCCGTCCTTGGCATCGAGGCCGTAGCTGCTGCGGTAGTCGATTTCGAACGAAGTCGGGGTGAACGGAATATCGACTTCGGCGTGATGGCGACCGCGTACGGTGATCGCCGCTTTGATCATGCCCGGACGTACCGATTGCACGACCCACTGGCGATCGTTCAGCGCAGTGACGATGGCGCGGCTCATCTGTTGCTGGGTGAAACCGAGGTTGGGCGAGAACTCTTCCTTGGCGTTGTAAACCGGTTTGCTGGTGCAACCGCCGAGCACAAAAGCCAGTGCCAACAGAGCGGCGATGCGGTGAAACTGAGTCATTCCCTTCACTCCAAACGTGTTGCGGTCAGTGCCAGCGGCGGAAAATCAACGAGGTGTTGACGCCACCAAAAGCGAAATTGTTGTTCATCACGTAGTCGTGATGCATCTGGCGGAATTCGCCGCGCAGGTAATCGAGTTTGCCGCAGTGCGGATCGACCTCGTCGAGGTTGAATGTGTGCACGTACAGGTCGCGGTTCATCATCTCGATGCTGAACCACGACTCCAGCGCGCCGCAGGCGCCAAGGGTGTGGCCGAGGAAACTCTTCTGCGAGCTGATCGGCATGCGTTCGCCAAACAAACTGCTGGTCGCCAGTGTTTCGGCAATGTCGCCCTGTTCTGTAGCGGTGCCGTGGCCATTTACATAACCGATGGCCTCCGGCGTCAGGCCGGCGTCTTCCAGCGCCAGTTCCATGGCACGGCGCATGGTCACTTGTTCCGGGCGTGTGGTGTGCTGGCCGTCGGCGTTGCTGCCGAAACCGACAATCTCGGCGTGGATGTGCGCACCACGCGCCAAAGCATGTTCCAGCTCTTCAAGCACCAGCATGCCGCCACCTTCACCGATCACCAGGCCATCGCGGCCCTTGTCGTACGGGCGTGGACTGGTCTGTGGCGCCTCGTTTTTCAGGCTGGTAGCGTAGAGCGCGTCGAAGACCATGGCTTCGGTCGGGCACAGCTCCTCGGCGCCACCGGCGAGCATCAACGGCAGGCGGCCGAACTTGATCGCCTCGTAGGCGTAACCGATGCCCTGGCTGCCGCTGGTGCAGGCGCTGGACGTCGGGATCAGCCGCCCGGTGAGACCAAAGAAGATGCTGATGTTGGCGGCGGTAGTGTGCGGCATCATCCGCACGTAGGAGTTGGCGTTGAGGCCTTCGGCCACCGAGTTGAGCAGCATGTTGCCGAACGCTTTGATCTCGTCGGTGCTGCCGGTGGACGAACCACAAGCGACGCCCATGCGCCCATCCTTGATCGATTCATTGCCGAGCAGACCGGCGTCAGCCAGCGCTTTTTCTGCTGCGCCGACCGCCAGCCGCGACACCCGGCCCATGCTGCGCAATTGCTTGCGCGTCCAGTGCGCAGGCACTGCAAAGTCATCAATCGGCCCGGCCAGGCGCGTGTTGAGTTCGCTGAAACGATCCCACTCGGCCATGCGGCGGATGCCGCTGCGGTTAGCCGCGAAGTTGCCGGCGATGGTCTCCCAATCGCTGCCCAGCGAAGTGATGCCGGCCATGCCGGTGACGACGACGCGCTTCATCAGCACAAGCCTCCGTTGACCGCCAGAACCTGGCGGGTGATGTACGAGGCTTCCGCCGACATCAGGAAATTCACCGCACTGGCGACCTCTTCCGGGGTGCCCATGCGTTGCGCGGGGATCATCTTCATCAACTCTTCCACCGGCACGTTTTCATCCAGCATCGCCGTGTCGATCAGGCCCGGTGCGACGCAGTTAACGGTGATTTTGCGCTTGCCCAGCTCGATCGCCAACGCCTTTGCCGCGCCAATCACGCCGGCCTTGGAGGCGCTGTAGTTGACCTGGCCACGGTTGCCGATCAGCCCCGACACCGAGGTTATGCAGACAATGCGACCAGCGGCACGGCGGCGGATCATCGGCATCATCACCGGGTGCAGGACGTTGTAGAAACCGTCGAGGTTGGTGCGCAACACCACGTCCCAATCGTCGTCACTCAGAGCTGGAAATGCGCCATCGCGGGTGAGCCCGGCATTCAACACCACGCCGTAATAGGCGCCGTGGCTTTCGACGTCGGCTTCCAGAATGGTTTTGCAGGTTTCCCGGTCGGCAACGTCGAATTGCAGGATGCGCGCCTTGCGCCCCAGTGCTTCGATTTCTGCCTGAACGCCTTGCGCTTCGGCTACGCCGCTGCGGCAGTGCAGGACGATGTCGTACCCGGCCTTTGCGAGGCGCAAGGCAATGGCGCGGCCGATGCCACGGCTGGAGCCGGTGACCAGTACGGATTCAGTCATCGTTCGACTCCTGTGTCTGTTGCAGATATTGATTGACCTGAGGCGGACGGAACACGTTCAGGCGTGCGCTGGCGTGAATGCCGGCGCCGTTGATATGGCATTCGAAGACGCCCATGCCGTTTTCATCTTCCAGCGAACGCAGACCATGGATGGTCAGTTCGCTGCCGGCGGGAAACGCTTCGACGTTGCACTCGAACTTGCGCGTACCGAGCAGAAAGCCCAGCTCCACCGGATTGCCTTTCTGCCGCGCGTGGCAACCGGCAAATGCGGCGACGCTCTGCGCCATCAGTTCGATGCCGACCCAGGCCGGCAGGCTGCCGTCGGGCAGGTTGAACAGGCCATCAGGCTGGACCGTCAGACGGGTGTAGATCTGCTCCTCGTCAAAGCTTGAGATGCTGTCGATCAGAATCATGTCGCCCGCATGGGGCAGCAGTTCGGCGAGCGGCCAGGGGATCATGGGGCGTCTCCGATAATCAGGCTGACGTTGTTGCCGCCGAAGGCAAACGAGTTGCTCATCAGGTAGCGGGGTGCAATGGACGTCAGGCGCTCGCTCGCGGTCACCCACTTCAGCGGTGGCAGCGCGGGATCGGCCTGAGCGTCCCAGACGTGCGGCGGCAAGGCGTGATCGGGGTTGTTGGCGCTCAGGCTCAGCCAGCAGAACGCCGCTTCCAGAGCACCGGCCGCGCCAAGGGTGTGGCCGGTCATCGGTTTGGTCGACGAGCACGCGACGCCTTCGGGAAACAGCGCGGTAACCGCCAGGCTTTCCATGGCGTCGTTGTGTTGGGTAGCGGTGCCGTGCAGGTTCAGGTAGTTGATCTGCGCTGCTTGCAGATGAGCGCGGCTCAAGGCTTTCTGCATCGCTTGCAGGGCGCCGCGCCCGGTCGGTTCAGGGGCAGAAATATGATGGGCGTCGGAGCTGGCGCCGGCGCCGAGCAAGGCAATGGCCGGGCCTTTGCCCTGTTGTTTGCTCATGACAAACAGCACCGCCGCTTCGCCGATATTGATGCCGCAGCGGTTGGCCGAGAACGGATTGCAGCGCTCGTCGGACATCGCTTCGAGTGACGAGAAACCGTTGAGGGTCAGTTTGCACAGGCTGTCGACGCCGCCGCACAGCACCGCGTCGCACAGGCCCAGATCGAGCAAACGCTGAGCGCTCATCAGTGCCCGGGCGCTAGAGGTGCACGCCGTGGAAATCACATAGGCCGGGCCGCTCAGTTGCAGCCAGTCGGCGAGGAAATTGGCCGGGGCGCCGAGTTCCTGTTGACGATAATCGTATTCTGCCGGGAACTGCTGCTCGCGGATGTAGTGCGCCAGACCTCGGCTGGCCTCGTCGATGCCCGAGGTGCTGGTGCCGAGGACCACTCCGATGCGCTCACGGCCGAAGGTCTGGATCGCTTGATCGATGTCATCGCGAATCTGCAACGCCGCTTCCAGCAGCAGCTGATTGTTACGGCTGCGCTGATCGGCGAGTTCTGCCGGGATCGGCGCCAGTTCGCCCTGGACGGCCGCGACGGGCAACTCACGCTCCGCCACCCAGCCGGACTCGCGGCGCATGCCCGAGCAGTCGCCGGCGAACAGGTTGCGCGCGACGGCTTGTTTGTCGCGGCCCAGCGCGCAGATCACGCCGAGGGCATTCAGGTAAGCGGTCATGGCGTCGGTTCACCCAACGGAGAAACGCGGTAGTGCGGGCCTTGAGGCAGGTTCAATTCGAAGCTCAACGGTTGTGAATAACGGATATCCCAGCGCGCCGGCAGGGCGCGTTGCTGGCCCTGTTGCAGTGCGGTGGGGTAATTGCGCAGCAGCTCGCCGGACGGGGTCAGGGCGAACAACAGCGCGGCAAACAGTTCTCGGGCTTCGGGGTTCGGCGGCAGCAGCCCATCGGCCTGCCAATGGCCGTCGATCAGTTGCTGCCGCGCTTGGGGAATGCCCAGCGGGTCCATCATCGACCAGCGAATGCCCGGGCCTTCGCGCTGGATCACCAGCAGCCAGTCCTGGCGTTGTTCGGCTTGCTGACGTTCGATGTGCAGTTGCAGCGGCAGCGGGAGTGTTGGATTGCCCGCCGGCAACGGCGCCTGGCTGGCGCAGGCACTCAGGAGGACAAATACCACCAACATTAGCCACGCCACAAACCTTGTGGGAGCTGGCTTGCCAGCGATGGCGTCGGCACATCGAGCATTTTTGTTGACTGACACACCGCTATCGCTGGCAAGCCAGCTCCCACAGGGTTTCGGGTGTGCAGGTCGATAGCTTTGCATCAGAAAGTACCTTGCAGCGGCTTGCGCGCTACCACGTTGACCAGCGTTTCCTCACGCTGCCCGAACGGCTTGGGTTTGCGTAAGCCAAACCGCTCCAGCAAACCGAAATCCTTCGACCGGCTCCACCACAGATACGGGTACGAGACATTCTTCCCGGCAAACTCGAAACCCTGCCCACGAATCATCTGCAGATACTGCGCCGCACTCTTCTGCACATGCATCGGATGGCGGAACAACCAGCGGATCACCCACGTATCAATGTAAGCCTCGGTGGATTCGGCGAACAGCAGATAGCCACCCGGTTTCAGCACTCGATAAAACTCGGCGAGGGCTTTTTCCTGCTCGACCAGATGATGAAAAGTCTGATGGCAGAACAGCAGATCAACACTGGCGTCCGGCACATTGAGCGTCGCGCAATCACTGCCGATCAGCTCTACATCGAGGCCCAGACGCGTCGCTTCTTCAGCGCTCAACTCCAGGCTGTGCGGATCGGCATCAACACCGATCAAACGCTGTGGCGCAAAGGTCTGGCGCAGATGAGCGAACGACTTGCCCTGGCCACAACCGGCGTCCAGCAGTACCGGGTTCTGCGGCAGTGCTTCACTGAACAAACCGCGCAAATCATTGATCGCCACCCGCAACACATGGTGCTGCCAGGTGTGGCTGCGCAGGAACCAGAAACCGAAGCGGGTTTCCTCGACGTAGCTGTCGCTCAAGTAGTTCATGTGGCGTCCTTTGCACAGAGTTCGGAAATCATCTTCAAGCGGCGGCGGGCTTCGCTGACGAACGGGTTGCGTTCATCCCAGGCGTAGCCGGCGAGGATCGAACAGATCATCCGACGGATTTCCGCCTGGCTGTCTTCATAAAAAATCACGTCCTGAAAGGTGCCGGCGTACCAGCCCTCGACGTAGCAGCGGAAGGTGTCGACGCCGCGCTTGAGCGGCTCAGCGAATTCGCTTTGCCAGTCGACGGTTTCGCCCTGCAACTGACGGTGCAAAACCGCTGCCGCCATGCTCGCCGAGCGCATGGCGATGGTCACGCCGGAGGAGAACACCGGGTCGAGAAATTCTGCCGCGTTGCCGAGCAAGGCGAAGCCCGGCCCGTGCAGGGATTTCACATTGGCGGCGTAACCGCCGAGCGTGCGTGCGGGGGTGTCCCACACAGCATTGTTCAGAACGCCGGCAAGGCTCGGGGTTTCGGCGATGAAGCTGCGCAGACAGGCATCCAGATCGTTGTCGCGACCCTTGAAATGTTCCTCGGCGGCGACCACGCCCACCGAACAGCGTCCATTACTGAACGGGATCGTCCAGAACCAGACATCGCGATGCTCTGGATGGGTGGTGACGAGGATTTTTTCGCGGTCGAACGCCGGGTTGTCGATGTGATCTTCGACGTGGGTGAACACCGCTTGGCGCACCGGGAAGTTCGACGGCGCTTCCAGATCCAGCAGCCGCGACAACACGCGGCCGTAGCCGCTGGCATCAAGGACGAAATCCGCTTCGACGCGATAGTCGCTGCCGTCCTCACGGCGCACGTCGAGGTGCGGTTTCGTCCGGTCGAAATCGACGCTGACGATGGCATCGCCGTAGCGGATTTCCGCGCCTTGCAGCGCCGCTTGATCGGCCAGCAGTTTGTCGAAATCGGCGCGTTGCACCTGAAACGTGGTCGGTTTGCCGCCGGTAAAGGTGTCACCGAAATCGAAGGCGCTGTAACGCTCGCCCCAGGCGAATGCGGCGCCGGTCTTGCGCTGGAATCCGGCGGCATTGACGGCGTCGAGCATGCCGGCTTCTTCGACGAAATCCAGGCAATGGCTGAGCAGGCTTTCACCGATCGAAAAGCGCGGAAAATGCTGGCGCTCGATCACCAGCACATCGTGGCCCTTGCGCTTGAGCAACGCCGCAGCGATGGCGCCGGAGGGACCGGCGCCGATGATCACGACCTGACGGGATTCCATTTCAACGATTGGCACGTGAGCTCCGGGGTAAAGGATGTTGCAGATTCAATGGCGCGCGATGCAGGCCGATCAGGGCCGGTAGCAGCGTCGCGATCAGGCCCATCAGCATCAGCGCGAAGTACAGCGCCGGGGTGATGAGCTGTTGTTGCAACAACAAATTGAGAAAGACGATTTCGCTCAGGCCGCGAATATTCAGCAGCACACTTTCGCGCCAGCGGCTGGCGCCTTCGAACGAGGCGCCGGCCCAGCCGAGGCCGAGCCAGTTGCCGAGCAGTTTACTGGCAATCGGCAACAGCAACAGCGCCGCCCATTGCAGCGGACCAAGGCTTGCGAGGGCACTGTGCACGTCGATCTGGACGATGCCGAACGTCAGGATCAGCGGGATCGCCAGCCACGTCTGCAAACGGCTCATCCAGCGCGCCGGTAATGGCAGCACCAGCGGCACTTTCAGCGCGGCCATGCATAGCAGGTAGCCGATGCCGAAGATCAGCGCGTTGAGTTTGTAGTGCTCGGCCATTACCAACAGCGCAAAGAAACCGAGGCTGTAGGTCAGCGGTCGACGCGCACGCAACAGATGCAACAGCAACGGCACAAGGGCGAGAGCCAGCGGCAGCAGCAGACTGCTCGGATGCAGACTGCCCTGGGCGAGGCCGAACAGCGTCCAGCAGGTCAGATCGATGAGGATCGCGGTCTGCACCAACCGGCGAGTGGCGGCGGGCGGATAATCGATGTGGCGCAGATACAGGTACAGCACCGGGATCGCGGTAATCGCGAACACCAGGCCGATGGCCAGCGAGTTGAGCCACGGTTGCGCCGGCAGCAGCCAATAGGCAGCGGCCAGGCCACAGGCAAACGGCACGAGGAAACTCGGCACAGCGATTTTCACGCTCTGGCGATCGAGTTTCAGATCGATCACATCACTGAGGATATGCCCGAGCAGCAGGGCAAAACTCAGGCTGTAGAGGTTTTTCAGCCAGTCAGGCGCAATCAGTTGCGCGCCACTGAGCTGCCAGCCCGGTTCGATCCAGAAGTACATCAGCAGCGGCAAGCCGAAGCTCGCCAGCAGCAACTGACTGACAATCGGAATCAGACCGAAGTGGCGCCCGATGCGAGTGGCCACGGCGAACAACGCCAGGGCCATGAACCAGAAGGCGACGACCATCATGCTGCCGGCTCCACGACTGTCGCGGTGTGTTCGTGACGCCCCGCCCACGGTGCGAGCATGAAGCTGAACGCCAGACCGAGGCTCACCGACAGACCGAAGTTGCTCACCGCCGGCGTGCTGGAAACCGCCAGCAAACCGAACGACAGCCACGTCGTCACAGCCGCCAGCAGGGTGCCGAGCAGGCTCACCGCCGCGCCGCCGACTTGTTCACGCATGAGAATCGCGTAATCAACGCTGATCGCCGTCACTAGCAGCAAGCCGAACAGGCTAAACAGGGTCAGCGGCTGACCAAGCCAGCCAAGGCTGGCCAGGCTGCACAGCGCAGCGAGCAGAGGCAGGGCGACAATGCGCAGCGCGCCGCCGAGACCAAAGGGCAGCATCAGCACCAGCACGATCAGTGCGCAGGAGGCGAGTTTCAGTTCTGCGGCGCTGATTTGCGTCGCCGCAAAGACTTCATTCAACTCACCGAGGCGATCGACCAGCGTCACCCCCGGCAAATCCAGCGCCTGCACGCGCAACAGTGCCGGGTTGTTCAGGCCTTGCAGACTGGTCATTGCCGCTACGCCGTCTTCGCTGGGGCCAAGCCAGAGCATGCGATAAGGCTCACCAAGGGGACCGGCCAGTGCCGCGTCGATGTCTTCGGCGGGCACGGCCTGCAATTGCTGTAGTTCGGTTTGCAGCGCGGCGAGCGGTACGCCGAGGTCGAGCAGTGGCTGCCAGTATTGCGGCAGTTTGTTCAGTGCCTGACGTACCTGTTCTTGCTGGTTCGGTGGGCTGACCAGTCGATCGAGGGCCAGATAGCCTTGCAGCTTGTCGAGGTTGACCAGTTGCTCCAGACGCTCGCTCAGCGCGGCCTGACGCTCGAGCAATTGCTGCTGATTGTCGGCGCGCACGAGGAAAAACTGGCTGGTCGGCTGATAGCCGGTGATGCGCGCGATGGCCTGCGCTTCGTCGGTCAGATGTTGTGGTGCGCCGACCCATTGGCGGATGTCATTCTTGCTTTGCAGCTGCACCAGACCGCCCACACAGAAGGCGATCAGTAGTGCCAGCAACACCGGCGTGCGTACGCGTTCGAGGAGTTTTTCGCGCAGGTTGACCATGCGCTCGGCCAGATGCAGCGGCCATTGCGCGGGGCGTAGTTCGACGTTTTTCAGCAACGCCGGCAACAGGCACACCGCCGACAAATAGGCGCCGAGCAAGCCAGCGGCGGAGAACACCGCGATTTGCGTCAACGCCGGGAACGGCGTCCACGCCAGTGCCAGATAACCGATGGCGCTGGTGATCAGGCTCAGGGTCAGCCCGGACAGCGTCAAACGCAACGCCGGCCAACTGCGCCAAGGCTTCAGGCTCCAACTCTTCGACAAATAGTGCAGCGGATAATCCACGGCCACGCCGATCAGGCTGGAGCCGAGCACCAGCGTCATCACATGCATGTGGCCGAACAGCGCCACACACGCCACCGCACCGAACAACATGCCGACCAGCACCGGCACGAACGCCAGCAACACGCGCCAGCGGCGGAAAGCGAGCAACAGCAGCAAGAGAATGCCGACCGTCGCACCACCACCGACCCAGGTCATTTCGCGCGTGGCTTGCTGCTGACCATTGGCCGCGTAGAGCAAGCCGCTGGCGGCCAGCAATTGCACGTCGGATTTCGCCGCCTGCTCGCGGCTGGCTTGCAGCAATGCCGCGACTTGCAGCGGCAGGTCCATGTCGAAAGCATTGCCGGTGGTGCGTGCACGCAGCAGCACCCAGCTCTTGCCGTCCGCATCGGCAATCAACGCGCCGCTGCCGATGTCCAGTTGCACCGAACCGTGCTGCGGCTGGCTGTTCTGAATGCGCCCGGTCAGGCCCAGCCAGTCATCCTGACTCGGCACCAGACTGAAACCGCTGAACGGATCGAACAGGGCCTGCACGCGTTGTTGAATGAATGCGTCTGGGTGTTCGATCAGCAGTTGCCGGTCATCCGCCGAGAGCATCGCCAGTCGCCCTTGCAGCAGTTGTGTGCGCAGCGCTGGCAGGTCTGCTTGCAGGTTCCACTGCACCTTTTCGAACAACCCGCTGGCCTGCCATTGCTCGCCCAGCGTCTGCGCCATGGCCACCGCTAGCTGGCGGTCGGCGTGGCCGACCAGCACCAGCATTTCGCGGTTGAGCGGTTCCTGCATGCGCTGCTCGGCGCGCTGTTCGAGGGCGTCGGGGTGGGTGCCGGGCACCAGTTCCATCAGGTTCGCCGACAATGGCGCACCGTCACGCCACTGCCAACCGGCCAGAGCGACGACCGCCAGCAGCAGAATCAGAAACAGCCAGGGCAGCCTGCGTTCACTCGGCAAAGTCATGTTGCTCCGCGTCGTTCAACGGTTGCCCGGCGGTGCTGTCCTGCATGCGCAGCACCGTGCTGTCGCCCTGGGTTTCCAGCAGTTCGATGGTCTGCACCAGCGTGCCGCCGTCGATATTGATCTGGTTGAATACTTGCTTGAGCAGCAGCGAGCGCGGGGTCAGCGTGAGTTTCCACTGCTGTGCGTCGCCGCTCAGGGCCAGTTCGAAGTCGCGTTGCAGGCCGCTGCTGTCGCCTTGCAGCACGGCGAGGAACAAGCGGTTCTGCTCGGCCCCGGCGCTCTTGTTCGGCAGCAGTTGCCAGCCGTTGCCGTCACGCCGGGCGATGCCCTTGGCGGTGATGCGGTAGTCCTGTTGCAGCGGGGTCTTCAGCAGCCAGAGCAGGCCGTGGTTTTTCGCCAGAACAAAACTGCCCTTGCTGATCAGCGGCTGCGGTAATGCACGCAGGTGTTTTTCCTGAATGAACTGACCGTGGATCACGTCCGGTTTCGCCAGTTGCTCGCTCAGTTGTTGCAGGTCGAAGGCGTTGGCCAGAGAGGACATCACCAGCAGCGCCAGTACACTCAAGCCTTTAACAAAAACATTCATCGCAGCATCCTTTCCACGGCATCGGTGAAGACCTTCGGTGAAGCCAGTTGCATCTCGCGGCTGCTCACTTCGACGGCAACCTGCACCGAGCTGGCACGGGTGAGGCGTTCGCCGCTGTGCAGGTCGGTGATCAGGTAATTGATCTTCAGACGGTTTTCCCATTCGACCAGACTGGCGCGCACATTCAGGCGCTGACCAAACACCGCGCCACGCACGTAGCGCAGTTGCAGGTCGATGATCGGCCAGGCATAACCGGCCTCGACCATGTGCGTGTAGTTGTGGCCGATCTTGTCCAGCAGCGCGCAACGCGCCACTTCGAGGTATTTGACGTAATGGCCGTGCCAGACGACGTGCATGGTGTCGACGTCGAAAAACGGTACGAGGATTTCCGTGTCGGCGTGAAGCACTCCGGCGCTACGCATGCAGCCTCCAGTGTTGCGCGGCGATGCGTTGCAGGCACAGACGCAGCTCGCCTTCCAGGGCGCGGTCTTCGATCACCGGCGGGAAATCCTTGGCCAGTTCTACGTGCATCGCCGCCAGCGATGGCGGCAACGGCCGGGCATCTTCGGCTTGAGCACGCAGCCACACGCCCTGGTTGGCGGCGAGCAATGTCGCGGCAGCGACCTGTTCGGTCAGCTCCAGCACGCGGATCGCATCGCGAGCAGCGATGGTGCCCATGCTGACTTTGTCCTGGTTATGGCACTCGGTGGAGCGCGAGAACACGCTGGCCGGCATGGTGTTTTTCAGCGCTTCGGCGGTCCACGCGCTGGTGCCGATCTGCACGGCTTTGAAGCCATGGTTGATCATCGCTCGATCCGCCGGAGCACCGGAGAGGTTGCTTGGCAGACCGTGGTTGTAACGCTCGTCGACCAGCAGCGCGAGCTGGCGGTCCAGCAGGTCAGCGACGTTGGCCACGAGGTTTTTCAGGCTGTCCATGGCGAACGCGATGTGGCCGCCGTAGAAGTGCCCGCCGTGCAAAACGCGCTCGGCTTCGGCGTCGATAATCGGGTTGTCGTTGGCGCTGTTCAGCTCGGTTTCGATGAACGAACGCAGCCAGTTCAGGCTGTCGGCCAACACGCCGAGCACGTGCGGTGCGCAGCGCAGCGAATAGCGATCCTGCAGGCGATGCAGCGGTGCGGTCGGCGCGTCGATGGCCAGATCCTTGCGCAGCCACGCGGCGACCTGCATTTGCCCTGGATGTGGTTTGGCGGCGAACAGACGTTCGTCGAAGTGCTCCGGATTGCCTTGCAGCGCGACCACATTGAGCGCGGTGATGCGCGTGGCCAGTTGCAGCAGATAGTCGGCACGGGCGAAAGCGAGGCAGGCGAGACCGGTCATTACGGCGGTGCCGTTCATCAGCGCCAGCGCTTCTTTCGGGCGCAGTACCAGCGGTGTCCAGCCGAGTTCACGATGCACATCGGCAGACTGGCGACGTTCGCTACGGAACATTACTTCACGTTCACCGGACAGCGTTGCAGCGACGTAGGACAGCGGCGTCAGATCACCGCTGGCGCCGACCGAGCCTTCTTCAGGGATCAGCGGCAGGATGTCGTATTCGAGGAACGCGTGCAGACGCTCCAGCAACTCCACGCGCACCCCGGAGACGCCATGGCACAACGACTGCAAACGCGCCGCCAACACCGCGCGGGTGGCTTGCGCGTCGAGCAGTTTACCCAGCCCGCAACCGTGGAAGGTGTAGAGGTGACGCGGCAGGGCCTCTACGTGATGCAGCGGCACCGCGACCACGCAGGAATCGCCGTAACCGGTGGTCACGCCGTAGATCACGCCTTCCTTGTCCAGCAGCGAATCGAGGAACCGCGCGCCCTTGGCGATGCGCTCGCGATAGTCGGCGTCGCTCTGCAATTGCACGGGCGCCTGACGGTTGGCCAGGGCCAGCACGTCTTCGATGCGCAAAGGGCGTTCGCCGAAGGTTACCGGCTCATGGGTTGGCGTCGTCATCGGTCTTCCAGAAAGGGTAAAAGTTGAACCATTGTTGCGGCGCTTCGAGGCAATAGTGACTCAGGCGCTGCGCATAGCGGGTGGCCCACTGATGAATGACCTGCTCGCGCTCGCTGCGCTTCCACACCACGGCATCGGCGAAGGGCTCGAGAGTCAGGCGATAGTGGCCGTCCGGTTGCTTGAGGCACATCAACAGGTTGACCGGGCATTTGAGCAGGCCGGCGAGCAGCCACGGCCCTTGCGGGAACGGCGCCGGATGGCCGAGGAAATCGACGGTCACACTGCGCCCGCCATGCAGCGGCACGCGGTCGCCGGCAATCGCCAGCCACTCGCCGCGTTCCAGCCGTTCGTGCAGTTGCAGCATGATCACCGGGTCGAGTTCGCTGACCTGAATCAGGCGCAGATTGGTCGCTCCAGCCTCGCCCAGCAAACGGTTGAATTGCTCGGCGTGCTTGGTGTGCACCAGCACGTTCATGGTGACCTTTTCGCCGATCTCCGCCAGTGCGCGACAGACTTCCAGATTGCCCAGGTGCGCGCCGACCAGCAGTTGTCCGCGACTGCCTCGCAACTGATTGCGCAGCAGGGCCGGGTCGATGATTTCGATTTGTTCGATACGCAGTTTGCCGTTCCACACGTCGAGCTTGTCGAGCATCGAATCGGCGAATGCCATGAACTGGCCGAACACCCGCCAATGCGTCGGGCGCAACACGTCGCGCTGACTCCATGCGGCCAGGCGTTGCTGGTATTGCCAGGCGCTGTGTCGCGCGGTGCGGCCAAACAGGAAGAAGTACAGGACGATGCCGTACAGCAACGGGCTGAGCAGGCGTCGGCCCAGGACCTTGGCGGCGAACGCGGTGAATTTCATCAGCAGGAAGCTGCCGCGCTCTTCGCGGTCAGCCCAGTGCTTTTTGTCGGCTTCGCCGGTCATGTTCGCCACCGCCGCCAGAGGATCACCGGGAAGCGCAGCAACATGCCGAGAAACAGCCGTGTGTGCATGCTGGAAATCAGTGCGTTGTCATGGAACAGACGGAAGTGCGACACACCGTCCAGCGGATAATGCACGCTGGTTTGCAGCCAGCGCATCGGCTGATTGCGCCACGACAGGCGCACGAGAATGTCCGAGTCGAAATCCATGCGCTTGCCGACTTTCGCCGAATCAATCACCGCCAGCGTCGGGGCGAGCGGATAGACGCGGAAACCACACATTGAATCGCGGATCTGCAGCGACAGCGTGTTGATCCAGACCATCACGTGGGTCAGGTAGCGCGCGTACAAACGACCTTTCGGCACGCTGTCGTCGAACAGCGGATAACCGCAGATCATCGCCTCGGGATGGGCACGGGACTCGGCGACAAAACGCTCCACATCGTGCAAGTCGTGCTGGCCGTCGGCATCAACCTGTAGCGCATGGCTGAAGCCCAACAGCGAGGCTTCGCGCAAACCGGTCATTACCGCGCCGCCCTTGCCCTGATTCGCGGTCAGGCGTACCAGATGCACGTTGTCGCGCTCGGCCAGTGCGTCGAGCACTCTGGCACAAGAGAGCGTGCTGGCGTCGTCCACCAGAATGCACGGCAGGCCTTGCGCGAGCAGGGCGTCGACCACGGTGCCGATCGCAGTTTCGTGGTTGTAGACCGGGATCACGGCGCAAGGGTTATGCATACGTTTTCTCCACTGGAAGACCGCGATCCCTGTAGGAGTGAGCCTGCTCGCGATTGAGTGCGCAGCACTCACCAAGGTCAACCATGCTCTACACCCAAAAGAATCCGCCCACTGGAACAGGTCGCCGTGTCATTGCGATAAGCGAAATACAATTTGCCGCGCTCAGGATCAAAGCGCAGGTGCAGCTGAATTTCATCCCCAGGCCGCACCAATTGCTGGAACTTCAGCACTTCCATCCCGGCAAACGGACCGGTCAGATTGAGCAGTTGGCGACCGAGGTTCAGTGCCCATTCCACCTGCACCACGCCGGGCAATACCGGGGCTTTAGGGAAGTGACCACTGAAATAAGCCAGGTCCGGCGGCACACTCAGTTGCAGGCTCCATTCACCCTCGGTCTCGACCTGCGACAGCACTTCCGGCGCTTTCGCTCGCGGGGCCATCAGCAGCGCTTCGATATCGGCCTGCGGCAGTTTGCCTTGGCTGTTCAACGGTAATTGCCGCACTAGCCGCCAACGTCGCGGTAAAGCCAGGGCTTCACAGTGTTGGCGCAAATGCTGGCGCAGGGTTTCGGTCAGGCTGCGGCGACCGTGCTCACGCAAGGCAAACAGGCCGGCCTCGCTGAGCACCAGTAGAGCACCGAGAGAGGCGCGATTTTCCTGGACCACGCCCAAGCGCGCTTCGGCGACCCAGTCGTGGTCAACCAAGGCTTGCTCAAGCATGGGCAGCGAGATGCGTTTTTCTTCCAGTTTGACGATCCGGTCCAGCCGTCCGAGCAGTTCGAAGCGGCCATCGATGCCGATGCGCGCGGCGTCAGCGGTGTGCTCGACGTGCCCGGCAGGCAAGTAAGGTGAGGCGATCAGCAGGGCGCCGTCGCTGTCCTGGCTCAGTTGGACACCGGCGAACGGTTGCCACAGTAGTTGGCCCTGACGCCAGGCAATGCCGCCGGTTTCCGAGCTGCCGAGGATTTCCGTCGGCCATTGCTGCAAGCGTTGCTGCAGACTTTGCGCAGCTTCGACCGGCAACGCACCGCCGGAGGAAAACACCCGGCGCACGGCGCTCAGGGCCGGCCAGTCGAGGTTGTCGCCCATGCGTTTGAGTAACGCCGGGCTGGCCACCCACGCAAAGGCTGGATGTTCGCGGCTGGCACGCTGCAAGTCTTCGGGGAACGCCAGTTGCTTGCGCACAAACGGGCGCCCGGCACACAGCGGCCACAGCACGCGAAACAGCAAACCGTAAATATGCTGGGTGGCGACGCTGCCGATGATGCAGGCCTCACCGAGATCCGCGCCCCACAACTGTTCCAGTGCTTCGACCTCGTTGGCCAGTTGGCGCAGGGTTTTGTCGATGCGCTTGGGCTCGCCGCTGGAGCCGGACGTGCACAGGCTCAGGCGGCACTGGTCGAGGTCCAGTGCGGCGCCGGCTAGCTGCGGCTGCTGAACGTCGCTCAGTTGCGCGTCATCGGCTTGATCCGTCAGCCACAGATCGACCTCAGCCGACCAGCGCTGGCGGGTTTGCGCTTGCAGGTCCGAGGGCAGCAGAACACTCACACCTGCACGCCATGCACCTAGCAATGCGATGGCCAGTTCGGCGGCATCTTCCAGGTGCACAGCCAGACGTTTCACGCCTTGCGCTTGCAGACCGGCGGCAACGCTCAGCGCCTGCTCGCACAGTTGCGCATGTTCGAGGGCCGGTGCGTGGCTGATGGCCCGCGCCGGCACAGGCTTGAGCAACAGCTGCTCAAGTTTTATCCAGTTCATGTACGGCCTCTTACCCGTTGTCGTATCAGCCATTCAATGGCAAACATCAGGCCGATCAATCCATAGGAGATCAGGCCGGTGTACAACATCCACCAATTCAGCGGCGCCCACAGGGTCAGCAGGGCGGCGCATAAACCGTTGCAGAAGAAAAACACGCTCCAGGCCACGGTGACCTTGCGCGTATAGCGAATCGCAATATCCGGTAGTTCTGGCTCACGCAAGCGCGCCAGGCGCTCCACCATCGGCGGGCCGTATTTCAGGCTCAGGCTGAACAGCACCAGCATGAAGCCGCTGATCAGCACCGGGTACCAACGCAGCAACAGCGGACTGTCGAACAGCGCCAGCAGCAGGCAAAAGGCGATCGCCACACAGGCCATCCACAGGCTGCCGGGTTTACGTTCACCGGTCAGCGCTCGCGCCAGCCACAGGCTGCCCAGCAGCAGACCGAACTGCCACGGGGCAAAATGCTCCATGCCGAAATACACCGCAAAGGGGTACAGCAGACCGGCCAGCAGCAGGCCGAGGCCGATCAATCGGCTCATGCGGCCGGTTGAACCAGACGGTAGACCGCCTCGACCACGTCGCCGACGGTGCGCACCGATTTGAATTCTTCGGCGGCGATTTTCTTGCCGGTCTGGCGTTTGATGTGATCGATCAGATCGACCGCGTCGATGCTGTCGATTTCCAGATCCTGATACAGGTTGGATTCCAGGCTCACACGGGCCGGATCCAGTTCGAACAGCTCGACCAAGGCATCGCGCAGGGTGTTGAAAATATCGTCACGAGTTTGCATGGTCCGGTCTCAAGCTGCCTGTTTTGCCGTGACGAACGCCGCAAGGCTGGCCACGTTGGTGAAATGGTTACGGGTGTCTTTGGCGTCGGCATCGATCTTGATGCCGTATTTTTTCTGGATGGCCAGACCCAGTTCCAGCGCGTCGACGGAATCCAGGCCCAGGCCTTCGCCGAACAGTGTTTGCTCGTCTTCGATGTCGTCGACGCTGATGTCTTCGAGGCCGAGGGCGTCGATGATCAGCAGTTTGATGTCACGCACCAGGCTAGGGGTGTTCAGATCGCTCATCTTCGGCGAGCTCCTTAATAAAATATGAGTGCAAATAATCGTTGAGCTTGCGCGAGGCTTGCGGTGCAGGGCCTTGCGCGGCGAAGGCTTGTGGGTCTATATCGGCCCCGACGCGAAAACTGAAGTGCACGCGGCGGCTGGGGATCCGGTACCAGGGTTCGGCTTTGGTCAATGTGGTCGGGCTGACCTTGATAATCACCGGCGTGAGGATTTTCGCACCGCGCAGGGCAATCGCCGCAGCGCCCCGATGAAAGGCCGGCGCCTGACCGGGCTGGGTGCGCGTGCCTTCCGGGAAAATGATCAGGGTCTGGCCGTTTTGCAGGGATTGGGCGGCAGCATCGAGCATGTCCATGCTGCCGTCGTTGCTGATGTATTCAGTGCTGCGCAACGGGCCACGGGTGAAGGGGTTTTCCCACAGGCTTTTCTTCACCACGCAATTGGCCTGGCGCACCAGACCGATGAGGAACACCACGTCGATCAGCGACGGGTGATTGGCGATGATCATCTGTCCGGGTCGCCCGAGACGTTCGGCGCCCTGAATGTCATAGGTCAGCACACCGGTGCGGGCCATGAACCGGACGAAAAACCAGAACAGCCGGCTGACGGTCTGCCGCGCGCGTTGGCGATGCGCAACGGCGTCACCGGGCAGGCAAGCCAACAGCGGAAACACCAGCACACGCAGGCACAGCCCGCCAAGCCCGAACAGGGCGAAGCTTGCGGCGGTGGCCAGCAGGCGCCAGTAATAGGCATCGCGGTTTTTTTCGGTCACGGGTTGCGTTGCCAGGTCCATACACGATTTTTCCAGGCATGTTGGCAATGGGTTTGCTGGCCGAGCAGGGTTTGCAACAGATTGAGCGCGTGGGGCCAGTGAGCTTTTGACCGTGTTTCTGTGGTGCTGTTCAGGGTCAGCCGCCAGTCGGTACCGGGGGTGAGCAAAAGGCCGAGTGCGTAGGGAAACGGCACGTCATCGATCCACGCTGAATAGGCTTCGGGCGGTTGTTCTTCGGTGATTACCAACAGCACCGCCGGGGCGCCTTCATTGAGTAGCGCCGCTGCTTCGAGCATGCCGTGCTCAAGGCCGTCGCCGGCCGCGGCGAGGGCGGTCATCTCACTGGTTTCGCCACGCATGATCGACCACAGACCGATGATCGCGTTATGTACGGACAGGCTGAACTGGGTCGGCGACAGCGGCTGTTCGGTCGCCAGATCACTGAGGATGTCGTAAGTCCGTGGGGTTTCACCGTGGCGCGAGACGAACACCAGCGGCAGGCTGTCCCGCCCGTCGGCCAGGGGCCAGCCAACGCTGAACGCCATGCGTGCCAGACGACTGAGGCGGCGGCGCTGCATGGCCGGCAAAAACGACACATCGGGCGCGGCATCACTGCGCTGGAGCACGACCGGTTGTCGGCTCCAGGCCTGCCAGGCGTCCACGCTGTCGAGGCCAGGGGCCCACGCGCGCCATTGGGCGATGTTGAAGTTGATCACGGACATTCATCCCGCCCCTGCAGGCTTTTGTTGACGCGTTGAATCGCCAAAGCCGCAGCAGGCTTGACGTGGCGCTTGGCGCCGGGTGGCGCGCATTATCCCGGTGCGACGAGTGTGTAGCAAATGCTGGTTACATTTTGCGCAACGAAATGTACCGAGTGGTTCGCAAGAAAACTGTCACTTG
The DNA here is from genome assembly GCF_019614655.1 of Pseudomonas germanica. NCBI lineage: Bacteria > Pseudomonadati > Pseudomonadota > Gammaproteobacteria > Pseudomonadales > Pseudomonadaceae > Pseudomonas > Pseudomonas germanica. Next base: position 741,865 of record NZ_CP071586.1, read on the forward strand.
GCCATTATCCAGATCGTGAGCGGCTTGTCTGTCGGGAATCTCGGCGATCAATGGCGGCGATTGCCCTATTCGTCCGCGGATATTTGCACCTGACTCTGTAGTCCATGTCCATGAAGGTAGCGAAGCGAGGTCGCGCGCATCTACACTCGGTCATTCTTTGATACACGGAGGTTTTGTCATGCGGCGCGTGGTGTTCAATCAGAAAGGTGGGGTAGGCAAGTCCAGCATTGCCTGCAATCTGGCGGCGGTCAGCGCCAGCGAGGGTTATCGCACGTTGTTGGTCGATCTCGATGCCCAGGCCAACTCCACTCAGTATCTGACCGGGCTCACCGGCGACGACATTCCGATGGGTATTGCCGACTTCTTCAAGCAGACCCTGTCTTCCGGGCCGTTCTCGAAGAAGAATCAGGCGGACATCTACGAAACGCCGTTCGATAACCTCCACATCATTACCGCCACCGCCGAGCTGGCCGACCTGCAGCCCAAGCTCGAGGCCAAACACAAGATCAACAAACTACGGAAGTTGCTCGATGAGCTGTCCGAGGATTACGACCGGATTTATCTTGATACGCCGCCGGCGCTGAATTTTTATGCGGTATCGGCGTTGATTGCTGCGGATCGCGTGCTGATCCCTTTCGATTGCGACAGCTTTTCCCGTCAGGCGCTGTACGGCCTGATCGCGGAGATCGAGGAGTTGAAGGACGACCACAACGAAGGCCTGGAAGTCGAAGGCATTGTGGTCAACCAGTTCCAAGCCCGGGCGAGCCTGCCGCAGCAGATTCTCGATGAGCTGATTGCCGAAGGTCTACCGGTGCTGCCGGTGTACCTGACCAGTTCGGTGCGCATGCGCGAATCGCATCAGGCCAGCATGCCGCTGATCCACCTCGACCCGCGCCATAAGCTGACCCAGCAATTCGTCGAACTGCACAACTTGCTCGAAGATCACTGATCTTCTGAGCTACGCAGAACCCTGTAGGAGTGAGCCTGCTCGCGATAGCATCCTTTCAGTCACTCAAGTGTTGGCTGACAGGACGCTATCGCGAGCAGGCTCACTCCTACATTGCTTTACGGTGTGTCAGATGCCTTGGCTACGCAGCCACGCCATCAACTGCGGCAACGGCAACGCACCACTCTGCCGCGCCAGTTCCCGGCCGTTCCTGAAAAGAATCAGACTCGGAATCGAGCGAATCCCCAACTGCGCCGACAACTGCTGATTCGCTTCGCTATCAAGCTTGGCCAAGCGGCACTTGCCCGCCAATTGCGCCGCCGCCTGCTCGAACACCGGCGCAAACGACTTGCACGGCCCACACCAGTCCGCCCAGACATCCACCAGCAACGGCAGATCACCCTTGATCTGACTGGCGTAATCGCCTTGCTTGAGTTCGAAGGGTTTTTTCAGCAGCACGGCGGATTTGCAGCGTCCGCACTTGGGCTGGTCGGCGAGGCGCTCTGCGGGGATGCGGTTGAGGCCGTTGCAGGAGGGGCAGGGGATGAGGAGTGGGGTGGTCATGAGCGAAATCCGGAATTGATCTGATAACACCTAGTTGGAGACGTTTGCTCATATTTTCAATCGTGCAGGCTCTCGCGTTGTGCCTAGGCTGAAGACGCAGCAGGCCAATCCATTGGTCTGCCTAGTGTTATCGCAACTTGCGATATTTTTGGTTTGTGATTAACTCCCCATAGCAGAATGCGATAAGGATGTTGCATGCATGTGTTCAGTGAAAAACCCATTCGACAGGCCAAGGAGCAATGGCCACAAGCAGCAAGTGCTCTGGCGCAGTGGTTTCGTTTGGCGAGCAGAATTTATCCAAAGGATTTTTCTGCGATGAAATCGATATTTCCTGCGACCGACAAGGTTGGCGAGTTTCATGTCTTCGATATCGGTGGCAATAAATTGAGACTGATTGCTTTTGTCAGTTACCGCTCTCAGAGACTCTACATAAAGCATGTGATGGATCACCGCGAATATGACCGCGGTAAATGGAAGGAGGGTAGGGTATGAATGCTTTGATTAAAACGGTTGTCGAGCACTGGGAATTTGTCTCTCCAGTGGTTCGGAAACCGAAAAACGAAGACGACTACGATGCTTTGGTATTGGCAGTCGACGAACTGCTGGAAATTACCGGCGATGATGAGTCGCACCCGTTGATGAGCTTGGTCGACATCATCGGTGACTGGATCGAAGAATGGGATCACACCCATCACCCCATGGCCCAGGCAAGTGGCGAAGAGGTTCTCGGTTACATGATGCGTGAGCACGGCCTGACTCAGAGCGACTTGCCGGGTGTTGGTACTCAGTCGGTTGTTTCGGAGATTTTGAACGGCAAGCGCAAGCTTAACTTGCGCCAGATTCGTTGGTTGGCAGAGCGCTTCAATGTGCCAATCGATGTGTTTACCTGATGCTGGTTCAAGACGAACAACTGATCTCCAAATGCTTGCCCCACTCCGGTGGCCGCTCGGCATAAGCCTCCATCCCCGGCTGCTCTTCAAACGGTTTGCTCAGCACTGCATGCAGCCGGCGTACCTCCGAGTAATCCCCTTGCTCTGCCGCATCGATGGCCTTTTGCGCCAGATAGTTGCGCAGGATGTACAGCGGATTGACCGCGTGCATGCGGGTGCGGCGCTGTTCCTGATCGGCGTCGCCATCGCGGGCAACGCGGGCGATGTAGCGTTCGCCCCAGGCGTCAAAGCCCTTGATGTCGACGAAGTCGTCGCGCAAACGGGCGACGGCTTCTACGGCGGACTCTGCACCGAGTCGGCGGAAGAACAGCGTGTAATCAACGCCGCTGTTCTGCATCAGTTGCAGCAGGTTTTCCAGCAGTGTTTGGTCGTCATCTTCAGCTGTGGTGAGGCCTAAACGGCGGCGCATCAGGTCGAGGTAGTGCGCCTGAAACAGTGGCAAGTACAAACCGAGAGTTTCGCGCAGGGCTTCAACGCTGATGAACGGCGTCAACGCTTGAGCCAACGCACTTAGGTTCCACTGGCCGACCGGCACCTGATTGCTGAACGAGTAACGGCCCTGATCATCCGAATGGTTGCAGATGAAGTTGGCGTCGAAATCGTCGAGAAAGGCGAACGGGCCGAAGTCGAAGGTGATGCCGAGGATCGACATGTTGTCGGTGTTCATTACGCCGTGGCAGAAGCCGTAAGCCTGCCACTTAGCGATCAGCTCGGCGTTGCGCTCGACGATTTCACGGAACATCGCCAGATACGGTTCCGGTTGCTCCAGGCACTCGGGGAAGTGCATGGCCAACACGTGCTCGCCGAGCTGCTTTTGCTGCTCGGGGCGTTTGGTGTAATAGAAGTATTCAAAGTGGCCAAAGCGGATGTGGCTCGGCGCCAGGCGCAGCACCATCGCCGCGCGCTCCTGCTTTTCGCGCCAGACTGGGGTGTCGGAGCCGATCACGCAGGCCGCGCGCGAAGAAGGGATATTCAGCGCGTGCAGCGCTTCGGAGGCGAGAAACTCGCGGATCGACGAACGCAGCACCGCCCGGCCGTCGCCCATGCGCGAAAACGGCGTCTGTCCGGCGCCCTTCAGGTGCAGGTCCCAATGCTCGCCGGCAGTGTTGTTGACCTCGCCGAGCAGCAAGCCCCGACCGTCACCAAGTTGAGGCGTGTAGCCGCCGAACTGATGCCCGGAATAGACCATTGCCCGCGGTTCGGCATCGGCCCACAGCTTGTGGCCGCCAAACAGTTCGGCAAATTCCTGAGTTTCGGCTGCGGCCGGATCGAGATCGAGCAAGGCCAGGGCCGCCGGGCTGGCGACGACCAGACGCGGATTATCGATCGGCTCGGGCAGCACATGGGCGGAGAACGCATCGCCCAGGCGGGCGAAGCGATTGTCGAAGGTCAGTTCGTCGAGGGCTTTCAAGGGCCGGCTCCAGCAGAATGTCCGAGCATTCTGCTGGGAATAAACCGGTTAGTCGAGTTTGGCCGGCGGTGGCTCTTGCAGCGGTTTCTGATCGTCGGCGATCGGCACGATGGTTTTGGTTTCCGGCTCGATCGGCACCATCTTGTATTCCTGACCGTGGAGGTTCTTCAGGTACACCTCCATCTGGCGGAACGAAATGTTGATGTGCTGCTTCTTGAACTCGCGGTTGATGAAGCGGTTGACCTCATCAAGCACCGGGTTGCGGTCACCGAGGTCGCGCACGTGCATACGCAACTCGTGGTCGAGGGTGCTTTCGCCAAAGTTGAGGAAGTACACGTGCGGCTCAGGCTCTTTGAGTACACGCGGGTTCTCGCGGGCAGCCTTGAGCAGCAGTTCCTTGACCAGATCCAGGTCCGAGCCGTAATCGACGCCGAGTTTTAGCGTGACGCGGGTGATGGTGTCGGTCAGCGACCAGTTGATCAGTTGTCCGGTGATGAACGTCTTGTTCGGGACAATGATGTCCTTGCGGTCGAAATCGGTAATGGTCGTGGCGCGGATGCGGATCTTGCTCACCGTGCCCGACAGGTTGCCGATGGTGATGGTGTCACCGATTCGCACCGGGCGTTCGAACAGAATCATGATGCCGGAGATGAAGTTCGCAAAGATCTCCTGCATACCGAAACCGAGGCCCACCGACAGCGCCGCCACCAGCCATTGCAACTTGTCCCAACTCACGCCGAGGGTCGACAGGGTCGAGACGAAACCGACACCGGCGATCACATACGACAGCAACGTCGTGGTCGCGTAGGCACTGCCCTGAGCGAGATTGAGCTTGGACAGCACAAACACTTCGAGCAGACCGGGCAAGTTGCGCGCGAGGGCGAAAGTGATGCCGATGATGATCAGCGCGCCGAGCATGTCGCCGATGCTGATCGGCACCATGCTCATGTTGGCACCGGTGCCGCTGGTGTATTCGTAGAGAGTGATGTTGTCGAGGTAGGAGAACACCGAAATCAGATCCGACCAGACCCAGTACAGCGCCGCGATGAAGCCGCCGAGCAGGGCCAGACGGATCAGGCGCAGGGACTGTTCGTTGACCTTTTCGATGTCCAGGGTCGGCTCTTCGATCACCGCTTCGCCGTCGCCGGCCTCTTTCGCCGCCTGCCGTTTGGCCAGGGCACGCTGGTAGGCCAGACGTCGCGCGGCAACGCTCAGGCCGCGCACGAAGGTGGCTTCGATCACCAGCCAGAACATCAGCAGGTACAGAGTGTTGATCAAGCGGTCGCTGAGCTTCAGCGCGGTGTAGTAGTAGCCGAAGCACACCGCCACGAACAACGCGATCGGCAGCAGGGTGAACATCACGCCGACGGCTTTGCGGAACAGCGAAGTGTTTTCGTGGGCCGGGCTGCTGATCAGCAGGCGGCTGAGCAGCCAGGCCATCAGGGCATAGCAGGTCAGCACCACCGGCATGCCGAGCACGTCGTCTGCCAGTGCGGCCGGCTGCAATTCGGCGACGGCAACAATGGTCACCAGCGCCATGACCACTAGGCCTAGTCGACGGATCCAGCCTTGCAGGAACTCGACCTGCGGCTTTTCCCAACGGAAGTGCAGTTCCGCCACGCCGCCCGGCGCCAGAATCCGGTAAGCGGTGTAGAACACCAGCCACGCCTGACCCATTTGCAGCAAAGCCGCACCCATATTGGCGTTCTGTCCACGGGCATCGATTTGCAACGCCAGACCGCAGAGCGCCAGGCCCAGCGCCACCGGCATCGCCAGCAGAATATTGATCAGGATCGCCTGCGGGGTGTGCCATTGGCTGTCACGCTTGAAGTGACCGATGTCCTGGTGAACCTTGTTAAGCCGCGCGTACAGATTCTTGCGCCGCCACAGCAGGGCGCCGATCAACAAGGCCAAGGGCAGGAACAACAACGGTCGCTGAGTCAGGCCGTCAGTCAGTTCACTGAGGCTGGATGCCCATGGCAAGGTGTCGACCTGGCGTTTCAGGCGCTCCGGCACCGCGCGCATCCATTCCAGATCCAGCGGCTTGTTGCTTGGAATCCAGAACATCTGCTCATCGAGCGTCGCACGCAGACCCTGCGCGGTGCTCAGCAGTTGTTTCTGATTGAGTTGCAGGGTGATCGACTCGTTGAGCATGGCGCTCAGTTCGCGGTTCAGCCGCTCCAGCAGATCGGCGCGGGTGTTGGCCAGATCCAGCAGGTTTTTGCGCAATTGCGGGGTGACCTGCTCCGGCGGCTGCGTCGATAGCAGGTTGTCGACATAGGCGGCCGGATTGCTCAGTTGCTCACGCTGCTGGCTGACGTCGAATTGCCACAGGCGAATGTCGGCGATCTGATCCGCCAGATCGCGGTCGACTTTGAGACGTGGCAGGGCTTGTTTCTGTTTGTAGAGAATCTTCGACAGCAGCAGGCTGCCCTTGAGCACGCTGATCTGCTCGTCCAGCGCTGAATCGCTCTGGGTCAGGCTGTCGAGCTGTTGTTTAGTCTGCAGATTCTGCTGGGTGACTTCGTTGAGGCGGTCAGTGCTTTTGAGCAGGTAGTCGGACAGCTTGAGATTCGCCGTGCTTTCGATGGCCAGCAGACTGCTGCTACCGGCCTTCTGCGCTTCGATCGACTGTTGGGTAACGGTTTCCTGCGACTGCGCCAGACGCTTCTGGTTGATCAGGGTTTGCAGTTCCTGGATCTCGCGGTCGAGGCGATCGGACTTCTCCGAAAGCAAGTCATGCTGAGCATTGCCCAGATCCTGCAGCTGGCTATTGCCGGCCAGCTCCTGACGACGCAGCGGGATCAGCGCATTCAGCGCCGCCAGTTCGGCGTTCAACTGGTCGCGCTGCTCAGCGGTGACGGTTTTACCCGCGTCCTTGCCGGATTTGAGGATGTTGTTGATCTGCTGGATGCGCGTCTGGCTGGCGGATATCTCCGCTTGCGCGCGCTCGGGGCGAGTCTGCGCAGTGATGATCAGGCTGTTAGCGTCGGCGAGGGCTTTCTGCAGGTCACTTTGCTGAGTCGAGCGATCGGTGAGGATTTGCTCCAGTTGCTGAATCGACTCCTTGGGAAAACGCTGCGCCACCGACACCACGGCGTTGGCTTTGAGGCGGGCCAGCTCGCGAGTGTTTTCAATGGTCTGCTTGGGGGCGGTCGCCAGTTGCTGCTTGAGATCGATCAGTTTCTGTTCGTAATCACGCTGATTGTTCAGCTGATTGAGCGTGTTCTGCAGGACGGTCTGCAGGGCCTTCTTATCGGCATCCGGCAGTTTGCTGTCGGCGAGTTTGTCCAGGCTGGCCTGCACGGCGTCGCTGGAGGGCGGTTCGGCGGCGTAAAGCGGGCCGACAGTGAGACTCAGGCCCAGCAGGGCCGCGACGAAAAAGGAGCGCAGGGTAGGCATAGAGACCGGTCAAACAAGTGATAGTGGACGCAGTTTAGAGGAAGAGCCCGGGGCCCGGGCGACTTCCTTCGGGGAATCTGACGCCCACTTTGCCGATCTTGTTCCCGTCCATGACCGCAACCGTCCAGTGAGTGTTGTTCCACTCCACTTGGTCACCAACGATCGGTGCACCACCGACCTTGTGGGCAATGAACGCGCCCAGGGTCATGTCCGGATCGATGCCCTCGGCCGGCAGGCCATACAGCGCTGCAACCGCTTTAAGCTGGGCGTCTCCTTCGAGTACAAAATCGCCGAAGAAACGCAGATCGAGGCCGCGTTGCGGCGCCTGGCTGAACAGTTTTCCGAGGGCGCCAAGGTTGTGTTCATGGCCGATAACGCACAGTAGATCATCGACTTCCAGCACTGTACTACCCGACGGATGGAGCAGTTGCTGGCCACGAAACAGCGCAGCGATACGTGTACCTTCGGGCATTTTCAGTTCGCGCAGGGGCGAACCGATGCACCATTTCTCCGCGCCCAGCTTGTACACGAACAGCTCCCACTCGCTGGTGACGTGGACTTCCAGCGCTGCGCGAGAAATCGGCGCCGGCTCTGGCGGCACGGTCACCTTCAATAGCTTGGCGACCCATGGCAGGCTCGTGCCCTGCACTAGCAGCGACACCAGCACGATGAAGAAGGCGAGGTTGAAGTACAGCTGCGCATTCGGCAGCCCGGCCATCAGCGGGAACACCGCGAGAATGATCGGCACCGCGCCGCGCAGACCAACCCAGGAAATAAAGGCTTTTTCACGCCCATGGAACGCTTTGAACGGCAGCAGGCCGACCATCACCGACAGCGGTCGCGCAAACAGAATCATCCACAGCGCCAGACCGAGAGCGGGCAAGGCGATCGGCAGCAAATCATGCGGCGTCACCAGCAGCCCCAGCACCAGGAACATGCCGATCTGCGCCAGCCACGCCATGCCGTCGAGCATGTGCAGAATGCCGTGACGGCTGCGCACCGGACGGTTGCCGATCACCAGCCCGCACAAATAAACCGCGAGGAAGCCGCTGCCATGCATGGCGTTGGTCAGGGCGAATACCACCAGACCGCCAGCGATCACCAGAATCGGATACAGACCGGCAGCGAGGTTGATTCGATTGACCAGTTGCAGCATCAGCCAGCCACCGCCCAGGCCGATCACACCACCGATGCCGAACTCGCGGATCAGGTGGGTCAGGAGGCTCCAGTGCAAACCGGTCTGGCCGCTGGCGAGCATGTCGATCAGGGTCACGGTGAGAAACACCGCCATCGGGTCGTTGCTGCCGGATTCGATTTCCAGGCTGGCCGTCACCCGTTCGTTCAGGCCTTTGCCGCCGAGCAGCGAGAACACCGCTGCGGCGTCCGTCGAGCCAACGATGGCACCGATCAACAAGCCTTGAATCAGATTGAGATCGAACAGCCAGGCAGCGGCCATGCCGGTCAGCCCGGTGGTGATCAACACCCCGACCGTGGCCAGCGACAACGCCGGCCATAACGCCACGCGGAAACTCGACACCCGCGTGCGCAAACCGCCGTCGAGGAGGATCACCGCCAGGGCGAGGTTGCCGACCAGATAGGCCGTCGGGTAGTTATCGAAGATGATCCCGCCGCCATCGACCCCGGCGGCCATGCCGACAGCGAGGATGATGACCAGAATCGGGATGCCGAGACGGGAAGAAAGCGAGCTGACGAGAATGCTTGCGCCTACCAGCAACGCGCCGATCAAGAACAGGCTGTTGATGGTCGTCGCATTCAAAGGCAGTACTCCAGAAGCGTAAAAACGGGCACAAACTGACCATGCAGTCTGCGTGCCAGCGATTCTAACCTGTTGAAATGTGATGCTGTCAAAAAGGTTTTTGCGCTGGGGGATTCGAGGTTTGGGTTCGACTGTCGGTTGCTGCCCTCACCCTAGCCCTCTCCCGGAGGGAGAGGGGACTGATCGCAGTGTTTGTGCAAGGTACATCGACCTGAAAATCCTGAGTCGAACTCAGGTTTTGAAAACACGAAGATCTGCCCCCTTTCCCCCTCTCCCGGGGTGAGAGGGGGACCGAGCGCGGTGTTTGTTCAAGTTGCACCGACCTGAAATTCCGAGTCGAGCGCAGGTTTTGAAAGGCATGAAGATCTGCTCCCTTTCCCCCTATCCCTCTGGGAGAGGGCTGGGGTGAGGGGCTTTTGATCTTGATCTCAAAATTTACAGGCTAAACCGCCCAACCATGTTGTTCAGGTCCAGCGCCAACCGCGACAGTTCATTACTCGCCGCACTGGTCTGATTCGCGCCGGTCGCCGATTGCACCGACAGATCACGAATATTCACCAGATTACGATCCACTTCCCGCGCCACTTGTGCCTGCTCTTCGGCGGCGCTGGCGATCACCAGGTTGCGCTCATTGATCTCGACGATGGCGGTGTTGATGGTGTCCAGCGACATGCCGGCACCTCGAGCAATGTTCAGCGTCGACTCGGCACGCTCGGTGCTGTTACGCATCGAATCCACGGCGTGTTCGGTACCGCTCTGAATGCTGCCGATCATCCGCTCGATTTCGCTGGTCGACTGCTGAGTACGGTGCGCCAGGGCACGCACTTCATCCGCCACCACGGCAAAACCACGACCCGCTTCACCGGCACGTGCCGCTTCAATCGCTGCGTTCAGTGCCAGCAGGTTGGTCTGATCGGCCAGGCCACGAATCACGTCGAGCACCTTGCCGATGTCACGGGATTCATTGGCCAGATCGCCGATCAGGCTGGCAGTGCTCTGTACATCGGCACTCATGCGTTCGATCGCGCTGACTGTTTCCTGGACCAGGTCACGACCGTCGCCAGCCGAAGTGGTGGCGTTCTTCGAGGCTTCGGAGGTGCTCACCGCATTGCGGGCGACTTCTTCTACGGCGCTGGTCATTTCGTTGACCGCAGTGGCCGCTTGTTCGATCTCGTTGTTCTGCTGAGTCAGGCCACGCGCGCTTTCGTCGGTGACGCTGTTCAGCTCTTCAGCCGCTGAAGCCAGCTGAGTGGCCGAGCCGGAAATGCGTTGCAGGGTGTCACGCAGCTTCGATTGCATCTTGGCCATGGCTGCGAGCAGGCGACCGGCCTCGTCTTCACCGTCAACATGGATCGGCTGGGTCAGGTTGCCTTCGGCGATGGTTTCCGCAGCGTCCAGTGCTTTGGAAATTGGTTTAGTGATGCTCACCGTCAGCAGCCAGGCGAACAGGAAGGTCAGACCAGTGGCGATCACCAGCAGGGTCACCACCAGATCAAACGCCGAAGAGTACTGATCGGCCGCTTGCTGATTGGTCTCGCTGATCTGCTCGCCGTTGATCTGCATCAGACGGTTGAGCACGGTGTTCACCGCTTCGGAGTTGTTCAGCAACTCGGTGTTGAGCAGGGTGCGCAGCTCATCCACCTGATTGTTGCGCGACAGGCTCTTCATGCGGTCTTCGATCTGGCGGTACTGGCCGAGCAACTGCACGTACTGGTCATAGGCAGCACGCTCTTCGGGGCTGCCGATCAGCGGCTCGTAATCGCTCTGGGCCTTGCGGATCTGCTGGTTACGCATGTCCAGCAGCTCAACGGTTTTCTGCTGCACGTCTGGCTCGCGGTTGACCAGCAAGCGGTACGACAGCACGCGCAGGCGCAGGGTCAACTGGGTGAACTCGTCGAGGTTCTTGATGCTCGGTACGCTGGTGGACGAGATGTTCTCGGCTGCACCGCGGATTTTGCTCATCTGATTCAGTGCGAACACACCCAGAATCAGCATCAGGCCGCCAATCAGGGCGAAGCCGGTAAACGCCCGTGGGGCGATATTCATATTGCGAAGGGACATGGGGCGGATACCAAGAGAGGGCCGCATCCATGCGGGCTGAGACTGCTGTATGGATGACTTATCGGTCATGCGACTAAAGTCTTGAGGCACTGTGCGTATTTGTCGCAGAAGGGCCTGGGCGACGAAGTGCAGGAACCAGATCGGCAGATCACAGTCTTTAAAACTCGCAGGAACGGTCCGCCACCAGGAAAATCAAGGCTTTGCGCCGGTTTAACCCTGGCATCCGTGGTGACTTTTCTTTATCGTACGCGCCCTTTGAAAAACGCTTGGAAGATCAAAATGTTGGAAGCATCCCTCAGCCAATTGGAACAGCTCGTCAGCGACCTGGTGCAACAGAACCAGACCCTCGCGCAAACCAACCAGACCCTGTCCACGGAACTGGCCCAGGCCAAGGATGAAAACGAAAGCCTGCAACTGAACCTGATGGAACAGGAAGAAAAGCACGGCGCCACCGCGGCCCGCATTCAAGCCTTGGTTGATCGCGTCAACGCAGGTCCTGTCAGCGCATGAACCACCACACAGCAGGGGTAAAAGTCGTCTCCATTCTCGGGGAGGACTATTCGATCAAGGCACCGGCCGGGGAAGAACAGACCCTGCTGGACGCGGCCATGATGCTCAAGGCAGCGCTGGATGACACCAAGCGCAAATACCCGACACTGATCGGTGACCGTTTGCTGGTGCTGGCGGCGATGAATCTGTGCTCGCAGCAGATCGAAATGAAGAAGCAACACCAGGAAGAACTCGACCGTTACCAAGAGCAAGTCAGCGCCACGGTCGACACCATCGCCAAGACCATCAATCAGGGTTGAAGCGCGTTTTTGCAGCGCCTCGGTACTTCGAGGCGCTCATATATGAACGGCTCTGTGTTTATTGAGTTTTAGTCACTGGTTGCCAGTAGATCTTCCTCAACCACTCTCCGTTGGTTTGCTTCTTAAACTCTCCGTGGGAGACCCAGTAGGTCGTCTCGTCGATCGTCACTTCATCTCCGCGCGAAAGCAGGTTTATATATTCTGATCCTGCGATCGGCTGAGTTGTACTGAACGTCGCGCCTGAGAACGTAGTGATCGTAGCTTTGTAATGGATTACGGGGAAAACCATGACTTCGGTGAAGTGTTTTCGGGTGATCATCGATAGCATGCTGGATCCGTCGACAAAGTCGCCGACCTGCGCTGATTTCACAAACGTATCGTTGTCAGAAATTGTCTGTACAAAGCTTTCAGCTGGACTTGTATCAGCCATGATCTTTCTCCTGCTAGTACAGCATGAGTCTGTGAAGCGAATGCTTGGGCACAGACAGGGAAACTGCAATCTATGCCACGCGATGCGCCCTGTAACCTGTCAGAGTTGACAGTGTTCTCCCTATGAAATCGGCCCGCTTCTTGCTGGTCGAAGATCGCTGCTTTAGGGTTTGTCTCTTGTTTGCGTGATTTTTGTATACATCTGGCGCGACAGTTGCAGTGTTTCTGCCTCTTATTCTTTGGGGGTGCTCCATGCAGTTGTGGCGACGCAGTATTCAATGGCAGCTGATTCTCAGCATGGGCACCGCCCTGCTGGTCAGTATCCTGATCGTGGTTGGCATTTATACCCTGGTGGTCAACCGCCTCGCCCAGAGCTATCTGGTCGAACAAGCACTGCCGTCGAGCATCGAAGCGACGCGCAACGATATCGAACGGATCCTTGTGCAACCGCTGACAGCCGCCAAGGATATTGCCAGTAATACGATGGTCCGTGACTGGCTCGCCTCAGGCGAAGACAGCAGCAAAACGGCTGGCTTCGCGCAGTATCTGGAAGGCATCCGCGCCGAACATAAAGCCTTCACTGCTTTGATCATCGGCACCGAATCCAATCACTACATCACCGAAAAAGGCCTGGATCGCACCCTCAGCCGTTCAAAACCGGCTGACGCGTGGTTCTATTCCTTCCTCGACAGCAATCAGCCGCGCACTCTCAATATCGACAACGATGGCGCCACCGGAGAACTGGCGCTGTTCATCGATTTGAAGGTCGAGCAGGCCGGTACAGTGGTCGGTGTGGCTGGGCTCGGTTTGAGCATGAAAGAGCTGTCGGAGCTGATTCACAACTTCAGCTTTGGCGAGCGCGGCAAGGTCTATCTCGTGCGTTCCGATGGTTTGATCCAGGTGCATCCCGAGGCGCAATTCAGCGGTAAGCGCACCCTGACGGAGCAGATTGGCGCCTCCGCTGCTCAAGCCGTCATGGGTCAAAAAAATGCTGTGAGCAGCAGCTTCCAAAGGGAGGGTGAAGACTTCCTCGCCTTCAGCCTGCCGCTGCGCGATCTGGGCTGGACCCTGGTGGCCGAAGTGCCGCAATCGCAGATCTACGCCGAAGCCCGTAAAGCGATGTGGATGAGCGGCGGTATCGGTCTGGCCGTAGCGCTGGTGTGCCTCGCTTTGGTGGTGTGGCTGGCGCAAGGGCTGGTGCGGCCGATTCGTCAGGTAACAGCGGCGCTGGTAGCGATTGGTAGCGGCGGTGGAGATTTGACCCACCGGTTAGATTCCAGCCGTGCCGATGAACTGGGCGACCTCGCTCGCGGCTTCAATCGTTTCCTCGATAGCCAGCGCGGATTGATCGGCGAAGTACTGACCACCAGCGAGCGACTGCGTACGGCCGTGGGGCAAGTGGCGAAAGTGGTGGAGAACACGGCTGAACGCTCGGGCCGCCAGCAGGAAATGACCGACATGGTCGCGACGGCGGTTCACGAGATGGGTTTGACCGTGCAGGAAATCGCGCAAAACGCCGGTAACGCGGCGCTGGCCTCGCAGACCGCGCGGGATGAAGCAATGCAGGCGCGGGAGGTGGTCGGCGGCTCGATTCGGCATATTGAAAGCATGTCCGATGAGATTGGCGTGGCGGCGGGCGCGGTCGGTGAGCTGGCGCATCAGGTGGCTTCGATCGATTCTGTATTGGCGGTGATTCGTGGCGTGTCCGAGCAGACCAACCTGTTGGCGCTCAACGCCGCCATCGAAGCGGCGCGGGCCGGGGATATGGGGCGCGGTTTCGCCGTCGTCGCCGATGAAGTACGCACTTTGGCGCGCCGCACGCAGGCATCCACTGACGAAATCCAGCAGATGATCGGCAGCCTCAAGCAAGGCGCGGAAAACGCCGTGTCGTCGATGCGCACCGGTCAGGCCGCGACCGGCACAGGGGTTGAGTCGAGCCAGCGCACCGGAGCGTCGTTGACGGCGATTACCGGTCAGGTCGAGCGCATCAGCGATATGAACCATCAAGTGGCGACGGCGACGGAAGAGCAGTCGGCGGTGACTGACGAGATCAACCGGAATGTGCAGGGGATTTCTGATCTGGCGCGGGCGACGGCGGGGGAGGTCAGGGCCTGCCGCGAGGATTGTCAGATGTTGCAGAAACTGGCGGATGATCTGGCGCGGCAGATGGGTGGGTTCCGATTGAAATGAGTGACTCTGGTACAGAACCGGCGCGCCTTGAGGGCGCGTCGGTTTCACTTTAGTTTCGCCATTCAGAACAGCAGGATTTCTCGCCCATAGAAATCGATGCCACCAATTGTCTCCAGATAAAACACTCGCTTCTCTCGGACGGTCCACACCTGCTGGTCTTCGTGGTAAGTGTCGCCAGCTGCCAGTGTTCTGAACATATCGTCTCTATTGAAATCCTGCTTGCTGATATAACTCGAGCGCGAAGTGATAACCATGGCCTGGTAGAGATTTTCCCCTTTTTTGATGTAACGCTTTTCCGTAACGCGCTCTGCAGTGGGATCTTTTACTACGTCATTGACTCTTGCCGCAAAAACAAACTCTTCTGCGCTCAGAACGACGTTAGGATCAATCAGCAATTTCGCGTCTGCGCCGCCATATACTACTGCTCGCACCTGAGTGGCACCTATGAATGTGTAATCTTTGTAAGCTACGCGATTGACCGTCTCATAACGGTCCTCCGCCATAATGATCTCGAACATTGCTGCTGCTGTTGTTTCGACAGCCGGTACTGAGTTGTCCGGCGATGTCGTGATGCTGATCTGCGATCGCTCATCAGAAAGACGATGGTGATTTTTGCTGGTTACAGTGGAAACCGGGGCGTTTTTGTTAGTCCAGACCGTTCCGTTTCGCGATCCAAATTGCGAAATCGAAGCAAGGACGCAATAGTCCTGCGTTACCAGTTCTGCAAGTTTGATGGTTTGGTCGGCAGTTTGGCTGTCCATGTTGTTCGCTCTTTTGTAGGGTAAGAAGAGGACGTTAAGTCCGAACTTGCCGGGCAAACTGCAAACTACATGTCTGGCCAAACCAGCCTACCGCGCAGGACTCATACCCACACCTGTCAAACATGACAGGTGTGGAAAGCCCGATAATGTGTTTTGTCTAGGTGACGGCGCTGAAATCAGAACCACGCATCCTGCATCGCCAGGCACGTATCATCCCGCGCCTCCAGCAACGCCAGTTCATGGTGGCAACCCGGCACTTCCCACGTCAGGAAATACCTCGCTGCTTGCAGCTTGCCCTTATAGAAGTCAGCATCCGCTGAGTTCCCTATGGCCAACCCTTCCTCGGCACGAATCGCCTGCTCCAGCCAGCGCCAGCCAATCACCGCGTGGCCGAACACCTTCAGGTACAACGCCGAGTTTGCTAGGCTGCTGTTGACCTTGCCCTGTGCCAGATCGGTCAGCAGGCCGATGGTCACCGTTTGCAGGCGAGCTACCAGTTTCTCTAAAGGCTCCCGCAGTGCGGTCAGCGAATCGTACGCCGTAGCGCGTTCAGCGGTGGTGGCGATCAACCGAATCAACTGCTTCAGTCCGGCACCACCGTTTTGCGCCAGCTTGCGCCCGAGCAAGTCCAGCGACTGAATGCCGTGGGTGCCTTCGTGAATCGGGTTCAAGCGGTTGTCGCGGTAATACTGCTCCACCGGGTATTCGCGGGTGTAACCGTGGCCGCCAAGAATCTGGATCGCCAGTTCGTTGGCCTTGAGGCAGAACTCCGATGGCCAGGATTTGACGATCGGCGTCAGCAGATCCAGCAACTCATGCGCCTGTTTGCGCTCGGTTTCAGATTCAAGCGTGGTGGTGTCGTCGAATAAGCGTGCGGCATACAAGCCGAGGTCAAATGCACCTTCAACGTAGGACTTTTGCGTCAACAGCATGCGTCGTACATCGGCGTGCTGAATGATCGCCACCGGCGCTGTGGTCGGATCCTTGCTGTCCGGCACCCGGCCTTGCGGGCGTTCGCGGGCGTACTCCAGCGAATACAGATAACCGGCATAACCGAGCATCACTGCGCCCATGCCGACGCCGATCCGCGCCTCGTTCATCATCTGGAACATGTAGCTCAAACCGCGATGCGGCTCACCGACCAGATAACCGACGCACTCACCGTTATCGCCGAAGTTCAGCGCCGTGGAGGTGGTGCCGCGCCAGCCCATCTTGTGGAACAGCCCGGCCAGCAGCACGTCATTGCGTGGGCCGAGGCTGCCGTCATCGTTAACCAGAAACTTCGGTACGATAAACAGCGAAATGCCTTTAACGCCCGCAGGTGCGTCCGGCAGTTTGGCCAGGACCATGTGCACGATGTTTTCCGAGAGCGGGTGATCGCCGCCGGAGATGAAGATTTTGTTGCCCTTCAGGCGATAAGTGCCGTCGGACGCCGGCTCGGCGCGCGTACGAATATCCGACAGCGATGAACCTGCATGCGGTTCGGTCAGCGCCATGGTGCCGAAGAAGCGACCATCGATCATGGGCTGCAGGAAGCGTTGTTTCTGCTCCTCAGTGCCAAAGCTCTCGATCAGGTTCGCCGCGCCCATGGTCAGGAACGGGTACGAAGTCGACGCAGCGTTGGCCGACTGAAAATGGGCGAAGCAGGCTTGGGACAGCAGCGTCGGCAGTTGCATGCCGCCAGCGTCGAAGCTGCGCGCGGCATTGAGGAATCCGGCTTCGAGGAAAGCATCCACAGCCGGTTTCACTTCAGGAATCAGAATCGCCTTACCGTCCTCGTAGCGCGGCTCGTTCTCGTCGCCCTTGCGGTTGTGCGGTGCGAAGTACTTCTCGGCAATATTGCGCGCGGTGCCAATGGCGGCGTCGAAGGTTTCGCGATTGTGCTCGGCAAACCGCTCACGCCGGGTCAGGCCCTCGGCATCGAGGACTTCATACAGCTCGAAAGCCAGATTGCGGGAACTGAGCAGCGTCTCGGACATGGCGGCCTACCTGAAATTGGGGTTGGGCCGAGTCTAAGGTGGGGGAATAGAGGCTGGATAGGATGATTGATGAGAGTGATGCAGAGGTGAGGGCGACACTAATCAAATGTAGGAGTGAGCCTGCTCGCGATAGCGGTCTGTCAGTCGAATAAATGTGTCTGATAGATCGCTATCGCGAGCAGGCTCACTCCTACAGGGAATTGCATTCCAGGCGACCATTGCGGTCGCCTGGAGTTACAGCGGTTTAGCCGATGGTCATCAAGCTCGCATTACCACCCGCCGCAGCCGTGTTAACGCTCAACGCCCGCTCAATCACCAGACGTTCCAGGGCAATGTTGGTCTCGCCCTGGGACAAGCCCTGAACCCCAACGATCGCACCGGCACGCTTGGCAATCTGCTGGCAAACGCCGCGCAACTGGTCGGAATGGCCGTGATGCAGAACCGCATCAAACACCACGTCGTCTTTATTCCAGTCGGCAACCAGCTTGATCCGCGCCTGAATCTCCTTCGGCAGGCGTGCGAACAAGGCCTTGCTGATGTCGGACTCCGGCCATACCGCCGAACCGCCTACCGCCAGCACCGCCGCCAGTTGCGTCAGCAAATCACCTTCAACCTCGGCCAGGCACAACACGTGCTCACGCGGCAGGATGGCATAGCTGTTTTTCTCACCGGTCGGGCCGGCCAGCACGCGGGTGATGCCGCTCTGCGATTGCGCAGCGTACTGCACGCACAGGGTGCTCAGGTCGGCAAACTTGTTGCTGTCAGCCCAGGCTTTCAGCGCGGTCAGCGGTTTGCTCATGGCGTCGCGCAGACGAACGTCCGGTGCCACGGCAGCATCACCGCGAGCGAAGGATTGTTCGATGGCATCAGTAGGGCGCGTCGACAGCAAGCGGTACAAGTACAGCGGGCCACCGGCTTTCGGACCGGTACCCGACAAGCCTTCGCCGCCGAATGGCTGCACGCCGACCACAGCGCCAACGATGTTGCGGTTGACGTAGACGTTACCGGCGTTGACGTTGTCGATCACCTTGGCGATGGTCTCGTCGATGCGCGTGTGTACGCCCAAAGTCAGGCCATAACCGGAAGCGTTGATCTGGCCGATCAGTTGATCGATCTCTTTGCGCTTGTAGCGCACCACGTGCAGCACCGGGCCGAAGATCTCGCGTTGCAGCTCGTCGAAGCTTTCCAGTTCGATCAGGGTCGGCATGACGAAGGTGCCGCGTTTGACTTCTTCGGTGTCGGCAATCGCCACTTGGTAGACGTTGCGACCTTTGTCGCGCATGCCCTGGATGTGCTTGTCGATGCCCGCCTTGGCTTCGGCGTCGATCACCGGGCCGATGTCCACGGACAGGCGCTCCGGGTTGCCGAGACGGCTTTCCGCCATGGCACCTTTGAGCATCTCGATGACGCGATCGGCGGAATCTTCCTGCAGGCACAGTACGCGCAGCGCCGAGCAACGCTGACCGGCGCTGTCGAAGGCCGACGAAACTACGTCGATCACGACTTGTTCGGTCAGAGCCGAGGAGTCGACGATCATGGCGTTCTGGCCACCGGTTTCGGCGATCAGTGGAATCGGACGACCCTGGTTGTCGAGACGACCGGCAATGTTGCGTTGCAGCAGGCGCGCAACTTCGGTGGAGCCGGTGAACATCACGCCTTTGACGCGCTCATCGCCGACCAGACCGGCGCCGACGGTTTCACCGCGACCCGGCAGCAGTTGCAGCACGCCTTGCGGAATCCCGGCTTCGAGCATCAAGCGCACGGCCTGAGCGGCAACCAGCGGAGTCTGCTCGGCCGGTTTGGCCAATACCGGGTTACCGGCAGCCAATGCTGCAGCCACTTGGCCGCTGAAGATCGCCAGCGGGAAGTTCCACGGGCTGATGCACACTACCGGACCCAATGGACGGTGGGCGTCGTTGCTGAAATCGTTGCGCGCTTGTACTGCGTAGTAACGCAGGAAGTCGACCGCTTCGCGGACTTCGGCGATGGCGTTGGCGTAGGTCTTGCCGGCTTCACGAGCCAACAGGCCCATCAGTGGCTGAATCTCGCCTTCCATCAAGTCAGCGGCACGTTCCAGAATCGCCGCACGTTCGGCCGGCGGGGTGGCCTGCCAGATCGGTGCAGCGTTCAGTGCGCACTGGATAGCGTTGTCGACGTCTTCGACGGTAGCTTCCTGAACATGCCCGACCACATCGCGGTGATCCGACGGATTCAGCACTGGTGCAGGGGTTTCGTTGCTCGACGCGCAACCGAGCATCGGCGCAGCTTTCCAGTCGGTATGGGCCGTGGCGAGCAGGGCGCAGGACAGCGAAGCCAGACGATGTTCGTTGGCCATGTCGATGCCGCTGGAGTTGGCTCGCTCGGCGCCGTACAGGTCACGCGGCAACGGAATACGCGGGTGCGGCAGGCCGAATCCACCTTCCACGGTCGCCATCTGCTCGATCTGCGCCACCGGATCGGCCACCAGTTCCTGAATCGAAATCGACTGGTCGGCGATGCGGTTGACGAACGAGGTGTTCGCACCGTTTTCCAGCAAGCGACGTACGAGGTACGCCAGCAGCGTTTCGTGAGTTCCGACCGGAGCGTACACGCGGCACGGACGGTTCAGCTTGCCTTCGGAAACTTTGCCTACAACCTGCTCGTAGAGCGGTTCGCCCATGCCGTGCAGGCATTGGAATTCGTATTGACTCGGGTAATAGTTCTGACCGGCAATGTGATAAATGGCCGACAGGGTGTGGGCGTTGTGCGTGGCGAACTGCGGGTAGATGACTTCCGGCACCGACAGCAGTTTGCGTGCGCAAGCGATGTAGGAAACGTCGGTGTACACCTTGCGGGTGTAGACCGGATAGCCTTCCAGGCCTTCGACCTGGGCGCGCTTGATTTCGCTGTCCCAGTAGGCGCCCTTCACCAGACGGATCATCAGGCGATGACGGCTGCGACGGGCCAGATCGATCACGTAGTCGATCACGTACGGGCAACGCTTCTGGTAAGCCTGGATCACGAAACCGATGCCGTTCCAGCCAGTCAGTTGCGGCTCGAAGCACAGGCGCTCAAGCAGATCCAGCGACAGTTCGAGACGGTCGGCTTCTTCGGCATCGATGTTCAGGCCGATGTCGTATTGCTTGGCCAGCAGGGTCAGCGACAGCAGACGCGGGTACAGCTCGTCCATCACACGCTCGTACTGCGCACGGCTGTAACGCGGGTGCAGTGCCGACAACTTGATGGAGATGCCCGGGCCTTCATAAATCCCACGGCCGTGGGAGGCTTTGCCGATCGAGTGAATGGCTTGTTCGTACGACGCCAGGTACTTCTGCGCGTCGTGTTCGGTGAGGGCCGCTTCACCGAGCATGTCGTAGGAATAACGGAAGCCCTTGGCTTCGAACTTGCTCGCGTTGGCCAACGCTTCGGCGATGGTTTCGCCGGTGACGAACTGCTCGCCCATCAGGCGCATGGCCATGTCGACGCCCTTGCGGATCATCGGCTCGCCGCTCTTGCCGATGATGCGGCTCAAGGACGACGTCAGGCCAGCTTCGTTGTGGGTGGACACAAGCTTGCCGGTCAGCAGCAGGCCCCAAGTGGCCGCGTTGACGAACAGCGACGGGCTGTTGCCCAAATGCGGGTGCCAGTTACCGGTGCTGATCTTGTCGCGGATCAGTGCGTCGCGAGTGCCCTTGTCCGGGATACGCAGCAGCGCTTCGGCCAGGCACATCAGCGCCACGCCTTCCTGGGACGACAGGGAAAATTCCTGCAGCAGACCCTGAACAATGCCTGCACGACCGCCGGCACTTTTCTGGTTACGCAGTTTTTCCGCGATGGAAGCGGCAAGTTTGTTGGTGGCTTCTGCCATCGGCGCTGGCAGGCGAGCCTGCTCGATCAGCATCGGCACGACTTCCGGCTCAGGGCGACGGTAAGCGGCAGTGATCGAAGCGCGCAGAACGGACTGCGGCAGGATGCTTTCAGCGAATTCGAGGAAGCATTGGTGGGCGTGATCGGTGTGCACTTCGCCCGCCTCATCGGCGTCCTTGGCGGTCAAACCGTTCAGCTCGGTCAGGGTTGCACCACCCTCGAGTTTTTCCAGGTAATTGAAAATTGCCTGCTTGATCAGCCAGTGCGGCGTGCGATCAATCGAGGTTGCGGCGGCCTTCAGGCGTTCGCGGGTCGGGTCATCGAGTTTGACCCCAAGGGTGGTGGTAGCCATATTTTTATCCTCATGGTTGCCACAGTTGCGTGGCATCAGCTGGCGGCAAGATTAGCCGTGCGCCGAAAGAGGTGCAACCGGGTGCAACCCTTTTTTTGTCGGAATAATAGGCAACTCGTCAGGAATTATTTTCTGGTACGAAAGTGCTGCTCCTGCTTGGTGCTTTTGCTTCTAGTAAAGGGTTATGACTGCCACAAAAGGGAGCAAAAACGGGGTGATTGTCGATAAATCCGACTGGGTGCAACTAATTCTCACGAAACTGGTTGCACCTTATTTGATTTGTTGCATAGCATTCGCGCCCTAGGTGCAACCGGGAATAACCCGGTGTACCGGCTGATGGCTTTCCTGGGGAAACATCAGTCCTAAATGCGCGGGATCCCGGATCGTCTGCCAAACGTCGTCGTTTGCGTGCGGTTTACCACCGCCGCTACATAAAAACAAAGCCAGGGCGTAACTCAATGAGCGTAAGCAATCCAACCCTGATCACGTTCGTGATCTACATCGCAGCAATGGTGCTGATCGGCTTGATGGCCTATCGCTCCACCAACAACCTTTCTGACTATATTCTCGGCGGTCGCAGCCTCGGCAGCGTCGTCACCGCGCTGTCCGCCGGTGCGTCCGACATGAGCGGCTGGTTGTTGATGGGCCTGCCGGGCGCCATCTATATGTCCGGTCTGTCTGAAAGCTGGATCGCCATCGGTCTGGTCATCGGTGCCTACCTCAACTGGCTGTTCGTTGCCGGCCGTCTGCGCGTGCAGACCGAGCACAACGCCGACGCCCTGACCCTGCCGGACTACTTCGCCAGCCGTTTTGAAGACAAAAGCGGCCTGCTGCGGATCATCTCGGCGATCGTGATTCTGGTGTTCTTCACCATCTACTGCGCTTCCGGCATTGTGGCCGGTGCCCGTCTGTTCGAAAGCACCTTCGGCATGTCCTACGAGACCGCGCTGTGGGCCGGTGCTGCGGCGACAATTGCCTACACCTTTATCGGCGGTTTCCTGGCGGTGAGCTGGACCGACACCGTACAAGCCACCCTGATGATTTTCGCGCTGATCCTTACGCCAATCATCGTGCTGCTGGCCACCGGTGGCGTCGACACCACGTTCCTGGCCATCGAAGCGCAAGATCCAAGCAACTTCGACATGCTCAAAGGCACCACTTTCATCGGCATCATCTCGCTGATGGGCTGGGGTCTGGGCTACTTCGGTCAGCCGCACATCCTCGCGCGTTTCATGGCGGCGGATTCGGTGAAATCGATCGCTAAGGCGCGTCGCATTTCCATGACCTGGATGATCCTGTGCCTGGGCGGCACCGTGGCGGTGGGCTTCTTCGGTATCGCGTACTTCTCGGCGCACCCGGAAGTTGCCGGTCCCGTGACCGAGAACCACGAACGTGTGTTCATCGAACTGGCCAAACTGCTGTTCAACCCATGGATCGCCGGTGTGCTGTTGTCGGCCATTCTGGCTGCGGTGATGAGCACCCTGAGCTGCCAGTTGCTGGTGTGCTCGAGCGCCCTGACCGAAGACTTCTACAAAACCTTCCTGCGTAAATCTGCTTCTCAGGTTGAACTGGTCTGGGTCGGCCGCGCCATGGTGCTGTTGGTTGCACTGATCGCGATCGCCTTGGCGGCCAACCCGGAAAACCGCGTACTGGGTCTGGTGTCCTACGC
The DNA here is from genome assembly GCF_019614655.1 of Pseudomonas germanica. Classification (NCBI taxonomy): domain Bacteria; kingdom Pseudomonadati; phylum Pseudomonadota; class Gammaproteobacteria; order Pseudomonadales; family Pseudomonadaceae; genus Pseudomonas; species Pseudomonas germanica. Next base: position 765,011 of record NZ_CP071586.1, read on the forward strand.
TTGGGCCGGTTTCGGTGCTGCGTTCGGTCCGGTTGTGCTGATCTCGGTTATCTGGAAAGAAATGACCCGCGACGGCGCACTGGCCGGTATTCTGGTCGGCGCGATCACCGTGGTGGTCTGGAAGCATTTCGAACTGCTGGGTCTGTACGAAATCATCCCGGGCTTCATCTTCGCCAGCCTGGCCATCTACATCGTCAGCAAGATGGGCGAGCCGAGCAGAGGCATGGTGCAGCGCTTCGAAGCGGCGGAAAAAGATTTCCACCTGAACAAGTGATTGTTCTGAGCTGAGGCTCACCCGAAAACGGCCCGTTTCCTACAGGAGACGGGCCGTTTTTTTGTGCCCATGATTTCTCTGATTCACCGCGTGTCCCTTTAGGAGTGAGCCTGCTCGCGATAGCGGTTCATCAGTAACGAAAATGTTGACTGACACACTGCTATCGCGAGCAGGCTCACTCCTACAAGGGATGGAGGTGAACTTGAGAGATTTGTCTGTAGTTGAAGGCGTCGCTTTTTGCAGGGTTTTTCGTCAATGAAAGTAGGGGAAATCTGATTTTCCCGTCACCCATTCATCACCCCTTGCCCCTCATGCAGAATCGCCCGCCCTCACACTGCAGAGAGACATCGGATGTTCGCGCCTGCCAATCAACCGCGTTTCACGTTGACCCTCGAAGGCGCCCAACATGACCTCAAGGTCCTTGAGTTCACGGGCAAGGAAGCCATCAGCCAACCCTTTCGCTTCGAGCTGGAACTGGTCAGTGAACGGCCGGACCTGGACCTCGAAAGCCTGCTGCACTGTCAGGCGTTTCTGAGCCTGGATGCTCAGGGTTCCGGTATTCACGGTCAGATTTATCAGGTCGGGCAGGGCGATTCCGGGAAACGTCTGACGCGTTATCACATCAGCCTCGTCCCGCGTCTGACCTACCTCGGCCAGCGGATCAATCAGCGGATCTTCCAGCATCTGACGGTGCCGCAAATTGTCGCGCGAGTGCTCAAGGATCATTCGATCCTGCGTGATGCTTTTGAATTTCGCCTCGGCAGCGATTACCCGGTGCGTGAGTATTGCGTGCAGTACGCCGAGAGTGACCTGGCCTTTATCCAGCGCCTGTGTGCCGAAGTCGGCATTCATTACCATTTTCAACACAGTCCCCAAGGTCACCTGTTGGTTTTTGGCGATGACCAGACTGTGTTCCCGCGTCTCGCCGAGCCAACGGTTTATCTGCCGGGCAGTGGCATGTCCGCTGGCGCGCGGGCGATTCAGCGCTTTAACGTTCGCGTCGAAACCCGTACCAGCGTGGTCACCCGGCGCGACTACAACTTCGAAAAGCCGCGGCTGCAGTTGCAAAGCCGTGTCGACGGCGAGCAGCGCCCGGTGCTGGAGGACTATCACTTCCCCGGCCAATTCAATGATCGGGAAACCGGCAAGCACCTGACCCAGCGGGCACTTGAGCGACATGTCGCCGATTACCGTCAGGCTGAGGGCGTCAGCGACGAATCCGCACTGGTTTGCGGGCATTTCCTGCAACTGACCGAGCATCCGCGCCACGACTGGAATGACCTCTGGTTGCTGACCGCCATCGAGCATCATGGCCGCCAGCCGCAGGTGCTGGAGGAATCGGTGACCAGCGATGGCGAGGGATTTCAGGGTTACCGTAATAGCTTTCTAGCCACACCGTGGGACGTGTTCTTCCGCCCGGCGCTGGGGCCGGAAAAACCGCGCATGCTCGGCTATCAACCGGCGGTTGTGACCGGGCCGAAAGACACGGAAATCCACTGCGACGAGTACGGCCGGGTCAAGGTGCAACTGGCCTGGGATCGCGACGGCGAATTGAACGAGCATTCCAGTTGCTGGCTACGCGTTGCTACTAACTGGGCGCACGACCGTTACGGCAGCGTGCTGATTCCGCGAGTCGGCATGGAAGTGCTGGTCGGTTTCATCGATGCCGACGCCGACAAACCTTTGGTCGTGGGCTGCCTGCCCAACGCCGCGACGCCGATCCCGCTGGATCTTCCGGCGGACAAGACTCGTAGCATTTTTCGTAGTCAGAGCAGCCCCGGCGGTGGCGGCTACAACGAACTGCGCATCGAGGATAAGAAAGGCGCTGAGGAAATCTATCTGCGCGCCCAGCGTAACTGGACGCAGCATGTGTTGAACGATCAACAGGTGCAGGTTGATAACCAGCGCAGCATCGTCGTCACCGGCACCGCGCGGCATGAATTGAAGGCTGATGAGCAGCGCATCACCCACGGCCAGCGCCAGACCGAAGTGAAGCAGGACGATCATCTGAGCGTGACCGGCGACCGTCATGTTCGCGTGAGTAATCAGGCGATCAGCGCCAGTGGGCAATTCCACGTCAGCGCCGGTCAGCAAGTGGTGATCGACGGTGGCGCGAGTGCGACGATTCAGGCCGGTGGGCAGTGGATCAACATCGGCCCCGGCGGCATTTTCAGCAGCGTGCCGATTGTAGTGGGTGGTGCGCCGATGGCGGCGATGAGTGCCGCGCCGGTTGTACCGGGATTGCCGGAGAAACTCGCCGCCGCGCCGGCTGCCATGCTGACTGCTGCACAAATCATGAGCTTCAAGGGGGACGCGCCATTCTGCGAAGAGTGTGAACGTTGCAAGGATGGTCTCTGTGCAGCCTGATTTTCTTTTGCCTGCAGAATGGTTGGCGCGTGAACCGTTGAAAACTTCCGAGCAGTTGTTTGCGGTTTTCAGTAATGCCAGTGAGGCAAAACCGCCTGCCGCTTGGCGAGAAACGGCGAGTCCGATCTGGGCCGAGACGATCTATGCCGAGTGGGATGCGGTGATGCCTTACGTGGGAATTGTCGCCGCCGACAGTGAGTTTCTGCATTGGATCGCAACCAACGGGTCACAGGATTGGGGTTGGCTGGCGGTTTCTTCGGCGAGCCTTGAAGAGGTGGTGGCGCACTTTCGCAGCCTGACCCAAGTGCTGATGCCTGGCGGCAAAACGGTGTTTTTTCGTTTTTGGGACGGGCGGTTTCTGTTGCCGATTCTTCAGGCCGATGAGGTGGATGCGGCGCAACTGTTTCCGCTGATCGGGCGTTGTTTGATCAATGGTCAGGCGCTGGAAATTGGTGGCAGGGCGCAGGTTTCGGGGCGGGTATTTCCGTGGTGGCAGGTGCCGGCTTCGGTGCTGGCGCAGCAAGGCCATGACATTCGAACGGCCAATGCGTTGCAGTGGTTGAGCGAAGAATACCCGACCCTTTTCGAGGTTTTTCCCGAGGTGGTTTTGCGTTGCAAGGTGAGGCGGTTTTTTCAGGTTTCAATGTCGGAAGATTCGTCGCAATCGGCGTTGCTGGCGTTTTTGCTGGCAGAGTCAGAGTGAGTTTTCGGGGCGAAGGACTCGGACGATTCCTTCGAGTTGCGGCGGTTTTCATGAACTGGTGGGCGGTGGGTTGCAGGGATAGTCTTTTCGTTGTCACTGCGAGAGCGGTGACAGGGCGTAGGACCCCTGTGAAATTCACCGCGCACCAGCGCTGTCGTTTGATTGCGGCACTTAATACGTGTCCGTAGCATCGTTTGCGGCAGCTGTGCGCGGGAACGCTTCGGCGTGACTGAGTTTGGTGGGTTTCTCAGTTTCCTACTCTCGCGTACGGCTGCCACCTATACCCGTAGGAAGGTCACTTGGCAGCCTCTCTAAACCTATTGAGGTACAACTGATATGACTATGCTTAAACCCGATCCACCCTACGAAAAAATCATCCCCCATCCCGACAACCGCTTCATGGCCCTGACCGGCAATTGCAGCGACATGCCGACCCTGTTCATCGACACCCACGTGCCTCTCGACATCCTCATGGACGCCGCCAACCATCGCCTGCGCGCCGTGATCCAGGTGCTGGAAAACATGTGCATGCGCGGCTCGGTCGAATGCGACTCCGTCATCCTCAGCGACTTCGCCCAGCTCTGCGTGATCCCTTTGCGTGACGGCTGTGATGTGCTTGATGTCATCGGCAGGCGGTTGCGCGAGATGCCTTCCTGATGCTTAAAAGCAACATCAAAAGATGTCAATCATCAACGATGTAAGCATCCTGAGTCCGGATAAAACGGTCGAACGCTTCTGAGTTGTACACCTGTACGCAACCATGGAATATCATTTTTTTGTCCGAGTATTCTCTGTTGGCAGAGATCTGGTCAGACGCCGCAAACATATAGTTTCTGGTTTCTTTATAGGGATCGTGTAAAACCTTGTGCGTGTCTTCATTTTCCATGACGGTGTGCATGCCTTTGCCAAAATGCGAGTAGGCGCCGGCGGACATTTCGATGTCATGCTCCAGCTCAGACTTTTGATTGAATGGCTTGAGAATGCACTCGCTCAATCCATAGTTCTTCAGCGTTTGTCTGGCTTGATCGATGTGGTTTTCGTCGGCAAGTGCTAGATATGGGCTTAGCACGACGAGTAGGAAAATGAACGGGTATCGCATGAGTTTTTGACTTCCTGTCTCTGATTTTTCGCAAGTGTAACTGCGTAAAAGCAAAAACCCTCACCCTAACCCTCTCCCAGAGGGAGAGGGGACTGATCGAGTTGTCTGGGTGAGGTACGCCGACCTGCGACTTCAGCGGCGCACTTTGCTTCGCCAGGCTTGAGTTCGCGCTGATCTTTCAGGTCGACATAAGCCGCAAGATCACCACCGTCAGTCCTATCTCCCTCCGGGAGAGGGCTAGGGTGATGGACAGGCTTTTGTCCACTCGGCTGCGAACCCCTGACTTGCCGCCCGGTAAAAGGTAAACTTTGCGCCCTTCGCAGGAGCAGCCATGAATTATCGTCACGCCTTCCATGCCGGCAATCACGCCGATGTGTTCAAACACCTGACCTTGACCCGCCTCATCGCCCTGATGTCGCGCAAGGAGCAGCCGTTTGCCTATCTCGACACGCATGCCGGCATCGGTCTGTATGACTTGCAGGGCGATCAGGCCAACCGTACCGGTGAGTACCTGGAAGGCATCGCGCGCTTATGGAATCAGCAGGACCTGCCGGCGTTGACCGCCGACTATATGAAGGTGCTGCACGAGATGAACCCGGATGGCCAACTGCGCTACTACCCGGGTTCGCCGGAGCTGGCGCGGCGCCTGACTCGCCCGCAGGACCGGGTGATGCTCAACGAGAAGCACCCCGAAGACGGCGTGTTGCTCAAGGACAACATGGCCGGTGATCGCCGTGTAAAAGTTCATCTCGGCGAGGGCTGGCACGTTGCACGAGCGATGCTGCCGGTGCAGGAAAAGCGTGCGGTGATGTTGATTGATCCGCCGTTCGAGCAGCTCGACGAGATGCAGCGTTGTGCGGCGTCGTTGAAAGAGGCGATTGGCCGTATGCGCCAAACCGTAGCGGCGATCTGGTATCCGGTGAAGGATCAGCGTGCGTTGCGGCGCTTCTATCAGGATCTGGCCGGCACCGGTGCGCCGAAGTTGTTGCGCGTGGAATTGCTGGTGCATCCGCTGGATACGCCGAACAGCCTGAACGGTTCGGGCATGGCGATTGCCAATCCGCCGTGGGGGCTGGAGGAGGAATTGCGTGAGCTGCTGCCGTGGTTGTCGAAGAAGCTGGGGCAGACTCAGGGTGGGTGGCAGATGGATTGGTTGATTGCCGAGAGCTGATCAACGGCAAGATCAAAAGATCGCAGCCTGCGGCAGCTCCTACACGGTTCGGTGTCGTCCACCAATGTGCGGACGATCACTGATCTCCTGTAGGAGCTGCCGAAGGCTGCGATCTTTTGCTTTTAAGGGTCAGTTACCCGCCAGGCTCGCTGGCATGCACACGCCGGTGCCGCCGATCCCGCAATACCCTTCAGGATTTTTCGCCAGATACTGCTGGTGATACGCCTCGGCGAAGTACACGGTCGGCGCCTGTTCGATCTCGGTGCTGATTTCCCCCAGACCCGCCTTCGACAGTTCCGCCTGATACACAGCTTTGCTTTTCAGCGCCGCGTCCAGATGCTCAGGCGAGGTTGCGTAGATCACCGAGCGGTACTGCGTACCGATGTCGTTGCCCTGACGCATGCCCTGCGTCGGGTTGTGCAGTTCCCAGAACATCGCCAGCAGCTCTTCGTAGCTGACTTTGGCCTTGTCATACACAACCAGCACGACTTCGGCGTGGCCGGTCAGGCCCGAGCAGACTTCTTCGTAAGTCGGGTTCGGCGTGAAACCGCCGGCATAACCCACCACGGTGCTGACCACGCCTTCGCGCTGCCAGAAGCGGCGTTCGGCGCCCCAGAAGCAGCCCAGACCGAAGATCGCAAAGTCGACGTCCTGGAAAAACGGGCCAAGCAGCGGGGTTTCTTCAAACACGAAGTGCTTTTCAGGCAGGGTCATCGCGGTTTCGCGGCCGGGCAGAGCTTGTTCTTTAGTCGGGAGCACGTTCTTGTTCACCAGAATTTCCGAGCGCAGAACCATGATCGTTCCTCTCAGTCAGGTTGGATGTGAAAAGTCAGACCGCCAGTGTGCCGAATGATGCCCGACTTCGCACTATCCAATGTAGGAGCGGCGAGGTCAGAGGCAGAGCGGGCCGCGCGGGTAGCGTTTCAGCGCTTGGATGAGTTCTGCGCCCGGAATCGGCCGGTCGAACAGGTAACCCTGTCCGACATCGCAACGGTGGCGGCGCAGGAACGCCAGTTGTTCGGCGGTTTCGATGCCTTCGGCCACAACCTTGAGTTTCAGGTTGTGCGCCATGGCGATCACCGCCGAGGTGATTTCCATGTCGTCCTGGTTGTCGGGAATTTCGTGGATGAAGCTGCGATCAATCTTGATGATGTCGATCGGGAATTTCTTCAAATAACTCAGCGATGAATACCCGGTGCCGAAGTCGTCCATGGCTAGCGTCAACCCAAGGCGCTTGAGCTGGTCGAGCTGCAAGTGCGTGTCTTCGGTGGCTTCCAGCAGCAGGCCTTCGGTCAGCTCCAGCTCGAGCAGATTGGCCGGCAGCGCTTCTTCCTTGAGGATGTTGGCGATGGAGGCCACCAGATCCGGGTCGGAGAACTGTTTCGGCGACAAATTGATCGCCACTTGCAGATTGCCCATCCCTGCTGCGGTCAGCGCTTTGCTCATGCGGCAGGCCTGACGGGCGATCCACTTGCCGATCGGAATGATCAGGCCGGTTTCTTCGGCGACGCTGATGAACTGGTCCGGGCGAATCATGCCGCGTTCCGGGTGGTTCCAGCGCAGCAGCGCTTCCATGCCCAGCAGACGACCGCTGCGCAGGCACAGCTTGGGCTGGTAGAACACGTCCAGCTCGTTCTGGGTCAGGGCGCGGCGCAGGTTGTTTTCGACGAACAGTTTGTAGCTGGCCTCGGCGTTCAGTGCTTCGGTGAAGACTTGCACCTGATGTTTACCGTTGGCCTTGGCTTTGTGCAGCGCCAGGCCGGCGTTACGCATCAGCGTTTGCGGATCGCGACCGTGTAGCGGTGCACAGGCCAGGCCGACCGAACCGGTGACGCTGATCAACTGGTTGTCGACGAACATCGGCTTGTCGAGGGTCGCCAGCAATTGGTTGGCGATCTGCTGACCGGTCGCCAGGTCGGTGTCGTCGAGCAGCACGGCAAATTCGTTACTGGCGAACCGCGCGAGGCTGCCACTTGGGCTCAGGCTGTTGCGCAGACGCCGGGCCAGACTGATCAGCAGCTTGTCGCCGGTCTGGTGGCCGAGGCTGTCGTTGATCCGCTTGAAGTTGTCGATGTCGACCAGCAACAGGCTGATCGGCGTATCGCTATCGCGGGCGAAGCGTTCGTCGAGATTGCGGATAAACGCCGGCCGGTTGCCGAGATTGGTCAGGTTGTCGGTGTACGCCAGGCGCTCGATGCGCTGCTGTGCGAGTTTGGTCTGGGTGATGTCTTCGTAGATGCCGATGTAATGCGTCAGCTCACGGTTGTCACCGTAGACTTTGGAGATCGACAGCTGACCCCAGTACGGTTCGAGGTTCTTGCGGCGGCTTTTGAATTCGCCCTGCCAACTGTTGCTCTTGGCCAGCGCCGAGGGCGCGTCGAACAACAGTTCACTGAGGTTTTCCAGCGCCGGCAGCTCGGACAGACGCTGGCCGTGGACTTCTTCGGTGGTGTATTGGGTGATCGCGGTGAAACTCGGGTTGACGTACTCGACCACGCCGTCGCAATTGACCAGCAAAAACGCGTTGGCGCTTTGCTCGACTGCACGCTGGAACAGGTGCAGGGCGCTGGTGGCAGTGCGGCGGTTGTGGTTGTTGATGACTTGCGCGAACTGGTCAGCCAGCTCACCGGCAAAGGCGATTTCATCGGACTGCCAGGCGCGGGTGACGCCGGTCTGTTCCAGGCACAGCACGCCGACCACTTGCCCGTCGACGCGAATACTGGCGTCGAGCATGGCGTTGACGTCGCGCGGGCGCAGGGCTTCGGCCATCTCCCGGGTACGCGGGTCGCGCATCGCGTTGTGCGCATCGATGGCGCGACTGCCATGCAGGGCGTCCATGTAATCCGGGAAGCTACTGATGTCGATCACGTCCGGAAGGATGTATTCCTGGGTCGCACGGTGGTACGCGGAGATCGGCACCAGATGCTGGCCTTCGAGGTTCCACAAGCTGGCGCAGTCGATTTCATAGATATCGCAGGCGCAGCGGGTGATCAGCTCGGCGGCTTCCTGCAACGAGTTGTGCGTGCTGTAGCGCTGGCGCGCGAGCAGCAGAATCAGGTCCTGCTGGGCGCGCACGCGTTCCAGGTGCTGCAGTTGTTCCTGCTGCGCGCGTTGATTGAGTTCAAGGGCGATTTGCAGGCGTGAATTCTGGGTTTCGAGGTCGACGCAGGGCACCTGCGGCAATTCGTCGAACACATCATCGACCGCCAATAGATAGCCGCGCAGCAGATGACGATTGTGCTGTTTATACGCTTCGCCCAATTCGAGGATGTTCAGCTTGCCTGCGGCGGTGTGCAGGGTATAGCGCACCAGATAATGCGGGCTGTCGCGCAGTTGCTGCTGGATCGCGTCGTGCAGTTGATAGCGCGCTTCGGGTTCCATCAGGCTGGCGTAGGGTGAGCCGACCAGCGCGCAAAGCTCGACGGCTGGCTGACCGAACTGGCGTTCACAGTTGGGATCGAGAAACAGCATCGCCCAACTGGCTTCATTCAAGCGCTCGAAACGCAGCATGCCGAGCCGCGAGGGCACAGGCAACTGCGTCACTACCTCGGCCGCCATACGGCTGGCGGCATCGGGTTGGCTCTTCATGAAGGGAACTCGCTTGGAAATATGCTGAACGCGCCGGGCTCTCGCCCTCTTTACTGTTGCCTGCGGCAAGGTTGCATCATTGCGGCACTGACTGACAAGAGACATGAAGGCCAAGTGCTATAAGAATATGTCGGCTGCGTCGGGCATTTCTCCAGCACGTCGTTGAAAAGAGTAAAAGATCGCAGCCTTGGGCAGTGTCTACAGGGGAATGCGCCCTCTGTAGCAGATGTCGAAGGCTGCGATCTTTAAGGCTTAGCGCAGCTTTATGGCGATCGACTGCAGCCGTTTTCCATCCCGATCATGGTAATTGACCATAATCTGATCAGCCTCGACCACCAAGTGGGCGAAATTGTCTTCACTCACCACCGTGCTGGTCAGTTCATGCCGATAATCGCCCGCCGCCGTGTGCACCAGCGGCTGATCCAGGATGAACGTGGACGCTTTGGCATATGGCAGCAGTTTGCTGTTGCACAGCGGCGAGGACACCACCGTGTGGATTTCGAAGTCCGGGTCTTCGCTGTGTGTCAAACGAGCCGCCAGCGAGCCATGCACGTCCCCGGAAATGAACACGACATTCTTGATTCGCCGGGTGCGGATGGTTTCCAGCAGGCGCAGGCGTTGCTCGGGAAAGGCTTTCCAGGCGTCATCGCCGTGGCGTTTGCGATCGGGATAGAACATCACGCTGGTGACCACGAACTTGACCCGCGCTGTGCTGTGGCTCAGCCATTTGAGCAGGGCCTGTTCCTGTGCCTCGTCGAGGATGCGTCGGTCATCGGCTGACAAGTTGCGGCGGGTGCGACTATCGGTGACAAACCATTCGATATCGCCGTCGCTGAATTGATACCAGTAGTGCTCAAGTGTCGAGTGATCTATTTCACCGTTAGTTGTCAGCGGATGTACCGGGCTATGACTGGCCTGATACAACTCATAGGCAGCCATTGCGTTACGGTACAAGTCGCCGTCGGACTTGCTGGCATTGGCAGGCCAGTTATCTTCGATTTCGTGATCATCGAGAATCATGTAAGTCGACGTGCCAGACATCAACCGTTGAATGTTTGGTTGGGAAAACGCGGCGCGGTACTTGTTGAGGATGTCTTTGTATTCGCGATCCGGTGCGACCAGGTTCAAGTCGTCCACATAAATTTGATCGCCGGTCATCAATACCGCGCTGATCGGGGGTTGTATGCCCTCGATGAGCTGATTGATGGATGCAAAGATCCGGTCACCCAGTTGCGGCAGGGAGGCAATGCCAGCAGTCATGCGCAAGTAGCGGCAGGAGCCGACGATGTAGGCTCTGGGTTGCAGGGCTTTGCTGGAGCGGGTGCGCAGGCGATAGATTTCCCGTGGCCATTGCAACGGCAACTCGGCAACGCTGTCTGGCGTATGTACCGGATTCATCGGGCTGAACCAGCCGGTCTGATATTCATATTCGGTGTCGGCACTCAAGTTGTTGAGGGCGAACACATGTGACATTTCGCGTAATTCACTCAGTGGCGCAAAGTTACCTTTGGACCAATGTTGTGTGCTTGAAGCGCGATAACGAATCCCGGCAAATACCGGCGAGTTGTTCTGACGATCGCCACGCATGAAGATGCGCGCATGAACAGTTGTAACGTGGCCGGTAATTGGGCCGATAGTTGGTTTTAACATGTCGAATCCATTCGAATTAACTTGGGTTAACAGGATTTCACTAAGTTTTCTTAGTTGAATTGGTTGCGCCTAGGTTAGTTGCGTATCGAATAAAAAAGATCGGTGCCAAGTCGACCGGAGTTGTGGCCGATGTCAGCGCGACGTGTGGGAAAAAGACGAGGGAGGTGTTTCTTCAGGCAAAAAAAAGCCCCGCCAAACTGACGGGGTTGAGGTACGAGCGTGTGGCGCTCGAAAGGGTGCAGCAATCGGCCCTCCGTTGCCGGAGGGCCGATCGAGTTACAGCAGGATCGTGCGGATGTCCGCCAGCAGGCTGCCCAGACGCTGGGTGAAGCGTGCGGCAGCGGCGCCGTTGATCACACGGTGATCGTAGGACAACGACAGCGGCAGCATCAGTTTCGGCTGGAAGGCTTTGCCGTCCCAGACTGGCTGGATGGTTGCCTTGGAAACACCGAGGATCGCCACTTCCGGCGCGTTGACGATCGGCGTGAAGCCGGTGCCGCCAATGTGGCCAAGACTGGAAATGGTGAAGCAGGCGCCCTGCATGTCGTCAGCGGTGAGCTTCTTGTCGCGGGCTTTGGCGGCCAGCGCAGCGGCTTCGGCTGCCAGTTGCAACAGGCTCTTCTGGTCGACGTTCTTGATCACCGGTACCAGCAGGCCATCCGGGGTGTCGACGGCGAAGCCGATGTTCACGTATTTCTTGCGGATGATCGCTTTGCCGCTTGGCGCCAGCGAACTGTTGAAGTCCGGCAGCTCCTTGAGCATGTGCGCGCACGACTTGAGCAGCAGCGGCAGGATGGTCAGCTTGACGCCAGCCTTCTCTGCAACGGCTTTCTGCGCCACGCGGAACGCTTCCAGCTCGGTGATATCAGCCGAATCGAACTGAGTCACGTGCGGGATGTTCAGCCAGCTGCGGTGCAGGCTCGACGCGCCGATCTGCATCAGGCGAGTCATCGGCACTTCTTCGATTTCGCCGAAACGGCTGAAGTCGACGACCGGAATCGGCGGGATGCCCGCGCCACCGGTTGCGCCCGCTGCAGCGGCCGGTGCTTCCTTGGCCTTCTGCATCATCGCTTTGACGTAAACCTGCACGTCTTCTTTCAAGATACGACCGTGCGGGCCGCTGGCGCCGACAGCGTTCAGCTCAACGCCGAACTCACGGGCCAGTTGACGCACGGCAGGGCCGGCGTGAACTTTGGCACCCGGCTTGGCCGGTGCGGCGGCTGGAGCTGCAGCAGGTGCAGCGGCAGCCGGAGCAGCAGCGGCAGGTGCCGGAGCGCTCGGAGCAGCAGCGGCGGCAGCTGGAGCCGGGGCAGCAGCAGGCGCTGCGCCTTTGACTTTCAGCTTCAGAATCAGGTCGCCGGTACCGACTTCGTCATCTAGCTTGATGGAAACGCTTTCCACCACGCCAGCGGCAGGCGATGGGATTTCCATGCTCGCTTTGTCGGATTCCAGGGTGATCAGCGACTGGTCGGCTTCAACGCTGTCGCCAGCCTTGACCAACACTTCGATGATCTTGGCTTTGCCAGCCGAGCCGATGTCCGGAACGTGGATGTCCTGAACGCTGTCAGCCACCGGTGCTGCTGGCGCGGCTGCCGGAGCAGGCGCAGCGGCAGCGGCCGGTGCAGCAGCCTGGGCCGGAGCGGCAGCCGCAGGGGCCGCAGCACCCGCCACTTCCAGATCCAGAATCAGGTCGCCAGTGCCGACTTCGTCGTTGAGCTTGACGCTGATGGCTTTAACCACGCCAGCGGCAGGCGACGGGATTTCCATGCTCGCCTTGTCGGATTCCAGAGTGATCAAAGATTGATCAGCTTCGACGGTGTCGCCGACCTTGACCTGGATCTCGATGATCTGTGCCTTGCCCGAAGAGCCGATGTCCGGCACGTGCACTTGCTGAACCGAAGCGGCAGCAGGGGCAGCGGCTGGTGCAGCGGCAGCAGGCGCGGCAGCCGGTTTGGCCTCCGCTTTTGCAGCCGGCGCAGCGGCAGGAGCAGGGGCCGCTTCAGCGGCGCCCTCGACTTCCAGCTCAAGCAGTTCGTCGCCTTCTTTCAGACGGTCGCCCAGCTTCACTTTCAGGCTCTTGATGACGCCGGCTTTCGGGGCCGGCACTTCCATGCTGGCCTTGTCCGATTCCAGGGTCAGGATGCTCTGGTCGGCTTCGATACGGTCGCCGACCTTCACAAACAGTTCAATTACTTCACCTTCACCGCTGCCGATGTCAGGTACGCGAATGAGTTCGCTCACAAAATGTCTCCTCAGCAGTCCAGTGGGTTGCGTTTTTCCGGGTCGATGCCGAACTTGACGATGGCCTCAGCCACGACTTTAGGTTCGATATCACCACGGTCAGCCAGTGCTTCCAGGGCTGCCAACACCACGAAATGACGGTCGACTTCGAAGAAATGACGCAGTTTCTTGCGGCTGTCGCTGCGGCCGAAACCGTCGGTGCCCAGGACTTTGAATTCCTTGGACGGTACCCACTGACGGATCTGCTCGGCGAACAGCTTCATGTAGTCGGTAGACGCGATGACCGGACCTTTACGGCCGTTCAGGCACTCTTCGACGTAGCTCAGCTTAGGCTTCTGGCCAGGCTTCAGACGGTTGCTGCGCTCGACAGCGAGGCCGTCGCGACGCAGTTCGTTGAAGCTGGTAACGCTCCAGACGTCGGCGCCAACGTTGAACTCTTCACGCAGGATCTTCGCCGCTTCACGGACTTCACGCAGGATGGTGCCGGAACCCATCAGCTGTACGTGGTGCGCCGCATCGCGGGTGTCTTCTTCGAGCAGGTACATGCCTTTCTTGATGCCTTCTTCGGCACCGGCCGGCATGGCTGGCTGCTGGTACGACTCGTTCATCACGGTGATGTAGTAGAAGATGTCCTGTTGCTCTTCGGTCATCTTCTTCATGCCGTCCTGAATGATCACCGCCAGCTCGTAGCCGTAGGTTGGATCGTAGGTGCGGCAGTTCGGGATGGTCGCGGCCAGCAGGTGGCTGTGGCCGTCTTCGTGTTGCAGACCTTCACCGTTCAGGGTGGTACGGCCGGCGGTGCCGCCGATCAGGAAACCACGGGTACGGCTGTCGCCGGCAGCCCAGGCCAGGTCGCCAATACGCTGGAAGCCGAACATCGAGTAGAAGATGTAGAACGGCAGCATCGGCTGGTTGTGGCTGGAGTACGAAGTACCGGCAGCGATGAACGAACTCATGGCGCCTGCTTCGTTGATGCCTTCTTCAAGGATCTGACCTTTCTGGTCTTCCTTGTAGAACATCACCTGGTCTTTATCGACTGGCTCGTAGAGCTGGCCGACGGACGAGTAGATGCCGAGCTGACGGAACATGCCTTCCATACCGAAGGTACGGGCTTCGTCCGGGATGATCGGGACGATGCGCGGGCCGATTTCCTTGTCCTTGACCAGTTGCGCGAGGATTCGCACGAAAGCCATGGTGGTGGAAATTTCACGGTCGCCAGAGCCGTCAAGGATGGCCTTGAGGGTGTCCAGGTCCGGAGTCGGCACGCTGAAGCTTTGCGCGCGGCGCTGAGGGACGAAACCGCCCAGTGCAGTGCGACGCTCGCTGAGGTAGCGGGCTTCGGCGCTGTTTGGCTCTGGTTTGAAGAACGGCAGGTTCTCCAACTCTTCGTCCTTGACCGGGATGTCGAAACGATCGCGGAACAACTTCAGGCTGTCGACGTCGACTTTCTTGGTGTTGTGCGCAGTGTTTTTCGCTTCGCCGGCACCGGTGCCATAACCCTTGATGGTCTTGGCGAGGATGACGGTTGGTTGTTCTTTGTGGTTGACCGCTTCGTGGTACGCCGCATAGACCTTGTACGGGTCATGGCCGCCACGGTTGAGTTTCCAGATCTCGTCGTCGGACAGATCAGCAACCATCGCCTTGAGTTCTGGCGTGTTGAAGAAGTGTTCACGGACGAACGCGCCGTCTTTGGCTTTGTAGTTCTGGTACTCGCCGTCGATGACTTCGTCCATACGACGTTGCAGGATGCCGTCGACGTCTTTGGCCAGCAGTGGATCCCAGAAACGGCCCCAGATGACTTTGGTCACGTTCCACTGAGCACCACGGAACACGCCTTCGAGTTCCTGGATGATCTTGCCGTTGCCGCGAACCGGGCCGTCGAGGCGCTGCAGGTTGCAGTTGATGACGAAGATCAGGTTGTCCAGCTTCTCGCGGCCGGCCAGGGAGATCGCGCCCAGGGATTCCGGCTCGTCGCACTCGCCGTCGCCCAGGAAGCACCAGACTTTCTGTTTGCCCGGCTGGATGAAACCGCGGTGTTCCAGGTACTTCATGAAGCGTGCCTGGTAGATCGCTTGAATTGGACCCAGACCCATCGATACGGTCGGGAACTGCCAGAAGTCAGGCATCAGCCAAGGGTGCGGGTAGGACGACAGGCCCTGACCGTCGACTTCCTGGCGGAAGTTGTTCATCTGGTCTTCGGTGATGCGGCCTTCCATGAACGCACGGGCGTAAACGCCTGGCGAAGTGTGGCCCTGGAAGTAGATCAGGTCGCCACCGTGTTCGTCGGTCGGGGCCTGGAAGAAGTAGTTGAAGCCGATGTCATACAGGGTCGCACTGGAAGCGAAGCTGGAGATGTGACCACCCAGGTCAGAATCTTTCAGGTTCGTACGCATTACCATGGCCATCGCGTTCCAGCGTACCAGCGAGCGAATGCGGCGTTCCATGAACAGGTCGCCAGGCATGCGTGCTTCGTGGGTTACCGGGATGGTGTTGCGGTAAGGCGTGGTGATGGCGTAAGGGAGCTGCGAGCCGCTGCGGGTCGCGAGTTCGCCCATACGGGTCATCAGATAGTGAGCACGGTCTTCGCCTTCTTTGTCGAGAACCGATTCCAGGGCGTCCAGCCATTCCTGGGTTTCGACGGGATCGAGGTCTTGCATGGCTTGCTCCAGGGCGGAAAGGCTTCCAGAATCGGTTGCCTGAGTTTGCGACTGGCCTTGTGGGCAGACGATTTAAAATTCTTGGATTGCCGATAGGTTGTTCCGGCGGCGTGTAGTTTTACTACAAATCTTCCGGCATTTCAGCCTTTCGAATGTATAGACGAGTAGTAAAACTACAGAAGAATGGCTTGTGGCCTCCGGCTGCGTTGTGAGAATAATCGTTAAGGTTGGTCTTTTACCATCCGAAAAAGGTGAAACTTTGATGTTCGCTGCCAACGAGAAAGAAATTTCAGCTATTTCTAACTTTTGTTCGACAGTCTTCCGGGTAGCGGCTTTTCACCAATCACTACAAGCGGCCATTTACACGCCGATCAAGGATAGACCATGACCCTGCCCGTGCTTGCCGAACTGCCCGCCATTCTCCTGCCGTTGGTCACTCGATCGGAGCAGTCGTTCCGTACGGCCGTCGCCGCGCTGGAAGAGGATCACGGCCTGGCGAACTGGACGCCAGAGCGCTGGACGCAATTCGCCCGCGTCACCGCCGCCAGCGAATTCGTCATTGAACAGAGCGTTCGTGACCCTTTGATGTTGCTCACACTGGTGCAGTCCGGCGAACTCGACCGGGCCTTCGCGCCGGGTGAATTGTGTGCGCAGATTGCCGCTGCGGTGAACGCTGCCCAGAATGAAGATGAACTCGGTCGCGCCCTGCGCCGCCAACGCGCCCGTCATCAAGTGCGGATCATCTGGCGCGATCTCACCCGCCAGGCCGATCTGGTACAGAGCTGCCGGGATCTTTCGGACATGGCCGACGCCACCATCGACCAGGCTTATCAATGGTTGTACAGCCGCCATTGCGAACAGTTCGGCACGCCGACCGGCCGCCGCAGCGGTGAGCCGCAGCAAATGGTCATCCTCGGCATGGGCAAGCTCGGCGCCGTTGAGTTGAACCTGTCTTCGGACATCGATCTGATCTTCGCTTACCCCGAGGGCGGCGAAACGGTGGGCGTGAAGCGCTCGCTGGATAATCAGGAATTCTTCATTCGTCTCGGCCAGCGCTTGATCAAGGCGCTGGATCCGATGACCGTCGACGGATTTGTGTTCCGTGTCGACATGCGCCTGCGCCCTTACGGTTCGTCCGGCGCGCTGGTGCTGAGCTTCAATGCGCTGGAGCAGTATTACCAGGATCAGGGCCGGGACTGGGAACGCTACGCGATGATCAAGGCGCGGGTGGTGGCAGGCGATCAGGTGGCGGGTGCGCAGTTGCTCGACATGCTGCGGCCGTTCGTTTACCGCCGTTACCTGGACTTCTCGGCGATCGAAGCGCTGCGCACCATGAAGCAACTGATCCAGCAGGAAGTGCGGCGCAAGGGCATGGCCGACAACATCAAACTCGGCTCCGGCGGTATCCGCGAGGTCGAATTTATTGCTCAGGCCTTTCAGTTGATCCACGGTGGTCGCGACTTGAGCTTGCAGCAGCGTCCTCTATTAAAGGTGTTGAGCACGCTGGAGGGGCAGGGTTATCTACCGCCGGCGGTGATCAGCGAGTTGCGCGAGGGTTACGAATTTCTGCGTTACACCGAACACGCGATTCAGGCGATTGCCGACCGCCAGACCCAGATGCTGCCGGATGGCGCGCAGGATCAAGCGCGCATTGCCTTCATGCTCGGCTTTGCCGATTGGGATTCTTTCCATGAAAAACTGATGTTCTGGCGCGGTCGCGTCGCTTGGCACTTCGCCCAGGTGATTGCCGATCCCGATGAAGATGAGGGCGCCGAAAGCGAAGTGGTGGTCGGCGGTGAATGGCTGCCGCTGTGGGAAGAGGCGCAGGACGAGGAGGCCGCGTGCCGGCAGTTGGAAGAGGGCGGTTTTGCTGACGCGAGCAAAGCCCTGAAAGCGTTGGCCGGATTGCGCAGCAGCCCGCAATTGCGCGCGATGCAGCGGTTGGGGCGTGAGCGTCTGGATGCCTTTATTCCGCGTCTGCTCGCACAGGCTGTGGAACACGCCAATCCGGATCTGGTGCTTGAGCGGGTGTTGCCGCTGGTCGAAGCGGTCGCTCGGCGCTCGGCTTATCTGGTCTTGCTGACGGAAAACCCCGGTGCACTGCGACGCTTGCTGACGCTGTGCGCGGCGAGCCCGTGGATCGCAGAGCAGATCACGCGCTTCCCGTTGCTGCTCGATGAACTGTTAAACGAAGGCCGACTGTTCAAGCCGCCCTTGGCGCCGGAACTGGCGGCTGAACTGCGCGAGCGCCTGACGCGGATTCCCGAAGACGACCTCGAACAACAAATGGAAGCCTTGCGCCATTTCAAATTGGCGCACCGCTTGCGCGTGGCGGCGTCGGAAATCGCCGGCAGCCTGCCGCTGATGAAAGTCAGCGATTACCTGACTTGGCTGGCCGAGGCGATTCTCGAGCAAGTGCTGGCCCTGGCCTGGCGCCAGACGGTGGCCAAGTACGGCACACCGCTGCGCACCGACGGCACCTTGTGCGATCCCGGCTTCATCATTGTTGGTTATGGCAAAGTCGGCGGCCTGGAACTGGGGCATGGTTCGGATCTGGACCTGGTGTTTATCCACGACGGCGATCCGCAGGCGGAAACCGACGGGCCGAAGTCGATTGATGGCGCGCAGTTCTTCACGCGCTTGGGGCAGCGAATCATTCACTTGCTGACGGCGCAGACCAACTCCGGTCAGCTCTATGAAGTGGACATGCGTCTGCGGCCATCCGGTGCTTCGGGGCTGTTGGTCAGTTCGCTGGGGGCATTTGCGCGCTATCAAGAAAATGAAGCCTGGACGTGGGAGCATCAGGCGTTGGTGCGGGCGCGGGTGCTGGTCGGCAGTCAGGATGTCGGTCAGGCGTTCGAGAAAGTCCGCGCGCAGGTCTTGGGCAAGGCGCGCGATCTGGCCAAGTTGCAACAAGAAGTCAGTGAGATGCGCGCGAAGATGCGCGATAACCTCGGCACCAAGAGCACCGCAGCCGGCACGGCGGCAAATGCCTTCGACGCCACAGCGCCCTTCGACCTCAAGCAGGACGCCGGAGGTATCGTCGATATTGAATTTATGGTGCAATACGCGGCTCTGGCGTGGTCGCAAAGCCACCCGCCATTGCTGCGCTGGACCGATAACATCCGCATTCTGGAAGAGCTGGAACACGAAGGGCTGATGCCTGCCGAAGATGCCAGTTTGCTGCGCGAGGCCTATAAAGCCTACCGCTCCGCCGCTCACCGGCAGGCGTTGCAGAAGGACGCCGGGGTGATACCGGGTGACCAGTTTGCCGACGAACGCCGGCAGGTTTTACGGATATGGAAAGAGATGGGGCTAAGCTGAAACAAGCCAATGAAGGCAATGAGATTCAAGAGGTGGGAGCGAGCCTGCTCGCGAAGGCGGTCGGTCGGCCAGCATGGATGTTGAATGTGCTGGCCCCTTCGCGAGCAGGCTCGCTCCCACAGTGATCTGCGGTGAGTCGCAGATGTGTGAACAGAGGCAAAACCATGTGGGAGCGAGCCTGCTCGCGATAGCGGAGTGACAGTCGACAGTCATGTTGAAGGTAATGACCCATCGCAAGCAGTGCCGCTCCCTCAGTGATTCTCGAGGCGGGGAGGCGTAAATGCCTCCCCGGTTCGTTTTTGGAAACCACATGAATATTCTGATCGTTGGGCCCAGTTGGGTCGGTGACATGGTGATGGCGCAGACACTCTTTCAGTGTCTCAAGCAGCGCCACCCGCAATGCGAAATCGACGTCCTGGCCCCTGAGTGGAGCCGGCCGATCCTTGAACGCATGCCCGAAGTGCGCAAGGCCTTGAGCTTCCCGCTCGGCCACGGCGCGCTGGAATTGGCGACGCGTCGGCGCATCGGCAAATCCCTGCGTGGTCAGTACGATCAGGCGATCCTGCTGCCCAACTCGCTGAAGTCGGCGCTGGTGCCGTTTTTCGCCGGCATTCCGAAACGCACCGGCTGGCGCGGCGAATTCCGCTACGGCCTGCTCAACGATGTGCGCACCCTCGACAAACAACGCTATCCGTTGATGATCGAGCGGTTCATGGCTTTGGCCTATGAGCCGAACGCCGAGCTGCCGAAGCCTTATCCGCGCCCAAGCCTGCAAATCGACCCGGTCACTCGCGAAGCAGCGTTGGCCAAGTTCGGCCTGACCCTCGACCGCCCGGTGTTGGCCCTGTGCCCTGGCGCCGAGTTTGGCGAGTCCAAGCGCTGGCCGTCCGAGCACTACGCCAAAGTCGCCGAAGCGCGCATTCGTGAAGGCTGGCAGGTGTGGCTGTTCGGTTCGAAGAACGATCATGCGGTCGGTGAAGATATCCGCGCTCGACTGATTCCTGGCCTGCGTGAAGAATCGGTCAACCTCAGCGGCGGCACTTCGCTGGCCGAGGCCATCGACCTGATGTCCTGCGCCGACGCGGTGGTCTCCAACGACTCCGGCCTGATGCACGTTGCCGCTGCGCTGAACCGTCCACTGGTGGCGGTCTACGGTTCGACTTCGCCGGGTTTTACCCCGCCGCTGGCCGAGCATGTCGAAGTGGTTCGTCTGGGCCTCGATTGCAGCCCCTGCTTCGACCGCACCTGCCGTTTCGGTCATTACAACTGCCTGCGCCAGCTGATGCCGGATGCGGTCAACGATGCCTTGCAGAAGTTGCAGGGCTCTGTGGTCGAGGTTCATTAAGTTGCGGGTACTGCTGATCAAGACTTCATCGCTGGGTGACGTGATTCATGCGTTGCCGGCGCTGACCGACGCCGCCCGGGCCATTCCCGGAATCAAGTTCGACTGGGTAGTGGAAGAAGGTTTCGCCGAGATCCCGACCTGGCACCCGGCCGTTGGCAAAGTGATTCCGGTGGCGATCCGTCGCTGGCGCAAAAACCTCTGGAAAACCATCACCAGCGGCGAGTGGAAACGCTTCAAACAAAGTGTGCGCGCCAATAAATACGACTTGGTGATCGACGCTCAAGGCCTGCTGAAAAGCGCCTGGCTGACCCGCTACGTCAAAGCGCCGGTAGCCGGCCTCGATAAAGGTTCGGCGCGAGAGCCGATGGCTTCGCGTTTCTATGACCGCAAACTGGCTGTGGCCCGCGGTCAGCACGCCGTCGAGCGAGTGCGCCAACTGTTCGCCATCGCTCTCGGCTACGACTTGCCGAAAGGCTTGGGCGATTACGGCCTCAACGTCGAGCGTCTGGTCGAGCTGCCGCGCAAAAACGCCTTTGTGGTCTTCCTGCATGGCACTACTTGGGACACCAAACACTGGCCGGAAAGTTACTGGCGCGAACTGACTGAACGCGTCGGCTACCTCGGCGTCGGCGTCAAACTGCCGTGGGGCAACCCACAGGAAAAGGCCCGCGCCGAACGCATCGCCGCCGGTTTCAAACACGCCGAAGTGCTGCCGAAGCTCAATCTGGCCGGCGTCGGCAAAGTCCTCGCTGGTGCGCAAGCCTGCGTCGCGGTGGATACCGGTCTCGGCCACTTGGCCGCCGCGCTGGACGTGCCGACCATCTCGCTGTTCGGCCCGACCAACCCGGGCCTGACCGGCGCCTACGGCAAGTTGCAGATTCACCTGGCCAGCGACTTCCCATGCGCGCCATGCCTGCAAAAGAAATGTACCTATCAACCGACCGCGCAGGATGCCCGTCAGTTTGACCTGAAGCGTGAACAGCCGCTGTGCTTCACGCGTCTGAACCCCGAGCGTGTCGCCAGCCGACTGAGCACGTTGTTAATGGCTGAGGAGCTGCGCTGATGCAATTGGCATTCGTCCTGTACAAATATTTCCCGTTCGGTGGCTTGCAGCGCGACTTCATGCGCATCGCCCTTGAATGCCAGAAGCGCGGTCACCAGATTCGCGTCTACACGCTGATCTGGGAAGGCGACGTGCCGCCCGGTTTTGAGGTGCTGGTGGCGCCGGTCAAGGCGTTCTTCAACCATCGTCGCAACGAAAAACTCAGCGCGTGGATGGCAGCGGACCTGGCCAAGCGCCCGGTCGATCGCCTGATCGGGTTCAACAAGATGCCGGGGCTGGACGTCTACTACGCCGCCGATGGCTGCTTCGAAGACAAGGCGCAGAACTTGCGCAATTCGCTGTACCGCCGCTGGGGCCGTTATCGCCACTTTGCCGAGTACGAGCGCGCAGTGTTCGCCAAGGATGCGAAGACCGAAGTGCTGATGATTTCCGAAGTGCAGCAGCCGCTGTTCATCAAGCATTACGACACGCCACTTGAGCGTTTCCATCTGCTGCCGCCAGGCATCGCCCAGGATCGTCGCCGCCCGGCGGATGCCGCTGAAATTCGCGCCGGTTTCCGCGCTGAATTCAATCTCAAGGACGACGAACTGCTGCTGGTGCAGATCGGCTCCGGCTTCAAGACCAAAGGCGTCGATCGCAGCCTGAAAGCGCTGGCTGCATTGCCTGCCGAACTGAAGAAACGCACCCGGCTGTTTGTAATCGGCCAGGATGACCCCAAATTATTCCAGATGCAGAGCGCAACTTTGGGTCTGGGCGATAACGTGACGTTCCTCAAGGGGCGCAGCGATATCCCGCGTTTCCTGCTCGGCGCCGATCTGTTGATCCACCCGGCCTACAACGAAAACACCGGTACTGTGCTGCTTGAAGCGTTGGTCGCCGGTTTGCCGGTGCTGGTCAGCGCGGTCTGCGGTTACGCCCATTACATTGCCGAGGCGGATGCCGGGCGAGTGCTGGACGAACCGTTCGATCAGGCGCAACTGACGCAATACTTGACTGAAATGTTGCATGACGACGCTGCACGCGCGGCCTGGAGCCGCAATGGTCTGGCCTTCGCCGAGACGGCCGACCTCTACAGCATGCCGCAGCACGCGGCCGATGTGATTCTGGCGGAGCACGCTTAATGAAGTTGATGCTGGCTGAACCGTTCAAAAGCCTGTGGGCCGGCCGCGACCCGTTCGCTGAAGTCGAAGGCTTGCAGGGCGAGGTATACCGCGAGCTGGAAGCACGCCGGACGCTGCGCACGGAAGTCGACGGCAACGGATTTTTCGTCAAGATCCACCGAGGTATCGGCTGGGGCGAGATCTTCAAGAATCTGCTGACCGCCAAGCTGCCGGTTCTCGGCGCGGGCCAGGAGTGGCAAGCCATTCAGCGTCTGCAGGAAGTCGGCGTGCCGACCATGACTGCCGTGGCTTACGGCGAGAAGGGCAGTAACCCGGCAGATCAGCACTCGTTTATCGTCACCGAAGAACTGGCGCCGACCATCAGCCTCGAAGACTTCAGCATCGATTGGGTCAAGCAGCCGCCCGAGCCGAAACTCAAGCGCGCGCTGATCGCCGAAGTCGCACACATGACCGGCATGATGCACCGCGCTGGCGTCAACCATCGTGACTGCTATATCTGCCACTTCCTGCTGCACACCGATAAACCGGTGACGCCAGACGACTTCAAACTCTCAGTGATCGACCTGCACCGTGCCCAGACCCGCACGAAAATCACGCAGCGCTGGCGCAATAAAGATCTGGCCGCGTTGTACTTTTCCGCGCTGGACATCGGCCTGACCCGCCGCGACAAACTGCGTTTCCTCAAAGGCTATTTCCAGCAACCGCTGCGCCAGATCCTGGCTGAAGAAGCGCCGTTGCTGAGCTGGCTGGAAGGCAAGGCCAACAAACTCTACGCGCGTAAACAGCGTTACGGGGATGCGCTCTGATGGCGGGTTGGACTCTCGAGCCGCAATACAGCGAGCTCGCCGAAGACTTCGGCAGTCTCGAAGCGGTATTTGCGTTGCAGGGCGAACGCCTGACCCGTGATCCGCTGTCGGAAGTGATTCGCGTGCAGCGCAACGGCGTCAATTATTACGTCAAACGCTATGTCGGCGCCGGTAAAGGCTTGCGCCGTTACCTCGGCAAGCCGCGGGTGAAGATGGAATGGCAGAACCTCAAGCGCTTCGCCAAGTGGGGCATTCCCACCGCTGAAGTGGTGGCCTGGGGGCTGGAGCGACGTGGCGCGGCGTATGATCGTGGCGCCATGATCACCCGTGAACTGCCCGACACCGAAGACCTTTCGGCGCTCGCCGAGCGCAAGGATCCGAAACTCAAGGATCGCGCCTGGGTCGACGGTGTCAGTCGGCAATTGGCCGGCTATACCCGGACGATGCATGATCACCGATTTACCCATAACGATCTGAAATGGCGCAACCTGTTGATCGATGATCAGGCGCGGATATTTCTGATCGATTGCCCTAACGGCGAGTTCTGGCGCGGCTTCTGGCTCAAGTATCGGATCACCAAGGATCTGGCCTGTCTCGATAAACTCGCCAAATACCACCTGTCCAATACCCAACGCCTGCGCTTCTATAAGCAATACCGCCAGTGCGATCGGCTTGATAGCGCCGACAAGAAACGGATTCGGCACGTGGTGAGATTTTTCGAGGGACGCGAATGACTGATTTTCTCGCCGCTGAAGACCGCGCACTGCTTGAGCGCCATGGTCTTGGCACTTTTGACGCGCTTTGGGCGAAGCAGCTTGAGGCCGTGGACGAACCCAATACCGCCCGTGGCGGTTGGAGCAGCGTCTTCCGTCTGGATCTTGAAGGGCAAGGTTATTACCTCAAGCGCCAGAGCAACTACCTGACGCGGACCTTGCATGCGCCTTTCGGCGAGCCAAGCTTTGCCCGCGAGTTTCGCAATATCAGTCGCTATCGCAAGCTCGGTATCCCGGCGCTGCAAGCGGCGTTTTTCGGTGAGCGTAAGGTCAACGGCGAAGTCCGTGCCATCCTGCTGACTCGGGCACTCGATGGCTGGAGTGATCTGGAATCGCTGTTGCAGCGTTGGGCGCAGCTCAGTACCGCGCAGCATTCAGCCATTCTCAAGGCTTGCGGATTGCTCGCGCGGCATCTGCACGGCGTGCGTCAGGTGCACGGCTGCTTCTATCCCAAACATATTTTTCTGCGAGCCACCGGTGACGGGTATCAGGCGCAATTGATCGACCTGGAAAAGACCCGGCCGTTGTTGTTTGGTATGCGCGACCGGATCAAGGATCTGGAACCGCTGCAACGTCGCGCACCGGAATGGAACGAGGCGCAACTGCGTGAATTGCTCGCGGCTTATCTCGATCAGCCCACTGACAGCGCGCTGCTGGACAGTTGGCTGGCCCGGCTGACCGCGCGTCGCAGCCACAAGGAGACCCGCTGATGCAATTGTCCGAGCTGGCCGGTGCCGGACGAGCCCCGCAATTGCCACTGACGGTGACGCTGGCCGATGCCGCCGGCAGTGCTGATCTGCAATTGCTGAGCCTGCTGCGGGTGTTGCCGGGACAGCGTTACGTTGGCGCCGGTGTCTGGCGCGGGCGTCCGGTGCTGGCCAAATTGCTGGTCGGCGGCAAAGCTGCCCGGCATTTTCAGCGCGAGCTGGAAGGCGTGCGCTTGCTGGCTGCGCAAGGCCTGACCACGCCGCTGCTCCTGGCCGATGGTTTGCAAAATGGCGAAGGTGGCTGGTTGCTGTTCGATTTCCTTGAGGGTGCCGAAAGCCTTGGCGATGCCTGGGCGAAAGTCGAGTCGCTGCCGGTGTTGGCCGATGAGCAATCGGCGGTGCTGGCTGAGGCGCTGGGCGCTATCGGCCAATTGCACGGCAAAGGGCTTTGGCAGGAAGACCTGCACTTGGACAATCTGTTGCGCCACGGCGGCCAGTTGTACTTGATTGACGGTGCCGGGATTTGCGCAGAAACCGCCGGCCAACCGTTGTCGCGACAAAAAGTCCTGGAAAATCTCGGGGTGTTTTTCGCCCAGTTACCCAAGGCGTTGGAACCGTTCACTGAAGAGCTGCTGGTGTATTACCTGTTGAGCAACAGCGAGCATGCGTTGCCGCTGGAGGCCTTGCAGAAACAGATCGACAAAGTGCGGCGCTGGCGTTTGAAAGACTTCCTGATCAAGGTCGGTCGCGAGTGCACGCTGTTCAGTGTGCAGCGTGGAGCGTTCGCTCTGCGCGCGATCCGCCGCGAAGAAGAGTCAGCCATGCTGCCGGTGCTGGAGCAGGCCGATGCGTTGCTTGATCAGGGTCACCTGTACAAGACCGGTGGTGCGGCGAGCGTTGGCAAGGTTCAGGCCGGTGCGCGCACGCTGGTGATCAAGCGCTACAACATCAAGGGCTTTGCGCATTGGCTCAAGCGTTTCTGGCGGCCAAGTCGGGCCTGGCATTCGTGGCGCGAAGGCAATCGCCTGGCGTTTCTCGGCATCGCCACACCCAAACCGCTGGCGGTGCTGGAAAAGCGCTTTTTGTGGCTGCGCAGCCGTGCGTATCTGGTGACCGAGTTCCTGCCGGGGCCGGATATCATCGAGCGCTTTGCGCCGTACGTTGAAAGTGGTGAAGCGCCGGAAGCGGAGTTGCAGGCGCTGGATCAGTTGTTCGCCAGATTGATTGACGAGCGGATCAGCCATGGCGACTTCAAGGGACATAATCTGTTCTGGCAGCAGGATCGCTGGGCGCTGATCGATCTGGACTCGATGTGCCAGCATGGATCTGTCGGCAGTTTCGCGCCGGCCTATGCCCGTGACCGTGCGCGATTCATGCGCAACTGGCCCGAAAGCAGCGCGCTGTATCGGATTATTGATCTGCGGTTGCCGAAAGATATTTCCAGCGTGGCCTGAGACAAACCAGCAGTAGAGGACAAGATTCAGCGACTTGTCCTACAGCTTCTCCAGAAGCCATGAACTGTGCCCTGTTCAGTCCCGATGCTAATTTGCCCAACGACCTTGGAGGGCGAATTTTGACCATTAAACAGGCTGCAACGCTGGGTGTACTTTCATGGATTCTGGCTGGCTGTGGCAGCGCCATGACTGTCTTGCAGGACGATGCCGACGTGGCGCGGGACATGCGCAAACAAAAAACCTATTGCCAGTCCATTCCGCGGATTTACAGCGGTCTGGCCTTCGACTTCTGCGTGTTGAACGCGCCGCCGGATCCCAGCGGTTTTCTGGTGCCATTCGTGTTGCTGGATCTGCCATTGTCCGGAGTATTCGATACAGTAGCGTTGCCCTATACGGTTTATCGTCAGCTCACCGACGGCAATCTTGGTATTTACTGGCGCAAGGGCAGTTATTGAGTAGCAGGGTAAGGTTTCTCCAAACCATTCACCCAGAGGGCAATCGCACAGGGTAATTCCCTACTCGTTTACGCTATAATCCCGCCCTTTAGCTGTCACTCGCCCTGTGCGGGGGCACATCAATTTTCAAGGCGCATCGCGCCTGCACGCAGACTAAAGAGGCTAGACCCCTGTGGCATTGACGATTCTTGGCCTGTCCGGCGCCCTTAGCCATGACCCTTCAGCAGCCTTGTACATCGACGGCAAGCTGGTGGCGGCGGCTGAAGAAGAGCGCTTCGTACGCGATAAGCATGCAAAGAACCGCATGCCCTACGAATCGGCGAAGTTCTGTCTTGAGCAGGCCGGCATCAAGCCGTCCGACGTTGACGTAGTTGCGATCCCGTTCGCTCCGATCAGCCTGTTCGGCAAGGCGCGCTGGCACTACGCCAAGCGTTACTGGTACGCGCCGGATCGCGCCCTGGATGCGATCCTGATGGGCAACCGCCGCTACAAGCGCTACCGCAACAAGATTGTCTGGTGCCTGGAGCAATTGGGTTTTGATCCGAAGAAGATCAAGATCGAACCAGTCGAGCACCACTTGGCTCACGCCTCCAGCGCCTACCACTGCTCTGGCTTCAAAGAAAAAACCGCGATCCTCGGTATCGACGGCAAGGGCGAGTACGCCACGACCTTCTTTGGCTACGGTGAAAACGGCAAGATCCACAAGATCAAGGAATTCTTCGATCCGGACTCCCTCGGCGGCCTGTATGGCGCGATCACCGAGTTCCTCGGCTTCGAGATGCTCGACGGTGAGTTCAAGGTCATGGGCATGGCGCCGTACGGCGATGCCAGCAAGTACGATTTCTCGCGTCTGGCCTCGTTCGAAAACGGTGAGCTGGTGATCAACACCGACTACGCCAACGTTATCGGCCTGCGCCGCTATAAAGAGAAGGGTAAAGGCTTCTACTTCTCGCCTAAGCTGATCGAGTGGCTGGGGCCGAAGCGCGAAGGCGATATTGCTGACGAACCTTACATTCACTACGCCGCGAGCATGCAAGCGCTGTTCGAGAAGCTGGCGCTGCAGATGATCGATCACTATTTGGGTGACGTGCTCAAGGAAACCGGCAAACTGGCCTTCGCCGGTGGCTGTGCGCTGAACGTCAAACTGAACCAGAAAATCATTGCCCGCGACGACATCAAAGAGCTGTTCGTGCAGCCGGCGTCCGGCGATGCCGGCACTGCGGTCGGCGCCGCTGCCTACGTGTCTCACGCTCGTGGCGTACCGGTCGAGAAGATGGAGCACGTCTACCTCGGCCCGTCGTACAGCAACGAGGACGTGATCGCCGCTTGCGCCCGTCACGAGAACAAGCCAGCGTGGCGCAAGCTCGATAACATGCCGGAACAGATCGCCAAAATCATGGTTGATGGTAATCCCGTGGCCTGGTTCCAGGGACGTATGGAGTTCGGTCCGCGTGCACTGGGCGGTCGATCGATCATTGGTTGCCCGAGCGTGGCCGGTGTGGCCGACCGCATCAACCATCAGATCAAGTTCCGCGAGCGCTGGAGGCCTTTCTGCCCGTCGATGCTCGACACTGTTGCGCCGCAAATGATCAAGATCGATCACCCGGCACCGTTCATGACTTTCACTTTCGAAGTAGCGGACGAGTGGAAGACCCGTGTGCCGGAAGTCGTTCACGAAGATGGCACTTCTCGTGCCCAGGTCCTCAAGCGTGAATACAACCCGCGCTACTACGACATGATGAAGGCGCTGGAAAACCTGACCGGTAACGGCGTATCGCTGAACACCTCGCTCAACCGTCGTGGCGAACCGATGATTTGCTCGCCGACCGACGCGTTGAACATGTTTTTCGGTTCGGATCTGGAATACCTGATCATGGAAGATATTCTGGTCGTAAAAGAGGGTGTGAAAGGATACGAACTTGACTGAAACACTGATCAGCGTCGTCATTCCGGTTTACAACTATGCGCGAACGCTGCCTCGTGCAGTGGAGTCGGTGTTGGCGCAATTGGATGAAACGACGGCGGATCTGCTGGTCATCGACGACGGGTCGACGGACGATACGCCTGAGGTAGTGGAAAGGCTCCTGCTCAAGCATGGCGGTCGTTTTCGCGCGCTGCGTAAAAGCAACGGCGGATTGTCGTCGGTACGCAATCGGGGGCTGGAAGAGACAACCGGGCAGTATCTGGTGTTTCTCGACTCTGACGATGAAATGGCTCCCGGTGCATTGGCTGCGCTTGCGCAGCACATTGCCAGTCATCCGCAGACCCTTATGGTGATCGGTGCGCACTGGTCAGTGTTCGCTGACGGGCGCCGCAGCTTGCAGGCGGCCAGGCCTTTGCCTGTGACGCCCCGCCAGCGCCTGCAGGGTTACCTGCTGAACAAGACGGTGTCGATTTCCAACGGTGCCTGTGCGATGCACCGCGAAGTGTTCGCTCTGGGCAATTACCCGGAACATTTGCGCAACGTCGAGGACCTGCCAGTGTTTGCCCAAGTGCTGGCGCGCTACCCCTGCACCGTTCTAGACAAGCCTCTGGCACTGATCCACAAGCACGCCGACAGCATGCGCCATGATTTGCGCCAGAGTCTTGCTGCCGGTACGGAGCAGGTCGTCAGCGAGGTGTTTTCCAGTCGAAGAATGCCCGAAGAAATGTGTGATCTGCGCCAGGCGTTTCTGGCACAGCGCTGTTTGTCGCTGTTTCGCGACTGTTATTCCCATGGCGAGTACAAGCTGGCCAGGTCGTTCTATTTCCAGGCTTTGCGTGCAGACTGGCGGACGTTTTCACGCTGGTCATACACCCGCAAGGCTTTGCGGTTGCTGTTTCGGTAAGTGGGTCGCGGTGATGTGCGCGTACCTTGTAACGGATGTCGGTGAGGTGGCTGGGTGAAAGGTACGGGCGGTAGTGTGGCAACTCGAGTCTCCAGAATCATCGACAAATACCCGGTCTGGCTGGCGTTTGTGGGCAGCGCGCTGTTATCGCTGATAGCCGTCCTGGGCACTGCGACAGTGGGACGTGATGCCGCGCTGTATATCGATATTGCGCAACAGGTCACCGAGCACGGGCCGAATGTGGCTTGGGCTACATTCGACTGGCCCTGGTTTTCCTTTCTGCTGGCCGCTACGCATTCCATCCTGCATTTGCCGCTGGAGCTGAGTGCCTATCTTTGGTGTGCACTCTTTTTTGCCGGCACCAGCGCGTTGATGGTGGACTGCGTGCGTCAGCGGTCTGCGCTGGTCACCCGTTGGGCGTGCCTGGTGGTATTGGCCATGCCGGCGGTGAATGCCTTTCGAAACGACATCATCCGTGAGTGCGGTTTCTGGTTCTTCTGCACGCTGACGCTCTGGCTCGCGCTGCGCTGGCAAGCCCGTGGCGGCTGGTTGCGCGCGGCATTCATCCACCTGGCAATCGTCGCAGCAGCCTTGTTTCGGCTGGAGGCCTTATTGCTGGTGCCGGCGTTGGCTCTGTGGCAGTTGCCCAACCTGTGGTCATCTGGCCGACGGATGCAGTTTGCCCAGTTTTCGCTGCTGCCGGTTTTGGGGCTGCTGGCCATTTCGGCAACCAGTGTACTCATGTCGGCGCGAGTGATGCTGTATCTGGACATGATTGCCCCGCACAGTGTGTTCGCGTCCTTTCAAATGCTGTGCGATCAGTTTGCCAATTCGCTCATCAACAAGTACTCCCAGGATGAAGCCGGGCGGATCATTTTCTTCGGCATCCTGGCGACCATGACCATCAGTTTCGTGAAGTTGATGGGGCCTTTCGCCGTTCCCTTCATTCTGCGGCGTAACTGGGGGGTGCTAGGCGTCTACTGGCGCGACTATCGACCCTTCGCCTGGGCGGCGTTGCTGTATCTGATCGTGCTGGTGCTGTTTTTCATCAAGCAACAGTTCATGAATACGCGCTACCTGAGCTTTCTCAATCTGTTGTTTGTGCCCGTGCTGGCGATGGGGCTAGCGGCGTTTGTTCGCGAGTTCCCGCGTTGGGGCAGGTGGCTGGTGGTTCTGTGTTTGCTGGTGATGCTGTCGAACGTCATCTCCACCGGGGCCGGCAAAACCCATTACGTCCAGGCCGGACGCTGGTTGTCGGCCCATGTCGAGCCAGGGGCGAAGACCTATTTCGAGGACGGACGGATCAGCTATTACGCCGGTCGCGGCTACGTGTTGCCGGTACTGACCGCAGAGGAAGCGATGTCGGCAGCGCACGCGGGCGACTATCAGTACTTCCTCATCGAGGCCAAGGGTGACGAGCCTTGGCTGAATGAGTGGCTGGTGGCGCACAAGCTGCGCATCATCGAGCATTTCGCCAATCGCAAAGGTGCCACTGTAGTGGTCATCGGCCGCTAAGGCTTAACCGAGCAGCGGGCGCAGGCGCGAGATCAGCGGCGCTTGCCGGTTGCTCGGGAGTGCCTGCCGATAGCCCTCGATAAACGTGTCGCCGGCGTCCTGGCCGAGCAGCCATTGGCGGTCTTCCTTGTAGCGCAGCAAATGCGCGAAGTTACGCAGGCGTTTACTGTCACTGAGCGCGTGCTTCTGGCAGCGCAGGTCGGCAATATCGATCAGGCCCAAACGCTTGTCGGGGGTCTGCACGACGTTGCCAAAGTGCAGTGATCGAAAGTACACACCTTTTTCGTGCAGCAGGGCGAAGTACCCGCCCAGCTGGAATCTCAGTGTGTCAGCCTCTTCGTCAGTGCCTTGTAGCTGACGCACTGTATTGCCTTCCAGCGGGCTGTAATACACGCAGTCACGTTCGATGCTCGGGATGCGGTAGACCGCGATGACTTTGGGGCAGAGGATGTCGCGTTGTTCGAGGATCCGTGTATTGTCGGCAAAGCGTTGTGCATAGGGGTAGAACAGTGCCGAACTGAGCAGCCGCTTGCGGCGGAACAGCTTGAGCATGCGTCCATCGGCCAATCTGAGCACTTTGTCGCCGGAACCGTCGGCTTCCAATACGTGTGCACCCTCGCGCAGTGCCTCGTAAGTGCTGTGATCAATCGATTGCATATCCGGCTCCCCATCATTAGCGGGGTATCTTAACCGACTTGGTCGAAAGCTGGTTCGAAGTCATGTTTATCGGGGCAAAAACGCGTGTGATATCATCGGCGCCTCACTGAATTGCGCGGATCACCATGAGCAGTCCTGAACCGAAAGCCCAGTCCACGCTGGCGATCTATTTCCGCCTTTTGGCTTACGT
The DNA here is from genome assembly GCF_019614655.1 of Pseudomonas germanica. NCBI lineage: Bacteria > Pseudomonadati > Pseudomonadota > Gammaproteobacteria > Pseudomonadales > Pseudomonadaceae > Pseudomonas > Pseudomonas germanica. The sequence goes on from NZ_CP071586.1 coordinate 796,999, forward strand.
GCGGCCTTATGCCGGCCTTTTCCTTCTCAGCATCGTCGGGTTTCTGATTTTCGCATCGACTCAACCGATGCTCGCCTACATCCTCAAGTACTTTGTCGACGGTCTGGCCAATCCTGAAGCCAGTCTGTTCCCGGGCAACCCTTATCTGGGCAAGCTGCAGTTGCTCGAAACAGTGCCACTGATGATCGTCTTCATCGCGTTGTGGCAGGGCGTGGGTTCTTACCTGGGCAACTTCTTCCTGGCGCGGGTTTCTCTGGGCCTGGTGCATGACCTGCGGGTGGTGTTGTTCAATAAATTGCTGGAGTTGCCCAATCGCTTCTTCGACAAGAACAATTCCGGCCACCTGATTTCCCGGATCACCTTCAACGTGACCATGGTCACCGGCGCGGCAACGGATGCAATCAAAGTCGTCATCCGTGAAGGCATGACCGTGATTTTCCTGTTCTGCACACTGTTGTGGATGAACTGGAAGCTCACGCTGGTGATGGTCGCCATCCTGCCGTTGATCGGTTTGATGGTGAACAGCACCAGCAAAAAATTCCGCAAGCAAAGCAAGAAGATCCAGGTCTCGATGGGCAACGTCACGCACGTCGCGTCCGAGACCATTCACGGCTATCGCGTCGTGCGCAGTTTTGGCGGCGAGCAGTACGAAAAGGATCGCTTTCGCGATGCCAGCCAGAGCAACACCGACAAGCAGTTGACGATGACCAAGACCGGCGCCGTTTACACGCCGATGCTGCAGCTGGTGACTTACAGCGCCATGGCGGTGGTCATGTTCCTCGTCCTGTACCTTCGCGGCGATGCATCGCCGGGTGATCTGGTGGCCTACATCACCATGGCTGGCTTGTTGCCCAAGCCGATCCGTCAGTTGTCGGAGGTCAGCTCGACGATTCAGAAGGGTGTCGCCGGTGCCGAAAGTATTTTCGAGCAACTGGATGAGCCGGCGGAAGTGGATCAGGGCACGGTCGAGCAAGATCGTCTCGAAGGCCGTCTGGAAGTGCGCAATCTGAGCTTCCACTATCCTGACACCGACAAAGCGGTGCTCAATGACATCAGTTTCGTCGTCGAACCGGGGCAAATGGTTGCCTTGGTCGGCCGCTCGGGCAGTGGCAAATCGACCCTGGCCAGCCTGATTCCGCGCTTTTATCAGCATGATGATGCGCAGGGCCAGATCTTGCTCGATGGCGTGCAGGTGCAGGACTTCACCTTGCGCAGCCTGCGTCGGCAGATTGCTCTGGTGACCCAACAGGTCACGCTATTCAACGATACGGTGACCAACAACATCGCCTACGGTGATCTGGCCGGTGCGCCGTTCGATGAGGTCAAGCGCGCGGCTACCGAAGCCTATGCCGATGAGTTCATCATCAAGATGCCGCAAGGCTACGAAACCATGGTCGGCGAAAACGGTGTGCTGCTGTCCGGCGGCCAGCGTCAGCGCATCGCCATTGCCCGGGCGTTGCTCAAGGATGCACCGCTGCTGATTCTCGACGAGGCCACTTCCGCGCTCGATACCGAGTCGGAGCGGCATATCCAGGCTGCCCTGGATCATGTGGTGAAAAACCGCACGACCCTGGTGATCGCCCACCGTTTGAGCACCATCGAGAAAGCCGACCTGATTCTGGTCATGGACGAAGGTCGCATCGTCGAGCGCGGCTCTCACGCACAATTGCTCGAGCAGAACGGCTATTACGCCCGTCTGCACGCCAAAGAGTTTGAAGAGGGTGACGAGCCTCAGCCGGCACACGCGACCGACGTATGCTGACGATGTTTCGCAGCTTTCGCGAGCGTGGCTGGACCGAAATCGACCGGGACAGCTACGCCCGTGCCTGGCAACGTTTCGGCGGCAGTTTTGCTACACACCCCGAAGTCGTCGAGCGCTTGTCAACGTTCCTTGGCATCGAGTTGCGCTACTTGGGCTGGGTCATTGGCGGTGATGTGCTGGCCGCCATCCCTTGCTGGGGGCGGCATGTTGCCTTGTCCAAGGAAGTGCTCAAGCGCGAGGGCAAGCGTGGCTTGCTGGACATGGGCAATGCGGAAATCATTCTGCCGATCGCGCCAGACGTCATCGTGCCGGTGCGCCAGCGCGTGGCTTATGTGTCCCAGCTCAATGCCGGGCAGATCAGCACGCTGAAGCCACAGCCTGAGGGCCTGGCGCTGGCCCGGTTGCCGGAAGAATATTCGAAGAAGTTCCGCTATAACCAGCGTCGCGAACAGCGCCTGCTGGAAGAGGCGGGTGGATCGCTGGTGCCGATGTCCGACTTTACGCCGCAGGAACAGGCTGCCGCTTACGGCGATCTGTTTCAGCGGCGCTGGGGCTTCGAGGTGCCGGGCAAGGCCGGGCTGGTTGAGGTCTTTACCTTGCTGCGCGAGTTCATGACCGGTTCGGTGGTGATGCTCGAATCGGCGCCCGTCGCCATTCAGGTGCTCTATCGCGTCGAGGCCCCGCAATGGGTTTCGCTGGAATACATCAACGGTGGTGTCGACCCGCAGAGCCGCGAGTTCAGCCCCGGCAGTGTGCTGAGTTTCGTCAACACCCAAGAGGCCTGGGCGCACGCGCAAGCGCTGGGCAAACCTCTGCGTTATTCATTCGGTCGTGCCGACCGAGAGTACAAGGATCGCTGGTGCCACACGGTGCCGGTCTACAAGGTCTGAATTCATGAGCGCTCGCAAGCAACAGCTTCTCAAGGCCCATCGGCGCAACAAGCGTCTGTTCCTGATCGCCTTTGTGCTGGCGCTGTTGCTGATCGGCGTGCTGATCGCGTGGTGGCTGGTGCCGCTGTTGCTGGTGCTGGCCTGGGTCGTTCACGAGGCCTGGTTTGCCGACCATTTGTTCTACCGGCCTACCGACGACTATCAATACGTCTTTCCGCCGCAAACCGCGCGGCAGGCCGTGAGTCTTGAGGGCGGCGTGGTAGGCCTGAGCGAACCGCTGGCGCAGGGCGAGACATTGGTACTCGAACTCGAAGTGAAGTCCTCCTGGCTGGGGCGCTGGCTCGATCCCTATGTTGAGGTGGGCGATGATCGTCAGGATCTGGAGCGGGGCGTCAGAGGGCGGCGTTTCCTTAATCTGTCGGGGCAGGTCGATGCGCTGGCGCAAGGGACTCTGACGCTGCGTGGCCGATATTGCGTACCTGCTGCGACGGGCGTGTTGTGGGTCATGGCCAATCCGGACTACAGCCGCCAGCGGGTCATGGTCATCGCGCCCCATGCCGATGATGCAGAGCTCGCCGCCTTCGGTCTGTACAGTCGATGCGAAGACGTCAGCATCGTCACCCTGACCCAGGGTGAGATCGAGGCTGAAGACTTTCAGCGGCTGGGCCTTGATCAAGCCGCAGCCGCTCGATTGAAGGGCCGCTTGCGCAGTTGGGACAGCCTGGTGATTCCGCTGTGGGGGGGCGTGCCTGCCGAGCGTTGTGTGCAATTGGGCTATTACTGCCTGCAACTGCCGTCGATGGTCGAAGCGCCGACCCAGGCGTTCGGCTCCCGGGAATCGCAGGAAAACGATATTCGCAGTGTGCGCCAGCATAACCCGTTGACCCTGCCCGCCGACGTTGACGGGCAGCCGACCTGGCAAAACCTGCTGGGTGATCTGACGGCCCTGCTTGAGCACTATCGCCCGGAAGTGGTCGTTACACCGCATCCTGAACTCGATCCCCACAGTGATCATATAGCGTCGACCCAAGCGTTGCTTGAGGCTATCGAACGCAGTAGCTGGAAACCGGCGACCCTGCTGCTGTACGCCAATCACCTGCACGACAATGATCGCTGGCCCATGGGGCCTGCCGGTGCGGGTGTTCCGCTGCCTCCCGCCATCGAGCCGCTACCGGCTGATCGCCTGTGGAGTCCGCTGCTGTCGGCCGACGTGCAACTGGACAAAGCCATGGCGCTGGCCATGGAGCACGATCTGCAGGGCGGACAGGCGTTCAAACGGCAATTGCGCCGCAGGATCCAGCAGGCTCTGGCCGGCCGTCGCTGGCCTGAAACGGGCAGTAACGAGTTTTTCCGCAAGGCGGTCCGGCGTCACGAGTTGTTCTGGGTGCGCGACCTTTCAGATTGAGGCGGACGGCGCTTTACCCTGTGTTAATATCGCGCCCCTGTTCATTTTGTATGTGGGTTGCTCCATGAAGTTGTCCATGCCGCGTTTCGATCAAGCCCCGGTCTTGGTAGTCGGCGATGTCATGCTCGACCGTTACTGGCATGGCGGAACCTCACGGATTTCCCCTGAGGCGCCGGTGCCGGTCGTTAAGGTCGAGCAGATCGAAGACCGTCCGGGCGGTGCCGCGAACGTTGCCTTGAACATTGCCGCGCTGGGTGCGCCGGCGTCGCTGGTTGGTGTGACCGGCGATGACGAAGCCGCCGACAGCCTGAGCAACAGTCTCAAAGGCGCGGGCGTACGCGCTCTGTTCCAGCGCATCGCGCACCAGCCAACCATCGTCAAGCTGCGGGTCATGAGCCGGCACCAGCAACTGCTGCGTATCGACTTTGAAGAACCGTTCGCCACCGACGCTCTGGCCCTTGGTTCGCAGGTCGACGACCTGCTCGAAGGCATCAAGGTGCTGGTGCTCTCCGATTACGGCAAAGGCGCCCTGAAAAACCATCAGGCGCTGATCCAGGCCGCCCGCGCGAAGAACATTCCGGTGCTGGCCGATCCAAAGGGCAAGGACTTCTCGATTTATCGCGGCGCCAGCCTGATCACCCCCAATCTCAGCGAATTCGAAGCCATCGTCGGCGGTTGCGTCGATGAGCATGAGCTGGTGAGCAAGGGCGCCGCCCTGATGCACGACCTCGAACTCGGTGCGCTGTTGGTGACACGCGGCGAACACGGCATGACCCTGTTGCGTCCGGATCAGCCAGCGCTGCACCTGCCGGCCCGTGCCCGTGAAGTGTTCGATGTCACCGGTGCCGGTGACACGGTGATCTCCACCCTGGCGGCAGCGATTGCCGCCGGTGAAGACCTGCCCCACGCCGTTGCGCTGGCCAACCTGGCCGCCGGCATCGTGGTCGGCAAACTCGGTACGGCCGCCATCAGCGCCCCGGAACTGCGTCGCGCCATTCAGCGCGAGGAGGGTTCTGAACGGGGTGTCCTGGGTCTGGAGCAGTTGCTGCTCGCCGTGGCCGATGCCCGTGCGCACAACGAGAAGATCGTCTTCACCAACGGCTGCTTCGACATCCTCCATGCCGGCCATGTGACCTACCTGGAGCAGGCGCGGGCACAGGGCGAACGGCTGATTGTCGCGGTCAACGATGATGCTTCGGTCAGCCGTCTCAAAGGCCCGGGCCGCCCGATCAACAGTGTTGACCGACGCATGGCGGTTCTCGCCGGCCTCGGCGCTGTGGACTGGGTGATCAGTTTCCCTGAAGGCACCCCGGAGAACCTGCTGCGCGAGGTCAAACCGGACGTGCTGGTCAAGGGCGGCGATTACGGCATCGATCAGGTAGTCGGCGCTGATATCGTCACTGCTTATGGCGGTACCGTAAAGGTGCTGGGACTGGTGGAAAACAGCTCGACAACTGCGATTGTCGAGAAGATCCGCAGTCATTGATCAGATGAATTTTTACCGTTGTGTACTGCGTGTGAACGGATTTTGCCTTGGGGATTTTACCGTTTCCGTTGATGTAGGCAGCTTTGAATCCGATGCGCTTGCCTGCCTACGTCGCGTGGTCAATTAACCTATGAAAGTCATGCTCCTGGTGATGGACGAGCAGCGGGTCATTCTCGACCGGCTCTACGACATCGTGCAGCAGAACTGTGATGAGTGTTTCATCTATCGTTTGAGCAAAAAACAGCAGTTGAATCTGGGGTCGTTTCTGGCCTCGGTCGATTACCAGACTTTCGATCGCGTGGTGATTTTCTCCCGGGTCAAACGCCTGGCAACGCAACTGCAGGTGCTCAAATGCATCCCCGGGCTGGTCTTCCTTGAACACGACGCCTACCAGAACTACATGCCAGCGAGTAAATACCGCGGCGTGTATTCACGGCTCTACCGTCGCCTGCCGAGTTGCCGGGCGCTGGTGTCCGGTGCCGTGGTCGCGCGCAAGATGCTCGCTGAAGGCATCGACACGGTGTTTGTCTCCAAAGGTTATGACGAGCAGATGCTGCACAATACCGGCGTCGAGCGGGACATTCCCATCGGTTTTCTTGGCAGCTTGAAAAGCACCGAATATGCCGAGCGCAAAGCCATGCTCGAGTCACTCTCGCAGCGAACCGGGATGCTGGTGACCCGTACCAAGTCGGGTGCGGAATACCTGCAGATGCTCAATCGCATCAGGATTTTCGTCAGCGCCGACATCGGCATGAACGAGTTCATGATCAAGAACTATGAGGCCATGGCCTGCGGTTGTGTGCTGCTGGCCTGGAGTCAGGGCGAAGAAGACCGTCTGCTCGGCTTTGAAGACATGCACAACACCGTGTTCTACCGCAGCGAAGATGAAGCGGTGGAAAAGATCCAGTTGCTGCAGAGCGACCCGGAACTGGCAGAGCGCATCGCCCGCAATGGCCAGGAGTTCGCGCAAAGCCGTTATTCCTTTGCCCGTGTCGGTCAGGCACTGGCTACGGAAATCCAGCGTGAGATGCGCCCATGGCAGCCACCCTCGGCGTTCACGCGATTCTGGGTGAAGCTGCGTTACGGGATGAAGGTGCCAGTCTGAATGAAGGATCATCTATCGTCGCAACCCGGCGAGCACATGGCGCTGGATGCGCTGCCCGGTGGTGATCAGTCCGTACTGGGGGCGTTACCGACAGAACTTCTCGACTGTCTGAGCCGTGCGCCTCGGGTGGTGCTGATTGCCAACAACCCGGCCATCACCGCGGCGGACTTTCAGGCGTTGAACATTGGCGCCGATGACGTCGTCGTCAGCTTCAATACCTGCATCAAAGCGGCGCTGCTCAACAAGCAGAGCGTCAATGTCTTTGTGCATGGCTACAACGCGCCGGACGCGTATTTTTTTGGTCTGCCTTACGCGCCGCCGGTACAGCAGATGTTCGAACAGGCGAGCGAACGTTGTTTCAGCATGCTGGTGGGCTGCGCCGCACCAATGTGTCCACTGCCACGCGTGGCCATGTATTGGGATCGCATTCCACTGCCGCCACTGTGGAACTACCCGGTCGATCGCCCGGGTGGCAAGCGCTACGTTGGGCCTTCTACCGGTTTCAACACGCTGGTGGTGTTCGACTGGTTGCGCGCTCATGTCGGTTATAACTATCAGCTCATGACCCTGGGGTTTTCCAACGAAGCAGGAAAACTGTGGGGCGGCCATGCCTGGGACTATGAGCGTGACTGGCTGCAAAAGTCGGACATCATTGTGGTGCCCCTGCAACCTCGTCGCTGGTGGCAAAAGCTGTTTCGGCAGAAGTAAGCGACATCGTCTGTCCGGTTGCCAGCAGGCCCGAACTACTTTCAAAAGGTGCTGTTGAGTGTTGAAAATTGCCGTGGCTTTTTTCGGGATCCCGAGAAATTCGCCGATCTGTTTCCCCTCCATCGAGCAGAATGTGCTGGCGCAGTTGCCTGCGGGCAGCGATGTAAAGTGCTTCTACCATCTGTACAAGATCGATGAGGTGCAAAACACGCGATCCGGTGAGAAAGGCGAACTGAAGGCGGACAACTACCAGCCATTCGAATCGATGACCGGCACACTCACCTCGACCGAGGGCGTGCTGGAGCGCTGGGATTTCGAACAGGTCAAAGCACAGGGCGATACCTGGGCAGATGACTTTGCGTCATTGCGCAATTTGATCTTTCAGCTCAACTCATTGCATACCGTGACCAGCATGATCGAGCCGTTCAATCCGGATTTCGTTGTGTTCGTGCGCCCGGACAATTTCTTTCACAGCGCATTGCCTGCCTATGTCTTCGCTCACCCCGAGGCTCGCAAGCACAACGCTTATATTCCCGACTGGCAGTGGTGGGGCGGGTTGAACGATCGCTTTGCGGTGTGCGGGCGCGATACTTATGTCGCGTACGGCAAGCGCATCGAGTGTATTTTCGACTTCTGCAAGGCAACAGGCCGAAAGCTGCATTCCGAACGCTTGCTTAAATATGCCCTGCAGCAGGTCGATGCCAAAATCTGCACGCTGCCGACGCAGGCATCGCGGGTACGCATTACCGGTGCATTTGCCGAGGAATCGTTCTCGCCCAAGCGTGGCATGGGCAAGCGCGAAAACCGCTACTTTCATTTCTTCGCCGGGTTGCGTACCTGGTGGGACCGTCGCCGCTAAACCGTTATTTACCGGTTTTCTTGCCCAGACCGACCAGTCGCAGCGCCTTGATACTCAGTTGCTTGAGTCCCTGACGCGGGGCCTTCGCCGGTTGCAGGCCCTGCTGCACCAACCAGTCCTTCCAGCGAATCCTCTCTTCGCGCACAACCCAGCCGGATTGTGTGGCAAAGCTCTCGGCCAGATAAAGACCCCGGGTGCTGGCCGGTACCAGTTTGTCGCGCTTGAGCGTGTACAACTCTGCCAGTGGCGCGCCGTCCTTGAGTGGCATCAAGTACAGGTCGGGCCGTTTGCGGTCGAGTCGGGCCACCAGTTGATCACCCTCCAGGCGTTCGTCGACGTGGAACAGGCTCAGGGACTTGGCTTCCTTGGGCACATCCAGACGCAAGTCGTAGATCAATTGCAGCGATGCGGTCGGCAGATGCACGTAGGCCCGTGGGCGTTCGAGCAATTGCAGATTGGCGCTACGTATCGGTCGCGCTGAGCCGGACAACGGGGTCAGGCGAAACGGCAGCGCTTCGCGATAATGCAGTGCAGCGGAGTAGGGCGCCGGCAGCCAGGTGTCGTTGAAACGTCCGCCGAGCCAGCCTTCCGGTGTTTCCAGCAAGCACTCTTCGGCAATTTCCTGAATGGCCGTGTGTAGCGGAATATTCAGTTCATGCGCCGGCACGTAACCGGAAATCAATTTGAGCACGACGTCGCCACGATCCTGACGGCGCTGGCGCACCAGCACCCAGTAATCGCGATTCTGCCAATGCAGGGTCAGGCGCACCGAGACCCCGAGGTTGGCCAGTTCCAGCGAGAAGCGCTCGGTGTCAGCCACGCTCACCGGTTTGCGCCGCTGCAAGGTCTGCGCAAAGTTCAGCGGCATGCCGACGCTCTGGTAGGTCAGACCTTCGGGGGTGGCTTCGACGTACAACGGCAGGGTCTTGAAGTTGCTCGGGTTCTTTCTGATGAGCGTGCGCGGCATATCGGCTCCTGCTTAAGGCCGCGAAGCGGCGTCAGTGACCACGTAGGACCTGGGCAACGGTCGCAACGTTGTGGGCGAGGTGCAGCGGATTGATCGTCCCGACAATAGCACTGGCCACGCCAGGTTGCGCGAACAGCAATTCGAAGCTGGCGCGCACCGGATCCACGCCCGGACTCAAACAGACGTGACCGCTGGCCAAGGCTTTTTTCACCAGAATGGCTTTGCCGTGGGCAGCAGCATAGTCAATGACAGCTTTCTCGTTTTGTTCGTTCAGATTGTAGGTGACCATCGCGCAGTCGCCTTGCTCCAGTGCTTTCAAGCCACCTTCGACGGTTTTTCCGGAGAAGCCGAAGCCGCGAATCTTGCCTTCGGCCTTGAGCGCCGCGAGTGTCGCGTAAACCTCTTCGTGCTCGAGGATCGCCATGTCGTTGCCGTCGGAATGCACCAGCACCAGGTCGATAAAATCGGTTTCAAGACGTTGCAGGCTACGCTCCACCGACATCCGTGTGTGTGCTGCGCTGAAATCGTGTTGCGAGAGGCCATCGGCAAACTCTTCGCCGACCTTGCTGACGATCACCCAGTCTTGCCGCTGGCCGCGTAGCAGCGGACCAAGGCGTTCTTCGCTGCGTCCATAAGCCGGAGCGGTGTCGATCAGGTTGATGCCCAGATCGCGGGCCTGACGCAGCAGCATGCGCGCTTCGTCGTCGCCGGGGATCTGAAAACCGTTGGGATATTTCACCCCTTGGTCGCGGCCAAGTTTGACCGTACCCAGGCCCAGTGGCGAAACCATCAGGCCGGTGCTGCCCAACGGTCGATGAAGGTCGTGCAGGTTGGCAATGGTCATGGCAGCAGTTGCTCCCAGGCTGGAACGCCCAGCGGTGGTTTTGGCAGCGCGGGCAATGGTTCGGTGGCTTGTGGCTGGATGCCGTCGCGCTCCAGGGCGGCGATGACCCGGTCAGCGAAGTCCGGCGCCAGCGCCAGTTTGGTCGGCCAGCCGACCAGCAAGCTGCCTTGCTCGGCAAGGAAGGCGTTGTCCGGGCGCGTCAGCCCGGTTTGCAGTGGCTCGGCACGGTCAACCCGCAGGGTCGCCCATTGCGTAGTGCTGAGGTCGATCCACGGCAACAACTGGGCGATCTCTTTCTGCGCGGTGGCAATCTGCTCGGCCGGCTCGCGGTTCACACCTTCGCTTTCGGCGATGTCGCCGCCCATATACCAGACCCACTGGCCGTCAGCGGCCGGATGTGTGGTCACAGTGATGCGCGGTTTGGTGCCGCCGCCCAGGCAGTGGGCGTACAGCGGCTTCAGACCTGGGCCTTTGGCGATGATCATGTGCAGCGGGCGGCGTTGCATGGCCGGCTGGTTCAAACCGAGGTCTTCGAGCAGTTGGGCAGTACCGGCACCGGCACTGAGGACAATACGCTGCGCGCGAATCTCGCGACCGTCGACTCGCAAACCAACCAGCACGCCCGCTTCCAGCAGTGGCTCGATGGTTTGTCCGGCGAGCAGGCCATCGCCGGCCAGATCGGCCAGGCGCTGGATCAGGCTCGGCACGTCGACTACCAGCTCGGCAAGGCGATAGACCTTGCCCTTGAAGCGTTTGTCTTGCAGGGCCGGCGGCAGTTGCTCGCCCTTGACCTGGTCGACCCGGCCGCGCACGGCCTTACTGGCGAAGAAACTGGTGAGGTTGCCCGCCAGAGTACCCGGCGACCACAGGTAATGGGCCTCGGACAGCAGGCGCACGCCGGACAGATCCAGCTCGCCACTGCCGGCCAGCGCTTCACGCCAGCGGCGTGGCATGTCGGCGATGGCTTCCGAGGCGCCAGTCAGCGCGCCGTGCAACGCGTACTTGGCGCCGCCGTGGATGATGCCTTGGGACTTCACACTCTGCCCGCCGCCGAGGCTGGCACTTTCCACCAGCACGGTCGAAAAACCCTGGCGGCGCAGACGCGCATTCAGCCAGAGGCCGGCGACACCAGCGCCGACAATCAGAACGTCGGTGGAAATAACGGATGGCATGCAGCGACCTCAGTGTTCAAGACGAGGGCGCAGTATACAGACTCGGGAAAGGGGCGGATTTGTCGATGATCAACAGGTTGAACATAGGGGCCAATGTGGGAGCGAGCCTGCTCGCGAAGAGGGAATGCCAGTCGACATATGTGTTGCCTGATACACCGCTTTCGCGAGCAGGCTCGCTCCCACAGGGGATTGTGTCTGGCAGTTAATGGCCGGCAGTCTTGGAGAACAGCTGAATCACGACGACGCCCAGCACGATCAACGCCATCCCGAGCATCGCCGGGATATCCAGTTTTTGCCCGTAGATGAACAGCGCCGCCACGCTGACCATCACAATGCCCATGCCGGCCCAGACCGCGTAGGCCACGCCAACCGGAACGGTACGCACCACCAGCGTCAGCATCCAGAACGCGATCGCGTAGCCGACGATGACCAGCACCAATGGCAGTGGCGTGCTGAAACCTTTGACCGCTTTCATCGACACGGTGGCGATCACTTCGGCGCAGATGGCAATGGCCAGGTAGGCGTAGGCGTTCATGGTTCAAATCCTCAATGTGAAACGTTGCTTGCTGAGGCGGCATTCTAGTGATTCGCCAGATGGGGTAAAGTCATTACCTATCTGTTACAGAGATGGGTTGGTGAATCAGCATGCAGTGGAATCTGGATCAACTGCGGGTGTTTGTCGACGTCGCCGAACACCGCTCGTTTTCCGCCGTGGCGCGCCAGCAGCGTAAAGCGCAGTCGGCGATCAGCAGCGCGATTGCCATGCTCGAAGATGACTTGGGCGTCAGCCTGTTCGAGCGTAGCAGCGGCCGTCAGCCAACGCTCACCGAGGCGGGCGAAGCGCTGTTGGAAGAGGCACGTGAAGTCCTGCGTCAATGCGAGCGCCTAAACGGTCGGGCGATGGCGATGCTGCGCGGCCAGGAAGCACAACTGCGCGTGGCGCAGGATGAGGCGATGCCCTATCAGGCGCTGGTGGAAAGTTTCGGTGAACTGGCCGAGCAGTTCCCTAGCCTGGAAGTGCAATTGACCAGCGCCGCGCAAGGCGAAGTCGCGCGCAAGCTGGTCGAGCGTCGTGCCGACCTCGGCCTGTTGTTCTATCACGATGAAATCCCCGAAGCACTGGAACGCCGCGTACTGGGCAGTGTGGAAATGGTCACGGTCTGCGGCATCAATCATCCGCTGGCGAAGCAGTCTTACGTGACCTGCCAGCAACTGGCGCAGCACCGGCAATTGTTGATGTCGACGCAAACCAGTGTCTATCCCGGCAACGAGCCGGCCAGCCCGCAGGTATGGCGCGCCGACAGTTTTTACGTGATGTCCGAATGGCTGGTGCGCGACCTCGGCTGGGCCTGGTTGCCCCGGCATGTGGTGCAGTACTCCGCGTATCAGGGCTTGATGGTCGAACTCGACAGCGAATGGACCCCGCCGGCACTGGTGGTGGAACTGGTCTGGCGCCGCGACGAACCGCTCGGCCCGGCCGCGCGCTGGCTGGCCGAACGTTTTGCCGTGCACTTGCGGGCGATCGGCGACAAAAGTCGATAAACTCCGCCGCCATGAATAGAACTCTCTACACCGCGCTGTTTTACCTGGGGCTGCCATTGGTGGCGATTCGGCTATGGCTGCGTGCGCGCAAGGCGCCGGCGTATGCCAGGCGGATTGGCGAACGTTTCTCCTACGGCATGCCGACGCTGCAACCCGGCGGCATCTGGGTGCACGCGGTGTCGGTGGGCGAAAGCATTGCTGCGGCGCCGATGATCCGCGCCTTGCTACAACGTTATCCACAACTGCCGATCACCGTGACCTGCATGACCCCGACCGGTTCGGAGCGGATTCAGGCGCTGTTCGCCAATGAGCCGCGCATCCAGCATTGTTATCTGCCGTACGACTTGCCGTGTGCGGCGGCGCGCTTTCTTGATCGCGTTCAGCCCAAGCTCGCGGTGATCATGGAAACCGAGCTGTGGCCCAATCACATTCATCAGTGCGCCAAGCGCGGAATTGCGGTGGCATTGGCCAATGGACGCTTGTCCGAGCGTTCCGCCAAAGGGTATGGCCGCTTCGGCAAACTGACCGCGCCGATGCTCGCCGAAATGAGTTTGTTCGCCGTGCAGACCGAAGCCGAAGCCCAGCGCTTCCGCGATCTCGGTGCGCGCCCGGAAACCGTTGAGGTCACCGGCTCGATCAAGTTCGACCTGACCATCGATCCGCAACTGCTGCAACGTGCAGCTGACTTGCGTGGCCAGTGGCAGGCGCTGGAGCGTCCGGTGTGGATTGCCGCCAGCACCCATGAAGGCGAGGACGAAGTGATCCTCGACGCCCATCGCCGCTTGCTGACCAATCACCCGGATGCGTTGCTGATTCTGGTGCCGCGTCACCCGGAACGTTTCAACTCGGTGTTCGAACTGTGCCAGCGCGAAGGCTTTACCACGGTGCGGCGTTCGACCGGCTCAAATGTCGATGCGCAGACGAGCGTGCTGCTCGGCGACACCATGGGCGAGTTGCTGTTTCTCTATGCCTTGGCGGACAGCGCGTTTGTCGGTGGCAGCCTGGTGGCCAATGGTGGGCACAATCTGCTGGAGCCGGCAGCCTTGGCCAAACCGGTGATCAGCGGCCCGCACCTGTTCAACTTCCTCGACATCGCCGCGCAATTGCGCGAAGCCGGAGCGTTGGCCGAGGTCGATGATGCCGAAGGGCTGGCGGTGGAAGTGCAGCGCCTGTTTGAGCTGCCGCGTGATGCGCAGCGTATGGCCGACGCCGGGCTGGCGGTGATGCGCCGCAATCAGGGCGCGTTGCAGCGTTTGCTGGATGGTTTGGGCCGACTGATCAAGTAAAGCAAAAAAGATCGCAGCCTTCGGCTGCTCCTAAATTGGAATACGTTTCCTGTAGGAGCTGCCGAAGGCTGCGATCTTTTGTTTTTAAGGCTTAAGGCCGGGCCTTCAGCTGTGCTTCGGCCGCCTTGGCCAGATCCGGTGGGAGGAAATCCTTGTCCGGGTTGTAGTCGGCTTTCAGATAACGCCGCAGATCTTCCAGATCCCCCGGATTCAACGTTCCCGCCGCCTGCTTCAAGCGCAGGTTGTCGAGGATGTAGTCATAACGCGTGTTGTTGTAGTTGCGCACCGAGGTGTACAGCTGGCGCTGCGCATCGAGCACGTCGACGATGTTGCGCGTACCGACCTGATAACCGATTTCCGTGGCTTCCACTGCGCTCTGGTTGGAGATGATCGACTGGCGACGCGCCTGCACTTGCTCGACGTCGGTGTTCACCGCGCGATGCAGGTTGCGGGTGTTCTCGACGATTTGCCGGCGCAGGGATTCGCGCTGTTGTTCGCTCTGATTCAGTTGCTCATACGACTGGCGCACTTGCGAGCTGGTCAGTCCGCCGCTGTAGATCGGGATGTTCAATTGCAGGCCGACCGTGCTCTGTTCGACGTTGTCGCGATATGGCACACCGAAAGCGTTCGGGTTGGAAAAGCCGAGGGCGTCGTTGTCACCCTTTTCGTATTTGGCCACGGCATCGAGGGTCGGCAAGTGGCCGGCCTTGCGCTGCTTGAGGGTCTGCTCGGCGGAGCTGACGGCGAAGTTGCTCGCCAGCAGATTGAGGTTCTGTTTCGCCGCAGTATCGACCCACGCCTTGGCGTCGTTCGGCGCCGGCGGCAGGATCGGCAACGTGTGGACGATGCCCTGAATCGAGTTGTACTGGCGGTTGGTCAGGGTGATCAGCGCTTCGAAGGCATCATCGACCTGACGCTGGGCAACGATGCGGTTGGCCCGTGCGGTGTCGTAGCTGGCTTGCGATTGCAGCACGTCGGTCTTATCCGACAGGCCGACATCGAAGCGTTCGTTGGACTGGTCGAGCTGGCGCTTGAACGCGGCTTCTTCAGCCTTGGTCGAGGCGAGGTTGTCCTGGCTGCGCAGCACGTTGAAATAGCTTTCGGCCGATTGCAGGATCAGGTTCTGTTCGGTCGCCGAGAGTTGCAGTGCGGCTTGTTCGTTGACGTCCTTGGCCGCTTGGTACTGGAACCAGCGATCAGCGCGGAACAACGGCTGGGCCAGAGTCGCTTGGTAGGAGTGAGCGCTGCGGTTGGCAGTGGCCGAGGGCTGATCGATTGAGGTCCGCACATTGGCCACTTCGGCACCGCCCGACAGGTTTGGCAGCAGACCGGCGCGGGCCTGTGGCACCACTTCTTTCTGTGCGCCGTACTGCGCGCGGGCGGCGGCCAGATCGGCGTTGTTGTCGACCGCCTCCTGATAGACGCTGACCAGATCGGTTTTGGTCGACAAGGGCGCTTCTGCTGCCCAGGCCATTGCGTTGGACGCACAAGACACGGCAAGAGCCAGTGAGAGTTTGCGCAGCATGAGGCGATCCCTAGCATTAATATTATGGAAGTAATCCGGGCGCCAAAGGTAAGGCGCAGGCCCCACAGCGTCAAGGCGTGGCGGGGCAAAGCGAGTGTAGTTGCGCATTTGCCTCACAACAATCGGCCAAGCCCCTGTATTTATGCCATTCATCATGGTGTTTGCTGCGGTGTTGGCGTTCTTTGCCGGTTGTGTCTAGACTGGCCGGGTTCTTGTCGGGGTGCCTTGCTATGAGGCTGAGATCGAATAATTTCGGATCCCGTTGAACCTGATCAGGTTAGCGCCTGCGTAGGGAACAAGATTTCTCGTCACCCGGCGAGTCCTCTTGTGCTTCGTCCGGGAAATTGTTCGACAATCGAACGCTCGACGACGATGCACAGCACCGGTCCTGGTGCGTCCGTGCCTTTCAGGTTCTGCTCCGACAATCCACTGCCTGGATGCTGTCTGGAGAGCCCGTGATGACGACTACAAAATCAAAAAACGCGATCAACCTGAGTGACTCGGCCAAGGTCGACGAGCAATCGGTCAAGCCGTTCACCCGTTCGCAAAAAGTCTACGTTCAGGGCTCGCGCCCGGACATCCTCGTGCCGATGCGCGAAATCACCCTCGATGTGACCCCGACCGACTTCGGCGGCGAAATCAACGCGCCGGTTACCGTTTACGATACCTCGGGGCCCTACACCGATCCGAACGTGGTGATCGACGTCCGCAAAGGCCTGGCCGATGTGCGTTCGGCGTGGATCGACGACCGTGGCGACACTGAGCGTCTGGCCGGCCTGAGTTCCAACTTCGGTCGCGAGCGCCTCGCCGATCCTGAATTGACCAAGCTGCGCTTTGCCCACGTCAACAACCCGCGCCGCGCCAAGGCCGGGGCCAACGTCACGCAAATGCACTACGCGCGTCAGGGCATCATCACGCCCGAGATGGAATTCGTCGCCATCCGCGAAAACATGAAACTTGAAGTGGCCCGCGCCGCCGGCCTGCTGGATCAGCAACACCCGGGTCACAGCTTCGGCGCCAGCGTGCCGAAAATCATCACCCCGGAATTTGTCCGTGAAGAGATCGCCCGTGGCCGCGCAATCATTCCGGCCAACATCAACCACACCGAACTGGAACCGATGATCATCGGCCGTAACTTCCTAGTGAAGATCAACGGCAACATCGGCAACAGTGCCTTGGGTTCGTCCATCGAAGAAGAAGTGGCGAAACTGACCTGGGGTATTCGCTGGGGCGCGGACAACATCATGGACTTGTCCACCGGCAAACACATTCACGAAACCCGCGAGTGGATCATCCGCAACTCGCCGGTGCCGATCGGCACGGTGCCGATCTATCAGGCGCTGGAAAAAGTCGGTGGCGCGGCCGAAGACCTGACCTGGGAGCTGTTCCGCGACACGCTGATCGAGCAGGCCGAGCAGGGCGTCGACTACTTCACCATTCACGCCGGTGTGTTGCTGCGCTACGTGCCGCTGACCGCCAAACGCGTGACCGGTATCGTTTCCCGTGGTGGTTCGATCATGGCCAAGTGGTGCCTGGCGCATCACAAGGAAAACTTCGCCTACACGCATTTCGAAGAAATCTGCGAAATCATGAAAGCCTATGACGTCAGCTTCTCGCTGGGCGATGGCTTGCGTCCGGGTTCGATTGCCGACGCCAACGATGCCGCGCAATTCGGCGAACTGGAAACCCTCGGCGAACTGACCAAGATCGCCTGGAAGCACGACGTGCAAACCATGATCGAAGGCCCGGGCCACGTGCCGATGCAGTTGATCAAAGAGAACATGGACAAGCAGTTGGAGTGCTGCGACGAGGCGCCGTTCTACACCCTCGGCCCACTGACCACCGACATTGCGCCGGGCTACGACCACATCACCTCGGGTATCGGTGCGGCAATGATCGGCTGGTTCGGTTGCGCCATGCTCTGCTACGTGACGCCTAAGGAACACCTGGGCTTGCCGAACAAGGATGACGTGAAGACCGGGATCATCACCTACAAGATCGCCGCCCACGCAGCGGACTTGGCCAAAGGACACCCGGGCGCACAGATTCGCGACAACGCCTTGAGCAAGGCGCGTTTCGAATTCCGTTGGGAAGACCAGTTCAACCTCGGTCTGGATCCGGACACCGCGCGTTCGTATCACGATGAAACCCTGCCGAAGGATTCGGCCAAGGTCGCGCATTTCTGTTCGATGTGCGGGCCGAAATTCTGCTCAATGAAGATCACTCAGGAAGTCCGCGAATACGCGGCCAACCAGCGGATCGACGCGGTCGACGTGGACATCGCCCAAGGCTTGGCGGAACAGGCCGAGCGGTTCAAGAAGGAAGGCAGTCAGCTGTACAAAAAGGTTTGACCCCGTACTGATCGTTCCCACGCTCCGCGTGGGAATGCAACCCGTGACGCTCCGCGTCCCTAGAGGCATTCCCACGCAGAGCGTGGGAACGATCACAACACAACAAAAATGTCCCTCTGAGATAACACCCTTGAGCATTCAACCCAGCACCTATTCTCCCGACCTCGCCGTACCCGCCGACAAGCGTGTATTCGGCGGTCGCGATCTGTTTTCCCTGTGGTTCTCCCTCGGCATCGGCCTGATGGTTTTGCAGACCGGCGCATTGCTCGCGCCAGGTCTGGGTCTGTCCGGTTCGTTGCTGGCGATTTTCCTCGGCACGTTGGTCGGCGTACTGTTGCTGGCCGCCGTCGGCGTGATCGGCAGCGACACCGGCCTGTCGTCGATGGCCGCGCTGAAACTCAGCCTCGGCAGCAAGGGTGCGAGCCTGCCGGCGCTGCTGAATTTGCTGCAACTGATCGGTTGGGGCTCGTTCGAAATCATCGTCATGCGCGACGCCGCCAGTCTGCTCGGCACCCGGGCGTTCAGCGAAGGTTCGTTGTGGTCGAACCCGCTGTTGTGGACACTGTTTTTCGGTGCGTTGGCGACGTTGCTCGCGGTCAGCGGCCCGCTGACTTTCGTACGGCAGATTCTGCGTAAGTGGGGCATCTGGCTGCTGCTCGCCGCGTGCCTCTGGCTGACCTGGAACCTGTTCGCCAAAGCCGATCTGGCCGATCTCTGGTCGCGTGCCGGTGACGGTTCGATGCCATTCGCCGTGGGCTTCGACATTGCTATCGCGATGCCGCTGTCGTGGCTGCCGCTGATCGCCGATTACTCGCGTTTCGGCAAGCGCGCGAAGAATGTGTTCGGTGGCACTGCGGTCGGTTTCTTCATCGGTAACTTCTGGCTGATGAGCCTTGGCGTCGCCTACACCCTGGCCTTTGCGCCAAGCGGTGAAGTCAACGCGCTGTTGCTGGCTCTTGCTGGCGCCGGTCTGGGCATTCCGCTGCTGCTGATTCTGCTCGATGAGTCGGAAAACGCCTTTGCCGACATTCACTCTGCTGCGGTATCGAGCGGGATCCTGTTGCGCCTGAAAGTCGAACATCTGGCCTTGGCCATCGGCGTGATCTGCACGCTGATCGCATTGCTGGCGCCGTTGGCGCAATACCAGAACTTCCTGCTACTGATCGGTTCGGTGTTTGCGCCGCTGTTCGGCGTGGTGCTGGTGGATCACTTCATCCTGCGCAAGCGCAGTGCTCAGGTCGCGTCAGCCGCGTTGCGCTGGCCGGCGTTGTTGGCGTGGCTGGGTGGCGTGAGCACCTACCACTTGCTGGCGAATCTGTATCCGGATGTCGGCGCAACCCTGCCGGCGCTGGTGCTGGCAGGGCTGTTGCAACTCGTGCTGGGCCGGGCCTTCAGTTACGGCCGGGAAACAGCTCGGGCTTGAGAATGCCGTTCAGACGCGGGTAAGGAATCTTCAGTTCGACGTGGCCCAGTGCGTAAGGCGCGATGGTGGTCACGTCGTACTTGAGGATCACGCCACCATAGGTCAGCGCCACGTTCGGGGTTTTCACGAACGGCCAGTTCGCCACGAACTCCGGCTCCTGATCGAGCTTGGTGCTGATCAACCAGCTGTTGTGCGCGACTTGCGCCGCTTTCCAGAATGCCTCTTCCTGACCCGGCATCAACATGTCGGACAGGTTCAGCACCTTGTGCTGCTGACGCGAATAGTTGATGAAACCCCGACCCGGTGTGCCATGCGCACCGCCAGTGTCGAGGTAGCTCGACACCTCGATGATCACCAAGCCGTCATGCTGCTCGCGTACTTTCGCTTGCAGGTAGCTGCTGTTGCGCGGCCCGGCATTGGCCAGAAACTGATCGCGGTAGACCGCCAGGGTTGGCGCCACCGGGGCGTTTTTCTCGGTGCGGGTCATTTGCAGCAGGCGTTTTTCGATAATGCCGTCCAGCGCAGGTTCGGCCGGGAAGCGCAGGGTGTCGATGTTCACCAGCGGGCAATCCGGGTTGGAACAGCCCGGTTTCAGTTGTTCCGAAGCATCGCGGGTGGTTTCCAGCGGCGTACGGTAATTGGGCTGGAACAGGCTGGCGCACGCGCCCAGAGTCAGGGCGATGGCGGCCACGGAGGCAATTTTGAAAAGCGACATGGGCGTCCTTTCGAAAGCAGGGGAAGGCAAAAAGATATCCGCTTCGACTCTCGCAGAAGCAGTCAGTTCGCCACTAAGCTAATTAGAGTGGGTTTCGCCTCCACCGTCCATCCCGCTGACGGTAAAGGGGCTGCATCAAACCGTTCGGGCGCGTTAGGATGGCGCGAAGTCGAGGTTGCCAGTCACCAACTGCAACCTCGTAATGGATCTGCAGTAAAGAGGATGCTCATGACTGATTTTGCCAACGCCATTCCGACCACCGTCGACGTCGTGCGACGCGAGCGCTGCTACGAGGGTTTTTACAAACTCGATCGTTTGCACCTGCGCCATGAATTGTTCGCCGGTGGCATGAGCCGCGAGATCAACCGTGAAGTGTTTGTGCGTCACGATGCGGTGTGCATGTTGCCCTACGATCCACAGCGCGACGAAGTAGTGTTGATCGAGCAGTTCCGCGTCGGCGCCATGGGCAAGACCGACAATCCGTGGCTGGTCGAACTGGTCGCTGGTCTGATCGACAAGGATGAACAACCGGAAGAAGTTGCTCACCGCGAGGCGCAGGAGGAAGCTGGGCTGGACATCAAGGCCCTGTGGCCGATGACCAAGTATTTCCCGTCGCCGGGCGGCAGTAACGAGTTTGTGCATTTGTATCTGGGGCGTTGCAGCACCGAAGGCGTTGGCGGCCTGCATGGCCTGGAAGAAGAGGCAGAAGATATCCGCGTCACGGTCTGGGCTTTCGAAGATGCCTTGCAGGCCGTCCGTGACGGTCGCATTGCCAACGCGGCGAGCATCATCGCCTTGCAATGGCTGGCGCTGAACCGCGCCGAAGTGAGGGGGTTATGGTCGTAAACAAGCTGCGCGATCGTTATCGAGTCGACCTCGTGGGGCTGCAAGCCGCCTGCGAGGCCAACTACGCGCGCCTGATGCGACTGGTCCCGGACATGCGCAACGAACCCGAGGCGCGGCGCATCGCCGTCACTCAGGGCGAGCAGATGCTCGGCGTATTGGCCCTCGAAGTGCTACAAACCTGCCCGTACACCACCACTTTGCAGGTGCGTCAGGAACACAGCCTGCCATGGCTGCCGGTGCCGCAGCTCGAAGTGCAGGTCTATCA
Source organism: Pseudomonas germanica (assembly GCF_019614655.1). Taxonomy (NCBI): domain Bacteria; kingdom Pseudomonadati; phylum Pseudomonadota; class Gammaproteobacteria; order Pseudomonadales; family Pseudomonadaceae; genus Pseudomonas; species Pseudomonas germanica. The sequence goes on from NZ_CP071586.1 coordinate 818,150, forward strand.
CGACGCACGCATGGCCGAAGTGGTCAGCGCCGAACATGCACGACGCTTTCGCGGCATCTATCCTTACCCGAACGCGGCGATGCATCAGCCGGATGAAAAGGCTCAGCTCAATCTGTTCCTGGGGGAATGGCTGAGTCACTGTCTGGCGTTGGGGCATGAGTACGAAGTCGTACGCTAGTTGTGAACTGCGTCCGGTTCGGCGGTTTCCTCTTTCACTGATCCCCCAGCATAATTGCGGCACTTGATCGATTCCGTGCTTTTGCCTTGGGAGAGCGCCTTGCCGAGCGTATCCACGTTGACCTCCGCCGATACGGCGCTGCTGGTGCAGTTGTCCGACAGCCACTTGTTCGCTGAAGCGGACGGCAAGCTGCTGGGCATGAACACTCGCGAGAGCCTGCAAAAGGTCATTGAATTGGTGCTGGGGCAGCAGCCGCAGATCGATCTGATTCTGGCCACTGGCGATATTTCGCAGGACGGCACGCTGGAGTCGTATCAGCAGTTTCGCCAGATGAGCGCGCAGATCGCTGCCCCGGCGCGCTGGATTCCCGGCAACCACGACGAACCGATGATCATGGCCCAGGCCGCAGTGCAGAGTGCCTTGCTGGAATCGGTGGTCGATATCGGTAACTGGCGGGTGACTTTGCTGGATTCGGCGGTGCCGGGTTCGGTGCCGGGGTTTCTGCAGGACGATCAATTGCAACTGCTGGTCCGCTCGCTGAGCGAAGCGCCGGAGCGCCATCATCTGGTGTGCTTCCACCATCATCCGGTGTCGATTGGTTGTGCGTGGATGGAGCCGATCGGTTTGCGCAATCCCGAGACATTTTTCGAAGTGCTGGATCGTTTTCCGCAGGTTCGTGCGGTGCTGTGGGGGCATGTGCATCAGGAGATTGACCGTGAGCGCAATGGCGTGCGGTTGATGGCTTCGCCTTCGACGTGCATTCAGTTTGAGCCGGGGAGTGTGGACTTTAAGGTGGGTGAGCAGGCGCCGGGGTATCGCTGGTTGCGGTTGTTGCCGGATGGGCGGTTGGAAACCGGGGTTGAACGTGTCACCGGTTTCGCCTTCACTGTCGATTACGGCTCCAACGGCTATTGAGCGACAAATCAAAACCCTCACCCCAGCCCTCTCCCGGAGGGAGAGGGAGCCGACCGAGGTGTCTGGCGTCATCCATCGACCTGAAAGAATGTGTCGATTATGGATTCGCTGGAGCTCGCTCAAGTCGGTGTAGCACTTGAATATCCCCCAATCAGTCCCCTCTCCCTTTGGGAGAGGGCTAGGGTGAGGGCAGCTCCTGCTGAATGACCAATTTCTCGAAACCACCCCCAATCCGCTCTTCTCTCCCTGTAAACTCCGCAAACCCAAACCGACACCCAGGGAGCTCAAATGTCCGGTTCGATCCTCTATATCCACGGTTTCAACAGCGCCCCAGCCTCGAAAAAGGCCTGTCAGCTGGTAACGGTGATGGAGCAACTGGGTTTGAGCGACAAACTGCGTGTCCCGGCCCTGCATCACCACCCGCGTGAAGCCATCGGTCAGTTGGAACAAGCGATTGCCGAACTGGGCAGCCCGCTGCTGGTGGGAAGCTCACTCGGCGGCTACTATGCGACTCACTTGGCCGAGCGCCATGGCCTGAAAGCCCTGCTGGTCAACCCTGCGGTCAGCCCGCACCGGATGTTCGACGGCTATCTGGGCCCGCAGAAAAACCTGTATACCGATGAAACCTGGGAATTGACCCACGACCACGTCACAGCCCTGGCCGAACTGGAAGTGCCGGCGCCGCAGGATGCGCAGCGTTATCAGGTGTGGTTGCAGACCGGCGATGAAACACTGGATTATCGCCTCGCCCAGCAGTATTACCGCGCCTGCGCCTTGCGTATTCAGGCCGGCGGCGACCACAGTTTTCAGGGTTTCGCCGGGCAATTACCGGCGTTGCTGAGTTTTGCCGGCATTGGCGCCGATTTGTATCAGGCCATCGATTTCTCCGCATTGTGAGCTGTGGCCCCATGAATTCTTTTTTCACCGAACATTGACGACGAGACCCTATGGCCACTCCCAGCGCTAGCTCTTATAACGCCGACGCCATCGAAGTCCTCTCGGGCCTCGACCCGGTGCGCAAACGCCCCGGCATGTACACCGACACCAGTCGGCCGAACCACCTTGCCCAGGAAGTGATCGACAACAGTGTCGACGAAGCTCTGGCGGGTCATGCCAAATCGGTGCAGGTCATCCTGCACGCCGACCATTCGCTGGAAGTCAGCGACGATGGCCGCGGCATGCCGGTCGACATCCACCCTGAAGAAGGTGTGTCGGGCGTTGAGCTGATCCTCACCAAGCTCCACGCGGGCGGCAAGTTTTCCAACAAGAACTACCAGTTCTCCGGCGGTCTGCACGGCGTGGGTATTTCCGTGGTCAACGCCTTGTCGACCGAAGTCCGTGTGCGCGTAAAACGTGACGGCAACGAATACCAGATGACCTTCAACGACGGCTTCAAAGCCTCGGAACTGGAAATCGTCGGCACCGTCGGCAAGCGCAACACCGGCACCAGCGTGTACTTCGCGCCGGATCCGAAGTATTTCGATTCACCGAAATTCTCCATCAGCCGCCTCAAGCACGTGCTCAAGGCCAAGGCTGTGCTGTGCCCGGGGCTGCTGGTCAGCTTTGAAGACAAAGGCACCGGCGAGAAAGTCGAGTGGCATTACGAAGACGGTCTGCGTTCCTATCTGGTCGACGCGGTCAGCGAATTCGAACGCCTGCCGGACGAGCCGTTCTGCGGCGCTTTCGCCGGTAATAAAGAAGCCGTCGACTGGGCCCTGCTGTGGCTGCCGGAAGGTGGCGACGCGGTGCAGGAAAGCTACGTCAACCTGATCCCGACGGCGCAGGGCGGTACTCACGTCAACGGTCTGCGTCAGGGCCTGCTCGATGCGATGCGCGAGTTCTGCGAATTCCGCAGCCTGCTGCCGCGCGGCGTCAAGCTGGCGCCGGAAGACGTCTGGGAGCGCATCGCGTTCGTCCTGTCGATGAAAATGCAGGAACCGCAATTCTCCGGCCAGACCAAAGAGCGTCTGTCATCGCGTGAAGCGGCGGCGTTTGTCTCTGGTGTGGTCAAGGATGCGTTCAGCCTGTGGCTCAACGCCAACCCGGAAACCGGTCTGGCCCTGGCTGAACTGGCGATCAACAACGCCGGTCGTCGTCTTAAGGCAAGCAAGAAAGTCGAGCGTAAACGCGTCACTCAGGGGCCAGCGTTGCCGGGCAAACTGGCTGACTGCGCCGGGCAGGACCCGATGCGTTCCGAGCTGTTCCTGGTCGAAGGTGATTCCGCTGGTGGTTCCGCCAAGCAAGCGCGGGACAAGGAGTTCCAGGCGATCCTGCCGTTGCGCGGCAAGATCCTCAACACCTGGGAAGTCGACGGCAGCGAAGTACTCGCCAGCCAGGAAGTGCACAACATCGCCGTGGCCATCGGTGTCGATCCGGGCGCGGCGGACATGAGCCAGCTGCGCTACGGCAAGATCTGCATCCTCGCCGACGCCGACTCCGACGGTCTGCACATCGCAACGCTGCTCTGCGCCTTGTTCGTCCAGCATTTCCGCCCGCTGGTGGATGCCGGTCACGTCTACGTGGCGATGCCGCCGCTGTACCGCATCGACCTGGGCAAAGAAATCTACTACGCCCTCGACGAAGCTGAGCGCGACGGCATTCTCGACCGTCTGGTCGCCGAGAAGAAACGCGGCAAACCCCAGGTCACCCGATTCAAAGGTCTGGGTGAAATGAACCCGCCGCAGTTGCGTGAGACCACCATGGACCCGAACACTCGGCGCCTGGTGCAACTGACACTGGGCGAAGACTTCGCTGAAACCTCGGAAATGATGGACATGCTGCTGGCGAAGAAACGCGCCGGTGACCGCAAGACCTGGCTCGAATCCAAAGGCAACCTCGCCGAGGTGCTGGCCTGATGCGGTTTGGCTGGGCCTTGGCGGGTGCGTTGCTGCTGAGTGCGATGGGCGTGTCGGCCGAGCCGGTGCAGGAGTTGCGCGTGCTCTCCGAACACCCGGTCGACGGCATGCGCGGCGGTAACCTGTCGGGGCTGGCCATGTGTGGCAGCGAGTTGTGGACGGTGTCGGACCGCGATGACGATCAGATTTACCGGCTCAATACCGCCGATCAGGTCTGGCAGGCCGAAGCCTTGCACATCGAAGTGCCCCTGGTGCCGGAGACCGGCCTGCCTTGGGGGCTGCGCTCGCGCAATTGGGCCGCATCGTTCGTGCGCGGGGGCGACCTGGATTTCGAAGGCATCAGCTGCGACAGTGCCGGCAATCGCTACATTGTCAGCGAGGGGCATGCGGCAGTCTTGCAGGTGCCCGTCAGCGGCCCGGTCAGTTGGCTGAAGATCTCGCCGATGATGGTTCGCGAAGCGCGGGCCAGCGGCATGCTCCTGCATTTCAATGCGATCTTCGAGGGCTTGGCGATCAATCCGGCGGGTGATCAGATGTGGCTGGCTGCCGAACGGCAAAGCCGTGGCTTGCTGCTGATCAAGCGCCAACAAACGGTGTGGGATTGCGACGGTCGTTGCGTGCTGCTCAGCGAGGGCGGCAAGGAAATGCAACCGCCGCAGTTCCCGAAGGCCAGAGCGGTCGACCGGGACTTTTCCGACCTTTCATTGTTTAACGGCAAATTGTTTACCCTTGACCGCAACGCCTTTCAGATTTGTCGGCGCGATGCGCAGACCGCCAAGGTCGAGCGGTGCTGGTCGTACGCCGCTGAATTGTTGCAGGCCAACCGCCGTTATTCGCAGAACTTCGGTCTGGAAGAGGCGCTGATCGTTGACGCTGATGGTGCGTGGGTCGGCGTCGACAATAATTTCGGCCCGCGGGCCGACGGTGAGGTTCGGCCGATCGTCTGGCGCTTCGCCGCGCCTGACGGTGGCTGGAGCGCCAAGCCTTGAGCCAGCAACCTCCGGGCAAACGTGCCGGTCGGGTGCTGATGATTCTGGCATGGTGCGCGGCGCTGTTTCTGGCGACGCGGTTTTTTGGCCAGTGGGAGCAACGCCAGCAGAATCCGAATGTCGTGGTCAGTTCGGAGCAGGGCGAAGGGTTTATCGAGGTGAAGCTGGCCGGCAATGCCCAAGGGCATTTTGTCGCCAGCGGTCAGATCAACGGCGAACCGGTCGAGTTCATGCTCGACACCGGCGCAACCGATGTGGCGATCCCGGCGGATCTGGCCAAGCGTTTGAAGCTGGAAGAAGGTTTCGGTGTGACCCTGAGCACGGCCAATGGCCTGAGCCAGGGCTATCGAACCAAAATCGACCGCCTGCAACTGGGTGACATCGTGCTGCGCGACGTCCGCGCACTGGTGGCGCCGGGGCTGCATGGCGATCAGGTGCTGCTTGGAATGAGCGCCCTGAACAAACTTGAATTTACTCAGCGCGGTGGCACCATGCTGCTGCGCCAGACAACGAACCGATGAGGCCTGCATGAGCAACCCCCTTGATCTCAGCCTGGACGGTGTAGAACGCCGCTCGCTGGCCGACTTCACCGAAAGTGCCTACCTCAACTACTCCATGTACGTGATCATGGACCGTGCTCTGCCGCATATCGGCGACGGCCTGAAACCGGTACAGCGGCGTATCGTCTACGCCATGAGCGAGCTGGGGCTGGACGCCGACTCCAAGCACAAGAAATCGGCGCGTACCGTCGGTGACGTGCTCGGTAAATTCCACCCGCACGGTGACTCGGCGTGCTACGAAGCGATGGTGCTGATGGCCCAGCCGTTCAGCTATCGCTACACGCTGGTCGACGGTCAGGGTAACTGGGGTGCGCCGGACGATCCGAAATCCTTCGCCGCCATGCGTTACACCGAAGCACGCCTGTCGCGTTATTCCGAAGTGCTGCTCAGCGAACTGGGCCAGGGCACTGCCGACTGGGGCCCGAACTTCGACGGCACCTTACAAGAGCCGCTGGTGCTGCCGGCACGCCTGCCGAACATCCTGCTCAACGGCACCACCGGCATCGCCGTGGGCATGGCCACCGACGTGCCGCCGCATAACCTGCGTGAAGTCGCCACCGCTTGCGTGCGCTTGCTCGATGAGCCGAAAGCCACGGTCGAACAGCTCTGCGAACACATTCAGGGCCCGGACTATCCGACCGAAGCGGAAATCATCACGCCGCGCGCCGACCTGCTGAAGATGTACGAAACCGGCAAGGGCTCGGTGCGCATGCGCGCCGTGTACCACGTCGAGGACGGCGACATCATCGTCACCGCGCTGCCGCACCAGGTGTCCGGGGCCAAAGTGCTGGAGCAGATCGCCGCGCTGATGCAGGCCAAGCCGTCGAAAGCCCCGCAGATCGCTGACCTGCGCGACGAATCTGACCACGAAAACCCGTGCCGCATCGTGATCATCCCGGTCAACAGCCGCGTCGATCATGAAGCGCTGATGCAGCACTTGTTCGCCAGCACCGAGCTGGAGTCGACCTACCGGGTCAACGTCAACATCATCGGTCTGGACGGCAAGCCGCAGCTGAAAAACCTGCGAGCGCTGCTGGTCGAGTGGCTGGAATTCCGCGTGCTGACCGTACGTCGCCGCCTGCAATTTCGTCTCGACAAGGTCGAGCGTCGTCTGCACCTGTTGGACGGTTTGCTGATCGCCTACCTCAACCTGGATGAAGTGATCCACATTATCCGTACCGAGGAGCATCCGAAGGCCAAGCTGATCGAACGTTTCGCCCTCAGTGAGATTCAGGCCGACTACATCCTCGACACCCGTCTGCGTCAGTTGGCGCGACTGGAAGAGATGAAGCTGCGCGACGAGCAGGACGAACTGCTCAAGGAGCAAGCCAAGCTGCAAGCCCTGCTGGGCAGTGAAGCCAAGCTGAAGAAGCTGGTGCGCACCGAGCTGTTGAAAGACGCCGAAACCTACGGCGATGACCGTCGGTCGCCAATCGTCGAGCGCGCTGAAGCCAAGGCGCTGACCGAACACGATCTGCTGCCGAACGAAAAAGTCACCGTGGTGCTGTCGGAAAAAGGCTGGATCCGTTCGGCCAAAGGTCATGACATCGACGCCACCGGCCTGTCGTACAAGGCTGGCGACGGCTTCAAGACCTCGGCAGCGGGGCGCTCCAACCAGTTTGCGGTGTTTATCGACTCGACCGGCCGCAGCTACTCGGTGGCCGCGCACACCCTGCCATCGGCTCGGGGCCAGGGCGAGCCGTTGACCGGTCGTCTGACACCACCGCCCGGTGCGAGCTTCGAATGCGTGCTGATGCCGGAAGACGACGCGTTGTACGTCATCGCTTCCGACGCTGGTTACGGTTTCGTGGTCAAGGGCGAAGACCTGCAAGCCAAGAACAAGGCCGGTAAAGCCCTGTTGAGCCTGCCGAACAACGCCAAAGTCATCGCGCCGCGTCCGGTGGCCGATCGTGAGCAGAACTGGCTGGCGTCGGTCACGACCGAAGGTCGCCTGCTGATCTTCAAAATCAGCGATCTGCCACAATTAGGTAAGGGCAAAGGTAACAAGATCATCGGTATTTCCGGTGAGCGTGTGGCCAGTCGCGAAGAATATGTCACGGACATCGCCGTACTTCCGGAAGGCGCCACCTTGGTGCTGCAGGCCGGAAAACGGACCCTGTCGCTGAAGGCCGATGACCTCGAACACTACAAAGGTGAGCGTGGACGTCGTGGCAACAAGCTTCCCAGGGGCTTCCAGCGGGTCGATGCGCTGCTCGTCGAAAACCTCAATTAGGCGTCCTAGAGAGCTCGATCCACGATTTAACGCGTAGATCGACGCTTTGGCGCTGGAGTCGGAACGCATATTCACGGATGATATGGCCTTTCCAAGCGCCGGCGTGGCTGAGCGTTCTTCATATTTATTGAGTATTTTCACTGTGGTCAGCCTTGTGGCGGCCACCTGGACGGGATGATGACTGCTCTGCGCCCCCTTATTTTCCTGCTCGCCGGCGTTTTGGGCCTGGCGGGTTGCAGCGTTCACCAGCCGGTGTCGCTGTATCAACTGGACAGCGGAAGTCCGGTTCAGCCTGCGCAAAGCGCGGGCATGGCGGTTTTGTTGGGTCCGGTAGTCGTAGCCGATTACCTGCAACGTGAGACATTGCTGCAACGTCAACCCGATGGCAGCCTGCAGGCAGCGACAGACGGTCGTTGGGCTGGCAGCCTTTCGTCGGATATCGATCAGTTGCTGATGCGTCAGGTTGCTGGCCATCTGGACAGCCAGCGTGTAGTGCTGGCACCGGCCACTACGGGGTTCACTCCGGATGTGCAGGTGTTGCTGACCATCACGCGTCTGGACTCTGGCCAGAAACAACCGGCGATTCTCGATGCTCAATGGCGTCTGATCGACCGTCGTGGTCAGGTGCGCGATAACCGCATCGTTCATCTGCAAGAGCTGCATGCCGGCAGTACCGCTTCGCAGGTTCAGGCCCAGGGCATTTTGCTGCAGCGTCTGGCCGAGCAATTGTCGGTAGCGCTCAAGCCGTTGGCCAATCAGCCACCGGTCGCCGAGGCACCGCGTAAAGCGGCACCAAAACCGGCAGCGCCGGCGGCGGAATCAGAGAAACAACCGAAGATTCCGATGGCATCGCCGATTCGGACAGATATGGAAGTGTTCCGCTTCTAAGCTGGATCGAGTCAGAGCAGAGCCCGCCTTGTGCGGGCTTTGTTGTGTCTGGGGGCTAGAAGATCAAAAGCCCCTCACCCTAACCCTCTCCCGGAGGGAGAGGGGAGTAACCGAGGGGTCTGGCGCTATACATCGACCTGAAAGATCCTGGCGATTATGGATTCGGTAGAGCAGGAGCGACCGAGGTGTCTGCGTCATGTGTCGACCTGAAAGAGCTTGGCGATTCTGGATCGGTAGAGCAGGGGCCGACCGAGGGGGCTGGCGCTATACATCGACCTGAAAGATCCTGGCGATTATGGATTCGGTTGAGCAGGGGCGACCGAGGTGTCTGCGTCATGCGTCGACCTGAAAGAGCTTGGCGATTTTGGATTCACAGCAGGGCGTTCAAGTCGGTGTAGCTCTCCAATATCCCCCAATCAGTCCCCTCTCCCTTGGGGAGAGGGCTAGGGTGAGGGGCTCTTCAGTCACCCACAAAAAAGCCCGCAGACAATCGCTTGTCTGCGGGCTTCTTCACATCAGGCCTAAGGCTTAAGCCCGGCGCTCATGCATCCGCGCCAGTTGCCGTTCGAGCATCGACGGATAAGGCTCCATCAACCGCTCCACGCAGCAAGCACCCTCAGGGCTGGCGATCGGGCGGATCCGTGCACGCTGGCGGATCAGCGCATCGTCGCCGATCTTGCGTTCAACCAGCAGCAGATTGCGGCTGTGTTGGGACAGAGCCAATGCATCCTGCGCCGAATCGGTCAGCAGCAGATCAATCTGACTCAAGCCGAACAACTCATCGCCCAGGGTCAGGCCCAGCTGCAGTTGCAGGGTGATGCCGCTGTCCGCGACTTCAATCTGCAACTGATGACCCAAGGCCCGCAGCAACTCGCCGCAGCAGATTGCGTTGGTCAGGTAATCGTCACCGCTGTCTTCGGTGTGGAAGAGCATCAGCGTGCTGCCGTCGTTCAGGGTTTCGATTTCACCCTGATACAGCGAAGCAGCCTGATCGAGGCAGTCACGATAACGCTCCTGCAATTCTTCCAGACGTGCCCGCGGCAAGCGGCGCAGTTGTTCCTGTGAGCCCAGTTGTACCGCTAGCACGGCGCTGTGTTGTGGCACGCTCGGAGTCGCCTTGCGGGCGACCGGTTGTGGGGCAACGTCCAGCGATTCATCGCGCAGATCAGCGAACGCGTCATCGTCATCATCGTCTTCGACGGTGCTGACCAGATGTCGCGGTGCAGGCTTCTGCGCGGCCATCGGACGGGTTTCGTCGAAACTCGGATCACGCAAGTTGCGCACCTCGAATTCCGGCTCGTCCTCTTCGTCCTCGAACTCAGGCTCCGGTTCCGGTGCAGGCTCTGGCGCGTAGTTGGCGTGCAGCTGACGCGCCAGATCGCCGATTTCATCCTGACGATCAATGCCCGGCGTGTGTTCGTCGATGCGTCGCAACCAGACACGCAATTGCAGCAACGGCGTCGACAGATAGCGGCCCATGCGCAGGCTCAGGGCCAGCGACAGCGCCAGCAGGATCCCGCTGAGAATGCCCATGCTTTGCAGGCTGATGGTCATCGGCTGCTGGAACTGATCCATGTCCAGGCTGATGCGCAGTTGCCCGGCAGTCACGTCCTGGAACGTGATCTTGCTCTCGTACATGCCCTCGGCTTCGCCCAGCAGGCTGTGCTTGGGCCGCTGACCGGACTCGGCGAGGATGCGGTTATCCACGCTGTAGATCGCTGCGTGGGCCACCAGTTTGTTCTTGGTCAGGTTGTTGAGCAGCACGTTGAGGCTGAGGATGTCGTTGGACACCAACAGCTCCGTGGCCGAGGTCGCGGTTTGCGTGGTCAGGCTTTCGCCCAGCGCATCGGCCTGCTGGTGCATGGCCTGCTTGAATTGCAAACCCATCACGCCGGCATAGATCACCAGGGCCAGAGCGACCAGGATCACGTTATGGCTGGCAATGCGCAATGCAATCGGTACACGGCGGTGACGCAGTGCACGGAAGATCAGCAGGAAGAAGTTATCGGTTTTAACTGGCGTGGGCCGGTTCACTGAGCTCGGCTCTTTTGTCCGTGAAGTTGACGCGCAGTATAGCGACAGGCCCTAGACCGGCAAAGCGCTCGCGGTGCCCGATGGTCACTGAAAGTGGGTAGAATGCGGTTTTTTTCCAGTTGCGGGGGTGCGCGTTGCGCGAAATCGTCCTGATTAACATCACGGGAGTCGACCGTCCGGGTCTGACTGCGGCCATTACCGGCGTTCTGGCACAAGGTGGTGTGAACATTCTCGACATCGGTCAGGCGGTGATCCACGACACCCTGTCGTTCGGCATCCTGGTTGAAATCCCCGATTCCGAGCAAGGCAAGTCCGTGCTCAAGGACATTCTGTTCAAGGGCTACGAGCTCGATCAGCAGGTACGCTTCACGCCGGTGTCCGAAGAGGATTACCAGCAATGGGTGGGTAATCAGGGCAAGAAGCGCCACATCGTCACCCTGCTGACCCGCAAAGTAACCGCTGGCCAATTGCAGGCTGTCAGCTCGATCACCGCCAAATATGGCCTGAATATCGATCACATCGACCGTCTGTCGGGTCGCATGCCACTGGACACGCCAGCGGACAAGGGCAAGGGCTGCATCGAGTTCTCCGTGCGTGGCGAAGCCGCCGATCCACAGGCGCTGCGTGCCGAATTCCTCAGCGTTGCCCAAGCGCTGAACGTCGACATCGCCTTCCAGGAAGATTCGCTGTTCCGGCGCAACCGTCGTCTGGCGGTGTTCGACATGGACTCGACGCTGATCGAGGCCGAGGTCATTGACGAGCTGGCCAAGGCTGCCGGCGTGGGCGAGCAGGTGTCCGAAATCACAGAGCGGGCAATGGCCGGCGAGCTGGATTTCCGCGCCAGTTTCAAAGAACGTCTGGCCTTGCTCAAAGGTCTGGATGTCAGCGTGCTGGACTCGATCGGCGCTTCGCTGCGTCTGACCGAAGGCGCCGAAACGCTGTTCGCTGAACTCAAGCGACTGGGCTACAAGACCGCGATCCTGTCCGGTGGCTTCACTTATTTCGCCAAGCAATTGCAGGCCAAACTCGGCATCGACTATGTGTTTGCCAACGAACTGGAAGTGGTCGATGGCAAGTGTACTGGCGTGGCGATCGAGCCGATCGTCGATGCCCAGCGCAAGGCTGATTTGCTCAAAGAGCTGGCACACAAGGAAGGTTTGCGTCTGGAGCAGACCATCGCGGTCGGCGATGGTGCGAATGACCTGCCGATGCTGGCGATTGCCGGTTTGGGCGTAGCGTTCCGTGCCAAGCCGTTGGTGAAACAGTCGGCGAAGCAGGCGATTTCGACGTTGGGGCTGGATGGCGTGCTGTACCTGCTGGGTTTCCGTGATCGCGACGGGCAGTTGTAATTAAAGATCAAAAGATCGCAGCCTTCGGCAGCTCCTACAGAGGAATATGCATTTTCCTGTAGGAGCTGCCGAAGGCTGCGATCTTTTGCTTTAAAGCGATTTCCACAACGAATCAAAATCCTCCTCGCTCCCGCCATTGCGCGCGGCCTCCAGCGAACGATAGGCGAACTGATTGAAACTGTGCGTACTCGCCACCCGTCGATCCAGCCCGGCGCGGTGTTCTTCGCCTTGGGTGTTGATCAGCACTTTACTGCCTTCCTGAAACGGCAAGCGCGGTGCCAGCAAGGTTGCCGGCAAATCTATCGCACTGATCTCCGGTAACAATAGTCCGCGCAGATACTGACTGTGATCGTCCCGTGAGCGCACCAGTTGCAGGCCGCAAGGCTGGGCATGTGGCGCCACCAGCTCAATGCCCATTTGCGTGCCGCCGCCGCGCACCTGGCGGATCCAGCGAATGACCGCAATGCTCCAGCCCAGACTGACACTGTCCTGAATGCCGAGCATTTCCCCGGCCTGCAGCTCGGCGGGCACTTCATTTGGCCACGCCAGGCAATATCCACCGGGGCTGTGATTGATCACCGGCAGGGCATGGGTCGGGTAATGGGGCGTACTGTCCGTGCCGCTTTCATCCTCGCGCAAATGGTCGTACTGGATTTCCTCGTAAGGCAAAAACTCATCAGTTTTGCTTTGCGGTGCGGCGTCGAAAGCCTGGCTCCAACTGTCCTTTTCACCTTTGGCGACGGCACTGCTGAAATTCGCCGAGCGCGTTCCGGGGTGTTTGAGCAGCTCGCTGAAACTGCGCTCGCCACCCAGATAAAAGTGCAGGGCGCTCATGCCCACGCACACGGTCAGATGGCCTTGGCCGACGGTGCGCTGAAAGCTGCGCTCGGCGGCTTGTCCCCAGGTGGCATGGAGGTGTTGCAGGGTGTCGAAGCTGAGCCCGGGCGGAACGGGCAGCGGCGTCGATGCGGGCTGATGCTGCAAATGCGCTTCGATGGCGTTCACCAGCGGCTGCGGATCGAAGCCGAGCAATCCGGCCTGTTCTTCGCTGCGAAACATGTTGCGGTAGCGCGGGCCGGCATCGATCGCCGGGCTGATCGCAAACAGGCCTTCGCTTGAACGACCGGGATGTAATTTTAGCAGGGCGCTCCACGGTTCGAGTACTTCAGCCAATCGGGCGATCTGGTTCTGCCGCAATTGATTGCAGCGGGCACTGCCCATGAGCAGGGCGGCGATGTAAGTCTGTTCAAGCGTGAGTTCGGTGGTGAGGCTGGCAAGATCGTCGTGGACCCGGCGCTCTTGCAGTTGCAGTTCGCAGGCGATGCGATACAGCTGATGCAGTTCGAACCACACCTGCTCCGGTGCCGCGCTGTACAGTTGCGTCGCACGCAGCAGTTGACCCTTGAGTGTATGGGTCGCCCGTTGCAGGGCCGTGCTGACCGATATCGCGCGATCCTTGCTGTACTTCGGCGCAATCCGCAACACGATCTGTTTGTAGCCGACGGCCAGATGGCTTTGCAGCGCCTGGCACAAATTGCTGATCTTGCGTGAACGCTCGTCGAGCATGATCGCCTGATGCAGGAAGTGCCGCTCCAGATGCTGGCAGACGAAATACACCTCGGGGCGCAGCAGCTCCAGCAGGTTGAGGCGATTGTCACTGGGGGTGAGCAATTGATTGAGTTCGCCCAGGCCTTGATACAGCAGGCGGGCGGTTTCACCGATGTTAGCCTTGGGCAGGTCGGCGATCCAGCGCTTGAGGTCGCGTGGCGTTGCTTCGCAAAACGACAGACGCGTTTGCGTCGGGGTCGGGGCGCTCAGGGAGGGGTGGGGACGAGACTCACTCATGCCTTGACGGGCTCCGGCGGCGGAAGGGGCAATGCCCAAAACTCTAGCAGCTGTGGTCTGTTTCGCTGGGTAGCGTCAGACTTTTTGACCGCTGGTCTGCTGGCCGGATGCCATTTCCCAAGCCCTACTAGTCTCTCAGGCGTGCGATCGGAAACGCACGGTTGCACGGCCTGCCGTCAACCTCGGGCAGGTCTCCCGAAACTTCAAGGAGATGAGGTTCATGTCTAAATATGCAGTGGCAAATCAATGGGGTGGCAGTTCGGCGCCGTGGCATCCGGGTGGAACCTGGTTACTCGGCGGGCGGGACAACCAGAATGTCGTCGCTATCGAGATCAAGTCGCGCGATGACGGTAAAACGTTCACCGGCACCATGACCTATGCCGGGGAAGGTCCCATTGGCTTCAAAGCGCAACGCACCGGTCAGAACCAGTACAACGTCGAGAATCAGTGGGGTGGCAATGATGCCCCATGGCATCCGGGCGGCAAGTGGGAGATTGGCGGCCGGGACAATCAGAACGTTATCGCGTTGAGCGTCACGTCCAGTGACGGAGGGAAAAACCTCAATGGCACCAATACCTATGCCAACGAAGGCCCGATCGGCTTTCGTGGGCAAATAGAGTAACGGCACCACTGAGTCGTATCCGCCTTTTCGCAGACGTGTGAAAAGGCGGATCAGTGGCTCACATCATGTTCAGGCTTTTGGCAGCGCCAGGCCTTGACCCATCTGCACTGGCGAACCCGCCGCCAGCTCTTGCGCCCATGTCACCTGATCCGGCCCGAACAGCACGATTGCGGTCGAACCCAGCTTGAAGCGCCCAAGTTCAGCACCTTTTTCCAGATGGATCGGCGCACGGGCGGCTTCGTCGTAGCGGAAGGTTTTCAGCTCGCGCTTCGGTGGGGTGACCAGGCCGGCCCACACGGTTTCGATCGAAGCGACGATCATCGCACCCACCAGCACCACGGCCATCGGCCCACGCTCGGTGTCGAAAATGCACGCCACGCGTTCGTTGCGGGCGAACAGTTCCGGAACGTTTTCTGCGGTGGTCTGGTTGACCGAGAAGATCCGGCCTGGGATGTAGACCATTTCGCGCAGGGTGCCGGCCAGCGGCATGTGCACGCGGTGGTAGTCCTTAGGCGACAGGTAAATGGTGGCGAAGTCGCCGCCCATGAACGGCGCTGCGTTGGCCGCATCACCGCCGAGCAGTTCCAGCACGCTGAAGCTGTGGCCCTTGGCCTGGAACACGCGACCGTGCTCGATCGGGCCGAGCTGGCTGACCGCACCGTCGGCCGGGCTGAGGATCGCGCCCGGGGTTTCGTCCAGCGGACGCGCGCCGTCTTTCAGAGCGCGGGTGAAGAAGGCGTTGAAGTGCTCGTAGGCAGTGAGGTCTTCGACGAGCGCTTGCGACATGTCCACCTGGTAGCGCTTGGCGAACCATTGGGTGAAGGCATTCTTGAACCAGCGCACGCGGCATTCGGCAATGCAGCCGGCCAGACGCGATAGCAGGTGATGAGGCAGCAGGTACTGGCTGAGGATAAACAGACGTTCTTTCATTAGTTGTCCTTAAAAACCTTAAATCTCGACTGGCGTGTCAGGGTGGTTGCCCCATTCGCCCCAGGAACCGGCGTAGCCCTTGACCCGCGGATAACCGAGGGATTTGGCCACCAGATAAGTGAAGCCCGACCGGTGATGGGTCTGGCAGTGGGTAATGATTTCTTTGTCCTTGGTGATCCCGAGGTCTTCGAGGATCTGCGGCATGTCTGTGCGAATGCGCAACTGACGGGCCTTGTCCATGCCGGCAGTCCATTCGAAATTGACCGCGCCGGGGATGTGCCCAGCCTTGGCGGCCAGCACTTTCTCACCGGAATACTCCAGCGGCCCGCGCGCATCCCAGATCGCCAGATCGGCAGCACCGAGGCGGCTTTGCAGGTATTCACGGGTCGCGGTCGGTTCTTCATGCAGGGTCAATGGCACAGGGCCGCCCACTACAGGCGGAACCTGGATCGACATCGGCATGCCGGCCGCCAGCCACGCCGGCAGACCGCCGTCGACGTAGTGATATTTGTCGTGACCGATCACGTCGAGCAGCCAGATGAAACGCCCGGCCCAACCGCCGCCTTCGTCGTCATAGACCACGTAGACCGCATCTTTGCGATGGCCCAGCTCACCGAATAACGCTTCGAGATCGGCTTTCGCCGGCAGCAGTCCCGGCGCCGGCGGCTGGCCGAGCTGGGTGCGTTTCGGGTCGACAAAGCGTGCGCCGGGAAAGTGACCTTCGGCATAACGGGCAGGGCTGGTCAGGTCCACCAGAATCAGTTCAGGGGAATCGAGACGCGGGAGCAGGTCGCTCGCCTCGATGACGAGCGGCAAGCCAGAGAAGTCAGACATGTGAGGTCTCCAGAGCACAAAGGGGAGGATTGTAGCGCAGCCTCATCGGCCGCGGCTGCTAAAGCTGTGCAGGGCTTTTTCGATGCACTGTGCGGTTTTGCCAAAGGCTTGCACGGTGATATCGGCGAACGGCCCGCCGCCCTGATCGGCGACAACAATCATGATCACCCGGCCGTTATTGACCAGGGAACGCAGGAACAGATGCTCGCCACGAAACAGGGTGCGCAGGCTCGCTGGCAGCAGAGCGGAGAACTGAGCGTTGTTCTCGGGATTGATCCGCACCTGCGCCTGTTGCGCGAGCAGCCGTTGCAAGACCTTGCTCTGGCTGACGACGAAATTCAGCGCCGCCGCTTCTTTCGGCAGCCCGGCGGTTTGATTCACGCGCAGATTGGACTGTGTGCGATCGGCCATCAGGATCATCACCCGGCGCATGCCGCTGGCGACCAGCGCATCGCGAGCGGCGACGGTCAGGCTCATGGCATTGGTGAAGCGGCTTGGCTCGGCCAATAGCTCGGCGCATTGCTGGCGCCATTGCGTCAGATCTTCCGAGGTTGGCGCAGCGGCGGGCAGCATGCCGGCTGGCAAACGATGGGTGCCCCACGGCCACAGCAACGAAACCGCCGGATGCCACAGGTCGGGCATCGCATGATGGCGCGCGCTGTTGGCGGCTTGCTGGTGCAACTGTTGTTGCACTTCATCCATGGAAATCTGCAGATAAAGGCTGGTCAGGTACTGCCAGCGCTCACTGTGCGGACTGTCCCACGCCTGTTGCGCCGACAGTGCCAGGCCGTTGGCCAGCAGCACTGTATTGGCCGGCTGATTGAGCCAGCGGCGCAGGGTCGGGTCGTCATCAAGCCGGTTTTGCTGGCGCAACGGATGTTCGCTGTCGCGGGCGATGCGCAGCACTTTGACCAGTTCGCGCTGTTCACTCAGCAGCAGCTTATAACCCTGCTGCACCCAGATCGGCAGGTGCCAGACTTGCACCAGCGCCTCGGCGATTTTCAGCAGGCGTGCGCCGAACAATTGCTTTTCGACCACGCGCGCCGATTCGCCCTTGTGGATAACCCGCAGTTCCCATTCTTCGAGCAATTGCGGATAAGTCAGCGCCAATGGCCACAGCGGCGACAAAAACAACAGGCTGCCCCAATGAATGTCCTGCCACAGTCGCGCCAGGCGACTGGCGAAAAAACCGTTGGCCTGTTGCGTCGCGTGCTGGCTGATCATCTGTAACTGGCGCAGGGCTTTGGGAATCTGCATCTGCGGTTCGGCGGGCAGGCGCGCGAGCAATTCTTCGGTCCGCGCCAGGCCCAGACGATTGATCGCCACCTCAAGGTTTTCCGCTGGCGTGGCCATGGTGCCATGGGTGTGACGATTCGCCTCACGGATGATGCTCAAGGCCAGTGCCGGGCTGTCCTGCATCAGGTCGGCGATGTCGCGCAACGAGCTGCGGTTGTCGCGGATCGCCCGACAGACTTTGTCGTGAGCCTCTTGCGGCACGGGCAGCCGGACGCTGTCGAGCAGCTTGACCCAGCCGTCGAGTGTGGTCGGTTTTGCGTGTGGGACGTTCGTTTCATTAGCCATGTCTGGACGGGATCTTCACTGACTGTAGACGCGCCCGGCATGGGCTAAATTGGCTTTTCGCCTGAACTGGCTATAGTCTGGCGCAGTTTTGCCGATAAGTAGAAGAAGAGATTTTTTAACTTCCGAATATGACCTTGAACCCGACTTAAATAAGTACTTTCTACCTATGGCTAAAATTATCGGCATCATCGTCGTATTCGCGAGCGTGCTCGGCGGATACGTGCTTTCCCACGGCAAGATTGCCGCCCTGATCCAGCCCTTCGAGGTGTTGATCATCGGTGGTGCGGCACTCGGTGCATTCCTGCAGGCCAACCCCGGCTACATGACGATGCACGTGCTCAAGAAATCCCTGAGCATGTTCAGTTCGCGCTTCAGCCACACGTTCTATCTGGAAGTGCTCGGGCTGATCTACGAGATCCTCAACAAGAGCCGCCGCGAAGGCATGATGGCCATCGAAGGCGACATCGAAGATGCCGCTGCGAGCCCGATCTTCGCCAAGTACCCGGCAGTGCTCAAAGACGAACGCATGACCGCGTTCATCTGCGATTACCTGCGCATCATGTCGTCCGGCAACATGGCGCCGCACGAGCTGGAAGGCTTGTTCGACATGGAGCTGTACAGCCTGAAAGAAGACCTCGAGCATCCATCTCATGCGGTGAACGGCATCGCCGATGCCATGCCCGGTTTCGGTATCGTCGCGGCGGTACTCGGTATCGTGGTGACCATGGCCTCGCTGGGTGAAGGCGATCAGAAGTCCATCGGCCTGCACGTCGGTGCGGCACTGGTCGGTACCTTCTTCGGTATTCTCGCGGCGTACGGTTTCTTCGGCCCATTGGCGCATTCCCTGGCCCACGATGCCAAGGAAGAGCTGAACGTCTACGAAGCCATCAAGGCCTCGCTGGTGGCTTCGGCTTCCGGCATGCCGCCTTCGCTGGCGGTCGAGTTCGGTCGCAAGGTTTTGTATCCGGCGCACCGTCCAAGCTTCGCCGAGCTGGAACAAGCGGTTCGCGGTCGCTAAGTCATGGAAAATAATCAGCCGATTATCATCAAGCGCGTCAAGCGCATAGCCGGCGGGCATCACGGCGGGGCGTGGAAAATCGCCTTCGCCGACTTCGCCACGGCGATGATGGCGTTCTTCCTGGTGTTGTGGCTGCTGTCCACCGCGACGCCCGAGCAGAAGATCGCTATCGCCGGTTACTTCAAAGACCCGGTCGGCTTCTCCGAAAGCGGCACGCCGTACATCATCGACCTGGGCGGCACGCCGACCCTGGCCCCGGAAAACACCCTTAACCCGGAAGTGAAATCGCAGCCGCAGCCTGACAAGGTTACGGTCGATACTGAACAGGTTGAAGGCATGGCCGAGCAGGTCGAGAAGGAACGTCTGGAACTGCTGCTGCAAGAACTGCAGAACAAGGTCGACGAGAACCCGCAGTTGCAGAAGTTCAAGGATCAGATCCTCTTCGAGATCACTCCGAACGGTTTGCGCATCCAGATCATGGACGCCGAGAACCGGCCGATGTTCGACTCCGGTTCTGCACGCCTGAAACCGTACTTCGAAGACATCCTGCTGGCCATGGCCGACACCATCAAAGCGGTGCCGAACAAGATCAGTATCAGCGGCCACACCGATGCCAAGCCTTATATCGGTACCGGTGATTACGGTAACTGGGAGCTGTCGGCCAACCGTGCCAACGCTGCCCGGCGTGCCTTGGTTGCCGGTAGTTATCCGGATGCGCAAGTGGCGCGGGTAGTGGGTTACGCCTCGTCGGCATTGTTCGACAAGGAAAACCCATTCAATCCGGTCAACCGCCGCATCGATATTGTCGTGCTGACCAAGAAGGCCCAGGCGGCCATCGAAGGTGCGCAAGGTGCCGACGCGGCTAAACCGGCGGATCAGAGTCAGAACGGCAACGCGCCGGCGACACCGGTTGATCCGAACGCGCTGCCGGCGGATCAGCAACCGGTGCCGGCGCACGAGCTTCGCGAGCGGTTGAATCTGTTCGACGACGCCGCACCGAAACCGGCCGAGCCGGGGAGTGCGGCGCCTGCTCCCGCTACTCCGCCAGCCACTGCACCGGCTCCCACGCCCAAGCAGTGATTCACAAAAAGCCACGGTCACCGTGGCTTTTTTGTTTCTGCCTGCGTCGCAATGAGCAGTCGCAGTATTCGCAATCACGGAAGATCAGTTATGGAAAGACTCAAAGCCTATTTTCAGCGGCACGGCAACGCACCCTTCAAGTTTGGTGAGGGGCGGGTCAGTGGCTATATATCAGCCACCCTCGGGCTGTTGAGCCTGTTGGCGGTACTCTGCTTTCTCTTCCCGGAATGGCTGACCACGGCTGAACTGCGCAAGGTCTATGACGAGCAATTTGCGCGCACCACGCTGTTGCTCGGTCTGGTGCTGTCGTTCAGCCTCGGCACCCTGAATATCCTGCTCAACAAGCGCAAACGTCTGGGGATTACCGGATTGGTGGCGTCGGGGCTTGCAGTGTTTCTGGGCGGTACCAATGTCCAGGTCAGCGCGATCGGGCAGACGCCGTACTCGCTCGGTCTGGACTGGTTTGTGCTGGCGCTGCTGGTGTCGGCCATCGTGTTCATTCCTCTGGAAAAGCTCTATTCCAAGGACCCCGAGCAAAACATCCTGCGCCCGCACTGGCGCACCGACCTGACCTACTTTTTCGTCAGCCACATGCTGGTGCAGTTCATCCTGATTTTCATCACCGCCTCTTCGAGTTACATCGCCGGTTGGGCGATGTCGCCGGGCTTGCAAGCGAGCGTGCAAAGCCTGCCGCTCGTTGTGCAGTTTCTGCTGGCGATACTGGTCGCCGATCTCGGTCAGTACTGGCTGCACCGGCTCTACCATGTAGTGCCATGGCTGTGGCGCATTCACGCGGTGCATCACTCCAGTACGCACATGGACTGGCTCGCCGGCTCCCGCGTGCACTTCATTGAAATCCTGCTGACCCGCACTGGCGTGCTGGTGCCATTGATGCTGCTGGGCTTCGCGCCGCAAGCGTTGAATGCCTATGTGATCCTGGTCGGTGTTCAAGCGGTACTGGCCCACGCCAACGTGCGAATCAACGGCGGCTGGCTGAACTACCTGATCGTGCTGCCGCGCTATCACCATTGGCACCACGCTCGGCACAAAGACTACATCTACAAAAACTACGCGATCCACACGCCGCTGGTGGACATGCTCTTCGGGACGTTCAAGCTGCCGCCAAAGGAATGGCCGGTGCGTTATGGCGTGTTTGGCAAGGAACTGCCGGGCGGGATTGTGCGTCAGCATCTGTATGCGTTTCGCAAGCCTGAGCCAAAGGTGGTTGTGCCAAAACCGCCGGCCAGCGTGTGAGGCAAAAAAAAGCCGCGAGATGATCGCGGCTTTTTTACGTCTGTCAGAACCCACGCCGAATCCGGTTCTTCAGTTGTTCGTGGAAAATCTCGGCGTTGCGCTTATAGGTGCCGCTAAAGGATTCATTGCTCGAATCCAGCGTCATCGAGCGTTTGTTGGACACTTCCTCGCGATACGCGTCGATAAAGAAATTCAGATCACTGTCCGTGCTCAGCTTCGGCCACTTATCCAGATACAACGGCAGCTCCGTCGGCCCGGTCTTGAACGAGCAGATCCGCCGGTTGCTGATGGTCGCTTCGCCAATTTCGAACGGCACCCACCACGATAACGCAGTCTTTTCCGAGACCACTGCCAGCAGGTGCGTGCATTCGGTGATGTTGCGGGTGATGACCCCAGTGATGTCGTCGGTGGTCTGCGACTCGGGGTCGAGCACGTCGAGGTAGGTTTTGATGTTGGCCTGGATCAGGCGGCTATTGATGGCGATGGCGTGGGCGCGATCCATGTGGCGGTAGCTGATGAATACGGGCATCAGAAGTGTCCTTTTATGGCGAGTTCGCGGTAGTAGGCGCCGAGGGCGGTGAGGCGGCAGCCGGTGGAGTTGATGGCGGCGTAATACATGTGTTCGGCGTCCACGGGCTCGATCAGGCTGTGGCGATTGCACATTTGCAGTTGCTTGAAGATGTCGCCGTGCTCGGGGTTGAACTGCGCTTCGGTGGGCTCGTAGCTGGGGTCGAGTCTGAAAACGAAGCTCGGTTCCGGGAACCAGTCCTTGAGTTTGCGCAGGGTTTCTTCGGCGATCAGCGGCGCGACCTCGCGTAGCGGCACAAACTGCGAAACATTGGTCTTGAATACCGGACGCTGTTCCCAGGCTCCCAGCGCATTGTCGACAAACGAATAGACGCTACCGGGGGTGACCTTGCCGAGTACGTTGGCGGCGCCACCATGCAGCGCTTGCAGCAACAGATCCGTAAATACCCCGTGACCGCGGCTTTCCAGGGCGTACTGTTCTTTTTTGCAGGCGGTGAGAATGGTCACGCCTTCGCCGATCACACTGCTGCCGCCGCGCAGGTTGCGCAGGGCGCCTGCTGCACCGGCCTGGCAGCAATCGAGAATGATGATTTTATTCTTGATGTGCGGGGCTTTGTCCGCCCATTCCAGAATGTCGCTGATGCGAATACCGTCTCCGCCAGGCTGATAGTCCTGGGGAATGAGTAGTCCTTCGTCGATGCTGGTGTCGAACTGCCCATGACCGGCGAAGTACAGCAGTGCCACGTCACAGTCGCCTGAGAACAGGCTCTGGATCTGCTGTTTCATGTGTTTGAGCGTTAGTTGTTCTTCGGCCGACGTCAGCACTTTGCTGCTGAAGTTCGGGCGCCCGTTGGCGTGACGCTCCAGTACCGAAGCCATGGCCATTGCGTCGTTGTTGCAACCGCTCAACGGCGAGACGTAGTCGTAGTGGTTGATGCCGATAAACAGTCCCTTGCGCATAATCACACCGCCGTATGCAGGCGAATCGCGCTGACGATGCTATTGGTGTTCCACGCGCATTCGGCGTGTGCCGCGTCACGTACCACGGCGGAAATGCGCTCGGCGCCGAATGGCTTGATCGCGATGATCACCTTGCCCATGCGTTTGGCGATCTCGATTTCCTTGTTGATCCACTTGCTGTAGGTCGAATACATCCCGGCCATGATTAGTACCGCCGAGCAGGGGCGAATCTTGTTTTCGATGGCTTCTTCGAGCTGCTTGTCGGTCTGCGCGCCCAGGATCGGGTTATGTGGCGGCACGGAAAAATTCTTGAAACTGAAATCCGGCTTGGCGCCGAGCAGGCGTACCAGATTGTCGTGAGTGTGGGCGTAGTTCCACGAATGGCTGATGAACAGGTGATAGGTCTGCATGGGGTTCCTCGAAGGTCGCGAAGGTGCGAAGGAGGACCCCAATCTAGGCATCTGGAGCTTGCCTACAAGGGTTGGGCGGTGAAAGAGAAATGTCCTGCAAGCAGGCGTGTGCGGGCCTGTAAGAAAAGTCTGGCGTTTAACGGAATCGGGGGGTTGTCAGGCGTAGTCCGACATCCGGCAGCCCTCGGGCGAGGTACTGCCGGTGCAGATGTTTAGTAGCCGTTTTCCGGCAGGCTGGCGATGATCGAGCGGTAGCTGTTCATCCGCTGCTGCTGCACGCGGCCATCTTCCAGCGCCTTGAGCAGTGCACAACCCGGTTCACGGTCGTGCTTGCAGTCGCGGAAGCGGCAGGTGCCGAGCAGGTCATTGAATTCGATGAAACCGGCTTCAACATCGGCGCGGCTGACGTGACCCAAGCCGAATTCGCGGATACCCGGGGAGTCGATCAACTCACCGCCGCCAGGGAAGTGGAACAGGCGCGCAGTGGTCGTCGTGTGCGTACCCTGACCGGACAACTCGGACAACGGCCCGACACGGGTTTCCACTTCAGGCAGCAAGCTGTTGACCAGCGACGACTTGCCGACACCGGACTGGCCGACGAACACGCTGATGCGCCCGTCGAGCTGCTGTTGCAGTTGTTCCATGCCGTTGCCGTGGTGTGCCGAGACTTCAAGCACCGGATAACCGAGTGTGCGGTACACCGCCAGCAGCGCATTCAGTGCTGGGGCGTTCTGCTCGTCGATCAAGTCGAATTTGTTCAACAGCAGCAGCGGCCGGATTCCAGCGTGTTCGGCGGCAACCAGATAGCGGTCGATCAGGTTGGCATGCGGCTCGGGCAGCGGCGCGAAGACGATGACGATCATGTCGACGTTGGCGGCTACCGGTTTGAGCTGGCCACGGCTGTCCGGGCGGCACAGTTCGGTGGTGCGCGGCAGTTGCGCGACAATCACCCCGATGCCCTGATTGCCGGCACGCCAGACGACTGTGTCGCCGGTTACCAGCGCAGGCAGGTTGGCGCGCAAGTGGCAGCGGAACACTTGGCCGGCCTGATCACCGTCAACGGCCTCGACCTCGACCTGTACACCGAAGTGGGCAATCACCAGGCCGGTCTGTTCCGGGCCCAGGTCGCCGCCCTCAAGGGCTTCGACAGCCGAGGACTCGCGTTTGGCGGCGCGTGCAGCGCGCTCGCCCTGAATCTTTTCGATGCGCCAGTTTTGACGACGATTGAGTTGGCGTTTGGCCATGGGTGTTCCGTCTGAAGAATGCAGCGATTAGGTAAAACGGCCGCGAGTTTAGCACGCCCGGCCACCGGCCTAGGCTAAACTGCGCAGCATTGCCTAGGAGCCGACATATGCAAAACCCGCAGAACCTGATCTGGATCGACCTGGAAATGACCGGTCTGGATCCGGAAAACGACGTCATCATCGAGATGGCCACCATCGTCACCGACAGTGATCTGAACACCTTGGCCGAAGGCCCGGTGATCGCTATCCACCACAGTGACGAAGTGCTCGCGCGTATGGACGAGTGGAACACCCGCACCCACGGCAACTCCGGCCTGACCCAGCGCGTGCGTGACAGCCGAATCAGCATGGCCGAAGCCGAAGCTGAAACCATCGCCTTCCTGGAAAAATGGGTACCGAAGGGCAAGTCGCCGATCTGTGGCAACAGCATCTGTCAGGATCGCCGCTTCCTTTATACCCACATGAAATCACTGGAAAGCTATTTCCACTATCGCAACCTCGACGTCTCCACGCTCAAGGAACTGGCCGCGCGCTGGGCACCGGACGTGCGTGATAGCTTCAAGAAGGGCAGCACACACCTGGCGCTGGACGACATCCGTGAGTCGATCGCCGAGTTGCAGCACTACCGCAAGCATTTCATCAAGTTCTGATGCCTGGCGATGGGGGCGGGCATTGCGATTGCCCCCTTTTGGTGCCGCACTGAAATGGCTAGACTGCGCGCCTTCCTGCCTGGATCGCCACCATGTTGCTGATGCTCTATCTGATCGCCATCACCGCTGAAGCCATGACTGGCGCCCTGTCTGCCGGGCGGCGCGGCATGGACTGGTTTGGCGTGGTACTGATCGCCTGCGTAACAGCCTTGGGCGGTGGCTCGGTGCGCGATGTGCTGCTCGGGCATTATCCGCTGACCTGGGTAAAACACCCGGAATACCTGGTGCTGACCTCTGTCGCGGCAATGTTCACCGTGTTCACCGCGCGCTGGATGCGCCACTTGCGTTCGCTGTTCCTGGTGCTCGACGCCGTCGGTCTGGTGGCGTTCACCCTGATTGGCTGCATGACCGCACTGGAAATGGGCCACGGCATGCTGGTGGCGTCGGTCAGCGGCGTGATCACGGGGGTGTTCGGTGGCATCTTGCGCGATATTTTCTGCAACGACATTCCGCTGATCTTTCGCCGCGAACTGTATGCGAGCGTCTCCTTCGCCGCAGCGTGGTGCTACATGCTGTGTCTTTATCTGAATGTGCCCGGTGAACAAGCCATTCTGATTACGCTGTTCGGCGGGTTCTTGTTACGTCTGCTGGCCATCCGTTTTCATTGGGAAATGCCCAAGTTTGTTTATAACGACGAGCCTTGATGCTTGTCGCCGGAAAATAGTTGTTTGCCAGATAAAAGTCTGTAAGCCACTAGAGGTTTGCAAGCGTATGTTTCTTACATTTTTCGCTTTGCTGTTTATTTGAAAGGTCTGTAATTTTTTTGTTGGCATATTTTCGATGTCGACATTTAAATATTACTCTTCGAAGGAACACATCATGAGCGAAAGCATGGATGCTACACACGATCAGCAAACCACTGCGCGCATACTCGCAGGCCTTGCCATTATGAAGGTCAAGTTTGATGCGAGCGACAATACTCGCACTAAGTCGCTGTTTGGTAATGGCCGGATGCAGGTGAAAGTACAAGTTCTGGTTTCCGGGGTAGACGCCAACGGCAATGCCATGCACGTGCCTGCAGATGTAATGGAAAGCATCGAACTGATTCATTACAGCACTGGCAAGACGTTGCGCGACGGCTGGGTCGCAAGCACCGATCAAGGGCGGTTTACGATTGAGGCACGACCTTCAACCACCGCCGGAGACGCTCCCGACAACGATCCGGAAAATGACAGCGTCCATCCTCAGGTCCGAACGTTTTGGGTATCCTCATCGAGCGCCGGGACGACCCAGATTGGTGCGTGTCTGTCGCTGAACGGTGAGAGGATTCTCAGTAATGGAACGACACTCTCCAGTGTTCATGACAGTAGTGTAACCATCGAAGCACAACCTCCATCGGCGTATTCCATCGAAGAATTTCGCTGGTATCAAACCCGGCGCGGCGATGAATTGCCCGGCAATCGAATCTGGAACCACCGTCTTGGGCTCTATCCGCGAGGGCAGCAGATCAAACTGGTCGATTGGGTTGTAGACGGAGTAGGAGAAGGCGTTGACCATAAATTTGCGGGGGGTAACAGACTTAATGAAATAAAAACCAATTATATGGAGGTCATTCTTGTTCGCCCTGAAAAACAAAGGGTGACTGTGATCTTGCCGGCTAACGGAGATCCTTTTGTATACACCTTTTTTCCTGACGCCCATACATGGGGTCGAGAGCATTATGATGTGAAGGTCCAGAGCGATGGAGAGCTAACCGTCGTGCAAGCCCTGTCCGAATACTCGGAAGCCGGTAAAAGTTCCAAGTACGGAGACAAGCTTCACTTTCTTGCCATTGATGAACACGGTACGGAGCATAGGCTGGCGATTCGCGTGAACTTTTACGAACGAAATTTATATCTGGAACGAGGCTAAGACTCACCTTCACTGATGCAATGCCAGTGGATGTAGTAGATATATATGCTTTTTGGCATGGCAACTACCGATAAGCTGTGGTGTTCAATTATCAGGTAATTGCATTCAAAGTGCTTTTGCTTATATCGAGTGTTGGCCCTTCTGTATGCGGGGCCAACGCAGCCATATCTCAAGGATGAGCAGCCATGACTGGCAAACCGCCAAAGGTCAAACCTGTACCTGCCCCAATCAAAACCCACGAATTCAGCGTAGACGGTGCTCGCCGGCCACCGTCCGGCTCTTCAGCAATGCCGCACCTGCCTATACCCCATCACCTCGAAGCGTTGCCCGTTTCCTTCGGGTCTGACTCGATCGCAGTGACGCCAGCGATCAGAGTGAGCGTGAACCCGAGGTCATCTGCGATCGATGAGTTCGCGATGCATGCCGCGAAGTACTCACTGGCAGATTACTGCATACCTGCACCCAAAACCTTCGATGAAACCGATGCGCAAGGCATCAGGATTGTGAAGCAGCGCCAGTACGTGGCCGTGGCCGATGACCATGTTGTGCAAGTGGTGCTGGACGCTAAGAGCGGGCTGTTTCGCGCCACGCTGGCCAGTGAACTCGACCCCTCCGGCCCGCTATTGAAGCCGGACAGCGAAGGCCGGTTCTGGGCTCCGCTGGACAGCGATGTCCCCCCCTTCACTGACTCAATCTCAGTACAAACCGCACAACTTTTTCGCCGGATGGGCCGTTCCGTGGGGCAATTTTCCGCCGTCATGGTTGCACGTGTGCTGGCCGTGAGCGGGGTCGATGAATCAGTGCTGCGCGATGTGCTCATTCATGACCGCCCTGCGCCTTTTTTACTGGAGGACACCATCAGGCGATTGGAACTTGATCAGACGATTCAGGCGCAGGGACGCGGGGCCGCCCCTGAGCAATTTAGGCGGTTCAAGGATCTGGAAGATGCCTTTGAATCCGATTGCGATGAAAACACTTTACGGATGCGCCGGGTGTTTCCACATCTACCGAAAACGGCTGCGCTGGCGATATGGCGCAATATGAGCGCTGCCGAGCGTTTACATATGCACAACCAGCCAGGCATGCCTCAGCGAGTGGCGAAAGAGGCGCTGGTGGCGCTGCGAGAGATTCGCTTGGCAAGGGCCGTGGAAGGCATTCACTTAGAGGCCGTAGCCAACCCGGACAGTGATCGGTTAGTGCTGCATATGCTCGGAAATCTGGCGAATTGGCCGCGGCAAACGCGTGTCGAGATTCGCCAAGGGACGATGGACGGGCATGTCCTGAGCGCTATCGGCGAGGCCCGATCGCCGTTTCGTCACATACTGATCCGTCAGGATGATGGCTATGTCCTCCAGAGCCGCGACGCCCAATCACCTCGGAAATCGAAGGACCTGTATTCAACCATCTGGTTTCTGTTGTCGCCCGGGCATCGTCAGTTGCTGGGTGTGACAGAAGTTGGTGGTGCGGCGTTGCAACAGTGGGTCCGTGCGCAGCCGTTGCCATCACGCCAAACCGTGAGTGAGTTGTTGGGGGTGGCGCCGCTTGCGGTTACCGTTGATCCTGCCACTGCACAACACCGGCAAACGGGGCAGTTGCGAGGCGGCGGCGACAACAACCTGACATCGACCAAGTCCGTTGCCGACCGTGTGCGTGATCTTTATCCGCATCTTCCAGATCAGGAGGTGACGGCATTTATCACCGAGCGCTTGAAGAGTGATCCTTCCGGCGCATTGCTGCGCCTGGAAAAAGAATTTGTGACATTGCGTAATGAATTGGCGATATGGACTGCCGAAGGGGCATCACCTCATACGCGGACGTCGGAACCAGAGGGCGCGTCGACGCTTGC
This sequence comes from Pseudomonas germanica, assembly GCF_019614655.1. NCBI lineage: Bacteria > Pseudomonadati > Pseudomonadota > Gammaproteobacteria > Pseudomonadales > Pseudomonadaceae > Pseudomonas > Pseudomonas germanica. The sequence continues at coordinate 846,864 of NZ_CP071586.1, forward strand.
CGAACGACGCCTGGCTCGCGAGAAGTTCAGCGCAAAGCTGCAAGATATCTGGCAGCGCAAGTCGGTTTCGAGGTGGGGCGAGGGGGATTATTATTTTTCTCACTATGTTGATTTTTCGGGTGAGTTACCAACGTTGTCCGCCCGATTTGAATATGTAGCAGAGTTGATATTGACCGCAAATGAACCGGGTGCACGGATAGGTGCGTTTCTCGATAGCTTTCCGAATATTCAATATTTGGGAGTCGTTGGTATAAAAATGGAGGGATTCCCGTCAGGAATATTTCAAATGCGCCAGTTAAGCGAACTTACGCTGGACGGGTGCTCGCTAAAACTATCCGAGGTCACAGTTGAAGGATTGTCCAGAATCGAAACGCTGACCCGATTGAATCTGGCAAACAATCCTCTGACAGTTGTTCCGCATGTAGGCTACATGGCCGGTTTAACCGGATTAATGCTGAGCAACGCACATCTTTCCAGCGTTCCTTCAGGCATAGATTCGCTCAGGAAACTGGGGGTTGTGGCATTGCATGATAATAATATTTCTGACGTGGGATATGAATTGTTCGAGATTCCCGATACACAGGATCTGTTCATTGGTTTATTGAATAATCCGCTGAGTGACGCGTCAAGGCAACGGATTAGTCAGTATCTTGAAAACTCCAGTATGGATCGGAAGGTGGAAATCCAGACGGAGGAGGTGGTTTTCGAGTCTGACTCCGATAGCGAGTCCTCGGAAAGCGGATTCTCGACAGGTTCAGACAGTGACTGAATATTGGTGGAAGTAACCGCTCCTTTGTTTTTCTAACATAACCTGACAAGAATAAACTGCCCGTTGGCTCCTCTTTTGATTCTGTGCAGTTGAGGTCAGGAGGGGAGCAGATTGTTGAGTGCTGAAATCAAAGGGGCAGGCGGAGTGTGGTTGAAGTTCGCTTGATGTGGTCTGCGATTGTTGAATGTATTAGCATTTGTGAGAGCTGTTGGGGTTGATGTTGAAATATTACTTTCTCATAATTTGTCGAATGTCGCGGCTGTTCTTATTTAAAGCGAGCGTCAATAGTTTGCTGGGTCCTTAGAGGGCGAAGTGTATTAATCAGCAAGGTATTGATAAATGTTTGATGAGCAAATTGGTATTTCCCGTATCGAAGTTAAACTCGATGCCACAAGGTCGGGCCAGCATAAAGTGCTTTATGCCAACGGGCGCATGCAGGTGCGTGTTTTGGTGCTTCTGCACGGGATCGATAACAATGGCGATGGCGCATCTCTGTATGGGCATCCCGCCCTGCAATCACTGCGGTTGATCGCCTATAACGGCGCGCGCCCTCTGGAAGGCGACTGGAATGTATCGCTGCAGGAAAATCGTTATGCTCACGAAATGTCGGGCGGTGCACCGCGGATTACCGAAGTACCACGTGCCACGCACAATCGGATAAGTGACGACTCTGATCCCGTGCAGATTTTCCAGTTTTGGGTTTCGGCCACCAGGCCCGGAATCATGGAAGTGGCCGCCGAAATTCTCGTGGATGGCGTGTTATTGCGAAGTAACGGAATCGGCTTTGACAGCAGTGTTACGCTGGAGGCAATTCCGCCGAAAGAATATTCGCTGAAGAGCTTTACATTCAATGAATATGGTAGCAGACAGCAGAAAGCACAATATGACTGGGTTCAAAGTCATCACATTGGGCTGCACGCGGACGGCAGGCAGATTCACCTGTTTGACTGGTACAGCAGTGAGGTAAAACTTGATCCTTATGATTCCGAAGATGCGGTGCAAGTCTATGCCTCCGGAAACATTCCTGGTACTCGCGACGGGCGCAGAAACTTTTACGGTTACATGGCACCCATCTACGGCCTGAAAGCAAATTTCCGCAGTCCCCTCGGTATCATGAACGTGCCGATCAACAATGTGCCTGGGCAACTGACGCTTGTTCAATATATTTCCGCTGACCTGCAAGTGGGGCGGGAAAGCGAGGGTTCATTCGAGTTTGCAGTGATCGATGAGTTTGGCTCGGTACACAGGCTGTGTATCGAAGGTAATAAAGAGCAGCGCACTTTTATTCTGGGTGAGTCCAAGCGACCAATGAAACAGATTGTCTGATTTCATAATGTGGTCAGCGATGTTTGCTGGCCAAGTTTACGAGTCAATATCTGGATCTTGAAATAAAAGGACGTTTTTCAATGGAAAGTAATTTATCTGCCGCTGTTCATTCAAATGCTTTCAACTTCGGTGAATTTGTCTCCGGAGGTGTGGATCCCCGCACCGGCATGTATACGTGCTCGTTTTCGTTAGGAAAGTTGCACTCGGCGGATCTCAATGGTCCTGAGCTTGCACTTTCAATGGGTTTCAATCCGCTCAACCAGGCGGACTCTGGTTTTGGCATTGGCTGGTCTTTGACCCTGACCCATTACGACTTGCGCAGCAAAGTCATGACGCTGTCCAACGGTGAGCGTTACAAGGCTGTGGAAACGTCCACCGGTTTGAAGTTCAAGGAAATGAAACTGCAAACGGCAAAGGTGCTGGTGACCGGAGCAGGGCGCTATGAAGTTCGATACAAGGATGGTCGGCGTGAACTGCTCAAGGTCCTGGCTGGCACTCAGGTCGCCGTAGCGGAAAAAATAATCGCGGCGAACGGTGTAAGCATCGCGTTGAAGCACGAGATGTTCAACCAGTTCCCCAGGTTGGCCGAAGTTCGTGACGCCAAACAATGCCTGCTGAAAATCACCCGCAATGCAGGTCAGGTAACGTTGACCCGGTATCCCGATACCTCTTCCAGTTCCGACTACAAGTTGATCTTGAAAAACGCTCGGGTAACGGCAATCGAGCTTCCGGTAGGTAAAGGTTGGGAGCTGGAATATGAAGTCATCGACGAGGGCAGCTATTTGCACCGAGTCGTCAATCCGCTACGCGGCGTAGAAATCATTCGCTACAAGCGGCAAGGTCATAGCTTCGTAAATGGCGCGGAACAGACACTGCCGTTTGTTATCGCGCACGATATCTACCCAGGGCGCGGCCAACCCAGACTCTGCAAGACATACACGTACTCCGACCATAACTTCCTTGGGCAGGGCCTCCTCCCCGCCAAGGATAATGACCTGGACCCGCTCTATCTGGCGCCCGGCCACTATGTCTATACCTCGGACGAGCAGTTGTTACTGAGCGGCAAAGTGCATACGCGCATTAAACGCACCTACAACAAGTTCCATCTGTTGGTGGCTGAGGTTACAACCTGCGGTGACGCCCAGATCGCCACCGCCACCGAGTATCACTGCTCCGTCACCAAGCCTTTCAATGAGCAGGCTGCTCAGTTTCGTATGCCGAAAGTCCATACGGTGACTCACCTCGATCGACGCACCCAACAGCAGCGTGTGGAAACCACCGTCACCGAGTTCGATGGCGAAGGCAACTTGCTCAAACACATTGAGCCAAGTGGGGTGACGACTTCGACGGAATTTTATCCGGTAGGTGGTGGAGACAATTGCCCAGAGGATCCGCTGGGTTTCTCAAGGTTCCCGAAAAAGAGAACGGTTACCGCTGCCGCGTCGGGTGGGGCTTCGACTGTCACGTACTACGACTATGCGCTGCATACTGCACTGGAGGGGGCGGAGCTGGCATTCGTGTTGCCGGTTGCGGAACGTTTTTACGAAGTTGTGGCAGATGTTGAAGTCTTACGCTCGAAAACCGAACGCAGCTATCTGGATACGCCCAAGGACCCACTCAAGCACGGTGCCACGAAACAGCAAAGTATCACCCTCAATGAGAAAAAAACCTCTACCGGGTTTTCCTATGAACTCGAGGGTGACAGGTTGCGAGTCAAGTCCAGCACATGTGGATTCGACGGTGCGCTACAGACCAGTGAGAAAGTGCTTTCGACGCTGACCGGATTACTGATGTCAGAGGTCGGTGTCGATGGCGAGCACGTCGAACATGAATACGACGCCATCGGCCGGGCAGTGCGCAAAACGGTTGCTTCCGGGAGCCCTTATGCGGCCGCTACCCAGTTTGCCTATCTGGCCGCCAGTAAACAGCAACCGGCGACCATGGTGACCACGGATCCCGTCGGTGGTGAGCAACGTGTGAATTATGACGGCCTGGAGCGGGTGATCACCGTTCAGGAAAAGGACTGCGACCATCCTGACAAGGACGGGCTTATTCAGGCTCGCACGATTTATTCTGCCCTGCATGATTCGGTCGGTCACACGGTGAAAGTGACGCTGACCGATTGGCGTGACGGCAAGCCTTATCCGCTCAGTACCCGCTACGAATTCGATTCCTGGGGCCAGGTCAGCAAGACGCTGCATGCCGACGGGCGTATCGAACACAGCGAGGCGAATCCGGTTCTTCGCCAGCAAACCCATTGGCTCCAGGGGATGGGCAAGACACTCACCCTCGTCAATGACTTCGGTAAACCGCTGAGTGTCGAGAGCTTCAATCTGAAGAGCAAGAGTCTCGGCAAAATCGTTTACACCTATGATGGGTTGGGGCGCACAACCAGCGAGACAGATCCTGTCGGCAATATCACTCGATATGAATACGACGTTTTTGACCGGATAATCCGCATTGTCCTGCCTGATTCCAATACGGTGGTGACCGACTACGCCGAACATAGCGATGCCGGGCTACCGATCGGCATCAAGGTCGGTGACACGGTGTTGGGGCAGCAAACTTATGATGGTTTGGATCGTTTGATACAAAGTACCGTAGGCGGACGAAAGTCCGAGGCGGGTTATGAAGCGGGCTTCACTCAGCCGCAGTGGTACAAGAGTGCTGATGGCACAAAAACCGAATTCACTTATTTGCGCGATCTGGGCGGTGTGCTGACGGAGCGCAAGTCAGGTGCATTGCTCACGAACCTGACTTACGACCCCGCCAGTGGCAATCCCTTGGCCTGTACCGAAAACGGCAGGGAGCGCAGCTTTACCTATTACCCTTCCGGACGCCTCAAATCCGAAACGACGACCTTCGGCGCTATCACAAAATCAACGTCCAGTACCTGGTCCCTGCAGGGACGACCGATCACCCATGTCGATGTACTCGGAGCCGAAAGCCGATCCGAATACGACAAGCACGGCCGCCTGCTATCCACCTCACAGGGCTCGTTGAAAACCGAATTCCACTACGCCATCCAGACGGGGATGCTGGACTGGACGAAAACCGAAGAAACGTCGACCAAGCGGCAGATGATCACCCGGTTTGCCTATGACGACATCGGTCGTGAAACCCGTCGTACGTTCGAGATTCAGGGCCAGCCCGACCAGACGCTGGAATCGACTTACACGCTTGCCGGCAAACTGGCGCAGAAAGTCTCCAGGCGCGGCACGCAACTATTGCGCGACGAACAATTCACCTACGATGTGCGCGGGCGACTGATCCAATACGACTGTGCTGGCACCCAAAAGCCCCGCGATCCGTATGGCAAGGAAATTGTCCGGCAGACGTTCACCTTCGATGCGCTGGATAACATTCTGACCGTGCAGACGACGTTCCCGCTGGGCATGAATCTGACCACCTTCAGTTATGACAATCCTGATCCTGTACAGCTCAGTGCAGTCAAACATTCCCATGCCGACTATCCACCGGCAGTGACACTGGAATACGACGCCAACGGCAGGATGATCAAGGACGACCAGGCGCGAACCCTGGCCTATGACGCATTCGGACGTCTTGAGCAATTGTCCAGCGCAGGGGGATCAGTCATTCGTGGCTACCATTACGACGGCTTCGACGATCTGGTCGAACTGTCGCAACCCGACAAGGTGATTACGCAGCGTTACTACCATGCGGGCCGGGTCGCCAATGAGGTGAGTGGTGAAAATTCGTCCAGTGTTGTGCGTCACGGTGGAGCGCTTGTGGGGCAACGGCAGCTCGGTTCGAACGCCGGCGCGCAGCTGTTTGGTACCGACCAGCAGCAAAGCGTGCTGGCAACGCTGGGCAAGGAACAGCTCACCGATTGCGCCTACAGCCCTTACGGGCATCGCCCTGCCGAAGGTGGACTGTTCAGCCTGGCAGGGTTCAACGGCGAGCAGCTGGATCCGGTGACCGGGTTGTATCTGCTGGGTAACGGTTACAGAGCCTATAGTCCGACACTGATGCGTTTTCTCGCCCCCGACAGCATGAGCCCGTTCGGCGCGGGCGGATTGAATGCCTACAGTTATTGCCTGGGCGACCCTGTCAATCGTGTTGACCCTACCGGACATATATCCTGGCAAACGATCCTGGGCATCGGACTCAGTATTCTCGGGGTTGTGGCCAGCGTACTAACGATGGGCGCGGCGACGCCATGGGCAGTGGCGGCATTGGGGCTGGCGGTTGCTTCAGGTTTGGCGGGTATCGCCAGCGAGCTGGCCAATGAGCTGGCACCGGGTTCTCAAGCAGGCGAGATATTGGGCTGGATCAGTTTTGGTCTTGGGCTGGCTTCGCTGGGTGCAGGTATGGCGGCAGGTGCAAAAGCTGCTGTGAATGCTGGCAGGAAGATGGCTTCAGCCTTTAGCCAAGGGCTCAGTGGCAAGGGGGCAGGCAAAGCGGGGCAATATTTAAAGAAGGGTGGAAAAGGCGCCAAGGCTGCGGCCAAAAAAGCCAATGCGCCCGTGGAGACAGTGCCGGACGAACCTTGGCAATTGCATAGGGCCAAAAAAGACAATTTCGTGTCTGAAATTAATGAGGAGAGGGCTAAAGGTTTCTACAAGCTCGTGGAAGGCAATAAGTCCGCCAGCCAAGCAGCGGCGGAGTCCGAGATGCTGTACGAGGAGTTCGGCCCCGTCGGCGCTGGAAGAAAAGTAACGCATGTTTTTTTTGCGAAGACGAAAGGACGTGGGGAGCGTATTTACCTTCTAGAGGACAGTAAACAGCGAGTTTGCAAAGTCTTGCAGGCGGGCGGCCATTTGTCCGACGGGCAGACCAACACAATGATGAAAACGGCTAAAAGCATTGATACAACGCGCATGTGAGCGGCTTGAGTATTTTGCTTGCCCTTTATGCATTCGAAAGTCTGGAGTGCCGTTCCAGCGCCCACTCCACATGCTCCCTGACCAACTCTGACGGATAATCCCGTCGAGCCTTCAACGCTTCCAGCACCGGAATCGTTGAAGGCGCATTGCCCAATCCTACCGCCAGATTCCGCAACCAGCGCTCATACCCCGCCCGCCGCAACGGCGAACCTTCAGTGCTGCTCAAAAACTTCTCTTCGTCCCACAAAAACAGCTCAGCCAACTCGGCATTATCGAGGTTGTGCCGTGGCTTGAAATCGCTTTCCCCTGAGGGCTTGGCGAAGCGGTTCCACGGGCAGACGATCTGGCAGTCATCGCAGCCGAACACGCGATTGCCAATCAGCGGCCGCAGATCCTCGGGGATTGCGGTTTTCAGCTCGATGGTCAGATAGGAAATGCAGCGCCGCGCGTCCAGCACGTAGGGACCGACGAAAGCATTGGTCGGGCAAATGTCGAGGCACGCGGTGCAGCGGCCGCAATGTTCAGTGCTGTGCGGTTCATCCACCGGAAGTGGCAGATCGACAAACAACTCGCTCAGGAAGAAATAACTGCCGGCCTTGCGATTCAGCACCAGAGTGTTTTTGCCGATCCAGCCCAGCCCGGCCTGTTCGGCGATGGCTTTTTCCAACACCGGGGCGCTGTCGACAAACGCGCGGAAACCGAACGGGCCGATCTGCGCCTGAATCTTGTCGGCCAATTGCTGCACACGTTTACGGATCAATTTGTGGTAATCGCGGCCCAAGGCATAACGCGACACGTAGGCTTTTTCCGGTTGCGCGAGCATTTGCGCCATTTGCGTGTCGCCGGGCAGGTAGTCCATGCGCAGCGAGACCACGCGCAACGTGCCCGGCACCAGTTCTTCGGGGTGCGAGCGTTTGCTGCCATGGGCGCCCATGTAGTCCATTTCGCCGTGGTAGCCGGCCTCGAGCCAGCGCGCGAGGTGCTGCTCATGCTCGGCCAGATCCAGGCCGCTGATGCCGACTTGCTGGAAGCCCAGCTCGCGGCCCCAATCCTTGATCGATTGGGCGAGGGCGGGCAAGTCTGTGGTGATGGCGGACATGAGGCGAGAGAAACCGGAGCTGAGGTGCGTATAATTCTGCCAGACATCGGAGCCCGAAGACGCATGCCGCATACGAAAGATGAATTACCCGACGCGCTGTATGGCGCCGCACAGGTGCGCGAACTCGATGCACGGCTGATTGCTGCCGGTACGCCGGGCTTCGAATTGATGCAGCGCGCGGCCCATGCGACGTGGCGCGCATTGGTGCGACAGTGGCCTTCGGCGACTGAACTGACGGTGCTGGCCGGGCATGGCAACAATGCGGGAGACGGTTATCTGGTCGCGGCCATGGCCCAGCGAGCCGGGTTGCTTGTGCGGGTGTTGGCGGTCGGTGATCCCCGGCAATTGCAGGGCGACGCGGCGTCAGCCCATGCCGAGTCCTCGACGCACGGTGTGGCGATTCAGGGCTGGAGCGCTGACAGTGAGTTGCGCGGGGTCATCCTCGATGCCCTGCTCGGCACCGGCCTGAGCGGCGACGTGCGTGAGCCGTATGCCACCGCGATCAATGCGATCAACGTCAGTGGTTTGCCGGTTGCTGCGGTCGATATCCCTTCCGGATTGTGTGCCGACACTGGGCGAGCGCTGGGTGTCGCGGTCTGTGCCGATCTCACGGTGACCTTTATTGGTCTGAAGCTTGGGCTTTTCACCGGTGACGCGGCGGATCATGTCGGCGCGCTGCTGTTCAACGATTTGCAGGCGCCAGCGGAAACTTACCGTGACATTCCTGTCCGCGCCCAGCGACTCAATGCCGCTAATCTTCCTCGATTGGCGCCGCGCGCGCCGGCGTCGCACAAGGGGCGTTTTGGCCATGTGTTGCTGATCGGTGGCGATCACGGATTTGGCGGGGCGATCCTGCTCAGTACCGAAACGGCGTTGCACAGCGGCGCGGGCATGGTTTCGCTGGCGACCCGTCCCGAGCATGTGCCAGCAGCCCTGACCCGTGTGCCGGAAGCTATGGTTCTTGGCACCTCATCGGCCAATCAGTTGATGGGTTTGCTGGAAAAAGTCTCGACGCTGGTCGTCGGTCCTGGCCTCGGCCAGGCCAGTTGGGGCCGCGCATTACTGTCGGCGGCGGCCAACGCGGCATTGCCGCAAGTGTGGGATGCCGACGCACTGAACTTGCTGGCGAGTGATTTCGTTCAATTGCCCAAGGATTGCGTGATCACCCCGCATCCGGGCGAAGCAGCGCGTTTGCTGGGCATCAGCACCGCCGACGTGCAGGCGGATCGTCCCGCGGCAGCGTTGGCGCTGAGCAAAAAATATACAGCAGTGGTGGTGTTGAAAGGCGCAGGCAGCCTGATTGCGCATCCCGATGGCCGTTTGGCGCTTTGTCACCAAGGTCATCCGGCCATGGCCACTGCAGGACTCGGCGACGTACTGGCCGGTTTGACCGGTGCGCTGCTGGCGCAGGGCATGGCCGGTTTTGATGCGGCGTGTCTGGCGGTCTGGCTGCACGCCAATGCCGGTCAGCAACAAGGAAAATTCGGCCGTGGGCTGGCGGCCAGTGATCTGATTCCAGCCATTCGTCAGTTGTTGGAGGAGCAAGCACCGTGTCTGAAGTAACCCTGTACCTGGCCGATGAACAGGCCATGAGCGACTTTGGCGCACGGATCGCCCGCGTGACCCAGGGCCATGGCCTGATTTTTCTCGAAGGCAACCTGGGCATGGGCAAAACCACCCTGTCGCGGGGCATCATTCGCGGCTTGGGCCATGTCGGCGCGGTAAAAAGTCCGACCTTCACCTTGGTCGAACCCTACGAGATCGGTGACATCCGCGCCTTCCACTTTGACCTGTATCGCCTGGTCGATCCGGAAGAGCTGGAGTTTCTCGGCATCCGCGACTACTTCGAAGACGATGCCCTGTGCCTGATCGAATGGCCCGATAAAGGTGCAGGCTTTTTGCCAAAGCCTGACCTGACCATTACCATTAGCCCGCAAGACAGCGGGCGTTCGCTGAAAATTTTATCCCAGGGCTCGCGTGGCGAGGCCTGGTGTGCCGCTTTGGCATTGGAATCCAATTAAATGATGGGGTTAGGTATGCGCTTTCGCGCGTTGGTGGCTGCCGCTGGACTGTTGTTGATGGCAGTAACCGTCAACGCTGTGGCCGATTCAAAGGTCAACAGCGTGCGCCTGTGGCGGGCGCCGGACAACACGCGACTGGTCTTCGACCTGAGCGGCCCGGTGCAGCACAGCGTGTTTACCCTGACCGCACCGGACCGGCTGGTGATCGACATCAACGGTGCCACCCTCGGTGCACCGCTGAATGTGCAGACCGCGAACACGCCGATCACCGCAATGCGTTCGGCCCAGCGCACGCCGACCGACCTGCGCGTGGTCATCGACCTGAAAAAAGCCGTCACCCCGAAAAGCTTCTCGCTGGCGCCGAACGCGCAGTACGGCAACCGCCTGGTGGTCGACCTGTTCGATAACCCGGCCGACGCCGCACCGCCGCCTGCGCCGACGCCGCAGGTCGCGACTGTGCCAGCGGTGCCGGTAACCCCGACCGAACCGGCAATCAAGTTGCCGCCAGCCCCGGCCGGCAAGCGCGACATTATTGTGGTGATCGACGCCGGCCACGGTGGCGAAGACCCGGGCGCATCCGGTTCGCGCGGTCAGCGTGAGAAAGACGTAGTGCTGCAGATCGCTCGCGAACTGCAGCGTCAGGTCAACGGCATGAAAGGCTTCCGCGCCGAACTGACCCGAACCGGCGACTATTTCATCCCGTTGCGCGGTCGTACCGAGATTGCCCGCAAGAAGGGCGCCGACCTGTTTGTGTCGATCCACGCCGATGCGGCGCCATCTGCCGCCGCTTTCGGTGCATCGGTGTTTGCCCTGTCCGACCGCGGCGCAACCTCGGAAACCGCCCGTTGGCTGGCCGACAGTGAAAACCGTTCCGACTTGATCGGTGGTGCTGGCAACGTCAGCCTGGATGACAAGGACCGCATGCTCGCCGGCGTGTTGCTCGACCTGTCGATGACTGCCTCGCTGACTTCCAGCCTCAACGTCGGTCAGAAAGTCCTGACCAACATCGGCCGCGTCACGCCGCTGCACAAACAGCGTGTGGAACAGGCCGGGTTCATGGTGTTGAAGTCGCCGGACATCCCGTCGATTCTGGTCGAAACCGGGTTTATCTCCAATGCCAACGAAGCCAACAAGCTCTCGGCATCGAGCCATCAGCAAGCGTTGGCCCGCTCGATCAGCAGCGGCGTGCGCCAGTTCTTCCAGCAGAACCCGCCACCGGGCACTTACATCGCCTGGCTGCGTGATTCCGGCAAGATCGCTCAAGGCCCGCGCGATCATCGCGTCGGTCCGGGTGAAACGCTGGCGATGATCGGCGTGCGCTATCAGGTGTCGCCGGCCACGCTGCGCGCTGCCAACAATCTGAAAAGCGATGAACTGAAAGTCGGTCAGCACTTGACCATTCCTGGCACCGAACTGGCGTCCAAAGAATGAACGAAGTGCTGAACGCTGCTGCCCGTATCGAACTGCTCAGCCCACGGCTGGCGAACCAGATCGCCGCCGGTGAGGTGGTTGAACGTCCGGCCTCGGTGATCAAGGAACTGCTGGAAAACAGCCTCGACTCCGGCGCCAAGCGCATCGATGTTGATGTCGAGCAGGGCGGGGTCAAGTTGCTGCGGGTGCGTGACGATGGCAGCGGCATCTCTGCCGATGACCTGCCGCTGGCGCTGGCCCGTCACGCCACCAGCAAGATTCGCAACCTGGAAGACCTTGAACAGGTGATGAGCCTCGGTTTCCGGGGTGAGGCGCTGGCGTCGATCAGTTCCGTGGCGCGCCTGACGCTGACCTCGCGTACTCGCGATGCCGATCAAGCCTGGCAAGTCGAAACCGAAGGCCGCGACATGGCGCCTCGGGTGCAACCGGCGGCGCATCCGGTCGGCACTTCCGTGGAAGTTCGCGACCTGTTTTTCAACACCCCGGCGCGACGAAAATTCCTCAAGACCGAAAAAACCGAGTTCGATCACCTGCAAGAAGTGATCAAGCGTCTGGCGCTGGCGCGTTTCGACGTGGCTTTCCATCTGCGGCATAACGGCAAGACCATTCTCAGCCTGCACGAAGCCCACGATGACGCGGCCCGCGCCCGGCGTGTGGCGGCGATCTGTGGTTCGGGTTTCCTCGAGCAGGCGCTGCCGATCGAGATCGAGCGCAACGGCTTGCACCTTTGGGGCTGGGTTGGTTTGCCGACCTTTAACCGCAGTCAGGCGGATCTGCAATATTTCTTTGTGAATGGCCGGGCGGTGCGCGACAAGCTTGTGGCCCACGCAGTGCGTCAGGCCTATCGCGACGTGCTGTTCAACGGTCGTCACCCGACGTTTGCGCTGTTTTTTGAAGTCGATCCGGCGGCGGTCGACGTCAACGTGCACCCGACCAAACACGAAGTGCGCTTCCGTGACGGGCGCATGGTGCATGACTTCCTTTATGGCACGTTGCACCGCGCTTTGGGCGACGTGCGTCCGGAAGATCAGCTTGCCGGTTCCGTGACCACAGCTGTCGTGCGGCCAACGGGCCTCGATGCCGGTGAGTTCGGCCCGCAGGGCGAAATGCGTCTGGCGGCCAATGCGCTGCTGGAGCAACCGCAGGCGCAGCCGGCGTTCAATACCTCGTCCGGTGCCAGCGCTGGCGGGGCTTACCAGTATCAATACACGCCACGCCCACAATCAGCGGTACCGCCGGCGGCCGAGGCTCAGGCTGCGTATCGCGAGTTTTTCGCGCCGCTGCCTGAGGCTAATGCCAACGCACTGCCGGCCGGGCAGGAAGATATTCCTCCGCTTGGTTATGCCTTGGCGCAGTTGAAAGGTATCTACATTCTTTCCGAAAACGCCCAAGGGCTGGTGCTGGTGGACATGCACGCTGCTCACGAGCGGATCATGTACGAACGCCTGAAAATCGCCATGGCCAGCGAGGGTCTCAGTGGGCAGCCATTGTTGGTGCCGGAATCCTTGGCCGTTAGCCAGCGCGAGGCCGATTGCGCTGAAGAGCACGCGGCATGGTTCCAGCGTCTGGGGTTCGAGCTGCAGCGTCTGGGCCCGGAAACCCTGGCGATTCGGCAGATCCCGGCCTTGCTGAAGCAGGCTGAAGCCAATCGCCTGGTCGGCGATGTCCTGTCGGACTTGATGGAGTACGGCACCAGCGACCGGATTCAGGCGCACCTCAACGAACTCCTCGGCACCATGGCCTGCCACGGCGCGATCCGCGCCAATCGGCGCCTGGCCCTGCCGGAAATGAACGGCCTGCTGCGTGACATGGAAAACACCGAGCGCAGCGGTCAATGCAACCATGGCCGACCGACCTGGACCCAATTGGGCCTGGACGATCTGGACAAACTGTTCCTGCGCGGTCGTTGATGAGCCAGCTTCCTCCAGCGATTTTCCTGATGGGCCCGACCGCTGCGGGCAAGACCGATCTAGCCATCGAGCTGACCAAGGTGCTGCCGTGCGAGTTGATCAGTGTCGATTCAGCGCTGGTCTATCGCGGCATGGACATTGGCACTGCCAAGCCTTCGAAAGAACTGCTGGCCGAATATCCGCACCGCTTGATCGATATTCTCGACCCGGCTGAGGCTTATTCGGCTGCGGATTTCCGTCGCGATGCCTTGCAAGCCATGGCCGAGATCACCGCGCGCGGAAAAATTCCGCTGCTGGTCGGCGGTACGATGCTCTATTACAAGGCTTTGGTCGAAGGTCTGGCGGATATGCCAGCGGCCGATGCCGATGTCCGCGCGCAGATCGAAGAAGAGGCTGCACGCCTCGGTTGGCAAGCCTTGCACGATCAATTGGCGCTCATTGACCCGGTGTCAGCGGCGCGGATTCACCCGAACGATCCGCAGCGCTTGAGTCGCGCGCTGGAAGTTTATCGAGTCAGTGGTCAGAGCATGACCGAGCTGCGTCAGCAACAATCTGCGCAAAGTACTGAAGCAGCCGCTTCGGGACTGCAACAATTGCCCTATACTGTCGCGAACTTGGCCATTGCCCCGGCGAATCGTCAGGTACTGCACGAGCGCATTAAACAAAGATTCACAAATATGTTGGAACAGGGGTTCCTCGACGAGGTCGTAGCCCTGCGTAAAAGAAGTGACCTGCATTCGGGGTTGCCGTCTATACGTGCGGTAGGCTACCGCCAAGTCTGGGACTACCTGGATGGCAAGCTGACGTTGGCCGAAATGCAGGAGCGCGGCATCATCGCCACGCGCCAATTGGCCAAACGCCAGTTCACCTGGCTGCGCAGCTGGGAAGATATACACTGGCTGGACAGTCTTGATTGCGACAATCTGCCACGCGCCTTGAAATACCTTGGGACCATCTCCATATTGAGCTGAGTCCTTGCAATTGCCGTCTATCCTTGGGGGTGTGACGGCCAAAGCCATCTGAATTACCTATTTTTTATTATTGAATCCTTAAAGGAGTGCGGCACATGTCAAAAGGGCATTCGCTACAAGACCCTTACTTGAATACTTTACGTAAAGAGAAAGTTGGGGTTTCCATCTACCTGGTCAACGGTATCAAACTGCAAGGCACGATCGAGTCGTTCGACCAGTTCGTGATCCTGCTGAAAAACACCGTAAGCCAGATGGTTTACAAACACGCTATCTCGACAGTAGTGCCGGTTCGTCCAATTCGTCTGCCTAGCGCAACCGAATCCGAAGCAGGTGACGCTGAGCCAGGTAACGCCTGATAGGAGTCTCCTTTGTTCTTTGAGCGCCACGGTGGTGGTGAGCGAGTGATCCTCGTTCACTTGGATGGACAGGACCCTGAGGCGCGCGAAGATCCGCAGGAGTTTCAGGAATTGGCTAATTCGGCGGGCGCCGAGACCGTTGCGTTTTTTAACGTACCGCGTCATCGGCCAACCGCCAAATTTCTGATCGGCAGCGGCAAGGTCGAGGAACTGCGCGACCTGGTCAAGGCTGAAGAAGCCGATCTGGTGATTTTCAATCACATCCTCACGCCCAGTCAGGAACGTAACCTCGAACGTGTTTTCGAGTGTCGCGTGATCGACCGTACCGGTCTGATTCTCGATATTTTCGCCCAACGCGCCCGTACCCATGAAGGCAAGCTCCAGGTCGAACTGGCCCAGCTTGACCACATGAGCACGCGCCTGGTTCGCGGCTGGACTCACCTTGAGCGTCAGGGTGGCGGCATCGGCATGCGCGGCCCAGGTGAGACCCAACTGGAAACCGACCGGCGTTTGCTGCGGGTCCGCCTGCGCCAGATCAAGGGCCGGTTGGAGAAGGTGCGCAGCCAGCGCGAGCAGTCGCGACGTGGCCGTTCCCGTGCCGATATTCCGACCGTGTCTCTGGTGGGGTATACCAACGCCGGCAAATCGACACTCTTCAACAATGTGACGAAATCCGACGTTTACGCGGCCGACCAGTTGTTCGCCACGCTGGACCCGACCCTGCGCCGTCTGGATCTGGACGACTTGGGGCCGATTGTTCTGGCGGACACGGTAGGCTTCATTCGTCACCTGCCGCACAAGCTGGTCGAAGCATTTCGGTCTACCCTCGAAGAGTCGGCCAACTCCGACCTGTTGTTGCACGTGATCGATGCGGCCGAGCCGGATCGCATGTTGCAGATCGAGCAGGTGATGGTGGTGCTGGGCGAGATTGGTGCCCAGGACTTGCCGATACTCGAGGTCTATAACAAACTCGATTTGCTTGAAGGCGTTGAGCCACAAATCCAGCGCGACGAAAACGGCAAGCCCCAGCGGGTCTGGCTTTCGGCACGTGATGGCAGTGGTCTGGAATTGCTTGAACAAGCCATTGCCGAATTACTCGGCAGTGATTTGTTCATCGGCACATTGCGCTTGCCGCAACGATTCGCCCGACTGCGTGCGCAGTTTTTCGAACTCGGTGCGGTGCAGAAAGAAGAGCATGACGAAGAAGGCATCAGCCTGCTGGCCGTTCGTTTGCCCCGGGTCGAGCTGAATCGACTGGTAAGCCGCGAAGGATTGCAGCCGATGGAATTCATCGAGCAACACACTTTGCAATAAAAGCCTGAAGAAGCGGTTGTGCCGTAACGGCAGGCATTCTGTAGCATTGGTCGGCGCGCCGTGGGTGCGTCTTTGCTTTATCAGATGGAGAGCGCTATGGCTTGGAATGAGCCGGGTGGCAACTCGAATAATCAGGATCCTTGGGGTGGCAAACGCCGCAATAACGGCGACCGCAAGGGGCCACCGGATCTCGACGAGGCCTTCCGAAAGCTGCAGGAAAGCCTGAACGGGTTGTTCGGTGGTGGTAAGAAACGCGGTGGTGATGACGGCGGTGGTTCGGGCAGGAGCGGTGGCGGCTTCGGCGGTCTGCTCGGCATCGGCCTCGTCGTGCTGGCGGCTGTCTGGCTGTACAGCGCGGTCTACGTGGTGGACGAGCAGGAGCAAGCCGTGGTGCTGCGCTTCGGCAAGTACTACGAGACTGTTGGCCCAGGCCTGAATATCTACTTCCCGCCGATCGATAAAAAGTACATGGAAAACGTCACGCGTGAGCGTGCGTACACCAAGCAAGGCCAGATGCTGACCGAAGACGAGAACATCGTCGAAGTGCCGCTGACCGTGCAGTACAAGATCAGCAACCTGCAGGACTTCGTGCTGAACGTCGATCAGCCGGAAATCAGTCTGCAGCATGCGACTGACAGTGCCCTGCGCCACGTGGTGGGTTCCACCGCCATGGACCAGGTGCTGACCGAAGGTCGTGAATTGATGGCCAGCGAAATCAAGGAGCGTCTGCAACGCTTCCTCGATACCTATCGCACCGGTATCACCGTCACTCAGGTCAACGTACAGAGCGCAGCGGCACCGCGTGAAGTGCAGGAAGCCTTCGATGACGTGATCCGCGCCCGTGAAGACGAGCAGCGTTCGCGCAACCAGGCTGAAACCTACGCCAACGGCGTCGTGCCGGAAGCCCGTGGTCAGGCCCAGCGCATCCTCGAGGATGCCAACGGTTACCGTGACGAAACGGTCTCGCGCGCCAAGGGTGAAGCCGATCGCTTTACCAAGCTGGTCGCCGAGTACCGCAAGGCACCTGAGGTTACCCGCCAGCGTCTGTACCTGGACACCATGCAGGAAGTCTTCAGCAATACCAGCAAGGTACTCGTGACCGGCAACAAGAACGGCCAGAGCAACCTGCTTTACCTGCCGTTGGACAAAATGATTCAGAACAGTTCGGGCAGCAATGCACCGGTCACCGGTTCGGCTGCCGCCAGCAACAACACGGACGTCACGCCGCATGTCACTGACCTGCCGCAGTCGCGCACAAGGGAGACCCGCTGATGAGCAATAAATCGCTGATCGCCCTGATCGTTGGCGTTGTTGTGGTACTGGTGGGCTGGAACTGCTTCTACATCGTCGCTCAGACCGAGCGTGCGGTGCTGCTGCAATTCGGCCGCGTGGTTCAGGCCGATGTTCAGCCAGGCCTGCATGTGAAAGTGCCTTACGTTAACCAGGTGCGTAAATTCGACGCACGTCTGATGACGCTGGATGCACCGACACAGCGTTTCCTGACCCTGGAAAAGAAAGCCGTGATGGTCGATGCCTACGCCAAGTGGCGCGTGAAAGATGCCGAGCGCTTCTACACCGCAACTTCCGGCCTCAAGCAAATCGCCGACGAGCGTCTTTCCCGTCGTCTTGAATCCGGTCTGCGTGACCAGTTCGGTAAGCGCACTCTGCACGAAGTAGTGTCGGGTGAGCGTGACGCGTTGATGGCTGACATCACCGCATCGCTGAACAAAATGGCGGAAAAGGAGCTGGGTATCGAAGTTGTCGATGTCCGGGTCAAGACCATCGACCTGCCGAAAGAAGTGAACCGCAGTGTGTTCGAGCGTATGAGCACCGAGCGCGAGCGTGAAGCTCGCGAGCACCGCGCCAAGGGTAACGAGCTAGCGGAAGGCATCCGTGCCGACGCCGATCGTCAACGCCGCGTGCTGCTGGCTGAAGCCTATCGTGAATCCGAAGAGGTTCGCGGTGATGGTGATGCCCAGGCCGCTGCGATCTACTCCAAGGCCTACGGTCAGGATCAGGAGTTCTACAGTTTCTATCGTAGCCTGCGCGCCTACCGTGAAAGCTTCGCGAACAAATCCGACGTATTGGTCCTTGACCCAAGCAGCGACTTTTTCCACTACCTGGAAAAGGCCAAGCCTTGATACGCCGTTGACCTGAATCATTCCGCCCGGCGGCTAAAACCTCGGGCGGGGTGATCCTTTGGGAAAACGTGTGTATGATGCGGCAGCCGGGAAATTCCCGGCTTTTTTGCGTCTGCACGTTTGATTGCTGTTTTTTGTTGCAGGCATCGGGTTGAATGGCCCGAGAGTATTTCGAGGAAAGTGATGGGCGAAGCCGCTAACAGGCCTTTCGCCGCGTCGTTCATGCGCGTGCGTTTTGAACGGTTCGGTCATTTTCTGCTTCACTCAAGGCTCGCCCGCAGGCTGGCCGCCCGGATCAAAGGGGAATGGCGTAATGGCAACGGTAGACCGCTGGCTGCTGCCAGATGGCATCGAAGAAGTACTGCCACCGGAAGCGGCGCGCATTGAAGTCGCGCGTCGTCAGGTGTTGGATCTGTTCCAGAGCTGGGGTTACGAGTTTGTCGTGACTCCCCATATCGAGTACCTGGAATCCCTGCTGACCGGCGCGGGCCAGGACCTGGATCTGCGTACCTTCAAGGTCATTGACCCGCAATCGGGCCGGCAGATGGGTTTCCGTGCCGACATCACGCCGCAAGTGGCACGTATCGATGCGCACACCCTGCGTCGCGAAGGTCCGAGCCGTCTGTGCTACGCCGGCAGCGTGCTGCATGCTCAGCCGCGTGCATTGTCGTCCTCGCGCAGCCCGATCCAGTTGGGCGCCGAGCTGTACGGCGACGCCAGCCCGAGCAGCGACGTTGAAGTGATCAGCCTGATGCTGGCCATGCTGCAACTGGCCGATGTGCCGGATGTGCACATGGACCTTGGTCATGTTGGCATCTACCGTGGTCTGGCGCGTGCCGCCGGTCTGTCCGGTGAAGTCGAACAGCAGTTGTTCGATGCGCTGCAACGCAAGGCCATCGACGAGGTCATTACCTTGACTGAAGGCTTGCCGGCCGACTTGTCCGGCATGCTGCGGGCGCTGGTCGACCTGTGTGGCGGGCGTGAAGTGTTGAGCGCTGCCCGCGAACGACTGGCCAATGCACCGGCGCCGGTTTTGGCAGCACTCGAAGATTTGCTGGCAATCGCCGAGCGCCTATCGGCGCGTTTCCCGGACCTGCCGTTGTACTTCGACCTGGGCGAGCTACGTGGCTACCACTACCACACCGGTGTGGTGTTCGCGGTGTTCGTGCCGGGCGTTGGCCAGTCCATCGCTCAGGGCGGTCGCTACGACGACATCGGCGCGGATTTTGGTCGCGCGCGTCCGGCGACTGGTTTTTCCACCGATTTGAAAACCCTGGTGACCCTGGGGCGTGCTGAGATCGAGCTACCGTCTGGCGGTATCTGGATGCCTGACAGTACGGATGCGGCACTCTGGCAGCAGGTTTGCCAGTTGCGCAGTGAGGGTCAGCGTGTCGTTCAGGCTTTGCCTGGGCAACCTTTGGCCGCCGCCCGTGATGCGGACTGCGACCGGCAATTGATTCAGCAGAACGGGCTTTGGCAAGTATCGCCACTGGCTTCTTGAGTTTTCCTGCCGGCCATCGCCGGCACCAAGTTTGCGCGAATGAGGACAAGTGTTATGGGTAAGAATGTCGTAGTCCTGGGCACCCAATGGGGTGATGAGGGCAAAGGCAAGATCGTTGATCTGCTGACCGAACATGCTGCAGCCGTAGTGCGCTACCAAGGTGGCCACAACGCTGGCCACACACTGGTGATCGACGGCGAGAAAACCGTCCTGCACCTGATCCCGTCGGGCGTGCTGCGCGAAGGCGTGCAGTGCCTGATCGGCAACGGCGTGGTGGTTGCACCTGACGCCCTGCTGCGCGAGATCACCAAGCTGGAAGAGAAAGGCGTACCGGTGCGTGAGCGTCTGCGTATCAGCCCGTCCTGCCCGCTGATCCTGTCCTTCCACGTGGCGCTGGACCAGGCCCGTGAAAAGGCCCGTGGCGAGCTGAAGATCGGTACTACCGGTCGCGGCATCGGCCCGGCTTACGAAGACAAGGTTGCTCGTCGTGGCCTGCGTGTTGGCGACCTGCTGAACATGCCGCGCTTCGAAGACAAGCTGCGTGAACTGGTGGATTACCACAACTTCATGCTGGTCGGTTACTACAAAGAGCCGGCCATCGAGTTCGAGAAAACCCTGGCCGAGTGCAAGGAATACGCTGAGCTGCTCAAGCCGCTGATGCTCGACGTCACCGCTGAGCTGCACGACCTGCGTCGCGCCGGCAAAGACATCATGTTCGAAGGCGCTCAGGGTTCGTTGCTCGACATCGACCACGGTACCTACCCGTACGTGACCAGTTCCAACACCACTGCCGGTGGCGTAGCGACCGGTTCCGGCGTTGGCCCGATGTTCCTCGACTACATCCTGGGCATCACCAAGGCTTACACCACTCGCGTCGGTTCGGGTCCATTCCCGACTGAGCTGTTCGACGACGTCGGCGCGCATCTGGCTAAACAAGGTCACGAGTTCGGTGCGACCACCGGCCGTGCCCGTCGTTGTGGCTGGTTCGACGCCGTTATCCTGCGTCGCGCTATCGATGTGAACAGCATTTCGGGCATCTGCCTGACCAAGCTGGACGTACTCGATGGTCTGGAAACCATCAACATCTGCGTTGGCTACAAAGACGCCGAAGGCAACGCCGTTGCTCCGACCGACGCTGACAGCTACGTAGGCCTGCAGCCTGTGTACGAAGAAGTGCCGGGCTGGACCGAATCGACCGTGGGTGCAAAAACCCTGGAAGAGCTGCCGGCTAACGCTCGCGCCTATATCAAACGCGTTGAAGAGCTGATCGGCGCGCCGATCGACATTATTTCGACGGGCCCGGACCGCAACGAAACCATCGTTCTGCGTCATCCGTTTGCTTGATAAGTCGTTGATGTAAAAACACAAAGGCCCCTTCATCGGGGCCTTTGTCGTTTATGCCTGTTGGACGGCATGACCTTTGCTGTGAATCTGTCTACAAGAGTGCCATCAAATTAATGGCGTCAGAAGTAGAGGTATTCACAGTGTCGGCCGTTCTCTCACTGTTACAAAGCCGTTTGTTGCGCCCCGTGTTCGTTACCCTTGGTATCGCCCTTTTGGTGCAGGTGTTGGTGGCCGTTGCCCTGACGCGGAGCACCGTCACGGCGCTGGAAGCTGACTTGGCGGTGCGCCTCGGCGCCGACAGCCAGAAGCTCTCCGGTGAACTGGAGCAGGCCGGGCGTGAAGTCACCTCGAGCCTCGATGCCTTGTCCGCCAGTACTCGTCAGCGGCTTACCGCCGGCCTGTCCTCGCGCCTGAAAGAAGAGCAGGCGCAACTGCGTGCGACGCTGGAAAAGGATCTGAAAGATTCGGCCAATGACATGGCGCAGTTACTGGCCTCCGTAGCCCCGCGTGCCATGTGGGACAGCGACGTACCGACCCTGTCCGAGTTCGCCCGCCGTGCCCAGCGCAATCCCAACGTTCTATTCGTGGTCTACGACGACGCCACCGGCCAGCACCTGACCCGCTATCTCAATCGCGAAAACCCGATCAACAAGGCCTTGCTGGAAAAGGGCCAGGGCGAGCGTGCATTGGATAAAGTGCTGGATGCGGCGAAAAACGATTCATCGGTTTACTACCTTGAAGCCTCGATCAATCCCAATGGTGTGGAAATTGGCAAGGTGTTGATGGGTGTTTCCACGGCGTCGGTGGAAACCGATCTGGCGGCACTGGACAAGCGCTTCTCAGCGTTGATCGCGAGCAGTGATCAACTGGTCGGCGACAGCCTCAAGGGCGCTGCAGCGGACAGTGCCAAAGCCATGCAGGCGCGCCTGCAATCGGCGCAGTCAACCGCCGTCGAGATGAAAGCCAACACCGCCAATACTGTTCAAGAGGCGGCAGCTACCCTGCGCTGGCGGATCGGCATGGGCCTGGCGTTGGTCGGTTTTGGCGTGCTTCTGTTATTGGCCGTCGTGCTCGGCCATCGCGTGGTCAATCGCCTGAAGATGCTCAACGCTGCGATGGATGACCTGGCTGCGGGCGAGGGCGACCTGACCAAGCGTGTACAGATCAACAGCAAAGACGAAATCGGCGACATGGCCTCGGCGGTCAACCGTTTTGTGGATAAGTTGCAGCCAATCGTGCGCGAAGCGGGCGATGTCGCGCAGCGTACTGGCGTCGAGATTGGCGCGATGACCCTGCGCAATGCCGGTGCCGATGCGGCTGCCGGCATGCAGCGTGATGAGGTAGCGGAAAGCCTGCGCGCACTGTCGCAAATGGCTGATGAGGCGCAGTCGGAAAGCCATGCGATGCAAGCGGCTTTGAAGCAGGTTGTGGATATTCGCCAGGCCACCGACGAAAACACCCGGACGTCCGCCAAGGTCGGCAGCCTGATCGAGGCGCTGGCGGGGCAGGTCGATACCGGAGCGAAAGTCATCGAGCGGCTGGCTCAGCAGAGTGAGCAGATTGAGGTGGTGCTGACGGTGATTCACGGGATTGCCGAGCAGACCAATCTGCTGGCGCTCAACGCGGCGATTGAAGCGGCACGTGCTGGCGAGACCGGGCGTGGGTTTGCCGTTGTTGCCGACGAAGTGCGTGCGTTGGCGAGCAAGACACAAAGCTCTACCGGCGATATTCAGGCGCACATCGTCGCGTTGCAGCAGGGCGCGCGTGAGGCGGTCGAGGCGATCGGCCAGGCCGGGCGTCAGGCCAGCGAAGGTTTACTGGTGCTGCGTGACAGTGCGCGCTTGCAGCAGTCGGTACAGGTCTCGGTCGAGCAGGTGCATGCGGCGATTGGCTTGGCAACGCAGGCGGCTGCGCATCAGGCGCAGGGAGCGCAGGCTGTACGTGGCCGCGTCGAGACAATTCATGCGCAAGCCGAGAAAGCGGCGCAGGCGGTGGTGGAGACCACCGCGAGTGGCAAGGTGCTGGATGGTTTAGCAGCGCAGCTCAAGGCTAGTCTGGGGCAGTTCAGAGCTTGAGGTTGTCTGGGCGGGCCTCTTCGCGAGCAGGCTCGCTCCCACATTAGATCGCGTTCCTCTGATGGAGCTCGGTCAACATGTGGGAGCGAGCCTGCTCGCGAAAGCGCTATCAGCGGCTCAGATACATCCGGGTCGTCAGTAAATAAACCGGCAGCCCCGACACCAAAATCAACAACGCCGCATAAGGCGCCGCCGCCGCAAACTCGACATTCGCAGTATGCGCCCAGACCTCGGTCGCCAAAGTGTTCAGTCCGGTCGGACTCAGCAGCAACGTCGCCGTCAATTCCTTCATCGCATCCAGAAACACCAGCGCAAACGCTGCGCCCAATGCCGGGAAGATAATCGGCAGCGTCACCCGACAAAACGCCGTGAACGACGAAGCGCCCAGTGTGCGCGCAGCCTCTTCCAGTTGCGGTGCCGCCTTGTTCAGTGCCGTGCGAATCGGCGCCTGCGCCAATGGCAGAAACAGCAGCGCATAAGCGATCAGCAGCAACCCCGAAGTCTGGTACAGCGCCGGCACGTAGTGCAGGGCGAAATACACCAGCGTCAGCGCAATCACCAGGCCCGGCAGCGCATGCAGCAGATACGGCAAGCGCTCGGCCCAGATTGCCAGTTGGCCTTTGTAACGCACCACCAACAAGCCGACCGGCACGGCCAGCACTAGACACAGCGCAGCTCCGCCAAGAGAAAGTGCCAGAGAAGAAAGCAGGGCTTCAGTGATCGCTGCCACCGGGAATGCTGCGGATGAACCGACCGCCAGCCAATACGCCAACATCCCCAACGGAATCCCGCTGCCGACAATTGCCAGCATCAGGCAATACAGCTGACCGACCGTGGCCCATGATCCTAGCCGAACCTGTTCAGCTTGGCGCGCGGCACCTTGTCCGGTGCGCACATGCCGGCCTTTGCCGCGTACGCGCAGCTCCAGCCACAACAACACCAGACACAGCGCCAGCAGCACGGCGGAAAGCATCGCCGCGTTGGCGTTACTGAACTCCAGTTCGAATTGCTGATAGATCGCCGTGGTGAAGGTTTGCAGGCCGATGATCGACAGTGCGCCGAACTCCACCAGCATGTGCAAGGCAATCAATAGCGAGCCGGCCAATAGCGAAGGCCAGAGCAGCGGCAGGGTCACGCGGAAAAATACGCCCCAGCGATTCTGCCCAAGGGTGCGTGCCGACTCTTCAAGGGAGGGATCGAGATTGCGCAGAGTTGCCGCCACCGGCAGGAAGATAAGCGGATACTTCGACAGGCTCATCACCAGAATCGCCCCGCCAAGCCCTTCGAACTGCGCGCTCAGCGAAACCCAGGTGAAGCTGCTGACAAACGCCGGCACCGCGAACGGCAGGCACAGGATCACGCCCCATAGGCGACGCCCTGGCAAATTGCTGCGTTCCAGCAGCCAGGCCAGCGACAGACCAATCACGCCGCAGGTGAGGGTTACGCCAACCATCAACGCCAACGTGTTGCGCAACAGGCCGAACACATACGGGCGCCACAACAAGTGCAACGCCTCGGCCCAGCCGGCCTGCCAGGCCTTGAGCCCGACATAGGCCAGCGGCAACAGGCTCATCACTACCAGTAACAACACCGGCAGCACCAGCCAGATTGATGGCCGCTTGCGCTTTGGTACGTAACCCCCGCGCGCGGCGGGGGCGGATAACGATGCGGTCATCAGTTCAAGCCAACTTCACGTTCCAGTTCCAACGCTTCTTCGGCATTGCCCAGATCGGCAGGAGTGACGTTTGGCGCTTCCAGTTCGCTGAACGGCTTGAGCCCGCGATCCGATTCCATGCCTTTATGCAGCGGATACTCGGCGGTGGTCTGAGTGATCACGCGCTGACCTTCTTCGCTGGCCATATAGGCGAGGAATTGCTGGGCTTCTTTTGGATGTTTGCTGGATTTCAGCACGGCAGCGCTGGACACGGTGATCAAGCCGCCGACGTCGCCACCGGTGAAGTAATGCAGTTTCGAATCCAGTTTGCCTTTCTCGCGTTGCAGGGCGAACCAGTAGTAGTTGTTCACCAGCACGGTGGCGACTTCGCCGTTTTCCACGGCTTTGAGGGCGACCATGTTGTTGCTGTAGGTCTTGCCGAACGCGCGCAGACCGGTCAGCCATTCTTCGGCGGCGTCACGACCGTGCATCTTGATGATGGCCACGGCTTGTTCCTGAAACGCGCCGCTGGTTGGCACGAAGCCGACTTTGCCTTGCCACTGTGGATCGGCGAAATCCAGGACTGATTTTGGCAGGTCTTTTTCGTCGACCAGTTTCGGGTTGTAGGCGACAACGCGAACACGCGCTGTCACGCCGATCCAGGTGCCGTTACCGGCGACATATTTTTCTGGTAGTACGGCCAGAGTGGCGTCATCGGTTTTGGCCAGCAAGCCCAGTTCGCCGAGATTGTTCAGTGGTGGTGACTCTTCGGTGTAGATCACGTCGGCGGGAGAGCGGTCGCCTTCTTCGATGATCTGGCTGGCGAGCTGATTGCTGCTGCCTTTGCGCACGTTGACGTGAATGCCGGTCTTGGCTTCGAAGGCTTTGGCGATCGCGTCGCCGACTTCCTTGTGCTGGCCGTTATAGAGAGTCAGGGAAACCGCATCGGCAGCCTGGGTGAGGGGAGTGGCGAGCGCCAGACCGAGGAGGGTGAAGGTCAGGCCTCGGCGCAGGGTATTTCGAAACGTCATTCGCAGGGTTCCTCACTGTCGCATTGCAAAAACTTGCAACAATGATAAACGATATTGTTTCTCAAGTGCGCCTCGCGGTGGGACTGGCGTTTTGATAGGTGCGATGGTGATGGGGTTTCGGGAAGCCAGAAACGCAAAAACCCGCTTTCGCGGGTTTTTGTGAAATCCAAGGTCGTAACCTTGAATTTGAATTGGTGCCCAGAAGAAGACTCGAACTTCCACGACCGTAAGGTCACCAGCACCTGAAGCTGGCGTGTCTACCAATTTCACCATCTGGGCAATCATCGCTAGCGTTGCCGCTGTTGATGTGGCGCACTATACGGAGCGCGTTTTGATCTGTAAACCCCTGATTTAATTTTAATAAATCAGTTTTAAGAAAAGCCGGGCTTAGAATGCAAAAAACCCGCTTTCGCGGGTTTTGTGTGAGCCTTGAAACTGATCTAATCTCAAACTCGAAATTGGTGCCCAGAAGAAGACTCGAACTTCCACGACCGTAAGGTCACCAGCACCTGAAGCTGGCGTGTCTACCAATTTCACCATCTGGGCAGTATCGTTAACGCTTGTGCGTCGTCGATGGCGCGCACTATACGGAGCGTCTTTTTAACTGTAAACCCCTGCCAGCAAAAAATATGATTTTTTTTACCGGCGGTGTTCAAAACGGCTTTCAAGCGACGATACAGACCCTCATAAGGGCCTTATATAGTCGGAAATTTCCCGTTTCATGGCGCCTATGCCAAACTAACCCGCATATAGACAAGGTGAAAACTCTCTAATGGCCGATTGGCAGTCCCTCGATCCCGAGGCCGCTCGTGAAGCGGAAAAATATGAAAACCCTATTCCTAGCCGCGAACTGATCCTGGCGCACCTCGCCGATCGGGGTTCGCCTGCTGCCCGCGAGCAACTGGTCGAAGAGTTTGGTCTGACCACAGAAGACCAGATCGAAGCCCTGCGCCGCCGCCTTCGCGCCATGGAGCGCGACGCCCAACTGATCTACACCCGCCGTGGCACTTACGCGCCGGTCGACAAGCTCGACCTGATCCTCGGCCGCATCAGCGGTCACCGTGACGGTTTTGGCTTCCTGGTGCCGGATGACGGCAGCGACGACCTGTTCATGAGCCCCGCGCAAATGCGTCTGGTGTTCGATGGCGACCGTGCGCTGGCGCGTGTGTCCGGTCTCGACCGTCGCGGTCGCCGTGAAGGCGTGATCGTTGAAGTGGTGTCCCGTGCTCACGAAACCATCGTCGGCCGCTACTTCGAAGAGGGCGGCATCGGCTTCGTCGTCGCGGACAACCCGAAGATCCAGCAGGAAGTGCTGGTCACCCCGGGCCGCAACGCCAACGCGCAGATCGGTCAGTTCGTCGAGGTGAAAATCACCCACTGGCCGACGCCGCGCTTCCAGCCGCAAGGCGATGTGGTCGAAGTGGTCGGCAACTACATGGCGCCGGGCATGGAAATCGATGTCGCCCTGCGCACCTACGACATTCCGCACGTCTGGCCCGAAGCCGTTCTGAAAGAAGCGGCCAAGCTCAAGCCGGAAGTTGAAGAAAAAGACAAAGAGAAGCGCGTCGACCTGCGCCATCTGCCGTTCGTCACCATCGACGGCGAAGACGCCCGCGACTTCGACGATGCGGTTTATTGCGAAGCCAAGCCGGGCAAGCTGCGCCTGTTCTCCGGCGGCTGGAAGTTGTACGTGGCGATTGCTGACGTTTCCAGCTACGTGAAGATCGGCTCGGCGCTGGACAACGAAGCCCAGGTACGCGGCAACTCGGTGTACTTCCCTGAGCGCGTGGTGCCAATGCTGCCTGAGCAACTGTCCAACGGCCTGTGCTCGCTGAATCCGCATGTTGATCGTCTGGCCATGGTTTGCGAGATGACCATCTCCAAGTCCGGCGAAATGACCGACTACTGCTTCTATGAAGCGGTGATCCATTCCCACGCGCGTCTGACCTACAACAAAGTCAGTGCGATGCTGGAAACACCGAAAATCACCGAAGCGCGTCAGCTTCGCGGTGAGTACAACGACGTTCTGCCGCACCTCAAACAGCTTTATGCGCTGTACAAGGTGCTGCTGGCTGCTCGTCACGTACGTGGCGCGATCGATTTCGAAACGCAGGAAACCCGAATCATCTTCGGTACCGAGCGCAAGATTGCCGAAATCCGTCCGACCACCCGTAACGACGCGCACAAGCTGATCGAGGAATGCATGCTGGCGGCCAACGTGGCCACCGCCGAATTCCTCAAGAAGCACGAAATTCCTGCGCTGTACCGCGTCCACGATGGTCCGCCACCGGAGCGTCTGGAAAAACTCCGTGCCTTCCTTGGCGAACTCGGCCTGTCCCTGCACAAAGGCAAGGACGGTCCGTCGCCGAAGGATTATCAGGCGTTGCTGGCAAGCATCAAGGATCGTCCGGATTTCCACCTGATCCAGACCGTGATGCTGCGCTCGCTGAGTCAGGCGGTGTACAGCGCTGATAATCAGGGCCACTTCGGCCTGAATTATGAAGCCTATACCCACTTCACTTCGCCGATCCGTCGTTACCCGGACCTGCTGACGCACCGCGCGATCCGCAGCGTGATCCATTCGAAACAGGACACTCCGCACGTTCGCCGTGCCGGGGCGATGACCATTCCGAAGGCGCGCATCTATCCGTACGACGAGGCGGCGCTGGAGCAGCTCGGCGAGCAGTGCTCGATGAGCGAGCGCCGTGCCGATGAAGCCACCCGCGATGTGGTGAACTGGCTCAAGTGCGAGTTCATGAAAGACCGCGTGGGCGAGTCGTTCCCGGGTGTGATCACAGCGGTCACCGGTTTTGGCCTGTTCGTTGAGCTGACCGATATCTACGTCGAAGGTCTGGTCCACGTCACGGCGCTGCCGGGCGATTACTACCACTTCGATCCTGTGCATCACCGCCTGGCGGGCGAGCGCACCGGTCGCAGCTTCCGTCTTGGCGATACCGTTGAAGTGCGCGTGATGCGCGTTGACCTCGACGAGCGCAAGATTGACTTCGAGATGGCTGAAAAAACCATCAGCGCGCCGATCGGTCGCAAAAAGCGTGGTGCTGAAACCGCTGCGCCTGCTGCCAAGGCTTCGGAAGAAAAGGCTCCGGCTAAATCCGCCAGCCGTCGTCCGGCCAAGGAAAAAGCGGCAGAAGCCTATCGCCCAAGCGACGCCGTGGCGAAAAACGCCGAGCTGCGCAAAAGCCGTGAAATGAAGAAGGCTCTGCTTTCCGACGCTAAAAACGGTGGTAAAGCGGCGTCCGGGGGAAAGACCGGACGGTCGGCGCCTGAAAAGGCCTCCGGCGGCAAGCCAGCGAAACCGAGCAAACACCGTAAGGGGCCGCCAAAAGCGGGCTCCGCTCCAGCCAAAAGTGGCGGGGCACGTAAACCGAAGGCGAAGTCATGAGTCAGTTGGAAAAAATCTACGGCGTTCACGCGGTAGAAGCGTTGCTGCGTCACCACCCGAAACGCGTCAAGCAGATCTGGCTGGCGGAAAGCCGCAACGATCCGCGCGTGCAGACCCTGGTTGAGCTGGCCAACGAAAACCGTGTTCAGGTCGGCCAGGCCGAGCGTCGCGAAATGGACGCCTGGGTTGAAGGCGTGCACCAGGGTGTGGTCGCGGAAGTAAGCCCGAGCCAGGTCTGGGGCGAAGCCATGCTCGACGAGCTGCTCGATCGCACTGAAGGCGCGCCGCTGTTACTGGTGCTCGACGGCGTGACCGATCCGCACAACCTTGGTGCTTGCCTGCGTTCGGCGGATGCGGCCGGTGCGCTCGCGGTGATCGTGCCGAAAGACAAGTCGGCGACCCTGACGCCGGTCGTGCGTAAAGTCGCTTGCGGCGCGGCGGAAGTGATTCCATTGGTTGCCGTGACCAACCTCGCTCGCACCCTGGAAAAACTTCAGCAGCGCGGTCTGTGGATTGTCGGTACTGCGGGGGAGGCTGAGGTCAGCATTTATGACCAGGACCTGACTGGCCCGACCATTCTGATCATGGGCGCTGAAGGCAAAGGCATGCGTCGCCTGACCCGCGAGCACTGCGACTATCTGGTGAAGCTGCCGATGGCCGGTAGCGTCAGCAGCCTCAACGTCTCGGTTGCGACGGGCGTGTGCCTGTTCGAAGCGCAGCGTCAGCGCGGTGCAAAAGCCAAGGCTACTGCCAAGAAATCCTGATCTGCTGCAAATCCCTTGTAGGAGTGAGCCTGCTCGCGATAGCGGTGCAACATTCAGCATCAAAGTTGAATGTTGCCCCATCATCGCGAGCAGGCTCACTCCTACATTGTTTTGTGGGAAGGCGAAGATCGGTGATTGTTCAAATAATCACCAATTGCCTTGCACCTCTTCTGTCCCTTCTCTACAATTGCGCCCCTTGCTGTGACGGCAGGCACGCATGTGCCCCGCGCCAGCAAGTCCATAAGTGTCATTCACTCCTTGTCTGACCGTTTTTGAGCGGCAGGCTACAACCCGTAAGGAGCATTCATGCGTCATTACGAAATCATCTTTTTGGTCCACCCGGATCAAAGCGAGCAAGTCGGCGGCATGGTTGAGCGTTACACCAAGCTGATCGAAGAAGACGGCGGCAAAATCCACCGTCTGGAAGATTGGGGCCGTCGTCAACTGGCCTACGCAATCAACAATGTTCACAAGGCTCACTACGTGATGCTGAACGTTGAGTGCACTGGCAAGGCCCTGGCCGAGCTGGAAGACAACTTCCGCTACAACGATGCAGTGATCCGTAACCTGGTCATCCGTCGCGACGAAGCCGTTACCGGCCAGTCCGAGATGCTCAAGGCTGAAGAAAACCGCAGTGAGCGCCGTGAGCGTCGCGACCGTCCTGAGCACGAAGGCGCCGAAGGCACCGATAGTGATGACAGCGACAACAGCGATAACGCTGACGAGTAATCCACGGACCTTATTAAGGAGCCTATCAAATGGCACGTTTCTTCCGTCGTCGTAAATTCTGCCGCTTCACCGCTGAAGACGTGAAAGAGATCGATTACAAAGATCTCAACACTCTGAAAGCCTACGTATCCGAGACCGGCAAAATCGTTCCAAGCCGCATCACCGGTACCAAAGCTCGTTATCAGCGTCAGCTGGCCACCGCTATCAAGCGCGCCCGCTTCCTGGCCCTGCTGGCCTACACCGACAGCCACGGCCGCTGAGACCGGGCAGTCGACAAGTAGCAAAGGATTGAATGCATGCGTGCCTTAGCTGAGTTCATCATGCGAGGCCGTATGCAGGCCACTCTCGTGGTGGCCGGATGTGCAACATTGCCGTTGTTGTATTGGTTGGGTGCTGCCGCGGGGAGCCTTGTGCTGCTGCGGCGCGGACTGACGGACGCCCTGGGTGTTCTGTCTCTGGGGCTGCTGCCGGCGTTGATCTGGTGGCTGTATGCCGATGACCCACGGGCACTTCTGGTGCTGCTGGGGTCTTCGGGGCTTGCGTTGGTTTTGCGCGCAAGTGAATCCTGGGTCCGCACGCTGCTGGTCAGCGTAGTGATTGGAGTGGTGTTTTCGGTGGTGCTCGGGGCAGCGTTTGCGGCCCAGATCGAGATGCTCGCGCAGGCCTTGATAAAGGTCATGCCGGCGCTTCTTGGTGAAACCTACAAGCAATTGTCGGTCGATGAGCAAGCGCGTTTCGCGTCCCTGATTGCACCGGTCCTGACCGGACTGATTGCGGCGCTGTTGCAGATCGTCAGCGTGCTGAGCCTGATTGTCGGGCGGCATTGGCAGGCGTTGTTGTACAACCCGGGTGGTTTTGGTCGCGAGTTTCGCGCCATCCGGATCCCGCTGGGGCCGGCGATGTTGCTGCTGGCGTTGATGCTTCTGGGCCCGAATCTCGGTGCACAGATGGCCATGTTGACGCCGTTGTGCAGTGTACCGCTGGTGTTCGCCGGACTCGCCCTGATTCACGGGCTGGTCGGGCAGAAGCGACTGGCCGGTTTCTGGCTGGTGGGGTTGTACGTCACGCTGCTGTTGTTCATGCAGCTGATCTATCCGTTGCTCGTGGTCCTGGCCATTGTCGACAGCCTGATTGATTTTCGCGGTCGTCACGTGTCGAAAGACACCGATAACGCGAACGGTGAAGGTTAAAAGTTAAGAGGATTTCCACATGCAACTGATCCTTCTGGAAAAAATCGCCAACCTGGGCAACCTGGGCGACAAAGTAAACGTTAAGGCCGGTTACGGCCGTAACTACCTGCTGCCTTTCGGCAAAGCTACCGCTGCAACTGCTGCCAACCTGGCTGCGTTTGAAGAGCGTCGTGCTGAGCTGGAAAAAGCTGCCGCAGACCGTAAAGCATCGGCTGAAAGCCGTGCTGCCCAACTGGCCGAGCTGGAAGTGACCATCACTGCCACCGCTGGCGACGAAGGCAAGCTGTTCGGTTCGATCGGTACTCACGACATCGCTGACGCACTGACCGCCTCCGGCGTTGAAGTTGCGAAAAGCGAAGTTCGTCTGCCGAACGGCACCATCCGCAACGTGGGTGAATTCGACGTGGCTGTGCACCTGCACGCCGAAGTTGAAGCCACCGTACGCGTTGTCGTGGTAGCAGCTTAAGTAACACCTGATCGGCTGGCGGCTTGTCCGTCAGACGGTTAACATCGGGCACGATCCTGTTTACAGGTCGTGCCCTTTGTCTTTCTGAACTCCCTGTTTTTCCAAATTACACAAGTGGCCATGAACGATATCTCCGCTCCCGAGCAATACGATCTGCAAACCGCTGCCCTGAAGGTGCCGCCGCATTCCATCGAGGCCGAACAGGCTGTACTCGGTGGTCTGATGCTGGACAACAACGCCTGGGAACGCGTGCTCGATCAAGTCTCCGACGGCGATTTCTATCGACATGACCACCGTCTGATTTTCCGTGCGATCGCCAAGCTGGCCGATCAGAACATGCCGATCGACGTCGTGACCCTGTCTGAACAACTGGACAAGGAAGGCCAGACCTCGCAGGTCGGTGGCCTCGGTTACCTCGGTGAACTGGCGAAAAACACGCCGTCCGTCGCCAACATCAAGGCCTATGCGCAGATCGTTCGTGAGCGAGCGACGTTGCGCCAGTTGATCGGCATCAGCACCGAAATCGCCGACAGCGCCTTCAACCCCGAAGGCCGCACCGCCGCCGAGATTCTCGACGAAGCCGAACGCCAGATCTTCCAGATTGCCGAGGCCCGGCCAAAAACCGGCGGCCCGGTAGGTGTGAATGACTTGCTTACCAAGGCCATTGATCGCATCGACACCCTGTTCAACACCGACAACGCCATCACAGGCCTGTCCACCGGCTACACCGACCTCGACGAGAAGACCAGTGGCCTGCAACCGTCCGACTTGATCATCGTCGCCGGCCGTCCGTCGATGGGTAAAACCACCTTCGCGATGAACCTGGTGGAAAACGCCGTGTTGCGCAGCGAGAAGGCGGTTCTGGTGTACTCCCTCGAGATGCCAGGCGAATCGCTGATCATGCGTATGCTCTCCTCGCTTGGGCGCATCGACCAGACCAAAGTGCGTTCCGGCCAATTGGAAGACGATGACTGGCCGCGCCTGACTTCGGCGGTCAACCTGCTCAACGACCGCAAGCTGTTCATCGATGACACTGCCGGCATCAGTCCGTCGGAAATGCGTGCGCGGACCCGACGTCTGGTGCGTGAACACGGTGATGTCGGCCTGATCATGATCGACTACCTGCAACTGATGCAGATCCCCGGTTCCAGCGGTGACAACCGCACCAACGAAATTTCCGAAATCTCGCGATCCCTGAAAGCGCTGGCCAAGGAATTCAACTGCCCGGTGGTGGCGCTGTCGCAGCTCAACCGTTCCCTCGAACAGCGTCCCAACAAGCGCCCGGTGAACTCCGACTTGCGCGAATCCGGAGCGATCGAGCAGGACGCCGACGTGATCATGTTCGTGTACCGCGACGAGGTCTATCACCCGGAAACCGAACACAAAGGCATCGCCGAAATCATCATCGGCAAGCAGCGTAACGGCCCGATCGGTTTTATCCGCCTGGCCTTTATCGGCAAATACACGCGCTTCGAAAACCTCGCGCCGGGCAGTTACAACTTCGACGACGACGAGTGACAGCAGGCCGAAGTTCATCGGCCTGCTGCGACGCTGTATCGATTACAACGTCGCGCCAGTCGCGACCGGGGTTTCCTGCGCGGGCGTGACGTTGGCAGAAGCCGCCTCGATTGTTGTTCGAGGCTGCAATTCCTGCCGCGTCAGCGTTTGGATCAATGTCGCTTCGACGATCGCCAACTGCGCCGTCACATCATCGGTTTGCGATTTGTATTGAGCTTCGCTCAGCAGTCTTTGTGATGACTGGCTGTCGAGAATTTCCTGCCGATCCTGAAACGGCTGGCGACTCGCATCGAATTGCGCCTGGTATTTGTGAATGATGAAGTCCTGCCAGAAATTCATCGACACCAACGCCTGAAACTCTTCAGGCGAGCCATTCAGCGTCGAAATTTTGCGATACGCCGCATCCAGCATTGCCGGGGTAACGCCGGCCATGCCGATAAACGTGAGTGCCTGTGGCTGAAACGGCAATTGCAGCCGATCCCTGAGACCAAAGCGGTAGGCCATGGTCATTTCATGGGGATCGCGTATGCGCAGGTTGTGGCTGTTTCGCAGCTCCCGGGAGGTTGCCGGATCGTCAATGATCGCCCTGCTTGAAGCGATCTCTGCCGCTGCGATGTCGTCGACCTGTTTGAGCCGGAACAATCCTTTGGACAGCGCCACCAAGGGGGCGCCATTCATATCGAGCCTGGCCTGTATGCGCGCCTTGTGAGTCATGGCCAGGACCTGCAGATCGGTGAAGGTGGCTGCGGCAAGGTCAGTGCAGCCGGCTTCGCACGCGCGATCGAACAGTTCTCGACGCAAGGTTCGCGACTGTGGATTGTCCTGGCTGATGACATCGATCACGTCCCAGACCTGGCGCCGGAAGTCGGCATGGTGCGCACGGCTCGCGAGGATGTTGAAGAAGCCGTCTGAGCCTTGCTGCTCGCGCAACGTGCGCCATTGAGTGTTTCTGGCGATCGCTTGATCAGCGGGTAGTCCACTGGTCCAGATCGGAGCGGGGTCTGCGGCTGCCCTTGCAATGGGGCGTTGTGCCAAGGGGAATGACGTTGTGAACAGGTTGAATCTGTTGTGAAGCCCGGTTTGGGCTTCGTCCAGTTGTCTGCGATAAACGCCCATTTGTATCCGCGTCTCATCGGTAATCGGATTATTCGTCAGTAACGTGCCACTGTTCACCTGGACCGAATGCGCTAAGCGCTCCGGGGGCGGAGCAGTGACAAAGTCAGGAATCGTGGTGATCTGATTGTTGCTCAGATCGATCCGGGTCAGCAGGGGTTGATCAAACAGCCCGGTTGGCCACTGCGTGATGCCGGTGTTCGCCAGGGTGACCTCGCGCATATCGGTGATCAGGCTGAAATCTGGCATCACACCGAGTTGGGGATTGTTGTCGATCCAGAGTGCTCTGAGCGTTGTGCGTCCGGCCAGTATCCGCGCCGTTTCTGCATTGAGTTCAAGTTGGTTGTGCTGCAGGAACAGGCGCGTCATCCCGTGCATTTCTCCTACTGCCGGGGGCAAGTCCCTGAGGCGATTGTTCGACATGTCCAGCCAGCGCACATGACGAAAACGGGTGAGGAAGCCTTCCGGTGACTCCGTCAGGTTCATGCCGCTCAATCTGAGTGAACCCACATGGCTGAAGTCGATGCTCAGATCCGGCAGGGTCGGCAAGGTCAGGCCGCTCAAGTCCAGTTCCAGACCGATCGGTGTGCCGTCGAAAGCATGTTTTTGCGCCGTCTCGCGGCGCCAGCAACTGATGATCCGATCCCGCGCTGCAGTGCGGTCATTACGGGTGGTGGCGTTGATTTGCAGCTGATTGGCACGCACGTAACGCAGGCGGTTGCCGCCCCCGGAAAAGACCCAGTCGTCGAGCTGGGTTTTCAGAAGATCGAATTCTTGTTCCAGCGCGAGCAAGCGTGGTGCCACGGTGCCTTTGTCATGATTCCAGATGAACTCCCTGCACTCCTTGATGGTTTTGCTCGGGAACAGGTTTCGATAACGCTGCGCCCTGGAGTCTTCGCTATCGAATACGGCGGGATGGGCCGGCTCCATCAGCTCGGGGTGAGACTCTTTAAGGCGTCGCCAGTAGCCGTCGAATTTTCGCCAGTACACGGAGGGGAAGTCGTTGCCTTCAAGGCGCGTGACATTGTTGATCCGCGCGACGACAGCCAGCGTCTCGGGTGTCGGGTTGAAATTGGCCTGGGGAACCTCGCTCAAGCGATTGTCGCGCAGGTCCAGGTGGTTCAAAGCGGTTTTGTCGAGCAGCCCGGCAGGCCACTGACTGAGGCCCGTGTTTTTCAGGTTCAATGCCTGCAACCCGGACATGGCGCTAAAGTCGGGCACTGCCCGCAGTTGATTGTTGGACAGATCGATCTGTTTCAACTGGTGCAATGCACCGAGTGCCAAAGCGCTTTGCTCATCCAGTTTTATCTGGTTTGAACTCAGATCCAGATAGTTGAGTTTGTCCATCTCGGTGATTTTTTGCGGCAGTTTATCGATGCCGGAGTTAACGATGGTCAGGCTTTCCAGATTGGGGCAATTGGACAGAAGCGTATTGGCGGTGTCCGACCAGGTTACCGAGTCGAGACTGAGGGATTTGATGTGACTGAAATCCACGGTTAACAGGGGTAATGGACCGTACAGCGGTGGCAGTTTCAGTACGCCGTCCGATTCGCCCAGCCAGCAGCCTCTGATGATTCTTGCCAGGCGGGTAGCGTTGACTCTTTCCGGGCCCATGGCTTGGGCCGGGCCGGGTTGGCTGTCGGCGATGTAGGCCTGCAGTTGCGTTTCCAGTAACTCGAAACCGGCAATGCGTCGCGCGATCTGCTCTTCGGCGCCATCACCCAGGGCGAGCAAATATTCCCTGGCGGCTTGCGGATTCTTGTCTGGATACATACGCCGCACCATCGCCACTTCGGGAATATCGCCATCCAGTCTGAACGCGTCTGCGCGGGAGCCCGTGCGCATCGCCGGATAGTCGGTCACTACGCGGCGCCAATAAACCTCAAGCGTTCGCCAGTAACCGGCCGGGAAGGGGTTGCCTTCAATCAGGGTGACCGAGTTGATACGGGCGATCGCCAGTAGTTCATTGTTTGACGGGTCAAGGATCGGCTGTGGAATTTCGCGCAGTTGGTTATGGCGCAAGTCGACCACGTCCAGTGCCACCTGATCGCGTAAACCGCTGGGCCAGTGATCCAGTCCGGTGTTGCTCAGGTTCAATGACCGAAGTTGCGACATGCCGCGAAAGTCCGGGACTCTGCCAAGCGGGTTGCTCGACAGGTCGAGGTGTTCAAGCTGCTTGAGTGCGCCCAGTTTTACTGCTGCCTGCTCATTGAGCTGGATTCGGTTCGAGCTCAGCTCCAGAGCCTTGAGAACGGTCATCGGCGCGATATCGGACGGCAACTTATCCAGGGTGGAGTGAGTCACCGACAGTTTCTCAAGGTTGGGAAAACTGCCAAGGAAGGTATCGGCGGTGTCCGACCAGGCGACCGCTTTCAGCTCCAGAGTTCTTACATGGCTGAAATCAGCCGTCAGCGGCGCAAGGATTGCCTCTCCCAAATCAAGTTTCAGCGTCGTTCCCGTCTGCCGCTTCCAGCAACGTTTTATTTCTTCGACAGCACGCTCCACCGCGGGATGTGCAGCTTCGTTGGGGGCCTGCGAGGATGTCTTCCTGATCCAGGACGCGAGATCCGCCTTGAGCGCCCTGTAACTGGCCTCGCGTTGGGACAGATAGCCGCGGACGTCATCTCCGTGCGAATGCAGAAGCCGGGTGATCTCATCGCTGTCGAGGGCCGGGAAGAGCTTTCGAGCGCGGGACTCTGGCGTGCGCAAATGATTGATCGCGCTGGCAAACCGTTGCAGCAGGCCAGGATGCGCGGGGCTGCCTGGCTCGCTGCGGAACATGCCGCCGGCACCCCCGACCGCCGTTCCCAGCCAGCCTTCGCGAGCATCGTAAATGATCGGCTCCGAGCGCCCGGGGCGTGTAGCGATGTAGGTATTGGTGCTGTCGCTGGCCACCGGATCTTGCGCACGGACGATACGCATCACCGCTGTCGACGGGGTCGAGGCATCGGTGTCGTGCAGAACCTGATAACTGTGGTTGTCGATCACCGCATAGAGTTTACCGTTGAGCCGGTGAAGGCCATCGCTGCCCCTTTGAATGCCGCTGAAATCCAGTGGCGTGCGGAAAGCTTCCAGGCGGCTGCTCGACAATGGCACACCGATCGGCTCGAAGTGTTCCAGCTCATGCCAGAGTCCCGCGCTGGAGTCACGCAGTAGCACGGGCCCCGAGGGGCTGGATTCGCTGGGCAGCCGGGCCCGATACAGCCCTGTTTGCGCATCTTTGCCGAGCAGCACGATGCCGCCGGGTACATCGGCATATTGGCGGCCCTTGTGCGTTCTCAAGCCGTCAGCGTTGCGATCCGACAAACCGCTGGCCGTAGGCACCCAGTAGTGTTCCAGGGACTGGCTAGCCGCACGCGGATTTTCAATCGGCAACGCGGGTCGATGAATGGTGATGCTCGGAGCCGGCTCGATCGCGTCGATATCGGCTGGCGTTGGTAAGCGGCCCGGTCGTGGTGTTTGCCCACCGGGTATCGAGACCTCTAAATCTGTGCGCGGTGGCAGGTCGAGGCGCGGGGTGTCCACGTCTGGCACAGCGTTTTGGCGAACCGGGGGATTGCCGGAATTGTTGCCTCTGGGGGGCGATTTAACGGGCATGTCTTTCTATCCTTGCAGGTTTGCGCATCAGTTCGCCTGAACGGGAGCTGATGGCAGGGGCGGCGTCATTGCCTGATTGATCGTGTGGCCCTGAGTCCTTTACTCAGGCCTGGAAGGCACGCCAGCCGGGCTGGCCAGTGCAAATATTTTGCTCGCGGTCTTGCCATCGAAGGTCTGGCGCCAGATGGCCACGTGCGGCAAGCCAGCCTGTTCATCGCGGCGCTGAGACTCGATGCCGCGTCGGCTCTGTTCGAGGGTTTTGAGGTGACCGCCTCTTGTGGTGAAATTCAGCGGCGCGGCGTCGTGTTGGTCGTAGTGGAAATGTGCCTCCCACAAGGGGGCGTCGTCGGCGCGATCAGTGATCGAATAAACGTCGAGAAACGACTTGCCCTTGCCTTTGCCCGATGGCTTGCGATCAACGGTTTTGCTCACGCTGACTTCGTCGGCATCCATCAGATAGTTCAAACGCATGATGTCGAGCACGTCCCTGTTCTTGTACATGCGCACCAGAACACTTTGGCCATGCGCGTCCAGTGACTCGGCAGCGCTTCGCAAGCGCGTAGCCAGGTCGAGGATTTCGGTGTCCGCGTCTTCATGGCTTTCCAGGCGCCTTGCCTGCTCGTTCAGTCGTTCAGTCTCTTTACTCAGGTCTTCGACAATATCGGTCGGATTGGTTTTTCTCGCCTCGTCCACCCTGGCCTTGGCAACGTGTTGTTCGACGTCGGCCAGTAACCGGTTGGCCTCGGCGACCAGCTGTGGTCTGGGTGTACTGGTGATGGGCAGGCGCACTGGCAACCATTCGCCTTGTCTTTTTTCGTAGCGAGCGGATGGAGAGCCGGGGCGCAACGGGTCCGGAACCCTGACGATGACATTGCCGTCCTGAGCCGTTTCCGTTTCACCGACCAGAACCCGGTAAGTACCGTGTTGGCGGACCCGGAAAACTTTCCTGGGCGTTAACGGGCGGGAGCTTTCGGAAGGGTCGGGGAGCGTTGGAAGGAAGTCAAAATCGATATCGTGGTCGATGTTGGGCAGTTCGCGGTCGCGCCCGATCGACTCCAGAATGTCGCTGAGCCTGTTATCGATTCGCCTCTCGAGTGGGTCGATCAAACTTAGGATTTCCTTGAGGTACCCGGCCCGAGAGGCATCGCTGTCAGCGTGGGTGGCCAGTTGCATTTCAAATCGTGATTTGTCCGCCCTGATCTGATCCAGGCTCAAAAGCAGTGCCATGGGGTGCTCGTGTTGCGGAATGTTTTTCAGGTCTCCGGTGACCAGATCGACGCAGGAAAGCGACGGCATGGTGGTATTGGGCGAATGGTCGGGCGTGCCCGCATACAGGTGCACGTAGAGGGTCAGCTTGTTGAAGTTGATGCGCTCGGGCGACGGCACTTGCTGCCTGATTTCTTCGAGTATCGGTGCCGCTCCCGGGTCGGCTTTTCTGATTTCTGCCAACACCACTTCACGTTCTTCGATAAACCTCAGCTTCTTGTTCAGGTGAGGGATGATCCGCTTGCAACTGTCGGCATCCAGACTGGAGACGGTAGGCTTGACCCGCAGGTCCATGGCCGCCATGAGGCGGTTCAGAAATTCGGCGCGTTCTATGCGGAAAGTCTGCAGTTCCTGCTTGAATAGCCCGCTGGCTTTCGCAAGGGTCAGCCATTTTCTGTTGAGCACCAGCGACTCTACGAAATCCGCCTGTTTTTGCACATGCTTGAGCAAATGCACTTCCAGGCTCAGCAGTTTTGCGTTTTGCTCTGCACTGCCCTGCGGCAGTTTCTGGGTTTCTGCCCAGAGCGTGTTGTGGCGCTCCGACGAATTCGTCAATTCCGTGTGGGCCTTTTGAAAAGGCTCATGCATCTGCAACAACGTGTCTTTACTCAGGCGGGCAATCTCCGCGTCCTGAATACCTCCCTTCAGCTCTGGCAAATGATAAACCCAGCGATTGCCCTCATCGCGCCGCACAGTCCGCGTTTCGCCGCTGCGGCTGGCGCGGTAGATATTTGCGATATCGGTTGCCACGGGGTCTTTCGGGTTGACGATACGCCACGCTTTTTGTGTCGCCGTGGAGGCACTCACATCGTGCATGACCTGATAAACGTGG
This sequence comes from Pseudomonas germanica, assembly GCF_019614655.1. Taxonomy (NCBI): domain Bacteria; kingdom Pseudomonadati; phylum Pseudomonadota; class Gammaproteobacteria; order Pseudomonadales; family Pseudomonadaceae; genus Pseudomonas; species Pseudomonas germanica. Next base: position 887,532 of record NZ_CP071586.1, read on the forward strand.
GTGTGCAGGGACAGGTACAGTCGGCCCTCGTGGCGCAATAACCCGTCGCTGTCGGCCTTGGCGCGTGTGAGTTCGAGATCCATGCGCAACGTCTGCAGGTGAGGGTCAATCAAGGTCACGGCGTCACCGTCCTTGAGCGAATGCCACAGGCCACTGTCGGCGTCGCGCAGCAGTAGCGGACCACTGGCAACCCGCTCGGCTGCGAGTTGGGCGCGGTAGAGGCCGGTCTGCGGATCGATGCCGACCATCACGATGCTGCCGTGCGCGACATCGACGTATTCGCGGCCCTTGTACATCCTCAAGCCCTCGGTATTGGCCTGGGGCAAACGGTCAGGTGCGGGGATACGGTAACTCTCCAGCGATTTTGCTCCCGTTGCGCCCGTTTTCACCGAGGCGGTTGCTGTGTGCGTGATGACGACGGGAGACGGTCTTGTTACCTCAGGGCTGGCAGTGCCGTGAGTGCCGCCCGGACGCGTCGCAGAGGAGACAGGCAGGGACGGTTCAGGCCCCGTCCGTGGCGCTCGCCCGGTATTGCCTTGCTGCGGCGCATCCGGGCTGGTTGGGGTCTTGACTTTGATGCTGCCCTTGGCGGGCTGTTTGGGTGACATTGCTTCATCCTTGAAGGGTTGCCACATCAGTCGGCGCAGGCACCGGACTGATGAATGTTAAGTTTGAACGATGATTTTTTTGCCTGTTACGGGGTATCTGGCAGGCTCGACGCGGGTTGTAAGAGAAACCGACCATTGCCGTCGGAATTGGTTATTTTTTGTGCTATATTCCGCGCCCGCGAATTTTCACTTCAACACCGGTCGTCGACATGCAAGCAGCCAAGCCGTTATTTGACTATCCAAAATATTGGGCCGAATGTTTCGGGCCAGCGCCATTCCTGCCGATGAGCAGGGAGGAGATGGATCAGCTTGGCTGGGATTCGTGCGACATCATCATTGTTACCGGTGATGCCTACGTCGATCACCCGTCGTTTGGCATGGCGATCATTGGCCGGCTGCTGGAGTCCCAGGGCTTCCGTGTCGGGATCATTGCCCAGCCGAACTGGCAGTCCAAAGACGATTTCATGAAGCTCGGCGAGCCGAACCTGTTCTTCGGGGTTGCGGCGGGCAACATGGACTCGATGATCAATCGCTACACCGCGGACAAGAAAATCCGTTCCGACGACGCCTATACGCCCGGCGGCATGGCCGGCAAGCGTCCGGACCGCGCGAGCCTGGTCTACAGCCAGCGCTGCAAAGAAGCCTACAAGCACGTGCCGATCGTGCTCGGCGGCATCGAAGCGTCCCTGCGCCGCATTGCCCACTACGACTACTGGCAGGATCGCGTGCGTAACTCGATCCTGATCGACGCCAGCGCCGACATTCTGCTGTACGGCAACGCCGAGCGCGCGATCGTCGAAGTCGCCCAGCGCCTGTCCTACGGGCACAAGATCGAAGACATCACCGATGTGCGCGGCACCGCGTTCATCCGTCGCGATACGCCGAAAGACTGGTACGAAGTCGACTCGACGCGTATCGACCGTCCGGGCAAGGTCGACAAGATCATCAACCCGTACGTGAACACTCAGGACACCCAGGCCTGCGCCATCGAGCAGGAAAAAGGTCCGGTCGACGATCCGCAGGAAGCCAAGGTCGTACAGATCCTGGCCAGCCCGCGCATGACCCGTGACAAGACCGTGATTCGCCTGCCATCGGTAGAAAAGGTGCGCGGCGACGCCGTTCTGTATGCCCACGCCAACCGCGTGCTGCACCTCGAAACCAACCCGGGCAACGCCCGTGCGCTGGTGCAGAAGCACGGTGAAGTCGACGTCTGGTTCAACCCGCCGCCGATTCCGATGACTACTGAAGAAATGGACTACGTGTTCGGCATGCCTTACGCCCGTGTCCCGCACCCGGCGTACGGCAAGGAGAAGATCCCGGCCTACGACATGATCCGTTTCTCGGTGAACATCATGCGTGGCTGCTTCGGTGGCTGCACCTTCTGCTCGATCACCGAACACGAAGGCCGGATCATCCAGAACCGTTCCGAAGAGTCGATCATTCGCGAAATCGAAGAGATCCGCGACAAGGTGCCAGGTTTCACCGGCGTCATTTCCGACCTCGGCGGCCCGACCGCGAACATGTACCGCATCGCCTGCAAGACACCGGAAATCGAATCCGCGTGCCGCAAGCCGTCCTGCGTGTTCCCGGGCATCTGCCCGAACTTGAACACCGACCACTCGTCGTTGATTCAGCTGTACCGCAGTGCTCGTGCTTTGCCGGGTGTGAAGAAGATTCTGATCGCCTCCGGCCTGCGTTACGACCTCGCGGTCGAATCGCCGGAGTACGTCAAAGAGCTGGTGACCCACCACGTCGGTGGCTACCTGAAGATCGCCCCGGAACACACCGAGGAAGGTCCGCTCAATCAGATGATGAAACCGGGCATCGGCAGCTATGACAAGTTCAAGCGCATGTTCGAGAAGTACACCAAGGAAGCGGGCAAAGAGCAGTACCTGATTCCGTACTTCATCGCCGCCCACCCAGGCACCACCGACGAAGACATGATGAACCTGGCCCTGTGGCTCAAGGGCAACGGCTTCCGCGCCGACCAGGTGCAGGCGTTCTACCCGTCGCCGATGGCCACCGCCACCGCGATGTACCACTCGGGCAAGAACCCGCTGCGCAAGGTCACCTACAAGAGCGACGGCGTGACCATCGTCAAGAGCGAAGAGCAGCGTCGTCTGCACAAGGCGTTCTTGCGTTATCACGACCCGAAAGGCTGGCCGATGCTGCGTGAAGCGCTGATCCGCATGGGCCGCGCTGATCTGATCGGTTCGGGCAAGGATCAGTTGATCCCGACCCATCAACCGGCGACCGACAGCTACCAGAGCGCCCGTCGTAAGAACTCGACGCCAGCCGGCAGCCATAAAGTGGCGAAGGACGCTAAAGAGAAGACCACCAAGATTCTCACCCAGCACACTGGCTTGCCGCCACGTGCCAGTGATGGTGGTAACCCTTGGGACAAGCGGGAGCAGGCCAAGGCGGCGGCGTTTGCCCGTAACCAGCAGGCTGCGAAAGAGCGTAAAGACGCCGCGAAAGGCAAAGGGCCGAAGCCGACCCGTAAGCCGGTCGTACCGCGCTAAAGAAAACGCCAACCTTCGGGTTGGCGTTTTGCGTTTCTGCCGTTGGATTTATGCAGGCCGCAAGATCCATCCCCCTCACCCCAACCCTCTCCCCCAAGGGGGCGAGGGGGAAGGGAGCAGATCTCCATGCTTTTCAAAACTTGAGTTCGACTCAGGACTTTCAGGTCGGCGTATCTCCAACAGCCACCCCTCCCTACCCCCCCCCCGGGAGAGGGGTAGGGAAGGGAGCAGATCGCTGTGCTTTTCAAAATCGAAGTTCGACTCGAAGTTTCAGGTCGGTGTAGCTCGCTTAGTCAACTCGGTCAGTCCCCTCTCCCTCTGGGAGAGGGTTAGGGTGAGGGGCTCTTCGCAACATTTACGTGCAATCAGCCCAAACCATTTCCCCGCATCGCCCGATTTTGGTGCTGTACTGCCCTAAGCATTCCGGGAAAGCGCCCAAGCCTCTGCATGGCATAAGTTTTGCGCGCTTTCGAATACGCTTAGGCTCGCAGGAGGCACGCCGTGTCGATTCATGTCGCATTGCATCACGTCACGCATTACCGCTATGACCGCGCTGTCGAACTCGGCCCGCAGATCGTACGTCTGCGCCCGGCCGCCCACAGCCGCACGCGGATTCTGTCGTATGCCCTGAAAGTCTCGCCCGAGCAGCATTTCATCAACTGGCAGCAAGACCCGCAGGGCAACTACCTCGCGCGATTGGTGTTTCCCGAGAAAACCAATGAGTTGCGCATCGAAGTCGATCTGCTCGCCGAAATGGCGGTGTTCAACCCGTTCGACTTCTTCCTCGAACCCTACGCCGAGAAAATCCCTTTCTCCTACGCCGCCGATGAGCGCAAGGAACTGGCGCCGTACCTCGAAACCCTGCCGCTGACGCCGAAATTCAAAGCCTATCTGGACGCCATCGACCGCACGCCGCTGCCGGCGGTGGACTTCCTTGTGGCGCTCAACCAGCGCTTGAGCGAAGACATCGGCTACCTGATTCGCATGGAGCCGGGCGTGCAGACCCCGGAACACACCCTTGAACACGCCTCCGGTTCCTGCCGCGATTCGGCGTGGTTGCTGGTGCAACTGCTGCGCAACCTCGGGTTGGCCGCGCGGTTTGTCTCCGGTTATCTGATTCAACTGACCGCCGACGTGAAAAGCCTCGATGGCCCGTCCGGCACTGAAGTCGATTTCACTGACCTGCACGCCTGGTGCGAGGTGTATCTGCCTGGCGCTGGCTGGATCGGCCTGGACGCCACGTCCGGGCTGTTCGCCGGCGAAGGGCATATCCCCTTGGCGTGTAGTCCCGATCCGTCCTCGGCGGCACCGATCAGTGGCTTGGTCGAGCCGTGCGAATGTGAATTCAGCCATGAAATGTCGGTGGAGCGGATATGGGAGGCGCCGCGCGTCACCAAGCCCTACACCGACGAGCAGTGGCTGGCGATTCAGGCGCTGGGACGGCAGATCGATGCCGATCTGCTGGCGGATGACGTGCGCCTGACCATGGGCGGCGAGCCGACCTTCGTTTCCATCGATGACCCGGATGGCGCCGAGTGGAACACCGCCGCGCTGGGGCCGGCCAAGCGGCGACTTTCCGCTGAACTGTTCCAGCGCATGCGCAAGCATTACGCGCCGCAGGGTCTGGTGCATTTCGGCCAGGGCAAGTGGTATCCCGGCGAGCAACTGCCGCGCTGGTCGCTCAATTGCTATTGGCGTCGCGACGGTGTGCCGATCTGGCACAACAACGCACTGATCGCCGATGAGCAGCAGGACTACGGAGCGGATGGCGAGTTGGCCGGACGCTTCCTCGCCAGTGTCGCCGAGCGCCTGAAATTGCCTACACGTTTTGTCTTCCCGGCCTACGAAGACAATTTCTACTACCTCTGGCGCGAGGGCACGTTGCCGAGCAATGTCAGCGCCGAAGATTCACGTCTTGAGGAACCGCTTGAGCGCGCACGCTTGCGCAAGGTGTTCAGTCAGGGCCTGAACAAGGTGATCGGCCAGGTATTGCCGCTGGCGCGCACCGCCAAGGGTGATCAATGGCAGAGCGGGCGCTGGTACCTGCGTGACGAGCATTGCCGACTGGTGCCGGGGGATTCGCCGTTGGGCTATCGCCTGCCGTTGGGGTCGCAGCCGTGGGTGAAGGCCGCCGAGTATCCGTTCATTCATCCTCAGGATCCGAATCAAGACTTGCCTGAGTTGCCGGAAACCGCGCAGCTCAACAGTCATGGCGAACCTGCCACGACAGACGAACGCGTGCCGAAAATCGACGAATCCGCCGACTGGCTGACCCGCACCGCGTTTTGCGCCGAGGCCCGCGAGGGGCGTTTGTACCTGTTCATGCCGCCGCTGGAGCGGGTTGAGGATTATCTGGAACTGGTGGCCGCCATCGAAGCCACCGCCGAAGAGCTGCATTGCCCGGTGCTGCTGGAAGGCTATGAGCCGCCGAGCGATCCGCGTCTGAGCAATTTCCGCATCACCCCGGACCCGGGTGTGATCGAGGTCAATGTGCAGCCGTCGGCGACTTGGGACGAGTTGGTCGAACGCACCGAATTTCTCTATGAAGAGGCGCGCCAGACCCGCCTGACCACCGAGAAATTCATGATCGACGGTCGTCACACCGGCACCGGCGGTGGTAACCATTTCGTTCTCGGTGGGGCGACGCCGGCGGACTCACCGTTTCTGCGCCGCCCGGATCTGCTGCGCAGCCTGATCAGTTACTGGCACAACCATCCATCGTTGTCGTATCTGTTTTCCGGCTTGTTCATTGGCCCGACGTCTCAGGCGCCGCGTGTCGATGAGGCGCGTAATGATGCTTTATATGAACTGGAAATCGCTTTTGCGCAGATGCCGGAGCCGGGCGAGGAATGCGCGCCGTGGCTGGTTGATCGACTGCTGCGCAACCTGCTGATCGACGTCACCGGCAATACGCACCGTGCCGAGTTCTGCATCGACAAACTGTATTCACCGGACGGCGCCACCGGGCGTCTCGGCTTGCTTGAGCTGCGTGCCTTTGAAATGCCGCCCCATGCGCGCATGAGCCTGGCCCAGCAGTTGTTGCTGCGGGCGCTGGTCGCGCGTTTCTGGCGCGAACCTTATGCGCCGCCGAAACTGGCGCGCTGGGGCACTGAACTGCACGACCGTTTCCTGCTGCCGCACTTTATCGAACAGGATTTCGCCGATGTCATCGTCGAACTGAACAACGCCGGTTATCCGCTGCGCGCGGAATGGTTCGCAGCGCATCTGGAGTTTCGTTTTCCCAAGGTCGGCGATTACGCCGTCAACGGCATCGAACTGGAGCTGCGTCAGGCGCTGGAACCGTGGCATGTCCTGGGCGAGGAGGGCGCGGCTGGCGGCACGGTGCGTTATGTCGACTCATCGCTGGAGCGTTTGCAGGTCAAGCTCAAAGGCCTGCCGCCGCAGCGCTATATGCTGACCTGTAACGGCATCGCCGTGCCGTTGCATCCGACCGGACGGGTTGGCGAGTTTGTCGCGGGTGTGCGTTACCGCGCATGGCAGCCGGCCAACTGCTTGCAACCGACCATCCCCGTGCACGCACCGCTGGTGTTCGACCTGCTCGACACCTGGATGGGCCGCTCGCTGGGCGGTTGTCAGTACCACGTCGCGCATCCGGGCGGGCGCAATTACGAGACGTTGCCGGTCAATGCCAACGAAGCCGAGAGCCGGCGGATGGCGCGATTCTTCCGCGTCGGACACACGCCGGGGAAACTTCCTGTACCGAATATAGAAATCAGTGACGAGCTACCGATGACAATCGATTTGCGACGTTTCTAAGGCCTACGCGACACGCGGATTTTTCGTATATCCGCGCGTCATGTGGCTGCGTTAGTCTGACCGTTCCTTGCTGTCTGCCGAGCTTTCCATGCCTGACCTGCTAGACCGCTACCCGCTTACGGCGGGCACTTATCACGAACTGCTCGACGGCAGTGGCGCGGTGCGCCCGCACTGGCGGCGTTTGTTCGATCAGTTGCAGCGCAGCACGCCGGCGCAACTGGTGCAGCGTCAGGCACTGCTGGCGCGGCAGATTCAGGAAAACGGCGTCACCTATAACGTCTATGCCGATCCCAAGGGCGCTGATCGGCCGTGGGAGCTGGATCTGCTGCCCCACGTGATTGCTGCGGATGAATGGCAGCAACTGTCGGCAGGTATCGCCCAGCGTGCGCGACTGCTCAATGCGGTGCTGGCCGATTTGTATGGGCCGCAGCGGCTGATCAGCGAAGGCTTGTTGCCGGCAGAGCTGGTGTTCGGCCACAACAATTTTCTCTGGCCGTGTCAGCATGTCGCGCTGCCGGAAGAGACGTTTCTGCACCTGTACGCCGTGGATCTGGCGCGTACACCGGACGGGCGCTGGTGGGTCACCGCCGATCGTACGCAAGCGCCATCCGGCGCCGGCTATGCCTTGGAAAACCGCACCATCGTGTCGCGCGCCTTTCCCGAGTTGTACCGGGATCTGAAGGTGCAGCATCTGGCCGGCTTCTTCCGCACATTGCAGGAAACCCTCGCGCGACAAGCGCCCAGTGACGATGACGCGCCGCTGGTGGTGTTGCTCACGCCGGGGCGCTTCAATGAAAGCTATTTCGAACATTTGTATCTGGCTCGGCAACTTGGTTATCCGCTGGTCGAGGGCGGTGACCTGACGGTGCGCGACGCCACGGTCTACCTGAAAACCCTCAGTGGTTTGCGTCGGGTGCATGCGATCATGCGCCGGCTCGATGATGATTTCTGCGATCCGCTGGAGTTGCGCACGGACTCGGCACTCGGCGTTCCCGGGTTGCTTGAGGCAGTACGCCAAGGGCGCGTTCTGGTCGCCAATGCGCTGGGTAGCGGCGTGCTGGAGTCGCCGGGATTGCTGGGCTTTCTGCCGAAGATCAACCAATACCTGTTTGGCGAAGAACTGATTTTGCCGTCGATCGCGACGTGGTGGTGCGGTGAGGCGCCGGTGTTGGCCCAAGCCCTGGAAAAACTGCCCGAACTGCTGATCAAACCAGCATTTCCTTCGCAGAGCTTCGCGCCGGTCTTTGGCCGTGATCTGAGTGAAAAACAGCGTCAGGCGCTTGCCGAGCGCATGCAGGCGCGTCCTTATGCTTATGTGGCGCAAGAATTGGCTCAACTGTCCCAGGCACCGATCTGGCAGGCGGAAAATGGTCAACTGCAACCACGGGCGATCGGCATGCGCATGTACGCCGTGGCGGGTGCTGACGGTTATCGCGTGCTGCCCGGTGGTCTGACCCGGGTGGCCGCCGAGGCTGATGCCGAAGTAGTGTCGATGCAGCGCGGTGGGGCGAGCAAAGACACTTGGATACTCGGTGATCGTCCGCCCAGTGGCGAGCAGTGGAAGAGTCAGCGCAGCGTTGGGGTCCATGATCTGGTACGGCGCGACCCGTATCTGCCCTCACGGGTGGTGGAGAACCTGTTCTGGTTCGGCCGATACTGCGAGCGCTGTGATGACAGTGCGCGGTTGCTGCGCATCATGCTCGCGCGGTATGTCGACGGCGACGACCCGCAAGCGTTGCAGGCGGCGGTCGATCTCGGTGAGCGGTTGACGTTGTTGCCGGATGAAGGAGAACTTCCCGAGCGCTTGCTCGCTGCATTGCTCGGTGAAGACTGGTCGTTCAGCCTGCGCGCCAACCTGCAGCGTTTGCAGTGGGCGGCCTCGCAGGTGCGTGGCAAGCTTTCGCGGGAGAACTGGCAGGCGCTGGTGGAGTTGCAGCGCGAAGCGATGGAACTGGATACCGACGAACCCGACTTTGGCGAACTGCTGGACTTCCTCAACCGGCTGGTGATGTCGCTGGCGGCGCTTTCCGGGTTTGCCCTCGACGACATGACCCGCGACGAAGGCTGGCGCTTTCTGATGATCGGCCGGCGCATTGAGCGTCTGCAGTTTCTCAGCAGCAGTCTGGCGGCATTTCTGCGCGGCGCTGGGGCGTTCGATCAAGCGGGCCTCGAATGGCTGCTGGAACTGGGCAACAGCAGTATCACCTACCGTTCGCGTTATCTGGCCGTGGCGCAATTGATTCCGGTGCTCGACCTGTTGTTGCTCGACGAGCAGAACCCGCACGCGGTGTTGTTTCAGTTGAAACTGGTGACCCGCACCTTGAAACGTTTGAACGATGATTTCGCGGCGCCGCGGGAAGCGGCATTGTCGCAACTGGTCGAGCGTCTGGCGCGGTTTGATCTGGGATGTCTGGAGAATCCGCTGTTCGGGGAATCCAGCGTACGAGCCGCTCTGAATGGTCTGGCGGATCTGCTGCAGGACATTGCCGAGGCCAGCGGGCAGGTGTCGGATCGTCTGGCCCTGCGCCATTTCGCCCATGTCGATGATGTCAGCCAGCGCACGGTGTCCGTTTGATGAATGCTCGCTACCAGATCCTCCACGACACCTGTTACCACTACGACAGTCCGGTGTCCCTGGCGCAGCAACTGGCGCACTTGTGGCCGCGTGAATGTGCCTGGCAGCGTTGCACCGAACAGCAATTGCTGATCAGCCCGGACCCGACAGCCCGCCGCGATGAGCTCGACGTGTTTGGCAATCCGCTGACCCGGCTGGCCTTCGAACGGCCTCACGATGAATTGCAGGTCAATGCTCGGCTGACTGTTGAGGTGCTGGCGCGGCCGGTGCTGGACTTCAGTCAGTCGCCCGCCTGGGAGCTGACCCGCGATGCGCTGACCTACAGCAGTCAACCGCTTTCCGCTGAGTTGCTCGAAGCTTGTCGCTACCGGTTCCAGTCCCCTTACGTGCATTTGAAAAGCAGCTTCGTCGAGTTTTCGCAAAGTTGTTTTCCGCCGGGCAGGCCGTTGCTGCTGGGTGTGCAGGACTTGATGCAGAAGATCTTCAGTGAATTCACCTTTGATGCCGAGGCGACCCAGGTGGCGACACCGCTGGTGGAAGTGCTGGAACGGCGGCGCGGGGTCTGTCAGGACTTCGCTCACCTGATGCTGGCGTGCGTGCGCTCGCGAGGGCTGGCAGCGCGTTATATCAGCGGCTATCTGCTGACCCAGCCACCGCCGGGGCAACCACGCCTGATCGGCGCTGATGCGTCGCACGCCTGGGTGTCGGTGTTTTGTCCGGTGCTGGGCTGGGTGGATTTCGATCCGACCAACAATGTGCAGCCGGCGCAGGAACACATCACGCTGGCGTGGGGGAGGGATTTTTCCGATGTGTCACCGTTGCGCGGGGTGATTCTGGGCGGCGGCAATCATGACCCGGAAGTGCGCGTCACCGTGATGCCCCTGGATTAACGACGATGAAACTGTAGGAGTGAGCCTGCTCGCGATAGCGGTGTGTCAGCAGCAAATATTTACACTGATACACCGCTTTCGCGAGCAGGCTCGCTCCCACAGGGGATTTTGGTGTATTGGGGAGGGGAAGGGCTGTGAGGGCCGGCAGTGGAACCGCCAGCCCCGTCACAAATCCGCAGGGTCTGATTCGATGATCAAACCCGGTGGGGTTCAGGCGTCGGGCGCCTGATCTTTCGGTGTTTCAGTCGCTTCGGTTGCATCAACATCATCTTGCGTCGCCACTTCACCGTCAGGGTTCAGTGCCGCTTCCTCAGCGGTTTGTTTCTTGCGCTGAAGCTTTTCCTCTTTCTTCTGTTCCTTTGCCAGGTCTCGTTGACGTTTGGCGAAGGAGTAATTGGGTTTGGCCATGGGCGATCCTCTTGGGTCGAAGGTGAGGTTGAGCGGCGCATATTCTGCCTTGTATCGGTGCCTCGTGGTTAGCCGGGTTTTTGGTCGACCCATTTTGGCGTGACGGTCGGCTTCCAGTTATCCAGGGCATCGAGCAGCGTTTGCGCTGATTCACTCACTTGCAGCATGTCACGGTGTGGCGCGCGAACGAAGCCTTCGCCGACGATATGGTCAAGAAATGCGGTGAGTTTGCTGTAGAAACCGTTCACTTCCAGCAAACCCAACGGCTTGCCGTGGTAGCCGAGCTGGCCCCAGGTCCAGACTTCGAATAGTTCTTCCAGCGTGCCGAGGCCGCCGGGCAGGGCGATGAAGGCGTCGCTCAGCTCGGCCATGCGTGCCTTGCGCGCGTGCATGCCGTCGACCACTTCCAGGCGCGTCAGGCTTTTATGGCCGATTTCCTTGTCCATCAGGCTCTGCGGGATGATCCCGATGACTTCACCGCCAGCAGCCAGCGCGGCATCGGCGACAATTCCCATCAAACCCACGGCGCCACCGCCGTAGACCAGGGTCAATTTACGTTCGGCCAAGGCCCGGCCAAGGGCGACGGCGGCTTCGGTGTAGGCCGGAACAGTGCCGGCGTTGGCACCGCAAAATACACACACGGATTTCAGAGACATGCCTTCCTCCTGGGTCAATCCGTCACAGGGTAATGGCTGGCAAGCCTCGATCCAAGGCCTAAACTTCGCGTTCAGGCGATTCAAAGGTACCGCTGGCGCCACAGGCGTAGGCGGCGAGCAAACTGCACAAAAGACCGTTAAAGAACATGATAGGCACTCCGTCTCAGTAGATGCGCCGATCATACGGCCGGCCGTTGCATCTGGCCGTTAGATTGTTTCGATGAATGTCATAGCCTGAAAGTTGTATACAATTTTTGACTCAAGTCATAGGAACTTGCGAAGATTTCAGGCAGTCTTTCCATCATTCGTGTTTTTGTTAACCCTGCCTTGGAGATTCACCATGTTTTCCAAAGTTGTTGCGGTATCCCTGCTGGCGCTGGCCAGCAGCCAATTGATGGCTGCCGAGTGCAAAACCACCGTTGACTCCACCGATCAGATGTCCTTCAGCACCAAAGCCATCGAAATCGACAAGAGCTGCAAGACTTTCACTATCGAACTGACTCACTCCGGCAACCTGCCGAAGAACGTCATGGGCCATAACCTGGTGATCAGCAAAGAAGCTGACATGCAGCCAATCGCCACCGCTGGCCTTTCCGCCGGTATCGACAAGAACTACCTGCCGGAAGGTGACGCACGCATCATCGCTCACACCAAGATCATCGGCGCCAAGGAAACCGATTCGCTGACCTTTGACGTAGCGAAGATTGCTGATGGCGGCTACGGCTTCTTCTGCTCGTTCCCTGGCCACATCTCGATGATGAAAGGCACGATTACTGTCAAGTAATCAGGACCACCGCGTTATCGTTCTTCGCCAGCAGGCTCGCTCCCACAGGTTTGCGCCGTCAATGTGGGAGCGAGCCTACTCGCGAAGGGGCCATCTGCATCAACTGATGTCTGGGCCAAAGAAAAGCCCGCTGAGGATCACTCCTCAGCGGGCTTTTTCATTCCATCAGCGCTTACGGCGCAAACGGCATCACGCGCTTGTGATGGGTCTTGTTGTAGGTCGCAACGATGATGTCGAACGCTTCCTGACGCACCGGTTCGCCGTGCAGGAACGCATCGATCTCGGCATACGTCACGCCATGCGAAGCCTCATCAGGTTTGCCCGGCGACAAATCCTCAAGGTCCGCCGTGGGCACTTTCTCGACCAGCGACTCCGGCGCACCAAAGCTGCGCGCAATCGCACGAACCTGATTTTTCACCAGACCACTGAGCGGTGCCAGGTCGCAGGCACCGTCACCGAACTTGGTGAAGAAACCCATCACCGCTTCCGCCGCATGATCGGTACCGATCACCAGACCGTGCGCCGCGCCGGCGATGGTGTACTGAGCAACCATGCGCATCCGCGCCTTGGTGTTGCCCAGTACGAAATCCACCGACACCGCGTGCTTGCCTTCAAACGCCGCCACTTCACTGGCCAGCGACTTCACCGCCGGGCCGATATTTACGGTATGGCGCTCGTCCGGCGCGATGAAATCCACCGAGGCCTGGGCGTCGTGTTCGTCAAACTGGGTTTCGTAAGGCAGACGCACGGCGATGAATTTGTAGCTGTTGTCGCCGGTCTGGTCACGCAACTCGCGCATCGCCCGCTGGGCCAGCAGGCCGGCGGTCAGTGAGTCGACGCCGCCACTGATGCCCAGCACCAGCGTCTTGAGCCCGGAATTGACCAGGCAATCCTGAATAAAGGTGATGCGCCGGGCGACTTCGGCCTGCAGGGCCTTGTGGTCGGCGAACGGCGGTTGCACCTTGAGCTGTTCAGCAATCTCACGCTGTACGGCTTGCATGAATTCACTCCTTGCTAGATAGACTGGAATCGGCAGGAACCTGGAAAACGTGCCGCAAATAGGCGACAAAATTCGGGTCTTTACAGTGGGTCTTGCCTGGCTCGTCGGAGATCTTTGCCACCGGTTGGCCGTTGCAGGCGGTCATTTTAAGCACGATGCTCATCGGTTCGACACCCGGAATGTCACAGGTGAGGTTGGTACCGATGCCGAAGCTGACGTTGATCCGCCCGTGCAGCGCACGGAAGATCTCCAGCGACTTGGGCAGGGTCAGGCTGTCGGAGAACACCAGGGTCTTGCTCATCGGATCGATGCCGAGTTTGTGATAGTGCGCGATGCATTTTTCGCCCCACGCCACAGGATCGCCGGAGTCATGGCGCAGGCCGTCAAACAGCTTGGCGAAGAACAGGTCGAAGTCGCCGAGGAACGCATCGGTGGTGATGCAATCGGTGAGCGCGATCCCGAGCAGGCCACGGTATTCGCGAACCCAGCAATCAAGCGCGGCGATCTGGCTGTCGATCAGCCGTGGACCGAGTTGCTGGTGCGCCATGATCCACTCGTGGGCCATGGTGCCCAGCGGTTTCATGTCCAGCTCGCGGGACAGGTGTACGTTGCTGGTGCCGACGAAACGCCCGGGGAAGTCGTGTTTGAGTACATTCACCACTTCAGCCTGCACGCCATACGAAAAGCGGCGGCGGGTGCCGAAATCGGCGACCTGCAGTTGCGACAACTCGTCGGCCGAGGCGTTGGCGGTCAGCCAGTCGAACTTGCGATAGAGCTGTTCGCGCGCTTGTTCCAGCACGGTTTCGCGGTAGCGATAGCGGTTGCGCACTTCGCTGACGATCGCCAGCAGCGGCACTTCGTAGAGAATCACATGCAGCCACGGCCCGCGCAGACGGATGAACAATTCGCCGTTCTCGATGCCGGTGTGCAGATACCGCAGATTAAAGCGGAACAGCCCGAGAAAGCGCAGGAAGTCCGGCTTGAGGAAACTGATGCGCTCGAGAAAGCTCAGTTGATCGGCGCTCAGGCTCAGTTCGGCCAGACGCTCGATCTGAAAACGGATCTCGGCCAGATACGGGCGCAGATCTTCGCTATTACGGCAACGAAACTCCCATTCGACTTCGACGTTGGGATAGTTGTGCAGCACCGCCTGCATCATCGTCAGCTTGTAGAAGTCGGTGTCGAGCAGGTTCTGCACGATGCGATCGGCAAACACGCTCTCGCTCATAACGGGGTCTCCAGGTGCGCCGCGCCTGTGCGCGGTCTCATTCGATGGCGCTAGTGGCGCATATCAGGGACGAAGATTGCCAGCAATTTTTTAGATCACCGCAGAACCCTTGTGGGAGCGAGCCTGCTCGCGAAGGCGTCATTTCAGTCGAAATGGGTATTGAATGTGCCGGCCTCTTCGCGAGCAGGCTCGCTCCCACATTTTTCAATCGGATCAGTCATTCGGGCTATCGATCTGCTCCAGCATCCATTTCACGAAATCCCGTACCTTCGGCACTTCTGCCGCATGCTCCGGGTATGCCAGGTAATAGGCATCGGTGCTGGGCATGGCATGCTCAAAAGGAATGACCAGTTTGCCGTCGGCTAATTCCTCTTCCACCAGAAATCGCGGCAACAACGCCACACCGCAGCCAACCTGCGCGGCACGGATGCACATATAAAAGGTTTCGAAACGCGGCCCGTGATAGCTGTGTTCGGTCTGGTAACCCTGACTGTCGAACCAGTCGTGCCAGGCCTGCGGGCGCGAGGCATTTTGCAACAGGACCAGATCGGTGAGTTGCGTCGGATCAGTAAACGGCTTATCAGGCAGGCTACCCGGCGCGCACACCGGCACCAACTCTTCGCCGAACAACTTCAGGCATTCAGTGCCGGGCCGTGAACCTTGGCCGAAGTAGAACGCCAGATCGCTGCGCCCTTGCAGCAGATCATCCGCTTCCTGCTCGTTGCACAAGTCCAGATGAATCGACGGATGGCGTAGCCGCCAGCCTTTCAGGCGCGGCACCAGCCAGCGCGCGCCGAAGGTCGAGGGCGTCGAGACGCGCAGGACTTCGGTCTCGCCGCCGTAGGAACGCAGGTAATGCGTCGACATCTCCACTTGTGTGAGGATTTTTCGTACTTCAACCAAGTACAAATCCCCTGCCGGGGTCATCTGCAAACGTCGACGCACGCGGCGAAACAATAAATGCTGCAACAGCTCTTCAAGCTGCGCGACCTGTTTGCTCACCGCACTCTGGGTCAGATTCAGTTCCTCAGCGGCGCGAGTGAAACTGAGGTGCCGGGTCACGGCCTCGAAACACTGCAGCGCGGTGATCGAGGGCAAGTGGCGTTTGTTCAGCATGGCCGATCCTTTTCTTGTCTTTCTGTGCGCAGCATGAATAAACGGAATGATATCTCGCGTAAAGGTCGTTTGTTGCCTTGCCATTGTGACGCTACAACTAAAGGCCTGCCCGGTCGCGAAAAAGCGTCCGCACACATTCAGTTTTTTGCTTGAGGAGTGACCCATGGTTGCCGCATTGCTTGATCGTCTTGGTGTGAACCCGGCCCTTTATCAGAACGGCAAAGTGCCGGTGCATTCGCCGATCGACGGCAGCCGCATTGCCGCCGTGAACTGGGAAGGCCCGGCCGAAGTCGAGCAGCACATCAGTCGCGCAGATCATGCGTTCGAGCAGTGGCGCAAGGTGCCGGCTCCGCGTCGTGGCGAGCTGGTGCGTCAATTCGGTGAAGTACTGCGCGAATACAAGGCTGATCTCGGCGAACTGGTTTCCTGGGAGGCGGGCAAGATCACTCAGGAAGGCTTGGGTGAAGTGCAGGAGATGATCGACATCTGCGATTTTGCCGTCGGCCTGTCCCGCCAGCTGTACGGTTTGACCATTGCCTCCGAGCGCCCGGGCCACCATATGCGTGAAACCTGGCATCCGCTGGGCGTGGTCGGGGTGATCAGCGCGTTCAACTTCCCGGTTGCGGTGTGGGCATGGAACACCACGCTGGCACTGGTTTGCGGCAACCCGGTGGTGTGGAAACCATCGGAGAAAACCCCGCTGACCGCACTGGCCTGCCAGGCATTGTTCGACCGCGTGGTGAAGAATTTTACCGATGCGCCAGCGAACCTTTGCCAAGTGATCATCGGTGGTCGCGATGCCGGCGAAGCGCTGGTCGATGACCCGCGTGTCGCACTGATCAGCGCCACCGGCAGCACGCGCATGGGTCGTGAAGTCGCGCCGAAAGTCGCCGCGCGTTTCGCCCGCAGCATTCTGGAACTGGGCGGTAACAACGCGATGATCCTCGGCCCGAGCGCCGATCTGGACATGGCGGTACGGGCGATTCTGTTCAGCGCCGTCGGTACTGCCGGGCAGCGTTGCACCACCCTGCGTCGACTGATTGCCCACGAATCTGTGAAAGAAGAAATCGTTACTCGCCTCAAAGCTGCGTACTCGAAAGTGCGCATCGGCAATCCGCTGGAAGGCAATCTGGTCGGCCCGCTGATCGACAAGCACAGCTTCGAAAACATGCAGGACGCGCTGGAGCAGGCGTTGAGCGAGGGCGGTCGTGTGTTCGGCGGCAAGCGTCAGCTTGAGGATCAATTCCCCAACGCCTACTACGTTTCGCCGGCGATCGTTGAAATGCCCGAGCAAAGTGATGTGGTTTGCAGTGAGACCTTCGCACCGATTCTTTATGTAGTCGGCTACAGCGATTTCCAGGAAGCGCTGCGCCTGAACAACGCGGTGCCACAAGGTTTGTCGTCGTGCATCTTCACCACCGATGTGCGCGAGGCCGAGCAGTTCATGTCGGCAGTCGGTAGCGACTGCGGCATCGCCAACGTCAACATCGGCCCGAGCGGTGCCGAAATTGGCGGCGCGTTTGGTGGCGAGAAAGAGACCGGTGGCGGGCGTGAGTCCGGCTCGGACGCGTGGCGCGCCTATATGCGCCGGCAGACCAACACCGTGAACTACTCGCTGGAGTTGCCGCTGGCGCAGGGCATCACATTCGACTGACAGGTGGAGATCCCTCCTTGTGGGAGCGAGCCTGCTCGCGAATACGGTGGGTCAGTCGACATTGATGTTGGCTGATACGCCCCTTTCGCGAGCAGGCTCGCTCCCACAGGATCAGCACTGTGTTTGGCAGGTTTCTGTTGGAGTCTGGCAATGCCGTTACGCGAAGAATGTCTGTGGGAAAAGCTCACGCCACAAAGGCCGGATAAAACCGCGCTCAAAGGCGAAGTCAAAGTCGATGTCTGCGTGATCGGCGCCGGGTTCACCGGGTTGTCGGCGGCGCTGCATCTGTTGGAAAAAGGCAAAAGCGTCTGCGTGCTGGAGGCTCATCGCGCGGGGCACGGTGGTTCCGGGCGTAACGTCGGACTGGTCAACGCCGGCATGTGGATCCCGCCGGACGAGATCGAAGCCGGTTTCGGCGAAGCGGTGGGCAGCCAGCTCAATCGCATGCTCGGGGGCGCACCGGCGCTGGTGTTCAGCCTTGTGGACAAGTACAACATCGATTGCCAGTTGCGCCGCGAAGGCACGTTGCACATGGCGCACAACGCCAAGGGCGAGGCGGATTTGCGCAGCCGCGAGCAACAATGGAAACGTCGCGGCGCACCGGTTGAACTGCTGACCGGCAAGGCCTGCGAGCAAGCCACCGGCACGCAAAAGATTGCCGCGGCTTTGCTCGATCGCCGCGCCGGCACGCTCAACCCGATGGCTTATGTCACCGGGCTGGCCAACGCGGTGAGCGGTCTCGGCGGGCAAATGTTTGATCATTCGCCGGTCACTCGCCTTGAGCGTCAGGGCGCGAAGTGGTCGGTGCAGACCGAACACGGTTCAGTGCTGGCCGAGCAAGTGGTCATCGCCTCCAACGCCTACACCGAGGGCGACTGGACCGAACTCAAGCGCAACTTCTTCCCCGGTTACTACTATCAGGTCGCTTCGGTGCCGCTGACCGAGGACGCCGCGCAGGAAATTCTCCCGGGCGGGCAGGGTTCATGGGATACGCGGCAGGTGCTGAGCAGCATCCGCCGTGACAAAGAAGGGCGGTTGTTGCTCGGCAGCCTGGGCAACGGCAATCAAAAACCGACCTGGTTTCTCAAGGCCTGGGCCGATCGCGTGCAGCAGCATTATTTCCCCAATCTGAAACCGGTCGAGTGGGAATGCACCTGGACCGGGCGTATAGCTTTTACGCCAGATCACCTCATGCGCCTGTTCGAGCCGGCGCCGGGGCTGGTGGCCGTCACCGGTTACAACGGCCGTGGCGTCACCACCGGCACCGTGGTCGGCAAGGCTTTCGCTGATTACCTGTGTAACGGAAATCCTCAAGCGCTGCCGATTCCCTTCGCACCGATGCAGCCCCTGACCGGTGTGGGCTTGCGCAGTTGCCTGTACGAGGCCGGGTTCTCGCTGTATCACGCGGGCCAGTGCCTGCGCATTGTGATTTGAGTGTTGAAATATGTTGCCGGACGCGGCGCTTTTTCACGTAGCGACTAGCCTGTAATGGTGCGGGTTGTAGCAGTCCCGCACCAGCAGTGTGCAGTTCGGTGACGCGGGTTGTTACAGGCTGGTTGCACGTCGTTTGGCGCCGCGGTTGCAATGATGGCGCGTGCGGGTTGCGCCTGAAAAAATAAATGGTTTCACCTTCCGCGGTTTAGACGGTTGCACGCCCAATGAAAATGGGAACGAAACAGTCGAAATAACAAGAAAGCAGCGACTTTTTGAAGAATAAAAAACCGATGGCACGGCCCTTGCTCAGAGCAATCAGTGAAGTGAAGTCGCAGTGCCAACTAAAAAAAACCTTGGAGCACCACCTCATGTCCCAGACGTTTTACAAGAAAGGCTTTCTGGCCCTCGCAGTGGCTACTGCGTTGGGTGTTTCTGCGTTTGCTCAAGCTGATGTGAAAATCGGTGTAGCGGGTCCAATGACGGGCGCCAACGCGGCATTTGGCGAGCAGTACATGAAGGGTGCACAGGCAGCGGCTGACGCAGTCAACGCGGCAGGCGGCGTCAACGGGGAGAAAATCGTACTGGTCAAAGGCGATGACGCCTGCGAACCGAAGCAGGCCGTGACGGTCGCCAAGGACCTCACCAACCAGAAAGTCGCCGGCGTGGTCGGTCATTTCTGCTCCTCTTCGACCATTCCAGCGTCGGAAATCTACGACGAAGCCGGGATCATCGCGATCACCCCGGGCTCGACCAACCCACAAGTCACCGAGCGTGGCCTCAGCGCCATGTTCCGTATGTGCGGGCGTGACGACCAGCAAGGCATTGTGGCCGGCGACTACATCGTCGACGTGCTCAAGGGCAAGAAAGTCGTCGTACTGCACGACAAAGACACCTACGGCCAAGGCCTGGCGGATGCCACCAAAGCCCAACTGGTCAAGCGCGGCGTGACGCCTGTGTTGTACGAAGGCCTGACCCGTGGCGAAAAAGACTTCAGCACCATCGTTACCAAGATCCGTGGCGCTGGCGCCGACGTCGTCTACTTCGGCGGTCTGCACCCGGAAGCCGGCCCGCTGGTTCGCCAACTGCGTGAACAAGGCCTGAAAGACGTCAAGTTCATGTCCGATGACGGCATCGTGACTGACGAGCTGGTGACCACCGCCGGTGGCCCGCAATTCACCGATGGCGTGCTGATGACCTTCGGCGCCGACCCGCGTCTGTTGCCAGAGAGCAAGACCGTAGTGGACGCTTTCCGCAAGGCCGGTACCGAGCCTGAAGGCTACACCCTGTACGCCTACGCTTCGGTGCAAACCCTGGCTGCCGCGTTCAACGGCGCCAAGTCCAACAAGGGCGAAGAGGCTGCGGCCTGGCTGAAGAAAAATCCGGTGAAAACCGTGATGGGTGAAAAAACCTGGGACTCCAAGGGCGACCTGAAAGTCTCCGACTACGTGGTTTACCAGTGGGACAAGGACGGCAAATATCACCAGCTGGAAAAACAGAAGTAAGGGCTGACGCGACCCTTTGAACTCCGCAAAGCCATGTGGGAGCGGGCTTGCCCGCGATGACGGCCTGACAGTCGACAACTGTGTTGAATGTTCTACCGCTATCGCTGGCAAGCCAGCTCCCACAAGGTCCTGTGGTGATCGAACCGTTCGCGCTCTGACATTGCTCCGACGTAAATCTGTATTTTTCCTAGAAGAACCGCACTCCACAGGTGTGCAGGTTCTCACTGCGTGAGATTGCGTTATGGATGGTATTTTCCTGCAGCAACTGGTCAACGGCCTGACCCTCGGGTCGGTCTATGGCCTGATCGCCATCGGCTACACAATGGTCTACGGCATCATCGGCATGATCAACTTCGCCCACGGCGAGGTTTACATGATTTCTGCTTACCTGGCGGCAATCAGTCTGGCTCTGCTGGCGTACTTCGGTATCGAATCTTTCCCACTGCTGATGCTCGGCACGCTGATCTTCACCATCGTCGTCACGGCGGTGTATGGCTGGGTCATCGAGCGTGTCGCTTACAAACCCCTGCGCAACTCCACCCGCCTGGCACCGTTGATCAGCGCCATCGGTATCTCGCTGATCCTGCAAAACTATGCACAGATCGCCCAGGGCGCCAAACAACAGGGCGTACCTACCCTGCTGAGCGGTGCGTGGCGTGTTGAAATCGGTACCGGCTTCGTGCAACTCACCTACACCAAAGTCTTCATTCTGGTGGCCGCATTCGTCGGCATGGGCCTGCTGACCTACGTCATCAAGTACACCAAGCTCGGACGCATGTGCCGTGCGACCCAGCAAGACCGCAAGATGGCTTCGATCCTCGGCATCAATACCGATCGGGTCATTTCCTATGTGTTCATCATCGGTGCAGCCATGGCGGCGCTGGCCGGCGTACTGATCACCATGAACTACGGCACTTTCGACTTCTATGCCGGCTTCATTATCGGCATCAAGGCGTTCACCGCTGCGGTGCTTGGCGGGATCGGTTCACTGCCTGGGGCAATGCTCGGCGGGATCATCCTCGGCATCTCCGAGTCGCTGTTCTCCGGCCTGGTCAACTCCGACTACAAAGACGTGTTCAGCTTCTCGCTGCTCGTACTTGTTCTGGTCTTCCGGCCGCAGGGCCTGTTGGGCCGTCCTCTTGTGTCGAAGGTGTAAGCGATGTCTTCAACCACTCAAAAATCCATCGATATCAAAAAAAGCCTGGTTGAGGCGATTCTTGCCGGCCTGATTGCCCTGATCGTTTTCGGTCCGATTGTCGGCGTCGTGCTCGAGGGTTACAGCTTCAACCTCGAACCGACCCGGGTGGCCTGGATCATCGGCATTGTCATGATCGGCCGCTTTGCCCTCAGCCTGTTCCTGCAAACGCCCAAGGGCCTGAAAATTCTCGACGGATTCGAGAGTACTGGCTCTGGGGTGCACGTGCTGCCTGCCGATCACAAATCCTCGCTGCGCTGGATCATCCCGCTGCTGATTGTGCTGGCCGTCATCGTGCCGTTTGTCTCCAACTCCTATCTGCTCGGCGTGGTCATCCTCGGCTTGATCTACGTGCTGCTGGGGCTGGGGCTGAACATCGTGGTCGGTCTGGCCGGTCTGCTCGACCTCGGTTACGTGGCGTTCTACGCCATCGGCGCCTACGGTCTGGCGCTCGGTTATCAGTACCTCGGCCTGGGCTTCTGGACGGTGTTGCCATTGGCGGCGATCACGGCCGGGCTGGCCGGTTGCATCCTCGGTTTCCCGGTGCTGCGCCTGCACGGCGACTACCTGGCAATCGTGACCCTGGGCTTCGGTGAAATCATTCGCCTGGTCCTCAACAACTGGTTGTCACTGACCGGCGGCCCGAACGGCATGCCGGCGCCATTGCCGACGTTCTTCGGTCTGGAGTTCGGTAAGCGGGCGAAGGATGGCGGGGTGCCGTTTCACGAGTTCTTCGGCATCGCCTACAACCCGGATGTGAAGTATTACTTCATCTACGCGGTTTTGTTCCTCGTGGTGCTGGCCGTGCTGTACATCAAGCATCGTCTGGTGAAAATGCCGGTCGGTCGCGCCTGGGAAGCCTTGCGTGAAGATGAAATCGCCTGCCGCTCGATGGGCCTCAACCACGTGCTGGTCAAGCTCTCGGCGTTCACCATCGGTGCATCGACCGCCGGTCTTGCCGGTGTGTTCTTCGCCACCTACCAAGGCTTCGTCAACCCGACCTCGTTCACCTTCTTCGAATCGGCGCTGATCCTCGCCATCGTCGTGCTCGGCGGTATGGGCTCGACCATCGGTGTGGTGATCGCCGCGTTCGTGCTGACGGTTGCTCCGGAATTGCTGCGCGGCTTCGCTGAATACCGCGTGCTGCTGTTCGGCATCCTGATGGTGTTGATGATGATCTGGCGACCACGCGGGCTGATCCGCATCAGCCGGACCGGGGTCACTCCACGCAAAGGTGCCATTCACTATGAGAGGACTGCGCCATGAGTGAAGTCGTACTCTCTGTTGAAAAACTGATGATGCATTTCGGTGGCATCAAGGCCTTGAGCGATGTCAGCCTGAAGGTCAAACGCAATTCGATCTTCGCCCTGATCGGCCCCAACGGTGCAGGCAAGACCACGGTGTTCAACTGCCTGACCGGGTTCTACAAGGCCTCGGGTGGCAAGATCGAACTCAACGTGCGCGGCCAGCAGACCAACGTCATCCAGTTGCTCGGCGAGTCGTTCAAACCGACCGACTTCGTTTCGCCGAAATCTTTCCTCAGCCGCATGTACTACAAAATGTTCGGCGGTACGCACTTGGTGAACCGGGCAGGCCTGGCGCGGACGTTCCAGAACATTCGCCTGTTCAAGGAAATGTCGGTACTGGAAAACCTGCTGGTGGCCCAGCACATGTGGGTCAACCGCAACATGCTTGCCGGCATCCTCAACACCAAGGGCTACCGCAAGGCCGAAAGTGACGCGCTGGATTGCGCGTTCTATTGGCTGGAAGTGGTCGATCTGGTGGACTGCGCCAACCGGCTCGCCGGTGAGCTTTCCTACGGCCAACAGCGTCGTCTGGAAATTGCCCGGGCCATGTGCACGCGGCCGCAGATCATCTGCCTCGACGAACCGGCCGCCGGCCTCAACCCTCAGGAAACCGAAGCGCTCAGCGCGATGATCCGGCTGCTGCGCGACGAGCACGATCTGACCGTGGTGCTGATCGAACACGACATGGGCATGGTTATGAGCATTTCCGACCACATCGTGGTGCTGGACCACGGCATCGTCATCGCCGAAGGCGGGCCTGAAGCGATCCGCAACGACCCGAAGGTGATCGCAGCCTATTTGGGCGCCGACGAAGAGGAGCTGGTATGACGCAACCGATCCTCGAACTCAAAGACCTCGACGTCTTCTATGGCCCGATCCAGGCCCTCAAAGGTGTTTCGCTGCAGATCAACGAAGGGGAAACCGTCAGCCTGATCGGCTCCAACGGTGCCGGCAAATCGACGTTGCTGATGTCGATCTTCGGCCAGCCACGGGCGGCAGGCGGGCAGATCCTTTATCAAGGCGTCGACATTACCCACAAGTCCTCGCACTACATCGCCTCCAACGGCATCGCGCAATCGCCGGAAGGGCGGCGAGTGTTCCCCGACATGACCGTCGAGGAAAACCTGCTGATGGGCACCATCCCGATTGGCGACAAGTACGCCAAAGAGGACATGCAGCGTATGTTTACGCTGTTTCCACGGCTGGAAGAGCGACGTAACCAACGGGCGATGACCATGTCTGGTGGTGAACAGCAAATGCTCGCCATTGCCCGTGCCTTGATGAGCCGACCAAAGTTGTTGCTGCTCGATGAGCCGAGCCTGGGCCTGGCGCCGATTGTGGTGAAGCAGATTTTCGCGACCCTGCGGGAATTGGCGAAAACCGGCATGACCATTTTCCTGGTTGAGCAGAACGCCAACCATGCGCTGAAGCTTTCGGACCGCGCATATGTGATGGTCAACGGCGAGATTCGCCTGACGGGCACGGGTAAAGAGTTGCTGGTGAATGAGGAAGTGCGTAACGCCTATCTGGGCGGGCACTGATTCCTCGACGTTATGCACAGCCCCGGCGACGCAAGTCCCGGGGCTTTTTCATTCCTCAAACATACCGCACGCCTGTGTAGGAGCTGCCGAAGGCTGCGATCTTTTGATGTTGTCTTTAAAGATCAGGAGATCGCAGCCTTCGGCAGCTCCTACAGGGAATTGATCAGTGATTTCAAGTGTTGCGTGGAATTGTGGAAAACAAATTCCCCAAGCTGCCAAAGCGCGACATATAGACGCTGCAAATGGCTGTTTTTCCACAGTTTTGACTTGTCCCCGGTTACTGTGGAGCTGGCTGTGAATAACGTGGGTGTATCTGGCTGGACGCCTTGTAAACCGTGGCTTGCAAGTGTGTGGTTGTTTTTTGATCAGGCGTTTTTGAGAGGGCTGAAGACGTCGTTGTCAATCTTTTTCTAGACATTGCCAATCGGCCGGTTCCAGGTGAACAAGGCTGTGGATAAGTCTGTGATTAAACTCTGGAAAGACCGCGCTGAGCGCCGTAATTACTGGCCTCGCGCAATCACTGTGCTAAACGTCCGTTCGTGCAAAATGCCATCTCCCGCACATCCGCCACTTCAGGGTCAAGCAAAAAACTTTCTATTTCGCCCGCAAAGCCTTGTGTGGCGCGGCTTTGCGCGTTTCCAGTTGCCCCCGGAAACTGTGGAAGGGACTGTGGATAACATGCGTGCACATGGCTACAGGCCACGGTCGCTATGGCGTTGGCATGTCTGGTTGTTTTTTGTACAGCTTGTGGGTGTTGCCCGTGAATGCGCGGGCGGGCATGCTGCCTGCTGATTTTCTATTCCAAGGGCTGCCCCGGCGGCCGAAGCAAGGAGAACACGATGTCCAACACCCTGTTTATCACCGGCGCGACGTCCGGATTTGGTGAAGCCTGTGCCCGCCGTTTTGCCGAGGCTGGCTGGAAACTGGTGCTGACCGGCCGTCGTGAAGAACGCCTCAATGCGTTGTGCGCCGAATTGTCGAAACAGACCGAAGTGCACGGTCTGGTGCTTGATGTGCGTGACCGCAAGGCCATGGAGGAGGCGATTGCCAATCTACCGCCGTCGTTCGCAAAGCTTCGCGGGTTGATCAACAACGCAGGTTTGGCGCTGGGCGTGGATCCGGCGCCGAAGTGCGATCTCGACGATTGGGACACCATGGTCGACACCAACGTCAAAGGCCTGATGTACGCCACCCGCTTGCTGCTGCCGCGCCTGATCGCCCATGGCCGTGGCGCCGGCATCGTCAACCTTGGCTCCATTGCTGGCAACTATCCGTATCCGGGCAGCCACGTGTATGGCGCGACCAAGGCGTTCGTTAAACAGTTCTCGCTGAACCTGCGTTGCGACTTGCAAGGCACGGGCGTGCGGGTCAGTAACATTGAGCCGGGGCTGTGCGAGAGCGAGTTCTCGCTGGTGCGTTTTGCCGGCGATCAGGAGCGTTACAACGCGACCTACGCTGGTGCCGAGCCGATCCAGCCGCAGGACATTGCCGAGACGATTTTCTGGGTGATGAACGCGCCGGCGCACATCAACATCAACAGTCTGGAATTGATGCCGGTGAGCCAGACCTGGGCGGGTTTTGCCATTGAGCGTAACAAGGCCTGACACCGCGTCACGGCCAATCGCTGGCAAGCCAGCTCCCACAGGGTTATCGGTGCACACGAATCTTGTGAGCGACTCGGTACTTGTGGGAGCTGGCTTGCCAGCGATGAGGCCAGCACAGGCAATAAATCCCGATAAGGTAAACTCCCCTCGCAACAACCCAACCGCACCCCGCGGTTTTCAAGGTTTTTCGAGGAGTCAAAGTGAGTAACCGAGGTGAGCAGGCACTGCTCAAACAATCGACCATTCTGATGTTGGCTGTGGCGATTGCCGGGATCGTCACCGGTTTTGTTTCAGGTTCCCAATCCATCCTGTTTGATGGTTTTTTCTCGCTGATCGCAACCTTCATCAAAGTCCTGATGCTGATCACTGCCAAGCTGATCGCCAAGCAAAGCAACCACCGTTTCCAGTTCGGTTTCTGGCATCTGGAGCCGATGGTGCTGCTGATCGAAGGCAGTTTCCTGATGCTGATCGCGATCTACGCGTTTCTCAACGGCGTGTTCGGCATCATCAACGGTGGCCGCGATATCGAGTTAGGACTGGTGATCATTTATGCTGCGGTGTTTACCGTGGTCGAGTTCGCCTACTTTTTCTACGTCCGGCACCGTAACCGCAAGCTCAAATCCAGCCTGATCCAGTTCGATAACATCAGTTGGCTGGTGGACGCGATGCTGTCCGTGGGCCTTTTGATCAGTTTCCTCGCGGCGCTGCTGCTCAAGTCCCAAGGCTATGGGCAGTGGGCGGTGTATGTCGACCCGCTGATCCTGATCGTGCTGGCCCTGACCATGTTGCCGCCGGCGTTCAAGATCCTTGGCCCGGCCTTACGCGATGTGCTGGGGATCGCGCCGGACACGCTGGATGATCAGGTGCGACAGGTGATGGACGCGGCGAAAATCGAGCATGGTTTCGACGATTACGTGTCGTACGTGCAGAAGCACGGGCGGGCGCGGTTTATCGAGATTCATGTGGTGTTGCCGGCGGATTATGCGCTGAGCAATGTCGGACAGCTGGATGCGTTGCGCGAAGAGATCTCGGCGAAGCTGGGCAAGCCGGATGCGGCGCGCTGGTTGACCATCAGCTTTACCGGTGACAAGAAGTGGATCGCATAGCGACCTTATAACGGCCATTCGCGAACAGGCTCGCTCCTACATTTGGAATGCGTTCCTCTGTAGGAGTGAGCCTGCTCGCGATAGCCATTTATCCGTCAGCGCAGATATTCAGCCAGGCCGCTATAGCAAGTCGCCAAGTGATACGGCGTAGTTGAAGGCATGTCCTTACGGCTCACCTCGCCCAACTCATCCCGGCACTCATGCCAGCCACCGGCATGCAGAAACCGCTGTTGCAACGCCTGTAACTGGCGCAGCACCACCGCTTCACTGCCCTGACGCAAGGTCAGTGCGCGCAGATATTCCGCCTGCGCCCAGATCCGCTGGGTCGAGTCTCGCGGGCGTCCGTCCGTTTCCAGATCGAGCATCGCCCGTACTGCGCCGGATGGCTGCACCACACCGTATTGCTCGGTGAAGGCAAACGCCCGGTCAAGCGCCGCATGCAGTTTCGAACCACGCAATAACGGCGACGATTCGAGCAGGAAATACCATTCGAACTGATGCCCCGGCTCATACCAGTTATCCACAGCCCCGAGCGGTTTTTCCATCAACACGCCATATTGCGGATCGACGAACTGCTTGTGCATGGCTGTGCATAACTCCAGCAACGCTTTCTGCGTCTGGGCATCTTCGCGCACGGCAAGGGTGGCGAGGAATGCTTCGGCCAGGTGCATCAACGGGTTTTGCAGTGGACCGGTTTGCAGGGTGATCCAGTCGCGTTCCAGGCAGGCTTCGTACAGGCCATCGCCGGTGGCGAAGCGCCGGCCGATGATTTCCAGCGCAGCATTGAGCGTCGACTCGACCAGCGGATCGCCGGATTTTGCCCAGTAATGCGCGCAGGCAAACAGGATAAAGGCGTGGGTGTAGAGATCCTTGCGCTGGTCCAGCGGTTTGCCTTGGGCGTCGATGCTGTAGAACCAGCCGCCATGCTCGGCATCATGAAAGTGCCGTTGCAAGGAGCGGAACAATGCCGCTGCACGCACTTCAGCGTTATCCACAACCCCGATCAGACTGGAAAACAGATACAGCTGCCGTGCACAGGCCATCGCCCGATAGCGCTGCGGTGGCAGTGGCTGATGCGCGGCGTCCAGCGCCTCGTAGGGCAACGCCATGTCGGCGTTCCAGCCCGGGCCTTGCCAGAGCGGCACGATCACGTTGACGAAATGCTGCTGCACAGCGCCGAACAGGGCGGTCAATTCGGGCAGGGAGGTGGAGCAAGAAGCGTGGGGCATGGGCGGACGTCGTCACGGCTGGGGCGATTGCGCGACATGGTAGCAGAGCGGCGGCCGTTAGAGTCTTGGTGTCTGATCGGCCGTCATCGCTGGCTTGCCAGCGATGAGGCCGGTACAGGCGATGGAGATTAGCCTGCCAGCAGCCAGGCGCCTGTTATTGCTGAGGCAGCACCTGCAAGGCGCACCAACGGTGCCGCAGCCTTAGGCAGGAAACGCACTACTGCATAACCCGCCGCATGCAGTGCAGCCGTCGCGGCCACAAAACCCGCCGCATACGCCCAAGGACTGCTCATGTCCGGCAGTTCCAAACCATGCGCCACGCCATGGAACAACGCAAACAGCGCCGTCGCCACCACCGCCATGACCAACGGCGGACGCACCGCCAAGGCTACTGCCAGACCCAGCGCCAGCACCGACGCGGCAATCCCGCTTTCCAGCGCTGGCAATTCCAGCCCTTCAAAACCGAGCATGCCGCCGATCAGCATGGTGCCGACAAACGTGCACGGCAGCGCCCAGCGCGCGGCGCCCCGCTGCTGCGCGGCCCACAAACCGACAGCCAGCATCGCCAGCAAATGGTCGAGGCCGCCAATCGGGTGGCTGATACCGGCGACCAGGCCGCTGTCGCCATGCCCCGGGTGAGCGAAGGCTAATGCCGGAGTCAGCAGCAGCGCCACAGCGCCAAGAATGCGTTTGAGTGTCATGAATAAGCTTCCTTGTTGATAAGTGAATCAGGCTGCAGTCAGCAGGCCCTGGCGTTCGATGAAGGCGATGATTTGCTCAAGGCCCTGACCGGTTTTCTGGTTGCTGAAGACGAACGGCTTGCCGTTGCGCATGCGTTTTGTGTCGCTGTCCATCATCTCCAGCGAGGCGCCCACCAGCGGTGCGAGGTCGATCTTGTTGATGACCAGCAGATCGGATTTGCAGATCCCCGGCCCGCCCTTGCGCGGCAATTTGTCGCCCGCTGAGACGTCGATCACGTAGATGGTCAGGTCGGACAGTTCCGGGCTGAAGGTCGCCGACAGGTTGTCGCCGCCGGATTCCACCAGAATCAGATCCAGTCCCGGAAAGCGCCGGTTCAGTTGATCCACTGCTTCAAGGTTGATCGAGGCGTCTTCGCGGATCGCAGTGTGCGGACAGCCACCGGTTTCCACGCCGATGATCCGCTCCGGTGCGAGGGCTTCGTTGCGCACGAGAAAATCGGCGTCTTCGCGGGTGTAGATATCGTTGGTGACCACGGCGAGGTTGTAGCGCTCGCGCAGGGCCAGGCACAGAGCCAGGGTCAACGCGGTTTTACCGGAACCGACCGGGCCGCCGATGCCGACGCGCAGGGGTTGTGTGTTCATGGTTGTTTCTCCTAAGAGCGGAAGAGGCGGCTGTACTGGCGCTCGTGGGCCATGCACGCCAGGGACATGCCGAACGCGGCGCTGCCCATGTGGTCGGGATTGATTCGGCTCGCGTCCTGCTGCGCTTGTTGCAGCAGCGGCAGCAGTTCGCTGGTCAGGCGTTGCGCGGCTTGCTGGCCCAGCGGCAGGGTTTTCATCAATACGGCGAGCTGGTTTTCCAGCCAGCTCCACAACCACGCGGCGAGGGCGTCTTGCGGGCTGATGCCCCAAGCGCGCGCGGCCAGCGCCCAGCACAGGGCCAGATGCGGTTCGGGACATTGATCGAGAAAGTCGCGGGCGTGCGTGTCGAGTTCCGGCAAACCATTGAGCAGTTGCTGTAACGAATAGCCCATCTGCCGGCTCTCCAGATGCAACTCGCGTGTCTCGCGGCTGGCCCGATGGCTTTCGCAGAGGCCCAGCAACTCCGCCCATTGTTCATCGGCGGCTGCCTGGCAATGGGCGAGCAGCAGTGGCGCCTCGAACCGGGCGAGGTTGAGCAGTAACTGATCGCTGATCCAGCGCCGGGCACTGTCCGGGTTGTTCACGCGGCCGTTATCCACGGCCATTTCCAGGCCTTGCGAGTAGCTGTAGCCGCCAATCGGCAATTGCGGACTGGCCAGGCGCAGCAGCGCCCAGGCCGGATTCACAGGCGTACGCCGAACTGATGGAGTTTCGGCGCGTAGTTGAAGTCTTCGTCGCCGTGTCGAGAATGGTGATGGCCGCCGCCATAGGCACCGTGCTCGGGCTGGAATGGCGCTTCGATTGCTTCTACCTGCGCACCAAGCTGTTCGAGCATCGCCTTGAGCACGTAATCGTCGAGCAGACGCAGCCAGCCATCGCCGACTTGCAGGGCGACGTGGCGGTTACCCAGGTGATAGGCGGCGCGGGTCAGTTCGAAGGCGTTGGCGCAGGTGACGTGCAGCAATTGCTCGGGGCGGGCGCAGACGCGGACGATGCGGCCGTCTTCAGCTTGTAGGCATTCGCCGTCATATAGCGGCGGCTGACCGCGCTCCAAAAACAACCCGACGTCTTCGCCCTCGGCACTGAAACAGCGCAAACGGCTTTTGCTCCGCGCTTCGAAGGTCAGGTGCAACTCGGCGGCCCAGACGGGTTGAGGGTCGATTCTGCGGTGAATCACCAGCATCGGAAAGCTTCCAACTATGGACAATACTCAGGCTAGAGCAAGGGCCTTGCCAATCGGACGAGATGTAGGAAATCCCTGTCGGATCGTAGTTGATGTTTCAAGATGTTGCGGGAATATGGAAGGTTTTGGTGCGTGAAGATTTTTTTATGCACCAAATGGAGGCTGACGCGGCGCACCTTTGTAGGAGTGAGCCTGCTCGCGATAGCAGTGTGTCAGTCAGCAACTATTTGACTGGTAGACCGCTATCGCGAGCAGGCTCACTCCTACAGGGGATTTGTGGTGTGGCGGGAAGAGGGGAGTTATTCGGTACTGCCCAGCCCTTGCCAGTGCTTGAGCCCAATAAAGATAAAGCGCAGTTGCTGGGTGATCTTCGCCTGCGGCGTCAGATGCTCCGGCAGGGCTTCGGCCGGCGGATCGATGATGTCGGGGAGGGTAGCGAAGACTGATTTGACGATCAGGTCAGCCATCACGCTCAAACCGGCGGCGTCCAGGTGCTGAAGCTTGGGCATCATCGTCAGGTCGGCCGCCAGGTCGGAGCTGATGTTCTCGCGCAACCGGCCGATTGCCTGACGCACCGGCAGCGAACCGCCGTACTGTTCACGGGCGAGAAACAGGAATTGCGAGCGATTGGCGCTGACCACGTCGAGGAAGATCCGCACCGAGGCATCGATGATGCCGCCCATGACGAATTCGTTGTGGCGCACCAGACGGATGGTTTCGCGGAAGGTCTGGCCGACTTCACTGACCAGCACCAGGCCGAGCTCATCCATATCGGCAAAATGCCGGTAGAAACCGGTGGGCACAATCCCGGCGGTTTTGGTCACTTCGCGCAGGCTCAGGCTGCCGAATCCTCGGCCGCTTTCCATGAGGTGGCGGGCAGCGTCCATCAAGGCGTTGCGGGTCTGTTGTTTCTGTTCGGCGCGGGGCAGCATCGCAGGGTGTGTTCTTTGGCAGGACAAGCGCCGCACTCTAGCAAATCGGCTTTGTCGGCGTCGAACGAGAGGACATGGAGCAGAAGATTTCACCGGCCAGAAAAGTCAAAAGCCCAATCCGGTGATTGGGCTTTTTTTCGAGGCCGCCATGGGCTTAGCTCAAGGCACTGTTGCGTTCGATCACACGGTCACCACCACCTTCGGCGAGTGCTTGACCCAGTGGGGTTTTATCGAAACCGTCGTCAGCCAGGGTCTGACCTTGTGGGGTGCGGTCGCTACCGTCGGAAGCCAGAGTCTGGCCTTGTGGGGTGCGGTCGCTGCCGTCGGAAGCCAGAGTTTGGCCTTGTGGGGTGCGGTCGCTGCCGTCGGAAGCCAGAGTTTGGCCTTGTGGAGTGCGGTCGCTGCCGTCGGAAGCCAGGGTCTGGCCTTGTGGGGTCTTGTCGTAGCCGTCCTGAACCAGGCCTTTCTCTTCCAGGCGATCACGGCCGCCTTCAGCCAGGGTCTGGCCTTGTGGGGTACGGTCCGAACCATCAGCTGCTACGGTCTGGCTGAATACCGAGTGGCTGGATTTCACTTGCGGGGTAGCCTGATCGGCAGCGGGCAGGGCGAAAGCAGTGCTGGCTAGCATCGACAGGGTAAGACTAAGCAGTAATTGGCGTTTCATGATGGGTTGCTCCTTGGGAGGGCGATAAAGTGGGTACGAGGGCAATGCTACTCTCGATAAGTCGATATAAAAGTTCATAAACGCAATGGTAATAATCAACAGAATTGATTGTTCTGCCGGGAGGCTCTAGATCGCGGCTTTCCGGGCGACGGTTTTGCACCGAGGTGGGTATTTCCGACTCACTCGCGCCTCGCAAACGTGCGGGTCGCGGTAACACTGTTCGACTGATTGGTCAGATTTCGCGCGACTTTTTAAGCGCCAATCGGCCTTTCGATTAAACCTGCGGCTGGTTTGCCAGTCGTAGACTTCATGAGGGCCGCTTTGGCCCGCCGTTTCAGCCGTACGCCGCAGTCTTTGCGTGCGGTCGTGATCAGGAGCTTTGTGCATGACGCGCACTGGAAAAATCTTCAGCTGGACCTTCGCCATCCTCGTGCTGCTACTGGCTGTGCTGGTATTGATCATCGTGTTCTTCGACTGGAACCGGATCAAACCGCCGCTCAACGCCAAAGTCTCGGAAGAACTGCACCGACCGTTTGCTATTAATGGCAACCTCGCGGTGATCTGGCAGCGCGAGCCGGACGAGGGTGGCTGGCGCGCCTGGGTGCCGTGGCCGCACGTGGTCGCTGAGGATTTGAGCCTGGGCAACCCGGACTGGTCGAAAAAGCAGCAGATGGTCACGCTCAAACGCGTTGAGCTGCGTATCTCGCCGCTGGCATTGCTGGCGCAACGCGTGGTGATTCCGCGCATCGACCTGACCGAACCCAATGCCGAGTTGCAGCGTCTGGCCGATGGCCGCGCCAACTGGACGTTCAAGTTTGACCCGAAAGATCCGAACGCTGAACCCTCGAGCTGGGTGGTCGACATCGGCGCCATCGGTTTTGACAAGGGCCATGTCACCCTCGACGATCAAACGCTCAAAACCAATCTTGATGTGCTGATCGATCCGCTGGGCAAACCCATCCCCTACAGCGACATCGTCGGAGCCAAAGCGGCGAAGACTGCGCAGGACAAGGGCGGTGCGCCGCAGGATTATGCATTTGCCTTGAAGGTCAAAGGCCAATACCACGGTCAGAACCTCTCCGGCCAAGGCAAGATCGGCGGGCTGCTCGCCTTGCAGGATGCGCGCAAGCCATTCCCGCTGCAGGCCCAAGCGAAGATCGGCGACACTCGCATCGAACTGGCCGGCACGCTGACTGATCCGCTCAACCTCGGCGCCCTCGATCTGCGCTTGAAACTGGCCGGCGCGAGCCTCAGCAATCTTTATCCGCTGACTGGCGTGACCCTGCCGGACACCCCTCCGTATTCCACTGACGGTCACTTGATCGCCAAACTGCACGATGAGGCCGGGGCGAAATTTACCTACGAGCAGTTCAACGGCAAGATCGGCAGCAGCGACATCCATGGCGACCTTACCTACGTCGCCAGCCAGCCACGGCCGAAACTCAGCGGCTCGTTGCTTTCCAATCAACTGTTGTTCGCTGACCTCGCACCGCTGATCGGCGCTGACTCCAATGACAAGCAGAAGGCGCGCGGCGGCGAAAGCAAACAGCCAGCCGATAAAGTGCTGCCGGTGGAAGAGTTCAAGACTGATCGCTGGCGCGCGATGGATGCCGACGTCGAGTTCACCGGCAAGCGCATCGTCCACAGCGAGAAACTGCCGTTCAATGACCTCTATACCCACTTGAAACTCAACGACGGCGAACTCAGCCTGGAGCCACTGCGCTTCGGTGTCGCTGGCGGTAATCTCGATGCACAGATTCGCCTTAACGGCCGCACCGAACCGCTGGAAGGCCGGGCCAAATTGACCGCGCGCCGCTTCAAGCTCAAGGAGCTGTTCCCGACCTTTGAACCGATGAAGACCAGTTTTGGTGAGCTCAATGGCGACGCCGATATCAGCGGGCGCGGCAACTCGGTGGCCAAGCTACTGGGCGGCGCCAACGGCAAATTGAAGATGGTGATCAACGACGGCGCGATCAGCCGTGAGCTGATGGAACTGGCCGGGCTCAACGTCGGCAACTATGTGGTCGGCAAGATCTTTGGCGACAAGGAAGTGAAGATCAACTGCGCAGCGGCAGACTTCGACATCAAGACCGGTCTGGCGACCACGCAGCTGTTTGTCTTCGATACCGAGAACGCGATCATCTATATCGACGGCACGGCGAACATGGCCACCGAGCAACTCGACCTGACGGTGACCCCGGAATCCAAGGGCTGGCGGTTGATTTCCTTGCGTTCGCCGCTGTATGTACGCGGCAAATTCATCAAGCCGGATGCCGGCGTGAAGGCCGTGCCGCTGATGTTGCGCGGGGCGGGGATGGTTGCGCTGGGTGTGATAGCTGCGCCGGCGGCGGGGCTGTTGGCGCTGGTGGCACCGAGTGGCGGTGAGCCGAATCAGTGTGCGCCGTTGTTGGAGCAGATGAAGGCGGGCAAGGCGCCGGTTACCGTCAAACCCACTAAATAGTCGGTGCCCAAAAGGGCCCCTTCGCGAGCAGGCTCGCTCCCACTTTGAAATGCATTCCAATGTGGGAGCGAGCCTGCTCGCGAAGGCGGTTTTGAAGGGTTACAGGTCGTTCAGGATGTCAGCCATGTCATCGGCATGCTCTTCTTCCTGCGCCAGGATATCTTCGAAGATACGCCGCGTAGTCGGGTCTTTTTCGCCGATGTACTGGATGATTTCGCGATAGCTGTCGATGGCGATCCGCTCGGCAACGAGGTCTTCGTAGACCATCTCTTTGAGGGTGTTGCCGGCCACGTATTGCGCGTGGGACATCTTCGACAGCATGTCGGGGTTGAACTCGGGCTCGCCACCCAATTGCACAATGCGCTCGGCCAGACGGTCAGCGTGCTGGGCTTCCTGGGTGGCGTGTTCGAGAAACTCTTCGGCGGCCACATGGGCTTTCACACCATTGGCCATGAAGTAGTGGCGCTTGTAGCGCAACACGCAGACCAGTTCGGTGGCCAGCGATTCATTGAGCAAGCGCAGCACCTCTTCACGGTCGGCGCTGTAGCCCTCGGTGACGGCGCCGTTCTCGACGTGTTGGCGCGCACGTTCGCGCAAGGTTTGAACATCTGACAGATGCAGGTCGTCGCTCATTTCGATCTCCTGGAGGCTAATCCGATTGTCGCCACGTTCTGCGGACGCGGTCGCTACCTAAGCTGTGAGTCGTGAGCGTTGCAAAAAGTTTTATCGGTTTACGCAACCCCAGTAGGAACTGCCGAAGGCTGCGATCTTGGCGCCAGCCCGGACAAAACTGCCTCCTCGCGCAACCAGGCAAAAAACGCCCGCACCGGCGGATGCCGCTCGCGCCCTGGCACACACAACGCACTGTACCCGGCGCCATCGACTTGAATCTGGCCCATGAACGGCACCAACAAACCGCTGGCGACACTCTCCGACACCAGAATGTTGCTCGCCAGCACCAGTCCTTGCCCGGCAATCGCCGCTTGCAGGGCGTAATGCTCTTCATCGTATTCGCGGATGGCCGGCTGCGGGTTCAACCAGTTTTCGCCGGCCTTCGCACACCACGCTTCCCAGCCATGGGCATACAGCTTGGAGTTGTGCCAACGCACGCTGATCAACGTTGGCGTGCGCCGCGCGGCCAGCGCCACTTGCTCGGGCGAGCCGTAAACGCCGAACGATTCGTCGAACAGGCACAGACCGTAGAGGTTCGGGTACTCGTCGAGGCTGTAGCGCAACACCAGATCGACGCTGGCGTCCTGATGCAG
Organism: Pseudomonas germanica; assembly: GCF_019614655.1. Lineage (NCBI taxonomy): Bacteria > Pseudomonadati > Pseudomonadota > Gammaproteobacteria > Pseudomonadales > Pseudomonadaceae > Pseudomonas > Pseudomonas germanica. The sequence continues at coordinate 923,516 of NZ_CP071586.1, forward strand.
ATCGATGACTTCGCAGTGCGTATCGAGGCGCACGTTGATGTTCGGATGCTGCGCGTAAAAGCGCCCGAGGCGCGGCACCAGCCACAGCGCAGCAAACGCGGCGGTGGTCGACAGCGTCAGCGTGCTGGCGTTGCGTTGCGGGCGCAGGGTGTCGACGCTTTGCGCCACCTCCAGCAATGCGCCGTGCAGGCTGCGAAACAGGCGTTCACCGCCCTCGGTCAGACGTACCTGGCGCGGCAGACGCTCGAACAACGCGACGCCGAGCCAGTCTTCCAGCGAGCGAATCTGATGCGAAATCGCCGTGGGCGTGACCGACAGTTCTTCGGCGGCAGCCTTGAAACTGAGCAGCCGTGATGCCGATTCAAAAGCGCGCAGGGCAGTGAGAGGCAGCGAGGCGAACATTAAAAGCTCCACGGATGAAATCAATTCATCCCGAGTGATTTTTGCTCATTTGAGAAGAAGCAGTGGCGAGCTTCAAGCTGCAAGCCACAAGCAGTTTGATTCTAGTCCGGAGGATTTACAGATGAGTAGAATTCTTGCGATTCATGCCAGCCCACGCGGCGACCGTTCCCACTCGCGGCGTCTGGCGGAAAGTTTTCTCAGTGCCTGGCAGGTGCGTCATCCGCAGGCGCAAGTGACTCGCCGGGAGGTCGGTCGGGCGTTGATTCCGGCGGTTAACGAAGCCTTTGTCGCCGCCGCGTTTTATCCACAGCCTGAAGCACGCCCACTGTCGATGCAGGCCGATCTGGCCCTGAGCGATCAACTGGTTGGCGAGTTGTTCGACCACGACCTGCTGCTGATTTCCACGCCGATGTACAACTTCAGCGTACCCAGCGGCCTCAAGGCCTGGGTCGATCAGATCGTGCGCCTGGGCCTGACCTTCGACCACACACTGGACAACGGTGTCGCCCAATACACCCCGCTGTTGCAGGGCAAGAAGGCGCTGATCGTCACCAGTCGCGGCGGTTTCGGTTTCGGCCCGGGTGGTGAACTGGAAGCCTTGAACCACGCCGATCCGTGGTTGCGCACGGCGCTGGGGTTCATCGGCATCAACGACGTCAGCGTTGTCGCGGCCGAGGGCGAAGAGTCCGCCGAACGCACCTTCGCGGTGTCGTTGGCCGAGGCCGAGCAGTGTTTGCTCAGCCTTGCCCGGGAGTTCTAAATGGCCTGGCTGTTCCTGCTGATCGCCGCCGGATTTGAAGTGACGTTCGCCATGGGCATGAAATACGCCGAAGGCTTCACCCGGCTCTGGCCGTCGTTGATCACGGTGATTGCGGCGGTCGGCGGGATCTACTTCCTGACACTGGCAATGCGCGAGTTGCCGGTGAGCATCGCCTACCCGATCTGGACCGCGATTGGCTCACTCGGCACGGTGTTCCTCGGTTTCGCCCTGTTGGGCGAGAGCCTGACGCTGGTCAAACTGCTGTCAGTCGGGCTGATTGTGGCGGGGGTGGTGGGCCTGAAGTAGGCTGGTCGTCGAGTTGTCATCATCAAGGAGGATGCTTGGCGGGCGTTTTGCACGCTTGGCATCCACTCACCGACCACAAGGATGTTTGCCCATGTCGACGCGTTATCCACTGGTGCTGGTGCCCGGCATGCTCGGGTTTATCCGGCTGGTTCTCTATCCGTACTGGTACGGCATCATCAAGGCGCTGCGCCGTGGTGGGGCGACGGTGATTGCTGTACAGGTGTCGCCGCTGCATTCGACGGAGGTGCGCGGCGAGCAGTTGCTGGCGCGGATTGACGAGATCTTGCGCGAGACCGGGGCGCACAAGGTCAACCTGTTCGGCCACAGTCAGGGTTCGCTGACGGCGCGCTATGCGGCGGCGAAACGGCCGGATCTGGTGGCCTCGGTGACGTCGGTGGCCGGGCCGAATCATGGCTCGGAACTGGCCGACTATCTGCAAAAACACTACCCGGCGGACAGCGCCAAGGGCCGTCTGCTTGAAGCATTGCTGCGTTTTGTCGGCTGGCTAATGGCGCTGCTGGAGACCGGTTACCACGGGCCGAAACTGCCGGTGGATATTCATGCCTCGCACCAATCGCTGACGACTGAGGGTGTTGCGCTGTTCAATCAGCGTTATCCACAGGGCTTGCCTGAAACTTGGGGTGGGCACGGGCCGGAGGAGGTCAATGGTGTGCGTTATTACTCATGGTCAGGGACGTTGCAACCGGGCAAGACTGATCGTGGCGGTAATCTGTTCGACGGCACCAATCGCAGCTGTCGCTTGTTTGCGAAAACCTTCGTGCGTGAGCCGGGGCAGTGTGACGGGATGGTCGGGCGCTACAGCTCGCATCTGGGCACGGTGATTGGCGATGACTATCCGCTGGATCACTTCGACATCGTCAATCAGTCGCTGGGGCTGGTCGGCAAGGGCGCGGATCCGGTGCGGCTGTTTGTCGAGCATGCGGCGCGGCTAAAGGCTGCCGGCCTTTAGGATCAAAAGATCGCAGCCTGCGGCAGCTCCTACAGGTTCGGTGTCGCACACAAATTTTGTGAACGCCTCGAGCTCATGTAGGAGCTGCCGCAGGCTGCGATCTTTTCCATCAGGCAACGCTGGCCCGGCGGCCCAACACGGTGGTCCAACGCTCGGACAGAATCACCCCGCCCAAGGTCAACAAGCCACCCACCAGGTGATACATCGCCAACTGCTCCTTCAACACCCCTGCTGCAATCAGCGCGGTAATCAACGGCAGCAAGTTAAAAAACAACGTCGTGCGACTCGGCCCCAGACGCTGCACCGCCTGCATCCACGCCAGTGGCGCGAGCATTGACGCGAGCAGGCACGCATATAGCACCAGCGGTATGTTCTGCAGGGTCAAACCAGTCTTCGGCGAAGCGGCATACAGCGGAAACAACACGACAATCGCCACCAGCACCTGCAAATACAGCAACACCAGCGGCGGCAGGCGCAGCTGCCATTTTTTCAGCAAAGTGCTGTAGATCGCATAGGCCAGTGTGGCGATCAGCATCATCGCATCACCCATGTTCACGCCGTGCTGCAGCAACGCGCCGAGGCTGCCGGACGAGACCACGACCAATACGCCGGCAAACGACAGAACCGCACCGACCAGCGCACCGGCGGTCAGGCGTTGGCCGAGACTGATGATCGCCATGGCCAGCGACATCAACGGCATCAGCGAGAGGATGATGCCCATGTTGGTCGCCGTGGTCAGGGTTGCGGCGAAGTAGGCGAGGCTCTGATAGACCGCCATGCCGAGTACGCCAAGAACGAAAATCCTGCTCAGATTCGGACGGATCTGCGGCCAGTGCGCGATTACGGCTTTGAGCATGAACGGGGTGAACAGCAAACCGGCGAGCAGCCAGCGGTAGAAACCGATCTCGGCGGGGAAAATCGCCCCGACCGCCAGTTTGTTGATCACGGTATTGCCGGCCCAGATAAAAATCGCCAGCAGCGGAAACGCGTATTGCATGAGTCGAAACCAGTACGTTGATGAAGGGTGATTATCCCTTGTCTGGATGCAGGCCTATACTTCGAACCGGACAACCTGCCTCTGCAACCGGACAGCATGAACAGCAAACACATCGATCTGCTGGATTTCAGCGAACTGCCGTCAGCGGTGTACTTCCGCTACGCCGACTTCAATGCCCATGAATTCGCCGCGCCGCATCGGCATCCGTGGGGCACGCTGGAGTACGCCGCTCATGGCGTGCTGCACATGGACGTCGACGGCAGCCGTTTCATGTCGCCGCCGCAGTACGCGGTGTGGGTGCCGCCGCAGGTCGAGCACAGTTTCTACAGCCATCAACCGGTCAACTATCGCGCGGTGTGCCTCGACCCCAAGGTCTGCGCCGAACTGCCCAAGCGCGCCTGTACCCTGGCGATCAGCGACATTCTCAAGGCGATTCTCAAAGACTTCGCCGCCCGTGACGTGAAGATTCCTGAACTCGATGCCGATCAGCGTCTGGCTCAGGTTCTCGTCGATCAACTGCAACAGGCGCCAGTGCATGAATGCTATCTGCCGTACGCGAGCAGTCCGGGGCTGCTGGCGATTCTCGAAACCTTGCAGGCCGAACCGGGCAACAATCAGCCGCTGGCGCATTGGGCGCTGCAAGTGCACGTCAGTGAGCGCACGCTGGCCCGGCAATTCGTTCGGGAGCTGGGGATGAGTTTTGGCGAGTGGCGCCAGCGTCTGCGTTATCTCGCCGCGATCGAGGCGCTGGAAACTTCACGCAGCGTGCAGGAAATCGCCTTCGACCTCGGTTACAGCAGCGGCTCGGCGTTCATCGCCATGTTCGCGCGGCAGGCCGGGTGTACGCCAGAGCAGTATCGCCGTAGCCATCTGGAAGGCAGGAAGGTGTAACAAGATTTGGCTACACTCCAGCAGAGGCCGTTCCCATCGGTGCGGCGACAAGGAGAAAACTCCATGAAGATGTTGCGTGTCCCTTTGTTGATGATTGGTTTGCTCCTGTGTTCCCAAGGTTTTGCCGCCACGGCGCAACAGAACAAGATGACCACCTGCAATGCCGATGCGACCGCCAAGAGTCTGAAAGGCGATGAGCGCAAAACATTCATGAGCACTTGCCTCAAGGCAGCGCCAGCGGCCAACGATGCCAAGGCCCTGACGCCGCAGCAGCAGAAAATGAAAACCTGCAACGCCGATGCCGCCACCAAAGCCCTGACCGGCGATGCGCGCAAGACGTTCATGAGTGATTGCCTGAAGAAAAAATAACCCGGTTCTGTGGAGTGTCAGGGTCGACGCGTCCGCTTGAGATTTGCCCTCACCCTAACCCTCTCCCGGAGGGAGAGGGGACTGACCGCGGTGTCTCAAGAAACTCGTCGACCTGAAAAAAACCGGTCGATTATGGATTCCATGTCGCTGTTTCAGGTCACTGGATATCCAGTGCATACCCCAATCGGTGCCCTCTTCCGGAGGGAAAGGGGACTGACTGCGGTGTTTCAAGACATTCGTCGACCTGAAAAAAACGGGCGATTATGGATTCCATGGCGCTGTCTCAGGTCACTGGATATCCAGAGCATCCCCCAATCGGTTCCCTCTCCTTCTGGGAGAGGGCTAGGGTGAGGGCTGGATCTGAAGCCGGGCACCAAAAGCTGAAGCTCCGCATATTTCTAGTGCTCACCCCGGAACGCTGGCAGACTGCCAATCCTTTTACGCCGTTCGTTTTGAGGCTGTATGCCAACGTTTTCTGAGCGTCATGTAGTGTTCTGGGTCAGTTGCATCATCATTTTCGGCGGTTTGCTGCTGGTGCTGCCGCTGCGCTTGTTGCCGAGCCTGCTGGCCGGGCTGCTGGTATTTGAACTGGTCAACATGCTCACCCCGCAACTGCAACGGCTGATCGAAGGTCGCCGCGCGCGTTGGCTGGCGGTGGCGTTGCTGGGCACGTTGGTGGTGAGTGTGCTGGCGTTGATCTTCGCCGGCGCCATCAGCTTCTTATTGCATGAAGCGGAAAACCCCGGCGCCTCACTGGACAAGTTCATGGGCGTGGTCGACCGCGCGCGGGGGCAATTGCCGCCGTTCATCGACGCCTATCTGCCGGCCAGTGCTGCGGAATTTCGCGTAGCGATTGGCGAGTGGATGGGCAAGCACCTGTCCGACCTGCAACTGGTCGGCAAAGACGCCGCGCACATGTTCGTGACGCTGCTGATCGGCATGGTGCTCGGCGCGATCATTGCCTTGCAGCGCATCCCCGACGTGACCAAACGCAAACCGCTGGCGGCGGCCCTGTTTGATCGCTTGCACTTGCTGGTGCAGGCCTTCCGCAACATCGTCTTCGCGCAAATCAAGATTTCCCTGCTCAACACTTTCTTCACCGGGATCTTCCTCGCGGTGATCCTGCCGATGTTCGGCATCAAGTTGCCGCTGACCAAAACCCTGATCGTGCTGACCTTCCTGCTCGGCCTGCTGCCGGTGATCGGCAACCTGATGTCGAACACGCTGATCACCATCGTCGGCCTGTCGCTATCGATCTGGGTGGCGATTGCCGCGCTGGGCTATCTGATTTTTATCCACAAGCTCGAGTACTTCCTCAACGCGCGGATTGTCGGCGGGCAGATCAGTGCCAAGTCGTGGGAGTTGCTGCTGGCGATGCTGGTGTTCGAGGCCGCGTTCGGCCTGCCGGGGGTGGTGGCGGGGCCGATTTATTATGCGTACCTGAAGAGTGAGTTGAAGCTGGGCGGGATGGTGTAACCACCCGGTGATCGTTCCCACGCTCTGCGTGGGAAAGCATCCCGTGACGCTCCGCGTCACAGCCTCAACAGCGGACGCAGAGCGTCCATGGCGGCATTCCCACGCGGAGCGTGGGAACGATCATCAGGCCATCGAACCGTAGCGTTTCATCGCGTCAATCGCCAAACCGCTACCAATGCTGCCAAAGATATTCCCTTCGACATGCCGCGCATTCGGCAGCATCGCCGAGACGCTATTGCGCAGTGCCGGAATGCCGCTCGAACCACCGGTGAAGAACACCGTGTCGACCTGTTCCACTGCCACACCGGCATCGTTCAACAGTTGCGTAACGCTGCCGCGTACCCGCTCCAGCAAGGCGTCGATCGCCGACTCGAACAGCGCGCGCGTCAGTTCCACGCTCAGCCCGGCCTCGATGCGGTCCAGCGGCACATGGCGGCTGTCGGTATGAGTCAGCTGAATCTTGGTTTCTTCGACTTCCATCGCCAGCCAGTGCCCGGCGCGTTGTTCGATCAGCTTGAACAGGCGATCAATGCCGCCAGTGTCTTCGATGTCGTAACGCATGCTGCCCAGCGCCAGGCTGGATTTCTGCGAGTACACCGAGTTGATGGTGTGCCAGGTCGCCAGGTTCATGTGGTGGCTGGTCGGCATGTAGGCGCCGCTCTTCATGCGGCTGCCGTAGCCGAACAACGGCATCAGGCCTTGCAGGCTCAGCTGTTTGTCGAAGTCGGTCCCGCCGATGTGCACGCCGCCGGTGGCGAGGATGTCATCGTGGCGGTTATCCAGGCCACGACGCTCGGGCGACAGGCGCACCAGCGAGAAGTCGGAGGTACCACCGCCGATGTCGACGATCAGTACCAGCTCTTCTTTCTCGATGGTCGACTCGTAGTCGAAGGCCGCCGCAATCGGTTCGTACTGGAACGAGACCTCTTTGAAGCCGATCTTGCGCGCCACTTCGACCAGGGTGTCTTCGGCTTCCTGGTCAGCCAGCGGATCGTCATCGACGAAGAACACCGGACGGCCAAGTACCACTTGCTCGAATTCCCGACCAGCGGCGGTTTCCGCACGGCTCTTCAACTGGCCGATGAACAGGCCGAGCAAGTCCTTGAACGGCATCGCCGTGCCGAGCACGCTGGTGTCGTGCTTGATCAGCTTGGAACCGAGCAGGCTTTTCAGCGAGCGCATCAGGCGGCCTTCGTAGCCTTCCAGGTACTCGTGCAGGGCCAGACGACCGTAAACCGGGCGGCGTTCCTCGATGTTGAAGAAGACCACCGACGGCAGGGTGATCTTGTCGTCTTCCAGCGCGATCATCGTTTCCATGCCGGGGCGCAGCCAGCCGACGGTGGAGTTGGACGTGCCGAAGTCGATGCCGCAGGCACGGGCTGGAGAGGCGTCTTTCATGTCTTTCGGTTCCGGTCAAAAAACGGCCGCGCAGTGTATGTCAGTGCGCGCCAGATTCGAAGGCCGGTCATCTGCTATTTCACGACTAAACTGCCTTGAAACCTCAAGCTTTGCCCCAAACTTGCTGGCATGGGCCGGCAGAACCACCGGCGGTCGCAAGAACCGCCGTCCACTGCCGATAAACTTCTGCTGCGCCACCCGGTCACAACCTTGAGATCGGTCAACCCGGCACGCGCGAATCGGCGCATGCTGGCATCGGCGCGAAATCGATAACGGACGGTGACTCCTTCGATGGACTTCAAAGACTATTACAAGATACTCGGCGTGGAGCCGACAGCAGACGACAAGGCAATCAAGGCTGCCTATCGCAAGCTGGCGCGCAAATACCACCCCGATGTCAGCAAGGAAAAAGACGCCGAGGCCAAATTCAAAGACGCCTCGGAAGCCTATGAAGCGCTGAAAAGCGCCGACAAACGCGCTGAATACGACGAGCTGCGCCGTTATGGTCAGCACGGTCAACCGTTCCAGGGCCCACCGGGCTGGCAGAGCCGCGGCGGCTTTGGCGGTGGCGGTGGTGACACCGGTGACTTCTCGGACTTCTTCAGTTCGATTTTCGGCAATCGCGGCCCCGGTTTCGGTGGCGGCGAAGGTCGGCAACAACGCAGTGCAGGGCGCCGGGGACAAGACGTGGAAATGGAACTGCCAATCTTCCTCGAAGAAACGCTTTCGAACGAATCGAAGAAGGTCACCTTCCAGGTGCCGCAATATAACGCCAACGGCCAGCACGTCAGCAACACCAGCAAGAGCCTGAACGTGAAGATCCCGGCAGGCGTGACCGACGGCGAGCGCATCCGCCTCAAGGGGCAGGGCGCACCGGGCGTCGGTGGCGGGGCGAATGGCGACCTGTACCTGACCATTCGTTTTGCGCCGCACCCGAAATTCGATGTTGAAGGCGAAAACCTCATCATCACCTTGCCGCTGGCACCGTGGGAATTGGCGCTGGGTGCCGAAGTGGCGGTGCCGACGCTGACCGGCAAGATCAACTTGAAGGTGCCGGCCGGCAGCCAGAACGGCCAACGCATGCGCGCCAAAGGTCATGGCCTGAAAAACAAGGCAGGCGAACGTGGGTACCTGTTCGTCCAGCTCAAGGCCGTGATGCCGAAAGCTGCTGACGACGAGGTCAAGGCGCTGTGGCAGGAACTGGCGAAGAAAGCCGCCTTCAATCCGCGAGAGAACTTCTGAACCCGACGACGGAGTAGCCCATCATGAGCAGCCCCCTGATCGTTCAACTGGACCTGGCAGAATTCTGTGAGGCGGCCGATCTGTCGGACGTCTACGTGTTCGAAATCGTCGAACACGGCATCCTCGAACCTCAGGGCGCGCAGCCCCGGGAATGGCGTTTCACCGACTACGAACTGAGTCTAGCCAAGCGCGCCGCCAAGTTGCGGCGTGATCTTGAGCTGGAGTGGGAAGGCGTCGCCCTGGCGTTGAATCTGCTCGAAGAAGTGCAGGAACTGCGGGCGGAGAACCGGATGCTGCGCCAGCGATTGGGTCGACTGGTGGTCGAATAGTTTTACCGTTGTTTACAGGTCGCACTGAAGGGCCTCTTCGCTGGCAAGCCAGCTCCCACAAGTAGCGCGTCGAATGCATATTTTGCGAACGACGCACAACCCTGTGGGAGCTGGCTTGCCAGCGATGAATTCCCCTCGGTTGATCTGCTTAAACCTTTCTGGGCAGGACCACGCTGAACAGTGTCCCGTCAGCCTTGCTCGAGCTGACTTCGATCGTCCCGCCATGGGCGGTGACCACCTCCTTGACGATAAACAACCCCAACCCAAGGCTGGTGGAGGGCTGCCCGAGTTCTTCGTCGGCGCTGCGTACCAATGGGTCGAAGATCGTGCCAATCGCCTCTTCGGGAATCGGTGTGCCGTAGTTATGCACCGCGATGCATACGCTATCGACCTCGCCGCTGAGGATGACGGTCACGTCGTGCTGGTTCGAACCATGCTGCAAGGCATTGCCGATCAGGTTTTGCAGCAGTTGATCGATGCGCCCGGCATCCCACGTGCCCTTGGTATCGCCTTCTACCGTCAGCGACGGATCGCATTCCGGATTGCCCGCGCAAGCCTCGGCAATCGCTGCCCGCGCCGCATCGGCCATGTCCATCGATGCCGGCTCGATCGGCAGGCTTCTGCCCAGACGACTGCGAACCAGTTCCAGCAAATCGCTGACCATGGCCGCCATGTGTCGCGCTCCACGTTTGATATTCAGGGCGCACGTCAGAGCATCGCCTTCCAGACGGGTTTTGCGCAGCAGCAGTTCGGTGGACATGCTCACCGCTTGCAGCGGCGCGCGAAGGTCATGGCCAAGAATGGCGAGGAAAATATCGCGCGAACGGTTGACCTGTTCGGCATAGGCGGCGGTCGATTCGGCCAGGGCTTCGTCGATGGCTTCGTTGAAGCGGATCATGTCCTGGAAATAGGCGACGTCAGGGGATTGCAGGCTGTTGACCCACAGGCGAATCACGCAGGCTCGCAGATGGCGGAATTCACTGGTCATCTGCACCAGATCAAAACCCACGGTGTGGCGCAACTCGCCATGACTGGCGCCGGCCTCGTCCAGACTCGGGGTCTTTTCCGGGCCTTCGCCCTTGGCTTTGGCGGCCTGTTCGGCAGGGCTCTGCGGCTTGCTCATGTCGCGGGCCGCGGCCCGCAGAATGGCGCTGGCGTGATCGCGCAGAGCCGTGGAATCAAGGTAGTCGGCGGCCGGCGTGATAGTTGCGGCGAACTGTTCCCACTCATCGACGATAGGCTCGATATTCGCCTGGATGAACTCGGATAGACGCATGGGCAGTTCCTGAAAAGAGGTGGAGCGAATCGAATAGTAGTTCCTTTGGCGAGAATTACACGACTGTTTGCGTGGTGGTTTCATACCAGCACGAAAAAGGCCCCGAGACTGTGCGCAAGGCGCGGTCCCGAGGCCTTTCTACAGCGTGGCGGCTGCGTCAGAACAGGAAATACCGCTGGGCCATTGGCAGGGTTTCTGCCGGTTCACACCACAGCAGAACGCCATCCGCCTTGACCTGATAGGTCTGCGGATCGACATCGATATTCGGCAGATAGTCGTTGTGGATCAGATCGGTTTTCTGCACATCACGGCAGCCTTTGACTACGCCGATTTTCTTCTTCAAACCCAGTGCTTCAGGCAGCCCGGCTTCCTGCGCCGCCTGACTGATAAAGGTCAGGCTGGTGGCATGCAGCGAGCCGCCGTAGCTGGCGAACATCGGGCGGTAGTGCACCGGTTGCGGCGTCGGGATCGAGGCGTTTGCATCGCCCATCAGGCTCGCGGCAATCGCGCCGCCCTTGAGGATCAACGTCGGTTTTACGCCGAAGAATGCCGGGCGCCAGAGCACCAGATCCGCCCACTTGCCGACTTCGATCGAGCCGACTTCATGGCTGATGCCATGAGTGATCGCCGGGTTGATCGTGTACTTGGCGATGTAGCGTTTGGCGCGGAAGTTGTCGTTGCCTGCGCCATCCTGCGGCAGCGGGCCGCGCTGCTTTTTCATCTTGTCGGCGGTCTGCCAGGTGCGCGTGATGACTTCGCCGACACGGCCCATGGCCTGGCTGTCGGAGCTGATCATCGAGAACGCGCCGAGATCGTGAAGGATGTCTTCGGCGGCAATCGTTTCGCGGCGGATCCGGCTTTCGGCGAAGGCAACGTCTTCGGCAATGCTCGGGTCGAGGTGGTGGCAGACCATCAGCATGTCGAGATGTTCATCGATGGTGTTGCGGGTGAACGGCCGGGTCGGGTTGGTCGAGCTCGGCAGCACGTTAGGGAAGCCGCAAGCTTTGATGATGTCCGGTGCGTGACCGCCACCGGCACCTTCGGTGTGATAGGTGTGAATGGTGCGGCCCTTGAACGCGCCGAGGGTGGTTTCGACGAAACCGGACTCGTTGAGGGTGTCGGTGTGGATCGCCACCTGCACGTCGAATTGATCGGCGACGCTCAGGCAGTTGTCGATGCTCGCCGGCGTGGTGCCCCAGTCTTCGTGCAGCTTGAGCCCGATGGCGCCGGCCTTGACCTGCTCGATCAGCGGCTCCGGCAGGCTGGCGTTGCCTTTGCCGGTGAGGCCGATGTTCATCGGGAACGCGTCAGCGGCCTGAAGCATGCGCGCCAAGTGCCACGGGCCGGAGGTGCAAGTGGTGGCGTTGGTGCCAGTGGCTGGGCCGGTGCCGCCGCCGATCATGGTGGTGACGCCGCTCATCAGCGCTTCTTCGATCTGCTGCGGGCAGATGAAATGGATGTGTGTGTCGATGCCACCAGCGGTGAGGATCATGCCTTCGCCGGCGATTACTTCGGTGCCTGCGCCAATGGCGATGGTCACGTTGGGCTGCACGTCGGGGTTGCCGGCCTTGCCGATTGCGGCGATGCGCCCGTCCTTGAGGCCGACGTCGGCTTTGACGATGCCCCAGTGGTCGATGATCAGCGCGTTGGTGATCAGCGTGTCGACCACTTCGGCAGCCAGCAACTGGCTTTGGCCCTGGCCGTCGCGGATGACTTTGCCGCCACCGAATTTCACTTCTTCGCCGTAGGTGGTGAAGTCGTGTTCGACTTCGATCCACAGCTCGGTGTCGGCCAGGCGCACCTTGTCGCCGACGGTGGGGCCGAACATGTCGGCGTAGGCTTGTCTGGAGATTTTCATGTGTCTGCCTTAGTTGATCGTTCCCACGCTCTGCGTGGGAATGCCGCCATGGACGCTCTGCGTCCGCCGTTATGTGACGCGGAGCGTCACGGGATGCATTCCCACGCAGAGCGTGGGAACGATCAGTCAGTCGAGGTTGCCCATGATCCGTCCGGCAAATCCGAACACCCGCCGATGCCCGGCGTAATCGACCAGCTCAACCTCACGGCTCTGCCCCGGCTCAAAGCGCACCGCCGTGCCCGCCGGAATATTCAGGCGCATGCCACGGCTGGCGGCGCGATCGAAGGTCAGCGCGTCGTTGGTTTCAAAAAAGTGATAGTGCGAACCGACCTGAATTGGCCGGTCGCCGCTGTTGGCGACTTTCAGGCTGATAGTGCGGCGGCCGACGTTGAGTTCGATGTCGCCGGGCTGGATCTGGTACTCGCCAGGAATCATCACTGGGCTCCTTGCAGAATCTTGTAATAGAGGGCGGTCGGCCGATAGGTGCCGTTCGGATCGCAAGCGTAATCAGGGATTTCGCCTGCGCGGCTGTAGCCCAACGCCTTGTAGAAATCTTCGGCGGGCGAGCCGGCCTCGGTGTCGAGGTAAAGCATGCCGCGCTTGTGCTTGGGCGCTTCGAGTTCCAGCGCACTCATCAGTTGCTGGCCGAGGCCGCGACGTCGTGCGTGTTCGCGCACCAGCAGTTTCTGCACCTCGGCACGATTGAGGCCGTTGGCCTTCTGGCACAGGCCCAGTTGCACACTGGCCAGTACCTGCTCGTCCTTGACCACCACCCAGAGCAGCACGCTGCCCTTGTTGACGTTGTCCTGCACCTCATCGAAATACGCGCGCGCCTGAGCCGCATCGAGGTCGGCCATGAAACCGACGCTGGCGCCGTAACCCACGGCATCGAGCAGCAGATCAATCAGACCCTGACGGTAATGCGCAAAACTTTCAGCATTGACGCGGCGCAGTTGGGCGGCGTTCATCGGTGTCACTCCTTGTTGGCGTCAGGCGGCTCCGCGCCAGGGTTGAGGGTCAGTTGCATGAAGGTCAGGTCGAGCCAGCGGCCGAATTTGGTGCCGACTTGCGGCATCTGCCCGGTAATTTTGAAACCGGCGCGCTCATGCAAACGAATCGAGGCAGCGTTGCCGCTTTCTATGGCGGCGACCATGACGTGTTTGCCGCAGGTTCTGGCGCGCTCGATCAGCGCTGCCATCAATTGTGGGCCGAGGCCATTGCCGCGCTGGTCGCTGCGCACATAAACCGAGTGCTCGACGGTGTGGCGAAAGCCGTCGAACGGTCGCCAGTCACCGAAGGAAGCGTAGCCGAGCACGCTGTTGTCGGCGTCGACGATCAGCAGAATCGGATAAGCCTGGGCCTGGCGCGCGCTGAACCATGCCTGGCGGTTGCCGAGATCGACGGCTTGTTCATTCCAGATCGCCGTGGTGTTGAGCACGGCGTCGTTGTAGATGTCACGGATCGCCGGCAGGTCGGCGTGCAGCGCATCGCGAATGGTGTAAGTCATGGCGCGGCCTCAGACGATCGGCTGGTGGACGGTGACCAGTTTGGTGCCGTCGGGAAACGTCGCTTCAACCTGGATCTCCGGGATCATTTCCGGGATGCCTTCCATCACTTGTTCGCGGCTGAGCAGGGTGGTGCCGAAGTGCATCAGCTCTGCCACGGTCTGGCCGTCACGCGCGCCTTCGAGCAGCGCGGCGGAGATGTAGGCCATGGCTTCCGGGTAATTGAGTTTCACGCCGCGGGCCAGACGCCGCTCGGCGACGAGGCCGGCGGTGAAGATCAGCAGCTTGTCTTTTTCGCGTGGGGTCAGGTCCATTGTGGGGTTCCATCAGGGCAGATTTGTGAGGTTCTTGCGGGCGCGGGGTGCCCGTTGGAGCAACCCCTCACCCTAGCCCTCTCCCGAGGGAGAGGGGACTGATCTCGGTTGTTTTCAATGGCCGGTTCAGTCAGCAGTATTCGTTCAGGCAGTAAATTCATTTCAAACGACCCGGTCAGGCTCTCTCCTTCGAGGGAGAGGGGACTGATCTCGGTTGTTTTCAATGGCCGGTTCAGTCAGCAGTATTCGTTCAGGCAGTAAATTCATTTCAAACGACCCGGTCAGGCTCCCTCTCCCTCCGGGAGAGGGCGGGGGGTGAAGGTCGCTTTTCAGGTGCTCCATATTCTGGGGGATACCGCGTCGCGACCCAGCAGGGCGGGTCTGAGCAAACGCCATAAATCGATGAGCCAGGCGCGGGCGAGCAACGCTTCACTGGCCAGACAACGAGCCACCAAAAGCCCCGGCAACTGCGTCAAATCCCCACGCACTTCGTGGCCCAGCGAGCGGCAGCGCTCAAGCAATTCAGCCTCAATCTCGCCAGTGACCAACAACGTCGCAAACACCGGATTGCCATCCAGCCCGATCGGCGAATCAAGCAAACCATCACCGCCGACAACGCGCTGGCGCTCGTGCCAGAGCAATCGACCATCACGGCGAATATCCAGATGCGCCTGAAAATGCCCACGGTCAAAACGCTCGCCACTGGCGGGGCGACCCAGTGCGACCACGTCCCAGTAGAACAGCCGCGCATCGCCTTCAAGATCAATCGAAGTGCTCAGCTCAGCCTGCGCGGCGCTGTAGACGATGGTTTCCTGCGGCAGCCATTCCAGCGTCCCGCCGGCTGCCACTTTCAAATCCAGTTTTTGATACGCCGGCCCACCCGCGCGATACCACTTCGCCGCGCCGGGGCTGGTGATCTGCGCCCAGGCGTGTTGTTCGACGCGCGCGCTGATGTCCAGTCGGTCGCCGCCGGCAATCCCGCCCGGAGGATGGACGATGATGTGCTGGCAGACCTCGGGGCCTTCTGCGTAAAGGTGCTTTTGCACACGCAGCGGGCCGAGGTGCCGGCGCATGACCGGACGCGTGCAGTCACCGAAACGGGCGTAAGCGAGTTCCAGCTCGGCGTGCCAGCTCGGGTTAAACAGGGCAGGTGAAACAGTCGAATTCATGGTTTGTAATTATCGTTAGGAAGCTACAGATTAGTTCGTTGTACTAGATCGTTACCAGCCCGCGTACACCTTCGGCCTCCATATTTTCGCCGCGACCTTGCTGGACGATCTCGCCCCGGGACATCACCAGGTACTGATCGGCCAGTTCTGCGGCGAAATCGTAGAACTGCTCCACCAGCAAAATCGCCATGTCACCGCGCGCCGCAAGTTTCTTGATGACCGCGCCGATCTCTTTGATCACCGAGGGTTGAATGCCTTCGGTGGGTTCGTCGAGGATCAGTAAACGTGGGCGGCTGGCCAATGCTCGCCCGATCGCCAACTGCTGTTGCTGACCGCCAGAGAGGTCACCGCCGCGACGCTGCTTCATTTGTAGCAGCACCGGGAACAATTCGTAGATGAAACCTGGGACTTCTTTGGCTTCACTGCCGGGAAACCGCGACAGGCCCATCAACAGATTCTCTTCCACGGTCAGGCGTCCGAAGATCTCGCGGCCCTGTGGTACGTAGGCGATGCCGGCGTGGACACGCTGGTGCGGCTTGAACGCGGTGATCGGTTTGCCTTCCCAGTTCACCGCACCTTCCTTGGCCGGCAGCAAGCCCATCAGGCATTTGAGCAGGGTGGTCTTGCCCACGCCGTTACGGCCAAGCAGGCAGGTGACTTCGCCGACCTTCACGTCGAAAGACAGGCCCCGGAGGATGTGGCTACCGCCGTAGTACTGGTGCAGCTTGTCGACTTGCAGCATGTTCAAAATCTCCCTGTTGCACACAGAACCCTGTGGGAGATTCTATGGTTGAGGGGAAGCCCTCAACTGACTTTTGTCTGGTATTCGCTTTGCCCTTTCAGCAAGGCGAATACCACCCGAGCAAGTTTGCGAGCCAGCATCACCAACGCCTGCGTGGTGCTGAAACCCCGTGCTCTTTGGGCCTCGTAAAACCCTTTCCAGGCTTTCGTACGGCTAGCCGACATCGCAGCGTTGTGCAAAAGTCGGCGGGCCTCGGGGTCTCCGCGCTTGGTCAAGCTGCGGCGACCGTCCTTTTGCCCTGATTTCGATACCCTTAAATCCATGCCCAGGAAGGCGATAAACGCATCCGCGTTGCTAAATTCCCCCCGCTGAAACGCCGTGAGCAGGCGCGCTCCGGTCAGAAATCCAATGCCCTCAACTTTCAGGCAACGCTTCAATTGGCCGAGCAAACCGGCTTGTTTGAGCTGATCGTTGATCGTCTTTTCGATCATCGTTTCAAGCCGCTGCATGGATTTTATTTGTTCAGCAAAAGCTGCCTTCAATAGCGGCTCATTCGACCAGCTCTGCACCAGGCCGACCCTTGCCTGGACCAAAGCCGCGCGGCGGCGGAAAAGGCTCAGGAGCTGGCGGTACAGCGGTGATGGCGGGGTCCAGGGGCGCAACTCCTCGGCTTCGTTCTTCAGGTAACGGGCCAGCAACTTGGCGTCCAAGGCGTCGGTTTTGGCGCGGATCTTCACGCCTTCGCGGTAATGTTTGAGTTCATAGCCGCCCACCATGTAAATCGTGCAACCGGCCGCATAGGCCAAATCAGCGAATTCCAAGTGGTAGATGTTTGTAGCCTCAATGGCAATAGACACGGGGCCGAGCAAGGCCTTCAGCCACTGCTTAATGGATGTTTTGGTGTTGGGAATCGCTTCAAGCAGATCGCTATCGGCCTGATAAATCACCAGTTCATTTTTGGCGACATCCACGCCAACGATCGGATTTGATAGAGCGACTGGCATTGCCACAGGATTTCCTCCGGGATAAGGTTTGAGCACTTGAAGGGCTCACCCAGAGGCGCAGGCTTGTTCCTATCGTCGGTCTAGCCAGATGCATTCTTTATCGGCGCTTGGGTGAAAGGAGGAGGGGCGAAATCTCCCACGGTCTGTGCTGCGTCAACAGTCAGAATCGAGCCTTGTCCCTCCTCCTCCCTTCAAGTCCTACCATACAAGCGAGCCTGCTCGCGAATGCGGTGTGACATTCAGCATGTTCATCGCCTGATGCGCCGCTTTCGCGAGCAGGCTCGCTCCCACAGGTTTTGTATTCGCAATGTTCAGCGGCCGAGGTAGACCTCGATGACGCGCTCGTTTTCCTGCACCTGCTCCAGTGACCCTTCGGCCAGCACGCTGCCCTGATGCAACACGGTGACGTGGTCGGCAATCGAGCCGACAAAGCCCATGTCATGCTCCACCACCATCAGCGAATGCTTTCCCGCCAGCGACTTGAACAGTTCAGCGGTGAACTCGGTTTCTGCATCGGTCATGCCCGCCACCGGCTCATCGAGCAGGAGCAATTGCGGGTCCTGCATCAGCAACATGCCGATCTCGAGAAACTGCTTCTGACCATGAGAGAGCAACCCGGCCTGACGATTGACCGAGGTGGTCAGGCGAATCGTCTCCAGCACTTCGCTGATCCGGTCCTTCTGCTCGCCACTGAGGCGCGCACGCAGACTGGCCCACACCGACTTGTCGGTTTTCTGCGCCAGTTCCAGGTTTTCAAACACGCTCAGCGCTTCGAAAACGGTCGGCTTCTGAAACTTGCGACCGATGCCGGCCTGAGCGATTTGCACTTCGCTCATCTGCGTCAGGTCGAGGGTTTCACCGAACCAGGCCTTGCCGTGACTGGGGCGAGTCTTGCCGGTGATCACGTCCATCAGCGTGGTCTTGCCCGCGCCGTTGGGGCCGATGATGCAGCGCAACTCACCGACGCCGATGTACAAGTTGAGATTGTTCAGTGCGCGAAAGCCATCGAAGCTGACGCTGATGTCTTCCAGAGTGAGGATCGTGCCGTGGCGGGTATCCAGACCCGGGCCGACGCGCTGGCCGAGGCCGATCGAGTCGCGACTGGTGCCCTCGTCCTTGTTCGGTTCGACGGGGAAAAAGGCCGGTTCTAACATGAATTCAGCGCTCGCCGTGACTCTCATTGTTCACCTCGTTTCTTCAGCAGACCGATCACGCCTTTGGGCAAGTACAGCGTCACGACGATGAACAGCGCGCCGAGGAAGAACAGCCAGTATTCCGGGAACGCCACGGTGAACCAACTCTTCATGCCATTGACCACACCGGCGCCGAGCAGCGGCCCGATCAGCGTGCCGCGACCACCAAGGGCGACCCATACCGCCGCCTCAATGGAGTTGGTCGGCGACATTTCGCTCGGATTGATGATCCCGACTTGCGGCACATACAACGCCCCGGCCAGGCCACACAACACCGCACTCAACACCCACACGAACAACTTGAAACCGCGTGGGTCGTAGCCGCAGAACATCAAGCGGTTTTCTGCATCGCGCAACGCTGTCAACACCCGGCCGAACTTGCTCTGCGCCAGGCGCCAGCCGATGAACAGACTTGCCACCAGCAGCAACACCGTGGCCAGAAACAGCACCGCGCGGGTGCCCGGTTCGGTGATGCCGAAACCGAGAATCGTGCGGAAATTGGTGAAGCCGTTGTTGCCGCCAAACCCGGTCTCGTTGCGGAAAAACAGGAGCATGCCGGCGAACGTCAGGGCCTGGGTCATGATCGAGAAATACACGCCTTTGATTCGCGAACGGAAGGCGAAGAAACCGAACACCAGCGCCAGCAATCCCGGCGCCAGCACCACCAGACACATCGCCCAGAGGAAACTGCTGGTTCCGGTCCAGTACCACGGTAATTCGCTCCACGACAGGAAGGTCATGAACGCCGGCAAGCCATCACCGGCGGCCTGACGCATCAGGTACATGCCCATCGCATAACCGCCGAGGGCGAAGAACAGACCGTGGCCCAGTGACAGCAATCCGGCATAGCCCCAGACCAGATCCAGCGCTAACGCGACGATGGCGTAGCAGAGAATTTTGCCGACCAGCGTCAGCGTGTATGCCGAGACCGACAGGGCATTTTCCGCCGGCAACAACGACAGCAGCGGCAAGGCAATCAGCAGCGCGAGGATCACCGCGCCGACCGCGATCGTGATTTTCGGTCCGGCCTTTTGTGTGGCCGTGACTAACAGAGGCTGGTTCATCAGTCGATCACCCGTCCTTTCAGTGCGAAGAGGCCTTGCGGACGTTTCTGGATAAACAGAATGATCAGCGCGAGGATCAGGATCTTGCCAAGCACCGCACCGATCTGCGGTTCAAGAATCTTGTTGGCGATGCCCAGGCCGAACGCCGCGAACACGCTACCGGCCAACTGGCCGACGCCGCCGAGCACCACCACCAGGAACGAGTCGATGATGTAGCTCTGGCCGAGGTCCGGGCCGACGTTACCGATCTGGCTCAGCGCCACGCCGCCGAGGCCGGCGATGCCAGAGCCGAGGCCGAAGGCGAGCATATCGACGCGCCCGGTCGGCACGCCGCAGCAGGCGGCCATGTTGCGGTTCTGAGTGACGGCGCGAACGTTGAGGCCGAGGCGGGTCTTGTTCAGCAGCAGCCAAGTCAGCACGACGACGAACAATGCGAAGGCGATGATGACGATGCGGTTGTATGGCAGAACCAGATTCGGCAAAACCTGAATCCCGCCCGACAGCCATGCCGGGTTGGCGACTTCAACGTTCTGCGCGCCGAACAACAAACGCACAAGCTGAATCAGCATCAGGCTGATGCCCCAGGTGGCGAGCAGGGTTTCCAGTGGCCGGCCGTAGAGGTGGCGAATTACCGTGCGCTCCAGGGCCATGCCGATTGCCGCCGTGACAAAAAACGCCACCGGCAGGGCGATCAGCGGGTAGAACTCGATGGCTTGCGGTGCGTAGCGCTGGAACATCAACTGCACTACGTACGTCGAGTAGGCGCCGAGCATCAGCATTTCGCCGTGGGCCATGTTGATCACGCCGAGCAGGCCGAACGTGATCGCCAGACCGAGCGCGGCCAACAGCAGGATCGAGCCGAGCGACATGCCGCTGAACGCCTGGCCGAGGATCTCGCCGATCAGCAGTTTGCGTTTGACTTGCGCGAGGCTGGTTTCGGCGGCGGTGCGTACGCCGGCATCGCTCTCGACGCCGGGTTCAAGCAAGCCTTCAAGACGCGTACGCGCCAGTGGGTCGCCGGTTTCGCCGAGCAGGCGTACGGCGGCGAGGCGCACCGCCGGGTCGCTATCGACCAGTTGCAGATTGGCCAGCGCCAGGCTCAGAGCGGCATGGACGCTTTCGTCTTTTTCGCCAGCGAGTTGCTGGTCGAGGAATTTCAGCTGCGCGGGTTTCGCGCTTTTCTGCAATTGCTGCGCGGCAGTCAGACGGATTTTGGCGTCGGCGGCGAGCAATTGGTGGCTGGCCATGGCGGTATCGATCAGACCCCGCAGGCGATTGTTCAGGCGCAGAGTTTTGGGTTGGCCGTCGATGGTCAACTCGCCTTGTTGCAGGGCGTTGATCAGTTCGATACGCGCCGGATCGGGCTGCGCGGCCCAGGTTTCCAGCAGTTTGGCTTGTTGCACGGGATTGGCCGCGACGAAGTCTTCGGCATCGCCGGCATGGGCCACCATCGGCAGCAATAGTGCGATGGCTAGAAGCAAGCGGTAGAGGGCAGTGCGCATATGCGTGGCCTTGCGTAGTGATCGTTCCCACGCTCCGCGTGGGAATGCAGCCCGGGACGCTCCGCGTCCCCAAAGCGGACGCAGAGCGCCCGTTGAGGCATTCCCACGCAGAGCGTGGGAACGATCAGGTTGAGCGGGATAACTCAGTTGCTCTTCACCGCATAATCCGGCTTCTTGTCGTTGCCCTGAATGAACGGGCTCCACGGTTGTGCGCGAATCGGCCCTTCGGTCTGCCACACGACGTTGAACTGACCGTCGCTCTGGATCTCGCCGATCATCACCGGCTTGTGCAGGTGGTGGTTGGTCTTGTCCATGGTCAGCGTGTAACCCGACGGCGCGGCAAAGGTCTGGCCGGCGAGGGCTTCGCGGACTTTGTCGACGTCAGTGGATTTGGCTTTCTCGACCGCCTGCGCCCACATGTGGATACCGACGTAAGTGGCTTCCATCGGGTCGTTGGTCACGGCTTTGTCGGCACCCGGCAAGTTGTGTTTCTTCGCGTAAGCCTTCCAGTCATCGACGAACTTCTTGTTCACCGGATTCTCCACGGACTCGAAGTAGTTCCAGGCCGCGAGGTTGCCCACCAGTGGTTTGGTATCGATGCCGCGCAGTTCTTCTTCACCGACCGAGAACGCTACCACCGGCACGTCGGTGGCTTTCAGACCCTGGTTGGCCAGCTCTTTATAGAACGGCACGTTGGAGTCGCCGTTGACCGTCGAGATGACCGCAGTCTTGCCACCGGCGGAGAATTTTTTGATGTTGGCGACGATGGTTTGATAGTCGCTGTGACCGAACGGCGTGTAGACCTCTTCGATGTCCTTGTCGGCCACGCCTTTGGAGTGCAGGAACGAACGCAGGATCTTGTTGGTGGTGCGCGGGTAGACATAGTCGGTGCCGAGCAGGAAGTAGCGCTTGGCGCTGCCGCCTTCTTCACTCATCAGATATTCAACCGCCGGGATCGCTTGCTGGTTCGGCGCAGCGCCGGTGTAGAAGACGTTCGGTGACATTTCTTCGCCTTCGTATTGCACCGGGTAGAACAGCAGACCGTTGAGCTCTTCGAACACCGGCAACACCGATTTACGCGACACCGAAGTCCAGCAGCCGAACACCACGGCGACCTTGTCCTGGGTCAGCAACTGTCGGCCCTTTTCGGCGAACAGCGGCCAGTTGGATGCAGGGTCAACCACCACTGGCTCAAGCATCTTGCCGTTCACACCGCCCTTGGCGTTGATTTCGTCGATGGTCATCAGCGCCATGTCTTTGAGCGACGTTTCGGAGATCGCCATGGTGCCGGACAACGAATGCAGAATCCCGACCTTGATGGTCTCGGCAGCCTGGACAGTCCAGGTCATGCCCATCGCGGCAATGGATGCCGTGAGTGTGAAAGCCTTGATCAAACTGCGACGCTTCATTGTGCGATCTCCATGAACATTTAATTTTTCTGGTTGGCAGATGCGGACGACTGAAGGTGTGTTTTGCAAGGGCTGTGCCCGGTCGGGATCGGGCAGGAAAATGTCGTGTTAGAGCGGTTGTAAGGTGGGGGCGCGCACCAGTAGAGGACATCTGACGGGCGCTGGTGCGTCCGGGCGCGCCAGATTGGGGCGCACTACTGAGCGGGAAGATGAAGATACATAAACGATAAACATGTATCTCGGCTCACGGCGCGTGCAGCAACACACTCATTTGATCGTTATCCCGATTGTTCTTCGCAGGTTTCTATCATGAGTAATAGTTCAGTCCCATCCAGACGTGCCGCAACCGAGTCCCGAAAATCCAGGCTACCTCCCCTGAGTCCGCCGTTTCTGTCAGAGGAGGATGCTGCGTATTGGGTTCATACGCGCATACCGCCCAAGCCGGAAATGGAATATGGCAGCGTGATTTTGCTGCGGCCGGATGGGAAATTCGTGGCCACTTCACCGATACCCGGAGAGGCCACCACCTTTGATTTGAGCACCATCATCGACTTTGATGCGCTGGGAGAGCTGGAGCCGCCCAAGGGGTATCGGTTTGCTGCAAACATTCACAGCCATGCCGCTCTTCACGATGTCGTAGGTGAGGCCTATCCAGAACTGGATGAAATGAACCTGCGACTCTTCATCAACTTCTTCTCCAGTAGCGATTTCATGGGGGATGTGGATGGGCGCGCCTATTTTCGTAGTTCATACCTCTCCGGCCCCGATGGAACATTGCTCAAGTATTCGCCCAGTGGTTCGAAAGCGGAACTCGATTACTACCGTTGGCACGAGGCAGGTGCACGACCAGGGCGTGAGCCTTGGACTCGTGACGTGATGAGCATCATCAATAAGCTTGCATCTGTCGGTGAACTGAAAGTCCTCGTTTCAAGTGCAGACTGGGGGCATTCGGTGGGTGTCGTACCGCCGGACTGGCAACCAGGCCAGGGTTTTTCAACGGGCAGTGTGACCGAATTACCTTTGATGACCCGCATTTGCTCCACTGTCGAGCGGGCGGTACTCGCTGCACTGAAATCAAGAGGTGCACAGGACTCGGGGTTACTGCTGAAGAAGACTGCTGGCAATGAGTATGTCGCGACCCATGCACGCCCGTTCGGGCTCGCGTCATGGGATCCAGCGAAGAACTTTGCGGCGGGTGATGACGGTCAATTACGGTTGCCTGAAGGCTATAGGCTGGAAGGTTTTTACTACGCCTCCCGTCCTGACCCTTCGCGGCTCACTCCTGCTCAGCCGTGGCTCTACGAGAATTTCTTCACGCCACAGGACATTGCTCTGGCCATTTCGTGTCACAAGAGGAGTCAGCAATTGGCTGTGGCCGGTCGACCTTTGTCGCTGTACATGCAGGCCAGCGATGCGTCCATGTTGAAGTACAGCTTCAGCGGCAGCGAGATAGAAGCGGCACTGAGCGTCGAGCATTCCGACGGGTCGATCACCGACGCCGGGGTGCAATCCAGGTTGCTGACTGGAGCATTGTCGCCACGGGAATTTGTCTCGATGCTGATACTGGCGGGCCGGCTTGAGGTGTTGCGGGGCAGCGCGCTCTGGGCACGTTTGGGGAGGGTGGGCCTGGAATGGATACCCTTCGCGAACTTCCCTTGGCCGCCCTTGAGTCAGGCGTTTTTATCCGCCGATGACGCCGTTCGGTATGCCCACGAACAAGTCGGCATTCGCCGTGACCGCCAGTACGCAGGCTATGTATTTCAGCGCAGCGACACACGCTTTGTGGTCACCGAGCCGTTGGAAGGGGATATCGATGTGCTGGACCAGGGGCGACTTTATCCTCGGGATAATCGAGGGCGTCCGGTTTTCCCTGACGACCACGTGGTGCATGCCCGATATGTCTCCCACGTCGCGCTCACGCAGCTTGAGCCGGTCAATATCAGTTCCCGGCAGTGGACGCTCCAGGAGGCGTTACTAAGCCTGCAAATGTTGAGTGTAGAAGAGGTCCGGCAGGTATTGCTCGATAACACCGTTCTGTATTGCTCTGCTGCCATGAACAGTCTGGTCAGGTTTGCACCTTACGCAACCCCGGCTTCGAAGGATCTGGCGCGACGCCTGGGAACACGCGTGCATCCCGGTCCATTGGCTCTAGGTCTGGACAAGGGCAGCAAGCGACCGCAAGACTTCATCAGGGAGCAGGCCGCCGCCGGCTGGCTGTTCAACCTGACGGACAACGAGTTGTGGGGCCATCGCGGCCAAATATTACCGGGCTGGAGCATGTCAGAATCCGCCGGGTCAACCTCCGCAGAACCGACGTCACCCATACCTGCACTCCCTACGCCGTCCCTGCCTCAGCCGTCGCTGCCCCCGTATCCTTCGTCGTCTTCGCCCCGGCCATCTTCTCCTCGGCCTTTGCCATGGAAGCGGCCGGAGTTCGTCATGTACGGTCCTGTCTGTTCTTCGGCGGACGACGCGGCACAGTATCTGTTTGCTGGCGACAGGCGTTTGCACGATGAGAACCGTGGCTGGTTCGGATTCATCCTCAAGCACAAGGATCGAGAGGAATACATCGGCACGGAACTGTTTCCAGTCAGCGGTCAAGACAGCAATCTTTTTCGGCAGGCGTTGGTGTTCGCCTCTCGACGGTCGGCGCCGTGGCATCAATACCCGGAAGGCTTCGACATGTATGGGAGCTTTTATGCGCATCAGAAAGTAGAAGCATCTTCGAGCAGCCCTGAAGACTGGCTGGCGCAGTATTTTGTTTCGCCAGACATCCTGACAACAGCCATGTACTACGGTCGCCGTCGGCCTGTAATCGCTTCAAGCCCCGCCGCGTTTTATCTTGCCACTCGGGACGGTGCTCTGCTCAAGTATGCGAGGAGTCAGGCAAGCAAGTTGTTCCATGACGACACGTCTCAGACAACACTCGACTCGATCAAGCGAGGGCTCGCGTCCGGCGAGTGGCTGCCGACGGATTTCGTCCATACGGTCGCTGAAAGCGGCGAACTCTCGGTGTTGCGAACAAGCGCGTGCTGGGATCGGTCAGGAATGGTCAGGCCAACGTGGCAGCCCTACGCGAATCTGCAGCGGCGCTGGCTCGGCCCGGTTTTTCAGAGTGCTGACGATGCCGCAGCGTTTGCCAGATCGAGCTTGCCGCTGGTCACGGACAAACCTTTTGGCGGCGTCATTCTGAAACGCCCCGACGGCCTTTACGTAGCCTCTGCGCCCATCAAGGTGTCGCGGGAGGATTTCGACATCACCGAGATTTTTCCGGATGAAAGCAATGGCGCCGGGGTATTTCCTGCTGGCTGCAGTATCACGGCGCGTTATCGATCCAGAGTGGCCAGGGAGCTGTCGGTCATTTTTTCTCGTATTGAGAAGCAGATCTATCTGAACATGCTGTCTGTCGACACCGTGTACTCATCCTTCAAGCGGCTACCAAGACTGGCATGGGATGAATACCTGTTCGGACCCGACGGTTCGTTGATCCGCTATCAGCCAGGAATATGGGATCGTCTGCGCGCAGATCTCTTGGCAGCTCTGACGGATTACAAAACGCTTCCTGCGTCCCTTGATGGCGATGCGATAAAACAGAACATACGTAGCGCCAAGCTGAAACCGAGTGAATGGGTCGACGCCTTGGCAAAGGCCGGTTACTTGCAAATTGTCATCGGCAGTGAAATCTGGGGTTTGCCCCGCCAGATCAGTCGCTGGGTTCCTTTCTTTGCTGATCTGCAGCCTCTAATGGATTACACCAGAGCCGCGAGCGCACCACTTTGCAGTCCAGTGTTCGTTCAAGCAGATGCTGTTGCCCGGTATGTTCATGAAATCTCGGTGAGCAGGGACACCCAGACGTTCGGATTCATACTGCGCTCTCGGGATGGCTTGTTCCTCGCCAGCCTGCCCGTTGATGTGCAACGCTCTGGCCTGGCTGTGGATCGAGTATTCGAACAGGCAAGACTGCCTTCAGGGTTTGAACAGGATTCGATTTATCTGCGCGCAGCGCTGCCTCCGCTCGGCGCACGGCCTGACGATATGCGAAATGTCTTTGTACTTCCCAACGATGTTCAGCAAGCCTGCCGACAGGCCAGTACGCCGCGGGGGTACAGACCGATCTATATCTCCTGTGCCGATGACGCATTGTTGAAGCTGCAATTGCATGCGTTTGAACCCGGCGTGTTCTACGACGCTTTCGGGCAGGTTGAGTTGCGCCCCAATGCGTTTGTATCGCGTGAACAGGCAGCGATCGATGAACGTGACATTGCCAGTGGCCGATTCAGATTTAAAGACTACGTGCACCGGATGGCCAAGGCCGGCCGGCTCGACGTGATTGAAACCAGCGATTACTGGTCGCGGCAGGGTCAAGTGGATGAGCATTGGCAACCGCGTATGGCCGATACTTCCAACGAGCAGCGATGGCGAGATAGCCCGGTGCCGGCGCTGGGACCGATTTTTCATCACCCTGACGATGCCGCCCGCTATGCGCAACAACGCACGGACGATTCCGGTCACAGTGAAGCCGGCTACGAAGGCGCGATCCTGGCGCGGTCGACCAGCAGTCGATTTGTCCCGCTCGAGCCAATAGTCTGGTCTGCCCATGCCGAGGACCCTGTCCTGCGGATATTTCGCTCGTCGAGTGATCCGACGATCAGTTGGCGCAATCCGGCGGCGCGTTACCCCAATGGCTACACACTCGTGGCCAGCCACCAGTTCCATCTGTCGGGCAATACCACGCTCGCACCGGACACTGATGATGTCAGAGCAAATTTCGCTTCGCCTGCGCGGGTGCATGCGCACACGCATGAACTGAAGAACCAGGGTTTCGACATTCAGGATTATTACTACTCAACGCCGAACCACGTGTTGATCAAGTACACACCCGTTTACTCGCAGGCCGAGAGGGATTTGCTGCTGGCCCGGCCTGTGGATTTCGAAGCGGGGCGCTGGGTCAGCCGGCTGAGTCCGGGCGAGTTTGTTTCACAACTCATGGAACTGGGTGAATTCAGGGTGCTGCTCGCCGGGCATTACTGGCGTCAGACCGGACGAATGGGCGCCGCCTGGAGAGTGCGTCGCCAGCAGCCTGTAACGGAGGGTGGTGCGCGAGTCAGGGACGAGTTGTAACGCTCGAACCAGCGGCAACACGGCAGGAGTGTGCCGCCGTCGGCGGCCACTCCACATTGAGTCGGATTTACGTCGAGGCAGACTCAGGTTGCCGGTCAAAGCGCGATAGCAGCAATCGATCCAGCAACCAGACGACCACCAGCGAAGCCCCCACCAACGGGAACACCACTGCCAGCGCCAACATGATTACCACGCCGGTTTTCCATTTCGGCAAGTCATGACGCAGCGGCGGTACGCCGAATTTGCCCTGTGGCCGGCGCTTCCACCAGATCACCACCCCGCTGACGGCACTGAGCAGAATCATCAGGCAGATCAGCAGCACGACGATCTGGTTGAAGGTGCCGAACATCTTGCCTTCGTGGAGCATCACGCCGATTTCCGTGGCCCGCGCCACAGTGCCGTAATGTTCGAAACGCACATCGGCGAGGACCTTGCCGGTGTACTGATCGACATGCAGGGTCGCATCGTTGCGCGGGTCATCGGCGAACACAGCGATGGTGAACACACCGGTGGCGGTGGTCGGCAGGGTGATGCTGTAGCCCGGCTCGACCTTGCGTTGGGTAGCAATGTTTTGCACGTCTTGCAGGCGGATGGCGGGTGCTGCGGGGCCGGCGTTGCTGGCGCCGTGGTTCATGTGTTCGGCGTGGTCGCCGGACATTGGCATCGGCGTGTTTTCCATCGCCCATGGCACGGTCTGGCGGGTGGCGCTGTTAAGGCTGCGCGCCTCGACATCGGAGGTCGGCACGTTGTCCCACATCGCCGCTGGAAAGACGTTCCACACCTGGGCGTATTGCTTGCCCCAGAAACCGGTCCAGGTCATGCCACTGAGCAACATCACCAGCAACAGTGTTGCACCCCAGAACCCGGTGACCGCGTGCAGATCACGCCACAATACGCGGCCGCGACTGTTCAGCCGTGGCCACAAAATCCCCGCGGCCTGACCGCGTGGCCACCACAGAAAAAGTCCCGACACCACCAGCACCACGCCCCACCCGGCGGCCATTTCGATGAGCCGATCACCGACGGTGCCAATCATCAATTCACCGTGGATGGCGCGGGCGATGGCTTGCAGGTTCTGTTTGGCATCCTGTTCGCCGAGGATATCGCCGTGGTATGGATCGACGAATACGTTGAGTTCGTGGCCGGCGTTCTTCACCACAAACTGTGCGCTGCGCTCGGCGTTCACCGGCGGCAGATACTGGGTGATCTGGCCTTGTGGATAAGCGCTTTTCACCCGTTGCAGCAAGTCCTCGGCCGGGACGGTGTGATGGCCGGCGGGGACATTGAGCAAGCTGCTGTACATCAGCGAATCGAGCTGCGGTTTGAACAGATAAATGATGCCGGTCAGGGCCAGCATCACCATGAACGGGGCGACGAAGAGACCGGCGTAAAAATGCCAACGCCAGGCCAGGTTGTAGAAATTCGGTTTGGGCTGTTTCATCACGTGTGCTCCGCTTGGCGAATTTTTTAGATCAAGAGATCGCAGCCTTCGGCAACTCCGATAGGGGGTATGCGCTCCCATGTAGGAGCTGGCGAAGCCTGCGATCTTTTGACTTTTCTTGTTAGAAACTCATGTCGACCTTGGTCCAGAGCGTGCGCCCCGGTTCATTGATCGCTTGCGGGTCATTGGCCGGGTAGCCGAATCCGGCGTTGCCCGCCAGGTTCAGGTGTTCGGCGTAAGCCTTGCCGAACAGGTTGTCGACGCCGCTGCTGACCTTCCAGTTCTTGTTGATCCGGTAGGCACCGTTGAGTGAGAACACGCCGAAGCCGGAACTCTTGTCGTAATCCTTGCCGACCACGTTGCCCTTGTTCTGATCGATACGATTTTGCGCGGCAACCACCCTCCACAGTGCACCGGCGCTCCAGTTGTCTTCGGTATAGGTCAGGCCGAAACGCGCATCCAGCGGCGGCATCTGCGGCAGAGCCTTGCCGTCACTGCTGTTCTTGCCCCAGGCGTAGGCCAGGGTCGCATCGGCTTTCCAGTGGTCGGTGAGTCTGTACGCGGCACCGAGTTCACCGCCCATGATTCGCGCGTCAATGTTCTCGGCGCGCGAGGTGCTCATGCCCATCATTCCCGGGGTGTAATCAAAGAGGATGTAATCGCGCACCACGCCGATATAACCCGAAGCCCAGGCTTCAAGTTCGGCGCTCTTGTAGTTCACGCCAAAGTCGAACTGAGTGGTCTTTTCCGGTTTGATCGAATCGAACGCGTTGACCGATCCTGCCGGGCCGGATTTGGGCGAAAACAGCTCCCAGTAATCCGGGAAGCGTTGCGCGTGACCGAGGCCCGCATAGAGCGTGGTCGGACTGGCGGCGAGGTCATGCTCGTAGCGGATGAACCCGCTGGGTAGGGTGTCGGCGCGGGTATCGTCGGCGGTCGGGTTGGGGCGAGTCATCATTCCCGAGCCAGTGGCCTGTCGATAATCCTTGGCCGAGGCGCGGTCGATGCGGGCGCCGCTGATCAGCCGATCACGGTCGGCGGCGTACCAGGTCATTTCGCTGAACACGCCGTAGTTATGGAAATCGGCGTCCTTGCTGTACGGCTGATCCTTGTAGGTATCGATGCCCATGCCGCTGCGCTGGCGGTGTTCGTTGGTCTGCGCGTCGAGGCCGGTGATCAGCTGAAAATCAGCCCAGCGCCAGGTGGCCTTGATCCGTGCGCCGAGGGTGCGTCGGTCGACGTTGGACGCCATTGGCCCCGACATCATTCCGGTGCCGGACGGCGTGCGCAGGGTGTAGTTGTCCATCACGTGGTCGGCGTAGTTGTAGTAGACCTGCGCTTCGAGTTTCTCCAGCACGTCAGTGATGTTGGATTTTTCGAAACGCAGGCCGAGGCTTTCGCGCAGGAATTGCGAGCCGTCCATGCCGCGTCCGGCATAGCGCGCTTCGCCGTCGCCCTTGCCGGCGGTGAGTTCGATCAGGGTATCGGCGTCCGGGGTCCAGCCCACTGCGATGTCGCCGTTCCACTTGTCGTAGCGTGAGGCGACGATGTCGTTGTTGCCATCGCGGTAATCGTCGGAATGCGCGGTGTTGCCGATCACGCGCACGTAGCCCAACGGGCCGCCGGCAGCGGCGTCGACAACCTTGTCAAAACGTCCGTGGGAGCCGGCCAGAATGCTTGCGTTCACGCGGGTGCCGAGTTCGCCGAAGCTCTCTGGCTCACGATCGAACAGCACCGTACCCGCCGACGCGCCGGGGCCGTAAAGCACGGTTTGCGGGCCTTTGATCACGGTGAGTTTGTCGTAGGTTTCCGGCGAGATATACGAAGTCGGCGCGTCCATTCGGCCGGGGCAGGCGCCGAGCATCATGCTGCCGTTGGTGAGGATGTTCAGGCGCGAACCGAACATGCCGCGCAGCACCGGATCGCCGTTGGTGCCGCCATTGCGCACCAGCGCAAAGCCCGGAATGGTCTTCAGATAATCGCCGCCATCACTGGCCGGCACCGGTTGGCGCGGGTCTTTGGGGTTGGTGACGATGGTCAGCGGTGAGCTCGGGGCGATCGCGGTAATCACCGTTGGGCTCAGTTCTTCCTGGTGGCCGGTGTGATCATCGGCCAGTACCAGCGGTGACAGCAGGACGCCGCAAAGGACGGCGGTAGCGTGCCTGAAACGAACCCGCGATTCGTTCAGAGCGAAGGACGCCGGGGCAACGCCCGAGCGTGGAACAGCAGAAAACCTGGACATGACAATTTCCATCAAACAGTCGTAAACGACACGGCCGGCAGCCTGAAGCTGTCTTCTCAACCGTGTGCAATCAGAGGTGCGGTATTTACGCTGTGACGGGCGGGGCGCGGGTGCGGGCGCCGGGGAAGAAGGTCTGCCGGGCGTGGCCCAGGCGCGGGGAGGGCGGGGTGAAGGTGTTCAGCGGCGGGATGTTGAAGGCGACGAAATCACCGCCCCCAGTCAGCGCCGGGCAGTTGAACAGCAGGCTGCAATAGCCACATTTTTCCCACAGCACGTGGTGCGAGGATTGCGGTGGGCAGTGTTCGGCGCTCGGTTTTGCATCATGGCCCGCGTGATCCATGCCCGGCATGTCCATCGACATGTCCATGCTCATCGGCATCGATGTCGAGGCGTGTTGATCCATCGGCATCGACTGAGAAATCAGTGGGCCGATGAAGATCATCAACATGGCGAACAGGGCGATCCAGCTGCCGCGAGTCAGGTGTTGAGTCTGACGGCGTTGCATTGGCGGCCTGACGCTCAGCGGGCGCATGGGCGGAGTCTGCCGGAAGGCTTACTGGGCGTGCGCGTGGGCCTGCGTGGTTTCCGGCGGCTTCTTCTGCACCGAGACTTCGACGGTGACGTCACCAGCCTTCTCGAAATGCAGTGTCAGCGCGAAGCGCTTGCCGTCGCTGAGCAGGCTGCGATCGGTCGGGTTAAGCAGCATCACGTGATAGGCCATCGGCGCAAACGTCACGTTGCCGCCAGCGGGAATTTCCACGCTCGGCACCTGCTGCATCTTCATCAGATCGCCCTGCATCACGTGTTCGTGCAGTTGCGCTTCGGGAGCGATAGGCGAGTCGACGCTGAGCAGGCGGTCGTCCGTCTTGCCGGCGTTGTGAATGATGAAATAGGCGGCGACCGTCGGTGCATTCGGCGGCAACTCTTGCGACCACGGATGGGCGATCTCAAGTTCCCCAGCTTTGTATTCGTGAGCATGGGCAAAGCACGCCGGCAACAGCAGCGCAGCGACGATGATGAGTTTGTTCAACATGGCAGTTCTCCAGAACGATTTGAAACGCAGGTCAATTGCGCGAACAAATCAAACCAGAGGGGAGGCGCGGGGATTGAGACTCGGCCATTGCTGGCGCGGAGTGGGTGTTTGCAGAGAGGCTGGCGCCACGCTGCGGTTGCTTTCATAGCGAGCGAAATACAACTGCGGCGAATGTCCCGGCAACGCGACCAATGGCGCCGAGCCTGAGCAGCACCAGCAGTGCTGCATGTTCGAATGTGTATCGTTGGTCGGGGCTTTTTGCTCGGTGGTGCCGATGTTGATCGCCACCATCTTGGTCCCGCTGCCGGTGCAGAAACTGCTCCAGAGCAATTGCTCGGCCGGTGAATTGGCCGCCTGCGCCATCGCCCCGGTCATCGGCATGGCGAGCATGTTGAACAGCACTGCAAAGCAGGCGATCCAGGCAATTGCTAGCCGGTGTCGGTTCATGGGACAGATCCATTGGGTGGGCGATCAGGCGCGGCTATTTAGCCTGATCAGGGCCGATAAGTAAAAAAGCGTCGTGCGGTTTGGTGTCGCAGCGCCTTCACAGTGTTACGGCATGCAATCGCAAACCCAGAGCCTTCATGACTTTCATGATAGTTGCGAATTCGGGATTGCCAGTGCTACTGAGCGCTTTATAAAGACTTTCGCGGCCCAAACCTGCATCCCGCGCCACTTGTGTCATGCCTTGAGCTCGGGCGATGTCATTGAGTGCTGCACGAATCAGAACGCCATCGCCTTCATCGTCGTCAAAACAGGCATCCAGATATGCCGCCATATCCTCGGGAGTCTTAAGGTACTCGACGGCGTCAAAACGGGTGAATTCTTCGGTCATGATTTACTCCTCATTTCCGATGTTATGAGCCATTTGCACGGCGCGTTTGATATCTCTCTTTTGTGTCGATTTGTCGCCCCCGATCAACAGCAGATAAATCACTTCGCCTTTACGTGTGAAGTACATTCTGTAACCAGGGCCGTAATGAACACGCATTTCATAAACGGTGTCACCGACGAAGCCGCAATCGCCGAAGTTGCCATGTTCGGCTGTTTTAATCCTGGAGATGATTCGGCCTTTCCCTTTGATGTCTTTTAAGGAGTCGAGCCATTCGGAAAATATGCGGGATCGTTCAAAAGAGATCATGTCGGGATCGTATTCCTTGGGATACAAGCTGGCAAGCCGCTTTTCTCGGCTGGCTGCTTGTAGGGATTAAAGGAACCGAAGTATTGGAGTGAGGGTGTAGTGAAGAACAGTCGGCTGCGTCCTCAAAATTTGCAGGTAAATTCACAGATAAATACGAAATGATGAAAAGTCTTACGACGTCAGGGCTTCAAGGACTTCAGACGCTGATCGAAACTCCCGATCAACCCCCGGCAACCCCGGTCGCTTCAACACAATCACCGGCAGCCCACGCTCGCGCGCCACTTCCAGCTTCGGCTCGGTGGCGGTGCTGCCGCTGTTCTTGCTGATCAACACATCGATCTGCCGCCGTTCGAACAGTGCGCGCTCATCCTCCAGCAGAAACGGCCCCCGCGCGCCGATCACTTCGCAGCGTTCGTTGCCGGGGTAGACGTCGAGGGCGCGCAAGGTCCAGAACTGGTCTGCAGGGATTTCATTGAGGTGCTGCAGCGGTTCGCGGCCGAGGGTGAACAGCGGTCGGCGAAACGGCTTGAGGGCAGTGATCAGCTCGGCCCAGTCGCTGACTTCGCGCCAGTCATCACCGGGCTGCGGCTGCCAGGCCGGGCGGCGCAAAGCCCAGCAGGGAATGCCGATCAGGTGTGCGGCGGTGGTGGCGTTCTGGCTGATCTGTGCGGCATAGGGATGCGTGGCGTCGAGCAACAGCTCGATGCCTGCGTCACGAATGAATTGCGCCAGACCCTCAGCGCCACCGTAACCACCGACGCGGACCTGACAGGTCAGATCCGTCGGCACCC
This sequence comes from Pseudomonas germanica, assembly GCF_019614655.1. Lineage (NCBI taxonomy): Bacteria > Pseudomonadati > Pseudomonadota > Gammaproteobacteria > Pseudomonadales > Pseudomonadaceae > Pseudomonas > Pseudomonas germanica. The sequence goes on from NZ_CP071586.1 coordinate 957,461, forward strand.
GACCAACACCGGCGAGGCTGTAGATATGTTCTGGCCCAAGCGTGCGGGCAATCGCCAGTGCCTCAGTGACGCCGCCGAGCAGCAAAATCCGCTTCATGCAAAACCTCCGGCATGCCCGACAATCCCGCCCTGACGATCAATTGCAAACACCTCGACCTGCACCTGCGCGGGCACCACGCTGCGAGCGAAATTCAAGGCATGGCGGCAGACCTCATCACCGAGGCCAACCCCCGCCGCACTGGCCATGGCCAGCGCCTGCTGACTGGTATTGGCCTCACGAATGCCTTGCTGCAATGCCTCGTCGGCGCCAATCGCCGCGGCCCAGTCAGCCAGTTGCGGCAGGTCGATGCTCGAATGCCGCGAGTGCAGGTCCATGTGCCCGGCGGCCAGTTTGCTGATCTTGCCGAAGCCGCCGCACAGGCTGAGTTTATCCACAGGCACTTTGCGCAGATGCTTGAGCACCGCGCCGACGAAGTCGCCCATTTCGATCAGGGCGATTTCCGGCAGGTTGTAGACCCGGCGCATGGTGTCTTCGCTGGCATTGCCGGTGCACGCGGCGATGTGCAGATAACCATTGGTTTTCGCCACATCGATGCCTTGATGGATCGAGGCGATGTAAGCCGCGCAGGAAAATGGCCGGACGATGCCGCTGGTGCCGAGGATCGACAAACCGCCAAGAATGCCCAGCCGTGGATTCATGGTTTTCAGCGCCAGCGCTTCGCCGCCCTCGACGTTGACCGTGACGTCGAAGCCGCCGGCATAACCGGTTTCGGTGGCAAGCAGTGTCAGGTGATCACTGATCATCTTGCGTGGCACCGGGTTGATTGCCGGCTCGCCGACACCCAGCACCAGTCCCGGCCGCGTTACGGTGCCCACGCCGGCGCCGGCATTGAAACGAATCCCCGGTTCACTCAGCAGCCGAACACGCGAATAGAGCAACGCGCCGTGAGTCACGTCGGGGTCGTCGCCAGCATCCTTGATCGTCCCGGCCTCGGCGCCATCATCGGTCAAGCGGCAGAACTCCAGACGCATCTGCACCTGTTTGCCTTTGGGTAAGACGATCTGCACCGCATCGGCCGCCAGTCCGCTGAGCAACAGGCGCGCGGCGGCCAGGCTGGTCGCGGTGGCACAGCTACCGGTGGTCAGGCCGCTGCGCAGGGGCGCGGGTTGTTCCGCGGTTTCGTCACGCATCGAGGGGTTTGACCAGATCGAGCAGGGTGATCGGCAGTGCCTGGCGCCAGGTGTCGAACTCGCCGAGCGGCTGCGCCTGGGCGACATGGATACGCGTCAGCTCGCCGCCGAAGCGTTCGCGCCAGTTCATCAGGGCCATTTCGCTTTGCAGCGTCACTGCGTTGGCGACCAGACGGCCACCGGGTTTGAGGTGTTCCCAGCAGGTTTCGAACACCCCTACACGGGTGACGCCGCCGCCGATGAAGATGGCGTCCGGGCGTTCCAGCCCCGCGAGTGCCTGCGGTGCCTTGCCACGAATCAGTTGCAAACCGGGCACGCCCAGTGCATCGCGGTTGTGCTCGATCAATTGCTGGCGACCATCATCGGCTTCGATGGCCAAGGCGCGGCAGCTCGGATGCGTACGCATCCACTCGATACCGATCGAACCGCTGCCGGCGCCGACATCCCAAAGCAATTCGCCGGGGGTCGGGGCGAGGCGGGCGAGGGTGATGGCGCGCACGTCGCGTTTGGTCAACTGGCCGTCGTGCTGGAAGGCCGAATCCGGCAGTCCGGCGAGACGCGAAAGGCGCGGGGCCTGTGCGTCGGCCAGACATTCGATGGCGATGACATTGAGGTCGGCCACGGACGCGGCATTCCAAGCATTGGCGGTGCTGTCGATGCGCCGTTCGGCGTCACCGCCAAGATGCTCAAGCACGCTCATGCGACTCGAACCGAAGCCGCGCTCGCCGAGCAATTGCGCCACCGCTGCCGGGCTCTGGCCATCGTTGCTCAGCAACAACAGGCGCACGCCGCTGAACAATTGCGCATTGAGCGCCGCCAGCGGTCGGGCCACCAGCGACAGCGTCACCACCTCCTGCAACGGCCAGCCGAGGCGGGCGGCGGCCAGCGAGCAGGACGACGGGGCGGGCAGGATCAGCATCTCTTCGCTTGGCACCTGGCGGGCGAGGCTGGCACCGACGCCGTAGAACATCGGGTCACCGCTGGCCAATACGCAAACTGCTTCGCCACGCTGTTCCAGCACCGGCGCGAGGGAGAACGGGCTCGGCCACAACTGGCGTTCGCCGCGAATACACACCGGCAGCAAATCCAGTTGACGCTGGCCACCGACGATCCGCGAGGCGCCCAGCAGGGCACGCCGGGCGTTTTTGCCCAGGCCCTTGAAGCCGTCTTCACCGATTCCCACTACCGTCAGCCAGGGTGACATCTATATTCCTCTAAACACGCCGTTCCGACGGGCAGTCTTTTCATGCCAGCGGACAAAGCAGGCATAATACCGCGCCTTCGCCCGCGAAGCGCCTTTCCCACGCAGCCGGTCAGCCCCTTGAACGAACGTCCGATGTCCACCGCCTTACGCCCCTCGGCCTGCCCGGGGTTACTGCGTATCGTCCAGGCACTGGACGGCGGCATCTGCCGGATCAAGCTCAATGGCGGTTCGATCAGCGTCGATCAGGCCGACGCGGTGGCCGATGCCGCCGAACAGTTCGGCGCGGCGATCGAGGCGACCAACCGTGCCAATCTGCAGATTCGCGGGATCGGTGAGCAATCTGCGGCACTGATCGAACGCTTGCTCGCCGCCGGTCTCGGCCCGCGCACGGCGGCCGGTGACGATGTGCGCAACCTGATGCTCAGCCCCGCTGCCGGCATTGATCGGCAGATGCAGATCGACACGCGCGGCCTCGCCGGGCAGATCCTCGATACTTTGCAAAGCCATCCACGGTTCCACGAGCTGAGCGCCAAATTCGCCGTGCAACTGGATGGCGGTGAAGCGCTGGCGATGCTCGAACATCCCCACGACCTGTGGTTGTCGGCGTTCGCGCGTGACGGTAAAACCTGGCTGGCGTTCGGCCTGGCCGGGTGCCCGACGGATCGCGCGGTCGGCGCGGTGGCGCTGGAGCACGGCCATGCGTTGGTGGTGGCGGTGCTGGAGTTGTTCCTGGCGTTGGCACGTCCCGAGCAGACGCGCATGCGTCATTTGCTCGATGAATTGCCGATGCCGGCGTTTCTGCAACAACTGAGCGCACGTTTGCCGATCAAGCCGATCAGCGATTGGCAGCGCACCGCCGTGGCGGACAATCTGCACATCGGAGTTCATCCGCAAAACACTGCGGGTCAGGTGTATATCGGTGCGGTGCCGGCGCTGGGCCGTCTCGATCCGGCGATGCTGCGCGGGGCTGCGCAACTGGCCCGCCAGTTCGGCAATGGCAGCCTGCGTTTTACGCCTTGGCAAAGCCTGCTGGTGCCGGGCGTCAAAGCAAGTGATGCGGCTCAGGTGCTGGAAGGTCTTGAGCAACTGAACCTGTTGACCCGCGCTACCGAGCCCCTCTCACGCCTGATCGCTTGCACCGGTGCCAGTGGCTGCGGCAAAGGCCTGGCCGACACCAAGCAGGACGCCCGCCATCTGGCGACGTTGCTGCCCTCGGCCCCCAACGTCCACCTCAGTGGCTGCACGCGCTCTTGCGCTGCCGCCCACTGTGCCCCGGCGACGTTGCTGGCCGTCAGTGCCGGTCATTACGACCTCTATTTTCGCGATGCGACGCTGCCGGGTTTCGGCGCGCTGCACGCACGCAACCTTACTATTGAAGCGGCCGCGACCCTGCTCGCCGCCCGCTCTCGGAGTCCCTTTGATGCTTGATTACATCCGCGATGGTCAGGAGATTTATCGCAACTCCTTCGCGATTATTCGCCGCGAGGCCAATCTGGCGCGCATCCCGGCCGATCTGGAAAAACTCGCGGTGCGGGTGATTCACGCCTGCGGCATGGTCGAGGCTATTGACGGTCTGCAGTTCTCCGAAGGTGCGGGCAAGGCCGGGCGCGATGCGCTCGCCGCCGGTGCGCCGATCCTCTGCGATGCGCGGATGGTCTCCGAAGGTGTGACACGTGCGCGCCTGCCGGCCAACAACGAAGTGATCTGCACCTTGCGTGACGAGAGCGTGCCGGAGCTGGCGCGCGAGCTGGGCAACACCCGTTCCGCCGCCGCACTGGAGCTGTGGCGTCCGCATCTGGAAGGCAGCGTCGTGGTAATCGGCAACGCGCCGACCGCACTGTTTTATCTGCTGGAAATGCTTGACGCCGGCGCACCGAAACCGGCGCTGATCCTCGGCTTCCCGGTCGGCTTCGTCGGTGCCGCCGAGTCGAAAGCCGCCCTGGCCGCCGACAGCCGTGGCGTGCCGTTCGTGATCATGCAAGGCCGCCTCGGTGGCAGCGCCATGGCCGCCGCCGCCGTTAACGCCCTCGCCACGGAGATCGAATGATGCAGGCCAAAGGACGTTTGCTTGGCCTGGGCGTCGGCCCGGGGGATCCGGAGCTGATTACCGTCAAAGCCCTGCGCCTGCTGCGCGAATCGCCGGTGGTGGCGTACTTCGTCGCCAAGGGCAAAAAGGGCAACGCGTTCGGCATCATCGAAGCGCATCTGCAACAGGCGCAGAACCTGTTGCCGTTGGTCTATCCGGTGACCACAGAAGCGCTGCCGGCGCCGCTGTCCTATGAGCAGGTCATCAGCGATTTCTACGACGAAGCCGCCGAGACGCTCGCCGCACACCTGGATGCCGGTCGCGATGTGGCGGTGATTTGTGAAGGTGATCCGTTCTTCTACGGCTCCTACATGTACCTGCACGATCGCCTCGCCAGCCGTTACGAAGCCCAAGTGGTGCCGGGCGTGTGCTCGATGCTGGGTGGCGCTTCGGTGCTCGGCGCGCCGCTGGTGTATCGCAATCAGAGCCTGTCGGTGCTCTCGGGCGTGTTGCCCCATGAAGAGTTGAAGCGGCGTCTGGCCGATGCCGACGCGGCGGTGATCATGAAGCTGGGGCGCAATTTCCCCAAAGTGCGTCAGGTCCTCGAAGAACTGGGTCTGGCCGAACGCGCGCTGTATGTCGAGCGTGCGACCATGGCCAATCAGAAGATCGTGCCGATGGATCAGGTCGAGCCGATGTCGTCGCCGTACTTCTCGCTGATCATTGTGCCGGGCGAACGGTGGCAAGGCTGATGACTCAATCTACGCCAGCCATCGTCATTCTCGGCCAGGGTAGCCTGGCCACCGCACGGCGCATTCAGCAGGTCTATCCGGCGGCGCAGATCCACGGCCTCGCCGGGCGCGTCGAAGGCGCCGATTGCACCTATCAGGAGTTCGGCGCGACCCTGCGTGCGCTGTATCAGCAGGACACGCCGATCATTGCTCTGTGCGCGGCCGGCATCGTCATCCGTACGCTGGCGCCGCTGTTGCTGGAAAAGGGCGCCGAGCCTGCGGTACTCGCCGTGGCCGAAGACGGCAGCGCCGTGGTGCCGCTGTTGGGTGGCCTCGGCGGGGTGAATGTCATGGCGCGCGACATCGCTGCCGGGCTGCAAGTCGCAGCCGCGATCACCACCAGTGGCGAGTTGCGTTTTGGCACGTGCCTGCTCAACCCTCCGAGCGGTTATGCCCTGGGCGATCTGGAACTGGGCAAGTGTTTTGTCTCCGACCTGTTGGCCGGTCACAGCGTGCGCATCGAAGGCGCGGCGCCGTGGCTGGATCAGGCGCAATTGCCGGAAGATCCGCAGGCGCAGCGCTCGATTCATGTCGGCAGTGCCGCGCGTGAGGCGAGTGCCAGTGAGTTGCTGATCTATCCACGCAGCGTCGCGGTGGCGGTGAGTGCCGAAACAGCTGACCTGGCGAATGCCGTTCGCCGCGCGTTGCAGCAGGCGAAAATCGCCGTGCAGTCGCTGGCCTGTCTGTTGGCCAGCGAGACGCAAATGGCTTCGCCACTTTTGCGTGAAGCGGCGCTTGAGCTGGGTGTGCCGCTGCGCTTCGTTGCGGCGCAAAGCGACATCGAAACTCTGGCACGTGCCGCAGTGCCTGAGGCTAAAGTTGTGGTCAGCCACGGCATGGCAATCGCGGTCGCCGAACAGCCATTGGATGTTTCCAGCATTGGCCGGCCACGCGGCCGTCTCGCCGTGATCGGCCTCGGCCCCGGCGCTGCCGAACTGATGGTGCCAGCGGTGAAGGCCGAACTGGCCCGCGCCACCGATGTGCTCGGCTACGAAACCTACGTACGCATGGCCGGGCCGTTTCGCGACGATCAAGTGCAGCACTGCACCGACAACCGCGAAGAGATGCAGCGCGCCCGTCACGCCTTCCGGCTGGCTGCCGAAGGGCGCTCGGTGATTGTCGTGTCCTCGGGTGATCCCGGCGTGTTCGCCATGGCGGCGGCGGTGCTCGAAGCCTTGCACGAGTCGACGGACCCGGCGTGGCACAGCGTCGACCTGGAAATTCTCCCGGGTGTTTCCGCTTCGCTGGCCACCGCCGCACAGGCCGGGGCGCCACTGGGCCATGACTTCTGCGTGATGTCGCTGTCGGACAATCTCAAGCCTTGGTCGATCATCGAAAAACGTCTGGATCTGGCCGCTGAAGCGGATCTGGCGTTGGCGTTCTACAACCCGATCTCCCGGGCGCGTCCGTGGCAACTGGGCCGGGCGCTGGAGATTGTCGCGCAGCATCGCGCACCTGAAACCCCCGTGGTGTTGGGTCGCGACATCGGCCGTCCGGGCCAGACCCTGCGCACCACGACACTCGGCGCCTTAACCCCCGAGCAAGTGGATATGCGCACCATGGTGTTGATTGGTTCTTCGACTACCTGCACCTTCCCGCGCGGTGACGGCGGCGTCTGGATTTACACCCCGCGCTGGTACGGTGAAAAAACCGGGGCGTGAGAAAGTCGTGTTGAGCGTCAAGCGCAGTTGTAAGCAACTGCGTGAGACGTGATATCCGGTTAACGCTTCGGATTGAATCATTCCGCTCGAACACAAGGCCGCCAATCTTCTGGATTGGCGGCCTTGTGCGTTTGTGCGCAGGTAAGAAAACAGGCAATTCATTGCCACATGGTTCAAGCACAAACCCCGAGTGTTATTGGCTGTTTCACTGGACATCGTTTGAGTTTGTTCGGGTTTGAGCGTGGTACTCCAGTTCAATAGTTTCGTGGCGAACGAAGCCGTGATGGAAGAAGTGCCACGATGAAAACCAACAAGCCGTACGAAATCCTTTCCGTCAAAGACTTCTCGCAACTGCAGCGGGCGCTGAGCGAGTTTGCCGGCAGCGCTGAATACAAGGCGTTGCTGTCGCACTATGAACTGGCCAGACAAGCCGCTGATGACCCGCAGCGACTGCTGTTGATCAAGCTGTTTCAGGAGGCCCTGGAGTCGTTGCTCCAACGCAGGACTCAGCCCGTTTCCGAAGCCATCAGCCAGATCAGATCGGATCTGGTCAAGTCTGTCGCCAGGCTGGAGGACACACACGCCATGCTCCATGGCGTGGCCAGGCCCGTGGCGAAAATCATGCACTTTGTCTGGGTGGGCGGCAGTGAAGTCGGGGCCAATCAGCGCGACTACATGAACATCTGGCGCCAGGTGCTGGAGCCGCAGGGTTACCGCTTCAACCTCTGGTACGACAGTGATGCGTTGCTGGCCTTTGAAATGAACCGGGTGATCCTCGACAGCGCCAGAGTGGATGCGCTGGAGTCGGGCGGTGACAAGGTCAGCAAGGCTTTTCAGTTGTCGCAGATGATCGAGGACCGTGCGCGGGTGTTGAAGCAGCAGATGTTCGCCCACCTTCAGCAAGCACAGTGGCGGGGGCGAGCCGACGAAGCGCGTATCGACTTGATGGTGCGTGCCTACGGCAAGGATCGGGCGACGCTTGAAGCCTTTCGCCAGCGCTGCCTGCAGACGCATCAGGCGATGCTCGGAGCGGACCTGCAATTGCGCGATGTCGGCGACGAATTTGCCGGGCACTTTTTGCAGGATGTCTATCAGCGCGAGGTGGCCATGCGCGGCAATTTTGCCGCGGCGAGCGATGTCGTGCGCCTGCAGGCCGAATACCTCGAAGGTGGCCGTTACAGTGACATGGATTACTTGCCGCCACTGGCGGACACGCTGGCCGGTGTCGATATTCTCAGCGTCGGCGAAGAAGGCCGAATCGGCGTTTTGCAGTTGCTGTTGAACCACAATGAAGCCTTGATGCCGGGACGCGACCGCCAGCGTTATCTCGACCGCACTGACAAAATCCCGCCCGAACACTTCGAGGCATTGACGGCGTTTGCCCGTGAGCAACACCGGCTAAGCGAGATCTTTGTCGCACCGCAAGATCACGCGGTGCCGCAGGACGCGATGCGTTTGGGCACGGCCTATGGCTTGCCGGACTGGGCGGAAATGAATGCGCATATGCTGGCCCATCCCGGCAGTGCCATGACCCTGGCGTACATGCAGATGATCCGCCTCAATTATGACTGCCTGCTGGAAGTGGAGCGGCGTGCGGCGCTCGCCGGCATCGACGCGACGGATCAGGCGCGGATGTTTGATGTGGTCGAGAATGTGGTCAACGAAGCTCAGGCGCAGGGCAAACTGCCTGAAGCGCAAGGCGAGGTGTTCCGCTCCAGACTGATCGACGCGATTTTTACCTATTACCGCGATGGCATTCGCCTTGAAGCCCGCGGCACCATCACCCTGACGGGCCCAGGGGCCGCCGCGGCCGCGCTGCTCAAATACATAGAGCAGCACCTGCAACCCGATCGACATGTGCAGATCCGTGAGCGCCTGAAGTTGCTCGAAGGCTACAACACCCACACCGAGGAGGAGATGATCTCCGGCTGGACCGTCGACGGTAAGGCCGAGCAATGGTTGCTCGAAGAGCGGGAGAAGTGGCAGAACGGCAAACTGAAATCGCGCTACGTCGGCCAACTGGCGGATTTGCTGAAAGCGCACACGCTAACCTTCAAGCAGGGCTGGCCGGTCATCGAAGGCCAACCGGTGATGTTGACCTCGGTATTGCAGCCACTGATGGACGATCTGGGCGAGCCGTTCCTGCGCGCGATGCAGGAGAAGTTGAGCGGCGACATGACGTTCAATTCAGCGATCTCCATCGGTTTCGACAGCCGTGAGCAGATTCGCGCGCAAACAGTCCGTGCGATTCCGCTTTCCCATGGCGCGGAGCCTACCCGCAATCTCAATGAGTTGTTCACCCTCGTTGCCCATGGCTCGCTGGTGGTTGAGCAACTCAGTCCGTTGCAACGCGTCATCCTCGGCGGGATGTTGGGGGCAAACAGTCTGGATGCCGCCGGGTTTGCCCCGGTCTGGCAGAGCGTTATGGACATCGCTCGGGGAACCGCTGAGGGTGGTTTGTTCGCCCGTTACCACGCGATCGAAAAGGCCCTGATTCAGCAGGCGGCGCCGAACTTCGAGGCGGGGCTTGCCGGCGCGAGCATCCACGGCACGCACACGGCGCGCGAACTCAAGGCGTTGGCGATGAGCGAACCGCTGACGCTGAAACAGTGGGGCGAGCACATCGGACAGATCAATCGCACGGCACAGCGTGAATACCACAGGCATATTTTCAAGCGGGGTGGCCAGGTGCGGGAGGCGTTGTTCCAGTCCGGCGCCGTGTCCGTCAGGCAACTGCCGCAGGATTTGTTGAGGCGCAGCACGGGCGACCCGGGACGCCGTTGCTATCCGCTGGCGTTGTTGATGGGCGCCGCCGTGGCGGCTGGCGGGTTGGCCGAGCGTGCACTGATCGGACGTGTGGCGAATGCCAGCCTGAGGCCGGAAGACGTTGATTCGCGGGCGTTGCTCAGTGCGCTGGATGAGCTGGGCGAGGTCTCCGGGCGTGCGATCGGACAGGCTCGTGGCCGGCAAAATCTCGACAGCGTGATGCAGACACTGGAAGCGAAAACCGCCCCCGGCGCCCTGCTGCTCGACACAGGCAATCACGCTTTGCTGGTGGCTAAAGTGCAAGTGGATGAGCAAACGTTCTATCGCTTTTATGATCCCAATTTTGCGATTTATGGATTTGCCGCAAGCGCAGAAATGAAGCAGGGCTTGGCACGCTATTTAAGTGACGACGGCAACACTTTGGCGAAGTTGTACGGCCTGACTGACATCGGCACTGCGCAGTTCGATGTAATCGAACTGGACACCGTAGCGCTCGCCGAGCGGACATTGTCGTCCGGGTTGCGCGTCGAGAGTTTTTTGCAAACCGCAGCTATCGCCGACCCTCAAGCGGCTTCGGTCTGGGCCAGGCAAGCTGTCGCACGCACGCGCTCACTCAGTGAAAACGCGCGGCTGGGGGCTAGCCTCGCGCAGTTGGACGCGCGTTACTGGGCGCAGGAATTTGATCAGGCGACCCGGCAATTGCGCGCTGAACACACATTGGGTCGCGACTATCTGCCGCTGCTGGAAACGCTCAAGGCAAACCCGGACGCGGGTTATTCGCTGACGCTGGTGGATGTGCAGAACCCGGCCAGATCACTGACAGTCGGCACCGCCGATGCGCGGTTCGACAGGCTTAAAAAACACCTTCAACGTTTGGTTGTCACATTGACGGGCAAGCCGAGTACCGCGGTCGAAGCCGACGGCGGCAGTCGTCTGAGTTTCGCCTTCGCGATCCAGGCGTTGGTCACTGAAATGCGCCATCGTGACTATCAGGCTGATGGGGAGCGGGCGCCGGTTTTGTCGATAGCCCTGCAAGTGCAGGTCTATTTCAACTATGCGCAGTTGGGTTTCGGCGTATTGAGCGACACGGCCCAGACGATCAATCTGGTGCGTCAGGTGGCGGCCAGCGAACGGGCATTGACGCTTGGTCAGTCGTCGTTGTCCGGGCGTGTGCTGGGGCGTGCCACCACGGCAGGCGGATTGGTATTTTCGCTCGCCAACATCGGCTTCGATCTCCACAACCTGTCGGTGGCCGAGAACCACGAGCAACGCTCGCGGTTCTCCACATCACTGGTGTTCAACGTTGCGGCATTGGGGGTGGATGTTGTTGCTTTGGCGGCTGGCGGGGCGGTGGGCACGGCAGCGGCCGTTCTCTCGGTGCCGCTGCTGGGTGTCGGGATTGGGGTGACGGCGATTGCCAGCAACCTGGGACAGATCAGGGACAAGGCGACGGCGGTGGGCAATCATCTGCGTGCGATCGGTCATGCTTACCGGCGCGGTGCCTACACCTTGAAGGATGGCGTGCTGCAATTTCCCGCAGAGGCGGTCATCGTCAGTCTGAACCTGCAAACCAATGACGTGCGCTTCGACAGCCAGAAGTTTTACCCCTGGACGGGCGGGCTACTGGAACTGCCGCAGTACAACGATGACCCGCAGGCTATTCACCTGTCCCTCGATATCCGCCAGGCACTGGGGCTGCCCGAGGTTGTTCATCTTTACCGTGACGAAACCGATAGGCTTGAGACGCTGGTGCTGCCGTGCACGCCGATCTGCCATTACGGTTACGAGTATCAGTTGAAGGGGCTGGGCGGGTACACCTACGACCCCCTTCCCGGCGAGGTCGGGGACGCTGGCGACATCCCTGCTGAAACCCGCTACCCGCAAGTGACGGATCGCATGGCGGACACGCTGGAGTATGACCAACACGGAAACCGGCGCTTTTATCTCACCAGCAACCCGTCGCTGCCGCACATTCTGTACAAGCTGCATCCGGTCTATCAACCGACAGACATCAGCGTGGTGCTGGACAGTCAGGTACGCCAGTTGGTGGTGCCGACCCTGGAAGCGCTGGTGCACAAGAGGATTTCCTACGCAATCAGCGCACCCGAGGGGCAATACCGGATCAGGCTTGCACCCGGCATCGTCTCGGTCAGATTTAATGGCCCTGCCAAGTGGATCGTGCAGGCGACCTGGGCTTGCCTGGAACAGGTCAGATTTGCCGTCCCGAATCGGGAAAATGATGATGAAGTCCAACTGATGGTTGATGGCACGGTGCTGTCGGTTTTCGATGGCTTGATCGAACTGGCCGAGGGCCTGTTCCGGGTCGATGGGTGGGAGCGCTGCCTTCGCTTGCAGTCGGTCACCCTTGATGAGCAAAGCCGCCTGCCGCAAATACTGGCGATGCTGCGCCAGCACGCCCGCGAAGGCCGATTGGTCGCAAATGCTGTGGCGCTGTACAAATTCCGGGTGCCCGCCGCCATGGTGGTGACCACCGCTTGGTATGACGCGACCAGTGATCGTTTGTTGTACGCACGCAATCTGCCGAGCGCGGTGAACGAGGGGCTGCTGTTGGGCGGCGCCGGTGCCCGCCATGCCTGGTTCTACCATCCGCAACGGGCGACGGTCTGGCGTGTCGACACGATCACCGGCACGGTTGTGCATCGCTACCGCTTGATGAACCCCGCGAGCGGGTCGCACATCATGGGTTGTGTCCAGGACGCCGATGGCAGTTTGCGAGTGTTGCAACGCTTGCTGATCGACGCCCGGATAACTGAAACCGAAACCACACTGGAGTATCGCCTCAGCGATGCGGCCGTGGTCCTGACGGGCATCAAGTCGTCGTTTATCGAGGAACCCACCGCGCGCCCCGGGCAGGGCGACTTGCATCACTTCACGACCTTCGGCGCGTATAACGATGAAACCCCGGGCATGGCCAATGCCATCAGCACCTGGGTATATGCATCGTTCGTTTACGCGCGCACCTACTACTTCGAAGGATTGCGCCGGCGTGCCTGGGTCAACAAACGCACGGGCCACTATTTTTCGGCGGGGTTGGGCAGTGAGGCGGACATGGTCATGTTGATGCCGGCCGATCCGCAGAGCGGTGCGCTGCTGTTCTACAGCAAGCAAGCGCAGACCATCAGTCAAGGGGTGGAGCCGAGGGTGGGGCAATTCATCAATCGGGTCATCGAGCGCGATATTGTCGACGTCACCCAAACGTTCGGAAGCTACATTGCCACCAAGGCCGACGGCCGCCTTTTCGAGGTCGACACCAACCTTAAAGATGAGCAGTGGATGGGCGGCATTCCCACACCGAATATTCTGAAATTTGCCGGCCTCGGCCAGCGCTGGCTACAGCTCAACTCCGACTGGCTGGATGCCTTGCCGGCGCTGGCAAAAGTCTACAAAGCCGAACCTTTTCCGCTCATCGGATTGGGCAATGGGGCGGCTCATGCATTTCTGCCGGCGTGGTGCATCGAGGAGCAATTCGTCGTGTCGAACATCGGTCCTGAAGTGCAGTTGACGCCGTTGGGACTGACGCCGGACAAACAGGCCGCATGGTTGCTGGAGGGTTCGACCGGGCGGCTTTATCGCCAGCCGACGATTGCCATCGGGGCATTGCGCGTCGCGTTTGCTGCAGGGCCGCAGCGCGTGAGTCCCGAGCAGTTGCCCATGGCAGAAAAGGTCTGGTCGCAGTGGTCATTTGTTCACGTGCTGAGGCATGGACAAGGTCTGCTCGGGCAAACCCGCGACGGGGTCAATGTCGAGCTGCACGATCAGCAGCCAGCGCGGATCATCAGCGTGGAGAATCGCTGGTCGCACGTGCAGGGGCAGACGGCCGAGCAGTGGCGTACGCGCTTGAAAGCATTGCTCGCGGGACAGCTCCACGCGCAGGTTCTGCCGGTCGAGCACACCGGCACGCGCTACACGTATTACCTGCCTGCAACGGATCGCTTGTTTGAGGTCACCGCCCGCCATGCGCGACAGTGGCCGACGTTTCTTGGCACGCGCCAAAACACCGCTGCGCTGCTATTCGACGCAATTGACGGACTTGTCTTCAGCGCAGGCCCGGTCGATCCTGATCCTGTCTGGATTCCGGGCTGCCACGCGCACCGCGAAGGCGAGGTGTTGTCCCTGTCCTTGAGCGATGAGGTGACCGATGTCCGCGCATTATTGCCCGATGGTATCGACACACTGATTCTGGCCTTCGGTTCCCGGGAAACCGGGTATCGCATCACCGACGAAACCTGGCAGCGTCTGGACTGCATCGTGGTCGATACGCGGCTGGCAGCGGACGACGATGGTTCGGGCACGAACCTGCTGTTTCTCGACATGGCTGATTGCGCGCGCCTTTTGATGTCGCGGGTTGAAGGGCATCTGGTGATTGCCGACCCGGACAGTGCAAGCACGCTGATTGTGCGGGATGTCGAGCCGCAGGGCGGCGAGGAAAACACGCCAATGGAAATAACAGTCCGGCTCAATGAGCGGCTCCACTGCACGTTTACCCTTACCGATTGGTTGCAGCGTTTTGCACGGCTGCAGGGCGATAACGCCGTGGTCAGTCTGAACGTGCTGATTGAGGCAGCGCTTTGAACTCAAAACCGATGTAGAAGCAAAAAGGGCCGTGAAGAATAAATTCACGGCCCTTTGCAAGAAGTGTACGGACGTATTCGATGCGCTTGTTCAGGGCACCAAATAGCCTTTGACCCCTGTAAAAATGATCTGCGCCGCCAAAGCGCAAACAAACAATCCCATCAAACGACTGACGATCTGTAAGCCCTGATCGCCCAGAATCCGCTCGATACGATTCGACAGGTACAGCACCACGCCGACGGTAAAACTGGCCAGGGCAATACTCATGATCGCGGTGAGTTTGTCGTCCCAGTGCGGCTGGCTGACGCCCATCACCAGCAAGGCACCGATGGTGCCCGGGCCGACGGTCAGCGGGATGGTGAGCGGCACGATGGTGACGTCCTGCTGCACATTGTCGGCCTGTACCGCCGGTTTGCCCTGCGCCATCCCCAGTGCCGAAATGAACAGCACACTGCCGGCGCCGATGCGAAACGCATCCACGGTGATGCCGAACACATCGAAAATTACCCGCCCGAACAAATACAGTAAAACGCTGGAGACCAGCGTGGCCACGGCGACTTTCCAGGCCAGCCGCCGTTGTTCCTTGCGCGAATAACCGCGGGTCAGGCTGATAAAGCACGACAGCACGAAGAACGGGCTGTAGAGCACCAGCATCTTCAGGTAAACGCTGAACAACACATGGAGCATGGTGCAAGCTCACTGGCGAGGGAATTCGTGGGGGAGTCTATCAGGCGCTACGGGGTCTGTCGGCTCAGGAGGTGGGCGTCGTGGCACGGTTCTGCTGATCACGCTCGGCTACCCAGTGCTCGATCAGCTCGCGCAATTGTGACAACTCGACCGGCTTGGACATGTGCCCATCCATCCCGGCCTGACGCGCGCGCTCCTTGTGTTCGGCGAGAATATGCGCCGTCAACGCCACGATCGGCGTGCGAATGCGTTGATTGCTGACTTCCCAGGCGCGCAATTGCTGGGTCGCCGAGAAGCCATCGAGGATCGGCATTTCGCAGTCCATCAGCACCAGATCGTAACGCTGGGCTTTCATCGCTTGCAGGGCTTCTTCGCCGTTGGCGGCGGTGTCCGGTTGCAGGTTGAGCTTGCCGAGCATGCCGCGAATCACTTTGGTCGAAATCGTGTTGTCTTCGGCGACGAGGATGCGGAAATCGCTCGGCACTTTCGCCGCCGTGGCCGGGGTGACCACTTGCGGCTGGAACACCACCTGACCTTTGTTGCGCTGGTTGAGCTCGTCGGCCAGGGTGGTCTTGAGGGTGTAGCCGGCCACCGGTTTGGCGAGGATGCGTTTGATCCCCGAGTTGCGCGCGATGATCTTGCTCGGCGCATTGCTGATGCCGGTGAGCATGATCAGCAGGATGTCGTGGTTCAGACTCGGGTCTTCCTTGATCTTGGCCGCGAGCTGCATGCCGGTCATGCCGGGCATGTTCTGATCGAGCAACACCACATCAAAGTAATCACGCAGGTGCGCCTTGGTCCGCAGGAGAGCCAACGCTTCCTTGCCTGAAGGTACGGCGCTGACATTCAGCCCCCACGCACTGCATTGCTGGACCAGCACTTTGCGGCAGGTGTCGTTGTCGTCGACCACCAGGACCCGCGCGCCCTGCAGCGGACTGTCGAGATCGGAGGTCGGGTGTTCGAGGCGGTCGGGGTCCAGCGGCAAAGTCAGCCATAACGTGCTGCCTTGATTGGCGCCGCTCTTGATGCCGAACTCGCCATGCATCAAGCGGATCAGTTGTCGCGCGATCACCAGCCCCAGGTTGCCACCCAGACGATTGGCCGAAAGGAAGTGCTTGCTGTGCAGTTCGGCGTGCATCAGTGCGTCACGCTCTTCCTGATCCATCGGTTCACCGCTGTCCTGCACGGCGATGCGCAGACGCGGTTTGTTGCTGCGCTCGTCGAGGGCGACGACGATCAGCACTTCACCTTCATCGGTTTTCTTCAGGGCGTTTTCCAGCAGGCTCAGCAGAGTCTGGCGCAGGCGGGTCGGGTCGCCGCTGATCACCCGCGGTACTTGCGGCTGGATAAAGCTGATCAGTTCGACGTTCTGCTGTTCGGCCTTGGCCCGGTAGATGCTCAGGCAGTCGTCGATCAAGGCATTGAGGTCGAACTGCACATCGTCCAGTTCGATCTGCCCGGACTCGAGCTTGGAGATGTCGAGAATCTCGTTGATCAACGTCAGCAATTCGTTGCCGGCGCTGTGGATGGTCTGCACGTAGTCGCGTTGCTTGACCGACAGTGGCGTGCCCAGCAGCAGTTCGGTCATGCCCAGCACGCCGTTCATCGGCGTGCGGATTTCGTGGCTGATCTTGGCGAGGAACTCGGCTTTGGCGTTGATCTCGGCATTGCTCGCGGCGAGGTCGCGGCTGACGCTGAAACGACTTTCGGTGATGCTGCGCTGACGCTCGCCGAGGGCGATGCTCATCAGCAGCCCGCTGATACAGATGAATGCCATCAGGGTCATGATCAGACCCTGCGGCGACACCAGTGTCAGCCCCAGCAACGCGGGAAGAATGATCAAGGTGCCGATGTTGAACACCACCATTGCGGCGACGAACAGGCGCGCCGGGCGGTAACCCTTCTGCCAGTGATAGAAGGCGACAAACAACATGCTCAGGCCGGCCAGGGCCACCAGGGCATAGGTGATGATGTTCAGCGGCAGGGTGTTGACGAACAGCAGCAACAGACTGCAGGTGACGATAAACAGGATGTCGCCAATCAACAGTTTGTTCAGCGGGTGCGGGCCGAGCGGCGCGAAGAAGCGATAGGCGAACATCAATCCTGCGGGAGCGGTCAGCAGCAACGCCAGATAGGCGCCCGGGGTCTGCACCGCGTGCCAGTTCGGCAGCCAGGGGCCGGCGAGGTTGAGCAGCAGCAACAGACTGAGGCCCAGCAGGCCCTCGCAGACCGCCAGCCACAGGCTGCTGCGCGAGCGGGAGTAGGCGTAGCGCACAAGGTTGTGCAACAGCAGCATGGCGAGACAGCCGAACAGCAAGCCGAAGATCAGCGTCTGATTGTGGTTGGCCGCGCTCATCACCGCCGATTGTAGGGTGACGTGCGGGCGCAACTGGTGATCGGAGACCAGGCGCAGATAGACATCGAGCGGTTTGTCGGTCTGTGGCAACGGCAGCATGAAGTCGCTGCTCGGCAACGGCCTTTCGGCCTGTGGCTGGTCGGTGCCGGTGTTGCGTTGCTCGATCAGCTTGTCACCGTCGAGTACGTAGAGATTGAGCTGTGACAGGTCGGGGGCAAAGATGCGCAGCACTTGTTCGTGCTTGCCCGGCGCCAGTTTGAAGCGCAACCACAGGGCGCCATCGGGCTCGGCCGCAGTGAGGCGGTCGAGGTCGATGGGGCTGAATTGATTGGTGTAGCGAGCGGAGCGGATATCGCTCAGTTGCAGACTGCCCTGATCGTCAAGCAATACCGACCAGCCACTGCCTTGCGCGGCCTGGGCCGGGAGCATGCAGAGCAAGGTCAGCAACGTGACGGTGAAGCTTATGGCAATCCTGAGCCAGCGCACGGCGAAATCCCTTCGTAGGTTGATGCCAGAATATAACGATGCGCGGCGGCGGAACAGCCCGGCGAGGAACGGTATCCCTCGCCGGGATGATCGAAAGCTTATTCCTGGGTTTCGCCACGTTCACGGGCAATGGCGCGGTAGCCAATGTCCTTGCGGTAGAAGCAGCCTTCCCAGTCGATGGCTGCTGCCAGCTTGTAGGCTTGCTGCTGAGCTTCACCGACGCTGGCGCCCATTGCAGTGGCGCAGAGTACGCGACCACCGGCAGTGACAACCTGACCATCCTTCAGCGCGGTACCGGCGTGGAAGACTTTGCCTTCCAGGCTCGCCGCTGCGTCCAGACCGTTGATCGCCGCGCCCTTGGCGTAGTCGCCCGGGTAGCCGCCAGCGGCCAGCACGATGCCGACGCTCGGGCGTGGATCCCACTGTGCTTCAACCTTGTCCAGCGCTTGCGCCAGAGCGGCTTCAACCAACAGCACCAGGCTCGATTGCAGACGCAGCATCACTGGTTGGGTTTCCGGGTCGCCGAAGCGGCAGTTGAACTCGATAACCTTTGGATTACCAGCCTTGTCGATCATCAGACCGGCATAGAGGAAACCGGTGTAGACATTGCCTTCTTCAGCCATGCCACGCACGGTCGGCCAGATCACCAGATCCATCACGCGCTGGTGCACGTCGGCAGTGACCACCGGGGCAGGGGAGTAGGCACCCATGCCGCCAGTGTTCGGGCCGCTGTCGCCGTCGCCAACACGTTTGTGGTCCTGGCTGGTGGCCATCGGCAGGACGTTTTTGCCATCGACCATGACGATGAACGAGGCTTCTTCGCCGTCGAGGAATTCTTCAATTACCACGCGCGAACCGGCGTCGCCGAACGCATTGCCAGCAAGCATGTCGCGCACGGCGTCTTCGGCTTCGGCCAGGGTCATGGCGACGATCACGCCTTTACCGGCCGCCAGGCCATCGGCCTTGATCACGATCGGTGCGCCTTTTTCACGCAGATAAGCCAAGGCCGGCTCGATCTCGGTGAAGTTCTGGTAGTCGGCGGTCGGGATCTTGTGGCGAGCCAGGAAGTCCTTGGTGAAGGCCTTCGAACCTTCCAACTGCGCAGCGCCGGCGGTCGGACCGAAGCAGTCCAGGCCACGGGAGCGGAACAGATCAACAACGCCAGCGACCAGCGGCACTTCCGGGCCGACGATGGTCAGGGAAACGTTTTTCTCGGCGAAGTCGGCCAGTTGCTCAAGAGCCAATACGTCGATGGCGACGTTCTCGCACTTGGCTTCGATGGCGGTGCCTGCGTTGCCCGGCGCGACGAACACCTTCTGTACGCGCGGATCCTGAGCCACTTTCCAGGCCAGGGCGTGTTCACGGCCACCGCTGCCAATGATCAAAACATTCATTTCAAAAACCTCGGATGACGCTAATTCTGTGGGGGCTGATCGTTCCCACGCTCTGCGTGGGAATGCCTCTACGGACGCTCTGCGTCCAAGGGACGCGGAGCGTCCCGGGCTGCGTGCCCACGCAGAGCGTGGGTACGATCAAGCAATAATCAGTGACGGAAGTGACGCATGCCCGTAAAGACCATGGCGATGCCAGCCTCATCGGCAGCAGCAATCACTTCAGCATCACGCATCGAGCCGCCCGGCTGGATCACTGCAGTGATGCCGACCTTGGCCGCGTTGTCGAGGCCGTCGCGGAACGGGAAGAACGCGTCCGATGCCATCACCGAACCCGCTACTTGCAGACCGGCGTGCTCAGCCTTGATCGCGGCGATACGTGCCGAGTTTACGCGGCTCATCTGGCCAGCGCCGACACCGATGGTCTGACGGTTCTTGGCGTAGACGATGGCGTTGGACTTCACGTACTTGGCCACTTTCCAGGCGAAGATCAGGTCGTGGATTTCCTGTTCGGTCGGCGCGCGTTTGGTCACGACTTTCAGGTCATCGGCGCTGATCATGCCGATGTCGCGGCTCTGTACCAGCAGTCCGCCATTGACACGCTTGTAGTCCCACGCGGCTGCGCGGTCTGCCGACCACTCGCCGCAGGCCAGCAGGCGCACGTTGGCTTTGGCCGCAACGATGGCGCGGGCTTCTGCACTGACGCTTGGGGCGATGATCACTTCAACGAACTGACGCTCGACGATCGCTTTGGCGGTCTCGGCATCCAGTTCACGGTTGAAGGCGATGATGCCGCCGAACGCCGATTCGGTATCGGTGGCGTAAGCCAGTTCATAGGCCTGACGGATGCCGCCTTCAGCGTCCGGGCTGACGGCCACGCCGCACGGGTTGGCGTGCTTGACGATCACGCAGGCTGGCTTGACGAAGCTCTTCACGCATTCCAGCGCGGCGTCGGTGTCGGCCACGTTGTTGTACGACAGTTCTTTGCCTTGCAGTTGGGTCGCGGTAGCGATGCCGACTTCGGCAGGCTTGGCTTCCACGTAGAACGCCGCGCTCTGGTGCGGGTTCTCGCCGTAGCGCATTTCCTGGGCCTTGATGAACTGGCTGTTGAAGGTGCGCGGGAATTCGCTGCGGCCTTCAGTGCTCAGGGTTTCAGCCGCTTGATTCACGGTGCCCATGTAGTTGGCGATCATGCCGTCGTAGGCGGCCGTGTGTTCGAAGGCCTTGAGCATCAGGTCGAAACGCTGCGCGTACGTCAGGCCACCGGCTTTCAGCCCTTCCAGGACGCTGGCGTAATCGCTGGCATTCACCACGATCGCTACGTCTTTATGGTTTTTCGCTGCCGAACGGACCATGGTCGGGCCGCCGATGTCGATGTTCTCGATGGCGGTCGGCAGGTCGCAGCCTGGCTTGTTGATGGTGGCTTCGAACGGGTACAGGTTGACCGCCACCAGATCGATCGGCTTGATGCCGTGCTCGCTCATGATTGCGTCGTCGATACCGCGACGACCGAGGATGCCGCCGTGGATTTTCGGGTGCAGGGTTTTCACCCGACCGTCCATCATTTCGGCGAAACCGGTGTAATCCGCGACTTCCACTGCGGCAACACCGTTGTCGCGCAGCAGCTTGAACGTTCCGCCGGTGGAGAGGATCTCGACGCCCAGAGCTTCAAGCTCCTTGGCGAATTCGAGGATCCCGGTCTTGTCGGAAACGCTGATCAAGGCGCGGCGGATCGGCAGGCGGGTAGTCTGGTCGGTCATCTCAATTTCCATCAAAAGCAAAGGAAGTCAGCAAAAAAGGCGACCGTTTTTTACGCGGGCGCCTTTCTGGTTTGATTGAATGCTTACAGCAGATCGTACTGCTTGAGTTTCTTGCGCAGCGTGCCGCGGTTAAGTCCGAGCAACTCACTGGCCTTGGTCTGGTTGCCCTTGACGTAGTTCATCACGCTTTCGAGCAGGGGAGCCTCGACTTCGGAGAGCACCAGGTTGTACACATCCGTGACGGACGCGCCCTCAAGGTGGGCGAAATAATTGTGCAGCGCCTTCTCGACACTCCCGCGAAGGGTCTGGCCTTCTTCGCTCGGGGTATTGAGGTGCTGTTTCAAATTCACGTTGTCGCTCACGGGTGCTGTTCCACTCACTAAAGTCTCGGTCATCATCGTCATGCGGCCACCCCTTCTTCGTCCCCTGTCAGGCTCTTGTAACGCTCGGCGAAAAACTCCCGAACGTTGGCGCATTGTGTTTCCGTACCATCCAAACGATTGAAGTGGGCGCGAAACTCCCTGGCGCCCGGCAAGGTTGCGAGATACCAGCCCACATGCTTGCGCGCAATGCGCACGCCCATCACATCCCCATAGAAAGCGTGAAGGGCGGCCAGATGCTCCAGCAGAATGTGTTCCACTTCGATCAGTTCCGGTGCCGGCAATTTCTCGCCGGTACGCAGGAAGTGTTCGATCTCGCGAAAAATCCATGGCCGCCCTTGGGCGGCGCGGCCTACCAACAGGCCATCGGCACCGGTCGCGTCGAGCACGTAACGGGCCTTTTCCGGCGAATCGATATCGCCATTGGCAAACACCGGCATCGACACCGCCTGCTTGATCGCGGCAATCGTGTCGTACTCGGCTTCACCGGTGTACAGATCGGCGCGAGTGCGGCCATGCACTGCCAGCGCGGTGATCCCGGCCTGCTCGGCGATCTTCGCCACGGTCAGGCCGTTCTTGTTGTCGCGATCCCATCCGGTGCGGATCTTCAAGGTGACCGGCACATCAACCGCAGCCACAACGGCCTGCAGGATCTCGGTCACCAGTGCTTCGTCCTTCAACAACGCGGAACCGGCGGCCTTGTTGCAGACCTTCTTTGCCGGGCAACCCATGTTGATATCAATAATCTGCGCGCCCAATTCGACGTTGGCCCGGGCCGCATCCGCCAGCATCTGCGCGTCGCCACCGGCAATCTGCACCGAGCGGGGCTCGGGATCGCCTTCGTGGATCATGCGCATGCGCGACTTGCGGGTGTTCCACAGGCTCATGTCACTGGTGACCATTTCCGAGACTACAAGCCCTGCGCCCAAACGCTTGCACAGCTGACGAAAGGGCTGGTCGGTGACGCCCGCCATCGGGGCGAGAATCAAGCCGTTCTGCAATGTGTATGGGCCGATGCGTACCGCCGACATAGGACTTCCCTGAGGTGGGGCCGGATCATGAGAGTTCGAAAAAGGGTTGGCATGATACCCGCTCTCGATGACTGGATAAAGGCTGAATTGAACAAAATCTGAACAGTTATTCCGTTATCGCCACAGGTTTGGTTGTGGGTGGCAAAGTCAGAAAACCGCCGTCAATTGCAAACCGCCGCAGGGATTCACTCGGGCGAGTGGAAACTCAGGCTGTAATTCACTGCTTTCGGGCCTGGGTCGAGGATATCCAGCGCAATGTGGATCGGCGTTTGCGGCGGCATTTCCGCCAGACCTTCGAGGTCCCCTCTGAGGTACTCGCCGGGTTTGAAGCGACGACTGGCGATCAAGTGGCCATTGAGGTCGGCGAAACGCAGTTCCAGTAATGGAAAGGGCTGAGAGAACGTCGCGCGGTTATAAATGATCGCGTCGACCACCAATGCGCCGTTGAACTCCGGATGACTGCGCACCACCAGATTGCTGCTCTTGATCCGGGCGATGTCGACCTTGGACGGCACCGTGCAGCCGATCTGCGGGCAGATTTGCTGGAACCACGGACGGTATTGATCCTGGCGGGCCAGTTCGTCGAAATGATAGGCGATGTATTGGGCAGCCAGTCCGCCCGCCGCCAGTAGCACCAACAGCAACCAGAGCAAACGGCGTCCCCACGGCGAGCGGCGTTTCTGCCAGTCCAGTTGCAGCGGGTCGTCAGTCAGGTCCTGCAGGACTTCAGCACGTACACCGGGTTCTGCGCGCTCGCGCTTTTTGCGCAGCGGCTCGATCGATGGCAACTCGTCGCCGTCATCGATATCGTCGCTGGCAGAAAATCGTTCACGACGGGCGTTCGGATCGATCGGGTCGTGAAGGCGCAGTTGCGGGATCGCCGGCTCGTCGTCGAGATCTACCGGTTCCAAAGTCAGCGAAGGCTCAGTGCGCGCGGCTTTGGCCGGTTCGATCTCCGAGACTTCTGCCTCGTCGTCGGGCTCGATCGTGTGCTCATCGGCATGTTCGCTGAACAGGCTGTCGCGCCAGACGGTTTCGTCCGGCTCAGGCATGTCGCGCCGGGCGCTCAGGGAATCTTCGCGGGGACGGCCGAATTCGGTGGTCGGCTGGATTTCCCGTTGCTCGAGGCGGGCAAGTTCCTGGTCCAGATCGAGGCTATCGAGATCCAGCTCCGAGGCGCTCCACTGCTTTTGGCTGATGGCGCGCGGTGCCGGTGGCTCGACGATGGCTACGGGTTCGACGGCTGGCGTCGACTCGACAATCGGCGGTGGCTCGGCAAGCGAAGGCGCGACCGGCGTCACCGCGTCCTTGCCAGCGTGTTGTTCCAGCAGCTGTTTGGCGGCGTTGAACACTTGCAGGCAGGAGCCGCAGCGAACCACCCCGCGGGCCACGCTCAATTGAGCATGGCTGACACGGAAACTGGTTTGGCAATGCGGGCACTGGGTGACGAAGCTGTCAGTCATGCGGCGATCCGGATTATGCAGGCGGACATATTAGCGCCGACGGCCGGTGATGCGCACCCAGCCATCGCGATTGGCGATCGGGTCGAGATCGAAGTCCTGTGCATAAGCGGCAGCGACTTCATCACCTTGTTCAGCGAGGATGCCCGACAGGGCCAGACGACCGCCGGATTTGACCAGGCCAGACAGTTGCGGCGCCAGCGAAACCAGCGGACCGGCAAGAATGTTGGCGACCAGCACGTCAGCTTGAACCTGCGGCAAGTCTTGCGGCAGGTACAGCGGGAACAGTTCGTCGGCAATATTGTTGCGACCGGCGTTGTCGCGCGAGGCTTCCAGTGCCTGCACGTCGATGTCGGTACCAACGGCTTCTTTCGCACCGAGCAACAGGGCGGCGATCGCCAGAATTCCCGAACCGCAACCGAAGTCGAGCACGTCGCAGTCTTTCAGGTCCTGGCCGTCGAGCCATTCCAGGCACAAAGCGGTGGTCGGGTGAGTGCCGGTGCCGAACGCCAGGCCCGGATCCAGCAGCAGGTTGACCGCATCAGGTTCCGGCGCGGCGTGCCAGCTCGGCACGATCCACAGGCGCTGGCCGAAACGCATCGGCTGGAAACCGTCCATCCAGCTGCGCTCCCAGTCCTGATCTTCGATGACTTCGCTGTGGTGTTCGGGTAGCGGGCTGCCGGTCAGCAGTTCCAGGTGGGCCAGTACCGGGGCTGGTTCGGTGCCGCCTTCGAACAACGCCAGCAAGTGGGTGTGCGACCACAATGGGGTGGTGTTGAGTTCCGGTTCGAAGATCGGCTGGTCTTCTGCGTCCATGAAGGTCACCGACACGGCGCCGACTTCGAGAAATGCGTCCTCGTAGGTTTCGGCTTGTTCGGGGGTGATGGCGAGACGGACTTGCAGCCAAGGCATGGCGGGCACCTTTGAAAATCTGTGGGGCAGCCCGAAGCTGCAAAAGCGCGCAGTTTACGCCAGGTCGCCGGCAAAGTGGACACGCCTCTTGGCTGTTACACATTCGCCGGCGCGATATACATATGTATCCCCGGAGCGCGGTTGCCGGCAAATAGAGTGAAAGCTCATTTCTACGCAAGCGGGCTGGACGATATGGCGAGTGAACAAGGGATTGTAGAAGAAAAACCACCGGAAGCCGCTGCGCCCACAGGAACGGCCCAGGAGATTCTGCTGCGGATCACGCGTTGGCAGGTACTCATCGACAAGCGCCTGAGCAGTCAGCTGACCTTATTGGAGGCCATGGAAGCTTTCGCGTTGACCGAGCTGCGCAATCATTACCCGCACGGCAATATCGATCCGGGTTTTGTGCTGGCTTTGCTCGATTCGATTCTGCAGAAAATCATCGACGGCAAGCCGATGATGTACCTGGCGATTCAGGACGCTCCGTACCGCTGGCCGGGTGCTGCTGACCGGGGATTTCCGCTCGGCCATCGTCAAGCGGTCATCCAGACTGTGGAGAGCGTTTCTGAGCATTTCCTTGATCAATACAAAAACTACCTGCGAACACATTGGGAAACCAAGGGGCAGGAGGCTGCGTTCGATCAGTTGGTTTTGCGCAAATTGCAGCGTTATATCGATGACATCGACGCGCTGTTCCACACTGACCGGCTCGTGCGACTGACGCCGGATCGATTGCGCAGGCAAATCGAAAAGGTTCAGGAACGAGGCGCTCGCCGCTATCGGTTGACCGCACTGGCAACGGGTGCGGAAAAGAAGAGGCTCGAAGCGCAGTCATACGCGCAATTGCCGCATTGGCTGCGGGTGCTGAACGAACCGGAGCGTGCCAGGCTGCGCCGTTATCAAGAACAGACGTCGCAGGCCCAGGCAGCGCTCGATGATCTGCTGGAAGGCTACGGCTCGTTGCGCGCCTATGCCCGGCAACAGGCGATTGACTATATCCAGCTCAAACTCGACATGGAGGTGGAACCGGACCGGATCGATGTCCGCCTGAGGTGGCTTTCAGCGGTCGGCGAGCCGACGCAGAACCGCAGTTTGAGCCAGTTGCTCGCGGCGGGGCCGATCGGTACGGATTTCGCTGCCGTTCTGGAAGTCACCAGTGGTCCTTCGCGACGCAATCAGCCGCTGGAGCCGGCATTCATCGCCGACATGCTGGCCGGCCAGGATTATCCGGTCGGGTACCTGCGAGCCCTCGCCGGGCAGTATGAGCGCGAGGACGTACAAAAGGCCTTGATCGACTGGTTTGTCGCGCGACTCAAGCAAAGCGCGTTCGTTGCGCGTTGTGCGGGGCATCTGGCGGTGGACGATCATGATCGTCTCGAATCGATGTGGGCGGGGGAAGCCATGGGCGAATCTTTGCGCGTCGCCGCACTGGCTTTACCCAACGGCATGCAGTGTGCCGACTTTCTGGTGTTTTACCGGCAAGAGCCTGCACCAGCGGTGAGCGATCTGCTGCTGTACGCGCCAAACAAGCCAGACGGCCAGGAGTGGGTGCGCCTGCCTTCGCTGGCGGCATTGACCGGAGAGGTCTGGGGCTGGACGCAGAGCGAGTCCGGTCGCGAATATCTTTTGCAGCAGCTTTCTCCCACTGCCCATCGCCGAGCGCGGGAGTATCTTGTCGCCGTGGCTGCCGACCCTGGCCGTTGGGGTATGAGCAGTGATATTCGGCGTGCGCCCCTGCCGTTCGCTCAGTGCGTCGAAGCGGCTGTAAAAATGGGCCTGGCCAAAAACCTGCAGCAGGTCGAAGAGGACAATTTACTGCGCTGGAACTCAACGCTGACCCTGGATGCGCGTCGACGCCTCAGCAGCCTGAATCAGGAGCTGGTTGTTCATCAGCAGGTCTTCAATGAGTTGCTGGGCGGTTTCGAAGTCTTTGTCGACTTTGCCAGACGCACGGTGGCCGCAGAGATCGCGCCTTATATGCGCAGCAAACAGGTGCTGGAACCGGTTGATCCGGCCACCGTGTTGATCGATTACAACGCCGGCATCGCCGATCGCAGGAAACAGTCGGTAGCCAGCCTGCTCGATCTGGCGATCTACGGCTACGACGACAACGCTGGTATCGACAATCCGAAAAAGGGCGTGCGCTCATCCGTTGGCCAGGATCTGAGCGAGGTGCGCAGCGCCGATCTGGCGTTGTATCTGCGCGGGGCCTGGCTGGGTGAGAAGTACGCCAGCGAGATCCGAGGCAAATATCTCGACGCTCGCCATGCGGACTACGAGCCGCGCCGGTTTGCCTGGCGCAATGTGCTGCTGTCGACAATGGATCGTGACTTGCGGGTTGCGCGAAGTCAGGCACGGCTAAGCGACACGGTGTATACAGCGCTCGTCCGCCAGGTCTCGCTGTTGAGTCAATTGCCAACGTCAGGGGGCCATTTGCCGGGCGCCAGCAGGGTCACGACTGACGGCGTATTCAGGTTTACTGTGCGTGGTCATGTCGTACTCGGGGTTTATGTTTTTACCGCTTTCGATCCCGATCCGTCTTGGTGGTTGTATACCCCGGATGCTCCTGACGGCCTTGCGGTGCGCCCGTACCATTCACTGTTTGGCGACATCGCCGGCGAGCTGCATGACTACTTGATGGCGCGCACGGCGGTTGCTGCACGCAAAACCGTTTCGCTCTCCTTGCATGCGATAGCGGTAAAAAATCAGCGCGTCGATACGCTGTACGAAGCGCAGCGAGTGAGCGACGCGCGGGTTGAGTTCAACGCTTACATCGAGCGCACGGTTACGGATGTGCACGACATCACGACCAGCCGCGCGAAAATGATCGAAAGACAGGTGGTCAAGGGACTGATGTTCGCCGCCGCGCCATTCTGCATGGTGTTTCCGCCCTTCGCCTTGTTGTTGGACGTGGTGTTCATCGCTGTCAGTGCCGGTGATGCCGTCGCGGCGCATCTGGAAGGCGATGTCGATGGCGCGCTCGGCCATTGGCTTGAGGCGTCGTGGGGCGCGCTGTTTGCCATGGTTGGCGCCGGCAGTACGGTCAAGTTACTCGGGCGCACGGTCAGAAATCTGAAGCACACGACGCGGCCGGTCTCATTGCTCACAGAACGCTTGAGCACCGTGGCTCCGATTCGCAAGGAAGCGTTGCCGGCGGTTCGCAAGGTGCGTTTTCACGCCAGACAGGCCGTCAGCAACAAGCCGGATAATTTGCAGCAGGTCACTGAAGAAGGTGTCTTTTTTGGCACATGGCGCAGTCCGCCCAGTGCTGCGCAGCCCCAACCGACCTATTACATCCGCAACAGAGGCAAGTACTTCCAGGTCAGGGAAAACCCGCATTTCGGGGGGCTCAGCCTGATCGATGCCCGGCGCCCCGAAGCCATTTATCAGCGCCCCGTACGTCTGACCGCGAGTGGCAAATGGACGCATGACCGGGTCGGGCTGCGCGGCGGCAATGATCAGGTACGTAATCTTGGTCGAGTGAACAATCTGCGCAATGCGTTTCCCGGCCGGGTCGAGCCAGTGCTGAACCGTGGTGCGTTGCAGGGCGAGGCTGTGGTGGCGAAGTTTGTCGCCGGGTCTATGGACAATTATCTGTTTTCGCTGAATGCGCAGACCTGCGTGATTGCCTCGATGTACAACCCGACGACAAAGGTCGGCGCAGTCATTCATTTCGATCACAACGTTCGCTCGCTGATCAACCACACCGTCAAGGATGCGATGACGCGTCTGGGAGGCTCGCCCAAAGATGTTCGGGTCACGCTGGTGGGCGGTGACTGGCTGACCGGCACCGACATCGGTGGACCGGTCAGGAGTGTATTGCGTCAACAGGGGCTGAGGCCGACATGGGATTACTGGTCGTATTCTTCCTGTCTGGGTAATACCTATGCTGTTTCGTTGAATCTGAACAACGGTGTTTCGACGGTGTTCAAGACTTCCGCCAGCCAGGTTGAGCGCTTGTATTCGCCGGTTTTGCAGCGGGCCAGATATGCCAGCGATCCGGTGTCGAAACGCGCACAGGTATTCATGGAGCGGTTTCGTCGAAAGCCATTGCACCAAGATGCCTCTGGCGCTGTAGTCGACCAGAACGGGCGCCGGGCAACCCCTGAAATGATTCAGGGGCAAGCTTTTACCTTGGTGTCGATGAACTGATGCGCTGGTTGCAGGCATAAAAAAACCCGATCCACAGGGATCGGGTTTTTCCACGCCAGGTCAGTCTTACGACTGCTTGGCCAGCTTGTGCTCGAGGTAGTGAATGTTCACGCCACCTTTGCAGAAGCCTTCGTCACGAACCAGGTCACGGTGCAGCGGGATGTTGGTCTTGATCCCGTCAACCACGATTTCGTCCAGGGCATTGCGCATGCGGGCCATGGCTTCGTCGCGGGTCGCGCCGTAAGTGATCAGCTTGCCGATCAGCGAGTCGTAGTTCGGTGGAACCGCATAACCGCTGTACAGGTGCGAATCGACGCGAACGCCGTTGCCGCCTGGTGCGTGGAAATGCTTGACCGTGCCCGGACTCGGCATGAAGGTTTTCGGGTCTTCAGCGTTGATCCGGCATTCCAGCGAGTGGCCACGAATAACCACGTCATCCTGAGTGAACGACAGCTTGTTGCCAGCGGCGATGCTGAGCATCTCCTTGACGATGTCGATACCGGTAACCATTTCCGAAACCGGGTGCTCCACCTGAACACGGGTGTTCATTTCGATGAAGTAGAAGCGACCGTTTTCGTAGAGGAACTCGAAGGTGCCGGCGCCACGGTAACCGATGTCGATGCACGCCTTGACGCAACGAGCCAACACTTCTTCGCGAGCCTTCTCGTCGATGCCCGGTGCCGGCGCTTCTTCGAGAACCTTCTGGTGGCGGCGTTGCAGCGAGCAATCGCGGTCGCCCAGATGGATGGCGTGGCCCTGGCCGTCGGACAGGACCTGCACTTCGACGTGACGCGGATTGGTCAGGAATTTTTCCAGATAGACCATCGGGTTGCCGAACGCCGCGCCTGCTTCGGAGCGGGTCAGTTTCGCCGAGGCGATCAGGTCTTCTTCCTTGTGCACCACGCGCATGCCGCGACCACCACCGCCGCCAGCGGCTTTGATGATCACCGGGTAGCCGACTTCACGACCGATGCGCAATGCCGTTTCTTCGTCTTCCGGCAGCGGGCCGTCGGAACCTGGAACGGTTGGCACGCCTGCTTCGATCATCGCGTGCTTGGCCGAGACCTTGTCACCCATCAGGCGAATGGTTTCGGCTTTCGGGCCGATGAACGCGAAGCCGGAGTTCTCGACCTGCTCGGCAAAATCGGCGTTTTCCGCGAGGAAACCGTAGCCTGGGTGAATGGCGGTAGCGCCAGTCACTTCAGCGGCAGCGATGATGGCCGGGATGTGCAGGTAGGACTGAGCGGCAGAAGCCGGGCCGATGCAGACGGATTCGTCTGCCAGACCCAGGTGCATCAGCTCTTTGTCGGCCTTGGAGTAAACGGCGACGGTCTTGATGCCCATCTCTTTGCAGGCACGCAGAATCCGCAGGGCGATCTCACCGCGGTTAGCGATCAGAACTTTTTCCAACTTCGCAGTCATCAAAGGCTCTCCGCAGTTCAAACGATGGTGAACAGCGGTTGGTCGTACTCAACCGGCTGGCCGTCTTCGACGAGGATGGACTCGATCACACCGCTGGTTTCAGCTTCGATGTGGTTCATCATCTTCATGGCTTCGACGATGCACAGAGTGTCGCCTTTCTTCACGGTCTGGCCGACTTCAACGAAGGACGGCGAGGTTGGCGAAGATTTGCGATAGAAGGTACCGACCATCGGCGAACGGGCAACAGTGCCGTTCAGCGCTGGTGCAGCAGCGGCAGCCGGGGCTGCGGCAGCAACCGGAGCAGCAGCGGCGGCAGGTGCGGCAGCCGGAGCGTGCATCGGAGCCGGCGCGTAGTACTGCTGAGCCGGGGTCTTGCTGTGACGGCTGATGCGTACGGACTCTTCGCCTTCCTTGATCTCGAGCTCGTCGATGCCGGACTCTTCCAGCAATTCGATCAGTTTCTTAACTTTACGGATATCCATGAATCATCAACTCCCAAGGGTCGGTCAGGGGCGTTTAACGCTTGTAGTTCAAGCCGTTGCCTGTGTTTCAAGCTGTTCTAGCGCAGCCTCCAGGGCCAGTCGGTAACCGCTGGCGCCAAGGCCGCAGATCACTCCCACCGCTACGTCGGAGAAGTAAGAGTGATGGCGGAAAGGTTCGCGTTTGTGCACGTTGGACAAATGCACTTCGATGAATGGGATGCTCACTCCCAGCAACGCGTCACGTAATGCGACACTTGTGTGCGTAAAAGCTGCTGGATTGATCAGAATGAAATCGACCCCTTCGCCACGCGCGGCGTGGATGCGGTCGATCAATTCGTACTCGGCATTGCTTTGCAGATACAGCAGATGATGACCGGCTTCACGGGCGCGGCGCTCCAGATCCTGATTGATCTGCGCCAGGGTCGTTGAACCGTAAGTGCCGGGTTCGCGGGTGCCGAGCAGGTTCAGGTTGGGGCCGTGCAGCACCAGGAGGGTCGCCATCTGCGTAGTCCTTGTTATGAATGAGCAATCGTCAGAACCCGGCGACTATGCCGCAAAGACTTTGTGACTGTCCAGTTCTATGCAATAGCCAGCACGATGGCCGATGTTTGCGCGAAATATGTGACTGAGGGTCCTAATCCGGTCACTTGTGGTGAACCCCCTGTAGGAGCTGCCGCAGGCTGCGATCTTTTGATTTTCAAGAGCAAGATCAAAAGATCGCAGCCTTCGGCAGCTCCTACAGGGATTTTCGTCAGACGCGAAATGCCTGAACGGCCGTATGCAGTTGCCCGCCCAATACCAGCAGATTCTCACCCTGCTCACGCCCACGGCCGATCCGCACCAGATTATCCCCACCCAACTGATGAATCCGCTCACTGTGATCGCGAATCTCGCTGACCGCGCCGCTCTGCTGCGCCGTGACGTCGGCAATGCGGATCGCCGTGTCGGAAATGGTCTGGATCGCGCCGACGATTTTATCCAGCGCGCCATCCGCCGCTTGCGCCTGATTGGCCGTGGCTTCGGCGTGCTCGACCTGTGCGCGCATGCCTTCAACCGATTGACGAGCAGCGGTTTGCAGGCCGGCAATCAGGGTTTGAATCTCGGCAGTTGCGCCGGCTGTACGTTGTGCCAGCGAGCGCACTTCTTCAGCCACCACGGCAAATCCTCGACCCATTTCCCCGGCACGCGCCGCTTCGATCGCCGCGTTAAGCGCCAGCAGGTTGGTTTGATCGGCAATCGAACGAATCACCGTCAATACGCCACCAATGGTCGCTGACTCCTCGGCCAAATGCTCGATCATTTGCGCGTTGCCCTGAACCTCACCGACCAGCGCGTGCAGGCCGGTGAGGCTTTGGCCAATCACCGACTGGCCATGCTCGACCGCCAGTCCGGCATGACGGCTGGCATCCGCCGCCTGCTGCGCATCGCCAGCGACCTGCTGAATCGTCGCCTCCAACTCGCCGAGTGAATCGCGGATCAGCGCGGTGTCACCGGCCTGATGTTCGGCGCCGCTGTGCAAGTCGTTGCTTAGTTCGGCGAGCGTGCGACTGCTGCCTGCGACTTGTTCGGCATTGCCGCGAATTGTCCCAACCAAGTCCACCAGGTAGGCACGCAAGCGATTGAGCGAGGCCTCGATGTCGTGCAGTTCACGGTTGGTTTTGCCCAAATGAATGTCGCGGCTGAAATCGCCTTCGGCCCAGTTCGACAGCGCCGGAGCGAGATTGGTCAGCGTGCGGGCCAGCCGCCGCTGCAAGGTGTCGATGAGCAACGCAATCAGCAGAATCAAGCCGATCATCACGCCTTGCATCAGCCGCACTTCGCCTTGAATTTGCCCGTGCTGCGCGCGCACGACCGGCTCAAGTCCGGCGATGGCCTGCTGCACGGCGGCGATTTTCTGGTGGGTGGCGGTGCTGAGGTCGGTGCGTTTCTGGATCTGATCCCGTGTGCGTGCCAGCTCCGCCGGATAGCGTCCGAGCAAGCTGTTGAGCTCACGTTTGAGTCCGACACCGGCGTCTTCGGCAACGGCTTTTTCGCTGCTCTCGATGCCCATCATTGCCGCAAAGTCATCACTGCCCGATTCGCTTTTGGCGACAACACCGAGCAAGGGCAGGGCCTCAATTACCTGAGCTTGCGAGCGGATATTGGTGACTTCGCGCTCAACATCGGCGGCCAGTTCACTGCGCCCGCTGCTGACCAGTTTGTCCCGCGCCAGTGACAGTTTGCCTAAGTGCTGAGAGGCGACGAGCAACGGCGTCAGATAAGCCGCGTTGCCGTTGGCGTAAGTGCTGAGCTGATCGAGGCTGGCGCTCAGTTCGCGCTCTGCCTGCAACAGCAAGGCCTGCGGGTCGCCCGCCAGTTTGCCGGCAGCGAGCAAGTCGGTCTTGCTGAATTCATCAAGGCCCGACAGGCTCGGGCGCAGGGTGTCGGCCAGCGCTGGCGGCAATTCGCCGAGTTCTTTCTGCAAATTGTCGATGGCCTGACTGGCACTGCTCAGGCGCAAGGCGTCGCCGCTGGCGAGGTAATCCTCGACGTTGCGTGCCACCTCGTTCTGAAATTGTTGCGACAGACCGAGATAGCGCTCCATCAACAGGTACGGGCGCTCAAGGGCTTTTTGCGACCACCACAGCGTCGCGCCGAGTGCGAGACACACGGCGACCAACAGCAGGGTATTGAGATTGGTGAGCAACTTCAGGCGCATGACGGCTACCAACGGCAGAAATGGTAAGCGCCTGAATTTATTGCGGTTCTGTTACAGGGTTATGACCGAATCAGTGGAATCCGATGAAAAAGTGGCACTTTGCTTTGATTCGCGCGCGGTCTGCACGCGATTGCGCCCGGCACCTTTGGCCCGGTACAGCGCTTCGTCGGCCTGACTGGCCATCATCAGGCTGTCGCAGTCATCGTGCATTTCCACCACGCCGGCACTGAAGGTGCACCACAAATCCTGCGGCTGCGCCGGGTAATGGATTTCAGCGAAGCGCTGGCGGATCTCGTCGAGCACTTTGTGCGCGGCTTCTATATCAGTGTCGGGCATGACGATGGCGAACTCTTCGCCGCCGTATCGGCCGATGAAATCGGTCTTGCGCAAACGCTGCTTGAGA
This sequence comes from Pseudomonas germanica, assembly GCF_019614655.1. Lineage (NCBI taxonomy): Bacteria > Pseudomonadati > Pseudomonadota > Gammaproteobacteria > Pseudomonadales > Pseudomonadaceae > Pseudomonas > Pseudomonas germanica. The sequence continues at coordinate 991,313 of NZ_CP071586.1, forward strand.
AACAGCGCGAGGCTCTTGATCACCCGGTCGCCCATCGGGTGGCCGTGGCTGTCGTTGACCCGTTTGAAATGGTCGATGTCGAGCATCGCAAAGCTCAATGGCTTGTTCTCGCGGCGGGCGCGGAACGAGCAGTCTTCGAGCAATTGCAGAATGTGCGTGTGGTTGTACAGACCGGTGAGGCTGTCGCGGACCATCCGTGCTTTGAGGTTGCGTGCGCGGGCGGCGCGGTTGCGCACGGTGGTGATCAGGTGGCGCGGCTTGATCGGTTTGGTCAGGAAGTCATCGCCGCCCTCGCTCATGGCGTCGAGCTGCTTGTCCAGATCGTCCTCGGCAGACAGGTAAATGATCGGCACGCTGACATAGCGATCGTTGTGGCGAATCACTTTGGCCAGTTCGGTGCCAGTGCAGGCTGGCATGTACATGTCGAGGATGATCAGGTCGGGCTGGAAATCGGCCAGTTCCGCCATCGCCTGAATCGGTTCGATCAAGGTACGCGTGACGATGCCGGCGCTGTTGAGCAGGCGCTCGGTGTGCAAGGCCTGCGCACGCGAGTCGTCGATGATCAGCACTTTATAAGGTTCGTACTGGGCGACGCAGGTGAGGACTTCTATCTTTTCCAGCAGGCTCGACGCTTCGAGGGTGCCGGTGAGGAACTCCTGGCCGCCGGCGCGCACGGCGGCGAGGCGGGTTGGCGTGTCGGTTTCGTGCAGGCTGAAGAACAGCAGCGGCAGCGGTTCTTCCAAACCGACCTGAGCCTCCGCGGCGAGTTTCAGGCCGATGCCGGCGCCGCTGAAATCGACGTCCATGACGATCGCCGCGGGCAGGCGCTCGACCATCGAGGAGCGAAACGCCGAAACGCTGTCCAGCGCCTGCGCGCTCAGACCGAAGAATTCCAGTTGTTTGGCCAGGCGTTCGGCGCGGTCGTGATCTTGCAGCATCACATAGATCGGTTTGCGCAGCGGTGGCAGGAAAGTCTGGTCGAGTTGATCGCCATGGCGCAGGCCGGTGCGTGACAAACGCTGCATCAAGCGATTGAGGTCGGTGATCAAGCCACTGCTCAGGCGACCGCGATTGGCGTCCACCGCTTCCAGCGATTGGCTGATATGGCGCGCAAGCTGCGTGTGTTCGGGCTGTTCGAAGCGCTCGGCAAAACGCAGCAGGCGCAGGTTGGCCTCGCTCAGTTCGGCGAGATCGACATTGGACCACTCAGTGCGTTGCAGGCGCTGCCATATCTCAAGAATCTGACGTGCCTGATGAATTACCCGCTGGGCAAAGTGGTGCTTGAGACGCTCACGGCTGGGGTCTTCTGGCTCGGTCATATCCTGACTACTAGTTAGGCTGCATGCTGAGATCGACTGGTGGCTCTATGCTAGCACCTCTTTTCCCTTACACGAGTGTCGTACGTCAATAATCTGCAATGCGTCACCATTCAGTTTCTGACCGTACGGTTTTGTTTTTGACCTGAGTGTCTGACAAGTCCCCGTAGGCCGGGCACTCCCTGACTAAGCTGGGTGATCAGGATGACGGGGCAGTGGTGCTTTTATCCGTGCAGTGAATGACCTTTGCGATGGTTTTCAATCCGATGGGCTGAAGCATGGGCATCGGGGATTCCCTTAGTCATCGTCGAAGCGTCATTCGCCCATACGAATTGCGGCTTATCTTTACGCGCGGGTGCCCGGCCTCGGCACGTTGTTGTATGGTTGTGGTCGAACCGTTGAACCCAAGTGATTGAAAGGATATCGCCATGCTGGACTGGAAAAACCGCGCGGGCAGCGCGCCTGAACGTGCCGCCGAACCCAAGTCGGCCACCCGCAGCTATGTTGGCGGATTGCTGTTCAGCCGTGCATTGGCCACGCTGATCGGCATCTACCTGCTGGTGACCATTGGCCTTGGCTGGTACTGGAGCCAGGAGCCGGCGCTGTTTCCGGTCGCACAAAACGCGCAAGTGGCGGCCGAGAAAGAAGGCAAGCAGATGGTGATCGGCTACACCACCGTCGAAACCCTGAAGACCGTTGCCGGCACCTTGCTCAACAAGCCGGGCGGCTACATTTCCAACGACCGCTTCCCGCCGGGCCTGTGGATGGACAACACGCCAAGCTGGGAGTACGGCGTGCTGGTACAGGTGCGTGACCTGACCCGTGCCCTGCGTAAAGACTTTGCCCGTTCGCAGTCGCAGTCGGCGGAAGATGCCGATCTGGCCAAGGCCGAGCCGCGTTTCAACTTCGACAACAAGAGCTGGATCCTGCCGTCGAGTGAGTCGGAATATCAGGAGGGCATCAACTCGCTGAGTCGTTATCAGGCGCGCCTGTCTGATCCAACCCAGAAAAACGCGCTGTTCTATGCTCGCGCCGACAACCTGAACAACTGGCTGGGCGATGTCGGCACCCGTCTCGGTTCGCTGTCGCAACGCCTGTCGGCCAGCGTAGGCCGGGTCAAACTCAATACCGCGCTGAAAACCGAAGTGCCGGCGATCGGCGAAGTGCCGCAGGTTGACGAAGAAGTCGTCGAGACCCCGTGGATGCAGATCGACAACGTGTTCTACGAAGCCCGCGGTCAGGCCTGGGCGCTGTCGCACCTGCTGCGCGCCATTGAAGTCGATTTCGCCGATGTGCTGGCGAAGAAGAACGCCACCGTCAGCGTGCGTCAGATCATCCGTGAACTGGAAGCCTCGCAGGAGCCGGTCTGGAGCCCTATGATTCTTAACGGCAGCGGCTTCGGCGTGCTGGCCAACCACTCGCTGGTCATGGCCAACTATATTTCCCGGGCCAACGCCGCGGTGATCGATTTGCGTCAACTGCTCAATCAGGGCTGATTCATGAGCCACAACGCCAAAGAGGCGGCCCATCGCGCCGCCTCGGATGCCGAACAGATCGCCTGGGTCGATGAGCAGGACAACCTGCTCGGCGCTCTGGTGCGTGCCGATCTGCGCGAGCGTGGGCTGATCGGTCGCGGCACCTACATCATGTTGTTCAATTCCGCCGGTGACCTTTGCGTGCACCGGCGCACGTTGAGCAAGGCGATTTATCCCGGTTACTGGGACGTCGCGGCGGGCGGCATGGTGCAGGCCGACGAGACTTACGCCGAGTCGGCAGCCCGAGAGCTGGAAGAGGAGTTGGGCGTCAGCGGTATCGAACTGACTGCCCATGACCATTTCTACTTCGAAGACACCGGCAACCGTTTGTGGTGTTCGGCGTTTTCCGCCGTCTGGGACGGGCCGCTGAAACTGCAACCGGAGGAGGTGCTCGAAGCACGCTTTATTCCGGTCGAGCAGGTCATGCAGGAAATCCAGCAAAAGCCTTATTGCCCGGACTCTCTGGCAGCCTTGAAGCGCTATCTGAAGGCGCAGCAAAGCGACGTCGCAAAGAACACATAAATTGGCGCCGATTGGCACTTAGCAAGTCGCATTTTTGCCGTTACACTGCGCGACCTTTTCAAGCTGCACCAAAGAGTTTGAGGTTGGGCTGCTGACCCGCTGTAGGAGCTGCCGAAGGCTGCGATCTTTTGATCTTGTTTTTCAAGAGCAGGATCAAAAGATCGCAGCCTTCGGCAGCTCCTACGGTTCAGCAGTCTCGTCGCCAAATTCCGGTGCAGTAGCGCTGCCCCTGCCTGAGTGGGGCTTCGCGGTCGATGACCTTGCCCAAGGTTGCGATCAGTCTTTGTCCTCCCAAGAGGATTGCCGGTGGCCAAAAAAGCCGCATCCTTCGCCGCCTTAGGTGGCCTGGTATTTTCCACCGACGCAGGTCGTCATTGCCCGGAATGCAGTAAGCCGGTGGACGCCTGTATCTGCAAACAAACCGTGATCCCGGCCGGCGACGGCATTGCCCGCGTGCGACGCGAGAGCAAGGGCCGCGGCGGCAAGACGGTGACCACCATCACCGGCGTGCCACTGGCCGAAGACGCGCTCAAAGAGTTGGCAACAACGTTGAAGAAACGTTGCGGCACCGGCGGCGCGTTGAAAGACGGGATCATCGAAATCCAGGGCGATCATGTCGAGCTACTCTTGGCTGAGCTGATCAAGCACGGTTTCAAAGCGAAGAAGTCCGGCGGCTAGCAGCCTCTGTGAAAACCACCTGCGGCTTGATCCGGCGCTGAAACACTTCAGATCCGGCGTCGTCTCCATGGTTTTCACAGAGCCTGTTCATGACCGGTTTCTAAACTCCACGCAGTCAGTGCGGTCTACCGCCGCGCTGACAAACCGTCATTTTCATTCTTTAGAATGCGCCGGCCTGAGATCAGGCGACGCACTATGACTTCTTTATAGGGGACTTCGATGTCCGTACGACGCACACGCAAAGACGATGGCAGCCAATGGACAGTTGCGGACAGCCGCAGTGTTTACGGGATTCGCCATTGGGGGGCCGGGTATTTCGCGATCAATGACGCCGGTCGCGTCGAAGTTCGTCCGAACGGTCCGAGCAGCTCGCCTATCGACCTGTTCGAACAAGTCGACCAACTGCGCAAAAGCGGTTTGTCCTTGCCGTTGCTGGTTCGCTTCCCCGACATTCTGCAAGACCGCGTCCGTCAGTTGACCGGTGCCTTCGATTCGAACATCGAGCGCCTGGAGTACCAGAGCAAGTACACCGCGCTGTACCCGATCAAGGTTAACCAGCAAGAAGCGGTGATCGAGAACATCATCGCCACCCAGGACGTCTCCATCGGTCTGGAAGCCGGCTCCAAGCCTGAGCTGCTGGCCGTGCTGGCGCTGGCGCCGAAGGGCGGCACCATCGTCTGCAACGGTTACAAGGACCGCGAGTTCATCCGTCTGGCGCTGATGGGCCAGAAGCTCGGCCACAATGTCTTCATCGTTATCGAGAAAGAATCCGAAGTCGGTCTGGTGATCGAAGAAGCCGCCTCGCTCAAGGTCAAGCCACAGGTCGGCCTGCGCGTGCGTCTGTCGTCGCTGGCGTCGTCGAAGTGGGCGGACACCGGTGGCGAGAAATCCAAATTCGGTCTGTCGGCAGCACAACTGCTGTCGGTGGTCGAGCGTTTCCGCGCGGCTGGCCTGGATCAGGGCATTCGCCTGTTGCACTTCCACATGGGCTCGCAGATCGCCAACCTGGCTGACTACCAGCACGGCTTCAAGGAAGCGATCCGTTACTACGGCGAGCTGCGCAATCTCGGTCTGCCGGTCGATCACATCGACGTCGGCGGCGGTCTGGGCGTCGACTACGACGGCACGCACTCGCGCAACGCCAGCTCGATCAACTACGACATGGACGATTACGCCGGTGTCGTGGTCGGCATGCTCAAGGAATTCTGCGACGCGCAGAGCCTGCCGCATCCGCACATTTTCTCCGAAAGCGGCCGCTCGCTGACCGCGCACCACGCCATGCTGGTGGTGCAGGTAACCGACGTCGAGAAGCACAACGACGAGATCCCGCAGATCGAAAACAAAGAGTCGCTGCCGGAAACCGTGCAGTGGCTGGTTGACCTGCTCGGCCCGACCGACATCGAAATGGTCACCGAAACCTACTGGCGCGCCACCCACTACATGAGCGACGTTGCCGCGCAATACGCCGATGGCAAGCTGACCCTGGCCGAAAAAGCCTTGGCCGAGCAGTGCTACTTCGCCGTCTGCCGTCGCCTGCACAACTCGCTGAAAGCCCGTCAGCGTTCGCACCGCCAAGTGCTCGACGAACTCAACGACAAGCTGGCCGACAAGTACATCTGCAACTTCTCGGTGTTCCAGAGCCTGCCGGACACCTGGGCGATTGATCAGGTCCTGCCGATCATCCCGTTGCACCGTCTCGACGAAGAGCCGCTGCGTCGCGCGGTGCTGCAAGACCTGACCTGCGACTCCGACGGCAAGATCAATCAGTACGTCGACGAGCAGAGCATCGAGACCAGCCTGCCGGTACACGGTTTGAACGAAGGTGAAGACTACCTGCTGGGCGTGTTCCTGGTCGGCGCCTATCAGGAAATCCTCGGCGACATGCACAACCTGTTCGGTGACACCGACTCGGTAAACATCTACCAGAACGCCGATGGCAGCGTGTACCACGCCGGTATCGAGACCCACGACACCATCGAAGACATGCTGCGTTACGTGCACTTGTCGCCGGAAGAACTGATGACTCACTACCGCGACAAGTGCGCCAGTGCCCGCATCAGTGCCAGCGAGCGCACGCAATTTCTCGATGCCTTGCGTCTGGGCCTGACCCGCTCCTCCTACCTGTCTTCCTGAGGCCAGGTGGCGATCTTGCCGGGTTGTCTGAATTTTTCCTGAGCGTGGCGGAAAATTCGGATGACTCGGTGGGATATCTCCCAAAATCTTCGCGAAATCCATGGCATTCCTGGCCAGCAAAGTCATCCGGTCTGCTTTTCGCGTAGGTCATTTCCTAAGTTGTACTTCAGCTCTCTACTCGGCCATGGCTCTCGGCGAGAATCCCCGACCGCCCCTCCTGTAGAGATCCGCCCATGTTCGAACCAGTCAACGAGTCGTCCTTTCGTCTCGATGTAGCGGGCCTGTCCGACCCTTTCGAAGTCCTGGCCTTTACCGGTAGCGAAGCCCTCAGCGAATCCTTTGCGTTCGAGATCGATGTGTTGATCGACGATCCGCACCTGGATCTCGCCGGCCTGCTATACCGTTCGGCGTTCCTCTGTTTCGGGCCGTCGGGGGAGGGCGTGCACGGGCAATTGCAGAGCCTTGTCCAGCATGAACACGCAGAGGGCTCGAGATTGAGCCGGATCCGTCTGGGGCCGAAACTCGGTTGCCTCGCGCTGCGCTTCAGTCAACGCATCTTCAGTGGCCGTTCGGTGCCGCAGATCATCGAACAAGTGCTCAGGGAGCACGGGATTGCCGGCGCCCAGTGCCGCTTCGATCTGTCTGGCGGCTACCCGGCCCGGACGTTCTGCACGCAGTATCGCGAGTCCGATCTGCAACTGCTCCAGCGCTTGTGCGCGCAGGCGCGGATTCACTATTACTTTGAACACGATCGCGACCGGCATTGCCTGGTGTTCGCCGATGATCCGGCGCAGTTACCCGTGGCCGGTGCCGCGCAGTATCCGCGCGGGGACGACGGGCAAGATACGTCTCCTGCGTTGCGGCAATGGCAATTGCAAAGTGCAATTGAGACCAGTTTATCGGGTGTGCAACGGGCTGAAGGCCAGAGTGAACTGCCAGCGTTGCGCAGCGGTCACTGGCTGCGGTTGGCCGGTCATCCCTTCGCTGAATGCAATCGGCCGTGGTTGCTGACACGCATTGAACATCGCGCCGATCCATCCCGTGAACCTCCCTACGTCAACCGCCTGTTCGGCACGGTGCAAGTGCCGTACACATCGGCTACAGCGCCATCGCGCCTACGCATGCACAGCCTGCAACGGGCCTGGGTGGTGGCGGTCGATGAACCGCAGCCTGACCGGATGCGCCCGGTGGCGGTGCAATTCGACTGGCTCTACCAGGGCGAAGGGGCCGCTCCGAGTCATTGTTGGCTACCGCTTGCGCCGTCCCTGGCGCAGGTGTCCATGGCGGCGCTGAGCGAGGGTGTCGAGGTGGTTGTGAGTTTCTTCGAGGGGGATCCGGATCAGCCGATGATCAGCGGCGTGCTGCAGCCGCCATCCACCGCTGTCGACACCGATGATGACCTGCCGTTGCCTCTGCCCGACAGCCTGGTGAGTGACGGCTTGCAGCAACTGCTGACTTGCGGTGAACCGTTGCTGCTGTTGTGCCTGATCCCCGGCGGCGGCAGTTTCAACCATTGCTCTCAATCGGTGTGCAGTTGCCGACTGGTCACCGCGCTTGAACAGAGCGGCGCAACATGAATGGCGCGGCGCTTGAGCCCATGGCGCAGTGGCTGCTGCTCGATGGCCCGGATGCACCGCAGGCCTTGCTGACCCTGCACCGGGCTTTTGCCGGTGTGCAGTGTTTCAGCCTGTTCGAGGGCACTGAGTTCGAACCGGTCAGCGAGCATGGCCCGGTGTTGATCGAGCTGCGTGACTGCCCGGCATTGGCTGCGTTGTGTCACAGCGACCCAAACACCTGGCGCGGGCTGTTGCTGGGCAGTGAGGTTTCGGCGCAACAACTGCTGAGTCACTTGCAGCGCATGCTCACGGTGTCGTTTGGATTGAATCACCGGGCTTTGCTCAGCTATTACAACCGGCAGACCGCGAGCTATTTTTTCGATGCCTGCGATGCTGCTGAGCTGAGCCGCTGGCTCGGGCCGATCCGTCAACTGCGCTGGTTCGGTGGCACTTGGGCCGACCGGGCGATTGGCAGTCTGGGCTGGCAGCAGTTGCGCAACCCGGGGCTAGCCGTCGAGCCGCTGAGCATCGAAGAAAGCCTGACCCGGCGCCAGCGCGAACGCCTGCAAACCTGCTTGCTGGAGCAGCATATCTGGCGCTGGTGCCAATCGCTGGGAACCGATTACGCGACGATGGCCTCCCATGTGCATCAAGGCCTGACGCTGGGATTCAGCGACCGCACCGTGCTCGATGGCTGGTTATGGCTACGCTTGCTGCATCCGCGAGCCGTGCTGGTGCCACCGCCGGTGGGGCTGACCCAGCAGCAGCGGCTTGACCATGTACGGCGCCAGTGGCGCAGCGATCAGTCCTGAGGCGAGGTTCGGCGCGTATGGCAGGTTTATTCCGGCAAGGGTGGGGGATCGTGTTGCTGCTGGTGCTGGGCGGTTGTTCGCCGGTGCAGGTGCTCAATGCGTTGACTCCGGACAGCACGTACGCCAAAACCGTGGGCATCGCCTATGGCGACGATCCTCGGCAGAAGCTCGACGTGTATGTGCCGCATCAGCCGATGCCCGGCGCGCCGGTGGTGGTGTTTTTCTATGGCGGCAGCTGGAACAGCGGTTCGCGCGTCGACTACCGCTTTGTCGGCGAAGCGCTGGCATCCCGAGGGATTGTTGCCGTGGTGGCGGATTACCGTTTGTATCCACAGGTGCGCTATCCGCTGTTCCTGCAAGACGGCGCGCGTGCGGTGGCATGGACCAAAGCGCATATCCACGAGTTTTCCGGCAACCCGCAGCGCTTGTATCTGATGGGACACAGCTCGGGCGGGTACAACGCGGCAATGCTCGCGCTGGACAGCGAATGGCTCGCGGCGGTGGGCATGTCGCCCAGGGATGTACAAGGCTGGATCGGTCTGGCCGGGCCGTATGATTTTCTGCCGATCAAGAATCCCGAGGTGCGTCCGGTGTTCTTCTGGCCGGATTCACCGCCGCAGTCGCAGCCGATCAACCATGTCAGTCGCGGCGCACCGCCTGCGCTGTTGATTGCGGCAAGCCGGGATGATCTGGTCAACCCGACGCGCAACACCGGTGGCCTTGCGAGCAAGCTGCGCGAGGCCGGTGTGCCGGCGCAGGATTTGTATTACTCGCGGCCCAGCCACATAACCTTGGTAGCGACCCTGTCGCGGCCGTTGCGGCGTCTGGCGCCGGTGCTCGATCAGGTGGTCGGGTTTATCGCCCACACGCCGAGTCAGTGAACGCCGCCACTGAACCAGCCATCGTTGCGCTTGAGCCACCAGGCTTGCGCACCGAGGGTCAGGCTACGCAACACCATGAACAGCAGAAAAGATATCCACAGCCCGTGATTGCCCAGACCTTGCAGCGCCCAGGCGAACGGCAATAACAGCACCACGGTGATCAGCATGCCGTTGCGCATTTCCCGCGCGCGGGTGGCGCCGATGAACAAACCGTCGAGCAGGTAGCTCCAGACTGCAATCAGCGGCAGCACGGCGAGGTAGGGCAGGTAGACGAACGCGGTGTCGCGCACGCTCTGGATATCAGTCTGCATCTCGATGAACAAGTGCCCGGCCAGCAGGAACAGCATGGCGAAGCCGAGGCTGGCGATCAGTGACCAGCCGCCTGCCACCACCAGCGAGCGACGCAGGGCCAGACGATCACGGGCGCCGATGGCGTGTCCGCACAAGGCTTCGACGGCATGGGCCAGACCATCCAGCGCATGCGCGGTGAGCAGCAAGCCATTGAGCAGCAGCGCGTTGGCGGCCACCGTCGAATCACCCAGTCGCGCGCCTTGCACGGTGATCAGGAAAAACACCGATTGCAGCGCCAGGCTGCGGATAAAGATATCGCGGTTGACCGCCAGCAACGGGCGCCAGCTCTGCCAGATTCTCAGCGCTGCCCAAGCGATGTGCCCGGGGTACGCGCGCAGCGCCTTGCGGGTCAGCAGCAGGCCGAGCAGGGCGCCGCTCCATTCGGCGATCACCGAGGCGCGCGCCGAACCGACCACGCCCCAGTCCAGGCCGATGACGAACCACAGATTGAGGACGATGTTGATCAGGTTGGTGGTCAGCAGAATCGCCAGCGGCGCCCGGGCGTTTTGCGTGCCGAGAAACCAGCCGACCAGCGCATAACTGGCCAGCGCCGCTGGCAGGCCGAACAGCCGCGTGTGGAAGAAGTCCCGAGTGAGCTGATCCAGCTCCGCCGACGGTTGCATGAAGTGCAACGCAACACCACTCAGCGGCACACCCAAAGTGCCAAGCACTAGCGCCAGTCCCATCGCCAGCAGCAAGCCCTGCAACAGAATCTGCCGCAACGCCGCACCGTCGCTGCGCCCGGCGGCTTGCGCGGCAAACCCGGTGGTGCCCATGCGCAGAAAGCCCATGGCCCAGGCGAGAAAGGTGTACAGGCTGGCACCGACCGCCACCGCGCCTAATTGATGGGCGTGGGGCAAGTGGCCGATGACGGTGCTGTCGACCAGCGCCACCAACGGTACGGAAATATTGGACAGAATCATGGGCGCGGCGAGTGCCCAGACCTTGCGGTGCGTCGGGCGGTCGCGCCAGTCGGCGATCAGAGTGGACATGCGGGCTCCTTGGGGAGCGGCATTGTAGCGATTCCTCTGGCCTGAAACGCGATTCACTGTAGGAGTGAGCCTGCTCGCGATAGCGTCCGTTCAGTCAAAACAGCTTCGAATGACACACCGCTATCGCGAGCAGGCTCACTCCTACAAGGTTTTGTGGCGCTAGTGAATAATCCAGCTAAGCAACCACAACCCCAGCAACAACCAGATGATCCCGGCAATGATCGACGCATTCATGAACGCGCGAATCGCCGACCACAACAGCATCAATCCGACAATCAGGGCGATGATGCTGATGATCGAGGTGTCCATGCCCAGGGTTTTGGCCAGCCCGTCGACAAAGTTGCCACCGGCATTGCTCAGAATGTTGAACAAGCCACTGAGGCCATCGACGATAAACCGGATGACCGAACCGAGCGCCTGCCCGAGCCATTCGAAAAAGCTTTCTACCTGCATGTGTGGATCCTGATGAAAGAGCTGAGCCTTGGGCCACAACGCGGGTGGCCGAGTTCCCTGCATGATAGAAGGTTTGCACCCATTCTGTGTGGGAGCGAGCCTGCTCGCGAATACGGTGGATCAGATAACTGATGGGTTTGAATGACACACCCCTTTCGCGAGCAGGCTCGCTCCCACATTAGATCACCTGCGCCGCTTGCCTTTGGTGGGTATCCCCCCGAAGCTATACGCCTTCAGGAGAACCCGATGAACCTTGTTGAACTGACCGAACGCCTGCACGCCATTCGCGACCGCAATGACTGGCGGCAATTTCACAGCCCGAAAAATCTCGCCATGGCCGCCAGCGTTGAGATGTCTGAACTGGTGGAAATCTTCCAGTGGCTGACGGAAGACCAGTCGCGCCAGTTGCCCGCCGACAAACTCGCCCACGCCGGGCAGGAAGTCGGCGATATCGTGTTGTATCTGTTGCTGCTGTGCAGCGAGTTGGGCCTGGACATGAATGAAGTGGTGCGCGCCAAGCTTGCCGACAGCGAACGGCGGTTCAGCTGATGAGTGACCGGCATTTCGATCAGTTGGCGACGCGGTTCGCCGAAAAAATCTATGGCGGTGCCAAAGGCGCGATTCGCCTCGCGGTGTTGCAGGCCGACCTAATCGAGGCACTGCCGGATCGTCCGTTGCGAGTGCTCGACATTGGCGGCGGCCTCGGCCATATGTCGCTGTGGCTGGCCGAGCGCGGCCATGACGTAACCTTCACCGAGCCCGCCGCACCGATGCTCGACGGCGCGCGCCAGCGCTTCGCCGACTCCGGGCAAACCGCAACATTCATCCAGGCGCCGTGGCAGGAACTGCTCGGGCAACTCACTGAACCTTACGATCTGGTGATTTGCCACGCCGTGCTCGAATGGCTCGCCGAGCCTCACGCGATCCTGCCGGTGCTGCATCAACTCACCAAGCCCGACGGCTGGTTGTCGCTGGCGTTCTACAATCGCGACGCGCTGATCTACCGCAACCTGCTCAAAGGCCATTTCAAGAAAATGCGCAAGAACAGCATGGCCGGGGAAAAGCAGAGCCTGACCCCGCAACAGCCCCTCGATCCGCGGGAATTGGCAACGCAACTCGAAGGCTTGTGGCAGGTCGAAACCCAGAGCGGGATCCGGGTTTTCCACGACTATATGCCGGTGGAATTCCAGGCCCGCGCCGAACTCGCGGATTTGCTCGAGATGGAACTCGCTCACCGCCGTCACCCAAGCTTCGCCGGGCTTGGGCGCTACTTGCACTGGATCTGCCGGCCGATCTGATCGGAGCGCGACATGAAAGCTCAATCCGGGTTATTGCTGATCTGTCTGGGGTTGGCTGCCTGCCAGGGCAGCAACCCCTACGTGGCGCAGTCGCGGCCCCTGCCGCCGGCGCCAGCGCAAGCCGCCACCACCTTCGACCGTAGCGCTTACCCGGCGCCGCCGCGTGACTACGGACGCTATCGCAGTTGGGCCTGGCTCAACGGGCAGTTGCCGCCGGGTACGGCGTGGGCGGACTCGGCGCAAGTGGCCGAAGCGGTGAGCAATGCCCTCGATCAGCGCGGTTTGCGACCGTTGCACGACAACCGCCCGGCCGACCTGTTGGTCAGCGCCGATCTGCGGCTGGAAACGCGTTTGCGGCAGGTCCAGGACGACTACGGTTATTACGGCGGCGGATACGGCGGCTATGATCGCTACGGCCGCGGTTACGGCATGTACAACACGGTGCCGATCGTGCGCACGTATTCGGAGCAGGTCGTGGTAGTGCAGGTCAATCTGTTCGATGCCGGCAGCGGGCAACCGGTCTGGAGTGCCAGTGCCGAAACCGCGAACAAGGGCAGCGAAATCGATCGCACCGATTCGATCCGCGAAGCTGTGGAAAAGGCCATGTCGGCGTATCCTCCGAGTTAGCTTTCTGCCAACGGGGAAGCTGCCGCAGGTTCATGTCTTCAACCGGAGAAAAACCATGTTCCGCCGTCTCGCTTTACTGGCCATGGCCGCGCTGCTCAGCGCCTGCGCCGCCAACCAGGTCAACCACGACTTCGATGCCAGCCGCGACTTTGCCGCCTATCGCAGCTGGAGCTGGAAAGACCCCGCCCTGCAATATCGCCCCGATGATCCACGAATCAAAAGCGACCTGACCGAACAGCGCATCCGCCAGGCTGTGGCCGATCAGCTCGACCAGCGCGGTTTGCGTCCTGCGGCGGCGGGGGCCAAGGGTGATTTGAGTGTGCAGACCTATCTGATTGTCGAAGATCGTCAGCAACAAGTGACGACCAATTACGGCGGTGGTTGGGGTGGCCCGTGGAATGGTTACTGGGGCGCACCGATGTACAACGAAACGCGCAACATCACCTACAAGGTCGCGACCATCCAGATCGACCTGCTCGACGGCAAGGACGGCAAACTGGTGTGGCGCGGCAGCGATGAGCAGATGCTCGCCAGCCGGCCGAATCCGCAGGATCGCAGCAATGCCATCCGCGAGACGGTCGGGCGGATTCTGGCCAACTATCCACCGCGCTGAATCTGTTCAGGAAAAACGGGAGCCCTTGAGCTCCCATTTTTTTGGCCCTGCGACGACCCCCTGTAGGCGCTGCCGAAGGCTGCGATCATTTGATTTTGCTTTTTAGAGGCCAAGATCAAAAGATCGCAGCCTTCGGCAGCTCCTACGGGGGATTGCGCGTCTACACTCAGTTGCACCAATGGAGCTTGCGGCAAAGGAGTGCGCCATGTCGCCTCGTTCGCGATTCACCAGCCCGGCCCGGCAGCGCGGGGCGATTGGCTTGATGGCGGCAGCCACCCTCAGTCTGGCGGTGGTGATGCTGCTGTTGGTGGTCGACACCGGCCGCTTGTACATGGAACAACGCAAATTGCAGCGGGTGGTGGACAACGCCGCCCTCGAGGCCGTCAGTCGTGGCGGCGATTGCCTGCCGGGCCTGAGCGCCGCCAGTTACGCCGGGCAAAGCGCCGTGCGCAACGGCTACGTTGTCGACGCCAGCAACACCCTCGCCACCACGTGCGGCACCCTGGTGACTGCCGCCAGCGGTTTGCGCACGTTCGCCGTGGATGCTACGCAAATGGCTGCGGTCAAAGTCGTCGCCAGTCGCACAGTGACCACCAGTTTTGCCGGTGGTGTACAGGCCTTGTTCAGCGGCACACCGGTCAGTCTCAATACCACGCTGAACGCCTCGGCGGTTGCCGCCAAACCGCAGCCAACGGTCGCCCAACTGAATATTCGCAGCACGCTGACGAGCATCGATACAGCCCAGTCGAACATCCTCAATCCGCTGTTTTCCGGGCTGCTCGGTGGTAACGTCAATCTCACGGCACTGGGCTGGGACGGCCTGCTGAACACTGATATCAACTTACTGAAATACCTTGATCAGTTGGCGATCAATCTCAACGTCGCGGCCGGCAACTACACGCAGTTGCTCAATACCCAGGCCACGGTGACGCAACTGATTCAGGCCGCCGCGACGGTGGTGCAACTCAATGGTGCGACCGCCCAGGTGATCACTGCGCTGGGCCAATTGCAGGTGGCCGCGATCAACGCGGCGCCGGTCAAACTGGGTGACATCCTGCAATTGCAGACCGGGACCACGGCAGCAGGGCTGGACGCCAATCTGCAACTGCTGCAACTGATTCAGGGCGTGGTGCAACTGGCCAACAGCAAGAGTGCGGTGGCGGCGACGTTGCCGATCAGCGTGCTCGGGCTGGCGAATGTCACGGTGCGGGTGAAAGTGATCGAGCCGCCGCAGTTTTCTGCGATTGGCGATCCGGCGCGGGCCAAGGTAAACCCGACCGGGGCGGACCGGATTTATGTGCGTACGGCGCAGGTGCGCACGATGTTGTCGGTGAGCCTGCCGGTGCTGTCCGGGGTCACGGGGCTGACCAATGCGGTGTTGGGATTGGTCGCGGGACTGACGCCGACGCTCAATGCGGTCCTGAGTCTGAATCTGGTAGCAGTCCTGAGTTCGGTCGCCTGCGCCGGTTGCCAGCAACTCGACCCACTCCTATTGCCATCCCCCGAAATTGACATCAGCCTGGATGCTGGTGGCGCGAAAAGCTATGTCACCGATTACAGCTGCCCAACCGGGACAACAGGCACGAAAAGCCTGACTGCCCACACCATCACATCCATTGCCGACCTCAAACTCGGCAAGATCGACCCTGCCAACGCCTTTTCCTCGGCCGCCGAACCGACTGTCACGCCATTACCGTTGGTTGACCTGGGAATCGTCACGTGCCACAAGATCCTGGGCATCGGAACTTGCGACCCCTCCACCCATATTCAATACGGCGCTGGCGGCATTGCGATCATGCTCGACACCAGCGTCGCGCAAAACACCCAGGATCTGGTGTTCTCCAGCGGCACACCGTTCGCCACCCCGGCCAACCTCAAATTGCTACCGAGCGTGCTGCCCGCCGTACCGACCAACAACATCGTCGGCAGCTTGTCGAACACCCTCGCGGGGATCAACCTGATCGTCTACAAACCCCAGGGCAGCAATCCATTGGGGGCCGTTGTTACCGGCGTTGCCTCGTTGATCAGTGATGTCACCAGCAAACTGCTGCCGGTGGTAACCAACCTGGTCAGCCCGTTGCTCGACCCGCTGCTGAACAACCTGCTCAAAGGCCTGGGCATTAACCTGATGGATGTCGACGTCGGTGCCAACATGACCTGCGGCCAGACCGGCAAGGCCTATCTGGTGATCTAGGCGTCCACGGCAACCGGCAACTCGATGCAGAACCGCGCGCCCTCGACCGAGTTGCGCACGCTCAACTCGCCGCCCATGTTGTCGATGATGCCGTAGCTCACCGACAGCCCCAGCCCGGTGCCGACGCCGATGGGTTTGGTGGTGAAAAACGGCTCGAAAATCCGCTCCAGCAAACGCGGATCGATGCCGCCCCCGTTGTCCTCGACCCACAGGCGCACGCACTGTTCATCGCGTTCGGCATAGATCGAAATCCACGGTTTGAAAGATGAATCCTTCTCGCGTTTGCTCAGCAACGCGTCGCGCGCATTGACCATCAGGTTGATCAACACTTGTTCAAGCTGATCGACGTAGCCACGCACCTGAACCTCGAACGCGGTCTCGCTGATGCGCAAGTCCACGCCTTTGCCGCGCATGCCTTCGGCCAGCAGCGACAGCGTGCCTTCGATGGCCGAGGCCGGGTTGAACAGTTGCTGCTCGATCTCCGAACGTCGGCCGAATACGCGCATGTGATCGACGACTTTCGCTGCCCGCTGCACCTGCGCATCGATGCGGTTGAGTTTGTCGGTCAGGTAATCGACCTGCACATCGCCGTTGCCCAGGCGCTTGAGCACGTTGACGATGGCCATGCGCATCACGTTCAGCGGCTGATTGATTTCATGGGCGAGGCCGGTGGCCATTTCGCCAAGGGTGGCCATTTTCGCGCTTTGTGTGAGTTGCTGTTGCGAGCGGCGCACCTCGGTGTTGTCTCGGCCCACCGCTTGCACTTCGATCAACTGGCCGTGCTCATCGAACACGCCGCGATCGGACCACACCCACCAGGCATGTTCTCTGCCGGGCAGTTGCAGGCTGATTTCCGCGGTGCTCACCGGTTGCTCCACGGTCAGTGCAGCGAGACGCTGGACGAACGCAGTACGTTGTTCCTCGGACATCCAGCTGCCCAGATCGACCCCTGGCAGTTCCTCCGGCGTGCATTCCAGATACTTCGCCAACGGCCGGTTGCCAAAGGTCAGAATCAGATCCGGGCGATAGCGACAGATCATTGCCGGCGAGTCTTCCACCAGAATCCGATAGCGCTCTTCACTCTTTTTCACCTGTTCGGCTGCCAGGGTCGCCTCGGTGACGTCTAGCCACAAACCGACCGCTTCGACCGGCAGGCCGAGGTCATTGCGCAGCAGACGGGCTTCATCGAGCAACCAGTGATACTCGCCGCGACGGTCGCGCAGTCGATAACGGCTGCGCACCGAACCTTCGCGCAGCAACTGGCGGCTGCGGGCGAAATACACATCGCGATCCTCGGGATGGATCATCTCGACCAGAGCGCCGTCGCTGCAGTCCTCAAGGTTCCACCCCAGCAAGGGTTGCAGGCTGGCACTGAAGAACGCCGGGATCAGTGCACCTTCGTGGTAGTGCTGGACGTAAATCACCGCGGGCGAACTGGCGATCAGGTTGTCCAGCCGTGCATGCGCGGCGGCAGCCCGTTGTTGCTGGTTCTGGATGTCGCTGATGTCGAGCATGAAACCGACCAACCGCCGTTGCGTGCCGTTGCCAATCACTTGGCCCTGCACGCGATACCACGTGGGCGCCTGCTCGTTATTACCACCGCGCAGGCGTACCGATAACGTCAGGGCTTCGCCGTGTTGTTGCAAGGCTTGCAGACGGCTGCGCAACTCGTCGCGGTCGGCGGGATGGATTTGCGTCAGCCAGTCTTCCAGCGGTAATCCGCCAGGGTTCACGTCCAAGACCGCCGCCAGCGCGGGTGCCAGTTGAATGTGCTTGTCGCCTGCCAAAATCTCCCACCAGCCTGCACCCAACAGGGTTTGCAACGCTTCGATGCGCTCCAGTTGCAAGTGATGCTGCTGTTCGCGCAGGCGGCCGAGCAACGGCCCGGCCAGCGCGCCGGCCAGCGTCATCCAGTCGCGCTCGCTCAGGTATGGCGCGACGCTGTCCACGGGATAAAAACCGCAGAGCAGCCAGGCCACCACACCGCGCTCATCGCTGTACGGCACCGCGAAACCTTCGGCACTGCCGAACAGGGCCTGCACCCGCGAATGTTCATCGAGGCCATGCTGCGCGCCGACGCGTTGCGGCGCGGCACCGTTAAGGCTGTCCAATGGCGTGCCCAGGCGCTGCCCGTCATGCCACAGATCCGGCGCATCGTGGGCGCGATACTGGCGATGGATTTGCCAGCCCTGTTGCTCATCATCGAGCAAGGCCAGCGCCAGACAGGGGATATGCCAGCGCTGGGCGATCATTTGCAATTGTTCGCTGACGATCACCGGCAAACGCACTTGGCTGCAGGCGCGTAACTGTTCGCTGACCTGCCCGGCGATCAATTGGCAGGCATCACGCTGACGCGATTGTTGGCGTTCAAGCAGCAAGTCAGCGATGTCGATCAACTGCATCAGCCAGCCGTCGCCCAGCGGCTGTACCCAGCCACGCAGGTGCACGGTTTGCTCGGCGAGACCGAAAAAATCGAGATCCAGCAAGAGCCCCAGCCACTCCCTCGGCCGACCTTCGATGGTCAGCGTGCTGTGGGGCATCAGATAAGTGCTGAGTGGCAAGGGTTGATCTTGAGGTTTGAACTGCGCCAGCAGATGCCGCAGCGGCCCGGCCATTTGCAGCACGTCACCGTCGTCGTTCAGGTACAGGTGCAAGCCTGTCGCGGGTGAGCCGAGTGGGTCGGGCAACTCGTGGGCGGCGGGTGGTGTGCGTTTGAGCAAGCGCCCGAAGAGCTTGTCCCCCGACGTCAAAATTGCAGACTCGATTTGGCGGTCAGATAGGTGGGCAGATTGGGCACTGTACCAACCACCGGAAGCACCAGAAACGGCATGACCTGATTCAACTTGCTGACCGGATAATCCACGCGCACCGTCAGCAGGCCTGACGCGCTGTATTGGGTGTTGGTATCAACGCCGATCACTAGGTTGAAGACCGGCGGAATCCAGGACAATTGCTGGGTCAGCGTGGCATTCGCGGTGTTGATCACCACGGTTGAATAGTTGGGTGTGTTGGGATCGACCGCGACACTGCGGCGCACGGCTTCGGACGTGGCCTGATTGAACGATTGCATCATCACCAAGGGCAGGCTGTAACTGACCAGGCCGTAAAACACGGCGAAAAAGATGATGAACACCAAGGCGAACTCAATCGCCACCGCACCTTTTTGCGACTTGCGAAAGCCGGTTTTCATGAGTGCGTCTACCCTGACTGTCACTGCGTAGTCTCAGCATAGAATCATTCCGCAAAAATGGACGGTTTTTACCGGATGTACAGTTTTCTCCTCCTGATCTGGCTGGGCCTGTGCGCGGCGCAAGATGCCCGCCAGCGACGCATTGCCAATGGGCTGACGCTCGGTGCGGCGGCGCTGGCGCTGATCTATCTGTTGTGGACCGGCAACACTTGGTTGGGCGCTGAGGCGGAGCAGGGCGGTTGGGCCTGCCTGATCGCGCTGGCGCTGACCCTGCCGGGTTTTTTCATGGGGCGCATGGGCTCCGGCGATGTGAAATTAATGACAGCCCTCGGCCTTGCGACGGACGGTCTGTTTATTCTTGGCGTATTTATAGGGGCGGGCGTCGCCAGCCTGATCTGGATGCTGCTGGCGCCAAGAGTCTGGCTCCATATGAGTCAAGGGCTTAGAGAACGTCTGCGATATCTGGCCCCGGGCATGTCAAAAAAGCTGCCATTTGCACCGTTCGTGCTGGTCGGTGCAGTGCTCGTTATGCTTTGGATCCACTAGTCGCCAAGCGCCACTAGTTCTATGTACATAGTCGGAAAGTACGTCTACTTTCAAATGAACTGGTTATACAGCCAAAGGCTGACAGTACAGGAATGGTCAGCTTTGGCCTGGGACATGGAGTAGCACGTGAACAAGCTTACGTCTGCGGTAAAAGTCCTCGTGGTCGACGATCAGCCGTTGATCGTGGAGGAGCTGTGCGAGTTTCTTGAAAGCAATGGTTATCGCTGTGTGCCGTGCGAATCCAGTCTGCAGGCGATCGAGTGTTTCAGTGAGGACGCGGAAATCGGTCTGGTGCTGAGTGATCTGCACATGCCGGACATGGATGGCATTCAACTGATTCAGGCGTTGCAGCGTTTGGCGGGCAAGCGTCGGGTGTTCGAGGCGATCATGCTCACTGGGCGTGCCGACAAGCAGGATGTGATCAAGGCATTGCGTGCCGGGATTGCCGATTATTATCAGAAGCCGATTGATCTGGATGAGTTGCTCGACGGGGTGCGGCGTCAGGAGGCGGCGCTGCAGGAGCGGCAGAAGAATCTGCAATTGGGGCATTTGAATCAGAAGTTGCAGTATCTGTCTGAGTCGATTGATGACCTTTATCAGGATCTGGACAAGGTGCGGCGTAGTCCTTCGGCGGTGGTTCGTGATGTGTTGGGCGGTGAGCCTGTCGAGGCTGAGGCTCAGGAGATGCCGGAGATTTTCAATCAGTTGTCGCCGCGGCAATTGGATGTGGCGCGGTTGGTGGGCAAGGGGCAGACCAATTATCAGATTGCCTGTGAGTTGGGGATTACCGAGAACACGGTGAAGCTTTATGTTTCTCAGGTGTTGCGGTTGACGCATATGCATAATCGGACGCAGTTGGCTTTGGCTTTGTCGCCTAGTGCTTCTGCTTTGCGGCAGCGGGTTACGGCGCATTGACTTGGCGGCCTTTGGGCCGACCATGCTCTTGGGGTTTTGGGTGAATATCCGTTGCTGCGGGGGTTGCCGCTGACGGTTCCGCTCTTACAGCGGGTCACTTTTGGCAAACGCCCCAAAAGTAACCAAAAGGTCTGCGCCCTGACGTTCGGCCCGCTCGCTGGGGCTCGGGGTTCCTTCGCTCCGGGATCGATCCGGGGGCATCGCTTCCGGTTTGCTTCGCTGCACCTCCTTTCGATGTGTTCGACTTCGTCGAACGGCGCTGCGCGCCTACCCCCGGATCAATCCCTCTACTCAGCCTGCCGACGGGCTCCAAGATCAAAAGCAGGCGAGCTGACACTCGGCCTATTGAGTGGTGAAGAGCGGGTGTTCGGCTTTAGTTTTGTGGTGGATTTGCCCCTCATCGGAACACCGCCCGCCCAGCCCTCTCCCGAGGGTGAGGGAGCTGATCTGGTGATTTTCAGTATCTGAATTCGACTCGGTCTTTCACGTCGACGTAGCTCTCCCAAACACCTCGGTCAGTCCCCTCTCCCTCTGGGAGTGTATGTACCGGAGACATGGTGGACACATGTTCGGAGACATGGTGGACGGTTTTAGATCTTCTTACCTGCCGTAACGATCTGCAAGTTCAAGTCGATTCGGGCGATACGATGTCTACTCCAGTAGACATCGTGGATGCCGTCCTCCGTCGTTTCCCTGATAGCCACTGACCTCCCGTAAAATGCCTTTCCAACTGTGTATTCACGATTGCCCCAGTAGATCTCGCCCTTCACCTGAACCTTCCTGACCACATCCCCATCATCGTACTCAGGCGCCGCCGGTTGCTCCTGATATTCCCGCGGGCTACTACTGTAGCGAGTAGCAGGAACCTGCATGCCCAGTGCTTGATGCGGGCGCTTCTGGTTGTAAATCTCACGCCAGATATCAAACGCCCGTTGCGCATCGTCCAGATCGATGAAGAGCTGGCCTTGCAGGACTTCCCTTTTCAGGCTGCGGTGGAAGCGCTCCAGCTTTCCCTGGGTTTGCGGGTGATAAGGTCGGGAGTGGCCGACCTTGATGCCCTGGCTCATCAGCCAGACCTCCAGTGCGGTATAAACACCTGTCTGATCACCCCATGGCGAACCGTTGTCCATCGTCATGCGTAAAGGCAGGCCGAAACGCCGAAAGGTCCTGATTAGATGCTCCTGAACGGTTTGGCGCTGCTCATTAATGCATGCCGCGATGCACAGCGAAAACCGTGAATGATCGTCCAATATCGTCAACGGATGGCAACGCCCCTGAGCCAGGCTGATATGTCCCTTGAAGTCCATCTGCCAAAGATCGTTGGGCGCTTCATGCTCGAACCGGATAAACGGTTTGATCTCAGCGGCCTTTGGATCAACGCGCGAATGACGCTGTAAAACCGCATGCACGGTACTGACCGAAGGCATCACTTTGCCGTCGTCTTCCAGCACACGCTTGAGCTTGCGAGCGCCCCAAGCGGCGTACTCCTGACTCACGGTCAGAATCTGCTGCTCAACATCGTCAGCGCAACGTTTGGGTGATGTCTTTGGTTGTCGAGACTGATCGATCAATCCCTCTGCACCTGAGGTCTCAAACCTGTTGAGCCATTTGTAGGCAGTGCTTGGGCTGATATTGAATCGACGGCAAAGCTGCCGAACATTGGCCCCTTCTTGCCGAGCCAACAGCACGAATTCTGAACGAAGCTGCACGGTGGACACCTCTTCCCAAGACACAGGCCATCTCCTTCGCGATGAGCAATGTGTCTATTAAAATGTGTCCACCATGTCTCCGAACACCTGTCCACCATGTCTCCGGTACATACAGGGAGAGGGTTAGGGTGAGGGTTGGCTTTTGGCTGTTTAAATTTGTGCCAGATAACCGGAACCTTCCCACACGGTTTTCAGGTTGTCCGTCGGACGTGCGCTCTCTAGTCTTTGGCTGTCGCTGCCAATTCAGCGACCGGGTGTGGAAACCTGAATTTCAAGTAGATGCGTTGCATCGCTACCGCAATCATTGTCGGCGTCTTCTTTCGTCTGCAAACTGTGTCGCGGCGGCTGTGCGCGGGCAGGCTTCGGTCTGGCCGGTTGCCTACTTATCGGTTTTCCACCCTGCGTACAGCTGCCACCTTTTGTCGTGTGGAAACGACAAAGGTTGGCTCCTCAGCCAAGTAGGAGTTGTTATGGACAAACTGATCCCCGACCCACCCACCGAACCCACGACCCCACTCGAAGAAGCTATCCGCGCC
This sequence comes from Pseudomonas germanica, assembly GCF_019614655.1. Classification (NCBI taxonomy): domain Bacteria; kingdom Pseudomonadati; phylum Pseudomonadota; class Gammaproteobacteria; order Pseudomonadales; family Pseudomonadaceae; genus Pseudomonas; species Pseudomonas germanica. The sequence goes on from NZ_CP071586.1 coordinate 1,014,170, forward strand.
GACGACCTCGTCAAGAACCGCGAGGCCATCAAACGCGCCCTCGATTTCTACCTCTGCCCCGAACCCGCGAAACCCCACCAACCCACCACGATGTTCCTCATCCATCCGAAAATCGATACCGAAAGCCTGCTCGCCCATGCCTGCGAATCCCTGGCTTCGGCCAACACACTGGCCGGTAACTTTGCCGATCAGTTGGGCCGCCCGGAACGCAATACCGCGCTGGCGATTCAGCAGATCATCATGCTGGCCGAGCTGGCGGTAAACCGGGCACTGGATCGGGTGGATCCGCAGACCTGATCCGGCAGGCACACTGCGTCATCGTTCATCGCCAGCAGGCTGGCTCCCACATTTGGAAATGCAATCCACCTGTGGAAGCGAGCCTGCTCGCGAAAGCGCTCGCAAGGTCACCGCCTCACTAATTCTTGCTCTCGATCTTCCCACCCGCATCCGGATCATAAAAATCCGGAATCTCGTATTTGTACTTCTTCAACCAGCGCTGCATCGCCAAATCCCGTTCGGTCGCGGTCGCCGTTTGGGGTTTTGGCGAGGCGGCTTTGTTACGGCTTTGCAGGACCAGCCAGCCTTCGGTTTCCTGTTGTTGCGCCGAGGCGGGGCCGGCGTCGATGGCGGTGGCGCTGAGGGGCAGGCTGAGCAGGGTCAGGTAGCACAGGCCTTTGAAGGGATGCATGGCTGTCTCCTTATTTGAGCGATGGCGGCAACGGGTCAGCGACGGCGGCCACTTGATTGCTGGTGGCGGGTTTGGCCTTGACCGGGGCTTTGAGTTTTTCTGCGCGTTGCTGGGCTTCGGTGAATTGTTGCGGGGTCAGTTTCGCGCGGCTGACGATTTCGGCGGCTTGTGGCCAGTCGTTCTGGTACAGCAGCAGGGTGACCATGTTCAGTGTCGCCAATTGATTGTTCTGCTTGAGTTCGATGGCGGTGAGGAACTCGAAGCGCGCATCGTTGAGGCGCAGTTGATTGAGATAGACCACGCCCAGGTCGTTGCGGATTTTTTCGTCGGTGGGGGCCAGGCGGGCGGCGCGTTGCAGGTGGGCCTGGGCCTGGCCGTTGTCGCCGCGAGCAGCGTAGAGCTGACCGAGGCCGTGTTCGGCTTCGGCGGTCAGGCAGCCGCCGAGCAGGCCGCGGTACAGCGGCTCGGCTTCGCTACGGCCGAGCAGACGATAGACCTTGGCTTTGCGCAGGCGCACTTCGCTGATGTTGTCCGGCAGGCTTTGCAGGTTGGCCAGGCTGGCGTGCAACTTGCCGTCGTTGGCCAGGTTGTCGGCGAGGTTCAGGGCCAGTTCCTGCTCCTGAGTCATTTTGCTGCAACTGCTCGGTGACAGCAGTGCTGTCCAGGGTGCCTGGCCGTCGGTGGCGCAACCGCCGAGCAGCAACAGACTTGCCATGACTATCAGTACTTTCATCAAACGCTCTCCATGAGCAAGGTCAGTTTGCGAACGCCCGGGCAATCGCAGTGAAGCCGGGGCCGGCGAGGACGATCAGCAGTGCCGGAAACAGAAACAGCATCATCACTACAGACATCTTCGCCGACATTTTCGAGATGTATTCCTGCAGGCGGGTCAGGCGTCGGTCATCGAGCAGTTGCTTGAGCGCCAGCAGCGATTTCATCGCGCCGCCGCCCTGTTGAATCAGTTGCTGCAGGATCACGCAGGTGTCGTTGAATTCGTCCACGGCGAGCATCACCGCGGCTTTGTTCAACTCCTGGCCAAGTTCCAGGCCGCTGTCGACACGGGCCAGAATCAGGCGCAGTTCGCTGGTCAGTTCCGGCAGCAGTTTTTGCGCTTCAATGCTGAGTACCCGCAGGGCTTGTTCGACGGCCATGCCGGATTCGAAAAGGATGCGCAGCAGCGGAATGAACGTCGACACCTCCACGGCGATGGTTTGCTGCCGGCGTGCCGCCGCGTAGGCCAGCAAGCGTTTAGGCAGCAGATAACCGCCGCCGGTAGCGAGCATCGGCACGATCCAGCGGTTGTCAGCCTGGGGGAAAAACACCTCTTGCAGAAAAATTGCCAAACCCAACGTTAGCAGCGGCGTGCCGATCTGGCAGGCCGCAAAAAGCGCGCGTTCATTGGCCCGGCGCCAGCCGATGCGGTTGAGCAGGGTCTGCGTTTCGCTGTCGATGCTCACCGAGCGTTGCCCGAACTTACTGCTGCCCAATGCGCGCAACCAGTTGCCGAAGCGATTCTCGCGCACCAGTTGTCCTTGCAGGCGCTGATTGATCTGACGCACCCGGCGCCGCTCCATCAGCAGGTGATTGATCACCAGCATCAAGGCGCCGAGCAGCAACATCAGTGCCGCGAGCCAGACCATGTCAGACGCTCCTCAACATGCGCCACAGCGCCAGGCTGCCGAACACTTGCAACACGGCAGCGCTGATCAGCATTTGCTGCCCGCTCGCGTCGTTCCACATCCCGAGCATGTAGCCGGGATTGGTCAGCATGAAGTAACTCACCAGCAGCAACGGCAACGAGCCGAGCACCCACGCGGTCATGCGCGTTTCGCCGGTGAGGGCGCGCAGTTGCCGCGCACCCTGGTCGCGTTCGCGGATCAGTTTGATCAGGTTCTCCAGCAGTTCACTGGCATTGCCGCCGTAGCGATGATTGACCTTCAGGCCGAGGGCGAACATGCGCAGTTCATCCTGTTCATACAGTTCGGCAAAGTCGCTGACGGCATCCGGCAAATTCACGCCCAATTGCACGTTGCGCTGGACCCGACCCATGGCTGTTTTCAACGGATCTTCGCTGGCCTCAATGCCGCCCATGACCGCGTCACTCAGGGTGCGCCCGGACTTCAGGCTACGCACGGTGTGATCAAGCAACTGCGGCAGTTGCTCGATCATGCGTTTGATCCGGCGCTGGTAGAGCACGGCGATGTACAGCCGCAGCGCGAGCGGCGGTACGAAGATCATTAGCAGCAGGCCGACCCAGTCGGCGAGAAAATAACCCAGGGCCATCGCCAGCGCCCACAGACTCAGCCACAGGCCGAAACGCTCGGTCGGGCGGCCCAGTCCGGCACGCAGAAACATCCGTTCCAGTCCGACCCACACAGGTTTTTCGGCAGCCAGTTGCGGTTGCCCGGCGGCCAGTCGATTGAGGACTTTTTCCGTTGCAGTCTTGCGCAGACCTTGCAGGAACAGGCGGATCGACAGCCCCAGCAGCGTCAGGCAGATAACGATGAGAATGATCGGTCCCAGCATGCTCGATGCTCCTTGCCGTCAGCCCAGATGTGTCTCGTGGCGCAGCTTGTCGCCGGCCGGATTGACGGCTTCGCGCAAGAAACCGAAACCGCTGCGGCGGTCGAGGCGGAACAGCGTGTTGGTGACGTAGACGTCTTCGCGAATGCCGACCACTTCCACGACCTCGCTGACGCAACGGCGCCCGTCAGGCATGCGCGTCAACTGGATGATCACGTCGAGGGCCGCGCAGATCATCTGGCGCAGGGTGCGTTCGGCGATGGAACGGCCCGTCAGACCGACCAGCGTTTCCAGGCGCAGCAGCGCATCCTGGGCGTTGTTGGCGTGCACGGTGCTCATCGAGCCGTCGTGACCGGTGTTCATCGCCGTGAGTACATCGACCACTTCGACGCCACGAATCTCGCCGAGGATGATCCGGTCGGGGCGCATCCGCAGGGCATTGCGGATCAGGTCGCTGGCCTTCACTTCACCGTGGCCTTCGGCATTCGGCGGACGGGTTTCCAGGCGCACCACGTGGGGGTGGCCGAGCTGCAATTCGGCGACGTCTTCGATGGTCACCAGACGTTCGTGCGGGTTGATCAACTGGCTGAGAATGTTCAGCAGCGTGGTCTTGCCGGTGCCGGTGCCGCCGCTGATCAGGATGTTGCAGCGCTTGCCGACGGCATCCTGGAAAAACTCGAAGATCGACAGGTCGACGGTTTGCATGGCGATCAGGTCGCTGCTTTTAAGCATGTCCTTGCGGAATTTGCGAATCGACAGGCAGGGGCCGTCGAGGGCAATCGGCGGAATGATCGCATTGACCCGACTGCCATCGGGCAGGCGTGCGTCGACCATCGGTGAGGACTCGTCGAGGCGTCGTCCGAGTGGTGCAAGGATGCGTTGCATCACGCGTTCGACGTGATGGGCATCGATAAACCGCAGGTCACTCTGGTGCAGCACACCGTCGCGTTCGATGAATACCCGGTGCGGGCCGTTGACCAGAATCTCCGTCACCGAGTGATCGCGCAGCAACACCTCCAGCGGACCGAAACCGGTGAGTTCGTCGACGATCTCTTCGGCTAGCCGCTCCATCTCGTAGCGGGAAATCGCCAGGTGCAAACGGGCGATGTACTCGGCGACTTTGTCGGTGACGAACTGTGCGAGTTGTTGGCGTGAACCTTCCAGCAAGTTTTTGCCCGACTCTTCGAGGGCGTCGATGATGTAGCGATGCAGGACCAGTTTCAGGCCTTCGTGATCGCTGTTGCCGCCGCTGCTGCGGGGCGCAGCGCCGAAGAGTTTTTCTGCGCTCATGAGGTGCCTCGCAAGCGGTCGAACCAGGTGACTTTGGGCTTGGCCAGACCCTCGGAACGTTTGGCCAGACGTTCACCGAGCGCACGCAGGCTCTGGGTGAGTTTTTCGCGCGGGGCCAGTTCGAACAGGCTGACGCCCTGGTTTTTTGCGTTCAGGCGCACTTCTGGAGTGAGGGCCAGCGTGGCGATCACTTCCAGATTGAAGGTCTTGCCGAGGGTTTCCGAATTGGGCGCAACGTTGCTCAAGTAACGGTCGATCAGCAGCCGCCCGTGGTCGAGCTTCATGCCTTTTTCACGCCACAGATTGAGCACGGCGAGGTTGCGCCGGCAGTTGAGCACGTTCTGGTCGGTGTACCAGAGCAACTTGTCGCAATGGCTGACAAAGGTGCGCAACGCCTCGCTGTCGGTCTGCCCGGTGAGGTTCACGACGATGTGCTGGAAGTGCTGGCGCAGGGCGCTGAGCAACATGTACAGCTCGGCGGCGCTGGTGTTTTCCAACGGCTCATCGTTGCTGGCGTAGGCGAGAATGCGCAGGCCGGCTTCGGCGCTGGTGAAGGCGCTGTCGATCAGTGTGGCGTCGAGCCGGCGCAAGTGACGCAGGGCATCGCCAAAGTGAAACGAACTTTCCAGCCCGAGCAGGGCGAGGCTGTCACCGCGCGGCAGACCGAGATCGAGCAGCAAGGTTTGCTGACCGCTCTTTTGCACCACCAGGGCCATATGGTTGGCCAACAGTGCTCCATCGGAACTGCTCTGCACGCCATACATGACCGTAAGGCCGCCGAGTTGCGTATTCGGCGCTACGGGCGGCAGGCGTTTGCTCAAGCGCCGCACCAGCCCGGCGACTTCACTGGAGCGCGAACCGTAGGCGACAAAATCCCGGGCCCCGGCACGCATGGCATTGAGCACCAGCTGATTGTCCATGCCGTCGCCGAGGGCCACGATCGCCAGCATCGGTTTGGCCTCCAGCGCGCCTTCGATCAACGCGCTCTGGGCGACCACGTGCTCGCGATCCAGGCCGACGAACACCAGGCTGGCAAAGGTGACATCCACCAGCGCCAGCAGTTCGTCGAGGCTGCCGCCGCCGGCGCTGACTACCTGACCGAGCGGCGCGAGTGCGCCCTGCAGCCACTCCAGATCGGTGCTGTTGCGGGTGATGGCGAGAAAGGTCTGGCTCAGGTTCTGGCTCATTGCGATAACCCGCTGCGCTTGTCGAAATTGCCGTTCTCAAGAAAAAACATGCGGTAGAAATTCGGGTCGTAATTGCGCAGTTTTTCCCCGGGTAACGACGGCAACTGGGCATCGGCGGCCAATGGCTGCACCAGATGCGGCGTCACGATCATCAACAGTTCGCGCTCTTCGCGCTTGATCTGCGAGCCTTTGAAAAAAGCGCCGAGCACCGGGATGTCACCGAGGCCGGGAAACTTGTTCACTTGCGAGCTGTTGGTGGTGCTGATCAAGCCACTGATGACGAAACTCTCGCCGTCGCCAAGCGACACGCTGGTGTCGGTGCGGCGGATAGTCAGCGCCGGCACAGTGGTGCCGGCGATCTGTACGGCGTTACTGAGGTCCAGTTCGCTGACTTCCGGGGCGACCTTCAACGCGATGCGGTCGCGACCGATGATGGTGGGCGTGAGGGTCAGGCGGATGCCGAATTCCTTGTACTCGATCGACACGCTGTCGCTGCCGGAGCTGGGCACAGGAATCGGAATTTCACCGCCGGCCAGAAAGCTTGCGCTCTGCCCGTTCAACGCCACCAGACTTGGCCGCGCGAGGGTATAGGCGAAGCCGCTGGTTTCCAACGCATTGATGATCGCCATGGTCTTGCCGCCGACCCACGAGAAGTTGAACAGTGAGTTGTCCACTGGCAGGCGGGGCTGCGGCACCCCGTCAATCGGCGGCAAGGTGCCGGGCGAACCGAACAGAAAGTTGCCGCGCGTGCCGATCAGCGAGGCGGTTGCTTCCTTGAGTTTGGTGCGGCTGACTTCGACGAAACGAATGTCGGTCTGCACTTGCGACGGCAGGCTCGGGTCATCCGAGGGTAGGGAGCCGGTCATGGCGGTAGTGGCGGCGCCCTGAACAAAGACCATGCTTTGGCGCGGTTCGCTTGAACACGACGTCCAGACCATCAGGCTGGTGGCACCGGGCGCAACGCCGGTGAGCAGAAAGGACGAACTGCCATTGGCATGTACGTCGGCGATTTTCGGGTCGCCGATGGCCAGACGCGTGATCGCCACGGGGGACTGCACGTCCTGCTGAAACCCTTCGCCGATTTCGATCACTGGCGGCATGCGCCCCAGTGCCGAACAATTGCCGACTGCCGCGAACGCAGCGTCCATCGACAGTCCCATCAATAACAAGGCGCGCAGCATAGGTTTGAATGTCGGCCTGAAACGACTCTGCATGCCCTTGGATCCTTGCGCAGTCATGGGTTTTGTTGGGTGATCTGGTTGCCGCGAATAATTTCCACGGCAGGCCGTGCGGCACCACCGGCACCACCGCTGGACGGTGCTTTCGGTGCGGTGCCCATGGCCAGTTGGGTGAACTGGAAGAGTTGTCGGTTGGCGGTGTCGAGATGGGCCGTGGACTGTTTTTCGCCGGCCCAGTATTTGGCCAGGCGTTGTTCTTCACTGCTGCGTACGGCCAGGCGCAAGGTGCCGGCCTGGGTGGCGAGCATCAGGCGACTGAGCAGTTGTTCCGGCACCGCCAGCACCACGGTGCGCGCGGCAACGCGGCGTTGATCCTGTTTGAGTTTTTCGTCTGCACTCAGGGCCGGCGAGGCCGGTTGACCGTCGTTGGTCAGGCCGTACTGGTCACCCACGCCAAGCACGCGCATGGCCGGCAAAACGATCTGCGCCGACTGTTCGAGGTTGCTGGAATCCTGGCGCAAGTAGAGCAAGACATCGACGTAATCGCCGGGAATCAGTTGCCCGGCGGCACCGATCACTTCGTCAACAGCCACGGTGAGCGCGCGTTCGTCACTGTGAATCATGCGTGCCAGTGAACCGCCGGCGGTGAAGCTTTCATCGTTCAGCCAGGTGCCGGCGCTGAGGTGCCGCCAGGGTGTGCGACCGACGGCCTGATCGATACTGCTCAAGCTGCCTGCCGGTGCACTGCGCAGTTTTTCCACCGCTACATCGGCGGCGGTCAGCGCAGTGAAGGGTGGCACGTCGTGCAGCAGCACCACCACGGGTTGGCGGGTCTGGTCTTCGGCGATCGCGACAGTTTTTTCAACAGTGACAGTTGGGGCGACGGGGGCGACGGCGACGGGCGCTGGTTGACGACTGAGTACCAGTCCCCAGTAACCGACAAAAATGGCTCCCAATAACAGGATGGCTGCAAGGCCCATGGTGACGCGACTGTTCATGACGGCTCTCCCTTTCCTGCTGCACTACCCACTGCTATTGCTAACGAGAGAAGTTCCCAATCCGGCAGCTATGAACATGCAACTATTTCGCTATTTCCACGCTAGCTGATCCAAGCCAAAACGCCATTACTGACAGGAAAATAACTCACGAAAGTATGAGTCTTGGCCAATTAACAGCAGCCGATGGCAAAAACACGATTGGATTAATACTTTCCGGTTAATCCGTTCTTACAGTTGTTGGGTGGGGGTTTCTTGACAATGCTCAAATGGCACGGTGGGTCTTTGCCGTTGTAGTGACATCAGCGCCAGAGGCGCAAAGGAGCAGTCCTATGTTTCGCATGACTTTCGACTATCTAATGTCCAGAGCCCGGGTGTTCATCAAGAATGAAGAAGGGGCTTCGGCGATCGAGTACGCCATTGTGGTGGCGATGGTCGCCGTCGTGGTTGTGGCATTCGTAACCCCTCTTGGCGATAGGGTGCTGGCGATCTTCAATAATATTTTGACGTCTCTTGATGGTACGGCTGTGACACGGCCGACGCCTTGAGTCGTGGGAACGCTGCACCTGGCTGATATCGCACTACAATGGATTTTCCATTCAGCTTTCAGGTATTGCCTATGAACGCGTCTTCGCCGCACCGCCAACAGTTGCTTTTGGTTGACGATGAAGAGGACGCGTTGCTGGAACTGGCGGAGTTGCTGGAGGGTGAGGGGTTTGTCTGTCATGCGGCGACGTCGGTGAAGCTGGCGTTGCATCATCTGACTCGCCATCCCGATATCGCGCTGGTGATTACTGATTTGCGTATGCCGGAGGAGTCCGGGATGTCGTTGATCAAGCGGTTGCGTGAGCATACTTCTCGGCAGCATTTGCCGGTGATTGTGATGTCGGGGCATGCGGATATGGAAGACGTCAGTGATTTGTTGCGGTTGCAGGTGGTGGATCTGTTTCGCAAGCCGATTTATTACGTCAGGTTGTTGGAGACTTTGGATAATTTGTTTCCCAAGCCTAAGGTTCAGGTTGGCTGAGGTTGAGCTCGGCGGCCTCTGGGCCGACCGTGCTTTGGGTGTTTTGGGTGAATATCCGTTTTTTTGGGTGTTGCAGCTGGCGGTTTCGCCCTTACGGCGAGGCACTTTTTCCAGACGCCGAAAAAGTACCCAAAAAGGCTTGCCGCAACGTTCGGCCCACTCGCTGAGGCTCGGGGTTCCTTCGCTCCGGGATCGATCCGGGGGCAGCGCCTACGGTTTGCTTCGCTGCACCTCCTCTCGCTGTGTTTGGCTTCGCCAAACGGTCGCTGCGCTCCCACCCCCGGATCAATCCCTCCACTCAGCCTGCCGACGCGGCCGGTGAATCAAGATCAAGAGCTGCAGCCGAGCTAACGCTCATCCTGTTGAGTGGTGAGGAGCGGTAGCGATGCGCGGTGCGCGGTGTGTGCTGTTTTGCTTTGGCTTTTCTGTGGGGGCGAGTTTGCTGCGGACGGCGTTCCTGCGAAAGCGGCCTGACAGCCGGCCAGTTTCTAACTGAATGCACTCAATCCAACTGTAGGAGTGAGCCTGCTCGCGATGGCGGCCTGACAGCGATCAATCTCTCTCTGTATGCACCCAATTCAACTGTGGGAGCTAGCCTGCTAGCGAGGCTGCCTGCAATCCGACCCAGTTCTGCCGTTTGTACACTCCACCCGCCGCTGCAGAAGCCTCTTGGGTGTTTCGGCTTACAACTGATAACTGAAACTGATGCTGTACCGCGTCCGGCGATTGAACGTGTCCAGCGCTTCATCCGACATCGCCTTCGCCGCTTCCAGCGCAATGTTGTAGTACTTGGCATCGCCAAACCGTAGCCCGATCGCCGCCGATGACAGGTTGTTGGCCTTTACCGGCAATTCGTTGAACCAGCTGCGTGAGCGATCAAGGACGAAGTACGGTTGCAGGATGCGCACCCAGTTGCCGTCGCGGTTGAAGCTGTAGTTGACCTCGTACGCCACGCCCCAGCCCTTGTCGCCGGACGCTCGATCGTCGGGATAACCACGACCGAAGTTCTGCCCGCCGAACACCGCGCGCTCGCTGTCGGGCAGGGTGTCGTCGCTCCAGTACAGTGCGGCAGACAGCACGCCTTGCCAGTTGTCGAGGAACTTGTCGCTCTGCACGCCAGACAGGCGCAGGCGAAAGAAGTCGAGGTCGATGGCGTTGTTGTTGGTTTTCGCGCCCATGCTGTCGACGCCTTGGTACACACCGCCACTGAGGATTCGCAGTTGGCGGGCATCGGCCTTGCGCCAGTCGCTCTCGAAGGCGAGGGCGCGGATGTCGGTGCGTTCTTCGACACTCAGCGGGAAGCCGATCACCTTGTAGCGGGTCTTGTCGTTGACCGCGTAAAGCCTTGAACCGGCCGTTAGCAGTTCGTTGGAGGCGGCAATCAGTGGCAAGGTGAAACCGATCGAGTAGCGGTCGTTTTCGCGGTGCGGTTTGAGTTGCAGGCCATTGTCGAGCAGGACATTGGTGCCGGGGTCAGCACGGTAGCGTGAAGCCGACAGCGCCAGTTGTGCGCCCTCGTCATTGATGAACTGGTTGTAGTCGAGCCGGTAGTAATGTTCGTGATCGTCACCCGGTGGGAACAGGCCGCTGAGGGTCAGTTGCTCGCCCATCGCGGTCTGCGAATTGCTGCTGACACCGAGCAGTGCCTGGGTGCCGTTGCGGTTGTCTTCGGTGGTGCTCAGCGTACTGGTGAAGGGTTTGCGACTGGCCTGGGCCACCAGTGTTGTGGCGCCGTCGGTGGTGCCGGGCGGTGGCACCTGGGCCTGGATCGTCACCCCGGGAATGCGCGTCATCAGCGTGGTGTAGCGCTCGAACGTCTTGCGGGTCAGCGGCCGCTCGGTCTGAATCTTCGCCGCCAGTTTGTCGAGCAGGGCTTTGACCCGGCCGACATCGCCCTGGATCTGGATATCGCGGACGTAGCCTTCCACCAGCACCACGCGCGCTACGCCGTCATTGAAATTTTGCTGCGGCAAGAACGCGTAGGACAGCAGGTAACCGTCCTGCTGATAGCGTCGGGTGATGTTGCGCGTGGCTTCGATCAGCTCGGCGAGCGTGGCTTGCCGGCCGATCAGGGGCTTATAGATTTCGGCGAGTTCGTTGAGCGGGTAGAGGGTGCCGCCTTCGATCTGCACGGTTTGCAGTTTGATCTTGGTGTCCATCAACAGCGGTTGCGCAGTGGCGGCACCAGCGTCCGGCACTTGCACCGGCGTGGCGCTTGGGCGATAGGCATCGGCCGGCAGGTTCGGCACCGGCAGATTGCGGATGGTTTCGTTGCTGTTGAGAAAGCTGGGCAGGGTGTCGGCGAGGGCGGCGGAACTGAGACTGAGGAACAGCAGGGATGCCATTACGCGCATAGGACACTCCATGGTCAGATCACGGCACTGGGCTGAATTTTCCTAAGAAAAAAGGCGGAAGACTCGTGGGAATCTTCCGCCCTCAACCAAGCGTAGGCGCTGTAGGTGAGGCCGTCGAATCGGCCAGGTGCAATTTAGCGTGTGTTGCCTCCCAGAGTGCCAGTCAGACCACCGAGTACACCGCCCAGACCGCCACTGGTGGTACCCCCGCTGGTACCGCCGTTGACCAGGCCACCGACGGCGGCGACGGTGCCGCCAACGTTGCTGACCAGACCACCGACTGCGGTGGTGACCGGGTTGTTGGTCGCGGCAATGCTGCCGCCGATACTGCTGACCGCGCCGCCCACCTGGCCGGTGAGACCTGTAACAGGTGAGCCGATACCGGTAGCGGCGCCGACTTGTTGGGTCACGTTGGTAACCGCACTGGTAACCGGGTTCAGGCCTGCCCCCAAGGTTCCGCCAACCGTGGCCAGAGGTGAGGTGGTTGCGGTGATCGGGGTGCCCGAACCGCCGAGTACGGTGTTGAGCGAAGCCACTGTGTTGCCGGCCGCTGCGAGGACGTTGCCAGGCGCTGCGAGAGTGCCGTTGCCTGCCGCCAGACCTGAGCCGACATTGACCACCGCGCCGCCAACGGTTTGCAGCAGGCCAGTACCACCGAGGCCACCGCCCACTCCACCAGTACCCGAACCAGTGCCGTTGGACACCAGACCGCCAGCCTTGGCGACTGCGGTGCCGGTATCGCTCAACGCGCCGCCGAGTGTGTTGGTCAAGGCGTTGCCGTTACCCGCATCGGTAACATTGCCGCCCAGTGTGTTCACCGCGCCACCGACTTGCGCAACCACGCCTTTGAGCGGATCGCCCAGACCGGTCGCATCGCCGACTTTGTCAGTGGTGCTTTCAACCATCGCGATCACTGGCACCAGGCTACTGCCGAGTTTGTTCGTCAGTTGACTGGTCGGGCCGCTGGTCAGCGTGGTGTCGAGGGTATTACCGAGCATGGTGACTTTCTCGCCGACCCCATCAACCAACGGCGCGACTCTGGTGACTACACCGCCCACCACTGGCACGCTGGTGGTGGCAGTGGACAGCTTGGCGCTGAGGTCGGAGACGCCGTTGCCAACATCCGTCACTACACCGCCAACCGAAGCAACGGTGGTGGTCAGGCCATTAGGGTCGGTGGCCAGTTTGCCTACGCCATCGGCGACGCCATCACCCAAGGTGCTGACAACATTGCCTGCGGTGTTGGCCGCACTCTGCACCACACCACCGACCACCGGTACGGTGCTGAGCGAGTCGCCGATCTGGCCAACGCCATCGCCGACGCCAGCGACGGTATTACCGACATCCTGCACCAACGTGGTGGTCACCAACGGTGTGGTGGTTGGGTTGGTCGGGTTAGTGGGGTCAGTCGGGTCTGTCGGGTTGGTTGGATTAGTCGGATCAGTGCCACCAGTGCCGCCTGTACCACCCGTGCCACCGGTTCCGCCAGTGCCTGCGGTATCACCGCTGCCACCCGTGCCACCTGTGCTGCCAGTACCCGATGTGCCACCAGTACCCGCCGTACCATCCGCCGAAGAACTGCCGGAACTGCTTTTATGACCGCCACCACCGCTGCTGCACCCGGTGACGCCAAGGGAGAGAATCAATGCCAGAGCGATTGCCGATTTGCACCACACGTTTTGAGTTTTCATGATTGAGATTCCTTGCACCTGTCACAACGTTCGTTGTCTTCGATGGCTCGCCGATCTGTTGTCGGTGATGCCTTCGCCCGTTGTGCTCAATCTCAGTCCAGGGGCAGGTTTCAGGCCATTCTCAAGTTGGTATTAACGCCTTTATATATAAGGTGAAGTTCAGCGCCTAAGGACTAATACCCAGGATATAGCCGGACAAAAAAAGGCCTTGATAATCAAGGCCCTGGTTTTTTCAGTGGAAGGGGGAAGGACGGCGAAAACTTAAGTTATATACACACAATTAATGGTGTGCCGCGAGCTCAGGCAATGGGTTGCCACTGCCCGACCATGTGTTCGAGGTCTTGTGCACCGATCAGCCGCAACTCACCACTGGACCCCGCCGCACTCGCCAGCAAGGTCACCTCACTGGGCAGGCGCACCGGTTTACGAAAGTGCACGGCGATCTCAAGGTTGGCCTTGGGCAAATGATCGCCCAGCGCCGCGAGTGTTCGCGCCTTGTTCCACAAACCATGGGCGATCGCTGTTGGAAAGCCAAACAGCCTGGCACTGGCCGCACTCAGGTGAATCGGGTTGTAGTCGCCGGACACTTTGGCGTATTGCCGACCGATATCGACCGGGGCTTTCCAGCGTGCCACCTCCACCAGCGATTGCGACGGCTCCCAGGTCTGCTCGGCCGGCTCGCCCTCAAGTTTCACACCGCGACAGAGCATCTGGCTTTCGGCTTCCCACAACGGCCCGAGTTGATCATCCAGGGTGGTCAGCAGATCGAACGTCGCACCTTTGGGATGCGCTTGCAGATTCGTCACGCGCACGCTGACCTGCGCCCGACCGATCCCGCCCATCGGGCGCAACACGCGAATGCGGTTGCTCAGATGAATCAGCCCCAACAGCGGGAACGGAAATGCTTTGGCGGTGAGCAATTGCATCTGCAATGCAAAGGCGAGGATGTGCGGATACGTCGGCGGCAATAGACCGTCATCGACGAATCCGCAGACCTTGCGATAGCCTGCCAGGCGTTGGCCATCGACATCGACCCAACAGCGCAAGCCGCTGTCGGGTAATTGGGTGCCGGTGATTTTGCGTCGCGTCGCCGCCCGTGCGTAGAGCCCGGGCAGACTCGGTTCGCGATCCAGCGTATGCCATTCCATGCTCATGCCTAAGCCCCCAGAACGCTTTGTCCACAGACGCGCAGTGCCTGCCCGGTGAATGCGCCGGTGCCCGGTTGCGCCAGCCACGCGACGGCTTCGGCGACGTCTTGCGGTAAACCGCCCTGACCGAGCGAACTCATGCGCCGGCCCGCCTCACGCAGGCCAAACGGAATGTGTGCAGTCATTTGCGTTTCGATAAAACCGGGCGCAACGGCGTTGATGCTGATGCCGCGTTCCAGCAGTGTCGGTGCCCAGGCCTGCGCAAGACCAATCAGCCCGGCCTTGCTCGCGGCGTAGTTGGTTTGCCCGCGATTGCCGGCAATGCCGCTGATCGAGGCCAGCAGAATCACCCGCGCGTTGTCGTGCAGCGTGCCGCTGTCGAGCAGTGCCTGGGTCAGCACTTGCGGCGCGTTGAGGTTGACCGCCAGCACTGCATCCCAAAATTCCGGGGTCATATTGGCCAAGGTTTTGTCGCGGGTGATGCCGGCGTTGTGCACCAGAATATCGAGGCCGTCAGGCAGTTGTCCGATCAGTTGCGTGGCGGCGTCGGTGGCGCAGATATCCAGGGTAATCGCGCGGCCGCCGAGGCGGGCGGCGAGGGCTTCCAGATCGGTCTTCGCCGGCGGCACGTCGAGCAGGATCACCTCGGCGCCGTCGCGCGCCAGGGTCTCGGCAATCGATGCGCCGATACCGCGAGCCGCACCAGTGACCAGCGCCTTGCGTCCGGCCAGCGGCCGTGTCCAGTCAGTCACTGGCGTCGCACAAGCCGTCAGGCGGATCACCTGGCCGGACACGAACGCACTTTTCGGCGAGAGGAAAAACCGCAGCGGGCCTTCCAGTTGATCTTCGGCGCCCTCACCGACGTAGATCAGTTGCAGCGTGCCGCCGCTGCGCAGCTCCTTGGCCAGCGAACGGGAAAACCCTTCCAGCGCTCGTTGCGCACTGGCAGCAAACGGATCACTGAGGGTTTCCGGCGCACGACCAAGAATCACCAGATGGGCGCTATGCTCTAGATTCTTCATCAACGGCTGGAAGAATTCGCGCAGTTGCTTGAGCTGGTCGGTGTGCAGCAGTTCGCTGGCGTCGAACACCACGGCTTTGAGTTTCGGGCCGTGGCCGGGAATCCATTCGGTGGCGGTTGCCGGTTGTTCGCCGTAACGGTAGATGCCGTCGGTCAAACGGTTGGCGAAGGCACTGACGCGCTCCGCCAGCGGCCCGCCGCCGATCAGCAGCGCCCCTTCCACCGGCCGCAGGCGCCCGGCCTGCCAGCGTTCCAGCCGCACCGGCGACGGCAGGCCCAGCGCCCCGACCAGGCGATGGCCGATGGACGAGTTGGCGAAGTCGATATAGCGGTCAGACATGGAACGCTCTCCAAAAGTTGGGGTTCAAAGTGTGGACTACCGATGGCAATCAATCGTTCGATCCACGTAATAAGGCCTACGCTAGAACAGCAGAGTAGTTTGCCCCCGGCGTTTGTGTTGCCGAACCCACATTCAGAAACACAGCTGACCCCTGTAGGAGTGAGCCTGCTCGCGATAGCGGTGTATCAGTCAAGAAATGTTTATCTGACCCACAGCTATCGCGAGCAGGCTCACTCCTACAGGGGATTGGCGTGAATTCAAACCTTCGGAAAAGGAGTTATTCATGAGTCAGCTGCGCCGCGTCGCGATCATTGGCGGTAACCGTATCCCTTTCGCCCGTTCCAACGGGCCGTACGCCACGGCCAGCAATCAGGCGATGCTCACCGCCGCCCTTGAGGGCCTGATCGAACGCTACAACCTGCATGGCCAGCGCATCGGTGAAGTGGTGGCGGGCGCGGTGCTGAAATTGTCACGAGATATGAGTCTGACCCGTGAATGCGTGCTCGGCTCACGTCTGTCACCCGCCACGCCCGCCTATGACATTCAGCAAGCCTGCGGCACCGGTCTGGAAGCGGCGATTCTGGTGGCGAACAAGATCGCCCTCGGCCAGATCGAGAGCGGCATCGCCGGCGGCGTCGACACCACCTCGGACGCGCCGATCGGAGTCAGCGAAGGCCTGCGCAGAATCCTCCTGCAAGCCAACCGCGCCAAGACCACCGGCGACAAACTGAAAACCTTTCTGCAACTGCGCCCCAAACATCTGATTCCCGACTTTCCACGCATCGGCGAACCACGCACTGGGCTGTCGATGGGCGAGCACTGTGAATTGATGGCGCAGACCTGGCAGATCCCGCGTGAAGAGCAGGATCAACTGACCCTCGGAAGTCATCACAAACTCGCCGCGTCCTACAGCGAAGGCTGGCACAACGACCTGATGACGCCGTTCCTTGGTCTAACCCGCGACAACAATCTGCGCCCGGACCTGACCCTGGAAAAACTCGCGACGCTGAAACCGGCCTTTGAAAAAAGCGCCAAAGGCACGTTGACGGCAGGCAACTCCACGCCGCTGACCGATGGCGCGTCGGTGGTATTGCTCGGCAGTGAGGAATGGGCGAAGGAACGGGGTTTGCCAATTCTCGCGTATCTGCGCGATGGCGAAGCGGCGGCAGTGGATTTCGTCAACGGCGCCGAAGGGCTGCTGATGGCGCCGGTGTATGCCGTGCCACGGTTGCTGGCACGCAACGGGCTGACCTTGCAGGATTTTGACTACTACGAAATTCATGAAGCGTTCGCGGCGCAAGTGCTGTGCACGCTGAAGGCCTGGGAGGATCCCGAATACTGCAAAACCCGTCTGGGACTCGACGCGCCGTTGGGTTCGATTGATCGTAGCCGGCTGAACGTGAAGGGCAGTTCGCTGGCGGCCGGGCATCCGTTTGCGGCGACCGGAGGGCGCATCGTGGCGAACCTGGCGAAGTTGCTGGACGCAGCGGGGAAGGGCAGGGGGTTGATATCGATTTGCGCGGCGGGTGGGCAAGGCGTCACCGCCATCATCGAACGCTGACGCTGAAAGAGCCCCTCACCCTAGCCCTCCCGAAACGTCGGACCGCCCAGAGGGAGAGGGGACTGATTGGGGGATGCTTCGGAGTTACACCGACCTGAGAGAGTTGTGCTGAATCCGGAATCGAACTGATTTGGAGAATTCTGCCAAGCCATATTCGACGCGGTATTTCAGGTCGATGCATAACGCCAGACACCTCGGTCAGCCCCCTCTCCCTCAGGGAGAGGGCTGGGCGGGCGGCGTTCCGATGAGGGTGGCTTTTGAGGTTCAGGTACGAAACCGTCTGACCAACCCATCCAACTCATTCGACAACCCCGCCAGACTCTGCGAATCCAGGCGCGCCGAGTTGGCCAGTTCCGCCACCAACTGCGCATCCCCGTGAATCTGGCTGATGTGCCTGTTGATGTCCTCAGCTACCTGATGCTGTTCTTCGGCGGCGGTGGCGATCTGCGTGTTCATGTCACGGATCACGTCCACCGATTCGCGGATCTGCCCGAAGCTTTCGCGCGCCTCGCCGATACGCGTCACCGACTGCTGCGAGACCTGCAGGCTGGCATGCATCTGTTGCGTGACCTGACTGGTACGCTTGGCCAGATTGCCGAGCAAGCCATCGATTTCCGCCGTCGAATCCGCCGTGCGTTTGGCCAGTGCGCGCACCTCATCGGCGACCACGGCAAAACCACGGCCCTGCTCACCGGCGCGCGCTGCTTCGATGGCGGCGTTGAGCGCGAGCAGGTTGGTCTGTTCGGCGATGGAGCGGATGGTGCCGAGGATCGACTGGATATCGTTGCTGTCACGCTCCAGTTGCTGCATAGACTGCGCCGATTGCTCCAGCTCCTGGCTTAGTTGGTCGACGCTGTTTACCGCCGCATCAATCTGCTGCTGACCTTGGCGGGCCTGCCGCTGGCCGCTGTCGGCCGAATCCGCTGCCTGACTGCACGAGCGTGCGACTTCGTTGGCGGTGGCGACCATTTCGTGGAACGCGGTCGAGACCATGTCCACGGCTTCACGCTGACGCCCGGCGGCTTCGGCCATGTCGCTTGAGACGCGGGTCGAACTCTGCGAGGTCGCGAGGATTTTCCCGGCGGCGCCGCCGATATGCTGAATCAGGCTGCGGATCGCGGTGAGGAACTGATTGAACCAGTTGGCCAGTTGCGCGGTTTCGTCGTTGCCTCGGATATCGAGGTTTTTGGTCAGGTCGCCTTCGCCCTGCGCGATGCCTTCCAGGCCACTGGCGACGCTGCGGATCGGCCGCACGATCAGGCTGGCAAAACTGGCGCCGACCACGGCGAACAGCACGGCCAGCACGGCGGCGATGATCGCGATTAGCCAGGTCAGTTGCGTGGCGGAGCTCATCACATCGCTCTGCTTGATCAGGCCGACGAAGGTCCAGCCCAATTGCTCCGATGGCCAGACGTTGGCCATGTAGCGCTCGCCGTTAAGCTCGACTTCGACCAGGCCTTTGCCCGCCTTGGCCAGTTGCGCATAGCCTTCGCCTAGGCTGTCCAGCGGCTTGAAATTGTGTTCCGGCTGTTTCGGATCGACCAGCACCGTGCCGCTGTTTTCCAGAAGCATCAGGTAGCCGGTTTCGCCCAGCTTGATCTGTTTGACGATCTCGGTGAGCTGCTTGAGCGTCACGTCGATGCTGACCACGCCGCCGTTGCTGCCGAGTTTGTTGTCGATGGTGCGCACGGTGCTGACGTAGGTCGCATCGTCCTGCGCCCAGTAGTAAGCGGCGGTCCGCAACGGTTTGCCCGGTTTAGCCTGGGCAGCCTTGTACCACGGCCGCTGACGCGGGTCGTAGTTGTTGAGCTTCGGATCGTCCGGCCACGACACATAACCGCCGGCGGCGGTGCCAACGATGGCGTAGGCGTAAGCCGGGTGGGCGTTGCCCAGGTCCTGGAGGAACGCGAAGACCTTTTTGTCCATCTCGCCTTGCGGGATGGATTCGGCGTTGGCGCTCATGTAGGTCTTGAGGCTGTCGTCGGTGTTTTTGATCAGCGGCTGCGACGCCAGGTAATCGACGTTCTGGCTGATGCCATCAAAAAACAGCTGCATGGCATTGCTGACCTGACGAATTTCGCGACCGCTGCTGTCGACAAAACTGTCCCGGGCATCGCTGCGCAGGTTCATCACCACCAGCGTTGCGACTAGCACCACCGGCAAGCAGGCGATGATTGCAAACGCCCACGTCAATTTCTGTTTGATGTTCATCCGCGCTCCAGATTTTCTTGTAGGCCCACGCAGTGCAGATGACTTGTGGTTTATTGGCAGCCGAAAACGTTGTGGATCACCCGTATCCCTGAGCACGGCATCGTTGATTGTTGTGGAACGATTGTCGGACAAATCCCTCTGTCATTGAGGGCTTCGGCTGCAAAACAGGGAAATTGAGGCGACTTTGCAAAAAACTGCCGAGGGGACAACAGCCGGATGTCAGATTCTGTCGCAAATGCCCTTGAAGACATGTACCAACAAGTACAACAGCCTCGGCTATGATTCCCCACGGTCGATGCGCGAGCGCAGAGTTGGCCCTGTTTAATCCGGCACAGTGTGTGCATTCTCAACGTTCACAGGTCGGCAACCCCTCCCCGTGATGCGAGGATTGCCGTATAACGAGTGACATTCGCGTGTTTGGTAATAAAGGACCCACAATAAAAGCTGATGAAGACTCCAAAACGCATTGAACCCCTGATCGAGGACGGTCTGGTCGACGAAGTGCTGCGCCCACTGATGAGTGGTAAAGAAGCAGCTGTTTATGTGGTGCGCTGCGGCAATCAGTTACGTTGCGCAAAGGTCTACAAGGAGGCGAACAAACGCAGTTTCCGCCAGGCGGCCGAGTATCAGGAAGGCCGCAAGGTGCGCAACAGCCGACAGGCTCGCGCAATGGCGAAAGGCTCCAAGTTCGGTCGCAAAGAGACCGAAGATGCCTGGCAGAACGCCGAAGTGGCGGCGCTGTTCCGTCTGGCCGGCGCCGGCGTGCGGGTGCCCAAACCGTACGATTTCCTCGACGGCGTGCTGTTGATGGAACTGGTGGCCGACGAGTTCGGCGACGCCGCGCCGCGTCTCAATGACGTGGTGCTGGAGCCGGATCAGGCGCGCGAGTATCACGCGTTCCTGATTTCGCAGATCGTGCTGATGTTGTGTACCGGTCTGGTGCACGGTGACCTGTCGGAGTTCAACGTGCTGTTGACGCCGACCGGCCCGGTCATCATCGACCTGCCGCAAGCTGTCGACGCTGCCGGCAACAACCACGCGTTCAGCATGTTGGAACGCGACGTTGGCAACATGGCTTCCTACTTCGGACGCTTTGCCCCGGAGTTGAAGCTGACCAAATACGCCAAGGAAATGTGGGCGTTGTACGAAGCCGGCACCCTGCACCCGAACAGTGTGCTGACCGGTGAGTTCGATGATCCGGAAGACCTGGCCGATGTTGGCGGAGTTCTGCGCGAGATCGAAGCGGCGCGCCTCGACGAGGAACGCAAGCAGGCCATCCGTGCATCGGACGACGAGCCGAAAGGCAAGTCTGACGAGCCACCGCCACCACCGTGGATGCAGTGATTGCTTGATGAGAAACCCGGCTTCGGCCGGGTTTTTTGTTTGATTCAGAAGCCTTACAAGCCCAGAAGCCCCTCACCCCAGCCCTCTCCCAGAGGGAGAGGGAGCCGGCCGAGGTGTCTTGCGTCATATATCGACCTGAAAAAACGAGTCGATTATGGATTCAACGAAAAACGTTCAGGTCGGTGTACCTCCCAAATATCCCCCAATCGGTCCCCTCTCCCCCTGGGAGAGGGTTAGGGTGAGGGGCCTCTTTCGGATCCCCGCAAATTCAAGTCTACTGTCCACCGCCCCAACCACACTCAAGGACTGAATGTGACCACCCCCCGCAACACCCACCTGATCGTCACCGCTCGACTGATCTCCGATTTCGGCGCCTTCCTCAACATGGTTGCGCTGGCCACCTACGTCTACCTGCTGAGCAACAGCGCAATAAGCGTCGGGGTCTTTCTCGCCAGTCGTGTCGGCGGGGGGATTTTTGCCAGTCTGATCGGCACCGCGTTTTACCGTCGTTGCAGCGGACGCGCACCGCTGATCGCCTTCGACCTGCTGCGCGCCAGCGTGCTCGGTCTGTTGTTGATCGTGCCCGTCAGCCAACAGGCCTTGCTGTTGCCGGTGATCGCCTTCGGTCTGGGCCTGGGAAACTCGATGTTCGCCATCGGCCTCAACAGCCAGTTGCCGCGTTTGATCCACGCCGATCAGTTGCTCAAGGCCAATGCCTGGATCACCTCGGCTTCATCCGCCGCGATGGTTGGTGGCAGCCTGGTTTCAGGTTTGCTGGTAGCGGGGTTTGGTTTTGAAACGGTGTTCGCGCTGAATGCGCTGACCTATTTGCTGGCCGCGTTATTGATTGTGCCGCTGCGGTTCGCACCCGCAACCGTCAACGACGCACCGGAACGCGGCGAATGGTCAGCGCTCAAGCAGGGCTTGCGTGCGACGCCGGTGATTGCCGCCATGCTCGCAGTGACCATGGCCGACACCTTGGGCAGCGCCGCGCACAACGTCGGCTTTCCGATCATCTCCAAACTGCTCACCCCAGAATCGGCGAGCACCACGCTGGGCCTGATGCTCGCGGTGTGGGCCAGCGGCAAATTGCTGGGTGCGCGAATCGCCAGCCGTCTCAAAGGCTCGGACAACATCCACCTCGAACGACGGTTTTTCTTCGGTGTGGCGCTGATGTCCTGTGGCTTTATCCTGATGTTCCAGCAACACAACCTCTATGCGCTGTTGCTGTTTTCCTTGCCGGCAGGGCTGGGTGACGGCTTTTCCGAGGTCGGGCTGATGTCGCGTCTGCAGCGTGAACCCGAGCAATTGCGCCTGCCGATTTTCAGCGTGCTGACTTTGCTGCAAATGACCGGGTTCGGTATCGGCATGCTGATCGCCGCGCCGTTCTACGCGTGGTGGACGCCGGGTGCCGTGGTCATGCTGTTTCACGGCATTCCGCTCAGTACGTTGCTGCTGGTGAAAGTTCTGGCGCTCAAGCGCCGGGAGGTTGTGCGCAGCAGCCCGACGCCAGTTCCTTGAGGATCGGGCAATCGGGGCGGTGGTCGCCGTTGCAGTGCTCGACTAGGTCTTGCAGGGTGTCGCGTAATTCGCCGAGCTCGCGAATCTTCTGGTTCAACTCGTCGATGTGCTGGCGGGCCAAGGCTTTGACATCGGCGCTGGCGCGTTGGCGATCCTGCCAGAGGGTCAGCAGTTTGCCGACCTCTTCCAGGGAAAAGCCCAGATCCCGCGAGCGCTTGATGAACGCCAGCGTATGCAGGTCATCGTCACCATAGACCCGGTAACCGCTGTCGGTGCGATGCGCCGCTTTGAGCAGGCCGATCGACTCGTAATAGCGGATCATTTTCGCGCTCAGGCCACTGTGTCTGGCCGCTTGACCGATGTTCATCGGTGTTCCTCCAGGTCCTTGGGTTTCCAGGTTTTCAACAGTAACGCATTGCTCACCACGCTGACGCTCGACAGCGCCATCGCCGCGCCGGCCAGCACCGGGTTAAGGAAGCCGAACGCCGCCAGCGGAATGCCGATCAGGTTGTAGACAAAGGCCCAGAACAGGTTCTGGCGGATCTTTGCATAGGTTTTGCGACTGATCTCCAGCGCCGCCGGCACCAACCGTGGATCGCCGCGCATCAGGGTAATGCCCGCTGCGTGCATGGCCACATCTGTGCCGCCGCCCATGGCGATACCGATGTCGGCAGCGGCGAGGGCCGGGGCGTCGTTGATGCCGTCACCGACCATGGCGACCACGCCGTTTTTTTTAAGCTCGGTGACGGTCGCGGCTTTGTCCGCCGGCAGCACTTCGGCGTGGACATTGCTGATACCGAGGGCCTCGGCGACCACGCGCGCACTGCCACGGTTGTCGCCGGTCAGCAGATGGCTGTGGATATCCTGGGCGGCGAGTTGCTGCACGGCTTCCAGTGCACCGGGTTTCAGGGTGTCACCAAAGGCGAACAAACCGAGCACTTTCGGTTCCGGGCTTTGTTCGATTAACCACGACAGGGTGCGGCCCTCGGCTTCCCAAGTCTGGGCAGATTCGCTCAGGTTGCCCGCGTTCAAAGCACTTTCTTCGAGCATCCGCCGATTGCCCAGCGCCAGACGCCGGCCTTCAAGATTGCCGGCAATGCCGCGACCGGTCAGCGATTGACTGTCGCTGACATCCGGCACGTTCAGGCCTCGTTCCGCTGCGGCATCGAGTACCGCTTTGGCCAACGGATGTTCACTGCCGCGTTGCAGCGCACCGGCCAGTTTCAGCAGCGTGTCTTCATCACCATCCACTGCACTGAAATGGGCAATGCGCGGCGTGCCGGAGGTCAGCGTGCCGGTTTTGTCGAATACCACACTGCTGACTTCATGGGCGCGTTCCAGCGCTTCGGCGTCCTTGATCAGAATGCCGTGACGCGCCGCTACGCCGGTGCCGGCCATGATCGCCGTCGGCGTGGCAAGCCCCAGCGCACACGGGCAGGCGATGACCAGCACCGCGACGGCGTTGATCAACGCGGTCTCCATGGGGGCGCCGTAGAGCCACCAGCCGATCAGTGTCACCAACGCGATCAGCAACACCGTTGGCACGAAGATCTGGCTGACTTTATCCACCAGTTTCTGGATCGGTGCTTTCGCGGCTTGAGCGTCCTCAACCAGACGAATGATCCGCGCCAGCACGGTTTCTGCGCCGAGCGCCAGGGTGCGCACCAGCAAGCGGCCTTCACCGTTGATCGCGCCGCCGGTGACTTTGTCTCCGGGTTGTTTCGGTACCGGCAGGCTTTCGCCGCTGATCAGTGCTTCATCGGCGTGGCTCTGGCCTTCGATGACTTCGCCGTCGACCGGGAAACGCTCGCCGGGTTTGACCAGCACCAGATCGTTCAGGCGCAAAGCGCTGATGGCGACATCCTGCTCGCGGCCGTCGATGACTTGAATCGCCCGTTCCGGACGCAACGCTTCCAGCGCGCGGATGGCACTGGCAGTCTGGCGTTTGGCGCGGCTCTCCAGGTATTTGCCGAGCAGCACCAAGGCAATGACCACCGCCGACGCTTCGAAATACAGATGCGGCATGCGCCCGGCGGCGGTGGCCCATTCGTACAAGCTCAAGCCGTAACCGGCGCTGGTGCCGAGGGCGACCAGCAAGTCCATGTTGCCCGCTCCGGCACGCACGGCTTTCCACGCCGCTACATAAAAGCGTGCACCGAATATGAACTGCACGGGCGTGGCGAGGGCGAATTGCGCCCAGGCCGGGAGCATCCAGTGGATGCCGAACGGTTGCAGCAACATCGGCGCCACCAACGGCAAGGCCAGGGCGATGGCGCAGATCAGCGCCCAGCGCTCATGCTTGAGGCGCTGTTGCTGGTTATCGGTTTGCGGGTGTTCGGCTTGCCAGACGCTGGCCGAATAACCGGCCTTGCTCACGGCCTCAAGCAGCGTTTGCGGGTCGACCTGGCCGAGCAAATCCAGATGCGCACGTTCGTTGGCCAGGTTCACGCTGACGCTTTTCACGCCCGGCACTTTGTTCAGCGCACGTTCGACGCGACCGACGCAGGAGGCGCAGGTCATGCCTTCGATATTCAATTCGATAGCCTGCTGCGGCACGCTGTAACCGGCGCGCTCAACTGCTGCCATCAAGGCCGGCAGACTGTCGCCGGGCGCCTGCACCCGGGCCTGCTCGGTGGCGAGGTTGACGCTGACGGCACTGGCACCGCTGACTTTGCTCAACGCCCGCTCGACACGGCCGGCGCAGCTGGCGCAGGTCATGCCGGCAATCGGCAGGTCGAAAGTGATGGAATCGTACATTGGTCGTACTCCCTGTAGTAGATGCCTACAAGGATCAACCTTGCCATGCGGGCAAGGTCAAGCGCCATTCTTTGACGCGCCGCAAAACCAACTGTGGGAGCGAGCCTGCTCGCGAAAGCGGTGGGTCAGTCAACATCATCGCTGAATGACACACCGTATTCGCGAGCAGGCTCGCTCCCACAGGTTTGTAGTTGCTTAATAGCCGAGATCGGCGCGCTTCAGGTACATGCCTTCCTGTGTCATCGCGATCCGGTACTTCTGCACATCGCCCGCCTGCAGTTTTATTTCCTGCGAACCCGGTGCGAGCAAGCCCGGATTGCAACCCGGTACCTGCCCCGGCAGTAGTTTCAGACGCAGCGATACAGTGCCCGGTGGCAGGTTGAAAGACGTGCTCTGTTCCTGAAACAGTCGCGCCGACAGCTGATCCTGGATATACACACCGATTTCGCAGGAGGTTGCCACTTCCAGGCGCTCGCGGGAGATGATCAGAACGCCGTAATCCTCACCAGCGGCTTGCACTGTAGGAATTGCGGCAAAGAGACTGAGAAAGCCAAACAGGCTGAAAGCTGACCAGCGCATGGCTGAATCTCCTGAATCGAGTCATTGATGTACGCAGCTTGGCCGAGCGCGGCGCCGATTGCCAGCCCGGCAGTTTATTGAAGAACTTGACCTTGCCATCGTGGCAAGCTCGAAACTGCCGGCAACCTCACTCAAAGGAGTCATTTCCATGCAAGTGTTCAACGTTCAAGGCATGTCCTGCGGTCACTGCGTCAAAGCAATCACCAACGCTGTGCAGGCCAAGGACCCGGCGGCCAGTGTGCGGGTTGATCTGGCTGCGAAAGAGGTCGGCGTGGAAAGCGCGCTGAGCGCCGAGCAGGTGATTGAGGTCATCAGCGAAGAAGGCTACGCAGTGAAACTCGTCTGAAATTGATCGTTAGCGAGCTATCGGAATGTTCAAGGCGTTCGGGCGCGGCTAGACTGTCGGGCTGCCGACTTGCCAACCTGGATGCCTGATGAACTTCCGTACCATTCTGATTCTCGGTGCCTTGACCGCCTTCGGGCCCTTGGCGATCGACTTCTATTTACCTGCCTTTCCCTCGATGGCGCTGGCGTTCGGCACCGACGAGAAACACGTGCAGATGACGCTGGCGGCGTATTTCGCCGGTCTGTCCATCGGCCAACTGGCTTATGGCCCGGTGGCGGACCGCTTCGGTCGACGCATCCCGTTGCTGGTGGGCCTTACGCTGTTCACCTTGGCATCCCTGGCCTGCGCTTATGCGCCAAACCTGGAATGGCTGATCGGTGCGCGTTTTGTCCAGGCCTTGGGCGGCTGTGCGGGGATGGTGATTTCCCGGGCGGTGGTCAGCGACAAATGCGACGCGGTCGGCTCGGCGAAGGTCTTCTCGCAATTGATGCTGGTGATGGGCCTGGCGCCGATTCTGGCGCCAATGCTCGGCGGTCTGTTGGTCAACACCACGGGTTGGCAGTCGATTTTCCTGGTGTTGACCGGCTTCAGTGCACTGGCCGGGTTGGCCGTGGCGCTGGGGCTGCCGGAAAGTATGCCGGCGCACATGCCGCGCCAGCCGTTGTCCGGCGCGCTGCGTCAATACGGGCGCTTGCTCAAGGACCGGGTTTACCTCGGCCATGCCCTGACCGGCGGCATCGCCATCGCCGGGATGTTCGCTTACATCGCGGGTTCACCGTTCATCTTCATCAAACTGTATGGCGTGCCGGCCGAGCATTTCGGCTGGTTGTTCGGCACCAACGCGGCGGGTTTCATTCTGGTGGCGCAGGTCAACGCGCGGATGTTGGCCAAGCGCGGCCCGGCGTTCCTGCTGTCGCGGGCGGTGTGGGTTTACTTCGCCGCCGGGCTAGCGTTGCTCGCGGTCAGCGCAATGCACACCGAATCCTTGTGGCCGCTGCTGATTCCACTGTTCATCTGCGTGTCGAGCCTGGGTTGCATCAGCCCGAACGCCGCCGCTTGTGCGATGAACGGGCAGGGCGCACGCGCCGGCAGTGCGTCGGCACTGCTCGGCTGCATGCAATTCAGTGTCGCCGCCGGCGCTTCGGCGCTGGTAGGGGTGTTGCACGACGGCACCGCCGTGCCGATGGCAATAGTCATCAGCCTGTGCGGTTTGCTGGTGGTGTGCGTGGCGCTGCTCACCCGCCGTCTGCAGAATGCCCGGGCACTGGCGCAAGCTCAGGCCGAGGCATAAATAACCTCAGCCGGCGGCGCGCTGCTGGCTGCGGTCGGGAATCTGATGGGGTGCGCACAGTCGCGCTTCGAGGGTGCGGGTGAAGGCCAGTGCTTCGGCTTCACTGCGGAATGTCACGGCGTGTTGGTCCAGACGAACCTGCCATTGAGACTTTGCCACTTCTTTTATCAGGATCTTCATTGCTGACCTCCCTTGCGTAAAAGATGTATCGCAGAGGCTTCGATTGTAGACCTGAATACGATCGCAATTGTGACAAGGGTCAAGCATCGGACTGACGGCAAAAAACAGCGCAGCCCCGCCGACCGCTCTAGGTTCGGCGAAGGCTGCGCTGTGCGGTTTTTTAGAAACCTTCTAAAACAATTTTCCCCTTGGCTTTGCCACTTTCAAGCAGCTCATGGGCGCGACGCAGGTTCGCCGCATTGATCGTGCCGAAATGCTCGCCCACCGTGGTCTTCAACGTCCCGGCATCAATCAGATCCGCCACGCGGTTAAGCAGTTTGTGCTGCTCGATCATGTCTGGCGTCTCGAACAGCGAGCGGGTGTACATGAACTCCCAGTGCAGCGACAGGCTCTTGCGCTTGAGCTTGCTCACGTCCAGTGACTTCGGATCGTCGATCAACGCCAGTTTGCCTTGCGGCGCCAGCGCTTCGACCAGTTGATCCAGGTGCTGGTCGGTCTGGGTCAGGCTGGCGACGTGGGTCACGCTGTCGACCCCGGCGCGCTTGAGTTCTTCGCTCAGCGGCTGGCTGTGATCGATGACCAGGTCGGCGCCCAGTTCTTTGACCCAATCGCGGGTTTGCTCGCGGGATGCGGTGCCGATCACCTTCAGGCCGGTCAGTTGCCTGGCCAATTGCGTCAGGATCGAGCCAACCCCGCCGGCGGCACCGACGATCAGCAGGCTCTGGCCTTCATCGGTATTGCCTTCGCGGATTTGCAGGCGCTCGAACAACAACTCCCATGCGGTGATCGCGGTCAGCGGCAGTGCGGCGGCTTCGGCAAAACCGAGGGATTTCGGCATATGGCCGACGATGCGCTCATCCACCACGTGCAGCTCACTGTTGCCGCCGGCACGGGCGATGGAGCCGGCGTAAAAGACTTTGTCGCCGGCCTTGAACAACGTCACTTCGCTGCCAACAGCCTTGACCACACCGGCAACGTCCCAGCCCAGCACTTTCGCCGCGCCGTTTTCCGGTGCCACGTTCTGCCGCACTTTGGTGTCGACCGGGTTGACCGAAATGGCTTTGACTTCCACCAGCACGTCGCGCGGGCCGGCGACCGGTTCTGGCAGTTCGATGTCTTGCAGGGACTTGGCGTCGCTGATCGGCAGGGAAGCGTAATAGGCGATGGCTTTCATGAGTGGCTCCGTACAGGTAATAGAAGAAGGAATCAGACAATCGCGCCGAGGCGCTTGAGTTGGAAGTGTTCGATGGCGTGGCCAGCCGTTGCCTGGAAATGCTGGAAGTGCGCGCTGGCGTTGTGCGCCTCAAGAATCGCTTCGCTGGCCCAGTGTTCAATCACATAAAACACCTGCGGGTCGGCGAGGTCACGGTGCAGGTCGTACTGGCTGCAACCGGCTTCGGCGCGGCTCGGCTCAACCAGTGCGCGCAGGCCTTGTTCGAGAAGATCCTGTTGGCCCGGCTTGGCGATCAGGGTGGCAATAGCGGTGAATGGCTGGGTCATGCTCGGCTCCAGAGAAGCGGGATGAATGCGATAGAGCGATGATTGGCTATTTCTCTGCGAGATAAAACCGGCTAAAAGAGCAGTCTCTTTCAATATTTTTTTGATAATTGAGGCTGAGCATGCTGCGTTTTGACGACTTGCAGTTGTTTGTCCGGGCGGCGGATCTGGGCAGTCTGTCGGCAGCCGCGCGGGTGATGGACATGTCCGCTGCCGTGGCGAGTGCGGCGTTGAAACGGATTGAACAGCAGCTCGGTGCGCGCTTGCTCGCGCGCTCGACCCGCAGTCTGCGCCTGACAGCGGAGGGCGACGGCTTTCTCGAATACGCGCGGGCGGCGCTGAGCAACCTTGATGAAGGCCGGCGCTTACTGGCCAGCGGACAGGATCAGGTCAGTGGGGTCTTGCAGTTGTCGGCGCCTTCGGACTTCGGCCGCAACCTGTTACTGCCGTGGCTCGACGAGTTCCAGCGCGAGCACCCGAAGCTGACCGTGCGCTTGCTGCTCGGCGATCGCATCGCGGACTTGTTCCGCCAACCCGTGGACATCGCTTTGCGCTACGGCGAGCCGGAAGACTCGAGCCTGATCGCCTTGCCCATCGCCCCGCACAACCGCCGTGTGCTGTGCGCCTCCCCGGCGTATCTGGCCCGACACGGCGAACCGCGCCAGCTCGAACAACTGGCCCAGCACAACTGCCTGTTGTACATGCTCGGCAGCCGGGTGCATGACCATTGGAGTTTTCATGACGGTAAACGTGAAGTTGGTCTGACCGTCAGTGGTGACCGTTTCAGCGATGACGCCGACGTTGTGCGTCTGTGGGCGGTGGCCGGCGCCGGAATTGCCTACAAGTCGTGGCTGGACGTGGGCGCCGATGTGCTCGCCGGGCGGCTCAAAGTGCTGTTGCCAGAGCTGCTTTGTGAGCGCGCACCGCTGAATTTGTTGTGCGCCCATCGCGCCCAATTGAGTAAGCCGGTGAACCTTCTGAGGGAAATGCTCGCCAGCCGATGCGCTGAAGTGAGTAGTCAATTTCCCGCTTTTCCGAAAGTTGATCATTAGTCGCAGGTAAATAGAGAAATTTCTGTCAGGAACAATCACCACCTGCGCAGGCCCCGGCGCAGGACGCGCGGGCGAACCCGCTTATACTAGCGCCCGCCTCATGCCAGCACCGACACCCCGGCCCGGAGATCCTCGCACCGCGTCGCCAGTCTTCGAGTGACGGTCGCGCAACTGCTGCGGGTTCTGTGCCGGAGCAGGCTGCGTCAGTGGCTTGCCTCGCCCCGGTTCATGGCGATTTTCGCGTCTTGGCCGATGACTGATTACCGGCCAAGATGTCTCCGAGCAGTAGACGATACGATTCAACAGGGAGTGAACACATGGAACATGCACCTTGCATCAGCCAGATCGCCACGTTGCTGGCCGACCCCAAGCGCAGCGCGATGATGTGGGCGTTGATGGATGGCTCGGCCCGGCAAACCGAGGAGCTTGCGCTACTGGCAGGGCTGTCGCCATCGTCGGCCAGCGCACATCTGGCGCGGCTATCCACGGGTGGTCTGTTGAAGGTCGAAGTCCGTGGTCGCAAACGCTTTTTCCGTCTCTCGGCACCGGAGGTCGGTGCTGCGATAGAAGCATTGGCCAGCGCCACCATCGCCAGTGCTCCACGGGAAATTCCCGAGGTCTTCAAACGCACCACCCCCATGGCCAAACCGCAAACCGCGCCGTCCTCATTGTTGCGCGCGCGTTTTTGCGATGACCACCTCGGCGGTACGCTGGCGGCGGACCTGTATCAGCGCTTGCTCGATGCTGGCTGGATCGAACAGCTTGAACAACGCGTCGTGGTGACCCACAAGGGTTCGAAACTGTTGGCTGGACGTGGCGTGTTCATTCAGGCGCTGGCCCATCGCAACGTGCAAGTGGCGTGTGCTTGTCCAGACTGGAGCGAACGTCGTCCGCACATGGGGGGATCACTCGGCGCCGCGTTATTGCAGTTGTTCATGCAGTCCGGCTGGCTGACCCTGCCCAACGACTCGAGAGCTTTGCAATTGACCGCCACCGGCCAACGGGAGCTGCACCGTTTCGCCAAGGAAACCGAGCTGGAAATGGCGTTGTAGAGCACTCGCAATCGACGTCCGGAACTGCGTAAGCGCTTCTGGCGTCGCCCGCGACTGCGAACAGGTCGTATCCAGCACTAACGCCGTTTCGCTATCAAGCACACTCGATCCGGGGATATTTTTCGGATGGGGGAGGTGGCATGGAGACTCACGGCTACAGCGCGGCAGAACGTCTGGAACGACTGCCGATCAGCGGTTATCACCGGATCATTTTCATCATCATCGCCTTGGCGTTTTTCTTCGACTCCATGGATCTGGCGATGATGACCTTCCTGCTCGGCTCGATCAAAGCCGAGTTCGGCCTGAGCAGTGCGCAAGCGGGATTGCTCGCCAGTTCGAGTTTTTTCGGCATGGTGCTGGGGGCGTCGCTGTCCGGCATGCTCGCCGATCGCTTCGGGCGTAAACCGGTGTTTCAGTGGAGCATCGTGCTGTGGGGCGTGGCCAGTTATCTGTGCTCGACAGCGCAAACGGTCGAGACGCTGACGCTGTTTCGCATCCTGTTGGGGATCGGTATGGGCATGGAATTTCCGATCGCCCAGTCGATGTTGTCCGAGCTGATTCCAGCGCAGCGCCGCGGACGTTACATCGCGTTGATGGACGGCTTCTGGCCGCTCGGCTTCGTTGCTGCCGGCGTGCTGTCCTACTTTCTGCTGCCGCTGATTGGCTGGCGCGACATCTTTCTGGTGTTGGCGGTGCCGGCGGTGTTCGTACTGGCGATCAGGTTTTTCATTCCTGAGTCACCGCGCTGGCTGGAACAGGCCGGAAAACATGAGGCGGCAGACAAGGTATTGAACGGCATAGAGGCGCGGGTGCGTTCGTCGCTCGGTGGTGCCGCGCTGCCGGAACCGATTCGATTGCCGCGTACCGTGACGCCGCCGGGCAACTTCTTTGCGGCGCTGAAACAGATCTGGTCGCCGCAGTATCGCCAGCGCACGACGATGCTCTGGAGTCTGTGGTTCTTTGCGCTGCTCGGCTTTTACGGGCTGACGTCGTGGCTCAGTGCGCTGTTGCAACAGTCGGGTTTCGCGGTGACGCAGTCGGTGTATTACACGGTGCTGATTTCCCTGGGCGGGATTCCCGGGTTTCTCATGGCCGCATGGCTGGTTGAGCGCTGGGGGCGCAAACCGGTATGCATCGTGACGTTGCTCGGCGGAGGTGTAATGGCGTTTTTGTATGGGCAGAGCGCGGTGTTTGGCGGCAACGTGGCGCTGCTGATCGGCACCGGGTTGCTGATGCAGTTTTTCCTGTTCGGCATGTGGGCGGTGCTCTATACCTATACGCCGGAGCTTTATCCGACGTCGGCGCGGGCGACCGGCTCGGGCTTTGCCTCGGCGATTGGCCGCGTGGGTTCGCTGCTCGGGCCGTTGGTGACCGGACTGGTGTTCCCGATTACCGGGCAGGGCGGGGTGTTTGCGCTGGGCGCGGCGTGCTTTGCGATTGCGGCGGGCGTGGTGTGGCTGTTCGGGATGGAGACGCGAGGGAAAACCCTGGAAGAGCTGACCGAAACCCAAATCCCAGGCTGAACAAAGAACCCACTGTGGGAGCGAGCCTGCTCGCGAAAGCGGAGTGTCATTCAACGAAAATGTTAACTGACACTCCCTCTTCGCGAGCAGGCTCGCTCCCACATGGGTACTTCGGTGTTGCTTAGGGTTTTACCAGTCGCGCATCCAGGCTGTTCTGCGCCAAACGCTTGGCCTGATCCTGGGTCATGCCCAAATGTTCATGCAGCGCGTAGAAGTTCTCGGTCACATAACCACCGAAGTACGCCGGGTCATCGGAGTTCACCGTGACCTTCACGCCACGCTCGAGCATGTCGAGGATGTTGTGCTGCGACATGTGATCGAACACGCAGAGTTTGGTGTTCGACAGCGGGCACACGGTCAGCGGGATTTGCTCGTCGATGATCCGCTGCATCAGACGCTCGTCTTCGATGGCGCGCACGCCATGGTCGATGCGCTGGATTTTCAGCAGATCGATAGCTTCCCAGATGTACTCCGGCGGGCCTTCTTCGCCAGCGTGGGCAACGGTCAGGAAACCTTCGTGGCGGGCGCGATCAAACACGCGCTGAAACTTGCTCGGCGGGTGGCCCATCTCGGAGCTGTCGAGGCCGACCGCGACAAACGCGTCACGGAATGGCAGTGCCTGGTCCAGAGTTTTCTCGGCTTCTTCTTCGCTGAGGTGGCGCAGGAAGCTGAGGATCAAACCGCTGGTGATGCCCAGTTGCTGCTCGCCATCCTTCAGTGCTGCGGCGATGCCGTTGAGCACCACTTCGAATGGGATGCCTCGATCGGTGTGGGTCTGCGGGTCGAAGAATGGTTCGGTGTGAATCACGTTCTGCGCTTTGCAACGCAACAGGTAGGCCCAGGTCAGGTCGTAGAAATCCTGCGAGGTGCGCAATACGTCGGCGCCCTGGTAATACAGGTCGAGGAATTCCTGCAGGTTGTTGAAGGCGTATGCCTTGCGCAGGGTCTCCACGTCGCTCCACGGCAGGGCGATCTTGTTGCGCTCGGCCAGGGCGAACAGCAGCTCAGGCTCCAGCGAGCCTTCCAGATGCAGGTGCAGTTCAGCCTTGGGCAAGGCGTTGAGCCAGTCGTACATATTCTTTTCTCATCAGGTGCAATGACGGCATTCTACAGATGCTCGCCGAAACAATTGGCAAAACCTGACCAAGCGATCCATCACACGGCTTCTTGCTCGCGGCGATAGGCGTAGGTATCGGCGAAGCGCGAGAGCAGGAATTCGGCGCAGGTGGTCGTCGGATATTTCGCCGGATGCTCTGCGTCCTGACAACCCGGCAGGCATTCGATGCGGGTGTCCGGATGCGGCTCGGCGAAGAACGGCATCGAGTAGCGATCCACGCCGAGCGGGCTGATCACCCGGTGCGGGGTCGAGCGATAACGGTCGTTGCTCCAGCGCGCCATCATGTCGCCGAGGTTGACCACGAAGGTGCCGTCGATGGGCGGCGCGTCGATCCATTCGCCTCGCACGTTCCTGACCTGCAAGCCACCGGCGCTGTCCTGATAGAGCAGGGTGATGCAGCCATAATCGGTGTGCGCGCCGGCGCCTTGCTGCTCGGCGGAGCTGGCAGTGTGACGCGGTGGGTAATGGATCATGCGCAGGACGCTGACGGGATCATTGAAACGGCTGTCGAAGAAGTCGCGTTCGATGCCTAGCGCGAGGGTCATCGCCCGCAGCAGGGTTTGCGCGAGGGCCTGCATGTCGAGGTAATGCTGCTCCATCAACTCAGGCCATCCGGTCTGCGCGGGATGACGGTTCGGCCCGCGTAACGGTTTTTCGGCGAGCACGTCGGGATGATTGGCCGGCAGGTGCAGACCCATGTCGAAGGTTTCTTTGAGGTCGCTGGGTTTGCTCGGGTCGAGTTGCTCGGTGGCGATGGCGCCGTAGCCACGATGGTGGCGGGTCTGGGTGATGTCGATCTTGAGTTTTTCCGCTGCGGGCAGGGCAAAAAAACGCTGAGTCTGATCGAGCACGGCGTCGATGCGCTGCGCTGAAATCGGATGACCCTTGATGTAGAAAAAGCCCCATTCGCGGCAGGCCAGGTCGATTTGCGCGGCGACGGCGGGCCAGGCGTTTTCATCGGCGGAGTAGAGCGGGCTGATATCGATGATCGGAAGCTGATCCATTTCGCATTCTCTATTGTGATCGTTCCCACGCTCCGCGTGGGAATGCCTCAATGGACGCTCTGCGTCCGCTTTTGGCAGGGACGCGGAGCGTCCCGGGCGGCATTCCCACGCAGAGCGTGGGAACGATCGGGGTCAGGTGGCTTACTTCGGCATCTCGGCCTTCATGCCTTCAACGTAATAGTTCATCGACGCCAGTTCCGCAGTGTTCGCACTCACACCCGCCGGGATTTTCTCGACCCCGGCCTGATCCTTGATCGGCCCGGTAAACGGCTGCAATGCACCGCTCTTGATATCGGCAATGATCTGCTCGGCCTCGGCTTTCACTGGTGCCGGCACCAGGTCGCTGATCGGCAGTTCAACCGTGCCTTCCTTCAACCCACCCCAGTAATCCTGAGGTTTCCAGCTGTGATCGATCACGCTCTGCGTCGCCTGAATGTAATGCGGCGCCCAGTCGTTGACGATCGACGTCAGCACGGCTTTCGGCCCGAAATGCGCCATGTCCGAGGCGTAACCCACCGCGTACACGCCACGACGTTCGGCGGCTTGAATCGGCGCGGGGCTGTCGGTGTGCTGGAACACCACGTCGACACCCTGATCGATCAGCGCGTTGGCCGCGTCGGCTTCCTTGCCTGGGTCGAACCACGAGTTGACCCACACCACTTTGATCTCGGTTCCGGGGTTGTACTTGTTCAAGGCCAGTTGAATCGCGTTGATATCGCGGATCACCTCGGGGATCGGGAACGAAGCGACGTAACCGATTTTCTTGGTCTTGGTCATCTTCGCCGCAAGGAAACCGCCGACGTAGCGACCCTCGTAAGTGCGCGCCAGATAGGTACCAAGGTTCTTGTCCTGTTTGTAGCCGGTGGCGTGTTCGAAGGTCACCTTGGGAAATTGCTTGGCGACTTTGACGGTGGGGTTCATGTAGCCGAAGGAGGTGGTGAAGATCAGGTCGTATTTGTCCTTGGCCATGTTGCGGATCACCCGCTCGGCGTCGGCGCCTTCGGCGACGTTCTCGACGTAGTTGGTGGTGATCTGATTGCCGAATTTTTCCGCGAGGGCCTTGCGCCCCTGCTCATGCTGATACGTCCAGCCGTGGTCACCGATCGGTCCGATGTAGACGAAGCCGACCTTGAGCGGATCGGCAGCGCTGGCGCTCAGACTGATCCCCAGACCGAGGGCGGCGCACAGCAGTTTGTGCAGCGGACGTATTTGCATGAATTCGAACTCCATTTTGTTGTGTGTGGTCAGGGCCAATGCAAATTGCTGACCAACAGGACAACAAACCTTCCGAAACCGCGGTGCGGCCTTCGCGAGCAGGCTCGCCCCACCTTCGAGCGCATTCCCCTGTGGGAGCGAGCCTGCTCGCGAAGAGGCCGGTGAGGCCAATAAAAGGGCACCTGCCAAACTCGCTGCTATTCGCTGGTGCGCTAAGGTGTAACGAAACGTTAGCGCCGCCCTGCAGTCAGTAGCTCATTCGCACTCTTCGGCAAAAGGCCCGCCATGCTCACAATTCTCAAGCAAGAAAGCTTTCTGCTGCTGGCAGTCATCGCCGCGTGCGTTGCCTATCCGCTGGAACACTGGCTGCTGCACAGCGGCCAGATCGTCGCGCTGCTCGGCGGTCTGGTGCTGATCGCTTTCATCGTCGCCGCCTCGATGCGCGTCGCCCATCACGCCGAATTGCTCGCGGAAAAGGTTGGCGACCCTTACGGCACGATGATCCTCACGCTTGCGGCCGTGCTGGTGGAAGTGGTGATTCTCGCGATCATGATGAGCAACGAAGCGTCGCCCACGTTGGTGCGCGACACGATCTATTCTGCCGTGATGCTCGACATCAACGGCATCCTCGGCCTCGCCGCACTGATGGGCGGGATCAAACATGGCGAGCAGTCCTATAACGACGATTCCGCGCGCAGCTACAGCGTGATGATCCTCACCGCCATGGCGGTGTCGATGGTGGTGCCGGAGTTTATTCCCGAGGCCAACTGGAAGATTTATTCGGCGTTCACCATCGGCGCGATGGTGGTGCTTTACGCGCTGTTTCTGCGCATGCAGGTCGGCCCGCACAGTTACTTTTTCAGCTACAGCTATCCGGACAAGCGCCGCAAGAAAGAACCGCAGGACGCGCAGGCGAATGCACCGAGCATCGGCCTGTCGATCGGCATTCTGGTGTTTGGCATTGTGGTGATCGGCGCACTGGCCGAAGTGATGTCGAAGACCCTCGATCTGGGCCTGGAAGGCACGGGCGCGCCGCCGGTGATCACGGCGATTCTGGTGGCGGCGATTTCCGCCGCGCCGGAGATTCTCACCGCGTTGCGTGCGGCACTGGCCAACCGTATGCAGTCGGTGGTGAACATTGCGATGGGCGCGTCATTGTCGACGGTGATTCTGACGGTGCCGGTGATGGAAGCAATGGCCCTGTATACCGGTCAGCCGTTTCAGATGGCGATGACACCGGTACAGACGGTGATGATCTTCATCACGCTGATCGTCAGCGCGATCAACTTGAATGACGGTGAGACCAATGCCATCGAAGGCATGACCCACTTCGTGCTGTTCGCGACCTTCATCATGCTGTCTCTGCTGGGCCTCTAGCGACGGGTGATCGTTCCCACGCTCCGCGTGGGAATGCCGCCATGGACGCTCTGCGTCCGCCGCTGGGACGCGGAGCGTCCCGAGATGCATTTCCACGCAGAGCGTGGGAACGATCATATGGGGAGGGGATCAGGTACCGGCGATCAACTGGCGTGCCGCTTGGCTGTGATCGGCGATCAGGCCTTTCAGATCAAGACCCTCAACCTGGCCATCGACCACGCGCCACTTGCCGCCAATCATCACCCGATCCGCACGATCGGCACCGCACAACAGCAACGCCGAAATCGGGTCATGGCTACCGGAGAAGCGCAGCTCATCGAGCTTGAACAACGCCAGATCCGCCTGCTTGCCCACCGCCAGCTCACCAATGTCGGTGCGCCCCAACAGACTCGCCGAACCTTTGGTCGCCCAGCCCAGCACGCGTTCCGGGGTGATCTTCTCGGCGCCGTAACGCAGACGCTGGATGTACAACGCCTGACGCGCTTCGAGAATCATGTTCGACGCATCGTTGGACGCTGAACCGTCGACGCCCAGACCAAACAGCGCACCCGCGTCAGTCAGATCGATACTTGGGCAAATGCCGGAGGCCAGACGCATGTTCGAACTCGGGCAATGGCAAATACCGGTGCCGGCCTGGCCGAGACGCGCGATTTCGTCCGGGTTGAAGTGGATGCCGTGGGCCAGCCAGGTGCGCGGGCCGAGCCAGCCGACGCTGTCGAGATAATCGACGGTGCGCAGGCCGAAACGCTGCAGGCAGAAATTTTCTTCATCGAGGGTTTCGGCCAAGTGCGTGTGTAGACGCACGTCCAGATTGTTCGCCAGTTCGGCGCTGGCCGACATGATTTCCGGGG
The DNA here is from genome assembly GCF_019614655.1 of Pseudomonas germanica. Lineage (NCBI taxonomy): Bacteria > Pseudomonadati > Pseudomonadota > Gammaproteobacteria > Pseudomonadales > Pseudomonadaceae > Pseudomonas > Pseudomonas germanica. The sequence continues at coordinate 1,052,090 of NZ_CP071586.1, forward strand.
TCACCGAGAACGGCGAGCACGGCGCCAGCGCGATCTGGATTTGCGCGCCATCGCCACGTTCGTGGTACTCGTGAATCAGGCGCTGACTGTCGTCGAGAATCACCTGACCCTCCTGCACGGTCTGCTGCGGCGGCAGACCGCCGTCCTTCTCGCCGAGGCTCATCGAACCGCGAGTGAGCATGGCGCGCATGCCCAGTTCACGCACGCTTTCGACTTGCACATCGATGGCGTTTTCCAGACCGTCCGGGAACAGGTAGTGGTGGTCGGCCGCAGTGGTGCAGCCCGACAGCAGCAGTTCGGCCAAAGCGACTTTGGTGGCGAGCGCGAGTTTTTCTGGCGTCAGGCGCGCCCAGACCGGGTACAGGGTTTTCAGCCACGGGAACAACGGCTGATTGACCACCGGCGCCCAGGCGCGAGTCAGGGTTTGATAGAAGTGATGGTGGGTGTTGATCAGGCCCGGCAGGATCACATGTTCACGGGCATCGAACACTGCATTGCACGGCGCCGACGGCAGTTGGCCGGCCGCGAGGACTTCGACGATGACACCGTCTTGCACGACAAGACCGCCACGGGCATCGAGCTCGTTGGAGGTGAAAATGGCGAGGGGATTTTTTAACCAGGTACGGGTCGCGGGCATGTTGCCGGCTCCTCTGAAAATGGGGTTCAGGGTTGCCAGCTCAGTGATGCCCTGTCTGCTGATCCAGGGTCGCCGCGAGGGACGAGGTGCGCAGTTTCAAACAAATCGCTGCATCGGGCAAGCCCAACCCGACCGGACAACATCACCAAAATACACAACCCCTGTAGGAGCAGCCTTCGGCAGCTCCTACAGGGGATCATCAATTACCAGGGAATCGTTTCGCCCTTGTAATTGATGAAGTGATGTCCGCCCTTGCCGGTGTACGCATTCACCTGATCAATCAATCCACGGGTGCTGGTTTCCACATCAAGGTCAGCCCCTTCGCCGCCCATATCGGTCTTCACCCAACCCGGATGCAGCGACAACACGGTCATTTTCTGCTCGCCCAATTGCGTGACAAAACTGTTGGTCATCGAGTTCAGCGCAGCCTTGCTGGCCTTGTACAACGCCAGCTCCGGTGCGTCGGGTACGGTGACGCTGCCCAGTCCGGAACTCATGAACGCCAGCACGCCGCTGCCATCGCGGATTTGCCCGACAAACCGCTGGGCCAGATTGATCGGTGCCACCGCGTTGGTGAAAAATAGCTGACCGACTTCGGCCAGTGTCGCGCCGCCCGGGGTCTGATCTGCCGGGCCTTTGACCCCGGCGTTGACGAACAGCAGGTCAAATGTTTCGCCCTTGAGCTGCTGACTCAGGGCGATCACCGCTTGCTGGTCATCCATGTCGAGCTTCTCGATCCGCACCTTGCCCAGCGCTTGCAGCGCCTCGGCGTTTTGCGGATTGCGCACGGTGGCGGTGACTTGCCAGCCGTCGGCCAGCAGGGTTTTCACCAGACCGAGGCCAAGGCCCCGGGAGGCGCCGATGATCAGTGCGTTTTTTGCAGACATGATGGGCTTCCTTGATGAATGAGGATCATGGATTCAATGGACAGGCCTGACCGAGGCGAAGTTGCAACTCTTGCCGCAGCGTGTCGAGCTCGCGCATTCGGGTTTCGATCAGTTGCAGTTTGTCGCGCAGCAACTGCGCCACGGCGTTGTCCGGGTTGGGGGCGTTCCACAGCGCGGCAACGCTGTCACTGATCTCGCCGAGGGTAAATCCCAGGCGTTGCGCGGTTTTGATATAGAGCACCAGTTGCACCATGTCTGGCGGATAGTCGCGGTAACCGTTGGCACGGCGTTGCGCGGCAATCAGCCCGCGCTGCTCGTAGAAGCGCAGCGTGTCACGGCTGACGGCGCAGGCTTGGGCTAGTTCACCGATGCGCATGCGGGCTCTCAAAAAGGCTATTGACCCTGGAGCATACTCCAGGCTTTACCGTGCTTGCTCCCTGAATTTTGCGGAGCATGGATGATGTGGACTTCAACGCAATATCGCAATGTGGTGCTTGGCAGTGCCTGGTATGACCTGATCGTCACGGTGGCATTTGCCACGCCGTGGAGTTTTGCCGCTTTGCATGGGTTTTTGACCGCGCTGAATTTGCCCGGTGAACTGCCGGCGTTTGCGCCTGTGCACCTGTTGATGGCGAATCTGCTGGGCTCGGTGGTGTGCGTGTGGGCGGTGCTGCGGATTCGTGATCCGCAGGCGCTTTATGGACGGTATGACGCGGTGGGACGGTTTTTGTTTGCCGCTTGGCAAGCATATGCCTTGGCCCATGGCGCCAGTTCGATCCTGATTATTTTTCTGGTCTTCGAACTGGCGTGGGGCATTGCTCAAGTGTTGCCTGTGAGGGCCTCATCGCTGGCAAGCCAGCTCCCACAGTGTCCGAGTAGTGCGCAAAATTTGTGATCAGCACTAAACCTGTGGGAGCTGGCTTGCCAGCGATGGGGCCATTGACATCACTACATTAATGCCCCGCCTGCCAAGGCTGCCCAAGCGAAACCGGCGCATACAATCTTGTGCGTAGCGCATCGCGCGACAACAACACCAACACCACAATCGTCGCCACATACGGCAGCATCGCCAGCAGACTCGACGGAATCGCCAGCCCCAACCCCTGCGCCACCAAGTGCAGGATGCTGGCGAGGCCGAACAAATAAGCCCCGAGCAACAACCGCCACACCCGCCAACTGGCAAATACCACCAGCGCCAGGGCGATCCAGCCACGCCCGGCGGTCATGTTTTCCGCCCACATCGGCGTATACGCCAGCGACAAATAAGCCCCGGCCAACCCGGCCATCGCCCCGCCAAACAGCACCGCCAGCGTACGTACCGTCAACACCGGCAAGCCCATCGCACTGGCCGCATCCGGATTCTCGCCGACCGCTTGAATGATCAACCCGACACGACTTTTGATGATCACCCACGCCACCAGCGCAAACAGCGCGAACGACAGATACACCAGCAAATCCTGAGCAAACAGCATCCGCCCGATCAGCGGAATCTCACTCAGATAAGGAATCGCCAACGGCTCAAAACCGGCCAGTGGTTTACCGACCCAAGCTGCGCCGACAAAGGTCGACAGCCCGACACCAAAAATTGTCAGCGCCAATCCGGTTGCTACCTGATTGGCGTTGAACACCAACGCCACTAGCGCAAACAGCGACGACAACAACATCCCGGCCAGCATCGCCAGCAACACGCCAAGCCACAGGTTGCCGCTGTTGAGTGCGACGATAAAACCGATCACCGCGCCAAACAGCATCATCCCTTCCTGCCCGAGGTTGAGCACGCCGCTCTTCTCGCAGATCAATTCCCCCAGCGCCACCAGCAACAACGGCGTGCCGCAACGCACCATGGCGTAGAAAATATTGCTCAACAGATCGATATCCATCACAGCGCTCCGGCGGTTACGGCGGTGGTCGACGTGCGCTTCACCCAGCGCAGGTTCAGGCGTGGCCGATAGAGAATCAACACGTCACAGGCGAGCAGGAAAAACAGCATCATTCCCTGAAACAACTGGGTGATCGCCTGCGGCATATTCAGGCTCATTTGCGCGCTCTCGCCACCGATGTACAACAGCGCCATCAACAGGCTGGAAAACAGAATTCCGATCGGATTGAGGCGTCCGAGAAACGCCACGGTGATTGCCGCATAGCCGTAACCTGGCGACACCTGCGGCACCAATTGGCCAATCGGCCCGGTGACTTCGCAGACACCTGCGAGCCCGGCCAAGCCGCCGCTGATCAACAGCGCCAGCCAGATCAAACGCTTCTCGCGAAAGCCGACGAACCCCGCCGCGCGCTTGTCCAGCCCAAGCACTTTGATCTGGAACCCGACAAAACTTTTCTGCAACAACACCCACACCGCGACCAGTGCGAGCAGGGCGAAATACACCCCGGCGTGCACGCGGCCATCCTCCATCAACAGCGGCAAACGGCTGGCGTCACCGAACATCGCCGACTCGGGAAAGTTGAACCCGGCGGGATCCTTCAGCGGCCCGTGCACGCAGAACAGCAGCAGATTCAGCGCGATGTAATTGAGCATGATGCTGGTGAGAATTTCGTTGGCGTTGAAGCGCGTGCGCAACCACGCCGTCAGCCCGGCCCACGCCGCGCCGGCGAGGGTGCCGGTGAGCAGAATCAACACCAGCGCCCAACTGCTTTGCATATCGATGATGTTCACCGCCAAAGCGCTGCCGGCGAGAGCGCCGAGGAGCAATTGACCTTCGGCGCCGATGTTCCAGATCCGCGCCTGATACGCCACCGCCAGGCCCAGTGCGCAGAGCAGAATCGGCAGCGCCTTGACCAATAATTCGGAGACGCCATACAAATCGCTGACCGGCGCGATCAGTAGCGTGTGCAAGGTTTGCAGCGGGTCGTGGCCGAGGGCGATAAACAGCAGCGAGCCGCAACCGAGCGTCAGCGCCGCCGCCAATAACGGCGAGCACCACAGCATCAGGCGCGATTGCTGGCCACGGGGTTCGAGGGAAAGCAGCATGTGGAAAACTCCGTTAAACCGTGGCGGCTGAAGGGGCGTGGTCGAACTGGCCGGCCATCCAGCCGCCAACTTCGCTGAGTTGTGTCTTGCTGGTGTCTTGCAGTGCCGACAAACGTCCACCGCACAGCGCGCCGAGGCGGTCGCTGATCTGGAACAATTCGTCGAGGTCTTCGGAGATCACCAGAATCGCCGCGCCGGCATCGCGCAGCGCGATCAGCGCACGGTGAATGGTCGCGGCCGCGCCGACGTCGACGCCCCAGGTTGGGTGCGCAGCGATCAGCAGTTTCGGTTGCTGAAGAATTTCCCGACCGAGGATGAATTTCTGCAGGTTGCCGCCGGACAAGCTGCGCGCGGCGGTTTGCGTGTCCGGAGTTTTTACGCCGAAGCGTTGAATGATCTGTTGGGCGAGGGCTTCGACTTTACCGCGCTGGATTAGCCCGTTGCTGACCAAGCCTTGCTGGAAAGCCGTCAGCAGGGCGTTGTCCGCCAGACTCAATTCCGGCACCGCGCCGTGCCCGAGGCGTTCGGCGGGGACGAAAGCCAGACCCAGTTTGCGACGGGCATCCGGGCGCAAATCGGCGACGTTCTGCTCAGCGAATCGAATGGTTGCCGCTTCTACCCGAGGCAAGGTGTGTTCGCCACTGAGCAGGGCGAGCAATTCATCCTGACCGTTGCCCGCGACCCCGGCGATGCCGACGATTTCACCGCTGCGCACTTGCACATCAATGTCAGTCAGCGAGCAGCCGAACGGATCCGGGTTGTGCCAACTCAAGCCCTTCACCTGCAAAAACGTCGCGCCGCCGCTGACCTTCGGATAGTCGCCAATCAACGCCGCCGCTTCGCCGACCATCATCTGCGCCAATTGCTGATCCGAGCACTCCGCTGGCAGACAATGCCCGGCCACGCGCCCACCGCGCAGAACAGTCGCGCTGTGGCACAACGCGCGCACTTCAGCGAGTTTGTGGCTGATAAACAGAATGCTACAGCCTTCGGCGGCGAGGCGGCGCAGGGTGATGAACAATTCGCCGGCCTCTTGCGGCGTCAGCACTGAGGTTGGCTCATCGAGAATCAGCAGGCGAATGTCCTGCATCAGGCAACGAATGATCTCCACCCGTTGCCGCTCGCCGATCGACAGGCTGTGGACAAGTCGCTCCGGCTCCAGCGCCATGCCATAACGGCGCGACACTTCACGAATCTTCGGTTCCAGTTGTTTCGGCGTGCCGGCTGCTGCGCCCATCGCCAAAGCAATGTTTTGCGCCACGCTGAGGGTTTCGAATAGTGAGAAATGCTGGAACACCATGCCGATACCCAACTGCCGCGCCTGGGCCGGGTTGCGGATATTCACCGGCTGACCTTGCCAAAGCATCTCGCCGGCATCGGCTTGGGTGACGCCGTAGATAATCTTCATCAACGTACTTTTGCCCGCACCGTTTTCACCGAGCAGGGCGTGAATTTCACCGGGCGTGATGCTCAGGTCGATGGCATCGTTGGCCAGACAACCGGGGTAGCGTTTGCTGATGTGGCGCAGTTGCAGGCGCGGGGTGTTGGAAGCAATTGGCATGACAGGCTCGACTTGCTTGGAGTTGTGCCTGTGGATAAAGCAATTTCCTGGCCATTGAGTCAGGAACGCGAGCGGGCCGCGTGTGGCAGCACTCGGTATAGAGCATTGAAGGCCGAATCACGTACGACGATGGCACCAATTCAGAGCAAAGCCGTTGCTCGGGCGCCAGTTTTGCCCGTCGCGATATGATCAAAAAACGAGCAATCCCTTGGGGGCTAGATGGATCCAGCGACTGCGCCAGCCATGAACGGGTTATCCACAGCTTGTTCCACAGTTATTGTGCGCAAGCTGCAAACCCGGGCATAAGCACTGCGGTGCTTTCTTCTAATGGTGATAAACCGCGCTAACTGACTGTTTCTGTTTGAAAATTTCGTTTCGTCGGGAGAATTGAACGAAAAGTGAACAAACCGCGCAAAGCCACGTGACAGAAGGGTTACAGCGGAATGTACTCAGGTTATCCACAGTCGGGTGCACAGCCGATGTGGGCAACTCTGTGGAATAAGGAAATTCGGGATCGCCCCAAAAGATCGCAGCTTTCGGCAGCTCCTACATTTGAAATGCGTTCCCCTGTAGGAGCTGCGGAACGCTCGGGCCGCGATCGGACGATCTTTTGATCTTTTATCGTTGAAGCAAAATCCGCCCACGACTCAAATCGGCTAGTTGAGTTTGCAAGATATCGATTTGCGCTTCGCCCACCGCCAACTTCAACTCAACGCCATTGGCGGTAAAGTTCTCCTCCACCACCAACCCACCCAGATCGGCAACGCGCAACTTCACCAACGCCAACTCGGCAAACCCGCAAGCGCAACTCAACGGCACCCGACTGATCAACTCAACCTTCGCCGCCGTTTGCAGGCACTTGTTCGCGCCACCGCCATAAGCCCGGGCCAACCCACCAGTCCCAAGTTGAATGCCGCCGTACCAACGAATCACCAGCACCGCGACCTGATCGCAATCCTGCGCCTCAATTGCCGCGAGAATCGGCCGACCCGCCGTGCCGCCCGGCTCGCCGTCGTCATTGCTGCGATATTGATCGCCGAGCTTCCACGCCCAGCAATTGTGCGAGGCATTCAAGTCGCTGTGTTGCTCGAAGAACGCCTGCGCCTCGGCAGGGCTGCCGATCGACGTGGCGAAGGTGATAAAGCGGCTTTTGCGAATCTCTTCGCGGTACTCGCAAAAACCGCTGAGGGTGAAAGGCATAAACGTCTTATAGAGGAGGAGTGAGGCCGCAGCCTTTGAGAATGATGCGGATCAGGTTGTTGCCGGCGTCTTCCATGTCTTGCTTGGTCAGCTTGCTGCGACCGCTGACGCGGCAGATCTGCGTCGCAAAGTCGGCATAGTGCTGGGTGCTGCCCCACAACAGGAAGATCAGGTGCACCGGATCGACCGCGTCCATTTTGCCCGCATCGATCCACGCCTGAAACACCGCCGCACGGCCAGTGAACCAGGCGCGGTAATCCTGATTGAAATATTCGGTCAGGCATTCACCACCGCTGATCACTTCCATCGCAAAGATTCGCGAGGCCTGCGGCTGACGGCGGGAGAACTCCATCTTGGCGCGGATGTAGCGGGTCAGCGCTTCGGCCGGATCGTCTTCGGCCGTGAGGGTATTGAAGGTGCTGTCCCACAGCTCGATGATGTTGCTCAGCACCGCCACGTACAAACCGAGTTTGTTGGTGAAGTAGTAATGCAGGTTCGCCTTGGGCAACCCGGCATTCTGCGCGATGGTGTTCATGCTGGTGCCTTTGTACCCGTGACGGGCGAACTCGTCTTCGGCGGCTTTGAGAATGGTCTCTTCGTTTTTCTGACGAATGCGGCTGGCGGGTTTGCCGCCATGGGCAGGGACTTCAAAGGTCATAGGCACTTCCGGGTTTGTCTGTGGGTGCAACCAGTTGCGTTGATAGCGCACCCACAGGCATCCGACAAGTGTTTGAGCGATAAAACCGTTACGCCTGTTCGATCTTGTTCAGCGGCGCGTGCACTTCAGCGGGCTCGGTTTTTGACTCCGGCAGCAACAGGCACAGGATGATGGCGGTCAGGCCGCCGCTGGTGATCGCCGAATCAAACAGGTTCTGCACCAGTTTTGGCAGCAGGTGCAGCAGGTTCGGTTGCGCGGCAATGCCCAGGCCGACGCCGAACGATGTGGCGATGATCAACATGCTGCGTCGATCCAGCGGCGACTGCGCGAGGATGCGCACGCCGGCAGCCGCCACCGCGCCGAACATCACCAGGGTCGCGCCGCCGAGCACCGGTTTCGGAATCTGTTGCAGCACCGCGCCGATCATCGGGAACAAGCCGAGGCAAAACAGAATCGCGCCGATGTACAGCCCGACGTAGCGGCTGGCGACGCCGGTCAACTGAATCACGCCGTTGTTCTGCGCGAACGTAGTATTGGGAAAAGCGCTGAAGGTCGCGGCGATCATGCAGCTGACGCCATCGCCGAGTACGCCACCGCGCAGGCGGCTTATATAAGAAGGGCCGCTGATCGGCTGACGGGCGAGCATGCAGTTGGCAGTGAGGTCGCCGACGGTTTCGATGGTGCTGATCAGATAAATCAGCGCGACCGGCAGGAACGCTGTCCAGTCAAAGCTGAATCCAAACCTGAACGGCGTAGGAAAACTCACCAGCGGCAAATCAGGCAACGGTTGCGGCAGCAGTTTTCCACTGAACCAAGCGGCCAGGCTACCGAGCAACAGTCCGATGATGATCGCCGACAGCCGCACCCATGGCGTATTCGAGCGGTTAAGCAGAATGATCGTCAGCAACACAAACACGCCCAGCGCCAGATTGCCCGGCGCACCGAAGTCCGGCGCGTTGAAGCCACCGCCCAGATCGGTAATGCCGACCTTGATCAGGCTGATACCGATCAGGGTGATGACGATCCCGGTCACCAGCGGCGTAACGACTCGACGCAATTGACCGATGAAGCGGCTGAGCACGATCTGCACGATTGCGCCGAAAAAGCACACACCGAAAATCATCGCCAGAATGTCTTCCGGGCTGCCGCCGCGCTGCTTGACCAGAAAACCAGCGGAGAGCACCGCACCGAGAAAGGCGAAACTGGTGCCTTGCAGACAGATCATTCCCGCGCCGATCCCGAATGGTCGCCGCGCCTGAATAAACGTGCCGACGCCCGAGACCATCAAGGCCATGCTGATCAGATAAGGCAAATGCGCAGTCAGCCCGAGGGCCGAGCCGATCACTAATGGTGGGGTGATGATGCCAACGAAACTGGCGAGCACGTGCTGCAGCGCGGCAAGAATTGCAGCAGCGGGTTTGGGGCGGTCGTTGAGGCCGTAGATCAGGTCGCTGGACGGTGCGGAATCTGGCTGCATGGCTTAAGGCTTCTTGTTGAAGGATCGGGGTTGATCCTGCACTGCAAAAAGCTGTCCACTTGCTCAGCTTTATCGGCGAATAACCCCAAAATGTAGGAGCTGCCGAAGGCTGCGATCTTTTGAACTTGCTTTCAACGTGTCGCCGCCAGACTCTCCAAAAAGCTTTCCAGCACCAAATGAGGGCGCCGCCCCTTACGCGTGACCGATGCCAGGCTCAGGTCGTAGAAGCGCGTTTGCGATTTCAGCGCACGCAAGCGCCCCTGCTGCACCCAGAGACTGGCGTAGTGATCCGGCAGATAGCCGATGTAGCGTCCGGTCAGGATCAGAAACGCCATGCCTTCACGGTCCGAAGCGCTGGCCGTGCAATTGAGCGCCTGGTAATGCGCCTGAATATCCGCCGGCAAACGAAAAGTCGGCGCAATCGCGTCCTGACTATTCAGGCGTTCGTCATCGAGTTGCTTGTCGTCGACATAAAACAGCGGGTGACCAACAGCGCAATAAAGCAGCGAACGCTCGCTGTACAACGGCTGATATTCCAGACCCGACAACGCACTGGCCTGCGGTACCACGCCGACATGCAGACGCCCATCGAGCACGCCTTGCTCGACTTCATTGGGCGCAATCATGCGGATCTGGATCTGCACATCCGGCCCGCGTTCCTTTAACTGAGCGAGGGCGTGGGTGATGCGCATGTGGGGCAGGGTGACGAGGTTGTCGGTCAGGCCAATGATCAACTCACCCCGCAGATGCTGGTGCAGGCCGTTGACTTCGGTGCGAAAGCTTTCCAGCGCACTTAACAGTTGCAGTGCCGACTGATACACCTCGCGACCTTCCTCGGTCAGCGAAAACCCGGCTCGACCACGCTGGCACAGACGCAAACCGAGGCGCTGCTCCAGATCGCTCATCTGTTGGCTGATCGCCGAGCGACCGATGCCGAGCACGGTTTCCGCTGCCGAGAAGCCGCCGCACTCCACCACACTGCGAAAAATCCGCAGCAAGCGGATATCAAAGTCACTGACCTGGGCCAGCGGATCGGGGCGACGGCTGCTCATCTTATTGTTCTCATTGTTTAGCAAAGTTCTAACTGAAGGTTAGAAGAGTTGAATTTCACCGACTTTATCCCCGTGGCAATTTAGCTGCAACAACGCTTTTTATCTCCCTGACGCTTATGCCCTGCGAGGTTTTGCCCGATGAACATGCCTGAAAACGCGCCGTCGCCACTGGCCAGCCAACTGAAGCTGGACGCGCACTGGATGCCGTACACCGCCAACCGCAACTTCCAGCGCGACCCGCGACTGATCGTTGGTGCTGAAGGCAGTTGGCTGATCGACGACAAAGGCCGCCGGGTATACGACTCTTTGTCCGGGCTGTGGACTTGCGGCGCCGGCCACACCCGCAAGGAAATTCAGGAAGCGGTTTCCAAACAGTTGGGCACCCTCGATTACTCGCCGGGCTTCCAGTACGGCCACCCGCTGTCGTTCCAATTGGCCGAGAAGATCACCGAGCTGACCCCGGGCAACCTCAACCACGTGTTCTTCACCGACTCCGGTTCCGAGTGCGCTGACACTGCGGTGAAAATGGTCCGTGCCTACTGGCGCCTGAAAGGTCAGGCCACAAAAACCAAAATGATCGGCCGTGCCCGCGGCTACCACGGTGTGAACATCGCCGGCACCAGCCTTGGCGGCGTCAACGGCAACCGTAAGCTGTTCGGTCAGGCGATGATGGATGTCGATCACCTGCCGCACACGCTGCTGGCGAGCAATGCCTTCTCCCGTGGCATGCCGGAGCAGGGCGGTATCGCCTTGGCCGATGAACTGCTGAAACTGATTGAGCTGCACGATGCTTCGAATATCGCCGCGGTATTCGTAGAGCCTATGGCCGGTTCCGCTGGTGTACTGGTTCCGCCAAAGGGTTACCTGAAACGTCTGCGCGAAATCTGCGATCAGCACAGCATCCTGTTGGTGTTCGACGAAGTGATCACCGGTTTCGGCCGCACCGGCAATATGTTCGGCGCCGACACCTTTGGCGTGACCCCGGATCTGATGTGCATCGCCAAGCAAGTCACCAACGGCGCGATCCCGATGGGCGCGGTGATTGCCAGCTCCGAGATCTACCAGACCTTCATGAACCAGCCGACCCCGGAATACGCCGTGGAATTTCCACACGGCTACACCTACTCGGCACACCCGGTGGCTTGTGCCGCTGGCCTGGCGGCTCTCGACCTGCTGCAAAAGGAAAACCTGGTACAGAGCGTTGCAGAAGTCGCACCGCATTTTGAAAACGCGCTGCACGGGCTGAAAGGTTCGAAGAACGTTATCGACATCCGTAACTTCGGTCTGGCCGGTGCGATCCAGATTGCCCCGCGTGACGGTGACGCCATCGTGCGTCCGTTCGAAGCCGGCATGGCCCTGTGGAAAGCCGGGTTCTACGTACGCTTCGGCGGCGACACCTTGCAGTTCGGCCCAACCTTCAACAGCAAGCCGCAAGACCTCGATCGGCTGTTCGACGCGGTCGGCGAAGTGCTGAACAAGCTCGACTGATTTTTCCTTCTATATATACCGACAAAAACGGGCGCTCCATGGTGGGTGCCCGTGGACAAGAATTCAGGAGTTTTCGATGAGCGTTATCCCGCATTTGATCAATGGCGAACTGGTGACCGAGAACGGTCGCGTGGTTGATGTGTTCAATCCGTCCACTGGTCAGGCTATCCATAAGCTGCCACTGGCCAGCCAGGCCACCATCCAGAAAGCCATCGATGCCGCCAAGGCTGCGTTCCCGGCCTGGCGCAACACGCCACCGGCCAAACGCGCCCAAGTGATGTTCCGCTTCAAGCAACTGCTGGAGCAGAACGAAGCACGCATCTCGCAATTGATCAGCGAAGAACACGGCAAGACCCTGGAAGACGCCGCCGGTGAACTGAAGCGTGGTATCGAGAACGTCGAGTTCGCTTGCGCTGCCCCGGAAATCCTCAAGGGCGAGTACAGCCGCAACGTCGGCCCGAACATCGACGCATGGTCGGACTTCCAGCCGCTGGGCATTGTTGCCGGTATCACCCCGTTTAACTTCCCGGCCATGGTGCCGCTGTGGATGTATCCACTGGCGATCGTCTGCGGCAACTGCTTCATCCTCAAACCGTCCGAGCGTGATCCAAGCTCGACACTGCTGATCGCTCAGTTGTTGCTGGAAGCCGGTCTGCCGAAAGGCGTGATGAGCGTGGTGCACGGTGACAAGACGGCGGTGGACGCGTTGATCGAAGCGCCGGAAGTCAAAGCGCTGAGCTTCGTTGGTTCGACGCCGATTGCCGAGTACATCTATGCCGAAGGTACCAAGCGCGGCAAGCGCGTCCAGGCACTGGGCGGCGCGAAGAACCATGCCGTGCTGATGCCGGATGCCGATCTGGACAACGCGGTCAGCGCACTGATGGGCGCGGCTTATGGTTCGTGCGGTGAGCGCTGCATGGCGATTTCGGTGGCCGTGTGCGTGGGTGACCAGGTAGCGGATGCAC
>NZ_CP071586.1:1067500-4757500 GCF_019614655.1 Pseudomonas germanica
CTGCGTGAAGTCGGAATCGCTAGTAATCGTGAATCAGAATGTCACGGTGAATACGTTCCCGGGCCTTGTACACACCGCCCGTCACACCATGGGAGTGGGTTGCACCAGAAGTAGCTAGTCTAACCTTCGGGAGGACGGTTACCACGGTGTGATTCATGACTGGGGTGAAGTCGTAACAAGGTAGCCGTAGGGGAACCTGCGGCTGGATCACCTCCTTAATCGACGACATCAGCTGCCCCATAAGTTCCCACACGAATTGCTTGATTCATTGAAGAAGACGAAAGAAGCAGCCTGTATCGGTTTGTAGCTGAGTTGGTTAGAGCGTACCCCATGCTTTGTGGTTAAGAGCAGGGTGAGGTCGGCCTTAGTAGCTCGAAATTGGGTCTGTAGCTCAGTTGGTTAGAGCGCACCCCTGATAAGGGTGAGGTCGGCAGTTCGAATCTGCCCAGACCCACCAATTTTGTGTGGGAAACGCCTGTAGAAATACGGGGCCATAGCTCAGCTGGGAGAGCGCCTGCCTTGCACGCAGGAGGTCAACGGTTCGATCCCGTTTGGCTCCACCACTACTGCTTCTCTTGTATAAAGCTTAGAAATGAGCATTCCATCATGATGATGGTGAATGTTGATTTCTAGTCTTTGACTAGTTCGTTCTTTAAAAATTTGGGTATGTGATAGAAAGATAGACTGAACGTTACTTTCACTGGTAACGGATCAGGCTAAGGTAAAATTTGTGAGTTCTCTTAATTGAGAAATTCGAATTTTCGGCGAATGTCGTCTTCACAGTATAACCAGATTGCTTGGGGTTATATGGTCAAGTGAAGAAGCGCATACGGTGGATGCCTTGGCAGTCAGAGGCGATGAAAGACGTGGTAGCCTGCGAAAAGCTTCGGGGAGTCGGCAAACAGACTTTGATCCGGAGATGTCTGAATGGGGGAACCCAGCCATCATAAGATGGTTATCTTGTACTGAATACATAGGTGCAAGAGGCGAACCAGGGGAACTGAAACATCTAAGTACCCTGAGGAAAAGAAATCAACCGAGATTCCCTTAGTAGTGGCGAGCGAACGGGGACTAGCCCTTAAGTGGCTTTGAGATTAGCGGAACGCTCTGGAAAGTGCGGCCATAGTGGGTGATAGCCCTGTACGCGAAAATCTCTTAGTCATGAAATCGAGTAGGACGGAGCACGAGAAACTTTGTCTGAATATGGGGGGACCATCCTCCAAGGCTAAATACTACTGACTGACCGATAGTGAACTAGTACCGTGAGGGAAAGGCGAAAAGAACCCCGGAGAGGGGAGTGAAATAGATCCTGAAACCGTATGCGTACAAGCAGTGGGAGCAGACTTTGTTCTGTGACTGCGTACCTTTTGTATAATGGGTCAGCGACTTATTTTCAGTGGCGAGCTTAACCGAATAGGGGAGGCGTAGCGAAAGCGAGTCTTAATAGGGCGTCTAGTCGCTGGGAATAGACCCGAAACCGGGCGATCTATCCATGGGCAGGTTGAAGGTTGGGTAACACTAACTGGAGGACCGAACCGACTACCGTTGAAAAGTTAGCGGATGACCTGTGGATCGGAGTGAAAGGCTAATCAAGCTCGGAGATAGCTGGTTCTCCTCGAAAGCTATTTAGGTAGCGCCTCATGTATCACTGTAGGGGGTAGAGCACTGTTTCGGCTAGGGGGTCATCCCGACTTACCAAACCGATGCAAACTCCGAATACCTACAAGTGCCGAGCATGGGAGACACACGGCGGGTGCTAACGTCCGTCGTGAAAAGGGAAACAACCCAGACCGTCAGCTAAGGTCCCAAAGTTATGGTTAAGTGGGAAACGATGTGGGAAGGCTTAGACAGCTAGGAGGTTGGCTTAGAAGCAGCCACCCTTTAAAGAAAGCGTAATAGCTCACTAGTCGAGTCGGCCTGCGCGGAAGATGTAACGGGGCTCAAACCATACACCGAAGCTACGGGTATCATCTTCGGATGATGCGGTAGAGGAGCGTTCTGTAAGCCTGTGAAGGTGAGTTGAGAAGCTTGCTGGAGGTATCAGAAGTGCGAATGCTGACATGAGTAACGACAATGGGTGTGAAAAACACCCACGCCGAAAGACCAAGGTTTCCTGCGCAACGTTAATCGACGCAGGGTTAGTCGGTCCCTAAGGCGAGGCTGAAAAGCGTAGTCGATGGAAAACAGGTTAATATTCCTGTACTTCTGGTTATTGCGATGGAGGGACGGAGAAGGCTAGGCCAGCTTGGCGTTGGTTGTCCAAGTTTAAGGTGGTAGGCTGAGATCTTAGGTAAATCCGGGATCTTAAGGCCGAGAGCTGATGACGAGTGTTCTTTTAGAACACGAAGTGGTTGATGCCATGCTTCCAAGAAAAGCTTCTAAGCTTCAGGTAACCAGGAACCGTACCCCAAACCGACACAGGTGGTTGGGTAGAGAATACCAAGGCGCTTGAGAGAACTCGGGTGAAGGAACTAGGCAAAATGGCACCGTAACTTCGGGAGAAGGTGCGCCGGTGAGGGTGAAGGACTTGCTCCGTAAGCTCATGCCGGTCGAAGATACCAGGCCGCTGCGACTGTTTATTAAAAACACAGCACTCTGCAAACACGAAAGTGGACGTATAGGGTGTGACGCCTGCCCGGTGCCGGAAGGTTAATTGATGGGGTTAGCTAACGCGAAGCTCTTGATCGAAGCCCCGGTAAACGGCGGCCGTAACTATAACGGTCCTAAGGTAGCGAAATTCCTTGTCGGGTAAGTTCCGACCTGCACGAATGGCGTAACGATGGCGGCGCTGTCTCCACCCGAGACTCAGTGAAATTGAAATCGCTGTGAAGATGCAGTGTATCCGCGGCTAGACGGAAAGACCCCGTGAACCTTTACTATAGCTTTGCACTGGACTTTGAATTTGCTTGTGTAGGATAGGTGGGAGGCTTTGAAGCGTGGACGCCAGTTCGCGTGGAGCCATCCTTGAAATACCACCCTGGCAACTTTGAGGTTCTAACTCAGGTCCGTTATCCGGATCGAGGACAGTGTATGGTGGGTAGTTTGACTGGGGCGGTCTCCTCCTAAAGAGTAACGGAGGAGTACGAAGGTGCGCTCAGACCGGTCGGAAATCGGTCGTAGAGTATAAAGGCAAAAGCGCGCTTGACTGCGAGACAGACACGTCGAGCAGGTACGAAAGTAGGTCTTAGTGATCCGGTGGTTCTGTATGGAAGGGCCATCGCTCAACGGATAAAAGGTACTCCGGGGATAACAGGCTGATACCGCCCAAGAGTTCATATCGACGGCGGTGTTTGGCACCTCGATGTCGGCTCATCACATCCTGGGGCTGAAGCCGGTCCCAAGGGTATGGCTGTTCGCCATTTAAAGTGGTACGCGAGCTGGGTTTAGAACGTCGTGAGACAGTTCGGTCCCTATCTGCCGTGGACGTTTGAGATTTGAGAGGGGCTGCTCCTAGTACGAGAGGACCGGAGTGGACGAACCTCTGGTGTTCCGGTTGTCACGCCAGTGGCATTGCCGGGTAGCTATGTTCGGGAAAGATAACCGCTGAAAGCATCTAAGCGGGAAACTTGCCTCAAGATGAGATCTCACTGGAACCTTGAGTTCCCTGAAGGGCCGTCGAAGACTACGACGTTGATAGGTTGGGTGTGTAAGCGCTGTGAGGCGTTGAGCTAACCAATACTAATTGCCCGTGAGGCTTGACCATATAACACCCAAGCAATTTGCGTCGAAAGACCAGATTGCGGTGTGTGAAGACGAAACGAACCGAAAGTTCGATGTTCACAAACACCGAAAGCTATCACATACCCAATTTGCTGAAGCGAGGCCATTTGGCCACGACTCAGTACCCGAATTTCTTGACGACCATAGAGCGTTGGAACCACCTGATCCCATCCCGAACTCAGCAGTGAAACGATGCATCGCCGATGGTAGTGTGGGGTTTCCCCATGTGAGAGTAGGTCATCGTCAAGATTAAATTCCGAAACCCCAATTGCGAAAGCAGTTGGGGTTTTGTTTTGGCCGCGGGAAAGTTCGTACAGCATTCAAGGATGTCGTCCGGCTGTCATACCCTGTCGACAATGCTAAGGTTCTGCCCTGGCTTTTGTACTTCTCCAAGGAAACCCTTATGCCGGACGCCCAGTCCCTCAACGCTGCATTCATGGTGGTCCAGAGCAATAGTCTGGACGAACTGCGCAGCCTTGTGATCAGCATAATGCGGCGCTATCCACTGGCCCCGCTGGAAAACGAAATCGCTCTGGTGCAGAGCAACGGTATTGCGCAGTGGCTCAAACTGGCCTTGGCTGAAGATCCAGAGGACGACGACCTCGGAGGTTGCGGTATTGCTGCCGCGATAGATGTGCAACTGCCGGGCAGTTTCATGTGGCAGCTTTACCGCATGGTATTGGGTCGAGATGAAATTCCTCCCAAATCCCTGCTCGATAAGGCCCCGCTGACCTGGCGCCTTATGCGTCTGCTGCCACAGGTCATTGATCGCCCGCATTTCGAGCCGTTGCAACGCTTCCTTACCCATGACACCGACCTGCGCAAGCGCTATCAATTGTCCGAACGCTTGGCGGATCTGTTCGACCAATATCAGGTGTACCGGGCCGACTGGCTGGAAGACTGGGCCGAAGGCCGGCATCAATTGCGCACTGTCAGAGGTGA
Source organism: Pseudomonas germanica (assembly GCF_019614655.1). Lineage (NCBI taxonomy): Bacteria > Pseudomonadati > Pseudomonadota > Gammaproteobacteria > Pseudomonadales > Pseudomonadaceae > Pseudomonas > Pseudomonas germanica. The sequence goes on from NZ_CP071586.1 coordinate 1,072,163, forward strand.
AGTAAAACCACTGCCCCCGACCAGTTGCTGGCAGGCAGAACTGTGGCGTGCGCTGCTGGATGACGTGGGTGAGCAAGGTATGGCGCAGAGTCGTGCCGGCGTTCATCAACGGTTTATTGAGCGCATCAACAACCTCAACGAAGCACCTGCGGGATTGCCTTCGCGAGTGATCGTTTTCGGGATTTCTTCGCTGCCAGCCCAAGTACTTGAAGCGCTGGCCGGGCTCGCGCGTTTCAGTCAGGTTCTGCTGTGTGTACACAACCCGTGCCGGCACCATTGGGCCGACATTGTCGCCGACAAGGATCTGCTGCGCCATCAATACAAACGGCAATCGCGCAAGACCGGAATGCCAGCAGTGCTGGATCCTGAAACACTGCATCAACACGCCCATCCACTATTGGCTGCGTGGGGCAAACAGGGCCGGGACTACATCAACCTGCTCGACAGTTATGACGATCCCAATAGCTATCGGGCGGCTTTTCGCGACGGCCGCATAGACCTGTTCAGCGAAACTCAGCCGCACAATCTGCTCAATCAACTCCAGGACGATATCCTGGAGTTGCGCCCACTCAACGAAACCCGTGAGCACTGGCCTGCTGTCGATCTGGCACAGGACGAGTCGATCCGCTTTCATATTGCCCACAGCGCACAACGTGAAGTCGAAATACTGCATGACCAGCTCCTGGCACGCTTCAGTGCCAACCCGGATCTGCGTCCGCGCGATGTGATCGTCATGGTGCCTGACGTCGATAGCTATGCCCCGCATATCCGCGCAGTATTTGGTCAGCTTGACCGGCATGATTCGCGGTTTATTCCCTTCACGTTGGCGGATCAGGGGCAACGTGGCCGTGATCCACTGCTGATCGCGGTCGAACACCTGCTCAAGCTTCCCGACAGTCGTTTCCCGGTCAGTGAAATTCTCGACCTGCTCGACGTTCCTGCACTCCGCGCTCGCTTTGGTGTAGAAGAGCGCGACCTGCCGACACTGCATCGCTGGATCGAAGGCGCGGGCGTGCGTTGGGGCATGAATGCCGAGCAGCGAGCGGGTCTGGGTTTACCCGACGAGCTTGAGCAAAACAGCTGGCATTTCGGTCTGCGTCGCATGCTTCTGGGCTACGCCGTCGGCAGTGCCAATGCATGCGAAGGGATTGAACCCTACGATGAGATCGGCGGACTCGACGCCGCACTGATGGGGCCGTTGGTGGCTCTGCTCGATGCGCTGGAACTGGCCCACCAGCAGCTCACCCAACCCGCTCAACCCAAGGAGTGGGGATACCGTTTGCAAGCGCTGATGCAACTGTTCTTCAAGGCCAGTAACGAGCATGACGACTACTTGTTGACCCAACTCGAAGAGCTGCGCGAAACCTGGCTGGAAACCTGTGAGGCTGTAGGTCTGGCGGATGAGCTACCACTGACCGTGGTTCGTGAAGCCTGGCTCGCCGGCCTGGACCAAGGGCGTTTGTCTCAGCGGTTTCTGGCCGGTGCCGTGAATTTTTGTACGCTGATGCCCATGCGCGCCATTCCATTCAAACTGGTCTGCCTGCTGGGGATGAACGACGGCGACTATCCCCGCGCGCAGCCGCCGCTGGACTTCGACCTCATGGGCAGCGGCTACCGTCCGGGAGATCGCTCACGACGTGAAGATGACCGTTATCTTTTGCTTGAGGCGCTTTTGTCGGCGCGCAATCAGCTGTACATCAGCTGGGTGGGGCGCAGCATCCGCGACAACAGTGAACGACCGGCCTCCGTGTTGATTGGCCAACTGCGCGATCACCTCGCCAGCGGTTGGCGATTGCTCGACGAAAATCGCGATCTGTTGAGTGCCATGACGCAAGAGCACCCGCTGCAACCGTTCAGTGCGCGCTATTTTCATGAGGGCGACCAACTCTTCAGCTATGCCAGCGAATGGCAGGTTCTGCATCAACAGCATGAGCCTCAAAACGAAGCGCAGTTACTCACTCCTTATGTGCAAGAAGACCCGTTGAGCCTAGCGTTGTTGCAGGACTTTTTGCGCAACCCGGTCCGGCATTTTTTCACGCAACGCCTCAAGGTGTATTTCGAAGCGGCCGAAGCCCCCCTGGCCGATGAAGAACCCTTCGTGCTGGACGCATTGCAGCGTTACACGCTCAGCGACAGCCTGCTCGAAGCTGCTCTCAGGCAACCGGACAATGTCGAACAGGCGCTGACTGCCCAGGCACGACGTCTGCAAAACAGCGGTCTGTTGCCAATGGCCGGGTTTGGCGAGTGCCTGCAGCGAGAGCTGATCGAACCTCTGCCGGATCTACTGCAGCGTTATCAGCAACTGCTGACATTGTGGCCGACCCCGTTGAGCAGTGCCACGCCGGTCAACCTTGAACTGCAGGGCTTGCGACTCGAAGGCTGGCTCGCCGGTTTGCATCAGCGCGCCGATAGTGGCCTGTTGTCGGTCACGACCATTCCCAACAGCATTGGCTCGATCAAAAGCCGAAAATGGCATCGCCTGACCAAACCCTGGGTCAATCATCTGGTGGCCTGCGCCAGTGGACTTTCCCTGAGCACCGCATTGGTGGCCAGCGATGACACGCTGCTGCTTGAACCGATGGAGCCGGATCGAGCGGTACGTTTCCTCGGTGATTTGCTCCTCGCCTGGCAGGCCGGGATGCGTCAGCCACTGCCGATCGCGGTAAAAACTGCCTTCGCGTGGCTCGCTCAGAGCGACCCGCTGAAGGCCGAAGCGGCCGCGCGTAAAGCCTATGAAGGTGACGGGCAGACCAGCGAAGGCGAGCGCCGCGAGAGCCCGGCGTTGTCACGGCAATTTGCCGATTTTGAGGCATTGCTTGCCGATGAGACGTTCTCCGGTTGGTGTGACGCCTTGTATCGCCCGTTGTTTGAAGCGCCCTGGCGTTCGCTGTCCACCGAAGGGGCTCGCGCATGAGTACCAAGACACCCCTCGCACTGGCATTCCCGCTACAGGGCAGCCAGTTGATCGAAGCCAGTGCCGGTACCGGTAAAACCTTTACCATTTCGGCTTTGTATCTGCGGCTTATCCTCGGGCATGGTGACGAGGCGTGTGGATTCGGCCGAGAATTGTTGCCACCACAGATTCTGGTGGTGACCTTCACCGATGCCGCGACCAAGGAACTGCGGGAGCGCATACGCACGCGTCTGGCTGAGGCCGCTCGATTCTTTCGTGACGAAACGCCTGCGCCCGACGCGCTGATCGTCGAATTGCGTGATCAATTCGACTCCCCACAATGGCCCGGTTGCGCCAACCGCCTAGATGTCGCCGCGCAATGGATGGACGAGGCAGCTGTCTCGACGATCCACAGTTGGTGTCAGCGCATGCTGCGTGAGCATGCGTTCGACAGCGGCAGCTTGTTCACCCAATCCCTGGAAACCGATCACAGCGAGTTGCTCGGCGAAGTGCTGCGCGATTACTGGCGGCTGTTCTGTTACCCGATGCAGGGCGATGCCTTGAATTGGGTTCGCAGCAATTGGGGTGGGCCGGCGGCGTTGTTGCCTCGCGTGCGCGGCCTGTTCGCCAGCGAGCGTGACAGCGACGAGGGCAAGGCGCCTGCGGAGCTGATCGATGAATGTCTGCAAGAACGCCGTGCCGCGCTGATCGAGCTGAAAATGCCATGGCGTCAGTGGGCAGACGAATTGCTCGCCATCTGTCATCAAGGTGTTGCGAGCAAAACTGTCGACGGTCGCAAGATGCAGGCGCGTTACTTCGAACCGTGGTTCGAAAAGCTCAAGGCATGGGCCGAAGATGAGTCCCTGGAGCAACTGGATATCGGCACCGGTTTCACCCGACTGACTCCCGACGGGATGGCCGAAGCGTGGAAAGGCCAAGCTCCCAGTCACCCCGGCCTGGACGCGATGCCAAAGCTCAAGTCGAGCCTCGATGCATTGCCAACCCCTGATGCCGCAGTGTTGCAACATGCCGCCAAATGGGTAGGCGCGCGCTTTGAAGAAGAGAAGCGGCGTCGCGCCGAGATGGGCTTCGACGACATGTTGTTGCGCCTGGATGCCGCTCTGCAATCCGACGGAGGCGAACGTCTTGCGACGTTGATTCGCGAGCAGTTCCCGGTCGCGCTGATCGATGAGTTTCAGGACACCGACCCGGTGCAGTATCGAATCTTCGAAAGCATCTATCGCATCGAAGACAATAGTCCTGAAACCGGCCTGTTCCTGATTGGTGATCCGAAGCAGGCGATCTACGCTTTCCGCGGTGCAGACATCTATACCTACCTGCGTGCGCGTCAGGCCACCACTGGCCGGCTGCATACGCTGGGCACCAACTTCCGTTCCAGCCACGGCATGGTCAACGCGGTCAATCATGTTTTCGCACGCGCCGAGTCCCGAGAGCAGGGCCGCGGGGCGTTTTTGTTCCGCGAGAAAAACGGCGACAACCCGGTGCCGTTCCTCCCCGTCGAATCTCAAGGTCGCAAGGAACAGCTGCAAGTTGCCGGGCAAGCTGTCGCGGCGTTGAATGTCTGGCACTTGTCCACCGACCAGCCACTGTCGGGTGCGGTCTATCGTCAGCAGTTGGCGGCAGCGTGCGCCAGCGAAATCACCTCGCTGCTCAATGGTGGGCAAAACGCTAGCGCAGGGTTCATTCAGGACGGCAAAGATTTCAGAGGCCTGAGGCCGTCCGACATCGCGATTCTCGTGCGCGACGGCAAAGAAGCCCAGGCCGCGCGCGGAGAACTCGCCGCCCGTGGTGTGCGCAGCGTTTACCTGTCGGACAAGGATTCGGTATTCGCGGCACAAGAAGCCCACGACCTGTTGTCCTGGCTCAAGGCCTGTGCCGAGCCGGATGTCGAACGCTCCCTGAAAGCCGCATTGGCCTGCATCACCCTGAACCTGCCATTGGCTGAACTGGAACGTCTGAACCAGGACGAACTGGTCTGGGAAACCCGGGTCATGCAGTTCCGTGGCTATCGCGAGCTATGGCGCAAGCAAGGCGTGCTGCCGATGTTGCGCCGCCTGCTGCACGACTTCCATCTGCCGCAAACCTTGATGACGCGCACCGATGGCGAGCGTGTCCTGACCAACCTTTTGCACCTGTCGGAATTGATGCAGCAAGCAGCAGCGGAGCTGGACGGTGAACAAGCGCTGATTCGCCATCTGGCTGAACTGCTGGCAGTGTCTGGCCAGGCCGGCGAAGAGCAGATTCTGCGTCTGGAAAGTGATGAGCAATTGGTCAAGGTCGTGACCATCCACAAGTCCAAAGGCCTGGAATATCCATTGGTGTTCTTGCCGTTCATTTGTTCGGCAAAACCCGTGGATGGCAGTCGCCTGCCACTGCATTACCACGATGCAGAGGGCAAGGCTCAAGTGAGTTTGAAACCAACTGCCGAGTTGGTAGCGCAAGCGGACGATGAGCGTCTGGCCGAAGACTTGCGCTTGCTCTACGTTGCGTTGACTCGCGCACAACATGCCTGCTGGTTGGGCGTGACGGATCTCAAACGGGGCAATAACAACAGTTCGGTGCTGCACCTCTCGGCGCTGGGTTATCTGCTTGGTGGCGGCGCATCGCTTGGCGAGTCCAGCGAACTGAAACGCTGGCTGCAAGACCTGCAACTAGACTGCCCGGCTATCCATATCAATGAAATGCCCCAACCTACCGACGAGCATTACCAGCCGCCACGCAATGACGCCGTGCTGAGTGCCACACTGTTGCCCAAGCGCAAGGCCAGCGAGAACTGGTGGATCGCCTCCTACAGCGCTCTGCGCATCAGCGACGTGTTGAGTGGCGGCAGCGATGAAGCACCGGACAGCCCACAAGCGCAAAAGCTGTTTGATGACGAACGCCTCGACCCCGATGCGCCGCGGGAAATCATTGCCGGCGGCGCCGATATCCACCGCTTTCCGCGCGGTCCCAATCCGGGAACATTTCTCCACGGTTTGCTGGAATGGGCGGGAGATGACGGCTTTGCCGTTTCCCGCGAGGCGCTGGAGGATGCGATTGCCCGACGCTGCAACCTTCGCGGTTGGGAGGGTTGGATCACCACCTTGAGTGACTGGTTGCAGCATTTGCTCAAATCGCCACTACCGATTGCCGGCGGGCAGCCACCGGTTGTACTCGAACAGCTGAAGCAATATCGGGTCGAAATGGAATTCTGGTTCGCCAGCCATAAAGTCGATGTACTCAAACTCGACGAACTGGTGCGTCAGCATACGCATCGGGGCGTGGCCCGCGTGGCAGCCGAACCGGTGCAACTCAATGGCATGTTCAAAGGCTTCATCGACCTGACCTTTGAACACGATGGCCGTTATTACGTGGCGGACTACAAATCCAACTGGCTCGGTGTGGATGATCAGGCCTACACGGAGCAGGCCATGGAACAGTCGATCCTCGACAACCGCTATGACTTGCAATACGTGTTGTACCTGCTGGCGTTGCATCGCCAGCTCAAGGCGCGGCTGCCTGATTACGATTACGACCGACATGTCGGCGGCGCGTTGTATCTGTTCCTGCGTGGCACGCGTGCTGACAGTCGTGGTGTGTATTTCGCCCGTCCCCCTCGTGAACTGATCGAGCGTCTCGACCGTATGTTTCAAGGAAAACCCGAACCCAAGTCCGAACCCGCCTGGGAACAGGGAGTCCTGCTATGAGCCGCACCTTTGCCGATCTGCTACCCATACCGCTCGCAGCCGACAGCCTGTCGAGGCTTTCGCCGCTGACCAGCGCCGATGACCTGTTGATATTGCTGACTCGTTGGGTCGAGCGTGGCTGGCTGCGTGCGCTGGACAAAGCGTTCGTCGCGTTCCTGCACGAACTTGAGCGCGACACGGATCCGCTGGTGCTGTTGGCTGCCGCCCTGACCAGCCATCAACTGGGCCACGGTCATGTCTGTCTTGATCTGTACGAAACCCTGAAAGCTCCTGACTTCGCGCTGTCACTGCCCCCCGAAGGCGACGTGCAAGGCGGTGTGCTGTTGCTGCCGTCGCAATTGCTTGAGGCGCTCGACGGTGCTCATTGGTGCAGGGTGCTGGCGGGCAGCTCCTTGGTCGCGCTGGCGGCGGATTCCAGCGATTTCGCACAGCAACGCCCGCTGGTATTGTCGGGCAAACGTCTGTATCTGCGACGCTACTGGACCTACGAGCGGCGCATTGATACGGCGTTGCGCCAGCGCCTGGAGCAAGTCGAACCAACACCGGACGATCTGCCGCAGCGCTTGAACGAACTGTTCGGATCAGCCAGAACCGGCGAGGTAATCGACTGGCAGAAACTCGCCTGCGCCCTTGCCACTCGCGGTGCCTTCAGCATCGTCACCGGCGGTCCGGGTACCGGCAAAACCACCACGGTGGTGCGTTTGCTGGCCCTGCTTCAAGCGCCCGCAGTCGCTACCGGTCATCCGCTGCGGATTCGTCTGGCGGCACCGACAGGCAAGGCCGCGGCGCGGTTGACCGAGTCCATCAGCCAGCAGGTGCAGTCGCTGAAAGTTACCGAAGAGGTGCGGGCGAAGATTCCTTGTGACGTCACCACCGTGCATCGCTTGCTGGGCAGCCGTCCCGGCACCCGCCATTTCCGCCACCACGCCGGCAATCGCTTGCCACTGGATGTGCTGGTGGTCGACGAAGCCTCGATGATCGACCTGGAAATGATGGCCAATCTGCTCGATGCCTTGCCACCCCATGCACGCCTGGTTCTGTTGGGCGACAAGGACCAACTGGCCTCTGTGGAGGCCGGCGCTGTACTGGGGGATTTGTGCCGTGACGCCGAGGGTGGCTGGTACAGCCCGCAGACCCGACAGTGGCTGGAGTCGGTCAGCGGTGAGTCGTTGCAGGGCAGCGGCTTGCATGAAGACGTCGATGGCGCCCACCCGCTGGCCCAGCAGGTGGTCATGCTGCGCCACTCCCGGCGCTTCGGCGAGGGCAGCGGGATCGGTCAGCTCGCGCGTCGGGTCAATCAACAGTTGCCGGATGAAGCGCGTCAGTTGCTCACCGCCGGACACCATGACGATGTGTATTCGTTGCCACTCAAGGGTGAACACGATCACAAGCTGGAGCGCCTGCTGCTGGAAGGGCACGGCGACGGCCCGCAGGGTTACCGCCATTATCTGAGTGTGCTGCGTGATCAGCGCCCACCCTCGGCTCGGCCCCTCGAACATCCGGACTGGGTCGTTTGGGCCCGCGAGGTCTTGCAAGCTTTCGACACTTTCCAGTTGCTGTGCGCCGTGCGCAAAGGGCCATGGGGTGTCGAAGGTCTGAATCAACGAATCACCGCCGCATTGCTCAAAGCACGTCTGATTGAAAACGATCAGCAATGGTACGAAGGCCGTCCGGTTCTGATGACTCGCAACGATTACGGTCTGGGCTTGATGAACGGCGACATCGGGATCGCCCTCAAGCTGCCCGAGCGCGAAGGGCCGGACGCGGGAAAATCGGTATTGCGCGTGGCCTTCCCGCGCAACGACGGGCAGGGTGGCGTGCGTTTTGTATTGCCAAGCCGCCTCAACGACGTCGAAACCGTCTACGCCATGACGGTGCACAAGTCTCAGGGCTCGGAGTTTGCCCACACCGCGCTGATCCTTCCCGATGCCTTGAACCCGGTGCTTACCAAAGAATTGATCTACACCGGCATCACCCGCGCAAAGCACTGGTTCACCCTGATCGAATCCCGCCCGGGGGTGTTCGAGGAGGCAGTGCAGCGCAAGGTCAAACGCCTGAGCGGGCTGATGCTGGAACTGGAAGAGGGTGCCGTGCCTCGGGGGTGAAAATCCAGACGATTGACGGCGATTACTGACCGACCGGTCAGAGGTCGCTGTCTCGCTGGCGTTCCAGTGCTGTGCTATCGTTGCGGCATCATTTCGCTACGATCCAAGAGAATCCCTGCATGAAGGTGTCTGTCTGGGCGACAGAGCGCGTAGTTGTCTGCAAGCACGCGTTGCTTGTCGGTCTGCTCTGGTTGTTGACGGGGGCGGCTGTCGCACAGTCGCAAGCGCCGACGGGCATGGCCGAACAACGGGCCAAATCTGTCACTCAGGTCGTTCTTGGCATTCTCAGCTACGCGCGCTGGCCGGTGGAGCCGGCGCAATTGCGCCTGTGCATCGTTGGCCCGACCGAATACACCGACGACTTGGTCAAAGGCACCACGCAAGCCACCGGCCGGCCGGTGACCGTACGTCGCCTGCTGGCCGACAACCCGGCCATCATCAGCGAATGCGATGCGGTGTACATCGGCAAACTCACGACGGATGAACGCGCTCGCTTGTTCTCTTCGCTGATCGGTCATCCGGTGCTGAGCATCAGCGAAGGCGGCGATCAATGCACGGTCGGCAGTCTGTTCTGTCTACGCATTGGCGATGAACAGGTGTCTTTCGAGGTCAACCTCGACTCCGTTGCCCGCAGCGGCGTGCGTATTCACCCAAGCGTGCTGCAATTGTCGCGTCGCAAACCGGCGGCGCCATGAAACTGTTCCGAGCGGAAAAACGCCCGACGTTGGGGTCGGTCATCGGCCGAGGGCATTTGATTGTTGCGCTGGTGGGCGTGGCGATGGCCAGTGTTTCGCTGACGTTGCTCGGCGTACTGGCTTTACGGGTGTACGCCGATCACAACCTGCACTTGATCGCCCGTTCGATCAGCTACACCGTGGAAGCTGCGGTGGTGTTCAACGACAAGACGGCCGCCAACGAATCGCTGGCGCTGATTGCTTCCGCCGAAGAGGTCGCTGATGCCCAGGTGCTGGACAGCCAGGGACAACTGCTCGCGCATTGGCAGCGACCGGAAAACGGCTTGTTCTCTGAGCTGGAAATGCAGATCACCCGCGCCGTCCTGGAGAAACCCATCAGCCTGCCGATCGAGCATCAGGACCGTGAAATCGGTCGCGTATTGCTCACGGGTCATGGCGGTAGCCTGATGCGCTTTCTGCTCAGTGGTCTGGCGGGGATCATCCTCTGTACCGCGATTAGCGCCTGGGTCGCGCTCTACCTGGCGCGGCGCCAGTTACGTGGCATCACCGGCCCCCTGCGCAGCCTGGCCGCCGTCGCCCACGCCGCACGCAGTGAACGCGCGCTGGACCGCCGTGTGCCGCCGGCGAAGATCGCCGAACTCGACAACCTCGGCAATGACTTCAACGCCTTGCTCGACGAACTGGAATCGTGGCAAACCCATCTGCAAAACGAAAATGAAACCCTCGCTCACCAAGCCAGTCACGACAGCCTGACCGGTTTGCCAAACCGCGCCTTTTTCGAAGGGCGGTTGATCCGCGCGTTGCGCAATGCCGGCAAACACGATGAGCGCGTGGCCGTGTTGTTTCTCGACAGTGACCGTTTCAAAGGCATCAACGACAACTTCGGCCACGCCGCCGGTGATGCGGTGTTGGTGGCCGTGGCCAACCGCGTCCGTGCGCAATTGCGTGAAGAGGATCTGGTGGCGCGACTGGGCGGTGACGAGTTCGCGGTTCTGCTCACGCCGCTGCACAAGGTCGAAGATGCCGAGCGAATTGCCGACAAGATCCTCGCCAGCATGGACATGCCCATCGCGTTGCCGGGCGACACCAGTGTGGTGACCTCGCTCAGTATCGGCATTGCGGTTTTTCCCGATCATGGTGCCACGCCGGGGGCCTTGCTCGATGCCGCCGATGCTGCGATGTATCAAGCCAAGCGCCTGTCGCGCGGCGCCCAATTCACGGCCGGGGCGGAGCACCCGGTCGATTCCGTGCAAACCAGGAGCTGACTCTCGTGTCCACACTGACCATTCGATCTTTTTACGCTGTGCTGTTGATGGCCGTACTGGCCCTGACCGGTTGCCAGACAGCGCCGCAAAAAGGCCTGACCCCGGCGCAAGTTGCGGTCCTCAAACAACAGGGCTTTGAATTGACTGACGAGGGCTGGGAGTTTGGCCTGTCCGGCAAAGTGCTGTTTGGCAGCGACGTCGAAAGCCTGAACACGCAAAGCACCGAGATCGTTGAACGCATCGGCAAGGCATTGCTGGGCGTCGGTATCGAGCGCGTGCGCGTCGATGGTCACACCGATGCATCGGGCAAGGAAACCTACAACCAGCAATTGTCCCTGCGCCGTGCGAAAAGTGTCGCCAACGTCCTGCGCACAGTCGGCATGAAGGACGAGAACATCCAGCTGCAGGGCCTGGGCAGCAAAGAGCCGGTGGCGTCCAACGATACGGCAGCCGGTCGCACGGAAAACCGCCGGGTCTCGATTGTGGTCAGCGCCGACTAATCGGCGAACTGCATGTTGCGGGTTTGCCCCATCAGCAGGCCCTGATTACGCTCGGTCACCTCGCGGATGTAATCCCACAACAGGGTGATCCGCTTGAGCTTGCGCAGGTCCTCCCGGCAGTACATCCAGAACTGCCGGGTGATGTCGATGTCCTCCGGCAACACCGGCAGCAGGCGCGGGTCCTGCGCGGCGAGGAAGCACGGCAGAATCGCCAGAGAACGCCCCTGCTGTGCGGCGACGAACTGCGCAATCACGCTGGTGCTGCGCAAATGCGCACTGGCGCCTGGCAGCACGTTCGCCAGGTACAGCAGCTCCGAGCTGAACGCCAGGTCATCCACATAACTGATGAATTGATGCTTGCCCAAGTCTGCCGGGCGGCGGATCGGTGGGTGTTGGTCCAGATAGTCCTGGGTTGCGTAGAGCTGCAAACGGTAGTCGCATAATTTGCAGCAGACGTACGGTCCATGCTCCGGGCGTTCCAGGGCAATGACGATATCGGCCTCGCGCTTGGACAGGCTGATGAAGTGCGGCAGCGGCAGGATGTCCACCGAGATCGCCGGGTAGGCGTCGACGAAATGGCTCAGCTGCGGGGTGATGAAAAAACTGCCGAAGCCTTCGGTGCAACCCATGCGCACGTGCCCGGAGAGTGCCACACCAGAGCCGGATACCTGCTCGCAGGCCATGTGCAATGTGCTTTCAATCGACTCGGCATAACCGAGCAAGCGCTGACCTTCGCTGGTCAGGACGAAGCCACTGGTGCGCGACTTTTCAAACAACAGCGTGCCGAGTGCCGCTTCCAGCGAACTGATCCGCCGCGACACCGTGGTGTAGTCGACAGCCAGCCGTTTGGCCGCGGTGCTGGCCTTGCGGGTGCGGGCGACTTCGAGGAAAAACTTGAGGTCGTCCCAGTTCAGCGAACCGAGGGAGGTGATGTTTTTTTGCATGATGGACGGGCTTATATGTGCGTTCTTATTAGAAGTTTGCACATCTATACTCCAAAAACAGTCCGACAACCAATTCGTGACACACGCCTCATTTCAAGGCGAACCTTTCGCCTTGGCTCCTACGATAAAAACAAGTTTCGGAGACCAGCATGAACGCATCGCTTACGCCCAACGACACCACGCTGCAGAAAGTCAAACTGCTGATCGACGGCGAGTGGGTCGAGTCGCAGACCACCGAATGGCACGACATCGTCAACCCGGCCACCCAACAGGTGCTGGCCAAAGTGCCGTTTGCCACCGCCGCTGAAGTCGATGCCGCCGTCAGCGCCGCCCAGCGCGCTTTCCAGACTTGGAAACTGACTCCGATCGGTGCGCGCATGCGCATCATGCTCAAGCTGCAAGCGCTGATCCGCGAGCACTCCAAACGTATTGCCGTCGTCCTGAGTGCCGAGCAGGGCAAAACCATTGCCGACGCCGAGGGCGATATTTTCCGTGGCCTGGAAGTGGTCGAGCACGCGTGCTCTATCGGCACCCTGCAAATGGGCGAGTTTGCCGAAAACGTCGCGGGTGGCGTTGATACTTACACCCTGCGCCAGCCGATCGGCGTGTGCGCCGGCATCACGCCGTTCAACTTCCCGGCGATGATTCCGCTGTGGATGTTCCCGATGGCCATCGCCTGCGGCAACACCTTTGTCTTGAAGCCTTCGGAGCAGGATCCGCTGTCGACCATGCTGTTGGTCGAGCTGGCAATCGAGGCCGGTGTACCGGCGGGCGTGTTGAACGTGGTTCACGGCGGTAAAGATGTGGTCGATGGCCTGTGCACGCACAAGGACATTAAAGCCGTGTCCTTCGTCGGTTCGACGGCCGTCGGCACCCACGTTTATGACCTGGCTGGCAAGCACGGCAAACGCGTGCAATCGATGATGGGCGCGAAGAACCACGCCGTGGTGCTGGCCGATGCCAATCGCGAGCAGGCGCTGAATGCGCTGGTCGGCGCCGGTTTCGGTGCCGCCGGGCAACGTTGCATGGCCACCTCGGTGGTGGTGCTGGTCGGCGCGGCGAAACAATGGCTGCCAGATTTGAAAGCGCTGGCGCAGAAACTCACCGTCAACGCCGGTAATGAGCCGGGCACCGATGTCGGCCCGGTGATCTCGAAGAAAGCCAAGGCGCGAATTCTCGACCTGATCGAAAGCGGCATCAAGGAAGGCGCCAAGCTTGAACTGGACGGCCGCGACATCAAGGTGCCGGGCTACGAGCAAGGCAACTTTGTCGGCCCGACCCTGTTCTCGGGCGTGACCACCGACATGCAGATCTACACCCAGGAAATCTTCGGCCCGGTACTGGTGGTGCTGGAAGTCGACACCCTTGATCAGGCGATTGCGCTGGTCAACGCCAACCCGTTCGGCAATGGCACTGGCCTGTTCACCCAGAGCGGTGCGGCGGCGCGTAAATTCCAGACGGAAATCGACGTCGGCCAGGTCGGCATCAACATTCCGATTCCAGTGCCGGTGCCATTCTTCAGCTTTACCGGTTCGCGCGGTTCGAAACTCGGCGACCTTGGTCCGTACGGCAAGCAAGTGGTGCAGTTTTACACGCAGACCAAAACAGTCACGGCGCGCTGGTTCGATGACGACAGCGTCAACGACGGCGTGAATACCACCATCAACCTGCGCTGAGGAATCGATCATGAAAATCGCATTTATCGGTCTGGGCAACATGGGCGCGCCAATGGCGCGCAACCTGATCAAGGCCGGCCACTCGCTGAGTTTGGTCGACCTGAACAAAACCGTGCTGGCGGAACTGGAGCAACTGGGCGGCAGCATTCGTGCTTCGGCCCGTGAAGCTGCTGAAGATGCCGAACTGGTGATCACCATGCTGCCGGCGGCGGTGCATGTGCGCAGTGTCTGGCTCGGTGAGGACGGTGTGCTGGCTGGCATTCGCCAAGGTGTGCCAGCGGTGGATTGCAGCACCATCGATCCGCAGACCGCTCGCGATGTAGCGGCCGCTGCCGCGAAACAAGGCGTGGCCATGGCCGACGCGCCGGTGTCCGGTGGCACGGGCGGTGCCACTGCCGGCACGTTGACCTTCATGGTCGGTGCCACCCCGCAACTGTTCGCCACCCTGCAACCGGTGCTGGCGCAAATGGGCCGCAACATTGTGCATTGCGGCGAAGTCGGCACCGGGCAGATCGCCAAGATCTGCAACAACCTGCTACTGGCGATTTCGATGGTCGGTGTCAGCGAGGCGATGGCGCTGGGCGATGCATTGGGCATCGACACCTCGGTGCTGGCCGGGATCATCAACAGCTCGACCGGGCGTTGCTGGAGTTCGGAGATGTACAACCCGTGGCCGGGCATCGTCGAAACGGCGCCGGCCTCGCGTGGTTATACCGGTGGGTTCGGTGCGGAACTGATGCTCAAGGATCTGGGGCTGGCGACCGAAGCGGCGCGTCAGGCGCACCAACCGGTGGTGCTCGGCGCGGTGGCGCAGCAGTTGTATCAGGCGATGAGCCAGCGCGGTGACGGCGGGAAAGACTTCTCGGCGATCATCAACAGCTATCGCAAGCCTGCAATTGAAGGGCAGCGCTGAACAAACTGTGGGAGCGAGCCTGCTCGCGATGACGGCGGTTGCTTCAACAAGGAAGTGACTGACGGTCCGCTTTCGCGAGCAGGGGAATTGCGTATATCAGAAATTGTTTGCCGGGAAATCACGTCGGGTGATCTCCCGGCTTTTTTGCATCAGGCAAACACGAAATATTTACGCACGGTCTCGACCACTTCCCACGTGCCTTTCATCCCCGGCTCAACCACGAAAATATCGCCAGCACGCAGGTGGATCGGCGCCATGCCGTCCGGAGTAATCACGCAGTAGCCTTCCTGGAAATGGCAGTACTCCCACTTCACATAATCGACGCGCCATTTGCCCGGGGTGCAGATCCACGTACCCATGATCTTGCTGCCGTCTTCGCTGGTGTAGGCGTTGAGGTTAACGGTGTGCGGGTCGCCTTCGAGTTTTTCCCATTTGCAGGCATCGAGTACCGGCAGCGGATGAGTGTCGCGTAGAACGGTAATAGGGGCGGTCATGTGTCGGCTCCAGACAAGGCGATCAAGCGGAAGCTGCACCCTATAGCGCCGTGCTTCTGCCCAGATGTCTGTGCTCGACATGCAGATATCCATAAACGCTGCCAGGTTTACGGATGGAGACGTAAACCTTCCAGCAAAATCAATTAACGGCAGTATTGATCTAAAACAAAGGCTATGAAGTTATAACTATTTTACTTGTCTGGTTTTTACTTTTAGTACGTCTGTTCCGTTGCGTCCTTAGTTGCTTTCGATAGTCAGCCTGCCCGATAGCGCGGGCGCCCCACCATACCCCGTCTTTGTTAAGTAAATAAGTCGTTCGCCGCACCAAGGAGGTGCGGTGTCTGTGGGGTTTTGCAGACTTTTTTCGAGTTGTAAAAAAACCTTGAATAGTTCGTTGACTCTCCCCTTAAGGGCAGAGTTTAGATTCCCGCCGCGTGAGAAGTTGCTGTGGGAAAAGTTACTTTTCATAAGTCGAATTCATGAAGTAGTCACGACATATAGGGAGATAGAAATGAACAATCCATTGGACTTGGAACATGTCGTTGCCAGCACTCGCGAAATCCTCGCACAGCTGTTGGTGATGGATGCGAATGACATCGAAGAAAACAGCAGCATCGTCGAAGACCTCGGTGCCGACTCGCTGGACATCGTCGACCTGAGCTTCCAACTGGGCCGCCAATATGGCTGCACACTGCCGAAAACCAGCGTGCTTGACCATGCGGTGGCGGTTTGCGGGGATGCCAGCGAGTTTCTCGCCAACGGTCGCATTACCGAAAGTGGCAAGCACCTGCTTGAGCAAAGCCTCAGCGCCTACACCCCGGATCAACTGAAGGCGGGCATGCAACCGGCTCAGGTGTTCGCCGCGACCACCGTGCGTAACTGGGCCAACCAGTGCCGCAATCTTTTCAACTACCTGCCGGCCACCTGCCCGGATTGCAACGCTCACCAAGCGGTTCTGAACGAACGTCAACAAGTGGTCTGCGGTGCGTGCAGTGCACGTCTGGTGCCGGCGGATGGCGATGAAGTGTCGCGTCAATTGGTTGAGCAGTTTGTCACCACTCACGCCAAAGAAGCGGTGTAGGAGTTCTCATGCGGGCACGAGAAGTCTATGTGGGCGGGTTCGGTCTGGTGGCGCCGATGGCGCTGGACGCTGCCACGTTGTTCGAGCGGATTTGCCGGAAGCAATCCTGTGTCCGCGAACATCCTCGGTTCAAGGCGCTGGGATTCAACAACAGCGCCGCCGGTTTTATCGACGATACGCAGTGGCAGCGGATCGGGGCCGGTTTCGGTGGCAACGCGGCGCTGCGCCCACGGCAAAGTGTGCTGGCCGAATACGTTGCCCGGCAGGCGCTGGAGCATGCCGGTCTGACACCGGCAGACTTTGCCCACAGTCGCAGCGGTCTGTTTCTGGGCGCCAACAAGTACTGTGCCGACAGCCACGACCTGCAGCGGCTCAGCCGGTGCATGGATGAGGCCGGACGCGTCGACCTCGACCGTCTGCTGGACAATCCGGCAGCGTCCAGCGCGACTTTCACCCGGCGGGTCGATCAACAGACGCAGCACCTGGCCGATCGGCTCGGCATCCGCGATCACATCTCGACCCATTCCGATGCCTGTGCCGCCGGCACCATGGCCATCGGCAGTGCTTACCGGGCGATCGAGCGCGGAGAGATCGATCTGGCTATCTGCGGCGCCGTCGAACTGATGGCCAACGAACTGCCTTATTACATGTTCAACAGCCTCGGCGCGCTCTGTCAGGCCGACTTGCCGGCGAGCGAACAAAGCCGCCCGTTTATGCCTGACCGTAGCGGTTTTGTCCTCAGCGAAGGCTCGGCGATGGTCATTCTCGAATCCGCTGAACACGCCCAACGGCGCAAGGCTGCGCCACTGGGCCGGGTGTTGGGTTACGCGAATGTCTGCGAGGCGCAGAAAATGACCTCCAGCAGTCGCGACGGCAGTAAATACGAGGAATGCATGGAAGCCGCAATCGAAGACGCCGGGCTGCTGCGCAGCGCCGTGCAACACGTCAACACCCACGGCACCTCCACGCAGGCCAATGACAGTTGTGAAGCGTTGGCGCTGCAGCGTCTGTTCGGCGGCTGCCAGGACTTCATGACCTTCACCGCCAACAAGTCCGCCATCGGGCACTCCCTGGCAGGCAGTGGTGCGATCGAAGCGGTGCTGTCGCTGATGAGCCTGCGTGACGGTGTGCTGCTGCCGACCCTGAATTACGACTCCGAGCGTGCCGAATACCCTTCGCTGAAGTTCTTGAGCGAGCCGGTGCGACAGCCGATCAGCGTGGTGATGTCCAACTCGTTCGGCTTTGGCGGCATCAACAGCTCGCTGGTTCTGGGGAGGGCATGACATGAACCGAGCCATCTACCTGAATGCCGCTGCGGTGCTGAATGTGGCGGGCAGTGAATGCGCTGACTTGCTCGGCACACCCTGCGCGGCGCAACCGCTGGCATTTGACGCACAGCGTCAGGCGTTTGCCTTGCCGACACCGCGACTGGCCAGTGACCTGTTTGATCGCAAGATCCAGCGCAGCGTCGAACCGCAGGGCTTACGGCTGTTGCATTGTGCTGCACGGCTTGCGCCAGCGCTGGCGGCGCTGCAATTGCCCGCGTCACGCATTGCCCTGACAGCGGCCATTCCTGAAGTCGACGCGCCGAGTCCTTGCTGGGATGCGGTGCAGGCGATCATCGAACAGCCGCAAAAACAACTGGCGCAGTTATTGGCCAACACACCGCCCCTGCATGCGCTGACCCTGCTCAACAGCAGCGTCATGGCCTATGTGGCTGAAGCATTGAATTGCCATGGGCCAATGGGTGGATTTTGTTCTCAGGACAACGCCGGGCTGGATGCGCTGATCGAAGCTTGCCAGCAGATTGGCGAGCGACATGCCGACGCCGCGTTGGTGGTCAGCAGCAGCCCGAACCTGACCCCGGCCCTGTATCTGCGCGAGCCCGATCAGGCGAACGAAGCGATTTTCGGTGAGGGCGCCGCCGCGCTGTTGCTGGCGTCGACACCGCCGCCGGGTGCGGCACACGCCGTGCGCATTGCCGGATTTGCCCGCGGTTACAGCAACGATCCGCAACGCTCTGTGGCGGTGGGTCGGCGCGTCATCGATCAGGTCCTGAGCGTCGAAAAACTGCGGGTCGGCGACGTCGAGCATATCGTCGGCAATTGCGCTGACGGGCAAGTGATGAAGTTGCTCGAAGCTTTCCCGCGCGAGATTTGCAGTACCCGCGCCATGACCGGCGAACTGGGCGCCAGCGGCTTGCTGACAGAGGCCGCACTGACTTTGCATCTCAGCGGTGATACGGCGGCGGCACCGGGTTACACGCTGCTCGTCAGCCACACTCGCGCCGGTCACTGGGGCGCATTGCTGTTGGCCAGTGAAACCATGGAGAAGCACGCATGAGTGCGACACGGATTGTGATCACCGGCATGGGCGCCGTCACCGGTTTCGGTTTCGAATGGCAGACCCTCTGGGAAAAAATGCTCGGCGCCGAACATTGCGTGCGGCCATGGCAGCCGGACGACTTGCAAGAGGCGTCGTTCGCGGTGCGTTATGCCGCGCCTGTCGACATGCGCCTGTTGCCGGAAAAACTGCACAGCCATCCGGCCTGGACGATGCCGCTGGAAAAGCGCAGTCGGTTTGGCTGGGTGGCTGCCACCCAGGCAGTCGGTGACAGCGGCTTGCAGCCAGAACAGTTGCGTGGCGCGGCGGTGCTGTGTGCCTCGGGAGCACCGCAGCACATGCTCGCCGACATGCTGCTGACCGAAGCCCCGAATGGTGGCACCCCGAGCTGGTCGTACCTGATGCCACGGGCCGGGCAAGTGAATGCCGATGGCTCACTGCGCCAGAGCAACGATCGTCTGGCGCGGGTAATCGCCGACGACCTGGGCTGTGAAGGACCGGTGATCAATATCAGCAGTGCCTGTGCCGGTGCTTCACAAGCCATTGGCAATGCCTTCCAGATGATTCGTCGCGGAGAAGTCAGCGTTGCGCTGGCGGGTGGCGCCGACTCGGTGCTCAACCTCGACACCATGGCCGCGTTGTATCTACTCGGTGCCGCGTCGGGCGAGCAGCGCTGGGGCGCGGATCTGTGCCGTCCGTTCGATCGTGACCGCAGCGGTCTGATTGCCGGCGAGGGCGGTGGTTTTGTCGTGCTGGAAAGCCTCGAACATGCCTTGGCCCGTGGCGCCACGCCGTATGCCGAGGTGTTGGGTTTCGGCAGCAGTCTGGACGCCTACAAAGTCACCGCACCGCAGCCGGAAGGACGCGGCGCGGCACTGGCTATGCAGGCCGCGCTGGACGACGCCGGTTTGCGTGCACAGCAGATTGATCTGATCAACGCCCACGGCACCTCGACACCGCTCAATGACGTGGCCGAGACCCTGGCGATCAAAAGCGTGTTCGCCGAGCACAAGCATTATCGAACCCTGGCCGTCAGCGCCAACAAATCACAGTTCGGTCACCTGATCGCGGCCGCTGGCGCACCGGAATGCATCGTCACCGCGTTGGCCTGCCTCAACGATCTGGTCACGCCAACAGTGAACCTGCATGACGCCGACGAACAGTGCGATCTGGATTACTGCGCCGGGCAAGCCGTCAGTCGCCGAGTGGATTACGCGCTGAGCAATTCCTTCGGTTTCGGTGGCCTCAATACTTCGCTGGCCCTTGGCAAATATCGGGAGCAGGGACAATGACTGACACCACTGTACGTGTCGCGATCGCCGGCAGCGGCTGTGTCTTGCCCACCGGCTGGGGCGTTGAGGGTTTCTGGTCGTCGGCCCGCGGAGGGCGTAGCGCGATCTCGCCCCTGAACTCGTCGTTGTTCCACAGCGAGCGGGTCATTGCGTTCGGGCACATCGCTGATCGAGATCATCAACGTAGCCGTCAGGACGTTGCGCAAAACCTCCAACGTTACTGCCCGCCGGCGGTGATCTGGGGCGTCAGTGCGGTGCGCCAGGCGTTGGCCGAGGCCGAGCTTGAACCGGGCCGCGACAACGTGCGTTTTGGTCTCTATTGCTGCCAGGGCGGTTACACCCATCCGTCGCTCGCGTCTTACGGCGAACTGTTGCACGAGTGTCAGACCGAGAGCGGTGCCGACATGCAGCGTCTGGCCAAACGCGTGTTGCAGGAACGTGCACTCGATCCGTTCCTGGTGCTCAAGAGCCTGAGCAACGGTTTGCTCGGCGTCGTCAGTCTGGCCTTGAAGCTTGAGTGCGAATGCAACGCCTACATGCAAGGCGTGGCCGGCAATCTGGCGGCGCTGCGCGAAGCCTGCGCGGCGTTGCAGAGCGGGCGGATCGATGCGGCCATTGTGGTGGGCGCGGGCAGTGAACTGGATCCGCTGGCCCTCGCCGCACTGGCCGAGGCGGGGGTGATCAGCACCGACGGTTCGCCAAGCCTGCGTGCCTTTGATCGCCAGGGCCGTGGCGGCATTGCTGGCGAAGGTGCGGCGGCGCTGGTACTGCGCCGCGCCGATGACCTGCCGGCAGGGCCGCAAACTTGCCTGACAGCACTGTTCGCCCATCCGCGTCTGGACTCGCTGAGCTTGCCCGACAAACAGGTGGATCTGCTGATCAGCAGCGCCACTGGCGATCCGCACAAGGATGCCGATCTGGCCCGCACGCTGGCGCGAACCGGCGCCGCGCACATCACCAGCAGCACGCCGCTGACCGGCATGCTCAGTGGTGCACCGAGCCTGGTTGACCTGATCTTTGCCCGGCAGGCTTTGCAGGCGCAGAGCATCCCGCCGGTCAGTGGCCTGGAGCAACCGCTGGATGCGCATCTGCCGTTCGTTATCGGCGGGCCGCGCGATGCCGTGCTCCACGATTGCCTGGTCATCAACCGCGACGACAACGGTTTTAGCGCCGGTTACCAACTCGAATTTCACGCGGCTGACTGACCGTCGGCACGCAACGAAACGCAGCTGATTTTTTACTCAAGGGATAGAACTGTCATGGATTACCGCGATTACGTACGGCCGAAATTCGTTGAATTGATGCAGGCCCTGGGCCTGGAATGCCAATTCCACAGAGCGCTGGGCAGTAAATTGTTTTACCGCGACCGCCAGGGCGAAGAGGTGACGGTTACTGACTTCCTCGGCGGTTACGGCGCCGCGCTGTATGGCCACAACGATCCGCAATTTGTCGATCAACTCGTCGACCTGCTGCGTGCCGATGTGCCGTTCAATGCGCAGATGTCGGTGCGCGGTGCAGCGGGGCAGTTGGGGCGTGAACTCAGTGAAGCGTTCAACCGTGAGCTGAACAACAGCGAACGCTACATTTCGACCTTTTCCAACAGTGGCGCCGAGTCGGTGGAAATCGCCGTCAAGCACGCCGAATACCGTCGTCAGAAAAACCTGCAGAAGCAATTCGACGAGCGTGATTTCGCCCTCGCCAATCTGGTTGCCAGCGACAAGGCTTACGTCGAACTGGACATCGACGATCTCGATTTGCCCGCCGGTCTGCTGCCGCAGAATCTGTCCTGCGTCACCGTGCGCCAAGTGGCCGAAGCGGTGCGTCAGCACAACCTGGCGCAGTTGCATGTCGAGCCGGTGTTCCTCGCTGTGCGCGGCAGCTTCCACGGCAAACTGGTGAACACCGTTCAGTTGACCTATGGCAAGCAGTACCGCAAGCCGTTCGCCCGTTTCGGCCTCAACGTCGAGTTCATCGACCCGCAGCAACCCCAGCAATTGCAAGAGCTGCCGGCCCGTCATATCCGTCATTGGTTGAGCCTGGAATGGAGCGGCGAAACCCTGCAGGTTCGCCGTGAGGCGTTCAGTGCGATCACCGCTGTATTGCTGGAGCCGATCCAGGGCGAGGGTGGCATCAACGAGTTCGCCAATGAGTTCTATCTGGGCCTGCGGCGCCTGTGCAACGAGCAGCAATGCCCGCTGATCATCGATGAAGTGCAATCCGGTTTCGGCCGCACCGGCACCTTGCTTGGCGCCAGCCATTTCAACTTGCAGGGTGATTACTACTGCCTTTCGAAAGCGCTGGGCGGTGGACTGATGAAAATCGCCGCGACGGTGATTCGCGCCAGCCACTACGAAAACGATTTCAGCTACATCCACAGTTCGACCTTTGCCGAAGATGATGCCTCTTGCCATATCGCCCTGTCGGCCCTGCGCCGTCTGTTCGAGAACGACAGCGCGATGCTCAAGGACGTGAACAAGAAGGGCGAGTACCTCAAGGCTTCGCTGCTGGAACTCAAGGCGGCCTATCCGGACGTCATCGCCGATGTGCGTGGGCGTGGCTTGCTGCTGGGCTTCGAACTGCACGACCTGACCGGCACCAGCTCACTGGTTCAGGCATCGGCGCAGTACAACGATGCGCTGGGCTACATCATCGCCGGCTACCTGCTGCAATTCGAATCCCTGCGCGTGGCGCCGTCGGGCAGCAACGCCAATGTGATTCGTCTGGAACCGCCGGTGTGCATCACCTTCGAAGAAATCGACGGCTTGATCGGTTCTTTGCAGAAAGTCTGCGACATGTTGCGCCGCCGCGATGCCTTCCCGCTGGCGGCTGGTGTGTGTGCCGACAGCATCGCGCAAGTGCCGGCCCGCGAGGTCAGCTTCAAGGAGGATGAAAGCCTCCCAAAGTCTGATGAGAACGTGCGCGTGGTGGCGCGCGTGGCGTTCATCAACCATCTGATTGATTCGGACATGCTCAGCGACGTCGATCCTTCACTGTCGACCCTGAGCGCTGAACAGAAACGCGAGTTCATCAAACGCATGGCCCCCGAGCGCCGTGCCGCGCCAATCGGACCGGTGCAGATTCGCTCGAAACTCGGCACCGCCGTGGAATTCACCCTGTACCCGCTGTGCATGGATTCCGATGCGATGGCGGCGTACATCGCCAGCGGTGATCTGCAAACCATCCGCGAAGAAGTCGGCAACCGCATCAAGGATGCCCGCGCCGATGGGTACACCGTCGCCGGGCTGGGCATGTACACCTCGATCGTCACCAACAACTGCCAGGCCCTGCAGATTCCTGACATGGCGCTGACTTCCGGTAATGCACTGACCATCGGCATGGGCCTGGAAGCCATCGAACAGGGCTGCAAACAGCAAGGCCTTGAGCTGGGCGAGCAGACCGCTGCGGTGGTCGGTGCCGCCGGCAACATCGCCTCGACCTATGCCTCGTTGTTGTCGACCAGTGTCGAGCACCTGATCCTCATCGGCAGCGGTCGCGACGGTTCGCTGCGCCGTCTGGAAAAAACCGCGCAACAGATTTACGCCGAAGCCGCCCGCGCGATTCTCAAGGGTGTCGCCGAACACGATCGCCTCGCCCGTCGCCTGCAGCAAATTGATGGAATCGATGGACTCTTGCAGGCCCACGGCAGCAGTGCCGATCTGGGGCTGCGCGTAGCGAAACTGGTCGAAGAACGCTTGGGCGCGAACGCCTTCATCACCGTCAGCAACGATCTTGATGTGCTGAAACAGGCACGCATCGTGCTCTGCGCGGCGAACGCACCGCAGCCGTTTCTCTTTGCCGAACACTTCGCCGAAAACAGCGTGATCTGCGACATCGCCGTGCCGCTGAACGTTGACCAGAACCTCGCTAGCCAACGCTCCGACGTGCTCTACATGCACGGCGGCATCGTGCAGACGCCGCTGGGCGATGGCCTGGTGAAAAACGTTCGCGCCTATCTCAAGCAAGGTCAGTTGTACGCGTGCATGGCCGAGTCGGTGCTGATGGGCCTGTCCGGTATGAAACAGCACTACTCCTACGGCGACATCAGCCGCGAGCAAGTGCAGCAGATTCGTGCACTGGCGGCGACTCACGGCTTCAGCCTCGCGCAGTTCAAAACCGACAACTCGCTTTAAGGAACGGTCATGCCGAATAAAGTAGCAGTAGTGACCGGTGGCAGTCGCGGCATCGGTCGGGCGATTGTCCAGACCCTGGCCGGGGCGGGTTATCAGATCGCGTTCAGTTACGTGCGCGATGAAGTCGCGGCGATGGCTTTGCGCGATGAGGTTCAGGCGTCGGGCATCGATTGCCTGGCGTTGCAGTGCGATGTCAGCAGCGGCGACAGCATCAAGGCGTTTTTCGAACGGGTCGAGGAGCATTTCCAGCGTATCGATCTGTTGGTCAATAACGCCGGCATCACCCGTGATGGCTTGCTGGCGACGATGTCGGCGCGCGACCTGGTCGAGGTGATCCAGACCAACCTGATCGGCACGATGCTGTGCTGTCAGCAGGTGGTGCCGGGCATGTTGCGCCAGCGCAGCGGTTGCATCGTCAACATCAGTTCGGTGGCGGCGCAGAAACCCGGTAAAGGCCAAAGCAACTATGCCGCCGCCAAGGGCGGAGTCGAATCGTTGACCCGTGCCTTGGCGGTGGAGCTGGCGCCGCGCAACATTCGCGTCAACGCGGTCGCCCCGGGCATCGTCAAGACCGAGATGAGTACGGCGCTGATTGGCAGTCAGGAGGAAGAAATCCAGTCGCGTCTGTTGATCAAACGCTACGCCGAACCGGAAGAAATCGCCGAAGCGGTGCTGTACCTCGCCGATCGCGGTTTGTACCTGACCGGGGAGGTCCTGTCGGTTAACGGCGGGTTGAAAATGCCATGAGCCGGACGATTCTGATTACCGGAGCGGCGAAAGGCATCGGTCGCGCGGTCGCCGAAAATTTTGCCGCCGACGCCGGCAATCGCCTAATCCTGCTGGATCTCGATCTGGCCGAACTGCAGCGCTGGGTCGACGAGCAGCAGGAGCAGATCAAGGCGCGGGTCGAAACCCATGCGGCGAACATTGCTGACCTGCCGGCCATGGAGGCGTTGTTCAAGACCCTCGGTTCGCAAGTCGAATACGTTGATGTGCTGGTCAACAGCGCCGGCATCTGCAACGAGAACGAACCGGAAGATCTGCACAACTGGCACAAGGTGATTTCGGTCAACCTCAATGGCACGTTCTACGTGACCTCGTTGTGTCTGGCGCTGATGCCTGACCGTGGGCGGATTATCAACATGTCGTCGATCCTCGGCCGTGCCGGCAAGGTGCGCAACACCGCGTACTGCGCCTCCAAGCACGGCATCGTCGGCATGACCAAGGCGCTGGCGCTGGATCTCGCTTCGCGGCAGATCACCGTCAACGCGATTCTGCCAGCGTGGATCGACACGCCGATGTTGCAGGGTGAACTGGCGACGCAAGCGGCGATTGCCGGGCTGACCCAGGAACAGATCGTACGCAACGCGAAGAAGAAACTGCCGATGCGCCGTTTCATCCAGAGCGAGGAGGTGGCGGCGATGGTGCGTTACCTGGCCAGCCCCGAGGCTGGCGGGGTGACCGCGCAGAGTCTGGTGATCGATGGCGGTGTCGGGTTGGGAATGTAGCGATGCCTCGATTTCACAACAGTCACATCGTGTGTGCGGTATGGGCGTGCATGGCTGCGCCCACCGCGATGGCCGAATTTACCGTCGCTGATCTGAAGCCCGATTACGCCGACGGTGAAGTCGGCGTGGCCACGGCCATGCGTCTGCACGGCGACGACCAGATCACGCAAAAAGCCGTGTATTTCAAAGCCAACCTGGAAGACAACTGGGAGGGCGGTTACTACAAGGCCAAGGGCCGCGTGCGTTACGACGCGCGCTACGACGGCAACAATCCGTACAGCGAACGGGCACGCGACAAATACCGTTTCGACGCCGATTGGCGGCACCTCTACGTCGGCCATTCGCTGGGTGACGGAGAGGTGACAGTGGGCTGGCAGCAAGTGGTCTGGGGCCGCGCGGATGAATTGCGTGTGCTCGATCAGATCAACCCGCTGGACTATCGCGACGGTCTGACGCCGCTGCTCGAAGACAGCCGCATCGCCGTGCCCATGGTGCGCTTTGCGCAACCGGTGGGCGAGTGGGAACTGGAGGCGCTGTGGATCACTGACTTCGTGAAAAACCAAGCGCCGGTTGAGGGCAGTGAATTTGCCGCGCCACTGTTTGCTACGCCGGACCCGCAGTATTTCCTGCTCGATTCCAAGCCCGGCTATGACGGCGACAAAGGCTATTCCTATGGCCTGAGCGCCAACGGCCGGATCGGTGCGGTGGACACCAGTTTTGTCGCCTTGAGCGCCCGTCAGCAAGACCCGGTGTACGCGGTCGAAGGCCTCGCCGACGACGGCCGCACGCGGCTGGAACGGCAGTTTCCCCGTTACACCATGGGCGGTGCCGGGCTGGCGATCGACGCCGGGCACAGCATCGTGGTGCGCAGCGAGGTGGCGTATTTCGACAACTGGCGCGTGACCAATCCGACCCGCGCCTACGGTGCCGACAGTACGCCGATGGTCAAGTCGCTGCTGGGTGTCGACTACCTGTTGCGCGACTGGCTGATCTCCGCGCAATGGCAGGAACAAGTGCTGCTCGACTGGCAGGACGGCATGTTGCAGGACAAACACGAACCGCTGTTCACCCTGTCGGCCGAAGGCACTCATTGGCAAGACCGCCTCAAGAGTCGTCTGGTGGTCGCTGGCTCACCGCCGTTTCAGGATGACGCCTTGCTGCAAGGCATCTTCACCTACAAACCGGTCGACTACATCAAGCTCGGGCTGGAAGTGGATGTGTTCTTCGGCAAGCCCGAGAAGACTTTCGGCGAGTACAGCAAGCGCGATCAAGTACGGCTGTCGGCCGGTTATCTGTTCTGACCCATCACGCCTGCCGCTCTCGCGCAGGTGCACTCATCCAACGAAAAGGAAGTTGTTATGTTGCCGTTTTTGAAAAGTCTGACCACCGCCGCACTGATCCTCGGTAGCGCCTGCGCCAGTGCCGCCGAGGCTGGCAATGCCGATGAGATCATCCGTCAGGTACGCGATCGCAATGACGGGAACAGCTTCATGTCCCAGGTCTCGCTGATCCTGCATGACAAGAAAGGCAATACCCGCGTTCGCGAGTTCACCTATCTGCAAAAGGATTACCCGGACAGCGACAAGTTCAGCATGTACTTTTCTGCGCCGACTGACGTGCGTGACGTGGCCTTCCACATCGAAAACCCGCACGAAACCCTTGGCCTGGAAGACAGCCAGTGGATGTACTTGCCGGTCAGCCGCCAGACCCGCCGCATCTCCACCACCGACAAGCGCGGCTCGTTCATGGGCAGCGAGTACTCGTACGCCGATCTGGACAAGATCCGCGTTAAAGACTACTCGCAGAAACTCGTCGGCGAAGAACAGATCAAGGGCCGCGACTGCTACGTGATCGAGCGCGAACCGGCGTCTCCCGAGGTGCTGGCCAAGACCGGTTACAACAAGCTGAAGGTGTGGATCGACAAGCAGAATTTCCTGGTCATGCGTCAGGATTTCTTCGACGTCAAAGGCGTGTTGATCAAGCAGATGCGCACGCAGAAAGTCGCGACCATCGATTCGATCGACAGCATCGTGCTCAGTGAAACCGAGCACTTCATCGACGGTACGCGTTCGGAAATGCGCTTCAACCAGTTGCAGTACAACGTTTCTCTGGAAGACCGCCTCTTCACCCAGACCGCCATCAAACGCGGGCTGAAAACCGGTGACCTGCCGGACTTTGCCGTGTCTGCCCGCTAAGCGCCGACCCCGACGACCTGGAACCGCATGATCATGGAAAGATATCTGAATTTCGTCGAGCGCTATGCGCGGGCGATTGTTTTCCTGCTGGTGGCGATTACGGCGTATTTCACTTATACGCTGGGCGCGCTGGTGTCCGACACCAACCCTTATCTGCTCAAGGAAAGCCACCCGGCGCGCAAGACCATCATCGATTTGCAGGGTGAGTTCACCGGCACGTTCGACTCGGTCATGGTGGCGCTGAACAACCCGCAAACGGTGTTCAACAAATCGACGCTCAACGCGCTGTTTTCGATGTCGCAATCGGTGCGCAAGATGATTCTGGCCAACGATGCCGACAAGGAGCAGTTGGCGCAAATCGTCGCCCGGCATGCAGGCGACAGCCGTGCGCAGTTGTTGACCCGGGATATTCTCGAGGATGGCTTTTCGCAGAACGATTACGCCAACGCCAAGGCATTGCGTGATCATGCCCAAAGCCAGAACTGGGACGCCCATGATCAGTTGTTCCTGACCTTTCTCGCCGAGCGGATCAACCCGATCCGCGAAATGGCCTCGATGGGCGACCTGGAAAACATCGTCCTGACCGACGACGGCGAGCTGTTGATCCACAAAACCCTGAATGCTTATGACATGGACCCGGCGCTGGTCGAGTCGCAGATCATGGGCAACGAACTGATGGTCGACGGGGTGGTGTCCAAGGACAAGAAAGTCGCGATGCTGGTGGCCGAACTCGGCACCAAGCAGGACGACGCTCAGGCGCAACTGCGGGCTTATCAGATCGTGCGCGGCATCGTCGCGCAATATCAGGCCGAACACCCGGAGTACAAGGACGAAATCTTCATTGCCGGCATGCCGATCTTCATCGCCGCGCAACAGGAAATCATCGATCACGACCTGGCCGTGCTGTTCCCGATCGTGTTTTTGCTGATTACCTTGCTGCTGATTTTCTTCTTCCGCAAACCACTGGGCGTGCTGTTGCCGCTGTTCAACATTCTGTTCTGCACCATCTGGACCTTGGGCCTGATGGCGCTGTTGCGGGTGCCGTTCGACCTGCTGACCAGTGTGCTACCGGTGTTCCTGTTCACCATTTGCTGCTCGGATGCGATCCACGTGATGGCTGAATATTACGAGCAGAAAAACGCGGGCAAGAGCAATCGTGAGGCCAACCGTGAAACCCAGCGCTTGATGGTGGTGCCGGTGGTGTTGACGACCGTGACGACCATCGCCACGTTCATGATTTCCACCACCAACAACATTGTCAGCATCCGCAATTTCGGCGTGTTCATGTCGATCGGTCTGACCGCGGCGCTGATCATTTCGCTGTTGCTGATTCCGGCGTGGATTTCCATCTGGGGCAAGGATCAGCCGCAGCAGGCCAAGGCTGAGGTACACAAGGAATCGATCATCTCGCGGTATCTGGTGGCGTTCTGTGCCTGGATGATCCGCTTTCGCAAACCGATCCTGATGGTCATGCTGCCGCTGTTGGCGCTGGCCACCGTGTTCACCTTCCGCGTCGATATCGAAGACTCCGGCATCGCTTACTTCAAGCCGGAAAGCCACATTCGCGTGTCCGATCAGTTCATCAACCACGCCAAAGTAGCGGGCACGGCGCCGGGCTGGATCGCGATCGACAGCAAAGAACCACGCGGCGTGCTGACCACCGAAGTGGTGCAGTTCATCGACAAGCTCGACCACTTCATCAAACAGCAACCGAACGTCAGTTACGGCTACTCGCTGGCCACTTACGTCAAGCGCATGAACCTGGTGCTCAACGACATGAACCCGGAGTATCTGCGGGTGCCGAATGCCGTTGAGAAGGTCTCGTCGGTCAATGACGACGGGCAGGTCGAGCAGTTTGAAGTGCCGGGCAATTCGCTGATCGAGCAACACGTGATGCTGTTCGAAAACGGTGGCGGTTCGGACCTGAACAACGTGCTCAACGCCGATTTCTCCAAGGCCTTGACCCTGTACACCATGACCTCGTCGGTCGCCAGCGACTATCAGGGCATGCTCGACCGCCTCGATGCCTGGTTGCTGGTCAACAAACCGGCCAACCTGGAGGTGACCCACGCCGGCACGCCGTTGATCTGGACGGGCGTCCTGCAGGAAATCACTCAGGGCCAGGTGCTGAGTTTTTCCCTGGCCTTGCTGGTCGTCACGCTGATGATGATGTACTGGCTCAAATCGGTGCGCCTCGGTGTGCTCGGCATGCTGACCTTGCTGACCACGTCGGTGACGGTCTATGGCTTCATGTTCCTGTTCGGCATTGAGCTGAACATCGGCACGACGCTGGTGACGTTCCTCGTGGTCGGCGTGGTGGATTACGCGGTGCACCTGCTGTCGCGGATCAAGTTGCTGGTGCAGCAGGGCAATGAGATCGACGCGGCTATTTTGCAGGCGATGCACAGCGTCGGCCGTTCGACGGTGATCAACGTGGTGATCTTCTCCGTGGGCTTCATGGCGCTGCTGTTTTCCGACTTCAAGCCGATTGTCGATCTGGGTGCACTGGTGGCGATGGCGCTGTTTTCCAGCGGAGTCATGACCATTGTCCTGGTGACGCTGGTGTCACCGTGGTTCTTTGCGGCGATAGCACCGGTGCATGCGCCGGTTCAAGCGCTGCGCACAGAAGGGGAGGCGGTACCGGGCTGATTCGCCAACGACCGGGCGCGCCTGCCCTGAGACGACAGGCGAACCCGGTCATGCGGCGCAGCAGGGTTTTCAGTTCAGTGTATTGACCGGGTTTTTTTCGCCATAGCGGGCGATGCGCTCGAACTGACATTCCTGGCGGGCGTCGTTGAGGTTGTGTTCAAACGCCTCAAGGCCATCATGCAATTGCTGCAAATCGCCGATCTGGGTCACCAGTTCGGCTTTTTTTTCGGCAATGGCTCGTTGCGCCATGTCCCACGGGAATTCGTCGCCGCGGTAGTTGTTGAGGATCACCTGCAGCTCTTTGAGCTTGAAGCCCAATTGCTGGGCGCACTTGATGAACGTCAACACCTCGACACTTTGCTGGCTGTAGATGCGGTATTTGCCTTCACGCTTGGGCTCGGGCAACAGGCCGATTTCTTCGTAATGGCGAATGCTTTTGACTGTGGTGCCCGACAGTTGGGCGGCTTTGCCGATATACATAAGGTCCGTCTCGATGATCAAACATAGCGTAGCGCGATCAGGCGTCATGCCGGATCGGCGGCGATTATATGTCCAATACCATCAGAAAATGGCAACTGCGCGTAAATGACGTGCACAGGCGACGGACGGGCTCGAGAAGGGAGCCCGAAGAGGCACTGACGGCGGCTTGTGCGCCGTCAGTTGAGGCGGCAGGAAAGCCTTAGACGGCGGCGGTCACGCGCGCCTGTTCCAGCCAGGCATCGCGCTGGTTTGGCTTGGAGCCAAGGATCGGCCCGAAGGTCAGCGTCTTCAGTGGCTTGATGCCGCAGAATTCCAGCGTGGTCTTGCGCATCTGATTCAGCCCCGGCATCCCATAGATCCATTTGTAGTACCAGTACGGCGTGTCCATGGTCACCAGCAAATGCGCGGTACGGCCCTTGAGCAGCTTGTCGGGGAAGGCTTTGCCTTCGCGATATTTGAAGGCGAAACCCGGCAGGAAAATCCGGTCGACGAAGCCTTTCAACAGTGCCGGAATCCCGCCCCACCAGATCGGATAGACGAATGTCAGGTGCTCGGCCCAGGTGATATCGGCCTGGGCTTGCAGCAGGTCCGGCTCCAGTGGCTGCACCTTGTTGTAGCCTTCGTGCAGGACCGGGTCGAACTCCAGCGCATCCAGACGCAGCAGCCGCACGTCATGCCCGGCGTCCTTGGCGGCCTGAACGTAAGTCTCACTCAATGCCCCGCAAAAGCTGTCGGTGGAGGGGTGACCCAGTATCACGAGCATTCGTTTGCTCATTGTGTGTACTCCTGAAATGAAGCTCACAGGATAGAGTCTGCCCCTAGCGGTAGAGTCAAGGCACCAGCGCATCAAACAAGGCCCGGGCGTAACCGGGCAGGTGGTCGAAGTCCCGCGCACACAGTTGCAAGGTGCGATGCGCCCAGACTTCGTCCAGCGGCCGGCACGTTACCGAGTGCACCGCCGCCCAGCGCTCGATGGCCACCTTGGGCACGATGGCCAGCCCCGCACCTCGCGCCACCATGCGCATGACGCCCTCGAAGCCATCGGCACGGATCCGGATCGACATGCGCTGGCCGATGTGCAGCGCTTGTTCCTCCAGGTGAATCGCCAGCGCGCTGTGGCTGCCAAGCGCAACATAGTCGTGCGCCAGGGTTTCACCAAACGTCAACGACGCCTGACTCGCCAAAACATGCTCAGGGGGCAGGATCAGCACCAATGGATCGTCGCGAAAGGGCCGGGTCTGCAGACCGTGGGTGTCGACCGCATCGGAGACGATCCCGAGGTCCGCCGCGCCTTGGCGCAAGGCATGGGTGATGCGCGCGCTGGGCAACTCCTGCAAGTCGATGTCGAGATTGGGATGATCGCGCAGGAAGTCCGCGAGTACTTCCGGCAGGTATTCGGTGATCGCCGTGGTGTTGCACAGCAAACGCACCTGACCTTTGACGCCTTGGGCATAGTCGGCCAGATCCTGCTGCAGGCGTTCGGCCTGTTGCAGGAGGATGCGCGCGTGCTGGGCCAACGCTTTACCGGCCGGCGTCGGGGTGACGCCACGACGGCCGCGTTCGAGGAAATCGATGCCGAGCGAGGCTTCCATTGCGCGGATTCTGGCGCTGGCGGCGGCGAGGGATAAATGGCTGCGGACGGCGCCAGCGGTGATGTTGCCGGTGTCGAGGATGTGCAGGTAGAGGCGCAGGTCGGTGAGATCGAAGTGCATGATTGGCAGCCTCTGGTTTTTGTGGTGTCTGGGCTGGCCCCATCGCTGGCAAGCCAGCTCCCACAGGTTTCAGGGTTGATCTCTAAATGTGTGAACAACAAAAATACTGTGGGAGCTGGCTTGCCAGCGATGAGGCCAACAGCTTCAAAAAAATATCAGCCTCTTGTCCAGTGAGAGGCACCCTCAGTATATGGCAGATTTTCAGCCAACCCCGACTGGCGCACAGTAGCGCCATGCACACACTCACAGATTTCTACCAACACCTCGGCCTAGCCCTGTCCCTGCTGGTCATCGTGACGTTCATGCTCGCCGGCCTGATCAAAGGCGTGATCGGCCTCGGCCTGCCCACCGTCGCCATGGGCTTGCTCGGTCTGGCTATGGCGCCGTCGCAGGCAGCCGCGTTGTTGATCATCCCGGCAACCTTGACCAATGTCTGGCAACTGGCATTCGGCGGGCATTTGAAAGGACTGATCAAACGCCTCTGGCCAATGCTGCTGATGATCTTCCTCGGCACCGGCGTCGGCACGTTATGGATCGGCATGGCGGGCGGGCATTGGGTGGTGCGCGGGCTCGGCGCGGCCCTGTTCCTCTATGCGTTGAGCGGTTTGTTTCTGCCAACGCTGAGCGTCAATCCACGCCATGAAGGTTGGCTGGGGCCGGCGTGTGGTTTGATCACCGGTGTCATCACCTCGGCCACCGGCGTCTTCGTGATTCCGGCGGTGCCGTACCTGCAAGCGCTGGGCTTGAATCGCGATCAACTGGTGCAGGCACTGGGCCTGTCATTCACCGTTTCGACGCTGGCATTGGCCGCTGGATTGCTCTGGCGTGGCGCCCTCGGTGGCGGCGAACTGAGTGCTTCGCTGCTGGCGCTGATCCCGGCCATTCTCGGTATGTTGCTGGGCCAATGGCTGCGCGAACGGATCAGCGCCGTGTTGTTCAAACGGGTGTTCTTTGTCGGTATGGGCGCGCTCGGCGCCCACTTGTTGATCAGCGGTTAGCCGAGGCTTCGCTGAGCATTTCGATCTGGCGGATATCGAAATCGCGCTCCAGATAGTCCATGCGCTGTTCAAAGAAAGCCTTCATGTGCGGCAAATTCGAATGCACGTCCAGGTGCGCCTGGGAGGCCCAGATCTCGTAGAAGATAAACAGCGTCGGATCTTCCTTATCACGCAGCATGTGGTACTCGATGCAACCTGGCTCGGCGCGGCTCGGTTCGACGTAGGCGCGAAACAGCGCTTCGAAAGCCTCGGCTTGTTCCGGGCGGGTCTTGGCGTGCAGGATAAAACCCAAGCGTTCACTCATCACAACGACTCCTCACATTCAGAATGCCGCGGATGTTATTGCAACAATCGGCGATGGATTCGTGCTTTTTGATCAAATGTATTTTGCGCAATCAGGCCTTATTCCGCGCGAGGCGGATCGTTAATCTGCCGCCATTCCAGTTTCCCTTCTCCATCAAGCCCAATGGCTGCGCCGAGGCTTTCTCATGAAAAAAGTGCTGTTGCTCAATGGCGGTAAAAAATTCGCCCACTCTGACGGTCGCTACAACGCCACCCTGCATGAAGCCGCGTTGAGCGTGCTGGATCGCGGCGGTTTCGATGTGAAAACCACCTTTATCGACGAGGGCTACGACGTTGCCGAAGAAGTGGCGAAATTTCTCTGGGCCGACGTGATCATTTATCAGATGCCGGGCTGGTGGATGGGCGCGCCATGGACGGTGAAAAAGTACCTCGACGAAGTCTTCACCGAAGGCCACGGCAGCCTCTACGCCAGCGATGGCCGCACCCGTTCCGATGCGTCGCAGAAGTACGGCAGCGGCGGTCTGATTCAGGGCAAGCAATACATGCTGTCGCTGACCTGGAATGCACCGCAGCAGGCCTTCGATGACCCGACTGATTTCTTTGAGGCCAAAGGTGTCGACGCGGTGTACTTCCCATTCCACAAGGCCAACGAGTTTCTCGGTATGACCGGGTTGCCGACGTTCCTTTGTGTGGATGTGATGAAGCGGCCGAATATCGAGGCTGATGTGGCGCGTTATGAGCAGCATCTGACCGAGGTGTTTGGCCTCAAGGCTTGAGTGTTTCAAGCTACTATCGGTGGTAACAGCAAAAGATCGCAGCCTTCGGCAGCTCCTACAGGAACCCATTTCCATGTAGGAGCTGCCGAAGGCTGCGATCTTGGCGATTTCAAAGAGGACACCCGTGAAAGCCAGATCCGATGAGTTGCAGATTTTCGTCTGCGTGATCGAATGCGGTTCGATTTCCGCCGCCGCCGAACAGGTCGGGCAAACGCCTTCTGCGGTCAGTCGCACATTGTCGAAGCTGGAAGCCAAGCTCGACACCACGCTGATCAACCGCACCACGCGGCGCATGGATCTGACCGAAGAGGGCAAGTATTTCTTCGAACAGGCCAAGCTGATTCTCGATCAGATGGATCAACTCGAAGAACGCCTGTCCTCGCGCCAGCAAACGCCGTCCGGGCGCCTGCGGATCAACGCCGCGTCACCGTTCATGCTCCACGCAGTCGTCCCCTACATCGACGAGTTTCGTCGTCTCTATCCGGACATCCAGCTCGAACTCAACAGCAATGACCTGATCATTGACCTGCTGGAACAAAGCACCGACATCGCCATCCGTATCGGCACCCTCGCTGACTCGACGCTGCATGCGCGCTCGCTCGGTTGCAGTCCGCTGCTGATCGTCGCCAGCCCCGCCTACCTGGAAAAA
Source organism: Pseudomonas germanica (assembly GCF_019614655.1). Taxonomy (NCBI): domain Bacteria; kingdom Pseudomonadati; phylum Pseudomonadota; class Gammaproteobacteria; order Pseudomonadales; family Pseudomonadaceae; genus Pseudomonas; species Pseudomonas germanica. The sequence continues at coordinate 1,107,471 of NZ_CP071586.1, forward strand.
CACGGCGCGCCACAGCAAGTCGCCGATCTGAGCGAGCACACTTTACTCGGCTTCACTCAGAACGAAGGCCTCAACCAATGGCCGCTGCGCTATGTGCACGGCGATCGCTGGCCAATCACCCCGGCCATCAGCGCCTCCAGCGGCGAGACCGTGCGGCATCTGGCGCTGGAAGGGCAGGGCATCGCTTGCTTGTCGCACTTCATGACCATCGACGACATTCGTGCCGGGCGCCTGAAAGTCTTGCTCGCTGAATTCAACAGCGGTTATCGCCAGCCGATCAACGCCGTGTACTACCGAAACTCGCAACTGGCGCTGCGCATTCAGTGCTTCCTCGACTTTATCCAGAGCAAACTCGCCGCTTACGCCAGCGCCGATTTCAAGGGCTGATTCGTGACCTCTGCGCAAGAGTGAATTGGTCGAGGGCGGGTTTTTCCCTCGGATCCACAGGCCGATACTCGTCCCATCACTTATTCACGCAGGGAGTTTCTCCATGAACGTATTCGTCACCGGCGCTGCCGGTTTTATCGGCGGCTCCATCGCTAGCGGTCTGGTCAAGGCCGGGCATCAAGTCACCGGTCTGGTGCGCAACCCTGAACAAGCGGCTGAGCTCGAGGCACTGGGCATGACCCCGGTCATCGGCACCCTCGACGACAAAGCATTGCTCGCCGAACAGGCCCGTGCTGCCAACGCAGTAATCAACGCCGCCAGCAGCGACCATCGCGGCGCCGTCGAAGCATTGCTCGATGCTTTGCGCGGTTCCAACAAAGTGTTCCTGCACACCAGCGGTTCGAGCATCGTCGGCGATGCATCGGGCGGCAAGTCCAGCGATGTCATCTACTACGAAGACAACTTGCCAGAGCCGACTGTCGACAAAGCTGCGCGCGTGGCAATCGATAACCTGATCCTCGCAGCGGCGCAGGACGGCGTGAACTCGGCGGTGATCTGCAACACGCTGATCTACGGCCACAGCCTGGGCGTTATCCGCGACAGCGTGCAATTGCCGCGTCTGCTCAAACAGGCGCGTAAAAGCGGCGTGGTGCGCCACGTCGGCACCGGCCAGAACATCTGGTCCAACGTGCACATCGAAGACGTCGTCGCCCTGTACCTGCTGGCGCTGACCAAGAACGTACCGGGTACTTTCTACTTCGTCGAAAGCGGCGAAGCATCGTTCATCGACATGACCACCGCCATGGCCGAAGCCCTGAACCTGGGTCAACCACAAGACTGGCCACTTAAAGACGCCGAAGCCGAATGGGGCTACGAAATGGCCAATTACGGCCTCGGCTCCAACAGCCGCGTACGCGGCAAACACGCTCGCGAACTGCTGGGGTGGGCACCAAAGCGCACGTCGGTGGTTGAATGGATTCGTAACGAAATGGTGTGATCCGTACGCTACGTCCCACAGGTTTGTGCATCCTGTCTGGAGGAATGCGATCAAAACTGTGGGAGTGAGCCTGCTCGCGAAAGCGGTGGATCAGTCGGCAAAGATGTTGAATGTGAAGCCGCCTTCGCGAGCAGGCTCGCTCCCACATTGGTTTCTCGTTCACCGAAAAAGTATGTAAATCCCGCCCCGAAATTTTCATTAATCACGACAAGACATATCCGTTAGCGACACGCCTTGCCTCTCCACGAAAATTACTTTCATGTGGTTTGAAATCTCGATCTCGAAATGATTTATGAGTTTCACAACCCATTCGGACGTGACCCTTTCGAGGAGTACCGCATGACGCCTTCCTTCGGCTATTGGCTGCTGGTCTATGCCGCCGTCGCCATCATTGCGCTGATCGTGTTGATTGCCCGTTACCGGCTCAACCCGTTCATTGTCATCACCCTGATTTCCATCGGCCTGGCACTGGTGGCGGGGATGCCGCCGTCGGGTGTGGTAGGGGCGTATGAGGCCGGGGTGGGCAAGACGCTGGGGCATATTGCGCTGGTGGTCGCGCTGGGGACGATGCTTGGCAAGATGATGGCCGAGTCCGGTGGCGCCGAGCAGATGGCGCGTACGCTGATCGACAAGTTTGGCGAGAAGAACGCGCATTGGGCGATGGTCTGCATCGCTTTTCTGGTCGGTCTGCCGCTGTTCTTCGAAGTCGGTTTCGTCTTGCTGGTGCCGATTGCGTTTACCGTGGCACGGCGCGTCGGCGTGTCGATTCTGATGGTCGGTTTGCCGATGGTCGCCGGCCTGTCGGTGGTGCATGCGCTGGTGCCGCCGCACCCGGCGGCGATGCTCGCGGTGCAGGCCTATCAGGCGTCGGTCGGGCAGACTTTGCTGTATGCGATCGCCATCGGCATTCCCACCGCGATCATTGCCGGGCCGCTGTACGCCAAATTCATCGTGCCGCGCATTCAACTGCCGGCAGATAACCCGCTGGAAAAACAATTTCTCGACCGCGAACCGCGCGACAAACTGCCGGGTTTCGGCATCACCATGGCGACCATTCTATTGCCGGTGGTGCTGATGCTGATCGGCGGCTGGGCCAACCTGATTTCCACCCCGGGCAGCGGTTTCAATCAGTTCCTGTTGTTCATCGGCAACTCGGTGATTGCCTTGCTGCTGGCGACCTTGCTGAGCTTCTGGACGCTGGGCATCGCCCAGGGCTTCAACCGTGAATCGATCCTCAAATTCACCAACGAATGTCTGGCGCCGACCGCCAGTATCACCCTGCTGGTGGGCGCTGGCGGTGGCTTGAACCGCATTCTGGTCGACGCGGGCGTCACCGATCAGATTGTCGGTCTCGCCCACGAATTCCACCTGTCGCCGCTGATCATGGGCTGGTTGTTCGCGGCGTTGATGCGCGTCGCCACCGGTTCCGCGACCGTGGCCATGACCACCGCGTCCGGCGTGGTCGCACCAGTGGCCATTGGTCTGGGTTATCCACACCCTGAACTGTTGGTGCTGGCGACCGGCGCTGGCTCGGTTATCTTTTCCCACGTCAACGACGGCGGCTTCTGGTTGATCAAGGAATACTTCAACATGACGGTCGCGCAGACGTTCAAGACCTGGACCGTGCTCGAGACGTTGATCTCGCTGGTCGCTTTTGGTCTGACCGTCGGCCTTTCTTACCTGCTGTAACCGGAGCCCGCCGCCCATGGACATCCTCTACCAGATCCGCGCCCGCCAGGATTCCTTCAGCGCCGGCGAAGGTCGCATCGCCCGGCTGATGCTCGACGACGTCGGTTTTGCCGCCAGCGCCAGCCTCGAAGACCTCGCGCAACGCGCCGAAGTCAGCACCGCCACGCTGTCGCGGTTCGCCCGCACTGTCGGCTGCCGCGACCTGCGTGATCTGCGCCTGCAACTGGCCCAGGCGAGCGGCGTCGGCAGCCGATTTCTCGACCCGGCGGGCACGCCTGAGCAGTCGGCGTTTTACGGGCAGATCGTCGGCGATATCGAAACCACGCTGCGCCAGCATCTGGCCGGATTCGACGAATCGCGCTTTGCCGATGCGGTGAAAATGCTCGGTCAGGCGCGGATGATTCACGCCTTCGGCATGGGCGGTTGCTCGACCCTGTGCAGCGACGAATTGCAGGTACGCCTGGTGCGCCTCGGCTACCCGATTGCCGTGTGCCATGACGCGGTGATGATGCGCGTCACCGCCGCCAGCCTGAACGCCGAGCAAGTGCTCATCGTCTGCTCGCTGACCGGCATCACCCCGGAATTGCTCGAGACTGTCGAGCTGGCGCGCAACTACGGCGCGCGCATTCTGGCGATCACCCGCGCCGACTCGCCACTGGCAGAACTGGCCGACATCGTCCTGCCGCTGCAAGGCGCAGAAACCTCGTTCATCTACAAACCGACGGCGGCCCGCTACGGCATGCTGCTCGCCATCGATGTGCTGGCGACCGAGCTGGCACTGGCCAATCCTGAAGACAATCAAGAGCGTCTGCGGCGGATCAAACTCGCCCTCGACGAATACCGTGGCGGCGACGATCACCTGCCGCTGGGAGACTGACATGCTGTACGACACGCTGATTCGCAACGCCCTGATCATCGATGGCAGCAACTTGCCCGGTTACCGCGCCGACGTGGCGATTCGTGAGGGCCGCATCGAGCGTATCGGTGACTTGCACGACGCCACGGCAACCGAAGAAATCGACGCCGCCGGTCGCGTGCTGGCGCCGGGCTTCATCGACGTGCACACCCACGACGACACTATGGTGATTCGTCAGCCAGAGATGCTGCCCAAGCTCAGCCAGGGCGTGACCACGGTGATTGTCGGCAACTGCGGGATCAGCGCCTCGCCCGTGACATTGAAGGGCAATCCGCCCGACCCGATGAACCTGCTCGGTACAGCGGCGGCATTCGTTTATCCACGCTTCAGCGATTACCGCGCGGCGGTGGAAGCGGCCAATACCACGCTGAACGTGGCGGCACTGATCGGCCACACGGCGCTGCGCAGCAATCATCTGGATGATTTGTTCCGTACCGCGACGCCAGAAGAAATCGCGGCGATGCGCGAACAGTTACGCGAAAGCCTTGAGGCTGGTGCGTTGGGTTTATCCACAGGTCTGGCGTACGCCAGCGCCTACAACGCCTCCACCGATGAAGTGATGCAACTGACCGAAGAACTGACGGCATTCGGCGCGGTGTACACCACGCACCTGCGCAGCGAATTCGCCCCGGTTTTGGAAGCGATGGAAGAAGCGTTCAGCATCGGCCGTCATTCGCGTTCGCCGGTGATCATTTCCCACCTCAAATGTGCCGGCGTCGGTAACTGGGGGCGCAGTCCGCAACTGCTCGCGTCGTTGGAAGAGGTCGCCAAAACTCACCCGGTCGGCTGCGATTGCTACCCGTATGCGGCGAGTTCATCGACACTGGATTTGAAGCAAGTCACCGATGCGCATCGCATCACCATAACTTGGTCGACGCCGCACCCGGAAGTCAGCGGTCGCGACCTGATCGACATCGCTGCCGAATGGAATCTGCCGCTGCTCGATGCCGCCAAACGCCTGCAACCGGCCGGCGCGGTGTACTACGGCATGGACGAGGCGGATGTACGAAGAATCCTCGCCCACCCGTTATCGATGATCGGGTCTGACGGACTGCCCGAAGATCCGTTCCCCCATCCGCGTCTGTGGGGGGCTTTCCCACGGGTGTTGGGCCATTTCAGTCGTGATGTCGGGCTGTTTCCGCTGCACACGGCCGTACACAAGATGACTGGGCTGTCGGCGGCGCGGTTTGGTTTGAAGGAGCGCGGCGAGATTCGTGAAGGCTATTGGGCGGATCTGGTGTTGTTCGATCCGGCGACCGTGCGTGATGTCGCGGACTTCAGTGATCCGCAACGGGCTGCGCAGGGGATTGATGGGGTTTGGATCAATGGCGTGTTGAGTTACCGCGATGGACAGGCGAATGGCAGGAGAGAAGGGCGTTTTCTGGCACGCGAAGGTGATTTGCGCCAAGGGTTTCATTGATTCTGATGGCGCCAAAAGATCGCAGCCTTCGGCAGCTCCTATAGTGGAACGCATATACCTGTAGGAGCTGCCGAAGGCTGCGATCTTTTGACTCACGTCTCATAGTGGCACTCTGAGATTAAAGAAAGTCATCAACAGGCCGAATTGCTGACATCCACCCCGTCTACACTGTCGGGCTAATCAGTCAGGGAGCACCCCATGAGCTTCGGCAAAACCACCCCGATCCTGCGGATCTTCGATGAAGCCAAAGCCGTAGAATTCTACGTCGACTTCCTCGGCTTCAAGATCGACTGGCAGCACCGTTTCGAGGCGAACTTCCCGTTGTATCTGCAGGTGTCCCGTGGCGAGTGTGTGCTGCACCTGTCCGAGCACCATGGCGATGCGACGCCGGGTTCGGCGCTGCGTATCGAGACGGATGAGCTGGAGGCGTTTCAGCAGCAGTTGGTGGCCAAGGATTACAAGTTCTCCCACCCGGGTATTCAGGCGATGCCGTGGGGGAGCCAGGACATGACGATCGTTGATCCGTTTGGTAATCGGCTGGTGTTTACCAATGCGATTTGTCTCTGAGCTGAACAGCCCCTCACCCTAACCCTCTCCCGGGGGGAGAGGGGACTGACCGAGTTGTCTGGCGCTATGCACCGACCTGAAAGATCTGCAGCGATTATGGATTCACAGCAGCACTTTCAGGTCGGTGTATTTAGCGAACATCCCACTGTTGGCCCCTCACCCTAGCCCTCTCCCAGAGGGAGAGGGGACCGACCGAGTTGTCTGGCGCTATACATCGACCTGAAAGATCTGCAGCGATTATGGATTCACGGCAGCACTTTCAGGTCGGTGTATTTAGCGAACATCCCACTGTTGGCCCCTCACCCTAGCCCTCTCCCAGAGGGAGAGGGGACTGACCGAGTTGTCTGACGCTATGCACCGACCTGAAAGATCTGCAGCGATTATGGATTCACGGCAGCACTTTCAGGTCAGTGTATTTGGTGAACATCTCACTGTTGGCCCCTCACCCTAGCCCTCTCCCACAGGGAGAGGGGACCGACCGAGTTGTCTGGCGCTATACACCGACCTGAAAGATCTGCAGCGATTATGGATTCACGGCAGCACTTTCAGGTCGGCGTATCTAATCAAGATCCCCCGTTCGGCCCCCTCTCCCTCCGGGAGAGGGCTGGGGTGAGGGGGAAATGACACACCACAAAAAGAAGCCCGCTTGATCTGGCTTAATGATTCTGGACACCCCTAAAGGGCGTTAATCTACGCCCAACGATGAGGTGTGATTTGACCAGACGATATTTTTCAACAGATTTCAAACGGGATGCGGCTTGCCTGGTTTTGGATAAAGACTATTCGGTGAGTGAAGCCTGTGAAGCAATGGGCGTGGGCCCTACAGCTCTGCGCCGCTGGGTTGAACAACTGCGTGCGGAGCGCAGCGGCAAGACGCCTGAGAAGTCCAAGGCCATGACCGTTGACCAACAACGCATCCAAGAACTGGAAGCAACAATTCGACGGATTGAGCGCGAGAAGGAAATTTTAAAAAAGGCTACAGCTCTCTTGATGTCGGATTCCCTCGATCGGTAAGGCTGGTCGAGGAGTTAAGCGAGCAATATCCAAGATCCGAGTTGTGTGGCGTGTTTGGCATCAACCGCAGCAGTTATTACGAGCGTCTGAAACAGCGGGCGAAAGTGCATGTCGGGCGCGATCGCCTAAAGATCAAGGCTGCCGAATTACATGAGCAAAGTCGCGGCTCAATGGGCGCGCGCAGCCTGTCAAAAGCGCTGTGTAACGAAAAAGAGTCGGTAGGTCGTTACATGGCTCGTAGCCTGATGCGCGAGCTCGGTTTGAAGAGCCAGCAACGGCGCAGGCATCGGTACAAACCCAGCGGTGCGGAGGCGCAATACGCCCCCAATCATTTGGAGCGTAAATTCAATGTCGAGGCCCCCAATCGAGTGTGGTGTGGCGACGTGACTTACATTTGGGCCGGTACTTACTGGGTTTATCTGGCTGCTGTACTTGATCTGCATGCCCGCCGCATCGTCGGCTGGGCGATGTCCAGAAGTCCGGATTCAGCTCTGACCTGTCGAGCGTTAAAGATGGCTTTCGAGTCGCGAGGACGCCCTGAAAACCTAATGTTCCATTCGGATCAGGGCTGTCATTACAGCAGTAAAGTGTTTCGTGAAACGCTGGCGGACATGCGCATAAAACAAAGCATGAGTCGACGGGGAAACTGCTGGGATAACGCTCCGATGGAACGTTTCTTTGGCAGTTTGAAATCTGAATGGATACCCAAGGCTGGTTACCGAAACGAAGACGAAGCCAGCACCGATGTGTTGCGCTACCTGACCCACTATTACAATCGGATCAGGCTGCACAGTTACAACGGATATCGGACTCCGGTAGCAATGGAAGCCTTGGCAGCATGAGAAATGACCTAAACCCTATAACCGTGTCCAGTATCGTTTGACCAGATCAGCCATCCAACCCTTCCAGTTGGGGTAGCGGGCTTTTTCGTTACTCGGTCGGCACTAACCTGTCCAACACGCGATTGACGGCCATTTCCGCCACCATCACCACTTGCGCAATACCCTGCAGTGTCTTGCGGTGTGTGCCTTAAACCTGCGCGGCATGGTTGTTGAGCATGACGGTCGCCGAGCCAAGAGTTTCGCTGGCGTCGGCCAGCAGGGATTCGGTGCCTGCCTCGGGGTTGGCCATGTACAGCGTGTTGGGGGAGTAGGGCGTTGCCATGAGGTCGGCGTTCGTCGGACCGAGGTAGTGGTCGAGCGCGCGCTCGGCGGCTTCGTGGAGTTTCTTTGAATCGGCGGATTCGTAGGGGGAGGCCGGGTCGGTGACCGGCGGGTTTGGCGTTATCTTGAACATAGCTGTGTTCCCTTTGTTGAGCGGCAACCCTTTGGCTACTAAACGAAAGGGTGGCAGCTGTACGCAGGTTAGTAGACCGGGGAACTCAGCTAAAAGCCGGCGCGCCGAAGCGCCCTGCGTACAGCCACCATCAAGCTCAGGTACGCGAGTACCTGTGATGAATGTACGACCAGCAGAATTACCGCCGGGCTACTAAACCCGATCACTGGGAATCAGTGACGCAATCAAGTTACGCAGCATGCTCAGGGCGCACAAGCCGGCGGATTCTGGCTTAGGCGTAGGTTACGGCGCAAGGATTTGTGGGCTGTTTCGCGTAACGCTGAGTGTCTTTAAACACCTGTGGTGCGGGATGTTTATTGCGTTCAAGTATCGAAGATTTACCTGTAGGAATTCTGGGCTGCCACTGACGCCATCGCTGGCTTGCCAGCTCCCATAGGTTTATGTGCAAGTAATAGATTTTGTGGACGACTCGGACACTGTGGGAGCTGGCTTGCCAGCGATGGGGCCGGAATATTCACCCCCGATGCATCTGCCGAAACTCCCCCGGCGGCATCCCCCGCCGGCTCTTGAACGTGCGATGAAACGACCTCGGTTCGGTAAACCCCAGATACTGCGCAATGTCCTGAATCGGCAAGGTGCTATTGAGTAAATAATGCTCAGCCAGCTCCTGGCGCAAATCATCGAGAATCTGCTGATACGACGTCCCCGCCTGATGCAATTGCCGCTGCAACGTGCGCACGGAAACAGCGAGCTGTTCGGCGACCTGTTCTTTGCGCGGCAACCCCTCCTTGAGCAACTGCCGCAGGATGTTTTTCACCTGCTGCTCAAGCGACGCATCCTCCAGCGTCGCCATCAAGCCCAGCGCATGTTCTTCCAGCGTTCGCAGCAACTGCGCATCGGCCTGGCGCAACGGCAACTGCAAATAAGCCAGCGGCACGACCAGCGCCGAATACGGCTGATCGAACAACACCGGGCAATCGAAAAACGCTTCATATTGCGCTGGTGTCGCTTCGGCCGGGCACGAATGTTCGAGCCAGACCCCGGCCGGCGACATCTGCGTGTCGGCGATCCAGCGCGCATAGTGCAGCCACGAACCGAGCACGTTTTCCACCAGATGCCGGCGGATTCGCGGGCGCTGATAACGGCAAGTCCAGATCAGATGCACATGGCCGTCCTGTACCTCGGCGCGGCTGACGCCCATGTCGCCGACCAGTTTCTCGAACGGCATGATCCGGCTCATCGCATCGCCCAACGTCGCGCAGTTCATGGTGATGTAACCGAGCACGCTCCACGAATTGGGCAGGACGAAATTCGCCGCGTTGAGCCCGAACAGCGGATCGCCCGAGTGTTCGCAGAAATAATCCAGCAAGCGTTCATGCGCTTCACCGGGCAAACGCAGGGTGTTGTCGCTCAACTGCTGCGCCTGCAAACCCGCTGCCGCCAACGCCGGCTCGATGGCCATGCCCAGTTGTTCGGCATGGCGCAGGTACTTGAGCAGTGGCGGAACCGAGGTGTAGCCGAGCGATTGCATGATCCCATTCCTTTGATCAACGGCAGCGGAGGCGGACGAAATAGCCTGAAAGGTAATTTGAAACCCCGACTAAAGTAAATGGCTGACGCTTGCGCGACGTTTGACTCAATTGGCTACACGAACTGGCCGGATGCGACCGTGACACTTGGCGGCCGCTGGCTAGTATGGAGGCCTGAAATATCACTGATCTGACGGCAAGAAGGACACACGCATGCGACGCTGGAACGGCTGGGGAGATGCAACCACGGTGGTCGAACTGCCGGCCCAGGGCGCGGAGTTTCTTCATGAGCGCCTGGGCGAGGGGCACGCGCTGCCCGATGCGACGCTAGAGGCGGCGCTGGCGCGTGTGCCGAATTCGCGGTTGCAGGCGCACACTTTGTACAGCGTCGATGCCCATGACCGTTTACTGCATGCGCGGGGACAAAGCCTGCCGGACTGGCTGGCGTTGCGCGAAGGTGCGCTGGGCAATTATCCCGATGCGGTGGCCTTTCCCGAGACCGCCGAGCACATTCGCCAGTTGCTGGCGCTCGCCCATGAACAAGACTTGTGCCTGATCCCGTATGGCGGCGGCACATCGGTGGCCGGCCACATCAATCCACCGGATTCGGAGCGGCCAGTGGTGACGGTGTCGCTGGCGCGGATGAACCGCCTGATCGACCTCGATGAACAGAGCCTGCTGGCGACGTTCGGCCCCGGCGCGAGTGGGCCGCAGGTCGAAAGTCAGTTGCGTGCGAAAGGCTACACGCTGGGGCATTTTCCGCAGTCGTGGGAGCTGTCGACGCTGGGCGGTTGGGTCGCCAGCCGCTCAAGCGGTCAGCAGTCGTTGCGCTATGGCCGGATCGAGCAGTTATTCGCTGGCGGAACGCTGGAAACCTTCGCCGGGCCGATGCATATTTCAACCTTTCCGGCCTCTGCCGCCGGGCCTGATCTGCGCGAAGTGGTGCTGGGTTGCGAGGGCCGTTTCGGGATCATTTCCGAGGTCCAGGTGCGGGTCAGTGCGCTGCCTGCCGATGAGCGTTTCTACGGTGTATTTCTGCCCTCTTGGACCAAGGCACTGCAAGCCATCCGCCAATTGGCTCAGGCGCGCGTTCCGCTGTCGATGCTGCGCCTGTCCAACGCCGTGGAAACCGAAACGCAACTGGCGCTGGCCGGTCATCCGCAACAAATCGCCTGGCTGGAAAAGTATCTGAAACTGCGCGGCGCCGGTGCGGGCAAGTGCTTGCTGACCTTCGGCGTGACCGGCAATCGTCGGCAAAACGCGCTGTCGCTGAAACAGGCGCGACAACACCTCAAGGCCTTCGGCGGCGTGTTCACCGGCACCTTGCTCGGCAAGAAGTGGGCGCAGAACCGCTTCCGTTTCCCCTACCTGCGCGAGAACCTGTGGAACGCCGGTTACGTGGTCGACACCCTCGAAACCGCCACTGACTGGAGCAATGTCGACCACCTGCTCAACCTCGTTGAAAACAGCCTGCGCGAGGCCTTGGCCGCCGAAGGCGAGCGAGTGCACGTGTTCACCCACCTGTCCCACGTCTACGGCGAAGGTTCGAGCATCTACACCACTTACGTGTTTCGCCCAGCAGCGGATTACCCCGCGACGCTGGCACGCTGGAAAGCGCTGAAACACGTGGCCAGCCAGACCATCGTCGACAACCACGGCACCATCAGTCACCAGCACGGTGTCGGCAAGGATCACGCGCCGTACCTGCTGCGCGAGAAGGGCGCATTGGCGATGGACACCTTACAGGCGCTGAGCAAGCACTTCGATCCGGCCGGGCGCCTCAACCCCGGCACGCTGCTGCCGGAGTGACGGCCATGAGTCAGGACTGGAACGCTGCGTGGCGCCAGCAGACTCTGCCGACGCTGGCCGAGGAAACCTGGGATCTGATCGTCATCGGCGGCGGTATCAGCGGCGCCGGCATCCTGCGTGAAGCGGCGCGTCGAGGCTGGCGCTGTCTGCTGCTGGAACAACGCGATTTCGCCTGGGGCACCTCAAGTCGATCGTCGAAAATGGTCCACGGCGGTTTGCGTTACATCGCCAAGGGCCAGTGGCGCCTGACCCGCGATTCGGTGCGCGAACGTCAGCGCTTGCTCGACGAAGCGCCGGGGCTGGTCGAGCCGATGAGTTTCCTGATGCCGCACTATCGCGGCGGCTTTCCCGGGCCTCGTGTACTGGGCGGTTTGCTGAGCGTGTACGACGCCTTGGCGGGACGGCGCAGCCATCGCTTTCATGATGCGCAACAACTGCGTTATCTGGCGCCGGGCGTGAGGGAAAACGACTTGCTCGGTGGCACCTGTTTTGTCGATGCGCTGACCGATGATGCGCGGTTGGTGATGCGTGTGTTGAGCGAAGCGCGGGCCGATGGCGCTGTCGTGGTCAATGGCGTGCGCGTCGAACAACTGCTACGTGAAAACGGCCGAGTGTGTGGCGTTCAGGTCGAGGATTGCGAGGCCGGTTCGTCACTGCAATTGCGCTGCGGCGTGCTCGCGGTGGCTACCGGCGCCTGGGCTGAACGCTTGCGCCCGGCAGCGGCGCCACGGCAATTGCGGCCGTTGCGGGGTAGTCATCTGTTACTGCCAGGTTGGCGTTTGCCGGTGGCGCAGGCGTTCACTTTCATGCATGAGCGCGACCGGCGTCCGGTGTTCGTTTTCCCGTGGGAAGGCGCGACGGTGGTCGGCACCACGGACCTCGATCATCGTGAGGATCTCGATCAGAGCGCGAGCATCAGCGGCGAAGAACTCGACTATCTGCTGGCGGCTTGCACGCAACAGTTTCCCGGAGCGCAAGTGAACGCTTCGGACGTGCTGTCGACATGGTCGGGCGTACGTCCGGTAGTCGGCAGTGCGGCGGGCAATCATCAAGACAAACCGTCGAACGAAACCCGCGAGCATGTGCTGTGGCAGGAGCCCGGTTGCGTGACCCTGGCTGGCGGCAAACTGACCACGTTTCGCCCGCAAGCCATCGAAGTGCTTAAGGCCTGCGCGGCGATGCTCGAGCGTCCTTTCGTTGACGACGCCGCGCCAGTGTTTGCCGCTGTGCCTGCGCTGGCGATCCCTGAATTGAGCAACCATCAGTGGCGACGCCTGGCCGGACGGCATGGCCGCGACCTGCCGAGGCTGGCGCAACTGATCAAAGAAGTCAGCCACGAAACGGTCGATGCTACGGACACGTTGTGGGCAGAACTGGCCTTCGCCTGCGAAGCGGAAATGGTCTTGCACCTCGACGATCTGCTGCTGCGCCGCACGCGTCTGGGCCTGCTGTTGCCGCGCGGTGGCGAAGAGTATTTCGCCGCCATTCGCCAACTCTGTCAGCCACGACTGGGCTGGAGCGACGAACACTGGCAGCAGGAAGAGCAGCGTTATCGGGCGTTGTGGCAACGCCATCACGGTTTGCCGGATGCCACGCCTTGATGCCCCCAGAAGAGAGCTCCATGGATAACCACCCGAACAAGCGTTACCTGCTGGCCATCGACAACGGCACCCAGAGCGTGCGTGCGCTGCTCTTCGATTTGCAGGGCAATCTGCTCGGCAAAGGCAAGGTCGAGTTGCAGGCGTACTACTCGACGCAACCGGGCTGGGCCGAGCAGGATCCGGAGTATTACTGGTCGAAACTCGGCGAGGCGTGTCAGCAGGTATGGGCGCAGACGGGGATTGATCGCGCGCAGATTGCCGGCGTTTCCCTGACCACTCAGCGCGGCACGGTGATCAACGTCAATGCCGAGGGCAAGCCATTGCGTCCGGCGATTCTGTGGCTCGATCAACGGCAGAGCGAGGTCGAGGGCGGGATCAAAGGGCCGTGGGGCTGGCTGTTCAAACTGGTCGGCGCGCAAGCGACTGTGGATTATTTTCGCGCCCAGGCCGAGGCGAACTGGATCGCTCAGCATCAGCCGGAAGTCTGGGCGGCAACAGACAAGTTTTTGCTGTTGTCCGGGTTTCTCACCCATCGATTGTGCGGACGTTTTGTCGACTCGATCGGCTGTTGCGTTGGCTACCTGCCGTTCGATTTCAAACGGCTGAAATGGGCCGCACCGAGTGACTGGAAATGGCAGGCGTTGGCGGTACGTCCCGAGCAACTACCAACCCTGCACAAACCCGGTGAAACCCTCGGCTACATCACCGCTGAAGCCGCTCGCCACACGGGCATTCCCGAAGGCTTGCCGCTGATTGCGGCGGGCGCTGACAAGGCGTGTGAAGTGGTCGGTGCCGGCGTGGTCGATGCGGGTACGGTGTGCCTGTCTTACGGCACCACGGCGACGATCACCAGCACCCGCTCGCGCTATCTGGAAATCGTCCCGTTGATTCCGCCGTACCCGTCAGCGGTGCCCGATCAGTTCAACTGCGAGGTGATGATTTATCGCGGTTACTGGATGGTCAGTTGGTTCAAGAACGAGTTCGGTTTGCGCGAGATGCAGCAGGCCAAAAAGCAGGGTATCGAGCCTGAGCAGTTGTTCGATGCACTGGTTGATGCGGTGCCGCCGGGCTCGATGGGCCTGATGCTGCAACCGTATTGGTCGCCGGGGATTCGTGAGCCGGGTGTCGAGGCGAAAGGCGCGATGATCGGCTTCGGCGATGTGCACACCCGTGCGCATATTTATCGGGCGATTCTGGAAGGGCTGGCGTATGCGTTGCGTCAGGGCATGGAGAATATCGAGCGGCGTTCGAAGATCTCGATCAAGCGGTTGCGCGTGGCCGGTGGCGGCTCGCAGAGTGATGCGGCGATGCAGCTGACGGCGAACATTTTCGGCCTGCCGGCGGAGCGTCCGCATGTGTATGAGGCGTCCGGTCTGGGCGCGGCGATTTGTTGTGCGGTGGGGTTGGGGTTGCATGCGGATTTCCCCACGGCGATCGCTTCAATGACCAGAGTAGGGGCTGTCTTCACCCCACAACCCGATGCGCAAAAAATCTACGAGCAACTGTACAAAGAGGTCTACCTGCGCATGTATCGCCAACTCAAACCGCTGTATCAGAGCATCCGCAAAATCACCGGCTATCCCGCCTGAAAGAACACCACAAATCCCCTGTAGGAGTGAGCCTGCTCGCGATAGCGGTGTGTCAGCCAACATCTATTTGACTGACACACCGCTATCGCGAGCAGGCTCACTCCTACAGGGGCGGTGGTGTTTTTGATATCGGGTAATTGGCGCCATCGGAGACTTTTTCTGGTGAGATCGGACAGTGTCAGCGGCGGGGGCGGTTGTTAGGCTCATCCCCCACGGCACCGCCAATAAGAACGAAAAGCAATGAAGCTGACCTTCCTCCTGTTGCTGCTTTGTGCAACCGCCCCGAGCGCCTGGGGCTGGTCGAACCATACGGTCGGCAGCTATCTGGCGTTGCAGGATCTGCCGGCGTTGCGCGATGCGCCAGCGGTCGAAGTCGAGCCACTGGAGCAGTTTCTCACCGAGCAATATCCGGCCGTGCTGGCATTGTTGGAACAACAGGAAAGCTTCGCCCGTGCGCACTTCGCACAATACCCACCACGCCCCGATAATCTGAAATTGCCAGCGGTGCCAAGTGACAATCTGCGCCACGACTTTCTCACGGCACTGCGCATCAACCCCGAGATTAATCTGGCGATGGTCATCCAGCCATTACCCGGTAAAGACCTCCCCGAACGTGAACATTTGCAGGCCAATCAAGTCATGGTCGAACAAACCCTGTCACCGTGGAATCGCCAGCGTTTCATCGTGGTCACCGATCATGAAAAAGTCGCAGCCCTGGCCGTGCTCGCCAGCGCTGCTGATGAGCCGGATTACGGCCACGACATCAATCTGTTCAGCGACAACCCTGGCGACGTCGGCGCGCTCTACGGCTTCGGCCCGCAACCGTTCGGCGATGCGCGTTTCCAGTACAGCTCGCAGGCGCCGTTTCATATGGGCTTCTTCCACGAAAGCGCGGTGGTCTACGCCGCTGCCGGTTTCCTCGAACGCAGCTGGCCGGACTGGCGCGCGTATCAATAC
Source organism: Pseudomonas germanica (assembly GCF_019614655.1). Taxonomy (NCBI): domain Bacteria; kingdom Pseudomonadati; phylum Pseudomonadota; class Gammaproteobacteria; order Pseudomonadales; family Pseudomonadaceae; genus Pseudomonas; species Pseudomonas germanica. The sequence continues at coordinate 1,123,242 of NZ_CP071586.1, forward strand.
ATGGGCCTGGCGCGACTGGCATTTGCTAGCGGTCATCCGTATTGGGGCTATCGCTTTCTCGGCTGGGGCCTGCACCACATTCAGGACCTGACCCAGCCGTATCACGCCAAGCCGTTGCCGGGCGTCGACCTCGCCAATCTTCTTCTGCTGGAAGGCAAGGCAATCGCCGGTTTCGCTGAGGACAAACAAGCCTCCATCGAGCGCGTCGCGACCCGGCACATGGAAGTGGAGAAATATCAGTCGACCTGGCTGCGCCGCGTGCTGCGTGCCGGTCAGCCGCATCCGATGCTCGCGGCTTACGCCGATGTGGCTCAGGACAAAAGCTACCCGCCGTACTCGGTCGACTACCTGCGCGAAGTGGTCAGCGCCGAAGCCGTCAACGACTCCGCCGCCTTCGACGAAGCCATCGGCCAGTGGCTGGAAACGGTGCCCGTCAGCAGTGATTTCAGCAGCGGCAATCAGCTGCAACGCGAAGACTTCGACCACCCGGCACTCAACCAGCAGTTGTTCAGGTTGCTCGGACATTTCGGCGCTCACAGCCGGATTTACGTCAGCGCGGGTTTGGCGCCGTAGTGCGCCGCAACGCACACCACAACAATAAAAAACAGGCAAGGAGGAACAGATGATCAACACTCGATTGCGCCTGACGGGCGCCGCGCTCCCCGGTGTCGGCCTGGCAGGGCTGCTGCAGTTGTGCGCAGTCGATGCGGCGCACGCGGTGGAGTTCAGCCTGATGGACAAACAGGTCACCGGCTCCCTCGACACGACCTTGTCTTACGGTCGTTTGTGGCGGGTGCAGGGCCGCGACAAGACTAACGATGACGTCAACACCAACGACGGCAATCGCAACTTCGATACCGGGCTGGTTTCCGAGGTGTACAAGATCACCTCCGAGCTTGAGGCCAACTATCAGAACTACGGCGTGTTCGTGCGCGGCACCGCGTTCTACGACACGCAACTGATGGACAAGCGCAACGACTACTACGACAACAACAGCCCCTCGCAACCGAGCCAGAGCTACCCGCAGGACAACCATTTCACCAGCCAGACTCGCGACATCGCCGGCAGCCGCATCGAGATGCTCGACGCCTACGTGCACGGCAGCTGGGACGTCGCGCAGATGCCGGTGACAGCGCGCGTCGGTCGGCAGGTATTCAACTGGGGCGAGGGGATTTTCTATCGCGGCGGGATCAACACCACCAACCCGGTGGATGCCGCCAAGTACCGCTTGCCCGGCGCCGAAGTCAAGGAAGTGCTGGTGCCGGTCGAGGCGCTGAGCTTCAACATCGGCCTGACCGACTCGCTGACCATGGAGAGTTTCTACCAGACCAACTGGAAGGAAACCCGCATCGACCCGGTCGGCACCTTCTACTCGCAGACTGACCTGTTCGCCGACGGTGGCAACACCGGTTACAACAACTTCAGCGGCACGGCGCTCGACACGCCGGTTCCGGGGTTCGGCAACGTCATCGGTTTGTACAGCGCGCTGGGCAATAACCCGTTGCTCAACTCCGCCCTGCAAACCACAGGCCTGTACGCCAACGGCGTGACACCAGCCTACGGCAACACACTGAAAGTGGCGAGCATCGGCAAGGACTACAACGCCCGCAACGATGGCCAGTTCGGTTTTGCCTTTCGCTACATCGCCGAGCAGCTCAACAGCACCGAGTTCGGGTTGTACATGGTCAATTACCACGCCAAAGAACCGACCATCGCGGCGGATCTGGGCGGGTATAAAGGCATCGACATGGATGCGCTGACCAACCTGTTGTCCGGCGTTGCGGGCAGTCAGGCCGGGGCGCTGGCCAATGGGTTGGCGACTGCCGACGTGATGGGCAATATCCAGGCGCATCGGCGTTATGCCGAAGACATCCGCATGTACGGTTTCAGCTTCAACACCACATTGGGCGAGGCGTCGGTGTTTGGTGAAATTGCTTATCGGCCGAATCTGCCGATCGGCGTTGCGGCGACCAACGATTTGATTGGCGACCTGGCCAACGGCGCGGCGGCGGCAGTGACGGGCAAGTCGATCAACGTCGGCGGGCAGATGGTCACCCTCGACAGCCAGATCAATAACGCCGAGCGCGTCGAAGCGTTCAACACCTCGCTGGGGACCATCTACAACTTCGGCCCCACGGCTTCGTTCGACTCGCTGTTCGGCATCTTCGAACTGGCCTCCGAACACCTGCGCGGCAGCAGTCTGCAGTACACCGCGTATGACGGCAGCCGTCGCTTCTACGCCGGCACCGGTAACTATTCCTATGTGTCTGGCGGTGATCGCGACGATCAGGTCAACCGCAATTCCTACAGCTACACGGCGATGCTCAACGGCACCTGGAACGATGTGTACGCCGGGGTCAACGTCTCGCCGTACATCGTTTACAAGGACGACTTCGAGGGCAACAGCTATCAGGCCGGCAACACCATCGAAGGTCGCAAGGCTTACACGCTGGGGATCAAGGCCAACTACCAGAACAAGCTCGAAGCCGAACTGCAATACACCGAGTTCTATGGCGGCGGGCAAAACAACGGCATTCGCGACCGCGACAACGTCGGGTTCAACCTCAAGTATTTCCTTTGATACCCAGACCACAGGCGCCCCCCCTGTAGGAGTGAGCCTGCTCGCGATAGCGGATTTTCAGTCGCTGTAGATGTTGTCTGACACACCGCTATCGCGAGCAGGCTCACTCCTACAGGGGATCTACGGTGATTTGCAGACCTCACTCCCGTTTCGGAGATCGATTATGTTTCACACTTCAAGATTGACCAAAGCTTCGCTAGGGCTTGTGTTGGGCCTTGCCGCCAGCACCGCTCTGGCCGCCATCACCCCACAACAAGCCGAACAACTGAAAACCACCCTGACCCCCATGGGCGCCGAGCGTGCCGGCAACGCCGCCGGCACCATCCCCGCGTGGACCGGCGGCATCACCCAAGCCCCGGCCGGCTACAAACCCGGCCAGCACCACCCCGATCCCTACGCCGCCGACAAACCGCTGTTCACCATCACCAAAGCCAATCTTGACCAGTACAAAGCCCTCCTCAGCCCCGGCCAGATCGCCCTGTTCAACAGCTACCCCGACACCTTCCAGATGCCGATCTACCCATCCCGCCGCTCCGGTTCAGCGCCGCAATGGCTGTACGACAACACCCTCAAGAATGCGACCTCGGCCAAATTGCTCGAAGGCGGCAGCGGCTTCTCCGATGCTTACGGCGGCGTGCCGTTCCCGGTGCCCAAGGACGGCGTTGAAGTGCTGTGGAACCACATCACTCGCTATCGCGGTATCTACGTCGTGCGCCGCGCCTCCGAAGCGCCGGTCCAGCGCAACGGCAGTTTCGCGCTGGTGACCTCGCAGCAGGAAGCGCTGTTCAATTACTACCGCCCGAACGGCCAGTTCGCCGACCTGAAGAACATCCTGTTCTACTACCTCGCCTTCGTGAAAAGCCCCGCACGATTGGCCGGCGGTGCCGCACTGGTGCACGAAACCCTCGACCAACTCAAAGACGCACGCCAAGCCTGGATCTACGACGCCGGCCAACGTCGCGTGCGCCGCGCACCGAACCTCGCCTACGACACGCCGATCGCGTCCTCCGATGGACTGCGCACCGCCGACGACACCGACCTGTTCAACGGCTCGCCGGACCGCTACGAGTGGAAGCTCAAGGGCAAACAGGAAATCTACATCCCCTACAACAACTACAAAGTCGCCAGCCCCGAGGTGAAATACGCGCAACTGCTCACCCCGGGCCACCTCAACCCGCAATACACCCGCTATGAACTGCACCGCGTGTGGGTGGTGGAAGGCAACCTGAAACCGGGCTCGCGGCATATCTATTCCAAACGTGTGCTGTTTCTCGATGAGGATAGCTGGGGCGCGGCACTGGTCGATCAGTACGATGGGCGAGGGGAGTTGTGGCGCGTATCGATGGCCTACCTGAAAAACTTCTACGACCTGCCGACCACGTGGAGTGCGCTGGATGTTTTCCACGATTTGCAGGCGCGTCGTTACTACGTGCAGAACCTTGATAACGAAGAAGCGGAGACGGTGGATTTCGCGCAGCCGGTGCCGGAGGATGCTTACTTCATGCCGTCGGCGTTGCGGCAGCGGGGTACGCGGTAAGTGATTGCGCTGGCTGTTCTTGGGCGGATGGATGTTAGTCTCGATCAATGATTTTTAGTTGATAGCAGGAGTCATCATGGCCAGCATCACAATTCGAAATATTGATGGTCCGCTCATGGATCAGTTACGGATTAACGCGGCCCGGAACGGAAATTCCATCGAGGAAGAAGCTCGCATGATTCTGGGGCGAGCATTGATTAGAAGGGATAGCGCTGGAGGCTTGGGTAGCCGGATTCGCCAGCGCTTTTCCTCGGTCGGAGGGATCGACCTTGGTTTGCCTTCACGGCAGGAAAAAGCCAGGGTTATGGATTTTCCAGATTGCTGATGCTCGAAATGCGCACGCGCTGAAGAATACCTTCATGTAGGAGCTGCCGAAGGCTGCGATCTTTTGATCTGGCTTCTGATTTGTTCAAAAGCGAAGATCAAAAGATCGCAGCCTGCGGCAGCTCCTACATTAGGCGGAGTTTTTTCCGGGACATCGGGGTGATGGGGCGGACGCAATCGCGAGCAGGCTCACTCCTACATGGGAATTGGCGTCGCCCACATAATCTGTGATCGACGCGTTACCTGTAGGCCTTCGCCTGCTCGCGATTCGGTTGTAGCTTCAGCGCGAAATCAGGATCAAACGCGGAAGTGGCTGACCATCTGCTGCAACTGACCACCCAGACGCGCCAGTTCAACACTCGACGCCGCCGTCTCATCACTCGCCGCAGCGGTCTGTTCCGACACGTCGCGCACGTTGATGATGCTGCGGCTGATCTCTTCAGCCACGGCGCTCTGCTGTTCGGCAGCAGCAGCGATCTGCTGGTTCATCGACTGGATGTTCGACACCGTACGGGTGATGTTTTCCAGCGATGCGCCAGCCTTGCGCGTCAGCGCCACGCTGCTGTCGGTCAGCGCACGGCTGTTGCTCATCACGGCCGAGACTTGCTGGGTGCCGTTCTGCAGACCGGCGACCAGGCCTTCGATTTCTTCGGTGGATTTCTGCGTACGCTGAGCCAGACCACGAACTTCATCAGCGACCACGGCAAAACCACGACCGGCTTCACCGGCACGCGCGGCTTCGATCGCGGCGTTGAGGGCCAGCAGGTTGGTCTGTTCGGCCACTGCCTTGATCACGTCCATGACGCTACCAATCTTGTCGCTTTCCTGTTGCAGCACGCTCATGGCTTCGGTGGAACGCACCACTTCGCTGGCCAGACGTTCGATCTGGGCGATGGCTTCGTTGACCACTTTGTCGCCTTCACGGGCTTCGCCGTCAGCGGCGGCAGCGGCTTGCGAGGCTTCTTCGGCGTTGCGCGCGACTTCCTGCACGGTGGCAGTCATCTCGTGCATCGCGGTGGCAACCTGATCGGTTTCGACTTTCTGGCTGTTCACGCCGGCGCTGGTCTGCTCGGTCACGGCCGACAGTTCTTCAGCGGCGCTGGCAATCTGGGTGACGCCGTCGCGGATGCCGCTGATCAAGTCGCGCAGGGTCACGCCCATGCGCGCGATACCTTGTTGCAGTACGCCGAGTTCGTCGCGGCGGGTGACGGTGACGTTCTGGGTCAGGTCGCCGCTGGCGATGCGCTCGACCACGGCGAGGGTTTCTTGCAGCGGACGGGTGATCTGACGGGTGATGATCACCGCAGCAATTACGCCAACCAACAGTGCCAGCAGGGTGCTGATCAACTGGAAAGTACGTGCCTGAGCGCTTTCTACATCACGACGATCAAGCTGGATCTGATACAGCTGCTCGCTCGTAGTGACGATGGCGGCGCCCTGATCAGTCATTTCTTTGCGCGCCTGCACCGCGTCGGTGTTGGCGTTTTTGTACGCCATCAATGCGCTGCGATAGTTGACCAGTGCGGTTTCCAGTTGACGCAGGGCGTCTTGCTGCGAGTCAGCAAAATGCACGTTCAGTTGCTTGAGGCTGGCAATGGCGGCGTCAATCTGGCGGACGGCTTTCTGCTCGGTTTCGGCGTTGCTGGTGGCGGTGTAGCCGCGCACTTCGTAGCGCGCGAGGATGAACGCTTCCTTGGCGGCGGTGATCGCCTGGAACTGTTCGAAACGCTGCTCGCTCATGTCCATCTGCTGCACGCGTTTGCTGATCGATTCGATCTGGTTGTACGCGGTCTCGGCACTCACGCTCATGCTGTCGCGCGCGCTGTTGCCGGTGCGATAGGCGTTACGCATTTTGTTCAGCGAGGTCTGGTATTCAGCGATGGTCGCTGCCTGCTCCTTGAGCAGTTTGACGTTTTCCGGGCTCTTGAAGCTGTTGATCAGCTTCTGTTGCTGCGCGGCGAAGCTTTCGAGGGTGGTTTGCACATTCTGTGCGGCGGTTTCATCGCCATTGGTCAGCATGTATTGCAGGCGCACCACGCGCAGTTTGGTCAAACCGGCATTGAGCTGGGTGATGTCACTCATCCAGTTGCTGCGGTCGATCAGGCCGCCGAGGCTGGTCCAGCCCGTCAGGGCCAGCACGCAGGTCAGGGCCAGCACGAGGCCGAAGCCCAGGCCCAGTTTCATGTTCACGCTGATGTTGCCGAACCAGCTATTCATCAAAAATCCTCCAGAAACGTTGGGTTTCTTGTCGTCGGTTAGGCTGGAAGATTGTTGTTTTTTTGAGCCAGCAAGGGTGTTAGCAGGACTGTATCGGCCGCATTTCCCAGAGCTGAAAGGATTTTGTCCTACGGAATTTGTAACACCGGATCCCAAGACTTTTTTCACATGGGTTTCACTGGCTGCCCACGCGCGCCTCTGTACCTTCGCCGCATCGAATGAACCCGAGATGCACAGTGGCGAGGCGGTTTTTGTGGAATTGAGACTGAGTCTGTTCGGCGTCAAACGCTCGATCGATCTGAGCTTTTTAGCGCGTTTTCGCAACACTTGGGTGGTGTTGGCGGCATCAGTGTTGGTGATCCCGCTGACTCTGTGGTTGCTGGCGCCGGCGGCGGTGCCGGACCTGGCCCACGGCAATGTCGCCGGTGCGCAAGCGTTGGCGACAGGTTGGGCTAAGGGCGAGATGATCGTGCTGGTGCGTCATGTCGAGCGCTGCGATCACTCCAAAGCTGCCTGCCTGAGTGGCAATGACGGCATCACCGATCGCTCGCGCAGTGTCGCGGTGGCGGTTGGTGCCCGGTTCGAACAACTGGGCCTGAACAACGCCGACATCTACAACAGCCCGTCTATGCGCACGGTGCAGACGGCCGGCTACATGTTCAATCATGCCGCCAGCGGTGACGACTGGTTGATCAACTGCCGGGGGCGCATGTTGCAGGATGCGCTCGCCCACAAGATCCCGGGGCGCAACCTGATTCTGGTGACCCACAGCGAGTGCATGGCGCAAATCGAGAAAGACCTCAACGTACCGACTTCGAGCGCGGGTTATGGCTCATCGTTGTTTGTCTCCGCTGCCAGCCCGGCGGCTCCCAAGATGCTCGGCTTTATTGAAGCCTCCGACTGGCGCACGGTGAATACCCGATGAAATCCCGCTTCTACGCTTACAACTTTGGTATTCCGCTCGCTTGTGCGGCGCTGGTGTTCCTGATGTTCGACATGACCAAAATCGACATCGCCTTCAGTAACCTGCTGTTCGATCCGCTGACCCAGACCTTCCCGCTCGACAAAATCCACTTCTTTGAAAAACTCACCCATAAATGGGCGCGGATCATTCCCAACTGGACGGCGGAAATCGCCCTGATCGGCGCGCTGCTATCGGTGCTCTGGCCGTTGGTCAATCCGTACAAACGTCCGCGACTCGGCGCAATGCTGGAGCGCAGCAAAGTCGCGCCAGTGCTGCGATTTGCCGCTGATCACCGTAGGGATTTTCTGTTTGTGGTGGTCGCATTTGCCGTTTGCACCGGGGTGATTCACTTCCTCAAATCGCACACCAGCGTTTACTGCCCGATCGAGACCACGCTGTACGGCGGCAAAATGGCTCACGTTGAGTGGTACAGCAATTTTCAACTGTTCCATGAAGCGGGTAGTGGCCGGTGCTGGCCGGGTGGTCATGCGTCGGGCGGCTTCACCATGCTGGCGCTGTATTTCGTGGCGCGACGTTATCAATGGCGTTTTTCCAGTGCCATCTTGTGGGGTTCGCTGCTGCTGGGATTGGTTTACGGCACCACCCGCGTCCTGCAGGGCTGGCATTACATGTCCCACACGTTTTGGGCCGGAATCTTTGTCTGGCTGGCGTGTTTGCTGACAGCGTTGGCGTTCTATGGGCGGGCTCGGCTGGATTTGCCAGTGCTGGGCAAGCGTGAGCAGAAAGCTTTCAGTGCTGAGGTCTCTCTCTGAACCCGTTCGGATCAAATGAAAAACCCGCCAATCATCGGCGGGTTTTTTTATGGGGCTGCGCAGGCCCTCAATAGCCGACGAAGTAATACGGTTGTCGTCCGACTATCATGGTCTTGAGCACTTTCAATGGGGCTGCGGGTTCGCTGTCGCCGGCCATCACCGCGACATGCGAGGGTGATGCCGCGAGAAAATCTCGTAACTGCGCTTCGGTATCCAGGCCTTTGAGTACTTGCTGGGTATAGAAGACCGTGGCGCCACCGACCCGCTCATTGGCCTGAAACAGCGCGACTTGGTGCCCGGCGGTTTGCAGCGATTGAATCTCTGCACTCAACGGCAGGAACGAAAGCTTTTTGTCGGCATGAGGCAACGCCCACTGCGCGGCGGCGAGGTAACTGCCGATCACCAGCGTGAGCACACCGACTACCAGTGTCTGACGCTGCCGGGCAATTCGGCCTACGAATCCATTACCGGATTCATACTGCTTCAAGCGCTCGAACAGCACGCCTGCATACTCCGCTGCGATCACCGCGGCGGCCGGTGTCATCGACATCAGGTACACCGTGCGTTTGCTCGACGCCAACGTCAGCATGATGAACTGCGCCACGATCCATAGGCTGAAAAACAGCAGGTAACGGTTGGTCTTCAGTTGTTTGCGGAAATGCCAGAGCCCCAGGTACACCAGAATGTTCCACGGCAGAAAGGCTTCCGGCAGTTTGGCGAGGTAGTAGTAGAACGGTTCGTAGTGCCCGGCCTCGACGAATGATCCGCTGAAGCGCCCGACGCTGTTGGTCAGCAGCACCTCTTTGACGGCCTGTGCGCCGCCGTGCTGGAAGAGGATGACGAGCCAGATCAGCAGCGGAATCAAACCGAGCAGGGTCAGGAAACCCGGTCGCAGCCAGTCCGCGAGTTTCAGGCGCTTGTCCATCAGGTTGTCAGCCAGCAGATAAGCAAAAATCACCACTCCCGGCATCGCCAGCCCCAGCACACCTTTGCTCAACGTGGCGATGGCGATCCCGACGACAAACAGCAGCGAGTTGCCCAGAGTCGAGGCCCGCTGCGCCTTATAAAAAGCCAGCAGTGCGGTGGTCACGCCGAGGGCGAGTAATGCATCCTCGCCGACGCCGCGCACATTGCTCCAATAACTGGCCATGGTCGCGAGCAGAATGCCTGCGATCCAGGCAATCATTTTCGGCCGCTCGAAACGCCGCAACATGCCGTACAGCAGCATCACGCTGAGCAAACCAGCCACCGCCGACGCCAGCCGCACGGCCCACGGTGAAACGCCAAACACACGCATGGCGCCCGCATCCAGCCACAGGCTCAGCGGTGGTTTTTCCAGAAACGGTTCGCCGAACAAACGAGGTGTCACCCAGTCGTCGTCCAGGTGCATCTCCATAGCGATGCCGGCGACGCGGGCCTCGGTGGAACCTTGCAATTGATGGTTGCCCAGTGCGAAGAAAAACAGCAGGGCGGCAAGCAGAAACAGCGAAGTGACGGCACGCGACATAGGGTTCAGGCAACCGAAAGGGGCGGGAGGCCTGAGCATACGTCGGCAATCCTTAACAAATTGTGAAACTCACGCCAAAGGTTTCGACCAGCGCTTTTCCGGTGTCTCGAACCTTGAATTGACCAGCGCCGTCAGCACGTGATCCTGCCAGCGCCCGGCAATGTTCAGATACGCCTTGGCGTAACCCTCACGTTCGAAGCCCAGGCGCTCCAGCAAGCGCGCACTGCGTTCGTTGCCGGGAATGTAGTTAGCCATGATCCGGTGCAGGTTCTGGGTATCGAACATGTAAGCGATGCCAGCCTCCAGCGCTTCCTGCATCAAACCTTGACCCTGTTGGGCCTCGTCGATGTGATAACCCAGATAACACGCCTGAAAGGCCCCGCGAATAATGCCGCTGAAGTTGCAGGCGCCGATCATCTGCTGGCCGTCCGGGGTCAGCAGCGCGAAATGCATGGCCAGCCCGGCCTCGAATGCGCTGGCCTGCACGTCAAGGCGCCGGCGAATTTGCTCGGTGGAAAAATATTCAGTGGTGCGGATCGGCGACCATGGCGCCAGGTGGCGCAGGTTGCGTCGGTAGAACTCGCTTTCAAGCTCGGCCTGCTCCGGTGCAAGTATCGCGAGCGTCAGGCGTTGGCAGGGCAGGGTCAACAGCGGCATCGGGCGCTCCGGCTTGTGGGATCTGCTCGCAGAGTCGCGCAATCACTGGGGTTACGGCAAGTTGTGACGAAGAAGGGGTTTTGTTTCAGGCAAAAAAAAGCCCGCAGGAGCGCGGGCGAACCGTAGTTTCTTGAATGAGCGAGCGGACTGTACAAGGCTTGGCCGCGCAGCTGCAGTGAAGAAAAATTCATCTCGATGGGCGGCTCCAATGCAGTCCGATGCGCAACCGAGCGCCGGGGTTTCGCCCGTCAATGGCGGGTTTCAGGCCCGGTAGTGTTCAGCGGTTTCTGCGGATCAAGATTGTCCCGTGCCCGACAAATCAGGATCTCGGCCAGTGCGCTCAATTGCTTCATGGCCACCGCCACATGGCGTTTCGAGCCGTCGAACTCATCGGCAAAGGTTGCGCTGATGGCCGCGAGGGAATCGAGGATCTCACTGGCGTGGGTGAGCAGGGTCAGGGTGTCGACATCGTCGCGCACCCTGATGAGCTGATTGAGCGGGATGCTACGGCGCCGCTTGTGCGCTTCGCTGGTATTCGATGGCGGTTGGGTGCTGGACGTTGGCGCATCGGACGGTGCCGGGCCAACCAGCGAAAGGCGGGGGATTTTCTTCATGACGTAGCTCCGTGGAGTGAACATTCACTGCAATTGCGGCTGCCAAACCGTCCGCTGGATGGCAGTGGTCGTGGAGCGTAACGCCCTGAGGAACTGTGCACCAGTTCATCAAAGTCGACGCGTGTTGCGGGAATTTTCCTAGGACGTTCGATGTGGGAAGGAGGGCGTGGCGACAAAACCAATGGCAGTCGCGGTGATCACGGACGTCATTTCAAGGCAGGTGGTCAGCAGCAAAGTCAGCCTCTGACCGGGCACGCAACTGCCCCTTGCGACACGCCGTCTGGAAGCGTTCGAAGTCACGCTCGTTCTGCGCGGTGTAATGTTGCGCGTACTTCAACAGCGCATCCGCCAGCGCATCGCCTTTGCCGATGTAACCGCTGATCTGCGCAGCGAGACCGGAGGCCTTGGCATGTGCCCGGGCGAGGGCGCGGCCGCAAACGCGACCGTAGGCAGCAAAGGTTTCACCGTCGAAGTTTTCCAGTTCGGCGGAGATCTTCATGTCGCGTAATTGCCGCACGTAGAATTGCCGACCACTGGGGCCGGTCGTCCAGCCCAGAAACAGGTCGCTGGCCGCCTGCATCAGGCGCTGCCCCTCGACCACGCGCTGCCCTTCATGGCGCACCCGCGCTTTGCTTTTGACGTAGTCGGCGAGCACCGAACGCCGGGCTTCCTTGAATTGCAGGAACAGCGGGAACTCCTGATCGTCCGTCAGCAGCGCCACCAGACAACGCGTGCCGACACTGCCGACGCCCACCACTTTGAACGCCAGATCCTGCACGTGAAACCGCGACAACAACTCGCGGCGGTCGGGTTGCAACGTGCTGCGATACTCGCGCATGAAGGTGCCGAAGAGCGGCCGCCAGTCCGCGAGCCGCAGCCAGTCATCCTCGGCATCCAGCAGCGTGGTGTTTTTGTGCAGGTGAAAAATTTCCGGCAGGTCATCGCGAATGATCAGACGCCCGTGGGTATCGCGCTCGCTGATTTTCGGCAGCAGCTCGGCGTGTGTGCGCCGTTCGGCCTTCTCGATGGCGCGCTCCACATGTTCAAGGGTACTTTTGCGTGCCTGCGCCAGCAGGTCGTTGTAGCTGATCGACTCGTACCAGTTTTCCAGCGTGCTCTGCTCGGCGCACTCCAGAAGCGTGGTCTGATAGGCGCCGACCATTTCACGACACACCTGTTCCTCGACCGACTCACCGTGGCGCAGGTCGCGGGCGGCCACCACGCAACTTGCCGCCAGACGCTTCAGATCCCACTCCCACGGCCCGGGATGTGCTTCGTCGAAATCGTTGACGCTGAACAGCAGATTGCGCTCAGGCGTGGCGAAACCGCCGAAATTCATCAGATGGCTGTCACCACAGATGGGCAAATTCAGGCCCATGTTCGCCGTGCCCGCCAGATCGTGCGCCTGCAACAAGGCATTGGCGCGAAAGAACGTGAACGGCGACACCAGCATGCGCCCGTAACGCAGTTCGACCAGCGACGCGACGCGGCCCTGGCTGGAGGCCTTGATCAACGGAATCGGGTCACGGTTCATCTTGCCGGTGGCCGCCTGAGCGCTGCGCGAGCACTGCTTGCGGGCGTCCTTGCCTTGTTGCATACGGTCTTTGAGTGAGGTCATTGGGCTCGGTCCGGCGGAAGGGGCGCTGTGAGTGTAGAAGCGCTTTTGGGGTTTATCCGTTGGCGTGAGCCCGGTGACGTCAACTCAATACTCCGCCACCTTATCTTCGCGCAAAACCCACCCGGCCTCGCCCGCCATCAACGTGTATTGAACCTGGCGCATCTTCCCCGTGCGGCCTGCGCCTGCGTCAGTGCTGTCATACACCGGGAAGCGCTGCACCAGCGCGTTTTCCACCACTGCAAACGAATCCTCGCCCTGATAACCCTCAGCGATTTTCGGATTGTCGCTGACCGGCGGCAGGTAGATTTCGCTCAGGGATTTCTTGTTGTTGGCGGAATAGGCGATCAGCTCGCCCGGCATGCCGCGTCCGGGCGAGCGGGTAAACACGTAGAGTTCGGGGGAGCCGTCGTTATTGAGGTCAGCAACCTCGGCACGCACGACCTCACCGGTGAGCGCCCGGCTGATGACCGCGTTATCGATCTCCAGACCTTTGGGGGTGATGCGCAGCGTCGGTTTGCCATCGACCTGTTCGGTGCTGGCGTGAAAGGCAATGCCCTGCAATTCCAGCGTCTGCTCGAATGGCTGTCTCCCGCTGGTGGCGTCGCCATTGACCCGTCTCAGAGACAGCTCGTAGTTGGCCACTTCGTTGCGCCGTGCGGCATTGCGCATGAGATAGACCTGAACCGTGTACTCGCCATCGGCCGGCAGTGTTCCGAGGAAATGATTGCCCATGATCGAACCGTTGAACAGCGCGTAATCCGCGCCCTTGGCGGTGATGTTGAAGTAAGCGGAGGTGTTGGACGGTTTGAAATCGACGGTGATCAACTGGCCGGCCTTGGCGTTGAATCTGTACTCCGCCGTCTGGTCGCCCTTGATCGACTGTTTGCGCTGAACACTGTCGGCGCTGGTTGTGAAATCGATCGGTTCGACGCGCACAGCGCCAGTATCTGCTGCGAGGACCGGCAGAGAAATCAGTGCGGCCAACGCGGCGGCAATCCAGGTTTTCATCTTCAACTCCATTGCATCTCGATGTACGCAGCATAGAGGCTGCGTCGAGCAGGCACCCAGTGATTACGCGGATTAAATGTTGCTGGATTTGAGCACGTGCTTGAGGTGATGTTTCTGACACGAATCAGCTGTTCACATAATTCTCACCTCAGTTTTGCCATGATCATTACCGGTATTCCATCGGCCCGAGCGAGTGATCCCGTCATGAATGTGAGCGTTCTCTATGCTTTGGTTGCGGCAGCGTTGTTTGGCGCCAGCACGCCACTCGCCAAGCTGCTGGGGGTACAGATTTCACCGATTCTATTGGCCGGATTGCTCTATCTGGGTAGCGGTCTGGGCTTGACCGTCCTGCGTTTCGCCCGAGATCGGGGCTGGCAGCGTTCCGGACTGGGCACCGGCGAATGGCCGTGGCTGGTCGGAGCGATTGGCTTCGGCGGCGTGCTGGCGCCAGTGGCATTGATGTTCGGTTTGACCAGAACGTCCGGTGCGAGCGCGTCACTGATGCTCAACCTGGAATCAGTGCTCACGGCACTGCTGGCGTGGGTCGTGTTCAAGGAAAACGCTGATCGACGAATCGTGATCGGCATGCTCGCCATCGTGGCCGGCGGTGTCGTGTTGTCCTGGCCGCAAGAGACCGTGTCGGCGCAGGACTGGACAGGCCCGCTGGCCGTCGCCTTCGCCTGCTTTTGCTGGGCCATCGACAATAACCTCACGCGGAAAGTCTCTGCCTCGGACGCACTGTTCATCGCCGGCAGCAAAGGCCTGGTCGCCGGTCTGGTCAACTGCGGCCTGGCCTTGCTCATCGGCACGCAAATGCCTGCGGCCACCACGCTGGTGCCCATCCTGCTGGTCGGATTTCTCGGCTACGGCGTCAGCCTGGTGATGTTCGTCCTCGCCCTGCGCGGGCTGGGCAGTGCGCGCACCGGCGCATACTTTTCCACCGCACCGTTTCTGGGCGCAGCTATCTCGATTCTGCTGCTGGGCGAGTCGGTATCGCTGATGTTCCTGCTCGCAGCAGCGTTAATGGCCGTGGGGGTGTGGATTCATCTTATGGAGAACCATAGTCATGAGCATCAGCACGAACGGCTCGAGCATGATCATCGCCATACCCACGACGAGCATCACCAGCATACGCACGGGTTTGAATGGGATGGGACGGAGCCGCACAGTCATCCGCATGTGCATACGCCGATGCGGCATAGCCATGCGCATTTTCCGGATGTGCATCATCGGCATGAGCATTGATTGAATGTCTGAAGTCTGGTGATTGATATCATTGTGATATCATTTTTTGTCTTCAGTCTTTCATTCGAGTCATTCCATGAAACCCTTTTTCCTGCTGCCCCTTGTCACCCTGTTTTCTGCTTTCAGCGTTGCCGCTGCACCCTCACCGGTGGCGTCGTTTGCCGCTTGTGACGATCACTCACTGGCCGTTGTGCAATCACCTCTGATCAAGGATCTGGTGCCAAGCTCCGTCGAAAATGGCCAGATCAAATTGTCCGGCGGCACCAAGAGCGACATGGGCCAGCGCTGGATGTTTGCCAAGCCGGTCGAGATCGATGGCATGTCGTTGACCGGTTTTTACGCCGAAGACATGGACCTGATGGGCACGCGCATCATCAGTTGGGGCTTCTACGCCAAACAGACGCCGAACGAACTCCACACTCAACTGGAAAAAGCGGGCGGCCCACGCTTGGACATGTCGCAGGGACTCTACGCTCGCGCGGAAATCTGGTCTCATGGCAAATCCAGCTGGCAGCCGGAAGATCCTGCCGCCACTGCCGGTAAGCTGGTGGTCGACAGTGCCGAGCGGGTGTTCTTGATTGAACCGGCTCCGGAAGAGCTGAGTGCTGGGAGTAAGGGGATGTTTACTTGCTCGATTCAGGGCAAGGTTAATGAGGCGATGCTTAAGTCCAGTCGTCCGGATTTGGTTAGTGTTGCTCGTTGATTGTTAAGGAATGCGGGTATGGAAAAGGACGACATTAGGTCGTCCTTTTTCGTAGCGTTTTCGAGGTAGTCGAGCCTGATCAATTGCAGACTACGGTCTTGCGTGCCCGGTTTGGCTTATGCCCTGATGCGACAAAGCCCGCACTTGGCGGGCTTTGTCGTTGAGAGTTGGTGGGCCGGGGTCGTTTGAACTTGAAGTTTTAACCCCTGTAAACGTTGGGTGTTGTATGTTTCTGCTGTTGTAGGGATACAGGAGGGGATACACGGTGCTCCTTGCTAGAGCAATTTTTGGCCCTTTTGCATCTCCTCAAAAGCGATCAGGGGTAGGCGCTCCATCCCCGACGAACGGTAACCGGATCTATTTGTGCATTCCGTTGCAAAGGAGTGCTAGGCGCCGCGTATATGGCGAATTAGCCTCAAAAAGCACCTGTGGTGGCGCAGAGATGACTGGACAAATAAACAAGATGTTATTTCGATGCATATCTCTATAATGCGCGACCCGGTTAATGGAGGCCAAATGATGGCCGTTAGCCTAGGGTGATGATGGCAAGGGAATGAGAAAAGTCTATGACCACGACGGTGTACGATAAAACCAACAAGCTCCTGACCAGTGATTCTCGATGGTCTTATGACCGTGACTTCGGTGTCTTGTACGTCGACGACATCGGATTTGACAAAATCGAGGCGGCGCCGGGGATGCATGGCATAGGCTACGTTTTTTTGTTCGCTGGTAATTCTGGAGTGATCCAGCAATGGAAAACGTTCATCCGTTCCAATCCAGCGCCTGGCACGGCGAGCCCTTCTTGTGACGGGATCGCGCTTTTGGTCGTCGTTGTGAGCACTGGTGAGATTGTTTTTGAATACGGTCAGGATATTCGATTGCCAGATTCGATTCAGCCGACTATAAGTTTTGCAGGGTCTGGCTCAATACACGCTGCTCTGTGCTGGGAAAGCAATCAATGCGCCCGCAAGGCCGTGGATTCCGCGAAGAGCTTGGATACTTTTAGCGGCGGCGAGATCAAATATTTCGAACTTTTGTCTGGAGAACACAATCTGAATGCACAGATTGACCTCTCGGACATGAGCAAGGCATTCATAGAGAAGGGAATGGTTATGTTTAAGCCTAATAGTCAGACTCCTGTGCCCGTTAAAGAAGCCGCGGCCAACGACGCACGCGTCAAGGATCTATGCGACAAGATCGCCAGCGGGCAGATCACCCTCAACGCACCATGTGACGCGATGTTCAATCGCCCAACACCTGAGGATGAGCACCGTCTAAAGGACGCAATGGCTCGCGTATTCGGCTGATGCGGTCCTGTGCAAAAAAAAGGTCCCTTTTTAGGGGCTTTTTTTTGTATCAAGCTTCATAAATCTCCTCAGCCAGCACTACCCCGTATCAGGGTGGTGCTTTTCCATGGGCTCCTCCACAACTGCCACCTGGTATTTGAGGCCCCCCCTCCTTCCGAGGGGGGAGGGGAGGTCGCTTCTGGCTTTTGGCTAGTCGTCAGCTCGCAGCCAGATAATTTAAAGGTACTCTTTTTGGCGTCTAATGAATTGACCCAGCAAAGGAACCGCAAATGAGTATTTGCCATGTCTGTTTTTATATATCAAACCTGATTCAGCCAAGCTAGATAGCATTTGATTGACGTGACTGCTTCCGAAAGGTTTCTCTAGTACTTCTTTCGATTTTACTGTCACGTCCTGAACAGAGAACTCCCCATCACAGTGGTCAAGTTCCGCGATAACTCCAAGAAGTTCTCGCTGCCGATCTGTTGCTCTTGCCCATCGACCTACAAAAAAATCACTATCCAGCTTTCGAAGAATCTCATCTGAGGGTACCCCAGGAGTTTTACCGTTGCCAATTTGTTGTATGAAGACATCGTATACTTCTCTACATATAAATTGAACAAAGTAAGGGTATCCGCCAGATAGGGAGGCAATTTGCTGCATAGAGGGTTTGGATAATTGAATAGGGTAGTCTTTTAGTGGGATGCTAATCGCGTCATGTACTGCCTTTTCACTCAGCTTATCTAGCATCACTACTCGGAACATACGCTCAGCATAAGTCCTAGCCTCAACGAGCTTAGGGAATAGGGTCGGCAAGCCTGTCAACGCTAGCATGAAAGGAACGCCCTTACGCTGGATAGACTGGAAAACATCCAGTAGCATCGACAGTGGAAACTGGTCTTTCTGTGCGTGGTCAGATAAGTTTTGAGCCTCGTCGTATGCAAAAATTATCCCTGATACGCCTAAGTCTTTAATAGAGTTCCATACGATTTCTAAGACTCGCTTTACCTTATCTTCTACGAGGCCTGGTGTTGTCTCATAGATACTTTGCAAAGTCTGATAGTTTAACGTTTGGTCAACTGTTGACTCTCTACGGGAGAACCCTATTCCTTCGGAAATTTGAAACTCTCCAACCTTCACGCCGGAAGTAACAACAGATAAATCCGTGAGAAGGCGAGTAGCAATGCTACTTTCGTTCAAGCTTGCGCTTTCTGATAAATCGGTGCCTACCCACAGCCATTTACTTTGCTGGGCCATGGGTTTAAATGTTTCTAGTAATACCGTCTTCCCTGTACCTCGCAGACCTGTGAGAACCAAGTTCTCGAGAATCGTCTTTTGATGTAGAAGGCGCGCAAATTCCTTTTTTTCATCCTCCCGACCTGCGAGGTAGGGAGGCATGTGCCCCGCTCCTGGCTTGAAAGGGTTTTGAAGTGCGGCCATGATTAGCTCCAGCTGTAAACTTAGTAAGAGTACTAAATTTACACCTAGGGCTGTAAATGTCAAATGACGTTTTCGGAAATTTTTCGGTCACCAGCGTAGCTACCTATTTCAGTAGCGATCGGGCGCTATCACCTAGTCATCCACCTTGCCTTCGCCCTTGACGGCCATGGCCATTAATTATTGACGAGACTCGCGCATATAGAGCAACGGGAATGGCTGGAAGCGTTATTGTGCGTGGGTTTGACAGTATCGGTGGTTGGCGGCGCTGGCGAAAACCGTCAATATCTGCTCGATGTTTCGTCAAGGCCCTGTCAAGGGTGGTCAAGGTTGATGGTCGCTCCTTCACTGATATCCGCCCACCCCTTCTGGACAGCTCCGCTAACCGTAAGCCTTCCGTATTGCCCCGCCGTTGATGATTGCTGCGTCCAGCCGGCATATACCGAAATGTGCACGATCAATCCGTCCAGAGCCTGTCCAGAATCTGTCTGGGGTCTGTCATGGGTATGAGACCTTTGACGCCACGCGCGCGGAATAAGCCTCAGACAGTTGCGCTGCGCGGATTCCGTCTCATGCCTGTCTCAGATTCCGTCAAAGCGTGGTCAAAGATGTTCGGGCATCATCCAGTCGGTATAAGGGGCGAGTGACCAGGTGAGGTCGGGCGCTGCGCCAGACAGCAGCGACTTCATGAGGGCGCGGCGAGAGATTCGCTGAAGGCATGGAACTTGGTCATATTCCCCGATCGCCCACATCCCACTCTCGCCGAGATCAAATATTACGTTTCGTTGGGATAACAACCAGCCTTCGCGTGGTTTCCGCCAGGACCATGTGTGTTGCCCGCGATACGACTCCTGGACTGCTCCCTCAAAGTCTTTGCCGTGGAGGAGCTCCAGCATCGGCCGTGATGTAGTAGCGGCAGCGATATCGCTTCTACGAAAGTATGCGAAGGCGCCCCCATCTAGGCAGGGTTTCCGCCATACGTTTGTCCATGGAGCGTATACCGGCATGGCCAGTTTGAATTCTCTGACTTTCGGATGATCACGATCAGGTAGAGCGTCACCGATTCGGATGTTCTCCTTGAACTTCTCCCCGTTCACGATCCAGATCATCCGCTCTCCATAGAACGTCTCGCGACTATTCATTTCCTCGATGCCCATCGGAGAGTTTTGAAATTCTACCACCGTCCCGTCAGGCCGCTTCACGTCGGCGATATGTTTCTCACCCTTGGCGTCGTGGGCAACGACCTCCTGCCATTCAAATGGAAACAGTGCCTTCCAGGCGCGGTGCCATGGGCCTTCGTTCTCCATCCACGGGTCGCAGTGCCGCCGGCCTGCGTGCGCCCAGTGCCAGCGGATAATTGGTCCGCATTTCGCCTGTGTGGGCTTTCCGCATAACGGACATTCGCCTTTCAGGGCTGGCGCTGGCGCTGCGCGCTCTCCGTTCACAAGCGCTACTTCCATGGAAGGCATAGTCGACTCCCTTTGATGATGTCAATCAATGTAGCTGAATAGGTCACGTGCATTTTTCATGGGGCGCCGCATAGCCAGATGATATGCCTTCCTCGCTCAATGTTTTCGGTATAAAAGACCTGTTTTTATTAGATATCGCAGTGGAAACATAGCGTTTTGAAAATGTTCGATCTGTTGGCTGCTGGTAACCGCGCTGGTAACCGCCAGCCAGGTTCGCACCAGCTTCGCGTAGGAGGGTGCGAACCAGTAGTGCGAACTTGCGGCCGGCATGCATCTGCGAGTGCGTGCCCATCGTGCGTACCTGGCTGCGTACCGACGTCAAACAGTTCGCTCCCACAGGGACTTCGCGGGCTCCTGAGTGCGTGAAGATCGTGCGTGAAGACGTGCGCGAAAGGTCATTCATGGGGTGGTTTTTCACAATCAGCTTTGAATGCGTCGGTGGGCGTGGGGTGTGGTCACTACTAGTGGTCACCGCGACTGGTCACTGGCTGGATACGTGGCTCGATGGTGCCCTGCCAGCGATGCTCCGCGTACAAGACTTTGCTAACAGATGGTGGATACCAAATTGGATACCGGCCGATCTGCTGCTCGATGGTTGAAATCTGTGAGGGATGCCGCTATTGGTTACCTTCAACCCAAGCAGGAAGCGGCGCATGTCTACAGAAACTATCGATCTTGTTGAAGCTCGGAAAATGGCTGATGAGATTCGCCGTTTGCACGATCAGTTGGAGGCTCTCATGCGGGAGGGAGATGCTGGAAAGTTATTCTCCTCAACTGAGATTGCCTCCCTTCAGTCTCGGCTGAAGTCGATCAAGGAAGAAATAAAAAACGCCGCTAAGCACGGAACCATGTCCCGGCGAAAACAAGAACAAACCCGTTTGGAGGAAATGTACTTTGGTCCAGGGCTCCGTTCCGCGTCGGCCAATTTCAGGCTCGCCGTTAATGCGAATCCAAAGAGTGATAAGTGGGGGCGCGAGCTGTACGACCCCGTTGGGGATCTCTCGTATACGCTTCACAACCTCGAGGCTCATATTCTCAGCGAGGATGAGAGGTCCTGAGCGTAGACCGCGCGCATATGTCCACTTGAACGAAAAGGGCGCCTCCACGAGGCTGGCACCGTTGCCCAACGGATCGGCCGTGACGGTTTGAGTTATTGAGATTCGGTGCCCAAATCTTCCTCTCCATGATCGACCGTGGACGGCGGTTGCCAGCCTGTGACTGGGCCAACGTGGACCTTCATATCTCTGGCGAAATACTCTTGGAGGTATGGGCCGCCTCTATACAGGATGGCTGCGCAATCCTTTTCCAGCTCCCTGTACAAACTGTTATCGCTCCCACAGCTGTATAGGAGCGCCACGTTGAATGAGCGGGTTCCGCTTGTCGCTTTAACTTTCAGAAATAGATCACTTGAATCATCAATAAACTCAACGGCCCATCCGGCGTTTCCCAGAGGACGCACCAAGTCCGCTATACAATCATTCATCAGTAAGGCTTTTCGTAGTGTAGATCCGTCATCGGTTGGCAGTTTGGGGACCAATAATCCGTTTTGTTGATACTGCTTTTCTTCCAGCAGCTTGATCACCATCTGTGCCGATCCATGAAGAAGCGCCTGCTCCCATAAAAGCGTGCTTTCTTTGTTCACAGTCGGGAAAAAAACTGACGTGGAGCTATTTTGGTGATACCACGATTCGACAAGACCGATGGTGGCGATAGCGACTATCAACCTCGATAGATTGGCTTGCTGCCATTCGGGGGACAACCCATGTGCAAAGTGGTGTCTGTTCAGACGAGCAGCCCCCTTGTAGGCGTCGGAATTTTGGAAGAACGAGTCCTGTAACCATCGGCGGAACGTTTCAAATGCGAAAACCATCTCGTCCAAGCCGAAAAGATATGCAGTTGTTTTGTACGTGCTAGGAGTCCACATGCCCTCAAAGTGAAGCTCTGCGGCTGTCTTGATAGCTCCAGCGATGGCTCTGTTCACTCGCTCCATGGTGGCTAAAGATTGCGTGTCCTTAGGAAGCATCGCAGATATTCCGCCCTCAATGGCAGGGATTAACGCAGCAATACTCGCCGACTTGTAACCGGCGTAAAATGCCAAATACGCTTCTCGAGCCAGTGGCTGTATGTCAGCAAGACACGGAGAGCCGCCCATTATCTGTTCTATGCATACGGCCTCATAGGAAAGCGTATAAATGGTGGACGTATGGTAGTTAAATAACTTAATCGCATCTTCAGCAGGTCGATGCTGGCAGTCCGCGAGGATCGTTGTGACATCTTTTCCGCAAACCCAAAATGGCGAGAACCACTCTAGCTTTGCCCAAGTTTCTGCGATCTTTAAATATGCCTCGTTCCTCTTGTTCCAAGTTAATCGGTTTTCCTCGGAATCCACCGGCAGACACGCGCTGCCTTGCTCAGTGTGAATTACCACGCAATCCGTTTTTCCGAACCTGCCAACGTCTTTGCGCTCGACTTTGGATACTGCTAACCCTTTCGCTACCGCCCAGCTTTCAATGTCTTCTAGCTTCACTTGGTTTTGGTCGGATTGTTTGAATCTCGCCCAAATGCCGCAGAGCGCGAATTCGAATTTCGTTCGTTCCATGAAACTCTCCTAATACAGGCGTCGAGTTGCGTGTATTCGACCAAAGCCAAAACCTGACATCGCGCGGACGTGTCACCGAAACCGGCAGGTCTGTGAGGCGACGCTGGGGATGGTTACCGAAAGTTGTTACCACGCTTGGTTACCACCGGGCGAGACAGACTATATGGTCCCAGTGCGGCAGTCTGGTCTATGTCCGCGCCCAGGCATCTATTCAAAGACACGCTTTAGTCGATCGCAATGCGCTCTCTTTGCCTGAACCGAAGTCGAGGTAGGCGCGTTGGTAAAATTTCACCGAGCTGCCCGAGGCGGTTTTGCTGATGCTCAAGATCTCATTGGTGTTCATGTCGTTGCCGCTGATTATTCGATAACCCGTTTCTGTTTCGGACATAGTGGCGTCTGGTCGATACTCCTGCCATTGAGGGAAAACACATAGAGCGAAGTTCTTAGGTGTTTTGGTGGAGGATTCTGAAAGCGCAGGCCCTTTTTCAATGAGTGCGCTCGGCGAGTAGCACCCAGCCAAAGTAAGGGTCGAAGTGGCGAGAACGGCTGCTTCAAGAAAGCGCATGGTGGCGTCATCCGTAACTGATAAATCCGTGACGCTACCATGCGCTCGCTGAAAGCCCAATAACCGCGTTACGCCTTGTCTTCGGCGTAGATTGAGGCCGAGATGATCATCCCACCCCACCGGCGTTCGCCGATGCAGATCGGTACCGGGTTGCCGGAAGCGGTGGTGTTACGCGCAGATCCGAAGCTGTAGCTCGGTGAGTTTTCGGGGGAAGCGCTTTGCTTCAAGCCTGATACTTGCGGGCTGAGCATCTGGATAACGCCGCCGGCGGCTGTGCCAATCCCCGCCCCCATGACCGCCGTCGCCGCGGCGCCAGCGGTCATGAACGATGCTATGACGATAAGCGCAACTCCGATCACTGTCTGCAGAGCGCCGGCGCGCTTACTGCCTGCTATTACAGGAACAATTCGAATTTCCTGTGCCCCACCCAGCTTTAAGTCGCGCTCGCCAACGTTTCTCCGATTACGGAAAACGACGAACTCC
This sequence comes from Pseudomonas germanica, assembly GCF_019614655.1. Taxonomy (NCBI): domain Bacteria; kingdom Pseudomonadati; phylum Pseudomonadota; class Gammaproteobacteria; order Pseudomonadales; family Pseudomonadaceae; genus Pseudomonas; species Pseudomonas germanica. The sequence goes on from NZ_CP071586.1 coordinate 1,146,829, forward strand.
AAGCCTTTGCTCTTGGCGTTAGCCAGGTACTTCACAAAGCCAGGGTGATTTACGTCGACGGCCTTCACCGCTTCGCGAACGTCCCCCGTTGAGAGTTCGTAGAGGTGTTCTCGACCAAAGAGCTTGCCAGCACTGCCGCCCAGCAGGATCAAGGTTTTGTTGCCAAGGTTGGTTGCCATTGCCATTTCTTACTCCTGGGCGCTCTGAGCGCTGTGTTCGTGGATTTGCATGCCGAGCTGGCCGGCAAGGATCATGCGGGTGGCCATTGCGTCGTCTCGAATTGCGATCTCACGTTTCTCGTCGGGATTCCAGGCCGAACAGTGAGTCGATTTGTACGCCCGAGCTCCCCGGTATTCGATGCGCATCAGTTCGGCGGAGATCCTGGCCTCTTCCTCAGTGAAGAAAGGCCCCTCGATCTCTACCCGCTCCCCATCGCGCACATGCTGTACGGTCCAGACGATGTACCCGCCGATCGTGCTGGGGTCAGCGTTGAAATCTGTGTCCTTACACGCTTCGGCGAAGCGGATGTGGTGTGACATGTGTTTCCTCCTTCGGCGCCTTAGCGCCATTGATGGGCCGCTGCCCGCTTGTGCTGCTCGGTGTCGCGACACGTTTTGGTGATTCGCAAAACGTGTCGCGTAATGGGTTGCCTACTTGCCGACGATGCTCAGCGTGGGCGGGAGCTTCGGGCCGAACGGAGCACCAGGGGCGAATGGGTCGGGCAACTGGTTTTCTGGGCATTCCCTGATGAACCGGATCATGGCGGCGTGGCAGGCGCGATACAGCGGGCCACCGGTGCCCCAGTTATCACTCTTGCGGGCGGCGCTGTCCTCGAGCTGGGACAGGTAGGCCACTCCACGAAGGCTGGTGTCACCGTCTGCGCTAGCCTGCTGGCGATGTATTGGGTTGACGCCCAGCAAATCGCACATCCGGTCGAATCCCAACGCCTGCGCCAGCCCTTCCCGGTCGAACATTAGCGATTGGCCGAACCCGGCGAGCGCATCCTGTGCTCCGGCGTGGATAGCCTCTTGGTGTTCCCGCGCCCTTTCCTCCAGCTCCTCGATCGCTCGCCGGGTGAAGGGCTGGAACGCTTTCAACTTGCGGGCTTCGCGGCGAATTGCTCGCCGGTCAGAGCGGATAACGTCGAGCTGGTCAGCAATGGCGCGGCAGATCCGTCGGGTGGTGGTGAGCTGTGTGGCGGCGCTGATGCCAGGCTTCAAAGCGATGTTGCATAGGCGGGTGACAAGGCTGGGCGTCATCGGTGCGCTTCCATGGGGGTGTTGTCGTAGCTGGCGCGCAGGTGAGTGCCAGCCGTGCAATGGCGGCCGGTGGGCGCGTAGCAGGAACGGCAAACCATGATGTGGTTGAAGTAGTGGTCGCGGGCCTGTCGCCACTCGTTTGTGGCTGTGGTGGCACTGGAGTGTGGGCCGGAAACGAACTGGGCAGGGCGCTCGCGGTTGGCCAGCACTTGGCGGGTGCGAGGTTGAGGATGACTTGCCACTTTTGGTGAGTCGGTCCCAGCAATGGCCGGCGGCGTGTGATCGAGCAGGGCGGAAAGGAGACTCATAACGCCCCCTCGCCCTGATTACTCGTAATCCAATGTTCCTGTGAATTCAAAAACGCCGGCAACAGCGGCAACAATGGCAACAGTCGCGTAAACCGTGGCCTCCAAGCGTTGCCGATGCTTCCAAATTGTTGCCACCGGATTTTTACCGGCAACAGTGATAACCAAACAGAGGGAGCAAGCCGGTCCCTTATGTCGAAAATTAGGTGTGCGTTGCCAGTTGTTGCCACTTTTTTTATTGGGTGGCAACAGCTGCAAGCCACGTCCCACAAGGCCGTTGCCGGTGTTGCCACTGTTGCCAGTGATTCTAGGTTCCTGTGGATTTGGGCAATGCTAAATTGTCCGAGTGGAGGAGTCATACACCACCCCCTTCGCGGTCCATTGCCTCGGGATCGACCACGTACAGGCGCGCCTGGCCACCGCCGGGGAGCCGGTAGTTTTTGGTTTTACGTTCGTTGTCGCGGCGGGTGAGGACGTTCGCGCCCTCCAGCGCTTTGATGATGCGAGACAGGCCGTAGCCGTGAGCGGCCTCGATCAGTGCCGGCTTGTTGAACAGGTACAGGCGGTTATTGCCCGTCAGCTCCCAATAGCCGGCCCGGTTGAAGACCTTGGTGTCAGGCGTCACGTCGTCGACATCGGAAAAGCGGCTACTGCCATGGCGATCGATGAAGTCGAGAATTCCGGCGAGGATCTGGCGGTCTTCTGCATTACCGCTACCCACCCGACTAAGCCATTCGCCATAGAGCAAACGGCAGTCGGCAAGAGCAATCCCCGGCTTCCATGGGAGCAGCCCGTAGGCGATGGCCATCTCACCCGCCAAGGCAATAACGGCGAACCGATCGGCCACGCGTCCCGCTTGGGCGTTGTCCTCCACAAAGCTGGCTCGTACTCCGGCGAAGTCTTCGAGCAGTCCGGTACGGTCGTCACTGGCGAGCAGCTTCTCGACGAACGCTGGCCCGAGGTGGCCATGGTGGGCGCCGACGGCCACGGTGAGCTGGCGGTGAAAGTCCGCACCCTCAAGCCCGTGCAATTCGTCAAAGGCACGATGCGTGCGGGTGCCGGCGTTAACGTCGACCATGCGCAACTCAGCGCCGGCGTGAGCGGCATTGCCGGATATGGCCGCGTGCTCAGAGAGTGAGCGCTCACCGCTGGAAAGGGTCAGCAGGCGCCAGCTCAGTTTGGCCCGTCCCTCACGCTCACGCGTCATGGTGCCTTTGCCCTGTCCGTTGGCGAGGGAGTAGGCCATTTCCTGTACGCGCTTGGGGTCGGCGCGCTTGATCTCATCCAAGGGCAGGATGGTGTCATTGCGGCTCGACGCTTCGATCTCCAGGCCGCCTTTGGTCATGTCCCAACTGGCGGCGAACACGCCCGGGTCGCCCCATACCGACGATCCGATCAGTTGCGCCAGCGACTTACCGCTCGAGCTATCGCCCACCAGGTGAACACCACCGCCCAGCACGCCCACCAAACTCAGCAGTGGGCCAGCCAGTGAGCAACCAATCGCTAGTGTCAGCACCGGGTTGCCGGCACACTTCGCGGCCACCTCTGTTTGCCATAGAGCCAGCTCACCGCGGCGACTGAAAAGAACCTGCGCCTTGTTGCTGGCTTGGTATCGCACTTTGTCGCTGCCGATTGTCCTCCCGGGCAGCACGAACGCCCCCGATTCATGCCAACCCGGCCGGCTTGTGGTGGCGAACACTTCTGCAGGATGCTGGTCGAGCAGGTACTCCATAAACGTGCCGCGTTTCTTGAGGGCAATAATGACGCCCATCCCGAACAAGGCGCGCCGGGCGTCCTCGCCGCTGCCGCCGAACACCTCCATGGCGATGATCCACTCCTTGATGCCGCCCTCGGTGACCAGACGCAGCAATCGACCTTCGCTGCCATCGTCGCTGTTTGTGGTGCGAGCGATGACTGTGACGGGGCTGGATATCCACTCATCGGTGATAGGCCGGTCGCCGGTATCGCTCTCGGCGTCGTCCTGGTCAGCGGCAGCGCGCTTGAAGCTATGCCAGTAAACGCCTGGGCGAAGCTTGCGGCCCTTCTCGTTGATCACCCAATGCTCATACACCGCCCAGCAGGGGCGATCTGGCGCAATGGTCGCGGCGTCCGGCCGAAGGTTGATCACGTTGGTGTCAGGCTTGGACATGGGCGAGCTTCCAGTTGGCGAGGTCGTTGAAGTCGGTGAGGTCATCGGGGGCGCCTTCCGGCCACTCAGGAAAAGCCACTTGACCACCCACGGCTGCGGCCGCTGCGTTTGCCACTGCGCGCCCCGGGTTGCCATCGGTGAGCCGGTCGTCGTCGCCGGCGATTACGATTGGCTGGTCCGGGTAGCGAGCACGAAGGGCAGTCGCCGCCGGGAGCAAGTTACCCGCGTTCATAGCCGCAGCAACGACATAGCCGCCGTGCTGGTGGAGGCTGGCGGCCGTCGCCCACCCTTCGCAGATGCAAAGCACAGAATCTGGCTCGATGATGCCCAGCGGCGAATAGGTGCCCTTGATCCGGCCGCCGAACAGGAAGCGCTTTTCGCCGTCCGGAGCAATTCGTTGCAGGTTGACCAACTGACCGTCCAGGTACAGCGGAACGAGTAGTTCAGCCCCACGCTGGCGCAAGCCGTAGGAGCGAACGCCCTTCGCCACCAGATACGAATGGTCTGGTGATGCGCGGCGCGCGTTGCGCCACCAGTGATTGGCCTTTGCCGCCGCTCGCTCATGGCGCTGGCGCTGGTCGGCCTCTCGCTGGCGCCTGGCCAGCTCAACACGTTCGCGGATCTGGGCCGCTTCGCGAGCGTCCACCGGTTCGCGACTACACCAGGTACTGGCGCCTCCGGCCTTCCAACTGCCGAACGCTCCGGACGCGATGCCATCCAGATACAGCACGTACCAGCCGTTGAGTGAGCCGGGCTTGTCCTCCGGTACACGGAACCGGTGGATAGTGCCGTCGGCCACGGGAAGCCAGTCGAGCTGGCCATAGAAAGCCTGAAGCGCATCACGGAAAAGAATCGCTGCGTCAGTCATGCGGCCCCCTTCGGCGGGGTAAACCGCTTGGCCAAGTTCTCCAGTTTCTGCGTCAGGCGCTCCAGCTCATCGCAGTGGCGGCCCTGGTCGCCTTCCGAGATTCGCAGTTCCAGAAAGCCGACCAGCGTTTCCACCAGCAGCACATAGCTGGCGCTGTCGATATGAGCGCCAGCAGCGGGTGGGCCGCCACTCCCTTTGCGCTTGATTGGGGTCACATCACCCATGGCTGACCTCCCGGCGATCAGCGCCAGCAAAGGCCCGGCAAACTTGGCCGTTGTTCACACCGTGCCAGCGGGTGATGTCGTCTATTAAGTCAACCAGACAGGCCGTCACCTGAGCATCAGCATTACGCATAACTACGCGCCCGCACTCTGCGTCGGCCTCGTTCAAAAATGGCCCCAGCAGTGCCTTGGGCACCTTCGGGTGAGTGACGTAAAACAGTTCGGTGGCTTTCTTCAGGCAAGCCGATCCCGTCGACGCTGATGCGCCATTTTGAATTTTCATGTTTTAAATCTCTTCGAAGTCTTTCGGCTCGAACCGCGCTGCGCCGCCGCGAATCACGCGCAAACCAAGTACCGCAGCACGCGACACGCGATCTATAAATCCGATTTCAAGATTGGTGGTGCGCCCGCCCATTCCGGCAATGGCAAACTGAATAGCGTTGAACGCTTCGGTCTCATCGTGGGCGGCAAGCTCGAATACTTCGCGTTCGAAGAACTCGATACCCTTCTGCCAGTCGGCCGCTACGCCGGGATTATTCCGAGGCCAGTTGATCAGTCGTCCTTCGGGATCGCGCTTCGTGAAACTCAGGTGCTCCCGTGATCGGATTGAGGCACTCATTTGGCCACCTCCGCGCCGTCCAGCACCTTCTGCATCTGCTCGACTTCGCTGTCCACATAGTTTGCCCAGTCGTACCCGAGGAAGCTGCCCAGGCTGGCCAGCTCTTCGATATCGTGCGACTTGCCGTGCTTCAGGTCCTTCGTGATCGCGTTGAACAACACCCGCATATTGCTGATGCGTTCGTGTGTGGCGCGCAGCAGCTCAAGGGCATCGTCGGCGATGCGAGCGGTTGGCTGGCTCATTGCACGTTCCCCGATGTTTCCAAAGTGCGGACGATGGTCATGTGAGCGTTGTAGCGGGCGAGACGGACGGAGAGGGACGAGTTTGCGCGGAGGGCGCTCAAGGCCATACGGCGGTGAGCAAAGGCGCGAATTGCGGACGGAATGAGGGCCGGCATCTGTAAAGCTCCTTCTGCTAACGAGGAGCTGCCACGATCCTTCCTACGGGATTGGGTGGCAGCTGTGCGCGGGGTAGGAATACCGGGGCAAAAGGAGCCCGGCCAGGCCGAAGCCTGCCCGCACACAGCCGCCATAACACGGAACTGCAAGCGAAAAAAAACGCCTGCAGAAGTGATCTGGGCGCTGTTGCGCCTTTTGCTTCTCGGGTTCCTACGCCCGGTCGCTGAATTTGCAGCGACAGATGAACCATACCGACGGGAACGACTGCTGGCAAGAAAACTTATGGACTGTTCATCGCCGGTCATGAGCAAGGCGTTCATGCGGCCACCTGACGGCGAGATGCTCCTGCCCCTTTAAGCAAAGCCAGCACGCTCTTGGCGCGCTTGTACTCGGTGAGCGGCAAGCTGTACCGAGTCACAAGGCAAGGCAGCCCCCAGTGATTTGGCACGCGCTCCGACTGGCGGGCAAACTTCAAGCCGTAGCTATGGGTCAGGCTGCTGATTGTGCTGTGAAGGCAATGGTCGCCCAGGCGCTCAGCCTCGAAGCGGTTGAGGCTACGATCCTGAAGCATATAGCCTAGGACGCGACTGATCTTTGTAGGCGCTTTCCCGGTGTTGGCGGTGATACTATCGGCGAGAGATTTTTCCGGGCCGGCCTTAATGGGTTGGCCTTTTTTTTGGTCGGTCATTTATGCAGCCTCTCCACGCAGGGCGATGCGTTGGCGTACCCAGGCTTGTACCTCGGCCAGCACAAAGCCCACCGGCGAGCCGCGCGACCTGCTGTTGCTCAGCGGCACCGGGCGGGGAAAGGTCGGATCGTCTTTGAGGCGTTTGTACACAGTGGGGCGGGCGAGGCCGGTGATGGCCTCCAGATCTGGCATGCGAATCAGGGTGATTGCTGGGTCGAAATTATGCGCGGCAGAGGGTTGGTGCGGTGTGTGAATGGTGTGCATTTTGTGCTTCCCGTAATAGCTGTAGATGACGGGAGACACAGTGCTAAGAAGTCGACAGCTTAAAAAGTTGCCGGCAGCAACGGATAACCAGGTATCCGTTGCTGAAAAGGTAGTAGATGGAACGGTTAAGGGTTTTTTTTGCGGCGCCCACCCTTGCGCGCGTACTCTGGAGCGATGGGCTTAATCCACTCCTTAACTCTTTCCACTGTTTCAGGAAGTGTCTCCGAATAGCCTTCGGCCGCCAGCGTCCTATAGGCGCTTTCAGCCATATCTCCTATTCGAATTTTCCTTTCCGTATCGTCTCCCCAAAGCTTCGAAGCAATCGTTCGGGCTCTCTCTATGGTCGAGGCTTTCGCGGCGTGCTGTGCCGCCAGTGGCCTCATTGACGCAAGCTGCTGGTCATGTCTCGCCAACAGATTCCCTCCGAGCAAGACTGAATCAAGCCCGAGCAGGTTGAATGCGATATCTAGAATCTTCTGTGACGCATCTGGATGTTCTTTCACCAAAACTGCGATCTCGGTCAAGGTGGTGTCGTAGTGCGACGCCGTTTTGCGAGCGTCCTTTTCTCTCTGAGCGCACGCTAAGTTATGTGATGCCAAGCATTGCAGATCGGCCATGTCCACAGGGTGGCTATGATCGCGATTGACCTTCTTCCGACTTTCGTTGGCTCTGAGCAACTGTCGCATTGCAGGAGTGAGCATTTGTGTATCAATGGGCTTCATTCGTCACTCCAATTAAGCACGCTTGCCAAAGTTGCCCAGGATGACACTGCCGCACGCGAGGCTATCAAGGTAGTCGGCATACCATTGCATCATGGTCGTACGCTGAGGCAGATAGATCGCTTTGTTGTACTCACCGGCAATGCCTTCCTTGACGTGAGATAGTTGGGCCTCGATGTGATTTTCGTCAAACCCGTGCTCGTTCAGAATCGTCGAAGCAATATGGCGGAAGCCGTGTCCAGTTTGCCGGCCCTCATATCCGAGCCTACGCAACGCCATCAGGAATACCGTATTGGAGCGAGCTTTGGTTGTATCGCTCCGGCCTGGGAACAGCATCGGGTAGGCACCGGTGAGCGCCTGCAAATTACGCAGCAACTCGATAGCTTGAGTTGGCAGTGGCACCACGTGTTCCCGTCGGCGCTTCATGCGTTCGGCCGGGATCGACCACAGGGCTTTATCTAGGTCGAATTCGGACCAGCGTGCTTCGCGTAACTCTGAAGGGCGGCAAGCGAGCATGGAGAGTAGGTGAAGACCTATGCGGATATCGGTTGCGCTTGGATACGCTCGAATCGCCCTTAGGAGGGGTGGTAACTCCTCTGGAGATACATGGGCATAGTTCTCGGCGGCTTTGGTCTGGAGGAATTTGTGCAGTCCCTCCAAAGGGTTGTGTGTTGCGCGACCAGTGACGCGTGCCAAGTCGTAAATCTCACGGCACATACCGCGGACACGGCTTGTCTGCTCGATGATCCCTTTCTGCTCCATCGCCCGCAGAAACTCCATCCATTCCATTGGCAGGATCTCGCGATAGATGCGTTTGCCAAAGACCGGGAAAACATGAAGCTCCAGAGCTCCAATGGTTCGTACCGCGGTGCCGTCAGTCCAGCTCTTGCGCTTGGCCGCGTACCACTCACGAGCAAGTGACTCAAATGTGTGGCCGGCGGCCTCGTCTTCAGCCGCTTTTCTGGAGCGCTTGGTCGCAAGTGGATTTCTGCCTTGCGCCGCGTCTGCTCGCAACTCTGCCGCTTTCTTGCGAGCCATGGCGCCGCTGACCGTGGGATAGCTGCCCAAACCCAGCCACGACCATTTGCCGTCAGCTTTTTTGTAGCGCAGCTGCCATGACTTGTTTCCGTCCGGGCGGACGCGCAGATACAAGCTGTCGCCGTCATGCTCACGGTACTCCTTCTCTTCAGGCTCAAGTGTCGAGAGCACTGTGTCGGCCAGCGGGCGGCGCTTGATTTCGCTGCGCTTCATTCCTTGTACCCCCTAGTTTCAATTTCTACAGAAGATACACGGCAGGATACACGGGCAGTACGTATAGGGGTAGATGAGGAGATACAGCCAGAAACAAGGAAGCCCGCACTAGGCGGGCTTCTTGAGGTGTTTCGTAGACTGTCCGAGACAGGTCTAAACAGCTATTTGGTGGAGCCGGGGGGATTTGAACCCCCGTCCGCCAGTACTCCGCTGTCGGTACTACATGCGTAGCCGTTTCTATTAAGTTAACCCTCAGCGACCCGAAGGGCAGGGTGCTTTGGGCGAGTTGTGTAAGTTTTAGCCGCTTCGTCCACAACGTACTGCACGGCGATTCTGTTCTATATGACAATCATTTTGGGTTTACAGACATCCCCTGATGATTGCTGGACCCGAAGGTACCAGGAGCATTGTCAGCTGCAATTAAGCAGCGAGAGCAACACCGTATTGGTCGTCATTGGCAACTATAAGTAGTTGCAACAGTGGATTTACGACTTCTGTTACCAAGTCGGCATGCACCTAAAGTTTCGCAACCGGCGTCGAATCCTAAACGGCCCCGAACTCATTGCTCAGTACATCTGTTTGAGCAACAAGCGTGTGCAGTGTACGCCAATCGGCCCACAAGGCCAACCCGAAGGTTGGCCGGGACGCTGATCAGTTGTTGGTACCGGTGGACTTGCGCAATTCCACGATGGTTTGCGACGTTTCCGCAATGCAATCGTCGATTTTGCCTTGAGCCTTGAGCGCCTCGGCCTTGCTCACACTGGCGTTAGCACGCTGACTCAGTTCCGGGTTCGCTGACAGCTGGCCCTTGGCATTGTTGATGGTCTGAATATTGGCATCACACAGGTCAGCAGGCTTGCCGTCAGCAAACGAAGTGGACGCCATCATCGATGCAGTAACGAACAGACCTAACAGTACAGAACGTTTCATGTGTATCTCCTTGAACCGAGTGGGTCCAGACTTCGCTGGCCGTCAGGACGGGCAACCGTATGGAAGAAAAACCCCGATCAGTCGGGGTTATTCTGTGGACTACAGTCGAACTCAAGGGTTCTATTTTTCTTCAGCGAGCCTTCGCCCGGGTCACTCGATCCACCAGATAGACCAGTCCGTGGTAGTCAATTCCGCCATATTGCGTCAGACCGATCTCACAGGTGCGGCTGGTGGAAATCCCCTCGCTGCAATGCTGCACCGCGTCCTTGAGCGTGCGCAGCGAATGGCTGTTCAGCTCCGGCGTGGTGAAGCCTTTGTCCCCGGCAAACCCACAGCAATGAATGCCTTCCGGGATCACCACGTTGTTGCTGCACTTGCGCGCCAGATCGATCAACGCCTGGCTTTCGCCCAGATGCTGCGTGCTGCAGGTCACGTGTACGGCAATCGGTGCCTCTTGCGGGGTGAAGTCGAGTCGATCAAGAAGGTGCGTTCGGATGAAGCGCACCGGATCGTACAGATCAAGACGAACATCACCGACATCCTGCACCAGGCGCAACGTGCACGGACTGGTGTCGCAGTAGATCGGATCGAGTCCGCCGCGACTCGCATGCAGCAGTGCGCTGATCAACTCTTGGCGTTTGTGTTCGGCCTGTTCGGCGTAGCCTTTTGAGGCGAAGGGCTGGCCGCAGCAGAGATTGTCCTGATTGTCCGGGAAGACCACTTGGTAGCCGGCCTTCTCCAGCAAGCCACGGGTTTTGTCGTAGAGCGACATTTGCTCTTTGTCACCCGCCGCCGGGCCCATCACTCGCGACACACACGCGGCCAGATAGACAACGCGCGGGCGCTCGTCCGACACGCTGGGGCTGAAGCGAATGGCTTTCTCCGGTTGCGGCATCGCATTCGTCCACAACGGCACCTGACCTTTGGACAGGCGCGTAATGGTTGCCGAAAGTTTCGCCAGACGCGGTGCGCCGAGCATCATTCGTGCGCCGTTGGCCACGTGTAGGGTGAAGCGTGCGCCTTGCAGGGTCTTGGCGAAATTTCCTTCGATCCAGTCAGCGGTTTTCTGATGCGTGGCGTGTCGGCCACGCAGCTTTTTCACCAGCTCACCGGTATTGATGCCTACAGGGCAACGTTGCGCGCACAGACCAGTGGCGGCGCAGGTTTCGATGCCTTGGTACTCGTAGGCTTTTTCCAGTTCGGTGGTGTCGACACCTGCACGTTTTTTCGCCTGAATATCGCGCCAGATGACAATGCGCTGGCGCGGGCTGAGGGTCAGGCCTTTTGACGGGCAGACAGGTTCGCAGAAGCCGCACTCTATGCACTTATCGACAATCTCATCCGCCGCCGGCAGCGGCTTCAGGTGCTTGAGGTGGATCTGCGGATCTTCGCTGAGCACCACGTCGGGATTGAGAATGCTATTCGGGTCGAGCAGACGTTTGAGCTGCCACATCAACTGATAGGCGTCGCTGCCCCATTCCAGTTCCACGAACGGCGCCATGTTGCGACCGGTGCCGTGTTCGGCTTTCAGCGAGCCGCCGAATTCCACTGCGACCAGTTGCGCGACGTCATCCATGAACGCTTGATAGCGTGCGACTTCTTCTGGGTTGTTGAAGCCTTGGGTGAAGACAAAGTGCAGATTGCCTTCCAGTGCGTGTCCGAAAAGGATCGCTTCGTCGTAGGCATGTTTGTCGAACAACTCGATCAAGCGATTGACGCCGATCGCCAGTTGTTCGACCGGGAAGGTCACGTCTTCGATGATCACCGTGGTGCCGGTTTTGCGCACTGCGCCTACGGCGGGGAAGGTGTCCTTGCGGATCGCCCAGAGCTTGGCGTTCTCGGCAGGGTCTTCGGTAAAGTCGACCTGCTTCTCCACTGGGAAGTCGCTGAGCGACGCCATGATCTGCCCCAGCTGCTCCTGCAGCAAAGTGGAAGATGCGGCGCGGGATTCGATCAGCAGTGCGCAGGCATTGTTCGACAGCTGTTGTACGAAAGCAGGCATGCCCGGTTTGTCTTGCACCGAGCGCAGGCTACGCCGATCGAGCAGCTCTACGGCGGACACCGGTTGGCTTTTCAACACGGTGACCGCGTTGCAGCAAGTCTCCACATCCGGGAACACGATCAGTGCCGACGCCTTGTTCGGATGATCGATCACGGTGTCGTAAGTCACCGCGCTGATGAAGCCGAGGGTGCCTTCGGAACCGACCAGCAAGTGGCTCAAGATATCCACAGGCTCATCGAAATCCACCAAGGCGTTGAGTGACAGGCCGGTGGTATTTTTCAGACGGTATTTGTGGCGGATTCGTGCAGCCAGTTCGGCGTTGGCGCGGGTCTCGCGGCCCAATGTCGCCAAGCGTTCGAGCAGATCGCCGTGGCTTACGCGGAATGCCGCGACACTTGTAGCGTCTTCGGTATCCAGGCGCGTGCCATCGGCCAGCACCAGGCGAATCCCGGCCAGCGTGTGGTAGGTGTTTTGCGCGGTGCCGCAGCACATGCCGCTGGCATTGTTAGCGACGATGCCGCCGATTTTGCAGGCGTTGATCGACGCCGGATCCGGGCCGATCTTGCGCCCGAACGGTGCCAGCCATGCGTTGGCCTGTGCGCCGATCACCCCGGGTTGCAGGCGTATTTGCGTGCCTTGGCCGCGAATCTCGCGAGCGTTCCAGTTATCCCCAAGCACGATCAAAACGGAATCGCTGATCGCCTGACCGGAAAGGCTGGTGCCCGCCGCACGGAAGGTCACTGGAACATGGTCGCGCTGAGCCAGTTTTAGCAGCGCCACCACTTCATCTTCGGACTCGACGCGGATTACCAGTTGCGGGATCAGTCGATAAAAACTGGCATCCGTACCAAAGGCCAGGGTCGATAACGGGTCATCAAAACGGCGCTCGGCCGGAATCAGTTGTTGCGCATCACGCAGGAAATTCACCGGAAGCGTCATTGGTCCTCCAGGATGAGAACTACGAGGTCTTTCGGGCCGTGGGCGCCGTAAGCCAGTACTTGCTCAATGTCGGCAGTTTTCGATGGACCGGAGACCAGTAGAGCATTGGTCGGCATGCCCTGGGCCCACGCGAATTCCTCTTGCACCTGATAGAAGTTGTCACGGATTTCGCTGGCCTTGAGCAGGGCGAAATGCACCGGCGGGACCAGGCTCATCAAACGCGGTTCTTCGCGGGTTGGCCAGAGGATCAGGCTGCCGGTGGCGGCGATTGCACCGAGGGTGCCGGTGAGGCTGGCCGGGGTGTCGTTGAACAGTTCGGCTTTCCACTCTTCCATTGGCCGGTCGTAGGATTTCAGTGTCGGCAGATCAGGATTGTTCGCCCAATGCTGTGTGATTTTCTGCCCGTGCGCTGTCGTCGGTGCGATCAACAGACTCGGCAACTGGCGGTCGCGCAACAATTGCGCAAGCAGTGCCGGCCATTCTTCGCCCGAGGTCAGGTGGATTTCGGTGTGCACCGCTTCCATCAATTTGCGCAGTTGCGGGATGCGTTGTTCGGCGCTGTAGGTGTAAGGCTGCGTCACCAGATCGACATCGAAGTTGTCGGCAATCGGTGTGGCGCCAGTCAGACTTTTCCGCAGTTTGCCGAGGATATTTTGCTTGGCGCTCATCAGCGGTCTCCCTGTTTGGCCAGATGCTCGCGGGCCATGTCGTGCAGTGAGCGGGCAGCGGGTTTCGGCGCGCTGTGATTTTGTGTCCATGGGCCGACATTGCTCGGGGTCAGGGCACGCAGGCGCGTGGCGAAGAAGCCGAACAATCGATACAAGGTCGGAGAGCTGTTGAGCTTGGCCCAGGCGTTCCAGATGAAACGTTCCTTGCGCGAATACTTGCTGCCCTGGCCGCGCATCACTTGATTCGGGCTGTCCGGGGCTTTGACGTTCTCTTCGCGCAGGCGCCGCAGGATTGCCGGGATCGGAATTTTTACTGGGCACACTTCACCGCAGGCACCGCACAGCGACGAAGCGCTCGGGTGATCGGGGACTTTGGCCAGACCGACCATGTGCGGGGTGATGATTTTGCCGATCGGTCCCGGGTACACCTCGCCATAGGTGTGGCCACCGACGCGGGTGTAGACCGGGCAATGGTTCATGCAGGCGCCGCAGCGGATGCAGTTCAAGGTCTGACGCAATTCACTGTCGGCGAAGGCCTGACTGCGACCGTTGTCGAGCAGCACCAGGTGCACTTCCTGCGGGCCGTCGAGTTCGTGCTCCTTGCGCGGGCCGGAGATCATGTTGACGTAGGTGGTGATCGGAATGCCCAGCGCCGAGCGCGTCAGCAGTGACAGCAGCGGCACCACGTCACGCAGGTTTTCCACGACTTTTTCGATGCCGGTGACGGCGATGTGCACCGGCGGCACGGTGGTGGTCATGCGGCCGTTGCCTTCGTTTTCCACCAGCAGCAGGGTGCCGGTTTCGGCGACGGCGAAGTTGACACCGGAGACGCCGATGTCCGCTTCGAAGAATTTCTGCCGCAGGACTCTGCGACCGATCTGAATGAGTTGGTCAACGTCCTTGGTGTATTCCACGCCAAGTTTGTCGTGGAACAAGGACGCGACCTGACCGGCATTCTTGTGGATCGCCGGCATAATGATGTGTGAAGGCTTCTCGTGGTCGAGCTGGACGATGTATTCCCCCATATCGGACTCCAGACATTCAATGTCCCGAGCCTCGAGGAAATGGTTCATCTCCATCTCTTCGCTGACCATCGATTTGCCCTTGATCACTTGCCGCGCCTCGTGAGCGCGGATGATCGATAAGACGATGCCATTGGCCTCGTCCACCGTTTCCGCCCAGTGCACTGTCACACCGTTGCGGGTCAGGTTCTGTTCCAGTTGCTCGAGCAGGTCGGGCAGCTTGGACAGCGCGCGGGCCTTGATCGAATTGCCCAGTGCGCGCAAATGTTCTCTTTCGTGGGCATCACTGAAAGCGGCTGCCCGCTTGACCATCAGTGAGTCCATGGCAGTGCGGAAATTGTTCCGTAGCTGCTGATCGCCCAAGGCATTGTGTGCCCGGGCGCGGAAATCTTCTTCTACGGCGACCGTAGGAATAATCGCGGAAGTGCTCATTGCGCACCTCCGGTTCGCTGCCACAAGAAGCTCGCGAGATGTTGCCCGCGCAGCGCTTCTTTTTGTTTCTCCAATGCGCCGTTGATGTTCATCAAACAGCCACAGTCGGCGCTCAACACCTTGTGCGCGCCTGAATCCTTCAACGCTTGGGTCTTGTCAGCCACCATCGCGCCGGAAATGTCTGGCATACGGACGCTGAATGTCCCACCGAAGCCACAGCATTCGCTTTCGTGGTCATGGTTGACCCGTTCCACGTTGCTCAACTGCGCCAACAACTCGCGGCCGTGCAGGTGGGTGTTCATTTCGCGGCGTGCCGAACACGAAGTGTGCAGCGCGACTTTGACCGGTTCACCGCTGTCCTTGAGTTGCACCTTGCAGACGAACAGCAGAAATTCGGCCAGTTCATAGGTGCGGGCCGCGAGGGCCTGAACCTGTTTCAACGTCTCCGGCTCGTCCTTGAACAAGTCGGCGTAATGCTCGCGCAGCATGCCGGCGCAGGAACCCGACGGCACCACTACCGGATAATCCCCGGCAAACAGCGCCAGTTGCGAGCGCGCCACCGTCCGCGCCTGCTCGGTGTAACCCGAGGTGTAGGCCGGTTGGCCGCAGCAACTCTGCCCTTGCGGATACTCGACCCGGATCCCTTCGCGCTCCAGCAAGTGGATCGCGTCCATCCCGGCTTCGGGGTAGAACAGGTCGACCACACACGTGCCGAACAGGTAGACCCGCGACGGTTTCTCGCTGGGGTATTGCCGAGGTTCGGGCAGTGGCGGTGCCACGCGCGTCGCGTTTGGCACAGCGTTGTAAAAAAGCTCGCTCATCAGGCGTGTCTCCGGGTGGGCCCGGTTATCCGTCTGTGGCGGCTGCTGAATATAAAGAGCGTTGCTTTCAGCAGCCTTACAGACCGGGTTGTGAATTGCTGACGCCGGCATCACGAGCCGGCGTCGGTTTTTTCTGTGTTTCTTGTAGGTTTAGTGCACCAGCATGCCAGTGAACCAGTAGGCCTGGGCCAGGGTGATCAAGCCGACAATCGTTGCAAAGAATAGGCTGTGCTTGAGGGTGAAGCGGAACAGATCCGACTCCTTGCCCACCAGACCGGTCGCGGCGCAGGCCACGGCGATCGATTGTGGCGAGATCATCTTGCCGGTCACGCCGCCACTGGTGTTCGCCGCCACGAGCAAGGTGTCGTTGACGCCGATCTGGTGCGCAGTGGTTGCTTGCAACGAACTGAACAGGGCGTTGGACGAAGTATCCGAACCGGTGAGGAATACGCCCAGCCAGCCGAGGAATGGCGAGAAGAACGGGAACGCTGCGCCCGTACCGGCCAGCACCAGCGCCATGGTCGAAGACATGCCGGAGTAGTTGGTGACGAAGGCGAACGCCAGCACCATGCCGATCGACAGGATTGGCCAGCGCAGTTCGTAGAAGGTCTCTTTCAAAGTGGTCAGACCAGTTTTGAAATTGATCTTCAAGACCAGCATCGAGATCAGCGCGGAGAAGAAAATCGCCGTGCCGGTCGCGGAAATCGGATCGAGTTTGAACACCGCTGGAATGGCAGTCGGGACGGCTACGATCGGTGCGGTTTTGATCACTAATTGATCAAGGTGTGGGATCGCGAAGTTGAACACCCAGCTGTACATCGAACCGCCAGCGGCGAACATCGCCTTGAAAGGCTTCAGCGTCCAGATCGTTACCAGCACGGTGAGGATCAGGAACGGTGACCAGGCTTTGAAAATTTCCCCGAGGCTGTAAGGCGACGCCACGGTGGTGCGCTTCTGGCCGAAACCGCCGACGCTGGCGGTGATCGCTGCGCTCGACGTGGCGCCGGCGATTTGCGCGCCTGCGGTGCGTTTTGGCTGCCAGATTTTCAGGAACAGGGTCAGCGATATCAGGCTGGCCAGCGCCGAGGTGATGTCCGGCAGTTCTGGCCCAATGAAGTTCGAGGTGAAGTATTGGGTGATGGCGAAGCTCAGGCCCGCAACCAACGCCGCTGGCCAGGTTTCACGTACGCCGCGCAGGCCGTCCATCATGAACACCAGCCAGAACGGCACGAACAGCGACAGCAGCGGCAGTTGGCGACCGGTCATGGCGCCGATCTTGAACGCGTCGATACCGGTGACTTGGCCGGCGACGATGATCGGGATCCCCAGTGCACCGAACGCTACCGGTGCGGTGTTGGCGATCAGGCACAGGCCAGCGGCGTACAGGGGGTTGAAGCCCAGTCCGACCAGCAACGCGGCAGTAATCGCCACGGGTGCGCCGAAACCGGCGGCACCTTCCAGGAACGCTCCGAAGCAGAAACCGATCAGCAGCACTTGCAGGCGCTGGTCGTCAGTAATCGATAACACCGAGCTGCGAATGACCTCGAACTGACCACTTTTGACCGTCAGTTTGTAGAGGAACACCGCCGCGACAATGATCCATGCAATCGGCCACAGACCGTAGGCGAAACCATACCCGGCGGCGGCGAAGGCCATATCGACCGGCATCTGGAACGCGAAGATCGCCACGGCAATCGACAGGGCGAGGGTGATGCTCCCGGCCACATGGCCTTTGAGGCGGAACACCGCCAATGCGAGGAAAAAAAACACGATGGGGATGACGGCCGCGAGTGCGGACACGCCGAGACTGCCGAGCGGGCTGTAAAGCTGTTGCCAGGTTTGCATATGGGGTGGCCCCTAATTGTTGTTGGTCAGGCACTGTCAGCGTTCTTGGATAATTGGTAAGACCAATTTACAATCGCTGTTGGCTAGGGTAAAAGCCTTGGTGTCGGTGTGTCAATTTGTCGCCCTGAAACTTTTGTCGAACAAG
This sequence comes from Pseudomonas germanica, assembly GCF_019614655.1. NCBI lineage: Bacteria > Pseudomonadati > Pseudomonadota > Gammaproteobacteria > Pseudomonadales > Pseudomonadaceae > Pseudomonas > Pseudomonas germanica. The sequence continues at coordinate 1,164,374 of NZ_CP071586.1, forward strand.
CGGTGCAGATCGCATCTGATCTGGTTTGGGCAAGTGGTGTCTGGTAGGTGTCGGCAAGGCGCCGATAGGCCAGAATAGAGAGCCCGGCGAGCGGTCGGGATCGTGGAGAAATGAGTTATGGGGTTTGATCAGATACGTCAGCGCCGTTTGTCTGACGATATTGTCGAGCGACTTGAGGGGATGATCCTTGAGGGCACGCTGAAGTCCGGTGAGCGGTTGCCGGCGGAGCGCACGCTGGCAGAACAATTTGGCGTATCACGGCCTTCGCTGCGTGAAGCGATCCAGAAACTGGCGGCCAAAGGTCTGCTGGTCAGTCGTCAGGGCGGCGGCAACTATGTCGTGGAAAGCCTCGGCTCGACGTTCAGTGATCCGCTGCTGCAGTTGCTCGAAAGCAATCCTGAAGCACAGCGCGATCTACTGGAGTTTCGGCATACTTTGGAGGCATCGTGCGCCTATTACGCCGCATTGCGCGCCACCGATGTCGATCGTGAGCGGCTGACCGCCGCGTTTGAAGAGCTGCAGGACTGCTATTCGCGTCACGATGAAGTCAGTCGGGCGGAGGAGGGCGCGGCGGATGCGAAATTCCACCTGGCGATTGCCGAAGCCAGCCATAACGCGGTGTTGCTGCACACCATTCGTGGCTTGTTTGATCTGCTCAAGCGTAACGTCGTTACCAACATCGGCGGCATGTATAAGCAGCGCACGGAAACCCGCGACATGCTGATCACCCAGCATCGGGAATTGTATCTGGCGATTATTGAAGGTCGTGCGGAGCAGGCACGTGAGGTTTCCAGCCGACATATTTTGTATGTGCAGGAAGTGCTGGAAGAGGTGCGGCAGGAGGTTCAGCGCATGGCTCGAGCGGAGCGGCGCAAGGGGATGTAATTCTTTAAAGCAAAAGATCGCAGCCTGCGGCAGCTCCTACACAGGAATATGTATTTCCCTGTAGGAGTTGCCGCAGGCTGCGATCTTTGCTTTAAAGGGGGGGAAGACTAGTCTTCCTTGCCCTTGTTGCGCACGGCACGCTGCAGTTCGCGACCGGCGTCGCGCTCGCGCTCGGTATCACGCTTGTCGTATTCCTTCTTGCCCTTGCCCAGAGCAATTTCGCACTTGACCATGTGCTTGCTCCAGTACCAGGACAGGCAGACGCAGGCGTAACCCTTTTGCTGCACAGCGGCGGCGAGCTTTTCCAGCTCGCGGCGGTTGAGCAGCAATTTGCGTGTGCGCACCGGGTCAGCGATGACGTGGGTACTTGCGGTCATCAGAGGCGTGATGTGGCTGCCGAGCAACCATGCTTCGCCATCCTTGAGCAGAACGTAGCTGTCGACCAGCTGTAGCTTGCTTGCCCGCAGACTTTTTACTTCCCAGCCGGCCAGGACCAGACCAGCCTCGAACTTGTGCTCGATGAAGTAATCGTGTCGCGCCTTTTTGTTCTGCGCGATGGTCCCTGTTGGGTGTTTCTTCTGTTTAGCCATAGGGGCGGCATTATATGGAGATAAACCGCCGTCGGCTACGGTGATGCTGCGTGCTTGAGCAGGTTGAGTGAATCCCGGACAATGCGGCCTCTTTTTCTAACGCTTGGGCGTGATAAACGATGTCGACAGACAAGGTTTCTGTCCACGGCAGTTGGGCTAGCCGCTGGGTATTCATACTCGCCGCGACCGGTTCGGCCGTGGGACTGGGTAGTATCTGGAAGTTCCCCTACATGGTCGGGGTCTACGGCGGCGGCGCCTTTGTGCTGATGTTTCTGGCGTGCATCGCGCTGATCGGCATCCCGGTCATGCTCGCTGAAACCCTGATCGGCCGGCGCGCCCGGCAAAGTCCGGCGAACGCCTTGAAGGTGCTGGCACTGGAAGCCGGGCACTCGGGCAAATGGTCGTGGGGCGCATTTGCCGGGATGATCACGGCATTGTTGATCCTGTCTTTCTATAGTGTGGTCGGCGGCTGGTCGCTCGACTACATTGTCGATATGGGCCGCGGCGACTTCCAGGGCGCCACAGCCGATCAAGTCGGCGCTTATTTCGGCAATGTCATCTCCAATCCATGGCGTCTGACACTTTGGCATACGATTTTCATGCTGCTGTCGGCCTTCGTCATCGCCAAGGGCGTGGTCGCCGGGCTTGAGCGCAGCCTGCGCATCATGATGCCGCTGCTGTTCGTGATGATTCTGGTGTTGCTGGGTTACAGCATGACCACCGGGCATTTCATGGAAGGCGTGCATTTCATGTTCGACTTCCACCCGGAAAAAGTCCTCGACGGCTTGTTGCCGGCCATGGGGCACGCGTTCTTCTCGCTGAGCGTCGGTGTCGGTTCGATCATGATCTACGGTGCTTATATGCCGAAGAGCTCATCGTTGTCGGGCACCGTTGTCGGCGTGGCACTGCTCGATACCTTTGTTTCGCTGATCGCCGGTCTGGCCTTGTTCCCGATTGTATTTGCCGGAGGCCTGAACCCTAGCGAAGGGCCGGGGCTGATGTTCGTCAGTCTGCCATTTGCCTTTGGTAACGTGGCGTTCGGTCAGTTGATGGGCGTGGTGTTCTTTGTGCTGGTGGCGATTGCTGCCTGGAGCTCGGCGATCTCCCTTCTGGAACCGATGGTTGCCTACTTGGTTGAGCGCACAAAAGTCAGCCGCGCGTGGGTGACTTTCTGGCTTGCCTTCACTTGCTGGTTCGTCGGTCTGGGCACGGTGTTCTCCTTCAATATCTGGAAGGAAGCCAAATTTTTCGTGAACGAAGGCGGGATGTTCCATCTCTACCAATGGGGTGCGCAGAGCGGTCTGGACTTCTTTGGTGTGATCGATTTCTTCACCTCACGGATCATGCTGCCGCTCGGTGGCCTGTGTTTCGTGCTGTTTGCCGGATGGGTGATGGGGCGTGAAGCGGTACGCGACGAGTTGTCGATCCGCAATCCGCTACTGTTCGCCCTGTCTTTGTTCTTGATGCGCTACGTGGCGCCCATCGGCATTCTTGTAGTGTTTGCCGCTCAGCTCTGGAAGTAACGCTCACATGACGACACATATTCAACGATCGGCGTTGCTGCCGTACCCGGCGCAATTTCTCTATGACTTGGTCAACGACGTGGCGCGCTACCCGGAATTTCTGCCGTGGTGCTCCTCGGCGGAAGTGCTGGAAAGCTCGCCGGAGCATATGCGCGCCAGTGTTGGCGTAGCCAAGGGCGGGCTCAGTCAGCATTTCGTGACGCGTAATACGCTGGTGCCGGGGCAGTCGATTGAAATGAACCTGGAAGAAGGCCCGTTCAATCAGTTGCACGGCGTCTGGGTGTTCAAGGCTTTGAACGAGAAGGCCTGCAAGATCAGTCTGGATCTGTCGTTCGATTACGCCGGGCCGCTAGTGCGCGCGACGTTGGGGCCGCTGTTCAATCAGGCTGCGAATACGCTAGTGGACGCGTTCTGCCAGCGCGCCAAGCAGATGCATGGTTGAGCCGGTGATCGAGATAGAGGTGGTATACGCGGCCGTGGATCGTCAGGTATTGCGCTCATTCAGCGTCAATGAAGGCGCGACGGTGCGGGCTGCGGTGCTTGCATCGGGTATCGCTAGCGAGTTTCCCGAGTTGAATCTGGCGGAGTGCCCGCTGGGCATCTTTGGCAAAGTGGTTGCTGACCCGGACTTGCGGGTTATTCAGGCAGGGGAGCGCATCGAGATTTATCGCCCATTGCTTGCCGATCCGAAAGAGGTTCGACGCTTGCGAGCAGCCAAGGCTGCCGAAGCCAAGGCTCGAAACGCGTAAAAAGCCAAATTGCAGGCAATAAAAAACCCGGAATTTCCGGGTTTTTTATTGCCTCGCCAATTATTGCGGCGAGGTGTCCAGCGGCTCAGGTGTCGGAACCGGAACGGTTTCCACACCATCGACGTCCTTCTGGATCTGATCCAGCAAGGAACCTGGCTTGACCGGTTTTTCCGGTTCTGGCTTCTCGGCGTTTTCAGCAGGAGCAGACACGGTCGTGCCACTGTCCTTGCCGAGAATGGCTTCGTCACGGCTTACGCCCGGCATAAAGTCACCGGACAGGCTGACAAGCTGGTCGTTTGAGTTGAAAATAACGCTGATGCGTTCCTGTTGGCGTTCACCGCCACCCGGTTGCAGGCTGTACAGATAATCCCAGCGATCGGCATGGAACGTGTCGACAAGCAGAGGGTTACCCATGATAAACCGTACTTGCGGCCGGGTCATTCCCGGGCGTAACTGGTCTATCATGTCCTGCGTGACGACATTGCCCTGCTGGATGTCGATTTTGTAAACCCCGGGGAATGAACAACCGGCGAGTGCGAGCAGTCCCACAAAGGTGAAACTGGTTAGCAAGAGCTTGGTGTTTTGCATCGGTGGGCGACTTCCACTATCTTGGCTGGGACAACGTAAACGCCGATCATACCCGCATTAAGAGAAGCTGCGAAGCAGCATCGCGAGAAAGCTGACCATGGTTGAAAATAGCGAACTACGCAAAGCCGGCCTCAAAGTGACCCTGCCACGGGTCAAGATCCTGCAAATGCTCGACTCCACCGAGCAGCGTCACATGAGTGCCGAGGACGTCTACAAGGCGTTGATGGAAGCTGGCGAGGACGTCGGTCTGGCCACGGTTTACCGTGTTCTGACCCAGTTCGAAGCGGCTGGCCTCGTGGTCCGTCACAACTTCGACGGCGGCCATGCGGTATTCGAATTGGCCGACGGTGGTCACCACGACCATATGGTCAACGTGGAAACCGGTGAAGTCGTCGAATTCGTCAGCCCGGAAATCGAAAAGCTCCAGAAGGCAATTGCCGAGGAGCACGGTGTTGATCTGGTAGATCACAATCTGGTGCTGTACGTGCGCAAGAAAAAGTAAGCATGTCGCGCGAATTTCACATTCGCGAAACGAACGAAGGCGACCCAAGGGTCGCCTTCGTGCTTTCTGTCATTGCTAAACCTTGGCAGTGACCACCATTTTTTTCGCGTGGGCCAGGGATTCCTTGGTCAGATCGATGCCGCCGAGCATCCGTGCCACTTCTTCTATACGGTCATTCTTGCTCAGTTTGGAAACGGCAGTGTGCGTCGCCTCTTCACCGCGCACCTTGTGCACGAACAGATGCTGATGGCCTTGCGCGGCCACTTGCGGCAAGTGCGTGACAGTCAGTACCTGGCCGCGATCGCCGAGACGGCGCAACAGTTGGCCGACAATTTCTGCGGTCGGGCCACCGATGCCGACGTCCACTTCGTCGAATACCAGCGTCGGAACACGGGATGTCTGTGCGGTGATGACCTGAATCGCCAGGCTGATCCGTGACAGCTCACCGCCGGAAGCGACTTTCGCCAGCGCCTTCAGCGGCTGGCCCGGGTTGGCGCTGACCAGCAATTCGACCTGCTCCAGCCCGTTGGGCAATAACTCGTCGCTGCTGTTGGCCTTCAATTCGATGGTGAATCGTCCCCCCGGCATGCCCAGTCGCTGAATTTCCTGCTCAACAGCACTGGCGAGACTGCCGGCAGCCTGATGACGCAAATCGCTCAGTTCTCGGGCTTTCTCCTGATAGTGGCGGGCGTAGGAGGCCAGTTCTTCACCCAGGCGCTCAATGGATTCGTCATTGGCGTTGAGGGTTTCGATCTCATCCAGCAATTTCTGCTGCATTTCGCCGACTTCGGTGGGTTGAATCCGGTGTTTGCGCGCCAGGGTATAAATAGCGTCGAGACGTTCTTCCAGATATTGCAGGCGCGCCGGATCGGCATCGAAGTTATCGAGGAAGCGATTGAGTTCGCCAACGGCTTCTTCGACCTGAATCTGTGCGCTGGTGAGCAAACTGCTTGCTTCGCCCAATGCGCCAACGGAATTGTTCACGCTCGACAGGCGATTAAGGCTGGCGGTCAGTGCATTCAATACATTGCCGGAATCGCTTTCGCTGCATTGTTCGACCACTTGCCGACAAATGCCCAGCAAGGTTTCGGCGTTGGTCAGGTTTTTGTGTTCCTGCTCCAGTTGCTCCAGCTCGTTATCACCGAGGCCGAGGTTTTCCAGCTCTTCAAGCTGATAGCTGAGCAATTGATGGCGTGCGCGTTGTTCGTCGCCAGAATTGGAGAGGCGCTCCAGCTCCTGGCGAGTCTGGCGCCAGCGCTGGGCGGCGAGCTGAACCTGGCGGGCCAGGTCGGTAGCGCCGGCGTACTCGTCCAGCAAGCGGCGGTGAGTATCGGTTTTCAGCAGGGACTGGTGTTCATGCTGGCTGTGGATATCGATCAACAACTCGCCCAATGACTTGAGGTCGCCGAGCGGGCAGGGAGTGCCGTTGATGTAGCCGCGTGAACGACCTTCGGAGGTGATCACCCGGCGCAGAATGCACGGGCCGTCGGTCTCCAGGTCACGCTCTGCCAGCCATGCGCTGGCTTCAGGGATGTCCGCCAGATCGAAGGTCGCGAGGATGTCGGCCTTGTCGGCGCCGGGGCGCACCACGCCGCTGTCGGCGCGATCGCCGAGGGTCAGGCCCAGTGCGTCGAGCATGATCGACTTGCCGGCGCCGGTTTCACCCGTGATCACGCTCATCCCGCGATCAAGTTCGAGATCGAGATGTTCAACGATGGCGTAGTTATGTACGGACAGGTGCACCAGCATAAAGGCCGCTCCCAAGCTAAAGGTCTGGTTATTTATACAGTGTTTTGTTTCGCGCTGACAATGCCCTCCCTTAGCTCGATTTGCTTGAACCACAAATCTGCTTAGTGCATCGAGGAATGAGGATTCGGCACTTTTTTGTAGGGTTAATGTTTGAAGGCCCTTGAAGCCTGATTTTGCGGCCCCATATATCGGGGCAGAAGCGCGAGTCAGGCTCGCGGACGAAATTGAAAGGAGAATTCTATGGCTGACGAACAGACAGTAGATACGCAAAACCCAGAAGCCAATCAGGCGCCCGAAGGTTCGGGTGATGACCTGGCGACCCGTGTACAAGTGCTCGAAGAGCAATTGGCCGCCGCGCAGGATCAATCTCTGCGTGTTGCTGCTGATCTGCAGAACGTCCGTCGCCGTGCCGAGCAGGACGTCGAGAAGGCGCACAAGTTTGCCCTGGAAAAATTTGCCGGCGACCTGTTGCCGATCGTCGACAGCCTGGAGCGCGGCCTCGAGCTGTCGAACCCGGACGACGAAAGCATTCGTCCGATGCGCGAAGGCATCGAGCTGACGCTGAAAATGTTCCACGACACCCTCAAGCGTTATCAGCTGGAAGCGATCGATCCGCACGGCGAACCGTTCAACGCCGTTCAGCATCAAGCGATGGCCATGCAAGAAAGCGCCGACGTAGAACCGAACAGCGTTCTGAAGGTGTTCCAGAAGGGCTACCAGCTCAACGGTCGCCTGCTGCGTCCGGCCATGGTTGTGGTCAGCAAGGCGCCTGCGCCAATTTCGCCTTCGATTGACGAGAAGGCTTGAAATTAGCCGCAAGGCCCCCATTTAGAAGTCAAGCGTTTAAGTATTACCGCAGTCAGCCACCACTGCTGCGGCAAAAAAATCCAAAGTTTCGGGAGAGTTAACATGGGCAAAATTATCGGTATCGACCTGGGGACCACCAACTCCTGCGTCTCCGTGCTGGAAAACGGCAAAGCAAAAGTTATTGAAAACGCTGAAGGCGCGCGTACCACGCCGTCGATCATCGCTTACGCCAACGATGGCGAAATCCTGGTAGGTCAGTCGGCCAAGCGTCAGGCTGTGACCAACCCGCACAACACCCTGTACGCAGTAAAGCGTCTGATCGGTCGTCGTTTCGACGAAGAAGTTGTGCAGAAAGACATCCAGATGGTCCCTTACAAGATCGTCAAGGCTGACAACAACGACGCCTGGGTTGAAGTGAACGGCCAGAAAATGGCGCCGCCACAAATCTCGGCTGAAATCCTGAAAAAGATGAAGAAGACCGCCGAAGACTATCTCGGCGAGACCGTGACCGAAGCGGTGATCACCGTTCCGGCCTACTTCAACGACAGTCAGCGTCAGGCGACCAAAGACGCCGGCCGCATCGCGGGTCTGGACGTAAAGCGCATCATCAACGAACCGACCGCAGCTGCTCTGGCTTACGGTATGGACAAGGCTAAGGGCGATCACACCGTGATCGTTTATGACCTGGGTGGCGGTACTTTCGACGTTTCCGTGATCGAGATCGCTGAAGTTGATGGCGAGCACCAGTTCGAAGTTCTGGCCACCAACGGTGACACGTTCCTCGGCGGTGAAGACTTCGACATTCGTCTGATCGACTACCTCGTTGACGAATTCAAGAAAGAAAGCGGCATGAACCTCAAAGGTGACCCGCTGGCCATGCAGCGCCTGAAAGAAGCCGCTGAGAAAGCCAAGATCGAGCTGTCGTCCGCTCAGTCGACCGACGTCAACCTGCCGTACATCACTGCAGACGCGACCGGTCCTAAGCACCTGAACGTGAAGATCTCGCGTGCCAAGCTCGAAGCACTGGTTGAAGACCTGGTTCAGCGCACCATCGAACCTTGCCGCATCGCCATGAAAGACGCCGGTCTGGACGTTGGCGCGATCAACGACGTGATTCTGGTCGGTGGTCAGACCCGTATGCCGCTGGTACAGAAGCTGGTTACCGATTTCTTCGGTAAAGAAGCTCGTAAAGACGTTAACCCGGACGAAGCCGTTGCCATGGGTGCTGCGATTCAGGGCGCCGTTCTGGCTGGTGACGTGAAAGACGTTCTGCTGCTCGACGTTAGCCCGCTGACCCTGGGTATCGAAACCATGGGTGGCGTGATGACCGCGCTGATCGAGAAAAACACCACGATTCCTACCAAGAAATCGCAAGTGTTCTCGACTGCCGACGACAACCAGGGCGCTGTGACCATTCACGTGCTGCAGGGCGAGCGTAAGCAAGCCACTCAGAACAAGTCCCTGGGCAAGTTCGACCTGGCCGACATTCCACCTGCTCCACGTGGCGTGCCGCAGATCGAAGTGACCTTCGACATCGACGCTAACGGCATCCTGCACGTTGGTGCGAAAGACAAGGCTACCGGCAAGACCCAGTCGATCGTGATCAAGGCCAACTCCGGTCTGTCCGACGAAGAAATCGAGCGCATGGTGCGTGACGCCGAAGCCAACGCTGAGGAAGACCGCAAGTTCGAAGAGCTGGCCGCTGCCCGTAACCAGGGTGACGCACTGGTTCACTCGACGCGCAAAATGATTGCTGACGCGGGCGACAAAGTCACCGCCGAAGAGAAGACTGCGATCGAGGCTGCTGTGGTTGCTCTGGAAGCCGCTGTCAAAGGCGACGACAAGGCCGCTATCGAAGCCAAGGTGGAAGAGCTGTCGAAAGTCTCCGCTCCGGTTGCTCAGAAGATGTACGCCGAACAGGCGCAGCCAGCTGATGGCGCAGCCCCGCAAGGCGAATCGGCTGAGAAGGCTGACGACGTTGTCGATGCAGAGTTCGAAGAAGTCAAAGACCACAAGTAAGTTGTTGGTCGGCCGGTTGACTGCCTTTAGGCAGTGACTGGTAGGATGTCGCCGCGCGGGAGCTAGCTCCCGCGTTGGCGTATCTGGAATACGCGAATTTTTACAGCATGCGACAAGGTTCGGATGTTGGCGGTATGGCCGGGAATGCTCCTGCTTTTCGCGCCGCAAGTACCGCAAGAAACAAAGACCAGGATCGTTGAATTGACGTGAGTTGGGTCCGGGCCTGTATTGGGGCTCAACGAGTTTGGCCATCCTCAGGAGGGGTTTGCCGAACGTCCTCAAGAGTGCAGAAGACTTATGGCAAAGCGTGACTATTACGAAGTGTTGGGTGTTGAGCGCGGCTCAAGCGATGCGGACCTCAAGAAGGCTTACCGTCGTCTGGCGATGAAGCACCACCCGGACCGTAATCCCGATGACAAAGCGTCGGAAGAAATGTTCAAAGAGGCCAACGAGGCCTATGAAGTGCTGTCCGACTCGAGCAAGCGTGCGGCGTACGATCAGTACGGCCATGCCGGCGTCGACCCGAGCATGGGTGGCGGTGGCGCCGGTTTCGGCGGTCAGAACTTCTCGGACATCTTTGGTGATGTTTTCAGTGATTTCTTCGGTGGCGGTCGCGGTGGTTCCCGTGGCGGCGCTCAGCGTGGCAGCGACTTGCGCTACACCCTGGAGCTGAATCTGGAAGAAGCGGTGCGCGGCACGTCGGTGAATATCCGCGTTCCGACACTGGTCAACTGCAAGCCGTGCGATGGTTCCGGCGCTAAGAAAGGCTCGTCGCCATCGACCTGCCCGACCTGCGGCGGCATCGGTCAGGTGCGCATGCAGCAGGGCTTCTTCTCGGTGCAGCAAACCTGCCCGCGTTGCCATGGCCAGGGCAAGATCATTTCTGATCCGTGCGACTCCTGCCACGGTGACGGCCGTGTTGAAGAGTACAAAACCCTGTCGGTCAAAGTGCCGGCTGGCGTCGATACCGGTGACCGCATTCGCCTGTCCGGCGAAGGCGAAGCGGGTACGCAGGGCGGCCCGACGGGCGACCTGTATGTGGTTATCAATGTCCGCGAGCACGACATCTTCCAGCGCGATGGCAAGCATCTGTTCTGCGAAGTGCCGATCAGCTTCGTTGATGCGGCGCTGGGCGGCGAGCTGGAAATTCCGACCCTCGACGGTCGCGTCAAACTGAAAATCCCTGAAGGCACCCAGACCGGCAAGCAGTTCCGCGTACGCGGTAAAGGCGTGGCGCCGGTACGTGGCGGCGGTGCGGGCGATTTGATGTGCCGCGTTGCGGTGGAAACTCCGGTCAATCTGAATCGTCGTCAGCGCGAACTGCTGGAAGAATTCCGCAGCTCGCTGGCCGACGACAATAGCCACTCGCCGAAAACCACCGGTTGGTTCGACGGTGTGAAGCGCTTCTTCGGCGATCTGTAAGGAGTCGGCATGCGACGTATAGCTGTGATGGGCGCTGCTGGGCGCATGGGTAAGATTCTGGTCGAGGCCGTGCAGCAGCGCGCGCCGCTGACCGGTTTGACCGCCGCCGTGGTTCGTCCTGGCAGCACGCTGATCGGCGTCGATGCGGGGGAGCTGGCCTCGCTGGGGCGTATCGGTGTGCCGCTGTCCGGGCATATCGAAGCTGTGGCTGAAGAGTTCGATGTGTTGATCGACTTCACGCTGCCGGAAGTGATGCTGAAAAACCTCGCGTTCTGCCGCAAGGCCGGCAAGGCCATGGTCATTGGCACCACCGGGCTGGACGCGGCGCAGAAGCAGTTGCTGGCCGACGCGGGCAAAGATATTCCGATCGTGTTCGCGGCCAACTTCAGTGTCGGTGTCAATCTGTCGCTGAAACTGCTCGACATGGCGGCGCGCGTGCTGGGTGATGAGGCGGATATCGAAATCATCGAAGCCCATCACCGGCACAAGATCGATGCGCCGTCGGGTACGGCGTTGCGCATGGGTGAAGTGATTGCCAGTGCGCTTGATCGTGATTTACAGAAAGTCGCGGTGTACGGTCGTGAGGGTCATACCGGCGCTCGTGAGCGTGAAACCATCGGCTTCGCCACCGTGCGTGGTGGTGATGTGGTGGGTGATCACACCGTGTTGTTCGCCTGCGAAGGTGAGCGCCTGGAGATCACGCACAAGGCGTCTAGCCGTATGACGTTCGCCAAGGGCGCGGTGCGTGCCGCGCTGTGGCTGGATGGTCGCGAGCCGGGTCTGTACGACATGCAAGACGTGCTTGACCTGCGTTGATACACTGCTGAACCCGGCGCAAACGCCCTGTTTGCGCTGGTTTTTCTCCGCTCGGCGACGACCTGTCGCATTCTCCGGCCTTTTAGGCTCTTTAGCGGTGGACCAAAAAAGCCTTTTTCTGTAAGCTACAGCTTTAGTGTGTCCACTAAAAGCGCGCAGAATAATTCAGTGAAGAAGCGGGGTGACGTGTCCATACGTCACTCCGCTTTTTTACAACCTGCGATCGCCCTTTCATGCGTTATTTACGGGAGGTCTTCTTGACTAAGCCAGCCATACTTGCCCTTGCTGATGGCAGCATTTTTCGCGGCGAAGCCATTGGTGCCGACGGTCAAACCGTTGGTGAGGTGGTGTTCAACACCGCAATGACCGGCTATCAGGAAATCCTTACCGATCCTTCCTACGCCCAACAGATCGTTACCCTGACTTACCCGCACATCGGCAACACCGGCACCACGCCGGAAGATGCCGAGTCCGACCGCGTCTGGTCCGCTGGCCTGGTCATTCGTGACCTGCCGCTGGTAGCGAGCAACTGGCGTAACACGATGTCCCTGTCCGACTACCTGAAAGCCAACAACGTTGTGGCAATCGCCGGTATCGACACCCGTCGCCTGACCCGCATCCTGCGTGAAAAAGGCGCACAGAACGGCTGCATCATGGCCGGCGACAACATCTCCGAAGAAGCGGCCATCGCCGCTGCGCAAGGCTTCCCGGGCCTGAAAGGCATGGATCTGGCGAAAGTCGTCAGCACCAAGACTCAATACGAGTGGCGCTCGACTGTCTGGGATCTGAAAACCGACAGCCACGCGACCATCGACGCTTCCGAGCTGCCTTACCACGTGGTTGCCTACGACTACGGCGTCAAGGTCAACATCCTGCGCATGCTGGTTGAGCGCGGCTGCCGCGTCACCGTCGTACCTGCGCAGACGCCTGCCGCTGATGTGCTGGCACTGAAGCCGGACGGCGTGTTCCTGTCCAACGGCCCTGGTGATCCAGAGCCATGCGACTACGCGATCAAGGCGATCAAGGAAGTGCTGGAAACCGAAATTCCGGTATTCGGCATCTGCCTCGGTCACCAACTGCTGGCTCTGGCCTCCGGCGCCAAGACCCTGAAAATGGGCCACGGCCACCACGGTGCTAACCACCCGGTGCAGGATCTGGACACTGGCGTCGTGATGATCACCAGCCAGAACCACGGTTTTGCGGTAGACGAAGAAACCCTGCCAGCCAACGTGCGTGCGATCCACAAATCGCTGTTCGACGGCACCCTGCAAGGCATCGAGCGCACCGACAAGAGCGCGTTCAGCTTCCAGGGCCACCCTGAAGCGAGCCCGGGCCCGAACGATGTCGCGCCACTGTTCGACCGCTTCATCAACGAGATGGCCAAGCGACGCTAAGCGTTCGCCTTGAGACTGTAGAGAGAAGCCCTCGAGGGCGGCCCCGACACCGGCGGCCCCCTCGGGACTTCAGAAATCGATCAAGACGGCTTGCCGACTGACCTGCGGATTTGAGTGACAAACCCATGCCAAAACGTACAGACATTAAAAGCATCCTGATTCTCGGCGCTGGCCCGATCGTTATCGGCCAGGCCTGCGAATTCGACTACTCCGGCGCCCAGGCCTGTAAAGCCCTGCGCGAAGAGGGTTACCGCGTCATCCTGGTGAACTCCAACCCGGCCACCATCATGACCGACCCGGACATGGCGGACGCTACCTACATCGAGCCGATCAAGTGGCAGACCGTTGCCAAGATCATCGAAAAAGAACGCCCGGACGCGGTGCTGCCAACCATGGGCGGCCAGACTGCTCTGAACTGCGCCCTGGATCTGGAGCGCGAAGGCGTTCTGGAGAAGTTCGGCGTGGAAATGATCGGCGCCAACGCTGACACCATCGACAAGGCTGAAGACCGTTCGCGTTTCGACAAGGCGATGAAGTCCATCGGCCTGGCGTGCCCGCGTTCCGGTATCGCCCACAGCATGGAAGAAGCCAACGCGGTTCTCGAAACCCTGGGCTTCCCGTGCATCATCCGTCCGTCCTTCACCATGGGCGGCACCGGTGGCGGTATCGCGTACAACCGTGAAGAGTTCGAAGAAATCTGCGCCCGTGGTCTGGACCTGTCGCCGACCAAAGAGCTGCTGATCGACGAATCGCTGATCGGCTGGAAAGAATATGAAATGGAAGTTGTCCGCGACAAAAAGGACAACTGCATCATCGTCTGCTCGATCGAAAACTTCGACCCGATGGGCGTGCACACCGGTGACTCGATCACCGTGGCTCCAGCACAAACCCTGACCGACAAGGAATACCAGATCCTGCGTAACGCCTCCCTGGCGGTACTGCGCGAGATCGGCGTCGAGACTGGCGGTTCCAACGTTCAATTCGGTATCTGCCCGAACACTGGCCGTATGGTCGTGATCGAAATGAACCCGCGCGTATCGCGTTCCTCGGCACTGGCTTCGAAAGCCACCGGTTTCCCGATCGCCAAAGTCGCGGCCAAACTGGCTGTGGGTTATACCCTCGACGAACTGTCGAACGACATCACCGGCGGCAAGACCCCGGCGTCCTTCGAGCCGTCGATCGACTACGTCGTCACCAAGTTGCCACGCTTCGCCTTCGAGAAGTTCGCCAAGGCTGACGCACGCCTGACCACGCAAATGAAGTCGGTCGGTGAAGTCATGGCCATCGGCCGTACATTCCAGGAGTCCCTGCAGAAAGCTCTGCGCGGTCTGGAAGTCGGCGTTTGCGGTCTGGACGAGAAGCTCGACCTGAGCAACCCGGAAAGCATGAGCGTGCTCAAGCGCGAACTGACCGTGCCGGGCGCCGAGCGTATCTGGTACGTGGCAGACGCTTTCCGCGCTGGCCTGTCGGTCGAAGACATCTTCGGCATGAACATGATCGACCCGTGGTTCCTGGTGCAGATCGAAGATCTGATCAAGGAAGAAGAGAAGGTCAAGACCCTCGGTCTGTCCGCTATCGACCGCGACCTGATGTTCAAGCTCAAGCGTAAAGGCTTCTCCGATCAGCGTCTGGCCAAACTGTTGGGCGTGACCGAGAAGAACCTGCGCACTCATCGCCAGAAGCTGGAAGTGTTCCCGGTCTACAAGCGCGTTGACACCTGCGCCGCCGAGTTCGCCACTGACACCGCTTACCTCTACTCCACCTACGAGGAAGAGTGCGAAGCTGCGCCGTCGGGTCGCGACAAGATCATGATTCTGGGCGGTGGTCCGAACCGTATCGGCCAGGGCATCGAGTTCGACTACTGCTGCGTTCACGCTGCTCTCGCCCTGCGCGAAGACGGCTACGAAACCATCATGGTCAACTGCAACCCGGAAACCGTTTCCACCGACTACGACACTTCCGACCGTCTGTACTTCGAACCGGTAACTCTGGAAGACGTGCTGGAAATCTGCCGCGTCGAGAAGCCAAAAGGCGTGATCGTCCAGTACGGCGGTCAGACTCCGCTGAAACTGGCTCGTGCCCTGGAAGCCGCTGGCGTGCCGATCATCGGCACCAGCCCGGACGCCATCGACCGCGCTGAAGACCGTGAGCGTTTCCAGCAAATGGTTGAGCGCCTGAACCTGCGTCAGCCGCCAAACGCCACCGTGCGCAGCGAAGACGAAGCTGTTCGTGCTGCCGCGAAGATCGGTTATCCGCTGGTGGTGCGCCCGTCTTATGTACTGGGCGGCCGTGCGATGGAAATCGTTTACAAGGAAGACGAGCTCAAGCGTTACCTGCGTGACGCGGTGCAAGTGTCCAACGACAGCCCTGTGCTGCTCGACCACTTCCTCAACTGCGCCATCGAAATGGACGTGGATGCGGTCTGTGACGGCAAAGATGTGGTGATCGGCGCGATCATGCAGCACATCGAACAGGCTGGCGTTCACTCCGGTGACTCCGCGTGCTCGCTGCCGCCGTACTCGCTGCCGGCGCACATCCAGGACGAGATGCGCGAACAGGTCAAGAAAATGGCTCTGGAACTCGGCGTTGTCGGCCTGATGAACGTGCAGTTGGCGCTGCAAGGCGAAGACATCTACGTCATCGAAGTCAACCCGCGCGCTTCCCGTACCGTACCGTTCGTGTCGAAGTGTATCGGTGTCTCCCTGGCGATGATCGCTGCCCGCGTGATGGCCGGTAAGACCCTGAAAGAAATCGGCTTCACCAAAGAAATCATCCCGAACTTCTACAGCGTGAAAGAGGCGGTGTTCCCGTTCGCCAAGTTCCCTGGCGTTGACCCGATTCTCGGCCCAGAGATGAAGTCGACCGGTGAAGTGATGGGCGTCGGCGACACCTTCGGTGAAGCATTCGCCAAAGCCCAGATGGGCGCCAGCGAAGTGCTGCCGACCGGCGGCACTGCGTTCATCAGCGTGCGTGACGACGACAAGCCACTGGTTGCAGGCGTGGCCCGCGATCTGATCAACTTGGGCTTCGAAGTGGTAGCCACTGCCGGCACTGCCAAGCTGATCGAGGCCGCAGGTCTGAAAGTGCGCCGTGTGAACAAAGTGACCGAGGGTCGTCCGCACGTGGTCGACATGATCAAGAATGACGAAGTCACCCTGATCATCAACACCACTGAAGGTCGTCAGTCGATCGCTGATTCGTACTCCATTCGTCGTAATGCCTTGCAGCACAAGATTTACTGCACAACCACTATTGCTGCTGGCGAAGCTATCTGTGAAGCGCTGAAGTTCGGTCCTGAAAAAACCGTGCGCCGCTTGCAGGATCTACACGCAGGATTGAAGGCATGATCAAATACCCAATGACCGTCCAGGGCGCCAAAGCCCTGGAAGAAGAACACGCTCACCTGACCAAGGTCGTCCGTCCGAAGCTCAGCCAGGACATTGGTACGGCTCGCGAGTTGGGTGACTTGAAGGAAAACGCTGAATACCATGCTGCCCGCGAACAGCAAGGCATGGTCGAGGCGCGGATTCGTGATATCGAAGGCCGGATTCAGAATCAGGTCATCATCGATGTCACGACCATTCCGCATACTGGCAAAGTGATTTTCGGTACCACCGTCGAAATCGCCAACGTCGAGACTGACGAAAGCGTCACTTACCACATCGTGGGTGAGGATGAGGCTGACTTCAAACTTGGCAAGATTTCGGTCGGCTCGCCTTTGGCCCGTGCCTTGATTGGCAAGGAAGAGGGCGATGTGGTCGCCGTGAAAACGCCAAGCGGCGTGATCGAGTACGAGATTGTCGAAGTCCGTCACATCTGAAAAAGGGCGCCCGCTGCATGCGGGCGCCATGCTTTGGCAGCTGACCCAGATGCTTTGGGTTGGCGGTCTATGGCTGATTCATCTCGGTTTGCAGCCGGCGTTGGGCAAGATTGGCCTGGCACCGCTGCTGATCGATGAGGTGGCCAGTGCATTCGAAGTGCTGGTGGTGGGATTCGCCGCCGCATGCGTGATCTTTCAGGCGCTGGTGCTGGTTCAAGCTGAGGGTCTTGCCAGTCTATGGCGGGATTTTCGCGGGCAGGTGTTGCTGATGGCGTTGTATGCGTGTGCGATGTTTGTCGCAGTGCGTGTCGGCTGGCCGGATGCGCAGCGCTGGCAGGTCTTCAGTTATCTGGTTCTGGGCTTTTCCGGGCTGGTGCTGGTGATGCAGCCGGTGCCGGGATGGAGTGGCAGGGTGCGCGAAGCACACCCTTGACCCTTGTCATCACTTGAAGCGATGAACGTTCGACAGCTGCTTGTTGACGCTGAAGTTCTTGCGGTAAACCAGTGCCATCTTGCCGATGACCTGTACCAGGTCCGCTTTGCCGACCTTGCACAGTTCTGCGATATGCGCCAGGCGCGACTCGCGATCGAGGATGTTGAGCTTGATCTTGATCAGCTCGTGGTCCGCCAAAGCGCGTTCAAGTTCGGCTAAAACACCTTCAGTCAAACCGTTGTCAGCCACCGTCAAAACCGGTTTCAGGTGGTGGCCAATGGATTTGTACTGTTTCTTCTGCTCTGGAGTGAGCGGCATAATCTGACCCTTTCGTCTGGATTCTGTAAAATGGCGGCCATTTTACCCGAGGGCTCGTGGATCCGCCCAATTAATCACGACCCTAATCATCGAGGTGCCCAATGGCGCGTTCCAAGACAAGCCTTGGTTGGCTGAAACGACATGTCAACGATCCCTATGTGAAGCAAGCACAGAAGGATGGCTACCGCTCGCGTGCGAGTTACAAACTTCTGGAGATCCAGGAGAAATACAAGCTGATCCGTCCCGGTATGAGCGTTGTCGACCTGGGTGCGGCGCCCGGTGGCTGGTCGCAGGTGACTAGCCGGCTGATCGGTGGTCAGGGACGTCTGATCGCCTCGGACATCCTGGAAATGGACAGCATTCCGGACGTGACTTTCATTCAGGGCGATTTCACCGAGGACGAAGTGCTCGGGCGGATTCTAGAAGCCGTGGGTAATTCGCAGGTGGACCTTGTGATTTCCGATATGGCCCCCAATATGAGTGGTACGCCTGAAGTGGATATGCCCAAAGCCATGTTTCTTTGCGAGCTGGCGCTTGATCTGGCCGAACGGATCCTCAAGCCGGGCGGTAATTTCGTGATCAAGATTTTTCAGGGCGAAGGGTTTGATGTTTACCTGAAGGATGCTCGCAAGAAGTTCGACAAGATCCAGATGATCAAGCCGGACTCCTCTCGTGGCAGCTCCCGCGAGCAATACATGCTGGCTTGGGGTTATCGCGGGCGTAGCGAGTAAAACGAGGTTTTTTGGTGGGGTGATAGGTTTTTCGTATTTCGCTCCGCGTGCATAAGCGAATATTGTGTAGAAAGTGTTTCACAAAGGGTTACAGACGGCGCCTGCCAGAGTTGTAGGTAATGTAGTAAGTTAGGCCGGTGAATATCATGCGAAGCGCGCGCCAGTAGCGGAGCTTGCTTCAGAGGGTAGTTAATTGAACGATATGGCAAAGAATCTGATCCTGTGGTTGATCATCGCGGCTGTCCTGGTGACGGTGATGAACAACTTCTCCAGCCCTAACGAGCCGCAGACCCTCAACTATTCCGACTTCATCCAGCAGGTCAAGGATGGCAAGGTCGAGCGCGTAGCCGTTGATGGTTATGTGATTACCGGCAAGCGCAATGATGGCGATAGCTTCAAGACCATTCGTCCGGCAATCCAGGACAATGGCCTGATCGGCGACCTGGTCGACAACCACGTTGTGGTTGAAGGCAAGCAGCCTGAGCAGCAAAGTATCTGGACTCAGTTGCTGGTGGCCAGCTTCCCGATCCTGGTGATAATCGCGGTGTTCATGTTCTTCATGCGCCAGATGCAGGGCGGTGCCGGCGGCAAGGGCGGACCGATGAGCTTCGGCAAGAGCAAGGCGCGCCTGCTCTCCGAAGATCAGGTGAAAACCACATTGGCTGACGTTGCCGGTTGCGACGAAGCCAAGGAAGAAGTCGGCGAGCTGGTTGAATTCCTCCGTGACCCGGGCAAGTTCCAGCGCTTGGGCGGTCGTATTCCTCGCGGTGTGCTGATGGTCGGTCCTCCTGGTACCGGTAAAACCTTGCTGGCCAAGGCGATTGCTGGTGAAGCCAAGGTTCCGTTCTTCACCATTTCCGGTTCTGACTTCGTCGAGATGTTCGTCGGTGTCGGTGCCAGCCGTGTTCGCGACATGTTCGAGCAGGCCAAGAAGCATGCTCCTTGCATCATCTTTATCGACGAAATCGACGCCGTCGGTCGCCATCGTGGCGCCGGCATGGGTGGCGGTCACGATGAGCGTGAGCAGACCCTCAACCAGTTGCTGGTTGAGATGGACGGCTTCGAAATGAACGATGGCATCATTGTTATCGCTGCAACCAACCGCCCAGACGTCCTCGACCCAGCGCTGCTGCGTCCGGGCCGTTTCGACCGTCAGGTTGTCGTTGGTCTGCCAGATATCCGTGGTCGTGAGCAAATCCTCAAAGTACACATGCGCAAAGTGCCAATGGGTGACGACGTCGCTCCGGCCGTTATCGCGCGTGGTACTCCGGGCTTCTCCGGTGCTGACCTGGCTAACCTGGTCAACGAAGCGTCTTTGTTCGCTGCACGTAGCGGCAAGCGCATCGTCGAAATGAAAGAGTTCGAACTGGCCAAAGACAAGATCATGATGGGCGCCGAGCGCAAATCCATGGTCATGTCCGAGAAAGAGAAGCAGAACACCGCTTATCACGAAGCTGGCCACGCCATTGTCGGTCGCGTCGTGCCTGAGCATGATCCGGTCTACAAGGTGTCGATCATTCCACGTGGTCGTGCGCTGGGTGTGACCATGTTCCTACCGGAAGAAGATCGTTACAGTCTGTCCAAGCGTGCGCTGATCAGCCAGATCTGCTCGCTGTACGGTGGCCGTATCGCTGAGGAAATGACCCTCGGTTTCGACGGTGTGACCACCGGCGCTTCCAACGATATTATGCGTGCTAGTCAGATTGCGCGGAACATGGTCACCAAGTGGGGCCTGTCGGAAAAACTCGGTCCGTTGATGTACGCCGAAGAAGAGGGTGAAGTGTTCCTCGGTCGCGGCGGTGGCGGTCAAGCTGCCAGCTTCTCCGGTGAGACAGCCAAGCTGATCGACTCCGAAGTGCGCAGCATCATTGATCAGTGCTACGGCACGGCCAAACAGATTCTGACGGACAACCGTGACAAGCTTGATGCCATGGCTGATGCGTTGATGAAGTATGAAACGATCGATGCTGAACAGATCGACGACATCATGGCGGGTCGTACACCACGCGAGCCACGTGACTGGTCGGGGGGCACTGGTACACCACCACCTCCGGTGGTTCATGACGAGCGTCCGGAAACACCGATTGGCGGTCCGGCTGCTGACGTTTAAGGTTTGAAATGACTTCTGTACAGTCCCTGACCTGGTTGCCTTGCGGCAACCGGGTTCTTGATTTGGCCCAGACGCATGTCATGGGTATTCTCAATGTCACCCCTGATTCTTTCTCCGACGGCGGCCAATACAGCCAGCTCGATGCGGCTTTGCGCCACGCCGAGGCTATGGTTGCAGCGGGTGCGACGCTGATTGATGTCGGTGGCGAGTCCACTCGCCCAGGCGCGCGCGCAGTGTCACCGCTCGAAGAGCTTGAGCGTGTGGCGCCGATCGTCGAGCTGATCAATCGCGAGTTGGATGTGATCATTTCGGTGGACACTTCTACGCCAGCCGTTATGCGCGAAACCGCACGATTGGGTGCCGGGTTGATCAACGATGTGCGGTCACTGCGGCGCGATGGCGCGCTGGATGCGGCGGCGGCTACGGGTTTGCCAGTGTGTCTCATGCATATGCTCGGTGAGCCTGGAGACATGCAGGACAATCCGCAGTATCAGGATGTCACGCGCGAAGTCGGTGATTTTCTAGCCGAGCGCATGGCGCAATGTGCGGCGGCCGGTATTCCTGAGGAGCGGATCATTCTTGACCCGGGTTTCGGTTTCGCCAAAACCCTGCAGCACAACCTAAGCTTGTTCAAGCACATGGAAGCCCTCCATGCCCTGGGCAGGCCTTTGCTTGTCGGTGTTTCCCGAAAAAGCATGATCGGGCAGGCCTTGAATCGTCCTGTCGGCGAGCGGCTGCATGGTGGTCTGGCACTGGCGGCGCTGGCATCGGTGAAGGGGGCGCGTATATTGCGCGTCCATGATGTAGCGGAAACGGTAGACGTGGTGCGCATGATCGCAGCCGTGGAATCAGCCGAATAAGAATGATGGAGCACTTATGAGCAAGAAATACTTTGGTACTGACGGCATTCGTGGTCGAGTCGGTGAATACCCGATTACTCCTGACTTCATGCTCAAGCTCGGCTGGGCTGCCGGCATGGCGTTCCGCAAAATGGGCGCTTGCAAGGTGCTGGTCGGCAAGGACACGCGGATTTCCGGTTATATGTTCGAGTCGGCACTTGAGGCTGGTCTGACATCGGCGGGGGCCGATGTGATGTTGCTGGGTCCTATGCCGACGCCGGCCATTGCCTATCTGTCGCGCACGTTTCAGGCTGAGGCCGGTATCGTGATCAGTGCCTCGCACAATCCGCATGACGATAACGGCATCAAGTTTTTCTCCGGTAAGGGCACCAAGCTGCCAGATGAGCTGGAGTTGATGATCGAGGAGTTGCTCGATACCCCGATGACTGTGGTCGAGTCGAGCAAGATCGGCAAAGTGTCGCGAATCAACGATGCATCAGGTCGCTACATTGAATTCTGCAAGAGCAGTGTGCCAACCGGGACCAGTTTTTCCGGTCTCAAGATCGTTATCGACTGTGCGCACGGTGCGACCTATAAGGTGGCTCCGAGTGTCTTCCGCGAGTTGGGGGCAGAAGTCGTTGTGCTGTCAGCGCAGCCAAACGGTCTGAATATCAATGAAAACTGCGGCTCGACCCATATGGGTCAGTTGCAGGCTGCGGTGCTCGCCGAGCATGCCGACCTGGGTATCGCTTTCGATGGTGATGGTGATCGGGTGCTGATGGTCGATCACACTGGCGCCATCGTCGATGGTGACGAATTGCTGTTTATCATCGCTCGTGATCTGCATGAGCGGGGTAAATTGCAGGGCGGCGTTGTTGGTACCCTGATGAGTAATCTGGGGCTGGAACTCGCGCTGGCGGATCTTTCGATTCCTTTCATTCGTGCCAATGTGGGTGACCGCTACGTGATAGCCGAGTTGCTTGAACGCAACTGGCTGGTCGGCGGAGAAAACTCGGGGCATATCGTTTGCTTCAATCACACCACGACCGGTGATGCGATCATCGCTGCGTTGCAGGTGCTGATGGCGCTGAAGACCCGTAATGAAGGTTTGGCGCAAACCCGCCAGGCATTGCGCAAGTGCCCTCAGGTACTGATCAATGTGCGTTTTGGTGGTGGCGAAAGTCCGCTGGAACACCCGGCTGTCAAGGAGGCCAGTGCGCGCGTCACCCAGGCAATGGCGGGGCGCGGGCGCGTGCTTTTGCGCAAGTCCGGGACAGAGCCTCTGGTGCGCGTAATGGTCGAAGGCGAGGACGAAACCCAGGTTCGCAACTACGCCGAAGAGCTGGCAAAACTGGTAACTGAAGTTTCTGCCTGATACGGCTTGCAAGCCATGATTGTGTTGGGTAACATCTGCGCCCACTTTGACCGACGAGGTACAGCATGCGTCGCCCTATGGTAGCTGGTAACTGGAAGATGCACGGTACCCGCGCCAGCGTCGCTGAGCTGATCAACGGCCTTCGTCATCTGGCCTTGCCAAGCGGTGTTGATGTCGCGGTATTCCCGCCTTGCTTGTATATCAATCAAGTGATTGATGGCTTGAAAGGCAAATCGATTTCGGTCGGTGCGCAGAATTCTGCGGTGGAATCCATGCAAGGTGCATTGACCGGTGAGATTGCGCCGAGTCAGTTGGTGGATGCAGGTTGTTCCCTTGTGCTTGTCGGGCACTCCGAACGCCGCCAGATAATGGGCGAGCGAGACGGGATGCTGAATCGCAAGTTCGCAGCGGCACAGGCATGTGGCTTGATTCCGGTGTTGTGTATAGGGGAAACCCTGGAGCAACGCGAAGCTGGAAAAACTCTTGAGGTTGTCGGGCGTCAGCTGGGCAGCATCATCGAGGAGCTGGGTGTAGGTGCCTTTGCCAAGGCAGTCATTGCTTACGAGCCGGTCTGGGCTATTGGTACCGGACTGACTGCTACGCCGCAGCAAGCTCAGGATGTGCATAAAGCCATCCGCGAGCAGCTGGCGGCAGAGAATTCTGAAGTCGCACGAGGTGTGCGGCTTCTATACGGCGGCAGCGTGAAGGCGGCCAATGCGGTCGAACTGTTCGGCATGCCGGATATCGATGGGGGGCTCATTGGTGGAGCTTCCCTGAATGCAGATGAGTTCGGTGCGATCTGTCGCGCCGCGGGAAACTGAAAAAATGCTGGAAACAGTCGTAGTCGTTTTTCATCTGCTGGGTGCATTGGGCGTAGTTGCTCTGGTTTTGCTGCAGCAGGGTAAGGGTGCGGACGCTGGCGCGTCTTTCGGAGCAGGTGCTTCAAATACTGTGTTCGGAAGCCAAGGTTCCTCTACCTTTCTTAGTAAGTTTACTGCTATACTTGCCGCCGGTTTCTTCATAACCAGCTTGGGGTTAGGATACTTTGCTAAAGAGAAGGCTCATCAGCTGACTCAAGCAGGTTTGCCAGATCCAGCAGTGTTGGAAGTGCCTAAGCAGCAACAACCGGCTTCTGATGATGTCCCGGTGCTTCAAGAGCAAAAGTCGGCTACTCCAGCGACTGACGTACCTCCAGCTCAAGAGCAGAAGTAAGAAGGGTTTCAAACGTAGTTTTGCCGAGGTGGTGGAATTGGTAGACACGCAACCTTGAGGTGGTTGTGCCCATAGGGTGTAGGGGTTCGAGTCCCCTTCTCGGTACCAATTAGTCAGGAGAGCCCGCTGTTGCGGGCTTTCTTGCAGGTGGAAGGTTACATTGACCCTATAAGGGATCGGTCGTATACTTCCGCCCCAGCTTTGTCGCGGGGTGGAGCAGTCTGGTAGCTCGTCGGGCTCATAACCCGAAGGTCGTCGGTTCAAATCCGGCCCCCGCAACCAGTTTAAGGAGCCCCTTTTAAGGGGCTTTTTGTTAGCTGGACACTTTCAACGCCGCTGTTCGACGGCGTTTCAAGGATGGGCGTTAAGCCCATTTTTTTATTTTGCAAAGCATGCACATATCATGCACTAGGGGGTTCAGGTGTCGAGCAAGCTAGAAGAGTTGCAGGCCTTGCTGGCCCCGGTGGTCGTGGCCCTGGGCTATGAATGCTGGGGTATCGAGTTTTCGGCTCAGGGTCGTCACTCGATGTTGCGCGTTTATATCGATAAAGAGGGTGGCGTGCTGGTGGACGATTGCGCCATTGTCAGCCGTCAGATCAGCGGTGTACTGGATGTTGAAGATCCAATTTCCGTTGAATACACCCTCGAAGTTTCCTCGCCTGGCATGGAGCGCCCACTGTTCACTCTTGAGCAGTTTGCAAAATTTGCCGGTGAACAAGTGAAGATCAAGCTGCGCTCGCCTTTTGAAGGTCGACGCAACTTTCAGGGCCTTCTGCGCGGTGTAGAAGAACAGGATGTCGTGGTGCAGGTAGACGACCATGAGTTCCTGTTGCCGATCGATATGATCGACAAGGCCAACATTATTCCCAGTTTTGACTGAGACGCGGATCCCGCGGATCCAATGGCTTGCGAAAGGCGAGGCGTACGATGAGCAAAGAAGTACTGCTGGTTGTTGAGTCGGTATCCAATGAAAAGGGCGTACCGGCAAGCGTAATTTTTGAAGCGCTGGAGCTGGCTCTGGCCACTGCTACCAAAAAGCGTTTTGAAGACGAAGTAGACCTGCGTGTGGAAATTAACCGCCACACCGGTTCTTACGAAACTTTCCGTCGCTGGACGGTCGTTGAAGAGAATGATCTCGACGATCCGGCCATCGAAACCTGGCCAACCAAGGTTGCTGAAACGCATCCTGGCGCCAAGGTTGGCGACGTCGTTGAAGAAAAGATCGAATCCATCGAGTTCGGCCGCATCGCTGCACAGACTGCCAAGCAGGTCATTGTGCAGAAAGTTCGCGAAGCCGAGCGCGCTCAAGTGGTCGACGCCTATCGCGAGCGCCTGGGAGAAATCATCTCCGGCACCGTGAAAAAAGTCACCCGCGACAACGTGATCGTCGATCTGGGTAACAACGCTGAGGCGTTGCTGGCCCGTGAAGACATCATTTCTCGCGAAACTTTCCGTGTCGGCGTGCGCCTGCGTGCGCTGCTCAAGGAAATCCGCACCGAGAACCGCGGCCCGCAGCTGATCCTGTCGCGTACCGCGCCGGAAATGCTGATCGAGCTGTTCCGCATCGAAGTGCCGGAAATTGCCGAAGGCCTGATCGAGGTAATGGCAGCGTCCCGTGATCCGGGTTCGCGCGCCAAGATCGCCGTCCGCTCCAAGGACAAACGCATCGACCCGCAGGGCGCTTGCATCGGTATGCGCGGTTCGCGCGTCCAGGCAGTGTCGGGTGAGTTGGGCGGTGAGCGTGTTGATATCGTCCTGTGGGATGACAACCCGGCTCAGTTCGTGATCAACGCCATGTCCCCGGCTGAGGTTGCGGCAATTATCGTTGACGAAGATGCCCACGCCATGGACATCGCCGTTGGCGCAGACAATCTGGCTCAGGCCATCGGTCGAGGTGGTCAGAACGTGCGTCTGGCGAGCCAGTTGACTGGCTGGACCCTGAACGTGATGACCGAATCGGACATCCAGGCTAAGCAGCAAGCAGAAACCGGCGACATCCTGCGCAACTTCATCGACGAGCTGGAAGTCGACGAAGAACTGGCTCAGGTGCTGGTAGATGAAGGCTTCACCAGCCTGGAAGAGATTGCCTACGTACCGTTGGAAGAAATGCTCAACATCGACGGCTTTGACGAGGACATCGTCAACGAGCTTCGCGCTCGTGCCAAGGATCGTTTGTTGACCAAAGCCATCGCTACTGAGGAAAAGCTGGCAGACGCCCATCCGGCCGAAGACCTGCTCTCGCTTGAGGGTATGGACAAGGATTTGGCGATGGAACTGGCGGTGCGCGGCGTAATTACCCGCGAAGACCTGGCCGAGCAGTCTATTGACGACCTGCTCGACATCGACGGCATTGACGATGATCGTGCCGGCAAGTTGATCATGGCCGCCCGAGCCCACTGGTTCGAGTAATTAGGCGCGGCCTGAGGAGAGAAGTGCATGACGCAAGTCACGGTGAAACAACTGGCCGATGAGGTCAAAACACCGGTAGAGCGCCTGTTGCAGCAGATGCGTGAGGCAGGTCTGCCGCACACCGCCGCCGAAGAAAATGTGACTGACAGTGAGAAGCAGTCCCTGCTGACTCACTTGAAAAGCAGCCACAAGGCGAAAGTGGAAGAACCACGCAAGATCACGCTGCAGCGTAAAACCACCAGCACCCTGCGTGTGGCTGGTAGCAAAAGCATCAGCGTAGAAGTTCGCAAAAAGAAAGTTTTCGTACAGCGTAGCCCGGAAGAAATCGAAGCCGAACGCAAGCGTGAACTGGATGAGCGTCGCGCAGTAGAAAATGCTGCTCGTCAGAAGGCTGAAGAAGAAGCCAAGCAGCGCGCCGAAGAAGAAGCGCGTCGCCAGCCTGCTGCTGCGCAGACCGCTACCAGCGACGCCGTTGCGGCGCCGGCTGCAGCTGCCGAACCTGTTCGCGAAAGCGCGCCGGTGGTTGCCGCTGCTCCAGCTCCGTCTGCTGAAGTTCGTAACAAGCAGAACGAACAGCGCCGTCCGGACAAACCACGTGCTGACGACAACAATCGTCGCAGCGGTGGTGGTGATGGCGAGCGCAAAAACGCTCCGCATCGCGCATCGGTCAAAGAAAAAGCGCCGGCTCCACGTGTGGCGCCACGCACTACCGACGAAGAAAGTGATGGCTTCCGTCGCGGTGGTCGCGGCAAGGCCAAGCTGAAAAAGCGCAACGCCCACGGTTTCCAGAGCCCTAC
Source organism: Pseudomonas germanica (assembly GCF_019614655.1). NCBI lineage: Bacteria > Pseudomonadati > Pseudomonadota > Gammaproteobacteria > Pseudomonadales > Pseudomonadaceae > Pseudomonas > Pseudomonas germanica. Next base: position 1,191,462 of record NZ_CP071586.1, read on the forward strand.
CGGCCCTGTCGTGCGTGACGTGCAGATCGGCGAGACCATCACTGTTGGCGATCTCGCCAATCAGATGTCGGTCAAGGCTGCTGAAATCATCAAGTTCATGTTCAAACTGGGTACTCCAGCGACCATCAACCAGGTACTTGATCAGGAAACTGCTCAACTGGTTGCTGAAGAGCTGGGCCACAAAGTGACCCTGGTCAGCGACACCGCCCTGGAAGATTCCCTGGCCGAGTCCCTGAAGTTTGAAGGCGAAACGTTCTCCCGTGCACCGGTCGTGACCGTAATGGGCCACGTTGACCACGGTAAAACCTCGCTGCTCGACTACATCCGTCGTGCCAAGGTAGCTGCTGGCGAAGCCGGCGGTATCACTCAGCACATCGGTGCGTACCACGTTGAAACCGAACGCGGCATGGTCACCTTCCTCGATACCCCGGGTCACGCCGCGTTTACCGCAATGCGTGCCCGTGGTGCCAAGGCGACCGACATCGTGATTCTGGTGGTTGCAGCGGACGACGGCGTGATGCCGCAGACCATTGAAGCTGTTCAGCACGCTGTAGCGGCTGGCGTTCCACTGGTTGTTGCAGTGAACAAAATCGACAAGCCGGGCGCCGATCTCGATCGCATCCGTAGCGAACTGTCGGTTCACGGCGTGACTTCTGAAGAGTGGGGCGGTGATACGCCGTTCGTACCGGTGTCGGCGAAAGTCGGTACTGGCGTGGACGAGCTGCTTGAAGCCGTTCTGCTGCAAGCTGAAGTGCTTGAACTGAAAGCGACTCCATCGGCTCCTGGCCGTGGTGTTGTGGTTGAATCGCGTCTCGACAAAGGTCGTGGCCCGGTTGCAACCGTCCTGGTTCAAGACGGTACCCTGCGCCAAGGCGACATGGTACTGGTCGGTTCGAACTATGGCCGCGTTCGCGCCATGCTCGACGAGAACGGCAAGCCAATTAAAGAAGCCGGTCCTTCCATCCCTGTCGAGATTCTCGGCCTGGACGGTACTCCGGACGCTGGCGACGAGATGAGCGTGGTTGCTGACGAGAAGAAAGCCCGCGAAGTGGCTCTGTTCCGTCAAGGCAAGTTCCGCGAAGTCAAACTGGCTCGCGCTCACGCCGGCAAGCTGGAAAACATCTTCGAAAACATGGGTCAGGCCGAGAAGAAGACGCTTAACATCGTCCTCAAATCCGACGTCCGTGGTTCGCTGGAAGCTCTGCAAGGCGCTCTGAATGGCCTGGGCAACGACGAAGTGCAAGTGCGCGTCGTCGGCGGCGGTGTCGGTGGTATCACCGAGTCCGACGCTAACCTGGCACTGGCTTCCAATGCTGTACTGTTCGGCTTCAACGTGCGTGCCGATGCTGGCGCACGGAAGATCGTCGAGCAGGAAGGTCTGGACATGCGTTACTACAACGTGATCTACGACATCATCGAAGACGTCAAGAAAGCCCTGACCGGCATGCTCGGCAGCGATGTTCGCGAGAACATCCTGGGTGTGGCCGAAGTGCGTGACGTGTTCCGTTCGCCGAAGTTTGGCGCGATCGCTGGCTGCATGGTGATCGAAGGTGTTGTGCACCGTAACCGTCCGATCCGTGTACTGCGTGAAGACATCGTTATCTTCGAAGGCGAGCTGGAATCCCTGCGCCGCTTCAAGGATGACGCTTCCGAAGTACGTGCCGGCATGGAATGCGGTATCGGCGTGAAGAGCTACAACGACGTCAAAGTCGGCGACAAGATCGAAGTCTTCGAGAAGGTTCAGGTTGCTCGCAGCCTCTAACTCGCGCACTTCAGGAGCCGTGATGGGCTGCCGTACTCAACGGTGCGGCGCATCACCCGGACTCTAAACGCAACGCCCGGTCTGGCTTTTGTCAGGCCGGGCGTTTGCCGCTTTCAGACCTTGCGGGTTTCACCGCAGGGCAGTAACAGGTAACAAATCATGGCAAAAGAATACAGCCGTACCCAACGTATCGGCGATCAGATGCAGCGTGAGCTGGCCCAACTGATCCGTCGCGAAGTCAAAGATCCACGCGTGGGTCTGGTCACCATTACCGCTGTGGAAGTCAGCCGTGACGTCGGTCACGCCAAGATTTTCATTACCGTGATGGGCCAGGACAACGCTGAAAATATCGCACAAAGCATCAAGGTGCTCAACGCCGCCGCAGGTTTCCTGCGCATGCAGCTGGCCCGTGAAATGAAGCTGCGCAGCGTGCCGCAATTGCACTTCCACTACGACGAATCCGTCGTGCGTGGCGCGCACCTGTCGGCCCTGATCGAGCGCGCCGTGGCTGAAGACAATCAGCACCTGGACGTCGCTGCACCTGAAGACACCAAGGAGTAATTCGGTGGCTCAGGTCAAACGTATCCGTCGTAACGTCAGCGGCATCATCTTGCTCGACAAACCGTTGGGGTTCACCTCCAACGCTGCGTTGCAGAAGGTCCGCTGGCTGCTCAATGCCGAGAAGGCCGGTCACACCGGTAGCCTCGACCCACTGGCCACCGGCGTCTTGCCGTTGTGCTTCGGCGAGGCCACCAAGTTCTCGCAATACCTGCTCGATTCCGACAAGGGTTATGAAACCCTGGCGCAACTGGGCAAGACCACCACCACGGCTGATGCTGAAGGTGAGGTTTTGCAGGAACGCCCGGTGACCGTTGGTCGCGCCGATGTCGAAGCGGCATTGCCGAAATTTCGCGGGCAAATCAGTCAGATACCGCCGATGTACTCGGCGCTCAAGCGTGATGGCCAACCGCTGTACAAGCTGGCTCGTGCAGGCGAAGTAGTGGAGCGCGAACCGCGTTCTGTTACTATTGCGCGCTTGGAATTACTGGCCTTCGAAGGCGATACTGCGCGTCTTGCGGTGGATTGCAGCAAGGGCACCTATATTCGCACCCTGGTGGAGGATATCGGTGAGCAACTTGGTTGTGGTGCGTACGTCGCTGAATTGCGTCGTACCCAGGCCGGGCCTTTCACCCTGGCGCAGACGGTTACCCTCGAAGAGCTGGAAGCAGTACATGCCGAAGGCGGCAACGAAGCGGTTGATCGCTTCCTGATGCCATCGGACAGCGGCCTGCTGGATTGGCCGTTGCTGCACTTTTCGGAAGCGAGCGCGTTCTACTGGCTCAATGGCCAGCCGGTACGTGCCCCGGATGCTCCGAAGTTCGGCATGGTACGGGTACAGGATCACAATGGTCGCTTCATCGGTATCGGTGAAGTGAGCGAAGACGGGCGCATCGCGCCACGTCGTTTGATTCGGTCAGAATGACCGGAACCGGCCTGTGTAACAGCAGGTCGGCGAGTGTGGCTGTTAACAGGCACGGTCACGACTCATTTATAGATACAGGGATTTGTCCCTGGCCTGTTGAAGCTGTTTCCCTGAAACAGTTTCCTGATAAAAGGATTGCCTCATGGCTCTCGACGTTCAAGAAAAAGCTCAAATCGTTGCTGACTACCAGCAAGCTGTTGGTGACACTGGTTCGCCAGAAGTGCAAGTTGCACTGCTGACCCACAACATCAACAAACTGCAAGGTCACTTCAAGGCCAACGGTAAAGATCACCACTCCCGTCGTGGTCTGATCCGCATGGTAAACCAGCGTCGCAAGCTGCTGGACTACCTGAAAGGCAAGGACGTGAGCCGTTACAGCGCTCTGATCGCTCGCCTGGGTCTGCGTCGCTAATCAGCGATTGCGCTATGAGGTTGGTGGTCTGCAAGACGTCCGCGGTTTACCGCGGTCGCCTTGCAGGCTCCCAGCCTCAAGTTTTATCTGGATGCACGTTTTACCCCGGACAAGGGTTGGGCCGATTCCCGACATTGCCCAAGAATTCGCAAGAAACCAGTTCCCCCAAGAGCCACAAAGAAGGTAGGACACCGTGAACCCGGTAATCAAAAAATTCCAGTTCGGTCAATCGACCGTTACCCTCGAGACTGGCCGTATCGCCCGTCAGGCCTCCGGCGCAGTATTGGTCACCGTTGACGACGACGTCAGCGTATTGGTGACTGTAGTCGGTGCAAAACAAGCCGATCCGGGCAAGGGCTTCTTCCCTTTGTCCGTTCACTACCAGGAAAAGACTTACGCTGCCGGTAAGATCCCTGGCGGTTTCTTCAAGCGCGAAGGCCGTCCTTCCGAGAAAGAAACCCTGACTTCCCGACTGATCGACCGTCCGATCCGTCCACTGTTCCCTGAAGGCTTCATGAACGAAGTGCAGGTTGTCTGCACCGTCGTTTCCACCAGCAAGAAAACCGATCCGGACATCGCTGCGATGATCGGTACCTCGGCTGCCCTGGCCATCTCGGGCATTCCGTTCGACGGCCCGATCGGCGCCGCTCGTGTAGCTTTCCACGAAAGCACCGGCTACCTGCTGAACCCGACTTACGAGCAGCAAGCTGCTTCGAGCCTGGACATGGTCGTTGCCGGTACTTCCGACGCCGTACTGATGGTTGAATCGGAAGCCAAAGAGCTGACCGAAGACCAGATGCTGGGCGCGGTACTGTTTGCTCACGACGAATTCCAGGTTGTGATCAACGCTGTGAAAGAACTGGCCGCTGAAGCTGCCAAGCCAACCTGGAACTGGGCTCCGGCTCCAGAAGCCACCGAACTGCTGGGCGCTATCCGTGCCGAGTTCGGCGAAGCGATCTCCCAGGCTTACACCATCACCATCAAGGCCGACCGTTACGCTCGCCTGGGTGAGCTGAAGGAGCAAGTCGTTGCCAAGCTGTCCGGTGAAGAAGGCCAGCCTTCGTCCAGCGAAGTCAAAGCTGCTTTCGGCGAAATCGAATACCGCACCGTTCGCGAAAACATCGTAAACGGCAAGCCACGTATCGACGGTCGCGACACCAAAACCGTACGTCCGCTGAACATCGAAGTCGGCGTTCTGCCGAAGACTCACGGTTCGGCGCTGTTCACCCGTGGTGAAACTCAGGCTCTGGTCGTTGCAACACTGGGTACTGCCCGTGACGCACAACTGCTGGACACCCTGGAAGGCGAGAAAAAAGACCCGTTCATGCTGCACTACAACTTCCCTCCGTTCTCGGTGGGCGAGTGTGGTCGCATGGGTGGTGCTGGTCGTCGTGAAATCGGTCACGGCCGTCTGGCCCGTCGTTCGGTTTCGGCCATGCTGCCAGCCGCTGACGTGTTCCCGTACACCATCCGTGTAGTTTCGGAAATCACCGAATCCAACGGTTCGAGCTCGATGGCTTCCGTTTGCGGCGCTTCCCTGGCCCTGATGGATGCTGGTGTGCCGATGAAGGCGCCGGTTGCCGGTATCGCCATGGGTCTGGTTAAAGAAGGCGAGAAATTTGCCGTCCTGACCGACATCCTGGGTGACGAAGACCACCTGGGCGACATGGACTTCAAAGTAGCCGGTACCGCCAAAGGCGTTACTGCGCTGCAGATGGACATCAAGATCAAGGGCATCACCGAAGAGATCATGGAAATCGCTCTGGGCCAAGCCCTGGAAGCGCGCCTGAATATCCTCGGTCAGATGAACCAGATCATCGGTCAGTCGCGTACCGAACTGTCGGCCAACGCTCCGACCATGATCGCGATGAAAATCGACACCGACAAGATCCGTGACGTTATCGGTAAAGGTGGCGCGACCATCCGTGCGATCTGCGAAGAAACCAAGGCTTCGATCGACATCGAAGACGACGGTTCGATCAAGATCTTCGGCGAAACCAAGGAAGCGGCTGAAGCAGCACGTCAGCGCGTTCTGGGTATCACCGCTGAAGCCGAGATCGGCAAGATCTACGTCGGCAAGGTTGAGCGCATCGTCGACTTCGGCGCATTCGTCAACATCCTGCCGGGCAAGGACGGTCTGGTGCACATCTCGATGCTGAGCGACGCTCGCGTAGAGAAAGTGACCGACATCCTGAAAGAAGGCCAGGAAGTGGAAGTGCTGGTACTGGACGTGGACAACCGCGGCCGTATCAAGCTGTCCATCAAAGACGTGGCAGCGGCCAAGGCTTCGGGCGTTTAATCACCCCAAAGCGTTAGCGCAATAAAAATGCCCCGCCGTGAAAACGGCGGGGCATTTTTTTGTCTGCGAAATATCGGGACATTCTGCGAAGTTGCCGGACTTCAAGACCGGTGCTAGGTTTAGCCCATCGCCCGTGTAGCTCAGCCGGTAGAGCAGCGCACTCGTAACGCGAAGGTCGCAGGTTCGATTCCTGTCTCGGGCACCAGCTTATTCATCTCTCTCACTTATCGCCATGCGGATTTATGTTCCGCAGGTCAGCTTTTTGTGGGAGAGATGTAAAGACCCGTGTAATTCGTCATGCAAACGTCCTATATTCGGTGCCTGCATGAGCATCGCTTAGCAGTTTTCAGATGATCCCGAATGGTTCCGAAGGCCGGTCAATCCGCGTCAGAGAGATCCTTGATGATCCAGATCCATCCTCCATTCCTAAGATCAGCGAGAACGCCATGACCGAATTAACTCAAGAGCAACGTCACGAACAAGCGCTGGGAAAGTACATTCTGGACGTACCGGACCTCAAGGAAGAGATCAAGGATCTCAGTCCCGACGATCAAAAAGACCAGATCCAGTGGGCCTTCGAAGATGAAGCCGAAGCCCAGGGCTTGCAGCCGTGGGAACTGACGCTCAAGTACACGAGCACGCCGGAAGAGTTCGAGGCGCAGCGCCTCGTGCTGCACAAAGAGGCGGCCGAAGTGCTGGGTGTCGAGTGGGAAGAATACTGCGAGATGAATAATCTGGTGGTCTGAAACAAAAACGCCAGCCTCAACCGGGCTGGCGTTTTTTATTGCGTGAAACCTTCAAAGGCTCAAACGCATCGACAGATCCACCGCTTTGACATCCTTGGTCATCGCACCGATCGAGATGTAATCCACTCCAGTTTCGGCGATCGGCAGCAGCGTGCTTTCGTTGATGCCACCGCTGGCTTCCAGCTTCGCCTTGCCGCCATTCAGGCGCACGGCTTCGCGCATGTCATCCAGGCTCAACTCATCAAGCATGATGATGTCGGCGCCGGCGGTCAGTGCTTCTTTCAGCTCATCCAGACTTTCCACTTCGACTTCCACCGGTTTGCCCGGCGCAATCTTGTGCGCGGCGGCAATGGCTTGTGGAATGCCACCGCTGGCGGCGATGTGGTTTTCCTTGATCAGGAACGCGTCGTACAGACCGATGCGATGGTTATGGCAGCCACCGCAGGTCACCGCGTATTTCTGCGCCAGACGCAGGCCCGGCAGGGTTTTGCGGGTGTCGAGCAACTTGACCTGAGTAGCGCCGACGAAATCCGCCAGGTACTGCGCGCGAGTCGCCACACCCGACAGCATTTGCAAGAAGTTCAGCGCACTGCGTTCCCCGGTCAGCAGCGAACGGGCCGGCCCTTCCAGATGAAACAGCGGCTGATTGGGTTTCACCCGCTCGCCATCGACCACTTGCCAGTGCACCGCGACCCGTGGATCGAGCTGACGAAACACGGCATCGACCCACGCCGTGCCGCAGATGACGGCGGCATCGCGCGTGATAATGGTGGCTTTGGCCAGACGTTCGGCCGGGATCAGTTGCGCGGTGATGTCGCCGCTGCCGATGTCTTCGAGCAGCGCACGGCGCACGTTGGCTTCGATTTCGGCGGTCAAATCGGCGAGACGTAGATTCGGCATAACGGGCTCCACAAACAAAGTGGTTCGATTATAGGGGCATGGCGCGAGCCAACCCAAGGCGAGAACGCGCGTGCTTGCCTGCATCCGGTCGATTTTCTTTGAGCAAAACGCGCCCGGACAGGGTCATTGAGAGGGCATAGGGGAAACCCTGACGACTATGGCGCCGTGGGCAAGTTATGAAAGATAATCTGCCTTGCATTTGACGTCATAGCTTTGACGTCCTGATTGAACTGGTGGGAGCGAACCTGCTCGCGAATGCATTCTTTCAGTGACATTGCTGCGGCTGACACACCGCCATCGCGAGCAGGCTCGCTCCCACACGGGATCCGGGTTGGCTTACCCGAACGAATCACCGTTTCAGGAGGCTTGGATGCACAACGACGGGAAAGTGGTGCCTTTGCACAAGGGCGCTACCGATCAGGCGAATCACTCGCTGCTCGCCCGCCTGCCTGTGATTCTGCTTCAGGTTCGCGACAAGGCTGCCCAGCAACTGCGCCACGGCTTGCAGGAACTGTTCGATAACGCTGACGACACGCTGTTTGAAATGGCCGACCGGGCGCGCAACGACGTCGAGCAGAACATCTTCTTCGAAGCCATGCGCGACCTGCGCCTCAAGCGCAAAAACATCGAGCGTGGCTTCCTTGAGCAATTTTTCGAAGCCTTCGTCGGCCTGACGCAATACGACCCCACGCACAACACGCTGCCGCACGCCCTGATCTACGACGAACTGGCACCGCGCAGCGACGACATGGAGCGCAGCGTGGCGGTCGAGACCATGGTCGGTCGCGTGCTCAAGCGTGACGGCTTCGCCCTCGATCAACTGACCGCGCGCCTTAACGCGCTGCTCGGCAACACCCTCGACGATCAGCACAACCCGCTCGGCCCGGCGCGGCTCTGCGAGTTTTTTCTCCAGGCCGGGCGTAATCTGGGCGTGGAAATCAAGGTCAAGCTGATCCTGCTCAAACTGTTCGAGCGTTATGTCTTGGCCGACACCGAACAGCTTTACGCCGAAGCCAATCAATTGTTGCTCGCCACCGGTGTGTTGCCCGAGTTGAAAGCAGCCCCTGCACGTCGCGCAATTGATCGTGCGATCGCCAATGTGCACAGCGAGGAACGCGACGACACGCCGCCCGTCGACGAAGGCGTGCAGGAGGTTTTCGCCGCGTTGCAGCAGTTGCTCGCGCAGGTGCGCGGCAGTGTTGCGCCGACCTTGGAGTCCAGCGTCGCGGCGCAACCGATTTCCTCCCGCGACCTGCTGCGCCTGCTCTCGCACTTGCAACAGTACGTGCCGGCGCTGGCGGCTCAGGATGACTTCGATCTGCGCAATCAGCTCGAACAACTGCTGACCCGGGTCAGCGTCAGAAGCGGCAAATCGCGGATCGTCGGCGATGCGGACGAAGACGTGATCAACCTGATCGCGATGGTCTTTGACTGCATTCTTGAAGACCGTAATGTGCCGGATTCGCTCAAGGCGCTGATCGCCCGGTTGCAGATCCCGATGCTCAAGGTCGCGGTACTTGATAAGAGTTTCTTCAGCCGCAGCACCCATCCGGCGCGGCGCCTGCTCAACGAAATCGCTGCGGCGGCCATGGGCTGGGGCGATTGCGACGGTGAGGCACGCGACAGCTTGTACCTGCGTATCGAACAAGTGGTGCAGCGCCTGCTCAACGATTTCGTCGACGACCCGGCGATTTTTTCCGAGTTGCTGGCTGACTTTCTCGCCTTCACCAGCGATGAACGCCGCCGCAGCGAGCTGCTTGAACAGCGCCTGCGTGATGCTGAAGAGGGGCGGGCAAAAACCGAACTGGCGCGGCGTCGGGTCGAGCGCGCGTTGAATCAAGCGCTGCTGGGCAAGACTCTGCCGCCGACCGTGGTCACCTTCGTCCAGGACGCCTGGAGCAAAGTACTGCTGCTGACCTGTCTCAAGCATGGCGATCAGTCCGCTGAATGGCAGGCCGATGTGCAGACCATGGAGCAGCTGATCTGGAGTGTGCAGCGCCATGACGACGCTGAATCCAGCCTGCGCTTGCTGGCACTTGTGCCGGGTTTGCTCAAGGCACTGCGTGATGGTCTGAGCAGTTCGGCGTTCGATCCGTTCGCCACCAGCGAGTTTTTCAGTGAGCTGGAAGCCCTGCATGTGCGGGTGCTAGAGCGCTCCGAGCAGGCCGATCAGGCTTTGCCCATGGTCGAGGTGTCGCAACAGATCATGCTGCAAACCGCCGACGACAGCAGCATGGCGCTAACCTCGGTACGTTTGCCCCACGACGCCGCCGGTCTGCGTCAGGTCGAACAACTGCGCCTGGGCAGTTGGGTGGCGTTTCAGGAAGACGAAGACCATAGCCTGCGCTGCAAGCTGGCAGCCATCATCGAAGCCACGGGCAAGTATGTATTTGTCGATCGCACCGGGATGAAGGTGCTCGAGCGCAGCCGCGTTGCGCTGGCCTTGGAGTTCCAGCGTGGCGCGGTGCGTACGCTGGACGACACCTTGTTGTTCGATCGCGCGCTGGAGTCGGTGCTGGGCAATCTGCGACGACTCAATCGCGGCAAGTGATCGCGCGCCGGGGGCCGATCACGGCATACTGGGCGCCAACACAGTCGGCGTTGAAGGAATCGGTATGCAGTTGGATCCCGCTAGCGGGTGGTGTCACGGGGTGCAGGTCTGCCCATCGCCCAACTTCAATGAGCGCCCGGCGGGCGAAATTTCCCTGTTGGTCATCCACAACATCAGCCTGCCGCCGGCGCAGTTCGCCACGGGCAAGGTGCAGGAATTTTTCCAGAATCGTCTGGATGTCACCGAACATCCCTATTTTGCAGGGATTGCTGACCTGCGCGTCTCGGCGCACTTTCTGATTGAACGTGACGGCAAGGTCACCCAGTTTGTCTCCTGTCTTGAGCGCGCGTGGCATGCCGGCGTCTCGGTCTTCGAAGGACGGGAAACCTGTAACGATTTTTCCGTGGGCATCGAGCTCGAAGGCACCGATGATCTGCCGTTCACCGACGCGCAGTATCAGGCGTTGACGGCGTTGACCCGCCAGTTGCAAAGCGCATTTCCGGCCATCACCGGCGCCCGCATTTGTGGGCACAGCGACATAGCACCCGGGCGTAAGACCGATCCTGGCCCGGCATTCGACTGGGCGCGTTACCGCGCGGCCCTGGCACAAGAGGAAGGACAATGAGTTTTCTGGTGTTACTGCTGGCGTTGTGGATCGAGAAGTTTTCGGCCCTGCGTCATCGGGTTCAACGCGATGGCGGATGGATCCGCGAACTGAACAAACTCGAAACCAGCACGCGCCTGGCCAGACAGCCTTGGCTGGTGCTGACGATTCTGGTGCTGTTCCCGGTGGCGCTGCTGGCGTTGTTGCTATTGGTATTGGAGCCTGTGGCCTACGGCTTGCTGGCGTTGCCGGTGCATTTGCTGGTGGTGATTTACAGCCTGGGGCGCGGCGATTTGCTCGGCGGTCTCGGGCCGTTCCGTGATGCCTGGCGACGTGAGGATTTGCAAGCCGCAGCGCATGTGGCCAAGCGTGATCTGGATATTTGCGCCGACAGCGGCGAGCAGTTGCTTGAAAGCGTGCAGGGGCATCTGCTGTGGCAGGCCTATCAGAGCTTTTTTGCGGTGATCTTCTGGTATTTCGTACTTGGCCCGGTCGCGGCGTTGGCGTATCGCCTGTTGGCGCTGGCGCAGGAGCACGGCCAGAACCCGGCGCTGGTCGAGCGCGCGGCGCAACTGCGGCATGCCTTTGACTGGCTGCCGGTGCGCTTGTTGGCGGCGAGCCTGGCGCTGGTCGGCAATTTTGTCGCGGTCAGTCGGGTGATGCTGCATGAACTGCTGAACTGGAACATCAGCGCTGCGCAATTGATCAACCGGGTCGGTCTGGCGGCGGGCGAGATTCCACCTCCCGTGGTCGGGCCGGACGGCATCAACACCCTCGATTGCTTGTGGGAATTGCTGCTGCGCGCGGCGGTGTTGTGGTATGCCGGGTTTGCCTTGTGGACGGTTCTGGTTCACTGATTTCAAGAAAGATCAAAAGATCGCAGCCTGCGGCAGCTCCTACGAGGAGATCTGTGTGTCGCGGGCTGCGATGTCGTTAACCTTAAGTTACAAAACCTCCCTCCGATTTGAGCTATACAGAGATGGCGATCGATAGTGGCTATCTGCTGTCGCCCCGCGCCTGCCAATAAAAACAAGAAAAACCAAGGGAGACTTCCAGTGAAGAGCTTGCTCTATCCCGCCGTCTCGCTGATGAACCGTCTGAGCTTCGGCATGAAGTTCAGCCTGATCAGCGTGCTGTTTCTGGTGCCAATGCTGGTGACCAATTTTTATCTGGTGCGCGATTCCTATCGCGAATTCCAGGGCACTCGGGTCGAGCTGCAAAGCCTTGATCTGCTGGGCAGTAGCCTGGCCCTGCGTCGGGATCTGGAAACCCTCAATAACCTGGTACAAATCAACGTCACCCTCGGCCAGTCCGGCAAGGCCGGCAACGTCGAGGCGCAGATAACCACCCTCGAACAAGCCGTTTTGGCGCGCCTGCAAGGGCTGACGGCGATGACCGAGGATCCCGAGCAGATTCAGGTCTTCGACGGTAAACGCGATGAAATGATTGCCGCGTTCAAGGCCCAGCAAACGGAAAACTCGCTGCAAAGCAAAAGTGCGTTGATCGGCAAATTGCTCGCCAGTGCGCAGATTTTCAGCCAGATCATCACCAGCCAGGCCGGCCTGAGCCGCGACAACCAGAGCGATATCCGTCAACTCAGCGAACTGGTCACCCTGATCACGCCGACCGTCACGCAAACCCTCGGTGAAGGCCGGGCCATGGGCTCGTATTCATTGGGCCAGGGTTTTCTCAACAGTTCTTCGAGCACCCGTTTCGATGAGCTGATGGTGCAGATCGAAAAACTCCAGGCCGAGTACGCGCTTAAACTGCAGGACGCCCTCGGCTCCAGCAAAGCCGCGCGGGATACCCTCAGCACGGTGGCCGACAGCAGCAAGGCCTCGCTGAAACAGGCCAGCGAGCTGTTCGAAGAGCAGGTGGTGATGGCCGACACCCTCGATGCGCCGTGGCAGGCGTTCTACGATCAGGTCACCGTGCTGATCGACAGGACTTACCAGCTCAACGAAGCCACCCTCAAATTCCTCGACACGCAATTGCAGCAGCGTCTGGCGCAGAACCGCACACACATGGTCTTGCAGGCGGTGGCGCTGTCGGTGGTGTTCGTACTGATCTTCTATCTCTACGGCGGTTTCTACGCCTCGACCCGCACCACGCTGAAACGCCTCGGGGCGATGATGGACAAGGTCGCGGCCGGCGACATGACCGTCAACTTCAAGGCCAATAGCCGCGATGAGCTGGGCGAGTTGGGCGAAGTCTTCAATGGCACGGTGAGGAAGATTCACGACTTGATCGAGCGCGTAGGTCAGACTGTCGCTGAGGTCGAGCGCCAGGCCGGGCAGGTTGAAAACGTCTCTGCGCAAAGCAATCAGGCGGTCGCCGGGCAACGCACGCAGATCGAGCAAGTGGCGACGGCGATGAACCAGATGTCGGCGACTTCACTGGAGGTGGCACGCAGTGCGGCGGCAGCGGTGAGCAGCGCCCATAGCGTCAATGACGAGACCATCAGTGGCCGTGGCCTGGTCGAGTCGCAGCAGGGCAGCATTGCTGCGCTGGCCAGCGAAATCGACCAGTCGGTGTTGGTGATCAACCAGTTAGCCAGCGACAGCCAGGCGATCAGTCGAGTACTGGAAGTGATCAAGAGTATTGCCGAACAAACCAACCTGCTGGCGCTCAACGCCGCGATCGAAGCCGCCCGTGCTGGCGAGCAGGGGCGCGGTTTTGCTGTGGTCGCCGATGAAGTACGCACCTTGGCCAAACGCACCCAGCAATCAACTGAAGAAATCGAACAGATGATCGCCAAACTGCACGGCGGTGTCGGCGCGGCCGTGAAGGCCATGGGCGTCAGCCATCAGATGGCCAATGGCACGGTCGGGCAGTCGGAAAAGGTCCAGCAGGCGCTGGAAAACATCCTTGGTGCGGTCGGTATGATCGTCGATCAGAACCAGCAGATCGCCGCTGCGGTTGAACAGCAAACTGCGGTGGCCCACGACATCGATCAGAACATCGTCGAGATCAACCGCGCCGGCGAGCGCACGGCGCAAGGTGCGCATCAGACCGAAGATGCCAGCCGGGCGCTGTCAGCCCAGGTCGTTGAGCTTAAACAACTGATCAGCGCGTTCCGCGTCTGAGGCACGCACGAAAACTGTGGGAGCGAGCCTGCTCGCGAATGCAATCTGTCAGTGACATCTCTGTCACCTGACACACCGCCTTCGCGAGCAGGCTCGCTCCCACAGGGTTTTGGGTTTTGTCAGAACCCTTTGTAGTACTTCTTCACTTCCGACCGTAAGCCTAATCCTGTTTCCCTCCAGGCTCTGGCATTTCCCCATCAATGAGCCAGTATCCATACCCAATCGTTCGCGTAGAGGAGGTCGCTCATGTCTGCCGCAACCTTGGGGGTGCGGGGCCGTTGTGCTCATTGCCTGACCACGCTGCTGCTCAAACCCTGGCAGCTCAATGCCATCTCGATCAATGAACCGTTTACCTGCGAGCATTGCCAGAAAGCGCTGGAGCTGCGATGCCCGCAACAGATCAAACGCTTCAAGTCGCTCGACTCACTGGCGCTGCTGCGCTTCAGCGCTTCGTTGGCGGTGTGCACTGCGCTGCTGGTGGCGTTGGTGATGGAGTGGGTGGGGCTACTTAGCGTCACTGAGCAACTGAACGCGTCACTGATCACGATCTTTGTGTACTTCTTGGTCGTCCGTTACGCGCGCCAGCGTCAACACCTGACGCTGATTCTGGAGGCCGCCAAGGCGCACGCCGACTGATTACCAGCCGAATACTTGGCAGCTATTGGCGGTACTGGCCGTCGCCAGTTGTTGCGGGCTGATATTCATCAGTCCGGCCAGCGCCTCGCAGATCGCCGGCAAGTGCGCCGGACTGTTGCGCTGACCGGGAAACATGACAGGTGCCATGTCCGGTGAATCGGTTTCCAGCACAATCGAATCCAGTGGCAGTTCCGCCAGCACCCGATGCATGCGCAACGCTTGTGGCCAGGTCGGTGCGCCGCCGAGGCCCAGTTTGAAACCGAGTTTGATGTATTCCCGAGCCTCTTCACGGCTGCCGGCAAAGGCGTGGATGATCCCCGCGCGTTTGAGCTTGAAGCGCTTGAGCGTCGCAATCACCGCCGCGTGGCTGCGACGCACATGGATCAGCGCCGGTAACTGAAAGTCAGCGGCCAATTGCAGTTGCGCCTCGAACAGCGCCTGTTGCCGCTCGCGGTCGAGGGTTTCGATAAAGTAATCCAGACCGATCTCGCCCACCGCACACAACTGCCGATGACCGCGTAATCGAGTCAGCCAATCACCAAGCGCCGACAAATCCTCAGGACGATGCTGATCGAGATACACCGGGTGCAGACCGAATGCCGCGTACAAATCGACATCGCTCTGCACCAGATCCCACATCCGTTGCCAATTGCCCTCATAGAC
Organism: Pseudomonas germanica; assembly: GCF_019614655.1. Lineage (NCBI taxonomy): Bacteria > Pseudomonadati > Pseudomonadota > Gammaproteobacteria > Pseudomonadales > Pseudomonadaceae > Pseudomonas > Pseudomonas germanica. The sequence goes on from NZ_CP071586.1 coordinate 1,206,604, forward strand.
GCCCAAAACCACCATCCGCCGCACCCCGAGGGCGCGGCTTTCGGCGAGCAACGCTAAGCGATCGGCGTCGAAGTCGGGGAAGTCGAGGTGGGTGTGGCTGTCGATCAGCTCCACGGTTCAGTCCCGGTGAATACGCTGCTTGAAGGTCCGCGCGATAGCTTGCACGCCGGGCTTGTACTCCGACTGCTCGACCGCCGCCAGGGCCAGTTCCAGCGCCTTGTCGGCGATCAACTGGTGCTGCTGTGCCATGGCGTTGACCGGCAGCGGCAGGAAATCCAGTAACTGCGTATCGCCGAAGGTGCCGAGGCGCAGCGGCCGCGATTTCAGCGGGAAGTCATGCAGCGCATCGAACACGCCTTGCAGCAGCACGTAGGACGTTGTCACCAGCGCATCCGGCAAATGCCCCAGACGTTGCAGGAGTTCTTCCATCAATTGCTTGCCGCACTCACGGCTGAAGGATTCGGCGTGTTCGACCAGCACTTCGCCTTTGAAGTCGGCCAGCGCCTCTTTGAAACCGGCGGCACGTTCCTGGCTGATGCTCAGTTCCGGGCGCGCACCGAGCAGCACGATCTGCTTCGGTTGCGGATCGAGCAGGCTCTGGGTCAGGTGCAGGCTGGCTTCGCGGTCGTCACTGATCACCGAGCAGAAATGCTCGGGTTCCATGACGCGGTCGATGGCGATGATCGGCAGACCTTTGGCCTGCAACTGCCGATAACTGTCATCGCCGGCCGGAAGGCAACTGGCGACGATCAGCGCATCGCAGCGGCGCGCCTTGAATAGTTGCAGCAACTGCCGCTCGCTGTCTGGCGCATCGTCGGAGCTGGCGATCAGCAATTGATAGCCGCGCGCCCGCGCACCTTGCTCGAGCAGCTTGGCGATCCGCGCGTAACTGGGGTTTTCCAGATCCGGCAGAATAAAGCCCAGGGTGCGCGTGTGCCGGCTGCGTAGCCCGGCTGCTTGAGGGTTTGGCGTAAAGCCGTGCAGATCGACCACTGCGCGCACCCGCTCGACGGTGGCGGTGCTGATGCGTTGCTGTTCGGCCTTGCCGTTGATGACGTAGCTGGCGGTGGTCACGGACACTCCGGCCAACCGCGCGATATCACTGAGTTTCAACCCGGGATTTCCTTGTTTTTTCGAGCTTGCCGCGACATTTTCGCCAATCCTACCCGATTAGGGCAGGCGACTATTGTCGCAGCGCATCCGACAAGTTGGACTTCAAGGATGGGACATTATCGAGTAACGTGCCGATCAATCTAGATTAAACGTTTCAGCAAGCGTATTTTCTACGTTTTAGACGTCTTTGGCCGGTTCTGCCGTGAAACCGCCAAAACTGCCGCTGAAAAGCAAAGCGGTAAAGCGCCTAAGCTGCAAACCATCCAAAACAATACCTGGCACTCATACAGCGCCAAAAAGGAGATCGCATGCTCGAGCTCACTATAGAGCAGATATCCATGGGCCAATCGGCTGTGGATAAACCCGCTGCCCTGCAACTGCTCGCCAATCACCTGGTGGCCGATGGTCTGGTTGCCGACGGTTACCTCGCTGGATTGCAGGCACGGGAAGCCCAGGGCTCGACCTTTCTCGGTCAAGGTATTGCCATTCCCCACGGAACGCCGCAAACCCGTGATCAGGTATTCGCCACTGGCGTGCGCCTGATGCAGTTCCCGGAAGGCGTGGATTGGGGCGATGGCCAGATCGTTTATCTGGCCATCGGCATCGCCGCCAAATCCGACGAACACCTGCGCCTGCTGCAACTGCTGACCCGCGCCCTCGGCGAGACCGATCTGGGCCAGGCTCTGCGTCGTGCCAGTTCCCCCGAAGCGCTGCTGAAATTGCTGCAAGGCGCGCCACAGGAACTGGCGCTGGATGCGCAGATGATCGGCCTCGGCGTGTCGGCTGACGATTTCGAAGAACTGGTCTGGCGTGGTGCACGTCTGTTACGGCAGGCCGATTGTGTGAGCAACGGTTTTGCCGGTGTGTTGCAGCAGGTCGAAGCGCTGCCCCTGGGCGATGGCTTGTGGTGGCTGCACAGCGAGCAAACCGTGAAGCGTCCGGGGCTGGCGTTCGTGACGCCGGACAAACCGATGCGCTACCTCGGTCAACCGCTCAGCGGTCTGTTCTGTCTGGCCAGCCTTGGCGAGGCGCATCAGGCGTTGCTTGAACGTCTTTGCGCGTTGTTGATCGAAGGTCGCGGCCATGAGCTGGGCCGCGCCACCAGCAGCCGCAAAGTCCTTGAAGTGCTCGGCGGTGAATTGCCCGCCGACTGGCCAAGCGCACGCATTGCCCTGGCCAACGCCCATGGTTTGCATGCGCGCCCGGCAAAGATCCTTGCGCAACTGGCGAAGAGTTTTGATGGCGAAATTCGTGTGCGCATCGTCGACAGCCAGGACAGCGCCGTGTCGGTGAAGAGCCTGAGCAAGCTGCTCAGCCTCGGCGCCCGTCGCGGTCAGGTGCTGGAGTTGATCGCTGAACCAAGCGTCGCCGCTGACGCCTTGCCGGCACTCTTGGCCGCGATCGAAGAAGGCCTTGGCGAAGAGGTCGAGCCGCTGCCAGCCGTAAGCCAGCAGCGCGAGGTCATTGCCGACATCGCCGAAGTGCTGATCGCCCCGGCGTCCGGCGCTCAGTTGCAGGCGATCCCGGCAGCCCCTGGCATTGCCATCGGACCTGCGCATATTCAGGTTCAGCAAACCATCGATTACCCGCTGCGCGGCGAGTCTGCCGCCGTTGAGCGCGAACGCCTCAAGCAAGCGCTCAGCGACGTGCGCAGTGATATTCAGGGCCTGATCGAACGCAGCAAAGCCAAAGCCATCCGCGAGATCTTTATCACCCATCAGGAAATGCTCGACGACCCGGAACTCACCGATGAAGTCGACACCCGCCTCAAGCAAGGCGAAAGCGCCGAAGCAGCGTGGATGGCGGTGATCGAAGCGGCGGCCAAACAACAGGAATCGCTACAGGACGCGTTGCTCGCCGAACGGGCGGCGGACCTGCGTGACGTCGGTCGTCGCGTGCTGGCGCAACTGTGTGGCGTGCAAACTCCGAGCGAGCCTGAGCAACCGTACATTCTGGTGATGGACGAGGTCGGTCCGTCCGATGTCGCACGGCTGGATCCGGCGCGCGTGGCGGGGATTCTCACCGCGCGCGGCGGCGCCACGGCGCACAGTGCAATCGTTGCGCGTGCTCTCGGGATTCCAGCGCTGGTCGGCGCTGGCGCAGCGGTGTTGTTGCTGGCGCCGGGCACACCGTTGCTGCTCGACGGCCAACGCGGTCGCCTGCACGTCGACGCCGATGCGGCGACCCTGCAACGCGCCACCGAAGAACGCGACACCCGTGAGCAACGCTTGAAAATTGCCGCCGAACAACGCCATCAACCGGCACACACGACCGATGGTCATGCGGTCGAAGTGTTCGCCAACATCGGCGAAAGCGCCGGTGTGATCAGTGCAGTGGAGCAGGGCGCCGAAGGCATTGGCCTGCTGCGTACCGAACTGATTTTCATGGCCCACCCGCAAGCGCCGGACGAGGCCACGCAAGAAGCCGAATACCGCCGCGTTCTTGATGGTCTCGCCGGTCGACCGCTGGTGGTGCGCACGCTGGACGTCGGCGGCGACAAACCGCTGCCGTATTGGCCGATCGCCAAGGAAGAAAACCCGTTCCTCGGCGTACGCGGTATTCGCCTGACCTTGCAGCGTCCGCAGATCATGGAAGCGCAATTGCGCGCCTTGCTGCGTTCGGCGGACAACCGTCCGCTGCGGATCATGTTCCCGATGGTTGGCAGCGTCGAAGAGTGGCGTCAGGCCCGCGACATGACTGAACGTCTGCGCCTGGAAATCCCGGTTGCTGATCTGCAACTGGGGATCATGATTGAAGTGCCGTCCGCCGCTCTGCTCGCGCCGGTACTGGCCAAGGAAGTCGACTTCTTCAGTGTCGGCACCAACGACCTGACCCAGTACACACTGGCCATCGACCGTGGTCACCCGACGTTGTCGGCGCAGGCTGATGGCCTGCATCCGGCGGTGTTGCAACTGATCGACATCACCGTGCGCGCGGCCCATGCCCACGGCAAATGGGTCGGCGTCTGCGGTGAGCTGGCGGCAGATCCGCTGGCGGTGCCGGTGCTGGTCGGTCTCGGTGTCGATGAACTCAGCGTCTCCGGGCGCAGCATTGCCGAAGTCAAGGCACGCATCCGCGAACTCAGCCTGACCCAGGCGCAAACCCTTGCTCAACACGCCCTGGCCGTGGGCAGCGCGAACGAAGTGCGCGCATTAGTGGAGGCCCTGTAATGGCCAAGATTCTTACCCTGACCCTCAACCCGGCGCTCGACCTCACCGTCGAACTGCCACGCCTGGAGGCGGGTCAGGTCAATCGCAGCGACGAGATGCACACCCACGCTGCCGGCAAAGGCGTGAACGTCGCGCAAGTGCTGGCCGACCTTGGCCATCAACTGACGGTCAGCGGCTTTCTCGGTGAAGACAACCTGCAAGCGTTCGAAACCCTGTTCGCCAAGCGTGGTTTTGTCGACGCGTTTATCCGCGTGCCGGGCGAGACGCGCAGCAACATCAAAGTAGCTGAACAGAGTGGCCGCATCACCGACATCAACGGCCCTGGACCGGTGGTCGATGCCGCCGCGCAACAAGCGTTGCTCGATCGACTGGTGCAGATTGCACCGGGTCACGATGCGGTGGTGGTCGCCGGCAGTTTGCCGCGTGGCGTTACGGCGCAGTGGTTGCGTGAATTGATCGAACGGCTCAATCAACTTGGCCTGAAAGTCGCTCTCGACAGCAGCGGCGCAGCATTGCGCGAAGCTTTGAAAGCCAGTCCATGGCTGATCAAACCGAACACTGAAGAACTCGCCGACGCGCTCGGTTGCGACGTGGTTTCTCACGCGGCCGAGGCTCAGGCAGCGGCGCGCTTGCATGCGCAAGGTATCGAGCACGTGGTGATCTCCCACGGTGCTGACGGCGTGAACTGGTTCAGCGTCGGTTCGGCACTGCATGCCACGCCGCCCAAGGTCAGCGTCGCCAGCACAGTCGGTGCCGGTGATTCGTTGCTGGCCGGCATGCTCCACGGTTTGCTCAGCGCCGATACGCCCGAGCAAACCCTGCGCACGGCCACCGCAATTGCGGCGATGGCGGTGACCCAGATCGGTTTTGGCATCAACGATGCGGCGCAACTGGCGCAGCTCGAACAGGGCGTGCGCGTGCGTCCCCTGACAGAACAATAAGAGGGTTTGTCATGAAATTAGCCATTGTTACGGCTTGCCCGAACGGCATGGTCACCAGTGTGCTGTGCGCACGTTTGCTCGATGCGGCAGCGCAGCGTCAGGGCTGGAGCACCAGCGTGGAAGTGGTCGATGCGGCGCACCCGGAACGCGAGTTGTCGGCGGCGACCATTGCAGCGGCGGAGTGGGTTTTGTTGGTCGCCACAGGCGCGGTCGATATGACGCGTTTTGTCGGCAAACGGGTTTTCCAGATTGCTCCGGCGCAGGCATTGCAAGATGTCGAGGCGGTGCTGCGTCGTGGTGCTGAAGAGGCTGAGGTTTACGTCGCCAGCGCGGCAGAACCGGTTGCTGATGCGCCGCGCGCGCCACGCCTCGTCGCCATCACCGCGTGCCCGACCGGTGTAGCCCACACCTTCATGGCCGCCGAAGCCTTGCAGCAGACCGCCAAGCGTCTGGGCTACGAACTGCAGGTCGAAACCCAAGGCTCGGTGGGCGCGAAAACCCCGTTGAGCGCAGCGGCGATTGCCGAAGCAGACGTGGTGTTGCTGGCGGCGGATATCGAAGTCGCCACCGAGCGTTTTGCCGGCAAGAAGATCTATCGCTGCGGCACCGGGATCGCCTTGAAGCAGTCCGAAGCCACGCTGAAAAAAGCCTTGGCCGAAGGTGCAGTGGAAAGCGCCGCGAGTGACGGCAAGGCACCGGCCAAGCAAGAGAAAACCGGCATCTATAAACACCTGCTGACCGGCGTGTCGTTCATGTTGCCTATGGTCGTGGCCGGTGGTTTGATGATCGCGCTGTCGTTCGTCTTCGGCATCACCGCGTTCAAGGAGGAAGGCACGCTGGCGGCGGCGTTGATGCAGATCGGTGGCGAGACCGCGTTCAAGTTGATGGTGCCGTTGTTGGCCGGTTACATCGCTTATTCGATCGCCGACCGTCCGGGCCTGGCGCCGGGGATGATTGGTGGTTTGCTTGCCAGTACGCTGGGCGCCGGGTTTATCGGCGGCATCATCGCCGGGTTTATCGCCGGTTATGCGGCCAAGGCTATCAGTCGATATGTCGCCTTGCCGCAAAGTCTCGAAGCGCTGAAACCGATTCTGATCATCCCGTTGTTTGCCAGCCTGATCACCGGTCTGGTGATGATTTACGTGGTCGGTAAACCGGTCGCCGGCATGCTCGGTGCGCTCACGCATTTCCTCGACAGCATGGGTACCACCAACGCGATTCTGCTCGGTGTGCTGCTCGGTGGCATGATGTGCGTCGACCTTGGCGGGCCGATCAATAAAGCCGCGTACGCGTTCTCGGTAGGTCTGCTGGCGTCGCAGAGTTATGCACCGATGGCCGCGACCATGGCCGCAGGGATGGTGCCGCCGATTGGCCTGGGCATCGCCACATTTATTGCGCGGCGCAAATTCGCCCAGACTGAACGCGAGGCCGGCAAGGCTGCCTTCGTGCTGGGGCTGTGTTTCATCTCCGAAGGGGCGATTCCGTTTGCCGCGAAAGATCCGTTGCGGGTGATTCCGGCGAGCATCGCCGGTGGCGCGCTGACCGGTGCGTTGTCGATGTACTTCGGCTGCAAACTGATGGCGCCGCACGGTGGCTTGTTTGTGCTGGCGATTCCGAATGCGATCAACCATGCGTTGCTGTATTTGCTGGCGATTGTCGCGGGGAGCCTCTTGACCGCCGTTGTCTATGCGACGGTCAAACGCCCGGAGGCCGTTGAGCTGGCGCTGGAACCGGCGAAGGCCTGACCGACAACACAAAACCCTTGTAGGAGTGAGCCTGCTCGCGATAGCGGTCTGTCAGTGACATGAATGTTGGCAGATATACCGATATCGCGAGCAGGCTCACTCCTACAATTGGTTCTGTGGTGTGTCTGGTGTCATGTCTGTTTCATGATCGCGTGCTTAAGTTTTCCTTTTTTCAGGGAGAACACCATGAGCGATTTCAACCCCGGTCGCCGGCGTGTCATGCAAGTCGTTGGTGCCGGTCTGCTGATGCCAAGCCTGGCGCCGGCGGTGATTGCGTCGGTCAAGGATCGCCCGCAGTTGACCGACGGCGTGCAGTCCGGCGATCTGCAAGGCGACCGCGCGATGATCTGGAGCCGCAGCGATCGCCCCGCGCATATGGTGGTCGAGTGGGACACCCGCAGCCAGTTTCGCCACCCGCGCCGGGTAGTCTCGACGCTGGCCGATGCCCGCAGCGACTTCACCGCCCGCGTTGAACTGGCCGGGCTGCCCGCCGATCAGGCGATTTTCTATCGCGTGTATTTCAAGGACGCCCGTACCGGCGTCGCCAGCGAGCCGTGGCTCGGTCACCTGCGCAGCGCTCCGACGGCGCGGCGCAATATTCGTTTCGTCTGGAGCGGCGACACCGTCGGCCAGGGCTTCGGTATCAACCCGGACATCGGCGGCATGCGCATCTACGAAGCGATGCGTTTGCGTCTGCCGGACTTCTTCATCCACAGCGGTGACACCATCTATGCCGACGGCCCGGTGCCGGCCCAGCTCACCACGGAAAACGGTCGCATCTGGCGTAACCTCACCACCGAAGCCAAGAGCAAAGTCGCGCAGACCCTCGCCGACTATCGCGGCAATTACCGCTACAACCTGATGGACGAAAACATCCGCCGCTTCAACGCCGAGGTGCCGCAGATCTGGCAGTGGGACGACCATGAAGTGGTCAACAACTGGTCGCCCGGCAAGCAGCTCGACGAGCGTTATCAGGAAAAAGATATCCACACCCTGGTCGGGCGCGCACGCAAGGCGTGGCTGGAATACTCGCCGATGCGTTTGCAGGCTGCCGATGCTGGCGGAAGGATTTATCGCAAGTTGAGCTATGGGCCAATGCTCGATGTGTTCGTGCTCGACATGCGCAGTTATCGCGGCGCCAATGACGACAACCTCGGCGCGTCGAAACCGTTTTTGGGACGTGAGCAACTGAACTGGCTCAAGCGCGGCTTGAAGAAATCCAAAGCCCAGTGGAAGGTCATTGCCGCCGACATGCCAATCGGCCTTGGCGTGCCGGATGGTGAGGTCAGCCCGGGTGTCCCGCGTTGGGAAGCGGTGGCTAACGGTGACCCGGGACCGGCCCAGGGGCGCGAGGTGGAAATCGCCGAATTGCTCGGCTATCTGCGTGCGCAGCAGGTGCGCAATTTCGTCTTCCTCACGGCGGATGTGCATTACTGCGCGGCGCATCACTATCACCCGGACCGCGCGGCGTTTCAGGATTTCGAACCGTTCTGGGAGTTTGTCGCGGGGCCGCTGAATGCCGGGAGTTTCGGGCCTAATCCACTGGATAAAACCTTTGGCCCGGAGGTGGTGTTCGAGAAGGCGCCGCCGGCGCAGAACACTTCGCCGTTTGCCGGGTTTCAGTTTTTTGGCGAGGTGAATATTGAAGGGGGGAGTGGGGAGATGAGCGTGGTGTTGCGGGATTTGAATGGGGTGGCGGTTTTCGAGAAAAAATTGCAGCCTGCTTAAAGATCAAAGGCTAACCCTCATCGGAACGCCGCCCGTGTAGAGACCGGTACATCCTTTACAAATTAGACCGGGGACATCGTTTACACCTTTACAGGCTTGAAACGCGTTTGGCGCCTCTTTCAAGCCTGCCTAAACAGTGGCTGCAAAGGTACAGTTCCCAAGCGTCATCAGCCACTTCCTTCAACGCGATGTCCTCTCCAATTAGAGCCTCTCCTAGAAAAATCAGCTGTCCTTTCCATTTGATTTCCCCATTTGACCGAACCTTGCGTACTTCAACGTCGGAACTGTATTCAAGCGCAGGCAAGTAACCAGGATAAGCGCGTGTCGATGGGCTATAGACAGATGCCGGCGGTTTCATACCCAGCGCGGTGTGCGGTCGGTGGTGGTTGAAGTCTTGGATGAATTCCTGAAAAGCCAACTGCTGGCGCACCAGGTTTTCCGCCGGTGGCACTGCTGCCTTTAGCGTTCGATGCATCCGTTCATGTCGACCATTTTGGTCGGGACGGCCAGGCGTAATCGTTTCGACATGGATTCCAAGCCTGATGAACCAAACCGATAACTTCGAAAGTCGCGCCAGACCTGTCGATGCGAAAGGAGCGCCATTGTCAGTGCGGATCACATCCGGCAGCCCATATTCTCGAAAAGCCCACTCGAAGCCTTCCCGCGTCGGCGCTCCGTGCGTACTGGGCAAAGCGCGACAGACGAATAAAAAGCGGCTCATCTGATCGGTAATGGTCAGCGGATAGCACCAATTGCCGTCCTGCATTTTGAACTGCCCTTTGTAATCAGCACACCAAGTCTGGTTGGGCGCGTCGACCGGACGCAAATGCGTTGGAGCACGGGGACGCGGGGGATAGGGCCGTCGCGCCACCACCAAACCAGCTTTCTTCAACCACTCCCCGGCGGTACTCGCCGCCGGCCATTGGATATGCGGATCGGAATCGCGCAGGCGATCAATGATCTGCTTGGGTCCCCGATCGGGATGTTCGTTTTTCTTGGCCAGCAGCGTGGCAATGATTTCGTCGGACGTTTGATGAGGACAGCTCAACGGCTTGCGCGATTGCTCTTTCAAGCCATCTACGCCTAACGCTGCGTATCGTTCCAGCCACTTGTCGATGGTTGGACGGCTGACACCATAGCGCCGGCTTAATTGGCTCTTGGTGTAACTGCCGCCAAGCCAGTCGCTGACTAACTTCACTCGTTGATCCATTGGGGACTCTTGATTCCAGGGCATGGTCAGCACCTCCTGACCATGATTAATACCTGTAAACCATGTCCCCGGTCTCAAACGTAAAGGATGTACCCGGTCTTTACCCCGCCCAGCCCTCTCCCGGAGGGAGAGGGGGCCGACGGAGGTGTCTAAAGAGGTACGCCGACCTGGAAGACCGTGTCGATTATGGATTCGGCAGAGGACGTTCAGGTCGGCGTATTGCGTGAATCTCTAACGGTCAGTCCCCTCTCCCTTTGGGAGAGGGTTAGGGTGAGGGGCTCTTTAATAGACATCACGCCGATAACGGCCCTGCTCAATCAGGCGTTCGACTTCGGCGGCACCAAGAATATCGTTTAGCACCTGATCAACCCCCGAAGCCATTCCCTGCAAGCTGCCACAGATATAAATAACCGCCCCGTCCGCCAGCCATTTCTTCAACTCTGCAGCCGACTCACGCAAGCGATCCTGCACATAAACCTTCTCAGCCTGATCCCGCGAAAACGCCAGATCCAGCCGCTCCAGATCACCATTGATCAACCACTCTTCCAGCTCCGCGCGACAGAGGAAATCGTGTTCACGATTGCGCTCGCCAAACAGCAACCACTGGCGCTGTTGACCATCGGCAATCCGTGCCTTGAGCAAGCTGCGCAGTCCTGCGATGCCGGTGCCGTTGCCCAAAAGAATCATCGGCACTGGTTCGTTCGGCAGATGGAAGCCACTGTTGCGTCGAACCCGCAAACTGATGCTGCCGCCCACAGGCGCGTGCTCAGTCAGCCAGCCGGAACCGATGCCCAGGGTGCCGTCGGCATGCTGTTCCTGACGCACGATCAACTCCAGCACGCCGTCGGCGGCAATCGAGGCGATCGAGTATTCGCGCATGGCCAGCGGCACCATCGCGTCGACCAGCGATTGCGCATGCAGACCGACCAGATGTGCGCGGTGCTCGGGCAATTGCCGCGAGGCCAGCGCAACTTCCAGCGGCTCGTCGAGGCCGTTGATTTTCACAGTGGTTTCGCCACGAATGCCGAGGCCGTCGAGGAAGTGTTCGATGGCCCACGGGCAGTTACGCGGCAGCACTTCGACCAGATCACCGGCCAGCCAACTGCTGGTGTTCGGTGCGCTCAGGCCCAACAAGTAAACCGGCGCACCGCTGCTATCCGGGTTCATCAGTTCGCGGCGTACCAGCGTCCAGTTGTCGTAACTCGGTGCTTGCCAGGTATCGACCGGTGCTTGGCCGGTGAGCAGGCCAAGTTGGGTTTGCCAGTGGCGCAGGGCATAGGGATCACCGCTGTCGACTTCGACCGGCGCGAACAATGTCTTGCCGCCGTGCTCCGCCAACCATTGGTGCAGGCGTTTGGCGAAACCACAGAAGTGCTGATATTGACGATCGCCGAGACCGAGCACCGAGTAATTCAGACTGTCGAGCGTTGCCGCTTTGCCCAGCACTTTGCGCTCGAATCCGCGCGCGCTGTCCGGCGCTTCGCCGTCGCCGAACGTGCTCACCACAAACAGTGCGTTGTTCGATTCACGCAGATCCTGCTCGCTGACATTCGCCAGCGGCTGCACTTTCACCGGCAGTCCGGCAGCCTGCAATTGGCCGGCGGTCTGCCATGCCAGTTGCTCGGCAAACCCGCTCTGGCTGGCGAAACCGATCAGCCATGCCGAAGCATCGCCGCCCGGCTGTGCGAGGCCTTGGCGGGCATCCTTGATCTGCTTTTTCTTGCGCCGACGGTCGAGGTACAGCAGCCAGCCGGTGATGAAAAACAGCGGCATGCACACCGCTGCGAGGGTGATGATGATCCGCCCGACCAGACCGAAATAGCTGCCGACGTGCAGCGCATAAATGCTGGTGAGCAATTGCGCCTTGAAGCTCTTGTCGGCGTAACGGTCGACACGTTTGACGATGCCGGTGGCCGGGTCGAGGGTGATCTGGTTCAGCGCGCGATCATGCGGCGAGCTGTCGAGCAGGTAGAACACGGTCGCCGGTTGGCCAGCGACGGCCGGCATACGGATGTTGTACGCCGCCAGACCCGGGCCGGCAGCGCTGTAAATGCTGCTCCACATCGCTGCGTAATCGGCGATCGGTGCCGGGCCTTCCGGCGCCGGGCCGCGACCACCGCGCACGCGCTCGTTTTGTGGCGAGTCGGAAAGCAGTCGGGTCAGGCCTTTGTTGTACCACTCGTACGACCACGACAACCCGGTCAGCGCCAGCAACAGATAGACCAGCAGGCACCAGGTGCCCGCCACCGAGTGCAGATCCCAGTTGAAGGCGCGGCCCTTTTTCTTCCAGTCCAGCGTCAGCCAGACGCGCCAGCTATGCCACTGACGCGGCCAGCGCAGGTACAGGCCGGACAGGCAGAAGAACAGCAGGATCAGCGTGCAGGCGCCGGTGATGTTGCGCCCGGTATCGCCCATGGCGAGGAAGCGGTGCAGTTGCAGCATCAGGCCGAAGAAATCCTGGCCGACCGCGTCGCCCATGAACTCGGCGGTGTACGGATCGAAGTAGCGCATCTCGCCGCGACGTTCACCCTTGGGCGGGGTGAAGAACACTTTCGCCGCGTTGCCGCTGTCGGTTTCGACCCAGAGCATCGAGACTTTTTTGCCGGATGTGGCTTCGATACGCTCGACCAGTTCGACGGGCGGCAAGACACCGGCGACTTGTTTCTCTACCTGCAGGACGGAGGGATTCAGCGCCCGCAGGATTTCGTCCTGAAACGAATAGGCCGCGCCGGTGATGCCCATCAACGCCAGCACCAGGCCTGCGGTGATGCCAAAAAACCAGTGCAACTGGAACAGGGTTTTCTTCAACACGTCACTCGCCGTCCATTCGGAAATTGTCTTCACGGCGCGCATTATGCCGTGGGTTATCGAGAAGCGTTCTTTATTACGCACAAAAGCCCCGTTCAATTGAATGAACGGGGCCAAGCCTTGCGGCGCATACCTTGTGGGAGCGAGCCTGCTCGCGAAGGCGTCGTGTCAGTCAGCCTCTACTTGACTGACCCAGCGCTTTCGCGAGCAGGCTCGCTCCCACAGGTTTCCACATCGGTCAGAAGTGGAAGTTGGTGCTCAACAGTGCCGTACGGCCCGCCGCCTGGTTGGCGAAGTGGGTCGAGAAGGCTTTGTCGTAGTAGGTTTCGTTGGTCAGGTTCTGCACATTGAGTTGCAGGTCGACGTTCTTGGTCAGCTTGTACGCGGCCATTGCGTCGTAGCGAACATACGAGTCAACCATGGTGGTGTTGGCCACGCTGCCGTACACGTCGTCGACGTAGAACGCGCCGCCACCGATGGTCAGCTTCGGCGTGACCTGGTAAGTGGTCCACAGGCTGGCGCTGTTTTTTGGCGTGTTAGGCAGTTCGTTGCCGTCGTTGGCTTTGCCCAGCGGGCCGCCATCGACTTGTTCGCTGTCCATGAAGGCGTAACCGGCGAACACTTGCCACTTGTCAGTGATCTTGCCGCTGGCCGAGAGCTCGACACCTTGCACACGGGTCTTGCCGGCGTTTTCGTACGACGTGGTGTCGACTTGCACACGAGCGTTTTCTTTCTCGGTGCGGAAGATGTCAGCGGTCAGCGACAGGCGATCGTTGAGCAGATCCCACTTGGTGCCGATTTCATAGTTCTTGGTGGTTTCCGGCTCCATGTCGCTGCTCAGCAGGTTGCCGCTGCGATCCGGGGTGCCGCCCAACGGGTTGCCTTCCTGACCCTCGCCCAAGGTGTTGCCCGGTGGCGTGGCCGAGGTGGCGTAGGAGGCGTAGATGCTGCCGTTTTCCGCCGGCTTGTAGACGACGCCGAACTGACCGGTGACGAACTCGCTGGTGTCATCGCCCTTGGACGTGGTGGTGCCAGCGGCGTTGTAGGTCTTGTAGTCGGTGTCGAAGTGGTCGTAACGCAGGCCCATGTTCACCAGCCACTGCTCGTTCAGCTCCAGCGTATCGAACACATACAGCGCGTAGGTGTTGGCCTGGGTGTCGGTGCCGGCGTAGTTACGCGAAATTGCGCCGTTCCACGGATCGTTCGGGTTCGGGTTCGACAGCGAGGTGCAGTTGTAGTTACTCGACGCGCCGATCATCGACGGCGTGCAGTTGCTGCTCGCGGCCACATTAGTGGTGCGCGGTGTGGTGTCGGTGTTGACGTTGTACGAAGACTTCTGGCTTTCCTCACGGGTGTATTCGACACCGGTGGAGAAGCTGTTCTTGAAGCCGGCAACGTAGAAGTTGCCGAACAGGTCAGTCTGGTTGGTGGTGGTCTCGGTGTTGCTCACCCGAGTATTGGCCCGGCGCCAGAGGCTGCCATTGTTGACGTTGCCCTTGCTGTCGTCAGGTTGGGTCAGGATGTAGTCCTGCATGCTGGTGCCGTGACGCAGGGTGTTCTTGATCGTCAGCGAGTCGCTCAGGTCATGCTCGATGGCGAAGGTCGCGGTGTCGGTGCGGCCCTTGCGGAAGTCGCGATCCAGGCCGTAGAAATTGCTGTGGTCACCGCCAGCGTAAGGCTTGTCCGGATTGGACTTGGTGCGTGCAGCGGAGCCGCCGGCCGGAATGGTGTACGGCACGCCCGAGTCCGGGGTGTCGTTGCTTTCGAGGTGGTAGTAGTCGAGGTTGACGCGGGTGTCGGTGCCCAGGCCAAACGCCAGGGACGGGGCGATGCCCCAGCGGTCGTAATCGACTTTGTCGCGACCGGCGACGTTGCTCTCATGGCTCATCAGGTTCAGACGGCCAGCAGCGGTGTCGCTGAACTGGTAGTTGCCGTCGAGGGTGTAGCGCTGAGTCTGGTCGGAGCCCCAGGTGAAGCCGCCATCGAACGAATTGCCCAGGTGCGCTTTCTTGCTCACCAGGTTGATGCTGCCGCCTGCCGCGCCACGACCGCCGATGGCGGAATTCGGGCCCTTGCTGACTTCAATGTTTTCCACGGCGAAGATTTCGCGGCTTTGCGAACCGGTGTCGCGCACGCCGTCGAGGTAGGTGTCGCCCTGCGCGTCGAAACCACGAATGAACGGACGGTCGCCCTGTGGATTGCCGCCTTCACCGGCGCCGAAGGTGATGCCCGGCACGGTGCGCAGCGCGTCCTGCATGTTCAGGGCGCCGGTGTCTTTGAGCACTTGTTGCGGAATAACGGTGACCGAGCGCGGCGTGTCGACCAACGGCGCGGTGTACTTGGGCGAGGAGGCTTTTTCGACCTGGTAGGACGTTGAGTCCTGCGCTTCGCCGGTGATGGCGGTGGCGTCCAGGGCGATGGCATTGCCGGTGGCTTTGCTGTCGGTTTTTTCAGCGGCGAACACCATCTGGCCAGCGGAACCGGCGGTGATTGCCACACCGATTGCAGAGGCGAGCAGACGTGGTGAACTGACCGGTAATTGTGCGTGTTGACGTGCCATTTTTATTCCCCTCCCCAAGGATTTGAGGCGGCGGAATATAGGTTAAACAAGTATTCGTATCAATTGCGAAACATTGTTATTCGCACTGAATTTACATTCTTTACAATTTAACCTTACGGTTTTTGCCAGTTCATTCGTCTCTCGGGTTTTACACAGTCAATAAGAATCAATACCATTGCCGCCTCTTTGCCATCAGGTGACATCGCCATGCTGCTGCACATCCCCGGACTGTTCGCAAAAGACGAAGTGCAGCGCATTCGTGAGGCGCTAGAGCAGGCCGATTGGGCCGATGGCAAGATCACCGCCGGCTTTCAGTCGGCCAAGGCGAAGCACAATTTGCAGCTGCCCGAAGGCCATCCGCTGGCCAAAGAGATCGGCGCAGCGATGCTGGAGCGTTTGTGGAAAAATCCACTGTTCATGTCCGCCGCGTTGCCGCACAAAGTCTTCCCGCCGTTAGTGAACTGTTACACGGCCGGTGGCAGTTTCGATTTCCACATCGATAACGCCGTGCGCCAACCCAAGGGCAGCATCGAGCGGGTGCGCATCGATCTGTCGGCGACGCTGTTCTTCAGCGAGCCCGATGATTACGACGGCGGCGAGCTGGAGATCCAGGACACCTTCGGCACGCAACGGGTGAAGTTGCCGGCCGGCGACATGGTTTTGTACCCCGGCACCAGCCTGCATAAGGTCAACGCGGTCACGCGTGGCGCGCGTTATGCGTCGTTCTTCTGGACACAAAGTCTGGTGCGTGAAGATAGCCAGCGCGCGCTGTTGTTCGAGATGGACGGGGCGATGCAGCAACTGACTCAAGATCTGCCTGATCACCCGTCACTGATTCGCCTCACCGGCACGTATCACAACTTGCTCCGTCGCTGGGTCGAGGTATGAGTTTTCAACTGCGTCGTGAAGAAGTCCTCGACGGCGAACAACTCAGCTCCATGCTCGCCGAAAGCCCGGCCCGTGCCGCGCAGGCGATTTTGCTAGCGGCGGGCGAGGGTGAAGTTGAAGCACAGGCGTTGCTTGGGCAAATCCTGCTCGACGGCCTAGGCATCGCCCAGGATCAAGCGCTGGCGCTGCGCTGGTTCGGCATCGCTGCCGGGCGTGGGCACCTGATGGCGCGCAACATGCTCGGGCGTTGTCATGAGCATGGTTGGGGTTGCGTGGCGGATGCGTCGGTTGCTGCGCAGCATTATCGGATTGCAGCGGAGGCCGGACTGGATTGGGCGATGTACAACCTCGCCAATCTGCTCGCGACCGGGCGGGGAGTGGAGGTGGATCATCTGCAGGCGCTGGCGCTGTATCGCCGCGCGGCTGAACTGGGCCATGCGAAATCGATGAATCTGCTGGGGCGGTATCTGGAAGAAGGGCTGGTGTGCCCGGCGGATCCGGTTGCGGCGCGCGATTGGTATCGGCGTTCGGCCGACGGTGGGGATTTTCGTGGGCAGTTCAGTTTCGCTGCAGTTTTAGCGGATGAGGGGCGGATTGATGAGGCGGTCGATTGGCTTGAGAAAGCTTTGGCCGGCGGCAATCTGAATTTTCTGCGGGTGGCGAGTCAGACGTTGGCGAGTGCTGTAGATCCGAAGATTCAGGCGTTGGCTGGGCGGTATGCGCTTCGGTGCCAATAGCCCTCACCCTAACCCTCTCCCAGAGGGAGAGGGGACTGACCGAGTTGGATGTTCCAACTACACCGACCTGAGATATCCAGTCGACCTCAGGTTTTGAAAAGCCCCCGATCTGCTCCCTTTCCCCCTCGCCCCCTTGGGGGAGAGGGCTGGGGTGAGGGGGATAGATCGAAAGCACACCACAAATTTTGAAGCCAGACACAAAAAAGCCCATGACACGTCATGGGCTTTTCACTTGCAGCTAGCAGCTTGAAACTCGCAGCTGCTCTTACACGTAAAACGACTTCAACGGCGGGAAGCCATTGAACTCAACCGCGCTGTAACTGGTGGTGTACGCACCGGTCGACAGCCAGTACAGACGATCACCGATCGCCAGGTTCAGCGGCAGGCCGTACTTGTAGTTCTCGTACATGATGTCGGCGCTGTCACAGGTCGGGCCAGCGATGACGACTTCTTCCATCTCGCCTTTTTTCTCGGTCCAGATCGGGAACTTGATCGCTTCGTCCATGGTTTCGATCAGGCCGGAGAACTTGCCCACATCGGTATACACCCAACGCTCGACGGCGGTGCGCGACTTGCGTGCAACCAGTACCACTTCGCTGACCAGAATACCGGCGTTGGCAATCAACGAACGGCCCGGCTCGAGAATGATTTCCGGCAGGTCATCACCGAAGTCTTCTTTCAGGAAGCGAATGATTTCTTCGGCGTAGGTTTCCAGGCTGTTGGTGCGGGTGATGTAGTTGGCCGGGAAGCCACCGCCCATGTTGATCAGCTTCAGGTGGATGCCGTCTTCTTCTTTCAGGCGCTCGAAGATTACTTTGACCTTAGCGATCGCCGCATCCCAGACGCTGATGTCGCGCTGTTGCGAACCGACGTGGAAGGAGATGCCGTAAGGCACCAGGCCGAGGTCGCGAGCGAGGATCAGCAGGTCCATGGCCATGTCGGTCTGGCAGCCGAATTTGCGCGACAGTGGCCAGTCAGCCGTGGTCGAGCCTTCGGTGAGGATGCGCACATAGACTTTCGAACCCGGGGCAGCCTTGGCGATGTTGCGCAGGTCGGCTTCGGAGTCGGTGGAGAACAGACGCACGCCCTTCTCGTAGAAGTAACGGATGTCCTTGGATTTCTTGATGGTGTTGCCGTAGCTGATACGGTCGGCGCTGACGCCGCGATCCATCACTTTGTCCAACTCGTAGATCGAGGCGATGTCGAAGCTCGAACCTTTTTCTTTGAGCAGGTCGATGATCTCGACGGCCGGGTTGGCTTTGACCGCGTAGTAGACCTTGGCGAATTCGAAACCGGCGCGCAGGTCATCGTAGGCCTGGGCGATCATCGCGGTGTCGATCACCACGAACGGGGTTTCCTGTTTGTCGGCGAACGCCTTCATTTTGTCGAATGTAGCGCGCGCGAAATAGTCTTCGACCTGGATCGACATACTTGGGACTCCTAGTGGCAAACGTCGTTAATCAATGGGTGCAAATGAACGTCCTCCGTATCCCCACTTTGGTTCGCCTACTTCCCAAGGCATGTCGCCGAAAGCAAAAAGGCCATGGGGCGTTGCCCTTGGCCTTGCTGTCTCGTCGTCAGTACTTGAGCCGGATGGATCGTTTCCAGCATGGACGTTCGGCGCGAACTTTAGGGCGTGAGGGGCGTGAGATCAACTAAAAATGTCGCGTTTTTGCACGCTTCTGACGTGCGTCGCGTTCAGCACTCTTTGTAGCCGACCGAGATGACGGGCAGATGTTCCCCGGGAATTTTCGAGTGTTAAAAATACCTGCACGTTCGCGGCTTTTGTCGGCGAAGTCGTGGGTAAGTGTGATGGCGGCAATATCGGCGACGTTGGCCGCGAGGGGAGAGGGTGAGGGGGATTTTGGCTGTTTCGCGGGTTGTCTCATACATGCTGTTCGATCCGCAGGTGTTGAGATTCTTTTCCGCTAGGCGAATGAAGAAAAAATCACGCAGATCCTGTGGGAGCGAGCCTGCTCGCGAAGGCATTTTCACAGCCAACATCATTGTTGACTGATATTGCGCTTTCGCGAGCAGGCTCGCTCCCACAGGTTTCGTGTTTTATGCGACTACGGCCTCAGCCGGCGAGACTATGCTGGTCTTCATCCCGCGCGAACGACCCGAACTCAGATAAGCGGCAATCGACTCCTGAGTCACTTCCCCGAGGAACACCCGCTCGGCATCCATCACCGGCAGCCACGAACGGTTGAACTCGTACATCCGCGACAGCAGGATGCGCAAATGCTCGTCGTACGCCGCCGTGGCGTTGAACTCACGCAGGAACTGCGCGCACGTGCCGGTCTGGCGGTGCAGATCGCGACGACGCACATAACCCAGCGCCTTGTTCTCGGCACAGGTGACCACCACGTAGCGACGGTCATGCTCGTCCATCAACTCCAGAGCGTCGGCCACCGGCGTCTCCGGGCTCACCGACGGCGCGTTGTCCGCCGCATCTTCGGCTTTCACCAACAGCAGGCGCTTGAGCGTGCTGTCCTGGCCAACAAAGCTGCTGACAAAGTCGTCTGCCGGGTGCGCGAGCAGCGTGTCCGGGTGATCGATCTGCAGCAGTTTGCCGGCGCGGAAGATGGCGATCTTGTCACCGAGTTTGATCGCTTCATCGATGTCGTGGCTGACCATGATCACGGTCTTGTTCAGCGCGCGCTGCATCTCGAAGAATTCGTTCTGGATCATTTCGCGGTTGATCGGGTCGACCGCGCCGAACGGTTCATCCATCAACAACAGGGGCGCATCAGCAGCCAGTGCGCGGATCACACCGATGCGTTGTTGCTGACCACCGGACAGTTCACGCGGATAACGATGCAGATATTGCTTGGGCTCCAGCTTGATCATGCTCATCAACTCGCGGGCGCGGTCATGGCATCTCTGTTTGTCCCAGCCGAGCAGTTTCGGCACGACCACGATGTTCTCTTCGATGGTCATGTTCGGGAACAGGCCGATCTGCTGGATCACGTAACCGATGTTGCGACGCAGGGTCACTTCGTCGAGATCGGTGGTGTCTTCACCGTTGATGAGGATCTTGCCCGAAGTCGGTTTGATCAGGCGGTTGATCATCTTCAGCGTGGTGCTTTTGCCGCAACCCGATGGCCCGAGGAACACACAGATTTCGCCTTCATTGACGGTCAGGCTTACCGAGTCCACGGCTTTGACGTCTTTGCCGTTGCTTTGGAAAGTTTTGCTGAGGTTTTGAAGTTCGATCATTTGAGCAGTCCTTTTGGAGTCAACGAGCGTTGCAGCCATTGGAGAAACAGGTCAGCGAAAATGGCCAGAAGACTGACCAGCAGCGCGCCGACGATCAGCATCGACATGTCACTGCGGCTGATGGAGGCGAGGATCAACACACCGAGGCCGCCGGCGCCGATGGTCGCGGCGATGGTCATCACGCCGATGTTCATCACCACGGCGGTGCGCACACCAGCGAGGATCACTGGCACTGCGATCGGAAGTTCGACCATGCGCAGGCGCTGGCCGAAGGTCATGCCGATGCCGCGTGCTGCTTCACGGATGCCCGGTTCCACGCCAGTGAGGGCGAGGTAGGTGTTGCGCATGATCGGCAGCAGTGAATAAAGGAATACGGCGGTGATCGCCGGCATCGGCCCGAGGCCCTGGCCGAACTTGGAGTAGAACGGCAGCAGCAAACCGAACAGGGCAATCGACGGCACGGTCAGCAGCACCGTGGCGCTGGCCTGCAACGGCCCGGCAAGGGTCGGAAAGCGGGTCATCAGGATGCCCAGTGGCACGCCAACGACAATCGCCAGGGTCACGGCGATGCCGACCAGGGTGATGTGCTGCCAGGTCAGGTGCATCACCTGCTGCCAGTCGAGGTGGGAAAAGGCGTTCAGAAATTCCATGACTTTTCCTCCTTAATTAAGTGGGTGCTGGCGCAGAAAATCGGCGGCAACTTTCGATGGGCTTTCGTGATCGACGTCGACCCGCGCGTTGAGCTGGCGCATGGTTTCGTCATCGAACAGTTCGGCCAATGGCTTGAGTTGCTCGGCCAGTTGCGGGTGCGCGTCGAGGTAAGCCTGACGCACCACCGGTGCGGCGGTGTAGTCGGGGAAGTAATGCTTGTCGTCTTCCAGCAGTTTCAGGCCGAAGGCGTTGAGGCGACCGTCGGTGGTGTAGACCAGACCGGCAAACACCTGACCGTTGCGCAGCGCGGTGTAAACCAGCCCCGCGTCCATCTGACGAATGTTCTTGCGGGTCAGGTTCATGCCGTAGAGATCGACCATGCCGATCAGACCGTCGGAGCGGTTGGCAAACTCGGTGTCCAGCGCCACCAGATGATTGGTCTTGGCCTCGGCGCGCAGCACTTCGTTCAACTGGCTGATGTTGTTGATCTGCGGATATTCCTCGGCGACTTTCTTCGGCAAGGCGAGAGCGTAGGTATTGCTGAATTTCGACGGCGTCAGCCAGACCAGGCCTTTTTTCGCGTCGAGTTCTTTCACCCGGGCGTAGGACTGGGCGCTGTCGAGTTTTTCAGTGACATGGTTGTAGGCCACCAGCGACACGCCGGTGTATTCCCAGAGCATGTCCAGTTGTCCGCTTTCGTGGGCGCTGCGGGCGAGGTTGCTGCCCAGACCGCCGGTAATCTGCGCGTCGTAACCTTTGCTGCGCAGGTATTGCGCGGTGATTTCGGCGAGCAGGGTTTGCTCAGTGAAGACTCGGGCGCCGAGGCGGATCACTGGTTTGTCGGCGGCTTGCGCGACACCTGCGAACAGCAGGATGCAACCTAAGATCAAACTAAGTCGTTTCATATTCATTCCTTCGCAAAAGCCTTAAGAAGGGCGCAAACCGCGTTCCAGCCAGAGGCGGCTGGCGAGGGTGACGACGCCATCGAGCAGCAAGGCCAGCAGCGCGGTGCACGCGGCGCCGAGCAGCAGTTGCGGCTGATTGTTCAGGGCGATGCCAGGGAAGATCAGGCTGCCGAGGCTGTTGGCGCCGATCAGGAACGCCAGCGGCGCGGTGCCGACGTTGATCGCCAACGCCACGCGCACACCACCGACGATGATCGGCACGGCGTTGGGCAATTCGACTTTCCACAGCACCTGGCGCGGGGTCATGCCGATGCCGACGGCCGCTTCTTTCAGCGAACCCTGCACATTTTTCAGGCCTTCGTAGGTGTTGCGCACAATCGGCAACAAGGAAGCGAGGAACAACGCGAAGATCGCCGGGCCACTGCCGATGCCGAGGACGCCCAGGGCAATCGCAAGCACGGCCAGCGGTGGCACGGTGTTGCCGATATTGAAGATTTGCATGAAGCGTTCAGCACGGCCGACCATGGTCGGGCGACTGAGGAAGATGCCGGCGGGGATGCCCACGACAAGGGCGGCCAGCATTGAAGCGAGGACGAGAATCAGATGAGCTTGCAGGTAAAACAACAAATCGTCGCGGTAGTGTTCGATCGTGTTGATGCCGATCCAGTGGACCAGCAGGGCCAGGAGCGCGATCACCACCGCACCTCCCATCAGCCCTTTGCCATAGCGGATAGCCACAGGCGGACTCCTTTTTTTGTAGTCGGCGAGCGCAGTCCCGTGTGGCATGCCATACATGGCTGCCGGGAGTGTCGTTCGCGAAAAGTAGCCGTTTTTCAAAGCCGATAAAGCGGTCTGAAAGCGAGCCATGAGCGCAGCCTCGTCAGGCTAACTTGCTGATTTTTCAGCCCCTGACGAAAATTCGTAACAGGGGATGGACGTCTCCGGGCTTTAAAAGGTTCCCATCTGCGGCAGCATTTGGCCACCCTTAATGTGCTCAACGGTTCGGTTATTGCATCGAGTTGGGCTATAATCGCGGCCCTTTTTTGAATCACCGCCAGGCGATTTCCCATGACCAACCAGGCCGCCGAAGTCGCGAAACGCCGCACTTTCGCCATTATTTCCCACCCCGATGCCGGTAAAACCACGATCACCGAAAAGCTCCTGTTGATGGGCAAGGCGATTGCAGTGGCCGGTACGGTGAAATCCCGTAAATCCGATCGCCATGCGACATCCGACTGGATGGAGATGGAGAAGCAACGGGGTATTTCCATTACCACGTCGGTCATGCAGTTCCCGTATCGCGAACACATGATCAACCTGCTCGACACCCCGGGCCACGAAGACTTCTCCGAAGACACCTACCGCACCCTGACAGCGGTGGACTCGGCATTGATGGTCCTCGACGGCGGTAAAGGTGTTGAGCCACGGACGATTGCGCTGATGGACGTCTGCCGTCTGCGTGACACGCCGATCGTCAGCTTCATCAACAAACTCGACCGTGACATCCGCGACCCGATCGAACTGCTCGACGAAATCGAAGCCGTTCTGAAGATCAAAGCGGCGCCGATCACCTGGCCGATCGGTTGCTACCGCGACTTCAAGGGCGTGTACCACCTGGCTGACGACTACATCATTGTCTACACCGCCGGTCACGGTCACGAACGCACCGAAACCAAGATCATCGAGAAGCTCGACTCCGACGAAGCCCGCGCGCATCTGGGCGACGAGTACGACCGCTTCATCGAACAGCTGGAACTGGTTCAAGGCGCCTGCCACGAATTCAACCAGCAGGAGTTCCTCGACGGTCAACTGACCCCGGTGTTCTTCGGTACGGCACTGGGCAACTTCGGTGTTGACCACGTACTTGACGCCGTTGTTGATTGGGCGCCGCGTCCGCTGGCCCGTGTCGCTAACGAGCGTACCGTTGAGCCGGTGGAAGAGAAGTTCTCGGGCTTCATCTTCAAGATCCAGGCGAACATGGACCCGAAACACCGCGACCGTATCGCCTTCATGCGCATCTGCTCCGGCAAGTACGAGAAAGGCATGAAGATGCGCCACGTGCGTACCGGCAAGGACGTGCGCATCGGCGACGCCCTGACGTTCTTCTCCTCCGAGCGTGAGCAGCTTGAAGAAGCCTTTGCCGGCGACATCATCGGTCTGCACAACCACGGCACGATCCAGATTGGCGATACCTTCAGTGAAGGTGAAACCCTCGGTTTCACCGGTATTCCGCACTTTGCGCCGGAGCTGTTCCGTCGTGTGCGTCTGCGTGATCCGCTGAAGTCCAAGCAGTTGCGTCAGGGGCTGCAGCAACTGGCTGAAGAGGGCGCGACGCAGGTGTTTTTCCCGGAGCGTAGCAACGACATCATTCTTGGCGCCGTGGGTGTGCTGCAGTTTGATGTGGTCGCCAGCCGTTTGAAGGAGGAATACAAGGTTGAGTGCTCGTATGAGCCGATTACTGTGTACTCCGCGCGCTGGATTGAATGCGCTGACAAGAAGAAGCTTGAGGAGTTTTCCAACAAGGCTGTGGAGAACCTGGCGGTCGATGGCGGTGGTCACCTGACTTACCTGGCGCCGACGCGGGTTAATCTGGCGTTGATGGAAGAGCGTTGGCCGGATGTGAAATTCCGGGCGACGCGTGAGCATCACTAAGCACTGAGCTGGTTTGTTCGAAAGCCCCTAGGTGTATGCCTAGGGGGCTTTTTTTGTTTGGTTGGTTTTGGGGGTATATCCGTTTCTGCGGGTGTTGCTGATTACGGTTTCGCCCTTACGGCGACTCACTTTTTTTACAAACGCCTAAAAAAAGTAAGCAAAAAAACGCTTGCTCCTACGTGCGGCCCGCTCGCTGGGGCTCGGGGTTCCTTCGCTGCGGGATCGATCCGGGCGCAGCGTCTCCGGTTTGCTTCGCTGCACCTACTCCCGCTGTGTTTGGCTGCGCCAAACGGTCGCTGCGCTCCCACGCCCGGATCAATCCCTCCACTCAGCCTTCCGACGTCGCCCTACAGATCAAGAGCTGCAGCCGAGCTAACGCTCATCCTGTTGAGTGGTGAAGAGCCAAGCGGTGTTCGGCTGTTGATTTGTGTTGTGGCTACCCCTCACCCCAGCCCTCTCCCGAGGGTGAGGGGCTTTTGATCTGTTACAGAATCTGAATTTGACTCGGTATTGCACGTCGGCGTTGCTCTCGTAATCACTGCGGTCAGTCCCCTCTCCCTTCGGGAGAGGGGAAGGGTGAGGGGCTTTTGATCTGTTTCAGAATCTCAGTTCGGCTCGGTATGTCATGTCGGCGTTGCTCTCCCAAGCACCGCGATCAGTTCCCTCTCCCTCCGGGAGAGGGTTAGGGTGAGGGGCTTTTGATCTTCGGCACGGTTTTAACGCGCGCAATGGCTGTAGGACGACTCGGTTTTTTGTGATCTCGATGTTCTCGAACGCGACAACCCGCCTGCTGACCGTTAGTGTTCCAGCTCCACGCAAGTCGCTTTGAGAGGTCAATGGAATGACGAGTCGACTGACTCACCTGCTACGGCTGAACGGTTATTTCGGCGTGATGGCCTGGGTGCTCGCAGCGCTGTTGTTCATCAATCGCTTGAGCAGCATGGTCAAGCTGTTCATGGCGTTGTACCTGCGTCAGGAACTGGGGCTGGCGATCGAGACGGTTGGCTGGTTGCTGTCGGCGTACGGCGCGGGTTTGTTGGTGGGATCGATGCTCGGTGGCTGGCTCAGTGATCATGTGCGTACGGCGCGGCTGACGGCGGCGCTGTTCTTTGTTTCGGTGTGGGTGCTGATCCTGCTGGGGCTGGTGACGCAGGTGCCTTTGCTCGCTGCATTACTGTTGCTTAGTGGGATGATCGATGGGGCCATCCGCACCCTGCATCAGCGGCTGATCATGGAGTATTGCGAGGTGACGCAGCGCTCGCGTGCGCAGGCGTTGAGTCGGGTTGCGCGCAACCTTGGAATGGCCGCCGCCGGTGTGGCGGGCGGGGTGTTGGCGCAGACCGATTTTCGCTGGGTGTTTTTCGGCAGTGCGGCGATGACGTTGTTGGCGCTGCTCTGGTTTGTTCGTACCACGTGGCAACGACCGGTGCTGATCAATGACGAAAAGTCCACGGATGACGCAGGCTCCGGGGTGCCGTATCGCGACAAACCGTTCCTGTGGTTGCTGGCGGCGACGGCCGTGCTTGGCATCGCGTTTGATACGGTCTACAGCACGCTGGGCAATTATTTGCGTGATTACTACCAGTTGAGCACCCAGGCGATCGGCTGGCAGTTCGGGCTCAATGCGTTGCTGGTGATCGCGCTGCAGATTCCGCTGTCGCACTGGGGCGAACGTTGGGGGATGCGCCGGCAAATGCTGCTCGGCAGTGTGTTGCTGGCGTGCGGGTTGGGCATGCTGCCGTTCGGTTCCGGGCTGTTTTACGTCTGCTTGTCGACGCTGATCTGGACCTTGGGCGAGGCCTTTTTCATGCCGCCGCTGAATGTGCTGGCCATGCGTTTTGCCCAAGGCGGTAAAAGCGGTCAGTACTTCGGCCTGTTCTTTATGAGCTGGAGCGCCAGTGCGCTGTTGTCACCGGTACTCAGTGGCCAGTTGTACGGTCATTTCGGCGGCCACAGTGTGTGGCTGGCGAGTGCGCTGATGGTGTTGATTTCCATCCCGCTGACTTGGCAGGCCACGCGCGTGCGCCCGGTCGCTTAGCTGATCCCGCTATTGGCATTATTCGAAAGCAATCTGTCTGTCGAGGGCATTTCTGCGCGCTCGATAGCGTCCTATCTGGTGAACCCGATGGATCGGAACTAGATTTTACACAGCGCCAGTCAGGCACGAATGTCTCACCTGAAAATGGATGGAGTCAGCTATGAAAAGCAGGTTGCTACGGGTTTTATTGCTGTTGAAAGTGATGGTCATGCTGTCCCTCGGCACCGCGACGGCCTGGGCCGAGTGCGAGGATCACGATTCTCAGGCGTTCAACGGACAGGTCGGGCACAGCGGCTTGATGCTCGCCAAGTCTGAGTCCGAGCCGGGCGATCAGGGGCAGGGCGGCAGCGCCGATGACGACGACTCGACCACCGATGATCCGGACACTGATGACGACGAAGGCGATAGCCAATCGTAAATCGCAGACAAAAGAAAACCCCTTCTGCCTCGACTGATGCGCAATCGAGATGGAAGGGGTTTGGTTAACTCAGGAACAACTCACATCCCCTTGTGGGAGCGAGCCTGCTCGCGAAGGCGTCCTCTCAGTCAACATTAATGGTGACTGACACACCGCTTTCGCGAGCAGGCTCGCTCCCACATTGTTTCAGTGCGGTTTTTACGCCGCGCCATCAAGGAACTGCTCGGCGTAGTGGCAAGCCACCTGCCGGCTGTCGAGCTGGCGCAAGGCTGGCTCTTCAGTGCTGCAACGCTCGGTCGCGTACGGGCAGCGCTTGTGGAAAGCGCAGCCCGGTGGCGGGTTCAGCGGGTTAGGCAGTTCGCCGACGATCTTGATTTTCGGCTTGTTCGGATCCGGGTGAATGGTCGGGGTCGCCGACAGCAGCGCCTGGGTATATGGGTGCAACGGACGCTCGTAGATGTCGTTCTTCGGCCCCAGTTCTACCGGGCGACCGAGGTACATCACCATCACGTCATCGGCCACATGCTGCACCACCGCAAGGTTGTGCGAGATGAACACGTAAGCGGTGTTGAACTCCTGCTGCAGATCCATGAACAGGTTGAGCACCTGTGCCTGAATCGACACGTCCAGTGCCGAGGTCGGCTCATCCGCCACCAGCACTTTCGGTTGCAGCATCATGGCGCGAGCCAGGGCGATACGCTGACGCTGACCGCCGGAGAACATGTGCGGATAGCGCTGATAGTGCTCAGGGCGCAAGCCGACCTGCTTCATCATCGCCTGGACTTTTTCGCGACGTTCGGCGGCGGAAAGGTTGGTGTTGATCAGCAGCGGCTCGCCGAGCTGGTCACCGACTTTCTGCCGTGGGTTCAACGAGGCGTACGGGCTTTGGAAGACCATCTGCACGTCTTTGCGCAGTTGCTTGCGCTGGGCCTTGTCGGCGCCGGCGACTTCCTGGCCGGCGATTTTCAAGGATCCGGACGACGGATCTTCAATCAGCGTCAACGCACGGGCGAGGGTGGATTTGCCGCAGCCCGATTCGCCTACAACAGCGAGGGTCTTGCCGGCTTCCAGTTCGAACGACACGCCGTTCAGTGCGCGCACGGTCGCATGGCCCTTGAACAGGCCACGGGAGACTTCGTAGTGACGGGTCAGGTCGCGGGCGGTAAGTACGACGGCCATTACGCCACCTCCTGGTTCAGCGGGAAGAAGCAGCGGGCGAGGCTGTGGCTTTTCGGATCAAGGCCTGGACGCTGCGCGCGGCAGCTGTCCTGCACGTACGGGCAGCGCGGCGACAGCAGGCAACCCTGTGGACGATCGTAGCGGCCCGGAACGATACCCGGCAGGGTCGACAGGCGTGAGGCGCCGAGGCTGTGCTCGGGAATCGCCTTGAGCAGCGCTTCGCTGTACGGGTGCGCCGGGATGTCGAACAGTTGCGGCACCTGACCGACTTCAACGGCTTGCCCTGCGTACATCACGCAGACGCGCTGGGCGGTTTCTGCCACGACCGCGAGGTCGTGGGTGATCAGCACCAGGCCCATGTTCTGTTCTTTCTGCAACGCCAATAGCAGATCCATGATCTGCGCCTGAATCGTTACGTCCAGAGCAGTGGTCGGTTCGTCGGCGATCAGCAGTTTCGGTTCGCCGGCAATCGCCATGGCGATCGCAACGCGCTGGCTCATACCGCCGGACAGTTGATGCGGGTAGGCGTCCATACGGCTGGCGGCGCCCGGGATTTCGACTTTTTCCAGCAGTTCGATCGCACGTTTGCGCGCTTGCTTGCCGGACATTTTCAGGTGCAGACGCAGCACTTCTTCGATCTGGAAACCGACGGTGTAGCTCGGGTTCAGTGCGGTCATCGGGTCCTGAAAGACCATCGACAGGTCTTTGCCGACGATTTGCCGACGCTGACGATTGCTCAGCTTGAGCATGTCTTTGCCGTCAAAGCTGAGCGAGTCGGCGGTGACGATGCCGGGATGCTCAATCAGGCCCATCAGCGCCATCATGGTCACGGATTTACCCGAACCCGACTCGCCAACGATGGCCAGTACTTCGCCTTTGTCGACTTTCAGGTCGAGGCCGTCGACCACCGGGGTCGCGGTCTTGTCGCCGAAGCGAACGTTGAGATTCTTGATTTCTAGCAGTGACATGGGAATCTCCTCAGGCGGCGTTCTTGAGTTTCGGGTCCAGCGCATCGCGCAGACCGTCGCCCATCAAGTTGATTGCCAGCACGCTGAGCAAAATGGTCAAACCAGGCAGGCTCACCACCCACCAGGCGCGTTCGATGTAGTCACGGGCCGAGGCCAGCATGGTGCCCCACTCAGGGGTTGGCGGTTGTACGCCAAGGCCGAGGAAGCCCAACGCTGCGGCATCGAGAATCGCCGACGAGAAGCTCAGGGTCGCCTGCACGATCAGCGGCGCCATGCAGTTCGGCAACACGGTGATGAACATCAGACGTGGCAGACCGGCACCGGCCAGGCGCGCGGCGGTCACGTAGTCGCGGTTCAGTTCGCCCATCACGGCCGCACGGGTCAGACGCACATAGGACGGCAGCGAAACCACAGCGATAGCGATCACGGTGTTGATCAGGCCAGGGCCGAGGATGGCAACAATCGCCACCGCCAGCAGCAGCGACGGCAGGGCCAGCATGATGTCCATCAGACGCATGATGGTCGGGCCAATCATCTTCGGGAAGAAACCGGCGAACAGACCGAGGAGGATCCCTGGAATCAGCGACATCACCACCGACGACAAACCGATCAGCAGCGACAGGCGCGAGCCCTGGATCAGACGCGACAGCAGGTCACGACCCAGTTCATCGGTGCCGAGCAGGAATTGCATCTGACCGCCTTCCAGCCACGCCGGCGGCGTCAGCAGGAAATCACGGTATTGCTCGCTCGGGTTATGCGGCGCAACCCACGGCGCGAACAGCGCGCAGAAGATGATCAACAGCATGAACAGCAGGCCGGCAACTGCGCCCTTGTTCTTGGAGAAGGCTTGCCAGAATTCTTTGTATGGTGACGGGTACAGCAGGCTTTGATCCGCGCTGGTGGCGGAAGTCGCTACTGAGGATGTTGGAGTGCTCATGGTTATTGACCTCAGCGCTGATGACGGATGCGTGGGTTGGCAAAGCCGTAGAGGATGTCCACTACGAAGTTGACCAGAATCACCAGGCAGGCGATTAACAGGATGCCGTTTTGCACAACCGGGTAGTCCCGGGCGCCGATGGCTTCGATCAGCCATTTACCGATGCCGGGCCAGGAGAAAATCGTTTCGGTCAGAACCGCACCAGCGAGCAGAGTGCCGACTTGCAGGCCGACCACGGTGAGTACCGGAATCAGTGCGTTACGCAGACCGTGGACGAACACCACGCGCGACGGCGACAGGCCTTTGGCCCTGGCGGTGCGGATGTAGTCTTCGCGCAGCACTTCGAGCATCGACGAACGGGTCATCCGCGCGATCACTGCCAGCGGGATGGTACCGAGGACGATGGCCGGCAGGATCAGGTGATGCAGCGCGTCGAAGAACGCCCCGACGTCATCGGCCAGCAGCGTGTCGATCAGCATGAAGCCGGTGCGCGGCTCGATGTCGTAGAGCAGGTCGATCCGCCCGGAAACCGGGGTCCAGCCCAGGCTCACCGAGAAGAACATGATCAGGATCAGGCCCCACCAGAAGATCGGCATCGAATAACCCGCGAGGGAGATGCCCATCACCCCGTGGTCGAACAATGATCCTCGCTTGAGTGCCGCGATCACCCCGGCCAGAAGGCCCAGAATGCCGGCGAACAGCAGGGCGGCCATGGACAGTTCCAGGGTCGCCGGGAAGAGGGAGGTGAACTCGGTCCATACGCTTTCACGCGTGCGCAGGGATTCGCCGAGATCGCCGTGAGCCAGTTTGCCGATGTAGTCCAGATACTGGGCATACAGCGGCTTGTTCAGACCTAGGCGTTCCATTGCCTGAGCGTGCATTTCGGGGTCGACCCGACGTTCGCCCATCATCACTTCCACGGGGTCGCCCGGAATCATGCGAATCAACGCGAAAGTCAGCAAGGTGATGCCGAAAAACGTGGGGATCAACAACCCCAGTCGGCGGGCAATAAAACTAAACATCGTGTGTGGTACCTCATCAGCCGGTTAGGCGTGCCCGGCATCCCTGGGGTCAGGGACGCCGGGAGTTTCTTATCTACTTCACCTGGGTGGTGGCGAAGTTATTAGTGGTGAGAGGGCTGATGTGATAGCCCTCTACGTTGTTACGCATTGCAGTAAACATCCTGGTGTGGGCCATGCTGATCCATGGCTGATCCTGATTAAACAGCACTTGCGCCTGTTCGTAGAGCTTTGCGCGTTCGGCCGGATCTACTTTAGCCCGTGCTTCATCCAGCAGTGCCTGGAATTTCTCGTTGCACCAGCGAGCATAGTTCTCGCCATTTTTTGCCGCTTCGCAACTGAGCATAGGCGTCAGGAAGTTATCCGGGTCGCCGTTGTCGCCCGCCCATCCGGCCGAGACCATATCGTGTTCGCCGGCCTTGGCGCGTTTGAGCATTTCGCCCCATTCCATCACGCGAATGTCGATCTTGATCCCGACTTTCGCCAGGTCAGCCTGCATCATTTGCGCGCCGAGCATCGGGTTGGGGTTGGTCGGGCCGCCGCCGTTGCGGGTAAACAGGGTAAACACGGTGCCTTCCGGAACCCCGGCTTCCTTGAGCAGCTTGCGGGCGGCGTCGAGGTCACGTGGCGGGTTCTTCAGGTCGTGGTTGTAGCCGAGCAGGGTCGGCGGGTACGGGTTGACCGCGACCGACGCATTGCCTTTGCCGAACAGCGCGTTGACATAGGCTTCTTTGTCGAAGGCGATATCGATCGCCTTACGCACGCGTACGTCACTCATGTACTTGTGCTGGGTGTTCATGGCGATGTACGAGACGGTCATCGCGTCGAGTTCATCGACTTTCAGGTTGCTGTCTTTCTTGATGCTCGGGATGTCATCCGGTTTCGGATACAGGGCGATCTGGCACTCGTTGGCCTTGAGCTTCTGCAGGCGCACGTTGTTGTCAGTGGCGATCGCCAGGATCAGCGCATCAGCCGGCGCCTTGCCACGGAAGTAATCTGGGTTGGCCTTGAAACGCACCTGCGCGTCTTTTGCATAACGCTGGAAGATGAACGGGCCGGTGCCGATCGGCTTGTTGTTCAAGTCACCTGTCTTGTTGGCCTTGAGCAATTGGTCGGCGTATTCGGCCGGGTAGATCGAGGAGAACGCCATCGCGATGTCGGCCAGGAACGGCGCTTCGCGGCGGGTCAGGGTGAACTTGACGGTGTTGTCGTCGACTTTTTCGACGTTTTTCAGCAGTTCCTTGAAACCCATGCTTTCAAAGTACGGGAAGCCCACGCTCGACAGTTTGTGCCATGGGTGATTCGGGTCCAGCTGACGCTGGAAGCTCCAGACCACGTCGTCGGCGTTCATGTCGCGGGTCGGCTTGAAATATTCGGTGGTGTGAAACTTGACGCCTTTGCGCAGGTGGAACGTGTAGGTCAGGCCGTCTTCGCTGATGTCCCAGGACTCGGCGAGAGCCGGGATCACTTCAGTGGTGCCGGGCTTGAAGTCGGCCAGGCGGTTGAAGATGGTTTCGGCCACAGCGTCCGCCGTGACTGCAGTTGTGTACTGGACCATATCGAAGCCTTCCGGACTGGCTTCGGTGCAGACCACCAAGGGTTTGGCCGAGACGCCGACAGCGACACTCAGCAACGCAGCCGCGATGGCCGCACGTAGGGGAAGCATTTTCATCGATAACCCTCTGCAATCGGTTGAAGACAAAAAGCCGAACGGCCGACTCATCATGAGTCAGCCGTCGGCTGGCGTTTTTACAGGATGTTGAATGGAATCGTGGTCACGAGACGGAACTCGTTGATGTTGCCGTCAGCCTGATGCTCGCTGGCGCGGTGCGTGGTGTACGTCGCGCGAATCGCGGTGGCTTTGAGCGGACCGCTCTGCACGGCGTAGGAAGCACCGATGCCGTATTCGTAGTGGGATTCGCCGTCCATCAGACTCAGATCGCCGCGCTTGTCATCTGGAATGGTGTAAGCGGTGCCACGGTAGTGAGTACCGTCGATGCCCCAGCCGCGAGCCTGGTAGATGTTGAACTTCAGACCTGGCACGCCATACTCGGCCATGTTGATGCCGTACGCGATCTGGAAGGATTTCTCGTTCGGGCCGTTGAAGTCCGACAGCAGGGAGTTGGCCAGGTAGATGCCGTTGGTTTCGTGCAGGTAGTCGAAGTACTCGTTACCGTTCACTTGCTGATACGAGAAGGTCAGGCTGTGGGCCTGGTGGGTCAGTCCCAAGGACAGCGAGTAGGTATCGTTGTCGATGTTGCCCATCAACTTTTTGCCTTCGTCGACGGTCTTGTAGTAGTTCAGGCCGGTGGTCAGGCTCAATACCTGGCTGTCACCCAATTCGTGGGTTCCGCCGAAGTAGTACTGGTTCCAGAAGTCTTCGACGTTGGCGACGTACAGGCTGGTTTTCAGGCTTTTGAGCGGCTGATAGTTCACGCCCGCGGTGTAGACCTTGTCGGTTTCTTCGCCGTTGGCGCCGTATTCGGAACGGAATTTCGACAGGCTCTGCTCGGTACGTGGCGAGACGCGGTCGAAACCGGCGAGGTCGAACGACAGGTTGTTCAACTCTTCGCTATGCAGACTGATCCCTTCAAAGCTCGAAGGCAGCGGACGGTTGCCGATAACATCGACAATCGGCGTGCTGAAGTTCTGGCGACCTGCGGTCAACGTGGTGTTGGACACGCGGAACTTGACGTTGGCCAGACCCAGTTTGCTCCACTGGTCGACCGCATCACCGTCGGAATGGGCGAGGGTGCGGTTGGAGCCGCCAGCAATATCCTTGCGGTCACGGTCGAGAACGATGGCGTTGTAAGCGGCAACTTCGGTGCTCACGCCAACGGTGCCTTGGGTGAAGCCCGAGGTGTAGTTGACGATGGTGCCCTGAACCCAGTTGATACGACGCGGGGTCTTTGTTCTTACCGTTGGCGAGGTGTATTTGTCGCTGTTTTTCACGTAGCTGAAGCTGTCGTCACGACGACGCAGTTCATTGGCGTACCAGTTACGGGTTGTGCCGCCCAGGCTTTGTCCATCGATAAAGCCTTTGGCCTCGCTTTGGGCGCTACTGCCGGCCAATGTGGTAGGGACGAACTCCTGACTTGCAGGTTCTGCGTACGCCGTGGCGGTGATGCTGCTAATGGCCAGGGCCAGTATCGCGGTGCTGCTCAGTTTCATGGGTGAAGCTCCTTTACTTTCTTTTTATGCCGGCTTTTTTTTGGTATGCCGGTTATTGGTTTAGAACTCGTTCACACATCGCAAACGTTTGCCAAAAGCCGGATTGGCGAATTTCGGCAAAGCGCTTGCGTGAGGGGCTAGACAGCGCCCCCCAGCATTGCGGCTAATCATTTGGTTTAATCGATACCGACACCCGAGAACACGTTGCGACCGAACGGGCTGACTTTGAAGCCTTCGATCCTGGCGCTTAACGGTTGGTTGACCGTCGAGTGGGCGACAGGCGTGATCGGCACTTGCTGTTTAAGCAATTGCTGAGCCTGTTTGTAGAGCACGGTGCGTTGGTCGCGGTCGGTGACGACCTTGGCCTCTTTGATCAGCTTGTCGTAAGCCGGATCGCACCACATGGAGTAGTTGTTGCCGCCGATGGCATCGCAGCTGTACAGCGTGCCGAGCCAGTTGTCCGGATCCCCGTTGTCACCGGTCCAGCCGATCAGGCTGACGTCGTGCTCGCCGTTCTTGGTGCGTTTGATGTACTCGCCCCATTCATAGCTGACGATCTTCACTTTCAGACCGATCTTGGCCCAGTCCGCCTGGAGCATTTCGGCCATCAGTTTGGCGTTCGGGTTGTACGGGCGCTGCACCGGCATCGCCCACAGGGTGATCTCGGTGCCTTCCTTGACGCCGGCAGCCTTGAGCAGCTCTTTGGCTTTTTCCGGGTTGTAGGCGGCGTCCTTGATGCTGTCGTCGTAGGACCATTGAGTCGGCGGCATGGCGTTGACGGCCAGTTGGCCGGCGCCTTGATAAACAGCGTTGAGAATCCCTTGTTTATTCACCGCCATGTCCAGCGCCTGGCGCACTTCGAGCTGGTCGAATGGCTTGTGGCGAACGTTGTAGGCGATGTAGCCGAGGTTGAAACCCGGCTTGGAAATCAGTTGCAGTTTCGGGTCGGCCTTCAACGCTTCAACATCGGCTGGGCGCGGATGCAAGGTGATCTGGCATTCGCCAGCCTTGAGCTTCTGCACGCGCACCGAGGCGTCGGTGTTGATCGCGAAGATCAGGTTGTCGAGTTTGACCCGGCTCGGATCCCAGTAATGTTTATTACCGGTGTAACGAATGTTCGAGTCTTTCTGATAACTCTTGAACACGAACGGCCCGGTGCCGATCGGTTTCTGGTTGATGTCGCTTGGCTTGCCTTCGGCCAGCAGCTTGTCGGCGTATTCGGCGGACAGGATGGCGGCGAAGCTCATGGCGATGTTCTGGATGAACGCGGCGTCGACGCTGTTGAGCGTGAACTCCACGGTCAGCGGCCCTGTCTTCTCGACCTTGGCGATGTTCTTGTTCAGGCTCATCCCGTTGAAATACGGGAATTCGGTGGGGTACGCCTTACGGAAAGGTTGCTGGGCATCGAGCATGCGATTAAACGTGAACAGCACGTCGTCGGCGTTGAAATCGCGGGTTGGCTTGAAGTACGGCGTTGTATGAAATTTCACACCTTCACGCAGGTGAAAGGTGTACTTGAGGCCGTCCTCGGAAATGTCCCACGTGGTTGCCAGGCCCGGAACGACATTGGTCGCGCCTTTTTCGAACTCGACCAGACGGTTGTAGATCGGTTCTGCGGCGTCGTTATCGGTCGCTGTCGTGTACTGCGCAGTGTCAAAGCCCGCCGGGCTGCCTTCAGAGCAGAACACCAGACTTTTGCTGGCGGCGAAACTGGCGGACGAGGCGGCCAACAGGCCGGCACCCAGCAATGCGGAATAGATCAAGGTATGGCGCATGACGCTCCCTCTTTTTTTAGTGTTGTTCAATGCACCGTCACCTCATCCAGAGACGTTTTGGTTGCATCGAGCTCAATCCAGTACGTACGGCAAACCGGTGGCCCACGCAGACACTGGTCAGTACCCGACGGTAGGGGCCGCGGTTCTGGCAGTAAATGCGTAAATGCCTCAAATCTCGTAGGAAAAGGCGACGCGTCCTATACCTCTGCAGTAATCCGCAGCGGAATTGGTTGTAGGCAATTTCCTAGCTTCCCGGCAGGTAAAACAACGGCGACGTTAAAAACGTCGCCGCTGCAGTGCCTTATTTGCTGACGCTGACGCCGTAGAAGGAGTTCAAGCCAAATGGGCTGATCTTGAAATCCTGCACGTTGGCGCGCATGGGTTGGTACACCGTCGAGTGAGCGATAGGTGTCATAGGGACTGCATCTTTGAGGACGTGTTGCGCCTGTTTGTACAGTTCGGTGCGCTTGCCCTGATCGGTCGTGCGCTTGGCTTCTTTGACGAGGCCATCGAACTTCTTGTCGCACCACTTGGAGAAGTTGTTGCCGCTGAGCGAGTCGCAACCGAACAGCACGTTCAGCCAGTTGTCCGGATCACCATTGTCACCGCTCCAGCCAATGATCATGGCCTGGTTCTCGCCACCTTTGGAGCGCTTGATGTACTCGCCCCATTCGTAGCTGGTGATCTTCACTTTCAAGCCGATCTTGGCCCAGTCGGACTGGAGCATTTCAGCCATCAGTTTGGCGTTCGGGTTGTACGGACGCTGCACCGGCATCGCCCACAGAACGATTTCGGTACCTTCCTTGACGCCAGCTTCCTTCAGCAGTTGCTTGGCTTTCTCAGGATCGTACTTGGCGTCCTTGATGGTGGTGTCGTAAGACCACTGGGTCGGCGGCATGGCGTTGACGGCCAGTTGGCCGGCGCCCTGGTAAACCGAGTCGATGATCTGTGGCTTGTTGACGGCCATGTCCAGCGCCTGACGTACGCGCAGGTCTGCCAGCGGGTTGGCCTCGTTGCTGCCCTTGACCTTGTCCATCACGTTGTAGGCGATGTAACCCAGGTTGAAGCCAGCCTGGTCAGGCATCTTCAGGGTCTTGTCTTCTTTCAGCGCTTTCAGATCGGCCGGACGCGGGAACAGGGTGACTTGGCACTCGTTCTTTTTCAGCTTCTGAATACGTACCGACGGGTCAGTGGTGATGGCGAAGATCAGGTTGTCGATCTTCACATCCTCAGGCTTCCAGTAATCCTTATTGCCGGTGTAACGGATGTTGGAGTCTTTCTGATAGCTCTTGAACACGAACGGACCAGTGCCGATCGGCTTCTGGTTGATGTCGGCAGCCTTGCCTTCTTTCAGCAGCTGCGCTGCGTACTCGGCGGACTGTACCGAGGCGAAGCTCATCGCCATGTTCTGGATGAACGCGGCATCAACTTCTTTCAGAGTGAACTTGACGGTGTGGTCGTCGACTTTATCGATCTTGGTGATGTTGGTGTCCATCCCCATGTCGGTGAAGTACGGGAATTCGGTCGGGTACGCCTTACGGAACGGGTCATCCTTGTTAATCATGCGATTGAAGGTGAACAGCACGTCGTCGGCGTTGAACTCACGAGTCGGCTTGAAATACGGGGTGGTGTGGAACTTGACGCCTTCACGCAGGTGGAAGGTGTAAGTCAGGCCGTCATCGGAGATGTCCCACTTGGTCGCTAGACCAGGAATCACGGCGGTGCCGCCGCGCTCGAACTGGGTCAGACGGTTGAACATGGTTTCGGCTGAGGCGTCGAAGTCGGTTCCGGTGGTGTACTGGCCTGGGTCGAAACCGGCCGGGCTGCCTTCGGAGCAGAACACCAGGTTAGTCGCAGCGGATGCGAAAGGTGCGGAGGCTAACAAGCCTGCGCCGACTAAAAACGGAATGACCGCGTGTTTAAGCATGTTGGCCTCATGATTTGTTGTCATTTTTTAGTTGTGAGGTACGACCTCGTGAGTCGTGCCTGCGGATACTTATGCAGGGGCCATACCCATTGCAAGATCCAGAACGACTGCTGGCCTCAAAGCGTGGCACGAACGTACCTTAATGTCGCATCTGTATAACTTCTGACGCATTTGACCGTTTGCGGGTGGTTTTTACGGTGCAAATGAAGCCCCAAAACGGTGCGCTGGTCACGTTGTGCGCGCCGCCTTGGGGCTTGGTGTTACTTATTTATACCCACGCCATAGAAGGGGGTTAGACCGAACGGGCTGATCCGGAAGTCAGTGACTTCCTTGCGCAGCGGCTGGAACACCGTGGAGTTGGCAATCGGTGTGATCGGCACCTGCTGTTTGAGGATCAGTTGCGCCTGTTGATACAGTTTTACCCGTTGATCTTTGTCGGTGGACAACTTGGCCTGTTGCACCAGTTTGTCGTAGGCCGGATCGCACCATTTGGCGTAGTTGCTGCCTTTTACCGCCGCGCAGCTGTAGAGCACGCCCAGCCAGTTGTCCGGGTCACCGTTGTCACCTGTCCAGCCATAGATCATGGCGTCGTGTTCGCCATTTTTTGCGCGTTTGATGTACTCGCCCCATTCGTAGCTGACGATGTTGGCCTTGATGCCGATTTTCTCCCAATCCTGCTGGATCATCTGCGCCGACATCCGCGCATTCGGGTTTGAGGCGCGTTGCACTGTCATCGCCCAAAGGTTGATGGTTGTACCCGGCGCAACCCCTGCTTCTTTCAGTAGCACCCGTGCTTTTGCCGGGTCGTAGGGAGCGTCCTTGATGTTCGGGTCATACGACCATTGCGCCGGCGGCAAGGCGTTTTGGGCCAGCTGGCCGGCGCTTTGGTAGACGGCTTTGATGATTGCCGGTTTGTCGATGGCCATGTCCAGCGCCTGTCGCACCTTGAGCTGGTCGAGTGGCGCGTGGGTGGTGTTGTAGGCGAGGAAACCGAGGTTGAAACCGGCCTGTTTGAGCACGCGCAGATTCGGGTCTTTTTCCATCACTTCGATATCGGCCGGGCGTGGGTAGCCGCTGACCTGGCATTCGCCGGCCTTGAGTTTTTGCAGGCGCACGGCGGCGTCCGGGGTGATCGAGAAAATCAGGTTGTCGATCTTCACGTCTTCGGGTTTCCAGTAGGCCGTGTTGGCGGCGTAGCGGATTTGCGAGTCCTTTTGGTAGCGCTTGAACACGAACGGGCCGGTGCCGATCGGTTTCTGGTTGAGGTCGGCGGCTTTGCCTTCCTTCAACAGTTGCGCGGCGTATTCGGCAGATTGCACCGAGGCGAAGCTCATGGCGAGGTTTTGCACGAAGGCGGCGTCGACGTTGTTGAGGTTGAAGCGCACGGTTTGCTCGTCGATTTTTTCTACCGATTTGATTGTGGTGTTGAGGCCCATGTCGGTGAAGTACGGGGACTCGGCGGGGTAGGCCTTGCGGAAGGCGTTATCCGGGTCGAGCAGGCGCTGGAAGGTGAAGAGGACGTCGTCGGCGTTGAAGTCGCGGGTGGGTTTGAAGTAGTCGGTGGTGTGGAATTTTACGTTTTGGCGCAGGTGGAAGGTGTATTGCAGGCCGTCGCTGGAGACGTCCCATTTTGTCGCCAGGCCGGGTTCGATGTCGGTGCCGCCGCGTTTGAATTGGGTGAGGCGGTTGAAGACGGTTTCGGCGGAGGCGTCGAAGTCGGTGCCGCTGGTGTATTGGCTGGGGTCGAAGCCGGCGGGGCTGGCTTCGGAGCAGTAGACCAGGGTTGTGGCGGCGTTGGCGATTGGGGCTATGGCGGTTAGTGCGAGGGAGATCAAGAGCGGTTTTAGGGTGGATCTTGGCATGGGGTCCCCGGGGAATCGGCGGTGGTAATCGTGGAAGAGTAGCTGGGGCGGGGGTGTTGGCGGAAATATCGTTTTTCCTGTTGAAGTGTCTATCTCGGTATATCTAGCGCTTGTGTGTATATCCGTTGGTGCGGTAACGGCGGCTTAGGGTTTCGCCCTTACGGCGACTCACTTTTTTTCAAACGCCAAAAAAGTAAGCAAAAAACGCTTGCTCCTACGTGCGGCCCGCTCGCTGGGGCTCGGGGTCCCTTCGCTGCGGGAACGATCCGCTCAGCCTTCCGACGTCGCCCGTGGATCAAGATCAAAAGCAGGCGAGCTGACACTCGGCCTAGTGAGTGGTGAAGAGCGGGTGTTCGGCTTTGGTTTTTTGGTGGATTCGCCCCTCACCCCAGCCCTCTCCCGGAGGGAGAGGGGGCCGATTTGTGTGTTTTTCAAAGCCTCAGTTCGACGCGGTATCGCACGTCGGCGTAGTTCTCCCAAACAACTCGGTCAGTCCCCTCTCCCTCCGGGAGAGGGCTAGGGTGAGGGGCTTTTGATCTGTTTCAGAATCTGAGTTCAACACGGCAATCGCACGTCGGCGTAACTCTCCCAAACAACACGGTCAGTCCCCTCTCCCTCTGGGAGAGGGCTAGGGTGAGGGTTGGCTTTTGGCTGTTTAAATCTGATGCAAATAACCAGAACCTTCCCACAAGGTTTTCAGGTTGTCCGTCGGACGTGCGCTCTTTAGGCTCTGGGTGTCGCTGAAAACTCAGCGATCGGGAGGTGAGATTCCCGGTTATTGAATTTGGAAACCTGCACAAGCCCCTCCATAATCGCCGCCAGCTCATGCTGTCAGCAGTTTTTATGGCGGCTATGTACGGGCGGACTTTGTCCGGCCGGGTTGGTTTCCTTACCGGTAATCTCACTCCGTACATAGTTGCCACCTCATTTCTCGAGTGAGATCGGAAATGAATGGCGTCAGTTCATAAGGAAATTTTCCATGGATAAATTGATACCTGACCCACCCCTCGATACCCCACTCGAAGACGCCATCCGCGCCGAAGACCAGATCAAAACCCGCGAAGCCATCAAACGCGCCCTGGATTTCTACCTCAGCCCCGACCCGGTCAAACCCCGGCAGCCCAGCACGATGTTCCTGATCCAGCCAAACATCGACACCGAAAGCCTGCTGGCGCATGCCTGTGAGTCACTGGCGTCGGCGAACACGCTTACCGGTAACTTTGCCGATCAACTGGGTCGGCCCGAGCGTAATACGGCGTTGGCGATTCAGCAGATCATTATGCTGGCCGAGTTGGCGGTGAATCGGGCGCTGGATCGGGTTGACCCGCAGACCTGAGACCGCGTTATCGTTCTTCGCGAGCAAGCTCGCTCCCACAGGTGGAATGCATTTCAAACTGTGGGAGCGAGCTTGCTCGCGAAGACGGTGGTTCATCCACAGCAAATCCCAGGCACAAAAAAACCGCCGATCATTCACCGATCGGCGGTTTTTCATTCAGCGCAAATCAAATCACGGCATCAACACTTCAATCGAACCATCAGCCGTCATGCTGACCTGGCTCGTACCTGCTTCAACTTCCGGCGTCACCGGCGCCGAATCCATCGCCGCCGCTTTCATCATCATCGGTGCGCGCAGGTACGGCTGCGGATAACCGTTGCTGTTGAGGTTCAGGTTGACGATTTTGTAGCCCTTGCCGCCCAGTGCGTCGGTGGCCAGTTGGGCGCGGGCCTTGAAGGCGGTCACTGCTTCTTTGAGCAACTGGTCTTCACTGGATTTGCGGGTCGGGTCGGCGATGGCGAAGTCCATGCCGCCCATTTTCAGGTCGCCCAGCAGTTCGCCGGTGAGTTTGGACAGGGCGGCGAAGTCGGCGCTTTCCAGGCGCAGTTCGGCGCGTTCACGCCAGCCGGTGATCTTCTGGCCTTTGGTGTCGTAGATCGGGTAGCTGTTGCGGCTGCCTTGGCGCAAGGTGATGTCTTTGACTTGCTTGGCCTGGGCCAGGGCCTTGTTCATGGTGGTGCTGACGTCGGCGGCGAGTTTGGCCGGGTCGGTGTTTTGTTCTTCGGTGTAGAGGGTGACGATCATCAGGTCGCGGGCCACTTCCGTGCTGACTTCGGCGCGCAGGGAAATCTGGTTGTAGTGCAGCTCATCGGCGGCCAGGGCCGGAAGGCTGGCGATGCTGCCGACGGTCAGGGCGAGAAGGGCGGCGCTGCGGCGAAATGTGTGCATGAAAGCTCCTTGATGAGGGCGCAGGTGATGGTTCGGGGGCCTGCGTGAAACCATCAGACTCTAGCTTTTATGATCCGGTTCGCCCAGTTACAACTTCTATACAGATGGCCGGGGCTGCTGCGCAGCCCTTCGCGAGCAGGTTCGCTC
The DNA here is from genome assembly GCF_019614655.1 of Pseudomonas germanica. Classification (NCBI taxonomy): domain Bacteria; kingdom Pseudomonadati; phylum Pseudomonadota; class Gammaproteobacteria; order Pseudomonadales; family Pseudomonadaceae; genus Pseudomonas; species Pseudomonas germanica. Next base: position 1,248,596 of record NZ_CP071586.1, read on the forward strand.
CCACAGGGGAATGCATTTCAAAGGTGGGAGCGAGCCTGCTCGCGAAGGCGTCCTTATAGTCGCCGAAGATGTTTCCGCCATGTGGTCGTTTGCCGCACTTTCGCCTCTCAAGGCCGCGCGTTGGTTATACTCCGTGCGATCCGCCTGGAGCGCTCATCAGGAGAGCTCATGCTCGCCCCCGTACAACTGACTTCCGCCACTCGCCAGAACCTCTGGCGGCTGACTTTCATCCGCACCCTGGTGCTCGCCGCGCAGGCTGGCTCCGTAGGCCTGGCCTACTGGCTGCAATTGTTGCCGTTGCCGTGGGTGCAACTGGCGATGACCCTTGGCTGCTCGACGCTGCTCTGCGTGTTCACTGCCGTGCGTTTGCGCACTTCGTGGCCGGTGACCGAACTCGAATATGCGCTGCAACTGGCCTGTGATCTGGTGATCCACAGTGCGCTGCTGTATTTCTCCGGCGGTTCGACCAATCCGTTTGTTTCCTACTACCTGGTGCCGCTGACCATCGCCGCCGTGACGCTGCCATGGCGCTATTCGGTGATCCTGTCCGGCATCGCGCTGGCGCTGTACACCGTGATGCTGACGCGTTTCTATCCGCTGGAAACCTTGCCGGTCGCCCGTGAAAACCTGCAGATCTACGGCATGTGGCTGAGCTTTGCGCTGGCCGCTGCGGTGATCACCTTCTTCGCCGCGCGCATGGCTGAGGAGCTGCGCCGTCAGGAAGAGTTACGGGCGATCCGTCGTGAAGAAGGTCTGCGCGATCAGCAATTGCTCGCCGTCGCCACCCAGGCCGCTGGCGCTGCCCATGAACTGGGCACGCCGCTGGCGACCATGAGCGTGTTGCTCAAGGAAATGCAGCAGGACCATCCCGACCCGATGCTGCAGGACGATCTGAAGGTGCTGCAGGATCAGGTCAAACTCTGCAAGGAGACCTTGCAACAACTGGTGCGGGCCGCCGAAGCCAACCGGCGTCTGGCTGTCGAGATGCAGGACGTCACTGACTGGCTCGACGAAGCGCTGAACCGCTGGCATCTGATGCGTCCGGAGGCCAGTTATCGCTTCCACCGCCTCGGCCAAGGCACTGTGCCGCGCATGGCGCCGCCGCCGGATCTGACTCAGGCGCTGTTGAATCTGCTCAACAACGCCGCCGACGCCTGCCCGGAAAACCTCAAGGTGACCCTGGACTGGGACGCGGAAACCGTGACCATCAGCATTCGTGACCACGGCGCCGGTGTGCCGCTGGCCATCGCCGAGCAAATCGGCAAACCGTTTTTTACCACCAAGGGCAAAGGTTTCGGCCTGGGCCTGTTTTTGAGCAAGGCCAGCGTGACACGCGCCGGCGGCTCAGTGAAACTCTATAGTCATGAGGAAGGCGGCACGCTCACCGAGCTGCGCCTGCCCCACGGCGCCCGAGGAGACCAACATGAGTGACGAAATCCAAGTCGAAGGCGAAGAACTGCCGCATTTGCTGCTGGTCGACGACGACGCAACGTTCACCCGAGTAATGGCCCGTGCCATGGCTCGTCGTGGCTTTCGCGTCAGCACTGCCGGCTCGGCCGAAGAAGGCCTGACCATCGCCCAGGCAGACCTGCCTGATTATGCCGCGCTCGACCTGAAAATGGACGGCGACTCCGGCCTGGTGCTGCTGCCCAAACTGCTGGAGCTGGACCCGGAAATGCGCGTGGTGATCCTCACCGGTTACTCGAGCATTGCCACCGCCGTCGAGGCTATCAAGCGCGGCGCCTGCAACTATCTGTGCAAACCGGCCGACGCCGACGATGTGCTGGCTGCGTTGCTCTCCGAGCACGCCGACCTCGACAGTCTGGTGCCGGAAAACCCGATGTCGGTCGATCGCCTGCAGTGGGAACACATCCAGCGTGTGCTCACCGAACACGAAGGCAACATTTCCGCCACTGCCCGCGCCCTGGGCATGCACCGCCGCACCCTGCAGCGCAAACTGCAGAAGCGCCCGGTTCGTCGCTGAACCTGCGCTGAACGACTATCGCCAGCCCTCGCGATAAAACGCACCGATCATCTATGATCGGTGCGTGTCTGTTCTTTCCTATTTCGAGCCTTATCCATGAATCAGAACGCTGAATATTCCGCGGTCAACGATGCTGTGCGCGGGCAGTTTTTTCGCAAGGTTTGGGCGATGATCACGCCTTACTGGCGCAGCGAAGAGAAGGGCAAGGCCTGGACGCTGCTGATTGCCGTGATCGCGCTTACGCTGTTCAGCGTATGGATCGCGGTGTGGCTCAACAGTTGGTACAAGGATTTTTACAACGCCTTGCAGAAGAAGGACGAGGCGGCCTTCTGGCAGTTGATCCTGTATTTCTGCGGTATCGCGGCGGTGGCGATTCTCGGCTCCGTGTATCGCCAGTATCTGACGCAAATGCTGACCATCCGCTGGCGTGCCTGGCTCACCGAAAAGCATTTCACCCGGTGGCTGGAGCACAAGAACTACTACCAGCTGGAGCAGGGTGGCTATACCGATAACCCGGACCAGCGGATCTCCGAAGACCTTAATAAATTCACGGCCAACACACTGGCCCTTGGCTTGGGTCTGATCCGCACAGTCGTCAGTCTGGTGTCGTTCTCGATCATCCTGTGGGGCGTTTCCGGAAGCATTGAGGTGTTCGGTTTCACGGTTCCCGGTTACATGTTCTGGTGTGCATTGGTGTACGCGGTGATTGGTAGTTGGCTGACGCATTTGATTGGCAGGCGTCTGATCGGTTTGAACAACAACCAGCAACGTTTTGAAGCCGACCTGCGTTTCTCGATGGTGCGGGTTCGCGAGAATGCAGAGAGTATCGCCTTGTACAACGGCGAACCGAATGAAAACCGGCGCCTGAGTAACCGTTTCGGGCTGGTCTGGCACAATTTCTGGGACATCATGCGAGTGTCCAAGCGGCTGACGTTTTTTACCTCGGGTTATGAGCAGATCGCGATCATTTTTCCGTTCATGGTGGCTGCCCCACGGTACTTCAGCGGCAAAATCGAACTCGGTGAGCTGATGCAAATCAACTCGGCCTTCGGCAATGTGCAAGAGAACTTCAGCTGGTTCATCAGTGCTTATCAGGGACTGGCAGAGTGGCGCGCTACGTGTGACCGGTTGCTGAGTTTCCGCAATGCGATGAGCAACAACGAAGAACGCACCCCGGCCATCGATGTGCAGAATCAGGGCAGCGAATTGAAGGTGCACAACCTCGGACTGGATCTGGCCGATGGTCGCCATCTGTTGACCAATGCCGACATGACTGTGGAACCCGGTGAGCGGGTGATGCTCAGCGGCCGTTCCGGCAGCGGCAAGTCGACGCTGCTGCGGGCGATGGGGCATTTGTGGCCGGCGGGGCACGGCAACATTCGTTTGCCGGCGGCGCGGTATCTGTTCCTGCCGCAGAAACCGTATCTGCCGATCGGCACTCTGCGCGAGGCGTTGAGTTATCCACAGCCGGGCGACAGTTACGCGCCGGAGCGTTATGCACAAGTGCTGGAAACCTGCCGCTTGCCGCATCTGATTGGGCGACTGGACGAGGCCAATCACTGGCAACGCATGCTCTCGCCGGGTGAGCAGCAACGACTGGCTTTCGCCCGTGCGTTGCTTTATGCACCGCAGTGGCTGTACATGGATGAGGCGACTTCGGCGATGGATGAAGAGGATGAAGCGACGCTGTATCAGGCGCTGATCGATCAGTTGCCGGGGCTGAGTATTGTCAGCGTTGGCCATCGCAGCAGCTTGAAACGCTTCCATCCACGGCACGTGCGGATCGACAGCGGCCATTTGGTTGAACAGACCGTGACCGCCTGATCACCGCTAACCCCCTGTAGGAGTGAGCCTGCTCGCGATAGCGTTGGGTCAGTCACATTGATGCTGAATGTGCGGACGTCATCGCGAGCAGGCTCACTCCTACATAAAGCGATGTAAACCGGAAAGTGATCGTACAACCCGCTTGAGCTATCATGCCCACAAGCCGAATTTTCGAGACAAGATGCACACCATGGAAAACCTGATCGACACCCCGCGTCTCCCGCGCAAGCGCCGCAGCCTGGCCCAGGAACTGGTGACGGTGCTGAGCGAGCAGATCCGCGATGGCCTGCTCAAGCGCGGTGACAAACTGCCTACCGAGTCGGCGATCATGGAAGCCCATGGCGTCAGCCGCACCGTGGTGCGCGAGGCGATCTCGCGTTTGCAGGCTGCAGGGCAAGTGGAAACCCGCCACGGCATCGGCACTTTCGTGCTCGACACGCCAAGCCCGAGTGGTTTCCGCATCGACCCGGCCACCGTCGTTACCCTGCGTGATGTTCTGGCGATTCTCGAATTGCGCATCAGCCTTGAAGTGGAATCTGCCGGCCTTGCCGCGCAACGTCGCAGTGCCGAGCAACTGGCGACCATGCGTGCCGCCCTTGATGCGCTCAACGAAAGCGCTGCCCATGCCAGTGATGCTGTTGCTTCGGACTTTGCCTTCCATCTGGAAATCGCGCTGTCCACCGGCAACCGTTACTTCACCGACATCATGACCCACCTGGGCACCAGCATCATTCCGCGTACGCGGCTGAATTCGGCACGACTGGCCCACGATGACCAACAGCACTACATGAGTCGCCTGAGCCGTGAGCACGAAGAAATCTACGACGCGATTGCCCGTCAGGATTCCGATGCGGCGCGTGCGGCGATGCGTCTGCACCTGACCAACAGCCGTGAAAGACTGCGCCAGGCTCATGAAGAGGCGCAGGCGCAGCGGGGTTAAGCCGTCAGGCCTCGATCCGCAACATCAACACCTGCGAAAACGGCTCCATACTCGACTCATCGACAAACTTGTAGCGCAATTCGACATCCGTGTTCAGGTACGGACGCAGTGCCTCTTTGGGGATCTGCAATTCGATCCCCATTAGTTTCTCCATCTCGTCTTCGGCATCGTCCCAGGTGCCGGTATCCACTTCTTCGCCTGCCCACAGGGGCGTTTCCGGGTCGTCGCCGAGAATCGGGTAAACGCTCCAGTTCGCCGGGAAGTCGCTGGAATCCGGGACGAGTGCGGTCAACACATCGGGCAGTGTCGATAGCTGAAGCGTGAGGATGTCGGAGGACGAAGCGGCGATTTGCGAAAGGGTCGGGGCAGCGTAATTCGTGGACATTTCGGTTTCCTTCGGTGGTCCGCCACGATCCTTCGTGGCAGTCGTCGCACCTTACCCGGCGTGGTAGCTGCGCTCAGTAAACGAATCTTGACCAGACATTTCTGCAATGTAGCCCAGTAAAAACGGGCCTTTACGCTGATTCGCCATTTGGCTTAAACACTTTTGTCCGACAAAAAAACACCCCCAACGATGAAATGCAGTTGACGGTTATCTTTTAAGTTGTACGATGACCTACAACTTCAGCGAAGGCTGAACGGACCAATCACAAAAAACGTTGCTACCAGGGTGTTCGAATAATGAATCCACAAGAACTGAAGTCCATCCTCTCTGCCGGCCTGCTGTCTTTCCCGGTGACCGATTTCAACGCGCAGGGTGATTTCAACCGCGCGGGCTACATCAAACGCCTGGAATGGCTGGCTCCGTATGGCGCTTCAGCCTTGTTCGCCGCCGGCGGCACCGGTGAGTTCTTCTCCCTGGCCGCCAGCGAATACTCGGAAATCATCAAGACTGCCGTCGACACCTGCGAAACCAGCGTGCCGATTCTGGCCGGCGTCGGCGGTTCGACTCGCCAGGCCATCGAATACGCTCAGGAAGCCGAGCGTCTGGGCGCCAAAGGCTTGTTGCTGCTGCCGCACTACTTGACCGAAGCCAGCCAGGACGGCGTTGCCGCTCACGTTGAAGCCGTGTGTAAATCGGTCAACATCGGCGTGGTCGTCTACAACCGCAACGTTTGCCGCCTCAACGCGCCGCTGCTGGAACGTCTGGCCGAGCGCTGCCCGAACCTGATCGGTTACAAGGATGGCTTGGGCGATATCGAGTTGATGGTGTCGATCCGTCGCCGCCTCGGTGATCGCTTCAGCTACTTGGGTGGTCTGCCGACCGCCGAAGTCTACGCCGCTGCCTACAAGGCGCTGGGCGTGCCGGTTTACTCCTCGGCGGTGTTCAACTTCATCCCGAAAACCGCGATGGACTTCTACCACGCGATCGCCCGTGAAGATCACGCCACTGTCGGTAAGATCATCGACGACTTCTTCCTGCCTTACCTCGACATCCGCAACCGCAAGGCCGGTTACGCCGTGAGCATCGTCAAGGCAGGCGCGAAAATCGCCGGTTATGACGCAGGCCCGGTGCGGGCGCCGCTGACCGATCTGACCGGCGAAGAGTACGAAATGCTCGCCGCGCTGATCGACAAGCAAGGTGCGCAGTAACACCCGATAAAAGCGAGGCCGCTGAGCAATCAGCGGCTTTTTGCGTGAAGGCTTTGAGATGTGAGGGCTGCCCCTGTGACAACTGCAAAACGCTACGACAACTACATCAACGGTGAATGGGTTGCCGGTGCCGACTACTCGGCCAACATCAACCCTTCGGAACTGAGCGACACCATCGGCGACTACGCCAAGGCTGATCTGACTCAGGTTCACGCCGCCATCGACGCCGCCCGCGCCGCGTTCCCGGCGTACTCGACTTCGGGCATTCAGGCCCGTCACGATTCGCTGGATAAAGTCGGCAGCGAAATTCTCGCCCGTCGCGAAGAGCTCGGCACCCTGCTGGCCCGGGAAGAGGGCAAGACCCTGCCCGAAGCCATCGGTGAAGTGACCCGCGCCGGCAACATCTTCAAATTCTTCGCCGGTGAATGCCTGCGCTTGTCCGGCGACTACGTGCCTTCGGTGCGTCCGGGCGTCAATGTAGAAGTGACTCGCGAAGCGCTGGGCGTGGTCGGTCTGATCACCCCGTGGAACTTCCCGATCGCGATTCCTGCGTGGAAAATCGCCCCGGCCCTGGCCTACGGCAACTGCGTGGTATTGAAACCCGCCGATCTGGTTCCGGGCTGCGCCTGGGCACTGGCGGAAATCATTTCCCGCGCAGGTTTCCCGGCTGGCGTGTTCAACCTGGTGATGGGCAGCGGTCGCGTGGTTGGCGATGCGTTGGTGCAGAGCCCGAAAGTCGACGGCATCAGCTTCACCGGTTCGGTGGGTGTGGGTCGTCAGATCGCGGTCAACTGCGTGTCGCGCCAGGCCAAGGTTCAGCTGGAAATGGGCGGCAAGAACCCGCAGATCATTCTCGATGACGCCGACCTCAAACAAGCGGTCGAGCTGTCGGTGCAGAGCGCGTTCTACTCCACCGGCCAGCGTTGCACCGCGTCGAGCCGCTTGATCGTGACTGCCGGGATCCACGACAAATTCGTCGAAGCCATGGCCGAGCGCATGAAGTCGATCAAGGTCGGCCACGCGCTGAAATCCGGCACTGATATCGGCCCAGTGGTTTCGCAAGCGCAGCTGGAACAGGACATGAAGTACATCGATATCGGCCAGTCCGAAGGTGCGCGTCTGGTCAGCGGCGGTGGCTTGGTGACCTGCGACACCGAAGGCTACTTCCTCGCGCCAACCCTGTTTGCCGACAGTGAAGCGTCGATGCGCATCAGCCGCGAAGAAATCTTTGGCCCGGTGGCCAACATTGTTCGCGTGGCCGATTACGACGCGGCGCTGGCGATGGCCAACGACACCGAGTTCGGTCTGTCGGCGGGTATTGCGACCACCTCGCTGAAGTACGCCAACCACTTCAAACGTCATTCGCAAGCCGGGATGGTGATGGTCAACCTGCCGACCGCTGGCGTCGATTACCACGTTCCGTTCGGCGGCCGTAAAGGTTCATCCTATGGATCACGTGAGCAAGGCCGCTATGCGCAAGAGTTCTACACGGTCGTGAAGACCAGCTACATCGGTTCCTGATAAGGCAATACCCCTGTAGGAGTTGCCGAAGGCTGCGATCTTTTAAGATCAAAAGATCGCAGCCTTCGGCAGCTCCTACAGGGAATAGATGCAAGACCAAAGAAGATTCACCCGCGCATAAAAATAATCAGTGGGAGTACATCTACATGCAATCGTCCAAGCCGACTCACGTCCGCTATTTGATCCTGCTCATGCTGTTTCTGGTGACCACGATCAACTACGCCGACCGCGCCACGATCGCCATCGCCGGCTCCAGCCTGCAAAAAGATCTGGGCATTGACGCGGTCACCCTCGGCTATATCTTCTCCGCATTCGGTTGGGCCTATGTGGCCGGGCAAATTCCCGGCGGCTGGCTGCTCGATCGCTTCGGCTCGAAAAAAGTCTATGCCCTGAGCATTTTCACTTGGTCGCTGTTCACCGTGCTGCAAGGCTTTGTCGGTGAGTTCGGCATGTCCACCGCCATCGTTGCGCTGTTCATGCTGCGCTTCCTCGTGGGCCTGGCTGAAGCGCCTTCGTTCCCCGGCAACGCGCGCATCGTCGCCGCGTGGTTCCCGACCGCTGAACGCGGTACCGCTTCGGCGATCTTCAACTCGGCGCAATACTTTGCCACCGTGTTGTTCGCACCGCTGATGGGCTGGATCGTTTACTCCTTTGGCTGGGAGCACGTGTTCATCGTTATGGGGATTCTCGGGATCATCTTCTCGCTGGTCTGGCTGAAAGTGATCTACAGCCCGCGTGAACACCCGCGTATCAACGAAGCCGAGTTCAAACACATCGCTGAAAACGGCGGCATGGTCGATATGGACCAAAAGGGCAAAAAGTCCGACGGTCCGAAGTGGGATTACATCCGTCAGTTACTGACCAATCGCATGATGCTCGGCGTGTATCTGGGCCAGTACTGCATCAACGGCATCACCTATTTCTTCCTGACCTGGTTCCCGGTGTATCTGGTGCAAGAGCGTGGCATGACCATTCTCAAGGCCGGTTTCATTGCCTCGTTACCGGCAATCTGCGGCTTTATCGGCGGCGTACTCGGCGGGGTGATTTCCGACTATCTGCTGCGCAAGGGCCACTCGCTGACCTTCGCGCGCAAAGCGCCGATCATTGCCGGCCTGCTGGTTTCCAGCAGCATCGTTGCCTGCAACTATGTTGAAGTGGAATGGATGGTCGTTGGCTTCATGGCTTTGGCCTTCTTCGGCAAAGGCGTTGGTGCACTCGGCTGGGCAGTGGTTTCCGACACTTCGCCAAAACAGATCGCCGGCCTGAGTGGAGGCCTGTTCAACACCTTCGGCAACATTGCATCGATCACCACGCCGATCGTGATTGGCTACATCATCAGCTCCACTGGCTCGTTCAAATGGGCGCTGGTGTTTGTCGGTGCCAACGCACTGGTCGCGGTGTTCAGCTATCTGGTCATCGTTGGCCCTATCAAACGTGTGGTCCTCAAAGAGCCGCCAACCAATGGCGGTACTGAAGCCACCGGTAAATTGTCTCAAGCGCATTCCTGAGGAGCGGCGTCATGCAGTTGATTGAACATTCCGACTCGCCGCGCCACATCCGCCTGCACGAGCGGGACAATGTGGTGGTCGTGGTCAACGACCAGGGCGCTCCGGCCGGCACTGAATTTGCCGATGGCCTGGTGACGCTGGAATTTGTGCCGCAGAGCCACAAGGTCACCCTTGAAGACATTCCCGAGGGCGGCCAGGTGATTCGCTACGGTCAGGTGATTGGCTACGCGTTGCAGCCGATTCGCCGAGGCAGTTGGGTCAAGGAAGATCAACTGCGCATGCCGACCGCGCCGCCGCTGGACAGCTTGCCGCTGTCCACCGAGGTGCCGGACGCGCAGGCACCGCTGGAAGGTTTCACGTTCGAGGGTTATCGCAACGCCGACGGCACCGTCGGCACGCGCAACATTCTCGGCATCACTACGACCGTGCAGTGCGTCACCGGCGTGCTTGATCACGCGGTAAAACGCATCAAGGAAGAGCTGCTGCCGAAGTATCCGCACGTCGATGATGTGGTGGCGCTGACTCATAGCTATGGCTGCGGCGTGGCGATTACCGCCACCGACGCCTACATCCCGATTCGTACCGTGCGCAATCTGGCGCGCAACCCGAACCTCGGTGGTGAAGCGCTGGTGATCAGTCTGGGCTGCGAGAAATTGCAGGCCGGGCAGGTCATGCACGAGGACGATGCTTCGGTGGATCTCAGCGATCCGTGGCTGTATCGCTTGCAGGACTCCAGTCACGGTTTCACCGAGATGATCGAGCAGATCATGGCGCTGGCCGAAGTCCGTTTGAAGAAACTCGACCAGCGCCGCCGCGAAACCGTGCCAGCGTCCGAGTTGATCCTCGGCATGCAGTGCGGCGGCAGCGATGCGTTTTCCGGCATCACCGCCAACCCGGCGCTGGGCTACGCCTCGGATTTGCTGTTGCGGGCGGGGGCGACGGTGATGTTTTCCGAAGTCACCGAAGTGCGCGATGCGATTTACCTGCTGACTTCACGCGCCGAAAGCAAAACCGTTGCCGAGGAGCTGGTGCGCGAGATGGACTGGTACGACCGTTACCTGGCCAAGGGCGAAGCGGATCGCAGCGCCAACACCACGCCAGGCAACAAGAAGGGCGGGCTGTCGAACATTGTCGAGAAGTCGCTGGGTTCGATCGTCAAGTCCGGCAGCAGCGCAATCAATGGCGTGCTTGGCCCTGGCGAGCGCTTCAAGCAGAAGGGTTTGATTTTCTGTGCGACCCCAGCGAGTGATTTTGTTTGCGGGACGTTGCAGTTGGCGGCGGGGATGAACCTGCATGTGTTCACCACCGGGCGGGGTACGCCGTATGGTTTGGCGATGGCGCCAGTGGTGAAGGTCTCGACGCGTACGGAGTTGGCGCAGCGCTGGCCGGATCTGATCGATATCGACGCCGGGCGGATTGCTACCGGGCGGGCGACCATCGAGGAGTTGGGTTGGGAGCTGTTTCACTATTACCTGGATGTGGCGAGCGGCAAGCAGCAGACATGGGCGGAGAAGCACAAGCTGCATAACGACATTACGTTGTTCAATCCGGCGCCGATTACCTGATGGTTTTTTGACGGGGGGAGTAAAAGCTACCCTCATCGGAACGCCGCCCGCCCATCCCTCTCCCGGGGGGAGAGGGGGCCGATCCGGGAATATTTAAGAAGTACATCGACCTGAAAGTGCTTTGCCGAATCCATAATCGACTCGGTCTTGCAGGTCGATGTATGCCGCAAAACACCTCGGTCAGTCCCCTCTCCCTCGGGGAGAGGGTTAGGGTGAGGGGCTTTTCAAGCTTTTGGCTTATCATTAGCCCCCTAACGACGCTCACCCAAGGCTCCCCGGCATGCTGGCAATCTTTCTCGAAACCCTGAACATCACCGCGCCGGTTTTTGCCATGCTGTTTCTCGGTGTGCTGCTCAAGCGCATCGACTGGATCAACGACAACTTCATCCACACGGCCTCGTCGCTGGTGTTCAACGTCACCATGCCGGCGCTGCTGTTCCTCGGCATTCTGCATGCCGACCTGCACGCCGCGTTGCAACCGTCCCTGCTGATCTACTTTTCCCTCGCCACGCTGGTGAGTTTTGCCCTGGCCTGGGGCTGGGCGATTTTCAAATGCCCGCGCGAAGATCGCGGCATCTACACCCAGGGCGCGTTTCGCGGCAATAACGGCGTGATCGGTCTGGCGCTGGCGGCGAGCATGTACGGCGATTACGGGATTTCCCTCGGGGCGATTCTCGCGGCGCTGGTGATCCTGTTTTACAACACGCTGTCGACCATCGTGCTCGCGGTATACAGCCCGGTGATCAAATCCGATCCGTGGAGCATCTGCAAAAGCGTGTTCAGCAATCCGTTGATCATCAGCGTGATTGCGGCAGCACCGTTTGCCTATTTCAAGATTGGTTTGCCGGGCTGGCTGGAAACTTCCGGCCAGTATCTGGCGCAGACCACCTTGCCATTGGCGCTGATCTGCATTGGCGGCACTCTGTCGCTGGCGGCGCTGCGCAAGAGCGGCAACATGGCGCTGAGTTCGAGTCTGGTGAAGATGGTTGGTTTGCCAGTGCTGGCGACCCTGGGGGCGTGGTTGTGGGGCTTTCGTGGGGCGGAGTTGGGGATTCTGTTTCTGTATTTCGGTAGCCCGACGGCGGCGGCAAGTTTCGTCATGGCGCGGGCGGCGCAGGGCAATCATGAACTGGCGGCGGCGATTATCGTAATGACCACGTTGATGGCGGCGATTACCACCAACGTCGGGATCTTCGTTTTGCAGTGGGGTGGGTGGATATAAAGGCAAGATCAAAAGATCGCAGCCTGCGGCAGCTCCTACAGGAGACCGCATTTCCATGTAGGAGCTGCCGAAGGCTGCGATCTTTTAGCTTTTCTCGTAACTGTCGATCACTTCCTGCGCTGCCCGAAACGCATCGATCGCCGCCGGCACGCCGGCATACACTGCGCAATGCAGCAACGCCTCACGGATCTCGTCCACCGTGCAGCCGTTGTTCAGCGCGCCGCGCACATGACCTTTCAACTCTTGCGGGCACTTCAATGCGGTCAGCGCGGCGAGGGTGATCAAACTGCGGGTTTTCAGCGGCAAACCTTCACGATTCCACACGCCACCCCAGGCATGTTCATTGACGAAATCCTGCAACGGCTGGGTGAACTCGGTGGCGTTGCCCAGCGCGCGATCAACAAACGCATCGCCCATTACCTGGCGGCGGACTTCAACCCCGGACTTCTTCGATTCGGTCATGGTTTATCACTCTTGTGGTGTTGGCGGCGCCAGGCGCGGATCGACGTGAACAGCAGGAACGTCAACAGCGTCGGCAAGACATAAAACAGCATCAGCCGCTCAAGCTTGCCGGCCAGCGGCATGCCGGTGGTAAACGACACCACGTGCAGCCCGTACGCCAGGTACAAACCGAGCAACAGCAAACCTTCGGCGCGCGTCACGCGGTAGCCGGAATAGAACACCGGCAGGCACAGTGCGGCAACGCCGAGCATCACCGGCAAGTCGAAATCCAGTGCGTTCGGCGACACCGACAGCGGCGTCGGTGCGATCAATGCGGTCAGGCCGAGCACCCCGAGCAGGTTGAACAGGTTGGCGCCGATCACGTTGCCGACGGCGATGTCGCGTTGTCCGCGCAAGGCTGCGATCAATGACGTAGCCAGTTCCGGCAGCGACGTGCCGACGGCCACCACGGTCAGGCCGATGACGCGCTCGGAGAATCCAAGATCAGTAGCTACCACAACCGCGGCGCCCAGCAGCAGATGCCCGGCAAACACCAGCATCGCCAGACCGATAACGATCATTAACAGGCTGCTGAACCACGAGGCTTGCGCCGTTTCAGGATGTTCCGAATGCGGTCGCGTCGAATGCCGTGACTGGCGCAGCAGTAAACCGAGATACAACGCCAAAGCCGCCAACAATAGGATGCCGTCGAAGCGCCCGATCTCTTCATTCCATGCCAGCACGAATACCAGCAGGCTGGCACCGATCATCAGCGGAATATCCAGGCGCACCAGTTGCCGCGAGACGCGCAGAGGAATGATCAGCGCGGAAAGCCCTAGGGTGACAAGGATATTGAAGATGCTGCTGCCGACCACACTGCCGACGGCGATGTCCGGGTTATGCGCCAGCGCCGCTTGCAGGCTGACGGCCATTTGCGGTGCGCTGCTGCCGAGGGCGACGATGGTCAGGCCGATGATCAGCGGTCGCACATGCAGGCGTGCTGCCAGGCGCACCGCCGCGCGCACCATCAGTTCGGCGCCGAAGATCAGCAGGCACAGGCCGGCGAGCAGTTCGATCACGCTGATCAGGGGTAAATCGGCTAATCCGAAAATGGTCAGCGCTCCATCAGTCGTCGAGAGCCTGCACGCGAACCCGCGCGGTGCCGCTGCGCAGCATGCCGAGTTGTTCGGCGGCCTCACGGGACACATCGATCAGGCGTCCACGGGTATGCGGGCCACGGTCGTTGATGCGGACCACAACAGATTCATCGTTTTTCAGGTTGGTGACCTTCACCCGCGTGCCAAAGGGTAGCTGGCGGTGGGCGGCGGTCAGGGAATTCTGGTTGAACGGCTCGCCACTGGCGGTCCGTTTACCGTGGTGCTTGGCACCGTAATAAGAGGCGACACCGGTCTGGTCGTAACCGTGCGGGTCGATGATGTCGGTGCTGGCGCAACCGGCCAGCAAGGAGAGCAGGGCGCAGGCGCCGAGCAGACGTTTCATTCAGATACTCCAAAGTGATCGTTCCCACGCTCCAGCGTGGGAATGCATCCCGTGACGCTCTGCGTCACACCGCAATGGACGCGGAGCGTCCGGGGCGGCATTCCCACGCAGAGCGTGGGAACGATCCCCGAGCGCGGGGCCAGAATCAGCCTTCGAGCTTGCTTTTCAGCAGTTCGTTCACTTGCTGCGGGTTGGCTTTGCCTTTCGACGCTTTCATCGCCTGACCGACAAAGAAGCCGAACATCTTGCCGCGTTTGGCTTCATCAGCCGCACGGTATTGTTCAACTTGCTCGGCGTTGGCCGCGAGCATTTCGTCGAGCACGGCCGAGATCGCGCCGCTGTCGGTAACCTGCTTCAGGCCACGTTTTTCGATGATCTCGTCTGCGCTGCCTTCACCGTTGGCCATCGCTTCGAACACAACCTTGGCAATCTTGCCGGAGATGGTGTTGTCCTTGATGCGCAGCAGCATGCCGCCCAGCAGTTCAGCGGAAACCGGCGACTCGTCGATGTCCAGGCCTTGCTTGTTGAGCAGGCTGCCCAACTCGACCATCACCCAGTTCGCCGCCAGTTTCGCGTCGCCGCCGATGGCTGCGACTTTCTCGAAGTAGTCCGCTTGCTCACGGCTGGTGGCCAGCACGTTGGCGTCGTACGCCGACAGACCGAACTGGCTCTGGAAGCGCTCGCGTTTTTGCGGTGGCAGTTCCGGCAGGGTGGCGCGCACCTCGCCGAGGAACGACTCTTCGATGACCACCGGCAGCAGGTCCGGATCGGGGAAGTAACGGTAGTCGTTGGCTTCCTCTTTCGAACGCATCGGACGGGTCTCGTCCTTGTTCGGATCGTACAGACGGGTCTGCTGGATCACTTTGCCGCCGTCTTCGATCAGCTCGATCTGACGCTGGATCTCGGAGTTGATCGCCTTCTCGATGAAGCGGAACGAGTTGACGTTCTTGATCTCGCAGCGCGTGCCGAACTCAACCTGGCCTTTCGGACGGATCGACACGTTGCAGTCGCAACGCAGCGAGCCTTCGGCCATGTTGCCGTCGCAGATACCCAGATAACGTACCAGCGCGTGGATCGCCTTGACGTAAGCCACGGCTTCCTTGGCGCTGCGCATGTCCGGCTCGGACACGATTTCCAGCAGCGGTGTGCCGGCACGGTTCAGGTCGATGCCGGTGGCACCGTTGAACTCTTCGTGCAGGCTCTTGCCGGCGTCTTCTTCCAGGTGCGCGCGGGTGATGCCGACACGTTTGACCGTGCCGTCTTCCAGGGCGATGTCCAGGTGGCCCTTGCCGACGATCGGCAACTCCATCTGGCTGATCTGGTAGCCCTTCGGCAGGTCCGGGTAGAAGTAGTTCTTGCGCGCGAACACGTTGTGCTGACCGATCTCGGCGTCAATCGCCAGACCGAACATCACCGCCATGCGCACCGCTTCCTGGTTCAGCACCGGCAGAACGCCGGGCATACCCAGGTCGATCAGGCTGGCCTGAGTGTTCGGCTCGGAACCGAATGTGGTGGAACTACCGGAAAAGATTTTCGACCGGGTAGTGAGCTGAGTGTGAATCTCCAGCCCGATCACGACTTCCCATTGCATGTGTGTCTCCTCAGAAGCCGGTTGGGGTGCGGGTGTGCCAGTCAGTGTTGAGCTGATACTGGTGGGCAACGTTCAACAGGCGACCTTCCTGGAAATACGGCGCGAGCAACTGCACGCCCACCGGCAGACCGTCGACAAAACCGGCCGGCATCGACAGGCCCGGCAGGCCCGCGAGGTTGGCGGTGATGGTGTAGACGTCTTCCAGATAGGCAGCGACCGGGTCGCTGTTCTTGGCGCCGAGTTTCCAGGCCGGGTTCGGCGTGGTTGGGCCGAGGATGATGTCGACCTCATTAAAGGCAGCCATGAAATCGTTCTTCACCAGGCGACGGATCTTCTGCGCTTTCAGGTAGTAGGCGTCGTAGTAACCGGCGGACAGCGCGTAGGCACCGACCATGATCCGGCGCTGCACTTCCGCGCCGAAGCCTTCGCCACGGGAGCGCTTGTACAGGTCGATCAGGTCTTTCGGTTGCTCGCAGCGATGGCCGAAACGCACGCCGTCGAAACGCGACAGGTTCGAAGACGCTTCTGCCGGCGCGATCACGTAGTACGCAGGGATCGCGTGCTGCATGTTCGGCAGGCTGATTTCCTTGATCACCGCACCGAGCTTCTGCAGCTCTTTGATGCTGTTCTGGATCAGCTCGGCTATGCGCGGGTCGAGACCGGCGCTGAAGTATTCCTTCGGCACGCCGATGCGCAGGCCTTGCAGCGAGTCGCCGAGGCTTGCGGAGTAATCCGGCACCGGCTCATCGATGCTGGTGGAGTCGTTCTGATCGAAGCCGGCCATACCTTGCAACAAAATCGCGCAGTCTTCGGCGGTGCGCGCCAACGGGCCGCCCTGATCAAGGCTGGAGGCGTAAGCAATCATGCCCCAGCGCGAAACACGACCGTAGGTCGGTTTCAGGCCGGTGAGGTTGGTGAACGCAGCTGGCTGACGGATCGAGCCGCCGGTGTCGGTGGCCGTGGCCGCAGGCAACAGACGAGCGGCTACTGCCGCCGCCGAACCGCCGGACGAACCGCCCGGCACGTGTTCCAGGTTCCACGGGTTTTTCACCGCGCCGTACCAGCTCGACTCGTTGGCCGACCCCATGGCGAATTCGTCCATGTTGGTCTTGCCCAGGGTCACAGCGCCGGCAGCCGCCAGTTTTGCAACCACGGTGGCGTCGTACGGAGCCTTGAAGTTGTCGAGCATCTTCGAGCCACAGCTGGTGCGAATGCCCTGGGTGCAGAACAGGTCTTTGTGAGCGATCGGCGCGCCGAGCAGGGCGCCGCTCTCACCGTTGGCCCGGCGTGCATCGGCGGCTTTCGCCTGCTCGAGCGCCAGCTCTTCGGTGAGGCTGATGAAACTGTTGAGCTGCGGATCGAGCTGGGTGATGCGCGCCAGCAGGACTTTGGTCAGCTCTTCGGAGGAAAACTTTTTATCGGCGAGACCGCGGGCGATCTCGGCCAGAGTCATTTGATGCATTGCAGGCTCTTTCCCTTTAGTCGATGACTTTCGGAACCAGATACAGGCCGTTTTCGACCGCTGGTGCGATGGATTGGTAGGCCTCGCGGTGATTGGTCTCGGTCACAACGTCGGCGCGCAGGCGCTGACTGGCTTCCAGCGGGTGGGCCAGAGGCTCGATTCCGTCGGTATTAACAGCCTGCATTTCGTCGACCAGACCGAGAATGCTGTTGAGGGCGGAAGTAATGTGTGGAAGATCGGCATCATTAAGGCCAAGGCAGGCCAGATGAGCGATTTTTTCCACGTCGGAGCGTTCTAGCGCCATCGGGATTCTCCTGTGGAAAACAGAACGGACGGCGTCCGTGTGTTAGATTGTCGGAACACTACCGCACTTCTACGGTCATAAGGCCGCGATTGTGGGGCTTGGTGCACAGAAAAGCGGCCAATTTAACATATTGGCGCCTTGCCCAAAATCCCTGTCGTTGTTAGAGTTTGCCGCACTTTTTTACCCACGCGTTGCCTAGGGTCCCTTTCCCATGTTCAAGAAACTGCGTGGCATGTTTTCCAGCGATCTTTCCATTGACCTGGGCACTGCCAACACCCTTATTTACGTGCGCGAGCGCGGTATCGTCCTGAATGAGCCATCGGTTGTGGCCATTCGGACACACGGTAACCAGAAAAGTGTCGTTGCTGTCGGCACCGAAGCCAAGCGCATGCTCGGCCGTACGCCGGGCAACATTGCTGCCATTCGTCCGATGAAAGACGGCGTGATCGCCGACTTCAGCGTCTGCGAAAAGATGCTGCAATACTTTATTAACAAGGTTCATGAAAACAGCTTTCTGCAGCCTAGCCCTCGTGTGCTGATCTGCGTTCCATGCAAATCCACCCAGGTTGAGCGTCGCGCCATCCGTGAATCGGCCCTCGGTGCCGGTGCCCGTGAAGTGTTCCTGATCGAAGAGCCAATGGCGGCTGCGATCGGTGCCGGCCTGCCGGTCGAAGAAGCGCGCGGCTCGATGGTCGTGGATATCGGTGGTGGTACCACTGAAATCGCGCTGATCTCCCTGAACGGTGTGGTGTATGCCGAATCCGTCCGCGTTGGCGGCGACCGCTTCGACGAGGCGATCATCACTTACGTGCGTCGTAACTACGGCAGCCTGATCGGTGAATCCACCGCTGAGCGCATCAAACAGGAAATCGGCACGGCCTACCCGGGCGGCGAAGTTCGCGAAGTCGACGTTCGCGGTCGCAACCTGGCCGAAGGCGTTCCACGCGCATTCACCCTGAACTCCAACGAAGTGCTGGAAGCTCTGCAAGAGTCCCTGGCAACCATCGTTCAGGCTGTGAAAAGTGCCCTGGAGCAATCGCCGCCGGAACTGGCTTCCGACATCGCCGAGCGTGGCCTGGTGCTGACCGGTGGTGGCGCGCTGCTGCGTGACCTCGACAAGTTGCTGGCCCAGGAAACCGGTCTGCCAGTGATCGTTGCCGAAGATCCGCTGACCTGTGTGGCTCGCGGCGGTGGCCGTGCATTGGAAATGATGGATAAGCACACCATGGACCTGCTCTCGAGCGAATAAGTCGCCGAGTGCAATACGTGGGTGAGCGCGCAGGCAGCACTTTGCAGTGCTGCCTGTTGGCGTTTATCTTCTGTCAGTCTTCATCCAGGCCGGTTTGATGCCGTATGAATAAACAGAACATTTGCCTGGGAGGAGCGGCTTATTAAACCGCTTTTCGCCAAGGGCCCTTCGTTGGGCGTGCGCCTGTTGGTGCTGGCCGTGCTATCGATCGCGCTGATGGTGGTCGATGCCCGCTTTGACCTGCTCAAGCCTGCGCGCAAGCAAGCGTCGCTGGTGCTGATGGATGCCTACTGGATCACCGACCTGCCGGGTCGCTTGTGGGAAGGTGTCGCCAGCCAGTTCGGCAGCCGCACCGAGCTTGTCGCCGAAAACGAAAAACTCAAAACCGAAAACCTGCTGCTGCAGGGGCGCATGCAAAAGCTTGCCGCCCTCACCGAGCAGAACGTTCGGTTGCGCGAGTTGCTCAATTCCTCTGCACTGGTCAACGAAAAGGTCGAAGTGGCCGAGTTGATCGGCATGGACCCCAACCCGTTCACCCATCGCATCATCATCAATAAAGGTGAGCGTGACGGTGTGGTGCTCGGTCAGCCGGTGCTCGATGCGCGCGGTCTGATGGGCCAGGTGGTCGAGTTGATGCCTTACACCTCGCGTGTCTTGCTGCTCACTGACAGCACACACAGCATTCCGGTACAGGTCAATCGCAACGGGCTGCGGGCCATTGCCAGCGGCACCGGCAACCCTGAGCGCCTGGAGTTGCGCCACGTCGCCGACACGGCCGATATCAAGGAAGGCGATCTGCTGGTCAGCTCCGGCCTTGGTCAGCGTTTCCCGGCAGGCTATCCGGTCGCGACGGTGAAGGAAGTGATCCACGATTCCGGTCAGCCGTTCGCCATCGTTCGCGCCGTACCGACCGCCGCGCTGAACCGCAGCCGCTACATGTTGCTGGTGTTCAGCGACAACCGCACCGCCGAAGAGCGTGCCAACGATGCGGCGCAAGCGCAGGAAAATCTTGATGCTTTTGGCGGCGGCCCGATTATTCCGGCCACTGTACCGAAAACCGTGACCCCGCCTGCCGCAGCCACTGCGACGCCCGCGACGCCTGCCGCACCGACCGCCGCCGCTAGCGCCACACCGGCCAAGCCCGCGGTAAGCAAACCGCCAGCTGCCCAGCCGGCTGCGCGACCTGCGGCCAAACCGCCCGTCAATGCACCAGCGACAACCGGGAGACAAGAATAATGGTCGGGGCTACCGCATCGCGTAACGGCTGGATTGTCTGGCTGACGTTTGTTGTCGGCATACTCCTGAGCGTGTCGCCATTACCGATTTTCATGGAGATCCTGCGCCCGCTTTGGCTGGCTTTGCTCCTGACATTCTGGGCTTTGTATATGCCGCACACGGTGGGCATGGTCACGGCGTTTTGCCTGGGCCTGGCCGAAGACGTGCTGCAGGGCGATCTGCTCGGTCAGAATGCGCTGATCCTGACCCTGATCACCTTCCTCGTATTGTCATTGCAACAACGCCTGCGGATGTTCCCGATGTGGCAGCAATGCCTGGTAATTCTGGTGATTTTCGGCCTCGCGCAACTGGTGCAATTGTGGCTCAGTGCCTTGACCGGTAACCGTCAACCAACCCTGGCGCTGGTACTTCCGGCGCTGGTCAGCGCCTTGCTCTGGCCTTGGGTCAGCTTTGCCCTACGCGGATTGCGCCGACGCTACAAAATCAATTGAGCCGGTGAAGTTGGGCACTGAACAGGGAGATGTTTTGATGAAGCCGCTTTACCTCGCCTCCGGATCGCCGCGTCGCCGTGAATTGCTCACGCAGATCGGCGTTCCGTTCTCCGCCATCAGTGCGGATATCGACGAAACCCCATCACCCGAAGAATTGCCCTCGGCCTATGTCGAACGCTTGGCGCGCGGCAAAGCCGAGGCCGGACGCCACACGGTCGTGTCCACTCAGCCATTCTGCGTGCTGGGTGCCGATACTGCCGTGGTGCTGGACGGCAAAATTCTGGGCAAACCGGTGGACGAAGCCGATGCATGCGCCATGCTGATGATGTTGTCCGGCAAGGAGCATGAAGTGCTGACCGCCATCGCCGTGCTTGAAGACGAGCGCTGCGAGTCGCGGGTGGTGCGCAGTCTGGTGCGGTTTCGCGCGATCAGCATTGAGGAAGCGGCCGCTTACTGGGCCAGTGGCGAGCCACGGGACAAGGCCGGTGGTTATGGCATTCAGGGACTCGGCGCGGTGTTTGTCGCGGGCCTCAATGGCAGTTACTCGGCGGTGGTCGGGTTGCCTGTTTGCGAAACCGCAGAACTGTTAGGCCATTTCGGCATACCCTGTTGGCAAAACCTGAACGCGCCATAAGCGTCGTACCCATCCAGATGCGGCCATTATCGTGAACATGCCTGAACGAGATCCTGCCATGAGTGAAGAGATTCTGATCAACATCACGCCGATGGAGTCGCGCGTGGCGGTGGTCGAAAACGGTGTGCTGCAAGAAGTCCACGTTGAGCGCACACAAAAGCGCGGGATTGTCGGCAACATCTATAAAGGCAAGATCGTCCGCGTGCTGCCGGGTATGCAGGCAGCGTTTGTCGACATCGGCCTGGACCGCGCGGCATTCATTCACGCCGCCGAAATCTCTCTACGTGAAGGTCCTGCGGTCGAAAGTATCAGCGCGCTGGTGCACGAAGGTCAAAGCCTGGTGGTGCAAGTCACCAAGGACCCGATCGGTTCCAAAGGCGCGCGCTTGACCACGCAGCTGTCGATACCTTCGCGTTATCTGGTGTACATGCCACGCACCGCCCACGTCGGCATCTCTTTGAAAATCGAAGACGAAGCCGAACGCGAACGCCTCAAGCAGGTGGTCAGTGATTGCGTGGCCAAGGAAGGCATCAAGGAGGCCGGTGGTTTCATTCTGCGCACCGCCGCCGAAGGCGCTGGCGCCGATGAGATCCTCATGGACATCCGTTACCTGCGACGTCTGTGGGATCAGATCAACGAACAGATCAAAACCATTGCCGCGCCAAGTGTGATTTACGAAGACCTCGGCTTGGCGCTGCGTACATTGCGCGATCTGGTTAACCCGAAAATCGAGAAGATTCGCATCGATTCCCGGGAAACCTTCCAGAAAACCACGCAGTTCGTCGCCGAACTGATGCCGGAAATCGCCGATCGTCTGGAACACTACCCGGGTGAACGACCGATTTTCGACCTCTATGGCGTCGAAGACGAAATCCAAAAAGCCCTCGAACGCAAGGTGCCGCTGAAATCCGGTGGCTATCTGGTGGTGGATCCGGCGGAAGCCATGACCACCATCGATGTGAACACCGGGGCTTTCGTCGGCCATCGCAACCTCGAAGAAACCATCTTCAAGACCAATCTCGAAGCGGCCACCGCGATTGCCCGGCAAATGCGCCTGCGCAACCTGGGCGGGATCATCATCATCGACTTCATCGACATGGAAGATGAAGAGCATCAACGCCAAGTGTTGCGCACGCTGGAAAAACAACTGGAACGAGATCACGCCAAGACCAACATCATCGGCATCACCGAATTGGGCCTGGTGCAGATGACGCGCAAGCGTACTCGGGAAAGTCTGGAGCAGGTGCTGTGCGAACCGTGCAGCAGCTGTCAGGGGCGCGGAAAACTGAAGACTGCAGAAACCATCTGTTACGAGATTTTCCGCGAGATTCTCCGCGAGGCCCGGGCCTATCAGGCTGAGGGTTATCGTGTGTTGGCGAACCAGAAAGTGGTGGATCGCTTGCTTGACGAAGAATCCGGTAACGTCGCCGAGCTTGAAGGGTTTATCGGTCGCACCATACGCTTCCAGGTGGAAACCATGTATTCCCAGGAACAATATGACGTGGTGCTGCTCTGATCCCCTGCGTCACTTTTATTCCACCGCGGCTGGCCTCAGCTTTTCGCAGTATTTTTGCCATGGGAGCCAACTGACATGGAGCGTCTGACACGCATTTTGGCCACATTCACCCGCTGGGGGCTGGGCCTGTGCGCGTTGGTTCTGGTGTTGATGGCGTTGTACGTCAGTCTCGGTCGTGAGCTGACCCCGTTGGTGGCCGAATATCGCGCCGACATCGAAGACAAGGCCAGTGCCGCCCTCGGCATGCCGTTGCAGATCGGCGAACTTGAAGGCAACTGGAGCGGTTTTGCGCCGATCCTGCTGGCCCATGATGTGATGGTCGGCGCTGGCGCCAATGCGTTGCGTCTGGATCGGGTACGGGCGGTACCGGATCTGTGGGCCAGCCTGCTGGCGCGCGAAGTGCGCATTGCCCACCTTGAACTCAACGGCCTGAAAATCAGCCTCAAGGAAGCCGAGGACGGCAGTTGGGCGCTGGAAGGCTTGCCGGTGCAGAACGATCAACCGCTCGACCCGCAGCAACTGTTCAATCGCTCGCAAATGATTCAGCAACTGTCGGTGCTCGACAGTCAGGTGACCCTGCAACCGCTGGATCACGCGCCGCTGACCCTAACTTATGTCGGCCTTAATCTGAAAACCGGCGCCAGCCGTCAACGGCTCGATGCGCGTTTGACCTTGCCGGATGGCCAGCCCGTTGCACTGAGCCTGCGCACGCGGATTCGCCCCGAGCAATTGAAGGACAGTGTGGTGGACGGTTACGCCAGCCTGCCGCAAAGCGACTGGTCGAAATGGCTGCCAGAGCGTCTTACCCAACAATGGAATTTTTCCGAGATCAAAGCCGGCGGCGAACTCTGGGTCAATTGGGCCAAGGGCACGCTGCAGAGTGCTGCGTTACGCTTGAATGCTCCGCAACTGACCGGCGCCTATGCCGATCGCAAGCCGATCCAGATCAATAATCTGGCGCTTAACGCCTACTACGAGAACAGTGCCGAGGGCGCGACCGTTACCCTCGATGCACTGGCGATGAGTTTCGGCGAAAGCCGTTGGGAGTCGCATGTACAACTGAAGCAGACGCGCGCGACCGACAAGGTGGACGAGCTCTGGCACTTGCAAGCGGATCGTCTCGATCTGACTCCGATCACCCCGTTGCTCAATGCGTTGGGGCCGTTGCCGCAAGGTTTCGCTACGGCTGTCGATCATCTGAAAGTCACCGGTGGCCTGCGTAACGTGCTGCTGGATTTCCGCCCCAATGCCACCGATGGCAATAAGTTCAGTTTCGCCACCAATCTGGACAATGTCGGTTTCGACGCCTATCACGGCGCTCCGGCGGCTCGAAACGTCAGCGGTAGCCTCAGCGGCAACCTCGACGGTGGCGAGTTGCGCATGGACAGCAAGGATTTTGTCCTGCACCTCGACCCGATTTTCGCTAAGCCATGGCAGTACATTCAGGCCAATGCACGCCTGACCTGGAAGCTCGACAAAGACGGCTTCACCCTGATCGCTCCGTACCTGAAGGTGCTTGGCGAGGAGGGCAAGATTGCCGGCGATTTCCTGATACGCCTGCATTTCGACCATAGCCAGGAAGACTACATGGACCTGCGGGTCGGTCTGGTCGATGGCGACGGTCGTTATACCGCCAAATATCTCCCCGAAGTGCTTAGTCCAGCACTCGACGAGTGGCTGCGTACGGCCATTCTCAAAGGTGCGGTCGACCAGGGTTTCTTCCAGTATCAGGGATCGCTGAGCAAAAATGCCGGGGAGGCCGACCGCAGCATCAGCCTGTTCTTCAAAGTGCACGACGCTGAACTGGCCTTCCAGCCGGGCTGGCCGCACGTAAGCAAGGTCAGTGGCGATGTGTTTATCGAAGACAGCGGTGTGCGGATCTGGGCTGACAAGGGCCAGTTGCTCGACACTCAGGTCAGCGATGTCTTCGTCAATATTCCCCATGTGCCGGCCGGACAACATACGCACATGTATCTCGATGGCGGGTTTGCCGGCGGCCTCGGTGATGGTCTGAAAATTCTTCAGGACGCACCGATCGGCACCGGTGAAACCTTTGCCGGATGGGAAGGGGCGGGGGATCTGCAAGGCAAGCTCAAACTGGACATCCCGCTGGACAAGGGCGGCGATCTGCCGAAGATTCTGGTCGACTTCAAAACCGCCAATGCGCGCCTGAAACTCGCCGAGCCAAAGCTGGAGCTGACGCAACTCAAAGGCGATTTCCGTTTCGACAGCGCCAAAGGACTCAGCGGGCAGAACATCGCCGCGCGGGCGTTCGACAAACCGGTAACCGCACAGATCTTCGCCGATGGCAGCCCCGGCAAGCTCAAGACCCGGGTCGCCGCATCCGGTCAGGTCGAAGTGAAGAAACTCACCGACTGGCTGGGCGTGACACAACCACTGCCGGTCTCCGGAACCATTCCTTATCAGTTGCAATTGAATCTGGACGGCGCCGACAGCCAGTTGATGGTCAGCTCCAGCATGAAGGGTGTGGCGGTGGATCTGCCGGCACCGTTCGGTATGGCGGCAGATGTCGGACGCGATACCGTGTTCCGCATGACCTTGCAGGGGCAGGAGCGGCGTTATTGGTTCAACTACGACCAACTGGCCAATTTCACCTTCGCGGCACCGCCGAGCAATTTTGCCGAGGGCCGGGGTGAATTGTTCCTCGGTGCCGGCGAAGCGGTGCTGCCGGGCGCCAAAGGCTTGCGGATTCGCGGCGTGCTCTCGGAACTGGACGTCGCGCCGTGGCAGGATCTGGTGAACAAATACGCCGGGCAGGATCCGGGCGGCAGCGCCAAGCAATTGCTCAACAGTGCTGATTTCAAGGTCGGTAAGCTCACGGCATTCGGGACCACGCTGGATCAGGCGTCGGTTCAGGTCAATCGCAAGCCGGGCGCGTGGAATCTGTCCCTCGATAGCCAGCAGGCCAAAGGCTCGGCGAACCTGCCGGATGCCAAAGCCGTGCCGATTGCGGTCAATCTGCAATACGTGAAGCTGCCGGCGCCGGACCCGACGGTGCAGGCTGACGAGAATTCGCCGGACCCTTTGGTTTCGGTGGATCCGACGAAGATTCCAGCGCTGGATATCACGATCAATCAACTGTTTCTGGGGCCGGATCTGGTCGGTGGCTGGTCTTTGAAAGTGCGACCAACCGCCAAGGGCATCGCCCTGAATAATCTCGACATGGGCCTCAAAGGCATCCTGTTGCAGGGCAATGGCGGCTGGGAGGGTGCGCCCGGGGCGACCAATAGCTGGTTCAAGGGCCGGATTGGCGGCAAGAACCTCGCCGATGTGCTCAAGGGCTGGGGCTTTGCGCCGAGCGTGACCAGCGAAGAATTTCATATGGACGTCGACGGCCGTTGGCCGGGCTCGCCGGCCTGGCTGGCGACCAAGCGCTTCTCCGGCACGCTCGATGCGTCGTTGAACAAAGGTCAGTTTGTTGAAGTAGAGGGCGGCGCGCAGGCGTTGCGAGTATTTGGCCTGCTTAACTTCAACTCCATCGGCCGGCGTCTGCGTCTGGACTTCTCCGATCTGTTCGGCAAAGGCTTGAGCTACGACCGGGTCAAAGGCCTGTTGGTGGCGAACAATGGTGTGTATGTCACCCGTGAGCCGATTCGCCTGACCGGTCCTTCGAGCAACCTTGAGCTGGACGGTACGCTGGACCTGGTCGGCGACAAGGTCGATGCCAAGTTGCTGGTGACCTTGCCGGTGACCAACAACCTGCCGATTGCCGCGTTGATCGTTGGCGCACCGGCGGTCGGCGGCGCGTTGTTCCTGATCGACAAACTGATCGGTGACCGTGTGGCGCGCTTTGCCAGTGTGAAATACACCGTCAAAGGCCCATGGAAAGAGCCGAAAATCACCTTCGACAAGCCTTTTTGAACAGCCAGCCACTGAACCGATGGAGTAGCATGGCCGCATATCTCTTGCGGAGTTCGCCATGTCTTTAGCGGTGATTCAAATGGTCAGCCAGAGCGACGTGCTGGCCAATCTGGCTCAGGCCCGGCGCCTGCTCGAACAGGCAGCGGCCGGTGGCGCGAAGCTGGCGGTGCTGCCGGAAAACTTCGCCGCCATGGGCCGTCGCGACGTCGCTGACATCGGCCGTGCCGAAGCATTGGGCGAAGGACCGATCCTGCCGTGGTTGAAACAGACCGCCCGCGACCTCAAGTTATGGATAGTGGCCGGTACTTTGCCCTTGCCTCCAGTGGATCAGCCGACGGCCAAAGCCAATGCCTGCTCGCTGCTGGTCGATGAACAGGGCGAAGTCGTTGCACGCTATGACAAGTTGCATCTGTTCGATGTCGATGTGGCGGACAATCGCGGCCGTTATCGCGAATCCGATGACTATGCTTATGGCAGTGGCGTTGTCGTTGCCGATACGCCCGTGGGGCGAGTCGGTCTGACCGTGTGTTATGACTTGCGCTTTCCCGAGCTGTACAGCGAATTACGTGCCGCCGGTGCAGAGTTGATTACCGCACCGTCAGCTTTTACTGCGGTGACCGGCGCAGCGCATTGGGATGTGCTGATTCGCGCACGCGCCATCGAGACACAGTGTTATGTGCTTGCCGCAGCACAAGGCGGAACCCATCCGGGGCCGCGAGAAACCTTCGGCCATGCGGCGATTATCGATCCGTGGGGCCGTGTGCTGGCGAGTCAGGATCAAGGCGAAGCGGTGTTGTTGGCCGAGCGCGATAGCAATGAACAAGCGTCCATCAGGGCGCGAATGCCGGTGACGCGTCATCGGCGGTTTTTCTCGCAGGGCGCACAGCGGCCTGCCTCAGAACACGAATTTAAGGCGTAAACCTATGAGCGAGTTGTTGTCCTCAGTCAGTGATCACCTGTTGGCGCCCGGCGGCGTGACGATCGAGAGTCTGCAAGGCGTGCTCGGCGATCTGGCCGGCCCCGGCATCGATGCGGCGGATCTGTATTTCCAAGGGCAGATTTCCGAGTCCTGGGCGCTGGAAGACGGCATCGTCAAGGAAGGCAGCTTCAACCTTGATCAGGGTGTCGGCGTACGCGCGCAGTCCGGTGAGAAAACCGGTTTCGCCTACAGCAACGCGATCACCCTCGAAGCCCTCGGCGCAGCCGCCCGCGCGGCGCGGTCGATCTCCCGGGCCGGGCAGAACGGCACAGTCCAGGCGTTTACCACTCAAGATGTTGCACACTTATACGCGCCGGATAACCCGCTGGAAGTGTTGAGCCGCGCCGAGAAAGTCGAGCTGCTCAAGCGCATCGATGTCGCCACCCGCGCGCTCGACCCGCGTATCCAGCAGGTCAGTGTGAGCATGGCAGGGGTCTGGGAGCGGATTCTGGTGGCCTCCACCGACGGCGGGCTGGCGGCGGATGTACGGCCGCTGGTGCGATTCAATGTCAGCGTGATCGTTGAGCAGAATGGCCGTCGCGAGCGTGGCGGGCATGGCGGCGGCGGGCGTACCGATTACCGTTATTTCCTTGCCGAAGACCGCGCCATGGGCTATGCCCGTGAAGCGTTGCGCCAGGCGCTGGTGAATCTGGAAGCGATTCCGGCGCCGGCCGGTACGTTGCCGGTGGTGTTGGGTTCGGGCTGGTCCGGTGTGCTGTTGCACGAAGCGGTCGGCCACGGTCTGGAAGGCGATTTCAACCGCAAGGGCAGCTCGGCGTACAGCGGTCGCATGGGTGAAATGGTTGCGTCGAAACTCTGCACCATCGTCGATGACGGCACCTTGAGCGGCCGTCGCGGTTCGCTGAGCGTTGACGACGAGGGCACGCCGACCGAGTGCACCACGCTGATCGAAAATGGCGTACTCAAAGGCTACATGCAGGACAAACTCAACGCGCGCCTGATGGGCGTGGCTCGCACCGGCAACGGGCGCCGGGAGTCCTATGCGCATCTGCCGATGCCGCGAATGACCAACACCTACATGCTCGGCGGCGAAAGCGATCCGGCGGAAATCATTGCTTCGGTGAAGAAGGGCATTTACTGCGCCAACCTCGGCGGTGGTCAGGTCGACATCACCAGCGGCAAGTTCGTGTTCTCCACCAGTGAGGCGTATCTGATCGAAGACGGCAAGATCACTGCGCCGGTCAAAGGCGCGACGTTGATCGGCAACGGCCCCGAGGCGATGAGCCGGGTGTCGATGGTCGGTAACGATCTGGCGCTGGACAGCGGTGTGGGCACGTGCGGCAAGGATGGGCAGTCGGTGCCGGTAGGCGTCGGTCAGCCGACGTTGAAGATCGATGCGATCACCGTGGGTGGCACGGGCGCATAAGAAGAGGTGGAGCTTCGGGTGGCGCGCAGGGCGGCCACCCGGTGGCGAATATCAACGCAGACCGCGTTGAGTTTCGTCCAGCTCACGGATGTACTTGAAGATCTTGCGGCTGGAAGCAGGAGGTTTGTTTTGCGCAACCTCATGCTGAGCCTGACGGATCAGGGAACGCAGTTGCTGGCGATCGGCGTCCGGATACTCGACGACGAATTTTTCCAGCACGGCATCGTCGCCCGCGATCAGGCGATCACGCCAGCGTTCGAGATTGTGGAAACGCTCGTTGTACTGGCGAGTGGAGGCATCAAGTTGATCGAGCAAGGTCAGAATCGCGTCAGTGTCCTGATCGCGCATCAGTTTGCCGATGAACTGCAGGTGCCGTTTACGCGCGATGTTCGCGGTGTGCTTGGGCGCATCGGCCAAAGCCCGGCGCATGGCGTCGGTCAGCGGCAGTTTTGCGATCAAGTCTGGCTTGAGTGTTGTCAGGCGCTCGCCGAGGTCAACCAGAGCATGCAGCTCGCGTTTGACCTGAGATTTGCTTTTTTCTCCCGTATCGAGGGAGTCGTCGTAAGAATCAACCATGGTGGCAGTCCGCAAAGAAACGCCGCCATGATAACCAGTCGGGGGCCGCTTGTCCGGCCCGGTCGCTCGATGACCCCAGCCGAAAGCAGAATTTGAGTGGAGATGAGCATGAGTGCAGTTCAAAGCGTCGGCCCGCAGGCATTGCCGGCACTGCAGGAACAAGTCGAGCAGATCATCGCCGAAGCCAAGCGTCAGGGCGCCAGTGCCTGTGAAGTCGCGGTGTCGCTGGAGCAGGGACTGTCGACGTCGGTGCGTCAGCGCGAAGTCGAAACGGTCGAATTCAACCGCGATCAGGGTTTTGGCATCACGTTGTATGTGGGCCAGCGCAAGGGCTCGGCCAGCACGTCCGCCACCGGGCCTGACGCGATTCGCGAAACCGTCGCTGCCGCACTGGCAATCGCCAAACACACTTCCGAAGACGAAGCCTCGGGCCTGGCTGATGCGGCGTTGATGGCCAAGGAACAACACGATTTTGACCTGTTCCACGAGTGGGATATCACCCCGGAGCAGGCCATCGAGAAGGCCTTGCTCTGTGAAGCGGCGGCATTCGACGCCGATGCGCGGATCAAGAACGCCGACGGCACCACGCTCAGCACTCATCAGGGCTGCCGCGTGTACGGCAACAGCCACGGATTCATTGGTGGCTACGCATCGACGCGGCACAGCCTGAGTTGCGTGATGATTGCCGAGGCCGATGGCCAGATGCAGCGCGATTACTGGTATGACGTAAACCGTCAGGGCACTTTGCTCGCGGATCCGGTAAGCATCGGCCAGCGTGCTGCGCAACGGGCGGCGAGCCGTCTGGGCGCGCGTCCGGTGCCGACTTGCGAAGTGCCGGTGCTGTTTTCCGCAGAACTGGCGGGTGGTCTGTTTGGCAGTTTCCTCTCGGCGGTGTCCGGCGGCAGCCTGTATCGCAAGTCGTCCTTCCTTGAAGGCACTCTGGGGCAGAAGCTGTTCCCGGAATGGCTGACCATCGATGAGCGTCCGCACCTGATGCGCGCGATGGGCAGTGCTTCCTACGACGGTGATGGTCTGGCGACGTATGCCAAACCGTTCGTCGAAAAGGGCGAGTTGGTGTCGTACATCCTCGGCACGTACTCCGGACGTAAACTCGGTATGCCGAGCACGGCCAACGCAGGCGGCGTACACAACCTGTTCGTCACCCATGGCGATGAAGACCAGGCTGCACTGTTGAAGCGCATGGGCCGTGGCTTGCTGGTCACTGAATTGATGGGCCATGGCTTGAACATGGTCACCGGCGACTATTCGCGCGGGGCGGCGGGTTTCTGGGTCGAGAACGGTGAAATTCAGTTCGCCGTGCAGGAAGTGACCATCGCCGGCAATATGCGCGACATGTTCAAGCAGATCGTCGCGGTCGGTAATGATCTGGAGCTGCGCAGCAACATTCGCACCGGTTCGGTGTTGATCGAGCGGATGACCGTCGCGGGCAGCTAAACCCCGGCCGTCACACACAAAAGGCGCGCCACCTCATCGGGTGGCGCGCCTTTTTTATTGGCTCCATATAAAACCAATGTGGGAGCGAGCCTGCTCGCGAAAGCGATTTCACGGCCGACCGCAGTGGTGACTGACAGGACGCCTTCGCGAGCAGGCTCGCTCGCACCCTGAAATCTGCATCGCTCGGCACTCTTGTTTTGGTTCTCATTATCATCTAATAATAAATCTCATTATCGGATGAGCCCCGGATCATGAGTTCTGCCTTGCACGAGCAGCCGTACCTCGAAAGCTGGCGCTGGATGAGTCGCCAGATCCGTTGCGCGATGGATCCCGACGAACCGCGCCTGATCGAACACTATCTGGCCGAAGGCCGGTATCTGGCCTGTTGTACGGCAACTTCTCCCTGGACCATCGCTGAAACCTCCTTCCGTCTGCTGCTCGACACGGCCACCGATATCGCCTTGCCGTGGCACTGGCGCAGCTTCTGTCTCGATCAAGCTTGGCGTCCGCTGCGTGAAATGGAGCGCCTGTCCCTGTGCAAATGCCGGCTCCAACGTTGGCAACGCTACACCTGGCAGCTCGCCACGTGCGAACTGCTGCCCTCGATTCCTCTTATTGAACTGGTGCAAGGATTTTCAGATGACCAAGACACGTATTGAGCGCGACAGCATGGGCGAACTGCAGGTGCCGGTGGGCGCTCTCTACGGCGCGCAAACCCAGCGCGCGGTGGATAACTTCCCGATTAGCGGCAAACCGATGCCGACGCAATTCATCCGCGCGCTGATCCTCGCCAAAGCCGCCGCCGCCCGCGCCAACGTTGAACTCAACCAGATCAGCGCCGCCCAGGGCAAAGCCATCAGCGACGCCGCGCAAGGTCTGCTCGAAGGCGACTTCATGCAGCATTTCCCGGTGGACATCTTCCAGACCGGTTCCGGCACCAGTTCCAACATGAACGCCAACGAAGTGATCGCCACCCTGGCCAGCCGTCTGCTCGGCGAGCCGGTCAACGCCAACGATCACGTCAACTGCGGGCAAAGCAGCAACGACATCATCCCGACCACCATCCACGTCAGTGCTGCGCTGGCCCTGCACGAACAACTGCTGCCGGCGCTGCTGCACCTGGTGCAAGTGATCGAGCAAAAAGCTGCGCAAGTGCATCACCACGTCAAAACCGGTCGCACGCATTTGATGGACGCGATGCCGGTGCGCATGAGCCAGGTACTGAACGGTTGGGCGCAGCAGCTCAAGGCCAACATCAGTCATCTGCAGGATTTGCTGCCAAGCCTGCAATCCCTAGCGCAGGGCGGCACGGCGGTCGGCACCGGGATCAACGCGCATCCTGAATTCGCCGCACGTTTCAGCCGCCAGTTGAGTCAATTGACCGACGTGGAATTCACCCCGGGCAAGGATCTGTTCGCGCTGATCGGCTCGCAGGACACCGCCGTCGCCGTCTCCGGCCAGCTCAAGGCCACTGCGGTGTCGCTGATGAAAATCGCCAACGACCTGCGCTGGATGAACTCCGGCCCGCTCGCCGGCCTCGGCGAAATCGAACTGGAAGCCCTGCAACCGGGTTCGTCGATCATGCCGGGCAAGGTCAATCCGGTGATCCCGGAAGCCACCGCCATGGTCGCCGCGCAAGTGATCGGCAACGACTCGGTGATTACCATCGCCGGTCAGTCGGGCAATTTCGAACTGAATGTGATGCTGCCGATCATCGCGCAGAACCTACTGAGCAGCATCGAGCTGCTGGCCAATTCCAGCCGCTTGCTCGGCGACAAAGCCATCGCCAGCTTCAAGGTGAACGAGTCGCGCCTTAAAGAAGCGTTGTCGCGCAACCCGATTCTGGTGACCGCGCTCAACCCGATCATCGGTTACCAGAAAGCCGCCGAAATCGCCAAGCAGGCCTACAAGGAAGGCCGTGCGGTGATCGACGTCGCCCTGGAACACACCGACCTGTCGCGCAGCCAACTGGAAGAGTTGCTCAACCCCGAGAAACTCACCGCCGGCGGCGTGTAAACCCCGCAACCGCTTTGGAGGCTCACCATGGAGCACTGGAAACGCACGATCGAACGGGCCAATCGCTGCTTCATGCTCGGCGAACTGATCGACGCCCGTGAGGCTTACCTGCAAGCCCTGGCCCTGGCGCAAGTGTTGTTCGAACGCTGGGCGGATGCCGACGAGGCGGTGGCGGCTTGCGTCATCTCCCACCACAACCTGGCCGATCTGCACTTGCGCCTGAATCAGCCGGAGGAGAGCGCCGAATACCTCTGCGCCATCCATCAACGCTTGTTGCAGACCATGCAGGACGAACGTCAGCGCCTGGCCTTGCGTGAAGCAGCGCTGCGCCAGAGCAGCAAGACTTACGTCGAGCTGTTGAATTTCATCAGCGAGCACGGTGAATACCCGCGCACCCAACGCCTGCTGCATCCGGATACCGGCAATGCGCGCCGCGCGCCTGCCCCCCATCACCATGGAGTCCATTGAAATGGCTTTTACCTTGCCTGTTTTGCCTTACGCCTACGACGCGCTCGAACCGCACATCGATGCGCAGACTATGGAGATCCACTACACCAAGCATCACCAGACCTACATCAACAACCTCAACGCCGCCGTTGAAGGCACTGAATACGCCGAGTGGCCGGTGGAAAAACTCGTCGCCAGTGTTCAGCAATTGCCGGAAAAACTGCGTGCGGCGGTGATCAATCAGGGCGGCGGTCACGCCAACCACTCATTGTTCTGGGAGGTCATGGTACCCAACGGTGGCGGCAAACCCGACGGTGCGCTGGCCAAGGCCATCGATGAGCAATTGGGCGGCCTCGACAGTTTCAAGGAAGCCTTCACCAAAGCCGCGCTAACCCGCTTCGGTAGCGGCTGGGCCTGGCTGAGCGTGACCCCGGAGAAAAAACTGGTGGTGGAAAGCAGCGGCAACCAGGACAGTCCGTTGATGAATGGCAATACGCCGATTCTCGGACTCGATGTCTGGGAGCACGCCTACTACCTGCGGTATCAGAACCGTCGGCCGGAATACATCAACGCTTTTTACAACGTGATCAATTGGCCTGAAGTCGCTGCGCGTTATCAGGCTGCGCTGGTTTAAGTCTTCTATAAAAACAATCCAAGGCTGACTATGGGCACTGAAACACTGGCGATCGGAAGTGGGCGTATGTTTCGTTACGCAGTAGGATCGCTGTTGCTGTTGGCGGGCATGACTTTGCTGGTCGCCCACGGACTGGAATGGCTGAATCTGGAACCGAGGCTGTTGCGGGCGTTGCAGGGCGGCGCGATCTGCGCCCTCGGCACGGCGCTCGGAGCTGTGCCAGTGCTGGTGATTCGGCGGATGCCGCAGACACTCAGTGATACGTTGCTGGGTTTTGGTGCCGGGGTGATGCTCGCGGCGACGGCGTTTTCGCTGATCGTGCCGGGCATTGCTGCCGCCGAAAACCTCGGACTGACACCGTGGGGCGCCAGCGGCCTGATCTGCTTAGGCATCATGCTGGGGGCGTTCGGGCTGTATCTGGTCGATCGCAAGGTTTCCGGCGCGTCCCCGGAAATGCTCGTCGGCACCGTCGAGCATCCGGTGATTCCGCCACGGATCTGGCTGTTCGTGTTCGCCATCATTGCCCATAACATCCCTGAAGGCATGGCCGTTGGCGTTTCTGCTGGCGGCGGCATGCCGGATGCGGACAGCCTGGCCATGGGTATCGCTTTGCAGGATGTCCCGGAAGGTCTGGTGATTGCGCTGGTGTTGGCCGGGGCGGGGATGTCGCGGGTCAGGGCGTTTCTGATCGGCGCGGCGTCAGGTCTGGTCGAACCGGTGTTTGCGCTGTTGTGTGCCTGGCTGGTCAGTCTGGCGCAGGTGTTGTTGCCGTTAGGTCTGGCATTGGCTGCGGGGGCGATGTTGCTGGTGGTGACGCACGAAGTGATTCCCGAGTCGCGACGCAATGGTCATGACAAACTGGCCAGTCTTGGTCTGTTGATCGGGTTTTGTCTGATGATGGTGATGGATACGGCGTTGGGTTGAAGATCAAAAGATCGCAGCCTGCGGCAGCTCCTACGAGGGGATTGGTGCGACATGGGCTGCGACTTTTTGATTTTGGCTGTCAGCCGCCTTCGTCGAAGTAGTTGTTGATCAACGCCACCAGCGCATCCAGCGCTTCCTGTTCCTGATGCCCTTCGGTACTCAGATAGATCTTGGTGCCCTTGCCAGCCGCCAGCATCATCATCGCCATGATGCTTTTGCCATCAACCGTGGTCTCTGGTGTACGACCCACTCTGATCGTGCAATCCGGATACTGCCCGGCCACTCCAACAAACTTGGCCGATGCGCGGGCATGCAGGCCCAGCTTGTTGATGATTTCGATTTCCAGAGCAGGCATCGCGGTGTGAATCCTTTAAGTGAGGTCGCGGTGGCGAACCTGGACGTTCTTCAGGGTTTTCTGCAGGGCCTGACCCAGACGTTCGGTCAGGTAGACGGAGCGGTGATGCCCGCCGGTGCAGCCAATGGCAATGGTGACGTAAGCGCGGTTGCTCGCGGCGAAGCGCGGCAGCCACTTGTGCAGGTAGGTGAAGATGTCCTGAAACATTTCTTCGACCTCCGGCTGTGCCGCCAGGTATTCAGCCACCGGCGCATCGAGACCCGATTGCGCGCGCAGTTCCGGCTTCCAGTACGGATTGGGCAGGCAGCGCACATCGAACACCAGATCCGCATCCACCGGCATGCCGCGCTTGAAGCCGAAGGACTCGACCAGAAATGCGGTCCCCGGCTCCGGTTGGTTCAGCAGACGCAGCTTGATGGAGTCGCGCAACTGGTACAGGTTCAGATTGGTGGTGTTGATCTTCAGGTCGGCGAGGTCGGCAATCGGGCCGAGCAGGGCGGTTTCATCCTGGATCGCCTCGGCCAGTGAGCGGTTGGCGTTGCTCAGCGGGTGACGACGGCGGGTTTCGGAGAAACGCTTGAGCAGGGTTTCTTCGTCGGCGTCCAGATACAGGACGTCGCATTGGATGTGTTTGGCCCGGACATCTTCAAGCAGTTCGGGAAAGCGTGTCAGGTGGCTCGGCAGGTTGCGCGCATCGATGGACACGGCTACCAGCGGCTGCGCCAGTTCCGTGTGAATCAGCGCGCGTTCGGCCAGTTCCGGCAGCAAACCTGCGGGCAGGTTGTCGATGCAGTAATAGCCGTTGTCCTCAAGGACATCCAGAGCCGTACTTTTACCCGAGCCGGAACGGCCGCTGACGATGATCAAGCGCATGATTAGTGCCCGTTCTGCTCGTCCAGGACAACCTGATACAAGGCTTCATTGCTTGGAGCGCTGCGCAGTTTTTCACGCACTTCCTTGCGATCGAGCATGCTTGCGATCTGGCGCAGCAGCTCCAGGTGCGCATCGGTGGCAGCCTCCGGGACCAGCAAAACAAACAGCAGGTCAACCGGTGCGCCGTCAATGGCGTCGAAATCAATCGGAGCATCAAGGTGCATCAGCGCACTGATCGGTGCAGTGCAACCCTTGAGGCGGCAATGGGGAATGGCGATGCCGTTACCAAAACCGGTGGAACCGAGTTTTTCACGGGCAATCAACGCCTCGAAGACATCTTGCATCTCCAGATCCGCCACTTCGCGGGCGATCAGGTTGGCAATTTGTTCGAGGGCTTTCTTTTTACTGCCGCCCGGCACGTTCACGAGGGAACGGCCGGGGGTCAGGATACTTTCAAGTCGGATCATGGGGTGGGGGGTTATCGACCGGTAGCGCCCTGGAGCAGGCTCTGGGTCTTTTCCTTATGCTTTTTGAGTTGTTTATCCAGCTTGTCGGTCAAGGCGTCGATCGCCGCGTACATATCGGTATGTTCCGCGTTGGCGACCACTTCGCTGCCGGGTATATGCAAGGTGGCTTCGATTTTCTGCTTCAGCTTTTCGACGCACATCGTGACTTGCACGTTGGTGATCTTGTCGAAATGGCGCTCCAGTCGTTGGAGTTTTTCCTCGATGTAGGAACGCAGAGGTTGGGTCACTTCCAGTTGGTGTCCACTGATGTTGACTTGCATACAGCTTCTCCTTCGTTGCCAGTGCATAAAGCGGCAGGCCGGATAGCCTGCCACTGGAACGCTGTAACGTGGCTTACATCAACCGCTTGCGTTCGCTCGAAGGCGCGATCCCGAGGGATTCGCGGTACTTGGCGACGGTGCGGCGAGCCACCTGAATGCCTTGTGCCTCCAGTAAACCAGCGATCTTGCTGTCACTCAACGGCTTTTTCTGATTTTCCGCGGCAACCAGTTTTTTGATGATCGCGCGGATCGCCGTGGACGAGCATTCGCCGCCTTCGGAGGTGCTGACGTGGCTGGAGAAAAAATATTTCAGTTCATAAATACCGCGCGGGGTATGCATGAATTTCTGTGTGGTCACCCGGGAAATGGTCGATTCGTGCATGCCGACCGCTTCAGCGATGTCGTGCAGAACCAACGGCTTCATGGCTTCGTCGCCGTACTCCAGAAAACCGCGTTGATGCTCGACGATCTGGGTCGCTACTTTCATCAGGGTTTCGTTGCGGCTCTGCAGGCTCTTGATGAACCAGCGGGCTTCCTGCAACTGATTGCGCATGAAGGTGTTGTCGGCGCTGGTGTCGGCGCGACGGACGAAACCGGCGTACTGGGCGTTGACGCGCAGGCGCGGTAC
Organism: Pseudomonas germanica; assembly: GCF_019614655.1. NCBI lineage: Bacteria > Pseudomonadati > Pseudomonadota > Gammaproteobacteria > Pseudomonadales > Pseudomonadaceae > Pseudomonas > Pseudomonas germanica. The sequence goes on from NZ_CP071586.1 coordinate 1,286,120, forward strand.
CGATTCCTGATTCAGCTCGACCAGCCAGCGCTCGTTGTCCTTGCGCACGATGACGTCAGGGACAACGTATTCGGCTTCAGTGGATTCGATTTGCGAGCCAGGGCGCGGATTGAGGCTTTGCACCAGTTCGATGACCTGGCGCAGCTCGTCTTCCTTGAGCTTCATGCGCCGCATCAACTGGCTGTAGTCGCGACTGCCGAGCAGGTCGATGTAATCGCTGACCAGACGTTTCGCTTCCGCCAGCCACGGCGTCTTGGCGGGTAGCTGACGCAATTGCAGCAGCAGGCATTCGCCAAGGTTGCGCGCGCCGATACCGGCCGGTTCGAATTGCTGGATGCGGTGCAGGACGGCTTCGATTTCATCGAGTTCGATGTCGAGTTCCGGATCGAACGCCTCGAGGATTTCCTCGAGGGTTTCGTCCAGGTAGCCCTGATTGTTGATGCAATCGATCAGGGTCACGGCGATCAGGCGATCGGTGTCGGACATCGGTGCCAGGTTCAGTTGCCACAGCAGGTGGCTTTGCAGGCTCTCGCCGGCGGACGTGCGGGTGGTGAAGTCCCATTCGTCGTCATCGCTGCTGGGCAGGCTGCTGGCGCTGGTCTGGTAGACGTCTTCCCAGGCGGTGTCGACCGGAAGTTCGTTGGGGATACGCTCGCTCCAGTCACCTTCCTCCAGGTTGTCCACCGTGGGCGCGGTTTCCTGATACGAGGGTTCCTGGATCTCGGTGTTGGGCTTCTGTTCGGCGTTGTCGGCCATGGGATCGGAATTGTCGAAGTCGTCGCCTTCTTCCTGGCGTTCGAGCATCGGATTGGATTCCAGAGCCTCCTGGATTTCCTGTTGCAGATCCAGGGTCGACAATTGGAGCAGGCGGATGGCCTGTTGCAGCTGCGGTGTCATCGTCAGCTGCTGGCCCATTCTCAAGACTAGCGATGGTTTCATGGCAGGGGCTTAACACCTTATTCGCCGGCGCTATGCGCCATCCACTACAGGGCGCCGGGGCGCCAAACTTAAGCAAATTATATGCCTGAAACTGAAGTGTTTGCCTAGAGCGCTGTAACAATTAAAGCGTATTAATTCCTGCTTGAATCGATACAGCGCCCGGGCGGCGCACCGGGCACTGTTACGCTTACAAGCGGAACTCGTGGCCCAGATACACTTCCTTGACCAGATCGTTGGCCAGGATGGTTTCTGCATCGCCTTCGGCGATCAGTTGACCATCGTTGACGATGTAAGCGGTTTCGCAGATGTCCAGCGTCTCACGGACGTTGTGGTCGGTGATCAATACACCGATGCCCTTGGCCTTGAGGTGGTGGATGATCTGCTTGATGTCGCCGACCGAGATCGGATCGACACCGGCGAACGGTTCGTCGAGCAGGATGAATTTCGGTGCCGTTGCCAATGCACGAGCGATTTCCACCCGGCGACGTTCACCACCGGACAGGCTCATGCCAAGGTTGTCGCGGATGTGGCTAATGTGGAATTCCTGCAGCAGGCTTTCCAGCTCCTTGCGACGGCCGGCCTTGTCGAGCTCCTGACGGGTCTCGAGGATGGCCATGATGTTGTCGGCCACCGACAGTTTGCGGAAGATCGACGCCTCTTGCGGCAGATAGCCAATACCGGCCTTGGCGCGACCGTGCATCGGCTGGTGGCTGACGTCCAGATCGTCGATCAGCACGCGACCCTGATCGGCCTGTACCAGGCCGACGATCATGTAGAAACACGTGGTCTTGCCGGCGCCGTTCGGGCCGAGCAGGCCGACGATCTGGCCGCTGTCGATCGACAGGCTGACGTCACGCACGACCTGGCGGCTTTTATAGGCCTTGGCCAGGTGCTGAGCTTTCAGAGTTGCCATTACTGGGTTTTCTCGTCGGTTTTCTTCTTCGGCTGGATCACCATGTCGATGCGCGGACGCGCCTCGGTGACCTTGCTGCCGGTAGCACGACCAGCGCTGGCCAGTTTCTTCACGGTGTCGTAGACGATTTTCTCGCCCTGAGTGACGTTGCCGTCTTTGTCGACGACCTTGGCCTTATCGATCAGCACGACGCGGTTTTGCTGGGCGTGGTATTGAATCGTCACGCCGTAGCCTTGAACCGGTTTGGTGTCGCCCTGGGTTTGCAGCTGCTCGAAATAAGCCAGGTTGCCCACGGAGGTCACTACGTCGATATCTCCATTCGGGGCGCGAGTCATGGTGACGGTGTTGCCTTTAACGATCATCGAACCTTGGGTGATGATCACATCACCTTTATAGGTGGCGATGCCGTTCTTGTCGTCCAGTTGGGCGTCGTCGGCCTGAATGCGGATAGGTTGCTGCTGATCGTTCGGCAGAGCCCAGGCGCTCACGCTTCCCAGTGCTGCGCCCAGACTGAGCAAAATAGGGAGGGTTTTAACGAGCCTCATACTGTCCTCTTACGTTCGATAGCAGGTGTATCCTGCTTTCCTTCAGGTACGCTTTCATTCCAACGCCAGTCGATACACCGCCAGCGCCGTCGATTCTAACGGGTTGCTCGGTCTGCGCATATTCCTGCTGCGGGAACACGGTCATGCGAGTGGAAGTGATCAGGATGTCACGCTTCTTTTCATCGGTGCGCGCAACGCGTACCGAATCGATCAGTTCGACTTCGGTGCCGCCTGAGTTCACTTCACCGCGCTCACTGGTCACGTGCCACGGGAATTCTGTTCCGCGATACATGTTCAGGTCGGGTTTGGTCACGAGCGTGACGTCGGTTGCCTTAACGTGCTCGGCTTTTTCGGACGTCATTTCATACTGCACCTTGCCATCCGGCAGGTATTGCAGGGTATGCGTGTTGGTTGCATACCAGTCGATAGGCGTTTCAACCGAGGTGACCGGTGGTTTGTCGAGAAAGCGTTCCGGGCTGATATTCCAATAGCCGACCGCTGCGAAAATCGCAGCGATGCAGCCAAACAGCAGGAAGTTACGAAATTTTTTGCTGAACATGGTTTGGCTCACAGGTACGCGGCGTTGGCCGCATCGAGGCGGCCCTGGGCGCGCAGGATCAATTCGCAGAATTCGCGGGCGGCGCCTTCGCCACCACGGGCCCGGGTTACGCCATGGGCGTGTTCGCGGACGAAATCGGCGGCGTTGGCTACGGCCATGCCCAGACCAACACGGCGAATCACCGGAAGGTCGGGCAGATCGTCACCGAGGTAGGCGACTTCTTCATAGCTTAGGCCCAGTTGCGCAAGCAGGCCGTCGAGCACGACCAGTTTGTCTTCACGGCCCTGAAACAGGTGGGGAATCCCCAGGTTTTTCGCTCGACGTTCAACGACGGGTGTCTTGCGACCGCTGATGATAGCGGTCTGCACGCCGGCGTTCATCAGCATTTTGATGCCTTGACCGTCGAGGGTGTTGAAGGTCTTGAACTCGCTGCCGTCTTCAAGGAAGTACAGGCGACCGTCGGTGAGGACGCCGTCGACGTCGAAAACCGCCAGTTTGATCGCTTTGCCGCGTTGCAGCAGATCGTTGCTCATTACATGACTCCTGCGCGCAGCAGATCGGAGAGGTTGAAGGCGCCGACCGGGCGATCTTCCTCGTCTACGACTACCAATGCGTTGATTCGGTGATCTTCCATGATTTTCAGGGCTTCGGCGGCCAGCATTTCCGGGCGGGCAGTCTTGCCGTGGGCCGTCATTACCTGGTCGATGGTGGCGCTGCGGATGTCGATGCTGCGATCCAGCGTGCGGCGCAAGTCGCCGTCGGTGAAGATCCCGGCGAGTTTGCCGTCGGTTTCAAGGATGACGGTCATGCCCAGACCTTTACGAGTCATTTCCATCAATGCGTCTTTGAGCAGCGTGCCGCGTTGGACTTGCGGCAACTCTTGTCCGGCGTGCATGACGTTTTCCACTTTCAGCAGCAGGCGACGGCCGAGGGCGCCACCCGGGTGCGAGAAAGCGAAATCTTCGGCGGTGAAGCCGCGTGCTTCCAGCAGTGCCACGGCCAGTGCATCGCCCATGACCAGTGCTGCGGTCGTCGACGAGGTCGGTGCCAGGTTCAGCGGGCAGGCTTCATGCTCGACATGAACATTGAGATTGACCTCGGCAGCCTTGGCCAGCGGCGATTGCGGGTTGCCGGTGACGCTGATCAACTGGATGCCCAGACGTTTGATCAACGGCAGCAGGGTTACGATTTCATTGGTCGAGCCGGAGTTCGACAGGGCCAGAATCACATCGTCACGAGTGATCATGCCCATGTCGCCATGACTGGCTTCGGCCGGGTGGACAAAAAAGGCTGGGGTGCCGGTGCTGGCCAGGGTGGCGGCAATCTTGTTGCCGATGTGCCCGGACTTGCCCATGCCGACCACGACTACACGGCCTTTACTGGCCAGAATCATCTCGCAAGCGCGTACGAAATCGGCGTCGATATGGGGCAACAAGCCTTGTACGGCTTCCACTTCGAGTTGGATGGTGCGTTGTGCCGATTGAATCAGGTCGCTGGATTGGCTCATGTCAGAAATCGTATAGCCCGATGAAAAGGCGGCGATTATAGCGGTTATGTTGCAAAGCCTCACGCAAGTTCGTCGTGCTTTGTCATTACTCGTTACCAAAACCCGGGAAAAGAGCCTGCGCACCTGTCATATCGCCGAACGCAGGCTGGTACAAGCCTTGGGCGCGTAGCCTTTGCAGTGATATAGTTCGCCGCCAGTTCGGCCTGCCCGGGATGTACGTACTTTTTAAGTAAAGACAGGCGTCCGAGTGAGAGGCTGCATCGCAAGGAGTTTAGATGAGTGCCGATAACGCCTACGCGGTCGAGCTGAAGGGAGTCTCCTTCAAGCGCGGTGCGCGCAGCATTTTCAATAACGTCGATATTCGCATACCGCGCGGCAAGGTCACCGGCATCATGGGACCTTCCGGGTGTGGCAAGACCACGCTGCTGCGATTGATGGGGGCACAACTGCGCCCTGCCAGCGGCGAAGTCTGGGTCAACGGCCAGAATCTGCCTGCGCTTTCGCGCAGTGATCTGTTCGATGCGCGAAAGCACATGGGTGTGCTGTTTCAAAGCGGCGCGCTGTTCACCGATCTCGATGTTTTCGAGAACGTGGCTTTCCCCCTGCGTGTTCATACCGATTTGCCGGAAGAAATGATCCGCGACATCGTCCTGCTCAAATTGCAGGCGGTCGGTCTGCGCGGTGCCATCGAGTTGATGCCGGATGAACTGTCCGGTGGCATGAAGCGCCGCGTCGCACTGGCGCGAGCGATTGCGCTCGATCCGCAGATCCTCATGTACGACGAACCGTTCGTCGGGCAGGACCCGATCGCCATGGGCGTGCTGGTCCGTCTGATTCGCCTGCTCAACGACGCGCTGGGGATCACCAGTATCGTGGTGTCCCACGATCTGGCCGAAACCGCGAGCATTGCCGACTACATCTATGTCGTCGGTGATGGTCAGGTGCTGGGGCAGGGTACGCCGGACGAGTTGATGAACTCGGACGAGCCGCGTATCCGTCAGTTCATGACCGGCGATCCCGATGGCCCGGTGCCGTACCATTTTCCAGCGACGGATTACCGCGCAGATCTTCTGGGGAAGCGCTGATGCGCAGAATTTCATTAATAGAACGCGTACGCCGGTTCGGCGAGTCTGCGATCGACGCCGTCGCGGTGTTCGGTCGTGCGACGCTGTTCCTGTTTCATGCCTTGCTGGGGCGTGGTGGTATCAGCGGCGGTTTTGGTCTGTTGGTCAAACAGTTGCACTCGGTCGGCGTGATGTCGCTGGTGATCATCGTCGTTTCGGGTATTTTCATCGGCATGGTGCTGGCGCTGCAGGGCTTCAGCATTCTGTCGAGCTACGGTTCGGAGCAGGCCGTGGGGCAGATGGTTGCGCTGACCTTGCTGCGTGAGCTGGGGCCGGTGGTGACTGCGCTGTTGTTTGCCGGTCGTGCCGGTTCGGCACTGACCGCCGAGATCGGCAACATGAAGTCCACCGAACAGCTGTCCAGCCTGGAAATGATCGGTGTCGATCCGCTCAAGTACATCATTGCCCCGCGCCTGTGGGCCGGCTTCATTTCCCTGCCGGTGCTGGCGATGATTTTCAGCGTGGTAGGCATCTGGGGCGGCTCGTGGGTGGCCGTCGACTGGCTGGGTGTGTATGAAGGCTCTTATTGGGCGAACATGCAGAACAGCGTGAATTTCACCAGTGATGTGCTCAATGGCGTGATCAAAAGTATTGTTTTCGCCTTTGTAGTGACCTGGATTGCCGTATTCCAAGGCTATGACTGTGAGCCCACTTCCGAGGGTATCAGTCGTGCTACCACCAAGACCGTGGTGTTTGCCTCGCTGGCAGTGCTCGGCCTGGACTTTATTCTGACCGCTTTGATGTTTGGAGATTTCTGATGCAAAACCGCACCCTGGAAATCGGTGTCGGCCTGTTCCTGCTGGCAGGGATCCTGGCTTTGTTGCTGCTTGCTTTGCGGGTCAGTGGTCTGTCTCCGACGTCGACCACCGACACCTATAAACTTTATGCCTACTTTGACAATATTGCCGGTTTGACGGTCAGAGCCAAAGTGACCATGGCCGGTGTAACTATCGGCAAGGTCACGGCGATCGATCTGGATCGCGACAGCTTCACCGGTCGGGTCACTCTGCAAGTGGATAAAAAGGTCGACAATCTTCCGACCGACTCCACAGCGTCTATCCTGACCGCTGGTCTGCTGGGCGAGAAGTACATCGGTATCAGCGTCGGCGGGGAAGACAAACCGTTAAAGGATGGTGGAACCATCCATGACACGCAGTCGTCACTGGTACTGGAAGACCTTATCGGTAAATTCCTGCTCAATACCGTTAGCAAAGACGCCAAATGAGGAGCTTTTGAATGATCTCTATCTTGCGACGCAGCCTGTTGGTGCTGTTGGCGGCCTTACCGTTGATGGGTAACGCCGTGGCTGCTGCGACTTCGGCACATGATCTGGTGCAGGACACCACCACCCGGTTGCTGGCCGACCTGGCTGCCAACAAAGAGAAATACAAGCAGGACCCGACGGATTTCTACAAGGCGCTCAACGACATCGTCGGGCCAGTGGTGGATGCCGAAGGCATTTCCAAGAGCATCATGACGGTCAAGTACTCGCGCAAGGCCACGCCTGCGCAGATGCAGACCTTCCAGGAAAACTTCAAGAAAGGCCTGTTCCAGTTCTACGGCAACGCTTTGCTTGAGTACAACAACCAGGGCATCACCGTTGACCCTGCCAAGGACGAATCGGGCGATCGCACCAGCGTAAACATGACCGTCAAGGGCAGCAGCGGCGCAATCTATCCTGTGCAGTACACGCTGGAGAAGATCAACGGCGAGTGGAAACTGCGCAACGTGATCATCAACGGCATCAACATCGGCAAACTGTTCCGCGATCAGTTCGCCGACGCGATGCAGCGCAATGGCAACGATCTGGACAAGACCATCAATGGTTGGGCCGGGGAAGTGGCCAAGGCCAAAGAAGCCACCGAAAAGAACCCCGCGCAATGAATGAGGCCGCAGTTCGTATGAGTGATGTCGACGAGCTTCTGCTTAGCGGAGTGCTGGACTATCGCACCGGCGCTGACCTGCGCAAGCAAGGCCAGGCGCTGATCAAGTCCAGCAAGGCCTCTTCGCTGGTGATCGATTGCTCGGCGGTGAAGAAGTCCAGCAGCGTCGGTTTATCGTTGCTGCTGTGCTTCATGCGCGATGCGAATGCGGCCGGCAAGGCTGTCAGCATCCGTGCGATGCCCGAAGATATGCGCGAAATTGCTCAGGTCAGTGAACTGACCGAACTGTTGGCGCACCCCTGAACCCACATCTATAAAGAAGCCCCCCGTCAGAGTCCTGCCATGCGGGGTTCGCAGGCGCGGGGCTTTTTTGTATGATGTCCGACCCGTGCGCACAGGGCGCCGATTGAGGTTGAGCATGCAGGCCGTAGAAGTGAAGAGCTTCCTTGAAGGAAAGCTGCCCGGAACGTTGGTAGAAGTTGAGGGCGAAGGCTGCAATTTCCAGCTGAACGTGATTAGCGATGAACTGGCGGCGTTGAGCCCGGTGAAGCGTCAGCAGCAGGTCTATGCCCATTTGAACCCATGGATCACCGATGGCAGCATCCATGCGGTCACTATGAAATTTTTCAGCAGCGCGGCCTGGGCCGAGCGCACCTGAGCCTAAGGGCGTCGAGATTCTTATGGATAAATTGATTATTACCGGTGGCGCTCGTCTTGATGGCGAGATCCGCATTTCCGGCGCAAAAAACTCCGCCCTGCCGATCCTGGCCGCCACCCTGCTGTGCGATGGCCCGGTGACCGTTGGCAACCTGCCGCACCTGCACGACATCACCACCATGATCGAGCTGTTCGGTCGCATGGGCATCGAGCCGGTGATCGACGAAAAACTCAGCGTCGAAATCGACCCGCGCACCATCAAGACCCTGATCGCCCCGTACGAACTGGTGAAAACCATGCGTGCGTCGATCCTGGTACTGGGCCCGATGGTTGCTCGTTTCGGTGAAGCCGAAGTCGCACTGCCTGGCGGTTGCGCCATCGGTTCGCGTCCGGTCGACCTGCACATCCGTGGCCTCGAAGCCATGGGCGCGGTTATCGACGTCGAAGGCGGCTACATCAAGGCCAAGGCGCCTGAAGGTGGCCTGCGCGGTGCACACTTCTTCTTCGATACCGTCAGTGTGACCGGTACCGAGAACATCATGATGGCCGCTGCTCTGGCCAAGGGCCGCAGCGTGTTGCAGAACGCTGCTCGCGAGCCTGAAGTGGTCGACCTGGCGAACTTCCTCAACGCCATGGGCGCCAAGGTGTCCGGCGCTGGTACTGACACCATCACCATTGATGGCGTCGAGCGTCTGGGTTCGGCTTTCTATAAGGTCATGCCTGACCGTATCGAAACCGGCACTTACCTGGTCGCCGCTGCCGTGACCGGCGGTCGCGTCAAGGTCAAGGACACCGATCCGACCATCCTCGAAGCCGTTCTGGAAAAACTCCGTGAAGCCGGCGCAGAAATCACCTGCGGTGAAGACTGGATCGAGCTGAACATGCACGGCAAGCGTCCGAAAGCCGTCAACGTGCGCACCGCGCCGTACCCGGCGTTTCCGACTGACATGCAAGCGCAGTTCATCTCGCTCAACGCCATTGCCGAAGGCACCGGTGCCGTGATCGAGACGATCTTCGAAAACCGTTTCATGCACGTGTACGAACTGCACCGCATGGGTGCCAAGATCCAGGTCGAAGGCAATACCGCCATCGTCACCGGTACTGAAGTTCTGAAAGGCGCGCCAGTGATGGCGACCGACCTGCGTGCTTCGGCCAGCCTGGTAATCTCGGCACTGGTTGCCGAAGGCGACACGCTGATCGACCGCATCTACCACATAGACCGTGGTTACGAGTGCATCGAAGAAAAACTGCAGATGCTGGGCGCCAAGATCCGTCGCGTTCCGGGCTGATTGCTGCATTGGGACACAGGGACGTGTCCACTGATTTTAAGAGTCGAGCCGGTTTCCGGCTCGATGTATGTCCGGCGCCGATTGCGACCGGACATGAGTACCTTGATAAGGACTGACGTTTCCCATGTTGACCATCGCACTGTCCAAGGGCCGCATCCTTGACGACACCCTGCCGCTTCTTGCCGAAGCGGGCATCGTGCCGACCGAGAATCCGGACAAGAGCCGCAAGCTGATCATTCCCACGACCCAGGACGACGTTCGTCTGCTGATCGTGCGCGCCACCGATGTGCCGACCTATGTCGAGCATGGCGCGGCCGACCTTGGCGTTGCCGGTAAAGACGTGTTGATGGAATACACCGGCCAGGGTCTGTACGAGCCACTGGATCTGCAGATCGCCCAGTGCAAGCTGATGACCGCCGGCAAGATCGGCGCGCCGGAGCCAAAAGGCCGTCTGCGCGTGGCGACCAAATTCGTCAATGTGGCCAAGCGTTACTACGCCGAGCAGGGCCGTCAGGTCGACATCATCAAGCTCTACGGCTCAATGGAGCTGGCGCCACTGATCGGTCTGGCCGACAAGATCATCGACGTGGTCGACACCGGCAACACCCTGCGCGCCAACGGCCTGGAACCTCAGGAACTGATCGCCACGATCAGCTCGCGCCTGGTGGTCAACAAGGCTTCGATGAAAATGCAACACGCCAGAATCCAGGCGTTGATCGATACCCTGCGCAACGCAGTGGAATCGCGACACCGCGGCTGATTCACCTGCGCGACGTTAAGTCGCGCCCGTCTATCCGCCTCATAGCCAGAATCTCAGGTGCCCAAGCGGAAACGACTGCTAAGTTAGGGCGCCTGAGTTTTTGCCATTCCTATGAGGCTCTCGCTATGACCGCACCGACTGCAATTCGCCGACTCAACGCTGCTGACCCGGATTTCGCGCATCATCTGGATCATCTGCTGAGCTGGGAAAGTGTGTCTGACGACTCGGTCAATCAGCGCGTGCTGGACATCATCAAGGCTGTGCGCGAACGCGGCGACGCGGCGCTGGTCGAGTTCACCCAAAAGTTTGATGGCCTTGAAGTCGCTTCGATGGCTGACCTGATCCTGCCGCGTGAGCGTCTGGAACTGGCTTTGACCCGCATCACCGTGCCCCAGCGCGAAGCCCTGGAAAAAGCCGCGGCCCGTGTGCGCAGCTACCACGAAAAACAGAAGCAGGATTCCTGGAGCTACACCGAAGCTGACGGCACTGTACTGGGCCAGAAGGTCACGCCGCTGGATCGCGCAGGCCTGTACGTGCCGGGTGGCAAGGCGTCGTACCCGTCGTCGGTGCTGATGAACGCGATTCCGGCCAAGGTCGCCGGCGTGACCGAAGTGGTCATGGTCGTGCCGACCCCGCGTGGTGAAATCAATGAACTGGTGCTGGCGGCCGCATGCATCGCTGGCGTCGACCGGGTGTTCACCATCGGTGGTGCGCAAGCCGTCGCTGCGTTGGCCTACGGCACCGAAAGTGTTCCGCAAGTCGACAAAGTCGTTGGCCCGGGCAACATCTATGTCGCCACTGCCAAGCGTCACGTGTTCGGTCAGGTCGGCATCGACATGATTGCCGGCCCTTCGGAGATCCTCGTGGTGTGCGACGGCCAGACCGATCCGGACTGGATCGCCATGGACTTGTTCTCGCAAGCCGAGCACGACGAAGACGCCCAGGCGATTCTGGTCAGCCCGGATGCCGAATTCCTCGACAAGGTCGCTGCGAGCATCGACAAGCTGCTGCCGACCATGGATCGCTCCACCATCATCCAAACCTCGATCAATGGTCGTGGTGCGTTGATTCACGTGAAGGACATGGCCCAAGCCATCGAAGTCGCCAATCGCATTGCACCGGAGCACCTGGAATTGTCGGTCGCCGATCCGCAAGCCTGGCTGCCGCAGATCCGCCACGCCGGTGCGATCTTCATGGGCCGTCACACCTCCGAAGCGTTGGGCGATTACTGCGCTGGCCCGAACCACGTGTTGCCGACCTCGGGCACCGCGCGGTTTTCTTCGCCGCTGGGCGTATACGACTTCCAGAAGCGTTCGTCGATCATCTTCTGCTCGGAGGCCGGAGCTTCCGAACTGGGTAAAACTGCATCGGTGCTGGCCCGTGGCGAGTCGCTGAGCGCCCACGCGCGCAGTGCTGAATACCGCATCAAAGACGAAGACTTTCTAAAAGGGCAGGGGAACTGAGCGATGAGTAAATTCTGGAGCCCGTTCGTCAAGGATCTGGTGCCCTACGTGCCGGGCGAACAACCGAAGCTGACCAAACTGGTCAAGCTCAACACCAATGAAAACCCGTACGGCCCGTCGCCAAAAGCCTTGGCAGCGATGCAGACCGAACTGAATGACAACCTGCGTCTGTACCCGGACCCGAACAGCGACCTGCTGAAAACCGCCGTCGCCCAGTATTACGGTGTGCAGAGCAATCAGGTTTTCCTCGGCAACGGTTCGGACGAAGTGCTCGCGCACATCTTCCACGGTCTGCTGCAACACGATCAGCCACTGCTGTTCCCAGACATCAGCTACAGCTTCTATCCGGTTTACTGCGGTTTGTACGGCATCGAGTTTGATGCGGTGCCGCTGGACGCGCAGTTCCAGATCGATCCGGCCGACTACGCCAAGCCGAATGGCGGGATCATCTTCCCTAACCCGAACGCGCCAACCGGCTGCCTGCTGGCACTGGACGCGGTTGAGCAGATCCTCAAGGCCAGCCCGGATTCGGTGGTCGTGGTGGACGAGGCGTATATAGACTTCGGCGGCGAAACCGCGATCAGTCTGGTGGACCGTTATCCGAACCTGCTGGTGACGCAGACCTTGTCCAAGTCGCGCTCTTTGGCGGGTTTGCGCGTTGGTCTGGCGGTCGGCCATCCCGATCTCATCGAGGCGCTGGAGCGGATCAAGAACAGCTTCAACTCCTATCCGCTGGATCGTCTGGCTATTGTCGGTGCGGCAGCGGCGTTCGAAGATCGTGAGTATTTCGAAAAGACTTGCCGTCTGGTCATCGAGAGCCGTGAGTGGGTGATTGCACAGTTGCAGGCCAAGGGGTTTGAAGTGCTGCCGTCGGCGGCGAACTTCATTTTCGCTCGGCACCCGCAGCATGATGCGGCGGGGCTGGCGGCCAAGCTGCGTGAGCAGGGCGTGATCGTGCGGCACTTCAAGCAGGAGCGGATTGCGCAGTTCCTGCGGATTTCGATTGGCACGCCGGAGCAGAATCAGGCGTTGATCGATGGCCTCGGCGACCTATAAAAGCAAAAGCCCCTCACCCTAGCCCTCTCCCAGAGGGAGAGGGGACTGATTGGGGGATGCTGTTGAATTGCACCGACCTGATGCTGCTTTCCCGAATCCATAATCGACTCGGTCTTTCAGGTCGATGTACCTCACAAGATCCCCTCACCCTAACCCTCTCCCAAAGGGAGAGGTGACTGATTGGGGGATGCTGTTGAATTGCACCGACCTGATGCTGCTTTACCGAATCCATAATCGACTCGGTCTTTCAGGTCGATGTACTTCGCAAGACAACTCGGTCGGCTCCCTCTCCCTCCGGGAGTGTATGTACCGGAGACATGGTGGACACATGTTCGGAGACATGGTGGACGGTTTTAGATCTTCTTACCTGCCGTAACGATCTGCAAGTTCAAGTCGATTCGGGCGATACGATGTCTACTCCAGTAGACATCGTGGATGCCGTCCTCCGTCGTTTCCCTGATAGCCACTGACCTCCCGTAAAATGCCTTTCCAACTGTGTATTCACGATTGCCCCAGTAGATCTCGCCCTTCACCTGAACCTTCCTGACCACATCCCCATCATCGTACTCAGGCGCCGCCGGTTGCTCCTGATATTCCCGCGGGCTACTACTGTAGCGAGTAGCAGGAACCTGCATGCCCAGTGCTTGATGCGGGCGCTTCTGGTTGTAAATCTCACGCCAGATATCAAACGCCCGTTGCGCATCGTCCAGATCGATGAAGAGCTGGCCTTGCAGGACTTCCCTTTTCAGGCTGCGGTGGAAGCGCTCCAGCTTTCCCTGGGTTTGCGGGTGATAAGGTCGGGAGTGGCCGACCTTGATGCCCTGGCTCATCAGCCAGACCTCCAGTGCGGTATAAACACCTGTCTGATCACCCCATGGCGAACCGTTGTCCATCGTCATGCGTAAAGGCAGGCCGAAACGCCGAAAGGTCCTGATTAGATGCTCCTGAACGGTTTGGCGCTGCTCATTAATGCATGCCGCGATGCACAGCGAAAACCGTGAATGATCGTCCAATATCGTCAACGGATGGCAACGCCCCTGAGCCAGGCTGATATGTCCCTTGAAGTCCATCTGCCAAAGATCGTTGGGCGCTTCATGCTCGAACCGGATAAACGGTTTGATCTCAGCGGCCTTTGGATCAACGCGCGAATGACGCTGTAAAACCGCATGCACGGTACTGACCGAAGGCATCACTTTGCCGTCGTCTTCCAGCACACGCTTGAGCTTGCGAGCGCCCCAAGCGGCGTACTCCTGACTCACGGTCAGAATCTGCTGCTCAACATCGTCAGCGCAACGTTTGGGTGATGTCTTTGGTTGTCGAGACTGATCGATCAATCCCTCTGCACCTGAGGTCTCAAACCTGTTGAGCCATTTGTAGGCAGTGCTTGGGCTGATATTGAATCGACGGCAAAGCTGCCGAACATTGGCCCCTTCTTGCCGAGCCAACAGCACGAATTCTGAACGAAGCTGCACGGTGGACACCTCTTCCCAAGACACAGGCCATCTCCTTCGCGATGAGCAATGTGTCTATTAAAATGTGTCCACCATGTCTCCGAACACCTGTCCACCATGTCTCCGGTACATACAGGGAGAGGGCTGGGGTGAGGGTGGGTTTTTATTCGTGATGCGGTTCGCCGAGGAAGGTCAGTGAGGTGAACAAGCCGCGGCTATCCACATCTGCGCTGCCTTTCACCGGCACCTCGACCTGCGCCGCAATCACATTCAACCCTTCATTCCTCACCAACACCTGCGCCCGACCATCCTTGTCAGTCTCGGTGCTCAACGTGTTCGGTGCACTGCGATAATCGCCAATCAACTTCACCCCCGCCGCCGGTTTGCCATCGAGCAGCACCCGCACCGGCAATGACTTGCCCGGCCCCACGGTGAGCGGATCAACCTCCGGAAGAATCAGCAATTTGATCTGATCCAGTTTTGGCAACTTCGCTCCCGGCTGATAAATCGCCAGGCTGTATTTGAACGTCTGCGTCGCTTCGACAGCGCCCGGCACTTTGCTCCGGCCTTCGTTGACCCACTTTTTGTCAGCAGTCTGCGACCACATGCCGTTGTTCAGCGCCACGGCCAGGACGGCCGGAGCTTTCAGTGGTTTCAGTCGTGCGTGATCCGTCAGGCGCTCGACGCTCACCGGAATCATCTTGCCGCTCGCGTTGTAAGCCCACGCGCCGCTGATCTTCTGCGCCTTGAACGCGTTGTCCTCAGCGCCATGACCGTAGACCACTTCGATGTTGCCACGACGTTGTTCGGTCCACAGGCCATGGGCCGATACCTGACCGGCGAACAGCGCGGCGATAAGCACAAGGGATTTGCCGTATTGCATGGTGACGTCCTTTTACAGGTTGAGAGTCAGGCTGACGGTGAAATTGCGCGGCTCACCGGGGTTGACCCAGTAGTTGCTGTAGGAGCGCTCGTAATACTTCTCGTCGAAGAGGTTGTTCAGGTTCAGGCCGACAGTGACGTTGTCGCTGGCCTTGTAATGCGCGAGCAGGTCGACGGTGTGATACGCCGGCAATTTGAAGTCGCTGCCGGATTCTCCCGAGCGATCGCCGACGTAGGTGAACGCTGCACCGACGTCCGAACCACGCAAATGGCCGTCCTGAAATTCGTAAACACCGAGTAGGCTGCCGCTACGCTTGGCCACGCCGAGGATGCGGCTGCCGGTGGAAATCACCGCGTCGCCCTTGGTCACTTCGGCGTCGATGTAGGCGAAGGCGCCGATGACTCGCACCGCATCGGTGACTTGCCCGGTGACCTGCCAATCGAAGCCGCGACTGCGTGCCTTGCCCATGGCGCGGCTGGTGTCGGTGGCCGGGTCGAGGGCGAGAACGTTTTCTTTGTCGATGTGGAAGAAGGCGAGGGTGCTGCTCAGGCGTTCGTCGAACAGTTCGTTCTTGATGCCGATTTCGTAGCCGACGCCTTCTTCCGGGTCGAAGGATTTGCCGGCGGCGTCGAGGCCATTGTTCGGTTTGAACGAGGTCGAGGCGTTGGCGAACAACCCGGTTTCCGGCGTCAGTTGATAGAGCAGGCCGACCCGCTGGGTGAGCGCGTCGTGACGTTGATTACTGGTGGCGTTGCGGCTGTGATCGTCGATGTGCTGATCGAAATGCTCGAAGCGCGCGCCGACCATCCCGCGCAGTTTGTCGGTGAAGACGATCTGGTCTTGCAGGTTCAGTGCATGACTTTCGACCTGTTCGAAGAAGTCAGTACCCGAACGCGCGCCGTTGGGTTTCGGCTGGCCGTAGATCGGCTTGTAGATGTCGAGGGCGTAGGGGCCGCCAGCAATAGTGGTGACGCGCTCGTTCTTGCGGAAGTTTTCGTACTCGGTGCCAATCAGCAATTCGTGTTGCCACGGGCCGAGATCGAACAGACCGCGCAGTTCCAGTTGGGTGATGCTGTCGTGCCAGTTCGTGTCGCGCTCGCGATAGCGGCGGTTGACGGTGTGGCCGTTGGCGTTCAATGGACGACTTTCCGAAGCATCGCCCCAGAGTTTGCCTTCCTTGTAATGACTGGCCAGACGCAGCTTCCAGCTGTCGTTGAGGTGATGTTCCAGCGTGGCCTGAAGCAGATTGTTGTGGTTATCGATGTTTCCGTCGTTGGGTTCGCCAAGGAAAGTCGAGCGCGAAACACCGCTCCATTTATTGTTGGGCGCGACGATGCCGCGATCAAAGGTCGAGCTGTGACGAACGATTTCGCTTTCCACCAGCAGCGACGTGTCCGGGTTCAATTGCCAGCTGATCGAGGGCGCGACGAATACGCGCTGGCTGTCGACGTGATCGCGAAAACTGTTGTTGTCCTCAACCGCGAGGTTGATTCGCGACAGCACATCACCCTCATCATCCAGCGGTGTGTTGACGTCCAGCGCGGTGCGATAGCGATCCCAACTGCCGGCGCTGGTTTGCAGAGTGGTGAAGGCTTCGGGCTGCGGTTTTTTGGTGACGATGTTCACCGTGCCGCCGGGATCGCCTCGACCATACAGACTGGCGGCGGGGCCTTTGAGTACTTCGATGCGCTCGATATTCGCCGCGTCCGGCGTGCTCGGATAACCCCGGTTGGCGCTGAAGCCGTCCTTGTAGAACTCCGACGTGGTGAAGCCGCGCACGCTGTATTCGTACAGCGTCAGGCCGCCGAAGTTGTTTTGCTTGGATACGCCACCGGCAAAATCCAGCGCGCGCTCGACACTGGTGCTGCCCAGATCCTTGAGCACGCTGGCGGGCACTACGCTGATCGCCTGCGGTATATCGCGGATCGCGGTGTCGGTTTTGGTTGCGCTGGATGAGCGTGTGGCGCGATAGCCCTTGACCGGGCCGGTCGGCGATTCGTAGTCGGAGATGACGCTGATGGCGTCGAGTTCAAGCGGCTTGGGTTCTTCGGCGAAGGCTGGATCGACCAGCAAGCCAAGGCTCAGACCGAGCAGGGAGGCCTTTGTTCGAGACGACATGTTATATTGTTCCAATTCTTAGAATTGAAACAATATAACATGCCTGTTGAGAATGTCTTTTATTCGCGCGGCTGGCGCGAAAAAAGTTTTATTCTTCTTTTTCTTTCACCGGCGCCGGTGGCGGACGCAGGCCGATTTCTGCGGTGAGCTTCAGTTCTTTGCCGTTGCGCATCACCTGGATCGTCACTTTGTCGGTCGGTTTGATCCGCGCAACCTGGTTCATCGAACGACGGCCATCTCCGGCCGGCTCGCCATCGATGCTCAGAATCACATCACCCAGTTGCAGGCCAGCCTTCTGCGCCGGGCCATCGCGGAAAATCCCCGCCACAACAATCCCCGGACGCCCGGACAAGCCGAACGACTCGGCCAGTTCCTGGGTCAGCGGCTGCACCTCGATGCCCAGCCAGCCACGAATTACCTGACCGTGCTCGATGATCGACTTCATCACTTCCATTGCCAGCTTCACTGGAATCGCAAAGCCGATGCCTTGCGAGCCGCCGGACTTGGAAAAGATCGCCGTGTTGATGCCGGTGAGGTTGCCATTGGCGTCGACCAGCGCACCGCCGGAGTTACCCGGGTTGATCGCCGCGTCGGTCTGGATGAAGTCTTCGTAGTTGTTCAGGCCCAACTGGTTACGCCCGGTGGCGCTGATGATGCCCATGGTCACGGTCTGGCCAACGCCGAACGGGTTGCCGATGGCCAATGCAACGTCGCCGATGCGAATGTTGTCGGAGCGGCCGACAGTGATGGCCGGCAGGGTTTTCAGATCGATTTTCAACACCGCGAGATCGGTTTCCGGGTCGCTGCCGATGACGCGGGCGAGGGTTTCGCGGCCATCTTTCAGGGCGACCACAATCTGATCCGCGCCGCTGGTCACGTGATTGTTGGTCAGAATGTAGCCTTCCGGGCTCATGATCACGCCGGAACCGAGGCTTGATTCCATGCGTTTCTGCTTTGGCGAGTTGTCACCGAAGAAGCGCCGAAACTGCGGATCCTCAAACAGCGGATGCGCCGGTTTGTTGATGACTTTGGTGGTGTAGAGGTTGACCACCGAAGGCGCGGCAATGGTCACCGCGTCGGCATAGGACACCGGGCCCTGTTGCACGCTGGTGGTTTGCGGGGCCTGTTGCAGGTTGACGTCGAGGCTCGGAAGCCCGACCCACTGCGGGTAACGCTGAATAATCAACAGAGCGATAAGCACACCGGCCAACAACGGCCAGCCGAAAAAACGCAGCGCCTTGAGCATTAAGCACGTCCTGGAAAAGTTGCAGGCGGGGTCAGACCGCCCATAATGTCGCGCATTATACGAGGCCGCGCGCGCCTCTGAACGGGATATTTAGGAGTCTTTCATGGCCGTTGCCCTCAGCACCCTCGTCGAAGAAGCCGACCGTTACCTCAGCAGCTCGAAAATTGCCGATTATTGCCCCAACGGCTTGCAGGTCGAAGGCCGGCCGCAAGTGATGCGCATCGTCAGCGGCGTCACCGCCAGTCAGGCGTTGCTGGATGCCGCCGTCGAAGCCGAGGCGGATCTGGTGCTGGTGCACCACGGTTACTTCTGGAAGGGCGAGAACCCGTGCATCACTGGCATGAAGCAGCGTCGACTGAAGACATTGCTCAAGCACGACATCAGTCTGCTCGCTTACCATTTGCCGCTGGATCTGCATCCTGATGTCGGCAACAACGTGCAACTGGCGCGTCAACTGGACATCACTGTGGAAGGGCCGCTGGACCCGGATAATCTGAAAATCGTTGGTCTGGTCGGGTCTTTGAAAGAACCGATGACCGCACGCGATTTCGCCCGCAAGGTGCAAGAAGTCATGGGTCGCGAACCTTTGCTGATAGAAGGTAATCCGATGATCCGTCGGGTTGGCTGGTGCACCGGTGGCGGTCAGGGCTATATCGATCAGGCCGTCGCGGCAGGCGTTGATCTGTACCTGAGCGGAGAAGCCTCCGAGCAGACCTTCCACAGCGCCCGCGAGAACGACATCAGCTTCATCGCCGCCGGCCACCACGCCACCGAACGCTACGGCGTACAGGCCCTGGGTGACTATCTGGCAAAACGCTTTGCTGTCGAACACATCTTCATCGACTGCCCCAACCCGATCTGATCATCACCTCTCCCCTGTGTAGGAGCTGCCGAAGGCTGCGATCTTTTGATCTTGTTTTTTAAAAGATCAGATCAAAAGATCGCAGCCTTCGGCAGCTCCTACACGGGATCGTCGCCCAAACGAGTGGGCATATTCATATGCCCTTTCGATCTAGCTGGCGTCCTGATTAGAAGAAGGTCGCTGTGCTAGGATTCCCCGCTCGAACACGGCCCGCTGGCCGTTCATAAGAAAGTTTTCGTGAGTAGCCATGGTCGACAAACTGACGCATCTGAAACAGCTGGAGGCGGAAAGCATCCACATCATCCGCGAGGTGGCCGCCGAGTTCGATAACCCGGTGATGCTGTACTCCATCGGTAAAGACTCCGCCGTGATGCTGCACCTGGCACGCAAGGCGTTCTTCCCGGGCAAACTGCCGTTTCCGGTGATGCACGTCGACACCCGCTGGAAATTCCAGGAGATGTACAAGTTCCGCGACAAGATGGTCGAAGAACTGGGCCTGGACCTGATCACCCACATCAACCCCGATGGCGTGGCGCAGAACATCAACCCGTTCACCCACGGCAGCGCCAAGCACACCGACATCATGAAGACCGAGGGCCTGAAACAGGCACTCGACAAGCATGGTTTCGACGCAGCCTTCGGCGGCGCCCGTCGCGATGAAGAGAAATCCCGTGCCAAAGAGCGCGTGTACTCGTTCCGCGACAGCAAGCACCGCTGGGACCCGAAAAACCAGCGTCCAGAGCTGTGGAACGTCTACAACGGCAAGGTCAACAAGGGCGAATCCATTCGTGTGTTCCCTCTGTCGAACTGGACCGAACTGGACATCTGGCAGTACATCTACCTCGAAGGCATCCCGATTGTGCCGCTGTACTTCGCCGCTGAACGCGAAGTGATCGAGAAGAACGGCACGTTGATCATGATCGACGACGAGCGCATCCTCGAGCACCTGTCCGACGAAGACAAAGCGCGCATCGTCAAAAAGAAAGTGCGTTTCCGTACCCTTGGCTGCTACCCGTTGACGGGCGCCGTGGAGTCCGAGGCCGAAAGCCTCACGGACATCATTCAAGAAATGCTCCTGACGCGAACTTCCGAGCGCCAGGGCCGAGTCATCGACCACGATGGCGCCGGCTCGATGGAAGATAAAAAACGTCAAGGCTATTTCTAAGGGGCTGTCATGTCGCACGTATCTGATTTGATCAGCGAGGACATCCTCGCCTACCTGGGCCAGCACGAACGTAAAGAGCTGCTGCGCTTTTTGACTTGCGGTAACGTCGATGACGGCAAGAGCACCCTGATCGGGCGCCTGCTGCACGACTCGAAGATGATCTACGAAGATCACCTCGAAGCGATCACCCGCGACTCGAAGAAAGTCGGCACCACCGGTGACGACATCGATCTGGCGTTGCTGGTCGACGGCCTGCAGGCCGAGCGCGAGCAGGGCATCACCATCGATGTCGCCTACCGCTATTTCTCCACCGCCAAACGCAAATTCATCATCGCCGACACCCCCGGCCATGAGCAGTACACCCGCAACATGGCCACCGGTGCGTCCACCTGTGACCTGGCGATCATTCTGGTCGACGCGCGTTACGGCGTGCAGACCCAGACCCGTC
Organism: Pseudomonas germanica; assembly: GCF_019614655.1. Taxonomy (NCBI): domain Bacteria; kingdom Pseudomonadati; phylum Pseudomonadota; class Gammaproteobacteria; order Pseudomonadales; family Pseudomonadaceae; genus Pseudomonas; species Pseudomonas germanica. The sequence goes on from NZ_CP071586.1 coordinate 1,306,988, forward strand.
GCCACAGCTTCATTGCGTCCTTGCTGGGGATCAAACACATCGTCGTCGCCATCAACAAGATGGACCTGAAAGACTTCGATGAAGGCGTGTTCGAGTCGATCAAGGCTGACTACCTGAAGTTCGCCGAAGGCTTGAAGATGAAGCCGACCAGCATGCACTTCGTGCCGATGTCTGCCCTCAAGGGCGACAACGTGGTGAACAAGTCCGAGCGCTCGCCGTGGTACACCGGCCAGTCGCTGATGGAAATCCTCGAGACCGTGGAAGTGGCGGGCGATCGCAACTTCACCGATCTGCGCTTCCCGGTGCAGTACGTCAACCGTCCGAACCTCAACTTCCGTGGTTTCGCTGGCACCCTGGCCAGCGGCATCGTGCACAAGGGTGACGAAGTCGTGGTGCTGCCGTCGGGCAAAAGCAGTCGGGTGAAATCCATCGTCACCTTCGAAGGTGAATTGGAACACGCCGGTCCAGGTCAGGCCGTAACGCTGACCATGGAAGACGAAATCGACATCTCCCGTGGCGACCTGTTGGTGCATGCCGACAACGTGCCGCCGGTCACCGACAGCTTCGAAGCGATGCTGGTGTGGATGGCTGAAGAGCCGATGCTGCCGGGCAAGAAATACGACATCAAACGCGCCACCAGCTACGTGCCGGGCTCGATTGCCAGCATCGTCAACAAGGTCGACGTGAACACGTTGGAAGAAGGCCCGGCGAGCGCGTTGCAGCTCAACGAAATCGGCAAGGTGAAGATTGCGCTCGACGCGCCGATCGCCCTCGACGGTTACGAAAGCAACCGCACCACCGGCGCGTTCATCGTCATCGATCGCTTGACCAACGGCACCGTCGGCGCCGGCATGATCGTCGCGCAACCGGTGACGCATGGCACTGCCACGCATCACGGCAAACTGGCGCACGTGGCCACTGAAGAACGCGCCCAGCGCTTCGGCCAGCAACCGGCGACCGTGCTGTTCAGCGGCCTGTCGGGCGCGGGCAAGAGCACGCTGGCTTACGCCGTCGAGCGCAAGTTGTTCGACATGGGGCGTGCGGTGTTTGTACTGGATGGTCAGAACCTGCGTCATGACTTGAACAAAGGTCTGCCACAGGATCGCGCCGGGCGTACCGAAAACTGGCGTCGTGCCGCGCACGTCGCGCGTCAGTTCAACGAAGCCGGTTTGCTGACGTTGGCGGCGTTCGTCGCGCCAAGCGCTGAAGGTCGCGAGCAGGCCAAGGATCTGATCGGCAAGGATCGTCTGCTGACGGTCTACGTGCAGGCCTCGCCGGCTGTCTGCGCCGAGCGTGATCCGCAAGGTCTGTATGCCGCCGCTGGCGACAACATCCCGGGCGAATCCTTCCCGTACGACGTGCCGCTGGATGCCGATCTGGTGATCGACACGCAGACGCTGAGTCTGGAAGACAGCGTCAAGCAAGTGCTGGATCTGCTGCGCAAGCGTGGCGCGATCTAAGCGTTAGCGACAAACAAAAAGCCCGCCGATGAGCAATCATCGGCGGGCTTTTTTATTGGGGCCAACTCGGTCCATTGTAGGAGTGAGCCTGCTCGCGATAGCGGTGGATCAGCCACCAACAATGTTGAATGACACACCGCTATCGCGAGCAGGCTCACTCCTACAGGGGGTTAGTGTTTGCCCGGATATTTCGTGATCGTTCCCACGCTCTGCGTGGGAATGCAGCCCGGGACGCTCCGCGTCCCATCTAAAGCGGACGCAGAGCGTCCAGTGAGGCATTCCCACGAGGAGCGTGGGAACGATCATACGGAAGGATATTCGCGGTGCATCTGTTCGAGCAGCGCATCCTTGTCCAGCCACAGCTGATTGATCCAGCCTTGGAACTGCAGGCGATATTCACCGTCCTGATCGTAGTTCTTGTCAATGAACTGCTGCGGAATCTTCAGCTCTTCAAAGTGCACCACCACATCGCGCACATTACCGCAGAGCAAATCCCAGAACCCCGGACGCCCGGCCGGGTAGTGGATCGTCACGTTGACGATCGACTCCAGCTGTTCGCCCATTGCATCCAGCACAAAGGCGATCCCGCCAGCCTTGGGCTTGAGCAAATATTTGAACGGCGACTGCTGCTGCGCATGTTTGCCTTCGGTGAAGCGTGTGCCTTCGACGAAGTTGAAAATCCCCACCGGGTTATTGCGAAATTTCGCACACGTCTTGCGGGTGGTTTCGAGGTCTTTGCCTTTCTTCTCCGGATGCTTGGTCAGATACGCCTTGGAGTAGCGCTTCATGAACGGAAAGCCCAGCGCCCACCACGCCAGACCGATCACCGGCACCCAGATCAGCTCCTGTTTGAGGAAGAATTTCAACGGTTGGATCTTTCGGTTGAGCACGTATTGCAGCACCAGAATATCCACCCAGCTCTGATGATTGCTGGTGATCAGGTACGAGTGTTGGTAATCGAGTCCTTGCAGACCGCTGAGGTGCCAGCGTGTACGCCGAACCAGATTCATCCAGCCCTTGTTGTTGCTGATCCACGCTTCGTGGGTGTGGCTCATCAGCCACAGCGAGGCGCGTCGGGCGAGGTCGAATGGCAGCACTTTGATCAGCGCCACGCAAAACAGAAACGAGCACAGCAGAATCGTATTGAGTGCTAACAGCAGCGAAGCGATCACGCCGCGCACGGGTGCAGGTAGAAAGTCCAGCATTTACACATCCATAGGTCGGTTGGCGGCTTGAATCGCGGTGAGGGCGATGGTGTAGACGATGTCATCGACCTGCGCGCCACGCGGCAAATCGTTCACCGGTTTGCGCAGGCCCTGCAGCATCGGGCCGAGGCTGACGCAATCGGCGCTGCGTTGCACGGCTTTGTGCGTGGTGTTGCCGGTGTTCAGATCGGGGAAGACGAACACCGTGGCGCGACCAGCCACCTGACTGTTTGGCGCCAGTTGCCGGGCGACGTCTGCGTTGGCGGCAGCGTCGTATTGCAGCGGGCCGTCGATCAGCAGCGAGTGCTGTTGTTCGTGGGCGAGCAGGGTGGCCTCGCGGACTTTCTCGACCTCTTCGCCGGTGGCCGATTCGCCGCTGGAGTAACTGATCATTGCCACGCGCGGGGTGATGCCGAAGGCCGCTGCCGAGTCGGCGCTTTGCAGGGCAATCTCGGCCAGTTCGGTGGCACTCGGGTGCGGGTTCATCACGCAGTCGCCGTAAACCAGCACTTCCTCAGGGAAGAGCATGAAGAACACCGACGACACCAGCGTGCAGCCCGGCGCAGTCTTGATCAACTGAAGGGCCGGGCGAATGGTGTTGGCAGTGGTGTTGATCACGCCCGAGACCAGGCCGTCGACCTCGTCCAGCGCCAGCATCATGGTGCCGATCACTACGGTGTCTTCCAGTTGCTGTTCGGCCATCGGCGCGTTGAGGCTTTTAGTCTTGCGCAAGGCAACCATCGGTTCGACATAGCGCTCGCGGATCAGGTCAGGATCGAGGATCTCCAGGCCCGGCGGCAACACGATGCCTTGGGCGCGGGCCACGGCTTCGACATCTTCCGGTTTGGCGAGTAACACGCAGCGGGCGATGCCGCGTTCCTGACAGATTGCCGCCGCTTGCACGGTGAACGGCTCACTGCCTTCAGGCAGGACGATGCGCTTGTTCGCCGCTTGCGCACGCTGGATCAACTGATAGCGGAATACTGCTGGCGACAGGCGCATTTCCCGTGGCGTGCCACAGCGCTGGTGCAGCCATTTGGCATCGAGATGACTGGCGACGAAATCGGTGATGATCTCCGCACGCTCGCGGTCGTCGATCGGGATTTCCTTGTTCAGACCGTTGAGCAGGTTGGCGGTGTCGTAGGAACCGGTGCTCACCGACAGCACCGGCAAACCGGCCTGCAACGCACCACGGCACAGATCCATGATGCGCGGATCGGGCAGGGTGTCGCTGGTCAGCAGCAGGCCGGCCAGCGGCACGCCGTTGATCGCGGCCAGACTGACGGCGAGGATGATGTCGTCGCGATCGCCCGGCGTCACCACCAACACGCCGGGCTTGAGCAGCTCGACGGTGTTGCGCATGGTCCGCGCGCAGATGATGATTTTGGTCATCCGGCGGGTTTCGTAATCACCGGCATTAAGCACTTGTGCACCCATCAGGTCGGCAACATCACGGGTACGTGGTGCGTTGAGTTCCGGCTGATAGGGAATGCAGCCGAGCAGGCGGAAATCACCGCTGCGCAGCAACGGCGAATGCTCCTTCAGGCGCGCAGCGAAGGCGTCCATGCTCTCTTCGGTCTTGACCTTGTTGAGGATCACCCCGAGGACTTTCGGGTCTTTCGGGCCGCCAAACAATTGCGCCTGCAATTCGACACGGCCGGAGAGTTCGGCGAGCACTTCGTTTTCCGGTGCCGAGACCAGAATCACCTCGGCATCCAGGCTCTTGGCCAAGTGCAGATTGACCCGTGCGGCATAACTGGCGCTGCGGGTCGGCACCATGCCTTCGACGACCAGCACGTCTTTGCCAATAGCTGCTTGCTGATACAGCGTGATGATTTCTTCGAGCAGCTCATCGAGCTGACCGTCGCCGAGCATCCGCTCGACGTGCGCCAGGCCCAACGGTTGTGGCGGTTTCAACCCGTGGGTGCGCGCCACCAGTTCGGTGGAACGCTCGGGGCCGGTGTCACCCGGATGCGGCTGCGCAATCGGTTTGAAGAAACCGACTTTCAGCCCGGCGCGCTCAAGCGTGCGCACCAGCCCGAGGCTGATGGAGGTCAGACCCACACCAAAATCGGTGGGCGCGATAAAAAAAGTTTGCATGCGAATTCTCTAAAGTTGCATGGCAATGGCGATCGCCTATAGCTGACGACCTACCGAAATTCAGTCGCCAAGGTTATCGCTAACCGAGCCTTGTGCGCACCAACCGCAGGCAAAGGGTTGGCCTATTTTTTCAATACGTTGCGCCGGGTCCAGCACCCAGGCGCGCGATTGCCAGGGCGGCTGATGGCGCAGGTGCTGGGTGTGGCCACAGGAAAGCTCGACGACCCAGTGACCGTCCTCGTCCTGATGAAAGCCTGCGATCGTCGAAACCCGTTTGTCCGGGTTGTGTTCGCTTTCGCGCGATTGCTTCGCTAAACTTGGCCTTTCTATATTCTTATGCAAAAGGTCTCGCCCCATGCTGATCGCCGCCAATAAGGCTGTCTCCATCGACTATACCCTGACCAACGACGCTGGTGAGGTCATCGACAGCTCCGCCGGCGGCGCTCCGCTGGTCTACCTGCAAGGCGCAGGCAACATCATCCCGGGCCTGGAAAAAGCTCTGGATGGCAAAGCTGTTGGTGACGAGCTGGAAGTTTCCGTTGAGCCGGAAGACGCTTACGGCGAATACGCCGCCGAGCTGGTCAGCACCCTGAGCCGCAGCATGTTCGAAGGCGTTGACGAGCTGGAAGTCGGCATGCAGTTCCACGCTTCGGCGCCGGACGGCCAGATGCAAATCGTCACCATCCGTGACCTTGACGGCGATGACGTGACCGTTGATGGCAACCACCCACTGGCCGGTCAGCGCCTGAACTTCAAAGTGAAGATCGTTGACATCCGTGATGCCAGCCAGGAAGAAATCGCTCATGGCCACGTCCATGGCGAAGGTGGCCATCACCACTGATTTTCTGCGCTAAGCTTCGAGTACTGGAGAGGCGCCTGCGGGCGCCTTTTTAGTCCGCGGCTGTCCTTGGTGACCTCGCCAAGTGGCTGTTTCGAGTAGAACACGGGAATCTTGGAGTTCGTCATGAGTGCTTTTCACGACCTTAAGTTGACAGCCCTGGATGGTCAGGAGCTACCGCTGGCGCCGTTCAAGGGCCAAGTCGTGCTGGTGGTCAACGTCGCCTCCAAATGCGGCTTGACCCCACAGTACGCGGCGCTGGAAAACCTCTATCAGCAATACAAAGGCAAAGGTTTCAGCGTGCTGGGCCTGCCGTGCAACCAGTTTGCCGGCCAGGAACCAGGTACCGAACAGGAAATTCAGGATTTCTGCAGCCTCAACTATGGCGTGACGTTTCCGTTGTCGAGCAAGCTTGAAGTCAACGGTCATGATCGTCACCAGCTCTACCGTCTGCTGGCGGGCGAGGGCGCGGAGTTTCCTGGGGACATCACCTGGAATTTCGAGAAGTTTCTGCTCGGCAAGGACGGCCGCGTGCTGGCGCGGTTCTCGCCGCGCACGGCGCCGGATGATCCGACCATTGTGCATGCGATTGAAAAAGCGCTGAGCTGAAACAGCAAGATCAAAAGATCGCAGCCTTCGGCAGCTCCTACAGGTGACCTCAAACCCCGTGTAGGAGCTGCCGGAGGCTGCGATCTTTTGCTTTGCGTCTTTTAATCCTTAATCACCCAAATCAATAGTGCTGTTCAAAGGGTTCGCGTCTCCATATTATCGCCGTCATAAAGCCTTTTCTGTGGAGTCCTTCGATGCCCGTTCAAGCCTTGTTCAAACCGTTCCAACTCGGTGCCCTCGAATTGCCGACCCGCGTGGTCATGGCGCCGATGACTCGCTCCTTTTCCCCGGGCGGCGTGCCTAATTCGAAAGTCATCGAGTACTACCGTCGTCGCGCCGCCGCGGGCGTTGGCCTGATCATCACCGAAGGCACCACCGTCGGCCACATTGCCTCCAACGGTTATCCGAACGTACCGCAGTTCTTTGGCGACGCGCCATTGGCCGGCTGGAAGAAAGTCGTCGACGCGGTTCACGCCGAAGGCGGCAAGATTGTTCCGCAACTGTGGCACGTGGGCAGCGTGCGCCGAATCGGCACCGAGCCGGACGCTAGCGTGCCGGGTTACGGTCCGTCGGAAAAAATCAAAGACGGTCAGGTCGTGGTGCACGGCATGACTAAACAAGACATTCAAGATGTGATCGCAGCCTTCGCCCAAGCGGCCAAAGATGCACAGAGCATCGGCATGGACGGCGTGGAAATCCACGGCGCCCACGGTTATCTGATCGACCAGTTTTTCTGGGAGGGCAGCAACCAGCGCACCGACGAATACGGTGGCAGCCTGGCCAACCGTTCGCGCTTCGCCATCGAACTGATTCAAGCGGTGCGTGCGGCGGTCGGTGAAGGCTTCCCGATCATCTTCCGTTTCTCGCAATGGAAACAGCAGGACTACACGGCGCGTCTGGTGCAAACCCCGCAAGCGCTGGGTGAATTCCTCAAGCCGCTGTCTGACGCAGGCGTGGATATTTTCCACTGCTCGACGCGCCGCTTCTGGGAGCCGGAATTTGACGGTTCCGAGCTGAACCTGGCCGGCTGGACCCGCAAACTCACGGGCAAGCCGACCATCACCGTTGGCAGTGTTGGCCTTGATGGTGAGTTCCTGCAGTTCATGGTCAACACCGACAAGGTCGCACAACCGGCCAGTCTGGAGAATCTGCTGGAGCGTCTGAATAAAGAGGAGTTCGATCTGGTGGCGGTGGGGCGTGCGTTGCTGGTCGATCCGGATTGGGCGCAGAAAGTCCGCGAAGGGCGTGAACAGGATATTTTGCCGTTCAGCCGTGAGGCGTTGATGACGCTGGTTTAACCAGCGGCTGTACTGACGCCATCGCGAGCAGGCTCACTCCTACAATTGGAATGCATTCCCCTGTAGGAGTGAGCCTGCTCGCGATAGCGGTCTCCAAGTCGCCTGGATTCAAGGCAATGTCTGCGCATTCGGCACCACTTGCTCCCCCACACAAGCCCCGCGCAAATGCTTTTCAAACTGCTCGATAACCGCCGGCCAGCCCTGGCGACTCGCATGCTGGCGCGCATTCAGGCGCACGCAGCGCAACCTCTCATCCTCTTCCAGCAACCATGCCGCCGCCTCGCAAAAGGCTTGCTCATCACCAGGCATCGCCAGCACGCCGTTGTAGCCATGGCGAATATGCTGCGCCGCCGCAGCCTGATCGTAAGCCACCACACCCAGTCCCGAGGCCAGTGCCTCCAGCACCACATTGCCGAAGGTTTCGGTCAGACTCGGAAATAGAAACAAATCACCAGACGCATAGTGCGCCGACAACGCTTCACCGCGCTGCGCACCGCAGAAAACCGCCCCGGGCAAATCCTTTTCCAGCGCCAGCCGTTGCGGTCCGTCACCGACCACGATCAGTTTCAGATTGCGCTGTGGATAAGTGTCACGCAGGTTTTCGAAGCAGCGTTTGAGCAGGCCAAGGTTCTTCTCCGGCGCGAGTCGTCCTACGTGAATCACCGCAATGTCCTGCTCGGACAGGCCCCATTGCTCACGCAAGGCATTCAGCCGTTTGCTCGGATGAAACAACTGGCTGTCCACACCACGCGACAACAGCGCCAAGCGCTCGAAATGCCGCCGTTCCAGTTCCAGGCGCTGGCTGACGCTCGGCACCAACGTCATGGCCGAGCGATTGTGAAACCAGCGCAGATAATGCGTGAGCATCCGCGTCAGCAGACCGAGCCCGTATTGGCTGGTGTATTGCTGAAAATTGGTGTGAAAACCGCTGACCACCGATATCCCCAAACGGCGCGCCGCACGCAGCGCCGACAACCCGAGCGGGCCTTCCGTGGCGATGTACAACACGTCGGGACGCTGGCGCTTCCAGCGCCGCAGCAGTTTGTGCATCGACGACTGACCCCATTGCAGCCCCGGATATCCCGGCAACGGCCAGCCCCGACACAGTAGCAGCGCGTCATCTTCACTGCGCTGCGGATCACCGGCCTGACGCGGCCGCACCAGTTCAACCTGATGCCCACGCGCGCGCAGTCCATCGCACAAGCGGCCAAGGGTATTGGCCACCCCGTTGATTTCCGGTGGGAAGGTTTCGCTGATCAGAGTGATATGTAGAGCTGTCGTCATGACCCCAGTGTCGACTGAGGCCATGTCGTCATTGTGTCGAGTTGATGATGGATTGATGACAGTCACTGGCCCCGCTGGGCTCAATATTTTCGCCAGTCGGTCGTTAGCCTTGATTGAACGTTTGAACCAAGGAAATGGCTATGGCGGAAAATGTCTACGCGTCCCCTGAGGCGAATCTGTTGAACGAAGATGTGCAGGCTGCGGGATTTTACGTGGTTGCCAGATGGAAATTCATTCTGCTGTCGGTGCTCAGTTTTGGCCTGTATTTCTATTATTGGTCGTACAAAAACTGGAGCCTGTACAAGCAGCGGACGCAGGAAGAGCTGTGGCCTGTGGCGCGCGGTATCTTCTATATATTTTTCGTGCACAGGCTGTATCGTCATGCAGACAAAACGATTCACGACAGCGGCCGAAAATCCAGCTGGGATCTTGAGCAGTGGGCAACGGTGTTTGTTGTATTGACGTTGCTTGCAGTGGTGCTCGATAAACTATCGAGCCATTTCGAAGGCTTGTTGTACCTGAGTTTGTTTGCTATGGCACTGCTGCCGCTCAGAGCTTATGTCGCCAGTGAAGGCCAGCAACTGATCAACCTGGCCGCCAACGATCCGCAAGGCTTGGGCAACAACCGCCTGAATGCCTGGAATTTTTTGATCATCGTTCCAGGCATCGGCCTGTGGGCATTGGTGCTGATCGGGACGTGGAGCTTTTTCCACTGAGGCAGCGGCAAAACAACAGCGTCTGGCTCAGGCCTTTTCCTGAGCCAGCACCTCGCCACCGCGCTCACGCACCCAGAACAACGTCGCGCCGGCCACAGCCGCCGGCATCATCAGGATGTTGACCACCGGAATCAGCAGCACCAGATAGACGATCCCGCCGAAACTCATGCTCTGCCAGCGCTTCTGCCGCAGCCAGGCGAGCATCTCGTTCCAGCCGAGTTTGTGGTTGTCCGCCGGGTAGTCGATGTACTGGATCGCCATCATCCACACGCCGAACAACAGCCACAGCGGTGCAGCAATGATATTCACCACCGGGATGAACGAGAGAATGAACAGTCCGATCGCCCGTGGCAGGAAGTAGCCGAGTTTGCGCATTTCCCGGGCGAGGGTGCGCGGGACCATCGCGATCAGTTCGCCCCAGCTGAACGCCGGGAAGTCATCAGTGCCGCGTACCACCACTTCGACTTTCTCGGCAAGGAAGCCGTTGAACGGTGCGGCGATTACGTTGGCCAGCATGGTGAAAGTAAAGAACACCATCAGCGCCACTAGCACTACAAACAGTGGCCAGAGGATGTAGCTGAGGAAACTCAGCCATTCGGGCAGCGAGGGCATCAGCGTATCGACCCACAGGCTGAACTGGTGGCCGGCCAGATAAATCAATCCGACGAACAGCACCAGGTTGATCGCCAGCGGCAGCAAAACGAACAGGCGCAAGCCAGGGCTGAGAACCAGTTTGAGGCCTTCGCGCAGGTATTGCGGGCCGCACAGAACAGGGGCGGGCATAAGGTGCTCCGAGCAAGGGAAAACGCGCCGACCTTACCGGCTTTGCAACGACGGCGAAAGCGCGGTAGAGCGATCGACATTCACTGTAACAAAGACGTCCATCTCGTCAGTGTGTCGGCATAGAGACCACCTATGAGCTGGATTGTTAAACCGTATTTCCTTAATCTTGCCCCCCTCGATACGCTGCACCCAACTTTTTACAGGACTGTCGAGCTCAAGCCTTCCCCAAGGTTTTCCACGGTCCTTTTTTATTCCCGCCGGCAGTCCGGCGATCCGTGCCAGTTTTTCGGCCCGGTCAACAGGAGCAGGTCATGTCTGAAGTCCGTCATTCGCGAGTGATTATTCTCGGTTCCGGCCCTGCCGGTTACAGCGCTGCGGTATACGCGGCTCGCGCCAACCTCAAGCCACTGCTGATCACCGGCATGCAGGCTGGCGGTCAACTGACCACCACTACTGAAGTCGACAACTGGCCGGGCGACGTTCACGGCCTGACGGGTCCAGCCCTGATGGAGCGGATGCGCGAGCACGCCGAGCGTTTTGAAACCGAGATCGTTTTCGATCACATCAACGCCGTGGACTTCGCTGCCAAGCCGTACACCCTGACCGGCGACAGCGCGACCTACACTTGCGACGCCCTGATCATCGCCACCGGTGCCAGCGCGCGTTACCTGGGCCTGCCATCGGAAGAAGCGTTCATGGGCAAAGGCGTTTCCGCCTGCGCAACCTGCGACGGTTTCTTCTACCGCAACAAGCCTGTTGCAGTGGTCGGCGGCGGCAACACCGCTGTTGAAGAAGCACTGTACCTGGCCAACATCGCCAGCACCGTGACCCTGATCCACCGTCGCGAAACCTTCCGCGCCGAGAAGATCCTGATCGACAAGCTCAACGCTCGCGTCGCTGAAGGCAAGATCATCCTCAAGTTGAACGCCAACCTCGACGAAGTGTTGGGCGACAACATGGGCGTGACCGGTGCGCGCCTGAAGAACAACGATGGCAGCTTCGACGAAATCACCGTCGACGGCGTGTTCATCGCCATTGGTCACACCCCGAACACCTCGCTGTTCGAAGGCCAGTTGACCCTCAAAGACGGTTATCTGGTGGTGCACGGCGGCCGTGAAGGCAATGCTACGGCGACCAGCGTCGAAGGCATCTTCGCTGCTGGTGACGTGGCTGACCACGTTTACCGTCAGGCGATCACCTCGGCCGGCGCCGGCTGCATGGCGGCACTGGACACCGAGCGTTACCTGGACGGTCTGCAGAACGCTTCGTTCTAAATCGCAGACATAAAAAAACCGGCCAGATTGGCCGGTTTTTTTGTGCCCGATCGTTCCCACGCTCTGCGTGGGAACGCAGCCGGGGACGCTCCGCGTCCCAATGGACGCAGAGCGTCCGATGAAGCATTCCCACGCGGAGTGTGGGAACGATCAGATAGTGTTGGATCTGTATCAGCGGCGGGTCAGGGGTTGAGCGGTGAATTTGACGCCGGCCAGACCATGCTGGATCAACGCACGGATATTGCCGTGATCACTGCCCTCAGGTGTCGCCACTACCGAGCGGTAATGCTCGCCGAACGCCAACAGCGCTTCTTCATCGCTCAGGCCTTCCAGCAGCGCCAGACCCAGGGTCTTGCAAGAACCTTCGTTCTGCCCGGCGGCGTTTTCCACGCCACCGTTGTTGAACGCCTGCGGCTGATAGTCGTAACCGGCGGCGATGAAGGCCAGCGTGTCGGCGAAAGCGTGTTCGCCGCTCTTGAGGCTGGTGCGCAGGGTGTTCAGATCACTCATGGGTTTTTCCTTTGGCGAACGCGGCTTGTTGCTCGGCGTTGGCTTCTTGCTGAAATTGGGCTTTCCACTCGGCGTACGGCATGCCGTAAACCACTTCGCGGGCGTCGTCGAGGCTGATCTCGATCTGGCGCTCGTCGGCTTCGGCCTTGTACCACTTCGACAGGCAGTTGCGGCAGAACCCGGCAAGGTTCATCAGGTCGATGTTCTGCACGTCCTTACGGCTGTCCAGGTGGGCGACCAGGCGGCGGAAGGCGGCAGCTTCGAGTTCGAGGCGTTGTTGCTCGTTCATGGGAGTCTCTGCGAGACAGCTTCAAGCGACGAGCTTCAAGCTGCAAAATGGGTGGCGGTGATACGAAGTTTACAGCTTGCCGCTTGAAGCTTGAAGCTAGCGGCTCGCTGCAAGCGTGATTGACACCGACTCGGCAAAACGCAGCGCGTGCGGCTTGTCGACTTCGACTTCGGCATACAGCACTGAACCGTTGCTCATCACCAGGTCGAGCAACTCCTGCGTCAGGCGTTCGAGCAGCGCAAAGCGGTTGCCCTCGACGTGGGCGATGATCGCTTTGGTGATCGTGCGGTAATTCAGCGCGTGGTCGATATCATTGTCACGCACCGCCTCCTGCGCGGCGTACAGAATGGTCAGGTTGATCAGCACATCCTGCTTGTTGAGGATTTCGTCCTCGTTGATCCCGATAAAGGTGCGCAAGCGCAGATCCTTGACCCGGATGCGCGCCATTCCCGGCTGAAGTTGTGGCATTTACTTGCTCCGTCCAATCAATTGCAGGAACTCCTGGCGGGTGTTGCTCGACTCGCGGAACGCGCCGAGCATGACCGAGGTGTTCATGGTCGAATTCTGTTTCTCGACACCGCGCATCATCATGCACATGTGTCTGGCCTCAATGACGACCGCGACGCCAGCGGCATCGGTGACCTGTTGCACTGCGTCGGCGATTTGTCGGGTGAGGTTTTCCTGAATCTGCAGGCGCCGGGCGAACATGTCCACCAGTCGCGCGATTTTCGACAGACCCAGCACCTTGCCCGTCGGAATATAAGCCACATGGGCCTTGCCGATGAAGGGCAGCAGGTGATGTTCGCACAAAGAATACAACTCGATGTCGGCGACGATGATCATCTCTTCACTGTCCGAGGCAAACAGCGCGCCGTTGACGATCTCATCGACGCTCTGTTCGTAACCATGACACAGGTATTGCATGGCCTTGGCCGCGCGCACCGGTGTGTCTTGCAGTCCTTCGCGGTCGGGATCTTCACCCAGGTCAATGAGGATTTCGCGGTAATTCTCGGGCAGTGAGCGGGTCATGGACATCCTCGCGAGTCGGCTTACTTGACGTGCCGTCCGCCGTTGACGGTCAGGGTCGTACCGGTGACATAGGGATTGTCGAGCAGATAGCGCAGGCTCTGGTAGATCACTTCGCTGCCGGGTTCGATGCCCAGCGCGGACTTGGCCAGTGCCTTGGCGCGGTACGCCGCGTCGTCGTCGGGGTTGAACAATAGCAGGGCCGGGGCGATGCCGTTGACCTTGATGGTCGGCGCATAGCGGGCGGCGAAGGATAGGGTCAGGCTGTCGAGCCCGGCTTTGCTGGCGCAATAGCCAATGTGCTTGCTGCTGCCCTTGCGGGTGACATCGTCGCTGATATGAATGATGTCGGCGGGCGTCGAGTGCTTTAGCAGTTCACCGCAGTGCAGGTTGATCAGGTACGGTGCGAGCATGTGCAGATTGAACATGCGCGTGAAGGCTTCGGCTTCGCTGCCCGGGGTTTCGGCCAGCCACTCGGAGGCGTTGTGCACGATGGCGCGCAAGCTGTCGGTGTGGGTTTTCAGTTCGGCGATGAAAGCGAGAATCGCGGCTTCGCTGGAAAAGTCGGCGAACAGGCCGAGGGCGCCCAGATCGCGCAGCGTTTGCACGCCGGGGCGTTCGCTGCGGTAAGTGAAGATGACGCGATAGCCATCCTCGAGCAGCCGCTGCGCACAATGCAGGCCGACACGCTGGCCGGCACCGGTGATGAGGATCGGGGCTGAGGAATCAGGCATGAACGGCTCGCATCGCGGTTGGAGCAAAAACTATAACAGCGACGAGCCCGAAAAGATCGCAGCCTGCGGCAGCTCCTGCCCTGGTCTGTGTTCAGTCCTGCAGGAGCTGTCGAGTGCAACGAGGCTGCGATCTTTAATGTTTCTGAGGTGTCGCCGATACAGGCAGTCGTACCGGCGTACTGTTCAGCCAGTTCGCCAGCAATCGGGTCGACAGCGGAATAAAGAAGTAAACCATCAGCGGGGTCAGGCACGCCGTGCTGATCAACATACGCGGCAACAGGCTCAGTTCTGCGAGCAACGGGCCGAGGACAAAGTTGAACAGCAGTGACACCGGAAAGAACGCCAGCCAGATCGCGACGGCCTGTTTCCACCGTGGAGGACGTTGCCCGGCAGCGCCGAACCAGCCTTCGATGCCACTGACTCGATGTTCTTTCGGGTGGGCAAACAGGTCGCTGCCACGGCTCAGCCACGCGGTACGTGAAACCGAATGCTCCCACGCATGCAACGTCTGCTCATCGACGAAGCGGAAGATGATCTGGAATTCGTTATCGCCGGGCGGCGGAGCGAGCACGCCAGAGCCCAGGTAACCGGGGAAATCAGTGGCCAGTTGTTCGCCTTCGCGCAGCCAGGCGATCAAGTCCTGATAACGGCCATCAGCGACGCGACGGGCAACCATCAGCGTGACAGGGGAAGTAGACATTATGTATCTCCGTATTTCAGTTGCGTCGCTCCGGGTAGGAGTTTCGCCTGACGCAGGGCCGGGGTAGAGGCCTGCGTTTTTCAACAAGCAAGGATTATTCCGGTTTTTCCCGATTAAACCAGCGACTTTCGTCGCATTTCTGCACTTGATCGCAATCGGGACATAAGCGTTAGAATGGGATCCAAATATCTCCGACATGGAAGTTGAACACCCTATGCCTGTCATCACGGACGCAAAGCCTGCTTTGCAGACATCCTCTGCGCTCGAGCGCGAGGATCTGTTCCCTATCCGTGAGGTCGCACGCCTGACAGGTGTAAACCCGGTGACCTTGCGCGCGTGGGAGCGGCGCTATGGTCTGATTCAGCCGACACGCACCGAAAGTGGGCATCGGCTCTATTCGATGACCGATATCGAGCGCGTGCGCAGCATCGTCGACTGGATTGATCGCGGGGTCGCCGTGAGCAAGGTCGGCAAGATCCTCGCCAAGACCGAACCGATGAAAGTATTGGCGCACATCATCCCGGATGACTTGGTGCAGGCGGATTATCTGCAATGGCAGGAGCAGATCCAGCAGGCGGTCAGTGCGTTCGACGACCAGCAACTGGACCGCGTCTATGGGCAGATTTTCTCTTCATACTCATTGCCGGTGGTGTTTCAGGACATCCTCATGCCTTTGTGGCTGCAATTGTTGCAGCGCCAGGAGGCTTTCGGGCAAACCAGCGAGTGGCTGTTCTTCGATGGATTCCTGCGGGCGCGGGTATTGCAGCGGATCGTCATGCTGCGTGGTACGCAACCGCGCCGAGTGATCGTCAGCGCGCTGGCCGGGCAATGTCGAGAGCTGGAGTTGTTGGTGGCGGCGCTGTTTCTCAGCGACAGCAATTCCGGTGTTCGGGTGCTGACGACAGGTCAGCCATTCGATGAGCTGACGTTGGTGTGCGAAAAGATCAAACCTGATGCACTCGTGCTGTTTTCCAATCACGCGCCCAGCGCCGAATTGCCTCGGCGTTTGAACCGGTTGGCATTGAGTCTCGATTGTCAGTTGATGCTGGCGGGCGACGCTTCGGATCTGGCGCAGGACAGCCTGGCCGGATCCTCTGTTGCCTGTCTGGGCAATGAAGGCGCGAACATGCGTCAGCGCATGCTGCAGTTTCTGGCCGGCAATCTGGATACCTGAAACTCAGGTGTGAAGGGCGGGATGCGTCAGGCGATGTTGCTGCAGGATGAACTGGCGCAGACGCTCGGTTTCATCGGTGTCGGTCTGGCTCAGTTCGTAGGCGTAGAAGCCGCTCTCGGTTTCCCGTTCGAAATTGCCGCGCAATGAAATCCGCTCGTAACCCGAAGGGCTGAACCACAGGGCGAAATGCTTGGGCGGTTTGGTCTTGTTGCGCACTTCCAGCAGCACACCTTTGTGCGAAACCTCGTGGACCCATAAGGTACCCGGCTGACCTTTGGCGTTTTCCAGAGCTACCGGCTCTTCGAGAGTCAAACGCCATGGCCGCACCATCGGGCCGTCTTCGTAAATACTCGGTACGCCAAGACGCAGGTGCAACGCGTGAAACTCGTCTTCGACCAGATGCAACGGGAAGGTCATCTGCTGATTTTCGAAGTTGGCCTGAATGGTCACTTGCTCGTGAGCGGCCAGACGCGTGAGCAAATCACGGATCTGCGAACCGCCGTTAACCAGCAGACTCGACGTCGCATCCCGCACGTTCAGTTGCGGGTTGTGCTGCATGGTCTGGATGAAATCCAGCTCATCCTGAGTGAGGAGGGCGTCGCGCTGCATGGCTAACTCGAAAGATATAGATACAAAGTCATTGGTGATTGTAGTTAATGACACTTAGTTCGCGATTTTGTTTTGACCGTTTGTCGCTTTCAATGCAGCCAGTTCTGCTTTGAGGGCAACGACCTCAGCTTCCAGTTGAATCACGCGCTGTTGTGCCTTGACCTGAACGGTGACGTCCTTCTGCACGCCAACGAAATATGTCTGCCCGTCTTCGACGTTTTTCACCGTCGAAATCGACAGTTCATTCCAGAACGGCGTACCGTCCTTGCGATAGTTACGCAGGATTTCCCGGCACGAGCCGCCGTTATCCAGCGTCTCGCGAATCAGTTTCAGGCTGTCCTGATCGCGGTCTCCAGACTGCAGAAAGCGGCAGTCCTGATAGAGGATTTCCTCACTCGTGTAGCCGGTCAGTCGTTCAAAGGCCGGGTTCACATAGATCAGGATATCGTTCTGTTCACCTTCTTTCTCCGCGACCACTATCCCGTCATTCGACGCATTGATCACCATTTGCAGCAGACTGGCGTTGATCATCTTTGAATCCTTTCAGAGTTGTCAGTGGCAGGCATTCTAGAAGAACCGCACGGCCTGTCTACTGGCCATTACCGCCAATTGAGATCCAGTCGCAGCTTTGCGCTTGAGACTGTTACTATCGCGGCTCTTTTTTTTCAGTTTCAGGATCAGATTGATGAAAGTCGCCATCCTCTCCGGTTCGGTCTACGGCACCGCCGAAGAAGTCGCCCGTCACGCCGAGAATCTGTTGAAAGCCGCTGGCTTTGAAACCTTCCACAACTCGCGCGCCAGCCTGGCCGACATCCAGGCGTTCGGCCCTGAAGCATTGCTTGCGGTGACCTCGACCACCGGCATGGGCGAATTGCCCGACAACCTGCAACCGCTGTACTCAGCGATTCGCGACCAGTTGCCCGCCGCACTGCTCGGTTTGCCGGGCGCAGTGATTGCCTTGGGCGACGCCAGTTACGGCGACACTTTCTGCGGCGGTGGCGAGCAAATGCGTGAACTGTTCGGCGAGCTCGGTGTGCGCGAAGTGCAAGAGATGCTGCGCATCGACGCCAGCGAAAGCGTCACCCCGGAAACCGACGCCGAGCCTTGGCTGGCGCAGTTGATCGACACGCTCAAGGGCTGATTCCACGCTCGCGCAACAGCGCCAGCCATGCCTGCGCCGCTTTTGACAGATACGCGCCGCGCCGCCAGATAAACGCGATATCCCAACGCAGATAATCCGGCGCGCGTAAGGTCAGGCGCACCACGCCTGGCCGCACCAGACCGCGTGCAACCACGCTGGGCAGCAGCACCACGCCTTGCCCGGCGGCCACCAGCGCCGCAAGAAAATCCGCCTGACCGCTGCGCCCGCCTTCCTTCGGCGTAAAGCCCAGTTGCTGGCACGCCTGCAGCAAGCGGTCGTTGAGCACGAAGCTGCGCTGATAGAGCAGAAAGGGCGTCTCGGCCAATTCCTCCAGACCGATTTCACCTCGATCGGCCAGTGGATGATCCACCGGCAGCAGGGCGTCGAGTTGCTCATCGCAAAACGGCTGACAGTCGAATTGCGGATCCTTTGGCAACAGACTGCCGCCCAACTCCAGTTCACCGCTCAGCACAGCCTGCTCGATGTTGCGGCTACCGCCCTCGAGCAACTGGATGCTGATATTCGGATAGCGCCGCCGGTATTCGGCAAACAGTTCGGCGAATAGCGCGTCGCTGCCGAGTAATGGCAGGCCGAGGCGCAACTCTCCGCGTGCCAAATGACTCAGGTCATCCAGCTCCGCGAGCAGTTCGTTGTGCAAGCGCAGCATGCCTTCGGCCCGTTGCAGCACCACGCTGCCAGCGGCCGTCAGGCGCAATTGCGAACCCAGCCGCTCCAGCAAAGGCGTGCCGAGACTTTGTTCCAGTTGCGCGATCTGTTTGCTCACCGCTGACTGGCTGATGTGCAGGGTTTTTGCGGCTTGGGTAAAACCGCCTTGATGCATGACTTCGACAAAGCTGCGCAGTTGTTTGAATTCCATTGTCCGATTCCATTTTGGAATGGTGTTGAGTCTAACAATTCGCTTCGGGGATGGCAGGGCGCTTCGTAAAATAAGCGCCTGTCTGGAGCAAAATCATGAACGCCGTCCCGCTCAAACATCTGTCTCGTCTTCTCGCTGAACTCGCTGTATTGCTCGGCCTCTACTTGCTCGGCTGCCAACTCGCGGTCTGGCTGGCGTGGCCGATTCCTGGTGGTGTGATCGGTATGGCGCTGTTGCTGCTGGCCTTCGCCTTTGGCTGGATAAAACCCGCCGCCCTGCAATTGGGCGCAGGGTTGCTGATGGCCGAGATGTTGTTGTTCTTCATTCCGGCGCTGATGAGCCTGCTCGACTATGGCGCACTGTTGCGCAATGACGGCTGGCGAATCCTGTTGGTGATCGCCGCCAGTACATTGATGGTCATGCTGGTGACGGCTTTCACCGTAGAACTTGCCGTGCGCATGAGGCGTTCCCATGAAGCTTGAATGGATGCCGATGTTCTGGCTGGCCTTCACCCTGTTGGCGTACCTGTTCAGCCGCTGGATTTATCGGCGCACTGGGCACTACGTGTTGTCGCCGCTGATCCTGGTGCCGGCGTTGCTGTTGGCGCTCGCTGTGCCGTTGCACACCGCTTATGCCGAATATTCCAGCAACACCCATTGGCTGATGCGGGTGCTCGGCCCGGTCACTGTCGCGTTTGCTGTGCCGATCTGGCAGCAGCGGCGCTTGCTGATGCGGCATTGGTCGGCGCTGCTGTTGGGCATGGTTGCCGGCAGTGCGGCGTCGATCGGCACTTCATTCTGGCTGGCCAGGGCGCTGGCGCTCGACAGCTCGGTGACGCTGTCACTGGTGCCGCGTTCGATCACCACACCGTTCGCCATGCCGCTGGCGCAGGACCTCGGCGGCGTGCCGGAGTTGACCGCGGTATTCGTGATGTTCACCGGTGTGTTCGGGGCGATGCTCGGCGGCGTGTTGTTGAAGTGGTTGCCGTTGCGCAGTGCCTTGGCGCGCGGCGCGTTGTTCGGGGTTGGCGCGCATGGTGCCGGTGTCAGTCGGGCCCATGAAGTGGGCGGCGAAGAAGGCTCTGTCGCCGGGCTGGTGATGGTTTTGACCGGGTTGCTCAATCTGTTTGCCGCGCCTTTGTTGGCGTCGTGGCTTTGACATGGATCCAAGGAGTTTGCCTGGCTGACCCGCTCAGTCATCAAGCTGGCTGGCAATGCAACTACGCAATGCTCTGCGCCTGACTAGACTGCTCGTACGTGCAGAACAATAAGAACGCAGAGGTGCATACAGTGAGCGTAGCCCCCGTCCAATCGTCCCTTAATGTCAAAGACCAGGTCAGTGCCGCAGAGTGGCAGACCCGTGTCGATCTCGCCGCTTGTTATCGTCTGGTCGCGCTGCATGGCTGGGACGATCTGATCTTCACCCATATTTCCGCCAAGGTGCCGGGCACCGAAGATTTCCTGATCAACCCGTTTGGTCTGATGTTTCATGAGATCACCGCGTCGAGCCTGGTGAAAGTCGATCAGGCCGGCAACAAACTCATGGACAGCCCTTACGAAATCAACCCCGCCGGCTACACCATCCACAGCGCCGTGCACGAAGTGCGGCACGATGTGGTTTGCGTGCTGCATACCCACACCGCTTCCGGTGTCGCGGTGTCGGCGCAAAAGCAGGGCGTGTTGCCGATCAGCCAGCAGTCGCTGTTCGTGCTTTCGAGCCTGGCCTATCACGGCTACGAAGGCGTGGCGCTGAACCACGAAGAGAAGGCGCGCCTGCAAGCCGATCTTGGCGAGAACAATTTCCTGATGCTGCACAACCACGGTCTGCTGACCTGTGGCGGCACCATCGCCGACACTTTTCTGATGATGTTCACCTTCCAGCGCGCCTGCGACATTCAGGTCATGGCGCAAACCGGTGGCGCTGAACTCATCGCCATCGAACCGCAAATCCTGGCAGGCGCCAAAGCGATGATCGCCGGTGTCACCAAAAGTGCTCAAGGCATGGGTGGCGCGCTGGCCTGGCCAGCGTTGCTGCGCAAACTCGATAAACAAGACCCCGGATATAAACTCTAATGCCTCTTGCCGAGATTCCTCTGTGTGTCTGGCGTAAACGCAGCCAGACGTTTGTTTTTCGTGGCCAGCCGATCCGCTATTGGACGGCGGGGCAGGGTGAGCCGCTGTTGCTAATCCACGGTTTCCCGACCGCCAGTTGGGATTGGCATTATCTGTGGCAGCCGCTGGCCCAGCGATATCGAGTGATTGCCTGCGACATGCTGGGCTTTGGTGATTCGGCCAAACCGCTCAATCACACCTACAGCCTTTTGGAGCAGGCTGACCTGCAGCAGGCATTGCTCGCGCATCTGCAGGTCGGGCAACCGGTTCACTTGCTTGCTCACGACTACGGCGACAGCGTTGCCCAGGAACTGCTCGCCAGGCACTACGAAGACAAGATCGAGATCGCCAGTTGCGTGTTCCTCAACGGCGGGTTGTTTCCGGAAACCCATCGCCCGGTGCTGATGCAGAAACTGCTGCTCAGCCCGTTGGGCTGGATGATCGGTCGTGCGTTCACTCGCGATGCTCTGGTGAAAAGCTTCCGGCAGATCTTCGGCCCGCAAACCCGGCCGAGCGAAAGCGAGCTGGACGATTTCTGGAGCCTGGTCGACAGCAATCGCGGGCCACGGATCATGCACAAGTTGATCAGCTACATTCCCGAACGCCGTGTGCAGCGTGATCGCTGGGTGACGGCGATGCAGCGCGGCGAAATCCCGTTACGGGTGATCGATGGCGAAGTCGATCCGATTTCCGGGGCGCACATGGTCGAGCGTTACCGTGAATTGATCCCTGACGCCGACACGGTGTTGCTGCCGGGCATCGGCCACTATCCACAGACCGAGGCGCCGGTGCAGGTGCTCAAGCTTTATCTGGAGTTTCGCGATCGTTTTGTGCTGCCACCGCGCAAAGTCGCCTGCTCCTGAAAGATCAAAAGATCGCAGCCTGCGGCAGCTCCTACATTGAATTTGTGTAGGCGCTGCCGCAGGCTGCGATCTTTTGATCTTTTGATCTTTTGATCTTTTGATCTTTTGACGCCTTCATCATCCCCCAACCTTATCGCACACCATTCAGCCTCAGCCGTGTTCGTTGTGACCAAAAGCCGCGTGCCTGACACTCGGGGTCATTACTGGCCTGCTGGAGTTGCTGCGATGAATGAGTCTGTGCGTTTCGAAGAAAAAGTCGTCATCGTCACCGGAGCCGGTGGTGGCCTCGGACGCGCCCACGCATTGCTGTTCGCCAAACAGGGCGCCAAAGTGTTGGTCAACGACCTCGGCGGCTCGACCCAGGGCGAGGGCGCCAATGCGTCCGCTGCCGACCGCGTCGTCGCCGAAATCCGCGAGGCCGGCGGCATTGCCGAAGCCAACCACGACTCAGTCACCGATGGCGACAAATTGGTGCAAAACGCCCTTGATGTCTTCGGTCGCGTCGACGTCGTGGTGAACAACGCCGGGATCCTGCGCGACAAGACCTTCCACAAAATGGACGACGCCGACTGGGATCTGGTTTACCGCGTCCACGTCGAAGGCGCCTACAAAGTCACCCGCGCCGCGTGGCCACACCTGCGCGAGCAAAACTACGGCCGGGTAATCTTCACCGCCTCGACCTCAGGCATCTACGGCAACTTCGGCCAGTCCAACTATGGCATGGCCAAACTGGGTCTTTACGGTTTGACCCGCACCCTGGCCATCGAAGGTCGCAAGAACAACATCCTCGTCAACGCCATCGCGCCTACCGGCGGCACCCGCATGACCGAAGGCTTGATCCCGCCGCAAGTATTCGAGCAATTGAAGCCAGAACTGGTCAGCCCGCTGGTGGTATATCTGGCTAGTGAACAATGCCAGGAAACGTCAGGGCTGTTCGAAGTCGGTGGCGGCTGGATGGGCAAGGTGCGTTGGGAGCGCAGCCTCGGTGCCGGCTTTGATCCGCACGTAGGCTTCTCGCCGGAAGATGTCGCGGCGCACTGGCAGCAGATTTGTGATTTCGAAGGGGCGGCGCATCCGAAGGACAATATTGAGGCGTTGAAGGAAATGATGGCGAATTTGCAGAAGTATTCGCTTTAAGAAACGTTTGAGCCTCGCTGCGCTCTGGATGCGGCGAGGCTCCTTCTATTACTCCTCGTACCGCTTATCAATCATGAATTCCGGGATTTCCCAGTTTGGACCCGGAATGGCAACAGCCGCATTACCCTCAGCCAGTACACCCTCACGAAATAATTCCTCGTATGTTCTCCACAATTCACCGCGCGCGATAACTTCAAAACGATAACGTCCGAACAGTGTGTCGATGGAGGGAAATGCCAAACCGATAGCCAAAACTGATAACAAATCTCTGAGATTTTCTTGCCTGACAGCTTGTTCGAGTTTGGCAGTCGAACTCTTGGATCTGCTGACGCATTCAAATGCTTCCAATTCTTGTTTTTTCGCCGCGTCGATGGCCTCTTCCGTATAGCGTAATGACTCATCGTCGCTCAGTTTGAAGTCTTCAAGTTTGGCGGTATGGAGGTTATTCCAAAGGGACGGATTACTTTTGGGAATGTAGTCGTCGGCGAATCCCATCGCTCTGAATCGCTCCATCATTCGAAGTGAATAGGCATAGAACCGTCGATCGGTATCGGTCATCTCGAGCTTGCGCTCCAGTATGGCGTCAAGACGCTTGATCATGATGAGGTTGGCTGTAGACCCTTTTCCTTCAATTTTTATTTCGGCGCCCTCAACAAAACTTTGCTCCAACATTCGTTTTGCTCACTGCGAATTTTTCGGTTTGCGGAGCAATTAACCTACATCAGCTTTCGAACGGAAATATCTGCATCAATCGTCAGTAATGACCTGCCTGGTTGTATGAATAATGTGGAAAGCGGTTTGATAGCTTGGCATTAAAAGACCAAAAGGATATTTCCTACAGCAATGGGGGGATCTTCCCGCTGATGCAGGTGAGGTGAGTAAAACGGCGCCCATAAAAAAGGCCGCTGCAAACGCAGCGGCCAAGGTAAGACGTTGGATCAAGGAGCTACAAATCAACGTCAGTGAACACCGGGGCGATAAACCGAAGTCTTCGATTCATCTGAAATCTGTCAGCAATGGCCTGAGTCGCTCAAAGGCCAGTGCTTCGTGCTTTGCGGCGTGTCCCGTGAAAGCGCGTTCAGAATAAGGTGTTGAACACGTAGGAAAAATACCGATTCCGGACATGCACTGTTGCGGGGCACGTAACAGTCCCATGTGCTGATGTGCACCATGCGCGGCACTGATGATCTTCCATCCAGCCGATCCATGAACGGCGCAAAGCCCCGTCGTTCAAGGCCATTCATCCTTTCGAGCGACAACACGAATACCTCCTTGGTGCGCTTATCGACGCGGTTGCCCGGCAGTAGGGTGGGGCCTTCTGTCACTCACCGGGGAAGACGCATGACAAAAACAACAATGCGCGCCATCTTCACACCGCAGGCGCTGGCCGCCGCGGTGGCTTTGGGTTGCTGCGCCCAGGCGCACGCGGTTGCGTTCAACATTGGCGAGATCGAGGGCACCTTCGATTCGTCACTGTCGATCGGTGCGAGCTGGGGCATGCGCGATGCCGACAAGTCGCTGGTCGGCACGGTCAATGGCGGGACCGGGCAATCCTCGACCGGTGATGACGGGCGTTTGAATTTCAAGAAGGGTGAGACCTTCTCGAAGATCTTCAAAGGTATTCACGATCTTGAACTCAAGTACGGCGACACCGGTGTGTTCGTGCGTGGCAAGTACTGGTATGACTTCGAGCTGAAGGACGAAGACCGCGAGTTCAAGCCGATCAGCGACAGCGGACGCAAGGAAGGTGCGAAGTCCTCCGGCGCGCAGATTCTTGATGCGTTCGTCTATCACAACTATTCCATTGCCGATCTGCCAGGCACCGTGCGCGCGGGCAAGCAGGTGGTGAGTTGGGGCGAAAGTACGTTTATCGGTAACTCGATCAACAGCATCAACCCGATCGACGTTTCAGCGTTTCGTCGTCCCGGTGCCGAGATCAAGGAAGGTCTGATTCCGGTCAACATGCTGTTTGGCTCCCAAGGCCTGACCGATCAACTGACCGTTGAAGGTTTCTATCAACTGGAATGGGACCAGACCGTTCTCGACAACTGCGGCACTTTCTTCGGGGTCGATGTGGCGGCGGACGGTTGCAACAACGGCTACACCGTTGGCAACCCGGCGATTGCGCCGTTTGTGCCGCTGACCCAGGCCTTTGGCCAAGGTATTCAGGTCACCCGTGAGGGGGTGGTGATTCCCCGTGGCGGCGACCGTGATGCGCGGGATTCCGGGCAATGGGGGACGGCGTTGCGCTGGCTCGGGGATGACACCGAATATGGCCTGTACTTCATGAACTACCACAGCCGTACGCCGGCGGTAGGCACAACCACGGCCGGTCTTTCGACGTTGGCGGCATTGCCGGGCATGGTCGGGATCGCCAATGGCCTGGCACCCGGCAGCGGTTCCGGCCTGGCGCAGAGCGTGATGCTCGGGCGCGGTGGCTACTACCTCGAATACCCGGAAGACATTCGCCTCTACGGCGCGAGTTTTTCCACCACGTTGCCCACCGGCACTGCATGGACCGGCGAGATCAGCTACCGCCCGAATGCACCGGTGCAGGTCAACACCAACGACCTGACGCTGGCGCTGCTCAACCCGATTGCCGGTGGCGCTGCTTCGCCGATCGCCACCACTGCGGGAGCCGACAACAAAGGCTATCGGCGCAAAGAAGTCACGCAAATCCAGAGCACCCTCACGCACTTTTTCGATCAGGTGTTAGGCGCGGAACGCCTGACCGTGGTCGGCGAAGCTGCGGTGGTGCATGTCGGTGGCCTGGAGTCGCGCAGCGAGCTGCGTTATGGCCGCGATTCGGTGTATGGCCAATACGGTTTCGGTGGTGATACCGACGGTTTCGTCACCTCGACCTCATGGGGCTACCGTGCCCGGGCGATCCTCGATTACGCCAACGTGATCGGCGGGGTCAACTTCAAACCCAACCTGTCGTGGTCGCATGACGTCGCCGGTTATGGCCCCAACGGCCTGTTCAACGAAGGTGCGAAAGCGATCAGCGTCGGCGTCGATGCCGACTACCGCAACACCTACACCGCAAGCCTCAGTTACACCGACTTTTTCGGTGGCGACTACAACGTCCTCGAAGACCGTGACTTCGTCGCCCTGAGCTTCGGCGTGAACTTCTGATCTGCCCGAGAAGGATGAATGCAATGCGCAAAATGATTCTGCAATGTGGTGTGCTGGCCCTGAGTCTGCTGGCGGCCAACGTGATGGCTGCGGTGTCGCCGGAGGAGGCCAACAAACTCGGCACCAGTCTGACGCCGCTCGGCGCCGAGAAGGCCGGCAATGCTGACGGTTCGATACCGGCATGGACCAGCGGCATCCCGAAAAACGCCGGGGCGGTGGACAGCAAAGGCTTCCTCGCCGACCCGTTTGCCAATGAAAAGCCGCTGTTCACCATTACTGCTTCCAACGTCGACAAGTACAAGGACAAGCTCTCGGACGGGCAGGTGGCGATGTTCAAACGCTACCCGGAAACCTACAAGATCCCTGTCTATCCGACCCACCGCACGGTCGCCGTGCCAGCGGAAATCTATGAGTCGGCCAAACGCAGCGCGCTCAATGTCACCAGCATTAACGATGGTAATGGCCTGGCCAATTTCACTGGTAACCGCTACTACGCCTTCCCGATTCCGAAGACTGGCGTGGAGGTGTTGTGGAACCACATCACCCGATATCACGGTGGTAACCTGCGGCGCATCATCACCCAGGTGACCCCGCAGACCAACGGCAGCTACACGCCGATCCGCTTCGAAGAAGAGATCGCCGTGCCACAACTGATGAAGGATCTCGACCCGGAAAAAGCCGCCAACGTGCTGACCTTCTTCAAGCAGTCGGTAACGGCGCCGGCACGTCTGGCCGGTAACGTGCTGCTGGTTCACGAAACCCTCGATCAGGTGAAGGAACCGCGTCTGGCGTGGATCTACAATGCCGGCCAGCGCCGCGTGCGTCGGGCGCCGCAAGTGGCCTATGACGGCCCGGGCACCGCCGCCGATGGCCTGCGCACGTCGGACAACTTCGACATGTTCTCCGGCGCTCCGGATCGCTACGACTGGAAACTGGTCGGCAAAAAGGAAATGTACATCCCGTACAACAGCTACAAACTCGATTCGCCGAAGCTCAAGTACGACGACATCGTCAAGGCCGGGCATATCAATCAGGACCTGACCCGTTACGAACTGCACCGCGTCTGGGAAGTGATCGGCACGGTCAAACCGAGCGAGCGGCACATCTACGCCAAGCGTCACATGTACATCGATGAAGACAGCTGGCAAGTGGCGCTGGCAGACCACTACGACGGTCGCGGGCAACTGTGGCGTGTCGCCGAAGGTCACGCTCAGTACTACTACGATCATCAGGCGCAGGCCTACACCCTCGAAGCGCTCTACGACATCATTGCCGGTCGCTACATTGCCCTGGGAATGAAGAACGAAGAGAAGCACAGTTTCGAGTTCGGCTTCGAAGCCAAGGCTGCCGACTACACGCCAGCGGCCTTGCGCGCAGAGGGCGTGCGGTAACGGTTGTGATACACAAGCGAGGCAAAAGGCGACCGCTCGGTCGCCTTTTTTATGGACACCAATCAGCGCGCTGAATACTCGTCAACAAGTGCAGGGGAGAGGGCTAGGGTGAGGGCACAACGATAAAAAGGCTCACCCGATGACCGCCATGACTGCCTGTCTGGATCGCCCCGGATTCTTGCCCAGACTTTCTTCTCATCATCAACTTCGCCCTCGACTGAGTGAGCCGCTACTGACGACTGTGGCGCGGATCAGGCTGATCTGCGCGCCGCCCGGCAGTGGCAAAAGCGCGTTGCTCTCCGAATGCTTGTCACAGGCACCGGCACACTGTGCGGTGCACTGGCTGCCACTGATGGGCGTGTCGTTGAGTACGGAGGAGTTCTGTCGGCGGCTGAGCCTGGCATTGGGGCTGGCAGCAATGGATGAGGCGCAATTGGCGGCGGCACTGGCACGCTGGTCAGCGCCCACCTGGCTGTTTATCGACGACTATTGTCGGCTCCCCGATCCGGCTCTCGATGCATTGTTGGACCGCTTGCTGGCGCTCAGCAGCCCGGCATTGATCTGGTGGATCGGCGCGCGTCGACGCCCCCAGTGCAATTGGCCACGGTTGCTGCTGGACGACGAATTGTTTGAATGCGAAAGCGCGACGCTGGCGCTGACCCCGGAAGAAATCGCTCAGGCGTTAAAACACCTGTCCGCGGAGCAGGCTGCCAGTGTGGCCGCGCGGATTGTTCATCGAACCGGTGGCTGGTGCGCCGGGGTGCGCATGGCGCTGCTGCAAAAATGCGACTGGTCGCAAACCCTTCAGCCGCAGCAAAGGGTGGAAACGCTGCTGGATTATTTGCAGCACGAACTGTTCAGCGGCCTGACGCCGGAGTTGGCGGAGGTCTGGCGGGTACTGGCGAATCTGCCGCGTTTCAATGCTGAGTTGTGTGAGCACCTGTTCGGTGCCGGAGAAGGCGCGGACTACCTGCGCACCCTGCAAACGCTGGGTTGCTTCATCGAACCATGGAATGACTCGTCCCAGTGGTTGCAGATCTTTGCACCTTTGGCTCAGGTGATGCGCGATGAGCGCTGGCCTGCGGCCCGCTCATGGCATCGTCGGGCATGCCAATGGTTCGCCGCTGCCGGGGACTGGCGCTCGGCTTTCGAGCAGGCGTTGCTTGCCGAGGAATTCGAAACGGCAGTGAGTCTGTTGCAGCACTTCAACTTCGAGCATCTTTTTGAAGAGCAAACGGTGGTGCTGTTGTTGCGCCTGCATGAATCTCAGGGCGAAGGAGTGACCTTGGGATCACCGCAGTTGGTTGGGCTGATTACCGCAGCTCTTTTGTTTGCCGGCCGTTTTGAACAGGCCACGCAGTGCATCGCGCACCTGGCGAGGTTCATGCCGCAACCTTCGGCGGCACTGGAACGACAACTGATTGCACGCTGGCAAGCGCAACAAGGCTGGCTGATGCATTTGCAGGGGCGCATGACGCCTGCGCGCGAACTCTTTCAGCAAGCTCTGGAAGCGCTCGATGGCGATGCCTGGGCCACAAGGTTGCTGTGCCTGTCAGGGCTGACTCAACAAGCCTTGCTCTGTGATGAACTCGAACAAGCGCACGCCATCAGTCGCGAAGCGTTGTGTCTGGCGCGGGCACAAGGCTCCTTGCTGTTTGAAGGCTTGCTGGAACTTGATCACGCGCAGTTGCTTGAGCAGCGTGGTGCTCCAGCCCGCGCTGACAACCTGCTACTGAGCATTGAGCAGTTACTTGGCCAGCGCGCTGAGCGGCCGTCGCCGCTGCTCGGTCGTATCGCCCTGCGTCGTGGTCGATTGGCGTTGGTCATGGGGCTGGAGGAACAAGCCGCCGTTCTGTTCAAACGTGGCCTGGAGGATTGTCTGCGCAGTCACGATAAACGGGTGTTGTTCGGCTATCTGGGGCTGGCGCAGATAGCGGCCAACCACTGTGAATACACGCAAGCATTCGAGCGCTTGCACGAGGCCGAGCGGTTGATGCAGCAACGCAGGATTCCAGACACGGTTTACCGTGGTGTGTTGTTACAGGTCAGTAGCCAGATCTGGCTGCAGCAGGGGCGGGCGCAGTTGGCACATGAGGCGTTGAGCCGGGTGCTGCGCCACTATCAACCGCCGAACGCGTTGCAGGCACCTCCGGCGACGGTTCAACTGATTGCGCGTATTCAGTATTTGCTGATATTGGCCACGGCATCTTTGCAACGCGGTAGTGATCTCTCGGAGCAACTTCAGGTGTTGCTGGATAAAGCCCGCAAGTGCGGGGCGCAGACACTTGAGGCGGAGTTGCATTTTGCCCTCGCCGAAGTGGCATTGCTGCACAGCGAGTCGTTACGGGTGGTTGAGCATGTGGAGTGCGCGTTGAAGATTGTCCGGCGCTCGGGGTCACAATTGCTGATACGCCAGGCCACCCTGCGTTCGCCGAAAATATTTGATCCGACAATTGTGCTGGAGGAAAAGCAGCAAGTTGTAGCCGAGTCTGAAGCTGAAAGTTCACTGAGTCAGCGAGAGTTACAAGTCTTGGTATTGATTGCGGCAGGTGATTCCAATCAACAAATCGCAGAAAAACTTTTCCTTTCATTGCATACCGTTAAAACTCATGTCCGAAGGATCTATATAAAATTGGGGGTGATGCGTAGAACGCATGCAGTGGCCAGGGCCAGAACATTGGGTTTGATGTAGGTGTGAGGTTGTTAGATGTTTGTAGTTGTAACTTAGGGGCTTGTTGGTGTTGTAATTAAACACTGTTGGAAACAGTGCGGTGGGTATCTTTTTGTTCTGGATCTGAATTAGCTTGATTTGGCGAGGCAAGTTGTAATTGGTCACTTGTCATTATCAAGCTGATAGAGATTCCATTATGGATATTAATAAAGAAGCCGAAAGCCAAAGTCTGCGTGAAGTGGGGAAAGCCCTGGAAAGTATCTCGCAGGAATTGAAGCTTGTTCCGTCATTTTCAGTGGTGGTGCAGGACACGTTGCGTGAAGCGCTATGGAAGATCTCCGAAGGTGTGCGGCTAAGCAGCCTGTTCGTCAATGTCGTGGCGGGCGCCAAACCGAAAAATAAACAGCCGGTTGGACGTTTGCTGGATGTCGCGCTTGAGTGCCTGCAAAGTGGTCGGCCGCCAAACTATGATGTCAATGATTATGGTGTTTTCAATCACCCGAATTTTACCAGTCGTGAAGACATTCTTACGCAAGTCCCGATCTCGGCTATTGAAAAAGTAGTAGCAGATCTGCTGAAGAAACTGGCGGTTGATTACACGGCGACTGTGCGGCAGTACTGGGAAAATCCGACCGTTCAAAAAACAAGTGGAGCTTATCCTCAGTTAACGCGAAAGTCTGCTTTAGGTGTACTCGAAGCTAACCTTTTCATTAGTGAGCTGGAGGCGCTGACGATTCAAGGGGTCATTACTCAGCAACAACGAGCGCTGATCAGTACGACCGTACAACCCAGTCTGACCGGCACTTGTTACGGGGTTTTCATTGAAGGTCAGAATGGCAAATACATCGAGCAGAACGCGATGTTTGTATTGCCCCTTACAACCCCTATCTATGAACAGTTGGTTCCCGGTGAGCAGGGCGCTGTCGTACTCTACTGCGCGAATCGTGGTCTCGAATTGTTCTCTTCCATTTGGAAACTTGAACAAGCGTTGTTGAGCCGACTGGGCTCCTCGGAAACTCAGGAAGAGTTTCTGCAAACGCTGTCGTTCAGTGAACGCGTTGGGTTCGCATACGTCCCTGCTATTCGTTTTTTGAAAGTTCGTGCGAATTTGTTTGAGAGATTCGTTGGTAAGCGGATTCAGACGATGTACAGCGACATCACTGGGTATCTTGAATCTGTCGGTAAGCCAGGCTCGGAGTTTGATAAAACTGTTGTCGCCGTAGAGGCCGCACAATCGTTGCCCGATTTGAATCATCAGGCCAGAAAACGCCAGGTACAACTGATTAAGCATGTCGAGCGGAATGCTTGGCCGCAATGGTTGAAAAGCACTTCCGATGTCAATCAGGAAGTGTATGTTTCCCTGCAAAAAGAGCTGCTTGAAGCCGAAGTCAAACTTCATGAGGTCACTCACGGAGTTGCTTCGCTGAAAGACTACGCGCGGTTGGCCGTAGAGGACTTCATATCGCCGGGTAAAGATGAACGTATCGACCCGGACACGGTATTCGTGAAAGTCACCCATACCGTGCCTCTGGCGGATGGAAAAAAGGTGGAACTCACCGAGCGCAAAACGCTGACTCAGGCCTTTATGCAAGGTGCTCATGATCTGGCAGGGCAATATCAGATCGTTCCGGAGGTCCCCTCCAGTCTGCCAAAGTTGAGTCCATCGAACATCCTGCGTGCCATCAAGTCGTTGGACGTTCGTGTTGCCTATACCACGGCTCAACGTCTTCTGTATTCGCAAGCCGAAGTTACCGGGTCGCTGCGAGTGGTCCTTAGCCGTAAAACAGCGCTGACCCTGTTCGCGGCGATCCTGCAGAAACACGTGGGACCTTCAGCTCATAAATTGGTGATGGGTTATAACCTCGGCGATACGTCCATTGAAACGCTGGGCGTGGCGCTCAAACACTGGTTCAAGCCTTTCAATGGTTTGCTGGTTTATCGCAGGAAAGGTGTGGCAGCCGATCGCAGCGCTCATGTCCTGCACATACCGGGTTCGCCAGCCGGGCAGGAGTGGTTTGAATTCACCGACCTGAAAAGCCTGCAGCACAAGTTGGCGCAATGGGCGGCCAAGGCTGAAACCTGGGCGTACTTGCTGAGTCAGGCACACGCCAGCGACAGTGCGCAGATGCAAAGTGATTATCTGAGTCTAAAACCATCTGAGGTACTGAATGAATGGTGGTCGAAGATTAAGTTGGTCGATTTACCCGAAGAGGAGCCTTTGTTCGGAGCCGTTCAAAATCACATTTTGTGGAGTATCGATCAAACCGAAGCTGCCACCCCTCAATGGTACAGAAAGGCCAGCTCGAACGATCAGCACCTGCTCAATCGTCTGAACGCTGATTTCAAGGCTATTCATCATCATTCCCGGGAAATGCTGGCGGTCGAGCCGTTCAAACAGTTTTCCAGCCATTTGGTGAAGAAGGAGCTGAAGCAGTATTTTGCCCGGACAGGTTCATCTGTGGACATTAACCCTGACGAGGTATGGGTCAAATTTCACGCAGACTCGAAGATCAGCCTGACCGATCTGTTTATTCAGTGGCAAAAGTGGCGCAGTGACGTAAGCGCGTTCGAGAAATTTTTCACCTGGGTGAACCCTCAATTAGCCGGGATTGAAAATTTGCGAGAGCAACTCAGGCAGGCCACCTTCTGGACGTTTACCGGACAGCCCATTGCCCAACTGAATGCCAGAGTTATCAATGATCTGATCGATCTGAGGCCTGGTGAAAAGTATCTTCAATATCTGAAAGATAAATTCCTCAATGCGTCCGACATTGACTTGAAAGCCAGTCTGTATCGAAAAACAAAACAAAATGAAATGCTCCGGGCTGCATTGATTCAGAAAATCAAAGGCGAGCTCTCCCTCGACCAATTCAGCTGGTTGCAGGGACTCATTAACGGATTTGATCGCGATCTGCCTCGTCAGGGCATCATCACCACGGGTGGGAAGCCGGGCATTGGCGTATACGAGTTCACTCTAAGGGGACGCGCCCTTGTCGGGGCTTACGTTTTTGGGCGCAAAGTCAGCGGGCGTGATGAGTTTTTTGTCTATATTCCCGATACGCCTGGTGGCAAGGATTTCTTCCCTGTCCAGGAACTTGCTGGTCGATTGAAAAGCGTGACCTTCAACAAAAAGGTCTTGAGCCTCGCTCGTCTGGAACATCAGCAAGCAGTGAAAAACCTCCTGGACACCTACTGGGACTCGAACCCGGTAGCGACCAGTAATCCGGAATTGACTAACAGTTATCCAGTACTGGCTTTCAAACAGGAGTACCTGGCTAAAATCGGGCAACTCGTCGCCGATGTAGATTTTCAGACGAGCAGTTATCTGGAAGCGCTGTGGAAGGATGTGAGGGTACTGGCCGAATTTGCCCTGGATGTGGCTTCGATGTTCATTGCGCCACTTGGCCTGGCACTGACTGTACTGCGCATTACTCAGTCGGTTGTGCTGGGCATTGTGGCTTCCAGTCAGGGCTCCGATGAGGCTGCGAACGCACACTTTGCATCGGCGTGGCGAGGGGCGATTCTGTTGTACGTTGGCAAAGTGGCGGCGATCGGCGCGCCCGTGAACCCGATTGCTCTGCTATCGAGCGTCAGGGATTTCGCCGATGTGATGGCAGGCGTCACCGGTGTTGAAGTCAGCATCAACTACGTGACAGCAATCACCGCACCTCCAGCGGTCGTGAACAGCACCACTCGTCTGCTCAACTGACAGATGAAGCTGCGCGAGTAACGGCCCTCGTTACTCGCTCGATTGGCGCCGTTCAGGCCTGCAGAGGTTCATAACCCATCCGCCAACTCACGGCCCGCGTCGCCGCCAGCAACCGCTGCGCCGCCGGGCCGTTTTCGTCGGCATGGAACAATGAAGTGGGACCAACGATGGTCAACACGGCGGCGACCTGGCCGACGGCGTTGAACACCGGGGCGGACAATGCATCCACACCCGGCATCAGCAGGCCATGCACATGATGCAGACCGCGTTCGCGGATCTGTTCGCACAGGGTTGCGTAGGTTTTTTCGTCCTTCAATGGATGATCCACAGCGGCAATTTCCTGCTCGCGCAACTCATCGGTTTCCCGATGGGGCAAGTAGGCGCTGAACACCAGTCCAGTCGATGAACTGAGCAGTGGCAACACTGAACCCAGTTGCGTCACCACCGTCACCGCGCGCACCGCCGGTTCGATATGCACCACGGTCGCGCCCTGATTGCCCCACACCGCCAGAAAGCAGGTTTCGTTGAGTTCGTCGCGCAGTTCGGCCAACGGCAGGGCGGCGACTTTCAGCACGTCCATACTGTTGAGTGCGGCCAGGCCTACGCGCAAGGCTTCGCGGCCGAGCCCGTAATGGTTGGTAGCGGTGTTCTGCTCGGCGAATCCTGAAGCGATCAACGCTTGCAGATAGCGATGAACCTTGCTCGCCGGCATCTGCACATGTTCGGCCAGACGCGACAACGAAGTGGACGGCGACAACTCGGCGAGAGCCTTGAGGATGTCGGTGCCGACTTCGGCGGAGCGGACTTTCTGTTTGCCGTTGCTGTCGCTGGTTTTTTCCATGGTGCGGCCGGGTTCCGAAACGAATGGGCGTCTTTATAGCTTGACGCTGGATAGCGAGCAAATTACGTTATGCGTAATCGAATTACGATAATAACAACCCCGGCGTGCCGAAACCTCTGAGCCAGAGCGATGGGCCACTGCCGACTCCCTGTTCAGGAGGCTCCATGAACCTCGATTCAACCGCTCAGGCGCTGGCGTATCAGTCCGGTTTCGGTAACGAATTCAGCTCTGAAGCGTTGCCCGGTGCGCTGCCCGTCGGCCAGAACTCGCCGCAAAAAGCCCCCTACGGCCTCTATACCGAATTGTTTTCCGGTACCGCGTTCACCATGACCCGCAGTGAAGCGCGGCGCACCTGGATGTACCGCATTCAGCCGTCGGCCAATCACCCGGCCTTCGTCAAACTGGAGCGGCAACTGGCCGGTGGCCCGTTGGGTGAAGTGACGCCTAATCGCCTGCGCTGGAATCCGCTGGAGATCCCGGCCGAGCCGACCGATTTCATCGACGGTCTGGTGAGCATGGCCGCTAACGCGGGTGCAGAGAAACCGGCCGGCATCAGCATCTACAACTACGTCGCCAACCGCTCGATGGAGCGGGTGTTCTTCAACGCCGACGGCGAACTGCTGCTGGTGCCGCAACTCGGCCGTCTGCGCATCGCCACCGAATTGGGTGTGCTGGAAGTCGCGCCGCTGGAAATCGCCGTGCTGCCGCGCGGCCTGAAATTCCGTGTTGAATTGCTCGACCCACAAGCGCGCGGCTATGTTGCCGAGAACCACGGCGCGCCGCTGCGTCTGCCGGATCTGGGACCGATCGGCAGCAACGGTCTGGCCAACCCGCGTGACTTCCTGACTCCGATTGCCGCTTACGAGAACCTCCAGCAACCGACCACGCTGGTACAGAAGTTTCTCGGCCAGTTGTGGGCCACCGAGCTCAATCACTCGCCGTTGAACGTGGTCGCCTGGCACGGCAATAACGTGCCGTACAAATACGACCTGCGCCGGTTCAACACCATCGGCACCGTCAGCTTCGATCACCCGGATCCGTCGATCTTCACCGTGCTGACTTCGCCGACCAGCGTGCACGGTCTGGCCAACCTCGATTTCGTGATCTTCCCGCCGCGCTGGATGGTCGCCGAGAACACCTTCCGTCCGCCGTGGTTCCACCGCAATCTGATGAATGAATTCATGGGCCTGATCCAGGGCGAATACGACGCCAAGGCCGAAGGTTTTGTGCCCGGCGGTGCCTCGCTGCACAGCTGCATGAGTGCCCACGGCCCGGATGGCGAGACCTGCACCAAAGCGATCAACGCCGAACTCAAACCGGCGAGGATCGACAACACCATGGCCTTCATGTTCGAGACCAGTCAGGTGCTGCGCCCAAGCCGCTTCGCCCTCGACTGTCCGCAACTGCAATCCACTTATGACGCCTGCTGGGCCACTTTGCCCGCCACGTTCGACCCGACCCGGAGATAACCCATGACGCAGAATTCCATCACCCGCAGTTGGGTTGCCTCGGCCAACGGCCACGCTGATTTCCCGCTGCAGAACCTGCCGCTGGGTGTGTTCAGCAGCAACGGTGCGATGCCGCGCGCTGGCGTGGCGATTGGTGACCATATCTTCGATCTGCAAGTAGCGCTGGAAGCCGGGCTGTTCGACGGTGTCGCGCGCAGCGCTGTCGAAGCCATGCACGGCGGCCAGTTGAACGCATTCTTCGAACTCGGTCGCGAGGTGCGTGTGGCACTGCGCACCCGTCTGCTGGAACTGTTCAGCGAAGGCAGCACACACCGCGGCAACATCGAAGCCCAAGGCGCAAAATTGCTGCCCCTGGCCGCCGATTGCCAGCTGCATCTGCCGGCACGCATCAGCGATTACACCGACTTCTACGTCGGCATCGAGCACGCGCAGAACGTCGGCAAACTGTTCCGCCCGGATAACCCGCTGCTGCCGAACTACAAGCATGTGCCGATCGGTTATCACGGTCGCGCCTCCACCGTGCGTGCTTCCGGTACCGACGTGCGTCGCCCTAAAGGCCAGACGCTACCGGCCGGTCAGACCGAGCCTGTGTTTGGCCCGTGCGCGCGCCTGGACTATGAGCTGGAACTGGGCATCTGGATCGGTCAAGGCAACGAGATGGGTGACTCGATCGCCATCGGTGACGCGGCTGATCACATTGCCGGTTTCTGCCTGCTCAACGACTGGTCGGCGCGCGATATCCAGGCCTGGGAATACCAGCCACTGGGGCCGTTCCTTTCGAAAAGTTTTATCACCAGCGTCTCGCCATGGGTTGTAACTGCTGAAGCCTTGGAACCGTTCCGCACCGCGCAACCGAAGCGTCCTGAAGGTGATCC
The DNA here is from genome assembly GCF_019614655.1 of Pseudomonas germanica. Lineage (NCBI taxonomy): Bacteria > Pseudomonadati > Pseudomonadota > Gammaproteobacteria > Pseudomonadales > Pseudomonadaceae > Pseudomonas > Pseudomonas germanica. The sequence goes on from NZ_CP071586.1 coordinate 1,343,817, forward strand.
GCAGCCGCTGCCGTACCTGTTCGACAAGCGCGATCAGGACGGCGGTGCCTTCGACATCGAACTGGAAGTTTTGCTGCTCACCGAAGCCATGCGCGAGCAAAACCTGCCGGCCCATCGCCTGACGCTGAGCAACACCCGCTACATGTACTGGACCGTCGCGCAAATGGTCGCGCACCACAGCGTCAACGGTTGCCAGTTGCAGGCCGGTGACCTGTTCGGTTCGGGCACGTTGTCCGGCCCGCAGAGCGGTCAGTTCGGTAGCCTGCTGGAAATCACCGAGGGTGGTAAAAAACCGATCGAACTGGCTTCTGGCGAGGTGCGTAAATTCCTTGAGGACGGTGATGAAATCATCCTGCGTGCGCGTTGTGCCCGTGACGGTTTCGCCTCGATCGGCTTCGGCGAGTGCCGCGGCAAAGTGCTGGCGGCGCGCTGACAGGAGCGGGTTATGGATCTCTATACCTATTACCGTTCGACCTCGTCATACCGCGTGCGAATCGCGCTGGCGCTGAAGGGCCTCGACTATCAGGCGTTGCCAGTCAATCTGATCGTGCCACCCGGCGGCGAGCATCGGCAAGCGGCGTATCTGGCGATCAATCCACAGGGGCGGGTGCCGGCCTTGCGCACTGATGAGGGCGGTTTGCTGATTCAATCGCCGGCCATCATCGAGTACCTGGAAGAACGTTATCCACAGGTGCCGTTGCTGCCGGAAGATTTGTTCGCCCGCGCGCAGGTGCGCGGTGTGGCGGCGGTGATCGGTTGCGATGTGCATCCGCTGCACAACGTCAGCGTGCTCAATCGCCTGCGCCAGTCAGGGCACGACGAGCCGCAGGTGGTCGAGTGGATCAGTCACTGGATCAGCCAGGGGCTGGCGACGGTGGAGCAATTGATTGGCGACGAGGGCTTCTGTTTCGGCGAGTGGCCGTGCGTGGCCGATGTGTACCTGATTCCGCAGTTGTATGCGGCTGAGCGCTTCAACGTCAGCCTTGAGGCGTATCCGAAAATTCGTCGGGTCGCCGCACTGGCGGCTGAACATTTAGCATTCATCAAGGCCCATCCTGCCAATCAACCAGACACCCCGTAATTCCCCTGTAACTGATCGTTCCCACGCTCTGCGTGGGAACGCATCCCGTGACGCTCTGCGTCACAGTGGACGCAGAGCGTCCCCGGCGGCATTCCCACGCGGAGCGTGGGAACGATCCGGTTGCCACATCAAAAAATCATAAAAACAAAACAGGTACCTTGCGATGCACAACCAGATTGCCAGCTTCCGCGCGGCACTCGACGCCCGTCCTGTGTCCCGTTATCAGTGGTTGCTCTTGATCCTGCTCGCCTTGCTGCTGGTCACCGATGGCTATGACGCCCAGGTGCTCGGTTATGTAGTGCCCGCGCTGGCGCAGGACTGGGGGCTGGAAAAGTCTGCATTCGGACCTGTTTTCAGTGCCAACTTGCTCGGCCTCACCCTCGGTTCCCTGGCTGTCACGCCACTCGCCGACCGCTTTGGCGTGCGGCGCATTCTGCTCGCCTGCGTGCTGATCTACGCCACGCTGACGGTGCTGATGGTCTTCGCCGACTCGTTGAACACGCTGATGATCGCGCGCTTTATCTGCGGCATCGGCATGGGCGGGGCGATGCCCAGTGCTATGGCGTTGATGTCGGAATACTCACCACCGCGTTTGCGCACCTTGATGGTGACGCTGGCGGCCTGTGGCTTTTCATTCGGTGGCGCAGCCGGTGGTTTCGTCGCCGCAGGCTTCATCGACCAGTTCGGCTGGCAGGCGGTGTTCCTCGCCGGTGGCGTCACGCCGTTGCTGCTGTTTCCGTTTCTCTGGTGGATGCTGCCGGAGTCGTTGCCACGTCTGCTGCGCGATGCGCCGCCGTACGCGCGGCTGCGCAAAGTCACCGCGCGCATGCTGCCGGATTGGCAGCCGCCCGTTGCCAGCGTCGAACAGAACGAACGCGAGCAGGGCAGCAAACTGACCGTAGTCGAGTTGTTCCGCAATGGCTACGCGCGACCGACCTTGCTGATCTGGGCAACGTTTTTCGTCAGCCTGATTCTGTTGTATTTCATGATCAGCTGGCTGCCGACGTTGCTCCTGGAAAGCGGCCTGAAACTCAACGAAGCCAATCTGGTGACGTCGATGTTCCTGTTCGCCGGCACCTTGGGCGCGATCTGCATGGCCTGGTTTGCTGACCGCTTGAAGCGCAAGGTGCGTTTGCTGTCGGCGGTGTTGGCAGGTGCGGCGCTGTGCACGATTCTGCTCGGACTCAATCATGACAATCCGCGTTATCTGGTCGCCTGCGTGTTCGCCGCCGGGTTCTGCATCATTGGCGGGCAACTGACGCTGAATGCGTTTGCCAGTAATTTCTACCCGGCGCATGTGCGTGCGACCGGCACCGGTTGGGCATTGGGCGTGGGGCGTTTCGGTTCGATTCTCGGGCCGCTGTTCGGCAGCCTGTTGTTGGCGATGCACATTCCAGTGGCGCAGATTTTCTTCTTCTGTGCGATTCCGGCGGTCATCGCCGCGCTGCTGATCATTCAGGTGCGTTCGCCCACCGAAGGAAGTTCGGCAGTTGGAATGGGGATATCTGTCAAATCCTGAAGAGCAAAAGATCGCAGCCTTCGGCAGCTCCTACATGGGAATACACATTTCAATGTAGGAGCTGCCGAAGGCTGCGATCTTTTGTTTTTAATGGACGACGGAGTTGGGCGGCAGGTGGCTGAGGCGTTCAGTCAGGCGCAGGCGCTGAATCGGATCGTCGCTGAGCATCAGCGCATGCTCCAGATCAAAGCGCTCGGCATTCGGGCAGTCGAGCCGCTGATAAAGACTGGCCCGTGCCAGGTAATCGGCGGCGCCGGCGTCACCCAGTTCGAGCACCCGTTCGGCGTCGATCAGCGCGGCAATGAAGTCATCATGCGTCAGGTGCAACTGCCGCAGGTTGCGCGACAGGCGCTGAAGCATTTGCACCGGCGAGGCGGTCAGCAGATGCTCGGCGGTCAGCTTCATGTTCGGCCCGTACTGGCGCTGCAACAGTTCGCGACAATCGTTTGGGTACAAACGCCGGCCGCCGCACGGATCCAGCAAGTGATCAGCGCCGGGCACCCGCAACAGGAAGTGTCCGGGGAAGTTGATCCCGACCAGAGGAATCTCCAGGCCACGCGCCAGCTCCAGGGCAATCAGCGCCAATGCCAACGGCTGGCCGCGACGGGTCTGCAACACCTTGTGCAACAGCGCTGCTTGCGGGCGCAGCGGCAGGAAGTGGTCCTGGGCAAAGCCCAGATCAGTCATGCGGCGCAACAGGGGCTGCGCCAGTTCACTGACCGGCAACATCGGCAAGCCGTAACTGACTCGTTGTTGCAGGTCTCTGAATTCTTGTAACAGCGCGTCGGGATCGACCGTTTTTTCGTGCTCGGCCGCCATCCACAGCGCGGCTTCGAACAGCGCGGGCGGTGAACGGTGCAGGCATTCGAAAAAACGTTGACGCGCACTCATCGAAATCTCCGGGGAATGCCTCGTTTTAGCCCCGCCCGCAAGATTCGTCCAGTCCCCTGCTGCGCAGGTGTCAGGTTATGCCGCAAAGCCGTTGTCGGCGAGGGCGCTTATTCCGGTGCGCTCCAGCAATTTTCAGGCGCAGGCCTATACTGGCGTTCTACAAGAAGTGATTCGGGAGCCCAACGATGTTTGCGCTCATGCAAAGCACTCGCCTGGAATCGCTGCACCTTAGCGTTGATCCGGTCACCGGGTTGAAGGCGGTCATTGCCATCCATAACAGTCGCCTCGGGCCAGCCTTGGGCGGATGTCGTTATCTCGCCTATCCCAATGACGAATCCGCCGTCGAAGATGCCATTCGCCTCGCTCAGGGCATGAGCTACAAGGCTGCGCTGGCGGGGCTGCCGCAGGGCGGAGGCGTGGCAGTGATCGTGCGCCCGGCTCATGTGGAAAACCGTGGCTCGCTGTTCGAAGCTTTTGGCCGTTGCATCGAACAGCTCGACGGTCGCTACATCACCGCCATCGACAGCGGCACCTCGGTGGCGGATATGGATTGCATCGCCCAACAGACTCAGCACGTCACCAGCACCACCTCGGCCGGCGACCCCGCTCCGCATGCCGCGATGGGTGTATTTGCCGGCATTCGGTCAACGGCCATGGCGCGGCTGGGCAGCGACAACCTGGAAGGCTTGCGCATCGCCATTCAGGGGCTGGGCAATGTCGGTTTTGCCTTGGCCGAGCAATTGCACGCCGCCGGCGCGGAACTGCTGGTCAGCGATATCGACCACGGCAAGGTACAACTGGCGATGGAACAGCTCAACGCGCACCCGATTGCCAACGATGCATTACTCAGTACACCGTGCGACATTCTTGCGCCGTGCGGTCTGGGCGGTGTGCTGAACAGCCACAGCGTCACGCAACTGCGTTGCTCTGCCGTGGCAGGTTCGGCGAATAATCAACTGACGCATCTGGATGTCGCCGATCAACTGGAACGGCGCGGGATTCTGTATGCGCCGGATTATGTGATCAACGCCGGTGGCTTGATCTACGTTTCGCTGAAACATCGTGGCGAGGAATTGCCGACGATTACTGCGCATCTGTCGAAAATCAGTTCGCGGCTGACCGAGGTGTTCGCCCATGCACAGGCGGAAAAGCGTTCACCGGCGCGGGTGGCAGATGAGTTGGCGGAGAAAGTTTTGTATCGCTGAGTTTCACAGGCATGAAAAAGGCCCTGAGCCATTCGACTCAGGGCCTATTCAATTCGGGCTGGATTACTTCGCAGCCTTCGCCGCTTTGGCTGGCTTGGCCGGTGCTTCAGCAGGTTCCGCCGCCTCAGCTTGTTCAACTGGTTCTGCCGGTGCATTGAGCAGCTCGGACAGTGCATCCGGCTGGCTCTTGAACGCCCGGGCGAACACATCGCGATTCTTCGCCATGTAGATCCCGGCTTCTTCCACTTGCTGTTCAGTCAGGGACGGAACGGCTTTTTGCAGCACATCGGCCAGATATTCGGCCAGTTCGAGCATTTTGTCATGACGGTCAGCTTCGGCTTTATCCATGAACAAGCGCTCCAGATCTCGGCTGCTGCGGTATACCACTTCGACGGCCATTCACCACCTCACATGCCTTCACATTAAGTTGTCTTGACGACTACTGTATCCATATACAGCGAAAAGGATAAGCGAATCCCTGCGCCATGGGTAGTGGCTTTTCAATGTAGACCGGATTTCGGGTTTGTCAGGCCGACCGTGTCGCTGCATTCGCGAGCAGGCTCGCTCCCACAAAAGCACAGCGGTGCGACCAAACGCCACGGCGCGGGTCTGGCGGCGGTTCGCCATGATGGCGTGGCCTCTTTTCTGCATGAAAACCGTTACGTGCAGAAAACCGTCACGTCCAACACGCATCATCCGCTCGCATTCGAGCTAAGGAACATCATCGTGAAAATCAACTGGGCCGAGAAACTGCGGCAAAACGTGCATCAACTGGCCGAGTCCCTGGGCAACCTGTTCGTCGAAACCTTTCACTATCTGGCGCTGTTCGCCATCGGTGCGGTGACGGCGTGGGCGGCGGTGATGGAGTTTCTCGGGATGCTCGAGGAAGGCCACATCAAGATCGATGACATTTTGTTGCTGTTCATCTATCTCGAACTTGGGGCGATGGTCGGAATTTATTTCAAGACCAACCACATGCCGGTGCGCTTCCTGATCTACGTGGCGATCACCGCGCTGACCCGTTTGCTGATCTCCAACGTCTCGCACCACAACCCGCCGGACATGGGCATTATCTACCTGTGCGGCGGCATTCTGTTGCTGGCGTTCTCGATTCTTGTGGTGCGTTACGCCTCGTCACAATTTCCTTCGGTGAAGATCGAGAAACCGCAGCGCAAACTTGGCGCCGGTTCCAGCGAACATCCGGAAGTCGAGAAGGGCGAGTTGTAGGACCCTAAAGTTAGAATAACGTTAGGGATAGCGAAATTTTATAATTTATTTACAGGGAGTAATTATGTTGATTTTTAAAGGGCGTCCAATTGGCGGTGCCGCTGGACCGTATTTTTTTATTCTTCCCAATCTAGGGTGGAATGATTATTCGTTTGTTACGTTGTTTCGCTCTTTTTATGTTGACTCGAATGGTCAAGAGCTGTTTGTGGGAGAGTTGAAAGTAGGGTTTGCAGGTCAGGATGAACAGCAGCGTACAGCGGATTTCATACCGTCTGAATTCTCGTCTTTAGAAACAGGTTTTTTTTCACTTGGCCAAAGCCCTGAATACTATGAGACGCTTGAAAAAAATCTTTCTAATAATGTGCTAACTGCGTATTTGGTTGCTCTAAAAGATGTTGTTTATGATAATCGGCTTTTTGATCTTGCATATAGAGAAGCTTCGTTTGTTCAATCGCTGACAAGATTTGTCAGTCTGTCTTCGATTAAAGGGCACTTTAGAGGTATTCTTCATGCGCCTGGTGCTTTGCGAAGTTATGGGCTAAAGTTTACCGAAGAGGCAACCGGGGTTGAGATGGATTTTTCAGTGTTCCCTGATTCCCGACCTCCGAGTAATATACATGTCCTGATCGGAAGGAATGGTGTAGGTAAAAGCTATATATTAAAGCGTGTAGCCAACTCAATCGACAAGAATGATGGCGCGGTCACTAATCGTGATCGTACTACGGTGCGTGTTGAGGATTTTGGATTGTTGCTATATTTTTCGCTTGGTGTATTTGGTAATCCTCTCGATGATATTGATTTCAATGATTCAGAGATTGATAAGTATAAAACCAAGAAAAAATACATCGGTATATATGATCAGAAGACTCGACAGCTAAAAAGTGTTACCGGTGGTATGGCGGTTGAGTTTGCTGAGTCCTTGAAGAACTGCTTGCTGGGATCTGAGGTTAAGAAAGAACTTTGGTTGAGTGCAGTTCGATCGTTAAGTGTGGATGTTAACTTTCAAGAGTTGAATATTTCGTCTCTGCTTGAAGAGTTGGATGAAAATAGGCTCATAGTAGCTGCGCGTGAATTGTTTGTTTCTTTAAGTTCGGGGCATGCTGCTGTTATCTACTACGTTACTAGCGTTGTGGAACTGGTGGAGGACCGTACTATATGCTTGTTCGATGAGCCGGAAAACCATCTACATCCACCTTTGCTATCGACCTTCGTTCGAGTGTTGTCTGAATTGCTCGCCGTCAAAAATGGACTGGCAATAATTGCTACGCATTCACCTGTAATCGTTCAAGAAGCTCCCAGGTCATGCGTATGGAAGGTAAATCGCCTCGCGGGAGGACTGGAGGTGTCGCGTCCTTGCATAGAAACGTTCGGTGAAAGTGTCGGGGAAATCACTACGGAAGTATTCAATCTTGATGTCAGGAATTCTGGATTTTATAAGTTGTTGGCAAATGATTCGAAGAATTTTCGGAGCTATGATGACTTACTCGAAAAGTATAATAGGGCAATAGGGTTGGAAGGTCGAGCAGTGGTGTCGTCCAGTATGCGGAAGGGGCGTTATCATGGCTAAAGTAACCTATTCGTTTAATGAGGTATTTGATGCGTGTGTTTTAGGGCGGCGAAGAATAGCGCTCACTCCTGATGAGGAGAAGTTGAAAGTGTTTTTGCGCGGCTCGCATAAGGTTTTCAAGTTGCATTGTCAGTTGGTTATGTGTCATTTATATCCGGAGCAGTCTAGTCGTCGTGGCGTTGGCTTGCCAGCCTATTTAAACGAGATGTATGAAGATAAGTTGGCTGCAAAAAATACCGCTGGCAGATTTTATTATGAGAAGCTTCGCGCGTTAGCTCCAGATAAAAAATGCCAGATATGTCACCATGGTGACGTTTATAGCCTGGATCATTATCTGCCGAAAAAATTTTTTCCATCATTGTCAATATCCGCATTCAATTTGATACCCAGTTGCTTTCCGTGCAATGGAAAAAAGCTCACTTATGTGCCTCGATCGCCTGGCGAGCAAACAATTCATCCAAGGTTTGATAATTTTTATGATGGGGATTGGTTGCAGGCAGATTATGTAGACTCTTTGGATGAGGTTGTTTTTAGGCCAAATGTTATTTTGTATCCTGAAAAAAGCATAAATTATGCGCGTATTGCGAAACACCTTGCAGTACATGGGTTGCACGAGTTGTACGAAACTCTCGCTATGCGAGAGGTTCGGCGAATCGTTAGTGTCTCAAAACAAACGGGAGAAGGGCTTGAGGAGCTGCTAAAGTTGGAACTAACAAAAATAAAAGATAATTCGCGCGGCTTTAATAAGTCAATGTATACGTTTGAGCAGTGGAAGGTTGCTACGTGTAGGGCGTTGCTGGCATCTAATAGATTTCTGAACGGAGGGGTAGGTATTTTTGGTCGTCAAAGTCAATATGTTTTGCCAGATCACGATTTTACTTAGTTTAAAAATTACGTGATACCTCTCAGGTTCCGTCCTAACGGAAAGTCAGGATCTTCCCGAGAGTATCGCGATTAGTAAAAATTGTTAATCAAAGACCCATTGTCGATCCAGTTCTCCCGACGACTTGTGGCGGTGGCGGGGTCAGCCCGTCGCCGCTGGTCATCGCTTCGAGGATTGCCATGGCGCTGTGGCCCTGCTCGATGGCAATGCCGAACTGGATGCTTTGCACCAGACGCTTGAGGCGCACGGGGTCGTTGCGCTGCTCGGCGCTGATCATGCGCTTGGCCACGATCCGGCCGCTGTTGGACAGGGTCAGCATGATGCTGCCGTCCAGGCCTTGAATGCTCAGGTTGATCTGATAGTCCGGCGCAAAGGCATCGGTAATGATCTGAAAAGGATTGTCCATGATGCGTCACCGCCTGATTGAACGTGCAGTTGTTGACCGGCCGTGATCGGGTTGGTTCGCCCAACCGGATCATCGGCCATTCCGTGGCCTGTATTTGTTGCTTTCATGTAGGAGCTGTCGAGGAAACGAGGCTGCGATCTTTTGCTCTTCAGTGTTTTGATTTCGGTCACGAAGAGCAAAAGATCGCAGCCTGCGGCAGCTCCTAAAGGTATGTAGCAAGGGCTGTGCCGGGAAAATTGTCGAACAATGAACACGGGGATTAAAAAGGCGAGCCACGCGGCTCGCCTTTTTTAGTGGCCCGTTTTCAGGGCAGAACCGAGTAGATGATCGCTGACAGTGCAATCAGGCCGATCAGCACCACAAACACGTTGGACACCTGCCCCGAATACTGGCGCAAGGCCGGCACGCGGCGGATGGCGTACATCGGCATCAGGAACAACAGGCAGGCAATCACCGGCCCGCCGAGGGTTTCGATCATGCCAAGGATGCTCGGGTTGAACGTTGCCACGGCCCAGCAACTGAGGATCATGAACACGGCGGTCGCACGGTTCAGCCAGCTCGCTGACATCACCCGGCCACGGCTGCGCAGGCTTTTCACGATCATGCCCTGGAAGCCTTCACTGGCGCCGATGTAGTGGCCGAGGAAGGATTTGGTGATCGCCACCAGCGCAATCAGCGGCGCGGCGTAAGCGATGACCGGGGTCTGAAAGTGGTTGGCCAGGTACGACAGGATCGAAATGTTCTGCGCCTTGGCCGCTGCCAGATCCGCCGGCGACAGCGCCAGCACACAGCTGAAGCAGAAGAACATCACCGTGACGACCATCATGCCGTGAGCCATAGCGAGGATGCCGCTGCTTTTGCGTTCGGCCTGCTCGCCGTAACGTTGTTTCTGCTCAACCGCGAACGCGGAAATGATCGGCGAATGGTTGAATGAAAACACCATCACCGGAATCGCCAGCCACATTGTCTTGAAGAAAGCGGACATTGGCATGGCTTCTTGGGCACTGGCAAAAAACGCACCGTTCCAGTTTGGAATCAGGCTGAGCGCCAGTAGCAGCAATGCGGCAACAAATGGATAAACCAGCACGCTCATGGCTTTGACGATGACGCTTTGACCACAGCGCACAATCGCCATCAAACCGAGGATCAACACCAGCGAGAGGATCGCCCGTGGTGGCGGAGTGATGTGCAATTGGTGTTCGAGGAAACTGCTCAGGGTGTTGGTCAGCGCCACGCTGTACACCAGCAGAATCGGGAAGATCGCGAAGAAATACAGGAGCGTGATCAGCTTGCCGGCACCGATGCCGAAGTGTTCTTCGACCACTTCGGTGATGTCCCCGGAACGCCCGGACAACACGAAACGGGTCAGCCCACGGTGGGCAAAAAACGTCATCGGGAAAGCCAGTACGGCGAGAATCAGCAAAGGCCAGAAACCGCCGACGCCGGCATTGATCGGCAGGAACAAGGTGCCAGCACCGATCGCAGTGCCGTACAGGCCGAGCATCCAGGTGGTGTCGAATTTGTTCCAGCCCTTGTGGGCCGTTTCTGCATTGCGTGTGCGGTCTACAGCGGGATTTTCGGCAGCAGGTGTACGTACATCGGTCATCGGTATCGCCTCGTTATTATTTTTGCTCGGGCTCACGGTTGGCAGGCGGCTTTGTGCGGCCTGCCGGGGCGGTCAGGGAATGGGCCTCAGCATTCCACCCAGCTCACGGCCAGGCCGCCCCGTGAAGTCTCTTTGTATTTATCGTGCATGTCGGCGCCGGTGTCGCGCATGGTGCGGATCACCCGGTCGAGGGAAATGAAGTGTTTGCCGTCGCCGCGCAGGGCCATTTGCGTGGCGTTGATCGCTTTCACGGCGGCGATGGCATTGCGCTCGATGCACGGCACCTGTACGAGGCCGCCGACCGGGTCGCAGGTCAGGCCAAGGTTGTGTTCCAAGCCGATTTCGGCGGCGTTCTCCAGTTGTTCCGGGGTGGCACCGAGCACGTCGGCCAGGCCAGCAGCGGCCATCGCACAGGCCGAACCGACTTCGCCCTGGCAGCCGACTTCAGCGCCGGAGATCGAAGCATTTTTCTTACACAAAATGCCGACAGCAGCCGCGCCCAGAAAGAAAGCGACGACATCATCGTCAGACGCGTCCGGATTGAATTTCATGTAGTAGTGCAGAACGGCCGGGATGATTCCGGCTGCACCGTTGGTCGGCGCGGTGACCATGCGCCCGCCGGCGGCGTTCTCTTCGTTGACGGCGAGGGCGAACAGGTTGACCCATTCCATTGCCGACAGAGTGGAACTGATCACGTTCGGCTTGCCGATTTCCAACAAGCTGCGATGCAATTTCGCTGCACGACGCGGCACATTCAGACCGCCGGGCAGAATCCCCTCGTGGCGCAGGCCCTGTTCAACGCACTCACGCATCACCGACCAGATGTGCAGCAGGCCCTGGCGGATTTCCGCGTCAGTGCGCCACGCGCGTTCGTTGGCCATCATCAGCTCGGAGACGCGCAGGTTGTGCTGTTTGCACAGCGACAGCAGTTCGGCGGCGCTGGAGAAATCGTACGGCAACACCACTTCACTCGCCGGGGCGACACCGGACTCGGCTTCTGCCGCCTCGATGATGAAACCGCCGCCAACCGAGTAATAGGTCTGCTCGAACAGCTCGGCCGTTTCGCCAAAGGCTGTCAGCGACATGGCGTTGGGGTGGTAGGGCAGGCTCTCATCCAGCAGCAGGAGATCACGCTGCCAGTCGAAGGCAATTTCTCTCTGACCGGCGAGGGACAGTTGGCCTGTCTCGCGCAGTTGCTGGATACGTGAATCGATGGTCGCCGGATCGATGCTGTCCGGCCATTCGCCCATCAGGCCCATCACCGTTGCGCGGTCGGTGGCGTGCCCGACGCCGGTGGCCGACAGTGAGCCGTATAAACGGATTTCCACACGGCGCACATCGTTCAATAAACGTTGATCAATCAGCTCCTGAGCGAAGGTCGCGGCGGCGCGCATCGGGCCTACGGTGTGGGAACTGGACGGGCCGATGCCGACTTTGAATAGATCGAAAACACTGATAGCCATGCTAAACCCTTACAAGCAATGGAGTAGGAATCGCTGCCATTTTTTGTAGGACAAGCGCAATGTCGGCGATACTGCCTACCTCGGTCCTACGTGACTAACGAAACTTCCTAAGTAAGCCTTTAGCAGGACTAAACGATGAGTCGTCAATTGCATGCGCAGACCTATGTCTGGCTGCAGGTGTTTTCCTGTGCCGCGCGGCACCTGTCGTTCACCCGTTGTGCCGAAGAGCTGCACATCACCCCGGGGGCGGTCAGTCAGCAAATTCGTCAACTTGAAGAACGACTTGGTTTCCGTCTGTTTCATCGGCGCGCGCGTGGTGTGGAGCTGAGTGCGGAGGGGCAGCGGCTGGCGATTACCGTCAACGAGGCATATGGCAGCATCGATGCCGAATTGCGTCGACTTGATGCCGGAATGATCAGCGGGATTTTGCGAGTGCGCTCGATTCCGTCGTTCCTCAGCAAGTGGCTGACGCCGCGCTTGCCACGCCTGCAGCAACGCTATCCGGACATTCAGTTGCGTTTGGTGGCAGAGGACAGCAGCGTGCCCTTGCACGAAGGCGATTTTGATCTGGCGATCGATTTGAACGACGGCAGTTACCCGGGATTGTTATCCACAGCCTTGCTCGACGAGCAGATTTTCCCGGTGTGCGCACCGAGCCTGTTGCGCGGGCGACCACCGTTGCACGGGCCGGCGGATCTGGTGCATTTCCCGGTACTGCACGACATCACCGCGTGGCGTGGCAGTTATGAATACGCGGAATGGGAATTCTATTTGAACGCGATTGGTTTTGAGGGCGCCGACGTACGGCGTGGGCATACCTTCAATCGCAATCATCTGACCATCGAAGCGGCGATTGCCGGCATGGGCGTGGCGATTGCCCGCCGCACCTTGCTTAACGATGAATTGGAGCGAGGGACGTTGATTGTGCCGTTTGGCCTGTCGGTGCCTAATCACAAACGCTATGTGTTGCTCTATGCACCCGGGGCTTTAAGCCATCCGGGTGTGCGTGCGGTGCATGATTGGCTGGTCGAGGAGGCGGGGATATTTCGCAGTTTGCACCCGTTGAACGACGGGCAGTTGTGAGCAAATTTTGCCGGGGTGCGAGGCGACCCAACTCCCGACCTTACCAGTGCTTTGCTCGGTTGTCCGGCTTTTTTTGCGAATGAATATTTATCTTTTTTCAGGGGTTGAAATGTTCGTCGGTCGGGCCGATTGTTGTAACCAGGAGGTCAGGAAATTCAACTCAAGGCCTCTCACGAGCTAGCTGAAATAAGGGATGAACTATGCAAATCCAAGTCAACAGCGATAACCATATTCAAAGTAGTCAACGACTGGAGGAGTGGGTACGTACAACCATTGAGAGCACGCTCGAACGTTATGAAGAAGACCTGACCCGTGTCGAAGTCCACCTGAGCGACGAGAACGGTGACAAACCAGGTCCCCATGACTTGCGCTGCCAACTGGAAGCGCGGCCAAAAGGCCATCAACCGATTTCCGTGACCCATAAAGCCGATTCGCTGGAACTGGCGATCGACGGCGCTGCCGAAAAACTCGAGCACGCCCTGGAGCACCTTTTCGGCAAACTGCGAGGTAAACCACGTGCCGCTGTGGTGCCATTTAGCAAGGCGAATGACGCTCTGCTGGAGGAAGAATTTCTTGAGAATGAACAGGCAGCGATCAACAGTTGATGCGCTGATTTTATAGCCACCCAATGAGAGCGGGCCTGCGAAAGCAGGCCCGTTTTTGTTTGCGGCGGTTTTTTGCGCAAGGCACAAGAGCGCGGCCCCTCACCCCAGCCCTCTCCCTCCGGGAGAGGGGGCCGACCGAGGTGTGTTGCGGGTTACATCGACCTGAAAGACAGCGTCGACTATGGATTCGGCAAAGCACTTCAGGTTGATGTATTTCTGAAGCATCCCGCAATCAGTCCCCCCTCTCTACGGGAGAGGGCCGACCGAGGTGTCTGAAGAGGTACGTCGACCTGAAAGACCGAGTGATTATGGATTCGGCAAAGCAGAATCAGGTCGGCGTAGCTCGCAAGCATCCCCCGGTCAGTCCCCTCTCCCTCTGGGAGAGGGTTAGGGTGAGGGCATTTTTCGATTCGCTGCAGTTCTTATGATCTGCTCCAGCACATCGTCCATCTGCTGGATCACCTGGAGATTACTGAAGCGCGCGACTTCAATGCCCTTCTGATTCAGATAGTGCGTCCGGCGTTGGTCATGAATCAGTCCCTGCGTTTCAAAGTGCTGACCGCCATCCAGCTCAATCGCCAATTTCAACTCCGCACAGTAAAAATCCAGCACGTAAGGCGGACACGGAAATTGCCGACGAAATTTCAGATTGGCGATTTGGCGGGAGTGGAGTTTTTGCCCGAGCAGGTGTTCACAGTCGGTTTGGTTAACGCGTAACTGGCGGGCGAATTGGGCGAGGGTGGGGCGAGTTTGCATGCTTCACGATCCTTGTGAAGTTGGTTTGAAGTTTTACTGTAGACCATGACCCGCTGACCCTCACCCCAGCCCTCTCCCGGAGGGAGAGGGGGCCGACCGAGTCGTATTGCGGGGTACATCGACCTGAAAGACCGAGTCGATTATGGATTCGGCAAAGCGGTTTCAGGTCGAGTCGATTATGGATTCGGCAAAGCGGTTTAAGGTCGAGTCGATTATGGATTCGGCACAGCACGTTCAGGTCGGCGTACCTCGCAAGCATCCCCCAATCAGTACCCTCTCCCTTAGGGAGAGGGCTAGGCGGGCGGCGTTCCGATGAGGGGCTTTTCAATCCTCAGAACGCTACAGAAGTCTGGACGTACACCGTACGCGGCTCACCCACATACTTGCCCTTGTTGTTGTCATCAAACGAGCGCGTGAAGTACTGCGTGTTGAAGATGTTCTTCACGCCCACCGCCACATTCAAGTCCGACAACTGCGGCCCGAAGTCATACCCCGCGCGGCTGCTGAACAGCATGTAACCGGGGATCTTGCCAGTGCTGCCATCAGCACTTTCCTTCGAGGTGTTGGCGTTGTCGGCGAATTGGTCGCTCTGGAAGCTGCTGTCGAGATTCAGCTTCCACGGTCCTTCGGTGTAACCCACGCCAATCGTGCCTTTGTGTTTCGACGAGAACGGCACGCGATTGCCCTTGTTTGGTCCGTCTTCGCGGATAGTCGCGTCAACATAAGCGTAAGTGGCGTAGACATCGAAACCGGCGAGCGCTGGGCTCAAGTCATCCAGCGCGTAATTGACGCTGGTCTCGATCCCTTGATGGCGAGTTTCGCCACGGGCGATCACCGAATCGTTGGTCTGGTTGCTTTCGTACTGGTTGTCGAAGTTGATCAGGAACGCGCCGATTTCCGCGCGCAACGCGCCGTTGTCATACCGCGTGCCGAGTTCCCACGTACGCGCCTTCTCCGGTTTTACTTCGCCGCTGGTCACCCGGTTGGG
Organism: Pseudomonas germanica; assembly: GCF_019614655.1. Classification (NCBI taxonomy): domain Bacteria; kingdom Pseudomonadati; phylum Pseudomonadota; class Gammaproteobacteria; order Pseudomonadales; family Pseudomonadaceae; genus Pseudomonas; species Pseudomonas germanica. The sequence continues at coordinate 1,359,097 of NZ_CP071586.1, forward strand.
CATCTGGCTGTATTGCACACTGCCGAACGAGCCTTCGGTGTTGGCGTACAGGTTCCAGCTGTCGGTCAGGTGATAGAGCACGTTCAACGCTGGCAGTGCGGTGTTGTAGTCGCCCTTGTATTTGACGTTGGTCAGGTTGTTGGTCTGCTGCGACTCGATCATCTCGTAGCGCACGCCCGGGGTGATGGTCCATTTGCCGATGTCGATGCGGTCGTCGACGAAGAACGCATTGGCTTCGGTGCCGCCACGGGTGTCGCGGTCATTGCGACTGTTGGTGGTTGGGTATTGGTTGCTGCTGATCGGCGTGCGATAGCGCAGTTCGTGACCGGCCTCGTTGATGTAGCGGTAGCCGACGCCGACTTCATGGCTGGTCGGGCCGAGGTCGAAACCTTGGGCGAATCGGGTTTCCAGGCCACGCACCCAATACTCGCGCGGCGACAGCGAAAGGAAGGTGCCCTGATCGAGATAACCGCTGCGCAAGGTCTTGGTGAAGAACGTGTTGGCAGTGAATTCGCGGCGATCTTCCTGATAGCGATAGCCGAAATTGAACATCGTGCGGCGGCCCCAGAACTGGTCCTTCGGACGCGTCGATTGATACGGATCGGCGTCGTAATCGGCCACGTTCAGACCGCCGGGCATGTCAGCCTTGCCTTCGTAATACTGGGCCATGGCGTTGAAGCTGTTGGCTTCGTCGAGCTGGTATTTGCCCTTGAGGATCAGGTCGTCGATTTCAGTGTCGCTGTGTTCGCGCCAATCGCCGCCACGGGTGCCGGAGTAGAGCAACGCGCCGCCGAGGCCGTTGGCGTTGGTGCCGCCGGCCAGCAGGTTGGCGCTGGTCTTGAAGCCGTCGTGGCTCGACGATGGGCTGGTTTCAGTTTGGAAACCGCCCTTGACCGTTGGCTCGTTGGGAATCGCCCGGGTGACGAAGTTGACCACGCCGCCGACGTTTTGCGGGCCGTAACGCACCGCGCCGCCGCCGCGCACGACGTCCACGGCATCCATGTTGCCCATGCTGATCGGCGCGAACGATAACTGCGGCTGGCCGTAGGGCGCGAACGGCACCGGAATGCCGTCCATCAACACGGTCGAGCGCGCGGCCAGTCGCGGGTTCAAGCCACGGATACCGAAATTCAGCGCCATGTCGTGGCTGCCGGTGCCGTTGTTGTCTGGAGCGTTGACGCCGGGGATGCGATTGAGCACATCCCGCGCCTGAGTGGCGCCCTGGCGTTCGAACTCTTCGCGGCGGATCACATCGCGCGCGCCCGGGTGCTCGAACACATTGATTTGCGCAGCGTCGCCGAGCCAGTCGCCGACGACTTTCGAGGTGTCCAGCTCCAGCGCGGCATCCGCCACCGGTTGCAGGCTGAACGCATTGTTGCCTTCGGCGCGCGCTTGCAGACCGGTGCCTTCAAGCAATGCATTCAAACCCTGCTCAGGTGTGTAACTGCCTTCCAGGCCACGGCTTTGCACACCGCTGGTGACTTGCGAACCAAACGAAATCAGCACGCCCGCTTCACGGCCAAACTGGTTGAGGGCGTTCTCCAGCGACGACGGCGCGATGTGATAAGCCTTGGCATCAGCGGCCAGCGCGGCGGGCAGGGCACTGAAACTCAGGCTGGCGCCGAGGACAAGATTGCGCAGGGTACGAGCCAGTGGCGTGAGGCGGGTGGAGTGCATGTCGGATGATCCTGAGAAGGTTGAATCAAGGGGGCTTTCCTTCTCTGTCACGCCAGATCTGAAAAACGGCTCATTTATTTTTGATGTTTTTTAAACCCGCGCTTCGACGCTCACCCAGTAACGGGTAAAGCGCTTCACCTTCACCGGCAAACTGATTTCCAGCAGGTCGAGAATCCGCTCGCTGTCGTCCAGTGGGTAAGTCCCGGAAATCAGCAGGTCGGCGACGTTCCTGTCGCAATTGAGCTGGCCGCGACGATAGCGGCCGAGTTCATCGAGGAAGTCGCCCAAACGCATATGCGCGGCCACCAGCATGCCGTCGGCCCAGGCGCCGCTGTTGGCATCCAGCGGTTTGGCTTCGCTGATGGATTTCGAGGTGAAACTCAGTTGCCGTGCAAGCGGCAGCAGCATCGGCGCGCGTCCATTGCTGCTCAGTTCGACGCGGCCGTCAAACAGCGCAACCTGCGTGCGATCGGCAAACTGACGCACATTGAGACGTGCACCGTGAGTTTCAAGAATGCCCTGAGCGGTGCGCACTTCGAAAGATTGCGCGGCAGTCAGGAGGATTTCGCCTTCGAGCAAGCGGATCAGTCGCGCCGAGACATCCACATCGGCGGCACTGGCTGTGTTGAGTTGCAACTGATCGCCCGCACCGAGCGCCACCTTGCGCCGTTGCCCGATCGGACTGCGGTAATCAGCGAGCAGCGACGGCAATGGATTGTGCTCACGCACCCCCCAGGTGACAGCCGATCCGGCGCCGAGAATCAGCAGCAGTTTCAGCGCCTGACGACGGCTGCCGGACTTCGGCCCGTTCAACGCCGCGTGTGCCAGCGGCGAAGACACACCGCGCAAACGCTGATTGACCCGCTGAATATGCTCCCACGCCCGCCGGTGTTCGCTGTGTGCCTCCAGCCATTGTTGCCAGGCCTGTTGCTGGCGCGGGGAGAGCGTGCCCTGCTGCATTTCCATCAGCCAATGCACGGCCTGTTCAGCCACTTGGGAGGAGAAATCCGGCACGCGGTTCATAAGGCGAAGTAGCAGCGCATGGCGGCTTTGTTCAGATGACGTTTGACCGTGGCCACGGATATGCCCAGTTCAGCGGCGATCTGTGGATAAGTCAGGCCATCGACCTGCGCCAGCAAAAAGGCGCGTTTGACCTGACGCGGCAAACCGTCGAGCAACTGATCCAGCTCCATCAGGGTTTGCAGGATGATCGCCTTGTCTTCTTCCGACGGCGCGACCATGTCCGGCATCTGCGCCAAGGTGTCGAGGTAAGCGCGTTCGACATCCTGACGGCGGTAATGATTGAACAGAACGCGCTTGGCCAACGTCGTCAGAAAGGCGCGCGGCTCGATGATCACCGGAGGTTCGCGGGCGGTCAGCACCTTGATAAACGTGTCCTGCGCCAGATCCGCCGCGCTGTCCGGGCAGCCGAGTTTGCGCCGCAGCCAACTGGTGAGCCAGCCGTGATGGGCCTGATAGAGCGATTCGACAGGATGGGCGGACGACAACGGTATTACTCCGGGCGCTTGATGGCGCGGTAGAGAGTATGCGTTAGAGAACAAGAACTGTTCGCATTGTAAGGGGCGAAACGCTTAACCGGCAATCAGATGCTTTTGCGTATGAGAATATTTATCATTAATATTGCTCGCCTGTAGGTTCGGCTCATCGGCCGGACGTTTTTCGTTTCAGGGTCGAAACATGAAAGGCAAGCTCGCCACACTTCCCATCTCCTATCGTCTGGCCGTCACCTCACGGGTGCTGGCGGCGGTGTTTGGCGGCTATCTCGTTGCGGCGCTGGCCAGTGTCACCCTGACGCTGTGGCTGCCGTTGAGCCGCGCCGAAGCGGTGGTGACCGGCATGACCATTTCCTTTCTGGTCTATCTGGTGGCGGTGCTCTGGTGTTTCGCCTGTCGTACGGCGTGGTCGGCCTGGGTCGGTTTGCTGGTGCCAAGCGTTATTCTGGCGACCATCTCTGGCGCAGCACGTGGATTGGGCCTGGCATGAAAGAGGGCTTTCGTCAGGCGATGGCCTGGCTGCACACCTGGGCCGGACTGCTGTTCGGCTGGTTGCTGTTCGCGATTTTCCTGACCGGGACGCTGGCCTATTTCAAAGATGAGATCAGCCACTGGATGCAGCCGGAAATCCCCGCGCGATCGGTGAGTGCCGAGACGAGCCTGACGCTGGCCCAGGATTATCTGCAGCAACACGCGGCCGGCGCCTCACGCTGGCTGATCGATTTGCCTGATGCCCGAGATCCCGGCCTGACCGTGCGCTGGCAGCCAGTGCCGGCCAATCCCGGTGAGCGCGGGCGCTTCGAGTCGAAAACCCTCGACGCGCAAACCGGCGCCGAAGTGCAGGGCCGCGACAGCATGGGCGGCGAGTTCTTCTATCGCTTCCACTTCCAGTTGCAAATGCCTTATCCGTGGGGCCGCTGGCTGGCGACGATTGCCGCGATGGTGATGTTCGTCGCGCTGATCACCGGGATCATCACCCACAAGAAAATCTTCAAGGACTTCTTCACGTTCCGCCCGCGCAAGGGTCAGCGCTCCTGGCTCGACGGGCATAACGCGGTGGGTGTGCTGGTGTTGCCGTTTCACTTGATGATCACCTACAGCAGCCTGGTGATTTTCATGTCGATGGTCATGCCGGCGAGCATCGTCGCGTCGTACGGCAGTGACGTGCGCACGTTCTATGATGAAGTGTTCCCCGCGTCGAAAACCCCGGAGCGCGCCAACATCGCGGCACCTTTGGCAGCCATGGCGCCGCTGTTGAGCAAGGCCAGCGAGCAATGGTCGGGCGGCCACACGGCGCGTCTGTCGGTGAGCAATCCGGGGGATGCCAATGCCACGGTGGTGCTGTCCCGTGCGGGGGATCGCGTGGTGCATGATTTCGGCCGTGCCGTGACGTTCAACGGGGTGACCGGGCAGATGCTCGGCAGCACACCGGAGCAGCCAATGGCGATGGCGGTGGGTGGTGCGTTCTATGGCTTGCACATGGGTCACTTCGCCGGGCCGCTCCTGCGTTGGCTGTATTTCATTTGCGGATTGGCCGGCACGGCGATGATCGGCACCGGGCTGGTGATCTGGTTGGGCAAGCGTCAACTCAAACATGCCAAGAGCGGCGTGATGCCGTTCGAACTGCGGCTGGTTGAAGTGCTGAACATCGCCAGCATGGCCGGGTTGGTTGCGGCGGTGGCTGTATTCTTCCTGGCCAATCGTCTGTTGCCAGTGAGCCTCGCCGAGCGCGCAGATTGGGAAGTGAATGCGTTCTTTATCGCTTGGGCTTTGAGTGTGCTGCACGCGCTGCTGCGTCCGGGACGAAAGGCCTGGGTTGAGCAACTCACCCTGAGCGCCGCCCTGTTTGTCGCGGTGCCGCTGGTCAATGCGCTGACCACCCCTTGGAATCTCGGCGTTACCTTGATGCAGAGGGATTGGGCATTGGCCGGTTTTGATCTGACGTGCCTCGCAACCGGTTTGTTCCTGGCTTGGGCCGCGTGGAAAATGCAGCGCGCCGGCAACACCGTCAGCATTAAAAAGCCCCGCCGCGAACAGGCCCGGCCGATCACCCTTGAACAAGGGGCGAACTGATGCTCTTGCCCTTGTTGCTTACCTACGCCGGATTCACCGCGTTGTGCCTGTCGATGCCTCGCCACCACGATGAATTGCTCGGTCACAAACCGTCCACGCGTCGCCGTCAGGGCCTGAAAGTCGGCGGATGGTTATTGCTGTGTTTGTCGCTTTGGGCGGCGGTGAAGGCCAACGGCTGGAGCTTCGGCCTGGTCGACTGGTTTGCCGTGCTGATGCTCAGCGCCTTGGTGTTGGTTTTGTTGCTGCCGTATCGCCCGCGGTTCGCATTGACGCTGGCCGGGGTCAGTCTGCTGGCGAGCCCGGTCGCCGCATGGGCGCAGTGCTGAAGTGCTGATCGGTCTGCCACCGGAATCCCGCGACGATGAGCCGCGTGGGGCACGTGCGCATTTTCTTCAGGTGTTCCTGTCCCAGCGTTCGCAAATGGAAGCGCTGGTAAACCGGCGCGTCGGTTGTCGGGCGACGGCGGCGGATCTGGTCCAGGATCTGTTTCTGCGTTTTTGGCGGCGACCGCTGGTGCAGGTCGAAGAGCTCAGCACCTATCTGTTGCGCTGCGCCGGCAACATCGCCATCGACCATCTGCGCAGCGAAGGCACGCGCACGCGGGTCAACGAAGGCTGGCAACCGGACGAGCCGCACAGCCACGGCAGCGAACCACAAGCAGCGCTGGAAGCGGGCAATGATCTGAAGTATGTCGAAGCGGCGTTGCGCGCCTTGCCAGAGCGCACCCGGCAGATCTTTTTGCTCAATCGCATTCACGGCCGCAAGTATGCGGAAATCGCCAAAGCCATGGGCCTGTCCCAAAGTGCCGTGGAAAAACATATGATGCGCGCCCTCGAGGCCTGCAAGGCCAGCCTGCGCGAACCCGCGCCACGCCTGCCAGGGAAAGCACCGTGAAGCCATCCGATTCCGTCATCCCCACGCCCGCGCAAGAGCAGGCTGCGTTCGCCTGGCTGAGCTTGTTGCATGACCGGCCGAGCGCGGGCGATCAACTGACCTTCAGCCAATGGCTGCGTGCCGATCCGGCGCACGCCGAAGCTTACGCACAGGCTCAGGTTGTGTGGGAGTTGAGTGAAGGCCCGGCGCGAACATTGGCCGATGAAGAAGCCTTCGCGTTGCAGGGTTACCTTCATGCGATGGACCGCCCGCGTCATTCGCCCGTTTTGCGCTGGTCGGGCGCGCTGGCGATGGCCGCGTGCTTGTTGCTGATGATCAGCCTTGGCACCGGTTGGCAGCCGCAGCGCTGGATCGATGACCTGGGCGCCGATTATGTCTCGGCACCCGGTGAGATCCGCACGGTGACACTCGCCGATCAATCGCAAGTGACGCTGGATGGCGACAGTGCGATTGCCGTGGATTTCAGTCATGGCGAGCGGCATGTGCAATTGCGTCGTGGTGCCGGTTTCTTCAGCGTCACACATACGGGGGATCCGTTTGTGGTCGCGGCGGAGCAGGGCGAGGCGCGGGTGCTTGGCACGCAGTTCGAAGTGCGACTGCAGCCTCACGGTGCGCAGGTTACGGTGTTGTCGGGGCGCGTTGGTGTGACGGCGGATCGCGAGGGTGAACAACAGATCCTCATCGCTGGCCAGCAGGTTGCTTACGGCGAAGGCACAGCGCAAAAGCTTCACTCGGTGGACAGCGACGCGCAACTGGCATGGCGTCAGGGCTGGCTGACTTATTACAAGTCGACACTGGCTGATGTGGTGGAGGATTTGCGCCGTTATTACCCCGGGCGGATTGTGTTGCTCAACGATGAGCTGGCGGCGCGCAAGGTCAGTGGCAGTTTTCCGAGCAAGGATCCGCAGGCGGTTTTGAGTTCGCTGCAAGGGGTGATGGGGTTTGAGCAGCATCAGGTGTTGGGTCATCTGATTATTTTGCGCTGAGGCGGCTAAAGCCATCGCGAGCAGGCTCACTCCTACAGGGGAACGCATTCCAAATGTAGGAGTGAGCCTGCTCGCGATGGCGCCCGATCGAACACCACAAAAAATAATTTTCAAATGTTGGTGAGGTAAACATCAGCCCCATCCGTGTAGTGACTGAAACTGCGAGTCATTCGCATCCGTTGCGGTTCTACACAGGTCATTGAGCAATGAAGTCCAGGGCAAAATCGGGTTCGGTCAAACAATGGTTAGGCGTGTCGGCACTGAGCTTTTCAGCATTGGCGCTGTTGCCGCTGACCGTCGCGCTCGCCGCTGAAACCGCCAGCAGTCAGGCGCAAAAGCAGTTCAACTTTTCCCTGGTCGCTAAACCGCTGCCGCAAGCCTTGAGCGACTTCAGCCGCGTCACCGGGCAGAGCGTGGTCTACACCGACGAAGCGCCCTACGGCCTTACAGCTCCGGCCGTCAATGGCCAGATGAGTGCTGAACAGGCACTGCAACGTTTGCTCAGCGGTTCCGGCCTCAACTTCCGCCGCACCGACAGCCACACGCTGGCGCTGGAGCCTCAGCCTACTGAAGGTGCGCTGAATCTCGGCGCCACGACCATCACCTCGACCCGCGATGAATCGATGAGCTACCAGCCACCGGAAACCAGTTCGGTGATGCGCTCCTCGGCCTCGCTTCAGGAAATCCCGCAGACCGTCAACGTCATCCCGGCGCAAGTCATCCGCGATCAGGCGCCGCGCAATCTGGATGACGCGTTGGCCAATGTCAGCGGCATCACCCAGGGCAACACCTTGGGTAGCACTCAGGACTCGGTGATGACGCGCGGTTTCGGTGACAACCGAAATGGCTCGATCATGCGCGACGGTATGCCGATCGTGCAGGGGCGTGGCATGAACGCCACGGTCGATCGGGTTGAAGTGCTCAAAGGCCCGGCCTCGTTGCTCTACGGCATTCAAGACCCGGGTGGCGTGGTCAACCTGGTCAGCAAGAAGCCTGAACTTACTCAATACAATGCGCTGACCTTGCGCGGCTCGACCTACGGCGAGGGCAAGAACGGCAGCGGCGGCACCTTCGACAGCACCGGCCCGTTGGGCGATTCCGGGCTGGCCTATCGCATGGTGCTCGACCACGAAGACGAAGATTACTGGCGCAACTTCGGCACCCACCGTGAAACCCTGATCGCCCCGTCGCTGGCCTGGTTCGGCGAGAGCACCAAGCTGTTGTTCGCCTACGAGCACCGCGAATTTCTCACGCCGTTCGACCGCGGCACGCTGATCGATCCACGCACCAATCACCCGCTGGACATCTCGCGCAAAGAGCGCCTCGACGAGCCGTTCAATAACATGGAAGGCCGTTCGGACCTGTATCACTTTGAAGCCGACCACGACCTCAACGACGACTGGAAAGCCCACTTCGGTTACAGCTGGAACCGCGAGACCTACGACGCCAGCCAGGTCCGCGTGACTGCAATCGACACCAAAAAAGGCACGTTGACCCGCAGCATGGACGGCACCCAGAACGCGATCAGCACTGACCGTTTCACCACCGCCAGTCTCGAAGGCAAGGTCAACGTGCTGGGCATGCAGCATGATCTGGTGTTCGGCGTCGATGACGAGTACCGCAAGATCTACCGCGAGGACTTGATCCGACAGAAAAGCCTGACCACGTTCAGTTACCTCAATCCGGTGTATGGCCGTGAAGTTGCCGGTACGACCGTCAGCGCCCCCGACAGCGCGCAGACCGATGAACTGCGCAGCGATTCGGTGTTCATGCAGGACTCGATTCACCTCAACGATCAGTGGATTCTGGTCGCTGGCGGACGCTTTCAGGAGTATGACCAGTACGCCGGCAAAGGCGTGCCGTTCAAGGCCAACACCGACAGCAACGGGCAGAAATGGGTGCCGCGCGCCGGTCTGGTGTATCGCTACACCGACGCCTTGTCGTTCTACGGCAGCTATACCGAATCGTTCAAACCCAACTCGACCATCGCCCCGCTGAGTGGCAGCAGCACCGTACTCGACGGCAGCATCGCACCGGAAGAAGCCAAGTCGTGGGAGCTGGGTGCGCGGCTGGACATGCCGGGGCGTGTCACCGGCAATATCGCGTTGTTCGACATCAAGAAACGCAACGTGCTGGTGGCCAATTCCGAAGGCCCGACGACGATTTACAGTGCGGCCGGTGAGGTGCGTTCGCGCGGTCTGGAAATGGACCTGACCGGTCAGTTGAGCGACCACTGGAGCATGATCGGCAGCTACGCGTACACCGATGCCGAAGTGACCGAAGACCCGGACTACAAAGGCAAGCGCCTGCAGAACGTAGCGAAGAATTCCGGTTCGTTGTCGGCGGTGTATGACTTCGGCAGTGTGATCGGCGGCGATCAATTGCGCGTCGGCGCCGGGGCGCGTTATGTCGGCGAACGAGCGGGTAACGCGGTGAATGATTTTGATCTGCCGAGCTATACCGTGGCCGATGCGTTTGCCACTTACGACACCAGGGTTGAGGGGCAGAAGGTCAAGTTTCAGCTCAATGTGAAGAACCTGTTTGATCGCACGTATTACACCTCGGCGGCGAGCCGGTTCTTTGTGTCGATGGGGGATGCGCGGCAGGTTTCGTTGTCGAGTACCTTGGAGTTTTGAGAACAGAGAAGTTAATGCGCTTTTCGGCGGCCCCTTATAGATATTTTCGTTCTCAGCTACTGCATGGTAATTGTAAAACGATCTAATTACCTGTCAGTTATGACAGGTGCTTTGGTGAGGATTTAAATGTGTACTGTCTTCTCAATATCTTTGGAAGAGAGTATTGCCATGTCAAATGACCATGTAGCTGGAGCCGAGGGTTATTTTTTAAAGCTCATTGCGAAAGAAGACTTCAACGGTGTGAAGCCTGATTCACCGGAGAACTTTTCGAGTCTGGATCTTGAACATTTTTCTCTACAAACGCTCGGTGGCGAAAACGGCGCTTCTATGTCGACGATTTTGTTTGAGTCGGATCAGCGTTATGTGGAGGGTCAGTTCGAGGGGACCGGGATTCAATGCAGCGGTGACCACCAGAATGAAAATGATTCTGCCGAACTTCGGATTGTTCTGAAACCTGAAAAAGTTCACCGTTTGCGCTTTGCATTAGATGTTTTTGCGACCCAGAATGTATCGCATATCGAGTTTTACGAGCCATCTGGAAACGTGTTGAAACGCTTCGAAAACAAGCTCGGGTGGATCGATTATCAGGTACCCCTGCTGGACAAAGAAATAGCGAGTATTGCGCGTGTTTCTATCTACTATAGGGTCTATTTTGGGACACCGTATATTGATTCGTTTGAGCTGTGGCGATGGCAGAGCTTTGAGTAATTGCGGAATAAGTCATCGTAAAAACGCCTGTCGATACTCGCCAGGTGTTCCTCCCAAAACCTGTTTGAACCGATTGGTGAAATGACTCGCGCTGGCAAACCCGCACGCCAGCGCAATCTCACCCAACGGCAACGCCGTCCCGCGTAACAACTCCCGCGCCCGGCTCAGGCGCCGCGCCAGCACATATTGATGCGGCGGCAGGCCGAAACTGGTGCGAAACATCCGCGCAAAGTGGTATTCCGACAGCGCACACAATCCGGCCAATTGACCCAGGCTGATCGGCTCGGCCAACTGGTTGTCGATGAACTCCACCAGTTGCCGACGCTGGTGTGGTGCCAGTCCGCCCTTCAATCGCAAACCCTGACGCGCGCCGACCTGACTGAGCAAAGTGTGGCTGATCAACTCATGGGCGAGGCTGCTGGTCAGCAAGCGTTCGGCGGGTTCGTCCCAATTCAGCGTCAGCAGTTGCCGGAAGCGTTGCGCCTGTTGCGGATCTTCGAGAAAGGTCTGCTCGCGCAACAGCATCTCGCGGGGTTCGCGATCGAGCAGCGTGACGCAACCGAGGGCGAATTGTTCGGCGCTGAAATACAGGTGCGCCAAGCGAATATCACCGTTGATCACCCAGCCCGATTCATGATCGGCCGGCAGGATGCACAACTTGTCCGGCCCGCCTTTTTGCCCAGGTTGATCGCGACGAAAAGTGCCGGTGCCACCGGCAATGTAGCAGGACAACGTGTGGTGGCTTGGCGCTTCGTAATCCTGTGCATCGTGGTGGTTGGTCCACAAAGCGGCAGACAAGCCGTCACCGAGCTCGGCGCTGTGCACCAGGCGTGCGTTCGGCGAGCTGTTCAACGCTTGAAAGACTTGCAGGGTATCGATGGTGGCCATGGTCGGTTCTCTTCAACGCCTTGCATCCTACTCCGTAGACACCGCGCTGCCAGCCTGCCGCCAGACAAAAGCGCAAGAATCTGCAAGCGCACAAACCTGGCTCGGGCAGACACTCAAGGCCTATCGAGGAGTGTCTGCCATGAACCTGTCGTTGTATTTGCTGACCGTGCTGATCTGGGGCACCACCTGGATTGCCCTGAAATGGCAGCTTGGCGTGGTGGCGATTCCGGTGTCGATCGTCTATCGCTTCGGGCTCGCCGCGCTGGTGCTGTTTGCGCTGTTGCTGCTCAGTCGGCGCCTGCAACCGATGAACCGCCGCGGGCATCTGATCTGCGTGGCGCAGGGCTTGTGCCTGTTCTGCGTCAATTTCATGTGCTTCCTGACCGCCAGTCAGTGGATCCCCAGTGGTCTGGTCGCGGTGGTGTTTTCCACCGCGACGCTGTGGAACGCGCTGAATGCGCGGGTGTTCTTTGGTCAGCGCATCGCGCGCAATGTGCTGATGGGCGGTGCGCTGGGGCTGTTCGGCCTGGGCATGTTGTTCTGGCCAGAACTGGTCGGGCATCAGGCCAGCCCGCAAACCTTGCTGGGGCTCGGCCTGGCACTGTGCGGGACGTTGTGTTTCTCGGCGGGCAACATGCTGTCGAGTCTGCAACAGAAGGCTGGACTCAGACCGCTGACCACCAACGCCTGGGGCATGGCCTATGGTGCAGCGATGTTGTCGGTGTGGTGCCTGGTCAAAGGCATTCCATTCGACATGGATTGGAGCTCGCGTTATGTCGGCGCGCTGCTGTATCTGGTGATTCCGGGTTCGGTCATCGGCTTCACTGCTTATCTGACGCTGGTCGGGCGCATGGGGCCGGAGCGTGCGGCTTACTGCACGGTGCTGTTTCCGGTGGTGGCGCTGAACGTTTCGGCGTTTGCTGAAGGCTATCAGTGGACAGCACCGGCGCTGGTCGGGCTGGTGTTAGTGATGCTGGGCAATGTGCTGGTGTTTCGTAAACCGAAAAGAGTTGCGGCGCCAGTGCAGGGAAAGTTGGCCTGAAATAAACGAGCGCTGAACTTCAGCGCTCGACTTTCAGGGTGATGTAAATCATCACCGGGAATATGAAGTCAACAATATGTCGTGCCCAGTCCTTGGCGTTCCATGATTGCGAAGTGTCCATGTCAAACCATTCAACCCCCACGGTTTGCAGGCACACGTAATAAATGAAGATGGCCGCGAGTATACCCATGATCGAGAACTTTTTTGCCTCGTGGAATACCTCGGCGGAAGCGTTGATGTTGCGGTATAGCTGATAGGTACCTATCAGGCACAACACCGTATAGGTGACTTCGAGGGTGATGATGAACCAGTAGATACGGTGATGGATCATCGGCGATTCAATGGCTCGATACTTGAGGGTTTCACTGGCTGTGGTGGTGTCCATGCTCAGGATGTGGGCCACGTAAGTGTAGTTTGAGCCATAGTCGGTGAAATTGTGGAACATCACCAGCAGGCCAAAGAAACTGATGTAAGCCATCAATATAACTTTGCTGTAGCGGATAAGTTTTTCGGTGGTCAGGGTGTTCAAGGTTTTAGCTCTCCTTAGCGCTTGTCGATGATTCGATGGCCAGATGGAGCTTATAATGCTGTTATTTGATTTGGTGTGTTGTTCAATTTCAAGTTGTGTATGGCAGTAACTAACGGGCAAGTGCGTTGTTGCACTTGCCCGTATTTTTTTATCCGCGCCAGACTTGCGGGTTGACCAGATCCTGCGGGCGTTCGCCGAGCAGGGCGCTACGCAGATTGGCCAGCGCACGATTGGCCATGGCCTCGCGGGTTTCATGCGTCGCCGAGCCGATGTGCGGCAGAGTGACGGCGTTACTCAGCTGGAACAGTGGCGATTCGGCCAGCGGTTCTTTTTCGTAGACGTCGAGGCCGGCGCCACGAATGCGTTTGTTTTGCAGGGCTTCGATCAACGCCGGTTCATCGACGACCGGGCCACGAGATATGTTCACCAAAATCGCGCCGGGCTTCATCAGCGCCAGTTCGCGATGGCTGATCAGGTGGCGGGTCTTGTCGCTGAGTGGCACCACCAGGCAGACGAAGTCGGCTTCGGCGAGCAGTTCATCAAGGCTGCGAAATTGCGCGCCAAGTTGTTGTTCCAGGTCGGTCTTGCGGCTGTTGCCGCTGTAGATAATCGGCATGTTGAAGCCGAAGTGGCCACGGCGGGCGACGGCGGCGCCGATGTTGCCCATGCCGACGATGCCGAGGGTTTTACCGTGGACGTCGCAGCCGAACAGCGGGGCGCCGACGCTGGCTTGCCATTGGCCGGCCTTGGTCCAGGCGTCGAGTTCTGCGACGCGGCGGGCGCTGCTCATGATCAGGGCGAAGGCGAGGTCGGCGGTGCTTTCGGTGAGCACGTCGGGGGTGTTGGTGAGCATGATCCCGCGTTCGTTGAAGTAGGCGAGGTCGTAGTTGTCGTAGCCGACGGAGACGCTTGAGACCACTTCCAGTTTTGCGGCGTTTTCCAGTTGTGCGCGGCCGAGTTTGCGGCCGACGCCGATGAGGCCGTGGGCGTGGGGCAGGGCTTCATTGAATTGGGCGTTGATGTCGCCGTTCTTTGGGTTGGGGACGATGACGTCGAACTCTTGCTGGAGGTGTTCGATCATGGGCGGGGTGATGCGGCTGAAGGCCAGGACAGTTTTTTTCATCGTTTTTGGCTCTTGTTCGGGCTTGATACCAAGCACGCTAACATTTTTGTTTTGGGGTGTCTTGGCGGCCTTTGGGCCGACCATGCTCTTGGGGTTTTTGGGTGTATATCCGTTGCTTCGGGGGCTGCGGCTGGCGGTTTCGCCCTTACGGCGACTCACTTTTTTACAAGCGCCTAAAAAAGTAAGCAAAAAACGCTTGCTCCTACGTGCGGCCCGCTCGCTGGGGCTCGGGGTTCCTTCGCTCCGGGATTGATCCGGGCGCAGCGTCTACGGTTTGCTTCGCTGCACCTCCTCTCGCTGTGTTTGGCTGCGCCAAACGGTCGCTGCGCTCCCACGCCCGGATCAATCCCTCCACTCAGCCTTCCGACGTCGCCCTACAGATCAAGAGCTGCAGCCGAGCTAACGCTCATCCTGTTGAGTGGTGAAGAGCGCGGCGCGCTTGGCTTTGGGTTTGTGGTGTTCTTGCCCCTCACCCCAGCCCTCTCCCGAGGGAGAGGGGGCCGATTTGTGTGCTTTTCAAAACCTGAGTTCAACGCGGTATCGCACGTCGGCGTAGGTCTGCCAAACACCTCGGTCAGTCCCCTCTCCCTCGGGGAGAGGGTTAGGGGATTTTAGCTGTGTGACGGGGATTGCGGGATTTCGTGGTTATCCAGCACGCGATTCACCGCCAGTTCAGCGAGCATGATGATCTGCTGAATCGCCAGAATCGTCCGCCGTTGCGGCAGGTCGATGTAGGCGGCGATGTCGCTGGTCATGAGGCTGGCTTGGGCCAGTGATTCGCAGGCGTGGACCAGCAGGCTTTCGCTGTCCTGTTCGGGGGACATCTGAACACGGTGGCTTTGGGAAGCGGTATCAACATTGGCTGATACCTGCTTGTTCCTGCACTTGGGGCAGACTTTGCGACCTACCTTTACCCCTCGATAATTTCAAGGCCTTTGACATCAATCTGACCATCATGAACTTGATGCAACTCCCATGTATCGAAATCCAAGAATGTGAAGTTGAAGACGGCCTTGAAAATGCCTTTGGCAATGTTGAACTCTTCTACAACAATAAATCCTGCGTTTTTAGCGCTTGTATAGCCTTTTGTATGTGAGCCTGATGTATATGAAAATCTGAACGGAGAGGGAAAGTGCTCCGTGCTGAATTCATGCCTTCCAGGCTTAATGTTTGCGTCAAAAGTGAGGTTGATAGTGAATGAGATGGTAGAGGATTTCTGGTAAGTTGCTTTTAGTGCGACTATCTTATTATCGGTAACAAAATGGTCGGGTTTTCCTTCGAACTTGTCGGTGACGTAGTCTTTGTTTAGTTTGGCAATTACAGTGCCTTCACCTGATTTCTTAAGTTTGTCGAGTTCCAGATCTTTAATAGGCATGTCTTGCTCCTTCAAGGTTAGGTCGGTGTGACGACATCCATTGTTCAGCTAAAGCGATAAAATGGGTACTGTCAGATCTGACAGGTTTTCTATATAGATTGGCTATTAAAAATTGATCGGAAGATGATTTTTGGAACTTGATTGCCCACTTCAGGTTTGCGTCCATTGAACGATGCTTAAGTTGTGTCAGGCCGTCATCCGGCATCATTCAAGGGAGAGGGAGCCGATTTGTGGGCCTTTCAAAATCTGAATTCGACTCGGTATCGCACGTCGGCGTAGCTCACCCAAACACCTCGGTCAGTCCCCTTTCCCTTTGGGAGAGGGGTAGGGTGAGGGTCTTTTAGCTGTGTGTCGGAGATTGGGAAATTTCGTGGTTATCCAGCACGCGATTCACCGCCAGTTCAGCGAGCATGATGATCTGCTGAATCGCCAGAATCGTCCGTCGTTGCGGCAGGTCGATGTACGCGGCGATGTCGCTGGTCATGAGGCTGGCCTGTGCCAGGGATTCGCAGGCGTGGACCAGCAGGCTTTCGCTGTCCTGTTCGGGGGCGATCTGGAACATGGTGCTGGGTTTGTGGAAGCGCAGGGTGAGTGCGTTGGGTTTGAGGTAGTGGTCGAGGGCGCGCTCGGCGGCTTCGTGGAATTTCTTTGAGCCGGGGAATTCGTAGGGGGTGGTGTCTTCCGCTTCTGGCGGATTGGGACTGTGTTTGATCATGGCAATATCCTTTTAAAGAGATGGAGCTGCCATGTTTCGTTTTCCAGGCGAAAGGGGTGGCAGCTGTACGCGGACTGGAAAAACCGGCAAAGGATCAAACCCGGCAGACCCGAAGGTCTCCCACGTACAGCCGCCATAACAAAACTTCGGCGCCGAAAAAGCGCGGCATTATGTCATGTGCTGTGATCCTGCGGGTTTTCCAGACCCGGTCGCTGATGCGTCAGCGACACCCAAATCCTAGCCACCGCACTTCCGACGGACAACCTGCAAAACCTGTCGGAAACATCCGCGAAATCCCCGTTCTGTAGGAGCTGCCGTAGGCGGCGATCTTTTGATTTTTAAACATCAAGATCAAAAGATCGCCGCCTGCGGCAGCTCCTACGGGTTTCGTGGTGTGTTGAAAATCAGTTGGCGACGCGTGCGCCGGCGAGGCTGCCGCTGAGTTCGTAGGCGGCCAATTCGGCTTGGTGGGCGGCGAGAATCTCTGGCAGCGAGCCGCGCAAATACTCAACCCACGTCTTGATCTTCGCATCCAGATATTGCCGCGAGGGGTAGATCGCATACAGGTTCAGCTCTTGCGAGCGGTAGTTCGGCATGACCCGCACCAGTGTGCCGTTACGCAAACCTTCGATCGCCGCATACACCGGCAACACGCCCACGCCCATGCCACTGGTGATCGCGGTTTTCATGGCGTCGGCGGAGTTCACCAGAAACGGCGAGCTGTTGATGGTGACCATTTCCTGGCCTTCCGGGCCGTCGAAGGCCCACTTTTCCAGGGGGATCACCGGGCTGACCAGGCGCAGGCAGGCGTGGTTGAGCAGGTCGCTGGGCTTTTGCGCGGCGCCGTTGGCTTTCACGTAGGCCGGGGAGGCGCAGACGATGCTGTAGGTGATGCCCAGGCGTTGCGACACAAAACCTGAGTCCGGCAACTCGCTGGCGAGCACGATGGACACGTCGTAGCCCTCGTCGAGCAGGTCCGGCACGCGGTTGGCCAGGGTCAGGTCGAAGGTCACGTCCGGGTGGGTTTTGCGGTAGCGGGCAATGGCGTCGATGACGAAGTGCTGACCGATGCCGGTCATGGTGTGCACTTTCAATTGCCCGGCCGGGCGTGCGTGGGCGTCGCTGGCTTCGGCTTCGGCCTCTTCGACGTAGGCAAGGATCTGCTCGCAGCGCAGCAGGTAGCGCTTGCCCGCTTCGGTGAGGGCAATGCGCCGCGTGGTGCGATTGAGCAAACGGGTTTGCAGGTGGGCTTCCAGGTTGGAGACCGCGCGCGAGACGTTGGCGGTGGTGGTGTCGAGTTGCACGGCGGCGGCAGTGAAGCTGCCGGCTTCGGCGACACAACTGAAGGCGCGCATGTTTTGCAAAGTGTCCATGGGGTGCTCTCAAGGGAGATGGCAAATTGTGACACGAAGTTTCGGGGGCTGAGACCCCAGACTTAAGGATTATCTCGTTAACCGTAACAAAGATTCACAGAAATCCCAGCTTATCGCCGTACGGGGCCTTCCATAGAATTGCGCCGATCCCTGTAGGAGCTGCCGAAGGCTGCGATCTTTTGATTTTGTTTTAAGGGAATCAAGATCAAAAGATCGCAGCCTGCGGCAGCTCCAACACGGGTTCTCGATCTACCCCTCTCTCAGGAATTCGCAGCTGTGCCGCGTCGCATCAACAGAGCGCTTTTGCCGCTCAGTGTTCTGGCTTTTACCCTGGGTCTTGGCGGCTGCATCTCAACGGACGGAATTGCCCCACAGGGCACGGCAATGGAGGCCAATACACTGGCCACCGACGATGCCATCGCCCACGCCGCCCGTGACGCCAACTGGCCTACCGCGCAATGGTGGCAAGCCTACGGCGACCCGCAACTCAATCGCTGGATCGACCTCGCCGTGCAGGGCAGCCCGAGCATGGCCATGGCCGCTGCGCGAGTACGTCAAGCCAAAGCCATGGCCGGTGTCGCCGAATCCGCCGAGTCATTGCAGATCAATGGCGAGTCGACCCTCAAACGCCACAACTGGCCGACCGATCAGTTCTACGGCCCGGGCGATCTGGCCAACACCACCACCTGGGATAACAACGCCGCGTTGGGTTTCAGCTACGCGCTCGATCTCTGGGGCCGTGAAAGCAATGCCAGCGAGCGGGCGGTGGATCTGGCGCACATGAGCGCCGCCGAGGCGCGGCTGGCGCAGCTGGAATTGCAGAACAACATCGTCCGCGCCTACATCGAACTGTCGCTGCATTACGCGCAGCGCGACATCGTCGCCGCGACGCTCAAGCAGCAGCAACAGATTCTCGATCTGGCGCAGAAGCGCTTGAACGGCGGAATCGGCACGCACTTCGAAGTCAGCCAGGCCGAAACGCCACTGCCGGAAACCCATCGTCAGCTCGATGCGCTGGATGAAGAAATCGCCCTGAGTCGCAACCAGATCTCTGCGCTCGCCGGCAAAGGTCCGGGGGCGGGCGCACAGTTGCAGCGCCCGACATTGTCCCTCGGTGCTGCGCTGAAACTGCCATCGGCATTGCCCGCCGAATTGCTCGGCCAGCGGCCCGATGTGGTCGCCAGTCGCTGGCAAGTGGCGGCGCAGGCGCGCGGTATCGATGTGGCGCATGCCGGGTTTTACCCCAACGTCGATCTGGTCGGCAGCCTCGGCTACATGGCTACCGGCGGGGGCGCGCTGGAGTTTTTGACCGGCAAGAAACTCAACTACAACGTTGGTCCGGCGATCTCGCTACCGATCTTCGACGGTGGCCGACTGCGCGCCGAATTGGGTGAGGCCTCCGCCGGTTACGACATCGCCGTGGCGCATTACAACCAGACGCTGGTGAATGCGCTGAAGAACATCTCCGATCAGTTGATCCGCCGCGAGTCGATGGACAAGCAGCAAGGCTTCGCCGCCGAGTCGGTGGCCACGGCGCAGAAGACCTACGACATCGCGATGATCGCTTATCAGCGCGGCCTCACCGATTACCTCAACGTGCTCAATGCGCAGACGTTGCTGTTCAAGCAGCAGCAGGTGCAGCAGCAGGTGCAGGCGGCGCGGTTGAGTGCGCATGCCGAACTGGTGACGGCGCTGGGTGGTGGGCTGGGGGCAGGCAACGACGTGCCGACCGCCGAGAAAACCCAAGCGCCGAAAACCCCGGTTCTCCTGCATTGAACACACATCAAATTGTAGGAGTGAGCCTGCTCGCGATAGCGGTGTATCAGTCAACAGAAATGTTGGATGTAAAATCGCCATCGCGAACAGGCTCACTCCTACAGGTATCGCGTCTTGCCTGAATTCTTGAGCACAATTAAATGACTCCCTTGCCCGCACCTCTGCGCTGGCTCTACTCCCTGGAATGGCGCCGTGGTTTCTTCGACTGGGCGCGCAGCGATGGCGTGACCTGGGTCTACATCTTCAAGGTGTTGATCGCCGCATTCCTCACCCTGTGGCTGGCCATGCGCCTGGAATTGCCGCAACCGCGCACGGCGATGATCACCGTGTTCATCGTCATGCAGCCGCAGAGCGGCCAGGTGTTTGCCAAGAGTTTCTATCGCTTCCTCGGCACGTTGGCCGGGTCGGCGATGATGGTCACGCTGATTGCGTTATTTGCGCAGAACACTGAGCTGTTCCTCGGCTCGCTGGCGATCTGGGTCGGCATCTGCTCGGCCGGTGCCGCGCGTTGCCGTAACTTTCGCGCTTACGGTTTTGTCCTCGCCGGCTATACCGCGGCGATGGTCGGGCTGCCGGCGCTGGCGCACCCGGACGGCGCATTTATGGCGGCGGTGTGGCGGGTGCTGGAGATCTCGCTGGGGATTCTTTGCTCGACCCTGATCAGCGCCGCGATCCTGCCGCAAACCGCCAGCGCCGCCATGCGCAACGCCTTGTATCAGCGCTTCGGCGTGTTCGCGCTGTTCGTCACCGATGGCCTGCGCGGGCGCAGCAAAGCCGAGTCTTTCGAGGCCAGTAACGTACGCTTCATCGCTGAAGCCGTGGGCCTTGAAGGCTTGCGCAGCGTGACCGTGTTCGAAGACCCGCACATGCGTCGGCGCAACGGCCGATTGAGTCGTTTGAACAGCGAGTTCATGGGCATCACCACGCGCTTCAACGCGCTGCATCAGTTGCTTGAACGCTTGCGCGGCAACGGCGAAGAACATGTGGTTGCCGCGATCAGACCGGGTCTGCAGGATCTCGCCGAAGTGCTCGACGGCTTCAGCGGTCGTGCTCTGACCAGCCCCGACGCCGCCCGTTTGGCGACAGCGCTGGCGACCTACAAGGAGGGGCTGCCGGCACGGGTTCGAAGCTTGCGAGCAATCTTCCAGGAAACCGATCCAAGCGAAGCCGAGCAACTGGATTTCCACACCGCCTACGAACTGCTTTATCGCTTCGTCGACGACCTGCACAGTTATGCACAGACCCACGCGTCATTGGCCGATCACCGCCACGAACGTGAGCGCTGGGACGAGCCATTCACCCCGCAAACCAACTGGTGGGCCGCCGCCGCGTCGGGCATTCGCGCCTCGTTCATTCTGGTGGTGCTCGGCAGTTATTGGGTTGCCACTGCGTGGCCAAGCGGTGCGACGATGACCCTGATCGCCGCCGCCACCGTGGGCCTGTCCGCCGCTACACCGAACCCGAAACGCATGGCTTTCCAGATGGCGTGCGGCACGTTTCTCGGTGCGCTGATCGGCTTTGTCGAGATGTTTTTCATCTTCCCGTGGATCGATGGTTTCCCGCTGCTGTGCGTGATGCTCGCGCCGGTGATCGTGCTCGGCTCGTTCCTCACCTCGCGCCCGCAATACGCCGGTGTCGGCCTCGGTCTGCTGATCTTCTTCAGCACCGGTTCTGTGCCGGACAACCTGACCATTTACAACCCTTACACCTTCATCAACGACTACATCGCCATGGTCATGGGCATGCTGGTCTGTGCCGCTGCCGGGGCGATTATTCTGCCGCCGAACAGTCGCTGGTTGTGGAAGCGCCTGGAGCAGGATCTGCGTGGTCAAGTGGTCTATGCGATCAGCGGCAAACTCAAAGGTCTGGCCTCGAGTTTCGAGAGCCGTACCCGCGATTTGCTGCACCAGGCCTACGGTCTCGCGGCCGGTCAACCGAAGGTGCAGAAGAACCTGCTGCGCTGGATGTTCGTGGTCCTGGAAGTCGGCCACGCAATCATCGAGTTGCGCAAGGAACAGGCGATTTTGCCGGTGCACCCGGCCTATGCCGAATCGCAACCGTGGCGGCAGGCAATCCGCGTGATGGGCCGCGCGCTGGTGCGACTGTTCCTGCAACCGAACGCCAGCAATCTCGAACGCGCACTGGTCGCGGTCGACCATGCGATCAGTCGCGTAGCGGCCACTGACGAACCGTTCGCGCCGCACTTCGATACCTCGGCGCTGCGTCGGGTGAAAAGCTATCTGCACTTCATCCGCACTTCGCTGCTCGACCCGCAATCTCCACTCGCTGCCTACGCCGTCGCCAAGCCCGAAGGACTTGCCCATGCCTCGTGAAATCGCCTTCCACGGCGTGTACATGCCGACCATGACCTTGATGTTTTTCATCGCTGCGGCACTGGCCTGGGCGGTGGACCGCTTCTTGTCCGGGTTCGATCTGTACCGCTTCTTCTGGCACCCGGCGCTGTTGCGCCTGAGTCTGTTTACCTGTCTGTTCGGCGCCATGGCGCTGACTGTCTACCGTTGAGAACATCGTGATGAAAAAGTTTTTCAGCCTGCTCGCAACCCTGTTGGTGCTGGCCCTGGCACTGTGGATCGGCCGCACGCTGTGGGAGCATTACATGAACACGCCGTGGACTCGAGATGGCCGAGTCCGCGCCGACATCATCAACGTCGCCGCCGACGTCACCGGTGAAGTGATCGATGTGCCGGTGCGCGACAACCAGTTAGTGAAGAAGGGTGATTTGCTCATGCAGATCGACCCCGAGCACTACCGCATCGCGGTCAAACAGGCGCAGTCGCTGGTCGCCTCGCGCAAGTCGACGTGGGAGATGCGCAAGGTCAACGCCCATCGCCGCGCCGATCTGGACAACCTGGTGATCTCCAAGGAAAACCGCGATGACGCCAGCAACATCGCCGACGCCGCGCTGGCCGATTACCAACACGCCCAAGCACAACTGGAAGCCGCCGAACTCAACCTCAAACGCACCGAAGTACGCGCGGCGGTCGACGGTTATGTGACTAACCTCAATGTGCATCGCGGCGACTACGCGCGCATCGGCGAGGCGAAAATGGCCGTGGTCGACATGAACTCGTTCTGGGTTTACGGCTTCTTCGAAGAAACCAAACTGCCCCACGTCAAAGTCGGTGACGAGGCCGACATGCAGTTAATGAGCGGCGAAGTGCTCAAGGGCCACGTGGAGAGCATCTCGCGCGGCATTTATGACCGCGACAACCCGGAAAGCCGCGAGCTGATCGCCGATGTGAACCCGACGTTCAACTGGGTACGACTGGCGCAGCGGGTGCCGGTGCGGATTCATATTGATGAAGTGCCGGAAGGTGTGCTGCTGGCGGCGGGGATTACCTGCACGGTGGTGGTGAATCAGAGCACGGTGGTTAACTGACAGACCGTGTGGCTCCTTTCGCGAGCAGGCTCGCTCCCACAGAGGTCATGCATTTCAAATGTGGGAGCGAGCCTGCTCGCGAATGGGGGCGACTCGGTATTTCAGACCAACACCGAGCAATCACTCAGCGCAAAACGTCTCCTGCAAATGCAGCCACAACACCCGCCCGGTTTCGAGTTTTTCAAACACCACGGTCGAACGCCGATCCGTGTGCACACCGCTCGCATCGCTTTGCTGTTCGCGGTAACTCACGGTCGCGCCGCGCTGATGCAGGGCAATCACACGTAACTCACTGAGCTGGATTCTGAAACCTTTCTTCTGTCCGCCTGCGGCTCGGAACAGCAGGCGCAAGGCATCGATATCCAGCGCTCTGCCCAACGGCGTCACCATGGAAAAGCGTGGCGAAAAACGCGCCAGCAAGCGCTGCAGCGCGGCGTCATCTTCTTCTACGGCAAACCATCGTTCGATGGCTTCGTGCGCCTGGATCACTTCGTCCAGGTAGGGTGTGGCGTCGTTCATGCAGTTTTTCCTCAAGGGCAGTCGGGTTCAATAGCGCGAGCACGTGGGTCGAGTCGAAACGCAGGACGGCGACCATCGGCAACAGCGTGAGCAGGGCGGCAGCGATAAAACAGGCTTGGAAACCAACACCGCCCAAGGCGCCCAGCAGTGAACCGAGCAGTGCCGCCGCGAGGCAGAAACCGAGTTGACGATTGATGTTCCACAGGGCACTGGAGTGGCCCATTTTTTCTGGCGCGATGCCAACAAAGGCCAAGGTCTGCGCGGTGACGCTGCACAGGCTACCGCCCAGCCCCATCAGGGCATAGGCGATGATCAGCGGCGTGCTGGCGGGTTGTTCGCTGCGCATCAGCAAAACGATGCCCAGGCATTGTAGGAGCATGCCGGCGCTGAGCAATGGCTTGGGGCCAAGGCGGTTGAAGCTGCGCTTGCCAAGCATGATCGCCACGCCCGAACCGACTGCCCACGGCAGCATCAGCGCGCCGGTTTGTGCCGCGCCGACACCGAGGTTGTGCAGGTACAACACTGCAATCATGTGGGTGCCGGTGAACACTCCCGGCACGCACAGGTAGATCAGCATTGCCACACGCAGCGACGGGTTCTTGATCAGTTGCAGGTCGAGGATCGCGCCGGGTTTGCGCCAGCCATCGCGCAGGTAAATGCACAGGGTCAGAAGGCTCAGCAGCAGGGCAATGATGCCGAGGTTACGGGTGTCGGCGTCGCTCAACAGACTGATGGCGATCAACAGTAAACTTAGCGCCGAGGCTGCCAGCAGCAGGCCGCGCGCGTCCAGCGTCGGGCGTTCAGTCAACGGTTGATCGGCTTTCAACCAGAGCAGGCCAAGCCCAAGTGCGAGCAGTGTCACCGGCAGATTCAGGTAAAAAATCCAGCGCCACGACAGCGCTTGAACGATCAGTCCACCGGCCGCCGGCGACAGTGCCGGCACCAGCAGCGCCACCAGCAACACCACTCCGGTGAAGTGCGCGCGTTGCGTCGCCGGGAACTGTCGATACGCCAAGGCCTGGCCCACCGGCAGCAGCAGTCCGCCACCGAGGCCTTGCAGCAGTCGCCAGGCAATCAGGCTTTCAATCGATCCCGCCTGCGCCACCAGTGCCGAGCCCACACCGAACAGCAGCAGCGAGGCGAGGATCAAGCGCCGCTCGCCGATCCGGGTCGCCAGCCACACGCTCAGCGGAATGATCAGCGTGAGGCCAAGCATGTAGGCGTTGCTGATCCACGCCAGTTGCGTGACCGAGGCGTGCAATTGTTGCGCGATGTCGGGGTAGGCGATGCTGGCGACGAACATGTTCAGCAGGTCGAGCGCGAAGCCCAACAAATACACCAGCGCGACTTTCGAACGATAAGCCATGGCAGCTTCCCTGTGATGAGACGTGCAGGGTAGGGCGCTTCTGGTCATAGGAAAACGCTGGTTTGGCTGCTAGTTTGTCAAAATTATTTTGACAATGGGTGCCTTGGATATGGTCAGTCTGGATCGGTTTGACACCTTCAAAGCGGTGGTCGAGGCGGGATCACTCACGGCTGCTGCTGACACATTGGGGCAAACGCGAGCCGTGGTCAGTTTCAACCTCAAGCGCCTGGAGGAGGAGCTGGGCGTGACCTTGCTCACCCGCAATACGCGGCAACTGGCGCTGACCGATGCCGGTGAGCGCTTTTATCGACGCTGTTTGCGCACGCTGGATGAGGCGCGGCTGGCGATCGAAGAGGCGCGTTCGGAGCACGCTCAGCTTAAGGGCACCTTGCGCATCACCACGACTGTCGAATTTGCTCTGGCCCAGGTGGTGCCGGCGCTGGAAGTGTTTCGCCAGCAGCAACCGCAACTGAATATTCATTTGTCCACATCATCGACCCATGCCGATTTGATTTCCGAGCGGTTTGACCTGGCGATTCGTCTGGGGCGCATGCACGACTCCAATCTGCGTGCAGTGCAGTTATCGAC
This sequence comes from Pseudomonas germanica, assembly GCF_019614655.1. NCBI lineage: Bacteria > Pseudomonadati > Pseudomonadota > Gammaproteobacteria > Pseudomonadales > Pseudomonadaceae > Pseudomonas > Pseudomonas germanica. The sequence continues at coordinate 1,384,279 of NZ_CP071586.1, forward strand.
GTTCGAAGTGTTTGCAGTGGCGGCGCCGGGGTTGGTCGAACGCTTTGCGCCGGTGGCCACGCTGGCAACGCTGGAGTCGATGCCGACGTTAGGGCATGGGCGGGTGCCGGAAATGACCGTGAGCGATCCGGCCGGTGTGGAGCATTTCTATCAGCCTAAACCGGGGAACACCGCGATTGTTGCGGATAACTCGGCAACGCTGCGGGCCTTTGCATTGACCGGGCAAGGTGTGGCGATACTGCCGCAATGGTTGATTCAGGACGATCTCGATGCCGGGCGGTTGCAGCGTTTGCTGGTGGATTACCGGTTTGCGCAGCAGGGGGTGTATGCGCTGTACCCTGACACCCGGCATTTGCCGCTGAAAGTGCGGGCGTTCATTGATTTCATGAAGGGCTGGGGATGAGTGTTGGCTGATCTGGCCTCTTCGCGAGCAGGCTCGCTCCCACAGGGGACCTTCGGCATGACAGATATCCAATGTGTGCGAGCCTGCTCGCGAAAGCGTCAACCCGGTCTCAGAGCTTTGCGCGCAACCCGAACCGCTTCATCAATGTCCACTCCAGCAACCCTTTAGGCAGCAACGCCGCCAACAACGGCAACGCCCGGCTGCCATTACCAATACGAACCCGCCGTGGCGGTTTGCTCTGCTGCACAGCCTTCAACAGTTCAGCGGCAAACTCACTGGCCGGGGTCGGCTTGTCCTGCGACGCCTTGGCCCGCGCGCGAATGCCTTCACGCAGTGGAAACCACGGCGATTGTTCATTGATCAACTGCTCAGCTTCATGCCCGGCGTTCTTGGCAAAACTCGACTGGATCGCCCCCGGTTGAACTTCCATAACGCGAATGCCGAACGGTGCGAGCTCCATGCGCAGTGCATCGCTCAACGCATGCACCGCCGCTTTCGATGCGCAATAGGCACCGGCGAACGGCGTGACCAGAACCCCTGAAACACTGCCGATATTCACCACCAGACCCTTGGCCCGGCGCAGCACCGGGAACAGCGCGCGCGTGACCCCGACAATCGAAAACACGTTGGTCTCGAACTGGCGTTGCATCGTCGGCACGCCGCCGTCGAGCAGAGGCCCCATGGCGCCATACCCTGCATTGTTGATCAGCACATCGAGGCCGCCGTGTTGCTGGTTGATCCGCTCGCCAAGCTGCTCCAACGCCGCATTGTCATTGACGTCGAGTTGCACGGCTGTGAACCCGGCTGCCGCCAGCAACGCCACGTCTTCAGCCTTGCGCGCACTGGCCCAGACCTCGTAGCCAGCAGCTTTGAACGCATCGGCGAGGGCGCGGCCGATGCCGCTGGAACAACCGGTAATCAACGCAACGGGCATGGCGCTTTCCTTGTGCAAAAAATCGTGGGAGGGGATCAGTCGGAGAAACTACCTTGCAATCGCTCGGCGCGAAACTCCAGGGTTTGCGGGCGATAACCGGAGCGTAGCGGCGGCATCGGCAGGCAGTCTTCCCAGTCGCCGCCGGCCTGCAATTCGCCGGGGCCACGATAGCGCGGGGCGGTGTATTGGTTGTCGGCCAGATTGACCGTGTCGCCCGGCGCGTAGGCAGCGATGCGCCAGCGCAGTTCGGTCAGGGGCACGTCGTTGCCGTTTTTCATTTTCAGTTGCAGCGGACGATCGGCCGGGCATTGTTCCGGGGCGTAAGCGATACGCATCTCAAGACGCGCCAGTTGCTTGACCTCGCGGTTGTCCAGCCACACCACCCACATGGCCACAAAACCCAGGCCAATCGCCGCCGCCACCGAAACCGGCAAAGCTTTGGCCGGGTAGCGCAACAGCAGGATCAACCAGGTGATGACCAGCAGAATGCCGATGAACATGTTGGAACGCTCCTTGAGTTCGTGCACACCATCCTACCGAAGGGCTGTCGGAATGGACATTCGGCTGTCAAACCACTGCACCGTTGGTCGGGACTGTAATTTCTGACAGTTGGCATGTGCGCCTCGAGTTGCTTTGCTACTGGCAGACAAAAGGACGCTATGGTTGCGGAGGGATATCGTGGGCGTGCATAGCAAAACACCGTCACTGCTGGTGCGCGACCCGCGTGGACTGTCGATACGTACGGTCGATTATTGGTGCAGCGAAGAGATTGGCCCGGCTCAGGCTCTGGTGCACCGCACCTTTCATGATCCGGCGGGGCGGCCGGTCGCTCAGTGGGATCCGCGGTTATGGACCCTGCACGCAGACGATTCGCTGGTCCGCGCCAACCTGACCACGGTGTTTGCGTTGAGCCGACAAGTACTGCGCTCGGACAGCGTTGATGCCGGAAGGCAAATCGCCTTGCCCGGGCTCGCTCAGCAAGTGCTGTTCGAGTGGGACAGCCGCGGTACCTCTCGCGAAGTGCAATACGATCAGTTGTTGCGTCCGATGGTGGTATTCGAAGAAGGACAGACCCAACCGCGACGCTGCGTCGAACGTTTCCTGTACGGCCAGCCCGGCGTCGCTGACCCGGTCCGCAACCAGCTCGGGCAACTACTTCGCCATGACGACCCGGCGGGCAGCGTGTTGTTGGAAGCCTTTGCCATCAGCGGTCAATGCACTGAAAACATCCGGCAATTCACGCAGGATCCGGTGACTCCTGACTGGCCCGAATCGGTGGCTGAACGGAGCCGGTTACTGGAACCCGGCGAGGGGGCAACAACCCTATGGCGTTTCGGGCCGCTGGGCCAAGTGATCGACCAGCTCGATGCACGGGGCAATCGCCAAGGCAGTGAATTGTCACTCGATGGGCGCTTGCGGGCCAGTCACCTGCAATTGAAGCACCAATCTGAACCGCGAACGCTGGTGAGCGATATCCGCTATAACGCGCAGGGGCAAGTCGAGTACGAACGGGCGATTAATGGCGTCGTGACGACATTGACTTATCGACCCGAAGACGGTCGCTTGCTGAAGCGCTACGCCGCCAACAGCGCTGGTGAAGCATTGCAACATTTGCTCTATGACTATGATGCGATGGGCAACGTACTGAGCATTGAGGACAAGGCCCTGCCGATCCGCTATTTCGCCAATCAACGCATCGATCCGATCAGTCGTTTCAACTACGACAGCCTTTATCAGCTGAGGGATGCAACCGGCTGGGAGGCGGGCTCTGCGAGCCAAGGCCCAGCCTCCATTCAACGTTTCGATCCGGCGGCGCTGAGTAACTACCGCCAGACCTACCGCTACGACGAGTCCGGCAACCTGCTGGAGTTGACTCATGTCGGCGTGCGTAACGGTCGCAAGATGAAAGCCTCTCTTTTCAGCAATCGCTGTCTACCTTACAGAGATGATGTTCCGCCCACGGAAGATGAAATCACGGCGGCATTCGATCCCCGAGGCAACCTGCGGGCACTGGAGCCTGGGCGGCCACTGATGTGGAGTCTGCGTAATCAACTGCAGTCGGTGACTCCTGTGGAGCGGGGCGATGAGCGCAATGATGTTGAACAATATGTCTACGACGGTGGAGGCTTGAGGGTGCGCAAAACTCGCTCGTTGCAGACAAACATCCGTGGCCTGGTTTACGACGTGCGCTATTTGCCAGGACTGGAACTGCGCAGCAACACCGGTACTGCAGAACAGCTGCAAGTGATCATCGCCGAGGGTGTACTCAACAGTGTGCGCGTGCTGCATTGGGAAAGTGCACTGCCCGGTAGTGCCAATGACCATTATCGCTACAGCCTTACTGATCATTTGGGATCGACCAGTCTGGAACTGGGCAAGGATGCCCGGATTATCAGTCAGGAAACCTTTGATCCCTTCGGTGAGACGGCGTGGAGCAAGGACACCGAAGTCAGTTACAAAACCATTCGTTATTCGGGCAAGGAACGGGATGCGACGGGGCTGTACTGCTACGGTTATCGCTATTACATGCCTGGCTTGCAGCGGTGGCTTAACCCGGATCCGGCGGGTGCTATCGACGGTCTTAATCTGTACCGGATGGTGCGCAACAATCCGCTGACTTACAAGGATGCGGATGGAGCCGAAACCCGAAAAAAACAGGCCAACGGTTTATGGACGCCAGTGCTCGCGGTCGGCGCGGATCGTGACATTCCAGGGGCGGTTCCTGTTGATGCAGGTAAAGCGCACAACTCGGTGTCGTTCACCGCCAAAGCGACCAATATTCGCGAGGCGTTAACGGTTCCGCAATTCAGTCAACAGACCGTCAATACCGACTTGTTCATGCCCCAAAAGGCTGGGTATTCCAAGGACATCGCTTCGCAACTTGCGAAGAAGCAGGGTGGCGCCAGCTTGATATTTTCCATGCAGCGAATAAGTTACAGCGGCCCTGTACGCGGAGAGTTCAATGCGATCAAGGTTGTCGATATTCCTGGCGGGGAAATACCTGACCAATCCAGCGCCGTGTCAGGTTATTGGGTGGCTCAGGGTGGTTATATCGACATACCGATGCATCCAAAGGGGACCGAACCCGAATACGTTTTTACGCCCGGGTTCAGTGGTTGCTCGCTGACCGTCGATCAGCTGAATGACAACACTTTGAGGGTACGGCATGTTGAGGGTAATAAAGAGGCAGACCAATACAATCGCTTGTCATCAGCCGATCATGGAATGGGCATGAGTGTGGCCATGGAATACATGGACTATGGCTTCGATAATGAAGGTGGCAAGGTCGTAACCCAACTAACTGCTTTCGCTTTCATGAAGTACGAACCCAAAACCAAGTCTTGGGATATCCACTATCAGAGCAGTCAGGGGGCGGCAACGATCGGGGTTTATTCCAGAGAACGAAAACTGTTCGGAGGATCGAAGTCCTTTGCCAGTGTGATGGAGAAACCGAAGGTGCGAAGGACGATGAGCAAGCAAGCGGTTACCGTCCGCGCACGCCCACACGGGTAAAACAACTGCCTGAATCGATGTGGCGAGAGTCGCAAAGCATAAACATCAGCGCCGCGTAAAAATGTTGAATCGGGGAAAGAGATTTCGCGCTCCTGTCCTCATGACTCAACACGGAGGAAAAAACTGTCAGTCAGCGATACTTCGTATTGATCAATCGGGACGCTGTCGAAAAAAGGGCAACACTGTTCAGCTCGGTAGCGTTTTAAAAAAAGCCCCCGCCCAACCCGCTGCGGATAGGGGACGCAGCGGGCTGGACGGGGGCTTCTTGTTTTATCGATCAGTTATTGCGCGATGGTTTTCACCGACACGCCGCGTTCGATCGGGGTGGAGCGGCCGTAGATATCTTCGAAGCGTTCGATATCGTCTTCACCCAGGTAGCTGCCCGATTGCACTTCGATGATTTCCAGCGGGATCTTGCCCGGGTTGCGCAGGCGGTGCACCGAGGCGATCGGGATGTAGGTCGACTGGTTTTCGCAGAGCAGGAACACGTTTTCATCGCAGGTCACTTCGGCGGTGCCGCTGACCACGATCCAGTGTTCGGCGCGGTGGTGGTGCATCTGCAGCGACAGGCACGCGCCCGGTTTCACCGAGATGTGCTTGACCTGGAAGCGCCCGCCCATGTCCACCGAGTCGTACGAGCCCCACGGACGGTAAACCTCGCAGTGGTTCTGGGTTTCGCTGCGGCCTTGCTCGTTGAGCGTGTTGACCATCTGCTTGACGCCCTGAACCTTGTCTTTGTGGGCGATCATCATGGCGTCTTTGGTTTCGACCACGACGATGTTTTCCAGACCGATCACCGACACCAGTTTGCCGTTGCCGTGGATCATGCAGTTCTTGCTGTCCTGAATCACTACATCGCCTTTGGTGACGTTGCCGTTGGCGTCCTTCTCGTTGACTTCCCACAGCGACGACCAGCAACCGACATCGCTCCAGCCAGCGGTCAGTGGCACGACGCAGGCGCGCTGGGTTTTTTCCATGACGGAGTAGTCGATGGAATTGTCCGGGCAGCAGGCGAAGGTGGCTTCGTCGAAGGTGATGGTGTCGGCGTCCTGATGGCTGCGCTCAAGGGTCAGCAGACAGGTGTCGTAGATGTCCGGATCGTGCTTTTTCAGCTCTTCAAGGAAGCGGCTGGCGCGGAACAGGAACATGCCGCTGTTCCAGTAGTAACCGCCGGACTCGACGTACTCAGTGGCACGTTTGACGTCAGGTTTTTCGACGAAGTGCGAAACGCGGCTGACGCCTTCGGGCAGCAGCGAATCGCCGGTGGATTTGATGTAGCCGTAACCGGTTTCCGGTTTGGTCGCCGGCACGCCGAACAGCACCATTTCGCCGTTTTCGGCGGCAACGGTAGCCAGGGCCAGAGCACGTTGCAGGGCTTTCTGGTCTTCCAGTACGTGGTCGGCCGGCAGTACCAGCATCAGTTCGTCACGGCCTTCATTGACCAGCATCATCGCGGTCAGCGCCACGGCCGGCGAGGTGTTGCGGCCGAACGGTTCCATCAGGATGCGCTGGCATTCCAGTTTGCGATTGGCCAACTGCTCGTTGACGATGAAGCGGTGATCCTTGTTGCAGACCACGATCGGGGTGTCCATGCCTTCGAACACCAGGCGCTCGAGGGTCTGCTGGAACAGGGTGTGTTCGCCGGTCAGGGCGAGGAATTGCTTAGGGAACTGCTTACGCGAAAGCGGCCAGAGACGCGAACCGCTACCACCTGACAAGATCACCGGAATCATATTGTTTACTCCATAAAATCGATTGGTTAGAGGCACGAACGCTGTGTCGTTTCACTCTTGTTTTTGTCTCGTACCGAGAGGCCGCCGCATTCCCCTGTAGGAGCTGCCGAAAGCTGCGATCTGGTGATCTTGATCTTCAAAAACAAAGTCAAAAGATCGCAGCGTGCCGCAGCTCCTACAGGGGTCAGCGTCTCATCGGAAAAATAATTAGCGAGTCGATACCGGGCGTTTCACCCAGACTGGCGACAGGCTGCTGCCGCTGCCGGTGACGTACAGCACTGCGGCTTCACCGCGCTCCAAGGCGACCGGTTTTACGTCGCCGACTTTCTTGTCACCTTCGTACAGCGCCAGGCTGACTTTCACCGGGTTGATTTCACGTTCGCCACGGCCCTTGGCGGCCACGTTCGGCACCACGTCGGTCTTACCGTCGGCGGTCTTCAGGGTCAGCGGTTTGTCGCTGAGGTTCTGCACACGCACCAGGGATTTCTGCTTGTTCTTGAACGGTGGTTCTTCGATCAATTGCGGCGCGCCGGAAGCGTTGTTGACCAGGGTGTAGTAGTGGTCACCAGCCAGTTTCACCGGCAGGGTCTGGCTGCCAACTTTGGCGCTGTAATCACCGCCCGGCATGAAGCTGAAGTCACTGCTGGCCAGTGGCGCAACGTCGCTCAGGTTGGTGCTGCCGACAGTCGCGCTGACTTCAGCATTGCTGGCGTTATAGACACGCACAAAGGTCGAGCCTTTCGGCGCGGTCGGGCCGTACAGCGCGGCGTCGCCACCGGCGAAGGCAGGGACGGAAAGCACGCTGAGGCCAGCAACCAGTGCGAAGCTTTTAGCGAGACGACGAGGAGTAGTAGTGAAAGTCATGGTGTACCTCTCTTTCAGTTTTGCGCCCGATCGGGCGTCTCGGAGTTAGTGTTGATTGCTACGTTTTGTTGGCGTGCGCCGGCTTGTTTAAGCTCTGCGACCCACTGCGGGTCGGCGTCGCCGATTTCGTTGTTCACAGGCAGATAACGTTCAGGAAACTCCCAGATCAGCACCTGTGGCGGGCTGTTCTTGAAGTCATCGCTTTTCAGGTAGCTGAGCATCGGCAGGATCGGGCCGTGGCCGTCTTCGGCGTAGCTCACCACGTCGCTGTGCAGCGCTTGTTTCAGCGCACCGACGAAGTTCCAGTTGGGGTTGGCGCTGTAGCTGGTGCCGACCAGTGCCACCGGCACTTCATTGCTGGCGAACAGCGCGTCGTCACCGGCAGGCTGATCGCCAGCCGCGACGGTGTTGCGCTTTTGCAGTGGCTCTTGCGCCGGCATCAGGTTTTCGAACAGCGGATCGAGCGGCAGGAACAGACGCAGATCGCCCTTGTGCGTGACCTTCTCCGCTGGCGTGGTAACGAAGCGTTGCGGCTCGCCGCTCAGCGGGAACTTGTCGGCGATGGTTTTCGCCAGGGTGTTCGCGGCAATCTCGGCGCCTTCCGGCGTCCAGTGCGTATCGGTACGCAGGAACACTTGCTGACCATTCTGCTTGGCCTGTTGCAATGGCTTGAGCAGGTCCGGGGCGAGGATCTTGTCGGCCGCCACACGTTGGTGGAAATCCTGATAGAGGTTTTCGTGGATGCTCGCCGGTTTCACTTCACCCAGATGCTCCGGGTACAGACGAACCTTGGCCGGCACGATCGCCATCACCAGTTTCACGCCTTTCGCTTTCAGGGTCTGGCGCACGCCTTCAACCAGCGCGTAGTTGCCTTGCAGGTTCAGCTCTTCGTTGACGATCGGGTTGAATTCCTCATCGCTGTACAACCACTGGTCGCGACCGAGCACCACGCCCGGACGACCTTCGTTGAACAGTTTGAAATCCAGCGCGGCCCAGAGATTGGTGCCCAGACGCTTGATCGGAAACTCTTCGTCATAGTGGGTTTCCACGGCTTTGGTCCAGCGGCCGTTGAGCACCGTCGCATCGGCGTTGGTGCTGAAGCCGAAGAAGCTGCGAACCGACCACAGACCGAGGACCAACAGGGTCACCAGGAACAGGGCGATGTAGAAGATGCGTAATGAGCGGGTCATGTCAGATCCCTCAGAACTGGAAGTAAAGGAACGGCGAGAAGCTTTGCGCCGAGAGTTTGAGAATCGAGGCGATGAACAGCAGCAGGATCAGGCCGCGCATCACGTAGCGCGACCAGTCCGCCGTCCAGTAAGCCGGTTGCACCTGGGCTTCGACGCCGACGGTGTAGCCAGGCTCGTGGATGCTTGCCGGGTTTTCGCCAGGAGCGGCTTTGATCATTCCCGGGGTCGCGGTGGCAGGGCCGTTGGCCTCGACGTTGACTTCAGGTTTGCTCTTGGCTGGCGGCTGATTGGTGTACAGATCGCGCAGACCGAAGAACGCCAGCGTCACGTACGCAACAACCAGAGTCGCCACTTGCAGACCGGTAAGGCTGGCCTGATTGAGTTCCGACAGCGACCAGTCGCCGAAGCTGAACATCGCGCCGTACATGCGCCCGGCAACGTGCAGGTTTTCGGCACGGAAGATCACCCAGCCCATGACTACGAGCAGGAAGGTCAGCGCCCAGCGAATCGGGTTGAGGCTGCGCGGAGAGGTGTTCAGGCCCAGCGCTTTTTCAATCGCCAGCCACATGCCGTGCCAGGCGCCCCAGACGATGTAGGTGATGTTCGCGCCGTGCCACAGACCGCCGAGGAGCATGGTCAGGAACAGGTTGCGATACGTCATCAGCGTGCCTTTACGGTTACCGCCGAGGGTGATGTACAGATAGTCACGCAGCCAGGTCGACAGGCTGATGTGCCAGCGACGCCAGAACTCGGTGATCGACTGGCTGATGTACGGCTGCTTGAAGTTTTCCATGAAACGGAAACCCATCATCAGGCCCAGACCAATCGCCATGTCGCTGTAGCCGGAGAAGTCGAAATACAGCTGCGCGGTGTAGGCCAGCGCGCCAAGCCAGGCATCGCCGGTGGTCGGGTTTTGCAAGGCGAAGCAATGGTCAGCGACCACCGCGAGGGTGTCAGCGATGAAGACCTTTTTGATGAAACCCTGCATGAACCGCGTGCAGCCCTCGGAGAACTTGTCGAGGGTGTGCGTGCGGTTGTTGAACTGGTCGGCGAGGTCGCGGAAACGCAACACCGGGCCGGCAATCAGGTGCGGGAAGATCGCCACGAAGGCCGCGAAGTCGATCAGGTTGCGCGTGGCCGGGGTGTCGCCGCGATACACGTCGATGATGTAGCTGATCGACTCGAAGATGTAGAACGAGATACCGATCGGCAACAGCACGTGGGTGAGGATGAACGGCTCAAGACCGACCGACGTCATCATCGCGTTGATGCTGTCGACGCCGAAGTTGGCGTACTTGAAGTAGCCGAGGATGCACAGGTCCACCGCGACGCCAAGCAACAGCCAGCGCTGCGCCGGTTTGGTCCGCACACCGGCGGCACCGACTTTGAGGCCGATCCAGTAGTTCCACAGCGTGACGGCCGCGAACAGCGCGAGGAAGTCCACACGCCACCAGGCGTAGAACACGTAGCTGGCGATCAGCAGCAGCAGGTTGCGATAGCGTTGCCCGCTCAAGTAGTACAAGCCGAGAAAGATCGGCAAGAACAGAAACAGGAACACGTTGGATGAAAATACCATCCCGATCTCTCCATGTTTGAACCAACAGTCAAGGGCCAAAGCCCCCCCAAACCCCCCGTGGTAGTGGAGGGGCAAAACGGTGTTTCTGTCAGGGTTGTGCCGGGCCTTGAAAACTTGCCCTCACCCCCCGCCCTCTCCCGGAGGGAGAGGGAGCCTGATCTCCATGGTTTTCAAAAATGGAGATCGACTCGGTATTTCTGTGCAGCCTGATCTCGGTTGTTTTTCAACGCCTGAGATCAACTCGGTATTTCATTTCGGCGTAACTCGTACAACCACCTCGGTCAGTCCCCTCTCCCTTTGGGAGAGGGTTAGGGTGAGGGGCTTTTGCTTTATGAGCCTTTGTTGCCCTTCTCATGCGATGGGTCGTAGACCTTGGTCAGGTCGCCGCCGAGGCGGAAGGTCTTGAACGGCTGCATGCCGTGCTTCTTCTCGATCACATCAGGCGCACAGGTGTAGAGCGTGCAGAACGGTTCGAGCCAGGCGAATTTCATGTCCTCTTTCAGATCGGTCATGTCCTGCTCTTTGCCGTTCTTCTTCTCGAATTCGTCCGGGTCTTTCACCCCCGACAACACTCGATCACCGAGACGTTTCAGCGCGCTGTTGTTCTCCTGACGCAAATCAACGCCGTTGACCTGGGCGAAACTGGCGATCATCGCCAACGGCGGCAGGGCGTAGTTGTGATAGGCGAGGGCGCGTTGCTGGCGCTTGAGTTCGTTCGGCAGGAAGCCGTCTGCATCGACTTGGTTGACGCCAACCTTGTATTCCTTCACTGCCCAGTCAAACAGGTCGCGGCGGTTGGTCGCGATCGAGGTCGCCATCACCGACCAGGCGGCCCAGTACGAGTGGTTGTTGGTTTTTTCCAGCGGCAGGTTGTCCCAATCGCTGACGACCTGATCGGCCATTTTGCTGAACCACGCCTCGATCAACTGCGCTTCCTGCTGATGCTGGGCCAGTGGGTGCGAGTCGGAGAACTTCAGGCGAATGTACGAAGACGCCATGCTGCCCAGCGCCCATTTGCGCATCGACTTGCCGGTGTGGTTGAAGTCCTTCGACATCAACGCATCGGCCTTGGCCCACGCGGTCAGCCAATTGAGCGTGCAATCGAGCTGCTCCGGGCGACCGTCGCGCATGAACTGCATCACCCGTTTGGCGGTGCCGCGTTCCAGCGTGGTGATGTCTTTGGTGGTGTCGCGAAAGGCTTTTTCCGACTGCACGTTCAGCGTCGCGCGGGCCTTGTCCGAACCTTCGTATTTGCTGCGAAATTGCAGCGGCCCGGTGTACGGCGTCGGCATCGCATCGCAGCCTTCGCTTTTGTCACCGGTCTTGAATTTATCCACAGGCGCGAAATAGCCCTGGGGTGGACGCAGTGGCGCGGCGGCCTGCGCGGTGCCGGCGAAGATCGCCAGCCCGAGCAGCGTCGGCGCTAAAAGAGTTTTCAGTTTCGAGTTTCGCATAGCAGACCTCATTGCCCGACCTGAGCGGTTTGTTGCCCAGCGCCCGGGAATACGTTGCGTTTGCAGATTTTCGCTTCGACTTTCTGTGGCGCGGTGCCCGCTTCCGGGCCCTGGACTTCGACCGCCAGCAGGTTTTGCGAGGCCCAGTCTTCGTCCGTGCGCAGCTCAAAGGCGAAACGACCGTCGGTGTCGGAGGTTTCCGGTTTCTCGATCTTGATGTCCTCGTGGCGACCGTTCATGTACCAGAGGGTGGCTTGCAGGGTTTTCACCGAAGGGTCGGCGAAGCGGATGTCGACCTGATGGCTGCTGTTCTGCAGGTTCAGGTTCTTGCTGTTGACCAGCAGTTCTTGTTTGCTGCCCGGCTTGAGCGTGGTGCTCGCGGACATTTGCGCGTCTTTGCCTTCGCAGCCGTTGTCGAGAAGAGACATCATCTGGCGATAGATGGTTTCCTGGTCGAGGCGGTACAGCGGCGAGAATTCCCAGATGAGAATTTTCGGCGGGGTCTTCTGGAATTCGTCGCTGCCCAGGTACTGCAACATCGAACCTTCCAGACCACCGCCGGGGAAGGCGACGTTGAGAATGTCGGCGCCGATGGCTTGTTCGAGGAAACCGGCGAAGTTGTAGTTCTTGCCGCTGTGCGAAGTACCGACGAGGGTGATTTGCGGGTTGCCGGAATCGCCGAACAGATCGCCGTCGCCTGCTTCGCCCTTAGGCTCGGTGGTGAATTGATCCATGTACTGGATCGCGTAACTGGTGCCGCACAGTTGCCCGGCCATGTTGTGCAGGGTACCGGTCTTGCCCATGCGCCCGGAGCGCTTGGTTTCGAATTCACGCTTGGGAATGTCGGCGAAGGCCGGAATCTGCTTGACCTTCTCGGCAACGATTTTCGCCGTGCGCTGTGCGCCGTAAGGGGTCCAGTGCTGGTCGCCGCGGAAGTAGAAATCGTGGGCGGGCAGGGTGTCCGGCAGCGATTCGTTGGTCAGCGGCGACAGGTCTGGCACCACGTAACCCATCTTGGCGAAACGGCCGAGCATGGTCTTGTAGTTGCCCAGCGCTTTCTCGTAATCGAACGCGGCTTTTTCCTGCGGGTTGAGCTTGTTGCGGTTCACCAGGCCACGGGTCGGCTGGTAAACGATCACCAGCTCGACGCCTTTGGCTTTGAACGCATCGTGCAGTTGTTGCAGGCGTTTGTAGCCGGCCGGGGTGGTGTTGAACTCGGTACGCAGGTCTTCCTGCGTCCGGAACAGCCAGTCACCTTGCGCCTGCACCAGGGTGGTGAAGTTCTGCTGATAACGCGTGGTGTAGTTCTTCGCGTCATGGGCGGCCGGGCACAGGTTGCAGCACGGTTCGGCGCTGAACTTCGGTGGCGTGGCGGCGGCGCCTTCATCGGCGCGCGCACCGTTGCTGGCCGCGAGAATGCCCACGGTCAGGGCCGACAGGCTGAGTAATCTGATCAAGTGTGGGTGCATAAAATTATCCTCAGTCCTGCATTTCGGTCTGGCGTTCGACAGGGTCGATCAGCACGGCTTTCTGCTGGCGCACCAGCAGGTCGAGAATTTCATCCTGGCGCTCGCCGAGGATGCCGTTGAAGCTGATGCCGCTGGATTTGGTCGGCGCCAGCATCGACACGCGATACAGCTCGACACTCAAAGGCGAATCGATCGACAGCGGGCCGCTGCCATTGGCCGCCAGTTCACCGCCAACGACGATCAGCGACACCTGCGCATCGAACGGGTCGAGCTTGATGTCACGGTCGGTGTCGGTGAGGTCTTTGATGTGGCCGTAAACACCGGTCAAACCGTTGGCCATGGCGACGTTTTCGTAGAGGCGGATGTTCACGCTGTTACGAATACGGATGCCGTGACGCTTGTTGCTGATGACCTTGTTGCCCCACAGCAGGTTGTCGGCAGACTCGTAGAGGGTGATGCCGTCGGTGTGGTTCTTGTAGATCTCGTTGTAGGCAATGATGTTGTTGACGCTGTTACGGTCGATCACCAGGCCCGAGAGTTTGTTGTCGTAGCTTTTGTTGTTGAAGATGAAGCTGTCGTTGACCTCACGGGAAATAATGATCCCGTGCTTCTTCTTCGTACCGTACACGGTGTTCTCGGCAATGATCAGGCCGTGGGAACGGTCGTGTGGATCGATGCCGTAGACGATGTTGTCTTTGTAGGTGTTGCCCTTGACCACAAAGTCGCGGGTCTCGTAGCAGTAGAAGCCGTACCACATGTCGGAGAACTCGGAGCCGACGATCCAGCCGGTCGGTTCAGGACGCTTGAGCACCTTGGCCATGTTCGGCGTGTACTGGGAAATACTCACCCCGTACGACTTACTGTTGGCGTAACCGAAACTGGCCATCTTGCTGTTGACGATGTAGGTCTCGGTGCCACCCCAGGCGAGCAGGAACGGACGGAATTCCTTCGGCGAACGGAAGGTCGCCGGGCCGTTGTCCTGTTCGCGCCAGCCTGTGACTTTGGTGTCACGCACAAACAGTTGGCCGTCGTTGACCATGAATGCACCGGCCTCTTGCGACAGGCGCAGTTCCTGGGTCTGACCGTCGATTTCGAGGATGCCTTTACGGCCGACGACGATCGGCAGCTTCGACAGGTACACGCCCGGCGAGGTCTCGCTGAAGTACTGCTTGGGCAGTTTCTGCGCCAGGTCCTTGAGGTTCATGTAGCCGTCATCGACGAAGATCGCCTGGGGGATGCCGTGCTGACGCACCACCCATTCGGCCATCTTGTTGTCGCCGCCGATAAAGTCCTTCAGCGCGTCTTCCTGCATCATCCGGCGCACGCTGACTTTGCCTGCTTTGCTGCGGACGATTTTCGCCGCAGCGGCTTCGGCGGTGTAGCCGGAAATGTCCGGCAGTTTCGGCGCGGCCAGGTTCAGCGCTTCGGTCGGCGCGCTGCTGACCGTGTAGGTCTTGGCTTGTTGCAGCTCTTTCGCGGTGGTCACCGGTTTAACCGGCTCCACAGTCGCGAAGGTGCTGGCGCTGGCCAGCAGCATCGCGCCGGCCAGCAGGCTGAGTGAGCCTGTCCTGGTGCTGATCATGTCGGGCACTCCCTTGGCGGTTTGCATCAGAAGCGCCAGATCACGTCGATGAACGCGCGGTGCATGTACGAATCAACCTGCTTGCCGTAGGCATCGCCCGGTTTGAACACACCGCCACGGAAACGCACCAGGGCCGATGGCTCGTCGATCGACTGGCTCAACGCCGCCGGCAACAGGCCTTGCTTGAAGTACTTGGTGACGACCAGGTCCATCTCCTGACCCAGATCCTTGTTGCCGTCTTCAAGCGGCAGCGAGGTGCTGGAGAGGATCGCGCCGGTGGCGTCGTCGGTGTTGTTTTCCACGGCGTTGATGCCGTTGCTGCCCACGGGCTTGTTGCCGTCGACACGCCAGAACTTGTGGTAGATCAGGCTGGCGTCGTACTCGTCGTTGACCATCCACGAACCGAACAGGGTTGCGGTCTGCATGTTGTTCATTTCGCCGCGGAAGGCTTCGCCGAAACGGTGCACACGCGAGCGCGTACCGGTGTAGTTGGAGCGGTTGCTCTCCAGACCGTTCTGTTCGTAATCGGCGCTGGCGCGGGCATACGCACCGCCGACTTGCCATTGCGGATCGAGGCGCAGGCGCACACCGATGTCGGTGGCCCAACCGTTGACGTCATCACTACGCTTGGCTTGCGCCGGACGCGAGCCATCGGCGTTCAAGGCGTTGACCGTATCGCGGTCGCCGCTCATGCCGGTGATGCTGCCCCAGTAGTTGACGGTGTTGGTGTTGCGCCAGTTGTAGGCGTCGCTGTCAGCGGTCAGGCCGAGCCAGCTGACGTCGCCGTTCTCGGTTTTATCCAACGAATCGCGCGCTACGCCCGGCTCGGCGTAATCGAGTTTGCCGTCATCATGGGTGTGGTGACCGCGAATGCCGACCCAGTTGCCCGGCGTCCACTGATAGGCGGCATCGGCGTAGGCGTGCAGGCGATCCTTGTCTTTCGGCGCCAGCTCTTTCAAGTCGGTGCGGTATTCGCTGAAGCGTTCGGCCACACCGGCGTTGGCGCGCAACAGGGTGGTGTCGAAGGTCCAGTTCAGCGCTTCGATGTTGGTGTCGCGCCATTGGCCGTCGTCATTGCGCAGACGCTGGCGACCGAACTTGAGCATCTCGCCCGGGTACGGGGTGAGGCCGCTGTAGCCGACCCAGAACTCGCGCATCGCCAGGTAGTTTTTCTTGGTTTTGCGATCACTGTTGTCGGTGGCTTGTTCACCGTCGGATTGTTGCAGGGTGTCGGTTTCGATGATGTCGGTCGAGGTCACGGCCTGGCCCATGGCGTAGGCGCTCCACGCGCCGCTTTCGCCGTAGATCCACGGACGCAGGTCGAGGCCGACGCCGTTGACGTCGCCGCCCTTGGCGGTGCCGAGGTCACGGTCGTCTTCGGACTGGCCGGTGACTTTCACTTCAAGGCCGAAGTTCTTGGTTTCAGTCATCGCGGCCAGTGTCGGGCAAGACCAGATCAGCGCGAACGAAAGGCCAATGCCGGCCTTCACGAATGGATTCAACTTCATAATTTTTCCTCGCCGTCTTCTTCTTGCAGGGCGTGCAGTTGCAGCGTGTTCGGGTTCAGAGCGCCACGGCTGGCTTGCTCTTGTTGCAGCAGACGTTGGGCTTCGGCCAGACGCTCGGGCGGCAGTTGCGCGGCGAGGGTGGTCGCCAGCTCATCGGCTTGCGGGGTGTTTTGTGCTTTGGCCAATTGGCTGAACACGTAGGCGTTGAGCGGGTCGGGCTTGGTGCCCTTACCTTGGGAAAACAGCTGGGCGATGGCGAAGTCGGCGCTGTTCTGGCCGTTGCGCGCAGCGGTCAGCAAGTGATCGAGCGCCTTCTGCGGGTAGACCTTGCCGAGGTAACCACGACGATAGATCTGGCCGAGGTAGTAGTCGGCGGCGACTTCGCGGCCGACGGCTTTCTGGAAGTGTTCTTCGGCGACTTTCGCGTCGGCCGGGACCAGTTTGCCTTCGTAGTAGAGCTTGCCCAGCAACAGCTCGGCGCGTGGCTGGTCGGCGGCGCGGCCGTTGTCGAGGTACTTCATCATCTGGTCGACGTCGCCCAGTTCCGGGTAGTCGTAGAGCAGTTGTGCGAGGGTCACCCACGACGCCGGGTAACCCGGAGCGATCGGCTCGAGCAACGACTGCGCGGTTTTCTCGTCAGTCTTGCCGAGGGTCGAATCGGCCAATACACGGGCCACGGAATCGACACGCTGCGCGGTGACCGTGCCACGGCTGTAACCGGCCTGCATCTGCTTGATCAGCTCGGCCTGCTGCTCTGGCTGGGCACGTTTCTGATAGACCGTGGCCAGTTCGAGGTTGCAGATGTCGGTGGTGTTGAGCGCGGCTTTGCAGATCTTTTCCACGTCATCCAAGTGCTGGTCGTAAGTGCCCTGAGTGCGATACAGCAGCACCTGCGCCAGACCCGCTTCCGGGTAACCGGATTTGCGCCACTGATCGATCTGCTGCTGGGCGTTGATGTTGGGGAAGCTGTGCGGGTATTGCAGGTACAGCATCGCCAGCGGGATCAACGTGTTGCCTTCGCCATTGGCGGCGGCTTTTTTCAGCAGGCTTTCGGCTTCGTGATGCTCCGCTTCGGTGGAACCCGGCTTGGCCACCAGCAAGCGGCCGAGACGCGCCTGAGCACGCGGCGAAACACTGGCGGCGGCGCGGTAAGTCGCTTCGGCCTGTTTCATTTGCACAGGGTCGCGGCTGTCGACCTGGATATCGGCGAGGCCGACTTGCGCTTCGCTGTAACCGAGATCGGCCAGTTGCTGATAATTCTGCGCAGCGGTGGCGGTGTCGCCACGTTTGAGCGCTTCGTTGGCCAGACGCTGATCGGGCAGGCCGGCACAACCGGCCAGACTCACCGCCAGCGCCAGCGAGCACACCACATGAACTCTGTGGGAGCTGGCTTGCCAGCGATTCAGGCGACTCGGTACATCAGACATACCGCGCTGATCCAATCGCTGGCAAGCCAGCTCCCACAGGGATCGCGGTGTTTTCAGGATGGGTGGAGTAGTCACAGGCATGTCCTCGACTTAAAGACCGGCAGCCATGGCTTTGTCGATCAGCCAGTTCAGGTTCGGGCCACGGTCGCTGTTCACTTCCACCGGGCGGCCGGCCAAGCTGCTGTCGAGCGGCTCGTCAGGCTGGATCTGTACGCGGATGTCGGAGGACAGGTCGGCGCTTTTCAGGCTGGTGCTGCTGACGATCTTGCCGGTGCGGGTCTTGTCTTCGCCGGCGATCTGGAAGCTCACCGGGGTGCCCGGACGCACGTCGCCGAACTGGCGATAGGAGAAGCGCGCATCGACGGTGGCCTGGGTGTTGCGCGGCACCAGTTGGAAGATCACGTCGCCTTTGCTCGCGTACTGACCGTCAGCCACCAGTTGCTGGGCCACGGTGCAATCGCATGGCGAGGTCAAGGTGCCGGTCATTTGCTTGCCGAACAGTTCTTCAACCTTGGCCGGGGACAGTTGATCTTCTTCCAGATGACCCTTGAGCACGTCGAGCATGCTGGTGCTGAAGGTCGCCAGTGGCGCGCCTTTGGCTGCAACGCCGTCGGACTTGACCAGGCTCTGCACGGTGCCGTCACGCGGCATGGTGATGTTCATCCCCGGCACACTGACCAGACCGGCCTGTGCGTGGCTGACGAAGTACATGCCGTACACCGATTTGAAAATGAAACCCGCCGCGACCAGACCGACCGCGAAGATACCGGCGCTGAACGTCACCGCTTTCAGGCGCCCGAACGGAGTCATGCCGGAGCCGCCGTCCTTGACCTTGCGCGCTTTGGTGAAGTTGTCGCGCTGCAGGGTCGCCAGCACTTCACCGATGCTGACGATGTCGCCGGCCAGGTGCGAGGTGATCAAGTGGCGCAGGGTGGAAATATCCTGCGGTTCCAGATTCTGGAACTGGCAGCCGGCGCGGCCGGTCTGGCGGTCGAAGGAACGCACCTGCAATTCAACGTCCATGGCGATGCCGAGGTTGTCGATGACGAATTGCAAACGCGCCTTGTACACCTGGCCAATGGTCAGCGGCAGTTGCCCGGCGTTGAACGCCAGACCACCGGCAGACAGGTCGATGACCCGCGCTTCGACCGGCGTCCGGTCAGGACCGAAGAAGCGCAGTTTGGCCGGGATTTTCACGCGGGCGTGTTGGCGCTGGGCTTCGGATTCATGCACTACGTTGGCGTTGACGGCGGTATTCATAGGGGCGATTTCCTTGTTAATTCAATAGGGGCGGGTCAGACCATCATCAGCAGCACGGCGACAAAAATGCTGCCGGCGGAGAAGGTCATGGTCCGAGACGACCAGGTGTTGAACCAACGTTGAAAGCTGGCGAGATCACGGGTCAGGGATGTGGGTTGGCGAGTCCAGGATTGTTGGTCGAGGCGGAAGAACACGTAAATCTTCACCAGCGCACCGACGATCTGGTTGTAATACAGAATCGCTGGGTAAGCCGGGCCGATCCGGTGACCGGAACACGACAACAGCAACGTCAGGATCAGGCGGGTGATGCCGATCCACAGCAGGTAAACCAGGATGAACGCGGTGCCGTACTTGAAGCTGGCGATCATCGCCACGGTCAGGCCAAGCAAGGAGGTCCACATCGATACGCGCTGATCGAACAGCACCACCGAGGTGAAGGCGCCGAGGCGTTTCACACCCAGGCCCAGTGCTCGCGAGTTCTGGCGCAGGTTGTTGCCGTACCAGCGGAACATCAGTTTGCGGCTGGCCTTTATGAAGCTTTTTTCCGGTGGGTGTTCAACGGTGTTGATCGCCGCGTCAGGCACGTAGAAGGTGTCGTAACCGAGGCGCATCAAGCTGAACCAGCTCGACTTGTCGTCGCCGGTCAAAAACTTGAAGCGGCCTAGACGCCAGTGTTGTAGCGAGTCGCTTTCCACGTCGGCGATGAATTCCGGGTTGGTCACCACGGTGGCGCGAAACACCGACATACGACCGGTCATGGTCAGCACGCGTTTGGACAGGGCCATCGAGCACATGTTGATGTGGCGCTGGGCGAAACGCAGCTTGTGCCATTCGCTCATGATGTAGCCGCCGCGCACTTCGCAGAACTCGTTGGTGGTCAGGCCGCCGACGTTGCCGAACAGCTGGAACCACGGCACGGTCTTGCGCACGGTGCCTTCGCCGAGCACGGTGTCGCCATCGATCACGGCGACCACGGCGCGGTCGTCCGGCAGGTGGCGGGAAATCGCGCGGAAACCATAGGCCAGGCCATCACGTTTGCCGGTGCCGGGAATGCGCACGAAGTCGAGCTTCACACGGTCTGGCGGATTCATCCGTGCCCACAATGCCTTGACCAGCAGTTCATCGGACATTTCGACGATCGAGCAGACCACGGTGGTCGGCAGTTCGCAGTCGATGGCTTCGCGGATCACTGAGCTGTAGACCTGCGCGGTGGTGAGCGCGTCGATACGGAAACTGGTGACCATCAGGAACACATGCGACGGGTCTGCCGCCTTACCCAGCTTGCGCACTTTGCGGCGCAGGTGCGGGTAAACGATGTAGAGAAAAATCATGCCGCGCACAAAGTGCGTTGCACCCATCGAGTAGCGCCAGATACCCACGGCGCCAATCAGGAAAATGAAGTCCTTCGACTCGGAGTCGAATGTGGATGTGGGCAGCATCAAGGCCAGGCCCATCAACAAACTTAGGTAAAACAGCCAACCGGCGGCCTGAAGTAGGCCGTGCTTTAGCCTGTGCATAATCTGCATCCGTCTCTATCTCGGGCCGGGCCCGATGGGGTTAAGGCAGGCTTATCGATGCCCCCTGTAGGAGCTGCCGAAGGCTGCGATCTTTTGATTTTCCTGGGTTCACTCGGATCTCAAGTGTTCCCGGAAAGATCGCAGCCTCGTTTCACTCGACAGCTCCTACAACGGGTTCACACAGTGGTTGCGTGGCGTCGCGGTGTGCGGCGCCGCGCAACGTCTGCTTTACCAGCAGATACCCTCGGTGCGCTTACCAGCGTCGGTGGCTTTGGCCATGAAGCCCACCAGGTCGATGACCTGTTTGCCGTGCGGTGCTTCCTGAGCCAGCGAGCGGAATTTCTCGTCGCGGTTGCCGAGGATGATCACGTCGGAGTTGTCGATCACCGAATCGAAGTCCGAATTGAGCAGGGACGACACGTGCGGGATTTTCGACTCGATGTAGTCTTTGTTCGCGCCGTGAACACGGGCGTACTCGACGTTGCTGTCGTAGATGCTCAGGTCGTAACCCTTGCCGATCAGCATCTCGGCCAGTTCTACCAGTGGGCTTTCGCGCAGGTCATCGGTGCCGGCCTTGAAGCTCAGGCCGAGCAGGGCGACTTTACGTTTGTCGTGGCTTTCAACGATGTCGAAGGCGTTCTGTACTTGCGATTCGTTGCTGCGCATCAGCGAGTTGAGCAGCGGCGCTTCGACGTCCAGCGAACCGGCGCGGTAGGTCAGCGCACGCACGTCTTTCGGCAGGCACGAACCGCCGAAGGCGAAGCCAGGGCGCATGTAGTACTGGGACAGGTTGAGGGTCTTGTCCTGGCAGACCACTTCCATCACCTCCCGGCCATCGACGCCGACCGCTTTGGCGATGTTGCCGATCTCGTTGGCGAAGGTCACTTTGGTCGCGTGCCAGACGTTGCAGGTGTACTTGATCATCTCGGCAACGGCGATGTCCTTGCGGATGATCGGTGCGTCGAGTTCTTCGTACAGCGATTGCAGAACGTCGCCCGAAGCCTTGTCGAACTCGCCGATGACGGTCATCGGTGGCAGGTCGTAGTCGGCAATGGCGGTGGATTCACGCAGGAATTCCGGGTTGACCGCAACGCCGAAGTCGACGCCAGCCTTCTTGCCCGAGCAGTCTTCGAGAATCGGGATCACCACGTTGGCCACGGTGCCCGGCAGCACGGTGCTGCGCACGACGATGGTGTGGCGGGTGGTTTTTTCACGCAGGACAAAACCGATCTCGCGGCATACCGCTTCGATGTAGTTCAGTTCGAGGTCGCCGTTCTTTTTGCTCGGCGTACCCACGCAGATCATCGACAGGTCGGTGTCGCGAATCGCCTCGGCGAAGTTGGTCGTGCCACGCAGACGACCGGTCTGGATACCCTGTTGCAGAAGTTCGCCCAGGCCGGGTTCAACAATCGGCGACTTGCCGGCGTTGATCATGTCGATCTTGTCTTTGGCAACATCGACGCCAACTACGTCATGGCCCCGTGCAGACAGGCAACCGGCACATACTGCGCCAACGTAACCCAAACCAAATATGCTGATGCGCATCGCAATTACCTCTGTATATATCAGGCCTTAGAGGCCGGAGTTAATGGTGTTCAGCGTTTATTAGTGCACTCGAAAGTGCGGCACACAGGCGCCACAGTGCCGTGTGCAGGCATACTAAGTTTCGAGTGTCTAAATAAGTGCACTCAAGATGTGCGCAACCAGGCCTTGTTGTTATGACTTGCCCTGTTATGCAGCCGATCCTCTTTGGAGAAGACTCTTGTGCAATCGTCTTGCGCGCTTGATGTCAGGAGGAAAGTCCTGTAAATCAAGCGGTTGGGTGCTCAGGCGAGCACGTTTATTAGGGCGCGGCCATGGCCTTTGTAGGGGATATAGATGGTGCGTATCTCCTGTCCATCGTCTGTTTTGAGACTAGTTAGTCATCTAGGCAAGTTGCTGTGACAACTTGGTTACATGGCTATCTGCTCTGCGTAAGTTATCTCGTACAAACTCGGCGAGAATCGTTACCGGTGGTATGAGCTATGCATTTGGACGAAGTTCCTGTCCGCTCATCGCGAAATCTGAAATTTCTTGAAATATTGTCAGAGATGGCACTAGTCTCAATTTGATAGCACTTTCGTTTTCGACCTTTAATAACAGGCGAAAAATCACGTTAGATAGTTTTGTGCCACTACGCTGAAAAAAGTTAGGTGCCACTACTGAAAAAAATGATCAGTGTCGAGTGAAACTAATCTTAGAAAAGACAGGGAGGATTTTCTGGCGCCATTAAAATGGCGAAAAGGTGCGAGGGTTTTTTGACATCGTGCGAGCTGCACGACTCTTTATAGAAAGAGTCGTGCATTGGGCATGCATTATTCCGGGGCGTGGTCGCGCAAAAACACCAGATTGTCGGGTTTCGACTGTTCGACGCTGTAGCGATAACCCTGCACATCGAACTGTTTGAGCTGGGCCGGATCGTTGATCTTTTCCTGGATCACGAAACGGCTCATCAGGCCCCGGGCTTTTTTCGCGTAGAAGCTGATGATCTTGTACTGGCCGTTCTTCTGGTCCTTGAACTCGGTGTTGATGATCCGCGCGTTCAGGGCTGTGCGTTTCACCGCCGAAAAGTACTCATTGGAGGCGAGGTTGAGCAGCACGTCGTCGCCTTGATCGGCCAGCGCTTCATTGAGCCATTCGCTGATGCGCGTACCCCAGAAGGCGTACAGGTCTTTGCCACGGGCGTTGGCCAGTTTGGTGCCCATTTCCAGACGATAGGGTTGCATCAGGTCGAGCGGGCGCAGCAGCCCGTAGAGACCGGAGAGCATGCGCAGGTGTTTTTGCGCGTAATCGAAATCGGTTTCGCTGAAGGACTGTGCGTCGAGACCGGTGTAGACGTCGCCCTTGAACGCGAGCAGTGCCTGTTTGGCGTTGTCTGGCGTGAACGCGGGCGTCCAGCTGCCGAAGCGCGCGGCGTTGAGTCCACCGATTTTGTCTGACACGTGCATCAGTTCGCTGATCTGCGCCGGGGTCAGGTCGCGCAGTTGCTGGATCAGTTCCTGGGAATGGTCGAGGTATTGCGGCTGAGTGAAGCGCTGGGTCGCCGGCGGTGTTTCGTAATCGAGGGTCTTGGCGGGGGAAATCACCATCAGCATGAAGTCGTCTCCTTTAATCGTGGGGGCGATTCTAGGGGGTTGTCGGTGTTGACTCCAGCTATGGGGGTTATAGGTATGGGTAAGCTCGGGCATTTGCGACGGCTGGTGGATTTTTCCCTCACCCCAGCCCTCTCCCAGAGGGAGAGGGAGCCGATCTCATTGATTTCAAAATTTGAGTGCGACTCGATAGTTCAGATTGGCGGATATCGAAAGCGATACTCGGTCAGCTCCCTCTCCCCCCGGGAGAGGGCTGGGGTGAGGGCGGCGTCCTTCAGCCTTGCACATCAGCTATAGTGCCGCGCGGGTTTTGTTATGGAGACATCCCTTTTGCGCATTGTTCTTTTATTCACCGCGTGGCTGTTGAGCTTCGGTGCCGTCGCGGCGCCGGGCGATGTGGCGACGATGGATCGCAGCACCTGGCCGGAGCAGCTTAGCAACCCGACCCTGTTTGACGTGGCGTCACGGGCGGAAATCCTGATGTTCGCCCGTGTCCTGCTGGGCACCGAGTCGATGGACGAGGCCGCTCTGACGCAGCGTCTAGGCTTGCGCACGGTCAATATCGATGCGGTCAACATTCTGCGCCAACGCCTCTGGCAGCGCCTGCTGGCCAACTACAACTTCGCCCAGCAAAGCTGCGATCAGGACGCCTCGTTCTGCTTCCTTGTAGAAGACTTGCCAACGCTGCGCGAGCAAGCTGCCAAGTTCGTCGTCAGTGACGACAGTTATTACACCAAGTGGGCCGAGCCGAGCCGGATCTTCCATGTGCAGTACCTCGACGAGTTGTTGCGCAAGGCCGCTTTGTCGCCGCAGAGCAGCAACGAATTCGATCGTTTCGGTGACTACGAGCGCAACGGCGACGCGATGCACGACCGGCTGTTCCTGCTGACCTTCGACAGCGCCGCCAATCTGCAACCGGACAACTCCGGCTGGCTCACCGAATACCTGCGCAAATCGAACCTGAGCGGCACGTTCTTCGTGCTGGGCAAGGATATTCAGGCGCGGCTGGCCGATCGTTCGGTGAGCAGCCTGCAAGCGGGGTTCTCGAAACAGTGCGTTGGCGTTCAAGGTTGGGAGTTCCGCTCCCACAGCCACTGGCAGGACTGGCAGGATTCGGTGCGGCGTAGCGCTGATCTGGTGAAGAACAAGTTGCCGGAAAACTACGTGCCGCTGTTCCGTCCGCCGGAAGGGCAGCGCCGCAGCGATGCGCAAGGTTTCTTCAACACACAAGGCCTGCAAGTGGCGCTGTGGGACATCGATGCCCAGGACGGTGCCGGCAAACTCAAGGGCACAGCGAGCGCGCAGAGGGTACTGACCCTGATGCTGCTGTGGCGACACGGGGTGATCAATTTCAACATGAAACAGGACGCGGTGAAGACCTCGTTACCGTGGCTGATCACGCAAACCGCGCAGAGCGGTATCGGTTGGGAAGACTGTCAGGACGCTTTTCGCTGAGAAACGAAAAAAGCCCGGAAACATTGGGCTTGGGGCGATTTTTTTGAAGAAATCGATGCAGGCGGACTTCCGACTTTAGCGGGGTCTGGGCAGTCCGCCAAGGGCTTTTCGTCACTCTGCAAAATAAACTTAAAAAAACCGTCAAAGTACTTTTTTATGTCATCGGTTTTGGAGTATTACGAAGACAGACCGCCGAAACCTGCAACACAGGTGGCGTCTTCCAAGACCCGTTTGTTTGCAGTCACTTGAATCTCCGCAGGTGAGATTTCGGCAGTCACTTCGAGGCGCAGCACCGCTCAGGTATTGCGTCCAATGGCTCTGACAAAGGTGACCGAGTATGGATGATCACGGACGTAGCCCTTCCTCCAACCAGCCAATCCTTTATGTACTCGATACCAACGTATTGATTCACGATCCAAATGCCCTGCTGAATTTCGAAGAACACCACGTCGCGATCCCGATGACCGTGCTTGAAGAGCTGGACAAGCTCAAGAGCGGGCATCACAGCGTTGCCGCCGAATGCCGTCAGGCCATCCGGCTGATCGACAAGACCCTGGGCGACGCTTCCCCTGAAGACGTCGAGCTGGGTGTGCCGATCCAGCGCGGTAAAGGCGGGCCGAAGGGCTTGCTGTCAATTCTGATGAGCAAACAGGCCGAATCGAATCTGATTCTGCCCGAGCATCTGAACGACAATAAAATCATCAACCAACTGATCGATTTGCACACCCGCGATCCGAAAAAGCCTGTGGTGCTGGTCACCAAAGACATCAACATGCGCCTCAAGGCGCGCGCCTGTGGCATCGATGCCGAGGATTACAGCACCGACCAACTGGTCGATGACGTGTCTCTGCTGCCCAACGGCTATCACAACATGACCGGCTCATTCTGGGACCGCGTGAGCAAGGTCGACACCCGCCAGGATCACGGCCGCACCTGGCACCAAGTGCAACTGATCGACAACCTGCCGGCGGTGCACATCAACGAGTTCATCATCGACGAACAGGGCTTTGTCGGCTGGATCAAGGAGATCGACGAGGCCAAGCTGCTGATCCTCGACCTGCATCAGGAACCGCTGCTGCATCAAGAGGCCTGGGGGCTGAAGCCACGCGACATCTATCAGAGTCTGGCGCTGTACGCGTTGCTGGATCCGGACATTCATCTGGTCAACCTGTCGGGTGCGGCAGGCTCCGGTAAAACCATTCTGGCGCTGGCCGCGGCGATCGAGCAGACCATGGTCAGCAAGCGTTATCGCCGCATCATTGCGACCCGCAGTGTGCAGGGCCTGGACCAGGAAATCGGCTTCCTGCCCGGCACCGAAGCGGAAAAAATGGAGCCGTGGCTGGGCGCCATCACCGACAACCTCGAAGCCTTGCACATGGATGACGAAAACACCCATGGCAGCGTCGATTACATCCTCAGCAAAGTGCCGTTGCAGTTCAAATCGCTCAACTACATTCGCGGTCGCAGCTTCCAGCAGAGCCTGATCCTGATCGACGAATGTCAGAACCTGACGCCGCACCAGATGAAAACCATCATCACCCGGGCCGGTGCCGGTTCGAAAGTGGTGTGCCTGGGCAACCTCGCACAGATCGACACCCCTTACCTGTCCGCGACCAGCTCCGGGCTGACCTACCTGACCGAACGCTTCAAGGATTTCCCCAACGGTGTGCACATCACCCTGCAAGGGGTGCCTCGCTCGATTCTGGCCGAATACGCCGAAACCCATCTGTAACCTTTCAACCAAAACCGGGCGGCCTAAAAGCCGCCCGGTTTTTTATGGCCCTGCACAAATCCAGATGTAGGAGCTGCCGAAGGCTGCGATCTTTTGATCTTGATCTTCAAAAGCCAGATCAAAAGATCGCAGCCTTCGGCAGCTCCTACACAGGTTGCGTGATAATCCGACTCGCAGAAATTTGACCCGCAGGTTTACAATCGTCGCTCCTGATCAGGAGTAATCCCGTGCTGACTCATCTCGATTCCCAAGGTCGCGCCAACATGGTCGACGTCACCGAAAAAGCCGTGACGTTCCGTGAAGCGACGGCCCAAGCGCTGGTGCGCATGCTCCCCGAAACGCTGCAGATGATCGTCAGCGGTGGCCATCCCAAGGGCGACGTGTTCGCCGTGGCGCGCATTGCCGGCATTCAAGCGGCGAAGAAAACCAGCGATCTGATTCCCCTGTGCCATCCGCTGATGCTCACCGGCGTCAAAGTCGAACTCAGTGCTGATGGCGACGACACCGTGCGCATCGTTGCCCGCTGCAAGCTGTCCGGGCAGACCGGCGTTGAGATGGAAGCGTTGACCGCTGCCAGTGTTGCCGCCCTGACCATTTACGACATGTGTAAAGCCGTCGATCGCGGCATGACCATTGAAAGCGTGCGTCTGCTGGAGAAGGTCGGTGGCAAGAGCGGGCACTTTCAGGCGGAGCAGCCATGAACCTGACCGTGAAGTTTTTTGCCCGTTACCGCGAAGCGCTGGGCGTGGATTCGGTAAAGATTGAAGGTGATTTCGCCACCGTCGAGGACGTTCGCGCACTGCTCGCGCAACGTGACGGCGCCGAGGTACTGAGCGAGCAGAACCTGATGTGCGCACGCAACGAAGACCTCTGCCAACTCGATGAGCCGGTGGTCGATGGCGACGAAGTGGCGTTTTTCCCTACCGTGACCGGGGGCTGATCCATGGCGATTCGCGTGCAGGCCACGCCGTTCGATCCGGGCGCTGAAGTCAACGCGATGCATGCGGCCAATGTCGGCGTCGGCGCGGTGGTGAGTTTTGTCGGCTACGTGCGCGACTTTAACGACGGCCTCGATGTAGCGGGGATGTTCCTCGAACACTATCCGGGCATGACCGAAAAAGCCCTCGGTAAAATCGCCATCGAAGCCGAACAGCGCTGGCCGTTGTTGAAACTGGAAGTGCTGCACCGCATCGGCGCATTGGAGCCGGGCGAACCCATCGTGTTTGTCGGCGCCGCCAGCGCCCATCGCCAGGCCGCCTTCGATGCCTGCGCCTTTGTCATGGACTACCTGAAAACCCGCGCGCCGTTCTGGAAGAAAGAAAACACCAGCGACGGGCCGCGTTGGGTTGAGGGGCGGGACAGTGATCATGCAGCGGCGGATCGCTGGAAGAAATAACTCCTGTAGCGCCTTCAAATCAGCTATCGCGAGCAGGCTCACTCCTACAATTGGAATGCGTTCCCCTGTAGGAGTGAGCCTGCTCGCGATGACGTCATCTGCATCACCAAATCCTCCATCTTTGCCCGATTGACGCATTGTACATATAAGTCCAATATGGATTTACAAGTACAAAAAAGCTTCAGTCTTGCCGCTCGAAGCTCCCCGCTTCCGGTTGCTCTTCTTCATCTTGCCAAACCAACAACAACCCGCGAGAGAACGAACATGAAGAAACTCCCCCTCATCACCGGTCTGGCCCTCAGTCTGTTGGCCTCCGCCAGCGTGTTCGCCGCCGAGCAAACCCTGCGCATCGGTATCGAAGCCGCTTACCCGCCATTTGCGTCGAAAACCGACAAAGGCGAAATCGTCGGTTTCGACTACGACATCGGCAATGCCCTGTGTGCGCAGATGAAGGTCAAGTGTGTGTGGGTCGAAGGTGAGTTCGACGGTCTGATTCCTTCGCTGAAAGTGAAAAAGATCGACATGGCGCTGTCCTCGATGACCATCAACGAAGACCGCAAGAAGTCGGTGGATTTCACCCACAAGTACTACTTCACTTCGTCACGACTGGTGATGAAGGAAGGCGCCACGGTCGACGATCAATACGCGAGCCTCAAGGGCAAGAATGTCGGCGTGCAGCGCGCGACCACCACCGATCGTTATGCCACCGAGGTGTTCGAGCCGAAGGGCATTAACGTCAAGCGCTACAGCAACAACGAAGAAATCTACATGGACCTGGCAGCGGGGCGGCTTGATGCGATTTTTGCCGACACCATTCCGCTGAATGACTTTTTGTCGATGCCGCGTGGCAAGGGTTATGCGTTTGTCGGGCCTGAGTTGAAGGATCCGAAGTACGTGGGCGAGGGCGCAGGGATTGCAGTGCGCAAGGGTAATGCAGAATTGGTCAGCCAGTTGAATGGCGCCATTGATGGCATTCGCGCGAGTGGCGAGTACCAGAAGATTTCCGAGAAGTATTTCAAGTCCGACATCTACGGCGACTGATAGTCCGCTATCGCTGGCAAGCCAGCTCCCACAGGTTTTGTGTACACCGTAAATCCTTGTGGGAGCTGGCTTGCCAGCGATGGGGCCGGATCAATCACCGCAAATCTCTAGGCCTTCATTTCTTTCAGATGCTTGTACACCGTCGCCCGCCCCATGTTCAGCACATTGGCCACATAGTTCGAGGCGCTCTTGCCCTTGAACGCGCCCTCGGCGTGCAGCGCCAGCACCAGTTCGCGTTTGTGATCGCGGGTCAGCAGGTTCAGGCTCAGCTGCCGTTCGCGCAGCCAGGCGTGGAGGAAAGTGTTGATGCGCTCCTGCCAGTCATCGCGAAACAGTGAGTCCGGTTGCGGGATCAGTTTGCTCGGCGAGAGGAACAGGTCCAGCGCGGCCTTGGCATTCTCGAACAGCGAAATATTCAGGTTGATGCACAACACCGCCAGCGGGCGGCCTTCGCTGTCGCGCAGCACGGTGCTCAGGCTGCGAATCTTCTGGCCATCCCAATTGAGCTTTTCGTACGGGCCGATATTACGGTCGCTGACATCCTCGCTGAGCATGTCCTCCAGTGACGAGTCGTCGCCGATCTCGCGCTTGGACAGGTTGTTGGCGATGTAGTCGACCTTTTGCGTGCGCAGGTCGTGCAGCACCACTTCAGCGTGGGGAAAGAACAGCGTGGCGATGGCGTCGGCGACGGCGCGGAAGTTATCCAGCGCCGGGTCGAATTCAGGGGCAGTCATGACAGTGGAGCTCCAGGCAGCGTCAACGCCCCCGTGATCAGGAGGCGTTGCGAGTGTGCCGCAATCCGTTGGGCGCGTCATCCGTGGACAATCAGGCGAGGCGAGCGGGGGCGAGCATGGTGCTGTCCAGCCCGAACTGCTGCAAGTGCTCGGGCAACGGCTCGCCGCGTACCAACGCCGCGCTGGCCTGGCCCATCGCCGGGGAAGTCTGAATGCCGTAACCACCCTGTGCCGCCACCCAGAACAGCCCCGGCACCTGCTGATCGAAGCCACTGAGCAAATCACCGTCGGCGACGAAGCTGCGCAGGCCGGCCCACGTACGCGTCGGACGGCGGATGGTCAGCGTGGTGGCTTCTTCGATCTGGTAGATGCCCATGGCAATGTCCAGTTCTTCCGGCTGCACATCGTGAGGCTCGACCGGGTCGGCGTTGGCGGGCGAGCCGAGAAACATGCCGGCGTCGGGCTTCATATAGAAGGATTCGTCGAGGCTGACCAGCATCGGCCAGTGATGAATGTCGACGCCTTCCGGCCCGGCGAAAATGAACGCGGCGCGGCGCTTCGGTTGCAGGCCCAGCGGTTGGGCGCCGGCCAGTGTGCCGATCTTGTCGGCCCAGGCGCCGGCGGCGTTGATGATCACTGGCGCGCTGAACGTCTGGCCGTTGGTCTGAACACTCCAGAGGCCCTCGGTATCGCGACTGAGGCCTAGCACTTCGCAATCGGTGTGCACTTCGCCGTTGTTGCGGCGGATCCCGCGCAGGTAGCCCTGATGCAAGGCGTCAGTGTCGATGTCGCTGGCGCTCGGGTCATAGATCGCGCCGTGGACTTTTTCCCGACGCAGGATCGGCAGTCGCGCGCAGGCTTCGTCGGCGCTGAGCAGTTGCATCTCCGGCACGGTGGCTTTGGCGCTGAGATATTGGTTGTTAAGTTCGGCGGCATCACCGGTGAAATCCACGGTCATTTCACCGCGTGGGGTGAGCAGTGGGTGTTCGCAGAAACCGGCTGGCGGGTGGTCAAAAAACGCCCGGCTGGCCTGGGTCAGCGCGCGAACTTGTGGCGTGCCGTACGCGGCGGTAAACAGCGCGGCGGAGCGCCCGGTGGAGTGATAGGCCGGGTGGGATTCACGTTCGAGCACGATCACTTTGCCGTGCGGCGACAGCCAGAAACCGGTGGATGCGCCGGCAATCCCGCCGCCGATGATGATGAAATCTGCCTGGCTCATGTAGGTCTCCAGTGGATACGCAATATCGAGGCGTTCGCTAGTCCCTTGTGGGAGCGAGCCTGCTCGCGAAAGCGGTATATCAGTCGACATCTTCGGTGAATGTCAGACCGCTATCGCGAGCAGGCTCACTCCTACAGGGGATTTGTGGTGTTAGTGAGTCAAGTGATAAATCGCATTGGCGAGGGCGATGTCTTCCAGTCCCAGGCCGATTGAACGGAAGAACACGTGACGATCGTAATCGGGGCGCTGCACTTTCTCGCTGAGCAAGTCGGCGAGGTCGCCGACAATCGAATCCTTGCTCCAGCCATGCTGTTCACTGGCAATCAGCATCTCACCTGCCGAACCCGGCGTGGTCAGACGATAGTCGCAGAACACCTGCATGTCGTTGAGGCTCTGCGGCGGCACTTCATGGGCACGCGGGGCGTTGGTGCTGATCGAGGTGATCAGGGCTGGTTTGCTCAGCGCGGCCGGATCGATCACCGGGCCGGCGGACGAGGTGCACAGCATGATCACGTCGGCCTCGACGAGAGCGGCTTCACGGCTGTCAACGATCCTCAGGTTGGGAGTGATGGCTTTCAACAGTGCCTTGGTTTGAGCGTCGGCGGACAGGCTTGGCGAATACAGACTGATGCTCTGCCAGTCGCGCAGACCTTTCACATAGTGCAGATGCGCCTGCGCAACCTTGCCACTCCCGATGATTGCCAGTCGCGTGGCGTTTGTCGGAGCGAGGGTGTCGACCGCCACAGCCGTGGTCGCGGCGGTGCGCGCGGTGGTCAGTTCGGCGGCATCGCAGAGCAGCAGCGGTTGACCGGTTTTCATCGACATCAACAAGGTCCATGCCGTCACCAGCGCACCTTGCTCGCGAACGATATACGGCGAGGTCTTCACGCCGTACACGCCTTCTTCGGCCAGCACGCCCAGATAATTGATGAAGTCGCCGGCACCTTGCGGAAATTCCACCAGTTGCTGCGCCGGTTGCACGGCGTTACCCGCCGCAAGATCACGGAACAGCTTGCGCAGGATTTGCGGCACATCAATGCGCGCCAGCAGCTCACGGGCCTGATGCTGGTCGATCACGTAGGGCGTATTGGACATATCAGGCTCCGAAGATGAAAGATAAACTTATTAGTCCATTATGGACTTTTAGTTTTCTCTCGCAAGCACCTGATGAAACACCGGGCGAAAAAAAAGCGCAGTCCGTTGCCGGCTGCGCTTTTCCTTTAAACGTCGTTTACTGCGGACGCTTGCGCTCAACCGCGCGCAACAGATGCGTCGGCGGCGTTTCACAGCTGATCTTGCGACCGAGCTTCTCTTCGATGGACGGCAACTGGTAGGAGTCGTCCTCACCGGCGAAGCTGATCGACACACCGTCGGCGCCAGCACGACCGGTCCGGCCGATGCGGTGCACGTAGTCGTCCGGGACTTCCGGCAGGGTGAAGTTGATCACGTGGCTGATGCCGTCGATGTGGATGCCGCGACCGGCCACATCGGTGGCGACCAGCACGCGAATCTTGCCTTCGCGGAAACCTTCCAGGGTCTTGATGCGTTTGTGCTGAGGCACATCGCCGGACAGTTGCGCGGCGTTGATGCCATCGCGCACCAGGCGTTCTTCGATGCGGCGTACTTCGTCCTTGCGGTTGGCAAACACGATCACTCGTTCCCAGCCGTTATCGTTGACCAGGTTGTAGAGCAGTTTGTACTTGTCGGCACCGGCCACCGCATAGATGTGCTGCTCGACGTTTTCGTTGGCAACGTTGGTGATTTCGATTTCGACGATCGCAGGGTCGGTGGTCCACTGCTTGGCGAGGTTCATCACGTCTTCGGTGAAGGTCGCGGAAAACAGCAAGGTCTGGCGCTCGGATTTCGGCGGCGTCTGGCGAATGATCTGACGTACCTGCGGGATGAAACCCATGTCGAGCATGCGATCGGCTTCGTCCAGCACCATCACTTCGACCATGTCCAGGTGCACGTCGCCACGCTGGTTAAAGTCGAGCAGACGGCCCGGTGTGGCGACGAGGATGTCGCAGTGACGCGCTTCGAGGTGCTTGAGCTGCTTGTCGAAGTCCATGCCGCCAACAAACGTCATGACGTTGAGGCCGGTGTACTTGGTCAGGTCAGCGGCGTCCTTG
This sequence comes from Pseudomonas germanica, assembly GCF_019614655.1. Taxonomy (NCBI): domain Bacteria; kingdom Pseudomonadati; phylum Pseudomonadota; class Gammaproteobacteria; order Pseudomonadales; family Pseudomonadaceae; genus Pseudomonas; species Pseudomonas germanica. The sequence continues at coordinate 1,417,546 of NZ_CP071586.1, forward strand.
GCGATTTGTACCACCAGCTCACGGGTCGGCGCGATGATCAGCGCACGGGGTTCGCCCATGTAGCGTTCTTTCGGCGGCGGGGTCTGCAGCAGCTGGGTGATGATCGAGATCAGGAACGCGGCGGTTTTACCGGTGCCGGTCTGCGCACGGCCAATGGCGTCTTTGCCGGCGAGGGTGTAACCCAGGACCTGCGCCTGAATCGGAGTGCAGTACGGAAAACCCAGATCCTGGATGGCGTGCATCAGTTCTGGAGACAGCTTGAAATCGTGGAAGCGGGTTTTGCCTTCCTGTGGCTCGACGACGAAATCCTCGAGTTTCCACGGAATAACCGGTGCCTTGGGCTTCGGTTCGCGGCGCGGTCTGGCCGGTTTCGGCGCTTCGCTGCGGGCAGGTTCGGCAGCGATTGGCGCGGCCGGTGCAGGTTGTGGTTCTGCCTTCGGTGCCGCTACGTGAGCGGGGCGGTCGGCCTGTGGCGCATCGTTGCGATGACCGGGGGCGTGCGACGGCGCACTGGGAACTGGCGCGAGCTGCTCAGCCTCGCTTTTACCGAACATCTTCTTGAGTGCTTTGAGCACGGTCATCTCATCAATTGGTTAAGGAATGTACGCCGGCCAGTGTAATGCAAGAAACGGGCGCGGCGTAGTGGGAGGGATCAAAGGGCGGCTTTAATCTCGACGCTTAGCGCAAACGTTCGGTCAACCAGGCACCGATGTCGCGAATTTCCTCGGGTAACACTTCGTGCTCCATTGGGTATTCCTGCCATGTCACGGTGACACCATGCTTCACCAAATGCTCATAAGCACTGCGCCCCATCGAGTTTTGCACCACGCCATCGAACTGGCCGTGCAGGCATATCGCGGGAATCCGCTGCTGACTGGCTGACAGCTCCATCTCATCACTGAAGGTCGGCGCATATGTCGACAACGCCAGCACGCCGCCCAATGGCCCCTGCCATTTCATAAATGCAGTGTGCAACACCACCGCGCCACCCTGGGAAAACCCGGCGAGAAAAATTCGCGAGGCGTCTATTCCGCTGGCGCGCTCGTTTTCGATCAATTCAATGATGCGATCCGCCGACGCTTCCAGCTCATCACGATCGATCGCGCGCGCCGGGCTCATGGCTTTGATGTCGTACCAGCTTGGCATGGCATATCCGCCATTTATCGTCACTGGACGAGTTGGCGCCTGTGGCAACACGAAGCGAGTGCTCAGCAGGCTTTCCTGCAATGCCTCGGCCACCGGCAGGAAGTCGTAACGGTCGGCGCCGAGGCCGTGCAGCCAGATCACGCAGGCGTCTGCGGGCTTAACAGGCTGAAGAATCAAGGGCTCGGTCATGTCTGCTCCAAAAATGTGCGGGCGCTCTCATTAAGTGCGTGGTTCGAGTGCGCGTCCGGTTGATCCGTTAAGAAGATGTCGCAAGGTTACAAGTTTTGCTATTGACCTGTCGCCGAATCGATTCGGTGAGCGGTGTGGTACGGGCTTTGCTATGGCTTGAACCGTGCAACCGATCTTGCGTGGGCGGTAACACTATCAGTGTACGACCCGCGACGGGATTGCAAAGAATCCGGTGATGGATGTTCGCCAATGGCCGCTACGGGCTTAGCGAATGTGAAAGGGCTACAGCCCGTTCGGCCGATTGGTGAGAAGTGAGTTGTCCATGATGTGGATTTTCTCCTACTAGACTCATAGCGAAGGTCTTACGTCGGTTGACCCCAAAAAAAGCCAACACGGGTCAACAACGCCTCAAAAGGGTGCGACTGGACTCAAGCTCCGACACAACAAGAGCAAAACTGGAGGTTTGAATGAAGATGTTGAAATCCACTCTGGCGATCGTGACTGCAGCAACAGTTCTCGGCGTCAGCGGGTTCGCTCAGGCGGGTGCAACCCTGGATGCCGTGCAGAAGAAAGGTTTCGTGCAGTGTGGCGTGAGCGACGGTCTGCCGGGCTTCTCGGTACCGGACGCAACCGGCAAGATCCTCGGGATCGACGCTGACGTCTGCCGCGCTGTGGCCGCTGCCGTATTCGGCGACGCGACCAAGGTCAAATTCAGTCAGTTGAACGCCAAAGAGCGCTTCACCGCGCTGCAATCGGGCGAGATCGACATCCTGTCGCGCAACACCACCATGACCAGTTCCCGTGACGCGGGCATGGGCCTGAAATTCCCAGGCTTCATTACCTACTACGACGGCATCGGTTTCCTGGTTAACAACAAGCTGGGCGTGAAAAGTGCCAAAGAGCTGGACGGTGCAACCATCTGCATCCAGGCCGGTACCACCACCGAGCTGAACGTTTCCGACTACTTCCGTGGCAACGGTCTGAAATACACCCCGATCACCTTCGACACCTCCGATGAAAGCGCCAAGTCGCTGGAATCCGGTCGTTGCGACGTGCTGACCTCCGACAAGTCCCAACTGTTCGCCCAGCGCTCCAAGCTGGCCTCGCCGAAGGACTACGTGGTTCTGCCGGAAACCATTTCCAAAGAACCGCTGGGCCCGGTCGTACGTAACGGTGATGATGAGTGGCTGGCCATCGTGCGCTGGGTTGGCTACGCGCTGCTCAATGCTGAAGAAGCCGGTATCACTTCGAAGAACGTCGAAGCCGAAGCCAAGTCGACCAAGAACCCGGACGTTGCCCGTATGCTCGGCGCTGACGGCGAGTACGGCAAAGACCTGAAACTGCCGAAAGACTGGGTTGTGCAGATCGTCAAACAAGTCGGCAACTACGGCGAAATCTTCGAGAAAAACCTCGGCAAGAGCACTCCGCTGGAAATTGACCGCGGCTTGAACGCCCTGTGGAACAACGGCGGCATTCAGTACGCACCACCAGTGCGCTAATGGTTCTATCACCCGGCGGGCCAACCGCCGGGTGATGTTCTTGTTCCATTTCTTCCGGGGCACTTCATGCAAAATTCAATCGGCGCACCAAAGCAGAGGCTCAGCCTCAGCGATCCACGAGTGCGTGCGTGGCTATTCCAGATCATCACCGTTGTGGCGGTGGTCTCGCTGGGCTGGTACTTGTTCGACAACACGCAAACCAACCTTCAGCACCGGGGCATTACTTCCGGTTTCGGCTTTCTGGAGCGCAGTGCCGGGTTCGGCATCGCTCAACACCTGATCGACTACACGGAAGCGGACAGCTATGCCCGCGTCTTTGTCATCGGTCTGCTCAACACCCTGTTGGTGACCGTGATCGGCGTGATTCTGGCGACGATCCTCGGTTTCATCATCGGCGTGGCGCGGCTGTCGCAGAACTGGATCATCAGCAAACTGGCGACTGTATATGTGGAAGTGTTCCGCAACATTCCGCCGCTGCTGCAAATCCTGTTCTGGTACTTCGCGGTATTCCTGACCATGCCGGGACCGCGCAACAGTCATAACTTCGGTGACACCTTCTTCGTCAGCAGCCGAGGCCTGAACATGCCGGCCGCGTTGGCCGCTGATGGTTTCTGGGCGTTCGTGATCAGCATCGTGGTGGCCATCGTCGGCATCGTGCTGATGTGCCGCTGGGCCAACAAGCGCTTTGAAGAAACCGGCGTGCCGTTCCACAAGTTCTGGGTGGGCCTGGCGATTCTGCTGGTGATCCCGACCTTGTGCGCACTGATCTTCGGCGCTCCGCTGCACTGGGAAATGCCTGAACTCAAAGGCTTTAACTTTGTTGGCGGCTGGGTGCTGATCCCGGAACTGCTCGCCTTGACCCTGGCCCTGACCGTGTACACCGCGGCGTTTATCGCCGAGATCGTGCGTTCGGGCATCAAATCGGTCAGCCATGGCCAGACAGAAGCGGCGCGCTCGCTCGGCCTGCGCAACGGCCCGACGCTGCGCAAGGTGATCATTCCGCAAGCCCTGCGCGTGATCATTCCGCCCCTGACCAGCCAATACCTCAATCTGGCGAAGAACTCCTCGCTGGCGGCCGGTATCGGTTACCCGGAAATGGTGTCGCTGTTCGCCGGCACCGTGCTCAACCAGACCGGTCAAGCCATCGAAGTGATTGCCATCACGATGAGCGTGTACCTGGCGATCAGTATCAGCATCTCTCTGCTGATGAACTGGTACAACAAGCGCATTGCGCTGATCGAGCGGTAAGGAAAAGCGCATGAGTACTCATACTTTCAAACCTGACATGCCACCACCGAACAGCAGCATCGGCGTGGTGGCGTGGATGCGCGCGAACATGTTCTCCAGCTGGCTCAACACCCTGCTGACGCTGTTTGCGTTCTACCTGATTTATCTCGTGGTGCCTCCGATCCTCAGCTGGGCGATTGTCGATGCCAACTGGGTCGGCACCACCCGCGCCGACTGCACCAAGGAGGGCGCCTGCTGGGTGTTCATTCAGCAGCGTTTCGGCCAGTTCATGTACGGCTACTACCCGACGGAACTGCGCTGGCGTGTCGACCTGACCGTGTGGCTGGCGGTGATCGGCGCGGCACCATTGTTCATCTCGCGTGTGCCGCGTAAAGCGATCTACGGGCTGAGCTTTCTGGTGCTGTATCCGATCATTGCCTTCACCTTGCTGCACGGCGGTTTCGGTCTGACCACCGTGGCAACCAGCCAGTGGGGCGGTCTGATGCTGACCCTGGTGATCGCCACTGTCGGTATCGCCGGTGCGTTGCCGCTGGGGATTGTGCTGGCGCTGGGCCGTCGTTCGAACATGCCGGCGATTCGGGTGGTCTGCGTGACCTTCATCGAGTTCTGGCGCGGCGTGCCGTTGATCACGGTGCTGTTCATGTCTTCGGTGATGCTGCCGTTGTTCCTGCCTGAAGGCATGAATTTCGACAAGCTGCTGCGGGCGCTGATCGGCGTGATCCTGTTCCAGTCGGCCTACGTCGCCGAAGTGGTGCGTGGCGGTCTGCAAGCGATCCCCAAAGGACAGTACGAAGCCGCTGCCGCGATGGGCCTCGGTTATTGGCGTTCGATGGGCCTGGTGATTCTGCCGCAAGCCCTGAAGCTGGTAATCCCCGGCATCGTCAACACATTCATTGCGCTGTTCAAGGACACTAGCCTTGTGATCATCATCGGCCTGTTTGACCTGCTCAACAGCGTCAAACAAGCCGCTGCCGATCCCAAATGGCTGGGCATGGCCACCGAAGGCTACGTGTTCGCCGCCCTGGTGTTCTGGATTTTCTGTTTTGGTATGTCGCGCTATTCCATGCATCTGGAACGCAAGCTCGACACTGGCCACAAGCGTTAGGAGTTCTGTAAATGAGTGAAGCAATCAAAAAGCCTGTAGGTCCTGAAGGCATTATTCAGATGCAGGGCGTCAACAAGTGGTACGGCCAGTTCCACGTGCTCAAAGACATCAACCTCAACGTCAAACAAGGCGAGCGTATCGTCCTGTGCGGGCCGTCGGGTTCCGGTAAGTCGACGACGATTCGTTGCCTCAATCGTCTGGAAGAACACCAGCAGGGCCGCATCGTCGTCGATGGCGTGGAGCTGACCAACGACCTCAAGCAGATCGAAGCGATCCGCCGTGAAGTCGGCATGGTGTTCCAGCACTTCAACCTGTTCCCGCACCTGACCATTTTGCAGAACTGCACCCTAGCGCCGATGTGGGTACGCAAGATGCCCAAGCGCAAGGCCGAAGAAATCGCCATGCACTACCTGGAGCGCGTTCGCATTCCTGAGCAGGCGCACAAGTTTCCGGGGCAACTGTCCGGTGGTCAGCAACAGCGTGTGGCGATCGCCCGCGCGCTGTGCATGAAACCGAAAATCATGCTGTTCGATGAACCGACTTCAGCGCTCGATCCGGAGATGGTGAAAGAGGTTCTGGACACCATGATCGGCCTGGCTGAAGACGGCATGACCATGCTTTGCGTGACTCACGAGATGGGCTTTGCCCGTACTGTGGCCAACCGCGTGATCTTCATGGACAAAGGTGAAATCGTTGAACAGGCGGCGCCGAATGACTTCTTCGATAATCCGCAGAACGAGCGGACGAAGTTGTTCTTGAGTCAGATTTTGCATTGATGGTTTGTGTGTAAATCAAACCCGGCCTTGTGCCGGGTTTGTTTTTTTGTGGGTCAGGATACGGTGAGGGTTTCGTGTTCTTTGTGGACTGTGTGCTTGAAACCTCGCAGGTCTGCGCCTTCTGCCAAGGTTTGAATATCGACAAGCATGTAGGGATGTCGGTCCAGCAGGCGCATGAGCAGCACCAATGCTCTGGGTGGAAGTAATTCACCCCGCTCGTAACGAGAGAACGCGTTATGCCCGCCGCCGGAGAGCAGTTGCACCGTCTCTTTTTGCGTCAGGTGCAATTTGCGTCGAATACGTTTCATCTCGGCACCGATCATTTGTCTGGCGGCGATAACCAGCTCATCGCCTGCTTTCGTATAACGTTCCGCGCTATCGGTATCGTCATCCCACTCGACTTCGCCGCACTGCTGGCATTCCCAGCCAGAAAGATCGGTTACACGGCGCTCCATGCCTTTGACACTCAGGGTCTCGCCTCGCCCCTCGAAATGCCTCATTCCCTCACGGGCACCACAGCTGAAACATTGCCGGGTTTTCATGGGTTTTTCTCCTTGAAGGAGATTACCGGTGCGCCGCCGGCAGGGCGGTATGTCACCTTGATGTAAATCTCCAGATCTTGTGAATGGGTGTGATACACGTCCTGCCAGACTCGATGATCGTCATAGCTGGTCATCGACTTGTACAACATCCTGTTCTGCAGCTCGTAAACGATTTCTTGCATCTCTCTTATGCTAAAGCCGAGAAGATCACCGGATTCTGCAGAGCTTCTGGTAAAGGCCCTTCTTCCAAGCCGCCTGACCTCAGCCTTGATCACCGCCAGCTCATAATGGGGTGTGTTCTTTTCCATAAGAAACCAAAACCCTGTCCCTGAAATTACCCTTAAAGGGTAATTTTCACCAATCGAAAATATCGCTCCATGTGTCTCCGATTGACCCTAGGTGGTTGCCGTCCTACACGGGTCTGACTAACATGTCAGAAAATTCATCCTATGATTGGATGAAAGGGAAAATCCTATGTCAGATATCTCTCCACTCGTTAAGCGATCCCTGGTCGATCAGGCTCTGGATCAGCTTCGTCAGCGCATCAACAGCGGTGCCTGGCAGGTTGGCGAGCGTTTGCCGACCGAACCCGAGCTGTGCGCCGAGCTGGGCATCAGCCGCAACACCGTGCGCGAAGCCATGCGCGTGCTGGCGTTTTCCGGACTGATCGAGATTCGCCAGGGCGATGGCAGTTACTTGCGCGCCGTGGTCGATCCGCTCGATACGCTAAAAGCGTTGTCACGCTGCTCGCTGGATCAGGCACGGGAAACCCGGCACATTCTCGAAGTCGAGGCCATCGGCCTGGCGGCGTTGCGCCGTACCGACGAGGACCTCGTCGCATTGCGTGAAGCGCTCGGCACCAGCGGCAGCCACTACCACGGCGATCTCGACACCTATATCGCCTGCGATCTCGTGTTCCACCGTCGTTTGGTCGATGCCGCGCACAACCCGACCCTCAGCGAGCTTTATCGCTATTTCTCCAGCATCGTCGGTGCGCAATTGCGCCAGACCCTGAATATCGTCCCGCGCCGTCAGGAAGTGTTCGACTTGCATATCGAGTTACTCGATGCGGTCGAGCAACGCGACCCGGAACGGGCCAAAGCTTTGTCGAGGCAGTTGATCAATGAACCTTGAAACCGAGAAATCCATGTCCCGCAGTGAGCTATCCACAACCCCCAAACGCACGGCAGAACTCGAAGAGCTGCTGATCGATGCCGAGGCTGACGACGAGCAAGTGCAACAAAGCCATCCGCTGGTGCGCCGGCCGTGGTTGCTGCTGCTCGGCTTGATTCTGGTCGCGCTGAATTTGCGTCCGGCGCTGTCGAGCATGGCGCCGCTGCTCAGTGATGTGTCGAAGAGCCTCGGTTTGTCGGCGGCTCAGGCCGGTTTGCTGACCACACTGCCAGTGCTGTGCCTGGGATTGTTCGCCCCACTGGCACCGATTCTGGCGCGGCGTTTTGGCGCTGAACGGGTGGTGTTGGGAATTCTACTGACACTGGCCGGTGGGATTATCTTGCGCAGCAACTTCGGCGAGATCGGCCTGTTCGCTGGCAGCGTATTGGGCGGCGCGAGTATCGGCATCATCGGAGTTTTGCTGCCGGGCATCGTCAAGCGCGACTTCGCCAAACATGCGGGCACCATGACCGGCGTGTACACCATGGCGTTGTGTCTGGGCGCGGCGATGGCGGCGGGTTCCAGCGTGCCGCTGAGTGAACATTTCGGTCACAGTTGGGCGATGGGCCTGGGTTTCTGGGTGATTCCGGCGCTGGTTGCAGCAGTGTTCTGGCTGCCGCAAGTCGGGCAGAAACATGGCGCGCACAACGTCGCCTACCGTGTGCGCGGGTTGCTGCGTGATCCGTTGGCCTGGCAGGTGACCTTGTACATGGGCCTGCAATCGTCGCTGGCCTACATTGTGTTCGGCTGGTTGCCGTCGATCCTGATTGGTCGCGGCCTGACGCCGACCCAGGCCGGTCTGGTGTTGTCCGGTTCGGTGATCATCCAGCTCGCCAGTTCGTTGGCTGCGCCGTGGCTGGCGACGCGCGGCAAGGATCAGCGTCTGGCGATCGTCGTGGTCATGGCGCTGACTCTTGGCGGGCTGTTCGGTTGCCTGTACGCGCCGATCGAAGGCCTGTGGGGCTGGGCGATTCTGTTGGGGCTGGGGCAGGGCGGTACGTTCAGTCTGGCGCTGACGTTGATTGTGCTGCGTTCGCGTGATTCGCATGTTGCGGCGAATCTGTCGAGCATGTCGCAGGGTTTCGGTTACACGTTGGCGTCGATGGGGCCGTTTGCGGTCGGCGTGGTGCATGACTGGACCGGCGGCTGGAATGCCGTGGGCTGGATCTTCGGCATCATTGGCACCGGTGCGATCATCGCTGGCCTCGGCGCCGGGCGTGCGTTGTACGTGCAAGTGCAAAGCGAAAAAATCTGACGCGGTTCAAACTGTAGGAGTGAGCCTGCTCGCGATAGCTTTATACCAGTCAACGTTGCGCTGACTGACACACCGCTATCGCGAGCAGGCTCACTCCTACATGGGTTTTGTGTACAGCGGGTATTCGGTTTACGAATGCCGATAGTGTTTCTGCGCATTGCAGATTATGGTGCTGGCACTCTGTACCTATTTTGGAGTTTGCCCATGAGCGAAGCCCACGCCGCGTTGATCACCCGCTTCTACCAGGCCTTCCAGCGCCTCGATGCCGAAGCCATGGCCGCCTGCTACACCGACGACGTCGTGTTCAGTGATCCGGCCTTCGGCGAACTGCGCGGGCGCGATGCCGGCGACATGTGGCGCATGCTCACCACCCGCGCCAAAGACTTCTCGCTGACCTTCGACAACGTCCGCGCCGATGAGCGCAGCGGTGGCGCACATTGGGTCGCGACCTACCTGTTCAGCCAGACCGGCAACATTGTCATCAACGATATCCAGGCCCGTTTCGTCTTCCGTGACGGCAAGATCTGCGAGCACCACGATCACTTCGATCTGTGGCGCTGGTCGCGTCAGGCCCTCGGTTTCAAAGGCCTGCTGCTGGGCTGGACGCCACTGGTGCGCAACGCCGTGCGCGCCCAGGCATTGAAGGGACTGAAGGCATTTCAGGCCGGTCGCTGATAAGATCGCCGCCTGTTTTCCTACACGTTCAGATCCCGAAGTGACCAGCCTTAGCGAAAAACCTGTCGACGTCGCCGAACCCGTGAGCAAGTCCTGGTTCGTCTACCTCGTTCGCGCCGCCAATGGCTCGTTGTACTGCGGGATCAGCGACGATCCGGTGCGTCGTTTCGCCAAGCATCAAAGTGGCAAAGGCGCACGGTTCTTCCTCTCCAGCCCGGCGATGGCGCTGGTTTATACCGAACTGTGCCGCGACAAGAGCGATGCGCTGCGCCAGGAACGTTTGATCAAAAAACTCAGGAAGAGCGCCAAGGAATGCCTGGTCGCGTCTTATCAATCTGACTGATTGCAACAAAAGACGAGTTCGAGCGCATCAACAGCATCACAAGCAATGACGTGATCGCTGCGTGGCGAATGAACCCAGCGCTGGGGGGGATGCCAGAGAATGCGGCGGGGTTTGGTGATATCGAGAAGATAGATCGGGTTTATATAAATAATGAGATACGACCGATTAGCCAGTTGTTCAATCAGGTGAACAGATCGCTGCGACATGACAGGAAAATTTATTGGGCATCTTTATAGTAAATCAATTGTATTAATATAATTTTAAATCGCAAAATCTACTAAAGACCTGTCAGGTTTGACAGTGGTTTCGATCTTCTTTTAATGACAGGCTAAAGGCTCCAGTCTTACCAATACTAAGACTTTAATTTAGCTGGCTAGTGTTTAGGAGCTTCAAAATGTCGAAGGCAGCAGAGTTTTCGATCGTGAAAGCTATTGATACCGAGGTGTCCGTTAGGGATAAGTTTGCGAAAGAGTATGGGTTGTCTACTCCAATAGTTGAGGTTCGTCTCGACTGGGCGCGAAACATAGCCACGGTTGTTTATAATGATATTCAGCTTAGCGCGCGTGGCGTTGATGCTTACAGCGCGCCCTCAATAGAAAAAACGACAACTATCAAAAGATGATTGTATTCTTATCTTTTAGTGTTGGTTGGTCGGCGGGTGCAGAGTTTGCATTTATCAATTAGCGTGTGCTGCTGTTTTAAAGGCTTTAGGGGTAAGTTGGCGAGGAGTGGATTTAATGGTGTTGGAATTTAGGTTTTGTCATGTCTGAGTCGGTCTAAATGACGGTGAGCTGCAAAGCCTGTGATGAGAAAGGTCGGATTGTTTCTCGAGAAGAGCTTTCATTGGAGTTCGCTCGACTTTACTGTCAATGCGGCTCGACTGCATGTGGGCATACTTGGGTCACTAATCTTAAATTTTTACACACACTCAATCCGCTTGCTCAAGCGGTTGATCGCCTACTGTTCGACCGACTACGAGCTTTACCACGCGAAAAACAACATGATTTATTTGAGTAACTTAGGTCTTTACCATAGTGGCGAGAGTACACCTCTCGCCACTAATTTCATTTACTCAGTGGGCACTAATTTATCCACCACCTGATTGACAGCCATCTCCGCCACCATGACGATTTGCGCTATGCCTTGCAGTGTTTTACGACGTGGGCCTTCTAACTGGCCGGCAAAATCATTGAGCATCACACTCGCCGACCCCAAGGTTTCACACGCGTCGACCAGCAGGGATTCGGCATCCGATTGCGGGTTGGCCATGTAGAGGCGGTTGGGTTGATAGGGCGTCTCCATGATCCGGGCCGTGGGTGGGCCTAAATAATGGTCGAGTGCGCGTTCGGCGGCTTCGTTGAGTTTTTTCGAATCGGGGGATTCGTAGGGGGATGTCGGATCGGTGACGGCTGCCAGGTCTATGGTCGGCGGGTTTGGCGTTATCTTGAACATGGGAGTGTACCTCGATGAGGCCGTAACCTTCCCGCCGCTAAGCGAAAGGGTGGCGGCTATGCGCAAGTTAGCGGACCGGTCACTCCGAAACCCGGCGCACCCGAGGGTGCCATGCGCACAGCCACCATCAAGCGCAGGCGAATGCCTGACGGGATGATACTTGTGCAACCGGAAGTGAACGAAACCAAGCCGCTAAGCTCGATCACTGGAAATCAGTGACGGTTCCAAGTTACGCAGCCAGTCCAAGGCGCACAAGCCGGCGGATTCTGGCGCACGCGTAGGCAGTGGCGCAAGAATTTGTGGGCCTTTGCGCGTAACACTGAGTGTCTTTAAACGGATGTGGAAAATTGCGTGTAATTACCGAAGAGTTCCATGACTTTATCAGTCGGACAGTGCGTTAACGCCATATCTGGATGACGCGATCACTGCAGCACTCTTATCAATCTGACTGATCAGTTCCCATCAGGCAGATCTGTAGGCTGCTAAGCAAATGCGCGCTAAGCTGCCAGCTCACTATCTGAGCGGCGGAGCCGAGCATGTCCGAGTTGATTCTCCATCATTACCCGACCTCTCCATTTGCCGAGAAGGCCCGTCTGCTGCTGGGCTTCAAAGGCTTGTCGTGGCGCTCGGTGCATATTTCGCCGGTGATGCCGAAACCGGATCTGACCGCGCTCACTGGCGGCTATCGCAAGACACCGGTGTTGCAGATTGGCGCTGACATCTATTGCGACACGTCGTTGATCGCTCGTCGTCTCGAGCAAGAGAAGGCTTTGCCAGCGTTCTTCCCCGAAGGTCAGGAGTTCACCACCGCCAGTTTCGCCACTTGGGCTGACTCGGTAGTGTTCCAGCATGCGGTGAGTCTGGTGTTCCAGCCGGAATCTGTGGCCGTGCGTTTTGCCAAGTTGCCGCCGGAAGCGATCAAAGCGTTTATTGCCGACCGCGCCGGTTTGTTCAGTGGTGGCAGCGCCACGCGTCTGTCTGCCGAACAAGCCAAGCATCAGTGGCCGACGATCATGGCGCGGCTGGAGCAGCAGTTACAGCGCGAGCAGGGTGACTTCCTGTTTGGCGAGCCGTCGATTGCCGACTTTGCGTTGGCGCATCCCATGTGGTTCCTCAAGGCGACGCATGTGACGGCGCCGCTGGTGGATGAGTATCCGGCGGTTTCGGCGTGGCTGAGTCGAGTGCTGGGCTTTGGTCATGGCGCGGCGAGTGCGATGACCTCCGAGGAGGCGCTTGAGATTGCACGCAACGCGACACCGGCGGCATTGCCGGATGAGCAGTTTGTTGATCCGAACGGCTACAAGGCTGGCGAGCAAGTGGCGATTGCCGCGACGGATTACGGAGTTGATCCGGTGGTGGGTGAGTTGCTGTTTGCCGGTAGCGAGGAGTTGATCATTCGTCGTGAAGACGAGCGTGGCGGTGTGGTGCATGTGCACTTCCCGCGCTTTGGTTTCCGCATCGAAGCCCGCTGATCTCTCAAGTCTGATGCAAAACTTTGTAGGAGTGAGCCTGCTCGCGATAGCGTTGTGTCAATCGGCGGATTTATCGACTGACACACCGCTATCGCGAGCAGGCTCACTCCTACAGGTTATTTCAGGGCGGCGAGGATTTCGTCCGGGTCGAACCCGCGAATCAACGTACCGTTAACGTCGATCAACGGAATCCCGCGTCCACCCAATGCCTCATACGCCTTGCGCGCCTCGGCATCCTTCTCGATATCGAACTCCTTGAAGGGAATGCCCTTACTGTCGAGAAAGCGTTTGGTCTGCTTGCAGTAGCCGCACCAGTCGGTGGCGTAGAGCACGACGCTGGCCTGTGCGCGCGTCTGCTCTGCAACCATTTGCGACGGGTTGAACACCCGCTCGATCTTGCCCCAGTTCTGATAGACGACCACCACCAGCAGAACCAGTGCAACCTTCTTCAGCACATTGCCGAGCATCAGTTACGCCGCTTCAACTGATCGGTCAGCGACGTCGGCAGGCCTTTGATCACCAGCGTGCCAGCCTCTTCGTCGTATTCGATCTTCGAACCCAGCAGGTGTGCTTCAAAGCTGATCGACAGGCCTTCGGCGCGGCCGGTGAAACGGCGGAATTGATTCAGGGTGCGTTTGTCCGCCGGAATCTCTGGCGACAGGCCGTAGTCCTTGTTGCGAATGTGATCATAGAAGGCTTTCGGGCGCTCTTCGTCGATCAGCTCCGACAGCTCTTCCAGACCCATCGGTTCGCCGAGTTTGGCCTGACTGCTGGCGTAATCGACCAGGGTCTTGGTCTTCTCGCGGGCGGAGTCTTCCGGCAGGTCTTCGCTTTCGACGAAGTCACTGAAAGCCTTGAGCAGCGTGCGGGTCTCGCCCGGGCCGTCGACGCCTTCCTGGCAACCGATGAAGTCGCGGAAGTACTCGGAGACCTTTTTGCCGTTCTTGCCTTTAATGAACGAGATGTATTGCTTGGACTGCTTGTTGTTCTGCCACTCGGAAACGTTGATCCGCGCCGCCAGGTGTAACTGGCCGAGGTCGAGGTGGCGCGAAGGGGTCACGTCCAGCTCATCGGTCACCGCCACGCCTTCGCTGTGGTGGAGCAGGGCGATGGCCAGGTAATCGGTCATGCCTTGCTGATAGTGGGCGAACAACACGTGACCGCCGACCGACAGGTTCGACTCTTCCATCAGCTTCTGCAGGTGCTCGACCGCGACTTTGCTGAACGCGGTGAAGTCCTTGCCGCCTTCCATGTATTCCTTCAGCCAGCCGCTGAACGGGAACGCACCGGACTCCGGATGGAACAGGCCCCAGGCTTTGCCCTGTTTGGCGTTATAGCTCTCGTTGAGGTCGGCGAGCATGTTCTCGATGGCTGCAGACTCGGCCAGCTCCGTGTCACGGGCGTGCAGAACTGCGGGCGTGCCGTCGGGTTTTTTGTCGATCAGGTGGACGATGCAATGACGGATCGGCATGGGCTTCTCGGCTGTAGGAAGGGAGGAGGGCAGGCTCCCCCGAAAAAGCGCTAAGTGTACCGCAACCACTGGTTTTGGCGCGGGTTGTAGGGCAAAACCGGGGCGCGCACTGACGCATATGCAGTTTTTTACCGATTTAGCGCAATAAAGCTGACCAAATGGGTAGCTAGAGGCGGATATTTCCCCGTCTCTGTGCTAGTTTTGCCCGGTCTTACGCGAAGTCACTGCGTTAAGCGTGCAATCAGCATTTGTCAGGTCGAACCAAACCCTGATTTCGGCATCTATAACCCGACTCGTCGTGGTTATCGCCGAGGGTGCCAGATCCAGAAGATCGGGCTCGATGGCTGACACTGCACTCTGCAATCCATATGAATTTGATAGGGAAGGAACACTACATGGCTCTTACTAAAGACCAACTGATCGCCGACATCGCTGAAGCTATCGACGCGCCGAAAACCACCGCGCGTAACGCTCTGGACCAACTGGGCCAAATCGTTGCCGATCAGCTGGAAAACGGCGGCGAAATCACCTTGCCAGGTATCGGCAAGCTGAAAGTGACCGAGCGTCCTGCCCGCACTGGCCGTAACCCTTCGACTGGCGCTGCCATCGAAATCCCTGCTAAGAAAGTGATCAAGCTGGTTGTGGCCAAAGGCCTGACCGACGCTGTGAACAAGTAAGACGCAGCAATAAAAAACCGTGCACCGGAGCGATCCGGGCACGGTTTTTTTGTGTCTGCGATTTGGCGACTGAGTCGCAGGGCCAGTGTGGGAGCGAGCCTGCTCGCGAATGCGGTGGTTCAGTCGATATTGAAGCTAACTGACACGCCGCCTTCGCGAGCAGGGGACCTGCTGTGTGTTAGCGAACCCAGCGCTCGCGGCGCCAGATCTGCTGCTCGGACTTGGTCTGGAACGTCCAGGCGACGAAACGGCTTTGCTTCTGGCCCTGCGACATCTCCACGACCTGACTCTCCAGCACACCGGCCTTCTTCAGCGCGGTTTCGATGGCCGGCAGGTTCGACGCTTTCGACACCAAGGTGCTGAACCACAGCACTTTATGCTGGAAGTTCGCGCTCTCGGCGATCAGTTGCGTCACGAAACGCGCTTCTCCACCTTCACACCACAACTCCGCCGATTGCCCGCCGAAGTTCAACACCGGCAGTTTGCGTTTCGGATCAGCCTTGCCCAGTGCGCGCCATTTGCGCTCGCTGCCCTTGGTCGCTTCATCCATTGAGGCGTGGAACGGCGGGTTGCACATGGTCAGGTCAAAGCGCTCACCCGGTTCCAGCAAGCCGATCAGGATGTGCTTGCGGTTTTCCTGCTGGCGCAGCTGGATCACCTTGTTCAGATCGTTGGACTGAACGATGGCTTTGGCTGCGGCCACGGCGGTCGGGTCGATCTCCGAGCCGAGGAAATGCCAGCGGTACTCGCTGTTACCGATCAGCGGATAAACGCAGTTGGCGCCCATGCCGATGTCCAGCACGTTGACGATCGCGCCGCGCGGGACCTTGCCGTCGTTCATGCTCGCCAGCAAGTCGGCGAGGAAGTGCACGTAATCGGCACGGCCCGGCACCGGCGGGCAGAGGTAGTCCGCCGGAATGTCCCAATGCTGGATGCCATAGAACGACTTGAGCAACGCCCTGTTGAACACGCGCACCGCATCGGGGCTGGCGAAGTCGATGCTTTCCTTGCCGTACGGATTGGTGATCACGAACTTCGCCAGTTCCGGTGTGGTTTTGATCAGCGCCGGGAAGTCGTAACGACCCTGATGGCGATTGCGCGGGTGCAGGCTGGCCTTTTCACGCGGCTCAACGGTCTTGGCCGGGGTCGCGGAGTCAGGCTTCTTGCGCGCAGGTTTGTGTGTGCGGGGGGCGTTCATGGGCGTGGTCGATTCGGGTATGGCTGAAAGTGGCGGGTATTGTCCCACATCTAAACCGCACGCGACCAAACGGGTGTATTTGCAGGGTAAATGAAATTCTTTATTCCAAATTTGTCTTGATAACCTGTCAGATTTGACAGTTGGCAGCGGCTGCATTTTTGATTTTACTTGGTTAGACGCCTTGTAAAGGTTCAGGGCTCTTTCTGAGAGTGATGATAATGATTGAATTGACTGCTGCCACCTTTCCCAGTGCTAACCATGGATTCATCGCATGTTCCAGTAATCCCAGTCCTGTCAACGGTGTTCCTGTTCGTATAATGATTCAACCGGGCATGATGGCTGGGGATCGGATTGAGTTAAAAACGCAAGGCTATTCGACGGCCAACGGAATGGATCCTGTTCCCGGCACAGAAACCACGGTTGTTTACACCTTGGGTTCTATTGGTGGAGAGTCGTTCGTGGAACTGAATGTAGGCCCCTACGCAACGGCGATCAAACCCATTCGGAGCGGATCGCTAGGCGCTCAGTATTCAGTCGAGCGTAATGGAGTGGATATTGGGGAGTCGAAAAGAGCGCTAGTGAAAATCGACTTGAATCTTCCAGGTGGCGGGACATGTCCTGAGTAACTGGCGGGCACAAAAAAGGGAGGCCAATGCGGCCTCCCTTTTTCATTGCGATTTGCCGTTACAGGCTGGCAATTCGCGCGTGTTGCTCGGCCAGTTTGCCCAGGGCTTGTTCTGCCTCGGCCAGTTTGGCGCGTTCCTTCTCGATGACTTCGGCCGGGGCCTTGTCGACGAAACCGGCGTTGGACAGTTTGCCGCCAACGCGCTGGACTTCGCCCTGCAGACGCAGGATTTCCTTGTCCAGACGCGCCAGTTCGGCGCCCTTGTCGATCAGGCCGGCCATCGGTACCAGCACTTCCATCTCGCCAACCAGAGCGGTGGCGGACAGCGGTGCTTCTTCACCAGCCTGCAGAACGGTGATCGATTCCAGACGCGCCAGCTTCTTCAGCAGCGCTTCGTTCTCGGTCAGACGGCGCTGGTCTTCAGCGCTGACGTTCTTCAGGTAGATCGGCAGCGGTTTGCCCGGGCCGATGTTCATTTCGCCACGGATGTTGCGCGTGCCGAGCATCAGTTCCTTGAGCCATTCGATGTCGTCTTCGGCAGCCGGATCGATGCGCTCTTCGTTGGCCACTGGCCACGCTTGCAGCATGATCGTCTTGCCCTGAATGCCGGCCAGCGGCGCGATGCGCTGCCAGATTTCTTCAGTGATGAAAGGCATGAACGGATGCGCCAAGCGCAGCGCCACTTCCAGCACGCGAACCAGCGTACGACGGGTGCCGCGCTGACGTTCAACCGGTGCGTTCTCGTCCCACAGCACAGGCTTGGACAGCTCCAGGTACCAGTCGCAGTACTGGTTCCAGATGAACTCGTACAGCGCTTGTGCTGCCAGGTCGAAACGGAATTGATCCAGCTGACGGGTCACTTCGGCTTCAGTGCGTTGCAGTTGCGAGATGATCCAGCGATCCGCCAGCGACAGCTCGTAGGCTTCGCCGTTCTGGCCGCAGTCTTCGCCCTTGTCCAGAACATAACGCGCGGCGTTCCAGATCTTGTTGCAGAAGTTGCGATAGCCTTCGACGCGGCCCATGTCGAACTTGATGTCGCGACCGGTCGAGGCCAGCGAGCAGAAGGTGAAGCGCAGGGCGTCGGTGCCGTAGCTGGCGATGCCATCGGCGAACTCGTCGCGGGTCTGCTTCTCGATCTTCTTCGCCAGTTTCGGCTGCATCATGCCGGAGGTGCGCTTCTGCACCAGTTCTTCCAGTTCGATACCGTCGATGATGTCCAGCGGGTCAAGGACGTTGCCCTTGGACTTGGACATCTTCTGGCCCTGGCCATCGCGCACCAGACCGTGCACATACACGGTCTTGAACGGAACCTGCGGCGTGCCGTCCTCGTTCTTGATCAGGTGCATGGTCAGCATGATCATCCGGGCAACCCAGAAGAAAATGATGTCGAAGCCCGTCACCAGCACGTCGGTGGAGTGGAATTTCTTCAGGAACTCGGTCTGCTCAGGCCAGCCCAGGGTGGAGAACGTCCACAGACCCGAACTGAACCAGGTGTCGAGTACGTCGTTGTCCTGCTGCAGGGCAACGTCCGGGCCGAGGTTGTGCTTGGCACGCACTTCGGCTTCGTCGCGACCGACGTAGACTTTGCCCGACTCGTCGTACCAGGCCGGTATCCGGTGGCCCCACCACAGTTGACGGCTGATGCACCAGTCCTGGATGTCGCGCATCCACGAGAAGTACATGTTTTCGTACTGCTTCGGCACGAACTGGATACGGCCGTCTTCAACGGCAGCAATCGCAGGCTCGGCCAGCGGTTTGGTCGACACGTACCACTGGTCGGTCAGCCACGGCTCGATGATGGTGCCGGAGCGGTCGCCTTTCGGCACTTTCAAGCCGTGGTCGTTGACGCTGACCAACAGGCCGGCGGCGTCGAACGCAGCCACGATTTGCTTGCGCGCTTCGAAACGCTCAAGGCCGGCGTACTCAGCCGGAATCGCGCCATCGATACTGTCGTTCAGCGTGCCGTCGAGGTTGAACACCTGGGCTGCCGGCAGCACGTTGGCATTCTTGTCGAAGATGTTCAGCAGCGGCAGGTTGTGGCGCTTGCCGACTTCGTAGTCGTTGAAATCGTGGGCCGGGGTGATTTTCACGCAGCCGGTGCCGAATTCAGGATCGCAGTAATCGTCGGCGATGATCGGGATGCGGCGGCCAACCAGTGGCAGCTCGACAAACTTGCCGATCAGGGCCTGGTAGCGCTCATCGTTCGGGTTCACCGCAACGGCGGAGTCGCCGAGCATGGTTTCCGGACGGGTGGTCGCGACGATCAGGAAATCGTTGCCATCGGCGGTTTTTGCGCCGTCAGCCAGCGGGTACTTCAGGTTCCACAGGAAACCTTTCTCGTCGTGGTTTTCCACTTCGAGGTCGGAAATCGCCGTGTGCAGCTTGGTGTCCCAGTTGACCAGACGCTTGCCGCGGTAGATCAGGCCGTCTTCGTGCAGGCGCACGAAGGCTTCTTTGACCGCTTCCGAGAGACCGTCGTCCATGGTGAAGCGCTCGCGGCTCCAGTCGACGGACGAGCCGAGGCGGCGGATCTGACGGCTGATGTTGCCGCCGGATTGATCCTTCCACTCCCAGACCTTCTCGAGGAATTTCTCGCGGCCCAGATCGTGACGATTCTGGCCGGTGGCTTCCAGTTGACGCTCCACCAGCATTTGCGTAGCGATGCCGGCGTGGTCGGTGCCCGGCTGCCACAGGGTATTGCGACCCTGCATGCGGCGGAAACGGATCAGGGCGTCCATGATCGCGTTGTTGAAACCGTGACCCATGTGCAGGCTGCCGGTGACGTTCGGCGGCGGGATCATGATGGTGTAGGAGTCGCCCGCGCCTTGCGGGGCGAAGTAGTTCTCGGACTCCCAGGTGTTGTACCAGGAAGTTTCAATGGCGTGCGGCTGGTAGGTCTTATCCATGCGCGGCGGGACCCTATTGGCATTAATTCAGGAAAAGCCGACGAGTATAGCGGGGCATGGGGCCGAGGGCGAGCGGGGAGGACTGGGTGGAGATCTAAATGTAGGAGCTGCCGCAGGCTGCGATCTTTTGATCTTGTCTTTAAAAAACAAAGGTCAAAAGATCGCAGCCTGCGGCAGCTCCTACACGGGGCGCGTTATTCGTACTGGCTGAGCAGCCGTTCCATGCGCGCGTCGAGGCGGCGTTTGATTTCGGTTTCGATGTGCGGCGCGAAGTCGTCGATCACGTCTTGCATGATCAATTGCGCGGCGGCGCGCAGTTCGCTGTCGAGGTGGAGCAGGGCGTCCGGGCCTTTAGCGGCGGTCGCAGCCGGTGGTGCGGCGGGTGTCGGAGCTGGCGCGGGTGGTGGTTCGACAGCGGCGGGTTCGGCGCCGACCGAATCAAACAACATCGGAATCTGTTCCTGTTCACCGTCGTCGACGGTGTCGGTCAACAGCGGTGGTTGCAGGTTGTCATCGCCGAGTAACTGGCGGATCGATTCAAGATCATCCAACAGGTGCGCGGACTTTTGTTGCGGTTTCGGAGTGTCCATTGGAATGCTCAGAGTCGCTGTAAACGGTGGTCTTGCAGAGGATAGCCCTGTTCGCGGTAGAAACGGAAACTCTCCCGCGCAGCCGCCCGAATTGTCGGATCTTCAACCACCACTTCCGCCACCCGGGCGAATTTGTTGGCAAAGGCCGGGACTTTCAGGTCGAGGTTGACCAGCAAATCCTGGTGCTGACCGCAGTCATCACCCAATCCCAACACAATCAAACCGTCCGGTTCGCTGTCGGCCGGACCGTGCGGCACGAAGGTCTCTCCCTTGAATGCCCACAGGCGCGCATCGAGATCATCGCGCTGAGCTGCATCGCTGCAATGCAGGTAGATGCGGTGCCCCATGCGCCAGGCTTTTTCGGTGAGCTTGCAGGCAAAGTCCAGGCGAGCCGAAGGATCGGCGCTGGGCAGGATATAGAAGTCGACTTTGGTCATTGCGGTTCCAGAGCAGCAGGCGGCGTCACCCGAAAGTGACGCCGCCGGTCAGCGGGTTCAGGCTTTGGCGCGATCCAGCAGGTACTGGGTCAGCAGAGGCACCGGACGGCCAGTGGCGCCCTTGTCCTTGCCGCCGCTGGTCCACGCGGTGCCGGCGATGTCCAGGTGCGCCCAGTTGAGGTTCTTGGTGAAACGCGACAGGAAGCACGCAGCAGTGATGGTGCCGGCTTTCGGCCCGCCAATGTTGGCGATGTCGGCGAACGGACTGTCCAGTTGCTCCTGGTATTCGTCGAACAGCGGCAATTGCCAGGCGCGGTCGTCGGCAGTCTGGCCAGCGCTCAACAGTTGGCCGATCAGTTCGTCGTTGTTGCCCAGCAGGCCCGAGGTGTGCGCGCCCAGTGCCACGACGCAAGCGCCGGTCAGGGTGGCGATGTCGATCACCGCTTGCGGCTTGAAACGCTCGGAGTAGGTCAGCGCATCGCACAGCACCAGACGGCCTTCGGCGTCGGTGTTGAGGATTTCCACGGTCTGGCCGCTCATGGTGGTGACGATGTCGCCCGGACGCGAGGCATTGCCGCTCGGCATGTTTTCCGCGCAGGCAAGGATGCACACCAGGTTGATTGGCAGTTTCAGCTCAAGCACGGCACGCAGGGTACCGAACACGGAGGCTGCGCCGCCCATGTCGTACTTCATTTCGTCCATGCCGGCACCCGGTTTCAGGCTGATGCCGCCGGTGTCGAAGGTGATGCCTTTACCAACCAGTGCGTACGGCTTCTCGGATTTCTTGCCGCCGTTGTATTGCATGACGATCAGGCGCGGCGGCTGGGCGCTGCCCTGGCCGACGGCATAGAACGAACCCATGCCCAGGGATTTGATCTTCTTCTCGTCGAGGACTTCGACTTTCAGGTCCTTGAACTCTTTGCCCAGATTCTTCGCTTGTTCACCAAGGAAGGTCGGGTGGCAGATGTTCGGCGGCAGGTTGCCCAGGTCGCGGGTGAATGCCATGCCGTTGGCGATCGCGGTAGCGTGATTCACCGCGCGCTGCACTTCGGCCTGAGCAGCCTTGATGGTCAGCAGGGTGATTTTCTTCAGGGCGCGCGGTTCGGCTTTCTGGCTCTTGAACTGGTCGAAGGTGTATTCGCCATCCACCAGGGTTTCTGCCAGCAGACGGGTTTTGCCGTAGCTGTCGCGGTTTTTGACAATGATTTCATCCAGTGCCAACACGGCGTCGCTGCCGCCCAGACCTTTCAGGGTGTTAAGGATGCCGGCAACGATTTTACGGAATGGACGGTCGCCCAGTTCCTCATCCTTGCCCACGCCGACCAGCAACACGCGCTCGGCTTTCAGGTTCGGCAGGCTGTGCAGCAGCAGGCTTTGACCGACTTTACCAGCCAGATCGCCACGCTTGAGGACGGCGCTGATCGCGCCACCGCTCAGTTCGTCGACCTGTTTGGCGGCGACACCGAGTTTGCGGCCTTCGCCGACGGCAACCACCAGGGTGGCGGTTTTCAACGTTTCTGGGCTAACGCTTTTTACAACCAGTTCCATGTCCGGATCCCTGAATGAATGGTCAACACGCAGGCGTTCGACGGTGTCCGCAGTCGCCTGCTTATAGAGAGAAGAGGCGCAGGCCAAAGCCTGCGACAAGGGCCGCAGTTTGAACCCCGCTCCCCGCGCCTGACAACCCTAGGGGGCGTTCTCAATTAGTTTTCACACCGCGTTGTCGCCTTAAAGCCAGCCAGGCAAGGCGCAGGCCGCTGGGAATGGTTGTTCCCTTTCCAAGGCCTGCAACGCAGACTGGCCGGCTTTAAGGCACAACCCGAAGGGCCGGGCCTGCTGTTGTGCAGGGCTGCGTTGCTCGAAGCTTATTTGGAATGACCAAACCACGCTTCTCGCGCCTTGCCCAGCACAACAGCAGACCCGGCGCGGTGTGAAAACTAATTGAGAAAGCCCCCTAGGTTGTACGATCTGCAAAGGATTACAGACATGGATGAGTGTGCGCAGTGACAGGCGCCCTCAATCACAGGATAATGCCGCATCTTTTTTCGACGGCTCTGCGTTGCGGGCCGGTCGATGTGTTTGCTTGTTTGGCCGCCTTAGCCTGACAACCCTGGAGTGTCTGGTTTGATCGTCTTCCGTTATCTGTCCCGCGAAGTCCTGTTGACCCTCAGCGCCGTGAGTGCCGTGCTGCTGGTCATCATCATGAGC
The DNA here is from genome assembly GCF_019614655.1 of Pseudomonas germanica. Lineage (NCBI taxonomy): Bacteria > Pseudomonadati > Pseudomonadota > Gammaproteobacteria > Pseudomonadales > Pseudomonadaceae > Pseudomonas > Pseudomonas germanica. Next base: position 1,440,533 of record NZ_CP071586.1, read on the forward strand.
GGTCGCTTCATCAAATACCTCGCTCAGGCCGCTGCTGGCCAGCTCGATCCGGGCTCGCTGTTCCTGATCATGGGCTTTCGTCTGCCGGGGTTCCTGCAACTGATTCTGCCGCTGGGCCTGTTCCTCGGGATCCTGCTGGCGTACGGTCGCCTGTACCTGGAAAGCGAGATGACTGTGCTTTCGGCCACCGGCATGAGCCAGCAGAAGCTGTTTCGCATGACCTTGTTCCCGGCGACCCTGGTCGCGCTGGTCGTCGCGTGGCTGAGTCTGGGCCTGGCCCCGCAAGGCGCTAACCAGTTCCAGTTGCTGCTGAACAAGCAGGACGCCCTGACCGAATTCGACACCCTCGAGCCGGGTCGCTTTCAGGCCCTGCGTGATGGCACTCGGGTCACCTATACCGAGACCTTGAGCGACGATCGCGTCAATCTGGGCAGCGTATTCATTTCGCAAAAGAACCTCGGTGCCGATCAAAAGGATCGCGGGATTTCCGTGCTGGTGGCCGAAAGCGGTCGCCAGGAAGTGCGTCCCGACGGCAACCGCTACCTGATCCTCGATAACGGCTACCGCTACGACGGCAGTCCGGGTCAGGCCGATTACCGCGCTATTCATTACGAAACCTACGGTGTGCTGCTGCCCAAGCCGGATGTCAGCGAAGAAGTCACCGACCGTGACGCCATGCCGACCTCGTCTCTGCTGGGCAGCGATGACATCCGCTCCAAAACCGAACTGCAATGGCGTTTGTCCCTGCCGCTGCTGGTGTTTATCGTGACCCTGATGGCGGTGCCGCTGTCGCGAGTCAATCCGCGCCAAGGGCGTTTCCTCAAGCTGCTGCCGGCGATTCTTCTTTATATGGCTTACCTGACCATTCTGATTGCCGCCCGCGGCGCCCTTGAAAAAGGCAAGATCCCGCCAGCCCTGGGCCTGTGGTGGGTGCATGCGATCTTCCTGTTCATCGGTCTCGGTTTGCTCTATTGGGAGCCGCTGCGTCTGAAGATGGCCAGCCGTCGCGCTGCAGCGCTGGAGGTGGCCCGTGGTTAAACTCGACCGTTACATCGGCAGCAGCGTGTTCATGGCGATCATCGCCGTGCTGGCAATCATTCTTGGTCTGGCGACCTTGTTTGCCTTCATCGATGAGATGGGCGACGTCAGCGACACCTACACCCTCGTCGATGTCCTCAGCTTCGTATTGCTGACCGCGCCACGCCGTCTCTACGAAATGTTGCCAATGGCCGCACTGATCGGCTGCCTGATCGGCCTCGGCAGTCTGGCCAGCAGCAGTGAGCTGACCGTCATGCGCGCCGCTGGCGTGTCCATCGGCCGGATCGTCTGGGCTGTAATGAAACCAATGCTGGTGCTGATGCTGGCCGGCGTACTGATCGGCGAGTACGTTGCTCCTGCGACCGAAAGCATGGCCCAGGCCAATCGCTCGCTGGCGCAAGGCAGCGGCGACGCGCAAAGCGCCAAGCACGGTATGTGGCACCGTCAGGGTGAAGAGTTCATCCACATCAACGCCGTGCAACCCAACGGCCTGCTGTATGGCGTGACCCGTTATCACTTCGACAAAGAGCGTCACCTGCTGAGTTCGAGTTTCGCCAAGAAAGCCGAGTTCGACGGCAATAAGTGGCAACTCACCGACGTTGCCACCACGCTGTTCCATGAACGCAGCACCGAAGTCGTCAATACCCCGAGCGAGCAATGGGACGTGGCGTTGAGCCCGCAATTGCTCAGCACCGTGGTCATGGCACCGGAATCGCTGTCGATCAGTGGTTTGTGGGGCTACATCCACTATCTGTCCGAGCAGGGCCTGAGCAACGGCCGCTACTGGCTGGCATTTTGGGTCAAGGTGTTGCAGCCGCTGGTGACCGCAGCACTGGTGCTTATGGCGATCTCCTTCATTTTCGGTCCGCTGCGCTCGGTAACCCTCGGTCAGCGGGTGTTTACCGGCGTGCTGGTGGGCTTCACTTTCCGTATCGTCCAGGATTTGCTCGGCCCGTCGAGCCTGGTGTTCGGTTTCTCGCCGCTGTTTGCGGTGCTGGTGCCGGCCGGGGTCTGTGCGCTGGCGGGTGTCTGGCTGCTGCGAAGAGCCGGTTGATGACAGGCGATTGACCTGTGCTTTAAACCTCGAAAACGCCTCGGTCGACAGATCGGGGCGTTTTTGCATGCAATCCGGGTGACAGGCGAACGTGACGCTTGCGCCGTGTATCAGGTACAATTCCCGGCTATTTTTCGGCGGGCTATGCCTGCAGCCTTTTTGAGTGTTGATCCGTGAGTGATTTGAGTCATATCCGCAATTTCTCCATCATCGCCCACATTGACCATGGCAAGTCGACGCTGGCCGATCGCTTCATCCAGATGTGCGGCGGCCTGGCCGAGCGTGAAATGGAAGCCCAGGTACTGGATTCCATGGATCTGGAGCGTGAACGCGGGATCACCATCAAGGCCCACAGCGTTACCCTCTATTACACCGCCAAAGACGGCATCAAGTACCAGTTGAACTTCATCGACACCCCGGGCCACGTCGACTTCACCTACGAAGTCAGCCGTTCCCTGGCTGCCTGTGAAGGCGCTTTGCTGGTGGTCGATGCCGGTCAGGGCGTTGAAGCTCAGTCCGTAGCCAACTGCTACACCGCGATCGAGCAGGGCCTTGAGGTCATGCCGGTGCTGAACAAGATCGACCTGCCGCAGGCCGATCCTGATCGCGTAAAAGACGAAATCGAGAAGATCATCGGCATCGATGCCACCGACGCCGTCACCTGCAGCGCCAAGACCGGCCTGGGTGTCGACGAAGTCCTCGAGCGTCTGGTGCACACCATTCCTGCGCCGACCGGCAACATTGAAGATCCGCTGCAAGCGTTGATCATCGACTCCTGGTTCGACAACTACCTGGGCGTTGTTTCCCTGGTGCGTGTACGTCATGGCCGCGTGAAGAAGGGCGACAAGATCCTCGTCAAGTCCACCGGCAAGATCCATCTGGTCGACAGCGTGGGCGTGTTCAACCCGAAACACACCGCCACCACTGATTTGAAAGCCGGCGAAGTGGGCTTCATCATCGCTAGCATCAAGGACATTCACGGTGCACCGGTCGGTGACACCCTGACCCTGGCCTCGACCCCGGATGTTGAAGTGCTGCCCGGCTTCAAACGCATCCAGCCACAGGTTTACGCCGGTCTGTTCCCGGTCAGTTCCGACGACTTCGAGGACTTCCGCGAAGCGCTGCAGAAGCTGACCCTCAACGACTCGTCGTTGCAGTACACCCCGGAAAGCTCCGACGCACTGGGCTTCGGCTTCCGTTGCGGCTTCCTTGGCATGTTGCACATGGAAATCATCCAGGAGCGCCTCGAACGCGAGTACGACCTGGACCTGATTACCACTGCGCCAACGGTAATTTTCGAGCTGGTGCTGAAAACCGGTGAAACGATTTACGTCGACAACCCATCCAAGCTACCGGATGTGTCGTCGATCGAAGACATGCGCGAGCCGATCGTGCGGGCCAACATTCTGGTGCCGCAGGAACACTTGGGCAACGTCATCACCCTGTGCATCGAGAAGCGTGGCGTTCAAGTCGACATGCTGTTCCTCGGCAATCAGGTGCAGGTCACCTACGACCTGCCGATGAACGAAGTGGTCCTGGACTTCTTCGACCGTCTCAAATCCACCAGCCGCGGCTATGCTTCGCTGGATTACCATTTCGATCGTTACCAATCGGCTAATCTGGTGAAACTGGACGTGCTGATCAACGGCGACAAGGTCGATGCCCTGGCGTTGATCGTGCACCGTGACAACTCGCACTACAAAGGTCGCCAGTTGACCGAGAAGATGAAAGAACTGATTCCTCGTCAGATGTTCGACGTAGCCATTCAGGCCGCCATCGGTGGTCAGATCGTTGCCCGGACAACCGTCAAGGCGCTCAGAAAGAACGTATTGGCCAAATGCTACGGCGGTGACGTCAGCCGTAAGAAGAAACTGCTCGAGAAGCAAAAGGCCGGTAAGAAACGCATGAAGCAGGTCGGCAACGTGGAAATTCCACAAGAAGCCTTCCTCGCAGTGCTCAGGTTGGATAGTTAGGTCCTATGTCACTAAATTTCCCGCTGTTGCTGGTCATCGCCGTGTTCGTCTGCGGCCTGTTGGCGTTGCTTGATCTGTTGATTCTGGCGCCGCGTCGGCGTGCTGCCATTGCCTCCTATCAAGGCAGTGTCAGCCAGCCTGATGTAGTGGTCGTTGAAAAACTGAACAAAGAGCCGCTGCTGGTCGAATACGGCAAGTCGTTCTTCCCGGTGTTGTTCATCGTGCTGGTGCTGCGCTCGTTCCTCGTGGAACCGTTTCAGATCCCTTCGGGCTCGATGAAACCCACCCTGGACGTCGGCGACTTCATTCTGGTGAACAAATTTTCTTACGGGATCCGTCTGCCGGTGATCGACAAGAAAATCATCGAAGTGGGTGATCCGCAGCGCGGTGACGTGATGGTGTTCCGCTATCCAAGTGATCCGAGCGTCAATTACATCAAGCGTGTAGTCGGCCTGCCGGGCGATACGGTGCGTTACACCGCCGACAAGCGTCTGTTCATCAATGGCGAGTCGGTGGCCGAACAGTTGGTCGGCCCGGAGCCGGGCATGCTCGGCAGCGCCGAGTTCTACAAAGAAAAGCTCGGCGCTGCCGAACACCTGATCCGCAAGGAAATGAGCCGTTACCGCGCCACGCCGGACCATACTTGGACCGTGCCGGCCGGGCACTACTTCATGATGGGCGACAACCGCGACAACTCGAACGACAGTCGCTACTGGGATGATCCGAACATTCCCAAGGATCTGCTGGGCATGGTTCCAGACCAGAATATCGTCGGCAAGGCCTTCGCGGTCTGGATGAGCTGGCCGGAATCAAAACTCAGTCACCTGCCGAATTTTTCGCGGGTTGGCCTGATCAAGTAATTACACACGGCGCTGTTGACCACAGCGCCGAATGCATTTCTGGAGCCGGCACAATCGGCTTCGCAATCGCCAGGATTTAATTTTTGAACACAGCGTTAATTGTCCCAGGCCTGCGCCGCATCCCGGCGATGGCAGTGGAATCCAGCCACGAACTCAGCGTGGGTAAACCGTGAGCGTTTCTCTAAGCCGTCTCGAGCGCCAGCTCGGTTACACCTTCAAGGATCAGGAGCTTATGCTGCTGGCCCTGACGCACCGAAGTTTTGCCGGGCGCAACAACGAACGCCTGGAATTCCTCGGCGATGCCATCCTCAATTTTGTCGCCGGCGAGGCACTGTTCGATCGCTTCCCGCTGGCACGCGAAGGCCAGTTATCGCGTTTGCGCGCACGCCTGGTAAAAGGTGAGACGCTGGCCGTACTGGCTCGCGGTTTCGACCTTGGCGATTACCTGCGACTGGGTTCCGGTGAGTTGAAAAGCGGCGGTTTCCGTCGCGAATCGATTCTGGCCGATGCCCTCGAAGCCTTGATCGGCGCGATCTACCTTGACGCCGGCATGGATATGGCGCGCGAGCGCGTGCTGGCCTGGCTGGCTGGCGAGTTCGAAGGCCTGACGCTGGTCGATACCAACAAGGATCCGAAGACCCGCCTGCAGGAACACCTGCAATCGCGCGGTTGTGAACTGCCACGCTACGAAGTGGTGGATATCCAGGGCGAGCCGCACTGCCGAACCTTCTTCGTCGAGTGCGAAGTTGTCTTACTGAATGAAAAAAGCCGAGGTCAGGGTGTAAGCCGTCGTATTGCCGAACAGGTAGCGGCCGCCGCAGCACTGATTGCCCTGGGCGTGGAGAATGGCAATGACTGATACAAACGCAACTCGCTGTGGCTATGTTGCCATCGTCGGCCGTCCCAACGTCGGTAAGTCGACGCTGCTGAACCACATCCTTGGCCAAAAGCTCGCCATTACCTCGCGCAAGCCGCAGACCACTCGCCACAACATGCTCGGGATCAAAACCGAAGGTGACGTGCAGGCGATCTACGTCGATACCCCTGGTATGCACAAGGGTGGCGAAAAGGCCCTGAACCGTTACATGAACAAAACCGCTTCGGCAGCGTTGAAAGACGTCGACGTGGTGATCTTCGTAGTCGATCGGACCAAGTGGACCGACGAAGACCAGATGGTTCTCGAGCGTGTGCAGTACGTTACCGGCCCATTGATCGTTGCGCTGAACAAGACCGACCGCATCGAAGACAAAGCCGAGCTGATGCCGCACCTGAGCTGGTTGCAGGAGCAGTTGCCGAACGCGCAGATCATCCCGATCTCCGCGCAGCACGGGCACAACCTCGACGCGCTGGAAAAGGTTATCGCTGATCATCTGCCGGAGAACGATCACTTCTTCCCGGAAGACCAGATCACCGACCGCAGCAGCCGGTTCCTTGCCGCCGAACTGGTACGCGAGAAAATCATGCGCCAGATGGGCGCTGAGCTGCCTTACCAGATCACCGTCGAAATCGAAGAGTTCAAGCAGCAGGGCAAGACCCTGCACATTCATGCTTTGATCCTCGTTGAGCGCGACGGCCAGAAGAAGATCATCATTGGCGACAAGGGCGAGCGTATCAAACGCATCGGCACCGAAGCGCGCAAGGACATGGAGCTGCTGTTCGACTCCAAGATCATGCTCAACCTGTGGGTCAAGGTGAAGGGCGGCTGGTCCGATGACGAGCGTGCGCTGCGTTCGCTGGGTTACGGCGACCTGTAATCACCGATCCAGAGAACACCGATACCCACTGTGGGAGCGAGCCTGCTCGCGAAGAGGATGTAACATTCAGCCTTGATGTTGACTGTCACTCCGCTTTCGCGAGCAGGCTCGCTCCCACAGTGGTTTTGGGTTGTGTGTAAAACTGCGTTTCTTCATCGAGAACCTAATGTCGCAAAACCCGCCTCCGGCCCAACCCGCCTATGTCCTGCATTCTCGCGCCTACCGCGAAACCAGTGCGTTGGTGGACTTCCTCACGCCGCAAGGTCGGCTGCGGGCGGTGTTGCGCAGTGCGCGGGGCAAGGCCGGGACATTGGCGCGGCCGTTCGTGGCGCTGGAAGTCGAGTTTCGTGGCAAGGGCGAGCTTAAGAACGTCGGGCGCATGGAGAGCTCTGGCACCTCGGCGTGGCTCAACGGTGAAGCGCTGTTCAGCGGTCTCTATCTGAATGAATTGCTGATTCGCCTGCTGCCTGCCGAAGACCCGCACCCGGGTGTCTTCGATCACTACGCCGCGACCTTGCTGGCATTGGCCGAAGGTCGTCCGCTGGAGCCGTTGCTGCGCTCCTTTGAATGGCGGCTGCTGGACGATCTCGGTTACGGCTTTTCGTTGAATACCGATGTCCATGGCGAACCTGTTGCGCCGGATGGTCTTTATCGTCTGCAAGTGGATGCCGGTCTTGAGCGGGTCTTCCTGCTGCAACCCGGCCTGTTCAACGGCGTCGAATTACTGGCCATGGCCGAAGCCGACTGGACCGCCCCCGGCGCGCTCTCCGCCGCCAAGCGCTTGATGCGTCAGGCACTGGCTGTTCACCTGGGCGGTCGCCCTCTCGTCAGTCGCGAGCTGTTTCGCAAGCCCTAAGGGTCTGTTTACGTCTGGACGCGGCGCAACGGGCGCTGGCTGCGCGCAGGGCCGCGTTGCTCGGAACTCATTTGGCGCAACCAAACTTCGTTCCTCGCGCCTTGCCCTGCACTCAGCCAGCATCCCGTTGCGCCGCGCCCAGACGTAAACAGACCCTTCACCGTGTATGCTGTGCGCCGAATCTTTCCCTTCAGGAGCACATCCGTGACCACCAGCAATCGCATTCTTCTTGGCGTGAACATCGACCACGTCGCCACCCTGCGTCAGGCTCGTGGCACGCGCTACCCGGATCCGGTCAAGGCGGCGCTGGACGCGGAAGAGGCGGGGGCCGATGGCATCACCGTGCACCTGCGTGAAGACCGTCGGCACATTCAGGAGCGCGATGTCTTGCTGCTCAAGGATGTGCTGCAAACCCGCATGAACTTCGAAATGGGCGTCACCGAAGAAATGATGGCGTTTGCCGAACGCATTCGTCCGGCGCACATCTGCCTCGTCCCGGAAACCCGTCAGGAGCTGACCACCGAAGGCGGTCTGGATGTGGCAGGACAGGAGGAGCGCATCAAGGCAGCGGTTGAGCGTCTGTCGAAGATCGGCAGCGAAGTGTCGCTGTTCATCGATGCCGACGAGCGCCAGATTGCAGCGTCGAAGCGTGTCGGTGCGCCGGCCATCGAACTGCACACCGGCCGTTACGCCGATGCCGAAACCCCGACCGAAGTGGCTGAAGAGCTCAAGCGTGTCGCCGATGGCGTGGCGTTTGGTCTGGCCCAAGGCCTGATCGTTAACGCGGGTCACGGCTTGCACTACCACAACGTTGAAGCCGTAGCGGCCATCAAAGGCATCAACGAACTGAACATCGGCCATGCGCTGGTGGCGCATGCGTTGTTCGTCGGGTTCAAGTCTGCGGTAGCGGAAATGAAGGCGCTGATCCTGGCTGCTGCCAAGCCTTAAGCTTCAACTCAAAACCCTTGTAGGAGTGAGCCTGCTCGCGATATCGGTGTGTCAGACAAAATTAATTGACTGACCCACCGATATCGCGAGCAGGCTCACTCCTACAATTGATTTGGGGTGTTGATTAGAGCGGGGCAGGTTCTTGTGCGGGTTTTGACTTATCGATGCCCGGCACATGCAGATTGCCCTCAGCCACTTGATCGCCTTCAAGTTGCGGTTGGGTCACCCAAGTCAAAATGTCGTAGTAGCGACGAATGTTCGCCACAAAGTGCACCGGCTCGCCGCCTCGGGCGTAGCCATAACGCGTCTTGCTGTACCACTGTTTCTGCGACAGGCGCGGCAGGATTTTCTTCACGTCCAGCCATTTGTCCGGGTTCAGCCCTTCCTTGGCCGTTAGCTTACGCGCGTCATCCAGGTGGCCACTGCCGACGTTGTAGGCCGCGAGGGCGAACCACGTGCGGTCCGGCTCCTTGATCGAATCGTCGAGTTGGTCCTTCATATAAGCCAGGTACTTGGCGCCGCCCATGATGCTCTGCTTCGGATCGAGGCGGTTGGACACGCCCATTGCCTGTGCCGTGTTCTGGGTCAGCATCATCAGCCCGCGCACGCCGGTCTTCGAGGTAACCGTCGGCTGCCACAGCGATTCCTGATAACCAATGGCCGCCAGCAGACGCCAGTCGACTTTCTCTTTCTTCGCGTAGTTCTTGAAGTGCTGTTCGTATTTCGGCAGGCGCTGCTGCAAGTGCTGGGCGAAAGTCGTGGCACCCATATAGCCGAGAACATCGACGTGGCCGTAATAGCGATCCTTCAAGCGTTGCAGGGTGCCGTTCTTCTGCACTTTGTCCAGATACGCGTTGATTTCGTTGAGCAGGCTGTTGTCTTCGCCCGGGCCCACGGCCCAGCTCTGGCTGCGTGCATCGCCGAGGTCGAAGGCCACGCGAATATTGGTGAAATACACCTGATTCATCGCCACTTCGTTGGAATCGACCAGGGTCAGGTCGATCTGGCCTTCATCGACCATGCGCAGCAGATCGACCACTTCAACCGCGTCGGACTCTTCGTATTCGATGCCGGGGAATTTCTTTTTCAGCTCCGCCAGTTGCTCGGCGTGGGTGCTGCCCTTGAGCACCATGATCTTCTTGCCGACCAGATCGCCAGGATCGGTCGGCCGTGACTGGCCGTTGCGATAGATGATCTGCGGGGTGACTTCAAGGTAGGAGTGCGAGAACCGCACCTGCTGCTTGCGCTGTTCGCTGCTGACCAGACCGGCGGCGGCCAGCACCGGGCCGTTCGGCTTGCCGATCTGATCGAACAAGTCATCGAGGTTGTCGGCGGTCTCGATCTTCAGCTCTACGCCCAAATCGTCGGCGAAGCGCTTCACCAGCTCGTATTCGAAGCCGGTTTCACCGCTGCGATCCTGAAAGTAGGTGGCGGGGCTGTTACGGGTAATCACCCGCAGCACACCATCCTCCTTTACGCGCTCGAGTGTGTTGGGTTTATCAACACAGCCACCGAGCATCAGGAAGAGTCCGGTTGCGATCAGCCATTTGGCGTACCGCGGACGCAAAGCCGTTGGGAAAAACATCTGCGCAGTATACGCAAACGGCTGCGGGCGCCATATCTCGACAGTGCAGGGCGAGTCTGCTAGCGATCACAAAACTGCACGAAACCCCGCAGGAACGGGGCTTGACGGCATTTTGTTACAGTAAAAATAAGCGGCATCTGAATAGCTGATTTACCTGACTCTGAAGTCGGAAACACAGATTGATACCCGAGTGCAACCGTGCGTAGCGTTTCGGGTGATGTTGAGGGCGGTTTAGGCTAGAATGCACGGCCTCAAAGCACACCCCTTCCCGAGGCTGTCCCGAAGATGTTGATCCTGCGCGGCGCTCCTGCCCTTTCTGCCTTTCGCCACAGCAAACTCCTTGAGCAACTGAGCCAGAAGGTTCCGGCTGTCAGTGGCTTGTATGCTGAATTCGCTCACTTCGCCGAAGTCACCGGCGTCCTGACCGGCGACGAACAGCAGGTGCTTGCGCGCCTTCTGAAGTACGGTCCAAGCGTTCCGGTACAAGAGCCGACCGGCCGTCTGTTTCTGGTGTTGCCGCGTTTCGGCACCATCTCGCCATGGTCGAGCAAGGCCAGCGATATCGCCCGCAACTGCGGCCTGAGCAAGATCCAGCGTCTGGAACGCGGTATCGCCTTCTACGTTGCCGGTCAGTTCAGCGAAGCCGAAGCGCAGCAGATTGCCGACGTGCTGCATGACCGCATGACCCAGATCGTGCTGGCCAACCTCGAGCAGGCCGCCGGTCTGTTCAGCCACGCCGAGCCGAAGCCGCTGACTGCAATCGACATCCTCGGTGGTGGTCGCGCTGCGCTGGAAAAAGCCAACACCGAGCTGGGCCTGGCTCTGGCTGAAGACGAGATCGATTACCTGGTCAATGCCTTCAACGGTCTCAAGCGCAACCCGCACGACATCGAACTGATGATGTTCGCCCAGGCCAACTCCGAGCACTGCCGCCACAAAATCTTCAACGCCAGTTGGGATATTGATGGTGAGAACCAGGAAAAAAGCCTGTTCGGCATGATCAAGAACACCTACGTGATGCACAGCGAAGGCGTTCTGTCGGCTTATAAGGACAACGCCTCGGTGATCGTCGGCAACGTTGCCGGCCGTTTCTTCCCGAATCCTGAAACCCGCCAGTACGGCGCGGTGCAGGAGCCGGTGCACATCCTGATGAAGGTTGAAACCCACAACCACCCGACCGCAATTGCCCCGTTCCCGGGTGCATCGACCGGTTCCGGTGGCGAGATCCGCGACGAAGGTGCAACCGGCCGTGGCGCCAAGCCAAAGGCTGGCCTGACCGGTTTCACCGTGTCGAACCTGCAGATTCCGGGCTTCGAACAGCCGTGGGAAGTGCCGTACGGCAAGCCTGAGCGCATTGTTACCGCGCTGGACATCATGATCGAAGGCCCGCTCGGCGGCGCTGCGTTCAACAACGAATTCGGTCGTCCGGCCCTGACCGGCTACTTCCGTACCTTCGAACAATCGATCACCACCCCGCACGGTGACGAAGTTCGCGGTTACCACAAGCCGATCATGTTGGCCGGCGGCATGGGCAACATCCGTGAAGAACACGTCAAGAAAGGCGAGATCGTCGTTGGCTCCAAGCTCATCGTCCTCGGCGGCCCGGCGATGTTGATCGGTCTGGGCGGCGGCGCTGCTTCCTCGATGGCCACCGGCACCAGCTCGGCGGATCTCGACTTCGCTTCCGTGCAGCGTGAAAACCCTGAAATGGAGCGTCGCTGCCAGGAAGTCATCGACCGTTGCTGGCAACTGGGCGACAAAAACCCGATCAGCTTCATCCACGACGTCGGCGCGGGCGGTCTGTCCAACGCCTTCCCGGAACTGGTCAACGACGGCGACCGCGGTGGCCGTTTCGAACTGCGCAACATTCCCAACGACGAGCCGGGCATGGCCCCGCACGAAATCTGGTCCAACGAATCCCAGGAACGTTACGTTCTGGCGGTAGGCCCTGAGGACTTCGAGCGCTTCCAGGCGATCTGTGAACGTGAGCGTTGCCCGTTTGCTGTAGTCGGCGAAGCCACTGCCGAGCCGCAACTGACCGTGACCGACAGCCACTTCGGTAACAACCCGGTGGACATGCCACTGGAAGTGTTGCTGGGCAAAGCCCCGCGCATGCACCGTTCGGTAGTTCGTGAAGCCGAATTGGGCGATGACTTCGATCCGTCGAACCTCGACATCACCGAGTCCATCGAGCGCGTTCTACATCACCCGGCCGTGGCGAGCAAAAGCTTCCTGATCACCATCGGCGACCGCACCATCACCGGCCTCGTGGCCCGTGACCAAATGGTTGGCCCATGGCAGGTTCCGGTTGCCGACGTTGCTGTCACCGCCACCAGTTTTGACGTCTACACCGGTGAAGCGATGGCAATGGGCGAGCGGACTCCGCTGGCACTGCTGGACGCTCCGGCGTCGGGCCGCATGGCCATTGGCGAAACCCTGACCAACATCGCTGCTTCGCGCATCAACAAGCTCTCCGACATCAAACTGTCGGCGAACTGGATGTCGGCTGCCGGCCACCCGGGCGAAGACGCGCGTCTGTACGACACCGTGAAAGCGGTCGGTATGGAACTGTGCCCTGAGCTGGGCATCACCATTCCGGTGGGCAAGGACTCGATGTCCATGGCCACCCGCTGGAACGATAACGGCGAAGAAAAAACCGTGACCTCGCCGATGTCGCTGATCGTGACCGGTTTCGCGCCAGTGGCTGACATCCGTCAGACCCTGACTCCGGAACTGCGCATGGACAAGGGCACCACCGACCTGATCCTGATCGACCTCGGTCGCGGTCAGAACCGTATGGGTGCTTCGATCCTTGCTCAGGTTCACGGCAAGCTCGGCAAACATGCGCCGGATGTCGATGACGCCGAAGACCTGAAAGCCTTCTTCGCAGTGATCCAGGGCCTCAACGCCGACGGTCACCTGCTGGCTTACCACGACCGTTCCGACGGTGGTCTGCTGACCTCCGTGGTGGAAATGGCCTTCGCCGGCCACTGCGGTCTGAGCCTGAACCTGGACAGCGTTGCCGAGTCTTCGGCGGAAATCGCTGCGATCCTGTTCAACGAAGAGCTGGGTGCCGTGATCCAGGTTCGTCAGGACGCCACGCCAGATATCCTCGCGCAATTCAGCGCGGCCGGTCTGGGCGACTGCGTGTCGGTGATCGGTCAACCGATCAACAATGGCCAGATCAACATCACCTTCAACGGTGACACCGTGTTCGAAGGTCAGCGTCGTCTGCTGCAACGTCAGTGGGCCGAGACCAGCTACCAGATCCAGCGTCTGCGTGATAACGCCGACTGCGCTGAGCAAGAGTTCGACGTGCTGCTGGAAGAAGACAACCCGGGCCTGAGCGTCAAGCTCAGCTACGACGTCAACCAGGACATCGCCGCGCCTTACATCAAGAAAGGCATCCGCCCTCAGGTTGCCGTGCTGCGTGAGCAGGGCGTCAACGGTCAGGTGGAAATGGCCGCCGCGTTCGACCGCGCCGGTTTCAACGCGATCGACGTGCACATGAGCGATATTCTGGCCGGCCGTGTCGACCTGAACGAGTTCAAAGGTCTGGTGGCCTGCGGTGGTTTCTCCTACGGCGACGTTCTCGGCGCCGGTGAAGGCTGGGCCAAGTCGGCACTGTTCAACAGCCGCGCCCGCGATGCGTTCCAGGGCTTCTTCGAGCGTAACGACAGCTTCACCCTCGGCGTGTGCAACGGTTGCCAGATGATGTCCAACCTGCACGAGCTGATTCCGGGCAGCGAATTCTGGCCGCACTTCGTGCGCAACCGCTCCGAGCAGTTCGAAGCGCGTGTCGCGATGGTTCAGGTTCAGGAGTCGAACTCGATCTTCCTGCAAGGCATGGCCGGTTCGCGTATGCCGATCGCCATTGCTCACGGTGAAGGTCACGCCGAGTTCTCCAGCGAAGAAGCCCTGCTGGAAGCCGATCTGTCCGGTTGCGTGGCGATGCGTTTCGTCGACAACCATGGCAAGGTCACTGAGCGTTATCCGGCCAACCCGAACGGTTCGCCGCGCGGGATTACCGGTCTCACCAGCCGTGATGGCCGTGTGACGATCATGATGCCGCACCCGGAGCGTGTGTTCCGCGCGGTGCAGAACTCGTGGCGTTCGGAAGACTGGAACGAGGATGCACCTTGGATGCGTATGTTCCGTAACGCGCGCGTCTGGGTTAACTAAGGCCTGTGTACAAGCTCGCCTTTTTTGTTCCTGACAGTCATGTCGAGGTGGTCAAAGGGGCTGTGTTCGCTGCCGGTGGTGGGCGGATCGGTGACTATGACCACTGTGCTTGGCAGGTGCTCGGTCTGGGCCAGTTTCGACCGTTGGACGGCAGTCAGCCGTTCATGGGCGAGGCGGGGCGGGTTGAGCGGGTTGAGGAGTGGAAGGTTGAGCTTGTGGTGGCGGATGAGTTGATCGTTGCTGTGGTGGCGGCTCTCAAGTTGAGCCATCCCTACGAGACACCGGCGTATGAGGTGTGGCGGCTGGAAGATTTCTGACTTTTCTTGCTGCTGAAACGGGAAACCCGCAGATGAGTGATTGTCTGCGGGTTTTTTGTTGCCCCCCGATTTTCCAGGCAATGGGAATCCAATGTGGGAGCGAGCTTGCTCGCGAAGGCGTCGGATCAGGTAATGATGTTCTGGCTGACCGGGTACATATCCGTTGCTGCGGTAACGGCTTCTTAGGGTTCCGCCCTTACGGCGGGTCACTTTTTACAAACGCCTAAAAAGTAACCAAAAACGCTTGCCCCAACGTTCGGCCCACTCGCTAAAGCTCGGGGTTCCTTCGCTCCGGGATCCATCCGGGCGCATCGCCTACGGTTTGCTTCGCTGCACCTCCTCTCGATGCATTTGGCTGCGCCAAACGGTCGCTGCGCTCCCACCCCCGGATAAATCCCTCCACTCAGCCTGCCGACGGGGCCTGTGGATCAAGATCAAGAGCAGCAGCCGAGCTAACGCTCATCCTGTTGAGTGGTGAAGAGCACGGGGTGTTCGGCTTTTGATTTGTGTTGGAGCTGCCCCTCACCCCAGCCCTCTCCCGAGGGAGAGGGAGCCGATTTGTGGGCTTTTCAGGATCTGAATTCGACTCGGTATTTCACGTCGGCGAACATCCACCAAACACCCCGGTCAGTCCCCTCTCCTTCTGGGCGAGGGCAGGGTGAGGGGCTTTGATCTGTTTCAGAATCTGAATTCGACTCGGTATTTCACGTCGGCGAACATCCACCAAACACCCCGGTCAGTCCCCTCTCCCTCTGGGAGAGGGCTAGGGTGAGGGGCTTTTGATCTGTTTCAGAATCTGAATTCGACTCGGTATTTCACGTCGGCGAACATCCACCAAACACCCCGGTCAGTCCTCTCTCCCTCTGGGAGAGGGCTAGGGTGAGGGTTTGCTTTTGGCTGTTTAATGATGTGTCGAATAGCCAGAACCTTCCCACAAGGTTTTCAGGTTGTCCGTCGGACGCCCGCTCTCTAGGCTTTGCCTGTCGCTGCCAATTCAGCGACCGGGCGTGAGATCCCCGGAATGCTTGCCACTAGCGCCAACACCACGATAATTGGCGCCAGCTCAATCTGCTGCCTGTTTTATGGCGGCTGTGTGCGGGCAGACTTCGGTCTGGCCGGTTGCCTGCTCCGGTGGATCTCACCCTGCACATAGCTGCCACCTCTTCGCCGCGTGAGATCCGGCGAACGATGGCATCCCCACTTGCAGTAGCAGGAGTTGAATTTTGGACAAGCTAATACCTGATCCACCCCCCGAAACCACCACCCCACTCGAAGCCGCTATCCGCGCTGAAGACTTGGCAAAAAACCGCGAAGCCATCAAACGCGCCCTCGATTTCTACCTTAGCCCCGAACCCGCCAAACCCCGACAACCGAGCACCATGTTCCTCGTCCACCCCAGCGTCGACACCGAAAGCCTGCTCGCCCACGCCTGTGAATCGTTGGCCTCAGCAAACGCCATGGCCAGCAACTTCGCAACCGAACTAGGCGGTTTGCAACGCAACACCGCACTGGCCATTCAGCAAATCATCATGCTCGCCGAACTCGCGGTAAACCGGGCACTGGATCGAGTCGATCCAAAAACCTGACGACCGCGTCATCGTTCATCGCCAGCAGGCTGGCTCCCACAAGGTCGTGCACAATTTTGAGAACTCAGCACAACCTGTGGGAGCCTGGCTTGCCAGCGATGACGGCCTGATTCTTCGTATAGTTAGCTTCCCTGTAGGAGCTGTCGAGTGAAACGAGGCTGCGATCTTTTGATCTTGCTTATGATTGTAAAAAGCAAAATCAAAAGATCGCAGCCTGCGGCAGCTCCTTGGGTGATGTTTGGGGTCAGGCTTTGGCGCTGACTTCGCTGCGGTTGACCAGCGTTTCCAGTGCCCCGCTCAAACTCGCTGCTTTATCACCCACCAGCAAATGCCAGACTCCGCCATCCAACTGGCTGACACCGTGACACCCCAGATCCTTCAACTGCGCCTCAGACAACGCCTTGCCATCCGCCAATTGCAACCGAATCCGCGTCATCGCAATACAATCCAGTTGCAGCACATTGTCGCCACCGCCCAATGCATTCAGCCATTGCTGCGCCTCGGAACCGGCGACCACTACGGTTTTAGGCTCATCAGCAACAACAGCAGTTTCAACAAGAGCGGCACGTCCCAGAGAAGGCATCGCCAAGCGAATCTCATCCGCAATGCTGTCCGCCATCGGCCCAACCACAACCTGCAAACTCCCACCTTTACCCGGACGCACAACCGCCATTGCCCCCAACGCTTTCAGGTCTGCATCCGAAGCCTTGTTGCGATCAACCATCTCCAGTCGCAACCGCGTGGTGCAGGCGCCGACGGTGAGCAAGTTCTCTGCTCCGCCCAACGCCTTGATGTAGGCACTGGCGCGCTCGTTCTCAGTCAGTACGGCTTTTTCACTGACAGCGACATCCTCACGCCCCGGCGTCTTCAGATTGAAGCGACGAATGCAGAAATCAAACACCGCGTAATACACCACGGCATACGCCAGCCCGACCGGAATCACCAACCAGCCATTGGTCGAGCGGCCCCAGCCCAGCACCATGTCGATAAAACCGCCGGAGAAGGTGAAACCGAGGTGAATGTTCAACGCATTGGTGATCGCCATCGACAACCCGGTCAGCAGCGCATGCAGCAGATACAACAACGGCGCCAGAAACATGAAGGCGAATTCAATCGGCTCGGTCACCCCAGTCAAAAACGACGTCAAAGCCATCGACAGAAAAATCCCGCCCATCACCTTGCGCCGTTCCGGCAGGGCGTTGCGATACATCGCCAGGCACGCGGCGGGCAGGCCGAAGATCATCATCGGGAACATGCCGGTCATGAACTGGCCGCCCTTCGGATCACCGGCGAAGTAGCGCGACAGGTCACCCGTCACCAGAGCCCCGGTAGTTGGATCGGTGAAGTTGCCGAACACGAACCACGCCATGTTGTTGAGGATATGGTGCAGGCCGGTGACGATCAGCAGGCGGTTGAACACGCCAAACACGAACGCGCCGATACTGCCGCTTTCCATCATCAGCGCACCAAACGCGTTGATGCCGTGCTGGATCGGCGGCCAGATATAACCGAACACCACACCCAAACCGACCGCCGCGAACCCTGTGACAATCGGCACAAACCGTCGACCACCGAAGAAAGCCAGATACTCCGGCAGCTTGATGTCCTTGAAGCGGTTGTACAGCGCGCCGGCCATCAGGCCGCTGACGATACCGGCGAGCATGCCCATGTTGATGCTCGCGTCGAGCACCTTGAGCGTGGAGATCATCACCAGATAACCGATCACCCCGGCCAGGCCGGCGGTGCCGTTGTTGTCCTTGGCGAAACCGACGGCGATGCCGATGGCGAAGATCATCGCCAGGTTGGCGAAGATCACTTGGCCGGCATCGTGAATGATCGCGATGTTCAGCAGGTCGGTGTCACCCAGGCGCAGCAGCAGGCCGGCAATCGGCAGGATCGCGATCGGCAGCATCAGCGCGCGGCCGAGGCGTTGCAGGCCTTCGATGAAGAGTTGGTACATGGCGTTTGTCCTTTTTGTTTTTGTTAGCGCAGAGGCCAATGTTGATGACAGGCGTGACGCACGGCGGTGGCGCTGCTCAGCTTGAGCAGGTCACGACTGAGGCGCTGGCATTCGGCTTCGTGCAGTTGACGCACGCGGTCCTTGATTTCACCGATCTGCACCGGGCTGACCGACAGTTCGCTCACGCCGAGGCCGATCAAAACGGGTGTGGCCAGCGGGTCGGAGGCGAGGGCGCCGCAGACGCCGACCCAACGCTTGTGCACCGCCGCGCCTTCGCAGGTCATGGCGATCAGGCGCAGCAGCGCCGGGTGCAGGGCGTCGACGCGGGCGGCCAGGCCTGCGTGATCGCGATCCATGGCCAAGGTGTATTGCGACAAGTCGTTGGTACCGATCGAAAGGAAGTCGGCGTGTTCGGCGAGTTGTTCGGCTTGCAGCGCGGCGGCCGGGACTTCGATCATCACGCCGATTTCCGGGCGTTGCGTGATGCCCATCTCCAGGCACAGCGCATCGACGCGTTGGCGGATGTGCAGCAACTCATCCACTTCGGTGACCATCGGCAATAGGATCCGGCAGCGGCGCAGCGGGCTGACTTGCAGCAGCGCGCGCAGTTGCTGGTCGAGGATTTCCGGGCGCGCCTGAGCCAGACGAATGCCGCGCAGGCCGAGCACCGGGTTGGCCTCGACGGGCAGCGGCAGGTAATCGAGTTGCTTGTCGCCGCCAACGTCGATGGTGCGGATGATCACTGAGTGATCGCCCATCGCATCCAGTACGCCTTGATAGGCCGCACGCTGTTCTTCGACATCCGGCGCGGTCTGACGATCGACGAACAAAAACTCAGTGCGCAACAGACCAACGCCATCAGCGCCGTTGGCGAAGGCATCTGCCGCTTCACCGCTGGAGGCAACGTTGGCGACGACTTCGATGGTCACGCCGTTGCGGGTTTCTGCAGGCAGGTGAGCCTTGGCTTGCTGTGCGTTGCGGCGCTGCTGACGGTCGAGTTGCGCCTGCTGAACTTCAGCCAGGCGTTCGGCATCTGGCGTCAGTTCGAGGCGTCCACTGTCGGCATCAAGCACCACCGCTTGGCCTTGTCGCTGATCAAGCAAGGCAGAACCCAACGCCACCATGCACGGCAGACCTTTGCCGCGAGCGAGAATTGCCACATGCGACGTCGCGCCACCCTCGGCCATGCATAACCCGGCAACGCCATGCGCGCTGAGTTGCAGCAGATCCGAAGGCGTCAGTTCATGAGCGGCAACAATGGCGCCGGCCGGCACATCGTAATGCCAGGCTTCGCCAAGCAATGCCCGCAACACCCGTTGCTTGAGGTCACGCAGATCGTTGGCGCGTTCGGCCAGCAGCGCGCTGCCGGTTTGCTGCAGCATTTCGCACTGCACGTCGATCGACTGGCTCCAGGCGTGAGTTGCCGCACAACCTTGTTCGATGGATCGCTGTGCAGCATCGAGCAGCGCCGGGTCTTCGAGCAGTGCCAGATGCGCGGCGAAGATCGCTTCTTCGTCGGCATTCCTGTTTTTTTTCGCTTGCATGAGGGTGGCGTCGATTTCGTTGCGGACCTGAGTCAGCGCTGTGTCGAGCACCTGCTGTTGCTGCAGCGGATCATGATTGCCCGCATCCGCTGGCAAACTGATCGCGTTCAAACGAAACAGCGGCCCGCCAACCAGTCCCGGCGCAGCACATACACCGTGCAACACGCCAGCCTCGGCCGGGCGCTTAAGAGCGGCAACATTGACCGGCGCCACCGCGTGATGATCATCCGGCAGCGCCGTGGCCAACGCGCTGAGCAACGCTTGCAGCGCGGCTTCAGCGTCCGGCCCCTGACAACTGACCTGCACCTCATCCTGCTCGCCAACGGCCAGGCCCATCAAACCGATCAGGCTGTTGCACGGCGCCGATTTGCCGGCGAAGTGCAGTTGCGACTGGCTCTTGAACCCTTGCGCAGTCTGCCGAATCAGCGCAGCCGGGCGGGCATGCAAACCACCGCGATGGGCCACCAGAACATGGCCATGAACCTCAGGCCCGCCGATGACTGCTGCGCTCGCCGCCAGACCGTTGCGCGCAATAATGTGCAGCAACGGCTCGCCGACTTTCACTGCTTTGAGCGTAATCGGCCGCACCTGAAAATCCTGGCTGTTGGTCAGGATCAACAGGCTGACCAGGCTTTTGCATTGCTGGCCGACCTTGTCCAGGTCATAGCGCAACAACGGCTGACCCTTGCTGACGCGGGTGCCATCCTTGACCAGCATCGAGAAGCCTTCGCCGTTCAACTCAACGGTATCGAGGCCCAGATGCAGAAGGATCTCCGCGCCGTTGTCGGCACGCACGGTGAGCGCGTGGCCGGTGCGGGCGACGTGAATGATCATTCCGGCGCACGGCGAATACAGCGTGTCGTTGATCGGGTCGATAGCAATGCCGTCGCCCATGGCGCCGCTGGCGAACACCGCGTCCGGGACTTTGGCGAGCGTGAGCACCGGGCCGCTGAGCGGGGCGCTGAGGGTCAGCTCTTTATTGTTGTTGTGCATGGCTCGGTCTCATCGGTTATATCTCGGTTCGATGTCCCCTGTAGGAGCTGCCGAAGGCTGCGATCTTTTGATCTTGTCTTTCTGTGAATCAAAATCAAAAGATCGCAGCCTTCGGCAGCTCCTACAGGTTTGCTTCAATTAATGCGTGCGGGTCACTTTGCTCAGGTGACGTGGCTGATCCGGGTCCATGCCACGGGCCACGGCCAGACCGGCGGCCATCACGTAAAAGCTCTGGATCGCCAGAATCGGATCAAGGGCCGGGTGCTCGGCGCGGGTCAGGGTCAGATCGCGTTCGTTCACATCGTCCGGCGCTGCCAGCAACACGCGGGCGCCGCGTTGACGCATTTCCGCCGCAAGACTCAGCAGGCCAGCCTGTTCAGCGCCGCGTGGGGCGAAAACCAGCAACGGGTAGTGTTCGTCGATCAGCGCCATCGGGCCGTGACGGACTTCGGCGCTGCTGAACGCTTCAGCTTGAATCGCCGAGGTTTCCTTGAATTTCAGCGCTGCCTCTTGGGCGATGGCAAACCCGGCTCCCCGGCCGATGACCATCAAACGCTCGCAATCGAGCAGCGCTTCGATGGCCATGCTCCAGTCCTGTTTCGCCGCTTCGCGCAGGCCTTCAGGCAGGG
The DNA here is from genome assembly GCF_019614655.1 of Pseudomonas germanica. Lineage (NCBI taxonomy): Bacteria > Pseudomonadati > Pseudomonadota > Gammaproteobacteria > Pseudomonadales > Pseudomonadaceae > Pseudomonas > Pseudomonas germanica. Next base: position 1,461,812 of record NZ_CP071586.1, read on the forward strand.
CGTTGCCGGCCTCGAGCAATTCGTTGTCCTCTTTCCAGTGCGCGATCAAACGAGCGCTGGCGCTGAGGGTGGCGATAAAACTTTTGGTCGCGGCGACGCTGCTTTCAGTCCCGGCGAGCAGTGGCACGCTGAATTCACACGCGGCTTCCAGTGGCGAATCGGCGGCGTTGACCATCGACACGCTTAACGCGCCACGCTTGCGCAACAGACGCAAGCTGTTGACCAGATCCGGGCTCTGCCCCGACTGGGAAAAGGCGAACGCGACCTGACCGCTGACCTTCAACGGCGCCTGCTGCATGGTCACCACCGACATCGGCAACGACGCCACCGGGACGCCAAGTTGCTGCATGGTCAGGTAGGCGAAGTAGCTCGCCGCGTGGTCGGAGCTGCCGCGAGCCACAGTCATTGCCACTTGCGGCGGCTGACGGCGCAGGCGCCCGGCAATTTCGATCATTTGCGGGTCGAGCTGTTGCAGTTGGGCTTGCACGGCCTCGAACGAGGACAGCGCCTCTTCAAGCATTTTTGAAGTCAATGTCTTCTCCTTCGACCATGACGGCGGTCAGTGTGAGTGAGCGGTCCAGCCGCACGCAGTCGGCCCAGGCGCCAGGTGCAAGGCGCCCGCGTTCAGTAATGCCGAGATAGTCGGCGGGAAATTGCGACAGGCGTTGCGAGGCCTCGGCGATCGGCAAACCGATCTTCACCAGATTGCGCAGGGCTTGATCCATGGTCAGCGTGCTGCCGGCCAACGTGCCGTCGGGCAGGCGTACGCCGCCCAGGCATTTGGTCACGGTGTGGCTGCCGAGCTTGTATTCACCGTCGGGCATGCCGGCGGCGGCAGTCGAATCGGTGACGCAATACAGGCACGGGATTGAGCGCAGGGCCACCCGAATGGCGCCGGGATGCACATGCAGCAAATCCGGAATCAGCTCGGCGAATTTGGCGTGGGCCAGCGCGGCGCCGACGATGCCTGGCTCGCGGTGATGCAGCGGGCTCATGGCGTTATAGAGATGGGTGAAACTGGTCGCACCGGCATCGAGTGCGGCAACGCCTTCCTCGTAACTGCCGAGGGTGTGGCCGATCTGCATGCGCACGCCACGGCTGCTCAGCTCACGGATCAAACCGTCATGGCCGGCGATTTCCGGGGCGATGGTGATCACGCGGATCGGCGCCAGTGCCAGGTATTCTTCGACTTCGGCCATCAATGCGGTGTGGGCGAAGTTCGGTTGCGCGCCGAGTTTGCCGGGGTTGATGTACGGGCCTTCGAGGTGTACGCCGAGGACTCGCGCGGCACCTTTCGGACGCTGTTCGCAGAACTCTCCGACTTCTTTCAAGACGCTGGAGATCTCGGCGCTCGGCGCGGTCATGGTGGTGGCCAGCAGCGAGGTGGTGCCGAAACGCACGTGGGTTCTGGTGATGGTCTCGAAGGCGCTGGCGCCTTCCATGATGTCTTTGCCACCGCCGCCGTGGACGTGCAGATCGATGAAACCCGGCAGCAGATACGGCAGGTCATTGTCGGTCGGATCGCAGGGCACGCCTTCGATCGACACGACTTTGCCGTGTTCGTGGACCAGCCGGCCGCGAACCCAGCCGCTGGCGGTAAGGATGTTGTCTTCGGACATTTTGGTTCTCGCTTTTGGCCGCGCTTAACGACGCAGCTCTTTATCTACGAAGCTCTGCAACAAAGTCGTAGTAGTCGTTGCGGCAATAGGTGTCGGTGACTTCAATCGGTGTGTTGTCTTCGAGGTAGCCGACCCGGGTCATCAGAAGCATCGCGGTGCCGGGTGCGATGCCGACCAGTGCGGCGAACTCGTCAGAGGCGTTGATCGCCTGGATGTGCTGCAGGGCGCGGACGATCGGCTTGCCGATGCCGTCGAGGTATTCGTAGAGCGAATCGCCAACCAATTGCGGCTTGGGCATGATCGAGGCGGGCAGGGTGCTCATTTCGATGGCCATGACTGTGTCATCGGCTTTGCGCAGACGCTTCATGCGCGCGACCTTGTCGTTCGGCGACAGGCTGAGGCGGATCAGTTCTTCGTGGGTCGGCAGGGTGATTTCGCGTTCCAGCCATTGCGAGCTGGGTACGAAACCCTTGAGGCGCAGCATCTCGCTGAAACCCGAAAGGCGCGACAGCGGTTGTTCGAGGCGAGGGGTGATGAAAGTGCCGGAACCTTGCAGGCGACGAATCAGGCCTTGATCAAGCAGAACTTCCAGCGCCTTGCGCGCAGTCACTCGGGAAATGCCCAGTTGCTCGCTGAGGTTGCGTTCCGAAGGCATCGCCTGCTCGGACTTCCACTGCCCGGCATGAATCGCTGCTTCCAGATTGCGCGCTAGCTGCAGGTACAGCGGCGTCGGCTGGGAGTCGTCCGGGCGTAGGGTATGGAGGTCGTTCATGTAGGGCATTTCCGTCGCGAGTATAGGATTGTTGTGGCTCGCTTGTGGGGCGGAAATTAATACCACTTGAATACCATGTCAACGCACGGAAATGGCCTTTGGCCCAATGGAATGGAGGGTTTTAGGGGGTGTGGTTTCAAGTGGTATTAGTGTTGGCCTATAAAAAGCAAAAGATCGCAGCCTGCGGCAGCGCCTACAGTTGAGAGTGGTATCACCTCTGTAGGCGCTGCCGCAGGCTGCGATCTTTTGATTTATTTTTTTGCAGGTGACCAGTGGTCAGGGTTTAAGGGCGAATTTCGACCATCGTGCCGTCCGGCACCAGGTTCCATACTTCGCGCATATCAACGTTGCGCATGGCGACGCAGCCGTCAGTCCAGTCCAGGGTGTGGAACAGGTCTTCCGGGGTCTCTTCCGAATCCGGCGTGCCGTGGATCATGATCATCCCGCCGGGCTCGACGCCCTCACGCCGGGCGCGGGCCGAATCGCTGATGTTCGGGTAGGAAATGTGCATCGACAGATTGAATTTGTCGCTGGTCTTGCGCCAGTCGATCCAATAGAAACCTTCTGGCGTGCGCTTGTCGCCTTCTATCAGTTTCGGACCTTTCTTCGCGCCTTTGCCCAGGGAAATGCGATAGGTCTTCAGCGGCTTGCCGTCGGCGATCAGCTGCAGTTGATGCGCGGATTTAAGCACCAGAACTTTTTCGATAAGAGGTGTATTCGACGGCGTCACGGTGGTCACGAATGACGCTTGGGAGACGGTAACGAACGACAGGCAAAACAGGGCAAGCAACCAGCGCATTGAAACGATTCCCCAAGGAGTGACGCAGATAACCAACATTTTATATGTATGTGTACATGTAGGAGCTGCCGAAGGCTGCGATCTTTTTGTCGGCCATCATGCCAATGTCTTGATTAAATAATGACCGGCTGCGCCAACGGAGGAATCGATTCAGACCGAACCGGATACGCCTCGATACGCCGATCAGCGAAGAAGCATTCTAAGGTACGCCCCACCGTGCGGAAAGCCAGCTCGTCCCAGGGAATGTCGGCTTCGTCGAATAGTTGTACTTCGAGGCTCTCGGGGCCGGCGGCAAAGTCCAGGTCGACCAGTTCGGCGCGGAAGAACACATGCACCTGACTGATGTGCGGTACGTCGATCAGCGTGTAGATACTCAGGTTGCGCACCCGGGCGCAGGCTTCTTCGGCGGTTTCGCGTACGGCGGCCTGCTCGATGGTCTCGCCGTTCTCCATGAAGCCGGCGGGCAAGGTCCAGTAGCCGAGACGCGGCTCGATGGCGCGGCGGCAGAGCAACACTTTCGTGCCCCAGGTCGGCACGCAACCGGCGACGATATTGGGGTTTTGATAGTGAATGGTCTGACAGCTGTCACAGACAAATCGCAGCCGCGAATCGCCTTCGGGAATGCGCTGGGTGACCGGGTTACCGCAGTGGCTGCAAAATTTCATGCTGGGCTTCCTGAATGCTGCGCCTATCTTGGCGTGCAGCGGTGCCGGTCGGCAAGTTGTCGTTTCGCGACACGGCGGGTTTCGGGGGCTTGGGCGCTTGCAACGATTGGTGCATGATGCAGAGTAAGGCACAGATCGAGAACACTCATGCTGGACGAGCTACTGCATAGGGTTAGCAACCACACACCGCGCACGCTGGAGACCGACACCCGTTTCCCCGAGGCCGCCGTTCTGGTGCCGATCACCCGCAGTGACGAGCCGGAACTGGTACTGACCCTGCGCGCCAGCGGGCTCTCGACCCACGGCGGCGAAGTCGCGTTCCCCGGTGGCCGTCGCGACCCGGAAGACCCCGACCTGATCTTCACCGCGCTACGCGAAGCCGAAGAAGAGATCGGCCTGCCACCCGGCCTGGTTGAAATCATCGGCCCGCTCAGTCCGCTGATCTCCCTGCACGGCATCAAGGTCACGCCGTATGTCGGCGTCATCCCTGATTTTGTCGAGTATCTGGCCAACGATGCCGAGATTGCTGCGGTGTTCACTGTGCCGCTGGAATTCTTCCGCAAAGACCCCCGTGAACACACGCACCGCATCGACTATCAGGGTCGCAGCTGGTACGTGCCGAGCTACCGCTTTGGCGAGTACAAGATCTGGGGGCTGACCGCGATCATGATCGTCGAGTTGATCAATCTGCTCTATGACGCCAAGATCAGCCTGCACCAACCGCCGAAAAGCTTTCTTGATATTTGAACGCATCAATACCTGAGCCATCGGCAGAATGGCCATTCACCGTGAGCCCTGAGGAAAACAAGATGAAATACCGCTTGGGCGACGCCCGTGTCGAGACCCATCCACAAAGCTGGGTCGCCCCCAATGCCGTACTGGTGGGCAAGGTCAAACTCGAAGAGGGCGCCAACGTCTGGTTCAACGCCGTGCTGCGCGGCGACAACGAACTGATCCTGATCGGCAAGAACAGCAATGTGCAGGACGGCACGGTGATGCACACCGACATGGGCTTTCCGCTGACCATCGGTACCGGCGTGACCATCGGCCACAACGCCATGCTCCACGGCTGCACCGTCGGCGATTACAGCCTGATCGGCATTAACGCGGTGATTCTCAACGGCGCGAAGATCGGCAAAAACTGCATCATTGGCGCCAACTCGCTGATTGGCGAAGGCAAAGAGATTCCCGACGGTTCGCTGGTGATGGGCTCACCGGGCAAGGTCGTGCGCGAACTGACCGAGGCGCAGAAGAAGATGCTCGAAGCCAGCGCCGCCCACTATGTGCATAACTCGCAGCGCTATGCTCGTGATCTGGTTGAGCAAGAAGAATGAATACCGCCGAAAGACCCGTTGCCTCGCCGTGCGTGAATATTTGTGCGCTGGATGAGGATGACATTTGTACTGGCTGCCAGCGTACGGTCGCGGAGATCACCCGCTGGGGCCGTATGACCAACGACGAGCGCCGCGTGGTGCTGGGGTTGTGTCATGAGCGGGCGAAGGCGAGTGGGTTGGTGTGGATGATCCCTTCGAAATCGTGATCGGCTTGAGGGTGCCCTCACCCTAACCCTCTCCCAGAGGGAGAGGGGACTGACCGAGTTGATAGTTCGAACTACATCGACCTGAACGATTGAGTCGAACTCAGGTTTGAAAAGCCCCCGATCGGCTCCCTTTCCCCCTCGCCTGAAGGAAAGGGATTGTTCAAGCTGCACCTATCTGCGTTATCGAGTCGAGCTCGGATTGGAATCCAGGGAAGATGGGCTCCCTTTCCCCCTCGCCCCCTGGGGGAGAGGGCTGGGGTGAGGGGGTGGCTCTTGATCTGCGGGTCCAGTAATCTGTGCGCCAATCTGCCAGGTCGCCTCCATGATTTTCCTCATCGCCTACATCAGCAGCGTTGTGCTGATCAACTTCGCCTTCTCTACCGCGCCACACCTGGACGTCATCTGGTCGGCCTGGGGCGGTCTGGTCTTCATACTGCGCGACATGGTGCAAACCCGCTTCGGTCACGGCGCACTCGTGGCGATGCTGGCGGCGCTGGTGCTGTCTTATGTCACGTCAGATCCTTCCATTGCCCTTGCCAGCGCCACAGCGTTCGCAGTGTCCGAGATCATCGACTGGCTGGTGTTCAGCATCACCAAGCGCCCCTTGCGCGACCGCTTGTGGATCAGTTCGGCACTTAGCATTCCTATCGATACCTTCATCTTCTTCGGCATGATCGACCTGTTGACGCCGCCGGTGATCATCACCGCACTGGCTTCGAAATTCGCCGGTGTCACCGCCGTCTGGCTGATCATGGCCTGGCGCGAGCGTAAACAGGCCGTCGCCGGCTGAAGCCAAAGCCTCAGGTTCATGTAAAATGCCGCGCTTTCTCCCCATGGAAAGCGCGTCTAGCGTTGCTTTCCTCGATGATCCGCTTCTTTGAGGACCTGAGATGACCCGTATCGGAACTCCATTGTCGCCAACCGCGACCCGCGTATTGCTGTGTGGCTGTGGTGAGTTGGGCAAGGAAGTGGTGATCGAGCTGCAACGCCTGGGCGTTGAAGTGATTGCCGTCGATCGCTACGCCAATGCGCCAGCCATGCAGGTTGCCCATCGCAGTCACGTGATCAATATGCTCGACGGCGCTGCCCTGCGTGCCGTGATCGAAGCCGAGAAACCGCACTTCATCGTGCCGGAAATCGAAGCGATCGCCACCGCCACGCTGGTCGAACTGGAAGCCGAAGGCTTCACCGTGATCCCGACCGCGCGCGCTGCGCAACTGACCATGAACCGCGAAGGCATCCGTCGTCTGGCCGCCGAAGAGCTGGACCTGCCGACCTCGCCGTACCACTTTGCCGACACCTTCGAGGACTACAGCAAAGCCGTTCAGGACCTAGGCTTCCCATGCGTCGTCAAACCAGTCATGAGCTCGTCGGGCAAAGGCCAGAGCCTGCTGCGTAGCGCTGATGACGTGCAGAAGGCATGGGATTATGCGCAAGAGGGCGGTCGCGCCGGCAAAGGCCGGGTGATCATCGAAGGTTTCATCGATTTCGATTACGAGATCACCCTGCTGACCGTGCGCCACATCGGCGGCACTACGTTCTGCGCGCCGGTCGGTCACCGTCAGGAGAAGGGTGACTATCAGGAATCCTGGCAGCCGCAAGCCATGAGCCCGGTTGCCCTGGCTGAATCCGAGCGCGTTGCCAAAGCGGTAACTGAAGCGCTGGGTGGTCGCGGTCTGTTCGGCGTTGAGCTGTTCATCAAGGGTGATCAGGTGTGGTTCAGCGAAGTTTCGCCGCGCCCGCATGACACCGGTCTGGTAACGCTGATTTCGCAGGATCTGTCGCAGTTCGCCCTGCACGCTCGCGCAATTCTGGGCCTGCCGGTACCGCTGATCCGTCAGTTCGGGCCATCGGCTTCGGCGGTGATTCTGGTGGAAGGGCAGTCGACTCAGACCGCTTTCGCCAACCTCGGCGCGGCGTTGAGCGAGCCGGACACGGCGCTGCGACTGTTCGGCAAGCCGGAAGTGAATGGCCAGCGCCGCATGGGCGTGGCGCTGGCGCGAGATGAGTCGATCGAAGCCGCTCGTGCCAAGGCGACCCGCGCTGCTCAGGCTGTTGTGGTCGAGCTCTAAACCGAGTCGCGACATTCGCGAGCAAGCTCGCTCCCACATGGGATTGGGTGAACACAGAATCTGTGACCAACCCCAAAAACCTGTGGGAGCGAGCCTGCTCGCGAAGCTTTTGATCTTCTGTCAGGCAACCTGATTCAGATCGTTGCCACGCGTTTCCTTCAGGCACAGCACCGCAATCAAACTCAGCACCGCCGCCCCCGACACATACCCACCGACATAACTCAAACCGCCCATCGCCACCAGTTTCTGCGCAAAGAACGGCGCCGCCGAGGCCCCGACTATGCCGCCCAGGTTATACGCCGCCGAAGCACCGGTATAACGCACGTGAGTCGGAAACAGCTCCGGCAACAGCGCGCCCATCGGTGCAAACGTCACGCCCATCAAGAACAGCTCGATGCACAGAAACAGCGCCACGCCCCAGGTCGAACCCTGAGTCAGCAACGGCTCCATCAGGAACCCGGAAAGAATCGCCAGCACGCCACCGATGATCAGCACCGGTTTGCGCCCGTAACGGTCGCTGGCCCAAGCCGACAGCGGCGTGGCGGCGGCCATGAACAGCACGGCAAAACACAGCAGCCCGAGGAAGGTTTCGCGGCTATAGCCAAGTGTGGAAACCCCGTAACTCAGTGAGAACACCGTCGAGATATAGAACAGCGCATAACAGACCACCATCGCCGCCGCGCCCAGCAATGTCGGCGCCCAGTACTGACTGAACAGCTCGACCAGCGGTATCTTCACCCGCTCCTGACGGGCGATGGCGTTGGCAAACACCGGTGTTTCATGCAGTTTCAATCGCACATACAGACCGACCATCACCAGCGCTGCGCTGAGCAGGAACGGAATCCGCCAGCCCCAGCTGCGGAACTGCTCGTCATCGAGGGTCATGGCCAAGGTCAGAAACAAGCCGTTCGCGGCGAGAAAGCCGATCGAAGGTCCGAGCTGCGGAAACATGCCGAACCACGCACGCTTGCCTTTCGGCGCGTTTTCCGTGGCCAGCAATGCAGCGCCACCCCATTCACCGCCCAATCCCAGGCCCTGTCCGAAGCGCAGCACGCACAGCAGAATCGGCGCCCAGGCGCCAATCGTGGCGTAACCTGGCAGCACGCCGATCAGCGTCGTACACACGCCCATCAACAGCAGCGAGGCCACCAGCGTCGACTTGCGCCCGATACGGTCACCGAAGTGGCCGAACAGCGCCGAACCCAGCGGTCTGGCGAGGAAGGCGATGCCGAAGGTCAGGAACGCCGACAGCATCTGCGCGGTGCCAGAGGTCTGAGGAAAGAACACCGGCCCGATCACCAAAGCGGCGGCGGTGGCGTAAACATAGAAGTCGTAGAACTCGATCGCGGTGCCGATAAAACTCGCCGTCGCCACGCGGGTGGCGGAATTCGTCGGTTGGGCAGGCGCGGTGGCACTGTAAGCGGTACTGGTCGTCATGCGGTGATCCCTGACAGTCATGAGCTCCATTGGAGCGAATTATTATGGTCGAGCACCCAGGGATGTGGGATGAGGCGCGGTCGCTGTTTCAGGTAGGAACAGTCGCCGGTGTAATGCAGAAATGGCCGAAACCTGTCAGGTGCGGGGTAAGCACGAGGTTCGGCGGGGCTTGGGTAAGCGCCTCGATTATAGGAAGGGGGCTAACGATTGAACAAGAGCAAAAAGATCGCAGCCTGCGGCAGCTCCTACATGGGAACGCATTTCAAATGTAGGAGCTGCCGAAGGCTGCGATCTTTTGATCTTTGATCTTTTATCGGGCAGGCAGCAAAGCAGGCACAGACGAGGTATGCCAAATCAGCACCTTGCTCACCCGGTTCTCCTCGGTCTCGAGAATCTCCAGCCGATAGCGCCCGATCTTCAAGCACACCGCGCTCTCAGGAATCGTCTCCAACGCTTCAGTCACCAGCCCATTCAGCGTTTTCGGCCCATCGCTCGGCAAATGCCAACCCAGGCACTTGTTCAGCTCGCGGATCGACGCGGCACCGTCAATGACCATGCGGCCATCGCCCTGTGGATGAATATGCGGATTATCCAGACTGTGCTCGCTTTCAAACTCGCCGACGATTTCTTCGAGAATGTCTTCCAGCGTGACGATGCCGAGCACTTCGCCGTACTCATCCACGACCATGCCCAGGCGCCGCTGCTGCTTGTGGAAGTTCAGCAGTTGCAGTTGCAGCGGCGTGCTTTCCGGCACGAAGTACGGTTCGTAACTAGCGGCCAGCAGCGCTTCGCGCGTCAGATCACCGTTGTTCAGCAGGTGCCGGATCTGCCGGGTGTTGAGCACCGCTTCAACCTGATTGATGTCGCTATGGAACACCGGCAGGCGTGTGCGCTTGTTATGCCGCAGTTGTTCGATGATTTCTTCGATCGAGTCATCGAGGTTGATGCCGTCGACGTCACTGCGCGGCACCAGAATGTCGTTGACCGTAATATTGTCCAGCGCATGAATGCCTGAGACCGGGTGCGCCCGGACCGGGTGTTCTGGATCGTCGTACCGATCGGCAGGCGAGTCATCTTCGCTTTGCTGCACGACCTGAACCTTGCGTGCAAATGGAGTCATCAGCAAACCGCTGATACGGCTGAACAACCAGGCAAACGGATAGACAATCTTCAGTGGCACGGTCAGCAAGGTATTGCCAAACGCCAGCACCGCATCGGGATAACGCTGGGCGACGGTGCGCGGGAAGTAATCGGCAAACACCAGCAGAATTGCGCCGGCACCGAGGCACGCAGCCCAAGGGCCGTTTTCTTCGCAGAGGAAAATCGCCAGCAGTGTCGCGATGACGACCGCGAGAGCGCGGCACAGGGTATTGCAGAGAATGAGGCTGTCGAGCGGGAAGCTCAGCTTCGCCAGCGGCTTATCGCTGGCGCGCGAGGCGGTGCGTTGCGCGAGCAGGTGTTGCTGCGCGATTTCGACGGCGGTAAACAACCCTGACCATAAAATCAGCAGGACAAATACCGCGAGCATCGGCCCAAGGGGCAAACCGTCCATTTATGCCGCCCGTCAGATGTGCAGGATGTATTCACGAACCAGTTTGCTGCCGAAGTACGCCAACATCAGCAGGCAGAAACCGGCGAGGGTCCAGCGAATCGCCTTGTGACCGCGCCAGCCGAGGCGATTGCGGCCCCACAACAACACGCTGAAGACGATCCAGGCCAGGCACGCCAGCAGGGTCTTGTGCACCAGATGCTGGGCGAACAGGTTCTCAACGAACAGCCAGCCGGAAATCAGCGACAGCGACAGCAGTGTCCAGCCGGCCCAGAGGAAACCGAACAGCAGGCTTTCCATGGTTTGCAGCGGCGGGAAATTCTTGATCAGCCCGGACGGGTGCTTGTGTTTGAGTTGGTGGTCTTGCACCAGCAGCAACAAGGCCTGGAACACCGCGATGGTGAACATGCCGTAGGCGAGGATCGACAACAGAATGTGCGCGAGGATGCCCGGCTCTTCGTCGATGATCTGCACGGTGCCGGTCGGCGCGAATTGCGCCAGCAGCACGGTGATCGCGCCCAGCGGAAATAGCAGCACCAGCAGGTTTTCCACCGGGATTCGCGAGCAGGCAATCAGTGTCAGCGCGATCACTGCCGCGGCAATCAGGCTCGAGGCGCTGAAGAAGTCCAGGCCTAGACCGATCGGGGTCAGCAAGTGAGTGAGCAGGCTGGCGCCGTGGGCCAACACGGCGAAGACGCCGAGGGTAACCAGCAGGCGCTTGTTCGCCTTGGCGCCGGTGGCCAGACGAGTGCTCTGATAAAGGGTCGCAGCGGCATATAGAAGGGCGGCGGCGAGAGTGGTCAATAAACTGGGTGACAAGGGGAGCATAAATCCTGTTAGGCAAGCCCGAAAGGGGCTGAGTTTGGCATAGAACCGCCATGGCACGAAAGACTCAGGAAGCTGACAGCGAGGTGTCCGCCAGCCGCAGTCTTCGCTATAATCCGCGACCTGCCCACGCCGCAGGCTCGCCGAGCACATGTTGATTCCGGTCTGGGCCGCCATTATCCCGGTCTACACAGGGCCTGAAAGGATCGCGCAATGTTTGAAAACTTAACCGACCGTCTCTCGCAGACGCTGCGCCATGTCACCGGCAAGGCGAAGCTGACCGAGGACAACATCAAAGACACCCTGCGTGAAGTGCGCATGGCGTTGCTCGAAGCCGACGTCGCTCTGCCGGTGGTCAAGGACTTCGTCAATTCGGTCAAGGAGCGCGCTGTCGGCACCGAGGTGTCGCGCAGCCTGACGCCGGGCCAGGCGTTCGTGAAGATCGTCCAGGCTGAACTCGAAAGCCTGATGGGCGCGGCCAACGAAGATCTGAACCTGAGCGCTGTGCCGCCCGCCGTGATTCTGATGGCCGGTTTGCAAGGTGCGGGTAAAACCACCACCGCTGGCAAACTGGCGCGCTTCCTTAAAGAGCGCAAGAAGAAGTCGGTCATGGTCGTGTCGGCGGACGTCTACCGTCCTGCGGCGATCAAGCAGCTGGAAACCCTGGCCAACGACATCGGCGTGACGTTCTTCCCGTCCGACCTGAGCCAGAAACCGGTCGACATCGCCACCGCAGCTATTAAAGAAGCAAAACTGAAATTCATCGACGTGGTCATCGTCGATACCGCCGGTCGTCTGCATATCGACGAAGAGATGATGGGCGAGATCAAGGCGTTGCACGCCGCGATCAACCCGGTCGAAACCCTGTTCGTGGTTGACGCCATGACCGGTCAGGATGCGGCCAACACGGCCAAGGCCTTCGGTGATGCACTGCCGCTGACCGGTGTGATCCTGACCAAGGTCGACGGCGACGCCCGTGGCGGTGCCGCCCTGTCGGTACGCGCCATCACCGGCAAGCCGATCAAGTTCATCGGTATGGGCGAGAAGAGCGAAGCGCTCGATCCGTTCCACCCTGAGCGTATCGCCTCGCGGATCCTCGGCATGGGCGACGTGCTCAGCCTGATCGAACAGGCTGAAGCGACGCTCGACAAGGACAAGGCCGACAAACTGGCCAAGAAGCTGAAGAAGGGCAAGGGCTTCGACCTCGAAGACTTCCGCGATCAGTTGCAACAAATGAAGAACATGGGCGGCCTCGGCGGGCTCATGGACAAACTGCCGAGCATCGGCGGCGTCAACCTGTCGCAAATGGGCAATGCCCAGAACGCCGCAGAGAAGCAGTTCAAGCAGATGGAAGCCATCATCAACTCCATGACCCCGGCCGAGCGCCGCGACCCTGAGCTGATCAGCGGTTCGCGCAAGCGTCGGATCGCCATGGGTTCCGGCACCCAGGTGCAGGACATCGGTCGCTTGATCAAGCAGCACAAGCAGATGCAGAAGATGATGAAGAAATTCTCCGCCAAGGGCGGTATGGCGAAAATGATGCGCGGCATGGGCGGAATGTTGCCCGGCGGCGGCATGCCAAAAATGTAAGGTGTCCCGTCTCACCTATTTCACTCGCCAAAAGTGAGTGAAATGGGTGAAACGGGATACTGGAATCTCGCCGGTCGTCGCACCGGCGCAGGCCCCGCAAGGATGCGGGATCAACAGCAAACCCGCACTCGGCGGGAGCTGACTGGCCGTTTTCATCGACGGCTCTATATGCAGATCTGCACGGCATGCCATAGGCGCCGGAAAAAGTCATTTGCAAAAGTCCGGATATTCCTTAGAATATGCGGCCTTTCGGGCACCCATGCCCGCTGTGCATTTAGATTTGCAGCACCGACTACAGGAACGATGTTCACATGCTAACAATCCGTCTTGCCCTTGGCGGCTCCAAAAAGCGCCCGTTTTACCACCTGACCGTAACCGACTCGCGTAACCCGCGTGACGGCTCCCACAAAGAACAGGTTGGTTTCTTCAACCCTGTTGCACGTGGTCAGGAAACCCGTCTGTCCGTGAACCAAGAGCGCGTAGCCTACTGGCTGAGCGTTGGTGCACAACCTTCTGAGCGCGTTGCTCAGTTGTTGAAGGAATCTGCCAAGGCTGCGGCCTGAGCAATATGAACGCGACGCCTGCTGTTGCCGATGATTTGATCGTTATTGGCAAAATTTATTCTGTTCATGGCGTTCGCGGCGAAGTGAAGGTTTATTCCTTTACTGATCCGACTGAAAACCTGTTGCAGTACAAAACCTGGACGCTCAAGCGCGAAGGCAATGTGAAACAGGTCGAGCTGGTCAGTGGACGCGGGAACGATAAGTTCCTGGTCGCAAAGCTCAAGGGTCTTGATGATCGTGAAGAAGCTCGTCTTCTGGCCGGTTATGAGATCTGCGTGCCGCGCAATCTGTTCGCTGAATTGACCGAAGGCGAGTACTACTGGTACCAGCTGGAAGGTCTGAAGGTCATCGACACCCTTGGGCAATTGCTCGGGAAAATCGATCATCTTCTGGAAACCGGCGCCAATGATGTAATGGTCGTCAAGCCTTGCGCTGGCAGCCTGGATGATCGCGAACGCCTGTTGCCCTATACGGAGCAATGTGTGTTGGCTGTCGACCTGGCCGCGGGCGAGATGAAGGTGGATTGGGACGCGGACTTCTAAACGTGGCTAATTTGCGCGTAGAAGTGATCAGTTTGTTTCCCGAGATGTTTTCCGCCATCGGCGACTACGGCATCACCAGTCGTGCGGTCAAACAGGGGCTCTTGCAGCTGACCTGTTGGAATCCGCGAGATTACACGACGGATCGGCATCACACTGTGGACGATCGCCCGTTTGGCGGTGGTCCGGGCATGGTGATGAAGATCAAGCCCCTGGAAGATGCTCTGGTTCAGGCCAAGGCAGCAGCCGGGGAGGCGGCGAAGGTGATTTACCTGTCCCCCCAAGGCCGTCAACTGACTCAGTCGGCGGTACGCGAGCTGGCACAATCGGATGCATTGATCCTGATTGCCGGCCGCTATGAAGGCATTGACGAGCGCTTTATTGAGGCTCATGTCGATGAAGAGTGGTCGATTGGCGACTATGTACTGTCTGGCGGCGAGCTGCCGGCCATGGTCCTGATCGATGCGGTTACACGACTGCTGCCTGGAGCTTTAGGGCATGCGGATTCCGCTGAGGAAGATTCCTTTACGGATGGTCTGCTGGATTGCCCGCACTACACCCGACCTGAGGTGTATGCGGATCAGCGTGTTCCCGACGTGTTGCTGAGTGGCAATCACGCGCATATCCGGCGTTGGCGTTTACAGCAGTCCCTTGGTAGGACCTTTGAACGACGCGCCGATCTTCTGGAAAGCCGCTCGCTTTCTGGAGAAGAGAAGAAGCTGCTCGAGGAATACATCCGCGAGCGGGACGATAGTTAACAACGTATCGATGGTAGATCGAACGATTTACCTTAGGAGCACAGCATGACCAACAAAATCATCCTTGCACTCGAAGCAGAGCAGATGACCAAAGAAATCCCTACCTTCGCCCCAGGCGACACTATTGTCGTTCAGGTGAAAGTGAAGGAAGGCGATCGTTCCCGTCTGCAAGCGTTCGAAGGCGTTGTAATCGCCAAGCGTAACCGCGGCGTGAACAGTGCGTTCACCGTTCGTAAAATCTCCAACGGTGTTGGCGTAGAACGTACTTTCCAGACCTACTCCCCGCAGATCGACAGCATGGCTGTTAAACGTCGCGGTGACGTACGTAAAGCCAAGCTGTACTACCTGCGCGACCTGTCGGGTAAAGCAGCTCGCATCAAGGAAAAACTGGCTTAAGTCCAGCTTCCGATGCAGAAAAAAGCAGCCTACGGGCTGCTTTTTTGTTGCCTGCAATTTATTCACCGTACCTTCGTTTCAGGCCAGAACCATGACTCCCCGCGACCAGGAAATCCAGCGCCGTACCGAACTCTCGGTAACTCGCGTAACCAAAGCCGTCTTCCCGCCGACCACCAACCACCACAACACCTTGTTCGGCGGCACAGCGCTGGCATGGATGGATGAAGTGTCCTTCATCACCGCCACGCGTTTCTGCCGCTTGCCGCTGGTGACCGTGTCGACTGACCGTATCGACTTCAACCACGCGATCCCAGCGGGCTCGATCGTTGAGTTGGTGGGGAAGGTGATCAAGGTCGGCAACACCAGCCTCAAGGTCGAGGTGGAAGTGTTCGTCGAAAGCATGAGCTGCGATGGCCGCGAGAAGGCGATTCATGGGCAGTTCAGCTTTGTTGCTATTGATGATGACAAGCGGCCAGTGCCGGTGCTGCCGGGTTTTGCGGCTTGATCTGATACCGAGTCGCGCCATTCGCGAGCAGGCTCGCTCCCACAGTGATCGGGGGTGAACACAACATTTGTGTCCGGCACAGAACCTGTGGGAGCGAGCCTGCTCGCGAAGGCGTCAGCTCAGGCGCCGCTGGCCTCAGGCTGAATCAACGCCAGCAGCGTCCACCCGGATCCTGGTTTCACAGCAGTCTCCGGCGTCACCACATGCACCCACCCGCTGTCATCGCGCATGAACAGCAAGGTCGCACGATTACCATGCAGCGCCCGGTAATCCTCCCAGCCAAAACCATCCGTCAGCGTCGTGCTGTATAACTCCGCACCCTGGCCCATCTGGCTGGCGAGTTTCGCGTAAGTAAACGCCTCGCTGCCCAACTGATTGCCACGATGTTCAAGGCTGGCGCGGTGCTTGTCACTGCGGCGGCTTTCATGGCCGCTGGCCAGACCGAACAGGCGCTGATGGCCGAAATCATGCCGAAAGCGCATCGCCGCCAAGGTATTGAGTTCACCCGACGGCGACAGCGCGAGCAAATGCCCAAGTCCGACCAGATCCAGATGCGCATCGGCATGTTGCGAAGCCGGGTTGCCGAAGTAGGTCGGCAAACCCTCCATGCGTGCCGCACGAATGTTTTCCCAGCTCGAGTCGGTCAGCAGCACGCGACTGCCGAGTTGCTGCAGCGACTTGCCCAGCTCCCGCGCCGGGCCGTTGGCACCGACGATCAGGAAGCCACTCGGTGCTGGCTCCGCAACTTTGAGCAGTCGTGCCAGTGGCCGCGCAGTCGCACTTTGCAGGACCACAGTGCCGATGATCACCGCAAACGTCAGCGGCACCAGCAGCAATGCTCCCTCGTGCCCGGCCTCGTGCAGGCGAATCGCGAAAATCGCCGACACCGCCGCTGCAACGATCCCGCGCGGCGCAATCCAGCACAGCAACGCGCGCTCACGCCAGCTCAGGCTGGAACCGGCCGTGCTGAGCAGCACGTTCAGCGGTCGAGCGATCAGTTGAATCACCAACAGCAGAATCAGCACCAGCGGCCCCAAACCGATCAAGGCGTACAAGTCCAGTCGCGCCGCCAGCAAGATGAACAACCCGGAAATCAGCAGCACGCTGAGGTTTTCCTTGAAGTGCAGGATGTGCCGTACATCCACACCTTTCATGTTCGCCAGCCACATGCCCATCAGCGTTACCGCCAGCAGGCCGGATTCATGCATCACTTCGTTGGCGGCAATGAAAATCCCCAGCACCGCTGCCAGCGAGGCGAGGTTATGCAGATACTCCGGCAGCCATTGCCGGCGGATCACGGTGCCAAGCAGCCAGCCACCGACAATGCCGAACACCGCGCCGCAGAGAATCACCCCGCCAAAGGTGAACAGACTCTGCTTGAGGCCGTGCCCTTCGGCGCTGGCAATGATGAAGCTGTAAACCACCACGGCGAGGAGGGCGCCGATCGGGTCGATGACAATGCCCTCCCAGCGCAGAATGTTGGCGATCGAGGCTTTCGGCCGCACCACGCGCAGCATCGGCACGATGACGGTCGGGCCGGTGACCAGTGTCAGGCTGCCGAACAGGATGGCCAGCATCCAGTCGAAGCCGAGCAGAAAATGCGTGGCGACCGCGATGACGATCCAGGTCGAGATCGCGCCAATGGTCACCAGGCGATGAACGACGCTGCCGATCTCCTTCCACTCCGACAGGTGCAGGGTCAAGCTGCCCTCAAACAGAATCAGCGCGACCGCCAGCGACACCAGCGGCATCAGCAGCGGCCCGAACATCTCCTGTGGATCGAGCCAGCCCAGCACCGGGCCGACCAGAATCCCCGTCAACAACAGAAACAGAATCGCCGGCAGCTTCAGGCGCCAGGCCAGCCATTGGCAACCCAGCGCGGCCGCGCCGATCCCGCCAAATGCCAAGAGAATTTGCTGCTCGTTCATTGATGCTCCCTGTTCCTTGAATTAGCGGGCTATGAAAGACTAGCGCCCATTCCTACAGTTCACTCTACATTTGCGCACAGTCTTGAGGCTGTGTGACTTGAGCGCCCATGCCTGCCATCGACCATCCACTGATTGATCAATTCCTCGACGCTTTATGGCTGGAGAAAGGCCTGTCCGATAACACCCGTGGCGCTTATCGCAGTGATCTGGCGCTGTTCAATGGCTGGTTGCAGGAGAAAAACCTGGAACTGATCAATGCCGGTCGTGAGCTGATCCTTGATCACTTGGCCTGGCGTCTGGAGCAGAACTACAAACCGCGCTCCACTGCCAGATTTCTTTCCGGGGTGCGTGGCTTTTATCGCTATTTGCTGCGGGAAAAGATGATCAGCGTCGACCCGACATTGCGCGTCGACATGCCGCAACTCGGTAGGCCTCTGCCCAAGTCGCTCTCAGAAGCCGATGTGGAAGCGCTGTTGAAGGCCCCGGATTTGAGCGAAGCGATCGGCCAGCGTGACCGCGCCATGCTTGAGGTGTTGTACGCCTGCGGTTTACGCGTGACAGAACTGGTCAGCCTGACGCTGGAACAGGTCAACCTGCGTCAAGGTGTGTTGCGGGTGATGGGCAAGGGCAGCAAGGAACGGCTGGTGCCCATGGGCGAAGAGGCGATCGTCTGGGTCGAGCGCTACATGCGTGACGGTCGCGGCGAATTGCTCGGTGGCCGGCCCAGCGATGTGCTGTTCCCCAGTCAGCGCGGCGAGCAGATGACCCGCCAGACCTTTTGGCACCGGATCAAGCATCAGGCCAAGGTCGCCGGGATCGGCAAGTCGCTGTCGCCGCACACCTTGCGCCATGCGTTTGCCACGCACTTGCTCAACCATGGCGCGGATTTGCGCGTGGTGCAGATGTTGCTCGGCCACAGCGACCTTTCCACGACGCAGATCTACACCCACGTCGCCCGCGCGCGCCTGCAGGATCTGCACGCCAAACACCACCCGCGCGGCTGACTACATACCTCCCCCTGTAGGAGCTGCCGAAGGCTGCGATCTTTTGATCTTAAAAACAGAATCAAAAGATCGCAGCCTTCGGCAGCTCCTACATAAGGCGGGGGTGATGAGTGGCGACAGGCGCATTCGGCCACCGTGACCTTATGTGTTAGGCTTTGCCGGTTTGCACGATGGACGGTTATGACCCGGTGTTCCGGCACGGGCGTTCTGATCGTTCCATTTGTCCGCCTTCAGGAGTTCTCATGCGTCTGACCCAGATTTTCGCCGCCGCAGCC
This sequence comes from Pseudomonas germanica, assembly GCF_019614655.1. Lineage (NCBI taxonomy): Bacteria > Pseudomonadati > Pseudomonadota > Gammaproteobacteria > Pseudomonadales > Pseudomonadaceae > Pseudomonas > Pseudomonas germanica. The sequence continues at coordinate 1,480,648 of NZ_CP071586.1, forward strand.
ATTGCGTTGGTCAGCACCTTTGCCGTCGCCGATGACGCGGCCGACAAAGCCATTCGTCAAAGCCTGGAAAAACTCGAACTCGAGGTTCCGGTAGAAAGCATCAGCGCCAGCCCGTTGCCGGGTATGTACGAAGTCAAGCTCAAGGGCAGCCGCGTGCTCTACGCCAGCGCCGATGGCCAGTACATCGTTCAGGGTTACCTGTTCCAGCTCAAGGACGGCAAACCGGTCAACCTGACCGAGAAGACCGAACGCCTGGGCATCTCCAAACTGATCAATGCCATACCGGTGGCCGAAACCGTGGTCTACCCAGCTGTGGGCGAAACCAAATCGCACATCACCGTGTTCACCGACACCACCTGCCCGTACTGCCACAAGCTGCACGCGGAAGTGCCGGAGCTGAACAAGCGCGGCATCGAAGTGCGTTACGTTGCGTTCCCGCGCCAGGGTCTGAACTCGCCGGGTGACGAGCAACTGCAAGCCGTGTGGTGCTCGAAAGACAAGAAAGCCGCCATGGACAAAATGGTCGATGGCAAGGAAATCAAGGCCGCCAAGTGCGAAAACCCGGTTTCCAAACAGTTTGCCCTCGGTCAGTCGATCGGCGTGAACGGTACACCGGCCATCGTTTTGGCTGACGGACAAGTGATTCCGGGCTACCAGCCTGCGCCACAAGTCGCCAAACTGGCGCTGGGCGCGAAGTAAATTCGCATCGTCACGGTCAGCCGTGACGATCATGGTCCGGCAGCAGCATCGCCGGGCCATTAATAGAGAGCCGCGAGCACGCGGTTGTTTTCCGGCCGACCCCGTGTCGGCCGTTTTATGGGGAGTTCACAGTGAATCCGGTCAAAGTAGGCATCTGTGGGTTAGGGACCGTCGGTGGCGGTACCTTCAACGTACTTCAGCGCAACGCCGAGGAAATTGCTCGTCGTGCCGGGCGTGGAATCGAAGTGGCACAAATTGCCATGCGCACGCCAAAGCCTCAGTTCCAGACGACCGGTATTGCGATTACCAACGATGTCTTCGAAGTGGCCACGAACCCTGAGATCGACATCGTCATAGAGCTGATGGGCGGCTACACCGTTGCCCGCGAGCTGGTACTCAAGGCCATCGAGAATGGCAAGCATGTGGTCACCGCGAACAAGGCTCTGATTGCCGTTCACGGTAATGAAATTTTCGCCAAGGCTCGCGAGAAAGGCGTGATCGTGGCGTTTGAAGCGGCCGTGGCCGGTGGCATTCCGGTGATCAAGGCGATCCGTGAAGGCCTGTCCGCCAACCGCATCAATTGGGTGGCCGGGATCATCAACGGCACCGGTAACTTCATCCTCACCGAAATGCGCGAGAAGGGCCGTACCTTCGAAGACGTGCTGGCCGAAGCCCAGGCACTGGGTTACGCCGAAGTCGATCCGACCTTCGACGTTGAAGGCATCGACGCCGCGCACAAACTGACGATTCTGGCCTCCATTGCGTTCGGCATTCCGCTGCAATTCGACAAGGCTTACACCGAAGGCATCACCAAACTGACCACCGCCGACGTCAACTACGCCGAAGCGCTGGGCTACCGCATCAAGCACCTCGGTGTCGCTCGCAGCACCGCTGCCGGCATCGAGTTGCGCGTGCACCCGACGCTGATCCCGGCCGATCGCCTGATCGCCAACGTCAACGGCGTGATGAACGCAGTAATGGTCAACGGTGATGCGGCTGGTTCGACGCTGTTCTACGGCGCTGGCGCCGGCATGGAGCCAACCGCCTCTTCGGTAATTGCCGACCTGGTTGACGTGGTTCGCGCCATGACTTCCGACCCGGAAAACCGCGTACCGCACCTGGCCTTCCAGCCGGATTCGCTGTCGGCCCATCCGATCCTGCCGATCGAAGCCTGCGAAAGCGCCTACTACCTGCGCATCCAGGCCAAGGACCATCCGGGTGTACTGGCTCAGGTGGCGAGCATCCTCTCGGAGCGCGGCATCAACATCGAGTCGATCATGCAGAAGGAAGTTGAAGAGCACGACGGTCTGGTGCCGATGATCCTGCTGACCCACCGCGTGGTCGAGCAACGTATCAACGATGCGATCGCCGCCCTCGAAGCCCTGGCCGGTGTGAATGGTCCGGTTGTACGGATCCGCGTCGAGCACCTGAACTAAGTCGTTGTCCTGCACCCGTCCCGTGCACGGGGCGGGTGTCGTGAACACCCTCCATTGGAGTCAGTCATGCGTTACATCAGTACCCGCGGCCAGGCACCGGCCCTGAATTTCGAAGACGTCCTGCTGGCCGGTCTCGCCACCGACGGCGGTCTGTACGTTCCGGAAAACCTGCCACGTTTCACTCAGGAAGAAATCGCTTCGTGGGCCGGCCTGCCGTATCACGAGCTGGCCTTCCGGGTGATGCGTCCGTTCGTTACCGGCAGCATTCCGGATGCCGATTTCAAAAAAATCCTTGAAGAAACCTACGGTGTGTTCTCGCACAGCGCCGTGGCGCCGCTGCGTCAGTTGAACGGCAACGAATGGGTGCTGGAGTTGTTCCACGGCCCGACTTTGGCGTTCAAGGACTTCGCTCTGCAACTGCTCGGTCGTCTGCTCGACTACGTGCTGGAAAAACGCGGTGAGCGCGTGGTCATCGTCGGCGCCACCTCGGGTGACACCGGCTCGGCGGCCATCGAAGGCTGCAAGCACTGCGAAAACGTCGACATCTTCATTCTGCACCCGCATAACCGTGTGTCCGAAGTGCAGCGTCGCCAGATGACCACGATTTTCGGCGAGAACATCCACAACATCGCCATCGAAGGCAACTTCGATGACTGCCAGGAAATGGTCAAGGCGAGCTTCGCCGACCAGAGCTTCCTCAAAGGCACGCGTCTGGTGGCGGTGAACTCGATCAACTGGGCGCGGATCATGGCCCAGATCGTCTACTACTTCCACGCGGCCCTGCAGTTGGGCGGTCCGGCGCGTTCGGTGTCGTTCTCGGTGCCAACCGGCAACTTTGGCGACATCTTCGCCGGTTACCTGGCGCGCAACATGGGCCTGCCGATCAACCAGTTGATCGTCGCCACCAACCGCAACGACATCCTGCACCGCTTCATGAGCGGCAATCAGTACGTCAAGGAAACCCTGCACGCCACGCTGTCGCCGTCGATGGACATCATGGTCTCGTCGAACTTCGAACGCCTGCTGTTCGACCTGCACGGTCGCAACGGCGCGGCCATCGCCGGTCTGATGGACACGTTCAAGCAGGGTGGTGGTTTCAGCGTCGAGCAGGAGCGCTGGACCGAAGCCCGCAAACTGTTCGACTCGCTGGCCGTGGACGACGCGCAAACCTGCGAAACCATCGCCGAAGTTTACGAGCAGACCGGTGAAGTGCTGGATCCGCATACCGCGATCGGCGTCAAGGCCGCGCGCGAATGCCGTCGCAGCCTCGATATCCCGATGGTGATTCTCGGCACCGCACATCCGGTGAAATTCCCGGATGCGGTAGAGAAAGCCGGTGTAGGAAAAGCGCTCGAGCTACCTGCACATCTTTCTGATTTGTTTGAGCGAAACGAGCGTTGCACCGTTTTGCCAAACGAGCTGAAAGCCGTGCAAGCCTTTGTCAGTCAGCATGGCAACCGCGGCAAGCCGCTTTAAGCCGGTAAAAGCTGTCACATTTTGAAGCCCGTCTCCTGACGGGCTTTTTTGTTTCTGCTGCCACACTGTTCGGGTTTTCACCCACGAAGGACGGGTGAGTCGATCACGAAGGAAGTGGCAATGCTGTTTTATAGAGGTTTGAAACCGGCACTGAGTGGGCTGTTCTTGTTCGGATTACTGGCTTTGATGCGCAGCAGCGAGGCGGCGCAACTGGCGCTGCAAGACGATGCCGCGACTTCCAGGGTCCAGCCCATCGAACTGGCTGCGCACGAGCGTCAGTGGATTCAAGACAACCCGGAGGTGAAGGTGACGTCGTTGCAGTACCCGTTGTATCTGTTCCAGGATGAGCACGGGCAGTGGAGCGGCTTGAATAATGATGTACTCAAGCGCGTGACGGCGATGACCGGGTTGCGGTTTGTGCATCAGGAGTCGTTTTCCACCGATCACATGCTTGAACGTCTGGAAAGCGGATCGGCGGATATCAGTACGACCCTGGCCATGAGCGAGGAGCGCAAGGCGTTTCTGGATTACAGCCACGCATTTGGTGGTGCGGGCTGGGTGTTTGTCGGCCGCGCTGACGCGCCCCGGCTGGAGGCTTTTGAGCAGTTGAGTAAACGGGTGTTGGTGCTGCCGGCCCGGCATGCGCTGGAAGACATGATCCGGCGTGACTTCCCTTCGATCGAGATTCGCTCGGTCAAGACCTACGCCGAGGCGCGGGCACTGGTCGAGAGCGGTGAAGCTTACGCCACCATCGAGAACGAAATCGGCGCTCAGCTGTATCCTTTGGGGTTGCTCAAGGTGGGCGGTCTGGTCGAAGGCAAATGGGAAGCGGATAACCTGGCCGTGCGCAAGGGCATGCCAGTGCTCTTGAGTATTCTCAACAAGGCCCTTGAGGCTTTTCCTGCGGCGGAATTACGGGCGATCCGCCTGAAATGGCTGGAGGGTGTTGCTCCGGTGCCCGTGCCGTCGGTCTGGCAGCAGATGCTCGAATGGGGTTGCTGGGGCATGGGCGGACTCGGCGTGTTTGGCCTGCTTTTCCTGATATGGAATCGGCGACTGACGGCCGTGATCAAACTGCGTCGCGCGGCGGAAAAGGATCTGGGCGATCAACTGGCGTTTCAGCACGCGTTGATCGACTCCATGCCCGACCCGGTGTTTGTCCGTGACCTGCAAGGGCGGCTGATCATGTGCAATCGCAGCTATGAGGAGGCCTTGTCGATTCGATTGGATCAGGTGCTCGGGAAGTTACTGATCGAGGTTGACGCGCTGCCGCAGGCTACGGCGCTGATGCTGCACGACGAGTTCCTGGTGCAGTTGCGTACCCGCAAGTCGCGCTTCAGCAAGCGCCGATTGCAATTCAAGAGTGGTCACCGCGAGGTCTATCAGTGGACAGTGCCGTTCTACAGCGCCGACGGCAAACTGCGTGGGCTTTTGGGGGGCTGGACGGACATCACCCAGCGTCGTACAGAGAGCGGGTGTCGATGTCTGCAATGAAGATGGGAAATGTCCTATAAGACACGACTACTTTTCCGATGGGAGGCTTAGGACGGCTGCCCTAGAGTGACAACAACTGCGGTGAGAGTCCGCGATTGTCGCCTCCAGAGGTCGCTTATGCGCTCGCTTAAAGTCCTGATACTTGAACCCAATCCGTTCCAGCTGATGGCATTGCATCAAATGCTCAATGCCATTGGCATCTATGACGTGCTGACGGCGCCGTCGCTGGGCTCTGCGCTGTCTTCGCTGGGCCATCGCGGCGCGGTCGACATCGCCATTTGCGATCCGCAACTCAAGGGTGGCGATGGCTTGGCGCTGATTCATCATCTGGCGACACGGCATGATGCGCGTGCGTTGATCCTGCTGGGGACGGTCGCACCAAGCCTGCTGAACGATCTAGAGCCTTTGCTGTGTGAACACCGCCTGCGGCTGCTGGGGCGCCTGCAAACCCCGGTGTCTGCGGTGCTGATGCGCGGTTTGCTCGACAGTTACCTGAGCGCCGCTTCGCCAACTCTCCAGGTTTGACGGGGACGGTTATTTTTCTGTCATCTTCGCCGTGCATGCTCTGACAGACCGGTGACTCCAGGAGCGGAGCGATCGGTATGCAGAACTTTCTTCTCGGGCCGGTGGTCATTTATTGTGAACACGCCCCAGGCACACAGTTTTCGGACTATTGAGTGGAGATCGAGATGGAAAGTATCAGTCTATTGCTCGGTGAGGCTCTGAGCCCGTATCAGGTTTCGTTGTCTCCAAACGGTTCCCATGGCGAATGCCTGGTGACCTTGAAGAACAGTCACGGCGCCATTGTGGTGGAACGCGAATTCAATCAGGCGCAACTGACCGACAAGCGCCAGTTGACCGATGTCGTTGACGGCTTGCACCGCGACGTTCTGATTGCGGAGGGAAGGCTGGAACCCTGTGTAATCGCGGCATTGCGCAACGCCGCGCTGGATAAACGTGCGGCGCTGTAAAGATGAAATATTTTTTGTGGGAACCTTCCTGCATCCCTGTCAGTCAGACCCGGTAACAGCAGGATCAAGCATTGTGCTCCGGTGCTTGTCGCTTGCTGCTACGGGTCTTTATGTAGGCCACGTTTAACCCCGAGTCGTCTCCCCACTTCTCGGGGTTTCTTTTGTCTGCGATTTGCTCATGGCGCCGCTTGTTGCTCGAAGAACGATCGGGCCTGTTCGAGGTAGTCGCTTCGCATCGCGGGGTCCAGCCAGTCGGCGTACAACTGGTTCAGTTGATCGTGGGGAAGGGTGCGCAGCAGTTGGTTTATTTCGCTGATTGCCTGACGGCCCTGGTGTGTGTCGGAGCAGCCGATGTAGCCCGACAGGTATTTACCGGTGCCGCGGATCGGATAGAACAGCAACTCGTCTTCGGCGATTTGCGCCAGATGAGCCTGATAACGAATTTCTGGCCAATAGCCCAGCACCACCTGTAATCGTCCCAGGCGCTGCATCAGCAGCAGATTGTTCAGGGCCTCGTTGCCGTAATGAGGCGTCAGGGCGTCCTTGGGGGCCTGACGCAGCAAGTCATCGACTATTTCACCGTAACTGCGTTCCGCCACGACCCCGATTTTCTCTTGGCCATTGGCTAGAAGCGATGCCAGATCGATTTCACCTTCCACGAGAAACGGTGCCAACACTTCGCGATCTTTCTGACGCACCACCAGCCCATTACTGACGGCGCGGAAGGCCGGGATGGAGTACGCGATCCATTGCGCGCGCTCCTTGCTCCAGATCAGCGACGGGTCGCAGGTGAAGGAGGCTTCGTGAAGCATCTGGATGCCTCGGGCTCGATTGACTCGTATCAACTTGTGTTCGTATTGCGGCATGCCGGCAATCAGCATCGGCATGAGGTGATCAATGACACCCTGGCCTTTTTTCGGGCCTTCGAAAATGGTCAGTGGCGGCAGGTCGCGCAGTAACCAGATCAGCGTCGGTTTCGCCTGCGCGCCGTTCGACAACATGAGTAGAAACAACAAGCCGAACAGCCGCCACGTCCACCATTGATGGGCGTGGTTGGCGTGCGATGTCTGCCGGCGTTTCAGCTTAAATGGCTCCGTCTTCGCGCAGCTTGGCGATCTGTCTCTCGTCGTAGCCAAGATCGTGAAGTACCTGCGCATTGTGTTCACCCAATTGCGGTCCGACCCATTCCGAACTGCCGGGTGTCTCTGAGAGTTTCGGCACGATGCCCGGCATCTTGAAATCTTTGCCGCCGGGCAGCTTGGCCTGCAGGAACATCTCTCGGGCCAGGTACTGCGGATCGCTGAACATGTCCTCGGCGCTGAAGATCCGGCTGGCCGGTACATCGGCCTGATTGAGCAGGTCGAGCACGGTTTGCAGCGGCAACGAATTGACCCAGCGATCAATCACGCCGTACAACTCGTCGCGACGATTGTCGCGCCCGTCGTTGCTGGCCAGCGTAGGGTCATTGGCCAGGTCTTCACGGCCGATGATCAGCATGAAGCGTTTGAAGATCGCGTCACCATTGGCGCCGATCTGCACGTGTTTGCCATCGGCACTGGTGTGGATAGAGGAGGGCGTGATGCCGGGCATGATGTTGCCGGTGCGCTCGCGGATAAAACCGAACACGTCGAACTCCGGCACCATGCTTTCCATCATCGCGAAAATCGCTTCGTACAACGCGACATCGACAACCTGGCCTGTGCCACCATTGACTTCGCGATGACGCAGCGCCATTAGCGCGCCGATCACGCCCCATAGCGCGGCAATCGAATCGCCGATGGAAATTCCGGTGCGCACCGGTGGACGGTCCTCGAAACCGGTGATGTAGCGCAAGCCGCCCATGGACTCACCCACCGCACCGAAGCCGGGCTGATCCTTCATCGGCCCGGTCTGGCCAAAACCGGACAGGCGCACCATCACCAGTTTCGGGTTCAAGGCGTGCAGGGTTTCCCAACCCAGGCCCAGTTTTTCCAGGACACCGGGGCGGAAGTTCTCGATGAGGATGTCGGCTTCACTGAGCAGTTTTTTCAGGATCGCCAAGCCGTCAGGGTGTTTGAGGTTCAGCGTCAGCGACTTTTTATTGCGCGCCTGGACGAACCACCACAGCGACGTGCCTTCATACAGTTTTCGCCACTTGCGCAGTGGATCCCCGCCGTCGGGCGATTCGATCTTGATCACTTCGGCACCGAACTCGCCGCAAATGCGCGAGGCAAACGGCCCGGCAATCAATGTACCCAATTCAATGACTTTCACACCGCTGAGCGGTTTGTTGGCGAACGGCATACTGAATCCTGTAGGACAAGGCTAAGCAGATACAGCGTTTTAACATAGCCGGCTGTCAGACGCCGCAGCTTGATCGCCATCAATTCGATGATTGCCTACCGCATCGGTTAGACTTGCCGACTTTCCTCGTATCAAGAAGCCCGTTCATGGCCCAGCCGTCCACTACCTACAAATTTGAACTGAACCTCACCGACCTCGACCGCAGTGTCTACGAGAGCGTCAAGCAGACCATCGCCCGTCACCCTTCGGAAACCGAAGAGCGTATGACCGTGCGACTGCTGGCCTACGCCCTCTGGTACAACGAGCAGTTGTCGTTTGGTCGCGGTCTGTCAGACGTGGATGAACCTGCACTGTGGGAAAAGAGCCTGGACGACCGTGTTCTGCACTGGATCGAAGTTGGCCAGCCTGACGCTGATCGCCTGACCTGGTGCTCGCGTCGCACTGAGCGCACCAGCCTGCTGGCCTACGGCAGCCTGCGTGTCTGGGAAACCAAAGTGATCCCGGCGATCAAAAACCTGAAGAACGTCAACATCGCAGCGGTCCCGCAAGAAGTGCTGGAAACCCTGGCCAAGGACATGCCCCGCGTTATCAAGTGGGACGTGATGATCAGCGAAGGGACGATCTTCGTCACTGACGACCGGGGTCAGCACGAAGTCCAGTTGCAATGGCTGCAAGGTGAGCGCGGCTGATCCCGCGTCACCACCGCAATAATCCCACGTAATCAAGAGAAGTCTCTGTCACCCCATGCGTATCGAACCTCGTCAACTGCCTGCCACTCTGCCGTTTCTCGGTGATCTGCCACCCTTGCTGACCCGCTTGTACGCGGCGCGGGGCGTGCAGTCCGAGGCGGAGCTGGACAAGAGCCTGGCGCGGTTGATCCCGTTTCAGCAACTCAAGGGCATCAATGCGGCGGTAGACCTGCTGGTGACGGCGCTGGAGCAACGCCAGCGCATCCTCATCGTCGGCGACTTCGACGCGGACGGGGCGACCGCCAGCACTGTCGGCATGCTCGGTTTGCGCTTGCTCGGTGCGGCGCATGTCGACTATCTGGTGCCGAACCGCTTCGAATATGGCTACGGCTTGACCCCGGAAATCGTCGAGGTCGCACTGACCCGCGAGCCGCAATTGCTGATCACCGTCGACAACGGCATCTCCAGCGTCGAAGGCGTGGCCGCAGCCAAAAAGGCTGGCCTCAAAGTACTGATCACCGACCACCACTTGCCCGGCGATGAACTCCCGCTGGCCGATGCGCTGGTCAACCCGAACCAGCCCGGATGCGAATTCCCGAGCAAGGCGCTCGCCGGCGTCGGGGTGATTTTCTATGTGTTGATGGCGTTGCGCGCGCGCCTGCGCAGCCTTGGCTGGTACGAGAACAAGCCTCAGCCGAACATCGGCGAACTGCTTGACCTGGTGGCGTTGGGCAGCGTCGCCGACGTGGTGCCGCTGGACGCCAACAATCGGATTCTGGTGCATCAGGGCCTCGAGCGGATTCGCGCCGGGCGCGCACGGCCGGGGATCAAAGCGATCCTTGAAGTGGCCAAGCGAGATGCTGCACGCATTACCTCCACCGATCTCGGGTTTATCGTTGGCCCACGCCTGAACGCGGCCGGGCGTCTGGATGACATGAGCCTGGGCATCGAATGCCTGCTCACTGCCGACGCCAACCTGGCCCGGGAAATGGCCGCGCAACTGGACGGCATGAACCAGGATCGCAAGTCTATCGAACAAGGCATGCAGCGCGAGGCGCTGGCGCAGCTCAAGGACTTGCCGGTCGAATCGATGCCGTTTGGTCTGTGCCTGTTCGACCCGGAGTGGCACCAGGGAGTGATCGGGATTCTCGCGTCGCGGATGAAAGAGCGCTATTTCCGTCCGACCATTGCTTTCGCCGATGCGGGAGATGGTTTGCTAAAAGGCTCGGGCCGTTCGGTACAGGGCTTCCACATTCGTGACGCGTTGAGCGTGGTGGCGGCGCAGCATCCAAACCTGATCGCCAAGTATGGTGGCCACGCAATGGCCGCTGGTCTGACCCTGCCGCAGGAGAATTTTCCGCTTTTCGCCGAGGCCTTTGACGCTGAGGTGCGTAGGCAACTTCGCGAAGAAGACCTGACCGGGCGCATGCTAACCGATGGCACGCTGGCGGTTGAAGAATTCCACCTCGAACTGGCCCGCGCCTTGCGCCATGCCGGGCCTTGGGGGCAGCACTTCCCGGAGCCGCTGTTTCATGGCGTGTTCCAGTTGGTCGAACAACGAGTGGTCGGCGAACGGCACCTGAAAGTGGTGCTGAAGAGCGAATGTGGCTCGGTGAAGCTGGATGGTATTGCCTTTGGCGTTGACCGCGATATCTGGCCGAACCCGACGATTCAGTGGGTTGAACTGGCTTATAAGCTCGACGTTAACGAGTTTCGGGGTAACGAGACTGTTCAGTTGATGATTGCCCACATCGAACCGCGCTGAAGATCAAAAGATCGCAGCCTGCGGCAGCTCCTACATTGGAATGCGTTCCAAATGTGGGAGCGCCGATACGACGATTCGACCTGCTCGCGAAAGTGTCCTTTCACACACTGAATCACTCTGAACCCTCCCTCATCCCCGGTTGTCGACTAGGCTCTAAGCACTGCTTGATTGGCCTTGTGACGTCTTGTCGATTTTTTGCCCGCGGGGGCGGGTGCTGCACCTTTTTCCTGTCACTCGTCGACTATTCAAACAGAACCCTGGAGCCTGCCCACTGATTTGAGAGGTGCCCCATGAGTCTGCTGCTTGAACCCTTCACTCTTCGCCAACTGACCCTGCCCAACCGCATCGCGGTGTCACCGATGTGCCAATACTCCAGTGTCGACGGCCTCGCTAACGACTGGCATCTGGTACACCTCGGCAGTCGCGCGGTAGGTGGCGCGGGTCTGGTATTTACCGAAGCCACGGCGGTCACGGCCGACGGGCGGATCACCGCCGAAGACCTTGGCCTGTGGAACGATGAACAGATCGAACCGCTGCAACGCATTACCCGCTTCATCACGTCCCAAGGCGCGGTTGCCGGCATTCAACTGGCCCACGCCGGGCGCAAGGCCAGCACTCATCGGCCGTGGATCGGCAAGCATGGCAGCGTCAAACCCGATGATGGTGGCTGGACCCCGGTAGGGCCGTCACCGATTGCCTTTGACCCACAACACACGCAACCGAAACAGCTGGATGAAGGGCAGATCGCCGACGTTATTCAGGCCTTTGTCGATGCCGCCAAACGTGCGTTGAAGGCGGGTTTCAGTGTGGTTGAGGTGCACGCGGCGCATGGTTATCTGCTGCATCAGTTTCTTTCGCCGTTGAGTAATCAGCGCCGCGATCAGTACGGTGGTTCGTTTGAAAACCGCATTCGTCTGGTGTTGCAGGTGACTGAAGCGGTAAGGGCGGTCTGGCCGGAGGAGTTACCGGTGTTTGTTCGCGTGTCGGCCACTGACTGGGTGGAAGACGGCTGGAACCCGGATGAAACCGTGGAACTGGCGCGACGTCTGCACACCCTCGGCGCGGATCTGATCGATGTGTCGTCGGGCGGGACGGCGGCCAACGCGGAAATTCCGGTTGGGCCGGGTTATCAGACGCGTTTCGCCGAACGTGTGCGCAAGGAGTCAGGCATCGCCACCGGCACCGTGGGAATGATTACCGAACCGGCGCAGGCCGAGCATATTCTGCGCACCTGTCAGGCTGACATCATTTTCCTCGCTCGGGAGCTGTTGCGTGACCCTTACTGGCCACTGCATGCCGACGATGATCTCGGTGGGCGCAAAGCGGTGTGGCCGGCGCAGTATCAGCGCGCGACTCATCGGGATCAGCCGATTCATGAGTCTGATTTACGCGATTGAGTTGGTAGCGGTAAGGCAAAAAGCCCCGGTCAGTGATGGTCGGGGCTTTGTTTTGTCTGCTGATCTTTTGTTGAAATACTGCCGTCATCGCTGGCAAGCCAGCTCCCACAGGTTTGGCGTCGTACACAAAAATTGTGATCAACACCAAACACTGTGGGAGCTGGCTTGCCAGCGATGAGGCCCGTGCAGGCGCCTCAAATCATCAAGGGTATTTGCGCTTGTCCGGCGCCGGCGGGAAATACTGGTACAACCAGGTCTCGCTCAACGTGCGATCGTTGGTGCGAATAAACAACCGCAGCTCCACCGGCTCCACGCTGTCATTGGTCGGGTACCAGTCAAACAGAATCCGATAGCCCTTGATGTCATCCAGCACCAAGACGCTGAAGTCCTGCACCTTGCCGTTCGAGCACGTCACCACGGGCTCGATCCCGGTGCCCTGCGGCAGTCGATCCAGACCACCGCCAGTGAAGTCCACGGCAAAACGACGCGCCCACACTGGCGGGTAATGCTCGCCCGGTGCCCAGCCTTCGGTGAATCCGCCCATGCCGGAACGGGTCGCGTGCACCCGTGCCAACGGCGTACCCACTGGCGGCAATGCGCTCCAGTAGAGCTTGTAGCCATAGTTCAGCGAATCCCCGGCAGCCACCGGTTTCTTCGGGGTCCAGAATGCCACGATGTTGTCGAGAGTCTCGCCGGTGGTAGGGATTTCCAGCAGATCGATAGAGCCTTCGCCCCACGCGGTGGTCGGTTCTACCCACAGGCTCGGGCGCTTGCTGTACCAGTCGACGGTGTCCTGATAGTTGGCGAACTCATGGTCAGTCTGCACCAGCCCGAAACCCTTAGGATCCTTGTCCGCAAACGCGTTGAACTGCAGGGTCGCCGGGTTGTTCAGCGGACGGCAGATCCACTCGCCGTTGCCGCGCCACATCGCCAAGCGATCCGAGTCGTGGATTTGCGGGTGAATGGTGTCGCACATACGGCGTTCGTGGGTGCCGCAGCTGAACATACTGGTCATCGGCGAGATGCCCAATTGCTCGATCGCCGTGCGCGCATTGATGTGCGCATCGACTTCCATCACCACGCGCTCGGCCTGGCAGTCGATGTCGAAACGATAAGCGCCAGTGGCGCTCGGCGAGTCGAGCAGTGCGTAGACCACAAAACGTGTGGCGTTCTGGTCCGGTGTCTCGAACCAGAACTTGGTGAAGTCAGGAAATTCTTCGCGTTTTTTCGCGTACGTGTCGATCGCCAGGCCGCGAGCGGAGAGGCCATATTGGCCAGTCGCATCCACCGCGCGGAAATAACTGGCGCCGAGGAACGACACCACGTCATGACGATCCAGCTCTGGTGCCTTGAACAGTTTGAACCCGGCAAAACCCAGATCGCCTTTCAACTGCTGAGTGTCGACCGAAGTGTTTTCATAGTTGAACAGCGCCGGGCGGAAGTGCACTTCGCGCGCGGTGCGGGTCTTCGGGTCGACGCTGTACATGCGCACCGGCTGACGGAACCCCATGCCGACGTGGAAGAACTGTACGTCCAGTTGGCCCTTGTTTTCCTTCCACAGCGAATGCTCGCCGTCGTAGCGGATCGCGTTGAAGTTCTGCGGGGTCATGGTCGCCAGGGTTGGCGGCAGCACCTGTTTGGTGTCCTGATAGGCGCTGCCAGCGAGTTGCTTGGCCTGGCGCTTCAGCGCTTCGAAGTCGAAGGCCTGCGCCTCGCCATCGGCGGCGCCGCCATTGGCCGCCCACGCGCGGGTGGCCAGCAGGCCAGTGGCCGAAAGACCGGTGTAAGCCGCAATGGCCATGGACGCTTTGAGCAAATTCCTGCGGTGCATAAATACAACCTGTCGTGAGCAATCCCGCGCCGTTCCTGGCACGTGCTGGATCAGAAATAACGGTTCGGACAAGCCTTCGGCCAAACGCAACGGACTATTAACAGATGCCCGCTAGCTTAAACGGTTCGCTCGCAATGCAAAATTCGTTGATTCACCGCGCCAGTGTGTCAATGAAACAAGACATGTCGGTTAAATATCTGACAGGGCATTCTGATTTACACGGCATATCTGCTTTTTTCGACTAATTACTCTAAAAACCGCTTTTCAGCGCCGATTTAATTTCTATTCTATGGGCATGACCGGTGCTGACCGGTAGGGCACACGGCGCTGCTGTAAGGGGCAGGGCGATGTGGTGGTTTAGCAATTCTTTGAAGTATTGAAGGACATCGTCCATGGCAAAAATACAAGGGATCACCGACATGTTGGGCATCTTTCCCTGCCTCGGCAGCGGCCGCAAAAGGCGTCGGCTCAGCTCTGACGAAGTGAAACTGGTGGAGCGTTATCGGGAGCTTTCGGAGAATGACCGGATTGCGATGAGGTATCTGGTGGATGCGATGCGGAGTGTTTCGCGGTTTTGAGTCGAAATAAAAAGGGGGGGACTGAAAGGTCCGCCCCTTTTTATTCGGATCAGCTACACGTTCCCAATACTGGATACGGCCGCTGGCCGTGCATCAACTCCGGCACATCCCGCCATTTGACCCACGCCTGCTGTTGCCAGTGCAGCAACGGCACGGTGACGCCAGCCCAATGCATCGAACTCAGGCTCGGATGGTTTTCCACTGGGCTTGAATGGGTTTCGCGCAGCATCGGAATGACTTCATGGCTCAGCCAATGGCGCAGGTGACGGTTTTCCGGAACGAAGTGATGGACGAGCAGCGCGAACAGGCCGGACTCGCTGACCATCGCGCAATCGATGATTTCGCCGTCACGACGCAGAAGGACATGGCGACGCTGATCGGGATCGAGTTTCAGGGTGAGGCGTTCGTTCAGGGGGTAACCCATCAAGCGACCGAGATCTTGCACGCAGAACCAGGCTTCGTGGTCTTGCATGAAGGCGTGGAGGAAGCGGTTGTGGCGGGTGAAGACGGTGGGGGTGAAGTGCGTTGAAGGTGGATTCTGGATTTGCGTAGACATGTAGTGACTTCCGTTTCGAGTTGGAAAGTCGCCACCAATTCTTCGAAAAATTGGGTGGCGAGCCGAGTGGCGTTCGAAGTCGGGTTACTTCCTGTCGAAACGGTAAAGCCGGAAGGCCCGCGCCACACGGCCCGCCATAAAGCAGAACTGAAGTTGTGAAAAAGCCGCAGTTCAATGGAGGGCATGCAAGCACCGTTTTGACAGTTTCCGGCTTCGACCCCGGATCGCTGAATTAACAGCGACGGGATAAAGCCTATCGGTCAGGCGCTTGCGGCGACAAGTCTACCCTTTCGCCACACATCGTAGGAAATGGGGCTTTTTCAGGCAGGCTGTGTCTGTAGGAAATGCCTGTTTTTTTAGATTACGCTGCTAAACCATCACTGCACCGAAGATTTTCCTTTATGAGTTAGCAATCGGGAAAAGGGAGAAGCAATTCTGTGAGCAAAGATGAAGCGAAGGGTAAAAAGAGAAAGGTGATCGATCTGGATCGCTTCGAAGCTGTTAGAGGTAAAGCCGATATCAAATGGCGTACTGATGAATTGATGACAGTGCTTCGAGGAGACCCCAGAATCAAATCTCGATTCCGGGGTGATTCTTCTTAGCGACTCACCTTCCAAGCATCCCCAGCCGGCGCCTTGCCATGGTCATACGGCTTGCCAATCCACATATAAACCAAGCCCAAGCCAATCACGATCGCTGTGCTCAACACCATCGCATAGTTCACATACCACGCCGCATCCGGCGTACGTGGCCAGGCCATGTTGATGATTGCGCCAACGCCGTACACCAGCGCGCCGATGTTCACCGGCCAGCCCCATGCGCCAAGGGTGAATTTGCCGCTGGGTTTCCAGCCTTTGCTGCGGGCGTACAGCGCGGCTAGGACGATCATCTGGAACGCGAGGTAGATGCCGATGGCGGCGAAGCTGACGATGGTGGCGACGGCGTCTTGCAGGAAGAAGCCGAGGGCGATGATCAGGGCCGGCAGGACGCCGGACACGAACAGTGCGGCAACCGGTACTTGGGTGGTAGGAGAAATCTTTTTCAGCAGTCGGCTGCCGATGACCATTTCGTCGCGAGCGTAGGAGTACAGCAGGCGACTCGCCGCGGCTTGCAGGCTGATGACGCAGGAGATGAAGGAAATCATTACCACGCCCATCACCACTTTCGAGCCGACCGGGCCGAAGGCGTTGTTGAGGATGGTGGTGACCGGGTCTTTGTCGGTGCCGTTGATCACCGCTTGCATGTCCGGCACGGCGAGGATCAGCGCCAGGCAGGCGAACATCGCCGCGATGCCGCCGATGTAGATGGTCATGCGCATGGCCACCGGGATTTTTGCGCTCGGGTTCGGGGTTTCTTCGGCGACGTCGCCGCAAGCCTCGAAGCCGTAGTAGAGGAACATTCCCGCCAGCGAGGCAGTGAGGAACGCCGGCAGGTACGAGCCGTCGACGCTGATGTCGAAGGTGTTGAACAGCACGCTCAGCGGTTGATGGCGTTCGAACACCAGCAGGTAAACACCGACGATCACCGCGCCGACCAGTTCGCAGAGAAAGCCGAACATGGCAATGCGCGCCAGCACTTTGGTGCCGCTGAGGTTGACCAGTGTGGCGAACAGGGTCAGCACCAGGGCGATGACGATGTTGGTGTTGTTGCTTGGCTCAAAGCCGAGCATGGCGGCCAGGTACGGGCCAGCGCCGACCGCAACGGCGGCGATGGTGACGCACAGGGCGATGGAGTAGATCCAGCCGACCATCCACGCCCATTTTTTACCGACCAATCGGCGTGCCCAAGGGTAAACCCCGCCGGAAATCGGGAACTGCGAAACCACTTCGCCGAAGATCAGGCACACCAGCAACTGGCCGCAACCGACCAGCAAGTAGGCCCAGAACATCGGTGGGCCGCCGGCGGCGAGGCATAGGCCGAACAGGGTATAAACTCCTACGACCGGTGACAGATAAGTGAAGCCTAAAGCGAAGTTTTCCCACAGGCTCATGCTGCGATTGAAGTTCGAGGTGTAGCCCAGCTTGCGCAGTTGTTCGGCATCACTGTCGGCGATGGCTGCGGCGAGATCGGGTGAGGAACTCATGTGTGATTGCTCCGTGAAATCGGCAGATTTCGGATGGCCGAGGCCGTGGCGGTGCTTTGTGGGCGCCGCCCGGTTCGGTAGTTATTGTTAGGTGTGGAATCCTGGTGGTGCGTAGTGCCGGTTTCTTTCCTGATACCGGGGTGACGCCTTCGCGAGCAGGCTCGCTCCCACATTTGGAATACTTACCCCTGTGGGAGCGAGCCTGCTCGCGAAGCTTTTAAAGGCTTAGTGCTTGAACATCACATGCCGAACCGTGGTGTAGTCCTCCAGCCCGTACATGGACATGTCTTTCCCGTAACCGGACAATTTCTGACCGCCATGGGGCATTTCGCTGACGAGCATGAAGTGCGTATTCACCCACGTGCAGCCGTACTGCAAACGCGCCGACATGCGATGCGCACGTCCTACATCCGCTGTCCACACGGAGGACGCGAGGCCGTAGTCCGAATCGTTGGCCCATTCCAGCGCCTGCGCTTCATCGGTGAACTTGGTCACCGAAACCACCGGCCCAAACACCTCACGACGGACGATTTCATCGTCTTGCTGCGCATCGGCCAACACGGTCGGTTCGAAGAAGAAACCATTGCCGTCCACGGCCTTGCCGCCAGTGATCAAGCGAATGTGCGGCTGCGCCACGGCACGTTCGACGAACGCTGCAACCCGGTCACGATGTTGCGCAGTAATCAGCGGCCCCAACTCGGTCGACGGATCATCCTGCAACCCGTACTTGATGCTGCTGACCGCCGCGCCGAGCTTCTCGACGAATTTGTCGTAAATGCCTTGCTGGGCATAGATCCGGCAAGCGGCGGTGCAGTCCTGCCCGGCGTTGTAGAAACCAAAGGTGCGAATGCCTTCAACCGCCGCATCAATATCAGCGTCGTCGAAAATGATCACCGGCGCCTTGCCACCCAGCTCCATGTGCATGCGTTTAACGCTGTCGGCGGTGCTGGAAATGATATTGGCGCCCGTGGCGATCGAACCGGTCAGCGAAACCATGCGCACTTTCGGGTGCGTAACCAATGGGCTGCCAACTGTAGGACCGCGACCAAACACCAGATTGAGTACACCGGCCGGGAAGATTTCCGACGCGAGTTCAGCCAGACGCAACGCGGTCAGCGGGGTTTGTTCCGACGGCTTGAGCACCACGGTATTACCGGCCGCCAGCGCCGGGGCGATTTTCCAGGCGACCATCATCAGCGGGTAGTTCCACGGCGCGATGGAGGCAATCACGCCGACCGGGTCGCGACGGATCATCGAGGTATGGCCGGGCAGGTATTCGCCAGCGGCCGAGCCGCTCATGCAACGGCTGGCGCCGGCGAAGAAACGGAACACGTCGGCAATCGCCGGGATCTCGTCGTTGAGCGCGGCGCTGTAGGGTTTGCCGCAGTTGTCGGATTCGAGCTTGGCCAGTTCTTCGCCGTGGGCTTCGATGGCATCGGCGAGTTTGAGCAGCAGCAGCGAGCGGTCTTTCGGCGCGGTTTGCGACCAGTCGGCGAACGCGTTGTCGGCAGCGCGCACGGCGGCATCGACCTGGGCTTCGCTGGCTTCGTTGATTTCAATCAGGACTTCGCCGAGCGAAGGATTGAGCACCGGTTGCGCCGGGCCTTCGCCGTTGACCAGTTGGCCGTTGATCAAGAGTTTGGTTTGCATGTCTGTTGTCCTCACTAACACTTTTATTGTTCTGCCGAAACCGAACCCATGTAGGAGCTGCCGAAGGCTGCGATCTTTTGATCTTGATCTTCAAAGCAATATCAAAAGATCGCAGCCTTCGGCAGCTCCTACACGGGATTCGGTTTCTTCAGTTATTCGGTTATTTGCCACCGCTGCCGGCGACACTCTCGCCACCACGCGTCAGGTAATAAGCACCGAGGATCGGCAGCATCGTCACCATCATCACCAGCATGGCGACGACGTTGGTCACCGGCACATCCCGTGGGCGGCTCAGTTGGTTGAGCAGCCATAACGGCAACGTGCGTTCATGCCCGGCGGTAAACGTGGTGACGATGATCTCGTCGAACGACAACGCAAACGCCAACATGCCGCCGGCCAGCAATGCCGAGCCGAGGTTGGGCAGGATGATGTAGCGAAAGGTCTGCCAGCCATCGGCGCCAAGATCCATCGAGGCCTCGATCAAACTGTGCGAAGTGCGGCGCAATCGGGCGATGACGTTGTTGTAGACGATCACCACGCAGAAGGTCGCGTGGCCGACGATGATGGTGAACATCCCTGGCTCGATCCCCAGCGTCTTGAACGTCGCCAGCAAGGCGATCCCGGTGATGATTCCCGGCAGCGCAATCGGCAAAATCAGCATCAGCGAAATGCCCTGTTTGCCGAAGAAATCGCGGCGGTACAACGCTGCTGAAGCCAAGGTGCCGAGGACCATCGCAATCAACGTGGCGATGGCTGCGATCTGTAACGAAAGCTTGATTGCCTCCAAAACGTCCGGCCGCGAAAACGCCACGCTGAACCAGTGCAACGTAAAGCCCTTCGGCGGAAAGCTGAACGCGGCTTCCTCGGTGTTGAAGGCGTAAAGGAAGATGATCAGGATCGGGAAGTGCAGAAATACCAACCCGCCCCAAGCAGCGACTTTCAGACCTAGAGAGGCTTTCTCCCCCTGCTTTTCTGAATTAGAGCGCATCGAAAGCCCCCAGACGTTTGACGATCGACAGGTAAACCGCGATCAACACAATCGGCACCAACGTGAACGCCGCCGCCATCGGCATATTGCCGATCGCACCTTGCTGCGCGTACACCATGCTGCCGACAAAGTAACCCGGCGGCCCGACCAGTTGCGGCACGATGAAGTCGCCCAGGGTCAGCGAAAACGTGAAGATCGACCCCGCGGCGATGCCCGGAATCGACAGCGGCAAGATCACCTGCATAAAGGTCTGGCGCGGCTTGGCGCCGAGGTCGGCAGAAGCCTGCAACAGCGACGGCGGCAGACGCTCCAGCGAAGCCTGAATCGGCAGAATCATGAACGGCAGCCAGATATAAACAAACACCATGAATCGCCCCAGATGCGAGGTCGACAAGGTGCTGCCACCGACGCCGGGAATCCCCAGAATGAACTGCAACACCGGCTCCATCCCCAAGTGCTGCACGAACCATTGCGCCACACCGCCCTTGGCCAGCAGCAACGTCCACGCATACGCCTTGACGATGTAACTGGCCCACATCGGCATCATCACTGCGATGTAGAAAAACGCCTTGGTCTTGCCCGTGGTGTAGCGCGCCATGTAATAGGCGATCGGGAACGCGACGATGGCGCTGGCGATCGACACAACGATGGCCATGCTCAACGTGCGCAGGATGATGTCGAAGTTCGACGGCTGAAACAGCGCAGCAAAATTCGCCAGGGTCAGGTCAGGCGTGACCGCCATGGTGAAGTCGTCGAAGGTGTAGAAACCCTGCCACAGCAGCACCAGCAACGAGCCGAGATAAATCGCGCCAAACCACAGCAGTGGCGGCACCAGCAGCATCGACAGATAAAGGTTTGGCTTGCGGTAGAGCAGGTTGGAAAACCGGCGCAACGGCGGCGATTGAGTCATCGCGAGCGTGCTCATTTCACACCCCGCTCGTCACGGTGTCGTGCAGCGGGATCATCGCTTCCCGCGCCCAGCGTGCGCTCAGGCGCTGGCCGGTCTGGTGCTGTGCGCTGCTGTCGACCCAATGAGTGTTGGCGTGGCTGATGCTCAGGGTCTGGCCGTTTTCCAGGGTCAATTCATAACGCGTGGCGCTGCCCTGATACTGAATGTCGTGGAGCAAACCGCTGACTTCGATTTCATGGCTGGCCAAGGGGCCTTCGGCGAAACGCACATGTTCCGGACGAATCGAAAACGGCTGCGGATGACCGCTGATTTGGCGTGCGAGATCGCCGCGAATCACGTTCGAGGTGCCGACGAATTCGGCGACGAAAGTGGTGGTCGGTTTCATGTACAGATTGCGCGGCGTGTCGACCTGCTCGATGCGGCCCTTGTTGAACACGGCGACGCGATCGGACATCGACAGCGCTTCGGTTTGATCGTGGGTGACGAAGATGAAGGTGATCCCGAGCTGGCGTTGCAGCTTCTTCAATTCGCTTTGCATTTGCTCGCGCAGTTTCAAATCCAGCGCGCCGAGCGGCTCATCGAGTAGCAGCACACGCGGGCGATTGACCAGGGCGCGGGCGAGGGCCACACGCTGGCGCTGACCGCCGGACAACTGCACCGGTTTGCGTGCGCCGTAACCGCCGAGGGCGACCATGTCCAAGGCTTCTTCGGCGCGTTTATGCCGCTCGTTTTTGCCGACGCCTTTGACCTTTAAACCGTAGGCGACGTTGTCGAGGACATTCATGTGCGGGAACAGCGCGTAGTCCTGAAACACCGTGTTGACGTCACGTTGATACGGCGGCAAACCGGCCGCTTCGACGCCGTGGATACGGATCGAGCCGGCACTCGGTTGTTCGAAACCGGCAATCAGGCGCAGGCAGGTGGTTTTGCCCGAGCCGGAAGGGCCAAGCATGGAAAAGAACTCGCCGTCCTCGATATCGATGGAAACCCGGTCAACGGCCTTCACCTCGCCGAACTGCCGGGAAACGTTGGTGAACTGGACTGCAAGCGTCATGGTGCGGTGCTCCAAAAAGGCGAAGGCCGTCGCAGCGGCCCTGCCCAGCCTTTTGAAAAAACAGTCTTTCGAATGATCGTTCCCACGCTCTGCGTGGTAATGCTGCCTGTGAGGCTCTGCGTCACCTCGTGCAAATGGACGCGGAGCGTCCGGTGATGCATTCCCACGCAGAGCGTGGGAGCGATCGGCATCTAACGGTGAATGCGATCCGCTTTGAGCGCCCTCTCCCTCCGGGAGAGGGCGGGGGGTGAGGGTGGCGGTTTCGGTCATTGCTCTGAGATCAAGAGCAAAGGCAAAAGCTACCCCCTCACCCCAGCCCTCTCCCCCAAGGGGGAAAGGGGGCAGGCCGCGTCGTTATTGAGAGCTAGCGGCCGCCCATGATCGCGATGTAGTCCTGGGTCCAGCGGCTATACGGCACAAATTTGCCACCCTCAGCCTGCGGGGTTTTCCAGAAGGCGATCTTGTCGAACTGGTCGAAGCCGTTGGTCTTGCAACCTTCCGCGCCAAGCAACTCACTCTCTTTGCACGCCGCAGGAACGGCCGGCAACGAACCAAACCACGCCGCCACATCGCCTTGGACTTTCGGTTTCAGCGACCAGTCCATCCACTTGTACGCACAGTTCGGATGCTTGGCCTCGGCGTGCAACATGGTGGTATCAGCCCAACCCGTAGCGCCTTCTTTCGGAATGGTCGAAGCGATCGGCTGTTTCTCGTTCATCAGGCCGTTGACCTGATACGGCCAGGCGCTGGAGGCGACCACGCCCTCATTTTTGAAGTCGCTCATCTGCACCGTGGTGTCATGCCAGTAGCGGTGGATCAACGGCTGCTGTGCGCGCAACAGATCAAGCACGGCTTTGTACTGATCTTCGGTCAGTTGATACGGATCCTTGATACCCAGTTCAGGCTTGGTCGACTTTAGATACAGCGCCGCATCTGCGATGTAGATCGGGCCGTCATACGCCTGCACGCGGCCCTTGTTCGGCTTGCCGTCGGGCAGATCCTGAACGGTGAACACCACGTTCCAACTGCTCGGCGCAGTCTTGAACACGTTGGTGTTGTACATCAGCACGTTCGGGCCCCACTGGTACGGGGTGCCGTAAGTTTGCTTGTTGACTACGTACCACGGCGCATCTTTCAGGCGCGGGTCGAGAGTGTTCCAGTTCGCGATCAAGGCAGTGTTGATCGGTTGCACCCGCTTGCCGACGATCAACCGCAGCGAGGCATCACCCGACGCGGTGACCAGGTCGTAACCGCCCTTGGCCATCAAGCTGACCATTTCGTCCGAGGTCGCAGCGGTCTTCACATTGACCTTGCAGCCGGTTTCTTTTTCGAAACCGGTGACCCAGTCGTAAGCCTTGTCGCTCTCGCCACGTTCGATGTAACCCGGCCACGCAACGATATCCAGCTGACCTTCGCCAGCACCGACAGCCTTTAACGGCTCGGCCGCTTGCAGGCTGGCGCTGGCCAGCAGGGCCGTGGTGATTGCACTGAGCAGTGCGGTCTTGTGCACGAACATGGTTGAACCCTCTTCTTTAAATTATGGTCGGGGCAGTTGTGAACGCGGTGAAGCATGCCGTTGGCGGCTTGTTATTAGCGTAGTCAGAGATGCTGGCCGTGGCGGGCCATGATGTGCCGCACCACGCTGTAGTCCTGCAGCGAATCACTGGATAAGTCTTTGCCGTAACCGGAGCGCTTCAGCCCGCCGTGGGGCATTTCGCTGACCAGCATGAAATGGCTGTTGATCCAGGTGCAGCCGTACTGCAAGCGCGCGGCAACCTGCATGGCCTTGTCCAGATTCTGTGTCCAGACCGACGAGGCGAGGCCGTATTCGGAGTCGTTGGCCCAGTCGACGGCTTGGGCGAGTTCGTCGAAACGGGTCACCGTGACCACCGGGCCGAACACTTCGCGCTGGACGATTTCGTCGCTCTGTTTGCAACCGGCGAGCAGCGTCGGCTGATAGTAGAAACCGGCACCGGAGTGCACCGCCGCACCGGTCACGCGTTCGATGTGCGGCTGGCCGAGGGCGCGCTCGACGAAACTGGCGACGCGGTCGCGCTGGCGGGTGCTGATCAGCGGGCCGATCTCATTATCGGCATCACGTTTGCCGGCGAAGCGCAGGCTGCTGACGGCGGCGCCGAGTTCGGCGACCAATTTGTCGTGAATCCCGGCCTGCGCGTAGATCCGACAGGCAGCGGTGCAGTCCTGCCCGGCGTTGTAGTAACCGTAAGTGCGCACGCCATCGACCACGGCCTGGATGTCGGCGTCGTTGCAGACGATCACCGGGGCTTTGCCGCCGAGTTCGAGGTGCGTGCGTTTCAGGGTTTTCGCGGCGGCTTGCAGGATTTTCTGCCCGGTAACGATATCGCCGGTCAGCGACACCATGCGCACTTTAGCGTGGCCGACCAAATGGCTGCCAACGCCTTCGCCGCCACCGCAGATGATGTTGATGACCCCGCGCGGGAGGATTTCGGCCAGCGCTGGCGCCAGAGCGAGGATCGACAGCGGCGTGTGTTCGGACGGTTTGAACACCAGCGTGTTGCCGGCGGCGAGGGCCGGGGCGATTTTCCACGCGGCCATCATGATCGGGTAGTTCCACGGCGCAATCGAGGCGACCACGCCAATCGGATCGCGACGCACCATGCTGGTGTAGCCCGGCAGGTATTCGCCGCTGAGCTGACCGGTCTGGCAGCGCACGGCGCCAGCGAAGAAACGGAACACATCGACGGTCGCCGTCAAATCGTCCTGACGCGCCAGGTGCAACGGCTTGCCGCAGTTCAGCGATTCGAGGCGGGCGAGGTGGTCGGCGTGTTTTTCCACGGCGTTGGCGATCTCGAGCAACAGGTTCGAACGTTGCTGAGGTGTGGTGCGCGACCACTCGGCAAATGCGCGGTGGGCGGCGAGGATGGCGGCTTCGACTTGCTCGGTGCTGGCTTCGGCGATGTGCGTGAGGATTTCGCCGGTGGCCGGATTGAGAATCGGCTCGACAAAACCTTCCCCGGCGACCAGTTCGCCGTCAATCAACAACGCGGTACACATCGGGGTCTGCGCGCCAGCCATTTTCCGCGATCTCTTTTCTTGTGTGGCCATTGTTGCTCCCTGAAACCGGGAGCCGACCGTCTTATAGATGCAGCAAGACTAGTGCGCGGCTCCGAGGTCGACAAATACTAAATACTGAAGGCGGCATTCGATTAAATAGATGGCTTGCGCCCGCCGTGGGGTTGCTCACGGGCTACGGTCAGGAATGGGTCGACAAGAGCGGGGCGCGCAGTGCCACGTCGCCAGGCCAGGCCCACGTCCAAGGTCTGATTGAGGTCGGCGATGGGACGCGCTTCGATGATGTCGCCCTCCAGCGACCATGGGCGGTAAGTCATGTCGGGTTGAATCGATACGCCCAGACCGGCGGCGACCAGACTTCGCACCGCTTCGGTCGAGGCGGTTCTCAAGGTGATTTTTGGCTGCAACCCGGCGCCGCGCCACAATCGCTGGGCATTGCGATCCATCTCATCGACGTTTAGCTGAATTAACGGCTCGCGGGCGACGTCGGCGAGGTTGATGCTGTCGTGTTCCAGCAGCGGGTGCTGGGCTGGCAACCATAAACGGTGGGGCGAGTGAGTCAGTACTTCAGTCTGCAAAGCGTGGCGATCTTCGAGGTTGGAGAGGATCAATACGCCGACATCGATCTCGCCACTGACCAGCAAATGCTCGATGTAGGGGCGTTCGTCTTCCATCACTCTGATTTCGACATTGGGATACGCGCGCTGAAAACGGGTGAGCAGATCCGCCAGGTAATAACCGGCGACGAGGCTGGTCACGCCGATGATCAACTGCCCGGCAACCTGATCAGTGCTCTGTTGCAGGCTGCGTTTGGCGTTATCCACGGTCGCCAGAATCAGGTGCGCCTGGCGTAGGAATTGATGACCTTGGTGTGTCAGCGTCATGCCCTTGGCGTGGCGGCTGAACAGGCTGACGCCGATTTCCTCTTCCAGTTGCTGGATCGCCAGGGTCAGGGTTGATTGGGATATGAACGCGGTTTGCGCGGCGGCGGAGATCGAACCGGTTTCGGCCACAGCGATGAAATGACGGATCTGACGCAGGGTCATCATGAGAAGGGCTACCCAGTGGGCGGTTTTTATAGATTGGGCTGAGTGTATATCTATTTTCACGAACGGCTTGGGCGTACTGAGCAACATCTGGAAGCACACTCGCAAGCAGGGCTGGGGCACTTTCGAACTAGGCTGGAGGCCTTATAGATCCGGATAACCCCTGTTTTGGAGGCGGAACATGAACACCCGTGGATTGCTCGATCAACTACTCAAGTCCGGCCAGGATCTGTTGCAGAACAAGGCCGGTGGTTCGCAGAACAAATCGGCCAGCGGTGGCTTGGGCGGTTTGCTCAGCGGCGCTTCAGGCTCCGGTGGCCTTGGCGGTTTGCTCTCAGGCGCAGGTGGTGGCGCATTGGCGGCCGGCGCGATGGGCTTGTTGCTCGGTAACAAGAAAGTGCGCAAGGTCGGCGGGAAAGTCGCGATCTACGGTGGCCTCGCTGCGCTGGGTGTGCTGGCTTACAAAGCCTACGGCAACTACAACGCGCAAAAAGGCACCGCACCACAACGCGAACCACAAACCCTTGATCGCCTTCCACCCGCGCAAGCCGAGCAACACAGCCAAGCCATTCTCAAGGCGCTGGTCGCCGCCGCAAAGGCTGACGGCCACATCGATGACCGTGAGCGCCAACTGATCGAAGGCGAATTCACCAAACTCGACAACGACCAGGAACTGCAACACTGGCTGCACGCGGAACTCAATAAACCTCTCGACCCGACTGACGTGGCCCGCGCCGCGAGCACGCCGGAGATGGCGGCTGAGATGTACATCGCCAGCGTGATGCTGGTGGATGAGGAGAACTTCATGGAGAAGAGCTATCTGGATGAACTGGCGCGGCAGTTGAAGCTGGAGCCGGGGTTGAAGGTGGAGCTGGAGAAGCAGGTGCGGTTGGCTTCTGTGTAGAGACGGCGTGCTTCAACAATCGCAAATCCCCTGTGGGAGCGAGCCTGCTCGCGAAAGCACCGGGTCAGACGACATCAATGTTGACCCTTCCGGCCTCTTCGCGAGCAGGCTCGCTCCCACAGGTTATTCCGGCGTGCACGGAGCCTTCTCGCGATGATGTTTCAGCCTCACTGCATACGCCATGGCCGATCTATCGCCTCTTTTTGCCATTACCCCACTGGCACGCCCACCCGCAATTGTCGGACAGTCCCAGCCCAGAGCCCTCCCGCGACCAAGGCGGACAGGCCCGAGGGTTACAAAGCGTCTTATAAATGAAACACCGCCCTCGGCTATACTCCCCGCATTTCGACTAGGCACGAGGAATCACTGTGAAGAACTGGACGTTGCGCCAACGCATTTTGGCGAGCTTTGCGGTGATTATCGCCATCATGTTGCTGATGGTCGTCGTTTCGTATTCGCGACTGTTGAAGATCGAGGCCAGTGAAAACAGCGTGCGTGATGACGCGATTCCCGGCGTCTATTACAGCTCGATGATCCGTGGCGCCTGGGTCGACAGTTACATGCAGACGCAAGAACTGCTCGGACTCAAGGAAGGTCAGGGGGTTTCCAGCGAGGACGCGGCCGACTACAAGGCTTTCGAGGCGCGTTTGCAGGAGCAGATGGGGAACTATCGCAAGACCATGGCAACCGAGGAGGATCGTGTCGAGTTTGCCGCGTTCGAGAAGTACCACGACGCCTACCTCCAGATTCAGGATGCCGTGCTGGACCTGCACAAGCGCAACCTGGAAGCGGACGCGGTCAGGATGTTCCACGAAAAGCTGACGCCAGCCTGGTATTCCGGGCGCATGAAGCTCAACGACATCATCGGCGAGAACAAGAGAGTCGCCGATCAGGCCATGAACAATATCGACGATGCCGTGGCGGCTGCCAAAGTCAGCATGTTCATTTCACTGCTGGTCGCCGTCCTGGCCGCCGGCCTGTGCGGTCTGTTGCTGATGCGCGCGATCATGGCGCCGATGAGCCGCATTGTGCAGATTCTCGAAATCATGCGCACCGGGGACCTCAGTTCGCGCCTCAATCTCGACCGCAAGGACGAGTTCGGCGCCGTCGAAACCGGCTTCAACGACATGATGACCGAGCTGACTGCGCTGGTATCCCAGGCGCAACGTTCGTCGGTGCAAGTCACCACCTCGGTGACCGAAATCGCTGCCACCTCCAAGCAACAACAAGCCACCGCCACCGAAACCGCCGCGACCACCACCGAGATCGGCGCGACTTCGCGCGAGATCGCCGCTACCTCGCGCGATCTGGTACGCACCATGACCGAAGTGTCCACCGCCGCCGATCAGGCCTCGGTGCTTGCCGGCTCCGGCCAGCAAGGCCTGGCGCGAATGGAAGACACCATGCACTCGGTGATGGGTGCGGCCGATCTGGTCAACGCCAAACTGGCGATCCTCAATGAGAAGGCCGGCAACATCAATCAGGTGGTGGTGACTATCGTCAAGGTTGCCGACCAGACCAACCTGTTGTCGCTCAACGCGGCGATTGAAGCCGAGAAGGCCGGTGAGTACGGCCGCGGTTTTGCCGTGGTCGCCACCGAAGTGCGACGCCTGGCGGATCAGACCGCTGTCGCCACTTACGACATCGAACAGATGGTGCGCGAAATCCAGTCGGCGGTATCAGCCGGGGTGATGGGCATGGACAAGTTCTCCGAAGAAGTGCGCCGTGGCATGTCCGAGGTGCAGCAGGTCGGCGAGCAGCTGTCGCAGATCATCCATCAGGTGCAGGCGCTGGCGCCGCGGGTGTTGATGGTCAACGAAGGCATGCAGGCTCAGGCCACCGGTGCCGAGCAGATCAACCACGCGCTGGTGCAGTTGGGCGACGCCAGCAGCCAGACCGTCGAGTCGTTGCGTCAGGCCAGTTTCGCCATCGACGAACTGAGCCAGGTAGCCGTCGGGCTGCGCAGCGGCGTTTCGCGATTCAAAGTCTGATGAGCGAAATCATCGCCAAACGCAGCGCCGCGCAGGTGGCGAAGCCGGCGTTGTTCCTGCTGTTTCGCATCGGCAGCGAGCGCTACGCCTTGCGCGCCACCGAAGTGGCGGAAGTGCTGCCGCGCCTGCCGCTCAAGCCAATCGCCCGGGCGCCGCAGTGGGTTGCTGGCGTATTTGCCTATCGCGGTGCGGTGGTGCCGGTGATCGACCTCAGTGCGCTGACCTTCGGCCATACCGCCGAGGCGCGCACCAGCACCCGTCTGGTATTGGTCAATTATCGGCCGGATGAAGCGCAACCCGCGCAATGGCTCGGGTTGATTCTCGAACAGGCCACCGACACCCTGCGTTGCCATCCGCAAGAGTTTCAGCCTTACGGCCTCGACAACCGCGCGGCGCCTTACCTCGGCCCGGTGCGTGAAGATGCCCAGGGATTGGTGCAATGGGTACGGGTCAATGACTTGCTCGATGACGCCGTGCGTACTTTGCTGTTCCCCGATCCGCCGCTGAGTCCGGCGCAGCTTGAGGCGCAGGCATGAGCAGCGATCAGCGTTTTTTCGACTTTCTCAAGGAACGCATCGGCCTCGATGTGACGTCGGTAGGGCCGGCGATCATCGAACGCGCCGTACGCCAGCGCACGACACTCTCGCAAGCGGCGCATGCCGATGAGTATTGGCAACTGCTGCAAGGCTCGCGAGACGAACAACAGGCGCTGATCGAAGCGGTGATCGTTCCGGAAACGTGGTTTTTCCGTTACCCGGAATCGTTTGCCACGCTGGGCAAGCTGGCGCGCAATCGCCTCGCCGAGCTGAATAACATGCGTGCGCTGCGCATCCTCAGCCTGCCATGTTCCACCGGCGAAGAACCCTATTCGATTGCCATGGCCTTGCTCGATGCCGGGCTCAAACCGCATCAGTTCAAGGTCGATGGCATGGACGTCAGCCCGCTGTCGGTGGAGAAGGCCCGGCGCGCGGTGTACGGCAAGAATTCGTTTCGCGGCCAGGAACTGGACTTTCGCGAACGGCACTTCACGCCTGAGCAGGACGGCCATCGGGTCAATGACGACGTGCGTGAGCAGGTGCGTTTGCAGGTCGGCAATGTGCTCGATCCGACGCTGCTGGTCAGCGAGCCGGCGTTCGATTTCGTGTTCTGCCGCAATCTGCTGATCTATTTCGATCAGCCGACGCAAAAACTGGTGTTCGAGGTGCTCAAGCGCCTGACGCATTTCGATGGCGTGCTGTTTATCGGCCCGGCCGAGGGCAGTTTGCTCGGACGTTTGGGCATGCGTTCGATCGGTATCCCGCAATCCTTCGCGTTCAGTCGCCATAGCGATCCGCACCCCGAGCCGTTGCCAACGCCCAAGCCCATCGTGGTGCCGGTCAGCCAACCGCCTCGCAGCACGCAGCCAGCACCGGTGCGCACTCGACCGTTTGCCGCCGTAACGCCACTGCCGACCGCCAGCAAAAGTGCCAACCCGGACGCGGCGACCCTGCTGGCCAACATCGCTGCATTGGCCAACGAAGGCAAAAGTGCCGAGGCCCGCGCTGCCTGCGAACAGTATTTGCGCAGCCACGAACCGGTGGCCCAGGTGTTTTACTGGCTCGGCTTGCTCAGCGATGTCGCCGGCCTGACCCTCGAAGCTCAGGGTTTCTACCGCAAAGCGTTGTACCTCGAACCGCAACATCCCGAAGCGTTGATGCACCTGGCCGCGCTGCTGCAGGCTCAGGGCGATACAACGGGTGCCAGACGATTGCAGGAACGCGCCGCTCGCAGCGGCCGCACTGCCGACAGTGAGCGTAAACGATGATCCCGTCCGACACCTTGAACGTCACCCACGAAGACGCCCGGGCCATCGACGATTGCTGGAACCGCATCGGCATTCATGGCGACAAGTCCTGTCCGCTGCTCGACGACCACATTCATTGCCGCAATTGTTCGGTGTATTCCGCCGCCGCCACGCGCCTGCTCGACCGTTATGCGTTGCAGCAGGACGAACGCGACCCGGTGGCGATCGCTGTGGAAAGCGACGTGAAAACCCGCTCGCTACTGATGTTCCGGCTCGGTGAAGAATGGCTGGGGCTGGCGACGCGCAGTCTCGTCGAAGTCGCGCCACTGCAGGCGATTCACTCGTTGCCGCACCAGCGCTCACGCGCATTGCTCGGTGTGGCCAATGTGCGCGGCGCGTTGGTGGCGTGCCTGTCGCTGGTTGAATTGCTCGATCTGGATGGCAACGCCGCGCCAGCCACCGGCGCGCGCATCATGCCGCGCATGCTGATCATCGCCGCCCATGGCGGGCCGGTGGTGGTGCCGGTGGATGAGGTCGACGGTATTCATGCCATCGACGAGCGCATTCTTGATGCCGCCTCGCAGTCCGGCGTGCAAGCCAGTGCCAAATACACCCGTGGTGTTCTGCAGTATCGCGGTCGTAGCCTGCGTTGGCTGGATGAAGAACAGCTGCTGTCCGCCGTGACCCGGAGCCTCACATGACCCCTGAGCAAATGCGCGACGCCTCGCTGCTTGAGCTGTTCAGCCTCGAAGCCGAAGCCCAGACCCAAGTGCTCAGCGCCGGATTGCTGGCCCTGGAGCGCAACCCGACCCAGGCCGATCAACTGGAATCGTGCATGCGCGCGGCGCATTCGCTCAAAGGCGCGGCGCGAATTGTTGGCATCGACAGCGGCGTCAGCGTCGCCCATGTCATGGAAGATTGCCTGGTCAGCGCGCAGGAAGGGCGCTTGTTGCTGCGGCCCGAACATATCGATGCGCTGTTGCAGGGCACCGATTTGCTGATGCGCATCGCTACACCGGCCAATGCGCCGCAGCCGAGCGATATTGAAACTTATGTGGCGTTGATGGCGGGTTTGCTCGATCCGTCGACGCCGCTGGCAGCGTTCGTTGCGCCGCCGATGGCCGAGTTGCAACTTGAAGCGCCGCCCGTATTTGAACTGACGCCAGCGCCGATCATCGAAGCCCCGGTCGAAACCTCTGAATCGGCGCCACGCAAAAGCAAACGCACCACCGAAGGTGGCGAGCGGGTGCTGCGGGTCACCGCTGAACGGCTGAACAGTTTGCTCGATCTATCGAGCAAGTCGCTGGTGGAAACCCAGCGCCTCAAACCGCATCTGGCCACCATGCAGCGCCTCAAACGCATGCAGAACAACGGCTTGCGTGCGCTGGAAAATCTCAACGTGCACCTCAAGGAACACGCGCTGAGCCTTGAAGCGCTCGAAGCCTTGGAAGACGCGCGGCGTTTGCTCGCCGAATCCCAGCAATTGCTGAGCGAGAAAAACGCCGAACTCGACGAGTTCGCCTGGCAGGCCAGCCAGCGCGCACAAGTGCTCTATGACACGGCGTTAGCCTGCCGCATGCGGCCCTTTGCGGACGTGCTGACCGGTCAGGTGCGCATGGTCCGCGATCTGGGCCGCAGCCTCGGCAAGCAGGTGCGGCTGGAGATCGAAGGCGAGAAAACCCAGGTCGATCGCGATGTCTTGGAAAAACTCGAAGCGCCGCTCACCCATTTGCTGCGCAACGCCGTCGATCACGGTATTGAAACCCCTGAGCAGCGTCTGCTTAAAGGCAAATCAGAAGAGGGCCTGATCCGCCTGCGCGCCTCGCATCAGGCCGGCCTGCTGGTGCTGGAATTGAGCGATGACGGCAATGGCGTCGATCTGGAAAAGGTCCGCCGCAGCATTGTCGAGCGGCAGCTATCCCCAGCGGAAACGGCGGCGCAGTTGAGCGAGGAAGAACTGCTGACGTTCCTGTTTCTCCCCGGTTTCAGCCTGCGCGACACGGTCACCGAAGTGTCCGGGCGGGGCGTCGGCCTCGATGCTGTTCAACACATGGTTCGCCAGTTGCGCGGTGCGGTGGTGCTGGAGCAGACGGCGGGCGAGGGCAGTCGCTTTCATCTGGAGGTACCGCTGACCTTGTCGGTGGTACGCAGTCTGGTGGTGGAAGTTGGCGAAGAGGCCTACGCCTTCCCACTGGCGCACATCGAACGCATGTGCGATCTGGCGCCGGAGGACATCGTGCAGGTCGAAGGCCGTCAGCATTTCTGGCACGAAGGCCAGCACGTCGGGCTGGTTGCGGCCAGCCAGTTGCTCAACCGCCCGGCCAGCCAGAACACCGGCGAAACCCTTAAAGTCGTGGTGATCCGCGAGCGTGATGTGGTTTATGGCGTTGCCGTGGAGCGCTTCATTGGCGAGCGCACGCTGGTGGTCTTACCACTCGATGAGCGTCTGGGCAAAGTGCAGGACATCTCCGCCGGCGCTTTGCTTGACGACGGTTCGGTGGTGTTGATCGTCGACGTCGAAGACATGCTGCGCTCGGTGGACAAACTGCTCAATACCGGGCGCCTTGAGCGCATCGCGCGTCATGGCAATCAAGCCGCCGAGGCGGCGCGCAAGCGGGTGTTGGTGGTCGACGACTCGCTGACCGTGCGCGAACTGCAACGCAAACTGCTGCTCAATCGCGGCTACGACGTCGCGGTGGCGGTGGACGGCATGGACGGTTGGAACGCGCTGCGTTCGGAGGACTTCGATTTGCTGATCACCGACATCGACATGCCGCGCATGGACGGCATCGAGCTGGTCACCCTGCTGCGCCGCGACAACCGCCTGCAATCGCTGCCGGTGATGGTTGTGTCATACAAGGATCGGGAAGAGGACCGCCGCCGTGGCCTCGATGCCGGCGCCGACTATTATTTAGCCAAAGCCAGTTTTCATGACGACGCCCTGCTCGACGCAGTGGTCGAGCTTATTGGAGGAGCGCGGGCATGAAGATCGCCATCGTCAACGACATGCCCATGGCGGTGGAGGCCCTGCGCCGGGCGCTGGCCTTCGAGCCGGCGCATCAGGTGGTCTGGGTCGCCCGCAACGGTGCCGAGGCAGTGCAACTGTGCGCTGAAAATACTCCGGACCTGATCCTGATGGACCTGATCATGCCGGTGATGGACGGCGTCGAAGCCACGCGCCGGATCATGGCCGAAACCCCGTGCGCGATCGTCATTGTGACGGTCGATCGCCAGCAGAACGTGCACCGGGTCTTCGAAGCCATGGGGCACGGCGCGCTGGACGTGGTCGATACCCCGGCTCTCGGCGCCGGCAATGCGCAGGAAGCGGCGGCGCCGTTGCTGCGTAAAATCCTCAATATTGGCTGGCTGATCGGCGACAAGCCGCAACGCTCACGCCCGGCGCCTACACCCCAGCGCAGCTCCGCTTCGTGCAAGCGGCTGGTGGCGATCGGATCGTCTGCGGGCGGCCCGGCAGCGCTGGAAGTCTTGCTCAAAGGCCTGCCCCGTGACTTCTCGGCGGCAATTGTGCTGGTGCAGCACGTCGATCAGGTGTTCGCCGCCGGCATGGCCGAATGGCTGGCCAGCGCCAGCGGCCTCGATGTGCGCCTGGCCCGCGAGGGCGAACCGCCGCAGGCCGGCGCGGTGCTGCTGGCCGGCACCAATCACCATATTCGCTTATTGAAAAACGGCACGCTGGCCTACACCGCCGAGCCGGTCAACGAGATCTACCGCCCCTCGATCGATGTGTTTTTCGACAGTGTCGCCAGTTATTGGAATGGCGACGCGATCGGGGTTTTATTGACCGGGATGGGACGCGACGGCGCGCAAGGGCTTAAGCTCATGCGCCAGCAGGGTTACCTGACCATCGCGCAGGATCAGCAAAGCAGTGCGGTGTACGGCATGCCCAAAGCCGCCGCGGCGATTGATGCCGCGGTTGAAATCCGTGCACTGGAAAAGATAGCGCCACGATTGCTGGAGGTTTTTCCCAAATGAACAGGTTTATCCGCAATCCTGGCCCCCGCAGTACTCAGGTGACCGCCCATGAATGACTTACAGATCGACGACATTAAAACCGACGAAAACGCCGCCATGGTGTTGTTGGTGGACGATCAAGCGATGATCGGCGAAGCGGTGCGCCGTGGGCTGTCGAATCAAGAAAACATCGACTTCCACTTCTGCTCCGACCCGCAGCAGGCCATTGCCCAGGCGGTGCGGATCAAACCGACGGTGATTCTCCAGGACCTGGTGATGCCCGGCCTCGATGGCCTGAGCCTGGTGCGCGAATACCGCAATCACCCGGCGACCAAAGACATCCCGATCATCGTTCTGTCGACCAAGGAAGACCCGCTGATCAAGAGCGCGGCGTTTTCGGCCGGGGCCAACGATTATCTGGTGAAACTGCCGGATACCATCGAACTGGTGGCGCGCATCCGCTATCACTCGCGCTCGTACATGACCTTGCTGCAGCGGGATGCCGCGTACCGCGCGCTGCGGGTCAGCCAGCAGCAATTGCTCGACACCAATCTGGTGCTGCAACGGCTGATGAACTCCGACGGCCTGACCGGGCTGTCCAACCGCCGCCACTTCGACGAGTACCTGGAACTGGAGTGGCGCCGCTCGCTGCGGGATCAGACTCAATTGTCGCTGTTGATGATCGACGTCGATTACTTCAAGTCCTACAACGACAGCTTTGGTCACGTTGAAGGCGACGAAGCGTTACGCAAGGTCGCTACGGCGATCCGCGAGGCCAGCGCACGACCGTCGGATTTGCCGGCGCGTTATGGCGGTGAGGAGTTTGTGCTGGTGCTGCCGAACACCTCGCCGGGCGGCGCGCGGCTGGTCGCGGAGAAACTGCGCCAGACCGTGGCATCCTTGAAAATCCCGCACAACACCCCGGCGGAAGGGGCGAGCCTGACCATCAGTATTGGCCTGGCGACCATGGTGCCGCAGGCGGGTAGTGATTGTCGGTTGCTGATTTCGGCGGCGGATCGTGGGTTGTACCTGGCGAAGAACAGTGGGCGTAATCAGGTTGGGATCGAGTAACGGCTTTCCCCTCACCCCAGCCCTCTCCCCGAGGGAGAGGGGGCCGACGGAGGTGTCTGGCGCTGTACATCGACCTGATCGAACGAGTCGATTATGGATCTTCAAGCTTGGCAGTTCCGGATTCAGCTAAGCCCTTTCACGTCGGCGTATCTCCCGAACACCCCCCAATCAGTCCCCTCTCCCTCCGGGAGAGGGCTAGGGTGAGGGGCAGGCTCATGCGCCAATTTCCGCTTGAAATCCTTGGCGATCATGGATTCGGCAAAGCCCTTTCACGTCGGCGTACCTCCCGAATATCCCCCAATCAGTCCCCTCTCCCTCCGGGAGAGGGCTAGGGTGAGGGGCAGGCCCATGCGCCCATTTCCGCCTGAAATCCTTGGCGATCATGGATTCGGCAAAGACCTTTCACGTCGGTGTACCTCCCGAACATCCCCCAATCAGTCCCCTCTCCCTCCGGGAGAGGGCTAGGGTGAGGGGCAGGCCCATGCGCCAATTTCCGCCTGAAATCCTTGGCGATCATGGATTCGGCAAAGACCTTTCACGTCGGTGTACCTCCCGAACATCCCCCAATCAGTCCCCTCTACCTCTGGGAGAGGGTTAGGGTGAGGGCAAAGGCTTTAATGATCCCCACACCCGCCAGACGGGCTGCCGTCACAGCCTGATTACGTTATACTCGCCGGCTTTCAAAAGTTCGCCAACGAGTGCTGCCCGTCATGGAAATCAACCCGATCCTGAACACCATCAAGGACCTGTCCGAGCGCTCCGAAACTATTCGGGGGTATCTTTGACTACGATCAAAAGCATGAGCGTCTGACCGAAGTCAATCGCGAGCTTGAAGATCCGAGCGTCTGGAACAAACCTGAATACGCCCAGGAACTGGGCCGCGAGCGCGCTGCGCTGGCGCAGATCGTCGATACCCTCGATGAACTGAACGGCGGTCTGGCCGATTGCCGTGACCTGCTGGACATGGCCGTCGAAGAAAACGACGAAGGCGCAGTGGGCGATGTCGTCGCCGAACTGGCCCGTCTCGAGGAAAATCTGGCCAAGCTGGAATTCCGCCGCATGTTCAGCCATGAAATGGACCCGAACAACGCGTACCTGGACATCCAGGCCGGTTCCGGCGGCACCGAAGCCCAGGACTGGGCCAACATCCTGCTGCGCATGTACCTGCGCTGGGCGGATAAACGCGGTTTCGACGCGACCATCATGGAACTGTCGGCCGGTGAAGTCGCCGGTATCAAAGGCGCGACCGTGCACATCAAGGGCGAATACGCCTTTGGCTGGCTGCGTACCGAGATCGGCGTACACCGTCTGGTGCGCAAGAGCCCGTTCGACTCCGGCAACCGTCGTCACACCTCGTTCTCCGCGGTTTTCGTCTCGCCAGAGATCGATGACAAGGTGGAAATCGAAATCAACCCGGCAGACCTGCGGATCGACACCTATCGTTCTTCCGGTGCCGGTGGTCAGCACGTAAACACCACCGACTCGGCCGTACGTATCACTCACGTACCGACCAACACCGTGGTCAGCTGCCAGAACGAACGTTCCCAGCACGCCAACAAGGACACCGCCATGAAAATGCTGCGGGCCAAGTTGTACGAGCAGGAAATGCAGAAACGCAACGCCGCGTCGCAAGCGCTGGAAGACACCAAGTCGGACATCGGCTGGGGTCACCAGATTCGCTCGTACGTGCTCGATGCGTCGCGGATCAAGGATCTGCGCACCAACATCGAACGCAGCGACTGCGACAAGGTACTCGACGGCGATATCGACGAATATCTGTATGCCAGCCTGAAATCGGGCCTGTAAAAGACGCAATACAGCATCGGCTGATTCAGTACGATCCCTGTAGGAGCCAGCCCTGCTGGCGATCCCCGGGCCGCAAGGCCCGGGGGCAACGAACCTGATGGAATATCTAAAGACATGAGCGACCAACAACTCGACCCGCAAGCCCTGCAACAGGAAGAAAACTCCCTGATCGCCCTGCGCAAGGAAAAGCTGGCTGCCGAGCGCGCCAAGGGCAACGCCTTCCCGAACGACTTCCGCCGCGAAAACTACTGCGACGCACTGCAGAAACAGTACGCGGACAAGACCAAGGAAGAGCTCGCAGAGGCTGCAATCCCGGTCAAGGTTGCCGGTCGCATCATGCTCAACCGTGGCTCGTTCATGGTGATCCAGGACATGACCGGTCGCATTCAGGTCTACGTCAACCGTAAAACCCTGTCGGAAGACACCCTGGCCGCGGTGAAAACCTGGGACATGGGCGACATCATTGCCGCCGAAGGCACCCTGGCGCGTTCCGGCAAGGGTGACCTGTACGTTGAAATGACCAGCGTGCGTCTACTGACCAAATCGCTGCGTCCGCTGCCGGACAAGCACCACGGCCTGACCGACACCGAACAGCGCTACCGCCAGCGCTACGTTGACCTGATCGTCAACGACGAAGTGCGTCAGACCTTCCGCGTACGTTCGCAAGTGATCGCGCACATCCGTAGCTTCCTGATGAAGCGCGACTTCCTCGAAGTCGAAACGCCGATGCTGCAGACCATTCCGGGCGGCGCTGCGGCCAAGCCGTTCGAAACCCACCACAACGCGCTGGACATGGAAATGTTCCTGCGTATCGCCCCGGAGCTGTACCTGAAGCGTCTGGTGGTCGGTGGTTTCGAGAAAGTGTTCGAGATCAACCGCAACTTCCGTAACGAAGGCGTTTCGACTCGTCACAACCCGGAATTCACCATGTTGGAGTTCTACCAGGCGTACGCCGACTACGAAGACAACATGGACCTGACCGAAGAACTGTTCCGCGAACTGGCGCAGTTGGTACTGGGTAGCACCGACGTGCCGTACGGCGACAAGGTGTTCCACTTCGGCGAGCCGTTCGTACGCCTGTCGGTGTTCGACTCGATCCTCAAGTACAACCCTGAGCTGACCGCCGATGATCTGAACGACATCGACAAGGCGCGCGCCATCGCCAAGAAGGCCGGCGCCAAGGTGCTGGGCTTCGAAGGTCTGGGCAAACTGCAGGTGATGATTTTCGAAGAACTGGTCGAGCACAAGCTGGAACAGCCGCACTTCATTACCCAGTACCCGTTCGAAGTGTCGCCACTGGCCCGTCGCAACGACGACAACCCGAACGTCACCGACCGCTTCGAGCTGTTCATTGGCGGCCGTGAAATCGCCAACGCCTACTCCGAGTTGAACGACGCGGAAGACCAGGCCGAGCGCTTCATGGCGCAGGTGGCCGACAAGGACGCCGGCGACGATGAAGCCATGCACTACGA
This sequence comes from Pseudomonas germanica, assembly GCF_019614655.1. Lineage (NCBI taxonomy): Bacteria > Pseudomonadati > Pseudomonadota > Gammaproteobacteria > Pseudomonadales > Pseudomonadaceae > Pseudomonas > Pseudomonas germanica. The sequence goes on from NZ_CP071586.1 coordinate 1,519,607, forward strand.
CGCCGACTTCGTGCGTGCGCTGGAGTACGGCATGCCGCCAACGGCCGGTGAAGGTATCGGTATCGACCGTCTGGTGATGTTGCTGACCAACTCGCCGTCGATTCGCGATGTGATCCTGTTCCCGCACATGCGACCGCAAGCGTAAACGTTTCAGTTAAAAAGCCGCCTAAAACAGGCGGCTTTTTATTGCCTGTCTGGTACAAATGTATCAATTGGTTAATTTTGCAATAGCAGAGGAAGTTCTGTCGTGATGGGTGCAATAGCTCAAGAAGGTGCAGCGGGTATCGCCACTGCGGTCGCTGAAAGCGTTCAGTACCAGGGTCGCAAGGCCAGCCGACAGGGCAGTGAGCAGCGTCGCCAGGACATTCTCGACGCGGCGATGCGCATTGTCGTGCGTGATGGTGTGCGTGCCGTGCGCCATCGTGCGGTGGCGGCCGAGGCTGGAGTGCCGCTGTCGGCGACCACCTATTACTTCAAGGATATCGATGACCTGCTCACCGATACCTTCGCTCAATACGTTGAACGCAGCGCGGCGTACATGGCCAAGCTATGGGTCAACAATGAAGGTCTGCTGCGTGACATGGTCGTCAGCGGTGACGGCAGCCCCGAATCGCGCTCGCAACTAGCCGATGACATTGCACGGTTGATGGCCGATTACGTGCATCGTCAGTTGGTTAACCGTCGTGAGCATTTGATGGCCGAGCAGGCGTTCCGTCAGGAAGCGCTGCTCAACCCGCGTCTGGCGATTCTGGTGCGCTCGCATCAGCAGATTCTGTTGCAGGGCACCTGCCAGTTGTTCCAGGTATTGGGCTCGCGTGAACCGCAACAGGATGCCAAGGTGTTGACGGCGATTATCGGTCGGATGGAATATCAGGGCCTGCTCAACGACGCCGAGCCTTTGGCCGAAGAGGACATGCTCGGCATTCTGACGCGCTATATGCACCTGGTGCTTGCGTCGGTCTGACCACAAGATCGTTCCCATGCTCTGCGTGGGAATGCCGCAGGGGACGCTCCGCGTCCCTTCGTCGACATGACGCAGAGCGTCAGTGGATACATTCCCACGCAGAGCGTGGGAACGATCGATCACCATGAGGGCGGCCAATGTTCATAGGGAGTATTGAATGAAAGCCTGGCGTGGCGTGCTGATCGCCTTGTCGTTCCTGCTGCTCAGTGGCTGTCTGGTGACTTTCAAGGAGCCGCTGACCGCCAGTGACCCGGCGCCCAAGGGCCTGCTCGGCAAATGGTCGAGCACCAACGCCTGGGGCGAGCCGATGAACCTTGAGTTGACGCGCCTGGGCAACGACCGCTATCAGGCTGTCACTTACTTCAAGGCCAAACCCCGCGAACGCGAAGCCTATCCCTTCACCGTGTCGCGCCATGGCAACCGCTGGTATCTGTCGGCGAAAGTCCCGGCGCAGTACGGTGGCCACTTCACCATCGCCGGCTTCGAACTCACCGACAAACACGAACTGGTGGTCTACAACCTCGATCTCGAGCAGATCAACCAGGCGATCAAACAAAAAGCCCTCGACGGTCAGGCCTTCCAGGCCGACGATGGCGACGGCGTGCAAGTCGACAGTAATCTCGACAAGGTCTTTGCTTACCTCGACGATCCGGCCAATTCCGACGTCTTCGTTGAAGCCGTGCGCTACCAGCGCCAGGCCCGCGCCCAATAATTCATTACGTCAGGTTTTCTACAGGAGTTTCGGGTGGACGATTACCAGCAGACGATACGCATGTTGTCCGATCGCATTGTGCTGGCGCAGACGCCGATCCGTGTGCTCGACGCGGTCAAGTGGGACGAGAACATTCGCAAAGGGTTCCTCAAGGCCAAAGGCAAGGAAATGCCGGCGGTGGATCGCGACTATTACCTCAATCGGCCGCTGAGTTTTGATTCGAGCAAAGTCAAACTGGAATTCCAGAACATCGAGCGCGACATCACCCGCCAGCTTGGCCAGTTCAACCCGGTCGGGCAGATCATGCGGCGCATGTGCAAGGAATACCGCATGGTGGTGCGCATGCTCGAAGCGCGCGGCACCGAAGATTTCGGTCTGATCTCCCAAGAGTTGTATGGCGCCGCGTCCGATGCGTTCCACGCCGGTGACCCGACCCTGGCCGACCTCGGCCTGATGATGTCCGACTACCTGAATAACATCGATGGCCGTGGCGATTTGAAGGATGAACCGAAAATCCTCACCGCCAAAGACGCTGTGCACTTGCTGCAGACCCGTTTGAACAAGGTGTTCGGCGAGGCCGAAGAAACCATCCGCGTGTTCGAGTCCGACGGTATTGTTGCTGACGCGGCGGCCGGTGCGGACTACATCAAGATCCGCACCGACGCGATGTTCAACGACCGTGACGTGCGCGCGCTGGAAGTCCACGAAGGCCTGGTCCACGTGGGCACCACGCTCAACGGTTTGAACCAGCCGATCTGCACCTTCCTGTCCAAAGGCCCACCGTCGTCGACGGTGACCCAGGAAGGCCTGGCGATCCTGATGGAAATCATCACCTTCGCCTCCTACCCGAGCCGCCTGCGCAAACTGACCAACCGCACCCGCGCCATTCACATGGTCGAGGAGGGCGCGGACTTCCTGCAGGTTTTCGAATTCTTCCGTGAGCAGGGCTTCGAGATGGCGGAAAGTTACGGCAATGCCAGTCGGGTTTTCCGTGGATCGACGCCGACGGGGCTGCCATTCACCAAAGACTTGTCCTACCTCAAGGGCTTTATCATGGTTTACAACTACATTCAGTTGGCCGTGCGTAAGGGCAAGCTTGAGCAGATTCCGTTGTTGTTCTGCGGCAAGACCACGCTGGAAGACATGCGTACCTTGCGCCAGTTGGTGGATGAAGGATTGGTGGTGCCGCCGAAGTATCTGCCGGACCAGTTCCGCGATTTGAATGCGTTGTCGGCGTGGATGTGCTTCTCCAACTTCCTCAACCATTTGAGCCTGGACCGGATCGAAGCGGATTACTCCAATATCCTCTAGCCCACTACAGACCGATCGTTCCCACGCTCCGCGTGGGAATGCCGCCATGGACGCTCCGCGTCCACTGTGACGCAGAGCGTCACGGGATGCATTCCCACGCAGAGCGTGGGAACGATCTGAACCTGAATTTTTGCGAGGTTTCACCGGATGAGAATCCTCGGCATCATTTGCCTGCTCCTGACCCTCGGCGGTTGTAGTTCGCTGTTGTTCTACCCTGAGCCGGGCCAGATCTTCACCCCGGAAAAAGCCAAGCTCGAATACCGCACCGTCACCCTGGTCACGGCGGATGGCTTGAAGCTCAACGCCTGGTGGCTGCCGGCCAAACCCGGCGTAGAGGTCAAAGGCACCGTGCTGCACTTGCACGGCAATGGCGGCAATCTGCCGATGCACCTGGGCGGCAGTTGGTGGCTGCCGAAAAACGGCTATCAAGTGCTGCTGGTCGACTATCGTGGTTATGGCTTGTCCGAGGGCAAACCGAGCCTGCCGGCGATCTATCAGGACATCGACGCCGCATTCGCCTGGCTCGACAAGGCGCCGGAAGTCAAAGGCAAACCGCTGATCCTGCTCGGCCAAAGCCTCGGCGGTTCGATGGCGGTGCATTGGCTGGTGCAGCATCCCGAGCGGCAAAAACAGCTCAAGGCCTTGGTGCTCGACGGCGTGCCCGCCAGTTACCGCAGCGTCGGCCAGTATGCGCTGAGCACCTCGTGGCTGACCTGGCCGTTCCAGGTGCCATTGTCCTGGCTGGTGCCGGACAGCGACAGCGCGATCAACTCGATGCCGCAACTCAACGGTGTGCCGAAACTGATCTTCCACAGCATCGACGATCCACTGGTGCCGCTGTCCAACGGCATCCGTCTGTATCAAGCTGCGCCGCCACCGCGCGTGCTGCAACTGACCCGTGGCGGTCATGTGCAGACATTCGGCGACCCGGTCTGGCGCCAAGTCATGCTGCGCTATCTCGACGACCCCGAGCACTTCAACGGCCTGCGCCGCCTCGGCGAAATCCCCAATTATCCGCAACCCCCGAATTCTGAAGATGAGAGTCCGCAATGAGTGAAGAACGTAACGCCATCCCGTTGATCATCACCGGTATCTGCAGCATCCTCGGCACCGTCGGGGCGCTGTGGTATTACGGCTACCTGCACTTCGCCAAACCCGAGGATGCGTTGCTGCTCAACGAATTCACCATGCTCAAGACTGTTCCGGGTGAAGACTACAAAGTCTCGCTGGACCCGGCGGCGCAGGTGGCGCAGTGCATTGATGGGGTGCTGGTGTTGTTCGATACCGAGCAGAAAGGTCTGACCGGTGTGCTGATCAACGCACAGAAAAAAGCCGTGCGTTGCATGGGCGAAGAAACCCCGCAGAAGCTTGAGCAGTGATTCTGCAGGACCAGCCCTCACCCTAACCCTCTCGAAACGTCGGACCGCCCAGAGGGAGAGGGGACTGACCGAGGTGTCATTCGAGTTACGCCGACCTGATCCATCGTGTCGAACCAAATTCTGAACGCACCGCGAATCGGCTCCCTCTCCCTCGGGAGAGGGCTGGGGTGAGGGGCTGCGATTTCAGTCCGCACAAAAAAAACCAGCCTGATCCATCGTGTCGAACATAAATTCTGAAAGCACCACAAATCGGCTCCCTCTCCCTCGGGAGAGGGCTGGGGTGAGGGGCTTGCGATTTCAGTCCTCACAAAAAAGCCCCGCCTGATCACTCAGGCGGGGCTTTTGCATTACCGCGTGACGCTTAGTTCGAGCTAACAGCCGAACGTGGCATCACTGGCTGGTTGTCGTTGGAAATGGTTACTTCCACGCGACGGTTCATCGCACGGCCGGAAGCGCTGCCGTTCTCGGCAACCGGGTATTCCTTGCCGTAGCCTTGGGTGACGATGCGCGCTGGATCAACGCCCATTTTCACCAGTGCGGTGCGCACGGAGTTGGCGCGACGCTCGGACAGCGACTGGTTGTGGCTCGCGGTCCCGGTGCTGTCGGTGTAACCCTCGACGATCACTTTGCGATCCGGGTTTTCCTGAAGGAACTGCGCCAGTTTGTTGATGTTGACCAGACCGCTGGACTTCAGGTCAGCACGGTCGGTGGCGAACAGCACGTCACCGAAAGTCACCAGCGTACCGCGATCGGTCTGCTTGGCGTTCAGGCTGTCCTGCAGCTGTTTGATCTGCTGATCGCGAGCATCCAGACGCGCCTGGGCACGTTGGGCTGCAGCGTTCTTCAGATTGTTTTCAGCGGTGCGCAGGGCGATGGTCTGCTTGGCCACTTCCACACGCTGGTTGGTCAGGTAGGCCAGTTGGTCAACCTTGGCAGCGTCTTGCTTGTCCAGGTAGGCCTTGTCGGCTTTGTCCAGATAATCGCTGGCGTCTTTGGTTTCCAGCGCCGCGACTTTGCTCGCCTGTGGGTTGGCTTGCAGGCCGGCGTAGTTGGTGCGTGCCTGTTCCAGGTTCGGGTTAGGCGGGGTGGAGCAGGCAGCCAGAGCAACACTTGCGGCGAGGAGAGCGGGGATCATCAGTTGCTTACGCATAATTTGTCGTCCTTTCTATCGGTAAGAGATTCAGCTTTGCGGTCGGGATGCGCGCTTACTGCACGGTGCGCTGACTTTCCTGACGCAGTTCCTGAACACCTTTCTGGGAATCCTTCACAGCCTGTTCGGCTTTAGCGGCCTGAGCCTTGCGTTCGGCGACGCGAGCGTCCCACTCGGCTTGCTCGGACAGGATGCGAGCTTCGTCATACTTCTTGTCGTGCATGGCGATTTCGGCTTGTTTCAGTTTGTCCTGCGCTTGCTTCATCTCAACGGCAGCGAACTCGGTACCGCCAGCGCTGACGGCGCTGTTCACCGCCGACTGGGTCACGGCGTACTGCTCGGTTGGTGGGTTACCGGCGCAACCGGCCAGTACGAAGCTGGTGCCGATGGCCAGAGCCGCCAGTTTCAGACCGCGCAGGTGGGTAAACGAGGTTTGGTTTTTCATGGTCTTCAACTCCATTAGGCATCTCCTGAATACATCTGAATCCATCCTGGTCGAGGAGCCGCAAGCGACGTGTGAAAGCGCGTTTTTGAAACGCTCGTTCCAGGCGTGGTTACAGGTTCCGACCGGAGGCGTTTTTCAAAAGTTCAGAAAAGATGGCCTATCGCCAAAAAAAACTTTGACCGAATGGACAAGGCTCTAAAGCGGGAACTTTGGCGGCAGAGAGGGGTACGCGCGGGGAACAAACGACGTAGTTCTGGAGGAAAAATACATTCCCTGTGGGAGCTGGCTTGCCAGCGATGGGGCCGTCAGATCCAACACATCGGTGACTGAACGGACGCCATCGCTGGCAAGCCAGCTCCCACAGGTTTAACGCAATGTCGGATCAGTGTTTTTGCTTGCCTGCTGCGGCCGAGAGGTCATGCAAATGCCGGCGCGAAAGGGCCAGAAAACGCGGCGTAGGCCCGACGTCTTCATACAACGGATCACCTTCCTCATCGGTCGCCACTACCGTCGAACCCTTCACATACGGCAGGCTCGCTTCAAACTCTTCAAGCGCCGCGCCGATCAGTTCGCCAAGCAACTCTTCGACATGACGTTTGGGGTACATCTCGGTAATCGCTCCCAGACGCGCAGCAGCTTCAACGTCCAGATGAATCGCGTAGCCAGTGTCGGTCAGGCGACCTTTGGCGTTTTCTTCCCAATGCTGGGCGAGTTCACGAATTTTCATGATGACCTCATTTCGCACCTGCTCATGGCAGGTCTGGGTGAGTGTCCGCCGGGGCCGGCGGCAAGCCGTTGTGCGGCTTACTGTTGAGACTAGCTTTCGCCCACAAGGTTTAACGTCCCTTCGTCGGCTGCTTGTAAGAAGCGTCGTAGAGCGGCACTCTCTAGGTCATGCACTCGTTTCTAAGCCGTCCGGATTACTGCTGGGGAATTGCTGATGACCGATATTGATGCACGCTTGCGCGAAGACGTTCACCTGCTCGGAGAGCTGCTGGGCAACACCATTCGAGATCAGTACGGCGAGGCTTTCCTCGACAAGATCGAGCAGATCCGCAAGGGCGCCAAGGCCGATCGGCGTGGTTCGATGGACGCCGAACTGAGCGCCAGCCTCAATCAATTGAGCGAAGACGAATTGCTCCCCGTGGCGCGCGCGTTCAACCAGTTTCTCAACCTGGCGAACATCGCCGAGCAGTATCAGTTGATTCATCGTCGCGAGGAGTCGCAGCCGGCGCCGTTCGAATCCCGCGTGCTGCCGGAATTGCTCGCGCGTTTGCGCAACGAAGGCCACAGTGCCGAATCGCTGGCGCGGCAACTGGCGCGGCTGGAAATCGAACTGGTGTTGACCGCGCACCCCACGGAAGTGGCGCGGCGCACGCTGATCCAGAAATACGACGCGATCGCCGCGCAACTCGCCGCGCAGGACCATCGCGACCTGACCACAGCCGAACGCGAACAGATTCAAAACACCCTGCAGCGGCTCATTGCCGAAGCCTGGCACACCGAAGAAATCCGCCGCACGCGCCCCACGCCAGTCGATGAAGCCAAATGGGGTTTCGCGGTGATCGAGCATTCGCTGTGGCAGGCGATTCCCAACCATATGCGCAAGGCCGACAAGGCGTTGTATGAAGCGACCGGCCTGCGTCTGCCATTGGAAGCCGCGCCGATTCGCTTCGCGTCATGGATGGGCGGCGACCGTGATGGTAACCCCAACGTTACCGCTGCGGTGACTCGCGAAGTGTTGCTGTTGGCGCGCTGGATGGCCGCCGATTTGTACCTGCGTGATGTCGATCATTTGGCAGCCGAACTGTCGATGCAACAAGCCAGCGACGCCCTCAAAGCCAAGGCCGGCGACAGCGCCGAACCGTATCGTGCGGTGCTCAAACAACTGCGCGAACGCCTGCGCGCCACGCGCAATTGGGCACACGCTGCGCTGACTGCACCGACGCCAGCGCCGGCAGACGTGCTGCACAACAACCGCGATCTGCTCGATCCGCTGGAGCTGTGCTTCAACTCGCTGCACGAGTGCGGCATGGGCGTGATCGCTGATGGTCCGTTGCTCGACTGCCTGCGTCGGGCGGTGACCTTCGGCTTGTTCCTTGTGCGTCTGGATGTGCGCCAGGACTCGTCGCGCCACAGCTCGGCGATGACTGAAATCACCGATTACCTCGGCCTCGGTCGCTACGAAGATTGGGACGAAGAGCAGCGCATCAGCTTCCTGACCCGCGAACTGAGCAATCGTCGGCCACTGCTGCCAGCGCATTTCAAACCGTCCGCTGACACCGCCGAAGTGCTCAACACCTGCAAGGAAATCGCTGCCGCACCGGGCGCCTCGCTCGGTTCCTACGTGATCTCCATGGCCGGCGCTGCTTCTGATGTGCTCGCCGTGCAACTGCTGCTCAAAGAGTCTGGCGTGCTGCGGCCAATGCGCGTGGTGCCGCTGTTCGAAACCCTCGCTGACCTCGACAACGCCGGGCCGGTGATGGAGCGGCTGTTGCTGCTGCCGGGTTACCGTGCACGGCTGCAAGGCCCGCAGGAAGTGATGATCGGTTATTCCGACTCGGCCAAGGATGCTGGCACCACGGCAGCGGCCTGGGCGCAATATCGCGCGCAGGAACGCTTGGTGGAAATCTGCCGCGAGCAACAAGTCGAACTGCTGCTGTTCCACGGTCGCGGCGGCACCGTGGGCCGGGGCGGTGGCCCGGCGCATGCGGCGATTCTGTCGCAACCGCCGGGCTCGGTGGCCGGGCGTTTCCGCACCACCGAGCAGGGGGAAATGATTCGATTCAAATTCGGCCTGCCGGACATCGCCGAGCAAAACCTCAATCTGTATCTGGCGGCGGTGCTTGAAGCAACGCTGCTGCCTCCGCCGCCGCCGACACCAGAGTGGCGTCACTTGATGGACGAATTGGCCGCCGATGGCGTCAGCGCTTATCGCCAGGTCGTGCGGGAAAATCCGCAATTCGTCGAGTACTTCCGTCAGTCCACGCCAGAGCAGGAGTTGGGTCGCTTGCCACTGGGCAGTCGTCCGGCCAAACGCCGCGCCGGCGGGATCGAAAGTCTGCGGGCGATTCCGTGGATCTTCGGCTGGACGCAAACGCGGCTGATGCTGCCGGCGTGGCTGGGGTGGGAGTCGGCACTGAGCAAGGCGCTGGAACGCGGCGAAGGCGAGTTGCTTGGGCAGATGCGCGAACAATGGCCGTTCTTCCGTACGCGTATCGACATGCTGGAAATGGTCCTGGCCAAGGCTGATGCGGATATTGCGCTGTCCTACGATCAGCGTCTGGTCGAGCCTGATCTGCTGCCGTTGGGCGCGCAGTTACGCGACCTATTGTCGCAGGCGTGCGCGGTGGTGCTCGGCCTGACTGGCCAGTCGCAGCTGCTGGCACATAGCCCTGACACCCTTGAATTTATCCGTCTGCGCAACACCTACCTCGACCCGCTGCATCTATTGCAGGCCGAACTGCTGGCCCGTTCGCGGCAGCAGGATGTCGAGCAGGGCAGCCCGGTGGAACAGGCGTTGCTGGTGTCTGTGGCGGGCATTGCCGCCGGTTTGCGAAATACCGGCTAAGGTTTTTGTCGGGTGCGCGGTAGCCGGATGAAGACTTGGCTGTCGCGTTGCCTGACCGGCGAAAGTGCCGTCAGGCGACAGTTAATGACGGGGTTGCGACTTGGGTTACCGCGTCGCGAGGTCGCGGGGGACGTCGGTTTCTCCGACTTTTGGCGTCTTGTGTGGGCGCAGCCTGCTGTGTATCTTGATCAGCCTTTGGCCGTTTATGCGGCCACGACCCGTATTTTCAGGATTCGTCCCAAGAGGCGAATCCTTTGTTTTGTAAAAGCTTTTTATAAAAAAATTGAGGAGCACATCTAATGCGCGTCATTCTGCTGGGAGCTCCCGGGGCCGGTAAAGGTACTCAGGCTAAGTTCATCACCGAAAAATTCGGCATTCCACAAATTTCCACCGGCGACATGCTGCGTGCAGCGGTCAAGGCCGGTACTCCACTGGGCGTTCAAGCCAAGAGCATTATGGATGCCGGCGGCCTGGTGTCGGATGACCTGATCATCGCACTGGTTCAGGACCGCATCGCTCAGCCAGACTGCGCCAACGGTTTCCTGTTCGACGGCTTCCCGCGCACCATTCCGCAGGCTGAAGCTCTGGTTTCTGCCGGCGTTGAGCTGGATGCAGTGGTTGAAATCGCTGTTGAAGACGAAGAAATCGTTCAACGCATCGCCGGCCGTCGTGTTCACGAAGCCAGCGGCCGCGTTTACCACATCGTCTACAACCCGCCAAAAATCGCGGGCAAAGATGACATCACCGGCGAAGAGCTGGTACAGCGCAAGGACGACACCGAAGAAACCGTGCGTCATCGCCTGTCGGTCTACCATTCGCAGACCAAGCCTTTGGTGGAGTTCTATCAGAGCCTGTCCGCCAAAAACGCTGGCAAGCCCAAGTACAGCCACATTCCGGGCGTTGGTTCGGTTGATGCGATCACCGCCAAGGTGCTGGCCGCGCTGAGCTGAAAAGTCTGATCGGCTGCATCATCCACGGCCCGCTTGCGGGCCGTAGTTGTTTATACTGACGCCCTTTTTCCCACACCTGTTTTGGAAACATCGATGAGCACCTTGCTGGCCCTGGACACCGCGACTGAAGCTTGCTCCGTTGCCTTGCTGCATGACGGCAAGGTCACGAGCCATTACGAGGTGATCCCGCGCCTGCACGCGCAGAAACTGCTGCCGATGATCCAGCAACTTCTGGCCGACGCTGGCACCACGTTGCAAGCGGTCGATGCGATCGCTTTCGGTCGTGGGCCTGGCGCGTTCACTGGCGTGCGGATCGCCATTGGTGTGGTGCAGGGGCTGGCGTTCGCGCTGGATCGCCCGGTGCTGCCGGTGTCCAACCTTGCAGTATTGGCCCAGCGTGCGCTGCGCGAGCATGGCGTGAGCCAGGTCGCGGCGGCCATCGATGCGCGGATGGATGAAGTGTATTGGGGCTGCTACCGCGAGACGGCGGGGGAGATGCGTCTGGTCGGTGCCGAAGCGGTGTTGCCACCAGAAGTTGCTGCGCTGCCGGCCGATGCCAGTGGCGACTGGTTCGGTGCTGGCACCGGTTGGGGTTATGCCGAGCGCATCGCGGTCAATCTGACAGGCTCCGACGCCGGCATGCTGCCCCACGCCGAAGACTTGCTGACCTTGGCGCGCTTCGCTTGGGAGCGCGGCGAATCGATTCCGGCGGATGACGCGCAACCGGTTTACCTGCGCGACAAAGTCGCCACCCCCAAGGCTCGTTGAGCCTTTAAAAAGATCGCAGCCTTCGGCAGCTCCTACAAGGATCGCATTCCAAATGTAGGAGCTGCCGAAGGCTGCGATCTTTTGATCTTCTGAAGCCAATCGTCAGTTTCTAACCCCTCGCTTTAAACCTTTTGCGCTTTATGTGTTCTAGTTATCACTCGGCAGTTTGCTAAGTCGGTCAAGTGCCGCTAAATTGCCATCATTGATACCGAGCATGAAATTATGCGTATAGACGGCCTTTCCTCTCAGTCCTACCCCATCAAGCGCAAGCTTCGCAAAGGCCATGTGATCGTGGATGAGTCCGTCGATGACATCGACGGTGAGCTGGAATTTCCGACTGAAGAGCAACTGGCTGCCCGTGCTGCCGCCAAAGCCGCCGCGCAACGCCTGAGCAATCTGCCCGCCCGCCAACAAGACATGATTTACCACCGCGCCATGAGCAAAAGCGTAGCGATGGCCCTCGCCAGCTACCTGAGCACCGCCGGTTTTGTCGATTGGGATGCAGACGTGCTGGGCCTCGATCTGTATATCTGATGGATCTGCCTTACTACCTCGGTTGTCCGTCCTGGAGCGAAAACGCCTGGCGCGAGTATCTGTACCCGGTAGACGCCAAAACCTCCGATTTCCTCGGTCTCTATTCCCAAGTGTTCAACGCCGTTGAAGGCAACACGACCTTCTACGCCAGCCCGTCGCCCGCCACGGTGCAGCGTTGGGCCGAGGTCATGCCCGAGCACTTTCGCTTCACCGCCAAATTCCCCGGCGACATCAGCCATAGCGGTGACCTGCGCGAGCAACTGACCGCCGCCGAAACATTTCTGCAATTACTCAAACCCCTCGGTGAGCGCGTCTCGCCGATGTGGCTGCAATTGTCGAAAAGCTTCACGCCGCATCGACTGCCGGAACTGGCGGGGTTTATTGATGCGCTAGATTGCCCGTTGGCGGTGGAAGTGCGCCATGAACAGTTCTTCGCCAAGGGCGAGAGTGAACGTCTGCTCAATCGCCTGCTGCTGGATCGTGGCGTTGAGCGCATCTGCCTCGACCCGCGTGCGCTGTTCAGTTGCCTGTCGACTGAATCTTCGGTAATCCACGCGCAATCGAAAAAGCCACGCGTGCCGACGCGCCCGGCGGCGTTCACCCAGTTCCCGCAAGTGCGCTTCATTGGCCATCCGGAACTGAAAGCCAACGACCCGTTCCTAGTGCCGTGGGTGGCGAAAATCGCCGAGTGGATCGAAGAGGGCCGCACGCCTTACATCTTCCTGCACACCGCCGATAACCTGCTGGCGGCGAAGCTGGCGCAACGTTTTCACGCACAACTGATGCAACGTTTGCCTGGCCTGCCAGCGCTGCCTGCGCTATACAGAGAACCCGCCGCGGAGCAACTTGGCCTGCTCTGAAGCGGATTTTTTTCTGCCCAGGAGCCTGCCGATGGATGCCCAAGCCCGTAAAGCCCACGCCTTCAAAGCCCTGCATGAACAATCGGGGGTTTTCGTGATTCCCAATCCATGGGATGCGGGGTCGGCAAAAATGCTCGCCAGTCTCGGCTATCAGGCCTTGGCGACCACCAGTGCCGGTTATGCGTTTTCCCAAGGCAAGGCCGACGGCGTGTTAAGCCTTGATGAGACCTTGGCCAATGTCCGCGCGATTGTCGCCGCCACCGATTTGCCGGTAGCGGTGGATCTGGAAAACGGTTTCGCCGATGACCCGGCTGAATGCGCCAAGAGTCTGCTGCGTGCTGCCGAGGCCGGCGCTGTTGGTGGTTCGATCGAAGACGCCACGGGCCGCGCGGATGCGCCAATCTATTGCTTCGAACACGCTGTGGCGCGCATCGAAGCCGCTGTCGCTGCGGTGCGCACGCTACCCTTTCCCTTCATCCTCACCGCGCGGGCGGAAAACTACCTGCACGGTCATCCCGATCTCAACGACACCATTCGCCGCCTGCAGGCCTTCGCCGAGGCAGGGGCCGACGTGTTGTATGCGCCAGGTTTGCGCAACGCCGAAGAAGTGCTGGCAGTGGTGCGTGCAGTGGCGCCAAAACCGGTCAATGTGCTGATGTCCGGCGGTTTGAAACTGACCGTGCAGGAGCTGCAAGAAATGGGCGTGCGGCGCATCAGTACCGGTTCGGCACTGGCGTTGGCGGCGTTCGGCGAATTCTTCCGTGCCGCTGAAGAAATCCAGCAATCCGGCACTTTCGGGTTTACCTCGCAGTCGATGCCGTACGCCAAAGCCAATCAATTCTTCAAAGGCTGAGCATGGGGCGGTGGATCGCACTGACCGTGTTGCTGATCACTGGCGGCGCGTTGATCAGTGTGTGGCGCGGTTGGCTGGACGTGCCGCCGTCATGGAATCCATGGGCGCCACTGGATGTAAAAGCCGCGCCCAACTGGCTGACCGGCTACAAGCTGATGCGTTTGCGCAGTGATCCTGAACTCTGTGCCCAGGCGTTGAACAGCTCTGATCTGCGGGTCACGCGGCAAGCCGACAGTCCCGACGCCAAGTGCCCGCTGATCGGTGCCTTGCGCGTACAGGGCGGTGAGGTGGCGTTGAGCAGCAGTTTCCTCGCCAGTTGTCCGCTGGCGGTGGCCTACGCGATGTTTGAACAGCACACGCTGCGACCTGCTGCACAATCCGTTTACGGGCAAAAGGTCGCGCGGATTGATCACCTCGGCAGCTTCGCCTGTCGTAATGTCTACAACCGCGAAAGCGGCGCGCTCAGTCGCCACGCCAGTGCCGATGCGCTGGATATTGCCGGTTTTCGTCTGACCGATGGTCGCAGCATCAGCGTGCTCAAGGACTGGCCGAAGCAAAATCAGGACGCGCAGTTTCTGCGTCAGGTGCGCGATGGCGCCTGCGAGGCGTTCAGTGTTGTCTTGGGGCCGGATTACAACACCGCCCACCGCAATCACTTTCATGTCGATGTCGGACGCTGGAGCGTGTGTCGCTGAGGGTCAGGCGGCGAGGCGCAGGTTCTGCAGAACGATCGGGCGCGCCCAACCGTTATCAAAGTCCAGTGCTTTCTGTTGCTCGACGATTTCTTCCGGCGGGAACGGCGGGTAAGGCTTTTGCAACAGATCCAGATCGAACTCGGCAATCGGCAGGTAAAGCGGCTTCTTCTGCGGGGCCGGGCCAGGCTCTGGAACGGGCTGACCATTGTTGATCACCACCGGGCGAACCCAACTGCTGTCGAAATCCTGCTGCGCCTGCTGAGCTTGCAGTTCTTCTGGCGGGAATGGCGGGAACGGCTTGTCCAGCAGTTCCATTTCGAATTCGGCGATTGGCAGGAACAGCGGCTCTGGCGGACGCACTTCGGTTTCCACCACATCGCACTCGCGCTGGCTGACGATGTGCGCGTGCAGCTCGCTGCCGATGGTCGGTTCTTCCGGGCTGCTCAGGTCAACCGGCGGAAATGTACCGCAGGCAGGCACCACTTCACTCGTCTGTTCGGCCATCGCTTGGGCGAAGAAATCCTGCCACAGGTGACTGACGCCGCTCAGTGCTTGAGTGTTGTGACGGCTAAAGTCGCCATGGGGCGAGATGTAGCCAATCGATGTGGGAAGAATGCCTGACATTTTTTTCGGTTGACGCTCAGCTCTGGCAAAATGCGCGTTGAATGAATTATCGGCGGTATTTGCCGATCCTTGAATTTTTGAGCGTGTTTTCCATGATCGAGCAACCCGCGGCCTGCCGCATCCATGTCCAGGCCCTCGGCCCGACGTTTGAAGCGCAAGCCGAGCAGTGGGCCGAACGCCTTGGTCTGCCGCGTGACGTGCCGGACGGCGAGTTCGCCTTGCAGGTCGGCGAGCAGGGTTTGCAACTGCAACAGCTCGGCCCGGACGCACCGGGGCCGGTGCGGGTCGACTTTGTTGAGGGCGGCGCTGCGCATCGTCGGCTATACGGCGGCGGCAGCGGGCAGATGATCGCCAAGGCTGTCGGCATCGCCCAAGGCGTGCGCCCGCGCGTGCTGGATGCCACGGCAGGATTGGGCAAGGATGCGTTTGTGCTGGCGAGCCTCGGTTGCGAGATGAGCCTGATCGAGCGCCAGCCGCTGATCGGCGCCTTGCTGGAGGATGGTCTGGCGCGCGCGGCGGAAGATTTCGACGTGGCGCCGATTGTGGCGCGGATGAAATTGCTCAAGGGCAACTCCATCGAGGTCATGCAGAACTGGGAGGGTGAGGCGCCGCAGGTGATCTACCTCGACCCGATGTTTCCGCACCGAGAGAAGACCGCGCTGGTGAAAAAGGAGATGCGTCTGTTCCGGCCGCTGGTGGGCGATGATCCGGATGCGCCGGCGTTGCTCGAAGCCGCGTTGGCACTGGCCACGCACCGGGTGGTGGTCAAGCGACCGCGCAAGGCGCCGTGCATTGCGGGGCCGAAGCCGAGTCATGCGCTGGATGGCAAATCGAGCCGCTATGACATTTATCCGAAGAAAGCGCTCAAGGCTTGATACCGAGTCGCGCTCATCGCTGGCAAGCCAGCTCCCACAGGGTTTGGTGGTGTGTACACGATTTGTGATCACACCCAAATCCTTGTGGGAGCTGGCTTGCCAGCGATGGCGTCAGTGCCGACACCGCAGAAATCAGGCTTTGTACGCCCGCATAAACAACCCCACCACTTCCTGCACATGGCTTTCCGCTGCCTCTTCAGTCAACGGCTCCCCACAGCCATACAACAGCCGAAAATTCCCCGCACCCTTGATCAGGCAAAAGAAATGCTCGGCGGCATTGCGCGGCAGATCAATGCTCAGCGCGCCGGTCTCGTGGATGCGCGTCAACAGCCGTTCCATGCCCTGCACCATGCGCTGCGGACCCGCCTCGAAGAAGATCAGCGACAGCTTCGGATCCTGACTGCCGAGCGCCATGATCAAACGGTGCAGATTCACCGATTCATCGCTGTTGATCAGGTGATGAAAGCCTCGCGCAATGTTCAGCAACACATTTTCCACGGCGATGCCTTCGGGCAATTCGAAGAACAGCGGCGGTAATTGCTCCTCGCATTTGGCCACCACGGCAGCGGAGAACAGCGTCTCCTTGTCGTTGAAATGGCTGTAGACCGTCAGCTTCGACACGCCGGCCTCGCTTGCGACCGCGTCCATGCTGGTGTTGGCGTAGCCATGACTCAGAAACAGAATTTTCGCCGCGTCGAGGATCGCTTGGCGCTTGGCCAGATCCTTGGGGCGGCCCGGGCCGTTTGGAGCTGAAAGATTGTTCGACATTCTTCGCTTTTAATACTGGACTGGTGAGTTTGCTATTAATAACATACCCGCCAGTATAATTATTCCAAGCACCATTAGCGAAAGGTCCGTCACCATGTTCCGCCATGCGTTGTCCCTCGCGTTGCCAGTGAGTCTGGCGTTCCTTTTGTCAGCATGCGGTCAGGAAGAGGCGACGCAAGTCGCCGTGCGACCAGCCATGGTGGTGCAGCCAGAGCCTTCGGCACAGGCGATGGAAAGTTATCCGGGCGAGGTGCGCGCCCGTTATGAACCGGATCTGGCATTCCGCATTGGCGGCAAAGTCAGCCGACGACTGGTCGATGAAGGTCAGCGCGTGAAGGCTGATCAGCCACTCGCCGAACTCGATCCGCAGGACGTGCGCCTGCAACTGGAAGCCACTCGCGCCCAGGTGGCTGCCGCCGAAGCCAATCTCAATCTGGTCCGCGCCGAACGTGATCGCTACAAGACCCTGATGGATCGGCAGATGGTCAGCCGCTCGGCCTACGACAACGCCGAAAACCTTTACCGCTCCGGTGAGGCCCGTCTCAAACAAATCAAAGCTGAATTCAACGTTTCGACCAATCAGGCCAGTTACGCCGTGTTGCGTGCGCCGCAGGATGGCGTGGTGGCCAAGCGTTCGGTCGAGGTTGGGCAGGTGGTTGCCGCCGGGCAAACGGTGTTTACCCTTGCCACTGATGGCGAGCGCGAAGTACTGATCAGCCTGCCGGAGCAGAGCTTCGGGCGCTTCAAGGTCGGTCAGCCTGTGACCGTCGAACTGTGGACGCAACAGAACCAGCGCTTCGCCGGGCAAATCCGCGAACTGTCGCCCGCCGCCGATCCACGCTCGCGCACTTTCGCTGCGCGCATTTCTTTCGTGAGCGGCAAAGTCCCGGCCGAACTGGGCCAGAGCGCCCGAGTGTTCGTGCAATCGGCCGACAGCGTTTCCCTGTCGGTGCCGCTCTCGGCACTCACCGCCGAAAACGGCGCGACCTACGTCTGGGTCGTCAGCGCCAATAACACCTTGAAGAAAACCCCGGTGCGTATCGGCCCGTTCGGCGAGAAAACCGTGCCGGTGCTCGAAGGCTTGAACGCCAGTGACTGGGTGGTGGCTGCTGGCGTGCATGTGTTGCTCGAAGGGCAGCAGGTGCGTCCGGTGGATCGCTCCAATCGCGTCGTCAATCTGGCGAACAAGGAGTAAGTCCCGATGCGCTTCAACCTTTCTGAATGGGCGCTGCGTAATCGCCAGATCGTACTGTTCCTGATGCTTTTGCTGGCCATCGTCGGTGCGTTGTCCTACACCAAACTCGGCCAGAGTGAAGACCCGCCGTTCACGTTCAAAGCCATGGTGATTCAAACCCGTTGGCCGGGGGCGACCGCGCAGGAAGTCTCGCGGCAGGTCACCGAGCGTATTGAAAAGAAACTGATGGAAACCGGCGAGTACGAGCGCATCGTGTCGTTCTCGCGCCCCGGCGAATCGCAGGTCACGTTCATTGCCCGCGACTCGATGCATTCCAAGCAAATCCCCGACCTCTGGTATCAGGTGCGCAAGAAGGTCAGTGATATTCGCCAGACCTTGCCGCCGGATATTCAGGGGCCGTTTTTCAACGATGAGTTCGGCACCACGTTCGGCAATATCTATGCGCTGACCGGGGACGGTTTCGATTACGCGGTGCTCAAGGATTACGCCGATCGCATCCAGATCCAGCTGCAACGGGTCAAGGATGTCGGCAAGGTCGACCTGCTCGGTTTGCAGGACGAGAAAATCTGGGTCGAGCTGTCCAACGTCAAGCTGGCGACCCTTGGCTTGCCGCTGTCGGCGGTGCAACAAGCGCTGCAAGAGCAGAACGCGGTGTCCACCGCCGGGTTCTTTGAAACCGGTAGCGAGCGTCTGCAACTGCGGGTCTCGGGGAATTTTCAGACGGTCGATGAGATAAAAAACTTCCCGATCCGCGTCGGCGATCGTACGTTCCGCATCTCCGATGTCGCCGACGTGCGTCGCGGTTTCAACGATCCACCGGCGCCGCGTATGCGCTTCATGGGCGAAGATGCGATTGGTCTCGCGGTGGCGATGAAGGATGGCGGCGACATTCTGGTGCTCGGCAAGGCGCTGGAAGGCGAGTTCTCGCGCATCCAGAAAAACCTCCCGGCCGGCATGCAATTGCGTAAGGTTTCCGATCAGCCGGCGGCGGTGAAAACCGGGGTCGGCGAGTTCGTCCAGGTGCTGGTCGAGGCACTGGCGATTGTCTTGCTGGTGAGCTTCTTCTCCCTCGGCGTGCGCACCGGCATGGTCGTGGCGCTGACCATTCCGCTGGTGCTGGCGATGACCTTCGCCTGCATGTATTACCTCGGCATCGGCCTGCACAAGATCTCCCTTGGCGCGTTGGTGTTGGCGTTGGGCTTGCTGGTGGATGACGCGATCATCGCCGTGGAAATGATGGCGATCAAAATGGAGCAGGGCTTTGACCGTATCCGCGCGGCGAGCTATGCCTGGACCAGCACCGCGTTCCCTATGCTCACCGGTACTTTGATCACCGCCGCCGGGTTTCTGCCGATTGCCACGGCGCAATCCGGCACTGGCGAATACACACGTTCGATCTTCCAGGTGGTGACCATCGCCTTGCTCGCGTCTTGGGTCGCGGCGGTGATGTTCGTACCGTATCTGGGGGAAAAACTCCTGCCTGATCTGGCGAAAATCCATGCGGCCAAACACGGTACCGCCGATGGTCAGGCTGACCCGTATGGCACGCCGTTCTATCAGCGCGTTCGGCGCTTGGTGGAGTGGTGCGTGTCGCACCGCAAGACCGTGATCGTGCTGACGGTGGGGCTGTTTATCGCCTCTGTGATGTTGTTCCGTTTCGTCCCGCAGCAGTTTTTCCCGGCCTCGAATCGACTGGAGTTGATGGTTGATCTGAAACTGGCTGAAGGCGCGTCGTTGGCCAATACCACTGGCGAGGTCAAACGTCTGGAGGCGATGCTCAAGGGTCACGCCGGTATTGATAATTATGTGGCGTATGTCGGCACCGGATCGCCGCGTTTTTATCTGCCTTTGGATCAACAGTTGCCGGCGGCCAGTTTTGCGCAGTTTGTGGTGTTGGCGAAAACCATTGAGGAGCGTGAAGCGCTGCGCAGTTGGTTGATCGAGACGCTTAACGAGCAATTCCCGGCCCTGCGTTCGCGGGTTACGCGTCTGGAGAACGGTCCTCCGGTTGGCTATCCGGTGCAGTTCCGCGTCACCGGTGAACATATCGAAGAAGTCCGGGCGTTGGCGCGCAAGGTCGCGGCCAAGGTTCGCGAGAATCCGCATGTGGTCAATGTGCATCTGGATTGGGAAGAACCGAGCAAGGTCGTGTACCTGAACATCGATCAGGATCGCGCGCGAGCATTGGGTGTAAGCACGGCCAATCTGGCGAAATTCCTGCAGAGTTCGTTGACCGGGTCGAGTGTCAGTCAGTATCGCGAAGACAACGAATTGATCGAGATTCTGCTGCGCGGCACGGTGCATGAGCGCACTGAATTGTCCTTGTTGCCGAGTCTGGCGGTGCCGACGGACAACGGCCGCAGTGTGGCGTTGTCGCAGATTGCCACGCTGGAATACGGCTTTGAGGAGGGGATTATCTGGCATCGTAATCGCCTGCCGAACGTGACCGTGCGCGCGGATATTTATGGCAAGGAGCAGCCGGCGACGTTGGTGAAGCAGATCATGCCGACGCTGGATTCGATTCGCGCCGAGTTGCCCGATGGTTATCTGTTGGATGTCGGCGGTACGGTGGAGGATTCCGAGCGTGGGCAGAAGTCGGTGAATGCCGGGGTGCCGATGTTCATCGTGGTGGTGCTGACCTTGCTGATGGTGCAGTTACGCAGTTTTTCGCGCACGGTGATGGTGTTTTTGACGGCGCCGCTGGGGTTGATCGGGGTGACGCTGTTTTTGATGGTGTTCCGTCAGCCGTTCGGGTTTGTGGCGATGTTGGGGACGATTGCGTTGTCCGGGATGATCATGCGTAATTCGGTGATTCTGGTGGATCAGATCGAGCAGGATATTGCCTCGGGGCTTAAGCCTTGGCAGGCGATTATCGAGGCTACGGTTCGACGCTTCAGGCCGATTGTGTTGACGGCGCTGGCGGCGGTTTTGGCGATGATTCCGTTGTCACGTAGTGTGTTTTTTGGGCCGATGGCGGTGGCGATCATGGGTGGGTTGATTGTTGCGACTGCGCTGACGTTGTTGTTTTTGCCGGCGTTGTATGCGGCTTGGTTCCGGGTGCGTAAGGACGCTTGATTCTTTTGTGACGTGGCGGCCTTCGGGCCGACCATGTTCTTGGGGTTTTGGGTGAATATCCGTTTTTGTGGGTGCTGCCGCTGGCGGTTTCGCCCTTACGGCGAGTCACCTTTTCCAAACGCCGAAAAGGTAACCCAAAAGGCTTTGCCCTGACGTTCGGCCCGCTCGCTGGGGCTCGGGGTTCCTTCGCTCCGGGATCGATCCGGGGGCATCGCCTACGGTTTGCTTCGCTGCACCTCCTCTCGATGTGTTCGACTTCGTCGAACGGTCGCTGCGCTCCCACCCCCGGATCAATCCCTCCACTCAGCCTGCCGACGGGCCTTCAGATCAAGATCAAAAGCTGCAGCCGAGCTAACGCTCATCCTGTTGAGTGGTGAGGAGCAGAAGCGGTCTGCTCTTGCTCTTCTGTGGGAGTGAGCCTGCTCGCGATGACGCCCTGACAGCCGCCCAATCTCTACCTGCATACACCCAATCCAATTGTGGGAGCTGGCTTGCCAGCGATGGCGGTCTGACAGCCGACCGATCTCCAGCGGATTGCTCACGATCCAACTGTAGGAGTGAGCCTGCTCGCGATGACGGCCCGCCAGCTGTCCAATTTCTCTCTGCATGGACTCCTTCCAACCTGTGGGAGCCAGCCTGCTGGCGATGACGATCGGACAGGCAAAATTGTTTAACCGTGTTGCGAAAACACAGAACCTTCCCACAAGGTTTTCAGGTTGTCCGTCGGAAGCGCGATCTCTAGGCTAGGTCTGTCGCTGCAAAAATCAGCGACCGGGTTTCGCAGCCCGGTTAAACTTCAGACGCACAGCGTCCACCATCCGAAAGCGGGCGCTTTTTTATGCCTGTGTCATGGCGGTTGTGCGCGGGATACCTTCGGGTATGCCGGGTGCCTGAAGTCCCGGTCTGCGAACCTGCGTACAGCTGCCACCTAACTTTCGTTTCGCAGCGAACGGTGGCGGCTCCACTACTTCAGGAGATTTCGCCATGTTCAAAACCACTCCCAATCCCCCCAAACCCGTCAGCCATCCCAGCACAATTTTTACCGTCCTTCCCGAAGTCGATTCCGAAACATTACTCGCTCACGCCTGTGAAACTCTGGCCTCAGCCAACATCATGGCCAGCGAACTGGCGTTCACCCTGAATGGCCCGACGTGTAGTCAGCTTCTGGGTATTCAGCAGATGATTTCCCTCGCTGAGCTGTCGGTGAATCGCGTCCTCGATCAAGTCGATCCGCAAAACTGACGCCCACAAAAAAGCCCGCTGAACCGGTAAAGGTCAGCGGGCTTTTTGTCGTTCAGCACATTACAACGTGCCGAACACCTTCTTCGCCAGACTGGTCGCCGCAGCGGCCGGGTTCTGGCGGATGGTTTCTTCCTGTTTGCCGATCATCTCGAACAAGCCATTCAGCGCTTGCTCGGTCACGTAGTTTTCAACGTTGGCGCTCTTCGCATCGACAACGCCAAACGCAGCAGCCTGACCAGCGAACGAGTTGTACTTCTGTGCTACGCCAACCTTGTCGGTCGCCTGTTTGACGATCGGCAGGAACTTGGCGCGGATCTGTTCGCGGCTGGATTTGTCGAGGTATTGCGTGGCCGAGTCCTTGCCGCCGCTGAGGATGCCTTTGGCGTCTGCCACGCTCATTTTCTTCACGGCGTCGACGAGGATGGGCTGGGCTTGAGTTACAGCGCTTTCCGCCGCTTTGTTCATCGCGGTTTCCAGTTCTTCAACCTGAGCGCCCATGCCGAAGGCTTTCATCTTGCTCGCGGCCTTGCCGAGTTTGCCCGGCAGCTCGATCTTCACGTCGGGGTTGTTGCTGAAGCCGCCGGGTGTACCCAGTTGCTTGACGGCGATTTGCGCGCCTTGGGTCAGGGCATCCTTGAGGCCGCCGGTGGCGTCTTTTTGCGACAGGTCACTGAGCGACAGGGCCAGCGCGCTGGCGGAGATCATCAGGCCTGCGCACAGGCCAGCGAAGCGAAGGGTAGGGCGGAGCATGGCGGCTTCCTTGTTGCGGAAAAGGGTTGCGGAAAATGAATTAACGAACGGCGTCGACTCGGATTTTCAGCGGCTGCGGGTCGTTGCCGTCGAGTTGCACGGCGTGGTTTTCGGTGGTGATGAACATCAACTCACCGTTGACTTCAATGCGCGCGCTGACCGAGTAACGGTGGCCAGGTTTGATCTGCGCTGGATCGTAGCTCAAGTGGAAGGGCAGTGGCACCTGGCCTTTGACCGGACCTTTTTGCTCGTCCAGTACTACGGCTGGCGCATCGGCCAACGAAACGTCTTGCAGGCTGACGCTGAGGGTCGCGCTCGGAGGCAGGGCGATGCGCTGCAGGTAGAACACTTCACCGTCGAGGCCTACCTTGCCGGCAGGTGTGGTCGACTGGCAGGCGCTGAGCAGTGTAGCGGCGGCGAGCAGAGTCAGTTTTTTCATGGTGTTCTCCATTCAATTGTAGGAGCGAGCCTGCTCGCGATAGCGGTTTAGCATTCAACATTTCAGTTGTCTGACACTCCGTCTTCGCGAGCAAACTCACTCCCACCAGGTTTGCATCAGGTCTCGGGTTGGGCGACGACCTGATCGGCAGCATCCTCACTGCGATGCAGCGCGACCTGGCGAATCGACAAGCGAATTTCCGCCGGCAATACGCGTTTGGCTGCACCTTCGGCGAGCTCGCCAAGCAGTTCGTGATAACTCAGTTTGCCGGCCTCGTCGCGGCGCAGCACGTCGAGGTCGAGCATTGTCTGGATGAAGTGACGGAACAGGCTCTTGTCGAAGAACTCCGGGGCGTTGAGGCCGTGGAGGATCGACAGGCGCTGGGCCATGACCGTGCAGAGATCTTCCAGCTCTTCGGCGCTGATGCTGTTCTGGCCGCTGTTGAGCAGCAAGGACACGGTCATGTAGAAACGCTGCAAGGTCTGGGCGATGCTCTTCGACAGCAGCGTCAGCAGCACGAAATGCCGCGAACTTGGCGCCGGACGCAGATAGACGTCTTTCTCGAAACGCAACAGACCTTGTTCGACGAACGCTTCCAGCCACTGATCGACCACACCGTCCAGTTCGTCCAGCGTCCAGCGAATGAACAGCTCCGATTGCAGGTACGGATACAGCGCGCGGGTGTAGCGCAGGATCTGTTCGCGGCTCATGCGCGAAGCGCTCTGGAAGAAGCTCGCCAGCAGTGCAGGCAACGCGAAGATGTGCAGCACGTTGTTGCGGTAGTAAGTCATCAGGACGGCATTCTGCTCGTCCAGATAGAGAATTTTGCCCAAGGCATCGTTCTGCTCGGCGAGCAGGTCCATGTCTTTCACATGCTCGATCAGCGCACGGCCGTCGCCTTCCGGCAGCGTGGTGTGCGGCGAATACGGGACTTTGCGCAGCAGCGCCAGGTACAGATCCAGTACTCGCGCCATGGCGCGATCGTCCAGCGCCAGACGTGTGGTCGACAGCAGCGCCAGCGCCACCAGGTTGACCGGGTTGATCGCCGCCGCTTCGTTCAAATGCTGCGCGACTTTTTCGCCGAGGCGATTGGTGGTTTCGTTGAGCCACGCTGGTTTGTACTGCGGGCCGAGTTCCTGCTGGCGCCAGTCCGGTTGCTCGGCGTCGAGGAATTCTGCGAGTTTGATCGGCTCACCGAAGTTGACGGCGACCTGACCGAAACGCTGCTTGAGCGCGCCGATGACTTTGAAAATGTCGAAGATCGATTCTTTCTTCTTGCTCGCGCCACGCAATTCGCCGAGGTAGGTGCGACCCTCCAGCACGCGCTCATAGCCGATGTACACCGGCACAAACACGATCGGCATGCGCGACGAACGCAGGAAGCTGCGCATGGTGATCGCGAGCATGCCGGTTTTCGGTTGCAGCATGCGCCCGGTGCGCGAGCGGCCGCCCTCGACGAAGTACTCGACCGGGAAGCCTTTGGTGAACAGCGTGTGCAGATATTCGTTGAACACCGAGGTGTACAGCGGATTGCCCTTGAACGTGCGGCGCATGAAGAACGCACCGCCACGGCGCAGCAGGCTGCCGATCACCGGCATGTTCAGGTTGATCCCGGCGGCGATGTGCGGCGGGGTCAGGCCGTTGCGAAACAGCAAATACGAGAGCAGCAGGTAGTCGATGTGGCTGCGGTGGCACGGCACGTAGATCACTTCGTGACCTTGGGCGACCTTCTGCACGCCTTCGATGTGGTTGACCTTGATACCGTCGTAGATCTTGTTCCAGAACCAGCTCAACACCACTTCAAGGAAGCGGATCGCCGTGTAGGTGTAGTCCGAGGCGATCTCGTTGCCGTAGCGCAAGGCCTGGGCCTTGGCTTTTTCCGCGGAGATGTTTTCGCGCTCGGCTTCGTCGAGGATTGCTTGCTTGACCAATGGCTGGTTGAGCAGGCCTTTGACCAGGTTGCGACGGTGCGAAATGTCCGGGCCGATGACCGCTGCTTTCAGGTTACGGAAGTGTACGCGCAGGATGCGCTGGGCCATGCGCACGGTGCGTTCGTGGCCCTTGTTGTGCTCGATCAGCTCGCGCAGGTGAATCGGTGCGGAGAACTGCACGCGGGTTTTGCGCCCGAGGACGATGATGCTCAGCAGCCGACGTAAACGCCCGGTGACCGCCCAGCTGTCGGCGAACAACAATTTCCAAGGACTGTTTTCGCTGTCCGGCGACTGGCCCCAGAACACGCTGACCGGAATGATCTGCGCGTCTTCAGCAGCGTTCTGCGTCAGTGCGCTGACAAGGCGAGTCAGGGTCGGCGGTGCGCCGCGCTTGTCCTGGCGACCGAGCCAGTCCGGATCCGGCGTCAGGTAGAAAAACGCCGCCGGTTCGATCAGCGAACCCACCGACACCGGCAGCACCGGACGCGGCAGGCCGGCCTTGGTGCACTCGGTATCGACCACGGCCAGATCGGTCAGCGAAGGGTTTTGCAGGACGTAGAACACCGGACGACTGCGGTCGAGGTTGAGGGTGAGCGACGACTGGTTGATCGTCTCCGAGCGAACCCAGAGGTACAACAGTCGGCGCAAGGTGCCAAACACTAGACGGCGGAACGGGGAACGGGTCATACGGCTTCTGCGTGAGTGGATAAACCGAGCGGTTGCTCGGGAGGGCGACAGTTTGCCGTATTCACCGAAAATCGGCAAAAAAGCGGCGAAGTAATCTCCTGTTGAGACTTTCCGCACCTGTCATATACTCGGCGGTCTGTCGCCGGGGGCCTTTTATGGACGTCGGACGCAGGCTGACGTTCCGCAAAGGCTTTCCTGCGAAAAGCCTGTCCAATAATAAAAAAGGAGTATGAACAGATGGCAACACGCGAAACCGGCAACGTGAAGTGGTTCAACGACGCCAAGGGCTACGGCTTTATCCAGCGCGAAGACGGGGTGGACGTGTTCGTGCACTACCGCGCGATTCGCGGCGAAGGGCATCGGTCGCTGACTGAAGGCCAGCAGGTTGAATACGCAGTGATTACTGGCGAGAAGGGGTTGCAGGCTGAGGATGTTGTAGGCCTGTAATGATCGTTCCCACGCTCTGCGTGGGAATGCCTCAACGGACGCTCCGCGTTCGCTTTGGGACGCAGAGCGTCCCGGACTGCATTCCCACGCGGAGCGTGGGAACGATCAAAGATCGCAGCCTTCGGCAGCTCCTACAGCTGTACACATAGCCCTTTAGGAGCTGCCGAAGGCTCGGGCCGCGATCGGACGATCTTTTGCTTTTAAGCGGTTTTCCAGGTGATTTCTTCTTCACCGTCTTCGCTGATGCGCATCCAGCGATCCGCCGTCTCTTCACCTTCCTCTTCAACCCACGTCCCCGGCGCGCAACGCACTTCGACGTTCAGCGCAGCAAACGCGGCGCGGGCGCAGGCGATGTCGTCGTCCCATGGGGTCTGGTCGCTTTCGAGGTACAGGCTGTTCCACTTGCCCACGGCTTTCGGCAGCCAGGTCACCGGCACGTTGCCGGCCGTGCATTTGTAGGTCTGGCCTTTCTGTACCCAGTCACTGCACGGGCCCAACGCTTCGCCCAGCCAGGCCGAAATGGCCTTGTGGTCGACGTCGGCGTCTTTCAGGTAAATCTCGATGTCCGGTTGGCGCATGGATGTCCTCACTGCGGGTCTGAAAAATCCATTCGCGGATTTAGCCGGCCCCGGGCACTCGCCCGAGACCAAAAGTTATTGAAGAACGAAATAATCGTAGCGCATCGACACGGTGGTCACGAACGGCTCAGCCTGTTCGATCACCGCGGCACGACGCTCGGCACTGGCGCGCCAGCCGTGGGGTGTCATCGCCAACAGGTTGGCGCGATCCTCAGGCTTTTCCAGCGTCAGCTTGAATTCCAGGGTTTCACTGTGCGCCAGCGTCATGCCTTCCGGCACCAGGGCCAGATGCTTGTCGTCGGTGTATTCGCGCACTTCGTCATAAAGACGTTCGCGCAACTCCATCAGGTGGCCGCTGGTCGGGCCGACTTTCATCAGACCGCCGCCGACACTGAGCAGCCGCTTGGCTTCTTCCCAGTCCAGAGGACTGAAAACGCTGGCGAGAAACTGGCAACTGCCCGACGCCAACGGCACGCGGGCCATGCTGGCGATCAACCAAGTGATCGCCGGATTACGCTTGCAGGCACGTTTGACCGCTTCGCGGGAAATGTCCAGTGCGTAGCCGTCAGCGTTCGGTAAGGCCTCGGCGATCTGCGCGGTGTAGTAACCCTCGCCACAACCGATATCGACCCAGCGATCTGGCGCATAACTCGCCGCCAGCTCGGCCAGACGCTTGGCCACCGGCGCGTAATGCCCTGCGTTCAAGAAGTCCCGGCGTGCTTCGACCATGGCCTGGTTGTCGCCAGGGTCGCGGCTGTTTTTGTGCTGCACCGGCAACAGGTTCAGGTAACCCTGGCGCGCACGGTCGAAGCGATGGTCGGCGGGGCAGACCACGCCGTTGTCCACCGCATTCAGCGGTTCACTGCAGATGGGGCAAGCGAGCATCAGGCGAGCAACTTGATCAGGGTCTGGTAGTAGATCTCGGTCAGTACGTCGAGATCGGCTGCCAGTACGCGTTCGTTGACCTGGTGGATGGTCGCGTTGACCGGGCCCAGTTCAACCACTTGCGTGCCCATGGTCGCGATGAAACGGCCGTCGGACGTTCCGCCGCTGGTGGACGCTTTAGTCTCGCGACCGGTGATGTCCTTGATGCTCGCCGACACCGCGTCGAGCAGTGCGCCTGGTTCGGTGAGGAACGGCAGGCCGGACAGTGCCCAGTCGATGTGCCAGTCCAGATCGTGCTTGTCGAGAATATCGGCCACGCGTTTCTGCAGGCCTTCGACGGTCGATTCGGTGGAGAAGCGGAAGTTGAACACCGCCACCAGATCACCCGGAATCACGTTGGTCGCGCCAGTGCCGGAATTGACGTTGGAGATCTGGAAACTGGTCGGCGGGAAGAAATCGTTGCCATGATCCCAGTGCTCGGCGGCCAGTTCGGCCAGCGCCGGAGCAGCGAGGTGGATCGGGTTCTTCGCCAGGTGCGGATAGGCTACGTGGCCCTGAATGCCTTTGACGGTGAGCTTGGCACCGAGCGAGCCGCGACGGCCGTTTTTCACCACGTCGCCAACCAAAGTGGTGCTCGACGGTTCGCCGACGATGCACCAGTCCAGACGCTCGTTGCGTGCTGCCAGACGCTCGACCACAGCCTTGGTGCCGTGGTGCGCCGGGCCTTCTTCGTCGCTGGTGATCAGGAACGCGACCTTGCCCTTGTGGTTCGGGTAGTCAGCGACAAAGCGCTCGGTGGCGACGGTCATCGACGCCAGGCTGCCTTTCATGTCCGCCGCGCCACGGCCGCAGAGCATGCCGTGTTCGTCGATCAGCGCGTTGAACGGGTCGATCTGCCACGCCGTGACCGGGCCGGTCGGCACCACGTCGGTGTGGCCGGCGAAGCACAGCACCGGGCCGTCGTTGTTGCCGTGGGTCGCCCAGAAGTTATCCACATCTTCGATGCGCATCGGCTCGAGGCTGAAACCGGCATCGCCCAGGCGCTGCATCATCTGCTTCTGGCAATCGGCGTCGACCGGCGTCACGGACGGACGGCGGATCAGGTCGATGGCGAGTTGGAGGGTCGGCGAAAGGTCGGCGTGGGCCGTCATGTAATAACTCCGGGTGCGCACGGTAAACCTGTAGGAGCTGCCGCAGGCTGCGATCTTTTGATTTTGTTTTTTAAAATCAACAGCAAGATCAAAAGATCGCAGCCTTCGGCAGCTCCTACCGAGTTTGTTGGCATTGAAAAAGGCGGTCATTCTAAAGCAAAACGGCGGCCCGAAGGCCGCCGTTTGACGTATCCGTTACTGATTATGCTGTTGCCGGCTCAGGCGCAGTGGCCGGTTTAGGCAGCGACGACAGGAACGCCATGATCAGCGCCGCCAGATACGGCAGCGACTGCACCAGCAACATCACCACCCAGAAACGCATGTCGTTGCTCGGCATGCCGTTGACCAGGAAGATCCCCAGCGCCGCGCCCCACAACAGCAGCATGATGAACAGCTCTTCCCGTGCCTCGGAAATTGCCACCCAGAAGCCGTGGCTGTCAGCGTTTTTTGGCGTGCGTATGAACGGAATGCTGCTGGTGAAAAAGCCATACAGCACCGCTTTGGCGATGGTGTGCGACAACGCCAGCCCGGCCAGTGCCGCGCAAAACGCATCTTTCAGGTTCACGCCGACCGCGCGACGGTAGAGGAAGATGATCTTGCCGACCTTGAACACGAACAGCGCCAGTGGCGGGATCGCGAAGATCAGCAGCGGCGGATCGACCCGTTGCGGCACGATGATCATTGCCGCCGACCACAACAGCGCGCCGACGGTGAAGAAGATGTTCATGCCGTCCGCGACCCACGGCAACCAGCCCGCGAGGAAGTGGTAACGCTGGCCACGGGTCAGCTCGGTGTCCTTGCCACGCAGCAGACTGCCGGTGTGGCGTTTGATGATCTGAATCGCACCGTAGGCCCAGCGGAAACGCTGTTTCTTGAAGTCGATAAACGTATCCGGCATCAGGCCCTTGCCGTAGCTGTCGTGGTAATACGCCGCCGACAAGCCTTTTTCGAACACGCGCAGACCGAGTTCGGCGTCTTCACAGATGCACCAGTCGGCCCAGCCCAATTCTTCCAGCACCGAGCGGCGGGTCATGGTCATGGTGCCGTGCTGGATGATTGCGTCACGGTCGTTACGAGTGACCATGCCGATATGGAAGAAGCCTTTGTATTCGGCGTAGCAGAGCTTCTTGAAGGTGCTTTCGTTCTGGTCGCGGTAATCCTGCGGCGACTGCACCACGGCGATTTTCGGGTCAGCGAAGTGCGGCACCATGTGCTTGAGCCAGTTCGGATGCACGCAGTAATCGGAGTCGATCACCGCGATCACTTCGGCATCCTTGGCGGTGTGCGGAATCAGGTAGTTCAGCGCGCCACCCTTGAAACCGGCCAGGGGCGAGACGTGGAAGAACTTGAAGCGCGGGCCGAGGGTTGCGCAGTAATCGCGCACCGGTTCCCACACCGCCGGGTCCTTGGTGTTGTTGTCGATGATCAGGACTTCGTAGTCCGGATAATCGAGGGCGGCGAGGGCGTCGAGGGTCTGTTTGACCATGTCCGGCGGCTCGTTGTAGCACGGCACATGGATCGAGACTTTCGGGCGATAGCTGGAGTCGCCCTCGACCGGCAGGAACTCACGCCGCCGCTTGTGAATCCACACCGCTTCGGCCAGTTCATGGGCTTCCGTCAGCAAGACGATAAACACTCCGAGCGCACCCAGTGCCAAGAGGAAGCCGACCGTCAAACTGAACCACGTGCTGTATTGCAGGCTGTAGTCGTAACCGATCCACACCAGCACCGAACCACAGAGGAAGGCGATAAAGGTCAGGAAGATCCGCCCACGCTGACGCAGCGCCGAGCCGTCGATCATCAGCAGGGTCAGCGACAGCAACGCCAATACCACCGAACCGACTGCCAGCACTCGCCATTGCGGGATCGCGACCACCGGGCCTTCGAAGTTGAATTTCTGCTGACGCGCAGCGTTGAACACGCCCCAGTACGCGCCGACCGAGCCTTCGTCGCTGGCCTTCCACGGCTGGTCAAACGCTTCGATCACGAAGTAGTTGAAGCCTTGGCGGTTGAGCTTGTTGACCAGTGTGCGCAGGTAGATCGCCTGATCCGCCGGCGACGCATCGGCGCCACCGCGCATGCGACCGTTGCTCGGCCAGCCGACTTCGGAGAGCAGCAGCGGTTTTTTCGGGAACATCTTTTTCAGATCGCGGGCGCGGTCGAAAACGAACTGCCCGGCCTTGTCGACCGGGATGAATTCCCAGTACGGCAGAACGTGCGCAGCGATCAGGTCAACGTGCTTGGCCAGTTCCGGGTGTTCTTCCCAGACGTGCCATTGCTCGGAGGTGGTCACCGGCACTTTCACCGCCGCGCGCACGCGATCGAGCAATACGCTCAGCTCTTGGGCGGTGATTTCCTTGCGGAAGATCGCTTCGTTACCGACCACCACGCGAACCACGCTGCGTGAAGTATTGGCCAGTTCGATGGCGCGGGTGATTTCCCGTTCGTTGCGTTCCTGATCGGGGCTGATCCAGATCCCCAATGTCACGCGCAGGCCGAATTCTTCAGCCAGTTTCGGGATGTCTTGCAGCGAGCCGTCGACCGAGTAGATGCGGATGTTGTCCGTCAGCTTGCTCATGATCTCCAGGTCGCGGCGCATTTCGTCGTCAGTCGGGTACTGATCTTTTTGCGGATATTGTCCCTGCTGGAACGGCGAATAGGAGAAACCGGAGATCTGCTCCGGCCAGTTCGGCGCGGAAACCGGGCGATTGATCAGCGCCCAGAAACCGGTGAACAGGGCGGCGATTGCCAGAACCACCACCAGGTTGAGTCCAAATTTACGCGATGACATAGCTATTTCGGGTTCCAAAGGCTGTGGAACGGAGGATCGGTCGGCTATACGCCCGAGGGGCGCGCATCCTACACCGGCAGTTCGCAAGTCGTACATCAGACAGGGAAATGCCCGACATTGGGCAGCCGACTTTGACTTAAGTTCTTACACTTGTAGTTCGAAGCTTAAAACTTGTCGCTGTGTAGCCCTATAATGCGCGCCGGTTTTTGGGGTAATGGTCATGAGTACAGAAGATCCGCGGTTTGCAGGCATCGCCCGTTTGTATGGCATCGAAGGCATGGAGCGCTTGCGCGCGGCCCATGTGGCGATTGTCGGCGTCGGTGGCGTCGGTTCCTGGGCGGCGGAAGCCATGGCCCGTTGTGGCGTCGGCGAGATTTCGCTGTTCGACCTTGATGACGTTTGCGTCAGCAACGCCAACCGCCAGTTGCACGCGCTGGACAGCACCGTCGGCAAGCCCAAGGTCGAAGTGATGGCCGAGCGTCTGCGCGGGATCAACCCGGATTGCACCGTGCACGCTGTGGCGGATTTTGTCACCCGCGAGACCATGGCCGAATACATCACGCCGAACATCGACTGTGTGATCGACTGCATTGACGCGGTCAACGCCAAGGCTGCGCTGATTGCCTGGTGCAAGCGCCGCAAGATCCAGATCATCACTACCGGCGGTGCGGGCGGGCAGATCGATCCGACGCTGATTCAGGTGTGCGATCTCAACCGCACGTTCAACGACCCGTTGGCCTCGAAAGTGCGTTCGACGTTGCGTCGTGATTATGGTTTTTCGCGCACCGTGACCCGCCATTACAGTGTGCCGTGTGTGTTTTCCACGGAACAGCTGCGCTACCCGAAACCGGATGGCAGTATTTGTTTGCAGAAGAGTTTTGTCGGCGATGGCGTGAAGCTCGACTGCGCCGGCGGGTTTGGTGCGGTGATGATGGTCACAGCGACGTTCGGCATGGTTGCGGCGACCAAGGCTGTGGACAAGATTGTCGCGGGTGTTCGGCGCCCGGCTGACCGAGTCAAACCTCAGGTTTGATCGGTGAGGCCTTGATCGTTCCCACGCTCCGCGTGGGAATGCAGCCCGGGACGCTCCGCGTCCCATCCAGAGCCGAACGCGGAGCGTCCGATGAGGCATTCCCACGCAGAGCATGGGAACGATCAGTTAGCGCGCCAGATCATTCATTCGCTGGAGCACGGCATTGAGGCCATTACTGCGCGATGGCGATAGTTGTCGCGAAAGCCCTAGCTGATTGAACCAGTCCGGTAAATCAACCTGCTGCAGTTCAGTGGCCGACAAACCGTTAACCCGCAACAGCAACAACGCCACCAACCCACGAATCATCCGTGCATCGCTGCTGGCGCTGAATTGCCAGTGACCGTCGTGCAGTTCACCAACCAGCCAGACCTGACTCTCACAGCCATGCACCCGGTTAGCGTCACACTTGTCGGCGTCACTTAGTGGCGGCAAACGATCACCAAACTGCATCAACAACCGCGCCCGTTGTTCCCAGCCCGCTGCATTCTGAAAAGTCTGCAGCGCCTCGGCGGCCTCAACCGGCAAACTCATCGCAACAACTCCAGCGCCTGATCCAGCGCTTCAAAGAAGCGTTCCAGATCCTCGGAATCGTTGTACAGCGCCAGCGACACCCGAATCGCCCCAGCCAGTTCGAAGCTTTTCAGCAGCGGCATCGCGCAGTGATGCCCGGCGCGCACGGCAATACCTTGCTCAGTCAAAAGATGCGCGAGATCGGCGTTATGCACACCCTCGACAACAAAACTCGCCAGCGCCAATTGCGGCTTGCCGAGCAAACGAATGCCGTTACGGGCGGCAAGGCCACGCAGCAGATAGTCATGCAGCGCAGCCTCGTGGGCGGACACCGCGTCCTGATCCAGACCGGCCAGATAATCCAGCGTCGCACCTAGGCCGATCACACTGGCAATCGGCGGTGTGCCCGCTTCAAAACCCAGCGGAGCAGGGCGGAAGCGCGCGTCGTGGTAGTTGGCTTCCAGCACCATTTCGCCGCCAAACTGCCAAGGCTTCAGTTGTTCAAGCGCTGCATTGAGCCCGAACAGAACGCCTAAACCATCCGGCCCATACAGCTTGTGGCTGGAAAACACGTAGAAGTCGCAACCCAGCGCCTGCACGTCATGCCGACCATGCACCACGCCTTGCGCGCCATCGACCACGGTCAGCGCGTTCTGCGCCTTGGCCATGCTCAGCAACGCCGGCAATGGCTGCCACGAACCGAGCACGTTGGACAACTGACTGACTGCCAGCAATCGCGTGCGCGGGCCAATCAGATGCACAGCGGCAGCGAGGTCGATCAGGCCGTCGGCATCCAGCGGCAGAATCACCAGCTTCAGATTGCGCCGTTGTGCCAGTTGCTGCCATGGCAGCAGGTTGGCGTGGTGCTCCAGGGCGCTGATGACAATTTCGTCGCCCGGGTGGAAAAGATGTTCCAGGCCATACGCCAGGAGGTTCAGCGCACTGGTGGCGCCGTGAGTAAAGATGATCTGCCCGCTGTCACCGGCATTCAGCCACTGGGCCACCTTCAGCCGACTGTCCTCGAAAGCCTGCGTGGCGTGGGCGCCGGGCAAGTGTTGCGCGCGATGCACATTGGCTGCGCCATTGGCGTAGTAATGCGTCAGTGCGTCGAGCAGGGCTTGGGGTTTTTGCGTGGTGGCGGCGTTGTCCAGATAGGTCTGGTCTTGCCGTTGCAGCGCGGCGATGGCCGGGAAATCGGCACGCCACGGGGAGGGAATCATCACAGTTTTTAGCCCTGGTGAAGAGGGGCGGGATGTACGCCAAATCCTGTAGGAGTGAGCCTGCTCGCGATGGCGTCCGTGAGGGCGCTAAAAGCATCGCGAGCAGGCTCACTCCTACAATGGATTATTCAAGCACTTAGTTGTGAGCGTGCAGCGCTTCGTTCAGTTCGATCGCCGATTTGTGGGTTTTGCACTCCACTGCACCAGTTTCCGAATTGCGACGGAACAGCAGGTCAGTCTGACCGGCCAGCTCACGCGCTTTCACGACTTTAACCAGATTGTTGTGCTCGTCGAGCAGCGCAACCTTGGTACCGGCCGTCACGTACAGGCCCGACTCAACGGTGTTGCGGTCGCCCAACGGGATACCGATACCGGCGTTGGCGCCGATCAGGCAGCCTTCGCCGACCTTGATCACGATGTTGCCGCCGCCCGACAGGGTGCCCATGGTCGAGCAACCGCCGCCCAAGTCCGAGCCCTTGCCGACGAATACGCCAGCGGAAACGCGGCCTTCGATCATGCCCGGGCCTTCGGTGCCGGCGTTGAAGTTGATGAAGCCTTCGTGCATCACGGTGGTGCCTTCGCCCACGTAAGCACCCAGACGCAGACGCGCGGCGTCAGCGATGCGCACGCCAGCCGGTACCACGTAGTCGGTCATTTTCGGGAACTTGTCCACCGAGAACACTTCCAGCAGCTCGCCACGCAGACGGGCTTCCAGTTGCATTTCCGCCAGTTCGCTCAGGTCGATGGCGCCTTGGCTGGTCCACGCTACGTTCGGCAGCAGCGGGAAGATCCCGGCCAGGCTCACGCCGTGCGGCTTGACCAGACGGTGCGACAGCAGGTGCAGCTTGAGGTAAGCCTCAGGTGTCGAGGTCAGTTGCGCGTCTTCGGCCAGCAGGGTGGCGACCAGCGGCTTGTGGCTTTCGGCCAGACGTGTCAGCAGCTTGCCTTGTACGGCGTCGATGCCTTTCACGGCTTCAGCCAGTTGCGCCGCCTGAGCGGTGGTGAAGGTGATGGCCTGGTTGCCATCGGTGTAACCGAGGATCGGCGCAACCGCCGCGACCAGTTCGGCCGAAGGGTTGAGCAGTGGCTGTGCGTAGAACACTTCCAGCCACGCGCCTTGACGGTTCTGAGTGCCGACACCAAAGGCGATGCTGAACAGGGAATTGGACATGTAAATACACCTCTACAAAGAGTGACGGGCTGCTTACTTCAGAGCGGCCGCGTAGATATCTGGCTTGAAGCCAATCAGGGTTCGATCACCGAGATCGAGCACCGGGCGCTTGATCATCGAGGGTTGAGCGAGCATCAGTTCGATGGCTTTCGACTGGTCGAGATCGGCTTTGCGTTCGTCGTCGAGTTTGCGAAAGGTCGTGCCTGCACGGTTCAACACCGTTTGCCAGCCATGTTCGTCACACCATTGGGTCAGGTGCTCACGGTCGATGCCGGCGGTTTTGTAATCGTGAAAGTCGTAGCTGACAGCGTGTTCATCGAGCCAGGTGCGCGCCTTCTTCATGGTGTCGCAGGCTTTGATGCCGAAAAGGTGCAACGTTTTACTTGAAACGGTCAAGGAATCGCCCCCTTTACAGGTGCTGGAGAAAAATGGTGTCGGATTATGCCATGACCGAACGGTTTCGGGCGCCCGGCTTCATTTCCTTGCATAAATCCCTGTAGGAGCTGTCGAGTGAAACGAGGCTGCGATCTTTTGATTTTGTTTCAAAGATCAAACGATCGCAGCGTGCCGCAGCTCCTACAGGTTTGGCTTTGGTGCGTGCGACATAGGTGCAACGGTCAGACGCATCCTAAGCGGCTAATATGGCAGTTCAACGCTGTCGACTGTCTGAGATTTCCGCTATATGCAAACTGCTTACACCGTCCTGATCCTGCTGATGCTGGTTAGCGTTTCGCGTCTGGTCGGGCGGGTCATTCCGCTGCCTCTGCCACTGGTCCAGATTGCCGCCGGCGCCTTGCTCGCCTGGCCGACCTTGGGTCTGCATGTGGCCCTCGATCCCGAATTGTTCCTGTTTCTGTTCCTGCCGCCCCTGCTGTTTTCCGATGGCTGGCGCATGCCCAAGCGCGAGTTCTGGCATTTGCGCGGGCCGATCCTCACGCTGGCGGTGGGGCTGGTGTTGTTCACTGTGGTCGGCGCCGGGTACTTCATTCATTGGCTGTTGCCGTCCATTCCACTGCCGGTAGCGTTCGCCTTGGCGGCGGTGTTGTCGCCCACCGACGCTGTGGCGGTGTCGGCCATTTCGCAAAACCGCTTGCCGACCCCGTTGATGCATATATTGCAGGGCGAGGCGCTGATGAACGATGCCTCCGGTCTGGTGACCTTCAAGTTCGCCCTGGTGGCGGCCATCACAGGCGTGTTCTCGCTGACCAACGCCAGCCTGACTTTCGTCCTGGTGGCGCTCGGCGGGTTGGCGGTCGGTGTGGCCTTGAGCTGGCTGGTCGGGCGCTTGCGGGCGTGGATGATTGCCCGTGGCTGGGATGATCCGGCGACTCATGTGGTGTTCATGTTGTTGCTGCCGTTCGCGGCTTATGTGCTGGCGGAACGTCTTGGCGTCTCGGGCATTCTCTCGGCCGTGGCGGCGGGGATGATGCAGAGCTGGCTCGATCTGTTGCCACGGCAGACCAGCACCCGATTGCTCAATCGCAGCGTCTGGTCGTTGCTGGAGTTCGCTTTCAATGGTTTGATTTTCCTCCTGCTCGGCCTGCAATTGCCGGACATCATCAAAGCCGTGGTCAGTCACGAGCCGACGTTGTGGCCGACGTTGTTCTATCGCTGCCTCGATGTCGTGGCGATTTTTCTTGCGCTGGTTTTGTTGCGGTTTATCTGGGTGCAGAGCATCTGGCGTTTATCGGTGCTGTTGCGCCGCTTGCGCGGCAAGGGCGAGCTGACGCAAGTCCCGACCGCGCGCTCCTGCTGGCTGCTGACTGTCGGCGGTGTGCGCGGTGCAGTAACGCTGGCCGGCGTGATGTCGGTGCCGATGTTGATGGGCACGGATACGTTTCCTGAGCGTGATCTGCTGATTTTCATCGCCGCCGGGGTGATTCTGCTGTCGCTGATTTCGGCATGCATCGCGCTGCCGCTGTTGTTGCGCGGGATTGAAAAAAGCCCGGACGACAAGCGACGCCAGGAAGTGCGCGATGCCTGGCGCAAAACCGCGGAAGCGGCGATACATGCGCTGGAGACCGAGGAAGCCACCCCGCAGGACGCTGCTCAGGCTGCGCTGTCGGCCGAGTTGAAGGCGCGGATCATGTCCGAATATCGCCATCAACTGGATGTCTTCAACGATTCCGCCGAAGCGCAGGCCCTCGCGTTTCAGATGGATTTACTCGAGCGGCGCATGCGCCTGAAAGCGCTCAGGGCACAGCGTCTGGAACTCTATAGCCTCAGTCGTCATCACCAGATAGGTGATGACGTCCTCAGAGAAGTGTTGGCCGATCTGGATTTGAGTGAGGCCAATCTGGGGAAGGTCAAATAACCCATCAAGAGTCCGCACCAGATGCCTGGTGCGGACTCTTGATGATTACTGCTGGCGAGTGATGAAGGCGCGAATCCGTTCGGCGGCTTCGACGCATTCGGCCAGGGGGGCAACCAGTGCCATGCGCACACGGCCTGCGCCCGGGTTGACGCCATCGACATCACGGGACAGGTACGAACCCGGCACCACGGTCACGTGCTCTTGCTCAAACAGGTCGCGGCAGAATGCGGCGTCATCACCTTGCACGTTCGGCCACAGATAGAAGCTGCCATCCGGACGCTGCACGTCCATCACCGGGCTGAGAATTTCCAGCACGGCATCGAATTTTTCCCGGTACAGAGCGCGGTTGGCGCGCACGTGGACCTCGTCGTTCCACGCGGCAACGCTGGCCAGTTGGGTTTGTACCGGCATTGCGCAGCCGTGGTAGGTGCGATACAGCAGGAAGCCTTTGAGGATATCGGCGTCGCCCGCCACAAAGCCGGAGCGCAGGCCTGGCAAGTTGGAACGCTTGGACAGGCTGTGGAACACCACGCAGCGTTTGAAGTCCTTGCGACCCAATTCAACGCAGGCCGTCA
Organism: Pseudomonas germanica; assembly: GCF_019614655.1. NCBI lineage: Bacteria > Pseudomonadati > Pseudomonadota > Gammaproteobacteria > Pseudomonadales > Pseudomonadaceae > Pseudomonas > Pseudomonas germanica. Next base: position 1,558,060 of record NZ_CP071586.1, read on the forward strand.
GCAAGCCCGGCGGCGGCGTTTGCTCGTCGAAGTACAACTCGCTGTAGCACTCGTCGGCGGCGATCACGAAGTCGTACTCGTCGGCCAAAGCGATCAGTTTTTTCAGGGCGTCGACCGGGATCAGCGCGCCGGTCGGGTTGCCCGGCGAGCAGAGGAACAGGATCTGGCAACGTTTCCAGATGTCCGGCGAAACGGCATCGAAATCCGGGTTGAAGCCGTTCTCGTCCAGGCACGGCAGGTAGTGCGGCTTGGCCCCGGCGAGGAACGCGGCGCCTTCGTAGATCTGGTAGAACGGGTTCGGGCTGACCACCAACGCATCATCGCCACGGTTGACTACGGTCTGGGTGAACGCGAACAGCGCTTCACGGGTGCCATTGACCGGCAGCACGTTGCGCGCCGGATCGATCCAGCCGCTTGGCACGCCGAAACGACGCTCGCACCAGCCGGCAATGGCCTCGCGCAGGGCGGGGATACCGAGGGTGGTCGGGTAGACGGCCATCTGATCCAGACTGTTGGCCAGCGCTTCGGCGACAAAGCTTGGCGAGCGATGTTTCGGCTCGCCGATCGACAGGGCGATCGGGCGTTTGTCCGGGTTCGGCGTGACGGTGCCGAGCAGGGCGCGGAGCTTTTCGAACGGGTACGGCTGGAGCTGGTTCAGAGCGTTGTTCATTGGGGCTGGGTCTCGTGCAAAGCCATTTGAATCCGGGGCGCCATCAAATACTGAGGCGCGACAGTTTGATATCGGGTTCCTGATTGACGCTCAGTTGCTCAACGATCGCATCCTGCAAACGGCTGCACAGCAACGGGTCGGACAACGGTTGGTTGTGGGCGTCGGTGATGAAGAAGACGTCTTCCACCCGCTCGCCGAGGGTCGCAATCTTGGCGTTCTGCAGAGACAGGTCGAACTCGAGGAAAATCCCGCCGATCCGTGCCAGCAGGCCCGGGCGATCAGGGGCGGTCAACTCCAGCACGGTCACCGGACGCTGCGCATCGTTGTGGATGGTGACCTGCGGCGCAAAGGCGAAATGCTTGAGCTGGCGCGGCACGCGGCGCTGGATGATCGTCGGGTAATCGTCTGGGTTGCGCAGGGCTTCGGTCAGGCCTTCGCGGATCTGCTTGACCCGTGCCGGGTTGTCGCCGATGGATTCGCCTTCGTTGTCGAGCACAATGTAGGTGTCGAGGGTGAACTGGCTGCTCGAAGTGATGACCCGGGCGTCGTGAATGTTCAGGTTCAACTGATCCATCGCCGCCACGGTCACGGCGAAAAAGTCGTGCTGGTCCGGTGCATAAATGAAGATTTGCGTGCCGCCCTCGAACTCGCGCTGGGTGGTTTCCTTGATCAGCACGAGCGGCCCGCCATCGACTGGTTGCTGCAGGATCGCATCGCTGTGCCAGGCCACGTCGCCGGCGGTGTGGCGCAGGAAATAGTCATCGCCCAATTGCGCCCACAACTGCTCGACGTCGTCCGGGTCGGTGCCACCACGCACCAGAATATCCAGCGCGGCGCTTTGGGTCTGGCGGATCTGCTCTTCGCGGTCCACCGGGTTTTCCAGGCCACGGCGCAAGGCGCGCTTGGTCTCGGTGTAGAGCTGGCGCAACAGGCTGGCGCGCCACGAGTTCCACAGCGTCGGGTTGGTCGCGTTGATGTCGGCCACGGTCAGCACGTAGAGATAGTCGAGGCGGGTTTCATCGCCAACCGCCAAGGCAAAATCGTGGATCACCTGCGGGTCGGACAAGTCCTTGCGCTGGGCGGTGGTCGACATCACCAGATGGTTCTGCACCAGCCAGACAATCAGACGGCTATCCCACACCGGTAACTGATGACGCTGGCAGAACGCCTCGGCATCGACTGCGCCGATCTCCGAGTGATCGCCATGCCGGCCTTTACCGATGTCGTGGTACAGGCCCGCCATGTAGATCAGTTCGGGCTTAGGCAGTTTGGCCATGAGTTTGGCGGCCAGCGGAAATTTCTCCGAGACCTGGGTGTACTGCAATTTGCGCAGGTGCTTGATCAGGTTCAGCGTGTGCGCATCGACCGTATAGATGTGAAACAGGTCGTGCTGCATCTGCCCGACGATAAAGCCGAATTCGGGCAGATAACGCCCGAGAATGCCGTAACGGTTCATCCGGCGCAGGTTGCGGTGGATGCCGATCTTGCACTTGAACAGCTCGATGAACAGGCTGGTGTTGCGAATATCGTTGCGGAAGTTGTCGTCGATCAGGTGACGGTTTTCCCGCAGCAATCGAATAGTGTCGGCACGCACGCCTTTGATTTCCGGCTGCTGGGCCATCAGCACGAAGATCTCGAGCATGGCGAATGGCGTGCGGCGGAACACGTTGTCGTTGCGTGCCTCGATATAACCGTCGTGCAACTGGAAGCGTGAGTTGATCGGCTGCGGCGCAGCTTCGTCTTCCGGCGCAAGAATGACTTCCTCGAAGTGCTGGATGATCAGGTCGCTGAGCTGGGCAATGCTCATCACCACACGGAAATATTGCTGCATGAAGTTTTCGACGGCCTGTTTGGCGTCGTCGCCTTCAAAGCCGAGCAGCCCGGCGATGGTGCGCTGATGATCGAACAGCAAGCGGTCTTCGGAGCGGCCCGCCAGCATGTGCAGGGCGTAGCGCACTTTCCAGAGGAATTCCTGAGAGGAGGCGAGCAGGGCGTTTTCGCTTTCGACCAGGAAGCCTTCGCCGGCGAGGGCGCGCAGGTTCAGGGTGCCGTACTGACGCCGGGCCACCCACAGAATCGTCTGGATATCCCGCAGGCCACCGGGCGAGCCTTTGACGTTGGGTTCCAGGTTGTATTCGGTGTCGTTGTATTTGTGATGACGGGCTTTTTGCTCGGCGCGCTTGGCCAGGAAGAACTCTTTGGCCGGCCACATGTGCGCGGTGCTGGTGACATCGAGCATGCGCTGGCGCAGACGCTCGGGACCGCAGATGGTGCGGCTTTCCATCAGGTTGGTGACGACGGTCAGGTCAGCGCGGGCCTCTTCGGCGCATTCGTCGACCGAGCGCACGCTCTGACCGACTTCCAGGCCGATGTCCCACAGCAGCGTCAGAAAGCGCTCGATGGAGTCGCGGAAAACTTCGTGGTCGGCGCTGTCCAGCAGAATCAGCAAGTCGATGTCGGAATACGGGTGCAGCTCACCGCGACCGTAGCCGCCGACCGCGACCAGCGCGATGTCGGCGTCTTCGCTCCAGTTGAACTGCTCCCAGGCCTTTTGCAGGATGTTGTCGACGAACCAGGCACGGTCTTCGATCAGGCGGCGGATGTCGCGGCCATTGCGAAAACGCGTGTCGAGCACCTCGCGAGCCTGGCGGATCGCCTTCTTGAACGCCGCGATAGGACTCGCTTTCAGGGCCAGTTCAGCCTGGAACTGGCCGCGGTCGAAGAGTTCGGGATCCACCTGCGGCATCGATTGGCTTTCCTTCTATAAGGCTGGGAGCGTTGTCTGGATCAGGCCGAGACGCGCGGGATGGTGTCATCGGCGCGCAGAGTGAAGATCTCGTAGCCGGTGTCGGTGACCAGCAGGGTGTGTTCCCACTGTGCCGAGAGCTTGCGGTCCTTGGTGATCGCGGTCCAGCCGTCGCCCAGTACTTTGGTGTCGGCCTTGCCCTGGTTGATCATCGGCTCGATGGTGAAGGTCATGCCGGCCTTCAGTTCCATGCCGGTGCCCGCGCGGCCGTAGTGGAGAATCTGCGGCTCTTCGTGGAAGACCTTGCCGATGCCGTGACCGCAGAACTCGCGAACCACCGAGAAACCGTTCTTCTCGGCGTGCTTCTGGATCACTTCGCCGATGTCGCCGAGGCGGCAGCCGGGTTTGACGATCTCGATCGCCTTGTACATGCATTCCTGGGTGATCTGCGACAGACGCTCGGCCCAGACCGGCACTTCGCCGACGTGGAACATGCGGCTGGTGTCGCCGTGGTAGCCGTCTTTGATCACGGTCACGTCGATATTCAGGGTGTCGCCGTTTTTCAGCGGCTTGTCGTTCGGGATGCCATGGCAGACCACGTGGTTGATCGAGGTGCAGATCGACTTCGGGTAGCCCTTGTAGTTGAGCGGGGCAGGGATGGCTTGCTGCACGTTGACGATGTAGTCGTGGCAGATCTGGTTCAGCTCATCGGTGGTGACGCCCGGCTTGACATGTTCGGCAATCATTTCCAGCACATCGGCGGCCAGTTTGCCGGCGACACGCATGCCAGCGATGTCCTCGGGAGTTTTGAGGTTGACGGTCATACAGGCTCTCTCTGCGCTCGGCGGCGCTTGCTGATACGAATAGGGTGGCGAGTGTTCGATTGGCGACCCTGAAAAACGCGATTCTAACAGACGCACGGCGCAATTCAGCGCCCGCGTGTATCGCTTCTCTCTATACAATGGTGCGTTCGGGGCCGATTCCAAGGGGGCTGCGCCCATGTCCTTGGTGCGAATACAGATTCCGGGTTCCGTTTCTGCGCACCCTGTGGTATAAAATGCGCCGCTTTCCGGGGATACCCCGAAAAGCTTAAATCCACACACGTGTCGACACGATGACCTGGGTGCTTTTGGCTTTATGCCACTGGTTGGTCATTGGGATACGTGGAGGCCAAACCCGACTTATTAAGGAACTATCATGTCCCAAGTCAATATGCGCGATATGCTGAAGGCCGGTGTGCACTTCGGTCACCAAACCCGTTACTGGAATCCGAAAATGGGTAAGTACATTTTCGGCGCGCGTAACAAGATTCACATCATCAACCTTGAAAAAACCCTGCCAATGTTCAACGAAGCTCTGACTTTCGTAGAGCGTCTGGCCCAGGGCAAAAACAAGATTCTGTTCGTCGGCACCAAGCGTTCCGCTGGCAAGATCGTTGCTGAAGAAGCAGCACGTTGCGGTTCGCCGTACGTCGATCACCGCTGGTTGGGCGGCATGCTGACCAACTTCAAAACCATTCGTGCTTCCATCAAGCGTCTGCGTGACCTTGAAGTTCAAGCCGAAGACGGTACTTTCGCCAAGCTGACCAAGAAAGAAGCGCTGATGCGCTCCCGTGACCTGGAAAAGCTGGATCGTTCGCTGGGCGGCATCAAGGACATGGGCGGTCTGCCAGACGCACTGTTCGTGATCGACGTTGACCACGAGCGCATCGCGATCACCGAAGCCAACAAGCTGGGCATCCCGGTAATCGGCGTTGTCGACACCAACAGCAGCCCGGAAGGCGTTGACTACATCATCCCAGGCAACGATGACGCAATCCGCGCTATCCAGCTGTACATGGGTTCGATGGCTGACGCAGTGATCCGTGGTCGCAACAATGTTGCTGGCGGCACTGTAGAATTCGCAGCTGAAGAAACTCAGGCTGCAGCTGAGTAATTAGCGCCCTGGCGTTAACTCAGTAAGCAAAAAGGGGGCTTGGCCCCCTTTTTGCCACCTCGAAAACCATTTGTCGGCAGCGCAGCTACAGCTCCTGTAACGTGCAGCAGCTACAAGGTGGGGCTCGGGAAGAATTGAACGCCCGTTCGATCGGGTGGAATGGTTGAAAACCTATCCAAGAGGAATTTGAAAATGGCAGCAATTACTGCAGCGTTGGTTAAAGAACTGCGCGAGCGTACCGGCGAAGGCATGATGGACTGCAAGAAAGCCCTGGAAAAGGCTGACGGCGACATCGAAAAAGCCATTGATGACATGCGTGCTTCGGGCGCGATCAAGGCTGCGAAAAAGGCTGGCAACGTTGCCGCTGAAGGCGCAATCGCAATCAAGGACGACGGTAAAGCTGCCGTTATCCTGGAAGTGAACTCGCAGACCGACTTCCTGGCCCTGCAAGACGACTTCAAAAACTTCGTTGCTGCCAGCGTTGAAAAAGCCTTCGCTGACAAGCTGACCGACGCTGCTCCGCTGATCGCTTCGCAAGAAGCTGCTCGTGAAGCGCTGGTTGCCAAAGTAGGCGAGAACGTCAACATCCGTCGTCTGACCCGTATCGAAGGTGACGTTGTAGGTTCGTACCTGCACGGCAACAAGATCGGTGTTGTTGTGGCTCTGAAAGGCGGTGACGTCGAGCTGGCCAAAGACATCGCGATGCACGTCGCTGCTAGCAACCCTGAGTTCCTGCTGCCTTCGCAAGTTTCGGCTGAAGCGATCGAGCGTGAAAAAGCTGTGTTCCTGCAGCTGAACGAAGAGAAGATCAAAGGCAAGCCAGAAAACATTGTTGAGAACATGGTCAAAGGCCGTATCAGCAAGTTCCTGGCAGAAGCAAGCCTGGTTGAGCAGGCGTTCGTCAAGAACCCTGAAATCAAGGTTGGCGAGCTGGCCAAGAAAGGCGGCGCAGAAATCGTTTCCTTCACTTACTACAAAGTAGGCGAAGGCATCGAGAAGCCGGTCGACAACTTCGCTGAAGAAGTTGCTGCCCAGCTGGCTGCCGCCAAGCAATAAGACGGTTTTTCAACTGTCGCCCGAAAGAGGCTGCCCGCTTACGCGCGCAGCCTCTTTTCAGATGGGGTTGCCAATTTTTAATTGGTTTCCACTTGGAACTGACTTACAAAGCCATGTTCCGATGGCGCTGAAGCAGCGCCAAGCTAGAGTGAACGCCAGCTGTAAACAGCTCGCAAAGAATTTTTAAATACGCCGCAGGAGAGATTCGCAATGGCTCAGCAGGGCAGTGGTTATCAGGCTCGCTATAAACGCATTCTACTCAAGCTTAGCGGCGAGGCCCTGATGGGCTCGGAAGAGTTCGGGATCGATCCAAAAGTGCTGGATCGGATGGCGCTGGAAGTCGGCCAACTGGTCGGCATCGGCGTACAGGTCGGTCTGGTGATCGGCGGTGGCAACCTGTTCCGTGGCGAAGCCCTGAGCAAAGCCGGTATGGATCGGGTGACGGGTGACCACATGGGCATGCTGGCCACTGTGATGAACGCCCTGGCCATGCGCGATGCGCTGGAACGAGCCAACATCTCGGCCATCGTGATGTCGGCGATTTCCATGGTGGGTGTGACCGATCACTACGATCGCCGCAAAGCCATGCGTCACCTGAACTCCAAAGACGTCGTGATCTTCGCTGCCGGTACCGGCAACCCGTTCTTCACCACGGATTCGGCAGCCTGCCTGCGTGCAATCGAAATCGATGCCGATGTCGTGCTCAAGGCGACCAAGGTCGATGGCGTCTACACCGCTGACCCGTTCAAAGACCCGCATGCCGAGAAGTTCGATCATCTGACTTATGATGAAGTACTGGATCGCAAGCTGGGCGTTATGGATCTGACCGCTATTTGCCTGTGCCGCGACCACAAAATGCCGCTGCGCGTATTCAACATGAACAAGCCCGGTGCCCTGCTGAACATCGTCCATGGCGGCGCTGAAGGCACCCTGATCGAGGAAGGTCAACAATGATCAACGAAATCAAAAAAGACGCTCAAGAGCGCATGCAGAAATCCCTGGACTCTCTGATACACGCCTTTGGTCAGATTCGTACCGGCAAGGCTCACCCAAGCATTCTGGGTAGCGTGATGGTGCCGTACTACGGCGCAGACACTTCCATCACCCAAGTGGCCAATATCACTGTAAAAGACTCGCGCACCCTGCAAGTCGTTGCCTTCGAGCGCAATATGCTCGCCGCAGTCGACAAGGCAATCCAGAGCGCTGGTCTGAACCTCAACCCGACCAACCTGGGCGAGTTGTTGCTGATCTCCATGCCTGCCCTGACTGAAGAAACCCGCAAGGGCTTCACCAAGCAGGCGCGCAGTGCTGCCGAAGACGCGCGTGTTGCCGTGCGCAACATTCGTCGTGACGCTTTGGGTGAGCTGAAGAAACTGGTCAAGGACAAAGAAATCAGCGAAGACGAAGAACGTCGTGCTGCTGCCGATATTCAGAAAATCACCGACAAGGCTGAAGCTGATATCGACGCGGCTACCAAGCAAAAAGAAGCGGATCTGATGGCCGTATAAGGTTCGAGCTTTTAATGGACAAGACCAAGCAGACTGCGCCGTCCGCGGTGCCGCGCCATGTCGCGATCATCATGGATGGCAACAATCGCTGGGCGAAAAAACGCTTTATGCCGGGTGTCGCCGGGCATAAAGCGGGTGTGGATGCTGTGCGGGCCGTCATCGAGGTGTGCGCCGAGGCCAAGGTCGAGGTGCTCACCCTGTTCGCGTTTTCCAGTGAAAACTGGCAGCGCCCGGCCGATGAAGTCAGTGCCTTGATGGATCTGTTCTTCAAGGCATTGCGTCGTGAGGCCAAGCGCCTCAACGACAACAACATTAGCCTGCGCATCATTGGCGATCGTTCACGCTTTCATCCGGAGCTTCAGGCAGCAATGCGTGAAGCTGAAGCGATGACGGCGGGTGCCAACCGTTTCATCCTGCAAATCGCCGCCAATTACGGCGGTCAGTGGGATATTGCACAGGCTGCCCAGCGTCTGGCGCGTGAAGTTCAGGCTGGGCACCTGCGCCCGGAAGACATCACCCCGGATCTGCTGCAAACCTGTCTGGCGACCGGCGATCTGCCATTGCCGGACCTGTGCATCCGTACCGGTGGCGAACACCGCATCAGCAACTTCTTGCTGTGGCAACTGGCTTACGCCGAGTTGTACTTCTCCGACCTGTTCTGGCCGGACTTCAAACACGATGCCATGCGTAATGCGCTGGCCGATTTCGCTTCGCGCCAGCGTCGCTTCGGTAAAACGAGCGAACAGGTCGAAGCTGGAGCCCGGGTTTAATGCTTAAACAACGAATCATCACTGCGCTGATCCTGCTGCCGATCGCCTTGTGCGGTTTTTTCTTGCTCGAAGGTTCGGGTTTTGCCCTGTTCATCGGTCTGGTCGTGAGTCTGGGGGCTTGGGAATGGGCGCGTCTGGCGGGATTTACCGCTCAATCGTTCCGCGTCGGGTATGCTGCGGTCGTCGCATTGATGTTGTTCGTCATGTATGTACTGCCGGGCCTGGCACCGTGGGTGCTGGGGGCTTCGGTGCTCTGGTGGGCGGTGGCGACTTACCTTGTGCTGACGTATCCGCGTTCCAGCGAGCATTGGTCCACGGCTGCCACCAAACTGGTCATTGGCTTGCTGATTCTGTTGCCGGCCTGGCAGGGTTTGGTGCAGATCAAGCAGTACCCGCTAGGTAACTGGCTGATCATGGCGGTGATGGTGTTGGTCTGGGGTGCCGATATTGGTGCTTACTTCTCCGGGCGCAAATTCGGCAAGCGCAAGCTCGCCCCGCAAGTCAGTCCGGGTAAAAGCTGGGAAGGCGTGTACGGTGGTCTGGTGCTGAGTCTGCTGATTACCGCCATTGTCGCGTTTGTCCGCGACTGGACCGTCGCCGAGTTGCTTAAAGGCTTGATTGGCGCTGCGCTGATCGTCTTCATCTCCGTGGTTGGCGATCTGACCGAAAGCATGTTCAAGCGTCAGTCCGGTATCAAGGACAGCAGTAATCTGCTGCCCGGTCATGGCGGCGTGCTTGATCGTATCGACAGTCTGACCGCGGCCATTCCGGTCTTCGCCGTGCTGCTGTGGATGGCTGCACCGTGAGTCGCCCACAACAGATTACCGTTTTGGGTGCGACGGGCTCGATCGGCCTGAGCACGCTCGATGTCATTGCTCGTCATCCTGAGCGATATCAGGTTTTCGCGTTGAGTGGTTTCACGCGTTTGAGCGAGCTTTTCGCCTTGTGCGTGCGCCACGTGCCGCAATTCGCTGTGGTGCCCGAGGCAACTGCCGCGCGCAGTTTGCAGGACGATTTGCGTGCCGCCGGTTTGCCGACCCGCGTATTAGTAGGGGAGGAGGGCCTGTGTCAGGTCGCTGCTGCTCCGGAAGTCGACGCGGTGATGGCAGCAATCGTTGGTGCAGCAGGGCTGCGTCCGACCTTGGCGGCCGTTGAAGCGGGCAAGAAGATTCTTCTGGCCAATAAAGAGGCGCTGGTGATGTCCGGCGCCTTGTTCATGCAAGCGGTGCGCAAGAGCGGTTCAGTACTGCTGCCGATCGACAGCGAACACAACGCGATTTTCCAGTGCATGCCACAGGATTTTGCTCGTGGATTGAGCTCGGTCGGTGTCCGTCGGATTTTACTCACGGCCTCTGGTGGTCCGTTCCGACAGACGCCCATGAGTGAATTGGCGCATGTTTCACCTGATCAGGCGTGTGCGCACCCTAACTGGTCCATGGGGCGCAAGATTTCGGTCGATTCGGCCAGCATGATGAATAAAGGTCTTGAACTGATCGAGGCTTGTTGGTTGTTTGATGCAAAGCCTTCGCAGGTCGAGGTGGTGATTCACCCGCAGAGCGTGATTCACTCGCTGGTCGATTATGTCGACGGTTCGGTACTGGCGCAGTTGGGCAATCCCGATATGCGTACGCCGATTGCCAATGCCCTGGCCTGGCCGGAGCGCATTGATTCCGGTGTAGCACCGCTGGATCTGTTCGCCGTCGCGCGTCTGGATTTCGAGGCGCCGGATGAAGAACGCTTCCCTTGCCTGCGTCTGGCGCGGCAAGCTGCCGAGGCTGGCGACAGCGCTCCGGCGATGCTCAATGCGGCCAATGAAGTGGCGGTGGCGGCGTTTCTCGACGGACGGGTCCGTTACCTGGAAATCGCGAGTATCATCGAGGAAGCCTTGAACCTCGAGCCGGTTGTTGCATTGGCAGATCTCGATGCCGTGTTTACGGCTGATGCCAAGGCGCGAGTCCTGGCTGAGCAATGGTTGAAGCGTCACGATCGATAGAATTTGCAACACAATGGCTACACGCGACACTGAACAGGATTGCGGAGAAAGTAGATGAGCGCGCTCTATATGATTGCCGGCACCCTGATCGCCTTGGGTGTGCTGGTCACCTTTCACGAATTCGGCCATTTCTGGGTCGCGCGTCGCTGTGGCGTCAAGGTTCTGCGCTTTTCCGTAGGCTTCGGCATGCCGTTGCTGCGCTGGCATGACAAGCAAGGCACCGAATTTGTAATCGCGGCGATACCGTTGGGTGGCTACGTCAAGATGCTCGATGAGCGCGAAGGCGAAGTGCCAGTCGATCAGCTTGACCAGTCGTTCAACCGCAAATCCGTGCGTCAACGTATCGCCATTGTTGCCGCCGGCCCCATTGCCAACTTCCTGTTGGCGTTGGTGTTCTTTTGGGTATTGGCCATGCTCGGCAGCGAGCAGATTCGCCCGGTCATTGGTGCAGTTGAGTCCGGCAGTATCGCCGCCAGTGCCGGTTTGAGCGCTGGTCAGGAAATTGTTGCTGTCGATGGTGAGCCGACTACCGGTTGGGCTGCCGTCAATCTGCAATTGGTCCGGCGCCTTGGTGAAAGCGGTTCCCTGCAGTTGCTGGTGCGCGAACAGGGCACGACTGTCGATTCACCACGAGAACTGAAGCTGGATAACTGGCTCAAAGGCGCAGATGAACCGGATCCGATTCGCTCTCTGGGGATTCGTCCATGGCGCCCGGCCTTGCCGCCGGTGCTTGCCGAGCTTGATCCGAAAGGCCCGGCCCAGGCGGCCGGCCTGAAGACCGGCGATCGTCTGTTGGCGCTCGACGGTCAGGTGCTCAATGACTGGCAGCAAGTGGTTGATACGGTACGTACGCGCCCTGATACCAAAATCATGCTGCGCATTGAGCGCGACAATGCTCAAATCGACGTCCCTGTGACCCTTGCGGCGCGCGGTGAGAGCAAATCGCCCAGCGGATATCTAGGGGCTGGCGTAAAAGCTGTCGACTGGCCACCGGAGATGATTCGCGAAGTCAGTTATGGTCCGTTGGCCGCGATTGGTGAGGGTGCCCGTCGCACTTGGACCATGAGCATTCTGACGCTCGATTCTCTGAAGAAAATGCTGTTCGGCGAGCTCTCGGTAAAAAACTTGAGTGGACCGATAACCATTGCTAAAGTGGCGGGCGCTTCTGCCCAGTCGGGCGTCGCTGATTTCCTGAATTTCCTTGCTTATCTGAGTATTAGCCTGGGCGTTCTGAATTTGCTGCCCATTCCTGTACTGGATGGGGGGCATTTGTTGTTTTATCTGATCGAGTGGGCGCGTGGTCGCCCCTTGTCGGATCGGGTGCAAGGTTGGGGGATACAGATCGGTATCAGTTTGGTGGTCGGGGTGATGTTGCTTGCTCTGGTCAACGATCTGGGTCGTCTGTAACGCTTCGCTGAATTGCGAATCTGCCGCATTTTGCGGCAGTTTGTTTATTGCCAGTTGGAATAAGAAAGGACTTCATGAAACGTCTGCTGCTAACTGCGGTTCTCACCGTATTGATGATCGCCGAAGTTCACGCCGAGTCCTTCACTATCTCTGATATTCGCGTCAATGGCCTCCAGCGGGTCTCCGCGGGTAGCGTCTTTGGTGCCTTGCCGTTGAACGTCGGTGAGCAGGCGGATGATCGTCGCCTGGTGGAATCCACTCGTGCGTTGTTCAAAACCGGTTTCTTTCAAGATATCCAGCTGGGCCGCGAAGGCAACGTTCTGGTAATCACGGTCGTTGAACGCCCGTCGGTCGCCAGTATCGAGATCGAAGGCAACAAGGCGATCTCCACTGAAGACTTGATGAAAGGTCTCAAACAGTCCGGTCTGGCCGAAGGCGAGATCTTCCAGCGTGCCACCCTTGAGGGCGTGCGTAACGAACTGCAGCGTCAGTACGTCGCGCAAGGTCGCTACTCGGCTACCGTTGATACCGAAGTGGTCTCGCAACCGCGTAACCGCGTGGGTCTGAAGGTAAAGATCAACGAAGGCACCGTTGCGGCGATTCAGCACATCAACGTGGTGGGCAACACGGTTTTCCCTGAGGAAGACCTGACCGACCTGTTCGAACTGAAGACCACCAACTGGCTGTCGTTCTTCAAGAACGATGATAAGTACGCCCGTGAAAAACTGTCCGGTGACCTGGAGCGTCTGCGTTCCTACTACCTGGATCGTGGCTATATCAACATGGATATCGCTTCGACCCAGGTGTCGATCACCCCGGACAAGAAGCACGTCTACATCACTGTCAACGTTACCGAAGGCGAGAAGTACACCGTTCGTGACGTCAAGCTCAGTGGTGATCTGAAAGTCCCTGAAGATCAGGTCAAGTCCCTGCTGCTCGTGCAGAAGGGGCAGGTGTTCTCGCGCAAACTGATGACCACCACGTCTGAGTTGATCACCCGTCGTCTGGGTAACGAGGGTTACACCTTCGCCAACGTCAACGGCGTACCTCAGCCGCACGATGAAGATCACACCGTCGATATCCTGTTCGCTGTTGATCCGGGCAAGCGTGCCTACGTCAACCGCATCAACTTCCGTGGCAACACCAAGTCCGAAGACGAAGTGCTGCGTCGTGAAATGCGTCAGATGGAAGGCGGCTGGGCTTCGACTTACCTGATCGACCAGTCCAAGACCCGTCTTGAGCGTCTGGGCTTCTTTAAAGAGGTCAACGTTGAAACCCCGGCTGTTCCGGGTGTCGACGACCAGGTAGATGTTAACTACAGCGTTGAAGAGCAGGCTTCCGGTTCGATTACCGCCAGCGTCGGTTTCGCCCAGAGCGCCGGTCTGATCCTCGGTGGTTCGATCACCCAGAACAACTTCCTCGGTACCGGTAACCGCGTCAGCATCGGCCTGACTCGCAGCGAATACCAGAGCCGCTACAACTTCGGCTACGTTGACCCGTACTGGACCGCCGATGGCGTGAGCCTGGGTTACAACGCGTTCTATCGCACCACTGACTACAAAGACCTCGACGTCGATGTAGCTAGCTATGCGGTAGACAGCCTGGGTGCCGGCGTCAACGTTGGCTACCCGATCAGCGAAACTTCGCGTCTGACCTTTGGCCTGTCGGTTCAACAGGACGAGATCAAGACCGGTACCTACACCGTTGACGAGATTTTCGACTTCGTTAACAAGGAAGGCGACAAGTACCTGAACTTCAAGGCGTCGGCCGGCTGGTCCGAGTCCACCCTGAACAAAGGTGTATTGCCGACCCGTGGCCGTTCCCAGAGCCTGACTCTGGAATCCACCATTCCGGGCAGTGACCTGTCGTTCTACAAACTTGATTACCGCGGTCAGCTGTTCCAGCCGATCAGCGAGAACTACACCCTGCGTCTGCACACCGAATTGGGTTATGGCGACGGTTACGGCGGGACTGACGGCTTGCCGTTCTATGAAAACTACTATGCTGGTGGTTTCAACTCGGTTCGTGGCTTCAAGGACAGCACCCTCGGCCCACGCAGTACGCCGAGCCGTGGTACCAACCCGGGCACGCTGGCTGACCCCGACCAGGATCCGCTGCCGTTCGGTGGTAACGTCCTGATCCAGGGTGGTGTCGAGGTTCTGTTCCCGCTGCCATTCGTAAAAGATCAGCGCTCCCTGCGTACTTCGGTATTCTGGGATGTGGGTAACGTATTTGACTCGCAGTGCAAGGACACTACCAATGCGAACGGCTCGACGTCGAACACCAAGTGCAACGACATCAGCCTGAGCAACATGGCCAGTTCCGTGGGTGTGGGTGTGACCTGGGTCACCGCACTGGGTCCTCTGAGCTTCGCGTTGGCCATGCCGATCAAGAAGCCGGATGAGGCTGAAACTCAAGTGTTCCAATTCTCCCTCGGCCAGACGTTCTAAGCGTCTGACCCAAGATAACGACAATGGATTTTGTAGGAGTGCATCGTGCGTAAGTTGACTCAATTGGTTCTCCTGGCCTCCTTGATGGTGGCAGGCCCGGCATTTGCCGACATGAAAATCGCTGTTCTGAACTATCAGATGGCCTTGCTCGAATCCGACGCGGCCAAGAAATACGCCGTTGATGCCGAGAAGAAGTTCGGTCCGCAACTGACCAAGCTGAAGACGCTGGAAAGCAGCGCCAAGGGCATTCAGGACCGTCTGATGGCCGGTGGTGACAAAATGCAGCAAGGTGAGCGCGAGCGTCTGGAGCTGGAATTCAAGCAAAAGGCCCGTGACTTCCAGTTCCAGTCCAAGGAACTGAACGAAGCCAAGGCCGTTGCCGACCGCGAAATGCTCAAGCAACTGAAGCCGAAACTGGATAGCGCAGTGGAAGAAGTCATCAAGAAAGGTGGTTTTGACCTGGTGTTCGAGCGTGGCGCAGTGATCGATGTCAAGCCTCAGTACGACATCACGCGCCAGGTAATCGAGCGCATGAATCAGCTGAAGTAACCCATGACCGTGACTATCAAGCTCGGCCAGTTGGCCGAGTTCCTCGGCGCCACCCTGCGTGGCGACCCTGAGAAGCAAATTACTGGGCTAGCCACTTTGCAAGAGGCTGGCCCAGCTCAGTTGAGCTTTCTGGCAAATCCTCAATATCGCAAATACCTGACGGGCTCGCAGGCGGCAGCACTGTTGCTCAAAGAGGCCGATGCCGAAGGTTTTGCCGGTAATGCGTTGGTGGTGCCTGATCCTTACCTGGCTTACGCGCGTATCTCCCACCTGTTCGATCCCAAGCCAAAAGCCTCTGCGGGTATCCATCCGTCAGCGGTGATTGCGGCGGACGCGGTGGTTGATCCAAGCGCCAGCATTGGCCCTTTTGTGGTGATCGAAGCCGGTGCGCGAATTGGCGCGCAGGTGACACTGGGTGCACATTGCGTTGTTGGTGCCCGCAGCGAAATCGGTGAAGGCGGCTGGCTCGCCCCACGCGTGACGCTGTATCACGACGTGCGCATCGGCAAGCGTGTTGTGATCCAGTCCGGTGCGGTGCTCGGTGGTGAAGGCTTCGGTTTTGCCAACGAAAAAGGCATCTGGCAGAAGATTGCCCAGATCGGTGGCGTGACCATCGGTGACGATGTCGAGATTGGCGTGAATACCGCCATCGATCGCGGCGCGCTGGCCGATACCGTCATTGGCAATGGCGTGAAGCTCGACAACCAGATCCAGATCGCCCACAACGTTCAGGTCGGTGATCACACTGCCATGGCGGCCTGCGTCGGGATCTCCGGCAGCACCAAAATCGGCAAGCATTGTATGCTGGCCGGCGGTGTTGGCCTGGTCGGCCATATTGATATTTGCGACAACGTTTTCCTGACCGGGATGACCATGGTGACTCACTCGATTACCGAGCCGGGTGCCTATTCTTCCGGCACAGCCATGCAACCGGCGGCCGAATGGCGCAAAAGCGCGGCCCGCATCCGTCAGCTCGATGACATCGCGCGGCGTTTGAAACAGCTGGAAAAGCGCGTAGGGGAAGTGACCCCTGACGGCAATGCTTCATCTGATGGCTGATACCATTTCCATATCAAGTGTGCACAGCCTCTAGACTGCCTCCTTGATTTGCTAGAGGAGTGCGCGTCAGTCGCGCTCCCAATCTTTACATAGGCTTCCCCCCGAAATGATGGACATCAACGAGATTCGCGAATACCTGCCTCACCGTTACCCGTTCCTGCTGGTGGACCGGGTGGTGGAACTGGACACTGAGGGCAAGCGCATTCGCGCCTACAAGAATGTCAGCATCAATGAACCGTTCTTCAATGGTCACTTCCCTGCGCATCCAATCATGCCGGGCGTACTGATCATCGAAGCGATGGCTCAGGCTGCCGGGATCCTCGGTTTCAAAATGCTTGATGTGAAGCCTGCCGACGGCACGCTTTACTACTTCGTCGGTTCCGACAAGCTGCGCTTCCGCCAGCCTGTGTTGCCGGGCGATCAACTGATCCTCGAAGCCAAGTTCATCAGCTGCAAGCGTCAGATCTGGAAGTTCGAATGCCAGGCCTCGGTTGATGGCAAGCCGGTCTGCTCGGCTGAAATCATCTGCGCGGAACGCAAGCTATGAGTTTGATTGACCCTCGCGCAATCATCGATCCGTCGGCCGTTCTGGCTGATGGCGTCGAGGTCGGCCCGTGGTCGATCATCGGCGCAGGTGTGGAAATCGGCGAGGGTACCGTGATCGGGCCGCATGTAATCCTCAAAGGCCCGACCCGCATCGGCAAGCACAATCGCATCTACCAGTTTTCCTCGGTAGGCGAAGACACGCCCGATCTGAAGTACAAAGGCGAAGAAACTCGCCTGGTGATCGGTGACCACAATGTCATCCGTGAAGGCGTGACCATTCACCGTGGCACCGTGCAGGACCGTTCGGAAACCACGCTGGGCGATCACAACCTGATCATGGCTTATGCCCACATCGGGCATGACAGCGTCATCGGCAATCACTGCATTCTGGTCAACAACACCGCGTTGGCCGGGCATGTGCACGTGGATGACTGGGCGATCCTTTCCGGATTCACCCTGGTTCACCAGTATTGCCACATCGGCGCTCACAGCTTTTCCGGTATGGGCACTGCGATCGGCAAGGACGTTCCTGCGTTCGTCACCGTGTTCGGCAATCCCGCAGAAGCGCGCAGCATGAACTTCGAAGGCATGCGCCGTCGTGGTTTCAGCGAAGACGCGATTCATACCCTGCGTCGCGCTTACAAAACCGTTTATCGCCAAGGTCTGACGGTTGAGCAGGCGCTGGCCGAACTGGCTGAACCGGCTGCGCAATACCCGGAAGTTGCGATATTCCGCGACTCCATCCAGTCGTCGACTCGCGGCATCACGCGCTGATCATGGCCAATCTGCGTATTGCGCTGGTGGCGGGTGAAGCTTCCGGTGACATTCTCGGTGCCGGCCTCATGCGCGCGCTCAAGGCTCAGCATCCGGCCGTCGAGTTCATCGGCGTCGGTGGCCCGTTGATGCAGGCTGAAGGTCTGATGTCCTACTTTCCCATGGAACGTTTGTCGGTCATGGGCCTGGTGGAGGTTCTCGGCCGTTTGCGTGAGTTGCTCAAGCGTCGCAAGGATCTGATCGCCACGCTGGTCGCCGAGAAACCGGATGTCTTCATCGGTATCGACGCTCCGGACTTCAACCTCAATATCGAACTCAAGCTGCGTCAGGCCGGGATCAAGACCGTGCATTACGTCAGCCCGTCGGTGTGGGCGTGGCGGCAGAAGCGTGTGCTGAAGATTCGCGAAGGCTGCGACTTGATGCTGACGTTGCTGCCGTTCGAAGCAAAATTTTACGAAGAAAAGGGCGTGCCGGTTCGGTTCGTCGGTCACACCCTCGCCGATACCATTCCGCTGGAAGCTGATCGCGCTGCGGCGCGTGCCGAGCTGGGCCTGCCCGACGGCCCGCTGGTGGCGTTGATGCCCGGCAGTCGCGGCGGCGAAGTCTCCCGTCTGGGGGCATTGTTCCTCGACACCGCCGAACGTCTGCGTGCGATGCGCCCGGGTTTGCGCTTCGTCATCCCGTGCGCCAATCCTGAACGCCGTGCGCAACTTGAAGAACTGCTCGTTGGGCGTGATCTGCCGGTGACCTTGCTCGACGGCAAATCCCATCTGGCCTTGGCAGCGTGCAATGCCGTGTTGATCGCCTCCGGCACCGCCACTCTCGAAGCGCTGTTGTACAAGCGGCCGATGGTGGTGGCGTACCGTTTGGCGCCGTTGACGTTCTGGATTCTCAAACGCATGGTCAAGAGCCCTTACGTGTCCTTGCCGAATCTTCTGGCCCAGCGCCTGCTGGTCCCGGAATTGTTGCAGGATGATGCGACAGTCGACGCGCTGGCACAGACCCTGTCGCCACTGATCGAAGGTGGCGAAGAACAGACCCGTGGTTTCGACGAGATCCACCGCACGTTGCGGCTGGATGCCTCCAATCAGGCGGCGGACGCCGTCCTTAACCTGATCGGTCAAACGCGATGAGCAAGACAAGCATGCAGATGGGCCTGGATTTCACCCTGGTCGCCGAAGTTGAAGAGCTGGTGGCCGGCGTTGATGAAGTCGGTCGTGGCCCGTTGTGCGGTGCGGTGGTGACGGCGGCGGTGATCCTCGATCCGAACCGGCCGATCCTCGGTCTCAACGACTCGAAGAAACTCACTGAGGCCAAGCGCGAAAAGCTTTACGACGAAATCATCGAAAAGTCCTTGAGCTGGTGTATTGCGCGCGCCGAAGTCGAAGAAATCGACGAGCTGAACATCTTGCACGCGACCATGCTGGCCATGCAGCGCGCGGTGGCCGGCCTGCACATTCAGCCGAAACTGGCGATGATCGACGGCAACCGCTGCCCGCAACTGCCGATGCGCGCCGAAGCGGTGGTGCAGGGCGACGGCAAGGTGCCGGCGATTGCTGCTGCGTCGATTCTGGCCAAGGTCAGCCGCGACCGCGAAATGGCTGCCTTCGAATTGATCTATCCGGGTTACGGCATCGGTGGCCATAAAGGCTACCCGACGCCCGTTCATCTGGAAGCCTTGTCGCGTCTTGGCCCGACGCCGATTCACCGGCGCTCGTTCGCCCCGGTGCGTCTGGCTTACGAAGCGCTGGAAGGTCTGACGCAGGTTTAGTCGCAAGGCTGATGTTTTGTTCGAGGCCCGGTACAATCCGGGCCTTGTTGTCTCTATGTAACTGGACAGGATCACTATGCCGGCTTCATTCGTTCATCTACGCCTGCACACTGAATACTCCCTGGTCGACGGGCTGGTGCGGATCAAGCCGCTGGTCAAGGCACTGACGGCCATGAACATGCCGGCGGTCGCGGTCACCGACCAGAACAACATGTGTTCCCTGGTCAAATTCTACAAAAACACCATGGGCGCGGGCATCAAGCCGATCTGCGGCGCCGACCTGTGGCTGTCGAACAAGGACCCGGACGCACCGCTGAGCCGGCTCAGCCTGTTGGTGATGAACGCCAAGGGCTATCGCAACCTCACCGAGTTGATCTCGCGCGGCTTCATCGAAGGCCAGCGCAACGGCATGATCATCGTCGAGCGCGAGTGGGTTGCTGAAGCCAACGAAGGCCTGATCATGCTGTCCGCCGCCAAAGAAGGCGAGATCGGCATGGCCATGATCGGCGGCAACCCGGCTGAAGCTGAAGCGTTGGCGCGCGAATGGATGGCGGTATTCCCGGATCGTTTCTATCTGGAAATCCAGCGCACCAACCGTCCCAACGATGAAGAACAATTGCACGGTGCCGTCGCCCTCGCCGACAAGCTCGGCGCGCCGCTGGTGGCGACCAACGATGTGCGTTTCATCAAGCAGGAAGACTTCGCCGCCCACGAAACCCGCGTGTGCATCGGTGAGGGGCGTGCCCTCGACGATCCACGGCGCTCGAAGAATTACAGCGATCAGCAATACCTGAAAAGCGCCGAGGAAATGATCGAGCTGTTCAGCGATATTCCCGACGCGATTGAAAACACCGTCGAGATCGCCAAGCGCTGCAACATTGAAGTGAAACTGGGCACTCACTTCCTGCCCAACTTCCCGATTCCCGATGGCATGACCATCGACGAGTATTTCCGCAAAGTCTCCTTCGACGGTCTGGAGGAACGCTTGTCGGTGCTGCTGCCCAAGGACACCACCGAAGACTACGAAGCCAAGCGTCAGGTCTACGTCGACCGACTGAATTTTGAGCTGGATATCATTATCCAGATGGGTTTCCCCGGTTACTTCCTCATCGTTATGGACTTTATCCAGTGGGCCAAGAACAACGGCGTGCCGGTAGGTCCGGGCCGTGGGTCGGGTGCCGGTTCGTTGGTGGCTTATGTACAGAAGATCACCGACCTCGATCCGCTGGAATACGACCTGCTGTTCGAACGTTTCCTTAACCCGGAACGGGTATCCATGCCCGACTTCGACGTCGACTTCTGCATGGACGGTCGCGACCGGGTGATCGACTACGTGGCCGAGAAGTACGGCCGCAACGCGGTAAGCCAGATCATCACTTTCGGTTCCATGGCCGCAAAAGCGGTGGTGCGTGACGTAGCGCGGGTGCAGGGCAAGTCCTACGGCCTGGCGGATCGTCTGTCGAAGATGATTCCGTTCGAAGTCGGCATGACCCTGGAAAAAGCCTACGAGCAGGAAGAAATCCTCCGTGACTTCATCAAGGTTGATGAAGAAGCTGCGGAAATCTGGGAAATGGCGCGCAAGCTCGAAGGCGTTGTGCGTAACGTTGGTAAACACGCCGGTGGTGTGGTTATTGCGCCGACCAAACTGACTGACTTCTCGCCAATCTATTGCGATGAGGCCGGTGACGGTCTGGTGACCCAGTTCGACAAGGACGACGTTGAAGCGGCCGGTCTGGTGAAGTTCGACTTCCTCGGTCTGCGGACCCTGACGATCATCGACTGGGCGCTGAAAACCATTAACCGTGATCGCGCCAAGGTCAACGAGCCGCCGCTGGATATCGCGTTTATCCCGCTGGACGACAAACCGACGTACTCGCTGTTGCAGAAAGCTGAAACCACCGCGGTGTTCCAGCTTGAATCGCGCGGCATGAAAGAGCTGATCAAAAAGCTCAAGCCCGACTGCCTGGAAGACTTGATCGCACTGGTGGCCCTGTTCCGTCCGGGCCCGCTGCAGTCCGGCATGGTGGACGACTTCATCAACCGTAAGCACGGCCGCGCCGAACTGGCGTATCCGCACTCGGATTACCAGTACGAAGGTTTGAAGCCGGTTCTGGCACCGACTTACGGCATCATCCTGTATCAGGAACAGGTGATGCAGATTGCTCAGGTCATGGCCGGTTACACCCTTGGCGGTGCGGACATGCTCCGTCGGGCGATGGGTAAGAAAAAACCCGAAGAAATGGCCAAGCAGCGCGGCGGTTTCATTGAAGGTTGCGCGACCAACAACATCGACGCCGACCTTGCCGGTAACATTTTCGACCTGGTAGAAAAATTCGCCGGTTACGGCTTCAACAAATCCCACTCCGCCGCCTACGGCCTGGTCTCGTACCAGACTGCGTGGCTGAAAGCTCACTACCCGGCGCCGTTCATGGCAGCGGTACTTTCTGCGGACATGCACAACACCGACAAGGTCGTGACCTTGATCGAGGAAGTGCGCACGATGAAGCTGCGCCTCGATGCGCCGGACGTGAACACTTCGGAGTTCAAGTTCACGGTGAACGACGACGGCCGCATCGTTTACGGCCTGGGCGCGATCAAAGGTGTTGGTGAAGGCCCGGTTGAGGCGATCACCGAGGCGCGTCAGGAAGGTCCGTTCAAGGATCTGTTCGATTTCTGCGCGCGGGTCGACCTCAAGCGCATCAACAAACGTACCCTCGACGGCTTGATCCGCAGCGGTGCGCTGGATCGTCTGGGGCCGTACTTCCATGACGAACAGAAGGCTTATCAGGCCAACATCGACCGCAACCGCGCCGTGCTGCTGGCAGCGATGGAAGAGGCGATCAAGGCGGCCGAGCAGACCGCGCGTACCCACGACTCTGGTCACGCCGACCTGTTTGGCGGGCTGTTTGTCGAGGAAGACGCCGACGTGTATGCGTCGCACCGCAAGGCCAAGGAGCTGACTCTCAAGGAGCGCCTCAAAGGTGAGAAAGACACCTTGGGCCTGTACCTGACCGGTCACCCGATCGACGAATACGAAGGCGAGATCCGCCGTTTCGCCCGTCAGCGCATCATCGACCTGAAGCCGGCGCGCGATACGCAAACCGTGGCGGGGATGATCATTGCCCTGCGGGTGATGAAGAACAAGAAGGGCGACAAGATGGGTTTCATCACCCTCGACGACCGTTCGGGGCGGATTGAGGCGTCGCTGTTTGCCGATGCGTTCCATTCTGCGCAGTCGTTGTTGCAGACCGACGCGATGGTGGTGGTCGAAGGCGAAGTCAGCAACGATGACTTCTCCGGTGGCCTGCGCCTGCGGGTCAAACGTGTGATGAGCATGGAAGACGCGCGCACCAATCTGGCCGAAAGCCTGCGCCTGAAGCTGCAAACCCAGGATCTGAAAGGCGATCAGCTACGCTGGTTGGGGGATTTGCTCAAGCGTCATCGCGGCGCGTGCCCGATCACCATGGAGTACACCAGCCCGGATGCGAAGACCTTGCTGCAGTTCGGCGAGACCTGGCGGATCGATCCGGCGGATGCGTTGATTCAAGCCCTGCGTGACCAGTTCGGGCGAGACAACGTCTTCCTCCAATACCGTTGACCGGCAAGTGCCATCATGGCGCTTGCCCGCAACCTGAATTTTTAATCTCGACCTCAGCGCGCCTCTCCCTTAAGGTAGGGCGCGAATAGACAACCGGCCGGCCCAAGCTCATTTGGGACACGACCCAAGACGGACGCCTATGAACCCGAATTTTCTAGATTTCGAACAGCCGATCGCCGACCTGCAAGCCAAGATCGAAGAGTTGCGCTTGGTCGGTAATGACAATTCGCTGAATATCGGCGATGAGATCTCCCGCCTGCAGGACAAGAGCAAAACGCTGACCGAAGACATCTTCGGCAAGCTGACCAGCTGGCAGATCGCACGCCTGGCGCGTCACCCGAAACGCCCGTACACCCTCGACTACATCGAGCATATCTTCACCGAGTTCGACGAACTGCACGGTGACCGTCACTTCTCTGACGACGCGGCCATCGTTGGCGGTATCGCCCGTCTGGAAGACCAGCCGGTGATGATCATCGGTCACCAGAAGGGTCGTGAAGTCCGTGAGAAGGTGCGCCGTAACTTCGGCATGCCGCGTCCGGAAGGCTACCGCAAGGCTTGCCGTCTGATGGAGATGGCCGAGCGTTTCAAAATGCCGATCCTGACCTTCATCGACACCCCGGGTGCCTATCCTGGCATCGACGCTGAAGAGCGTAACCAGAGCGAAGCGATCGCCTGGAACCTGCGCGTGATGTCGCGCCTGAAGACCCCGATCATCGCCACCGTTATCGGTGAGGGTGGTTCCGGTGGTGCACTGGCCATTGGCGTCTGCGACCAGCTAAACATGCTGCAGTACTCGACCTACGCGGTAATCTCGCCGGAAGGTTGCGCTTCGATTCTGTGGAAAACCGCCGAAAAAGCGCCGGATGCTGCTGAAGCAATGGGCATCACCGCCGAGCGTCTGAAAGGCCTGGGCATTGTCGACAAGGTGATTGGCGAGCCTCTGGGCGGCGCGCACCGTGATCCGGCGGCTGCGGCTGCATCGATCCGTGCCGAGCTGAGCTCGCAACTGGCGATGCTGAAGAAGTTCGATAACGAAGCGTTGCTGAAGCGCCGTTATGATCGACTGATGAGCTACGGTCTCTAAGTCGAGCGCAATACCCCTGTAGGAGTGAGCCTGCTCGCGATGAGGGCGTAACATTCAACCAATGTGTTGGCTGTCACACCGCTATCGCGAGCAGGCTCACTCCTACATTTGTTTTGGGGCAAAGAGTTAAATATGGGGCAGTCCATGATTGATTTGCCTTCACGGCTTTTGCACAACCTTGAGCCTTGGCGCAATGCCGCTCATTGGCGTATCGCGTTTTCCGGTGGTCTCGATTCCACCGTCCTGCTGCACCTGCTTGCCGATCTGGCAAAAACCGAATCCATCCCCGCGCTAAGCGCTATCCATATCCATCACGGCCTTCAGGCTGCGGCTGATGCGTGGCCGCAACATTGCCAGTCCGTGTGTGATGCGCTGGGAGTGCCGTTGCTGATCGAGCAGGTGACGGTGCAACCAGGCGCGAGTCTGGAGCGGGCGGCGCGGGATGCGCGTTACGCCGTGTTCAGTGCGCTGACCCAAGCTAATGAGGCGTTAATCACTGGTCAGCACCGTGATGATCAGGCGGAAACACTGCTGTTCCGGCTGCTGCGTGGTGCGGGAGTGCGCGGATTGTCGGGAATGCCGCAGCAAAGGCCAGTGGGGCAGGGCATGTTGATTCGCCCGTTGCTGGATGTCACTCGAGCCGAGCTGGAACGTTACGCGCAGGCTCACTCGTTAAGCTGGATCGAAGATCCGTCAAATCAGGATCGACAGTTCTCGCGCAATTACCTGCGCCATCAGGTCATGCCGGTGCTGAGCGAGCGCTGGCCGCAAGCGCAGGCGAACATGGCCCGCAGCGCCGCGCATCTGCGTGAAGCTCAGGGGCTGCTCGATGAGTTGGCGCAGATCGATCTGGCGCAAGCCGCGACTGCTCATGATTATGAATGGCTGGTTTTACCGTCGCTGGAACTGGCGCCACTCGCCGCACTGTCTGCTGCCCGGCAACGAAACGCGATCAGCCATTGGCTCGAACCCTTCACGCAACTGCCAGATACCGACCACTGGTCGGGTTGGAAAAATCTGTGCGATGCCGCTCACGATGCTTCACCGGTATGGCGTCTGGCCGATGGCGAGCTTCACCGCAGCGCCGGGCGTCTGTGGTGGCTGAGTGGCAACTGGTTGCGCACGCCAGTGATCGGCGTCGAGTGGCAGAGCCCGGCGTCAGCGCTACGCTTGGCCGATAACGGACATGTCACGTTCAGCGGGCAGACTCCCGTCGGGCCTTTGCGCATTGCCTATCGTCAGGGCGGTGAAGTCATGCAGCTGGCGGATCGCGGCCACCGTGACCTCAAGCGCCTGCTCAATGAGCGCGCGGTCCCGGGCTTCATGCGTGGCAGATTGCCGCTGCTGTTTCGCGGCGATGAATTGCTCGCGGTGGCGAACCTGCCGGGACTTGATGGTCATGCACAGGACGGCTGGAAATTGCATTGGCTGCCAACAGACGAAGATCAAGGTTTGAGCTGAAAGGAGCATTCCGGTAGACTACGCTCCCTTCTTGATACAACTTCTGTGGATTCGCCTGAATTGCAGGAGTTGCCGATTACCAAGCAGTCTTTGCTGGGCGATTCCAAAAAATGTGTAGCGAGCAACGTACCGGTGTTTCACCTGCCGGTCTGTCCCAACGCGGCGGTTTTTTTGAAAGGTGCACTGTGATTAATGCAGGTGATCGGGGGCTTCGGCCTTCCTTCGCTTTCCCCGGCGGCTCGTACCGCTTTAACGCAGACTTCTAGGGTTTTTCATGACGCGCTACATATTCGTCACGGGCGGTGTTGTTTCTTCATTGGGGAAAGGCATTGCATCGGCTTCATTGGCAGCCATCCTGGAGGCGCGGGGACTTAAGGTCACCATGCTGAAGCTGGATCCGTACATCAACGTCGATCCGGGCACCATGAGCCCGTTCCAGCACGGTGAAGTGTTCGTCACCCACGACGGCGCCGAGACCGACCTGGACCTGGGGCACTACGAGCGGTTCATCCGCACGACCATGACCCAGAACAACAACTTCACCACCGGTCGTGTCTACGAGCACGTGCTGCGCAAAGAGCGCCGTGGTGACTACCTGGGTGCAACCATCCAGGTGATCCCGCACATCACCGACGAAATCAAGCGCCGCATCATCAAGGGTGCCGGTGACGCTGACGTGGCGATGGTTGAAATCGGTGGCACCGTCGGTGACATCGAGTCGCAACCGTTCCTCGAAGCCATCCGTCAACTGCGTTTCGAAGTCGGCGCCAAGCGCGCGATGCTGATGCACCTGACACTGGTGCCGTACATCGCCACCGCTGGCGAAACCAAGACCAAACCAACCCAGCACTCGGTAAAAGAACTGCGTTCGATCGGCCTGCAGCCAGACGTGCTGGTGTGCCGTTCCGATCACCCGATCGACATCTCGTCGCGTCGCAAGATCGCTCAGTTCACCAACGTTGAAGAGCGTGCGGTGATCGCACTGGAAGACGCCGACACCATCTACAAGATCCCGGGCATCCTGCACTCGCAGGGTCTGGACGATTTCGTCGTTGAGCGTTTCGGCCTGCAATGCGGCAGCGCGGATCTGTCCGAGTGGGACGCGGTGGTTGACGCCAAGCTGAATCCGGAACACGAAGTGACCATCGCCATGGTCGGCAAGTACATGGAGCTGCTGGACGCTTACAAGTCGTTGATCGAAGCGATGAGTCACGCCGGCATCAGCAACCGCACCAAGGTCAACCTGCGTTACATCGATTCCGAAGATATCGAAAACCAGGGCACTGCGCTGCTCGAAGGTGTCGACGCGATCCTCGTACCGGGCGGCTTCGGTCTGCGTGGCGTGGAAGGCAAGATTACTGCCGTTCAGTACGCTCGCGAAAACAAGGTTCCATATCTGGGTATCTGCCTCGGTATGCAAGTGGCGGTCATCGAGTTCGCCCGTAACGTGATGGGCTGGAAAGACGCCAACTCCACCGAGTTCGATCGCGCCAGCGGCCATCCGGTGGTCGGTCTGATCACCGAGTGGGAAGACGCGACCGGTGCCGTTGAAGTACGTACCGAATCGTCCGACCTGGGCGGCACCATGCGCCTTGGCGCTCAGGACTGCCTGCTTGAAGCCGGTTCCAAGGTCCACGACTGCTACGGCAAGGACGTGATCGTCGAGCGTCACCGTCACCGTTACGAAGTGAACAACAACCTGCTGCCACAGCTGATCGAAGCTGGCCTGAAAATTTCCGGTCGCTCCGCTGATGCGGCGCTGGTTGAAGTGGTTGAAGCGGCCGATCACCCATGGTTCGTTGCTTGCCAGTTCCACCCTGAGTTCACCTCGACACCACGTGATGGCCATCCGCTGTTCAGCGGTTTTGTCAAAGCAGCGTTGGCTCAACACCAGAAGAAGGCGTAACCCCGATGGCACAGAAGATCATCCGCGTCGGCGACATCGAAATTGCCAACGACAAACCCATGGTGCTGTTCGGCGGCATGAACGTGCTGGAAAGCCGTGACATGGCCATGCAGGTTTGCGAAGAGTACGTAAAGGTCACCGAAAAACTCGGTATCCCTTACGTGTTCAAGGCCAGTTTCGACAAGGCTAACCGTTCTTCTGTGGCCTCTTATCGTGGTCCTGGCCTGGAAGAGGGCATGCGCATCTTCCAGGACATCAAACAAGCCTTTGGCGTGCCGATCATCACCGACGTCCACGAGCCTGATCAGGCCGCGGTCGTCGCTGAGGTCTGCGACATCATTCAACTGCCGGCCTTCCTGTCGCGCCAGACCGATCTGGTCGTCGCGATGGCCAAGACCAATGCAGTGATCAACATCAAGAAAGCCCAGTTCCTCGCGCCTCAGGAAATGAAACACATCCTGAACAAGTGCGTGGAAGCGGGTAACGATCAATTGATCCTCTGCGAGCGTGGTTCGAGCTTCGGCTACAACAACCTCGTGGTCGACATGCTCGGCTTCGGCATCATGAAGCAGTTCGAGTACCCGGTATTCTTCGACGTGACCCACGCGCTGCAAATGCCTGGCGGTCGTGCCGACTCCGCTGGCGGTCGCCGTGCCCAGGTTCTGGATCTGGCCAAGGCGGGCATGAGCCAGTCGTTGGCAGGTCTGTTCCTCGAAGCGCACCCGGATCCGGACAATGCCAAATGCGACGGCCCTTGCGCCTTGCGTCTGGACAAACTGGAGCCATTCCTGGCCCAGCTCAAGGCTTTGGACGAACTGGTGAAGAGTTTTCCGACGGTAGAAACCGCGTAACACTCAATTCTCCGGTAAAGTACCGCACGATTTGTCGCTCATGCCCTCGGGCATGAGCGTTATCGTCTGCAAGCCTGCCCGCTGCACACCCCTTGCCGACGGTAAAAAGATTTCCTCTAGCTGCGTCGTTTTCGTCAACTTTGGAGTGTTTACAACAATGGCAAAAATCGTCGACATCAAAGGTCGTGAAGTTCTCGACTCCCGTGGCAATCCCACCGTGGAAGCGGACGTGCTTCTCGACAACGGCATCATCGGCAGCGCTTGCGCGCCGTCCGGTGCATCCACTGGCTCGCGTGAAGCACTCGAGCTGCGTGATGGCGACAAGAGCCGTTACCTGGGCAAGGGCGTGCTCAAAGCGGTAGCCAACATCAACGGTCCGATCCGCGATCTGCTGCTGGGCACCGACCCAAGTGACCAGAAAGCCCTGGATCACGCGATGATCAAGCTCGACGGTACCGAAAACAAGGCAACCCTGGGCGCCAACGCCATCCTCGCCGTGTCCCTGGCTGCGGCCAAGGCTGCTGCACAGGATCAGGACCTGCCGCTGTACGCACACATCGCCAACCTCAACGGCACTCCGGGTGTTTACTCGATGCCGGTACCGATGATGAACATCATCAACGGTGGCGAGCACGCCGATAACAACGTCGACATCCAGGAATTCATGGTGCAGCCGGTTGGCGCCCAGTCGTTCTCGGAAGGTCTGCGCATGGGCACCGAGATTTTCCATCACTTGAAAGCTGTGCTGAAGGCCCGTGGCCTGAGCACTGCCGTTGGCGACGAAGGCGGTTTCGCACCGAACCTGGCGTCCAACGAAGACGCGCTGAAAGTGATCTCGGAAGCTGTGGCCAACGCCGGTTACAAGCTGGGCACCGACGTGACCCTGGCGCTGGACTGCGCGGCTAGCGAATTCTACGAAGACGGCAAGTACAACCTGTCCGGCGAAGGCCAGGTGTTCACCGCTGAAGGTTTCGCCGATTACCTCAAAGGCCTGACCGAACGTTATCCGATCATCTCGATCGAAGACGGTCTGGACGAGTCCGACTGGGCTGGCTGGAAGATCCTCACCGACAAGATCGGCGAGAAGACTCAGCTGGTGGGCGACGACCTGTTCGTAACCAACACCAAGATCCTGAAAGAAGGCATCGATAAAAAGATCGCCAACTCGATCCTGATCAAGTTCAACCAGATCGGCACCCTGACCGAAACCCTGGAAGCCATCCAGATGGCCAAGGCTGCCGGTTACACCGCAGTGATCTCGCACCGTTCGGGCGAAACCGAAGATTCGACCATTGCCGACCTGGCTGTGGGCACCTCGGCTGGCCAGATCAAGACCGGTTCCCTGTGCCGTTCCGACCGCGTTTCCAAGTACAACCAACTGCTGCGTATCGAAGAGCAGTTGAATGGCAAGGCCAAGTACAACGGTCGCAGCGAGTTCCGCGGCTAAGTACAAATCGATGGAAGGACACCGGATTGTGTCGAAAAAGTCGTGACAGCGATGGATTTGCCACTAATCTGATGCCTTAACAGCACAAGCCTGGGTCTTCCAGGCTTCGTGCTATCAGATGCTTCAAAGTTTTGGCGTGGCTGTCTTTTTTCACTGGATACCTGATATTCGATGCGCAGTCCTTACTGGTTGTTTCTCGTTTTGCTCTTGCTACTGGCCGGTTTGCAGTACCGCCTGTGGGTGGGCAATGGCAGTCTGGCGCAAGTCGCCGAGCTGAATCAGCAGATAGCTGATCAACACGCCGAGAACGAAGGTTTGCTGGAGCGCAATCGCGTGATGGACGCTGAAGTCAGCGAGTTGAAAAAGGGCATGGAGACCGTTGAAGAGCGGGCTCGTCACGAACTGGGCATGGTCAAGGACGGCGAAACCCTTTACCAGTTGGCCCAATGATCAATTCCCTGCCGGCCTTCTGGGCCGTGATTCCTGCTGCGGGCATCGGTGCCCGAATGGCCGCGGACCGTCCCAAGCAATACCTGCAACTGGGCGGACGCACAATTCTCGAACACAGCCTCGGCTGTTTCCTCGATCACCCAAGCCTTAAGGGCCTGGTGGTCAGTCTTGCTGTTGATGATCCTTATTGGCCGAACCTGGCGTGCGCTGGCGATTCGCGTATTCAGCGCGTCGAGGGCGGCGCCGAGCGTTCCGGCTCGGTGCTCAATGCTTTGCTGCATTTGCATGCGCAGGGTGCCGATGATGAGGATTGGGTGCTGGTGCACGATGCGGCACGACCGAATCTGAGTCGCGAAGATCTCGACAAGTTACTGGATGAACTGGCGGACGATC
Source organism: Pseudomonas germanica (assembly GCF_019614655.1). Taxonomy (NCBI): domain Bacteria; kingdom Pseudomonadati; phylum Pseudomonadota; class Gammaproteobacteria; order Pseudomonadales; family Pseudomonadaceae; genus Pseudomonas; species Pseudomonas germanica. The sequence goes on from NZ_CP071586.1 coordinate 1,588,487, forward strand.
CGGTCGGCGGCCTGCTCGCCGTTCCGGCGCGCGACACCTTGAAGCGAGTCGACAAGCACGGTCGTGTGCTGGAGACCGTGGATCGCAGCGTGATCTGGCAGGCGTATACGCCGCAGATGTTTCGCCTCGGCGCGTTGCATCGGGCGTTGGCGGACAGTCTGGTGGCGGATGCTGTGATCACTGATGAAGCTTCGGCGATGGAGTGGGCGGGGCTTAAGCCTCGTCTGATTGAAGGGCGGGCGGATAACCTCAAGGTGACCCGGCCGGAAGATCTGGAGTGGTTGCGTCAGCGTTGGGCGAATCGCCGCTGAATTTTTGTGGTGCCTGTTGAATCGCCATCGCGAGCAGGCTCACTCCTACATTTTGAAATGCGTTCCCCTGTAGGAGTGAGCCTGCTCGCGATAGCGCATTTACAGCCAACGCAACACTCATTCCTGATACTCCGGCCGCTCAGCCAATCCTTCCTTGAGAAAATCCACCAACTTGCGCACCTTCGGCGACAAGTGCCGCTGTTGCGGGTATAGCGCCCACACCGCCGTATTTGGTGGCTGATGCGCCTCCAGCAACGAAATTAGCGCGCCGCTGTGCAAATGCTCCAGCACGTAATAATCCGGCAATTGACACAGCCCAACCCCCTGCAACGCCGCATCCAGCACCGCTTGCCCGCTGTTGCAGCGCCAGTTGCCCTGCACGCGCTGGGAAAACTCCCGTCCGTTTTGCTCAAGCTGCCAGATGTCCGAGCTGCCAATCAGGCAATTGTGCCGACTCAATTCCGACAGGCTATGTGGGCGACCGTACCGCTCGACGTAGGACGGTGACGCACACAGATACATTCGCCGTGGCGCCAGGCGTGTTGCGACCAATCGCGAGTCCTGCAAACGACCCAGGCGAATCGCCAGATCCAGGCCTTCATGCACCAGATCGAGCTGGCGATTGCTCAGTTCGATATCGATGCGCAGTTGTGGATAAAGCCCCATAAACCGCGTCACCAGCGGCACGATAAAACGCTCGCCGTAAGCCACGGCGCAGGTCATGCGCAGCATGCCTTTCGGTTCGCTGGTCAGATCGCCGACGGCGCGCAAGGCTTCTTCGCGGCCATCCTGCAAGCGTTGGCAATGTTGCAGGAAGGTCTGCCCGGCCTCGGTCAGCGTCACCCGGCGTGTGCTGCGATAGAGCAGGCGCGTCTGAAGTCTTTCTTCCAGCCGTACGATTTGTCGACTTATGTGCGAGGACGAAACCCCAAGGCGTTCGGCGGCGGCGGTGAACTGGCTGCATTCGGCAACGGCAACGAACTCGTCGATGCCTTCCCAGCGATTTTCGGACATCGGGATTATCCCTGTGTGGCAATAATGTTTTGCTTTTGTCCTGATTATTCATCGTAAGGCTGTGTATTACACTCCTTGTCTGGTTTTTTATTATTCGATTCACTGGAGAGTCAGCATGATCAAGTCGCGCGCCGCCGTTGCCTTCGAGGCCAAGAAGCCGCTGGAAATCGTAGAAGTCGATGTCGCCATGCCCAAGGCTGGTGAAGTGTTGCTGCGCGTGGTGGCTTCCGGGGTTTGCCACACGGATGCCTACACCCTGTCCGGTGCAGACCCGGAAGGTATCTTCCCGTCGATCCTCGGCCACGAAGGCGGCGCCATCGTCGAAGCGATCGGCGAAGGCGTGACCTCGGTTGCGGTGGGCGATCACGTCATTCCGCTGTACACCCCGGAATGCGGCCAGTGCAAATTCTGCAAGTCGGGCAAGACCAACCTGTGTCAGGCGATTCGCGCGACTCAGGGCAAGGGTTTGATGCCGGACGGCACTTCGCGTTTTTCCTACAAGGGCGAAACCATTTTCCACTACATGGGTACTTCGACATTCTCGGAATACACCGTGTTACCGGAAATCTCCGTGGCCAGGATCTCCAAAGATGCGCCGCTGGAAAAGGTTTGCCTGCTGGGCTGCGGCGTCACCACCGGTATCGGTGCGGTGCTCAACACTGCCAAGGTCAAACCCGGTGACACCGTGGCCATCTTCGGTCTGGGCGGCATTGGTTTGTCCGCAGTCATTGGCGCGGTGAAAGCCAAGGCTGCGCGAATCATCGCCATCGACATCAACCCGGCCAAGTTCGAGATCGCCAAACAACTCGGCGCTACCGACTGCGTAAACCCGAAAGATTTCGATCGTCCGATCCAGGAAGTGATCGTCGACATGACCGATGGCGGCGTCGACTTCTCCTTCGAGTGCATCGGCAACGTGCAATTGATGCGCGCCGCCCTTGAGTGCTGCCACAAAGGTTGGGGCGAGTCGGTGATCATCGGTGTGGCCGGTGCCGGCCAGGAAATCGCTACCCGTCCATTCCAACTGGTGACTGGTCGCGTCTGGCGCGGTTCGGCATTCGGTGGCGTGCGCGGTCGTACCGAATTGCCAAGCTATGTCGACATGGCTCAGAGCGGTGAGATCCCGCTGGATACGTTCATCACCCACACCATGGGCCTGGAAGACATCAACAAGGCGTTCGACCTGATGCACGAAGGCAAGAGCATCCGTACCGTCATTCATTTCTAAAAGCAGCCCCAAGTTACGAGCTTCAAGCTGCAAGTCAGGCCGCTTTTGCCTTTTCTTGAAGCTCGAAGCTTGCCGCTTGCAGCTGGGAGAATCCCCATGAGTCTGGAAAACATCTCCTGTCAGAAGAGTTTTGGCGGTTGGCACAAGCGCTATCGCCATCGCTCCGACGTGCTCGGTTGCGACATGGTGTTCGCCGTGTACCTGCCGCCACAGGCGGAGCAGGGCGGTAAGTTGCCGGTGCTGTACTGGCTGTCAGGCCTGACCTGCACCGATGAGAACTTCATGCAGAAGGCCGGCGCGATGCGCACGGCTGCCGAACTGGGTTTGATCATTGTTGCGCCGGACACCAGCCCGCGCGGCCCCGATGTCCCGGGTGATCCGGACAACGCTTGGGATTTCGGCCTTGGCGCCGGGTTCTATCTGAATGCCACGCAAGAACCTTGGTCGCGCCACTATCGGATGCATGACTATGTCGTGCAGGAATTGCCTTCACTGGTTGAAGCGCATTTCCCGGCATCGGACAAGCGCAGCATCAGTGGCCACTCGATGGGCGGCCACGGAGCGCTGGTCTGCGCGTTGCGCAATCCGGGGCGTTACCAATCGGTGTCTGCGTTTTCGCCAATCAACAATCCGATGGATTGCCCTTGGGGCCAGAAGGCGTTCTCCCGTTACTTAGGCGAAGACCGTTCGAAGTGGAAAGAGTGGGATGCCTGCGCACTGATCGCCGAAGCGGATGAAAAATTGCCGCTGCTGGTTGATCAAGGTGATCGCGACGACTTCCTCGAAAATCAGCTCAAACCCGAAGCCCTGCAACAAGCGGCAAAACAAGCGGGCCATCCGCTGACATTGCGTCTGCAACCGGGCTACGACCACAGCTATTTCTTCATCTCAAGCTTTATAGACGACCACTTGCAGCATCACGCACGCGCCCTGCGCGGTTAATGCAGGTAGAATCACGCCCTGACAAAAATCGGGGCGTTTTTTTATGCGTATTGGCCACGGCTATGATGTGCACCGTTTCGCTGAAGGCGATTTCATTACTCTGGGCGGCGTGCGCATTGCACACAGCTTCGGGCTGCTCGCTCATTCCGACGGTGATGTCCTGCTGCACGCCTTGAGCGATGCCTTGCTCGGCGCCGCGGCGCTGGGTGATATCGGCAAACACTTCCCGGACACTGATCCGCAATTCAAGGGCGCCGACAGCCGTGTGCTACTGCGTCATGTGGTCGCGCTGATCCATGCCAAAGGCTGGAAAGTCGGCAACGTCGACAACACTATCGTTGCCCAGGCACCGAAAATGGCCCCGCATATCGAATCGATGCGCGCGTTGATCGCGGCGGATCTACAAGTTGAGTTGGATCAAGTGAACGTGAAAGCTACCACCACCGAAAAGCTTGGCTTTGTCGGTCGCGAAGAAGGCATTGCCGTGCACTCCGTTGCCTTGTTGCTGCGCGCATGAACGAACTGCAATTGCTCGGCCCGCGCGCCTATGGCGAACCCCTCGGCAGTGGGGTACTGAAAGCCATCGCTGAAGATTTTCAGGTCGATGAAGTCCTCGATATCCCGTTCAGCGGCGACGGTGAACACCTGTGGATCTGGATCGAGAAACGCGGCCTCAACACTGAAGAAGCCGCACGGCGTATCGCCAAGGCTGCCGGTGTGCCGTTGCGCACGGTCAGCTATGCCGGCCTCAAGGATCGTCAGGCGCTGACTCGCCAGTGGTTCAGCGTGCAATTGCCGGGCAAGGCCGATCCGGATTTGTCGGCGGCGGAAAACGACACGCTGAAGATTCTCAAGACCACTCGCCACAAACGCAAACTGCAACGCGGTGCGCATTCGGCCAACGGTTTCACCTTGCGTTTGACTCAGTTCGATGGCGACAAAGCAGCGATTGAGCAGCGTCTGCAGCTGATAGCCCAACAAGGCATCCCCAATTATTTCGGCGCCCAGCGTTTCGGCCACGACGGCGGCAATGTTGTTGATGCGCGTTCGTGGGCGGCGCGCAAGGCGTTGCCGGAGCAACGCAATGTTCGTTCGCGCCTGCTCTCGACCGCGCGCAGTTTTCTCTTCAACAAGGTGCTCGCCGCACGAGTGGCCGATGGCACCTGGCAAAAAGCCCAGGTCGGCGACCTGCTCGCGTTCACCGACAGCCGCAGTTTTTTCCCGGCCGGAGAAGCTGAATGCAGCGACCCGCGTCTGGCGATTCTCGATCTGCACCCGACCGGTCCTCAGTGGGGCGAAGGTGACTCGCCGACCGCAGGCGTTGTCCATGAATTGGAGCAGGGGATCGCCGCCGATGAAGCAGAGCTGCGCGATTGGTTGATTCATGCCGGCATGAGCCACGAACGTCGCATCCTGCGGCTGCCCATTGCCGGGTTGACGTGGCATTATCCCCAGCCTGACATTCTGCAACTGGAATTCGTCCTCCCGGCCGGATGCTTCGCCACCGTATTGGTGCGCGAGCTTGTTGATCTGGTGCCGGTGGGGCAGACGGACAGCCCATGCGTATTCTGATTTCTAACGACGATGGGGTAACCGCACCCGGTCTCGCCGCGCTTTATGCTGCGCTGGCGGATTACACCGAGTGCGTGGTTATCGCCCCGGAGCAGGACAAAAGCGGCGCCAGCAGTTCGCTGACGCTCGACCGTCCGCTGCACCCGCAATACCTGGCCAACGGCTTTATCAGCCTCAACGGCACCCCGACCGACTGCGTGCACCTGGGCCTCAACGGCTTGCTGGAGCGCGAGGCGGACATGGTGGTTTCCGGGATCAACCTCGGCGCCAATCTTGGCGATGACGTGCTGTATTCCGGGACAGTGGCGGCCGCCCTTGAGGGACGTTTTCTCGAGCGTCCGTCGTTCGCTTTTTCGCTGGTCTCGCGGCAGGTGGATAATCTGCCGACGGCGGCCTACTTTGCGCGCAAACTGGTCGAGGCCCATGCCGGGCTTGATCTGCCACCGCGCACGGTGCTCAACGTGAACATTCCCAATCTGCCGATCGACCATATTCGCGGTATTCAATTGACCCGCCTCGGCCATCGCGCCCGTGCAGCGGCGCCGATGAAAGTGGTCGATCCACGGGGCAAGGCCGGTTACTGGATTGCCGCGGCCGGTGATGCCGAAGATGGCGGCCCGGGCACTGATTTTCACGCAGTGATGCAGGGCTATGTTTCCATCACGCCGTTGCAGCTCGATCGCACCTTCAACGATGCGTTCAGAAGCCTCGACGGCTGGCTGGAGGGACTGCGCTGATGGCCCGTGAACATGAAGACAGGCTGCGCAGCGGGATCGGCATGACCTCTCAGCGTACCCGCGAGCGGCTGATCCAGCGCCTGTACGAAGAGGGCGTGTCCAACGCCAAGGTGCTGGAAGTGATCCGGCGTACGCCGCGTCATCTGTTCGTCGATGAAGCGCTGGCACACCGTGCTTATGAAGACACGGCGCTGCCGATCGGCAATAACCAGACGATTTCCCAGCCTTATATGGTGGCGCGCATGAGCGAGCTGCTGCTGGAGGCGGGCCCACTGGATAAGGTGCTGGAGATCGGCACCGGTTCCGGTTACCAGACGGCGGTGTTGTCACAACTGGTTGAGCGGGTGTTCTCGGTTGAGCGCATCAAGGTACTGCAGGATCGCGCCAAGGAACGTTTGGTTGAACTTAACCTGCGCAACGTGGTGTTCCGCTGGGGCGATGGTTGGGAAGGGTGGCCGGCGCTGGCACCTTATAACGGTATTATCGTCACCGCCGTGGCCACGGATGTACCGCAAGCCTTGCTTGACCAACTAGCTCCGGGCGGACGCATGGTGATTCCGGTGGGCTCCGGGGAAGTGCAGCAATTGTTGCTGATCGTGCGTGAGGAAAACGGCTTTTCCCGGCATGTTCTCGGGGCTGTCCGTTTTGTGCCGTTGCTCAATGGGCCACTGGCCTGAGCTTTTGTTTGCGTGCGCTGAATTCCTTTCGTTCGCTTGTGTCTTACTTCGGCGACGATGGTTTAAACGCAGCAGATTGTCAGCTGGCAAACGTGTGCGTGAAGCGATTTCGCTTCATTAAAGGTAAAGCCGATCCGGCCCGTTATACTTGCGACACCTCATGCCGAAATCCGGCATTCCACATTTTTCAGCCACCACAAAGGGAGCGGCGGGTGAGTCTCACAGTCATTGCGCAGCGTATGGGTAACACGAGCTTTCAGCGCCTGGTGACTGGCCTCGTCTTGAGCACCTTGCTGGTCGGTTGCTCCAGCACCAAATCGAGCAATGTGCGGGTGGTCGATCGCAACAACGCGGTGGCCCAGCGTCCTACGGTGACGACCGGACAATATGTAGTCCGTCCGGGCGATACGATGTTTTCGATCGCATTTCGCTACGGCTGGGACTACAAAGCCCTCGCTGCCCGGAACAATATTCCTACGCCGTATACGATCCATCCGGGTCAGACAATTCGCTTTGACGGCCGCACCGGTTCAACGCCGACGGCGGTGGTGAGCAACAGCAGTTCTTCACCTTCTTCGTCGAGTAAAACCACGGTAATCCGGCGCCAGGCAAATGGCACCACTACCACTACAACCACCGGTTCTGCGGGGGCTGTACCGTCCGTCGCCAACAAGCAAGCGCCCGCGCCGTTGCCTCCGGCAGGCCCAGCCCCGACCGGCTGGGGATGGCCATCTAATGGCATTCTGATTGGAAAATTCTCTTCAAACGGTAGTTTGAATAAAGGAATTGATATCGCCGGAGATTTGGGACAGCCTGTTTTAGCTGCGTCTGATGGGACGGTGGTATACGCCGGGAGTGGCTTAAGGGGCTACGGCGAATTAGTCATCATCAAACACAGCGAAACCTACGTCAGTGCCTACGGACATAACCGCAGGCTGTTGGTTCGGGAGGGACAGCAGGTCAAGGTCGGACAGACAATTGCCGAAATGGGGTCAACGGGTACAGACCGGGTGAAACTGCATTTTGAGATTCGCCGCCAAGGTAAACCTGTAGATCCGCTGCAGTTCCTGCCAAGACGTTGATTTGTAAGCCAGCCTGTTCCGTCGCGTAGAGGGGACAGGCTCCAGCGCTGCCAAGGATAAAGGCGTCGCTTGAGCTTGGGGTCGAACTCACCAAAGGACTATAACAATGGCTCTCAGTAAAGAAGTGCCGGAGTTTGACATCGACGATGAGGTTCTCCTTATGGAGACCGGCATCGATTCGGAATCTTCGATGTCGAATGATGAAGGGGCTGCTCCACCTTCCGTTCGTTCCAAATCCAAACACTCCGCTTCACTTAAACAACATAAGTACATCGACTACACGCGTGCACTTGATGCCACGCAGTTGTATCTCAACGAAATCGGCTTTTCCCCACTGCTCTCTCCGGAAGAAGAAGTTCATTTTGCGCGACTGTCGCAAAGTGGCGATCCGGCCGGACGCAAGCGCATGATTGAAAGTAACCTGCGGCTGGTGGTCAAAATCGCCCGGCGTTACGTCAATCGGGGGCTGTCGCTGCTGGATCTGATCGAAGAGGGCAACCTCGGATTGATCCGGGCGGTGGAAAAGTTCGATCCCGAGCGCGGCTTCCGCTTCTCGACCTACGCGACCTGGTGGATTCGTCAGACCATCGAGCGCGCGATCATGAATCAGACCCGGACCATCCGGTTGCCGATCCATGTGGTCAAGGAGCTCAACGTGTACCTGCGGGCTGCACGGGAGCTGACGCAGAAGCTCGACCACGAACCTTCACCCGAAGAAATTGCCAACCTGCTGGAAAAACCGGTGGGCGAGGTCAAGCGCATGCTTGGCCTGAACGAGCGGGTTTCTTCGGTCGACGTCTCGCTGGGTCCGGATTCGGATAAAACCCTGCTGGACACCCTTACCGACGATCGTCCGACCGATCCTTGTGAATTGCTGCAGGATGACGACCTGTCGCAGAGCATCGATCAATGGCTGTCGGAGTTGACCGACAAGCAGCGCGAGGTGGTCGTACGCCGCTTCGGCCTGCGCGGCCATGAGAGCAGCACGCTGGAAGATGTAGGCCTGGAGATCGGCCTGACCCGGGAACGGGTGCGGCAGATCCAGGTAGAAGGTCTCAAGCGCCTTCGTGAAATCCTCGAGAAGAATGGCCTGTCGAGCGAGTCGCTGTTCCAGTAAGCGCCTTCCACGCGTGCCCGCAAGAAGCCCCGACTGGTTCGGGGTTTTTTGTTGACCTGAGTTTGCTGGCAATCCAGCACCACCCTGCGCATTGCCGGACGTATGGTTGGCATTTCCATCGTTTGTAGTCTCGCGGTGTAAGCCTTGGCTTACTCTTTCGTAAGTGTTCACTATCTTTACGCGGGAGCAGACGTCGATTGCTCTAGATGGCTAATTCTAACTTATTGAATTTTATATATATTTTTTAATGTGAAGTGCTTATTACAGCGCTCTTTCGCTCCTGCGGCCGATTGCTCTTGGCAGGGAACTCTTTAGTATCTGGGTTGTGTCGACGGACAGACACGCCCTTCAAGGAAGAGGGGAACGGACATCGCAGGACGCGATTCATCAGGACGATGAAAAGGAATACAGGGAATAGGGAAAAAATGTGGGCGGGTCATACCGCCCCTTTTTTCGCCTGCAGAATAGTAGAACCCGCAAAAAGCAAAAAGGCCCGCAAGGGGCCTTTTATTGAACGCGCGACAGATCAGCGTTCGAGGTCTTTGATCTTGCCTTTGACGCCATCCCACTCTTCGGCATCCGGCAGCGATTCTTTCTTCTCGGTGATGTTCGGCCAGATTTCAGCCAGCTCAACGTTGAGTTGAATGAATTCCTGCATCTCTTCCGGAACTTCGTCCTCGGAGAAAATGGCTACGGCCGGGCATTCCGGTTCGCACAGGGCGCAGTCGATGCACTCATCCGGGTGAATCACCAGGAAGTTCGGGCCTTCGTAAAAGCAGTCCACCGGACACACTTCTACGCAGTCGGTGTACTTGCACTTGATGCAGTTGTCGGTGACGACGAAGGTCATTTCTAATTTTCTCCTCAGGCGGCGGCAGCGTTGCCCCTTCACGGTTGGGGTCGCCAGGTTCGGGAGCGATACCTGCTGGCCAGGCTATTAGCCAGCAGCATCCCAAACCGCGCGAGATTCTAACAGCTTGAAGCCGTTTGCGTTATATCCGCTTCTTCAGTGCTTATATCCGGTTCTTCAGTGCATAGAGCATTTCGAGCGCACGACGCGGGCTCAGGTCATCCAGATCCAGTTTAGCCAGCTCATCGAGCACCGGGTGCGGCAGGCTGGCGAACATGTCGCTTTGCTGTGGCGTCGCCGGTTTGCCCTTGGTGGCAGGTTTCGGCGCTTCATGCGGCAAAGCGGTTTCTTCCAGTCGGCTCAAATGCTCACGGGCACGCACGATCACTTCGCTTGGCACACCGGCCAGTTGCGCCACCGCCAGACCGTAGCTCTGGCTGGCAGGTCCCGGCAGCACGTGGTGCAGGAAGACGATGCGTTCGTTATGCTCGGTCGCATTGAGGTGGACGTTGGCCACCAACGGCTCGGCTTCCGGCAACACGGTCAGTTCGAAGTAGTGGGTGGCAAACAGCGTATACGCGCGCAGATGCGCCAGACGCTCGGCCGCCGCCCATGCCAGCGACAGACCGTCGAAGGTGCTGGTGCCGCGCCCGACTTCGTCCATCAGCACCAGACTGCGCTCGGTGGCGTTGTGCAGGATGTTGGCGGTTTCGCTCATCTCGACCATGAAGGTCGAACGGCCACCGGCCAGGTCATCGCTGGAACCGATTCGAGTGAAGATGCGGTCGACCAGCGACAGTTCGCAACTGGCTGCGGGCACGAAGCTGCCAATGTGAGCGAGCAACACGATCAATGCGGTTTGGCGCATGTAGGTGGATTTACCACCCATGTTCGGGCCGGTGATCACCAGCATACGGGTGTTGTCATCCAGGCTCAGGTCGTTGGCCACGAACGGCGTGGTCAGCACTTGCTCGACCACCGGGTGACGACCCTGGGAGATGCGCATGCACGGCTCGCTGACGAAGCGCGGGCAGTTCAGGTCAAGATTCAGCGCACGCTCGGCGAGGTTGCTCAACACGTCCAGTTCGGCCAGCGCGCCGGCGGTGTCCTGCAGCGGTGGCAACTGGCTGATCAGGTCTTCCAGCAGGGCTTCGTAAAGCATCTTCTCGCGCGCCAAGGCACGGCTCTTGGCAGAGAGGGCTTTGTCTTCGAACTCTTTCAGTTCCGGCGTGATGAAGCGCTCGGCGCCTTTCAGGGTTTGCCGACGGATATAGTCCGCCGGTGCCGACTCGGCCTGCTTGCTCGGCAATTCGATGAAGTAGCCGTGAATGCGGTTGTAACCGACTTTCAGGTGGCTAAGACCGGTGCGAGCTTTCTCGCGGGCTTCGAGATCGATGAGGAACTGGCCGGCGTTTTCGCTCAGTGATTGCAGCTCGTCGAGTTCGCTGTCGTAACCGGTTTTCAGCACGCCGCCGTCACGGATCACCGCCGGCGGATTGTCGATGATGGCCTTTTCCAGCAGTGCCGCCAGTTCCGGGTAGGTGCTGGTGATGGTCGCCAGACTTTGCAGGTGCGGTGCTTCCAGGTCAGTCATCGCCACTTGCAGTTCAGGCAGGGCACCGAGGGCGTCGCGCAAGCGAGCAAGGTCACGAGGACGTGCGTTGCGCAGGCCGATCCGCGCGAGAATTCGCTCGATGTCGCCGATTTCCTTGAGCTGTGGTTGCAGCTTTTCGAAACGATAGCGATCGAGCAGGCACGTGATCGAGGTCTGGCGCGCCAGCAGTACGGTCAGATCGCGCAACGGACGATTCAGCCAGCGGGTCAGCAGGCGACTGCCCATGGCGGTCTGGCAGCGATCAACCACCGATTGCAGGGTGTTATCGCGACCACCGGCCAGGTTGGTGTCGAGTTCGAGGTTGCGACGGCTTGCACCGTCCAGCACCACGGTGTCATCCAGGCGTTCGTGGCGCAGGCTGCGCAGGTGGGGCAGGGCGGTGCGCTGGGTTTCCTTGGCGTAGGCCAACAGGCAACCGGCCGCGCCGATTGCCAGGGTCAGGTTCTCGCAGCCAAAACCCTTCAGGTCTTGGGTGGAGAACTGCTGGCAAAGGCTTTTCAGTGCTGAATCACGCTCGAAATCCCACGGCGCACGACGACTGACGCCACGGCGTTTTTCCGCTGGCAGGTCTCTTGGCCAGTCATCTGGTATCAGCAGCTCCACCGGGTTGATCCGCTCCAGTTCCGCCAGCAGGTTTTCCCAGCCTTTGATTTCCGACACGCTGAAACTGCCGCTGGTGATGTCCAGCACGGCAAGGCCGAACAGACGTTCGTCACCCAGCAGGGCTGCAATCAGGTTGTCGCGGCGTTCATCAAGCAGCGCTTCATCACTGACCGTACCCGGCGTAAGGATCCGTACGACCTGCCGCTCAACCGGGCCTTTGCTGGTGGCCGGATCGCCGACCTGCTCACAAATCACCACGGACTCGCCAAGCTTCACCAGCTTCGCCAGATAGCCTTCCGCCGCGTGGTAAGGAATCCCACACATCGGAATCGCCTGCCCCGCCGACTGTCCGCGCGCGGTCAGAGTGATGTCCAGCAACTTGGCTGCCTTCTTCGCGTCTTCGTAGAAGATCTCGTAGAAGTCGCCCATGCGGTAGAACATCAGCTGATCTGGATGCTGATTCTTCAGGCGCCAGTACTGCTGCATCATCGGGGTGTGGGAGGACAGGTCTGAAATAGCTTTATTCATCAGGGGTTTAGCTTTACCGGAAAAAGTGACAAGGCAAAAACGGGGTCGTTTGCATCTACGAAATGGCGAGTGTTTGCCAGCGATGCGGCCCGTGAGTTGATTCAGTGGAGCCGAGTATGAAGTTTTTTTGAGGTGGATGCAGCAACGCACCGCCGCTTGGGTTGGCATTGTGTCCTATAGTGCCGAAAAGCTATCGAATGATCAGAATGCGTGGGTGAAGGCCAGTCGAGGAGTCAGCTTGGAACAGTCAGAGGGCATCGGCTCAGGAGCATCAGCGAGCGGTTGTTACTACGATGCGGAAAAAATGACCCTCAGCCGGTCGGGGCAGTCAGCCTTGCTAGGCAGCAATGAAGGTGACCTGCTGCTGGCCCTCATAGCCGGCGTGACCGATAAGGAGCAGCTTATCTCCCGAGTCTGGGGGGAGCGCGGGCTGGTGATTTCCGACAGCAGTTATTACAAGACCCTGCACATGCTCCGCGCGCATTTCGCTGATGTCGGGTTACCTCGGGACAGTCTCAAGACCTTGCCTCGCCGTGGCGTGGTGCTGTTATGTGAAATCCGCTTGCTCAGCCCGGAGATTCAACCCCCTGAACCCCCACTTGCGGTCGTAAGCGATGCGGCGGCAATCAGCGACGCTCCTACAGTGAAGACGTCTGCAAAGCGTTACTGGCGTTTCCTTCTGCCTGCAACGGTAGTGCCGGCGATTGCTCTTCCGGTCTTTTACGCCTATCTGGTGTTTAAAAAACCTGCCGACCTGGAGGAGTGGAAACTCATCTGGCAAGAAGGCGAAGCGAAGTTGTATGTAGAAGAAAGTGAAAGAATGTCCAAAGAGGATATTGTCAAAGCGCTCAGCGAGTTTGAGCCGCCGATTATACTTACCGATATCAATTATTATGTGCGAAAGCCGCTCTCCCAATTGCTGGTAAAGTGCGTCAAGCCGGAAAGTAAGGGGGAGGCTATATGCGTAAACTATCAACTCGTTGGAAAAAAATAGTAGCACTGTTTGGCGTCTCGTCCGTCTGTATCTTCGGTGCTCTGGTTATCAAGCATTTTTATTTGATCAGTCGCGATATTCCACGCGCCCCCTGTTTTGCATCCATCGATTTTGTCCATACTCATGATCACAAAGTTCGTTGGCATGGCGTCGGTGATATGACGATCGATCCAAGGGAAGGCGCTCTTTATGTGTACTACGTCGTCAAAACCCCTGAAGGCAAAGTTTACACCTATGATCGCAAGTTCGAGATTGCATTAACTCATCTGGATACTTCCAGGTTTCTGTTCAAGACGCGTTCGATTGTAAAGTTTGACGCGGACACTGCAGGCGATGAACTTCCGTTTATGGAAAGAGGTTTTCAAGGCGGTATGGTGACGTTCAATTACTTCTCCGATGCCGAGTATTACTACAATATCAATAATCTGATCAATGGCGTATGCCACGTTCCTCGCTAGCGCAAAACCCCAGGGTGCAAGGCCTCTGGGCGACTAAGTAAGACTGAGTAAGACGTCAGTAAGGCCTCGACGCCCCCCGCGTTGTTAATGTGATTCGAGTCAAGCCAACAGCTCCTGCGACTAACGGAGAGTCAGCGCAGTGCGGCTGTTTAGTTGCCTTGAATAACATGATGATGTTTAGGCTGTTGAGGAACGTTATAAATGCTCTGGTTTTGCGTGCGCAGTTCTCATGGGATCAAGTCTCCCGCCTGGAAGCGATCGATTGCAATAAGCCGGGAAGGTGTTGTGTTTGTGCCGGCGGTTATTGCTGGAAAAGAAAAGGATGTGAGTATTTCCACATTGTTTGATCGCACTCCTGTTCTGCTGTGTTTCGATCATGTTTACGTACCAGTAGCGTGGATGGTCGAACACTATCCAACGTGCAGAGCTCGCTGTCGCGACATGATGATCACAGCACTTTCTGGCTTACAAGAAACGTTAGGTTGTCGTAATGCATGGTCTCGGGTGAGCAACTTCCGTGGCCGCGCTGGAGAAAAAAGTTATCTGGGGGGTGTCTCATGAGATCGACTCTGCTCTGGAATCTATCTCTGTTAGTTGGTGGTGTTTTGATCATCGATAGTTCTTGGGCCGGCGCGCGAGAAAATTGTGCGCAGCGTCGCGCCGAACTTGTATTCCAAATTGAACGTGCTGATAAGGCGGACAATGTTTATCGCAAGTCCGGTCTGGAACAGGCGCTTGCTAATGTGGAGCGTTACTGTCGCGAGCCTTCTGCACAGGATGACCGTTCGAGCGCTATCGAAAAGGCCGAAGCCGAAGTACGGCGCAGACAGAACTATCTGAAGGCCGCGCGTCAGTATGGCGATGTGAAAGTCATCAAGAAACAGGAAGCGAGGCTCGAACGAGCTCAGACAAAACTGCAAAAGCTCATGGATGAGTAAAGGGGCAACCACGGCCAACAAACCGCAGCAGGTGTTCTTTTTCAACTCTGCAATTCAACGCGCTCATCAGCGACACCGGAAAATCGAATATGAAAAACATCCTTATCTTTGCTTCAGTCTTTACTTCTGCTGTGCTGATCTCTGGTTGTACCGCCACCGACTGGGTGCATGCTGCCGGTGGAATCATGGGCGCCAAGGACGATTACGACAGAAAGGCCAGAACCGATCGGCTTAAAAAAGCCAATGCTGCCGCGCGTCGCGTCAAAGGCTGACCACACGTTGGAGCCGGGCCGTTATTCAATGCAGAATGATGGCTCGGCAATATCATTTTGCAGCTGAATTCATATTTATGCGTTAATTATGCAAATCAGCATTTGTCTTAACGAATAACTTCAAGCACTATGCGCGTTATGCAAAAACGCAACGTAGCCTCCGTCTTAAGAGCACTGCTCGACCAGCACGGGATCTCCCCCACGGAGCTCCACCGTCGCACCGGCGTGCCTCAATCAACTCTCTCGCGGATTCTCAGCGGGAAGATCGTCGATCCCTCGGATAAACACATCTCGAAGATCGCCGAGTACTTCGCCGTGAGCACCGATCAATTGCGCGGGCGCGCGGATGTCGCGCCGTCGGCCGGTGCCGCGCGTGATGACGTACACGCGGAACTCAAGGACATAATGCTGTGGGACGACGATACGCCTGTCGATGATGACGAAGTATCGGTGCCGTTCCTTCGCGAGGTTGAATTGGCTGCTGGATCAGGAAGATTCGTCATCGAAGAGAGCGAGCGCTCTAGCCTGCGCTTCGGCAAGCGCAGCCTGCGCCATAATGGTGTGCAGTTCGACCAGGCCAAATGCGTGACTGTACGCGGCAACAGCATGTTGCCGGTGTTGCGTGATGGCGCCACTGTCGGCGTGAATGCGGGCAAGTGCGGGATCGGCGACATCATTGATGGCGACCTGTACGCGATCAATCACAACGGCCAGTTACGCGTAAAGCAGCTTTACCGCTTGCCTACCGGCATTCGTCTGCGCAGCTTCAATCGCGATGAGCATCCGGACGAGGACTACAGCTTCCAGGAAATCCAGGAAGAGCAGATCGTCATCCTCGGTCACGTCTTCTGGTGGGGCATGTACGCCCGCTAACCCGACCCTTCTCAGATAAACCCGCCTCGCAGGCGGGTTTTTTTTCGCCTTGATGAAACCGCCAAACCCTTGAGCTGCGGGGCTTCCATGCATCTGCGCATTTTCATGCATAAATAAATGCATTTGCGCATTGACTGTATATGCATACATGCATATCCTTGCCACCAAGCCGCTCGACAAAGCGGCTGGCAAGAAAGCTCTTTAGTTCCACAAGAACAGGCAGCGATGA
This sequence comes from Pseudomonas germanica, assembly GCF_019614655.1. Lineage (NCBI taxonomy): Bacteria > Pseudomonadati > Pseudomonadota > Gammaproteobacteria > Pseudomonadales > Pseudomonadaceae > Pseudomonas > Pseudomonas germanica. The sequence continues at coordinate 1,604,527 of NZ_CP071586.1, forward strand.
ACCGGCCTCAACGGTTCAGAGGGTTGGCAACTGACCCGGGTGTGCAGCGTAAAGCACCAGAAGCAGTTATCCGGCGGGCAGGGACCGCGGTCGGAAAAACAATTTGAACGGACTCGTACCGCGCCAGTAGCGCCGAAAAGTCAGCTTCCTTCTTGAACACAGGATTTGAAGGAAGGCGAAGGAGCGCATTACTGAAAAGCCCGGCGGACTGCCGGGCTTTTTGGAATGCCTGCCTGATGGATATCCCGTTGAAGAACCTTGACGGAGAGGCAAGTAAGCAAAACCCAAGGACAGTACTCGCGATGAGTGCAAACAGGAGAAACAAATGAACCGCTACGCTTTTGTTCGATTCAACTATTCCAAAGCCTTCAACAAAGTTCTGGTGATTGTCGACGCTGTAGAGAAGCCTACGGCCATGCCAGTAGAAGCACAGTTATCGAATGGTTTTTGGGTGGATATCACAGCAAACCCGGCAGTCCAGGTGGGATGGAAGGGGGCGACGACAAACTTCGTTGATTGGGAGTTCAGTGAACCCACCTATCAAGAGCTCGAAAAGGATGTGGCGCAAGAAGCGCTGGAGCTTCTGTCTGCTGCTGGCCAGTGGCTGATGTTGAATTCTCTGCATTACAAGGTCGACCTGGATGTTGCCACCCCTGAAGAACAAGCGCTGTTGCTCGCCTACAAACAGTACTGCGTGGGTCTCAGCGACATGAAGAAACAATCCGGCTATCCGTCCACCGTCAACTGGCCGGTGGCACCGTTCTGATTCGATCATCACCTTCATGGCCTCTATCGAGAGCGCATTACTGAAAAGCCCGGCCCTGCGCCGGGCTTTTTGGAATGCCTACCTCAAGAGAAAACGATTGAACCCTACACACACCATTCATCCAACACTCCCGGAGGCGTGACATGACAAACGAGCAACAAGCGTTGGCGGACATGCCGATCTGGCTGGTCATCCTGCTCGCAGTGGTAGGCGGGGTCTCCGGCGAAATGTGGCGTGCGGACAAGGAGGGCGCCCGCGGCTGGCCGCTTATGCGGCGTCTGGCCTTGCGCTCTGGCGCCTGCATGATCTGCGGCGTGTCGGCAATCATGCTGCTGTACGCCGCTGGCATGTCGATTTGGGCCGCTGGCGCCTTCGGCTGTCTCACCGCAATGGCCGGGGCCGATGTGGCCATCGGTCTGTACGAACGCTGGGCCGCCAAACGCATCGGCGTCTGCGAAGTCCCACCCCGCGACCAGCCTTAACCTCGAATGTGATTCGTGCCGCCCTTTGGGCGGCAGGGCTGCGCGTGGACGATTGAAAAGGAGGTCATGTATGCCCACACCGATCCAGCAGCCGTCGCAACTGTTCACAGCCATCGCGACGACGCTGCGCAACACTGCCGGGCTCAACATCAATGTCGGCAATCACGATGATTTCACTGCACCGGGCGATCAGGCTTGGGTGTTGATCGACTTCGACCGAAATGCATCAGGACAGCGTGCCGCAGATGGGCGTATCGCTCATGTCCTGACATTGTCGCTGCAAGTTGTTCCGGCGCTATCGGCCAGTGCCTTTGCCGCCTGCGATCTGATCGCTGTACTGAAGAATCTGATTACCGACAATCGCTGGAGCCTGCCGGGCGATCAATGCGATCTGCCGATGAACATGGATGGTTTGCCGTCCATGCTCATTCGCGCCGACCAGCAATTCAAGGCCTGGACCCTGACGTTCAACCAGACCCTCTACCTCGGCCCGACCTTGCTCGACGACCCGCTGGGCACACCGAAATTCGCCCGCACCTGGGAAGTCAGCAACATCGACGATCCAGACCAATACACCGCGCTGGAGGCCTGACCGATGTTCGACGCGTTATTGCGCATGCAACTGGGTCCGATCATCGAACGCCTGGCCGAAATGGAAGCGGAAATCGACGACCTGCACCGCCGCGCTGAAAGCTTCTGCCGCATCGGCATTTGCCAGACAGTCGATGCGGCGAGCAATACCTGCCAGGTCAGCCACGGTGGCTTGCTCACGCCAGCGATCAAGTTTTTCAACCCCAGCGCCGGCGCACAGAGTGAGTCGCGGATTCCGACCGTGGGTGAGCAGTGTCTGCTGTTCAACTACGGCAGCGGCGAAAGTGGCGCACAAAGTGTCGCCCTGTTCGGCCTGAACAGTGATCGCTTTCCACCCGTTTCGACTGTCCCCACGCTGACGCGGCGGGTTCATGTCGACGGCAGCGAAAGCGGCTACGACGATGCCACGCACACCCTCCACTGGCAAAACGGCCCAACGGCTTTCAGCGGTTCTCGCGAGTCGCTGGAACTGAGCATCGGCCCGGCGCGACTGGCGATGACGCCACAACTGATCACCCTGCAACTGGGTGCCGTCGGCATGACCATCGACCCTTCGGGCGTGCACTTCAGCGGTCCATTGGTCGATCACCAGGGCCGTGTCATCAGCCCCTGATTCAAGAGCCTCCACATGATCGGAATCGATAGAGACAGCGGGGCCGCGGTCGACGACTGGCTGCAATTTGTGCAGCGCGCGACCCGGGCCCTGACCACACCGCTGGGCACCCGGCAAAAACGCCCGTTGTACGGATCGTTGATCCCCACGCTGCTGGGGCAGAACCTCGGTGACGACGTTCTGCTGTTGGCCCAGAGCCACGCCGCGCAAGCGTTCTACAACAAGCAAAACGGTATCGATCATTTTCAGCCACAAGTGATCGTCGCCAGCCGCCAGGGCGCGGGTCTGCTGCTGCGCTTCGCCGGCACCTGGAAAAACCGTCAACAAACCTTCGAGGTCGTGACATGAGCATGTTGATCCCCGGCCAGAACCAATTGGCCGAACCCGCGCTGATCACCGTTGAAGCCTTTGAAGACTTGCTCGCCGAGTTCAAGACTTTCGTCATTGAATACGTCGGTGTGCGTTCGCCGGAAAGCGCCGCGAAACTCAAGACCAGCCTGGAAAACGAAAGCGAACTGCTCACCCTGGCGCTTGAAGCCTTCTGCGTTCGGCTGCAAACCCACGAACGCAAATACAACGCCCGCATCAAGCAGATGCTGGCGTGGTGGGCGACCGACAGCAATCTCGATGCGCGTCTGGCGGATATGGGCCTGGAACGGCAGTTGCTTGATCCGGGAGATCCAGCGGCCTTCCCGCCGGTCCCCGCGATTTACGAAAGCGACGACGACGCCCGGTTGCGTTATTACCTGGCGCCCCATGCACCGGCAGCCGGTTCGCGGATGCAGTATCGCCGCGAGGTCTTCACCCTCGGCGAGCGGCCAAAGGTGAAAGTCGAATCCACCGACGCCGGTGTGGTGAATGTCACTTACACCTTCAACCCGGATGGCCTCGCCGCGCAGGTCAAGGACGGCAATGGCCGCCGCACCGCGCCGGGCGAAGTGCAGGTCACTGTGCTGTCCCGCGACGGTGATGGCACGCCTTCCGCGACATTGCTTGACGGCGTTCGTCAGCACTTCGCGCGGCCTGATGTACGACCTGAAACCGACCTCGTCACCGTCAAGGCAGCCGATATTCAGCGCTACAAGATTCGCGTGGTCGCGAAGATAAATTCCGGCCCCGATTCGGGTCTGACCAAAGTCGCCGCGCAACAGCAATTGCAGGCCTACGCCGACAGTTGCCATCGTCTTGAAGGCCGCGTTGATCCAAGCTGGATCGACTACACGCTGCACAGCGCCGGCGCTGTGCAATTGCAGATTCTCGAACCGCTGGCGCCGATCGTGACGACGGCGTTTCAGGCGCCGTACTGCACCGCAGTCGAAGTCGAGGTGCTGACGCTATGAGTGAGCAAACTCAGCGTCCGACGCTGCTGCCTGCCAACAGCTCGGCACTCGAACGAGGTCTGGATCTGGGCTTCGGCGCACTGCTTGACCGCATCGCGCCGCCGTTCCCGGAACTGATGAACCCAGCAGAAACACCAGTCGCCTTTCTGCCGTATCTGGCAGCGGATCGCGGTGTTGCTGAATGGAGCACCGCCGCACCGGAAGCTGAAAAGCGCCTGACCGTTGAACTGGCCTGGCCCACCGCGCGTCAGGCCGGTACCCGCAAGGCGCTGGAAAACGCCGCCAAGGGTTTGCAATTAAGACCCGAGATCCGCGCCTGGTACGAACAGACACCGCCCGGTGCGCCGTACAGCTTTTCCGTACGAGCTTTTAGCGACCAGCCCTACAGCGAAGAAATCGACGCCCGTCTCGACCGACGCCTGGCGGATGCCAAGAGCGAACGCGATGTGCTGACGGTCTCGGTCGGCTTGAGCGCTTTCGGCAATCACGTCATCGGCGCCGCGACGTTCTGCGGTGAGCTGACCACGGTTTATCCGGTGTTCATCGAAGGGCTCGAAACCTCGGGAGAGGCGTTCATGGCTGCCGGCATGTACACCGTCGAAACATCCACTATTTATCCTCAGGGGGCCTGAATGGCTGACTATTACACCCTGCTCACCAACGCAGGGATTGCCTACGAAACGGCGTGCAAGGCTGCGGGCGTGCCGATCAAGTTGACGCAGATTTCCGTCGGTGACGGCGGCGGCACGGTCTACAACCCGGCCGCGACCGCCACCGCGCTGAAACGCGAAGTCTGGCGCGGGCCGCTCAATGCGCTGTTCCAGGACGAGAAAAATCCGAGCTGGCTGCTCGCCGAAGTGACCATTCCGCCGGACGTCGGCGGTTGGTATGTACGAGAGGCCGGGTTGTGGACTGACACTGGAATTCTCTATGCCATCGTCAAATATCCGGAGTCGTTCAAACCGGTGCTGGCGACGTCGGGTTCGGGTAAAGAGTTCTATATTCGCTCGATTTTCGAGACGAGTAATGCGTCGTTGGTGACGTTGCTGATCGATGACACCGTCGTCAAAGCAACCCGTGCCTGGGTCATGAGTTACCTCGCCGAAGAACTCGGCAAACTCGATGGTAAGCAATCGGTGCGTGTTGCTGCATCCAGCAACATCGTGTTGAACGGTGCGCAGCAAATCGACGGTGTCGCAGTGATTGCTGGCGACCGCGTGCTTGTTGCGAATCAGACGCTGGCCAAGGACAACGGCTTGTGGGTCGTTGCCAATGGTGACTGGGTGCGGGCGACGGATGCCAACAGCAGCGCCAAGGTCACACCGGGACTTACGGTCATGGTCGAGGAGGGCACGGCGAATGGAGATTCGTTGTGGCATCTCACGACTAACGCGCCGATCACTTTGGGTACCACAGCGCTGACGTTCAAGATGCTGGCGGGGCGTACCGGGATTGCTGCCGGGACTTACAAGAGTCTGACCGTCGACGAATATGGTCGCGCTACTGCGGGTGCAAACCCGGAGACGCTGGCCGGATTTGGTATCAAGGATTCGTACACCAAGGCTGAAGTTGAAGCGTTGATTACCAAGGCGTCGGCGTTGCCGGTGGGCTCGATTGTGGCGTTCCCGGTTGATGCGCCGCCTCCGGGGTTTCTTGAGTTGGATAACAGCGTCAAGAGCAGCGCGACGTATCCAGACTTGAGCGCTTATCTGGGTAGCAAGTTCAACAAGGGTGATGAGGGGGTTGGTAATTTCCGCTTGCCCGAGGCGCGCGGGGAATTCTTGCGCGGTTGGGATCATGGACGTGGAGTCGATGCCGGACGCGGTCTCGGTAGCGTGCAGTCCATGCAGGCTGAGGATCACTCCCATGTAACAGGTGTAAATGATACGGCGGCGATTGCGGCAGTACAGAGTGCGCGCGGCCTGGGAGCGAGTGCGGGAAACTGGCCGTACGGTGCGGTAGCTATAGGAGTCGCCGGCACCAACTCTGTCAGTTCCAATGCAACTTACATCCCTTCCGGTGAGGACAGTTGGCTGAAGACAGGTCCAGCCATTTCGCTGGGTAACGGCGAAACCCGCCCCCGCAACATCGCCGTCATGTGGTGCATCAAAGCCTGGAATGCCCCGGTCAATCAGGGGACCATCGATGTTGCCGCACTGGCCAAGGAAGTCGAACGGCTCAAGTCTGCTGTGCCGGTGGGCGCTGTTCTGGCATTCCCGACAGGGATCGTTGCACCCGGTTATCTGGAGCTGGATGGCAGTGTGCAGAGCATTGCGACTTATCCGGATCTGGCCGCTTATCTCGGTGTTACTTACAACAAGGGCAATGAGGGTGCCGGTAACTTCCGTTTGCCTGAGTCGCGCGGTGAGTTCCTTCGTGGCTGGGATCACGGACGCGGCGTGGACGCCGGGCGTGGCATCGGCACTTGGCAAGCTGACGACAATAAATCCCACATTCACGGGACTACCTATGACGTCATCGCCGATATTTTCGCGGCCGGAGATGTCAGACGTAATTATCTTCAGCAATACAACAATGTTGACGATGTCGTAACAAGGGCGTCGGGTGGAGCTGAAGCACGTCCCCGCAACCTTGCGGTCATGTGGTGCATCAAAGCCTGGAGCGCACCGATCAACCAGGGAAGCATCGACATTGCACCGCTGACCGTTCTCGCGCAGCAAGCATCGGAAACCAATCAGGGTACGGCGAAGGTTGCCACCCAGACTCAAACGTTAGAGGGGACTGATGACTCTACAATTGTCACGCCCAAAAAATTGCGTCGAGGGTTTGCAATCAGCTTGGCTGTAAACGGTTATATCGCGTTGCCGAATTGGCTCGGTGGTTTGATCATTCAGTGGGGGCAAGTGAAAGGGGCTACTTACAGCAGCGTGAACAACTTTCTCGCTACACCGGTTACATGGCCCATCGCATTTCCAAATGGTGTATTTGCCACGACAACCGGTATCGCGACCGGAATTACGGCGAATACATTTACTAATACATCACTTGAAAACAGAACTAACGTGGGCGCTCTCTGGATGTACGCGTGCGGTGTAACAGGTAATACCCCCGTGCTTTCATACATCGCAATAGGAAATTGATCATGGGAAAGTACCTTTATTCAGCAGCAACAGGCGGGGTCTATCTGAAGGGATTCCATAGCGAGATTCCCCCAGACGCGCTGTTGATTGCCGATGAAATCTATCGAAATCTTTTTGCCCAACCGCTTCCGGCTGGAAAGGTCGTAAGGCCAAGCGCAGAGGGATTGCCTCAAATGGTAGATGGGCCGAGTTTGTCTGAAGAGGCGCTGGCTGCATCCGAACGAGCCTGGCGCGATAACAAGTTATTGCATACGGACAATTTGGTGGCGCGTCACCGTGATGAGCAAGAACAAAGCATTCCGACAACGCTGAGTTCAGAGCAATATGTCGAATTGCAGGTATTTCGCAGCCGGCTCCGTAGCTGGCCAGAAGGGAAAGAGTTTCCCCTTGCTGAACATCGGCCTGTCATTCCGTCATGGATGCTTGAAGCTCTTCAATAAACGCCCCGCACCCCGGGGCGTTTTCTTGCCTGCTTAAAAAACACTCAACACCCGCCAAGCCCCTCCCCAAGAGGGGCTTTCCCGTTTATGGAGAAACGAAAAATGGCAACCCGCCAAACCTACACCGTGCTCGTCCCATTCCCCACCGGCGGTGGGCACTGGTCGAGCGTCGGTCAAGACCTTGATCTTCTCGACGTCGAAGCCAGTGCCCTGCACAGCGCCGGTCGACTGGAACTGAAAACCCCCTCCACCCAGGCCAAAAAGGCCGCTGCCAAGAAGGCTGACTGACTATGGCTGAAGTTCTGAACTTCGAGCACAACGGCATTACCGTCAATGCCACCGAATCCCCTGAGGCCATGGGTGGCCTGGGTGACAACGTCATCGGTCTGGTCGGCACTGCGCCGAAAGCCGATCTGCTGATTCCGCGTAACGCACCGTTCCGCATCAACAGCTTCACCACCCACGCGCTGCTCGATCCTACCGGTTCGGAAGAAGGCACTCTGTACCACGCGGTTTACCAGATCCTCAAAGTGGTCAAGGTGCCGGTCTACGTGGTGATCGTCGAAGCGGGCGCAACCCCGGCTGACACCGTCAACAATGTGATCGGCGGCGTTGATCCGCTGACCGGCCGCAAGCTCGGTCTGGCCGCGCTGGGCAGTGTCCCGGAAGACCTGACCATCATCGGCGCGCCGGGCTTCACCGGCACCAAAGCGGTGGCTAGCGAGTTCGCCTCGTTCGGTAAGCGCATCAAGGCTCGTGTGGTACTCGATGGCAAGGACGCCTCGGTCGCTGACCAAGTCTTGTACAGCCAGGAACTGGGCGGCGCTGATCTCGGTTTCGACCGTTGCCTGGTGGTGCACAACATGCCGGCGGTGTACTCGAAAGCGGCGAAGAAAAATGTCTTCATCGCGCCATCCAGCCTGGCGATCGCCGCGCTGGCCAAGGTCAAGCAATGGGAAAGTCCTGGTAACCAGGTGACCTACGCCGAAGACGTCTCCCGCGTCGTCGAATACAACATCCTCGACACTTCGACCGAAGGCGATCTGCTCAACCGTTATGGCGTCAGCTACTACGCCCGCACCGTGCTCGGTGGCTTCTCGCTGCTGGGTAACCGCTCGATCACCGGCAAGTTCATCAGCTACGTCGGCCTCGAAGATGCGATCAGCCGCAAGCTGGTCAAGGCCGGCCAGAAAGCCATGGCCAAGAACCTCACCAAGTCGTTCATGGATCAAGAGGTCAAGCGCATCAACGACTGGCTGCAAACCCTGGTCGCCGACGAAACCATTCCTGGCGGCAGCGTCTATCTGCACCCGGAACTCAACAGCGTCGAGAAGTACAAAAACGGCACCTGGTACGTGGTCATCGACTACGGCCGTTACGCGCCGAACGAACACATGATTTACCAACTCAACGCCCGCGATGAAATCATCGAGCAGTTCCTGGAGGACGTTCTCTAATGTTTACCAACCGCAATCGCCAGGCCATCGCGGCCACCCTGCAAGGCCTGCCGCTGTCGGCGACAGTAGAAGAATTTACTCCGCCGAAGATCGAATTCGATGTGGAAGAGATGCGTGGCGGCCGCTTCATTGTTGAAGAAATGGTCAAGGGCGGCAAAGCGCTCAACGCCAAGTTGACCCTGCAAGGCATGGGCACAGAAGTCATGCTCGCACTGGGCGTGAAGCTGGGCGACGACATCCTGCTGAACGTGCGTGAAGCCGGTCAGGATCAGGATGGCAACACCTGGTTCACCTACCACACCGTTGGCGGCAAGCTGAAATCCCTTGAGGAAACCGCGGTGAAGATGGGGGAGAAACCCAAGACCAACCTGGAACTGTCCTGCCGCACCTACAACCGCCTGGAAAACGGCGTGCCGGTGATCGACATCGACGTGCGTACCCAGAAGTTCGTGCTCAACGGCGTCGACATCCTCGGTGATGCCCGTCGTGCGGTGCTGATGCCGTAACCCCTCCCGATACCGCAAAACCCTGTAGGAGTGAGCCTGCTCGCGATGAGGCCAGCACATTCAACATCAATGTGACTGAACGACCGCTTTCGCGAGCAGGCTCACTCCTACAAGGGAATTGTTACACCCCTCAAGAATCACCAAGGAATTCATACATGTCGTGGATGCCACCCCAGCATGACCTGCTGTCGCCGATCACCGGCGATGACGGTTCGCAGATCGAAACGATTCAGCTCAAGCCGCTGTTCTACGCCGCGCAAAAAGAAGCGCTGGAACGCGCCGGCGATGACGAAGACGATCAGTTCTTCGAACTGGCGCTGCTCGCCACCGGCCTGTCGGTCAAGGAACTCGACCAGCTCAAACGCCCGGACTACGTGAGCATCGCCCAGTATGTGCACGAGATGTCGACACGCCCGGCTTCGTACTTTCTCGACCAGGTCGAGGACGCGCAAAAGTCCGACGATCCCGATCAGGTGCAACTGCTGCAACCGCTCGCCGTAACCGGCCGCACCGTGACCTCGCTGTCGCTGGAAATGCCTGTGCTGCGCGCCACCAAAGTGATGAAGAAACTGAAAACGGCCAAGGAACGCGCCGAGTTCATCACCGCCCATTGCACCGGCCTGATGATCCCCGATTTGGCCCTGATGACCGTCCCGGACTGGACGCAATTGCAGGTGCGCATCGACGATTTTTTAAACCAGCCGGCGGCCTACTTTCGGAACGCGACATCGAAGTAATCCTCGATATCGTCCCGCTCATTTACCCGGTAAGTGAAGCGGAGATTCTCGAATGGGACGCCGAAAAGGCGTTGCGCCGCTACGACATAGCGATCACTCGCCTTGGCGTGAAACAGGAGTAGAGCGGCAATGGCAGAGAACAGATATGCGCTCACATACGCCGGTGAGAGCAGCAATGCATCGGGCGGATTAACACTGCCCGACAACCTCGGTAAACCGCTGCAGGATTTGAACGTCACATTGGCGTTGGCAAGCGTGGATATTCGTTTGCTGACTCAGGAGCAGGTCAAGCTGCGCGAGCTACTGGTCAGCCAGCAGTCGTTGTTCAAGGCTGGCGCCGCCGCCCCCGCCCCCGCCACGAGCGAACCAAAGTCAAAACTCAACGCCGAGATCGAGCAGCGTCCGCCGCCGAAAATCACTCAGTCGGCAATGGCCAACGAAACGGTGCTGGTTGAATTGAATCAGGTGCTTCACCTGAGTAACGAATCGCTTCAGGCGCTCTCGGAAACGAACCTGGAAATCGCCAGTGATAAACGGGTTGCCCCTAGTGGGTCTACTGGCGCGGATTTGCTGCAAGTGCAACTCACAGCGCTGCGGTCCGGCATCAGTGATGGTCTGAAGGGCGAGCAGAAAAAGGAGGCATTACAGGACTTCTCTCGTGATGCCGCCATCAATGCCTCGGCCTTCAAGATCGATGTCAAGGCTGCTGGCGAGATGTTGGCGGGCTGGCGCACCGCTCTGAAGCTTGATCGGGTGCAGAGCCAGGATCTGGCAGACGCGACCAGCTACCTTGGCAACAGTGGCCTGAACGTCAAAACCGCTGACATCGGTTCCGTCGTTCAAAGTGCCGGGGAGGGCGCCAAAGCTGCAGGGATGACGCCCGAGCAAGTGGCTGCACTTGCGGCAGCATTTCTGAACAGTGGCGCTAACAAGACAGATGCCGCAGCGGCGCTGAAGAGTTTCACGACGGTTCTGGGTAAAGGTCAGTCCGCCTCATCGGCGCAGCGCTCGGCCTGGGCCGAAATGGGGCTGAACCCCGAGTCGCTGGCACGTGGGATGAGTGAAGATGCCCCCCAAACGATTAAGTTGGTTCTGGAAGAACTCAGGAAACAACCTGAAGAGAAACAGGCTTCACTCACAAAAACGTTGTTTGGCAACAACGATGCAATCCTTGAGTTGTTGAAGAAGCCTGAGGATGCTCAAACTGCGTTCAAACTGGTTTCTGACAAGTCCCTGTATGCAACATCTAAACGCGGTGAGGATGCAGGTTCGGCGGCACAAACCGCTGAGGCTTATGGCAATACATCGCAGGGACGCTGGAATGCGCTGGATGCGAGTCTGAACAGGCTGTCCACGGCGGTCGGCAATTCATTGGCCCCGGTGACAGACGGCTTTGCAGTCGGGCTGACTGCGGTGGTCAATGAACTGAGCGCGGCGGCCGAATCCTTCCCGTTCGTCACCGCTGCACTGACTTTGCTTGGGGTAGCTGCCACGCCGTTCGTAGCGGGCGCGCTGAAGACCGGTGTGTCCTCAGTGCTCGACGCGGTTTCGACAAGACTTTTGCGCTTGGCGGCTGCGCGTTTACCGTCTGAAATCGGCGAAATGATCGTCGGTGAGGATGACGACAATGGCGGTCGCAAAAAGAAACGATCAGCACGCAGGCCGGGTCAAGGCAAACGGGCCAAGACCCCGGCGAAAAGTGCTTCGCCGCGCACTCCAACTGCTCGCCAAAGCCTGGGCAATCGCTTACGCGGTGCAGCGCTCAAGGTTATGCCTGCCATCGAAAGCACGGCTGCCAAGGTCTTGCCCGCAGTGCGGAGCGCAGGCGCCAAGGTTATGCCTATGCTGTCTCGAGCTGCGCCTATTGTAGGTAAAGTCGCTGCACCATTGATGATTGCACACGCCGCTTACAAAGGCCTGAAAGGCTGGCGTGAGGGCGATGACAAAGCCGTGGGAGCGGCAACAGGTGAGTTAGCGGGTACAGCCATTGGCGCGGCCGTCGGCTCGCTTTTTCTTCCCGTTGTCGGTACAGCCATCGGGGGAGTCCTGGGTGGATTAGCGGGATCATACCTGGGGGAAAAACTCGCCAGCCCGCCCGCCGACAAACTCTCTGCGCCGGGAGATGTCGCGAAAAATCTGGTCAACGCTCCCTCCCAAAGCCAAAACCAGCAAGTCACCTTCTCGCCCTTGATCCAGGTCACCTGTCCGGCTCCGGACACGGCTGAACAAATCCGCACAATCATCGGGCAGCAACTGAGTGGGCAATTCCACGGCCAGTTCCTGCCGCTGTTGACCAACAACCCTCTCGCCACCCGCCGTGACGCAGCCCTGACCGATGGAGTCGCCTGATGAAACAACAAATGGCATTGGGCAGTTTCATCTTTGGCCTCTCGCGCCAGTTTGCGTACCACTCGTTGTTGCGCAAGTCCGATGGCGGCTGGACAGAAATACAGATTCTCACTAGCAAACCCAAATCCAGTCAGACCGGGCAGAAGCCGGAAACCCTGACCATCACCGGCAAGTCGATGTACGCCGTGGCCATGGATCGGCTGGATGAATTGCGCGCCTTACAGGCACTGCGCATACCGCTGCCATTGATTGACGGCATCGGTCGCAATTGGGGCTTGTGGCGGATCAACAGCGTTCAGGAAACCCAGACCCAGATCATCGATGACGGTACGGCGATGGTGGTCGATTGGGTCATCGAATTGGCGGAGTTCAACAATGCGTAAGGTACGAAGCGTGGCCGGTGATTCGGTGAATCTGCTGCTCTACCGCGAAACGGGGCGCAGCGATGATGTGGCTGAAGAAGCGCTGTGGAAACTTAATCCGACGCTGGCCGAGCATGGTCCGATCCTGCCTGCGGGCATCTGGATCGCACTGCCTGAACTCGACAGCAAACCCGCCGCAATCAAACCGCTCACAGCCTGGGATTAAGGAGGTCGCATGACACTGGGTTTTACCCCGGCGGTAGAAATCTACGGCGCCCATGCGGCCCTGCTCAATCAGCGTCTGATCAGTTGGGAACATATCGATGCCGCGGGCATCGAGTCGGACCAACTGACATTGACGGTGGACCTTGAAGGTCTCGACGGTTTGCCGAGTCTCGGTGGCCGAATCGGCCTGAAAGTCGGTTACCTGGAATCGGGCATGGTCGACAAAGGCCAATTCAAAGTCACTCGCCTGACGCCGACGCTGTTCCCGTTCCGCCTGACATTGGTAGCCACTGCGGCGCCATTCAGCAAGGATGATGAAACCGGCTTCAAGCAGCGACGTACCGCCAGTCACGGGCCAACGACGCTGGGTGGATTGTTTCGCGAGCTGGTATTGCGACACGGCTTTTCACCGCGGGTCGCTTCCGATGTGTCGTTGATCCGTATCGAGCACATTGATCAGACCAACGAAACCGACATGGGCTTTTTGACGCGACTGGCGATGAAGTACAACGTGGTCGCCAAACCGTACGATCAGATTTACGTGCTGGCGCGGTCCGGCCAGACCAAATCGTTGTCGGGGCAGACGCTGGCGGATGTGACCTTGTCGGTGACCCGCAACAACCGCCCCGGCGATCATGCCTTTATCAGCGCCACTCTGGAAGAATCCGCCCGCGAGCAGGCCAAAGGCTGCAAGACCTGTTTTGTCGATGCGGCGACAGGCGTGTTGCGCTGGGTCGAAACCGGGCTTGCGCCGTTCAAGACCATCCGCCAGAAGCAACCCAACGAAGCGGATGCCATCGCCGTCGGCGAGGGTGAAGTGCGCAAGATGCTCCGGCAAAAGTTCAAGGTGAAGATCACCTGCCCGGGCGATCCACGGTTGGCGGCCGAAGGCCTGGTGCTGCTCGATGACACCTGGCCGGACTTCATGCGCGGACGCTGGTCGATCGACAGGGTCACCGCCAGTGGCAATCGAGAGAACAGCTATCGCTGCCTGATCGATGCGTCGTGCCTCGACCCCAAAGCCGAGTCCAAAGACTGACCCACGAGCCACCCTGTAGGAGTGAGCCTGCTCGCGATAGCGGTGCCACATTCAAAACCAACGCGCCTGACACACCGCTATCGCGAGCAGGCTCACTCCTACAGGGGCCTGCGGTAACTCCCACTATTTTGGAACACCCCCATGAAGATCACCCCGATCCTCACGCAATTGCGTGGGCAATGCCCTGGCTTTGCCAATCACATTTCGGTGGGTGTCGATCTGGCGCTGCTACAAGGCAACCCGGATCTGCCGACACCTTCGGCCCACATGCTGCCACTGGCCGACTTGGCGAGTGAAAGCACCACCCAAAACCTCACCACTCAACCGATCCGCGACCGCTTCGAAATCGTCCTGGTGCTTGACGCCACCGACGCTACAAAAGCGCTGGATCTGTTGCACGACCTGCGCGCCGAGTTGTGGCGCGCGCTGGTCGGTTTCAAACCAGATTCGACCTACAGCGCCATCGTTTACGACGGCGGCGAGATGGTCTCGATCAACAGCAGCCGCGCCTTTTACCGGCTGCGCTTTTTTGCCGAGTTCCAGCTTGGCCGCAATCTGCCGAGTCAGCCTGCGGAGAGTTGGCACGAACGCGAACTGGACGGTTTGTCGTCCTTTACCGGGGTCACCGTGCGGGTCGATGCGATCGACCCGGCCGACCCCAACCTGAAACGCCCGGGCCCCGATGGGCGCGTGGAAATGACTTTCTCTGGAGACGTAACCCCATGAGCAATCGCATCACCGTACTGCCGGCCGCTGGCCGTGTCGTACCGGACCCGGAGGCCGGCGATCTGCTGCCGCTCGAAGGCCGTGAAGTGCTGGACAGCGCCTGGTGGCGCCGACGTCTGGCCGACGGCGATATCACCCTCAAAACCGCACCAGCCAAACAAAAGGGAGCCAAATAATGGCGATCGGATTCAGCAACATCCCCGCGGACATTCGTGTACCGCTGTTCTATGCCGAAATGGACAACTCGGCCGCCAATAGCGCGAGTTCGACCCTGCGTCGTCTGATCGTCGCTCAGGTCAACGACAACATCGCGCCGACGGAAGTCGGCAAACTGGTGCTGGTGTCCAGCGTTGCGCTGGCCAAGAGCATCGGCGGCCAAGGCTCGATGCTCGCCTCGATGTACGATACCTTCCGCAAGGCCGACCCGATCGGTGAGATCTGGTGCCTGCCGCTGCACAACACCGAAGGCGCGATCGCCAAAGGCGTGCTGACCCTGACCGGCAACGCCACTCAGGCCGGCGTGCTCAATCTGTATGTCGGCGGCGTGCGTGTGCAAGCCACCGTGGTCAACGGTGCCACCGCTGCCCAAGCGGCCACCGCCCTGGCGCAAAAAATCAACGCCACCGCCGACCTGCCGGTCAGCGCTGCCGCTGCCGAAGGTGTGGTCACCCTGAACGCCAAATGGACTGGCGACAGCGGCAACGACATCAGCTTGCAATTCAATCGCCTGGGCAAGAGCAACGGCGAAGAAACCCCGGCTGGCCTGACCACTGCAGTCACTGCCATGACCGGCGGTGCCGGTGTGCCGGATCAGGTTGAAGCCATTGCCGCGCTGGGTGACGAGCCGTTCGAATTCATCGCACTGCCATGGTCCGATCTGTCGACCCTCAACACCTGGCAAGCGGTCATGGATGACAGCACCGGTCGCTGGTCGTGGGCCAAGCAACTGTTCGGTCACGTCTACAGCGCCAAACGCGGCACCGTCGGTACGCTGGTCGCAGCAGGCCAGGCGCGTAACGATCAGCACATGACCATTCAGGCGCTGGAGCCGGGCGTTCCGCAACCGTTCTGGGTACAAGCCGCCGCACTGGCTGCACGCACCGCCGTATTCATCTCTGCCGACGCCAGCCGTCCGACCCAGAGCGGCAGCCTGCCGGGCGTTGACCCGGCACCGGCGAGTGAGCGCTTCACCCTGACCGAGCGTCAGTCGCTGCTCAACTACGGCATCGCCACCGCGTACTACGAGGGCGGCTACGTGCGCATCCAGCGCTCGATCACCACCTACCAGAAAAACGCTTACGGTCAGGCTGACAACTCCTACCTGGACAGCGAAACCATGCACCAGTCGGCGTTCATCGTGCGCCGTCTGCAAAGCGTGATCACCAGCAAGTACGGCCGGCACAAACTGGCCTCCGACGGCACCCGCTTCGGCGCCGGCCAGCCGATCGTCACCCCGGCGACCATTCGCGGTGAACTGATCGCGCAGTACGCCAAGCTCGAACTGGAAGGTCACGTCGAGAACGCCGAGCTGTTCGCCGAGCACCTGATCGTCGAGCGCGACGTGCAGGACCCGAGCCGCGTGAACGTGCTGTTCCCGCCGGATTACATCAACGGTCTTCGCGTGTTCGCACTGCTCAACCAATTCCGTCTGCAGTACGACGACGCGGCCTGATAAGCGCGTTTGACGGCAAGTTTTCAGCCCACCGCGTGTGGGCTTTTTTATTCAAGGGAGTAACACCATGGGTCAACTGATTGCAGGCACCTGCTACGTCAAAGTCGACGGCGCACAACTGACCATCAATGGCGGCTGCGAAGCCCCGCTGATGGCGGTCAAACGCGAAACCGTCGTACCCGGCTTCTACAAGGAAACCGACATTGCGCCGTCGTTCAAAGTGACCGCGCTGCACACCGCCGACTTCCCGCTGAAGAAGCTGATTGAAGGCACCGACATTACCGTCACCTGCGAATTCAGCAACGGCAAAGTCTACGTACTGGCCGGCGCCTATCTGGTCGAGGAGCCAGTCTCCAAAGGTGATGACGCCACCATCGAACTGAAATTCGAAGGCATCAAGGGGACTTGGCAATGAGCGGCGCCGTGAAGCTTCAGGTTGCGATCGAAGCTCACGGCGAGCCCCTGACCGAACTCCTTCTGCGCCGTCCGACGGTGCAGGAGGTGCGAGCGATCAAGGCGCTGCCGTACAAGATCGACAAGAGCGAAGAAGTCAGCCTCGACATGGACGTGGCGGCCAAATACATCGCCGTGTGCGCCGGTATTCCACCGTCGTCGGTCAACCAGTTGGATCTGGCTGACCTCAATGCGCTGAGCTGGGCCGTTGCGAGTTTTTTCATGAGTGCGGCGTCGGCGCCATCACCGACCTGATCGCCGTCGCCTATGACCTGGCCTGGTTCTGGAAGGTTGACCCCGAACAGATGATGGCCAGGCCACTGGATGTGCTCCGCGAATCGCTGGAGCACGCGCAACGGATCAATGCGATGCAGCAGGTGCAGTGATGGCAGACGAAGAAAACAAAGTGAAAACGCCGGTGCTGATTACGGGCATCGATGAACTGTCGCCCAAACTCGGCGCCCTGCGAGTCAAGGTCGAGAGCTTCAAGAACAATCTCGAACAGACCGGCCTCGGTAAGCTGGACATCAGTGGTCTGTTCAAGGGCGGCAGCGTGATCACGCCGTTCGTGGACGGGATCAAATCGGCGGCGGCGTTTCAGGGCAAATTGACCGAAGTCAGCGACACGGCAAAAACCGTCGACCTGCCCGCTACGCCGAAAGTCGCTGCGCAAAACATGAACGTGTTCAGTGCATCGATGGAAAAGGTTTCCGCAGCCGTCGATGCCGCACTGGTGCCGGCGGTGGGCGCATTGGTGGTCGGGCTGGAACCGATGCTGACCCAGGTCGGCAGCCTGCTCGCCGACAACCCGAAACTGGTCGAAGGCCTGGCGGCGGGGGCGATTGCCTTCTCTGCCATGCAAACCGCCGTTACCGGCATGACCCAGGTGATGGACGTCATGAGCATGGTGCTCAAGACCAATCCGATCATGTTGATCGCCATGGGTATCGCAGTGGCAGCCGGTTTGGTTTATGCCAACTGGACGCCGATCAGCGCTTTCTTCAAAGGCATGTGGGAGGGCGTGAAAAACATCGGTTTGAGTGCGATGGCGACGTTGCGCTCGATCCTCGATTGGCGACCGCTGGATGCGCTGGCGGCGCTGTGGTCACCGATCGAGGGATTTTTCTCCGGGATCTGGGACAAGGTCAAAGCGGTCACCGCGCCAGTGATCGACTTTTTCAAATCGGTGTTCTCGTGGACGCCCGCCGGCATGATCCTGGAAAACTGGGCGCCGCTGACCGGTCTGTTTTCGGCAATCTGGGACTTGCTCAAGGCCTTGAGTGTGCCGGTGATGACGTTCCTCAAAGGTCTGTTCGACTGGACACCGTTGGGGATGATCATCAACAACTGGGGATCGATCACCGGGTTCTTCGCCTCGATCTGGGCGGCGCTGCAACCTGCGGCGCAAGCGATCAAGGACTTCTTCGGCACGTTGTTCGACTATTCCCCACTGGGGATGATCGTCAACAACTGGGGCAGCATCGTCACGTTCTTCGAACCGATCTGGGCCGCATTGCAAACCTCGGCGCAGCAGATCAAAAGCTTCTTCCAGAGCCTGTTCGAATGGTCGCCGCTGGAACAGATCGCGATGTACTGGCAACCGATCAGCGAAGTCTTTTCGGCGCTGTGGGGCGTGGTGCAGGCGTTGGCCGCACCGGTACTCGAGTTTTTGCACAACATGTTCGAATGGACGCCGTTGGGGCAGATCATCAAGAACTGGGGGCCGATCACCGAGTGGTTCGGCGAGTTGTGGCAAAAACTGCAAACCGTGATTGCGCCGATCAAAGAGCTGTTCGACGGCGGCTTTGCCGGACTGATCGCCAAGGTCACCGGCAAGGTTGAAACGTTCACCGAAGCGCAACGCCAGACCAATGCCGAAGGCAAAGGCGAACTGGCACCCGCGTTCTTCGGAGCAACACCGCAAGCAGCCAACGGTGCACTGCAAAGTGGTTCGTTGCCACAGAGTTCTGGCGCACTGATTCAACAAAGCGCAATCAACAACCGCACGCAACTCGAAGGCGGCCTGACCGTGCGCTTCGAAAATGCGCCGGCAGGGCTGCGTACCGATCAACCGCAAACCAATCAACCAGGGCTGGCGCTGTCTTCGCGCATCGGCTATCGCTCGCTGTCGGCAGGAGGTTCCAATGAACTGGCGTGACCGTTTGTTGCCGGCATCCTTTCGTGGTGTCGGCTTCTGGATCGATCAGGCGAAAACCCCGGTCGGTCGCAAAGGTCAGTTGCATGAATACCCGCAACGCGACCTGCCGTATTTCGAGGATCTGGGCCAGCAGGCCAAGACTCACGAAATCACGGCATTCATCATCGGCGCCGATTGCCTGGAGCAGCGCGACAAGCTGCTCAAGGCATTGGAAGCGGGCAATGGTGAACTGGTGCACCCGTGGCTCGGGCGCCTGCAAGTCAAGGTCGGTGAATGCGACATGACCCATACCCGCCAGGACGGCGGGCTGGTGACGTTCAGCCTGAAGTTCTACCCCGACCGGCCGTTGCCGTTTCCGACTGCCACCGTCAGTACGCAAAAAGTCCTGTTGGCCAAGGCTGACACTTTGCTGGGGTCAGCAGTGTCGCGTTTCGAAGAGGTCATTGTCCGGATTCAAGCGGCACGGATTGGCATTAACAATCTGCGAAACAGCCTGACCGGGGTGTTCGATGTGATTAAGGAACAGCTGAAACCACTGATCGCGCAATACAAGGAAATCACTGAACTGGTCAGAGCCGTCAAGGAGTTGCCCAAGGAAGTGGCGGCGGAGTTCAAGGGGTTGCTCGGCGATATCAAGGAGCTCAAGGCGTTCGCGAAGGAGGGCTACCGTGGCGTGATTGCCGATGTGTCCCAACAACTCGAAGCGATCCGCAAGGCTGATGCGCCGAAGATCACCACGGGCAAGGACACCAATGCGGCGGCGCAAGCCATGGCCGATCTGGTGCAGGACACTCTGATTGTCAAAGTGGCGCAATGGGTTGCCTCAATGCCGGTGGCGGCGAAACCGGTGAAGTTGCTGTCGACCCCTTCCTTGGATCAGCAGTCGAAGCAGCCGATTTCTCGACAGGAAGTGCCGGCTACCGACGATTTACAGGCGCTTCAAAAGGACTTGGTCGAGGCGCTCCAAATGGCCAAAAACAAAGCCGGTCCAGCGCACTATCAGGCTATCAGCGACGTGCAGGATGCTCTGGTGGCGCACCTCAAAGCCGTAGCGTCATCGGGGGTGCGTCTGGTCACCAAGTCGTTTCAGGAAAGTTTGCCGGCACTGGTAGTGGCTTACAAACAATTCAGTGATGCGACACGGGTGACCGAAGTGGTCCAGCGTAACGGAGCGACCAACCCGTTGTACCTGCCACCCAACGACGTGAAAGTCTCTCGGGAGTAGTCATGGACGTAATGGACAACCATGTCACGCTGACCGTCAACAACATGGAATACGGCGGCTGGAAAAACGTGGAAATCACCGCTGATCTGGAGCGCCAGTTCCGCACCTTCAAACTCGACATCACCTGGCAGTGGCCAGGGCAGACGGTGGATCAGCGGATCAAACCGGGTGACCCCTGCGAAGTGAAAATCGGCCAGGACCTGGTGCTCACCGGCTATGTGTTCAAGGCCCCGATTCGCTATGACGGACGCCAGATCAGCCTGAGCATCGAGGGCAGTTCCAAGACTCAGGATCTGGTCGATTGCGCTGCCAGGAACACGCCGAACCAGTGGCAGGAACAACCGCTGCTGAGCATTGTTCAGGCGCTGGCGATGGAGTACGGGCTGATGGTGGTCAATGAAATCCCCGAGACCGCGCGGCTGACCAAACACACGATTGTGCCGGGAGAAACGGTGTTTCAGTCGATCGACCGTTTGCTCTCGCTGCTGCGGGTGTTTTCCACCGATGACGAGCAGGGTCGGCTGGTGCTGGCCAAGCCGGGCAGCGGTGGGCGGGCCAGTGATGCGCTGGAGTTGGGCAAGAACATTCTGTCGGCCAACGCGTCGATGGATCAGAGCCAGGTGTTTTCCGAATACCGGGTGATCGGCCAGCAGAAAGGTTCGGACAAGAAGAGCGGGGCGGCGGTCAGCGAGGTTGAATCCAGCGCGACCGATCTGAGCTTCAAAAGACGACGAACCACGATCATCAACGAGGGCACCGCGCTGACGTTCGAACTGGCCCAGCAGCGCGCCCTGTGGGAGAGCGCCACCCGTATGGGGCGGGCGCAGACCACCACTTATCAGGTGCAGGGCTGGCGCCAGTCCAACGGCGATCTGTGGCGCCACAACACGCTGGTCAAGGTCACGGATCCGGTGCTTGGATTTGATGGCGACATGCTGATTTCCAAAGTCACGTATTCGCTGTCGGCGCAAGGCTCGGTGACCACGCTGCAAGTGGCGCCGCCGCATACCTTCGATGCCAATCCAATGCCACCGAAAAAATCCCCGGCCTGACACCGAACCCTGTAGGAGTGAGCCTGCTCGCGATAGCGTCGGCAGCCTCAACATCACAGTGCCTGACCCACCGCCATCGCGAGCAGGCTCACTCCTACAGTTGATCGCGTCGTGGCCGCCTCTTTGAAGGACACCCCATGAGCCTACTGACACGCCTGCTGGCGCGCGGCACTGTCGTGCTCGCCAATTCGGCATCCAAGCTGCAATCGCTGCAAATGCGCCTCACCGCCGGCGAAGTGAACGACGACATGGAGCACTTCGAACCTTACGGCTTCACCAGCCACCCGCTGGCCGGTGCCGAAGGTGTCGTCACCTTTCTCGGCGGCGACCGTTCCCACGCCATCGCTCTGGTCATCGCCGACCGCCGCTATCGCCTGCAATCGCTGGCGTCGGGCGAAGTGGCGATCTACACCGACGAGGGCGACAAGATTCATTTCAAACGCGGGCGGATCATCGACATCGAAACCGCCACGCTGAACATCCGCGCCAGCAGCGCGGTGAACTTCGATACGCCGGTGATCAACCAGACCGGCAAGATCGTTTCCACCGGCGATCAGTTGGCCGGCGGCATCAGCCAGATCAAACACGTGCACGTCGGCGTACAGGCCGGCAGCGGCCAGACCGGCGCGCCGGCAGGAGGCAAGTGATGCTGATCAGCCCGAACCTCCACGCCGCGCTGACCCGCGCCGTACTCATCAGCCTGTTCACCTGGCGCCGCGCCGCCGATGACGACGCCCTCGACGACGAAGAACGTTTTGGCTGGTGGGGCGATACCTTTCCCACCGTCGCCGACGATCGCATCGGCTCGCGGCTGTGGCTGTTGCGCCGGGTCAAGCTGACCCGACAAACGCAGATGGACGCCGAGTTCTATGCCCGCGAAGCCTTGCAATGGCTGATCGACGACGGCCACTGCAGCGCCATCGACATCATCAGCGAACGCCTCGACGCCCAGCGCCTGAACCTGCGCACGGTCCTGACCCTGGCCGACGGCGAACGTCTGGACATCAACCCCGATAACAGTTGGCAGGTGATCTATGCCGTTTGAAACCCCTTCGCTGCCGGTGCTGATCAAGCGCACCCAAAGCGACCTGGCCGGCGATTCGCTGCGCCAGTCCGATGCGCAAGTGCTGGCCCGTACCCTCGGTGGTGCGGCTTATGGTCTGTACGGTTATCTCGACTGGATTGCCGAGCAGATCCTGCCCGACAAGGCTGATGAGTCGACCCTGGAGCGCATCGCCGCACTGCGTTTGAACCAGCCGCGCAAACCCGCGCAAGTCGCCACCGGCAGCGTCAGCTTTACCGCCACGGCCGGTGCCGTGCTGGATGTCGATACGCTGCTCCAAGCGAGCGATGGCCGCACCTACAAAGTCACCACCGCACGCACGACCGTCAATGGCAGCAACACCACCACGATCGCCGCGCTCGATGCCGGCAGTCTGGGCAATGCCGACGCCGGTCTGGCGCTGACACCGGTGCAGCCGATTGCCGGTGTGGTCGGCAACAGCTTTGTCGTGCTGGCACCGGGACTCAGCGGCGGCGTGGCGCGGGAAAGTCTGGAGTCGCTGCGTTCGCGGGTGATCCGTTCCTACCGCGTTATTCCCCATGGCGGCTCGGCCAGTGACTACGAGACCTGGGCACTGGAAGTGCCGGGCGTAACGCGCGCCTGGTGTCGTGGCGGCCTGCTCGGGCCAGGCACAGTGACGGTGTTCATCATGCGTGATGAAGACCCGCAACCGGTGCCCAACGATGAGCAATTGGCGGAGGTTCAGGACTACATCGAACCGCTGCGTCCGGTGACTGCGGAAGTGCACGTGCAGCGGCCGATTCAGGTGCCGGTGGTGTATCGCTTCAAGAGCGTCAATCCGGACACCACCGCCGTGCGTGCCGCCGTTGAAGCGCAATTGCGCGACCTGCACAACCGTGAGGCCGATCTGGGTGTGCCGTTGCTGATCAGCCATATCCGCGAAGCCATCAGCAGCGCCGGTGGTGAGTACGATCACACCCTGACCGCGCCGGCCGCTGACGTGCCTGCCGGGCAAAGCGAACTGCTCACCTTCGGAGGCTGCGTATGGGGGGCATAAGAACCGCCGCGCAATATCAGGCGCAACTGCGCGCCTTGCTGCCCAGTGGCCCGGCGTGGGACCCGGAACGCGTACCGGAACTCGAAGAAGTGCTGCAAGGCGTCGCCGTCGAACTGGCCCGCCTCGATGCCCGCGCCGCCGACCTGCTCAACGAAATGGACCCGGCCGGCGTCAGCGAACTGGTGCCGGACTGGGAGCGGGTGATGAACCTGCCCGACCCGTGCCTGGGCGCCACGCCACTGTTCGACGACCGCCGCCTCGCCGTCCGCCGTCGCTTGCTCGCGGTCGGCAGCCAGGCCGTCGGCTATTACCTCGAAATCGCCAAAAGCCAGGGTTACCCCAACGCCACCATCACCGAACTCGAAGCCCCGCGCATGGGCCGCTCGCGTTTCGGCTCGGCGCACTGGGGCACGTGGGAGGCGCAGTTCATGTGGACGCTCAACACCGGCGGCCGCTTGCTGCTCGGCCGGCGTTTCGGCGCGAGCTATTGGGGTGAGCGCTTCGGCGTCAACCCGGGTTCGGCGCTGGAATGCCTGATTCACCGCAGCGCACCGGCGCATACCAAGGTGCACATCAATTATGACTAGGGAGGGATGAGGGGATGGATTATCCGAAGAGTGTGCCCAGCGCCGGTTTGGTGAATGGCAAGTTTGTTGATGAAAACCCGATGACCGGAACCCCGGGATCGCTGATTCCGGCGGACTGGGGGAATGGGGTTACGCAGGAAATTCTCAACGTGATCAATGCCGGGGGGTTGACCCCGGACGAGAAGAAATACGATCAGTTGTTGCAGGCGATTCAGAGCGTTTCGGCCAAGGGCTGGAATCTGGATTCGGCGTTGCCGATTGGCGCCTTGCCAACCGCTACCGTTGCTACGGCAGACGGGCGATTGCCAATCACGCCGACCGCGTTTGCTACCAGTGGCGGGCGGTTATCGATTCTGCCCGGTGTACTGATCAGCCTGGGCCAGGAAGTGCTGGCAGGTCAATTGGGTCGTCCGCGTACGTTTACGACACAAGCCTGGAGCAGTGCCGATCTGTTGCCTAACTCTGGTTACTTTCTGCGTGCGCAAGTGGTTGGCGGCGCGCTGACCTTCTACATGCAGCGCGGCACGATCTATGACGCTACTCCGGAAGGTTTGAAAGGCGCGATCAATGGAGCGGCGGGAGGCGGTTTCCAATCGACGACGCTGGATCTTTGTCTGGCGTGGGTGGTGACGGCTGGTCCCGGCTCGGTGCCGATTGTCCGGCCGATTTATAACCGCAGTCGCTTGTCGTGGACGCAGACAGTTAACGGCAATGGTGTGGTTTACCTTCCACTCGATCCACATGCGCGTGCGGCGCGGCTGGTGGTGGGCAATGCGACGCCACATCCGACGGCTATCAGTTCTGTCGGGTTTGCACCCGCAGGGTGGCTCGGCGGCAATTACTGTTTCTTGAACCCGACGATTGGAACATCCAGTAACTGGGACGGCTGGGCAACTGCAAATGCACCTGTATTGATTTTCTCCAGCAACGTCGTGAGCGACACGACCGTCTCGACCCTCACTGCCAGCTTTGACCACTCTGAATTGCGCTCGCTTTGGCAGAGCTACCAGACAGAACACACTTGGGGCGCCAGCAACGCCGCAAGCGATGAACTGCTGTTCAGCATGGGGCTCAAGAGTCACGGTTTGTCTGACTATGCATCGGGTATCGCTGTCAATTTCACCGCAGCGGTCAACATCAGTTTTTCCTGGGAGTTGATTCGATGATCATCCTTCAAGAACTGCATCAGTTCGAGGACGGCTTGCGCCCGGCACAACCATCTGTTGCTCATGATTGGGATGGCGAAAAGTGGCAGCTGAATCTCGCCAGAGTCGCCGAGCTGGAACAGCAGGAAGCCGAACGCCTATGCAGCAAAGTTGATGCCGCCGCTGACAATGTTCGTACTGCACTGGCCGGCGACCCGCTCAAAGCCATGGAATACGCCCAGGCCGCCGCCGATGCTCAGGCCTATCAGGATGCCGGCTACCCGAAAAAGGAAGTGCCGCTGTCGGTCGCTGCCTGGGTGGTCAAAGGTCGCACCGCCAAACAGGCCGCCGAGCAGATTCTGAGCAAGGCCGATCAACTGACCGACCATCTGTTGGCGCTGCGTACGCTGCGCTTGAAGGCCAAAGCGCAGATTCGCGCGCAGGCTGCCAAAGGCAACATGGATCTGGCGCGCAGCGCTGGTGACGAAGCTTTGGTCGCCATTCGCGAATTGGCCAGCGGCCTTTCCAACTAAGCCGAAAGCCTTCGTTCAGCGTCACCCAAGCCCACTTCGTTGTGGGCTTTTTATTTTCAGAAAAACGGACCGTGTACAGGCACGCAGAAGACGCTGTGTCGACGCCGGTCATTTGTCATTTCAAAGGAACGAGCAACTTATGGATTATCCAAAAAGCGTCCCCAGCGTCGGCCTGGTTGATGGTCGCTTCGTCGATGAAAACCCGGTGGCGGGTACGCCGGGGTCGTTGATTCCGGCGGTGTGGGGTAACAGTGTCACCGAAGAGTTGCTAAGCGTTATCAAAGCCGCCGGAATCATTCCGGCCGAAGCCGCTACGGATCAATTGTTGGCAGCATTCAAAAAACTTCTCAGCCTGGCCAGCCCCATGGCATCGCGCGTGACGGAAGTTTCCGGAACAAAGACGTTGATTGCCGATGAACTTGGGCTGGTCTTGATCAGTGCCAATGGGGCCGATGCAACGATCACGTTGCCGGCGGTGAACGCTCTTTCCGGTGTGCGCGACGTCATTGTCCGTCGAACCGACAACAGCGCTAATCGCTTGGTGGTGCAAGCCGCGGGCAATGATCGAATTCGCTTTCATACTCATTTGTCGGCAAACGGCTACCCGTTTCTGGTGCTGATGGGGGCGGGCGACTGGTGGCACTTGCGCAGCGATGGTTCGGGTAACTGGTGGCCGGTGGGGCGCTTCGATGGCAGTGCGTTGGGACGAATTGTATTTGAGACGTCGACTGCGCTCAGCCCAGGTGGATATGGCGCACTCAACGGTCGTGAGTTTCTGCGTGCCGAATGGCCGTGGCTCTGGGATCACGCTGTTCAATCGGGAATGTTGCGTGCCGAAGCTGACCGCGCGGGTGGCTGGAGCAGCGGTGACGGCATCAAGACCTTTCGCGGGCCTGAGGTTCGCGGCGAGTTCCTGCGGATGCTGGATGAGCAACGCAATATTGATGCGGGCCGAGTGGCCGGCTCATGGCAGACGGGAACCAACATCGCCGGTGATAACGGCTCTGCACCGGCGGTTCACGCGATCGGCAATCTGGCGACGATCGGGGCAGATCCGACCGTTTTCCTCGGCCTGACGTACTACGTCACTGCCACTAATGCTGAAAACTTCAGCGCCCCGTATTGGGGAATGGCCCGACCTAGAAACATTGCGTATCCAGGTCGCCTGAAACTGATTTGAGGTATTTATGGCTTATTACTATGTCAACGAACTCACCGGGGAACTGACCGGGCCCGTCGAACTGCCGATTTGCCCAGGCATGGGAGTTGTTATACCGGGCAATGCAATCAAGTTGCCGCAAGTATTGCCTGCTGCGGACTCCGGGCATGCCTGGGTTTGGCGCAATGAGCGCGCCCTGCAAATGGTCGACTTGCGCAACCGCACGGTTTTTCGCAAAGACAATGGCAATCCTCAGTACTGGGCGCAATTGGGTTGCCTACCCGATCACCTCACTGCCAAGCCTAGACCGGGTATCTATCACTTCTGGAAGAGTGGCGATTGGGAACTGGATGTCGAAGCCGAGCGCACAGGCCTGATCGCGCACGCGCAAATCGATCGGGACAGCAGACTGCGCGAAGCAGTCATTCGGGTTGCGCCTCTGCAATATGCCTATGAGTTGGGCGAGGCGAGCAGTGATCAGTTAACCACTCTGCAAGCGTGGAAGCGTTATGCGCTGACGTTGGCCCGGATCGAGCAGCAGCCGGATTATCCATCGGTTATTGATTGGCCTGCGCCGCCAACCGCGTAACTCGCCACTCACTTAATAAAAACCTTACAGACGGCCCTTTGCTGCCGGCATTCGGCTGCCTGTAAAACCTCGAAGGTGCCGACATGGACTATCCAAAAAACATTCCCGGCGTGGGGCTGGTCAACGGCGGCTTCGTCGATGAAAACCCGCTCGTCGGAACACCGGGATCGCTGATTCCCGCAGCGTGGGGCAACAGCGTCACACAGGAAATTCTCAATGCCATCAAGGCGGCCGGGCTGACGCCCGATGAGACGAAAACCGATCAGTTGGCGACCGCGATCGGTGCACTGGTCGATTTCACCAAACTGAAAAACACCCCGACGACCTTGAGTGGTTACGGCATCACCGACGCGGTCGGGCGGCTGCTGGCGGTCCGGCAGATCGAGACGGTCGGGATTACGGTTTACAAGCCCAACCCAAGGGCCAAACGGATTCGCGTGAGGTTGGTGGGGGCGGGTGGTTCGGGTGGCGGGTGTGGGCCTGTATCGGCAGGAAACCAAATCCTTGGTGGCGGTGGTGGCTCCGGTGCTTACGCGGAAAGCCTGTATGACGTTACTGCACAAATGCTCGCCGGCGTGCCGGTTTCGCTGGGCGCCGGTGGTGCGGTCAGCAACACCACAGGTCTGGCGGGTGGAGGTGCTTCTTTTGGCGCCTACATGAGCGTTTCGGGAGGCGGCGGTGGGCAAAAACTGGCGATCGTGACCTCGGCTACATCGTCTGGATTCATTCAAGGCGGGGTAGGCGGAATGTTAACCGGGGGCAATCTGTGCAGCTCCCGGGGCATCACGGGTGGATTCGGGATGAGTAACGCTAATTGGGGGCTGCTTTCAGGTTGCGGGGCTCCGAGTCCGTTCGACGGCGGAGCATCTTTTACCGGATCCAACACGGCTGGTAACGCAGGCATCCGTGGCTCGGGTGGCAGCGGTTCATGCTCGGTCAATGCTTCGGCTTCGGTCGTCAGTGGTGCTGGCGGTGACGCCTTCTGTGAAATCTGGGAGTACGAATAATGGCCTGTTATGCACGAGTGGAAAACGGTGTCGCGGTCGAATTGATCGATACCGGCGACTACGCGATTACTCAACTGTTTGCCCCCGCTTTCGTCGAGACGATGGTGCAGGTGCCGGAGGGCATGCACGTTGATATCGGCGCGCCCCTCAGTGAACTGCGCCATGAGCTCGCGCCGTTACCGGTCATGGGCAATCCTGTCGTCATTCCTGAAACTGTCGTCGAGGAGCAAGAGCCTTTGACGGCAGCGCGAACGTGGCGTCAGTCCAGTCTGTCGGCCACTGAATGGTGGGTGACGCGGCATCGCGACGAGCAGGCGCTGGGGCGTGGGACGACGCTCAAGGCCGCGCAGTATCTGGAGTTGCTGGAATATCGCCAGGCACTGCGTGACTGGCCTGAGGCTAAAGGTTTCCCGACGGCGGTTTCTCGCCCGACAGCACCGCAATGGTGGGTCGCCAATGCGGATTGACTGGTCTCAGGCATTTTTAAACAAGGAGTTGAATCATGGATTATCCAAAGAGTGTTCCTAGCGCCGGGTTGGTAGATGGCAAGTTTGTCGATGAAGATTTACTGACGGGCAAGCCAGGGTCGTTGATTCCGGCCAGTTGGGGTAATGGTGTTACGCAAGAGTTGTTGACGGTCATCCAGAGCGCAGGGCTGACACCGACGGAGGCCGCCAATAATCAACTGCTCAGTGCGCTGCGCAGCAACAACCTGTTCGTCACGGCGCCGCAATTCAATCAAGGCAAAGCGGTTGCCACTACCGAGTTCGTCGCCCGCGCGGGTCTGCAGTTTTCCAGCTTCGTTTCTTACCCGACCAGCACTGTCCTGACCGTAGCCCACGTGGGGGGCGTGGCGAGTTTCGCCAGCGCAACGCCGATCACGGCAACGTTGCCCTCCATCAATGGCATTGCCCATGCCAGCACGCTACACGTGATCAATGCGGGCAACGGTGTTCTGACCATCAACCCCGCCGCAAACGAGCAAATTGAAACCTGCAACGGCACGTTCGGGTCGCTGAAACTCGGACTCGGCGACTCCGCATGCCTGATCAAACTGGCGAGCCAATGGCGGCTGTACGGAGGGTCGATCAGCGATCGTTATGCCACGGCCCATTCGGGCGTCTATGGCAACGTCGGTTACCAACGGTTTGCCAGCGGCAACATTGAGCAATGGGGTGTCGGCACAACGGATGCGAAGGGCGAAGTCGACGTCATTTTCCCAATCTCTTTTCCTACAGCCTTTTCTTCTCTGGTGGCCACTCATGCCGGCGGTGACGGGGCGATGGTCATCCTGATTGCGGGTTCTGGAAAGCAACAAGGCTGCAAGCTCAAGGTTCGTGATTACAGCGGCAGCGTCGCTGCGGGTTGGGGCATCAATTATTACGCAAAGGGCTATTGAATGAATCCGTTCAACGTTTTGTTCAGCGCCAGCACCCGGGGCGTTTATGTACCGGGTATCAACTCAACTGACATTCCCGACGATGTCATCGAGATTCCTCAGACTTACTGGATCTCGCTGCTGCAGCAATTGGCCGTTGCGGCAAAGGTGATCGGCGTGCGTGCGGATAACGGCTATCCGATTCTGGTCGATCCTGCGCCTCCTTCGGCCGATGAAGCGGCTGACGCCGAGCGCCGTTGGCGCACCGCGCAACTGGCCGCCACCGACGGGTTGGTGGCGCGTGATCGCGATGAGTTGGAAGACGGTGGCGGCACGACGCTGACCACAGAGCAATATGCCCAATTGCAGACGTATCGCCGTGAATTGCGCGACTGGCCGCAGGGTTCCTTTTTTCCGTTCGGCGAGCATCGGCCGGTTGCGCCGAAGTGGTTGGCTGCAGCGCTGTAAGTCATCAGGAGGGTTGCAATGGATTATCCGAAAAGCGCTCCCAGCGTCGGGCTGGTGAATGGCAAGTTCGTCAATGAAGATGTTGTCGCGGGATTGCCCGGATCGTTGATCCCGGCGACCTGGGGCAACAGCGTTACCGATGAATTGTTGAACGTCGTCAAATCTGCGGGTCTTGAACCAAACGAAACCGATGCGACGCAGCTATTGCAGGCGCTGAAAAAACTCAGTCAGGCCGGTGAAGACAAGCATGCGACTGATATCGGCGCGGCCAATCTGTACATGGCCAACTACGTGCCGGCCATCACTACGTTGAAAGACGGTCTGGCGCTGCGCTTTACCGCTGGTAATGCCAACACTGGAGCCAGCACGTTCGCACCCAATGGCTTGCTGCCCAAGCCGTTATTGAGCCTTGGGCTGAGTGCATTGCGGCCAGCGGAGATTGTCGGCAGCAGTGTGTGTTCGGTGGTGTACAGCGCGGCGCTGGACAGTTGGGTGCTGGTGTATGCGAGCGGTGGTAATGCTGCGAGCGGCCGGTTGTTGGGGGTAAAGACGTTTACCGTATCCGGCACCTATGAGCCGATAGCCGGGACGAAGCACGTTCTGGTCAAGGTTGTGGGCGGTGGTGGTGGAAGTGCGGGAGTCGGGGCGACCACAACTTCCCAATATGCAACCGTGGGTGGCGGTGCCTCCGGTAGTTATGCTGAAGCGTGGTTACCTTCCGAGGCGATTGGTTCTCGTCAGGCTGTCACTGTGGGGGCTGGGGGAAGCGCGGGACAGGCCGCGGCGAATGCCGGGGGAGGAGGCACCAGTTCTTTCGGCTCGCTGGTTTCGGCTGCCGGTGGTGGAGGGGCGCCGTGGATTGGCTTTGTTGCGAACCAGGGGATGGGACTTTATACCGGAGGCTATCCCGGCCAGTCGGCCAGTGGCGGCAACATCGTCAATAGCGCGGGAAACGCCGGTGCTCCCGGGATCTCTGTCAACGGCTCAACCCTTGCTGGACACGGTGGTAACTCGCCATTGGGCGGAGGCGGTTTTGGCAGCAGTGCAGCAGGCTCTCTGGCTGCACCCGGTTCCGGTTTCGGCTCCGGTGCGGGAGGAATCGCCAACGCCCCCAATCAGCCTGGCAGACCAGGTGGCGCAGGTGCCTCGGGCGCCGTGATCATCTACGAGTACGCCTGATGAAAACCTACGCACGCATCGTCAACTCCACTGTGGTCGAGCTGTTCTCCACCGAAGGCAATATGGCCGAGATGTTTCATCCGGATCTGCTCTGGGTCGACATCACTGAAATCACTCCTGCACCGCAAATCGACTGGAGCGCCAACTTCGGCACCCTCGGTTGGTTCTTCGCATCACCCGAAGAACCTGCGCCGGACAGCACCCTGAAAACTCTGGCAAAAAAATGGCTGACAGGGATTAACCGTCAACCGTGATTCAATCGGGGCAATATCCAGGGAGGATCAAGCATTATGCAAATAACTGAAAACAACCTTATCGACATCATGCCTAACGCCCGCTCCCAAGCGGGCGTTTTTGTTTCTGCACTCAACAGCGCGATGGCGCGCCGTCATATCGACTCGCCCAAACGCGTCGCGGCGTTCCTTGCGCAAGTCGGTCACGAGTCCGGGCAATTGCGCTACGTGCGCGAACTGGGCAACAACCAATACCTGAGCAAATACGACACCGGTACGTTGGCCTTGCGTCTGGGCAACACACCAGAGGCTGACGGCGACGGGCAAAAATACCGAGGGCGCGGGCTGATCCAGATCACTGGCCGCAGCAACTATCGCCAGTGCAGCGTTGGCCTGTTCGGCGATGAGCGTCTGTTGTCCCTGCCCGAACTGCTCGAACAGCCACAATGGGCCGCCGAGTCTGCGGCATGGTTCTGGGAGCAGAACGGCTTGAACGAACTGGCTGATCGCGATCAGTTCAACACCATTACCCGTCGCATCAACGGCGGGTTGAACGGTTTACAGGATCGCCTGGAAATCTGGGCACGGGCGAGGGCGGTGCTATGCCAATCCCCTGGCGAGTGATCGCTGTTGTGTTGCTGGCTGCTGGTGCGTTTGCAGCGGCCTGGCAGTTTCAGGAGTGGCGCTACGGCCGACAGCTGGCCGAGCAGGCCCGGTTAAACGCCGAAACCATTAATCAACTGACGCAGACCGCCGCCACTGCGCAACAGGCTGAGCAGGATAAACGTCTGGCGCTGGAGCAACGGCTCGCGACCAGTGAACAAACCCACTACCGAGCGCTGAGCGATGCCCAACGTGATCAGGATCGCCTGCGCGATCGTCTTGCCACTGCTGATGTGCGCCTGTCAGTCCTTCTCGACGCCAGCGACGTTGCCCCAGGCTGCAACGTGCCAGCCACCGCCGGCGCCAGCGGCGTGGATCATGCAACCGTACGCGCCCGACTTGACCCGGCGCATGCTCAACGAATTATCGCCATCACCGACACCGGCGACCGTGGACTGATCGCCTTGCAGGCTTGTCAGGCCTATGTCAGAGCGCTGGCGCCCGAACATTTTGAATGAGTCTGTGTATTGAAAGCGCAACCGGCTCGTGTACGGTGGAGGCATTCCACACGATCCGGAGCACGCCGTGAAAGAGATCACTCAACTGGCCGCCGACCTTGGCCGACGTCTGCAACTGCTCAATGCCCACGTCACCACTGCTGAATCCTGTACCGGTGGCGGAATTGCCGAAGCCATTACGCGGATCCCGGGCAGTTCGGCGTGGTTCGAGGCTGGCTACGTCACGTACTCCAATCGGCAGAAAACCCAGCAATTGAATGTGCCGACCGAGTTGTTCGAAACGGTGGGCGCGGTCAGTCGCGAGGTGGTCGAGGCGATGGTGCGTGGCGCTCAGGACAAAAGCCTGGCGCGATTTGCCGTAGCCGTCAGTGGTGTGGCCGGGCCGGACGGTGGATCGCCGAACAAACCGGTCGGCACGGTGTGGCTGGCCTGGGGCGTTGGCGAGACGGTCATCACTGAGGTTCAGCACTTCCCCGGCAACCGCGATGAAGTCCGCCGACAAACGGTGAAGGCCGCGCTAGAGGGGCTCCTGCGACTAGCGGCACGAGAAATCGAAAATCAGGGGTAGGCGATCCGCGAACGCTGTGGAATAATACTGGCTACTTATACAGGTGTTGGCCGTCAGGCCTTATTGATTACGTGAGGACTTTAATGGACGACAACAAGAAGAAAGCCTTGGCTGCGGCCCTGGGTCAGATCGAACGTCAATTCGGCAAGGGTGCCGTGATGCGTATGGGCGATCAAGACCGTCAGGCGATCCCGGCTATCTCCACTGGCTCTCTGGGTCTGGACATCGCGCTCGGCATTGGCGGCCTGCCAAAAGGCCGTATCGTTGAAATCTACGGTCCTGAATCCTCCGGTAAAACCACACTGACCTTGTCCGTGATCGCTCAGGCGCAAAAAGCCGGCGCGACCTGCGCATTCGTCGACGCCGAACACGCCCTCGATCCTGAATACGCCGGCAAGCTGGGCGTCAACGTCGACGACCTGCTGGTGTCCCAGCCGGACACCGGCGAACAGGCACTGGAAATCACCGACATGCTGGTGCGTTCCAACGCGGTTGACGTGATCATCGTCGACTCCGTGGCAGCTCTGGTACCAAAGGCTGAAATCGAAGGCGAAATGGGTGACATGCACGTGGGCCTGCAAGCCCGTCTGATGTCCCAGGCGCTGCGTAAAATCACCGGTAACATCAAGAACGCCAACTGCCTGGTGATCTTCATCAACCAGATCCGTATGAAGATCGGCGTGATGTTCGGCAGCCCGGAAACCACTACCGGTGGTAACGCGCTGAAGTTCTACGCTTCGGTCCGTCTCGACATCCGCCGTACTGGCGCGGTGAAAGAAGGCGACGAAGTGGTTGGTAGCGAAACCCGCGTCAAGGTTGTGAAGAACAAGGTCGCTTCGCCATTCCGTCAGGCCGAGTTCCAGATTCTTTATGGCAAGGGCATTTATCTCAACGGTGAGATGATCGACCTGGGCGTGCTGCACGGTTTCGTCGAGAAGTCCGGCGCCTGGTATGCCTACGAAGGCACCAAGATCGGTCAGGGCAAGGCCAACTCGGCCAAGTTCCTGGCGGACAACCCGGAAATTGCCGCGAAGCTCGAGAAGCAACTGCGTGACAAGCTGCTTACTCCAGCCGTGATCGACTCCAAGGCCTCAGCAGTCAAAGAGACTGAAGACGACCTGGCCGACGCTGACATCTGATTGCAGCGATGACCACTGCAGTACTCGATACCCTCGTCGCGGTGCGGCGAACTGCCATGGACCTGCTCGCACGTCGCGAGCATGGTCGAGTCGAGTTGACGCGCAAACTGCGTCAACGCGGCGCTGAGGCGCAGATGATCGAAACAGCCCTCGACCGTTTGACGGAAGAGGGGCTGCTTTCCGAAGCCCGTTACCTTGAAAGCTTTGTTTCCTACCGTGCCCGTTCCGGCTATGGCCCTCTGCGGATTCGCGAAGAGCTGAGCCAGCGCGGTTTGCAGCGCGCCGATATCGAACTCGCCCTGCGCGAAAGCGGTATCAGTTGGCAGGAGCAATTGCAGGAGACGTGGCAACGCAAGTTCTCCGGGCATTTACCGATTGATGCGAAAGAACGGGCCAAACAGGGCCGGTTCCTGGCCTATCGGGGGTTTTCGATGGAGATGATCAACCGCTTGTTCAGCGGTCGAGGGATAGACGATTAAACCGATTCAATAAAAACGGCCCGCTATGAAAATAGCGGGCCGTTTTTTTTTGCCCTCAAATTGCCTTTGACGGTTCGCGGCTGCGTTGCGCTGTTTGCGGTTGGGAATCTGCCCAGTTTTCCGGCAGGTTGATGTAATCGATCAACTCCCTCAGACGCCCGTGAGTGCGCGCGTTGAAAGCGAAGGCCAGTCGCGCCAGATGGCTGAACTGCGCTTCATCGTGTTCCTCGCCGGCGTAGGCGTGTTGATGAAACCGATCGCTCAGGCACAAATCGGCAAAGGCCTCCTGCATGTGCTCCAGCGCTTGATCGCTGAGTTTATGATTCATGCGGATCACGAATTGCCGCTTGAGCCAGCGACTGGAGTGGAAGTTACTGTAGAACTGGTTGATCTGCTCCACCGCCTCGTCGACGCTGTAGACCAGTCGCATCAGTTTCATGTCGGTCGGCAGGATGTAGCGGTTGCTCTCCAGTTGCTGGCGGATAAAGTCCATCGCGCCCTGCCAGAACGTGCCGCCTGGCGCATCCAACAGCACCACCGGCACCAATGGACTTTTACCGGTCTGGATCAATGTCAGCACTTCCAGCGCTTCATCCAGCGTGCCGAAGCCACCGGGGCATAAAACCAGTGCGTCGGCCTCTTTGACGAAAAACAACTTGCGGGTAAAGAAGAAGTGGAACGGCAGCAGATTGCCGGTGCCGTCCACCGTCGGGTTGGCATGCTGTTCGAAGGGCAGGGTGATATTGAACCCGAGGCTGTGATCGCGGCCGGCACCTTCGTGCGCGGCGGCCATGATGCCGCCGCCAGCACCGGTGATGACCATCATTCCCGAGCGGGTCAAGGCTGCACCGAGTTCGCGGGCCATCGCATACAACGGATGTTCGACCGGTGTGCGCGCCGAACCGAATACGGTGACTTTGCGTCGGCCCTTGAATTGCTCCAGTACCCGAAACGCCTGCTCCAGTTCGCGCAGGGCTTGCAAGGTGATCTTGGCGTTCCAGCGGTTGTGGTCTTCCTGGGCCATGCGCAGCACGGTCAGGATCATGTCGCGGTAGATAGGGATATTCGGGCTGTTGGGGGAAACACGGTTGAGTTGTTCTTCGACCTTGCTGATGAGGTCGGGGCCGCTTTCCTGAAAATGACGACTGAGCAAGTCATTCGGTTGGTAAGGCATTCAACGTCTCCTTCTGCACAGGGCGTCGGCCCTGACGAGCGGCGTCAGTGCCGCGCTGCAAAAAACACACGATCGGCAGTTCCTTGCCTGCCGTTGAAAAAAGATCGGGAATACACTGAATCTAGACCCTCGCGCGCATTTGCGCTGACTTGATCATTGCGCTGTAAAGTTTTGGCTGGCAATCGTTTATTGATTTTCCGCGTGTTGCTTCACCGCTCGTCCGAACGTGCGCCGAGGGGCAATCCCTCTGATTAACTAACGTACAGGCGCCGTACGACAGCTTTGCGTCAACGATCGTACGCCAGGCGCATGCAATTCAAGGATTCGTGGGTGGCAAGGAGGCGGGACATATGGCCAGAGTGATTCTGGAGATCGATACGCAGCTGTATCGGATGTTGAAAGCGGCAGCCGAGACCAATCAACTCAGTCTCGAAGAGGAGTGCTGCCGGCGGTTGGCGGGCGGCGAGCGCCGTTCACACTATCTACAGGCCTTGCTGGCCGAACTGCGCGCCGAGGATGAACAGCGGCGCGCCAATTCGCGATGATTACTTCTTCTTCGCCGGGGCGGCTTTCGGGCAATCCGATTCCTGGTAGCTGGCGGAGCCGATCGCTTTGTTGGTTTTCACTTCAGTGAAGTCGTAACGCATGATCGCACCCTTGGCCATCAGCTTGCGGAACGACGGGTTGTTGCACACCGAGGCGCCCAACTGGAAATACACGGCTTTAGGGTCAGCGCGCATTTTGTCGGCGTGGCTCTTCTGCACGCTCAGGTGGTTGATCAACTGCGTGCCTTCCACGGTGAAACCCTGATCAAGAATGTCTTCACTGATGGCGCGTGGCGTGCCGACGCTGCTTTGTGCGGCGACGTTGCGCAGCTCGCGGTTCAGATTCTGCTCACTCAGCGATGCAGCCTGAGCGGTGAAGGACGACGCCAGCAGAATGGCAGCGGTGGGAACGATAAGGCGCAGCATGAAACTCTCCTGGTTCAGTGACTGGTGGTTCGACCAGCCACGTGACTGTGCGTTCAGTGGCGGCGAATTATAGGGGAGCCGGTCGGGAGGGTACAGGCTTGTGCCCGTCGCTCTGGTAAACTGCCGGCCTTTATTGCCCTGCCGAGTGTTGTTCGTGTCGAGTTTTCCAGCTTTTCGGCGTTATCCGCGATGAACCATGCCCCCAACGCCGTCGCTCGTCTGCGCGACCAGCGCGAAGACGAAGGTATCAAGCCGATTCAGGCCCGTGGCTTTCGCTCCGAGCGTTGCCGCGACTGCCGGGTGATCATCAGCCATTGCCTGTGCGCCTGGCGACCTAGTGTCGAGACGCGGTCGGGCGTGTGCCTGATCATGACCGGCAAGGAAGTGTTCAAACCGAGCAACACCGGTTGGCTGATTGCCGACGTGGTGCGCGATAACCATGCGTTTATCTGGTCGCGTACCGAGCCCGATCCGCAGATGCTGGCGCTGCTCAATGACCCGCAATGGCAACCGTATCTGGTGTTTCCCGGCGAATACGTGGAGCCCTCGCGAGTAACCAACACCGTCGCCATCGATAGCAGCAAGCGCCCATTGTTCATTCTGCTCGACGCCACCTGGACCGAAGCGCGGAAGATTTTCCGCAAGAGTCCGTATTTCGACCGTTTGCCAATCCTCAGCTTGCTGCCCGACAAACTCTCGCGCTACCGCTTGCGCCGTTCGACCCGCAGTGAGCACCTGTGCACCGCCGAAGTCGCGGCGTTGTGCCTGGAGCTGGCCGGTGACAGCGACGCCGCCTCGGCGTTGGACGCCTATTTCGACGTGTTCAGCCAGCATTACCTCGGCGCCAAACAGCAACTGGACATGAATGAATCGACGCCGGCTCACGCCGAGTTGCTGCCCTATATACGAAAGCCGCAGCCGGAGTTGGCCCAATAGTGGCCCATACTGTACAAGCCAGCGGCCGTGCTGCTTGACCACCCCGTCTTCGCTGGGCATGCTTGGCGCCGATTAGGGTGCGGCCAAGGTTTGAAACGCCGTGTTTGCTGATGATTGGCGTTGAACGTGCCCCTGTGGATATCGCTTGAAAGCGGCATCTTGAGTTGCTTTGGCCAGACCGGAATGCTCCGGGTCTGCCATCAAAAACAGGATCATTTGAAAAATGGCCACATACGACATCCTGATTGCCGATGATCACCCTCTGTTTCGTAGCGCCCTGCATCAAGCGGTGACGCTGGGCCTTGGCCCGGATGTTCGGCTCGTGGAGGTGGCGAGCATCGCCGAGCTGGAAACGCGTCTGACCGAAAAGGCTGACTGGGATCTGGTCCTGCTGGACCTGAACATGCCAGGCGCTTTCGGGTTTTCCGGTTTGGTCATGCTACGGGGACAGTACCCGCAGATTCCGGTGGTGATGGTCTCGGCGCAGGAAGAAGCTTCGGTGATGGTCAAGTCCCGTGAGTTCGGCGCCAGTGGTTTTATTCCCAAGTCCAGCGACCTCAGCGTGATTCAGGAAGCCGTGCGCAAAGTGCTCGATGGCGATGTGTTCTGGCCGCCACAAGCGTTCGAGGCGGTCAGTGTTTCCGACGAAGCCAAAGCCGCCAGCGATGGCCTCGCCAGCCTGACGCCCCAGCAGTTCCGCGTGTTGACCATGGTCTGCGAAGGCCTGTTGAACAAGCAGATTGCCTATGAACTGAGCGTGTCGGAAGCGACCATCAAGGCCCACGTCACGGCGATCTTTCGCAAGCTGAATGTGCGCACTCGTACGCAGGCGGCTTTACTGCTGCAACAACTTGAGTCAATTCCGAGCCAATAATGGCTGGCGTCTTCACGCTTTTTTGACTTTTGTTGATCTAGCTTTCCCACTCCTTTTTGGTTGGTTTCTACTTTATGTCACCTTTCAAGGGCCAGACCGGCCTGAAACGTATCCTCAATGCCTCCGGTTACTCGCTGGATGGCCTGCGCGCAGCTTTTACCGGTGAAGCGGCCTTCCGCCAATTGGTACTGCTCAATGTGGTGCTGATTCCGCTGACGTTCTTCCTTAATGTCAGCCGTGTCGAACAAGCGTTGTTGATTGCCGTGTGCCTGTTGGCGCTGATCGTCGAGTTGCTGAATTCGGCGGTGGAAGCGGCCATCGACCGCATCTCGCTGGAACTGCATCCACTGTCGAAGAATGCCAAGGACATGGGCAGCGCCGCACAATTCGTGGCATTGAGCATGATCGCGCTGGTGTGGGCAGTGATTCTGCTTTAAGCGATTGTCGGCAAAACGATCTCGTCGCTGCGCTGCACCCCGGCGGTGAAAGCGCGGCACAGATCGAGAAATTCGCGCATGGCAGAAGTCTGATACTTCTGTTTGTGCCAGATGAAGTAGAACTGTCGCGCCAGATCCAGATCCGGCGTTTCCACGGGCACCAGACTGCCGCGGCGGAACGCATCACGCAGCGCCAGCCGCGAGATGCAGCCAATCCCTAGTCCTGATTCCACCGCACGTTTGATCGCTTCGGTGTGTTCCAGCTCAAGACGGATATTCAATGCGCTGCGATGGTGACGCATGGCTTGATCGAAGGTCAGCCGCGTGCCGGAACCCTGTTCACGCAGAATCCATGCCTCGCGAGTCAGTTCTTCCATGGTCGCGCTGCCGCGCTTGGCCAGCGGATGCTGCGGAGCGCAGAACACCACCAACTCATCCTCAACCCAGCTCTGCACTTCGATGTCCGGGTGGCTGCAATCACCTTCGATTAGACCCAGATCAATTTCGTAGTGGGCGACTTGTTGCACGATATTGGCCGTGTTCTGTACGTGCAGCTTCACCTGGCTTTCCGGGTGGCGCTGCATGAAACTGCCGATCAGCAGGGTCGCCAGGTAATTGCCGATGGTCAGCGTCGCGCCCACTGACAGCGAGCCGAACCCGGATTTGCCGTTGAGCAGGTCTTCGATTTCCTTGGCCTGATCGAGCAGGGCCACCGCCTGCGGCAATAGCTGTTTGCCGAGGGCGTTGAGGCTCAGCCGTTTACCGGCACGGTCGAACAGCTGGCAGCTGGATTGGCGCTCGAGTTCGGTGATCGAGGTGCTGGCGGCCGACTGCGAGAGGTTGAGCAGACCCGCAGCACGGGATACGCTTTCCTGCTGGGCGACGGCGACGAAGACTTGCAGTTGACGGAGAGTAAATCGCATATCGATATAACCGATAACCCTTATCTTAATAATCCAGTTAACAGATATTGTCGTCGCTATTAGAATGCGATGCAATTGCGCACCGTCGCCTTTAAAAGCCAGCGCAGACCCAATATCCAGGAGTCAAACGTACATGAGCAACATGAACCACGAGCGTGTCCTCAGTGTTCATCACTGGAACGACACTCTGTTCAGCTTCAAGTGCACCCGCGATCCGGGCCTGCGCTTCGAGAACGGTCAGTTCGTGATGATCGGCCTGCAACAGCCCAACGGCCGGCCGCTCATGCGCGCTTACTCGATCGCCAGCCCGAACTGGGAAGAGCATCTGGAGTTCTTCAGTATCAAGGTGCAGGACGGCCCGCTGACCTCGCAACTGCAGCACTTGAAGGAAGGCGACGAGATCATCATCTCGAAGAAGCCTACCGGCACCCTGGTTCTCGACGACCTGAACCCGGGCAAGCACTTGTACCTGCTGAGCACCGGCACCGGTCTGGCGCCGTTCATGAGCGTGATCCAGGACCCGGAAACCTACGAGCGCTTTGAAAAAGTGATCCTGGTTCACGGTGTGCGTTACGTCAACGAAGTCGCGTATCGCGAATTCATCACCGAGCACTTGCCGCAGAACGAGTTCTTCGGCGAGGCGCTGCGTGACAAGCTGATCTACTACCCGACCGTGACCCGCGAGCCTTTCGAGAATCAGGGCCGCCTGACCGACCTGATGCGCAGCGGCAAGCTGTTCAGCGACATCGGTCTGCCACCGATAAACCCGCAGGACGACCGCGCGATGATCTGCGGCAGCCCGAGCATGCTCGACGAGACCAGCGAAGTGCTCGACAGCTTCGGCCTGAAGATCTCGGCGCGGATGCGCGAGCCGGGTGACTACCTGATCGAGCGTGCGTTCGTCGAGAAGTAAGCCCCCCCTTAAAAAGCCCCCATTGCCTATGCAGGCATTGGGGGCTTTTTTATGCCCGAAACATTTCCTTCATGCCTGCCACAATCCATGTAGGAGCTGCCGAAGGCTGCGATCTTTTGATCTTACTTTTTAAGATCAAGATCAAAAGATCGTCCGATCGCGGCCCGAGCCTTCGGCAGCTCCTACATTGGGTGCGGCCTCAGGCTGTGGCAGGAATGACTTCGAGTACGCGGATCTGCTCAGGCGTCGGGTAATGCCAGCGCACATCCAGATCCCAGAATTGCGCGCCGTACTCGCGTTCAGGCGCCGGGGTTTGATACGCCGGGCGAGGATCCTGCGCCAGGCACTGCTCGATCAGCTCGACCAACGGCTCTTGGAGGCGCTGAGCGTGTGTGTGCGCTTGTTTCAGTGCAGCGTCCGTCCACTGCACGTCAATCAACTGCGGCGCGGCGCTGGCGATGCTATTGGCGGCGTCGGGAATGATATCGGCGTAAGGCACGTAGGGTTTGATGTCGAGAATCGGCGTGCCGTCGAGCAAATCGATCCCGGAAATGAACAACCGATTGGCTTCGACCTTGTCCAGTTTCACCACCGATTGGCCGATGCCGTTTGGTCGGTGGGTGGCGCGGGTGGCGAACACGCCCATGGACTTGTTGCCGCCCAAACGTGGCGGGCGCACTTTCAGCCGTGGTTTGTCTTCCAGTGCCTGATGAAACAGGAATAGCAGCCAGACATGGCTGACCTGTTCCAGACCCTGCACGGCGTCACCCTGATCGAACGGCGCCACCAGTTCCAGCACGCCACGGGCGGCGGGGGCCAGTTGCGGTTGGCGGGGGATGGCGAATTTCTCCTTGAAGCAGGAGCGCACGAAGCCGATGGGGGAGACGCTGTAAGTCATGGTGTGTATTCGAAGCGGGGCAGGGGTGGGCATGATAACCCGGTAGCCCTTATGGCAGGTGGTGACTGGGCTGACGCCATCGCGAGCAGGCTCACTCCTACAGGGGCATGGGTGTACACAAAATCTGTGTTCGCTGAAAATCCCTGTAGGAGTGAGCCTGCTCGCGATAGCTTCACCGCCGACCTAGAGGCTGAACCCACCATCCAGCGGAATAATATTCCCGGTCATATAGGCCCCAGCCGTACTCGCCAGACTGATCGCCAACGCCGCCATCTCCTCTTCACGCCCCCAACGCTTCATCGGAATCAGCGCCGTATCCTCGGCCAACGCCTGCTGATCATTGCCAATATGCTGGGTCATCTTGCTCGGAAAGCGCCCCGGCGCAATCACGTTGACGTTGATGTGCTGGCTCACCAGTTCCCGCGCGAGAATCCGCGACAATTGATGTAGGGCAGCTTTACTTGGCCCATAGGCATACGCCTGCTCGCCAAACGAAGAAATCCCCGCCACCGAACCGATGTTGATGATCCGCGCCGGGTTCGCCGCCGAACCCGCTTTGCGCAACAACGGTAGAAACTGCTGGATGCAACTGAACACCGACGTCACGTTGAGCTGCATGACTTTTTCCCAACCCTTGACCGGGTAGCTCTCCAGCGGCGCGCCCCAAGTAGTGCCGGCGTTGTTCACCAGAATATCCAGATGCGTGATCTGCTCGCCCAGGCGCGCGGCCAGTTCCTGCACGCCTTCTTCCGTCGCCAGATTCGCCGCCACGCCGTGACACTTGCCCAAGGCGCTGAGTTCTTCCGCGGTTTGATGGCAGGCTTCGGCGTCGCGCGAGCACACGTAGACACGCGCGCCAGCCTCGACAAAGGCTTTGGCGATCATTTTGCCGATACCACGGGTGCCGCCGGTCACTAGAGCGGTGCGGCCTTGCAGGGAGAAATACGGGTGCATGGCGAGTCCTGAGTGCTAGGGATCAATACACCCTAGTCGTCAGCCGCGAAAAGCGGAGCCACTATTTTCAGAGGGAATGAGCGGTCATGCGTTGCGGCGGCGACCATCAGTCGCCACCGCAGAAGGGAATCAGGCCGGGCGAACGCGCAGGGTCAGACCCTTGAGGAAGTTGCGCAGCAACTGGTCGCCACACGGGCGGTAGTTGGTGTGGCCGACCTTGCGGAACAGCGCGCTCAGCTCAGGTTTGGACACCGGGAACTCGGCGGCCTTGAGGATCGCGTGCATGTCGTCTTCTTTCAGTTCGAAGGCCACGCGCAGCTTTTTAAGGATGATGTTGTTGGTCACCGGCACTTCGATCGGCTGCGGCGGACGGCTTTCGTCCTTGCCACGCTTGAAGATCACCAGGCCATCGAGGAAGTGTGCGATCACTTCGTCCGGGCAGCGCACGAAACCTTCTTCGTCTTCTTCTTTCTTGTCGAGCCAGGTGATCACGTCGGCGAGGGCCACGTCCATGCCACCGAGTTGGATGATCTCGACAACCTTCTTGTCGCTGATGTCGAGCATGTAGCGCACGCTGCGCAATACGTCGTTATGAATCATGTGAGTAATCCTGATAAGCGTTGTGGGCAGCGCGCGGGCGCACTGCCGGAATGTGTGGCGGCAGTGGAAGTCTTAGAACTTCTCTTTGCCGGACAGGTAGCGCCATTGGCCGACCGGAACCTTGCCGATCGAGACGCCGCCGATACGGATGCGACGGATGCCGATGACCTTGAGGCCGACCGCTTCGCAGAACTGGGCGATGATGCCGGGCTGCGGGTTTTTCAAGGCGAAGCGCAGGCGGTTTTCGTTCTGCCAGCTGGCCTTGACTGGCGGCAGCTCCTTGCCCTTGTGGGTCAGGCCGTGCTGCAAACGGTTGAGGCCGTGGGCGACCATGTCTCCTTCGACTTCAACCACGTATTCCTGCTCGATCTTCGCGGCGTCGGCGGTGAGTTTGCGGAGGATTTTCCAGTCCTGGGTGAACACCAGCAGGCCGCTAGCCTTGGCTTGCAGGTCGGCGCTGGCGGTCAGGCGCAGGAAGTGCCCGCGCAACGGGCGCTTGCTGAAGCGGTGTTCTTCGCTGAGGGTTTCGGCGCTCAGCGATTGCATGGCGGTCTCGACATCCATGCCAGCCGGCGCGTTGAGCAGGATGGTCACCGGCTCCGGCGCGGTGGCCTTGGCGTCCTTGTCGAGCTCGACCTTCTGGTCGCCGACCTTGAATTGCGGCTCGTCAATCACTTCGCCGTCCACGGTGACCCAGCCGCCCTCAATGAACAGCTCGGCCTCCCGGCGGGAGCAACCGACCAGTTCGATGAGGCGTTTGGAGAGGCGAATCGGGTCAGTCATGACAGGGCCGTAACAAAAAAGGGGTGGGCATTGTACCTGTGTGGCGCCGGTTAAGCCCGGTTCCATTTACAGGCTGTTCGCTTTACCTGTGGGAGCTGGCTTGCCAGCGATGGCATCACCTCGGTATTTCTTGCAGACCGCAGCGCCCGCATCGCTGGCAAGCCAGCTCCCACAGGGTTTTATGGTGTGTCAGCCATTGCTGGTGCGCTGCTGGTTCTGCCGCAAGCGCATATGCAGCAACGGATACGGCTGCCCCATGCCATCCACCTCCGAACGGCCGATTACCTCGAAACCCTGCTTGAAGTAAAAGCCCAGCGCCTGCGGGTTCTGCTCGTTCACATCCAGTTCATC
Organism: Pseudomonas germanica; assembly: GCF_019614655.1. Classification (NCBI taxonomy): domain Bacteria; kingdom Pseudomonadati; phylum Pseudomonadota; class Gammaproteobacteria; order Pseudomonadales; family Pseudomonadaceae; genus Pseudomonas; species Pseudomonas germanica. The sequence goes on from NZ_CP071586.1 coordinate 1,649,301, forward strand.
GGCGTTCAGATGCTGCAGGGCGTAAGTCAGCAACTTTTTACCCAGGCCCTGACCGCGATGGGCGGGGTCGATGAACAGCATCTCGATCTTGCCCGCTGCAACTCCGGCAAACCCGGTGATGCGCTGGTTAGCGTCCTTGGTGCAGATCAGCATTACTGCATCGAGATAGCGGGTGAGCACCAGATTGCGCAGCAGCTCGATATAGCTGTCTGGCAGAAAATCATGGGTCGCGCGAACCGAGGCCTCCCAGACCCGGGTCAGTTCCTGATAATCGCTGAGTTTCGGCGTGTGGATGACCGAATGGTGACGCATGCCCGTCTGCCTCTTGTCCGTTTCAAGGGAGTCCGTCCCCCGCTAAACGATAGCCGTAAAAAAGCCCCGCATCTCGTAAAAAGAGCGGGGCTTTTTGTATTTTTTGCGGTGTCTTGCTGGATACTTCTGTCGCCAGCAAGAGCTCACCCCCTCACCCCAACCCTCTCCCCCAAGGGGGCGAGGGGGAAGGGAGCTGATCTCCGTGCTGTTCAAAGCCTGAGTCCGACTCGATATTTCAGGTCGCCGCAATTCGAAAGAACACCTCGATCAGTCCCCGCTCCCTCTGGGAGGGGGCGAGGGGGAAGGGAGCTGATCTTCGTGCTGTTCAAAACCTGAGTTCGACTCGAACGTTCAGGTCGGTGCAGCTCGCAAGAACACATAGATCAGTCCCCTCTCCCTCCGGGAGAGGGTTAGGGTGAGGGGCTTTTGATCTTCAGATCAGATCTGCTCAGCCCACAGGTCGTATTCGTCAGCGTCAGTCACTTTGCACCAGACCTTATCGCCCGGCTTCAAATTGCTGCCGTTATCAATAAACACGTTGCCATCGATTTCCGGGGCATCGAAGAAGCAGCGGCCAACCGCGCCTTGCTCGTCGACTTCGTCCACCAGCACTTCGATTTCACGGCCGATGCGCATTTGCAGGCGCGCCGAGCTGATCGCCTGCTGGTGCGCCATGAAGCGATCCCAACGATCCTGCTTGACGTCGTCCGGTACGATCTCCAGATCCAGATCATTGGCCGGAGCGCCATCCACCGGCGAGTACTGGAAGCAGCCGACGCGGTCGAGCTGGGCTTCGGTCAGCCAGTTCAGCAGGTACTGGAAGTCTTCTTCGGTTTCGCCCGGGAAGCCGACGATGAAGGTCGAACGGATGATCAGGTCCGGGCAGATTTCGCGCCAGTTCTTGATGCGTGCCAGGGTCTTGTCTTCGAACGCCGGGCGTTTCATCGACTTCAACACTTTCGGGCTGGCGTGCTGGAACGGGATGTCCAGGTACGGCAGGATCTTGCCGGCGGCCATCAGCGGGATCAGCTCGTCAACGTGCGGGTACGGGTAAACGTAGTGCAGACGCACCCAGACGCCGAGGGTGCTCAGCGCTTCGCAGAGTTCGGTCATGCGGGTTTTCACCGGCGCGCCGTTCCAGAAACCGGTGCGGTATTTCACGTCAACGCCGTAGGCGCTGGTGTCTTGGGAAATCACCAACAGCTCTTTGACGCCGGATTTGACCAGACGCTGAGCTTCGTCGAGCACATCACCGACCGGACGGCTGACCAGTTTGCCGCGCATCGACGGGATGATGCAGAACGAGCAGCTGTGGTTGCAGCCTTCGGAAATCTTCAGGTACGCGTAGTGGCGCGGGGTCAGCTTGATGCCTTGCGGCGGCACCAGGTCGATCAGCGGATTGTGATCCTTACGCGGCGGCACGACTTCGTGCACAGCGTTGACCACTTGCTCGTACTGCTGCGGGCCGGTCACGGCCAGCACGCTCGGGTGCACGTTGCGGATGGTGCCTTCTTCCACGCCCATGCAACCGGTGACGATCACCTTGCCGTTTTCCTTGATCGCTTCGCCGATCACTTCCAGCGACTCAGCCTTGGCCGAATCGATGAAACCGCAGGTGTTGACGACTACAACGTCGGCGTCCTGATAGGTGGACACCACGTCATAGCCTTCCATGCGCAGCTGGGTCAGGATGCGCTCGGAGTCGACCAGTGCTTTCGGGCAACCCAGAGATACAAAGCCAACCTTTGGATTGGCCGGCGCAGGAGTGGTGGACATGTCTAACCTCGGTATTTTGTGACATCGCTTTCTTGGTGCGAAAGCCGACGGACGGGCGCTTAGGGCGCGCCTCTGATCAAAAAGTGCGCAATTCTAGCGGCGGGCAACGCACTTGACCAGCTTTATGCAGGGAAATACGACGAGTGCTGCGCTATGCTTCGCGCCGTTGAGCTTTACCAATTTTTTACAGTCAACAAAACGTCTGTAACAACAGGTAAAACAGCGCATGCTGCACCACAAAGCATAGTGCTTCATTCAAAGAAGCCGGTTCTGAGAAGTAGGAGTGTTGGATGGGTCAGGCAAGTAGTCATGCGGCGGGCGCCGAGAATTCGACGGCAAAGCCGATCGGCATGCTGGTCGCCGCGGTCGGGGTGGTTTACGGCGACATTGGCACTAGCCCGCTGTACACCCTCAAAGAAGTCTTCGCAGGTCATTATGGTGTGCCGGTCAACCACGATGGAGTCTTCGGGATTCTGTCGTTGATTTTCTGGTCGCTGATCTGGGTCGTCACCATCAAATACGTGTTGTTCGTACTGCGCGCTGACAACCAGGGGGAAGGTGGGATCATGGCGCTGACCGCTCTGGCGCGACGTGCATCCAGCCGCTACCCGAAACTGCAAACGGTGCTGGTGATTCTGGGCCTGATCGGTGCCGCGCTGTTTTACGGCGACAGCATGATCACGCCGGCCATCTCCGTATTGTCGGCGGTTGAAGGTCTGGAGCTGGCTTTCGATGGGCTTGAGCGTTGGGTGGTGCCACTGTCGTTGATAGTTCTGGTTGCCTTGTTCCTGATTCAGAAGCACGGCACCGATCGCATCGGCAAGATGTTCGGCCCGGTAATGGTGGCGTGGTTTCTGGTGCTGGGCACTCTGGGTGTCAACGGTATCGTCAAACACCCTGAAGTGCTGAGCGCATTGAACCCGGTGTGGGGCGTGCGTTTCTTCATCGTACATCCTGGCATGGGCGTAGCGATCCTCGGTGCGGTTGTGCTGGCGCTGACCGGTGCCGAAGCCCTTTACGCCGACATGGGGCACTTCGGCCGCAAGCCTATCGCCCGCGCCTGGCTGATTCTGGTGCTGCCGGCCCTGGTGCTGAACTACTTCGGTCAGGGCGCGTTGCTGCTGGAAAACCCGGAAGCGGCGCGTAACCCGTTCTACCTGCTGGCACCGAACTGGGCACTGGTGCCGTTGGTGGTGTTGTCGACCCTGGCCACGGTCATTGCTTCGCAGGCGGTGATTTCCGGCGCGTTCTCGTTGACTCGTCAGGCCATCCAGCTCGGCTACATTCCGCGCATGCACATTCAGCACACGTCCAGTGCCGAACAGGGCCAGATTTACATCGGCGCGGTGAACTGGGCGCTGATGGTGGGCGTGATCCTGCTGGTCATTGGCTTCGAATCCTCGGGCGCGTTGGCGTCTGCTTACGGTGTGGCCGTGACCGGCACGATGCTGATCACCAGCATCCTGGTGTCGGCGGTGATCCTGCTGCTATGGAAATGGCCGCCGCTGTTGGCGGTGCCGATTCTGCTCGGTTTCCTGTTGGTCGATGGTTTGTTCTTTGCTGCCAACGTACCGAAGATCATCCAGGGCGGTGCCTTCCCGGTGTTGGCGGGTATTGTGCTGTTTGTCCTGATGACCACTTGGAAGCGCGGTAAGGAACTGCTGGTCGATCGTCTCGACGAAGGCGCGCTGCCGCTGCCGATCTTCATCAGCAGCATTCGCGTGCAACCGCCGCATCGTGTGCAGGGCACCGCCGTGTTCCTCACCGCACGCTCCGACGCAGTACCGCATGCGCTGTTGCACAACCTGCTGCATAACCAGGTGCTGCATGAGCAAGTGGTGTTGCTGACGGTTGTCTACGAAGACATCCCGCGTGTGCCGCCATCGCGGCGCTTCGAAGTGGAAGCGCACGGGGAGGGTTTCTTCCGGGTAATCCTGCACTTCGGCTTCACCGACGAGCCGGACGTGCCGCAGGCGCTGAAGCTGTGTCATCTGGATGATCTGGACTTCAGCCCGATGCGTACGACCTACTTCCTCAGCCGCGAAACGGTGATTGCCTCGAAACTTGAGGGGATGGCGCGTTGGCGTGAAGCGCTGTTTGCATTCATGTTGAAGAATGCCAATGGGAATTTGCGGTTCTTTAATTTGCCGTTGAACCGGGTGATTGAGTTGGGGACGCAGGTGGAGATGTAAGCCTGGCCTCAACCGAAAAGCCCCCGTCAGCCTTGTGGTTGGCGGGGGCTTTTTTGTGGGCGGCAACTTCAGATCAAAAGATCGCAGCCTTCGGCAGCTCCTACAGGTTTCGCATTCCATGTAGGAGCTGCCGAAGGCTGCGATCTTTTGATCTTCAAACCTCTACAGGCCTTCAGTTATCTCTGCTTCAGACTCGGTCTTCGTCCGCGCAGGTCGTGGGATCAGTGTCTGTATCACATCATCAAGCAAAGCCTTGCCCATCACCGTCAGGTAATGCGCAGCCCAAGCGTGGCGGTCGGTGTCTCTGATGAAGGCAGCGTCCTCGGCGAAGGATTTTGCGAGGGATAGCAGGTCGGAGGATTGGGACAAGGCATCGATGATCGGGATGCCGGCGCGGACGTTGAAGAACGCTTGATCCGAGTTGTAGAGGAAAGGGGTGAAGCCGATGGTTTTAAGATCAGATGGATTGTTCATTGTCAGTTCCCTTGATTTTGAGAGCTGCCGCATCCGATACCAAGCGAATGGGTGGCAGCTGTGCGCAGGTTGGTAAACCGGGGAACCAAGGAAACCGGCACGCTCGAAAGCGTCCCACACACAGCTGCCATAACACAGGGGCTCGGACGGAATTTCGCCTGAGTCGTGTCGGGTGCGCTGTTGCGCCTTATTCCACCGGGTTACCAAGCCCGATCGCTGAATGGGTCAGCGACTTCCGGAGGGTATCCCGTCAAAAAACAGCGCAATAGAGCGGCAGAGCGTCCAAACACGAGTTTCGGAGTTTGCCTACAAGGTCTGTGGGCGTCATCTGATATTGCGAGACCAGAAGTAAACGAAACTAAACGTTGCTGGCGGTTTTGCGGGTATTTGTTCAGCAGATGAATGAGTGTGGAGTTGACGATTCGATAATGCCAATCAAGCAGGTGTCCACGTTTTATGGAATGTGGACACTTGGCGTTTTTAGCTTCCTGAAGAGTCAAGAGATTTACGAGCCTTGGCACAAAACCGCTGATCCAGCGCAATTCCCCTGTGGGAGCGAGCCTGCTCGCGAAGGCGTAGTGTCAGTCGACGAATCTGTAAACTGACCCACCGCTTCGCGAGCAGGCTCGCTCCCACAGGGGATTTCCCACAGGGGATTTTCGTGGCTGATGGAATGTAAAAAGCCCCCGTAACTGCGAAGTTGCGGGGGCCTTTTGTGGGCGTGGCTCAGATCACTCTTCGGCGACCGAGTCCTTGCTCTGGCGCTTCTCGATCAAGTCCACCAAACGCTTGGCCAGCGCCGGGTAGTTCTCGTCGAAGTGGTGGCCGCCAGGCAGTTTCACCGCCTCTCCGACTGCCGTCTTGTCGGTGCAGCCACTTTCATCCGTCTCTTCTTCACCATAGATGCACACGACCTTGGCCGCTGGCAGCTTGGCCATTTCCGGGCCGGTGGCGGCTTCTTTGCCGGCGTTACCCAGCCAGCCTTCGACTTCGATTTCGAAGCTGCCGGTACGGGCGAAGGCCAGCAGGATGATTGCGTCGACGCGCTGCTGCTCGGTTTCTGGCAGGCGGTTGTAGATTGCCGGCAACACGTCGGCACCGAACGAGTAACCGGTGAGGATGAAGCGCTTGGTGCCCCATTTCTGCCGGTAGTGCTGCATCAGTTCGGTCAGGTCCAGTGCGCTTTGCTCCGGGCTCTTGTGCTGCCAGTAGTAGCGCAGGGTGTCGATGCCTACCACCGGGTAGCCGATCTTGGCCATTTCACCGGCCACGTCGCGGTCGAGGTCGCGCCAGCCGCCGTCACCGGAGAGGAACAGGGTCACGGTGTCTTTGGCCTGGCCGGCCGGCACTTCAACCACCGGGATCGCCAGACCGCCGTTGGCCTTGTCGCCGCCGACGAGGATCTTGCGCAGTTCGTTGTTCAGCACTTGCGGCAGGTTGATGTCGTAGTCGCTGATGCTGGTTTCGGCGTTCGGTTGATCGCGCACGAAACCTGCGCTGGCGTCGTCCGGGTTGTCGTTCCACGCCACCAGCCAGTGGCCGTGGGCGGCGGATTTCGGCAACAGGTGAGTGCAGCCGGGTTTTTCCAGCGCCAGGTCCACGGAAATCGCTTGGGCCTTGTCGTCCTTTTGCTCAGACAACCAACGCCAGGCCAGTACCGCGCCGGGGCCGATACCGCTGACCAGCGTAGCCGGGCCGTTCAGTTCGCGCAGACCGGTTTGCAGGGCGCGGCTTTGCAGCAGGCAGTCCTTGGGCAGAATCACCTGAACGATTTGCGCCGAGGCGCTGCGGCTCAGGGTGGTCAGTTGTTTTTCAGAGAGTTTCTGGTCGTCGTTGACCGCGACCAGCACCTGCGCCTTGGGTTTGGTGCCGGGGATGACGCGGGTCAAAACGGTGCCGTCTGCCGTCGTAACAGGTTCGAGCGTCGGTTCTGGTGCCGGACGTTTGAGGTACCAGAAACCGCCGCCGGCAATCACGGCCAGCACGATCAGTGCGGCCAGGATGTACTTCAGGGAGCGTTGAATCATCAGCGTTTCACCAATCCAGTCAAGCCGCCCGCGATCAGGGCAGCAGTGTCGGCCAGCGCCACCAGCGGATCAAGTCCGGCGGGCACGGCCATATAACGGGGTTCCCAGTCAGGCTGGAACTTGTCTTTGAAGCGGCGCAAACCTTGGAAGTTGTACAGCTGCTCACCACGGCGGAAAACCATCGAGCCCAGACGCTGGGTCAGCGGTGCACCACGCCGGGGTTGCAACCCCGACAACGGCACCATGCCCAGGCTGAAGCGCGCGTATCCGTGACTCTTATAGTGTTGAATCAGGCCGACCATCATGAATTCCATGGTCAGCTTGGGGGCGTCCGGGTGCGCGCGCATCAGGTCGAGACTGGCCAGGTCATGGCTGTAAGTCTCGAGCAGGTTGGCGAATGCCACCGGGCGGCCTTCGAAGCGAATCACCGCGATGCGGAAATGCTTCAGGTAATCGTCGCTGAATCGGCCGAGGGAGAAGCCTTTCTCACGCACGTTCTTGCCGGTCAGCCATGCATCGGAAATCACTTTCAGCTCATCCATCGGCGCTTGGCCCGGTTCGTGGATTTCCAGCGACAAGCCGTCGCGGGTGCCACGGTTCCAGGTGTAACGCAGGTCCTTCATCTCTTTGCCCTTGGCTTCCAGGTCAAAGCGAAGCAGATCGACCCGGGCTTCTTCGCCGAGTTTGATCGCGGTCAGGCCGATGTCCATGTAGTACGGCAGGTTCTCCGCGCGCACCTGGTAGAACACCGGGCGAGCGTGGTGAATGTCACAAAGGTCGCGGAACTGCCAGATCATCTCGGCGCGTTGCTGGCCGGGGCCGATCGGGTCGTACAGCGCCACCAGGCTGCGGCCACGGCGTGCGTACATCAGGAAGGCTTCGTCGTTCTGGTGAAACAGCAACGCCTTGTCACCGGTCAGCGCGAGGCCACCGTCGGGTTGCGACGATGCCATCAGTATCTTTGCCGCACGATCGAGTTCGTCTGGCGTTGGCAGGTGAATGACCGGGCGCGCGGTGCGCAGCAGCCAGGTCAGCGCGATCACCAGCAACAGCACGGCAGCGCCAAGCAGCGAACGCAGGCCACGCGGGGCGTCAGCGTCGAGGGTGAACTGCCACCACAGTTGATGGCTGTACGGCACGTCCTGATAGGCGAACAGCAGCAGCCACGTCGAAGCGCCCAGCACGCAGAGGCTGGCCACCAGATACAGGGGGGAGAAGGGCAGTTCGGTCAGGCGGCTCGGGCGATAGAACGAGCGACGGAACACACCGAGCAAGGCTGCGGTGAGGGTCATCAGCGTCGCTTCTTCCCAGTCGAAGCCTTTAAGCAGCGAGAGCAGGGCACCGACCAGCAGCAGAATGGTGGTCAGCATCCACGCGGCCGACAGGCGCCGGCGCAGGCCCTGGGCCAGCATCAGGCAGAGCACGCCGATCAGGCTGGCGCCGAAGTGCGAGGCGTCGACCAGACGATGCGGGATCAGAAAGCCGATGTGTTCCAGACGTGTATCGATCTCGGGCGTCGCACCAGAAAACAGCAGCACCACGCCGGACAGGAACACCAACACCGCCAGAATCGGTGCCGCCAGACCAGACGCGGCGCGCATGGTCTGGGTTTGAAACAGGCGCTGACCTTCGTTGATCAGCAGGAATACGCAGGCCACCAGCAGCGGCAACACCACGTAGATCAGGCGATACAGCAGCAGCGCCGCGGCCAGTGGTGCGGCACCTAGCGTGTCGGCGAAAGCGGCCAGCAGAATCGCTTCGAACACACCGACGCCGCCGGGTACATGACTGAGTACACCGGCAGCCAATGCCAACAGGTACACCAGCAGGAATGCGCCGAACGGCGGCGCCTCCGGCAGCAATAGATAGAGAACGGTCGCGGCAGCGGCAACGTCGAGGGCGGTAATGATCAGTTGCAGGAACGTCAGGCGACGCCCCGGCAAGCGCAACGTGCGGCGGCCAACCCTGACCAGCAGGTTGTCGCGCAACGGTTGTTCCGGCAGGCGCCGACGGTAGATGCCAACAGCCAGTGCTGCGCCAAGCGCCAGCACGACAGTGGCGACTGTGCCGAGCAGACCTTCGGACAAACCCAGGGCTTGAGAGGCAGCAGGCAGGTCGCTCAGCGTTGCCAATGCAGCCAGTGGAGGCAGGGCGCAACCCAGCGACAGGCTGGCGAACAAGGTCATGTGCGCGACTTCCGACGCCCCCAGACCCAATCGTGCATATAAACGGTAGCGTACCGAACCGCCGGACAGCAGCGACAGACCGATCGCATTGCCAATCGCAAACGCGGTGAAGCCGCCCAGCGCCAATGTGCGCGGCGGCAAGGTCACGCCGGCATAGCGACTGGCCGACCATTCGTAGCCAAGCAGAATAATGAAGCCGACCACGGTCGCACCGAAGGCGCCGAGCAGGGCGGGTTTCGGCACGTCAAGAATCGAGTCGTGCAACGCATCGAGATCGAGTTCGGCGAGCAGATGACGACAGGCAATCAGCGCAATGGCGAACAACAGCAAGGTGACCCCCAGCCCGATGGGCTGACGGTATTTGCTCAACCGATCCAGCAAGCGCAGGCGCTCGGGTTTGATCGGGTGTTCCGCTGTGACGGTGTCTTGTGGATCAGACGAGTTGGCGCGCATCAATCACCTCTTGGATTGTGCGCGACAGGATGGAGGTATCCAGCCAAGTTACCAATCCCTGTAGAAAAAAATAATCACAAAATACTACGCCTCTCACCGGGCATCGGCGAGGGCAGTTCCTGGATTGCAGAGGCCTTGCCTGCGACTCAAGCATAGTCGCAAGTGAGTACTTCTGAAGATCCCAAGCGGTTCACTGCACAGTGACAGATCATTGTTGCGAAAGGACTTTTTCAACAGATACAAAAAAGGCCACTCTTTCGAGTAGCCTTTTTTGATGTTTGGTTGCGGGAGCCGGATTTGAACCGACGACCTTCGGGTTATGAGCCCGACGAGCTACCAGACTGCTCCATCCCGCGTCTGTGTGGCGGCATTCTACAGGCGAACGGCGAGGTGTCAACCGCTAATCCCATAAAGGGTCAAATAAGTGTGCATTCGCGTCAAACGGTCGCAGCTGATGCGTTAAGTTTCGGAAATGCAAAGAATTCCTGTTTGGCGATCGCTTCTTTATAAGAAGAGGAAATCGACAAAACAGACGCGCACAAAAAAGGCCACTCTTTCGAGTAGCCTTTTTTGATGTTTGGTTGCGGGAGCCGGATTTGAACCGACGACCTTCGGGTTATGAGCCCGACGAGCTACCAGACTGCTCCATCCCGCGTCTGTGTGTCGGCATTCTACAGAGGAACGCAGGGGTGTCAACCCGCAATCTGGATAAATCTGTTGAGGTTCAATCGGTTAGCGCATTTTTACGGGTGTTTGTCACGCTACAGGTCAGGCGGGGCAAGGCTTTCAGCTCTATTGGCGGCCGCTCGTCGATTGAGAAAATAAATTCAAAGGACATTTCCTACCGCCTGGAAAGAACATTCATACCACTGGTGCTATATACAGGTGTCAGTGAGATACTGCCGATCCGGTTCGCCACGTTTCCTTTTCTGACATGACTCAGCGAAAAATCATCCACATTGACTGCGACTGTTTCTACGCCGCCATCGAGATGCGCGATGACCCGCGTCTGGCCGGCAAGCCGTTGGCGGTGGGTGGTTCGGCGGACCGGCGCGGGGTGATCGCCACCTGCAATTACGAAGCGCGGGCCTATGGCGTGCGTTCGGCGATGGCTTCGGGACATGCTTTGAAGCTGTGCCCGGACCTGACCATCGTCAAGCCGCGCATGGACGCCTATCGCGAAGCGTCGAAAGAAATACACACGATCTTCAGCGACTACACCGACCTGATTGAACCGCTGTCGCTGGATGAGGCTTATCTGGATGTTTCCGATAGCGCGCATTTCGGCGGCAGTGCCACACGCATTGCCCAAGACATTCGCCGGCGGGTCTCCAATCAATTGCACATCACCGTGTCTGCGGGCGTGGCGCCGAACAAGTTTCTGGCAAAAATCGCCAGTGACTGGAAAAAGCCCAACGGCTTGTTCGTTATTACGCCGGATCAGGTGGAGGAGTTTGTCAGCGGTTTGCCGGTGAGCAAGTTGCACGGCGTCGGCAAGGTCACCGCCGACAAGCTCGGCAAGCTGGGGATCGTCGACTGCCAGCACTTGCGCGAGTGGGACAAGCTGGCGCTGGTGCGCGAGTTCGGCAGTTTTGGCGAGCGACTGTGGAGTCTGGCCCGTGGGATCGATGACCGGCTGGTGCACAACGACAGTCGGCGTCAGTCGATCAGTGTGGAAAATACCTACGACGTTGATCTGCCGGATCTGCGCAGTTGCCTGGATAAATTGCCCGAACTGCTCGAAACCCTGAAAACCCGTATGGCGCGGATCGACAGCAGTTATCGGCCGGGCAAGCCGTTCGTCAAAGTGAAGTTTCATGACTTTACCCAGACGACACTCGAGCAGGCCGGGGCAGGGCGGGATCTGGGCAGTTATCAGTTGATGCTGACGCAGGCGTTCAATCGCGGCGGGAAACCGGTGCGGTTGTTGGGGGTTGGGGTAAGGCTGGAGGATTTGCGGGGTGGGTTTGAGCAGATGGAGTTGTTTGAACGTTAAAGTCAAAAGATCGCAGCCTTCGGCAGCTCCTACAGGAAAACGCGTTCCAATGTAGGAGCTGCCGAAGGCTGCGATCTTTTATGGGGCCTTAATTCGGTCCCGGATCCGCCACCAGACGTCCGGCATCCTTGGTCAGCGACTTGAGAAACTCAGCCTGCAACTCAGGATCGTTACGCGTCAGTTCGATGAGGCTTTGTTCCAGCTCGCTGGCCTCTTCTTCCAGACCCAGTTCCGACAGACGTTTGACCCGGTGTACCCACTGGCTCACTTCGTCGTCTTCCAGGTCGTCATAAATCAGCCCGTGCGCTTCCAGCAACTTGCCACGCAGATGACTGCTGATCACCAGCGATGAGTCAGAGTGCACGTCATCCTTGGCGTCTTCGACGCTGATCTGCAGTTTGCCGACATGATTAAGGTCATTTTCGGCAAACGGACTGTCGAGCAGGTTCAGGCGCAGTACACCGTTACGATCAGTGGTCATGTCGAAGGTCTGTTTGCCAGCCTTGACCTGCACCGGACGTTCGCTCCACGGCAGGCTCGAATACTCCGTACGCTTGTCGCGCTGGACTTCATCGATGCCGGCCAGGTTCTGTTGCGCACGACCGTTGGACTGCGCGTTCATGAATGGGTTGAGCCCGGCAAAACCATAGCTCAGCCAGTCCCTGGTGACGCTGTCCGGCAAGTTGCCGAGGGCGAACACATTGACCACGTTGGCGCCGATGCCGCCCACCACGGCTACCGCGCCCAGCGGAATCTCATAGATCTCCCGCCAAGGCTGGTAAGGCGTGTAGCGATCGTAGCGACGCGTCACTTCGAACTCGGTGACTTCGAAGGTCTTCTGCTCGTTGATCTTTACGCGTCGCTGCGGCAGCTCAAGCTCCTTAGGCTCACCGACATCGATCTGCAGGCTGTGGTCGAGCAACTTTCGCTCGACCCGCTCTTCGTGCTCGCTGCGTTGTGACATGTGATTGGCACAGCCGCTGACCAGCAGGGCACCGCACAGGGCGGTGCCACCTAGGCCTAAGGTGTTTCGCTTGAACATGACGTCTCTATCTGGTTTCAGCGGCGGATACGGGCCTGAAGGAAGGACACCACATCGGCGACCGGCAGCGCTTGCGCTTCCGGCTCGGTACGGCTCTTGTATTCCAGGTTGCCTTCGGCAAGACCGCGGTCGCTGACCACGATCCGGTGTGGAATGCCGATCAGCTCCATGTCCGCGAACTTGATGCCCGGGCTGGTTTTCTTGTCGCGATCGTCCAGCAGCACTTCGAAACCGGCGGCTGTCAGTTCGGCGTACAGCTTGTCGGTGGCTTCGCGCACCTGCTCGGTTTCATAGCGCAGCGGTACCAGAGCGATCTGGAACGGCGCCAGGGTGTCGCTCCAGATGATGCCGTTGGCGTCGTTGTTTTGCTCAATGGCCGCAGCCACCACGCGAGACACGCCGATGCCGTAGCAACCCATTTCCAGGGTGACTGGCTTGCCGTTCTCGCCCAGCACTTCGCACTTCATCGCCTTGCTGTACTTGTTGCCCAGCTGGAAGATGTGCCCGACTTCGATGCCGCGCTTGATTTCCAGGGTGCCTTTGCCGTCCGGGCTTGGATCGCCGGCGACCACGTTGCGCAGGTCAGCCACGGTCGGAACTGGCAGGTCACGCTCCCAGTTCACGCCGAAGTAGTGTTTGTCGTCGATGTTCGCGCCGATACCGAAGTCGCTCATCAGCTCGACCGAACGGTCGATGATGATTGGCAGCGGCAGGTTCAGCGGGCCCAGCGAACCGGCGCCGGCGCCAATGGCGTCACGCAGTTCGGCATCGGTGGCCATGACCAGCGGGCTGGCTACGCCAGGTTGCTGGGCAGCCTTGATTTCGTTGAGCTCGTGGTCGCCACGGATGACCAGTGCGATCAGCTTGCCTTCTTCTTCGGCGCGCACGATCAGGGTCTTGATGGTCTTTTCAATCGGCAGATTGAATTTTTCCACCAGCGCCGCGATGGTTTTGGTGTCTGGCGTATCGACCAGGCGCAGCTCTTCGGTCGGAGCAGGGCGCGAAGTTTCGCGTGGCACGGCTTCGGCTTTTTCGATGTTCGCCGCGTAGTCGGAGCCGTTGCTGAAGACGATGTCGTCTTCGCCGGATTCGGCCAGTACGTGGAATTCGTGCGAACCGGCACCACCGATCGAACCGTTGTCGGCTTCAACCGGACGGAATTTCAGGCCCAAGCGGGTAAACACGTTGCAGTACGCTTGGTGCATGCGGTCATAGGTGACCTGCAGCGATGCCTGATCAGCGTGGAACGAGTAAGCATCTTTCATGATGAATTCACGGCCACGCATCAAACCGAAGCGTGGGCGGATTTCGTCACGGAATTTGGTCTGGATCTGGTACAGGTTGATCGGCAACTGTTTGTAGCTGCTCAACTCGTTGCGCATCAGATCGGTGATCACTTCTTCGTGGGTCGGGCCCGCGCAGAAGTCGCGACCGTGGCGGTCTTTGATGCGCAGCAGCTCAGGGCCGTACTCTTCCCAGCGCCCCGATTCCTGCCACAGCTCGGCCGGTTGGGTGCTCGGCATCAACACTTCCAGAGAACCGGCAGCGTTCATCTCTTCGCGAACGATGGCTTCAACCTTGCGCATGACTCGCAGGCCCATGGGCAGCCAGGTGTACAGGCCCGAGGCGAGTTTGCGGATCATGCCGGCGCGCAGCATCAGCTGGTGGCTGATCACGACCGCGTCGGAAGGCGTTTCTTTCTGTGTGGCGAGCAAAAATTGACTGGTGCGCATGGTTGGCCGTTGTCGGTTGCTATGACTGGAAATGACTCCGCAGTGTACCGGCGAGATTTGCCGACGTACAGGCGTGAGGTCAGTGGGGAGGCACGACGGCGAGATTCCTCCCGCCGTTGCCGAAACGTCTTACGATTCTTCTGCGATCGGCGTCGGCACAGGCTCGGGCGTTGGCGTCGGGCCTTCGCGGCGGCTTTCCTGGAACCAGTGCAACGCGATCAGAATCAGCGTCGGCACGCCGAGCAGAGCGGTGATCAGGAAGAAGCTGTGATAGCCGAACTTTTCCACCAAGACACCGGAATACCCGCCCATCAGGCGCGGCAACAGCAGCATGATCGAGCTGAGCAGCGCGTATTGCGTGGCCGAGAACTTCAGGTTGGTCAGGCTCGACAGGTAGGCAACGAACGCCGACGTCGCCAGGCCGGAGCTGAAGTTATCGAGGGAAATGGTCACCATCAGCATCTGCAGGTTCGGACCCATGTCAGCGAGCATGACGAACAGCAGGTTGGTGGCTGCCGAGGCCGCGCCGCCGATGAACAGGATCGGCAGAATGCCGAAGCGCACGATCAGCAGGCCGCCCATACCGGCGCCGACCAGCGTCATGATCAGGCCGAAGATCTTGCTGACACTGGCAATCTGATCCTTGGTAAAACCCTGATCGATGTAGAACACGTTGGCCATGACGCCCATCACCGTGTCCGACATTCGATAGGTGGCGATCAGGCCGAGCAACAGCAGTGCCTGCCAGCGATAGCGCAGAATGAAGTCGTTGACCGGCGTCAGCACCGGGGCGAGGCCGCGACGGCCCATGGTCGACAGGCACAGACCGGTCAGCAGCGTATACAGAATGGCACGCAGGAACGCGCGGTCTTCGAGCAGCAGGTCGAGCGGGCTCATGCCGCCGAACAGTACGCTGGCGAAATCAGTGTTGTAGAGCTGGGTGAACATCGCCGGTACCGAGACCAGCAACACGATCAGCACAAACACCGACATCAGTTGGTGCATGAAGGTGTAACGCCCGGCCTGCAACTGAGTGCGTAGCGGCACCGGCGGCTCGCGCATGAACAGCGTGGTCAGCAGCGCGGGAATCATCAGTGCACCGAACAGCGCGTAGGTGCCGGCCCAGGCCGAATGCTGATAGTTGAAGCCAGTGGAGCCGAAGCCCTCAGCGAAGAACAGCGCGCCAGCAGTGGCCAGCAGTGCAGCCACGCGATACCCGGACATATAGCTGGCAGCGAGGGCGGCCTGGCGGTTGTCTTCGGCGATTTCCAGGCGATAGGCGTCGACCGCGATGTCTTGGGTGGCGGAGGCGAAGGCGACAACAACAGCAATGGCGATCAACCAGGACAGGTGCTTTTGCGGGTCGCAGAAACCCATGCCGATCAAGCCGAGGATGACCAGGGCTTGTGAGAGCACCAGCCACGAACGGCGACGGCCAAGTTTGCCCAGCAACGGCAGGCGCCATTGGTCGAGTAAAGGTGACCAGACCCATTTGAACGCATAGGCCAGGCCGATCAGGCTGGCGTAGCCGATGGTTTCACGGGCGACACCGGCTTCACGCAGCCAGACGGATAGCGTAGAGAACACCAGCATGTACGGCAGGCCGGCGGCGAAACCGAGCAACAACAGCACGAGCGTCGAAGGACTGGCATAAGCGGCTAGCGCGGCGCGCCAGGTTTTACGGGGCATGGGCTGAAGTCTGCCTCAAGATTGCGGAAACAAAGCGCGCACTCTAACCGCTGTGCTCTACCGGACGCCAGCCATGGCGCTGAATATCCACACGATTGTTCAGGACGGTGATGCCTTCCATGCGCAATCGGGCCCGCTGTTCATCGCCGGACGGGCTGCCCACCGGCAGGCTGATCCGACCGCCGGCGCCCAGCACGCGGTGCCAGGGCAGCTTTGTATCGCCGGGTAACTGACTCAAGGTGCGGCCGACCCAGCGGGCGGCGCGCCCCAATCCGGCCAGTTCAGCTAACTGACCATAGCTGACGACTTTGCCTTCGGGCACTTGGGCGAGCGTCGAGTAGAGCGCCGTGCGTCGGATTTGCGCATCGTTTTCAACGCTGTCGAGCGGGTCTTTCACGTGCGCGGTTCCTGAGCATGAACAGTTTGATGGCTTTCAGAGTAATCGGTGATCGCGCAATTGAGAAATGAACTCATCGGAAATAGTCCGGTCAGTCCTTGTCAGGGTCTTATTCCTACGGATAATGCCGACCTTTTTTCGCAAACTTGAGCCTTCGATTTGCTTATGTTGTCCAGATCTCTGCTGTGCCTTGCTGTTTTCAGTGCGTCCACGCCCCTGCTTGCCGACACCGTCTGGTTGAAGAACGGTGACAAGTTGAGCGGCACCATCACCGTGTTCGATGGCGGCAAGCTGTTGATCCAGACCAAATACGCCGGTGCGGTCACCATTGACTGGAAAGAGGTCAAGACGCTGGACAGTGATCAGCACTTGCTGGTCAAACAGGATGCCTACAGCGGTGAAGTGTCCAAGTCGCTGACGGCTGCCGAAGATGGCAAGGTCACCCTGGCCAATGGTGAGGCGCCGAAAACCGTTGAGCTGGCGAGCATTCAGCAGATTCTCAAGCCGAAACCGGTGGTCGAAGATCTGGTGTGGAAGGGCAATGTCGACCTGGCGCTGGATTATCAACGCGCCGAGAAAGACACCGATGACTACGATGTCGGCTTCAAGACTACGGCGCGTCATGGTCGCTGGCGTCATACCGCCGAAGGTGAGTACAACCGCGAAGTGCAAGACGACGAGACCACTACCAATAACTGGCGCGCCGAGTACGCACTCGACCGCTTCCTGACCGATAAATGGTTTTGGCA
This sequence comes from Pseudomonas germanica, assembly GCF_019614655.1. Taxonomy (NCBI): domain Bacteria; kingdom Pseudomonadati; phylum Pseudomonadota; class Gammaproteobacteria; order Pseudomonadales; family Pseudomonadaceae; genus Pseudomonas; species Pseudomonas germanica. Next base: position 1,666,327 of record NZ_CP071586.1, read on the forward strand.
GGGCCGTCTGAACTACAAGCGTGATCACATCGAAGAGCTGGCACGCCAGCGTGTGGTCGGTACCGGTCCCGGCTATCAGTTCTGGGATGACGAGTTGGGCGCGTTCTCGCTGGGCTCGCTGCTTAACCGCACCGACTACGAGTATCGCGATGGCAGCAAGGACAACTTCTATTCTGTCGCGATGAAGTGGGATTACAACCGTTACCTGATCGGCAAGAAAGTCGAGTTCTTCACCAACGGTGAAGTGGGCAAGCCGCTGTCCGGTGTCGCCGATTACGCGCTGGATGCTGAATTGGGGCTGCGCTACAAGGTCACCGACTGGGCATCGCTCAACCTCAAGGCTGAACGCGACATCATCAGCGGCACCAACGATGCCGATCTGAACAAGACCCGTTATACCGCCGGGTTTGGCGTGGCCTGGTAAGGCACCCACAAAAAATCGCAGCCTTCGGCAGCTCCTACAGAGAATTGATGTACATTCTGTAGGAGCTGCCGAAGGCTGCGATCTTTTTTTTCGCCCGGAAAAGAGGCGCCCACAAAAAAGCCCCGCTTTTAAGGGCGGGGCTCTTTTCTAAAGAAGCTACAAGTTAGATAACTTGTACTTCTTCAGCTTGCATGCCTTTCTGACCGCGGGTAGCGATGAAAGAAACCTGTTGGCCTTCTTTCAGGCTTTTGAAGCCGTCGGATTGGATAGCTTTGAAGTGAACGAACAGGTCGTCACCGGATTGTGGAGTGATGAAGCCGAAGCCTTTTTCATCGTTGAACCACTTAACGGTACCGGTTTGGCGATTAGACATGGTGTAACTCCTTGAACAAAGATAACTGCGACTCAGGAAGAACCCTGGCCGAGACTGAGTGCAAAGAGCAGGAAAAATTCTTGTAGATGGTTGGATCGAAATTCAACATATCGTGTAGAGATTCTCAGTGACACAAGCAACACAGTGACGCCACCTTAACCCAGTTTCCGAGAAGTGCCAATGCTTCTTGCGAAGGTTTCTCTGTTTTCGGGATCGGCGGTGTGACGGTTCGTCGCCAAAGCCCGTATTTCATGGGTGTTCGGCGAGAATTGCACCGCGCACTTTGAACCGGGCGGCGCGCCCGGTAAGATGCCGGACAGAATTTTTCCACCTCGCTATTCAGGACACCCCGCCATGAGCATCAAATCGGACAAGTGGATTCGCCGCATGGCGCAGGAACAGGGCATGATCGAGCCGTTCGTCGAGCGCCAGATGCGCGGCAGCGATGACAGCCGAGTGATCTCCTACGGTGTGTCGAGCTACGGCTACGACGTGCGCTGCACCAATCACTTCAAGGTGTTCACCAACATCAACTCGTCCATCGTCGACCCGAAAAACTTCGATCCGGGCAGCTTCGTCGACGTCCACAGCGACGTTTGCATCATTCCGCCGAACTCCTTCGCCCTGGCCAGCACCGTCGAATATTTCCGCATTCCGCGCAATGTGCTGACCATCTGTCTGGGTAAAAGCACCTACGCGCGTTGCGGCATCATCGTTAACGTCACGCCGCTTGAGCCTGAGTGGGAAGGCCACGTGACCCTGGAGTTCTCCAACACCACCAACCTGCCGGCGAAAATCTACGCCAACGAAGGCGTGGCGCAGATGCTGTTCCTCGAATCCGACGAGGAATGTGAAGTGTCCTACAAGGATCGCGGTGGCAAGTACCAGGGCCAGCGTGGCGTGACCTTGCCGCGCACCTGATCGGTCCATCCGACAGATCGCGGGAATTCTTTGGCGGGCAGACACTCTATGGGGTGTACTGCCCGTTTTTGCTTTCGGCAAAACGGGCCTTCGCCGAGGAGTGCCCTATGAAGATCGATCCGCAAATCACTGCCGAACTGGCAAGGCTCGAGCCCAATCAGATTGGCGTATTGGCCTGGTCCTTGTTGGCGCATCCGCCACTGAGCATGGCCGGCGGAATTCCCGGACAGCCCGATCCCGATACCCCCAACGAACAACCCACCGAGCCTGGCGAACCGACGCTTCCGGACGAGCCGCCACCGGCACCGGTTGCCTGATCTGCATTGAAAACCAATGGCCAGTCAGATGAGGTCTGCAAGGACTTCAACTGACTGGCCATATTTCGTTATCGCCGATGACGAAAATCCTGCAACTCTCTTCGCGCTCGACCGCATAGCCGCCGGTGAAGGCGCCGAATGCCGGTAGCAGGCTGAGGCGTTCGCCGAGCCTGAAACACGCCAGTCGCAAGCTTTGCCGACCCTTGCCGCGCAGCCGATAGACCGGGTGTACGTGACCCGCCAGCACGTGCCTTTCAGGGTGCGGATCAGGCTCATGCTGCAAGGCGAACGGCCCGAGCAGCAGCGGTTCCGGCACCACCCGGATATTCAGCGATTCAGGTGGATCACCGGCGCGTTTGTCATGATTGCCGCGAATCAGTGTCATCGGCAGATCAGCGTGGCGCGCGCGCCATTGTGCCAGCGCGTCCAGCGTACCTGGCGCATGAGAGCCGGGCCCGTGGAGGAAGTCACCGAGAAAGATCAATAACCGGCAGGGCAGCTTCGCCAGCAGCCGATCAATCACTGCGATATTGCTCGCCGTGGTGCCGTGCGGAACCGGTTGACCCAGACTACGGTAAGCCGCCGCTTTGCCGAAATGCACATCGGCAATTAGCAGGACCTGTTGCGCGGGCCAGTACAGGGCTTTTTCCGGCAAAAGCCATAGTTCTTCGCCGGCCAGGCGTACTGGGTAGCCTGAACTCATGAGGATTTATCCTTGTCTGCGCTGTTCTCCAGATCACCAACCATTCGCCTGATGCGATCAGCGAGTTTTTCCGAACTCATGCTTTCGCGCATGCGCTCCACCAGCAGCGGGAAGCCCAGTGGTGTAGGACGTTTAACCTGATGCACGTCCAGTTTCATCTGATTGATCCGGTCCAATGTCTGCTCCAGACGCTGAATATCCAGTTCTTCTCGCAGGACTTCTTCCCCGGCCTGGGCCAGCAACAGATTATCTGCGTCGTATTGTTTGAACACTTCAAAAAACAGTCCGCTGGACGCCTGCACCTGTCGGGTGCTTTTCGGTGCGCCGGGGTAGCCGGCGAAGACCAGCCCGGCAATCCGCGCGATTTCGCGAAAACGGCGCAAAGCCAGTTCGCCAGCGTTCAGACTGGCCAGAACGTCCGCTAATAAATCATCGGCATTGAAGAGATCGGCATTCAAATACTCGGCCCAGTCGATCGGCGTGGCGCTGAGCAATTCCAGGCCGTAATCGTTCACCGCGATGGAAAACGTCACAAGCTGCTGTTGACTGACGCGCCATGCCAACAGGCTCGCCAGTCCCAGATGCACCTGGCGCCCGGCAAAGGGATAGAGGAAAAGGTGCCAGCCTTCGCGGGACTTCAGCACCTCGGCCAACAGGTTTTCGGTGGTGGGCAGTCCAGACCAGCGCATCTGCGTTTCCAGTAACGGCCGCAATGCGTGCATTTCCGGCCCGACAAACTCACCCTGCGCGGCCGCGCTGAAACGACTGACGACGGCGGCGGCGAGCTCATTGGAAAGCGGCATGCGCCCGCCATTCCAGCGCGGCACGGCGGCTTTTTTCGCGGTGCTGCGTTTGACGTAAGCGGTCATGTTTTCCACTCGCACCAACTCCAGCAAACGCCCGGCGAAGAGAAAACCGTCACCCGGTTTAAGCCGCGCGATGAAACCTTCCTCAACACTGCCCAACTGTTTGCCACCGCCGCCCTTGCTCCAGAATTTCAGATGGATGCTCGCGTCACTGACGATGGTGCCGATGCTCATGCGATGGCGCCGCGCCAATCGCGCATCCGGCACTCGCCAGACGCCGTGCTCGTCTGGCTCGACCCGGCGGTAATCCGGATAGGCTGTCAGAGACATCCCGCCATGGCGTACGAAAGCCAGCGCCCAGGCCCAGTCAGCAGCTGTCAGGTCACGATAAGCCCAGGCGCCACGGACTTCTTCGTACAGCTCATCGGGTAAAAATCCACCGCCGAGGGCCATGCTGACCAAATGCTGGACCAGCACATCCAGCGGTTTGTGCGGTGACTGGCGTGGTTCGATACGCCGTTGTTCGACGGCATCACGGGCGGCAGCGGCTTCGATCAGCTCAAGGCTGTGAGTCGGCACCAGCGTTACTCGCGAGGTGCGTCCCGGCGCGTGGCCTGAACGACCGGCGCGTTGCATCAGGCGCGCGACACCTTTGGCCGAACCGATTTGCAGCACGCGCTCGACTGGCAGGAAATCCACGCCCAAATCCAGGCTTGAGGTGCAGACCACGGCTTTGAGTTGTCCGTCTTTCAAGGCCTGCTCGACCCAGTCGCGAGTCTCGCGAGACAGCGAACTGTGATGCAAAGCGATCAACCCGGCCCAGTCCGGCCGTGCCTCCAGCAGCGCCTGATACCAGATTTCCGATTGCGCTCGGGTATTGGTGAAAACCAAGCTGCTGGCGCAGGCCTCCAGTTCGGCGACCACTTGCGGCAGCATCTTCAGGCCGATGTGTCCGGCCCATGGAAAACGCTCGATGGCCGGTGGGAGGAGAGTGTCGACCTTCAGCGCTTTTTCGCTTTGTCCCTGAATGCTGACGCCGCCGCCCTGTGGGATCAGCACTTGTTCGGCGTGGGATTGATTACCGAGGGTGGCAGACACTCCCCAGACGATCAGTTCGGGTTGCCAATGCCGGAGGCGGGCGAGGGCCAGTTGCAGTTGCACGCCGCGCTTGTTGCCCAGCAGTTCGTGCCATTCATCGACGACGATCATGCGTAGGCTCGCCAGCGCCACTTGGGCATCGGCGCGGGCGAGCAGCAGGGTCAGGCTTTCCGGGGTGGTGATCAGCGTGGTCGGCAGGCGCCGGCTCTGCCGGGCGCGTTCGCTGCTGCTGGTATCGCCGGTGCGCAGGCCGATGCTCCATGGGATCTGCAGATCATCGACAGGTGCTTGCAAGGCGCGTGCGGTATCGGCGGCGAGGGCGCGCATGGGGGTGATCCACAGCACGGTCAGTGGTTCGGCTGGCGATTTGCGTTTGCGCGGGGCTTCGACAGGAGGCTGCGAGCGCGCGAAGCGATTGAGCGCGGCAAACCACACCGCATAAGTTTTACCGGCGCCGGTGCTGGCGTGGAGCAGACCGGATTGGCCGTTTTTCACCGCCGCCCAGACCTGTTTCTGAAAGGCGAACGGCTTCCAGTTGCGGGCGCTGAACCAGATTTTTGCCAGGTCGGAAGATTTCGCCATGCGTGCTGCGCGCGCTCTGGAGGGGTTCTTCCAGTGACCACATCAGTTGGCGAAAGGTTTAATCAGGGTGACCGTGTAGGAGCTGCCGAAGGCTGCGATCTTTTGATCTTGATCTTGATCTCTACAAAACAAGATCAAAAGATCGCAGCCTTCGGCAGCTCCTACAGGGGAACGTGGGCTACTTGAGGTTACCGCTGAGGAATTGCTTGAGGCGTTCGCTTTTCGGGTTGCCGAGCACTTCTTCGGGGGCGCCTTCTTCTTCCACCAAGCCTTGGTGCAGGAACAACACCTGGCTGGAAACCTTACGAGCGAAGCTCATTTCGTGGGTCACCATGATCATGGTCCGACCTTCTTCAGCCAGCCCCTGAATCACCTTCAACACTTCCCCCACCAACTCCGGATCGAGCGCCGAGGTCGGTTCATCAAACAGCATTACCTCCGGTTCCATCGCCAGCGCCCGGGCAATCGCCACGCGCTGCTGCTGACCGCCTGAGAGAAACGCCGGATATTGATCGGCCACTCGTGCCGGCAGGCCAACCTTGTCCAGATAACGCCGCGCACGTTCGTCGGCCTCCTGTTTGCTGCAACCCAGCACCCGGCGCGGGGCCATGGTGATGTTTTCCAGCACGGTCATGTGGCTCCACAGGTTGAAGTGCTGGAACACCATCGCCAACCGCGTGCGCAGGCGTTGCAGTTCATCGGCGTCGGCGACGTGCATGCCGTGGCGGTCGGTGACCATGCGGATCGCCTGGCCATCGAGGCTCATGGCGCCATCGTTAGGTTGTTCGAGAAAGTTGATGCAGCGCAAAAAGGTGCTTTTGCCCGAGCCGCTGGCGCCGATCAGGCTGATCACGTCGCCGGTCTTGGCCTTGAGCGAAACGCCTTTGAGCACCTGATGGTCGCCATAGCTTTTGTGCAGGCCTTCAACGGTCAGTTTGTACATGGGACAGACATCCTCAAGGCGAAAGTAGGTAGCCGCTGCGATAGGCTTCAGCGCCCGCGACGTGGGCGATGACCATGCCGGCAGTGGCCATGCGTCGCAGCGAGCGGGCGTACATCACGCCGGCGCTGGTGCAATGAATGGGGGTGACCCGGTCGTGGATCGGGTCGATGATTTCGGCGATCTGTTGCCCGGCTTCGAGGTATTGACCCGCCGTGGCGGTGTACACCAGCAGCCCACCGACCGGGGTGGTCACCGGTTCCACACCGGCCAGCGGCGTGGCGGGGAACGGCAACGGTGGTTGCGATTTGGTCTCGCCAACGATCGCATCGGACTGGATCAGATAGTCGATCAGCGCCTGGCAGTCGCGGCTGGCCAGCGGATGGGTGACGTCACCCTGGCCGCGCAACTCGACGGTGACTGAAAAACTGCCCAGCGGAATCTCGAAGTGTTCGCCGAAGCGCTCCTTCAGTTGCCACCACAGCAGGGTGAAGCATTCGTCGAACGACTGACCGCCGGAGTCGGTGGCCAACAGACTCGCCTGGGCTTCGATGTAGCGCGCCAGCGGTTCAACCTGCGGCCATGCTTCGGGCGTGGTGTAAAGGTGCACCACCGATTCGAAATCACAGTGCAAGTCGAGCACCATGTCCGCGTCGCAGGCCAGCCGTTGCAGGGTCAGACGCTGGGATTGCAGTTGCGTGCTGGCGGTCTGGCGGGCGAGGGCGTCGCGCAGATGTGTGCGGATCAGTTCGAGGTTGTGTTGCGGATCGTCGTTCAGCTTGCCTTCGATGGCGTTGCCGATCTCTTCACTGAGATCGACGAACCAGCGGTTGAAGTTCTGCCCGCTCTCCAGTTCGTAGCGGCCCAGCGGCACGTCCATCAGCACTTGTTCGAGGCCGACTGGGTTGGCCACCGGCACCAACACGATTTGGCTGCGCAGGCGCCCGGCGGCTTCCAGCTCCGCCAGACGCTGCTTGAGGTGCCAGGCCACGAGCATGCCGGGTAATTCATCGGCGTGCAGCGAGGACTGAATGTAGACCTTGCCTTTGGCCTGCTCCGGGCCGAAGTGGAAGCTGTGGATCTGTCGTGCGGTCCCCGGCAGCGGGGCCAGCAAGTCATGAATCAGGTGGCGCATTTTTTATCTCTTTATTCCTGAGATGGGCCTAGTGAGTCGGCCCGAGGAAGGCCAGCCATCGGCGTTCGGCAAGGCGGAACAGGCCGACCAGCGCAAAGGTGATGGTCAGGTAGATCAACGCGGCGATGCCGAACGACTGAAAGGTCAGGAAGGTCGCCGAGTTGGCGTCCCGCGCAACTTTCAGGATGTCGGGGATGGTCGCGGTGAAGGCCACGGTGGTGGAGTGCAGCATCAGGATCACTTCGTTGCTGTAATACGGCAACGAACGGCGCAGCGCCGACGGCATGATCACGTAGGCATACAGTTTCCAGCCAGTCAGCCCGTAAGCCTTGGCCGCCTCGACTTCACCGTGGTTCATGCTGCGGATCGCCCCGGCGAAAATTTCCGTGGTGTAGGCGCAAGTGTTCAGGGCAAAGGCGAGGATTGTGCAGTTCATCGCATCGCGAAAGAAACTGTCGAGCAGCGGCTGCGCACGCACGGCGGCCAAGCTGTAAATGCCGGTGTAGCAAATCAGCAACTGGATATACAGCGGCGTGCCACGGAACAGGTAGGTGTAGAACTGCACCGGCCAGCGAATGTAGAAGTGCGGCGAAACCCGCGCGATCGACAGCGGAATCGACACCAGGAAACCAATGAAGATCGAGGCGCTGAGCAGCCACAGCGTCATCGCCAGACCGGTGATGTTCTGGCCGTCGGTATAAAGGAAGGCGCGCCAGTATTCCTGCAGAAGTTCGATCATCGTACGGCCTCCCGGGCACCGGCGGCGTAGCGGCGTTCGAGCCAACGCAGGATGAAGTTCGAGGCACTGGTGATCAGCAGATAGATCAACGCGGCGAGAACCAGGAAGTAGAACAGTTGATAAGTGCTTTTACCGGCGTCCTGCGCGGCTTTGACCAGATCGGCCAAACCGATGATCGACACCAGCGCAGTGGCCTTGAGCATCACCATCCAGTTGTTGCCGATGCCCGGCAGGGCGAAACGCATCATTTGCGGGAACACCACAAAGCGAAAGCGCTGACCGCGTTTGAGACCGTATGCGGTGGCGGCTTCAACCTGACCGCGCGGCACGGCGAGGATCGCGCCACGGAAGGTTTCGGTGAAATACGCGCCATAGATAAAACCCAGGGTCAGCACCCCGGCGCTGAACGGGTCGATTTCGATGTATTCCCATTCCAGGTAATCGGTCAGGGACGTCAGCCAGGTTTGCAGGCTGTAGAAAATCAGCAGCATCAGCACCAGATCCGGCACCCCGCGAATCAGCGTGGTGTAGAGCTGGGCGGGCAGGCGCACCAGTTTGACTTTTGACAGCTTGGCACTGGCGCCGAGCAGGCCGAGCAAAACGGCCACCAGCAGCGACAACGCCGATAATTTGATGGTCATCCAGGTGCCTTCCAACAGCAACGGGCCAAAACCCTTGAGGCTGAAGGCTGCGAGCCCCAGATTTTGTAATAGGTTTTCGAACATAAATCAGCAACCTGAGCGGATGGAAAAGGCGCCCATCGAGGATGGGCGCCGTGGCATTATTTGCCGCTGTACAGATTCAGATCGCCAAAGTGTTTCTTTTGAATCTCGGCATATTTGCCGTCATCGTGTAACGCTTTGATACCTTTATCTAAAAGCGCTTTCAGCTCAGTGTTACCTTTCTTAATACCGACAGCGGTTTTGGCTGGCAGCAATTCGCTGTCGACTGGCTTGCTGACGTCATAGTCGGCGCCCTGTGGCGACTTCAAAAAGCCCAGTTCGGCTTGCAGCATGTCCTGAATGCCCGCATCGAGACGACCGGAGGTCAGGTCGGAGTACACCTGATCCTGGTTCTGATAGGCCTGGGTTTTCACGCCGGCCTTGTCCAGCACGGCTTTGGCGTAGGCTTCCTGAATAGTGCCTTGCTCGTAACCGACGGTTTTACCTTTCAGCGACGCAACGTCGGCGGTGATGCCGGAGCCTTTCTTGAACACATAGGCGGTCGGGCCGGAGAACAGCTCGCTGGAGAAGTCGATGACTTTTTCCCGGGCCGGGGTCACGGTCATCGACGAGATCACACCGTCGAATTTGTTGGCCTTGAGGCCCGGAATCATGCCGTCGAAGTCACTTTCAACCCACTTGCACTTGACCTTGAGTTCGGCGCAGATCGCGTTGCCCAGGTCGATGTCGAAGCCCACCAGGCTGCCGTCGGCCGCTTTCGACTCGAACGGTGCGTACGAAGGGTCAACGCCAAAGCGCAGCTCTTTGTATTCCTTGGCCAGCGCGGAGCCAGCGGCCATGCACAACGCCAGTGCAGAAAGGGTCAGCAATGCTTTTTTCATTATTCAATCCCTAAGAACCAATATGAGCGCTTGTGGCGCAGAATTATTGTTACTGGAACGCGTACGACCTATAGAAAGTAGCAATTTCCGAACCAGAGTCCCGAACAAGTGTTTTAAAAGGTGAGGAGAGCTACAAGATCAATGGATGAATGCACGAAAACGGGCGCGGCAGAAAGCGTGCACTGATTTGTGGCTTGTCGGGGACAGTCAAGCAGATCGCTGATCGTTCCCACGCTCTGCGTGGTAATGCAGCCCGGGACGCTCCGCGTCCCCTCCAAGGCCGAACGCGGAGCGTCCGTTGAGGCATTCCCACGCGGAGCGTGGGAACGATCAATGTCCCGGGAAAAGGGGTCAGGCCAGCAGATCCTGGAGGGTGGCCAGGCTATCGGCCTCATCCACGGTTTTATCCTGGCGCCAGCGCAGCATCCGCGGAAAACGTACCGCGATCCCGCTCTTGTGCCGCCGCGAAAGGGCAATGCCTTCGAAACCCAGTTCAAACACCAGGCTCGGTTTCACGCTGCTGACCGGGCCGAACTTTTCCACGGTGGTTTTGCGCACGATGCTATCGACTTTGCGCATTTCCTCATCGGTCAGCCCCGAATAGGCCTTGGCAAACGGCACCAGCGCACGCTGGCTCGACTCGGGCGGGCCGTCCCACACGGCAAAGGTGTAATCGCTGTACAGACTGGCCCGGCGACCGTGACCGCGCTGCGCGTAAATCAGCACCGCATCGACGCTGAACGGGTCAACTTTCCACTTCCACCACACGCCCATGTCTTTGGTGCGCCCGACGCCATATAACGCGTCGCGCGCCTTGAGCATCATGCCCTCGACACCCAGTCGCCGCGAGGCTTCGCGCTGGCGGGCGAGGTCGAGCCAGTCGCTGCCGGTCAGCACCGGCGAGGGTAAAAGTACCGGACTGTTACAGCGGGCGATGACGTCTTCCAATTGCGCGCGGCGTTTGGCCTGCGGTTGATTGCGCCAGTCTTCGCCTTGCCATTCGAGCAGGTCGTAGGCGAGCACCACCACCGGCACGTCTTCGAGGATTTTCTTGTCGAGGGTCTTGCGGCCGATGCGTTGTTGCAACAGGGCGAAGGGCTGCACTGCCGGCGGTTCGGTCGATTGCGGATCAAAGGCGTCTTCGGTGCGCGGATGCGTGCTTTTCCACACGACGATTTCGCCGTCGATCACCGTGCCATCGGGCAAGCCGTGTACCAGGACCTCCAGTTCGGGAAAACGCTCGGTCACCAGTTCCTCGCCCCGCGACCAGATCCATAGTCGGCCCTCTCGCTTGACCACTTGTGCGCGGATGCCATCCCATTTCCATTCAATCTGCCAATCGCTGGCCGGGCCTATCAGCGCTTCAAATTCTTCCACCGGTTGCGACAAAGCGTGGGCCAGGAAGAACGGATACGGCTGACCACCCCGCTGGGCATGTTCATCGCTGGATTCAGGGGCAATCAGCTTCAGGTAACTGGCGGCGCTCGGCCGGTTGGACAGATCGGTGTAACCGACCAGACGCTGCGCCACGCGCTTGCTGTCCAGCCCGGCCATCGAGGCCAAGGCCCGGGTAACCAGCAATTTCGACACGCCAACGCGAAAACTGCCGGTGATCAATTTGATGCACAGCATCAGGCTTGATCGATCCAGTTGCGCCCACAGGGCCGGCAGTTGCCGGTTCAGATATTCCGGTGCTTCACCGCGCAGTGGCAGCAGTTTGTCCTCGATCCACTCGGCGAGGCCGGCGTCGGAGGTGTGCGGGTTTTCTGCGAGTACCAGCGAAATGGTTTCCGCCAGGTCACCGACGGCTTGATAGCTTTCCTCGAACAACCACGGTTCCAGGCCGGAGATCTCGACGGCGAGTTCACGCAGAATTCTCACCGGCACCAGTTGCCGGGGCCGGCCACCGGAGAGAAAGTACACCGCCCACGCGGCGTCGTGCGGTTCGGCCTGGGCGAAGTAGGCTTGCATCGCCGCCAGTTTGGCGTTGCTCGAGGTGGTCGCGTCGAGCTCGGTGTACAACTCGGCGAATGCTTTCATGCTGGCATCTCGGCGATGGTCGGTTCGGTGGCGATGTGTTCTTCTTCGTCATCGCCGTATTCGGTGTTGAAACCCTGGGCATCCAGACCCTGTTCGCGCAGATGCCGCACCAGCACGCCGATTGAACCGTGGGTGACCATCACCCGCTCTGCGCCGGTTTGCTCAATGGCCCAGAGCAGGCCGGGCCAGTCGGCGTGATCGGAGAGCACGAAACCGCGATCGACGCCGCGCCGCCGTCGGGTGCCACGCAAACGCATCCAGCCGCTGGCAAATGCGTCGCTGTACTCGCCAAAACGGCGCATCCAACTGCTGCCACCGGCCGAAGGCGGGGCGATGACCAGAGCCTGGCGCATGATCGGGTCGCTTTTTTTTACGTCCCCGGCGTAGATCGTCGGCGGCAAATACACGCCGGCCTCGCGGTAGACCCGATTCAGCGGTTCGACCGCACCGTGGCTGAGGATCGGGCCGAGGCTTTCGTCGATGCCGTGGAGTATCCGTTGAGCCTTGCCGAACGAGTAACAGAACAACACGCTGGCCTTGCCGGCCGCGATGTTCGCAGTCCACCACTGGTTGATCTCGCTGAAAACCTGCGCCTGTGGCTGCCAGCGATAGATAGGCAGGCCGAAGGTCGATTCGGTGATGAAGGTGTGGCAGCGCACCGGTTCGAACGGGGCGCAGGTGCCGTCCGGTTCGATCTTGTAGTCGCCGGACGCGACCCAGACTTCGCCACCGTATTCCAGACGCACTTGTGCAGAACCGAGCACGTGGCCGGCGGGGTGAAAGCTCAGGGTGACACCGTGGTGTGTCAGACGCTGGCCGTAGGCGAGGGTTTGCAGGTTGATGTCCTGCCCCAGACGCGCGCGCAGAATCCCTTCGCTGGCGCTGCTGGCCAGATAATGTTGGTTACCGGTACGGGCATGATCGCCGTGGGCATGGGTAATGACCGAGCGCTCGACGGGGCGCCACGGGTCTATGTAGAAATCTCCGGCAGGGCAATACAAACCCTCGGGGCGGGCGATAACAAGGTCCATGTCCTTACCAGAATGGGGGGCTTGTTAGCTATGAGGTTGGCGCTGGGCTGGAAGTTCTATCGACTTTGAAGAGCAACCCTCACCCCAGCCCTCTCCCTGAGGGAGAGGGGGCCGACCGATATGTCTGGCGAGTGACATCGACCTGAAAAACCGCGCCGAACACAGATTCTGGACCAGATCAAAAGCCCCTCACCCCAGCCCTCTCCCAGAGGGAGAGGGGGCCGACTGAGGTGTCTGGCTAGCTACATCGACCTGAAAGACCGAGTCGATTACGGATTCGGCAAGGCACGAACCGAGTTGATTCTGGATTCGGCAGTGCACGTTCAGGTCGGCGTATGACTCAAGCATCCCCCAATCAGTCCCCTCTCCCTCCGGGAGAGGGTTAGGGTGAGGGGCTTTTGATGTACAGCTTATTTGCCGGGAGTAAGCGTCAGGCGGGCCTTGCCATACACCCGATCAAAGTTCTGCGGCTGCATCGGCAAGCCGATGTACTGCCCCTTCAACCACGCATCGATGCCATTGAGGTAGTTCGGACTCACCGGATTACCCGACTGCCCCGTACCGTTCTGGCCCATCAGCGGTTCGGCTTGGCCGAAGTCGACGATGAAACGCATCGACGGTGCGCGCGTCGTGGTGAAATCCTGGCCCCAGGCGAACGCCGACGTGTTCAACGTCGTGTGATCGCCACCGGCCGCCAGTGGTCCGCGCACGGTCTGGCCATTGCTGTTCTTCCAGGCATAACTGTGCAGCTTGCCCCACTGCCAGGCCCGGTGATCGCCGCCCAACTGACTCTCGCCAGCGCTGATCGCCGCCGCGAAGCTACGGGCAAGAATCACCGCTTTGTCTTCTTTCTGCGGTGTACGAATGTCGTCCCAGAACGGACTGTCTTCGCGCCTCAACAGATGGTCAGCCTGCGCCGCGTAAGACAGATCACCATTGGCGATAAACGCCTTCCACGCAGGACTCGATTCCGGACCGAGCTCATCGAGGAAGATCTGTTTCATGCTTTCCTGCAGGAACAGCTCATAGATCGCCGCATCCGCCGAGGTCGGGCTGAGCTTGCCGTCGAACGCCATCAACCGCGTGAACGCTTCGCGCGCCTTGCTGCGGTCCGTTTCTGGCAGGGCATCGATCGCCTGTTTCAGCGGCTGCTTCATGCCCGGTGCTTCGAAGACTTTCTTCAACTTGGCGGCGAAGGTGGTGGTCTGGTCGTACTGCATGGCGATCACGCTGCGGCTGTCGTGCTTGCTGCTGCCGGCCAGTTCCGCCAGACGCTCGCCACGTTCCGGCGCCGCCCAAGAGTTCGACAGTTGCATGCCATAACCGTGAGGAATCACACGCTGGTTGGCGGTGCCGAGCCAGCCTTGCGCCGGATCCTGATCGTACGGATGCAGCATCGGGTCGGCGTAACCGTCCCAATCGTAGCGACCTTCCCAGCCCGGCGACGGCAGCAAGCCTTCGCCTTCTCGGCGGTTGGGGAAACGCCCGGTGACCTGCCAACCGATGTTGCTCGCATCGGCGAACACCAGGTTCAGGGCGATGGCGCGGATCTCGCGGCTCGCGTCGGAAGCGCGTTCAACGGTTTGTGCACGGGTCAGATCAAAAAACGCATCCAGCGACTTGTCATCAGTGAAGCTCGGCGTCTGCAAGGCCAGGCCGAAACCGCTGCCTTGCGCGGCCGCCTGAGCACTGTTGAGCAATGCGCCGTGGCGGGTTTCGTACACCGCTTCGCGAATCGGCCGTTGGCCTTTGACGAAGTAGGTTTCGTTGCGCACGCCCAGCGGCTGCCATTTGCCATTGACCTCGTAGGTCAGGCTGCTGCCCTGGCGGCGAATTTTTTCCAGAAACAGATCCTGGTTGTCGCCGAGCACGCTGGTCATGCTCCACGCGACTTTGCCGTTGAAACCGCCGAGGACCATCGGCAGACCGGCAACGGTGACACCGGCGGCCTGATATTTCGGTGCGCGGATCTGCACAAAGCTCCACAGCGACGGCGCGGCCAGCGGCCCATGGGCGTCGCTGGCCAGCAGGCTCTTGCCGCTGCGGCTGCGTTGCGGGGCGATCGCCCAGTTGTTCGAAGACGGGGTGCCGAGCAGGTTCAGCGCGGACAGTTGCTGGCTGGCGTTGCTCAGTTCGGTCAGGCCGGGGATCTGCCCGTTGAGCTTGAGCCCTTGTAGCTTGTCGGCCTCGGCCAGCGGCAGGTTTTCGTCAGGCGCGGACGGCGTCAGCCAGGCGAGTTTGTCGGTGGTGACGGTTTGTGCCAGCACCAGCGAGGAAATTTCTTCCGGCAGGTTGGCCGACTGGCTGAAATTCAGCAGGGCGAAAATCAGCGCCGAGTCTTCCGGCTTCCAGTATTCCGGCTTGTAACCACTGGAGGCGAGGTCGCCCGGCAGCTTGTCGGCGTAGCGGAACAGGTAGGCGTTGACGCCTCGTGCATAGACTTCGAAGAAACGCTTGAGGCGTGGCGACGAAGCCTTGTACAGCTCGCCAGCGCTTTTCTTCAGATTGACCGCGCGCATGTAGCGGTCGGCATCGAGCATCGACGCGCCGGACATTTCCGCCAGGCGGCCCTGCGCCAACAGGCGCAAGGTGACCATTTGATTGATGCGATCGCTGGCGTGGACGTAACCGAGGCTGAACAGTGCGTCATGGAACGTGTTGCTCTCGATCAGCGGCATGCCCATGGCATTGCGACGTACCGACACGTTCTGCGCCAGCCCCTTGAGCGGTTGCACGCCGGAAGTCGGGGGGAGGGTGTCCTGAGCATTCCAGGTCTGGCAACCGGACAGGCCCAAAACACCGGCCACTGCTGCGGCAACGCCGAACCGGGGAAGAAAATGTGTGAGGGCTGGCGAGGCCATGGCAAAGCTCCTGCGGGGGGTAGCGTCAGTAAAGGCGCTACGTTAGTGAGCAGGAGGTGGCCGCGCAAGCGGGGGCGGGGGTTATTTGCGTATTTCTGTCGAATGGAAAAGATCTCAGCCTGCGGCAGCTCCCACATAAGCATGCATTCCCCTGTAGGAGCTGCCGAAGGCTGCGATCTCTTGCCGTTCAATCAAGCCTTCGGTGGATTGATTTTCTGCACCAGCGCGTAGGCCTTCACGGTCGCCGGGCGATCCTTGATGTGGTTGAACCAGCGCTGCACATGCGGGAAGTCTTCGAGGTTCTGGCTCTGCCATTTGTGCGAGACGATCCACGGGTAGATCGCCATGTCGGCAATGCTGTATTCGCTGCCGGCGACGAATTCGTTATCAGCCAGTTGCTTGTTCAATACGCCATACAACCGCGCGGTCTCGTCGATGTAGCGCTTGATCGCGTAGGGGATTTTCTCCGGGGCGAACTGGCTGAAGTGGTGATTCTGCCCGGCCATCGGCCCCAGTCCGCCCATTTGCCAGAACAGCCATTGCAGCGCCGTTTGCCGACCGCGCAGGTCTTGGGGCAGAAACTTCCCGGTCTTCTCCGCCAGATACAAAAGAATCGCCCCGGATTCGAACAGCGACAACGGTTCGCCGCCATCGGCCGGTTCATGATCGACGATGGCCGGGATGCGGTTGTTCGGGGCGATTTTCAGAAAGTGCGGCTGAAACTGCTCACCCTGGCTGATGTTGATCGGGTGCACGTTGTACGGCAGGCCGGCTTCTTCGAGAAACAGGGAGATCTTGTGGCCGTTGGGGGTGGTCCAGTAATACAGGTCGATCATGGAGAGCTCCAAAGCAGAAATGGACTTGCGTGCGGACAGCAAACGCCGGCGTCAGGTCGTCCCGTGTGCGTTCGATAGCTTGCTTAGCAGGAAGAGGTGATGCTGAACTGCGCAGAATTCAATGACTCTGCATGAGAAAAATCGCCATGGAGCTTCAGGCCAACGCTGCACTGATCATCATCGACCAGCAAAAAGGCATCCTGCAGCCGCGTTTGGGTCGAAGGAATAATCTTCAGGCGGAAGAGCGAATCCTTGATCTGCTGGGGCTGTGGCGGCGTAGCACAAGGCCGGTGATTCATGTGCAACATCTGTCGCGTGAACCGGATTCGGTGTTTTGGCCGGAGCAGGAAGGGGTGGAGTTTCAGGAGAGGTTTTTGCCGCAGGACGGCGAATGGCTGATTCAGAAACAGGTGCCGGATGCGTTTTGTGCCACGGGATTAGAGGCGCGGTTGCGCGAGGCGGGGATCGGGCAATTGGTTATCGTCGGCGTGGCGACGAACAACTCAGTGGAGTCAACGGCGCGTACGGCGGGCAATCTTGGCTTTGCTGCGTGGGTAGCGGAGGATGCCTGTTTCACCTTCGACAAGGCTGATTATTTCGGCACATTGCGTACGGCTGAAGAGGTGCACGGGATGTCGCTGGGGAATTTGCAGGGGGAGTATGCGACGGTAGTCAGTTCTGCAAAGATTCTGGTGGCCGGCTGAAAAACTTCACCGTATGTGCCGGCCCCTTCGCGAGCAGGCACGCTCCTACAGGGGATTGCATTGCAACTGAAGAAACCCGCTCACCTGTAGGAGTGAGCCTGCTCGCGATAACGGTCTGTCAGACGCCAACGATGTTGCATGTGCCGGCCTCATCGCGAGCAGGCTCGCTCCTACAGGGATTGCATTCCAACTGGAGGAACTCGAATGACTGTGGGAGCGAGCTTGCTCGCGAAGGCGGCAGGTCAGGCGAAGAGGGTCTTCGCCCCGGGCATCACGCGCCGTGGCACTTCTTGAATTTCTTGCCGTTGCCGCATGGGCACGGGTCGTTGCGGCCGACGTCTTTCAGGGCGTTGCGCACCGGTTCCTGGTGGGCGTGGCCGCAGTTCGGGCCGTGAACGTGGCCGTGGTCATGTTCGTGATGATGGTCATGATCGTGGTTGCAGTCAGGGCCATGGACATGAGGTTGCTGGGTCATCGGTGTTGCTCCGGAATTAAATCGGCGGGGATTATCACGCCATTGCGCTCAAGGTGCACGTAGTGGGCGATGAATAAACCGGTTTCCATCTCACCCTGCAAGCGATAGGGAATCTGTTGATTCGAGCTTTTCAGCATTTTCACCACATCTTTTACCCGGGGCCACAGGTTGGTGCGGATCGGCACTTTGAAGTAAGCACTGCGTTTTGGTCCGACCGTAAACCAGTGTTCATGCTCACCCTCGGCCAGCAGGATGTCGGCCAGATGAATACGGTATTCGAGGCCGCGCACGGTCAGGTCGCTATCGTTGGGGTTATCGACGCGAAAGTGCAGGATGAATTTCTGTTCGAGCAGTTTGGCGCGCACCACTTCAACTTTCACCAGATGCACGGCGGGGTCGACGCTGTCATCGTTGAACCACGATGCGCAACCGCCGAGGTTCAGGATCAGCATCAAAAACAGAAAATGTAGTGTGCGCCAGCGACCGAGCATGGTTTTACTCCCTTTGCTGGCAGTCTAGCCGCTAAAAGATCGCAGCCTTCGGCAGCGCCTACAGGGGAAACGAAAATCCTGTGTAGGAGCTGCCGCAGGCTGCGATCTTTTGATCTTAAGCGCCGAAATATCCCGCACAGCACTTCTTGAACTTCTGCCCACTGGCGCACGGGCAACTGTCATTGCGCCCCAGCTTCAACTGCACCGTCGGATCAATGAAGTACCAGTGCCCGGCGTTCTGCACGAACGACGAACGCTCGCGATGGCTATGCTCGCCCTGACCGTCATGCCAGCGCGCGGTGAAGGTGACGAAAGCGTGTTCCGGCTGGCCGCCGAAGACTTCCGAGCTCTCGACTTCAAGGCCGAGCCAGGTGCTCTGCGCACTCCAGTCGGTGATCGATTGGCGATTGAGGCCCGCTTGCTGGGCGGGCAGGGTGGTCGCCACCAGATAGTCGATCAGCCCCTGCACATAGGCGCTGTAGCGCGAACGCATCAGCGCTTCGGCGCACGGTGCCGGATGGCCGTCGTGATAATGGCCGCAGCAGGCCTCCAGCAGATTGCCGCTGCCGCACGGGCAAATGGCTGTACTCATTGCATTACCACCAGTATTTCCCGAAGTTTTCCGGATTGGCCCAGAACCGTGAGTTGAGCCAGTCGGGGACTTGTTTGTATTCAAGCAGATCATAGGTGAACAGGGTCAGCACTTGATCGTCGCGTTGAAAACATTCACTGGCTTGCAGCGCCAGTGAATAGAAGTCGGTTTCCTGCCAGCCGCTGGCCGCCAGATCCGCCAGCACGGCGATGCGGCTAGCGTTGAGATTGCGAATCCCGCCCAACAAGTTGAGGCCATCGCGTTTGGGCAAATGTTCCAGGCAATCGACCACCAGCGCCAGATCGAAACGCTGTGCCGCCAGTTCAGCAGGCAACGCCCCCGGCGCGGCGTGGGCCACGACGGTGTCTGGATGTGCCTCTTTAAAGACGCTCAGGGCTGGAAATTCGCTGGCGCCGATCAGCAACAGCCGCGCCGGGGCGTAGCGATCCAGCAAAACGGCCAATGCCTGTTGCGGCGTACGGGAAGAAATGGCGACGTTCATCGAAGCTCCTCAATCAGACCGCCAAGACTAGCCTGCCTGACGGTGGCGGCAAAGCGCCCTGTTCCGCCCGTTTCGGGTAAATGTGCCGAAGTCCTGTGAACAGGCTCGCAAACAGCGGTGGCCTATTGCTGGCGGAGATTAAAACTCCGGTCTTTACTCCCTGAATCGGTTCTAAGCCGATCCCTCAGGAGAAAACCAGATGAGCATAGTTCGGACAGCGTTACCTTTGATTCTGCTAACCAGTGTGTTGACTGGTTGCGCAGGTTTGCAGAAAACCGACTGGCCGACCTGTGCGGCGGTCGGTGGTGTCGTCGGTGCCGGTCTCGGCGCAACCGAAAGTTCGGCATGGGCCGGCTACGGTGCGTTGCTGGTCGGTGGCACGGCAGCGGCCTATTGCTGGGTTCACGGCGATGGCGACGAAGACGGCGATGGCGTGCCGGACAGTCGCGACAAGTGCCCGGGCACGCCTAAAGGCGTACAGGTCGATGCTGACGGTTGCCCTCCACCAGCGCCTGCACCCGTGGTCGAAGAAGCTGTAGTGGTCAAGGAAGAAACCATTGTTATCCGTGATGTGCACTTCCAGTTCGACAAAGCCACGCTGACCGGCCCTGACAAGCAAGTGCTCGACAAGGTCGCCACCCGCCTGAAACAGGAATCCTCGACGGCGCAACTGACCGTGACCGGGCATACCGACAGCGTGGGCAGCGATGCCTACAACAAAAAACTGTCGGATCGTCGTGCGCACTCGGTGGTGGATTACCTGATCCAGCAAGGTGTGCCACGCGCCAGCTTCGTTTCGGTGTCCGGTCTGGGTGAAAGCCAGCCTGTTGCCGACAACAAAACCGCTGACGGTCGCGCGCAAAACCGTCGTACCGAAATCAAAATCCAGCGTTAAGCCCCTCTCGCATCCGCGGCTTGTGCAGTCGCGGATGCGGGTCTTTACTCCTGTGTAACCGGTATGGGCCGGTGACACAGGAGCTTTCACAATGACTGTTTTCTCAAGGTCCGTCTTGCCGGTGCTGCTGCTAGGCAGTTTGCTCACCGGTTGCGCCACCCACAGCGATGGCACTGCACCCCTCAATCAACGTACGTGGCCGATCTGCAGCGTTATCGGCGGACTGGTCGGTGGCGGCCTCGGCGCTATCGAAAGCGCTGGCTGGGCCGGTGGCGGCGCAGCGCTGGGGATTCTTACCGGCGGACTGATCTGTTACGCCCAGGACGGCGATGAAGACGGCGACGGTGTGTTCGACCGCCGCGACCGTTGCCCGGACACTCCGGAAAACACCCCGGTCGATCACCGTGGTTGCCCGCTGCCACAGTACCCGGTCACGGAAAAAGTGCCGGAGCCTGCACCGCAAACTGAGGTCATCACCTTGAGCGATGCCGGCAACGTGCTGTTCGATTTCGACAAATCCGACCTGACCCCGGCGGCGAAAGCCCAGCTCGATACGCTGATGGACAAACTGCGCAGTGCCGATGTGGTGAGCATCAAGGTCATAGGTCACACCGACAGCAAAGGTTCGGATGCGTATAACCAGGCTTTGTCGGAACGGCGGGCGAGCAGTGTCGCCGCGTATTTGCTGAGCCAGGGCTTGGCGCCGAACAAACTCACCAGTGAAGGTCGCGGTGAAAGCGAGCCGGTTGCCGATAACGCCACCGATGAAGGTCGTGCGCAGAACCGGCGTGTGGAGTTGCACATCAACCGTTAGGAAGCGTCTGTAGGGCGCAGGCTAGAGCTGCCGGGCGACGATTAGCGTCGTTTCGGCAGCCATTTGGCAGACGATCGAAGTTTTTTCATTTTCCCCTCTGGCTTATCCCCCGCAGAAGCCGTTACTGTGCGCCCAAAGAATAATTCGCAACACGGGGGAGCGTATGAAAGTGTTCTGGTGGCTGGGGCGGTTGTTGACCCTGCTGTTCTGCTGCGTGGTGCTGGCCAATCAACTGGTGCCTTTCGTACATCCGCTGCATCTGCTGGTCAATCTGGCTGGCGGCCTGCTGTTGCTGATTCATCTACTTGAAGTGCTGCTGTGCAATCGCAGCCTCAAAGGCCGTCCGCACCCTTGGCGCGACCGTGGCCGCATCCTGCTGTTCGGCGTATTCCACTTGCAATCCATCCCGGCCCCGGCCGCTCCGGAGGCTTCTTCCCATGCGTAAACTCTGCTTGCTCGCTGCATTCATCAGCCCATTGGCCTGTGCCCAGGTGGTCAGTGTCGAAACCAATTCGCTGATGCGTTTGCCCAACACGGCCAGCACGTTGCAGCTGGAAAAACTGGAAGTGGCCGATTACGGTACGTTGCTGATTCCTGCCAACGTGACCGAACTGACTGTGGGCGAGTTGCGTCTTGGCCATGAAGCCCGTATCGCGATCGTTCCGAGCGAGAACGCTTTGGAGATGAAGGTCGCTCATGCAGAACTGAGCGACGGCAGCCGGATTACTGCACGGGGTGCACCGGGTACTTATGAAAAAGCCGCCCGTGCCGGGCGCAATCTGAATCTGCAATTCAAGGCGTTGAACGCACCGCAGCTGTTGGTCGATGCCCGTGGCGGCACCGGCGCGCCGGGGTTTGTCGGCCTCGATGGCGGTAATGGTGAAGACCCGGGCTGCACTTATGGCTCGGCCGGGCACGGTTTTGATGGCAGTAACGGCAGCGATGGCCAACCGGGCGCACCGGGTGCGTTGGTGCGGCTGGAAGTGCCTCGCGAGTTTCCGGCGGAGTTGATCAAGGTCAATGTGGCAGGTGGCAACGGTGGCCCGGCGGGTGTTGGCGGCAAAGCAGGGAAGGGCGGCAAGTCCAAGGGGTGCTTGGTGTATCGCGCCGATGGTGGCAAGAACGGCAAGGCCGGGGCGGATGGCCAGCCTGGGCCAGTGGGGGCGGCGGGGGCGGTGACTGTGCAGCGCTTGTAAGATCACTGATTGTTCCCACGCTCCGCGTGGGAACACAGCCCGTGACGCTCCGCGTCACTGGACGCAGAGCGTCCCTTGCGGCATTCCCACGCAGAGCGTGGGAACGATCACGGCCTCGCCGCCGCAATCGCCACCAACACCACCCCCACAATCAGATTAAGCCCCACCACCCGGCGAATTCGCCCCAGCACCGCCGCACCCGCCGGCCAGTCCTTTGCATCAACCGCCGTGCGCAATTCCGGCAGCATCAACCCCTGAATGCGGATAAACAGCGCAGTCATCACCACGTACAAGCCCATCATCACCTGCACATACTTCGGCGCGGTCTCAAACCCGACCTGCTGCAAATGCAACATGCCCACGCCGCTGATCGGCAACAGAATCACCGCGACCCAGACCCACCGAAAAAAACCTTGAAACACTTCCACCCACAAGGTCAGGCGGGCAGGGCCGTCGAGGGCCTTCACAGCCGCCGGGCGCAAGACCATCCAGGCGAAAAACATGCCGCCGACCCACACTAGGGCGGACAGCACATGCAGGGGGTAAACGAGGCTAAAAGGTGTCATTGGGGCACTCCGTTCTGCGCGGGATTAATTAGCGGGGTATGATAGCCGCCATCCGAAACCACTGAAAATTTATCCAGCGTTTTTTGCGCCCGACAATCCATGATCAGTACTGAACTCAAAACCACGATCCAGGGCGCCTATTCGCGTTTTCTAGAGGCCAAGAGCCTCAAACCGCGTTACGGCCAGCGCCTGATGATCGCTGAAATCGCCAAAGTCCTCGGGGATATCGACACCGACGACGAAGGCCGGCGCAGTGGCGACCCCGCGATTGTCGCGGTGGAAGCCGGTACCGGTACCGGCAAGACAGTGGCCTACAGCCTGGCCGCGATCCCCACCGCCAAACTGGCCGGCAAACGCCTGGTCATTGCCACCGCGACCGTCGCTCTGCAGGAGCAGATCGTCTACAAGGATTTGCCCGACCTGATGCGCAACAGCGGGCTGAATTTCAGCTTCGCCCTGGCCAAGGGCCGTGGCCGCTACATGTGCCTGTCCAAGCTCGACATGCTCTTGCAGGAAGGCCACGCGCAAACCGCCACTGCCCAGCTGTTCGAAGAAGAAGGCTTCAAGATCGAGGTCGATGAGGCCAGTCAAAAGCTGTTCACCAGCATGATCGAAAAGCTCGCCGGCAATAAGTGGGACGGCGACCGTGATAGCTGGCCGAATGCACTGGAAGATGCCGATTGGGCGCGCCTGACCACCGATCACAGCCAGTGTACCAACCGCCATTGCCCGAACTTCGGCCAGTGCGCCTTCTACAAGGCCCGCGAAGGTATGGGCAAGGTCGACGTGATCGTCACCAACCACGACATGGTCCTGGCTGACCTTGCACTGGGCGGCGGCGCGGTGTTGCCGGATCCGCGCGACACCATTTACGTGTTCGACGAAGGCCATCACCTGCCGGACAAGGCCATCGGCCACTTCGCCCATTACACGCGCCTGCGTTCCACCGCCGACTGGCTGGAAACCACCGCGAAGAACCTGACCAAACTGCTGGCCCAGCATCCGCTGCCGGGCGATCTTGGCAAATTGATCGAACAAGTTCCGGAACTGGCGCGTGAGATCAAGGCTCAGCAACAGTTCATGTTCAGCGCCTGCGAGCAGGTCGCCGATTTCAAACCCGGCGAAGACGTCGAGGGTCGCGAGCGGCCACGGCATCGCTTCGTCGCCGGGGTGATTCCCGAGCACATGCGCGAAATGGGCATCGAGCTAAAAAAAGGTTTTTCCCGTCTCAACGATCTGTTCACCCGTCTGACCGACCTGCTCAAGGAAGGCATGGACGGCGAGGTCAACATCGGCATCGCCAGCAATCAGGCTGAGGAATGGTATCCGCTGTTCGGCAGCCTGTTGTCGCGTGCCTCCGGCAACTGGGAGCTGTGGACTGCGTTCACCGCCGAAGACCCGGAAGACAGCCCGCCGATGGCGCGCTGGCTGACTCTGGCCGAAAGCGGTTCGCTGTTCGATATCGAGGTCAATGCCAGCCCGATCCTGGCGGCAGAAACCTTGCGCCGCAGCTTGTGGAACGTGGCTTACGGCTGTCTGGTGACCTCGGCGACCCTCACGGCGCTGGGCACTTTCGACCGCTTCCGCATGCGCGCCGGCCTGCCGAAAAAGGCCGTCACGGCTGTGGTGCCGAGCCCGTTCCATCACGCCGACGCCGGTGTGTTGCGGGTGCCGGACCTGAAAGCCGATCCACGCGATGCCGCCGCACACACGGCAGCGATCATCCGTGAGTTGCCCGATCTGGTCGAAGGCTCGCG
The DNA here is from genome assembly GCF_019614655.1 of Pseudomonas germanica. Classification (NCBI taxonomy): domain Bacteria; kingdom Pseudomonadati; phylum Pseudomonadota; class Gammaproteobacteria; order Pseudomonadales; family Pseudomonadaceae; genus Pseudomonas; species Pseudomonas germanica. Next base: position 1,690,689 of record NZ_CP071586.1, read on the forward strand.
CGGCACCCTGGTGTTGTTCTCCTCGCGCAAACAGATGCAGGACGTGTTCGACGGTCTCGACCGCGACTGGCGCAAGCAAGTGTTCATTCAAGGCAACCTGTCGAAACAGGAAACCCTGAACAAGCACAAGGCGCGGGTCGACGGCGGTGATTCCAGCGTGCTGTTCGGTCTAGCCAGTTTCGCCGAAGGGGTGGACTTGCCGGGTGCGTACTGTGAACACGTGGTAATCGCCAAGATCCCGTTCTCGGTCCCGGACGATCCGGTCGAAGCGGCGTTGTCGGAATGGATCGAGGCCCGTGGCGGCAATCCGTTCATGGAAATCTCCGTGCCCGACGCTTCGCTGAAACTGGTTCAGGCCTGCGGGCGGCTGCTGCGCACCGAAGAAGACCGCGGCACCATCACTTTGCTCGATCGGCGTCTGGTCACCCAGCGCTACGGCAAGGCGATCCTCAATGCGTTGCCACCTTTCCGTCGTGAAATATCCTGAGACAACGGTGGGCAGTTTTGCCCGCCGTGTTGTCTATCTCTCTGCCATCGCTTTTCCATTGGCCATTGTTGGTCGTTAGGGAGAACTCCGTTCTTATGATCCGCCGTTCGTTGCCTGCCGTATTTGCCTTGATCTTCGCTGCCCCGTTGCTGGCAGCGCCCGCCGGTCAGCAGACCCTGTTCAACTTTGTCCGTCCTGCCGACGTGGTGAAAATCGCCACCGAAAACGCTGATCTGCCGCAAGCCAACGCCGAGCAAACGCCTGAGGGCGAAGTGCTGCGCCGGGTGACGTTCAACCCGGTGGCCCGCCCAACCTTGCGTCTGACGCCGCAGACCGGCGCTTGGGACTGGTCGCAGTCAGGCATGATGACTTTGCGTTTGCAGAGCGCAATGGACTGGGCGGTGACGGTCTATGTGCAAATCCAGAGCAACGACGGTCGCACCCTGGTCAGCCGCGTCGACCTGCCGGCCGGGCCTGCGCAGACCCTGTTGGTGCCGCTGGTGGCATCGTCACCGCTGAGTCTTGGCATGAAAGCCGGGCCACCCATGCCAATGACGGTCGATGGTCAGCGGATCCTGCTGGCCAGCAGCAGCGGGGAGATCGATCGCAGCCAAGTGGTTTCGGTGAGCTTGTCTTTGGATCAGCCGAAAGTCGCGCAGAGCTTGCTGCTCGAACGCTTCGGTGTGCAGGACGGCGACTCGGTCACCCAGGCTGTTTACGGCAATCTGGTCGACGCCTACGGGCAATCGACCCGCAGCAAGTGGCCGGAAAAGATCAGCAACGACGAACAACTGAAATCCGCCGCCGCCAAGGAACAGCAACAGCTGAAAACCTGGCTGGCCGAGCGTGAAAAGTCTTCGCTGGACAAATTTGGCGGCTGGAATAAAGGCCCGGCGTTCAAGGCCAGCGGTTTCTTCCGTACTGAAAAGCGTGATGGCCGCTGGTATCTGGTCACGCCTGAAGGTCATCCGTTTTACTCGCTGGGCGTGAACACCGTCAGCCCCCAGGTCAACCAAACCTACGTGGCTGGCCGTGAGTACATGTTTGAATCCCTGCCTAAACCTGAAGAACCGTTGGCCAAGCATTTTGGCGAGGGTGACAACCGTGGCGGCAACGGTGTTGATCAGGGCCGGGGATACGGCAACGGGCGCTGGTACGACTTCTATGGCGCCAACCTGCAGCGCGTGTACGGTGAACCGTGCAAAGCCGACAGTGAGAGCAAGTCCGGAGTCGCCGAAGCGGCCAAGTCTGCCGCCGCTGAAACGGCCGCAGTGAACTCGGCTGAACCTGTCTCGGTGCCTGCGGAGCCGAAGTCCGGTGTCGCTGAGGCAGCCAAAACTGAAACCGTACAAGCGACGGCGGAAAAGGCTGCTGAGCCGTGCAAGGCCACCATTGATGAGCAACAGTGGGCCAGCCACACGCTCGATCGCCTGCAAGCCTGGGGCTTCAACACGGTTGGTAACTGGAGTGCCGATTCGCTAAGTGATGCCGAGCGTGTGCCTTACACCTTGCCGCTGTCGATCGTCGGTGACTACACCAGCATCAGCACTGGCAGCGACTGGTGGGGCGGTATGCCGGATCCGTTTGATCCGCGTTTCGCCATGGCCACCGAGCGCGCTGTCGCCATCGCCGCCCGCGATCACCGCGACGATCCGTGGCTGATCGGTTACTACGCCGACAACGAACTGGCGTGGGCCGGTCCCGGCGATGATCCGAAATCCCGCTACGCGCTGGCCTATGGCACCCTGAAAATGACCACCGACGTGCCAGCAAAGCGAGCGTTCCTCAAGCAATTGCGCGACAAGTATCGCAATCAGGCGGGGCTGTCGAAGGCGTGGGGCATTGATCTGCCGGCGTGGGAATTGATGGAAGACCCGGGTTTCGTGCCACCACTGCCGAACCCGGAACATCCGGAAATCGAGGCTGACTTCAAATATTTCCAGAAAGTCTTCGCCGACACTTACTTCAAAACTATCTCCGACTCGCTGAAATGGCACGCGCCGAACCAGTTGCTGCTTGGCGGTCGCTTCGCCATCAGCACCCCTGAAGCTGTAGCCTCCTGCGCGCAGTATTGCGACGTGTTGAGTTTCAACATGTACACGCTGAAACCGCAGGACGGTTATGACTTTGCCGCACTGGGCGCTTTGGACAAACCGGTAATGATCACCGAATTCAACTTTGGCTCAGCGGATCGTGGCCCGTTCTGGGGCGGCGTCACGCAACTGGCCAAGGAAGAAGATCGCGGCCCGGCCTACGCCAACTTCCTCAAACAAGCGCTGAATGAACCGTCGATTGTAGGCGTGCATTGGTTCCAGTATCTGGACCAACCGGTAACCGGCCGTCTGCTTGATGGTGAGAATGGCCACTTCGGTCTGGTGGGAGTGACGGATCTGCCGTATCAGGGCTTCGTCGAGTCAGTGCGCAAGAGCAATTTGCAGGCCATTGATCAGCTTGGCAAAGAGGCCGAGAAAGCCCCTAAGCAAGAAGCCGAAGGCGGCAGGAAAGGTGAGGCAGGCAAAGGTGCGGGAGCAGGGCACACGGGTGGGCACTCGGGGAATGGTCATTAATCTGTGATGCGCTAAAAGATCGCAGCTTGCGGCAGCTCCTGCAGAGGAACGCGATCTCATGTAGGAGCTGCCGCAGGCTGCGATCTTTTGACTTGGCTTTTAACCGTCTGGCCCGCAGCTGTTCCCAAATCCCTCTAGGGCTGGAACAATGCGGGCCACTTTGTAGAGCGTTTTCGCGGGGGAGTTGCGGGTGCAGATTCAGGGACATTACGAGCTTCAATTCGAAGCGGTGCGCGAAGCCTTTGCTGCACTGTTCGACGATCCCCAGGAACGCGGCGCAGCCCTGTGCATCAAGGTCGGTGGAGAAACCGTCCTCGACCTCTGGTCCGGTACCTCCGACAAGGATGGCGCCGAGGCCTGGCACAGCGACACCATCGCCAACCTGTTCTCCTGCACCAAAACCTTCACCGCCGTCACCGCCCTGCAACTGGTCGGTGAAGGCAAGCTGCAACTGGATGTTCCGGTCGCCCGCTACTGGCCGGAATTCGCCGCTGCCGGCAAAGAATCCATCACCCTGCGCCAATTGCTTTGCCATCAGGCCGGTCTGCCGGCGCTGCATGAGCTGCTGGCGCCGGAAGCCCTCTACGATTGGCAAACCATGGTCGACGCCCTCGCGGCTGAAACACCGTGGTGGACGCCGGGCACTGGTCACGGCTATGCCGCGATCACGTACGGCTGGCTGATCGGCGAATTGCTGCGCCGCGCTGACGGTCGCGGGCCTGGCGAATCCATCGTCGCCCGTGTCGCCAAGCCGTTGGGACTGGATTTCCACATCGGTCTGGCTGACGAAGAATTCCACCGGGTGGCGCATATCGCTCGCGGCAAGGGCAATACTGGTGATGCCGCCGCGCAACGCCTGCTGCAAGTGACCATGCGCGAACCGGCCGCCATGACCACTCGCGCTTTTACCAATCCGCCCTCGGTGCTCACCAGCACCAACAAACCGGAGTGGCGACGCATGCAGCAACCGGCGGCCAATGGCCACGGGAATGCGCGCAGTCTGGCCGGTTTCTACGCTGGTTTGCTCGACGGCAGCCTGCTCGAAAGCGACATGCTCGAAGAGCTGACCCGCGAACACAGCCTCGGCGAAGACAAGACTTTGTTGACCCAGACCCGTTTCGGTCTGGGCTGCATGCTTGATCAACCGGATGTGCCCAACGCCACTTACGGCCTCGGCCCACGTGCGTTCGGCCATCCGGGCGCGGGCGGTTCCATCGGTTTTGCTGACCCCGAGCATGATGTCGCGTTTGGTTTTGTGACAAATACCCTTGGGCCGTACGTCTTGATGGATCCCCGCGCGCAGAAGCTCGCGCGGGTGCTTGCCACTTGTCTGTAAAGTTTCATCCGAGGTCCCAGGGTCGGAACCTCAAGCGGTTTTTCGTTTCAAAACGGCTGTTTATCCGGGCGAAAGTGCTCTGATTTTTCATTACTTCATTTTGTGGATTTTCAATGTCATCTAAAAAGACCCTCGCCCTGGCCCTGTGTGTAGCGATCACCGGTTGTGCACAGACCCCGAAAAACGATGCGGACGGCGGTAGTTGGTGGCCGTTCGGTTCTTCCGACAAGGTCGCGGCCAAGGAGCCAGCTCCGGCCCCCGCCCCGCTGAAACCTGCGGCCTCCGCACCCGTGGCCAAGACTCAAAGCAGCAGCCCGTGGTACTGGCCGTTCGGTTCCGATGATGAAGCGGCCAAGGCCGATATGAAGGCTGAAGTCGCCCCGGAAGCGAAAAAAACGGTCACCGTGGCCAAAGCTGAAGCCGACGCGGGTGGCAAATGGTGGTGGCCGTTCGGCGGTAAGGATCAACCCACCACCAAAGCCGTGCCGATGCCTGATCCGAAAGTGACCCAGGCCTGGCTCGACGACTACGAACCGCGCCTGCGTGAAGCGGTCAAGGACAGCAATCTGCAACTCGAACGCCGTGAAAACGTGCTGGTCGTGACTGCACCGGTCGAAGGCTCGTTCAATCCGGATCGTCCCGCCATGCTGCTGCCGGTCACCCTCGGTCCGTTCACCCGAGTGGCGAAAATCCTCGAAGCCGACCCGAAAACTGCCGTGCTGGTCCTTGGCCACAGCGATTCCAGTGGTGCCGCGCCTGCCAACATCAAACTCAGCCAGGAACGTGCCCAGTCCATTGCGGCGATCTTCCGTCTCAGCGGCTTGCAGCGTGATCGCCTGATGCTGCGCGGCATGGGTTCGGAAGCGCCGCGTGCGGCCAACGACAGCGTTGAAGGTCGTGCCCTGAACCGTCGTGTCGAACTGCTGGTGACCCCGCAGAACACCATGGTTGCGCTGCTGAGCAAGTACAACATGCCAGCGCCGAAGCCAGTGACCATGGTCGCCGCGCAAGACGTCAAGCCAGCCGCCAAACCGGTAACTCCAGCGCCTGCTGCGAAAAAAGCTGCTGTTCCGGCGACCAAGAAGGCTCCAGCGAAAAAAGCGGCTGCCAAGGCGCCGGCTAAAAAAGCACCGGCCAAGGCCCCAGCGAAAAAGACTGCTCCAGCCAAAGCCGCCGCGACCGACAAGAAAGTCGCCGCGACCGATACCACCAAGAAGTGATCCGCTAACGAAAAGGAATGCGCCATGACCCAGGCTCTGGCAGATATGCGTCGTGATTACACCCGGGATGGTCTGACCGAGGCGCAAGCCCCGGCCGAGCCATTTGCGTTGTTTCACCAGTGGTTTGCCGACGCGGTGAAAACCGAACAGGCGCCGGTGGAAGCCAACGCCATGACCCTGGCCACGGTCGACCAGGATGGGCGACCGCATTGCCGCATTCTGCTGCTCAAGGGCCTGGACGAGCAGGGTTTCACCTTTTTCACCAATTACGACAGCGCCAAGGGCCAGCATCTGGCGGCTAATCCGTTTGCCGCCATGACCTTTTTCTGGCCAACCCTGGAGCGTCAGGTGCGCATCGAAGGACGGGTGGTGAAGGTCACGCCTGAAGAATCCGATGCGTATTACCAAGTTCGCCCCTTGGGCAGCCGCCTCGGTGCCTGGGCTTCACCGCAGAGCCGGGTGATCAACGGGCGCGGTGAGCTGGAAGATTTGCTCAAGGCCACCGAGCAGCGTTTCTCCGACACGCAACCCGACTGCCCGGAACATTGGGGTGGTTACCGCTTGCTGCCAGAGCGCATCGAATTCTGGCAGGGCCGTCCAAGCCGTCTGCACGATCGCCTCAACTACCGTTTGCAGGGCGCCGACTGGATTCTTGAACGTCTGGCACCTTAAGCAGTCTACCGAGCGGGATAGCCTGCCGCAGCGGCCTCCAGCCACTTCGGCAGATCCCGGCGCTTGATCTTCTGCATCTGAGCATTCGCTAACTGTTTGAGCATGAAGGCGCGTTTGCCTTCATCCTTGCCCGCCAGTGACAGCGCTAGGTCGCGATCCATCCAGCGTTTGATCCGCACGTACAACCACCAATGGAAGTACAAACCGGCGGCAGTGGTGACGACGATGATGAAGTAATCCATGAAAATCCTTGGTGTCGGTGGCGCAGAATCGGTAATTTGGCGCTACTGTAGGCCTACATCAGGGGGAGCGTGCAGGTGTCTGTACCGCGCCTGAATGAAAGCCAATTTATCCGGGCGGTGTCGTGACAGGCGTCAAGCCACGGAGTTTAATGACTATATGTTTCTTTGGAGTTGATGCTATGCGTAAGTCTGTTCTGCTGGTTGCTTCCTTTTCCACGATGGCGATGTTGCTTACCGGCTGCCAATCGAGCCTGACCGGTGACTCCTACTCCCGTGACGAAGCGCGTCGTGTGCAGACGATTCGCATGGGCACCATCGAATCCCTGCGCCCGGTGAAAATCGAAGGCACCAAAACCCCGATCGGCGGCCTCGCTGGTGCAGCGGTCGGCGGCGTTGGCGGCAGCGCCATCGGCGGCGGCAAGGGCAGCATCGTTGCCGCGGTTATCGGTGCGGTGGCGGGTGGTCTGATCGGTTCGGCCACGGAAGAAGGCCTGACTCGTACGCAAGGTGTGGAAATCACCGTGCGTGAAGACGACGGCAGCATGCGTGCTTATGTGCAGCAGGTGCAGGAGAATGAAGTGTTCCGCGTTGGCGAGCGCGTGCGCATCTCCACCGTTGGCGGGACCAGCCGCGTTTCGCACTAAGCGGAATTCAGGGTAAAGAAAACCCCGATCAGGTGACTGGTCGGGGTTTTTTGTTTTTTGCTTCCCAATTCGGTAGTCAGTAATCAGCACCGGTGCCCATGAAGAACTCCAAACCCTTCGGGAGGCTAACTTTGAGAAGAGTTTTCAGCGCAGTGACTTGATCTGTAGTCAATAACAGCTCCCCGGGTTCCAATTCATTCAGGGGCTTGGATTCAATGAGCTGTGCAACTTTTTCGTTCATCTCGCTATCTTTTATATGTAACTCGAATTGCAAAGAGTCATCTTGAGCGTCATCAGGGTAAAAGCCGGTTATCGAAAGGTAGCGCATTAAATTTCAATAGCCTGTTTGTCGGTATTAACTGTAGTCAAACGAAATTTGATAGTCGTTGGCACTCAGAATGATTTGATGTTGAAAGTATGGCTGAATGGTCGCAACCCACTTCTCGACGACGTTGAAGCTGCCATTATTGATGTTGCCCTCCACCGGAATGCCTAAGGCATTCAGTACTGATTCATCATCCCCCAGATCTTTTGACGACTCCTCGCCCTGCAATTGCAGGGTTGCTGTGTCGTACCACTCCAGTCTCAGTTCTAGTCCCATATCTCTTCCTCACAGATATCTTTTTTTGATATTTTTTCGGGTATTGAATGGGTATCTACCAGTTGTCGCGGTATACGAATGATATCTGATAGTCGTAAGACGAATATTGGATGAAGTGCTGGAAGTACGGTTGAAGAATCTTTAACCAATCGGATTTAACATCAAATCCGCCATTATTTATGTTTCTGGCAGGCGACAGGCCTAACGCTTCAATTAGTGAGCAGTCCTCACCAAAATCTTTCGACAGCTCCTCTCCTTCACCCAGTTCGGTTTGCTTGTCATACCATTCAAGCCTGGCCTTCAGTCCCATGTAATCCTCATAAATATTTTTTGATATTTCGTTTCTTTTTGGGCGGATCTATCTGTTCGCCAGTCCTATGATCGAAAGAGCCTAAATGGCTGCCATCGCTTGCGCGGTATGCTTCAAGTTCACCGTGCAGATAGTCCCATTCGTATATTATCCGGCCTTTCGCGTTGATCCAGCGATCCCGAAGCCCTCCGTTGTATGGTGTTTTCTTTTTTGCTCTTCTCAAATCAGGAAAGGCTGTTATATCCACCGTTTCAGGAGCTGGGTGATAGGTATGACCCTCTTCGGCGGTACCTTTCGCAGCGCTGACAACAATGTAAATCGGTTTTACTCCCGACCCCACCGGAAAAACCAGAATGAAATCCCGATACTCCGGCGGATAAACCGGATTAACCAGAATCCCGTCCGCCGCTTTCGTCGGCGGATAAACCCAGATGTGCGGTGCCTGCGGTGCAGCCTCCAGCGCGGGAATACCAAGGATGTCCGAGCCATCTACAGCAGGCGTCCAGATCAGTTCTACACCTTCGCCCAAGTCAGCAATGAACTGGCTGCCACGCAACTTGAACTGCACGACATCAACGATTTCCCAATCGCGATTCTTGCCGGTGTAGAAGCCGTAACCCTTCAGGCTGCCGTCGGCCTGCTGTTCGACCCTCAACCGAACACGCGTTCGCGCCTGTTCAAGTCCACGCAGTTGATCGTCGGTATAGAGCGCGCTGTCACCAAGACTCGAGGGCATGAACAGCGCAACCAAACCAACCAAAGGCGCAACAGCCGCGCTTGATACAGCAGCGGGCAGTGCTTCAAACATCGACCCCGCCAGAGCCAGATTGCCAAATCCTATTGGAATAGCCGTTGCGCCGATTTTCTTGAGAGGAACTGCGCCGCTTTCATCGGCCTCACGCGCGCCCAGCAGGATCAGGTCGCCGTAATCCTTCAGGCTGTCAGTCGGCACCATCCCCGAAGGACTCGAGTAATCGATAATCGCATCCGGCAATTTGCAGGACTTGGCGAATACGCAGCCGGCGCGAACGGGATCGGCTTTTTTGACCGCCACCTCACGACTGCGCTCGAAAGCCTCCTGCCGCGCCAGCATGGCGTCGTAAGCGTTTTGTCTGGCATCGCGCTCGGCCAGTTCAGTGGCCGTCATGTAGCGGTAGGTGACGTGATGCCCGTCGCCTTGCGGTGGGTTTTGAACCCGAGGAATGTCCTTGTTGCCAGCCACTGATCGTCCTTTCGTTCATCCATCGACAGCCCTTCGCAAAGGGCTGCGCAACGTTAACGAAGCAGGAAAATGGTGGCTGTAGGACGCGTCGCTAAAGACGTGAGGATTGTTCGCTGTGTAACGGGAACGCAGGAAGTTTGTGGCGAGGGTGCTTGACCCTCGCCACAGAGGTTATATCGGTTGGGAGTTCTTGCGACTCGCCGCCGCCGTCACCGCATAACCAATCAACGCCGCCAGAATCGACCCGGTCAAAATCCCCATCCGGTCCATGCCAGCGTAATCACTCACACCCGGTTCAAACGCCAGCGAGCCGACAAACAGGCTCATAGTGAAGCCAATGCCGCACAGGATCGCCACGCCCAGCACCTGACCCCAGTTGGCACCTTGGGGCAGGGCGGCGATGCCGGTTTTGACCGCGAGCCAAGTCAGGCCGAACACGCCGACGGTCTTGCCCAGCAGCAGGCCCACCGCGATGCCCATCGGCACATGGTGAGTGAAGCTTTCCACGGTGACACCGCTCAGCGACAGGCCGGCGTTGGCGAAGGCGAACAGCGGCAGGATGCCGTAGGCCACCCATGGGTGCAGCGCATGTTCGAGGGTCAGCAACGGCGACGGTTCGGCGTTTTTCGTGCGCAGCGGGATGCAGAAGGCCAGGGTTACGCCAGCCAGCGTTGCGTGGACACCACTCTTCAGTACGCAGACCCAGAGGATCAAACCGATGATCATGTACGGCCCAAGCTTGACCACCCCGAGCCGGTTCATCGCCACCAGCGCCGCGATGCACGCTGCTGCAAGGCCCAGGGAAAGAGTCGAGAGTTCGCCGGAGTAGAAGATGGCGATGATCACGATGGCGCCGAGGTCATCGATGATCGCCAGGGTCATCAGGAACAGTTTCAGCGACACCGGTACGCGCTTGCCGAGCAGTGCAAGCACGCCGAGGGCGAAGGCGATGTCGGTCGCGGTCGGGATTGCCCAGCCGTCGAGGGCTGCCGGATTGTCGCGGTTGAGGAACCAGTAGATCAGCGCCGGCACCAGCATGCCGCCGATCGCGGCTGCACCGGGCAGGACGATCTGCGACGGTTTAGACAGCTGACCGTCAAGGACTTCGCGCTTCACTTCCAGGCCGATGAGCAGGAAGAACATCGCCATCAGACCGTCGTTGATCCACAGCAGTAGGGGTTTAGCGATTTTCAACGCACCGATCTGCGCCACCACCGGGGTGTCGAGCAGGCCGGTGTACAGCCACGACAGCGGCGAGTTGTTGATAATCAGAGCCAGGATGGCCGCGGCGATCAATAACAGACCGCTGGCAGCTTCCAACTGAAAGAAACGCGTGAAAGTGCTACGCAGAGGCAAGGTCGCTCTCCATCGATAAAGTCAAAAGGTGGGACACCCTAACCCGTACTGTTAGTTGTTAAAACAAAAGTTATATTCTTTTTTGTTATATGTCGTTACAAGGTGTCTGGCTCAAGCCACGCTGAGCCTAGCAGTTGCCTGACATATTGAGACTCAGCTGTATCTGTGCGCGCTATAGGATTTTTCCTAAGCTGATAAGTGAGCCTTTCTAACAGCTTCATCTCCTGCCGATCCAACGAGAACCATCACCATGAGCGACAACCGACAGTGGGCCCGCGAAGCCATCCGCATCATCGAGGCGGATTTTCAGCGCAGCGCCGACACCCACCTGATCCCTTTGCCGCTGCCAGGTTTTGCGGGTATCGAGTTGTATTTCAAGGATGAGTCCAGTCATCCAACCGGCAGCCTCAAGCATCGGCTGGCTCGTTCGCTGTTTCTCTATGCATTGTGTAACGGCTGGCTGAAACCCGGCGCGCCGGTGATCGAGGCGTCCAGCGGTTCGACGGCGATTTCCGAAGCGTATTTCGCGCGGATGCTCGGATTGCCATTCATTGCAGTGATGCCGGCGACCACCTCCAAAGAGAAGATTGCGCAGATCGCTTTCTACGGTGGCCAGAGCCATCTGGTGAAAGATCCGACGCAGATCTATGCCGAATCCGAGCGCCTGGCCCGCGAACATGGCGGCCACTTCATCGACCAGTTCACCTACGCCGAACGTGCCACTGACTGGCGCGCGAACAACAACATTGCCGAATCGATCTTCCAGCAGATGCGCTACGAGAAACACCCGGAACCGAGCTGGCTGATTTCCAGCCCCGGCACCGGCGGCACCACCGCGACCCTGGGTCGTTACGTGCGCTATCGCCAGCATTGCACCCGCGTGTTGTGCGCCGATGCCGAGCGTTCGGTGTTCTTCGATTACTACCAAACGGGCGATGCGAGTTTGCGCCTGGACTGCGGTTCGCGCATTGAAGGCATTGGCCGGCCGCGCGTTGAGGCGTCGTTCCTGCCGAAGGTGATTGATGCAATGGTCAAAGTGCCGGATGCCTTGTCGCTGGCCGCCATGCATTATCTGGCGCAGCGCCTGGGACGGCATGTTGGCGGGTCGAGCGGGACCAATCTGATCGGTGCGTTGATGGCGGCGCAGCAGATGAAAGCGGCGGGGGAGTCGGGGTCGATCGTGGCGATTCTGTGCGATGGCGGCGAGCGGTATGCCGACACCTATTACGATCAGGATTGGCTGAAGGCGCAGGGGTATGAGCTGGCTGGATTGATCGACGCAGTGGCGGCGAGTGCCGAGCGGGGTGAGGCGCTGCCGACTTCAGTACAGCGCGCCAATATCTGATGCAGCGAAATCAACTGTAGGAGTGAGCCTGCTCGCGATAGCGGTACTCCATTCAACATCAATGTTGAATGGAGTACCGCTATCGCGAGCAGGCTCACTCCTACAGGGTTTTGTGTCAGTCAGTCAGGCCGAGGATGTCCCGCGCCACGGCTTCGGCAATGCGAATCCCGTCAACACCTGCCGACAGAATCCCGCCCGCATAACCCGCGCCTTCACCGGCCGGGAACAAGCCCTTCACGTTCATGCTCTGCAGCGTTTCGTTACGGGTAATCCGCAATGGCGAAGAGGTGCGCGTCTCGATGCCAGTCAACACTGCATCGTGTAACGAATAACCGCGAATCTGCTTCTCGAACGCTGGCAAGGCTTCGCGAATCGCTTCAATCGCAAAATCCGGCAAGGCCAAGGCCAGATCACCCAGCGCCACCCCCGGTTTGTACGACGGCTCGACTTCGCCCAGTTCGGTCGATGGGATGTCGTTGATGAAGTCGCCAACCAGTTGCGCCGGCGCCTTGTAATCGCTGCCGCCGAGGATAAAGGCGTGGGATTCCAGGCGTTCCTGCAACTCGATCCCGGCCAGCGGGCCGCCCGGGTAATCGACTTCCGGCGTAATCCCGACAACGATGCCTGAGTTGGCATTGCGCTCGTTACGCGAGTACTGGCTCATGCCGTTGGTGACCACGCGATTCGGCTCGGAAGTCGCCGCGACCACGGTGCCGCCCGGGCACATGCAGAAGCTGTAGACCGAGCGGCCGTTCTTGGCGTGGTGCACCAGTTTGTAGTCGGCAGCCCCGAGTTTCGGGTGGCCGGCGTACTTGCCCAGGCGCGCACGGTCGATCAGCGATTGCGGGTGTTCGATACGGAAACCCACCGAGAACGGCTTGGCTTCCATGAACACGCCACGACTGTGGAGCATGCGGAAAGTGTCGCGGGCGCTGTGGCCGAGGGCCAGAACCACGTGTTTCGAATGCAGGGTTTCGCCGCTGGCCAGTTGCACGCCGACCAGTTGGCCGTCTTCGATCAGCACGTCGCTGACGCGCTCCTGGAAACGCACTTCGCCGCCCAGTTCGCGGATCTGCTCGCGCATGTTTTCAACCATGCCGGTCAGACGGAACGTACCGATGTGCGGCTTGCTGACGTAGAGGATTTCTTCCGGTGCACCGGCCTTGACGAACTCGTGCAGGACTTTGCGGCCGAGAAACTTCGGGTCCTTGATCTGGCTGTACAGCTTGCCGTCGGAGAACGTGCCCGCACCGCCTTCGCCAAACTGCACGTTGGATTCCGGGTTGAGCACGCTTTTACGCCACAGGCCCCAGGTGTCTTTGGTGCGCTGGCGGACTTCGGTGCCGCGTTCGAGGACGATCGGCTTGAAGCCCATTTGCGCCAGCAGCAGGCCGGCGAAGATCCCGCACGGGCCGAAACCGACAACGATCGGACGCTGGCTCAGGTCGCTCGGCGCCTGACCGACGAATTTGTAGCTGACATCCGGCGCCACGTTGACGTTACGGTCATCGGCGAACTTGCCCAACACGTTGGCCTCGTCGCGTACGTTGAGGTCGATGGTGTAGATGAAGCACAGTTCGGAGGACTTTTTGCGCGCATCGTAGCTGCGCTTGAACAAGGTGAAATCGAGCAAATCATCGCTGGCGATGCCCAGGCGTTGCACGATGGCAACGCGCAGGTCTTCTTCGGGATGGTCGATTGGCAGCTTGAGTTCAGTGATTCGTAACATGGCGAGGATCCGGGTTCGCGGGGCGCACAACTGCGCCAGGGCGTTTGAAGGCCGCGATTATAAGCCGCAAAGGCCGGATCCGGTGAGGCTAAAACGCTCAGTCGTTGCGCGATCCGCCGAAATACCCGCAACCACGCTGCACCTGGCCGTCGATGCGCAACTCGGCGCTCATGTGCTGCACGCTGCCGGTGCTGCTGTCGACGCAGCGTTGCGGTGCGACCCACAATTCGATGCGCTGGTTGTTGGCTTCGCTGCTCAGATTGAAGCGGCCATCGCCCAATTGATCTTCAATATACGGCACAGCAAGTGGCGGCTGACCTTCGCGGTCGATGACCATGCCTTTGCCGCTGACTTTGACATTCCACTCCGGGCCATGGCCGGTGGCGCGCAGGATCAGCAGTTTGAAGTTGGGGTCATCGCAGGCAGTGCCGGAGCGTTCGACGCGATACAGCTGCGTCAGATCGAGTCGATCACCGGCGACTTTGCCGCGAACGTCGGCAAACAGTTTGCCTTGCTCGTCCGCGAGGGTCGCGGCTTCCTGCAGAATGCTGGTGCCACCCATGTCATTGACGACGAGTTGGCGCTGATCCTGGCATGGCTGGAACACCAGTTTGCCGTCAGCGGCGGTCAGTTGCCCCTGCATCCGCGTCTGCCCGACGTGCGAGGCACTTTCTCGCTGGCCATCGAACAACTGGCAAGCGGCAAACAACGGCAGCAGGGCAATAACGACTAACGAACGGGCAACACGCATCTTCGGCTCTCCAGACAAGTGCCGCCACGTTACGCAGCCTGACCGTTCATCACAAGGGTTTAGCCCACGTGAAATGTCTGACCTGTCTGCAAGCCTTCGACACTTTTCGCGTAGGCCAGCGCCACATCCGCCGCAGGAACCGGCTTGTAACCACGGAAATACGGGGCGTAGCTACCCATGGCTTCCAGCAGTACGGTCGGGCTGATCGAGTTCACTCGCAGGCCGCGTGGCAATTCGATCGCGGCGGCGCGGACGAAGCTGTCGAGGGCGCCGTTGACCAGCGCTGCCGAGGCACCGCTGCGAATCGGATCGTGGCTGAGCACTCCGGTGGTGAAGGTGAATGACGCGCCGTCATTGGCGAATTCGCGACCGATCAGCAGCAGATTGACTTGGCCCATCAGTTTGTCTTTAAGCCCGAGGGCGAAGCTGTCTTCAGTCATCTCACCCAGCGGTGCGAAGGTCACGTTTCCGGCAGCGCAGACCAGTGCATCGAACTTGCCGGTCTTTTCGAACAATTTGCGGATCGATGCGCTGTCGCTGATATCCACCTGCAAGTCACCGCTGGTGCGGCCAATGCGGATGACTTCATGGCGTTGCGACAGTTCTTTGTCCACCGCTGAACCAATGGTGCCGCTAGCGCCTATCAACAGAATCTTCATCGTGCCGTACCTCAAGTGATTGAACGAGGTTTCAGTCTAGAGTGGTTTTTTCTGTGGATAAGCGCGCTAATAGGCAACCTTTGGTTTTCAAATGGAAACAATCCATGAGCGAAATGGATGATCTGGCGGCGTTCGCGGTGTTGATCGAAGCGGGCAGTTTCACTTTGGCGGCGCAGCAGTTGGGTTGCAGCAAGGGCCAGTTGTCCAAACGCATCAGCCAGCTCGAAGCGCAGTTTTCCGTTGTGTTGCTGCAACGCACCACCCGGCGCTTGAGCCTGACTGCGGCGGGCGCTGCGTTACTGCCGCAGGCGCAGGCGCTTGTAGTCCAGGTCGAAAAAGCGCGTCAGGCATTGGCGCGATTGAAGGACGATATGGCCGGACCGGTGCGTATGACCGTGCCGGTGTCGCTGGGCGAAACCTTCTTTGATGGTCTGTTGTTGGAGTTCTCGCACAAATACCCCGAGGTGCAGATCGAGCTTGAGTTGAATAACAGTTACCGCGATTTGTCTCGGGACGGGTTTGATCTGGCGATCCGTAGCGAAGTGGCCAACGACGAGCGACTGGTCGCCAAACCGTTACTGGCATGGCAGGAAATGACCTGCGCGAGCCCGGCTTACCTCGAACGCTTCGGTGAACCGTTGACCCCGCAGGCACTGGCCGAGCATCGGTGCTTACTCAACAGCCACTACAGCGGGCGTGAGGAATGGCTTTATCACCAGCAACACGAATTGCTGCGGGTGCGGGTGTCGGGACCGTTTGCCAGCAACCATTACAACTTGCTGAAGAAAGCCGCGCTTAGCGGTGCCGGTATCGCGCGACTGCCTTCCTACTTGCTGCAAGCGGAATTGGCTGACGGTCGATTGCGCTGGCTCCTGCGCGATTTTCAGACCCGGCGCATGCCGATGTACCTGGTGCATCCGTATCAGGGCGGACTGCCGAAGCGCACGCAAGTACTCGCTGACTATCTGATCGGCTGGTTCAGACGCAGCGGTGAGGCGCTGGATCGCCTCCAGCGCTGATCATATGAACATAAACCCCATGTAGGAGCTGCCGAAGGCTGCGATCTTTTGATTTTTTTTTTTTCAAAGCAAGATCAAAGGATCGCAGCCTTCGGCAGCTCCTACAGGTCGGCGTTCAGTTGGCGAAATGGCGGGCGATCAGATGATCAATCGACAACTTGCCCGGCCCCGTCGCCATCAGGTACAGCAACACCGCCGCCCAGGTGCCGTGGGTCGGATAGGCATCGGGATACACAAACAGTTGAATGGTCAGGGTCATCCCCAACAGCGCCAACGCCGAAAAACGCGTAGCGAAGCCGATCAGAATCAGCAGCGGAAAAAAGTGCTCGGCGAACGCGGCCATGTGCGCGGCAATCTCTGGCGACAATAACGGCACGTGGTATTCGCTCTTGAACAACGGAATCGTCGAGTCGGCCAGACGTGGCCAGCCGAGTTGAAAAGTGCCGTCAATCAAATCAATGGCCAAACCTTCAACCTTGGTCTGTCCTGACTTCCAGAACACCGCGGCAATCGAGAAACGCGCAATGAACGCGATCAGGCTGTGGGGGATTTTTTCCAGCAGCGCAATGGCGCGGGTGATGAGCGTTTTCATGGCAGTTCCTTGTTATTCAAGTGGGTAATGGCGTTGTGCGCGATCAGCAAGCCAAGGGTTTGCGCGAGGTCGAACTCAGGGCTGTTTTCCGCCGCTTTCAGCAGTGGCTGGCCATCGATCAGGTTGCGGATAAACGTACTGGCGCCGGGGTCAACGGCAAACACTTCGACGTCCAGGCCATTGCGCAATACCAGCGCGTGTTGCCTTTGGTTGATGTCGATGTCCTCCAGTGTCGCGTCGTGTTGATGTGCGCCCCAGATCGCCACCACGGCATAGGTTGAGTCGAGCAGGTGCAGGGAGGGATGAAGGTCGAGGCGCAGCTCACTCAGCGTTTGCGCATCAGTCAGTGCTGCCGTGATTTCTTCTGGCCGGACGGGCAGGGCGTCGGCGGCGTGATAGGCGAGGGTGCGCAGGTGCTCAAGGCGCGCCACGTCGGCCAGATAAGGCACGCTGCCGGCCGGTTCAAACGCTGCAATGAAGTCCGCCAATTGTTCGCCGTAGCGGCTCATCAACCGACTTTGCGGCGGTTGCTGTTGTACGAAAACGGCCGCCATGGCGCGGAAGAATTCTTCGCCCACCAATTGCGCAACCACCGGATAGCTGTCGCCCAACGCATTGCTCAGCGAGCCCTGCACGTTGTTGCGATACACCGCGAAACGGCTCGCCGGATCAGCGCCGTTGGCACTGCACAGACCTTCGGGGCAGGGCAGCCGCGTGTCGATGAGCGCAGCCGCGAAAGCGCGTTGAGTGCTCATGTGCGGCCTCCGGCATCGCGCAAAAGCGCATCAGCCTGTTGCGCCTCGGACAGCAGCACCGTGAACGCCGGCACTTGATTGTCGCGTTCGATCAATGTCGCCACCGGGCCGGTGCGCTGCAGCACTTGCCGGTACAAACCCCAGACGGCTTGATCGATCGGCGCGCCGTGATCATCGATCAGCAAACGGTCGCCGAGGCTGTCGCTATCTTCGGCAAAACCGGCCAGGTGAATCTCGCCGACCCTGTGCAGGGGCAGGGCATCGAGATACGCCAACGGATCACGCTGATGGTTCACGCAGGAAACGTAGACATTGTTGACGTCGAGCAACAGGCCACAGCCGCAGCGGCGAATGACCTCTGCGATGAAGTCTGCCTCATCGATCGTCGAGCGCTCGAACGCCAGATAGGTTGCCGGATTCTCCAGCAGCATGGGTCGTTGGAGGGTGTTCTGCACCTGATCGATATGTTCGCAGACGCGGTTCAGCGTCGGCGTGTCATAGGCCAGTGGCAGCAGGTCATTGAGAAACACCGGGCCGTGGCTCGACCAGGCCAGATGCTCGGAAAAGGATTGCGGTTGATAGCGCCGAATCAGTTCGGCGAGGCGCTTGAGGTGCTGTTCATCCAGCGGCTCTTCAGCACCGATGGACAAGCCGACACCGTGCAGCGACAGCGGATACTGCTCGCGGATCAAACCGAGAAAATGATGAAACGGACCGCCGGCCACCATGTAGTTTTCGGCGTGGACTTCGAAGAAGCCGATGTCCGGTTGTGAGCCGAGCACTTCACGAAAGTGCCCGGTCTTGAGTCCCAGCCCGGCACGGGGCGGGAGCCCGGAGAGGGCTGCCTGAGTGCGGGGTTGGGCATGGTCATTGAGGGTGAGCATGATCGTCACTCAGGCAGTTCGCGGATCAGGACTTGGCTTTGAACGCTTCCATCTGACCGAAACCGGTCGGCGAGGTCTTGCTCTCGGTGGTGGCGCAGGTGCCTTTCGGAACGAGTTTCCAGGCGTTGGCTTGGTAGTCCGTTTTCGACGTGCCGGCACAAGTGGTGCCTGCGCCTGCGGCGCAATCGTTGTGACCTTTCATGGCCACGCCGAAGCATTTTTCCATGTCGGCGTCAGCGGCGTGGACGGTCGATACAGCAGCCATGCTCAGGGCAGAACCGAGGGCCAGAACCAGGGCAGTGGCGGACAGGGTGCGAGTGGTAGCAGTCATGATGTTTCTCCAGTCTTGTTCAGGGTTTTTACAAGCGCGGTTGCGCTTGCTTACCCCTCTAGAGAAACGCGGTAGGGTTACGTTACAGCCCCCTCAAAATCTTTTTGAAAAAATGCAAATACCTGTAGGAGTGAGCCTGCTCGCGATGGCGTCGTGTCAGACGCCGATGATGTTGAATGACACTACGCCATCGCGAGCAGGCTCACTCCTACAAGGGATTTTTGGAGAATCTGAAAATCGTACAGGCACAAAAAAAACGGCCCGAAGGCCGTTTTTTTGTTGGGCGAAACACATCAACCGCCGAGGTACGCCTCGCGTACTTTCGGGTCGGTCAGCAGCGCTTCACCGGTGCCTTGCATGACCACACGGCCGTTCTCCAGAACGTAGGCGCGGTCAGCGATTTTCAGCGCCTGGTTGGCGTTCTGCTCGACCAGGAACACCGTCACACCATCCTTGCGCAGCATTTCGATGATGTCGAAAATCTGCTGGATGATGATCGGTGCCAGGCCCAGCGACGGCTCGTCGAGCAGCAGCAGTTTCGGCTTGCTCATCAGCGCACGGCCGATGGCGAGCATTTGCTGTTCGCCGCCGGACATGGTGCCGCCGCGCTGGTTGAAGCGTTCTTTCAGGCGCGGGAACAGGCCGAGCACCTTGTCCATTTGTTCCTGATAGTCGCCCTTGTCGGTGAAGAAGCCGCCCATGGAGAGGTTTTCTTCAACGGTCAGACGGGCGAATACCCGACGACCTTCCGGCACCACGGCGATGCTCTTGCGCATGATCTGCGACGAGTCCTGGCCGACCAGTTCCTCACCCATGTAGCGGATGCTGCCGCTGTGCGCTTGCGGTGAACCGCAGAGCGTCATCAGCAGCGTGGACTTGCCGGCACCGTTGGCGCCGATCAGGGTCACGATCTCGCCCTGACGGACTTCGACGTTGACGCTGTGCAGGGCCTGGATCTTGCCGTAGAAGGTGGAAACGTTTTCGAACTGCAGCATTTACGCTTCCCCCAGGTAGGCTTTGATCACTTCAGGATTGTCGCGGATCTGTTCCGGTGTGCCGTCGGCCAGAGGCGTGCCCTGGTTGATCACGACGATGTGGTCGGAAATGCTCATGACCAGTTTCATGTCGTGTTCGATCAGCAGCACGGTGACGTTGTGCTCTTCACGCAGCACGCCGATCAGCGCCTTGAGGTCTTCGGTTTCCTTCGGGTTCAGACCGGCCGCCGGTTCGTCGAGCATGAGGATCCGTGGACGGGTCATCATGCAGCGAGCGATTTCCAGACGCCGTTGCTGACCGTAGGCCAGGGTGCCGGCGGTACGGTTGGCGAACTCTTTGAGGTTGACCTTTTCCAGCCAGTACTCGGCAAATTCCATGGCCTCGCGCTCGCTTTTGCGGAACGCCGGGGTCTTGAACAGACCGGCCAGGAAGTTGGTGTTCAGGTGACGGTGCTGGGCGATCAACAAGTTTTCGACCGCGGTCATGTCCTTGAACAAGCGCACGTTCTGGAAGGTGCGCACCACGCCTTTGAGGGCGATCTTGTGGCCCGGCAGGCCTTGGATCGGCTCGCCGTCCAGCAGGATGCTGCCGCCGGTGGGCTGATAGAAACCGGTCAGGCAGTTGAACACAGTGGTCTTGCCCGCGCCGTTCGGCCCGATCAATGCAACCACTTGTTTTTCTTTGACGGTCAGGGCCACACCGTTGACCGCCAGCAAGCCGCCGAAGCGCATGCTCAGGTTTTCGACTTTAAGGATCTCGCGGCTCATTTTCGCAACTCCATGTGTGGGCGTTGCATCGGCAGCAGACCTTGTGGACGCCAGATCATCATCAACACCATCAGGGCACCGAACATCAACATGCGGTACTCACTGAACTCACGCATCATTTCCGGCAACAGGATCATCACCACGGCCGCGAGAATCACGCCCAGTTGCGAGCCCATGCCACCCAGCACGACGATGGCGAGGATGATCGCCGACTCGATGAAGGTGAACGACTCCGGCGTCACCAGACCCTGACGTGCAGCGAAGAAGCTACCGGCGAAACCGGCGAACGCAGCGCCGAGGGTGAAGGCGGACAGCTTGATGATCGTCGGATTCAGCCCCAGCGCACGGCAGGCGATTTCGTCTTCACGCAGCGCTTCCCAGGCACGGCCGATCGGCATGCGCAGCAGGCGGTTGATGACGAACAGTGCGGCCAGTGCCAGCAACAGGGCAACGAGGTAGAGGAAGATCACCTTGTTGATCGAGTTGTATTGCAGACCGAAATACTCGTGGAAGGTTTGCATGCCTTCCGCGGCCTTACGTTCGAAGGTCAGGCCGAAGAACGTCGGTTTCTCGATGTTGCTGATGCCGTTCGGGCCACCGGTGATGTCGGTCAGGTTACGCAGGAACAGACGGATGATCTCGCCGAAGCCGAGGGTTACGATCGCTAGATAGTCACCGCGCAAACGCAGCACCGGGAAGCCCAGCAGGAAACCGAACGTCGCCGCCATCAGGCCGGCAATCGGCAGGCAGATCCAGAAGCTCAGGCCGTAGTAGTGCGACAGCAGCGCGTAGCTGTAGGCGCCGACGGCGTAGAAGCCGACGTAACCGAGGTCAAGCAGACCGGCCAGACCTACGACGATGTTCAGGCCGAGGCCGAGCATCACGTAGATCAGGATCAGCGTCGCGATGTCCACCGCGCCACGCGAGCCGAAGAACGGCCACACCAGCGCCACCAGGATCAGCGCAATGATGAAATAGCGCTGGGTGGTCGGCAGGGTCAGGAAGTTGCTGGCCTTGGCCGGAATCAGCGGCAAGCCCGGCGAGGATCGCCAGGCCTTGCTGATCTGCTGATTGAACAGCACGCGCAGGAACATCAGTACCGAGCAGATGGCGATGGTCGCCAGCACGGCCGGGCTGGTGTTGTGCACTTCCAGGTTGATGCCGACGATGGTCAGTTTCAGACCGAGTACCGGGTAGGCCACGGCCCACACCAGCAAAGCGCTGAACAGCGCCTGTTTAAGATTCCTAGTCATACTTTCTCAACCTCCGGACGGCCCAGAATGCCGGTCGGACGGAACAACAGCACCAGAACCAACAGGCCGAAAGCCACGACGTCCTTGTACTGGTCGCCGAAGATATCGGCACCAAAGGCTTCCGCCACCCCAAGCACCAGCCCGCCGAGCATGGCGCCGGGGATGCTGCCGATACCGCCCAGTACCGCTGCGGTGAAGGCTTTGAGGCCGACGAGGAAACCGGCGTTCGGGTTGATTACGCCGTACTGCATGCTCAGCAGCACAGCCGCAACGGCCGCCAGCGCGGCACCGATGACGAAGGTCAGGGCAATGATGTTGTTGGTGTTGATGCCGAGCAGGTTGGCCATCTTGATGTCTTCGGCGCAGGCGCGGCAGGCGCGACCCAGGCGAGAGCGGGAGATGAACAGGGTCAGGCCGAGCATGGCGATCAGGGTCACCACGAACACCACGATCTGCATGTAGGAAATCAGCACTTCTTGTGCGCCACCTGGGCCGAAGGCAATGTTGCCCGGAATCAGGTTGGGGATAGCTTTGTCCTTGGAGTCTTGCGCCAGCAGAACGGTGTTCTGCAGGAAGATCGACATACCGATTGCGGAAATCAGCGGGATCAGACGGTTGCTGCCGCGCAACGGGCGGTAGGCAATGCGTTCGATGCTGTAACCGTAGGAACTGGTGACGACGATGCTGGCGATAAACGCTGCGGTCATCAACAGCGGGACACTGTCGAGTCCCATCATGGTCAGCCCGGCGATGGCGATGAACGCCACGTAGGAACCGATCATGTACACCTCGCCGTGGGCGAAGTTGATCATTCCAATGATGCCGTAGACCATCGTGTAGCCGATGGCGATCAGGGCATACATGCTGCCAACGTTCAGGCCGTTAACCAGCTGTTGGAAGAAGTGATAGATGTCAGGCATTACAGCGCTCCTAAAAACCTGATACGCATTTCACTGGTGGAGTCATTTTCCCGCCCGGCCCCGTGGATCTTTATCCACTTCGAATCCGGGTTTTGCCAGCGAACCGCTGATGACGGTTTTGAGATTTTCAGGTGGGGAGACTGGCGGATCACGCCAGCGCGGCCCAATACATTCGTAAAACAAAGCCCACGGCACGCCGTGGGCTTTATTGGCAGTCAGTCAGGCAGCGCCTTACTGAGGTGACACTTCGGTTTTCGGCTTGCCGTTGTGCCACTCGTAGACTACGAATTTGAAGTCTTTCAAGTCGCCCTTGGCGTCGAAGCTCAGATCGCCAGTAGGCGTCTTGAAGGTACCGGCATGAATGGCTTCAGCCACTTTGGTCGCGTCTTCGGACTTGGCTGCCTTGATGCCTTCGGCAATCACTTCAACCGCCGAGTAGGAAGGGAACACGAACGGGCCGCTCGGATCTTCTTTCTTCGCCTTGAAAGCATCAGCCAGGGCAATGTTGGCTGGATCCTGGTCGAAGGATTTCGGCAGGGTCACCAGCAGGCCTTCGGCCGCGTCTTTGGCGATCTGGGTGATCGAGTCGTTACCCACGCCTTCCGGACCCATGAACTTGGCTTTCAGGCCTTTTTCCTGGGCTTGACGCAGGATCAGACCCAGCTCCGGGTGGTAGCCGCCGTAGTAAACGAAGTCGACGTTGGCTTGTTTGAGTTTGGCGATGATCGCCGAGAAGTCTTTGTCGCCGGCGTTGACGCCTTCGAACACGGCAACCTTGGTGCCTTTCTTCTCGAGGGTCGATTTCACAGCGGTGGCGATGCCTTCACCGTACTGCTGTTTGTCGTGCAGCACGCCAACGATTTTCGGTTTGACGTGATCGGCAATGTAGTTACCGGCGGCAGGGCCCTGGGCGCTGTCCAGACCGATGGTGCGGAAGATCATTTTGTAACCACGGGCGGTGATGTCCGGGCTGGTGGCAGCCGGGGTGATCATGATCACGCCTTCGTCTTCGTAGATGTCCGAAGCCGGTTGAGTGGAGCTGGAGCACAGGTGACCAACCACGAACTTGACGCCGTCGTTGACGACCTTGTTCGCGACCGCTACCGCTTGTTTCGGATCGCAGGCATCGTCGTATTCAACGGCTTCGAGCTTCTTGCCGTCGACACCGCCCTTGGCGTTGATTTGCTCGATGGCCATTTTCGCGCCACTGAACTGCATGTCGCCGTACTGGGCTACAGGACCGGTTTTAGGACCGGCGATACCGATTTTGATGGTGTCAGCTGCGAACGAATGGCTGGCAACCCCGGCCAGAACCATAGCGGCAAACAGTTTGGAAATCTGCTTAGTAGCCTTAGTCATAGTGCTCCACTCTTACTGTTGTAATTTTTTTGAGTTCTGGCGCCGTAGCAGCAGAACCGGGTCAGATATCTTTGCGATACCCTCCGGAAATGCCCCCGGCAACTGTACCGGTACAGTGTAGAGCGCCGGTTGTCAGCCTGGGAAGCGGGCGCCGAGGGGCAAAACTTCGGGGTGTCGCATTTTTGAATGAAAAAGACAGAATTGCGGCGGGGCGTTCGTGGGCATATATCCCAATCAGCAGCATTCCCTGGCGTTCCTGCTCTTTTCGTTCGGTGCAGCCATTTGCAACCGGGTTTTGCTGGCGGACCACCGACGTTATTATTCGCGTCGATTTCTTTTCCGGACAGCACCCATGAATCAAGAACCTAGCACCCTCTATGCCAAGCTGCTTGGTGAAACCGCATCTATTACCTGGAAAGAGTTGGAGCCGTTCTTCGCCAAGGGTGCCCTATTGTGGGTCGACCCTGCGCTGGATTTGATCGCCGCTGCCGAGGCCGTGGCGTCGGATGATGGCGAGAAAGTGGCTGCCTGGCTGGCCGAAGACAGACTCGCCAAGCTGTCTGAAACGCGGGCGCTGGATCTTTTCGAGCGCGATCCGTCGTTGTGGGCGGTGGTGGTTTCGCCGTGGATTATGATCCAGGAAAGGGCAGTCGCTGCTGACGTCGCACCGTGATAGTGCGACCAGCCATCAGCGAAAAGTGTGTAGCGGAGTAGCGTGATGGCACGTTGCCGTAGAGAAACACCACAAGCGCAGGCGGGCTCACGGTGACGTAAACGTAACGGGAACAGTTTAGTAAGCAGCCTAACGGCTGCTTAATTGTTTCTGGATATTGGAAAGGCCGAAATCTTCAGTGAATTTGAAGGCCTCTTCGCGAGCAGGCTCGCTCCCACATTTGGAATGTATTCCCCTGTGGGAGCGAGCCTGCTCGCGAATGGGGCGACTCGTTCTCAGATCAGATCAGATCAGACCGAGAACGACTTGCCGGTATGGTTATTGAGGGAAATAACCTTGGTCTTGCCAATCCGGTGACGGTAAATCTCGCGCAGGTACTTGATCGACTTCTTCACGCAATCACGCGACAAACGAATGTCGTTGATCGAGACAAACTTCTCTTTGTCGTTGATCAACTCGCGATACTTCTTCTCGTACATCGGTTTTATTGCATACCAGTTAGTGTCGAGGATCTTCGCCGGGTTCTCGAATTCGTTGAGCAGGTCGTCGATGCGGTCTTCGTCGAACTCTTCGTTGATGATGAAATCGAGGATCGAGTTGTCCAGGGTCTCGTCGAAACGGTACGGGTTCTTCGCGAAGCAGCGCTTGATAAACGCCACGATCAAGGTCAGGAAGTCATCCGACAGGCACGGGCTCTTCGCGATCAGGGTGGTCAGCGAGAGGTTGGCCGAGGCGCCGATCACCAGCGCGTAACGCTTGAGCGTGGTGTTGGGGAACAGGCTGTTGAGGTGAGTCTTCAACCGGTTCAGGTCCATGTACGACAGCTTGTAGTCTTTCGGCAACGAGACAATCGAGACCACCGACGAGCAGTTCTTGAAGAAGTGCAGGTCGTGCAGCGCGGCAGCGTCGTAGCCGGAATTCTTGTACTGCTCCAGCGAAGCGCGATAACGCTTGGACTCAATCGGCAACAGACTGATGCCTTCAATCGCCTGGGTGACTTTGTTGAAGTGCGGCAGGTCGATCGAGCGGAAGAACAGGTCGTCGATGTTCAGGCGCTGCGGCTCTTTGTCGAACACCTTGAACTTGTCGCTGCTCGGTGGCGGGGTTTCCGGCACCACCGATTCGGCGTAGGCAATTGCCACCGGGCCGGCCAGACTCATGAACAGGTCGTTGGCGTCGAGGCGAATGGTTTCGCCGATGTCGATGCCGGCGCGGCGGAAGTAGTTCTGGTCGTAGTCGGTGGTGACGGCCTGCGCTGTCAGAATGTTGAAGATCTGCTGCGAGATGTATTGATTGGCGTGCTTCTCCATCGCATTGACATCAATGTTCTGGATGTTGCCGTCATCGCTTTCTTCGGCGTAACGCATGATGTCGTTGGAGATCAGCATCATCGCGTTCCAAGGGCGGATACGGCCCATGACGCTGGCTTCGCTGCTGTCTTCATTGGCGAAGTTGTAGGAGAAATCCCACTCTTCCGAAAGATATTTGCACAGCAGGCGACCGGCGTTGATGTGCAGCGCCTCGGACATTTCGCTGCGGTGATCGGAGATGTTCGGCAGCACGCAGATGCCGCTGGTGAAGATCGGTTCGAACACGAACGAATGCCCGCTCTTGCCGTCATGCTCATCCATCGGCTTGGTGTCGAACGTCTTGTTCATGTACGAGTGCTGTTGGGCCAGACCGAACTCCGAAGCCATGCCGGAACCGGTACCGCCGCCGGCACTGAAGATCGAGAAATACAGGCGCGACTGGTTGGCCTTGATGCCGCAGCTGTCGATCAGGTACGAATGGATCATTTTCCAGTCAGGGCTAGAGAAGCGCTGGGTGTCCTTGTTGAGGATGATCTTCGCCAGGTACTGGCCGAGGATCGGCGCGTTACCGGCGCCACCGGCGTGGACTTCGGACAAGTCCATGATCTTCATTTTGCTGTAGTCGCGCAGGAAGCCGCTTTTCTCGCCCTTACGCGAGAAACGGATGCGCCCGGCGATGTCCTTGTCGAGGTCGCCGAGCATCACCAGCGGTTCGACCAGGAACACCGGTTTGGTCGATTTGTTCGGGCCGATCCGCAGGTTGTTCTTGATCCACTGGGCCGGGCTGTAGCCCTTGTCGGCCAGACGCCGATCTGCCGCGCGGTCTTCGTTGTTGAATTCGTTGAGGTAAAACTTGCGCGCGTTGTACACCAGCTCCGCGACATCGAGCGCGATGTTGGAGCCGCAGCGACCGAGGCCGATCAGGCACACAGACGGGAATTCCTGGTCGTTGTGCTGTTCGTTATCGCCTTCCAGGTGCGGCGGGCGCGGGAACACCAGATCACGCAAACCGTCGAGGTTGTCGAGGATGCGGTCGGTATTGGTTTCGGTGAAGTACAGGTATTGCTGAGTCGACAGCGGGCGCGACGGCAGCAATGGCTTCGACGGTGACGGGCTGTTGGCGGCGGGGCTCAAAGTCAGATCGGATACCGCAGTGGCGGGATTGTTTTTAGAAGTCATTGTGCGCCATATACCTGGACTGGGTTGGCTCGTGGGCTTTTGCCTGCGAACCTCACGGAATAAGATCTCGCGTCTTTGTGCGCGAATTGAGCCCGAGCATCAGGTTTTTGGCCTGACTGTCGCTGGGGGGAATCCTTTCCTGATCGTTGATGAATCGGCCATTATTCGGCGATCTTTAATCGAAAAGAGGCAAAATGATGTCAACGCTACCTTCGTTGGGGTTCGCCGGAATCGGTCTGATGGGCCTGCCCATGTGCCGGCGTTTGTTGGCGGCGGGTTATCCGCTGACCGTGTGGAACCGCAACCCGGCCAAGTGCGCGCCATTGGTCGAGGCCGGCGCGCGACAGGTAGCGAGCCCCGCTGAACTGTGCGAACACGCTGACGTGGTGATGCTGTGTCTGGCCGATACGGCGGTGGTTCGCGAGGTGGTGTTTGGCCCTGTTGGTGTTGCCGAAGGCGCGAAGAGAGGCCAGTTGCTGGTGGATTTTTCCAGTCTTGAGCCGACCGCCACGCGCGAGATGGCCACAGAACTGGCGGAGAAAACCGGCATGGCCTGGTTGGACTCACCGGTGTCCGGTGGCGTGGTGGGTGCCGAGGCGGGCAGTCTGGCAATCATGGTCGGTGGTGACGCTGCGGATCTTGAGCGGGTGCGCCCGGTGTTGCTCAATCTCGGTCAGCGCGTCACGCACATGGGCGGCATCGGTGCGGGGCAGGTGACCAAGGCCTGCAATCAGATGATCGTCGCCTGCAACGCGCTGGTGATTGCCGAGGTGGTGGCGCTCGCCGAGCAAGCGGGGGTCGATGCGAGCCTGATCGCCGAAGCGCTGGCCGGTGGTTTTGCCGACTCCAAACCGTTGCAGATCCTCGCCCCGCAAATGGCTGACAGCCGTTTCGAACCGATCAAATGGCACGTGCGCACATTGCTCAAGGATCTCGACACCGCCGTCAAATTCTCCCGCGAACAGGGTTCGGCGACGCCGATCAGCGGATTGGCCGCACAACTGATGCGCCTGCATGGGGCGCAAGGCTATTTGGCGCAGGATCCAGCGACACTGGTGCAAATGTACCGCGCGCCAGAATCAGCGGATTGACCGTGTGTGAATGCTTGCGCTGATTGATTTCTTCCAGCACCGGGCGCAACTCGTCCAGCGGCACGGGGCGACTGAGCAGGTAACCCTGGATGAAATCGCAGCCCGAGCGTTCAAGGAATTCGTACTGCTCCAGACTTTCCACGCCTTCGGTCACCACCTGTAAATGCAGGGTGTGCGCCATAACGATGATCGCCTGGACGATCTCCATGTCGGCGGTCGCCGTGGGAATGTCGAGGATAAACGAGCGGTCGATTTTCAGGGTGTTGAGCGGCAGGCGTTTGAGGTAGGCCAGCGAGGAATAACCGGTGCCGAAGTCGTCGATCGACAACGACACACCGAGCGCACGAATCTGACGCAGCAGCACCAGGGTGTTGGCAATGTTGCCCATCAACGCGTTTTCGGTGACTTCCAGTTCCAGCCGTCCCGGCGCCACCCCGGCGGTGCGTAATGCGCTTTCGATTTCCGTGGCCAGTTCTTCCCGGGTGAGGTTGAGCGGAGAGCAGTTCCAGGCAATTTTCAGTTCTTCGCAGCCATGCCGCGAGAGTTCGCCCAGATCCTTGCAGGCCCGGCGCAGCACCCAATTATCCAGTTCGGCAATCAGGCCATTATTTTCGGCGATAGAGATAAAGCGATCCGGGGTCAGCAACCCGTGCAGTGGATGCTGCCAGCGGATCAGTGCTTCAAGCTTGGTGACGCGGCCGGTCTTCAGTTCGAAGATTGGTTGGTAATACAGCGTCAGGCCGTTTTCTTCGCGCAAAGCGTGGCGCAATTCTTCCTCCAGTTGCAGCTCGAAGCTGGCGCGGGTCTTGAGGTTGGAACTGAAAAAATGCAGGCCGTTGCGCCCCGCGCCTTTGGATTGATACAGCGCCAGATCCGCGTGTTTGAGCAATTCTTCGCAGGTGCTGCCATCCTCCGGAAACAGACTGATGCCGATGCTGGTGGTCATCACCATGCGGCGTCCGGCCAGTTCGATCGGCTCCTTCATCTTGAGCATGATGCGCTGGGCCATGTTGCGGGCTTCTTCGCGGTCACGCAGATTGATGAGGATGCAGAACTCGTCGCCGCCGAAACGCGCGACCACGTCTTCATGGCTGCGCACCGAGCCTTTGATGTGCTGGGCGATGACTTTGAGCAGTTCGTCACCGGCGTCATGGCCGAGGCTGTCGTTGATCCGCTTGAAGTGGTCGATGTCGAGAAACATCACCGCGAGCATGCCGCCCTCGGTGGCTTTCTGGCAGAGTTTCTCGGCGAAGATCTGGTTGAACCCGCGGCGGTTGATCAGGTTGGTCAGGGCGTCGTAGTTGGCCGCTTGTTGCAGCGACATGCGCGCCTGATCGAGCTGGCTGAGCAGGGCGTTGACGCGGCGCAGGTCCTCTTCTTTGTTCTGCAGTTTCTTGTCGGCCAGCGCCGCACTGATCGCACTGCCAAGGATCAGCAGGATGATCAGCGCCACGGTCAGGCCCAGTTGCAGATGCCCGTTATCGCCGCCGCTCGCTGTCAGGCCTCCCTCGGGAAGAACCAGATCCAGCGCAGCCATGCCGGTGAAATGCATGCTGATGATGCCAGCGCCGAGAATCAGCGCAGCGCCGTACTTGAGCAACTGATGCGCCACGCCGCTGCCTTCGCTCAGATAGCGGGCCACACACAGCGCGGCGAAACTGGCGCCGATGGCGATCGCCACAGACAGCGCGAACAGTCCTGGCTGATAGTAGGCGGTGGCGCTCGACTTCATCGCCGCCATGCCAACGTAATGCATGCCGGCGATGCCCAGGCCGATGACAAACGCGGTTTTCAAGCAATGCAACGCACTCGGCTGCGCTTCGCTCAAAGTTTGCATGGCCAGCCAAGAGGCGAGCAGGGCGATCAGCAACGAGAAAAGGGTGATACCAAGGTCGTACTGAATGTCGATCGGTGTCTGGAAAGCCAGCATGCCGATAAAATGCATGGCCCAGATGCCGCCGGCCAGGCAGGTCGCGCCGATCCAGCGCCAGATCCGCCGCGATCCCGGATCTTCGGCATTTACAACGCGCTCAGCCATATCCAGGGTGGCGAAACTGGCTGCGCAGGCGACCAGATACGCAACCATCACCAGGAGAGGGTTGTGACTGCAATCGAGGATGACCTGCCCGCTCTCCGGCAGCTCGGCAACAAACTGCAAACCAAGCCACTCCATAGCATGCCCCGTCTCTGAAGTCGTCCCGAGTGCGCGTTGAACGCAGTTGAATGTCAGGAGTATAGAGGCCGATTTCGGCGTGCAAGCGGTAGTGGCACATTGGCGCTAATGATTTTGGCATTAGCGTCATAGCGATTGGCGCTAATAGCTTAAGCGATCTGTTCGAAAGGGATTTGCGCCCAATCGGGTTGCAGGGGCGGCAAGCCGAAACGCGCGCGGGCCTTATCGCAATCGACATTCTGCTCGCCGTTTTCCCACGACGACTCGAATTCGCGGCAGGGGCTGGAGCGCAGTTCATAAATCGAACACTTCACCTCGCTGCCGACTTCGCCGACCAACGCCGTGCAGCGCGGCGATTTGCAGTCGGTGCCGTTCATCGCCACCCGGCTGGGGCTGATCTGTGTGACCAGTTCATCAGGCACCGTGCCGCCGGAAGATGCGCACTCACCCCAAAAGAAAGACACGCGAAAATGGGAACAGCAGGCACCGCAATTCAGACACGGACTGACTTCAGACATGGGCGAGGGTATCAAAGGGATTGATCGGGAGATCCGGACGGATCCGGCGGCCATTCTAGGCTTTGCCGCAGACTTGGGAAGGGGGGCAGGAAACTATTTTTTTGTGGCAAGGTTTTGCCGCAAAAGCCCCGGTTTTCGGGGGATTTCAGGCTTATCAAGGGCTTACGTTTCGTTACAGTGCCATGGGTCGATATCAGGCAGACGAATGATCACAGACAGCCTTTGCGCGGCTGACTAGATTGCAGGTTCCGGGCTCGGATGCGGTGGCAGTGAAGCCCTATAACAATAAAGAGACGGACCCATGCAGAACTCGACCCAAGCGGCGAATGCCTGGCGCATTCTGTTCCTGCTGTTCCTCGCCAACCTGTTCAACTTTTTCGACCGCACCATTCCGGCGATCATCATCGAGCCGATCCGCATGGAATGGCACCTCAGTGACTTTCAACTGGGCATCGTCGGTACCGCATTCACCATTGTGTACGCGATTGCCGGACTGCCGCTGGGGCGGATGGCCGATACCGGTTCGCGCAGCAAGCTGATGGGCTGGGGCCTGGCGACGTGGAGTGCGCTGACGGCAGTCAATGGCCTGGTCGGCAGTTTCTGGAGCTTCCTGATCGTGCGCATGGGCATCGGCATCGGTGAAGCCAGTTATGCGCCGGCGGCCAACTCGCTGATCGGTGATTTGTTTCCTGCCCATCGTCGGGCGCGGGCGATGGGCATATTCATGCTCGGTTTGCCGTTAGGGCTGTTGTTGGCGTTTTTCACCATCGGGGCGATGGTCAAGGCGTTCGACAGCTGGCGTGCGCCGTTCTTTATTGCCGCAGTACCAGGGCTGATCCTGGCGATTTTCATGTTCTTCATTAAAGAGCCGAAGCGCGGGGCGGCGGAAACCGTGCAGGTTTCGCAAGAAAAGGTCGACAAGCCGATCCGGCGGATTCTGGCGGTGCCGACTTTTCTCTGGCTGGTGATGGCCGGGTTGTGCTTCAACTTTGCGACGTATGCCTGTAACTCGTTTTTGGTGCCGATGCTGCAACGCTATTTCCTCATGCCGTTGCAGGAAGCGGCGGTGGCCACCGGAGTTATCGTTGGCGTGACCGGGCTGGTCGGCTTGACCCTGGGCGGCTGGATTGCCGACAAAATTCACCAGCGTGTGGCCAACGGGAGACTGTTGTTTGCCGCGTTCAGCCTGATCATTTCAACGCTGTGCACGGCGTGGGCGCTGCACGCCGGGCGTATCGAGATCGGTGTATTCGTGGCGGTGTTTAGCGTCGGCTGGCTGTTCGCCTACAACTTCTACACCTGCGTTTATACGGCGATTCAGGACGTGGTCGAACCGCGCCTGCGAGCGACGGCGATGGCGTTGTTCTTTGCCGGGTTGTATCTGCTGGGCGGTGGTCTGGGGCCGGTGGTGGTGGGGGGCTTGTCGGATCATTTTGCGCACACGGCGATGCTGGCGGCGGGGGCGGAGCAGATGACCGAAGCGTTCAAGGCAGTCGGGCTGCATGATGCGATGTACCTGATTCCGGTGGCGCTGTTTTTGACCATGGTCTTTCTGTTTCTGGCGGCGCGGTGTTTTGTGCGCGATGCGCAGCGGATGAAGGAAGGGTTGGTGGCTGTGGTTGAGCCAGAGGTTGCAATAGCGACCGCATAGCCGTCATCGCTGGCAAGCCAGCTCCCACAGTGACCGAGTCGTACACATAATCTGTAAACGACCCGAAACCTGTGGGAGCTGGCTTGCCAGCGATGAGGCCATCAGCATCAGCTGAAAAATCACAGGCAAACAAAAAAGGCCCGCATCGCTGCGGGCCTTGTTGTTTTCAGCGCTGGAGCAGGGCGATTAACCCGCCACCAACACCCGAATCGCTTCCAGGCGCAACGCCGCTTTATCCAGCATCGCCAGACCCTGTTCACGCTGCTGGCGAAGCGCATCCAGTTCGCTGTCACGCACAGTCGTGTTGACCGCTTGCAACGCGGTCAGGCGCGCCAGTTCTTCGTCGGTGTCGGCTGCCAGACGGCGGCGGGCCTCGGCCACGCGCTCGGCGTGACGCGGGGCGATCTTGTCTTCACCGGCGTTGATCCGTGGCGTCAACTGATCGCGCTGGGCCTGGATGAACTTGTTGGCGCTGGCACGCGGCACGCTTTCCAGCTGATCGTTCAGCGTTTCAAACGATACCCGTGGCGACAGGTCGTTGCCGTTGGCGTCGAGCAGGCAGCGCAGGGCGGCCGGCGGCAGGTAACGGCCCAGTTGCAGCGAACGCGGCGCGACCACTTCGCTGACATACAGCAATTCCAGCAACACGGTGCCCGGCTTCAGGGCTTTGTTCTTGATCAGTGCGACAGCGGTGTTGCCCATCGAACCTGACAGCACCAGGTCCATGCCGCCCTGCACCATCG
The DNA here is from genome assembly GCF_019614655.1 of Pseudomonas germanica. Taxonomy (NCBI): domain Bacteria; kingdom Pseudomonadati; phylum Pseudomonadota; class Gammaproteobacteria; order Pseudomonadales; family Pseudomonadaceae; genus Pseudomonas; species Pseudomonas germanica. Next base: position 1,724,044 of record NZ_CP071586.1, read on the forward strand.
GGTGTTCCCAGGTGATGAACTGCATGTCTTCGCGCGACAGCGCCTGGTTGCGGTCGTAGGTGATGGTCACGCCTTCGTCGTCGCCCAGCGGGAAACTGGCGTCGAGCATTTTTTCGCTCGGCTTGAGGATCAGGGCGTTTTCCGAATGGTCTTCGCTGTCGATGCCGAACGCGTCGAACAGGGTTTCCATGTAGATCGGCAGGGCAAACTGATCGTCTTGCTCAAGGATGGCCTCGACCAGCGCTTCACCTTCGCCAGCGCCGCCGGAGTTCAGCTCCAGCAGACGGTCGCGACCGGTGTGCAGCTCGGCTTCCAGACGCTCACGCTCGGTGCGTGCTTCGTCGATCAGCGCTTGCCACTCGCTGTCGTCGGCTTCTTCGAGCAGCGGCAGCAGGCGCGGGCCGAACTGGTGCTGCAAGGCGTTGCCAGTCGGGCAGGTGTTGAGGAACGCGTTGAGCGCTTCGTGGTACCACTGGAACAGGCGCTCTTGCGGGCTGGTTTCCAGGTACGGTACGTGCAGTTCGATGATGTGTTTCTGGCCGATCCGGTCGAGACGACCGATACGCTGCTCGAGCAGGTCCGGGTGCGACGGCAGATCGAACAGCACCAGGTGGTGCGCGAACTGGAAGTTGCGACCTTCACTGCCGATTTCCGAGCAGATCAGCACTTGCGCGCCAAACTCTTCGTCGGCGAAGTAGGCGGCGGCGCGGTCACGCTCAAGGATGTTCATGCCTTCGTGGAACACCGTGGCCGGGATGCCGGAACGCACGCGCAGGGCGTCTTCCAGGTCCATCGCGGTTTCGGCGTGGGCGCAGATCACCAGCACCTTGGTGCGCTTGAGCATTTTTAGCTGATCGATCAGCCACTCGACACGCGGGTCGAATTTCCACCAGCGCTCTTCTTCGCTGGCGTCCGGCTGGGCCTGGAAGCTGACCTCCGGGTACAGCTCGGCGTGTTCGCCCAGCGGCAGTTCGAGGTATTCGTCCGGGCATGGCAGCGGGTACGGGTGCAGTTTGCGCTCCGGGAAACCCTGCACGGCGGCGCGGGTATTACGGAACAGCACGCGGCCGGTGCCGTGACGATCGAGCAGTTCACGCACGAGGCGCGCGCTGGCTTCGGTGTCGCCATCGTTGACAGCGGTCAGCAAGGCTTCGCCTTCGTTGCCGAGGAAACCCTGAATGGTTTTGTGCGCTTTGGCCGAGAGACGGCCCTTGTCGAGCAGTTCCTGAACGGCTTCGGCCACCGGGCGATAGTTCTCGCTCTCGGCGCGGAAGGCAGCCAGGTCATGGAAACGGTTCGGGTCGAGCAGGCGCAGACGGGCGAAGTGGCTGTCCTGGCCGAGTTGTTCCGGGGTGGCGGTGAGCAGCAGCACGCCCGGAATGACTTCGGCGAGTTGCTCGACCAGCGAATATTCCGCGCTGGCTTTCTCTTCGTGCCAGACCAGGTGGTGGGCTTCGTCGACCACCAGCAAATCCCAACCGGCAGCAAACAGTGCGTCTTGCGCCTTTTCGTCGTCGACCAGCCATTCCAGCGCGACCAGCGCCAGTTGGGTGTCTTCGAACGGGTTGGTGGCATCGCTTTCGATGAAACGTTCTTCGTCGAACAGCGCAACTTGCAGGTTGAAGCGGCGGCGCATTTCGACCAGCCACTGGTGCTGGAGGTTTTCCGGGACGAGGATCAGCACGCGGTTGGCGCGGCCCGAGAGCAGTTGGCGATGGATCACCAGACCGGCTTCGATGGTTTTACCCAGACCCACTTCGTCCGCCAGCAGAACGCGCGGCGCGATGCGGTCGGCGACTTCGCGAGCAATGTGCAATTGGTGCGCGATTGGCTGAGCGCGTACGCCACCCAGGCCCCAGAGCGACGATTGCAATTGGCGGCTGGTGTGTTCGAGGGTGTTGTAACGCAGCGAGAACCACGCCAGCGGGTCGATCTGCCCGGCGAACAGACGGTCGCTGGCCAGACGGAACTGAATGAAGTTCGACAGCTGGGTTTCCGGCAGGGTGACGGCTTCGTTCTGCCCGTTGAGACCGTGATAGACCATCAGCCCGTCGACGTCGTCGACTTGCTGCACGGTCATCTTCCAGCCTTCGAAGTGGGTGATGCTGTCGCCCGGCGAGAATCGCACGCGGGTCAGGGGCGCATTCCGTAGCGCGTACTGGCGGGTTTCGCCAGTGGCCGGGTAAAGCACGGTCAACAAGCGGCCGTCCTGTGCCAGAACGGTGCCTAAACCAAGCTCTGCTTCGCTGTCACTGATCCAGCGTTGCCCCGGTTGATACTGCTGCGCCATGCTGCCTGACTCCCACCTTGAAAAAGCGGGCTATCTTAACGGAATGCAGGCTTCAGGGCCAAAGATTACTGGCGTAGGAGCTGCCGTAGGCTGCGATCTTTTGATCTTTGAGAACCCTTGAGGTTTGAGCTGTCTGATGAAGATCGCAGCCTTCGGCAGCTCCTACACGTGCCAAGTGCGTCACAGATTTTCGACCAGTGGCTCAAGGCGCCTTTGCCGCAGCCGATAGCCTGCTGACAGGAGACCCCATATATGTTGCCACCGATGCTCCCCCTGAGCGCTGTGCCGATCACTTCCCAGCAGGATCCGATCCGCCAGCGGCCGGACATTCCTCCGGTGGTGCCGGTGCAGGAAAGCTCCAACGAAAGCACGATCGATCTGCAAAAGCGCGACCCGGAAGAGGATCGACTGCTGGCGCGTGAAGAGCAGCGCCGTCAGCAAGAACGTGATCGCCGTCGTCGCGAAGCCGACGAAGACCCGGAAGAACACCTGGCGGTGCCCGGTACCGAACTGAATGCCGACAACACCGTGCCGGTGGTGCCGCTGATGGAAGATCAGCCGCGTCAGGGCTTGTGGGTCGATATCGAGATTTGAGTCGCTGTACCGCGTGGGGCGCGCCGGCTGGTCAGCGCGCGTCTGAGGCTGCATTATTGGCGCAGTCCTGCCGGTGATGTGGCAGTTGTGATTCTTTCAAGTGATGTACTGACGCCATGAGCCAAGACGACAAATTGACTGACCTCAGCACTGAGCGCGCCAAGCGTGTGCATGACATTAAAGAGAAGCGCCTGAACGAGGTGCGCCAAGCGTTCGAGCAGGCTATGCCGCTGGGAAAAGCCAAGAAAAAGTCGAAAAACAAGCCGAAAAAGCGTTGATCTCCCCCTGCATCCGTTGATGCAGGTCAGTTATTTTCCCTCCTTTATCCCCCTTCGTTGCTGGTATTGATCCCGGTCAATTTGTGCGCCTGTGTGTTTGGTAACTTAGTCCCATCGCAGCAGAGCAGGGGCCAGGAGGCCAGTCATGTTTTTCGATAACGTGGTGTTTGCCGGGGTCCTGACTGTAGGGCTGATGGTTCTGTTTTTTGCAGGGTTTGGATTTTTTATCTGGAAGGATGCGAATAAGCGCAAGAAGTGATTCTTCTGGATTGATGAGCACGCAAGGCATTTTGGGGCGACTTCGGTTGCCCCTTTTTTTTTGTGTCTTGGCGGCCTTTGGGCCGACCATGCTCCTGGGGTTCTGGGTGAATATCCGTTTTTGCGGGTGTTGCTGATTACGGTTCCGCCCTTACGGCGGGTCACCTTTTTCAAACGCCAAAAAGGTAACCCAAAAGGCTTGCTCCTGCGTTCGGCCCTCGCAGGCTCGGGTTCCTTCGCTCCGGGATCGATCCGGGCGCAGCGGCTCCGGTTTGCTTCGCTGCACCTCCTTCCGCTGTGTTTGGCTTCGCCAAACGGTCGCTGCGCTCCCACGCCCGGATCAATCCCTCCACTCAGCCTTCCGACGTCGCCTTACAGATCAAGATCAAAAGCAGGCGAGCTGACACTCGGCCTATTGAGTGGTGAAAAGCGGGTGTTCGGCTTTGGGTTTTTGGTGCTCTTGCCACTCACCCCAGCCCTCTCCCGAGGGAGAGAGAGCCGATGGTGGGCCTGTGAAAATTTGCGTTCAACTCGGACTTTCACGTCGGCGTAACTCTACCAAACACCTCGGTCAGTCCCCTCTCCCTCCGGGAGAGGGCTAGGGTGAGGGGCTTTTGATCTGGCTTTTGATCTTGCTTTGGTTTTTGATCTTTTGCCCCATCGGCAGGCCGAGCGAAGGTGTTCATCCGGGGGTAGGCGCGTAGCGCCGTGCGGCGTAGCCGCATACATCGAGAGGAGGTGCAGCGAAGCAAACCGTAGGCGATGCCCCCGGATGGACACCGTAGCGAGGGAACACTGAGCCTCAGCGAAGTGCCGTACGCCAGGGGCAAAGCCTTTTGGTTCCTTTTTGGCGTTTGAAAAAGGGACTCGCTGTAAGAGCGAAACCGCCAGCGGCAGCACCCGCAGCAACGGATATGCCCCCAATCCCAATCCCAATCCCAAAACCCCAAACACAAAAAAAGGCGCGATCCTCTCGAATCGCGCCTTTCTCAAGTACCGCTATCTATCAACTACCCAGCGCCTTCGACGCCAGCCAGAACAACCCGGCCGACAGCGCCACAGTCGCCGGCAGGGTCAACACCCACGCCAACAGAATGGTACGCACCGTGCCACCCTGCAGGCCGCTCTTGTTAGCAACCATGGTGCCCGCCACGCCCGAAGACAGCACGTGAGTGGTCGACACCGGCAGGCTGAAGATATTGGCCATACCGATCAAACTGGCAGTAGTGATCTGCGCCGACATGCCCTGGGAATAGGTCATGCCCTGCTTGCCGATCTTCTCACCGATGGTCAGTACCACGCGTTTCCAGCCAACCATGGTGCCCAGGCCCAGGGCCAGTGCAACCGCCAGAATCACCCAGAACGGGGCGTATTCGGTGGTGGTGGTCAGGTCTTTGCGCAGCTTGTCGAGGTCAGCCTTTTCACGGGCTTCCAGGCCAGGCAGCTTGCCAACCTTCTTCGCGGTGTCGTCCAGGCAGAGCAGGTAACGGCGCACTTCAATGCGGCTTTCCGACGATAGCGAGTGATAGTCCGCTACGCCTTTAAGCGTGTGCAGCAGGGCGCTGATGGTCGGTTCGGTCTGCTGCGGGTTGCAGCGGAATTTCTCCGGCAGGTCGCCTTCCACGCTTTTGCCCAGGGCCAGGAATTCACCCAGCGAGTCGGCGTTGCGCTGGTAGAACTGGCTCAGGTGCAGGGTCGCATCGCGAGTGCGTTCGATCTGGTACGTGGTGCTGTTCAGATCAAGGACGAACTGCGCCGGGACGATACCGATCAACACCAACATGATCAGGCCGATGCCTTTCTGGCCATCGTTGGAGCCGTGCACGAAGCTCACGGCCATGGCCGAGATCACCAGAACGAGACGGTTCCAGAACGGTGGGTGCTTCTTGTCGTCGATCTTGCGGCGTTGTTCCGGTGTCTTGTGCATCTTCGACAGCGGACGCCACCACTTCAGGCCGATCAGGATCAGCGCGGCGATCAGGAAGCCGGCCATTGGCGAGAACACCAGCGAGGCGCCGATGTCGATCGCTTTCTGCCAGTTCACGCCGTCGGCCAACGGAATGTCGTTGATCAGGGCGTTGGCCAGGCCGACACCGAGGATCGAGCCGATCAGGGTGTGCGAGCTGGAAGCCGGGATACCGAAGTACCAGGTGCCCAGGTTCCAGGCGATTGCCGCGGCGAGCAACGAGAACACCATCGCCAGGCCATGGCCGGTGTTCACATTGATCAGCAGCTCAACCGGCAGCAAATGGACAATGGCATACGCCACGCCAACGCCGCCCAGCAGCACGCCGAGGAAATTGAACACACCGGAGAAGAACACCGCCAGGTGGGGCGGCATGGCTTTGGTGTAGATAACAGTGGCTACCGCGTTAGCGGTGTCATGAAATCCATTGATGAACTCGAAGGCGAGGACAAACGTCAGGGCGAGCAAGAGGCTCACAAGCACCCAAGCATCCAGTCCGCTGAATAAATCGATCATGAAGGTTTTCTGACCCGGTCGTAAGGGGGCGCGATTATGCCAGAAAAGACTGGAAATCGATCCCCTCCCTGCTCATCGGTTACACACTTCTTCGATTTAATTTGTTGCAACGCATGAAAACCAAGCGTTCTGCAGGGTTTTTCAAGTGTTTGATTTGCTTAATAAAAAGCTTGTTTTGCAAGCGAATTTACCGATGCGCAGACGTCTCAAACGCTTGTCTGAAATATCTGTGAAACCTGTAGGACGCCCGTTCTCAGTCAGTCAGACCGGATGATGGCCGCTGCCCGCGGGTAGCGGGCGCGCAAGGCATCGTCGTTCCACCGCGCTTGTAACCGGTGTGGACGCAAACCTTCAAAAGATCCGAAAACCGTGGCTCAAGGCTCTTCGGCTTTGAGTTCCTTTTCGATTTTTTCGATTTCCTGCTTGAAGACCTGATCCTGAACGGTAGGGCGTTTACGCCATGCTTTGCGTTCCGGTTCGGGCTGAGCGGCGTAGGTGGTGACTTCCCCGCCGTAAACTTCCTTGTAACGTTGTTCCTGGCGCTCAAGTTCCGCGCGCAGTTCGTCTTTCGTCACAGTGCTACCTGTATGAGTTGAGTTAAGTGTCTGGTGAAACGCACTGCAACGAATCGATTGAACGGAGCCACCGCGAGTTCAACGCCCGGACAGGCATTGGTGTGAACGGTGGGGCGATCAAGACTTCCGTGTTACAGGCGGCTACGGCACCAGATAAAAACTGACGCAGCATCAGTTTCCTGTTTCAGCGAGCGCAGGCGTTGCATGAGTAATGCGCGTCAGGCGCTGGCCGGGCTGTTGGCGATGGGCATCGCCGCAGCGGGTGACGACCTCGCGATTGAAAACGAGGTGCCACTGAGCTGCATTATAGCGGTCGATTCAGGAATGACTATCTTTGCCAAGTTAAAAACGGTTCCGGATGTGTGATTGTTTTGTGACTCGCAACTTTTGTTACTAGTTGAAGTGCGTGTTGGCGCTTATTGCGTGGGTGATCTGTTTTTGGCGCCATTTAGTCGGACAACTAAGGCTGTGATTCTGATAATCGCAAAGTTTGGCTTGCCCCATAAATGGCTAGAGGCTAGCCCATCAGCTGATTGCGATTATCGGTCGACGGTTCGATAATCGCCCAATCTTGCAGCCCGACGCTTGTGCATTTGTCGGCGAGCCGCTTGTATAGCCCATTGATCCGTGCCGGATAAAAGGACAAGAAATGAACGATCAAATGCGCAACTCCTTCACCTCCGTGGCGCCGCCGATCGTCGCCTCGCCGGCCAAACGCATCCAGGCGCTGACCGGTGATCCGGACTTCATGACTTCGCTGGCTCGTGGTCTGGCGGTGGTGCAGGCGTTTCAGGAGCGCAAGCGCCATCTGACTATCGCCCAGATCAGCCACCGCACCGAGATTCCCCGCGCCGCCGTGCGCCGTTGCCTGCATACGCTGATCAAACTCGGCTACGCCACCACGGACGGTCGCACATATTCATTGCTGCCCAAAGTGCTGACCCTCGGCCACGCCTATCTGTCGTCGACGCCGTTGGCAGTGTCCGCTCAGCCGTACCTCGACCGCATGAGCGAACAACTGCACGAAGCCTGCAACATGGCAACGCTCGAGGGCGACGACATTCTCTACATCGCCCGCTCGGCGACCACCCAGCGACTGATTTCGGTGGACCTGTCGGTGGGCGGCCGTCTGCCGGCGTATTGCACATCAATGGGCCGGATTCTGCTGGCAGCCCTTGATGACACCTCGCTGCGTGAATACCTCGATCACGCCGAACTGGTCGCCAAGACCAGCCGCACGATTCACACGCCCGATGCTTTGCTCGAATGCCTGCAGGAAGTGCGGCAGCAAGGCTGGTGCATCGTCGATCAGGAACTGGAACAAGGTCTGCGTTCGATTGCCGTGCCGGTCTACGACGCTTCCGGCCAGGTGGTGGCAGCGCTCAACGTCAGCACCCACGCCGGTCGCGTCAGTCGTACCGAGCTGGAGCAGCGCTTCCTGCCGGGACTGCTCAGTGCCAGTCGTGACCTCAGTGCGCAGCTGTTCGCCTGATGAAGCTGTTCGATAAACGCACAGTGTTGCGTTTATCGAATTGACGCTAAAACCCTCGGATCATTAATGTCGCGGCAGCGTCATCCGGCGCTGATGTGAATGAGCCCGCCGGACTGCCGACTCCCATAATAATGACAAGAGGCAACTCACCATGCGCATGCTCTCCGACTGTCTCCGCCCCATCCGCTGTTGCCGGGTTCACCGCAACGCCTGATCCAGACCTTCTATTCTTGTGACCGTGCCGCTCTCTGGCCGGCCGCCGTTCGACTGCGTTTTTTGCGTGGAATAAAAATAATGAACCAGCCTCAGTCCGCTGTGGGTAACTGCCTCGACGTGCAGACCTTCATCAATGCCCAACCGATCTCGCGCTATCAGTGGCGCGTAGTGATCCTGTGTTTCCTGATTGTCTTTCTCGATGGCCTCGACACCGCCGCGATGGGGTTTATTGCCCCGGCGCTGTCGCAGGATTGGGGCATCGACCGGGCCAGCCTTGGCCCGGTGATGAGTGCCGCGCTGATTGGCATGGTCTTCGGCGCACTGGGTTCCGGGCCTTTGGCTGACCGCTTCGGGCGCAAAGTGGTACTCGTTGGCGCGGTGGTTCTGTTCGGTGCCTTCAGCCTGGCGTCGGCGTACAGCAGCAACGTTGAACAGCTGCTGGTGCTGCGCTTCCTCACTGGCCTTGGCTTGGGCGCGGGGATGCCGAATGCCACAACTCTGCTCTCGGAATACACCCCGGAGCGCAAGAAATCGCTGCTGGTGACCAGCATGTTCTGCGGTTTCAACCTGGGCATGGCCGGTGGCGGGTTCATTTCCGCCAAGCTGATTCCGGCGTTCGGCTGGCACAGCCTGCTGCTGATCGGCGGGATCCTGCCGCTGATCCTCGCCGTGGTGCTGCTGTTCTGGCTGCCGGAATCGGCGCGTTATCTGGTGGTGCGCAATCGTGGCACGGACAAAGTGCGCAAGACCCTGGCGCCGATCGACCGGGTCACCGTCGCTCAGGCCTCGAGCTTCAGCGTACCGGAACAGAAAACCGTCAAGGCGCGCAACGTGTTCGCGGTGATCTTCTCCGGCACTTACAGCACTGGCACCTTGCTGCTGTGGCTAACCTACTTCATGGGCCTGGTGATTGTTTATCTGCTGACCAGTTGGTTGCCGACACTGATGCGTGACAGCGGCGCGAGCATGGAGCAAGCCGCATTTATTGGCGCGTTGTTCCAGTTCGGCGGGGTGTTGAGCGCGGTCGCTGTGGGATGGGCGATGGACCGCTTCAATCCGCACAAGGTCATCGGCATTTTCTACCTGCTGGCCGGGGTGTTTGCCTACGCGGTGGGGCAGAGCCTGGGCAACATCACGTTGCTGGCGACTTTGGTGCTGGTGGCGGGGATGTGCGTGAACGGTGCGCAATCGGCGATGCCGTCACTGGCGGCGCGGTTTTATCCCACCCAAGGGCGGGCGACCGGGGTCTCATGGATGCTGGGGATTGGCCGCTTTGGCGCGATTCTCGGGGCATGGATGGGCGCGACATTGTTGGGCCTGGGCTGGAATTTCGAGCAGGTGTTGACGGCGTTGGTGATTCCGGCGGCATTGGCGACTACTGCGGTGGTGATCAAAGGCATGGTCAGTCATGCGGATGCGACCTGAGTATCAGCGCATGATCGTTCCCACGCTCTGCGTGGGAACGCCTCAATAGACGCTCTGCGTCTGCTTTGGGAGGCGGAGCGTCCCGGGCTGCATTCCCACGCGGAGCGTGGGAACGATCAATCAAAACACGAACCGATAGGCTGACAACAATCTGTTCGATAAACGAACACTCAGTCGATTATCGGATTGTTTGGCGATTTTCCCAGGCTTAATCTGCAGTGACTCCGGCGCTGAACCTCGCGCCTTTTTATCACTGGCGATTCATTACAAAAACAGGAGCCCGCTCCATGGCTGAGATCCTTTCGCTGCACGACGCGGTGAAGCAATTCGTCAACGACGGTGACACCGTCGCACTCGAAGGCTTCACTCACCTGATCCCTACAGCAGCGGGTCATGAAATCATTCGTCAGGGCAAGAAAGATCTGACGCTGGTGCGGATGACACCTGACCTGATCTACGACCAACTGATCGGCGCCGGTTGCGCACGCAAACTGATTTTCTCCTGGGGCGGCAACCCGGGCGTCGGTTCGCTGCACCGCCTGCGTGACGCGGTCGAGAAACAATGGCCGCATGCTCTCGAAATCGAAGAGCACAGCCATGCCGACCTGGCCAATGCCTACGTCGCTGGCGCATCCGGCCTGCCGTTCGCGGTGCTGCGCGCCTACGCCGGCTCCGACCTGCCGAAGGTCAATCCACTGATCAAAACCGTGACCTGCCCGTTCACCGGTGAAGTGCTGGCGGCGGTGCCGTCGGTGCGCCCGGACGTGACCGTGATCCACGCACAGAAAGCCGACCGTCAGGGCAACGTGCTGCTGTGGGGCATTCTCGGTGTGCAGAAAGAAGCGGCACTGGCGGCCAAACGCTGCATCGTCACCGTGGAAGAGATTGTCGACAACCTCAACGCGCCGATGAATGCCTGCGTGCTGCCGACCTGGGCCTTGAGCGCAGTCTGCCACGTACCCGGCGGCGCGCACCCGTCCTACGCCCACGGTTACACCGAGCGCGACAATCGTTTCTATCAGGCGTGGGACCCGATTGCCCGTGACCGTGAAACGTTTACTGCGTGGATCAACGAATACATCCATGGCTGCGCTGACTTCAGCGCGTTCCAGGCCAAGTTGGCCGCTGCTTCGGAGGCCAAGTAATGACTTACACCACCAATGAAATGATGACCGTCGCGGCGGCCCGTCGCCTGAAGAACGGCTCGGTGTGCTTCGTCGGTATCGGCCTGCCGTCGAAAGCCGCCAACCTGGCGCGCCTGACCTCGTCGCCGGACGTGGTGCTGATCTACGAGTCGGGCCCGATTGGCGCCAAGCCAAGCGTGTTGCCGCTGTCCATTGGTGACGGCGAGCTCGCTGAAACCGCTGACACCGTCGTACCGACCGGTGAGATTTTTCGCTATTGGTTGCAGGGCGGACGCATTGACGTTGGTTTCCTCGGTGCTGCGCAAGTCGACCGTTTCGGCAACATCAACACCACCGTGGTTGGCGATTACTTCTCGCCGAAAGTGCGTCTACCGGGGGCCGGTGGCGCGCCGGAGATTGCCGGTTCGGCAAAAAGCGTGTTGATCATCCTTAAACAGTCGGCGCGTTCGTTTGTCGACAAGCTCGACTTCATCACCTCAGTCGGTCACGGCGAAGGCGGCGACTCGCGTAAACGTCTGGGCCTGCCGGGCGCCGGGCCGGTCGGGATCATCACCGACCTGTGCATCATGGAACCGGAAGAAGGCACCCACGAATTCGTGGTCACCGCGCTGCACCCGGGCGTGACCCGCGAGCAAGTGGTCGCGGCCACCGGTTGGGCGATTCGTTTTGCCGAGCATGTTGAAAACACCGCTGAACCGACTGAAGTCGAACTGACTGCGCTGCGCGATCTCGAAGCGCGTACTGCCGCCGCCCACGGCCAGGCACCGGGAGAAGCATGATGCGTGACGTTTATATCTGCGACGCGATTCGCACCCCGATCGGCCGTTTCGGCGGCGGTTTGTCCGCCGTCCGCGCCGATGACCTGGCCGCTGTGCCGATCAAGGCCCTGATGGAACGCAATCCATCGGTGGACTGGAATGCCATCGACGAAGTCTTCCTCGGTTGCGCCAACCAGGCCGGTGAAGACAACCGCAACGTTGCGCGTATGGCCCTGCTGCTGGCGGGCCTGCCGGAAAGCGTACCGGGCGTGACGCTCAATCGTCTTTGCGCTTCGGGCATGGACGCGATCGGCACCGCATTCCGCGCCATCGCCAGCGGCGAGATGGAGTTGGCAATTGCCGGCGGCGTCGAGTCGATGTCCCGCGCGCCGTTCGTGATGGGCAAGGCTGACGCAGCGTTTTCGCGCAACATGAAGCTGGAAGACACCACCATCGGCTGGCGTTTCATCAACCCGTTGATGAAGGCGCTGTACGGCGTCGACGCGATGCCGCAGACCGCTGACAACGTCGCCGACGACTATAAAGTGTCGCGCGCCGATCAGGACGCGTTTGCTCTACGCAGTCAGCAACGCACTGCTGCCGCGCAGGCTGCGGGCTACTTCGCCGAAGAAATCGTCGAAGTGCGGATCGCCCACAAGAAGGGCGAAACCGTGGTCAGCCAGGACGAACATCCGCGCGCTGACACCACGATTGAAGCGTTGACCAAATTGAAACCGGTCAACGGCCCAGACAAAACCGTCACCGCCGGCAATGCTTCTGGCGTCAACGACGGTGCTGCCGCACTGATTCTGGCTTCCGCCGACGCGGTAAAAAAACATGGCCTGACCGCCCGCGCCAAAGTGCTCGGCATGGCCAGCGCCGGTGTCGCACCTCGGGTGATGGGCATCGGCCCGGTACCGGCGGTGCGCAAATTGATCGAGCGTCTCGGCGTCGCGGTCAGCGATTTCGACGTGATCGAACTCAACGAAGCATTTGCCAGCCAAGGCTTGGCGGTGCTGCGTGAACTGGGTCTGGCGGATGACGCCGCGCAGGTCAACCCGAACGGCGGGGCGATTGCCCTTGGTCACCCGTTGGGCATGAGCGGTGCGCGTCTGGTGCTGACCGCGCTGCATCAGCTGGAAAAGACCGGTGGCAAGAAAGGTCTGGCGACCATGTGCGTCGGTGTCGGCCAAGGTCTGGCCCTGGCCATCGAACGCGTCTGACGCAAGCCGTGACGAAATAGAACAGAGGAAAGCGACATGTCTGACAAGCCTGGTTACCGTCGTCCGCAGGAAGGCACTCAGCCTGAGTACCTGCACCCGACGTATCAATCCACCAACCTGCGCTCGCCGTCCAAACCATTGGTGTTTCTGCCGCACTCGCTGTCGGAAATCACCGGGCCGACCATCGGCGCCGAGCGCGTGGGCGACACCGATAACGACCTGACCGCCCAGCATGAAGGCGAGCCGCAGGGCGAACGCATCATCATTCACGGCCGCGTGCTCGACGAAAACGGTCTGCCGGTGCCGGGGATTCTGGTGGAGATCTGGCAGGCCAACGCCGCCGGCCGCTATAACCACAAGCGCGACCTGCACGACGCGCCGCTGGACCCGAACTTCACCGGTACTGGCCGCACCGTCACCGACGCCGATGGCTGGTATCAGTTCCAGACCATCAAGCCCGGCGCCTACCCTTGGGGTAACCATCACAACGCCTGGCGCCCGGCGCATATCCACTTCTCGCTGTTCGGGCCGAGCATCCTCACGCGTCTGGTCACGCAAATGTATTTCCCGGGCGATCCGCTGCTGGCCTATGACCCGATCTACAACTGCGTGCCGGACACCTCGGCCAAGGAACGCCTGATCGCCAGTTTCGATCTGGAAAAAACCATTCCGTCCTACGCCCTCGGTTATCGCTGGGACATCGTGCTGCGCGGGCGTGAAGCCACGCCGATGGAGAAATAAGATGACGCTGACTGCGACCACGTCCCACACCGTCGGGCCGTACTACCACATCGGCCTGACCTGGCTGAACCGTGAAGACCTCACCGTTGAGCAAACCCTCGGTGAGCGCGTGGCAATCACCGGGCAAGTGGTGGATGGCAACGGCGATGTCGTTAACGACGCCATGCTCGAAGTCTGGCAGGCCAACGCTGCCGGCAAATACGACCACCCGGAAGACGAGCAGGACAAACCGCTTGATCCGCACTTTGAAGGTTTTGGCCGGGTGCCGGTGGATGCTGAAGGGCGCTTCCGTTTCACCACCATCAAACCGGGCACGGTTGAGGGGCTGAAGGGCTCGACCCAGGCGCCGCATCTGGTGGTGCTGGTGTTTGCCCGTGGCTTGGTCAAACACTTGCTGACGCGGATCTACTTTGAAGGCGAGCCGGCCAACGTTGATGATCCGTTACTCGAATGTGTGCCGGCCGAGCGTCGCAGCACGTTGCTGGCCAAGCAGGACGCCTCGGGTGTTTACCAGTGGAATGTGATTCTGCAGGGCACTGATGCCGAGACGGTGTTCTTCGATTATTAAAATCAAAAGATCACCGCCTGCGGCAGCTTCTACATGATCGTTCCCACGCTCTGCGTGGGAATGCCGCCATGGACGCTCCGCGTCCACTGTGACGCGGAGCGTCACCGGATGCGTTACCACGCGGAGCGTGGGAACGATCGATGTAGGATGTGGAACGGGACTGTTGCAAAGTATGTCTAGACTCTCACTGTCCCTATCGAGTGAAAAACAATGACAACGACCACCTCCCATTACACCGGTGAAGAGCGCAGCAAGCGCATCTTTGCCATTGTCGGCGCCTCGTCTGGCAACCTCGTCGAATGGTTCGACTTCTACGTCTACGCTTTCTGCGCGATCTATTTCGCCCCGGCGTTCTTCCCCTCCGACAACCCGACGGTGCAACTGGTCAATACCGCTGGCGTGTTCGCCGCCGGCTTCCTGATGCGCCCGATTGGTGGCTGGATTTTCGGCCGGGTCGCCGACAAGCACGGGCGCAAGAATTCGATGCTCATCTCGATTCTGATGATGTGCTTCGGCTCGTTGCTGATTGCCTGCCTGCCGACCTATAAGGACATCGGCGTCTGGGCACCGGTCCTGCTGTTGTTCGCACGCTTGCTGCAAGGCTTGTCGGTCGGCGGCGAGTACGGCACCACCGCGACCTATATGAGCGAAGTTGCCCTCAAGGGCCAGCGTGGATTTTTCGCCTCGTTCCAGTACGTGACCCTGATCGGCGGACAACTGCTGGCGGTGTCGCTGGTGGTGGTCCTGCAGCAATTCCTCACCGAAGAAGACCTGCGTGCCTACGGCTGGCGGATTCCGTTTGTGGTCGGTGCGGTGGCGGCGCTGATTTCGCTGTTCCTGCGTCGTTCGCTGAAAGAAACCACCAACAAGGAAACCCGCGCGCATAAAGACGCCGGCAGCATCAGCGCACTGTTCCGCGATCACAAAGCCGCGTTCATCACCGTGCTCGGTTACACCGCCGGTGGTTCGCTGATTTTCTACACCTTCACTACCTACATGCAGAAGTACCTGGTCAACACCGCTGGCATGCACGCCAAGACCGCCAGCTACATCATGACCGGCGCGCTGTTCCTGTATATGTGCATGCAGCCGCTGTTCGGCATGCTTGCTGACAAGATTGGCCGCCGTAATTCGATGCTCTGGTTCGGCGCGCTCGGCACGCTGTTCACCGTGCCGATTCTGTTGAGCCTGAAAAGCGTCAGCAGCCCGTTCCTCGCGTTTGTATTGATCACCGTGGCGCTGGCGATTGTCAGTTTCTACACCTCGATCAGCGGCCTGGTAAAAGCCGAAATGTTCCCGCCGGAAGTCCGCGCCCTTGGCGTTGGTCTGGCCTATGCGGTGGCGAACGCGATCTTCGGCGGTTCGGCGGAATTCGTCGCCCTGAGCCTGAAGAACATCGGCATGGAAAATTCCTTCTACTGGTACGTTACGGCCATGATGGCGATCGCCTTCCTGTTCAGTCTGCGCTTGCCGAAACAGGCGGCGTATTTGCACCACGATCTCTAACCCGAAGTGCGCGGGTCGTCAGGGCCCGCGCCGGCAAGGACTGTTTATGACTCAGCGACCGGGCAATCAATTGTTCGATGCCTATTTCACTGCCCGCGATATGCGTGAGGTGTTCTGCGATCAGGGCCGCGTGCAGGCCATGCTCGACTTCGAAGCGGCGCTGGCCCGGGCCGAGGCGCGGGTCGGGTTGATTCCAGCTTCCGCTGTGGCACCGATTGCGGCGGCATGCAGCGCTGGTCTGTATGACTTCGCGGTGCTGGGCGAGGCGATTGCCACGGCCGGCAATTCGGCGATTCCGCTGGTCAAGGCATTGGGCAAGCAGATTGCTGCCAGCGACGCTGAAGCCGAACGTTATGTGCATTTGGGCGCGACCAGTCAGGACGTGATGGATTCCGGGCTGGTGTTGCAATTGCGTCAGGCGCTGGCGTTGATCGAGAACGATCTCTCGCAACTCGCTGATTCCCTCGCGATCCAGGCGCAACGTCATGCGGCGACGCCGTTGGCCGGGCGCACGTGGCTGCAACACGCGACGCCGGTAACCCTCGGCATGAAAATCGCCGGATGGCTGGGCGCGGTGAATCGCAGCCGTCAGCGCTTGCGTGAACTCAAGCCGCGTTTGCTGGTGCTGCAATTCGGTGGCGCTTCCGGGACCCTCGCCGCGTTGGGCGAACAGGCCTTGCCGATTGCCGAAGCGCTGGCTGAAGAACTGCAACTGACCTTGCCGGAACAGCCGTGGCACACCCAGCGTGATCGCGTGGTCGAGTTCGGCGCGGTGCTGGGTTTGATCGCCGGCAGCCTGGGCAAATTCGGCCGCGACATCAGCCTGTTGATGCAGACTGAAGCGGCTGAGGTGTTCGAGCCATCGGCACCGGGCAAGGGTGGTTCGTCGACCATGCCGCACAAACGCAACCCGGTGGGCGCGGCGGTGTTGATCGGCGCAGCGACGCGGGTGCCGGGTCTGGTCTCGACGCTGTTCAGCGCGATGCCCCAGGAGCACGAGCGCAGCCTCGGTCTGTGGCATGCCGAATGGGAAACCCTGCCGGAGATTTGCTGCCTCGTTTCCGGTTCGCTGCAACAGGCACGCTTGCTCGCCGACGGTCTGGAAGTCGACGCCGCACGCATGGCCCGCAACCTCGAATTGACTCAGGGGCTGGTGTTGGCCGAAGCCGTCAGCATCGTCCTTGCCCAGCGTGTCGGCCGCGACGCCGCGCATCACCTGCTCGAACAATGCTGCAAACGCGCGGTGGCCGAGCAGCGCCATTTGCGCGCCGTGCTCGGTGACGAACCGCAAGTCACCGCCGAGTTGAGCAGCGCTGAACTTGATCAACTTTTGAACCCCGCTCATTACCTCGGCCAGGCAAAAACCTGGGTCGAGCGCGCGGTGGCCGAACACAACGCATTGTCTGTCTGAAAGGAGAGGGCTGTGGCTTTCGTTCAACTCGCCGATGGCGAACTGCATTATCAAATCGAGGGCCCGGTCGATGCGCCGGTGCTGGTGCTCTCCAACTCGCTAGGCACTGATCTGCACATGTGGGACGCGCAGATGCCGGCGTTTACCGAGCACTTTCGCGTGCTGCGTTTCGATACCCGTGGCCACGGCGAATCGCTGGTGACGCCGGGTCCTTACAGCATCGAGCAACTCGGTCATGACGTGCTCGGTTTGCTGGATGCACTGCACATTGAGCGTGCGCATTTTTGTGGGCTGTCGATGGGAGGCCTGATCGGCCAGTGGCTGGGGATCAATGCCGGGCATCGGCTGCATAAGCTGATCGTCTGCAATACCGCGGCAAAAATCGGTGATCCGTCGGTGTGGAATCCACGCATCGAAACCGTGCTGCGTGACGGTGCGGCAGCGATGGTGGCCCTGCGTGATGCATCGATTGCCCGCTGGTTCACCCCGGACTTTTCGGCTGCTCATCCGGCAGCGGCCAAGCAGATTACCGACATGCTCGCGGCCACCTCGCCGCAAGGTTATGCGGCTAACTGCGCAGCGGTGCGTGATGCGGATTTCCGCGAGCAACTGGTTTCGATCAACGTGCCGTTGCTAGTGATTGCCGGCACTGAAGATGCGGTGACGCCGCCGTCCGGTGGGCACTTTATTCAGGAACATGTACGCGGCGCCGAATACGCCGAGTTCTATGCGGCGCACCTGTCCAACGTGCAGGCTGGCGTGGACTTCAGTGATCGTGTGTTGGCGTTTTTGCGGGCTAAGTGAGGAAGTTTTTGTGGACGAGAAACAACGTTACGACGACGGCATGCAAGTGCGTCGCGCGGTGCTGGGCGATGCCCATGTCGATCGCAGCCTGACCACGCTGACCGAGTTCAACTCGGAGTTTCAGGAAATGATCACCCGGCATGCGTGGGGCGATATCTGGACGCGACCGGGCTTGCCACGTCATACGCGCAGTCTGATCACCATCGCCATGCTGATCGGCATGAACCGCGAAGGCGAACTGAAACTGCACTTGCGCGCGGCGGCCAATAACGGCGTGAGCCGGGGTGAGATCAAGGAAGTGATCATGCAGAGCGCGATCTACTGCGGGATTCCGGCAGCGAATGCGACGTTTCATCTGGCTGAATCGGTTTGGGATGAGCTAGGAGTCGAATCCCGGGAGTGATGTTGCCTGAGCTGACGCCATCGCTGGCAAGCCAGCTCCCACAGGTTTTTCAGGTGTGCACAAAATCTGTGTTCGCTGAAAATCCCTGTGGGAGCTGGCTTGCCAGCGATAGCAATAGTGCCGCGACCAATCAAACCGTGGCAACGATGAATATCCGCTTGAACGCAAACAACGTATGCCCATCCCCCTCCTGCGGATAATGCTTATGCACCCGCATCAGGTAGTGATAGATAAACCGCGCCTGTTCCGCTGAATCCAGCGCCTGCATCACCGGCCGCAGCGCCGAGACCTTCACCCAGTCATAAATTGGCGATTTGCCGTCAACCACCTGCAACTGCTCGGTCTCCCAGATATCCAGGGATGAGGTCAGCGGCGCGAGCAAGCGGTAGTAATCCTCCAGTGCCAACAACGGCCGCGCGGCCATGCGCTGGCGCAGTTCAGGTGTGCCCATTGGCGTGCCACCGGGGCCGCCATTTTCGAGAGTGTCGAGCATCAGCCGATACCACAGCGCATCGCGCCAGTCCGGCATGTGCGCCGCCAGACAACCGCCGGGATTCAGATAACCGAGCAGATGCGGCAGCAGCGTTTCATGGCCCTCGATAAAGTGCAGCACGGCGGCTGCGAGCAGCAGGTCCGCCGGCTGCTCCGGTTGCCAATCGAGCAGATCGCAGTGTTTCCACGATGCCCTGAGCGGCAGACAGCGCGCTTCTGCGAGCATCTGTGCCGAGCTGTCGATCCCCTGCAACTGCGCGCGCGGCCAGCGTTTGGCCAACAACTGCGTGGCAATGCCGGTGCCGCAGCCAAGGTCGTAAATGCGTTGAGGATTTGGCAGGTCAACACGGTCGAGCAATTCATTGACCGGGCGTTGCCTGAGACGGGAAAACTGCTGGTACGCCTTGGCGTCCCAGTCGGGTGTTGCAAGACGAGAGATCATTGAGGTGGTCCTCCAGTGATCGATGGTGTCTTCCGATGACAACCTGGCTCCCAGCTTGAGGACCGACTACGACGACGGAAGCGGAAAGGTGAAGCACCTGACTCCTTCAGGTTTTGTCACTTTACCTGCCGGCCGGCAAAGTGCCACTTCTCCTGACCAATGGCGAGAATTCCAATGTAGGAGCTGCCGAAGGCTGCGATCTTTTGATCTTGTTTTTAAGATCAAAAGATCGCAGCCTGCGGCAGCTCCTACAGGGGTGGGTCGGTGTTTAGAGGAGGCTGATCGGGTAGCTGACGATCAAGCGGTTCTCATCGAACTCGTTGTTGCTGAAGTCCCGGCGCATGGTCGAGTTGCGCCATCTGACGTTCAGATCCTTAAGCGCGCCGCTCTGCACGGTGTAGCCCAGTTCCGATTCGCGGCCCCACTCCTTGCCGTCGGTGATGGTCCCGGTGTGCACGTTGTCGCCGCTGATGTAGCGGTTCATCAGGGTCAGGCCGGGGATGCCCAGCGCGACGAAGTTGTAGTCATGGCGTACTTGCCAGGAACGTTCCTGCGCATTGTCGTAGCTGGCGTTGTAGCTGTCGTTGGCCAGCGTGCCGCCGCTGGTGCCGTTGACGCGCATCCAGGCGCTGTCGCCGGTGAGTTTCTGCAGGCCGACGTAGAAGGTGTTGCCGCCGTACTTCGCCGAGAACATCCCTGACCAGGTTTTGTTGTCGAGGTCGCCGGCGCGGGCGCTGCCATCGTCCTTGCCGTAGAAGAAGCCGAGGTTGGCGCCCAGCGTCCAGTCGCCCAGCGGCTGGCTGTGGATCAGGTTGACGTATTGCTGGCTGTAGATGTCCTTGAGTTCGGCGTTCCACAGGCCGATCTGTGTGCGTTTTTCGTTGAAAACGTATTCGCCGCCCTGAAAGTTGAAGCGATCAGAGGTGAACGCCGCTTTGCCGGTCATCGACATGTCGCTCATGCTGCTGTCATCGCGCGGGCTGTTGGCGCGGAACTGGCCGCCGTAGAGGGTCAGGCCGTCGATTTCTTTGGACGTGATCTGCCCGCCACGGAAGGTCTGTGGCAATGAGCGGCCATCGTCCGAACGCAGGATCGGCAGCACCGGCATCCACTCGCCGACCTTCACTTCGGTCTGCGAAAGCTTGGCTTTGAAAGCGACGTTGGTGCGACCGAAGTTGTCCGCCGGACGACCGTCATGGTCCAGCGGCAACAATTGGGTGCCGCCCGTGCCTTTGCCGCCATCAAGCTTTACCGAATACAGGCCCAGCACGTCCATGCCGAAGCCGACGGTGCCTTGGGTGAAGCCGGATTTGGCGTCGAGGATGAAGCTCTGCGTCCACTCTTCAGCCTTGCCCTGAGCCTTGGTCGGGTTGGTGAAGTTACGGTTGATATAGAAGTTGCGCAGGTTGAGATTGACCTTGGCGCCCTCGATGAAGCCGGCTTCTTCAGCCGCTGCGGGCAGCGCCGCGCCGGCCAGGGCCAGGGCGATCAGGCCGGGAATTGCGTAAGGCGCAGGGGATGTTGTCATGGGCTCGGGTCTCTCTTGTTTTTTTAAGGCGAACAGGTGCGCTGACACCGGTTTTCGGAGTGCAAACATGAAAAGTGTTCAGAGGTGAAACGACGGCAATCAGCCGGACGGGGCAGGGCGCGGGAGCATGGTGTCGAACCTGTTGTTATTGGTTTTGTGGAGCGAATGGTGCGGGGGGCGGTGGTGGGGATTCAATCGGCGGAAGCGGTTTTTGGGCGATTATCGAACGCAAGATTTGCTCGGGGTTTTGGGTGAATGGGAGGGCCTCATCGCTGGCAAGCCAGCTCCCACAGGTTTTTGTGTCGTTCACAATGTTGGGTACACCACAGAACATTGTGGGAGCTGGCTTGCCAGCGATGGGGCCAGCCCAGACACCACAACTTTCTGACAGGCAACAAAAAGCCCACCAATCGGTGGGCTCCTTGTATTCAGCCGATGATCAGAACAACTTCATCTTCGGCGCTTCTTCTTTCAGCGGTTCGTTCTGCGCGGTCTGCGCATTCCAGCCACCGCCCAAGGCCTTGTACAGGTTGACCGCACTGGTCAGCTGCGCGAGGCGGTCGGTGATCAGCGCTTGTTGCGCGCTGAACAGCTGACGCTGGGCATCGAGGAAGGTCAGGTTGCTGTCGACGCCGATGCGGTAGCGACGTTCGGCCAGGCGGTAGTAATCCTGGTTGGCCGCGACGAAGTCACGCTGCGCTTGCAACTGCTCGGTGTAGGTCTGGCGGGCGGCGAGGCCGTCGGCGACTTCCTGGAAGGCCGTTTGAATGGACTTTTCGTAGTTCGCCACGCCAATGTCCTTCTGGATCTTGGCGTAGTCGAGGCTGGCGCGCAGGCTGCCGGCGTTGAAGATCGGCAGGTTGATCTGCGGCTGGAACAACCACGTCCCCGAACCACCCTTGAACAGGCCGGACAGGTCCGGGCTCAGGCTGCCCGCGTTGGCGGTCAGGCTGATGCTCGGGAAGAACGCGGCACGGGCTGCGCCAATGTTGGCGTTGGCCGCTTTCAGGTTGTACTCGGCTTGCAGAATGTCCGGACGACGTTGCAGCAGATCCGAAGGCAGACCGGCCGGGACGTCGCTGAGCAGGTCATCGGACAGCGGTTTGGCCGTTTGCAGATTAGCCGGGATACCAGTGCCGAGCAGCAGGGTCAGGCTGTTTTCGTCCTGCGCCACCTGGCGGGTGTAACGCGCCAGTTGTGCGCGAGCGTTCTCGACCGAGGTGCGCGACTGCGCCAGGTCCAGTGCCGAAGCCACACCGACTTCGTTGCTGCGGCTGGTCAGCTTGTAGCTTTCTTCGAAGGCACCGAGGGTGTCCTGGGTCAGCTTGAGCAGTTCCTTGTCCGCTTGCCAGGTCAGGTAAGCATTGGCGACGCTGGCGACCAGACTGATCTGCGTGCTGCGGCGTGCTTCTTCGGTGGCGAAGTATTGTTGCAGCGCTTGTTCGCTCAGGCTGCGAACGCGACCGAACAGGTCGAGTTCGTAGGCGCTGATGCCGACAGTGGCGGAGTAGGAGCTGGTGATGCTCGACTCGCCGGTCTGCGATGCACGGGCCGGAACCCGCTGACGGCTGCCGCTGGCATTGGCCGATACCGCCGGGAACAGGTCGGCGCGCTGGATGCGGTATTGAGCCGCATAGGCGTCGATGTTCAGCGCCGCGACACGCAGGTCGCGGTTATTTTCCAGGGACACCTGGATCAGCTGTTGCAGCGCCGGGTCATGGAAAAACTGCTTCCAGCCTTGCTCGGCAGCGGCTTGCGCCGGTGCCTGGGCCGGCGAATAGGCCGGCCCCTGCGGGTACTGACCTGCGACCGGAGCCTCAGGCTGCTGATAATCAGGTATCAGCGAGCAACCGCTCAGCACGAAGGCGGCGACTGCGATGGAGAGTAGCGACTTGCTCATTGGCCAGCCTCTTTAGGAGTTTCTTTAGTGTCATCCGGGTCGGTGATTTTACGCTGGCCCATGGACGAAACCGTAACGAAGAACAGGGGTACCCAGAAAATCGCGAGTACGGTGGCGGTGATCATACCGCCAATTACCACGGTGCCAATGGCGTGCTGGCTGCCTGAGCCGGCGCCTGTGGAAATTGCCAGAGGCACTACGCCGAGGATGAACGCCAGGGACGTCATGATGATCGGACGCAGACGCATGCGGCAAGCTTCGATGGCTGCGTCGCGCAGACTGGCGCCCTGTTCATGCAATTCCTTGGCGAACTCGACGATCAGAATGGCGTTTTTCGCTGCCAGACCGATGGTCGTCAACAGCCCCACCAGGAAGTACACGTCGTTGGACAGCCCGCGCAGACTGGTCGCCAGCAAGGCACCGATGATCCCCAGCGGAACCACGAGCACCACCGCAATCGGAATCGACCAGCTCTCATAGAGAGCCGCCAGACACAGGAATACCATCAGCAGCGACAGCGCAAACAGTGCCGGCGCCTGCGAACCCGCCAGACGTTCTTCATAGGACAGCCCCGTCCAGGAGATGCCTACGCCTTTCGGCAGTTTCGCGGCAATGGCTTCGACCTCGGCCATGGCTTCACCCGTGGAGTAACCTGGAGCCGGGGCACCGAGGATTTCCACCGCTTCCACACCGTTGTAGCGCGAGAGCTTCGGCGAACCGTAGATCCACTCGCCCTTGGCGAATGCCGAGAACGGAACCATGGTGCCGCTGGCGTTGCGTACGTACCACTTCTTCAAGTCTTCCGGTTTCATGCGCGAATCCGGCTGGCCTTGCACGTACACCTTCTTCACCCGACCACGGTCGATGAAGTCGTTGACGTAGCTACTACCCAAAGCAATCGACAAGGTGTTGTTGATGTCGCTGATGGTAACGCCCAGGGCGCTGGCCTTCTCGTCATCGATTTCGAGCTGGAATTGCGGCTCGTCATTCAGACCGTTCGGACGTACCTGCGACAACACTTTGCTTTGCGCCGCCATGCCGAGGAACTGGTTGCGTGCCTCCATCAGTTTTTCATGACCGATACCGGCGCGGTCCTGCAGGAACACGTCGAAACCGGTGGCGTTACCCAACTCCAGCACTGCCGGCGGGGCGAAGGCGAACACCATCGCGTCGCGGAAGGTAAAGAAGTGCTGCTGGGCGCGAGCCGCCAGCTTGAACACGCTGTTGTCGGCGTTACGCTCATCCCAAGGCTTGAGCATGATGAATGCCATACCCGAGCTCTGACCACGGCCGGCGAAGTTGAAACCGGTCACGGTGAACACCGAGGCGACGGTGTCACCTTCACCGCCATCCTTGGTCGGACGCAGCAGGTATTCACGCATTTCATCCACGACTACCTGGGTGCGCTGGGCGCTGGAACCGGCCGGGGTCTGCACTTGAGCGAACAGTACGCCCTGGTCTTCTTCCGGCAGGAAGGAGGAGGGGATGCGCATGAACAACCAGATCATGCCGATCAGAATCAGCGCGTAGGCCAGCAGGTAAGGCACCTTCTGGCGCAGGATATTGCCGACGCCACGCTCGTAGCTTTTGACGCTGCGATCGAAGTTGCGGTTGAACCAGCCGAAGAAGCCTTTTTTCGGAACGCCGTGCTCACCATGGGGAATAGGCTTGAGCATGGTCGCGCAGAGTGCCGGGGTGAAGATCAGCGCGACCAGCACCGACAGGGCCATGGCCGAGACAATCGTGATCGAGAACTGCTTGTAGATCACACCGGTCGAGCCACCGAAGAACGCCATTGGCAGCAGAACCGCCGACAGTACCAAGGCGATACCAACCAGTGCGCCCTGGATCTGGCCCATGGATTTCTTGGTCGCTTCCTTCGGAGACAGGCCCTCCTCAGCCATGACTCGCTCGACGTTTTCCACCACGACGATGGCATCGTCCACCAGCAAACCGATGGCCAGTACCATGCCGAACATGGTCAGGGTGTTGATGCTGAAACCGGCGGCGGCGAGGATGCCGAACGTACCGAGCAATACCACCGGCACGGTCATCGTGGTGATGACGGTGGCGCGGAAGTTCTGCAGGAACAGGAACATCACCAGGAACACCAGCGCGATCGCTTCGACCAGCGTGTGAACCACACCTTTGATCGACTCGGTCACTACGGGGGTCGTGTCGTACGGGAACACCACTTCCATGCCTGGCGGGAAGAACGGCTTGAGGCTGTCGATAGTGGTGCGCAAGGCTTTGGCCGTATCGAGGGCGTTGGCGCCGTTGGCCAGTTTCACTGCCAGACCGGATGCCGGGCTGCCGTTGAACTGGGCACTGATGGCGTAGTTTTCGCCACCCAGGCCAACATCAGCCACGTCTTTGAGGCGAACCTGCGAACCGTCCTTGTTGACCTTGAGCAGGATTTCCTTGAACTGCTCGGCCGTCTGCAGACGGGTCTTGCCGATGATCGTCGCGTTCAGTTGCTGGCCCTGTACGGCCGGCAAGCCGCCGAGCTGGCCGGACGAGACCTGGACGTTTTGCGCCGCGATGGCAGTCTTCACGTCGATCGGGGTCAGGTTGAAATTGTTCAGCTTGGCCGGGTCGAGCCAGATGCGCATCGCATACTGGGCACCGAAGACCTGGAAGTCACCGACGCCAGCAGTCCGCGAAATCGGATCCTGCATGTTCGACACGATGTAGTTGGACAAGTCGTCCTTGGTCATGCTGCCGTCACGCGAGACCACGCCGATGACCAGCAGGAAGTTTTTCACTGCCTTGGTCACGCGGATACCTTGTTGCTGCACTTCCTGCGGCAACAGCGGAGTGGCGAGGTTCAGCTTGTTCTGAACCTGCACCTGCGCGGTGTCGGAGTTGGTGCCTTGCTCGAAGGTCGCGGTGATGGTCATGCTGCCGTCGGAGTTACTTTCCGAGGACACATAACGCAAGTTGTCGATACCGTTGAGCTGCTGCTCGATCACCTGGACCACGGTATCCTGCACGGTTTGCGCCGAAGCGCCCGGGTAGGTCACGGAGATCGCAATGGCCGGTGGCGCAATGCTTGGGTACTGGTTGATCGGCAATTTCAGGATCGAAAGTGCCCCGACCAGCATGATCACCAGGGCAATTACCCAGGCGAAAATCGGACGGTCGATGAAGAATTTTGACATGGATTACTCCCCTTTGCCGCCGGCGGCTTTGTCAGCTGCCTGAGCGGGGGCCGGGTT
Source organism: Pseudomonas germanica (assembly GCF_019614655.1). Taxonomy (NCBI): domain Bacteria; kingdom Pseudomonadati; phylum Pseudomonadota; class Gammaproteobacteria; order Pseudomonadales; family Pseudomonadaceae; genus Pseudomonas; species Pseudomonas germanica. Next base: position 1,749,793 of record NZ_CP071586.1, read on the forward strand.
CTTGGTGCCGACGTTGGTCGCTTCAGTCGGTTTGACCTCGACGCCCGGTTTGACGAATTGCAGCCCTTCGGTGATCAGGCGATCGCCGGCCTTCAAGCCGTCTTCGATCAGCCATTGGCTGCCGACGGTGCGGCTGGCCTTCAACTGACGCAACTCGACTTTGTTGTCCGGGCCGACGACCAGTGCGGTCGGCGTGCCTTTGAGGTCACGGGTCACGCCTTGCTGCGGGGCGAGGATCGCGGCGCTGTTGACACCGGCCTGCAGCTGCGCGTGGACGAACATGCCTGGCAACAGGGTGTGATCCGGGTTCGGGAACACGGCGCGCAGAGTTACCGAACCGGTGGTCTGGTCGACCGACACTTCGGAGAATTCCAGCTTACCGTCGAGCTTGTATTGGCTGCCGTCTTCCAGAGTCAGCTTGACTGCGGCGGCGTTGTCACCCGCTTTCTGCAGACGACCGCTTTCCAGTTCGCGGCGCAGCTCCAGCAGTTCCACCGAGGACTGGGTGACATCAACGTAGATCGGGTCCAGTTGCTGGATCACGGCCATGGCGTCGGTTTGACCATTGCTCACCAAGGCACCTTCGGTGACCGAAGAGCGGCCGATACGCCCGGAGATCGGCGCGTACACCTTGGTGTAACGCACGTTGATCTGCGCGCTCTGCAGCGACGCTTCCGATTCCATGCGGTTGGCCACGGCGGTGTCGTATTCCTGGCGGCTCACGGCCTGTTCATCGACCAGTTGCTTGTAGCGGTCGGAGATCGACTTGGTCGAACGCAGGCTGGCTTCGGCGCTTTTCAGGGTCGCTTCATAAACCGCCGGATCGATCTGATACAGCTGCTGACCGGCTTTGACATCGCCGCCTTCCTTGAACAGGCGCTTGAGAATGATGCCGTTGACCTGTGGTCGAACTTCCGCGATGCGGTACGCACTGGTGCGCCCCGGCAGTTCGGAGGTGAGGGTAAAGGCTTGTGGTTGCAGGGTGACGACGCCGACCTGAGGCGGTGGAGCGGCCGGTGCCGCTTCTTCCTTTTTACATCCGCTGAGCAGCGATGCCAGGGCGACGGCAGTGACCAGAGCGGTAACAGCTGGCTTGAATTGCATGAAGATCCTCGGGTCAGGCGCGCAAAAAGCGCACAAGAAGTGTGGAAGGGTAAAAAATGGGTATCGGGTGGATAAGTAGCTTGCTAAGGAATATACTTACGTTCATGGTTGTTTGTAAATACCTTGGCGTCGTATCCACCCTGTTACAAAACTCGTCGCAAGGTTTGAAATTGTAGGCCGGGGAGCAGATCCGTGAGAGATCGCCCCCTCTTTATTCAGCGGATATTCAGCCATCCCTGAAACATCCTGTTTGAGGTTTTACTGTCATGGTCCGTCGTACCAAAGAGGAAGCTCAAGAAACCCGTAGCCAGATCCTGGAAGCGGCGGAGAAAGCCTTTTATGAAAGGGGTGTCGCTCGTACGACGCTGGCCGATATCGCGACAATGGCCGGCGTCACACGTGGTGCTATTTACTGGCATTTCAGTAACAAGGCCGATCTGGTCCAGGCCATGCTGGATTCGCTGCGTGAGCCGCTGGATGAATTGGCCAGGGCCAGCGAAAGTGAAGATGAACTCGATCCGTTGGGCTGCATGCGCCAACTGCTGATTCATTTGTTTCATCAAGTTGCGCTGGACCCGAAAACCCGGCGTATCAACGAAATTCTGTTTCATAAGTGCGAGTTCACCGATGAAATGTGCGATTTGCGCCAGCAGCGCCGGGACGTCAGTCTCGATTGCAACGAGCGCATCGCTCTGACGTTGCGTAATGCGGTCAATCGCGGCCAGTTGCCAGAAGATCTCGACACCGCCCGCGCGGCCATCAGTATTCACAGCTATATCGATGGCCTTCTGTATGGATGGCTTCTGGCGCCGGACAGCTTTGAGCTGCATGCCGAGGCCGAGCGTTGGGTCGATACAGGGTTGGATATGCTGCGCCTGAGCCCCAGCCTGCGCAAATGAAACAAAATGCGTAATTGACACCGCTTATGTCAATTGGCCTGCCTTTATATAGCTTCGCAGCGGGGGGAGTTTAAACGTAGCGAGCTACGCATTTTGTAGGGAATTTGTGTCTTCTGTGTGAATGAGTGTGAGCCGCTTGCCCTCACCCTAACCCTCTCCCAGAGGTAGAGGGGACTGACCGAGGTGTTCTTGCGAGTTACGCCGACCTGAAATATCCGGTTGAGCTCCGATTTCGAACGTTCCCCGATCGGCTCCCTCTCCCCTGGGAGAGGGCTGGGGTGAGGGGCTACGTACTCAGACGCGCAATCATTCTCCAGGCGAGCACAAAAAAGCCCTCGACTCTCAAAAGTCGGGGGCTTTGTGTTCCTACTGCTTATAGCGCTGGATAGTCGATGTAACCGACCGGGCCTTTGCCGTAGAACAACTCCGGACGCGCATCATTCAACGGCGCATCCGCCTTCAAGCGAGCCGGCAGATCCGGGTTGGCAATGAACGGCACACCAAATGCCACGGCATCAGCCTTGCCGCTGGCCAGCCACTCATTAGCGCTGTCCTTGGTAAAGCGCTCGTTGGCGATGTACGGGCCACCGAACGCTTCTTTCAGTTGCGGACCGAGGCTGTCGGCGCCTTCTTTCTCACGGGAGCAGATGAACGCGATGCCGCGCTTGCCCAGTTCACGTGCGACGTAGGTGAAGGTTTCCGCCAGGTTGTCATCGCCCATGTCATGGGAGTCAGCGCGCGGTGCCAAGTGCACACCAACGCGACCAGCGCCCCAGACTTCGATCGCGGCGTCAGTCACTTCCAGCAGCAGGCGCGCACGGTTTTCCAGCGAGCCACCGTAGTTGTCGGTGCGCTGGTTGGTGCTGCTTTGCAGGAACTGGTCGAGCAGGTAACCGTTGGCGCCGTGGATTTCCACGCCGTCGAAACCGGCGGCTTTGGCGTTCTCGGCACCGGTGCGGTAAGCGTCGACGATGTCGGCGATTTCAGCGGTTTCCAGTGCGCGCGGGGTTGGGTAGTCGGCCAGTGGGCGCACCAGGCTGACGTGACCTTTAGGCTGGATCGCGCTTGGTGCCACCGGCGTTTCACCGTTGAGGTACGACTCGTGGGAGATACGGCCCACGTGCCACAGTTGCAGGAAGATCTTGCCGCCAGCGCCGTGAATCGCTTTGGTCACGTTGGCCCAGCCGCGCACTTGATCGTTGGACCAGATTCCCGGGGTGTCCGGGTAGCCAACGCCCATTGGCGTCACCGAAGTGGCCTCACTGAGGATCAGGCCAGCGGAGGCGCGCTGTACGTAGTATTCAGCCATCAGCGCGTTCGGTACGCGGCCTTCGTCGGCGCGGCAGCGGGTCAGCGGGGCCATGATGATGCGGTTGGCCAGCTCGACGTCGCCGAGTTTGATCGGATCAAAAATAGTTGCCATGTCTACAACCCTCGTAAGTAAAAGTTAATCAGTTGGTTGCCGGGGCCAGATCGGCATTGCCGTTCTGACGGAAAGTAATCAGGGTCACCAGCAGGGCGAGCACGGCCAGAGCCGCCGCCGCGAGTGGCACGCTGGTCAGGCCATAGCCGTGGGCGATGACGCTGCCGCCGACCCAGGCGCCGAGGGCGTTGCCGACGTTGAAGGCGCCGATGTTCAGGGTCGAAACCAGGTTCGGTGCGGCTTTGCCGAAGGTCACCACGTTGACTTGCAGCGCCGGCACGGCGGCGAAACACGCGGTGGCCCAGAGGAACAGAGTGATTTCAGTCGGGATCAGCGCGACGCTGGTCCAGGTCAGTACGGTGGAGACCACGGCCATGGCGATGAACACGCCGATCAACGTCGCGGCCATGCCCTTGTCGGCGAGTTTGCCGCCGATGATGTTGCCGACGGTCAGGCCCAGGCCGATCAGCATCAGCGTCCAGGTCACGCCACGCGGTGACACGCCGGTGACTTCGCCGAGCAGCGGGGCGACGTAGGTGAACAGGGTGAAGACGGAGGCGGCGAACAGCGCGGTCATGCTCAGCGACAGCCAGATCCCGGCACCTTTGAGGGCGGCGAGTTCGGCGCGCATGTCGAGTTTTTCTTCGTCACGCTTGGCCGGCAGGAAGCGGATCAGGCCGATCAGCGCGATCACGCCGATAACGGTCACCGCCCAGAAGGTCGAGCGCCAGCCGTATTGCTGACCCAGCGCAGTGCCCAGCGGCACACCGAGGACGTTGGCCAGGGTCAGGCCGGTGAACATTAACGCCACCGCCGAAGCACGTTTGTTGGCCGGCACCAGATTGGCCGCCACCACCGAACCGATGCCGAAGAACGCACCGTGGCACAGCGCGGTGATCACCCGGGCGAACATCAGCACGTTGTAATCACTGGCAATGGCGCAGAGCAGGTTGCCGACAATAAAGATGCCCATCAACGCCACCAGCGCCGCTTTACGCGGCAGTCTGGCGGTGGCCATGGCCATGAACGGCGCACCGATGGCCACGCCGAGGGCGTATCCGGTCACCAGCCAACCGGCGCCGGGTATCGACACACCGAGGTCGGCCGCCACATTGGGCAGCAGGCCCATGATGACGAACTCGGTGGTGCCGATGGCGAAGGCGCTCAAGGCGAGAATGAGTAGCGAGAGGGGCATGCAGGTTTCCTTGTCGGCTGGCTGACGTTAAGGGTCAGAGCTCTTTACTGAGGGTGCTGAGGAACGCCTGGATCACGTCCTCGTTACGTTTGAAAAAGTGCCATTGCCCGGCCTTCTGGCTGCTGATCAGGCCGGCGCGCTGCAACGTTGCGAGGTGTGCCGAAACGGTCGATTGCGACAAGCCGCAGCGTTGATCGATCTGCCCGGCGCAGATGCCGTACTCGTGGTTGTGCAACTGTTCCGGAAATTCGTTCTTCGGGTCTTTCAGCCAGTTGAGGATGTCTCGCCGTACTGGGTGCGCCAGGGCTTTTATTATTTCGTCGAGGTCGAGGTTCATGGCAGGGTGCTCACAATGTGTACAACGCTATATCGCGATGTGACGAAATATAAATCGTTAGATCGCGATACACCAATATGATTTTGATCTGACATCAGCATAAATTGGTATATCGCGTTATAACGATACGTGGGTGTATGGCTTGTGTGTCGCAGTGCTAAGCTGCGCCCATGAACTATCTCGCACATTTACACCTCGGTGGCCAGCGCCCCGGGCAACTGCTCGGCAGTCTGTATGGCGATTTCGTCAAAGGTCGGCTGCAAGGGCAGTTTGCCCCGGAGGTCGAGGCGGCCATTCAACTGCATCGGCGGATTGACGTGTTTACCGATCGCCATCCGTTGGTGGACGTTGCGTTGGGGCGGTTTTCCGATACGAGGCGGCGTTATGCCGGGATCGTCCTCGACGTGTTTTTCGATCATTGCCTGGCCCGGGACTGGCGGTTGTATGCCGATCAGCCGCTGGAGGTTTTCACCGCTGATGTGTATCGGGTGCTGACCCGCGAACGGCAACTGCCCGAGCGATTGGCGAAGATTGCCCCGCACATGGTCGCCAATGATTGGTTGGGCTCGTATCAGGAATTTGAAGTGCTGGAGCAGGTGTTGCGCGGCATCTCACGGCGACTGACCCGGCCGGAAGAGCTGGCGGGGGCGATGGAGGAATTGCGGCGGTTGTATGAGCCGTTGAGTGAAGACTTCCGCTTGTTCTACCCGCAACTCCAGGACTTCGCCCAAAACCCCGAATCACTGAAGATCTAAATGTGGGAGCGAGCCTGCTCGCGAAGGCGGCGTGTCATTCAGCATCTACATTGGCTGAGACACCGCTTTCGCGAGCAGGCTCACTCCTACAGGGGATGTGTGTTTTCAGGCGGCGATCAGTTCGCCTGCACGACGCGGTTCGGCCGGTTTCGCCACCTCACCAAACAACGCCTTCTGCACCGCCTGCTGTGCTTCAAATGCCAACGCCGCACGCTCACGACCCTGACAGGCAAGCGGCTTGAGCAGATGGACTTCGACATCGCCGCAATCATTGCTGAACAGACGCATCAGGTGCGAGAGCAGATCATCATCACCAATGAACGGCGCCAGCGCATCGATCTCGCCATCACGCAGATAACGGATCGCCACCGGTTGCAGCATCACCTCGGAATCAATCGCCGCCGCCAGCAAGCGACCATGAAAGGTACGCAGCGAGCGGCCATCGGTGGTGGTGCCTTCCGGGAACATCAGCAGGGCGTGGTCGGTTTGCAGGTGACGGGTCATCTGCTTGCGGATCAACTGGCTGTCGCCCGAACCGCGACGGATGAACAGGCTGCCAGCCTTCGCCGCCAGCCAACCAGCCACCGGCCAGGTACGCACTTCGGCCTTGGACAGAAACGACAACGGCGTGAGCATGCCGAGCAGCGGAATATCAGTCCACGACACATGATTGCTGACCCACAGCATCGGCTGTTTCGGCAGCTCACCGTGCACGGTCACGCGAAAGGGCAGGGCATTGCTCAGGCGCGCCATGAAGAAGCGCGACCAGCGCTGACGCCGTTCCATCGAATGCGCCAGGCCAATTCGTTCAAATACGCCAAAGACAGTGGCCATGGTCAACCCCAGCGCCACCACCAGCAGCACCCGCGCGATCCGCGCGTACACCCGCAGCCGGCTCATCACACGGCCGCCTTGAAGTGCTTGGCGTAGCGCGGGCAGAGTTCGTCGCGCTTGAGCAGGATAAACACATCGGCGACCTGGAAGTCTTCGTCCCAGCACGGCTCGCCGCAGATCTTCGCGCCCAGGCGCATGTAGGCCTTGAGCAGCGGCGGCATTTCGGCGATCACGTTGGAAGGAATATCCAGCGTCGGCAGCGGATTTTTCGGTTCGGCGCGCAGGTGTTCGGTGCACAGATAGCGTTCACGCAAACGCTGCATGATCGCGTGGGCCTGAATGCCGCCGTCTTGCATAGGAATGCTCGCGCAACCCATCAAGTAGCTGTAACCGCCCTGATTCAACACTTCGGCCAATTCGCCCCACAACACCGCAATGGTGCCGCCGTTGCGATAGGCCGGGTCGACGCAGGTGCGGCCGATTTCGAGGATCGGGCCTTGCAGATGCGTCAGGCCGTGCAGGCTGAATTCTTCTTCGCTGTAAAACTTGCCGAGGCTGCTGGCGGCGGTGTGATCGAGCAGACGCGTGGTCGCCACCAAACGGCCGGTGTTCAAGTCACGCACACCGATGTGGCTGCAGTGAACATCATAATCATCCATGTCCAGACCCAGTTCCGCGCCTTTCAGTTTGGCGTTGAACTCGCCGCTGAAGACGTTGAAGCGCAAGGCCTGGGCTTGCTGCAAGGCCTCGGCGCCGATCAGGCGTTCGGCTTGCAGGCGGCGTTCATTGCCGGTGTCGCTGATGCGGGCGATCTGAGTCATGTGAATCTCCGTACGGGCCTTTAACCCGTCGTGGGTTGCAGCCGATCGACTTTCTTTATGCAGCCGTGTTGTGCAAAGTCAGGCTATGTAGCCCCGGTGTCATCGCCATGAACGTTCGGTGATGCTTATATGACAGCCCACAAGGAGCCTCTTATGCCCTGGCCAGATTTGCTGCACCGCCGTGAACGATTGCCCGCCGTTGCTGACCTGGCCGAGGGTTTTGCGACGTTGTTGCAGCAACTGGGCAACGTCACCCCGTTCGAATTGGCGGTCGCGGGCGGGCGGCGGATGGCGACGCCGGGGCTGGCGTTTCTGGTCGGTTACCAGGCGGCATTGCGCATGTTGTGGCCGAGTGCACCGCTGAGCCTCGGTGCATTGTGTGCGACCGAACAGCGCAGTTTGCGTCCGGCGGACATGCACACGCGGCTTGCCGATTTACGTCTGAGCGGACGCAAGGATTTTGTCACCGCCGGCGATGCGGCGGACTGGTTGCTGATCGCCGCGCGCAGTGAAGAATCCGGTGAAACGCCGCGCCTGAGTCTGGCGGTGGTGTATCCCGGCGAACCCGGCGTGACCGTGGAGAAGCTGCCGGCGCTGCCGTTGATGCCTGACATCAGCCATGGTCGGCTGCAGCTTGATAACGCGTTGTGCGAGTTGTTGGCCGGCGATGGTTGGGACGCTTACGTCAAACCGTTCCGCACCCTGGAGGACGTTTATGTGCTGAGCGCGATGACCGCGTGGCTATATGGCGTCGGCCAGGACAGTGACTGGCCGCAGGCGCTGCAATTGCGCTTGCTGGCGCTGTTGGCCGGGTGTGCGGAGGCGAGTCGGCAACCGCCGAACAATCCGGCCGGGCATGTGTTGTTGGGCGGGTTGTTTGCGCAGTTTGAAGCGCTGGAGGGGGAGGTGAGTCAGGCGTTGACTTACGGGCCGGCAGAATGGGCGCAGATGTGGCAGCGGGATCGGGGGGTGATGCAGTTGGCCTCCGGCGCTCGGGCCAAGCGGTTGGCCAAGGCACTGGTGGTGTCCTGACTGGCCCCATCGCTGGCAAGCCAGCTCCCACAGGTTTCACAGGTGTTCACAAAATTTGTATCCACTCAAGAACCCTGTGGGAGCTGGCTTGCCAGCGATGGCGATTTCATGGAAAAGCAAAATCTCAAATTTGTCATGAGTCCCGACTAATCTCAGCAGGTTCTCCCCAAGAGCCCTCACCATGCGCAAAGGCCTGTCGCTGTTTCTGCTACTGATCAGCTTCACCGTTCACGCCGAACAATGGCCGGGTGAAGAATGGCCAATCGGCACGACGATCACCGATACCGGAGCGCTGGATAATTACGCCTTCCCACCCCGCGACGACACAACCCGCAAAGGCATCCGCACCGATGCCCTGCTGATCATCCACGACGGCCAGATCCTCTACGAACGTTACGCCGGCCCGACCACCGAACAAACCCCGCATCTGACTTGGTCAATCAGCAAAAGTCTGATGGCCACCGTCCTCGGTATGGCGTATGGCGAAGGCCTGTTCAAACTCGAAGCCCCGGTCGTGCAGTTTTACCCGCCGCTGGAACAACACCCGGCCATCAAAATCGCCGATCTGTTGCACTGGGCCTCCGGTATCGACTGGCAGGAAGACTACGAATACGCGCCACTGAAATCCTCGGTGGTGGCGATGCTCTACACCCGGGGCCATCGCGACATGGCCGCGTTCACCGCCGATCACGATGCTTACGCCGAACCGGGGCAGGCCTTCCGTTATTCCAGCGGCGACAGCAACCTGCTCGCGGCGGCGTTGAAAAATATCGTCGGCCCGCAGCGTTATCCTGATTATCCGTGGACGGCGTTGTTCGAACCGTTGGGCATCCGCCACGCCGTTTGGGAGACTGATGCCAACGGCACGTTTGTCGCGTCGTCTTATGCTTACCTGACAGCGAGGGATCTGGCGCGCGTCGGTCTGTTGATGGCCCGTGACGGGCGCTGGAACGATCGGCAATTGCTGCCCAAGGAGTGGGTCGACTTCAATCGGCAGCCCTTCGCCGGCTACAAGGCTCATCAGGACGAAGCGGTGCCCGGCGGTCAATGGTGGCTCAATCGCCCGGCCGATGGCGCCTTGTCACCGTGGCCCGATGCACCGCTCGACACCTTCGCGGCCCTCGGCCACTGGGGCCAGGCGCTTTACGTGATCCCCAGCGAGAAACTGGTGATCGTGCGATATGGCGATGATCGCGACGGCAGCTACCGTCACAACGAGTTGCTTAAGCGTGTGCTGAAGGCGGTGCGCCCATGAAGCGCTTATTCCTGTTAATGCTTGTTCTGCTGCTCGGCTGGGTCGGCTACGAGCGCGAAAATCTGTGGGCCTTCCCCGACATCATCAGCGCCTACACCGCCAAGGAATATTGTTCCTGTCGTTATGTGATGAACAATGATGCCGAGTACTGCCGTGGCTATGTAAAACAATGGCTGCCGACCAGCCAATTCACGGATGACAGCGCGAACAAAACCATCACGGTCAGCGGCATGGGCCGCAGCAACCGCGCCCAGTGGCAAAGCGAACGGCAAGGCTGTCGCCTGAATCCCTGAAACACCCGATTGTTTTTTTGTGGGAGCGAGCCTGCTCGCGAATGCAATAGCAGGCGCACCTTCTCTGTTGAGGCAGATGACGTCTTCGCGAGCAGGCTCGCTCCCACCGGGTGTGATCTTCAGTTTGCAATAACAGCGTGGGCGGTTAAGGTTCGTGCAGGTTTATCGGCCCTACGAGTGTTCAATGTTCAACCGCTCTCTCTGTGCAACCCTGTCCAGTCTGCTGCTCGCCACCGTCGCGTTGCCGGCGCAGGCCAATTGGTATCTGGACGGCGAGTCGTCGCGGCTGTCTTTTGTCAACACGAAAAACACCCATATTTCCGAGGTGCAGCGCTTTCTGGTGTTGCACGGCAAGGTCGACCCCAACGGTCGCGCCGAAGTCGAAGTCGAGCTGGATTCGATCAACAGTGGCATCCCGCTGCGTGACGAGCGCATGCGCAAGGAGCTGTTCCAGATCGAGCAATTCCCCGAAGCGACCATCACCACCCAGATCGACCTGCGCCCAATCAACGATCTGGCCCCCGGTGCGCAGCTGGAATTGCGTCTGCCGCTGACCGTCAACCTGCACGGCAAGCAACACGAATACCCCGCTGAGCTGCTGGCGACGCGCCTCGATGACCGGCGTTTTCAAGTGGTCACCCTGGAGCCGCTGGTGATCAACGCCGAGGATTTCGATCTGGTGCCGGGGCTGGAAAGCCTGCGCAAACTCGCCGACCTGTCGGCGATCAGTCTGTCGGTGCCGGTGGGTGCGGTGCTGATTTTCACGGCGCGCTGACATGCGCGGCGCGGTGTTCCCGTGGCGCGATGGCAACCGCTTCGAGCTGTTGATCGATGGCCCGCAATTCTTTCCGCGCATGCTTGAGCAGATTGCTGGCGCGCAGGAGCAGATCGAACTGGAGTTGTATCTGGTCGAGGCCGGCGCCTGTGCCGAAACCATCGTGCAAGCGTTGGTGCTGGCCGCCGAGCGTGGTGTGCGCGTGCGCTGCCTGTTCGATGATTACGGCAGCCTCGCGTTCACCCTCAATCTGCGTCAGCGCCTGACCCATGCCGGGGTTGAACTGCGTTTCTACAATCGGCTGAATTGGCGGCGCTGGGTCGGCAATTTCTATCGTGATCATCGCAAGTTGCTGTTGGTCGATCAGCGTCTGGCAGTGGTCGGCGGCACCGGAGTCACTGATGAGTTCTGGACACCGGGGCACGACACCAGCGAGTGGCACGAAGTGATGGTCGAGATCCGCGGCCCGCTGGTGATCGACTGGCAATTGCTCTTTGATCGTCAGTGGATCGCCAACCGCTATCGCCGCGCCTGGCGCCCGGCCGCGCATTTCGGCTTGCCGCGATTACCACGGGTGCCGGACAAGGGCGAGGGCATGGGCCGAGTGGCGTATGCCGACGCCCGCCAGCATCGCGACATTTTGCAATCGCTGTTCCGCGCTTTGAACAGCGGGCAAAAACGCATCTGGATGGCCACACCGTACTTCCTGCCGACCTGGAAAATCCGCCGCTCCCTGCGCAAGGCTGCTGCACGCGGAGTCGATGTGCGCCTACTGCTGACCGGGCCGCGCACCGATCACCCTTCGGTGCGTTACGCCGGGCATCGTTACTACCCGCGCCTGCTCAAGGCCGGGGTGCAGATCTTCGAATACCAGCCGTGTTTCCTGCACTTGAAAATGGTGCTGGTGGACGATTGGGTGAGCATCGGTTCGTGCAACTTTGATCACTGGAACCTGCGCTTCAATCTGGAGGCGAATCTGGAGACGCTGGATCCGTCGTTGACGGCAGCGGTAGAGGCGAGTTTTGTGAAGGACTTCGGGCTGAGTCAGCAGGTGAGTCTGGAGGAATGGCAGCGCCGGCCGTTGTGGCGACGGGTGAAGCAGCGGGTGTGGGGCTGGGTGGATCGGGTGGTGGTCAACATCCTCGACCGCCGCGGATAACCGCTCACCTGATGATCGTTCCCACGCGGAGCGTGGGAACGATCAGCCGAGCAAAAACCGGTTACAGCAATTCAAAGCTCTGCTGCGTCACGTCCTGGGAATCCAGGCCGATCTGCACGTTGAACTTGCCAGGCTCCGCCGCGTACTTGAGCTGGGCGTTGTAGAACTTCAGGTCATCCTCGCTGATGGTGAAGTGCACGACTTTCTGTTCGCCGGCCTTGAGCATGATTTTCTGGAAGTTCTTCAGTTCTTTCACCGGGCGGATCATCGAGCCGGTGACGTCCTGAATGTACAACTGCACCACGGTTTCGCCGTCACGCTTGCCGGTGTTCTTGACCATGACGCTGGCGTCGAGTTTGCCGGTGGCGTTCAGGGTGGTCGACGACAGCGCCATGTCACTGAGGGCGAATTGGGTGTAGCTCAGGCCATAACCGAACGGGAACAGCGGCCCGGTCGTGTCATCGAAATACTGCGAGGTGTAGTTGCCCGGTTTGCCCGGCGTGAACGGCCGGCCAATGCTCAGGTGGTTGTAGTAAGTCGGGATCTGGCCCACGGAGCGCGGGAAGGTCACCGGCAGTTTGCCCGACGGGTTGTAGTCGCCGAACAGCACGTCGGCGATGGCGTTGCCGCCCTCGGTGCCGCTGAACCAGGTTTCCAGAATCGCGTCAGCAGACTGGTTCTCTTCGAGAATGGTCAGTGGGCGGCCGTTCATCAGCACCAGCACCAGCGGTTTGCCGGTGGCTTTCAGCGCGCGGATCAGCTCACGTTGGTTTTCCGGGATGTTCAGGTCGGTGCGGCTGGAGGATTCATGAGACATGCCACGGGATTCGCCCACAGCCGCAACGATCACGTCAGCGTCCTTGGCGGCTTTTACCGCTTCGTCGATCAGCACGTTGGCCGGGCGCTGGTCATCGACCACTTCCGGCGCATCGAAGTTGAGGAAGTTCAGGTAGTCGAGCACCTTCTTGTCGCTGGTGATGTTGGCGCCACGGGCGTAGATCAGGTTTGACTTGTTGTCGATCACCGAACTCATGCCATCGAACAGCGTGACCGATTGCGCAGGGCGCCCGGCGGCGGCCCAGCTGCCCATCATGTCGATCGGTGCTTTGGCCAATGGGCCGACCAGCATGACTTTTGCGTCTTTCTTCAGCGGCAGGGTTTCGTTCTGGTTCTTCAGCAGCACCAGACTGCGACGCGCCACTTCACGGGCCTCGGCGCGGTGCAGGCGGCTTTCGGCGTAGGTGTCGGCCGGATCATCTTCAGCCTTGCCGATGCGCAGGTACGGGTCTTTGAACAGGCCCATGTCGTACTTGGCCGCGAGCACTTCGCGTACGGCGTTGTCGATGTCTTTCTGTTCGATCTCGCCGGACTTGAGCAGTCCCGGCAGCTCTTTGCCGTATAGGGTGTCGTTCATGCTCATGTCGATACCGGCCTTGATCGCCAGCTTCGCCGCTTCACGACCGTCGCGGGCCACGCCGTGCTTGATCAGTTCGAAAATCGCGCCGTGGTCGCTGACCGCCAGGCCCTTGAAGCCCCAGTCTTTGCGCAGCAGATCATTCATCAGCCAGGTGTTGGCGGTGGCCGGAATGCCGTTGATCGAGTTCAACGCGACCATCACACCGCCAGCGCCGGCATCGATCGCGGCGCGGTACGGTGGCAGGTAGTCCTGGTACATCTTCACCGGGCTCATGTCGACAGTATTGTAGTCGCGACCGCCCTCGACCGCGCCGTACAGGGCGAAGTGCTTGACGCTGGCCATGATGCTGTCGGCCGCGCTCGGGGTGGCCCCCTGATAGGCGCGCACCATGACGCCGGCAATGCGTGAAGTCAGGTAGGTGTCTTCACCGAAGCCTTCGGAGCTGCGGCCCCAGCGCGGGTCGCGGGAGATGTCGACCATCGGCGCGAAGGTGATGTCGAGGCTGTCGGCAGCGGCTTCTTTAGCAGCAACGCGCCCGGACTGACCGATGGCGTCCATGTCCCAGCTCGAAGCGAGGGCCAGTGGAATCGGGAAAATCGTACGGTGACCGTGGATCACGTCGTACGCGAAAAACATCGGAATCTTCAGGCGGCTGCGCATGGCGGCGTCCTGCATCGGACGGTTTTCCGCGCGGGTGATCGAGTTGAACGTGCCGCCGATGTTGCCACCGGCAATCTCCTTGCGGATCAGCTCACGGGGCATTTCCGGGCCGATGCTGATCAGGCGCAACTGGCCAATCTTCTCGTCGAGGGTCATTTGCTTCATCAGGTTGCTGATGAACGCGTCCTTGTTTTCCAGAGGTACCGGGGTCGTAGCGGCCAATACTTGATGACTGGCCAGGCTGACGAACAGACCCAGCAAACACAGCTTCTTCATGAATAGTTTTCTCAAGGGCCCATGCGGCAATGCAACGCCGGCCAGCCAAAATTTAGGGAGCGACTATTGTTGTTCGGGTACAGGCTCAAAGAAACAGAGCCAAAAAACGGCAGCCGACACTTGGCCGCATGATCACGCAGGGCACTTTTTAGCCCATTGCCCCGTCGTAATCCAGCGACGCGGCCGATTATGCCCCAACAGCCCGCTGAGAATGTTTCGCGCTCGGTTTTTATAATGATATGTGCCAAGGAGCATCACTGCGATGAATGTAAGCCCAACCAATCGCTCGCGTTTGCAGGTCGCCACACTGCTGGTGCTGGCCACGCTGTTGACCGCGTGCGGAATCAACAATATCCCGACCCTCGACGAACAGGCCAAAGCTGCGTGGGGCCAGGTGCAGAACCAGTACCAGCGCCGCGCCGACCTGATCCCCAACCTGGTGGAAACGGTGAAGGGTTATGCCAAGCATGAAGAGGAAACCCTCACGGCAGTGATTGAGGCGCGGGCGAAAGCGACCTCGATTCAGGTCGACGCCAGCACCCTCGACAATCCCGAGAAACTCAAGCAATTCCAGCAGGCGCAGGACCAACTGACCGGCGCATTGAGCCGCCTGATGGTGGTGTCCGAGCGCTATCCGGATCTGAAAGCCAACCAGAACTTCCTCGCCCTGCAATCGCAGCTGGAAGGCACGGAAAACCGCATTGCGGTGGCTCGCCGCGATTTCATTCTGGCGGTGCAGAAATACAACACCGAGATCCGCACCTTCCCCGGTCGCCTCTGGCACAGCGTGATGTACAGCGATCTGCCGATCCGCGAAACCTTCGAAGCCACCACGCCCGGCGCGGAAAAGGCCCCGGAAGTGAAATTCTGATTCGAGGTTGTCCATGCGCGTGTTGAAAATGGGTCTGGTGCTGATGCTGTGGCTGTTCGCCGTCAGCGCCCAGGCCGAGTTGACGTTCCCGGCGCTGAGCGGGCGGGTGGTGGACGAAGCGCAGATGCTCGAGCCGTCGGTGCGCACGCAACTGACCCAGCAGTTGCAGGCCCACGAACAGGCGACCGGCGAGCAGTTGGTCGTGGTCACGCTGCCGGATCTGCAAGGTACGACCATCGAGGACTTTGGCGTTCAACTCGGGCGTCACTGGGCAATTGGTCAAAAGGACAAGAACAACGGCGCGCTGCTGATCGTTGCCCGTGACGAGCGCAAACTGCGCATCGAAGTCGGTTATGGCCTGGAGGATCGGCTGACCGATGCGCAGACTTCAGTGATCATCCATCAAGTCATCACGCCCGCGTTCAAGAGCGGCAATTTCAGCAAAGGCATCAGCGACGGCGTGGCGGCGATGCTGGTGGTGCTGGGTGGCAATCCGCTCGATGAACCGTCGACGGTGTATGAATCCACCGGTGATCCGTCCGATGATTTCATCTCGCGGCATCCGGCATTGTTTGTGTTTTTGGTGATGTTGTTCATCCTGACGGTGTTTGTCTGCCAGATGCTCGGTATCCTGCCTGCCGGCCGGGGCGGCTCAGGAGGAGGGGGCGGCTTTGGCGGTGGTGGTTTTGGCGGCGGCGGTGGAGGTGGAGGCTTCAGCGGCGGCGGGGGCAGTTTCGGCGGCGGTGGTTCGTCCGGCGGCTGGTGATATCAGAAGAATAATGAGCAGGCACTTTTCAACATGGCACTACTGACCGAACACGAACAACGCAAAGTCGCCGAGGCGATTGCCCGGGTCGAGCGCGACACCGACGCCGAACTGGTGACGGTGCTAGCCGCGCGCGCCGATGACTACGCGTACATCCCGCTGCTGTGGGCGAGCCTCTTGGCACTGGTGGTGCCGGGCGTCGTGCACTATCTGACCGGCTGGCTGACCCTGCGCAGTCTGCTGTTGGTGCAGTGGGGCGCGTTTATCGTGCTGTGTCTGCTGTTTCGTTTGCCGAAAATCACCACTCATTTGATCCCGCGTCGCGTGCGCCACTGGCGCGCCTCGAATCTGGCGCGGCGGCAGTTTCTAGAGCAGAACCTGCACCACACCGTGGGCAGTACCGGCATGCTGATTTTTGTCTGCGAGGCGGAGCGGTATGTGGAGATTCTGGTGGATGAGGGGATTTCCAAGCGGCTGGATAACAAGAGTTGGGATGCGATTGTCGCGGCGTTTACCGAGCAGGTCAGGCAGGGGCGCACGCTGGAGGGATTTGTGACGTGTATCGAGGCGTGTGGGGAATTGCTGAAGGTGCATGTGCCGGTGACGCAGGTGAGGAATGAGTTGCCGAATCGGTTGATTGTGCTGGGGTGAGACAAACCCTCACCCCAGCCCTCTCCCGGAGGGAGAGGGGGCCGACCGAGGTGTCTTGCGCTCGACATCGACCTGAAAAACCGTGTCGATTATGGATTCAAGGCAAATCGTTCAAGTCGGTGTATCTCGTCAATATCCCCCAATCAGTCCCCTCTACCTCTGGGAGAGGGCTAGGGTGAGGGCCGCTTTAACCAACCGTTCGGTAAATAAGAGCGTGTCCCCAACCCCCATCCCCCCTAAAATACCCGCCATTCCCGATTTCGCCCGTCCGAGGCCGCTTTTTCATGTCCGTTACTGCCCCGTCCATCAAGCCTGCGCCCGATCACCACGCCCAGTTCATCGAGCTGCTGCAAACCAGCCTCGAACAGAACGGCTTCATCAAACTGGTGCTGGCCAAATACGTCGGCGAAGAAGTGGATCTGCAGCGAGTCATCATCAAACCGGTGACGGTCAAGGCGCAGCCGAATCTGTCGTTCGTCTATCGCTACAAAACCCGCGACATCACCAAAAACCTGCCATTGGCTGACGGTGTGACGGCGATTGCCGAGTTGTTGCCGGCCTCGTTCAAAAATGCCCATTTACTCGCGGTGACTGATGAAGCCCAGCTCGAATACAGCAAAAAGGGCAAGAGTTCGCTGTTCAAGAGCAAACCTCAGCAATTGCGCGAAGCGCCGTCTGCCGAGCACAACCGCGAGAAAAATCGCTTCCTCGAACTGAGCCGACCGTTCCTCAAGGACCTGGGCGTGACCAACGCGCAGCATGAGCTGATCCCGGCGATGTCACGCAAGTGGAAGCAGATCAACAAGTTCATCGAAGTGTTCAGCCATGCCCTGACCTCGTCGCCGCTGGCGCTGGACAAACCAGTGCGGGTGGCAGATTTCGGTTCGGGCAAGGGCTATCTGACGTTCGCCATTCACGATTACCTGCGCAATACGCTCAAGGCTGAAGGCGAGGTCACCGGCGTCGAGTTGCGTGAGGAAATGGTCAACCTGTGCAACGCCGCTGCAGCGAAACTCGATCACCCGGGGCTGGTGTTCAAGTGCGGTGACGTGCGCAGTGTGGCGCCGAGCGAGCTGGACGTGATGATCGCCCTGCATGCCTGCGACATCGCTACCGATTACGCGATCCACACCGGCATCCGTTCCGGCGCGTCGATCATCCTGTGCTCGCCGTGCTGCCACAAACAGATCCGCCTGCAGATCCAGAGCCCGGCGCTGCTCAAGCCGATGCTGCAATACGGTTTGCATCTCGGTCAGCAAGCGGAAATGGTCACCGACAGTCTGCGCGCACTGTTCCTTGAAGCCTGCGGCTACGAGACCAAGGTCTTCGAATTCATCTCGCTGGATCACACCAACAAGAACAAAATGATTCTGGCGGTGAAGCGCGCCGAGCCGGTGGACCCGGCGCAGTTGTTGGTGAAGATCGAAGAATTGAAGGCTTTCTACCACATCAGCGAGCACTGCCTGGAAACACTCCTGCGCGCCGACGGCTACCTGACCTGACAAGATCTGAAATAAAACCACTATAGGAGCTGCCGCAGGCTGCGATCTTTTGATCTTAAAAAACAAGATCAAAAGATCGCAGCCTGCGGCAGCTCCTACAAGGGAATGTGTTCAGGCTGTGGCAGGTTGGGCAGGGCGCACGGCGGTTTTGCGCCCGAGCGTGACCGTTGCAATCACGCCACAGGCAAACACCCAGGTAATCGGCTCGACATGTTCGCCAAAGAACAGCGCCGAAAACGCGATGGTGAAGAAGATCTGCAGCAACTGGATCTGACTGACCCGGGCGATCCCGCCCATGGCCAGCCCTGCGTACCACGCGAAAAATCCGAGAAACTGCGAAAACAGCGCCACATACCCGAACGCCCACCAGGCCTTGGCCGACACCGCGCCCTGATGTTGCAGCGCCAGATACAGCACCGGCCCGATCAACAACGGCGTCGACAGCACCAGCGCCCAGCAGATCACCTGCCAGCCGCCCATCTCCTTGGCCAACCGGCCACCTTCGGCGTAGCCCAGTCCTCCGACGGCAATCGCGCCGAGCATCAACAGATCACCCGCCTGAATGCTGCCGGCCCCGGTGTATAGCGCATAACCGAGCACCAACGCACTGCCCAACGCTGCGCAGGCCCAGAAGGCTTTTGACGGCCGCTCATGGGACAACCACGCGGCATACAGCGCCACGCACAGCGGTTGCAGTCCGTTGACCAAGGCACCGTGGGACGCCGGCAACGTTTGCATGGCCCACGCCGACAACACCGGAAAACCCAGAATCACCCCGGCGATCACCAGGCTCAGGCCTTTGACTTGCTGCCACGTCGGCCATTTCTCGCGCCGCCACAAAAGCAACAGCGCCGCCGGAATCGCCGCGAACAATGCGCGGCCCAAACCGTTGAGCAGCGGATGCAGTTCCTGCACCACGATGCGGGTGAAGGGCAGGGTGAGGCTGAAAATCACCACGCCGAGCAGGCCGAGGGCCATGCCGGTGTTTTCGCGCGAGGACATGATGGGGGACCGGAATTGAAGGTGGCAGGGAATGACCTTCATAAAGCCATAAACCTTGCAGTTCGGGCTGTTACAGCTAGGCACAGACTTATCCGTACAGTTTGAGATCGCATCGCTGGCAAGCCAGCTCCCACAGTGTCCGAGTTGAACACAACATCGGTGGTCGCCTCAGAACCTGTGGGAGCTGGCTTGCCAGCGATGAGTCAACTCGGTAGTAGCCGGTTGTTACCCGACCTCGCGGATAAGGTCTACCTTGAACACTCCCAAGCATTCTCCAGAGGAGTCCTCCCCATGGCCGCGAAAAAGATCCTGATGCTGGTCGGCGATTACGTCGAAGATTACGAAGTGATGGTGCCGTT
Source organism: Pseudomonas germanica (assembly GCF_019614655.1). Classification (NCBI taxonomy): domain Bacteria; kingdom Pseudomonadati; phylum Pseudomonadota; class Gammaproteobacteria; order Pseudomonadales; family Pseudomonadaceae; genus Pseudomonas; species Pseudomonas germanica. Next base: position 1,769,179 of record NZ_CP071586.1, read on the forward strand.
CCAGGCCCTGCAAATGGTTGGTCACACCGTCCACGCCGTGTGCCCGGACAAGGCTGCCGGCAAAACCGTGCGCACCGCGATCCATGACTTCGAAGGCGATCAGACTTACAGCGAAAAGCCCGGTCACCTGTTCGCCCTCAACTTCGACTTTGCCAAGGTCAGCGAGGCCGATTACGACGCGCTGCTGATCCCCGGCGGTCGGGCGCCGGAATACCTGCGTCTGAACGAAAAAGTCCTCGACCTGGTGCGCGCCTTCGACAAGGCCGGCAAACCGATTGCTGCGGTCTGCCACGGCGCGCAATTGCTGGCAGCGGCGGGCGTGCTTGAAGGGCGCGAATGCAGTGCCTATCCGGCCTGCGCGCCGGAAGTGCGACTGGCGGGTGGTACGTACATCGATATCCCGGTGACGGACGGCCACGTTCAAGGCAATCTGGCCACAGCCCCGGCATGGCCGGCGCATCCGAACTGGCTGGCCGGTTTCCTTGGTTTGCTCGGCACCAAAATCACCCTGTAACGAGGATCCGCCGATGTGCGAGCTCTACGTCAAGGCTGACCCTATTCTCTACGAATCACGCTCGCGCTCGTTGCGCATCTGCGGCGTGGTGACGACGTTGCGCCTGGAGAATCAGTTCTGGGACATCCTCAGTGAAATCGCCGAGGTCGACGGCATGACCACCAACCAGCTGATCACCAAGCTGTATGAAGAGGTGATGGATTATCGCGGGGAAGTGGTGAATTTTGCCTCGTTCCTGCGGGTGAGTTGTACGCGCTATCTGAGTCAGCGGCGGGTGGGTGCGCCGGAGTTGTCGGTGGTGCGGGCGGTGGTGAAATAGGCCAGACCGGGTTGACCCCATCGCTGGCAAGCCAGCTCCCACAGGTATTGTGATGCGGCACAGTTATAGGGCACACAACAGACCTCTGTGGGTGCTGGCTTGCCAGCGATAGGGCCGGTACAGGCGACAGATAATCAGGACTGGTCTTTACTCTGAAGCGCGAAATCTCTCAATCGCCAAGGAGAAACGAGCATGTCCGGATGGTACGAAATCAGTAAAAGCAGCAACGGTCAGTTCAGGTTCGTGTTGAAAGCGGCGAATGCCGAAACGATTCTGACCAGCGAGCTGTACACCACTCGCGCTGCGGCCGACGGCGGCATCGCGGCGGTGCAAACCAACAGCCCGCTGGATGAACGCTACGAGAAGAAGTCAACGAAGGACGGCCATCCGTACTTCAATCTGAAAGCGGCCAATCACCAGATCATCGGTAACAGCGAGGCGTATTCATCGGATGCTGCGTGCGATAAAGGCATTGCCAGCGTTAAAACGAACGGGCCGAGCAAAGTGATCAAGGACAAGACCTTGCCGGTGCTCTGAACCCATTTTCAAATCCACCACCATTCCTGTGGGAGCTGGCTTGCCAGCGATGAGGCCATTTCATTCAGCATCGATGTTGAATGATTCACCGCCATCGCTGGCAAGCCAGCTCCCACAGGTTTTTGCGTTGTCAGTGGATCAGCGCAGGGTTTTCAGGATTGTCTGCAGCTGGGTCTGGCCCGCTTCACTCAGCGGGAAGACCGGCAAGCGCGGATCGCCCACTTCAAGCCCGGTCTGCCGCAACCCTGCCTTGATCGTCGCCGGCAAGCCACCCTTCAAGATGAAATCCAGCAGCGGCAACTGGCGGTAAAACAAATCCCGCGCGCGATCCAGATCACCGGCCATGGCGGCCTCGTACAAGTCCAGATTCAACTGCGGGATCAGGTTCGGCGCCGCTGTGCACCAGCCTTTCGCCCCGGCCGCAAACGCTTCCAGTGCCAGCGGATTGCAGCCGTTGTAGAACGGCACCTGACCTTCGCCGAGCAATTGCAGCTTGTGCATGCGCTGAATATCGCCGGTGCTCTCCTTGACCATGGTCACGTTTTCCACGCCTTTGACGATGCGCAAAATCAGCTCCACCGACATGTCAGTGCCGCTGGTGGCCGGGTTGTTGTAGAGCATGATCGGCACGCCGATGCGCTCGCCAATAGCGCGGTAGTGAGCGAAGATTTCCGCCTCGGTGAGCTTCCAGTACGAAGCCGGCAGCACCATCACCACATCGGCACCGTGGGCTTCGGCGAAACGTGCGCGGCGCACGGCTTTGACGGTGGTCAGGTCAGAGACGCTGACGATGGTTGGCACCCGTTTGGCGACGTGCTTGATGCTGAACTCGGCAACCTGATCCCACTCCGCATCGCTCAGGTAAGCGCCTTCGCCAGTGCTGCCCAACGGCGCGATGGCGTGGACGCCGCTGTCGATCAGGCGATCGATCGATTGCCCGAGCGCTGGCATGTCCAGCCCTTCGCCGTTGGCGCCGAACGGGGTGATGGTGTAGCCGATGATGCCGTGAATAGTGGACATAGGAATCTCTCCGTAACAGGTTTCAGTTCAGGCAATCGGCGTGTTGGCGCAGGTTCTGCCGGGCGTAATAGTTGAAGGCAGCGGCGTGGCGTTTCGGCTTGGCGATCCAGTCATGGGCTTCGCGACCCAGTTCGGGAATGATCGGCTTGATCGTACCGGCCGCCATCGCCAGCAGTTGCAGCTTGGCCGCGCGCTCGATCAGTTGGGCGATGACACAGGCTTCTTCAATCGTCGTACCGGTCGACAGTTGACCGTGGTGCGAAAGCACAATCGCGCGTTTGTCGCCCAGCGCGCCGGCAATCAGCTCACCTTCTTCATTGCCCACCGGCACACCCGGCCAGCCTTCGAGAAACGCGCAGTCGTCGTACAGTGGGCACAGGTCCATGTGGGAAATCTGCAGCGGCACCTCCAGCATCGACAGCGCCGCGACGTGGGTCGGGTGGGTGTGGATGATGCAGTTCACATCCGGCCGGGCGCGGTACACCCAGCTGTGGAAACGATTGGCCGGGTTGGCCATGCCGTGACCTTCGAGGACTTCCAGATCCTCGTTGACCAGCAGCAGATTGCTCGCGGTGATTTCGTCGAAACCCAGCCCCAGTTGCTGCGTGTAATAGGTGCCGGGCTGCGGCCCACGGGCGGTAATTTGTCCGGCCAGACCGGAGTCGTGACCGTTCTCGAAGAGGATCCGGCAGGTCAGGGCCAGCTTTTGCCGGTCCGTCCACGTATTATCCGCCAGGCTTTTTTGCATCTGGGTCAGCGCTTGCTTGACCAGTTGGTCTTTGGGTAGTGCTAATGTCTTGGCCATGTCTGTGTCCTTTGGGTGAGAGCAAATGACACGAAAGATGCTATATGACACAAAGTGTCATTAGCAAGCACAAATCGTCGCTTCCTCCATGGAATAACTGCTGCGCATGTCTATCCGTTTGAAATTATTGAGAAAAAAACTTGGCGTAACCCTTGAGGCATTGGCCGAAAAATCCGGCATGACCAAGAGTTATCTGTCCAAAGTCGAGCGCGGGCTGAACACGCCGTCGATTGCTGCTGCGTTGAAACTGGCGAAAGCGCTGAATGTGAAAGTCGAGGAATTGTTCTCCGAAGACAACGTCAGCCTCGACAGCTACAGCCTGGTGCGCAGCCATGAGCGCCAGTCACTGGCGGCGAATGACCAGAGTCCCGGGTACGCCGTGTTGGCCCATCAGGTCTGCGAGCGCAGTCTGCTGCCGTTCATCATCTATCCGCCGAGCGAGTTCACTGACAAAACGTTCAAAGAGCATTTGGGCGAAGAGTTTCTGTTCGTCCACGAAGGGCAGGTCGAAGTGGATTTCATGAACGAGAAGGTGCTGCTGGAACGTGGCGATGCGTTGCACTTCAATGCGCAGAAGCCGCACCGGATCCGCTCGGTGGGGGAGGTGCAGGCGCAGTTGCTGGTGGTGGTGCACAGCGCCGAAGATTGAGGCGCCCCCAAAAGCTTCGCGAGCAGGCTCGCTCCCACAGGGGAATGCGATCCAAATGTGGGAGCGAGCCTGCTCGCGAAGGCGTCAGTCAGGCCTGCATCAAACCTCGACGGGCACCGACAACTTCGGATTGCCGAGCGCATGGCTCTTGGCATCAAAAAACCGCAACTCAACCCCGGTCCCCTCAAACACCTGCGCGTAATGCCGCTTCTGATGCTGCACAAACGCCGCACTGCGCGGATAAATCGAGATCGCCACAGTCTTCGGTTTCGCCAACCGCAGCGCCCGAACGATATGCGCATCCTGCTCACCCAAGGCATGACCAAAGATGCACAAACTGCCGCCATGCCCGAGCAACTGCTCATAACAGAACGACAGGTAATCCGAACTGCGAATGGTCTTGAGCTTGTCCGCGCTCGGCCCTTCGGTGACGAACAGCGGCACGTCATCCAGCGTCTTGAGCGTGTTGTTGATCGCAAAACTACCAAGCAACGTGCCTTCGGTTGAAGTCAGCTTGCGCGCCGTGCCGTCCTGATTGCGCACCAGATGCAGACCGCCGTGCAGGTACAACAAGCGCGGTTTGTCGGTGGCAGTTTCGCTCAGATCAAAACTCGCGCTGGCGCCGTTGAACAGATCGTCAATGGCCGCGCTGTTGTGTTGCAGCGCCCAGTAGTTGAGCAGGTCGTAATTGGTGGTGAACACGGTGCGATAGCGCGCCAGTTCTTCGTTCACCGTCGCCAGCGTCGAAGGCTTCACCAGTCGCCACGGAATGTGCACCGCGTGCACGGTGTTGATCAGCGCTTCCTTGATCGCGTAGTAGCGGTTGCGCGGCGCCGCCGAACTGACGGCCAGGGCCTTGTTGACCCGGCTGGTGGTTTTCAGCGCACCGAGCACCTGCTCGAAGCTGCGTGTTTGCAGCGCGTCGAACACTGCCAGTTCCGATGGGCTCAGCGGTTTTTCTTCGACGGTGCGGGCGTTTTCGAACAGCGAGTCGTAGCCGAAGTCGTCCCACACCGCACGGCTGGCGCCATTGCCCACCAGCAAACCGCTGAAATCGGTCGCGGCGCGCACGGTGTTCCAGTCTTCGAGGCTGGCGTCGACATCGAGAAAATCGGTCATTGCGTAGGCGGTCTCAAAACAAAGGGGCTGATGGGCGGCGACTTTATCACGAGCGGGCATTGAGCCAGATCAACATCGGTCGTGACCGATCGGTCGATCCTGTGTGCATCCGCCGGATCGGCGCAGTCGATTCGGCCTCAGTCAGGAGATGCGCGCATGACCAGCACCTTTTTCATTCCGGCGGTAAACATCATGGGCAACGGCTGCCTCGACGAAGCCATGGTCGCCATTCGCAATTACGGTTTTCGCAAAGCGCTGATCGTCACTGACGTGGGGCTGGCCAAGGCTGGCGTGGCCACGATGGTCGCCGAGAAACTGGCGATGCAGGACATCGATTCGGTGATTTTCGACGGCGCCAAACCGAACCCGAGCATTGCCAATGTCGAGTCGGGGCTGGGCCTGCTCAAGGAAAGTCGCTGCGATTTCGTCGTCTCGCTGGGCGGCGGTTCGCCGCACGACTGCGCCAAAGGCATTGCCCTGTGCGCGACCAATGGCGGACAGATCCGTGATTACGAAGGCATCGATCAATCGAGCAAACCGCAACTGCCACTGATCGCGATCAACACCACCGCCGGCACCGCCAGTGAGATGACCCGGTTCTGTATCATCACCGACGAATCGCGCCACGTGAAAATGGCCATCGTCGACCGCAACGTCACGCCGCTGCTGTCGGTCAACGACCCGGCGCTGATGGTCGCCATGCCGAAAAGCCTGACCGCCGCCACCGGCATGGATGCGCTGACTCACGCCATCGAGGCGTATGTTTCGACTGCCGCGAATCCGATCACCGACGCCTGTGCGCTGAAAGCCATGACCCTGATCAGCAACAATCTGCGCTTGGCTGTGCGTGACGGCAGCGACCTTGCCGCGCGGGAAAACATGGCGTACGCGCAGTTCCTCGCCGGCATGGCTTTCAACAATGCCTCGCTCGGTTACGTGCATGCGATGGCGCATCAGTTGGGCGGTTTCTACGACTTGCCTCATGGCGTGTGTAACGCCGTGCTGCTGCCTCATGTGCAGACGTTCAACGCGCTGGTGTGTGCCGAGCGGCTGACCGATGTTGCCCACGCCATGGGTGCAGATATTCGCGGTTTCAGCGCGGAAGAGGGCGCGCAGGCGGCGATCAATGCGATCCGCTGCCTGGCCAGGGATGTCGAAATTCCCGGTGGCTTGCGTGAACTCGGCGCCAAGCTCAGTGATATTCCGCTGCTCGCCACCAATGCGCTGAAAGACGCCTGCGGTTTGACCAATCCTCGGGCGGCGGATCAGCGCCAGATCGAGGAGATTTTTCGCAACGCGTTTTGAGCGGTCATGACGGGGGCAACGGGCTTGACTGCTAGGTTTTGCCCTTGTCTTTGTCCTCAGTGATCACCGTAAATGTTCGAACACGGCCCCAGTCTGACAATTCTCCGTTGATGTTGTGAATGGCGGATATTCGATACCTGCCTTTCGTTAGGGGGGGTGTAGCTTGAGTATGCCATTGCATTTCGCTGTCGACGCTGGCTCTGGCAATCTCCAGGTCGGTGTCCAAATCGATAATGCTAACGATGCCAATGGGCTTGGTGACATTGCCATAAAAGACCGGAACGGCATCTACCTCCGCTTCTTCCTCCGGTCCCATCACTATCGGAATGTTGACGGGGGGCACCAAGAGCGCCTTGTATTTGCGCACTTCACTCCAACCTGACATGACGCCATCCACCTCCTGGCGGGCCTTGATCCTATGCTCTCCCGGAAACTGGGCACCGCTGAAGCTAAACGCCCATCGTCCCTTTGCGCTGACCTGTCCTCCACCCAGCGAATGTGTCTCTTCAACGTTCCAGACCTGCACCAGAGCCCCCGGTATACCGCTGCCGAGAAACAGTGTTGCAACCCCCGTGTTCTTGTCCTCTTCGGGGTAGGTGATGGTCGGGGGCGGGACAGGTTGCGTATTGGGCTTGTCGGGAGTGCTCATTGTGCTTCTCGTTTCAGGCTGAATTTGAAACGAAACACTGGCACGGTGTGTCCCGTTTAGAACCTGTAAGAACTACCAGTTTTTTAGCTTTTTTTACTTGATCGGTAATTTCGTTTTCTTCTAAAAAACTGTCATTTCTGTCAGTTGTCTGCTGTGGCTGCTTCGGATCGAATGCTCTCACAACGGGGGTCGACTCCGATCGCCTTGAGGAGCACACGAACATGCCGAAAGCCAATGCACGTAAAGCACGATCAGCCGGTGAGCTGGATCAGACCTTTGCCCATTCGGGCCTGCAAACACTGCAGTTTCCAGCCGCGCGCAAAACCATCGGGAAAAGTGTCGCAGTGCTGCCTTCGGGACACATCATGGTCAGTACGACCGTCATCGATGCATCGGGAGCCTCGCATTACGGCCTGACGCGACTGCTCGCGGACGGTCATCTCGATACCAGCTTCGGCGAGGGCGGGTACCTTCACGGTCAGTTTGTCAGGGGGCGATTGTCACAAGGCGGGAACCTGGCCGTCGTCGAGAGCGGCGTATTCTGGTTGTGCGCAGTGCTTGCAGATGCAGCAGGCAAGCTTGAGCAAATCATCGCTCGATTCAAACCGGACGGTACGCTCGATCCCGAATTTGGTGATGGACAGACTGGCTACCGAGTCGTGCCGACGCGTATTCCCGTGCTGAACAATGCCACGGGCGGCCGCTTGATACTGGCGCACTCCACTCCAGCGAAAGCGCTGCCGGACAGATTGCTTTTCGTCACCTCTCAAGGGGGCAGCGGGTTGTTGACGCGTTTTTTTCTGGATGGCAAGGATGACCCGGAGTTTGCAGGCAAAGGCTGGATTCACCTGACGCTTTCCGGTGTGGCGATCACGTTGCACGGGGTTACGCAGTTGGACGATGGGCAGATTCTGGTCCATGGCAAGACTGAAGTGACCAACCAAGGTTTAGTCATGGCTTACGAGCGTTCCGGGCAGGTTGCCACGTCGTTCGGCAAGGACGGTACGCTGCTGCTGGAACTGCAAAATGCGGGTGCACCGCTCGAAAGCTCGGTGAATCGCATCGTTGGGCAATCGGCGCAGCGCCTGTTGTTGATCGGATCGGCCGTCGAGTCGTCCGCCGGGGAAAAGCGTCAGCATGGCTTCATCAGCGGGATCACCCGCGACGGTGAGTTTGATCCAGCATTCAACGGCGGTGCGCCAGTCATTACTGCCGCAACGCGGCCACTGGATCTTAAAAGCTGGAGCGCAGGATTCGCGCTGGATGACTCCCCCGGCTCGCCAATCGTCACGGTCGGACAGACCTCGGACGGCGAACGACGCTTACTCACCGGAGGCTTTTTGGTCGATGGCGCCGTGGATCCTGCATTTGATGTCGAAGGCGCCGCCGGTATCGAGTGGATTGCGCAGGATGCCTGTCTGCAGGAGTCGTCAGTGTTGGTACTGGGGCAGAGAAATGAAGCCGCTCATCTGGTGCGATTGTTGACGGTAGCGGACTGACGGGGAGGGCTGACAAGCCTTCGCTGAAGGGGCTGGCCTCTTCGCGAGCAAGCTCGCTCCCACAGTTGATCGCATTTCCCAGTTGAAATGCATTCCCCTGTGGGAGCGAGCTTGCTCGCGAAGACTGACTTCCAGGCGCAGAAAAATCATGGATTCATGACATCAGCTAACAGCCAGTCCGCTCCTCTCAAGCATCCGAATCAACACCACCCCCCCGCGATCACCAACATCGCCCCGCCACCCGCGACGCCGTCAACTGCTTCTCGCTACCAAACGGGAAATGCGCTTTGGTCTACTGATGATTCGGTTGAAAGGGCCGATATAGCAAGGGATAGTGCGCGTCTGAAAAAGTAATCAAGGAGCGGGAATTGACAATGAAGTCTGGCTGGATCGGATGTGCGGCATTGTGCGGGTGGTTGCTGGCGGGGCAGGCATTGGCCGATTGCACGCCGCCGGTAGTGTCGGGGGATCTGGATTTTTCGGTTTGTAAGGATTGGCCGGCCTATCCCGGGCAGACCCTCAGCGCCACCGCCAGGTTCGAGCGAGCTTCCGATTATGTCGAGGGAAACTCGCACGGCTTTTACGATGTTGATTTGTCTGTATTACAGGATGGACGATCAGTTCCTGTCGCCACTTATCATCAAGCCGCTGCTTTTGAAACTGACGGCGTAGCCTTGGTGGAACTGGCACTCGACACTGCACGCTACAAAGTTGCTGCCGATTTCCGTGCCTTCGGTGTGCGTGCCCGTGTCACCAATGGATCCCGTCTTAATCCTTTGGAAGAGGTTCAACTCTCGCTTTACGTGAGAGAGGGCGCAACGTTGCGTCCAGTCCTGAGCCAGTTGCTGGTCTCCCAATACAGCGGCGAATGGAATGATGTTTGCGAAGGTGAACGCAGCGAAACTATCAGAACGGTGGAAGTCGCCAAAACAAGCTCCCATGGTTACGCGGACCTGATCGTCAAGACTCAGCAAACCGGCACAAGCAGCGTGGGCGACGCAGAGACTTGTGAAGATAAAATCACCCATTACCCACCCGTTCTCACAACATTGCGTTATGACGGAAAGTCTTACGTCTTGCCGCAAGGCTTCAAAGGCCTTTAAGCGGCCTGCCTAACACGACTCTTATCAAGGAAGAACAATGCTCACGCCCACCAGACTCCTTATAGCCCTTAGTATTCTGGCCCTCGCAACTCAAGCCCAGGCCGCCTGCCAGACCAAAGACTTCGACGGCAAATCCCTGTCGCGCTGCAAAGTCTGGCCGGCCGTGCAGAACCAGGCGATTTCGGTTAAATCCACTTACCTTGCCGACGCCGGCGACGATGAGGCCGGGGTGTTCGATCTGGATCTGTCGATCGTCAATGCGAGCACTTACAACCCCATCGTCACTTACCGTAAACCGGGGGCTTACAACTCCGATGCCGTGCGCTTTGAGGATCTGCGCATCGACACCGCCCGTTATCGACTGGCGCCGGAGGTTCGGGCTTTCGGCTTGCGTTCAAAGTTCGTGCACAGTTCCCACGCCATTCCCTACGAAAAAACCGATCTGGCGCTGTATGTTCGCGAAGGCAATGAGTTGCGTCCGGTGCTGGAGGGTTTGGTGGTCGCCAAGAGCAACGGTGAGTTCATGAATGATTGCGAAGGCTACACAAAGACGATTCGCCGAACCGTCGAGATCGGCCCTTCCAGCCATCATGGTCTAGCCGATTTGATCGTCACCACCAGCGGCAGCAAAATGAAAAATACTCAATCGGGTAAAGAGTGCGTTTCCAATACCACTCGCCTGAAGCAAAAACAGATCACCCTGACCTACGACGGCCAACAATACATCGTCCCCGAAGACCTCAGAGGTTACTGACCCGATGCTCACCGGCCTCAACCACCTGACCCTCGCGGTCAGCGATTTGAATCGCAGCCTCGCCTTCTACCGTGATCTGCTGCAGTTGCGCGTCGAAGCCACGTGGGATGCCGGCGCCTACCTGTCGCTGCCGGGGCTGTGGTTGTGCCTGTCGCTTGATCCGCTGCGTTCGAGTCAACCGTGCGCCGATTACACCCATTACGCTTTCAGCCTCGATGCAGCCGATTTCTCAACGTTTGTGCATAAGCTACAAGCGGCAAACGTGCAAGAGTGGCGGGATAACCGCAGCGAAGGTGCGTCGTTCTACTTTCTCGATCCCGATGGCCACAAGCTCGAAGCGCATGTCGGCGATCTCGCTTCACGGCTGTCGGCGTGTCGGCAAAAACCGTACGCCGGCATGCGTTTTTACGACGAGTCATGATCAGACTCATTTGTCTGTTATAGACTGGCGGCCACGTGTTCTGGCGCTTGCAGGTTTTCCATGACTCCATCGTTGCTAATGGCCGTGCTGGCCTCGGGTTTCATTTACGGCATTACGCCCGGGCCGGGTGTGCTGGCGGTGTTCGGCATCGGTGCAGCCCACGGGCGGCGGGCCGGGGCGGGGTTTCTTTGCGGGCATCTGCTCGGCGATGTGGTCTGGTGCAGCACCGCGCTGATCGCGATTGTCGGCGCCCGGGAAATCGGCAGCACCGCGTTTGATGTGCTCGGTGTGCTCAGCGGTGTGTACCTGTTCTGGCTCGGCTGGCGCGCGGTGCGCGCCCAGCGTCGCAACGGTGACGAGCCCCAGGGCGCGGCGCGCAATCCGTTCTGGCACGGCATTCTGTTCGGCTTGACCAATCCCAAGGCTTATCCGGTGGCGGTCGCGACCTTCACCGCGCTGTTGTCGAGCCGCGCCGAACTGCTCAACTGGTCGATGCTGCCGGCGTTGATTGCCCTGAGTTTCCTCGGTGGCTTGCTGGCCTACGCTATTCTGATTGGCGTGGTCGGCGCGCAACGGGTACGCACGCTGTATCAGCGTCATGAGTTGCTTATCACCCGCTTGTGCGGCGTGATGTTTATCGGTTTTGCCATCAACGCGCTGGTGCATGCACTGCCGGGGCTGATGCCGAACAAGGCTTGAAAATGTGTGCAGGGAGGCGCAATAAAAAGGTCAGGGATGGTTGATCAGTGCTGCATTGTCCGGACACCCACGCTGAACCATGGAAAGCCGAAATTCCGCGCCGTTGGCGAGTTTTATTGATCTGTTGCTGGACGCCGTTTGCGCGGTCGACAAGCAGGGTCGCTTCGTTTTTGTCAGTGCCGCTTGTGAGCGTGTTTTCGGTTATTCGCCTGAAGAGTTGATCGGCCGGCAAATGATCGAGCTGGTGCACCCGGCGGATCGTCAGCGCACTCTGGCTGCCGCCAACGAAATCATGGGTGGCGAACCCAAACTCAACTTTGAAAACCGTTACCTGCGCAAGGACGGCAGCGTCGTGCATATCCTCTGGTCGGCGCGCTGGTCGGAAGTCGATCAGTTGCGCATCGCCGTGGCGCGCGACATCACCGAGCGCAAGCAGGCCGAGTCGCGCCAGGCTGCGCTCTATGCGATATCCGAAGCGGCCCATGCGGCTGAGGATCTGCTGGCGCTGTTCAAGCGTATTCATCTGATCATCGGCGAATGGCTGCCGGCGATGAATTTTTCCGTGGCGCTGTACGACGAGCACTGCGCACAACTGAATTTCCCCTATCACGTCGACGATCACGAATTGCAGCCCGAGCAACCGGGCACCGTCACCGGGCGGCTGTGCACGGAAGTTATCCGTAGCGGCCAGCCGATTCTTCTGACGCCGGACAGCCCGGATTCCCCAGCCGATTTCGCCGAGTTGGTGGCGGGGCAGAACGCGCCGTGCTGGCTCGGCGTGCCGTTGAATTCGAAAAACGGCACCATCGGCGCCTTGATCGTCAAAAGCCTGCCCGGCGGCGAGCGCTACACCGAGCAAGACAAGGAATTGCTGCAATACGTTTGCGCCCAGGTCGCCACGGCCATCGAGCGTCAGCAATTGCACGCCCGCCTGCGGCGCATGGCGCAGTACGATCAACTCACGCAGCTGCCCAATCGTGAATTGCTGCGCGATCGCTTGAAGGCTGCGTTGGCCGGCGCTCGCGCGCAATCAGGGCACATGGCCTTGTTGTATGTCGACCTGGATCGCTTCAAACAGGTCAACGACACCTTTGGTCACGCCGTCGGCGACATGCTCCTGCAAACCGTGGCCAACCGCCTAAAAGGCTGCGTGCGGGAAACCGACACCGTGGCCAGAATTGGCGGCGATGAATTTGTCGTGCTGCTGCACAGCGTGCAGGTTTCGGAAGATGCTGACGGCGTGGCGGAAAAAATCCGCCAGGTCCTGGTGCAACCAATGCGCCTCGATGGCCACAACCTTCACATCGAACCGAGCATTGGCGTCGCCCGCTATCCAGAGCACGGCAGTGAGGAACAGCAACTTTTTCGCCATGCCGATCAGGCGATGTACGCCGCCAAACGCTTGAACCATCACGCGTTGAATAGTTGATCCGGGGCCGCCGTTCGTCGCAGCGACTGCAATTTTTCTAAACCTTTGCCGGCCAGAAAATTCTCAATCTAGGCGGGCACCTGCTCGCCACGATCATTACCAAGAGGTAGAGAATCATGCCTAATTCAAGAAACTCGAACTCGGGAAACTTCGCCAACGATCGAACGAAGGCCTCTGAAGCAGGTCGCAAAGGTGGGAAAACCACCACAACGACCGTCGACAAAGAGCCAAAACCAGATATGGGCCGCAAGCCCGCTCAGAAATCGAAGTAGTCGGTGAAGGTAGTTTTGATTGAGAGGCGGGGGCGTAAGCTCCCGCTTGAATTTCGCAAGTAAGGAGGGCGCGACCATGAGCCGAATGGCCACCCGTATACGTACCGTGAGTTTTGCATCGCTGTTGGGTCTGTGTGCCAGCAGTGCTTTTGCCCAGTCGCCCGCCGATTTCATCAACGATGCCTCGGCCAAAGGCATGGCCGACATCGAGGCCAGTCGTCTGGCCCATAGCAAGGCCGAATCGAAAGAGGTCAAGGACTACACCATCGTCGTCATCAACGACCGTACGACGGCCAATCAGCACTTGGCGAAAATCGCCAAGAAGCTCGACCTGCCCGTCGCGCCCCGTGAAGAACTGGCCGACAAGGCCAAGGAAATGATGCCGCAAGTGACCGACGGCGCCTCCTTCGATCAGGCCTACGCCGCCAGTCAGGTCAAAGCCACTGAAGAGGCCATCGAGCAGATTCAGCAGGAAGCGCAGACCACCGACGTGCCGGAGATCAAAGCCTTCGCCGACGAGACACTGCCGAAATTGCAAAGCCATCTGGAGAAGGCTCGCGCCTTACAGGCTAGCCGCTAATCAAGGTTAAAAGATCGCAGCCTGCGGCAGCTCCTACACCAAACTTCGTAGGAGCTGCCGAAGGCTGCGATCTTTTGCTTTTTAGCACTCATTCAAGTCCTGCTTCGACTTACTCTTCTCGCCCAGCCCCTCTAGATTGAACACTTCCCCTTCGCCCAACGAGCGGTAGTGCCTGCGCAACGCCTCAAGTTGCTTCAAATCCAGCGCCTCCAGCCCAAGCATCGCGTTTTGCGCTTCTTTGGTCACCAACAACAACTCATCGATCTTCAAATGGAGAATGTCGGTATCGCGGTTCTGCGTGTTCTGGATCAGGAACACCATCAGGAAGGTGATGATGGTGGTCGAGGTGTTGATGATCAGTTGCCAGGTGTCGTTGTAATCAAAGATCGGCCCGCTCAGTCCCCACAACCCGATCAGGATCAATGCGCCCATGAAGGTCTTGGGACTACCGGCCACCATCGCGAGCTTCTGGGAGATTTTGGCGAATTTCATAGCCGTGTTCCTTATTGGGAAGAGTCTTGAAATTCAGACATTGGGGGCGTTATGAAAATTCTACTTACATCCATGCCCTATCGATAAAAACACGGTCGCGCAAAGTCCGCCTGATGGCGAAACTTTCATTGTGTGGGTTTGTGGCTAGTATCAAGTGGCGATCAAATTGCCAGTAGCCCATTACACGGACAGACATCACGCAAGAGGCCACTCATGGAATTCTTCGAAAAGTTAGCCAGCCTAGCCGCCAAAGTACGGTTGCAGAGCGCCGCAATCCAGACGGAAGAGGCAACGAAAAATGCGTTCGTCATGCCATTTATCAGCACGGTGTTGGGCTACGACGTCTTTGACCCGACTGAGGTGACGCCAGAGTTTGTCTGTGACATTGGTACGAAGAAGGGCGAGAAAATTGATTACGCCATCATGAAGGAGGGCGAAGTTCAGATTTTGATTGAGTGCAAAAAGATCGGTGAGCCTCTGCATATCAATCACGCCTCCCAGCTATTTCGTTACTTTCACGTCACCAGCGCTCGTATTTCCATCCTCACCAACGGTCAGATCTACAAGTTTTTTACCGATCTGGATGCGCCAAACAAGATGGATGAAAAGCCATTTCTGGAACTGGATCTTCTCGATATAGATGAGTACTCGGTTCCAGAGCTGATCAAACTGACGAAGTCAGCTTTTGACGTTGACTCGATCATCAACGCGGCGGGCGAACTGAAGTATGTCAGCCAAATCAAGAAGGTGATCGCTGCGCAGGTCAGTAAACCGGATGATGACTTCGTTAAGGTTTTTGCCTCCCGTGTTTACGACGGTGTGATCACACAAAAAGTACGCGAGCAGTTTCATGAACTGACCAGAAAAGCCGTCGTGCAATTTTTGAATGACCAGATCAATGACCGACTCAAATCGGCAATGAGCGGTGCAATTCAACCAGCGCTGGCGTCGTTGCCGGCCGCGTCCACCGGAACTGATCCAGTGGATCCGCGAGATGAATCAGACGACAAAGTCCTGACAACACTGGAAGAGCTTGAGGGATACCACATCGTTCGTGCTTTGGTTCGGTCGGTGGTCGATGCCAAGCGAATTGTTCAACGTGATACTCAGAGCTATTTTGGGATTCTGCTGGATGACAACAATCGCAAACCGATCTGCCGCCTGCATTTCAACCGGTCGCAGAAGTACATCGGAATCTTTGATGAAGAAAAAAATGAGACCCGCCATGCGATCAGCTCAGTCGATGACATCTATGAGTATTCGGATCATCTGAAGAAAACGGTCGGCTATTACGACTGATAAAAGAACCGGCCCCCAAGGCCGGTTTTTTTGATGAGCATGAAGACACTCTTTGCAACGTCTCGCACTGGAACTGCTCGCGACGCTGCCTGTATCGTGACGAACCGCTGGAATGTCCCGAACAGGAGAACGCAATGAGTTGGTTCGCCAAACAATACGTCGCTTTCGAAGATGAACGCACCCGCCCGGCCCGCGATCTGCTGGCGGCGATTCCCACGCCTGAAGCGCGAACAGTGGTCGATATCGGTTGTGGTCCCGGTAACTCGACTGAGTTGTTGGTGCAGCGTTTTCCTGGGGCGAAGGTCAGCGGGCTGGACAGCTCGGCAGACATGATCGATGCAGCACGCAAGCGCTTGCCGGATCTGCGCTTCGCTGTCGCCGAGATTGATCAGTGGGCCGATGCCGGGCCGTTTGATGTGATCTTCGCTAATGCCGTGTTGCAGTGGGTGCCGGATCACGCGACGCTGTTGCCGACGTTGGCCAGCAAGTTGTCGGCCGGTGGCAGTCTGGCGATCCAGATGCCGGATAACCTCAATGAGCCCTCCCACCGCTTGATGCGTGAAGTCGCCGCGAATGGCCCATGGGCGAGCAAGCTTTCAGGCGCTGCGGGGCAGCGTACCGACATGGCGAGTGCCAGCGATTACTTCACGATGCTGCGGCCACACTGTGCGCGGGTCGATGTGTGGCGCACCACCTATCACCATCAGCTGTCTGGCGGGGCAGCGGGGGTTGTGGAGTGGTTCAAGGGGAGCGGGTTGATTCCGTTTTTGAGTCCGCTGACCGAGGCGGAAAAGGCGCAGTACCTGGAGCAGTATCTGGCGGAGGTTGAGAAGGCTTATCCGGCGTTGGCGGATGGCTCGGTGCTGTTGCCATTTCCACGCTTGTTTATCGTTGCGACTCGCTGAAATAAATTGGGCCTGTTTTTCGGCTGGAGATTTTTGGTGCGCTTTCGGACGGGCCCCTCATCGGAACGCCGCCCGCCCAGCCCTCTCCCGAGGGAGAGGGAGCCGATGGCCGTTGCTTCAAAAACCTGAGTTCAGCTCGATATTTCAGGTCGGCGTAACCCTAGAGAACAACTCGGTCAGTCCCCTCTCCATTTGGGAGAGGGCTAGGGTGAGGGCTTCTGCACCGCCACCAACATCATCATCGGCCGCTCCCGCTCTTCCGCCAGCGCCGGTTGCGCCGCCACTTCAGCATCGCTCGGCCCCCATTCATTGACATGTCGAATCGTGAACCCTGCGTCGATCAGCGAATTGAGCAATGTCCCCACCGTACGATGCTGCTTGATCACACCCTCAGCCAACCAGTTTGTAACCCGCTCGCCCTCCAGCTGATAGCTGTCCAGCGGCCAACGCTTGTTGCCTTCGCTATCTACCAACCAACCCGGATTACGCGGCGCCATAAAGATTGGATGCTCAATGGAAAACACAAAATGCGAACCCGGCTTCAGTGCCGCGTACAGGTGCGCAAACAGCCCCGGCAGATCCTTGATGTAGTGCAGCGCCAGTGAGCTGTAGGCCAAATCAAAACTACAGGCTGACAGATCGAGCTGTTCCAGATCAGCGCGCTCATAACAAATATTCGCCGCCGCCGTGGTCTCCCGCGCCCGCTCCAGCATCTTCTCCGAGACATCAAGTCCCAAGACACTGGCGGCGCCATTCTCAAGCGCCCAGCGACTGAACCAGCCATAACCGCAGCCCAGATCCACCACGTTCAGGCCGTGCATGGATGGCAACAGCGCCTTGAGCGCCGGCCACTCCGGCGCCGCGTCGAGGCCACTGATGGAGCGGTTCATCTGGCTGTAGCCCTGGAAAAATTCGGGATCGTCGTAAATATTTTGCGTCATGGTGAAGGCTCTTCTGAGTTCGGTCGTCAGCGGCAAAGTGGCCGCGATTGGAATCCCTCGAAAGTGATGGCGCGTATTCGTCGATGGCCGCGCAGGAGGAGGGTGGTGGGTGATGAGGAAATGCTAGTTGGTCGGGTGGGAGGTGGAAACCGGTGGAGTGTTATGGATCTGTAATGTCGGGGAAATCGCTATATTTTATCGCTGCGTAAACGTCTTCCGAGCGAAGTGTTTAAAGGCGTGCAGTGTTACGTCCTGAAGCCTACAAATCCTTGCGCCGTTGCCTACCGCTACGCCAGAATCCGCCGGCTTGTGCGCCTTTGGGGCAGTCGGTAACTTGGTTCGCGTCACTGATTTCCAGTGATCGGGTTTAGTAGCCTGGCATCCTCAATCTAAATAGCTGCATGAGTACCACTCAGTCAGGCGAATGCTTGCACCTGATGGTGGCTGTGCGCATGGCGCCCTCGGGTGCGCCGGATTTGGATTGGGGTCCGGTCTACTAACTTGCGCACAGCTGCCACCCATCCGTTTAGTAGCGAGATCGGTTGCGGCCTTACTAAAAGGTCTCAATCCAATGTTCAAAGTTACGCCCAATCCGCCGGAAACCGATCCGGCATCCCCCTACGAATCACCCAATTCCAAAAAATTCCACGAAGCCGCCGAGCGCGCGCTCGACCACTACCTCAGCCCCACGGCCAGAATCATGGGTTCCACCCACGAACCCGAACCGATGTACCTCGCCAACCCTGCCTACGACACCGAGTCTCTGCTGGCCAACGCCAGCGAAACCCTCGGCTCGGCCACCACCATGCTCAACAACTTCGCCGCGCTGCTCGACACCTCACACCGCAAAACAGCGCTCGGTATCGCGCAAGTCGTCATGTTGGGGGAATTGGCGGTGAATCAGGCACTGGATAAGGTCGTGCCGGCGGCGTAATCACAACATCGTCGATGTGTAGCAGACACAAAAAAACCGGCTTTAAAGGCCGGTTTTTTGTAGTTGCGCCTACGGATATTCACGATTCAGGGCGCCAACATCCGCAACGCCGCCGAAGTCAAAAACGCCGAACGATTCTTCTCCTCCGGATGATGGTGAACGTGAAGATCAATGCGCTCCAGCAGGTAGCCCGGCAGCGTAATACTCACTTCCTGCGGACTCCCGAGGCACCGACCGACATCCGCGTCCACCAATGCCCAAACGCAGCCTGCGTATTTCGGATTGGAAAAGTGAGTTCCAAGTTTGCCTGCGACCGGAATGGCTGCACCACTTTCGGCCAGAATCTCGATGTGGGCCTCTATGGCCGCTTTTGCCATCTCAATGGCATTCTCTTGATCCTCTCCTGCAGAAAAACATCCCGGCAGATCCGGCACCTCAACACCCCAGGCACATTCACTGTCACTGGCAGAGATTGCGATTGGATAGAGCATCTAGATCATCTCCTTGAGCACGCAGCGCTTCTTATCGTTAGAGAGATCAAAGGGTAAAGGGGGATGGCGAATCTGCAATCAACGGTGTGTTTCTGAATGGTTCTGCGCCCAAGTGACCAACCTCAAATCCCAGACACAAAAAAACCGGCCCTGTAGGCCGGTTTTTGCTGTTCTTGCATCCCCCGTCAAAAAACACAACGTGAGATCAAAATTCGATTGGAGCGGGTAGAGGGAATCGAACCCTCGTCGGAAGCTTGGGAAGCTACTGTTCTACCATTAAACTATACCCGCTCAGAGCGGCTGACTTTGTACCAGACTCGGCCACGGATTTGAAGTTTTTCTTTTACTCATGAACGCTTTAAATCACTGCAAACGGTCAATCACGGGCGAGCACTGCGGTGCGTAAAGCAAAATCCCAGCCCCGCAGCCTCGCGCGCGATGACACTCTTTCAAATAGCCAATGCATGTTGATCCTGAACAAACGAGTAACGCGTTCGGCTGGCTTGCTGTGCCGGTTTCAGAAAGCCGAGCAGGGCGTTCTGGCTGTCGCGGCACGCGGCCTTGTGTTCCATGTCGAGGAAGTGCCCGGTGGCTTGTAGCGTGGTAAACGTGCTCTGCGCCACGTGGTTGCCGAACAGGCGTGCGTCCTCGGCTGCGGTGTATTCGTCCCATTCGCCGTTTAGAAACAGCACCGGCACGTTGATCTTTTTCGCTGCGTTCAGATAGCACTGCCGATCGCTGTGCAACACGTCGCTGATGTGGAAGTGCATCTGCCCGTATTCGTGCTCGGCGAGGCTGCTGACGTGGCGATAGTTGAAGCGTTTGAACAGTGACGGCAGGTGTTTACCGATGGTGCTGTTGACCAGATGGCCGACGCGGTCGCCGTCGCGCTGGCCGAGGTAGTCGACGCCGCGTTCGAGGTAATCGAGCATGTGCGCGTTGATCACTGGCGAGAACGAGCTGATCACCGCCCGTTCGATGCGCCGTGGCTGCTGGGCGAGGGCGACCAGGGTCGCGGCGCCGCCCCAGGAGAACGACAGCACGTGTTCGGCGGCGAAGTGGTCAATCAGCTCGAGCAGAATCTGCCCTTCGACGTCCTTGGTCAGATGTTTCTCGTGGCGGTTGTGGGCTTTTGACCGGCCCGCGTAGGGCTGGTCGTAGCAAACCACGTTGAATTGCGGGTGCAGGTTTTTCACAGTCTGTGCAAACGACGCAGTCGTGGCCATCGAGCCGTTGACCAGGATGATGGTCTTTTCTGCGGCGTCTGCGCGATAGAACTCCGTGTAAACCCGATACTGACCCTGTATATCCAGCACAGCGATTTCTGGCCTCATGTCATAAGACTCCTGGCAAGCAAGCGGGTATGCGCGCAAATAGAGATTGCACGAGCTTTGTGACAGGTAGGCATACGCCTGGAATTTGCTTGGCCCATGTCGATCCATGACTGCGGTCGACGGGTGTTGTTATTGGCGGGCAGTCTGCCGGCTGAGGCGGAGCCTTGAAGGCTCTCTACCGGCAAAAAGTTTCTTGGATGTATGTTGTGACTCATCGGTCACAATCTGGCCGACGTCCTGATTCAAGCAGGGGAGTAGGGATCGCGCAAGTGCCGTTGGTAAATTGTTCGACAACTTCTGCTGAGCGGTCGCGAGCTTAGAACAAATGGATCTCTTCGGTGCGCAAAGCGCGGTACTCGCCCGGTTTTAGCGCGTTATCGAGGTGCAGAAGCCCCATGGATTCGCGGTGCAGGCGCAGGACTTTGTTGTTGAAGAAACCAAACATGCGCTTCACCTGATGATAGCGGCCCTCGACGATGCTCAGCCGCGCCGAGCGTGGGCCGAGCAGCTCTAGGTGCGCCGGCTGCGTGGTCAGGTCTTCGAAGGCGAAGTAGATCCCCTCGGCAAAGGTGCTCGCATATTGCGCGCCAATCTCCTGCTCGGTCTCGACGTAGTAGACCTTTGGCAGTTTGGTCTGCGGCTGGGTCAAGCGGCGCGACCACGCGCCGTCGTTGGTGATCAGCATCAGGCCGGTGGTGTTGAAGTCCAGGCGTCCGGCGATGTGCAGGTCGTCCTTGTCCGGCTCATCGATCAGGTCGAGCACGGTGGGATGTTGCGGATCGCGGGTGGCGCTGACGCAGCCCGGCGGTTTGTGCAGCATGAAATAGCGTGCCGGTTTGCCGCTTTGCAGGACTTCGTCATCGACTTCGACACGGCTGAATTCCAGCACTTCGCTGTGCGGATCGCTGACGACTTTTCCGTCAACCCGCACGCGCTTTTCCACCAGCAACAGACGAACCTGCTGACGGTTGTAGCGGGGCAGGTTGCTGAGGAAACGGTCGACACGCATGTTCAGAGTTCGATCAATGAAGGGCCGCGCATCTTACGGGATCGGCCGCTTGGCCGCTTGCAGTTGCGCCTCGACCTGCGCGCAACGCGGGCACAGGCAGGATTGGTTGCGCAGTTCTGGCGGCAGCGCTTCAAGCACGGCCGGGTCGATGCTGACGCCATAGCACCAGCATTCGCGGTCGGCGGTGCGCGGGTCGGCCAAGCTGCAATCGTTGCGGGCGCCGCAGGCCGGGCAATGATCGGGTTTAACGTCGGAATCAGGCATAAGTCGAGTGAGGCATTTCCACGCAGGTGCGGTTGCGGCCGGTTTGTTTGGCTCGGTACATCGCATGATCGGCCCGCGACAGCAGGCTGTGCAAGGTGTCATCGCGTTGCAGGGTGGTGGCGCCGATGCTCACCGTCAGATTGAGGCTGTGGCCGTCGTAGGCATATTCGTGTTGTTCGACGTGTTGGCGGATCTTTTCGGCAATTTTCTGACCGGTATCGCCGTCGGTGTCCTTCAGTAAAACGATAAATTCCTCACCACCCCAGCGGCAAACAATGTCGACTTGGCGCAGGCAACTTTGCAGGTTGCGGGCAAAACCGATCAGCACCTGATCGCCGGCCATGTGCCCGTAGGTGTCGTTCAACACTTTGAAGTGATCGAGGTCGAGCAGCAGCGCGGTTAACGGTTTGGTCTCGCGTCGGGCTTCGTGCAGGGCCTGTGCGGCGAGAATGTCGAAGCCACGGCGATTGGGCAGTTCGGTGAGGCTGTCGAGTATGGCCTGCGCCTGGATTTTGCTTTGGTAGCGCTTGATCACGCGGTTGAGCAGCGCCAGCACAATCAGCGTCACCAGCAGGCAGATCAGTAGATTCAGATACAGCGACTGACGGATTTCACTCAGGGCGCCGTCTTCGCGTTTATCGACAAACAGGTACCAGTTCAGCTCAGGAATAAACCGCACGTTGAGGAAGTGCCCCTGACCGTGGGCGGAGTATTCGTAGCTGCCGCTGTGCGGTTTCGGCAACTGGCTGACCAGGCTTTTCATGCTCTCGAGTTCACTCAGGCTCTGGCCGATGTGTGCGTCTTCAGGTCCGCCTTCGGCGCCGGTCAGGACCAACCGGCCAAAGGTGTCGACGAAGTACACGCTGCGTTGATAGCGCTGTTGATACTTGTCGATCAGCTTGATCACCGCGTCCACGGTCAGACCGACCCCGGCCGCGCCGATGAAGCGGTTGTGATAGTCGTAAACCTTGTAGTTGATGAAGAAGGTCAGGTTGTCCTTGTTGGCCAGATCCGGGTCGACGTTGATCTCGTACGGATCCTTCATGTCACGCACGCGGAAGTACCAGGCGTCGCGCGGTTCATCGACCTTGACCTGCTTGAGCACGCCTTTGGCGTGGTAGTAGGTGTGGGTGCTGTTGGAGACGAAGAACGCCGTGTAGGCGCCGTAATGGGTCATGACCTCGTCGAGGTAACGGGTCATCTGCTCGGGGTTTTGTTCGCCGTTGACCACCCAGTCGCGCATGAAGGTGTCGCGGGACATCATCGAGGAAATCAGGATCGGCCGGACCAGGTCTTTCTGGATTTCCGAGTAGACCGTGTCGGACGTCAGCGGCAGCTCGGTGTTGACGATGTTGTCGCGGATCGACTCGCGGGAGGCGTAGTAGCTGAGCAACGACGTGGCGAGGAACCCGGCGCCGAGCAGGGCGATCAGCGTCAGGACCAGCGAGCGTTGCGAGTACAGGGGAGAACGAAGCGGCATGGCGGTTCCGTTGGCAGTGGCCCGATGGCATGCATTCTAGTGGGATGGCCGGGAAAAGACTGCGGGATTTATGCCTGAAATGGCGGGGGATATGACGTAGAGGGTGTGTCAGAAGGATAGCTCCCTCACCCCAGCCCTCTCCCGGAGGGAGAGGGAGCTAGATTGTGGTGATTTCAAAAATTGTGTTCGGCTCGGTATCACTGAATGACAACCACCTGACAAACACCCCGGTCAGTCCCCTCTCCCGGAGGGAGAGGGGGCTAGATTGTGGTGATTTCAAAAATTGTGTTCGGCTCGGTATCACCGAATGGCAATCACCTCACAAACACCCCGGTCAGTCCCCTCTCCCTCCGGGAGAGGGCTAGGGTGAGGGTTGGTTTCTGGATCAGTTCCGAGTCTCAAGATACGCCCGCCAGCCCCCCAAATGGCTGATGTCCAGCGCACCCTCCAGTCCATACGGCTCACAAATAAACCCGCTCTCCCAACGTCCATCCGCCAGTTGCACCTTGCCCAGTCCCAGCGGTGCCGGAATCCCGGTGAGGAACGAGCCCAATTCACTGCTCGGCAACTCCCACACTTCCACCGCAATCGTCACGCCGCCATCCTTTACCCGCACCATCCCCGGCCGCAATGGCGGGCCGCCGGCCAACGCATACAGTTGATAATCAGGTGAGCTCAACGTCGTCTCCAGCAAGCGCCCACCCCGCTGGGTCAGTTGCCAGTTCAACGCCAACCCTTGCAGATGCGCGCCACACACCACAATGCGTGCGCGATCATGGCGAGCTGCGTTCGCCGGTGTCGGCAGGTCGGAATCCAGCTGACGCTGCAGCGCATCGGCCACGCTCAACAGGTATTGATCGGTGAACGCCCGGCCAAACAGCGTCACGCCCCACGGCAAACCGTTGGCCATGAACGCGCTCGGCACGGCGACGGCGGCGTAGTCGAGCAGGTTCATGAAGTTGGTGTAGTAACCCAGTTCGGAGTTGCGCAGCACCGGTTCGGCGTGCAGTTCGGCCAGCGTCACCGCACGACCGATGGTCGGGCTCAGCACGCAGTCGAGGCCTTCGAGGGCCTGATCGCACAGGGCTTTCAGGGCTTGCAGCCGATACTGCGCACGGAAGGTCTGCACGCCGCTCACCGCCGGGGCTTTCGCCAGCACGGCTCGAATCACCGGTAACACCGCTTCGGGATTCTGCTCCATCAACTCACCCGCCACGCTATAGCGCTCGGCAACCCACGGCCCTTCGTAAAGCAGGCGCGCGGCTTCAAGGAAGGGCGACAGGTCCAGTTCGACCGCTTCGCCACCCAAAGCCTTGAGCCGGTCGATGGCATCGCCGAACAACAGCGGCCCTTCGACGCAACCGAAAAACTCAAGATCCTGCGCGCGCGGCACACCGAAACGAAATGCGCGTGGTGCTCCAAACGCCGAGCCGTCATTCCACGATGGATTGCGACGGCTGTACTCATCACGCGGATCTAGTTTGGCGGTCAGCGCCAGCAACTGACTGGCCTCACGCGCTGTGGCGGTGAACGTGGTCACGCAATCCAGCGTGCGACAAGCCGGCAGCACGCCGGCCGTGGAGATCAGCCCTTTGCTCGCCTTCAACCCGACCAGATTGTTCAGCGCCGCGGGCACCCGACCGGAGCCTGCGGTATCGGTGCCCAAGGCAAAACTCGCCACGCCCAATGCCACCGCCAGCGACGAACCGGCGCTGGAACCGCCGGACGGATATTCCGTCAGCACACTGTTCGGGCATGCGCCATAAGGCGAGCGGCTGCCGTTGAGGCCCGTGGCAAATTGATCGAGATTGGTCTTGCCCAGCGGAATCGCTCCCAAGGCGATCAACTGCTCGACGATGGTCGCCGAGCGTTCCGGCACATAAGCGAAGTCCGGACACGCGGCGGTGGTCGCAATCCCCGCCAGATCAATGTTGTCCTTGATTGCAAACGGCACGCCGTACAGCGGCAGGTTGTCGAGGTCACGACCGTCGAGGGCGGCGAGATACGGCTCCAGTTCGGCGGCGCTGAGCAGATGAATGAACAAGTGATAATCCGGGTTCAGCGCGGCGGCTTTCTCGCGCAATTTCAGCAGCAGTTGGCGCGGTGTGGTGTCGCCATTGCGATAGGACTGGCGCAGAACATCGAGTTGCAAATTCATGAGTAGATCCTTATCCAATTGGCTTCAGTCGAGTGCCAGCACCACGATCCGTTGTCCGGCGCGCACCGCCGAACCGGGTTGCACGCGAATCTCGCGCACCACCCCGGCCAGCGGCGCGAGTACCGGGATCTCCATCTTCATCGACTCGAGAATCACCAGCACATCGCCCGCCGCGACACGGCTGCCGGCCTCGACCTGCACCTGCCAGAGATTGCCAGCGATGTGGCTGTCGACGCTTTGTTCACCGTCGGCCAGTGGCGCATCCTCGGTCGATTCCGGCACGGCTTCTTCGCTGTCGAAATGCGCCTGACCGCTGGCGATCCAGCGTTCGCGTTCGGCGTTGAAGGCGCCCTGTTGCTGGGCACGAAAGGCGTTGATGCCTTCGGCTTCGCGATTGAGAAAAGCCTGATAATCGGCAAGGTTGAGCTGGCTGTGTTCGATGTTGAGATCGAAACGCCCCAGCGGAAAATCGCGGCGGATGCGCAGCAGTTCTTCGGCGCTGACCGGGTAGAAACGAATCTGATCGAAGAAGCGCAGCAGCCATGGTTTGCCATCGAACGCGGCGACTTCGCGGTAGCGATTCCACATCTGCAAGGTGCGCCCGACAAACTGATAACCGCCGGGGCCTTCCATGCCGTACACGCACATGTAGGCGCCGCCGATGCCCACCGAATTTTCGGCGGTCCAGGTGCGCGCCGGGTTGTATTTGGTCGTGACCAGGCGATGGCGCGGATCCAGCGGCGTGGCGACTGGCGCTCCGAGGTAAACGTCGCCAAGGCCCATCACCAGATAGCTCGCATCGAACACCGTGCGCTGCACTTCGTCGAGATTCGGCAGGTCGTTGATGCGGCGGATGAACTCCAGATTGCTCGGGCACCACGGCGCGTCCTTACGCACGGTGGTCATGTATTTCTCGATGGCCAACTGGCAAGCCGGGTCGTCCCACGACAGCGGTAAATGCACAATACGTGACGGCACTTGCAGGTCGTTGGCGGCGCACACCGCGTCCCATTCACCGGCGACGATGCCGAGCAGATCGGCCAGCGGCAGTTGCTCGGGCTGGTAGTGGATTTGCAGCGAGCGAATGCCGGGGGTGAGATCGATCACGCCGTGCAGGGATTTGAGTTCCAGCGCTTGCATGAGGGCGTGGGCGCGGAAACGCAGAACAAGATTGAGTTCAGGCTCGCCGATTTCCAACAACAAATGCGTATCCCCGGAAACCCGCGCAACAAGCCGCACATCCCCCTGACCCAACTCCAATACCACAGGTGACACAAGATCCTGTGGGAGCTGGCTTGCCAGCGATGAAGTTAATGCGGTGTCTGGCCGGGCCCCATCGCTGGCAAGCCAGCTCCCACAGTTATCCCATTGACAGGCGAGATCGCGAGCGGTTTTTAGATTGACGGGAATGAACTGGATTTTATCGCCTGCCTTGAGCTGCCCAAGTTGCCACAGATCCGCTTCGATCACCGTCACCGGGCAGACAAACCCGCCAAGGCTTGGGCCATCCGGGCCGAGGATCACCGGCATATCCCCGGTGAAATCCACCGCGCCAATGGCATACGGATTGTCGTGAATGTTCGACGGATGCAATCCGGCCTCGCCACCGTCGGCCCGCACCCATTCCGGTTTCGGCCCGATCAGACGAACACCGGTGCGGCTGGAGTTGAAATGCACTTCCCATTGGGTTTCAAAGAACGTGCCGATATAGTTTTCCGTGAAGTATTCCGGTGCGCCGTGCGGGCCGTAAATCACCCGAATCTGCCGCACCGCCGGCAACGCGGTGATGTGCTGCTCGGCCAGTTGCTCACCAGCACTGCGATCCTTCAGCGCAGCGATATGCAACACGTCCCCGGCACGCAACGCCCGACCACCATGCCCACCAAACTGGCCAAGGGTGAAGGTGCTTTTACTGCCCAGATAATCCGGCACCTGCAAGCCACCGCGCAGGCACAGATAACTGCGTGCCCCGGCGCCACTGATGCTGCCCAGATGCAACGTTGCGCCCGCCGGGATCAGCAGGGCGGTGTTCATCGGTACGCTTTCGCCCTCGAGCGTCACGCCGATCGGCGCGCCGGTCACTGCGATAACCGCTTCACAATTGAAGCGCAACAGCGGCCCGCTCATGGTGATTTCCAGTGCCGCCGCACCTTCAGCATTGCCGAGCAAGCGATTGCCCAGACGCAATGCGCGACTATCCATCGGCCCCGACGGCGGCACGCCGACCGCCCAATAACCGAGGCGACCGGGATAGTCCTGCACACTGGTTTGCGTGCCGGCACTGAGCACTTCGAAGGTGTTGGCGCGATAGACCAGACCTTCCAGGCAACGCGTCCACGGCTCACCGCTGGCGAACGGCGTGTCGAGGAGAATCTGTCGCAGGTAATCACGGTTGGTTTCCACGCCGTACAACAGACTCTCGGCCAGCGCTTGATGCAACTCGGCACGCGCCTGTTCGCGGCTCGGCGCCCAGGTGATGACTTTGGCGATCATTGGATCGAAGTACGGCGGAATCTCGCAGCCAGCCTCGACCCAGGTATCGATGCGCAGTTGAATGCCGTTGGCCGGCGGAAACTCCACCGCCGTCAGCAAGCCCGGGCTTGGCTGGAAATCGCGGCCCGGATCCTCCGCATACAGCCGCGCCTGAATCGCATGGCCGTCAGGTTTCAACTGGCGATACAACTCGCTCAGCGGCGGCAGCTCACCCGCCGCCAGCTCAACCATCCAGCGCACCAGATCGACGCCCCAGACTTGTTCAGTGACGCCGTGTTCCACCTGCAACCGTGTGTTCACTTCGAGAAAGTAGAAGCGCTGCGCCTCGCTGTCGAAGACGAATTCCACCGTGCCGGCGCTGCGATAGTTCACCGCTTTCGCCAGCTTGATCGCCGCTGCGCACAACTCTTCGGCCATGCCGTGCGGCAGGTTCGGCGCCGGGGTTTCTTCGAGGACTTTCTGATTGCGCCGCTGCACCGAGCAGTCGCGCACGCCGAGGGCGATGACCTCACCGCGACCGTCACCGAACACCTGAACTTCCAGATGGCGGGCGCGCTGAATGTACTTCTCGATGAACACGCCAGCGTCGCTAAAGTTGTTCTGGCCGAGACGTTTTACCGCTTCGAAGGATTCGCTCAATTCGCTGGCGCTGCGGCACACGCGCATGCCGATGCCGCCACCGCCGGCGGTGCTTTTCAGCATCACCGGGTAGCCGACCTGTTCGCCGGCAATCAGCGCGGCGTCGAGGCTGTCGAGCAGTTCGGTGCCTTCGAGCATGGGCACGCCGTGCTGTTTGGCCAGCGCACGGGCGGTGTGCTTGAGGCCGAATACGCGCAGTTGTTCCGGCGTCGGGCCGATGAAAGCGATGTTGTGCGCTGCGCAGGCTTCGGCGAACGCGGCGTTTTCCGAGAGAAACCCGTAACCGGGATGGATCGCCGTGGCGCCGCTTTGTCGGGCGATGGCGAGGATTTTATCCACTGCCAGATAGGTACCGGCAGCGGCGCCTTCACCGAGGCTGTGCGCTTCATCGGCGTGCAGAATGTGCAGGCTGGCGGCGTCGGCTTCGGAATACACGGCCACGCCTTTGACCTGCAGTGAAGCAAGGGTGCGCAGGATGCGGCAGGCGATGGCGCCACGGTTGGCGATGAGGATTTTTTCGAACATGGCATAACCCCTGAAGGGGAAGCGGGCCGTCCCGCCGTTTTTCGACAGACATCCGGGTCGTCCCGGATGAAAAAAACACTTCAGATCACCACCGAGCCCCTGTAGGAGTGAGCCCGCTCGCGATAGCGTCGGATCAGTCAAAACTCATGTACCTGACACACCGCGATCGCGAGCAGGCTCACTCCTACAATGGGATTTGTGGTGGTTTCACTTTTTAAGGCACTGGCCGGAACGGGCCTGGCACAGGGCGAATAGCCAACGGCGCAAACGGCTGATTTTCAGTTCCATACCAGCAGCTCCGCAGGTGTCGGGTTATAGGCGTTGCACGGGTTGTTCAACTGCGGGCAGTTGGAAATCAGCACGATCACATCCATCTCCGCGCGCAAATCGACGTACTTGCCCGGCGCCGAAATCCCGTCCTCGAAGGTCAGCCCGCCATCCGCCGTCACCGGCACATTCATGAAGAAATTGATGTTCGGCCCGATGTCGCTTTTGCCCAGTCGCCCATCATGGACACAAGCGCGCAGGTAGTTGTCGCGGCAGCTGTGCATGTAGCGTTTTTCCAGGGCGTAGCGCACGGTGTTGCTCTCTTGTGCACAGGCACCGCCGAGGGTGTCGTGGCGTCCGCAAGTGTCGGCGACGATGGTCAGCATCGCGTGGCCGAGGTTGGAATACAGCACGCTGCCGGTGCTCAGGTAGACGCTGTTCTGCCGACGCAAGGTGCGCTGCACGTCGTAGCGTTCCTTGGGATTGGCGAGGCTGTAGAACAACGTATCGATGGCCTGATTACCTTCTAGATCGAGGATGCGCAGGGTCTGGCCGGCCTTGACCTCCATCAGCCAGGGTTCACCGGCCGGGATCGTGGCGCGGTACACCGCTGTGTCGGGTTGGTTTTGCGAAGTGGCGATAGCAACTGACATGGCAGCGATCCTCAGGCGAACAAACGGTCGGTGTTGATAAAGCCGCGCTCATTTTCCGGGCGCGAGGTGCGGCAGTGTTCGGCGACGCTGGCGTCGGCGTTCATCCAGCTCAGCTTTAGCGGTTTCGGTGCGTATTCCGGCGCCGGATCCATCGGGTGCTGCAGCGCAGTGAGCACCACCAGCGTGTCCATCGGGGCGTACAGTTCGATGTAATCGCCAGCCTTGGAATTGCCTTCGACGAAGTGGAAACGCCCGGCCTCGTCGACGTTGACGCGACTGAACAGATTGAGCGTCATCAACAGGTCGGAGAGGCCCAGGCCCCACTTGCCGAGTTCCACCAGCAGGTTGTCGGTACCGTTGCGGAAGAAGCCGTTGCGCAGTTCCTGATAGCGGCCCTGACCGTACTTCTGCGCGACTTCTTCGGCGCAGAGCACGCCGCCGAGGCTGTCGCTCCAGCCGCAGGTGTCGGCGGTGATCGCAGCCAGCACGCGGCCCATGTCCGAGTACAGGCAATGGCCACTGGTGAGCTTGGCGGTGTGTTGGCATTTGAGGCTGTCGGGCAGGTTCAGCCGCTCGGTTTTTTCATTGGCGTTGAGCAAGGTCAGGCTGACGTTGGCGCCGCCGCGCAGATCGGTCAGGCGCAGCAATTGGCCGCGCTTCAACACGAAGGAACGGTGGCCGCCGCCGGGGAGCATTTCTTCGGCAAACGGTGGAAACAGTTGAGTCGAATCGGTCATCGGCTTATTCATTGAAGAAGTCCTCTCAAGCGGTGCGAAGGGCGCCTGCCAGTGGCAACGGCAGGGCGTCGACGGCGGCGCGTTGGGCGCGGCGGTCGCTGTTCAAAGGGATGTCGTAGGTGATGCGCGCGCCATAGGCGCCGGGGGCGTGCGGGTCGAGGCGAACCTTGTCGAACACCAGCAGACGCGTGCCGAGGCTGAAGCCTTCGGACAGGTCATGGGTGACCATGAACACCGTCAGTTTGGTTTCGCGCCACAGCTCCAGCAGCAAGGCGTGCATGTCTTTGCGGATGCCCGGATCGAGCGCGCCGAACGGTTCGTCGAGCAGCAACACGCGCGGTTTCATGATCAGTGCCTGGGCAATCGCCAGCCGTTGCTGCATGCCGCCGGACAGCTGCGCCGGGTACTTGTCCAGTGCATGGCCGAGGCCAACTTTATTCAGCAATGCTGCCGCTTGTTCGCGAGCTTCACGTTTGGCGCTGCCGAACAGCCGACCGAGCAATGGCGCACGCGGCAGTTCGAGGCCGAGGGCGACGTTGTCGAGCACGCTCAAATGCGGGAACACCGAGTAGCGCTGGAACACCACGCCACGGCTGGCATCCGGTTCGCTGGCCAGCGGCTGACCGTCGAGCAGGATCTCGCCGCGACTCGCCGTTTCCTGGCCGAGCAGCAGACGCAGGAAGGTCGATTTGCCGCAACCGGACGCGCCGACCAAGGTGCAGAACTCGCCCTCGTTGACGCTTAGGTTCAGGCCTTCCAGCACCACCTGATCGGCGTATTGCTGCCAGACGTTTTTCACGGTGATGAAGCTCATTTGGCCGCCCCCTCATACCAAGGGAATGCGCGACGGGTCAGGTATTTCAGGCCCCAATCCATCAGCCAGGCGAGGAGGGTGATCCACACCACATACGGCAGAATCACGTCCATCGCCAGATAACGCCGGACCAGAAAAATCCGGTAGCCGAGGCCGTCGGTGGAGGCGATCGCTTCGGCGGCAATCAGGAACAGCCATGCCGAACCGAGCATCAGCCGCAACGAGATCAACAAACGCGGCAACAGTTGCGGCAGCACTACGCGCAGCATCAACGTCCAGGTCGAGGCACCGAGGGTCTGCGCTTTGATCAGCAGTTCGACGGGGATTTCCCGCGCACGCTGTTCAAGGTCGCGAGCGAGCGCCGGGGTGATGCCGATCACGATCAGCATGACCTTCGACAACTCGCCCAGACCGAACACGATGAACAGAATCGGCAGGATCGCCAGCGGCGGCACCATCGATAGCACTGTCAGCAGCGGCGACAACGGCGCGCCGAACAACGGCAGCGTGCCGGCGGCGATGCCCAGGCACAGCCCGGCCAATGCAGCGATGCCGAGGCCGATGGCCAGGCGCCGCAGACTCGACGCGGTGTCCTGCCACAACAGGTAGTCACCGGTGCGGCTGTCGGCATTGAAGGCCAGGCGTTTTACCGCGTCGCTCATCTGCACGGCGCTGGGCAGCAGTTTGTCGTTGGGGTTTTCCGCCAGGCGCTCGGCCGAGCCCATGAAATAGGCGAACAGCAGCAAAGCGAACGGCAGGATCACCAACAACAGGCGACTGGGGCGATCCGGGTGGCGATTGATCAGGCGCATGGCCAAATCCTCCGTGGCTTACAGCTTGGCGTCGGCGGCCATCTGCACGTAGGTCGGATCGAAACGCAGCTTGAGGTTGCCGGTATCGCCACTGGTCACGCCGTTGGCGAAGGCCATGCCGACCGCGCTGGTGTCTTTCGCGCCTTCACCGAGCAAGCCGTGCAGGAAGGAGAATTCGGCGACCTTGCGCATGGTTTCCGGCAGTTGCTTGCTGGTGGCGAAACTCAGCGCTTCGCTTGGCGTGGCGAACAGTCTGGTGGTGTCGAGTTGCGCCTGGAATCCGGCCAGATCCGTGCCCGAGGCCTTGGCCATGTGCTCCAGCGCAGCTTTGCTCGCGGCGTTCTTGGCGTTCATCAGCTCGACCACTTCGAACCACGCGCCAGTCAGCGCTTTGCCCAGCGCCGGGTTGTCTTTGAGGGTGGCGCTGTTGACCACCATCATGTCCATGATCTCGCCGGGAATCTGGCTGGAGTTGAATACTTCGGTCACGCCCGGCTTGGCCTTGATGTCCGAGAGCATCGGGTTCCAGGTGGTCACGGCGTTGACCTGATCGGTGTTGAATGCAGCGGAAATGTCGGCGTCGGAGGTGTTGACCACTTTCAGGTCTTTTTCGGTCAGGTCGACCGAGTCCAGCGCGCGGGCCAGCAGGTAGTGCGAGACCGACAGTTCGACCAGATTGACGTCCATGCCCTTGAGGTCGGCGACTGTCTTGCCCTCGCCCTTGAGGACGATGCCGTCGTTGCCGTTGGAGAAATCGCTGACGATCAGCGCGGTGCTGTCGACGCCGCCGGCGGCCGGAATGGTCAGTGCATCCATGTTGGTCATGGTGCAGCCGTCGAACTGGCCGGCGGTGTACTGGTTGATCGATTCGACGTAGTCGTTGAGCTGCACGACGTCGATCTTGATCCCGTACTTCTTCGCCCATTTGTCGACGATGCCTTGGCTGCCGGCGTATTCCCAGGGCATCCAGCCAGCGTAAATCGTCCAGCACACGCTGAAGTGGTCTTTCTGGGCGGCGGGGGATTGCGTGCTGATGAGCGCGGCGAACGCAGCGGCGAGCAGGGCGGGAAAACTTAGTCGAGTCATGGTGGATTCTCCAGTTGATCAAGGGCGGACAGGAAGGCAACGCGGCACCGCGAACGGTGGCTTGTCTCCCGGGCTTTTGTCCCGCCGTGTAACCTCAACTGGAGGTCGCCAACTCTCGGACCAGCCACTCGCGATTGCGAGCCGGAACCCTAGTCAGCCATTGCAAATTGTGGTGCCGCGAACCTGTGATGACTCCTGCACGGGTTTGCTAAAGCGAGACGCGTGCCAAGTTGCGTCAGGCGCTCTGGCACGGGCGCGCGGGTTGCCTAGGGTTGGTGGCGAGGCTGCTGAGGCGCTTTGAGTTGGTGCGCGACTGCACCGTCATGCAGCGTGTTTGCCGCTGATCCGATGGTTTCGGGGTGTCGGCACTCGGCATGGCTTTGCCAGTCAAAACAGATGTCAGCCGGTCTGTGCCGACTGCTGTCGCGGGTCTTTCAGGAGGCCGCCATGCTTATTCAAAAAACATTGCGAAGGGTGCTGCTGGGAGCGGTGCTCGGTTTGGGTCTGTCCGGTTGTTACTACTACGCCGGACCCTACGGCGGTTACCCAGCCACTTATTACTATCCCGGCTATTACTCACCTTATCCGTACGGCAATTATTACGGCCCCCGCTACTACGGCGGCGCGCGTTATTACTACGGTGGCTACGGGTATCGAGGCGGTTACGGACGGAGTTATCACGGCGGCGGATATCACGGTGGGCACCATTAATCAGCGGCTGAATGACAGCGTTTTTGCGGATGAACAAGGTTTCATAGATCACTTGTTTCAACTTGTTGCAGCAACGCACCAGATGCCGAAAACGCTGTCTGATTTTTCGACAGTCACCGATTAAATGACTGTCGCCTGCCAGCGTCGCTGGTGTGGCCAACCCGCGGTCCAGGAGGCCGCCATGTATAGACGAATTCTTCTACTTGCTGCGATGATGTTTTCCGTTGCCGGTTGCGTCCCGTACTCTTACGCGGACTCGTATTACAGCTCAGAGGTCTACACATCACCTGCACCGGCCTACTACAACACGGGTGGCACGTATTACAACGGTGGCAGCAGGTATTACGCGCAGCCACGCTACTACCAGCCAGCCCCGCGGTACTACCAGCAACCGCGCTATTACCAATCGGCGCCGCGTTACTACCAACCGGCTCCACGTTATTACGAAAGCCGTCGCTGGCACGGCAACGATCGCGGGCGTTGGGATGGTCATCGTCGCGGCGGTTGGGATAACGATCACCGCGGTCGCGGTAACTACGACCGACACAGTGGACGCGGCGACCATAACGGGCGTGGCAACCGCTGGTAGATTCACGCAAATGAAAGCGGCGCAATTAGCGCCGCTTTTTTGTGCCCGGGAATATCGTCAGGATTAAGGCGCCACCGTACAGCGCACCCAAGGATCAATGGCCGTCGTCGCTTTGACGCCTCAACGGGCAGTCAGCGACCAGGGTCCTGTTTGACCGCTATATCAGGCACGGGCTGATAGAGCAGGCCGTAATCCATCAGTAATTCATCACCCTTGCTGATGTCCTCTAGCGCCACGTAGAACGTCAGGTTTTTTCCCGCGGCAATGGAAATGACGTTGTTCGACTTCCATGCCGGCTCATTGCCCAGTTGTGAGGTATTGATCAGGCTCAGGGTATTGCCCGTGTGCAGCCCACTCACCGAGCGATTGCCCGAGCGTGTGCCGAACAAGTAAGTCAGTACAGCCCGTGAACCTTGTTTGCGTATCTCCTGAAACAACGACGCATCTGATTCATGAAACTTGCCTGCGTACGGTCCTAGCACTTCAAATTTGGCAATATCGCGTCGTGCCCACACTGACGCGCCGCGATTG
Source organism: Pseudomonas germanica (assembly GCF_019614655.1). NCBI lineage: Bacteria > Pseudomonadati > Pseudomonadota > Gammaproteobacteria > Pseudomonadales > Pseudomonadaceae > Pseudomonas > Pseudomonas germanica. The sequence continues at coordinate 1,804,017 of NZ_CP071586.1, forward strand.
GGGCCGTCATCCAGTGCCGTGAACACTTCCAGAGTTTGATCAAACCGCGATTGATGCTGTCCTTCGGTACGCAACCAGTCTTTGATCGATTCCTTGATCTGGCTTGAAACGTTTTTTTTGCTTGCGTTATCGAGACCGTCAAGCAAGCCATTCCAGTGGGCGATACGGATGTCATCTATCGGCCCCTCTAATGCATGGGTCAAACTGAGCCTGGGGTTCTTTGGGTCCTGCAGGATTGGCAATGTGTTGTCGACCTGATGAGGCAATGACGAGGACGTTCCGGTTTCAACCTTGATTGCGACAGGCAGGATGTCCGAGGAGGGGCCGGGAGCCTGTTCTGAGTTTTGTGGTGTGTCGGCAGACTTCTTCGGCTGGGTCGGGTCGACAGATTCCTGTGCAGGCCGCTTTTGTCCCGAACTTGTCTCGATTTGTTGAGGCGCGGGAGACAATGTGGTGTTTCTCCCTGCCTGTTCGAGACGCCGCACAGCGGTATCTTTTAAGAGTCCATTAGCTCTGACAAGTCGTCGCCAAGAGTTGGGGCTTAATCCGTGCTGGCGTACGAATTCTTCTACTGTGACTGTGTTGCCCGACTTCTCGAAGAGCATTTTCCACTGGCTTAGATGCTCATCTCTAATCGAGTTGTAAGCAACGCCTGCCGCCCTGTTCAACATCGCTTCACCGGCAGGTGCCAGGCTTCCATTTTGCCGGACAATACTTTTAAACAGACCCGGATGAAGGTGATGAAGACCGGCAAATCCCTCCATGGTCATTGCATCACGCAACGGTTGTGTCATGGCTTGCCAATCACGAATATGCGCACCGGTCACCGGATTGACGGGTGTGCCGGCGGGGCGTTCACGCACGATCATGCCCGCGGCGCTCAACTGTCCGTCAGGCTCCACATAGTACGCAAAGGTTTTGCCGGATAGCCCTTTCTGGCGGGTAAAACCCTCGCGGGTAAGCGACAGCTGTTCTGCTCGCGGTAATGCTTCCCAAGCCAATAAGTGCTCAGCAGTGATTAACTCACTACGCCGGCCTGGCACATGAGCCGGCAGGCTCGCAATTGCATCAGTTTTTTGGGGCGCGGAGGGGAGTAGTGCGACGTCGCGCCCTGCTGGATAGAGACGCTGCGCAGTCGCATCTCGTAAAGATCCATTAGCTCTTACTTGCGCATGCCAAGAGGTTGGACTAAATCCGTGTTGACTGACGAACTCCGCTGCCGTGACCAAATTATCCGGTTGCCCGAATTGCCGGCTCCACTCGCGTAGATGATCATCGGTAATCGCGTTATAGGCGGTGCCCGTTGCTCTGTTCAATAGCGCTTTACCGGCGGGCCCCAAGCTTCCATTGCGCCGCACAAAGCTTTTGAACGTCCCCGGATGAAGGTGATGATGACCGGCAAATCCCTCCATGGTCATTGCGTCACGCGCTCGTTGCGTCATGTTTTGCCAATGATCGATATGCGTTTGGGTCACCTTGTCGAAGGGGATATTGGCGGGGCGGTTGCGCACAATGGCGCCCGTAGCACTCAGTTGGCCGTCAGGTTGCACGTAGTATTCAAAAGTTGTCTGGGACAGGTTATGTTGCCGGGCAAAGTCTGCACGACTCGTGTTCCCCTGTTCGTTACGCGACACCGCCTCCCAATTCAGTAGATGCTCGGCAGTGATCTTCTCCTCCGGTACCCCCGGAACCCGCGCCGGTAAACGGGCTGGCGTGGCAGCGAGCGGCACGGCGGACGTCTGCCGAGCTTGATCAAGACGCTGCACAGTCTCATCTTTCAGGGTGCCATCAACTTTAACGTGAAGTCTCCAAGAGTTCGGGCTGAGCCCGTGTTCACGTATGAACTCTTGCGGTGTGACCGAGTTGTCCGGTTTCTCGAACAATCCTTTCCACGTGCGTAAATGGTCATCGGTAAGCGCGTTGTAAGAGCTGCCGGCCGCCCTGTTCAGCAGCGTTTCACCCGCGGGCCCGAGCCCGTCGGCTCGCACATAAGTTTTGAACGAGATCGGATTAAGGTGGTGGTGGCCGGCAAATCCTTCCATGGTCATTGCGTCACGCGCCGGCTGTGTCATGGTTTGCCAGTCACGGACATGTACATGAGTCACCTTGTTGAAAGGGGTGTTGGCAGGTCGGTTACGCATGAGCAAGCCGGCAGCGCTCAACTGACCCTCGGGTTCTACGTAGTACGCAAAGGTTTTGGCCGACACTCCGTTCTGTAGCGCAAAGCCCCGAATGGTCAGCCTCTTCTGTTCCGCTTGCGGCAACGCCTCCCAGGCCCGCAAGTGATCCGCCGTGATCTGCCCCCCACCAAACAATCCCAGTCGTTGCCACTGATCACCCTGGAGATGCTGGACCAGCAGACTGGTTTGCCGGTTGTCGTGATACACCCGCGCACGCACGACGCCGTCTTCCGTGCGAGTGACTTGCCTGACCTCGTACACCGCCGTGGTACCGCTGCCATCGGTATGGCGTATGTGGGAGAGGTGTCCGTCGGCGGCAACATACACCCCTTGGCTGTTGCGAGAGAGCCCGGCGATTCTGGAATCGGGCACACTGTAGCGGCTGAACAAGGTATGGCTCAGTTCGTCCCAATCATCGATGTGTGCAGCGAGCACTTCTCCGGCGACCGCCTGGGTGGCGACAGCGAATTCCTCGAGCGGGCTGCCGTAAGGTCGCATCGTGTCGGCATCAAATGAATACCATTGACCGCTCTTCAGCACGGCCGCACCTTCCACAGTCTGGCCGGTTACTTTTACGGTGCCCGTTGCCGCCGCGTCGTACTGTTTGCTGAGCGCTTTCAAGACATCGTAACTGTCGGCGGTCCCCCTGAGCCGGTTGACGGCTTTGGCGCCTCTGGACAGCAGATAAAGGCCACCGGTGCCCACGAGTCTGGCCAGATCACTCAAGCCACCCACCGGGTTGAGCACATCAATGGTGGCGACACCGATGACATGGGCGGTCTTCAATGCCTTGGCGCCGGTGGACAGAGCAGTCCTGCCGATTCTGATCAGTTTTCCTGCCGTGGCGACGCCCGCCGTGAGAAAACCGAATACATCCACAGTGAGATCAAACACCGCCTCGCCGTAGTTGCCCTTCTGAAAATTGACAATGGCGGATCTGAAGGGGATCAGGTTCAACAAAAACTCACCCAGCGGTTTGGGCCGGTAATATTCGTCCATGGGGGTTTGCCCGCGTGCGAGCTCTTTGATTGCGGGGTCATCCAGATCCAGATGTTGCACAAAGGTGTCGGCAATCGCACGGGACCGCGCGCTGCTGAAACTGCTCACCAGTGATTCGCTTAAAGCGAGCTCGCGACCCAGTTCATTTGCCGCTTCACGGGGGACAAGCTCTTTGGTCGTGAAGTATTTGTTGGCCTCCCTTGATTCCTGTTGCTTTGCCTTGTGCAGGGCCGTCCGTTCAATCGTGTCTTTATTGATGTTGATTTCGTACGCCTGGAACGTGCCGCTCAGCTCCGTCCTGATGAGCAGCCCGGGCTCGTTGGGGCAAGGGGTATGATTGAAAAATCCATCCGAGACAAATGAACCTTGTTGGAAAAAACTGACTTTTCCAAACTCGAAATTCTTTTTGTCTTCTAGTGGGAGCAGGGAGATCATGTGCCTGATCGTTGTATTGACGGCGGCCTTTTTATCCAGAATTGAGCGGGCGAACTGCCGGTCGAAGGCTTCCTGCACACCGAACGTCGGGTTGTTATTCAATGCCTCGAGTGGGAGGCGGGTATCACTTGATGCAAGTGGACGCGGATTCGGCAAGTCCATCATTGCGTAATCCAGAAGCGAATGGATGCCACTGAAACCCGTCTGTCCACTCTCGCCACGATACGTATCCGTGTGGAGAGCCTTGACTTCGAAAAGCGTGCCCAGATCGCTAAACCGCTCTATCAGCAGGGCCAGGGCAATGTCTTTTCGTGTCGGTAATGCTTTGTCCAGAATCCTGGCGGCAGCAAGCCGCTCTTCAAGCTCTTGGTTAAATGTCGCTCTTATCGTTTCAAGTTGTCCTTCGGTGTAGGCGTCATCGTTTCTTTTCAGGATGATTTCGTTGGTGACAGCCCAATCGCGTAATACGGCTGTCTGAATGCGTTGAGTCGATGCCGGGTCAGCCCGGCGAGCACTTTCAGCCTTGCTCATGACTTGGGCAAACGTCAGGCCGGGGACTTTGCCAGGTGTTTGTGCCTCGATGGCCATTGCCGCCATGGTCAGGTTGGCCCAGGCCAGACTGCCAACTTTCACATTTCGGGGAATGTCTGCAATCAGAAACTGCGGTGCCGACCTGCCTAGCAAAAGGTATGCGCCGGTTTTCGCCAGGGCAGCGCTGGTTCTGCCTTCACGACTTAAGTGTTCGGCGAGGTCATCGATGACTGCAGATGCATGCCGGCCGCAATGTCGATTGCTGGCCAGATCGAAGCCAGCTGTCTTGTTGCGAAGGGGGGCGGTGATCGACTCAGGATCCATCTGCAGTGCGATCCCCGCCAGCAGGTAATCCATAACGCTGCTATCGCTGTCGATGCCTTGCATTCTCTGTTGCAGCGTTTTGCCCATCAGTTGCCCTTGCGGGGAGCGGAGCAGCGCGTCGAGCATCTTTGCAGGGTCGTCTGTCACGTTCTCGGGAATAGGGTGGTCATAACGCAAGAACTCCAGCACACCGCCCTTGATCTGCATCACCAGCGGCTGGTCGCCCAAATGGTGTGCATGGCTCATGGTGATCAGACGCAAGCGGCGTTGTTCGTCCGCACTCAGGGGAATGGGCCAGGACAACGCCCCACCCAAGTTAGCCAGGGGAGTAGCCGGGGAGTCGATGTCATCAGGTCCTGGCGTGGATTGATCGTCAGGGGAGAGCCGTCGAGTCTGCGAAGGTGTGAGTACGAGGGTGTTGGCCATCATGAGACTGTCCATAGTCAAAGAGTCATCCTTGGAAGCGCGCAGGTTGGCGCTTCCAGCGTTCACGAGTGTAAAAACACTCCGTGAATAAACGCCATAAACCAAGTATGAGTCTTTGCGTACAGGTCAGATGAGCCCTGCGCCGCTTTTTATGCCCGTCGAAAAAGTCGCCCCGTTAGCCATCTCCTAGGGCATTCCCAGACGCTTCCTACAGTTTCATTTCCTTGCATTTGTTAGCGTCTGTTCGTGCCGATCGAGGTGAGCAAAACTCAGTTCAACAGCGGCGAATAAAAGGACGATGCCGCTATGAAGCTTCTTGTGATTCACCAAAACTTTCCGGGCCAGTTCCGTCATGTGGTGCTGGCGGCGATTGACAGGCGTTATGAGGTTTTAGCGATAGGTCGGGATACGGCGCCGGGTATCGCAGGGGTGAAAATATATCGATACCGCGCTGCCAGCCGAGCACCGGGCGGTATTCACCCCTACCTGACCCGTTACGAACAAGCGGTGACTGATGGACAGAAGGTTTTTGAAATTCTGAGCCGGCTGAAACATTCGGGTTATCGGCCGGACGTGATTCTCGCTCATCCCGGATGGGGGGAAACGCTCTTCGTCAAGGATGTCTATCCTGACGCGCCGCTTATTCACTATTGCGAATATTACTATCGGGCGCAGGGCGCAGATTCCGGGTTCGACCCTGAATTCCCGCGAGCAACAAGAGAGTCATCAAGGCTGCGAGTGCTCAATTCGCTGCATCTTTTGAATCTTGAGCAATGTGACATTGCCATTGCGCCCACGCGGTGGCAGCGCAGTCTGTTTCCTGCAGCTTATCAGCCGGCCATTCGGGTTATTCACGAGGGCGTCATTCAAAGTTCTTGCTTGGCGAAAGCGGGGGCCGTCAGGTTGCCCAATGGCGTCGAACTGAGAACCGGGCAGCCGATCGTTACTTATGTCGCGAGGAATCTTGAGCCTTATCGCGGGTTTCACAGTTTTATGCGAGCGATCCCACATATTCAGGCTGAGTGTCCCGATGCACAGATAATCATAGTAGGCGGTGATGACGTCAGTTACGGGTGTAAGCCGGTTGGCTTTGCAAATTGGCGCAGCAGGATGGAGGCAGAGGTAAGTTTCGATGACTCCAGGGTGCATTTCACAGGGAAGCTTCCTTACCAGACTTACCGGGCAGTTCTGGAATGTTCGAAAGTCCATGTTTATTTGACGTATCCGTTTGTTTTGTCTTGGTCGTTACTGGAGGCGATGGCGTCTGAGTGTGTGGTAGTAGCGTCGGATACGGCTCCGGTAAGGGAGGTGATCGTTGATGGTCACAATGGGTTGCTGGTGGACTTCTTCGATCATCACGCTATTGCCAAACGTATTGCCAGGGTTCTTGAATCCGCTGGTGAGTACGACCGCCTTCGCAGCACTGCGAAGTTGACGGCGAGCAGATTTAATGTGGAGTACGGCACGAAACAATACTTTGAGGTGTTTGAGAACGCGACATCCGGGTATCTCAAGAAACAGCCTGCTCCTCAGTTTGGCAGGGAGGTTTGAAATGCTCCGGATGTCGTATAAGCAATTGATTAGATGGTTTAAGAAGTTGTTGAAATACGGCTTGCTTATTTATGTCTGTTATTGCGTGGTGGATTTTTATATCCGTGAAGAACAAATCGCCGAAGCGATGGCAATCTATTACGCGGATCAGGAGGCCTGTCAAAAGAAGCTGGCGAGCATGAAGCAGGTGCCCATACTGGGTGGTAGCTATGTGGATAAGACTCTGGTGCCGGAGTTTTATGTGGGCATGCCTGAACTGGCGAATAAGAAAGCGTGTCTGGCCAATACGCTCAAGGGGCATTTCTGGTGGACCGGGACGGAGATACGGTCGTACCACGATCAGAGTGTAACGCCGACTCCTGAAAGTTGGCGTCTTTATAAACTGAACGCTGGGCTTTATACAAAAAAAGAAAACACTGAACCCCATGAACGGGGCTATCGGCACGTCAACTGGCCGGATGAGTTGATTGTGAAGTTGAAAAATTATCCTGGACTGGAACTTTGGCTGAATGCACCTCCGCCGCATTTCAAGAATGAGGCTTCCGTTCGAAAGTTTGTCATTGCTGACTGGCCGCGGCGTGATGGCACTCCTCGATTGATAAGCTGTAACGGCTTGATTCGCCCCGCTGCTGAGGAAGAACTGACTGACGAGAAATTGGCAAAGCTCAGCAGGGCCGAATTGGAAAACCTGGATTTTGGAAGTTTGAATTTTTTTTGCACCGTGGAATTACACAGCTTTGACTTTACCGGAGGGCACGGTCGGGTAAGTCTCGGTCTGTCGTCATTACGCGAATCACCTGAAATGCTTAAGTTTCTCAGTAGCTATCTTTCACGCTCTGTTATTACAAGGAAGTAACGATGAGTTATGTTTTTAATGATCTGGAAAAGTCAGAAATTTTAAATGCAGCAAATATTTGTAAGGGGCTGATGTTCGATTCTGAAGATATCGAATATCTTGCGCTGAAATTAACAGGGGCTAGCTGCGCTCCCCTGTATCAAAAACTATTCGATATTATTGGCGGAAGAGTTTCTGAGGTTATCGTTGTCGATAATGAAGCGGGAACAATTCTGAAAAGCGCCAGGCTCTGGCTTGCCGTGGCCATTGATGCCAACGGTGGAAACGGTGCCTACTCCGCCCTGATTCGCGGCTACACCTCTCGGCAAGGTGAACTGAGATTGAATAAAATCTTCAGTGAAAACCTGATGCAGCTGTCATCGAATCAGGTCGCCGCCAATTTCATCAATACCTTGATCGACGGATCCCTCGCGGGTCGGCTGGCACCCTGGACGGTTCCATCCATCAGCCAGATTGCAGAGATTGATGCCAGTGCGATCGGCAAGGCACTGTTTAGTGAGGCTTGCGGAGAGAAGGATACAGCCGTGAGCCATAACGCCGGCTGGTCAGGGACAGTCGGATTCAGCCTGTTGGGTGGAGCGCCGCCCTATGAAACCTGGAGATTGATCTCCGCGGGTGATTCGCAAGGGGAGGATGGCGGCCCGCCGGCTCAAACAACGAAGGAACAGCGACTCAAGACTACAGCGCGATGCAGATTGCTGAACGTCTGCACCCTCTTCCGCCATTGAGGGATGTCGAAGACATTCTGATAAAGGGCGACGAAGAAGCGCAGCGGGCGATGACGGAGATCATTCAGTTTTACGAGCTGAATGTCTGAGTCGTATGGCGACCGATTGAGCCAGCTCGCGATCGGAATCCAGTCGTCATCGCGTCAGTTCAATACTGCGTCAAATCCGCCAACGGATGTCGGCCCTCCCAGACCTTGTGAAAGTGCGCCTCAACCACCGCATCCGGCACATTGTTGATATCCGGCCAGTGCCAGTGCGGCTTCTGATCCTTGTCGATCAACCGCGCGCGAACCCCTTCGCTGAACTCCGGATGCCGGCAGCAATTGAGGCTCAGGGTGTATTCCATCTGAAAGACCTCGGCCAGCGACATATGGCGGGCACGGATGATCTGTTCCCAGACCAGATGCGCGGTCAGTGGCGAGCCTTCGCTCATGGTTTTCGCCGCCCGCGCGATCAACGGATCTCTGCTGTCGCGCTGCAGGCTGATGGCTTTCCACGCACAGGTAACGTCGCTGACGTCGAGCAGTTCGTCGATCTGCTGACGACGTGGCAGCCACTGCGCCTCGGGCATCTGCGCCACGGCTTCCTGCTGCAACGCCTTGAGCAGGCTGTTGAGTTGCACGTCGGTCTGTTCCTGCCAATTGAGCTGCAACAGGCCTTCGATCAGTTGCGGCTGCTGTTCGTCGAGCAGGAAGCGGTCGGCCAGGTCCAGATCGATCGCATCACGACCGTTCATGTGCGCACCGGTCAGGCCAAGAAACAAGCCGAGTTTGCCCGGCAGCCGCGCGAGAAACCAACTGGCGCCGACGTCCGGGTACAGACCAATGGTAATTTCCGGCATGGCCAAACGGCTGCTCGGTGTGACGATCCGTGTACTCGCGCCTTGCAACAGGCCCATGCCGCCGCCGAGCACGTAGCCATGGCCCCAGCAGATCAGCGGTTTTGGATAGGTGTGCAGGCTGTAATCCAGGCGGTATTCCGCGCCGAAAAACTGCGCGGCCAGCGGCGGGACTTCGCCGGGATGGGCGCGACAGGCCTCGACCAGGCTGCGCACCTCGCCGCCGGCGCAGAAGGCCTTGGCGCCGTTACCGCGCAGCAGCACACAGACGATTTGTGGATCCTTGGCCCAGGCGTTCAACTTGTCGCTGAGGGCATTGATCATCGGCAGGGACAGCGCATTCAGCGACTTTTCAGCATCCAGGCTGGCGATACCGATGCGGGCGCCGTCGGTGCCGGTGAGTTCTTCGAAGTGCAGATTCATCGTGACCTCGATCGGGAATTTGAACGATCAGTATGATCGTTGTGTGGGAAAGTGCCGGATCTGCATCAGATCAATTGACAAGCGTGGTCGGCTTTCCTAGGGTTCGCCCCATTGTTTTTGCCGGGTATGACCATGACTGCTGACGACCGTATCAAACTCGAACCGAGCTGGAAGGAGGCACTGCGTGCTGAGTTCGACCAGCCTTACATGGCAGAGTTGCGCCAGTTTCTGCAGCAGGAGCGGGCTGCCGGCAAGGAAATCTATCCGCCGGGACCGATGATTTTCAACGCGCTGAACTCGACGCCGCTGGATAAAGTGAAGGTGGTGATCCTCGGCCAGGACCCGTATCACGGCCCGGGCCAGGCCCACGGTTTGTGCTTCTCGGTGCAACCAGGCGTGCCGGCGCCGCCGTCGCTGGTCAACATCTATAAAGAGTTGAAGCGCGACCTGAACATCGATATTCCCAATCACGGCTACCTGCAGAGCTGGGCCGATCAGGGCGTGTTGATGATCAACACCACCATGACCGTCGAGCGCGCCAACGCCAATGCGCATAAAGACAAGGGCTGGCAGTTCTTCACTGATCGGATCATTGAGGTGGTCAGCGAGCGCCAGCCGCATCTGGTGTTCATGCTCTGGGGCGCGCACGCTCAGAGCAAGCAGAAGCTGATCGACGCGACCAAGCATCTGGTGCTGACGTCGGTGCATCCGTCGCCGCTGTCGGCTTATCGCGGGTTTTTGGGGTGTGGGCATTTCAGCCGGACCAACAAGTTTCTCGAGCAGAATGGCGAAACACCGATCGAGTGGCGGCTTCCTCCGATCTGATGACGGTCTGAAGGGCCCCATCGCTGGCAAGCCAGCTCCCACAGGTTTTTGGGGGGTGCCCATAGTCTGTGGCAGCCACAAGAACCTGTGGGAGCTGGCTTGCCAGCGATGAAGTCGACTCGGTGCTACTCGGGATTACGATTCCAGTACTTGAACAACGGCTCCGCCAGAAACAGCACAAACAACAACCGCATCACCTGCATCGCCGTCACCAACGGCACCGACAATTGCAGCGTCTCTGCCGTCAGACTCATCTCGGCAATCCCGCCGGGCATCATGCCCAGTGTCAGCGAACGCAAATCCAGATGGGTCAGCGCACTCAAGCCCAACGCCGCCAACGTCGCGATCAACATGGTCAGCGCCGTGCCGATCAATGTCCGCCCCATAAACGAAGGCGCGCGGCGGAAGAACTGCCGATTGAAGTGACAACCCAGACCGCTGCCAATCAGCCACTGACCAATCTGACTGCCGCCATTGGGCAAACCAATGTGCAAATCCCAGCCAATGCTCACCGCCGCACTCACCAGCAACGGCCCGAACAGCCACGGATTGGGTTGGCGCAAACGCTGCCAGAGCCACGCAAGCAAACCGCCCGCCGGAAACAGAATCGCCAGCCAGCGCCAATCGACGCTGCCAGCGTGAGAAATCGGGTTGCCATCGCCGAGCAGGTACTTGAACGCTGCCGGCACACACAGCACCACCACCAGCACCCGCAAACTCTGCCCTGCCGCAACATGACTGAGCATCGCGCCGTTGCGGGCGCCGAGGTTGACCATCTCCCCGGAACCGCCGGGCATGCTCGAGAAAAACGCTGTGGCGCGATCTTCACCGGTACGGCGCATCAACCACACGCCGACCACCGCCGAGACACTGGTGACCAGCGCACCGAAGAAGATCAAACCGAAATGACTGAGCACCTGCTCCATCACCACCGGGGTGAAGTGCAGGCCAATCCCGATGCCGACAATCCACTGGCCGCACTTGCGGCCGCCAGGGATTTCCGTGAGTTGCCACGGGGTCAGGCAGCGCACGAGGATGATCGCCAGCAACGAGCCGACCATCCACGGCAGTGGCCAGCCGATCTGGCTGGCGAGGTAGCCGCCAAGCAGACCGACCAGCGGGGTTCCCCACCAGGATTTCAGTGAGGCGCGATCAAACATCGGCGATGGCGCGACGCGCGACCGAACGTTTGCGCCAGATGCGCAGCAGCGGCATCAGCAGCATGATCGCGGTCAGCACCCAGACACCGAAAGTGATAGGGCTCGACCAGAGAATTTCCAGCGCGCCGTTGGAAATCGACAGCGCCCGACGCAGGTTTTGCTCCATCAGACCACCGAGGATGAAGCCCAGCAGCACTGGCGACAACGGGAAGTCGAGCTTGCGCAGGATGTAGCCGAAGATGCCGATGCCGACCATCAGGAACAGGTCGAACGTGGTGGCGTGCACCGCGTAGACGCCAATCCCGGTGATGATCGCGATCACCGGCACCAGTGCCCAGTTCGGCACGGCAAGGATGCGGGTGAAGATGCGGATCATCGGGATGTTGAGGATCACCAGCATGATGTTGGCGATGAACAACGAGGCGATCAGGCCCCAGACGATGTCCGGTTGTTGCTGGAACAGCAGTGGGCCCGGGGTGATGTTGTACAGCGACAGAGCGCCGATCATCACCGCGGTCGTGCCCGAACCTGGAACGCCGAGGGTCAGCATTGGCACCAGTGCGCCACAAGCCGAAGCACCGATGGCAGTTTCTGGCGCGGCGAGACCACGGGCATCACCCTGACCGAATTTGCCACTGGCACCGGCGATGCGTTTTTCGGTCATGTAGGCCACGGCGCTGGCCAGCGTCGCGCCGGCACCCGGCAGCACGCCCATGATGAAACCGAGCAGGCCGCAACGGATGTTCACCACGAACACCGACGACGCTTCCTTGAAGTTGAACATCATCCGCCCGGTGGCTTTCACCGCTTCCTGACCGCGATGGGTTTTCTCCAGCAGCAACAGAATCTCACTGACCGAGAACAGACCGAGCACCAGCACAACGAATTGAATGCCGTCAGTCAGGTGGATGTTGTCACCGGTGAAGCGGTAAACGCCGCTGTTGGCGTCGATGCCGACGCTCGACAGGAACAGGCCGATCAACGCCGCGATGAAGGTCTTCAACGGTCGATCACCGGCCATACCGCCGAGACAGACAATCGCAAACACCATCAACACGAAGTATTCCGCCGGGCCGAAGGCTATCGCCCATTTCGCCAGCAACGGCGCAAACAGCACCATGCCGCAGGTGGCGATAAACGCGCCGATAAACGAACTCCACGCCGACAGCGACAGCGCGACACCAGCGAGGCCTTTGCGGGCCATCGGGTAGCCGTCGAGGGTGGTCATCACGGTCGATGCTTCGCCCGGAATGTTCAGCAGGATCGAGCTGATCCGTCCGCCGTATTCACAGCCCAGGTACACCGCTGCCAACAGAATCAACGCCGACTCCGGCGGCAGGCCGAGAGCAAAAGCAATCGGAATCAGCAAGGCCACGCCATTGATCGGGCCGAGGCCTGGCAGCAAGCCTACGACAGTGCCGATCAGCGTGCCGGTCAGGGCCGTGACCAGGTTGTACGGGCTCAGCGCAACGCCGAAGCCTTGACCCAAATAACCGAGGGTATCCATATCAGTTCTCCAGCACGTCGAGCAGGCCAAGGGGCAGCGGAACGTCCATCACACGGTCGAACAGCAGGTACAGACCGATGGCCATCAGCGTGGTCACCACGATGCTCGGCATCCAGCGACCGCCATACAGGCGCGCCATTGGAATACCGATAAGGATGCTGCTGAGGATGAAACCCAGCGGTTCGAAGAGACCGGCGAACACCAGCAGCAGTGCGACGCAAATGGCGATCTTGGTCAGGGTTTCGCGATCCAGTGGCGGCTCGTCTTCACTGTGTTTGATCGGCGCCGGGCGAAATACCATGTACAGCAGCGCTGCGCCCATCAGGCCGAGCATCAGCAGCGGGAAGGCGCGCGGGCCCACCGGTTCGTAGGAAAAAGCCGCTTGGTACGGCCACGCCATCAGTGCCAGGCCGGCGCAAACCAGCAACAGCACGGAGGCGAAAATGCGTTGAATAAGCATGGGAGCTCCTGTGCCGCGTCCCCGCAACCGGGAACGCAGCGGCTAGACAGAGGCGATCACTGAATCAGGCCGAACTCTTTGGCCAGCACTTTGTAGTCCGCAACCTGCTTCTTCACGTAGGTGTCGAGTTCCGGGCCGGTCATGGCGAACGGGAACAGTTCACGCTGGTCGCGCAGCTTGGCGAATTCGTCGGAGGCCAGCAGTTTGTCGAACGAGTCTTTCCACCAGGCGTAGTCTTCATCGCTGACTTTTGGCCCCAGGTAGAAGCCGCGCACCACTGGCCAGACGATGTCGTAGCCTTGTTCGCGAGCGGTCGGAATGTCTTTCATTTCCGGCTCGTCGAGACGCTTGTCGGCGAACACCGCGAGCAGGCGCATGTCACCGCTCTGGATGTGCGGCATGGAGTCGGAGATGTCGGTACTGCCGACCTGGATGTGACCACCGAGCAGGGCCGTGGCGATTTCGCCGCCACCTTCAAGCGCGACGTAACGCAGGTCGCGCGGGTTGATCCCGGCAGCCTTGGCGATCAGTGCAGTTTGCATCCAGTCCTGGCTGCCGACGGTGCCGCCGGAGCCGATCACCACGGAGCTTGGATCTTTCTTCAGTGCCTGAACGAGATCGTCGAGGGTCTTGTAGGGCGAATCGCTCTTCACCGCGATGGCGCCGTAGCTGGTGCCAACCGCTGCCAGCCAACGCACGTTGGTCTCATCGAAGCGACCGAACTTGCCCTGGGCCAGGTTCAACAGCGAACCGCTCGACCACGCGACCAGCGTGCCGGCATCGGCCGGACGTTGCGCGACCACGGCGTTGTAGGCCACCGCGCCGACACCGCCGGGCATGTAGGTCACACGCATCGGTTTGCTCAGCAGTTTCTGGTTGACCAGTGCGCTCTGCACCAGTTTGCAGGTCAGGTCGAAACCACCGCCGGGGGAGGCCGGGGCGATACATTCCGGACGTTTCGGTTCGGCCATCAGTTGGCCGGCAAACAGGATGCAACTGGCGGCCAGTGCAACTTTACGCAGTGACAGGTTCATTCGATTCTCCACGGGCATTGTTGTTATTCGACGTGTTTTTCACTTACGGGCATTTACCAAAGGGCAACGCTGTAGCTCACCAGCAAACGCACTTCGTCAGCATCGCGAGCCGAGTAATTGGAGCGGTAAGTGGCATTACGCAAACGCACGGCGACATCCTTCAAGGCGCCGCTTTGTACTACATATTTGATCTCGGTGTTGCGTTCCCATTCTTTGCCTTCTTCGCCGTTCTTGAGCTTGATGTTGTCACCGCTCAAGTAGCGACTCATGAAGCTAAGACCGGGGATGCCGAGTTTGGCGAAGTCGAAGTCGTAGCGCGCCTGCCAGGAGCGCTCTTCAGCGCCGGCGAAATCGTTGATCTGCACGAAGTTGACCAGGTACGGGTCGCTGCCATCGACATAAGGGAAGGCACTGTCGCCAGACATGTGCTGGTAACCGGCGCTGAACTTGTGGCCGCTCAGCGCGTAGCTGACCAGACCGTTGAGCGAGCGGTTGTCGATCTCGCCGCCACGGGCTGCGCCCTGATCATCACTGACGGCGAAACGCAGGTCGGTGGCAAACGTACCGGGTCCCATAGGTCGCGAGGCAACGAGGCCGAAGAAGTGCTGGTTGTAGACTTCGTCGAGTTGGGCGAAGTGGTAACTGCCGGTGATCTTGTCGGTGAACTTGTAGTCCACGCCGCCAAAATCGAAGTGCTTGCCAGCGGCGGTGCCGGCAAAACGGCTGTTCTTGTTGTTGAGGGCGATGTCCTCGAAATCGGTGCTGTCGCGATCCTTGGCTTTCTCCAGACGGCCGCCGGTGAAGGTCAGGTTCTTGATCTCTTTGGAGGTCAGCAAGCCGCCTTCAAAGGTCTGCGGCAGGATGCGCCCGTCGTTGGGCTTGAGGATCGGCAGTTCAGGAATCAGGCTGCCGATTTTCAGCTCGGTGGCGGAAATTTTCACTTTGCCGGTCAGGCCGACTTTGGAGTATTCATCCGCCGCGCGCCCGTCATCATGGGTCGGCAGCAGGCCGGTACCGGTGCGGTCCGGGCTTGAATCAAGTTTGACCCCGAGCATGCCCAGCGCATCGACACCGAACCCCACGGTGCCGTCGGTGTAACCCGATTGCAGATTAAGCATGAACCCTTGAGCCCATTCGTCACGCTTGGATTGCTGGGCGCTGGTGCCATCGCGAAAGTCGCGGTTGAAATACATGTTGCGGGTTTCGAAGGTGGCGCTGCTGTCTTCGATGAAGTCGGCAAAACTCAACGGCGAAAAACCGGCAAGGGCGGCGGCACTGGCGAGGGCGGTGTGGCTGAAACGGGAAGGGCGGAAAGGCGTGGAGGCCTGAGGCTGCATGGACGGCATGCGGGTTTACTCCGTTTATTGTTCTTATTGGTCGAAAACGCTTCGAGGCGTTTTTCTTTACGCTGTGTGGCATCAGCGACGGCAGTCGGAACTGTCCGTGGGCCGACTGTAACGAGCTAACCTTTCGCTAACCTTTCAGCTGACTTTCAAGGTTTTCGGGCTTCACAGCGGCGGTTGCGGCTGTAAACTCCGCGGCAAAGCGTGGCGTTGGCCATTCCTGAACGAGGTAAAAATCCATGCGTGTTCTGCTCGTCGAAGACCATCTGCAATTGGCTGAAAGCGTTGCGCAGGCGCTCAAGAGCACCGGTCTGACCGTGGATGTGTTGCACGATGGTGTGGCCGCCGATCTGGCGCTGGGCAGTGAGGAATACGCCGTGGCGATCCTCGATGTCGGCCTGCCGCGCATGGACGGTTTCGAGGTGCTCGCGCGTTTGCGCGCACGCGGCAAAAATCTGCCGGTGTTGATGCTAACGGCGCGCAGCGATGTGAAGGATCGCGTCCATGGCCTCAATCTGGGCGCCGACGATTACCTCGCCAAGCCTTTCGAGCTGACTGAGCTGGAAGCACGGGTCAAAGCCTTGCTGCGCCGCAGTGTGCTCGGTGGTGAACGCCAGCAGCGCTGCGGTGTGCTGGCCTACGACCTCGACACCCGGCGCTTCACCCTCGGCGAAGAGTTGCTGACGCTGACGTCCCGCGAACAAGCGGTGCTGGAAGCGCTGATCGCCCGGCCGGGACGGGTGATGAGCAAGGAGCAACTGGCGTCCCAGGTGTTCGGTCTCGACGAAGAGGCCAGCCCCGATGCCATCGAAATCTACGTGCACCGCTTGCGCAAGAAACTCGACGGCCAACCAGTGGCGATCGTGACGTTCCGTGGTCTGGGTTATCTGCTGGAAAGCCGCGATGCATAAGCCCAGCAGCCTGCGCTGGCGCTTGCTGTGGAACCTTGCATTGCTGCTGGTGGTACTGATGCTCGCCAGCGGTTTGAGCGCATACTGGAATGGTCGCGAAGCCGCCGACACCGCGTATGACCGCACGTTGCTGGCCTCGGCGCGGACCATCGCCGCGGGCCTGTCGCAGCGTGACGGCACACTGAGCGCCGATGTGCCCTACGTCGCACTCGATACCTTCGCTTACGACAGCGCCGGGCGGATTTACTATCAGGTCAACGATATCCATCAGAAGCTGATTTCCGGCTACGAAAACCTCCCCGGCCCGCCACCAGGGACGCCGCGAACGGACAGTTATCCCGCGTTGGCGCGCTTCTACAACGCCACTTACAACGGTCAGAACGTGCGCGTGGTCAGTCTGCTGAAAGCGGTGAGCGAGCCGAACATGAACGGCATGGCGGAAATCCGCGTGGCCGAAACCGACGAAGCGCGGGTGAGCATGGCGCGTAGTCTGGCCGCCGATACCTTGCTGCGTTTGGGTATGTTGGCGATTGGCGCGTTGTTGCTGGTCTGGTTCGCGGTCAGTGCGGCACTGCGCCCATTGGAGCGCTTGCGCACGGCGGTGGAAGAGCGTCAGCCCGACGACTTGCGCCCGCTGCCATTGGTTGAAGTGCAGCATGAACTGTGGCCGCTGGTGCGCGGGCTCAATCATTTCACCGAGCGTCTGCGCGGGCAGTTTGAGCGGCAGGCGCAGTTCATTGCCGATGCCGCCCATGAGTTGCGTACGCCTTTGGCAGCGCTGAAGGCGCGGCTTGAGCTGGGCCTGCGTTCCAATGATGCCGAGGTCTGGCGTTCGACGCTGGAGTCCTCGGCACAAAGCACTGATCGCCTGACACATCTGGCCAATCAGTTGCTGTCGTTGGCGCGGGTCGAAAACGGCGCCCGGGCGATTGCCGAGGGCGGCGCGCAGTTGCTCGATCTGAGTCAGTTGGCCCGAGAGCTGGGCATGGCCATGGCGCCACTGGCGCACAAGCGCGGGGTGGCCCTGGCGCTAGAGGCGGACGAACCGGTGTGGCTGCGCGGTGAACCGACGTTGCTCAATGAGTTGCTGAGCAATCTGGTGGACAACGCCTTGGCGCACACGCCATCGGGCGGCAACGTGATTTTGCGGGTGACGGCGCCGGCGGTGCTTGAAGTGGAAGATGACGGCCCGGGGATTCCGCTGGAAGAGCGCGATCGGGTGTTCGAGCGTTTCTATCGGCGTAATCAGCAGGTGGCGGGTTCAGGATTGGGGCTGGCGATTGTTGGCGAGATCTGCCGGGCGCATCTGGCGCAGATTAGTTTGCATGACGGTGAGCAGGCGGGGTTGAAGGTGCGGGTCAGTTTTATTGCCGGCTGATTGTGGTGGTTTTGCTGGCCCCTTCGCGAGCAGGCTCGCTCCCACTCTGGAATGCATTTTCCTGTGGGAGCGAGCCTGCTCGCGAATGTGGCGGCGCGGTCTCGGATCAGTAAAACATCGTCCGCGACTCTTCCAGATCTTCACACAACGCTTTGTTCTCCGGATCAATCCCAAGCTTCCTGAACGCCGGCACGCTCAGTGGATCAATCCGCGCAAACGGGTGGTCAGTGCCCTTGTGGCAATACAGGCTCGCCACCTGCACCAGATCGACGTAATCAATGGCCGTCGAGTCGCGCTTGAAGTCCTGATAGCGCCCCGGCAACTCCACCAATCGTTCCGGAAACTCCCACACGCGCAGCAACTTGTCGCCGAGCAACGGGTGAATATGGTCGATCACATGGTTGAGGCTGACCGGATCCGACAGCAGCTCATAGTGATCTTCGGCGTAAGTCAGAATCGGCAACACGCCGATCTGATGCACCAGCCCGCCAAGGGCTGCCTGATCGGGCTTGAGTTGCGTGTAGCGGCGGCACAACGCGTAACTGACCCCGGCAATTTCCAGGCTCTTGCGCCAGACTTCGCGCATCTTCTGCTCGACCACTTCGGAGCGGGCGTGGAAGATCTGCTCCATCACCAGGCCGATGGCCAGGTTGCTGCTGTAGTTGATGCCCAGCCGGGTGATGGCTGTGTGCAGGTCGGTGACTTCCTGCGCGGCGCGCAGCAGCGGGCTGTTGACCACTTTGATCAGGCGCGCCGACAGTGCCGTGTCACGGCCGATCACTTTGCTCAGGTCGCTGACGCTGATTTCCGGGTCTTCAGCAGCCTTGCGAATCTGCAGGGCCACTTCCGGCAACGTGGGCAGAACCAGGTCATCGTTATCGATGGCCGCAACCAAATCCTGTTGGACTTTTTCCGCCAGTTCGCTCATTTAAACTCTCTAGGGTGTTGCAACAAATGCTGCGATCAGCGCTGGATTTCGCGGTCGCGATCCAGTTCGTAAGGCAGGTCGAGCAGATGCAGCGCGGGACCTTCGAGGGTGCCCAGACGCAAATCACCGGCTTCGGCAGCTTCGGCCTGCAGCACCGCCAGGAGTTCAATGTTTTGCCCGGCCTTGGCGGCCAGCACCACTTCGCCGATGGCGCTGTTGTGGCTTGGCGCGAACAGTTGTGTACCAGGCTCCGGCAAGTCAGCAGCGTCCAGGCTCAATCGATACAGACGACGCTTGAGTTTGCCCAGGTACTGCATGCGCGCAACGATTTCCTGGCCGGTGTAGCAACCTTTCTTGAAACTCACGCCGCCGACGGCTTGCAGGTTGAGCATCTGCGGGATGAACAGCTCGCGAGTGCTTGGCATGACCTGACCGATACCGGCGCGGATCTGGCCCAGCAGCCATTGATTCAGCTCGGCTTCAGGCAGGGCTTCGGACAATTTGGCTTTGATCGCGTCAGCCTGATCGACCGGTGCCCAGAGTTCGGCGCGATCCGGCGAGACGCGAATCGCGATCAGGCTTTCATTGCGCACGAGGCTGTCAGTTTCTGCCGGCAGATCCAGACCGAGGCTGGTCAAGGCGTTGTCGCCATGGGCCAGGCCGAAGCGTACCCAAGCGGCGCTTTCGTCGGTCAGTTTTGATTTGGAGAACACCGCGTACTTTTTCAGGTCCGCCAGTTGCGGCTCCAGCAGCTCGCTGGCCATCGCCAGGACCACGCCATCGCCTTCAAGCAGAATGCGGAAGCTCGACTGCATCCGGCCTTTCTGTGTGCAACGAGCACCGAGGCTGGCGCGGCTGTCGCTCAGGTAATTGAGATTGCAGGTCAACTGGCCTTGCAGGAATTTTCCGGCATCCGCGCCGCGAACCGCGAGAACGCCTTCATGAGACAGGGTGCAGAAAAAAGCAGAATCGGCCATGGGTCTTCGCAGGGTAAATAGACTGGGGCACATCATAAGGGCGCGTTGGTGAAATGGGTAGTTGATAAAGGATCGGTGGTGCCCGACCAAAGCCGACTGTGCGACCCGCCTCGGCGCTGTATACTTGCCGCCAAATTTGAGGAGGGCTCCATGGTCGAACAAGTTGAACTGAATCGCCTCTTTTGGCACAGCCGTCGCGGCATGCTTGAGCTTGACGTGTTGCTGGTGCCGTTCGTGAAAGAGGTTTATGCCGATCTGAACGAGGTGGATCGTGCGTTGTATGTTCGCCTGTTGGAGTGCGAGGATCAGGACATGTTCGGCTGGTTCATGGAGCGCAGCGAGTCTGAAGATCCGGAGCTGCAGCGTATGGTTCGCATGATCCTGGACCGTGTCCAGCCCAAGTAACACGTTCGAATGCCGCTGGCATGCCTCACGGCAGTTGCTGGCGGCGTATCTGCTGGCCCAGGCGTTCGCACTGGGTTCGGTGTTCCTGCTTTCTATTCCACTCTGGGCAAGTTTGCTCGGGGCTTTTGGCTGTCTGCTTCACGGATATTGGGTGTTGCCTCGGCAGATTCTGCTAAATCACCCTCAGGCGTTTCGCGGATTGCGCCGGGACGCCGATGGCTGGCAGTTGTGGAATCAGGCGGATGGCTGGCAAGCCGTGCAGTTGAGGCCGGACAGCCTGGCGCTGCCGTTGATCGTGGTTTTGCGTTTTCGTCTGCGCGGGGAATGGCGGGTCAGATCAATCTGTGTACCACGGGACTCGCAGGCGGCGGATCTGCACCGGCGCCTGCGAGTACGGCTCAAGTTCAGCCGGCGTAGGTGGGCGGCACCAGAATAGTGTCGAGCGCCTCAGGCAACAGGTCGGGATAGTCGAGGGTGTAATGCAGGCCGCGACTTTCCTTGCGCTCCATGGCTGAGCAAATCATCAGTTCGGCGACTTGTGCCAGGTTGCGCAGTTCGATCAGATCGCGACTGACCTTATAGTTGCTGTAGAACTCGTCGATCTCGTCCAGCAGCAGGCGCACGCGGTGTTGCGCCCGTTGCAGGCGCTTATTGGTGCGCACGATGCCGACGTAGTCCCACATGAACCGTCGCAGTTCATCCCAGTTGTGCGCGATGATCACGTCTTCGTCGGAGTCGGTGACCTGGCTGGCGTCCCAGACGGGCAGGGCGCTTGGCGCGGCGACATCGTCCAGTTGCGCGAGGATGTCCGCCGCCGCCGAACGGGCATAGACGAAACATTCCAGCAGCGAATTACTGGCCATGCGGTTGGCGCCATGCAGGCCGGTGAAGCTGGTTTCGCCGATGGCATACAGGCCCGGCACATCGGTGCGACCGTTCTGATCGACCATCACGCCGCCACAGGTGTAATGCGCGGCCGGGACGACCGGGATCGGCTGTTTGGTGATGTCGATGCCGAATCCCAGGCAGCGCTCATAAACAGTCGGGAAGTGACTTTTAATGAACGCTTCGGGTTTGTGGCTGATGTCGAGATACACGCAGTCAACGCCCAAGCGCTTCATTTCATGGTCGATGGCCCGGGCGACGATGTCACGCGGTGCCAGCTCGGCGCGCTTGTCGAAGCGGGACATGAAGCGTTCGCCATTGGGCAGCTTCAAATGGGCGCCTTCGCCGCGCAGGGCTTCGGTGATCAAAAAACTCTTGGCCTGTGGGTGATACAGGCAGGTCGGGTGGAACTGGTTGAACTCCAGGTTCGCCACCCGGCAACCCGAACGCCAGGCCATGGCGATGCCGTCACCGCAGGCGCCGTCGGGGTTACTGGTATAGAGATAGACCTTGGCGGCACCGCCCGAGGCCAGAATCACGAAGCGTGCGCCGTAGGTGTCGACTTCGCCAGTCTTGCGGTTGAGTACGTAGGCGCCGAGGCAGCGCTCGCCTTCCATGCCCAAGCGACGTTCGGTGATCAGGTCGACGGCAACGCGCTGCTCCAGCAGCTCGATGTTCGAACGCTCTTTGGCCTGGGCCAGCAGGGTTTTGAAGATGGCAGCGCCGGTGGCATCGGCCGCATGGATGATGCGGCGGTGACTGTGGCCACCTTCGCGGGTCAGGTGGAATTCGAATCCGCCGTCTTCAGTGCCGGACTGATCGTCGCGGGTGAAAGGCACGCCTTGGTCGATCAGCCACTGGATGGCCTCGCGGCTGTGCTCGACGGTGAAACGCACTGCGTCTTCGTGGCATAGACCGCCGCCGGCGTTCAGGGTGTCGTCGACGTGGGATTCGACAGTGTCGGTGTCATCCAGCACAGCTGCGACGCCGCCCTGGGCCCAATAGGTGGATCCGTTGGCGAGATCGCCTTTGCTCAATACGGCAATGCGCAAATGACCCGGCAGGGTCAGCGCGAGACTTAAACCGGCAGCACCGCTGCCAATGACCAGAACATCATGTTGGAATTGTTGGCTCATTACAGGATTCCGCTCAAAGCGACCCGGGTCGGGGGTGGTGCAGGACTGCCGGATCGGCGAGTCAAGGCAGCCACACAGCCCACTAGTATATAGAGGGGGGGATCGGCACAATAGCCGGGCCGACATGGCATTGTGAAACTACTGTGACCGAAAAAACCGTGTGCTTCGTCGGAAGTTTTTCTCACCCATTTGGGGAAAAGACGACTGTATCGGTGCTGAAACAGACTTTTTCTGCACAGGGTCGCCCAATGTCAGGTGGTGACGGCTATAAATAATTGGAACTTTTGCCAAAGGCCCAAGATCAATAGTCGGTGCCAGAGATAAGGGACAGTGTCGGCTTCAGTGCGGAATCTGCGGTTGGATTCCTGCCGGCGAAACCGATGACAAGATTATTCGCGCAGCCGGTTTATCCCGAGCTGCGCTTTTCGTGCGTGCCAAATCAGAGCCCGCAGGAAACTTGCCTGGAGGGGGAGAACTTTTGCGAAAAGCCCGAGTCTATGTTTGCAAGTCTGGTCGTTTAGTTATGCAAGTCTCCTTCGGGCTTATCGAGGAGTGTTCATGCTAACCCAGGAAGAGGATCAGCAGCTGGTCGAGCGCGTTCAACGCGGCGACAAGCGAGCTTTCGATCTGTTGGTGCTGAAGTATCAGCACAAGATTCTCGGGTTGATCGTGCGTTTCGTGCACGACACCCATGAAGCCCAGGACGTGGCTCAGGAAGCCTTTATCAAGGCATATCGAGCGCTTGGAAACTTTCGCGGCGACAGTGCGTTTTATACGTGGCTGTACCGTATTGCCATTAACACGGCAAAGAATTACCTGGTTTCACGCGGCCGCCGGCCGCCGGATAGCGATGTAAGTTCCGAAGATGCAGAGTTCTACGATGGCGATCATGGCCTCAAGGATCTCGAGTCACCAGAACGTGCACTGCTGCGGGATGAGATCGAAGGCACTGTCCATCGAACCATTCAGCAACTGCCAGAGGATTTGCGTACGGCGTTAACTTTACGTGAATTCGATGGTCTGAGTTACGAGGACATTGCGAGCGTCATGCAATGTCCGGTGGGTACCGTGCGCTCCCGGATTTTCCGCGCCCGGGAGGCCATCGATAAAGCCCTGCAGCCGTTGTTGCAGGAAAACTGAGACAGCGGCGACAGCCAAGAGAGGAACGCCATGAGTCGTGAAGCCCTGCAGGAATCGCTGTCCGCAGTGATGGATAACGAAGCGGACGAACTGGAATTGCGTCGAGTGCTCAATGCACTGGATGATGTTGATACCCGTGAGACCTGGGCTCGTTACCAGATCGCTCGGGCAGCCATGCACAAGGATCTGCTGCTGCCACGTCTGGATATCGCTGCGGCAGTGTCTGCTGCACTGGAAGACGAAACGGCTCCGGCCAAAGTATCTCGCAGCCCATGGCGCAATCTTGGCCGTCTGGCTGTTGCAGCCTCGGTGACTGTTGCCGTTCTGGCCGGTGTTCGCCTGTACAACCAGGACGAAATCGCTGGTGTTGAGCTGGCTCAGCAATCCAATCAGCCAACCTTGGCTACCCCACAGGTCAAAGGTCCGGCTGTTCTGGCAGGCTATAGTGAAAGTTCGGAAGCCACTGGCCCTATGGCCAACGGCGTACTGCAAGGTCAGCCAGGCTGGCATGATCAGCGTCTGCCAGGCTACCTGCGTCAGCACGCACAACAGGCCGCACTGAAAGGCACTGAAAGCGCGTTGCCATACGCACGTGCAGCAAGTCTGGAAAACCGTTAAGGAGGATCATGCGCGCCATACCTCTACTTTCGCTTCTGCTCAGTGGCTGGTTCATAGTTCCAGCCCACGCTGATGAGGCCCAGGACTGGTTGACCCGTCTGGGCCAGGCCGAGCAGCAGCAAAGCTTTCACGGCACTTTCGTATACGAGCGTAACGGTAGCTTTTCTACCCATAACATCTGGCATCGCGTCCAGAATGGCCAGGTTCGCGAGCGTTTACTCCAGCTCGACGGTTCGGCGCAGGAAGTCGTGCGCATTGATGGACACACTCAATGCGTCAGCGGCACCCTGATTGCCGGTCTGGGGGATTCCCCCAACTCAGCCGCTCGTCCTCTCGATCCGCAAAAGCTGAAAAACTGGTATGACCTTGCCGTCATCGGCAAATCGCGCGTGGCTGGGCGAGACGCAGTGATTGTATCGCTGACGCCTCGCGATCAGCATCGTTACGGTTTTGAATTGCATCTGGACAAGAAAACGGGTTTGCCGCTGAAGTCGTTGCTGCTGAACGACAAGGGGCAGTTGCTCGAACGCTTCCAGTTCACCAGTCTCGATACTGACGAAGTCCCGTCGGACAAAGATTTGCAGGCTGATGCTGACTGTAAAGCGATAACGCTCGACAGCGACAAGGCTTCCGCGGTCAAGACCGCTCAGGTCTGGCATTCGGACTGGCTGCCGCCGGGTTTTGAACTGACCAGCAGCACCTCGCACAAGGACCCGGAAACCAAGACTCAGGTCAACAGTTTGCTGTACGACGACGGCTTGGCACGTTTTTCGGTTTTCCTTGAGCCTTTGAACGGCGCAACCGTCACTGACACTCGCACGCAACTGGGTCCAACCGTTGCCGTTTCCCGTCGCCTGACAACGCCTGAAGGCGAGATGATGGTCACTGTGGTTGGTGAGATTCCAATTGGCACTGCCGAACGAATTGCTCTGTCGATGCGAAATACCGATGGCACTGCAACCAGTAAGCAGTGAGCTGATTTCAGTCATTACCACGTCTTCATCGAGACGTAGATGAAATGTTTGCTGAGCATTTTCATTTGCAAATACCCCGAAAATTTTTTATAGGTCAGAGCCTCACGGCTCTGGCCTTGTTTGTTGTTCCCGGAACAAAAATGCCGGTCGGTGGTTTCCGGCGTTCCTTGCTCCATATCGCTTAACCCTGCTCGTCGTAACGGGAGCTGTATGTCGATACCAAGTTTGAAATCCTATCTCTCCATTTTCGCCACTGTGCTGTTGCTCGGTCAGGCGGTGCCTGCGGCGCAAGCGGCCGATCTGCCTGACTTCACCCAATTGGTCGAACAAGCTTCGCCAGCCGTGGTGAACATCAGTACCACGCAGAAACTGCCGGATCGCAAAGTGAACCAGCAGATGCCTGATCTGGAAGGCTTGCCGCCGATGCTGCGCGAATTCTTCGAGCGCGGCATGCCGCCTCAGCAGCGTTCGCCGGGCGGTGGTGGTCGTCAGCGTGAAGCGCAGTCGCTGGGTTCGGGCTTCATTATCTCCCCGGATGGCTACATCCTGACCAATAACCACGTAATCGCCGATGCCGACGAGATCCTCGTCCGCCTCGCCGACCGCAGTGAAATGAAAGCCAAGCTGATCGGCACCGATCCACGCTCCGACGTGGCCTTGCTGAAAATCGAAGGCAAGGACCTGCCGGTGCTCAAACTCGGCAAATCCCAGGACTTGAAAGCCGGTCAGTGGGTCGTGGCAATCGGTTCGCCGTTTGGCTTCGACCATACCGTGACTCAAGGCATCGTCAGTGCCGTGGGTCGTAGCCTGCCGAACGAAAACTATGTGCCGTTCATTCAGACCGACGTGCCGATCAACCCAGGCAACTCCGGTGGTCCGCTGTTCAACCTGAACGGTGAAGTGGTCGGCATCAACTCGCAGATCTACACCCGTTCGGGTGGTTTCATGGGCGTGTCGTTCGCGATCCCGATCGACGTGGCGATGGATGTGTCCAATCAGCTGAAGAGCGGTGGCAAAGTCAGCCGCGGCTGGCTGGGCGTGGTCATCCAGGAAGTGAATAAGGATCTGGCCGAGTCGTTCGGCCTGGATAAACCGGCCGGCGCGCTGGTTGCCCAGATTCAGGATGACGGCCCGGCAGCCAAAGGTGGCCTGCAAGTTGGCGACGTGATCCTGAGCATGAATGGTCAGCCGATCGTCATGTCAGCTGATCTGCCGCATCTGGTCGGCGCACTGAAAGCTGGCGCCAAAGCCAATCTGGAAGTGATTCGTGAAGGCAAGCGCAAGAATGTCGAGCTGACGGTTGGCGCGATCCCTGATGAAGACAAAGAGCTGGATGCGCTACCGAAGTCCGGTACTGAAAGCACCAGCAACCGCCTCGGTGTGTCGGTGGGCGAGCTGACCGCCGAGCAGAAGAAAACCTACGACCTCAAAGGTGGTGTGGTGATCAAGGAAGTGCAGGACGGTCCTGCGGCGCTGATTGGTCTGCAGCCAGGTGACGTGATTACGCACCTGAACAACCAGGCCATCGGCTCCACCAAGGAGTTCGGCGAGATCGCCAAGGCACTGCCGAAGAACCGTTCGGTGTCGATGCGCGTTCTGCGTCAAGGTCGTGCAAGCTTCATCACCTTCAAACTGGCTGAATAATCCAGCGCTAAGGTAAAAAAGAAACCGCCTCGAAAGAGGCGGTTTTTTTATGCCTGAAGCTTTTGTCTGGACGGCAGGAGGCTTAGCCCATCATGTCCTTGACCATCCGCTCTTGTTCCATCAGCTCACGCTGGCGGGCATCGATGCGTGAAGACAGCGGGAAGTTGCTGCCAGCCTTGCGCTTGGCAAAATCGAGTTGCTGGATCGCCTGGCGATAATCGCCAACCAGCGCGAAATACTCGGCCCGCGCCTGGTGCAGGCCAATGATGTTCCCCGACAAGCCACGGGTTTCGGCGACCTGATACCAGACATCCGGATCATCCGGGCGGGATTTGAGTAATGCTTCCAGCGCCTTCTCGGCATCCGGCGCGCGATTCTGTTTCAGCAGCAGATCCACTCGAACCTGATTCAGCGGATAGTTGCCCGGATATTGTGTAAGCATCCGGTCCACACGGGACTGTGCATCCGGCAAACGATTATTGGTGATGTCCAGATCGACTTGGGCAAGGTTGTAGATGATTTCGTTCGGCGACGTCGCCAGCAATTGCTTGAGATTCTCGCGCGCTTCATTCAACTGGCCACCCTTGATCTGCGCAATCGCCAGACCGTAGCGCGCCACATCGTTCTTCGGGTTTTCATCCAGCTGCGCACGGAAACGCTTGGCGCCCAGACCCGGGGTTTCTTCGTAGATCAACTGCACGCGCGCGCGGATCAATTGATAGCGCTTGGAGTCTTCAATGCCGCCCGGTTTGGCTTGTTCGGCGCGGTTGCGGGTGTCGGCAATACGCGATTCGGTCACCGGGTGAGTCAGCAGGAATTCCGGTGGCTTGGCGTCGAAACGGTATTGACGCATCAGGCGTTCGAACATGGTCGGCATCGAACGCGGGTCATACCCGGCCTTTTCCAGATTGAGGATGCCGATGCGGTCGGCTTCCTGTTCGTTCTGCCGGGAGAAGGTGCGTTGCGACTGAATCGCCGCTGCCTGCGTACCGGCGATGGTCGCAATACCGGCGTCACCGCCACCGGCTGCGGCAATGACGATCCCGGCCAGCAGCGCGGCCATCATCGGTACCTGCATTCGTTGCGATGCCTCGACGCCGCGCGCGAAGTGGCGTTGTGACAAGTGCGCCAGTTCGTGCGCCAGTACCGATGCGTATTCACCCTCGGTCTGCGCATTGAGGAACAAGCCACCATTGACCCCGACCACGCCACCCGGCGCCGCGAAGGCGTTGAGCTGCGGGCTGTTGATCAGAATGAATTCAAGGCGTCGGTCAGTGACTTGACTGGTCTCCACCAGCTTATAGACGCTGGATTCGACGTAGTCCTTGAGCTGCGGATCGTTGAGCTGTGAAACCTGGCTGCGCAACATCGCCAGCCAGGCGCGGCCAAGCTGGTATTCCTGTTGCGGCGAGACAATGGCAGAACTGGCGTCGCCAAGTGACGGCAGATCGTCGGCAAAGCCTGGTGAGGCGAGCAGGCAAGCGAGCGTCAGCAGGGTAGGGCGCAGAAAAGTCATGCACAAAGCCTTAGAAGACAAAGACCTTACTGTAGCCGGACACCGATGCTGCGACCAGATATTCTAGGCTGCTCGAAGACCTGAACCGGAGTGACGCAATGACTGACGCTGTAGCCCATGACGTGGAACTGGACGCCAGTGGCCTGAATTGTCCGTTGCCGTTGCTCAAGGCGAAAATGGAGCTGAACAAGCTTCAGAGTGGCGCCGTCCTCAAGGTGATCGCCACTGATGCGGGCTCGCAACGCGACTTTCGCACCTTTGCCAAATTGGCCGGTCATACGCTGCTGCGCGAAGAAGACGAAGCAGGTGTCTACCGTTACTGGTTGAAAAAGGCCTGAAATCGACAGCGTTACAATCTAAGGATTATTGATGTTCAAAGTGTTACGCGACTGGATTCAGCGCTATTTCTCCGATGAGGAAGCGGTGGTGCTGGCGGTGCTGCTGTTTCTCGCCTTCACGGCCGTGCTCACCCTCGGCGGCATGCTCGCGCCGGTATTGGCGGGGATGGTGCTGGCGTATCTCATGCAGGGCCTGGTGGTCACGCTCGAGCGTCTGCGCGTGCCGGGTGGTGTGGCGGTAGGATTGGTGTTCGCGCTGTTCATGGGCGTGCTGATGCTGTTTATCCTCGTGGTGTTGCCGCTGCTCTGGCATCAGTTGATCACGCTGTTCAATGAGTTGCCGGGCATGCTCGCCAAATGGCAGTCGCTGCTGTTGCTGCTGCCGGAACGCTATCCGCACCTGGTGTCCGATGAGCAAGTGTTGCAGGCGATCGAGGCGGCACGTGGCGAGATCGGCAAGTTCGGCCAGTGGGCGCTGACGTTCTCGCTGTCGAGTTTGCCGCTGCTGGTGAACATCATGATCTATCTGGTACTAGTGCCGATTCTGGTGTTCTTCTTCCTCAAGGACCGGGCCATGATCGGCGAATGGGTGCGTGGCTACTTGCCGCGTGAGCGCGCGCTGATCACTCGGGTTGCGCAGGAGATGAACCGGCAGATTGCCAACTACATTCGCGGCAAGGTCATCGAAATCGTGATTTGTGGCGGCGTGACCTACATCGCGTTTGCCGCCCTCGGACTCAACTATGCGGCGCTGCTGGCGTTGCTGGTCGGTGTGTCGGTGGTGGTGCCGTATGTCGGTGCCGTGGTGGTGACCGTGCCGGTGCTGCTGATTGCGCTGTTCCAGTGGGGCTGGAGCGATCAGTTCATTTATCTGATGGCGGTCTACGGGATCATTCAGACACTGGATGGCAATGTGCTGGTGCCGCTGCTGTTCTCGGAGGCGGTCAATTTGCACCCGGTGGCAATCATCTGTGCAGTGCTGTTGTTTGGCGGGTTGTGGGGATTCTGGGGGGTGTTCTTTGCGATCCCGCTGGCGACCCTATTCAAGGCAGTGCTGGATGCGTGGCCGCGCAAGGAGCCGGTGGTGGCGCCGCTGCTGTAGCGGTTGATCCAGATTGTTCGGTGCGGCTTAAGGCCTCATCGCCGGCAAGCCAGCTCCCACAGGGTTTTCGGTGCACACAAAACCTGTGGGAGCTGGCTTGCCAGCGATGGCGTCAGAGAAGACGCCAGAGAAGACGCCAGAGAAACATCAGGCCTTGTTCAAATTCTGCGCAGCAGCCAAAACAGCATCCACATGCCCCGGCACTTTCACACCACGCCATTCCTGACGCAGCACACCGTCCTTATCAATAAGGAACGTGCTGCGATCAACGCCCAGGTATTCCTTGCCGTACAGCTTCTTCAGCTTGATCACGTCGAACAATTGGCAGACGGCTTCGTCCTTGTCGCTGATCAGCTCAAAGGGAAACTCCTGCTTGCACTTGAAGTTCTCGTGGGACTTCAGGCTGTCACGGGAGATACCGAAAATCTCGGTATTGGCGGTCTTGAAGGCGGCGTACTGATCACGAAAGCCCTGGCCTTCTGTGGTGCAACCCGGGGTGCTGTCCTTCGGATAGAAATAGATCACCACTTGTTTGCCCTTTAGGGCAGACAGGCTGACAGTCTGCCCGCTGGTGGCAGGTGCTTCGAAATCGGCAACCGGTTGGTCGATGACAACAGCCATGAAAGCTTCCTTACATTGGGTTCTGTGGGCGCCAAGGCTCGATCAGTGCGTCCAGGTTCATCGCGTCGGAGAAGTCGAGAAACTGGTCGCGCAGCCAACTGATCTGGGTGCCGGCGGGCAGGGTCACGGTAAATGTGGCGTTGAGCATGGTGCCGCCGGTCTGCGGCGCCTGATACGTGTCGCAGGTCAGGTTTTCCAGTTCGACGTTGTGATCCATGAAGAACTGGCACAGCTCATTGATGATGTCCGGGCGATATGCCGAGCTGACATACGCCACATACGGCAGGGCCTGCGGACGATTTTCCAGCGGCGCGCTGCGCACCACGTTGGCGGTAAAGGCGTGTTTCTTGGCCAGACCCGGCAAGCTGCCTTCCAGGCGGGCGAGGGCATCCCAACTGCCGGAGACCTCGAGGACCAAAGCGCTGCACTCGCCGTGGCGAGTCAGGCGTGAAGTAACCACGGCGCAGCGATTTTCATGGCTGGCGCGGCACAGGACGTTAGTCAGCTCCATGGGGTTGGCGCCGAGGGCACTGATGACAAGGAATTGTTCGCGAACTGTGGGGGTGGACATGCAGCATTCCTAAAGCGATGAGCGGTCGGTAGGTTTACGGGCGTTGGCCACCGGGGAGTGCCTGTTCTGGCTGTCCGTACAAAGAGGCCCGGCAAGCGCTCGCGGCTCGCTCCACTATAGCGGGAGCGCGTCGATGCGACGCAGGAACGGGGTCTGGGAGGCCGTAAAGGGAGGCTGGAACCCGGCGTACAAGCTGATCAGTACCGATCAAAGTCTGAAGGGTAGCGAAAAGCGGCGCCAAGGGGAATGGCGGCAGCGCAGTACTTCGCTTGTGCAAGCATCTTGGCGCCAGTACCATTACCGCTCTCTTTTTCCGGCAGGAGCGGTTTCATGATTGCGGGCAGTATGGTGGCACTGGTCACTCCCATGGATGCACAAGGGCGTCTTGACTGGGACAGCCTCAGCAAACTCGTGGACTTCCATCTCAAGAACGGCACCCATGCCATTGTCGCGGTCGGTACTACCGGCGAGTCGGCAACCCTTGATGTAGAAGAACACATCGCCGTCATCAAAGCCGTGGTCAAACAGGTTGCCGGGCGCATTCCGGTCATCGCCGGCACTGGCGCCAACTCGACCCGCGAAGCTGTCGAGCTGACCCGCAACGCCAAGGAAGCCGGGGCCGATGCCTGCCTGCTGGTGGTTCCGTACTACAACAAGCCGACTCAGGAAGGTCTGTACCAGCACTTCAAGCACATCGCTGAAGCGGTCGACATTCCGCAGATTCTCTACAACGTTCCTGGCCGCACGTCTTGCGACATGCAAGCCGAGACCGTGATTCGCCTGTCCACCGTGCCGAACATCATCGGTATCAAGGAAGCCACTGGCGACCTGAAACGCGCCAAAGCGATTATCGATGGTGTGAACAAGGATTTCATCGTGCTGTCCGGCGATGATCCGACCGCCGTTGAGCTGATCCTGCTGGGTGGCAAAGGCAACATCTCTGTAACCGCCAACGTCGCGCCACGCGAAATGGCCGATCTGTGCGAGGCCGCGCTCAAGGGCGACGCCGACACCGCACGGGCGATCAACGAAAAACTGATGCCACTGCACAAAGACCTGTTCATCGAAGCCAACCCGATTCCGGTGAAGTGGGCTTTGGTGGAAATGGGCCTGATGCATCAAGGCATCCGCCTGCCACTGACCTGGCTGAGCACACCTTGTCACGAAACGCTCCGCTCGGCCCTGCGCCAGTGCAGCGTCCTGGTTTAATTGAGGAAATACAACGCATGAAGCGAATGGCCGGACTTTCCGCACTTGCCTTGATTATCTCCAGCACCAGCGGCTGCGGATGGGTCTGGGGGCCGGAAGGTTATTTCCGCGACCGTGGTAGCGATTACCTGCAAGCGCAACAGACTGCACCAATGCAACTGCCACCGGAAGTCAGCACTTCCAAGCGTCTGGATCCGCTGTTGCCGATCCCGCGTAACGTTGCTGATGACACCGAGAAGGGCGAATACATTGTGCCGCGTCCTCAGCCGCTGTCGGCCGTTGCCGATGCCAGCGATTACTCGCTGCAGAAGAGCGGTGACTCCCGCTGGGTCGTGGCCCAGCACCCACCGGCCGAAGTCTGGCCAGTGGCGGTGCAGTTCTTCCAGGACAACGGTTTCCGTCTGGATGAACAGCGCCCGCAGACCGGCGAGTTCACCACCACCTGGCAGCATTCCGACGAACTGTCCGCGGCCATGGCCAAGCGCCTGAGCGCAGCCGGCATCGCCAGCGACAGCGAAACCCGCGTGCGTGTGCGGATCGAGCCGGGCGTGCAGCGCAACACCAGTGAAATCTACGTGGTCAGCGCCGAGCGTCCAGCCGGCAGCACGGCCGATGTGGCCTTCACCAACCGTTCGGTCAACACTGGCCTGGACGCAGCGCTGGTCGACGACATGCTCGCGAGCATGAGCCGGATCTCCGAGAAGGGCGGTTCGGTGTCGATGCTGGCCTCGCGTGATTTCGATACGCCAAGCCGTGTCAGCCTCAGCGAAGATGGCAGCGGCAACCCGGTGTTGAACGTCGGTAACGATCTGGACCGTGCCTGGTCGAGCGTTGGCCGTGCACTGGAACAAGGCGAATGGCGCGTTGAAGACATCAACCGTAGCCTGGGCCTGTACTACATCAACCTGGCCGAAAAAGCCGAGAAGAAAGACGACAAGCCTGGTTTCTTCAGCAGCCTGTTCGGCAGTGCGCCGAGCAAGGAAGAAGTTGAAGCCCGTGCCGAGCGTTATCAGGTTCGCCTGAGCAAGGTTGGCGAGAACATTCAGGTGACCGTCGAGAAAAACATCAACACCGTCGCGCCGGCTGAAGTGGCACGCAAAGTGTTGAGCGTGATTCAGGACAACCTGGGCTGATCAACCATGCGTTTTGCCGTTCTCGGCAGCGGTAGCCAAGGGAACGGCACGCTGATCGCCAGTGCTGATACGTATGTGCTGGTGGATTGTGGTTTTTCCCTGCGGGAAACCGAAAAACGCCTGTTGCGCCTGGGTGTGACCCCGGCGCAACTGAGCGCGATACTCGTAACCCACGAACATGCCGACCACGTGCATGGCGTGGGTTTACTGTCTCGGCGCTACAATCTACCGGTCTACCTCAGTCGCGGCACACTGCGCGGGATGCGCAAACCGATTGAACCCGCAGGCTTTCTGGCCGGCGGCGAGCAACTGCAGATCGGTGCACTGAGCATCGGGGTCATTGCCGTGGCCCATGATGCGCAGGAACCGACCCAGTACGTCTTCAGTGATCACCAGCAGCGGCGCTTCGGCCTGCTGACCGACCTGGGTTCCTACTGCGAGCGGGTGCTGGATGGTTATCGGGACCTCGATGCGTTGATGATCGAGTCCAACCACTGTCGCGATATGCTGGCCCGTGGTCATTACCCGTACTTTCTCAAGCAGCGGGTGGGCGGCGAGCTGGGACATTTGAACAACCATCAGGCGGCATTCCTGGTGTCCGAGTTGGGCTGGCAGGGCTTGCAACACCTGGTCCTGGCCCATCTGAGCAGCAAGAACAACCTGCCGCAGTTGGCCCGGCAATGTTTTGTCGACACCCTCGGGTGCGACCCGGACTGGCTGCAACTGGCCGATCAAGATTCAGGGCTCGACTGGCGCCACATCGCCTAGCCCACCTACTTAGCAAGCGGAGCCCATCATGGAAAAACGTGAAGAACTCTACCGCGGCAAAGCCAAATCGGTTTACAAGACCGACGACGCTGACCGCTTGATCCTGCTGTTTCGCAACGACACCTCGGCGTTCGACGGCAAGCGTATCGAGCAGCTCGACCGCAAAGGCATGGTCAACAACAAGTTCAATGCCTTCATCATGCAGAAACTCGAAGCGGCCGGCGTACCGACCCAATTCGACAAACTGCTGGCCGACAATGAAGTCCTGGTGAAGAAACTCGACATGATCCCGGTCGAGTGCGTCGTGCGTAACTACGCTGCCGGTAGTCTGGTCAAGCGTCTGGGCGTCGAAGAGGGCCTGAAGCTCAATCCTTACACCTTCGAACTGTTCCTGAAGGACGACGCCAAGGGCGACCCGTTCATCAACGAATCCCACGTCGTGGCATTCGGTTGGGGCACCGCCGAGCAACTGGTGCGCATGAAAGAACTGTCGCTCAAGGTCAACGAAGTCCTGACCAAGCTGTTCGACGACGCTGGCCTGCTGCTGGTCGACTTCAAGCTTGAGTTCGGCGTGTTCAGCGACGGCTCCATCGTCCTCGGTGACGAGTTCAGCCCGGACGGCTGCCGTCTGTGGGACAAGGACACCAAGAAGAAGATGGACAAAGACCGCTTCCGTCAGGGCCTCGGTGACGTTATCGAAGCCTACGAAGAAGTCGCCAATCGTCTGGGTGTACCGCTTTAATCGACGCAAGCATCTGATAGCACGAAGAAAATTTCGAAAGAGGGTTTGCTTTCGGTAAAAGTGTTGTTATGATGCGCGCCGTTGGAGAGATGCCAGAGTGGCCGAATGGGACGGATTCGAAATCCGTTGTACCTTCACCGGTACCTAGGGTTCGAATCCCTATCTCTCCGCCATTACATAGAAAAAGCCCCGTAGATGAAAATCTACGGGGCTTTTTTGTTTCTGCGAATTCAGCATTCGTTGCGATAGCGCTGAAGCGCGTCGTGCATGGTGAGGGCCTCGGCAGAGAGGCAATTTAAGTAAACACAGCCTCTGCCGACATTAGAGACACAACGCTCACAGGACTCACCGACCCATTTAGAGCCGCGCTCGCAGAGTAGGGGCTGTCATTATTGGCCAGCGATCGGCCGCCAAATCACACCTGTCGTCGTTTATCCTCTGTCCAGTCATGAGGCCAGCGCTCTCACTAAAGTGGATACTTGCTCACCTCGGCCGTGAAAGGCGCATCCAGCGAGTTCCAGCCTCGCTCCCTATTTGAATTGGTTTGAATATGAAAATTCCACCATCAGCCCAAGGTGCTCACCGCGTTTCTGAACGTCAGTCCGTCAGGTCAGGCAGCAGCGCCGCACCCCACGTCGAAGACTGCGAAGTGCTGGTTGCGCAGCCGCCAGCGTTCGAGGATGGCGAGCCGCCAGTCGGCGTGGTTATCCATGCGTATTACCCCGAGGTGCTGAAAGATATCCTGCGCCGTTTGATTAAACTGACTGAACGCCTGCACCTCTACGTAACCTGCGTAGCCGGTCGTGAAGATGAGATATGTGCTCAGCTGACGGCCAGCACATTGAGTTTTTCGCTATACCGGGTGCCGAATCACGGCAGGGATGTTTTGCCGTTTCTGCGGGTGCTGCCGTTCTTGCGTGCCGACAATATCCGCACGCTGGTCAAGCTGCACACCAAGCGTTCGCTGCACTTGGGCGGGGCGATCGATTGGGGCGTTGAACTATTCGATGATCTGCTAGACCCGGTACGATTCAGTCGAGCGCTGGAACACCTTGCCGACCCGGTGCATGTGCCGATGCTGGGTCCTCAGCGATACCTGGTGCCAGTCACCCGATTCCTCAGCGAAAGCAACCGCGCGTTGCTTGTCACCCTGGCCGAGCGTGGCGGTATTGAGGCGCAGGGCATCAACGAAGCGGATTATTTTGCCGGCACCATGTTCTTTGCGCGCATTGAAGTGTTTGCGCCTTTGGAGCGGATTCAACTGACGGGCAGCGATTTCGAAGTTGAAAGTGGCCAGCTCGACGGTACCCTGGCACACACGTTAGAGCGGTTTTTCGGCGTTCTGGCGAATGTTGGCCGGCAGCAGCGCAATATCGACCTTTATCAGCGCTGGCTGGCGAGTCGGCAACTGGCCGCCGTCGAGGTCGAAGGTTTGCCCGCGCGACTGGCGAGCTGGCCGCGGCAACCGGACGTGTTGTTGGTGTTGACCGACACTACGGGTGATATCGGACTGTTGCGTTCCAGCTTGGAAAGCATTGACCGCCAGCTTTATCGGGCGGCGGCCATCGTGGTGCTCTCCAATGCCGAACCTGTAGGCGTGACGCCGGCCGATAATCTGGTCTGGCTGCCGTTGGCCGAATCCTGGCCGAGCCAGCTCAATGAACTGTTGCAGGAGATCGACGTTGACTGGTGGTACCTTTTGCGTGGCGGAGACGAACTGGATCCCCACGCGCTGCTTTTGCTCGCCGAAGGCATCGCGCTCAATCCCGGTGTCAGCGCATGCTACAGCGATGAAGACTCACTGACCGCTGAAGGCTGCCAGAGTCCGGTATTCAAGCCGGATTTGAATCTGGATATGTTGCGCAGTTATCCCTATGTCGGCCGCGCACTGGCTTTCAGTCGCGAGGCCGCGCTGTCTGCCGACGGCTTTGATCCAGCCTTCAGCGAACTGGCGCCCCATGATTTGCTTTTTCGGCTGATTGAAACTCACGGTCTGGGCACTGTCGGGCACCTCGCGGATGTGCTGGTGCATCAGGCCATCAATTTCCCTCAGTGGCTCGGTGAACCGCAAGTCATCGTGAACTCGGCAGCCATCGTCGGGGCGCACTTGCAGCGCCTGGGCGTGGCGCATGAGCTGCTGGCCGGACCTTTGCCAATGGCTAATCGTGTGGTCTACCAACATGCGGAACAGCCGCTGGTGTCGATCCTCATTCCCACCAAGGACTGCCTGCCGATGCTGCTGCGCTGCATCGAAAGCATCATGGAGAAAACCAGCTACACGAATTACGAACTGATCATCGTCGACAACAACAGCGAAACAGCCGAGGCCCGGGACTGGTTCAACGGTATGGAGCTGTTGAACAATCCCAAGGTGCGCATCCTGCGTTATCCGCACCCGTTCAACTATTCGGCGATCAATAATTTTGCTGCCAGCCATGCCCGCGGCGATTACCTGGTGCTGCTCAACAATGACACGGCGATCATTGATGGCGACTGGCTTGGTGCACTGCTCCATCACGCCCAGCGGCCAGAAGTGGGGATAGTGGGCGCTAAACTGTTATTCCTCGACGGGACTGTTCAGCATGCAGGTGTGGTACTCGGGTTGCGTGGTGTTGCAGACCACCCGTTTATCGGCGATTCAATGCAGTCCAACGGCTACCTTCACCGCTTGCATCTTGATCAGAACTACAGCGCGGTCACCGCCGCCTGCCTGATGATCAGCACCGAGCTGTACCAGCAAGTGGGGGGTATGGACGAGGTCGGCCTGGCCGTTTCCTTTAACGATGTGGATCTGTGCCTGAAAGTCGGCCAGGCTGGACGGCTGATTGTCTGGACGCCTTATGCGCTGCTCGTTCACGAAGCCAGTGTGAGCCAGAACAACGTCGACACGACCAAGGAGGAAGCCAAGCGCAAACGATTCAAGGGCGAACAGTCGGTGATGTACCAGCGTTGGCTTGCGCAAATCGCCAACGATCCGGCCTACAACCGCAACCTGACCCTGGAGGGTAGTGGCTTCTCCTCCAAATACCGCACCGACACTGATTGGCACCCGTTTGCCAGTCGTGAATTGCCTCACGTGCTGTGCCACCCTCTCGACTCTTTCGGCAGCGGACACTACCGCGTGCGTCAGCCTTTCGCTGCCCTGAAAGCCGCGCAGCTGATCGGCGGAACGGTGAGCAACGAGGGACTGCAACCGACAGAACTGGAGCGCATTGCGCCGGACACGATCATTTTCCAGGGACAGCACACAACGCCTCATCTGGAGTACATGCAGGACACCAAGGCATTCTCCAGGGCGTTCAAGATTTACGAGCTGGATGACTATATTCTTGACGTGCCCGCTGGCAACTTGAACCACGAATTGCTGCCCAAAGACATCACCAAACGCTTGAAGAAAGCCGTAGGGCTGTGCGATCGGTTGGTGGTGTCTACCGAGCCGCTGGCCAATGCGCTGAAGGGGTTCAATGCCGACATCCGGGTGATGGAAAACCGTCTGCCGAGCCATTGGTGGAGCGACCTGACCAGCCAGCGCCAACAAGGCCGCAAGCCTCGGGTTGGCTGGGCCGGCGGCTCGAGTCACAGCGCCGATCTGCAAGTCCTTGCCGAAGTGGTTCGTGCGCTGGAAGGAGAAGTTGAATGGGTGTTCATGGGGATGTGCCCACCAGCACTGCGTCCCTATGTCCATGAGTTCCATAGGGGGGTGAGTATCGAAAAATACCCGCAAAGACTGGCTGAGCTGAACCTCGACCTGGCTTTGGCACCTCTGAAAGACAACTTTTTCAACGCCTGCAAAAGCAATTTGCGCTTGTTGGAATATGGCGCCTGTGGTTTCCCCGTGATCTGCTCGGACATCCCTTGTTATCGTGGTGATTTCCCGGTGACGAGGGTCAGGAACCGTTCGCAAGACTGGATTGCCGCTATTCGCGAACATCTGGCTGAGCCCGATGCCAGCGCCAAGGCTGGAGACGCCCTGCGCAGCGTTGTACTCAATCAGTGGATGCTCAAGGACGAACATCTGTTGGCGTGGCGAAACGCCTGGCTGGCGGACTGAAGATGAAGCCTGGGTTGCGCTGACTGCATTCAGGTCTTTTGCTACCGGCTCGGAAAAAAGCCTCACAGCCTTAAAACTGTGGGGCTTTTTCATATCTGCTGGACCGTGCAGAGCGGCTAGATCTCCTTGACCGGCGTCTCCCCCTGCACAGCCTTGATCAACCCGATCACGTGCATGCAATCCGCCTTGTTCACATACGACTCGCCACTGGCGATGGTCTCGTGGTTACCCGCCCGCAATCTCCAGCGCCATTGTCCTTTGCCGGTGCTCGGGGTGCCTCTGGATTGCCTGTAAATCTCGAAATACATTCAGTTCGCTCCATGCGATTCATTGTGCGACAGCCGGTGTGGCGCATGCTCGCAAGCCTAGCGCAGACGCTTTTTTTGGCTATCGGACATTTGTTTCCAATCGTTCGCGGATGTTTCTGAAGGACGCGGGCTAGAGCGCAGCAATAGGCCTGTGGATTGGCCAAAATGACGCCGTCTGATCCTTGCAACACCGTCGACGCTGCTGCTTAATACGGGACGGCTCATGGCGTCGAATATTGTTCGGTGACCGACAAACACTATAAGAAGAGCACTCCTTTGATTGAGCACGGAAAGCAACAGGCCGGGCTGGTGACGTTATCGCTGGTGGTCCCCGTTTTTAACGAAGAGGACAGCCTCGACACGTTTCTGCGGCGAATCAATCAAGTCTTTCAGACGCAGGCGTTGATCGACCTTGAACTGGTGTTCGTCAACGACGGCAGTACCGATGCCACGCTTGAGCGCCTGCTTGAACATCAGCGGGACGATGCGCGTCTGCGTATCGTCGATTTGAGCCGCAACTTCGGCAAAGAAGCAGCGTTGTCCGCCGGTTTGCAGATCGCGACCGGGCAGATCGTGGTGCCGATCGACGCTGATCTGCAAGACCCGCCCGAGGTCATTGTGCAGATGATCGAGCGCTGGCGAGAAGGCTTTGAAGTGGTGCTCGGTCATCGCATCAGCCGTCGCAGCGACACCTGGGCCAAGCAGACATCAGCGCACTGGTTCTACCGCCTGCACAACAAGATCGCCGAACAGCCTTTGCCCGAGAATGTCGGCGATTTTCGTCTGATGGATCGCTGCGTGGTCGATGCCTTGCTGACCCTGCCGGAATCCCGGCGCTTCATGAAAGGCCTGTTCGCCTGGGTCGGCTTTCGCACCACCCACGTCGATTACGAGCGCCCGGAGCGCGTGGCGGGGCAGAGCAAGTTCAATGGCTGGCGCCTGTGGAACTTTGCGCTTGAAGGCATCACCAGTTTCAGCACTGAACCGTTGCGGATCTGGACGTATGTCGGCGCATTGGTGTCGCTGGTGTCTTTTGCCTTCGCCATGTTCATTGTCGTGCGCACGCTGATTCACGGTGTCGACCTGCCCGGTTATGCCTCGCTGATGGTGGCCGTGACCTTTCTCGGTGGACTGCAATTGATCGGCATCGGTGTGCTCGGTGAGTACCTGGGCCGCACGTATATCGAATCCAAACGCCGGCCGGTTTTTCTGGTGCGTCGCGTCTATGACCCCAAGGACTGACACATGGATCTCAAGGAAACCGACATCCTCGGCGACGCCATCAACGAGCACTGGTATTACTGCTCGAAAGCCGCCGCCACCCGGCGTTTGCTGGGAGATGCACCCATCAGCCGAATCCTTGATGTCGGTGCCGGCTCGGGATTTTTCTCCCACCATTTGCTGACGCACACCGATGCACGCGAAGCATGGTGCGTGGATATCAGCTACCCCGCCGACTCCAGCGCGACCACCGCCGGTAAACCGGTGCACTACCGTCGCGGGATCGAAACCATCGAGGCCGATCTGGTGTTGTTGATGGACGTGCTGGAGCACGTCGATGATGACCTCGGTCTGCTCAAGATGTACGTCGACAAAGTGCCATCGGGCAGCAGGTTTCTGATGACGGTACCGGCATTCCAGTTCTTGTGGAGTGGCCACGATGACTTTCTCGAGCACAAGCGCCGCTACACCCTGGCGCAGTTCGAAACCTTGGCGCGTGATGCCGGTTTGACGGTGCAGCGCGGTGCCTATTATTTCGGTGCGGTGTTTCCGATCGCTGCGGCGTTGCGCTTGCTGCCGCAAGGCGCACAAGCCCAAACGCCGCGTTCACAGCTCAAGCGTCATCATCCGCTGGTGAACGGTGTTCTCAAGACGCTATGCAGTCTTGAACTGCCGTTGATGGGCATCAACCGTCTGGCCGGGTTGAGTGTGTTCGTGCTGGCGCGCAAACCGTGACCTCGGCGCAAAAAACAGCATTGATTCAGCGAGGTTTGCGCTTTGCCGTGACCGGGCTGTTTGTCACTGCGCTGCATGCGCTGGTGGCGGTGCTGTTCATCAACTTCATTACTGCGCAACCGCCGCTGGCCAATGGCGTGGCGTTTGCCGTGGCGACGGTGGTTTCCTACGTGATTAACACCACCTGGAGTTTTTCTGCCCGCTTGCACGGACGAACGCTGCTGCGTTTTCTGCTGGTGTCCGTGGGCGGCTTTTTCCTCGCGATGTTCGTTGCCTGGGCCGCGCAGGTTGCCGGGCTGCACTATCTGCTGGGCATTGTTGCGGTGGCGCTGACGATTCCGGCGTTCACCTTTGTCTTGCACAATTTCTGGACCTATCGATGAAGGCGTCACCAAACCATCCGGCGCTGGGCGTGTTGCCTTTACTGCTTGGCGTTCTGGCATTTTTCTGCGTGATCGGACCGCAAGCGCTGGATCCGCAAAACATTGCCTGGCTGGAGCAGGGCGATCCGGCGACGCATTATCTGGGCTGGGAATATTTTCGTCATTCACCCTGGATCTTTCCGCTCGGACTCAACCCTTCCTATGGTCTGGAGCTGGGCAGTTCGATCATCTTTTCCGACTCCAATCCGCTGCTGGCGTTGCTGTTCAAACCGTTCAATGCGTGGTTGCCGGCGACCTTCCAGTATTTCGGTCTGTGGCTGCTGGCGTGTTTCGTGCTGCAAGCCTGGTTCGCCTGGAAACTGCTGGGGCTGATGACCGGCAATCCGCTGATTCGTTTGCTGGGTACCGGTTTGCTGGTGGTTTCACCGCCGATGTTTCTGCGCATGGGCGGACACCTTTCCCTGTCCGGGCATTTTCTGATTCTGGCGGCGCTGTACCTGGCGTTGTTGCCGAACCTGTCTCGACGACGCCTGGCCTGGGGCGCGTTACTGGCGGTGACGGCGATGGTGCATGCGTACCTGCTGGCGATGGTGGCGCTGATCTGGGTAGCAGATCTGCTCGGCAAAACTTTCAGCCAACAACTGACTCGGCGTCAGGGGCTGCTTGAAGGCGTTTCGCTGTTTGCCGTGGTGAGTGTGTGTTGCTGGCAGGCCGGTTACTTTGCCATTGCCGACGGCGGGCAATCCGGCGGTTTCGGGTTGTACCGGATGAACCTGTTGTCGCCACTCGATCCAGCGGGCTGGTCGTTCATCTTGCCGGATCTGCCAAAAGCCAGCGGCGATTACGAAGGCTTTAATTATCCGGGGTTGGGTGTGCTGTTGCTGGTGCCGTTGGCGCTGATTGCCTTGCTTAGAAATCGCCAGCCGCTGAAGGATGAGCTTCGCGTTCGCCCTTGGCTGTTGCTGGCGTTGATCGGTTTATCGTTGTTTGCGCTATCGAACCAGATCGGTGTCGGCGCGCACACGTTCAGCTATCCGCTGCCGAAAATCGCCCTCAAACTGGCCAATATTTTTCGCGCGTCGGGGCGGATGTTCTGGCCCGTGTTGTACGCGCTCATCCTGATGGTGATGTTCCTGCTGGTGCGCGGTTACCGGCCACGTATCGTCGTCGCGTTGTTGGCGCTGGCATTGACGATACAGATTGTCGACACACGCAACGGCTGGATGGGCTTGCGCAACAGCAAAATGATGACGCCCTCCGCACAATGGCCAACGCTGATGCGTGATCCATTCTGGGCGAGTGCGGCGGCGCATTACTCGAAGGTGCGCAGTCTGATGCCACAGAATCAGTCCGAACGCTGGCAAGTGATTGCCGATTTCGCTGCGACCCATGGTCTGAAAACCGACGCTGTTTATCTGGGACGCATGAGTTCCACAGCGCTGGATCAGGCTCGGCAGAAAACGCAGCACATGCTCGAATCAGGGCAATACGATGCCGACTCGTTGTACATCCTCGACGACTCCGTGCTGGCCGATGCCGCCAAAAGCGTCAACAGTGAAACGGATCTGCTGACCCGAGTGGATGGTCTGGTGGTGCTGGCGCCGGGCTGGAAGCGTTGCTCGCAGTGCCTGAGCGTGCCTGATGAAGGACGCCGAATGTCATTGCTGGCACTGATGCGTCCCGGTCAGGCGCTGATCTTCAACTACTCCGCCCGGCAGTTGACCAGCGGTTGGTCGACCCCGGAAAACTGGGGTACATGGTCGGCGGGACAGCAGGCGCAGGTCGACTTGCGGGTGTCACCCGAGGCGCGCTCGATTGCGCTGGAGGTCATGGCATTCGTTTTGCCGCAACACCCGGCGCAGCGAGTGATTGTCAGTTTGAATGGCGAGCAGGTACTGAGCACGCGGCTGGTGCAACATCAGGATAATCATCTGGAGATCCCGATCAGTCCTGCGATCCGTCAGCATCTGGCAGACAACGATCGCCTGACGATCGAGCTGCAATTGCCCGACGCCATCAGCCCGGAACAATTGGGCATCAATGATGATTCACGGATCATGGCGCTGGGCTTGAAACGCCTGACGGTGAACTGACGCTGCGTGGCGATGGACGGCGGGGCCCTGCGCTTTCTACACTGCCGGTATTCCGGGGGGCAGGGGGCAATGGATGAACCGCAATGAACTACGCAAGGCTGACATCAACCTGATGGTGGTGTTCGAGACCTTGATGCTCGAACGCAACGTGACCCGGGCGGCCGAGAAGCTGTTTCTCGGCCAGCCGACCATCAGCTCGGCGCTCAATCGCTTGCGCACCATGCTCAATGATCCGCTGTTCATCCGTGTCGGCCACCGCATGGAGCCGACAGCGCGTGCCGAAGATATTTTCCGCCATCTCAAGCCCGCGCTGGACTCATTGTCGGTCGCGCTGAGTCTGACCCGCGATTTCGATCCGGCCGTGAGCACCATGACCTTTCGCATCGGTCTGTCCGATGACGTCGAGTTCGGCCTGTTGCCGCCGCTGTTGCGTGCGTTGCGCCAGGAAGCGCCGAACGTGGTGTTCGTGGTGCAACACGTCGATTACTGGCGCATCCCCGATCTGCTCGCAGCGGGTGATATCACGGTCGGCATCAGCCAGACCCGGGGCCTGCCGGCCAATGCCAAGCGCAAACTGCTGCGGCACATTCAGCCGAGCATCCTGCGCGCCGACGCCAGCGATACACCGCTGACGCTGGATGAATATTGCGCGCGCCCCCATGTACTGGTTTCGCACACGGCCAACGTCAGTGGTTTTGCCGATGAGTGGCTGGCCGAACTCGGTCGTACTCGCCAAGTGGTGCTGTCGGTACCGCAATACAGCGCGTTGCCGGCGCTACTGGCCGGCACCGACCTGATCGCCAGTCTGCCGGATTACACGGCGGCAGCCATGGCCACTTCCGGATTGCTGTTTAAGGAGCCGTTTCCGTTTAAAACACCGACGCTGGATTTGTCGATGGTCTGGCTCAGCCACGTCGACAGCGA
The DNA here is from genome assembly GCF_019614655.1 of Pseudomonas germanica. Taxonomy (NCBI): domain Bacteria; kingdom Pseudomonadati; phylum Pseudomonadota; class Gammaproteobacteria; order Pseudomonadales; family Pseudomonadaceae; genus Pseudomonas; species Pseudomonas germanica. The sequence continues at coordinate 1,848,348 of NZ_CP071586.1, forward strand.
CCCGGCCGAGCGCTGGTTGCGCTCAAGGCTGGAGCAGTTCATGAGCGAACGGCCACTGACGCCATCCTGAGCTATAACACTCCCCCTGTAGGAGCTGCGGCACGCTGCGATCTTTTGATCTTCAAATTTCAAGATCAAAAGATCGCAGCCTCGTTTCACTCGACAGCTCCTACAGGGGTTAGTGTGAACCGCATGTGCTATATGTACGACCTTTCTGCCAACTGACTGGGGACCTGCAATGCCACACCTGCACATGGAATACACCGCCAACCTGCCGCAGTTGAACGCCGATGTAGCGTTGATGCGGCTCAACAACACCCTGGTGGGCTCTGGTCAGTTCGCGGCGGAGTTCGATATCAAGAGCCGTGCGGTGAAAGTCGAGACCTTCAAGGTCGGAACCGCCATGGCCGAGCGCGCCTTCGTCTATGTGAAGCTGGCGCTGCTCAGCGGGCGTTCGCCGCAGATCAAGAAGCAGTTGTCAGAAAGCCTGTTGGCAGTCTTGCAGGACCTGTGCGAATGGCCGGCCGGTGTCGAGGTGCAGTTGTGTGTCGAACTGGTCGACATGGATCGCGAGCCCTACAGCAAAACCGCTATTGGCGTGTAGGACTCAGGCCGCTTCGAGTTCGCTGCACACCTTGACCACCTGCTCGCGCAACCACAGATTGGCGCTGTCCTGATCAACGCTCTGGCTCCATTGCATGTCCAGGGTAAAGCCCGGCAAGCCATTTGGCGCCTCGCAGTGATTGAACACCGCCTCGTTGGTCAGTAAACGCTGGATACGGCGGGGCAGGGTGAGGATGAAGTCGGTCCCCGTGATCATTTTCAATGCCGCGCTGTAGCTGTTCGAGCGCGCGACGATCTGACGCTTCTGCGCCTGCCGCGCCAGCCAGCCATCGACCATGTTGGTAGTCGACGTCCATGGCGTCGGGAACACGTGCCGGCGTTCGGTAAAAGCCTGCAGGCTCAGGCGCGGCTCCAGTGGCGTGGCGCGTTTGTCGAAGACGCAGACCAGATCGTCCTCCAGCAGCATTTGTGATTTCAGGTCAGCGTGATGACGGTGGAAGTTGGGGCCGAAGCTGATGACAAGATCGAGGCTGCCGTCGCGCAGCTCATCCGCCGGGACATCGGTCTCGAACTTGTGCATGTTGACCATCACCGGCAAATCGTCGAAGTCGAAACGCTTCAACAGACGCGGCAGGATCAGTTGCTCGAAGTATTCCGGGGCGCAGATATTGAAGGTGACGGCTTGTCGGGTCGGGTCGAACGTGGGGGCACCGGCGTGGCACAGGTTGATGCTTTCGAGGATTTTCTGCACATGGCCATACATGGTGCTGGCCTTGTAGGTCGGACGCATGCCGGTGCGGGTGTTGATAAACAGTTCGTCTTCGAAACTGGTGCGCAGTTTTTTCAAACAATAACTGACCGTGGACTGGCTGACGAACAGGGTTTCTGACACATCAGTGACGCTGCTCTGCTCATAAACAGCGATGAACACCATGAGATCCTGCATGTCGAGCTTTCTAAGCAAGTTACTGTTCAGCATCCGTTCCGTCTCGCTGTGCTCCTTGCGCTGAATCCGCGCAAACGTGTGCGAATGATCCTAACGGAACGATGGTGCCAGGACAAAGCCCTGTAGGACGTTTCACAGTCAGTTGTGGGACAGAAAGTTTTAGTAACACGACGTCACGGGGCAAACCGCAGAAAGATGGCCAGAGGCCTTAGCCCGATCAGGAAAAGTGCCTCGCGTAATGCCGGGGATCGAAGCGCCACACCATCAACAGCATCACCACCATTACCGCTGTCAACGACCACCACGCCCACTCGAAGCTGCCCAGTTGATCGCGGATCATTCCAGCCATCAGCGGCGAGAGACCAGCAATCAGATAGCCAATGCCTTGCACAAATGCAGTCAGGCCACCGGCACGTTGCGGGTTGTCGAGGTGATCAAGCGAGACAATCAGGCTCATCGGGAACAACCCGCCAATGCCCAGCCCCAACAGGCATGGCCATAGCAGGCTGAATTGTTGCGGGCTGAGGATCAGGCCGCAAAATCCGCCGATGATCAGTGCCAGTAGTGTCATCAGAATCACACGCCGATCCCGGCTGCGATTGGCGATAGCCGGAACCACTAGACCGGAAATCACCTCCATGGCCGTCAGCAAACCCAACAGCAATCCGGCGTTCTGTTCGCTCCAGCCGTTTTCCACGTAGTACGGCGCGAGCCAGGCCAGCACGCAGGTATAGGACGCTGTCCCCAGACCAAAGAAGAGGGCCAGCAACCAGGCACGGGAATACTTGAAGAACGAATCCTTGCCGGCTGTCGCCGTTACGGTGGAGGACAGCTGGTTGCGTTGCGGCCACCAGAACAGCAGCGCGATGAATGCCAGGATCGCCCAGATCGCCAAACCGCCGCGCCAGCTCCCGGTTTGCAGCATCACCAGCGGTGCGAACGAGGCCGCAATGGCCGCTCCACCCATGATCGACGTGACATACAGACCCATGCACAGCGCGACATTGTCGGCGAAGCGCGATTTGATCAGCGTCGGCATCAATGCCTGAATCAGTGCAATCCCGAGGCCGGCCAGCACCGCGCTGACGATCATTTCGGCGGCCGATTCGATGAACAGCCGCGACAGCGTCGCCAGGCCAATGATCAGCAGTGACAGGAAAACCGTCCGTTGCTCGCCCAGCCGCTGACCGATGCCAATGCCGAAAAACATCGCCAGCCCCATTGCCATCACCGGCAGCATGGTCAGCAGCGACGCGACGCTGAAGTTCAGCGGGATGTCAGCGCGAATGGCTGACAGTAATGGGCCGATTGCCGCCATCGACGGACGCAGATTGAGGGCTACGAGAATGATGGCGAGCATCAACCAGGCAGCGGGGCGAGCGGTAGCGCGGACGTTTTCCATCATCAGACCTTTGGGCGGGGCAGATGATTAAGCGCGGAGCGGTCTGGTTCGGGCAAACCAGAAAATCCACAGCAGTATTTAAAAAGTCGATATCCCCACTCCCACAATGGACAACCGTGCTGTTTTTCTGAATAAAACCTGAACCATTCTCAAATACTTCACACTTTCATCGCATGGCCAACAGCCAACTAATCGTTGGCGTCTTTTTCACAAAAAATTGATGGTTGCCTGCTTAAAGTTTCTCGTGCCTTAGTTAATGAAATTTTCACAATTGAAATTTCTTTCATGGACCGAGGCTCTTCTTTTCAGGAATCGCCCTTTCTATGTTGAAGTTAAAAGCCGTGCGCCCGGAATGGGTGACGTTAATTGCCAGTGCCTTTCTTTTAATCGGCTGCAATTTTGTCCTCTGGCAACACCTGTTCGAGATCACCGCCGCCGATGGTAAGGGCATCGCCATGTGTGTGGCGTTCGGGGTGATGATTCTCGCGGCATTCAATATCGTGCTGACGGTCCTCGCCTTCCGTCCGCTGCTCAAGCCGCTGTTGACCGTGATATTTCTGATCAGCGCCGGCGTGGCTTACTTCATGAGTCAATATGGCGTCATGATCGATGCCGGCATGTTGCGCAACTTTGCCGAGACCAATGCAACGGAAGTGCGTGATCTGCTCTCGTTGAAGTTGTTTGCTTATATTCTACTGCTCGGTGTATTACCGTCCTGGTTGTTGTGGAAAGTTCCAGTCAACTATCGTCGTTGGCATCGTGAGTTAATCAGCAAAGTTATTGTCGGTGTTGCTTCTGTGGCGGTGATTGGTGGGGTGGCGCTGGCCAACTATCAGGGCTTGTCATCGCTGTTTCGCAATCACCACGAAATTCGCCTGATGCTGGTGCCCAGTAATTACATCGGTGCTTCGGCGGGTTATCTACGTGAGCAAGTAGTCTCGGCGCGGCAGCCATTCATCAAAATCGGCGAGGACGCCGAGCGCAATCCGGATGTGAAGCTTCAACCGCGTAAATCCCTGACCGTGCTGGTGGTGGGTGAAAGTGCCCGGGCGGAGAACTTCGGCATCCTCGGCTATGACCGTGACACCACGCCGACACTCGATAAGGAAGCCGGGCTGATCGCCTTCACTGACGTGCATTCCTGTGGAACGGAAACGGCTGTTTCGGTGCCGTGCATGTTCTCCAACATGGGCCGCAAGGATTATGACGCCAGCAAGGCGAAGAATGAGGAAGGCCTGCTCGATGTGCTCAAACGTGCCGGTATCGATGTGATCTGGCGTGACAACCAGTCCGGTTGCAAAGGCACTTGCGACCGGGTCACCCTGCAAGATGTCAGCAACCTGAAAGACCCGGCGCTGTGTGCCAACAGCGAGTGCCGCGACGAAATCCTCCTGCAAGGTCTGCAAAGTTTTATCGACCATCTGGACAAGGACACCGTGCTGGTTTTGCACCAGATGGGCAGTCACGGCCCGGAATACTTCAAGCGTTATCCCAAGGAATACGAGCACTTCACCCCGGTGTGTGAAAGTAACGCGCTGAACAATTGCAGCCGCGAAAGTATCGTCAACGGTTACGACAACACGTTGGTGTATACCGACCATGTGTTGTCGAGCCTGATCGATGTATTGCGCAGCAATCAGGACAAAGTCGATACCGCGATGTTGTACCTGTCGGACCACGGTGAGTCGCTGGGCGAGTACAACTTGTTCCTGCACGGTACGCCTTACATGTTGGCGCCAGAGCAACAAAAGCATGTAGCGATGCTGGCGTGGTTCTCCGATAACTATCAGAAGGCCTATTCGGTCGACACGCATTGCTTGCAAATGAGCCGTGACAAACCGCTGAGCCAGGACAACCTGTTCCACTCGATGCTTGGCCTGCTCGAGGTCAGGAGCAAGGTCTATCAGCCGGGTCTGGACATGTTTGCCGGTTGCCGAGGTGCGGTGATCGACGGCGTACTCGCCAAGGACTGAGGCCAATCGGCTCCGTCGTTCTGATACGACGGGGCTTTCTGCTTCTTTTGTCAGACTATTCTTGCTCTCTGGAAGGACATTTCGTTACAGCTCTTGCCCTTCACAGGCGCGTAAATCGCCAGTGGCGATATATACTGCGCGCCATTCTTCAAGGGAGAGCCGTGTGGCCATCGATATTCACTGGATTCGCGACAACGAAAGCCTCGCGCAGTTTTGCGCCGAGTGGCAGCAGCTGCCGTTCGTTGCCCTCGACACCGAATTCATGCGGGTCGACACCTTCTACCCGATTGCCGGCCTGTTGCAGGTGGGCGACGGCAAACGCGCCTACCTGATCGATCCGCTGACCATCAATGCCTGGCAACCGCTGGCTGCGTTGCTGGAAAACCCGGCGGTGCTCAAGGTCCTGCACGCCTGCAGCGAAGACCTCGAAGTGCTGTTGCGCCTGACCGGCAGCCTGCCGGCCCCGATGTTCGACACGCAACTGGCCGCCGCTTACCTGAACCTCGGTTTCTCGATGGGCTATTCGCGACTGGTGCAAGAAGTGCTCGGCATTGAACTGCCAAAGGGCGAGACCCGTTCCGACTGGTTGCAGCGTCCGCTGTCCGAGACGCAAATCAGCTACGCCGCCGAAGATGCCGTGCATCTGGCGGAGGTTTTCGTACAGCTGCGGCCGAAACTGTCTGACGACAAATTCGCCTGGGTGCTGGAGGACGGCGCTGAACTGGTCGCCAACCTGCGCCGTGAAACCGACCCGTACGAGGTCTATCGCGAGGCCAAACTGGCGTGGAAACTCTCCCGTGCGCAACTGGCGGTTCTGCGTGAACTGTGCGCCTGGCGGGAAAAGGAAGCCCGCGCCCGCGATCTGCCGCGCAACCGCATCGTCCGCGAGCATTCGCTGTGGCCACTGGCCCGCACGCAACCGGACAACCTCGCGGCGCTGGGCAAAATCGAAGACATGCACCCGCGTACCGTGCGTCAGGACGGCCAATTTCTGCTTGATCTGATCAAGCGCTCTGGCAGTGTGGGGCCTGATCAATGGCCGCCCGCCGTAGCGGAGCCCTTGCCGATCGAAGCCGCCGCGTTGATCAAACAATTGCGCGCATTGGGCCAGGCTGAGGCCGAGCGTCTGGGCATTGCCCCGGAACTGATGCTGCGCAAGAAAACCCTCGAAGCCCTGGTCAAAAGTGGCTACCCCGAGGGTCCTTACCAATTGCCTGAGTCGTTGCGTGGCTGGCGCCGCGAACTCATGGGCCAGAAGCTGCTCGACAGCCTGGCCACCGCCGGAGAACAGCCTTGAAACGTATTTGCTCTATTTACCAAAGCTCGAAGCGCAAGGGCATGTATCTCTATGTGCTCAAGAGCGATGAGCTGGAACGCGTGCCCGAGGCCCTGATGGCGGCTTTCGGCAAAGCCATATTTGCCTTCAGTCTGGTGTTGACGCCTGAGCGCAAACTGGCCAGCGAGGACATCGTCGTGGTCCTGGAAAACCTCGACAAGCAGGGCTACCACCTGCAAATGCCGCCGGCCGAGGACGAGTACATCGAGCACTTGCCCGAAGAGTTGCTGCGACGCAACGACCCGGTCTGATCTGCGCGGCTCTGTTCTGAGTCTCGGTTTACCCTGGAACTGTTTTTACCGCGATGGCCGGCTTAATCCGGCGGCCATCTGCACGGTTTGCGAAAGGTTTGAAGATGCGCGTTCTGATTGCTGAACACGACCACGCGATATACGCCCGGCTGCTGCGTCAGGCAGCGCCCGAGCTTGAAATACTGACCAGCGGCGACTCCGCCGAGCTGGCCCGGCAGGCCGCCGATTGCCCGGTGTGGCTGGGCCAACCGGATTTGCTCGCGACTCTGTTGCGCCAGGGGCACCAGCCACAATGGCTGCAATCGACCTGGGCCGGTATCACACCATTGCTCGCTGACGGCTTGCGCCGCGATTACCGTTTGACCCGTGCAGTGGGGATTTTCGGTCAGGTGATGGCCGAGTATGTGCTGACCTACATCCTTGGCCATGAGCGCGAAGTGCTGGCGCGACTGGTCAGCCAGGTCGAGCGTAAATGGGACAACCGCAGCGGCCAGAGCCTGGTCGGGCGCAAAGTGCTGATCGTCGGCACCGGGGATATCGGCCAGAGTGTCGCGCAGTTCCTGCTGCCGTTCGGCATTGAGCTGTACGGGATTGCCAGCAGCGCCCGTGAGCAGGCGCCGTTTGTCGAGGTCGGTTCGATGGCTGATCTGCCGCGACTGGTGGGTGAAGTGGATTACGTGGTCAATCTGCTGCCGAACACCGAACACACCCACGATATCTACGACGCGGCGCTGTTCAAGCAATTCAAGCCAACCGGGTTGTTCATCAACGCCGGGCGCGGTGTCGCGGTGGTCGATGCCGATCTGGTGGACGCGTTGAAGGAAGGCCATCTGGCGGGGGCGGTGATCGACGTTTGCCGTCAGGAACCACTGCCGCAACGCCATCCATTCTGGACCGCTTGGGGCTTGCTGCTGACCGGGCACAGTTCGGCGCCGACGTCACCGGCGTTGATGGTGCAGCTGTTTGTCGAGAACCTGAAGGCGTATCAGGCGGGTGAAGCGTTGCGCGGGGAAGTGGATTTCAACCGCGGATATTGATCTCCTTGCTTCAGATCGTTCCCACGCTCCGCGTGGGAATGCAGCCGGGGACGCTCTGCGTCCCATTGGAACGCGGAGCGTCCCTTGAGTCATTCCCACGCGGAGCGTGGGAACGATCATTTGCGGTGTGGCTTAGAGGGTGAAGTCGCCTTCAGCCGCCAGTTCATTCAGCGGGCGGCGCGGGCTCGGCTCTTCACGGGCTTGCAGGTATTCAGCCAGCGTTGCCTTGTCACCGAGTTTGCCAACGGCAACGGCCGCATGCAGCGCATAACCTTCAGGAATGTTCAGCTCTTTGCGCGTCAGTTCCTGATCGAACCCGGCCATGCCGTGGGTGTGCCAGCCACTGATGCTTGCTTGCAGCGCCAGATGGCCCCACGCCGAGCCGGTGTCGAAGGTATGCCACAGCGCCGGGGTTTCTTCAGTGGCGCCTGGTGCAGTGAAGGTGGTTTTCGAAATCACGATTACCAGCGCCGAGGCATGCTGCGCCCAGCTACGGTTGAATTCGTTGAGCAGACCCAGATAACGCTCCCAGTTTGGCGTATCGCGACGCGCATAGAGGAAACGCCAAGGTTGCGAGTTGTACGCCGAGGGCGCCCAGCGTGCGGCTTCGAAGAAGCTCAGCAGGGTTTCTTCCGGGATCGCTTCGCCGGTGAAGGCGCGCGGTGACCAGCGGTCGGTGAATTGCGGGTGAATGGCGTAATCGGCAACGCGTGGGTTGGCACTCATCGAGAGATTCCTTGCTACGTTTGAGTCAGGGATTTGAATGAAAACCCGGCGGGATCAGTTGCGCTGAACGATGGGGTTTTCCGAGCCTGAGGGTTCACCACAATGCAACGCGGTCGCGCGTTAATGGCTTGCGGGCAAGGCTCCTTGCGACTGGCAAAGCTACGCGCCGCCACAAAAACTGACAAGCCCCGCGCAACCGGCAGTCGCCGACGCTTGGCCCGCAAGGCCTTGGGCACTAGACTGGCGGCCTTTTCACCACCTGATGTTGATGCTTGAGCCATGGCCGCCAAAGTCGAACCGTTCTGGAAACGCAAAACCCTCGATCAACTCGATCACCAGGAATGGGAATCGCTGTGCGACGGCTGTGGTCTGTGCTGCCTGCAAAAGCTTGAGGATGAGGAAGACAACAGCGTTTATTACACGCGCATCGCCTGCAAACTGCTGGACCTGAAAACCTGCCAGTGCAGCGATTATCCGAACCGCATCAAGTTTGTCCCGGACTGCATCCAGCTCACCCCGGGGCAGGCCGAAGAGTTCAAGTGGCTGCCGCCGACCTGCGGTTATCGGCTGGTCAGCGAAGGCAAGGATCTGCCGTTGTGGCATCACCTGGTCTGCGGCGATCGCGATGCGGTGCACCACGAGCGGATTTCCCAGTCCGGGCGCATGCTCGCCGAAGGCAGCGTGCCGGAGGATGACTGGGAAGATCACCTGATTTTCCGCGCGGGCTGATACCTGCTGATTCAAGCTTTACCAAGGAGTGCGTATGGCTGTCGGATTGCAGCGAGCGTTGATGATTGCGCTGCTGGCGCTGAGCGCCCCGGTGTGGGCGGCGAAGAAAGTCGATCTGGATTATCACGTGCGCCTGTTGCCCCAAAGCGATCAGGCCGAGGTGCGCCTGACCCTGGGCAAAGGCGAGGCGGTGCGCAGTCTCGATTTCGACCTTGGCGACGGTAGCCATTACAGCGATTTCAAGGCTGACGGCCATTGGCTGCTGACCCCGGGCAAAAACGCCCGGGGCGTCTGGCGCCCGACCAGTGACAAGGCCAGCCTGACTTACCGCGTGCGCATCAGCCACGGGCGCAAGAACGGCAGTTTCGACACCCGCATGACCCCGAACTGGGCGTTGATGCGTGGCGATGAACTGGTGCCGCCAGCCAAACTCGATCAGCAGGACGGCACCGAACTGATCGCGCGTCTGCAATTCGAATTGCCCGATGGCTGGAAAAGTATCGAAACCGCTTGGCCGCGCATCGGCAAGAACAAATTCCGCATCGACAACCCGTCACGCCTGTTTGATCGTCCGACTGGCTGGATGCTCGCCGGCCATCTCGGCAGCCGCCGTACGCGCCTGGGCGAAACCGAAGTCACCGTGGCCTCGCCGCAAGGGCAGGGCATGCGCCGGATGGACGTGCTGACCCTGCTTACGTTCGTCTGGCCGCAGGTGCAGGCGGTTTATCCACGCCATCCGGCGAAACTGTTGATCGTCGGTGCCAATGACCCGATGTGGCGCGGCAGCCTCGGCGCACATGAATCCATCTACGTGAACACGCGATTGCCGCTGGTCAGCGAAAGCGGCAGCAGTGCGCTGGTGCGCGAGCTGGCGCAGGTGTTCGGGCGGATTAACGACGAGCAGCGCAGCGACTGGGTCAGCGAGGGTTTTGCCGAGTATTACGCCATTGAACTGGTGCGCCGTGCCGGCGGCATGAGCGATGAGCGTTATCAGGCACTACAGACGAAACTGGCCAGGGACGGCCAGAAAGTCACCACGTTGCGCGGCGAGCAGATCAGCCCGGCGCAGGTGGCGAAAGCGGTGTTGCTGTTGCAGGAACTGGATCGCGAAATTCGCTTGAAGACGCGCAACAAGCGTTCGCTGGATGACGTGTTGCGTGGGGCGATGCATCTGGGGACGGTGAGTACCAAAGAGTTTGTGCAACTGGCCGAGAGCGTGCTCGACGAGTCCTCCAAGGTCCTCGATACCGCATTACTGCAGTAATACCGCTATCGCTGGCAAGCCAGCTCCCACAGTGCTTTGGGATGGGCACAAAATCAGTGCACAACCCATAAGCCGATTTTGGGCTGGGCAAAAATTCTGTGGTCTCCACAGAACCTGTGGGAGCTGGCTTGCCAGCGATGAGGCCGTCAGCCCCACCGCAATTCTCGGATCAAACCCCGGCTTTCGGCGATTTAACCGAATCATTGCCGGTCACGGTGGCGGTGCTGGTCGCCGCCTCGGCATTGGCTTTCAGCTTGCTCAGTTCTTCTCCGGCGCGCTCGATCTTCGCCCGCACGTTGTTCATGTCCTGACGACTTTTCTCAAACAGGCTTTTCACCGAACTGTGCCCGGTAATCCCGCGCGCCATGGCCACGCCGCCAATCGCCACCTGAATCAACCCGAACACGCCGCCACGGCGCAGGCCTTTACCGACCATGATCACGCCGCCCGCGAGTGAGCCGATGCGCTCCCAGCCTTCGACGTTCTGCTCGGAACGGCTCTGGAACGGGGTGGATTCGATACGTTCGACACGTTTGAGCTCGGTCATGATCTTTCTCCAGGCAATGAGTAATGGATAAACAAGCTGACTGCCGGAGCGGTCAGCTCGTTCCATCGGATGTGCGACGCTTTAGCGGAATTTTGGTCCGGAGCGGGTGTTCAAGCCCTTGGCCATGCGGTCGTAGAGCACGACGTTGACCGTGGCGGCGAGGTTCATGCAGCCGGTGGTCGGGATGTACACGACGTCTTCACACCAGTCGCGGATCTCTTTGTCCAGCGAACCGTCTTCGGGGCCGAAGATATACAGGGCGCGATCCGGGTGGGTGTATTCCGGCAGCGGGCGGGCGCCTTCGACCAGTTCCACGGCGACGGGCACGCAGTTGAGCGGGAGGATCTTTTTCAGGTCATCGATGCCGATCAGCGGAATGTCGTAGTGCACGCGTTTGGTGTCGGTGACGAAGTCGGCGGCGCGTTCATAACGCTTGCCGGTGTAGAACACCGAGGCCACGCCATAGCAGCCTGCGGCGCGCATCACCGAACCGACGTTTTCCGGTGATTTGGGGTTATACAAACCAATGCAGCTGTACCGTTTGTCTGCCACGAGCGGGGTGCCTTCGGGAAAAAGAGCGCGATTATACGGGGATTGGGAGAGGGTGGCACCGCTCGTTCCCACGCTCTGCGTGGGAACGTCTCTTCGGACGCTCTGCGTTCGGCTTTGCAAGGGACGCGGAGCGTCCCGGGCTGCATTCCCACGCAGAGCGTGGGAACGATCATGACTGGCTTATTCTTCTTTCTTCATCAGCCCGGCCAGCGCGGCAAACGGGTTATGCGTTGCCTTGGCGATCTTCGGCGTGCTCAGCGAGCCTTCGCTGAAATACTGCTGATCGGTATAGCGCGAGTGTTCGTTGTCGTGGCAATACAGGCACAACAATTCCCAGTTCGAGCCGTCCTGCGGGTTGTTGTCGTGGTTGTGGTCGCGGTGGTGCACGGTCAGTTCGCTCAGGCGCTTGCCGGAAAACTCACGGGTGCAGCGGCCGCAGACGTGCGGGTACATCTTCAGGGCCTTGTCGCGGTAGCCCATTTCCTTGTCGCGCTGGTTGTCGGCGAGGATGCGATCCAGCTTCGACGTATTGGTTGGAGTGGACGAACTCATGGGTTCACCTTTGTAAAAGACTAATGACGGTTATGCGCAGAGTTTAGCTCAGCCCTTGAGCTTCTCGGCAATCCAGATCGTGTGGCGCGTGCCCTTGTTGCCGTGGGCGAAGACCTGGACTTCTTCGGCCTTGAAACCGGCCTTCTTCAATTTGTCGGAAAACAGCCGATCGGCGCTGGCCGACCACACCGCCAGCACACCTTTCGGTCGCAATGCTTTGGCGCAGGCATTCAGACCAGCGGCGGAGTACAGCCAGCTGTTGGCCTTCTGCGTCAGGCCTTCGGGGCCGTTGTCGACGTCGAGCATAATCGCGTCGAAACCGTTCGGCTCACTTTGCAGCACCTTGGCTACGTCGTCCTGACGGATCACCGTGCGCGGATCGAGCAACGGACGTCCGGACTTTTCGCCGAGCGGGCCACGGTTCCATTCGACCACGCCGGGCACCAGTTCAGCGACCACCACTTCGGCAGTCTTGCCCAGATGCTTGAGCGCGGAGGCGAGGGTGAACCCCATGCCCAGACCGCCGATCAGCACCCGCGAATTCGCCCGGCCAGCGACCTTGCGGCACGGAATTTCGGCCAGCGCATCTTCGGAACCGTGCATGCGCGTGTTCATCAATTGTCCGCCGTCGCCGCCCTGGATCTTGATGACAAAATCCTCGCCATACTCGAACAGGCACAGGGCACCGCCGCTTTCAGGGATCGGGGTGGTGTCGAGCAGAACGAAACGTTTCATGGAAATCTCTACAAGGGGGAAGGCAAGCAGGCCCGTTGGGAGTAGCCTGAGCGCAGACTAAGGCCAAACGGAGCCCTTGATGAAGCGCACCATTCTAACGGTCATTGCCCTGGCCGCGCTCTCGATTACTGCAGTGCAGGCGCAGCAGGTCGTTCCAGTCAGCCCGGCGCCGCAACCCGGCTCGCCCGGCACCGCTACACCGACACCGTATCCGCAGATCACGCCGATCAATATTCCCAAGTCTGGCGCTGGCAGTGGCAGCCCGCCGCTGGTGCCGATTGAAATGCCCAGTCCGCCGAGCAAGGATCAATCGGTGCCGGGCATCGAGCCGAGTGGCACCAAGGCGAAATCCCCCGGCGGTTAAACCTGTTGCGCCGCCAGTTGGCCGTCGGCCATGCGCAGGCGTTTCGACAGAGAGACGGCGAGGGCGCGGATGATTTTCGCGGCGATCTTCGGCGCGTCGTTGAGCATTTTTTCCAGCGAGTCTTTGCCGAGGTTCAATAGCTGACAGTTCGTCGCCGCCACGCACGTTGCCGAGCGCCGTTCGCCATCGAGCACGGCCATCTCGCCGAACGCCCGACCACTGCGCAGGGTAGCCATGGTGATGACTTGGCCATCGGGCCCGGTTTTCTGCACGGCCACCTGGCCGGTGTGGAGGATGCACATGAAACTACCGGCATCGCCCTCGCGGAAAATCGCTTCGCCTTCAGCCACGGTACTGATGCTGAAGTAGCCGGAAGCGGCCGCAAAGTCGGCCAACTGCAATTGATCGAACAGGCCGCAGTCCATCAGCCAGTCGCGGATTTCGTTGTTCAGGAAGGTCGGTTCTGACATGTCGTCACGGTCTTTTTGTTTTCACTGTTTCAGGCTTCACACGGTCCCCATGTAGGAGCTGCCGAAGACTGCGATCTTTTGATCTTGCCTTTGAAAAAATCCAAATCAAAAGATCGCAGCCTTCGGCAGCTCCTACAGGGATGTGTGGGGTATCGGCCTCTTGGGTCTGCAATTAAGACCCAAGTGACCAACGGAGTTCCTCAGGCCAGACCCAAAACCTTGAAAACAAATGCGTATTCGAGCGCTACGTCACGTAATCCCTGATAACGCCCGCTCATCCCGCCATGTCCGGCGCCCAATTCAGTCTTGAGCAGCAGCACGTTGTCGTCGGTTTTGGATGCGCGCAGTTTCGCCACCCACTTGGCCGCTTCCCAGTACTGCACGCGGCTGTCGTTGTAACCGGCGATCACCAGCATCGCTGGATAATTCTGTGGGCTGACGTTTTCGTACGGTGCATAAGCCTTGATCCGCTCGTAAACCTCCGGCTCTTCGGGATTGCCCCACTCGTCGTACTCGGTGACGGTCAGCGGCAGATCGGGATCGAGCATGGTGTTGAGCACGTCGACGAACGGCACTTCAGCAATCGCAACGCCGAACAGATCCGGCCGCTGGTTCAACACCGCACCAATCAGCAGACCACCGGCGCTGCCGCCGCTGATCGCCAGTTTATCGGCCGTGGTAATGCCGTTGAGGACCAGAAATTCGGCGCAGGCAATGAAGTCGCTGAAGGTGTTGTGCTTGTGTTCCTGCTTGCCGGCGCGATACCAGGCTTCGCCCAGCTCACCGCCGCCACGCACATGCGCAATGGCGAAGGCCATGCCACGATCCAGAAGGCTCAGGCGGGCGTGGGAGAACCACGGATCAAGGCTCGAACCGTAAGCGCCGTAACCGTAGAGATACAGCGGCACGGCTTTGCCAACCATTTCGCGCTTCATCACCAGGCTGATCGGCACTTGCGTACCGTCCGGCGCAGTCGCCCACAAGCGCTGGCTGACGTAGGCATCGGCGTCGAACGGGCCGAGCACCGGGGTTTCTTTCAACACCGCTTGTTCGCCGCTGGCGAGGATCAGTTGGCGAACTTGCGCCGGACGGTTCAACGCCTCGTAGCGCAGGCGAATGCGGTCGCTCTCGAACTCCAGGCTGTTTTGCACATAGAGACTGTAGGCCGCGTCCGGCAATTGCACGCGATACGGCGCCAGACCGTGTGGGTGAACTTCGATAATCGGCAGTCCGCCCTCGCGCAAGCTCAGGGTCATCGCCTCGGTGTTCAGACTGACGCCATCGAGCATCACCGTATCGCTGTGGGGGATCAGGTTCTGCCAGTCGGCTTCGGTCGGCGCGGTGCCGGTGTCCGGTGCCTGATACAAGGCATAGTTGATGCCGTCACGGTTGGTGCGGATAAACCACGTCCACACGCCATCGAGCAGGCCGTGATCGACATCATATTCATGATCCTCGACCCGCGGCGCCAGGCAAGTGAACGGCAGGTGCGGCTGGTGGGCGTCCAGCGCCCAGACTTCGCTGGTGGTCTTGCTGCCCAGCGACAACAGCAGTTGCTGCTCGGAACTGGAACGGTAGCAGTGCAGGAAGAAACGCCCGTCCGGCTCGTGGAAAACTTCTTCGGCAGCGGTGCCGTCGAGGCGGTAACGGAACAGCTTGTGTGGACGATGGGTGTCGTCGAGTACGCCGAAAAACAGGGTCAGGCTGTCATTAGCCCAGGTCATGCTGCCGTCGCAGTCTTCGAATTCCAGTTCGCTGACTTTGTCGTTGGCCAGTTCCTTGACAAACAACGTGTAAATCTCATCGCCCGAAGCGTCGACGCTGTAGGCCAGACGCTGGTGATCCGGGCTGATGCTGAACGCGCCCAGCGAGAAAAAACCACCGTTGGCCAGTACATTCGGGTCGAGCAGCAGTTGTTCGCGACTTTCATCGAGGGTCAGACTGTCGTCCGCCGGGCGTGGGCAGCGGTAGTGCCGGGCGTACTCGTCGCCCGCCGTGGTGCGCGTGTAATACAGGTACGGACCCCAAGGCGAGGGTAGGGACAGGTCGGTTTCCAGAATCCGGCCCTTGATCTCTTCGAACAGGCTTTCACGCAATTCGGCCTGATCGGCGGTTTGCGCTTCCTGGAAGGCGTTTTCGGCTTTGAGGTAATCGAGCACCGCGTCGGTGTCGCGCTCCTGCAGCCAGGCATACGGGTCGGCACCGGGCGCCTTGTGGGCGATCGGGGCACTGATGGCGTTGGCGGATTCGGACATGAAAGGCTCTCGGACAATGTACGGAATAAGGGTTTTCGCAGCGTTTGAAACCGCCGCAGACCCTGTAGGAGTGAGCCTGCTCGCGATAAGGCCGGCACATTCAACATCAATGTTGTCAGGCTGTCCGTCATCGCGAGCAGGCTCACTCCTACAGGTCGCATGTCTATTGGGACAAGCCTGACGGGCGAAAAGTCGTTACTATAAGCGCCTCTTTGCCTGCCTTGCCATGGACACCATGACCGAGAACGACTATCTGATCGCCTGGGGCCTCTACGCCTTTGCCGCTGTGGGCTGCCTGTTGGTATGGATGCGGCTGACTACCTGGATGTGGCGCTGGTTGCGCGAGCCGCTGCGCGTGCTGATGGCGGTGTTGCTGTTCAGCCCGACCATCATTGACCCGGTCAAGGAAAAGGTCGCGCCGGCCATCGCCATCACCGCGCTGGATCTGGCCTTCAAGGTCGGCAACAACGCCTGGCGTGCAGTCTCCGATCTGTTCATGTACGGCATGATCGCTTTCGGCATCTACCTGATTTTCGTGCTGATCCGCTTCCCGCTCGAACGTGCTTCGAAGGCGCGCCGGGAACAGGCCGAAGCCGCGAAGGCCGCCGCACGCGCCGATGACCGCGACGACGATCAACCGTTTGGCGGCGCCGGCGATGACCGCTATGGCCGCCCGCCGGTGCCGAACAATCCGCAGCGCATGCGGGTCGAGCCGCGTCTGTAACCCGAGAGTCCGCACATGTGTGAATTACTGGGCATGAGTGCCAACGTGCCGACCGATATCGTGTTCAGCTTTACCGGCCTGATGCAGCGTGGCGGTCGCACCGGGCCGCACCGCGACGGTTGGGGCATCGCCTTTTATGAAGGTCGTGGCTTGCGTCTGTTTCAGGACCCGGCGGCGAGTTGCGAGTCGGAAGTCGCCAATCTGGTGCAACGTTATCCGATCAAAAGCGAAGTGGTCATCGGCCACATCCGCCAGGCCAACGTCGGCAAGGTCTGCCTGTCCAACACTCACCCGTTCGTCCGCGAACTGTGGGGGCGTAACTGGTGTTTCGCGCACAACGGCCAGCTCGCCGATTTCACCCCGATCAAAAGCTTCTACCGCCCGGTCGGCGATACCGACAGCGAGGCGGCTTTCTGCTATTTGCTCAACCGCGTGCGTGCAGCATTCCCGGAACCGGTCGATATAGAAGAGCTGCTGCCGGATCTGGTCGCCGCGTGCGCCGAATACCGCAGCAAAGGCGTGTTCAACTGCCTGCTCAGCGATGGCGACTGGCTGTTCTGCTATTGCTCGACCAAACTCGCACAGATCACTCGCCGCGCCCCGTTCGGCCCGGCGCGTCTGAAAGATGTCGACGTGATCGTCGATTTCCAGGCGGAAACCACGCCCAACGACGTGGTCACGGTGATCGCCACCGAGCCTTTGACCGAAAACGAAACCTGGACCCGCTACGAACCGGGCCAATGGAGCCTGTGGCGACGCGGCGAATGCGTCAGTCAGGGCAAGACCGAATAAGGATTGCACCCCATGTTGCTCAGTTATGTACGGCTGGTGTTGTTTGCGGCGGGCCTGTTGATCGGTGTCCAGGTGCCAGGCTTCATCAACGATTACGCGAAACGCGTGGAGGCGCACCTGATCGAGGCGCAGACCGGCCTGCGCGGTTTTCAGGGCACCGCCGAGCAGTTTTTCAAGGGCGATATGCAGGCGCTGGTGGCGCATTACCGCGCCAGCGAAGACCCGGTGTTTCGTAGCGATGCCGACAGCCTGAGCACCTTGCTCAGCCGCCAGATTGCGCTGGACAAGCAGTTCCAGGCGATGCAAGGGCCGTGGTACATCCGCTTCCTGCAAGTGGTGCTGGCCTCCGACCCGGACATTCGCAAGGAAACCTGGAATGGCTACAGCTACCAGATCCTGCTGACCCCGGAAGCAATGATCTGGGGCATGAGCGGCGCGCTGTTGCTGTCGTTCGGGATTGAATGCGTGTTCCGTCTGATTGACTGGGTGGTGCTCGGTGGCCGGCGCTTGCGCCAGAGCCGACCGATCGAAGACCGCGACGTGCGCGGCCTCTGATGATCGTTCCCACGCTCTGCGTGGGAATGCCTCAACGGACGCTCTGCGTTCGGCTTTCGAGGGACGCGGAGCGTCCCGGGCTGCATTCCCACGCGGAGCGTAGGAACGATCAACTTAAAGCGATGTAGTCCTTGCCCACCTTGATCGCATATCCCTCCAGCACCTGCTGACACAACGTCACAATCTCCTCGACCCACTCAACCCCCACCCGCCACGACACCACCACCTGTAAATTCGGTGGCCGTTGATCAATCGCCAACAAGATCAATTCCCCCCGCGCCAATTCCTCAGCCACCAGCACCGGTGGCAACACGCCAATACCAAACCCATCGCGCAGCAACCGCGTGATCGCCGAGACTGAGTTCACGCAATTCAAGCGCGGCGCCAGTACGCCATTGGCTTGCATCAGCGCCAGAAGATCCTGATGCGGCCGGGAGTTTTTCGAGTAGGTGATGATCCGTTCCAGCGCCAGTTCGGCAAGGTCGGCGTAGTCGCGGTTGTAGATCGAATTACTGGCGACAATCCAGCCTAGCGGATGGCTGGCCAGCTCCAGACTGCGCACGCTTTCATGGCGGATCAGATCGGTTTGCAGAACGATGTCGAGAAAGCCTTTTTGCAGCTGATCGCAGAGGTTCAGCGAAGTATCCGCCACCAGCTCGATTTCCACCCGCGGATACAGATCGGTCATCTGCGCGACCAACGGGCTGAGCCAGGTGTGGATTACCGTGTCCATCACGCCGATGCGCACGCGGCCGACTTTGCTCGAGCGGGTCTCAATCGACTGTTTCAGCGCCGACATGGTGTCGAGCATCTGCTCGGCGTACTCCAGCACTTTCAGCCCTTCGGGCGTCAGGCTGACACCGCGTGAATCGCGCAAAAACAGCTTCACCCCCAGCTCACCTTCCAGTACCGCGATGCGGCTGGAAATCGACGCCTGGGTGGTGAACAGCTTGTCGGCGGTCAGGCGAAAACTCTTCAGTCGGGCGACCCAGACAAAGGTCTCGAGAAACTTCAGGTTCATGGGCAAGGCTCGGGTGACAAATTTTTCTTATGGCTAAGGCGGGTTTTTATTCGTTGGACGCAGCAGGGCCGCGCGACGAAAAATCGACGCATCCGGTCCCCACGATAGGCGTCGTCGGGGCTACGAACAAGACCAATAAAAAACCTGCGGAGATAAGCCATGCGTGCTCCCGACACCCTAGAAGTCCCCAAGGCAACGGCGCGTCCGGGGCCGTTCGACTGGTATCGCAACATCAACCAGCAGGAGCGTCGCACGTTCTGGAGCTGCAAGATTGGCTACG
Source organism: Pseudomonas germanica (assembly GCF_019614655.1). NCBI lineage: Bacteria > Pseudomonadati > Pseudomonadota > Gammaproteobacteria > Pseudomonadales > Pseudomonadaceae > Pseudomonas > Pseudomonas germanica. The sequence continues at coordinate 1,867,423 of NZ_CP071586.1, forward strand.
GTCTGGACGGCATGGACACGCAGATGCTCAGCTTCGTCGTGCCGACACTGATCGCGATGTGGGGCATCACCACCGGCGAAGCAGGACTGATTCACACCAGCACATTGATCGCTTCGGCCATCGGCGGTTGGGTTGCGGGGATTCTCTCTGACCGCATCGGCCGTGTACGCACCTTGCAACTCACCGTGCTGTGGTTCGCCTTCTTCACCTTTCTCTGCGGCTTCGCGCAAAACTACGAACAACTGTTGATCGCACGCACGTTGATGGGCTTCGGTTTCGGCGGCGAATGGACCGCCGGCGCGGTGCTGATCGGCGAGGTGATCCGCGCCAAGGACCGTGGCAAAGCGGTGGGCATGGTGCAATCCGGTTGGGCGCTGGGCTGGGGGCTGACGGCGATTTTATATGCGCTGCTGTTCTCGGTGTTGCCGCCGGAAGACGCCTGGCGCGCCTTGTTCATCCTCGGCATCGTGCCGGCGATTTTCGTGATTTTCGTCCGTCGTCTGGTCAAGGATCCGGAGATCTATCGCGAGGCCAAGGCCCAACAAACGCCGGAGACTCAGTCGAAGTTCTACGAGATCTTCGCCCCCGGCATGCTCTTCACCACGTTTCGCGCTTCACTGCTGACCACCGGCGCGCTGGGCGGCTATTACGCGATCACTTCCTGGCTGCCGACCTTCCTGAAAAACGAACGCGGCTTGAGCGTGCTGGGCACGGGGGGTTATCTGGCGATGGTGATTGTCGGTTCCTACGTCGGCTATGTGATCAGCGCCTATCTGACTGACCTGCTGGGGCGGAAAAAGAACTTCATCCTCTTCGCTGTCGGTTCGTTCACCATCGTTCTGCTCTATACGCAACTGCCGGTGAGCAACGGCGTGATGCTGTGGCTGGGCTTCCCGCTGGGCTTCTTTGCCTCGGGGATTTTCAGCGGCATGGGCGCGTTTCTGACTGAACTGTTTCCTACGCGAATTCGTGGTTCGGGGCAGGGCTTTTGCTACAACATCGGTCGGGCGCTGGCGGCATTGTTTCCGCTGCTGATTGGTCTGCTTAGCCAGAAAGTTCCGTTGAGCGTAGGCATTGGCGCCTTTGCGGCGGTGTCCTACGGCGTGGTGATTATCGCGGCACTGAGTCTGCCGGAAACCCGTGGCAAGCAACTCGATGCGCAGTAACTGATAACCTGCAAAGCAAAGTCCTACAGATAAAAAGACAAGCACCTACAGGAGTGTTCACCGTGAGCCGCCTGCTATTGAATTGCGACATAGGCGAGAGCTTCGGCAGTTGGACCATGGGTCTGGACGCCGAAATCATGCCCTTCATCGATTGCGCCAACGTGGCCTGTGGTTTCCACGCCGGCGATCCGAGCATCATGCGCAAGACCGTCAGCCTGGCGTTGAGCCACGGCGTGCAGATCGGCGCACACCCGGCCTATCAGGATCTGGTCGGTTTCGGTCGCCGCTCCATGGCGTACTCCGCGCAAGAGCTGCAAGACATCCTGCATTACCAGATCGGCGCTCTCGACGGCATTTGCAAAGCCCAGGGTGGGCGCGTCAGTTACGTCAAACCCCATGGCGCGATGTACAACGACATGATGGCCAACCCGGCACAATTGCGTGCGGTGATTCAGGCGGTGGCCGCTTACGACCGCAACCTGCCGCTGATGCTGATGGCCACCCGCGACAACGCCGCCGCGCAGCAGATCGGTGATGAGTATGGCGTGATCCTGTGGTTCGAAGCTTTCGCCGACCGCGCTTACGACAGTGCCGGCAAACTGGTTTCACGACAATTACCGGGCGCGGTGCATCACGACCCGGAAAAAATCATTGAACAAGCCCTGACCATTGCCCGTGGCGACAACCTCACCGCCAGCGACGGCAGCGCCTTGCGTCTGCACGCCAACACCCTCTGCGTACACGGCGACAATGCCGGTTCGGTGGCTGCCGTGCAGCGCATTCGCGAGGCCTTGAGTCAGCAGCGTGCCTCATGAACCCAAGGATTGAAGTGGTGGCACTGGATTGCCTGATGCTGCGTCTGTTTGATGAGATCGCCGAAGCCAACATGCCGTGGATGCTCGCTGCCAGTGAGTGTTTGCGCGGGGCATTCGGCGCGCAACTGATCGATCTGGTGCCGTCCTATACGACGTTGATGGTGCATTACGATCTGACTGCACTGAGCCCGAGCCAGGCGCGGGAATTGATTGCCAAGGCGTTGATCGACCTGTCGCCGAATGCGCGAACTGGCGGTCAATGTCATGTGTTGCCGGTCTGGTATGACCTCAGCGTCGGGCCAGAATTGAGCCTGCTCGCCGAGCGTAGTGGGCTGGCAGTGGAGGAGGTGATCCGTCGTCACAGCGGACGTGAATATCAGGTATTCGCCCTTGGTTTCGCACCGGGGTTCGCCTTTATGGGGCTGGTCGAAGAGGTTCTGGCGGCGCCACGTCTTAACACGCCGCGCAAGAAAGTCGCTGCGGGCAGTGTCGGCATTGCCGAGCGCCAAACCGCTGCGTATCCCGTGGTCTCGCCCGGTGGCTGGAACCTGATCGGCCGCACCCCGGCGAAACTGTTCGATCGCACACGTGATGGCTACAGCCTGATGCAACCGGGCGACACCGTGCGATTCGAGGCGGTCAGTCATGCCGAGTTCATCAATCTGGGCGGCGATGACACACCACTGGAGGCGCTGGCATGAGCCGACTGAGGATTGAAGCGAGTACACCGCTGTGCCTGTTGCAGGACGCGGGCCGTTTCGGCGTACGGCATCTGGGCGTGACCCAGGGCGGCGCGGCAGACTGGTGTTCGATGAGTTGGGCCAACTGGCTGCTCGGCAATGGACTGGATGTGCCGGTGATCGAAATCACGCTTGGCGGCTTTGCCGTAGTCGCTGAAGACGATTGCTTGCTGGCGCTGGCCGGAGCTGATCTTGGCGCGCAGATTGAGGGTCAACCGCTGGCGCCGTGGCGCAGTTTCAAGTTGGGTAAAGGACAGAAGTTGCTGTTCACGCAACCGCTGCATGGTGCCCGGGCGTATCTGGCGGCGCCCGGCGGTTTCGACGCTCCGAAGGTCTTGGGCAGTAGTGCGACGGTGGTGCGCGAAGAACTCGGCGGACTCGATGGCATGGGCTTGCCGTTGGCCAAGGGTTCGACGCTGAGTTATCACGGGGAAGCGCGATTGGTTCGCGAAGTGCCATTGGCGTTGCGGCCGGATCTGAAATCGACTGCACCGCTGGATCTGGTGCTCGGCGCGCAGATCGGCCAGTTCAGCGGGCAGAGTCTGTTTGATGTGTTCAACAGTGCCTGGACGCTCGACAGTCGCGCCGATCGCATGGGCATTCGTTTGTTGGGCAAAGCGTTGGAGTATCAGGGCCAGCCGATGATTTCCGAGGGGATTCCCTTGGGCGCGGTGCAAGTGCCGCCGGATGGCCAGCCGATTGTGTTGCTCAATGATCGGCAGACGATTGGCGGGTATCCACGGCTGGGCGCGTTGACGCCGTTGGCGTTAGCGCGGTTGGCGCAGTGTCTGCCGGGGGCGCAGATACGGTTGCGGCCGGTGGTGCAAGACGTCGCGCACCGTGAGCACATCAATTATCTGCAGCGCTTCAAAGATAGCTAGAAGCATCGCGAGCAGGCTCACTCCTACAGGGGAACGCATTCCAAATGTAGGAGTGAGCCTGCTCGCGATAGCGTCCGTCCAGACAAAGCAGGTTATTTGGAAAGAAACCGCATCCCTTCCTCAAGCCCGCGCAACGTCAACGGATACATCTGATCCTCGATCAGATCCCGTACGATATTGGTCGACGAGGTATAGCCCCAGGTGTCTTTCGGGTACGGATTGATCCAGATGAGCTTCTTGTACTTCTCCATGAAGCGCTGCATCCACACGTAACCCGGCTCTTCGTTCCAGTGCTCGACACTGCCGCCGGCCTGGGTAATTTCATACGGCGCCATGGCGGCGTCACCGATGAAGATCACTTTGTAGTCGGCGCCGTACTTGTGCAGCAGGTCCTGGGTCGAAGTGCGCTCCGAGGTGCGGCGCATATTGTTCTTCCACACCGATTCATAAACGAAGTTGTGGAAGTAGAAATACTCCAGATGCTTGAACTCGGTCTTGCAGGCCGAGAACAGTTCCTCGCAGATCTTCACGTGCGCGTCCATCGAGCCGCCGATGTCGAACAGCAACAACAACTTCACCGTGTTGCGCCGTTCCGGGCGCATCTGAATATTCAGCAGACCGGCATCCTTGGCGGTGTGGTCGATGGTGCCGTCGATGTCCAGCTCTTCTGCCGCGCCTTGGCGGGCGAATTTGCGCAGTCGGCGCAGGGCGACTTTGATGTTGCGCGTGCCCAATTCCACCGAATCATCGAGGTTCTTGTACTCGCGCTGATCCCAGACTTTCACGGCTTTGCCCTGGCGCTTGCCAGCATCGCCGACCCGAATGCCTTCCGGGTTGAAGCCACCGGAGCCGAACGGGCTAGTGCCGCCAGTGCCAATCCATTTGTTGCCGCCGGCGTGGCGTTCCTTCTGTTCTTCCAGACGCTTCTTGAACTCTTCGATCAGTTTGTCGAGGCCGCCGAGAGACTGGATCTGCGCGCGTTCTTCGTCGCTTAATGAACGCTCGAACTCCTTACGCAGCCAGTCTTCGGGAATCAATGCCTGCAAGTGATCGTCGAGCTTTTCGAGGCCATTGAAATAGGCGCCGAACGCGCGGTCGAACTTGTCGAAATGGCGTTCGTCCTTCACCAGAATCGCCCGCGACAAGTAATAGAACTCGTCCATGTCGGCGAAGGTCACGCGCTGTTTCAGCGCGTTGATCAGGTCGAGCAGCTCACGCACCGACACCGGCACCTTGGCTGCACGCATTTCATTGAAGAGGTTGAGCAGCATAACGATGGCCCCTGCTTACAAGTGCTTAGCGAGAGCCGCGACGGCTCATGAACGCCAGGCGCTCAAGCAATTGCACGTCCTGTTCATTCTTCACCAAAGCACCGGCCAGCGGCGGAATCGCCTTGGTTGGATCGCGCTCGCGCAGCACCGCTTCGCCGATGTTGTCGGCCATCAGCAGTTTCAGCCAGTCGACCAGCTCTGAGGTCGACGGCTTCTTCTTCAGGCCCGGCACCTTGCGCACGTCGAAGAACACGTCCAGCGCTTCGCTGACCAGATCCTTCTTGATGTCGGGGTAGTGCACGTCGACGATTTTTTGCAGGGTGGTACGGTCGGGGAAGGCGATGTAGTGGAAGAAGCAGCGGCGCAGGAAGGCGTCCGGCAGCTCTTTCTCGTTGTTGGAGGTAATGATGATGATCGGGCGCTTCTTGGCCTTGATGGTCTCGTCGATCTCGTAAACGTAGAACTCCATCTTGTCGAGTTCTTGCAGCAAGTCGTTGGGGAACTCGATGTCGGCCTTGTCGATTTCGTCGATCAACAGAATGACCCGCTCTTCTGACTCGAACGCCTCCCAGAGCTTGCCCTTCTTCAGATAGTTACGTACATCGTGGACTTTTTCATTGCCCAGTTGCGAGTCGCGCAGACGGCTGACCGCATCGTATTCGTACAGACCCTGATGGGCCTTGGTGGTGGACTTGATGTGCCAGGTGATCAACTTGGCGCCGAACGATTCGGCCAGTTGCTCGGCGAGCATGGTCTTGCCGGTGCCCGGCTCGCCCTTGACCAGCAGCGGCCGCTCCAGGGTGATGGCGGCGTTGACCGCCAGCTTCAGGTCATCGGTGGCGACGTAGGCCTGGGTGCCTTCGAACTTCATCTGCTAATCCTCGAACGGTAACGCCGACCTGACGGGCAGGGCGGGGGCGAAATAATCGGATGCCCGACTATAACGCGCAGCCCGGTCGACTGTGAACGCAGACGGCTTATTCAGTCTCTGAATGGGGCGTCACATGTTGACTCAGTCTCGGCTGATGGCCAGTATTCAGGCCTCGTTGATTTGACGATAGCCTTCAGGATGTCCACTGAATCTGTGGCGAGGGAGCTTGCTCCCGCTGGGCTGCGAAGCAGTCCCCATATGCCTGGAGGCGCTGAATTGATGCTATCCATGAAACGACCACGCTTGGCCGCAGTTACTGCACTCTCTGATTGCCGGCTTGCACTGGACTTTGTTGATGGTCGAGCGCTGACACTCGATTTGAGTCGAGATATTCAAACGTGTAAGCAGTTGCAGCCCTTGCTTGATCCCCAAGTCTTTGCGACTGCCATCTTGGGCGATAAAGGTTGGACCGTTGAATGGCCGGCCCCGGACATTCAGATTGGCGCCGATACTCTATATCTGGATGCTTTTCCAGAAATGAACTCTAACCCGCATCCGGCTTAGGCCGTTCATAGCGGGCATTGAATGCCTGTACGAATCCATTGCGCAAAATCTGCAAAAACGCTTCGAACGCGCTGATGTTTTGCTGATGCACGTTACCGCTGAGTTCGACCTTGGTGGCGAACTGGTTTTTCGCCTGGTTCTTCAGCACGGTTTCCGAGCCGCCGACGATGGCCTCCCAGACCGAGCGGAAGATGCTCTTGTTCTTGTTTTCCACGTCCTGCTGCCAGTTGAACACTTCGACGTCGCGCAGCAGGGGTTTGATGTAGCCGTTGACCTGGGCTTTTTTGGCTTGGGCTTCGATCACCACGTCACCGTGGCCTGCGTTGAAGTCGAACTTGCCGTAGGCCGAGGCGAAGTCGTTCATGCTTTTGAGTTCGATGTCTTTGGCGCGCAGGCGGAACTGGAAGTCTTCGAAATTGCTCAGCGGGTCGAAGGTGGCAGTGGTTTCCAGTGGGGCATGCCCGAGCAAAAGCGCTTTGCCCTCGAAACGGGCGTCGCGTTTGCCCTGTTTGTCGACCACGTTGGTCAGGTTGTAGATGCTCGCGTCGACGTTGGTCGCGTTCATGTTCACCGGCGGTTTTGAGTTGAAATTGCGGAAGCTGATCTTGCCGTCGTGAATCTGCACTTCGTCGAGGGTTATCGGCAGCAATTTGCCTAGTTGCGCACGCCAGTCAGTGCCCTGACCGGTCTGGGAGTTCTGCTTGTTGGCTCCGCCATCGACGAAATTGATCTCGGGATTGACGAATTTCACTTGCGCCACCACAGCATGGTCGTACCACAGCGAATGCCAGCTGACCGCAAGATCGATCAGCGGCGCGTTGACGAACGGTACCGGTACCTTGCCGTCGACCTTGACGATCTTCAGCCCATTGATCTTGTAGGCGCCGCGCCATAGGGCAAGGTCGACATCAGTGATCTGGCCCCGATAATCACCCATGTCCGCCAGCTTGCCGTTCAGGTAGTCGCGCACCATGTAGGGCAGGGCGATGTGCAGCACGATCAGCAGCACAACGACGACGGCGAAAATCCCTAGTGGCCAACTGTAGCGACGCTTCATGACGGCAATTCCCTGACGATGTAAGCGATTGACTGTTACGTCGCGCAGACGTTCGACCCGACTGGACTGTGATGGGCAACAGGCATACCTTTGAAGGCTGAATTCAATGCTGCATAAGGACCCAGCCATGAGCCGTATTTTTGCTGACAACGCCCATTCCATCGGTAATACGCCGCTGGTGCAGATCAACCGCATAGCGCCGCGTGGCGTGACCATTCTGGCCAAGATCGAGGGGCGCAACCCCGGTTACTCGGTCAAGTGCCGGATTGGCGCCAACATGATCTGGGACGCCGAAAGCAGCGGCAAACTCAAGCCGGGCATGACCATTGTCGAACCGACGTCGGGCAACACGGGGATCGGTCTGGCCTTTGTTGCCGCGGCCCGTGGGTACAAGTTGATGCTGACCATGCCGGCCTCAATGAGTATCGAGCGTCGCAAGGTTCTCAAGGCTCTGGGCGCCGAACTGGTCTTGACCGAGCCGGCCAAAGGCATGAAAGGCGCCATCGAGAAAGCCGCCGAGATCGTTGCCAGCGATGCTGACAAGTACTTTATGCCATCGCAGTTCGATAATCCGGCCAATCCGGCGATTCACGAAAAAACCACCGGTCCGGAAATCTGGAACGACACCGATGGTGCGGTGGATGTACTGGTGGCCGGCGTCGGCACCGGCGGAACCATCACGGGCGTTTCGCGGTATATCAAGAATACCCAGGGCAAACCGATCCTGTCGGTGGCGGTGGAACCGGTTTCCTCGCCGGTGATCAGCCAGGCGCTGGCGGGCGAAGAGATCAAACCGAGTCCGCACAAGATTCAGGGGATCGGTGCCGGTTTTGTGCCGAAGAACCTGGATCTGTCGATGGTCGACCGGGTCGAGCAGGTCACCGACGACGAATCCAAGGCCATGGCGCTGCGCTTGATGCAGGAAGAAGGGATTTTGTGCGGTATCTCCTGCGGTGCAGCGATGGCGGTAGCAGTACGTCTGGCGGAGACGCCGGAAATGCAGGGCAAGACTATCGTGGTGATTCTGCCTGACTCGGGCGAACGTTATCTGTCGAGCATGTTGTTCAGCGATCTGTTCACTGAGCAGGAGACTCAGCAGTAATCCAGTTGATTCAGGTCAGCCAGGGTTCAGGAACGTTATGCTAATAAATGCTTTGTTGCGCAATTCTTAACACTGAATCTTGTGTCAGGCGGGTTTTTCCCGAAGCCGGTAGTGTTTATCATGGCCGGCTGCCATGCCGGGTAAAAGGCATTGCGCAGCGTTGTCTTTATTCAAGGAGTTGTTGATGACCTTTTCGTTTGCCGCCAAGGCGTTTGTGCTGCTGCTCTTTTTGGGCAGCACGCTCTATGTGCATTTGCGCGGCAAGGCGCGTTTGCCGGTTCTGCGCCAGTTCGTCAACCACTCGGCGCTGTTTGCTCCGTACAACGCCCTGATGTACCTGTTCTCCGGTGTGCCGTCCAAGCCGTACCTGGATCGCAGCAAATTTCCGGAACTGGACGTGCTGCGCGACAATTGGGAAACCATTCGCGACGAGGCCATGCACCTGTTCGACGAAGGCTATATTCGCGCGGCGGAAAAGAACAACGACGCCGGTTTCGGCTCGTTCTTCAAGAAGGGCTGGAAGCGTTTCTACCTCAAATGGTACGACAAACCGCTGCCGTCGGCTGAAACCCTGTGCCCGAAAACCGTGGCGCTGGTCAGTGCGATTCCCAACGTCAAAGGCGCGATGTTTGCGTTGTTGCCGGGTGGCAGCCACTTGAACCCGCATCGCGATCCGTTCGCCGGCTCCCTGCGTTATCACCTGGGATTGTCGACGCCGAACTCCGACGATTGCCGGATCTTCGTCGATGGCCAGGTCTACGCCTGGCGTGACGGTGAGGATGTGATGTTCGACGAGACCTACGTGCACTGGGTCAAGAACGAAACCGAGAAGACCCGCGTGATCCTGTTCTGCGACGTTGAGCGTCCGCTGAGCAACCGCCTCATGACCCGCATCAACCGCTCGATCAGCGCCTGGCTCGGCCGTGCCACCGCACCGCAGAACCTTGATGATGAACGCGTCGGCGGGATCAACCAGGCCTACGCCTGGAGCAAGAGCTTCAGTGACAAGTTCAGTGGCGTGGTCAAACAGTGGAAACGTCGTCATCCGAAGGCCTACCGCGTGATGCGGCCGGTGCTGGCGGTGGTGGTGTTGACGTTGTTGGGGTATTGGCTGTTTGGCTGAGGCTGGATATTGTAGAAAAACCGCTCCTTGTGAGCGGTTTTTTATTATCTGCGAGTCAGCGCCGCCCAGCGAGAACGTCGGGTTCGTCTTCGATGCCTGTAATCAGTAGCTGAAGAAAGCGCTGCTGATTGGCTGATAGCTCGGAGGAGATAAACTTTTCGTCCGTTTTGATTGATCTTTTCTTAGTAGGGGATTTTTTCACGGATTTACGCATGTTCCCGCCCTCGTTGATCATTACTTGAACAGTTTTCACGATACTTTACTCTCCACTGCGAGGACAAGGCGGCCTTCAAAATCAAATTTGAAGCCGAGTTTTGTATAAACAGGAATTGCTCCTGGTATCGGTTCCTGGACTTCAATGCACTTACTGCCGATTATTTGCGCAAACTCATCAATGGCCACCATCGACAAAAGCGCAATACGCTTTTTAAGCGGGTGAGGCACTCCGGACCGCCCCTCCAATCGTACGATCCGAATTCGCTGGCGGCTTTTGTTCGGATTGACGAAACACAGCCCGCACAGCTGTTCTTCAAACCAGATCGCGATATCCAGGGATAAAGGTTCTCGTGACTTCCATTCGGCAATCTCTCGCCAGCAAAAATGCGGATCATCCCAAAGCTCAAACGCATCTAGTGCTTTGGCATCGATAGGTTCAAAGCGTACTTTCGACAAGTCTTGTCCCGCTGGTAGCTGCAACAGAGCAGTGGCGATGCTTGCCTGCTTCCTGGCCAGCGACCGATACAACTGATATCGCAGATAACTCCGTTCCCTTGGCATATGATTTCGAGCATTCCATGTCTCCCCATCGATAGGTGTTGCGGTTGCTCAAAAGCCTATTCAGCTCTCATGCATCCGTCGCTACTGGCCCTTTGTCCAAATCATTGCAATCCATGTCGCCCGCTGGTTATAGTCGGCGCTCGTGAGTCGTAAGCCTCACCTTCCACCCTCTCAAAAAAGATCTGCGCAAATGCCTGCATCCCTCATCAACGCGGTAGTCGATTCAGCGGTCAACGCTGGCGTCGTGCCGTGCGGGAATCAGCAGCCCAAGCAGATCAGTCATTACCCCCCACCTGTCAGTAGCACGCCGGTGTGCGCAGTCGTATCACCGCCGGGCGTTGGCGTTTCGGGCTGATCGGCAGTTTCTGCTGACCCCTGCGCCCGCCAGAAAAACCTACTGAATTTCAGCTTCGGCTGAGTTGGCTTCTTGCCTGACTACAGGTGGTAATCATGTTTGTCCTGTCGAAAAAATCCGCGCTCGCGGCCGCGTCCACGAGCCTGTTCGTTCTGCTGTGGAGCAGCGGCGCGATCTTCTCCAAATGGGGGCTGGCCCACGCGTCACCATTTGCCTTTCTGCTAATTCGTTTCGCGATTGCCTTGTGCGGCCTCTTGTTGTTGGCGCCGCTGCTCAAGCTCAAGTTGCCCAAGGGCGGCAAACCAATGCTGTTTGCGGTTGCCACCGGCGTGGTGTTGTTGGGGGCGTATCAGATTTTCTATCTACTGGCGCTCAACACCAAAGTCACTCCGGGGGTGATGGCGACCATCATGGGTGTGCAGCCGATTCTCACCGTGGTGTTGATGGAGCGGCAGCGCTCGGCGAGCCGGATGTTTGGTCTGGCCTTGGGGTTGGCGGGGCTGATCATGGTGGTTTACCAAGGCATCGGTTTGGCCGGGATGTCCTTGGCGGGGATGCTGTTTGGTCTGCTGGCGCTGGCGAGCATGACGCTGGGCTCGATCATGCAGAAACGCATCACCGACAATCCTCTCGGTACGCTGCCGGTGCAGTACTTGGCCGGTCTGTTGTTATGCGGGATTTTCGTGCCGTTCCAGCCGTTCCACTTTGAGCACAGCACAGGTTTTATCGTGCCGGTGTTGTGGATGGGGCTGGTGGTGTCGGTGCTGGCGACGCTGTTGCTGTATCGGTTGATCGCGCGGGGCAATCTGGTCAATGTCACCAGTCTGTTCTACCTGGTGCCGGCGGTGACGGCAGTGATGGACTATCTGATTTTCGGCAATCGCCTGGCGGCGTTGAGTGTGCTGGGGATGCTGTTGATCATTGTCGGTCTGGCGTTTGTGTTCCGTAAAACCAGCTAACAGATCGTCAGGTGGCGGCTTTTAGGCCGCCGATCGCAAGCAGGCTCACTCCTACAGAGGAACGCATTCCAATTGTAGGAGTGAGCCTGCTCGCGATGGCCTTTTCGGCACCGCACAAATTTATCGGGCCGGCGCCTCAGCCGGTTTCACCACCGCCGGCTTCAACACCAGCCACAACGCCAACGCAATCAACACCCCGCCGTAGATATGCGCCATCGACAACGGCTCATCCAGCAGCAACGCCCCCCACAGCACGCCGAATGGCGGAATCATGAAGGTCACGGTCATCGACTTCACCGGCCCGATCGAACTGAGCAGGCGGAAATAAATGATGTAGGCAAACGCCGTGCAGCCAAGACCCAGGCCCAACAGCGACAGCCAGACATTCCAGCCGCCCCAACTGGCCGGCGGTGCGGTGATCACGCTATATCCAAACAACGGCAACAGAAACAACGTCGCACCGAGCATGCTGCCCAGCGCCGACAGGCGACTGTCCAGACCACCGGCCTGATCCAGCCAGCGTCGCGCGAGGAAACCGGCAAAACCATAACAAGTGGTCGCCAGCAAACAGGCGAGGGCGCCCATCAACAATTGCAGATCGAACGCCACGGGACCGGCGCGGGTCAGCACGCCAACGCCGAACAAGCCGAGGAACACCCCGCCTAGTTTGGCTGCGGTGAGTTTTTCACTGAAGAACAACCCGCCAATCAGCACGCCCATGAGCGGCGTGGTGGCATTGAAGATCGCCGAGTAGCCGGCCGGCAACACCTGGGCCGCGACCGAATACAGCGTCGCCGGAATCCCCGAGTTGATCACACCCAGCAGCATCACGGTTTTCAGTTTGCCTTTGAAATCCCAGCGTACGCGCATCAGCCCGAGGATCACCAGCAGGCCGACGGCCGCAATCGACACGCGAAAGAATCCGGTCGGGATCGTGCCGACCACCGGTGCAATAATGCGCATGAACAGAAAACTCGCGCCCCAGATGGCCGCCAGCGACAACATACGGAAAATATCGACAGGGCTCACGGCGGGTCTCCTTCCTTGATCGGGACGAGAGTGTTGCCGAGCGCCCTGCCGAAGGCAACCGCTAATCGGGCATGCAACTGTTCGTTCAGATCACAAAGCGTGTAACCAGGCCGTTCAAGTCGACGGCCAGACGCGACAGCTCCTGGCTTGCGGCCGAGGTCTGGGTGGCGCCAGCGGCGGTCTGGGTCGAGAGGTCGCGGATGGTCACCAGATTCTGATCGACTTCGCGAGCGACCAAGGCCTGTTGCTCGGCTGCACTGGCGATCACCAGATTGCGCTGGTTGATCTGCGAGATCGACGCGGTGATTTTCTCCAGCGCCTGACCTGCGCTGTTGGCCCGGCGCAGCGTCTGACCCGCCTGCTCGGCGCTGCTTTGCAATGCGCCCACGGTAGCGCCTGTGCCTTGCTGGATGCTGCTGATCATCAGCTCGATTTCCTCAGTGGAGTTCTGCGTGCGTTGTGCCAGCGAACGCACTTCATCGGCGACCACCGCAAAGCCGCGCCCGGCTTCACCGGCGCGGGCCGCTTCGATCGCCGCATTGAGCGCCAGCAGGTTGGTCTGTCCGGCAATCCCGCGAATCACTTCCAGCACTTTGCTGATGTCCTGTGCCTGCGTGGCCAGGCCTTCGGCTTGTTCGGAAGCACCGAGTACCGCATCGACCAGTTCCTGAATCGAACTGATGGTTTCGCTGACCTGCACATGGCCGTGCTTGCTGTCCTCGTTCGACGCGGCGGACGCCTCGGCGCTGGACACCGCGTTGGCCGCGACTTCGTCCACCGCGGTGCTCATCTCCGTGACTGCGGTGGCGGCTTGTTCGATCTGATCGTTCTGCTGTTGCAGGCCGCGAGTGCTTTGCTCCATCACCGAACTCATTTCCTCGGCCGCGGAAGCCAGTTGCTGTGCCGATTCGCTGATGCCGCGAATAGTCGAGCGCAGATTGCCCTGCATCTCGGCCAAGGCGTCGAGCAGATCTGCAGCCTCATCTTTACCAGTGCTGACGATCTGTGCGCTGAGATCACCGGCAGCAATGCGCCTTGCGACATTCAGCGCCTGATTGATCGGGGTGGTAATACTACGCGTCAACTGCCAGGCCAATAGCAGCGTGGCAATCAGGGCAACCACGATGATGGTCGCGACGATCCACAATGCCCGTAGATATATCGTTGCGGCGGCAGCGGCGGCGGTATTGGCGCCTTGCTGATTGAACGAGATCATCTGTTCCAGGGCCTTGTCGAGCAGCGTTCCCTGTGGCGCCAGTTCATTGTTAAGCCGCGTGTAGGCCTGTTCACTTTGCCCGGCGTCGATCTGGCCGATGATCTGTTCGAGGATGTTCATGTACTTGGCCGTGTTGGCATTCAAGCCGTCGAGCATCACTCGTTCTTCTTCGCTGGAGAGCAGGGTTTTGTGATCGGCGAGGCGTTTGAGCAATTCTTCGCGCTGCGCTTTGATGATGCCTTTGCTTCTGTCGCGCACGGCAGGTTGGGTGCTGGTGATCAGGCGCAACGATTCGAGGCGAATGCTGGCGATGTTCGCCGCCGCGACATGGATGTTCTCGATGCTTGGCATCCATGATTCTTCAATCACTGCTGCACTCTCGCGCAGGGTTTTCATCTGGCCCAGCCCGAACAGGCCGACCACCACCAGCAGACCGGCCAAAACGGCAAAGCTCAAACTGGCGCGCAAACCTATGCGCAGATTCCGGATAGACATCAGTGTGCTCCTTGATCTTTGAGGGGGGGGAGGTCGTCCTCGTCAGCGAGGATCTTGTTATGAAGGGGGTAATGGCGGGCTGTATATCAAAGCGCCACTATTTTGGTAAGACCAATCTGGAAGCGTCGCTGTCGGTAAACGCATGCGCAGCAAAGCAACGAGCTAGACGCGTCTGGTCAGTATTGGAGCCGAAACCCAGCGAATTCGCGGGCTGGCGCGGGGCGACAAGAAGAACCGCTCAGGCGATTAACTGACCGAACGGTCGATTAAAAAAACTTTGCTGAAAACTGTGCCGTTGTACAACCCCGACGCAGAATTGGCCGAAATTGCACTTCACGCGCACACGCTTGCGTGGCTAAGCTCAGCACAGATTTCCCATGCACGCAGAGGTCTTATCTATGCCGCAGCAATGGCCCGCCACCGATATCGCCCGCATGATCCTCGATGGCTTTGACGATTACCGCGAGCATTTCCGGCGAATCACCGACGGCGCCCGGGAGCGTTTCGAGCAGGCGCGCTGGCAGGAGACGCAAACGGCGTCGGCGGCACGGATCAATCTCTACGAAGAAAAGGTCGGCGAAACCATCGCTCGCCTGCGCGAATACTTCGATGATGAAACGCTGATGAACGTCAGCTGCTGGCCGCTGGTGAAAAGTGCCTACATCAGCGTCATCGACCTGCGCTTCGATGATGAGTTGTCCGAGACCTGGTACAACTCGATTTTCTGCGGGCTGTTCAGCCACGACCTGATCAGCGACGGCTGCATGTTCATTCACACCACCCGCCCGAGCCTGCGCCGAGCCCGCGCCGCGCAAACCCGCACCTACAAACCGCAGGGGCAGTTGTCGGGGATGCTCGCGAGTATTTTTGCCGATTACCGTTTCAGCGAGGATTACGCCGATCTGCCGGGTGACCTACGCCGCCTCGAAGCGCAACTGCGCGAGAACCTGCCGGACTGGGTGTGCAAGGACCCGGAACTCAGCGTCGAGCTGTTTTCCTCGGTGCTGTACCGTAACAAGGGCGCGTATCTGGTCGGACGCATCTACACCCGCGACGAACAGTGGCCGCTGGTGATTCCGCTGCTGCACCGGGAAGGGCGCGGGATTCAGATCGACGCGTTGATCACCGACGAAGCTGATGTATCGATCATCTTCTCGTTCACCCGTTCGTATTTCATGGTCGATGTACCGGTGCCGGCGGAGTTCATCGGCTTCCTGCGACGCATTCTGCCGGGCAAGCACATTGCCGAGTTGTACACCTCAATCGGCTTCTACAAGCACGGCAAGTCCGAGTTTTACCGCGCGCTGATCAATCACCTGGCCAACACCGATGATCAGTTCATCATGGCGCCGGGCGTGCGCGGCATGGTCATGAGCGTGTTTACGCTGCCGGGCTTCAACACCGTGTTCAAGATCATCAAAGACCGTTTTTCGCCGTCGAAAAACGTCGACCGCGCCACGGTGATCGAGAAGTACCGACTGGTGAAAAGCGTCGACCGGGTAGGGCGCATGGCCGATACCCAGGAGTTCGCCGATTTCCGTTTTCCGTTGAGCAAGTTTGATCCGGCGTGCCTGGAGGAGCTGCTGGAGGTGGCGCCGTCGACGGTGTCGGTCGAGGGCGACACGGTGTTGATCCGTCACTGCTGGACCGAGCGGCGGATGACCCCGCTCAACCTCTATCTGGAAAACGCCAACGATGCGCAGGTGCGTGAGGCGCTGGAGGATTACGGCCTGGCGATCAAGCAACTGGCGGCGGCGAACATCTTTCCCGGTGACATGTTGCTGAAGAACTTCGGCGTCACTCGCCACGGGCGCGTGGTGTTCTACGACTACGACGAAATCTGCTTCCTGACCGAAGCCAACTTCCGCCACATCCCGCAACCGCGCACACCGGAGGATGAAATGGCGTCGGAGCCGTGGTATTCGATCGGGCCGCTGGATGTCTTTCCTGAGGAGTTTCCGCCGTTTCTGTTTGCCGATTCGGGGCAGCGCAAGTTGTTCGATCAGTTGCATGGCGAGCTGTATAACGCGGATTACTGGAAGAGCCTGCAAGAGGCGATTCGGGCGGGGAAGGTCATTGATGTTTTCCCGTATCGGCGTAAAGGCCTCGACAACGAGTAGCTCTTTTAAAAAAACACCCTCACCCCAGCCCTCCCGAAACGTCGGACCGCCCGTAGGGAGAGGGGGCCGACCGAGGTGTCTTGCGCCAAACATTGACCTGAAAGATTTTGGCGATTATGGATTCGGTAAAGCAGTTTCAAGTCGCTGAACATCTTCAGCATCCCCCAATCGGTCCCCTCTCCCAGAGCGAGAGGGGGCCTGCCGAGGTGCCTCAAGTCGAACGCCTACCTGAAAGGCCTTGGCGATTATGGATTCGGTAAATTTCTTTCAGGTCGATGGGCCTCTGGAATATCCCCCAATCGGTCCCCTCTCCCTTTGGGAGAGGGCTAGGGTGAGGGCTGCAATCCCCCTGACACGCCACAAATCCGCCAAATCTGCGACAATCCGCCCCCTGCATAAATAGACGACCGAATTGCCTACCCGATGACCGACGAATCGCCCTCCATCGACAAACTGCTGAAGAACCTCGATCACGCCATGCTCGCCGACCGTCACCGGCTGCGGCGGCAGTTGCTTGAGCTGCGCAAGAAACCCGACGAGGCCAAACTGGCCCAGTGGGTGACGCGCATGCAGGCGTCCTGTGATCAGGTGCTGGCCCGCCGCGCTAGCCTGCCGGTGATTCGTTACGACGACAGTTTGCCGATTGCGGCCAAGCGCGACGAGATCAAGAAGGCGCTGGAAAAGCATCAAGTGCTGATCATCGCCGGCGAAACCGGCTCGGGTAAAACCACCCAGTTGCCAAAAATCTGTCTGGAAATCGGTCGCGGCCAGCATGGTCTGATCGGCCACACCCAACCGCGTCGAATCGCTGCGCGCAGCGTCGCCAGCCGGGTCGCCGAAGAACTCGCTACGCCGCTCGGTGCGCTGGTCGGCTATCAGGTGCGTTTCGAGGATCAAAGCGATTCCAACACCCTGATCAAGCTGATGACCGACGGTATTCTGCTGGCGGAAACCCAGAACGATCGCTACCTCGAACGCTACGACACGATCATCGTCGACGAAGCCCACGAACGCAGCCTCAACATCGACTTCCTGCTCGGCTACCTGAAAACCCTGCTGCCGCGTCGCCCGGACCTGAAAGTCATCATCACCTCGGCGACCATCGATCTGGAGCGCTTCTCCAAGCACTTCGACGATGCGCCAATTGTCGAAGTCTCCGGCCGCACCTTCCCGGTGGACACCTGGTATCGCCCGCTGACCCTGGAGCAGGACGAAGAGGGCAACCGCGTCGAAGACGACCTGACGGTGGATCAGGCGATTCTCGCGACCCTTGATGAAATCGCCGCTTACGAGCGCAGCGAGCGTCGCAGCCCCGGTGACGTGCTGGTGTTCCTGCCCGGCGAGCGCGAGATTCGCGACGCTGCCGACATGCTGCGCAAGGCGCAGATCAAACACACTGAAATCCTGCCGTTGTACGCGCGCTTGTCGCCCGCCGAGCAGCAGCGGATTTTCCAGTCGCACCCGGGCCGTCGCGTGGTGCTGGCGACCAACGTCGCCGAGACCTCGTTGACTGTGCCGGGCATTCGTTACGTGATCGACAGCGGCACCGCGCGCATCAGCCGCTACAGCTATCGCGCCAAGGTCCAGCGTCTGCCGATCGAGGCGATTTCCCAGGCCAGCGCCAACCAGCGTAAAGGTCGTTGCGGGCGGGTTGAGCCGGGCATTTGTATTCGGCTGTACAGCGAAGAAGATTTTAACGGGCGCCCGGAATTCACCGATCCAGAGATTCTGCGCACCAACCTCGCTGCCGTGATTCTGCAGATGCTGCATCTGCGTCTCGGCGAGATCACCGCGTTCCCGTTTATCGAGCCGCCGGATGGCAAGGCGATCAGCGACGGTTTCAATCTGCTGCAAGAACTCTCGGCGGTGGATCGCAACAGTCAGTTGACCCCGCTCGGTCGTCAACTTGCGCGCCTGCCGGTCGACCCGCGCATGGGCCGCATGCTGCTTGAAGCGGCCAAGCTCGGCAGTTTGCAGGAAGTGCTGATCGTCGCCAGTGCGATGTCGATTCAGGACCCGCGCGAGCGTCCCCCGGAGCGTCAACAAGCCGCTGATCAAGCCCACGCGCAATGGAAAGACGTTGATTCTGACTTCGCCGGACTGGTGAATCTGTGGCGCGGTTTCGAAGAGCAGCGCCAAGCATTGACCGCGAGCCCGCTGCGCAACTGGTGCCGCAAAAACTTCCTCAACTATCTGCGTCTGCGCGAGTGGCGCGACTCGCATCGGCAGTTGAGCCTGATCTGCCGCGACATGCAGCTGAGCCTCAACAAAGAGCCGGCGGATTACCCGAAACTGCACAAAGCGGTGCTGGTCGGCTTGCTCAGCCAGATCGGTCAGAAAACCGAGGATGGGGATTACCTCGGCGCGCGTCAGCGACGTTTCTGGATTCACCCGTCGTCGGGCATCGGCAAGAAGCGACCGCAATGGCTGATGACCGCTGAGCTGGTGGAAACCACCAAGCTTTATGCACGCATGGTCGCCAAGATCGACGCCGACTGGATCGAGCCGTTGGCCGGGCACCTGATCAAGAAAAACCACTTCGAACCGCATTGGGAAAAGAAGCGCGGCCAGGTCGTGGCCTACGAGCAGATCACTCTGTTCGGGCTGATCGTGGTCGGCCGCCGGCCGGTGCATTACGGCCCGGTGGATCCGGTGGTTTCTCGCGAATTGTTTATCCGTGAAGGTCTGGTGCGTGGCGAGATTCAATCGAAAGCCAAGTGCCTGACCGCCAACCAACAGTTGCTTGAACAGCTCGACGAACTGGAAGCAAAAGCCCGTCGTCGCGACATTCTCGCGGATGAAGAAACCCTGTACGCGTTCTACGACGCGCGGTTGCCGGCGGAGATTCACCAGACCGCGACCTTCGACAGTTGGTACCGCATCAACAGCCAGAAGAATCCGCAGTTGTTGATCATGCGCGAAGAAGACGTGCTGGCCCGCGAAGCCAGTGAAGTCACCGCGCGGGATTACCCGGACACGTTGCACATCGGCGATCTGGAGTTGGCACTGACCTACCACTTCGAACCCAATCATCCGCGCGACGGCGTGACTCTGCGCGTGCCGGCCCCGCTGTTGCCGATGCTGCCACCGGAACGCCTGGAATGGCTGGTGCCGGGGCTGATCGAGGCCAAGTGCATCGCCCTTGTGCGCAACCTGCCGAAGGCCCTGCGCAAGAACTTCGTGCCGGTGCCGGACTTCATCAAAGCTGCGCTGCAACGCATGACCTTTGCCGAGGGTTCGTTGCCGCAAGCGCTCGGTCGCGAACTGCTGCGCATGACTGGCGCGCGGGTCAGCGACGAGGCGTGGGCCGAAGCCGAGCAAGGCGTCGAGGGGCATCTGCGGATGAACCTGGAAATTGTCGACGGCCAAGGCAAATTCCTCGGCGAAGGTCGCGATCTGGCCGAGCTGACCGCACGGTTTGCCGAAGCCAGTCAGGCCGCGCTGGCGGTGCCGCAGAGTGCGAAAAGTCAGCAACCGGTGGAGGCCAAGGTCTTCGCCCCGGTGGCAGAAAAGACTCAACAGAAGATCGCCGGGCTGTCGATGACGGTATATCCGGCGCTGGTTGAAGAGGGCGGCACGGTCAAGGAAGGGCGCTTCTCGACCCCGGCCGAAGCCGAATTCCAGCATCGTCGCGCCTTGCAGCGGTTGTTGATGCAGCAACTTGCGGAACCGGCCAAGTTCCTGCGTGGCAAGTTGCCGGGGCAGACTGAGCTGGGCTTGCTCTATCGCGAGTTGGGCCGGGTTGATGCGCTGGTCGAAGACATTCTGCTGGCGAGCCTCGACAGCTGCATTCTCGAAGGCGAAGACCCGTTGCCCCGCGACGGCGCCGGTTTGGCGGCACTGGCCGAGCGCAAACGCGGCAACTGGACCGAGCACGCCGAGCGCGTGGCCCGGTTGACCCTGGAGATTCTCAAGCTGTGGCACGGCCTGCAAAAGCGCTTCAAGGGCAAGATCGATCTGGCCCAGGCCGTGGCGCTCAATGACATCAAGCAGCAAATCAACAATCTGGTGTATCCGGGGTTTGTCCGCGAAACGCCGATGCAGTGGCTTAAGGAGTTGCCGCGTTACCTGAAAGCGGTCGAGCAGCGTTTCGAAAAGCTCGGCGCGCAGGTGCAGAAGGATCGGGTCTGGAGCGGCGAACTCGCCGGCCTCTGGGGGCAATACCAGACTCGTGCGGCGAAACATGCCCAGGAAGGCAAACGCGATCCGCAGCTTGAGCTGTATCGCTGGTGGCTGGAGGAATACCGGGTGTCGCTGTTCGCCCAGCAGTTGGGGACGAAAGTTCCGATCTCCGACAAACGCCTGAACAAGCAGTGGAGCCAGGTCGAACCGTAACGCTGATCGTTCCCTCGCTCTGCGTGGGAATGCCTCTGGGGACGCTCCGCGTCCAGTGACGCGGAGCGTCACGGGCTGCATTCCCACGCAGGAGCGTGGGAACGATCATCCGTGTTGATCTTGAGAAAGGCGCCAAAACCCCGCGTTTATGGCAAACTTCGCGACCATAAACGCCGGTTTCGCGACCCAGAGCCTTCGGCCGGTTCGCGCGACGGAATAAAGCGATGCCAGGTTTGCGTCCCCCGGATGGGAATAGACCCTTTGTGTGTTGGTACGACGGTTCCAGCACTTTCTGCCTGAACAGATTAGAGAAACGACCATGCATAACGTCGTCATCAGCGGCACCGGCCTGTACACCCCGGCCAACAGCATCTCCAATGAAGAGCTGGTGCAGTCTTTCAATACCTACGTCGCCCAGTTCAACGCCGACAACGCCGAGGCCATTGCCAGCGGCGAGGTCCAGGCCCTGACTGAATCCAGCGCCGCGTTCATCGAAAAAGCTTCAGGCATCAAGAGCCGCTTTGTCATGGACAAGGACGGCATCCTCGATCCGCAACGCATGGCCCCGCGTCTGCCGGAGCGTTCCAACGACGAATGGTCGGTGCTTTGCCAGATGGCTATCGGCGCTGCCGAACAGGCCCTGCAACGTGCCGGCAAAACTGCTGCCGACATCGACGGCGTCATCGTTGCCTGTTCCAACCTGCAGCGCGCCTACCCGGCCATCGCCATCGAAGTCCAGGAAGCTCTGGGCATTCAGGGTTTCGGTTTCGACATGAACGTGGCCTGTTCCTCGGCGACTTTCGGCATCCAGGCTGCTGCCAACAGCGTGCAGCTGGGCCAGGCCCGGGCGATCCTGATGGTCAACCCGGAAGTCTGCACCGGTCACCTGAACTTCCGTGACCGCGACAGCCACTTCATCTTTGGCGATGCCGCGACGGCAGTGATCATCGAGCGCGCTGAGACCGCGACGTCCAAACACCAGTTCGACGTGGTCAGCACCAAGCTGCTGACCAAGTTCTCCAACAACATCCGCAACAATTTCGGTTTCCTCAACCGCGCGGCGGAAGAGGGCATTGGTGCCCGCGACAAACTGTTCGTGCAGGAAGGCCGCAAGGTGTTCAAGGATGTCTGCCCGATGGTTGCCGAGCTGATCGGCGAACATCTGCAAGAGAACCAGCTTAACGTCGGCGACGTGAAGCGCTTCTGGCTGCACCAGGCCAACTTGAGCATGAACCACCTGATCGTGCGCAAGTTGCTGGGTCGCGAAGCCACTGAAGAAGAAGCCCCGGTGATTCTCGACACCTACGCCAACACCAGCTCGGCGGGTTCGGTGATTGCTTTCCACAAGTATCAGGATGATCTGGCTGCCGGTTCGCTGGCGGTGTTGAGTTCGTTCGGTGCAGGCTATTCGATCGGTAGCGTGATTCTGCGCAAGCGTTGAAAATCGGTTTAATTTCCTCCTAATCGCGCCGACCTTTCCTACATCCGAATCGGCTCAAACGCTGTAATTTTTCGGAAATGGCGGCAGGTGAAGACCTGCCGCTATCATTTTCGGAATCGGCACAAGGAGATTTTTGGATGGCGGCTGACGACACCCAACTGCTTGCGCGCCTGCTGGCGGGTGAGCAAAAGGCTTTCAAGGAACTGGTGACGACGTATCAGAGCGCTATGCGCGCCGTGGCGTATGCGATTGTCGGCCAGCGTCATGTCGAAGAAGTGGTGCAGGATGCCTGGCTATCGGTGGTGCGCCACATCGCCAGTTTCGAAGGTCGCTCCAGTCTCAAGACCTGGCTGCTGACCATCACGGCCAACTCGGCCAAAAGCCGTTATAAACAAAATCGCCGGGAAGTGTTGATGGATGATCTGCCGTCACCCCATGGCACGATCGACGATGACCGCTTTTCTCCCGGTGACGGCCATTGGCTGGTTGCCCCGTTCGCCTGGCATCAGGACACCCCGGAAGCCTTGCTGACCGAAGGTGAATTGCGTGACTGTCTGGAGCACACCCTGCTGAACCTGTCGGAACTGCAAAGCAGCGTTTTGTTGTTGCGCGAACGCCAGGGGCTGGAGCTGGAGGAGATCTGTAATCTTCTGGAGATCTCGCTCTCCAATGTCCGTGTGCTGCTGCATCGTGCGCGGCTGAAAGTCTTCGCGACCGTGGAGCATTTTGAGGAGACCGGAGAATGCTGACCTGTAAGGAACAAGTGGCGCGCTCCAGCGATTATCTCGATGGCCAATTGAGCTTTCGCGAAAAGCTGATGGTGCGTCATCATCTGATGTTCTGCCCGAACTGTCGGCGTTTCATTCGCCAGATGCGTTTGATGCAAGCGACCTTGAAGGCGATGCCGGAACCACCGCTGGAAGGCGTCGAAGAACTGGCCGAACGCCTGGCCGAGCAACGACGAAAAGATAACCCCCTGTAGGAGCTGTCGAGTGAAACGAGGCTGCGATCTTTTGATCTTGTTTTCAAGATCAAAAGATCGTCCGATCGCGGCCCGAGCCTTCGGC
This sequence comes from Pseudomonas germanica, assembly GCF_019614655.1. Classification (NCBI taxonomy): domain Bacteria; kingdom Pseudomonadati; phylum Pseudomonadota; class Gammaproteobacteria; order Pseudomonadales; family Pseudomonadaceae; genus Pseudomonas; species Pseudomonas germanica. Next base: position 1,890,807 of record NZ_CP071586.1, read on the forward strand.
AGCTCCTACATGGGGTTTTTGCATCCTGCAGAAATAACCCAGTGCGGGTGAAACGAACGGATGATGGGGATCGTCCCGCCCGCACAGGGCTATAGGGTGAAGCGTTTTAGAACTTGGCTTCCGCGTCCAGCTGCAAGGTGTTGGCGTCAGCGTCACGCTGGGTACGGCTGGCGAAGTCAGCCTTGGTCAGGAAGTACGTGGCACCGATGGCGAAGTTCTTGTCGATGTCGTAACCGACCTTGAACTTGTGACCGCGCGAACCAGTGGTGCCGTTGGCGAAGTCGGAGTCGGTAAAGGCGCCGACCACAGCGTTGCGCTGCACGTCGCGGTAGTTGTAATCGAGGTTCAGGCCGAAGACTTTCGACTTGGCACCCAACAGCCACGCAGTGTCCTGATCGGTCACGGCATCGTTGTTCTTCACGTACTGACCGTAGAACGACAGTGGCATTGGCAGACCGCCGATGTCGACCTGGCTGAACCCTTCATACAGACGGAATTCGTTGTTGGCCGAGTTGCCATTGACTGCCAGGGCGCACGGTGTGGACGTGCCGGTGCAGCGGCTGTCTTCGTCGTTCTGGTAGGCGTAGACACTACCGCCCAGAGTCACTTTCAAGTTGTCGGTGATGTTGAAGCGGCTACCCAACTGGCCGGCGGTCAGACGCAGGTCGTGACGGAATTGCACGCCATCGCCGTCAACGTTGTCCTTAAGGTTGTAGTTACCCAGGCTGCCGAACAGTTCGGCGCTGCTGCCCAACGGGTATTTGTAGGTAACGGCCAGACCTTCCGGGTTGATGTCGCTATCCCAGATCACGTCGCCCATGCTGACCCACGGCTGGAGCATCTTGCCGCCGATGATGTGCAGGTTCTTGATCTGGTCAGGGTGGTAGTCGATGTAGCCCAGATCCAGCCAGATCTGCTTCTTGTCGAAGTAGTTGTCCTGGTCCTGGTTGGTCGAACGGGCATCATCGCCGCCGCCGGTGGCGATACGGATACCGGTGTCGACTTGCGGGTTGATCTCGGTGTAGGCACCCAGACGGGCACGAATGCGCTGACGGTCCTTGTCGCGGCCACCGTTGTTCGGCTCGCCGTCGATCTTGATGGTTTCCTGGCGGATACGCACATCGCCCTTGAACTGGGTCTTGGCCGCCCAGGCGAGTTTCTGGTCGAAGACGCTTTGTTCGTTGGTTTTCTTCGCAACAGCGGCGACTTGTTCGTTGGTCTCTTGCTGCGCCTGCTGCGCGATTTGCTGAGCCTTCTGATCCTTGGCCAGTTCAGTTTGCAGTTCGATGTACTGCGCCTGGGAAATGGAACCGTTAGCCTTGAGCATGTCGAGCAGTTTGGCGTCGACTGCAGCACTGGCCGGAACACTCATGGCCAGCAACAAGCCACCGCACAGGGCCGCCGCAGTTTTCGTGGAAGCAAGACGCATAGCAATCTCCGAAGATGAGAGGGGATGGCACAACCATCCGGGGCACAACCGACGATTCGAACGTCGGAAAACAGTGTCCGGGTAGAACCCGGCGCTCTAAAAACAGGCGCCAGTATCGCGATGGTTTATGACAGACCAGTGGCACAGTGATGGCAGGTTGATGACGATATCGATTTGGCCTGAACTATTGATCTAGAGCGCTGTCGGCCGATTGCGGGTGTGCAATGGCGCGCAATCGGCGATACTCGCCGGGCGCTGAAGTCCTGTTGTGGAGAGCTGTCGATGCCGTTGCAATGCCTGCAAAACCTGTCGCAAATCGCTCCGGCAACCTGGGATGCGCTGGTGCCTGAAAGCCAGCCATTTCTGCGCCACGCTTTTCTCAGTGCACTGGAAGACAGTGGCAGCGTTGGCCCTCATACCGGCTGGCAACCTGAGCATTTGCTGCATATTGAAGATGATCGACTGATCGCCGCACTGCCCAGTTATCGCAAGTGGCATTCCTACGGCGAGTACGTGTTCGATCACGGCTGGGCCGACGCCTGCGCCCGCGCCGGCATCGATTACTACCCCAAGCTTTTGACCGCCGTGCCATTCAGTCCGGTGAGCGGCCCGCGCTTGTTGGCGGCCAATGTCGAAGACGGTTTCGAGCTGCTCAAGAGCCTGCCCGGTTACCTGGAAATCGAAGGGCTTTCCAGCGCGCACATCAATTTCACTGACCCGTTTACCGACGCGGCGATGGCCGAACAACCGGGTTGGCTGCAACGCATTGGCTGTCAGTATCACTGGCAGAATCGCGGGTATCGCGACTTTCAGGATTTCCTCGACGTACTCAGTTCGCGCAAGCGCAAACAGATGCGCAAGGAGCGCGAGCAAGTGGCGGGGCAGGGTTTTGAATTTGAATGGCGGGAGGGGCGCGAGCTGGACGAGGCGCAGTGGGATTTTGTCTATGCCTGTTACGCCAACACCTATGCGGTGCGGCGCCAGACGCCGTATCTGACGCGGGAGTTTTTCAGTCTGCTGGCCGAGCGTATGCCCGAGGCGATCCGCGTGGTACTGGCCAAACAAGGCTCACGGCCGGTGGCGATGGCCTTCAGTCTGGTGGGGGGCGACAGTTTCTACGGACGCTATTGGGGCTGTCTGGCGGAGTTTGATCGGCTGCACTTTGAGACGTGTTTTTACCAGGGCATGGATTATGCGATCGCGCAGGGTTATCAGCGTTTCGATGCTGGCGCTCAGGGCGAGCACAAGTTGATTCGCGGGTTTGAACCGGTGATCACCCATTCGTGGCATTACCTGCGGCACCCAGGTCTGAACGCTGCGGTGAAGGATTTCCTGCATCAGGAACGCGCCGGCATCCTCGCGTATGCCGAAGAAGCGAAAACAGCCTTGCCCTACCGCCAGACATAGATCCCCTGTAGGAGCCTTCGGCAGCTCCTACAAGGGGATCTCAGGCACACCTCAGGTTTCCTCTTTGCCCAACCAGCGATAGATCCCGCCACCGACCACCGCGCCAATCAACGGCGCGACCCAGAACATCCACAACTGCGCAATCGCCCAGCCGCCGACCATCAATGCCGGCCCGGTGCTACGAGCCGGGTTCACCGAGGTGTTGGTGACGGGAATCGAGATCAGGTGAATCAGCGTCAGGCCCAGGCCGATGGCGATCGGTGCCAGCCCCGGTGGTGCGCGTCTATCGGTCGCGCCCAGAATGATGATCACGAACATCGCCGTCATCACCAGCTCGGTCACAAACCCCGCCGCCATGGAATACTTCCCCGGCGAATGCTCGCCATAACCATTGGATGCGAGGCCGGCGGCGATATCGAAACCCTCCTTGCCGCTGGCAATGTGCGCAATCAGCGACGCCGCGAGAATCGCGCCGAGCACCTGCGCGATGATGTAGGCGGGCAACTCTTTGGCCGGAAACCGACCGCCGACGAACAGACCGACCGACACGGCCGGGTTTAGGTGACATCCGCTGATGTGACCGATGGCGAATGCCATGGTCAGCACCGTCAGACCAAACGCCAGGGCCACCCCCAGCACCCCGATTCCCAACGGTGAAGACGCGGCGATCACCGCGCTGCCGCAACCACCCAATACTAACCAGAACGTACCCAACAACTCAGTGACTGAACGTTTGAACAGAGACATGAGAGGCGTCCTTGATAGCCCTGCTATCGAGACTGCATCGAGTTGTGCATCCCTGCAGATTTACGACAGGTTTCGTGCCGAAACCTTGGCTGAGTACAGCAGGCTTTCTGCGGATTTCCAGCGGCCACAAAAAACCGCCAGCGCCCGTGGTTTGCGGGCTGTGGCGGTGATCGTTCCCACGCTCTGCGTGGGAACGCCTCAAGGGACGCTCTGCGTCCAGTGACGCGGAGCGTCACGGGCTGCATTCCCACGCAGAGCGTGGGAACGATCATGGGAAGGTCAATCGATGCCGACAAACCCTCCGGTCTGGTGCGCCCAAAGTCGTGCATACAAACCGCGATGGGCCAGCAGTTCAGCATGGGTGCCGCTCTCGGCAATCTTGCCGTTCTCCAGCACCACCAGGCGATCCATACGGGCAATGGTCGAGAGTCGGTGCGCAATCGCGATCACGGTTTTGCCCTGCATCAACGTTTCCAGGCTTTCCTGAATCGCCGCCTCGACTTCCGAATCCAGCGCCGAGGTCGCTTCGTCCATGATCAAAATCGGCGCGTCCTTGAGCAGCACCCGCGCAATCGCAATGCGTTGACGCTGACCACCGGACAATTTCACCCCACGCTCACCGACATGCGCATCGAAACCCGTGCGACCTTCAGCGTCCGACAACAGCGGAATGAACTCATCGGCGCGCGCCTTGTGCACCGCGTCCCACAGTTCTGCGTCGGTCGCATCCGGTTTGCCGTACAGCAAGTTGTCGCGGATCGAACGGTGCAGCAGCGAGGTGTCCTGGGTGATCATGCCGATCCGTGCACGCAGGCTTTCCTGACCGACTTCGGCGATGTTCTGGCCATCAATCAAAATCCGCCCACCCTCGACGTCGTACAGGCGCAGCAATAGATTGACCAGCGTCGATTTGCCGGCGCCGGACGGCCCGATCAAACCGATTTTCTCACCCGGTTTGATGTTCAGATTGAGATCGCCGATGATCCCGCGCTTCTTGCCGTAGTGAAAATCCACGTGCTCGAAACGCACTTCGCCACGGGCCACTTCCAGCGGTTTGGCCTGCTCGTGATCGGTGACGCTGACCGGTTGCGAAATGGTCTGTAAGCCGTCCTGGACCATGCCGATGTTTTCGAAAATGCCGGTGACCACCCACATGATCCAGCCGGACATGTTGACGATGCGAATCACCAGACCGGTTGCCAGGGCAATCGCCCCGACAGTGATCAGCGATTGCGTCCACAGCCACAAGGCCAGGCCTGTGGTGCCGACGATCAACAGGCCGTTCATGGTGGTAATGGCGATGTCCATGCTGGTCACAACGCGGCCCGCCAGTTGGGCTTTTTCGGTTTGTTCTTCGATTGCTTCGCGGGCGTATTGCTGCTCGTAATTGGTATGGGCGAACAGCTTCAGGGTGGCGATATTGGTGTAACCATCGACGATCCGCCCCATCAGTTTGGAGCGTGCATCGGAGGACACCACCGAGCGTTCCTTGACCCGCGGCACGAAGTAACAGAGCGCGCCAATGTAAGCGGCGATCCACGTCAGCAACGGAATCATCAGGCGCCAGTCCGCCTCGGCGAACAGCACCAGCGAGCTGATCGCGTAGATCAGCACATGCCACAACGCATCCACTGCTTGCACCGCAGAGTCACGTAGCGAGTTGCCCGTCTGCATGATGCGTTGGGCGATACGACCAGCGAAGTCATTCTGGAAAAAGTTAAGGCTCTGCTTGAGCACGTAGCTGTGGTTCTGCCAGCGGATCATGCTGGTCATGCTCGGGCTCAGGGTCTGGTGGACCAGCAGGTCGTGCAAGCCGACAAAGACCGGGCGCAAGATCAGCGCGACCACGGCCATCCAGGCCAATTCCAGGCCATGCTCCTGAAAGAAATTCGGATTCGGTGCACCTTGGGCGAGGTCAATGATGCGACTGAGGTAGCTGAACAACGCCACTTCGATCAAGGCGCCGAACAGTCCGACGGTGAGCAGGGCGGCAAAACTCGGCCAGACCTGCTTCAGGTAATAGGTGTAGAAGGGCAGCACGCGATCCGGCGGGGATGCCGTGGGGGCGTCGCGGAACACGTCGATCAGTTGTTCGAAACGGCGATAGAGCATCAGATAACCGCCCGGAGCACGGGCTCTCCTTTTATCGGTGTGAGCGGCGCGGGATCAGGCCAGCGCCGCTCGATACGCCCTGTACAGCTTAGTCGATGACTTTGGCCGACTTGATGAATACAGGGTCGGCAGGTACGTCTTTCATGCCGCTTTTGGTGGTGGTCGGCGAGTTGACGATGATGTCTACAACGTCCATGCCTTTGACCACTTTGCCGAATACTGCGTAGCCGTCGCCCTGGTCGAGGAAGTCGTTGTCCTTGACGTTGATGAAGAACTGGCTGGTCGCCGAATCAGGTACGGAAGTGCGAGCCATGGACAAGGTGCCACGAACGTTAGCCAGACCGTTTTTGTGTTCGTTCTTGATTGGAGCCTTGGTTTCTTTCTGCTGCATCTGTTGAGTGAAACCGCCGCCCTGGACCATAAAGCCCGGGATCACACGGTGGAAAATCGTGTTGTTGTAGAAGCCGCTGTTCACGTAATCGAGAAAGTTCTTGGTGCTGATCGGTGCCTTGACCGGATCCAGTTCGATTTCGATCTGGCCGTTGGTGGTGTCCAGCAGCACGTGCGGTGCCTTGGCCGGCGTGGCAGCCATCAGGTTGGCGGCAAACAGCACAGTACCAGCGGCGAGGGCGAGTTTTTTCAACATGGGTCAGTGATCCTGAGATTGAATATCGGCTGCGGCGAGGAACTCCAGCAGCGTTTGATTGAAACGTTCGGGTTGATCGAGCGGGGTGGCGTGGCGCGAATCGGCGATCACCACCAGCCGCGCATTCGGCAGCAGTTTTACATAGGTTTCTTTCAGTGCCACCGGTGTGTAGTCACGGTCGGCGCTGATGACGAGCGTTGGACAGGACACTCGGGAAAGTCGTTCCTGAACACCCCAGCCAACAATCGCATCGAAGCTGGCGAGATAAGCACGTTTGTCGTTTTTTGCCCAGCGTTCGGCCATTTTCTGTCGCAGATCCGCCTGTTCCGGTTTCGGAAAAAGTTTACCGCCGAGGGCTTTGCCGATGGTCGCGAGGCTGAGTACGCGCATCAGGCTCCAGCGTTTGAACCACTGCCAGTAGTCGTCGCGGCTGCGGATTTTGACTTCGGGTGCGCTGTTGACGATGGTCAGGCTCTTGAGCTGGTCAGGATGATCGACGCCGAACTGGAAGCCGATCATGCCGCCCATCGACAGCCCGACGTAGTGCACCGGGCCGAGGTTCAAGTGCTCGATCAGCGCCAGCATATCGGCACTGAAACCGGCGATGCTGTAGCGCTCGCGCGGTTTGTCCGAACGCCCGTGGCCGCGGATGTCCGGGACGATCACGCGGTAGTGCGCGGCCAGGGCCGGGATCTGCATTTCCCAGTCCAGTGTGCTCGAACCGAGCCCGTGAACCAGTAGCAACGGCGCGCCGTGGCCATATTCCTCGTAGTGCAGGTTGCAACCTTCATGTTCGAACCAGGCCATCGGTGAACTCCGTGTCAGGCTTGTTCAGGGGCGGCGAACGGTGCGTCCAGCGGCAAAGTGTCGAAGGTACGCAGCAGTTCGATGAGGATTTGCGTGGCCGGGCCCAGGGGTTTGTCCTTGTTCGAATACAGATAGAAGCTGGAGTTGCGGTTGCCGCCCCTGTCCAACGGTAGCAGCTTGAGCGAGCCATCCTTCAGCTCTCGTTCAATCATGTGGCGAGGCAGCCAGGCAAAACCGAGTCCGCTGCTGACGAACGTCGCCGCCGTGGCGAGGCTGCCAACGGTCCAGCGCTGTTCGGCGCCGAGCCAGCCAACGTCCCGTGGTTGCTGGCGGCCGGAGTCGCGGATCACCACCTGCATCTGGGTTTCCAGATCCTGAAAGCTCAGCTCACGGTTGAGCCGGTGCAGCGGGTGATCGGGGTGGGCGACGGCGACAAACTCGACGTCACTCAATTCCGCGCCGAGGTAACCGGGAATGCTCAGGCCGGTGATGGCCAGATCGGCCACGCCTTCGAGCAGCACTTCTTCGACACCCGACAATACTTCTTCACGCAGACGTATGCGGCAGCCGCGACTCTGCGGCATGAACGCGGTCAGCGCGCGAACGATGCGTGCGCTCGGGTAGGCCGCATCGACTACCAGCCGCACCTCGGCTTCCCAACCTTGCTCCATGTGATGGGCGAGGTCTTCCAGTTGACTGGCCTGTTTCACCAGTTGCCGCGAGCGGCGCAGCAACACGCCGCCGGCTTCGGTGAGCACGGCTTTGCGCCCGTCGATGCGCAGCAACGGCACGCCGAGTTGGTCCTGCATGCGGGCGACGGTGTAACTCACCGACGATTGCGAACGGTGCAAGGCCTCGGCGGCCTGGGCAAATCCGCCGTGGTCGACCACGGCCTGCAATGTTCGCCATTGATCCAGGGTCACGCGGGGCGCTTTCATCAATAGCTCCTCTTGTCCTAAGCTGGCCGTCCCTCATGGAGACTGCCGAATGAAAAAATTCTGTTGTGTGCTGCTGGCGCTGCTTCCGCTGACTGCTTTTGCTTACCCGATCGATGTGCAGAAAGATCTCAACGGCATGAAGATCGATTACGAAACCTTCGACACCGATAACGACATCGGCTCGATTCGGGTGGCCAACTACGGTGATGTCGATGCAACGTGCAAGGCGGTGTTCAGCAATGGCCCGGAAGCACCGCGCACCCGCACGATCGATGTACCGGCCGGCAAACATAAAAACGCCACGGCCAAGTTCACCCGCGAGATCATCAAGCTGCGCATCAAGCTGACCTGCACCCCGAAATAACGGTCGATCCCTTGTAGGAGTGAGCCTGCTCGCGATAGCGGTGTGTCAGATACATCTGTGTTAACTGACACACCGCTATCGCGAGCAGGCTCACTCCTACAAGGTGTGTGTCAGCATCTAAACGAATTATTCGATGCTTTGCAGCAATTATTTGCGCTTTTTCATCGATTCGACTCTGTTTAACCTTCATTCCATCGACCTACAACATTCTCGGATGGAGGCTACACACCATGTCCCGCGTTCTGATCATCGAAAGCAGCGCCCGCCAGCAAGACTCGGTTTCCCGTCAACTGACCCAGACTTTCATCAGTCAGTGGAAAGCAGCGCATCCCAACGATCAGATCACTGTGCGTGACCTCGCCGTGAACCCGGTGCCACACCTGGACAGCAACCTGCTAGGTGGCTGGATGAAGCCTGCCGAGCAGCGCAACGCCAACGAGCAAGCGTCGCTGGATCGTTCCAACGAATTGACTGATGAGTTGCTCGCCGCCGACGTACTGGTGATGGCCGCGCCGATGTACAACTTCGCCATCCCGAGCACCCTTAAGGCCTGGCTCGACCACGTGCTGCGTGCCGGCGTGACCTTCAAGTACACCGAAACCGGCCCGCAAGGCCTGCTCAGCGGCAAGCGTGCTTACGTGCTCACCGCTCGCGGCGGCATCTACGCCGGCGGTCCGGCCGACCATCAGGAACCGTACCTGCGCCAGGTCATGGGTTTCATCGGCATCAACGACGTGACCTTCATTCATGCAGAGGGCATGAACCTCGGTGGCGACTTCCAGGAAAAGGGCCTGAATCAGGCCAACGCCAAACTGTCTCAGGTTGCTTGATAGGTTAATCGCCAGATAATCCCCGATTGTTTAAGTGACCTGGCGCAACCCCTTCAAGGCTCTACGCGCATCGAACCTCCCTTTGCACTTGTTGCTCCTGAGTGCTGTAGCCCGATTGAACGCATTAGCGAGATCGGGCTTTTTTTTGCCTGTATTTTTTTTCGACGCAAAACTCCTGGTGAGAGCGAGCCTGCTCGCTCCCACAGGGGAATGTTGTGTTTCGGGCTATTCGCAGTGAGACCAGAAAACCGCTATCGTCGCCGCCATTCAAATTAGGGGCGAGCATGGGCTATCTACTTTTTGTCACGCTGATCCAGGCGTTTTCCTTCAGTCTGATCGGCGAATATCTGGCCGGTCATGTCGACAGTTACTTCGCGGTGCTGGTGCGCGTGGTGCTGGCCGGGCTGGTGTTCATTCCGTTGACCCGCTGGCGTTCGGTGGAACCTTCGTTCATGCGCGGCATGCTGATGATCGGGGCGTTGCAGTTCGGCGTGACTTACGTTTGCCTCTATCTGAGCTTCCGCGTGCTGACGGTGCCGGAGGTGTTGCTGTTCACCATCCTCACGCCGCTGCACGTGACGTTGATCGAGGATGCGCTGAACCGACGCTTCAACCCGTGGGCGCTGATCGCCGCGTTAGTGGCGGTGGGCGGGGCGGCGGTGATTCGTTTCGACAGCGTCAGTCCGGACTTCTTCATGGGCTTCCTGCTGCTGCAACTGGCCAACTTCACCTACGCGGCAGGGCAGGTGATGTACAAGCATCTGGTGGCGAAACACCCGAGCGATCTACCGCACTATCGGCGTTTCGGCTTCTTCTATCTCGGCGCGCTGGCGGTGGTGCTGCCGGCATTCCTGATGTTCGGCAAAGCCAACTTCCTCCCGGAAGCGCCGCTGCAATGGGGCGTGTTGCTGTTCCTCGGCCTGGTCTCGACCGCGCTGGGCATGTACTGGTGGAACAAGGGTGCGTGCATGGTCAACGGCGGCACGCTGGCGGTTATGAACAATCTGCATGTGCCGGTGGGGTTGCTGCTGAATCTGCTGATCTGGAATCAGCATGAGGAACTTGGAAGATTGTTCCTCGGTGGCAGCGTCATCCTTGCCGCCGTATGGATCAGCCGACTGGGCATCCGCCGCACTGCATGAACCCATGTAGGAGCTGCCGCAGGCTGCGATCTTTTGATCTTTAAGGTCAAAAGATCGCAGCCTGCGGCAGCTCCTACACGGGAATCGTGTGTTACATCAGGTGTTTTTGCGGCTCGGGAATGCTGGCCGCGCCGAGCACCGCCGGCAGCAGGCCAGAGCGCAAATCCCCACCACTCGGCTGCTGATACAGGCTCAACCCGAACTCCGGCAGCACCGCCAACAGATAATCAAAAATATCCCCCTGAATCCGCTCGTAATCGGCCCACACCGTGGTGCGGGTGAAGCAGTAAATCTCCAGCGGAATACCCTGCGCCGTGGTCTGCATCTGCCGCACCATGCAGGTCATGTTCGGCTGAATCTCCGGATGACTCTTCAGGTACGCCAGTGCATACGCGCGGAACGTGCCGATATTGGTCATGCGCCGACGGTTAGCCGACATCGCCGCGACATTGCCCTGCGCTTCGTTCCACGCCTTGAGTTCAGCTTTTTTGCGGCTCATGTAATCGGTGAGCAGGTGCACCTGGGAGAGCTTTTCTTCTTCGTCGTCACGGATGAAACGCACGCCGCTGGCATCGATGAACAGGCTGCGCTTGATCCGCCGCCCGCCCGATTGCTGCATGCCGCGCCAGTTCTTGAATGACTCCGACATCAGCCGCCAGGTCGGAATCGAGACGATGGTTTTATCAAAATTCTGCACCTTGACCGTGTGCAGGGTGATGTCGACCACATCGCCATCGGCGCCGACTTGCGGCATCTCGATCCAGTCGCCGACCCGCAACATGTCGTTGCTGGTCAACTGCACACTGGCGACAAACGACAGCAGGGTGTCCTTGTAGACCAACAGAATCACCGCCGACATTGCGCCCAGACCGGACAGCAGCAACAGCGGCGAACGGTCGATCAGTGTGGCGACGATGATGATCGCGCCGAACACGTACAAAACCATTTTTGCCAACTGCACGTAGCCTTTGATCGAGCGCGTACGCGCATGTTCGGTGCGTGCATAGATGTCGAGCAGGGCATTGAGTAGAGCGCTGACCGAGAGCAGCAGGAACAGAATGGTGAACGACAACGCCACGTTCCCAAGAAAGGTCATCGCGGTTTTGCTCAGTTCCGGCACCAGATGCAGGCCGAACTGGATGACCAGCGACGGCGTCATTTGCGCCAGGCGCTGAAACACCTTGTTGTGGCGAAAATCATTGATCCAGTGCAGCGCCGGCTGGCGGCCGAGCATGCGGCTGGCGTGCAGGATCAGGTAACGCGCCACTCGTCCGAGTACTAGCGCGATGACCAACAGCAGCATCAGCGCTAGGCCGGCCTGCAAAAGTGGATGCTGTTCGAGGGTGCCCCAGAGGTCCTGGGCGTTGAGCCAGAGCTGTTTGAAATCCATATGAGCAACGATTCTTCTGTAAGACGCGATGGGCGATTAGAGCATTTAAGACGCCGTGTATTACCGTTCAAGACAAATCGAGCAACAAAAAAGCCACTGATTACGTCCGTTTGTATAAAGAAACTCGGCCTGAGCGCTCGAAACCGGTAACCTATGCAGCTGTTTTTTTGCATATCTTCGAGGTAGCACCCGTGTTTTCCCAATTCGCCCTGCACGAACGCCTGCTTAAAGCTGTGGCCGAGCTGAAATTTGTCGAGCCAACGCCTGTGCAAGCCGCGGCCATCCCGCTGGCGCTCCAAGGGCGTGATCTGCGGGTGACGGCGCAAACCGGTAGCGGCAAAACCGCCGCTTTCGTTCTGCCAATCCTCAATCGCCTGATCGGCCCGGCCAAGGTCCGCGTCAGCATCAAGACGCTGATCCTGCTGCCGACCCGTGAACTGGCTCAGCAGACCTTGAAGGAAGTTGAACGCTTTTCGCAGTTCACTTTCATCAAGTCCGGCCTGATCACTGGCGGTGAGGACTTCAAGGTCCAGGCCGCGATGCTGCGCAAAGTGCCAGACATCCTCATCGGTACCCCGGGCCGGATGATCGAGCAACTCAACGCCGGCAACCTCGACCTCAAAGAAGTCGAAGTGCTGGTGCTCGACGAAGCCGACCGCATGCTCGACATGGGCTTCGCCGAAGACGTACAGCGTCTGGTCGACGAATGTCCTAACCGTCAGCAGACCATGCTGTTCTCCGCCACCACCGGCGGTTCCGGCCTGCGCGAGATGATCGGCAAGGTGCTGAACAACCCTGAGCACTTGCAGCTCAATGCGGTCAGCCAACTGAACTCGACCACTCGCCAGCAAATCATCACCGCTGACCACAATCAGCACAAAGAGCAGATTGTGAACTGGTTGCTGGCCAACGAGACCTATCAGAAGGCCATCGTCTTCACCAACACCCGCGCCATGGCCGACCGTATCTACGGCCGTCTCGTGGCTCAGGAATACAAAGCGTTCGTGCTGCACGGCGAGAAAGACCAGAAGGATCGCAAACTGGCGATCGACCGTCTGAAGCAGGGCGGCGTGAAGATTCTGGTCGCTACCGACGTCGCGGCCCGTGGTCTGGACGTTGATGGCCTGGATCTGGTGATCAACTTCGACATGCCTCGCAGCGGCGACGAATACGTGCACCGCATCGGCCGTACTGGCCGTGCCGGCAACGACGGTCTGGCGATCTCGCTGATCTGCCACGGCGACTGGAACCTGATGTCGAGCATCGAGCGCTACCTGAAGCAGAGCTTCGAGCGCCGCACCATCAAGGAAGTCAAAGGCACCTACGGCGGACCGAAAAAGGTCAAGGCCTCGGGCAAAGCCGTTGGTGTGAAGAAGAAAAAGACCGACGCCAAGGGCGACAAGAAGAAAACGGCCGCCAAGACGCCGACCAAGCGCAAGAGCGTCAACCGTCCGAAGCCGGACTCGTTGGTGAGCAGCGATGGCATGGCACCGCTCAAGCGTCGCAAGCCAGCAGAGCCTGCGGCTGAGTAAGGCGTTTCTAGCGAGCATAAAAAACCCGGACAGTGTCCGGGTTTTTTTTCGTCCATCAGTTGCCGAGCTGGCCACTGGTGTCGGCATCAAAGCGCCGTTTGGCCTGATCAGCTACCGGTTTCAATGCTGCGAGCAAGGCTGCCTCGCTGTACAACCGCGTGACCGCCAGCTCCTTCGGCGTCGGCTCGATCGGGATCAGCACGTCCTCACCGTCGGCGTGCAGCCAGATCGCCACAACATGCAGCGCCGAGACAAACAGCACGCGCAGCTCAACGTTTTTACCCTGCAATTGCGGCGCTTGTTCCGCCAGTTTCAGCGCACCTACCGTCGCGGCGGCGTGATCGCCGTGATTCAGCGAGGCGAACTCGACATGCCCGCGCACCTCGGCCAATTGCGCATCGGCAATCGTCACGCCGTCGGCAAACACCAGGTAATGCCAGTCGCCGAGGCGGGCATCCTTCAGGCCTTTGCCGCTGCTCAGGTCTTCCAGGTTCAACGAGTAGCCACGATAGGCTTCGCTGAGGCTGATTTTTGCAGGTGCTGCGTTGGCGAACTGGCGATTGGCGCCAAAGCCTTGGGTTTGCAGTGCCGCTTGCAGCGCCGGGCGCAAGGTCTGTACGCCGTTGGAAGGCGCCTTTGGATAAGTCAGTTGCATGATGTCGCCCTCCTAGTTTTTCACGGTGAAGTAAGTGTGAGTCCAATTGCCGCCGCCGTTGTAGGCGCGGGGGAACGCGTTCAGTGCGCGGGTCGAATAGCCGTAGATCGAGTCCGCAACCAATACGTAATCGCCGTTGGTGCCGTAGATCGTCAGGAAGTGCGCACCGCCGCCGTACCAGGCGCAGCGCAGGCCGACCGGGCGGCCCATGCTGATCTGGTTCTGGATGGCCGACATCTGTAGCGAGCCCTGATTCATGCCGTTGTAGCTGCGAGTGGTTTGCAGAGCGGAATCCAGATAGCCGTAGACGTTGCACGGCCCCGGCTGATTGCAGCAGTTGCGGTCGAGCTGAGTGCTGGCCACGCCGCACTGCGTCCAGTTGCCGGTGCCGTAATAGTTACCGACCGAGGCGGAAACGGCCGCCCAGCACCAGTTGGTCTGGGTCTGTTTCTGCATGTTGAAGTTAAGGCTGCCGGCGGCGAGGGCGCTGATTTGTTCAGCGGCCTCGACTTCGACCAGTTGTGGGTCGAGCAGGTGACTGGCCAGGCACCTTGGCAGTGATTCGCCGGTGAATTGTGTTGCTGCTGTGGTTAACATTTTTCAATCCTCCATGAGTGAAAACAAGCGTCCAGCTTGTGTGGGTGTAGCGGTGTTGCCGAGCGATCGGTGTGCAAGGGTTGCCATCTCCGATGGCCGGTTCCGATCTCGTTGCTCGATGTAACCGTAGATGTAGATATGCGTTAATGCAAATAAATAAATGCATAAATGCATTTTCAGGGTCAAAAGATCGCAGCCTTCGGCCGTTCCTACAGGGATCGATGTAGGAGCTGCCGCAGGCTACGATCTTTTAATCTGGCTTTTAGCTTTCCGCTTTTTTCTCCGCCGTGCCCAACTCTTTCAACCGTTGATCAATCAACTGACATTTATCCGGCAGATCGGCACTGGCCGTGCCCAGATCCATCTTCTGCAACTCGGCGTTGATCTCCTTGGCCTTGGCCGGATTCTGTTCGGTGAGCTTGGCGACTTCCTTGGCCAGTTGTTCGCGTTTGGCGGTGGCTTCTTCCGGCGTGCAGGCCCAGACGGGCAGGGCGCAGGCAAGGGTGGTGGCGATCAATAATGTGTTAAGGATTTTCATGGAGGGCGGCCTCAGTTCCGGTCAAGGCGAGTTGATCGGTTGAGGGCTGCTGGCCTGGAAAAGTTCAGTGCAATGCACGTGATGCGTGTCGATTTGTGTGACCGATAAGTCGCTATTTTCGGCAAAATTTCGATTATGTCCCGAAAAGCCGCGTTCTAGAGCGGTTGCCCAAAAAGCCTTGTTACGACTTATTGACGCCAGAATGATGGCAATCTACCATCGCGCCATCACATTGATATCAATGTGCGCTTTCGAGGGATCGAACCGACTTTTCGCAGTCTGCACTGCGATTGTTTTCGCATCGTTTTGGACGTTCTGACCGAAACGCGCATTTATCCCCATTTGTTTCTTTCACTCTCCCGGCAGCCTGTTTTTTTTCCGGGTAGGGACTGCTTTGCCTGTCGATTGCCCCGATCAACTTGCCCGTTGCAAAGAGACTTTAAACATGGACGTTCGCCATTACGCCTTCCTTGCTTGTCAGCCTGCCGCTGCCGTGAAAAAACGCGATTCATTCCTTGGCATGCCCAAGCGCGGCCTGGCGTTCCTGTTGGCGAACGTGATGTTCTGGCAACCGATGTGGGCGCAGGCCGACGGCATTGTCGTGGCCAACCCGAACACCTCGCTGGATCGCGCCGGCAACGGCGTGCCGATCATCAATATCGCCACGCCCAATGCCAGCGGGCTGTCGCATAACCAGTTCCACGACTACAACGTCGGCGCGCAGGGGCTGATTCTCAACAACGGTTCGACGCAGAATAATCTGACGCAGTTGGGCGGGCACATCATCGACAACCCGAACCTGAAAAACAGCGGTTCGGCACAGGCGATTCTCAACGAAGTCATCAGTGGCAACCCGAGCCAGTTGCGCGGTTACACCGAAGTGGCGGGGCAGTCGGCGCGGGTGATTGTCGCCAACCCTTACGGCATCACGTGCAACGGGTGCGGTTTCATCAACTCACCGCGTGTGACTTTGACCACCGGCAAACCAGTGCTCGACAACGGTCGGCTGGATCGCTTTCAAGTTGATCAGGGCAGCGTCGCTATTGAAGGCGCGGGACTCAACGCGACCAATGTCGACCGCTTCGAAATCATCACCCGCAGCGCGAAGATCAACGCCGAGATTCAGGCGCAGAACCTGACGATTGTCGCCGGTCGCAACGATGTCAACGCACAAACCCTGAATGCCACCGCCCGCGCCGATGACGGCAGCACCAAGCCGCAACTGGCCATCGACTCCTCGGCACTCGGCGGCATGTACGCCGGGGCGATCAAACTGGTCGGCACCGAGGCCGGGGTCGGGGTGAAACTCGACGGCAAGCTGATTGCCAGCGGCGGCGATATCCAGCTCGACGCCAACGGCCAACTGAGTCTGGCCGACACCTCGGCCACCGGCGCGGTCAACGTCAAGGCGGCCAGCCTCGACGCACGCGGCCCGGTTTACGCCGGCACCGCGCTGAGCGTGCAAACCCAGGGCAACCTGACCAACCGCCAGACCCTCGCGGCCCGCGACAGCCTCACCCTCAGCGCCGGCGGCCAACTGACCAACGCCGGCGCCATCGAAGCCGGCGTCAACGCCGACGGCAGCCGCAATGCCAACGGCGACCTGAGCCTCACCGCGCAAAACCTCGACAACACCGGCAAAAGCCTTACTGCCAGCCGCAATCTGACCATCAATACCGCACAAACCCTGAACAACCAGGGCGGTACGCTCAGCGGCCAAACCGCTGCGATCAGCGCCGGCACGCTGGATAACCGCAACGCCGGCAAGGTGCAGAGCAACACCACCCTGAACCTAAACGCCGCGCAGGTGCTCAACAGCCAAGGCGTGATCACCAGCAACGCCAGCCTCACCGCCAACATCGGCCAGTTGATCAACAACAGCGGCGAACTCAGCAGCCAGACCGACGCGGTTCTCAACGTCACCTCGCTGGACAATGTTGCCGGCCTGATGAGCGCCGGCCGTCTGCTCGACATCAGCGCCCTAGGCGCGATCAACAACCGCACCGGCAAGATCGGCGCCAAACAGACCTTGCTGGTAAAAGCCCAACAACTCGACAACAGCCAGCAAGGCCAGTTGACCAGCGAAGGCACGCTGACCACGCGGATCAGCGAGCAACTGAACAACCAGAACAAGGGCCTGATTCAGGCCAACGGCGCCATGGACGTGCAGGCCACGCGCCTGGATAACCGCGCCGGCAAGATTTCCAGCCTCGACACCCTGACCGTCAGCAGCGCCAACACCGACAACCGCGGCGGGACGATCCGCGCCGACCAGGCCGCCAAACTGCTGATCGACAACCTGGACAACCGCGACAAGGGCCGCCTCGAAAGCAAGACGGCGCTGAGCTTCGACGGCAACACACTCGATAACAGCAATGGCGGCCTGCTGACTTCGACCGGTCTGTTGAGCCTCAAAGCCAAAGCAGTCACCAACGATGGCGGACGGATTTCCGCCAAAGGTGATATCGACGCCAACGTCGACACCCTCAATCAAGAACACGGCGAACTGGTCGCCGAAGGCAATCTGCTGCTGACCGGCAAAACCCTCAATAGCCATCAGGACAGTCTGGTCGGTTCGCTCAAGACTTTGACCGTCAACGTCGAGCAGATCGACAACCGCGCCAGCACACTGTCCAGCCAGCTGGATTTGCACATCAACGGTTCGCGCCTGGACAACAGCGATGGCGGCAAGGTGCTGTCCGACACCACACTGGCGCTGAAAGTCGCGCAGATCATCAACGCCACCAACGGCCTGATTTTCAGCAAAGGCGCGAGCACCCTCAGCGGCATCGGCCTGAGCAACGTTGGCGGGCGCATCGTCAGCCAGAACACGCTCGGGCTGACCTTCGACGAGGCCATGGACAACCAGCAAGGCCTGATCAGTAGCGAAGGGCAGATGACCCTCAGCGCCGGCAGCCTCGACAACCGTCTGGGCAAACTATCGAGCCTTGAAGCGATGGCACTGACCGCCAGCGGTGCCGTGCTGAGTCAGGGCGGCCTGATCGTTTCGCAGAAAGGCCTTACCTTTAAAAGTGGCAGTCTGGATAACAGCGACAACGGCATCATCAGCGCCAAGGCTGATTCGACCCTGACTACCGGTGAGTTGAAGAACCGCCAGGGCGGCAGTATCGCCACCGATGGCTCACTATTATTGACCGCCGCGCACCTGGACAACTCCGGCGGCAGCCTCGGCAGTCAGCAGAAACTCGAAGTCTCGGTGACTTCGCTGGCGCAGGACGGCGGCGAGCTGTTCAGCAACGGCGACCTGACCCTGGACATGAACAACGGTCTGCTCAATAACCAGCGCGGCAACATCCATACGCCGGGCCAGCTGCTGCTGAAAAATCTCAAGGACGTCAACAACAGCGCCGGCGAAATCTCAGCTGCCAAGGCCTGGAGCGTTAACGCGCAAAGCTTGAACAACGACGGCGGCAAGTTGCTGAGCAATGAAAAGCTCACTCTGGTCATCGAGCGCGCGTTGAGCAACGTCAAAGGTCTGATTGCTTCCGCCAACCTCGACAGTCGCAGCGACAGTTTGAACAACAGCAGCGGTGACATTCGCGTACGCGGTGATGTCGATTTCAGCGTGACTGGCATGTTCGATAACCAGAACGGCGTGGTCATCGCCGACAACGGCCTGACGATCATCGCCGCGAGTCTGGATAACCGTCAGGAAGGTCTGATCGGCTCAACAAAAGCGCTGAACCTCAACGTCGCTCGCGTCGACAACCGCAGCGGCGAGTTGTCGAGCAAGAGCGATGTCAGTCTGATCGGCGCCTGGCTCGATAACAGCGACAGCGGCTACATGCTCGCGGGAGGCAATCTGGCTCTGACCGTCAACGACGTCATCAACCGCAATAAAGGCCTGCTGTCCGGTGACACAGGGCTGACACTGACCGGTAAGACACTGGAAAACAGTGGTCGCCTGACCAGCCAGAAAGACCTCGTGATCAACCTCTCCGGGGAGCTGAACAACGCACAGGGCAGCGTCGTCAGCGAAGGCGCCTTGGCGATCAACGCCGCTAGCCTCAACAACGACGCCGGCACGGTCTCCAGCGCCAAAGCGCTCACCGTCGATACGCGCGGCGCCGTCAGCAATCAGGGTGGTAGCCTGCTGACCGATGGTGATCTGACCCTCAACAGCAGCGCGCTGGATAACCAGCAAAAAGGGGTGATCAGCAGCAAGGCCAGCCTGAACATCAGCACTGGCGAGTTCAACAACAGCCAAGCGAATATTTACGCGGCCGACCACGTTGAGATCAATGCCGGTCAGGTGACCAACACCGCAGGCAGCCTCGGCGCGGGCAAGACGCTGACCGCCAATATCCAAGGCCTCGACCAGCAGGGCGGCAAACTGTTCAGCGGCGGCACCGTCAGTGTCGATCTGAACGGCAGCGCGCTGAATAACCAGGGCGGCGTGATCAACGCGCCGGACCAGTTACTACTGAAAAACCTCTCCGACGTGAACAACCGTGGCGGCGAGATTTCCAGCGACAAGGCTTTTGAACTGATCGCCAACTCGCTGGACAACAGCGGCGGCCAACTGCTGAGCAACCAGAAACTCACCGTGACCCTCGACAAGGCACTGACCTCGATCAAAGGCACGATTGCCGCTGCGGCGTTGCAGGTTCGCGCCGCGAGTCTGGACAACAGCGATGGCGGTGTATTGCTCAGTGACAGCGACATCGAGGTCACTGTCGATGGCCTGCTGAACAACAGCAACAAAGGCAGCATTCGCGCCGCACAACAACTGACCCTCAACAGCTCCGGCCTGAACAATCAGGGCGGCACGCTGGTCGGCGTCTCAGGCCTGAATATGGATCTGGGCGCCAGCGCACAGGATCTGAATAACCAGGACGGAGTGATCAGCAGCAAGGGCGGGTTGAGCATTGCCCATCTGCGCGACCTGAATAACCAGAACGGCGTGATCAACAGCAAAGGCGTGCTGAGCATCGCCACCCTGCGTGACTTGAATAACCAGCAGGGCGAAATCTCCAGCGTCAACAGCTTCAGCCTCACCGGCAACCGTTTCGATAACCGCGGCGGCAACCTGATCAGCAACGATCAGTTGAGCCTCACGGCTGCCGAACTGAATAACCAGGGTGGACTGATTTCGGGCTGGAAGAGTGTCACCCTTACAGGCGGCACGCTCGATAACAGTCGCGAAGGCACCGTCTCCAGTCTGCTCGGCAACACCAGCATCGACCTCAGTGGCGCGTTGATCAACCACAGCAATGGGGGCGTGGGCGGCAAAGGCGAGGTGAGCATCAAGGCTACCAGTCTGGACAACAGCAACGGCATCGTCACGAGCGGCGGCAAGCAGACGTTGACGATCAGCGGCGGCAACATCAGCAACGCCGCAGGTGGTTTGATCGAAAGTGGCGACGCACTGGATATCCGCGCCGCCACGCTGGACAACACCTCCGGCAGAATCAGCGCCACAAAAGCCCTGAATTTCACTGGCACGCAACTGAACAACACCAGCGGCAGTCTGGTTAGCGATGACAGCGTCACCCTCGACCTGCTCGGTGCTCTCGTCAATATCAATGGGACTCTGGGCAGTACCGGCGCATTCTTGATCAACCGCTCCACCAGCATTGATAACCGCGGCGGGCAATTGATTAGCCAGACCCTGCTGAGCCTGTTTACCAGCGGCGATTTGAACAACAGCCAACGCGGCACCCTGTCGGCCAAAGATCAACTGGATATCGCCGCTGGCGGCACGCTGCATAATGAAAACGATGGCTTGATTTCCAGCCGCGATGCCGGTGTAACCCTCACCGCCGCCGCACTGAACAACGGCAAAGGCGCGGTGCAAAGCATGACCGCGCTGACCGTGATCACGGGCACTGGCGCCATCGACAACCAGGGCGGCAAGATCATCGCCCAGAACGGCGACCTTACCCTCACCGCCGCCAGCCTCGACAGCCGTGGCGGGGTGCTTTCAAGCCTCAAAGGTCTGCTGCAAACGCGCCTGAACGGCGTGTTGCGCAACGGTCAGGGCGGCAAGATCGAAGGCAGTCGCCTCGACCTGCAAGCGCTGGGCGGCATCTACAGCGACGGCGGACGAATCGCCGCCAACACCGGCAACATCCTGCTCAACGCTGGCGGCAACACCCTCGACAACAGCGGCGGCGGGATCTATGCCAAAGGCGTGGTGAAAACCATCGCCGGTTTGATGAGCAACAACAACGGCCAGATCAGCGGCAGCCGCATCGAGCTGGGTGCCGATGGCAACCTGAGTAACCGCAGCGGCCTGATCGAAAGCGCCGGCACACTGGCGATTCGCGCGGCCAATCTCGACAACCAGGGCGGCAAGCTGCGCGCGCTCGGCACCAGCGGCAAAACCGATTTCCAGATCGGCAGCCAGTTCGACAACCGCAACGGTCTGGTGGAAACCGCCAACACCGATTTCACACTGGCCGCTCCGAGCTTCCTAAATGCCGGCGGTTCGGTGACGCATGTCGGTCTGGGCGAGTTCGGCATCTCCACCGCCAACGTGATGAACGCCGGCGGCTCGCTGGTGACCCGTGGCGGCCTGACGCTCAACGCGGACAGCTGGACCAACAGTAGCGTGATTCAGGCGGGGCGGTTGACGGTGAATGTCGGCAATTTTGTGCAGACCGCGAGCGGGCAGTTGCTCGCTTCGAATCAACTGGTGGGGCGTGGTGGCAACTGGAGCAACGAGGGCTTGATCGCCAGTGACGGCAGCCTGGATATCCAGCTGTCCGGGAATTACGGCGGTAATGGTCGTGTCAGCAGTCTGGGCGATATGACCTTCAATGCTGCGCAACTGGGCCTGACCAGCGCCTCAAGCATTGGAGGTGGTGGCCTGACCACCGTTAACGTCGGTGGCCTGCTGAACAATTCCGGCGGACGACTGACGTCCAACTATGCGATGACGATCAACGCCGGTGCGGTGAGCAACACCGGTACGTTGGGGGCTGCGCAGGATCTGACGATCAGGACTGCAAATCTGGTGAATAACCGCGGCCTGGTGTTCAGCGGCGGCAATATGAGTCTGCTGGTTAACGATTTCACCAACCAGACCGGTGACGTTTACAGCATTGGCAATTTGACGATTGGCGGGCAATACGGCGGGCGGGCGAACAGTGTCAATAACCTCGCGGCTTCGATCAATGTGGATGGTGATTTTTCGCTGTCGGCCAATAGCTTCAATAACAAGACGGAAGGGGTAGTTGGCGAGGAGAAGTTTATCTCCGGCGACATCACCTTCAGCGGCACTACGTTTTACGTCAATGAAAACTTTGAATCCACCTCGACGATCACAGGGCCGCAAGCATCGCTTTCGGTGGCGGGAAATCTGACTGCCAATGTGGGGGCTTTCACCAATACTGCGTCGCTGATTTCTGCAGGCAGGAACATCAAACTCGACGTCGATACTTTCGATAACTTCGGGTTGCAGTCGGGCAGCTTTACACGGATGCGCGTTTATAAACTAGGCGGGCTACCAAATAAACAAACCAGTTGGGTCAGCGTCGATCTGCAGAACTATGCAGACCGAAACTCAAAAAACCAATATGACTACATTGATACCTGGCACGAACCCGACAAGGGAGGGACTCACTGGGATTATCAATCGCTGGACAAGCAACTCATGAACAGGGTCAATACCAAGTTCGGTATTGGACCTGAAGTCGCAGTGCCTTCGCAGATTCTGGCGGGCACCAAGCAGCGCGACGACCGAGTGTTCACTAATGGCGGAAGTAGTGTCTCCTCTATCGTTCAGGCCGGGCAAGCGGTCGAGATCAACGCCAAAACCACGATCAACAACGGCAACCTGAACCCGTACACCAATTTTGGTGGCACGGTAAAAGACACGGCCGACACCGGGGTAAAGAACTCCGCCAAACCCACCGTCGTTTTCTTGAATCCGCAGCTGCCTCCGGATCTGGCTCAACAGCAAGTCAATCCGCTGGCCCTGCCGGGCTTCACCTTGCCAACCGGTGATAACGGCCTGTTCCGACTCAGCCGCAAGGACGGTAGCGAACAGACGATTGTTGCGGGTAAAGACTGGACTATCGGCTCGATCACTGCCGCACCGTCCGGCCACGCAGGCGGAATGCCGGTCAGGCATGCCACCGATTTCCAGATCGACAAAGACGATCCGGTCTCGATGAAAAAGCGCGACCTGGCGTTGAGTGATGCAGCCTCACTGAATCTCAACGACAGAACGGCGCAGTTCAACGTGGGTGCAACGGCTGCTGACGGGCCAGTCGGTGTGCTGCTGCCAACGCGTGGCAATGGCGCCTTCGATGTACCGCGCGTGCAGGGCCTGCCAGACACCAGCGTGCGTTCCAACCCGCACAAGTATCTGATCGAGACCAACCCGGTACTCACTGATCTCAAACAGTTCATGAGTTCGGACTATCTGTTGGCCAAGCTCGGCTACGACCCCGACAACAGCGCCAAGCGTCTGGGCGATGGTCTGTTTGAACAACGTCTGGTGCAGCAAGCCGTGGTCGCCCGCACCGGCCAGCGTTTCATCGACGGCCAGACCTCCGACGAAGCCATGTTCAAGTACCTGATGAACAACGCCATCGCCAGCAAGAATGAACTCAACCTGTCGATGGGCGTGACCTTGACCGCCCAGCAAGTGGCGGCACTGACCCACGACATCGTCTGGCTCGAAGAGCACGAAGTGAACGGTGAGAAGGTGCTCGTGCCTGTCTTGTATCTAGCCCATGCCGATAACCGCCTGGCGCCGAACGGTGCGCTGATCCAGGGCAATGATGTTGACCTGATCGCTGGCCAGAACCTGACCAACGCAGGAACGTTGCGCGCTACCAACAATCTGGCGGCCAGTGCCGGGCAAGACCTGACCAACAGTGGCTTGATTGAGGCGGGGAATCGGCTGGGGCTGCTAGCCACCCATGACATCATCAATAAATCAGGCGGTGTCATTTCCGGACGCGATGTCACTATGGTGACGCTGACCGGAGACGTCATCAACGAGCGCACGGTCAACAGTATGGTCTTCAACAACAAGGGCCAAATCCAGCAACGTGACTACGTTGATAGCGCTGCACGTATCGAAGCAGCCAATGATCTGACCATCTTCTCGGGCCGGGACGTGCTTGGCATCGGTGGGGCCATGTCCAGTGGGGGAGACACGCGGATCGAGGCCAGTCGAGATATCGCCATCGCTTCGGCCCAACAGCTGAGCGTTGACAGTGGCGGCAAGGAACAACGCAGCTCCATCACACAGTACGGATCCAGCATCAATGCCGGACGCGATATCCTGATGAGCGCGGGCCGTGACTTTGCCGCCGTGGGCAGTGACATGAATGCCAAGCGCAATTTCACCCTCGTTGCAGAGGGTGATGTGACGATTGCTTCAGCCGCTGATGAAAGTCACTCCTATTCAAAAACCAAAAAACTCACGACTCAGGAAGATCACGTTAAACAGATTGCCAGCACGATCACTGCCGGTGGTGATGTCGCGATCCGGGCAGGTAATGATTTGGCGCTGATCTCCAGTCGTATCACCGCTGGCGATGAAGCCTATCTGGTGGCGAAGAACGATATTCAAGTGCTTGCCGCACAAGACACGGACTACTCTTTGTACGACAAAAAAGACAAAGGCAGTTTTGGCAAAAAGAAATTGAAGCATGACGAAGTCACGCAGGTGACGAACGTTGGCAGTGAGATTACGACCGGTGGAAACCTGGCTGTAGTGAGTGGCGGCGATCAACGATTCCAGGTCGCGAAACTCAACAGCGGTGGCGACATCCTGTTGGACAGTGGTGGGCAGATTGTCTTTGAAGGCGTGAAGGATCTGCACGATGAGAGCCATACGAAAACCAACAATAATGCGTTCTGGAACTCTTCTAAAGGTAAGGGCAATACAGACGAAACGTTCCGTCAGACGCAGATGTTTGCCAAGGGCGACATCGTCATCAAAGCGGTCGATGGCCTGAAAATCGATGTAAAGCAGGTCAATCAGCAAACGGTCAGCGAGTCCATTGATGCCATGGTCAAGGCCGATCCGCAGATGGCCTGGCTTAAACAGGCAGAAGAACGTGGCGATGTGGACTGGCGGCAGGTCAAGGAGATTCATGAGTCTTTCAAATACCAGAACTCCGGATTGGGGCCAGCTTCACAACTGATCATTGCCATCGCCATGGCGGCCATCCTCGGACCGATGATGGCCGGCATGAACGCAATGTTGCAGGGAGTCGCCATTACCGCCGCAACCAAAGCGACGGTCAGCACGATCGACAACCGCGGTAACCTTGGAAAAGTGCTCAAGGACGTTACGTCCGAAGATGCCTTGAAAAGCTACGTCGTGGCGGCGGCAACTGCAGGCGTTACTCAGGGAATGAAGTTCGATGTGGGCAATATCACTCTGACGCCGGAGGGGCTCAAGGCCGTGGCGACCAAAGTGACTGCCGATGCGTTGATCAAAACCGTCGTCTACGGAGGCAGCTTCAAGGACAACCTGGTCAGCTCTGCGGCCGGAACGCTGGCCAGCATCGGCGCAGCCATGGGCGCTGGGGAAATTGGCGACCTGAAACTGCCCGAGGGCAGCCTGGAGAAAATTCTCCTGCACGCCGGACTCGGCGGTCTGGTGTCCAAAGCCATGGGCGGAGATTTCGGCACCGGAGCGCTTGCCGGTGGTGCCAACGAGTTTCTGGTCGGTTTGCTGGGCGATAAGCTCTTGCCGGAAAACTATGTTCCGGGAACCCCTGAATACATTCAGGCGCAGGCCAATCTGCTCGCCGTCTCACAAATAGTGGGGGTGTTGGGCGCTGCCGCTTCCGGTAGCGATGTGGGTATCGCCGCTTCGGTGGCCGCCAATGGAACGCTTTACAACTATCTGTCTCACCAAGCCTTCGAGGAAGTCGAAAACTGTCTCAATGGCAAAACCTGCACGACGAAGGAACAGAAAGACGCTGCCATCGCCAAGGCCGAAAAGCTGAGCGAATTTCTCGATTCGGAAATGCGCAGCATGTGTGACAAGGCCCCCCAAAGTGATGGCTGCCGCACGGCGGTCAACTCGGCACTCAAATACATTGCCATGCAGGATGCGTGGAATGTCATGCACAAAGACGTGGCACGTACATCGCAAACGACCTTTGACTATCTCTACAACACCCAAGGTGCTTCTGATCGTCTGGTGACCTATCTGAACACGATCGATAACCGAGCCAACTTTTTCGGTGCGAGCAATGTGTATGAGCAACAACTCGGAATAGGCGCGTCATGGTTTGGAGGCGCTGAGACCGTTTCCCGAGCGCCGTTGACCGGTCTGGGCGCAGATGGCAATGCATCGTTCCTCAGCTTTGGTCTGGGCTGGTTCCTGGCGCCCGTTTATGACTGGCGTAAAGCGGCTGGCGATGCGTTGATTACAGGCGGGTTTGATAACTTCAAAGACCTTTACAATAAAAACGCTACGGATCCGGCTGGCTGGGATATCAAACAATTGAAGAACGAGCAGTCGTTGTTGCAGACCATTCATGAGAGGTTTCTGGGTGATCACACGTTCTTTCAAACGGTTGGCAAGTACGCAACAGATACATCACTCAACCCGTTTATTGGCGACAAACAGGGTGTCGATGGTGGCGTGATTATTTTGAATTACGACTCAAGGGTCGAATATGGCTGTAAATTGCTGGGTCTTTCGAAAAGCCAGGGTTGCGCACCATGAGTAAGACGGGGTACCCACGCCGCAGGGTTTTTCTGGCGTTTCTTTTATGCCCGTTCGTTTTGGGATTCATTGGGGGGATCATCAAGACCATCACTCTGCTTGCTCACTTGGTCAATACCCCGAAACTCTTGGGCGAGGTCAGGGGAGGCGAACTGGTTCTGATGCCGCTATTAGCGCCATTTCTTGCGCAACTGATTTTCCTCCTGCCCTTTTTAATATTGGCAGGGGCAATTTCATTGCTGAAGGTCAGGAGGACGACGGCGAACTGTTCGCTGGTGGCACTGGCGGGTGCCAGTGTCGCCACCGGGTGGGTGTTTTGTTTCGTCCTGCTCGTGGTGTTCGACGAAGACATTAAGGGCGGCGGGATTTCGGATTATCTGATGGAGTTGTCGGGCGTGTTTTTCGCATCACTGGCGACGTGTTGGTTCGCCGCCAGATTGTTCCTTCCTCAGGGAAACATTGATACTTACCGCTCGGGCAACAAAACAATTCAGAGTCCCTGAACAGGCGCCCGGAAGGATGCGAAAGAGGGCACTAGTGAGCGCTCCCACCCCACAATTTCCGTCTACTCGCTACTTATTTTTCGTGGCAGCAACTGGACACTTTTTCCCCGTCATACCGATCATGATGCCGCACCCACTCCATGATCTCGTCCTCATTCCTGCCCTTGGGCGTGAGGTCGAGATAGTTGTAGGCACCTACCAACATGTCCAGACCGCGAGCGTAAGTTGAGTAGGTGTGGAAGATGTCGCCCTTTGCATCACGATAAAACACGCTCAGACCAGGCATTTCTTCCTCAGCACTGTCAGTCTTTTCGTAGTTGTACGTAGCCTTTCCGGCCGCGACATCCTCAGCCCGGGCACAAACGCCGAAGTCATAGTTGAAGTCGCAACCTTCCGACGACACCCAGTCGAACTTCCAGCCCATGCGCCGTTTAAAGTCTTGGAACTCGTTGAACGGCGCGTGCGAAACCGCAACCACGGCGATGTCGTGATGAGCCAGATGCTGGTTGGCACCGTCGATGTGGTCGCTGAGGAACGAGCAACCCTGGCAACCTTCCTTCCAGTCCTTGGCAAACATGAAGTGGTAGATCACCAGTTGGCTGTGTTTACCGAACAGATCCCCCAGCTTTAATTCGCCGTTCGGGCCCTGAAAGCGGTAGTCCTTGTCGACCTTTACCCATGGCAATGCGCGACGTTTGGCGCTGAGGCGGTCGCGTTCTTTGGTGAAAGCTTTTTCGTCAGCGAGATGCTGCTTACGGGCGGCGAGCCATTCTTCGCGCGACACCACCGGATGATTCTCAACGTTCATGATGATTTCTCCTGCGGGGTTGAAGCCTGTTTCAGACTAGTCGTTTAACCCTGCGCAGGATCGACAGACCGCCGGTCGGTCGCTGCGGGAAATGCGGCTGAACGGCTGACAGCCACTCCGGTCACAACCTATGAACGCGCCATAAATCATGCGCACCGGAGGTTGTATCAGGATGACGACTTATAACTGGGATTTGATTGAACGCTTACTGCACGAAGTGCAGAACAGTGCCGGCCACAGTTTTGCCCCTCGGGCTTACGCCGAAGATTATGCGGCGGCGAAAGCCAGCGCCGGCGAGCCGATCGAGAATCTGGATCATCTGAAAACGCTGGCTTGCGACTATGAACGGTTGTTGCTCTTGCGCGGCTATATCGCACCGCGCCCGGATGAGGAGGGCAGCACCGGAAACAATTTTGTTCTGACCCCGCGCGGTTCCAGCTTGCTGAGCCTGATCGACAGCAGCATTCCTGGCAATGATCACCCGCGTCAGGTGCTGGATGAGCAGGAGGATGCGCTGGCCGAGGCGACCTTTGAGGAAGTGGCTTCGAAAGCCCAGATCGCCTGAGTTTACGCAGATCCCCTGTAGGAGTGAGCCTGCTCGCGATAGCGGTCTTCCAGTGACATCAATGTTGACTGGAAACCGCTATCGCGAGCAGGCTCACTCCTACAATTGGATTTAGGAGTCTTCAGGTTTTTTGCGCGGCCTTGAGGCATTTGAGGTCGTTGAAGTCTTTGCGCACTCCTTCGATCTTCTTCAACAACCGCTGACGCTGTTGCGGCGTACTTTGGGCCATCAAATCCACCGCCAGAGAGCGTCCCTGCGCTTCAGTTTCGGCGAAGGCTTTGCGGTAATCGGCTGTCCATAAACTCTCGCGATTGACCAGAAGCGTCTCGATTCTCTGTGGGAATTCGGGGCTTTTGCGTTGTGCGACGGCTGCACTGAATTGCTTTTGCCAATGGGCCCGGTTGGCAATCCATTGGGTGTACTGATCGCCCAGGGCGGTCGACCACGTCATTACCCGCTGCTCTTGCGTGGCACTCAAGGGGCCGAGCCAGTCGTTCAGACGTTTGACCATTCGCGCCCCGCGTTCGGCAATTTGCTGATCAAGCGGTGGTTTAAGGTATTCCTGCTGACGCTTGCGCAGATCCTTGGCAAACGCGTCATTCATCTCGGCCACTTGCTTGTCATCCAGCCCTTGCAGCAACTCGATTGCCGACGGGGTGATCTCTCGAGCGGTTTCGGCAATCGCCTGCTTTGCTTCCGCAGTGCGCGCCTGCAATGCGGCATCGTTGACCTGATTGGTCTCGACCATCGTTTGTAAACGATCCAGCCAGTCCAGGTAACCCGGCAATTGTGTGGTGCAATGCCAGTTCAAGTGATCCTTGAGCCGCTCGTTGAACCAGTCCTTTTGCTCGCCGTTCATGTCCAGATAGTCGCTGAGCGTCCATGGAATGATCACATCGAGGTTGCGATAGGCCAGGCCGACACGGCTGCAAGCGCCGAGGGCGAGGGTGAAAATCAGTAGTGCGGCGATGTGTTTGAACCAGCGAGACATGGGCGAATCCTTGCGTGAGCCTGGCTTCGAGGAACTGATTCCTATGTGAACGCAGAATGAACCCGGCAGTTCAGCCAATCAATAGAACGCGCGCGCAGCCTTGAGGGTGACGAGGCCGTCGCACTCGCTGTTGTGCCCGGAGTAGGCCGAACAATCGCTGCCGCTGAGACTGGAGTCGCTGTAGATCAGATCGAGGTCGACGCCCATGAATGGTCGGGACAATTTCACCGACCAATCGGTAAAACTGCCGACATAACCACCGTCCACGGCCACTGGCGTGTTCAGTTGGTGGGTGGTGTATTTCATGCTGACGCCGATGCCGAATGGCTGGTTGCCGCCAAGATCGGCAAACAACGTGTTGTTCTGTTTATCCGGGTCATTGCTGAAGGCCACGCCGAAACGACTGCCGAGCAAGGTCAGGCCACCGAACAGCTCCTGGCTGTCGAGAGTGTCTACCTTGGGATAGCTGTAGTGGATCATGCCGACTTCATAGCCGAGGGTCTGATCGAAAGGTTGTTTAAATCCGACGTAGGAGTCGATTTCGAGGTTCTTGCCCGGGGAGATGCCCATGCTCGGTGCGTACTGGCCGACATAGAGGCCGCTGTCGTGGCTCAGGTCTAGGCCGCCATGGAAGGAACCGACTGCCGCCGGTTTGACCAGGCCTTGAGCCATGCTGCGTGTGGGCGTGGTACCGAGTTTGAGATCGAAGTCGCCGAGTTCACGCTGGAAAATCTGCGCGTGCGCGGTCGAGCCGACTATCAGGCTTACGAGCAATAAACAGGAAGATTTGCGCATGCGTCACTCCATGAACAGCGAGCGCAGGAAGGCGGGCCTGCTGAAACGCTTGATCTAGACGCGTGCAAGGATACCGGCGAATGATCGGCATTGAAGGCCGTTCGTCGATTTACAAGGAATTTTGTTTAAAAAGGAGGGAGGTTACGCGGTGCCAGTCCAGGCGCTTCAAAGCTCAAAGCGCCTCTGGACGGGTGTAAAACCGGTGTTACTTCTTGCCCAGGCTGATCTGCTTGGACGGGCCGAATGTCTGGCCACTGACGCCTTTGGCAATTTGCTGAATCTCGCCACCAGACTTGAGAAACGCTGCGATCTGATCGTTGATCGATTCGCTGGTTTCAACGGCTGGAGCTGGCTTTGCTTTGCTGGAGGATGCTTTTACACGCATGGCGGCCATTAACCTGTAGAAAAGTAACTCGGCCAGGCATCGTACAGGAATAACTTGACAATTGCTTGGTAAATATCCCCCGGAATAACCAACCGCATTGCTGCATTATTCTCGATCCAATATTCGAAATATCCGGCTAACCTGCTGTTTTAAATAACAACATTTATGTGCGCGTGCATTGAAATATTCAGTCATGAGCGTTCGTGTCTGTCTGACGAGCGGCACCTCGGCCCGGCTGCGCCCGAGAAAAATCAAGGTGTTGAGCCGGTTTCACACGCGTGCCGATCTGTCACCCGACGGCCACGATAAAAACGGGTAGAATGCCGCCCACGCAATGAGGGTTCTGGAAATGGCTTTAGTCGGGCGTTACAACAGTTTGCAAGTGGTTAAACACACTAACTTCGGTTTATATCTGGATGGCGGAGCCGATGGCGAGATTCTTTTGCCTAATCGTTATATCCCAAAAGATATTCCGACCGAAGATGAAGATTGGCTCAACGTTTTTGTTTATCTGGACAGCGAAGACAAACTTCTCGCCACCACGGAAAAACCGAAAGTGCAGGTCGGCGAATTTGCCAGTCTGAAAGTCGTTGAAGTCAACAGCATCGGTGTGTTCCTCGATTGGGGGCTGCCGAAGGATTTGTTGCTGCCGTATTCCGAAGAGAAGCGCCAGATGACCGCCGGCGAATACTGCGTGGTGCATGTCTACCTCGACAAGCACACCCGCCGTATCACCGCCACTGCGCGACTGGATCGCTACCTCGACAAGACTCCGGCCAATTACAGTCAGGGTCAGGAAGTTGATCTGCTGGTTGCCGAAGCCACCGACATGGGCTTCAAGGCGATCATCAACAACAAGCACTGGGGTTTGATTCACAAGAACGAAATCTTCAAGTTCATGCGCGCCGGCATGAGCGAGAAGGGCTACATCAAGGAAGTGCGTGCCGACGGCAAGATCGCCCTGAGCTTGCAACCGGTTGGCCAGGAAGCGGCGAGCAGCCTGAACTCGAAGATCCTCGCCAAGTTGCGTGACAACAGCGGCACGTTGCCGGTCAGCGACAAGAGCGATCCAGCATTGATCAGCAGCCTGTTCGGCGTCAGCAAGGGCAACTTCAAGAAGGCCATCGGTGCGCTGTACAAGGAAGGCAAAATCGTCATTCACGCCGATCGTATTGAACTAACCTGAGACACCGCTGGCCCCATGTAGGAGCTGCCGAAGACTGCGATCTTTTGACTTTGAAGATCAACAGATCGCAGCCTTCGGCAGCTCCTACATGAGGGCGGGTGTGATGAAGAAGTCTCTGGTTGCCTATGTTGCGACGCTGATTGCGTTTCTGTTGCTCGACGGTATCTGGCTCGGCCTGTTGATGGCGCCGACCTATCGCGAACTGCTCGGCCCGCTGATGCTCGAAAAACCGCTGCTGATTCCCGCAGCGGTTTTTTATTGCCTGTATGTATTTGGCTGCGTGGTGTTTGTGGTGCTGCCTGCGGCGACCTGGCAGTGGGCGGCGAAGCGGGGCGCGTTGTTGGGGCTGGTGGCTTATGGCACCTATGACCTGACCAATTGGGCGACGTTGCGCGGCTGGTCGGTGCAGGTGACGCTGATGGATTGGGCGTGGGGTATGTTTGCTACTGCTGTGGCTTGTAGCGTCGGGTTTTTGTTGGCTAAACGGTTTGGCATATCTGATCGGTAATCTGGGTTGGCAATGCCGGCCTCTTCGCGAGCAGGCTCGCTTGTATGGTAGGACTTGAAGGGAGGAGGAGGGACAAGGCTCGATTCTGACTGTTGACGCAGCACAGACCGTGGGAGATTTCGCCCCTCCTCCTTTCACCCAAGCGCCGATAAAGAATGCATCTGGCTAGACCGACGATAGGAACAAGCCTGCGCCTCTGGGTGAGCCCTTCAAGTGCTCAAACCTTATCCCGGAGGAAATCCTGTGGCAATGCCAGTCGCTCTATCAAATCCGATCGTTGGCGTGGATGTCGCCAAAAATGAACTGGTGATTTATCAGGCCGATAGCGATCTGCTTGAAGCGATTCCCAACACCAAAACATCCATTAAGCAGTGGCTGAAGGCCTTGCTCGGCCCCGTGTCTATTGCCATTGAGGCTACAAACATCTACCACTTGGAATTCGCTGATTTGGCCTATGCGGCCGGTTGCACGATTTACATGGTGGGCGGCTATGAACTCAAACATTACCGCGAAGGCGTGAAGATCCGCGCCAAAACCGACGCCTTGGACGCCAAGTTGCTGGCCCGTTACCTGAAGAACGAAGCCGAGGAGTTGCGCCCCTGGACCCCGCCATCACCGCTGTACCGCCAGCTCCTGAGCCTTTTCCGCCGCCGCGCGGCTTTGGTCCAGGCAAGGGTCGGCCTGGTGCAGAGCTGGTCGAATGAGCCGCTATTGAAGGCAGCTTTTGCTGAACAAATAAAATCCATGCAGCGGCTTGAAACGATGATCGAAAAGACGATCAACGATCAGCTCAAACAAGCCGGTTTGCTCGGCCAATTGAAGCGTTGCCTGAAAGTTGAGGGCATTGGATTTCTGACCGGAGCGCGCCTGCTCACGGCGTTTCAGCGGGGGGAATTTAGCAACGCGGATGCGTTTATCGCCTTCCTGGGCATGGATTTAAGGGTATCGAAATCAGGGCAAAAGGACGGTCGCCGCAGCTTGACCAAGCGCGGAGACCCCGAGGCCCGCCGACTTTTGCACAACGCTGCGATGTCGGCTAGCCGTACGAAAGCCTGGAAAGGGTTTTACGAGGCCCAAAGAGCACGGGGTTTCAGCACCACGCAGGCGTTGGTGATGCTGGCTCGCAAACTTGCTCGGGTGGTATTCGCCTTGCTGAAAGGGCAAAGCGAATACCAGACAAAAGTCAGTTGAGGGCTTCCCCTCAACCATAGAATCTCCCACAGGCGAACGCATTCCAAAGTGGGAGCGAGCTCGTTCGCGAATGGCGGCGTAGCCGATAGCCATTCACCACTGGCGCCAATGAAGCACAAAATGTCTTTTCCAGACGGCTTTTTGCGCTCGAGTCATTGATAATCCTCGACACTGTTTTCTGACCATTGGATGGCCTGCCATGTTGTGTGTATTCGAGGTGTTGCGGTGAGCGTCGAGCGGCGCAATGCCGACAGTTTTGCCCTGCAAGTGATGATCGGCCTCTGCCTGATCTGGGGCGTGCAACAGGTGATGATCAAGTGGGCCGCAGCGGACATCGCGCCGGTGATGCAAGCGGCGGGGCGCTCGGGAATTTCCGCGTTGCTGGTCGGTTTGCTGATCTGCTGGAAAGGTGGCTGGGATCAGGTCGGTACGACCTGGCGTGGTGGCCTGCTGGCCGGTGCGCTGTTTGGTCTGGAGTTTTTTTTCATCGCCGAAGGCTTGCAACTGACCACTGCTGCGCACATGTCGGTGTTCCTCTACACCGCACCGATTTTCACCGCGTTGGGTGTGCACTTTCTGCTGGCCAGTGAGCGACTGCGGCCGCTGCAATGGCTTGGCATCCTGCTCGCCTTCATCGGCATCGCGATTGCCTTTGCCGGCGGTGTGTCGTGGGACAACCTCGACCGGCGCATGCTGCTCGGCGATGCCTTTGGCGTGTTGGCTGGCGCCTGTTGGGGCGCGACTACGGTGGTGGTGCGCGCATCACGGCTGTCGGAAGCACCGGTGACGCTGACCCTGTTCTATCAATTGATCGTCGGCTTCATCGGGCTGCTCTTGATTGCGCTGTTCAGCGGCCAGATCACCCACGTCAGCCTGACCACCGTGGCGGTGGCCAGCGTGTTGTTCCAGGGCCTGGTGGTATCGTTCTTCAGCTACCTGATCTGGTTCTGGTTGCTGCGCCGTTATCTGGCAGCCAACCTCGCGGTGTTTTCGTTCATGACGCCGCTGTTCGGCGTGACCTTTGGCGTGTTGCTGCTCGGCGAACAGTTGACTGTGAACTTCGTCGTTGGCGCTGTACTGGTGCTGCTCGGCATCACTTTTGTCAGCGCCGAGCAGTGGCTGCGTCGGCGTTTGCGCAAAGCGCTGGGCCAGCGCTAGTCGACTGCATCGCCAGACCGCCGGCAATCAACAATCCGCTGCCGGCGATGACCAATGCTGGCTGCAAACCGCCGCTGAAATGGCTGCTCAACGCCGCCAGCAACGGGCCGCTGAGTTGGCCGACGGCGAAGCACGCGGTGAGCATGCCGGCATTGCGTTGGGTGGCATGCGGCGCCAGTTCCCGCGAGCGTTGCATGACCAGTTGCATGCAGGCGAGGAACGGTGTGCCACAGAGGATCACGCCCAGTGCGAGGCCCAGGCCACTGCCGAGCAGGCAGGCAAAGACACCGGCCGCTTGCAGCCACAACGTCGCCATCAACCAGTGGCGCGTCGTTTCGGGATCGTGACGCCGTAGACTCACCAGCAACACGCCAAGCGCCGCAGCCAGACCGAAGCACGGCCAGAACAAGTCCGCCTGCCATTGTCCGTGAAACTGCTCATTGGCCATCTGCGACAGGAATGTCGCCGGAATGATGTAGCCGACGCCGTACAGCGCATAAATCACGGCCAGCCGCCCGATGCCGCGATTCGATGGATTGCTTGCCGCCACAGCAACTGCAGCCGTTGCGACGGGCTTAGGCAGCAGTCGCCATACGCTCAGCATCATCACCAACGCAGCCGCTGCGTAAATCAGCCACAACGTCGCGGAAGTCTGGTTGAGAAGATGTGAGACCAGTGCCAACAATCCTGTCAGAAAAATCCCTAAGCCCGGTCCGGCGAATACCAGTGCGCCCAAACGTGGACGACCCGCTGCCGCTGCCAACGGTTGGCTTAAAGCCGTAATCATCACCAGCACCCAGGCACTCGCCACCCCGGTGCCAAAGCGCAGCACCAGGTGCGACCAAAAACCATCGGCCCAGAACGATGCCAGGGTCAGCAGCACACAGAGCCACAAGCCACCGTGCAGGCGCCGCTGAACCTGCTGCGGGCGATGGGCGAACATCGCGTCCACCGCGCCGAGCAAGTAACCGAGGTAGTTGGCCGCTGCAATCAGACCAGCGGCTGTCAGGTCGATCTGACCTTCGCTGAGCAGGTGCGGCATTTGCGGGGTGAGAGCGAAACGTCCGATGCCCATGGCCATCATCAGGGCCACGAAGCAGGCAGATAAGCGAATAAGCGGCGACATGGTCGGAATTCCGTGAGGGCTTCAATGACCGTCAGGCTAGGACTGATTGACTTTCTTTAAAATTGAATAATAGTGAGTAACTTGTTCTGTTCTGGAGAAAGGTTGTGGAATTCAGCCAACTACGGATCTTCCAGGCCGTGGCCGAGGAAGGTTCCATCACCCGCGCTGCGGAACGCCTGCACCGCGTGCCATCGAATCTATCGACCCGGCTCAAGCAACTGGAGGAGCAGCTCGGTGTCGAGTTATTCGTCCGTGAGCGTCAGCGTTTGCAACTGTCGCCTGCAGGAAAAGTCCTGCTGGACTACACCGGCAAACTCTTCGCCCTGCGCGATCAGGCCAGTGCGGCGGTGATGGGCGGCAAACCCGCCGGTGACTTCGCTCTGGGCACCATGTACAGCACGGCGGCGATTCATCTGCCGGCGCTGCTGGCGCAGTATCACAAGCGCTATCCAGCGGTGAATCTGCAAGTGCAGTCAGCACCGAGTGGCGAGTTGCTGGAGGGGTTGCTCACCGGGCGCCTTGATGCCGCGTTGGTCGATGGCCCGCTGGAACTCGCCGGGCTCGACGGCGTGCCGTTGTGCGAGGAGCGGTTGGTGTTGATCACTGAAATCGATCATCCGCCGGTGCGCAGCGCGCGGGATGTTGAAGGGCGTTCGGTGTTCACCTTTCGTCGCGGCTGTTCCTACCGCATGCGCCTGGAGGCGTGGTTTTCGCACTATCACGCGACTATGGGCCGGGCGATGGAGATCGAGTCGTATCAAGGCATGCTCGCCTGTGTGATTGCCGGCAGTGGCGTGGCGCTGATGTCGGAGTCGATGCTGGCCAGTCTGCCGGGGCGTGACAGCGTCGCGGTGCATCCATTGGCCGAGCCATTTGTGGGTGCGACAACGTGGCTCATGTGGCGCAAGGGCATGGTCGGCGCCAACCTCAATGCATGGATTGAGGTGCAGCAGGCTGTCTATCCTGCGGCTCAGATTGAAACCCGAGAAACAGCCTGAACCAATGGCGGCATATTCTGTTCAATTCAGTAACAGATCATTGCGGATTTGGCCGAGCATTACGTAGGACTTCGGACTATTATCAGTGCGAAGCGGCCTCAGAATTCCGGCCGCTCAGCACCACCCTGAAGGGGGCATGACGATGAAAGAGAAAATTCAAAACTGGCTGCACGACTTGGGTGTTGCCCTTGGCTTGATCGAACCGCCTCTGCAACCTGTCCCGATCCGCACCGATGACGAGCAGCGCCGCCGTCAACAACGGCGCCGGTAAGCCCCCCGATCCGAGATCAAAGGATTCAGATCAAGAGATCGCAGCCTGCGGCAGCTCCTGCACGGATTAATGCAGGAGCTGCCGCAGGCTGCGATCTTTTGCTTTTAATGACGGCCGATCTCCAGTAAAAACCGGCTCAAGTCATTCGCGGTCTTCGCGGTCTTGAGCATGCGGTCTTCCTCGGCGGTAAACGCCGTCAGGCCGAATTCATCTTCCAGATGAAAGATCAAATCTTCTATATCGGCTTTCTCCAGGCCCAGTTGCACCAGACTGGTGTTGTCGTTGAATTCGCGGGTTTCCAACAGACGCCGGATATATCGGTGCACGGCGGCACGCACGGCAGCTCTTCTCATGGCAGATATTTCTGATTGTTGTTGTGCTTGAGTGAAGCAGGCCTCAGGCGTGGCCGCGCAACCACTCGTCAATCATCGAGCGCAAATGCTCCCCGGAAAAACTACCGAAGTGCCCGCCATGCACCGTGCGAATCGGCAACGCCTGCAAACGTCGCAGACTGGTGGCGTAATCCTCAAGATTGGAGTGGTAGGCGTCTTCGATCAGCGGCCCGGCGTAGATGATGTCGCCGCTGAACAGCGTTTCAGTCGCCGCTTCATACAGGCTGATGCCGCCCGGCGAATGCCCCGGCGTGTGCAGCACCTGCAGCGTGCGATTGCCCAGATCCAGCACATCACCGTCCTCGACAAACCCGGTCGCCGGCGCGGCTTTGACCCGGTACTCGGCGTAGCACAACGGGCAATCCGGGTGCGCTTCGAACATGTCGTCGCCAACGAAAGCACGGCTCAAGTCGTTTTCGCCATCCGGCGCGGCCAGAATGTCCGCTTCGGCCGGATGCACCAGTCGTTCAGAAAATTCGTGATGCCCGGCGATATGGTCGAAGTGGCAATGACTGGCCACTGCCACCAGTGGCCGCTCGGTAATCCACGGCAACTGTTCGCGCAGGCTGACCAGTCCTGAGCCGCTGTCCAGCAGCAGGTCTTTGTCACGGCCCTGCACATGCCAGAGGTTGCAGCGGTAGAACGGGCGGATATACGGCTCGTGAATCAACCGAATGCCATCGCTCAGGTGCTGCACTTCAAACCACTGATCACGAGAAACGATCTTCATCGGTAC
This sequence comes from Pseudomonas germanica, assembly GCF_019614655.1. NCBI lineage: Bacteria > Pseudomonadati > Pseudomonadota > Gammaproteobacteria > Pseudomonadales > Pseudomonadaceae > Pseudomonas > Pseudomonas germanica. The sequence goes on from NZ_CP071586.1 coordinate 1,929,225, forward strand.
TTTTCTCCAAGCGTAAAAAAACGAGTGTGGCAACCGACGCCACACTCGTCGAAGAAAGCATCAAGTCGTTATGTTTCAGCTTAGATCGCGCGGGCCACCGAGACAGGACGGCGCGAGGCGAGGCTGACCACCACGAAACTCACCAGACCCACCGCCAGGCTGTAGTAGATCGGCGTATTGGCATCCAGACCGTCCTTGAACATGAACAGCAGTGCGGTGGCGAAACCCAGGCCCATGCTGGCGATGGCGCCGGCGGTGGTCGCGCGTTTCCAGAAAATCGCACCGATCAGCGGGACCAGCATGCCGCCCACCAACAGGTTATACGCCAGCGTCAGGGCGCTGATCACGTCATTTACCACCAGCGCGATACCCAGCACCACGACACCGGTCAGCAGAGTGAACAGGCGGTTGACGCCCAGGCTCGACTGTTTGCCGCCACGCAGCTTCGGCAGCAAGTCTTCAGTCAGCGTGGTGGCGGCGGCGAGCAGGCCGGCGCTGGCGGTGGACATCATCGCCGCGAGTGCAGCCGCGATCACCAGACCACGGATGCCGTCCGGCAGCGACAGTTTGACGATGGCGGCGAAGGCGTTGTTGACGTTGTCCAGATCCGGGATCAGCACGTGTGCAGCCATGCCGATCAGCGCGCAGGCCAAGCCGTAGATGATGCAGTAGATGCCGGCGATGCTGCCGGCGTATTGCGCGACTTTGGCGGTCTTGACGGTGAACACCCGTTGCCAGATGTCCTGACCGATCAGGATGCCGAAGAAGTAGATCATGAAGTAGGTGATGATCGTGTCCCAGCCGATGGTGGTGAAGCTGAAGGCAGTCGCCGGCAGTTTCAGCACCAGTTCGTCCCAACCGCCGACGCGGTACAGGCAGATCGGCAACAGGATAAACATCAGGCCCACGGTCTTGATGATGAACTGGACGATGTCGGTGAGGGTCAGCGACCACATACCGCCGATCGCCGAGTAGATCACCACCACGCCACCACCGACGAGTACCGAAACCCAGAATGGCAGGTCAAACAGCACTTGCAGCACGGTGCCGATCGCCAGGATCGAGGTCACGCCGATCATCAGTGCGTAGGCCAGCATGATCGCCGCGCTCGCCGAGCGCGCCATCGGGTTGTAGCGTTTTTCCAAGACCTGGGTAACGGTGTAGATCTTCAGTTTCAGTAGCGGTTTGGCGAGGAACAGGTTCAGCGCAACGATGCCGCAACCCAGAGCCGCGCACAGCCAGAAACCGGAGATGCCATGCACGTAGCCCAGACGTACGGTGCCGACGGTGGACGCGCCACCCAGAACAGTCGCGGCCATGGTGCCCATGTACAGGCTCGGGCCGAGGTTTCGACCGGCAACGAGAAAGTCCTCGTTGGTCTTGGCCTTGCGCATGCCGAAGTAGCCGAGCAAGAGCATGCCGGCGGCGTAGATGAGGACGACGAATAAATCCAAAGCCATGATGGCGTGTCTCCGATTGTCTTTTTTATGTTGAGGCCAAAATCATTTCCCTTGTAGGAGTGAGCCTGCTCGCGATAGCGGTCTGTCAGTCACATCTTTATTGGATGTGCTGAAGTCATCGCGAGCAGGCTCACTCCTACAGGGATCTTCGTCAGGCGGCCTGACGCAGTTGAGGTTTTACTGCGGCTTCACGCCGGGCATCCTTGGGGCCGAACACTTCGCGCGGTTCCGGAAACAGGCTCAGCAGCGTCAGGTACACCACCGAAGCCAGGCCCAGGGTCACCGGCAAACTGATGTCGATGCCGCCGGCCATTTCACCCAACGGGCCAACGAACTGCCCCGGCAGATTGACGAAGCACAAACCGACCACCGCGCTCGGGATCCATGCACCAAGACCGCGCCAGTTCCAGCCGTGGCTGAACCAGTAGCGTCCGCCCTGTTCGCCACGGGTGAACACTTGCAGGTCATCCGGGCAGTAGAAGCCGCGGCGCACCAACAGACCGATGATCATGATCACCATCCATGGCGTGGTGCAGGTGATGATCAGCACGGCGAAAGTCGACACGCTCTGCACCAGGTTCGCCGCAAACCGGCCGATGAAGATGAAGGCAATCGACAGCACGCCGATCAGCAGTGTCGCTTTCACTCGCGACAGCACCCGCGGGAACACGCTGGACATGTCCAGCCCGGTGCCATACAGCGAAGTGGTGCCGGTGGACATGCCGCCGATCACCGCAATCAGGCACACCGGCAGGAAGAACCAGCTCGGCGACACCGCCAGCAAACCACCGACATAGTTGTTGGCCGCGATGTAGTCCGGCGCCTTGATCGCGACGATGGTCGCGGTGGCCAGGCCGAACAGGAACGGGATGAACGTGGCGATCTGCGACAGCACGACCGCTGCCATGATCCGTTGTTTGGAGGTGTCACGCGGGATGTAGCGCGACCAGTCACCGAGGAACGCGCCGAAGGAAATCGGGTTGCTCATCGCCACCAGCGCAGCACCGATGAACGCGGCCCAGAAGCCCGGCTGACCTAGGCTCACCGTACCGGCGTAGTTCACATCGAAAGGACCGGCGAAGGCGAAGATGCCCAGCAGGAACAACAGGCTGGCACTCCACACCGCGATCTTGTTCACCCACAGCAAAAAGCGGAAGCCGTAGATGCACACGGTCAGCACCAGAATTGCGAACAGACCGTAGGCCAGGCCCAGGGTCAGGTCGGTTTCCGGCAGACCGATCAGGCGTTTTGCACCGCCGATCAGCGCATCGCCCGAACTCCACACCGAGAGCGAGAAAAACGCGATAGCGGTCAACAGCGACAGGAACGAACCGACGATCCGCCCGTGCACGCCGAAGTGCGCACCGGACGACACGGCATTGTTGGTGCCGTTGAGCGGACCGAACAGACCCATCGGTGCGAGAATCAGCGAGCCAAGCAGCACGCCCGACACAATCGCCCAGACGCCGGCCTGAAAGGACAGACCGAACAGCACCGGGAAACTGCCGAGCACGGCGGTGGCAAAGGTATTCGAACCGCCGAAGATCATCCGGAACAAGTCCGTCGGGCCTGCGCTGCGTTCGTGGTCCGGGATCTGCTCGACCCCGTGGGTTTCAATCTGCGTAAGGCTTTGGTCGTTGTTGTTGTTATTCATGATCTGCTCCGATCATAAAGGCGCGCCTCATCGTGCGTGAGGCGTCACCTGTTTTGGCTAAGGGGATGGCAGCCCTTCCGGCATTGCGGACAAATGTTCGTGGCAGGCCAGCCAATGGCCTTGTTGTTCTAGGCTCGACGCTTGTTTCTTGAAAACAATCGTCTCGCGCTCCTGGCTGAAGTGTTGCTCCCCTTGCATGCGCAGCTCGGTGGCCACGTCATGGATGAAAATCGCCACATCACCTTGCAGGCTGACGAAGGCGTTGCTCGAGGTGCACGCAAGCACCTCGAAGCCATCCTCGGCGCGCCAGCTGTCCCACAAGGCCTGATAGGCATCGCGCGACAGCAGCGGCTGTTCGAGGGTGTAGAAAACGAAACTCGCATCGGCGCTGAAGGCGCCGAAGTAAGCTTCGCGATCGTTACGGGCGAAGGCGGCCACCAGATCGGCGGCCGCTTGCAGAACCTGATCACGTTCGTTCATGACCCGACCCTCAGCGATGGACCACGCCAGGCAGTACGCAGAGCATTTCGTACAGCAGGTTGGCGGCCAGCAGCGAGGTGTTGCCGGTGGTGTCATAAGCGGGCGAGACTTCTACCAGATCGCAACCGATCAGGTCGAGGCCTTGGCAGCCGCGAACGATTTCAATCGCCTGAATGGTCGTCAGACCACCGATTTCCGGGGTGCCGGTGCCCGGTGCCCAGGCCGGATCGATGCCGTCGATGTCGAAGCTCAGATACACCGGACCACCGCCGACTTTCTCACGCACTTCGGCCATCAGCGGCGCCAGCGACTTGTGCCAGCACTCTTCGGCCTGAACTACGCGGAAGCCCTGATCGCGGCTCCAGTTGAAGTCGTCCGCGGTGTAACCCTGCGCGCGCAGACCAATTTGCACCACGCGGTCGCAGTCCAGAAGGCCTTCTTCGACGGCGCGACGGAAGGTCGTACCGTGGGCGATCTTCTCGCCGAACATGTGATCGTTGACGTCAGCGTGGGCATCGATGTGCACCAGACCGACCTTGCCGTGCTTTTTATGAATCGCCCGCAGGATCGGCAGGGTGATGGTGTGGTCGCCACCCAGGGTCATCGGGATCACGTTGTGCTCGAGGATGTTGTCGTAGGCTTCTTCGATGATGCGCACGGCGTCGAGCAGGTTGAAGGTGTTGATCGCCACGTCACCAATATCGGCGACCGACAGTGAGTCGAACGGCGCAGCGCCGGTGGCCATGTTGTAGGGGCGGATCATCACTGATTCGGTGCGGATGTCGCGTGGCCCGAAGCGGGTACCGGGGCGCAGCGAAGTACCGATGTCCAGGGGCACGCCAACAAAGGCAGCGTCCAGGCCGGCAGCGGTCGGTACATGGGGGAGTCGGAGCATGGTGGCGATGCCGCCGAAGCGCGGCATTTCGTTGCCGCCCAGTGGTTGGTGAAGAATCTTGTCCACGGGTAAGGCCTCATCGTCTTTGTTTTATTTATGTCGGCGCGCCGTGGAGCACAGGTTCGGGCGCCGCTGTGGGGCCGATGATGCGAAATGTAGTGAGGGGAAAGAATCGCTACGGGCAAAAACTTAGTTCAGATTTTTCTAAACTAATGCCAGACTTCCACACCTGCTCGTTCCCATGCTCCGCGTGGGAATGCATCTACGGACGCTCCGCGTCCAGCCGTACTCGCAGGTGACGCAGAGCGTCACGGGCTGCATTCCCACGCAGAGCGTGGGAACGATCCTTGGAGTAGACATGGCCAACGCTTTACCCGACCTGAAACTATTACGCATTTTCGTCAGCGTGGTCCGTCATCAGGGTTTCGCTAACGCACAACAGGAACTCAACCTGTCGACCTCGGCGATCAGCACCTACATGAGCCAGCTCGAAGCCGCGCTCGGCCTGGTGCTGTGCCATCGCGGGCGCGGCGGGTTCAGCCTGACCAGCAAGGGTGAGCTGTTCCATCAGGAAACCCTGCGCCTGCTCGCCGAACTCGAAGGTTTCGAGCAATACGCCGCGGCGCTCAAGGGCGAACTGCGCGGCACACTCAACCTCGGCGTGATCGACTCCACCGTCAGCGACAAGGCCTTGCCGTTCGCCGAAGCCATCGGCGCCTACAGTCAGGAACACCCGGCGGTGCATTTGCATCTGTCGGTGATGAGCCCGTACGAACTGCAACTCGGCGTGCAGGACAACCGTCTCGATCTGGCCATCGGTGCGTTTTCCACGCGCATGAGCGGCCTGATCTACATGCCGCTGTACCGCGAGCAGCACTGGTTGTATTGCAGCAGTCGCCATCCGTTATTCAACGAGCGGCGGATTCCCGAGCAAGTCATCACCCAGCAACGTATGGTCGGGCGCGGTTACTGGAGTCAGGCGGAACTCGCACGGCACGGTTTCAAACACAGCGCCGCGACGGTGGAAAGCATGGAGGCACAGCTGATTCTGGTGCTGTCCGGTGCCTACATCGGTTATTTGCCGGAGCACTACGCTCAGGCCTGGGCCGACAAGGGTGACCTGCGCGTGTTGCTGCCGGCGACCTTCGGTTATCAGGCACCGTTTTCGATGATCATGCGCCGGGGCCGTAGCCGTGAACCGCTGATCCAGACCTTCCGCGATTTGCTCAAAGCACAGCTCAATCAGGCTTAGCTTGTAGGGAAAAGAAGTATGTCCAGACCTCAATGCCCGCGCTGCCTGCGCCCCCAAACCCATTGCCTGTGCCCGCTGATCCCGAGCCTCGACAGTCGCACGCGGGTGTTGCTGTTGCAGCATCCGAGCGAGGTTCATCACGCGTTGAATACCGCGCGTCTGGCAGCGCTGGGGTTGAGCAATGCCGAGCTGATCGTCGGTGAGGTGTTCGAGGATTTGCCGGCGCTGTTGAACCGCCCGGGGTATCAGGCGCGGTTGTTGTTTCCGGCCGATGACGCGCAGCCGATGCAGGCTTACGGTGAGTCCGAGGAACCGTTGTTGCTGGTGGTGCCGGATGGCACCTGGCGCAAGGCGCGCAAGATGTTGCACCTCAATCCGTTGCTGGCGGCGCTGCCACGGGTGACGCTGGCCGAGGGCGGGGTGTCGCGGTATCGCTTGCGCAAGGCTCCGGGGCCGGGGGCGTTGTCGACCATCGAGGCGATTGTGCAGGCGTTGCAAACGCTGGAGGCGCCGGCTTCATTCGAGCCTTTGCTCAAGCCGTTCGAGGCGTTGATCGAGGGGCAGATTGCGGCGATGGGCGAGGAGACCTTCCAGCGTAACCATGGCGACAAATGATCGTTCCCACGCTCTGCGTGGGAATGCATCCGGTGACGCTCTGCGTCACCGTCGTGAAGGGACGCGGAGCGTCCCGGGCGGCATTCCCACGCGGAGCGTGGGAACGATCATTGGCTAGCGTTCGCGCATCGCCTCGGTCCGCGCTTTCAACACTGGCTTGAGCAGGTAATCCAGGACACTTTTTTCCCCGGTAATAATGTCCACCGTCGCCACCATCCCCGGAATAATCAGCAACGGTTTCACATCCCCGCCCAAATGGTTTTTATCGGTGCGCACCTGAATCAGATAAAAGCTGTTGCCCTTGTCATCGGTAATCGTGTCGGCACCGATCAGCTCCAGTTTGGCACTCAGTCCGCCGTAGATCGTGTAGTCGTAGGCACTGAACTTGACCATGGCTTTCTGGCCCGGATGCAGGAACGCGACATCCTGCGGCCGCACTTTGGCCTCGATCAACAGGTTGTCTTCCAACGGTACGATTTCAACCATGTCGCTGCCCGGCTGAACCACGCCGCCGATGGTGTTGACCTTCAATTGCTTGATCACCCCGTGCACCGGAGAGGTCACCGTAGTGCGGGTGACGCGGTCGTCGATGGCGATGCTGGTGGCGGTGATTTTCGACAGGTCGGTGCGTTTCTCATTCAGCTCTTTCGCCGCTTCCGAACGGAAGGTTTGTTCCGACTCGTCGATCTTGCTGCGGATCTCGGCAATCGCCGATTCGGCGCGGGGGATCGCCAGCGTCGTCGCGTTCAATGAGCCGCGGATTTCTACCGCGCTGCGCTTGAGTCGGAGGATTTCCACCGGTGATACCGCACCGGTTTTCACCAGCGGCTCGGACATGTTCATTTCTTGCTGCAGCAACGCCAGACTTGAGCTGAACTGACCCTGCTTGGAGCGAAACTCGGCGAGTTCCTGAGTCTTCTGCCGCAGTTGTTCGCTGAGCGTGCGCTGCTCGCTGGCCAGCCGGCGCTGACGTTGTTCATACAGCGAGCGCTCGTCTTCGGCGACTTGCGGGGCTTTGGCGATCACTTCATCGGAGAGCTTGAACGGCCGACCTTCGGCCTCCGCCGACAGCCGTTCGACCTGCGCCGTCAGCGCATAACGATCCGCCTCGCTTTCGCCCTTGTTCGAGCGAAAGCGCGTGTCATCCAGACGCAGCAGGGTATCGCCTTTGTTCACCATCTGCCCTTCACGTACAAAGATTTCGGTGACGATGCCGCCCTCAAGGTTCTGGATCACCTGAATCTTGCTCGAAGGAATCGCCTTGCCTTCGCCCATGGTCACTTCTTCGAGCACGGCGAATTTGGCCCAGACCACCGCGCTGATCAGCAGCGCCGCCGCCAGCCACACGGTGATCCGCGACCAGCGCGGCGAATCCTGTAACGAGGCACCGGCGGTTTCCGGCATGAATTCGGCTTCGGCGCTTTTGCCGAAACTGTCGAAGTAGCCGCGCTCTTTGCTATCGGTGGAAGCAGACATGGGGCAACTCCTAAACCGCCGCCGAGCCGACACGGCCCTTGCGCAGTGCATCGATGACCGCTTCTTTCGGGCCGTCGGCGACGACCCGGCCGTTGTCCAGCACCAGCAAGCGGTCCACCAGACTCAGCATTGAAGTGCGGTGGGTGACCAGCAGCAGTGTCTTGCCTTGCACCCAGCCGTGCAGCTTCTGCCGCAGTAAGTCCTCGCTGCTGTTGTCCATGGCGCTGGTGGGTTCGTCGAGCAGCATGATCGGCGGGTCGAGCAGCAGCGATCGTGCGAGCAAAACGGCCTGACGTTGGCCGCCGGAAAGCAATTGCCCGCGCTCGCCCACCGGCCGGTCGAAACCTTGCGGATGCTGTCGGGCAAGTTCGGTAACGCCGGTCAGTTCGGCGACTTCGAGCATCCGCGCATCGCTGATGTAGCGTGCGCCGAGGGTCAGGTTGTCACGCAGGCTGCCGGCCAGCAGCGGCAGATCGTGAGCGACGTAGCCGATCTGCTGGCGCAGGTCAGCGACATCGAGTTGGCGCAGGTCGAGACCGTCAAGCAACAGTTGGCCTTCTTCGGGTTCATAGAAACCCATGACCAATCGCGCCAAGGTGCTTTTGCCCGAACCGCTGCGGCCGATGATGCCGACCCGTTCACCGGGTTTCAGGCTGAAACTGACATTGCTCAGTGCCGGCGCATTCTGGCCGTTGTAGTGAAAGGTCACGCCGCTGACGTCGAGCGCGCCTTGCAGTTGCGTACGCTCCAGCGGCCGCTGCTTGCCGTCGCGTTCCTGCGGCAAGGCCATCAGCGCATCGGTGCTTTTCATGGTCAGTTGCGCTTGCTGATAGCGGGTGATCAGCCCGGCAATCTGCCCCAGCGGCGCTAGTACACGGCTGCCGAGCATGTAACTGGCAACCAGCGCACCGACGCTGAGGTTTCCAGCGATGATGCTGTAGACCCCGGCGACAATCGTCGCCATCCCCGAGAACTGTTGAATGAACAACGTGCCATTGGTGGCCAGTGCCGACAGATTGCGTGCATGGCTGTCGAGGCGGGTGAGGGCGCCGTGGGTGCTTTCCCATTTGTGCTGGCGCTCGCTTTCGGCGCTGCAGGCCTTGAGGGTTTCCAGGCCGCCGAGGGTTTCGATCAGTACCGCCTGACGTTCGGCGCCGAGGCTCAGGCTCTTTTGCACGGTGTCACGCAGACGTACCTGAATGATCATCGCGAAGATAATGGTGATCGGAAACGCCAGCAGCGGAATCACCACCAGCCAGCCGCCGAGCAGGCCGATCACCACCAGCATCAGCACGACGAAGGGCAGGTCGATCAGGCTGGTCAGGGTCACCGCTGTGAGGAATTCGCGCAGGCCCTGGAAGTCATGAATGCTCTGGGCGAAACCGCCGATGGTCGCCGGCCGTGCCTTCATCGACATGCCGGTGATGCGCTCGAACAAAGTCGCGGAAAGGATCACATCGGTTTTCTTGCCGGCGGTATCCAGCAGGTGCGCGCGCACCACGCGTAACACCAGTTCGAAACCGGTGCCGATCAACAGCCCGATCGACAGCACCCACAGTGTCGACGTGGCCTGATTCGGCACCACACGGTCGTAGGTTTGCATAACGAACAGCGGCACCATCAGGCCTAAAAGGTTGATCAGGAAACTGGCGAGAATCGCATCGCTATACAACCATTTCGACAGCTTCAGGGTGTCGCGAAACCACGCATGCACCCGTGGCACCAGCGGCGAGCGCAGGTCTTCGAGTTCGTGGCGCGGACGGGCGAATAATGCCTGGCCGCTGTAGTGCTCGGTGAGTTCTTCGCGGCTGATCCATTGCTCGCCGCCATCGGCTTCGCTGGGCAGGATCAGCGCTTTGCCGTCGTCGCCGAAGCGCCGCAATACGGCGGTGCGGCCGTCGTTGAGCAGCAGCAGGATCGGCAGATTGAGCGGCGAGATGTCTTTCAGCTCGCGGCGCAGAATCCGTGCCTGCAACCCGGCCCGGGCGGCGGCGCGGGGCAGCAGGTCCAGACTCAGGCGTTGCTTGTTCAGCGGCAGGCCGGCACTCAGGCTGGCGCGACTGACCGTCGCGCCATGCAGTTTGCAGAGGATCAACAGACCGTCGAGTAACGGATCATCGAAGCTCAGCCGCGGATCGATCCCGGTGTGGCCGGGTTCCATGCTGGTCATATTGATCGCTCCCCTGTTACCGCTTCATTGATCGTTCCCACGCTCTGCGTGGGAATGCCTCTAGGGACGCTCTGCGTCGAGTGACGCGGAGCGTCACGGGCTGCATTCCCACGCGGAGCGTGGGAACGATCAGGGCAAAGCTGACTCCTGCGTTGGTTATTTCAGTTCGGGCAGGCGCGCTTCGTTTTTCACTTCGGTCGCGGCGATCGCATCGGCCGGCAGCACCACCCGTTGTTTGCTCAGCAACTGGCCCATGTTCGCCAGCACGCGGTACATCGAATACTCCTCGGTGTAGCGGATTTCGGTGTAGCGACGGTTGGCGTTGTAGAGCTCGTTCTCACTGTCGAGCAAGTCGAGCAGGGTGCGTTGGCCCAGGCCGAACTGATCCTGATACGCCGCGCGTACACGTTTGGTGGTTTCCGCGTATTCGCGGGCGGTCGGGGTCTGTTTCTTCGCGTTTTCCATGGCGTTCCACGCCAGGCGAATGTTCTCGTTGAGTTGACGCAGGGCGTTGTTGCGGATGTCCATCGCCTGATTGATCTGGTGCGCATCGGAGGCCAGGCGCGCCTTGTCGCTGCCGCCACGGAACAGGTTGTAGTTCATCACCACACCCACGCGCCATTCGTTGTCGTGGCCTTCATCGCCTTGCACATTGTTGTTCGCGCCGACGGCCGCTTCCGCGTCGAAGCGTGGATAGAAAGGCGACTTGGCGACTTCGTACTGGCTCTCGGCCGATTGCACGTCAGCCTGGGCGGACTTCAGATACGGGTTGTTGTCGACCATGCTCTGCTGGGCTTCACGCAATTCGGTCGGCAGTTCGCCACGGGTTGAGGCCGGGGTTTCCAGCTCATCGGGCATGCGCCCGACCACGCTGTAGAAGTTGGCTTCGGCGTCAGACAGATCGACTTCGGCGGTGTCGAGGTTGTTCTGTGCCAAGGCCTTACGAGCGACCGATTGATCGGAGTCAGCGGTGCTGCCGACGCCACGCTCGGTGCGCAGGCCGATCTGATCGTTGACGCGCAAATGCGCCTGCAGGTTGTTCTTGGCCAGTGTCACCAGTTCACGACGCTTGAGCACTTCGAGGTAGACCTCAATGGTGCGCAGAGCCAGATCCTGGGCAGTGCCTTGCGCGTAGTACGCGCGCGAATTCGACACGCCTTTGGTGCGTTCGACTTCGTTGGCGGTGTTGAAACCGTCGAACAGCATCTGCCGCAGGCGCAGCTCGGACTGGGTGTAATTGAGGATTTCGGTGTGGTGATTACCGAAGGCCCGGGTATTGGTGTTGTCGCTGTAGCCACGGCCATAGGCGGCGTTCAAATCGACGGACGGATAGAAGCCGCCCTTCGCGACTTTGACTTGTTCATCAGCCGACAGGCGCGCGTCCACGCGCGAGGCCAGTTCCGGGTGAGTGGCGATGGTGCTTTGAATGGCCTCGGTGAGGTTCATGGCCTGGGCTTGAGAAGTGCAAGCCATGGCCAGCAAAACCGCGCTGCAGAGGGGGGTTAGAACGCGCATGGGTGCATCTCCCTGAGTCCTGATGGTGTGTTACTGTCGCCAAATATTTGACGATATTTTTAGGTGTAGGCGTTTCACTCTTGTAACAACAGAGCTAAGAACATCCTGAAGCGTAGCTAAGAAAAAATTTTCATAAGGCTTATGCCGAAAAAAACTTATGCGCTTTGTAAAAACCGGCACATTGTTCAGCATGAAAGCCTTTGTTTTATGCGCTTTAGGGAGCGCAAAAAGGCTTGAGGAAAGTTCCACTCACTTTGCGACATACGGCGAAGTAATGCTGAAGGGGAGGGACGCGTAGCGGTTGATGAGCGACATTTTTTTGTCACTCAAGTGATTCACCACCGTTACGTAGCGTTAGTGGGCGTATGGCTTTGATCAGGATGCGGAAGTGCTTGATAGCACTGATGTTTCCGAAAGAGGCCGCCTGCGAAACGAACTGTCGAGGGTGCGAGCGTCCCCTCCGACAACCCGATTGAGCCATGGGCTGCTTCGCTTACCAGTGCCGACGGTGGTCGGCAGCGGAGGATTTCACATGGCAACGCTCATCGGGATAGTCACCAAAGTCATTGGCCAGGTTTTCGCCCAGTCAGCCGACGGCACTAAGCGCGCACTGGTTGAGGGGGATCGCCTGGTAGCAGGTGATCAACTGATTACTGGCGCGGAAGGCGCGGTGGCGGTGAAGCTGGAAAACGGCAAGGAACTGACCCTCGGACGCGGCAGCAGCATGACCATGACCGGTGAACTGCTGGCGGGTCAGGCGGCGCATGTAAATGCCGCTGAGGCAGTGACCCCGAGCGACGCGCAATTGACCGACGTTGAGCAGATCCAGAAAGCCATCGCCGCCGGTGACGACCCGAGCCAAACCGCTGAAGCCACCGCGGCCGGTCCGAATGCCCCGGGCGGCGCACCGGGAGAGGCGGGCGGCGGCCACAGTTTTGTCCTGCTGACGGAAGTTGGCGGACGTGTTGACCCGATCATCGGTTTCCCCACCGCTGGGTTCGGCGGTATTCCCGAATTCCCTGAAGAACGCCATAACGCGGTGATCGACAACGGCGATGACACCCCGGCAGTCGTAGTGCCGCCTCCGGTGAACAATCCGGTGACCCTCACTGGCCTGAACGTGGCTGGCGGCGAGCTGAACGTCAATGAGGCCAATCTGCCCGGCGGTTCTGCGGCCAACCCTGGCGCACTGACGCAAAACGGCAGCTTCACCGTCTCGGCGCCGGACGGTCTGACCAGCCTGAGCATCGGCGGCATCAACGTAATCATCGGCGGTGTGCCGATCGGCTTCCCGCAATCAATCACCACGCAACTGGGCAACACCCTGACCGTCACTGGTTACAACTCGGCGACCGGCGTGGTCAGTTACAGCTACACCCTCAACGGCAATGAAAACCACGCGGCCGGCGATGGCGCGAATAATCTCAGCGAACAGTTCACCGTGATTGCCGGCGACAGCAATGGCGACACCGCGACCGGCACGCTCGACGTTAATATCACCGACGACGTGCCCAAAGCCTTTGATGACAGCAATGGCACGGCGACTGAAACGCAGCTGACACTGACCGGCAACGTGTTGACTAACGATGTGCAGGGGGCTGATCGCGTGCCCACCGGGCCAGTCACCCCAGGCACATTCACTGGCACTTACGGCACCTTGGTGCTGAACGCCGACGGCACGTACACCTACACGCTGAACACCAGCGATGCCGACTTCAAAAACCTGCACGGCGGCGGCAATGGCACGGAAACCTTCGCCTACACCATCACCGATTCCGACGGTGATACCAGCACCGCCAACCTCGTCCTGCAGATCCACAACAATGATGATCCGGTGGTTATCAATGGCTTGAATGTCGAAGGCGGCGAGCTGACGGTTTACGAGAAAAACCTCAGTGACGGCAGTGCACCGGACGCCACCGCACTGACCCAGAACGGTACCTTCACCATCACTGCACTCGATGGCGTGACGAGCCTGACTGTCGGCGGCATTGCCGTCGTCACCAACGGTGTAGCGGCAGGTTTCCCGCAATCAATCACCACACCCTTGGGCAGCACGCTGACGATTACCGGGTTCAATGCCGCAACGGGCGCGGTCAGTTACAGCTACACCCTGGTCGACAACGAGGCGCATCCAACCGCCAACGGCGCAAACAATCTGCCTGAGCAGTTCGCCGTCACGGTGATCGACGATAACGGCACCACCGCCAATGGCACGCTGGACGTGAACATCGTCGACGATGTTCCCCAAGCGGTTGACGACACCAATGGCACCGCTTCGGAAACCCTGCTGACCCTGACCGGCAACGTCCTGACCAACGATGTGCAAGGCGCCGACCGCGTGTCCACCGGACCGGTTACCCCAGGCACTTTCACCGGGACTTACGGCACCTTGGTACTGAATGCCAACGGCACGTACACCTATACGCTGAACACCAGCGACGCGGACTTCAAAAATCTGCACGGCGGCGGCAACGGCACAGAGACCTTCGCCTACACCATCACCGATGCAGACGGCGATACCAGCACCGCCAACCTCGTTCTGCAGATCCACAACAATGACGATCCGGTGATCATCAACGGCCTCGACGTGAATGGCGGTGAACTCACCGTCTACGAGAAAAACCTCACTGACGGCAGCGCACCGGATTCCACCGCGTTGACCCAAAGCGGCACGTTCACCATCACCGCACTCGACGGCGTGACGACCCTGACTGTCGGTGGCATCGCCGTGGTCACCAATGGTGTAGCCGCAGGCTTTCCGCAATCCGTGACCACGCCATTGGGCAGCACACTGACCATCACCGGTTTCAACGCCACCACCGGCGTGGTCAGCTACAGCTACACCCTGGTCGACAACGAAGCGCATCCAATCGCCAATGGCGCAAATAACCTGCCTGAGCAGTTCGCCGTTACCGTGGTGGATGACAACGGCACCACCGCCAATGCCACCCTCGACGTAAACATCGTCGATGATCTGCCCAAAGCCGTGGATGACAGCAACGCAGGCACCGCGTCGGAAACTCTGCTGACCCTGACCGGCAACGTGCTGACCAACGATGTGCAAGGTGCTGACCGCGTACCCACCGGACCAGTGACCCCGGGGACATTCACCGGCACTTACGGCACCTTGGTTTTGAACGCCGACGGCACGTACACCTACACTCTCAATACCAGCGATGCCGATTTCAAAAATCTGCACGGCGGCGGCAATGGCACAGAGACCTTCGCCTACACCATCACCGACGCAGACGGCGACACCAGCACCGCCAACCTCGTTTTGCAAATCCACAATAACGACGATCCGGTGATCATCAACGGCCTCGACGTCAACGGCGGCGAACTCAGCGTTTACGAGAAAAATCTCAGCGACGGCAGTGCACCGGATTCCACTGCGCTGACCCAGAGCGGCACGTTCACCATCACCGCACTCGATGGCGTGACGACCCTGACTGTCGGTGGCATCGCCGTCGTCACCAACGGTGTAGCCGCAGGTTTCCCACAATCGGTGACCACTCCGTTGGGCAGCACACTGACCATCACCGGTTTCAACGCGGCTACCGGCGTGGTCAGCTACAGCTACACCTTGGTCGACAACGAAGCCCACCCAACCGCCAACGGCGCGAACAATCTGCCTGAGCAGTTCGCCGTTACCGTGGTCGATGACAACGGCACCACTGCCAACGCCACACTCGACGTGAACATCGTCGATGACTTGCCGAAAGCCGTGGATGACAGCAACGCCGGCACCGCGTCGGAAACCTTGCTGACTCTGACCGGCAACGTCCTGACCAACGATGTGCAAGGCGCCGATCGTGTACCGACCGGGCCGGTAACCCCGGGCACTTTCACCGGGACCTACGGCACCTTGGTGCTCAACGCCAACGGCACGTACACCTACACGCTGAACATCAACGATGCCGATTTCAAAAACCTGCACGGCGGTGGCAACGGCACGGAAACCTTCGCTTACATCATTACCGATGCCGACGGCGATACCAGCACCGCGAACCTAGTGCTGAACATCCACAACAATGACGATCAGGTCTACCTCAACGGCCTCGACGTCAACGGCGGCGAACTCACCGTCTACGAGAAAAATCTCAGTGACGGCACCAGCCCCGACACTCCCGCGTTGACCCAGAGCGGCACCTTCACCGTCACCGCCCTCGACGGTCTGCAAACCCTGACTGTGGGCGGCATCAACGTGGTCACCGGTGGCGTAGCCGCAGGCTTCCCGCAATCGATCGTCACGCCGCTCGGCAGCACGTTGACCATCACCGGTTACAACCCGGCCACCGGCGTGGTGAGTTACAGCTATACCTTGGTCGACAACGAAACCCATCCGAATGCCAACGGTGCCAACAGCATCACCGAGAACTTCAATGTCGTTGCCAGCGACACCGATGGCAGCACGGCCACCGGCCAGATCAACGTCAATATCGTCGATGATTTGCCCAGCGCCCATCCTGACGCCGCGTCGGTGGCGGAGGGCGGCACGGTCAGCGGCAATGTTCTGAACAATGATATCGGCGGCGCCGACGGCCCGGCGGTGACTGGTGCAGTGGTCGGCGTGCGTGCAGGAGCCGACACCTCGACTTCGGCCATCGGCGGCCTCAACAGCAACATCAACGGCACCTACGGCTACCTGACCCTGGACGCCAACGGCAACGCGGTCTACCACAGCAATCCGAATGCGGTGAACGGGCCGGGCGCAATGGATGTGTTCACCTACACCGTGCGCGATTCCGACGGTGATGAAAGCACCACCACCATCACCATCGATGTCGCCAACAGCAAACTGTGCGCGACCAGCGACACCGACGTCTCCGTCTACGAGAAAGCACTGGACCTGACCAAGGACGGCGCGGATCTGGCTCCCGGGACAGTCACTGGCAGCGACCCGACCAGCACCGGCGAAACCGCGTCCGGCACGCTGGTCGGCTCGGTCACCGGGGCGGTCGGCGCGATCAGCTATGCGCTGGTCGGCAGCGCCACCGGCAATTACGGGCAGATCGTCCTCAACCCCAACGGCACGTACACCTACACCCTGACATCGCCGGCGAGCACCACGCCGCATGCCGACGACGGCGCCAACACCCTGAGCGAAACCTTCAGCTATCAGGCCACTGATTCACTGGGCAACATCGTCACCAGCACCATTGTTGTCAGCATCGTCGATGACGTGCCGAAAGCGGTGAACGACAGCAACGCCAACAGCGCCTCGGAAACCCAGCTGACCCTGACCGGCAATGTGCTGACCAACGATGTGCAAGGCGCCGATGTGGTCGCGACCGGACCGAATGCCGGGCCGATCACCGCCGGCACGTTCACCGGCACTTACGGCACGCTGTTGCTCAACGCCAACGGCACGTACACCTACACGCTGAACCCCAACGATGCCGACTTCAAAAACCTGCACGGCGGCGGTAACGGCAGCGAGACGTTCACCTACACCCTGACCGATGCCGACGGCGACACCAGTACCGCCAACCTGGTGCTGAACATCCACAACAACGACGATCCGGTGCTGCTCAACGGCCTTGACGTAAATGGCGGCGAACTCACCGTTTACGAGAAAAACCTCAGCGACGGCACCAGCCCCGACACCCCGGCACTGACCCAGAGCGGCACCTTTACCGTCACCGCGCTCGATGGCTTGCAAACCCTCACCGTTGGGGGCATTGCCGTGGTCACCAATGGTGTCGCCGCAGGCTTCCCGCAATCCGTCGTCTCGCCGCTGGGCAGCACCTTCACCGTCACCGGTTACAACCCAGCGACCGGTGTTGTGAGTTACAGCTACACCTTGGTCGACAACGAAACCCACCCGAATGCCAACGGTGCCAACAGCCTCACCGAGAACTTCAACGTGGTGGCGACGGACACCGATGGCAGCACTGCCAATGGTCAGATCAACGTCAATATCATCGATGATCTGCCGACCGCCAAACCCGACACCGGCTCGGTGGCCGAGGGCGGAACGGTCAATGTCAGTGTGCTCGGCAATGACATCAGCGGTGCCGATGGCGCCGCCACTGTGGTCGGCGTGCGCGCCGGCAGCAACACCGGCACTTCGGCCATCGGCGGCCTCAACAGCAACATCAATGGCAACTTCGGTTACCTGACCCTCGATGCGGCGGGCAACGCCGTCTATCACAGCAACCCGAACTCGGTGAGTCCACCGGGCGCCACCGACACCTTCACCTACACCGTCCGCGACAGCGACGGCGATGAAAGCACCACGACCATCACCATCAACGTCGCCGACAGCAAACTGGTGGCCTCGGTCGATCAGGACGTCACGGTCTATGAGAAAGCTCTCGATCTGAGCAAGGACGGCGCGGATCTGGCCCCCGGTACGGTCACCGGCAGCGACCCGAGCAACACCGGTGAAACCACCACCGGCACGCTGGTCGGCGCAGTCACTGGCGGCACCGGCGCGATCACCTACACCCTGGTCGGCAGCGCAACCGGCAGCTACGGGCAGATCCAGCTCAACGCCGACGGCACTTACACCTACACGCTGACATCGGCGCCGAAAACCTCGCCGAGCGCCAACGACGGGGCGAACACTCTCAGCGAAAGCTTCACCTACAAAGCCACCGATGCACTGGGCAACAGCACCACCAGCACCCTTGTGGTGAACATCGTCGATGACGTACCAAAAGCCGTGGCCTCGGATCGTTCGGTGGCGGCAGTGGAGATCGATTCGAACCTGCTCATCGTTCTCGACATCTCCGGCAGTATGGCTGACGCCTCCGGTGTGCCGGGCCTGTCGCGACTGGCGCTGGCCAAGCAGGCAATCAGTGCCTTGCTCGACAAGTACGACGACCTCGGCGACGTCAAAGTCCAGCTCGTCACCTTCAGCAGCAACGCCACCGACCGAACCTCGGTATGGGTCGATGTGGCGACCGCGAAGACGATTCTCGCCGGCCTGACGGCGGGTGGCGGCACCAACTACGACGCCGCGGTGGCGGTCATGCAAACCGCGTTCAATACCTCGGGCAAACTCACCGGGGCACAGAACGTCGGTTACTTCTTCTCCGACGGCAAACCCAACGAAGGCGACATCAACGCCGCTGACGAAGCCGCGCTGAAAAACTTCCTCGATGCCAACAACATCAAGAACTACGCGATCGGCCTCGGCAGCGGCGTGAGCAACGCCAACCTCGACCCGCTGGCCTATGACGGCATCAGTCACACCAACACCAATGCGGTGGTGGTCACCGATCTCAACCAGCTCAATTCGGTACTGTCGGGCACCGTACAGGGCGCGCCCGTCACCGGTACGTTACTGGGCGAGGGCGGCACCTTCGGCGCCGATGGCGGCTTCATCAAATCCATCGTGGTTGACGGCACCACTTACACCTACGATCCGAAAGCTCTCAGCGGCCAAGGCTCGCTGACGCCAAGCGGCGGCACCAATCACGGGACGTTCAACACCGTGAACAACACGCTGAGCATCGCCACCAATAACGGCGGCACACTGCTGATCAACCTCGATACCGGCGACTACACCTACACCTCGCAGAAAACCACCGCTGTGGTCATCACCGAGAACATCGGCTTTACCGTCAGCGACAACGACGGCGATCTCGCCAGTTCGACGCTGACCGTGAAAGTCATCCCCAACGCGCCGCCGGTGGCGGTGGACGACCACGTCATCACCAACGTGCTGTCGGGCAACATTGTGGTGCCGGGCGAACTGCTGCTGGCCAATGACACCGATCCGAACGGCGATACGCTCAATGCCACGCCCACCAGTTTCAACACCGGCTGGGTCTCGAAAGCGGCGGACTTCACCGGCACCGGGGCGATCAACTTCACCGGCACCAACGTCAACACCGCCGCCAACCAGAACCTGGCCAACGTGCGTAATTCGTTCAGTGCCAACGCCGCGACCATGACTGCCGTACTGGTGGTCAGTGGCTATCTCGGTGCGGTGACCAACAGCAACGCCAACGATGAAGACCGCATCACCGTCAACCTGCGCCAGGGCGAAACCCTCAACCTCGATCACAACCTGGCGGCCGGTCATGTCACCATGGAGTACTCGATCAACGGTGGCGCCTACACAACCCTGGCGGACGGGCAAACCCTCACCGCGTCGGCCGATGGCGTCTATCAGATCCACATCACCAACATCGCCAATCCCAGCGGCGGCGGTAACCCCAACGCGGCGGAAAACTATCAGCTGACCATGACCCTCAACTACGCCGGGGCGCATGACATTACCCCGGACTTCCACGGCAGCTACACCGCCAACGACAACCACGGCGGCAGCGACACGGCCAATGTGAGCATCAGCTATCAGGACGGCCACACCCTCACCGGTACCTCGGGGGATGACGTGCTGGTGGCCGGCAGCGGCGACAACATCATCAACGCCGGCGACGGCAACGATGTGCTCACCGCAGGCTCGGGCAACAACGAGCTGCATGGCGGCGCCGGCAACGACTTGCTCTACAGCGGCCCGGGCAATGATCTGCTCGACGGCGGCACGGGCAGCGACACCGCCAGTTATGCCCATGCCACGGCCGGGGTTACGGTCAACCTCGGCCTGCTCGGTGCGCAAAACACCCTCGGCGCCGGCACCGACACCCTGACCGGGATCGAGAACCTCGTCGGCTCGAACTTCAACGACACCCTGACCGGCGATAACAATAACAACGTGATCAACGGCGGCCTGGGTAACGACATCCTCAACGGTGGTGGCGGTGATGACCTGCTGATCGGCGGCCTGGGCAACAACACGATGACGGGCGGGGCAGGGGCCGACACCTTCCAGTGGCTCAAGGGCAACAGCGGCCACGACCTCATCACCGACTTCACCCCCGGCACTGACAAGCTCGATTTGTCACAACTGCTGCAAGGTGAAAACGGCACCACCGCCTCACTGGATGACTACCTGCACTTCACCGTCACCGGCAGCGGCGCCTCGGTGCTCACCAGCATCGACGTCAGCGCCATGGCCGGTGCAACGCCGAACCAGACCATTGACCTGGCCGGCGTCAATCTGGCCAGCCACTACGGCGTCACGCCGGGCGCGGGCGGGGTGGTGGCCGGCGGGCATGACACGGCGACGATCATCAGCGGCATGCTGAATGATCATTCGTTGAAGGTGGATACGGTGTAAGCGGCTTTTGATTCGGGCCTGAAACGACAAAACCCGCCGTCCCGGTTGATGGGGCGGCGGGTTTTTTCTGTCTGATGGTATGGCGTTGCTCATTCGTGATCGTTCCCACGCTCTGCGTGGGAATGCAGCCCAGGACGCTCCGCGTCCCCTCCAGAGCCGAACGCAGAGCGTCCGAAGAGGCATTCCCACGCAGAGCTTGGGAACGATCGGTTGTCTGGCCTACTGCGGCAACTCCAGATTATCCATCACCCGATTCACCGCCAGCTCCCCGAGCATGATCAATTGCGCGATCCCCAACAGCGTCCTGCGCTGCGACGCGGGTATGAGGTGGGCGAAGTCATGAGCGATGGTTCTGGCTGAGGCGAGTGTTTCGCTGGCATCGGCCAGCAGTTCTTCATTTTTGAAGTCTGCGGTCACGGCGTACATCCGGCGGGTTTTTCGGGGCGGAGGGGGGGAGCCGGGTGGGCAGAGGTAATGATCGAGGGCGCGTTCGGCGGCGTCGTTGAGCTTTTTTGAATCGAGGGATTCGTAGGGTGAGGCGAGATCGGTTTCGGGCGGGTTGGGTGTTGGTTTGATCATGGTGAAGCTCCTACAGGTGAGGCCACCAAAACCTGTCGCTAAACAAGAAAGGGTGGCGGCTGGACGCAGGTTAGCGAACCGGGTGTAGGCGCCCGGCAGACCCGAAGGTCTCCCACGCACAGCCGCCATGACATCAACTGCAGACAGATCGTTTGCAATGAGTTTTGGAGCGCTGGTGCGCCTACACAGATTCGGGTCGCTAAACCCGATCGCTGAATGAGTCAGCGACCGACCAACAATAGATCCCGTCCCCAAGGCGCACAAGCCGGCGGATTCTGGCGTAGCTGTAGGCAAAGGCGCAAGGATGTGTAGCCTGGAAGGCGTGTCTGAAGGTGTCTCTTAAACAGCCTGAGATTTCGACAAAGTGTGTCGGATAGCTGTAGAGAATGGCAGATGTGCGGTGTTCTGAATTTCGCCTTCCAGAAACGCTAGAAAGTCGTCCGGCGAAAAATCATCGGCTATAGCCATCAGCTCCTGGACAGTCTGCAGATGCGGGCGAATAGCCTCTCGTCTTATGGCACGCAGGGCGCCGTTTTGTGCGTCAAGATTGAATAAACGCAACGTCTCGACGGCACGTGTCCGTGCTCGAACATCGAGGTTGGCGAGAGGGCTGATTGTGCCGTCGCTGACAAAAAGTAAATAGCTATCCGGATCATCTTCGTCAGGTTTGAGCAGGTCTCTGTGATCATAGGGAGGGCAATTGTCTTTGAATTTTCCGCAGGCTTCCTCCCTACAACATGAGTGGAATAGATTGGTCCATTCGAAGGTGCCCTGCGGATAACTGCGTCTTTGTCGAAAGTGCTCGATATGCGAAAGTCTTGGCACGCTGATATCCGCTTCACAGTAGGCGCAACGAGTATCTTGCATCGCTTGAAGGCACTGGCGGATTTGGTCTCTATCTGCGTGTGTCACATCAACCCATTGATGTAATCCATGCCTATATCCAGCAAGACAGTTTGGAGTCGCAGTTCGAATCAGTTTTCGCATTCGCCCGACTTCCTTATTTTTGTTGTGTCAGTTGTTTGCGTTTGAATGTTTCGAGGCGAATCAACCGATCACAATCAAGCATGACGGGGTGTTGTGTCTCAAAGTGCGTGTCCAGATATTTTCGCAATGATAGTCCTTGGTCCGACTCATGCTGATCTTGCTGAATCAAGGCTATATATTCGCTCAATTTGCGAGAGGGTTCATTGTCTGGTGTGGGGTCAATACCCATGATGTATGCCAGAACCTGAGAGCTGGTGACTCCCTGAGTTTGTTGATCGACATTACTTATTCTAACGTGGCGGCAATTGTCGTCAGTCACTGTGTGCAGCACACGGATACACGTTGCCTGAACGGAGGTAATTACTTGCGGGCTATGTGTGGTGACGACGAACTGGATGTTCGGAAAGGCGCCGAGCAGATCGGGTATGACCGTTTGCTGCCAAGCAGGATGAAGGTGCATATCGACTTCATCGATCAGCACCACTCCCGTGCATTGGCGTGGCGCGGTGCTGCCGAAGTGAGGATTCAGCTTTACGCAGCGATAGGCAATATCGGCTGCCAAGGCAACTATGTTGCGAATACCGTCGCTGAGTTGGCTGACTTTCAGCACGCCATGTATTGGATGCTCCAACACCAGATCTGCGAATTCACTACTGTAGGCAAGGTTTCTCCATCCAGTTTGTGATTCAAGCATTGAGTTGACTGTGTTCTGAACTGCTTTGACTGGATTCAAAAACTCGTCTTTAACATCGAACGTTGTTTTTCCTCGTTCAAGACTGCGAATTTGCTCTTCACGATAGGTACGAAAAATTCGTGTGTACCATTTGCTGAACTGCTTGTAGTTGGAGGCAGGGTCAAGGCTGTCCCGATAACCATAGGTTCTGGAAAGTTCGGCGTTATCGATGGGTTCAGAGGTAGGCGTGTTATCCCTCCATAGGCGACTCGTACCGTAATAGGCCAGCACAGGTAGATCGATCGGTTTGGTAACGTCCATTAATACGTTATGAAAGATCCAGCCTTGCAAATCACGAGCTTTGTTTTCCAAAGCCCTTGCACCTTGGTCGCTGCGGGTTTTCGTTCCTTTGCGAATACTGATTCGACTGCGTGACCAGGAAATGTCAGCACTCTGAAAATCAGCATGAGCCGTCAGGCGAGCTGGAAGAGAAGGTTCCATTTGATGCGCCTCGACGGGGCGTAAAAAAACATCGTCAGGCTGAATGCCCGTCAAGGGAGCGTTACCCAAATCAAATCCGCGAACAAAGGGCCACAAGGCCACTTTGATAGCGTCCAGCAAACTTGTCTTGCCCTGACCGTTGCGCGCAACCAGCAGCGTCAGCTGTTCATTGAGTTCCAGTGTCAGCGCGGGGAAGCAGCGGTAGTTTTCCAGATCGAGCCTGATCAGTTTCAAAGACTTTCCTCCATGTGAACCGATTCCAGGCTACGGCAGTGGCTATATTGGCGGGGACCGATGTGGTGCAAATTCTACTGTGAATGAATACAGGTGAATACATGCTCACTGCTAACGGTGTGTTTCAGGATTTGGGTAGTGTCTTCTGCCGCAAAATATAAACCGTCACCAACACCGCGCTCGTCAACATGAACCCCCGCGCCCACGGCAACGGCACCAGGTAGCAGGAAAACAGAATGCTCGACCACATCAGCCCGATCGCGTAGACCTTGCCCTTGAGCGGAATGCCGTTGCCATCGAGATAATCGCGGATCCACGGGCCGAGTCGGGGATGCTCGACCAGCCATTGATAGAAACGCGCAGAGCTGCGCGCGAAGCACGCCGCGGCGAGCAGAAGGAAAGGGGTAGTGGGCAGGACGGGCAGGAAAATCCCGATCACCCCCAATGCCACGCTGAGCCAGCCGATGGCCAGCAGGAAGTAGCGCAACATCAGGGGGCGGTTGCCTATGGGGTTGTCCATAGGCCGGATCTTAGTGGTGACGTGGCTTGAGGATCGCCGGTTTTTCGTCTGGCGCCTGGCACAGCAGGTACAGCGCGGTCAGGGCTTCCGGGATCTGCACGATCATGTCGTCCATCAGGTTGGCGTCTTTGGCGATGTCTTCGAATTCCGGCTGTTCGTCGAACAGGCCCGAACCGACCATGATCGGCAGGAGCATTTCGCTGACTTCTTCTTCGGCGGTTTCGAACCAGGCCGCTTCACGCAGGAACACGCCTTCCATGAAACCGATGCACCAGCCGCGCAGTTCGGAATCATCAGGCTCGTCGCCCAGGTCCAGTTCGCATGGCAGTTCGAACTCTTCATCCGAGGCCAGTTGACGGGCGATGTGTGCCTTGAGGCCGATCAGGGTGGCTTCGATCTCTTCGCGCTGGGCGTCGCTGCTGTAATGCGGCTCTTCGGCGAACAGGGCGTCGATCCACTCACGCTCCGGTACGTCTTCAGCGCAGATCGACAGCGCGGTCAGGTAGCCGTGAGCGGCCACGTAATCCAGCGCCTCGTCATGCAGCTCGTCGGCGTCGAGGAAAACTTGCAGGCGGGTCAGTTGCTCAGCGAAGGACATTACGGGGCTACCTTGGGGAATAAACAATGCGGGAATTCTAGGCCTTCTTGCGCGCTCAAGCCAGCCGCATGGCAGATTTGACCTGTCATACCCTGCATACACCCTGTAGGAGCTGCCGAAGGCTGCGATCTTTTGATTTGCTTTTAATAAAGACATGATCAAAAGATCGCAGCCTTCGGCAGCTCCTACACAGGTATCAGCGATTGTATCGACGGGTGTCGCCCTGTGCAGGGGAGGGCTCGGGTATACTGCCGCGTTTTGCGATCCCTGCCCGCATTGCGGTTGTCGTGCAATGCGCTCTTACGTTTTGTTTAAGCAGCTCCGGCTGTTCTGAACCAGCCTGCGCAGGGATGTATCGGTAGATTTTTGGAGTTTCTATGCTCGAACAGGCTCAACGCGTCCTCAAGGACATCTTCGGCTACGACAGTTTCCGTGGCCGTCAGGGTGCAATCATTGAGCGCGTGGCCAGTGGCGGTGATGCGCTGGTGCTGATGCCTACCGGTGGCGGCAAGTCCCTGTGCTTTCAGGTGCCGGCGCTGTTGCGCGATGGCCTGGCGGTGGTGGTGTCGCCGCTGATTGCGCTGATGGACGATCAGGTCGCCACCCTCGAAGAGCTCGGTGTGGCCGCCGCCGCGCTGAACTCCACCCTGAGCGCTGAACAGCAGCGTGACCTCGCAGCGCGGATCAAGCGCGGCGAAGTGAAGATGTTGTATCTGGCGCCCGAGCGTCTGGTGCAGCCGCGCATGCTGTCGTTCCTGCAAGGCTTGAACATTGCGTTGTTCGCCATTGACGAAGCGCACTGCGTGTCGCAATGGGGTCACGATTTCCGTCCGGAATACCTGCAGCTGGGCCAGTTGGCCGAGATGTTTCCCGACGTACCGCGCATCGCCCTGACCGCCACCGCCGACAAGCGTACCCGCGAAGAAATCGTCACGCGCCTGCATCTGCAGAATGCCGAACGCTTCCTGTCGAGCTTCGACCGCCCGAACATCTTTTACCGCATCGTGCCCAAAGAGCAGCCACGCAAGCAGTTGCTGGCGTTCCTCGCTGAGCGGCGCAGCGATGCCGGCATTGTCTATTGCCTGTCGCGCAAGAAAGTCGAGGAAGTCGCGGCATTCCTCAGCGAGCAGGGCTTCCCGGCGTTGCCGTATCACGCTGGTCTGCCCAATGATCTGCGCGCCTTCAATCAGAAACGCTTCCTCAACGAGGAAGGCTTGATCATGGTCGCTACCGTGGCGTTCGGCATGGGCATCGACAAGCCCAACGTGCGTTTCGTCGCCCACCTCGACTTGCCGAAATCCCTTGAGGCGTATTACCAGGAAACCGGGCGCGGCGGTCGTGACGGTCTGCCGGCAGATGCCTGGATGGCCTACGGTCTGCAAGACGTGGTGATGCTCAAGCAGATGCTGCAGAACTCCGAAGGCGACGAGCGGCACAAGCGTCTGGAGCAACACAAGCTCGACGCCATGCTGTCGCTTTGTGAAGAGACCCGCTGCCGTCGTCAGACCCTGCTGGCGTACTTCGATGAAGACATGCCCGAGCCGTGTGGCCATTGCGACAACTGTGTCGACGGCGTGCAGACCTGGGACGCCACCGAGCCTGCACGTCAGGCCTTGTCGGCGATTTTCCGTACCGGCCAGCGTTATGGCGTAGGTCATCTGGTTGATGTGCTGTTGGGCAAGGACAACGAAAAAATCCGCAGTTTCGGCCATCAGCATCTGTCGGTGTGGGGCGTCGGCAAGGCGTTGAGCGAGAGCGAGTGGCGCTCGCTGTTCCGTCAATTGGTGGCGCGCGGTCTGGCGGATGTCGATCACGAAGGTTATGGCGGTCTGCGTTTGAATGACAGTTGCCGGCCATTGCTCAAGGGCGAGGTCACGCTGGAGCTGCGCCGCGACCTCAAACCGCAGGTTACGGCCAAAACCGCCAGCAAGAGCCCAGCCAGCCAACTGGTGCGCGGCGAAGAGCGCGAACAGTGGGAAGCCTTGCGCGCCCTGCGGCGCAAGTTGGCCGAAGAGCATGGCGTGCCGCCGTACGTTATCTTCCCCGATTCCACGTTGTTGGAAATGCTCCGCAGCCAGCCGACCTCGCTGGCGGAAATGGCCCGGGTCAGCGGTGTCGGCGCACGCAAGCTGGAGCGCTACGGTGATGCCTTCCTCGAAGTGCTCGGTGGCGAGGCCGAGGCGCCAAAAGCGGTGGCCGATGTGCGCCACGAATTGATCACCCTGGCCCGCGCCGGCATGACGCCGCTGCAGATCGCCGGGCAGTTGCAGTGCTCGGAAAAAAATGTGTACACGATGCTCGCTGAGGCCATTGGCAAGCAGCAGTTGTCGCTCGAGCAAGCGCTGGACTTGCCGGAAGAGTTGATGGGCGAAGTGCAGGACGCGTTCCTTGATGGCGAGGGCGAGTTGCCATCGGTCGCTGAGGTTGCGGAGCTGTTTGCCGGACGTGTGCCGGAAGGCGTGCTTTACTGCGTGAGGGCTGCGTTGCAGTCGGAATTCGAGATCTGAAATTCGGTCTCGACCCTCACCCCAGCCCTCTCCCAGAGGGAGAGGGGGCCGACCGAGGCGTCTGAGGTTTGACATCGACCTGAAAGAACCAGTCGATTATGGATTCGGTAAAGCAGGATCAGGTCGGCGTAACCCTGAACCATCCCCCATTCAGTCCCCTCTCCCTCTGGGAGAGGGCTAGGGTGAGGGCCGTCCAATTCCGGATTCAGCAAAGCATTCCCAAGTCGCTGAATATCTAAAGCATCCCCCCATTCAGTCCCCTCTCCCTTTGGGAGAGGGTTAGGGTGAGGGAGCCTCAAGATGTAACGATTCAGTACAGACCGCCACTTGCCTATAACTGCAGCTCATGCTTAGCTGGCTAATAATTAGATTTTCTTTATTTTCAGTCTAACCGTGAGTGTTTTATGCCGTTAACCGATCAACACCGCTTTGGCATGCAACTGGCCCAGATGTCCCGTGGCTGGCGTGCCGAACTGGACCGCCGACTGGCCGGGCTGGGTCTGTCCCAGGCGCGCTGGCTGGTGCTGCTGCATCTGGCGCGTTTTGAAGAAGCGCCGACCCAACGCGAGCTGGCGCAGAGCGTTGGCGTCGAAGGGCCGACCCTCGCACGCTTGCTCGACAGTCTGGAAAGCCAGGGCCTGGTGCAACGCCAGTCCGTGATGGAAGACCGCCGGGCGAAAAAAATCGTCCTCTGCGCACCGGCCCTGCCGCTGATCGAACAAATCGAAACCATTGCCACACAACTGCGACACGAGTTGTTCGAAGGCGTCGACGAGGCGGATTTGAAAGTGTGCATGCGGGTTCATGGGCACATTTTGGCCAACCTGGAAAAATCTTGAGGCACATCCACGTGCCGTATCTTTGAGAGATCGCGCTGAGCCGACTATAAGAACTACTGGGCAATATCGTGTTCGTACCGGATGTGCGAACGCATAGAAGTCGGTTTTGCTTATTTAAGGGATGCTCATGCTCGCAAGTCGGCACGTGGTACTGCGCGGTGGCGCCAAATGGCTGCTGGCCGCTGGCGTATTCAGCTATTCGGCCTGGTCGATGGCTGTGGGGCTAGGTGATATCACCGTTCATTCAGGCCTCAATCAGCCGCTCAAGGCCGATATCGCGTTGGTCGATGTCGGCGGGCTGACGCAAAACGATCTGACGGTGCGCTTGGCCACGGCGGATGAATTCGCCGAGGCCGGGGTTGAGCGGGTGTTCTTCCTCAACGACCTCAAGTTCATCCCGATCCTGCATGGCAATCGCCAGATGATCCGGGTCACGTCAAGCAAACCAGTCAACGAACCCTTTCTGAATTTCCTTGTGCAGCTCAATCAGCCCAATGGCCGTTTGCTGCGTGAGTACACGGTGTTGATCGACCCTCCGGGGTCGCCGGGTATCGTGCCGGCCACCGATGAACCGGATCCGCGTGCACAATCTTCCGCGTTTCCCAGCGTCGAGCCTGTTGTCGCAGCGCCGCAGGCACCTCAGGCCAAACGCGATGCCGTGCCCGCGCCAACGCCTGCAAATCCGCCGGCCAACGATGCACTCGCCGAGCAACTGGCTGCCAGTGCGTTGCTGAATCAGCAATTGCAAAAGAGCGTCGATGAGCTGAACGCCAAACTGCAGACGCAGGATGTGCAGATTGCCGCTGGCAAGAAGCAGATTACTGAGCTGCAAACGCAATTGATCGAACTCAGGAAAGCACCGCCACCTACCGAAGTCGCTCCGGCACCTGCCCCGGTTGTGGCACCTGTTGAGTCCACAGATGACGGTTTGAACTGGCCATTGTTCGCGGGCCTGTTGCTGTTGTTGGTGGCCTTGGCCGGGCTGTTTGTGCACCGTCGACGGCAACAGTCGCAACAGGCTGATCGACCGCTGCCGCAGTTGCCGCAGAGCGAGGAACCTGAGGTAGATGAAGTCGAAAACGCAGAGTCTGTCAGGGCTCACACCTCAACCCAACACCGTGAAGAACCGGCAGCGGGCGATGTGCTGGAGGCGGTAGGAATCTATCTGGCCTACGGCCGCTTGGGCGAAGCTGCTGGGTTATTGCGCGACGCTTTGCACAAAGAGCCGGAGCGCACCGATATCGGTTTGCAGTTGCTCGAAGTCTTGGGGCGTCAGGGTGACAGCGCCGTGTATGAACAGCAGGAAAGTCAGTTGCGTGAACAGGGTGTTGATGCCCAGACGTTACAGGATGTTCGTGTTCGACATCCGAAACTGGCGGGTGCCGAACCGTTGGCCGCGGTGGCGCCCATCATTGCGGTGGCGCCTGCTGTCACTGCCCAACCGGCGCCTGAAGATGATTTCGAGTTGAATCTGGGCGAGCTGTCGATGGATTCCAGTTGGGATTTGGAAGACAGCCGCACGGCCACTACTGAGCCAGCGGCAGACACCTCGGCGCTGGGCTCCAGCCTGAAAATACTGCCTCAGGATTTTGAACTGCCGGAAGCGGCCGGCGAGGACGCCGAACTTGAGTGGATCCCTGAGCCGCACGCCGAGCCGCTGGATGAAGATTTTCTCAATGAGTTTGCCGATGCCGAGCCGTCTCTGGTGTTGCAACCGTTGGACTTGCAGGCACCTGAGCCGCTACACGACGAAAACTCCGGAAAACTCGAACAGGCGCAGACCTGCATTGATGACGGTGATATCGACAGTGCGATTGCGTTGCTCAATGAGCTGCTCAAAGAGGGCGATGAACCTTTGAAGCAAACGGCGCGGACGTTGCTGGCGGGGATTCGCTAATACCCGATTGATTTGCGGTGGCGCTGATATCGTTTTCGCGAGCAGGCTCGCTCCCACATTTGACCTGTATTCGCAGAACCATTGTGGGAGCGAGCCTGCTCGCGAAGACAGACGGTCAGACAACATCAATTCCTGACCCGGTCAGAAGGTCTGGCCAAGGTTCAGATAAACCGCCTGCTCATTCGCATCATTCAACCCGTAACTGAAATTCAACGGCCCCAGCGGCGTGTCAAAACCAATGAACACGCTGGCGGCGTTGATGTAGCCACTGTCGAACTCATTGTCGTTGTTCCACGCCCGCCCACGCTCCAGCGAGGCGCCGGCATACAGCGGAAAGTCCAGCGGCAGATACGAGCGCGGCGTCAACCGGCGGTAGTACACCGCGCGCATCAGGCTGACGTTTTGCCCGGAAATGGCGTCTTCACGGAACCCCGACAATTGCCGCGCGCCGCCGAGCAGAAAGCTCGACGTCACCACGTTGGCATCGTTCAGCGTACGCCCGTAGCGCCCTCCGAGAATCAGCGTGTCCGGGCCACGGCTCATGGCTTTGTCGA
Organism: Pseudomonas germanica; assembly: GCF_019614655.1. Classification (NCBI taxonomy): domain Bacteria; kingdom Pseudomonadati; phylum Pseudomonadota; class Gammaproteobacteria; order Pseudomonadales; family Pseudomonadaceae; genus Pseudomonas; species Pseudomonas germanica. Next base: position 1,959,767 of record NZ_CP071586.1, read on the forward strand.
GTTTGAACTCCCACTGTCTATAACGCGTATCCGAACCCAGCCCCGGTTCGAACTGCATCAGCGTCAGGCTGACGTCCTTGCCTTCGTGAGGGAAGTAGACGTTATCCAGTGAGTCGTACGAATACTTCAGCGCATAGAAGCCTTCGTTGAAGTTTTCACTCGGCAGGTCCTGATCACCAATGCGCACATCGGCCTTGCCCCAGGCCTCGCCGACACCGAACCGCACTTCGCCGTTGTTGCCGATCTGGCGACCGAAGTTAAGGCCGAAACCGTAGCGCTCGACGCGGTACTGTGCGATCGGATCGTTATCGAGCACCGCCTCGACGTTCTGTGCTTCAAACGAGGCGTACGGTGCGACGAAATAGCGCGAACCGACGTCCAGTGGTTGATAGAACTCGGTATACAGCTCTTGTTTGTCACCAATCTGCGCGCGGGTCAGCCATTCCGCACCGAGGCGGTTGATGCCGTTGATGCGGTAACTGGCCCCGAGGTTGAAGGCGCTATCGCCACGCATGTCGTCGGACAGATTGAGGCCGACCCGCAGGTAATCGGTGCCGCTGCGCTTGCCCCGAGCACTGATCACCAGTGTGTGGTCCTGGCCCTTGTGCACCACGCGGTACTGCACTTGTTCGAAGTAGTCGAGGCCATACAAGGTGCCCATGTCCGAGTGCAATCGCCCCAGGTCCAGCGGCTCGCCAATGTGCTGGCGAATGTAGTAGCGGATCACGTCGTCGTCGACTTTTGAGTCATTCTCGACGCGGATCGCGGTGATGATCGGCGTGCGCTGCCCCGGGGAACGGGCGGCAGCGAGTTCGGCGTCTTGGGATTCCTTGGGTTTGAGCACGGCGAGGCGCGCATCGAGGATGCGGGTCGCGCGGTAACCGGCGTCGATCATGTCCTGGGCTTTACCGAAATCGGTGACACCGAATGCGGCCAGCGCGGGCTGGATCAGTACATCGGAGGATTTCAGCGCGGCCAGTTGTTCTTCGGAGTTACTGCGGGTCATCAGAGTGATCGACTGGTTCAGCACATCGACCACGGTGGTCAGTTGCTTGCGGTTGCGCAGCGGTGTGCCGATGTCGACGACGATGGCCACGTCAACGCCCATTTCCCGCGCGACATCCAGCGGGATATTGTCGGTCATACCGCCGTCCACCAACAGCCGGCCGTCGAGCTCGACCGGGGCGAACACCGCCGGGATCGACATGCTGGCGCGGATCACCTGAGGCAAGTGGCCTTTGCGGAACACCACTTTTTCGCCATTGGCAATGTCGGTGGCCACAGCGCGGAACGGGATCGGCAGTTTGTCGAAGTCCCGGGTATCGCTGGTGTGGGCCAGCAGGCTTTCCAGCAGTAGCGCGAGGTTCTGGCCCTGAATCACACCCAGAGGCAGGCCGAGACTGCCGTCGTCGCGAAAGCTGAGTTTCTGTTTCACCAGAAAGTCGCGGTCATCCTGTTTGCGTCGAAACGGCACGTCCTCGCGCGGCGGGGCGTCGGACAATGCGGCTTGCCAGTCGATGTTCAGCGCGAGTTTTTCCAGCTCATCGATCTTGTAGCCCGAGGCGTACAGCCCGCCGACCACCGCGCCCATGCTGGTGCCGGCGATCGCATCGATTTTGATGCCTTGCTCTTCCAGGGCTTTGAGCACACCGATGTGCGCCAGACCACGCGCGGCGCCGCCGGACAGCACCAGGCCGACTTTCGGTCGCGGCGCGTCACTGGCGTGAACAAACAGTGGAAGCAAACCAAGCAGCAGGCAGAACAGCAGACGGCGCATTGTGAGTCTCTGGGCAAGCAATAAAGCCGGCTATTATAGCGGCGCCCTCTGTCTCAGGAGTTTCAGCGAACATGACTGTCGCAAAAGCAGAAGTTGTCATCACCTATTGCACCCAATGCCAGTGGCTGCTGCGCGCGGCGTGGCTGGCGCAGGAACTGCTCAGCACCTTTGGTGATGACCTCGGCAAAGTCTCCCTGGTACCCGGCACCGGCGGGGTATTTCACATCACCTGCGACGGCGTGCAGATCTGGGAACGCAAGGCTGATGGCGGTTTTCCCGAGGCCAAGGTGTTGAAGCAGCGGGTTCGCGATCAGATCGATCCTGACCGCGACCTCGGTCACAACGACCGCACTCAGTGAGACGCGGCCTCGGCGGCGACGGCTTTCTTGTCGGCGTGGCCTGACATCCGTGCTGACACAACGATGGCGATAATGATCAATGCGCCGCCGAGCAACATCTTCGGCGTCGGGTTTTCATTGAACAGCAGCCAGGCGACGGTGATGCCGTAGACCGGCTCCATGGCAAACACCACCGCCGCCGTGCGCGCCTTGATCACCGCCAGGCTGGCGACGAACAGGCTGTGTGCGACGCCGGTACAGAACACCCCGAGCAGGGCGATCCACAGCCAGTCCAGTGCGCGCACTTCGCTGAGTAGCGGTGCTGCAACCGGCAGCAGACACAGCGCCACCACGACGTTTTGACACAACGCCGCCTGCACTGCCGGAATCCGCCCGGAGCTGGCGCGGTTAGTCAGTGACAACAGCGAGAACAACAGCCCCGACAGCACCGACCAAAGCAAACCGATGGTCGCGCCGCTGCTCAGGTCGAAGGCTGGGGTCACCAGAATCAGGCCGATGCTGACCAACACCACCAGCACAATTTCATTGGCACGGATGCGTTCTCGGAAGATCAGCCCTTCAAGAATCACCGTGAAGGCCGGGAAACTGGCAAAGCCCAATGTTGCGATGGCGACACCGGCGATCTTCACAGACAGGAAGAAACTCACCCAGTGCCCGGCCAGCAACACGCCGCTGAGGGCGAGGCGGCGCCAGTCCACGGCCTGAAGTTTTTGCCAGCCGTGCTGACTGGCGAAACGGGCAAAAAATGCCAGGGCGAGCACGGCGAAAGCCGCGCGTCCAAAGACGATCACAGCGGGGGACGCAGCAGCGAGTTTGCCCAACACACCCGTCAGGCCAAACATCAAAGCGCCAATGTGCAGAGCGCCGAGGGCGGTACGCGGAGTCATCGAAATCCTTCTATCTCAAACACAATTCTTGATCGTTCCCACGCTCTGCGTGGTAACGCCTCTAGGGACGCTCTGCGTCCAGTGACGCGGAGCGTCACGGGCTGCATTCCTTTGCTGCGCGTGGGAATGATCAGCAGTGGACACATAATGAGCCGGGGAAGGTCGAAAGTCTGTCGGCAGACTATCGTCGTTTGTCGCAGGAATCGCGCCGAAGCTGGCCGGGTGACGAACCGAACTCACGCAAGACGGCGGCCGAGAAGGCACTCTGCGAGTTGTAGCCGACGCGACTGGCAACTTCCCCGATCGGCAGGGCTGTGTCGCGTAGCAGTTGAACTGCCAGATGCAGGCGTTTACTGCGGATGTAATCCATCGGCGTCTGCCCGCATTCGGCCATGAACCGTGCATGCAGGCGCGCGCTGGACAACCCCGCCACTCGCGCCAGATCGGCGACTTGCAATGGATAAGCGGCGTACTGCTCGATGTGCGCATCCAGCGCGGCATAGGGCAAGCGGCGAATGGCGTGTTCCGCAGGTTGCGCGTGATTCAGACTGGCCAGCAGCAACACCGCGCCTTGCTGGGCAATCAATGGATCGCTGACCGGACTGTTCGCCAGCCAACTGACCAACTGGCTTTGCCCGGAATCCAGCGACAAGCGCGCCGGTTGATCGAGCAGACGATGGCTGGCGTCGGCATGCTCGCCCAGTGAATCCGTCAGCCATTGGCCGTCCGGGATATCCAGTACCAGACAGCGGCTGCCGTTGGGACTGCCGCAGGCATGATGAGCGCCGGACGGGACCACCACAAAGCTTTGCTGGCGCACCTGACTGCCACAACCCTCGACCTCGAAATCCAGCGCACCGGACAACCCGAACACCAATTGCGCGTGGTCGTGGCTGTGGACGATCAAGTCGTGGGTGTACTGACGCAAGGTGAGGATCGGTCGCATGGCAGGTGGTCTCCGAAGTGATCGCCAGTCTACACCGGCGCACGCCGGATGCGTTGTCACAGGACTGACTCATGTTTGTCATGGTCGATTAACCGAGCGCGCGCAGAGTGGCGAAAACATCGCAGAGGGTTGCCCATGACCAGCGCCGAGCTCGCCAGACCCAGCCGTAAACAACGCGTGCGCACCCTGTGGATCTCCGACGTGCACCTGGGCACGCGGGATTGTCAGGCCGAGCACTTGTCGCAATTTCTCAAGGGCTACCATGCCGACAAGATTTACCTGGTTGGCGACATCATTGACGGCTGGAAGCTGCGCGGCGGCATGTACTGGCCGCAAGCGCATACCAACGTGATCCGCCGCTTGCTGACCATGAGCAAGCGCGGCACCGAGGTGATTTACGTCACCGGCAACCACGACGAATTCCTGCGTCGTTATTCGAAGCTGATTCTGGGCAATATCCAGTTGGTCGACGAGGCCGTGCATGTCACGGCCGATGGTCGGCATCTGCTGGTGATTCACGGCGATCAGTTCGATGTGATCACCCGATATCACCGCTGGCTGGCCTTTCTCGGCGACTCCGCTTACGAATTCACCCTGACCCTCAATCGCTGGCTCAACCATTGGCGTGCGCGCTATGGCTACGGCTATTGGTCGCTGTCGGCGTACCTGAAGCACAAGGTGAAGACCGCCGTGAGTTTCATCAGCGACTTTGAAGAAGCCATTGCCCATGAGTGCGTGAAGCGCGAGTTGCATGGCGTGGTGTGCGGGCACATTCACCACGCCGAAATCCGCAAGGTGGGGGAAGTGGATTACCTCAATTGCGGCGATTGGGTGGAGTCGTGCACGGCGCTGATCGAACACTGGGATGGCACGATCGAGTTGTATCGGCTGGCGGATGCGCAGGCGCGGGAGGCGGAGCTGAAAGCGGCCAAAGTCGCCGAACTCGCATAAAAGCAAAAGATCGCAGCCTTCGGCAGCTCCTACATTGGAATGTGTACCTCTGTAAGAGCTGCCGAAGGCTGCGATCTTTTGATCTTAGGCCGGGCTGTGCTCTTCCATCGCGGCCTTGTAAATCGAGTTCTTCGGCTGCGCAAACAACCGGTCCATCATCGGCTCGAAAAAACTCAACGGCAGCGTGTCATAGTCAGGATCAAACGCCGCCGCATCGTATTTGGCGCAAAACTCGGCGGTCGCCTGAAACTGCGGATGCTCCCTGAACTGCTCACGAAGATGCCGATCCATGCCCAGGTGATGAAAGAAGTAATATCCCTGAAACACCCCGTGCTTCTCGACCATCCACAAATTTTCGGCACTGACGAACGGCCTGAGAATCGCCGCAGCAATGTCCGGATGGTTGTACGAACCCAAGGTGTCGCCGATGTCATGCAGCAAGGCACAAACCACATATTCCTCGTCGCGCCCGTCACGAAAGGCACGGGTGGCGGTTTGCAGCGAGTGGGTCAGGCGATCCACCGGGAAGCCGCCGAAATCGCCTTCCAGCAATTTCAGGTGGGTCATGATCCGTGCGGGCAACTGTTTGGCGTAGGCGCTGAAGTCGGCGGCGATGATCGCCCAATCTTCTTGGGTACCGTCCTTCATATGGGTGAAGCGGGCATTGGCATTCATTGGCTGACCCTCATTCAGAACGCCACGCGACCCAGAATCATGTCGCGGTACATGACGAAGTCGCCAAGCAGGCTGTACAGCGGATGCTGGAAAGTCGCCGGCCGGTTCTTTTCAAAGAAGAAGTGCCCGACCCAGGCGAAGCTGTAACCGGCCAGCGGCAAGGCCAATAACAGCAGCCAGGCGCCCTTGGCGATGGTCAGCGCGAGAATAAAAATCACCAGTGTCGTGCCGATGAAGTGCAGACGCCGGCAGGTGCTATTGCTGTGTTCGCTGAGGTAATACGGATAGAACTCAGCGAAGCTGTTGAAATGCTTGATGTTTTCCACGACCGCGTTCTCTGTGGTTATTGTTCTGGCGACGAGTTGTGCTGCGGGTAGCTTATTTGAGTCTAGAGTGATCATTGGCGTGGGCCAGTGACAATCGGCGCCACTTTAGTATCCTTCGCAAATCGGGCCGTAACATGCGGCCCATCATGTAAAAGAAAAACGCCATGAGCGAACGAACGACTTCTGCAAGCTGGGCGATGGGGATTGTCAAAGCATTGGAGATGGACGGCCTGGATTGCCGGGTTCTGTTCAAACAACTGGGGCTCGATTACACGGCTCTGGATGATCCGGATGCGCGCTTCCCGCAAGATTCCATGACCCGTCTCTGGCAACGGGCGGTCGAGTTATCTGGCAACCCCGCGATCGGCCTGAACATGGGCAAGGTGGTGCGACCGGCGTCTTTTCATGTCGCCGGCTACGCGTTGATGTCGAGCAATACCCTTGCCGAAGGCTTTCAGCGGCTGGTGCGCTATCAGCGCATCATCGCCGAGAGCGCCGATCTGAGTTTCCGATTGCTTGATGAAGGTTATGCGCTGATTCTGACCGTGCACGGTGACCATCTGCCGCCGACCCGGCAAAGCGCCGAAGCCTCGCTGGCCTGTGCGCTAGGCCTGTGCGGCTGGTTGACCGGACGCACGTTGCACCCGGTCAAAGTGCTGGTGCAGGGCGCGGAACCGGATGACCTGGAACCCTATAAACAAGCTTTCCACGCACCGCTGATGTTCAACGCGCCGTACGATGCGCTGATCTTCGAGCGTGCCGACATGGAAGCGCCGCTGCCCACCGCCAACGAAGCGATGGCGCTGCTGCATGACCGCTTTGCCGGGGAATACTTGGCGCGTTTTTCCGAAAGCCGCGTGACCCACAAGGCGCGACAGGTGCTCTGCCGTTTGCTGCCGCAAGGTGAGCCGAAGCGCGATACCGTCGCGCAGACCCTGCATCTATCGCAGCGCACCTTGCAGCGCCGCTTGCAGGAGGAGGGCACGAGTTTTCAGCAACTGCTCGACGACACCCGCCGTGAACTGGCCGAGCAGTATCTGGCGCAGCCGAGCATGACCTTGCTGGAAATCGCTTATCTGTTGGGGTTTGCCGATCCGAGCAACTTCTTTCGCGCGTTCCGCCGCTGGTTCGACACCACGCCCGGCGATTACCGGACGCGGTTGTTGCAGGCGCCGGGTGCGGTCAGTGACGCCAAAAGGCCGGAATACACAGTACAAACACCGTAATGATCTCCAGTCGGCCGAGCAGCATGCCGAACGACAGGATCCACTTGGCCGCGTCCGGCAGAGTGGCGAAGTTGCCCGCCGGGCCAATGGTCTCGCCCAGGCCTGGGCCGACCCCGGACACGGTGCTGGCAGCGCCGGTCAACGCGGTCATCCAGTCGACGCCGAGCAGCGACAGGAGCAGGGCGATCACGCAGATGGTAATGGCGAAGAAGAACGAAAAGGTCAGAATCGAACGGACGATCTCTTCGTCGAGACGGTGGCCGTTGTACTTCTGTTTGATCACTGCGCGCGGGTGAATCAGTTGATTAAGGTTGGCCTTGAGCAAGATGTAGGCGACCTGGAAACGGAAGATCTTGATCCCGCCCGCCGTCGACCCGGAACAGCCTCCGACAAAACCCAGATAGAAAAACAGCATCAGCGAGAAGTTACCCCACAGGCTGTAGTCGCCGAGGGCGAAACCGGTGGTGGTGACCACCGACGTCACGTTCAGCGCCACGTGGCGTAGCGCCTCCAGCCAATGCAAATTGGTCGTCCACCAGTACCAGGTGCCGAGCACCAGCCAGGTCACCAGCAGCATACCGAGCAAACCCTGTACTTGCTGATCCTTGATCAGCGCCTTGCGGTTGCCGCGCAACGTCGCCACGTACAGGGTGAACGGCAGGCTGCCGAGAATCATGATGACGACTGCGACCCAGTGCACCGCCGGTTGCGTCCACTTGGCCAGGGATTGATCGGAGGTCGAGAACCCGCCAGTGGAGATCGCCGACATCGCGTGGTTGATCGCGTCGAACGGACTCATCCCGGCCCACCAGAACGCCAGGCTGCCAAGGATGGTGATGCCGACATACGCCGCCACAATCAGGCGCGCCACCATGTGCGAGCGGGGCATGACCTTTTCCGAGCGGTCCGAGGACTCGGTCTGGAACAGGCGCATGCCACCGATACGCAGCAGCGGCAGAATCGCTACCGCCATGCCGATAAAGCCGATCCCTCCGATCCAGTGCAGTAACGAGCGCCACATCAGGATCCCGGGGGACATGTTGTCGAGGCCATTGAGCACGGTCGAGCCGGTCGCGGTAATGCCCGACATGCTTTCGAAAAACGAGTCGGTGTAGCTGATGTGCTGGGTCAGCAGAAACGGCAGCGCAGCAAAAATGCACACCACCAGCCAACTGCTGACCGTCAGCAGGTACATGTCACGCGGACGCAGGTGAATGTGTTCCGGTCGGCCGGGAATCACCAGCGCGAGGCCGGCGACGAAGGTGATCATGCTCGCCCAGAGGAACGACGGCAGATCACCGGTGCGCTCGAAAATCACCAGGGTGGCCATAGGCACGACCATGGCCACGGCCAGGGTGATCAGGAAGATGCCGATGATGAAACCAATGATCCGTAAGGTCGGCAACGCCATGAAGTCCGCTCGGGCTGATGTGGGAAGGGCGCCATTCTACCCGTGGGGCAGGGCATGTAAACCGGCATCCTGTTGGCAGATACAGCTAGAATAGCCGCACATATTTTTCAGGAGGTGGCCGATGCAGGCTCTCGACGCGTTGCTCAACCGTGTTTCCGTTCCACGACTGGTCGAACCGGCCCCCACTGCCGAGCAGCGCGAAGCCCTGTTTGGCGCCGCGTTGCGCGCGCCGGATCACGGGCATTTGCAGCCGTATCGCTTCCTGACGGTCGAAGGCGCGGCGCGTGAACAGATGGGCGAGTTGTTGGCCGAGGCTGCACAGCAGCAGGAAGGCGAGGTCACCGAAGCGATGATCGACAAGGCGCGCAACGGTCCGCTGCGAGCGCCGTTGGTGGTTGTGGTGATCGCCAAATTGCAGGAACACGTTAAATATCCGAAGGCCGAGCAGTTGCTGGCGGCCGGGTGTGCGGCGCACGGGATTTTGCTGGCGGCGTATGCGCAGGGGATTGGTGCGGTGTGGCGTACGGGTGATCTGGCTTATTCGCAGCATGTGGCTAAAGGCTTGGGCCTGGCCGAAGGTGAAGAGGTGATTGCGTTCCTGTATCTCGGCACGCCGCAGAAAGAGCCGCGTGTGGCAGATAAAGTCGATCTGAGCGAGTTCGTCAGTGCCTGGCCTGGTAAAGCCTGAAGATCAAAAGCCCCTCACCCTAGCCCTCTCCCAGAGGGAGAGGGGACTTGATCTGGTCAAACGATACTGGACACGGTTATAGGGTTTTACCCTTTTTCATGCCGCCAGGGCCTCCATGTCCACCGGAGTTCGGTAGCCATTGTGACTGTGCAGCCTGATCCGATTGTAATAATGGGTCAGGTAGCGCAATACATCGGTACTGGCCTCATCTTCGTTTCGGTAGCCAGCCTTGGGTATCCATTCAGATTTCAAACTGCCAAAGAAACGCTCCATCGGGGCGTTGTCCCAGCAGTTTCCTCGTCGACTCATGCTTTGTTTTATGCGCATGTCCGCCAGCGTTTCACGAAACACTTTACTGCTGTAATGACAGCCCTGATCCGAATGGAACATTAGGTTTTCAGGGCGTCCTCGCGACTCGAAAGCCATCTTTAACGCTCGACAGGTCAGAGCTGAATCCGGACTTCTGGACATCGCCCAGCCGACGATGCGGCGGGCATGCAGATCAAGTACAGCAGCCAGATAAACCCAGTAAGTACCGGCCCAAATGTAAGTCACGTCGCCACACCACACTCGATTGGGGGCCTCGACTTTGAATTTACGCTCCAAATGATTGGGGGCGTATTGCGCCTCCGCACCGCTGGGTTTGTACCGATGCCTGCGCCGTTGCTGGCTCTTCAAACCGAGCTCGCGCATCAGGCTACGAGCCATGTAACGACCTACCGACTCTTTTTCGTTACACAGCGCTTTTGACAGGCTGCGCGCGCCCATTGAGCCGCGACTTTGCTCATGTAATTCGGCAGCCTTGATCTTTAGGCGATCGCGCCCGACATGCACTTTCGCCCGCTGTTTCAGACGCTCGTAATAACTGCTGCGGTTGATACCAAACACGCCACACAACTCGGATCTTGGATATTGCTCGCTTAACTCCTCGACCAGCCTTACCGATCGAGGGAATCCGACATCAAGAGAGCTGTAGCCTTTTTTAAAATTTCCTTCTCGCGCTCAATCCGTCGAATTGTTGCTTCCAGTTCCTGGATGCGTTTTTGGTCAACGGTCATGGCCTTGGACTTCTCAGGCGTCTTGCCACTGCGCTCCGCACGCAGTTGCTCAACCCAGCGACGCAGAGCTGTAGGGCCCACGCCCATTGCTTCGCAGGCTTCACTCACCGAATAGTCTTTATCCAAAACCAGGCAAGCCGCATCCCGTTTGAAATCTGTCGAAAAATATCGTCTGGTCAAATCACACCTCGTCGTTGGGCGTAGATTAACGCCCTTTAGGGGTGTCCAGAATCATTAAGCCAGATCAACTGATTGGGGGATGCTGTAGAGGTACGCCGACCTGAAAGTGCTCGGCTGAATCCAGAGTCGATAACGGCTCCAGTGCATTTCGAGTTCGGAGTCGATAACGGCTCCAGTGCATTTCGAGTTCGGAGTCGATAACGGCTCCAGTGCATTTCGAGTTCGGAGTCGATAACGGCTCCAGTGCATTTCGAGTTCGGAGTCGATAACGGTTCCAGTGCATTTCGAGTTCGGAGTCGATAACGGTTCCAGTGCATTTCGAGTTCGGAGTCGATAACGGTTCCAGTGCATTTCGAGTTCGGAGTCGATAACGGCTCCAGTGCATTTCGAGTTCGGAGTCGATAACGGTTCCAGTGCATTTCGAACCCAGAGTCGGCGACGATTCACGTGCCTTCCTGGTCCATAATCAACTCGGTTCTTCAGGTCGATGTATGACGCAAGACACCTCGGTCGGCCCCCTCTCCCTCCGGGAGAGGGCTGGGGTGAGGGTAGCTTTTAGGCTCTTAAAGTTGCACCACCGCTCCGGGCACCAACGGCAATTCCAGGCTGGCAATAAACCCACCCTGCGGATGATTTGCCAGCGTCAAACTCCCACCATGCCGTTCCGCCGCTCGCCGCGCAATCGCCAGGCCCAAACCGTGTCCCGCTGCCGTCTGCCCCGGCGCCCGGTAAAACGGTTCGCCCAACTGGCTCAAATGTTCAGCCTGCACCCCCGGCCCATGGTCGCGCACGCTCACGATGATTTTTTCACCCTGACGTGAAGCCTGCATTTCAATCGGCTGACCTTCCGGGTTGAAGCGCTGGGCGTTGCGCAGCAGGTTATCGACGGCGCGCTCGATCATGGTCGGCCAGCCTTTCAGATTCAGCTGCGGTTCGGCATCAAGACGCACGATCTGCTCGGGCGATCCCAGTATTGCGTCCTTCTGCAAGAGGCCGAGCAACGCATTCAGATCCACCTCTTCAGCACTGGCGTTGTCGGCATCGACCCGCGCCAATACCAGAATTTCACTGATCAATGCTTCCAGCCGATCACACTCGCGGGTCAGGCGTGGCCAGAGTTTTTCCCGTTCTTCAGGATTGGCCCGTTCCGCCAGCGCCAAGGCAATGCGCAACCGCGCCAACGGTGAGCGCAATTCGTGGGAAACGTCGCGCAACAACTGCCGTTGGCTGCCTATCAGGCTCTGCAGACGCGCACCCATGCGGTTGAAGTCGGTGGCCAGCACGCCGAATTCGTCGCGGCGATTGGCCAGTTTCGCCAGGCTGTTCTGCTGATAGGTGGTCTGCCCGAGATCATGCACCGCGCCGCGCAAACGGCTGAGCGGGCGGGTGATGGAGAAGGTCACCAACAGACTGAACAGGGTCAGCACCACCAACGCGATGCCCAGCGCACTCAATGGCCAAAGCAGACTTTCGCGGTGCCAAGAGTCGAGTTCCGGATGCGGGATGCGGTAGATGAACAGGTAGGTGTCACCGGTTTTTTCGCTGGTGAATTCATCGGTCAGACGTCGCCATGGCAGGCGCCGGTCATCATTGTTCTGGCGGGCTTCGAATGCGGCTGCGCGGCGCGGGAAGGTGCCGCGAACCACCGGGTCGCCGGATTCGTTCAGCACCTGAACATCGATGTGATATTGGCGTTTGCGCTGTTCGAGGATGTCCTGAGCAGCTTCCTCGCCCTGGGCTTCGTAGGTTTGCGTCCATTCGCCGGCGAGGGTGTTGAGGCCCGGATGGCGGCTGAGGATCCACGCATCCTGGTTGAGCATGTGCCCGAGCAGAATGGACAGCCCGGCCACCAGAGCGATGGCCAGCCAGAAGCTCGCGAGAATACGCCAGAACAATGAACGCACAGAAAATCCTCAGAACAAACGCAAATCCCTGTAGGAGTGAGCCTGCTCGCGATAGCGGTGAGTCAGACAAGTATTCGTTGACTGACACACCGCTATCGCGAGCAGGCTCACTCCTACATTGGATCGGTGGAAAAAGACCCGGCGGTGTTTAGCCGTCGGGTCCGGGGTCAGAACATTATTGCGCCTTTTGCGCCTGTTGCGCTTTCCACGCCTTGAATTCGGCCCATTCGGCGCGACGCTCGGCCTGTTTTTTCTGGATCTCGTCGAATTTCTTCTGTTGATCCGGTTTCAGCAGCGCCCGAACATCGGACTCGGCTTTCTTGTGGTTGGCGGCCATCTCGTCCTTCATGGCTTTCTGGTCAGCCGGCGAGAGTTTTTCCAGGTACTTGTCGACCACTTGCTTACGCTCGTGCATCTGCTCGCCCATGATCTTGCGGATCTGCTCGCGCTGTTCGCGGGACAGGTCGAGTTGGCTGTACGGGCCTTTGCCGTGCATGCCGTGCATCTGACCGCCGTGGCGTGGGCCGTCGAGCGGGCCACCCATCGGGCCACCGTCTTGCGGCATGGCCATGGCGACGGTTGGCAGAGCGGCAGCGAACATCAGAGCGATAAGAGTCTTGCGCATGGTGTATCTCCTTGTCTCGTTCCCGGTACGTTCCGGATGAGTTCAGATTACGGAGATCAAGGTCAGCGGCGGTCAGCACTGCGTAAAGCTTGGGTAAAGACGCTTCGCGCCCAGCCTTACACATATCCCGTTGTAGGAGCTGCGGCACGCTGCGATCTTTTGACTGTGGGACGCAGAGCGTCCCCGGCTGCATTCCCACGCAGAGCGTGGGAACGATCAGATCGCAGCCTGCGGCAGCTCCTACAGGGGGTGGCGTCGGTTACCGTTGGCCGGGGGATGTGTGCAGTTCAGAGGCTGTAGAAGTAACCGCGGCTGCGCAGAGCGACGATGCGCGGACGTCCGTCGGGGTGCGGGCCGATCTTCTTGCGCAGGTTGCTGACGTGCATGTCGAGGCTGCGGTCGTACAGGGTCAGCTTGCGACCGAGGGCGATCTGCGCCAGTTCCTGTTTGTCCAGCGGCTCGCCGGGTTGCTTGAGCAGGGCTTCGAGCAGGCGGCTTTCGGAAACGGTAAGGGTCAGTTCTTTCTCGTCGATGCTGACCACGCCGCGCACCGGGCTGAAACTCAGATCGCCCAGCTCAAGCTGCGTCGAGACTGCCGCCGGGTGGCTGCGGCGCAGTACGGCGCGCAGGCGAGCGGTCAGTTCTCGTGGGTCGCAGGGTTTGGCCAGATAATCGTCGGCGCCCAGTTCCAGACCGAGGATGCGATCCAGCGGCTCGCCACGGGCCGAGAGCATCAGCACCGGCAGATCAGCGTGATCGTTGCGCAATTGCTTGAGCAGTTCCAGACCGCTGCCGTCGGGCAGCATCACGTCCAGCACCACCGCCGCCGGGGCCGTTTCGGCCAACGCCTTGCGCGCACTCTGGCCATCGTGGCAGGCGCGCACATGGAAGCCTTCCTGGCTCAGCCAGCTACTCAGGAGTTCGCACAACTCCTGGTCATCATCAATCAGTAACAGCTCGCTCATGACTCACTCAATTTAGCCATTGCCGACGTTTTCGGCTTGCTCCACTGGCAAAGATACCGCAGAGCAGCGCCAATAGCGCTACTCCGGCGCCCGTGACGAACCATTGCTGCTGATCAGTCAGCAGACGCGGCAGCGGGCTGGCCTGGACTTCCTTGAGTTGCAGCTTGAGACGCTGGTTCTCCTGGCGCAACCGGGCGAGCTGGGCGCTTTCACGGGTATTGTCGGCATTTTGCAGTTGTTTGCTCAGTTCTTCCCGTTGCTGCTCGCTGGCCTTGAGGCGCTGCTGCAACTCGGTGATCTGGCTGCCGGCGCTTAACGACAATGGCGTGGAACTGCCGCCTTCGGTGGTTTCCTCACCATGGGCGGGTGCCATGATCGACAACGTGACCAACATCAGACACAACGGACCCTTGCGCATCGCGACACCTGTTTCCAAATGGATATTGGGCAGGTTGTCGGCAGGCAAACGAGAATAATGAGCGATTGAGAGCAGCAAGAACCAGGAAGGTTCATTGCGTGAGGCAGTGTCGCGAGTGATGAGGGGTAAATCCCCTCATCACCGAACGTTTAAGGCAGGACTTGCTTGAACGGCTTGACGACCACGTTGGCGTAGACACCCGCGGCGATGTACGGATCAGCATCGGCCCATGCTTGCGCAGCGCTGAGGGAATCGAATTCGGCGACGATCAGGCTGCCGGTGAAACCCGCTGCGCCCGGATCATTGCTGTCGACGGCCGGGTGCGGGCCGGCCAGTACGATGCGGCCTTCGCCCTTGAGCGCATGCAGGCGTTCCAGATGCGCAGGGCGCGCGGCCAGGCGTGCTTCCAGCGAGTTGGCGACGTCGGTGGCAATGATGGCGTAGAGCATGTCAGTCCTCGGTTTTTGGTGTTGTTGTGGTATCGGCATCGTGCAGATGACGCGACAGGTAAATGCCCTGTGCGACCAGGAATACCAAGGTCATGCCCAGGCTGCCGAACACCTTGAAGTCCACCCAGTAGCTCTGGAAGGTGAAGGCGACGAACAGGTTGGCAGCGCCGCAGAACAGGAAAAAGGCGATCCAGGCGATGTTCAGGCGGGTCCAGACCGGATCCGGAAGGGTCAGTGCGTGGCCCATGATGCGTTTGATCAGCAGGCGGTCACCAATGAAGTGGCTGCCGATGAAGGCGACGGCGAACAGCCAGTTGACCACCGGGGCTTTCCACTTGAGGAAGGTCTCGCTGTGGAAGGCCAGCGTCAGGCTGCCGAATACCAGGCAGGCAATCAGGGTCAGCCATTGGCTCTTTTCCAGCTTGCGCTGTTTGATGAACAACGCGCCGTACACCACCAGGGAACTGATGATCAGCATCGCCGTGGCGCTGTAAATACCGCCTACAGTCACTTCATGGCCAGCGATGTCGACGACCCGTGGATCAAGTTTGTAAACGATGAAGAACAGCAGAAGCGGGATGAAATCGATGAATTGTTTCACAGTGAGAGCCAGAAGCTGGATGTGGCGGCATAATAACAAACATATGGGCGCGCGATAGCGCCAGCTGATTTGAGGTTACAACTCCCCGTGAATGTTGATTTGCATTGCCATAGCACGGCCTCCGATGGCGCCCTCGCGCCTGCGGTTCTGGTTGCGCGTGCGTTCGAGAACGGCGTGCGAGTCTTGGCGTTGACTGACCACGACACCCTCGAAGGCCTCGCCGAAGCGCGCACGGCCGCCAACGAATTGGGCATGCAACTGGTCAACGGCGTCGAATTGTCCTGCACCTGGGGCGGCGCGACGATTCATGTGTTGGGCTACGGTTTCGACGTCAACGCCGCACCGTTGGTCGAAGCGATTGCCAGATTGCACGATGGGCGCTGGCTGCGGTCGGAAGAAATAAGCCGCAAACTCGCTCTCAAGGGCATGCCCGGTGCCCTCGATGGTGCCCGGCAGGTCCAGCAGGAACTGGGCGACAGCGGCAACGCCCCGGCCCGTCCGCATTTCGCCGACTGGATGGTGCGTGAAGGTTTTGTAAAGGATCGTGCCGAGGCATTCCGCAAATGGCTCGGCGCCGGCAAGCTGGGTGACGTCAAGTTGCACTGGCCGACGCTGGAAGACACCGTTGGCACACTGCGTGCCGCCGGGGCCTGGGTCAGCCTCGCGCATCCGTGGCACTACGATTTCACTCGTAGCAAGCGTCGAAAGCTGATTGCCGACTATATTCAAGCAGGCGGGCATGCGATCGAGGTGGTCAATGGCCATCAGCCTGCGGAACAGGTCGGCAGCCTGGCAATCCTTGCCCGAGAGTTCGGTCTGCTGGTCAGCGCTGGCAGTGACTTCCATGGCCCTGGCGGCTGGTCCGAGATCGGCCAGTACCGGCCGGTTCCCGAGGACCTTCCACCCCTGTGGTGTCGGTTCAAACATGACACAGATATTGCCGCCGTCTGAACAGGTAGAGAATGTGAGTCAATTTTTCCAGATTCATCCGGAAAACCCGCAAGCGCGCCTGATAAAACAGGCGGTCGAAATCATCCGCAAGGGCGGGGTGGTGGTTTATCCCACGGATTCTTCCTACGCCATCGGCTGCCAGATCGGCGACAAGACCGCGATTGAGCGCGTGCGCCGCCTGCGCCAGCTCGATGAAAAGCATAACTTCGCGCTGATCTGCAGTGACCTGTCGCAATTGGGCAACTACGCCAAGATCGACACCGGCACCTTCCGCATTCTTAAAGCGCATTTGCCAGGGCCATACACCTTCATTCTCAACGCTACCCGCGAAGTGCCGCGTCTGTTGCTGCATCCGAAGAAGCGCACCATCGGTCTGCGTGTGCCGAGCCATCCGATCGCGCTGGCGCTGCTGGCCGAACTCGGCGAGCCGCTGATGAGCGTGACCCTGATCATGCCCGGCGACGAAGACCCGCTCAGCGATCCTTACGAAATGCGCCAACTGCTTGAACACCAAGTGGACTTGATCATCGACGGCGGTTTTGGCGGCATTAAAGCCTCCACCGTGATCGACCTGACCGGCGACGACCCGGAAGTGATCCGCGTCGGTTGCGGCGACCCCGCGCCGTTCATGGTCGAGGCCTGAATGTCCGCAGTGGAAACCGTTGTCGATCCGCAGGCCGGCGCTCAGCAGGAACTGCCATTTGCCATGGTCTATGGCCAGGCAGTCATGGAGATGCCGCTGGACCTGTACATTCCGCCGGATGCGCTGGAAGTCTTCCTTGAAGCCTTCGAAGGCCCGCTCGACCTGCTGCTGTACCTGATCCGCAAACAGAACATCAACATCCTCGATATCCCGGTGGCGGAAATCACCCGCCAGTACATGGGCTACGTGGAGTTGATGCAGTCGGTGCGTCTGGAGCTGGCCGCCGAATATCTGGTGATGGCCGCGATGCTCGCCGAGATCAAGTCGCGCATGCTTCTGCCTCGGGCCGAGACTGTCGAAGACGAGGAAGATGACCCGCGTGCCGAACTGATCCGCCGCTTGCAGGAATACGAGCGTTTCAAGGCGGCCGCCGAAGGCATCGACGGCTTGAGCCGGGTTGGCCGCGATGTGATCGTGCCCAAGCTCGACGCCCCGGAAGCCCGGGCGCGCAAGCTGTTGCCGGACGTTGCGCTGGAGGAGATTTTGATGTGCATGGCCGAAGTGCTGCGCCGTGGCGATATGTTTGAAAGCCACCAGGTCAGCCGCGAGGCACTGTCCACCCGCGAGCGCATGAGCGATGTGCTGGAACGGCTCAAGGGCGGCGGTTTTGTGCCGTTCGTCGAGCTGTTCACCGCCGAGGAAGGGCGGCTGGGTGTGGTGGTGACCTTTATGGCGATCCTTGAACTGGTCAAGGAATCCTTGGTCGAGCTGGTGCAGAATGAGCCGTTCGCCGCGATCCACGTGCGAGCCCGAGCCGAATAACGAGTCGAAACATGAACCTGACTGAACCCCGCGAGCTGGCCCCCCTGCTTGAAGCCTTTCTGTTGGCCTCGGGAAAGCCGCAATCCCTTGAGCGTCTGTTTGAACTGTTTGAAGAAGGCGAACGGCCCGAGCCTGCGGTCTTCAAGAAAGCCCTGACCCTGCTGGGCAAGTCCTGCGAGGGCCGTGCTTTCGAGCTCAAGGAAGTCTCATCGGGCTATCGCTTGCAGATCCGCGAAAAGTTTTCGCCGTGGGTCGGCCGCTTGTGGGAAGAGCGCCCGCAGCGTTACTCCCGCGCCTTGCTCGAAACCATCGCGCTGATCGCCTACCGTCAGCCGATCACCCGTGGCGAGATCGAAGACGTGCGTGGCGTGGCGGTGAACAGCAATATCGTCAAGACCTTGCTGGAGCGCGAGTGGATCCGTGTTGTTGGTTACCGCGATGTGCCGGGCAAACCGGCGATGTTTGCCACCACCAAGATGTTTCTCGATCACTTCAACCTGAAGAACCTCGAAGACCTGCCGCCGCTGGCCGAATTGCGCGAAATGGAAACCGACCCGGTGCTTGATTTCGACGACGCTCCGGTGCCGCAGGGCTTGCAGGAACTGGCCGATGCCAGCGCCGAGCCGGAAGAGGAGAAGGAAGAGACCAGTTTCCATACCTTGCTGTTGGAGCTGGACAGCATGGAGGAGGGGATCAAGACCGACTTCGATGATTTGCTGCGGGATGCGGTGGATGGTGAGGCGGGCGACAGTGACGCGCCGACGAACGAGCCTGAAACCGAAGTCGCTGAGCCATCGATTGAAGTTGAACTTGAAGCAGAGCCAGAAGCCGAACCGGAAGAGGACATTCTTGGCGTCGCCGAAGCCCGCGAAAAACTATTGGCCGCCGTCGCCGCGCTCGAACAACCCGCGCCAGAACCGGAGCTAAGCGAAGAAGAAGCCGAAGCCCGTGCCCTGGCCGAAGCCATCGAGGCCGAACGCCGCGAATTGGAAGACTGACCCGCCCTGCCAAACACCGCGATCCCCTGTAGGAGTGAGCCTGCTCGCGATAGCGGTGTATCTGTCAAGAAGATGTTGACTGACACACCGCTATCGCGAGCAGGCTCACTCCTACAAGGGATTTGTGTTTTTCGGAGACCTCGATGAGTTCCACCAAAGACCCGTGCATCAGCCTCTGCAAATTCACCGACGACATCTGTCTCGGCTGCGGCCGCAGCAAGCGCGAAATCAAAGCCTGGAAGAAACTCGACAAGGACGACAAGCGCAGCGTACTGGCCGAAGCCGCGCTGCGCCTGATCAAACTCGGTGGCGCCGGTCGGCGGAAAAAGAAATAACCTTGGCCTGATCGACTAGTCTCTGATGCGCGATGGCGCACATCCGCGTATGATTCGCGACCCTTCGCCGATCCCTTCGGCTAAGTACCCAGATTTCAATGCTTCAGGCGCCGCCTGAACAGACCACACCGGGAGGTGCCCAGATGAGCGACATCATTCAGAAAGACGACCAGGAAATCGGCCCAGCAGGCGAAAAGCTGCAGAAAGTCCTCGCCCGTATCGGCGTCGGCTCGCGCCGTGACGTGGAATCCTGGATCAGCCAGGGCCGGATCAAGGTCAATGGCAAAGACGCCACCCTCGGTCTGCGCGTCGACATGCACGACGCCATCACCATTGATGGCAAGGTGATCAAGCGCGAAGAAGCGGCCGAATCGGTCCGCCGCGTGATCATGTACAACAAACCCGATGGCGAGATCTGCACCCGTGACGACCCTGAAGGCCGTCCGACCGTGTTCGACAAGCTGCCGCGTCCGAAAGAAGGTCGCTGGATCAACATCGGTCGTCTCGACATCAACACCACCGGTCTGCTGATGTTCACCACCGACGGTGAGCTGGCCAACCGTCTGATGCACCCGTCCTACGAGATGGACCGTGAGTACGCCGTGCGCGTACGCGGTGAAGTCGACGACGAGATGATCGAGCGCCTGAAGGCCGGCGTCGTGCTGGAAGATGGCCCGGCGAAGTTCACCGACATCAAGCAGGCGCCAGGCGGTGAAGGCTTCAACCACTGGTATCACTGCGTGGTGATGGAAGGCCGTAACCGTGAGGTTCGTCGTCTGTGGGAATCGCAGGGTCTGGTGGTCAGCCGTCTGAAGCGCGTGCGTTTCGGTCCGGTGTTCCTCAACTCCGACCTGCCGATGGGGCGCTGGCGCGAAATGAGCCAGTACGAAGTCGACATCCTCAGTGCTGAAGTCGGCCTGACGCCGGTAGCGATGCCGCAACTGAACGCCAAGAGCAAAGACAAGCTTGAGCGCATGCAGCGCAAATCGTCGCGGCCGATGGCCAAGACCGAGCGCGTTCGTACGCTGCGTCCAGCCGCTGGCGCGCCGACCGGTCCGCGCCCAAGCCGTGAACCGCAGATCGAAGGCGAGCGTCCAGGTCGCAAGCCAGTAGCCCGTGACGGCGAACGCGCTCCGCGTCCGGCCAACGGTCGCACTGAGCGTGGCGAGCGTGGTGCACCTGCCGGTCGTGGCACGCCTGTGGCGGATCGTCCAGCGGACACCACCAACAAGCGCCCGGCCAAACCTGCGCCGAAGCGTCCGGGGATCAAGCTGGTTGACGGTGACAAGCCGTCGGGCAAGCGTCGTGGCGCACCGGCCGGTTCCGGTCAGCGTCCGGGGTTTGGTCGTAAAAAGCCTGAGTGATCGGGTTTAGCGCCAAATGAAAAAACGCCAACCGCAGGGTTGGCGTTTTTTTTCGTCTGGCGCACACCGATCGTTCCAACGCTCTGCGTGGGAATGCCTCAACGGACGCTCCGCGTTCGGCTCTAGAGGGACGCGGAGCGTCCCGGGCTGCATTCCCACGCGGAGCGTGGGAATGATCAGGTGCCGGCCCTAAAACACAAACCGCCCATCAAACACCGGCTTGTCATCCAGCGCCAACACCCCGCCGGAAAAGATCAGATCCAGGTGATGACTGCCCTTGGCGCCACCGCCCAACCCAAGATGCAGCCCACAATGCCGCTCTTCAAACCCGGCATTACGCGCATACAAATCCTTCACGCCTTCATTGGTGCCAATCCCCAACTCCTCAATCCGCCGGTTCGATGGGTTGGCATCCAGGTACCTGTTGAAATCATGCTCCAGCCCCGGCACCTCCGTGGCGATGCGGCTGATGGTCGAGTTCTCGATCCACAGTTCCAGTGGTGATTCCAGCACACCGTACTTGCGCGCAAACGGGATGGTGCTGAGGAACGTGCCCTTGAACTTCACATGGCCGTTGATGGCCTCGCTGTGCGTGGCGATTTCGCCGGGGGCCAGGTCAAAGTTGCCGACACCGTTGATATCGGTCCACTTCTTGATGCTGCTCAGCGGCGTTTCAAACCATGAGCCGTCATCGTCCTTGAAACTCAGCGTGGTCGCGTGGGACATACGCTGGATCAGGTGACTGTTCAGTCCGGCAATCCGCTGCGGGGTGACGCTGAAGGTGTCATAGAAATAATCGCCGTAATCCTTGAACAGCAGCGACTTCTTCCAGTTCTCCGCCATCACCGCTTGCAGCGCGCGCACGAACTCCGGGCCGTCGGGGCGTGGGTTGGGCAAGGTGGAAGAGTCGTAGAAAAAAATGTACAGATCGCTGTCGGTGATTGCCGAGGTCAGCGTTGCGGTGCTGTCCAGGTCCAGACGTCGGGTGCTGAACTGGAAACGAGGATGATCGCCTGCCTGTTCGGCGATCGCGCCGGTCAGCGCTTCGTAATCAGCCGTGTGGCCGAGCAATACCTTCGCCGAGTCGATGCCGGCAAGGGCGGGGTGGTGTTCGAGGTAGTAAAGGAAATGCGAGATCGCGCGGGGCTTATCCATGAATCCTCCCTGACTGACCGTGTAAAAAGCGGCAGGCACGACCGGCCGGATCGTGCCTGCCCGGAGATGTCTTACAGAGGCCACATCGCCGTGCCGAACGGAACTACCGCGTCGGCTTGCATCATTTCTACAGCCGCCTCGTGGGTCGGTGCTTCAAACCATTCGTCCAGTTGCAGTTCGGTATCCAAGTCTTTTTCCAGTGCTTGCATGGTCGATCTCCTAGATGACATTCACGGTTGTGACTGGCCGGTCGAGGTGGCCGGCAAGACGTGAAGAACCTAGTTCAGGGTGTTTTGTAATGCAAAAAATTATTCATTTATTTTTTAAATAGACTTTTTATTCTGTTTTTCGGCGGCAGTTTTTTTATTTGAAAACAAAAAACTAAACGGCACGTTTCATTAGCAAGCTAGCTACCGTCAATTTGCAGACGTCTGACAGATATTTCTGAAATGGAAACTCTGCGTTACGCGTCGTAAAGAAATATTTACAAAAAAGCCGTTAAAACCGAGTGAAACCAACCCGTCATGAGCGCTGTAAGGAAAAGCTGCCGAAGCCTGCTCCGCCGCGGGCCGGACAAGGCTCTGGCACGCTTGTTTCAGCATCGTTTGCAGGGTGATATGCGCCCCATGCCTGTCGTGCAGGTGCATAACAAGAAGGAGGCGCAATGAACGCCGTGATTGATCTCCATCTCTCTCCGTGGGACGGTTTTTTCCTCGTCCACGCCGATGGCCTGCAAAGGCCTGACTCAATTTTTGCAGCCGCTCGAGTGTCTCGAGGCGGACACACGCAATCCCGGCAACCGCCACGCTGATCCAGCGGGGTCTGGCAGCAGGGGGTTAGCGGTGTACAATGCGCCGCGTTTTAACTGTGACCCTCTGCGTAATCGCGCAAATCTCAAGGCTATCCGCCTTGTTCACTCCGTGGCGCCACAAGCGTTTCGGGTTCGATTTCGTCACAGATAAAAACAAACAGGTGACGCATGACCGTTGTAAATGAGCTGAACTCCTGGTGCCTGCGCTGGGGTTTGATCGGGGCTGCTTGAAATCGCAACCTGGCAGCAACGTCTACTGAACATCATCAAACCTTGCGTGAGACCTTTTTCATGAGTGGACAACCCTCGCAATCAGGCGAGCTGAAACGCGGCCTGAAAAATCGCCACATTCAACTGATCGCCCTCGGTGGCGCGATCGGTACCGGATTGTTCCTCGGCTCGGCCGGGGTACTGAAATCCGCCGGCCCGTCGATGATCCTCGGCTACGCCATCTGCGGCTTCATCGCCTTCATGATCATGCGCCAGCTCGGCGAGATGATCGTCGAAGAGCCGGTGGCCGGTTCCTTCAGCCATTTCGCGCACAAGTACTGGGGCGGCTTTGCCGGGTTCCTGTCCGGTTGGAACTGCTGGATTCTGTACATTCTGGTGGGCATGTCGGAGCTGACCGCGGTCGGCAAATACATCCACTACTGGGCACCGGACATCCCGACCTGGGTGTCTGCAGCGGCTTTCTTCGTGCTGATCAACGCGATCAACCTGGCCAACGTCAAAGTCTTCGGTGAGGCCGAATTCTGGTTCGCGATCATCAAGGTCGTGGCGATCGTCGGCATGATTGCGCTCGGTAGCTACCTGCTGGTCAGCGGCAACGGCGGCCCGCAAGCCTCGGTGAGCAATCTGTGGTCGCACGGTGGTTTCTTCCCCAATGGCGTTAGCGGTCTGGTGATGGCCATGGCGATCATCATGTTCTCCTTCGGCGGTCTGGAAATGCTCGGTTTCACCGCCGCTGAAGCGGACAAACCGAAAACCGTGATCCCGAAAGCGATCAATCAGGTGATCTACCGGATCCTGATTTTCTATATCGGTGCGCTGGTGATCCTGCTGTCGCTGACGCCATGGGACAGCCTGCTGGAAACCCTTAACGCGTCCGGTGATTCGTACAGTGGCAGTCCGTTCGTGCAAGTGTTCTCGATGCTCGGCAGCAACACCGCCGCGCACATCCTCAACTTCGTGGTCCTGACCGCCGCGTTGTCGGTGTACAACAGTGGCACCTACTGCAACAGCCGTATGCTGCTGGGCATGGCCGAGCAGGGCGATGCGCCGAAAGGTCTGGCGAAGATCGACAAGCGCGGCGTGCCGGTGCGGTCGATCCTGGCTTCGGCAGCAGTGACGCTGGTGGCTGTGCTGCTCAATTATCTGATCCCGCAGCACGCGCTGGAGCTGCTGATGTCGCTGGTGGTTGCGACGCTGGTGATCAACTGGGCGATGATCAGCTTCTCGCACTTCAAGTTCCGCCAGCACATGAACAAGACTCAGCAGACGCCGCTGTTCAAGGCGCTGTGGTACCCGTACGGCAACTACATCTGCCTCGCGTTCGTCGCCTTCATCCTGGGCGTGATGCTGCTGATCCCGGGCATTCAGATCTCGGTGTATGCGATTCCGGTGTGGGTCGTGTTCATGTGGGTTTGCTACGTGATCAAGAACAAGCGCGGTGCGCAGCAGGCCGTGCACGCGGCAGGTGCTACCAAGTAAGCGCTGACGCAGAAACACAAAACCCGGCCTGAGTGCCGGGTTTTTTATGGGCGCAAATGTTGGACCGCTATTGATAGTCGGCGAGAGGATAGTCCCTGCACAGGGTTTCGACCTCTGAGCGAAACTGCGCGAGGAGCAGAGGTTCCAGCGTGTAATCCTGTTCGCCGAGCGGCGCTACCGTATTCAGAACCCGCACGATCAAATCGACGATCTGGCGGCTGCCGTGGACATCGACCCGGCGTTGCGCTAGAGCCGCGGTGCCGATACGCAGCCCGCTGGTGACAAGTGCCGAACGGGGATCGTCGGGTAGGCGATGTTTGTTGACGATGATCCCGCAGTGTCCCAGCGCCGCCTCCGCGATAGCCCCTGTGATGCCACCCCGCAAGCGAACCAGCACTGTGTGGTTTTCACTGCAGTCGCCGACCACCTCATAATCCTTGGCCTGAAACGCTTTGACCATTTCATCCGCCGTACTGCGGATCTGTGCCATGCAGGCATCGAATTCTGCGGACATTGCGTAACCCAGCGCGGCAGCCTTCGCTGCGATCATGTTGGCGGCGAGCGCGCCCTGCATGCGCGGGTAAACGGCTTGATCCAGCAGGCGACTGAAGGTGGTTCTCAAGCCGGGGATCTTGGTGTTGGCGTCCCGACCGCTGAGGATCACGCCACCCCGAGGTCCGGCGAGTTGCTTGTGCGTGCAGGTGACGGTGACATGTGCGGCGTCGATCGGACCTGGATGCCGTCCGGTGGCCACAAGCCCGGCGATATGCGAAATGTCGGCGAGCAGGATGGCGCCGGCTTCATCGGCAATTTCGCGAAACCGCTTGAAGTCGACTACGCGTGAATAGGCGGTGGCGCCGCAGAGGATGACGCGTGGGCGATGGGCGAGCGCCAGCAGACGCACTTTGTCGTAATCAATGAGACCGTCGGATGTCGTGCCGTACTGGATCGCCTTGTAGTAGGCGCCCGAAAACGCCGCGAGGCTGCCATGCGTGAGATGACCACCGTGTTCCACTGCCATACCCAGCAAGGTGTCGCCAGGCTCCAGCAAGGCCGTAAGGACTTGGTATATAGCGTTCGACGCTGAGTGTGGCTGCACGTTGGCGTATTGCGCGCCGAACAGTTGCCGCGCTCGGCGGATGGCCAGCGACTCGACCAGTTCGACGTTCTCGCACCCTGCACTGTGGCGCTTGCCGGACATGCCCTCTGCCGTCACGTTGACCAGCACGGAAGCAGAGGCCGCCAAGGTTCGCGGCTGGACGGCGCAGGAGGAGGAGGCCAGTGAAAGCGTGTGCTGTTGACGCGTGACTTCAGCGTCGAGAATGGCCGCCAGTTCGGCGTCTTCTGCGCGAAGATCCGCCAGGCCACGACGCAACATGTCAGCCTGGTTCTTGAGCGGTTCAGTAATGACTGCCATTGCTTGATTCCTTCCCTGGTTTTGCGAGATTTGCGCATGTCCTTGCTTGCCAGATCTGTACAGGCGAATCCGTGTTTTGACCGCTGTGAGCGCAAAACTAAACCCTGTACAGGTCCCCGTTTTTTCGTTCTTTCACTCTCGAGAATGAAGCGCCGGGTTGACGCATCATAAATTTTTCAGTGAGGAACGCCACAGAATTAATCAAAAAAATGAACATTCTTCAAAGAAAATGATTCTTTTTGTAGCCGCTGCGGGTGTAAAACGGCCATGGCATGATGCCGATTTTCAGACGCCGGGTGAAAGGCAACCGAAACTGACTAGTCAGTACAAAGGCTGAAATCATCCTGCCAGTGGGTGGCATCGCGTGAAGGCTGACTTTTTATACCGAACCCAAGGAGGGAGAATGCTATGATCCTGCGCGGCACTGACAGGGATATAACTGCAATTTCCTACCTCACTTGTGCATGTCCGGAATGATCATTCGGGGCGTGACATTGATTGCAGTTAAAAAATGGATGGCAAGCATGTGATACACAGAAGAGAAAGATCGGAGAATCTGAAAAACAACATCAAATACCTGATAAAGAGTCGCGGGGAGACGCAGTTGTCCTTGTGTCACTCCAGTGGTTTGACGCGTACCACCATCTACAACATCCTTGAAGGCAAAGTGGTCAATGTACAACAGTCCACTGTGCGCAAGATTTCTGATTTCTTCGGCGTGTCTTACGAGGAAATAGAAACGATTGATTTTGAAGAGAAGGAAATCATCGAAAGCAGTATTTCGCCACAGGGGAACATGAATCCGGCGGCGGTGCCTGTCATCAAGGAAAGTATGCTGCTGCAAAGTCTGGATAAAAGAATTGGTGAACTGGCCACGATTCATCCACTGACTTACTATTTTGGCGCGTCCTTTAACCTGATTGGCGTGCTTCTGGAAAACGAAATCAGTGGCATGAACGAACCCGGCGATCTGTTGATCGTGCAGAAAGGAGCATCGACCAGCGACAGGGAAAAACTGGTGTATGACAAAATCACAGCGAAGTTATCTATAAGCCATGAAGGCAGCTTTGATACGGATCGTGTATGCGTGATCGGAGATGTAATCGAGGAACGATTTAATGGATTGCAGTGTTGAAATGGAAAACAGCAAGTACAAATTGCTGGGGTTCGAAAATGGAAAAAGCCTGGCCGTTATCATGGTCATTGCGACAGGCAAGATAATTAAAATAAAACTGAGTGAAGTGTTGAATAGTGAGATTATGGATAATCTGAATAAAATCGAAGTGAAAAACCTCTACAAGAAGTTCTACTCCCAGGGTGGGGCGCTGACGGCTTACGAAATCAATGATCGTCATGAGAGTTCCTGGATGATCTACATTATCCTGAACTTGATGTTGTTCACGCTTTATATCTTCACCAGTATTGCAGCGACTAAACCGATCTATCTGGATTACTTTGACATTGTCGTGACCCCGGGAACCTTTCTTTACCCGCTGACCTTTCTGATCGTTGACCTGTTGAACGAGACCTTTGGTCTGCGGTTGGCGCGCCGGGCAATTCTCTTTGCGTTCATCAGCAATGCGGCGATTATCATTCTATTGGCGATCACCACCCATTTGCCGGGGTTGCCGGGGTGGAAGCTCGATGGACCTTACAATGACGTGATCAGTCAATTGTCTTCTGTTCTGGTAGCGTCTTCGATATCGTTTCTGGTGTCCGAAAACATCAACTCGTATCTGTTGTGCAAGATCAAGGAACTGACCAACTCCAGATTCCTGTTCTTGCGAGTATTCTTGAGTACATTGTTTGCAGTAATCATCGACAGCTTTCTGTTCTGTTACATCGCATTCTATGGAACGATGGAGAACAGTGCGATCTTGAGCATGATCTATGTGCAGATCGCGATCAAAGTGGGTTTTGCTTTCTTTAATATCATGCCCGCTTATGGGGCGCGGTCGCTGTTCAAGAGGTATTTGACAGGAAGCCAGGTTTGATCGAATAGCAGAAGCGCTCGCTTGGATTGTCCAGGCGAGCGTTTTTTTGTGCCTTATTTTAGTTTGAGTTTCAATTTCAAACTGTTGGTTACCTGCTCTTTGTTCTCCAGGAAGTCGCTGAGGCCTTTCGCGCGAAGATTGCACGCGTCACAGTCGCCGCATCCGCTTCCAGCTATACCGTTGTAGCAGGTCAGCGTGTGATGACGAATCAGGTCAAGTTGATTGTGGTAATCAGCCAGCGCCCAGGTTTCGGCTTTGTTCAGCCACATCAGTGGCGTTTCCAGACGTAACTTGTAATCCATGCCCAGTTCAAGCGCGTTGTTCAACGCCTTGACGAACTCATCGCGGCAATCCGGGTAACCCGAGAAGTCGGTTTCGCAAACGCCGGTAATGACTGTTCGGGCTTGAACTTGATACGCATAGATAGAAGCGAGGGTCAAAAACAGAATGTTTCTTCCCGGTACGAAAGTGCTGGGCAGACTTTCTCCGGAGCTGTTGACGGTCGGCACGGGAATGTTGTCGCGGGTCAGGCTGCTGATCGCCAGTTCATTCAGCAGAGAGACATCCATTACCTTGTGAACGGTCACGCCAAGCTGTTTGCAAAGTTGCTGGGCAACTTCAATTTCCGCGTGGTGACGCTGACCATAATCAAAGGTAATGCAGTGGACTTCATCGTAGTGGGTCAGTGCATGGATCAGGCAGGTCGTAGAGTCCTGGCCACCACTGAAAACGATAACTGCCTTGTTGCTCATAAGTCTGCTTCCTGCATTAAACGGGTAAATTTAAAGGTCGCAATGGTAACTCGAAATGATGCTCGATATAAGTGCGCTGGAAGTTGCGCCCGCAGGCCGCAGGTCGCTTTGCAGCTAATCGCGGTATCCTGTGCACTCTGATTACGGACGTTTTTCCATGCTGGTGATTTCCAACAACGTGCAGCTTCCCGATGCCGAGATCGAACTGACGGCCATCCGCGCGCAAGGTGCCGGTGGGCAGAACGTCAACAAGGTTTCCAGTGCGGTGCACCTGCGCTTCGACATTCCGGCCTCGTCCTTGCCCGAGTTCTACAAGGAGCGGCTACTGGCGTTGCGCGACAGTCGCATCACCAGCGATGGCGTGTTGATCATCAAGGCCCAGCAATACCGTACGCAGGAGGCCAACCGTGCCGATGCGCTTGAGCGTCTGGTCGAGCTGATCCTCAGCGCCACCAAAGTCGAAAAGAAACGCCGCCCGACCAAGCCGACCCTCGGATCGAAGAAGCGCCGGCTCGAATCGAAAACCAAGCGCGGCAGCATCAAGGCCGGGCGCGGCAAAGTGGACTTCTAGTCTTCGCGGTACTTGGCCGTGTGCTTGTACAGATACACGCTCAAGGCCAATCCGCTCAATGCAGCGAGAGCGGCGAACAGGAAGATCGAAGCAAAGCCGAAGCCTGCCGCAATCGCCCCGGCCAATGGCCCGGTGATCCCCAGCGACAAATCAATGAACAGCGAATAAGCACCGACCGCTGCGCCACGGCTTGAAGCCGGCACCAGATTCACTGCCTCCACACCCAGCGCCGGGAACACCAGCGAGAAACCAAACCCGCTCAGCGCCGCACCGGCCAGCGCCCAATGTGCGTCCGGTGCCAGCCACAACAGCAGCAGGCCCAGTGTCTCCACCGACAGGCAGGCAATCGCCACGCGAAAGCCGCCGAGGCGGTTGATCAGATTGCCGAACAGCAGGCGCGCACCGATGAAGCTGGCACCGAACAGGCTCAGGCACAGCACGGCGTTGTCCCAATGCTGTGTGGCGTAATACAGGGTGATGAAAGTGGCGATGGTGCCGAAGCCGATCGAGCCCAGCGCCAGGCCGCAACCGTGGGGAAACACTTTACCGAGCACATGCATGAACGGCAGGCGTTCACCCGCCACAATCGGTGCGGCGGTTTTCGGCCAGGCCAACGCCAGACCAAGAATCGCCAGCAAGATGATGCTGACGCCCATGCTCCACAAACCCAACTGGCCGACCAGCCACACACCGAACGGTGCGCCAACCGCCAGTGCGCCATAACTGGCGATGCCGTTCCAGGAAATCACTTTGGCGGTGTTTGCCGCGCCAACCCGGCCAATGCCCCAGCCGATCGAGCCGGAACCGACAAGGCTTTCAGCGCTGCCCAGCACCAGGCGACCGATCAACAGACTGATCAAACTGAGCATCGGCATGCTCGGTGTCCACGCCGAAATCAGCATGAACACACCGCTCAAGCCACACCCGGCCAGGCCAATCATCACTGCGCGTTTGCTGCCCTGGTTGTCGATGATCTTGCCGGCGTACGGGCGGCTGAGCAGGGTGGCGAGGTATTGCACGCTGATCACCAGACCGGCGATCACCGCACCAAAGCCCAGATCGCTGTGCACATAACCTGGCAGCACCGCGAGCGGAATGCCGATGTTCAGATAACCGATAAAGGTGAAGAGGACGATAGAAACGACTTGCAGCGTGACCGCCAGGGGGCGCTGGGGCTCGGACATAGAGGACGACATGGGTAACGATCCACAGGAACGGCAGATTAGATAGGCTGCTTATGATACCGGCGTGGAGGCTTCTGGGGCGGGAAAAGTAAAACTATTTGCCGGGAGGCCGCTTCAGGGGTTGGCCGGGGCAACCAGTTGTGTGGTGACCAGCGCCGCGAGGGCATTTTCTTCGCTGCCGAAACGGGCGAGCAGGACGGCTTGTTTCTCGGGGGAGAGACGGTTCCAGATATCGATCATTTTCTCGGTGGCGCCGATGAGTACGGCAGCTTGGCTTTCGGAGAATTCGTCGGTCATGGCGGGCTCGGGGTTCAGGCAGTGTGGAAAGCGCATGTTAGCGCTTTCCACACGGTCTGTACGACGGGGTCTTACTCTTCGTTGTCGGCCGGGCGGCTCTCAACGGCTTCTTTCTGCTCGGGCTGTTGGGCTCCGGCTTGCTGCGTGGTCGTCTGCTCAGGTACGTGCAGGCTTGGGAAGGGGAGATTAGGAATCTCGTGCATGGTTGCGCTCCTCGCTAAGTCTGTTGATAGATCTGGTAGATCCGCGCTTCTTGAAAGCCTGCGCAGGATACAGCAGGAAAAATGACAATCAGACTTTTAATTCAAATTAATGCGACAGATGGCCGCAGGGGGGAGCAAAAGCTGTGGTGATTGATCGTTCCCACGCTCTGCGTGGGAACGAGCAATGGGAGGGATTATTTGCAGACGCTGGCGATGGCTTCTGCCAGCAAGGCGAGGCGCGTAGCGTCGATGCCGGCGACGTTCGCCCGGCCCGAGTTGACCATGTACACGCTGTGATGCTCACGCAGTTGTTTCACTTGCTCCGGCGACAGTCCGGTGTAAGAGAACATCCCGCGTTGTACGCCAATGTGTGCGAAACGCTCGCGCAGGCCATGCGGCTCCAGCGCTTCAACCAGGCCGCTGCGCAACTGCGCGATACGCAAACGCATGGCTTCCACTTCATCGGCCCAACGGGCTTTCAGCTCTGGATCGGCGAGGATGGTCGCGACCACCGCAGCACCATGATCGGGCGGTGTCGACCACAAATTGCGGGCGATGTTGGCCAGTTGGCTGCGGATGTCGATGAGCTTTTCGGCGGTTTTCGCGCAGACGATCAGCGCACCGGTGCGGTCGCGGTACAGACCGAAGTTCTTCGAGCAGGAACTGGTAATCAGCAGCTCAGGCACCTCGGCCGCGAACAAGCGGGTCGACCACGCATCCTGTTCCAGACCATCGCCAAAGCCCTGGTAGGCAAAGTCGATCAGCGGCAGCAGATTGCGGCTGCGCACCACATCGAGCACGCGCTGCCAGTCGTCATGGCTCAAGTCAAAACCGGTCGGGTTGTGGCAGCACGCGTGCAGCAGCACCACATCACCGTTTGGCACTTGGTTGAGCACGGCAAGCATGGCATCGACGTCGAGGCGGTTGTCACTGCCCACGTACGGGTAGTGACTGACCTTGACCCCGGCCGTGGCGAAAATGGTTTCGTGGATCGGCCAGGTCGGGTTGCTCAGCCACACGCCTTTGCCCGGCAGGCATTGGGCGATGAAGTCGGCGGCCAGGCGCAGGGCGCCAGTGCCGCCCGGGGTCTGGGTGGCGCCGGCACGTTGTGCGGCGATCAGCTTCGAGTCGGCACCGAGCACCAACTGATTGATGACTTTGCCGAACAGCGGGTTGCCGTGGCCACCGATGTAGGTCTTGGTGTCTTGGCTTTCGACCAGCCGCGCTTCGGCGATTTTCACCGCCTCCGGGATTGGCGTCAGGCCCTGAGCGTCCTTGTAGACGCCAACGCCCAGGTCGAATTTGCGCGGGTTGGTGTCCTGCGCATACGCCTCCATCAAACCGAGGATCGGGTCGCCGGGTACCCGGCCGATGGCGTCGAAGTGCATTACTTGCGTCCTTCTGCGGTCTTGGCCACTTCGTCAGTGCGCGCAGCCATGATGAAGTCGTTGCGGTGCAGGCCTTTGATCGAATGGCTCCACCAGGTCACGGTGACTTTGCCCCATTCGGTCAGCAGGCCCGGGTGATGACCTTCTGCCTCGGAGATCTCGCCGACAGCGTTGGTGAACGCCAGGGCGTGCTTGAAATTCTTGAACAGGAAAACTTTCTCCAGCTGCATGATGCTGTCGCGGACTTCGATGTTCCAGTCAGGGATCTGCTTGATCAGGATCGGCAGTTCTTCGTCGCTGACTTGTGGCGCATCGGCGCGGCAGGCTTCGCAGTGGGCTTGGTTCAAAGTGGACATGGTGTATTCCTGAATCGAGTGTGTTTTTTTATTAAAACGTTTGAGCTGTCAATGCCGTCACGCTAAACCAAAGTGGCGGCGACGGACAGGCTCAATTGTCAGCAAAAGTCGCGGTTCACGCGGCTTTCGGTTTCGGCGGAAACTTCGGTGCGTGCAGACCCAGCTGCATGCCTTGGCGAACCATGGCCATGATGTCTTCATGGGCCACGTCGAACAGACGCTTGAGGTTCGGCAGGACAAAGTACACCGGTTGCAGGATGTCGATGCGATACGGCGTGCGCATGGCTTCGAGCGGATCGAACGCCTGATGCTCAGGTTCGTCCGACAGCGAATAAACGGTTTCTTTTGGCGAGGACAGGATGCCGCCACCGTAAATGCGTTTGCCTTGCGGGGTGTCGACCAGGCCGAACTCGATGGTCATCCAGTACAGGCGCGCCAGATAAACACGTTCTTCCTTGGTGGCCTGCAAACCGAGTTTGCCGTAGGTGTGGGTGAATTCGGCGAACCACGGGTTGGTCAGCAGCGGGCAGTGACCAAAGATCTCGTGGAAAATGTCCGGCTCTTGCAGATAGTCCAGTTCTTCGCGGGTGCGAATGAACGTCGCCACAGGAAATTGCTTGCTGGCCAGCAATTCAAAAAAGGTCTGGAAGGGGATCAGTGCTGGCACGCGGGCGACCTGCCAACCGGTGGTCTCGCCGAGCACCTTGTTGATCTCGCCCAGTTGCGGAATGCGGTCGTGGGGCAGACCGAGTTTTTCGATACCGTCCAGGTATTCCTGGCAGGCACGCCCTTCGATCACTTTCAACTGGCGAGTGATCAGCGTGTTCCACACCGCATGTTCTTCGGCGGGGTAGTCGATAAAACCTTGCGCATCGGGCTCGCGGGCCACGTATTGCGTCTGCTTCATACTGCTCTCCTGCTAGGGGAATTCGTTCTTGTTATGTCCAGCGATGGATTCAGAATTACCTGAGAGCGAGTTGATGTGCAGCAGGTTAAATGGCCTGCTCGTGGGAAATTTCTCTTTAATTCGTAAAGTTATCGTTACGCTTTGACCGCCGGTGCGCATTTTCGGTGATTTTCAGGTTTGAAAAGCCTAGTGGCTGTCACATAATCTTGACAACTATCTGCGTGCCACTACAGAAAAGTCTGGTGCGGTCCCCCTGTAGTAGTGAGCCTGCTCGCGATAGCGGTGCATCAGTCAGCATCAATATCAACTGACCCAAAGCCATCGCGAGCAGGCTCACTCCTACAGGTTTCTCATCGTTTATTCGGGCGATTTATATGCGCATCAAAGTCCACTGCCAGAACCGCATCGGCATCCTGCGCGACATTCTCAACCTGCTGGTTGCCTACGGGATCAACGTCGCGCGCGGTGAGGTCGGCGGTGAGCATGGCAACGCGATCTATCTGCATTGCCCGAACCTGATCAACATCCAGTTCCAGGCGTTGCGCCCGAAATTCGAGGCGATCGCCGGGGTGTTTGGCGTCAAGCGGGTTGGGCTGATGCCCAGCGAGCGTCGGCACATGGAGTTGAATGCGCTGCTCGGCGCGCTGGAGTTTCCGGTGCTGTCGATCGACATGGGTGGCTCGATCGTGGCGGCCAACCGTGCGGCGGCGCAGTTGCTCGGCGTGCGGGTCGATGAAGTGCCGGGTATTCCGCTGTCGCGTTACGCCGAAGATTTCGACTTGCCGGAGTTGGTGCGCGCCAATAAGTCGCGAATCAACGGCATGCGGGTCAAGGTCAAGGGCGACATCTTTCTGGCCGACATCGCGCCGCTGCAATCGGAGCACGACGACAGTGAGGCCATGGCTGGTGCGGTGTTGACCTTGCACCGCGCCGATCGCGTAGGCGAGCGCATCTACAATGTGCGCAAGCAGGAGCTGCGTGGCTTCGACAGCATCTTCCAGAGCTCGAAAGTGATGGCCGCCGTGGTGCGTGAAGCGCGGCGTATGGCGCCGCTCGACGCTCCGCTATTAATTGAGGGCGAAACCGGTACCGGCAAGGAATTGCTTGCGCGCGCCTGTCACCTCGCCAGTCCGCGTGGGCAGTCGCCGTTGATGGCGCTCAACTGCGCAGGCCTGCCGGAGTCGATGGCCGAGACTGAGTTGTTCGGTTATGGCCCGGGCGCGTTCGAAGGTGCACGCGCTGAAGGCAAGCTCGGGCTGCTGGAATTGACAGCGGGCGGCACGCTGTTTCTTGACGGTGTCGGTGAGATGAGCCCGCGTCTTCAGGTGAAGTTGCTGCGCTTTTTGCAGGACGGTTGCTTCCGCCGGGTCGGCAGTGATGAAGAGGTTTATCTGGATGTGCGGGTCATCTGTGCGACGCAGGTCGACTTGTCGGAGCTGTGCGCGCGCGGCGAGTTTCGCCAGGATTTGTACCACCGCTTGAACGTGCTCTCGCTGCACATCCCGCCGCTGCGTGAATGCCTCGACGGACTGACGCCGCTGGTCGAGCACTTTCTCGATCAGGCCAGTCGGCAGATCGGCTGTTCGCTGCCGAAACTGGCGCAGGCGGCGATGGATCGCCTCAGTCATTACCATTGGCCGGGCAACGTGCGGCAACTGGAGAACGTGCTGTTCCAGGCGGTTTCGCTGTGTGATGGCGGCACGGTGAAGGCCGAGCATATTCGTCTGCCGGATTACGGCGTGCGTCAGCCGCTTGGCGATTTCTCGCTGGAAGGCGGGTTGGACGAGATTGTCGGGCGATTCGAAAAAGCGGTGCTGGAGCGGTTGTATTCCGAGCATCCGAGCAGTCGGCAGTTGGGTAAGCGTTTGGGGGTTTCGCATACCACCATTGCCAACAAGCTGCGTGAATACGAAGTCGGCAAAGAGTCGGGCAGCACGTGATCGTTCCCACGCCCTGCGTGGGAATGCAGCCCGGGACGCTCCGCGTCCCAAAGCGGACGCAGAGCGTCCATTGAGGTATTCCCACGCGGAGCGTGGGAACGATCATTCGAGGGATTGCCGCCAAGCGGCATAACACCGCCGGTTTTTCGACTTCGATACATTTCAAATTTCCCCTCGCCATCCCCCAAGTCCTTTGTTTGCCGGGCCTTTGTGCGCCAGAAAAAAGTTGGTCTGCAAATTGCTTATGGCTCAGCAGTACAGCGGTGGGCGGCAAACGTCCGGCATGCAGAGGAAAGAGTGTGGACAAGTACCTTTATGTGGCAATGACCGGCGCCAGCCAGAACGCACTGGCGCAGAAGGCTCATGCCAACAACCTGGCGAACATCTCCACCAACGGTTTTCAGCGCGACCTGGAGCAGGCGCGTTCGATGCCGGTGTTCGGTGACAGCTTTCCGGCGCGTGCGTTTGCCATGAGCGAACGGCCCGCCACCGACTTCACCCCGGGCTCGCTGGTGCAGACCGGTCGTGACCTCGACGTCGCCGTCACCGGCAATGGCTGGATCGCCGTGCAGAACCCGAACGGCGGCGAAAGCTACGTGCGCACCGGCAGCCTCAACGTCGACGCCCTCGGCGTATTGCGCGCCGGCAACGGTATGCCGGTGATGGGCAATGGCGGTCCGATCGCCGTGCCGCCCGAGCAGCAGATCGAAGTCGGTGAAGACGGCACCATCAGTATTCGGGCGATGGGCGAAGGCCCGCGCGTCATGGCGGAGGTCGACCGGATCAAGCTGGTCAACCCGGACATCAAGAACATGAACAAGGGCCTCGACGGCTCGATCTACACCAAGGACGGCCAGCCTGCGCCGGCCGATGCCAACGTCAAACTGGTGTCGGGTTTCCTGGAGTCGAGCAACGTCAACGCCGTTGAAGAGATGACCTCGGTGCTGGCCTTGGCCAAGCAGTTCGAGTTGCACGTCAAGATGATGAACACCGCCAAAGACGACGACCAGGCCATGGCTCGGGTCTTGCAGATCAGCTAATTATCAGAACGTCGCGCCGAAAAACAGGCGCACGAGGAGAATCGAATGCTTCCGGCTCTATGGGTTGCCAAAACCGGTCTGTCCGCCCAGGACACCAACCTGACCACCATTTCCAACAACCTGGCGAACGTGTCGACCACGGGTTTCAAACGTGATCGTGCCGAATTCCAGGACTTGCTCTACCAGATCAAGCGTCAGCCGGGCGCTCAGTCGACTCAGGACAGCGAACTGCCGTCGGGTCTGCAACTGGGTACCGGTGTGCGCATTGTCGGCACCCAGAAAAACTTCACCGCCGGCAGCCTGCAAACCACCGAGCAGCCGCTGGACATGGCAATCGACGGTCGCGGTTTCTTCCAGATCCTGCAGCCGGACGGCACCACGTCCTACACCCGTGACGGTACCTTCCACCTCGATTCCAACGGCCAGATCGTCAACGCCAGCGGTTTCGCTCTGGAACCTGCCATCGTTATCCCGAACGACGCCCAGACCTTCACCGTTGGCCGTGACGGTACTGTGTCGGTGACCATCGCCGGTAACCCGGCAGCGCAAGTGATTGGCAACCTGCAAACCGCCGACTTCATCAACCCGGCCGGTCTGCAAGCAGTGGGTAACAACCTGTTCCTGGAAACCGCCGCTTCCGGCGCGCCGCAAGTCGGCACTCCGGGTCTGGCCGGTTTCGGTACCACCCTGCAGAACACCCTGGAAACCTCCAACGTCAGCACTGTTGAAGAAATGGTCAACATGATCACCACTCAGCGCGCGTATGAGATGAACTCCAAGGTGATCTCCACCGCTGACCAGATGCTCTCGTTCGTAACGCAGAATCTGTAATCAAGTCTATGAGGCGGCCATGAGGTCGCCTGCAACACCGTGAGGTAGGGTCATGAATCGCTTTGTATCTGTTCTGGCATTGAGTGGGGTCGTCTCGCTCGCGGGCTGCGTCGCTCCGACGCCCAAGCCCAATGACCCTTACTACGCCCCGGTGTTGCCGCGCACGCCGTTGCCGGCTGCCGCCAATAATGGCTCGATCTATCAGGCCGGCTTCGAGCAGAACCTGTACAGCGACCGCAAGGCTTTCCGGGTCGGTGACATCATCACCATCACCCTGAACGAGCGCACGCAGGCGAGCAAGAACGCCAACTCGCAGATGGACAAGAACAGTGACAACAAGGTCGGTCTGACCTCGTTGTTCGGCTCCAGCCTGACCACTAACAATCCGATTGGGGGCAACGACCTGAGTCTGAACGCCGGCTATAGCGCCGACCGTTCGACCAAAGGCGACGCCAAGTCCGGGCAGAGCAACAGCCTGACCGGTTCGATCACCGTGACCGTCGCTGACGTGCTGCCCAACGGCATCATCGCCGTGCGTGGCGAGAAGTGGCTGACGCTGAACACCGGTGACGAACTGGTGCGCATCGCCGGCCTGGTGCGTGCCGATGACATCGCCACGGACAACACTGTGTCGTCGACCCGGGTCGCCGATGCACGCATCACCTACTCGGGTACCGGCGCGTTTGCCGATACGAGTCAGCCAGGCTGGTTCGACCGTTTCTTCCTCAGCCCGCTGTTCCCTTTCTAGGTGGCTACGTTGAATTTCAAGAGCCTCATGCTGGCTGCGGCGCTGATGTCCGCAGCCTTTGGTGCCCACGCCGAGCGGCTGAAAGATATCGCCAGCATTTCCGGCGTGCGTTCCAACCAGTTGATCGGTTACGGCCTGGTGGTCGGGCTTAACGGCACCGGCGACCAGACGACGCAAACCCCGTTCACCCTGCAGACCTTCAACAACATGCTCTCGCAGTTCGGCATCAAGGTGCCGCCGGGATCGGGCAACGTGCAGTTGAAAAACGTCGCAGCGGTGTCGATCAGTGCCGACTTGCCGGCGTTCGCCAAACCCGGTCAGCAGGTCGATATCACCGTGTCCTCGATCGGTAACTCCAAGAGCTTGCGTGGCGGTACGCTGTTGCTGACCCCGCTCAAGGGTATCGACGGCAACGTCTACGCAGTCGCTCAGGGCAACCTGGTGGTCGGCGGCTTCGACGCCGAAGGCCGTGACGGTTCGAAGATCACCGTCAACGTTCCGTCGGCCGGTCGTATCCCCGGCGGTGCCTCTGTGGAGCGTTCGGTGCCGAGCGGTTTCAACCAAGGCAACAGCCTGACGCTGAACCTCAACCGTTCCGACTTCACCACGGCCAAACGCATCGTCGACAAGATCAACGACATGCTTGGCCCTGGCGTTGCGCAAGCCATCGATGGCGGTTCGATCCGTGTCACTGCGCCGCTCGATCCGAGCCAGCGCGTCGACTACCTGTCGATCCTGGAAAACCTCGAAGTCGACCCGGGTCAGGCGGTGGCGAAAGTCATCATCAACTCGCGTACCGGCACCATCGTCATTGGCCAGAACGTGAAAGTGTCGCCAGCCGCCGTGACCCACGGCAGCCTGACCGTGACCATCACCGAAGACCCGATTGTCAGCCAGCCCGGCCCTCTGTCCAATGGCCAGACCGCTGTCGTGCCGCGCTCGCGGGTGAATGCCGAGCAGGAAGCCAAACCGATGTTCAAGTTCGGTCCGGGCACCACCCTCGACGAAATCGTTCGTGCGGTGAACCAGGTCGGCGCGGCGCCGGGTGACTTGATGGCGATCCTCGAAGCCTTGAAGCAGGCCGGCGCGTTGCAAGCCGACCTGATCGTGATCTGAGGCCGACCCTTATGGATATGCGCAAAAGCGGTCTGGTCAGCAGCAGCGATTCGGGTTCCTACTCGGACCTCAATCGCCTGAACCAGCTCAAGGTCGGCGACAAGAACAGCGATGCAAACCTGCGCAAGGTGGCGCAGGAATTCGAATCGCTGTTCCTTGGCGAGATGCTCAAGTCGATGCGCTCGGCGACCAACGCCTTGGGTGAAGACAATCCGCTGAACACGCCGGCGGCCAAGCAGTATCAGGAAATGTACGACCAGCAACTGGCCGTTTCCATGTCCCGCGAGGGCGGTGGTATCGGTCTGGCCGACGTGCTGATGCGCCAGATGTCGAAGAACAAACCGCTGGCGCCGGGCGAGGCCGCTGCCGCGTCCGCCGCCAAGCAGGAAGAAGCCAAGGCGAAAGCTGCTGCCGTGGCTACGCCGATTGCCGCCGGCACCGTTGCCACCAATGGCCCGTTGTCGCGGCTCAATGGCGAGCGACCGCTGTGGGCGTCGCGTTCGGTGAATGCGCCGAACACGCAACTGGCTCATCGCAACGATATGGAACTGATCAATCAGCGTCGCCTGGCTTTGCCACCAAAACTGGCCGATCGTTTGCTCGCCGGGCTGGTGCCGTCAGCCACGCCGGCTGCGGCAACGGCATTGCCGCAGCGTGCGACAACCGCTGCCAGCACTGGCGCCGGCCCGCTGTACAACGGCGATTGGCTGGCCCGCGCCGAGGGCGAAAAAGCTTCGGGCGGACAGATGCAGGTCTACGGTCGCGCCATGGCGCAGATTCCACTGGCTCCGGCGAAGAAAGCTTTCAGTTCCGCCGACGAATTCGTCAACACCATGCTGCCGATGGCCAAGGAAGCGGCCGACCGCATCGGCGTCGATCCGCGTTATCTGGTGGCGCAGGCGGCGCTGGAAACCGGTTGGGGCAAGTCGGTCATGCGTGCCCAGGATGGCAGTAGCAGCCACAACCTGTTCGGCATCAAGGCGAGCAGCAACTGGAAGGGCGATTCGGCCCGGGCGATCACCAGCGAGTTTCGCAATGGCGAGATGGTCAAGGAGACGGCGGAGTTCCGTTCCTACGCCTCGTACAAGGACAGCTTCCACGATCTGGTGACTTTGCTGCAGAGCAATAATCGCTATCAAGATGTCGTGAAGTCTGCCGATAACCCAGAACAGTTTGTACGCGAGTTGCAAAAGGCCGGTTACGCCACCGACCCGAACTACGCAAGCAAGATTTCGCAGATTGCCAAGCAGATGAACAGTTTCCAAAACTACGCTGCGGCGGGTGTATCCACCACGCCTTTATAAGGCACAAGGTATAAGGTCTGAACCATGAGTTTGCTCAATATCGGGATGTCGGGACTGTCGGCCAGCCAGTCCTCTTTGGCTACGACAGGCAACAACATTGCCAACGTCGACACCGCCGGTTATTCACGTCAGCAAACCGTGCAGGGCACCAAATCCTCGCAGCAGTTCGGCACCGTGTTCATCGGTACGGGCACGACCCTGGCCGACGTGCGCCGGGTGTACAACTCGTACCTGGAAAGCCAGCTGCACACCGCTACTTCGCTCGACAGCGAATCGGCTGCTTACCTGGCGCAGGCCACACCGCTGGACTCGATGCTGTCGGACACCAACACCGGCCTGACCGGTGTGCTGCAGAAGTTCTTCACCACGATGCAGGGCGTTTCGACGTCGGCGACCGATGACACCTCCCGCCAATCGGTGCTGACCGGTGCGCAGGCGCTGACCAGTCGCTTCAATACCATCGCCAAACAGCTCAACGACCAGAACACCACCATCAACGGCAGCCTTGGCGACATGACGGCCCAGGTGAACAAACTGGCCACCTCGATTGCCAACCTGAACCAGAAAATCGGCGAGATCTCCACCAGTGGCGGTGCGCCGAACGATCTGCTCGACAGCCGCAACGAAGCCGTGCGCCAGCTCTCCGAACTGACGGGTGCACAGGTCGTCGAGCGTGGCACCAGTTTCGACGTTTACATCGGCAGCGGTCAGCCTCTGGTGATCGGCAACACCACCAACACGCTGAGCATGGTCGCGAGCAAAGACGACCCGTCGCGCATGGCCATCCAGATGGATCGCGGTTCGAGCACCATCGACATCACCTCGGCGATGAGCGGCGGTGAAATCGGCGGCCTGTTGACTTACCGCAAAGAAGTCCTCGACCCGTCGCTCAACGAGCTGGGCCGCGTGGCGCTGGTGATCGCTGATCAGGTCAACAGTCAGCAAGCCCAGGGCATCGACAAGAACGGTGACTTCGGCGCGGCCATTTTCAACAACATCAACAGTGCCGCGCTGATCAGTTCGCGCAGCATCGCGCAGTCGGGCAACAGCACCGGTTCGGGTAACCTCGA
Source organism: Pseudomonas germanica (assembly GCF_019614655.1). Lineage (NCBI taxonomy): Bacteria > Pseudomonadati > Pseudomonadota > Gammaproteobacteria > Pseudomonadales > Pseudomonadaceae > Pseudomonas > Pseudomonas germanica. Next base: position 2,001,120 of record NZ_CP071586.1, read on the forward strand.
TGTCACCATCAAGGACACCGGCAAGCTGACCACCAGCGATTATCAAGTGACGTTCACCAGCGCCACTGACTACACCGTCAAGCGTTCCGATGGCACCGATATGGGCGCCTTCAGTACCACGACCAATCCGCCGCCTGTGATCGACGGTTTTACCCTTGCTCTCAAGGGTGGTGCGTTGAGCGCCGGTGACAGCTTCAAAGTCACGCCGACCCGCAATGCGGCGGCGAGCATCCAGACAGTGCTCACCGATCCGAAGAAAATCGCTGCGGCCGGTCCGTTGACCGGTGTAGCCAGCGCCAACGGTCTGGGCACTTTCACCCAGCCGACGCTCAACAGCAAAATCGATATCTACAACCCGACTGCCCAGGCTGACATGCAGGCGGCGCTGAAGAACTCGACGCCGGTCAAGCTGGTGTTCGGTGCGGTCACCGGGGGCAGCCAGTCCTACACCTTTGTGGATGCCAAGGGCGGCCTCATCAGCAGCGGCACTATCGTTCCCGGTCAATCGAACACGCTGGACCTGAAAGTCGGCATCGTCGATGCCAGCGGCAACCCGGTGATGGACACCAGTGTTACGCCGAACGTGCAGAAGACATTCTCCGTACAGACCACCGTTGGCGGCACGCCGAAGTCCGGCGAAACCTTCACCATGAATCTCACCGGTGCGGCGTCTTCGGACAACCGCAACGCGCAATCGCTGGTCGCCCTGCAAACGGCGCAGACCGTCGATACCGGTTCGGCGAGCAAGGGCATCAGCCTGACTGACGCCTACAACAAGCTGGTGACCAACGTCGGTACCAAAACCGCCCAAGGCAAGTCCGACAGCGCCGCGACCTCGGCGATTCTGGATAACGCCAAAGGCGCGCGCGATTCGCTGTCCGGGGTCAACTTGGATGAAGAAACCGGCAACCTGGTCAAATATCAGCAGTACTACACAGCGTCTTCGCAGATCATCAAAGCTGCGCAGGAAACTTTCGCCACGCTGATCAACAGCCTTTAAGGAGTCGTAATTCATGCGCATTTCCACCGCCCAGTATTACGGCACGCAAGCGTCGGACTATCAGCGTAACTTCAACAAGGCCGTCGCCACCGCCAGCGAGGCGAGCAGCCTGCAGCGCATCAATACCGCCGCCGATGATCCGATCGGTGCCGGGCGCTTGCTGCAACTGGGCCAGCAGGCCGCGATGCTCGATCAGTACAAGACCAACGTCGACAGCACCAAAAGTGCATTGACCGTGCAGGAATCCACGCTGGACTCGATCACCACCGCGTTGGCCCGCGCCAAGGAACTCGCCCTGGCCGCCAACAATGGCACGGCCACCGACAAGGACCGCCAGGCTTACGCTTCGGAAATGGGCCAGATCCAACAACAAGTGTTGGGTCTGATGAACGCCAAGGATGCCAGCGGCAACTACCTGTTCTCTGGTTCGAAGACTGACACCGCGCCGTATTCGCAGAATGCCGACGGCACCTACAGCTACAACGGTGACCAGACCACGATCAATCTGGGCATCGGCGATGGCATGACGATCGGCACCAACACCACCGGTTGGGCTGCTTTCCAGCAGACCATCAATACCGCGCGTACCAACGTCGCCATGACCGCACCGGCAGTGGATGACGGTCGCGTCGTACTGTCCAACGGCACGATCGGTACCGTAGCCACTTACAACTCCAAGTTCACCGCTGGCCAGCCGTATACCGTCAGCTTCCTCAGCAGCACCCAGCTGAAAATCACCGATGCCCTTGGCAACGACGTGACGGCTGAGGCGAGCCAGAACGGTTTGGTCAGCAACAGCAGCGGTGCCAACCAGACGGTCAGCTTCCGTGGCGTCGACATGAAGCTGAACATCAACCTGAAGGCTGGTGATACCAACCCTGACGCGGTCATTGCCGGCCACAGCTTCCAGTTGTCTACCGCGCCTGACTCGTTCACTACCACGCGCAGCCCGGGTAACCCGTCGACCGCCGTGATTACCGGTTCGAGCATCACTGACCAGGCAGCGTACACCGCGGCATTCCCGCAGGGCGGCGCCGTTCTCAAGTTCACCAGCGCCACCGCATTCGATCTGTATGCTGCGCCGGTGACCGCGGACAGCAAACCGGTATCCTCGGGCACTGTGGCCGGTAGCAACGCCACGGCGGCAGGCGTGACCTTTGCTCTGGGCAGCGCACCGGCAGCGGGTGATCAGTTCTCGATCCGCCCAAACGATCACCAGACCCAGAACGTGCTCGACACCCTCGGTCAGATGATTACTGCTCTGAATACACCGATCGATGGTGATCCGGTGGCCAAGCAGAAATTCCAGGGCGCCATGGAGGCGGGCCTCGGCAACATCGACGCGGCCAACAATCAGATCGGCACCGCGGTGACCGAGATTGGTGCCCGTGGTCAGGCGCTGGAAATGCAAGCCACCACCAATGACAGTCTGAGCACCGCGAATACCACCACGCAAGGTTCCATTCGCGATTCGGATCCGGCTGAAGTGATGACGCGACTGACCCTGCAGCAGACCATGCTGCAAGCTTCGCAGCTTGCGTTCAGCAAGATCAGCCAGTTGGGTCTGTTCAACAAGATCTGATCCTCAACGGGCGCGTAAGCGCCCGTTTACCCTGCCACTCAGTCATGTTTTTTAGCGGTATCAAGGGCTCGCTTTTCCGAGCGGGCTCGTATCGCCTGTGAGCCCGCCGTGAATTCACTCCCTCTTGTCAGTCTTGTCATTCCCGCCTTCAATCCGCGCTTCTTCGAGCGGACGCTGAACAGCGCTGTCAGCCAGAATTACGCCAATCTTGAAATCATCGTGTGCGATGACAATCGTGGCAACGAGATTGAAGACATCGTTACGCGGGTGACGGAGCAGACCGGCTTTGTCGTGCGTTACGTGCGCAACCCACGAACGCTGGGGCTGGTCGGTAACCTGAAGGCCTGCCTTGAGCAAGCCCGGGGCGAGTTCATCAAATTCCTGTGTGATGATGACCTGCTGTATTCGGCCTGTATCGAACAGCAAGCCCACGAGCTGCGGCGTGACGAAGTCAGTCTGGTGGTAGCGCAACGGTTGTTGTGGGATGCCAACGACATCATCCTGCCCGCACGTCTGGAAAACAGCTCATTGTCGCCGGCCAGTGGTTTGCTCAAAGGCGACGATGTACTGAGCATCTTTGAAAAATTCCCGGTCAACGTACTGGGTGGATTCAGTAGTGCGCTGTTTCGCCGTAGCGACGTTGTGGAGCTTTTGCCAGCCTTGACCGAGGAGGGGGCCTGCTTCGTTGCGACGCTGGATTTTGCCTTGTACGTCTGTCTGTTGCGGCGCGGCAATCTGGTGGTCTCCAACAACGTACTGAGTGCCGAGCGTCTCTACCCCGAGCGTCTGAGCGCGCAGCAACCGATGAAAGACGCGGCCGAGATCGAGCGCGAGTGGATCTCGCAAATGCTCAAGGTCCGCAGCGGCGAGTCGGCGCCGGCGCCGGGCTGGGTTCGTTATGTGCCGTTGACCAAGGCCGATGAGTCGCCTCGGGTCTGGCAGGAGCTGCCGCTGAGCCGTACCCTCGGCACCAAGCAGAGCCGTCAGGAGCTGGGGGTCGGAGTCGACAGCTTCAGTTTTGGCGAACTCTATGCACAATGGCTGGCGGTTCGGGTGTTGACCGAGGCGCAGCGCCAATGGCTGCCGGAAACCCTCGCTGGCTGGCCGCACCGACCGCGCATCGTGCCGATCATCATTGATGCCCAAGGCAGTCGCGATGGCCTGGAGCGCACCCTTGAGGCACTCGCCGCTCAGGATTACCCGCCGGAGCTGGTTCTGGTGCTGTCCACGGCTTGCAGCGAGGCGAAGCTGGACGATCGGGTGTTCCACATGCCGTTGCAGGGTGACGGCCTGGAGCAGATCAACGCTCTGCTGCCGCAACTGGAAGGCGCCGACTGGTTTTATCTGTTGCAGCCAGGTGACTGCCCGGTGGCGCCAGCATTGTTGGTGATGGCCGATCGCATTGCGCACGCAAGCTCATTGACATGCCTGTACAGCGACGAAGGCAGTCTGCGCGATGGTGAGTCGGCCGAGCCTGCGTTCAAGCCGGATTTCAACCTCGACCTCATGCGCAGCTACCCTTACGTCGGGCGAGCGCTGGCGTTCCAGCGCGAACGGTTCCTGGCGCTTGGTGGTTTTACCTCGACGTTCGCCGAACTCGCGCCCCACGATGTGCTTTGGCGCATGGTTGAAAGCGATGGCCTGCAAGTGGTCGGGCACATTGCTGAAGTGTTGCTGGAGTCGAAATTCGATCTGTCGCAATGGCTCACTGATCCTGGCGTTGCGCAGCAAAGTCCGCGAATCCTCGAAGCGCATCTGCAACGCCTTGGCATCGCTCACGACATTCGCGACCGTAACGGCGGGCTGCTCAATCGTGTCGACTATCACCATGCCCGGCGCCCATTGGTGTCGGTGGTCATTGTCACGCAGGACCAGACGGCTGCCTTGCAACGCTGCGTCGAGACATTGCTGGAAAAGACCGACTACACCGAGTACGAATTGCTCTTGGTCGATAACGGCAGCGAAAGCGCTGAAGCGTTGGCTTGGCTGGACGGTATGGCGCAACTGGGCAGCGAGCGGATTCGCGTGCTGAGCTACCCGCAAAAGGGTAACGCGGCAGCGGTGCACAACTATGCCGTCAGCCAGGCGCGCGGTGAGTATGTGTTGATGCTCAACGCCTTTGCGGTGATCACCCGGAACGACTGGCTCGACGAACTGCTCAATCATGCGCAACGCCCGGAAGTCGGGGTGGTTGGCGCCAAGCTGTTCAATCCGGACGGCGGCGTGCTGCACGCCGGCCTGATTCTTGGCTTGAACGGGCCGGTCGGGTTGCCGTTCTATGGCCAGCCGATGCAGTCGGAAGGGTACATGCATCGCCTGCAGGCGGTGCATGACCTGAGTGCCGTCGGCAGTGATTGCCTGATGATTCGCAAGTCGGTGTTCGAAGCTGCCGGCGGGCTGGACGAGCAGGACCTCAAACAAACGCTCAATGTCGTGGACCTGTGTCTGCGCGTTGGCCGCGACGGTTATCTGGTGGTGTTGAACCCTAATGCGATCCTGGCTGTGGGTGCGCGGCCAAATGCGATGGCGACACCGGAGGAAGAAGCGCAGCACGCCGAGGAGAGGGACACGTTTTACCAGCGCTGGCTGCCGCTGGTGGCGCGCGATCCGGCCTACAACGTCAACCTGACGTTGCAGGGCGTGGGCGCCACCAACTTCAGTCTGGAGCCGGGACTGCGCACGGGGTGGAGTGCATTCTCCAAGGCGCAGTTGCCCAATCTGCTGGTGGTGCCGATCAACGCTTCGGCCATCGGCCATTACCGCATGAGCCAGCCGATGATCGAGCTGGAAGCGGCCAATCGGGCGGAAGGGCGTATTTGCTACGGCTTGCCGTCGATCATCGATATCGAACGTCAGTCGCCTGATGTGATCGTTCTGCAAGGGCGCTACTCGGAGCACGCCATCGATGAAATCCCACCGCTGAAAAAGTACTTCAACGCTCGACGGATCTTCGAACTCGACGACTACGTCATTGATGTTCCCCACCGCAATGCGCACATCCGCAACATGCCGAGCAAGCAGGACATGGAGCGCATGGTGCGCCGCGCGATCGGGCTGTGTGATCGTGCGGTCGTATCCACCGCACCACTGGCCAACGTGCTGTCGGACATGCACCACGACATTCGTGTCGTCCCTAACATGTTGGCCAAGGACTTGTGGGGCCACCTGCGCAGCCAGCGTCGGACCTCGAAGAAACCGCGGGTCGGCTGGGGCGGCGGCACCAGTCACCACGGTGATCTGGCGGTGATCGCCGAGGTTGTTCGTGAACTGGCCAATGAAGTCGACTGGGTGTTTTTCGGCATGTGCCCGGATGATCTGCGGCCGTACATGCATGAGTTCCATGGCGTCATCGGCCTGGACGTGTACCCGGCGAAACTGGCCAGCCTCAACCTCGATCTCGCGTTGGCGCCGCTGGAGTTCCATATCTTCAACGACTGCAAGAGCAACTTGCGGCTGCTGGAATACGGCGCCTGCGGTTACCCGGTGATCTGCACGGATACCGAGGCCTATCGCGGTTATTTGCCGTGCACGCGGATCAAGACCAACAGCACGGATGAATGGCTGCAAGCGATCCGTATGCACCTGGCCGATCCTGATGCCAGTTATCGCATGGGTGATGAATTGCGTGAGGTGGTGTTGCGCGATTACGTGTTGCGCGGCGATAACTTGCGCTACTGGGAATACGGCTGGCTGGCGGATTGATCGAGCGGGGCTTGGCGGCCTTTGGGCCGACCAGGCTCTTGGGGTTTTGGGGGTATATCCGTTGCTGCGGGGGTTGCTGATTAGGGTTCCGCCCTTACGGCGGGTCACTTTTTCCAGACGCCGAAAAAGTAACCAAAAAGGCTTGCTCCTACGTGCGGCCCACTCGCTAAAGCTCGGGGTCCCTTCGCTCCGGGATCGATCCGGGGGGCATCGCCTACGGTTTGCTTCGCTGCACCTCCTCTCGATGTGTTTGGCTTCGCCAAACGGTCGCTGCGCTCCCACCCCGGATCAATCCCTCCGCTCAGCCTTCCGACGTCGCTCGTGGATCAAGATCAAGAGCTGCAGCCGAGCTAACGCTCATCCTGTTGAGTGGTGAGGAGCGGGGCGTGGTCGGCTTTGGATTTGTGGTGGGTTTTCCCCTCACCCCAGCCCTCTCCCGAGGGAGAGGGAGCCGATTTGTGGGCTTTTCAAGGTTTGAGTTCGACTCGGTATCGCACGTCGGCGTACTTCTCGCAATTTCCTCGGTCAGTCCCCTCTCCCTCTGGAGGGGAGAGGGGCCGATTTGTGTGCTTTTCAAAACCTGAGTTCGACTCGGTATTTCACGTCGGCGTAGCTCTCCCAAACACCTCGGTCAGTCCCCTCTCCCTTTGGGAGAGGGTTAGGGTGAGGGGGCTTGTGGAGCTGGCGCGTTTCCTGCAAGTCCCCTGTAAATCGCCATAAAACGAGCGCTCGCGGTCACTCCAGCGGCGCCCGGAGCGGCAAAAGGTTTAGCCAGACGGCCCGCAAAGCTCAAGAAAGCCATGCGCAGCCCGGTGAAGAACAAGAGGGGAGACGATGAAGGCAGTTATTTTGGCGGGTGGCCTCGGCACGCGCATCAGTGAAGAGTCGCACCTCAAGCCCAAGCCAATGATCGAGATCGGCGGCAAGCCAATTCTCTGGCACATCATGAAGCAGTATTCCGCCCACGGAATTCACGACTTCGTGATCTGCCTCGGCTACAAGGGCTATGCGATCAAGGACTTCTTCGCCAACTACTTCCTGCACACCTCTGACGTCACCTTCAACATGCGTGAAAACCGCATGGACGTGCACCAGAATTACAGCGAGCCGTGGAGCGTCACGCTCATCGACACCGGCGAAGAAACCATGACCGGCGGCCGTCTGCTGCGTGCCGGCCGTTACCTCAAGGATGAAGAGGCGTTCTGCTTCACCTATGGCGACGGCGTTTCTGATATCAACATTGCGCAACTCGTCGATTTCCATAAAGGCCACGGCCGTCTCGCGACCGTCACTGCCGTGCAACCGCCGGGCCGCTACGGCGCGCTTGAGCGTCAGGGTGATCAAGTGCTGGGCTTCACCGAAAAGCCTCGCGGTGACGGTGGCTGGATCAATGGCGGCTTCTTCGTGCTCTCGCCGAAAGTGCTGCCGTACATCGCCGATGACGCCACCACTTGGGAAGCCGAGCCGCTGGCGCGTCTGGCCGCTGACGAACAGTTGAAAGCCTTCGAGCACGAAGGCTTCTGGCATCCGATGGACACCCTGCGCGACAAGAACCATCTCGAAGCGTTGTGGCAGAGCGGGGAGGCCCCATGGAAGCAATGGGCCTGAGTGCGGATTTCTGGCGCGGCAAACGCGTCCTCGTCACCGGACACACCGGTTTCAAAGGCAGCTGGCTGACCCTGTGGCTGCAAAGCCTCGGCGCGCAAGTCAGCGGCTTTTCCCTGGATCCGTCGACTGAGCCGAGCTTGTTCGAACTGGCGCGGGTGCATGAGGGCATCAACGATCAGCGCGGTGATCTGCGGGATCTCGGTGCCTTGCTGGAAATCATCGCCGACACCGAGCCTGAGATCGTTCTGCACCTGGCTGCTCAGCCATTGGTGCGCGAAGGCTATCGCGATCCGCTCGGCACGTACTCCAGTAACGTCATGGGCACGCTGAACCTGCTCGAAGCGATTCGTCAGGTCGGCTGCGTGCGCGCCTGTGTGCTGGTGACCACCGACAAGGTCTACGCCAACAAGGAATGGCTGTGGCCGTACCGCGAAGACGAAGCCCTTGGTGGCCACGATCCTTACAGCAGCAGCAAGGCTTGCTGTGAATTGCTCGCACAGTCTTATGCCGCGTCGTTTTTCCCGGCGGACAAGTACGCCGAGCACGGTCTGGCCCTGGCCACCGCGCGCGCTGGCAACGTCCTGGGCGGCGGCGATTTTGCCCCTGAGCGCCTGATTCCTGACGTGCTCAAAGCGTGGAGCGCCGATGAACCGGTGACCCTGCGTTATCCGCAAGCCGTGCGCCCGTGGCAGCACGCGCTGGAGCCGCTGGCCGGTTACCTGCAACTGGCCGCAGGTCTCTACGAACAAGGCCCGGAATACGCCGGGGCGTGGAACTTCGGCCCGGGTGAAGCGGACATGTGCAGTGTCGGCGAAGTGGTCGAATTGCTCGCCAGCCGCTGGCCGCAGGCGTGCGGTTTGCGCATCGAAAAAAGCGAACTGCACGAGGCCGGCCTGCTGCGTCTGGACAGCAGCCGCGCACGCCAAGTACTTGGCTGGCATCCGCGCTGGACCTTGCAACAATGTCTGGCCCAGACCCTCGACTGGCATCTGGCGTGGCAGAACGGCGATGACATGCGCAACGTCACTCTCGGCCAACTGAACCTTTACCGAGGCGCGTTGTGAGCGAATTCTCCCTGAAGGCATTGCCGCTGGCCGGACTGTTCAGCGTCCAGCACAAACGCTTCGAAGATCAGCGCGGGCACTTTGCCCGGCTGTTCTGCGAAGGCAGCCTGAGTGCGTTCGGCAGTGAGTTCCATATCCGTCAGATCAACCATTCCTGCACCCGTGAAAAGGGCAGTGTGCGTGGTCTGCATTATCAGAATGCCAATGCCCCGGAAGCCAAACTGATCACTTGCCTGCGCGGTGAAGTGTGGGACGTGGCGGTGGATCTGCGCCCAGACTCCGAGACCTTTCTGCACTGGCACGCCGAGCATCTGAAGGCTGGCGACGGCCGCAGCCTGTTGATTCCGGCCGGGTTCGCCCACGGTTTCCAGACCCTCACCGAAGACGCCGAATTGCTTTACCTGCACAGCGCCGATTACGCGCCGGAGCACGAGGGCGGGCTGTCGGTAAATGATCCACGGCTGGCGATTGCCTGGCCGTTGCCTGTCAATAATTTGTCAGCGCGTGACTCCAGCCATCCCGCGCTCGATCAACACTTTGCTGGAGTGCGTCTATGAACTGCCGTGGGTGCGCCGCACCGCTGAGCCTGCCGCTGATCGACCTCGGCACCTCGCCACCGTCCAACGCCTACGTCCACGCTGATCGCCTGGAGCAGGCCGAGCAATGGGTGCCGCTGAAGGTCGCGGTGTGTCAGCAATGCTGGCTGGTGCAGACCGAGGATTACACCCGCGCCGATAGCCTGTTCGACGCCGAGTACGCCTACTTCAGTTCGTTCTCCAGCACCTGGCTAGCCCATGCCGAGCGCTATGTCACCGAGATGGTCGAGCGCTTTGGCCTGACTGCCGACAGCCGTGTGGTGGAAGTCGCTTCCAACGACGGTTACCTGCTGCAATACGTCGCCGCTCGCGGCATTGCCTGCCTGGGCGTTGAACCGACGCGCAGCACTGCACAAGCGGCACGCGAAAAAGGCCTGGAGATCCGTGAGCTGTTCTTCGGTCGCGACACCGCTGCGCAACTGAAAAGCGAAGGTTGGGGCGCTGACCTGATGGCGGCCAACAACGTGCTCGCCCATGTGCCGGACATCAACGATTTCCTTGTAGGCTTCGCGACGCTGCTCAAGCCGACCGGCGTCGCCACCTTCGAATTCCCGCAACTGCTGACGCTGATGGCTGGCGCGCAGTTCGACACGCTGTATCACGAACACTATTCCTACCTGTCGCTGACCGCCGTGCAGACCCTGTGCGAGCGCAATGGTCTGGAAGTCTTCGACGTCAGCCAACTGACCACCCACGGCGGTTCGCTGCGCGTGTTCGTCCAGCGCAAGGACGGCCAGCGCCGCCCGGTTCAGCCAGCGGTGCAACAACAGTTGCAGGCCGAGCTGGAGGCCGGGGTGAAAACCGCCGAGTACTACACAACCCTCGCGCCTGCCGCTGAACGCATCAAGCATGACTTGCTGCGCTTTCTGTTGCAGGCCAAGGCCGACGGCAAGCGGGTAGTCGGTTACGGCGCGGCGGCCAAGGGCAACACCTTGCTCAACTACGCCGGGGTCAAACCGGACCTGCTCGCCTGGGTGGCTGATGCCAACCCGCACAAGCAGGGCAAATTCCTGCCGGGCAGTCGCATTCCGATCGTTGCGCCCGCGCAGATCGACATCGAAAAACCGGACTACGTGCTGGTGCTGCCGTGGAACCTGCTGCACGAAGTCAGTCAGCAACTGGCGCAAGTGCGTCAGTGGGACGGCCGCTTTGTGATCGCCGTGCCCGAGTTGAAAGTGCTGTGAAGGTACTGGTTACCGGCGCTACCGGTTTTGTCGGCCGCCATCTGGTTGCGGCGTTGCTGGCCCGTGGCTGTGACGTCCGGGCGGTGGCGCGCAACGCAGAAACCGCGCAAGGCATGCCGTGGATCAACGACGTCGAGTTTGTGAGCGCGGATATTCACGCCGCCGATCTCGATGTCGCTGCGTTGACCGCAGGTGTCGATGCACTGGCGCATCTGGCCTGGCCGGGTTTGCCGAACTATCGGGCGCTGTTTCATTTCGAGCACAACCTGATGGCCGATTACCGCTTTATCAAAAGCGCGGTCGAGGCGGGCGTGCAGCAGGTGCTGGTCACCGGCACCTGTTTCGAATACGGCATGCAAAGCGGCCCGCTCAGCGAAAGCTCCGCGCCGCAGCCGAGCAACCCTTACGGTCTGGCCAAGCATACGCTGCACCTGTTTTTGCAAAACCTGCAGCAGGAACTGCCGTTCACGTTGCAGTGGGCGCGCTTGTTCTATCTGCATGGCGAAGGGCAGAACCCCAACAGCCTGTTGGCGGCACTGGACCGGGCGATCGATACCGGTGAGCCGTCGTTCAACATGTCGGCCGGCGAGCAGTTGCGTGATTTTCTGCCGATTGAAAACGCTGCGGGTTACCTCGCCGCGATCCTGCAACGACACGACTTCGACGGCGTGATCAATTGCGCCAGCGGCCAACCGGTGTCGGTGCGTTCATTGGTTGAACAACGCCTGTGCGAACGTGGCGCGACACTGAATCTGAACCTCGGCCACTACCCGTATCCGACCCACGAGCCCTTAGCGTTCTGGGCGGTGACCGAGCGCTTGCAACAGTTATTGGGAGAGCCGCAATGAGGCACGAGTTGTACCGGGTCACCGACCTGCCGGTGCTGCAGAACCGCACCTTTGCCGATCCCGCGTCGGCGCAGGCCTCGGCCAGTGCCGACATGCTGTTGGTGCAGGACGAGCGCAGCGGTCTGATCTTCAACGCGGCGTTCGACGCCGACAAGCTCAGCTACGACGCCGATTACCAGAACGAGCAGGCGCATTCCGGCCAGTTCCAGAAGCACTTGAGTGACGTCGAAGGCATCATCGCCAAGCACTTCAAGGGCCAGGAGCTGATCGAAGTCGGCTGTGGCAAAGGCTATTTCCTGGAATTGCTCAAGGGCCTCGGCTATTCGATCACCGGCATTGATCCGGCGTACGAAGGCGAGAATGCCGACGTGATCAAGGCACCTTTCACTCGGGGCCTGGGTCTGGCTGCGGACGCCATCGTCCTGCGCCATGTGCTGGAGCACATTCAGGATCCGGTCAGTTTCCTCGTGGAAATCGCCAATGCCAATCAGGGCGGGCAGATCTACATCGAAGTGCCGTGCTTTGACTGGATCCTCGAGCACAAAGCCTGGTTCGACCTGTTCTACGAGCACGTCAATTATTTCCGTCTCGATGACCTGCGCCGGATGTTCGGCACCGTGCACGAGGCCGGTCACCTGTTCGGTGGCCAATACCTGTACATCGTCGCCGACCTGTCGACCTTGCGCCTGACTCCGGATCAACCGGTGCCGCGCCTGGCCCTGCCTGACGGCTTCACCGCCAGCCTCGATCGCGCCGTGCAGATCATTCAGTCCGCCCCCGAGCAGGGTTCGGCGATCTGGGGCGCTTCGTCCAAAGGCGTGATCTATTCGCTGTTCCTGCAACGTGCCGGTGTGGCGGTGGATCGTGTGGTGGATATCAACCCGGCCAAACAGGGGCGTTATCTGCCGTTGAGCGGCGCGCGGGTGTCCTCGCCGCAAGAGGCCATGGACGCGCTGCCCGAGGGCGCCAACCTGTTTGTGATGAATTCCAATTACCTCGAAGAGATCAAGCGGATGACCGGTGGACGCTACGTCTATCACGCCGTCGACAGCGCTTCGTTTCAGTGACCCTTGAGATTATTAAAATGACCGACAACAGCATCAACCAAGCCTTCGAAGCCGAGTGCCGGGAACAGATTGCCCAGCAGGGTGACGACCAGAAACTGACCGGCCTGGCCCGCGATTTCTTCAACGAATCGGCCAAGCACAAATACAGCTACCACTTCTCGTGGATGGGCCGTCCGATCATCCAGTTGCCACAAGACATGATGGCGATGCAGGAGATCATCTGGCAGGTCAAACCGGATCTGGTCATCGAGTGCGGCATCGCTCACGGCGGTTCGATTATCTACTACGCCTCGTTGCTGGAGCTGCAGGGCCACGGCGAAGTGCTGGGCATCGACCTCGACATTCGCCCGCACAACCGCGAAGCGATCGAAAGCCACCCGATGGCCAAGCGCATCAAGATGATCGAAGGCTCGAGCATCGACGCCGGCATTGCTGCCCAGGTGCAGGCGGCGGCCAAAGGCAAGAAAGTCATTCTGGTTCTGGACTCCAACCACACCCACGATCACGTACTGGAAGAGCTGCGTCTGTACGCACCGCTGGTGTCGGTCGACAGCTACTGCGTGGTCATGGACACCGTGGTTGAAGACATGCCGGCCGATTTCTTCCCGGATCGTCCGTGGGGCCCGGGCGACAACCCGAAAACCGCCGTGTGGAAATACCTGGAAGAGAACCAGGATTTCGAGATCGACCAGCAGTTGCAGAACAAGCTGTTGATCACCGTGGCGCCGGACGGCTATCTGCGTCGCGTCCGTTAATTCGCAACATCACCAAGCGTTGTTTCGGCGAGTCGCCGGTTGTGGAGAGAAGTTATGCAAGGCAAGTACAGTTCTGAACTGGCGCTACCGCTCGAAGAGCTATTGACCGTCGTCCTGATTACTCACAATCGGCCGGCGTTTTTGCGCCGGGCGGTGAAGTATTACAGCAGCTTGCCCTGCAGAATCATGGTGCTCGATTCGACACTCGAACGACCTGAAGGCGACTTTGACGCCGTCGATTACCACCATGTGCCGCAGTTCGCCTACTGGGGCATGCAGGCCAAACTGGCGTATGGCGTGGAGAAACTGACCACGCCATACATGGTGCTGGCGGCCGACGACGATTTCATCCTGCATGATTCGCTGGCAGAGTCCGTCGGTTTCCTGCATGCCAACCCTGACTACGGCATGTGCCACGGCTATTGCCTGATGTACCTGTCATTGGCCCATGGCGTGAACTACTACCGCCGCGACAAGAAAGTCCAGGAAGACTATGCGTCCGAGCGGGCGCAGGATCGCGTCCTCGACTACATGAACCAGTACATCCCGCCGTTCTACGCGGTGACCCGTACTGATCTGATGAAAAACTGGCACTCGGCGTTGCCGCCGGGGACCAATTTCCAGTGGCAGGAAATCGGCCACGTCTACTACCTGCTGGCCAGTGCCAAGGCCCGCATCCTGCCGATTCCGTACGTAGTGCGCGAGATCAACTACGGTGTCTCCGAGCACAATACCGATGTGTATCACTCGCTGACCTACGTCGACGCCAAATCGGTCGCCGAACGGGAGGCGTTTGCCGAGTTTCTCGTCTCGCTGCCTACCGCTATCGAAGGGCTGGATGCAGGGCAGGCCAAGGCCTTTGCCCTGGAGAGTTTCGAGGCAATGGCCGACAGCCTGAAGGCCGGGCGGGCGCTGACTGCCGAGCTGATTATCGAATCGACCTGGAACCAGGAACTGAAGGCGCCGGATCGTCGTTTTGGCCCGCTGCAGTACGTTGAAATGCCGTTCTACAACCAGGCATTCTTTGAGCGTCTGGAGCAGTTCGAATTCATGTTGCACACCCTGCCGGCCGGTCGCATGCAACTGGAAGGACTGGAAGGCGTGTGGGCCCGTCAAGCGCACCTGTTGCAGGCGCGCAATAACGACACGGCGGAAAGTGTGGTTGACCGGTTGTGGCAGGCCCATGATTTGAATGCGTTCAACCTGACCGTGGTCAAACGTCTGGCGACCCAACTGGACATCGTCGGCGACGAAAGCGCTGCGCAAGCCATGCGCGAGTGGATCGCCCGTCTCGAAGCGCTACTGGTCGAAGATCATCAGCCAGTCTTCGGCAAAATGAAGTCCGGTCGCCTGTTGCAGTGGCTGGCGGCTCGCGCGCCGACGATCGAACAACTCGAGTCGATAGGCCAACATCTGGCGACTGAAGGCGGTGGCCCGCAATTCGGCATTTTCCTGCTCGATCTGGACAACGACATCGACAAGTTGCAGGTGTCGCTCGACAGCCTGCTGGAAGGTCACTGCAAAGCGTTCAGGATTGTCGTGTTCACCACCGGCGAAGCACCGGCGGCGACGACGGCACAAAACACCCTGCACTTTGTTCGTGTCACCCAAAGCAACTTTGTCGACAAGCTCAACCAGAGCGCTCAGCAGTCGCCAAGCGATTGGTTACTGCTGGGTGAAGCGGGTGACCAGTTCACCGCCAGCGGCCTGTTGCGCGCCAGTCTGGAGCTGATGTCGGCCGAAGGTTTGCGTGCGGTGGCCACCGATGAAATCCAGCGCAAGGACAATGGCGCGCTGGTTGACGTGTTCCGTCCGGGTTTCAACCTGGATCTGCTGCAAAGCGTGCCGGCACTGATGGCGCGCCATTGGTTGATCCGCCGCGAAGTGTTGCTTGACGCCGGTGGATATCAGGCTGACTTCAGCAAAGCGCTGGAATTCGACCTGCTGTTGCGCATCATCGAGCAGGGTGGCCTCGACGGTCTGGCGCATCTCGACGAGCCGTTGCTGATCACTCAGGCGGCAGAGCTTGAAGAAAACGCCCACGAACGTCAGGCGTTGCTGCGTCATCTGGGCAATCGCGGCTACAAGGCCAAGGTCACGTCGACGGCGCCGGGCACCTGGCAAATCGATTACCGCCACACCGAGCAGCCACTGGTTTCGATCATTGTGCCGGTCATCGATGATCTGCCAGTGCTGCGCCGCTGCCTGGAAGGCGTGTTGCTCAGAACCCGTTACAGTCGTTATGAAGTGTTGCTGGCGGCAAACGCCAATCAATCGGCAGCGGTCAACGACTGGCTGGGCACGCTGCGCCACGCCAAAGTCAATGTGTTGCGTGCCGATCAGCCGCTGAGCGAAGTCGCGCTGTACAACGCCGCCAGCGAGCAGGCTCAAGGTGAGTATCTGGTGCTGTTGGCCGCAGACAGTGAAGTCGTCAACCCGAACTGGATCGATTCGCTGCTCAACCACGCCCAGCGTCCGGAAGTGGGCATCGTCGGTGCGAAATTGGTCGACCGTGACGGCAAGGTGGCCCAGGCCGGCTTGATTCTTGGCCTGAACGACGGCGTGGGTTCGGCCTTCATCGGCGAAAGTCACACAGCAGACGGCTACATGCATCGCTTGGCCGTCGAGCAGAACTACTCGGCCGTGTCGAAGGTCTGCCTTATGGTGCGCAAAGAGCTGTTCAACGCGCTTGGCGGGCTGGATGAAGTGACGTTCGTCGAGGGTTATGCCGATGTCGATCTGTGCCTCAAGGCGAGTCAGGCCGGCTACCTCACCGTGTGGACGCCGTTGGTGCAGGTGCTGCATACCGGCGAGTTGCCGCAGGCGCCAGAAGCGCTGGCGGCACTGCGTGAGAAATGGAGCGGCGTCTTCGCGCAGGACCCGGCTTACAACGCCAACCTGGCGCTGAGCGGCAAAGGTTTCACCCTGGGTGAAAATGCCTCGATCAACTGGGCACAGTTGCTCGCTTAAGCGCGCCGGACAGGAATCAGCATATGTTCAACGGTAAATCGATTTTCATCTCCGGCGGCACAGGTTCGTTCGGGCGCAAATTCATCACGCGCCTGCTCGAGCAATACCAGCCCAAGCGCGTGGTGGTGTTCTCCCGTGACGAGTTGAAGCAGTACGAAATGCAGCAGACGTTCAACGCGCCGTGCATGCGTTATTTCATTGGTGACGTGCGTGACGCTGACCGTCTGCGTCAGGCCATGCGCGGCATCGACTACGTGGTGCATGCCGCGGCGTTGAAGCAAGTGCCGGCGGCGGAATACAACCCGACCGAATGCATTCGCACCAACGTCAATGGCGCGGAGAACATCATTGCCGCCGCCATCGACAATGGCGTGAAAAAGGTTGTGGCGCTGTCGACCGACAAAGCCGCCAGCCCGATCAACCTGTACGGCGCGACCAAGTTGCTCTCGGACAAATTGTTCGTCGCCGCCAACAACATTGCCGGCGAGCAGGAAACCCGGTTTGCCGTGGTGCGCTACGGCAATGTTGCCGGTTCCCGTGGTTCGGTGGTGCCGTTCTTCAGCAAACTGATCGCCGATGGCGCACAGGAACTGCCGATCACTGACGAACGCATGACGCGGTTCTGGATCACCCTCGACCACGGCGTGCAATTCGTCCTCGACAGCTTTGCGCGGATGCACGGCGGTGAAGTGTTTGTGCCGAAGATTCCGTCGATCCGCATTGTCGATCTGGCGCGCGGCATGGCTGAACACCTGCCGCACAAGAACGTCGGCATTCGTCCCGGCGAGAAGCTCCATGAATTGATGGTGCCGCTGGACGATGCGCGGATGACCCTCGAGTTCGAAGATCACTACACCATTCAGCCGTCGATTCGCTTTACCAGCGTCGATGTCGATTTTGCCGTCGACAAACTCGGCGAGCAGGGGCGTGCCGTGAGCGAGGATTTCGAGTACCGCTCCGACACCAATCCGCATTTCCTTTCGGTCGGGCAGATCGCTGATCTGCACGCGAAGCTCTCGGTATGATTCCCTACGGTCGGCAAAGCCTCGATCAGGCAGATATCGATGCCGTCGTCCAAGTGCTGCAGTCGGACTGGCTGACCCAAGGGCCGAGCATTGAGCGTTTCGAACAGGCAATGGCCGAGCGTTGCCAGGCTGACTTCGCCGTCGCGGTGTGCAACGCCACGGCGGCGTTGCACATTGCCTGTCTGGCCGCTGGCCTGGGGCCGGGTGATCGATTGTGGACGACGCCGAACACCTTTCTTGCCTCGGCCAACTGTGGACGTTATTGCGCTGCCGAAGTTGACTTCGTCGACATTGATCCGCTGACCTGGAACCTTGATGCGTTCGCCCTCGAAGCGAAACTCGATCAAGCCGAGCAGGACGGCACTTTGCCCAAAGTGCTAGTAGCGGTGGCGTTCTCCGGGCAGAGCTGCGACATGCGCAAGATTGCCGAACTGGCCGAGCGCTACAACTTCACCGTGATCGAAGATGCGTCTCACGCGGTCGGTGCGTCCTACGCCGGGCGGCCGGTCGGCTGCGGTGAATTCGCAGCGATGACGGTGTTCAGCTTTCATCCGGTGAAAATCATCACCAGCGCCGAGGGCGGCATGGTGCTGACCAATCGGCCGCAACTGGCCGAGCGCCTGCAGCGTTTGCGCAGCCACGGTATGACCCGCGATGCACAGCAGATGAGCGAACCGAGCCACGGCCCGTGGTACTACCAGCAGATCGAGCTGGGTTTCAATTACCGCATGACCGATCTGCAAGCTGCGCTGGGTTTGTCGCAACTGAGCAAACTCGACGACTTCATCGCCCGACGTCGTGACCTCGCGGCGCGATACGATCGCTTGCTGGCGTATCTGCCGGTGACGTTGCCCAGCTCTCAGCCTGAGGCGGAATCGGCTTGGCACCTGTATGTGATTCGGCTGCAGACCGACCGCATCGGCCTCAGTCATCGTCAAGTGTTTGAAGGCTTGCGTGCTGTCGGTGTTGGCGTGAATCTGCACTACATTCCTGTGCACCTGCAGCCGTACTATCGCGACCTGGGTTTCGCCGAGGGCGATTTCCCCGAGGCCGAGCGTTATTACGCCGAGGCGATCAGCCTGCCGCTGTTTCCGCTATTGAGCGATGCGCAACAGGATTACGTGGTCGAGCAATTGCGTCGGCTGACCGAATAATTGCCGCTGAGGCAAAGGATGAGTATCTGCAATGCGTCATTTGAGTGAGCAGGAAAAGTTCTGGCAGGGCGACTTCGGCAACCAGTACGTCGCGCGCAATGTCGGTCAGCCGCTAGTGGCGGCGAACCTGGCGTTGTTTGCCAAAGCGCTGAGTCGGGCTGCAGGCATCGAGAGCCTGGTCGAACTGGGCACTAACGCCGGCAATAATTTGCAGGCATTGCATCAACTGCTGCCGCGCTGTGAGCTGTTCGGCGTCGAGATCAACGACAGCGCCTGTGCTCAGGCACGGGCGTTGGACATTGCCCAGATCTGGCATGGCTCGCTGTTCGACTTCCCGCGCGAGCGCCGCTACGACCTGACCCTGAGTAAAGGCGTGCTGATTCACTTGGCCCCGGAGCTGTTGCCGACCGCTTATGCGCAGTTGTACGAGTTGAGCCAGCGCTACATCCTGATCGCCGAGTATTACAATCCGGCACCGGTGGAAGTGTCCTATCGTGGCAACAGCGGCAAGCTGTTCAAGCGCGATTTTGCCGGTGAAATGCTCGATCGCTATGCCGATTTGTACTTGCTGGATTATGGTTTCGTCTATCACCGCGATCCGCAGTTTCCTGTGGACGACATCACTTGGTTCCTGTTGGAAAAGCGCCCTTGAGCAACGTTGCAATCATCCCGGCCCGTGGCGGTAGCAAACGCATCCCGCGCAAGAACCTTTTGCCGTTCGACGGCGTGCCGATGATTGTCCGTTCGATCCGCACTGCGCTGGAATCGGGCTTGTTCGATCAGGTCGTGGTCAGCACCGACGATGCTGAAATTGCCGATGTGGCGCGAGCCCATGGCGCGCAGGTGCCATTTCTGCGCCCGGTAGACTTGGCCGATGATTTCACCGGCACGGCGGCAGTGATCGTGCATGCCTTGCAGCAGTTGCCGGCGTTCGATTACGCCTGTTGCGTGTATGCCACGGCGCCGCTGTTGCAGGTACGTTATCTGCGCCAGGGCATCGAGTTGCTGGAGCAGCGTTCAGACAAGTCCTTCGCGTTCTCCGTGTGCAGTTTCGGTTTTCCGGTGCAGCGTGCGTTGACGCTGGACGGGCAGGGTGGGTTGAGCGCTTTGTATCCGGAATTTCGCAATACACGTTCGCAGGATTTGCCCGAAGCATTTCAGGACGCCGGTCAGTTTTACTGGGGGCGCACTGAGGCGTGGTTGCGCGGCGAGGTGCTCTATTCGCCAGCCAGCCTGCCGGTGATTCTGCCCCGGCATCTGGTGCAGGACATCGACACCCTTGAAGACTGGAAGCGCGCCGAATACCTATACGCCGCGCTCAAGGCCGGTGGAGAGCTGCAATGAGAGTGCTGATTCGCGCCGACGCCTCGCCAACCATCGGCAGCGGCCACATTGCCCGCTGCCTGACGCTGGCGCGAGTGTTGCGCGGGCAGGGCAGCCACGTCGCGTTTGCCTGCCGCTGTCTGCCGGGGCATCGCCTTGATGCCTTGCGCGCCGAGGGCTTCGAGACTTTTGCGCTGCCTGAGCGCTATGCCGCTGAAGATCCACAGCAGGCCATCGAATCAATGCTGCCGTGGCAGGCCGACATCGACGCGTTGGCTGCGGTGCTCGAGGGGCACGCCGAATTCGACTGGGTGATTGTCGATCACTACGGCCTCGATCACCAATGGCAGACGGCTGCTCGACGGTGGGCACCACGGATTGCGGCAGTGGATGATCTTGCTACGCGGCGCTACAGCGTCGATCTGCTGCTCAATCAGAATCTCTCGGGCCTGCACGAAAATTATCAGCCGCTGTTGCCTGAAGGGTGTCGCACCTTGCTCGGCCCACGCTATGCCATGTTGCGTGAAGAATTCAGCTGCCCGGCCATCGAGATCAAACCCACGGCGCGAAGGGTATTGGTCAATTTCGGTGGTTTCGATGCCGCGCGGCAAACCTACCACGCGATGCTCGCGCTGGCGGACTTTCCCGAGTTGCAGGTGGACTTCGTCGCAGGCGCCGATAACCCGGCATGGGCCAAGATGCAGGCCTTGGCCGAGACACGGCCGAACTGGCGTCTGCACAGTTTTGTCAGCAACTTCTACCAGCGCATGACCGAAGCTGATCTGTTTATCGGCGCCGGGGGCGGCACCAGTTGGGAGCGGGCGGCGATGGGATTGCCGACGATCTGTATTGCCGTGTCGAACAATCAGCAGGCCAACGGCGAAGTCATGGCCGCGGCGGGCGCGCATGTGTTCATGGGCGCCCGTGAGCAGGTCAGTGTCGAGCAGTTGCGCGACGCAATTGGCTTTGTCAGCGGCAATCATTATTTGCGCCAGAGCCTGGCCGAACGCTCGCGGCAACTGGTCGACGGGCGGGGTGCCGAGCGTGTCGCGGTGGCACTGGCCGGTGCGGTGCTCAAGGTGCGTGCGGCGACTCTGGATGACGCGCAGTTGCTGTTCGATGGGCGCAATGCCGAAACGGTACGGCGCTGGTCGCTGGACAGCGGCGTGATCGATTGGCCGCAGCACCTGAACTGGTTGACGGCGAGTTTGCGCAATCCGCAACGCCTGTTGTTGATCGCCGAGGCGGACGACGGCGCGGTCGGCGTTGTGCGTTATGACCTGCGCGGGTTTGCTGCCGAAGTATCGATCTACCTGCTTGAGGGACGTTTCGGCCTGGGTTGGGGCAAGGCGCTGCTGACGCGGGGCGAAGCGTTCGTCACCCGCCACTGGCCGCAATTGACCGGCATTACCGCTCAGGTACTGCCGGGCAATCGTGCCTCGTTGAATGTGTTTCATGACGCCGGGTTCACTCAGAGTGCCTGTACGTTCACCCGTGTTTTGAAGGATCACCCGCATGACTAGTTTCAAGATCGGCAACCGCTTGATCGGTGCCGATGCGCCGCCCTTCATCATCGCCGAGATGAGTGGCAACCATAACCAGTCGCTGGACGTGGCCCTGCAAATCGTCGAGGCAGCGGCCAAGGCCGGGGCGCATGCCTTGAAACTGCAAACCTACACCGCCGAAACCATGACGCTGGATTTGTCTGAAGGTGAGTTCTTCATCAAGGATCCGGGCAGTCTGTGGGCCGGCACTTCGCTCTACGATTTGTATGAAAAAGCCCATACACCGTGGGAATGGCATGCGCCGATTTTTGCTCGTGCCAAGGAACTGGGGATGCTCGCGTTCTCGACACCGTTCGATGACAGCGCCGTGGACTTTCTCGAAAGCCTTGATGTGCCGGCCTACAAGATTGCCAGTTTCGAAAACACTGACTTGCCGTTGATCCGTCGTGTGGCCGCCACCGGCAAACCGCTGATCATCTCCACCGGCATGGCCAGCATCGCTGAGCTGGATGAAGCCGTGCGCGCTGCCCGCGAGGCGGGGTGCAAGGATCTAGTGCTGCTCAAATGCACCAGCACCTATCCGGCGACCCCGCTCAACAGCAACGTGCGCACGATCCCGCATCTGCGCGAATTGTTCGGTTGCGAAGTGGGGCTGTCGGATCACTCGATGGGCGTTGGTGTGTCCGTGGCCGCCGTGGCGCTCGGTGCGACCGTGGTGGAAAAACACTTCACCCTCGACCGTTCAGCAGGTGGCGTCGATGCGAGTTTCTCCCTGGAACCGGCGGAAATGGCCAGTCTGGTGGTGGAAACCGAGCGCGCCTGGCAAGCCATGGGCCAAGTGCATTACGGTGTCACAGAGGCTGAACGCAAGTCGTTGGTCTATCGCCGTTCGCTGTATGTCACGGCCGACATGGCCGCCGGTGACACCTTTACCGGGGACAATCTGCGCGCCATTCGCCCCGGCCTCGGTCTGCCGCCCAAGCACACCGACGCTGTTCTTGGTCGCCGCGCCCGCGCCCCGATCAAGCGCGGCACACCGCTGGACTGGTCGTTGGTCGAATAACCCGATCTGCACCGATTCGGCAAAATAGCGTGACCTGCGAGTCATAACGCGCATCTTCACTGTATTGTATTGATCGGGGAGATGGCGCCTGGCTCGTTTTCGATTCCAGTGATAGCCCTTTGCGCTCCCCGTGGCTGCCCGTTGTGGCGGCCGTTTTCTGTTTGTCGGCGCCCCTCGAAATCCTTGCGAGCGGTGGTCTTGGGCTGTTTTTTATTGGGAAGCCGTAATGATTGGCATAAAAAGCATTGCGAGCTACGTTCCTGTAGCCGGCGTGGACAATTACGCACAAGGTGCAAAATTCGAGAAGGATGAAGAATTCATCCTTGGCAAGATCGGCTCGGCATTCCTGCCGCGCAAAGACGCTGAACAAGAAACCTCCGACCTGTGCGTGGAAGCGGCCAATGCGCTGTTTGCCAGCAACCCGGATCTGAAACGTGAATCGATCGACGCGTTGATCGTCGTCACCCAGAACGGTGACGAAGAAGGCCTGCCGCAC
Organism: Pseudomonas germanica; assembly: GCF_019614655.1. Lineage (NCBI taxonomy): Bacteria > Pseudomonadati > Pseudomonadota > Gammaproteobacteria > Pseudomonadales > Pseudomonadaceae > Pseudomonas > Pseudomonas germanica. The sequence goes on from NZ_CP071586.1 coordinate 2,024,062, forward strand.
ACGGCTGCAATCGTGCAGGACAAACTCGGTCTGCCGACCAACGTGGCGGCCTTCGACATTTCCCTGGGCTGCTCCGGTTATGTCTACGGCATCTACGCGATCAAGGGCTTCATGGAAGCCGCCGGCCTGAAGAACGGCCTGCTGATTACCGCTGACCCGTACTCGAAAATCGTCGATCCGGAAGACCGCAACACCACCATGCTGTTCGGCGATGCCGCAACCGCTACGTGGATGGGTGAAGATCCGACCTGGGCGCTGGGCAAGGCCAAGTTTGGCACCGACGGCTCCGGTGCACCGCACTTGAAAGTCACCGATGGCGTGTTCTTCATGAACGGTCGTCAGGTCTTCAACTTTGCGCTGCTCAAAGTCCCGGCACACTTGCACGAACTGCTCGACGATTCCGGTCTGAAAGCCGATGACATCGATGCCTTCTGCATTCACCAAGGCAGTGCGGCGATTGTCGATGCCGTGGCGCGGCGCTTCGAAGGCGAGCCGGAGAAGTTCATCAAGGACATGGTCGAGACCGGTAATACTGTGTCGTCGAGCATTCCGTTGCTGCTGGAGAAACACGTCATCGATTCCGACTGGCAGCGTATTGCCTTGAGCGGTTTTGGTGTCGGTCTGTCATGGGGCTCGGCGATCATCTATCGCCCTTGAGTCCGAGCAAAAACGGCGGATACAAAAATAGCGTTCAAGGTTAACCTTGAACGCTATTTTTTTGCCTGGAAGGGAGCGCGAGGCGCCATGAGCGAGTTTTTTCAAGCCAATGCCGAGGTGTTGCAACGGCGCTGGCCGGCGCTGTTCGAACGACTGATGGCGCAAGACAGTACGGCCATTGCGGCTCAATTGGTTGAGGGGCTAGGCTCGACGCTGAGCATCAACGGCATCCAGCTCACCAGTCGTCACGATCGCCTCCAAGAAGCGCAGATTCAGGCGGCCAGCCTGCCGGACAAGGCGCAACTGCACGTCTATGGCACCGGTCTCGGTGATTTGCCCGGTGTGCTGCTTGAGCGGACGGGATTACAACGCTTGTACGTGCACATCCTCAATGGCGCGCTGTTTGCGCTGGTGGTGCAACTGCTCGATCAGCGTCAGTGGCTGGAAGACCCGCGGGTCGAGTTGTTTTACGCTGCCGATCATCCGGACTTGTTCACGCCGTTTTTTGCCCTGCCTGCCGAGATGTTGCTGGCCGATGACTACAACGCGAAGATTCGCGATCGGCTGGTCAATGAAGTCCATCTGAGTTTTAACAATCGCGAATTCGACGCGCAGTCGCCGTTCATTCAACAGCGCTTGCAGGACTGCTTGCCGGTGCTGCTGGGTGATGACGATGTGGCGCAGTTGTTTGGTACCTGCACCGATCGCGAGATCTACGTGATCGCTACCGGGCCGACTCTGGAAGGGCACTTTGAACGATTGGCAGCGCTCCGGAATCAGGCTCAGCGCCCGCTGTTCATCTGTGTCGACACGGCGTATCGGCCGTTGATTGAGCACGGGATCGTTCCGGATCTGGTGGTGACCATTGATCAGCGCATCAGCTTCCGTCATTTGCCGTTCGAGGCGTCTGACGGTATCCCGCTGGTGTATTTGCCCATGAGCGATCCCGAAGTTTTGCGGGCCTGGAAGGGCAAGCGCTATGGCGGTTACTCGGCCAGTCCGGTGTACGCCGGGTTGCGTGAACAGCATCCGCGCGCGCTGCTGCACGTCGGCGGCAGCGTGATCCATCCGGCGGTCGATCTGGCGGTGCAAATGGGCGCGTCTCGCATCACGCTATTTGGCGCCGATTTCGCCTTCCCGATGAACAAGACTCACGCGGGCTGGAGCGATGGCGATCTGGGGCCACCGGTGAATCAGGCGCGGCATTGGGTGCGCGATGGCCATGGTCAGCGGGTGACCACACAGCTCAACTTTCGCGGTTATTTGTGTGTGCTGGAGCGCTATATCGCTGCACATCCACAGGTCGAATTTCTCAACAGCAGCCGCTCCGGGGCGCTGATCGCCGGAACCGACTTCAACCCGGAGTTTGTGCAATGAGTACGCTGAGCCTCTGTAAGGATGAATGTCGCCAGTGTGCGGGTTTGTTTCGCCTCGGGCGCGATGTCGAGGCGGCGCTGACGATGGTCGATGTGTTTGAAAAGGCCCAGCAATGTTTAGCGTCTGCCCCGGTAGAGGTTCAGCAGGTGTGGGCGCAGCTGTTAATGCAAATGCTCGAATGTCAGGAGCGCCAGGACTGGTTGGGGCTGGCTGATTATATGGAGTACGAATTGATCGAGTTGCTGGAAAGTGTTCCGGTCTGAGCAGGCCGACAGCACTGGCCCGCAGGTTTGCGCCGCAGTCGGTTTTATGACGTCATTTTATCGCGGCTGACGTACTGCTAAGTCTTTGTTTTCTCGGGGGTGGCAGGGTGATGGCAAATTTTTTTCAAAAAGCCCTCAAGCAACCTGCAAACCCGACGATAACTATTACGAAGGTTCTCTAGGCCATACCCGGCGGTTGCCAGGGCCGGAAGCCGCAGTACCCAACCAACGAGGAATTCGTCATGGCTTTAACAGTAAACACCAACACTACGTCGTTGAACGTTCAGAAAAACCTGAACCGCGCTTCCGACGCTCTGTCGACTTCGATGCAGCGCCTGTCTTCCGGCCTGAAAATCAACAGCGCTAAAGACGACGCCGCTGGCCTGCAGATCTCGAACCGTATGTCCTCGCAGATCCGTGGTAACACCCAAGCCATCCAGAACGCCAACGACGGTATCTCCGTTGCCCAGACCGCTGAAGGCGCTCTGCAAGCTACTACCGACATCCTGCAGCGTATGCGTGAACTGGCTGTTAAAGCACGTAACGGTACCAACGGCACTGCTGACCAGACCGCTACCAACGCTGAATTCGCTCAGATGTCCGACGAGATCACCCGTATCTCGGCTTCGACCAACCTGAACGGCAAAAACCTGCTGGACGGTTCGGCTGGTACTGTGACCCTGCAAGTGGGCGCAAACACCGGTTCGGCTAACCACATCGACCTGGTACTGAGCTCCAAGTTCGACGCAGTAAGCCTGTCGGTAGGTAGCGGTACTCTGTCCCTGACCGGTGCTACCGTAACTGGCGCTTCGCAGAACATCGACAACGCGATCACCGCGATCGACGCTGCAATCGCTGCCATCGGTGCAACTCGTGCCAGCCTGGGTGCTTCGCAAAACCGTCTGACCAGCACCATCCAGAACTTGCAGAACATCACCGAGAACACCACTGCTGCACAAGGTCGCGTACAAGATACCGACTTCGCCGCAGAGACTGCTAACCTGACCAAGCAGCAAACCCTGCAACAGGCTTCGACCTCTGTTCTGGCTCAAGCCAACCAACTGCCTTCCGCTGTACTGAAGCTGCTTCAGTAATTTCGGAATGAGTTTGAGCGGGGGAGTGCGCTGGTCGCGCTCTCTCGCTTTTTTCGTTAGGAGGTGATGGGCATGGACATGAGCGTAAAGCTTAACGTGTCTTATCCGGCTCCCAAGCCAGTAACGCCGGTTGCTGACAAACCGTCAGAGACGCCTAAAGTTGCCAAGACTGAAGCGCCGGTCGCTGCCAAGAGTCAGGATTCGGACGACGCCAAATTGAAACTGGCGGTGCAGGAGATCGAAAAGTTTGTACAGTCGATCAAGCGCAATCTGGAGTTTTCCATCGATGAACACTCTGGAAAGGTCATCGTCAAGGTAATCGCAAGCGAGACGGGTGAGGTCGTACGACAGATTCCCTCCGCAGAGGCCCTCAAGCTGGCAGACAGCCTCGCCAATGCCAGTCACGTATTGTTTGACGCCAAAGTCTGATAGCTGGCATGAATTATGTTTGTCCGTTCTCGAGATGCGTGTAACGGTCAAAAGAATGGCAACAATCTGAAGGGAGATGCACATGGCAAGTCCAATTCTACCGGGTTCCGGACTGGGTTCCGGTCTGGATATCGGCGCGATCGTGACCGCGCTGGTAAACGCCGACAAGTCGCCGAAGCAGACGCAGATCGATTCTGCGACCAAAACCAACACCCTGAAGATTTCCGGTGTCGGTGCGCTGAAAAACGCATTGGCGGCCTACCAGAAGGCAATGACCGATCTGGGCAGCAAGACTAACCCTGCGTTTGCCGGTTACGCGGCGACCTCGTCTACCCCGACAACGCTGACCGCTACTTCCGATAACACGGCTGTTTCGGGCACATACAGTGTCGTGGTAAATAACTTGGCCACCGGCTCGAAAGTAGCTAGTGCATCCTTTGCCGGCGGCGCGGCCAGTGCCATTCCGAGTGGTACCCTGAAAATCAGTCAGAATGGCACTGATTACAATGTCGATATTCCGGCCAATGCCACCTTGCAGACTACCCGTGATGCCATCAACAAGGCGCAGGGTGTCAACGGTGTTTCCGCCAACATCGTGACCGACAGCTCGGGCGCTTCGCGTCTGGTGATCAGCTCCAACAAGACGGGCGCGGGCTCCGACCTGACGGTCAGTGGTATTGCCGGTCTGGAAATCGATGGCACCAAGGTCATGTCTGCGACCCCGGCCGCTGGTGACTCAGGGGCTGTGGGCGATATTGCCAAGGATGCGAAGCTGACCATTGATGGTCTTGCCGTTACCAGCAAGAGCAACACAGTGAGCGGCGCCATCAGTGGCTTGACCATGAACCTGGTGGAAGCCAGCCCCACCGCGGTCAAGGTCTCTGTCGATACCAACACCAAGGGCTTGCAGGCTTCGGTTCAGCAATTCGTCGACGCTTTCAACACGCTCAAGACCACCATCGATAGCCTGTCCAAGGCAACGCCGGACGAAGATGGCAAGTTGACGGTGCAGGCCGCGTTTACCGGTGATTCTCTGCCGCGGACGTTGATTGCAGACATTCGTGCCCAATTGACCACTTCGTCGCCTGGCGAGCTGGGTGTGCTGTCGCAGATCGGCGTCATGACCGATCGCGACACCGGTAAGTTGACGCTGGACGCGACGGCTTTCAACAAGGCCATGTCTCAGCCAGGCATGACTGGTCAGGTGCAGCAGCTGTTCTCCGGCACCGACGATAAAAACGGTCTGTTGGCGCGAATGAGCAAAGCGGTCGATCCGTACCTCAAAGCTTCTGCTGATGGTAAAACCACCAGCGGTCTGCTTGATCAGCGTATGACCATTCTGAACAACAACACCCGCAGCCTCACGTCGCAGCAGTTGGCGCTGGATCTGCGTGTCGCCAACCTGACCAAGACGTTGACTGCCAAGTACAATGCCATGGACTTGCTGGTAGGGCAGATGAAGGCTACGGCGAGCAACATCACGTCGTTCTTCAGCTCGCTGAACGCTCAGCAGTCCGCGAAGTAACGCGCGGGCACGACAAAAACCCGGCTACGCTTCATCGGCGTGCGCCGGGTTTTTGTCTTTTGATCTAAAGTTCTGTGATTCGTTGGCGATACACTGGTTATACGAGTCATTGTGGCAATGAGGTAGAACATGAATCCGATGTTAGCCCTTCGGCAGTATCAGAAAGTCGGCGCACACGCTCAGACATCCGAAGCGAGCCCGCACCGTCTGGTGCAAATGTTGATGGAAGGTGGTCTGGCCCGTATTGCTCAGGCCAAAGGCGCCATCGAGCGCAAGGACATTCCTGGCAAATGCACTTCGATCAGCAAGGCGATTGGCATTGTCAGCGGTCTGCGTGAAGGCCTTGATCTGGAAAACAGCGCAGATACCCTGGCTGATCTGGATGGGCTGTATATCTACATGATGAAGCGCCTCGCCGAGGCGAACATCAGCAGCGACCTGCGCATTCTTGATGAGGTTGCCGGCTTGCTGAGCACGGTCAAGGAAGGCTGGGATGCTATTGCCCCTGTGCCTGCTCCGCAGTTTTAAAGGAGATCGTCATGAGTCTTGTATTGCAGCGAATCGCCGATACCCGAGAAGCGTTGGTTACTGCCCTCGCTGAACGCAATTGGGAAGCCATTGGTGAACTGGATCTGGCTTGCCGTTCCTGCATGGAAGACGTCATGGCTGAGGCTGCGCTGGACGAGGTCGCGTTGCGCGACAACCTTGAGGAGTTGCTCCACGTCTACAAGGAGCTTCTTGAGGTGGCCATGGGTGAGCGGCAGGCGATAGCCAATGAGATGTCGCAGATCACGCAAGCGCAAAAGGCGGCAAAGGTTTACCATCTGTTTGGTTAATTAACCTCCAGTTAATCCAGACATGTGCGCCATAAATTTGACTGTGCACGGTTTTTTGACTTAACTAGTGGCTGTTTTCAGATTTCAGGCGTCTACAGGCACATGGTGTCCTGCAAGCGTCTCGCTTGCCCCTTATTTTGGGCATTGAGTTGACTAGGGAAGTTGCTATTGCATGTGGCGTGAAACCAAAATTCTGCTGATCGATGACGATAGCGTCCGCCGCCGCGACTTGGCGGTGATTCTAAATTTTCTTGGCGAAGAAAATTTACCCTGCGGCAGCCATGACTGGCAGCAGGCAGTCGGCTCTTTGTCGTCTAGTCGTGAGGTCATTTGCGTACTGATCGGGACGGTTAATGCTCCTGGTGCGCTTTTGGGCTTGCTAAAGACACTCTCAACCTGGGATGAGTTCCTTCCGGTTTTGTTGATGGGCGATAATTCTTCCGTTGACTTGCCTGAGGACCAGCGTCGCCGCGTGCTTTCGACCCTCGAAATGCCACCCAGCTACAGCAAATTGCTCGACTCCCTGCACCGCGCCCAGGTCTATCGCGAGATGTACGACCAGGCACGCGAGCGCGGCCGTCATCGCGAACCCAATCTGTTCCGCAGCCTTGTCGGCACCAGCCGTGCGATTCAGCACGTGCGCCAGATGATGCAGCAAGTCGCCGACACCGATGCCAGCGTGCTGATCCTCGGTGAGTCCGGCACTGGCAAGGAAGTGGTTGCGCGCAACCTGCATTACCATTCCAAGCGCCGCGACGCACCGTTCGTGCCGGTCAACTGCGGGGCGATCCCGGCAGAGCTGCTCGAAAGCGAATTGTTCGGTCACGAGAAGGGTGCTTTCACCGGAGCGATCACCAGCCGTGCCGGCCGCTTCGAACTGGCCAATGGCGGGACCCTGTTCCTCGACGAAATCGGCGACATGCCGCTGCCGATGCAGGTCAAACTGCTGCGCGTCCTGCAGGAGCGCACCTTCGAACGCGTGGGCAGCAACAAGACCCAGAGCGTCGATGTGCGCATCATCGCCGCGACCCACAAGAATCTCGAAAGCATGATCGAGATCGGCACCTTCCGCGAAGACCTTTACTATCGCCTGAACGTGTTCCCGATCGAGATGGCGCCGCTGCGTGAGCGCGTCGAAGACATTCCGTTGCTGATGAACGAACTGATCTCGCGCATGGAGCACGAGAAGCGCGGTTCGATCCGTTTCAACTCGGCAGCGATCATGTCGCTGTGCCGTCACGGCTGGCCGGGCAACGTCCGCGAGCTGGCCAACTTGGTGGAGCGCATGGCGATCATGCATCCGTACGGGGTGATCGGCGTGGTCGAGCTGCCGAAGAAATTCCGCTACGTCGACGACGAGGACGAGCAAATGGTCGACAGCCTGCGCAGCGATCTTGAAGAGCGCGTGGCGATCAACGGCCATACGCCGGACTTCACCGCCAACGCCATGCTGCCGCCGGAAGGCCTGGACCTGAAAGACTACCTCGGTGGTCTGGAGCAAGGCCTGATTCAGCAGGCGCTGGACGATGCCAATGGCATTGTGGCGCGTGCGGCTGAACGCCTGCGTATCCGTCGCACCACCCTGGTGGAGAAGATGCGCAAGTACGGCATGAGCCGGCGCGATGGAGATGAACAGGCGGAGGATTGACGCCTGTTTTTCAACTGCTTCATTTATAAGCAGTTTTTTTTAGGCACGGGTATTGCTACAGCCCTCGCAACGTTCCGTTTAACTGACGGTCAGCCAAGCGAGAAAGCACAATGCCCCACGCCCAGATGTCTACTGCCTCCAGTCCCGAGGGGCAGCCGTCCTCCGTAGAGCAGGCAAGCCGACAGGGCCTGGAGCAGGCATTCGAGCTGTTCAGCCAGATGTCCAGCCAGCTGACGGACTCCTACAGCATGCTTGAAGCGCGGGTAACCGAGCTCAAGGGTGAACTCGCAGTCGTCAGTGCCCAGCGCATGCAGGAGCTGGCGGAAAAAGAACGCTTGGCCAACCGCCTGCAAAATCTCCTTGATCTGTTGCCCGGTGGCGTCATCGTCATCGACGGTCACGGCATGGTTCGCGAATCTAATCCTGCCGCTATCGAACTGCTCGGCTTGCCGCTTGAGGGCGAGCTGTGGCGCCATGTGATTGCGCGTTGCTTTGCCCCGCGTGAAGACGACGGTCATGAAGTTTCCTTGAAAAATGGTCGACGCCTGTCGATCGCCACCCGTTCGCTGGATGCCGAGCCGGGGCAGCTGGTGCTGCTCAACGACCTGACAGAAACCCGTCATCTGCAAGATCAACTGGCACGCCACGAGCGCTTGTCCTCGCTGGGGCGCATGGTCGCCTCGCTGGCCCATCAGATCCGCACGCCGCTATCCGCTGCTTTGCTCTACGCCAGTCATTTGACTGAGCAGCAATTGCCGGTCGCTACCCAGCAGCGTTTCGCCGGGCGCCTGAAAGAGCGCCTGCACGAGCTGGAGCACCAGGTGCGCGACATGCTGGTCTTCGCTCGCGGTGAGTTGCCGCTGACCGATCGCCTGACCCCGAACACCTTGATGCAGGCTCTGCAAGCGGCGGCGCTGACGCATGTCCAGGATCTGCCCATCCGCTGGCAGTGCGACAGTCATGTCGGTGAGCTGCTGTGCAACCGCGACACGCTGGTCGGAGCGCTGCTGAACCTGATCGAAAACGCCATTCAGGCCAGTGTCGGCGACGTCCGCCTGAAAGTGCATTGCTACACCCGTGACAACAACCTGCATCTGAGTATCAGCGACAGTGGCAGCGGCATCGAGCCTGCGGTTCTGGCGCGGCTCGGCGAGCCATTTTTTACCACCAAAGTCACCGGCACCGGCCTCGGCCTGACCGTGGTCAAGGCTGTGGCCCGTGCGCATCAGGGAGAATTGCTGCTGCGTTCGCGGGTCGGGCGCGGCACGTGCGCGCAGGTGATCCTGCCGCTGTTTTCCGCTGTACACGGAGCTGAGTAAAAGACATGGGCATCAAGGTTTTGCTGGTCGAGGATGACCGCTCATTGCGCGAGGCGCTGGCCGATACGTTGTTGCTGGCCGGGCACGATTACCACGCGGTCGGTTGCGCTGAAGACGCGCTGACGGCGGTGGCGCGTGAGGCGTTCAATCTGGTGGTCAGCGACGTCAACATGCCGGGCATGGACGGTCACCAGTTGCTCTCGCTGTTGCGGGCCCGCCAACCGCAATTGCCGGTGTTGCTGATGACGGCGCACGGCGCGGTCGAGCGTGCGGTCGATGCGATGCGCCAGGGCGCGGCCGACTATCTGGTCAAGCCGTTTGAACCCAAGGCCTTGCTGGATCTGGTGGCACGGCATGCGCTAGGCAGTATTGGTACAAGCGACGGCGACGGTCCGGTGGCCGTCGAGCCGGCCAGTGCGCAGTTGCTGGAGCTGGCAGCGCGGGTGGCGCGCAGCGATTCCACGGTGCTGATCTCTGGCGAATCCGGCACCGGTAAAGAAGTGCTGGCGCGTTACATTCATCAGCAATCCCATCGCTCCAGTCAGCCGTTCATCGCGATTAACTGCGCGGCGATCCCGGACAACATGCTCGAAGCGACGTTGTTCGGCCACGAGAAGGGTTCGTTCACGGGCGCCATTGCCGCACAAGCCGGCAAGTTCGAACAAGCCGACGGTGGCACGCTGTTGCTCGACGAAATCTCCGAAATGCCCCTCGGCCTGCAAGCCAAACTGCTGCGCGTGTTGCAGGAGCGCGAGGTCGAGCGCGTCGGGGCACGTAAACCGATTGCTCTGGATATTCGCGTGGTCGCGACCACCAACCGCGATCTGGCGGGCGAAGTGGCGGCGGGGCGGTTCCGTGAAGACCTTTTTTACCGTCTGTCGGTTTTCCCCTTGGCCTGGCGTCCACTTCGCGAACGCACTGCCGATATCCTGCCGCTGGCCGAAAGGTTGCTGGCCAAACACGTCAATAAAATGAAGCACGCGGCGGCGAAACTCTCGCCTGAAGCGCAGACGTGCCTGACCGCTTACCCGTGGCCGGGCAATGTGCGTGAGCTGGATAACGCCATTCAGCGTGCTCTGATCTTGCAGCAGGGCGGCTTGATTCAGCCGCAGGATTTCTGTCTGGCCGGTCCCGTGACGTACACCACGATGCCCGTCGTCGCGCCGGTGTCAGCGGTGCTTCGCGAGGTTGAAATCGAAGCGGATTCGGCCGGTGCACTGGGCGATGACCTGCGCCGCCGGGAGTTTCAGATGATCATCGACACCCTGCGTGCCGAGCGCGGCCGACGTAAAGAAGCGGCGGAAAAGCTCGGTATCAGCCCGCGCACCCTGCGCTACAAGCTGGCGCAAATGCGCGATGCCGGAATGGACGTCGAAGGTTATCTGTTCGCCACCTGACGTCTGGCGCAACGATTTGAAAACGCTTTTCTGAAAGGGGTGCCCATGAGCTGGCACCCTTGTTGCTAATACCTGTGTACCCGCCGAGTGAGTGTCAAAAAATTGCGGGCCGCCCAAGAGAGTAGACCATGAGCCAAGGTATTGAATTTAATCGGTTGATGATGGACATGAAGGCCATGAAACTGGACGCCATGTCTGCACCGAAATCGACGACCGCTGTCCCTGAACTGGCGGGCAGCAGCTTTTCCGACATGCTCGGTCAGGCGATCAACAAGGTCAGCGATACCCAGCAGGCGTCGACTCAGTTGGCCAACGCATTCGAAGTGGGCAAGAGCGGCGTCGATCTGACGGACGTGATGGTCGCTTCGCAAAAAGCCAGCGTGTCGTTCCAGGCTCTGACCCAGGTACGCAACAAGCTGGTTCAGGCTTATCAAGACATCATGCAGATGCCGGTTTAAGGACGAGATTGAGTCATGGCAGAAGCAGTCGCCGATAACGTTCCGGCCAAGGCCACCCCAATAGACGGCAAACCGCCGCTGTTCGGCTTGTCCTTCCTGGAAAACCTCTCCGAGATGACCATGCTGCGTCAGGTGGGCCTGTTGGTCGGCCTGGCTGCGAGCGTGGCGATTGGCTTTGCCGTGGTGCTGTGGTCGCAGCAGCCGGATTACCGTCCGTTGTACGGCAGCCTTGCCGGCATGGACGCCAAGCAGGTCATGGACACCCTGGCCTCTGCTGACATTCCTTACACCGTCGAACCGAACTCCGGCGCCTTGCTGGTCAAGGCCGATGACCTGTCCCGTGCGCGGATGAAACTCGCCGCTGCTGGTGTCACTCCCAGCGACGGCAACATCGGTTTTGAAATCCTCGACAAGGAACAGGGGCTGGGCACCAGTCAGTTCATGGAAGCGACGCGCTACCGTCGTGGCCTCGAAGGTGAACTGGCGCGGACCATCTCCAGCCTGAACAACGTCAAGGGTGCCCGCGTGCACCTGGCGATTCCGAAGAGTTCGGTGTTCGTGCGAGATGAACGCAAGCCAAGTGCTTCGGTTTTGGTCGAGTTGTATTCCGGTCGTTCGCTGGAGCCGGGTCAGGTGGTGGCGATCATCAACCTGGTGGCCACCTCCGTTCCTGAATTGAGCAAGTCGCAGATCACCGTCGTCGACCAGAAGGGCAACCTGCTCTCTGATCAGGCGGAGAACTCCGAAATGACCATGGCCGGCAAGCAGTTCGATTACAGCCGCCGCATGGAAAGCATGCTCACCCAGCGCGTGCACAACATTCTGCAGCCGGTATTGGGCAATGATCGCTACAAGGCTGAGGTCTCGGCCGACATCGATTTCAATGCCGTCGAGTCGACTGCCGAGCAGTTCAACCCGGATCAACCGGCGTTGCGCAGCGAGCAGTCGGTCAACGAACAACGCACCGCCAGCAATGGCCCGCAAGGTGTGCCGGGTGCTCTGAGCAACCAGCCGCCGTCGCCAGCCTCGGCGCCGCAAACCACCGGTGGCGCCGCAGCGCCGGCCGCTATGGTGCAGCCAGGCCAGCCGTTGGTTGATGCCAACGGTCAGCAGATCATGGACCCGGCCACCGGCCAGCCGATGCTCGCGCCATACCCGGCAGACAAGCGTCAACAATCGACCAAGAACTTCGAACTCGACCGTTCCATCAGCCACACCAAACAGCAGCAGGGTCGCCTGAATCGTCTGTCGGTGTCGGTGGTGGTCGACGATCAGGTCAAGGTCAACGCGGCCAACGGCGAAACCACACGCGCGCCGTGGAGCGCCGACGAATTGGCGCGTTTCACCCGTCTGGTCCAGGACGCCGTCGGTTTCGACGCCAGCCGTGGCGACAGCGTCAGCGTGATCAACATGCCGTTCTCCGCCGAGCGCGGCGAAGTGATTGCCGATATTCCGTTCTACTCCCAGCCATGGTTCTGGGACATCGTCAAACAAGTGCTGGGTGTGTTGTTCATCCTGGTGCTGGTGTTTGGTGTGCTGCGTCCGGTGCTCAACAACATCACCGGCGGCGGCAAAGGCAAGGAGCTGGCCGGTCTTGGCAGCGACGTGGAACTCGGTGGGATGGGCGGCCTGGACGGCGACCTGGCCAACGACCGCGTAAGCCTCGGTGGTCCGCAGAGCATTCTGTTGCCGAGCCCAAGTGAGGGTTATGACGCGCAACTGAATGCAATCAAGAGTCTGGTGGCCGAGGATCCGGGTCGCGTGGCTCAGGTCGTGAAAGAGTGGATTAACGCAGATGAGTGATAACCGAGCCGCTACCGTCAAACTGACCAAGGTCGACAAAGCCGCGATTCTGCTGCTGTCCCTGGGTTCGACCGACGCCGCACAAGTGCTGCGCCACATGGGCCCGAAAGAGGTTCAGCGTGTCGGCGTGGCCATGGCCCAGATGGGCAACGTCCATCGCGAGCAGGTCGAGCAGGTCATGAGCGAGTTCGTCGACATCGTCGGCGACCAGACCAGCCTCGGCGTCGGTTCCGACGACTACGTGCGCAAAATGCTCACCCAGGCCCTGGGTGAAGACAAGGCCAACGGCCTGATCGACCGCATCCTGCTCGGTGGCAACACCAGTGGCCTCGACAGCCTGAAATGGATGGAGCCACGCGCCGTTGCCGACGTGATCCGTTACGAACACCCGCAGATTCAGGCGATCGTGGTCGCGTACCTCGACCCGGATCAGGCCGGTGAAGTGCTGGGCAACTTCGACCACAAGGTGCGTCTGGACATCATCCTGCGCGTCTCGTCGTTGAACACCGTACAACCAGCAGCACTGAAAGAGCTGAACCAGATTCTCGAGAAGCAGTTCTCCGGCAACTCGAATGCCTCGCGCACCACCCTGGGCGGCATCAAGCGTGCGGCAGACATCATGAACTTCCTCGACAGCTCGATCGAAGGCCAGCTCATGGACTCGATCCGCGAAGTCGACGAAGACCTGTCCGGTCAGATCGAAGACCTCATGTTCGTGTTCAACAACCTCGCCGATGTCGACGACCGTGGCATTCAGGCGTTGCTGCGCGAAGTGTCCTCGGACGTGCTGGTGCTGGCCCTCAAGGGTTCGGACGAAGGCGTCAAAGAGAAGATCTTCAAGAACATGTCCAAACGTGCTGCCGAACTGTTGCGCGACGACCTCGAGGCCAAAGGCCCGGTGCGCGTCAGCGATGTCGAAACCGCGCAGAAAGAAATCCTCACCATTGCCCGTCGTATGGCCGAAGCCGGCGAGATCGTACTCGGTGGCAAAGGCGGCGAGGAAATGATCTAAGCCCATGGACAAGCACGACGACGATGTGACGGATCTGATCCGTGCCCGCGATGTCCGTGGTTTCGAATCCTGGGCCATGCCCAGCTTCGACCCGCCGAAGCCGGAACCCGAGCCCGAGCCGGAACCCGAACCGCCGGAAATGGAAGAGGTGCCGCTGGAAGAAGTCCAGCCACTGACCCTGGAAGAACTCGAAAGCATCCGTCAGGAGGCTTACAACGAGGGCTTTGGCATCGGCGAGAAAGAAGGCTTTCACAGCGCCACGCTCAAGGTTCGTCAGGAATCTGAAGTGGCGTTGGCGGCGAAGCTGGCCAGCCTTGAGCAACTGATGGCGAACCTGTTCGAGCCGATCGCCGAGCAAGACACCCAGATTGAGAAATCACTGGTCGACCTCGTGCAGCACATCACCAAACAGGTGATCAAGCGCGAGCTGGCCATCGATTCCAGCCAGATCGAACACGTCATGCGCGATGCGCTCAAGCTGTTGCCGCTGGGCGTCGAGAATGTGCGTCTGTACGTCAATCCGCAGGACTTCGAGCAGGCCAAGGCTTTGCGCGAACGTCATGAGGAAACCTGGCGCATTGTCGAAGACGAAGCGCTGTTGCCGGGTGGCTGCCGGGTTGAAACCGAGCACAGCCGCATCGATGCCAGCATCGAAACCCGCGTCGCTCAGGTCATGGCCAAACTGTTCGATCAGTTGCACGAGCAGGCTTTGCACCCGGCCGAGGCGGATCTGACTCTGGACATTCCAGAAGATGTAAAACCGGCGGCCACGCCTGACGAGCCGCTCGCGGACGAACCCGATGCGCCTTGAACGCACCAGTTTCGCCAAGCGCCTGAGCACTTACGCTGAGGCCACCGAGATTGCCGGCGCGCCGATTCTTGAAGGTCGCCTGCTGCGTATGGTCGGCCTCACCCTCGAAGCCGAAGGCCTGCGCGCCGCCATGGGCACGCGTTGCCTGGTAATCAATGATGACAGCTATCACCCGTCCCAGGTCGAAGCGGAAGTCATGGGGTTTTCCGGCGGCAAAGTATTCCTGATGCCGGTCGGCAGTGTCGCCGGTATCGCTCCCGGTGCCCGCGTGGTGCCGCTGGCTGAAACCGGCCGCTTGCCGATGGGCATGAGCATGCTCGGGCGCGTGCTCGACGGCGCCGGTCGTGCGTTGGACGGCAAGGGCGGGATGAAGGCCGAAGACTGGGTGCCAATGGACGGCCCGACGATCAACCCGCTCAACCGTGACCCGATCAGCGTACCGCTGGATGTTGGTATCCGTTGCATCAACGGTTTGCTGACGGTCGGTCGCGGCCAGCGTTTGGGTCTGTTCGCCGGTACCGGTGTCGGTAAATCGGTGTTGCTGGGCATGATGACCCGCTTCACCGAGGCCGACATTATCGTCGTTGGCCTGATCGGTGAGCGGGGTCGAGAAGTTAAGGAATTCATCGAGCACATCCTCGGTGAAGAAGGTCTCAAGCGTTCCGTGGTCGTCGCATCCCCTGCGGACGATGCGCCGCTGATGCGTCTTCGCGCCGCCATGTATTGCACGCGAATTGCCGAGTATTTCCGCGACAAGGGCAAGAACGTCCTGCTGCTGATGGATTCGCTGACCCGTTTCGCCCAGGCGCAGCGGGAAATCGCCTTGGCCATCGGCGAACCGCCGGCAACCAAGGGGTATCCGCCGTCGGTGTTCGCCAAATTGCCGAAACTGGTTGAGCGTGCCGGTAATGCGGAGAAGGGCGGTGGTTCGATTACCGCGTTCTATACGGTGTTGTCCGAAGGCGATGACCAGCAGGACCCGATTGCCGACTCGGCTCGAGGCGTACTTGATGGTCACATCGTGCTGTCCCGGCGTCTGGCTGAGGAAGGGCACTATCCGGCCATCGACATCGAAGCGTCGATCAGCCGGGTAATGCCGGCGGTGGTTTCGCCGGAACACATGCAGCGCGCGCAGTACTTCAAACAGTTGTGGTCGCGTTATCAGCAGAGCCGCGATCTGATCAGCGTCGGCGCCTACGTTGCCGGCGGCGACCGCGAGACCGATCTGGCGATTTCCCTGCAACCGCAGTTAGTGCGCTACCAGCGTCAGGGCCTCAACGACAAAATCAACATGGGTGAAAGCCAGGCCTATCTCGAGACCTTGTTCGCCCCTGCGGCGGGCGGGTAACCGGCCATGGCCGTCAGCCGCGCTGCGCGCTTGGCTCCGGTGGTGGACATGGCCGAACAGGCCGAAAAAACCGCCGTGCAACGGCTGGGCTATTTTCAGGGTCAGGTCAAAGTCGCAGAAAGCAAACTCGCCGACCTCAATGCCTTTCGTCTGGATTACTCGCAGCAATGGATCGTGCGCGGCAGCACCGGCGTGAGCGGGCAATGGCTGCTCGGTTTTCAGGGCTTTCTGGCGCAACTCGACACCGCCGTCGACCAGCAGCGCCAGAGTCTGGTCTGGCACCAGAACAAGCTCGACAAGGCGCGTGAGGAATGGCAGCAGGCGTTCGCCAAGGTCGAAGGTTTGCGCAAACTGGTGCAACGTTATCGCGAAGAGGCGCAACGCCTTGAAGACAAGCGCGAGCAGAAGCTGCTTGATGAACTGTCCCAGCGTTTGCCACGACAGAATCCGTTTTAAAGCAAGATCAAAAGATCGCAGCCTTCGGCAGCTCCTACAGAGGATCAGTGTAGGAGCTGCCGAAGGCTGCGATCTTTTGATCTGTCTTCTAACCTTGCCGCAACCCTGTGCAAGTGCTAAACCTTGTACAGGTTCGTCAATGACAAGGAAGCCAGTCAATGTCAGTCGTTACAGAAGTCTCTCCGGATGGTCACAAACTGACGATCTCGGTCAGGGGGCGGTTCGATTTCGGGCGCCATCAGGAGTTTCGCGAGTCCTATGAGCGACTCCAAAAGAAACCTGAGTCCATCGTGGTCGATCTGAAAGAGGCCACCTACCTCGACAGCTCCGCACTGGGCATGCTGCTCCTGCTGCGGGATCACGCCGGTGGCGATAATTCGGACGTGCGAGTCGTCAACAGCAACTCCGATGTGCGCAAGATCCTCGCCATCTCCAATTTCGACAAACTCTTCGACATCAGTTGACGGCCATGCAGGCGCAAGAGCCGCTGACCCTGTTGATCGCCGAAGACAGCGCCGCCGATCGCCTGTTGCTGTCGACCATCGTCCGTCGTCAGGGCCATAACGTCTTGACGGCGGCCAACGGTGCCGAAGCGGTCGATCTGTTTCGCCGGCAGCAACCCGATCTGGTCTTGATGGACGCGATGATGCCGGTCATGGACGGCTTCGAAGCCGCGCGGCAGATCAAGGCGCTGGCGGGCGAGACGCTGGTGCCGATCATCTTCCTCACGTCGCTGACCGAAAGCGAAGCGCTGGCCCGTTGTCTGGAGGCCGGTGGCGACGACTTTCTGGCGAAGCCTTACAACCAGGTGATCCTCGCCGCCAAAATCAAGGCGATGGATCGCTTGCGCCGCTTGCAGGCAACCGTGCTGCAGCAGCGCGACCTGATCGCCAAACACCATGATTACCTGCTCAACGAACAACGTGTGGCCAAAGCCGTTTTCGACAAAGTGGCGCATTCCGGTTGCCTGAGTGCGCCGAACATCCGCTACCTGCAATCGCCCTATGCCTTGTTCAACGGTGACCTGCTGCTGGCGGCCTACACGCCGGCAGGGGACATGCATGTGCTGTTAGGCGATTTCACTGGCCATGGCCTGCCGGCAGCCGTCGGGGCGATGCCCCTGGCCGAGGTGTTCTATGGCATGACCGCCAAGGGCTACGGCCTGGCGGAAACCCTGCGCGAGATGAACGCCAAGCTCAAACGCATCCTGCCGGTGGACATGTTCTGCTGCGCCACGTTGCTGTGCCTGAGTTTTCAGCGGCGTTCGGTCGAAGTGTGGAACGGCGGCATGCCTGACGGCTATCTGCATCGGATCGCCAGTGGTGAGCGTGTACCGCTGGCAGCGCGGCACTTGCCACTGGGTGTGCTGAGTGCGCAGGCGTTCGATGATCGTACGGAAGTGCATCCGATGGCTGTCGGTGATCGGGTGTTTCTGTTGTCCGACGGGGTGATCGACACCAGTGACGCCAGTGATCAGCTGTTCGGCGTCGAGCGTTTGCAGCAGGTGTTCGCCGCCAATCGCGAGCCGGATAGCTTGTTCGAGGATATCGAGCAGGCGCTGCGGGATTTTCGTGGCGAGGCGCGCGACGATGTCAGCATGGTCGAGGTTAGCCTGCTGGAGCCGGCGCAGGTCAAACCGTCGGCGCCGGTGTATTCCGACAGCGGCCAGTCGTGCCCGCTTGACTGGTCGGTGAGCTTCGAATTCCGTGGTGCCACACTAAAGCGTTTCAATCCGTTGCCGTACCTGTTGCAGTTGCTGCTTGAGGTGCATGGGTTGCGGGCGCAGAGTGGTGCTTTGTACAGTGTGCTGGCCGAGTTGTATTCCAATGCGCTGGAACATGGCGTGCTGGGTCTGGACTCCAGCCTCAAGCGCGATGCGGCGGGTTTTGCTCGCTATTATCAGCAGCGCAACGATCGGCTGGAGGCGCTGCAGGATGGCTTTGTCCGTGTGCATCTGCAGGTGCAGCCACAAGGCGGGGGCGGCCGGCTGGTGATTCGCGTTGAGGACAGCGGCAAGGGTTTTGATGTGGCGCGAGTCATGGAAAGGCCGCTGGACGGTGTCCGTTTGTCGGGGCGCGGCGTCAGTCTGGTCCGGCAATTGGGGCATAACGCCAGTTGGTCGGACGAAGGTCGTAGTGCCTGCGTGGAGTTTTCCTGGGAGGTTGAGGCATAATTCGCGCAATTCTTGATCAAGGAGTGAACAAGTGACTGACCAACATGTGGATCGCGACGTACTCGATACATTGCGTGACGTCATGGAGGAGAACTATCCGGATTTGCTGGATACCTTCCTGATAGATTCCGAAAGTCGCGTGCAGGTGCTGCAAACGACCGCCGATGCCGAAGTGCTATCGGAGGTTGCTCACAGCTTCAAGGGTAGCGCCAGCAATATGGGCGCGGTTCGACTGGCCGTGCTGTGCCAGAAGCTGGAAAGCGAAGCAAGGGACAAGAGTCCGGCAGAAAACGTCAGGCTGGTCGCCGATATCAGCGTCGAATTCGCTGAAATTCGCACTGTTTACGAAGACGAGCGACAGCACGCCACTACTCACTGATCCCGCCGTCCGGCGCTTTTTACGAGCGCCGGGCAAATCTGGCCCGGCACTTGCAACTATCTCTGCAACTGTACCTACGATCCCAGTGCAGCGGAGACCGTTTCATGCCTGCGACCCCCAACATCCTTCTTCAGAATGCCGCTCAGGCCAAGGCGCAGGCCGCCTCGGCCAAATCGTCGGCTATGGCCGTAGACACCGGGGATAAAGCCTCAAGCTTCGCTAAAGTGTTCGCCGATCAGGGGTCGAACAAGCCTGTCGCCACCGCTGACAATTCGCCCAAGTCGGCGCGCGACAAGGTCGCTGACAACAGCGGCAAAAAGGACATCGCCAAAGATCCGTCTGCCGCTGCACAACCGGCGGTTGCCGATAGCGGCAACGACTTGCCTGCCGACAAAACCGCAGCGACCGATGACAGCAGCGCCAGCAGCGACGACAACACAGGCACCGCCCAGACGCCAGTCGTAGACGCGGCGCCGGTTGATCCGACGCTCGATCCGGCATTGGCAACCGCTGTGCAGCCGGTAGTCACGACGCCAGTTGTGCAGAATCCGGCGGTCGTCGCGACTGACCAGCCTGAAACCGAAACGCCTGCGCTTGCCGCTCTGCCGGGGACGGTCAAAGATCCGGCACCGGCCACTGACAGCGATTTCGACCCTTCGGCCGATCCGCTCGACTCAATGCCGGCCGTGCGCATGGCGATGGAGCAGGGCGGGCACATTTCCGCCGCCAGCCAGGCGCAACCGAAAGCGTCGCCGGCTCAGGCTCAGGCCGACGGTGAATTGACTTCCGCGCAAACCTTCGCCGCCGGCATGGCCAGTATGCTCGACGTGCAAGCCGACAAGGACAGCACCAGCCAGGGTGGTGACAAAGCGTTCAGCGGCTTGATCGACGACGGCCTCAAAGATCTCAAAACGGCGACCAGCGATACCCGCGTCGATGACTTCGCCAACCGTCTGGCGGCACTGACGCAGGCGGCCACGCCGAAGACTGCGAACGCGGTACCGGTGAATCAGCCGATCGCCATGCACCAGAGCGGCTGGACTGAAGAAGTGGTCAATCGCGTCATGTATCTGTCGAGTGCCAATCTGAAGGCGGCCGACATTCAGCTGCAGCCGGCTGAACTGGGGCGATTGGATATTCGCGTCAACATGGTTCCGGACCAGCAGACCCAAGTGACCTTTATGAGCGCGCATCCAAGCGTGCGAGAAGCGCTGGACGGCCAGATGCATCGCCTGCGCGAAATGTTCAACCAGCAGGGCATGGGTCAGGTCGACGTCAATGTCTCCGACCAGAACCGTGGCTGGCAGGGGCAACAAGGTCAAGAACAGGCGCAGCAGGGCCAGAGTGGTCGCACCAGCGCGGCCGGCGGTCGCCTCGATTCGGCGGATGACGAATTGGTGCCTGCAACCATTGCTGAAGCCGCCGCTCAAACCACCAGCGTGATTGGCAGCAGCGCGGTCGACTATTACGCCTGAGCAAAATCAAGAGCCCCTCACCCTAGCCCTCTCCCAGAGGGAGAGGGGACTGATAGGGGGATGCTTGCGGATTACGCCGACCGGATACTGCTGTTGTGAATCCATAATCGACTCGGTCTTTCAGGTCGATGTTTGGCGTCTTGCATCTCGGTCGGCCCCCTGAAAACCCTCACCCTAGCCCTCTCCCTGTATGTACCGGAGACATGGTGGACAGGTGTTCGGAGACATGGTGGACACATTTTAATAGACACATTGCTCATCGCGAAGGAGATGGCCTGTGTCTTGGGAAGAGGTGTCCACCGTGCAGCTTCGTTCAGAATTCGTGCTGTTGGCTCGGCAAGAAGGGGCCAATGTTCGGCAGCTTTGCCGTCGATTCAATATCAGCCCAAGCACTGCCTACAAATGGCTCAACAGGTTTGAGACCTCAGGTGCAGAGGGATTGATCGATCAGTCTCGACAACCAAAGACATCACCCAAACGTTGCGCTGACGATGTTGAGCAGCAGATTCTGACCGTGAGTCAGGAGTACGCCGCTTGGGGCGCTCGCAAGCTCAAGCGTGTGCTGGAAGACGACGGCAAAGTGATGCCTTCGGTCAGTACCGTGCATGCGGTTTTACAGCGTCATTCGCGCGTTGATCCAAAGGCCGCTGAGATCAAACCGTTTATCCGGTTCGAGCATGAAGCGCCCAACGATCTTTGGCAGATGGACTTCAAGGGACATATCAGCCTGGCTCAGGGGCGTTGCCATCCGTTGACGATATTGGACGATCATTCACGGTTTTCGCTGTGCATCGCGGCATGCATTAATGAGCAGCGCCAAACCGTTCAGGAGCATCTAATCAGGACCTTTCGGCGTTTCGGCCTGCCTTTACGCATGACGATGGACAACGGTTCGCCATGGGGTGATCAGACAGGTGTTTATACCGCACTGGAGGTCTGGCTGATGAGCCAGGGCATCAAGGTCGGCCACTCCCGACCTTATCACCCGCAAACCCAGGGAAAGCTGGAGCGCTTCCACCGCAGCCTGAAAAGGGAAGTCCTGCAAGGCCAGCTCTTCATCGATCTGGACGATGCGCAACGGGCGTTTGATATCTGGCGTGAGATTTACAACCAGAAGCGCCCGCATCAAGCACTGGGCATGCAGGTTCCTGCTACTCGCTACAGCAGTAGCCCGCGGGAATATCAGGAGCAACCGGCGGCGCCTGAGTACGATGATGGGGATGTGGTCAGGAAGGTTCAGGTGAAGGGCGAGATCTACTGGGGCAATCGTGAATACACAGTTGGAAAGGCATTTTACGGGAGGTCAGTGGCTATCAGGGAAACGACGGAGGACGGCATCCACGATGTCTACTGGAGTAGACATCGTATCGCCCGAATCGACTTGAACTTGCAGATCGTGACGGCAGGTAAGAAGATCTAAAACCGTCCACCATGTCTCCGAACATGTGTCCACCATGTCTCCGGTACATACACTCCCAGAGGGAGAGGGGACCGATTGGGGGATGCTTGCGAAGTACGCCGACCGGATACTCCTGTTGTGAATCCATAATCGACTCGGTTTTTCAGGTCGATGTTTGACGTCTTGCACCTCAGTCGGCCCCTGAAAACCCTCACCCTAGCCCTCTCCCAGAGGGAGAGGGGACTGATTGGGGGATGCTTGCGAAGTACGCCGACCGGATACTCCTGTTGTGAATCCATAATGGACTCGGTTTTTCAGGTCGATGTTTGACGTCTTGCACCTCGGTCGGCCCCCTGAAAACCCTCACCCTAGCCCTCTCCCAGAGGGAGAGGGGACCGATTGGGGGATGCTTGCGAAGTACGCCGACCGGATACTCCTGTTGTGAATCCATAATCGACTCGGTCTTTCAGGTCGATGTTTGGCGTCTGACACCTTGGTCGGCTCCCTCTCCCTCCGGGAGAGGGCTGGGGTGAGGGTGCCTTTGACTTTAGCGTTGTCTGCGCTACGGCCGACACTTCTGGCATAACACTTGCTCTTGCCTTGCCGTGCGACTGTGAAAACCCGATTAGTGACGGATTATTGGCATGGCGAAGAGCGAAACAGCAGCAGTGAAAGACCCCGCAACCAAAGGCAAACTCAAGCTGATCATTGTGATCGTGCTGGCGTTGCTGCTGGCCATTGGCGCGTCCGTGGGGGCGACCTGGTTCTTCATGCACAGCGCTCAGAGCAAGCCTGCCGAAGCCGCTGATGCAGCGCCTGTCGGCAAGCAGCCGGCGATTTTCGAGCCGATGGCGCCGGCCTTTGTTGCCAACTACAACCAGAACGGCCGTCAGCGCTACATGCAGGTGAGCATCACCATGCTGGCGCGTAATCAGGCCGATCTGGAAGCGCTCAAAGTGCACATGCCGGTGATCCGCAACAACCTGGTGATGCTCTTCTCCGGTCAGGATTTCGCCACCTTGGCGACCCCGGTCGGCCAAGAGATGTTGCGCCAGAAGGCCACCGCCAGCGTCCAGGAAGTGGCGCAGAAAGAGCTGGGCAAAGTGGTGATCGAACAGTTGCTTTTCACTAATTTCGTACTGCAGTAGGAACACGACATGGCCGTGCAGGATCTGCTGTCCCAGGATGAAATCGACGCGCTTTTGCACGGCGTCGACGATGGTCTGGTACAGACCGATAACGCTGCCGAACCCGGCAGTGTCAAAAGCTACGACCTGACCAGTCAGGACCGCATCGTCCGTGGACGCATGCCGACTCTGGAAATGATCAACGAGCGTTTTGCCCGCTATACCCGCATCAGCATGTTCAACATGCTGCGCCGCTCGGCGGACGTTGCCGTCGGTGGCGTGCAGGTGATGAAGTTCGGCGAATACGTGCATTCGTTGTACGTACCGACCAGCCTCAACCTGGTCAAGATCAAACCGTTACGCGGCACCGCGCTGTTCATCCTTGACGCCAAACTGGTGTTCAAACTGGTGGACAACTTCTTCGGCGGCGACGGCCGTCACGCCAAGATCGAAGGGCGTGAATTCACCCCGACCGAACTGCGTGTGGTGCGCATGGTGCTGGAACAGGCTTTCGTCGATTTGAAAGAAGCCTGGCAGGCGATCATGGAAGTCAATTTCGAGTACATCAACTCGGAAGTGAACCCGGCTATGGCCAACATCGTCGGCCCAAGCGAAGCGATCGTGGTCTCCACGTTCCACATCGAACTCGATGGCGGTGGCGGCGACCTGCACGTGACCATGCCGTACTCGATGATCGAGCCGGTGCGCGAAATGCTCGACGCCGGTTTCCAGTCCGACCTCGACGATCAGGACGAGCGCTGGGTCAACGCGCTGCGTCAGGACGTCCTCGATGTCGACGTACCCATCGGCGCCACCGTGGCGCGCCGCCAGTTGAAACTGCGCGACATCCTGCACATGCAGCCGGGTGACGTGATCCCGGTCGAAATGCCGGAAGACATGATCATGCGCGCCAACGGCGTGCCGGCCTTCAAGGTCAAGATGGGCTCGCACAAAGGCAACCTCGCGTTGCAAGTGATCGAGCCGATCGAGCGTCGCTGAAACGGCGCTCCTACCCCAAGCATTTAACTGAATTTTTGCCCGCCGAGGACAAATGATGAACGACGATATGAACGCCCAGGACGACCAGGCACTGGCTGACGAATGGGCTGCGGCCCTGGAAGAAACCGGTGACGGTCAAGCTGACATCGACGCCCTGCTGGCCGCCGACGCATCCAGCGGCTCGCGTCTGCCAATGGAAGAGTTCGGCAGCGTGCCGAAGAACAACGATCCGGTGACCCTCGATGGCCCGAACCTGGACGTGATCCTCGACATCCCGGTGTCGATCTCGATGGAAGTCGGCAGCACCGACATCAACATTCGCAACCTGCTGCAACTCAACCAGGGTTCGGTAATCGAGCTTGATCGTCTGGCCGGTGAGCCGCTCGACGTGCTGGTTAACGGCACGCTGATTGCGCACGGTGAAGTAGTTGTGGTCAACGAGAAGTTCGGCATCCGCCTGACTGACGTGATCAGCCCAAGCGAACGCATCAAGAAGCTGCGCTGAGTGAAACGGTTTCTCTGGGCTTTGCTGGCATTGCCATTGAGCGTGCTGGCCGCCGACCCTTCAACGGCGACCACAGTGCCAGCCGCCACCGCGCCGATGGTCAACAGCGGCGTGGCCGGGCAACTGACGCAACTGGTATTCGGCCTGTTGCTGGTGCTGGGGTTGATCTTCTTCCTCGCCTGGCTGTTGCGACGGGTGCAGCAGGCAGGTCCGGCAGGCAAGGGCCAGGTGATCGAGCTGATCGGTTCGCGCGCGCTCGGCCCGCGTGACCGTTTGCTGCTGGTGCAGGTCGGCAACGAGCAGATTCTGCTCGGCCTCAGCCCCGGCACCATCACCGCGCTGCATGTGCTCAAAGAGCCGGTCGAGGTGCCGAATACCAGCGAGAAAGCGACCCCGGAATTTGCCCAGCATCTGCTGAAGATTCTCGGCAAGGATCAGAAGGATAAGAAGTAATGGGTGCGTTACGCATCGTCTTGACGCTGGCCCTGTTGCTGGCCGCGCCGCTGGCATTCGCCGCCGATCCGTTGTCGATCCCGGCGATCACGCTGGGCACCAACGCCGATGGCGCGCAGGAGTACTCGGTCAGTCTGCAGATCCTGCTGATCATGACCGCCCTGAGCTTCATTCCGGCGGCCGTGATTCTGATGACCAGTTTCACCCGGATCATCATTGTCTTCTCGATCCTGCGTCAGGCCCTCGGTCTGCAACAGACGCCGTCGAACCAAATCCTCACCGGCATGGCGCTGTTCCTCACCATGTTCATCATGGCCCCGGTGTTCGACCGGGTGAACAAGGATGCGCTGCAACCGTATCTGGCGGAAACCCTTACCGCCCAGCAAGCGGTCGAAAAGGCCCAGGTGCCGATCAAGGACTTCATGCTCGCGCAGACCCGCACCAGCGATCTCGAGCTGTTCATGCGCTTGTCCAAACGTACCGACATTGCCACGCCGGATCAGGCGCCGCTGACCATTCTGGTGCCGGCGTTCGTCACCTCCGAGCTTAAAACCGCGTTCCAGATCGGCTTCATGATCTTCATTCCGTTCCTGATCATCGACCTGGTCGTGGCCAGTGTGCTGATGGCGATGGGTATGATGATGCTCTCGCCGCTGATCATCTCGCTGCCGTTCAAAATCATGCTGTTCGTGCTGGTTGATGGCTGGGCGCTGATCATCGGCACCCTGGCCAGCAGTTTTGGAGGTGTCTCGCCATGACGCCGGAAGTTGCGGTCGATATCTTTCGTGAAGCCCTTTGGCTGACCACATTGATGGTCGCGATTCTGGTAGTGCCGAGCCTGTTGGTCGGCTTGCTGGTGGCGATGTTCCAGGCCGCTACGCAGATCAACGAACAGACCCTGAGCTTCCTCCCGCGTCTGCTGGTGATGCTGGTGACGTTGATCATCGGTGGTCCGTGGATCGTGCAGACGTTCATGGAATACATCATCCAGTTGTACAAAAACATCCCGATGGTCATCGGCTAAGCCATGCAATCGCTGCTTCAGCTGACCGACACCCAGATCAGTACCTGGGTGGCCTCGTTCATGTTGCCGCTGTTTCGCGTCGCCTCGATGCTGATGGTCATGCCGGTGTTCGGCACGACGTTGGTGTCGCGCCGGGTGCGCCTGTATTTCGCCGTGGCCATCACCGTGTGTATTGCGCCGAGCCTGCCGCCGATGCCGGCGGTCAGCCCGCTGGATCTCAGTGGCTTGCTGCTGATAGCCGAGCAGATTCTGGTCGGTGCGGTGCTGGGGTTTTCCCTGCAACTGTTTTTCCAGGCCTTTGCCGTCGCGGGGCAAATTGTCGCGATTCAGATGGGCATGGGCTTCGCCTCGATGGTCGACCCGGCCAACGGTGTCTCGGTGGCGGTGATCGGGCAGTTCTTCACCATGCTGGTGACTTTGCTGTTCCTGTCGATGAACGGCCATCTGGTGGTCTTCGAAGTCCTCACCGAAAGCTTCACCACGCTACCGGTCGGCAGCGGTCTGATGACCGCGCATTACTGGGAACTGGCCGGCAAACTCGGCTGGGTGCTGGGCGCCGCATTGTTGCTGGTGTTGCCGGCGGTGACGGCGTTGCTGGTGGTCAACATCGCGTTTGGCGTGATGACCCGCGCGGCGCCACAACTGAACATTTTCTCCATCGGTTTTCCGCTGACCCTGGTGCTCGGTCTGTTTATCGTCTGGGTCGGTCTGGCGGACATTCTCAATCAGTACCAGCCGCTGGCCACCGAGGCCTTGCAGTTGTTACGCGAACTGGCACGGGCGCGCTGAGTCATGGCAGAGAGCGAAAGCGGTCAGGACAAAACAGAAGACCCCACGGAGAAACGTAAAAAGGACTCTCGTGAAAAGGGTGAAATTGCCCGTTCCAAAGAACTCAACACCCTGGCCGTGACCATGGCCGGTGCCGGTGCGCTGCTGGTGTTTGGCGGCATGCTGGCCGAAGACCTGATGGAACTGATGCGCCTGAACTTCACGCTGTCGCGCGAAGTGATCATGGATCAGGGTTCCATGGGCGCGTTTCTGTTGCAGTCGGGCCAGATGGCGCTGCTGGCGATCCAGCCGATCATGATCACTCTGTTGCTCGCCGCGTTGATCGGGCCGATTTCCCTCGGTGGCTGGCTGTTCGCAGCGGGCTCCATGGCGCCCAAGTTCAGCCGGATGAACCCGGCGGCAGGCCTGAAGCGGATGTTCTCGTTCAAGGCTGTGGTCGAACTGCTCAAGGCCCTGGCCAAGTTCCTGATCACACTGGGCGTGGCGTTGGCAGTGTTGTCGGCGGACGTCGATGACTTTTTGCGGATCGCCCACGAGCCACTTGAAATGGCGATCATCCACAGCGTGACGCTGGTCGGCTGGAGCACATTGTGGCTGGCCTGCGGCCTGATCATCATCGCGGCTGTCGATGTGCCGGTGCAGCTCTGGGAAGCCCACAAGAAACTGCTGATGACCAAGCAGGAAGTGCGCGACGAGCACAAGGATCAGGAGGGTCGCCCGGAGGTCAAACAGCGCATCCGCCAGACCCAGCGCGAAATGTCTCAACGGCGCATGATGGCGGCGATTCCCGACGCCGACGTGGTCATCACCAATCCGACCCACTACGCCGTCGCGCTCAAGTACGACTCGGAGAAGGGCGGCGCACCCGTGCTGCTGGCCAAGGGCAGCGACTTCCTCGCCCTGAAAATCCGCGAAATCGCCGTAGCCAACAACGTCATGCTCCTCGAATCGCCGGGGCTGGCGCGTTCGATCTACTACTCCACCGAACTCGAGCAGGAAATTCCTGGTGGTCTGTATCTCGCGGTCGCGCAGGTCCTGGCCTACGTCTACCAGATCCGCCAGTACCGTGCGGGCAAGGGCAAACGCCCGGATCCGCTCAAGGACGACTTGCCGATTCCGCCGGATCTGCGTCGCGACTCCTGACGTCGTTGTGCAGCCATTGGTCTGAGATCTCCCTTTACTGTCAACTC
The DNA here is from genome assembly GCF_019614655.1 of Pseudomonas germanica. Taxonomy (NCBI): domain Bacteria; kingdom Pseudomonadati; phylum Pseudomonadota; class Gammaproteobacteria; order Pseudomonadales; family Pseudomonadaceae; genus Pseudomonas; species Pseudomonas germanica. The sequence goes on from NZ_CP071586.1 coordinate 2,052,008, forward strand.
TGACAGGTGCGCTCGTCGTGATTTTGCAGTTTGATGCAAGGTGGCGCCGTGAACCTGGGGCGGTCATGCGGGCGAGTGCAAGGGAGCACGACAATGAAAGGTATTTTCAGCAGTTATGACGAAAAAACCGGAAGGGGCACCATCACGCCGAAGCCCTCGGGACGATGTATTTCCTTTGCCGAAGCCACGGGGTTTTTTCTGACGGCCAAAGAATACCGATTCAGCATTCCATTGCCCGATGCCCTGCGGGCGAGCGTCAAAGTGGGCGGCGAGGTCGAGTTCGAATTGCCCAAGAGCAAGAATGGAAAAGTAAAAATCCTCCGGTATTGACCACTGTTCGCAAAGCCGCTGAAAACGGGGCGGCGGTTTTTTATGATCGTTCCCACGCGCAGCAAAGGAATGCAGCCCGGGACGCTCCGCGTCCCTTCCAAAGCCGAACGCGGAGCGTCCGTTGAGGCATTCCTTTGCTGCGCGTGGGAACGATCATCGCGTGTCGCTACTGCGGCACCTCCAGATTATCCATCACCCGATTCACCGCCAGCTCGCCGAGCATGATCAACTGCGCAATCCCCAACAGCGTCCTGCGCTGCGATGCCGGTATGAGGTGGGCAAAGTCATGGGCGATGGTTCTGGCTGAGGCGAGTGTTTCGCTGGCGTCGGCCAGCAGTTCCTCGTTTTTGAAGTCTGCGGTGACGGCGTACATCCGGCGGGTCTTACGCGGTGGTGGCGTGGAGCCGGGTGGGCAGAGGTAGTGATCGAGGGCGCGGTCGGCGGCTTCGTGGAGTTTTTTTGAATCGAGGGATTCGTAGGGGGAGGTGGGGTCGGTTTCGGGTGGATTGGGTGTTGGTTTGATCATGGTGAGACTCCGTGGTTGATTTAGCCGCCACGGCTCATCCCTAAACAAGTAAAGGTGGCGGCTGTACGCAGGTTAGCGATCCGGGTCACAGAAACCCCGGGTAGACCCGAAGGTCTCCCACGCACAGCCACCATGACGCCAAGTGCAGATAGACAAAGCTGCAATTGAGACTGGGGATTGAGCGTCTGTAGGGTATCGGATCGCTAAACCCGATCGCTGATTCGTCAGCGACCGACCCACAATAGAACCCGACCCGAAGGCGCACAAGCCGGCGGATTCTGGGGTAGCTGTAGGCAATGGCGCAAGAATTTGTAGCCTGTAAGGCGTGTCTGGAAGTTTCTTTTAAACGCCTGAGTTTAAAAGGCGATTTGCGCTGACTTAACTGACCCCTTCGCGAGCAAGCTCACTCCCACATTTGGAATGCGTTTCCCTGTGGGAGCGAGCTTGCTCGCGAATGGGCCATCCCGGTCAGTGCCATTCAGGTCTGGCTTCTTTTTACCCCCCCCCTTTTTTTTAACTTTTACCTTTAGCCTTTTAAAACCAAGCGCGTCTGATCAATACGGTCTGAGACACCATGAAACCAGATTTCTACTCAAATCCGAATGGCATATGACTCCTCCATTACGATACCCAAATATCGATCCCCAGCCGCTTGGGCAGCCGCCTTCATCGCACATTCTGTACACCCCTCCCGGCACCAAAGGCCAGTTGTTATCCGGGCCGTAAACGCGACGCATGGCTGTCAGTGCATTAGTTAAAGGTACTGAGCCGGCGATGGTATTTCTCCAGCTGATTGCTTGCTGATAATTATATCCAACTGTACTTATATCCAGCCGGAAGATGTTGCTGACATATACGTTGTAAGTAAGAGTGCTTAACTTGTCCTGAACGGTGATGACTACGTTACCGTTACCGTTGCGAAGGCCGATAACCTTGCCATTCATATCCACTGTAGCGATGGCTGTGTTGCTGGACATATAAGTGACTGGGCTTACTCCATAAGAGGCGGTTCGAGTTGCGGAGTTGTTTAAAAACTCCAAGCCCGTGGTCGCCCATCCGGTGTATATCCGGTAGCCGTTGAGAATCATATTGGATTGGTCAATTTGCAGGGGCTGGTGAACGGTAAGTGACCTGGGTTTTGATGTTGGGTTGTCAGCGTATTGTGCCTTAGCAACAAAGGTGTACCTGCCCTTGGTCAGTTCTGTAAGGGTCAGCCTCCATTCTCCATCTGTCGGACTAGCGACGGGTTTACCTTTTGATACGTCGCCTTCTATTACATCAACTTGTTGGCCTTTGGCGGCTGTGCCGATGAGAATTATTGAGTTTTCTACTGTGTCGTCATTGTCAGGGATTTCGATGTTACTGGGTAAGCCTTTGATTGAGTCTATTGTCGGTTCTACATTCTCCACGGTCCTGACGGTATAAATGCGCCAAGGAAAAACAACCGCCGTCGCCTCATTCGCTACCCCATCAAAATTAACCTTGAGCATCGCCTTTAATACACTGCCATTTTTCAGATTTTTCAACCATTCCAAAGGCACCAAGCGTCTCAAACCTGGCGCATCCACGCCCACTTCACCGCCCAAGTCATCGAATGTTACGGTTGTGTTCTGATTGTCCTTGCCTTCGAATTGCAACCATAGTCTTTCATCTTTGACGTGCGGCCAGGCCGCGACGGTGAGCTGCGAGGCGGGTTGCAAAAGCGTTATATCGAGTTCATTACCAGTCTTGCCATCCACCACCGGCATCGGCAACCGCGAATCTCCATTTGCAATCTTTAATATACTGAACGTCGCCACTGGCGATTTCCCGGCCTGTGCGTTATTGCGATTCAAATTCCAGCGAAATCCAATATTCTCTCCATGTCGCGCCGCCATAAACGGCGTGCTCAACACGGTATCCACCTGTTTTTCGCTGTTGAACTCCACCAACGGAAACTGCGGCGAGCCTGCTGGTGGATTGACTTCCACCAGTCGTGCGCGGTCTCCTTTTACAGCGCCAAGATACTCGATGCGCACCGTCACCCCGTTCGGATATGCAAGCACATCAATCGGATCAACGGCTGGTGCCACCAGAAAAGGGGGCAACAACACAATCGTGCTGCCGCCGATTACATCGGCCGTGGTGGTCTTGGAGGTCGCAAAAGTGTTGCCGTCGCGTATCAGTTCATATTTCGCCCGCGCCACGCTGCCGGCGATCACTTTGGCATTGGGCACCATCAGTTTGTAGGTGAACGGAATGCGCCCGACATCAGCATCAACGGTGTGCGACACGACCGGGGCGTCTGGCTTGGTGGCGGTGTAGGTCACGCGGATTTTGTCGTTGGGCTGCCATGTCGGCGCGAAGGCGTGTACCAGAACAGTGAGATCCTTGCCGCCGAGTTTGGCCAGATCGATGGTGCTTGGGTCATCGCTCGGATCGTCCGGGTCTTCGGCCAGATCGGGGGCGACCAGTCGGGTTTCCTTCAGGTGAACATCGACCTCCACCGTTCCAGAGTACGGCGAGTCGGTGTCTGGCCCGTTGCCAAGCTGATCGGTTACGGTGTAGGAAAACACGAACTTCGAATTGTCCCCGGCCTGCTGGAACACATCTTCCCCAACCATCACGCAAATTGTCGTCAGTTCGGCTGAAGGGCTGGCCGGGGCTTCAGCGGCGGTGACGGTTCGCACGACATCCTTGCCGTTGCAGTTCAAGCGGATTACGTCGTAGGCGCGGCAGTAGGGGTAGGTAAAGCACACCTGCACGCCTTGTTTGGCGCGCTCGGCATCAATGCCGTCATCGATCACGTCCTGCGGCAGGATCAGTTGCAGTTCGGAGTGGGCGCCGTCGCCGGGCGTGCGATCCTGATTGCCGGGGCGAATGGCGTTGTACAGCAAGGTCAACTCCGGCGTCGACGTGCCTCTGTTCTCGCTGCCGCGGGTGATGGTGTAAACAAGCGTGTTGAGTTGATTTGGCCGCAACAAGCCTTTGGGCAGGTAGAGGGTATGAATGACATTTTCCTGGCCAGGCTGGATGGTTTTTGTCGCTTCGGTGCTGGCGTTGTTCAGCACCAGGCGGATCACGTCGCCCGCATCGACCGTACCGGCTAGCGGAGGATCGACGTCAATGGTCAGGCCCATGGGTTTGAGGTCATATGCGCGTTTGGGCACACCATAATGGGCACCCACTACAGGCGTAGTCGCTTCAGGAGCGCGAGGTGGGGAGAGCGCCAACACGGCGTTGTCGGGTGTCTGGGTTGTGGTCATGACTGACGCTCCTGAGCGGTGAAAGGGTCAGGTGTCATCAGAACGCTTAATTGCCGATTGCACACCTGTCAGATCTGACAGGTTCGGGTGATAATCAGACGAGTGGTCGTTTACTGGATGAAAAAAACCGCCGTCCGGGTTGATTCGGAACGGCGGTTTTTTGCCTGAAAAGCTGTGTTGCCTGTAAGTCAGCCTTCGTGAGCAAGCTCACTCCCACAGGAGGGCATCAGTGGCGGCGCTTTATTGCGGCAATTCCAGATTATCCATCACCCGATTCACCGCCAGCTCGCCGAGCATGATCAGTTGCGCGATCCCCAGCAGCGTCCTGCGCTGCGACGCGGGTATGAGGTGGGCGAAGTCATGGGCGATGGTTCTGGCGCAAGCGAGTGTTTCGCTGGCATCGGCCAGCAGTTCTTCGTTTTTGAAGTCGGCGGTCACGGCGTACATCCGGCGGGTTTTACGCGGTGGTGGAGTAGAGCCGGGTGGGCACAGGTAATGATCGAGGGCGCGTTCGGCGGCATCGTTGAGTTTTTTTGAATCGAGGGATTCGTAGGGGGAGGTGGAGTCGGTTTCGGGCGGGTTGGGTGTTGGTTTGATCATGGTGAAGCTCCTGAGGTTATGGAGCCACTCTTTCCCTGTCGCTAAACAAGTGAAGGTGGCAGCTGTACGCAGGTTAGCGAACCGGTCACAGGCACCCCGGTAGACCCAAAGGTCTCCCGCATACAGCCGCCATAACGTAATTGCGGGCGAAGAGTCCCACAACGAAGCCACGAACGCTGATGCACTGAGATGGTCCGAGTCGCTAAACCCGATCGCTGATTCGTCAGCGACCGACCCACAATAGAACCCGCCCCCAAAGCGCACAAGCCGGCGGATTCTGGCGTAGCTGTAGGCAATGGCGCAAGAATTTGTAGCCTGAAAGGCGTGTCTGGAGGTGTCTTTTAAACGCCTGAGTTTAAAAGGCGATTTGCGCTGACTTCACTGGCCCCTTCGCGAGCAAGCTCGCTCCCACATTTGGAATGCATTTCCCAGTGGGAGCGAGCTTGCTCGCGAATGGGCCATCCCGGTCAGCAGAAAAATCTCGATCAAGCCCCGCTCACTGGTTAAATAAATCCGTCCCCCTGTGCGCATCCGCCAGATTGTATTTTCCTCCTCGGGTGTCAGCGCCGTTTGTCTGAAAAACCCGCGCACCTGTTAGTTCTGACAGTGGTCGAATGTTGTCGTGAGGTTTTCAATGGCCTCTGCAGATCCTTGGCAAACCGCTACGGAATTTTTCAGGAGCAGGGCGATGATTGGTTTGATGGTGATGCCGATTGAGGACGATATCGACGATACGCAACATGACATAACCCCTTTTGACTCCAACGAAGGTATGGGGCTTTTTTCGTTGTTCCCGCCCAATATCCCCGGGCAGTTCACAGGCATCGATTTTCCGCCGGCGCAAGTGGGGGTCAACCGCCCCTTGCTTTATACGAGTGCCAACGGACTTCGGGTGCTGGTACAGGCCTATCTGAATATGGCCGAAGGCGACACCATTCGACTGTACGTCGGTGAGAATTTGGTTGACACGTCGGTGCTGCCTGCTGACCACGGTAATCTCGATGTGGTGATGCACATCGCTGCGAAGCTGGTTCCGGCCGGCGTGCATACCTTGCGCTACGAGATTCTGCGCAAAAGCGGTCAGCCCCCTGAGGGGGCGCAGATCGAAGTCTGGTTCAAGATCGATCCGCCGGGTGGCAACGATCCCGAGCCGGACTTGCCCGGCCATCAACGACTCAAGCCGGCTCGACTTCAGTTGAAGCCCGGGCAAGTCATTGACAAGGAGGTGGCTGCCGAGGGCGTCTGGGCGATCATCTCTGCGTGGCTCTTCATGGCCAAGGGGGACAAGTTGAAACTCTGTTTCCACGGTATTGCTGTCACGCCCTACACGGTGCTGGAAAGCGAGGTCGGAAAAGAGATCAGTGTTTTCATTTCGCCAGAGAATATCCGGGATGCGGGCCCCGCAAATCCGGCGGTGGTGGTCTATCAGATCGAAGATCAGGTAGAGAACGTCAGCGACTTTTCGGAGCGTACGACCGTCATCAGCGATCCAGACAAAAACTGGCTCGATCCGGTATTCGTTCCTCTCGCCGATGAAGATCTGGTCAGCCTTGATGAGGTTGGATTCGACGACCTGGAAGTTCAGATCATTACGCGCACTGGTTTTGTGAAGGGGCAAAAACTCCGGCTTCAATGGACGGCTACGGCGCAAAGCGGAGAGGTGGTCGAGCACAATGAAGAGCAATCGATTACTCGTATCGGGATTCAGTCTTTCAAAATTCCCAATCCGATAGTGCTTGCCAGTGCGTCCGGGCAGGTGCAAGTGGATTACCGGCGCATCAAAGATGAGGGGGAGCCGGATCGTTCAGAGATCTATATTTTCACCTTGCAAGGAAAGACGTTGCGACTGCCGGCACCGTGGATGACGGATCTGGTGGGCGGCACTCTGGATCCTGCGCTAAGTCAGACCGTGGTGTTGTGCGGTCCCGATGACCGGATCAAAAAGGGTTTCAGAGTCACATTGACTTGGATGGGGACCAGTGCTTCCGGACGCCCGCACCTGTATCAGACGTATCGCGACGTCAGCGACCGGTTGGTAGGGCAGGCCATTGCCTTTAATGTCACTGGCAACAACATCGCTCCATTGATCCGAGGGTCGGTCGGTGTCTCGTATGAGGTCAGCCATGCCACGTTGAATCCTGCGTTGGTATCGGAAAAGCTGTATGCACGTGTAGACGATTTCAAACCTGTCTTGCCTGCGCCGGTGGTCATTAGCGCCATTGATGGTGTGCTCAATCCTGCGCATGTGCCGTACGGAACGGATATTCAGGTTGCAGCAGCTTCGTATACCCGCCTGGGCGATGTGGTGCATGTGGAGGGGCGGGGCGATGCGGGCGGGGTAGTTTTTCGGGACAAGTTGCCGATTGATCAAACCCGGGTAGACAAAGATCTGGAATTTTGGCTGGACGGCGAAGCTATCAAGTTCTATCGGGAGCAGTTTTTCAGTGTGCTCTGGTGGATCGAGCGGCCAGACGAACTGCCGCAATCATCCGCGTTGCTCGAGTTGTATATCGGCGATCCGGCGCAGTCGTTGCAGCCGCCAACTGTACGCCGTGCGCCTGATGGCGTACTTGACCCGCTGGAAAATAATGACGGTGCCCGAGCGCGAGTCCATGTGGCCAGTCCGCGCCCGGGTGATCAAGTGCGTTTGCTGGTCAAAGGGGCGCCGGGGGAGGGTTCGCCGACGTTTGCTCCTCTACCGTTGAATGCTGACAACGTTGCATTCTTTGTGCTGCGGCCTTCATTCATTGCGGAAAATCTGGGAAAACTGGTTGAAGTCCTTTACGAGCTGATCAGAAATGGCAAGACGATCCAGTCCAGGCCGTTGATGTTGACGGTCAAGACAATCAGTGACGGTGATCCCGTCCTGACTCGGCCGCATATCGTCGAAGCCGGTGCTGTACCGCTGATCGATCTGAGAATCATCCAGACTGACCTCACATGTGTGGTCAAGCCGCCGCTGCCGATTGCCGAGGTCGGGCAGCGCGTCTGGATCATGGTCAGCAGCGAGGGCGTTGAGCCGTTGGTATTGCGCCCCGGTACCGCGTTGACTGCCGAAGAAGTGACTCAAGGCATCAGCGTCAAGGCGGCGCGAAGCTGGTTCTACTCTCTGAAGGATCTTTCTGGATGTGCGTTGACCTGCAAAATAGCACTGAAAAGCACGGATGATGAGGACACGGCATTGGTGCTTCCTGTGGCGCGGTATACCGTCAAAGTCACAGAAAAACTGGCAATTGATACGCAAACGATGCTTTTGAATGGCTGGAAACTGTTGGGCGGCACAGCGTATGGATTACGCGAGCGCGAGGTTGTCAACAATGTGCAAGTGCGCGTTCCAACGGGCGGGCGGCCGCCTTACACCTATCGTTCAGCCAATGCGGGCATAGCATCGGTCGATGCCAATGGCAAAGTGTCGGGGCTAAGTAATCAATCAACCACTATCACTGTGACGGATGCCGATGAAAACCAGGTTTCTTATCCGGTGCGGGTGATGAATGTCTACCGGCTGATATTGAACAATACCTTCATGACTGCAGCTGAGGCCGGCGCCTGGTTCAGGCAGTTCGGTGCCGTTAGCATGGACAACAGTGGACAACCCATGGGATGGGGGATTTTGCATAACAACTTTGTTGACGTGACGCCCATCTATGGCGGGCGGGGCTTGTATTACGGGCGGTTTGTGTCGGTCAATCTTTCATACCCGCACTTGTATGCAATCGAACATTCGTTGCTGGTGAGCAACGGGGCCATGGGCAGTCGCAACGTGTTTTTATCTGATGGGGCGACTCGCTCTCGGGCAATGGGGTATTTCCCGACGTAGTCAGATAGGCGTCATGGCTGAAAGTGGCGGCGATCAACGCTTTCAGCGGCTTTCCGGGCGGGGCAAGCCGTTCTGGAGCCATCACTGTGGATCGTTCCCGCGCATAGTACGGGAACGATTTTCTGCACGGTAGTCAGGCGTTAATTCGGCAATTCCAGATTATCCATCACCCGATTCACCGCCAACTCGCCGAGCATGATCAATTGCGCGATACCCAGCAGCGTCCTGCGCTGCGACTGCTCCTAGAGTCATTGGAGCTGCCAACGTTCGCTGCGAGACGAATGAAGGTGGCAGCTATACGCGGGTCGCAGACCGGGACTCTAGAACCGGCAGACCCGAAGGTCTCCCACGTACAGCCGCCATAAAAAAGCGGGTGTTGTGCGTCCAGAGATCGACGGGCTGCGAGACCCGATCGCTGATTCGTCAGCGACCGGACCACAATAGAACCCGACCCCAAGGCGCACAAGCCGGCGGATTCTGGCTTGGCTGTAGGCAATGGCGCAAGGATTTGTAGCCTTGAGACCGTGTCTGCAGGTGTCTTTTAAACAGCTTCGTTTAAATCGAAAAATTTGTGCCGGACATAAGGGCCCCTTCGCGAGCAGGCTCGCTCCCACATTTTGGAATGCATTTCAATCTGACATCTGGAATGCAATGCCCTGTAGGCCTTCGCCTGCTCGCGATGAGGATTTTTCAGTCGATCAATTCGAACCAGACAAACCGCTACCGCGAGCAGGCGAAGGTCTACATTGGTCATGTTTTCTCTCCCCGGTCAAAGTTGGAAAGCTTCTTGCAGTACCCGCCGTGAGCCCGCTCTGGGCGTCAAAAGTTTGCTTTAAAGGAACGGGGAAAACCGGTGGATCGCTCTCAGTTATTCAACACTGCTCGCACAAACGTTGCCGACCTCAGTCGAGGCAATCTGGGCGTGCCGTTGTTGCTGCTGGTCATGCTGGCGATGATGATGTTGCCGGTGCCGCCGTTCCTGCTCGACGTGTTCTTCACCTTCAACATTGCCCTGTCGATCGTCGTCCTGCTGGTCTGCGTGTATGCGCTGCGGCCGCTGGATTTCGCCGTGTTCCCGACGATTCTGTTGGTCGCGACGCTGTTGCGGCTGGCGTTGAACGTGGCCTCGACGCGGGTGGTGATGCTCCACGGTCAGGACGGCCACGCCGCTGCCGGTAAGGTGATTCAGGCCTTCGGTGAGGTGGTGATCGGCGGTAACTACGTGGTCGGTATCGTGGTCTTCGCGATCCTCATGATCATCAACTTCGTCGTGGTCACCAAGGGTGCCGGACGGATTTCCGAGGTGAGCGCGCGCTTTACTCTCGATGCGATGCCCGGCAAACAAATGGCGATCGACGCCGACCTTAACGCCGGTCTGATCGACCAGAACCAAGCCAAGATGCGCCGTCAGGAAGTCGCCCAAGAGGCCGAGTTCTACGGTTCGATGGACGGTGCCAGCAAATTCGTCCGTGGTGACGCCATTGCCGGCCTGCTGATTCTGTTCATCAACCTCATTGGCGGTATGGCCGTGGGTATCTTCCAGCACAACATGAGCTTCGGCGATGCCGGCAAGGTTTATGCCTTGCTGACCATCGGTGACGGTTTGGTGGCGCAATTGCCATCACTGTTGTTATCAACAGCGGCGGCGATCATGGTGACCCGTGCTTCCGGTTCGGAAGACATGGGCAAACAGATCAATCGCCAGATGTTCGCCTCGCCGAAAGCGCTGGCCGTGGCCGCCGGGTTGATGGCGGTCATGGGCCTGGTGCCGGGCATGCCGCACTTCTCGTTCCTGAGCATGGCTGCGCTGGCCGCTGGTGGCGCGTACCTGTTCTGGAAAAAGCAGAACGTCGCTAAAGTCGTGGCGTTGGAAGAGGTCAAGCGCCAGCAGGATTTGCTGCCGTCGCCGGCCCGCGCCATGGAAACCAAAGAGCTGGGCTGGGACGACGTGACGCCGATCGACATGATTGGTCTGGAAGTCGGTTATCGCCTGATTCCATTGGTGGATCGCAACCAGGGCGGGCAATTGCTGGCGCGGATCAAGGGCGTGCGCAAGAAGCTCTCGCAGGATCTGGGCTTCCTGATGCCGACCGTGCACATCCGCGACAACCTCGATCTGGCGCCAAGCGCCTATCGCCTGACCCTGATGGGCGTGATCCTCGCCGAAGCCGAGATCTACCCGGACCGCGAACTGGCGATCAACCCAGGCCAGGTCTACGGCACGCTCAACGGTATCAACGCCAAAGATCCGGCTTTCGGCCTCGAGGCGGTATGGATCGAAATCAGCCAGCGCGCCCAGGCACAATCGCTCGGTTACACCGTGGTCGACGCCAGCACCGTGGTCGCGACCCACTTGAACCAGATTCTGTACAAGCACTCCAGTGAGCTGATCGGCCACGAAGAAGTGCAGCAACTTATGCAATTGCTGGCCAAAAGCTCGCCGAAACTGGCAGAAGAGCTGGTGCCGGGCGTGGTCACGTTGTCGCAGCTGCTCAAAGTGCTGCAAGCGCTGCTTGCCGAACATGTGCCGGTGCGCGATATCCGCAGCATCGCCGAAGCCATCGCCAACAACGCCGCGAAGAGTCAAGATACCGCCGCGCTGGTGGCTGCTGTGCGGGTCGGCGTATCGCGCGCCATCGTCCAAAGCATTGTAGGCACTGAGTCCGAGCTGCCTGTGATCACCTTGGAACCAAGGTTGGAACAAATATTGCTCAATAGTCTGCAGAAGGCAGGACAAGGCTCGGAAGAGGGTGTTCTGCTGGAGCCAAGCATGGCCGAGAAGCTGCAGCGTTCGCTCATCGAAGCGGCGCAGCGTCAGGAAATGCAAGGTCAGCCGGTGATCCTCTTGGTAGCCGGCCCGATCCGCGCGATGCTCTCGCGCTTTGGCCGCCTCGCAGTCCCTGGATTGCATGTGCTGGCCTACCAGGAAATACCGGACAACAAGCAAGTGACCATCGTTGCGACAGTAGGGCCCAACGGCTGAGGTAGTGGTTTATGCAAGTTAAGCGTTTCTTTGCCGCCGATATGCGTCAGGCCATGAAGCTGGTTCGTGATGAGCTGGGCGCTGATGCCGCCATCATTGGCAACCGCCGCATTGCCGGCGGCGTCGAGCTGACGGCGGCACTGGATTACAAATTGTCGGCGCTGGCGCCACGGGTTCCGAACATGGAACTCGAAGACGAGCTGCGCAAGACCCAGTCGCGCATCGTCACCGCCCAGGCCGAGTTGAGCCTGCGTGGCGAAGCCGACGGCAACAGCAATCGCCAGATTTTCGCCGGGCTGCCGTTGACGGCCGGCCTGCCGCTGACCGCCGCTGAACCCCTGACCGAGCCGACTTACGCCGCTCCGGCGCGTCCGGCCCCGGCACCTGCACAGTCCTCCGGCGGTGTCGATCCGCGTGCACTGGATTCGATGCGCTTTGAATTGAACAGCCTGCGCGAGCTGATGGAAGTTCAGCTCGGCACCCTGGCCTGGAATCAGCTGCAAGGCAGCCGTCCGGCGCAAGCCAACCTGTATCGCCGTCTGCAACGTATCGGTCTGTCCGGCCCGTTGTCGCGCGATCTGCTGGCGATGATCACCGATATCGAAGAACCGCGTCAGGCCTGGCGCATGTTGCTCGCGCACCTGGCACGGATGATTGCCGTACCGGAAGTCGAGCCGCTGGAAGAGGGCGGTGTGATTGCCATGGTCGGCCCTGCCGGCATGGGCAAGACCACTACACTCGCCAAGCTTGCCGCGCGTTATGTGCTCAAATACGGCGCGCAGAATGTCGCGCTGGTGAGCATGGACAGTTTCCGTATCGGCGCTCAGGAACAACTGAAGACGCTGGGCCGCATTCTCAATGTGCCAGTGACCCACGTCGATCCGGGCCAATCGCTGGTGCAAGCGCTGGATCCACTGCTGCGCAAACGCGTGGTGTTGATCGATACTGCCGGCCTGCAAGCCAGCGATCCGGCCCTGCGCATGCAGCTGGAAAGTCTGGCCGGGCGTGGCATTCGTTCAAAAAATTATCTGGTCTTGGCAACCACCAGCCAGAAACAGGTTCTAACCGCCGCTTATCACAGTTACAAGCGTTGCGGGCTTGCCGGCTGCATCCTGACTAAACTGGATGAAACGGCCAGCCTTGGCGAAGTGTTGAGCCTGGCGATCAGTCATGAATTGCCGGTCGCGTACCTGACCGATGGCCCACGGATTCCGGATGATTTGCATCTGCCGCGCCGTCATCAACTGGTCAGCCGCGCCGTCAGCGTGCAAATGCAGGAAGAACCCAGCGAAGAAGCCATGGCTGACATGTTCGCTGATATCTATCACAGCCCGACCAAGCAGGTAGGCTGAGGTATTCATGAACAGTTTTTGTACCTACATCGATGGTCTGCCATGCATTGTTCCGGTTGTGAACGCGCAGCCAGTAATGTGGCCTCCGTCTATGCAAGACAAGGTAAAGAAATAACATGGGCAGCATGCATCCCGTACAGGTGATCGCGGTGACCGGCGGCAAAGGTGGCGTCGGCAAGACTAACGTGTCAGTGAACTTGTCGCTGGCGCTGGCAGAGCTTGGCCGTCGGGTCATGCTGCTGGACGCCGACCTGGGTCTGGCGAACGTTGACGTATTGTTGGGGCTGACCCCTAAACGCACGCTGGCCGACGTCATCGAAGGCCGGTGCGAGCTGCGCGACGTGCTGTTGCAAGGCCCCGGTGGCATTCGCATCGTGCCGGCGGCGTCCGGCACGCAAAGCATGGTGCACCTGAGCCCGGCGCAACATGCCGGCCTGATTCAGGCGTTCAGCGACATCGGTGACAATCTCGATGTACTGGTGATCGACACTGCTGCGGGTATTGGTGACTCGGTAGTCAGTTTTGTTCGCGCCGCGCAAGAAGTGTTGCTGGTGGTCTGCGATGAGCCGACCTCGATCACTGACGCTTACGCGCTGATCAAACTGCTCAACCGCGATTACGGCATGAACCGCTTCCGCGTCCTCGCCAACATGGCGCAGAGCCCGCAGGAAGGGCGCAACCTGTTCGCCAAGTTGACCAAGGTCACGGATCGCTTTCTTGACGTGGCCCTACAATACGTCGGCGCCGTGCCTTACGACGAAAGCGTGCGTAAAGCGGTGCAGAAGCAGCGCGCGGTGTACGAAGCCTTTCCGCGTTCCAAGTGCGCGCTGGCGTTCAAGGCGATCGCGCAGAAGGTCGACACCTGGCCGCTGCCCGCCAACCCGCGTGGCCATCTTGAGTTTTTCGTCGAGCGCCTCGTGCAGCAAACGGCAGGGCCCGTGCTATGACCGCAAGCGGTATGAACTACTACAAGAAGTCGGCACGTGACGCGCAGTACGAGTTGATCGAGCGTTACGCGCCACTGGTCAAACGCATTGCCTACCACTTGCTGGCGCGCTTGCCGGCGAGTGTGCAGGTCGAAGACCTGATCCAGGCCGGGATGATCGGCCTGCTTGAAGTCTCGACCAAATACGACGCCAGCAAAGGCGCCAGTTTCGAAACGTACGCGGGCATACGAATCCGCGGTGCGATGCTCGACGAAGTGCGCAAAGGGGACTGGGCGCCACGCTCGGTTCACCGCAATACCCGTATGGTCAGCGACGCGATTCGCTCAATTGAAGCTAAAACCGGCCGTGATGCTAAAGATCACGAGGTTGCGGCCGAACTCCAATTGAGTCTCGACGATTACTACGGGATTTTGAATGACACCTTGGGCAGTCGCCTGTTCAGTTTCGACGACCTGTTGCAGGACGGCGAACACGAAGGGCTGCACGAGGATGGCGCGAGTGCTCATATGGAGCCGTCACGCGATCTGGAAGATGAACGTTTCCAGGCAGCGTTGGCGGACGCGATTGCCAATTTGCCGGAGCGTGAGCGACTGGTGTTGGCGCTGTACTACGACGAAGAGCTGAACCTCAAGGAGATCGGTGAAGTCCTTGGCGTCAGTGAATCGCGGGTCAGCCAGTTACACAGCCAGTGCGCGGCCCGTTTGCGGGGGCGTTTGGGGGAGTGGCGAGCGCGCTGAAGGCAGTGTGGGGACACTGCGAACGAGGCTGGTGCGGTGATGAACGGCACCGGTCTTGCTCTGTTGTGCTCCAGACAGTCTTCGAGTGCTGCGCCGATTGATTGAAGTGGCGCGTCCAGGTGCTGGGCGCGTTTAAGACTGCTTGGAGGTCGAATTGAACAAAGACATGAAAATCCTCATCGTTGATGACTTCTCAACGATGCGGCGGATCATCAAGAACCTGCTGCGTGATCTTGGGTTCACCAACACCGTCGAGGCTGACGATGGCGTGACTGCCATTCCAGTGCTCAACAGCGGAAGCATCGACTTTCTGGTAACGGACTGGAACATGCCGGGCATGACCGGTATCGACCTGCTGCGCCACGTGCGTGCCGATGAAAAACTCAAGCACCTGCCAGTGCTGATGGTGACTGCAGAAGCCAAGCGCGAGCAGATCATTGAAGCCGCTCAGGCCGGTGTAAACGGCTACGTAGTCAAACCTTTCACGGCTCAGGCGTTGAAAGACAAAATCGAGAAGATTTTCGAACGCATCGGCTGATGAACGCGCGGGGGAGCTATGGAGCATAACGAATCTTCACAGGGCGATTTCGAGTCGACCCTGAAAAAACACGCGGTCGAACTGGTCGAAAGCCTTGAAAAAGGCAGGTTCGGCGACGCTGTGCAACTGATCCATGAGCTCAATCAGACCCGTGACCGTGGCCTGTACCAGGAAGTCGGCAAGCTCACACGTGAACTGCACAGTGCGATCGTCAACTTCCAGATCGATCCGAACATGCCGCAGGCCGAGGAAGTGTCGCAAATCACCGACGCCACCGAACGCCTGGGCTATGTGGTCAAGCTGACAGAAGCCGCGGCCAACCGCACCATGGATCTGGTGGAAAGCGCCACGCCGGTGGTCAACAGTCTGGCTGATGAAGCGCAGACCTTGAGCGCCGATTGGGGTCGCTTCATGCGTCGCGAGGTCGGGGCTGAAGAGTTCCGCGAGCTGGCGCGCCGGGTCGACGGTTTTCTGTCACGCAGCAGCACGGACAACCGTGCGGTGTCGAGCAATCTCAACGACATCCTGCTGGCCCAGGATTACCAGGACCTGACCGGTCAGGTGATCAAGCGTGTGACCCAACTGGTCACCGAAGTCGAAAGCAATTTGCTCAAACTCGTCCTCATGGCCAGTCAGGTCGACCGCTTTGCGGGCATCGAACATGACCGCGCCGCGATGCTTGCAGAAAAAGATCCACAAAAACATCTCTCGCAGGGTGAAGGTCCGCAGATTCATGCCGATAAACGAGAAGACGTTGTGTCCGGTCAGGACGATGTGGACGATTTGTTATCCAGCCTCGGATTCTAGAGTTGTGGAATTTTAGGTTTTTTGGGTTTTTAGACCTGTAGGAGCACCCCATTAATGAGCTTCGGCGCCGATGAAGAGATCCTTCAGGATTTCCTGGTTGAGGCCGGCGAGATTCTTGAGCAACTGTCCGAACAACTGGTCGAGCTGGAAAGCCGTCCGGATGACGCAGATCTGCTCAACGCAATTTTTCGCGGTTTCCACACTGTAAAAGGGGGCGCCGGCTTCCTTCAGCTCAATGAGCTGGTGGAGTGCTGTCACATCGCCGAAAACGTGTTCGACATCCTGCGCAAGGGTGAGCGTCGCGTTGATGCAGAACTGATGGACGTTGTCCTCGAAGCACTGGACGCGGTGAACAGCATGTTCAGCGAAGTCCGTGAGCGTGCACCGATCACCGCTGCCACCCCGGAACTGCTGGCCGCCCTGGCGCGTCTGGCCGAACCGCAATCGGCGGATGCCGCCCCGGCATCGCCGGTGGCCGAGATGATCGAAGAACTGGTCGTCGAAGGCGACGCGTCTGGCGACATCACCGATAACGAATTTGAACAACTGCTGGACTCGCTGAACGCCGTCAAGGCTGAAGCTGAAGCCCCGGCCGCTGTTGCACCTGCGCAAACGGCCGCTGAAGCCGCGAGCGACGAAATCACTGACGCCGAGTTCGAGTCTTTGCTCGATCAGTTGCATGGCAAAGGCCAGTTCGCGGCGGATGCCGTGGCTCCGACCGCAGCGGCTGCGGTAGCCCCGGCGGCGGGCGACAGCTCGGATATCACCGACGACGAATTCGAAGCCCTGCTCGATCAACTGCATGGCAAGGGCAATTTTGCCGTTGAAGCACTGGAATCGGCGATCGCCTCGGCACCGGCTGCGCCAGCCGCGCCGGCAGCCGCCGCAGCCGGCAGCGATCTGATCAGCGATCACGAGTTCGAATCGCTGCTCGACGAATTGCACGGCAAAGGCAAGTTCACTGACGTTGGCGCCGCGACTGCCGGCGCTGCTTCCACGGTGGCTGCGCCTGCCGCCAAGGCTGCGGCCGCTCCGGCTGCTGCGCCAAAGGCAGCTCCCAAGCCTGAGCCGAAAGCCGAAGCGCCGAAACCGGCTGCCGCTGCTGCACCGGCTCCGGCCCGTGCCGCCGCTGCGCCGCCACCGGAAAAACCGGCTAGCGAAGCCGAGACCACCGTGCGGGTCGACACCGCGCGTCTCGACGAAATCATGAACATGGTCGGCGAGTTGGTGCTGGTGCGTAACCGTCTGGTGCGCCTGGGCCTCAACAGCGGCGACGAAGCCATGTCCAAGGCCGTGTCGAACCTCGACGTGGTCACGGCTGACTTGCAGACCGCGGTGATGAAGACGCGGATGCAGCCGATCAAGAAGGTCTTCGGGCGCTTCCCGCGTCTGGTTCGCGACCTCGCGCGTCAGCTCAAGAAAGAGATCAACCTGGAACTGGTGGGCGAAGAAACCGACCTCGACAAAAACCTTGTCGAGGCCCTGGCCGACCCGCTGGTCCACTTGGTGCGCAACGCTGTTGACCACGGCATCGAGTCGCCGGAAGAGCGCGAGGCATCGGGCAAGGCCCGTGGCGGTCGTGTTGTTCTGGCCGCCGAGCAGGAAGGCGACCACATCCTGTTGTCGATTTCCGATGACGGCAAAGGCATGGACCCGAACGTCCTGCGCGCCATCGCGGTAAAACGCGGTGTGATGGACAAGGACGCAGCCGATCGCCTGAGCGATACCGAGTGCTACAACCTGATTTTCGCCCCGGGTTTCTCGACCAAGACTGAGATCTCCGACGTGTCCGGCCGCGGTGTCGGCATGGACGTGGTGAAGACCAAGATTTCCCAGCTCAACGGTTCGATCAACATTTACTCGACCAAGGGCCAGGGCTCGAAGATCGTCATCAAGGTGCCGCTGACCCTCGCGATCATGCCAACCCTGATGGTCATGCTCGGCAATCAGGCGTTTGCGTTCCCGCTGGTCAACGTCAACGAAATCTTCCACCTCGACCTGTCGACCACCAACGTCGTCGACGGTCAGGAAGTGGTGATCGTGCGGGACAAGGCGCTGCCATTGTTCTACCTCAAGCGCTGGCTGGTCAGCTCCGCCGCTCACGAAGAGCAGCGTGAAGGCCACGTGGTGATCCTTTCGGTGGGCACGCAGCGGATCGGCTTTGTCGTCGATCAACTGGTCGGTCAGGAAGAAGTGGTCATCAAGCCATTGGGCAAAATGCTGCAGGGCACTCCGGGCATGTCCGGCGCCACCATTACCGGTGACGGCCGCATCGCGCTGATTCTCGATGTTCCAAGCATGCTCAAGCGTTACGCCGCACGGCGTATTTGAATCCGGGGCGGCGGGGCGACAACGTCCCGCTGCACCTAATGGAGTGTTTATGGCAGTCAAAGTCCTGGTGGTGGACGATTCGGGTTTTTTCCGCCGCCGCGTCTCGGAAATTCTTTCAGCGGATCCGAGCATCCAGGTGGTCGGCACCGCAACCAACGGTAAAGAGGCGATTGATCAGGCGCTGGCGCTCAAGCCGGACGTGATCACCATGGACTACGAGATGCCGATGATGGACGGCATCACGGCGGTGCGGCACATCATGCAGCGCTGCCCGACCCCGGTGTTGATGTTCTCCTCGCTGACGCACGAAGGCGCCCGGGTCACCCTGGATGCGCTGGACGCCGGTGCGGTGGATTTCCTGCCGAAGAATTTCGAAGACATCTCGCGTAACCCGGAGAAGGTCAAGCAGTTGCTGTGCGAAAAGGTGCATAGCATCTCGCGCAGTAACCGTCGTTTCAGTGCTTACAGTGCGCCGGCTCCAGCCGCAGCGCCGGCACCGACGCCTGCTCCGGCGCCATCCAGCTTCAGCAGCCACAGCACCAGCGCACCGGCACGTCCGACACCCGCGCCTGTGCATGCACCTGCTCCAAGCCGTATTCCGGCCGCCAGCGCTTCGTCGCCAGCGCCGAAACGCAAAGCCTACAAACTGGTTGCCATCGGTACCTCGACGGGCGGCCCGGTGGCGCTGCAACGCGTGCTGACGCAATTGCCGGCGAATTTCCCGGCGCCGATCGTGCTGATCCAGCACATGCCGGCGGCGTTCACCAAGGCTTTTGCCGAGCGTCTCGACAAGCTGTGCCGCATCAGCGTCAAGGAAGCCGAGGATGGCGACATCCTGCGTCCGGGCCTGGCGTTGCTCGCGCCGGGTGGCAAGCAAATGATGATCGACGGCCGTGGCGCGGTGAAAATCCTCCCGGGCGACGAACGTCTGAACTACAAGCCGTGCGTGGACATCACCTTCGGTTCGGCGGCGAAATCCTACGGCGACAAAGTTCTGGCGGTGGTGTTGACCGGCATGGGCGCCGACGGCCGTGAAGGCGCGCGTCTGCTCAAGCAGGGCGGCAGCGCGGTGTGGGCACAGGATGAGGCAAGCTGCGTGATCTACGGCATGCCGATGGCCATCGTTAAAGCCGACCTCGCCGACGCGGTGTACAGCCTCGACGACATCGGCAAGCACATTGTCGAGGCGTGTCTCTGATGGATGTTTTAAGCCTTATCGGGATCATCATGGCGTTCGTCGCCATCATCGGTGGTAACTACCTTGAAGGTGGTCACCTCGGTGCGCTGGCCAACGGCCCGGCGGCATTGATCGTACTGGGCGGCACCATCGGTGCCGCACTGCTGCAATCGCCGATGAGCGCGTTCAAACGCGCCATGCAGATTCTGGCGTGGATCCTGTTTCCGCCACGGGTCGATCTGGCCGGTGGTATCGATCGCGTCGTCAACTGGAGCCTCACCGCGCGCAAGGAAGGCCTGCTGGGTCTGGAAGGCGTGGCTGATGCCGAACCTGACAACTACTCGCGCAAAGGCCTGCAACTGCTGGTCGATGGCGCCGAGCCGGAAGCGATCCGCAGCATCCTCGAAGTGGACTTCTACACCCAGGAAGCCCGTGACATCGAAGCGGCGAAAGTCTTTGAAAGCATGGGCGGCTACGCGCCAACCATCGGCATCATCGGTGCGGTGATGGGCCTGATCCACGTGATGGGCAACCTCGCCGATCCGACGCAATTGGGCAGCGGCATTGCCGTGGCCTTCGTCGCGACCATTTACGGCGTGGCCAGTGCCAACCTGGTGTTGCTGCCAGTGGCGGCCAAGCTGAAGTCAATCGCGTTGCGGCAGTCGCGTTATCGCGAAATGTTGCTGGAAGGGATCTTGTCGATCGCCGAAGGTGAAAACCCTCGCTCCATTGAGTTGAAGCTGCAAGGCTTCATGGATTAAGGGAATAACCTCATGGCACGTCGTCGCCACCAGGAAGAGCATGTAAACCACGAACGCTGGCTGGTTTCCTACGCTGACTTCATCACGCTGCTGTTCGCGTTCTTCGTGGTCATGTACTCGATTTCGTCGATCAACGAAGGCAAGTACAAAGTCATTTCCGAAGCGCTGATCGGCGTCTTCACCGACTCCGACCGCTCGCTCAAACCGATCCCGATTGGCGATGAACGACCGAAGACCGTGACCCCGGCCAAGCCGCTGGTCAAGGACGCTGAGCAGGTTGACGCCGGTATTGCCGGTGCCAGCGATCCGCTGAAAAGCATCGCCGATGACATCAGCGCCGCGTTCGGCGATTTGATCAGCTCCAATCAGATGACCGTGCGCGGCAACGAGTTGTGGGTCGAGATCGAGCTCAACTCCAGCCTGTTGTTCGGCAGCGGCGACGCCATGCCGAGTGACATCGCCTTCAACATCATCGACAAGGTTGCAGCGATTCTGAAACCGTTCGATAACCCGATCCATGTCGAAGGTTTCACCGACGATCAACCGATCCGCACTGCGCAGTACCCGACCAACTGGGAGCTGTCCTCGGCGCGCTCGGCGAGCATCGTGCGCATGCTGGCGATGCAGGGCGTCAACCCTGGTCGCCTGGCATCAGTGGGTTACGGTGAGTTTCAGCCGGTGGCCAACAACGCCACCGCTGAAGGCCGCGCGAAGAACCGTCGCGTCGTACTGGTGGTGTCGCGAAACCTCGATGTGCGCCGCAGCCTGACCGGCACTGGAACCGCCCATGCGCAACCGGATGCTGCGTTGAAGCGTGCTGGCACACAAACTGCACCGACCCCGGTCAAGACGCCGGGACGCGAGAGTGCCGTCAATTCTCCGTCACCCGCATTAACACGCTGAGCTATGTCTCGGTCGAGCATATCGGCCGGGAGGAACGAACCGAATGAGAGTCTGGGCAGTCGCCAATCAAAAGGGTGGTGTCGGTAAAACCACATCTTCCATCGCTTTAGCCGGATTGCTGGCGGAGGCGGGCAAGCGCGTGGTTGTGGTCGATCTCGACCCGCACGGCTCGATGACCAGCTATTTCGGCTATGACCCCGACAGCCTGGAACACAGCAATTACGACCTGTTTCTGCACAAGGGCAGCGTGCCGCAAGGCCTGCCGGGGCAGTTGCTGTTGTCGACCAGCGACGAACGCATTTCCCTGCTGCCATCGAGCACCGCGTTGGCAACCCTTGAGCGGCAGTCGCCGGGACAGAGTGGCTTGGGTCTGGTGATCGCCAAGAGTCTGGCGCAGCTGTGGCAGGACTTTGATTACGCCGTCATCGACAGCCCGCCGTTGCTCGGCGTGCTGATGGTCAACGCCCTCGCGGCGAGCCAGCAACTGGTGATCCCGGTGCAGACCGAACACCTGGCCGTCAAAGGCCTGGAACGCATGGTCAACACCCTGGCGATGATCAACCGCTCGCGCAAACAGGCGCTGCCGTTCAGCATCGTGCCGACCCTGTTTGATCGTCGTACCCAGGCATCGATGCATACCTTGCGCGTGCTGCGCGACAAATTCCCCGACGAGATCTGGCAGGGTTACATCCCGGTCGACACCCGTCTGCGCGACGCCAGCCGTGCCGGTGTCACGCCTTCGCAATTCGACGGCAAGAGCCGTGGCGTGCTGGCGTATCGCGCGCTGCTCAAGCATCTGTTGGCGCAACAACTTGTTCCGCAGGTGGCTTGAATGACGTTGAACCTTGTAGGAGCTGCCGCAGGCTGCGATCTTTTGATCTTGCTTAGTGGCGCTCCTGAAAAGATCAAAAGATCGCAGCCTGCGGCAGCTCCTACAGGGGACTGTGCATGAACCGGCCTTTGAAGTTGACGTCGAAGCCGCAGTTGGCCTTGCAGTCGTATCTGGACAGTTTGCTCCAGGAAATTCCTGACGCGTTGCCGACGCCAGTCGAAGTTGTCGAAGAAAGTACCGAGGCGCTGGACGAGTTTCAGGCCGCAGTGCTGGAAGAGCAGGCGCGTGACGCGCAGAAGGCTGCCAAACCTGTCGCACCGGTTGTTGCGCCTGCCGCCGCACCGGTCGCCAAGGCATCGGTTACATTGATTGAAGAAGCCGAGCCGGTTCGCGCGCCGGTCTCGACATTGGCACCGCTGCTGCAAACCCAATTGCTGAAAACCGCGCCGGAACCGGCAGTGGTCGAACCGGCCCCAGCTCCGGTTGCACCCGCGCCTGTCGAACAGACGCTGGTTCCACCGCTGGTGGAGGTACATCTGCCGCCGAGCAATACGCCGCCACCGGTGGAAACCGATGGTCGCCCGGCCTGGGCCTCGGAAGCGTTCGAATGCCTGCTGTTCGACGTCGCCGGGCTGACCCTCGCGGTGCCGCTGGTGTGCCTCGGCTCGATCTACTCGCTGGCCGGCCACGAGCTGACGCCGCTGTTCGGTCAGCCGGAATGGTTCCTCGGCATCCTGCCGAGCCAGGCCGGTAATTTGAAAGTGTTGGACACCGCGCGCTGGGTCATGCCGGATCGCTACCGCGATGACTTCCGTCAGGGCCTGCAGTACGTGATTTCGGTACAAGGTTACGAGTGGGGGCTGGCGGTGCATCAGGTCAGCCGCTCGTTGCGTCTGGACCCGAATGAAATCAAATGGAGAAGTCACCGGGGTCAGCGGCCATGGCTCGCCGGCACCGTGATTGAGCACATGTGTGCATTGCTTGACGTTTCCGCACTGGCCGAGTTGATCGCCAGCGGTGGGGCAAAGCACCTCGGCGGCCACAAGCCGCTACATAAACCGACATAGCAGCCGACATAACAATCAGGCGACGGCATTGTTGAATGCCGCCACACAGAACACACACCGCTCAGAGCGGTTTTTTCGAGGGGTCAGGGTATGAGTAGTCAGGCGACGAATGCAAAAGGTTCTGAAGATCCGATCCTGCAATGGGTGACCTTCAAACTGGACAACGAGACTTACGGCATCAACGTAATGCGCGTTCAGGAAGTACTGCGCTACACCGAGATCGCTCCTGTGCCGGGCGCGCCAAGCTACGTGCTGGGTATCATCAACCTGCGCGGTAACGTGGTCACCGTGATCGACACCCGTCAGCGCTTCGGCCTGAGCACCGGTGAGATCAGCGACAACACCCGTATCGTCATCATCGAAGCCGACAAGCAAGTCGTCGGCATCATGGTCGACAGCGTCGCCGAAGTGGTTTATCTGCGTCAGTCGGAAATCGAGACGGCGCCGAACGTTGGCAACGAAGAGTCGGCCAAGTTCATCCAGGGCGTGTGCAACAAGAACAACGAGTTGCTGATCCTGGTCGAGCTGGACAAGATGATGAGCGAAGAAGAATGGTCGGAACTGGAGAGCATCTGATTGATTCTCGAGGTCGCGGTCATTGTCCTGTTCCTCTTCTGGGCAGGCACACTGGCAATGTTTGTGTCGTACATCAAGGCGCAGCGGGTGATCGCTGCGCAACAGGCTCAGGGCGATGCGTTGCGTGACCAGCGCATCAAAGACTTGGCCAAGCGTGTCGACGACTACCAGAACGGCAACGTGCGCATGGGCGACGCCCTGCACGAGTTGCGCGCGGTGGTGAATCCGTTGCCGGACAAGATTGTCGCGCTTGAACAACGCGACCCGTCGAGCCTGTCATTCGCCCAGGCGGCGAAACTGGTGGGCATGGGCGCAAGCGTGGATGAACTGACTCAGTCGTGTGGGTTGACACAGGCTGAGGCGGAGTTGATGCGCAAGTTACATAAGGGCAGCTAAGAGCTTCGAGCTTATAGCGGCAAGCAATATCAAAAGATCGCAGCGTTCGGCAGCGCCTACAGGGGAAACGCTAATCCTGATGTAGGAGCGGTCGAAGGCTGCGATCTTTTCATTTATGCATAAAGTACCGCCTGTCGGGACTGTCAGATCTGACAGTAGATAACAATCTTCGATGCTCAACATACTCAAGATGAAATCAACTTCATCAGGGTGTGAATATGAAACTCTTACTGTTCTTGACTTTAGTTTTTTCCGCTGCTGTTAATGCCGTGTCGGGTCCGGCGTTAGTGGCAGACTTGAATGCAAAATATCAAAACAATGTTGCGCAGTGTTCAAATGGCACTCCTGCCTATTATTGTTCCGGTGTTCTTTTGCGGGCGGTAGACTACAGCACATTTTTCAAATTCTGGGATTATGGTTCACAGGCGACAAAGCTTGGCTCCGTTGCATTCACTTATATCCGCTCGGATGTCGGTAGTACTGCACTTAACGGAAACAGAAAAAGCGGCTTTATCTTGAAGGACCAGACTTCAGCATTGGCGGTGGGTAAGGCCGTGAGTCTGCGTTGTATTTTCCCTTTTCCGACCGAATCACTCAATGAACGGGCAGACCACGGTTGTGGATTTGCACCGAAAGTGGCACAAGCGGATCCTGATCTTGCCAATTGTGCAAAGTTATGGGGCTCTCCCACTACGGCTGCGGCATGGTTGAAAAATTTCAAGGAACATGATTCTTTGCCAAAGAACCAATGTTCGTTAAGTACGGTTGTCGCTGCGCAATTCAAGGCCAGTCTGGAAGCACACAAGCTCATGGATGCAACGTGGACGGCCAAGCCCACTGAGGTCCTGGTTGAAACCTGGGATGAAAGCAAGCCTGAGAAACTTCCAGTCGAGGCCGTGTTTTACGAGGCTTCATCACCGGCTAAATTGGCGGACGCACAGAAATTTCAACGTGAGTATTATCTTGAGACGTCTTTGTACGTCCCTATTGTGAAAATCAATATGGCCGCAGCCAACAAGCAGATATTCAGTTTTGATGCGAAAGATCAACGATTCGGTCAGTTGGTCGCGGAAAGGCTGAACAGCCGATACAACAATGTTTCAAATAACTGTAGCGCAAAGCCTGCGTATTATTGCAGTGGTGTGATAGTGCGTACCACTGGGGCCAAGCCGTCTTACCATTCCTGGAATCCAAGCCCTACGGCAATCAACAAGAAAGGGGTTCCTTTTTCTTACCTGCGTAAGGATTTAGGCATCACAACACTGGCGTGGGGAGATCTTCACGGTTTTATTTTCAAGGACTTCGCCACTGCAGAGCGGCTGGGCACCTATCCGATCAGCCTACTGTGCTCGTTTCCTACGGATGCCGCGAGTTGGTACCGCGCAGGCGTTGGTGGTTGTGGAGCGCACAGTTCCTATCCCGCCAACAGTCGTTCCTGCCCCGAAGAAGGTGTCACCACTCTAGAGAAGTGGAAAACACATTATCGATCAGTGGCGGGTTCCGGATCTTTTTCAAACAGAAATAAACATCAATGTGGATTCACTTCTAGTGTTGAACAGTTTGCCATCAGCCTTGAAGCGCGAGCTCATTTTGAGCCGCCTGCGGGTGAGCGCCCACAGCACAACGAGATAATCATGTCTCTTTGGCCCCAGGATATTCCGAAGCAACTACCGCTTTACGCGTTTTTCTATCTTCAACGCCAAGACGGTGGTTCAGGGGTGACGGGGGCCAAGTACATCCAGCAGGACTATTTCAACATGACCGGTGATGTGTTGCCTGTTATCAGAGTGGATCTTGCACCCGGGGCAGCGGCCGCGTTCAGTTTTCATGAAGCAGATCAGGCCACAGCGGTGAAAGGACGTTAAGCGCGCTCGTCGCGATTGAGGTTGAAAGGCATAAGGTGTGGATTATCTGCACTTTATGCCTTTTTTTTCGGGGGGATTCAAAGCGTGACGCGCAATACACGAGAAAACATTAGATTATCGTTAGAGCCTGAGCGGTGAACGCTGTAGTTTATCGGCACGACCTTGCCCGCATTTTCTGTTACCCAGTGTGCCGGAATGTTAAAGGTCATCGACGAACTGTTTTGAATCGGCTGGCTCTCGGTATCCCGGACCACCACGCCATGCCACCTTACTCTTACGGTATAACCGGAAGTCATGTTCAAGAACTTGACGGTTACATTTTTTCTGTCTGCGGAAAGTCGCGGCTGACTGAGATCAAATAGTTGTGGGTCGATACTCAATGAGAGTGATTTGGAAATGAGCAGCGGCGCGCCAGGGGTCGGGCGGACGCTATAGTTGACAGTGACAAGGCTGTCAATGGAATCGATAACTTCCAGGCGAGGAATTCTAAAGTTCAGCTTTCCGGGGATGCCTACGGTCAGTGTCTCGGTGTCATATTTATAACGGCCATTTGTCCAGCGTACCCTCACGGTTTGCCCGCCGAGCATGCCGACGTAGTGTGGCACCTGCACATTGACATGTGTGCTGTTATAAACGTCGTTGAAGTTCAGACGTTTACCGTCAGCACCGTAGGCCTCCAGAACTTTGGGGGCAGTAAGGTCCAATGCATTGAGTTCAGTACTCATCTCTTTAACTCCTTTTGGGGGACATCAAGTGCGCGGCGGATTGCCTGCACTGCTTACAGCTCTACTCTCAATACCTGAGAGAACTGGCTTTGCTCATCGATACCGATCTGATTCACGCTGTAGTTGATCAATACGGTTTTTCCTTTGTTTTCTGATACCCAGTCCGCGGGGATTGAAAACTCTGCAGTGACCCCTGTTTTCATATCCTGCCATTGCGTCCGGCGGGTGATGATTCCGCCGAAACGGACGCGTGCCTGATATCCGTTGGTCATTGCCGGATATCGCACCGTCACTGTGGTTTGGTCGGGGGTAAGCCTTGGAGGGGGCAGCACGAATTCCTGGGCGTCTACCGCCAGGCTGAGCGGATCGGATCGGTGCAATGGGCCGTTCGGGTAGGTACGTACCGTGAAACTGACGGGAACGGTACTGCCTATGGAATCCACAACTTCCATGCGTGGAACGTTCAGGTTCATTGCGCCAACGGCCGTCACCGGTGTGATTGCACTGTCGTAGACATGGCGCGCGGACGCGTAACGGACACGAATGGTCTGCCCAATCGCCATTCCTACATATTGTTCAATCTGAACTGTTATGTGCCTGGCAGTGTAGATGTCGGACATTTTCAGGCGATCACCTTGCGCGCCATAGGCTTCCAGGACTTTGGCGGGCTTCAAGATGATTGTGGTTTTGACTGTGAAGGATTTAGCCTCGGACTCGGGCGATGCACTTCCACGAGCCACGCGCAAGGTGACATTGACCGCGCTTTGGTCGCTTTCGTTGGCCCAAGCCAACGGTATAGGGAACTCTAGTGCTCCGTTTCCTGAATAGGTCTTGGGCGTAGTCTCGCGCTCTATTCGCCCCTGCCAATGAACGCGGACGCTGTCGTCGGCCAATAGACCGGCACCTGAGGCAACAACCTGAATGCTGGAAAGGTAAGCAGGATCCAGTACATCTCCTTGTTCGCCTGTAACCGTGGGTGCAGGTATGCGATTCACGTTTACGCTGACTTCAGTGGGAATGGCCCAAGGGGCAAAGGCATGTGGACGGTTGCCACAGCGATCAATCACCTGGAAGGTAATTGAGTGCTTACCATCCCCCGCACGCTTGATCAGCTTCTCATCGAACAAGATTAAAATCGGATGGTTTTTCGGGTCACTTATTTGCTCAGGAGTGACGGGATAAAACATCACCTGTTCTTCATTGCCCCATCGCGCCATTATGCGGTCGAATGGCGTGATGTTCGGATAAGGTTCGATAAGCATGACAATGCCGTTTTTTGCCATTGCGGCATCGACACCCTTCCCGATATCGGGAATGAAGCTATACAACAGGCGGGGATGACCTTGTGGTTCGGGTTTATCGAGCACACCACCCGGAAGTGTTCGCTTGATCAGAATGTTGAGCTTGAACGAGTCGGCTTCGTTGTGGCTGGAACGGATAATACGATAAAAAACCGGAAACGCCCTTCCATCCAGTATCTGGCCCGCCGGTACATGGAAAAAAACGGGGGCTGTAAGTTTTTCGGAGGTGTCGAGGATTTCCGTCAGTACGGGAGTTACGTCGTCGCCCCAGAAGAGCTGGCACCTTTGGCCTATTGCGTTATCGAGCCACGGATCAACGCTGATGAGCAGATCGGCATTAAGGGGGGCGGCGCCAATGCCGCCGTGGTAACCCTCATTACCACCAATCGGTGAAATCCATGCGGGAATATCTGGTGCTCCTAGGGCCAGCGTATTGCTGTCCGTGGAGTTCTCATCGGTCTCGGGGGGCAAAGTCATCGGAGTGCTCCTGTCAGGGCAGCGCCGAGAACTATTCCATCGGAGCTGTCACTTCATCAGGCGACAACCGCGACTTTTCGCGCAACTGTCAGATCTGACAGTTGCGATGAACGGTATAACTGGGTGGGGCTTCGAGTCAGAGCCGGGGCGATCGCGTCGCTAGAAGATTCAAGCGGCAAGCAAAATCAAAAGATCGTAGCCTTCGGCAGCTCCTACATCAGGATTAGCGTTTCCCCTGTAGGCGCTGCCGAAGGCTGCGATCTTTTGCTTTCAGGGCTTAATAATCATCCCCACGCTCGGTAACATCCTTCTCGACCATCGGCGCATTCGGGTCCTGCCCCTCGGGGAATTTGCCCTTCAGGTTCCACGCAAACGCGATGATTTCGGCGATGGTGCGGTACAACTCTTCGGGAATGCTGTCGCCCAGTTCCATCCGCGCCAGCAAGCGCACCAACTCGGCGTTCTCGTAGATTGGGACTTCGCAATCGCGAGCAATGCGCAGGATTTCTTCGGCCAGTTCGTCATCACCTTTGGCGGTGAGGGTTGGCGCGTGGTTGCCGTCGTATTTGAGGGCGATGGCCTGGCGTGGGGCAGTGGAGTCGTTCATGCGGTTTCGTCGACCCAGCGATGTTCAAGACGGGTTTGGTTGCCTTGCGGCGGGGTGCCATGGTGGCAGTCGATGTCGCCGACGTTCAGCCCGCGATCGAGCAGGCGCTGGCGCAGGGCAAACAGGTTGTTTTCGATGAGTTCGGCGGTGTATGGCCGTTCGGCCCACAGTTGGCTGGACAGGCTGCCGGCGATCAGTTGCGCCTGAATCTGCATCGGCCCGAGCGGTTCCATGTCGAACGCCAGATCGACGCGCCACAGTTGCTGCTTGGGCTCGCGCTCGTCGCGGCGTTCGTTGGGTTGCGGTTCTCGCTCCGGCGCTTCTTCACGCTGAAACTTGACCTGCAACGGCACGATGTCCTGCAGATTGCGCATGGGGATTTCCAGTTGCCAGGTGCTGAGCAGGCGCCCATCGTCGGTGACGCCGGTCTGCTCCAGGCTCGACAGCTGATGGCTTTGCAGGCGCGAAACAGCGGCAGCAGCGAGGCGCAACAACTGTTCCAGATCGCCTTCGCCGTCCAGACTTTGCAGCAGGCGGTCGGGCAGCGGGAAGCTGCTCGGTACAGGTTTGGCGCTGACCTGGCCGAGCATGCCGAGGGCGTTACGGACGAAACTCGGCAGCGCTTGCGCCAGGGTGTTGGCGGCGATGATTGCGTTGAAACTGGTGCTGCTCGGCAAACCGGGGGTCAGTTGTGCGATCAGCTTGAGCAGATCGGCTTTCATGTCCGGTGCCAGCGTCGGGTTCTGCCCGGTCAGCAGTTTGCCTTCGAGGAACACGCCGCTGTTGGCCAGGGCAAGGGCCACGCCTTTGGCGGTGCTCAGTTGTTGCACGTCCGGGAGGCTGGCAAGGAGCTTGTCGACCACCGCGCGTAGATCCGCAGAGGTTTGGTCGGTGGCGGGTGGCAGGTTTTGCAGCGCGTTCAACAACCCGCTCAGCGACGCCTGACGACTTTGCTGGCCGAGCAGTTGCTGACTCACGGCCAGTTGTTCCTGGCGACTGCTCATCGGCAGGAATTTCAGGGTTTGTGCGTCTTCGACCAACGCCGACAGCAAAGTGCCGATGCGCAGCGGCTGCGGGCTGTCGATGGTCAGTGTGCTGCCGCTCTGCGCGGTGTTGAGCAAACTGACCAGCGAGCGGAACACCGCTGCCTGCCCCGGCGTCTGCGGCAGCGCCTGCGAGGTCAGCACCTTGCCTTGCAGCAGGGTGCCGACCGGCAATTGTGCGGTGTCGATGCGGGTGAGGGCGGCGACGCTGTTGGCAATGGCTTGTTGCACAGTAATCGCCAGATTGCCCGCCGAGGGCTGAGTGATCGCCAGACTGGTGCCTTGGGGTAGCGGCAGATTGCTGGTCGCTTGCACGGTGGTCTGACGTCCGCCGTCGACGGTCACCTTGAGCAATAACTGAAAAGTCTGATCCGCCTGCTTGAGCGATAACACCTCGGCCTTGGCGCTTTGCCCGGCGCCGATCAGGCCTTCGACCGGGGTCAGCAGCTTGAGCAGCTCACCGACCTGAGGGCGAACGGTCGCCGGGGGGGTGGGCGGGAGCGGGAGGATGTTTATTTCGCCTGTCATACGCGGACACAACCTGAGGAAAATGCACTCTTGAGAGTAAGGCACGACATGTATAATGCCGCCCGTCTTGCGCTTCGAATAAAAAACATAGCAATTGTTTGACCCAGCTCTCTAGATCGAGCCGTCAATGCATCTATGCTGCATCTCTTTAACGGCCGCGCCAGAGCCGACTTGAACCGTATAAGGCCCGTGATCCCTTGACCAGTCCTGTCCTGCAAACCGTTGCCCTCGCGTGTGAACGTGATCTGCGGCTGCTCTTCGAAAACCTCGAATTGAGACTCGCCAGTGGCGATATGGTGCAGATCAGCGGGCCCAACGGCAGCGGTAAAACCAGCCTTTTACGCCTGTTGTCCGGTTTGATGCAGCCGACCGCCGGGCAAGTCCTGCTCAATGGCCAGCCGCTGACCGAACAACGCAGCGAACTCGCACGCAACCTGCTGTGGATCGGCCACGCCGCCGGGATCAAGGATTTGCTGACCCCGGAAGAAAACCTCTCCTGGCTCTGCGCCCTGCATCATCCCGCCGAGCGCGACGCCATCTGGCAAGCCTTGGCAGCCGTAGGATTGCGCGGTTTCGAAGATGTTCCCTGCCACAGCCTTTCCGCCGGCCAGCAACGCCGCGTGGCGCTGGCGCGCTTGTATCTGGACAGCCCGCCGCTGTGGATTCTCGATGAACCGTTCACCGCCCTCGACAAACAGGGCGTGGCGCAGCTCGAAGAGCATCTGGCTGGACACTGCGAACGCGGTGGCCTGGTGGTGTTGACCACGCATCACACGCTGAGCCGGATGCCGGCTGGTTATCGCGATATCGATCTGGGGAACTGGGCAGTATGAGTGTGTTTGGCCTGCTGGTTGCCCGTGAATCCCGACTGCTGTTTCGCCGCCCGGCGGAACTGGCCAATCCGCTGATTTTCTTCGCCATCGTCATCGCGTTGTTCCCGCTGGCCGTCGGCCCGGAAACTCAAGTGTTGCAAAACCTGTCCCCCGGGTTAGTCTGGGTGGCGGCGCTGTTGTCGGTCCTGCTCTCACTGGACGGGCTGTTCCGCAGTGATTTCGAAGACGGATCCCTGGAACAGTGGGTCCTTTCGTCGCACCCGTTGCCACTTCTGGTCTTGGCCAAGGTGCTGGCACACTGGCTTTTCTCCGGTCTTGCGCTGGTTTTGCTCTCACCGTTGCTGGCGTTGATGCTCGGTTTACCTGCCGCCTGCCTGCCGGTTTTGCTGTTTTCGTTGCTGCTGGGAACACCGGTGTTGAGCTTGCTCGGCGCGGTGGGCGCGGCACTGACGGTCGGTTTGAAACGTGGCGGCCTGTTGCTGGCGCTGCTGATTCTGCCGTTGTACATCCCGGTGTTGATCCTCGGCAGTGGCGCTTTGCAGGCAGCCCTCCAAGGCATGCCGGCGACCGGGTATCTGCTGTGGCTTGGTAGCCTGACCGCTCTGGCGATCACCCTGACACCGTTTGCAATAGCTGCTGGCCTGAAGATCAGCGTCGGCGAATAATGAGGTCTGGTTGAAATTTGACCAGCAAAGACCCTGAGACTGCTCACACCGATGAGCGGCACCCGTGATGGAAACAGTATGAACTGGACCTGGTTTCACAAGCTCGGCTCGCCCAAGTGGTTCTACGGCATCAGCAGCAAGTTCTTGCCATGGCTGAGCATCGCAGCGTTGCTGCTGATCGGCGTCGGCGTAATTTGGGGCCTGGCCTTCGCGCCGCCGGATTATCAGCAAGGCAACAGCTTTCGCATCATCTATATCCACGTACCCGCCGCGATGCTCGCTCAGTCGATCTACGTGATGCTGGCGGTGTGCGGTGTGGTCGGGCTGGTGTGGAAGATGAAACTGGCCGACGTCGCCCTGCAATGCGCTGCTCCGATCGGCGCGTGGATGACCGCCGTGGCGCTGGTCACCGGGGCGATCTGGGGCAAACCGACCTGGGGTTCGTGGTGGGTCTGGGATGCGCGCCTGACCTCGATGCTGATTCTGCTGTTCCTGTATTTCGGCGTGATCGCGCTGGGCAATGCCATCAGCAACCGTGACAGTGCCGCCAAGGCCTGTGCGGTATTGGCCATCGTCGGCGTGATCAACATCCCGATCATCAAATACTCGGTGGAGTGGTGGAACACCCTGCACCAGGGCGCGACCTTCACCCTGACTGAAAAACCGGCAATGCCTGCCGAAATGTGGCTGCCACTGCTGCTGACGGTGCTGGGTTTCTACTGCTTCTTCGGCGCCGTGCTGTTGCTGCGCATGCGTCTTGAAGTGCTTAAGCGTGAGGCCCGCGCCAGTTGGGTGAAAGAAGAAGTGCAGCACAGTCTGGAGGCCGCTCGATGAGTTTTGCTTCATTCGGCGACTTCCTCGCCATGGGCCATCATGGCCTGTATGTCTGGTCGGCCTACGGCATCTGTCTGGCGGTGCTGATCCTCAACGTGGTGGCGCCGATCGCGGCCCGCAAGCGTTATCTGCAACAAGAGGCGCGTCGTCTGCGCCGGGAGAACGGCAAGTGAATCCGCTGCGCAAGAAACGTCTGATCATCATTCTGGCCATTCTGGTCGGGGTCGGCGCTGCCGTCGGCCTGGCGCTCAGCGCCCTGCAGCAGAACATCAATCTGTTCTACACCCCGACCCAGATTGCCAACGGCGAAGCACCGCAAGACACGCGCATCCGTGCTGGCGGCATGGTCGAGAAGGGTTCGCTGCAACGCTCGCCGGATTCGCTCGACGTCAAATTCGTCGTCACCGACTTCAACAAATCCGTGACTATCACCTATCGCGGCATCCTCCCGGACTTGTTCCGTGAAGGGCAGGGCATCGTCGCCCTCGGCAAGATCAACGCCGATGGCGTGGTGGTGGCCGATGAAGTGCTGGCCAAGCACGACGAGAAGTACATGCCACCGGAAGTGACCAAAGCCTTGAAAGACAGTGGTCAATCGGCACCAACGCCTGCGAAGGAGGGTTGATCGATGACGTCGACGATTTTTATTCCTGAGCTCGGCCATCTGGCGATGATTCTGGCCCTGTGTTTTGCCCTGGTGCAGGCCGTGGTGCCATTGGTCGGTGCTTGGCGTGGCGACCGTTTCTGGATGAGCCTGGCCCAGCCGGCGGCGTGGGGCCAGTTTGCTTTTCTGCTGTTCGCGTTCGGCATTCTGACCTACGCGTTCATGACCGATGACTTCTCCGTCGCGTATGTGGCGAACAACTCCAATACCGCGTTGCCGTGGTATTACAAATTCAGCGCGGTGTGGGGCGCCCACGAAGGTTCGTTGCTGCTGTGGGCACTGATTCTCGGTGGCTGGACCTTTGCCGTGTCGGTGTTCTCGCGGCAGTTGCCGCAAGTGATGCTCGCCCGCGTCCTGGCGGTGATGGGTATGATCAGCACCGGCTTCCTGCTGTTCCTGATCCTCACGTCCAACCCGTTCAAACGCATCCTGCCGCAAATGCCCAGCAATGGCGCCGACTTGAATCCGTTGTTGCAAGACATCGGCCTGATCGTGCATCCGCCGATGTTGTACATGGGTTATGTCGGCTTTTCGGTGGCGTTCGCTTTTGCCATCGCGGCATTGATGGGCGGTCGCCTTGATGCGGCGTGGGCACGCTGGTCGCGTCCATGGACCATCGTCGCCTGGGCCTTCCTCGGCATCGGCATTACCCTCGGTTCGTGGTGGGCCTATTACGAACTCGGCTGGGGCGGTTGGTGGTTCTGGGACCCGGTGGAGAACGCCTCGTTCATGCCTTGGCTGGTCGGCACCGCGCTGATTCACTCGCTGGCGGTCACGGAAAAACGTGGCGTGTTCAAGAGCTGGACGGTGTTGCTGGCGATTGCCGCGTTCTCGCTGAGCCTGCTCGGCACCTTCCTCGTGCGTTCCGGCGTGCTGACCTCGGTGCATGCGTTTGCCTCTGACCCGGAGCGCGGCGTGTTCATCCTGATCTTCCTGTTGTTTGTGGTCGGCGGCTCGCTGACGCTGTTCGCCCTGCGCGCACCAGTAGTCAAGAGTCAGGTCGGTTTCAACCTGTGGTCGCGGGAAACCCTGCTGCTGGGTAACAACCTGGTACTGGTCGTTGCTGCATCGATGATCCTGCTCGGCACGCTCTATCCACTGATTCTCGATGCCCTGAGCGGCGCGAAGATGTCGGTCGGCCCGCCGTACTTCAACGCGCTGTTCATCCCGTTGATGGGATTGCTGATGGTGGTGATGGCGATCGGCGTGATCGTGCGCTGGAAAGACACGCCGGTGAAATGGCTGGCCGGCATGCTGACCCCGGTATTGCTCGGCAGCGTCGCGCTGGCCGTGGTGGCTGGTGTCGCTTACGGCGATTTCAACTGGGCAGTGATCGCGACCTTCCTGCTGGCCGCGTGGGTGTTGCTCGCGGGCGTGCGCGACATCGTCGACAAGACTCGCCATAAAGGCCTGATCAAAGGCCTGCCAACCCTGACCCGTAGCTATTGGGGCATGCAGATCGCCCACCTCGGCATCGCCGTGTGTGCGTTGGGCGTGGTGTTGTCGAGCCAGAACAGTGCCGAGCGCGATCTGCGTCTGGCGCCGGGCGAGTCGATGGACCTGGCCGGTTATCACTTCATCTTCGAAGGCGCCAAGCACTTCGAAGGGCCGAACTTCACCTCCGACAAGGGCACCATTCGGGTGATCCGCGACGGCAAGGAAATCAGCGTGCTGCACCCGGAAAAACGCCTGTATACCGTGCAGAGTTCGATGATGACCGAAGCCGGGATCGACGCTGGTTTCACTCGCGACCTCTACGTTGCCCTCGGCGAGCCGCTGGACAATGGCGCATGGGCGGTGCGCGTGCACGTCAAACCGTTTGTGCGCTGGATCTGGTTCGGCGGTTTGCTCACAGGTTTGGGTGGTTTGCTGGCGGCGCTGGATCGACGTTATCGGGTCAAGGTGAAAGCCAAGGTGCGTGAAGCACTGGGCATGACGGGAGCGGCTGCATGAGACGTTGGTTGATGCTGGTGCCACTGGCGATTTTCCTGCTGGTGGCGGTATTTCTTTATCGCGGTCTGTACCTCGATCCGGCGGAACTGCCGTCGGCGATGATCAACAAGCCGTTCCCGGAGTTTTCGTTGCCGGCAGTGCAGGGCGACAAGACCCTGACCAAGGCTGACATTCTCGGCAAACCGGCGCTGGTCAATGTCTGGGGCACCTGGTGCATTTCCTGCCGGGTCGAGCATCCGGTGCTGAACAAACTCGCCGAGCGTGGCGTGGTGATCTACGGCATCAACTACAAAGACACCAACGCCGATGCCTTGAAGTGGCTGGCCGAGTTCCACAATCCGTATGCGCTGGATATCCGCGACGAAGAGGGCTCGCTGGGCCTCAATCTGGGTGTGTACGGTGCACCGGAAACCTTCTTCATCGACGCCAAGGGCATCATTCGTGACAAGTACGTTGGCGTGATCGACGAGCAGGTCTGGCGCGAAAAACTCGCCGCCAAGTATCAGGCGCTGGTCGACGAGGCCAAGCCATGAAGCGCTTTCTGGCTGCCGTGGTTTTGGGCTTGAGTCTGGCCGGCGTCGCCCATGCCGCGATCGATACGTATGAGTTCGCCAAAGAAGGTGATCGCGAGCGTTTCCGTGAACTGACCAAGGAACTGCGCTGCCCCAAGTGCCAGAACCAGGACATCGCCGACTCCAACGCGCCGATTGCCGCGGACCTGCGTAAAGAGATTTTCCGCATGCTCGGCGAGGGCAAGGACAACCAGCAGATCATCGACTTCATGGTTGATCGCTACGGTGATTTCGTCCGCTACAAACCGGCGCTCAACGCCAAGACCGCACTGCTGTGGTTCGGCCCGGCCGGGCTGTTGCTCGGTGGTTTGGTGGTGATCGCGGTGATTGTCCGTCGTCGTCGCGGCCAGCGCGCCGAAACCCTGCAAGCGCTGTCCAGCGAAGAGCGTCAGCGCCTCGACCAACTGTTGGATAAAAACCAAGAATGATTGATTTCTGGCTTGCCGCAGGGCTGTTGCTTCTGGTCGCCCTGAGTTTTCTGCTGATCCCGGTTTTGCGTGAGCGTCGCGCCCAGCGTGAAGAGGATCGCACTGCCCTGAACGTCGCGCTGTATCAGGAGCGTGTCGCCGAGTTGCAATCGCAACAGGCTGAAGGTGTACTCGACGCGGCACAAATGGACAGCGGCCGTGCCGAGGCGGCGCGTGAGTTGCTGGCGGATACCGAAGGCGTTGCCGCACCGCGTGTGTCCAAGCTGGGTAAACCCTTGCCGTTGTTGGCGGCTGTGCTGGTTCCGGTGTTGGGCCTGGGTCTCTATCTGCATTTCGGCGCTGCCGACAAAGTCGAACTGACCCGCGAATTCGCCCAGGCACCGCAGTCCATGGAAGAGATGACCCAGCGTCTGGAACGTGCTGTCGCGGCGCAACCGGACTCTGCGGAAGGCCTGTATTTCCTCGGTCGTACTTACATGGCTCAGGAGCGTCCGGCGGACGCAGCGAAGATGTTTGAACGCGCCGCGAATCTGGCCGGTCGTCAACCGGAACTGCTCGGCCAGTGGGCGCAGGCGCAGTATTTTGCTGATGGCAAGAAGTGGTCGGCGAAGATTCAGGCCCTGACTGACGAAGCACTGAAGGCCGATCCGAAAGAAGTCACCAGCCTCGGTCTTCTCGGCATCGCTGCGTTCGAAGGCGAGCGTTATCAGGAAGCCATCGATTACTGGAACCGCTTGCTGGCGCAATTGCCGCCGGAGGACAACTCCCGCGCCGCACTGCAAGGTGGGATCAAACGCGCCGCCGAGCGTCTGGAAGCCAGCGGTGGCAAGGTTGCTCAGGCGCCCGTAGCCGCGAAAGCCGCGCTGTTGAAAGTCAGCGTCAATCTGGCCAGCGAACTCAGAAGCAAAGTGCAACCGGGTGACAGCGTGTTTATCTTCGCCCGCGCCACCTCTGGCCCGCCGGCACCGCTGGCCGCCAAGCGTCTAACCGTGGCCGATCTACCGGTGACCGTCGAACTGGGCGATGCCGACGCAATGATGCCGCAGTTGAAACTGTCGAACTTCCCTGAAGTCCAACTGGTTGCGCGCATCTCCCGCGCCGGCCAACCGACTGCCGGCGAGTGGGTCGGTCGCAGCGGCCCTCTGGCCAGCAGCACCACTGCGCTACAAAAACTGACCATCGACAGCCCGGACAAATAACCGGACACAACAGGAAAGCACCGCCATGCACACCATCGCCCGAATCACAGTCCTCACACTGGCCCTGGGCTTGAGTGCATGTGCGGTGCAACGACCGGAACCGACGACCAACCTGCCGCCGATTCCGCCGTCACAACCGAGCCCGACGCCGTCGACCTCGCCAACCCCGGGCAAAAGCATCCCGGCGAAACCGGCAAAACCCGTCCCGCGCACCTCAGCCAGCTTCGCCCCACCACCGGGCGGCAACAGCCACTGGGACCAGAAACTCGGCGTCTACGTCCTCGACGACCAGACCAACACCTTCTACCGCCAGCGCACCTACTACCGCTGGAACAACGGCTGGAGCCGCTCCGTCAGCCCCAATGGCCCGTGGGAAGACACCAACATCCACGGCGTGCCACCGGGGTTGGGCAAGCAGTTCGGGCAGTGAATGCAAACGGCGATCTTCGGATCGCCGTTTTGCTGTGTGCCTGTTGGGTTCGCACAGAAATTGCTCAAGGAAGTGCTGCGTAAAGCTCAGGATCTAGCGTTTCAATCACACTCTGTAAAACAACCGGACGTCGCTCTGTGGATTTTCGTGCTTGAGTAAAGATAACTCTAGGGTTACTTTTAATGGGCCGGGGCAAGGAGGCGATTGGTGCAAAGCAGGTTATTGATCAAGGAGCTGGAGGAGGCGGGTTGGACGCTGGACCGGATTACCGGCAGTCATCACATTTTCAGGCACCGTTACAACCCTTACACGATTCCCGTTCCTCATCCGAAAAAGGATTTGCCGTTGGGGACAGTCAAAAGCATCAGGAGACGTGCCGGGTTGTACAACCCGCCAGCCAGTTTCGAAGGAGATCCATAATGCAATATCCAATCTGTATCGAGTGGGGAGACGAGAACACTGCCATCGGTATTCAGATCCCCGATATTCCCGGCGCCGTTACAGCAGGGGATAGCTTTGAAGATGCCTACAAGGCGGCAGTTGAAGTCGCCCACATCATGCTGCAGGAGATTGCGGCGGACGGGGAGTCGATTCCTATGCCGACTTCGGCATCCGCTCATCGCAGTAATCCGGACTTTGCCGACATGGGATGGGGCATGCTCGAGCTGGACATTTCGCCCTATCTCGGCAAGACCGAGAAGGTCAACGTAACGCTGCCCGGTTATGTGATTCAGCGCATCGATCGTTATGTGCGCGAACACAACGTCAAAAGCCGCTCCTCCTTTCTGGCAGACGCGGCGATGGAGAAACTGGTTCGCTATTAAGCTTCATCGCTCCTCCAGGTTCAATCAATTGCCTGTGGGAGCGAGCCTGCTCGCGAAGCTTTTGGCGCCTTATGCCGTCGCCAATGAACCACGCTGCGAAACACTCAAAAACCGCAACAACGCCAACAGCGGGAACGCACTTCCCACAATCACGATCCACAACCAGCCGCCATGTTCATACACCGCACTGGCCACCGACGAGCCGAAGGCGCCGCCTATGAAGATGCTGGTCATGTACAGCGCGTTCAAGCGACCACGGCTTTTCGCATCCAGCGAATAGACCGCACGCTGGCCGAGGACCATGTTCATCTGCACGCAGAAGTCGAGGACCACGCCGGTCACGGCCAGACCGATCACGCTGTAGGCCGGGTGGATGAAGGCGGGCAGGAAGCTCAGGCTGGCGAAGACCATGGCCAGCAGCGAGGCGATGCGGGTGTGGCCAGCGTCAGCCAGACGTCCGCTGATTGGCGCGGCGATGGCACCGATGGCGCCGACCAGGGCGAAGATCGCGATCTCGCTTTGCGACAGACCATGGTTACGCGCCAGTTCCAGCGGCACGGCAGTCCAGAACAGGCTGAACGTGGCGAACATGCAGCCCTGGTAAAACGCCCGTTGGCGCAGTAACGGTTGCTGGCGCAGCAACGTCCACAGCGAACCGATCAGTTGGCCGTAGGTGGCGCTATGATCCGGTTGGCGCTTGGGCACGGTCAGCGCCAGCACTACGCTGATCGCTGCCATCAGCGCTGCGGCAATCATGAACATCGCCCGCCAGCCCAAGTGGTCGGCAACCACGCTCGACACCGGTCGCGCCAACAGAATACCCAGCAGCAAACCACCCATGATCCCGCCGACGACCCGGCCACGGGATTCTTCCGGTGCCAGATGCGCCGCCAGTGGAATCAGGATCTGTACCGACACCGAGCTAAAACCGACCAGCAACGAGATCAGCAGAAACACATTCGGCTGATCGGTAAACGCCGCCGCCAACAGGCTGGCAATCGCCACCACGGTGGTGATGATCATCAACCGGCGGTTCTCCAGCAGATCACCCAGCGGCACCAGAAAGAACAGGCCCAGCGCATAACCGATCTGCGTCAGCGAGACGATGAAGCTGGCCATGGTGTCGCTCAGGCCGATATCGGGCGCGATGAGGCCGATGATCGGCTGTGCGTAGTAGATGTTGGCAACGATGGCGCCGCAGCAAAAGGCGAACAGCAGCACCATGCCTCGGGTCATTGCGTGAGTGGTGGTGGTCATAAGGTTTCTCGATCCAGCGAAAGAATGCGCTAAGGCTATGGGGCAAACCGGATGGGCAGAAGACGCCTTCGGTTGATATCAGTTATTCCGTTGCGCAATGACGGGGTGCTAGCGGCGTGTCATCCATCGGCGGACCTTGCGTCCGACCGTTGCGGGTCGATGATACATTCACTTACATCCTGTTC
Source organism: Pseudomonas germanica (assembly GCF_019614655.1). Classification (NCBI taxonomy): domain Bacteria; kingdom Pseudomonadati; phylum Pseudomonadota; class Gammaproteobacteria; order Pseudomonadales; family Pseudomonadaceae; genus Pseudomonas; species Pseudomonas germanica. The sequence goes on from NZ_CP071586.1 coordinate 2,092,326, forward strand.
GATAGCGTGCTTATGTTTGCATTGGCTTGTTCAACATTCATGACCGGAGGATTGCAATGTTTCGACAGACGCTTCGCCACACCGCAACGATTGCCCTGATCAGCCTGCTCGGCGCGATGAGCGCACAGGCCGCCGACGCACCGGGGATGCGCCTCGGCGTGCGCGGCGAGATCACCGGGGTCAGCGCCGACAGCCTCAAAGTCCACGTCAACAGCGGTGAGAACGTGGTGATCCAGTTGACTGGTGACACCAAAGTTCGCGCGGTCACCCTGGCCAATATCGAGGACATCAAACCCGGCAGTTACATTGGTTCGGCGGCGATGCCTCAGGAGGATGGAACGCTCAAGGCACTGGAGGTGCATGTGTTTCCGCCGGAACTGGCGGGCAGCGGCGACGGCCATCGGCCGTTCGATCTGGCCAAGGGCAGCAGCATGACCAATGGCAGCGTCGGCGACCTGGTGGTGAGCAACGGGCGGGTGCTGACGGTGAACTACAAGGGCGGGCAGCAGAAGATTCTAGTGCCGGAGGATGTGCCGATCGTCAATCTGGTGCCCGGGGATCGGAGTTTGCTGAAGGTTGGGGTGAAGATTGTTACGTTCGTCACGCAGAGTGGGGATGGCACGCTGACGGCGCAGTCGATTTCTGCGGGTAAGGATGGGGTGACGCCGCCGATGTAAAAGCCCCTCACCCTAACCCTCTCCCAAAAGGAGAGGGGACTGATTGGGGGATGCTTGAGAGGTACACCGACCTGAACGTGCTGTGGTGAATCCATAATCGATAAGGTCTTTCAGGTCGATGTAATTCGCCAGACACCTCGGTTGGCTCCCTCTCCCTCCGGGAGAGGGCTGGGGTGAGGGTAAGGCGGCCACAAAAAAGGCGACCACTGTGGGTCGCCTTTTTATGTCAGCTCAAGCCTTACTGCCCGCTATAAATCTGATCGAAAACCCCACCATCATTGAAGTGAGTCTTCTGCACCGTACGCCAGTCACCAAACGTTTTCTCCACCGAAAGGAAATCAACTTTCGGGAAACGATCGGTGTACTTCGCCAGCACCGCCGGATCACGCGGACGCAGGTAGTTTGCCGCCGCAATCTCCTGACCTTCCGGCGACCACAGGTACTTCAGGTACTCATCCGCCGCTGCACGCGAGCCTTTCTTGTCGACCACTTTGTCGACCACCGATACCGGCGGCTCAGCCTCAGCCGAAACGCTCGGGTAAACCACTTCGAACTGATCACGACCAAACTCGCGGGCAATCATCTCCGCTTCGTTTTCGAAGGTCACCAGCACGTCGCCGATCTGGTTGGTCATGAAGGTCGTGGTGGCGGCGCGGCCACCGGTATCCAGCACCGGCGCTTGCTTGAACAGTTTGCCGACGAAGTCTTTGGCCTTGTTTTCGTCGCCACCGTTCTTCAGCACATAACCCCAGGCCGACAGGTAGGTGTAGCGGCCATTGCCCGAGGTTTTCGGGTTTGGCACGATCACTTGCACGCCATCCTTGAGCAGATCCGGCCAGTCTTTCAGGGCTTTCGGGTTGCCTTTGCGCACGATGAATACGGTGGCCGAGGTGAACGGTGCGCTGTTGTTCGGCAGACGCGTGACCCAATTCTCCGGGACCAGTTTACCGTTGTCGGCGAGGGCGTTGATGTCGGTGGCCATGTTCATGGTGATGACGTCAGCCGGCAGGCCATCGATCACCGAACGCGCTTGCTTGCTCGAGCCGCCGAAGGACATCTGTACGGTGATGTTTTCGTTGTGCTCGGCTTGCCAGTGTTTCTGGAACGCAGTGTTGTAGTCCTTGTAGAAATCGCGCATCACGTCGTAGGAAACGTTGAGCAGCGTCGGGGCTGCCTGAGCGATGTTGGCCAAGGCCAGGCCGGCGGCGAGAAGTGAGGCGCCAAAGAGTTTTTTCACTGCGCATTCCTTGTTGTCTATTTATGTAGGAGCTGCCGAAGGCTCGGGCCGCGTTCGGACGATCTTTTGATTTTGTTTTTACAACATCAAGATCAAAAGATCGCAGCCTGCGGCAGCTCCTACAGGTTCGGGGGTGATGTTCAATTGCCACTGACTATAACGGCGCGCGCATAGTCGTTTAAAGATTAAAAAGCTCTTTGCTTATTCCAGTTTCTTAAACAGCGCATTGCCGCATCGCGAGCAAAACGCGGCGCCATGTTCATGGCTGTTTTTCTTGCACACCGGGCAATCGTGTTGCAGCTGTTCGCCGCGCATGGCGTTGGCCAGTTCGGCGGTGAAAATCCCGGTCGGCACGGCGATGATCGAGTAACCGGTGATCATCACCAGCGACGAAATCACCTGGCCCAGCGGGGTCTTCGGCACGATGTCACCGAAGCCCACGGTGGTCAGCGTGACGATCGCCCAATAGATGCCTTTGGGAATGCTGGTGAAGCCATGCTCGGGGCCTTCGATCACATACATCAAGGTGCCGAACACCGTCACCAGGGTGCAGACGCTGACCAGAAACACCACGATCTTCTGCTTGCTGCCGCGCAGCGCCGACATTAGATAATTGGCTTGCTTGAGGTACGGGCTGAGCTTGAGCACGCGGAAAATCCGCAGCATGCGGATGATCCGGATAATCAGCAGGTACTGCGCATCGCTGTAATACAGGGCGAGGATGCCCGGCACGATCGCCAGCAAATCCACCAGCCCGTAAAAGCTGAAGGCGTAGCGCAACGGCTTGGGCGAGCAGTACAGACGCAGGATGTACTCGCCGAGAAAGATGATCGTGAAGCCCCACTCGATGTAGGCCAGCACGTCGGCATAGTTCTGGTGAATGCTGTCGATACTGTCGAGCATCACGATCACCAGACTGGCGAGGATGATCAACAGCAGGATGCCGTCGAAGCGACGCCCGGCGCGGGTGTCGCTCTGGAAAATCATCACGTAAAGCCGTTCGCGCCAACTGTTGCTGCTGTCCATGGATAACGCCTGAATCGAAGATCAGCGCAGCCTAGGTTGATTCTCCCCATGAGCGCAAGGCGCACGCCCGACGCTGGCTTTGCCGAGCATCTGAATCCCGGCGCGGATCAGCCAGCCGGCGAGGATGAACGGCGCGGTCAACGTGGCGAGGCCGACGGCGGCAAACAGCGGTGTAACCAGCAGCGCTAACACGATGCCGACCAGCGGCAGCCACGGTTGTTGGCGTTGCGCGGAGAAGGCGAGGGCGGCGAGCACGGCGTTATAGCTGCCGAGGCCTAAAAGTGCAGCGCTGGTTTCGTGGTGTAGCAGACTGGAGCCGAGGCCGATCGCCGACGCCAGCAGCGCCCAGCAGAATGCACGGCGATCAGCGATCAGCAAACCGACGGCGATCAATGCGCCGGCCAGTGGATGACCGAGGAACATCACCTGACCCAAGCCGCGCAGTTCAGCGGCGAGCAGGTTCAGCGTGTTCATCTCGATGTGCGCCATCGGCGCCGACGGCTCGGCGAACAGTAGCAGGATCCAGCTCATGGCCACGAACGGTGAGGTGTAGGCCGGTATGGAGCGGCTGCTGTAGACGTGTTTGAGCCATTGCTGCGTGACCATTGCGCTCAAGCCGCCAGCGGCAAGAATCAGCGGTGGCAGCATTGGCGACCAGGGGAAATACAGGCTCAGCAGCAGGCCGAGCAGCACGCCGTTGTAGCTGAACAGTCCGGCCTGGCGATCAGCCTTGGCGTAGTTGCGCCGTTGTGCGGTGAGCAAACCGGCGACGGCACCGAGCAGCGCACCGGCGAACAGCACCGGCGCGGTCAGCAGGATCGCCAACAGGCACAGCAGGCCGCACAGCGGATGGCGCTGGAGGAATATTTGACTGAAACCGTTGAGCAAAGCCTCGGCCCAGTCGGGGCAGTGGGTGTTGAAGTGATTGGCAGGCATGGCATGTCATTCGATACTGATCGTTCCCACGCTCTGCGTGGGAATGCCTCATAGGACGCTCTGCGTCTGCTCTTGGGACGCAGAGCGTCCCGGGCCGCATTCCCACGCGGAGCGTGGGAACGATCATGGTGGGCGGTTAAATCAATGTTTCGATCCGCAGCGAGTTAGTCGACCCAGGCTGCCCGAACGGCACCCCCGCAGTGATCAGCAGTGTGTCGCCGCGCTCGGCCATACCCTGCGCCTGGGCGATTTCCAGCGCGGTGGAGCAAACCTCATCGACCTGACGCAGGCGATCGTTGACCACCGAATGAATGCCCCACGCCACGCTCAAACGCCGTGCGGTCTGCAGGTTCGGCGTCAGGTTGAGGATCGGCGCTTTCGGCCGTTCCCGCGCTGCACGCAAACTCGACGCACCGGACTCGCTGTAGTTGACCAGCACCGCCACCGGCAGCACGTTGCTGATACGACGAATCGCGCAGCTGATCGCATCGGAAACGGTCGCTTCAGCTTTCGGCCGGCTGACGTCGAGTTGGGTCTGATAATCCGGGCCGTTTTCCACCTGGCGAATGATCTTGCTCATCATCTGCACCGCTTCGAGCGGGTATTCACCGGACGCGGTTTCCGCCGACAGCATCACCGCATCGGCGCCTTCGGCCACGGCGTTGGCAACGTCAGTCACTTCGGCGCGGGTCGGGGCAGGGGAGAAGCGCATCGACTCAAGCATCTGCGTCGCCACCACCACCGGTTTGCCGAGTTCGCGGCAGGTGGTGATGATGTTCTTCTGAATCTGCGGCACGCTTTCGGCCGGCACTTCAACGCCGAGATCGCCACGGGCAACCATGATCGCGTCGCTCAGTTCAGCGATTTCGCGCAGTTGCTCAACGGCCGAAGGCTTCTCGATTTTCGCCATCAAAAAGGCTTTGTCGCCGATCAATGCGCGGGCTTCGATGATGTCTTGCGGGCGTTGCACAAACGACAGCGCGACCCAGTCCACACCCAGTTCCAGACCGAAGCTCAAGTCACGACGATCCTTGGCAGTCAGTGGGCTGAGGTCGAGCACTGCTTGCGGCACGTTGACGCCTTTGCGATCCGACAACTCGCCGCCGTTGAGCACGGTGGTGTCGATCGCGTCAGCGTATTTGGTGACCACACGCAGACGCAGTTTGCCGTCGTCGAGCAGTAGATCCATGCCGGCTTCCAGCGCGGCAATGATCTCCGGATGCGGCAGATTCACTCGGCGTTCATCGCCCGGTGTTGCGTCCAGATCAAGACGGAACGCCTGACCACGATGCAACTGCACCTTGCCGTCGGCGAACTTGCCGACGCGCAGTTTCGGTCCCTGCAAGTCCATCAGAATGCCCAGCGGGTAGTTGAGCTGGCGCTCGACTTCGCGGATCCACTGATAGCGCTTGGCGTGGTCGGCGTGATCACCGTGGCTGAAGTTCAGGCGGAAGATGTTGACCCCGGCTTCGACCAGTTCACGGATGTCTTCGATGCCATCGACAGCAGGCCCGAGGGTGGCGAGGATTTTGACCTTTTTATCAGGCGTCATGATTTGCAGCTCTCAAGGATCAGGATGGCGCGGAAGTCGTTGACGTTGGTGCGGGTCGGCTCGGTGACGATCAGCGCATCAAGCGCCGCGAAATAGCCGTAGCCGTTGTTGTTATCCAGCTCGTCGCTGGCGCTCAAACCGAGGGCGGCGGCACGGGCGTAGCTGTCCGGGGTCATGATTGCGCCGGCGTTATCTTCCGAGCCGTCGATGCCGTCGGTGTCACCGGCCAAGGCGTAAACCCCGGGCTGGCCTTTGAGGCTGTCGGTGAGGCTAAGGAGGAACTCGGCGTTGCGTCCGCCACGGCCATTGCCGCGCACGGTCACGGTGGTTTCGCCGCCGGAGAGAATCACGCACGGTGCCGCCAATGGCTGGCCGTGATGGATGATCTGGCGGGCGATACCGGCGTGGACCTTTGCCACTTCGCGCGATTCGCCTTCGAGGTCGCCGAGGATCAGCGTGCTGAAACCGGCCTGACGGCATTTCACCGCCGCAGCGTCCAGCGATTGCTGAGGGCGAGCGATCAACTGGAAGTGGCTGCGCGCGAGGCTTGGATCACCGGGTTTGACGGTTTCCGACTCAGGGCTTTGCAGCCAGGTGCGTACCGAAACCGGAATCTCGATGCCGTAGCGTTTGATGATCGCCAGCGCTTCGGCGGAGGTGCTTGGATCGGCCACGGTCGGGCCGGAAGCGATGACCGTGGCGAGGTCGCCCGGTACATCGGAAATCGCGTAGGTGTACACAGTGGCAGGCCAGCAGGCCTTGCCGAGGCGGCCGCCCTTGATCGCCGAGAGGTGCTTGCGCACGCAGTTCATCTCGCCGATGGTCGCGCCGGATTTGAGCAGGGCTTTGTTGATCGATTGCTTGTCGGCGAGGGTGATGCCTTCGGCCGGCAACGCCAGCAGGGCAGAGCCGCCACCGGAGAGCAGGAAGATTACGCGGTCGTCCTCGGTCAGGTTGCTGACCAGTTCCAGCACGCGTTTGGCCACGGCCAGACCGGCAGCGTCCGGTACCGGGTGGGCGGCTTCGACCACTTCGATTTTTTCGCACGGGGCGCCGTGACCGTAACGGGTCACCACCAGGCCTGTGACTTCACCTTCCCAGCAGCGCTCGACCACTTGCGCCATCGCCGCGGCGGCTTTACCGGCGCCGATGACGATCACCCGACCGCTGCGATCAGCAGGCAAATGGGCTTCGAGGACTTGGTTCGGATGAGCCGCGTCGATGGCTGTGGCAAACAGCTCGCGCAGCAGTTGTTGCGGATCGACCGACATGGCGGGCTCCCAATCTTATTGTTCTTGGTTAATGCTGATGATCGTTCCCACGCTCTGCGTGGGAATGCCTCAATGGACGCTCTGCGTCCGCTTCGGCAGGGACGCGGAGCGTCCCGGGCTGCATTCCCACGCAGAGCGTGGGAACGAGCGACGGGGCAGTGGCTTATTTGTTGTCGCGAATCGAGAAGTTGGCCATGTGTTCCAGACCCTTGATCAGCGCCGAGTGGTCCCAGTTGCTGCCACCGATGGCCGCGCAGGTGCTGAACACTTGCTGGGCGTTGGCGGTGTTCGGCAGGTTGATGTTCAGCTCTTTGGCGCCTTGCAGGGCCAGGTTCAGATCCTTCTGGTGCAGGCTGATGCGGAAGCCTGGATCGAAAGTGCCTTTGATCATGCGCTCGCCGTGCACTTCAAGGATCTTCGAGGAGGCGAAACCACCCATCAGTGCTTCACGCACCTTGGCTGGATCGGCACCGTTTTTCGAAGCGAACAGCAGGGCTTCAGCAACGGCCTGAATGTTCAGCGCGACGATGATCTGGTTGGCGACTTTGGCGGTCTGACCGTCGCCATTGCCACCGACCAGGGTGATGTTTTTGCCCATGGCCTGGAACAGCGGCAGCGCGCGTTCGAAGGCATCGGCGTCGCCACCGATCATGATGCTCAGGGTCGCAGCTTTGGCGCCGACTTCACCACCGGACACCGGTGCGTCGAGGTACTGCGCGCCTTTCTCGTTGATCTTGGCGGCGAACGCCTTGGTCGCGGTTGGCGAGATCGAGCTCATGTCGATGACGATTTTGCCTTTGCTCAGGCCTGCGGCAACGCCGTCGGCGCGGAACAGTACGTCGTCGACCTGCGGGGTATCCGGGACCATGACGATGATGAATTCAGCTTCCTGCGCCACTTCGCGCGGGTTGGCCAGGGCGACGGCGCCAGCGGCGACCAGGTCGGCCGGGGCGGCGTCGTGGTGCGCGGACAGGAACAGGCTGTGACCGGCTTTCTGCAGGTTCGAAGCCATTGGGTGGCCCATGATGCCGGTGCCGATAAATCCGATTTTAGCCATGAGAAAATCCTCTTGTTTTTATTGCTGCTTCAAGCAAAAAGGGAGCTGCTTTTATGTAGGAGTGAGCCTGCTCGCGATTCAGGCGCTGAGGTACATCAGGTGTACCGAGGTGAATTCATCGCGAGCAGGCTCACTCCTACAGGGGATCTGCGTCAGATTGCGTTGTGGGTTTTCAGCCAGCCGAGGCCTGCTTCGGTGGTAGTCAGCGGCTTGTACTCGCAACCCACCCAACCCTGATAACCGATGCGATCGAGGTGTTCGAACAGGAACCGATAGTTGATTTCACCAGTGCCTGGTTCGTTGCGCCCCGGGTTGTCCGCGAGCTGCACATGGTTGATCTCGCCCAGGTGCGATTGCAGGGTGCGGGCCAGATCGCCTTCCATGATTTGCATGTGATAGATGTCGTATTGCAGGAACAGATTGGCGCTGCCGACCTGCTCGCGAATCGACAGGGCTTGCGCCGTGTTGTTCAGGTAGAAACCCGGAATGTCGCGGGTGTTGATCGCTTCCATCACCAGTTTGATGCCCGCTGCCTGCAGCTTGTCGGCGGCGTATTTCAGGTTGGCGACGAAGGTCTTTTCCACCGTGGCATCGTCAACGCCTTGCGGACGAATACCGGCCAGGCAGTTGACCTGGGTGTTGCCCAGCACTTGCGCGTAGGCAATCGCCAGATCGACCCCGGCGCGGAACTCTTCGACCCGATCCGGCAGGCACGCGATACCGCGCTCGCCCTTGGCCCAGTCACCGGCCGGCAGGTTGAACAGCACTTGGGTCAGGCCGTTGGCGTCGAGCCTGGCCTTGATTTCAGCGGAGCTGAAGTCGTACGGGAACAGGTACTCGACACCGCTGAAACCAGCCTTGGCGGCGGCGTCGAAACGGGCAAGGAAATCCTGTTCGGTGAACAGCATGGACAGGTTGGCTGCGAAACGCGGCATGGTGGTCTCCCGTTCTAGATTCTCGTTCCCACGCTCTGCGTGGGAATGCCTCAATGGACGCTCTGCGTCCGCTTTGGGACGCAGAGCGTCCCGGGCTGCGTTCCCACGCAGAGCGTGGGAACGATCAGCGGTCAGCAGTTAATCGAGCAGCGAAATCGCCGTTGGCGCATCGTTGCCGACCAGCGCCAGGTCTTCGAATTCGTTGACGGCGTTGATCTCGGTGCCCATGGAGATGTTGGTTACACGCTCCAGAATGATCTCGACGATCACTGGCACCTTGAACTCTTCGATCATCTGTTCGGCCTTGCGCAGGGCAGGGGCGATTTCCGAGGGCTCGAATACACGCAGCGCTTTACAGCCGAGGCCTTCAGCCACTGCGACGTGGTCAACACCGTAACCGTTGAGTTCCGGCGCGTTCAGGTTATCGAAGGACAGCTGCACGCAGTAGTCCATTTCGAACCCGCGCTGCGCCTGACGGATCAGACCCAGGTACGAGTTGTTCACCACGACGTGGATGTACGGCAGTTTGAACTGAGCGCCGACCGCCAGTTCTTCGATCATGAACTGGAAGTCATAGTCCCCCGACAGGGCCACGACTTTCCGGCTCGGATCGGCCTTCACCACGCCCAGCGCTGCCGGAATGGTCCAGCCCAACGGACCGGCCTGGCCGCAGTTGATCCAGTGACGCGGCTTGTAGACGTGCAGGAACTGCGCGCCGGCAATCTGCGACAGACCAATGGTGCTGACGTAGCAGGTGTCCTTGCCGAACACCTGGTTCATTTCTTCGTAAACGCGCTGTGGTTTCACCGGCACGTTGTCGAAGTGGGTCTTGCGATGCAGGCTGGCTTTGCGCTGCTGGCAGTCTTGCAGCCAGGCACTGCGGTTTTTCAGCTTGCCGGCGGCTTGCCATTCACGGGCCACTTCGATGAACACGGTCAGTGCAGCAGCGGCGTCGGAAACGATGCCCAGATCCGGCGTGAACACGCGGCCGATCTGCGTGCCTTCGATGTCGACGTGAATGAACTTGCGGCCTTCGGTGTAAACGTCAACCGAACCGGTGTGACGGTTGGCCCAACGGTTACCGATACCCAACACCACGTCGGATTTCAGCATGGTCGCGTTGCCGTAACGGTGCGACGTCTGCAGACCGACCATGCCGACCATCAATGGGTGATCGTCCGGGATGGTGCCCCAGCCCATCAGGGTCGGGATTACCGGGATGCCGGTCAGCTCAGCGAATTCAACCAGCAGATCGCTGGCGTCGGCGTTGATGATGCCGCCGCCGGCCACCAGCAATGGACGCTCGGCCTGATCCAGCAAAGCCAAAGCCTTCTCGACCTGAACGCGGGTCGCGGTCGGTTTGGCCAATGGCAGCGGCTGGTAAGCGTCGATGTCGAATTCGATTTCGGCCATCTGCACGTCGAACGGCAGGTCGATCAGCACCGGGCCAGGACGGCCGGAGCGCATTTCAAAGAACGCTTTCTGGAACGCGTAAGGCACTTGGCCCGGTTCCAGAACAGTGGTCGCCCACTTGGTGACTGGCTTGACGATGCTGGTGATGTCGACAGCCTGGAAGTCTTCCTTGTGCATACGGGCGCGGGGTGCCTGGCCGGTAATGCAGAGGATTGGAATCGAGTCGGCCGAGGCGCTGTAGAGCCCGGTGACCATGTCGGTACCGGCAGGGCCGGAAGTACCGATGCACACGCCGATGTTGCCGGCCTTGGTGCGGGTGTAGCCCTCGGCCATGTGCGAGGCGCCTTCCACGTGGCGAGCAAGGACGTGATCGATGCCACCGACCTTCTGCAAGGCGGAGTACAGCGGGTTGATGGCAGCGCCCGGGATGCCAAAAGCGGTATCAACCCCTTCACGGCGCATCACCAGAACGGCGGCTTCGATTGCTCTCATTTTGCTCATGGTTTTGTGTCTCTTTACGTTTTGTAATTGTATACAAGTGGCTTTGCGCAGAGTGTATTCACGGCGGACGGCGCAGGTCAATCCATTTTCTCAAGCGCCTGTTTCATTCGTCGGAAGCCTGTCTGACTGTGGCTTTTCGTCGCATGTGGCGCTTTTCTAGAATTATTGTATACAAAAAAATAACTCATTGTGTTCTATTTGTTGCATCGGGCTGCGGCAGAAAAACGCAGGCCCACGACTTTCCCTATAACAAAATGAGGACGGCACCATGAGCGCTTTAACCTTGAAAGTCGCAGTCAACCTGGTCAACCAAGCCATCACTGCAGGGCGCGGCATCAACGCCGCGCCGCTGACCATCGCGGTACTCGATACCGGCGGCCACCTGATCACCCTGCAACGCGAAGACGGCGCCAGCCTGCTACGTCCGAACATCGCCATCGGCAAAGCCTGGGGGGCGATTGCCCTGGGTAAAGGCTCACGCCTGCTGGCACTGGATGCACAACAACGCCCGGCGTTTATTGCCGCACTCAACAGCATGGGCCAAGGCAGCGTCGTGCCGGCACCGGGTGGTGTGTTGATTCGGGATCAGGCGGGGAATGTGCTGGGCGCGATCGGCATCAGCGGGGATTTGTCGGATATTGATGAGCAGGTGGCGATCAGGGCGGTGGAGGCGTTGGAGTTGCGGGCGGATGCGGGGGTGGCTGCCTGATCATTAGCGTCTGACCGAAAGTCATCGCTGGCAAGCCAGCTCCCACAAGGTTCTCTGTCGTATTGAGATTTTGTAACCAATACAAAACCCTGTGGGAGCTGGCTTGCCAGCGATGGCGGCTAGACTGACACATCATGAAAAAAGACAGATCCAGCCAAATAGATCGCTGAGGTCTAGCCTTTTGATGAACTCATCATGAAGGGGCAATGGATTGCCTGATCTTCCTGCTTCACATCGCCTGCGAGCCGGCCGCTATGCCGAGCCGAATCGAATCTATTTACTGACTACCAACACACTTGGTCGAGAACCGATCTTTGCCGATTTCGCTTTGGGCAGATTGGTCGTTCATCAGTTTCGTCGTGCGCAAAATCTTGGACTAGCAAAATCACTGGCCTGGGTTGTTATGCCGGATCATTTTCACTGGCTGATCGAACTGGAAAATTGTTCGCTCAAAAAACTGATGCGCGAAACCAAGTCGCTGGTTACGCGGGAAGTGAATATGTCCATCCACCGGAAAGGACCGCTTTGGCAGCAGGGTTTTCACGACCGTGCGCTGCGGCGGGAAGAGGATCTGGTGAAAATGGCGCGATATGTCGTAGCTAACCCTTTACGGGCGGGACTCGTCGAAGAGATTGGCGACTATCCGCTGTGGGATGCAGTCTGGCTTTAACAATTTTGAATGGAGTTGCCTCCATCGCTGGCAAGCCAGCTCCCACAAGGATTTGTGTTGGTTGCTAAATCTGAATTCAACACAAAAACCTGTGGGAGCTGGCTTGCCAGCGATGGCGTCTCCGCAAAACTTCAGTCCGGCTCACACCCCTTCAACACCAACCGGATTATCGTCTGCGCCGCCGCTTCATAATCTGCCTCGTCCAGCTTGTCCTTGCCGGTCACCGCAGAAATCTGCCAGTCAAAGTCGGCGTAGGTCTGGGTCGCGGCCCAGATGCTGAACATCAGATGATTAGGGTCGATCGGGGCAATTTGCCCGCGGTCGATCCAGCTCTGGATGCAATCGATGTTGTGCTTGGCCTGGCCGTTGAGTTGCTCGACCAGGTCGGCGCTCAGGTGTGGGGCGCCGTGCATGATTTCGCTGGCGAATACTTTCGAGGCGAAGGGCAGGTCGCGGGAGATGCGGATCTTCGAGCGGATGTAGCCGCTCAGCACTTCGCTCGGTACGCCGTCCGGATTGAACGGAGTCGAGGCCTGCAAAATCGGCACGATGATGCTTTCCAATACCTCGCGGTAGAGGTTTTCCTTGGACTTGAAGTAGTAGTAGACATTGGGCTTGGGCAATCCCGCCTTGGCGGCGATGTCGCTGGTTTTGGTCGCAGCGAAGCCTTTGTCGGCAAACTCCTCACTGGCGGCACGCAGGATCAGTTCTTTGTTGCGCTCGCGGATTGTGCTCATAAACCCGGTGGTTCCTTGCCTGTTCTGGCGGTTGCGCATGGTAGCACCGGCCTCGCGCAGCGCTCAAGAATGCCCCGCGTGGTCTAAGGTCGCGTTATGCTTCGCAACATTCATACATAAAAGGAAACAGGATTCATGGCAGGAAGCAGTTTGCTGGTGCTGGTCGACGATATTGCCACCGTGCTGGACGACGTGGCGTTGATGAGCAAAATGGCCGCCAAGAAGACCGCCGGCGTACTCGGCGATGATCTGGCGCTCAACGCCCAGCAGGTCTCCGGCGTGCGTGCCGAACGGGAAATCCCCGTAGTCTGGGCCGTGGCCAAGGGCTCGTTCGTCAACAAACTGATTCTGGTTCCATCGGCGCTGGCGATCAGTGCGTTCGTGCCGTGGTTGGTCACGCCATTGTTGATGGTCGGTGGTGCGTACTTGTGTTTCGAGGGCTTCGAGAAGCTCGCGCACAAGTTTTTGCACAGCGCGGCTGAAGATGAAGCCGAACATGCGCAACTGACTGAGGCGGTAGCGGATCCGGCGACCGATCTGGTGGCGTACGAGAAGGACAAGATCAAAGGCGCGATTCGCACCGACTTCATTCTCTCGGCAGAGATTATCGCGATCACTCTGGGCACCGTGGCAACTGCCTCGCTGACTCAGCAAGTGATTGTCATGTCCGGCATTGCGATTGTGATGACGGTGGGCGTGTATGGACTGGTGGCGGGCATCGTCAAACTCGACGACCTCGGCTTGTGGCTGACGCAAAAGCCTGGGCAGTTGGCGAAGAAAATCGGCAGCGCCATTCTCAGTGCCGCGCCGTACATGATGAAAACCCTGTCGGTGGTCGGCACGGCGGCGATGTTCCTGGTCGGTGGCGGCATTCTCACCCATGGCGTGCCGGTGCTGCATCACTGGATTGAAGGCGTTGGCGCGGCGGCCGGCAGTGTCGGGTTTGCGGTGCCGATGTTGCTCAATGGTGTGGCGGGGATCATCGCTGGTGCTGTGGTGTTGGCGGTGGTTTCCGTTGTCGGCAAAATCTGGAAAGCCCTGAAAAACTGACATTCAACACAAAACCCTTTGTAGGAGTGAGCCTGCTCGCGATAGCGGTGTGTCAGCACTGCAAATGGTGGCTGGTACACCGCTATCGCGAGCAGGCTCACTCCTACAGTTGATTTGTGTTGTGCCAATAAAAAGGGCCATTCAATTTTCATTGAATGGCCCTTTTTTGTGCCTGCCGTTTTTACTCGGCGATCTGCAACTTACGCGCCTCGGTATACACGTAACGCACCTTCTCGTACTCGAACGGCGAGTTCATCTGGCCGTAGCGGAAGCTGGTCTGGTAGCGCTTGTCGACCGCGCGCAGGGCCCAGATTTCCGGGTGGTTGGAGCTGACTTCCGAGACGTTGAGGAAGTTGATCGCTGATTCGGCGGTGTAATCCACAGCAAGACCGGCGGTGTCGCGGATGTTCGACGGGCCGAGGATTGGCAGCACGAAGTAGGCGCCGCCCGGTACACCGTAGAAGCCCAGGGTCTGGCCGAAGTCTTCGCTCTGGCGCGGCAGGCCCATGGCGGTCGCTGGGTCCCAAAGGCCGGCAATGCCGATGGTGGTGTTGAGCAGCAGGCGCGCGGTGGTTTCCATCGAGCGCTGACCTTTGAACTGCAACAGGCTGTTGACCAGGTTCGGCACGTCACCGAGGTTGTTGAAGAAGTTGCTTACCCCGGTACGCACAAAACTCGGCGTGATGTAGCGATAGCCATCGACCACCGGCAGGAACACCCATTGGTCGAAGCGGTAGTTGAAGTGGTAAACCCGGCGGTTCCACGACTCCAGCGGGTCGTAGACGTTCAGCGCGTTGAGCGTCGAACGCTCGAACTCGCGCTGATCCAGCCCCGGGTTGAACTTGAGTTTGGACAGCGGCTCTTTGAAGCCGTCGCTGTCGACGACGACCGGCGCGTTGGCTTTACTGTTGTCGGCCTGGGCCACGCCTGCGCAGAGGAGCGCTGCCATCAGCAGGAGATATTTAGCCACGGAAGAACTCCAGCATGGCGTCGCTGTTGACGCGGTAGTTAAGGTTGCCGCAATGGCCGCCCAGTGGATAAACGGTCAGGCGATCACCGAATGTTTTACGCAGGAAACCGAGGTCGCCCGGGCCCAGGATTACGTCGTCGGCGTTGTGCATCACGGCGATTTTCGGGCTGTCATGCAGGTAATCCTTCAGCGCATACAGACTGACCTGATCGATCAGTTGCAGCAGGCTGCCGCCGTCCGTGCGCGCACGCCACATCGGGATCACCTGTTCGGTCAGGTAGCAGTCGAAGTCGCACTGCAGCGCACGCTTGAGGAACGGCGTGAGGCTGGTGCCTTCGGTGATCGGGAATTTCGGCGGAGTGATCAGGCCGCGGCGGTTGATCAGATCCGAGGTGAAGGCAATGTCGGCCGCCGAGAAGCGGAACGAGGTGCCAATCAACATCGCCATCTGTTCGTTGGTCAGGTGCTGCTTGGACTGCTGGAAGTCGTAAAGCAGTGCATCGTTGAGGTCGATGTAGCCTTTCTGCTGGAAGTAGCGGGTCAGCTTCGACAGCACCAGTTCATAGAACGTGGTGCTGGTGTTGATGCCTTTCACCTCGGTTTGCACCAACTTGTCGAGGTTGGTCACCGAGGTGTAGAGGTTGACCGGCGGATTGAGCAGCAGGACTTTCTTGAAGTTGAAGCTGCGGCGCGTCTCGTCCAGATGCGCTACGAAGGCGGCATCAAGGGCGCCGAGGCTGTAACCGGTCAGGTAATACTCGGTCACCGGCAGTTTCGGGTTCTGCGCGCGCACAGCCTGCATCACCCGGTACATGTCCTCAGCGTCTTCCTTGGTCACGCCTGGGGTGGCGAAGCGGGAGGCGGCGCTGATGAAGTCGAAACTGGTTGGCGAAGACAGCTGCACAACGTGATAGCCGGCCTTGTAGTAGAGCTTTTTCAGGTATTCGTTGAGGGTGCTGTCATAACGCGCGCCGGTGCCGGCGATCAGGAAGATCAGCGGTGCCGGTTTGTCCTGGGTGGCGATGCGATAGGTGAGTTTTTTCACCGCCCAGAAGTTGTCTGGCAGGATGAACTCTCGCTCCGGGCGCAACGTCAGGCTGCGGTCCGACTGATTGATGTCGTCGTCCAGCGGCAATTCCGGGCGCAAGTCCGGCGGCGTCGTGGCGATGGTCGCCTCGAACGGGTTGGTCAGGGGGTAGCCATAACTGGCGGCATCGATATCCACCGCCAGTGCGGACGCACTCAAAATAAGGCCGCTGAACAGCGCGGCGAAGCGCAAGGAACGGAGCATGACTAGATCCCTTAGAGGAAGGTGCCGAATGAAGTTCGCAGGCTATGACCACCGGGGTTGCGCCAAAGTGCCATGCTGCGGCACCAAACAGGCAGAATTCGGAGTAATAGTAGCTGGACGATACACTTTGCACGCCCTGAATGAATAGTTAACAGTTGTTAGTTCTTGCACACGGCTGGCGGCAGATTAAGCTGGCCGCCGATTTCCGAAGATTGGAGTGTTTCATGTCCCGCCGTTTGCCCGTGATTTTGCTGCTCGTTCTGTTGCCGTTGTGGCTGGCCGCCAGTTATGGCGCGCGTTATGGCTTTATGGAAGACGGAAAGTGGGTGGGCATCTGCGTCGACGAGGCCAGCCGCTGGGAATGTCAGGTGCGGTCGAACCTGGGCTTGATGATTCATTTCAAGGTGTTGGGCTGGACGGCGCTGGGCGCGGCGTTGATCGGGTTTGTATTGCCGGGGCGGGCAGGGTGGTGGCTGGCGGTGCTGGCGCTGGCGGTCGGAGTGCCGGCACTGGCGTTGTACAACACCACGTTTGCGGTGTTTGCGTTGGTGATTGCCGGGTTGCGGTTGGTCCGCGAGTCTCGTACTGCCTGATGGAAAAGATCGCAGCCTGCGGCAGCTCCTACATTGAGATGGCGTACACCTTGTAGGAGCTGCCGAAGGCTGCGATCTTTTGATCTTGCTTTTGATCAGTCCTTGCGAACACGCAGGCAGCGCCACAAAGCAGCCACCATCAACACACTCACCAACGCCCAACCCCACGCCTGCTGATTCTGCAACCCTTCCTGATACAGCTGCGGCGCAATTCCCGCGCCGACAATAAACGTCAGCAACGCAATCTCCCGACGCGGCACGCTGACCGGCCGGCACAGATAAACCAGCGCTGGCAGCACAAACGCCATGCTCGCAAAGCTGCGATAACGCGGATCGAAGACCATCTCCAGCATCATCACGGCTGCGGCAAAACCTGCCGCCGCGACCAGCCATCCTGCGCGGCGCTCCAGCAGATTGAACGCCCGCTCACGCCAGCCAGTACGGGCGCTCAGCGTCAACGCCGCGTGTGCCAATACCAACAGATTTAGCGCCGTCAACAAGCCGACCCACAGCCACTCACTGGCAAACCGCGTGGTTACCCGTGCCAGATCACCCCAGGCGCCAATCGAGCAAGCGGCGAGTGCGCCCAGCAGCGGCAACACCAGCGCCGAACGCGTGGTGCGAACGCGACCGCCAAGAATCAGCGTGCCAAGAAAAATCAAACCACCGACCGCCAGCCATTCCTTCCAATAGGGGACGTTGGTCACCGGCCCTGCCAGCACGCCCTTGTCCTGACGGTCGGCATCGAACAAGCCCCAATAGCCACCGACTGCGCCTTCACTGCCGCGCTTCCACGGCTGGTCGAAGGCTTCGATCAGGTTGTAATGCCAGCCTTCCTTCTCGGCCATCGCGACAAAACCACGAATGAATTTGGCCTCGTTGACCCGACTCGGCAGGGCGGTCTCACGCTGGCGGCCTTCGCTTGGCCAGCCGGTTTCGCCGATCATCACGTCTTTCGGCGCGAATTTATTACCGAACACCTGGCGCACATCCGCCACATGCTGCAGGGCGACGTCGATGTTCGACGGATCATCTTCCCAGTACGGCAGCAAATGAATAGTCAGAAAGTCCACCGCTGGCGCGACTTCAGGATGCTTGAGCCAGAACTCCCAGACATCGGCGTAAGTGACCGGTTGCTTCACCTGACTTTTGACCTTGTTGATCAATCGGGCCAGTTGCGCGCCGGTGACTTCCTTGCGCAGCAGCGCCTCGTTGCCGACGATCACCGCGCTGACCACATCCGCGTTGGCGTTGGCCGATTTGATCAGCAGGTCGACTTCCTTTTCGGTGTCCACCGGGTTGCTGTTGACCCACGCGCCGATCATCAATTTCAAGCCGTGTTTGCGCGCCAGATCCGGCAGCGCTTCCAGGCCTGTCATCGAGTAAGTGCGTATGCACTCAAAGCGTGTCGCCAGCAATGCGAGATCGGCGTCCATGCGCTCCGGGCGCAGTTTGAACGGCACGTCGAACGGCGATTGGTCTTTATCGAACGGGGTATAGGAGGCGCACTGCAATTTATGCGTCGGCGTCGCCGCATCCGGCAGAATCACCGGTTGGCCGAGGCCGTACCAGAAGCCACCGAGGGCAAACAGCCCGAGCAGGCAGGCGAAGAGATAAGGCAGAGCGGGGAAACGGGAAGTCGCGGACATGGTCAGGCCGAGTGGCTGCAAAGCGAGGCATGTTACCTGCATTTATAGAGGGGTTGGTGACCTGCATGATTTGCACATGCAAAGTTCGGGCGGATTATTTGGCGTCATTTATATAGTCGCGATTAATGGCCTTCTGATGTCGTTTCTCGTTGCCTTGAGGTCGCTGACAGAGCAGGTCGCCTGCGGCGTCAGGTTGATGATCAGGGCATCAGTACTCCGCTGATGTTCGAGTTGGTTTGCGGTCAGGCGTGATGGGGGCGCTGTGCACCATAACAATACGTTGACGATGCCCGGCATCCGTCGGGCGCAGCATTTCGGGGAAGTAACGATGAAGATGCGACGACTTTTAGGCGCAGGTGCCGCTCTGGTGCTTGCGATGAGTTCCACTTTCGCCAGCGCAGAAAAACAGACCCTGAACATCGGTTACGTTGACGGTTGGTCCGACAGCGTCGCGACCACCCACGTGGCGGCCGAAGTCATCAAACAGAAACTCGGCTACGACGTGAAGCTGCAAGCCGTCGCCACCGGGATCATGTGGCAGGGCGTGGCCACCGGCAAACTCGACGCCATGCTTTCGGCCTGGCTGCCAGTGACCCACGGTGAATACTGGACAAAAAACAAGGATCAGGTCGTCGATTACGGTCCGAACTTCAAGGATGCGAAAATCGGCTTGATCGTGCCGGAGTATGTGAAAGCCAAGTCGATCGAAGACCTGAAAACCGACGACACCTTCAAGAATCGCATCGTCGGCATCGACGCCGGTTCGGGCGTGATGCTCAAGACTGATCAGGCGATCAAGGATTACGGCCTCGACAAGTATTCCCTCAAGGCCAGTTCCGGCGCCGGCATGATTGCCGAGCTGACCCGTGCCGAGAAGAAAAACGAATCCATCGCCGTCACGGGTTGGGTGCCGCACTGGATGTTCGCCAAGTGGAAACTGCGCTTCCTCGATGACCCGAAAGGCGTGTACGGCGCAGCTGAAACCGTAAACAGCATCGGCAGCAAAGAACTCGCGACCAAAGCGCCGGAAGTGGCCAAGTTCCTGAAGAACTTCCAGTGGGCGTCGAAAGACGAAATCGGCGAAGTCATGCTGGCGATTCAGGACGGTGCCAAGCCTGACGCAGCGGCCAAGGATTGGGTCGCCAAGCACCCGGATCGCGTGGCTGACTGGACCAAATAACCGCCACCCCGCCATACCCGTGTAGGAGTGAGCCTGCTCGCGATAGCGTCCCGTCAGCTGATGAAAATATCGACTGATAAAACGCCATCGCGAGCAGGCTCACTCCTACAGTTGTTTTGTGGCGTACCGGAAATTGGCAAAAGTGTCATGGCGTTCTACTACTAAGGTCGTCTGTTACCGCTCCCGCAGCCGCATACATTAGCTATGTTCCAACAATAATCTGTGCTGCGAGGATAAAAACAATGAACGACAGCATTTACCTCTCGATTCAAAACAGTCCCCGATTCAAGGAGCTGGTGCGAAAAAGGGAAAAGTTCGCCTGGATACTCTCGGCGATCATGCTCGGGCTTTACTCTGGCTTCATTCTTCTGATCGCTTACGGGCCGCATATTCTGGGCGCGAAACTCAGTCCGGAATCCTCGATTACCTGGGGAATTCCAATCGGTGTCGGACTCATTCTTTCTGCATTCATCCTCACCGCTATCTACGTGCGCCGCGCCAATGGCGAGTTCGACGACCTGAACAATGCGATTCTCAAGGAGGCTCAGCAATGATCCGGCGTCTACTGGCTTTATTGAGTGTTGCGGCTTTCGCGCCGGGTGTCTGGGCGGCTGACGCGTTGACGGGGGAGGTGGCCAAACAGCCGCTGAACATTCCCGCGATCCTGATGTTCGTGGCGTTCGTCGGTGCGACGCTCTACATCACCTACTGGGCCTCGAAGAAAAACAACTCGGCGGCCGACTACTATGCAGCGGGCGGCAAGATCACCGGTTTCCAGAATGGTCTGGCGATCGCCGGTGACTACATGTCCGCGGCGTCCTTTCTGGGCATTTCCGCGCTGGTGTTTACCTCCGGCTACGATGGCCTGATCTACTCGATCGGCTTCCTGGTGGGCTGGCCGATCATTCTGTTCCTGATCGCCGAGCGCCTGCGTAACCTGGGTAAATACACCTTTGCCGACGTGGCGTCCTACCGCCTCGGGCAAACCCAGATCCGCACCCTGTCGGCCTGCGGTTCGCTGGTGGTGGTGGCGTTCTACCTGATCGCGCAAATGGTCGGTGCCGGCAAATTGATCCAGCTGTTGTTCGGCCTGGACTACCACGTTGCGGTGATTCTGGTCGGTGTGCTGATGTGCATGTACGTGCTGTTCGGCGGCATGCTGGCGACCACTTGGGTGCAGATCATCAAGGCTGTGCTGTTGCTGTCCGGTGCCTCGTTCATGGCGCTGATGGTAATGAAGCACGTAGGCTTCGACTTCAACACGCTGTTCTCCGAAGCGATCAAGGTTCACGCCAAAGGTGAAGCGATCATGAGTCCGGGCGGTCTGGTCAAAGATCCGATTTCGGCCTTCTCGCTGGGTCTGGCGCTGATGTTCGGTACGGCTGGCCTGCCACACATTCTGATGCGCTTCTTCACCGTGAGTGACGCAAAAGAAGCCCGCAAGAGTGTGCTCTACGCCACTGGCTTCATTGGCTACTTCTACATCCTGACCTTTATCATCGGCTTCGGCGCGATCCTGCTGGTCAGCACTAACCCGGCCTTCAAAGATGCGGCTGGCGCGCTGTTGGGCGGCAACAACATGGCGGCGGTGCACTTGGCCAACGCGGTCGGTGGCAGTATCTTCCTCGGCTTTATCTCGGCGGTGGCGTTCGCGACCATTCTGGCGGTTGTGGCCGGTCTGACTCTGGCCGGTGCTTCGGCTGTGTCTCACGACCTGTATGCCAGTGTGATCAAGAAGGGCAAGGCGAACGAGAAGGACGAGATTCGTGTCTCGAAGATCACCACCATTGCCTTGGCAGTGTTGGCGATTGGCTTGGGCATTCTGTTCGAAAGCCAGAACATTGCGTTCATGGTGGGCTTGGCGTTCTCCATCGCGGCGAGCTGTAACTTCCCGGTGCTGCTGCTTTCGATGTACTGGAAGAAGCTGACCACTCGTGGTGCGATGATTGGCGGCTGGTTGGGGCTGGTGAGTGCGGTGGGTCTGATGATCCTCGGCCCGACCATCTGGGTGCAGATTCTGCATCATGAGAAGGCGATCTTCCCTTACGAGTATCCGGCGCTGTTTTCGATGATCATTGCTTTTGTCGGGATCTGGTTCTTCTCGATTACTGACAAGTCGGCGGCTGCGGATAACGAGCGGGCGCTGTTCTTCCCGCAGTTTGTGCGTTCGCAGACTGGGTTGGGGGCGAGTGGGGCGGTTTCGCATTGATGGTTTGATGGTTTTGTAAATGTTGTGCTGAATGCCCCGGTTGAGAGATCGGGGCATTTTTATTGGGCGGTTATCGGCTAGAGCTGTGTACATATCCGTTGCTGCGGTAACGGCGGCTTAGGGTTCCGCCCTTACGGCGGGTCACTTTTTCCAGACGCCGAAAAAGTAACCAAAAAGGCTTGCTCCTACGTGCGGCCCGCTCGCTGGGGCTCGGGGTTCCTTCGCTCCGGGATCGATCCGGGCGCAGCGCCTACGGTTTGCTTCGCTGCACCTCCTCTCGCTGTGTTTGGCTTCGCCAAACGGTCGCTGCGCTCCCACCCCCGGATCAATCCCTCCACTCAGCCTTCCGACGTCGCCTTACAGATCAAGAGCTGCAGCCGAGCTAACGCTCATCCTGTTGAGTGGTGAGGAGCACAGCGTGCTGGGCTTTGATTCTGTGGTGGGGCTGCCCCTCACCCCAGCCCTCTCCCGAGGGAGAGGGAGCCGATTTGTGAGCTTTTCAGAATCTGAGTTCAACGCGGTATCGCACGTCGGCGTAGCTCTCCCAAACACCTCAATCAGTCCCCTCTCCCTCCGGGAGAGGGCTAGGGTGAGGGGCTCTTGATCTGGCTTTTGATCTTGCTTTGGCTTTGGCTTTGGCTTTTGATCTTTTGCCCCATCGGCAGGCCGAGCGAAGGTGTTCATCCGGGGGTAGGCGCGCAGCGCCGTGCGGCGAAGCCGCATACATCGAGAGGAGGTGCAGCGAAGCAAACCGTAGGCGATGCCCCCGGATGGACACCGTAGCGAGGGAACACTGAGCCTCAGCGAAGTGCCGTACGCCAGGGGCAAAGCCTTTTGGTTCCTTTTTGGCGTTTGAAAAAGGGACTCGCTGTAAGAGCGAAACCGCCAGCGGCAGCACCCGAAGAAACGGATATGCCCCCAATCCCAATCCCAATCCCAAAACCCCAAACCCCAGACAAACAAAAACGGCCCCTATATAAATAGAGGCCGTTCCCGGTACAACTTAAGACGTTATCGCAAGACAGGTCTTATTTGCGGTCTTCCAGCTTGGAAATATCACGCGACTCGTAGCCGGTGTACAACTGGCGCGGACGGCCAATCTTGTACGGGCTGGAGAGCATCTCTTTCCAGTGCGAAATCCAGCCAACAGTACGTGCCAGCGCGAAAATCACGGTGAACATGCTGGTTGGAATGCCGATCGCCTTGAGGATAATCCCCGAGTAGAAGTCGACGTTCGGGTACAGCGAGCGTTCGATGAAGTACGGGTCGGTCAGCGCGATCTCTTCCAGGCGCATGGCCAGTTCGAGTTGCGGATCGTTGTTGATGCCCAGTTCCTTCAGTACTTCGTCGCAGGTCTGCTTCATCACAGTCGCGCGAGGGTCGCGGTTCTTGTAAACGCGGTGACCGAAGCCCATCAGTTTGAACGGATCGTTCTTGTCCTTGGCCTTGGCGATGAACTTGTCGATGTTCGAAACATCGCCAATCTCGTCAAGCATGGTCAATACGGCTTCGTTCGCACCGCCGTGGGCAGGGCCCCACAGTGCGGCGATACCGGCGGCGATACAGGCGAACGGGTTGGCACCCGAGGAGCCGGCCAGACGCACGGTGGAAGTCGAGGCGTTCTGCTCGTGGTCGGCGTGGAGGATGAAGATCCGGTCCATGGCCTTGGCGAGCACCGGGCTGATCGGTTTGATCTCGCACGGGGTGTTGAACATCATGTGCAGGAAGTTTTCCGCGTACGTCAGGTCGTTGCGCGGGTACATCATGGGTTGGCCCATGGAGTACTTGTAAACCATCGCTGCCAGGGTCGGCATCTTGGCAACCAGACGGATCGCGGAGATTTCGCGATGCTGCGGGTTATTGATGTCCAGGGAGTCGTGGTAGAAGGCCGAGAGGGCGCCGACTACACCGCACATGACGGCCATCGGGTGGGCGTCGCGACGGAAACCGTTGAAGAAGGTTTTCAACTGCTCGTGAACCATCGTGTGGTTTTTCACGGTGCTGACGAACTGGGCCTTCTGTTCTGCAGTCGGCAGTTCGCCGTTGAGCAGCAGGTAGCAGGTTTCCAGGTAGTCCGACTTTTCAGCCAGTTGTTCGATCGGGTAGCCGCGGTGCAACAGAATGCCGTTGTCGCCGTCGATATAGGTGATCTTCGACTCGCACGAGGCGGTCGACATGAAGCCTGGGTCGAAAGTGAAGCGGCCCGTGGCCGTCAGGCCCCGAACATCGATTACATCGGGACCAACGGTGCCGGTTAAAATGGGCAGCTCGACGGGGGCTGCGCCCTCGATGATCAACTGCGCTTTTTTGTCAGCCATGTGGCCTCCTATTTATGCTTGAACCATCAGACAGACCCCCCACGCAGGGCCCGCACCACTATAGTGAGATAAATTCGAATGTCAATTTGCCTAAAGTCTTGCTCCAGAAGGCTTTAAGCGCACTTTTTCCTCGAAATTGACTGCCATTTACGCCTTTTATACGACTTGTGCAATCAGCTATTTGGGGTAGGTGATTGCGTTGTCATTAGTAGCCTAACTGTCTATACTCGGCCACCGACCGCCAAGGGCTTTTGGGCTTGCTTTCATTGGGGGTCGCATCCCTGGGTGGTGGTTACCTGACCAGTGCACTCCCCAACAACTTTGCCCTGATTGTTAGGGGCTCTTCAGTGTGAAAAAAAAGCCGTGAAAAGCCAACGACCTGTAAACCTAGACCTAAGGACCATCAAACTCCCAGTCACTGCTTACACGTCCATTCTTCACCGTATCTCCGGTGTCATCCTCTTTGTGTGCCTTGCCATCATGCTTTATGCATTGGACAAGTCGCTCAGCTCCGAGGAAGGCTTCGGTCAGGTGAAAGCGTGTCTGACCAGTCCGCTAGCCAAGCTAGTGATTTGGGGCATCCTGTCCGCTCTGCTGTATCACCTGGTAGCCGGTGTGCGCCATTTGATCATGGACATGGGCATCGGTGAGACGCTGGAAGGCGGCAAACTGGGCTCGAAAATCGTTATCGCCGTTTCCGTGGTGGTAATCGTTCTGGCAGGAGTTTGGATATGGTAACTAACGTCACGAACCTGTCGCGTTCGGGCCTCTATGACTGGATGGCGCAACGTGTGTCTGCGGTCGTTCTCGCGGCTTACTTCATCTTTCTGATCGGATACGTCGTGGCCCACCCTGGCCTCGAGTATGCCCAGTGGCATGAACTGTTCGCCCACAACGGGATGCGTATTTTCAGCCTCCTGGCCCTTGTTGCTCTGGGCGCTCACGCCTGGGTCGGCATGTGGACCATCGCGACTGACTACCTGACGCCGATGGCGTTCGGCAAGTCCGCAACGGCGATACGTTTCCTTTTCCAGGCAGTATGCGGCGTTGCGATGTTCGCTTACTTCGTCTGGGGTGTGCAGATTCTCTGGGGTATCTGAGTCATGGCTAACATTCCAACGATTTCTTTCGACGCCATCATTATTGGTGGTGGCGGTGCCGGCATGCGCGCTGCGCTGCAACTGGCGCAGGGTGGTCACAAGACTGCCGTGATCACCAAGGTTTTCCCGACCCGTTCGCACACTGTATCCGCTCAAGGCGGCATCACGTGCGCGATCGCGTCTGCTGACCCGAACGATGACTGGCGCTGGCACATGTACGATACCGTCAAGGGCTCCGACTACATCGGTGACCAGGACGCTATCGAATACATGTGTCAGGAAGGCCCGGCCGCGGTTTTCGAGCTGGACCACATGGGTCTGCCGTTCTCGCGTACCGAACAAGGCCGTATCTACCAGCGTCCGTTCGGTGGTCAGTCCAAGGACTACGGTAAAGGCGGCCAGGCTGCGCGTACTTGCGCGGCTTCCGACCGTACCGGTCACGCCCTGCTGCACACCCTTTATCAGGGCAACCTGAAAGCGGGTACCACGTTCCTGAACGAGTACTACGCTGTCGACCTGGTGAAGAACCAGGAAGGCGATTTCGTCGGTGTGATCGCGATCTGCATCGAAACTGGCGAAACTTCCTACATCCGCGCCAAAGCCACCGTATTGGCTACCGGCGGTGCAGGTCGTATCTACGCTTCCACCACCAACGCCCTGATCAACACCGGTGACGGCGTCGGCATGGCTCTGCGTGCTGGCGTACCGGTACAAGACATCGAAATGTGGCAGTTCCACCCGACCGGCATCGCCGGTGCCGGTGTACTGGTTACAGAAGGTTGCCGTGGTGAAGGTGGTTACCTGATCAACAAGCACGGCGAGCGTTTCATGGAGCGTTATGCTCCGAACGCCAAAGACCTTGCCGGTCGTGACGTGGTTGCTCGCTCGATGGTTAAAGAAATCATCGCCGGCAACGGTTGCGGTCCGAATGGCGACCACGTGATGCTCAAACTCGACCACTTGGGCGAGGAAGTGCTGCACAGCCGTCTGCCAGGCATCTGCGAACTGTCGAAGACTTTCGCCCACGTTGACCCGGTTGTTGCGCCGGTTCCGGTTGTTCCGACTTGCCACTATATGATGGGCGGCGTTGCCACCAACATCCATGGCCAGGCGATCACCCAGAACGCCGATGGCGTGGATCAGATCATTCCTGGTCTGTTCGCGGTAGGTGAAGTGGCTTGCGTATCGGTTCACGGTGCCAACCGTCTGGGCGGCAACTCGCTGCTCGACCTGGTGGTATTCGGCCGCGCTGCCGGCCTGCACCTGGAAAAAGCCCTGACCGACGGCATCGAATACGACGACGCTACCGAAGCCGACATCGAAGCTGCCCTGTCGCGCCTGAACGCACTGAACAACCGTACTGACGGCGAAGACGTCGCTACCCTGCGTCGCGAGCTGCAGAGCTGCATGCAGAACTACTTCGGTGTATTCCGTACTGGCGAATACATGCAGAAGGGTATCGCTCAGCTGGCCGATCTGCGCAAGCGTATCGCCAACGTGAAGATCAACGATAAGTCGCAGGCGTTCAACACTGCACGTATCGAAGCGCTGGAACTGCAAAACCTGCTGGAAGTGGCTGAAGCTACCGCCATCGCGGCCGAAGTACGTAAAGAGTCCCGCGGTGCTCACGCCCGTGAAGACTTTGAAGATCGTGATGACGAAAACTGGCTGTGCCACACCCTGTACTTCCCGGGTGACAAGCGCGTCACCAAGCGTGCCGTGAACTTCTCGCCGAAGACTGTTCCGACTTTCGAACCTAAAGTCCGGACTTATTAAGGGTGACCGCCATGTTGAATGTCAGTGTTTATCGCTACAACCCTGATCAGGACGCTGCGCCGTTCATGCAGGAATTCCAGGTCGATACCGGTGGTAAAGACCTGATGGTGCTGGACGTGCTGGCCCTGATCAAAGAGCAGGACGAGGGTTTCTCCTATCGTCGCTCTTGCCGTGAAGGCGTCTGCGGCTCCGACGGCATGAACATCAACGGTAAAAACGGTCTGGCGTGCATCACGCCGCTGTCCGCCGTTGTAAAAGGTAACAAGCTGATCGTTCGTCCGCTGCCAGGTTTGCCGGTTATCCGTGACCTGGTCGTCGATATGAGCATCTTCTACAAGCAATACGAGAAGGTGAAGCCTTACCTGCAGAACGACACGCCGGCTCCGGCCATCGAGCGTCTGCAGTCGCCAGAAGAGCGTGAAAAACTCGACGGTCTGTACGAGTGCATCCTGTGCGCTTGCTGCTCGACCTCTTGCCCGTCCTTCTGGTGGAACCCGGACAAGTTCCTGGGTCCAGCTGCACTGCTGCAAGCGTACCGCTTCCTGGCAGACAGCCGTGACACCAAGACCAACGAGCGTCTGGCTTCGCTCGATGACCCGTTCAGCGTTTTCCGCTGCCGGGGCATCATGAACTGCGTCAACGTATGTCCGAAAGGCCTGAACCCGACTAAGGCCATCGGTCACATCCGTAACATGCTGCTTTCGAGCGGCGTGTGATTCAGCTGCTGTAACCGCTGTACCGTAGAGGCTGTGGCGCGGGCTTCAACCCGCGTCATGGCTATAACCAGAGCAGTAGCCACAAGCTGCCGCTCTTATTTTGAAGAAATGAGACAAGCAGGGGCATCCGGGCTGGTACCCGGACTATCAGTGTGATCCTAAGTGGCTTGTTTTAGTCGCTGCATTCGGACTTCTGCAAGTTTGCTCGGTGTCGACATCGATGGTGTTCCCCTAACCGAGGGTGACCAAGCATGCAAGAAAGCGTGATGCAGCGCATGTGGAACAGCGCCTACCTTTCAGGTGGAAACGCTGCCTATGTGGAAGAGCTTTATGAGCTCTACCTGCACGACCCTAACGCTGTGCCAGAAGAGTGGCGCACCTACTTTCAGAAGTTGCCTGCCGACGGCAACTCTGCCACTGATGTTTCGCACTCCACGATTCGCGATCATTTCGTGCTGCTGGCAAAGAACCAGCGCCGCGCCCAACCGGTTTCCGCCGGCAGCGTGAGCAGTGAGCACGAGAAGAAGCAAGTTGAAGTGTTGCGATTGATCCAGGCCTACCGTATGCGTGGCCACCAGGCAGCCCAGCTTGACCCGCTGGGGCTGTGGCAGCGTCCTGCACCTGCAGACCTGTCGATCAATCATTACGGCTTGACCAATGCCGATCTTGATACGACCTTCCGTGCCGGCGACCTGTTCATCGGCAAAGAGGAAGCGAGCCTACGCGAAATTCACGAAGCGTTGCAGCAGACATATTGCCGCACCATCGGCGCTGAATTTACGCACATCACCGATTCCGAGCAGCGCCAGTGGTTCCAGCAGCGTCTGGAAAGCGTGCGTGGTCGTCCGACGTACTCCGCCGACATCAAGAGCCACCTGCTTGAGCGCGTAACCGCCGGTGAAGGCCTGGAAAAATACCTGGGCACCAAATACCCGGGCACCAAGCGTTTCGGTCTGGAAGGCGGCGAAAGCCTGATTCCGATGCTCGACGAACTGATCCAGCGTTCCGGTTCCTACGGCACCAAGGAAGTCGTCATCGGCATGGCCCACCGTGGCCGTCTGAACGTGCTGGTCAACACCTTCGGCAAGAACCCGCGCGAGCTGTTCGACGAGTTCGAAGGCAAGAAGAAGGTCGAGCTGGGTTCCGGTGACGTTAAGTATCACCAGGGCTTCTCGTCCAACGTGATGACCGCCGGCGGTGAAGTTCACCTAGCCATGGCGTTCAACCCGTCCCACCTGGAAATCGTTTCCCCGGTGGTCGAAGGTTCGGTGCGCGCCCGTCAGGATCGTCGTAATGACGCCACTGGCGAGAAGGTTCTGCCGATCTCCATCCACGGTGACGCTGCATTCGCAGGTCAGGGCGTGGTCATGGAAACCTTCCAGATGTCGCAGACCCGCGGTTTCAAGACCGGCGGTACCGTGCACATCGTGATCAACAACCAGGTCGGTTTCACCATCAGCAACCCGCTGGACTCGCGTTCCACCGAGTACGCCACCGACGTTGCGAAGATGATCCAGGCGCCGATCCTCCATGTGAATGGGGATGATCCGGAAGCCGTGCTGTTCGTGACCCAGTTGGCCATCGACTACCGCATGCAGTTCAAGCGTGACGTGGTGATCGACCTGGTCTGCTACCGTCGTCGCGGCCACAACGAGGCCGACGAGCCAAGCGGTACCCAGCCTCTGATGTATCAGCAGATCACCAAACAGCGCACCACCCGTGAGCTGTACGCTGATCGTCTGACCCAGGGCGGTGTGCTGGACGCAGAGCGTGTTCAGGCGAAAGTCGATGAATACCGCAACGCGCTGGACAACGGTCTGCACGTAGTGAAATCGCTGGTCAAAGAGCCGAACAAAGAGCTGTTCGTGGACTGGCGTCCGTATCTGGGCCATGCCTGGACTGCGCGTCACGACACTCGCTTTGATCTGAAGACCCTGCAAGAACTGTCCGCCAAGCTGCTGGAAATTCCGGAAGGCTTCGTGGTTCAGCGTCAGGTCTCGAAGATCTACGAAGACCGTCAGAAGATGCAAGCCGGCGGCCTGCCGATCAACTGGGGTTACGCCGAAACCATGGCGTACGCGACCCTGGCGTTCGAAGGTCACCCGATCCGCATGACCGGTCAGGACATCGGCCGCGGTACGTTCTCGCACCGTCACGCTGTGCTGCACAACCAGAAAGACGCGGGCACCTACATTCCGCTGCAGCACCTGTACGACGGTCAGCCACGCTTTGACCTGTACGACTCGTTCCTGTCGGAAGAAGCGGTACTGGCGTTCGAATACGGTTACTCGACCACCACGCCGGATGCGCTGGTGATCTGGGAAGCCCAGTTCGGCGACTTCGCCAACGGTGCACAGGTTGTAATCGACCAGTTCATCACCAGCGGCGAGCACAAGTGGGGCCGTCTCTGCGGTCTGACCATGTTGCTGCCACACGGTTACGAAGGTCAGGGCCCTGAGCACAGCTCGGCACGTCTTGAGCGTTACCTGCAATTGTGCGCCGAGCACAACATTCAGGTTGCCGTACCGACTACGCCAGCACAGATCTACCACTTGCTGCGTCGTCAGGTGATTCGTCCGCTGCGCAAGCCGTTGATCGTGCTGACGCCGAAGTCGCTGCTGCGCCACAAGCTGGCCATCTCGACCCTGGAAGATCTGGCCGAAGGTTCGTTCCAGACCGTGATCCCGGAAATCGATGCTCTGGACCCGAAAAAGGTCGAGCGCGTTGTTCTGTGTAGCGGCAAGGTCTACTACGACCTGCTGGAAAAACGCCGTGCCGAAGGCCGTGAAGATATCGCCATCGTGCGTATCGAGCAGCTGTATCCATTCCCTGAGGACGACTTGAAAGAAGTCCTGGCTCCATACACCAACGTCAAAAATGCCGTTTGGTGTCAGGAAGAGCCGATGAACCAGGGCGCCTGGTACTGCAGCCAGCACCACTTGCGTCGCAGCATCGGTAACCTCGACAAGTCTCTCGTACTTGAGTACGCGGGCCGTGAGGCTTCTGCTGCCCCAGCTTGTGGTTACGCATCGATGCACGCCGAGCAGCAGGAAAAACTCCTGCAAGACGCGTTTACCATTTAACGCCTTCGCGCACCTGAAACCGAATTTAAGGAACCACAGATAATGGCTATCGAGATCAAAGCCCCCACTTTCCCGGAATCGGTTGCCGATGGCACCGTTGCCACCTGGCACAAACAACCGGGCGACGCCGTCAAGCGCGACGAACTGATCGTCGACATCGAAACCGACAAAGTCGTACTGGAAGTTCTGGCTACCGCTGATGGCGTGCTGGGCGCAATCGTCAAGGGCGAGGGCGAGACCGTCCTGTCCGACGAAGTGCTGGGCTCCATCGTTGAAGGTGGCGCTGCTGCCGCTGCCCCAGCCGCCGCTGCTGCTCCGGCCGCTGCCGCTGCTCCAGCTGCTGCCGAAGGCGAAGACGATCCTGTTGCTGCTCCTGCTGCGCGCAAGCTGGCTGAAGAAAACGGCATCAACATCGCTTCCGTTGCCGGCACCGGCAAGGGCGGTCGTGTGACCAAGGAAGACGTGGTTGCTGCTGTTGCTGCCAAGAAAGCCGCTCCGGCTGCCGCGCCTGCCAAGGCTGCTGCTCCTTCGGCTGCTGCTCCTGTGTTCGCCGCTGGCGACCGCATCGAGAAGCGCGTACCGATGACCCGTGTTCGTGCCACCGTGGCCAAACGTCTGGTTGAAGCACAGTCGAACATGGCGATGCTGACCACTTTCAACGAAGTCGACATGACTGAAGTCATGGCCCTGCGTTCGAAGTACAAGGACCTGTTCGAGAAGTCCCACAACGGCGTACGCCTGGGCTTCATGTCGTTCTTCGTGAAAGCGGCCACCGAAGCGCTGAAACGCTTCCCGGCTGTCAACGCGTCGATCGACGGCGGCGACATCGTTTACCACGGCTACGCTGACATCGGTGTTGCTGTTTCCAGCGATCGCGGTCTGGTGGTTCCGGTTCTGCGTAACGCCGAACTGATGAGCCTGGCTGAAATCGAAGGCGGCATCGCCACCTTCGGCAAGAAAGCCCGTGACGGCAAACTGTCGATGGACGAGATGACCGGTGGTACCTTCACCATCACCAACGGTGGTACCTTCGGTTCGATGATGTCGACCCCGATCGTCAACCCGCCGCAGGCAGCGATTCTGGGCATGCACAACATCATCCAGCGTCCTATGGCCATCAACGGTCAGGTCGTTATCCGTCCGATGATGTACCTGGCACTGTCCTACGATCACCGTCTGATCGATGGCAAAGAAGCTGTGACTTTCCTGGTGACCATCAAGAACCTGCTGGAAGATCCGGCTCGTCTGTTGCTGGATATTTGATAGAAGCAGCTGCAAGTCTCAAGCTGCAAGCTGCGAGTAACCGCAGTTTGGCTTGAGGCTTGCGGCTTCACGCTTGCTGCAAAAAAGAGGATTTTTGAATGTCGCAGAAATTTGACGTAGTAGTGATCGGTGCTGGCCCTGGTGGCTACGTGGCTGCCATCAAGGCGGCGCAGCTGGGTCTGACCACTGCCTGCATCGAGAAGTACACCGACGCTGAAGGCAAGCAAGCCCTGGGCGGCACCTGCCTGAACGTGGGCTGCATTCCTTCCAAGGCACTGCTCGATAGCTCCTGGAAATACAAGGAAGCGAAAGAAAGCTTCAACGTTCACGGTATCTCGACTGGCGAAGTCAAAATGGACGTCGCTGCGATGGTTGGCCGCAAGGCTGGCATCGTCAAGAACCTGACCGGCGGCGTTGCCACCCTGTTCAAGGCCAACGGCGTTACTTCGATCCAGGGCCACGGCAAACTGCTGGCTGGCAAGAAAGTCGAAGTCACCAAGCCAGACGGCTCGGTTGAAGTCATCGAAGCTGAAAACGTTATTCTGGCTCCAGGCTCGCGTCCGATCGACATTCCACCGGCTCCGGTTGATCAGAAAGTCATCGTTGATTCGACTGGCGCTCTGGAATTCCAGTCCGTACCTAAGCGTCTGGGCGTGATCGGCGCTGGCGTGATCGGTCTGGAATTGGGTTCGGTCTGGTCGCGTCTGGGCTCCGAAGTCGTTGTTCTGGAAGCACTGGACACCTTCCTGATGGCAGCGGACACCGCTGTTTCCAAGGAAGCGCTGAAAACCCTGACCAAACAAGGTCTGGACATCAAACTGGGCGCTCGCGTAACCGGCTCGAAAGTGAACGGCGACGAAGTCGTTGTGAACTACACCGATGCCAACGGCGAACAGACCATCACTTTCGACAAGCTGATCGTAGCCGTTGGTCGCCGTCCGGTGACCACTGATCTGCTGGCTGCCGACAGTGGCGTGACCCTCGACGAGCGCGGTTTCGTGCACGTTGACGATCACTGCGCGACCACCGTACCGGGCGTTTTCGCCATCGGTGACGTGGTTCGCGGCATGATGCTGGCTCACAAAGCTTCGGAAGAAGGCATCATGGTTGTCGAGCGCATCAAGGGCCACAAAGCCCAGATGAACTATGACCTGATCCCTTCGGTTATTTATACTCACCCGGAAATCGCGTGGGTTGGCAAAACCGAGCAGGCCTTGAAAGCTGAAGGCGTTGAAGTTAACGTCGGCACCTTCCCGTTCGCCGCTTCCGGCCGTGCCATGGCCGCTAACGATACCGGTGGTTTCGTCAAGGTCATCGCTGATGCCAAGACTGACCGCGTATTGGGCGTGCACGTGATTGGCCCGAGCGCTGCAGAACTGGTTCAGCAGGGCGCGATCGGTATGGAATTCGGCACCAGCGCTGAAGACCTGGGCATGATGGTTTTCTCCCATCCGACCCTGTCTGAAGCCTTGCACGAAGCTGCTCTGGCTGTGAATGGCGGTGCCATCCACATTGCCAACCGCAAGAAGCGTTAAGACACAATAAGAAACCACGGCGGTAACGGCCCGTCGTGAGCCTTGCGAGCAAGTCTCACCGCGGAATGTCCGCTGGACGCAGTCTTGCGTAGCTCAGCTACGCAAGCAGCAGTCACAGGTGGCGCGGCACTCAAACGAGCGCAGCGCCGAATGCGCAGTACCTAACGAAGACGGTAAAAAGCATGAATCTTCACGAGTATCAGGGTAAGCAGCTGTTCGCTGAATACGGCCTGCCAGTTTCCACTGGTTACGCAGTAGACACCCCGGAAGCAGCAGCAGAAGCTTGCGACAAAATCGGCGGCAGCGAGTGGGTTGTCAAAGCCCAGGTCCACGCCGGTGGTCGCGGTAAAGCGGGCGGCGTTAAGCTGGTTCGCAGCAAAGAAGACGCCAAAGCCTTCGCACAGCAGTGGCTGGGCAAGCGTCTGGTGACTTACCAGACTGATGCCAATGGCCAGCCAGTCACCAAGATCCTGGTTGAATCGTGCACTGATATCGCTAAAGAGCTGTACCTGGGCGCTGTCGTTGACCGTTCGAGCCGTCGCATCGTGTTCATGGCTTCCACCGAAGGTGGCGTGGACATCGAGAAAATCGCTCACGACACTCCAGAAAAAATTCTCAAGGCCACTATCGATCCACTGGTTGGCGCTCAGCCATTCCAGGGTCGCGAGCTGGCATTCCAGCTGGGTCTGGAAGGCAAGCAGGTTGCTCAGTTCGCCAAGATCTTCGTAGGTCTGGCCAAACTGTTCAAGGATCACGACCTGGCTCTGCTGGAAGTGAACCCGCTGGTGATCAAGGCTGATGGCGATCTGCACTGCCTGGACGCCAAGATCAACATCGACGCCAACGCCATGTACCGTCAGCCTAAGCTGAAGACTTTCCACGATCCGTCGCAAGACGATCCGCGCGAAGCGCACGCTGCCAAGTTCGAACTGAACTACGTAGCACTGGAAGGCAACATCGGTTGCATGGTCAACGGTGCTGGCCTGGCCATGGGTACCATGGACATCGTCAACCTGCATGGCGGCAAGCCAGCCAACTTCCTCGACGTAGGTGGTGGCGCTACCAAAGAACGCGTAACTGAAGCGTTCAAGATCATCCTGTCCGACACCAACGTCGCTGCAGTACTGGTCAACATCTTCGGCGGCATCGTTCGCTGCGACATGATTGCCGAAGGCATCATCGGCGCTGTGAAAGAAGTCGGCGTGAAAATCCCGGTTGTTGTTCGCCTTGAAGGCAACAACGCTGAGCTGGGCGCTAAAGTACTGGCAGAAAGCGGTTTGAACATCATCGCTGCTACCAGCCTGACCGACGCTGCTCAACAAGTTGTCAAAGCTGCGGAGGGCAAATAATGAGCGTCCTGATCAATAAAGACACCAAAGTTATCTGCCAGGGTATTACCGGTTCGCAAGGTAGTTTCCACACCCAGCAAGCCATCGAATACGGCACCAAGATGGTCGGTGGCGTTACTCCTGGTAAAGGCGGCACCGAGCACCTGGGTCTGCCAGTGTTCAACACCGTTAAAGACGCAGTAGAAGCCACTGGCGCTACCGCCAGCGTGATCTACGTTCCGGCTCCTTTCTGCAAAGACTCGATCCTGGAAGCGGCATTCGGCGGCATCAAGCTGATCGTCTGCATCACCGAAGGCATTCCTACCCTGGACATGCTGGACGCTAAAGTTAAGTGCGACGAGCTGGGCGTAGTCCTGATCGGCCCTAACTGCCCAGGCGTGATCACCCCAGGCGAATGCAAGATCGGCATCATGCCAGGTCACATTCACTTGCCAGGCAAGGTCGGTATCGTTTCGCGTTCCGGCACCCTGACCTACGAAGCTGTTAAGCAGACTACTGACGCCGGTTTCGGTCAGTCGACTTGCGTCGGCATCGGTGGTGACCCGATCCCGGGTTCGAACTTCATCGACATCCTGAAGCTGTTCCAGGAAGACCCGAAGACCGAAGCGATCGTGATGATCGGTGAGATCGGCGGTTCGGCTGAAGAAGAAGCGGCTGCCTACATCAAGGCACACGTGACCAAGCCGGTTGTTTCCTACATCGCTGGTGTGACTGCTCCTCCGGGCAAGCGCATGGGCCATGCTGGCGCAATCATCTCTGGCGGCAAAGGCACTGCAGACGAGAAATTCGCTGCTCTGCAAGACGCAGGCGTGAAAACCGTGCGTTCGCTGGCAGACATCGGCAAGGCCCTGGCCGAGCTGACTGGTTGGGCTGTCAAGTAAGCCTCGCGCTTAACTGACGCTTTACCAAACAAAGGCCACCTTCGGGTGGCCTTTGTCGTTTCTGACATCCGCTGATTTATAGGCTTTCGCCCAATTACATGCAAAAACGCGACACGGAAACGTCGCGTATCGGATAGTTCGCCCTCTAACAGTGCGTTTACACGCCAAATTCGTTAGGCTAGCAGCCATTTTTGCGTCTGCCGCCCACAAGGCATGCAACGCGCTTTAAGGGTCAGTCCCATACGGATCGACAGCATTTCCCTAATTACACAGGGCAATCCCCCTCTAAATTCCGATTTCAGTAGTGTGGTATTACCTTAATGAAAGTTTTGAAAGGTCAGGACATCCTGGCACTTGGCTTTATGACATTTGCCCTGTTCGTTGGGGCTGGCAACATTATTTTCCCGCCGATCGTGGGCTTGCAGGCCGGACCTCATGTCTGGATGGCCGCGCTGGGCTTCCTGATCACTGCGGTCGGTCTGCCGGTGATCACCGTCGTTGCACTGGCCAAGGTTGGTGGGGCGATGGATACGCTGAGCAGCCCGATCGGCAAGATTGCCGGCGGCATTCTGGCGGCTGCGTGCTACCTGGCGGTCGGCCCGTTGTTCGCCACCCCGCGTACCGCAACCGTATCGTTTGAAGTCGGTCTAGCGCCGCTCACTGGCGAAAGCCCGCTGGCACTGTTCCTCTACAGCTCGGTGTACTTCCTGCTGGTGTTCTTCATCTCGCTCTACCCTGGGCGGTTGCTGGACACCGTTGGCCGTTTCCTCGCGCCATTGAAGATCATCGCGCTGGCGGTCCTGGGTATCGCTGCATTCGCTTTGCCGGCGGGTGACATCGGCCATGGCACGCCAGAATACGTGGCGGCACCGTTCTCCCAAGGCTTTATCAATGGTTACCTGACCATGGATACCCTGGGCGCGCTGGTGTTCGGCATTGTCATCGTTAACGCGATCCGCTCCCGTGGCGTCGAGTCGCCCGCGCTGATCACCCGTTACGCGATCATCGCCGGGCTGATTGCCGGTGTCGGTCTGGCGCTGGTGTATGTCAGCCTGTTCCGCCTCGGTTCCGGCAGCCACGAAGTGGCGGTGGGCGCGACCAACGGCGCGGCGGTACTGCATGCCTACGTGCAACACACCTTCGGTTCGCTGGGCAGCGGTTTCCTCGCGGTGTTGATCTCGCTGGCGTGCCTGGTGACAGCGGTCGGCCTGACCTGTGCTTGCGCTGAGTACTTCAGCCGTGTGTTGCCACTGTCCTACAAGACCCTGGTGATCATTCTGGCGGCGTTCTCGCTGCTGGTGTCCAACCTGGGCCTGACCAAGCTGATTGCCTTCTCGATCCCGGTGCTGACCGCGATCTACCCGCCGTGCATCGTGCTGGTAGCGCTGAGCTTCTGCAAAGACTTCTGGCATGAGCACGGCCGCATTCTTGGTCCGGTGATGCTGGTATCGTTTGTGTTTGGCACCATCGACGCGCTGAAAGGCGCGGGTCTGGCCGACTGGATGCCATCGCAGCTGTCCCACCTGCCGCTGAGCGAGCAGGGCCTGGCCTGGTTGGTGCCGTGTGTGATGACGCTGGTGGTTGCAGTGGTTTGCGATCGCATGCTGGGCAAGCGCAGCGAAGCGGTTGCCTGACGTTGCCTGACCCGCCATAAGCGGGTCTTCAACGCTTAAACAGAAATGCCCCGTATCAATCGATACGGGGCATTTTTTATGCGCGTCAGGCAGTGTCTTTTTCCCTAGGCTAACGTCGAAGAGTTGCCGAAGTCCTAATGTGGGAGCGAGCCTGCTCGCGAAAGCGTTGTGTCAGCCGCCATCACTGTTGCGTGATACGCCGCTTTCGTCGGAACGCCGCCCGGAGCAGGCTCGCTCCCACAGGTAGCATCCATACTCCACAGGGAATTGCATGTCGTTCATCCAAGCCAACCTGATCCACCTGCTCGCCGCCGTCTGGTTTGTCATCTGCTGGGGTGGTTACACCCGTTATGCCGGCTGGAAAGCCCGCGACACAGCGTGTCTGGCCAGTGTGCTGCACCTGTACCGCGAGGACTGGATGCGCCGTATGTTGCTGCGTGACAACCGCATCGCCGACGCCAGCGTGATTGGCAATCTTGAACGCAACGCCTCGTTCTTCGCCTCAAGCACATTGATTATTCTCGCCGGCATTCTCACCGTGCTTGGCGCGTCAGAGCGGGCGGTTTCGTTGCTGGCGGACATCCCGATGGTGCAACAGGCGTCGCAGGGCATGTCGGAGATCAAGTTGCTGTGTCTGGCGATGGTGTTCGTTTACGCCTTCTTCACTTTTAGCTGGTGCATGCGTCAGTACAACTTTGCTGCCGTACTGGTGGGTTCGGCGCCGATGATCGGCGAGCGGCAGGTGTCGGAGCAGGAGCGTAAAGCCTTTGCCTTGCGGGCGGCGCGAGTGATTTCAATGGCGGCCAACCAGTTCAACTTCGGCTTGCGTTCCTACTACTTCGGCATGAGCATGCTGGCCTGGTTTGTGAGTCCATGGTTGTTCATGCTGATGAGTGCCGGCGTCGTGGTGGTTCTGTACCGCCGGGAGTTTCATTCCGACGTTCTCGATGTCATGGTCTATACCCCTACAGAAGCCCCCCTTCCCGAAACAAACAGAGAGGTCGCTTGATGAGTATTCCGTTCTGGTGTGTGTTTATCAGTGCGCTGTTGATCTATATCGCGCGTATGCCGGTAGGCAAAGCGATGAAAGAGCAGGGTGGTTACAACAATCACCTGCCGCGTCAGCAACAGGCGCAATTGACCGGTTACGGCGCGAGGGCGCTGGCGGCGCATCAGAACAGCATCGAAGCGTTCATGTTGTTCGCAGTCGGTGTGTTGATGGCGCACACCACGCAAACGGCAGGATGGCTGATCGACACATTAGCGATCGTCTTCGTGATCGCGCGACTCTTCTACTTGTGGTTCTACCTGGCCGATCTTCCCAAACTGCGCAGTCTGGTCTGGATAGTCGGCGTATTGTGTTCGCTGTTGCTAATGATTAGTCCGACTTTTAGAACTGTCTTGCTCTAAGGCGACTCTGGCGTTAATTGCCAGGCAAAAGAAAACCCGCACTTGGCGGGTTTTCTTCTTTCTGCAGCAAAAAGCGAATTATTGCTTCTTGGCAGCTTCTTCTTGTGCAGCAGCGTTCGATTCAGCCTGAGCTTTGGCAGCTTCGGCGTTTTCTTTCGCAGCGTCGTTCACTTTATCCTGAGCTTTGTTCATGTCTTGCTGAGCTTGTTCAGCATGTTGGTTGGCATCTTGAGCTTTGTCCTCGGATTTTTTATCGCAGGCAGCGAGACCGAGGGAAG
Organism: Pseudomonas germanica; assembly: GCF_019614655.1. Taxonomy (NCBI): domain Bacteria; kingdom Pseudomonadati; phylum Pseudomonadota; class Gammaproteobacteria; order Pseudomonadales; family Pseudomonadaceae; genus Pseudomonas; species Pseudomonas germanica. Next base: position 2,131,332 of record NZ_CP071586.1, read on the forward strand.
CGGTCAACATCAAGGCAATAGCAAAAGTCTTACGCATGGGGTGTTTCTCCTTATGGAAAATAACTACTGGCCTTAAGAACTCGGCGCTACAGGTTAAGTTCCTCATTTCTTTCAGATATATAAGTTTGTTTTTACACGGAACTTTTGCTGTTTTGCTCACTACTGGCAAAAGGCTCTAACGAGAGTAATTATCAAATGGCCGAAAACACCGTTTTTGAGCGTGCGACGCGGTTTCTATCGGCGCTGCGTCACTGTCAGGTACTCGGTTTGCAGGTGCACAGCGCCTCGGCCGAAGGGCTTACGGTGATCTTGCCGTACAGCGAAAAAATCGTCGGCAATCCCCGGACCGGAGTCATTCACGGCGGGGCGATTACTTCATTGATGGACACCGCCTGCGGGATGTCGACCCTGTGCGTGTTGCCGGAGTTCGAGGTGTGTCCGACCCTCGATCTGCGCATCGATTACATGCACGCCGCCGAGCCGAACAAGGATGTGTATGGCTTTGCCCAGTGCTACCGAGTGACCACCGATGTGATATTCGCCCGAGGCTTTGCTTATCAGGATGATCCCGAACAGCCCATCGCCCATGTGGTCGGCACCTTCATGCGCATGGGCAAGGGCCTCAAAGGCACCAAAGGTTTCGGCGGCGCGATCAAGGGAGAAAGTCAGTGATTGACGACCTCAAGCAACAATTGCAGCAGGCCCATGCAGAGGGTGATTACGCGCCGTTGCTGGAACTGATCCCGTACGCCGGGCTAATCGGTATCGAGTGTTCGCGAGTCGGTGATGAACTGTTGTTCAAGCTGCCGGCGAACAAGGACAACATTGGTAACCCTTTATTGCCAGCGATCCACGGCGGGGTGATTGCCGGATTCATGGAGCTGGCCGCCGCCCTGCATCTGTTGATTTTCACCGGTGCGCCTGGCGTGCCGAAGATTATCGACTTCTCCCTTGATTACCTGCGCGCCGGGCAGTTCCGCGATACCTGGGCCAAATGTCAGGTCTGCCGTCAGGGACGCCGCGTCGCCAACGTTGCGATCACAGCCTGGCAAAGCACTGAAAGCGAACCGATTGCCACCGCGCGTGCGCACTTCAAAATCGAGGAGCCCTTGAAATCCTGAACAGCGCCCCAAACTCACAAGACATCCCGCCGTCGACCATTTCGGGTCGCGGCCACTGCCATCTGATTGGAGTTTGATGACCATGAGTGTGGAAACTCAAAAGGAAACCCTGGGCTTCCAGACCGAGGTAAAGCAGCTGCTGCACCTCATGATCCATTCGCTGTATTCCAACAAGGAAATTTTCCTTCGCGAATTGATCTCGAACGCCTCTGACGCTGTCGATAAGCTGCGCTTCGAAGCCCTGGCCAAGCCAGAGTTGCTCGAAGGTGGCGCTGATCTGAAAATCCGTGTGAGCTTCGACAAGGACGCCAAGACCGTCACCCTCGAAGACAACGGTATCGGCATGAACCGCGACGATGTGATCACCCACCTGGGGACTATCGCCAAATCCGGCACTGCCGATTTCATGAAAAATCTTTCGGGCGATCAGAAGAAAGATTCGCACCTGATCGGTCAGTTCGGTGTGGGCTTCTACTCCGCCTTCATCGTTGCTGACCAAGTTGATGTGTACTCCCGTCGCGCCGGCACCCCGGCCAGCGAAGGCGTGCACTGGTCGTCGAAAGGCGAGGGCGAGTTCGAAGTCGCCACCATCGACAAACCAGAGCGCGGCACCCGCATCGTTCTGCACCTGAAAGCTGCGGAAGACGAGTTCGCCGATGGCTGGCGTCTGCGCAACATCATCAAGAAGTACTCCGACCACATTGCTTTGCCGATCGAACTGCCGAAAGAAGCGGCAGCAGCAGAAGGCGAAGAAGCACCAGCCGTTGAATGGGAAACCGTCAACCGCGCCAGCGCTCTGTGGACCCGTCCGCGCACTGAAGTGAAGGACGAGGAATACCAGGAGTTCTACAAGCACATCGCTCACGACTTTGAAAACCCGCTGGCCTGGAGCCACAACAAAGTCGAAGGCAAGCTCGAATACAGCTCGCTGCTGTATGTGCCGGCCCGCGCACCGTTCGACCTGTACCAGCGTGAAGCGCCGAAAGGCCTGAAGCTCTACGTGCAACGCGTGTTCGTCATGGATCAGGCCGAGTCGTTCCTGCCGCTGTACCTGCGCTTCATCAAAGGCGTGGTCGATTCCAACGACCTGTCGCTGAACGTGTCGCGCGAAATCCTGCAGAAAGACCCGATCATCGATTCGATGAAGACCGCGCTGACCAAGCGTGTGCTCGACATGCTGGAAAAACTGGCGAAAAACGAGCCTGAGCAATACAAAGGCTTCTGGAAGAACTTCGGTCAGGTCATGAAAGAAGGCCCGGCAGAAGACTTCGCCAACAAAGAGAAAATTGCCGGTCTGTTGCGTTTCGCATCGACCAACGGCGACGAAGGCGAGCAGATCGTTGGTCTGGCCGACTACCTGGCTCGCGCCAAGGAAGGTCAGGACAAGATCTACTACCTCACCGGCGAAACCTACGCGCAGGTTAAAAACAGCCCGCACCTGGAAGTCTTCCGCAAGAAAGGCATCGAAGTGCTGCTGCTGACCGACCGCATCGACGAGTGGCTGATGAGCTACCTCAGCGAGTTCGACGGCAAGACTTTCGTTGACGTGGCACGTGGTGATCTTGATCTGGGCAATCTGGACTCGGAAGAGGACAAGAAAGCTGCAGAAGAAGTCGCCAAGTCCAAAGAAGGTCTGGTTGAGCGTCTGAAAACCGCGCTGGGCGATTCCGTGGCTGAAGTCCGCGTATCGCATCGTCTGACCGACTCGCCGGCCATTCTGGCCATCGGCGAGCAGGATCTGGGTCTGCAAATGCGCCAGATCCTCGAAGCCAGCGGGCAAAAAGTGCCGGATTCGAAGCCAATCTTCGAATTCAACCCAAGCCACCCGCTGATCGAGAAACTCGATGGCGAGCAGAGCGAAGAGCGGTTCGGCGACCTGTCGCACATCCTCTTCGATCAGGCAGCCCTGGCTGCCGGCGACAGCTTGAAAGATCCGGCCGCTTATGTGCGCCGCCTGAACAAGCTGCTGGTTGAACTGTCGGTTTAACCAAGTCGTAGAAAAACCCGCTTCGGCGGGTTTTTTCATTCTGGTGTTTAGCAAATCAGGAGTCAGAAATGAGCGAAGTCACTGTACGTTCCGTGGTCTACCAGATCGACGGCCAGCCTTATGAAGGTCGTCTGGCGTTCGACGCCGAGCACAAAGGCGCGCGTCCGGGTTTGTTGATGGCGCCGAACTGGATGGGCGTCAGCGCCGGTGCCGAAGAGATCGCCAAATCGGTCGCGGCCAAGGGCTACGTGGTGTTGATCGCTGACGTTTACGGTCAGGCTGTGCGTCCGCAGAACGCGGATCAGGCCGGCGCGGCGATGATGCCGTTGAAGGATGATCGCGCGCTGCTGCGCAAGCGTATGCAAGCGGCGTTCGAGCAGTTGCAGAAGCAGGGCGAAGCGGCGGTGGATACTTCGAACCTGGCAGTGTTCGGTTTCTGCTTTGGTGGTTGCTGTGCGCTGGATTTGGCGCGCACCGGTGCGCCGGTGAAAGCGGCGGTGTCGTTCCACGGCACGCTGGATTCGCCGAATCCGGCCGACGCGCAGAACATCAAAGGTTCGGTGCTGGTGCTGCACGGTGCTTCAGACCCGTTGGTGCCAAAAGAGCAATTGCCGGCGTTTGAGGATGAAATGAACGCGGCGAAAGTCGATTGGCAACTGCTGAGCTATGGCGGTGCGGTGCACTCGTTCACTGATCCGCATGCGAATGTGCCGGGCAAGATGATGTACGACGCGAAAACCGCGAAGCGCGCGTTCAAGTCGATGCATGATTTGCTGGATGAAGTGTTCAAGGGCTGAAGCCTGAAAAGCAAAAGCCCCTCACCCTAACCCTCCCGAAACGTCGGACCGCCCGTAGGGAGAGGGGACTGAATGGGGGATGCTTCAGGGTTACGCCGACCTGAAAGTGTCTTGGTGAATCCATAATCGCCAAGATTTTTCAGGTCTATGTATGACGCCAGACACCTCCGTCGGCTCCCTCTCCCTACGGGCGGTCCGACGTTTCGGGAGGGCTGGGGTGAGGGTGCTTTTCAGCGCGGTAACTCGATCCGCTCAACTTCCCCCGGCACCGTCGGCCAATCCCCGGCCGCCCATTTACGCCGTGCTTCATCAATCGCCGCCGGATCGCTCGCGACAAAATTCCAGTTGATCCGCCGCGGCCCGTCCAGCGGCGCGCCGCCGAACACCACCGCGTGCACATCACTTTCGGCAAACAGACTCATCTCTTCCCCGGCCGGCAATACCACCAACGCATGCGGCTCAATCGCTTCGCCATTCAATTGCGCATCCCCACTCAACACATAAACCGCCCGCTCTTCATGCTCGGTCGGAATCAGCAAAGTGGTCGCGGTTTGCATGTTCACTTCCGCATACAACGTAGGAGAAAGCACCGGCACCGGCGATTCCAGGCAAAAGCCTGACCCGGCAATCATGCGGATCTGTACGCCAAGGTTATCGCTGACCGGCAATGTCGCTGCCGGGTGATGGCTGTAATGCCCCGGGCCTTGCTCGTGATCCTTGGGCGACGCCAGCCAGATCTGCAAACCGTGCATCGTGAAACTCTGGTCCCACAACGGTTCCGGCGTGCGCTCGACGTGTGCAATCGCACTACCAGCGGTCATCCAGCTGACATCACCGGCTCTGACTACTTGATCCGAGCCAAGGCTGTCCTTGTGCTGGATCTGACCTTCGAACAGATACGTGAGCGTCGACAGACCGATGTGCGGGTGCTGTCGGATATTCATACCTTTGCCCGTCGGATAAACCGTCTCGAGCATGTGGTCGAAAAACACGAAAGGCCCGACGCTGCGGCATTTGGCTGACGGCAACGGGCGCAGAATCGGCTGGCCTTCGACGTCTTCGGCGCGCGGGCGGATGATCAGAGGTTGCGTGTCCATGGTGCATTCCAGACTGAGCGGGTGATGCCAGAAGCATAACCCGCCGCTGGCATCAGGAGGGTTACTGGCTATCGAAGCCTTGCGGAGCGTGGGTTTCGATCGTCACGTCGCTGGTGGTCATCAGTTTGTGAATCGGGCAGCGATCGGCGACGCGCAGCAGTTCTTCACGCTGGGCGTCGGTGAGTACGCCTTTGAGGGTGAGGGTGACGTGCAGGGCGTATTTGCCTTTCTGCTCTTCACTGTTGTCGCGTTTGACCTCGACTCCGACACCGGTCAGCGGGATGTCTTTTTTCTTCGCGTACATCTTCAGAGTCAACGCTTTGCAGGCGCCGAGGGCCGCATCGAAATAGTCGTGCGGCTCAGGTGCCGAGCCTTCGCCGCCGGCGGTTTTCGGCACGTCGGCAAACAGTTCGTGATCATCAATCTGTACGGTGTGACGAAAACCTTCAGCGGAGACGGTATTGACGGTAACAGTCATGGGAACCTCACAGGCAGTAGGAAAAGTCGTTCGATCAAAAAAGACCTTGCAGTTATAGAGCATTCCCACCGGTACGCGTTCCACTTTCCTGCGGGATGAACCCTTGTCGTCAGGGTGCGGTCTAGGCTATGCCTACTTCCCGGAGATTACTTGTGTCCCTGTATCGTCTGAGTCTTGCCTGTCTTCTTCTGGTTGCCGGCAGCGCGAGCGCCCGCGATTACACCTACAGCGATGCGCACCTGCATTACGTGGATTTTTTCCAGGAAAGCGCAGGCATGGCGAAACTGCTGACAGCCATGCAGGACAATTCCATCGAGCATGTGATGATTTCCGGCATTCCGGTGGCGAAGAAATGGCACGAAGACGAACCCAAGCGTCCGCGTTATTACGCGGGTGACGACGCTGACGCCTACTGGTACAGCGCAACCGATGTGATCGTTGCTGATGCCGTGCAAAAACTCAGCGCCGAGCAGCGCCCGTACTTTCATCCGTTCCTGGCCGGCTTCAACCCCAACGACAAGAACTCCGCCGCACATATCCAGCGCATGCTCGACCTTTACCCAGGGCTTTGGCAGGGCATCGGCGAAGTGTTTACCCGGCATGACGATCTCACGGCGCTGACCTCCGGCGACACGCCGCGGGCCAACAATGAAGCGATGACCAAGATCTATCATCTGGCCGCCGAGAACGATCTGCCGGTGATGCTGCATTCCAACATCACCTCCAAGCGTGAGAAAAATCCGCTGTACCTGAAGGAAATCGAAGAGCCGCTGCGTAATCACCCGCATACACGATTTATCTGGGCGCACGCCGGCACCAGTGCCGAAATTCATCGGCATCAGACACAACTGAAGTTCTTGCTGCCCACGCTGACGCGCATGCTTGAGGCGTATCCCAACCTGTTTATCGACTTGTCCTGGAGCATGCTCACGCCGTACCTGCTGGACGAACAGGGCACGCCGCGCGCGGAGTGGCTGGCGCTGGTCGAGAAATACCCGGAACGCTTCATGCTCGGCTCTGACGTGGTCGGGCGTTTCAATAAGCTCGGTGAAGAAATGCGCAGTTTCAAACCGTTCCTTGATGCGCTGCCGGAAGACGTTGCGCAAAAAGTCGCTCGGGATAACTTCCTGGCAATCTTGCCGCGAACGGTGCTCAAGTCCGGCAAAAGCACGCTGAATCGTTAATGCCAACGGTTCGAAGGATCAAGGCCTTTTGATATCGCCTTTTCGTCTTACGCAAATTTTCGCCGGGCCGATACCTTCTAAAGCAACCAGCTGCAGGGTTGATGCAGCGCTTTTGGAAGGAACCAGAGCAATGAGTATCCGTAGTCTCAATATTGCCCCGCGCGCCGGCCTCGGTTTTGGCCTGTTGGCGCTGATGGTATTTGCCCTCGGGGCGTTCGCTTTGCTGCAAATGTCAAACATGCGCGCGCAGTCCGACGAGGTCGATAACAATTGGCTGCCGAGCGTGATGGCGGTCGGCGAGATGAGTCAGGACATGCTGCGCCTGCGAGCGTTGACCATGCGTCTGTTACTCAATCGTGATCCGCAGGCGCTCGAACAGAACGTTGCCAAACTCAATGAATTGCGCGGTGTGCTTAGTGAGGCGCAGCAGCGTTATGACGTGCTGATCGTGTTGCCCGAGGAGCGCAAGCTGTTCGATCGCTTCAAGGTTGCCGAACACCAGTATCTGGAGTTTCAGGCACAAGTCATGCAGTTGTCTGCGCAGAATCGGGTCGAGGAGGCCGCGACCATTCTCAATGGTCAGATGAGTCCCTTGGCCGACGAAATCGCAGTGCTTTTGCGCGAACTGGTTGAGCTGAATAAACACAATGCCAATCTCGCCACCGAAGCTGCGCGGTTGGTGTTCATGAATTCGCGGGTGTGGGTCGGGGTGATGATTGGCGTGACCGCGCTGATCACCATCGGCCTGGCCCTGTTGCTGACCCGCAGCATCGTGTTGCCGCTGGCGCAGTCGTTGGGCGTGGCCGAGGTGGTGGCGGGTGGCGATCTGACCGGCGACATCAACATCAGCGGCAAGGACGAGCCGGCGCGGCTGTTGCAGGCGCTCAAGAGCATGCAGCACAACTTGCGCGAGACGATTCGGCAAATCTCGGAGTCCTCCAGCCAATTGGCCTCAGCGTCAGAGGAGCTGAGTTGCGTCACGGAAGACGCTACGCGCGGGTTACACCAGCAGAGCCTGGAAATCGAACAGGCGGCCACGGCGGTCAATCAGATGACTGCTGCAGTGGAGGAGGTTGCCAGCAATGCCGTGGCAACGTCAGAAGCGTCGCGGGAATCCGATCGTATTGCCCAGCATGGTCGTGAACAGGTGCATCAAACGGTGTTGTCTATTGAATCGCTTGCCGATGATGTGACGGCCAATGCCAGCCAAGTAGAAGATCTGGCGCAGAAGGTCTATAGCATCAGCAAAGTGCTGGACGTGATTCGTTCGATTGCCGAGCAGACCAATTTGCTGGCGCTGAACGCTGCGATCGAAGCGGCGCGGGCCGGCGATGCCGGGCGTGGGTTTGCTGTGGTGGCGGACGAGGTGCGGGCCTTGGCGCATCGCACCCAGCAATCGACGCAAGAGATTGAGCAGATGATTGGCGGCATTCAGCAGGGCACCGATTCGGCGGTGAGTTCGATGCAGCAGAGCAATGTGCGGGCGCGCTCGACGCTGGAGTTAGCCAAGGCGGCCGGGGCTGCACTTGAAGAGATTGCCTCGGCGTTCACGCTGATCAACGAGCGCAATCTGGTGATCGCCAGTGCCTCGGAAGAGCAGGCGGCGGTGGCGCGGGAAGTGGATCGTAATCTGATGAATATTCGTGATCTGGCGATGCAGACATCGGCCGGGGCCAATCAAACGAGCGCGGCGAGTCAGGAACTGTCGCGGTTGGCGGTGGATTTGAACAGCATGGTCGCCAAGTTCTCGGTTTGAGGTTTGCCTTCAAAAGCCCCTCACCCTAGCCCTCTCCCGGAGGGAGAGGGGACTGACCGTGCGATGCGCTGCACATACGTCGACCTGAAACTGCTTGGGTGAATCCATAATCGACTCTGTTTTTCAGGTCGATGCCCAGCGCCAGACATCTCGGTCGGCTCCCTCTCCCTCGGGAGAGGGCTGGGGTGAGGGGCGAAGGTGACACAAAAAGTCGAGTTAAACGCAGGCAAAAAAAAGGTTCTTCACGGATTACCGGGAAAGACGCTCTTGATCTTCATGAAAAAGAATTCGCTATCTCGGTAACCGTACGCCATCCGCTTGATGACCTTTATTCGATTGTTTATTCCTTCCAACTGACCGGTGTGCATCGGCCAGCGAACCCGGCTCACGATGCCCCTCCAGTAACCCTTTAGCCGTTTGGCGAACTGGATCAGAGCTGGTATTTCGCTTTCATGCGCATGGCGCAGCCATTGCTTCCAGGCCGATCGCCAACCCCAGGCAGTACTGGGGGGCCAGAGTGTTTTGAGTTCAGCCTTCATCAAGTAGACCGTCATCAACGCTTGGTTGGCCGCCAGCAGATCCTCCAGGCGGACCTGTTGTTCCGGCGTTTTCAAGTTCTGCGGATTGCGCAGCAACAGCCATCGCGCCTGCTTGATAACCTTGCGGGCAGGCTTGTCGTGACGCAACCGGTTAGCCTCGTCGACGCGGACCCGATCAATCACCTCTCGGCCATATTTGGCCACCACATGGAAGAGGTCGTAGACCACTCGCGCGTTGGGACAGTGCTGACGAACCTCCAGGTCAAAAGCGGTGTTCATGTCCATCGCCACCGCTTCGATTCGAGCACAACCCTCTGGCCCCAGTTCTTTGAAGAAAGGCCTGACCGCTGCTCGGCTGCGACCTTCACCGATCCACAGCACTCGCCGTGTATCCGCATCTAGGACAACGCTGGCGTAACGATGACCTTTGAACAGGGCGAACTCGTCCATCACCAGACGTCGCGGTTGCGCCTTTGGCAAAACGCTTAACGCCGCTTGCAAGGCTCGACGCTCCAGCAACCGAACGGTGTCCCAGTGCAGGCCAAACAGTTGAGCCACGTGCAGTGTGGGAAGGCGCTCGCAGGCTTGAATAACCGCCTCGGCCAGACGCCGCGTCATGCGGGCATAGCGGTCCAGCCAACTGACGGCCTCCATACGTTTACCGCAATCACGACAGCCAACACGCCTGAGCAACACGCTGAGGCGCACCGCACGGCCGAGAATCGGTAAATCGCGGACGGTTCGCTCGCAATACTCATGCGTGGTTGAACAGGTCTTTTGGCAGCCGCTACAGGAAGGGAATCGGGTGGCGTGGGGAATCAGGTCGATCTGAAGCGCGTCACCATCAGGCTTGATCGTGACGACAGAAAAGCCCTCCCAAAAAGGAAGGAAAGTATTAATATCGCGCATAAGAACGCCGGTTTGTTAGATGTGTTTGCTCGCACGAACATCATCAATCAAATCGGCGTTCTTGTTTCTGTGTTTCCCGGGATTCCGTGAAGAACCAAAAAAAAGCCCCGCATTTCGCGGGGCTCTTTGTTCTTGCGGCGGATCAGCTGCCTTTAACGGCTTTGCCGTTGACGGTGCCGTCTTGGAGCATGATGTTGTACTCCTTGCCGTCGGTTTCAACCTGTTGCAGGCGAACCAGCAGGTAATCCCAATCCTTGGCGAACCAGAGGACGGTGATGCGCTTGCTTTGTGTCGGGTCGCGCACGCGCTCGACCTTGATCGCATCAATCTTGCCAGCCTTGGTCTCGACTTTTTCCGAACCCAGCACGCGGAAGTCATAGGTATCGACTTCACCGTCATCGACCACTTGATAGCTCATGGTCTTCTTGCCGGCAGCAACGTCATGTTGCAGTGCCAACTGGTAAGTGGACTTGTCGACCATGCCGCGATTCAGCGGAATCTTCACCGCGTCGCCACGGTCGGTACCGGTGACCATTTTGCTGTTCCAGTCAAAATCCAGATCAGCCTTTTTCGCTTTGCCCAGACCGCCACGTTCAAAGTGGTAGGACTGCGGTAGCAGGGTGTCCTTGTCCAGGGTCAGAGTGCTTTCTTCAGTCAGGCTGGCAATCATCATCGAGGCCTTGAAGCTGAGCTTCCAGACGCCGTTGGCTTCCTTGACCAGACTGCGCTCGGCGGTGCCGCTCATGGGCAACTGCTTCCAGTCGGCGGTGTAGCTGGCGGAGAACGGTTGAAGGTCCGCTGCCTGCGCGAAGGGCAGGGCGAGCAGAGCGCAAGCGAAGAGCAGGGCGCGACGCATAATATCTCCTAGTTTCGAATCAAGTGGCCGCTGGCCGCGAGTAACTGGCCGTCCAGCAAAGCACCGTGTTCACCGAGTGCCAGTCTGCCTTCGGCAAACCAGCGTACTGCCATCGGGTAGATCAGGTGTTCCTGAACGTGGACTCGCTGCGCCAGACTCTGCGGCGTGTCGTGCAACTCTACCGGTAATACTGCCTGTACGACCAGTGGTCCGCCATCGAGTTCCTCGGTGACGAAGTGCACGGAGCAGCCGTGCTCAGTGTCACCGGCCTCCAGCGCACGCTGATGAGTGTGTAACCCTTTGTATTTGGGCAGCAGCGACGGGTGGATGTTGAGCAGGCGACCCTGATAGTGGCGAACGAAATCAGCGCTGAGAATGCGCATGAAGCCGGCCAGCACCACAAGTTTCGGATTGAATTCGTCGATCAGTTCGATCAGGGCAGCATCGAAGGCCTCGCGACCTTCGAATGCCTTGTGATCCAGTGAGCGGGTGGCGATACCCGCAGCACTGGCGCGTTGCAGGCCGTAGGCATCGGCGCGATTGGAAATCACTGCAGCGATGCGGACCGGGCTGTCGCCGGTCCGCGTGCTGTCGATCAGAGCCTGCAAGTTACTGCCGGTGCCGGACAACAGCACCACGACATCACAGGTTGCGGACATTAATGAGCCTTAAGGTTCTGCAGATCAACCTGGGCAGCGCCTTCGGCAGCGGCAGCGATCTGACCGATGACCCAAGGCTGTTCGCCGGCGTCACGCAGGGTTTTCAGGGCTACTTCAACGTGCTCTTGAGCCACGCAGATGACCATGCCAACGCCGCAGTTCAGCACGCGGTGCATTTCGGTCTCGTCAACGTTGCCTTTTTCCTGCAGCCAGTCGAATACGGCAGGGCGAGTCCAGCTAGCCACGTCAACCACAGCCTGAGCGCCTTTTGGCAGTACGCGCGGGATGTTGTCGAGCAGGCCACCACCGGTGATGTGGGCCATGGCTTTGACCGCGCCGGTGTCTTTGATCAGCTTGAGCAGCGGCTTCACGTAGATACGGGTCGGGGCCATCAGCAGGTCGGTCAGCGGTTTGCCGTCGAGCTGGATGTTTTCGATGTCGGCACCGGAGACTTCGATGATCTTGCGGATCAGCGAGTAGCCGTTGGAGTGCGGGCCGGACGATGGCAGAGCGATCAGCGCATCACCAGTGGCGACTTTCGAGCCGTCGATGATTTCCGATTTTTCCACGACGCCGACGCAGAAGCCGGCCAGGTCGTAGTCTTCGCCTTCGTACATGCCTGGCATTTCAGCGGTTTCACCGCCTACCAGCGAGCAGCCCGACAGTTCGCAGCCAGCGCCGATGCCGGTTACCACCTGGGCAGCGGTGTCGACATTCAGTTTGCCGGTGGCGTAGTAGTCGAGGAAGAACAGTGGCTCAGCGCCGCAAACGACGAGGTCGTTCACGCACATGGCAACCAGGTCGATACCGATGCTGTCGTGCTTGTTCAGGTTCAGCGCCAGACGCAGCTTGGTGCCGACGCCGTCGGTACCGGAAACCAGAACTGGCTGCTTGTAGCCGGCCGGGATTTCGCAGAGGGCGCCGAAACCGCCCAGGCCGCCCATGACTTCCGGGCGCGCAGTGCGCTTGGCGACGCTCTTGATGCGTTCGACCAATGCTTCACCGGCGTCGATGTCTACACCGGCGTCCTTGTAGCTCAGGGAGGGTTGCTTGCTCATGATCCAGGCCTTTAGGGGAGGGGATTCAGGGGTAACGACCGAGTTCAGCGGGAACGTCGAAATCGAGGGTGGCGATGGCCTCACGCGAGTTTCGAGGTGCCCGGCTGTTGCCGGTCTGCGAAGGCGCGCGATTTTATCAGGCTTGAGGGGCAGCGGCCATCCTCGCACCGACGGGCAGGGCCATATCAGCGGAAATTTTTTGCAATTGAGCCGTATGAACGCCTGTATAAGGTGTGGCGATTAACCGTCTATCGTTATCACTGTGCAAAAACTTACCGCTACCGTGTGAATGTTTTGCGATGGCAGATTGTCACAGCCTTGCTTAACCGGTTCACGCGGCCTGTTCCAGCCGCTCCTGTCGACGGGAATTTTCCATGCGTTTTTGTAAATTGTTGTTTGTGGGTTGTTTGTCTCTGCTCAGCCTGGCGAGTCACGCCGAAAATCTCAAAGGCCTTTATCAAGTGCGTGAGCCGGTCAATGGCCAGGCTCCGGAAGAACGTGATCGCGCCACGCAGGCGGCGCTCGACACGTTGGTGCTGCGTTTGACGGGCGATCCGAAAGCTGCGCAAAACCCGGGGCTGGCGGCGATTCGCAAGGATCCGCAGCAAATTATCAGTCAGTTCGGTTTCGATGCCGGGCCGCCGGAGGTGCTGAAGGTCGATTTTGATCCGGCGACCACCGAGCAGGCGCTGCGTCGGGCCGGCCTGTCGTTGTGGGGCGCCAGTCGGCCGTCGATCCTGAGTTGGTGGCTGAACGATTCGGCCGAAGGTTCTAGCCTGGTCGGTGACGGTCAGGCCGCTGCGGCGCCGTTGCGTACGGCTGCGCAACACCGCGGCTTGCCGTTGCGTTTACCGCTGGCTGATTTGAGTGAGCAGTTGGTTGCCACTGCGCCAGCGCTTGAGGGCACGGATCCGGCGCCACTGCGCGGTGCTTCGGAGCGCTACAACGCTGACGCCTTGCTGGCGGTGCATGCCCGTGAAGAGGGCGGGCAATGGCAGGCCAAGTGGCACTTGTGGCTGGGCGACCAGAAAGAGGCGGGCAGTGTGCAGGGCGCCGATCAGGCCGCTGTCGCTGATGCGGTGATGCTGGCGGTGGCTGAGCGTCTGGCGCCACGATTTGTTGCCAAGCCCGGTGCTTCGGGTCAGCAGACCCTGGAAGTCCAAGGCATGAATCTTGAACATTACGCGGCGCTGCTGCGGTTACTCGAACCGTTTGGCGTGCGTCTGCAAAGTGTTGATGGCGATCGTATCGTTTATCGGGTCAATGGCAGTGCCGATCAGATGCGTGCGCAGCTGTCGCTGGCGAAGTTGCAGGAGTTGCCGGCCGAGGCGCCGGCTCCGGTAGCGGCGCCACAACCAGTGGCTGGTGGCGCAACACCTGTCGCGGCGCCAGCCCCGACCCCGGCAGCACCGTCGTTGCGGTTTCGCTGGTAAGTCTTTCCTTATATAGAAGCAACAGGAGTGGTACATGGCCGATACGCGGCGTTGGTTCTGGCTCGGTGGGGTAGTCCTGCTTTGCGCGTTTGTGTGGTTGCTGCACCCGATCCTCACGCCGTTTCTGGTGGCGCTGCTGCTGGCTTATCTGTTCGATCCGTTGGTGGATCGTCTGGAAAAACTCGGGCTGTCGCGAACCTGGGGCGTGATCGCGGTGTTTGCGTTGTTCACGCTGATCGTCACCGCACTGATGCTGGTGCTGGTGCCGATGCTCGCCAAGCAGTTGCTGCGTCTGTACGAACTGGCACCGCAGATGCTCGACTGGTTGCAGCACACAGCTGTGCCGTGGGCGCAGTCGAAGCTGGGGTTGTCGGACGGGTTCTGGAAGTTCGATAAGGTCAAGGCCGCGATCAGCGAGCACATGGGTCAGACCACCGACATTGTCGGCGTGGTGCTGAGTCAGGCAACGGCCTCCAGTCTTGCGCTGATCGGCTGGCTGGCCAATCTGGTGCTGATCCCTGTGGTGAGTTTCTACCTGCTGCGCGACTGGGACGTGATGATGGCCAAGATCCGCAGCCTGCTGCCGCGTGATCGTGAAGAGCGTGTAGTCGCCTTGGCTGGCGAATGTCATGAAGTGCTGGGCGCGTTCGTTCGTGGTCAGTTGCTGGTGATGCTGGCGCTGGGTGTGATTTATGCGGCAGGCTTGATGATTGTCGGTCTGGAGCTGGGGCTGTTGATCGGACTGATCGCGGGGCTGGCGGCGATCGTGCCGTACATGGGCTTCGTGATCGGCATTGGCGCAGCGCTGATTGCCGGGTTGTTCCAGTTCGGTGGTGATCTGTACCCGATGGTCGGGATCGTCGCGGTGTTCATGGTTGGTCAGGCGCTTGAGGGTATGGTGTTGACCCCGTTGCTGGTGGGTGATCGTATTGGTCTGCACCCGGTGGCGGTAATCTTCGCGATTCTGGCTGGCGGCGAGCTGTTCGGTTTCACCGGTGTGCTGTTGGCCTTGCCGGTGGCGGCGGTGATCATGGTGCTGGTGCGCCATGTGCATGACTTGTACAAGGATTCCGAGATCTATAGCGGTGTGGACGAGCCGGAGTTGTAACGGTGCAGGGCGGCCCGGCGATTAGCCGGGTTGGCCCGTGTCCTGCAGGCTCTGGCGCCAAAGAATCTGTCATAAAACCAGCGTGTTAACGCAAACCTTTGATTTTGCTTGGACTCTGTCGCATTGTGCGCTCAGCTTCACGGGTATAAACTTCGCAAACTTTACACAGAGGCCACTAACGGTTCCTTGAGAACTGTTCAGTCAGCATGAAACCGATTCAGCTGCCCCTAGGTGTGCGTCTGCGTGACGACGCCACCTTCATCAACTACTACCCAGGCGCCAATGCCGCTGCACTCGGCTATGTCGAGCGTCTATGCGAAGCCGACGCCGGCTGGACAGAAAGCCTGATCTACCTGTGGGGCAAACACGGCGTAGGGCGGACGCATCTGTTGCAGGCCGCATGCTTGCGCTTCGAGCAGATGGGTGAGCCGGCTGTGTATTTGCCGTTGGCCGAGTTGATGGACCGCGGCGTTGAAATCCTCGACAACCTTGAACAGTACGAGCTGGTTTGCCTGGACGACTTGCAAGTGATTGCCGGCAAGGCTGACTGGGAAGAGGCGATGTTTCATCTGTTCAATCGTCTACGTGACAGCGGTCGGCGCTTGCTGATTGCCGCCTCCACCTCTCCGCGTGAATTGCCGGTCAAACTGGCTGACTTGAAATCCCGCCTGACCCTGGCGCTGATTTTCCAGATGCGTCCGCTCTCCGATGAAGACAAATTGCGCGCCTTGCAATTGCGCGCGTCGCGTCGCGGTCTGCACCTGACTGACGAAGTCGGGCATTTTATTTTGACTCGCGGCACTCGCAGCATGAGTGCGCTGTTTGACTTGCTTGAACAGCTCGATCAGGCCTCCTTGCAGGCGCAGCGCAAGCTGACCATTCCCTTCCTGAAAGAAACCCTTGGCTGGTAGCCATCCCTTTGGTTCTGTGGCTTGTAGCGTGTTTCGGCATATTTCAGGCGCCAGAAAATCCGCTTTCCTGCGAGGTGCGCAGGCCGCGTATCGGTTCAAATGGGCTTAAGCGCTTAGATGTAAACGAGAAACCGAGAAGTCACAAAAAGATCGATTGAATTTGCAAATGAGGCTGATAGCGGGCATAGTCTCGGCTTCTTTACAACTATCAGCCACGGTCGTGCCCATGCTAAAGCGCTTCGCACCCCTCGTGCCTCTCGCACTCGTCACCCTGTTGTACGGTTGCGCTGCTCATTCTCCAGTTCAAGAGCAGCCTCAACAGGTTAAAAATTCTGCCACGGCTCAGTCTTCCGTTATTTACCAGGAAGAGCTGGACACCGAAAAAGAACTCAACGAATTCAATGGCAAGAAGCCTTATCAGCTTCCTGTTCTGGCCGACAGCATCCTCGAACGCGGCATGTCCCTGATCGGTACCCGTTACCGTTTCGGCGGTACCTCTGAAGCCGGTTTCGATTGCAGCGGTTTCATCGGCTATCTGTTCCGCGAAGAAGCTGGCATGAACCTGCCGCGCTCGACCCGCGAAATGATCAACGTTGATGCGCCGCTGGTCTCGCGCAGCAACCTTGAGCCGGGCGATCTGCTGTTCTTCGCCACCAATGGTCGTCGCGGTCGTGTCAGTCACGCCGGGATCTACTTGGGTGACAACCAGTTCATCCACTCCAGCAGTCGTCGCAGCGGCGGTGTTCGCATCGACAGCCTGGGTGATAGCTACTGGAGCAAGACTTTCATCGAAGCGAAACGCGCTCTGGCCAACGCTCCAACCGTCGTCACTGCTCGCAAGTAATTCCCCCGATGTCGCTGCGCTCGCGGCGACAATCAGGCTCCCTGCAATGGAGTAGACGTAGACTTTACAAGGTGAAGTTAAAGTCTTACTTGAAGTTTGCCGCGTAGCCGCTAGAATCCTGTATCTATATTGATGGCAAACCGCCTGCGTGCTCACGCAGGCGGTTTTGTTTTCTGTCCATCGGCAGAAAAAGCCGCAGCCAGATCAGGATGTTCTGCTTATGACGATGACGGCCCGCCTCACATTGATCTTCTTCGCAGCGCTGCTCAGCGCCTGCGCCAGTCGTACACCGCCGCCTGCGCCGGTGGTTCGCGCACCGGTCGTGTTCGGCCCATCCCAAGCTTTTTCACCGGCTGCTGAAGACGTGCTGTTTCGCGCGCTCGGCCTGGTGGGCACGCCGTATCGCTGGGGCGGCAACACGCCGGATTCGGGGTTTGATTGCAGCGGGCTGATCGGTTTTGTCTACCGTGATGCGGCGGGCATCTCTTTGCCGCGTTCGACGCGTGAGCTGATCGTTATGCAGGCGCCGAATGTCGGCAAGGAAGGCTTGCAGACTGGCGACCTGATCTTCTTCGCCACCAATGGCGGCTCGCAGGTCAGTCATGCAGGGATTTACGTCGGGGAAGGGCGCTTCGTGCATGCGCCGGCCACCGGCGGCACGGTGAAGCTGGACAGCCTGTCGAAGGCGTACTGGCAGAAAGCTTATCTGAGTGCCAAGCGGGTGTTGCAGCCGGAGCATCTGGCGCATAACCCGTAGTAAAAATCGCAGCAATCCTAATGTGGGAGCGAGCCTGCTCGCGAAAGCGGTGTATCAGTCAACTCAATGGAGACTGACACTCCGCATTCGCGAGCAGGCTCGCTCCCACAGTTGTTTCAGGTCACATTCAGCATCACTTCGTGGCCGACACTCGCCACACCTTATTGCCAACATCATCCGCCACCAGCAAACCACCTTGCTGATCGATCACCACGCCTACCGGCCGACCCAAAGCATTCTCGTCCTTGTCGAGGAACCCGGTCAGCACATCCACCGGTTTGCCGCTCGGCTTGCCGCCGGTAAACGGCACGAAAATCACTTTGTAGCCACTGTGCGGTTTGCGGTTCCATGAGCCGTGCTGGCCGATAAACGCGCCTTCCTTGAACTGCGCCGGCAGCGTGTTGCCCTCGGCAAAGCTCAGGCCCAGCGAGGCGGTGTGCGGCCCGACTGCATAATCCGGGGCAATGGCTTTAGCCACCAGGTCCGGATTCTGCGGCGTAACGCGGACATCGACATGCTGGCCGTAGTAACTGAACGGCCAGCCGTAGAAACCACCGTCCTTCACGGAAGTGATGTAGTCCGGCACCAGGTCACTGCCGATTTCATCGCGCTCATTCACTGCCGTCCACAGCGCGCCACTGGTCGGTTCCCAGGCCAGGCCGTTGGGGTTGCGGATGCCCGAGGCGAAGATCCGGTGATTGCCGGTTGCACGATCGACTTCCCAGATCGCCGCGCGGCCCTCTTCCTTATCCAGGCCATTTTCGCCGACGTTGCTGTTCGAGCCGACCGTGACATAGAGCTTGCTGCCGTCCTTGCTGGCAATAACGTTTTTGGTCCAGTGGTGATTCAGCGTGCCGCCGGGCAGATCGACAACCTTGATTGGCTGCGACTTGATCTCGGTCGCGCCGGGTTCGTAGTTGAAGCGCAGCAGGCGATCGGTATCGGCGACGTACAGATCGTTGCCGACCAGGGTCATGCCGAGCGGCGAGTTGAGGTTCTGCAGAAACACCGTGCGGGTCTCGGCAACGCCATCATGATCGGCGTCACGCAGCAAGGTGATGCGGTTCGGACTCGGCACGCCAGCGCCGGCCTTGCCCATGACTTTCTTCATCACCCAGCCACGAATGCCGCTGCTGTCATCAGGCTTGGGTGGAGCGTTGGTTTCCGCCACCAGCACATCGCCGTTGGGCAACACATAGAGCCAGCGCGGATGATCGAGGCCTTCGGCGAATGACGCGACCTGAGTGCCAGCCGCCGCAGTCGGTTTGCCGCCGTCGGGCCAGCCGATCGCCGGGGCAATGTTAACCGTCGGAATCAGGGTCTTGTTTGGTTCAGGCAATTTCGGTGATGGGCCGGTGCCGTCGGAGACTTGCAGGCTGGAGGATTCACCACAGGCGGCGAGCCCTCCGGCGAAGGCGATGACAAAAACGAGCTGGGGCTTGCGCATTGCTGATCTTCCCTATGAATGCATTCCTAATCATAGAGAAGGGCGCAAGCCCGATGGTTCAACTGCTCAGCCGCGGGCTTCCTTGAACAGCACGGCGATGCCCGGGTGATAGTTGCCCGCTTCGCTGCGCAATTTGCGGTAGGCGTAGGGGAAATACCAGGCGACCGCGCAGGTGTGTTCCTTTTGCAGGTCGTCGACCATGTCTTGCAGTTCTTCGGGGCTGGCGCTGTGCTGGGCTTTCTGCGGCGCGACAAACAGGCAGCCGAGCTTGAGGTCGCTGGCATAGCTGATGCGTTTGGCGTCGTTGGTGATGTCCAGCAGGGCTTGAGTCAGATTCAGGTTGGTAACCTTTGGCCAGCGCTGAGTGGCCTGGATAAAGGCGCGGTCTTCGGCACCGGCGAGAAACAGATCGGCGCGGGCATTGCGCTCGCCTTCTTCGTTCTGCTTGCGCGTGGCAGTGTCGTTCAAAGTGACCAGCTCAGCCATCCAGGCTGCGGCCGAGAGCACTCCGAGATTGGCTTTCTCGTCATGCCAGTAAGGGGTGTCGCTGTCGCCGCGCACGGCGTTGTAGCGGTCGATACAGTCAAACCAGCGTTCAAGCACCGGGCGCAGGAATTCCAGGCGCGGGTTGCTGATGATCATGCCTTGCATCGTCATCATCCTTTATTGTTGTAGTGGGCTTTTCGAGAAAAGCATGGCTCTTTGATATCATTTGTATCAGTGTGGCACAAGATTGGCGGCAGATAAGTGATCGGCGGCAGTTATTCGCCCGATGGCCGCCTCTTTAATTGACGCTCCACCCCCAACCCTCTAACCTTCGCGGCTTGTTTCAGGTGCTCTGTGACCTGCGTCGACAGAGTGAAACAGGGAAGCCGGTGAGGGTTGTCTTCGCACGAAGAACCACCACGATCCCGGCGCTGCCCCCGCAACGGTAAATGAGTGAAAACTGCGCCTTGAGCCACTGCCTCGAAAGAAGCGGGAAGGCGCGCAGTCAGGCATGCGCCGCTCATGAGCCCGGAGACCGGCCTGATCCATCCAGCGGCATCACGGTGGGCGATGCCAGGCTTTTTGCCTTCTATTCTTGTGCCTGCCCGCCGTTATCCAGCCTCAACGGAGAGCTCCCCCATGACTGATTCCCCCGAGCGCGACGAACGCCATCTGGCGCGTATGCAGCGCAAAAAAGCCGTGATCGACGAACGCATTGCCAACTCGCCCGACGAGTGCGGCCTGGTGCTGGTGCTCACCGGCAATGGCAAAGGCAAAAGCAGCTCGGCGTTCGGCATGCTCGCCCGCGCCATGGGCCACGGCATGCAGTGCGGTGTGGTGCAGTTCATCAAGGGCCGCAACAGCACCGGCGAAGAGTTGTTCTTCCGGCGCTTCCCCGAGCAAGTGCGCTTTCACGTGATGGGCGAGGGCTTCACTTGGGAAACCCAGGATCGTCAGCGCGACATCGCCGCCGCCGAAGCCGCGTGGGCCGTGTCCCGTGAATTGCTGCGTGATCCGTCGATCGGCCTGGTGGTGCTCGACGAATTGAACATCGCCCTCAAGCACGGCTACCTCGATCTTGATCAGGTGCTCAGCGATTTGCAGGCGCGTCCGCCGATGCAGCATGTGATCGTCACCGGTCGCGCGGCCAAGCCGGAAATGATCGAGATGGGCGACACGGTCACCGAAATGGGCATGCTCAAACACGCTTTCCAGGCCGGCATCAAAGCGCAGAAAGGCGTCGAACTTTGAATCAACCACGTCACTGCCCGGCGGTGCTCATCGCCGCGCCGGCCTCCGGTCAGGGCAAGACCACCGTCACCGCCGCGCTCGCCCGTTTGCATCGCAATCAGGGGCGCAAAGTGCGCGTGTTCAAATGCGGCCCGGACTTCCTTGATCCGATGATTCTCGAGCGCGCCAGCGGTGCGCCGGTGTATCAACTGGACATGTGGATGGTCGGCGAGCAGGAAAGTCGTCGTCTGTTGTGGGAAGCCGCCAATGAGGCGGATCTGATTCTGATCGAAGGCGTGATGGGCCTGTTCGACGGCACGCCTTCCAGCGCCGATCTGGCGCGGCACTTCGGCGTGCCGGTGCTCGGTGTGATCGACGGCACGGCCATGGCACAGACTTTTGGTGCGTTGGCGCTCGGTTTGGCCAGGTATCAGCCGGACTTGCCGTTTGCTGGCGTGCTGGCCAACCGTGTCGGCACCTTGCGCCATGCGCAATTGCTCGAAGGCAGCCTCACCGAAGGCCTGCGTTGGTATGGCGCATTGTCCCGTGAGACGGGCATCGAGTTGCCAAGTCGTCATCTCGGCCTGGTCCAGGCCAGTGAATTGAATGATCTGGATGTGCGTCTCGACGCCGCCGCCGACGCATTGGCCAGCAGTTGCGAGGTAGCGCTGCCACCGGCCGTGGAGTTTGCTGCACCGGACGTGATCGCTGTCGAGCCGTTGCTGAAGAATGTGCGAATTGCCGTCGCCCGTGATGAAGCGTTTGCTTTTACCTACGGCGCGAGTCTCGATCTATTGCGGGCGATGGGCGCCGAGTTGAGTTTCTTCTCGCCGATCCGCGACACGCAATTGCCTGAAGCGGACAGCCTATATTTGCCCGGTGGGTATCCGGAACTGCACCACGTTGCGTTGTCGCAGAACACCGCGATGTGTGAGGCGATTCGCGCGCATCATGCGGCGGGTAAGCCGTTGCTCGCCGAGTGTGGCGGGATGCTGTATCTGCTCGATTCGTTGACTGACGTTGAAGGTACCCGCGCTGAATTGGTCGGGCTGCTTAAGGGCGATGCGGTGATGCAGAAGCGTCTGGCGGCGTTGGCGTTGCAAGCGGTGGATCTGCCGGAAGGGTCGTTGCGCGGGCACACTTATCATCATTCGTTGACGACGACTGAGTTGACGCCGATTGCGCGTGGCTTGAGCCCGAATGGGGGGCGTGGCGCCGAGGCGGTTTATCGTGAGGGGCGGATGACGGCTTCTTATGTGCACTTTTATTTTCCGTCGAATCCTGTGGCTGTCGCTGCACTGTTTGCGCCTGATTCCGAAGGCGCCTTCGCGAGCAGGCCCGCTCCCACAGTTGAGACGGTGGTGACTGAAGCAATGCAATCCCCTGTGGGAGCGAGCCTGCTCGCGAAGAGGTCATGACCGACAACACATTCTCCGAAGCCGAGCGCGAAGCGGTTTATAGAGCCATCGCCGAACGCCGCGACATGCGCCACTTCACCGGCGGCAGCGTCGAGCCGGAGCTGTTGCGCCGACTACTGGAAGCCGCCCACCAGGCCCCAAGCGTCGGCCTGATGCAGCCCTGGCGCTTCATCCGCATCAGCGACCGCAGCCTGCGCGGGCAGATCCAGAATCTAGTGGAAGAAGAACGCATCCGCACAGCCGAAGCCCTCGGCGAGCGCAGTGACGAGTTCATGAAGCTCAAGGTCGAAGGCATCAATGATTGCGCCGAAGTGCTGGTCGCCGCGTTGATGGATGATCGCGAAAAGCACATTTTCGGTCGCCGTACATTGCCGGAAATGGACATGGCCTCGCTGTCCTGCGCGATCCAGAATCTATGGCTGGCCTCGCGCGCCGAAGGCCTCGGCATGGGCTGGGTCTCATTATTCGAGCCGCAGGCGCTCGCCGATTTGCTGAAGTTGCCCGAAGGTGCCAAGCCGCTGGCGGTTTTATGTCTGGGGCCGGTCAAGGAATTCTATCCGGCGCCGATGCTGGTACTCGAAGGGTGGGCGCAGGCGCGTCCGCTCAATGAGCTGCTGTACGAAAATTATTGGGGAGTGAGTCAATGAGTGTGGCGTTGTTGAGTGTCGCCGCGGTGGCGCTGGATGCGCTGCTCGGTGAACCGAAACGCTGGCATCCGCTGGTGGCGTTCGGCAATTTTGCCGGGCGCATCGAGCAACGTTTCAACGCCGGTGGCCGGGGTTGGCGCAGCCATGGGGTCACTGCGTGGGTGATCGCGGTGCTGCCGCTGACCTTGCTCGCCACGGCGTTTTCCTGGGCGCCATACGTGGGCTGGGTCGTCGAGATTCTCGCGCTGTATTGCGCCCTCGGCATGCGCAGCCTCGGCGAGCATGTCGCGCCGGTCGCCGCCGCGTTGCGCGCGGATGATCTGGACGAGGCGCGCAAGCGTGTCGGCTATCTGGTCAGCCGTCAGACCGATGAACTCGACAGCGCCGCCGTCGCCCGTGCCGCCACTGAGTCGGTGTTGGAAAACGGCAGCGATGCGGTGTTTGCCGCGCTGTTCTGGTTTGTCGTGGCGGGTGCGCCGGGCGTGGTCCTCTACCGCTTGAGCAATACGCTCGATGCGATGTGGGGCTATCGCAACGAACGCTTTGAGCGTTTCGGTTGGGCAGCGGCAAAAATCGACGACGTGTTGAACTACATTCCTGCGCGTCTGGTGGCGTTGACCTACGCGCTGCTGGGTAAAACCCGACTCGCGTTGAAGTGCTGGCGCACACAGGCGCCGAAGTGGGACAGCCCCAACGCCGGTCCGGTGATGGCTGCCGGGGCCGGTGCCTTGGGCGTGGAATTGGGCGGCGCGGCGATCTATCACGGCGAACTTCACGACCGTCCGCAACTCGGCGAAGGCGCTCCAGCGGATGCCGATTCCATCGACCGTGGCTGGCAATTGGTCCAGCGCGGGGTATGGTTATGGCTGCTGATTCTCTGCGTGGGGGCTGAATTCTATGCTTGAGCACGGTGGCCGGCTGCGCAAGGCTGCACACGATTACGGCATTGCCGAGGCGGACTGGCTTGACCTGTCCAGCGGCCTCGCGCCGTGGCCATTTCCGATCCCGGAAGTCCCGCTACGCGCCTGGGCGCGCTTGCCGGAAACCGATGACGGTCTGGAGCAAGCTGCGTGCGATTACTACGGTGCCGCGCAAGTGCTGCCGGTGGCCGGTTCGCAGATGGCCATCCAGTTGCTGCCGCGTTTGCGCCGGGCCGGCAAGGTCGGCGTGTTGTCGCCGTGTTATGCCGAACACGCCGAAGCGTGGCGGCGCAGTGGTTACATCGTGCGCGAAGTGCTGGAGCAGGAAATCGAATTCTTTCTCGACAGCCTCGACGTGCTGGTGGTGGTCAACCCGAACAACCCGACCGGCTTGAGCCTGACCCCGGCACGATTGCTCGACTGGCACGCGCGGCTCGCCCGGCGCGGTGGCTGGCTGGTGGTCGATGAAGCCTTCATGGACAACACACCGCAGTTGAGCCTGGCCCCGCATGCGCATCAAGTCGGGCTGATCGTGTTGCGTTCGTTCGGCAAGTTTTTCGGTCTGGCCGGGGTGCGTCTGGGCTTTGTCCTGGCCGAGCGCAAGTTGCTCAAACTGCTCGCCGAACAGGTCGGGCCTTGGGCGGTGAGCGGGCCAACCCGAGTGCTTGGCCAGGCGTGCCTGCAAGACACCGAAGGTCACACCCGCCAACGCATTCGCAGCGATGAGGCCAGCGAACGATTGGCAACGCTGCTGGAGCGCTACGGCTTCAAGCCCCAGGGCGGTTGCGCGCTGTTCCAGTGGCTGATCACCGAGCATGCCGAAACGCTGCACGCATTCATGGCCCGTCGCGGCATCCTCCTGCGCATTTTCACCCACAACAGCAGTCTGCGTTTTGGTCTGCCCGCCGATGCGACTGAAGAGACGCGCCTCGAACAGGCTTTGATAGCCTTCACCAAGGACCACCCATGACCACCCTGATGGTGCAAGGCACCACTTCCGACGCCGGCAAAAGCACACTGGTGACTGCGTTGTGCCGCTGGGCAACTCGTCAGGGCGTTGCGGTCGTACCGTTCAAGCCGCAGAACATGGCGCTCAACAGTGCCGTGACCGCTGATGGCGGTGAGATTGGTCGCGCGCAAGCGGTGCAGGCGCAAGCCGCTCATCTCGAACCGCACACCGACATGAACCCGGTGCTGCTCAAGCCGAACAGCGACACTGGCGCGCAAGTGATCATCCATGGTCGTGCCATCACCACGATGAACGCGGTTGCCTACCACGACTACAAAGCCATCGCGATGCAAGCCGTGCTGGCCTCGCATGACCGACTCAGTGCCGCGTATCCGCTGGTGATGGTCGAAGGCGCGGGCTCACCGGCGGAGATCAATCTGCGTGCCGGTGATATCGCCAACATGGGTTTTGCCGAAGCGGTGGATTGCCCGGTGGTGCTAATCGCCGACATCAATCGCGGCGGGGTTTTTGCTCATCTGGTTGGCACCCTTGAGCTGCTGTCGCCGAGCGAACAGGCACGGGTCAAAGGTTTCATCATCAACCGTTTTCGCGGCGACATCGCTTTGCTGCAACCGGGCCTTGACTGGCTGGAACAGCGCACCGGCAAACCGGTGGTCGGCGTGTTGCCCTACGTGATGGATCTGCATCTGGAGGCCGAGGACGGCATCGATCAGCGCCAGACCGACAAGGCTGAGCAGGTGCTGAAAGTGGTGGTGCCGGTGCTGCCGCGCATCAGCAACCACACCGATTTCGATCCGCTGCGTCTGCATCCGCAGGTCGATCTGCAATTCGTCGGCCCGGGGCAGGCGATTCCTGCTGCCGATCTGATCATCCTGCCGGGTTCGAAAAGTGTGCGCAGTGATCTGGCTTATTTACGTGCCAATGGCTGGGATACCGCGATCAATCGACATTTGCGTTACGGCGGCAAGGTGCTGGGGATTTGCGGTGGTCTGCAGATGCTCGGTGAGCAGGTGCATGATCCGCTCGGCCTTGAAGGTGCGCCGGGTACGAGTGCTGGTTTGGGCTTGCTGGCGTTCGACACCACGCTTGAAGCCGAGAAGCAATTGCGCAATGTGCGTGGGTGGCTGGCGCTGGAAAATGCCGAAGTCAGTGGCTATGAAATTCATGCGGGCGTGACCACGGGAGCGGCGCTGGAGAACGCAGCGGTGCATCTTGATGACGGCCGTTGCGACGGTGCGCAGAGCGCTGACGGGCAGGTGTTCGGCACGTATCTACATGGCTTGTTTGAATCGCCGACGGCGAGTGCAGCGTTGCTGCGCTGGTCCGGGTTGAACGATGTGCAGCAGGTGGATTATCACGGCTTGCGCGAGCGTGATATCGAGCGCTTGGCGGATCTGGTGGAGAAGCATCTGGATACCGGCTTGTTGCGTCAGCTCTGTGGGATTTGAGGTGAATTCAATGGCCTCATCGCGAGCAGGCGAAGGCCTACAGGGTTATGTGTTTTACACAAAATTCATGGTTGCTCGAGATCCCTTGTAGGCCTTCGCCTGCTCGCGATAGCGCCAGTCGGCTCAACCCATAATTTTCAGGATATCCCCCATGCTCCAACTGATCCTCGGCGGCGCCCGCTCCGGTAAAAGTCGTCTGGCCGAAAAACTCGCCAGCGATAGCGGCCTGGCGGTGACCTATATCGCCACCAGCCAACCCCTCGATGGTGAGATGAGCGACCGTGTCGCCCACCACCGCGCGCGCCGTCCCGTCGAATGGGCGCTGATCGAAGAGCCGCTCGAATTGGCCCGCGTCCTGCGCGAATCCGCCAGCACCGAGCGTTGCCTGCTGGTCGATTGCCTGACCCTGTGGCTGACCAACTTGCTGATGCTCAATGACGCCGAACGTCTCGCCGCCGAGCGCGAAGCCCTGCTCGACTGCCTGGCCTTGCTGCCGGGGGAAATCATTTTTGTCAGCAACGAGACCGGAATGGGTGTCGTGCCGCTGGGCGAATTGACTCGCCGCTACGTCGATGAAGCCGGTTGGCTGCATCAAGCTCTGGCTGAGCGCTGTCAGCGTGTTGTCCTGACTGTCGCCGGCCTGCCCCTGACTCTGAAAGGACCTGCGTTATGACTCAAACCTGGTGGCTGAACCCGTGTAAACCGGTCGATCTGGACGTCGTTGAACAAGCGACGGCGCGGCAGCAGCAATTGACCAAACCGGCAGGTTCGCTGGGACGTCTGGAATCGGTTGCGGTGCAACTGGCCGGTCTGCAAGGCCAGGTCAAACCGACGCTGGCGCAGGTCTGGATTGCGATTTTTGCCGGTGATCACGGCGTGGTCGCTGAAGGTGTTTCGGCGTTCCCGCAGGAAGTCACCGGGCAGATGCTGCTCAACTTTGTCAGCGGCGGTGCGGCGATCAGTGTGTTGGCGCGGCAGCTCGGTGCGCAGCTGGAAGTGGTTGATCTGGGCACGGTGAATCCAGCGCTGAACCTGGCGGGTGTGCGCCACTTGAATATCGGCCCGGGCACGGCCAACTTCGTGCGGGGCGCGGCGATGACTCAGGCTCAAGGCGAGCTGGCATTGCAGGCCGGTCGCGACAGTCTGTTGCGGGCGAAAGCCGCAGGCACACAGTTGTTCATCGGTGGCGAAATGGGCATCGGCAACACCACCGCCGCCAGCGCCTTAGCCTGTGCTTTGCTCGATTGCCCGGTGGCACATCTGACGGGTCCCGGCACCGGGTTGAATGCCGAAGGCGTCAGCCATAAAGCGCAAGTGATCGAGCGCGCATTGGCGTTGCACGCCGCGCAACGGGGCGATGCCTTGCAGACCCTGTTCAATCTTGGTGGTTTTGAAATCGCGGCGCTGGTCGGCGCGTATCTGGCGGCGGCTCAAGAAGGTGTTGCAGTATTGGTCGACGGCTTTATCTGCACGGTCGCTGCGCTGGTTGCGGTGCGCTTGAATCCGGACTGCCGCGAGTGGTTGTTGTTCGGTCACCGGGGCGCCGAGCCGGGCCATCGCCATGTGCTGGAAACGCTGAAAGCTGAGCCGTTGCTGGAACTCGGTCTGCGTCTGGGTGAGGGCAGTGGCGCCGCGTTGGCGGTGCCGTTGTTGCGTCTTGCTTGCGATCTGCACGGGCAGATGGCGACCTTCGCCGAAGCGGCGGTGGCGGATCGTCCGGCATGACGCTGCAGCTGGATCTGATGCGTCATGGTGAAACTGAACTCGGCGGTGGTTTGCGCGGCAGCCTCGACGATGCGCTGACCGAACGGGGTTGGGCGCAGATGCGTGCGGCGGTAGTCGAAGGCGGGCCGTGGCAGCGGATTGTCAGTTCGCCATTGCAGCGTTGTGCGCGCTTCGCCGCCGAACTGGGCGAACAGCTGAGTCTTCCGGTGCAGCTGGACCAGGATCTGCAGGAGCTGCATTTCGGTGCATGGGAAGGGCAGAGCGCAGCGGCGTTGATGGAAACGGACGCCGAGGCCTTGGGGCTGTTCTGGGCTGATCCGTATTCCTTTACTCCACCGCAAGGTGAGCCGGTCAGCGCGTTTTCCTCGCGAGTGTTGGCAGCGGTTGCGCGCCTGCACACTGCGTACGCCGGTGAGCGGATTTTGCTGATCAGTCATGGCGGCGTGATGCGTCTGCTGTTGGCGCAGGCGCGAGGGCTGCCACGCGAACAACTGCTCAATGTCGAGGTCGGGCATGGCGCAATGTTTGCGCTGACGGTCGAGGTTGACGGTTCACTCAAGGAAGGTCACTGACATGTTGCCGCTGTGGATCGCCCTGCAATTTCTCAGCAGCCTGCCGATTCGCCTGCCGGGGATGCCCGAGCCGGAGCAACTTGGGCGGTCGTTGCTGTTTTATCCGCTGGTGGGATTGCTGTTCGGCGTGATCCTGTGGGCGCTGAATCTCGCCTTGAGCGGCGCGCCGTTGTTGCTGCATGCGGCATTGCTGTTGACGGTTTGGGTGGTGCTCAGCGGCGCACTTCATCTGGATGGTCTGGCTGACAGCGCCGATGCCTGGCTCGGCGGCTTTGGTGATCGCGAGCGTACGTTGACGATCATGAAAGACCCGCGCAGCGGGCCGATTGCGGTAGTGACGCTGGTGTTGGTGTTGCTGCTCAAGTTTGCTGCACTGCTGGCGTTGATCGAGCAAGGGCATGGGCTGGCGTTGATCATTGTGCCGCTGCTCGGGCGGGCGGCGCTGCTGGGGTTGTTTCTGACGACGCCGTATGTGCGTGCGGGCGGGTTGGGGCAGGCGTTGGCTGATCATCTGCCGCGCAAGGCCGGATGGTGGGTGCTGGGCTTGAGTGCATTAGTCTGCGTGCTGATTGCCGGATTCAGTGCCGTCGTTGCGCTGATGATCGCTGTCGGTGTGTTTGTCTGGTTGCGGCAGGTAATGATGCGGCGGTTGGGCGGGGCGACGGGCGATACGGCGGGGGCGTTGCTGGAATTGCTGGAGATGGTGGTGTTGGTTGGATTGGTTTTGATCTGACAGTTTTGGATTGTCTGTGCTGGCCTCTTCGCGAGCAGGCTCGCTCCCACAGGGGGATCGCATTGCAAATGTAGGAGTGAGCCTGCTCGCGATAGCGGTGTGTCAGGCGCCACAAATGTTATGGGTAAACTCATCTGTAACTTGATTTAACATAGTCGCGGGTATATACACGCATCATGCTTCCTTCTCAGTGTTTGTGCACCAACCTGCGTCGCGCCGCTCGTGGCGTCAGCAGGCATTACGACGGCGCTCTCGACGGCTTCGGGATCAACGTTGCCCAGTATTCTTTGCTGTGCAATCTGCAGCGTCTGGATCAACCGAGCATTTCCGAACTCGCCGAGGCAATGGGTCTGGACCGCAGCACCCTCGGGCGCAATCTGCGGGTATTGGAAGGCGAGGGGCTGGTGGCGCTGGCCGAAGGCGAGGACATGCGCAACCGCATCGTCAAACTCACCGAGACCGGCGTGCAACGCCTGGCAGCGGCACTGCCGGCCTGGGAAGCAGCGCAGCAGCGGTTGATCGACCGACTGGGCGCCGAGAAGCGTGAAACCTTGCTCAGATTGCTGGATGAACTGGCCTGAGGCCGGTTTTTTCCAAACTCAAGCGGGTATATACCCGCAAGCGGAGAATAACAATGACATCGATGTGGCGTACGTGCGGTTGGGTGTTGCTGGGGAGTGCGCTGATCCTGGCGTTGTCATTGGGCGTGCGGCACGGCTTCGGGTTGTTTCTGTCACCGATGAGCGCTCAGTTCGGCTGGGGAAGAGAGGTGTTCGCCTTCGCCATTGCCTTGCAGAATTTGATCTGGGGCCTGGCGCAACCGTTTACCGGTGCATTGGCTGACCGCTTCGGCGCGGCAAAAGTGGTGCTCGTCGGTGGGGTGCTCTACGCGGTGGGTCTGGTGTGCATGGGCCTGTCTGATTCGGCGGTGACGCTATCATTGAGCGCTGGCCTGCTGATCGGCATTGGTCTGTCCGGCACCTCGTTTTCGGTGATCCTCGGCGTCGTCGGCCGCGCGGTGCCGCCGGAAAAACGCAGCATGGGCATGGGCATTGCCAGCGCCGCCGGCTCTTTCGGCCAGTTCGCTATGTTGCCGGGTACCCTCGGCTTGATTGGCTGGCTCGGCTGGTCGGCGGCGTTGTTGGTATTGGGCTTGCTGGTGGCGCTGATCGTGCCGCTGGTGAGCATGCTCAAGGACAAGCCGCTGCCGGTGCTTGGCCATGAACAAACCCTGTCCGAAGCGTTGCGCGAAGCCTGCTCGCATTCCGGGTTCTGGCTGCTGGCGTTTGGTTTTTTCGTTTGCGGTTTTCAGGTGGTGTTCATCGGTGTGCACTTGCCGGCCTATCTGGTCGATCAGCATCTGCCGGCCAGTGTCGGCACCACGGTGCTGGCGTTGATCGGGCTGTTCAATATCTTCGGCACCTACACCGCCGGCTGGCTCGGCGGACGCATGTCCAAGCCGCGCTTGCTCACCGCGTTGTATCTGCTGCGCGCAGTGGTGATCGTGTTGTTCCTGTGGCTGCCGGTGACGACCACGTCGGCGTACCTGTTTGGCATGGCCATGGGTTTCCTGTGGCTGTCGACGGTGCCGTTGACCAACGGTACGGTGGCGACCTTGTTCGGGGTGCGAAACCTGTCCATGCTCGGTGGCATCGTGTTCCTCTTCCATCAGTTGGGATCGTTCCTTGGCGGCTGGCTAGGCGGGGTGGTGTATGACCGAACCGGGAGTTATGACTTGATCTGGCAAGTGGCGGTTCTGCTGAGCCTGCTGGCAGCCGCGCTGAACTGGCCGGTGCGCGAGCGTCCGGTCGCACGCCTGCAAGCCGCAGCGAGCGCCGCATGAGCCGATTCTGGCGACGATTGGCCATCACTGCACTCGGCGCCGCTGTGCTGGCGCTGGTGTGGTGGGGCTGGCAGCAGGGCGGCCTGGCCTTGATGCAGTTGGGCATGAGCATTTGCTAGAAGCGGGCATGACGAGTAACGTCGAATCCTGAACGACTGCTCAAGGATGCTCGACATGCTGATGCGCTGGTGTGCTGTTCCCGCGTTGCTGATGGCGTTGACTGGTCTGGCCCAGGCCGCCGACTGTCCCGAATTGCTGCAAGGCTCACTGCCCAAGTTGCGAGCCAAGGAATCCATTGATCTGTGCAAGCAATACGCCGACAAGCCACTGGTGGTGGTCAATACGGCGAGCTTCTGCGGTTTTGCGCCGCAGTTCGAAGGCCTTGAGGCGCTGCATAAACGCTACGAAGGGCAAGGTTTGCAAATGCTCGGGGTGCCTTCCAACGATTTCAAACAGGAGTCCAAGGACAGCGCCGAGACTGCCAAGGTCTGCTACGCCAACTATGGCGTGACGTTCAATATGACCGAGCCGCAGAAGGTTCGTGGTGATGACGCTACGCATCTGTTCCAGATATTGGCGGCACAGAGCAGCGCACCGAAATGGAATTTCTATAAATATGTGGTCGATCGCCAAGGCAAGGTGATCGCCAATTTTTCCAGTCTGACCAAGCCGGATGATCCGGAGTTTATCGCCGCGATCGAGAAGGCTATCGCCTCGAAACCGCTGAAGCCATAGCGCTGTTTTTTTGTGGGAGCGAGCCTGCTCGCGAAAGCGATCTGCCAGTCGACAGGTGTATTGGTTGATACACCGCCTTCGCGAGCAGGCTCGCCCCCACGCGGGAAGTGTGTTGTGGTGGTGAGCAAAATCAAGGCATCAAAAAAGCCCCGCCTCTGCAAAGAGAGCGGGGCTTTTTTGTAGGCGAGGGGTTAGCCTCGCCGTGCAGCATCAGAAGCGGTAAGTAGCGCCGACACCGAAACCGTTTGCCGAGTTTTCATACTTGGCATCGTAGGTCTGACCACGGTTGTTTTCGTTGCGGATCTTGACCGACTCTTCCTTCAGGTACGAGTAGGCGACATCGATGGTCAGGTCGTCGGTCGGGCTCCAGCCGGCACCGATACTGAAGATGGTGCGGTCGCCAGTCGGAATACGTGGCGAACGGTCTTCGTTATTGGTCGGCGACTGGTCGAACGTCAGGCCGGTACGCAATACCCATTCCTTGTTCAACTGATACGACGTACCCACGGCGTAGGCCCAGGAGTCATGCCAGTTCTGGTCTTCGTTGATCGAACCGAACTGACCGGCCAGCAACGGCTGTACCCCGGAGTTCTTGACGGTGATTTTTTCCAGCTGGCTCCAACGGGTCCAGGTGGTACCGGCATAGACGTTCCAGCGATCGTTGATTGCCTGGGTGACCGAGAAGTCGATGGATTCAGGCGTGGTGATCTTCAGCGAAGCGTCGTATTTCTGGTTGGCGCCCAGACCGATTGCGCCGAGCACACCGTAGTTGACCTTGGTGTTGCCTTCGAGCTTGTAGTCGACTTTCGAGTGGTAAGTCAGACCCAGGCGCGTGGTATCAGTGGCTTGTACCAGCACGCCGACGTTGTAGCCCAGCGCGGTGTCGTCACCCTTGATCTTGACCTTGCCGTCCGGGAACGCCGGAGAAATCGACAGATTGGACTCCAGCGAGCCGTCGATGCGGTTGATGGTCGGACCGAAACCGATCGATACCTTGTCGTTGAAGGCGTAGCTGACAGTTGGCTGGAATGTGATCACTTGTACTTCGGACTTGCTGCCGAAGTAACGGCCGGCAAAGCCTTTTTCGTAGTCGGTAATCAGGCCGAACGGCACGTACACGCCCAGGCCGAATGCCCAGTGCTCATCAATTGGTTTGACGTAGAAGCCCATAGGTACAGCGGTGAAGGGCACCATGTCGCCTTTGTTGCTGCCGCCGTTGGGGCTGGAGCTGGCGTTGCTGATATCGGTATGAGCATCGACAACGGCTACACCGCCGGTGACTTGTTCGCGCTTGATGCGCGACATGCCGGCAGGGTTGCCATAAACAGTGCTTGCGTCGTCTGCAGAAGAAGATCGCCCGGCAAAACCAGTCCCCATCCCACTGATGCTTTGTTCGTTGAGGGCAAAGCCGGCCGCGAAAATTTGAGTGGAGGCAAGGGTAACGGCGAGGCTAAGGGTGGTTTTGAGCATGACTTTTTTCATTATTAGAACTCCTGGTGATCACCGGGGCGAAAATTACCAACATTTTCGCCCTAGCGCTATAGCTCGTATGCCTTGATTTAGAGCGGTTTTGTAGGACAATCCGACCAGATTCGCGACCTGTTGGCAGATCTTTTGAAACCAGACGGTCAGCAAGCGACCTGATTCACCGTTGAAACACAGGTGTGCCAGGCGTAAGTGAAGTCGCGCAGACGACCTTGGGGTTGGAAGGTCTGGCGCCAGATGCGCGCCATTCCCAGTAAATCGCTGGAATCGGGGAGTGTGGGGTTTTGTTCTTCTACCAGCAGCCAGGCAATGGCCGTGGCGTAACGCAGATTTACTGTCAATTCCAGGTGCGGACCGGTCAGGAAGGCATGCTGACTGGCGAGGCCACGAACCAGGCTGGCACGTTCCGGATCGAGCGCCAGATAATCATCCCAAAGGGCCTGGTGGCGATGCTCGGCGATACGGTAGAGGCCGTGGCCACGGCGGTCATGGAGGGCGGACCCCAGGGCAGACTGGCTGGCGGCGATGCCCAGCAGGAGAGATTCGGCGGTCGCGCTGTGGCGTCCCAGATAAATCAGCGTAGGACGGATCACGTAGCGGCACAGTTCGCTGGCAGCGATACCCATAACACCCTCGGTTCTTGTTATTAATGGCGAGTCCTGAAAGGGGGCTTGGCAGCTATGGATCGGTTCAGGCTCGCCGCAAGCGGATCATGCCGCTTGAGTTGAAGTGTAGTGTCATATTCGCGACGTAAAGGACTGTTTTTAAAATATTTCCCGCTGCGGGGAATATCCGTTATATCCGATGGTGCTTAGCCGCTGAGGGGTAAAAGCGAAACATCAGGCAATAAAAAGCCCCGCATTGTGTGCGGGGCTTTTGCTTTTGCAGCCTTTTCGGCTCTCAGGCAACCAGTGCCTGACGGGTACGATCGATCACGGCCTGCAGCGGTTCAGCGCTGGAGTACTGATCGGGGTACAGACGCTCGCTGTGGCGGGCGATACCGTGTTCGTTGACCAGTGTGAAGCTGAAGCAGCCTTTGCGAGCGGCCATGATCAGGCAGTTCATTGGTGCAAAAGCGTTGGTTAGGGTGCGAATGGCATCCTGAGTATGGATTTGAGTAGACATAGTTATTAGGTGTTCCTACAAATGACACGGATAAGAACCGTGCAACGTTAAAACGTTCCAGTAACGTCGACCACCATTGGTCGAACGAAGAACCCGACTGGAACAAAGCAGCCAGTTTGAAGCGCTATTAAGTTGGCGCGCTTGGGCTGGCAGGTAGGTACTTAGGAGGGCAGGCATCACAACGAGGGCAAAGGTTCTGGGCCCGGGGTGAAGATCCTGATCAATTTGCAGGTTGGTTCGGTCAGAGTAAGTGTTCTTCGCAACACCCTTCACGTCATTGGAAGGCTGTGTTGTCGCAAGATTTACCTGGAAACCATCGAGGGGTCGTTCCCGCTTTTTTCGGTAGAGCTTCTTGGAAGAAGGCAGACCGTGGGGATGTGTTCGACCGGAATTGACTTTCAGCTTGGTACTAACGCCGCGGATACTAACGGATCGAAACGGGTAAAGCAAACTTCGTGTAGAAAAACATTGCAGACGCCGATTGAGTCTGCTTTGGGGGGGGGCGATGAATTGCCCGCATTTAGCGCAGCTAGTGACCGTCGGTCGGTGAAGATTTGTTCATCAAGTCCCGTGCCAGACCGGTTTATCCCCAGACCGGTTAGCAAAACGACCCGAAAAAGCGCATCGATATAACCGGGTAACAGGTACTTGTGCACATTAGTTGCGCAAGCTGTAACGGCACTGTCATACCAATCCTGACTCCACTGGCTGCCTGCATCGAAAGTTTAAGTCAATGAAAAACATCGCTTTTTTTTGTTGGTGAAAAAATCGTCAGTTTGACTGCGAGCCCCATTCCATAAGGCTTTGCGACGGTTGGAGGGCGGTTGTCCACTGAGTTATCCACAGCTTCTGTGGATTGTCCCGAGCGCTTGCTCTAGGACGGGCGTGCCGGGTTGTTTTTCGACTTTACCTGTAAGAAAAAGAGAGTAGAGTGGCGCGCCTTCCGATTCGTCCCACAGTGCTTTATGAAGTTTCGCTCAGTATCAGACTCTGTTACCTCACAACCTTCTCCTGTTACCCCGCCCAAGCGATTTTCTGTTCGCGTCGCAGAATGGCTGCTCGACAGCCCGCGCCTGAGCGACAGTCATAATGCCAAACACATCGCAGGGTGTTTGCTCAAACAACCGGCGCGTGAAGGCGTGGTGGCTGCGCAAAGCCGCCTCGGTCAGTTGATGTGCCGTGAGTGCGGTAACGCCCGGGATCGTCGCATCGGTCAGGATCTGCTGCGCCAGGCCGCTCGCGCCGGTGACCGTCGTGCGCAACAGGAACTCGGTCTGCTCGAAGACTGAGCTGTCCAAGACCTGACACCTTGGTTAACCTTCAGGCTTTATAAGATCGGCGGGAGTGGCTATGGCGATGGACTTGACCAGCGTATTGCTGGGGCTTGCGGGGGCGGGATTGCCACTGCTGGCGCTGGCCTGGCAACTGCAACGCCGGGCGAGCAATGGCCAGGCCGAGGTCGCCTTGCTCGAAGAGCGACTGGCCATGGCGCAACTGACGCAGGACGGACTCAACGCGCAGCTCGACGCGAGCCGCGATGAAGTTGCCGATCTCGGCCAGGCCAACGCCGCCAAGCAGGCTGATCTGGCAGCGCTGCGCCGGGAAGTCGAGCTGCTGCAGATCGAGCGTGATGACGCCCGCGATGCCTCCCACGCCTGGAACCTCGAACGCGCGAACAAGGAAGCTGAGCTGCGCCGCCTCGACGCACAAGCCGCTTCACTGAACGCCGAACTGCGCGAGCAACAGGAAAGCCACCAGCAACGCCTCAACGACCTGCAAGGCTCGCGCGATGAACTGCGTGCGCAGTTTGCCGAGCTGGCCGGGAAGATCTTCGATGAGCGCGAGCAGCGCTTTGCCGAGACCAGTCAGCAGCGGCTCGGGCAGTTGCTTGATCCGCTCAAGGAGCGCATCCAGTCCTTCGAAAAACGGGTGGAAGAAAGTTATCAGGCCGAGGCCCGCGAGCGCTTCTCGCTGGCCAAGGAGCTGGAACGTTTGCAGGCGCTCAATCTGCGCCTGAGCGACGAAGCCACCAACCTCACCCGCGCCCTCAAAGGCCAGAAAACCCAAGGCAACTGGGGCGAGCTGATTCTTGAGCGCGTGCTCGAACACGCCGGTCTGGAGAAGGGCCGCGAGTATCAGACCCAAGTTAACCTCAAAGGCCCGGATGGCGAGCGCTTCCAGCCTGACGTGATCATTTATCTGCCGGGCGACAAGCAAGTGGTGGTGGACTCCAAGGTGAGTCTCACCGCCTATCAGCAATACGTTGCAGCCGACGACGACACCCTCGGGCAGATCGCGATCAAGCAGCATGTATTGTCGTTGCGCAATCACGTCAAAGGCCTGGCCGGCAAGGATTACAAACGTCTTGAAGGCCTGCACAGCCTCGATTTCGTTTTGCTCTTCGTGCCGATCGAGGCCGCATTTTCGGCAGCTTTGCAGGCTGAGCCATCGCTGTTTCAGGAAGCCTTCGACCGCAACATCGTCATCGTCAGCCCGACGACGTTGCTGGCGACTTTGCGGGTGATCGACAGTCTGTGGAAACAGGAGCGCCAGAGCCAGAACGCGCGGGAAATCGCCGAGCGCGCCGGGTGGCTGTACGACAAGTTCGTGCTGTTCATTCAGGATCTTGACGAGGTCGGCAACCGCCTGCAGCAACTGGACAAAGCCTACAGCTCAGCGCGCAACAAGCTGACAGAAGGGCGCGGTAATCTGGTCAGTCGCAGTGAGCAGCTGAAATTGCTCGGCGCCCGGGCGAGCAAGAGCTTGCCGGCGGATTTGCTGGAGCGGGCGATGACCGATGTCGATGGTCTCGTCGAACTTCCTGAATAAAGATCAAAAGATCGCAGCCTCCGGCAGCTCCTACAGGATGTACGCCATACCAATGTAGGAGCTGCCGGAGGCTGCGATCTTTTGCTTCTATAGCGGCAAGTACCGACTCAACAACGCCCGCAACGCCGCCGGCTTCACCGGTTTGGGCAGATAATCCAGCCCCGCCGCATGCACCTGGGCGACCATCTCCGGTCGCCCGTCAGCGCTGATCACTACCCCCGGCACCGGCTCACCCAGGCTCGTGCGCAACCACGCCATCAGCTCAGTGCCGG
The DNA here is from genome assembly GCF_019614655.1 of Pseudomonas germanica. Lineage (NCBI taxonomy): Bacteria > Pseudomonadati > Pseudomonadota > Gammaproteobacteria > Pseudomonadales > Pseudomonadaceae > Pseudomonas > Pseudomonas germanica. The sequence continues at coordinate 2,168,711 of NZ_CP071586.1, forward strand.
TATCGCCGTGGTCGAGGTGATAGTCGACCAACGCCAGTTGCGGCCGCACGCCGTCATTTAACAGCGCAGCACATTCTTCGCGATTGCGCGCTGTCCACACCTGACAGCCCCAGCGACTGAGCAGGCTGTTCATGCCGATCAGAATGCTGTCTTCATTGTCGATGCATAGCACCCGCGCGCCGCTTGGCAACCTGCCATTCATTTCGGCTGCAGCGCTTGCCGGTTGGGCCTGCGAGCGGGCAAGCGGCACGCTGACGCTGAACACACTGCCGCGACCCGGCCACGAGCGCACCCGCAAGGTGTGACCGAGTACCCGGCACAAACCATCGGCGATTGCCAAACCCAGGCCGAGGCCTTTTTCAGCGCGGGTCTGATGACTGTCGAGGCGTTTGAACTCTTCGAAAATCACTTGCTGTTTATCTTCCGGGATCCCTGGCCCGCGATCCCACACCTCCAGACACAATTCGCCGCCGCGCCGCCGCACGCCCAGCAGCACCGGGCCTTTGGCGTAGCGGAAAGCGTTAGTCAGGAAGTTCTGCAAAATGCGCCGCAGCAATTTGATGTCGCTGTCGATACGCAGATGGCTGCCGCGCACCCGGAACTTCAAACCCTGTTCCTGCGCCAGTGCCTTGAATTCCGCGCCGAGCGTGTCAAACAGTTCATTGACCGCAAACGCCTTGCGGTCCGGGTTGATCTTGCCGTTTTCCAGACGAGAAATATCCAGCAGATCGCTGATCAGGTCCTCGGCCGAACGCAGTGAGCTGTCGAGGTGCTGCACCAGTTTCTGCGCCTCGCTGCTCAAGCCGTCGTCCTGATGGGAGAGGGCGGCGGAGAACAGCCGAGCGGCGTTCAGCGGTTGCATCAAGTCATGGCTGACCGCCGCGAGAAAGCGGGTTTTCGACTGGTTGGCGGCTTCGGCGGTGCCTTTGGCTTCAGTCAGCGCGACATTGAGTTGCGACAGCTCCTGGGTGCGTTCGCTGACCCGTTGTTCCAGCCCTTCATTGGCTTCGGTCAGTGCCTGCTCGGCTTCGCGGAACGCGGTGATGTCGGTGAAACTCATGACGAAACCGCCCCCCGGCATCGGGTTGCCGATCAGCTCGATCACCCGGCCGTTGGGGAACAGCCGTTCAGAGGTGTGCGCGCGGCCCTGACGCATCCAGTGCAAGCGGCGGGCAACGTGGACTTCCGCTTCGCCGGGGCCGCACAGGCCGCGCTCGGCGTTGTAGCGAATGATGTCGGCAATCGGCCGACCGACGCTGATCAAGCCGTCGGGGTAGTTGAACAGCTCCAGATAACGACGGTTCCAGGCCACCAGTTTCAGTGACTGGTCGACCACGCTGATGCCTTGCGTGATGTTCTCGATCGCACCCTGCAGCAAGGCACGGTTGAACTGCAGCACCTCGGAGGCTTCGTCGGCGATGCGCACGACGTCCTCCAACTGCATTTCCCGACCTTCGATGGCGGCTTTTACCACTGCGCGCGTCGACGAAGCGCCGAGTACACCGGCCAGCAAGCGCTCGGTATGGGCGATCCACTCGCCGTCGGCATTCTGGTTGGGGTTGAAGCCTTTGCCCTGGCGATAGGCGAAGCGAATGAAGCTCTGGCGCGCACGTTCCTCACCGACAAAACGCGCGGCCAATTGCAGCAAGTCGTCGATTTGCACCGCCAGCATCGAGCGTGCGCTCGGCCGCGCACTGATCTCCTGACCGATGAAACGTCCGGCCTGCCAGTGTTCCGATACGCGGGTACGCGACAGCACCGAAACCCAGGCGAACAGAGTGAAGTTGCCGGCCAGCGACAGCACTACGCCTTGGGTCAGCGGGGTAATCGGCAGGTTCAGCGGATTGCTGTGCAACCACGCCAGCCCTGGAAAACTGCTTAACGACCAGCCAAGGCTGTGCGCGGCGATCGGCAGGATCAAGGTGTAGAACCACAGGAAAGTACCGGCGGCCAAACCGGCGAAAACGCCGCGCCGGTTGGCCTGTTTCCAGTACAGCGCACCGAGCATGGCGGGCGCCAGTTGAGTCACGGCGGCGAACGCGATCTGGCCGATGGTCGCCAGGCTTGCGGTCGAGCCGAGCAAGCGATAGCTGACGTAGGCCAGCAACAGAATCACGACGATGCTGACGCGGCGTACCGAGAGCATCCATTGGCGGAACACTTCGAACGGGCGCTCGGCGTTATTGCGCCGCAGCAGCCACGGCAACAGCATGTCGTTGGAGACCATGGTCGACAACGCCACACTGGCGACAATCACCATGCCGGTCGCCGCCGACGCGCCACCGATAAACGCCAGCATGGCCAGCGCCGGATGGGCCTGCGCCAGTGGCAGGCTGATCACGAAGGAGTCGGGCAGCACATCGCGTGGCAACAGCATCTGACCAGCGAGCGCGATCGGCACGACAAACAGCGCGGCCAAGGCCAGATAGGCCGGAAATACCCATTTGGCCAGGCGCAGATCTTGCGGGTCGATGTTCTCAACCACGGTGACGTGGAACTGCCGGGGCAGGCAGATGATCGCCATCATTGCCACGCCGGTCTGCACCACCATCGACGGCCAGTTGATGGTTTCTTTCCAGTATTCCTCGAGACGCGGGGCGAGCATGGCCTGGTTGAACAGGTCATCGAAACCGTCATACAGGCCATAAGTGACGAAAGCGCCGACGGCGAGAAAGGCGAACAGTTTGACCAGCGATTCGAAAGCAATCGCCAGCACCATGCCACGGTGGTGTTCGGTGGCATCGAGGTTGCGCGTGCCGAAGACGATGGTGAACAGCGCCAGCACCAGCGACACGATCAGCGCGGTGTCCTGGGCGCGAGTGCCCATGGCGTCGGCACCGGCGCCGATCAGCAGGTTCACGCCGAGGACGATGCCTTTGAGTTGCAGGGCGATGTAGGGGAGGACGCCGACCAGACAGATCAGCGCCACGACCACCGCCAGCGATTGCGATTTGCCGTAGCGCGCGGCGATAAAGTCAGCGATGGAGGTGATGTTCTCCTGTTTGCTGATCATCACCATTTTCTGCAGGACCCACGGCGCGCCGACCAACAGCAGAATCGGTCCGAGGTAAATCGGCAGGAATGACCACAATTGCTCGGCGGCTTGACCGACAGCGCCGAAGAACGTCCAGCTGGTGCAATAAACCGCCAGCGACAGGCTGTACACCCAGGCACGCACGCGCGGCGGCAACGGCGCGCTGCGGCGGTCGCCGTAGAAGGCGATGGCGAACATGATGGCCATATAGGCCAGGGCGACGGCGGCGATCAGCCCGGTGGACAGCGACATGCAACACTCCCGACAAAAGACTCCCCGGCAATCCTGCCCGGGCGGACAGTCTCGCATGCGCGGGGCGGTTAGTCAGTGTCGACCAAGGTCGTGGCGTGGCGGGGTGTCGCAGGGCGAGAGCCGGGTGGTTTTTGCGGTGACCGGTCGGGCCTCATCGCTGGCAAGCCAGCTCCCACAGTTACTCGGGTGAGCACAAAATCCGGATTCGCTGAAGCTCCCTGTGGGAGCTGGCTTGCCAGCGATGGCGTCAGTCCTGCTGCAATGCAATCTCGATCAGACGATGCAGTTCATCCACCTCCAGCGCCGCCGCCGAAAACAGAATCCGGAACACCACCGGTGCGACCACCAGATTGATCAGCCGATCAACACTCGGAGCCACTTCATCCGGATGCCGCTCAATGATCGTCTGCAACTGCGCGCCAATGATCGTCACGCAATAGCCCGGCGTAGCACTGGCCTGCACGTCGCGCATCATATTGCGCCCAGGCTCCGAACTCATCTCATCGAGATACTTCTCAGCCCACGCACGAATATCACTGCGCAAGCTGCCGGTTTGCGCCGGTTCGCTGTCCGGACGCATGCGGGCGAGGGCGACGTCGGCCAACAATGCCGACAGGTCACCCCAGCGCCGGTAAATCGTCGACGGTGTAACGCCTGCACGCGCGGCGATCTGCGGGACGGTCACGCTCGAGCGCTCCTGTTCTTGCAGGAGCGCACGGACTGCCGAATGAATTGCATCTTGCACCCGGGCACTGCGGCCGCCGGGGCGCAAACCTTCTTTAATAGCCATGGCGCAGACCTTAACACAAAGAATTTGCTTTAAGCGCGAGGCAGTAGCACACTCCGCAAAAGCAAAAAATTAGCTTTTGCGGAGTGTGCCCATGACCAGCCTTGCTTCCAATCGATCCAGCCTGTGGTTTCTAGCGATTACTTTACTGAGTTTTCTCGCCGCCTCCACGGCGCCAACGCCGCTGTATCACCTGTATCAGGATCAGCTGCACTTCTCGGCAACCATGCTGACGCTGATCTTCGGCGTTTATGCGCTCAGCCTGTTGGCGGCGCTATTAACTGTCGGCTCGCTTTCCGATCACCTGGGACGCAAACCGGTGATCTTCACCGCCGTGTTGCTCAACGCGTTAGCGATGCTGCTGTTTATCTACGCCGACAGCGTGGCGTGGCTGATCAGCGCGCGTGTTCTGCAAGGATTTGCCACCGGCATGGCCACCGCTGTTTTAAGCGCGACCCTGCTCGACACGGATCGTCAGCAGGGGCCGTTGATCAACAGTGTCGCGCCGTTGCTCGGCATGGCCTTGGGCGGCATGGGTTGCGGTTTGCTGGCGGAGTTTGCGCCGGCACCTATGCAGCTGACCTATTGGCTGCTGCTCGCACTGTTTGTATTGCAAGGCATTTATGTCTGGCGCTTACCGGAAAGCGTCACTCCGCAAGCGGGGGCGTGGGCCTCGTTGCGGCCGACACTGCACGTGCCGATTCAAGCGCGGGCCACCTTGTGGCGCGTGTTGCCACTGAACACGGCAACCTGGGCGCTCGGCGGTTTCTACGCCTCGTTGGCACCGTCATTGGTGCGCACCGCCACCGGTTCGACTTCCAATCTGATCGGCGGCGCAACCGTGGCCGCCCTGACAGTGACCGGTGCATTGATGATTTTCACGATGCGCAATCGTCCCGCCGCACGGGCGTTGCAGTTGGGTGCGAGCCTGCTGCCGATCGGTCTGGTATTGATTCTGCTGGGCGTGCACAGCGCCAGCCTGTCGCTGTTTTTCCTCGGCACGCTGGTGGCCGGTTGCGGCTTTGGCTCGGGATTCCTCGGCGCCGTGCGCAGCCTGGTGCCGCTGGCCTTGCCCCATGAGCGGGCAGGATTGATGGCGGCCTATTACGTGCTCAGTTATCTGGCGTTCTGCCTGCCGGCGTTGCTCGCCGGGCACTTGTCGCGTAGCTACGGTTTGCTGGCAACCACCGATGGTTACGGGGTGGTGTTGATCGTGTTGGCCATTGGTGCGCTGTTACTCAGCCTGCGCCCAGCCGCAGCCAAAGTGTGCCGCGCTCCATAACCCCCTCGATTTCGGTTAGCCTTGCCCAGCCTTCTCTCACGGATCGCCCCATGAAGATTATCCGCAGCAAGACCTTCACTGCCGAGCGCGCCTGGGGCGCGCTGGACATCGCCAACATGAACGGCATCACCACGCGCCTGCACTGGACGGATCAGCCGTACAAATGGCACATCAACGATGGTGAGGAAGTATTTGTGGTGCTCGATGGCCAAGTGCTGATGCATTACCGCGATCTGGGCGAAGAAAAACAGGTGCAGCTTGAGGTCGGTGACATCTTCTATGCGAGTGTCGGCACCGAGCATGTCGCCCATCCGCAAGGCGCAGCGCGGATTCTGGTGATCGAGAGCGAAGGCAGCGTCTGACTGCTTATTGGTAAAACAGATAACAGTTAGAGAAATTACCCGTTATATAGATATTCGATTCGGTTCTACCATGGACTCAACCTCACCAGAGGAGAGGACTCCATGATGACTTGCCCCAACAGCGCCAAACCCGGCATCAAACCGTTCCGCCAGCTTCAGCACCCGCGTGAAGTGATTCGCCAGTTCACCCCCAACTGGTTCGCCGCGACCATGGGCACCGGTGTGCTGGCGTTGGCGCTGGCGCAACTGCCATTGGCCATTCCAGGCCTGCACGCTATCGCCGAAGGTTTGTGGTTGTTCAACATTCTGTTATTCAGCCTGTTTACCGTCGCCTACGCCGCGCGCTGGATGCTGTTCTTCGACGAGGCCCGGCGGATTTTCGGCCACTCCACGGTTTCGATGTTCTTCGGCACGATTCCCATGGGCCTGGCGACCATCATCAACGGCTTTCTGGTGTTTGGCTTGCCGCGCTGGGGTGACGGCGTGATTCACCTCGCCGAAGTGCTGTTGTGGATCGATGTGGCCATGTCGCTGGCTTGCGGCGTGTTGATCCCTTACATGATGTTTACCCGTCAGGAACACAGCATTGATCAGATGACCGCCGTCTGGTTGCTGCCGGTCGTGGCGGCAGAGGTGGCGGCGGCCAGCGGTGGTTTGCTCGCACCGCATCTCACCGATGCCCACTCACAACTGGTGATACTGACGACGAGCTACGTGCTCTGGGCCTTTTCCCTACCGGTAGCATTCAGCATTCTGACCATCCTGCTGCTGCGCATGGCCCTGCACAAACTGCCCCACGAAAATATGGCGGCGTCGAGCTGGCTGGCCCTCGGCCCGATCGGCACCGGTGCGCTGGGCATGTTGCTGTTGGGCGGTGATGCGCCGGCGATATTCGCGGCGAACGGTCTGCCCGGTATCGGTGAAATCGCCTCGGGTGTGGGGCTTATTGCCGGGATAACCCTGTGGGGCTTCGGGCTGTGGTGGATGCTGATGGCGCTGCTGATCACCGTGCGTTACTTGCGTGACGGCATCCCGTTCAACCTCGGCTGGTGGGGCTTCACCTTCCCGTTGGGCGTGTATTCGCTGGCAACTCTGAAACTGGCGAGCACCCTGAACCTGACGTTTTTCAGTGTCGTCGGCACGCTGTTGGTGATGTTGCTGGCGCTGATGTGGCTGATCGTCGGCAAACGTACCGTGCAAGGCGCCTGGCGGGGCGAGCTGTTTGTCTCGCCGTGCATCGCAGGTTTGAAGAAATAACCTGAAAAGTTTAGGTAAGGTGTGGCCTGGATCGCGGTTCGAGAATCCAATAAGCAGTACCCAGGCCTCTCTACCTTAAACATCAGGGAAACACGGAAGATGAGTCACCCCTCACAGTTCAACCTGCTGCGCACCCGGCGCTTCTTGCCGTTCTTCATCACGCAGTCGCTCGGCGCGTTCAACGACAACGTGTTCAAACAGTCGCTGATCCTCGCCATTCTCTATCGGCTGACCATCGAGGGTGACCGTTCGATCTGGGTCAACCTGTGTGCGTTGCTGTTTATCCTGCCGTTTTTCCTGTTCTCGGCACTGGCCGGGCAGTTCGGGGAAAAATTCGCCAAGGACGCGCTGATCCGTCTGATCAAGCTCGCGGAGATCGCGATCATGGCCGTAGGATCGGTCGGTTTTCTCTTCGATCACTTGTCGCTGATGCTGGTGGCGCTCTTCGCCATGGGTACCCATTCGGCGCTGTTCGGGCCGGTGAAGTATTCCATCCTGCCGCAGGCCTTGCGCGAGGATGAGCTGGTGGGCGGCAACGGCCTGGTGGAGATGGGCACGTTTCTGGCGATTCTTGCTGGGACGATTGGTGCCGGGGTCATCATGTCCTCTTCGCACTATGCACCGTTGGTGTCCTGCGCCATCGTCGGGATCGCCGTGCTGGGTTATCTGTCCAGTCGCAGCATTCCGCGCGCGGCGGCATCCTCCCCAGAGATGCGCCTGAACTGGAACATCTTCAGTCAATCCTGGGCCACGCTGAAGCTCGGTCTGGGCCAGACGCCAGCGGTGTCGCGCTCGATTGTCGGCAACTCGTGGTTCTGGTTTGTCGGGGCGATTTACCTGACGCAGATTCCCGCCTACGCCAAGGAATGGATGCACGGCGATGAGACTGTGGTCACCCTGATTCTCACCGTGTTCTCGGTCGGGATTGCGCTGGGTTCGATGCTTTGCGAGAAGCTGTCCGGGCGCAAGGTCGAGATCGGTCTGGTGCCGTTCGGTTCGTTCGGTCTGACCGTATTCGGTTTGCTGCTGTGGTGGCATTCCGGCGGGATTCCCGACAGCGTCAGCGGCCACAGCTGGATTGACGTGCTGGGCTTCGTGCACACCTGGGCGGTGTTGGTCGACATCCTCGGCCTCGGCATTTTCGGTGGTTTCTACATCGTGCCGTTGTATGCCTTGATCCAGTCGCGCACCGCCGAGAACGAGCGAGCAAGGGTGATTGCCGCCAACAACATTCTCAACGCACTGTTTATGGTGGTCTCGGCCATCGTCTCGATTGTGCTGTTGAGTGTGGCCAAGCTGTCGATCCCGCAGTTGTTCCTGGTGGTGTCGCTGCTGAATATTGGCGTCAACGCCTACATCTTCAAAATCGTCCCCGAGTTCAGCATGCGCTTCATGATCTGGCTGCTCAGCCATTCCATGTACCGCGTCGAGCACCGCAACCTTGAAGCCATTCCGGATGAAGGCGCGGCATTGCTGGTGTGCAACCACGTGTCGTTTGTCGATGCGTTGTTGATTGGTGGCGCGGTGCGTCGGCCGATTCGCTTTGTCATGTACTACAAGATCTACAACCTGCCGGTGCTGAACTTTATCTTCCGCACGGCGGGGGCGATTCCGATTGCCGGACGGAATGAAGACATCCAGATCTACGAAAAGGCTTTCACCCGGATTGCTCACTATTTGAAGGCCGGTGAGTTGGTGTGCATCTTCCCGGAAGGCAAGTTGACGGCGGACGGCGAGATGAATGAGTTCAGGGGCGGGCTCACGCGGATTCTCGAAGAGACACCGGTGTCGGTGATTCCGCTGGCGTTGCAAGGGCTGTGGGGGAGTTTCTTCAGTCGCGATCCGAACAAAGGGTTTTTTCACCGATTGTGGTCGCGGGTGACGTTGGTGGCAGGAGCGCCGGTGGGCGTTGATGCTGCTGAGCCGGCGAAGTTGCAGGGGTTGGTCGGGGAGTTGCGCGGGGCAGTTAGATAGCCGGCGATTTTAAGGTCCTCTTCGCGAGCAGGCTCGCTCCCACATTCGATCGCGTTCCGTCAGAGGAATACGATCAACTGTGGGAGCGAGCCTGCTCGCGAAAGCGGTAGTGGCTTAAGCGCTGACCTTAAGCCCAATCAACCCGGTAATGATCAACGCCACACTGGCCAGCCGAATCAACGCCATCGACTCGCCAAACAGGATGATTCCGGCAATCACCGTGCCCACCGCACCGACGCCGGTCCAGATCGCATAGGCGGTGCCCAACGGCAATTCCTTCATCGCAAGGCCGAGCAGGCCAAGGCTGATGGCCATGGCCGCAACGGTCAGAACGGTGGGGAGCGGGCGGGTGAAACCGTCGGTGTATTTCAGGCCGACGGCCCAGCCGACTTCAAACAGGCCGGCGAAAAACAGAATGATCCAGGACATGAAAGACCTCCATCGATAGACGGGGTCGTCCCCAGATTAATAACTCGATCGAGCCGCAGGGTCGTCCCCGCGTTACGCAATAGTGTGACGAGCATTAACCCGGGGATCAAGTTTTCGCCTCAGTCGGCCGCTTGCTGCGCCAGCGACTCGCGATCTTCCTTTTCACTCATGCGCCGGAAGTACGTCGACAGCAGTGCCCCGGAAATATTGTGCCAAACGCTGAACAGCGCACTCGGCACCGCCGCCAATGGCGAGAAATGTGCACTGGCCAGCGCGGCACCCAATCCCGAATTCTGCATGCCGACTTCCAGCGCCAGCGATTTGCGCTGGGCCAACGGCAACTTGAACAGGCGCCCGGTGAAATAACCCAGCAGATAACCGAAGCTGTTGTGCAGCATCACCACGGCCATGATCAACAGGCCGGATTCGGCGATTTTCGCCTGACTGGCGGCCACCACGGCGGTGACGATGATCACGATGCTGACCACCGACACCAACGGCAACACATCCACTGCGTGGCGCACTTTGTCGCCGAGCAAGCGTTGGGCAACCACGCCGAGAATGATCGGCAGCAACACCACTTGCAGGATTGACCAGAACAGCTCCATGAACGACACCGGCAACCATGCCGAGGCCAGCAGCCAGATCAGCGCCGGCGTCAGCAGCGGGGCGAGGAGGGTGGTCACGGCAGCAATGGCCACCGACAACGCCAGATCACCTCGGGCCAGCCAGGTCATCACGTTGGACGAGGTGCCGCTCGGGCAGCAGCCAACCAGAATAACCCCGACGGCGATTTCCGGCGGCAGATGAAACACCTGGCAGAGCAACCACGCCACACCGGGCATGATCACGAAATGTGCAACCACACCCAGCGCTACGCGCCAGGGATGGCGGGCGACAGCAGCGAAGTCGTCGAGTTTGAGGGTCAGGCCCATGCCGAACATGACAAGCCCGAGCAGCGGTACGATCGCGCTTTTCAGGCCGAGGAACCACGCCGGTTGCAGGAACGCAATCACCGCGAAAATCAGAACCCAGTAAGCGAAGGTATTGCCGACAAAGCGGCTGAGTGCAGCCAGTGCGCGCATGGCTTGTTCCTTATTGTTTGTTACACCACAAAACATTGTGGGAGCTGGCTTGCCAGCGATGGCGGCGTGTCAGACTCCCTATAAGCCATCTGTAACACCGCTATCGCTGGCAAGCCAGCTCCCACATTTGAACCGGTTCCATCAGTTGGAACTGGTTGGATTTAGATCCCCTGCGGAGTCTCTTCCCCACCCAACGCTTCAACCAGCGCTGGCAGGAAATCGCCAAAGGTCAGCATCATCAGCGTGAAGCTGGCATCCAGTTGACCCAGCGCCTCGTCGCCACCGTCCTGCTCCGCCTGATCCTGCAACAGATCTTCGAACTTCAGACGTTTGACCGTCATCTTGTCGTCGAGCATGAACGACAGTTTGTCCTGCCAGGCCAGCGACAACTGAGTGACGACTTTGCCAGTGCTCAGGTGCAGCTGGATTTCTTCGCTGGTCAGGTCCTGACGCTTGCAACGCACGATGCCGCCATCTTCGTGGGTGTCGCGCAGTTCGCACTCGTCCAGTACATAGAAGTCATCAGCGGCTTTTTGGGTGGTGACCCAGTCAGTCATGACCGCAGTCGGTGCCATTTTCACGGTCAGCGGACGGACGGGCAGGGTGCCGATCACTTCACGCAGGGTCGACAGCAGGTCTTCGGCACGTTTCGGGCTGGCCGAGTTGACCAGGATCAGGCCCTGTTTCGGCGCGATAGCGGCAAAGGTCGACGAGCGACGGATGAAGGCGCGCGGCAGGAACGCCTGGATGATTTCATCCTTGATCTGATCGCGTTCCTTCTTATAGACCTTGCGCATCTGTTCGGCTTCGATCTCTTCGACCTTTTCCTTGACCGCGTCGCGCACGACGCTGCCCGGCAGAATGCGTTCTTCTTTACGCGCGGAAATCAGCAGGAAGTCACCGCTGACGTGCACCAGTGGAGCATCTTCGCCTTTGCCGAACGGCGCGACGAAACCGTAGGTGGTCAACTCCTGGCTTGCACATGGACGCGCCAGTTTGGTGGCCAGTGCAGTTTCCAGCGCCTCGGCATCGACAGGCAGGTCTTGGGTCAGGCGATAGATAAGCAGGTTTTTGAACCACATGGGGTGAGTCTCTCCTTTATACAAAGGGGGGCATTATTGTCTTCGCCGTCCCATAGGCCAACCCTTCTCTAAGCCTTTGGAAGGCCTGAGAAAATTATTTAAAAAAGTGCTTGCCAGAGGTTGGGTCGCTCCGTAGAATGCGCGCCACACCGAAGCGAAGGGTGATTAGCTCAGCTGGGAGAGCGTCTGCCTTACAAGCAGAATGTCGGCGGTTCGATCCCGTCATCACCCACCATTCGTTTCAAGTGTTTAGCGCAGCGGTAGTTCAGTCGGTTAGAATACCGGCCTGTCACGCCGGGGGTCGCGGGTTCGAGTCCCGTCCGCTGCGCCATATTCGGTAACCTGGACCACTGAACGCCAGGTCACCACGGAAAAACCCGCCAAGGCGGGTTTTTTTCTGCTCCAAGGTTGTACCCGCGGGATGTGTCGTTTTACTGGTTTTCGGATTTATTTGAAAAAAAATTCAATTAAATCAACACTTTACGAAAACTTGTGGCATAATGCGTCCCGTAACGAAGCGAAGGGTGATTAGCTCAGCTGGGAGAGCGTCTGCCTTACAAGCAGAATGTCGGCGGTTCGATCCCGTCATCACCCACCATTCGTTTCAAGCGTTTCGCGCAGCGGTAGTTCAGTCGGTTAGAATACCGGCCTGTCACGCCGGGGGTCGCGGGTTCGAGTCCCGTCCGCTGCGCCATATTCGGAATCTGGAACACTGAACGCCAGATTCCACAGAAAGCCCGCCTAGTGCGGGCTTTTTGCTGTCCTGGATTTATTGATTCCATGTCCTCAAAGGTGCTTTGACACCGCTCTACTGCGCGGCATTCTGGCTGTGCCGATAATCGCTCACTGCCTCATACACCGCTTTACGCAAGCGGTTGATTCCGCCAATCGGCCGATGCGCCTCAAGCCCGAACCACGGATTGAACGAAAGATTGTCACACGCCAGATTCAGCGCCGGTGTATCGAAGTCCTGCGGTGGCAGAGTGATCCGCGCTACGGTTTCAAACGGCGAATCCTGCTCGCGCCATTCGATGCTGGTGTCTTCGATCGGCATGTACTTGTTGGCATCCTGACGCTGGATCTGCAGGACGAAACACGCCGGTATCCGGTCCGTCGACAGTTGCTGGTTTAAGGCGCTGCGCAAGAAATTCGGTAAATCATGATTCTGTTTTGGCAGTGTGTAGTCCGGGCAGTTGTCCGGGGCCGGCGCCACCCGAAACTTTGCATTGGCTTCACCAAATTTGTACGGCGATACCGAAAAATAAGTGGTCGCGGTCGGACTGTCCGGCGGCGGTGACAGGGTTGCCAGCGCAATAAACAAATGGCGGACCTGCCATGTGCGCGGGTCCCATCCCGGAAAAAATGCCATGACCTTTTTGCCGTCAGCCTGCGCCGACACGTTCTGACGATACTCGGCGACATCGCTGACAAAAAAGTTCGGGTGGCTGAACATCACAAAATCCTGCTCAGGCTGTGACTGGCGGTTGCCGAGCAGCTGTTTTCCCGAAACGTCCAGCAGTTTGATCGCCATCCCCCGGGCGTCGCGCAGGCTGTCGAACTGTGGATAGGCATTGCCATTGGACAGGCGAATCATCGCTTGCCAGGTTTTTCCGGGCTCACTGAACACGCCCTGTCGCAGCGGTTGCGCCAGTTCCGGCAGCACTTGCACCTGCGCCTTCACGCAGCCATGGGCCTTGGCATGGGCGTCGCGCAGATAACGGGTGCCTTCGCGATGCTGATCGACGATGCGCACGGCGGTCTGGATCACGTCCTGTGTCATCGCCGCTTCGCCAGGCGGAACCTGCTCCAGCGCCGACACCGGGCCGCGGTGATGCCAGGCAAACCATGCTGTGGCGATGGCCCAGCCGAACAGGCCGATGACGAGCGCTATCAACAGAACCTTGCCCAGTACACGACCCAGCCACAACCAGATTCTGGCCAGCAGCGACTGTTCTTTCTTGAAGGTTGAGATCATGGCAGTTGCGCCTCCAGTGGGCCGCCGAGGACTTTCAGGTACTCAAGAAGTGCCCAGCGTTCTTCGGGCTGCAATAGCCGGCCAATCACGCCGTTGCCACGTTCGCCGGCGCGGAACTCATGGCCGCTGTTGTGGTTGCCGGTGATGCGCGTGTCGAACAGGAAGCCATTGGTAAACGCTTCGGTGCGATAACCCAGATGTCGCGGATCGTATTCAACGGTGCCTTTGAAAAAGGTCGTGACGCGTTCATCCTGCGGCGACAGCAACTGATAAATGCTCGGCACTGAACCGTTGTGCAGAAATGGCGCGGTGGCCCAGACCCCGGCCAGCGGGCGGGCCTTGTAAGCGACTTTTTCGCGCACGCCGATGGGCAAGCCGAAGCCGTCCAGGCGTGGCTTCTCCTGTGCGGTGACGTTGGCTTCGCGGTAGGCACGATCTTCGACGAAGGCGGTGACGTAAGCCAGGCCTTTGGCCACTGACAACTGGCTCAGATCCAGAGGTTCTGTGGGCGTCGGATGCAGTTTGACGTCCATGGTTTCAAGTTCCTTCAGGTCCCATTGCAGGGCGGTCAGGTCGAAACGGTGGCTGGCGATATTGGTGGCGGCGGTCGGGTCGGTGCCGATGACATCGACCGGCAGCATGTGCAAATGCTGCACCCAGCGCTCACCTTCCTGCGTCTGGCGCGGTACGTGACAGCCGGCGCAATTCTCGGCAAACAGCGCGCGTCCCTTGGCTGCCAAGGGTTTGTCGATGGCGCCAAACAGCTCCTCTGGCCAAGTGGGTGGCTTGAGCTTTTGCAGGGTTTCTTCGATCTTGTGCAGATCACGCACGCGCACGCTGGAGGCATAGCGAGCGTCGCCTTGCAGCGGCTGACCGTTGGTATCAAAAAAATTCAGGGTGGCGCCGACGCCTAACGCTTCGCCGATGTTGCGTGCCATCGGCTGCTGTGCGGAGCCGTTCCACTGCACCCAATCGAACGTCCACATATCCCAGAGTTGCGGGTAATCCACCGGGGCATTGGCCACGCGATAGTTGGCGGGGGAAATCGCATCGCCAAACGTCGCATTGGCAATGCGTCCGAAAGCATCGGCGCGGCCGGGACCTTCCTCGGTCGGATAGAGGCCGCGATGGGTATCGTTCCAGGCGACCTTGAGGAAGGTGTTCAGAGAGGTTTTGAAGTCTTTGCGCAATTGCTCGTGGCGCGCGTCGTATTCGTCGCCCAACAAGGTTCTGGCAAAGCGTTCGAATTTCCATGGGTTGTAGTAAGTCGAGGTCAGACTTGCCACCAAAGCCTGTCCGAAACTGCCGCCGCGTAAAGTAGGAACACTGGAAGGCAGCACATGTTGTGCGGTACCGCCGTCAATCCGCACGGCCTGGCCTTTGAAGCGCAATTCGCCGGTGTGGCAAGCGGCGCAAGTGATGTCCAGATATTGTTCGGTGCTGCCGGGGTTCTGATGTCGGGCAAAACCGACGGGGAGGTTGCCGGGGTTGGTCGTCGTGGCTTTCTGCTGCGGGTCGATCAGAAAACCGAAACGCGCCAGGTAATCAGGCGAGGCGAAACGTTGCGCCGAGAAGGGCAGTTCCAGCGCCTGGAACCACTCATAGCGCAGGCCTTTGACCTGCGTACCCTGGGGCGTGAAATAGTAGGTTTGCCGGTCTTCGTCACTCCACTGATCGAGGTAATGCACCTGCTCGGCGGGGGTGTAGAAGGGCAGTTTCGGATTGGCGACGTAATACAGGACCACGGCGAGAACCAGTCCCAGCAGCACGACGATCAGAGTCAGCACACGGAATAAGAGGCGCAAGATAAACATCCTTGTCGATTTGTTCCGCTGTTATGCCTGAGCCTGGCCCTGTGCGGCAAGTGGCCATTACGCCAGATGATGCAAGAAGAAACGACGCCGATTGCCGGGACGAGATGACAGAAGCTTCATCGTCGCTTCGCGCCAATGCGTTTTAATCCCTGAACTTATCGGAAGATTCCTGCTCTCATGCCGGTAGCCATTGGTCGTGGCGGCCTGATAAGCTCGCGGCTTTACTCGATTGCCCTTTCGGCGCATGAACAAGGAAATAGCATGAAACAGCATCGGTTGGCGGCGGCGGTTGCCCTGGTTAGCCTGGTCCTCGCGGGTTGTGATTCGCAGACCAGCGTAGAGCTGAAAACCCCGGCGCAAAAAGCTTCCTACGGTATCGGCCTGAACATGGGCAAGAGCCTGGCTCAGGAAGGCATGGATGATCTGGACTCCAAAGCGGTAGCCCAGGGCATCGAAGATGCCGTCGGCAAGAAAGAACAGAAGCTGAAAGATGAAGAACTGGTCGAAGCCTTCGCCGCGCTGCAGAAGCGTGCTGAAGAGCGTATGGCCAAGATGAGCGAAGAGTCGGCAGCCGCCGGCAAGAAATTCCTCGAAGAAAATGGCAAGAAAGCAGGTGTGACGACCACCGCTTCCGGCCTGCAGTATGAAGTCGTCAAGAAAGCTGATGGCCCACAGCCTAAGCCGACTGACGTAGTGACCGTTCACTACACCGGCAAGCTGACCAACGGCACCGTCTTCGACAGCTCCGTCGAGCGCGGCAGCCCGATCGATCTGCCGGTGAGCGGCGTGATCCCGGGTTGGGTTGAAGGTCTGCAACTGATGCACGTTGGCGAGAAGTACAAACTGTACATCCCTAGCGATCTGGCTTACGGCGCTCAGTCGCCAAGCCCGGCAATCCCGGCCAACTCGGTTCTGGTCTTCGACCTGGAACTGCTGGCCATCAAGGATCCAGCTAAAGAAGCCGCTGCTGCCAAGTAATCGGTAACGGGTCTGACAACAACGCCTCGCTTATGCGGGGCGTTGTTGCATCTGGACCCTGCCAAGGGTAAACAGAGCGAACCGATGGCGGTCGGGAGAGTCATAGCCAATGAGACTGCCATCGCTAGCCGCCCTGAGCAGCCAAGTCAATGAAATATTGGGGTTTTTTATGTGAGTAAAAAACGCCCGATCTGAGCGCAGCCCTTATGAAACGGGGCTTTCAGCGCTGAAATGCAGCTCTGTTCACAAGGTTATCCACAATTTGTGTGGATAACATTTCAACGGGAGGAATAGATGAAAGCTCCGTGGAATTTCGCTCGATTCCTGCCCTTGGCCGGCCGTCTGTTGGCGCGTGGCCGTTTACCGACCTTACTGTTTGCGGTTGCCAGCAAAGGCGCCGCGCAAGGCAATCGTCTCGGTAAACTCAAGGACGATTTACGCTTGCTTCAGGCATTGTGCCTGGCCTACTGGCGCGGCGAGTACCGCGCTATCAGTGGCAAAGCCCTGGTGTCGGTGGTGGCGGGTTTGATGTACTTCCTCAGTCCGGTGGATGCGATTCCAGATTTCATTCCCGTGTTTGGCATGTTCGACGACATCGCCGTCCTCGCCTGGCTGATGAAAACCCTCGACGATGAACTCAATGCGTTTCGCCTGTGGCGTAACCGTCAGAAACCGGAAAAACTGGCAGTCGTCGAACGCCTGCCGGATACCCCCGAACAACTGCAACTACAGGGGCCGAAAAAAACCTGATTCTCAGCACCCACCTACAGATAGATACCCCCCGCGACCTTGGCCGCTGTTAGGATTACACTTCTAGGGAAAAGTGCCGACTCGCTAAGTGTTGTTGTCCTACGGGGTAGTCATGGATATTCAGATAATTGCACGCGATGGCGAACCCGAATACGCGGTTCTGCCGTGGGCTCAGTATCAGGCTCTACTAAAAGCAGCAGGCATCAACGAAACACCGTCGCGTCCGGCAGCCACGCCGCTCACGGCCTCACCAGACGCGATACTTCCAGGTCTGGATCAACTACGCAGTTTGCGCGAAGGGAAGGGCATCGCCATTGAGGCGCTGGCCCGCACGGTAGGCATCAGCCCGTCTTATCTGGCCATGATCGAAAGTGGCGAGCGTCAGCCCGACGCCGCGATTCGCCGCAGCCTGGCCTGGGAATTGACGGTGCCAGGGTGGAGGGATGAATCGTGAGCGTACGCATCAGTCGTCAACATTGGGACGGATTGCTCGGGGAACTTGATCAGGCGCGTCGCCAGCGCCATCTGCTGACTTATCGGGCGTTGCTCGAGCGGTTGCAATTGCCGACGCCGGCCATGCAAACCCTGACGGCCGCGCTTGAACATCTGGCCGCGCTGGATGCCAAGGCCGAACAACCGTTGCGCAGTTCGCTGGTGATCAGCCAGGGCGCCAGTCGCCTGCCGCGCACAGGTTTCTTCGAATGTGTTGAACGTCTGGGGCGTTTTTCCGGGCCATCCGACGGCGTTGCCGCGGCTTCCTGGCATGCCTCGGAAGTGGTCAGGGTCTTCGAGTACGAGTACCCGGAATCGGCAGAGGCCTGAGTGTTTTTACGACTCAAGGCGCGGGCCAGTTACTGGCTGGCCCGCAGGCTGTTTCACTGGTCGTGGTTTGTCCGCCAACCGCGAGGCTGGCGCTGGCTTGAAGGGCAGTTTGCGCGCATGGCCAACCTTGGCGATGTTGGTGCACAAAGCTTCTACGGGCACATCCTGACCTTTCGTGGTGTCGGCCTGGGTGCACGTGAAGAAGGTGTTCGCCTGTTGCGACTGGCCGCGCTCGCGGGTGATGGCAAAGCGGCTTATCAGGTCGGCGTGATCAGTTTGGCCGGAACGCCGAGCAAACCGCCGGATCCTGTCGAAGCCGCCCGCTGGTGGGGCATGGCGGCCAAAGCCGGACACCCGTTGGCGGAGCTCAAATTGAAAGAGCTGAGTACTCGCGACTCAACACTGTAAATCCATTTGTGTCTGCCCGAACAAACGCGGCGTGAGGTTTTCCTCACGCCGCGTTTGCGGTTTTGCGCGCCTGTTTATCTGTGAGCTGTTTTTTACAGACAAGTCCTACAGTCATCGCCTACTTGCCTGACTTCTTTCCCGATTGATCCCCCGCACAGTTCCCGCGCCTAATTTTTTTGCGCGAGGGAACGCCCATGTTTGATCCGCTTATCCAGTCCACTTCGCCCACCCGCGTGCGTTGATGGACGCCGTCACCCGCATCGAGCAAGCACTCGACAGCTTTCCCGACACCCTCAGCGTTTACCGCGAACAGCTCAAACATTGGGCCAGTCGCGCGGCGGACGAGGTCAGCCACGCGGCGGATCTGCCGTCACTGATGGGCATGGAGCGGATCATTCGCTTCGGCTCCGATAGCACTGCCGTCAGCAGCACCGACAACGCGTTTTTCTCCGGTGTCGTCCAGTGCCCGAAGAGTGGCCCGATGCTGATCGAGAGCAAATTCGAGTCGGTCTACGACATTCCGCTGGGCAACATCGTGGTCGATGTGATCGCCATGGACAGTGGCGAAACCACCCCCATCACCCTTGATGCGCAAGGCAAAGGCTCATTCAAAGGAATACCTGGCAAGTTCTACCGGGTGCAGGTGCACAGCGCTGTCACTTCGGGTCAGGTCGAGGACCTGTTCAAAGCCTATGACGGCCTGACCGCGGAGCTGGATGGCTGGCTGCGCAGTGAATGGCAGAGTTTCAAGCCACAGTGGTCGCAGTCGGTGGCGACGGCGGCGGGCAACGGCATGCTGGCCGGGAGTTGGGCGGCGATCGAGGGCGTGTGGGACAGCATTGGTTTGCTCTCGGACATCCTCAAGGATCCCGGTCAGTTTGCTGAGCGCTTGGGCAGTGGCGCGGCGGATCTGATCGAGCTGGCGAAAACCGCGCCCGAGGTCATGGAGAAGCTGCAACTGCTGGTCAGTGACGAGGCGGCGCTGTGTCTATTGCTGCGCACTGCCAGCTTTTGGCTGGAGATGCTGCCACCCAGTGAAATCGCCGGCAAAACTGCTGAAGCGGCGTCGATGATGATGGTCCAGTTGCTCATCGATGTGCTGATCAGCGTCGTCTTGACGTTCGTCAGTGGTGGCGCAGGCATCGCTTATCTGACGCTGCGTCTGGCGGATCGCGCCGTGCAATTGCTCTCGGCGGTAAAGCGTTTGGTGAAGGCGATGTTTGGCATCGTCGAAGGGTTCATCAAATACGTCGATCAATACAAAACCGTTGCCGCCCGTGGCATCGCCGCCGGGGTGAAAAAAGGCCGGATGCAATTGCGCTGGGATGCGCAGCGCAACACCTTGTTGAAGAAAGACGAGCATCACGACGACTCGCCGGATCAGGCGAAAAACCCCAACGGCGACAGCGCCGATTGCGTGCCGCGCACCTGCACCAACGGCTGCCCGGTGTCGATGGTCACCGGCGAAGAACTGCTGACCCTGAACGATGCGCTGCTCGATGGCGTGTTGCCGTTTGAGTTCACCCGCCTGTATCGCTCCAGCGCCGCCGAAATCGATGTCGGGTTGGGGTTTGGCTGGAGTCATTCGCTGGCGCATCGGCTGGAATTTGCCGGCGACGAGGTTGTTTGGGTCGATCACGAAAACCGGCGTACCCGTTTTCCGTTGCCGAGCGTTGAGCGGCCGGCGATTCACAACAGTTTGTCGCGGGCGGCGATTTTTCTGGGCGATGAGCCGGAAGAGCTGATCCTCGCACTGGCCGGGGACACCGCGCGGTTTTATCACTTTCGCGCGGGACGGCTGACGGCGATCAGCGATGCCTATGGCAATCGTCTGACGGTGCAGCGTGATCGCTCTGACCGGGTGCAGCGCCTGGACAACGGCGCCGGGCGTTCGCTGCTGTTGCGCTATGAGCAGGCGCAGTTGGTCGGGGTCGATTACCAGGTGTTTCGCGACGGTGCCTGGAGCACTGAACAAGCGCTGGTCAGTTACCGCTACGACGCCTACCGGCACCTGATCGAAGCGACCAACGCCGTCGGTGACAGCGAGCGCTACGACTACGACGACGCTCACGTGATTCTGCAGCGGCAACTGGCCGGTGGCGCGAGCTTCTTCTGGGAGTGGGAACGGTCGGGCAAAGCTGCCCGTTGCGTGCGCCACTGGGCATCGTTTTCGCAGATGGACACGCGTTACGTCTGGAACGACGACGGCAGCGTGGCGGTGCATTACGTCGACGGCACTGAAGAGACCTACGTCCACGACGAGCGTGCGCGGCTGGTGCGCAAGGTCGAGGCCGATGGCGGCGAACAGCTCAAGGCTTATGACGCCTCGGGGCGGCTGATCGCCGAGCAGGATGCGTTAGGCGCTGTCACTGAATACCGCTACGACGAAGTCGGACGGCTGATCGCGCTGATTCCACCGGATGAGGCGCCCACGTCCTACGAGTATCGCAACGGTTTCCTGCATCGACGTTCGCGCGGCGAGGCGGTGTGGATCTACCGGCGCAATGCCGAGGGCGATGTCACCGAAGCGGTCGACCCCGACGGCCAGGTTACTCATTACTACTACGACACCCGGGGCCAGTTGCTGTCGATCCGCTACCCGGACAGCAGCCGGCATCGGCTGGTCTGGAATAGCCTCGGCCAGTTGACCGAAGAGACCTTGCCCGACGGTGGCGTGCGGCGCTTTTCCTACGATGCACTGGGGCGGCGGACCACGACTGCGGACGAACACGGTGCGGTCACCCGTCAGCATTGGGACGCGCTTGGCCGACTGATTCAGACGACTTTTCCTACCGGCAGCACCCGCGCCTACAGCTACAGCGCCTACGGTCAGGTCACCGCCGAGCGCGATGAACTCGGGCGTATTACCCGTTATGAGTATGACGACGATCTGCACCTGGTTTCGCGGCGGATCAACCCCGACGGCACGCGGGTGCAGTACCGTTACGACCATGCGCAACTGCTGCTCACCGAGATCGAAAACGAATCCGGGGAAAAGTATCGGCTGGATTACACGCCGACCGGGCTGATTCGTCAGGAAAGCGGTTTTGATGGTCGGCGTACCGCGTACGCCTATGACCTCAATGGGCATCTGCTGGAAAAGACCGAGTTCGGTGATGACGGCTCTTGTTTGGTCACCGCTTATGAGCGCGATGCTGCCGGGCGTTTGCTGGTTAAAACTTTGCCCGACGGGATCAAGGTTTCCTATCAATACGACCGCCTCGGCCGACTGGTCGGTGTCGACGACGGCCAGCAACATCCTTTGGCCTTCGAGTACGACCGTCAGGACCGGCTGATCACCGAGCATCAGGGCTGGGGCACCCTGCGTTACCGCTACGACGCCTGCGGCCAGCTCAAACGCATGCGTCTGCCGGACAACAGCGTGCTCGACTACCGCCACGCCAAGGGCGGCGCACTGAGCGGGATTGACCTCAACGGCACGCCGCTGACCCGCCATGTCTACCAGTCCGGTCGCGAACTGCAACGCCAACAAGGTCTGCTGCTCAGCGAATACTCCTACGACGATCAAGGACGATTACTCGCCCACGCCGTAGGCCATCAGCGCGATGCGTTGTACCGCCGCGATTATGCCTACAGCGCCAACGGCAATCTCGCGCACATCGCCGACAGCCGCCACGGCCAGCGCACCTACGGCTACGACGCCCTCGACCGGCTGATCCGCGTACGCCACTCACGTGACGAACTACCGGAAAGCTTCGCCCACGACCCGGCCGGCAACCTGCTGATGCAGGACCGCCCTGGCCCGAGCCAGATAAAGGGCAATCGCCTGCTGATGCAAGGCGATCGTCATTACGACTACGACGCCTTCGGCAACCTGATCCGCGAACGTCGCGGCCGCGCACAGACACTCGTCACTGAATACCGCTACGACTGCCAGCACCGCCTGATCGGCCTGACCCGCCCGGACGGCCAGACCGCCAGTTACCAATACGACGCCTTCGGCCGGCGTATCCGCAAAACCGTCAACGGCGAAACCACCGAATTCTTCTGGCAAGGCGACCACCTCGTCGCCGAAAGCAGCGAAAACGAATACCGCAGCTACGTCTACGAACCCGGCACCTTCCGCCCGCTGGCGCTGCTCGACGGTAAAGGCCCGAAAAAGGCCTGCCCGTTCTACTACCAACTCGACCACCTCGGCACCCCGCAGGAACTCACCGACTACAGCGGCGACATCGTCTGGTCCGCGCAATACGACGCCTACGGCAAAGTCGCCGCGCTGACCCTGGCTGGCGACGACTACCTGAACCAGCCGCTGCGTTTTCAGGGGCAGTACTTCGATGCGGAAAGTGGCCTGCATTACAACCGCCATCGGTATTACGACCCGCGGCTGGGGCGGTATCTGACGCCGGACCCAATCAAGTTGGCGGGTGGGCTGAATCAGTACCAGTACGTGCCGAATCCGACGGGGTGGGTGGATCCGTTGGGGTTAGCTTGCACTCCGTGCCCTGGAGCGATACAGGCAGATGGGCCCTATAGTGAAATTGTTCCAGGTGGGGGATTAGAGGCCCACGAGTCTCGAGGTGGACATGCTATTGCAAGACATGTCAATAGATCGGAGGCTCAACTGAGAGCTAGACTAATGGCTGAGCCGAACATACCTATTGCGTCAACATTTCTTAATAGGGCAGAGGCTGAAGCTGCACTCTCGAATGTTATCAGGAACAACAAAGTCGATATTGATAATTTTCTAGCAGGTAACGCAAGTAAATTTGTGATCAATGAGCGAGTGTCTGCTCCTGCTGGTGTGGGTGTTCTGAGACAGAGTGGAACACTAGAACCGTTGTTTAGTATTAGATTAGTGCTGCGACGGGATGCAACTTCACCACTTGGTTACTTTATTTTGACGGGTTTTGTAAATGACAACTGAAGATTTTCCTAGCCTTTTCCAGTTTCTCGGAGCCTATTTTCATGAGGATTGGATGTGTGAGTTTGCCTTCGCAGATGATGTTGTCAGATCTTTCTTAGCCGATTCAGACTGTAGCGCAGTGGAGAGAGTGATAACGGAAATCGATGCCTTGCTGGCGATGAATATGACAGAAAATAAGTTTCGAGATTTCTTACTGAAGGAAATTGGATGTTGTTACTGCTATTGGCATGACTGGCAAGACGGAAATGCGTGGTTAAAGCACATTTCTGTACTTTTCAGAGAAGCTTCACGCAGTAACATTTAGGTGTTCCTGGATGAGCCTTCATCATTTTTGATCTACAGAGATATTGGTTTGTAAGTTGTCACTTCGCTAGCAAGTCCGCTCCCACAGGGTGCAAGTCAACGTTGTCCGATTAACTGTGGTGAATGGACGTCGGGAGTGGAAAGACTATCAATCACATGCACGCTATACCCCGGAATATTCTTCGCATGATGCTTCGCCTGGGAAGCCATTTCCGCGAGTTGACTGGCATCCAGCTGTGCGCAGGCTTCGGGGTGTAGGTGCACCACACCGATGGACAGTGACAACAGCGGAAACTCCTGCCGCACCCCTTGGCGATTCGGCGCAATAAAACATCCCGCCTCAAGGTGTTCAGGGCGATAGAAGCGTCGGCACTGGCTCTGGAAGTCATCAAGCAGTTGATTGACACGTTTGCGCCAGTCTTCCGGGCCGAGGACGAGCAGGAAGTCGTCGCCGCCAATATGGCCCACGAAGTCGCGGCTCGGGTCGACGCGCTCGTTGAGGCATTGCGCCAAACACAGCAAAACTTCATCACCACGCCCGTAGCCATAAATGTCGTTGAAGGGTTTGAAACTGTCGATGTCGACGTAGCAGATGACCGACTCGCGCCCCTGCTGCAGCAACCGCGTCAGGCATTGCTGGATCGGCACATTCCCCGGCAACAAAGTCAGCGGATTGGCATACCGCGCCTGTTGAATCTTCAGCTCGGTAATCAGTTTGAGTACGTCGATCACCCGGCCAAGACCCAGGTAGCCGCCGTTAAGAGTAATGATGAAGTCTTCTTCGATGCGTTGCCGCGCGCGGCTGGTGATCAGGCGGCTGACTTGTTGCAGCGACTGGCTCATTTCCACGGCGAGGAAATCGTCGTTCATCAGACGGCTGATCGGTTTACGCGCGAACAGGTCGGTGGCGAACGGTTTGAGCAACGCATCCGACAATGAGTGGCGGTGGACGATGCCGCAGGGTTGACCTTGTTCGTCGAGTACTGCCAGTGAGTTGAGGTTGGCCTGGCGGCGGAAGGCCTCCAGCACGTTGGCGGTGGGTGTGTCGCGGTGCACGGCCGGTTGGTCGTTGAGCAGGGCGCTGAGGTCGCTGCCTTCGTCGTTCAGCGCAACGCTGCTGCTGTCGTGTTTGGGCATCAAGGCGCGGGCGTCGCGGGGCGGATGTTCCTGAGGACGACCGAGCAAGTAACCCTGCACCAGATCGACACCCATTTCCGTCAGCACCGCGAGTTCTTCTGGCAGTTCGATGCCTTCGGCGATGACTTGTGCGCGAGAGGCTTTGGCGATTTGCAGGATCGAGCCGACGAACTCTCTCTTCAGCGCGTCCTGATGAATGCCATCGATGAAGTGTCTATCGATCTTCACGTAGTCCGGGCGCAGCTCCGACCACAGACGCAGGCTGGAATAGCCGGCACCGAGATCATCCAGTGCAATGGAAAAACCCATCGCTCGATAGTGATGCAAGGCGGTTTGCAGCAACTGGAAATCGTCGATGGGCGTCTGTTCGGTCAGTTCGATGACCACCTGACTGGGCGGAATGCCGAAATCCTGCAGCAACTGCAATGTGCGCCCCGGTTGGTGGGCGGCTTCAAGTAAGGATTCCGGCGAGACGTTGAGGAACAGTTTGCCCGGCAGTTGTTGCTCGTTGAAGCGACGGCAAGCGCTTTGGCGGCAGGCGATTTCCAGCTCGCTCAAACGCCCGGCCTGACGGGCCACGGCGAACAGCGCGATCGGCGAGTGAAGAGGGCTGTTGGAAGGGCCGCGCGTGAGCGCTTCGTAGCCGAGAATGCGCCGTTCCGAGAGACAAATGATCGGTTGGAACAGGCTGTGTAAACCGCTTTGAGTCAGGATCGAGCTCAAGGCACTCAGCTGTTCGGTCGTGGTCATGGCAATCTCTGGCGATAAAAAAAGGACTGGGAGCGTTCTCGATGAAGAGAATGGCTCCCAGTCCTTTATTGCACGACAGAATGATGACTGTTTGATGACGATCCGGGGATCGTCAGCACTAAATTGCCATCACCTTACTTCTTGGCCACCTGATTGCTCAGCTTCAGGTAATCCAGCAGCACGCGCCCGGTTTCGCTCAGGTAGGCATCGTCCTCCGGTTTGACCTTGTCCGGGTCAGCGGCCGCAAGAGCGTCTTCGTCTTCTTTCTTCAGCTCTTTAAGCGGCTCTTCGCCTTTGGCTTTGCGACGGATGTTTTCCATCGTCAGTTGCTTGGCGTCGATGTCGTTGTGCTGGGCACGGCGTTCGGCTTCGTTGAGGCTGACGGTTTTTTCTTCCATCAGTTTCTGCGCCAGGGCGAGCTTGTCACGGATGAACACGAACTCGGCATCCTTGGCGGTGCGCGTGTCATGCTCGGACTTGAGCTGCGCCAGGAACGGCTTGAACGGATCGGCCGCCGGTTTGATCGCTGCGCGGATGGTGTCCCACGGCATGGCTTCCGGCAGTGCGCTCTCGCCGATTTCCTTGGTGTCGATCAGCGACGGGTAGTCGATGTCCGGCAACACGCCCTGATGCTGGGTGCTCTGACCGGAAACCCGGTAGAACTTGGCCAGAGTCAGCTTCAGTTCGCCATGGTTCAGCGGCTGAATGGTCTGCACGGTGCCTTTACCGAAGGTCTGGCCACCGATGATCAGCGCGCGGTGGTAGTCCTGCATGGCGCCGGCGAAGATCTCCGAAGCCGAGGCGGACAAGCGGTTGACCAGCAACGCCATCGGACCTTTGTAGAACGCGCCCGGGTTTTCATCTTCGAGGACGTCGACACGGCCATCGGCATTACGCACGAGGACGGTCGGCCCCTTGTCGATAAACAGACTGGTCAGCTCCGTGGCTTCCTGCAGGGAACCGCCGCCGTTGTTGCGCAGGTCGATGACCACGCCGTCGACTTTGTCTTTCTGCAGTTCGGTCAGCAGTTTCTTGACGTCGCGAGTGGTGCTCTTGTAGTCCGGATCACCAGCGCGGAACGCCTTGAAGTCGAGGTAGAAGGCCGGGATCTCGATCACGCCGAGTTTGTAGTCCTTGCCGTCCTGTTTCAGGTTGAGCACGGACTTCTTCACGGCCTGGTCTTCAAGCTTCACCGCTTCACGGGTGATCGGCACGATCTTGGTGGTCTGGTCGTTCGGCGCATTGCTTGCCGGAATCACTTCCAGACGCACCACGGTGCCTTTCGGGCCACGGATCAGCTTGACCACTTCGTCCAGACGCCAGCCGACCACGTCGACCATCTCTTTGTTGCCTTGGGCAACACCGATGATCTTGTCGGCCGGGGCAACCTGTTTGGTCTTGTCAGCCGGGCCTGCCGGCACCAGACGCACGACCTTGACCTGGTCGTTGTCGCTCTGCAACACGGCACCGATGCCCTCGAGGGACAGGCTCATGTTGATGTCGAAGTTTTCCGCGTTATCCGGCGACAGATAGTTGGTGTGCGGATCGTACGACATGGCGAAGGTGTTGATGTACGCCTGGAAGATATCTTCCGGACGGGTCTGGTCCAGGCGCGCCAACTGGTTCTTGTAGCGTTTGGTCAGGGTTTCCTGGATCTGCTTCGGCTCTTTGCCGGCGATCTTCATCCGCAGCACTTCGTCCTTGACGCGTTTGCGCCACAGGTCGTCGAGTTCAGCGGTGGATTTGAGCCAAGGTGCGTCCTTGCGATCAATCAGCAAGGTCTCCTTGGTGGTGAAGTCCATCTTGTCGACGCCTTTGTTCAGCTCGGCAAGGGCGAAGTCCAGACGCGACTTTACGCGGTCCAGATAGCGCTTGTAGATGGTGAACCCGGCGTTGAGGTCGCCGCTTTTGAGGAAGTCGTCGAACTGGGTCTTCCACTTGTCGAATTCGGTGATGTCGCTGGCCATGAAGTAGCTGCGCGACGGATCCAGCAGCTTGAGGTAGCTGTCGTAGATGATCACCGAGCGCGCATCGTCGAGCGGCGGCTTGCTGTAGTGGTGACGCTTGAGCAACTCGACGACGTTCAGGCTGGCGATGACTTCATCGCGATCAGGCTGCAACTTGTCCCAGCTGTTGGCTGCGAATGTAGTGCCCGACACCGGCAACAAACCGATACCGATGAAAAGAGCGAGGGCGGTGCTGGGGAGCAAATGCTTCATGCTGATTCGACGCGGGGACAATTGATAACGCATATTAGGCCGTCTTTGAAGTCGCCGGTTCTACGAGAGCCGGTCGCATAATGCAAAAAGCCCGGCGCTACAGCTTCGGGCTCAGTCCAGACTCACTATGGAGGCACTGTGAAGGCATTGCAAGGCGTTGACGGTCAAGTGGCATGGGTTGAAGAGCCGAGTCCTACGTGCGATGTAGGACAAGTCCGCATCCGAGTGGCGGCAGCGGGCCTCAATCGCGCCGATTTATTACAGAAAGCAGGGCTTTATCCGCCCCCACCAGGTGCCAGCCAAGTGCTCGGTCTTGAGTGCTCCGGGGTGATCAGCGAGGTCGGCGCCGGCAGTGCCTGGCAGGTTGGCGATAGGGTTTGCGCCTTGTTGGCCGGGGGCGGGATGGCCGAAGAGGTAGTCGTCGACGGCCGGCATGTGCTGCCGGTTCCCGAAGGCGTCTCGCTGATCGAGGCCGCCGCATTGCCTGAGGTTTATGCAACAGTCTGGCTGAATGTGTTTCAACTTGCGGCGCTCAAACCGGGTGAGAAAGTTCTCCTGCATGCCGGCGCAAGTGGAATCGGTTCAGCCGCCATTCAGTTGTGCAAGGCGTTCGGCAATCCATGTTGGGTAAGCGTCGGTTCGGCCGAGCGTTTGGCCTACTGTGAGGCGCTGGGTGCGCAGGGCGGGGTGCTGCGCACCGATGATCTGGAGAGCCTGCGTGATTTCGGGCCGTTCAATGTGATTCTCGATCCGGTCGGCGGCAATTATTCGGCGCTGAACCTCAAACTGATGGCGCTGGACGGCCGTTGGGTGTTGATCGGTTTGATGGGTGGCCGTGAGGCCAAACTGGATCTGGCGCAGGTCTTGGCCAAGCGTGTGCAACTGCTGGGCTCGACGTTGCGCAGTCGTGACGATCAGTTCAAGGCGGATCTGTTGAGTGATCTGGGCCAGCAGGTGTGGCCGTTGTTTGCCGAAGGGCGGTTGAGTCCGCAGTTGGCCAAGGCGTTTGCGGTGAAGGATGCCGAGGCGGCGTTTACGGAGCTGGCGAGCAACAAGGTGGCTGGCAAACTGGTGTTGGTGATTGACGAAAGTCTGAGCTGAGACCAGGGCAAAAAGCCCCTCACCCTAACCCTCTCCCAAAGGGAGAGGGGACTGACTGAGTTGTTCTGTCGAGGTACATCGACCTGACACATGGTGTCGAACTCGGGTTCGGAATGTCAGCCTGCAATTGCAGATTAAATCTTTGTCATTTCCACAGGTGGATTGGCCAGCCGGCTTTTTCGGCGTGCTCCAGAAGCACTGGATCCGGATTCACCACGTGTGGGAAATCCACCTTCAGCAACAACGGCAAATCATTACGCGAGTCGGAATAGAAACTCGCACCCTCCAGGTTTTCCTCTTCAGCATCCAGCCATTCCAGCAAACGCGTGATCTTGCCTTCGCGGTAGGTCAGGGTGCCGACGGTGTGGCCGCTGTAAACGCCATGGGCGACTTCCAGTTCAATCCCCAGAACTTCATCAATGCCCAATCGATCGGCAATCGGTCTGACCAGATGCGTGCCCGACGCCGAGATCACCAGAATCCGGTCTCCCGCCTTGCGGTGGGCGGCGATGGTCTTGGTCGCGTCGCTGAAGATGATCGGTTCGATAAAGTCTTCCACCCACGGCCCGACCAGATGATCGACTTCTTCTGGCGTACGGCCGATCAGCGGTTCGAGGCTGAACTCCATGTACTCTTCCATGCGCAATTTGCCATGGCTGTAGGCGTCCATCAGTTCGTTGTTCTTGCGCATGAACGACTCGGGATCGACCCAGCCCAGGCGCCCCATCTGCTCGCTCCAGAGGGTGGCGCAGTCGCCGTGGATCAACGTTTCGTCCAGATCAAAAATTGCCAGGGCCATCAGTGCAGTTCTCTCTTCAACGTCAGCAAAGTCATCAGGCTACCTCACACAGGGCCGTTGGATCGATGGAAAGTGCCAGTCGCTGACCGTCGGGATGCAGATCGGCCGCCGAGCGGTTAAGCACATCCACCACCAGTTCTACGCCGCGCGCTTCGATCCGGTAGCGGATGACATTGCCGAGCAGGCTGTGGCTGCGGATCTGCGCGTCGAGTTCGCCGTTGAGGCTCAATTCGATGGCTTCCGGGCGAATGGCAATGCGGTGGTTGATCGGGCGCTGCAACAGCTTCGACGCGTCGTCGGCATCGAGCAGGTTGTAGTTGCCGATGAAGCCTGCGGCGAATACATCGACCGGCGCGGTGTACAGTGTTTCGGCATCGCCGCTCTGGACGATTTTTCCCTGATTCATCAGGAAAATCCGGTCAGACATGGTCAGCGCTTCTTCCTGATCGTGGGTGACGAAAATAGTGGTCAGGCCGAGTTCGCGCTGGATCTGGCGGATCTGTTCGCGCAGGTGCTTACGAATCCGTGCATCGAGGGCCGACAGCGGCTCGTCCAGCAGCAACAAACGCGGACGGGTGACCAGCGAACGGGCGAGGGCCACGCGCTGACATTGGCCACCGGACAGTTGATGTGGATAGCGGCTGGCGAAGTCGTTCAGTTCAACAAGTTTCAACACCTCGGAAACGCGTTTATGGCTGTCGTCGGCATTGACCTTCTGCATGCGCAAACCGAAGGCAACGTTCTGCTCGACGGTCATGTTGGGGAACAGCGCATAGCTCTGAAACACCATGCCGATCCCGCGTTTCTGTGGGCTCAACGGCACGATGTCGACGCCATCCAGCAGGATCTTGCCGCCATCCACTGGCGTCAGTCCGGCAATGCAACGCAGCAGGGTGGACTTGCCGCAACCGGACGGGCCGAGCAGGGTGACGAACTCGCCCTTGTTGATTTCGCAGTCGATATCGCTGAACACGGTGGTGCCGGCGTAGCTTTTCTGCAGGTGTCGGACGCTGACATAGCTCATTCGCTTTTGTCCTTGTTCAAGATGTTGGCGATCCAGGTCAGGACCAGCACGAAAAAGAAATACGAGATGACCAGCGCACTGGTGAAGTGACCGCTGCTGTTGCGCATGTTGTTCAGATAAACCTGCAGGGTTTCGTAGCGCGTGCCGACCAGAATGTTGGCGAAAACGAACTCCCCGAACAGGAACGAGAACGACAGCAGCAACGCGACCATCAGGCCTTTGCGCAGATTCGGCAGCACCACCAGAAACGCCGCTTGAAAGGTGCTGGCGCCAAGCAGTTGCGCAGCGTCCATCAGGTCGCGCAGGTTGATCGCTTGCAGATTGTTGGTGATCGCCCGGTACATAAACGGCAGGGCCACGGTGAAGTAGCAGCCGATCAGAATCCACGGCGTGCCGACCATCGCCATCGGCCCGGAACCGTAAAGTTGCAACAGTCCCACCGAAGACACCACCGGCGGCACTGCGAAGGGCAGCAGGATGAGGATGTTCATCAGCGCATCGAGTTTCGGAAAGTGGTAATGCACCACGAACAGCAGCGGCAGGATCAGCACCACCGACAGCACCAGCGCGCCAACGCAGACCAGCAATGACTGGCCGAATGCGTGCAGGAAACGCGGATCGCTCCACAACTGGATGTACCACTTGAAGGTAAAACCGCTGGGCAGGATGGTCGCCGACCAACTGCTGGCGATCGAATAAATCAGCGTTCCCACGAGTGGCAGCAAGAGGATGGCAAACAGCAGGTAAACCACGACGCGGTGGTAGAGGCCGGCCGGGCCGGATTCAGCGCGAGACATGGTAGCTCCTCTTCAACAGCAGTTGATGCACGACGGTGACGATGGTCATCAGCGCCACCAGCACCACGGCCAGAGCGCTGGCCAGATTCGGGTCGAGGGAAATGTCGCCGGAGACCATCGCTGCAATCCGGATCGGCAGGACGTTGAAGTTGCCCGTCGTCAGTGCATACACCGTGGCGTAGGCACCGAGGGCGTTGGCCAGCAGGATCACGAACGTGCCGAGCAGCGCCGGGGTCAGCACCGGTAAGCCGATGTGGCGCCAGAATTGCCAGCCATTGGCGCCAAGCAGTGCGGCGGACTCGCGCCAGTCTTCACGCAAGGCGTCGAAGGCGGGATAGAGCAGCAGCACACCAAGGGGAATCTGGAAGTAGGTGTAGAGGATGATCAGCCCGGTTTTCGAGTACAGGTTGAAATCCTGAATGATCCCCGACTGCTTCAGCATGATCGTGATGCTGCCGTTGAAACCGAGCAGGATGATGAACGCGAAGGCCAAGGGTACGCCGGAAAAATTGCTGGTCATGTTGGCGAAGGCATTCACGAAATTGCGCAGTTTCGAATCGACCCGGCGCAGGGAATACGCACCCAGTACGGCAATGATGATGCCGAACACGCTCGACCAGAAACTGATTTCGAGGCTGTACTGGATCGCCTGCAAATAGAACTTCGAGCTGAAGATCTTGCTGAAGTTGGCCAAGCCCCAGCCGAATTCTTCTGATTGCAGGCTGCTGATCATCACCCAGGTCAGCGGAGCGATTTCGAAGACGATAAAGAACAGCGCGAAGGGCACCACGCACAGGGCTGCCAGCCATTTACCGCGAGTCATTGAGTTCACTTGAGCAACTCCCGGCACACCGGTTTGTCATGGGGCACGCCGAGCAGTTCGCAGACCGTGCCGCAGATTTCGGTCTGCTTCGGTGCGGCGTCAGCGTCGAGGCTGAACGCGTCACCGAGGACAAACAGCGGCACCTGACGCTCTTCCGGCAGCAGGCCGTTGTGCGAGCGATCGTTGTTCATGCCGTGGTCGGCGGTCACCAATACCTGATAGCCAGCGTCGAGCCAGTTCTGCAGATAGTCGGCGAGGATGATGTCGGCGAAGCGCGCGCTGTTGCGGTATTGCGAAGAGTCGAGGCCGTGTTTGTGCCCGGCGTCGTCGATGTTCATCGGGTGGATCAGCAGGAAATCCGGATCGTGGCGCAGGCGCAGGTTTTCCGCGTCGGCGAACAGGTGCGAGTCCGGGTAGTGATCGCTCCAGTAGAAATGCCCGTGCTGGATCGGCAGCGACAGATTGTCGGTGTGGCGGTCGCGTGCTGCCACGAACGGCGAACGGTTATACAACTCGCTAACCCAGTGATACGCCGCTGCAGCAGTCTTCAGACCGGCATCGCGGGCGTAGTGATAAATGCTGCGCTGATTGGACAAGCGCGAGACGTTGTTGTGGACGATGCCGCTGTCGATGGGCGGCACGCCGGTGAGGATGCATTCATAAAGCGGTCGGGACAGGGCCGGCAGTTCGCACTCCAACTGGTAGAGCGCGGCGCGTCCTGCGCCAACATAAGCCTGCAGATGCCCCATGGCGTGACGCGCGACCTCGTAGTTGAGGCCGTCGAGCACGACAAGGATGACGTTGTGCTTCATAGGGGCAAAAACTCCGCGAAACAGGAAATTTCAGATTCAGCCGAGATCCCCTGTGGGAGCGAGCCTGCTCGCGAATGCGGCAGATCATTCAACATTGATGTCGACTGACACGACGCCTTCGCGAGCAGGCTCGCTCCCACATTTGGATCTTCAACAGATCACGCAGTAGTGATAAGCCGGTTTATTTCATCTCTACGATGACTTCCTCGTTCCACTGCTGTGGCAGGGCCTTCGAAGTTTTTTCCCACGCATCGGCGTCTTTGATCGGGGTGACCTTTTTGTACTGCTCGTTCGGCAGCAGTTTGGCCTTCACGTCTTCCGGCAGTTGCAAGTGCTCGGCACGGATCGGGCGGGCGTTACCGCGGGCGAGGTTGGTCTGGCCGGCGTCGCTGAAGATGTATTCGCGGGTCAGCTTGGCGGCGTTGGGGTTTTTCGCGTACTTGTTGATGATCGTGGTGTAGCCGGAAATCACCGAACCGTCGGACGGGATCAGCACCACGTAGTCATCCGGGTTGGCCATCTTGGCCTTGTAGCTGAGGCCGTTGAAGTCCCAGACCACACCGACTTCGATCTCGCCTTTTTCCATGGTGGCGATGGTCGGGTTGGCCATCGACAGGCGACCCTGTTTGGCGATGTCGGCGAACAGCAGCAGCGCAGGCTTGATGTTTTTCTCGTCGCCACCGTTGGCCAGTGCCGCAGCGAGAACGCCGTTGGCGGCTTGGGCGGCGGTGCTCACGTCACCGATCGAGACTTTGTATTTGCCGCCCTTGAGGTCAGCCCATTTGGTTGGCACTTCGGAGCCGTGCAGCAGCTTTTTGTTGACGATGAAGGCGATGGTGCCGGTGTAGGCCAGCGCCCAGTTGCCGTCCTTGTCCTTGGCCCAGTCCGGGACCTGATCCCAGGTGCTTGGCTTGTACGGTTGCACCACGCCTTGCTTGACCGCGATCGGGCCGAAGGCCGCACCGACGTCGCCGATGTCAGCGGTGGCGTTGTCTTTCTCGGCGGCGAACTTGGCGATTTCCTGAGCCGAGCTCATGTCGGTGTCGATGTGCTTGAGGCCGTAGGTCTTGGCCAGGTCTTCCCAGGTGCCTTTCCAGTTGGCCCAATCATCGGGCATGCCGACGCTGTTGACGGCGCCTTCCGCTTTCGCAGCGGCTTCGAGGGTTTTCAGATCGGTGCCGGCCGCCATGGCGGAGGTGCACATTGCAATGGTCGAGCCTAACAGTGTTGCCAGGAAAAGCTGTTTCATTCCAAAGCTCCTTGGTCGTGTTCAACGCTGCGATTGCGGTGTGTGTTGGTCTAGGTCAGCAATACCTGAGCCAATTTAAGGGGGCTGGATGACACTTTGATGTCGGCGGCCTTGTGGCAGGCCTTTTATTTGCCCGGTATTGGCGGGTGTCAGATAAGCGTAGACCATGCTCAAAGGCCCGCAGGGCAAGGGACTTGGCCGATGTATTGCAAGTCGTGAAGACGACCGTTCGGTAGTTTTGTCATCTCTCGGTCATCTGCACTGCCTAGGCTTGCATCATCAGAAAACGGCTTGATCGCCGTGCGGTTTTGCCCCGAAACAGTGCTGGTCTAGTCCAGATAGGTAACGTTGATGCGCGATGAGGCAACAAAAGCGGTGACAGCGATTGGCCAGGTGTTGCAGGAGCAGCTTGATCACGGGTTGCTGGCGGCGGGCAGCAAGTTGCCGGCCGAGCGCAAGCTCAGTGAGTTGTTCGGCACGACGCGGATTACCGTGCGTGAGGCGTTGTTGCAGTTGGAGGCGCAGGGGCAGATTTATCGCGAGGAGCGCCGTGGCTGGTTCGTCTCGCCGCCGCGTCTGGCGTACAACCTGATGCAGCGCAGTCACTTTCACGCGATGGTCAGTGCGCAGGGGCGGGTGCCGTCGACCGAGGTGATTTCGGCGCGGTTGCAGCCGGCGTCGGCGGCGGTGTGTGCGTGGTTGCAGTTGCCGGCGTTGTCGAGCGTGATTCAGATTTGCCGGTCGCGGCGGATTGATGGGCGGTTGGTGTTGTATGTGGAGCATTATTTGAATCCGCAGTTTTTTCCGGGGATTCTTGAGTTTGATTTGAATCAGTCGATCACCGAGTTGTATGCGCGGCATTACGATTTGCACTATGGGCGGGTGCGCTTTGAGATTGTGCCTACGTCATTGTCGGTGGATGCGGCGGCGGCTTTGCGGGTGTCGGTGGGGAGCCCGGGGTTACGGATTGCTCGGGTCAATTATGATCAGCATGAGCGGTTGATTGATTGTGATCTGGAGTTTTGGCGGCATGATGCGATTCACGTTGGGGTTGATGTGGTTTGATCGTTTTGGGGGGCATATCCGTTGCTTCGGGTGGTGCTGATTAGGGTTCCGCCCTTACGGCGGGTCACTTTTTCCAGACGCCGAAAAAGTAACCAAAAAGGCTTGCTCCTGCGTGCGGCCCGCTCGCTGGGGCTCGGGGTTCCTTCGCTCCGGGATCGATCCGGGCGCAGCGCCTACGGTTTGCTTCGCTGCACCTCCTCTCGCTGTGTTTGGCTGCGCCAAACGGTCGCTGCGCTCCCACCCCCGGATCAATCCCTCCACTCAGCCTTCCGACGTCGCCCGTGGATCAAGATCAAGAACGGTACTCGAGCTTGCGCTCATTGTGTTGAGTGGTGAGAAGCCGAAGCGATACAGGTTTACCGGTTGGCTCAATCCTCGTGGGAGCTGGCTTGCCAGCGATGGCGGCCTGACAGCCGACCTGTTTCTGGCAGGCTGTACAGGGTCCAAATGTGGGAGCGAGCTTGCTCGCGAAGGCGCCCCCACAGTCACCTCATCCCTACTTGCCCGCCCCCGCATTGGCATACAGATAATCCGTCGCCAACGAGGCCAATGTTCTCACGCCTACCACCAGCGCCGACTCATCGACAAAGAACCCCGGATTGTGATTCGGCGCTGCCTTGCTCATGTCCTGGTCTCTTGGCGTCACGCCGAGAAACACAAACAGTCCCGGCACTTCCTTGGCAAAGAACGAGAAGTCTTCCGCGCCACCCACCAGCGGTGCATTCACCACATCATCCTTGGCCGCCCACTTCAACGTCGGCAGCATTTTTTCCGTCAGTGCCGGGTTGTTGATGGTCGGGTCGTATTTTTCGATGATGGTGACGTCGGCTTTGGCGCCGCCGCTTTCGGCGATTTTTTCCACGGTCTGGCGGACGTCGGCATGCAGTTTCTGGCGGATGCCGTAGTCGTAGGAGCGGATCGTGCCGGTCATGTCGACGGATTCGGGAATGATGTTGTAGCGCGTCCCGCCGTTGATGGTGCCGATGCTGACCACTGACGGATAAGACGAGATATCGGTGCGGCGGCTGACCACGGTTTGCAGGCCGACGATAGTTTGCGCGCCGACGGTGATCGGGTCGATGCCGTCCCAAGGGCGGCCGGCGTGGGTCTGTTTGCCGAGGATTTTGATGCGCAGGTCGTCGGAGCTGGCCAGGGTGGCGCCTGGGCGGAAGGCGATCTGGCCGGCGGGAACACCGGCCCAGACGTGCAGGCCGAAGACCGCATCGGGTTTCGGTGATTTCATCACGCCTTCCTCGACCATCATTTTCGCGCCCCAGGTGTTTTTTCCGTCGGGGATGAAGTCGCTTGGGCCTTCTTCGGCAGGCTGAAAGTAGAACACCACGGTGCCGGGCAAGGTGTCGCGCATGCCCGTGAGAATTTTCGCCGTGCTCAGCAGGATCGCGGTGTGGGCGTCGTGGCCGCAGGCGTGCATGACGTCGACTTCTTTGTCGAGGTAGGTGCCTTTGGCTTTCGAGGCGAAGGGCAGGTCGGCGACTTCCTTGACCGGCAGCGCGTCCATGTCGGCGCGCAGGGCCACGGTCGGGCCGGGCAGGGCGCCTTTGAGCACGGCCACTACGCCGGTGCGGGCGACGCCGGTTTTGACGTCCAGGCCCAGAGCTTGCAGTTGTTTGGCGACCAGTTCGGCGGTGCGCTTTTCGGTGTTGCCGAGTTCCGGGTGGGCGTGGATGTCGCGGCGGGTTTCCAGCAGTTCCGGCTCGAGCTTTTGCGCTTGTTCGGCGATTTGCGTGCGGGTGCTTTCCAGCGTCGCGGCGCCGGCGTGGCTGGCGAACAGGGTCAGTAGAACGGCTTGGGCAATGCGCGTCAGTTGCATCGGGTTCTCCTTGATTATTGTTGTCGGGCTTCCCTGCCTGTGACTGCTACCGCGCGCCTGAGTGCTATTCCTTCGGCTGACCGCCACCGGCAGTGATCACTTGCACGCTCATGCGCGGCGTTGCCAGATCGAGTCCGGCTTCGTCGAGATGGCGCTTGAGCGACAGGTTGAAGGCTCGAGAAACTTCCCACTGTTTGATCGGCGCAGTCTTGAACCGCGCCCGCAGGATCGCGCTGCCGGACTCGAAGCTTTCGACACCCTGAATCTCCAGCGGCGACCAGATGTTGCGCCGCTGCAACGGATCGGTGCGCATCTTCTGGCCTACTTCGCGCATCAGTTTGATCGCGTCGTCGATTTCCATGTTGTACGGCACTGCGACGCGGAAGATCGCGTAGCCGAATTCCCGTGAGTAGTTCTTGATGCTTTTGATTTCGCTGAACGGGATGGTGTGGACGATGCCGTCGATATCGCGCAGGCGCACGGTGCGGATGGTCAGGCCTTCGACAGTGCCGAGGTGGCCGCCGACGTCGACGTAGTCATCGATGGCCAGCGAGTCTTCGATGATGATGAACAGACCGGTGATCAGGTCCGCGACCAGTGACTGCGCACCGAAACCGATGGCCAGACCGATCACACCGGCACCGGCCAGCAGTGGCGTGACGTTCATGCCCATGTTCGCCAGCGCGACGATCAGCGCAATGATGAAGATCGCCACGAACAGCACGTTGCGGATCAGCGGCATCATCGTCTGCGCCCGCGCATTGGCCAGGCCTTTGCGCGAGCGGGTCAGGGCGTGGTGCACGGCGGTGTCGGCGAGGATCCAGATCAGCCAGGAGAAAACCAGTGTGCCAATCAGGCTGAACAGTTTGACGCTGATGTCATGGCCTTCGCCTTCGGCAAAACCGATCAGCGACTGGCCCCACACGCGCAGGCCAAGTTCGATGAAGACCAGCCAGACCAGCAAGTGCGCGAGCGTGTAGAAGAAGTTTTTCAGGCGTTCGGAGTAGAGCGCGTGACGTTTCGGCCCGCGTTGCGGTTTCAAGGAATGACGGCGCACGAGGCCGTTGATCACCATGCACAACACCAGCAGCACGGTGCAGATCAGCGACTGGCGCAAGGCGGTGCTGGTGTCGCCGGCGGAGACGAAGGTGGCGAATAGCGAGATGCCGACCAGCACCAGCGCCGGCACGTACCAAAAGGTGCCGAGGATTTCGATGGTATCGCTGAGGGCGCGGCGGGTCAGTCGTCGTGACAGCGGCTGATTGCGGATCAAATGCGCGATCGGTCGGCGGAAACGCAGGATGAACAAGCCGGTCGACAGCGCCGCGAGGACATTGGCGATGGTCGCGGCGGTGTGGGCCAGATGCACGCCGAGGCTTTCGATCAGGCGTGGATCATTCAGCGCCTCGCCGAACGCGGCGAAGCTGCCGATCAGCCACAGCGGCCGGAACGCCTGATGACGGAGGATGTACAGTGCACGATGGCGGTGCGGGCCGTCGAGCAGGGAAAACGCAATCACGCAGATCGCCGAGAAACAGGTGCCGACCACCAGCGCATAGGCCAGCACCATTGCCAGGCTTTTACCTAGAGACGACGGCAAGGCGTAGCTCATGTAAACGGTCATCACTAAAGCGATCAGCCACGGCCCGAGTTTGCGCAGGGCGAAGCGCAGCATGTCGAGGGCTTTGGGGTGTTGCGGCAATTCTTCAGTGAGGCCGAAACGCATGCGCACGCGATGGCCGAGCCAGATCAGCGCGGCGGCAAGCAGACTCCACACCGCGAGGATCATGGCGAAGCCGAAGATGATCGGCAGCCATTCGTTGGCCGGCAACATCATGCCGCTCAGCTCTTCCTTGGCCAGGTCGAACTCGTTGCCCCAGCGGTTGAGCGGGCTGTCGGTACCGGTGAATTGCTTTTCGAAGTTGGCGAGGGTCCCGCCGATCAGGCCGAGTACGCCTTCTTCGGGGCTGGCCTGGGCCTTTTTGGTGGCGTCGCGCAGCTTCTTCAGGTCGGTCAGCAGTTGCGCGCGTTGCTTGTCGTTTTCCAGCGACTTGATGACTTCGTCGAGGGACTGGCCGAGCGGTTCCTGGGCTTCGGGTTGCGCCTTGTTGGTGTTGAGCAGGCCCGGCAGACCGACCGCGTGGGCGGACGCCATCGGCAGCAGTGTCATCAGGCAGACAAGGAACAGACTGGGCAAAGCAAAAAGACGAGCGAACACTAGGCGGTCAACCTCGCAAGGGGCGGATTCGCTGGAGTGTACGAGGCCCACCCATTCAATGCGAGCCGGGCGCGGATTTATTCGTTGAGTTTGGCGAGGATCTTGTATACCACGGTGGCGAGGATCGTCAGCATGCCGATCCACATGGCGAACACACCGGCGTTCTTGTCGCGGAAGTTGAAGCCGATGGCCAGCAGGATCATTCCGCTCAGGATCGGAATGAGCATGGCGTGGAACGAAGACATCGAGATCATGGAGACTGCCTTGTCGAAATGAATGATGTAAGTCTAGGTCGGTTTCTGCCGACCGCTATTGATCTGAGTAGGAGCTGCCGAAGGCTGCGATCTTTTGATTTTGTTTTTAAGATCAAAAGATCGCAGCCTTCGGCAGCTCCTACATTGAATCGCAATTTGCCGAAGCTTTTAAGGCAATTCGCGGCAGGCGTAGAACGCGCTCAGCACTTTGACCAGGTGCGCCAGGTCATGGCTGCCGCACAGTTCGCGGATCGAGTGCATGGCGAAGGTCGGCAGGCCGATGTCGACAGTGCGCACACCGAGGTGGCTGGCTGTGATCGGGCCGATGGTCGAGCCGCAGCCCATGTCGCTGCGCACCACGAAGCTCTGTACCGGGACTTCTTCGGCCATGCACAGATGGCGGAAGAAGCCGGCGGTTTCGCTGTTGGTGGCGTAGCGCTGGTTGCTGTTGACCTTGATCACCGGGCCAGCGTTGAGTTTCGGGCCGTGGTTGGCATCGTGCTTTTCCGCGTAGTTGGGGTGCACGCCGTGGGCGTTGTCGGCCGAGACCAGCAGGGATTTCTGGATGGTGCGGACGAACTCGTCACCTTCCGGCAACAGACGGCGCAGTGTCTGTTCGAGCATCGGGCCGTCGGCACCGCAGGCCGAGCAGGAGCCGACTTCTTCGTGGTCGTTGCACACCAGCACGCAGGTTTCGTCGGTTTCAGCGGTGAGCAAAGCTTGCAGGCCGGCGTAGCACGACAACAGGTTATCGAGGCGCGCGCCGGCAATGAAGTCGCCATTGAGGCCAATCACTGCAGCACTTTGCGTGTCGTAGAAGCTCAGCTCGTAATCGAGTACGACATCGGCGTTCAGGCCATGTTCGCGGGCCAGTTGATCGGTGAGCACGGCGCGGAAATCGACGCGCTCGTCACCAGCAAATTGCGCAAGGATTGGCGGCAGTTCGGTCTGTGCGTTGATCGCCCAGCCTTGATTGGCTTCACGATTGAGGTGAATCGCCAGGTTGGGAATGATCGCGATCGGCGCCTTGAAATCGATCAGTTGGCTTTCAACCTTGCCGTCGCGGCGAAAGGTCACGCGGCCGGCCAGCGACAGATCACGGTCGAACCACGGTGCCAGCAACGCACCGCCGTAGACTTCAACGCCCAGTTGCCAGAAGCCCTGACGCTGCAGTTCCGGCTGCGGCTTGACCCGCAGGCACGGGCTGTCGGTGTGCGCGCCGACCAGGCGGATGCCGCCGTGCAGTGGCGAAGTGCGGCCCATTTTGATCGCGACAATCGAGGAGTCGTTGCGGGTGACGTAATAGCGGCCGTTCGGCTCGGTGGCCCATGTCTCGCGCTCGTCGAGGCGCACGAAACCGGCGGCCTCCAGACGCTGCACCAGACTGGCAGTGGCGTGGAACGGGGTAGGGGAGGCCTTGAGAAAGTCGATCAGGCCTTGGTTCAACTCTTCGCGCATAAGAAACTCCAGACAGCAGTGGGCGGGAGTTTAACGCATCGGCCGGACAATTGAATCCGAACCGGAGCCCTTGTAGGAGTGAGCCTGCTCGCGATAGCGGTGTGTCAGATCATTATTGATTGACTGACAGAGCGCTATCGCGAGCAGGCTCACTCCTACAGGGGACGGTGATGTGGTCAGAACGGTGCAGGGCACTCGAAGCGCAGGCGTTCGCCGGTTTGCGGATGGGTGAAGCTGAGCATGCTCGCGTGCAGGCACAGACGTGGCCAGGCGGCCAGAGCCTGCTCGTGGGCGTAGAGCCCGTCGCCGAGCAGCGGATGCCCGATCGACAGCATGTGCACGCGCAACTGGTGCGAACGGCCGGTGATCGGCGTCAACTCAACGCGACACCAGTCACCGCAACGCTCCAGCACCCGCCAGAAGGTCAGCGCGTGTTTGCCGAATTCGTGGTCGACCACATGACGCGGCTTGGTCGGTGGGTCGTAACGCAGGGGCAGGTCGATGCTGCCACTGTCGAGTTCCGGCTGACCCCAGGCCAAAGCGGTGTAGGCCTTTTCGGTTTCGCGGTCGTGAAACTGGCGCGACAGTTCGCGGTGCGTGTCGGCGTCACGGGCGAGCAGAATGATGCCGGAGGTTTCCCAGTCCAGGCGATGGACGATGCGCGCTTCCGGGTAGCCGTTTTCCTGCAGGCGGGTAATCAGGCAATCCTTGTTGTCGTCGGCGCGACCCGGCACCGAGAGCAGCAATGTCGGTTTGTTCACCACCAGTACGGCGGCGTCCTGATGAATGATGTGGATGTTGGACAGCGGCATTAAAACAGCCTCGTAACAAATGCCAACGGCGGCTCGGAACTGCTGATAACCCTGTAGGAGCTGCCGAAGGCTGCGATCTTTTGACTTTGAAGATCAAAAGATCGCAGCCTTCGGCAGCTCCTACACAAGCATCAATAGTCCGAGCCGCCGTAGCGACTGCCAAATCGACTCAGCGATCAGGCAGGGTGATGTTGAGTTCCAGAATCGAGCAACTGCCCTGGCTTTCCAGTGCAACATGTACGTCGTCGTTGCCGATGTTGACGTACTTGCGGATCACGTCGACCAGTTCCTTCTGCAAGGCTGGCAAGTAATCCGGCGTGCTGCGCTGGCCGCGTTCATGCGCCACGATGATCTGTAGACGCTCTTTCGCTACCGAGGCGGTACTTGGCTTTTTGTTGGCACGAAAGAAGTCAAAAAGGTTCATTACCTACCTCCAAACAGGCGCTCGAAGAATCCCTTCTTCGTAACATCGAGGAAACGATGTTCTTTTTCTTTGCCCAGCAAACGGTCGACGGTATCGCTGTAGGCCTGACCGGCATCGCTCTGGTCGTCGAGAATCACCGGGACGCCCTGGTTGGATGCCTTGAGCACCGCCTGGGATTCCGGGATCACGCCGAGCAGGGTTACCGAGAGGATTTCCTTGACGTCTTCAACGCCCAGCATTTCGCCCTTTTCAACACGCTCTGGATGGTAGCGAGTGATCAGCAAGTGTTCCTTGATCGGGTCTTCGCCGCGTTCGGCGCGACGCGATTTGCTGGCCAGCAGGCCCAGCATGCGGTCCGAATCTCGTACCGAGGACACTTCCGGGTTGGTCACGACGATCGCTTCATCAGCGAAGTACATGGCCAGGTGAGC
Organism: Pseudomonas germanica; assembly: GCF_019614655.1. Taxonomy (NCBI): domain Bacteria; kingdom Pseudomonadati; phylum Pseudomonadota; class Gammaproteobacteria; order Pseudomonadales; family Pseudomonadaceae; genus Pseudomonas; species Pseudomonas germanica. Next base: position 2,211,397 of record NZ_CP071586.1, read on the forward strand.
ACCTTTCTCGATGCCCGCCGGGGAGTCGCAGACTACGAACTCGAATTGTTCCTTGAGCTCCATCAGGACTTTTTCCACGCCTTCGACAGTCAGCGCGTCTTTGTCGCGGGTCTGACTGGCGGCCAGTACGTAGAGGTTTTCCAGGCGCTTGTCTTTGATCAGCGCTTGTTGCAGGTTGGCTTCGCCGTTGACCACGTTGACGAAGTCATACACCACGCGGCGCTCGCAACCCATGATCAGGTCAAGGTTACGCAAGCCCACGTCGAAGTCGACGATCACTGTTTTGTGGCCGCGCAGAGCGAGGCCGGTACCGATAGCGGCGCTGGTGGTGGTCTTACCCACACCACCCTTGCCGGATGTAACCACGAGAATCTTGGCCAAGGTGTTTCACCCCTAAGGAAGAAGGACTTTTTAGCCCCTGAAAAACATCTCTTGAAAACTACTGCAGTCGGACAGCCTTGGCTGGAATTTGGCTTTGAGCCTTTTTCCTACTTCGTTTGAGCCGTTTTCGCTACGTTTTAGAGATGCTTGGAAAATGCGGCAGTATCCGTTAAAGCCGAATGATGTTCAACACGTCGCCCGACAGGCTGACCTGTACGCCCGAGCCCCACATAGGGTCGCGACGCAAATCTTCGGAAACCTTGTAGTGACCGGCGATGGAGATCAGTTCAGCGCTCAATTGCTGACAGAAAATCCGTGCCTTGGTGTCACCCTTCACGCCGGCCAGCGCCCGACCACGCATCGGGCCGTATACATGGATGTTGCCATCGGCGAGAAGTTCCGCCCCCGGACTGACCGAAGACACCACGACCAAATCGCCACCCTGGGCATATATCTGTTGGCCACCACGTACTGGCGTGGTGATGACGCGGGTCGGTTTGACCGTTGGCTCAGGCGGCTTTTCCGGTTTCTTTTTGACTTCGGCTTCGGGTGTTTCCAGCGGCCGTTCGCGGGCGCCCGACGGCGGCAGCACCGGAATGTCGATAGCGATGGCGGCGGCGATGTCTTCGATGCGGCTGGCGCGAATCGCCAGGGTGCGCAGGCCATGTTGACGGCAGACGCGCATCAGGCCTGGCAGATCGACGGCGCCTTCGCTCGGCGGCAGTTTGTCCAGCGCCAGAACCAGCGGCGCGTTGCTGAAGAAGTTCGGCGCCTGGGCAACTTTGGCGGCCAATTGCCGATCGAGGCTTTCGAGGTCGTTACGGGCCAGTTCCAGCACAGTAATGGCCAGCATGCTGCCCTTGAGCTGGAATACGGGATCTTGGTCTAACGGTTCGGTTTGGCTCATGTCGGCATACAACGGCTTGTCACTAAAAGTGCCGAGACTTATAACGAGAACGCCCGCAGGCCGCAAGCCGGGTCGAACGATGTAGAATGCGCGGCCACTGTATTTACGGAAGCTTTAATGGATCGCCCGCGTTTTCGAAAAGCATTTCTTGCTCCACGCTTCTGGCCGCTCTGGTGCGGTCTGGGGCTTTTATGGCTGATCGTGCAGTTGCCGTATCCGGCCTTGCTGACCATCGGTCGAGTTTTGGGCGCGCTGATGTATCGCGTGGCCGGCGACCGGCGGCGCATCGCCAAGCGCAATCTTGAACTGTGCTTCCCGGAAAAATCCGCCGCTGAGCGCAAACGCCTGCTCAAGGAAAATTTCGCCTCCACCGGCATCGCCTTTTTTGAAATGGCTATGAGCTGGTGGTGGTCGCGCGAGCGTCTGGCCAAGCTGGCCCACGTTGAAGGCCTGGAGCATTTGCAAAAGGCCCAGCGCGAAGGCAAAGGCGTGATCCTGATGGCGGCGCATTTCACCACGCTGGAAATCGGTGCAGCGCTGCTCGGCCAGCAGCACACCATCGACGGCATGTACCGCGAGCACAAGAATCCGTTGTTTGACTATGTTCAGCGTCAGGGCCGCGAGCGGCACAACCTCGATTCGCTGGCGGTGGAGCGTGACGACGTGCGCGGCATGCTCAAGCTGCTGCGTTCCGGTCGCGCGATCTGGTACGCACCGGATCAGGACTACGGCGCCAAACAGAGCATCTTCGTGCCGCTGTTTGGCATTCAAGCCGCGACCGTGACTGCGACCACCAAGTTTGCTCGTTTGGGTAAAGCGCTGGTGGTGCCGTTCACGCAGGAGCGTCTGGCCGACGGCAGCGGTTATCGCTTGGTGATTCATCCGCCGCTGGAAGATTTCCCCGGCGAAACCGAAGAAGCTGACTGCATCCGCATCAATCAGTGGGTCGAGAGCGCGTTGCGTGCCTGCCCCGAGCAGTACCTGTGGGCGCATCGACGCTTCAAGAGCCGGCCACCGGGCGAGCCGAAGCTGTACGCCAAACGCGGTTGATTCCCCCATCCTTTCAAGCACCATGGAGTGTTGCGATGAGCCCAACTGAACCGGTCACAGGTTTGATTCTTTCCGGCGGCGGGGCTCGGGCGGCGTATCAGGTGGGGGTGCTGGCGGCGATTGCCGAATTGCTGCCGTTGGGCGCCGACAATCCGTTTCCGGTGATCGTTGGCACCTCGGCCGGGGCGATCAATGCGGTCAGCCTCGCCAGTGGCGCTACCGATTTTCGCGCTGCGATCGAGCGTCTCACCTTGTTCTGGCAAGGCTTTCGCAGCCATCGCGTGCTACGCAGCGACTGGCCCGGGGTTATCCGTCAGGCCAGCCGTTTTGTCAGCCACAGCCTGCTCGGCCTCGGCCGGCAACTGCCGGTGGCGCTGCTCAACAGTTCGCCGCTGCGCGCACTGCTCAATGAAAAACTGCACATGCCCGGTATCGCCGAATCGATCGCGCGCAAGCAATTGCATGCGGTGGCGGTGACGGCGTTCGGCTACGAATCCGGGCAAGCGGTGACGTTCTATCAGGGCGGCGGCAAGATCGATTCATGGCTGCGGCATCGGCGCATTGGTGTGCCGACGCAGCTGTCGGTGGATCACCTGCTGGCCAGTTCGGCGATTCCCTTGTTGTTCGCGCCGGTGAAAATCGGTGATGAATATTTCGGTGACGGTGCGGTGCGGCAATCGGCGCCTATCAGCCCGGCGCTGCACTTAGGGGCGAGCCGGGTGCTGGTGGTCGGTGTCAGCGGCAACCCGCGCGGGTTTGATCCGCAGCAGCCGCTGGAGCGCGCCTACACGGGGCAACAGCCGACGCTGGCGCAGATTGGCGGGCACATGCTCAACAGCACGTTCATTGACAGCCTCGAGAGCGACATCGAGTTGCTGCAGCGTCTCAACCAGTTCAGCAACTTGATGCCTGCCGGCACGCCGACGCGCGAGTTGGGCGTGGCACCGGTGGAGGTGTTGGTGATTTCGCCGAGTCAGCCGATCGATGAGATTGCGGCACGGCATCGCCAGGAGTTGCCGGCGGCGTTACGTCTGTTTCTGCGCGGGCCGGGGGCTACCAAGACGAGTGGGGCAGGGGTGTTGAGTTATCTGTTGTTCGAGGCGGGGTACTGCAGCGAGTTGATTGATCTGGGGCGGCGTGATGCGTTGGCCAAGCGCGAGGAGTTGTGCCGGTTTCTCGGGCTATCCGAAGCGGTGGTTCCAGCCTGAGATCGGTGGTGCGGCAATCGCTGGCAAGCCAGCTCCCACAGGGCCTTGCGTCGTAAACAGATTTTGTCTACACCAAAGAACTTGTGGGAGCTGGCTTGCCAGCGATGGCGTCCTCGCAGACGCCACTTACACCCGCATCAGAAGTGGAACTTCACCAGGAAGCTCGTGGTGCTCTGATTGGTCTTGAACGCACCGGTGTCGTCGATGCCGTACTTGTCTTTCCAGTAGTCGTACTCCACACCGACGTACAACTGCTTCTCGCCGAAGCTCAGCGCCTTGCCCAGGTCGTATTTGACTTGCGGGTTGAAGTGCAGGTTGGCGTGGTAATCACCCTTGGAGTTGGAGTCGTTGTCGGTGACCCAGTCCATGAAGCCGTCGATCAGGATATCCGACTTGCCGACCGGGATGGTGTAGGACCAGGCCGGGGTAATCTGCCAGACGTTGTCACCGGCGCGAGCACCCTGGGTGTGGCGCTGGTAGAAGTTCAACTGGAAGTAGTCGAAGCCCGGGATCGCCAAGTCGAAGCCTGGACCGATCAGGTACGACTCGGTGTCGCCTTCGCCGAACTCGTAAGTCATCGCCACCAGGACGTCTTTGATCGGGCCGAACTCGATCTTCTGGTCGAGCACTTTACCCAGCGAGATGCGCGGGCTGAACTCACCGTAGTAGGTGTTCGGACCATTGCTGAAGTCCTTGCCACCGTTGTAGAAGATCTTGTCGAGGAAGAAGAAGTTGTCCCCGTACTTCCACGCATCGGCGTGCTCGAAGGTGACGGTCTGCTGGATGCGCGGGTTGACCTGGAAGTCCTTGCCATACAGGTAGGTCAGGCTGTTGTTCTGCCACTGCAGCAGGCCTTCGGCCATGGCCTGGCCGCCGGCCAACATCGATCCCGCGAGCATCAGGCTGGTGCACATACGTTTCATTCGGTTGCTCCCAAAGTAGGTGTTCCACGTTATTTTTTTAAGATCGGCGCTCTGGTGTGGCGCCTTTTTTCGTTGCTGCAAAAAACTCATCCGATCGGTCAGCTTCGTTGCTGTTAGCAAGAGCCGAGCCAAGGCTTTCGAAAAGCAAAAAAACACCCGCTCGGCTGCTGAAAAACAGTCGATTGAGTGTGTTTTCGGGATGCCTCGGTACTGACCGGGGCCGGGATAAGTTGGCTTTTCGGTCAGGAATTAAATCCGGGCTTTTTTTTAGACCGAATTCAAGAGGCCGCGGAGAATACTGACTCAACGGCCAGGTCTCAAGTGCCCCGCAACAGAGCACCGACGACAGGCATGGGGCACGGTTGCGGGCCATCTTAGAAGTGCACCTTGACCAGCAGGCTGGCGGTGTTCTGATTGGTGTCGAAGTTGTGGGTGTTCTCGACGCCGTATTTATTTTTCCAATAGCTGTATTCGGTGCCGACATACAGTTGCTTGTGGCTCCAGCCCAAAGCTTTGCCCAGGTCATATTTGATCTGCGGATTGATGTGCAGGTTGGCGTGGTAGGTGCCGCGTGAGTTCTCATCGTTGTCGACTACCCAATCGAGGTAGCCGTCGATCAGCACATCGGAATTGCCCAGGGGAAAGCTGTAGGACCAGCCGGGGGTGATCTGCCAGACGCCATCGCCGGGACGCGGGCCTTCGGTCTGGCGGCGGAAGATGTTCAGGGTGACGTAGTTGAAGCCGGGCACTTTGAGGTCGAAGCCTGGGCCGATCAGGTAGGCCTCGCTGTCGCCTTCGCCGTACTCGTAAGTCATGGCGAGCAGCACGTCTTTGATCGGGCCGAACTCGAGCTTCTGGTCGAAGATCTTGCCGAACGAGAAGCGCGGGGTGAATTCACCGTAGAAGGCGTGCGGGCCTTTGTTCGCGTCTTCCTTGCCGTTGTAGAAGATTTTGTCGACGAACAGGAAGTTGTCGCCGTACTTCCATTTGTCGGCGTGCTCGAAGGTCAGCGTCTGCTGGATCGACGGGTTGATCGCGAAGTTCTTGCCGTACAGATAGCTCAGGCTGTTGGTCTGCCACAGCAGTAAATCGCCGGCCATGGCCTGACTCGCGGCCAGCAGGCCGCCACTCAACAGAACGTTGGTTTGTGTGCGAATCATCTGTTGCTCCCTCTTGTTTTTATTGTTTGAGGCGCAGAGCTTTTTTTGCCCTTGTAGGAGTGAGCCTGCTTGCGATAGCGGTATGACATTCAACACATCAGTTGACTGAAAAAATGCTATCGCGAGCAGGCTTACTCCTACAGGGGGTACATCGGTGTTGCTGTTAGTGCTGGTGTGCGTGGCAGTCGTTGATCGCCGCGCGCTCTTTGCCGCCGAGAATGTTGAACAGCAAGTTCAGCGTCAGCGCGCTGAGCGTTGCCATGGCGATGCCGCTGTGGGTAATCGGGCTCATCCACATCGGCAAATGCGCAAAAAACTCCGGACGCACCACCGGGATCAGGCCCATGCCGATGCTCACCGCGACCAGCAACTGGTTGCGACGGTCACCGATGTCGGCTTCCTGGAGAATCTTGATGCCGGTGGCCGCGACCATTCCGAACATCGCAATCGCTGCGCCGCCGAGTACCGCCGGCGGAATCGACGCCACCAGAAACGCTGCTTTCGGCAGCAGGCTCAACACGATCAGCAAGCCACCGGCAACGATGGTCACCGAGCGGCAACGTACTCCGGTCATCTGCACCAGACCGATGTTCTGAGCGAACGAGGAGTGGGTAAACGTGTTGAAGAAACCAGCGACAAACGAGGCGCCGGCATCACACAGCAAGCCGCGACGCAGCATGCGCGGGCAGACTTCCTGGCCGGTGATCTTGCCCAGCGCGAGGAACATCCCGGTGGATTCTACAAAGATGATCACCACCACCAGACACATCGACAGGATCGGTGCCAGTTCGAATTTCGGCATGCCGAAATGCAGCGGAGTGACGAACTGAACCCATGGCGCGTTGGCCATGCCGCTCAGGTCGACCATGCCAATCGCGCCGCACAGGATGTAGCCGAAGCACATGCCGATCAGTACGGAAATGTTGACCCAGAAACCGCGCATGAAGCGGTGGACCAGCAGAATAGTGCCCAACACCAATGCGGCGATGGCCAGATAAATCGGAGAGCCGAATTGAGCAGCAGCGGCGCCACCACCGGCCCAGTTCACGGCCACGGGGAACAGTGACAAACCGATCGAGGTGATGACCGTGCCGGTCACCAGCGGCGGGAAAAAGCGCACGACCTTGGACATGAACGGCGCGATGAGCATGCCGAAGAAACCGGCGGCGATCGTGGCGCCGAAGATGCCTTGCAGGCCGATACCGGGCATGCCGGCCATGGCGACCATGCTGCCGACAGCGGCAAAACTGGCGCCCATCATCACCGGCATGCGGATGCCCATCGGGCCGATGCCCATGGACTGCACGATGGTGGCGATGCCGGCGACCAGCAGGTCGGCGTTGATCAGGAAGGCAATTTCTTCACGACTCAGGCCAGCGGCCTGTCCAATGATCAGCGGCACCGCGATGGCACCGCCGTACATCAGCAGAACATGTTGCAAACCGACCAGGATCAGTTGCAAAAGGGGCAATCGCTGAATGGCGGGTGCGTCGGGGATGCGCGCTTTGGACAGCTCGGACATGCAACACCTCGGATCTTTTTATTCTTGTGATTGAACAGCTGCCGGGTTGCTCACAGCTGTTTCTGTGCATCAGGTAACAACCGCGTTGCGGCGAATCGCTGGCAAGCCAGCTCCCACACAGGCAGTGCAAAACCCTGTGGGAGCTGGCTTGCCAGCGAAGCTTTTACTGCTTAGTTGGTCTGTGCTCCCTGGGCGATCCATGCACCGATCAGGTCACGTTCCTGCTGGGTCATCTGCGTGATGTTGCCCAGTGGCATGATCTGCGTGGTGATGGCCTGCGCCTGGATGCGCGCCGCGTTCTGGCGGATCTGCTCAGGGGTGTCGAGCATCACACCCGCCGGAGCTGCGCTGAACAGCGGGCTGGTCGGTTTGGCCGAGTGGCAAACCGCGCAACGTTCTTGAATCACGTTGTGCACTTTGTCGAAGGCCGGACCTGCGTTGGAGGCTTGCGCCGGTGCTGCTGCAGGTTCGGCAGGGGCTGCCGGTGCTGCTTCAGCCGGTTTCGCGCCACCGCCCAGTGCCGTTTCCGGCAGCGGTTGGTACTCGATTTTGGCTGGCGCCTTGGCCACTTCCGGCGCGGTCGACATTGGCATCGGGCCGGTGACGTACGCCAGACTGATCATGCCCACCGCTGCCACAGGCAAGGTCCAGGCAAACTTGTGGCTGTCATGACGGGTGTTGAAGTAGTGACGCACCAACACCGCCAACACCGCGATCCCGGCGAGGATCAACCAGTTGTACTGGCTGCCATAAGTGCTCGGGAAGTGGTTGCTGATCATGATGAACAGCACCGGTAGGGTGAAGTAGTTGTTATGACGCGAACGCAGCAATCCTTTGGCTGGCAGCGCCGGATCCGGCGTACGGTTTTCAGCAATCGCCGCGACCAGGGCACGCTGCGCCGGCATGATGATGCGGAACACGTTACCGACCATGATGGTGCCGATGATCGCGCCGACGTGCAGGTATGCACCACGACCGCTGAACACTTTGCTGAAGCCATACGCCGCGCCGATGATCAGCACGAACAGAATGAAGCCGAGCAGAGCAGGGCGTTTGCCCAGTGCCGAGTCGCACAGGAAGGAGTAGATGAACCAGCCGATAAACAGCGAGCCGATACCGATGGCCACGCCTTCAGGGCCGCTCAGGGTGCTGCCCGGAGCCAGCAGGTAGAGCGTTGGATTGGAGTAGAACACCACGCACAGCAGCGCGATACCCGACATCCAGGTGAAGTAGGCTTCCCATTTGAACCAGTGCAGGTTCTCCGGCATCGCCGGTGGGGCCAGTTTGTATTTTTCCAGGTGATAGATACCGCCACCGTGGATCGCCCACAGGTCACCGGCCAGGCCGGTTTTCGGGTTGACGCGGTTGAGGTTGTTCTCCAGCCAGACGAAGTAGAACGACGCGCCGATCCAGGCCACGCCAGTGATCATGTGAACCCAGCGCACGCTCAGGTTCAGCCATTCCAACAGATGTGCTTCCACAGTCTTTACCTCTCGCCTGTCACTCTTGTTGTCGAGTGATCAGACCTTCTCTTATTGGTGGGGGGCGAGGATCAAACGCTCATCCTCTTTGAAAAAATGCTCATCGCAGTTATTGCCTGTGCCACTGCGATCAACCACCAGGAAGTCATCCCGCTTTTCGATCGTCAGCACCGGATGGTGCCAAACGCCGCGATGGTAATTAATGCCCTGCCTGCCGTTGGTGACGAAGGCGCGGACCAAGCCTGATACAGGTTCATCGCCAACTGGCGCGACCACGATCAGAAAGGGGTTGCCGAGCAGCGGAATGAAAGCCTGGCTGCCCAGCGGATGGCGTTCCAGCATGCAAACGGTCAGGGGCATGTCCTGCGCGTCGGCGCGGAAGATGCTGATGATCGCGTTGTCCTCAGGCTGAGCGGTTTCGACCGTCGCCAGTTTATGGAAGCGCATGGTCGAACCGTTGTTGATCATGAAATGATCGCTGCCGTCGGTTTCGATCACGTCACCGAAAGGGGCGAAGGCTTCTTTGCTCAGCGGTTCAATCGTTAGTGTGCGCATGCTGTTCTTCTTTTCGTTGAGTGATCGTTCCCACGCTCCGCGTGGGAATGCAGCCCGTGACGCTCCGCGTCACATCCTGAGTGGACGCAGAGCGTCCAGTGATGCATTCCCACGCAGAGCGTGGGAACGATCATTGCGTTGTTATTTAGCGACCTTGCCGAGAACGCGCAGGCGGCTCACACCACCGTCCGGGAACACGTTCAGGCGGATGTGGGTGATCGGGCCCAGCGCCTTGATCTGCTCGACGAAGGTGTGTTCGGCGTGCATTTCCAGCTTCTGGCTTGGCAGCAGTTCACGCCAGAACAGCGACTGGGTTTCGATCTGGCTGTCAGTACCGCCCTTGACGAACGCGCCCTGGATCGAGCAGGTGTCTGGGTAGTTACCTTTGAAGTGCAGGGTGTCGACGACGATCTTCTCGATCTCGCCCGGGTGACCCAGCGCGACGATGACCCAGTCATTGCCTGGCGTGCGACGACGTGCAGTTTCCCAGCCGTCGCCCATGTTGATGCCACGGCCCGGGTTGAGGATGTTGCTCATGCGGCCGAAGTGTTCGTCGGAGCAGGCGAGGGCGCGGCCACCATTCAGGGCAGCAGCCAAGTCGACTTGCTCGTTGTCGCCAACCGCCGACCAATCGCGGAACGGAATGCCGTACACGCGCAGACGGGCAACACCGCCGTCCGGGTAGATGTTGAAGCGCAGGTGGCTGAAAGCTTGGTCGTTGCTGATTTCGTGGTAGTGATGGCTGTTGCCCTGCAGCTCGACGGCCGACAGCACTTCAGTCCACTGGGTGTTTTCATCAGGCTCGCCCGACGCCAGGAAGCACGCTTCCAGAGAGGCCGATGGCGGGAAGTTGCCGGTGAAGAATGAAGTATCGATGTCCACGCCTTTGATCGAGCCCGGTACGCCCAGACGAATTACGGCGCTGTCGAAGCCTTCGAAGCGCTTGCGGCGTGATTCCCAGCCGTCCATCCACTTGCCGTTGTCATCGAACACGCCCTCCTTCCATACGGCCGGGGTCGGTTGGAACAGACGATTGGCGTCTGCGAACCAGTCATCGGTGACCGAAATGATTTTGGTGCCCAGACGGGCATCGGCCAGGTTGACGAATTTTTCGAAAGGTACGGCGTAAGCTTTCATTCTTCTTGTCTGCCTTTAAAAAAGTGGCTGGGGATGCTTGCAGGACCCTGGGTACTCTCCGCGTTTGATGTACTCGGGTCAGGCTTGCTAAAGAGTCAGTAAACGGAACAGGGCGATCTTGTTGATCTCCGCCAGCGCGCATTTGAATTCGGTATCGACCGAGTTGTGAATGCGCGTTTCGAACGCCGCGAGGATCTGATGCCGGTTGCTGCCTTTTACCGCCATGATGAAGGGAAACTTGAACTTGGCTTTGTAGGCGTCGTTCAGCTCGGTGAAGCGCTGGAACTCTTCGGCCGTGCATTGGTGAATACCGGCGCCAGCCTGTTCATTGGTGCTGGCTTCGGTCAGTTGGCCCTGGACGGCGGCTTTGCCGGCCAGGTCCGGGTGAGCGTTGATCAGGGCCAGTTGACTGGCATGATCGGCGCTCAACAGGATGTCGCTCATGCGCTGGTGCAGGGTTTCGATCTCGTCGATCGAGGCATCTGCGCCCAGGTCGTAGGCCTTCTCGGCCACCCATGGCGAATGTTCGTAGATGTCGGCGAAGGCGTTGACGAAAGCGTCGCGGCTCAGGGTCGACGGTTGCAGGGTTTGAAAGCGGCTCATTTCGCGGCCTCTTGGTACGGGTGAGTTTCGTGCCAGTGACGCGCGATGTCGACGCGACGGCTGAACCACACCTGTTCATGACTTTTGGCGTATTCGATAAAGCGTTTGAGCGAAGCGAGGCGACCCGGACGACCGATCAGGCGGCAGTGCAGACCGATCGAGAGCATCTTCGGCGCTTCGGCACCTTCGGCGTAAAGCACGTCGAACGCGTCTTTGAGGTATTCGAAGAAGTCGTCACCCTTGTTGAAACCTTGCACCTGGGTGAAGCGCATGTCGTTGGTGTCGAGGGTGTACGGGATCACCAGATGCGGCTTGCCGGTCGGGTTGTTCGGTTCCCAATACGGCAGGTCATCGTCGTAGGTGTCGCAGTCGTAGAGGAAACCACCTTCTTCCATGACCAGGCGACGGGTATTCGGGCCAGTGCGGCCGGTGTACCAGCCCAGTGGGCGCTCGCCGGTGATTTCGGTGAGGACGCGGATCGCTTCGAGCATGTGCTCGCGCTCCTGCGCTTCGTCCATGTACTGATAGTCGATCCAGCGGTAGCCATGGCTGCAGATCTCGTGGCCGGCATCGACCATTGCGCGGATCACGTCCGGGTGGCGCTGGGCGGCCATGGCCACGGCGAAGATGGTCAACGGAATGTCGAATTCCTTGAACAGTTTCAGAATCCGCCAGACCCCGGCGCGGCTGCCATACTCGTAAAGCGATTCCATGCTCATGTTACGCGCGCCTTGCAGCGGCTGAGCGGCCACCATCTCGGAGAGGAAGGCTTCGGACTCTTTATCGCCGTGCAGAATGTTGCGCTCGCCGCCTTCTTCGTAATTGAGTACGAAAGACAGGGCGATGCGGGCATTGCCCGGCCAGTGTGGGTGAGGAGGGTTACTGCCGTAACCGATCAGGTCGCGTGGGTAGTCAGCGCTCACTGCAGTCTTCCTTCTTATTCGTTGACAGATGGGTGTGGCGGCCTGGCAGGCTGGCGTCACAGCGATGGGCTGATTGTATACAACTTTATTCGCAATTTGTAAGCCTGAATTTTCGCATTTTTCGCCGACTGTCATCTTTTCCTGGTATTGGCGTGAGCCTGCAAGAAACCTGCCTGACCAGTCAGTTAATGGATAGAAGGTGCAATGTATAGGCGTGTTGCTGGCAGAACGCGGGGAAACCCCCGATTGGCGGGGGTGGTGTGAAAAATGTCGTTTTTATTGTGTACAATTTTTTTGAAAAGTGTCTTAATCAGTCGCTCGCCGCAGCTTTTCGTGCTCCGAATCGGTGCGGTCTCCTTTTTATCTGACTTCGGGAGGCGCGAGGTCTGACTGCTTCCACGCAGGCAGGCGCGCAGAATCAATGGGACGTTTGACAACACACGTTTTGGACGCTGCACACGGTTGCCCGGGCAGTTCGATCAAGGTCGAGCTGTACCGCGTTGAAGGTTCGCACCTGGAATTGGTCGCCAGTGCGATAACCAACAGCGATGGCCGGGTCGATGCGCCGCTGCTGCAAGGCGATGATTATCGTACCGGGGTTTATCAGGTTCAGTTCCACGCTGGCGATTACTACCGCGCCCGCGGCGTTCAGTTGCCGGAGCCGGCATTTCTGGACGTGGTTGTACTGCGCTTCGGCATCTCTGCCGAACAGGATCACTACCACGTGCCATTGCTGATTTCGCCTTACAGCTATTCCACGTACCGGGGCAGTTGACCCCCAAGCAGCTGCCCCCCGCCGGGAAGCGACTGCGCATATAGCTTCTTTGGTCTTTCGCCCGCTCACACTGCGGGCTTTTTTATGCCTGAGTAATCTGCCCGCCTGTGCTGCAGAGAACTCCGGAGCTCATTCAGCTGTGTCGGGTGACAATAAGGTTATGTTCGTGAGTGGGGAGAGGCTCGTTGGTGCCCAGCAAAAAAATGATTCTGTTGGTGTGCAAATGCACCATCAACTCGTCTTTGACCTGCACGTCCATGTTGTCGACAAAGACTCTTTTCTTGAGCCAGGCAACTGGATCAGGGAGAAAAACAGTGTTGTTTTGAATCCTGTCCATGAACAGGATGAAAACAGGATCAACCCCCGTTCGCTTGATCAATAAGGCATTCCCCTGGTTGGCGCCGAAATCATGGGCAATGTAGTAGCCGTGTGCGCTAAGAAGATCTTTGAACAGTGTTCGCGTTGTTCGGCGACCCCTTTGGTGTTGCGAGCCGGAGAACAATTTCGGGTTGAAGTCGATTCTTCGCAGACCTTCAGCGGAAGGTAGCGGCATACGCATGTAGCCATTTACGTCAGTCGCAAGCGGCGAGAGGAGCATCAGCGGGTCGCTCAAGTCTTGACGAGCGACTCTGTTATCGCCCGTGAAAATAGAGCGATTTTCCCAGTACTTGAAAGTCTCGAACAATGCACTGATCCCGGACCCTGTTATTTTCTCGGAGTGACTGGCTCGATTGAACATCTCCCGTGCGGCTTTACTTGCAGAGTGATCGGAAAGGTAGGGGAACTGATCGCTGACATATTGCGTCAGGGTTTTTTCAAATGGCCGACTCTCCACGATTCTCCATGCCGGATTGCCATGCCCCGTATTGCCCTCCCACTTCACCGCCGCCCTGGGTTGCAACTCAGGATTGGTCAGCAGCAACTGTTCGAAAGCATCGAAACGAGTAGCAGAAAACTGTGGCGGCTTGATGAAGGCAAAGGCGTCAATGGCGTGGCTCGGCTGGTCAAGTATCGCAAAGTGCTTGCCGCCGATTTCGATGGAGTCGCCGGCTGACGGTTTCGTCGTGGTTCCCCAGCCTTTCCATAATTCACTGATGCCCATGAGTACGAAGGGATTGAGAGGATCACTGTCTTCTGGCAGTCGAGGGCGTTTACTTGGGCTCGGGCCGGGCCTTTCCGACCGGGGGAGGGCACGGGAACTGCCTGCTTGTGGAGCTTGTTGTGTATCTGTAGTCGTCTGCAATTTACGGCGCCAGACGAATTGCCCGGGAATCTGCTCGAACGCTATATCCGGCACATTGATCGTTGTTGCTGAAGCCAGTTTGTATTCGCCTTGTTCGTTCCTGTGAACCAGGACGGTTCCTTCGGCGATATCGACATAGGTTTTCCCACGCGGCCCTTTGCGAATACCGTCCAGGGACTCCCGCGCGGCAGGCAGAAGGGTCGCCAGGTGCGGGTCGACGAGGATGATCGCTTGTAGTGGTTCGGCAGTCCGTTGCTGCGCAGACAGACTCCTCTGTCTGGAGTGAGCCGCGTACCACTGTGCCTCGATGCGCCAACGTGACTGGCCGTGGATTTTTTTCAGAATGGGTGGTGTCACGCCCGGGGCCGCGGGCCAGGGAATCTGGTAGTGACCGGCGGTGTTGAGTTCAACCCGGTAATGCCGGCCGTCTTCCAGGTGCGCGTAAATCTGGCCGCCCGGGGTCACGAATAACCCGTCGACGGACATGTGCGGCTGTAGAAGAGCGGTTTGTAATACCGGCAGGGATATCTCGGCCAGTCTGGCATTGGTTTCGGTGAGCAGCGGATCCGTTATGTAACTCACCACCACGCGTGGGGCGCCTGCCATTTCACTGCCAGACGTATTGGGAGTGGAAGTGTCGGGCGGTTGCTTCGTACCTGGCGCAAAAATGTCAGAACCCTGGGTGTTTTTGAGGCTGCCATTGCCAGCGGTAGATCTGTTGATCGCGGAGGTGTCGGGCGAAGCAGGGCGGACTGTAGTCTTTGTGGGTTTGGTCATTGAAGTGTCTCTTAGCTGTTCATGTTTTTTGGTTGACTGTCCTGTGCGGTCATTGGTCTTTGAAAATGAACAGCGTTGTCTGCCCCAGAACATCTGTTTGGGTGCCGCCGAGCAGGTAGCTGATCTTTTTTTCTGTGCGGTAAGTCGACAAAGGCTTTGATTCGCTGCTGGATGTTTGCAGCACGACTTCATTGTTCTCAAAAGGCTCAGGCCGAAATCGCTGCAGGCGCCCGTCGTTAAGAGGTGGCAGTTTCAGTACGAACACGTGATCGATTTTCTCGCGGTGAAACAACAATTCGTTTTCCGCAAGCGTGTTTGTCGGGTTGCTCACCACGTAACCGTCATCCTCCAGAATCTGCCTGAACAGCCTTCGCAGATTGGCCGCAGTGGGCGTCGTGGCGTACTCGTTCCAGTGGCGAGAGAAGCGCCCGGGATCAAAATCCAGGCGCATCAGGCCTTCACCCAGCGAGGCAGGAATCGCCAGGGTTGGTTCCGGTCCGGACAGAGGGCGCAACATGAGGAGCGGGTCGGCCAGCTCTCGATTCGGTGCTCTGCGCCGATCCCTGTTGGCCCAGTAACGAAACACTTGGTTCATCAGCGCCAGACCGGGGGCAATGATGATTTCCGATCGGTTCGCCTGATTGAACATGGCCCGGGCGAGTGAATTGACGGATTGATCCGACAAGTATTTGAAGGTTCTGGCGATGTACCGGGTGATCGGCATCTCGAAGGGCACGACACTGTCGAGGACCGTCCATTGGTGGTTTTGTTTAACCGCCCACTTAGGCTGCAGCGACGGGTTGTCCCGCAGCATGTATTCGAAAGCGTCATACAGGGCGGGTGAGAACAACGGATGCTGCAGGTAAACCAGTCGCGGGTTGGTATTCAGGTCTTGTTGCATCACCCGGTAATACTGCCCGTCGATCTCGATATGCTGGCCCAATGCTGGTCGGACACTGTGTCCCCAGTTTCGCCATAAACCGAAACTCAAGTTGATCGCGTCGGGGTTGTCCGAGAGCAGGCTTTCGGTCAGCGCCCGGGTGGCGTCTGTCCCCTCTTCCTGATGCGGGCGTTGTGTAGCCAAATCGGTTAGCCCGGTCTTGCGGCGCCACAGTCGCGTCCCGGGAATCTGTTCGAACAATAGAGCGGATACTTTGCGCGCCGTCGCGGAGGTCTGCTGATAGTGACCGTTGGCGTTTTTACGCACCATGACGGTTCCTTCTGCGGTATCGATATAGGTTTTTCGGTGCTTGTCGTAGCGAACGCCGTCCGGTGTTTGCAGGCGGGGGGAGAGCAGGGCGGCGGCATCGGGGGCGAGGTAGATCGGCTGTTCCCCGGGGATACGCTCAGCGGCTGCAACTGGCCCGTCATTGTCTGGGTTGTGCGCCAGCCAACTGGGTCGTTCGAAGGTCCAGACTGGCTGGCGCTCGGTTTTGATCAGGAAAGGACCCGCCAGATGCGGAGTGAAGTTGAAGGGAATCTGGTAGCGGCCATCGTGATGGATTTCGACCAGCAGATGCCCTGCATTTTCAACATGGGCGTACAGCTTTCCCTCCGGGCTGGTGAACAATCCGCTGTCGGGATCCAGCCTTTGTAGCAGGTGCACTTGATCGGCAGGCCAGCTGATGGAGCGCAGAGCGGCCGCTACCGACACGGGGTAGACGGTGGATGCCTCGTGGACCCGCACCGGCGGTTGACGCACGGAATTGCTCGGCAGGTCTGCAGAGGGTTGGGTGTTTTCGCCGGGGATTCTGGGGACAATGCCAGCGGCATTTGGACGTGTGTCAGGCGCAATAACACCGGCCACACGCTTTGGTGGTTTGACCATTAACTGAATCTCTTGATTTGGATTGTGGGTGTGCAGGTGTCCGGACTTGCGGACGCACCGTTCAGGCGTTCAGCAGCGGCTCAGGCCTCTCTCACAATGAACAGCGTCGGGTAATCAGCGGATATGGGTTGTATACCCCCCACCAGATGGATGACTTCGGTGTGAGCCAACTGCACCTCAAGCGCCTGTTTTTGCGACACGCTGAGCCTCGTCAGATAGGCGGGGTCGATGAGTTCGGTACCTGCGGGTGTGGTGCGAGTAACCTGATTGCCAGCGATGGGTGGCAGCTTCAACACGAATAGAGCGGCAACGCCCGGGCGGTAAAAAATCAATGCACCTTCACTGAGTCGGCGCGTGGTCGGATTAATGCTGTAGCCGTTGTGTTGCAGGATGGTCGCCATCAATCCGCGCAGGTTTCCTGGCGTCGGCGCTGCTGCATAGGGGGCCCACTCTTGAGGAAACCGTTGTGGGTCGAAATCCAGGCGCTGTAATACGGCTGAGTTGTGCGCAGGCAGTGTGAGCAAGCGGCCGCCTGCCAGATGGCCGGGCGATGTCGGCAGTTTTGGCAGCATCATCAAAGGGTCCGCCAGTCCGTGTAGCGGGGGCTCGTGATTCACCCTGTCCAGCCAGTGGCGGAAGGTCAGCGCCATCACCGAAAGTCCATGGGCGTTGATGCCCTGAGGCAGTGAAAGCCGATCGAATACCGCCCGCGCGAGGTTGCTGGTCGCCTGCTCGGACAGATAGTTGTAGGCGGCGGAAACATATTGGGTGGCGGACATTTCGAACGGTGGAGCGTTGTCCAGAACCTTCCATTGGCCTTCGCGTTTCAGTGCCCATTTCGGTTGGCGCGAAGGCTCATGACGCAGCATGTTTTCGAACGCGTCATAGCGGTCCGGTGCAAATCCCGGGTGTTGCAAATAGACCAGTTCGGTATCGGCACTGACACCTTGCATGACGATCCGAAAGTGTTGCCCGTCGATCTCTATCGACTCGCCTGAATCGGGTTTTGTGGACTTCCCCCAGTTTCTCCACTGACCGGCGGAAAGATCCAGGGCGACGCCCGGCTGGGCTAACAGATGTTCGACCAGCGTGCTGGTACCGGTTGCAACATGGCTCTGTTCGTCCAGGCGTTGGCGCTTGCTCTGGCCGGGTATGGCATCGGTCGCTTCGGTGGACAGTGGATTGATTACGGCTGGGTCGCCTTGCTGCGGCGTGTCGATTTCACGCCAGAGTGTTGTCCCCGGAATCTGTTCCACTCTTTGTCCCGTCGGGGTTGATTCCCCGGCATGTGTCTGTCGCCAGCCTTCCGCAGTTTTGCTCACCATGACCATGCCGCCGACCATTTCGACGTAGGATTTCTTGCGTTTGTCGTAGCGAAACCCTTCTTCAGTGCCTGGTTGCAGCTTCAGTCGGGTTGCCGATTCGGGGTCGATATAGACCGGATGCGCTGGTCTTTCGCTGCTGGAAGCACCGGCCAGCGCAGACGGTCCGGTTTCGATGGATTGCTGCCTCACCCAATCAGAGGTTCGCGCTTCGCTCAATTGGCGATGCCGGGTGAACGGACGACCGACGATGACGCTGGGGCGGTCGGCGGGTGCTTCTGGCAACGCGTGTGATGAAGTGGCTTCGGTGTGCGGAGTGGAATGACCCGGTTCACCGGGAAGTGCTGCAACTGGAACAGGTAAAGGATTGGTTGCTCGGCTAGACGCCTCCGGTGACGCCGTGCGAGGAATTTTCCTGGGTGGTTTTGCCATGGACTTGCTCCGATGAATCGCTGATCAGTGATGCGGCCGGATATTCGGGAAGCGGATTCGATGTGCAATTGCGCGGCATCGTGTTTGCCCGACCCATTGGCTTCAAAGGCGTGATGTTCGGCAAAAACTCGCCACGGCGTGCGGTATATATGTATGGCGATGAGGGCAAGTGCTGCAGGGTGTTTCGAGGCGTTCGAAAGTCATGCCGACTCGCGCCGGCAGGGCCGGTGCGAGTCGTAGCGGGATCTCAGCGCTCCCTGAGCACGAACACCGAATCCGGAGTCGACTCAACCTTCAATACGCCCCCGATGAGCCAGACCACTTTGTTTTCCATGGTCGCGGTGGCCAGGGCGTGAAACGCCTCGTTGCCTATCCTGGCCGGCAGGCTGGGTTCTGCCAGTTCATTGCCCGGGGTGTGGGACAGGCCGACATGATCCACCACACCCAGTTTCATAAAATAAATCCGCTCACTGGTTCCGCGCCTGAATACCAGCGTTGGCATGCGGTGTTCGTATGTCAGGGGAAATATGTCATAGCCGCTGCGAACCAACAGGGCGCCAAGCAGGCGTCTGAGGTTCAGGTCGGTCGGGTAGGTTTTGTAGTGGTTCCACTCGACGGGAAAATGCTTGGGATCGAAGCTGAGTCGTTGCAGTTCGCCGTCGACCTGGGAGGGCATACGGATGAGTTTTTTACCGCGGAAATCGGTGGAAGGTGCCACTGCTAGCATGTTCAGCGGGTCGGCATACGCAGGTGCGGTGGGAAATGGCCGTTGTTTCCACTGATGCAGGACTGCCTGAATGTTGACCAGCCCGGTGCCGGTAATCATCGGTGTGTTGTCCGCGAGTTCGAACAGCCTTCTGGCGACGGCCCGTGCCGTGTCATCAGAGAAATCAGGGAATGTCTTGGCTACCGACTGCGAGATCGGTTCATCGAAGAAACGTTTTCCAGGGTGTATTTCTCCCGGATCGTTACCGATGCGAAATGTTGCAACAGGCTGCATCGAGGGCGCCGTACGGAGCATTTGTTCAAACGCATCGAAGTGTGTTGGCACAAAGTCAGGATGTTGCACAAAGTAGACTTTGGGGTGAGGGGTGGAACCCTTCGGCACCACCGGATAATGAAACCAGCCGAGCTGCACCGACTCCACCTGCGCTGGTTTGTTCAGATGGCCCCAGGGTAGCCAGAAAAACGGTGTTTGCTCGGCTGGAGCGCTGGCATCGAAGGTTATTGGTGCTAGTGGTTGTTCGGGGACGTTGACCCGCGCGCGTTTGCTTGGGCCGGGTTGCGGTTCGTCTGCTTCGGCCATTGGCCGCGACCTGCCTGCAGCGGGATGGTCGGGGGTTGGCAAGTGCGGATGCTTGCGGCGCCAGAGCACCGTTCCGGGAATCTGTTGAAAAAATACATCGGGCAAGTCTCTGCTTGTTGCCGAGGTCAGTTGATATTCACCTTGCTGGTTTTTCCGAACCATGACTGTGCCGTCTGCGGTATCGACGAAGGTATGTTTGAGTTTGTTGTATCGAAGTCCCCCCGTTGAGAGTTCTGCTCTGGTCAGCGTTTTTGCGTCATCGGGCGCAAGGTAGGTGAGGGACGGTGGCGTGGCAGGGGTGTCGGGTCGAGACTGTGTTGATTGCCAGCCAGGGCGCTGGATGTGCCAGCTGGCCTGGCCTTCAATCCTGGTCAGTACCGGGCCGGGAACACCGGGTGCAAAGGTCAGCGGAACGTAATAGTTGCCTTGCAGATCCCGTTCGACGACAAACCGGCCTTCGTTGCCGATTTGCGCGTAGGTTCGTTGATCCGGGCCGGTGAACAGACCCGTGTTTTCTCCGCTTGGTATCAGCTCGTGCAATCGATCCTGTGGCCAGGCGATTGCACTGCGGGCGGCACGGTAGGTATCGGGCATATCACTGACGATGACGACGGGCGGGCGAGTGGTGGCGATACCGGGAGGTCCCGTGGTCGAGTCGACGCCAGGCAGTGCTGATTCAGGCAGGTTTGCAGTGACGCGAGTACCCGAGCCTGACTGTGCAGGTCTGGTTGTAACAGTGGTATCTGCTGCCACTGTCACAGGAACTTTTTTGGGTGGTTTGGCCATGTGAAGTTACTCGTTGAGTGATGATGCGCGGGCACGTGCCTCAGCGCATTTTTCAGGCGCACTCGTCCGCATCCCTGTGGACACGTTCGGTTACTGCACTTCGGAGTGCGCACGTGGTTATCGGTTTTTGACGGGGGTGCGCGCGTCAAGCAGAGGGAGCAGTCATCAACGGCGGCTGTGCAAAGAGGGGGAGTTCTTGATGGCTGCACCGATTGACCACTTGCAGTGCTGAGTATTCAACGCGAGATTTGTCTCTGCGCAGGATCCAGCCGTGTGCGGGAAAGTTGTAACTCAGCGCCTCGGGACGGTTGTCGGCGAGCACGATGTTTCTCACTTTGATCTCTTGATTGGCCATTGCTGCAAAAGCCTCGGGCAAGTCTTTTGCCGAGCCGGGGTCTTCAAAGAAGCGGGCATCCAGACCATCCAGGTAAACCCTGTCGAAAGAGAGATCGACGGTATGGACAACCCCTTTCTCGGTAATGACTCGGACCTGATCGATCAGGTCTTCGCTTTCGTACTCCGGCAAATGAATAATGCAGGTGCCGATGTGCAGCTGGTTATTTTCCAGCCTGATCTCGACCTTGCCGAGTTTCGTCGCGTCGAGGTCCCAGGTGGAAGAGTAAGGCAGTCTGGCAGGGGCGTTTGCGAGTGCTCCCGGGGTAGACAATCTGATCGCTATATCGGCAACCAGGTGAATCAGGTAGGTGGAACCAGTACCTTCAAGATTCTGGATCGAGGTTTGCTCGGGATAGGAAAAAAGCGAACCGCATCCCGCCCTGTCGAATTTGAAGGGTTTGGTTTCAGGTAACTCAAAAGGAGTCTGATCTGTGCGCCGTGGCAGTGGTAGTGAGAGCTGCGTCGTCCAAGTATCAAAATCATTCGGATTATGGCTTTCAAGGGGGCAAACATCGGTTTCCGGTGTCAGTTGCAAATTGACCGTGACGCCACCTTTAAAAATGAGCACGACCCGGTAGTTGGGACGTGCGGCCATGGTTCGCAAGATCCTGATCATGTTTCTGGGGGCAAGTCCACCTTCCGCATAGGCGAACAAGCCAAATTTCAGTGTGTTGTGGCCGAAGTGATAAATCAGGTCGCATCCCGCAAAAAGTTCTCCATTTGACTTCTTCTCTCCCGAGGTGAAGTGCGCTTCAACCTGTGTCAGTTCGCTGATGTCGTAATCAAGATGCAGACGAACCACCGCTTCGGCACGTTTCACCAACCGGATTGTCGTGTTTTTCCTGGACCTTGGCAGGTAGTAACTCGCATCACGCTGATGATCGATCAGGCACTCGGGAGCGTGGAGGATAAGGGGTCTTTCGGGTGTTCCTTTTTTTACAACGACTACTTCGATTTCGAGGTTGTGGCCATTTTCGATGCTGTCGGGCAGGTCTGGGGCGTCAGGCAGTTTTAACGAGTAGCCGTCGCCGGTCATGAACGTGAATTTATTATTCTGCAATACGAAGTTGTTCGCGTCTTTCTTATACAGGCCTTGAATGATCACGACACTTTTCGGGTCGTCCGCAAATGCGAACCGGGAACTGATGATCAGCGCGCCATTCTCGATTGCCCAGCTTTCGATCAGTTCGTATTTCCAGTTGAGCAAAACAATACTTTCTTCTGTGCCGTCTTCGATGATGGCAATACGGCCTGGTTTGTGGTCAATGATGTATTCGTCAATGCCAGCCTCACCCGAGGCTGTTGCTCCGGGATATGTCAGATGGATTTGATCATTTCCGGGCCCCGCATTGATGGTGTCCTGGCCGCGCGAATTAATGATGTTGCGTTTATCCGAACCGGTCACAACACTGATGGCCCCGCTGACCGTTTCAACATTCTCGATACTTTCCAGAAGGCTGTGGAGAGTATATTTTTCACCCTCTTCTACAGACGGATCGGTTGCGATTACCTGCAGGGTTTGGGCCAGCAGATCGACGTCATAGCCTTTTCTATCGGTGCGGCGTGTGTAATTGCTTCCAGCCAGAACAAGCGTGTCGTTGCCTGCGCCGCCTTTCAGTGTTGAATACTCAGAAAACTGGGCATCCTGTACAAGCAGATCCCCTGCACCCTCGAACACGAAGCGGTCGTCTTTCTCACCCCCGGTCAGCTGTTTTTTTCCCGATCGGTAGTGAAAGCTGTTGGGTTTGTTTTCAACGCCCTTGATTGAGTCCTGGCCCTCGCTGATGAACCAGAGAATGCCCTTGTTTTCGCCAACCGTACCCAACTCTGCACCTGGCGTATCCTTGGAAACCCCGTTGCGGGCGTCAATGATGTCATCGCCTCCCTTGATCTCGGGAACCTGGATCGTTTCCCAACGGTCCTGTTTGGTCCACCAGTTACGCTTGCGCACTCGGGAGGGTTTGAGGTGGACTTCAAACTTGCCATTAACGATGGCTTCGGTTGTGTCCTTTAGTTGCCCATCCAACAGTTTTCTGGCTGTTTCTTTCAATTGTTTCGCGTGTTGGAGCCTGGTTTTTGCCAGCAGATAGCGGTTTTGCACGGCCTGGTCAGGGTCCATCATGCAGAACGAAAACCAGCCTGTGCGCCAGCGCTCGTCCAGCGTCAGTTCGATGTAGTCATCAATGTCGTCGACCACGCGTACCGCGCCATAAATTTGCGATCCGATGGCCAGGATTGCTCCAGCTGCAAGCCCGACCGGGCCTGCAAATGAAAAGCCTGCCAACGCTGCCGCACCGAGGATGATCGTCATGGCGGCGCTGGTAATACTCAATCCAGCGCTCACGTAATGGTCCATGGCTTCTTTTCCGACGGCATTTTCAGCGGCATTGATCGATCTGACAGCGGTGAAGATATCGAACGGCAATGTCAGTGCGCCGCCGATCAAACCGCCGGAGCGACCCAGCCTCAGGGCAAACCGGGTTTTGGCAAAATCCATAAGGGCGCCTTGCCCGGCCGAGAGCATATTCGACGCAATTTTGCTGACGGCGATGTCAACAACAATGGAACCCACTTCCGTACCAATACCCAAGCTGTTGATGGCGACTTCGGTGGTGTTGTTTGCTTTGATAGCATCCACCACACCGCGTAAACCCATGAATATGCCGAAAGCTTGGATGCCGACACTCGAACCGAGCGCGGCGTAACTTTTCGCCAGGGACACCCAGCGAGGATTATGTTTGGGCAGGTTTGCGTGATACAGATCCAGTTTCTGTGCGGAATCCAGTAGTTTTACCAATTTGCTACGGTAGTTACCTTCGTCTGTAGAAGCTTGCGAACTTTCTCTTATCAGGTGAGGGGCCGTCAGTGGGCGTTCGCTGGCCATTTCGAAAAGCAGTGTCGTCAACAAATAACTGTCCTTGCCTGTTGACGATTTCATATGGTGTTCAATGTCGACAGCACTGAACTGCAACGCGTTGATGAAAGATCGCTTGGGTACCCGGAAAAAGGTGCTTTTGCCACTCAGTGGTTGGCCGTCAAACGTGGCGCCCAAGGCATAAAGTGACACTCGTGTTATTGAAATATTGCCGATTTGCAGCGGGCCGAATACGGAGTCGACTATTTTCAATTGATCGACTTTGCTTTTTACTTTGATGCTGGTTGTTTCATCAGTTTCGGGTTTGAAATCAATGGTCGAAACATGATGTTCATTGCGCTCGAAACGCATGTCGGCGATGACGACGGCGTCGGTGATCTCTGCAGTTTCCAATGACGCTTTACGTATCAGGGTGGCCATGTGAACTTCCTTGTTCTGGCGGGTTTTTATTTATTTGAGTCGTGATAGTACGGTCGCCTTTTGAACGATGTACATCAACGGGTTGTTGCTGTGTATTGCGCTTGAGGGATGCAGTTGTTGCGGCGGGGAGATGTCGCGAGCAACACGAGCGGTCGCTGCGAATGCCATCCCTGACTTGAGTTTTTCAAGTCAGGGATGGCTACAGATAAATAAAAAGTTTGTGATCCAAATGTCTCAGTGACTGCTGAGCAACGATGCCGCGCCGGCGCCTCCGAACAAGCCGGCACTGATCCGGTTGAACCAGCTCTGTCCTTTGCCACTGCGCAAGTAACGCGCTGCGCCGTGGGCTCCGAGTCCGTAGGCCAGTTTGCACAGCAGATCCAGCAGGGTCCAGGTGGCGATCATCACCAGCAACTGCGGCAGGAAGGGCTGTTCGGCGCTGAGGAATTGCGGCAGGAAAGCGGCGAAGAACAGGATGTCTTTCGGGTTGCTGGCGCCCAGTACAAAGGCGCGCCCGAACAACGCGCGAAACCGTGGAACGGCGGCAGCTTGTGGCACGACGGCGCCGACCGATGGCTGGCGCGATTGCTGCCAGCTCTGCCAGGCCAGATAGAACAGATAGAGTCCGCCGACGATTTTCAGGGCACTGAACAGTTGCTCCGATGCCAGCAACAAGGCACCCAGCCCCAACGCCGAAGCACTGAGCAGGCAGATAGAGGCGAATACGCCACCGAGAAATGCCGGATAAGAACGGCGCAACCCATAATTCAGACTGTTGCTGATCATCAACAACGACAGTGGCCCCGGAATCAGAATCACCACCAATGCAGCGCCGCTGAACAGCAGCCAGGTTTCCAGACTCATCACTTTCCTCCTTTTTTTGTTGTACTCAAGAATGTGCAAAAGCCCCACCCGATTGGGTGAGGCTGTGTTGAAGCTTGAACCGCGTGACGCTTACAAGAAGATGAACTTGGCGATGAAAATCGCGCAGAGCACCCACAGGCTCACGGAAATTTCCTTGTACTTGCCGGTACCAGCCTTCAACGCCACGTAGGTGATGAAGCCCAGCGCGATGCCGTCGGCGACCGAAAAGGTCAGTGGCATCATGATCGCGGTGACGATGGCCGGGATCGCGTCAGTGGCTTCGTCCCATTCGATGTGGGCCATGCCGCCCATCATCAGCATCGCCACATAGATCAGTGCACCGGCGGTGGCGTAAGCGGGAATCATGCCGGCCAGCGGTGCGAAGAACATCGCCGCTATAAATAGCACACCTACGGTGACTGCGGTAAGACCAGTCCGACCACCAGCGGCTACGCCAGCGGCACTTTCTACGTAACTGGTGACTGGCGGAACACCGACCACGGCACCGAACACGCTGGATGCACTGTCGGCTTTCATCGCGCGGGAGAGGTTTTCGATACGGCCGTCAGCATTCACCAGATTGGCGCGCTGGGCGACGCCCATCAGCGTGCCGGCGGTGTCGAACATGTGCACAAAGAGGAAGGCGAGCACCACGCTGATCATGCTGACGTTAAACACGCCGGCGACGTTCATGGCCATGAAGGTCGGAGCCAGGCTTGGCGGGGTCGACATGATCCCTTCGTAGTGCACGATGCCCAGGCCCCAACCGGCCAGGGTCACGGTGATGATGCTGATGAGGATTGCGCCGAAGACTCGGTGGTAGCTGAGGATCGCGATCATCAGAAAGCAGATGGCCGCGAGCAGTGGGCCAGGTTCGCGCAGGGAGCCGAGTTTGATCAGTGTGGCCGGGCTATCGACGACGATACCCGCGGTTTTCAAGCCGATCAGGCCAAGGAACAGACCGACACCGGCACCCATCGCAAAGCGCAGGCTGACTGGAATGCTGTTCAGCAGCCACTCGCGAATTCGCGAGAAAGTCAGGATCATGAACAGCACACCGGAGACGAACACCGCACCCAGTGCAGTTTCCCAGTTGTAGCCCATGGTGCCGACCACGGTGTAAGTGAAGAATGCGTTGAGGCCCATGCCCGGCGCCAGACCCACTGGCCAGTTGGCGTACAGGCCCATCAACAGGCAGCCCAGCGCGGCGGCGATACAGGTGGCGACGAAGGCTGCACCGTGATCGATCCCGGCATCGGCCATGATGTTCGGGTTGACGAAGATGATGTAAGCCATGGTGATGAAGGTTGTCAGACCGGCAATCAGCTCGGTCTTCACCGTGGTGCCGTGCAAGCTGAGTTTAAACAGACGTTCCAGCAAGCCACTGCGTAATGGCGGCGAGAGGTCCAGCGTCGATGCTTCGGATTTGCGGCTTTCCACAGCGAGTACTCCTCAAGAGTTTTATTGTTATTTCCAGGGCCGGACCCATGAGGGGTGGCAGCGGCCCTTTGAGGCATACGCGAATTTGTTGACCATGCGGTCAGGAACTCGCACGCTGTGGATTATGCTTTTGTGTACAAATAAAGCAAATATTGTTTTTGGTTTTGTTTACGAAAGTTCCGTCGATAGCGATATATCGCCTGCACTGGCCCCTTCGCGAGCAGGCTCGCTCCCACGTTTGAAATGCGTGCCCCTGTGTGCGAGCTTGCCCGCGAAGAGGCAGTCCCATTCAGTCGAGAGCCGTCTGACTTTTCCCCAGCGCCATATTCACCGCCAGCCAGCCATTCACCGCCGCCTCGCCAGCCTCGGCAAACACTCGCTCCAGCAATTTCACCTGCTCACGCCGCAGCGCCTGTTCAAACTTCGCGCCTTCGGCCGTCAACTCCAGCAGACGCTTTCGCTTGTCGGCCTCGGACGCCACGCTGTCGACCAGATGCATTTCCTGTAACTGTCGCAACGGCATGTTCAAGGCCTGCTTGCTCACGCCAAGCAATCCCAGCAATTCCTTCACGCTCAAATTCGGGTATCGAGCGATGAAAAACACAATTCGCTGATGTACCCGCGACAGCCCACGGCGCTCGAGCATTTCATCAGCCTTGGCAGTGAAGGCCTGATAGCCGAAGAAAAACGCTTCCATCGCCTGTTGTTGGCTCGCGGGGTTTTTAAGGTCAAGCATATTGACGTACTCGCTCAAGCTGTCGTAATTTCAGTCAACCAGTTTGACTCATTATTCCCATGCCTCGCTACCGGTGACTTCCATGGCCTTTTCCGAACGTGTCGCGCGCCTTAAAAGCTCCTTGATCCGTGAAATCCTTGCCGCCGCCCAGCGCCCGGAGGTCATGTCGTTCGCTGGCGGCTTGCCGGCCGAAGCGATGCTGCCGAAGGTCGAGTGGGCTGACATGCCGCTGTCACTCGGCCAATACGGCATGAGCGAAGGCGAACCGGCATTGCGCGAAGCCTTGGCAGCGGAGGCGAGGGCGCTGGGCCTGGAGTGCACCGCAAGTCAGGTACTGGTGGTCAGCGGCTCGCAGCAAACCCTCGATCTGGCGGCCAAGCTGTACATCGACAAGGGCACGGAAATTCTGCTTGAAGCGCCGACCTATCTCGCCGCATTGCAGATTTTCCAGCTATTCGGCGCCGATTGCCTGACCGTGCCGCAAGAAGCCGACGGCCCGAATCTGGCGCAATTGCGCAGTCGTCTCGAACAGCACCGGCCAGCGTTCATTTACCTGATCCCGACGTTCCAGAATCCGTCCGCCGTGCGTTACAGCGAAGCCAAGCGTGCAGCCGTAGCGGCATTGCTCGACGAATTCGGCGTCACCCTGATCGAGGACGAACCCTACCGCGAGCTGACTTTCGATGGCGGCAGCGCCAAGCCGATTGCCGGGCGTCTGCAGAAGGCGAGCTGGATCTACACCGGCACCGTGTCGAAAACCTTGTTGCCCGGTTTACGCGTCGGTTACTTGATCGCCAGCCCGGACCTGTTCCCGCATCTGCTCAAACTCAAGCAATCGGCAGATCTGCATACCAACCGCATCGGTCAGTGGCAGGCCCTGCAATGGATTGGCAGCGACAAGTATCTGCAGCATCTGAGTGAGTTGCGCGGCTTCTATCGGCAACGGCGCGATGCCTTCCAAACGGCGCTGGAAACGCATTTTTCTGATCTCGCCGACTGGAACATGCCGCAGGGCGGGCTGTTTTTCTGGCTGACGTTGAAGCAGCCGCTGGATACGCGAACGTTGCTCAATGAGGCGTTGGCCAATGACGTGGCGTTTATGCCGGGGGAGCCGTTCTTTCCGGATCCGGATAACCATCATGGGCATTTGCGCTTGAATTTCAGCCACATTGATCCGGCGCGACTGGATGAAGGGCTCAAGCGATTGGCGGCGGTGGTGCGCCAGGCGCTGCTAGAGAAAGCGGCCTGAAAACAATAAACCGGCTCGAGGGCCGGTTTATTTTTGTCTGGGATTTGCGGTGGCTGAGAGGGTCCCTTCGCGAGCAGGCTCGCTCCCACAGTGGAAATGCATTCCAAAGGGTGGGAGCGAGCCTGCTCGCGAAGGCGTCAATCAACCCACAACATAATCATCAGACAGCGGCAAACCGCTTATCCAGATAATCAATAATCACCTTGGACTCATACATCCAGGTTGTCTGGCCATTCTCTTCAATGCGCAGGCAAGGCACCTTGATCCGGCCACCCTGATCCAGCAGCGTCTGACGATCCTGCTCGTTGTTCTTCGCATCCTTCAGCGCCACCGGTACATTCAGGCGACGCAGTGTGCGGCGGGTTTTCACGCAGAACGGGCAGGCATGGAACTGATACAGGGTCAGGCCTTGCGCGGCGGCGTTGACCTGGGCCTGAGTCTCGGCAGGACGCTGTTTCTTGCCCGGGCGGGTGATGAAGTCGATGAAGATAACCAGTTGGCCGAGGCCGACACGAAGCGCTTTGACGAACACGTTTAAAGCCTCACGGTGCAAATTGAGAAAGGCGCGCAGCTTACCCGATTTTTCATGGACGAAAAAAAACCGGCGATGAATGCCGGTTTTCTTCGCGCAACGAATTACTTGATGAGGCTGAGGAATTCGCTGCGGGTCGCTGCGTTTTCGCGGAACTCACCGAGCATCACCGAAGTGATCATCGACGAATTCTGCTTCTCGACACCGCGCATCATCATGCACATGTGCTTGGCCTCAATCACCACGGCTACGCCCAGCGCGCCGGTGACTTGCATCACTGCATCGGCGATCTGACGGCTGAGGTTTTCCTGGATCTGCAGGCGACGGGCGTACATGTCGACGATCCGCGCGACCTTAGACAGGCCCAGCACTTTGCCGCTCGGGATGTACGCAACATGCGCCTTGCCGATGAACGGCAGCAGGTGGTGTTCGCACAACGAGTACAACTCGATGTCCTTGACCAGCACCATTTCGCTGTTGTCGGAGCTGAACAGGGCACCGTTGGTGACCTCTTCGAGCGTCTGTTCATAACCGCGGCAGAGGTACTGCATGGCTTTGGCGGCACGTTTTGGCGTGTCGAGCAGGCCCTCGCGGGACACGTCCTCGCCCAATTGGCCGAGAATCGCGGTGTAATTCTGTTCCAGGGACATGAAACTACCTGTGGGGATTTTCGCAAAGGGCAAGGGTACGGTGGCGGACACAACCCTGCAAGTTCGGTGTAACGCGATTATTCGTCGCGGCCTTCCATCATGGTGCGTTTGAGCATCACGTAAACCGCGCCGGCACCGCCGTGTTTCGCCTGACACGAGCAGAAACCCAGCACTTGGGCATGCTGGCGCAACCAGGTGTTGACGTGGCTTTTGATCATCGGCCGCTTGCCGTCCAGGCGCACAGCCTTGCCGTGGGTGACGCGTACGCAGCGGATTTCGAATTTAGTCGCTTCGGCAAGAAAGGCCCAGAGGGTTTCGCGGGCCTTTTCCACGCTCATGCCGTGCAGGTCGAGGCTGCCTTCGAACGGGATCTGGCCGACCTTGAGCTTGCGCATCTGACTTTCCTGCACGCCGTCACGGGACCACATCAACTCGTCTTCCGGGCCGACGTCGATCACGAACTGGTCGGACAGACCATCCACGGTAGCAGTGTCGGTGCGCACGGTGGCGGACTGGCGCAGCTTGGCGATCTGTGCGCGGTCAGCCTTGGGTTTGCCGGTGTCGGCGCGGTCGTGCTTGATCGGCTTGACGCCTTGGATCGCACTTTTGAACAGGGAAAAATCGTCGTCTTGCATGTCAGCCTCCGCGAAGGGCGGCCAGTTTACCCAAGTCGAAACAAAACGGCCCGGCAAAAAGCCAGGCCGGTGATTCAGTCGTGTTTTTTCATCAGGTGCGGGGACATGTTCAGTTCCCGCGATTGCCGGGCGCGACGCCGGCAACGACGCCACAGGGCGACACCGAAATACAGAAACAGCAAGCCGACTGCCAGAATGATCGCCGAACCCATCGGCGTGGCATTCAAATCACCGAGCGCTGGCGGGCGCCCGAGCAGGCTGGCGGCCCCGGCCATCGCCAGCAGCACACCGAACGTCGCCAGAATGGCGGCAATCGCCGCGCCGAATCGAAAACGCCAGTTGCTTTGGCCTTTGGGCCGCAAGCGGCGTGCGTCAAATCCATCGGATAACTTCATTCCGACCTTCCTCAATGGGTATCGGCCCTTCGACCGGGAGTTGACCGGGTTGTTCCTGAGGCTATGGCATTTGCGGCAAATGAGAGGATTTTGCAGATGAGCGGCGCCGCGAGCCGCCCATCAGAGCCGATCAGATCAGGTCTTGAGTCAACGCGAGCGTGGCGAAATTGTCCGCCATGATCGCCATTTCGGCTTCCTGCACCACGGCGGCGCTGAGCACTCGGCCCTTGAATGGCAGGTCGCGGGTGGCGCACGCGTCTTCGACCAGAGTGCAGCGGAAACCCAGATTCTTCGCCGCACGTACGGTGGTGCTGACACTGGAGTGGCTCATGAAACCGCAGACGATCAGGTCCAGTGAGCCAAGGTTTTGCAAACGGTCCAGCAACTCGGTGCCGTGGAACGCGCTCGGCAGCAGTTTGCCGATAATGGTTTCATCGCCCTGTGGCTCGAGGCCAGGGATGAATTCGCCGCGTTCGCCCTGTGGGTCGAACAGGCCGCCGACGGTGCCGAGGTGACGCACGTGCACGATCGGCCGACCGGCTGCACGGGCTGCGGCAACCACTTGCTTGATGTTTGCGACGGCCGCGTCCATGCCGCTCAGGGCCAGCGGGCCACTGAGATATTCTTTCTGGGCATCGATGATGACCACGGTGGCATGGCTCAGTGTGGCCGCTGCGTAACCGCGACCGCTGAGTTGAAACATCGTTTTTGGAACGGACATTCTGGGGCTCCTTGGGGTGGGGCTTTTGCGACATTGTCCTCTGGCTGAGCGGTTCTGTGAATCGCTACCATCGTAGGCACCGTCGTTATTGGCCTGCAGCCTTGTCAAGTTACACGTTCTGTTCAATAGCCGATGCAAAAAACAGAAAACTCCTACCGTCGGTGCGATGTTTTTCCTGCGTCGTCGTCGCGCGTTTTGGCTGCTAGAATCGCCAGTCGTTTTTTCTGGAGTTCTGCCCCGTGATCACTTCCCGACTTCGTACCCTGCGCGACCATATTCGTTGGGCCGTCAGCCGCTTCCATGGGGAGGATCTGTTTTTCGGCCATGGCACCGACAATGCCTGGGACGAAGCGCGGCAGCTTGTGCTGGGAGCTTTGCACCTGCCTTGGGAAATCGCCGACAGCTACCTCGATTGCGCGCTGGAAGACGACGAGCTGGTCAATTTGCAGCGTTTGCTCAAGCGCCGTATCGAAGAGCGCATTCCGACCGCTTACCTGTTGGGTGAGGCATGGTTCTGCGGCATGTCGTTCATCGTCGATGAGCGTGTGTTGATCCCGCGCTCGCCGATTGGCGAACTGATCGAAAACCGTTTCGCCCCGTGGATCGGCAGCGAGCCTGCGCGGATTCTCGACCTGTGCACCGGTTCCGGTTGCATCGGTATCGCCTGTGCCTACGAGTTTCAGAACGCCGAAGTGGTGCTGGCCGATCTGTCGTTCGAAGCGCTGGAAGTGGCCAACCAGAACATCGAGCGCCATGGCGTCGATGAGCGCGTCTATACCGTGCAGGGCGATGGCTTTGATGGCTTGCCGGGCCAGCGTTTCGACCTGATCGTGTCGAACCCGCCTTACGTGGATGCGGAAGATTTCGCCGACATGCCGGACGAATATCAGCATGAACCGGAGCTGGGCCTGGCGTGTGGCGACGATGGCTTGAACCTGGTGCGACGCATGCTCGCTGAAGCGGCCGATCATCTGACCGAGAAGGGGTTGTTGATTGTCGAGGTGGGCAACAGCCAGGTACACGTTGACGCGTTGTACCCGGAAGTCGATTTCGCCTGGCTCGAATTCGAGCGTGGCGGGCATGGCGTGTTCATGTTGACGGCGGAGCAGTGCCGCGATCATCAGGCCTTGTTCGCTTCCCGCATCTGACCCGTTAAAAGCAAAAGATCGCAGCCTTCGGCAGCTCCTACAGGGATTACCGCATTCCAATGTAGGAGCTGCCGAAGGCTGCGATCTTTTGATCTACCGGTGCGTAGCAATCCAGATCAGCAGCCCCGCCTGAAACACCGCAAACGCCACCAGACAGGTAATGGTGAAACGCAGCCCGGCGTCTTCACGCTTGAACTTGCTGACCTTCTCTTCCTGTTTCTTCAGCTTCACTTCCTGCTCAGCCAGATTCTGTTCGGCCTGCTGCAGCATCTGTGCCGCTTCAAGAATCTCGACGATCTGCAGCTTTTCGCTGTTCCAGTCGCCGAGCAAATCGCCGACCAATACATCCTTGACGCTGCCCTTCAAGTGCTGGGCATCGGCGTACACCACATCAAAACCATGCACCCGCAGGAAATGATCGCGACGCAGACGGGTGTCTTCGTTCAGCGCGTCCTTGTTGTTCAAGTCCATGCCGTCAACGGTGTAGGTCGGCCAGCGCTTTTTCGCCCAATTGATGCCTTGCGCGGCCATGTAACGGCCGATGCCACGGTTCATTGGTTCGATCTGCAAGCCACTGTCGGGGCCGAAGTGCACACGTTTGGTCGTGTGATCGACCCACACGTCCAGCTGATTCTGCTCTTTGCGCACACGCTGGCCGGGCAGCTTGATCGTCATGCGCATCAGGCTTTTTTCTTTGCTGTTGCGCTCGGCATAGCCGAATTCGACGAAGCGCAAGGGGCGGCCGCCAGTGTTGCGGTCGGTCTGCAATGGGGCCAGGCGGAGCATCTTGTGGTGCTCGACGTGGACATCCGCCCACGGCAGCTCGACCGCTGGCGGTGCGTCTTTTTCAGCGGTGGTGTCGGGTGAAGTCGGGGTATCAGTCATAACGGCGAGATCCTGTCCAAGCCCTGCTTGTCGCCAGCCGTTGCGCTGGCGACAAAGGCTTATCGGCCGTTTTTTGCAGGACTAGAGGGTAAACCGCGCTTAACGGGTGCGAAGTCCGTCAATAAACTCGATGATCTTCGCGCCAAGTTCCGCCGCCAGTGGCAAATTCGGATCCTTGTACGAAGCCAATTGCCGCTTCATATCGTTGTGGACGATGCGCATGACGTGGTTCATGCCGTCGATCACCGCCAGTTCGGCGTCGGGTTTGGCGGCTTTCAGCGCCCGCGCATCGCCAACGCCGACCTGCATGTCGTTGCTGCCCTGGACGATCAGCGCCGGCATCTTCAATTGCGCGAAGGCTTTCGCGGGATCCTGACGGAACAGCGAAATCAGATACGGCTGCACGCTCGGGCGGAAAATCACCTGCAGCGGTTGCGGCACATTGTCGTCAGTCTGGCCGGCCTTGAGGCTGTCGAGCAATTCATTGCTGCGTAGCATCAACGGAGGTGGGAGGCTGCGAGCCAATTGCTCGCGGATCACCTGATCGACCGGGCGCGCGCTGCCGGACAGGGAAATCACCGCAGCGGCGTCCACTTTCGGCGCGGCGAGGCTGGCAATCAGCGCGCCTTCACTGTGGCCGAGCAGGATCAGCTTGCCGAAACGCGGGTCAGTCTTGAGCTTCTGCCCCCATGCCACCGCGTCCGCCGCGTAGGCCTCCACCGACAAATTGCGCTCATCCGGCGTTGCCGCCAGGCTCGCCGCAACACCGCGCTTGTCGTAACGCACGCTGGCGATATTGTGTTTGGCGAGCACCCACGCCAGGCGCTTGAGGCTGTCGTTGCGCCCGCCGTCGGGGTTGTTTCCGTCGCGATCCGTAGGACCGGAGCCAGAAATAATCAGGACAACCGGCACAGGGTTGTCAGATTTTGGCAGCAGCAGCGAACCGAAAAGTTCGCCGGTGCCGGTATCCAAAGTGACCGGGCGTTGTAGGACCGTCGCTTGGGCAAAGCCCGTAAAGAGGGTAAGACTCAAGATCAAAACTCGCAGCATCATCACGCCATCATTCGCCAAGGTGCCGGTTGGACTCGCCAGCACCACTAAGGTTCGAGGATGAACTACTCGGTTAGCCTGCGTATACTGGCGCGCATCACGAATTTGGGTTTGATTTCACGGAGCGTCCTGCATGTCCGGCAATACCTACGGCAAGTTGTTCACTGTCACCACCGCTGGCGAGAGCCATGGTCCGGCGTTGGTCGCCATTGTCGACGGCTGCCCGCCGGGCCTGGAGATCTCCCTCGAAGACCTGCAGCGCGACCTCGATCGCCGCAAGCCAGGCACCAGCCGCCACACCACCCAGCGTCAAGAAGCCGACGAAGTCGAAATCCTCTCTGGCGTATTCGAAGGCCGCACCACCGGTTGCTCGATCGGCCTGCTGATCCGCAACACCGACCAGAAGTCCAAGGACTACTCGGCGATCAAGGATCTGTTCCGCCCAGCCCACGCCGACTACACCTACCACCACAAATACGGCGAGCGCGACTACCGTGGCGGTGGTCGCAGCTCGGCGCGCGAAACCGCGATGCGCGTGGCGGCCGGTGCGATCGCGAAGAAATACCTGGCCACCCAAGGCATCGTCATTCGTGGCTACATGAGCCAGCTCGGCCCGATCGAAATCCCGTTCAAGACCTGGGATTCGGTGGAAGAGAACGCTTTCTTCTGCCCGGACCCGGACAAAGTGCCGGAGCTTGAGGCCTACATGGATCAATTGCGTCGCGACCAGGACTCGGTTGGGGCGAAGATCACTGTCGTTGCCGAAGGCGTGATGCCGGGTCTGGGCGAGCCGATCTTCGATCGCCTCGATGCTGAACTGGCCCACGCACTGATGAGCATCAACGCGGTGAAAGGCGTGGAAATCGGCGCCGGTTTTGCCTCGGTTGCCCAGCGCGGCACCGAGCACCGCGATGAAATGACCCCGGAAGGTTTCCTCAGCAACAACGCAGGCGGCATCCTCGGTGGTATCTCGTCCGGTCAGCCGATCGTTGCGCATCTGGCCTTGAAGCCGACGTCGAGCATCACCACCCCGGGCCGTTCGATCGATATCCACGGCAACCCTGTGGACGTGATCACCAAGGGCCGTCACGACCCGTGCGTCGGCATCCGCGCCACGCCGATTGCCGAAGCGATGATGGCCATCGTGCTGATGGATCACTTGCTGCGTCACCGTGGCCAGAACGCCGATGTGCGCGTGAGCACCCCGGTGCTGAGCCAGCTTTGATGGCGGGCTCTGAAGCCGTCGCGGCATAACCGTGACGGCGCTCCCTTACTGGCGGCTGTCCAGTTTCTATCTGTTCTATTTCGCCTTGCTCGGGTCGACAGCGCCGTTTCTGGCGCTGTACTTCGACCACCTCGGCTTCAGTCCCGCGCGGATCGGTGAGCTGGTCGCGATCCCGATGCTGATGCGCTGTGTGGCGCCGAACATCTGGGGCTGGCTCGGCGATTACACCGGCAAACGCCTGGCCATCGTGCGCTTCGGCGCGGTGTGTACGCTGCTGACTTTTTCGTTGATTTTCGTCAGCAAAACCTACGCCTGGCTGGCGATGGTCATGGCGCTGCACGCGTTCTTCTGGCACGCGGTGCTGCCGCAGTTCGAAGTCATCACCCTGGCGCATTTGCAGGGGCAGACCTCGCGCTACAGCCAAATCCGCTTATGGGGCTCGATCGGTTTCATCATCACCGTGGTCGCGCTTGGCCGATTGTTCGAATGGCTCAGCCTCGATATCTACCCGGCGGCGCTGGTGCTGATCATGGCTGGCATCGTCCTCAGCAGCTTGTGGGTGCCGAACGCGCAACCGCCGCAAGGCAATCGGCCGAGCGGGGAGGGCTTTCTCAAGCAACTGCGCAACCCCGGCGTGCTGGCGTTCTATGGCTGCGTGGCGCTGATGCAATTGAGCCACGGCCCGTATTACACCTTTCTGACCTTGCACCTTGAACGCCTCGGCTACACCCGCGGCACCATCGGCATGCTCTGGGCCGTGGGTGTCGTTGCCGAAGTGCTGATGTTCATGGCGATGAGCCGGATTCTTGCGCGGTTTTCCCTGCGCCGGGTGCTGATGGCAAGTTTTCTGCTGGCGGCGCTGCGCTGGTTGCTGCTAGGTTCGTTCGCCGAGTTCTTGTGGGTGCTGTTGTTTGCGCAGGTGCTTCACGCGGCGACCTTCGGCAGTTTTCACGCCGCTGCCATCGCTTTCGTGCAACGTAGCTTCGGCGCGCGCCAGCAAGGGCAGGGCCAGGCGCTGTACGCCGCACTGGCCGGCACCGGCGGCGCCATGGGCGCGTTGTATTCCGGCTACAGCTGGAATGCCCTCGGCGCGACATTGACCTTTAGTATTGCCAGTCTCGCGGCGCTCGCTGCTGCCGTTATCATTGCCACACGTATGCAAGAGGACAGGCCATGAGCCTTACGCGTGAACAACTCGCCCAGCAAATCGTCGATGCCGGGCGCTTTCTTTATGGTCGCGGCTGGTCGCCGGCCACCAGCAGCAACTATTCGACGCGCCTCTCGCCAAGCGAAGCGCTGCTGACCGTGTCGGGCAAGCACAAGGGCCAGTTGAGTGTGGACGATGTGCTCGCCACCGACCTTTCCGGCAATAGCCTGGAACCGGGCAAAAAGCCGTCCGCCGAAACCCTGCTGCACACCCAGCTGTATAGCTGGCGGCCGGAGATCGGCGCAGTGCTGCACACCCATTCGGTCAATGCCACGGTGCTGTCGCGCCTGACTCCGCAAGACTTTATCGAGTTCGAAGACTACGAGCTGCAAAAAGCCTTCAGTGGCATCTCGACCCACGAATCGCGGGTGCGCGTGCCGATTTTCGACAACGATCAGGACATTGCGCGCCTCGCCGCCAAGGTGCAGCCTTGGCTCGACGCCCATCCTGATTGTGTCGGTTACCTGATTCGCGGCCACGGCCTCTACACCTGGGGCGCGCAGATGAACGACGCGCTGCGGCAGATCGAGGCCTTTGAATTTCTGTTTGAATGCGAGTTGAAAACCCGCAGCGTCATGAACCGCCAAGGCTGACTTCACCAGAAGTAGCCCATTTGCCTGATGAAATGCTGTGCCCGACCGGTCTGCAAGAACCGGACGGCAAGGCCGATACCGAGGAATTGCCCCAATGAGCAGCCTGTCCGTCTATCACGTCTCAAGCCCTGAGATTCCGAACAAGGTGCTGACCCACTTTGAAGACATCGCCTCGACCCTGGCCGAGCAGGGCGTGCGCTTCGACCGCTGGCAAGCCGCCGCGAAAATCCAGCCCGGCGCCACCCAGGAAGAGGTGATCAGCGCCTATAAAGAGCAGATCGACCAACTGATGACCGAGCGCGGTTACATCACCGTCGACGTCATCAGCCTGAACAGCGATCACCCGCAAAAAGCCGAGCTGCGCGCCAAGTTTCTCGAAGAGCATCGCCATGGCGAAGACGAAGTCAGATTTTTCGTCGCCGGCCGTGGGTTGTTTACCTTGCACATCGATGATTACGTCTACGCCGTACTCTGCGAAAAGAACGATTTGATCTCGGTGCCGGCCGGCACCAAGCACTGGTTCGACATGGGCGAGCATCCGCACTTTGTCGCGATCCGTCTGTTCAACAACCCTGAAGGCTGGGTTGCCAATTTCACCGGCGAAGACATCGCCGGCCGCTTCCCGCGTCTGGAGGACTGATTCGATGTCGATCAAAGCCATTGTTACGGACATCGAAGGCACTACCAGCGCGGTGAGTTTCGTCTTCGACGTGCTGTTTCCGTTTGCCGCTAAACACCTGCCGGAATTTGTCCGCCAGAACGCCGAGCGCCCCGATGTGGCTGAGCAACTGGAGGCCGTGCGCCGTGACAGCAATGCGCCGCAGGCCGATGTTGAACGGGTTGTTGAAATTCTCTTGAGCTGGATCGAGGAAGATCGCAAAGCCACGCCGCTCAAGGCCTTGCAAGGCATGGTCTGGGCGCAGGGTTATCACGCCGGGCAATTGAAGGGGCATGTTTACCCGGATGCCGTTGAAGCGCTGCAGCGCTGGCATGCTGCCGGTTATCAACTATTTGTGTACTCGTCGGGTTCGATTCAGGCGCAGAAACTGATTTTCGGCTGCTCGGAGGCGGGGGATCTGACGCCGTTGTTCAGTGGTTATTTCGACACGACTTCAGGGCCCAAGCGTGAGGCGCAGTCCTACACCAATATTCAGAAAGCCATCGGCGTTGAACCGGGGGAGATCCTGTTTCTCTCGGACATTGTTGAAGAACTCGACGCCGCTCAGTC
The DNA here is from genome assembly GCF_019614655.1 of Pseudomonas germanica. Lineage (NCBI taxonomy): Bacteria > Pseudomonadati > Pseudomonadota > Gammaproteobacteria > Pseudomonadales > Pseudomonadaceae > Pseudomonas > Pseudomonas germanica. The sequence continues at coordinate 2,249,965 of NZ_CP071586.1, forward strand.
GGCAGGCCTGCAAACCTGCGGCCTAGCCCGCGAAGGCGGGGAGTTGGGCAGCCACATCACCGTCGACACGTTCACCGGAATAGAACCCGAAGCCTTCTGACCTCACCGATCTAGTGTGGGAGCGAGCCTGCTCGCGAAAGCGTGCGTTCAGCCAGCATTTTCAGTGGTTGACACACCCTATTCGCGAGCAGGCTCGCTCCCACAGGTTTTGCATAAGCCACAAAAAACAGGCCGTGAAGCGAAAGCTCCACGGCCTGTTTTGTTTAATGCGCTTTAAAAATTACAGCGAGTGATATGTCGGCAGAGCAAAACGCTGCTGGCTCTGCAGCATGGCAATTTGCGGCAACTCACTGGCTTGTTCTGCCAGGTCACGACGAATTGCACTGATCGCCCACGACAGTTGGTCGCCGGCATGCAGTTGTTGATAAGTCAGTGCGCGTTTGAACACTTTGCCGTCGCTGCTGCGCAGGGTCAGCAGGATCCCGCCATCGGGACGTGGCGCAGTGGTGACGTCGAAGTTGGAGAACAGGGAGGTAAATTTTTCTTGGATCAGGCTCATGTCTTTCAGCTCCGTATGCACTTGAATGGCAAGCATGCAGAGGAGGTTGCAGCGATTGTGCCAGCATTTGAAAATAAAATAATCGTTATAAAACAAAGAGTTAAAAATAATGAAAATTCAGGTTGTCGTGCAAAGTGCATGAATGGCCATCGTGCATCCTGCATTTTGCGGGATCGATATCGATTCGATTGAACCAATCGCAGATCCGCAGATCCGCTGCGCTCGCTAAAGAGCAGCGGATACAAAACATTGCAAAAACCGCGTGTACAGCCCGAGAAGCGCTGACGTATTTTCGACCTCGACCTGTGCTCGAATGCGCCGGTTGCTTCAAGTCAAAGCCCGAAAAATAAAAACATCGACCTGCACGTCAAGGTCGAACGGGGAGTTGTCATGAGTCACGCGCCAAGCGACACGATTACCTGGGGCATGATGCTCCGCAAACTGCCGATGATTGCCAAAGCCATCCCGCGGGTGGTCAAGGGCATGAAGGTGGCCAACGTCACGGATCCGACCCAAAGCTGTGGCCTTGGCTGGACATTCGAGCAAGCGACACTGCGCAATCCCGAGGGGCCGGCGTTATTGCACGGCGATGTGCGGCTGACCTATGCGCAGGTCAACCAGTGGGCCAACCGCATCGCTCACTATCTGAACGGGCAGGGCATCGGCAAGGGCGACGTGGTCGCGGTGTTTATCGAAAACCGCCCGGAACTGCTGGTGACCATTCTGGCGCTGGCCAAGGTCGGCGCGGTCAGCGCGCTGCTCAACACCTCGCAGACGCGTGACACACTTGTCCACAGTGTGAATCTGGTGGCGCCGGTGGCGATTATTGTGGGCGAAGAACTGCTTGCGGCGTATGCGGCGATTCGCGATCAAGTAGCGATCACTGCACCGCGCACCTGGTTTGTCGCCGATCAGGACACCTACAGCCATCCGGGCATTGCGCCCGACGGGTACGTCAATCTGATCAGCGCCAGTGCCGACGCCTCCAGCGAGAATCCGCCGAGCAGCCAGCAGATCTTCTTCGACGATCCGTGTTTCTACATTTATACCTCCGGCACCACCGGCCTGCCCAAGGCCGGGGTGTTCAAGCATGGGCGCTGGATGCGCAGCTCCGCCAGTTTCGGCATGATCGCCCTTAACATGAGTCCAGACGATGTCGTCTATTGCACTTTGCCGCTGTACCACGCCACCGGTCTTTGCGTGTGCTGGGGTTCGGCGGTAAACGGTGCCTCGGGCTTCGCGATCCGTCGCAAGTTCAGCGCCAGTCAGTTCTGGAGCGACGTGCGCCGCTACCGTGCAACCACCATTGGTTACGTCGGCGAGCTGTGCCGTTACCTGGTCGATCAACCGGCCAGCGCCGATGACAGCCGTCACGATGTGCGCAAGATGATCGGCAACGGCTTGCGCCCCGGCGCTTGGGCCGAGTTCAAGACACGTTTTGCCGTCGAGCACATCTGTGAGCTGTACGCGGCGAGCGACGGCAACATCGGATTCACCAACATTCTCAACTTCGACAACACCATCGGTTTCTCCCTGATGGCTTGGGAATTGGTCGCCTACGATCATGACAGCGGCGAGCCGATCCGCAGTCCTGACGGATTCATGCGCAAGGTCGGCAAAGGCGAGCAGGGGCTTTTGCTGGCACGGATCGATGAAAAAGCTCCATTGGACGGCTACACCGATCCACAGAAAACCGCCAAGGTCGTGTTGCACGACGTGTTTAGCAAAGGCGATCGTTTTTTCAACACCGGCGACCTGCTACGCAACATCGGCTTCGGCCACGCTCAATTTGTCGATCGCCTCGGCGACACCTATCGCTGGAAGGGCGAAAACGTCTCGACCACCGAAGTCGAAAATCTTCTGCTGCAACACCCGCATATTTCCGAGGCGGTGGCTTATGGCGTGGAGATCTGCAATACCAACGGCCGCGCCGGTATGGCGGCGATCACCCCGGCGGAATCCCTTGCGACGCTGGATTTCGCCGAGTTGCTGACTTTTGCCCGGGAGCGCATGCCAGCTTATGCCGTGCCGTTGTTCCTGCGAGTGAAGGTCAAGATGGAAACCACTGGCACCTTCAAATACCAGAAAACCCGACTCAAGAACGAGGGCTTCGATCCCGGCCAGACGGGAGATGACCCGATCTTCGCATGGCTGCCCGGCACGCAGACTTACGTTCGGGTCACCGATGAAGTGTTGGCGGAAATTCATCAGGGCAAGCATCGTTATTGAATCTGGCTATGGCTCGACTTGAGAAAAAGGGGGTGACAGCCACCGTCTCGCTCGGGAAACTGTCGGCTTTCCGATTGACCGAAAGTGGAGTTGCCCCATGTCCGACCAAAGCCGCCAGATGACCCCTGAAGAAGCTGCCGAATTCACCGAGCAGGTTTTCAACAAGGCGCGCGACGGTGATGCCGAGATGCTTGATCGCCTGGTCACGGCCGGTTTGCCAGTCAACCTGAAGAACAGCAAGGGTGACACGTTGTTGATGTTGGCCAGCTATTACGGCCATCTGGATGCGGTGCAGGTGTTGCTTAAACACAAGGCCGACCCGGAAATGCGCAATGGCAACGGCCAGAGCCCGATTGCCGGCGCCGCATTCAAAGGCGATCTGCCGGTGGTCAAGGCGCTGGTCGAAGCGGGCGCAGAGATCGAAGGCTCGTCGTTTGATGGGCGTACGGCGCTGATGATGGCGGCGATGTTCAACCGCGTTGAAATCGTTGATTACCTGATTAGCAAAGGCGCAAACGCGCAAGCCAAGGACGCCAATGGCGTGACAGCGCTGGATGCGGCCCGCACGATGGGGGCGGTTGATACCACCGCGCAGCTGGAAAAACTGCTGGCCTGACGGGCCTCAAAAGATCGCAGCTTGCGGCAGCTCCTACATTGAACGCGTTGGCCTGCCATTCCGTGGATGAGCGCTGAACGTAGGAGCTGCCGAAGGCTGCGATCTTTTGCTTTGTGCGCTATCCTCCGCGCCCTCGAAATTCACCTTCGCCACAGGATCAGCCCTCATGAAAGCCGCACTCGTCGAACTCATCAGCAAAATCAGCTCTGGCTGCATGGGCGAGGACGAGATCGTGAAAGTGGCTGACGAAGCCGCGCAAGCCTACGCCGATGCCGATGCCTTTCTGGCAGCCAATCCGGACATCAACTACGACGACACATTCCCGATTGCGTTGGGCGAGTGGGTCGTGGTCGGCAGCCTGCCGGAAACCGTGCTGTTCCAGGCCGACACCTACGTTGACCTGTTTGCACAGATCGTCGCCTCGTTCGGCCCTGGTGTGGATTTCAACCTCAAACCCAAGCAACTGGCCAAGACCGAAGCCCTGACTGCACTCAACCGCATCCAGGTGCAAATGAGCAGCATGAACAAGGAAAACGGCGGTTACACGCTGATGGACTTCAGCCAGTTGCTCGACGACGAACTGCAGTTGGTGCTGGTCTACGGTAACGACGTGTCACGGGTGCTGGAGCTGTGCGCCGAAGTTGGTATCGCCGCTGCGCCATCGCTCGAAGCGCTGAAGATAGCCGTGCACGTCTGAGCGAGATAGCAATAAAAGGGAACCCTGCGCGCGACCGTCTATCCTAAAAGTGCATGCCACTATTCTGGAGCGACACCATGGGTTCCACGTTCAACGGTCTGATCGGTCTGATCATCCTCGCCCTCGACATCTGGGCCATCATCAATGTGCTGAAAAGCGGCGCCACCACCGGGATGAAAATCGTCTGGGTGCTGCTGATCATCCTCCTGCCAGTGCTGGGCCTGATCATCTGGGCGATTGCCGGACCGCGGGGCAACGTGCGGATCTGAATCAGCTAACACCGCAATACCCCTGTGGGAGCTGCCGAAGGCTGCGATCTTTTGATGTTGATTGTAAAAAACAAGATCAAAAGATCGCAGCCTTCGGCAGCTCCTACAGGGGGATTGTGGTTGTGAGGTTCGACCTGTCATCTTCGGCAACGTAGAATGCGCGCCTTTCCCGGGCAATCGTCCCCACGATTGGCGCCCGCGCATTCATCGGAGCACTTCACCATGACCGTCACCAAAACCAGCGAGTACCTGGAAACCCTCTACGAAGGCTACGGCCAGCGTTTTCGCATGGAAAAACTGCTGCACGAAGTGCGCACCGAACACCAGCACCTGGTGATTTTCCAGAACCCGCGCATGGGCCGGGTGATGGCGCTGGACGGCGTGATCCAGACCACCGAAGCCGACGAATTCATCTATCACGAAATGCTCACCCACGTGCCAATCCTCGCCCACGGCAGCGCCAAGCGCGTGCTGATCATTGGTGGCGGTGACGGCGGCATGCTCCGTGAAGTGACCAAGCATGCCGGTGTCGAGCACATCACCATGGTCGAGATCGACGGCACCGTGGTCGATATGTGCAAAGAGTTCCTGCCGAACCACTCCAGCGGCGCCTACGACGATCCGCGCCTGAACCTGGTGATTGACGACGGCATGCGTTTCGTCGCCACCACCACGGAAAAATTCGACGTGATCATCTCCGACTCCACCGACCCGATCGGCCCGGGCGAAGTGTTGTTCTCGGAGAACTTCTATCAGGCGTGCCATCGCTGCCTGAACGAGGGCGGTATCCTCGTGACCCAGAACGGTACGCCGTTCATGCAGATTGACGAAGTGAAAACCACTGCCGGTCGCCTGAACAGCCTGTTCCCGGACTGGCACTTCTACCAGGCAGCCGTGCCGACCTACATCGGCGGCTCGATGACTTTCGCCTGGGGCTCGACCAATCCGGCGTACCGCAAACTGAGCCGTGAAACCCTGCAACAGCGCTTCATCGGCAGCGGCATCGTCACCCGCTACTACAACCCGGAAATCCACATTGGTGCGTTCGCCTTGCCGCAGTACGTGCTGCAGGCGATCAACAAGCCAAGCAACGACTGAATAATCGCTGCAAGTCTTTGTAGGAGTGAGCCTGCTCGCGATTACGGTTTGTCTACCAACATCAGCGTTGGATGAGAAATCGCTACCGCGAGCAGGCTCACTCCTACAGTCGATGTCGTTTTTTTCATCTTCGCCCGTTGTAATCCTTTTGAACCAACTTTCGGCGTACACAGTCGAGATAGGTGTAAGCCCATTTGCGGGTTTGATCGAGGAGGCACCGATGCAAAAGTGGAAAGTCACTTTCGTGGACGATCATGGTGAAATTGTCGATGAGGTGTTCGAGCGCGCGGAATGCCCCAGCGACGATGAGGCCGCTCGATTGATCAAGGCACGGCTCCTGCCCGTCGCCGCCGAACTGGATCTGAACGATCTGGAAGGGCGCACCGCCGATGCTGGCGTCAAAAGCCTGAAAACCCAGAACAGCATCGAAATCCGCAGCATCACCCCAATCTGAAATACTTCTTGTCACCTTCAACACCAGGCCTTGGCAGCAGCTCTATCTTGGGGCTACTCTGCAAGCGAGATCAGCGAACGGATCGCTAAGGTCTGGTCTTGTCAGCTACATGCTTGTTCCCGCGTGCAACCACGTTGCCGTCGTACTTTGGCCAAAGGCCCGGGGCGGGAATACGGAAAGTCTATCCATCTATGCGAGGGGGACGATTCATGAGCACAGCCTATCAAGAAGACATCAGCAGCAATGTTCTGCGCCGCATGAAAGAAGGCGGTTTCGATTTTTCCCGATTCCATCCCATCGAGTTCTACGCAATTTTCCCGGACGAGGAGCGGGCGCGCAGGGCGGCAGGCAAATTTCGCGGTGAATCCATCAATGCCCAGGTCAGCCTGCGTGATGACGGTGCGTGGGCGCTGGAATTGAGCAAAGTGATGTACGCGACATATGACGATATCGGCGACTTCGAGCAGGGATTCTCTGCCGTGGTTGAACCTCTGGGTGGCATTATCGAAGGCTGGGGTGTGAAGCAGGAGGTGCGCAACCGCCACCGTTTGAACTGATCTCTGGTTTCATTTGTTGAGCAACGGCTGACCTTCGGGTTGGCCGTTGTCATTTCCGGCATAAGCAAAACGCTGTGGCAAAACCCTGAAACAAGAAACCGAGGCAAAAAAAAGCCACCGGAGAGGGTGGCTAAAAGGGAAGACCGATAAGGAGAGGAAACCGGTCAGGGTTACAGCGGGGCGGGCCGCCGAGTCGATCCCAATCAGTTGAGCTGGCCGCTTCATGGCGCCGGGGCCGGTGAAGATTTGCAGCGAATGTGCGGATTATCCGCAGGCAGCGCCGGGCAGTGAAATCAACTCTGACTATGCTGGTGATAGGCGATGCAGTGCGTCGCAATGAAGCGGGGGCAATCCGGTTGGGGCATTTGCCGCACAGGAATGGTGCGGTGCCTGCTGCGTGTATTTCCAACCGATTGAAATCAAAGCGTTTATGCCGATGGCACGGGCCTTGCGAAGGCCTGTATGTCCGGGTGACAAGGAGTACGGCATGATCCGCACCTATTTTGATGAGATGTACGATGCCGGCGGCCAGGTTCGCCCGCATTATCGGGAGTTCGCCCGATGGCTGGCTGATACGCCGGATGAGCTGTTGGCCCAGCGGCGACGCGAGGCCGATCTGCTGTTCCATCGCGCCGGCATCACGTTCACGCTCTATGGCGACGAGCAGGGCACCGAGCGCCTGATTCCTTTCGACACCATCCCGCGCAGCATCCCTGCCAGTGAATGGCGAATCGTCGAGCGCGGGTGCATCCAGCGGGTCAAGGCGTTGAACATGTTCCTCGCCGACCTCTATCACGAGCAGCGCATTATCAAGGCCGGGATCATTCCCGCCGAACAGGTGCTGGCCAACGAGCAATATCAGTTGGCGATGCAAGGCCTGGATCTGCACCGCGATATCTATTCGCACATCTCCGGCGTCGATCTGGTGCGCGACGGCGACGGCACTTATTACGTGCTCGAAGACAACCTGCGTACACCGAGCGGCGTCAGCTACATGCTCGAAGACCGCAAGATGATGATGCGCCTGTTCCCGGAGCTGTTCGCCGCGCAGCGTATTGCCCCGATCGATCACTACCCGAACCTGTTGCTCGACACCCTGAAAAGCTCAAGTCCGATCGATGACCCGAGCGTGGTGGTGCTGACGCCGGGGCGCTTCAACAGTGCGTTCTTCGAGCACGCATTCCTGGCGCGGGAAATGGGCGTGGAGTTGGTGGAAGGCGCGGATCTGTTCGTTCGCGACGACAAAGTTTTCATGCGCACTACGGACGGCCCGAAAGCGGTGGACGTTATCTACCGTCGGCTCGACGACGCGTTTCTCGATCCACTGGCGTTCAATCCCGATTCGATGCTCGGTGTGCCGGGGCTGCTGTCCTCTTATCGCTCGGGCAACGTGGTGCTGGCCAACGCCATCGGCACCGGCGTAGCGGACGACAAATCGGTGTATCCGTTCGTTACTGACATGATCCGGTTCTACCTCGACGAAGAGCCGATTTTGAAGAACGTACCGACCTGGCAATGCCGCAACCCGTCTGAACTTTCTCATGTGCTGGCCAATCTTCCAGATCTGGTGGTCAAGGAAACCCAAGGCTCAGGCGGTTACGGAATGTTGGTCGGGCCGGCATCGACGAAAGCGGAAATCGATACTTTCCGCGAACGGATCAAAGCCAAACCCCATGCGTACATCGCGCAACCGACGCTGTCGCTGTCGACCTGTCCGACCTTTGTCGAAAACGGCATCGCGCCGCGCCATATCGACTTGCGTCCGTTTGTCTTGTCCGGGCGCGAAACCCGGGTGGTTCCCGGCGGTTTGACCCGTGTGGCGCTGCGCGAAGGCTCCTTGGTGGTGAATTCCTCCCAGGGTGGCGGAACCAAGGACACCTGGGTGGTCGAGGATTGAAGGAAGCTTGCCATGTTAAGTAGAACTGCCTCGGATCTGTATTGGATGTCGCGTTACCTGGAGCGGGCGGAAAACCTCGCCCGGATGCTCGACATCAGTTATTCGCTGTCGCTGATGCCGCAGGACGGTCGTGGCGATGGTTTGCACGAATTGGCCATGCCGTTGCTGATCACCGGTACCCTTGACGATTACCTCGAGCGCCATGGCGCGCTACATGCTGAGCGTCTGCTGCATTTTTTTGCCCTCGATGCGGCTAACCCGGCGAGCATTTACAGCTGCCTCGGCGCGGCGCGGGCCAGTGCCCATGCGGTGCGTGGGCGCATCACGGCGGACATGTGGGAGAACATCAATTCGACGTGGCTGGAAATTCGCGGCATCGCCGAACAGGGCCTCAGTCGCTATGGCATGAGCCGTTTCTGCGAATGGATCAAGGAACGTTCGCACCTGTTCCGTGGTGCGTCGTACGGCACGATCATGCGTAATGATGCGTTTCGTTTCATTCGCCTCGGTACGTTCATCGAACGCGCGGACAACACCCTGCGATTGCTCGATGCGCGCTATGAAATGGCTGGCGATCAGGCTGAAGCAGTCAGCGACGGTACGGCCCACGCCTACTACCAGTGGAGCGCCTTGCTGCGCGCCTTGTCGTCATTCGAGGCCTACACCGAAATCTACCGCGATGCGCCCGGCGCCCGGCATGTTGCCGAGTTGTTGCTGTTGCGTGCCGATGTACCGCGTTCACTGCGTGCCTGCACCGAAGAGATCGATCAGATTCTCGCGCAACTGCCCGGTGCCAATGGCCGTCCGGCACAGCGTCTGGCGGCAGAGATGGACGCGCGCCTGCGCTACACCGGCATCAACGAAATTCTCGAGGAAGGCCTGCACGCGTGGCTGACCGAATTCATCCCGCTGGTGCGCCAGTTGGGCAACGCCATTCACAGTTCCTACCTGGAGGCTGCATGAGACTTTCCATAAGCCACGAGACCACCTATCACTACGAGGATCAGGTGCGGGCGAGCATCCAGTACCTGCGACTGACGCCACACGATAGCGAACGTCAACACGTGTTGAGCTGGCAGCTCGATCTGCCGCGCCCGGTGCGTGCGCAACTCGATCCGTTCGGCAATATCCTGCATGTGCTGACCATGGACGAGCCGCACGAAGCGATCATCATTGGTGCGCGCGGGCAGGTCGATATCGACGAACTGCGCGAGGCCGAGCATGAGAGCCAGTCGGCGCTGCCGTTCCTGCGCTTTACCCGTTTGACCGAGGCGGATGAGGCGTTACGCGCGTTCGCCGAGAAATCCTGCAAGCAGCGGCGTGATCGCACAGCGCTGATCGATCTGATGCACGGCTTGAATCAGCACATGACCTACACGCCGGGGTCCACCGAGGTCGACACCAGCGCCGCCGAGGCCTTCGCCGGGCGTGCGGGTGTTTGCCAGGATCATGCTCACGCGTTTCTGGCTTGCGCACGCAGTCTCGGGATTCCGTCGCGTTATGTGTCGGGGTATCTGTACAGCGAGGATTGCGAGCATCTGGCCAGCCACGCCTGGGCTGAAGCGTGGCTGGATGACGCCTGGTACAGCTTTGATGTGACCAATGAACTGGCGCGGCCCGAGCGCCATCTGAAACTGGCGGTAGGTCTGGATTATCTGGATGCCTGCCCGGTGCGCGGTATGCGCCGGGGCGGTGGGTGTGAGCAGATGCATGCGAAAGTGTTCGTCTCGCCAACTCCGATCATCTCGGTGCAACAACAGTAAACGCCGTACCCCTGTGGGAGCGAGCCTGCTCGCGATAGCGGTCTGTCAGTTACAAATGTGCTGACTGATACACCGCTATCGCGAGCAGGCTCACTCCTTTAAGGAAATGTGCTCAGGGCTTAACCTTGCGCCCGGCCATGTGCTTGAGATATCCCACCAGCATTTCCAGATCCCCCTCCGGTAACACCTCCACCGAAAACCCTGGCATCTTCGCCTGCGGCCACTGACGCAAACTCTGCGGATCACGAATGTAGCGCTTGAGGAAGTCCGCGCCGAAATACTCGGTCGGGCTGTAAGGAATATTCAGATCCGGCCCGAATTGCGCATCACCCGCACCGTTCAACCGGTGACACGCCAGACAGTTTTTCTGAAACAGCGCAAACCCTTGATTCACCGGGTCATCTGCCTTCAACGCAGGATCCGGCAGCAGGGCAGGGAAGCGTTCGGCCACCGGCGCCATGCGCTTGATGCTCGCGACTTCGAACGGCCACTGCTCCGGGCTGATATTGCCGGCCTGCGGATCGGTCCAGACCAGGTAGAACGGCCCGGCGCTGTGCTTGCCTTCCGACAGCGGTGGCCACGGCTGCGCCGGATCTTCGATGGCCAGCCATGCTCGCGCACCTGTTGTATTAAGCAACGGCGCAGCTGACAACTCGGCGGCAAAGCCGTCCAGTGCCACCGCTTGCAGGTGATCCTGCGGTTTGATCCCTGTCAGTAATGCGGCCACAGGCACGGCGCGATAAGTCATGTCCTTCTTGTAGGACACATCGTTTTTGATCGTCAGGGTTTGCACTTGAGGATGCTTGAGCAATTCCTCGGTCTGCCAGGTGCGGCTGCTTGCGCCCAGTTGCAGATCCAACTGGGCGGCAGACAAGGGCATGCTCAGCAGCATGGCCCCGAACACAATGAGCGCTTTCAAATGATCGCCGTCCATGTCGTGAGAGTGCGCCAAGGTTGGCACAGCCACGCTGGCCCGGGTAGCGGGCCAGTCACATTTTCAGTGGCGATGAACAGCGCCTGCCGCTCGACTCAGCCGATGACCTTGGTCAGATTCGGCAAAATCAACAACAGCGTCGTGGCGAAAAGAATGAGCCCTGCTTGACGAACTTTCGGTTGTTTGAACATGGCTTGACCGCCTTTATTGTTATTTCCTGATGCCTGCCTGCATATCCATGACGGCAAGCGCTGCACTTCCTGTTGAAGAACGTCTGCCTCGGCAAAACCCGACGACCCTGACGTACATGTTCTACATTAGGGGCCGCGTCACGCTTGGCTTAGATCCATTTCATATGGAATGCTTGCCAGATGCGATAAAAAAGGCATGAGGCTTATTGCCAGCTTCTTTGCCGGCCGCTGGCTAGACAACTCGCCGACCTGAACCGGTTCACCCAGCTGCCGATGACCGTCCGTCTGAGCGTGTGCGTCAACCGCATTGAGCGCTGTGGTCATTGAATCCATGGCCGCACGGGTCAAGAGTGGAGTCACAAGCAATCACTCCCCGCACAGGTTCGAGGACGTCATGACCCAAGCTTTGATATTCGATGCGTTACGCTCGCCCCGTGGCAGAGGCAAGGCCGATGGCGCCCTGCACAGCGTCAAACCGGTGAATCTGCTGGCCGGTCTGCTGGCCGCGCTGCAAGCGCGCACCGCGCTGGACACCAGTCAGGTCGATGACGTGGTCATTGGCTGCGTGACGCCGATTGGCGATCAGGGCTCGGACATCGCCAAAACCGCAGTGCAAGTGGCCGATTGGGACGTCAGTGTCGCGGGTGTGCAGATCAACCGTTTCTGCGCCTCGGGACTCGAAGCGGTCAACCTTGGCGCAATGAAAGTGCGTTCGGGCTTCGAAGACCTGGTGGTGGTCGGTGGCGTCGAGTCGATGTCGCGGGTGCCGATGGGCAGCGACGGTGGCGCCTGGGCGCTGGACCCGCAAACCAACCTGCACAGTCATTTCACTCCGCAAGGTGTTGGCGCGGACCTTATCGCCACGCTGGAAGGCTTCAGCCGTCAGGACGTCGATGCCTATGCGCTGCACTCGCAACAGAAGGCCGCGCGGGCCCGGGCTGACGGCTCGTTCAACAAGTCGCTGGTGCCGGTGCAGGACCAGAACGGCATCATTCTGCTCGATCACGATGAGTTCATTCGTGCCGAGTCGACTCTGGAAGGCTTGGGCAAGCTCAAGCCGAGTTTCGAAATGATCGGCCAGATGGGTTTTGACGCCACGGCGCTGCGGGTCTACAGCCATGTCGAACGCATCAATCACGTGCACACCCCGGGCAACAGCTCAGGGATCGTCGACGGTGCAGCACTGATGCTGATCGGCTCCGAATCCAAGGGGCGTGCGCTGGGCCTGCAACCTCGGGCGCGCATTGTCGCCACGGCGGTCACCAGCACCGATCCGACCATCATGCTCACCGGCCCGGCGCCGGCAACGCGCAAGGCACTGGCGAAGGCCGGGCTGCGCGTTGAAGACATCGACCTGTTCGAGGTCAACGAAGCGTTTGCCTCGGTGGTGCTGAAGTTCATCAAGGACATGGCGGTCGACCCGGACAAGGTCAACGTCAACGGCGGTTCCATCGCTATGGGCCACCCGCTGGGCGCGACCGGTTGCGCGATCCTCGGCACCTTGCTCGATGAGCTGGAAGCGCGGCGTCTGCGCTATGGCCTGGCGACGCTGTGCGTCGGCGGCGGCATGGGCATTGCCACCATCATCGAACGCCTCTGAGCCCCGAATTCAAGGAACCTTGTTATGAGCGAAGCCATTCGTTACGAAAAAGGCCAGGACGCGATCGTCGTGCTGACCATCGACATGCCGGGCCAGAGCGCCAACACCATGAACGCCGTTTACCGCGAGGCCATGGCCGCTTGCGTTGCCCGTCTGGTGACTGAAAAAGACCAGATTGCCGGGGTCATCATCACCTCGGCGAAGAAAACCTTCTTTGCCGGCGGCGACCTTAAGGAGCTGATCAAGATCGGCAAGCCCGAAGCCAAAGCCTTCTACGACATGGTGCTGACCCTCAAAGCGCAGTTACGCACCCTAGAGACCCTCGGCAAACCGGTGGTCGCGGCGATCAACGGCGCGGCGCTGGGTGGCGGTTGGGAAATCTGCCTCGCCTGTCACCACCGCGTGGCGCTGGACGATGCATCAGTGCAACTCGGTCTGCCGGAAGTAACTCTCGGCCTGTTGCCGGGCGGCGGCGGGGTGGTGCGCATGGTGCGTATGCTTGGCATCGAAAAAGCGCTGCCGTATTTACTCGAAGGCAAGAAAGTGCGTTCGCAACAGGCGTTGCAGGCGGGTTTGATTGATGAGCTGGCGGCGGATCGCGATGAATTGCTGGCCAAGGCGCGCGCCTGGATCGTTGCCAATCCGACGGCAGTGCAGCGCTGGGATGTGAAGGGTTATCAGATTCCGGGCGGTACGCCGTCGAATCCGAAAGTCGCGCAGATGCTGGCGATTGCGCCGTCGATTCTGCGTAGCAAGACCCAAGGGACAATGCCGGCGCCGGAGAAAATCCTCTGCGCGGTAGTCGAGGGCGCTCAGGTCGATTTCGACACCGCGCACTTGATCGAAACCCGTTACTTCACCGAACTGACCACCGGGCAGATCTCGAAAAACCTGATTGGCACGTTCTGGTTTCAACTCAACGAGATCAATGCTGGTGGTTCGCGGCCGCAGGGTTTTGCGCCGTATGTCACGCGTAAGGTCGGCGTGCTTGGCGCAGGGATGATGGGCGCGGGTATTGCCTTTGTCAGTGCTTCGGTGGGCATTGAAGTGGTGCTTAAGGATGTCAATTTGGTTGCCGCCGAGAAAGGCAAAGCACATTCTGCGGCGTTGCTGGACAAGAAAGTCGCCCGTGGGCAGATGGATGCTTTGAAGCGTGATGAGATGTTGGCGCGGATCACCCCATCCGAAAGTGATGCGGATCTCGCGGGTTGCGATCTGATCATCGAAGCGGTGTTTGAGGATCGCGATCTCAAGGCCAGGGTTTCCTCTGCCGCCCAGCAAGTTGTCGGCGCCGAAGCGGTCATCGCTTCGAATACATCGACGTTGCCTATTACCGGGCTGGCAAAGGCTGTGCCTGATCCTGGCAAATTCATCGGCCTGCATTTCTTCAGTCCGGTGGAAAAAATGCCGCTGGTGGAAATCATCAAAGGTGCACAGACCACCGATGAAACGCTTGCCCGAGGTTTTGATTTCGTCCTGCAAATCAAGAAAACCCCGATCGTCGTCAACGATAGTCGCGGCTTCTTTACTTCACGCGTCTTCGGCACCTTCACCAACGAAGGTATCGCCATGCTCGGCGAAGGCGTGAGCGCGCCGATGATCGAGACCGAAGCGCGCAAGGCCGGGATGCCGGTCGGGCCTCTGGCGATCTCTGACGAAGTTTCCCTCAGCCTGATGAGCCATATCCGTCAGCAAACCGCCAAGGACCTACAGGCAGAAGGGAAACCGCTGATTGAACACCCGGCCTTCGCCGTGATTGACTTGCTGCTTCACGAGTACAAGCGTTCGGGCAAAGCTGCGGGTGGCGGCTTCTATGATTATCCGGTCGGCGCGCAGAAACATTTGTGGCCCGAGCTGAAGCCGCGCTTCGAGAAGCCCGACGGGCAGATTTCGCCTAAAGACGTGCGTGATCGGCTGTTGTTCGTGCAGGCCATTGAAACGGTGCGTTGTGTGGAAGAGGGCGTGCTGACCTCGACGGCGGATGCCAACGTCGGCTCGATCTTCGGTATCGGTTTTGCGCCGTGGACCGGCGGTGCGTTGCAGTTCATCAACCAATACGGAGTGAAAGATTTCGTCGCCCGCGCGCAGTATCTGGCTGAGCAGTATGGCGAGCGTTTCGCACCGCCCGCGCTGCTGCTGGACAAAGCGGCAAAAGGTGAAATGTTCTAAGGACAACGCGCATTCCGGGGCTTGCCTTGCCAGGGGGTTTCAAGGCAGGCTCTGGGGTGTTCATTATTCCCATCACGTGTCAGGTATTTTTTATGTCGCTACGCATCTGCATTCTGGAAACCGACATCCTGCGTCCAGAACTGGTCGATCAATATCAGGGTTACGGGCAGATGTTCCAGCGCCTGTTCTCACAGCAACCGATTGCCGCCGAGTTCACCGTCTACAACGTGATGCAGGGCGAATACCCAAGCGACGACCAGACCTTCGACGCGTACCTGGTCACCGGCAGCAAGGCCGATTCGTTCGGCACTGACCCGTGGATTCAAACCCTCAAGGAATACCTGCTGAGCCGCTACGAGCGCGGCGACAAACTGCTCGGCGTATGCTTCGGCCATCAACTGCTGGCGCTGCTGCTCGGCGGCAAGAGCGAGCGCGCGACCCAGGGTTGGGGTGTCGGTACCCACAACTACAAACTCGCGGCCAAGGCGCCGTGGATGAACCCGGTACGCGAAGAGCTGACGCTACTGATCAGTCACCAGGATCAGGTCACTGCGCTACCGGAAAACGCCACCGTCATTGCTTCGAGTGATTTCTGCCCGTTTGCGGCGTATCACATCAACGATCAGGTGCTGTGCTTCCAGGGGCACCCGGAGTTCATCCATGATTATTCGCGGGCGCTGCTGGATCTGCGTCAGGAAGCGCTGGGTTCGCAAATCTACAGCAAAGGTGTGGCGAGCCTGGAGCAGGAACACCATGGCGCTACGGTTGCGGAGTGGATGATGCGTTTTGTGGCGCACAAACCAGAAACTGTCTAAGGCCAAAAGCTTCGCGAGCAGGCTCGCGCCCACATTGGATTTCCGGTGCGCCACCGATCAATGTGGGAGCGAGCCTGCTCGCGAATGTTCCAGACAACTCTGTCTGCTCTACAACCATCCAGACCTCTTGAAGCTTGCCCACAAACTCACACACCCCACCGTAATAAACCCCAGCACTCCGAAATAGCCGTAGTGCCAGCTCAACTCCGGCATGTTCTGGAAATTCATCCCGTAAATCCCCGCAACCGCCGTCGGAAACGCCAGAATCGCCGCCCAGGCAGCAAACTTGCGTTGCACCACGCTTTGCCGTGACGCCTCGAGCAACACACCAATCTCGATGGTCTGGCTGGCAATGTCGGCCAAGGTGGTCAGGTCTTCCATTTGCCGCGTGACGTGAATCTGCACATCACGAAAGTACGGGCGCATGTTCTTGTCGATAAACGGGAAACTCAGCTTCTGCAGTTCCTCGCCAATCTCCACCATCGGCGCCGCGTACCGACGCAGGCGTACGACATCGCGGCGCAAGCCATGCAGCCTCTGAATGTCATGCTCATTCAACGCGCTGCACAACACGTTGCGCTCCAGCTCATCGATCTCGGCATGGATCGCTTCGCCGACTGGCTGATAGTTCTCGATGACAAAATCGAGCAACGCATAAAGTACGAAATCTTCCCCGTGCTCCAGCAGCAGTGGACGTGCCTCACAACGTTGGCGTACATGGGCGTAGGACGCCGAGTGGCCATTACGCGCGGTGATGATGTAGCCCTTGCCCGCAAAGATGTGCGTCTCGATAAATTGCAGAACGCCGTTCTCGCGGATGGGGGAGTAGGTGACGATAAACAAAGCGTCGCCAAAGGTTTCGAGCTTCGGTCGACTGTGTTTTTCCAGGGCGTCTTCAATGGCCAGTTCGTGCAGGTTGAACTGACGTTGCAGGTTGGACAGCTCTTGAGCGTCCGGCTCTTCCAGACCGATCCACACAAAGTGACCGGTTTTCGCAGCCCAGGCAGCGCCTTCGTCGAGGGTAATATTGGTGACTTTCTTGCCTGCGCTGTACACCGCAGCAGCAACAACTCGACCCATGGTGGTGATTCACTTCTTCTTGGCAGGTGGCAGGGAATTCAAGGCTTCAGCTTAGCCGTGTCGCTGCTTGAGAGTCAGTGAAATCTGTACAGTTCACCGGGTAAAAGAAAACCCGCACAGGGCGGGTTGTCTTTTCAGGCAGCTTGCAGTTGCCGATCCATCGATTCAATGCACTCGCGCATCTGCTCGCGACACTGATTGATGAGCATGGGCATGTCGTCCATGGTCAATCCGGCTGTAGGAATCGCCGGCAACGAGCGTATGAGGATTTTCCCGCTGCGCCAGCGATTCAGACGCATGTGCTTGATGTAACTGCTCACGCAAACCGGAACGATCGGTACACCAGCGGCAATTGCCATCTGGAACGCACCTTTCTTGAAGGGCAGCAATTCTTCGCCGAGGTTGCGTGTGCCTTCCGGGAACACCCAGATCGAGGTGTCTTTGTTCTGCAGGGTGTTGGTGGTGGTGAGCATCGATTGACGCGCCTTGTGCGCATTGCCACGGTCGATCAACACATTGCCGGCCAGCCAGAACAGTTGCCCGAACAGTGGCACCCACTTGAGGCTCTTCTTGCCGATGCACACGGTACGGCGCGGCACGACGTTTCCGAACACGAACAGGTCATAGTTGGACTGGTGGTTGGCGATGATCACGCAGCTATCGGGTTTGTTCAGCAAACCGCTGACATCGGATTTCACCCGTAAACGCAAAATACACATCGCTGGTAGCGCATAGAGGCGGGCGCACAGACGGCTGTTGTCCGGATTGAACGGGCGGCAGATCCCGAGAATCACCCCGAGCACGCCGGCCAGAATAAAGTGCAGGCCCATCAATAACATACGAAACACGAACAGCATTTTCAGGCCCCACCGGGACAAAAGGTGGCGCAGTGTACGGATGTGCACTGTTTTCGGCAATTGCCGCTATAGAGTGCGGAGATAGCCGATGTTTAAGCGCATGTTTCAGAATGGAGGGTCAGACCTGTCCTAGAGCGGTCGCAGACTTTTAAACCATGCGTGCAAGAAAAAGCCCGACACGACGGTCGGGCTTCTTTTGCGCATCAGCCGGGCTTAGCCCAGATGCTCCTGATCCTGGATGATCGCGTTATCCAGAGCTTCCAGCAGCGCTTTACGCACCTTCAACTTGGTGTTCTTGTGCGCGAGCATGTTGATCTTCTTCAACTGACGCGCAGCGGCGAGGGCGGCACCTTGCAGCTCTTCGGCGGCAACCACCTTGTCGAGGAAGCCGGCATCCACGGCGCTTTTCGGATCGAACATCTCGCCGTTGATCACCGAGCGGTGGAACGCCGAGCGACGCAGACGATCACGCGCCAACTCGATACCTGCGTTATGCATTGTCATGCCGATCTGCACTTCGTTCAAACCGATGCTGAACGGGCCATCGACACCGATGCGGTAATCAGCAGACAACAGAATGAAAGCGCCTTTCGCCACCGCGTGACCTGGGCATGCGACGATGACCGGGAACGGGTGAGAGAGCAGGCGACGCGCCAAGGTCGAACCCGCGGTTACCAGC
Source organism: Pseudomonas germanica (assembly GCF_019614655.1). Lineage (NCBI taxonomy): Bacteria > Pseudomonadati > Pseudomonadota > Gammaproteobacteria > Pseudomonadales > Pseudomonadaceae > Pseudomonas > Pseudomonas germanica. The sequence goes on from NZ_CP071586.1 coordinate 2,268,429, forward strand.
GATACGGCTTCCTTAGGGCCGGCGGTCATGACTTTCAGGTCATAGCCGCCGGACAGAATCCCTGGCTGACCGGTGATGATCACGATGGCACGATCAGTCACCGCCTGATCCAGCGCCGCGTTGAATGCCGCAATCACGTCCGGAGAAATGGCATTGACCTTGCCGTTGCTCAAGGTCAGGGTCGCGATACCGTCTTCGAGGTGGTAGGAAATCAACTCACTCATGACGCTATTCCTTGTAAGAAAGATGGGCAGACGTTACCCACCGCCGCAGGCCAGGTAAAGCGCCGTGACTGACTCGCCAGTCACCGTTTCACGGCGTAGCCAGCGCGGCGAGGCATTCTGCTTCTATATAGAAGGGTCACCTCCACCGAAGATTGGCCGGTTTGCCATGGCCTACCAGCGAGCAAAACGACTTTTTCTCTTAACCGCATGAAAATTCTGAAAAAAAGTTTGCCATCGGAAAAGCTTTCGACTACATTAGCGCGCCTCGACAGACAGAACATGTTTGAAGAGATACGGTGAAGTGTCCGAGTGGCTTAAGGAGCACGCCTGGAAAGTGTGTATACAGGAAACTGTATCGAGAGTTCGAATCTCTCCTTCACCGCCATATTCAGTACTCAAAACCCCTGATTTCGAAAGAAGTCAGGGGTTTTGTGGTTTCTGGCGTCTGGATTTTATTGGCAGCGGCGTGAAGTCTGCTTTGAGCCATTACAATCGCGAATTTATTCATCCTTGTAGGGACGACACTCCATGATCATTTCCACCACTCACGCCATTGAAGGCCGGCAGATCACTGCATATCTGGACATCGTCAGTGCCGAGTCGGTGCAGGGGGTCAATGTGATCCGTGACATGTTTGCCGGTATGCGTGATTTTTTCGGTGGGCGTTCGCAGACGCTGGAGCGGGCTTTGAAGGAGGCGCGTATTCAGGCGACCGAAGAAATACGGGAGCGTGCGCGCGCTCTGCAGGCTGATGCGGTAGTCGGGGTGGACTTTGAGATCAGTATGCCCGGCGGGAAGGGCGGGATGGTTGTGGTGTTTGCGACGGGTACAGCGGTGAAGTTGCGCTGAGTTTGTTGGACGGTGTGTGAGCCCATTCAGAGATTGAACGGGCTCAATCTTTCTGTGTGATCAGCCTTGTGGCTTGAGGATCACGGTGCCTCTTTCGTCATAGGTCAGTGGTGTATCAATGGCGACCAGAGGGGGTGTATCAGAAGGCGGGTTGGGTTCGACTGGCTTGCTGGGATGGTAAATGACCCCTGGTTGCAGAACCGGTGTATCCGGACCCGGAGACTTGATGGTGATTTCACCGGAAGCGATCTTTTCCTTGAGTTTTTCAGCGCCAGCCTTGCCGGCTGCGATCTGTTCGTCCGTGAGTTTTACGACAGGCATATTGGGGAATCCGTTGATTTGCATGTTCTCTCCTTGAGATTCATTTGTATGAAAAAGGTCAACGGCCTGTCTCTGCAATTCTTTAGCGGTGCAGGACCAATGGCACTTCATCGCGTTGAGTTTTTGTAGGCCATTCGTCGGGCATCAGGAGATCTGAATAACAAGTCCAGGAATGACCAGCTAGTCTCAAAAGCGTTGGAGGTCGATATTTTTTCAGGCGAATGGGTTTTTGCCGGTGTCGACCGGTGGCGAAGGGGCGATGGTATGACTGATCCGTATATCGAAGACGATGGCGCTGAATTTTCCTTCAATAACTGTGTACGGTGCGGTCAGACCGAGTACCAGTCAGGCTTTGGCGAGGACCGGGTGCAGACCGGCAAGATCAAATCCACAGCACCGAAAGGACCGAAGGCAAAATTTCTACCCAAGGTCAGCGCGCGATCCAGAAAATAATCTGTCACTGCATAACCCCGTCATTGAACGGGGTTTTTTATGGCTGATTGAGTGAGAGAAATGTCCTACGCACTTCGGTGGCAAATGCGGGGGGGGGGGGCTTTCACAAACTTTTCACGTCTACCGCGGTAGGGTGAAGCCATCCGTTAGAAAGCAAGTCTCCAGCCCGTCTCCCCAGCGGGCTTTTTTTTGCCTGTCATAAAACCTTTTGCAGAATCGCTGTCCAATCGGCGCCGAGTACGCGAAGCCTCTGATTTCGTCTGGACTTTTGCGCGGCGACGGCATTAAATCCCGGCCCTTTTTGTCATCCCAATTTTTGAGGTTTTCGTCATGCGTTTAACACTGCCTGCTCTGGTTCTGGGGCTTCTGGTTGCTCAAGGTGCAATGGCTGCCGGTGATGGCACCGCGGCGCTGGGCGGTGGTCTGGGTGGCGCACTGGGTAATGTCGTCGGCCAGAAAATGGGCGGCAGCACTGGCGCGGCAATCGGTGCTGGCGTAGCAGGCGCGGCGGGCAGCGCAGTGGCGGCGCGCAAGGGGAGCCGGACCAAAGCGGCGATTGGCGGCGGTGTTGGCGCAGCGGGTGGTTCGGTGATCGGCAACAGCCTGGGCGGCAAGACCGGTGCGACCATTGGTGCAGGCCTGGGCGGTGCGGCGGGCGGCGCAGTGGGCAGTAACTTGTCCAAAGGTCACAAGCGTCACTGAGACTAATCCCTTGTCAGAAAAAGCCCGGCTCGATGTCGGGCTTTTTCATGGCTGAACGTTTTTCCCGTTTGCGTCTCCAATCTCACATAGGCCCATGTCTGGGCGGACTGTCCCTCTTCGGGAACTGTGAGGTTCATATGCGCTTGTCATTATCTGCACTGTTTTTCGGTTTGCTGGTAGCACAAGGGGCGATGGCCGCTGGTGATGGCACCGCCGCTGTGGGTGGCGGCTTGGGCGGCGCGCTCGGCAATGTGGTCGGTGGACAACTCGGTGGCAGTACTGGCGCGGCGGTAGGTGCGGGTGTTGGCGGCGCGGCCGGGAGTGCCGTCGGGGCGAATAAACGCAACCGAACCGAAGCCGCCATTGGCGGTGGTCTCGGCGCGGCGGGTGGCTCGGTCGTTGGCAACAGCCTCGGCGGCTCTACGGGTTCGACCATTGGCGCGGGGTTGGGCGGTGCGGCGGGTGGTGCGGTCGGTAATAACTTGGGTGACGATGGTGGCTCTCATTCGGGCGGCGGTCATAAACACAAAAACAAACATAAAAACCGCCATCATTGATGGTGGGTTAAACGGAAACCCGGCATTTTGCCGGGTTTTTTGCATTTGCTCGTCAGACTCTGGAACGATTGGCTGTAGGGCTTTTCGAACGTCATACACTCCCTGAAATGACGAGGTTGCCATGACTCCTGAAACCGAAGGCAAGGAAGAGAAAGGTTCGAGTGGACTGCCATTTATCAATGACCCGGGGAATGAGGACCCGGGATCGTTGATGGATGATGCGACGGTGCCGTTGAATGATTCGGATGAGGCGGATATGGAGTATGAAGAGGATGAGGATGAGCAGTGAGGGGAATAGGTTGGGTTGAAAGTCTGGAATTGGTTTTAAGGGCCTGAGTGAGCAGGCCCTTTTTGTGGTCGTGTCTAATCGGTATCTTTTGAGTCAGCCAATACATACAGGTTACTTATGCCTGACATTTTTTTGATTTTTTTTAGCTCTATATATTCTTTGAGTTCTTTTTTAATGGTTTCTTCATCGCAATATTTTCTATGTTTAGAGGGTCTTTCACGGGCAAAGTTGTATAGGCGCCAAGTATCAAATCCATTGATTTCACCGTTAGGGCCATAGTCGAAATCTACGCTTCCTGTCGATAAATTGATGCGGCAGCCAATACCATGTAATTCATATTTAACGCCTCGAGTGACTCTCCCGCGTCGCTTTATTACCTTGGTGTACCAAAGCCTTCGAATGTCTCGAGTGCCAAATTTGCGCTCAAATATCAGGGTGCTGGACTCCACCATGGAGATGAAGTCATTTATCAGGATGTCCAAAGTTTCATTTTGGTCGCTCATCTTCTTCTCCGGTGCTCCAATCTGTCCAGGCCCACATTGTTTGCTGACTCTAATATATCTTCAATGCTTCTTAGCGCTCCGTTATACGCTTTGAGATCGGTTATGAGTTGGATTGTCACATTAGTCGAAGTTTGCCGTGCAGCTGCTGCGCGATGGTGTCCGTCCAGAATATATAGGTTGCCGTCATGTTCTATGACCTTGATGGGATCTGTTGGATCGTATCCGTTGCGCATTTTATTTTTATAATCCTCGACTGTCTTGGTTGAGGTTTTTCCCTCTATTGTATGTACTCGCTTCAAAGTTTTTGGATCTATATTGTGAGCAATTTCCGGTAGTTTCGGCTCATTCTCATCAACCTGAGCCCCATCACTTCCACCCGGCACCTCACACCCAGGCTTATTCGGCGGCGGGCAGTTGGAGTTCAAACCCAACGGATCCACCCACCCCGTCGGATTCGGCACGTACTGGTACTGATTCAGCCCACCCGCCAACTTGATCGGATCCGGCGTCAGATACCGTCCCAGCCGCGGGTCGTAGTACCGGTGGCGGTTGTAATGCAGCCCGCTTTCCCCGTCGAAGTACTGCCCCTGAAAACGCAGCGGCTGGTTCAGGTAGTCGTCGCCAGCCAGGGTCAGCGCGGCGACTTTGCCGTAGGCGTCGTATTGCGCGGACCAGACGATGTCGCCGCTGTAGTCGGTGAGTTCCTGCGGGGTGCCGAGGTGGTCGAGTTGGTAGTAGAACGGGCAGGCCTTTTTCGGGCCTTTACCGTCGAGCAGCGCCAGCGGGCGGAAGGTGCCGGGTTCGTAGACGTAGCTGCGGTATTCGTTTTCGCTGCTTTCGGCGACGAGGTGGTCGCCTTGCCAGAAGAATTCGGTGGTTTCGCCGTTGACGGTTTTGCGGATACGCCGGCCGAAGGCGTCGTATTGGTAACTGGCGGTCTGGCCGTCCGGGCGGGTCAGGCCGATCAGGCGGTGCTGGCAGTCGTAGCGGTATTCAGTGACGAGTGTCTGCGCGCGGCCGCGACGTTCGCGGATCAGGTTGCCGAGGGCGTCGTAGTCGTAATGACGATCGCCTTGCATCAGCAAGCGATTGCCCTGGATCTGGCTGGGGCCGGGGCGGTCCTGCATCAGCAGGTTGCCGGCCGGGTCGTGGGCGAAGGATTCCGGCAGTTCGTCGCGTGAGTGACGGACGCGGATCAGCCGGTCGAGGGCGTCGTAGCCGTAGGTGCGCTGGCCGTGGCGGCTGTCGGCGATGTGCGCGAGATTGCCGTTGGCGTTGTAGGCATAATCGCGGCGGTACAACGCATCGCGCTGATGGCCTACGGCGTGGGCGAGTAATCGTCCTTGATCGTCGTAAGAGTATTCGCTGAGCAGCAGGCCTTGCTGACGTTGTTGTTCGCGACCGGACTGGTAGACGTGACGAGTCAGCGGCGTGCCGTTGAGGTCGATGTCGGTCAGCGCGCCACCTTTGGCGTGGCGGTAGTCGAGCACGCTGTTGTCCGGCAGGCGCATGCGCTTGAGCTGGCCGCAGGCGTCGTAGCGGTAACGAAGGGTGCCCCAGCCCTGATGCTCGGTGATCAGCCGATCCTGGCGGTCGTACTCGAAGGCCAAAGGATGTTGCTGGCCGTCGTCGACCCCGATCAGTCGGCCGAGGCGGTCGTATTGGTAGGAAACCTTGATCCCGTCGGGCAGGGTTTTGAGCAGAAGACGCCCGGCAGCATCGCGCTCATAAGCGGTGACCAGTTGCGAACCGTCATCACCGAACTCGGTCTTCTCCAGCAGATGCCCGTTGAGGTCATAGGCGTACGCCGTGCGGCGGCCGTCAAAACCGACCTCCTGACGAATCAGCCCGGTGGACGTGTAGTCCAGCCGATACTTTTCCCCGGATTCGTTTTCAATCTCGGTGAGCAGCAGTTGCGCATGGTCGTAGCGGTACTGCACCCGTGTGCCGTCGGGGTTGATCCGCCGCGAGACCAGATGCAGGTCGTCGTCATATTCATAACGGGTGATGTGCCCCAGTTCATCGCGTTCAGCGGTGACCTGACCGTAGGCGCCGTAGCTGTAGGCGCGGGTGCTGCCGGTAGGAAAAGTCGTCTGAATCAGTCGGCCAACGGCGTCCCAATGCTGGCGGGTGACCGCACCGTGTTCGTCGGCGGTTGTCGTCCGCCGCCCCAGTGCGTCGTAGGAAAAGCGCCGCACGCCACCGTCGGGCAGGGTTTCCTCGGTCAACTGGCCGAGGCTATTCCAGACCAGCCGATGCCGGCTGCTGTCCGGATAACGGATCGACAGCAACTGACCCCGGGTGTCGTAGTAGTAATGCGTAACCTGACCATCGGGGTCGACCGCCTCGGTGACATCGCCCTCGGCATTGCGCCGGTAGATCCACACCGCATCGCCGCGCGAACGCCGAAACAGGAAACCGTTGCGATACTCGTAGGACGTGGGCGCCTCGTCCGGCGGAATCAGCGCGATCAGCCGTCCGACTTCGTCGTAGCGGTATTCGGTGACCGCACCCAAGGCATCCTGCTCGGCGATCAACCGCCCCGATGATTCATAGACCTTGAGCTGTTCACCACCGTCCGCCGAGACTTTACGCACCAGCCGCGCACGTTCGTCGTGAACGTAGGTCTCTTCGGTGCCATCGACGTAATGCACCGCGACACTGCCGTCACCGTTCCAGACGTAACGCGTGTCCATCTGCGAAAACGATGCCCAGTGACGCACGCAGCGCGCCGATTTCCCCGAGCGCTCCCATTCCCAGAAAAAACTCGCGCCGCCGGCCAGTTGCCGCTGCAGAATCACGTGAGCGTCGTCGTAGTCGTAACGCTCGCTGTCACCGACGGCGTTGGTCGCTTCGATCAGGTGCCGATAAGCGTCGTAGCGGTAGCTGACCAGCGCTTGTTCAGTGCTCCAGGCACCGTCGCGAAACACCTGGTAATCGACCCCGACCAACTGCGCCTGCTCATAGCGCAACAGCAGCGAACGCCCGGCGCCGTTGTCCAGGCGCTGCACCCGGTCAGAGCGATCACGCTGCACCGTCAGACGATTGCCATAGGCATCGCTGATCGCCGTCAGCCGTCCCGCGCGAAAGTGATAGAACCGCGCGGTGTCCCCGGCCAGTGCGAGGATCAGCTCTTCCGGCTCATCGCCCAGAAAAATCGCCGCCCGCGACAAACTGTTGTGAATCGCCGGCCGCTCAACGCTCGGCAACGGAAAACGGGTACGCCGGTTTTCGTGATCGACCCAAACAACCTCATCAGCGAAAAATTCCAGCCGATGCGCCAGCGAATGACTCCAGCCAAACCCCAACCCAACATCGATTTCGGCGGCACTGCTGCGATACAACCGCGTGAACTCAAACGGCAACACGCCATCGAGCAGCGCATCGCTCAGGGTCAGCAGTTCTTCGCCGGTGACCATCGACACCGGGCAGCCGTTGGTGCAGGTGCGCGGCACGCAATCGGCGCTGTCGCCGTTGGGGTTTTTCGCCTGATCCGGCGAATCGTCATGCGGCTCATGCCGCTCGATCCGGCTCGAACCGCCAGACTTGTCCCGCACAACAGGCGCCGGGTTTGGCACGGTCAACACCAGCGAATCGGCCTGACGAATGTTCAGCGGTATCGCCGGTGTCGGTTTCAACTCAACGTCACGCACATTGAGCATCAGCGGTTTCAAAACGCTGGCATGCCGCGTCAAATCCGCCGAGGACGTCAGTTCGGCCAAGCGCAACGCCGAGGCCGCCAGCCACTCCCGCGCGCGCGGCGACTTGATCTTCGCCAGCACCTTGCTGCTCAAGCGCAGTGGCACGCCGATGCCCCCCGACAACCCCATCAGCAGAAAACTGATCAGCAGTTCGGCCCGCACCTCGGCCACCACTTCGGCCAGATACTGCGGCGGCAGCATCTTCAGCCAACTGGTAAACGCGGCCAGATGAATGAACAGCAGCGGTTCGTCACTGAGGATCAGCAAGCCGTTGGCAATGGCGTCGCTGGAGGCATTCAACAACGCCTCAAGCTCGGCCTCGCTGAGGTATTCCAGCAATTTTTCACTGTTGGCCTGCAGGTCGGCGAGCAGGGCGAACACTTGCCGGATGTCATCCCAGACGCCATTCAGGGCTTTCTCGAATCCGCGCCAGTCGGCCTGTTGCAACTGACCGTAACGCTCAAGAAACCCGGCGCTGGAAAATTCCTTCCACTGCGGCTGACATTCACTCCATTCCCCGCGCAACCAGCCCTCCAGCCCATCGATGATGCCCTGATAGGAGGCGTACAGCTTCTTCACATGGTCCGTGGACACATCGGGAAAGAAGGTGATGCGATAACGCTGGCCCCGATCGCAGTCGGTCACTTGCAGAATGCCGCTGGGGCCGATGGTGTAATGCAGCGGTTCGCCGAAAGTCAACACGCCGCCGACATCGGCAAGCACCGGTTCGAGGATTACCGGGGTGTTGCCAATCGGCACAAACCTCGCGGCCTCGAACATATGCACCAGCGTCAGCGACCCGCTGGCCGAGCACATGACCACCGATGAACTGAGCGGCTGGCGCGACGTGATCGGCGCGCTGAGGCGTACGTCGTTGCCGACCGTAAAAACTTGCTCGACATCCAGCGCGGTGCCTGTCCAGAACTGCTCGGCCCAGGCGTCGTAGTGGTTCAGGCACAGGCGGAACTCGCGGATCAGGTGTTCGAAGTCCGGCTCATCGGGATTCAAAGCAGCAACAACGAGCAGGCCGATGCTGTTGTTCAGGGCCAGAAGCCGATCGGTTGGAAGCATTCGCAGTCTCTCGCGCACATCAAAAAGGTGCGGGGACTTTGCGGGGGATCAAACAGGAAAGAAGTCGGGCGAGTAGGCGATGCCTGTAGGACATTTCGCTAAATGTCTGCGAGTAGTTCATCGCTCAATAAACATTGGCCGTTGCTCAATGTCTGTCGCGCTCGTTATGCTGCTGAACCCTTTAATCAGATCCGAGCAGCGGTCCACCTGCCGCTTGGGATGTCTTTGTTAACGGATCCGATGATGAATGCACCGCTGAAGGCGTTCGGCCCGATCAAGGCCGTGATTTTTGATATGGACGGTTTGTTGCTGGACACCGAGGGCATTTACACCGAAGTCACTTCGCTGATTGCCCAGCGCTACGGGCGCACCTTCGACTGGAGCGTCAAGCAGAACATCATTGGTCGCGGGGCCAACGATCTGGCGAACTACGTGGTGCAGGCGCTGGATCTGCCGATCACCGCTGAAGAGTTTCTGGTGATCCGCGAACCATTGATGCGCGAGCGTTTTCCCACGGCGCAAGCGATGCCGGGTGCCGAGGAGCTGATTCGCCACCTCAAGGCGCACAACATCCCCATCGCCGTCGGCACCAGTTCATCGCGGCAATCGTTCGGGCAAAAAACCACGCTGCACCGCGACTGGTTCGCGCTGTTCGACTTCATTGTCACGGCGGACGATCCGGAAGTCGGCGCGGCGAAACCGGCGCCGGATATCTTCCTGACCGCTGCCCGCCGTCTGGGTGTGGCACCTGAGGATTGCCTGGTGTTCGAGGATTCGCCGTTTGGCGTGACCGCAGCGAAAGCCGCAGGCATGACGGCCATCGCCATCCCCGATGCCGCCATGGCCGATGAAAAGTACGCACACGCTGACGGGATTCTTCGGAGTTTGAAAGCGTTCACGCCAAGTGCCTGTGGTTTGCCGGCGCTGGAATGGGTGTAAACGTCTGAGACAAAAAAACGCCGCCCCTCTGTGAAAAGAGGGGCGGCGTTTTGCGTTCAGGCAACTCGGAAAATCAGGCGCCGAAACCACCGTCGATGGTCAGGCTGGCACCAGTGATGTAACCGGCTTCCGGGCCCGCCAGATAGGCGACGAAACTGGCGATTTCTTCGGCTTTACCGTAACGACCGACGGCCATCAACGGAATGAGGCTTTCGGCGAAGTCACCGTGCGCCGGGTTCATGTCGGTGTCGACAGGGCCGGGCTGCACGTTGTTGATGGTGATGCCGCGTGGGCCCAGATCGCGGGCCAGGCCTTTGGTCAAACCGACTAGCGCCGATTTGCTCATCGCATATACACCGCCACCGGCAAAGGGCATGCGGTCGGCGTTGGTGCTGCCGATGTTGATGATGCGCGAACCTTCGCCCATGTGCTTGGCGGCTTCTTGCGAGGCGATGAATACGCTGCGCACGTTGATTGCGAGGGTCTGGTCGAAGTCTTCGAGTTTGAAGTCTTCCAGTGGAGCAACGGCGAGGACACCGGCGTTGTTGACCAAAATGTCGAGTCGGCCAAAAGCTTCGACCGTGGCGCTGACCGCGTGGCGGATCGCTGCGGCGTCGGCACTGTCGGCCTTGATCGCCAGGGCTTTGCCGCCGTTGGCGGTGATACTGTTCTGTAACTCTTCGGCTTTGGCGGTGGAGCTGACGTAAGTGAAGGCTACTGCAGCGCCTTCAGCGGCCAGGCGTTTGACGATGGCAGCGCCGATACCACGGGAACCGCCTTGAATCAGAGCGACTTTGCCGCCGAGGTGTTGAGTGGTCATGTTCGATCTCCAGACTATTCAAGGCGGGATGCCTTGTTGTTGGAGCCGAGTATCGACCTCTGATCCGCAACCGTGTAGACCCTGATTGCTATAGTCTGTGTAAACCAGAAGTTTATAGTGGCGGCCATGGAAACCTTCAGCAGTATCGAATGCTTTGTCCGTAGTGCTGAAGTCGGCAGCTTTGCCGAGGCGGCGCGGCGCTTGAGCCTGACCCCGGCAGCGGTTGGCAAAAGTGTCGCAAAGCTTGAGGCGCGGCTGGGTGTGCGGCTGTTTCAGCGCAGCACCCGCAGTCTGACGCTGACCGAGGCGGGGCAGCTGTTTTTGAGTGAAGTCAGTGCCAGCCTGACCACGATCCAGAATGCCGTGGCCAATCTGGCCAGTGCCGAAGGGCAGCCGATCGGCACCTTGAAAGTCAGCATGGGCACGGTGTTCGGGCGCCTTTATATAGTGCCGTTGCTCGGCGAGTTTCTGCGGCGCTTCCCGGCGATCAATCCGGACTGGCATTTCGATAATCGTCAGGTCGATCTGATCGGGCAGGGCTTCGATGCGGCGATTGGCGGCGGCTTTGAGCTGCCACAAGGTGTGGTAGCGCGCAGATTGACGCCAGCGCATCGGGTATTGGTCGCTTCGCAGGATTATCTGAACGGCAATCCTGCGATCACTCATCCGGACGATCTCAAGCAGCACGACGGAATTCTGATTCGCTCACCGCAAACCGGGCGTGTGCGTTCATGGCAATTGACGCACCGCGATCAGCAGCACAGTCCGTTGATGCTCAAGGCCCGGATGACCATGAGCGATTCCGAAGCCGCGTGTGCGACAGCAGCGCAGGGCCTGGGGATTGCACTGGTGAGCATGCCTTTTGCGGTGGGGTATCTGGAGGCGGGTACGTTGCAGCGAGTGTTGCCGGACTGGTTTGTCGATGATGGCAACATCTCGATTTATTACGCCGAACATAAGTTGTTGCCGGGCAAGACGCGGGCGTTTGTCGATTATGTGATTGAACAGTTTGCGGAGAGAGGGTTGGCGCGGCGGTTTAGTGCTATTTGAGCAACCTTGATACCGAGTTGCGGCCTTCGCGAGCAGGCTCGCTCCCACATTTGGAATGCATTTCCCCTGTGGGAGCGAGCTTGCTCGCGAATGGGGCGACTCGGTTTCCGATGATGAGCTTAGCGGGCAAACCGCCCCGGCCAGCCAATGATGTTCTTCGGCCGAGGTGTCGCATACGTTCGCACTTTCGACGTCGACAAGCGCAAGCGCACCAGCGATTCCGCAATCGTTACCGCCGCCGTGACGCCATCCACCACCGGCACGCCAGTGCGCCGACGAATCTGCTCATCCAGGCCGGCCATGCCGCCGCAACCCAGGCAGATCACCTCGGCTTTGTCCTGCGTCACCGCCAGTTCTGCCTGATGCACGATGGCTTCCAAGGCACGCTGTGGCTCGTGTTCCAGTTCCAGAACGGCCAGACCACTGGCCCGTACCGATGCACAACGATCCCACAGGCCGGACAATTTCAGCCGATCTTCGATCAGCGGTACGGTGCGATCCAGCGTGGTCACCACCGAATAGGCGTGGCCGAGAAACATCGCCGTGCTCGCGGCCGCATCGGTGATATCCACCACTGGCACGTTGAGCAATTCCTGCAGACCTTCGCGACCGTGCTCGCCGTAGCCGGCCTGAATCACGGCATCGAACGGCTGGTCGTAGGCCATCACCCGATCCATCACCGCGATGGCCGCCAGATAGCTTTCGAAGTTGCCTTCAATCGAGTCGGCACCGAAGTACGGCGTCAAACCGACGATTTCGGTACCGGGCGAGGCGACAGCCTGCGCCGAGCGGGCAATGGCCTCGGTGATGGATTCGGTCGTGTTGACGTTGACCACGAGAATACGCATGGGGAAATCCTTATAGCGGGCAGTTCTGCGGCCCGAAGTCCGGGCCACGAGGGAATTAATGGCAGACGTTGTCGACAGCGATCGATTCGCCGCTGATGTCGGCGTAGTGCGCATGGCGTTTGGCAATGATCAGGTAGAGCATTCCGGCGATCCCGGCGCCGATCAGCCAGGAGAACGGCGAGACGCTGTGGAAACCCGGCACGAGCGCCAGGACGATGGCGATCAGCGCCGCAGGAATAAATGCCGCCACCGCACGGAAATTCACCCCACGGCTGTAGTAATAAGCGCCGTCGGGATCTTCGCTGTAGAGCTGCGGGACGTTGATCCGGCCTTTGCGGATCAGCCAGTAGTCGACCATGATCACGCCGTACAACGGGCCGAGCAGGGCGCCGAGGCCAGACAGGAAGTACACGATCACCAGCGGGCTGTTGTAGAGATTCCACGGCAGGATCAGCACAGCGATGGTTGCGCTGATCAGCCCGGCGCGACGGAACGTCAGGTACTTCGGCGCCAGGTTGCTCAGCACGAATGCCGGGGCGACGAAGTTGGCCATGATGTTCACCGCCACAGTGACGATCAGGAATGCCAGGCAACCGAGCACGAGGAAGAAGGTGTTGGGAATCGAGGCGATGATCTCGGTCGGGCTCTCGATGATCCGGCCGTTGATCTGAAATTGCGCACCGCAGAGCAGCACGGTAATCGCGGCGAACACCAGAATATTCACCGGCAAACCCCAGAAGTTTCCTACCTTGATGGTCTTGCGGCACGGCGATGAGCGGGCGAAGTCGCAGAAATTCAGAATCAGCGTGCCGTAGATCGCCAGCCACAACGCGCCGCCGGCAAAAATGTTGCGCCACATCTCGCCACCGGTCAGTGGCTCGCGGATCGACCAGGCAATGGTCGCGTTGGCTTGGAAGTACATCCACCCAGCGAGTGCCGCAACTGTCAGCAAAATCACCGGCCCGGCAAACGCTTCGTAACGGCGGACCATTTCCATGCCGTAGGCGAGGATCGCCAGTTGCACGAACCAGATCGCCACGAAACACACCCAACCCAAAGTCGACAGCCCGAGGATCGAGTTGTGGTCGTATGCGGCGAATCCGGGATGGACTGCCGTGAGCAATACGCGAAATACCACTGACGCCAGGTACGTCTGAATGCCGAACCAGGCGATGGCGATAACCGCGCGGATCAGTGCAGGAATTTGCGCGCCGTGGATGCCGAAACTGATCCGGCTGATCACTGGAAACGGCACCCCGGTTTTCTGTCCCATATACCCGGACAGGTTCATGAAGAAATACACCAGCGCCGCGCCGATCCCCAGCGACAGCAGGATCTGCCAGCCACCCAGGCCAAGGGCGTAAAGGCCGATGGCGAACGAGTAGTTAGCAATGTTGTGCACGTCGTTCGTCCACAGGGCGAAGATGCTGTATTTGCCCCAGCGCCGACCTTCGGCCTTGGTTGGCGCCAGGTCGCTGTTGTGCAGGCGGGGGCTCAGTTGTAACGGCTCGGTCAACCCGTCATCGGGTAACGGCTGGTCGAGAGCAGCGGCGGGCAGATTCAGCGCGATGTTGTTGGAGAGACTTGTACGCATTCCGGCAGGCTCCTGATGTTCAGGGCCGCGATGACTGTGCATAAGCCACAGGGCTCGACAAATCTTCGTCGCGGCAGTGAAAGCATCACTGGTTACGGGGCATCTGCAGCCTGTACGGGATAGGGCGCTTCAGGCTTGCGGATCGAAAGTGTTTATGTTTTGCAGTTTTGTATACAAAACATGTATGCACCTAAGCCAGATCTGTGCCAGTCGTTGATCTATGCGCAGCCGTGCTCATTTCGAAAAGTTATCGATGAGCGCTAAGTGCCTGAAAATAATTGGTTAAAAATTGACCGATTGAACAAGTATTTATTTTTGGCGGGGGATTTTGTTGGCGGGCGGAGGCGAGAGGTTTTTGGTAGGGATGTAACTTTTCAGGGCGCGGATACAAAAAAGTGCACACATAAATGGCACCGATGGTGACATTCGTGTGTACACATTTTTGGAGTCGCTACAAACCCCTGTAGGAGTGAGCCTGCTCGCGATAGCGGTGTACCAGCCAAAAAAATTATCGACTGAGACACCGCTATCGCGAGCAGGCTCACTCCTACAAGGGGGAAATCAGCGCGGCAGGGAGTTAGGCCTTGCTGATGATATTCCCGGCATGCAGCCCGCATTCTTTCTGCGTCGCCTCTTCCCACCACCAACGCCCCTCGCGCTCGTGCTGATTCGGCAGGACCGGGCGGGTGCACGGTTCGCAGCCGATGCTGATGAAGCCGCGTTCATGCAGGCTGTTGTACGGCAGTTCGAGCATGCGGATGTAACCCCAGATCTCTTCGCTGGTCATCTGCGCCAGCGGGTTGAACTTGTACAGGGTGCGCTCAGGAGTGGAGAACGCTGTATCGATTTCCATCACCGCCACGGCACTGCGAGTGCCCGGGCTCTGGTCGCGGCGCTGGCCGGTGGCCCAGGCTTTGACGGTGGACAATTTTCGGCGCAGCGGCTCGATCTTGCGGATACCGCAGCATTCGCCGTGACCGTCCTTGTAGAAGCTGAACAGGCCTTTTTCCTTCACGAACGGTTCGAGTTTCGTGTAGTCCGGCGACACCAGTTCGATGTCGATCTTGTAGTGCTCGCGCACCTGATCGATGAAGCGGTAGGTCTCCGGGTGCAGACGGCCGGTGTCGAGGCTGAACACCTTGACGTTCTTGTTGAGCTTCCAGGCCATGTCCACCAGCACCACATCCTCGGCGCCGCTGAAAGATATCCACAAGTCATCGCCGAACTCGGCGAACGCGAGTTTGAGGATGTCTTGCGCGGATTTGTTGGCATAGGTCGTGGCGAGTTCCACGACGTCGAACGTTGCACTCATCAGGGCGGCTTCCTACAGGTCGGTGGCGCTGGGCGCTCTATATGGCGCTGATGGTAACAAAAAGCTGCACGGCTCGGGGGCGTGCTGTGCGTTGCGCGTCTGCATGTGAGTCGCTAGAGTTCGGCCTCGCTCGACTCAAATAATCAATACAAACGGGAGTGTCTTGTGGAAATTGCTTGCCTGGATCTTGAAGGGGTACTGGTGCCGGAAATCTGGATCGCCTTCGCTGAAAAAACCGGAATCGAATCCCTCAAGGCCACCACCCGGGACATTCCCGATTACGACGTGCTGATGAAGCAGCGCCTGCGCATCCTCGATGAGCACGGCTTGAAGCTGTCGGACATTCAGGAAGTGATCGCCACACTGAAGCCGCTGGACGGCGCTGTGGAGTTCGTCAACTGGCTGCGCGAGCGCTTTCAGGTGGTGATTCTGTCGGACACGTTCTACGAGTTCTCACAGCCGCTGATGCGTCAGTTGGGCTTCCCGACGTTGCTTTGCCATCGCCTGATTACTGACGAAACCGGGCGGGTGACCAGCTATCAGTTGCGCCAGAAAGATCCCAAGCGCCAGTCGGTATTGGCGTTCAAGAGCCTGTATTACCGGGTGATTGCGGCGGGGGATTCGTATAACGACACGACGATGCTGGGCGAGGCGGATGCCGGGATTCTGTTCCATGCGCCGGAGAATGTGATTCGCGAGTTTCCGCAGTTTCCCGCGGTGCACACCTTTGCCGAGTTGAAGCAGGAGTTCATCAAAGCTTCGAACAGAGAATTGAGTTTGTAATGAATACCCCTGTAGGAGCTGCCGAAGGCTGCGATCTTTTGATCTGGTTTTTCAGGATCAAGATCAAAAGATCGCAGCCTTCGGCAGCTCCTACACGGGTTGTGTCATTCAGAGGTTCTGCAGGGTGTCGAGGAGGATTCTGACTTTGGTAATCGACTCCTGATACTCAGCCTGCCAATCCGAATCGGCAACAATTCCGCCACCGCCCCAGCAGCACACCTGCCCATCCTTGACCAACAAACTGCGAATCGCGATGGAACTGTCCATCTCGCCGCGCACGTCCAGATACAGCAACGACCCGCAATACAACCCACGCCGCGTCGGTTCCAGCTCATCGATGATCTGCATTGCGCGAATCTTCGGTGCGCCGGTAATCGAGCCACCGGGGAAACTGCCGGCAATCAAATCCAGTGCGTCACGATCATCCGCCAACTCACCGGTGACGCTACTGACCAAGTGATGCACGTTCGGATAGCTTTCCAGACTGAACAGCTCCGGCACCCGCACCGAACCGATGCGGCAGGTGCGCCCGAGATCGTTGCGCAGCAGGTCGACGATCATCAGGTTTTCTGCGCGATCCTTGGGGCTGGCCAGCAGTTCGGCGGCGTTCGCGGCATCTTCGGCCGGGGTCATGCCACGCGGACGGGTGCCTTTGATCGGCCGGGTTTCCACCTCACGGTCGCTGACTTTGACGAAGCGCTCTGGCGACAGGCTCAAAACGGCACCGCCATCAGGCAAGCTCTGGAAACCGGAAAACGGCGTCGGGCAGGCCTCGCGCAACGCGCAATAAGCCAGCCACGGATCGCCCTGACACGCAGCGCGGAAGCGCTGGGCGAAGTTGACCTGATAGCAGTCGCCGGCCTGGATATAATGCTGAATGCGTTCGAAGGCCTGACGATAATTGTCGGCGCAGAGGTCGGCGGTCATTGGCTGGTTCAGTTTGAACGGCGCCATCGATTCGACAAGCGGCTGGCTGAACAGCGCGATCAGCCGCTGTTTCTCGCTATCGATCACGGACGGGTGAAACACCAGTTGGCTGCTGGCCCTCTGGTGATCGCTGATCAGTGCCCAGTCGTACAGGCCAAAGCGGGCATCCGGCAATTGCAGATCATCCAGCGCCTGGCTCGGCAGGTTTTCCAGATGCCGACCGAAATCGTAGCTCAGGTAGCCGATCAAACCGCCGGCGAATGGCAGGTCGAAACCTGTTGGTAAATCAGCCTCGCCCAGACGGGTCAGATTATCCCGCAGGCGTTGCAGGAAAACTCCGCCGCTTTCGTCGGGCAACACCGCCAGATGTTCCAGCGGCCAGGCGCTGAGCAGGTCATAACGGCCACGGTCGGCACTTGGCCGGCCGCTGTCGAGCAGCACGGCGCCGGGCGCGTTGCGGATGGCCGCGAAGTAGTCGGCGGGATTGGCGCGGTAGGGCAGTGGGTGTACAGAACAGGTCAACATGGGCGGGGCAGATCGGCCGTTGAGGCGGGGTGGGGATTGTAGTCCTCTCCGATGCCAGATCAAAGTCAAAAGCCTCCCCCTCACCCCAACCCTCTCCCCCAGGGGGGCGAGGGGGAAAGGGAGCAGATCTTCATGCTTTTCAAGATCCGAGTTCGGCTCGATATCTCAAGCTGGCGAGGGAAAGGGAGCCGATCATCATGCTTTGATCGTTCCCACGCTCTGCGTGGTAACGCCGCCATGGACGCTCTGCGTCCACTGTGACGCGGAGCGTCACGGGATGCATTCCCACGCAGAGCGTGGGAACGATCATCGGGGGAGATCAGCCCTCGACGGCTGGAATATGCCCAAACATCTCCTGAGTAAACGCCACCCGCTCTTCAACCGATTCAGTCACCCCACGCGCCTTCAGCTCTTCCAGTCGCGCTTCAACCGCATGGGTACGCAACGTCAGCCCGCAATCATTGGCAATCTGAATATTCAGCCCCGGCCGCGCATTCAGCTCCAGAATCAGCGGGCCTTTTTCCTGATCCAGCACCATATCAACACCGATATAGCCCAACCCGCACAGCTCATAGCAGCCGGCGGCGAGTTTCATGAAACCGTCCCAGTAGGGCAGTTGCACGCCGTCCACCGCGTTGGTGGTGTCGGGGTGTTTGGTGATGATGTTGTTCAGCCAGGTGCCGCGCAACGTCAGACCCGTGGCCAGGTCAACACCGACACCGATGGCGCCCTGATGCAGGTTGGCCTTGCCGCCGGACTGCCGGGTTGGCAGACGCAGCATCGCCATCACTGGATAACCCATCAAGACGATGATGCGGATGTCCGGCACGCCTTCGTAGCTGATGCTTTTGAAGATCTGATCCGGGGTCACGCGGTATTCGATCAGCGCCCGATCACGGTGGCCGCCCAGCGAATACAGGCCAGTGAGGATGCTCGAGATGTGATGCTCAAGCTCTTCATGGGCAAGGATCTTGCCCGACACCGTGCGATAGCGGCCCTCGAAACGGTCGGCAATCACGATGATGCCGTCACCGCCAGCGCCTTGGGCCGGTTTGATCACAAAGTCGTTGCGCCCGCCGATGATCTGGTCGAGTTTGTCGATTTCCTTCTCGGTGGAGATCACGCCGTACAGCTCCGGCACGTGAATGCCGGCCGCGATGGCGCGTTCCTTGGTGATGATCTTGTCATCGACAATCGGGTACAGGCTGCGCTTGTTGTACTTGAGCACGTAGTCGGCGTTACGCCGATTGATGCCCATGATGCCCCGCGCTTCCAGGGCCTTCCAGGTCTTCCAGAAACCGAACATCAGGCGTCAGCCTTCTTCAGGAAAGCCTTGAAGCGCACCAGCTCGGTCAGGCGGTAGCCGCGATAACGACCCATCGCCAACATGAAGCCGACCAGAATCAGCAGGATCGCCGGGAAGGTGAACACGAAGTAGACCAGCTCTGGAACGGTCATGATCAGGTGCGCGAGTGACGCCGCGAACAGTGTGCCGATCGCGACTTTCATCGCATGGCTGGCACCGCGTTCTTCCCAGGTGATCGACAGGCGTTCGATGGTCATGGTCAGAATCACCATCGGGAACAGCGCCACCGACAGCCCGCGTTCCAGGCCGAGCTTATGGCTGAACAGGCTGATCGCCGCGATCAGCACCACAACAAAGGTCAGCACCACCGAGAGTCGCGGCAGCATTTGCAGCTTCAGGTGTTCCAGATACGAACGTAATGACAAGCCCAGCGCGGTGATCACGGTAAACAAAAGAATGCCGAAGCCCAGTTGCGTTTCGCGGAAGGCGAGGGCGATCAGCACCGGGGTGAACGTGCCGAGTGTCTGCAGGCCGATCAGGTTGCGCAGAATCAGGATCACCAGCACGCCGATCGGGATCATCACCATGATCATGAACGTCTGCTGAGTCTGCAGCGGCAAGCCGTACAGCGAGTATTCGAGGAAGTTGGCGTCGGTGTTTTCGTCGGTCAGCTTGGCCAGACGAATCGCGTTCATCTCGCTGTTGTTCAGGCTGAAGGTCACGTTGGCTTTTTTGCCGCCATCGACGGTGATCAGGTTTTCATCGCCGGTCCACCACAGCAGGCGGTCGGTCGGCAGGCCTTGCTCACCGGTTTCCGGGTTGAAGTACAGCCAGTCGTTGCCGTTGAAGCTGCGCAGCCACAGTTCCGGGGTTTGCGGCTGGTCGGCGACGAGGCGGATGGTGTGGACTTTTTCCACCGGGACGTGGGCGATGGACAGCAGCAGTTCGACGATTTTGGCTTTGTGCGGCGTCGACGGATCGCCGGCCAGCAGCAATTTCACGTTGTCATCGTTGACGTTGTTGACGCGTTTGATCGCCTCGCCAATAAAGGTTTCGACGTCGGCCGAGTGCTGACGGATCGGCGCGAGCAGGGCTTCGGCGGCGATTTTCTCAGGGCCTTCGATGGCGATGCTGTCGCGGAAGGTCGGGCCTTTGATCTTGGATTTTTCGGCGGTGTAACGCTTGGTCAGCACCAGACGGTAATAAAGGGTCTGGTTGCCCTTGGCCCGGCGCGCCGACCAGGTAACCTTGCGGTTGCCGTCGACGCGGTTGACGGCGACACCGTAGTTATTGGAGATAAAACTCTCGTTGAGGCTGACGTAATCGCGGCTCAACGGCGGCACGAACATCTGGATCTTCACCGGATCCTTGGTGCTGGCGACGAACTCGACCTTGGCGTCGATGTTCCACAAGTCGTCGGTGGCGTCTTCGGTCACCGGGATGCCGAGCACGAAAATCTGATAGGCCGTAACCGAAACGCCCAGGAGCACCAGAATGGTGATCAGGATTTTCAGGTGGAAGGTTAGAGAACGCATGGAAATTACTCGGCGGTATGAGCGGCGATGGTGCAGGCGGGTTTGCCGGCAGCGTATTTAAGGCTTGGATCGACCAGCGCATCAAAGCGTTTCAGCGCTTCGGAGCCAATCAAAAGCGGGTATTGGAACGCACTTCGGTCGGTCAGGTTCACTTCGATGCTGCGCATCGCCGTGCCCATGCAGATATCCAGCTCGATCACCGGACGGGCGGTGTACTTCTTGCCTTCCTCCGGGTCGTAATCGCCGGCGCGGCGCTTGATCTTGCTGACCCGCGCCAGCGGCCGCTCGATCGGGTGTGAATGCGCAGCGTCGATGGCCAGGTAGAAACGTACCCAGGACTCACCGTTGCGTTTAAAGCGTTTGATGTCGCGGGCACTCAGCGATGCGGTTTTCGCACCGGTGTCGAGTTTGGCCGCAACTTCCAGATTGATGCCGTCAAGCGAAGCGTATTCGTTGAGGCCGTACACGGTTTTTTCCCCCGCGGCGGCGAGGCCGGGCAGGCAAAACAGGGCAAAGAATGTGGGAAAAGGCTTGAGTCTCATAAATCCTGGTGCGCAGCGTTCCGTTTTCGGTTCAGGTCCTTGGCAAAACTTGCGCAAGGCCCTTCGTGTGCCTATCAGCTTTTTATGACAAGCCGTACAAATGGCCAGCAAATGCGGGCGGCATTCTAGCACGGTGGGTTTATGGCGCCAGCGCCGGCACCGGTCTATAACCCTTGGGATTCCCTGTGGGAGCGAGCCTGCTCGCGAAGGCGGTGCGTCATCCCAAGCAGATGCTGACTGACACTACGCTTTCGCGAGCAGGCTCCACAGGGGTTAATCGACCAATGGAAGATTGCCTACGGTTATTAGACGATTGTCGACAATGTCTATTTATACTTTGACTGACGCGGGCGAATTGGCTAGTTTTTGCCGCATTGGATTTAAAGGTGTCGACAATCATGCTGGATCAACTCGATCCCCCGGTCATCAGCGGCGACGATTCCGAGACGCTCTCGGAAAACGTCTTCCGGCGCATTCAAGCGGCCATCGTCAAAGGTGAGATCGCCCCGGGCAGCAAGATCTCCGAGCCGGAGCTGGCGCGCACCTACGGCATCAGCCGTGGGCCGTTGCGTGAGGCGATTCATCGCCTGGAAGGCCAGCGCCTGCTGGTGCGCGTACCGCACGTCGGTGCGCGGGTGGTGTCGCTCAGTCATGCCGAATTGCTCGAACTCTACGAAATCCGCGAATCCCTCGAAGGCATGGCCTGTCGTCTCGCAGCCGAGCGCATGAGCGTCGAAGAAATCGACGAGCTGCGCCGGGTTCTGGAAACCCACGAGCGCGACGCGGCGTTTCAGGCTGGCGTTGGCTATTACCAGCAGGAAGGCGATTTCGACTTTCACTACCGGATCATCCAAGGCAGCGGCAACCGCACGCTGACGCAGATGCTCTGCGGCGAGCTGTATCAATTGGTGCGCATGTACCGCATCCAGTTTTCCACCACGCCGAACCGCCCGCGTCAGGCCTTCGCCGAACACCACCGGATTCTCGATGCCATCGCCGACCGTGACGGCGAACTCGCGGAATTGTTGATGCGCCGTCACATCGGGGCCTCGAAACGCAACATCGCCCGTCATTACCAGGACGGCGCCCACAATAAGACAGCCACTGAACGAGGTGAGTCATGAGTTCCAACCTGAACACTCCAGGCCAGCGTTTCCGCGATGCGGTCGCCAGCGAGCATCCATTGCAAGTGGTCGGCGCGATCAACGCCAACCACGCGCTGCTGGCCAAACGTGCCGGTTTCAAGGCGATCTACCTGTCCGGTGGCGGCGTGGCCGCAGGTTCCCTCGGCGTGCCGGATCTGGGCATCACCGGTCTGGACGACGTGCTGACAGACGTTCGGCGCATCACCGACGTCTGCGATCTGCCGCTGCTGGTCGATGTGGACACTGGTTTCGGCTCCTCGGCGTTCAATGTGGCGCGCACGGTCAAGTCGATGATCAAGTTCGGCGCGGCGGCGATTCACATCGAGGACCAGGTTGGCGCTAAGCGTTGTGGCCACCGTCCTAATAAAGAGATCGTCAGCCAGCAGGAAATGGTTGATCGCATCAAGGCTGCAGTGGATGCGCGCACCGATGACAGCTTTGTGATCATGGCGCGTACCGATGCGCTGGCGGTGGAAGGTCTGGAGTCGGCACTCGATCGCGCAGCGGCATGCATCGAGGCCGGCGCCGACATGATCTTCCCGGAAGCCATCACTGAACTGGAAATGTACAAGCTGTTCGCCAACCGCGTAAAAGCGCCGATCCTGGCCAATATCACCGAGTTCGGCGCGACGCCGCTGTACACCACCGAGCAACTGGCTGGCGCCGATGTGTCGCTGGTGCTGTATCCGCTGTCGGCGTTCCGCGCGATGAACAAGGCAGCGGAAAACGTCTACACCGCCATTCGCCGCGACGGCACGCAGCAGAATGTCATCGACACCATGCAGACTCGCATGGAGCTTTACGATCGCATCGACTACCACACCTTCGAGCAGAAGCTCGATGCGTTGTTTGCCGCCAAGAAATAAAGATCAAAAGATCGCAGCCTGCGGCAACTCCTACACAGATCCCTGTAGGAGCTGTCGAGTGCAACGAGGCTGCGATCTTTTCGCCACACTCCCTAACAAATTCAAGATTGGAGAACACAATGGCCGAAGCAAAAGTACTCAGTGGTGCCGGGCTCCGTGGCCAGGTTGCCGGGCAAACCGCACTGTCCACCGTGGGCCAGGCCGGTGCCGGGCTGACCTATCGCGGCTACGACGTGCGCGAACTCGCTGCCGATGCGCAATTTGAAGAAGTCGCGTACCTGCTGCTCTACGGCGAGCTGCCGACGAAGGCGCAACTCGACGAATACCAAGGCAAACTGAGCAAGCTGCGCGACCTGCCGCAAGCGCTGAAAGAAGTGCTTGAACGCATCCCCGCCGACGCCCACCCGATGGACGTGATGCGCACCGGTTGCTCGTTCCTTGGCAACCTCGAGCCGGAGCAAGACTTCTCCGAGCAGCGCGACAAGACTGACCGCTTGCTGGCCGCGTTCCCGGCGATCATGTGCTACTGGTATCGCTTCAGCCACGACGGCAAACGCATCAACTGCGTCAGTGACGAGCCGACTATCGGCGGTCACTTCCTGCACCTGCTGCACGACAAGAAGCCAAGCGAACTGCACGTCAAAGTGATGAACGTTTCGCTGATCCTCTACGCCGAACACGAATTCAACGCCTCGACCTTCACCGCGCGCGTTTGCGCTTCGACCCTGTCTGATCTTTATTCCTGCGTGACCGCCGCCATCGGTTCGCTGCGTGGCCCGTTGCACGGCGGCGCCAACGAAGCGGCGATGGAAATGATCGAGCGCTTCTCGTCGCCGGAAGAGGCGATCAAGGGCACTCTCGGCATGCTCGAGCGCAAGGACAAGATCATGGGCTTCGGCCACGCGATCTATAAGGACAGCGATCCGCGCAACGAGGTGATCAAGGGCTGGTCGAAAAAACTCGCAGACGAGGTCGGCGACAAGGTGTTGTTCGCGGTTTCCGAAGCCATCGACAAAACCATGTGGGAGCAGAAAAAACTCTTCCCCAACGCCGATTTCTACCATGCCTCGGCGTACCACTTCATGGGCATTCCGACCAAGCTGTTCACGCCGATCTTCGTCTGCTCGCGCCTGACCGGTTGGGCCGCGCACGTGTTCGAACAGCGTGCCAACAACCGCATCATTCGTCCAAGCGCCGAGTATGTCGGCGTTGAACAGCGCAAGTTCGTGCCAATCGAACGTCGCTGAAATGGTGAGCTGACCCGATCCCGAAAGCCACCGCAAACCCTGTAGGAGTGAGCCTGCTCGCGATGACGGACTGACATTCAACATTGATGTCGACTGATCTACCGCTATCGCGAGCAGGCTCACTCCTACAAGGGACGGTGTGAATCTTGAGTCTGGCGTCTGCCCACCCTTTGAAACTACCGTGACCCGAGTCCTGACCCGATGAACACAGAATTCCGTAAAACCCTGCCCGGCAGCCCTCTGGATTATTTCGACGCTCGTGCGGCGGTCGAAGCGATTCAGCCCGGCAGTTACGACACCCTGCCGTACACCTCCCGCGTGCTGGCGGAAAACCTCGTGCGTCGCTGCGACCCGGCCACGCTCACCGACTCCCTCAAGCAACTGATCGAACGCAAACGCGACCTCGACTTCCCGTGGTTTCCGGCCCGTGTGGTCTGCCACGACATTCTCGGCCAGACCGCGCTGGTCGATCTCGCCGGCCTGCGCGACGCGATCGCCTTGCAGGGCGGCGACCCGGCGCAGGTCAACCCGGTGGTGCCGACGCAATTGATCGTCGACCACTCGCTGGCGGTGGAGGCGGGCGGTTTCGACAAGCAGGCGTTCGAGAAGAACCGCGCTATAGAAGACCGTCGCAACGAAGACCGTTTCCACTTCATCAACTGGACCAAAAAAGCCTTCAAGAACGTTGATGTGATCCCGCCGGGCAACGGCATCATGCACCAGATCAACCTGGAGAAAATGTCTCCAGTGATCCAGGTGCGTGAAGGCGTGGCGTTCCCCGACACTTGCGTCGGCACCGACAGCCACACCCCGCACGTTGATGCGCTGGGCGTGATTGCCATTGGTGTCGGCGGCCTCGAAGCCGAGAGCGTGATGCTCGGTCGCGCGTCGTGGATGCGTCTGCCGGAAAGCGTCGGCGTCGAACTGACCGGCAAGCTGCAACCGGGCATCACCGCCACCGACATGGTGCTGGCGCTGACCGAATACCTGCGCAAACAGAAAGTCGTCGGCGCCTGGCTGGAGTTCTTCGGCGAAGGTGCGGCGGCGCTGACCCTCGGCGATCGCGCAACCATCTCCAACATGGCCCCGGAATATGGCGCCACGGCGGCGATGTTCTACATAGACCAGCAAACCATCGATTACCTGAAACTCACTGGCCGCGAAGATCAGCAAGTGCAGTTGGTCGAGCAATACGCCAGGCTTACCGGACTGTGGGCCGACAGCCTGAAAGGCGCGCAATACGAGCGCGGACTGACTTTCGATTTGTCGTCGGTGGTGCGCAACATGGCCGGTCCGAGCAATCCGCACGCGCGCGTTGCGGTGGCGGATCTGGCGGCCAAAGGCATCTCCGGGCAGTGGGAGGACGTGCCCGGGCAAATGCCCGACGGCGCGGTGATCATCGCCGCCATCACCAGTTGCACCAACACCAGCAACCCGCGCAACGTGATTGCCGCCGGACTGCTGGCGCGCAACGCCAACAAGCTTGGCCTGACCCGCAAGCCGTGGGTGAAATCCTCGCTGGCGCCGGGTTCGAAAACCGTGGCGCTGTACCTCGACGAAGCGGGGCTGACCACTGAACTGGAGCAGCTCGGTTTCGGCGTCGTCGCCTTCGCTTGCACCACCTGCAATGGCATGTCCGGCGCGCTCGATCCGGTGATCCAGCAAGAGATCATCGACCGCGATCTGTATGCCACCGCCGTGCTCTCGGGCAACCGCAACTTCGACGGCCGCATTCACCCGTACGCCAAGCAAGCGTTTCTCGCGTCGCCGCCGCTGGTGGTGGCTTACGCCATCGCCGGGACCATCCGTTTCGACATCGAAAAAGATGTGTTGGGCGTGGTCGACGGCAAGGAAATCCGCCTGAAGGACATCTGGCCGAGCGACGAAGAAGTCGACGCCGTGGTGAAATCTTCGGTCAAGCCTGAGCAGTTCCGTCAGGTCTACATTCCGATGTTCGCTGTCCATGAAGACACCGGTCCGAAAGTCACGCCGCTGTACGACTGGCGCGAAATGAGCACCTACATTCGCCGTCCACCGTATTGGGAAGGTGCGCTGGCCGGCGCCCGTCCGCTTAAGGGCATGCGCCCGCTGGCGGTGCTGCCGGACAACATCACCACCGATCACCTGTCGCCATCCAACGCGATCATGCTCGACAGCGCCGCCGGCGAATACCTGGCGAAAATGGGCCTGCCGGAAGAGGACTTCAACTCGTACGCAACCCACCGTGGCGACCACTTGACCGCACAGCGCGCGACGTTCGCCAACCCGAAACTGTTCAATGAAATGGTCGTGGAAAACGGCAAGGTCAAACAGGGTTCGCTGGCGCGCGTCGAGCCGGAAGGCAAGGTCATGCGCATGTGGGAAGCCATCGAAACCTACATGGAACGCAAGCAGCCGCTGATCATCATTGCCGGCGCCGATTACGGACAGGGTTCGTCCCGTGACTGGGCGGCGAAAGGCGTGCGTCTGGCCGGTGTCGAGGCGATTGCCGCAGAAGGTTTCGAGCGCATTCACCGCACCAACCTGGTGGGCATGGGCGTGTTGCCGCTGGAGTTCAAGCCGGGCACTGACCGTCACACCCTGGCCATCGACGGCAGCGAAACCTACGACGTGGTCGGCGAGCGCAAACCGCGTGCGGACCTGACGCTGGTGATCCATCGCAAGAACGGCGAGCGCGTTGACGTGCCGGTGACCTGCCGTCTGGATACCGCTGAAGAAGTGTCGATCTATGAGGCTGGCGGCGTGTTGCAGCGCTTCGCTCAGGACTTCCTCGAAGAGTCGGCGGTTGCCGTTTAAATCTACTGATGCAGGCGTGAGGCTTGGGTCTCACGCCTGTGGTTAAGGAGCACCATGGCTCACGCACCACAAATCAAAATCCCTGCGACCTACATGCGCGGCGGCACCAGCAAAGGCGTGTTTTTCAGTCTCAAGGATTTGCCCGAAGCGGCACAGATTCCCGGCCCGACCCGCGACGCTTTGCTGCTGCGCGTGATCGGCAGCCCCGACCCGTACGACAAGCAAATCGACGGCATGGGCGGCGCGACTTCGAGCACCAGCAAAACCGTGATCCTGTCGAAAAGCATCAAGGCTGATCACGACGTCGATTATCTGTTCGGTCAGGTCTCCATCGACAAGCCGTTCGTGGACTGGAGCGGCAATTGCGGCAACCTCTCGGCAGCGGTCGGTTCGTTCGCCATCAGCAACGGTCTGGTCGACGCCAGCCGCATTCCGCACAACGGTGTTGCGGTGGTGCGCGTGTGGCAGGCCAACATCGGCAAGACCATCATTGCCCATGTGCCGATCACCAACGGTGAAGTGCAGGAAACCGGTGATTTCGAACTCGACGGCGTGACCTTTCCGGCGGCCGAAGTGCAGGTTGAATTCATGGATCCGGCGGCGGAAGAAGAGGGTGGCGGTGGCTCGATGTTTCCTACCGGCAACCTGGTCGATGAGCTGGAAGTGCCGGGTGTTGGCACGTTCAAGGCGACCATGATCAATGCTGGCATCCCGACGATTTTCGTCAATGCTGAAGACATTGGTTACACCGGGACCGAGTTGCAAGGTGCGATCAACAGCGATCCGCAAGCGCTGCAGATGTTCGAGACGATTCGGGCTTATGGCGCGTTGCGCATGGGTCTGATATCGAATCTCGATGAAGCGGCCAAACGTCAGCACACGCCGAAAGTCGCGTTTGTCGCCAAGCCTGCTGATTACGTGGCGTCGAGTGGTAAAGCGGTCGGCGCCGGTGATGTGGATTTGCTGGTGCGCGCCTTGTCGATGGGCAAGTTGCATCACGCGATGATGGGCACGGCGGCCGTGGCCATCGGCACCGCTGCAGCAATCTCCGGCACCCTGGTAAACCTCGCGGCCGGTGGCGTTGAACGTAATGCCGTGCGCTTCGGGCATCCGTCCGGGACGTTGCGCGTTGGCGCTGAAGCCAGTCTGGAAAACGGCGAGTGGATCGTCAAAAAAGCCATCATGAGCCGTAGCGCGCGTGTCCTGATGGAGGGTTACGTGCGCATTCCCGGAGATTCGTTCTGATCCAAGAGCTTTACCCTCACCCCAGCCCTCTCCCGGAGGGAGAGGGGGCCGACCGAGGTGTCTGGGGTTGTACATCGACCTGAAAGATCGAGTCGATTATGGATTCAGCGCAGATCGCTCACGTCGGTGAACCTCTACAGCATCCCCCAATCGGTTCCCTCTCCCTCGGGAGAGGGCTAGGGTGAGGGGCCACTCACTGAAGAAACCCAAAACAAGCAGGCACCCCAGACCTGCAATCAACCAGACCAAACCCGCCAAGCCCCGAGGAAGACCGCACCCACTCATCATTCCCGCACAGGAGTACCGCAATGAGCGCCAACGTCGACCTGAACAACCGCCCCGACTACGATCATGTCCTGCAGGACATCGCCGATTACGTCCTCACCTTCAAAGTCACCTCCGCCGAAGCCCTCGACACCGCCCGCAACTGCCTTATGGACACGCTGGGCTGCGGCCTGCTGGCGTTGCGCTTTCCCGAATGCACCAAGCATCTGGGCCCGATCGTCGAAGGCACCGTCGTCCCGTTCGGCGCACGCGTTCCCGGCACCTCCTATCGCCTCGACCCGGTCAAGGCCGCCTGGGACATCGGCTGCATCGTCCGCTGGCTCGACTACAACGACACCTGGCTCGCCGCCGAGTGGGGGCATCCGTCTGACAATCTCGGCGGAATTCTTGCGGTGGCTGATCACCTCTCGCAAAAACGTCTGGCCAACGGTGAGTCACCGCTGACGATTCGCGATGTGCTGGAAGCAATGATCATGGCCCACGAGATACAAGGCGTGATTGCCCTGGAAAACTCCTTCAACCGGGTAGGACTCGATCACGTCATCTTGGTGAAAGTCGCCTCCACAGCCGTTACCGCCAAACTCATGGGTGCCAATCGCGAGCAATTGCTGTCGGCGTTGTCCCATGCATTCGCCGATGGTCAGGCGCTGCGCACTTATCGCCATGCACCGAATGCCGGTTCACGAAAATCCTGGGCAGCGGGGGATGCGTCGAGTCGTGGTGTGCGCCTGGCCGACATCGCCATGCGCGGCGAAATGGGCATTCCCGGGGTTCTGACGGCAAAGCAGTGGGGCTTTTATGACGTGCTGTTCAGCCACACCAACAGCGATCTGGCGCTGAAACCGGAGAATAAACGCGCCTTCAGTTTCTCGCGCTCGTTCGGCAGTTACGTGATGGAAAACGTGCTGTTCAAGATCAGCTTCCCCGCCGAATTCCACGCGCAAACCGCCTGTGAGGCGGCGGTGACGTTGCATCCGCAAGTGCGCAATCGTCTGCATGAAATCGACCGCATCGTCATCACCACCCACGAATCGGCGATTCGCATCATTTCCAAGGTCGGGCCGCTGGCCAACGCTGCCGACCGCGACCACTGCATCCAGTACATGACCGCCGTGCCGCTGGCGTTTGGCAATCTGGTCGCCGAGCAATACGAAGATGATTTCCACAAGGCGCACCCGATCATCGATGTGCTGCGCGAGAAAATGGTCATCGTTGAAGAGCCACGTTTCACCCGCGAGTATCTCGAGGCCGACAAACGTTCGATCGCCAACGCCGTACAAGTGTTTTTCAAGGATGGCAGCAGCACCGAAAACGTCGTGGTGGAATACCCGATCGGTCATCGTCGCCGCCGTGTCGAGGGCATTCCATTGCTGGAAGACAAGTTCAAGGCCAACCTGACCACACGTTTCACCGGCCAGCGTAGCGGTGAGATCTTGGCGTTGTGCAAAGACCGGACGCAGCTGGAGTCCACCCCGGTAAACCGTTTCGTCGACCTGTTCGTGATCTGACGATCGAACTCACTGAATGAAACCAACCCATGTAGGAGCTGCCGCAGGCCGCGATCTTTTGACTTTGATTGTAAAAAAACAAGATCAAAAAATCGCAGCCTGCGGCAGCTCCTACATGGACGATTTGCGCCACCTTTCGATAGGCAATTTGGTGAGCGCAAAACCACTCAGCAAAACCGCCGAATAGATCATCAACTCCTCGGACAGGGTTTGTCCCTCGTACCAGGCGCCGATGATCACGGCGAACACCGGGAAAATGATAAACACGAACGACAGAATGATCGGGCTCAAGCGTTTAAGCAGTAAAAAGTAAACGATGAATCCGCCCACCGACGCCACCAACCCGAGATACAGCAGGGCGCCCCAGGAACGTGCTGTCACCTGCGCAAACTCAGGGGCTTCAACGCTCAAGCCGACAATAAATAACATCAGCCCGGCGATACCGATCGGCAGTGTGTTGTAGGTGATCACGCTGATCGCGCTGCCATGTTTTTTCGTCACCACGTAACACAGCGCATGCATCACCGCTGCGCACAGAATCGCCAACACGCCAAGCCACTCCGCCTGATCCAGATGCAGACCCTGACTGCGAATAATCATCAACAGACTGCCAAAACCGATGGCGATGCCGAGCATCTGCGAGGGGTAGATTTTCTCGCGCAGAAACAACGCGGAAAACAACAGGATAAACACCGGCATGCAACTGAACAGCAGCGCTGTCAGTCCTGACGACACGTGCATTTCGCCATAGTTGAGCAAGTAGTACGGCAGGCTGAAATACGACAGCGTGACAAACACAAAGAACCAGCGGCTTTGTCGAGGAAACAACAGCGGTTCCTTGCGCAACAGCGCGAAGCTCAGGAACAGCGGAAAAGCAATCAGAAAACGCAGCCCGGCGGCCGTCAGCGGCGGCACGCTTTCCACCGCAATCTTGATCCCCAGCCACGTCGTGCCCCAACTCAGGCAGACGATCAGAAACAGCGTGCTGGTGATCAATCCGGCGAGCCAGGGTTTGCTGATGTGCATCGGTGTGCTGACGGCTGTCGACATGTGGCGTACTCCGAACGGTGGAATTGACCTGATCGCGAAAACGGGCTATTTCTGATTGAACCTGTTTTAAGCACGCTATTCGGGGCGAGAATGACTGTCAAAGTAAGTATTGCCATGGTGTCAATCCTCCGTGATGGTCTCGCCAATGGCGTGGGCGTGAAGTACAAACGCCTGGCGAATGCCGTCGCGCAAGCCATCGATGAAGGCATTATCGATGCCGGTAGCAAACTGCCGCCGCACCGGTTGTTGGCCGACAGTCTCGGAGTGACCATCGGTACGATCAGCCGTGCCTACGGCGAATTGGAGCGCGTGGGGTTGGTCGTCGCCCGCGTCGGAGATGGCACTTATGTGTGTCAGCGCGGGATAGAACGGCCGCAGGACAAAGGCTTTCGTAATGTCAGCGATGAGCCGTCAGCCTGTTTCGATATGAGCCGCAATCAGCCGATTCCCGCACAGGAAGCGGCGTTCATGAGCCAGAGTCTGCAGGAACTGGCCAGCGATCCTCGGGTGCTGCAACAGTTGACCGGGTACACCGCTGAAGCCGGGTTGGCGCGGCATCGTGTGGCGGGGGCGGTGTGGTTGCAGCATGCGGCTTATGTCCCGCATGCCGATCAGGTGTTGTGCGTCAACGGTGGCCAGCATGGTCTGCTGTGTACGTTGATGGGCTTGCTCAAGGTCGGCGACACCGTTGTGACCGAGCATTTGTCCTACCCGGGATTGATCGGCGTCGCACGCCAGCTCGGGATAAAACTCATTGGCGCAGCAATGGATGACGAAGGGCTTTTACCGTCGGCGCTGGAGGACATTTGTCGTCAGCATCGTGTTTCAGCGCTGTATTGCACGCCGACGATCCAGAATCCTACGGCCGCTGTAATGTCGATCCCACGGCGCGAGGCGATAGCCGACCTCTGTCGTCAACACAATCTGCTGATTATCGAAGACGAGGCCCATGCCGTTCTGGATCGCCAACGCCCGTTACCGCTGAGCTATTTTGCGCCGGAGCGATCGGTGTTGATCGGCAGCCTGAGCAAGGCTGTTTCGGCGGGGCTGCGCGTCGGTTATCTGCATGCGCCGCAAGCCTTGATCGGGCGTTTGAGTGCCGCCATCCGCGCAACATGCTGGATGGCCAATCCGTTATCGATGGAAGTCGCGAGTCTGTGGATTGAGAGCGGCATGGCCGAGCGTTTACTGGACGAGCAGATCAGCGAGATCACTCGGCGCAAGACCTTGGTGGCGCCTGTTCTGCAGGGTTTGAACTACAAGACTCACCCTTACAGTCCGCACTTCTGGGTGGAGGTGCCTGAGCTGTGGCGGGCGTCACAGATTGCGGCGGAGTTGAAGGAGAACAACTATCTGGTGGCCACCGCTGAGGCGTTTGCGGTGGGGCATGCAGCGGTGCCGCAATTTATTCGGGTGAGTGTGTGTAATGCGGTGGGGGATGATCGCTTGTTGCTGGCAGGTTTTGAAGCTCTGGCCAAGGCATTAACAGACACCGTGTAATCGTTCTTCGCGAGCAGGCTCGCTCCCACATTCGACCGCATTTCAACGGGATAAACGCGATCAAACTGTGGGAGCGAGCCTGCTCGCGAAAGCGTCAGCCCAGACACCACAAATCTACTTGAACCGCCGCTCCACACCTTTCTCGACCAGAATCTTCGCCGAAATCTCTTCCACCGAAAAATGCGTGGAGTTGATGTGCGGGATGTTCTCGCGGCGGAACAGATTCTCTACTTCACGCACTTCGAATTCGCACTGGGCGTAGCTCGAATAACGGCTGTTGGGCTTGCGCTCGTTGCGAATCGCGGTGAGGCGGTCGGGGTCGATGGTCAGGCCGAACAGCTTGTGCTGATGAGCGCGCAGGGCCGTCGGCAGGGTCAGGCGTTCCATGTCGTCTTCGGTCAGCGGATAGTTGGCCGCGCGAATGCCGAACTGCATGGCCATGTACAGACACGTCGGCGTTTTGCCGCATCGCGACACGCCCACTAGTATCAAATCGGCTTTGTCGTAATAGTGCGTGCGCGCGCCGTCGTCGTTGTCGAGGGCAAAGTTAACCGCCTCGATACGCTCCATGTAATTGGAGTTGTGCCCGATCGAGTGCGACTTGCCGACCGTGTAGGAAGAGTGCTCGGTCAGTTCCTGCTCCAGCGGGGCAAGAAAGGTCGAGAAAATGTCGATCATGAAACCATTGGACGTTGCGAGAATCTCACGGATGTCCTGATTGACGATGGTGTCGAAGATGATCGGGCGAAAGCCGTCGGTTTCAGCGGCTTTGTTGATTTGTTGTACCATGGCCCGCGCTTTCTCAACGCTGTCGATGTACGGTCGCGTGAATTTGCTGAAGGTAATGTTTTCGAACTGCGCCAGAAGGCTTTGACCCAGGGTTTCGGCAGTGATGCCGGTGCCATCGGAGATGAAGAAAGCAGATCGTTTCATTTGCACCTTGGGCCTTAAGCTAGTCATCAATCTTGGATATGATAGGCGCGATTTGCCGGCCGCCATTGGCCCGCATTCTCACTTATTTTCCAGGTCCAGGCCATACAACCGGCCAAGGCTCCCCCGGGCCGCCGGTTTCTGAGCTTTTCCAACACAGTTAGTGGAGAGATCACCTTGGTAGAGTACGTAGTTTCCCTCGATAAGCTCGGCAAACACGATGTTGAGCATGTGGGGGGCAAGAACGCATCCCTGGGCGAGATGATCAGTAACCTGGCAGGCGCCGGTGTTTCGGTCCCCGGCGGCTTCGCCACGACGGCTCAGGCTTATCGTGATTTCCTCGAACTGAGCGGCCTCAACGACCAGATCCACGCGGCCCTCGATGCGCTCGACGTCGACGACGTCAACGCCCTGGCCAAAACCGGCGCACAGATCCGTCAATGGATCATGGAAGCCGAATTCCCCGAAAAACTGAATGCCGAAATCCGCACCGCGTTTGCCGCGCTGTCGGCCGGCAACCCTGACGTGGCCGTGGCCGTGCGTTCTTCCGCCACCGCCGAAGACCTGCCGGACGCCTCGTTCGCCGGTCAGCAGGAAACCTTCCTGAACATCCGTGGCGTTGAAAACGTTATCCGCGCCGCCAAAGAGGTGTTCGCTTCGCTGTTCAACGACCGTGCAATTTCCTACCGCGTGCACCAGGGCTTCGACCACAAACTGGTCGCCCTGTCGGCTGGCGTGCAGCGCATGGTGCGTTCGGAAACCGGCACTGCCGGCGTGATGTTCACCCTCGACACCGAATCCGGTTTCCGTGACGTGGTGTTCATCACCGGCGCTTACGGCTTGGGCGAAACCGTCGTACAAGGCGCGGTCAACCCGGACGAATTCTACGTACACAAGGGCACGCTGGAGGCCGGTCGTCCGGCGATCCTGCGTCGCAACCTCGGCAGCAAAGCCATCAAGATGATCTACGGCGACGAGGCCAAGGCCGGTCGTTCGGTCAAGACCATCGACGTCGACAAGGCTGATCGTGCGCGGTTCTGCCTGTCCGACGCTGAAGTCAGCGAGCTGGCCAAGCAAGCGATGATCATCGAGAAGCACTACGGCTGCCCGATGGACATCGAGTGGGCCAAGGACGGTGACGACGGCAAGCTGTACATCGTGCAGGCGCGTCCGGAAACCGTGAAAAGCCGCACCCAGGCCAACGTCATGGAACGTTACCTGCTGAAAGAAACCGGCACCGTGCTGGTGGAAGGTCGTGCGATTGGCCAGCGCATCGGCGCCGGTAAGGTTCGCATCATCAAAGACGTCTCCGAGATGGACAAAGTCCAGCCGGGCGACGTGCTCGTTTCCGACATGACCGACCCGGACTGGGAACCGGTGATGAAGCGCGCCAGCGCCATCGTCACCAACCGTGGCGGCCGTACCTGCCACGCGGCGATCATCGCCCGTGAGTTGGGGATTCCGGCAGTGGTTGGTTGCGGCAACGCTACCCAACTGCTCAAGGACGGCCAAGGCGTGACCGTGTCCTGCGCCGAAGGCGACACTGGTTACATCTTCGAAGGCGAACTGGGCTTCGACATCAAGAAGAACTCCGTCGACGCCATGCCAGAGCTGCCGTTCAAGATTATGATGAACGTCGGCAACCCGGACCGCGCCTTCGACTTCGCGCAACTGCCGAACGCTGGTGTGGGTTTGGCCCGTCTGGAATTCATCATCAACCGCATGATCGGCGTCCACCCGAAAGCGCTGTTGAACTACGACGGTCTGCCGCAGGAAATCAAGGACAGCGTCGACAAGCGTATCGCCGGTTACGACGATCCGGTCGGCTTCTATGTCGAGAAACTGGTTGAAGGCATCAGCACCCTCGCGGCTGCGTTCGCACCGAAGAAAGTCATCGTGCGTCTGTCGGACTTCAAGTCCAACGAATACGCCAACCTGATCGGCGGCAAGCTCTACGAGCCGGAAGAAGAAAACCCGATGCTGGGCTTCCGTGGCGCTTCGCGTTATATCAGCGAATCGTTCCGTGACTGCTTCGAACTCGAATGCCGCGCGCTGAAACGTGTGCGCAACGAGATGGGCCTGACCAACGTCGAAATCATGGTGCCGTTTGTCCGTACTCTGGGCGAAGCCAGCCAGGTTGTTGATCTGCTCGCCGAGAACGGCTTGAAGCGCGGCGAGAACGGTCTGCGCGTGATCATGATGTGCGAACTGCCATCCAACGCGATCCTTGCTGAAGAGTTCCTCGAATTCTTCGACGGTTTCTCGATCGGTTCCAACGACCTGACTCAGCTGACCCTGGGTCTGGACCGCGATTCCGGTATCATCGCGCACCTGTTCGACGAGCGTAATCCGGCAGTCAAGAAGCTGTTGGCCAACGCGATTGCCGCGTGCAACAAGGCCGGCAAGTACATCGGTATCTGCGGTCAGGGTCCTTCGGACCACCCGGATCTGGCCAAGTGGCTGATGGAGCAGGGCATCGAAAG
Organism: Pseudomonas germanica; assembly: GCF_019614655.1. Taxonomy (NCBI): domain Bacteria; kingdom Pseudomonadati; phylum Pseudomonadota; class Gammaproteobacteria; order Pseudomonadales; family Pseudomonadaceae; genus Pseudomonas; species Pseudomonas germanica. The sequence continues at coordinate 2,304,335 of NZ_CP071586.1, forward strand.
CGTGTCGCTGAACCCGGACTCCGTGCTGGAAACCTGGTTCTTCCTCGCCGAAGGCCAAGCCCCGGCTTGATCAACATGTGAACGGGCCGCGTCTCCCTGTAGGAGTGAGCCTGCTCGCGATAGCGTCATGACAGTCAGCATCGATTCGAATGACACACCGCCATCGCGAGCAGGCTCACTCCTACACGGTTCGGTTCCTTATGATTCAAACAGGGCGGGGTCTCCGGATGCCGCCCTTTTTTGTGCAAGAGCATTATGCAAAGCAGCAGCAACCTGTTTCCTGTCGCCCTGATCAGCGCCGAACGGCGCGGCGATCTGAGCGAAGACGTGTATCGACTGAAACCCGGCAACAGTCCCGACTGGTCCGTGGAAATCGCTGTGACCCGCTTGGGCATGGCCGATGACTCGGCGCCTCGCGGTGTGCCGGTGATTTTGCTGCACGGCAGTTTTTCCAATCGACGCTTCTGGTTTTCACCGAAAGGCCTGGGCCTGGGCGCGTATCTGACGCGACTGGGGTTCGACGTTTGGATTCCGGAGATGCGCGGTCACGGCCTGTCGCAGCGCAATGAGGAATACCGACGCAACCGGGTCGCCGACTATGCCCGTTACGATCTGCCGGCGATTGCCGCATTCGTGCGAGAGCAGAGCGGGCAGATTCCGCACTGGATCGGCCATTCGCTGGGCGGCATCACCCTGGCCGCCGCGCTCGGTGGTGAGTACCTTGGCGAACCCGCCGTGGCTTCGGCTGCGTTTTTCGGCACACAAGTCAGCCGCACTTACTGGCCGTTGAAGATTCCGCCGGTGGAGTGGAGCGGGCGCTTCATTCTCAAGCGTTTCGCGCAGCTGTCGGGTTCGCGTCTCAAACGTGGCCCGGAAGATGAGCCGATCGGTCTGGCGCTGGAAAGCATGCGCTGGTACGGCTTGTTCGGTCGTTTTGGCGACAAGGACAAGGATTGGTGGGCGGGGCTGGCCGATGTTCAAGTGCCAGTGCTGGCGGTGACCGCAGCAGGGGATCATCAGGATCCGGCCTGGGCCTGTCGCAAATTGTTCGAGCAGATCGGCTCCGAGCACAAGCAGTTCATCAATCTGGGTCGCGAGCAGGGCTTCAACGATAATTTCGGCCATGTCGAGATGTTGGTGAGCAAAGCGGCGCAGACCGAGGTGTGGCCACTGGTGGCGCGTTGGTTGAGTGATCAGCACACGCCATTGCTGGGCGAGAAGCCGGATCTGGCCGCTGCTGTGTGAGTGCGAAGGCCTTGAAGGGATTTCGTTCGGGTTGGCTTGCGGCTAAGATATGACGCAATGTGCGGATCTGGTCATTTTTGGTGGCGGTTTAGCTATTACGTTTCAGGGTTTGTTCAGGTTCGTTCAGCGACCATGGGATGGACTAAGGTAAACAGCGACCACCGAAACTCGTCTCTTCAGAACGCAGCATCCTCGATCGTTTTCCTTTTTACAGGAGTTTTTCGATGAACCATTACCTTACGCCTGATCTGTGCGACGCCTATCCGGAGCTGGTACAGGTGCTGGAACCGATGTTCAGCAATTTCGGCGGCCGTGATTCGTTCGGCGGCGAAATCGTGACCATCAAATGCTTCGAAGACAACTCGCTGGTCAAGGAACAGGCTGAACTCAAGGGTAACGGCAAGGTGCTGGTCGTCGATGGCGGCGGTTCGCTGCGCCGTGCATTGCTGGGGGACCTGATCGCCGAAAAGGCTGCGAAAAACGGTTGGGAAGGGCTGGTGATCTACGGCTGCATCCGTGACGTTGACGTCATCGCGCAGACCGATCTGGGCGTGCAGGCGCTGGCCAGCCATCCGATGAAAACCGAAAAACGCGGCATTGGTGACCTCAACGTCCCGGTGACGTTTGCCGGCGTGACATTTCACCCGGGCCACTACATTTATGCGGACAACAACGGCGTGATCATCTCGCCGAGTCCGCTGAAGATGCCTGAATAAGCTTTTCGACAAAGGGATGCGGATGTTCGAGGAAGAAAACGCGCAGTGGGGGCTGGTGCATGCCCTGGTGCTGGACGGAAAAGGCGGTGCGCGTTCGATAGCCCGGACTGAGCTCGACGATTTGCAGCTGCAGGCCCATGAAAGCCTGTGGCTGCATTGGGATCGCAGCCATCCGCAGACCCAGACCTGGCTGCGCAAATCCAGCGGGCTCAATGAATTCACCTGCGATCTGCTGCTGGAAGAGAACACCCGGCCGCGCCTGTTGCCGCTGCCGGATGCCGAACTGTTGCTGTTTCTGCGCGGAGTCAATCTGAATCCGGGCGCCGAGCCGGAAGACATGGTCTCGGTGCGGATTTTCGCTTCTGCCCAACGGGTGATTTCACTGCGTTTGCGCCCGTTGCGCGCCACTGATGAGCTGTTGGTGCAATTGGCCGACGGCAACGGTCCGAAAACCTCCTCCGAACTGATCCTTTATCTGGCGCAGTTCCTCACCAACAAGGTGCAGGATCTGGTCACTTGCCTCTCGGAAATCGCCGATGAGGAAGAAGAAAAGATGGATGCCGACGAACGGTATACTCCCGAGCATGGCGCCATTTTGCACATCCGTCGCCGGGCGGCCGGACTAAAGCGATTTCTCGCGCCGCAGCGGGATATTTTCGGACAACTCACGCGGATAAAACTGCCTTGGTTTGTCGATGACGATGCCGATTACTGGAACGAACTGAACAACAGTCTGACCCGCTATCTCGAAGAGCTCGAATTGACCCGAGAGCGCGTGGGGCTTGTGCTTGAGGCTGAAGACCGACGCTTGAGCGAGCGTATGAATCGCACGATGTACCGCTTCGGGATCATCACCTGCATCTTTTTGCCGATGAGTTTTATCACCGGTCTGCTGGGTATAAACGTCGGCGGAATTCCGTTCTCCAGCAGCCCTTATGGTTTCCTGATTGCCTGTTTGACGGTGCTCACCCTGGCCTTCGGTCAGTGGTGGTTATTCCGTCGTTTGCGCTGGGTATGAAGATGGCGCATGTGACCCGACCAAATCTGCCCGCGTCTTTCACAGACATCACGAGAGGTGCGTATGCACGATCCGTTTGAACAGTCTTTGCGCGACATGCTCAACGCTTCGCCGTCCAGCCGCGACGACGATGCGTGCCTGGGCCGCGTACTCAAAACCGCCAACCGCCAGGTTGGCGCCGGTGATCTGTTCAGCCTGCTGGGCCGCTGGCTGCCCGCGCTGATGATCGCCCTGAATAATGGATCGGCGCATGTCTCGCCGGTTTCCCGTCTTCGTAAACCTACCGCTCGCACTGCTGATAAGGCTGATTGAATATGGAACTTGATCTCTGGACTCAGAGCCTCGTCACTGCAATGACTGCGTTGTGGACCAAAGTCGCCAACTTCATCCCGAACCTGTTCGGCGCACTGGTCGTGCTGCTGTTGGGTTTCGTCGTGGCCAAGCTGCTCGATACCCTGCTGTCCAAACTGCTCGCCAAGCTCGGTCTTGATCGCCTGATGGGCGGCACCGGGCTGACCAAGTTGATGTCGCGCGCCGGGTTGCAAGTTCCGATCTCGACCCTGATCGGTAAAATCGTTTACTGGTTCGTTCTGCTGATTTTCCTGGTTTCTGCAGCAGAATCCCTTGGCCTTGAGCGAGTTTCGGCTACGCTGGATATGTTGGCCCTCTATTTGCCGAAAGTATTCGGCGCGGCGCTGGTGTTGCTGGTAGGTGTTTTGCTCGCGCAACTGGCCAATGGGCTGGTGCGCGGGGCGGCAGAAGGCGTCGGCCTGGACTACGCTTCGGGGCTTGGGCGAATTGCTCAGGGGCTGGTGATCATCATCAGCATCTCGGTCGCGATCAGTCAGCTTGAGGTCAAGACTGACCTGCTGAACCATGTGATCGTCATCGTTTTGATTACCGTTGGTCTGGCCGTTGCGCTGGCCATGGGTTTGGGAAGCCGGGAAATTGCCGGTCAGATTCTTGCGGGAATCTATGTGCGTGAGTTGTATCAGGTTGGGCAACAAGTGCGTGTTGGCGAGGTCGAAGGCCAGATCGAGGAGATCGGCACGGTTAAAACCACATTGCTGACCGATGAGGGTGAGCTAGTCTCTCTTTCCAATCGGATCCTGCTGGAACAGCATGTGAGTAGCCGCTAATCCGGCAAACCCTGCTAATGTATGCCGCCGCAAAATGCCAGCTGATGCTGGTTGCGGCGGACATTGACCTGACTGTCGGCACGACTTGTTTTGAATAAAGCCCAAACGCTATCCACGCGCTACGACCCCCGCGAGCTCTCTGATGAGGAGTTGGTCGCGCGCTCGCATACCGAGCTTTTTCACGTAACGCGCGCCTATGAAGAACTGATGCGGCGTTACCAGCGAACATTATTTAACGTTTGTGCGAGATATCTTGGGAACGATCGCGACGCAGACGATGTCTGTCAGGAAGTCATGTTGAAGGTGCTGTATGGCCTGAAGAACTTCGAGGGGAAATCGAAGTTCAAAACGTGGCTCTACAGCATCACGTACAACGAATGTATTACGCAGTATCGGAAGGAACGACGAAAGCGTCGCTTGATGGACGCATTGAGTCTTGACCCCCTCGAGGAAGCGTCCGAAGAAAAGGCGCCGAAACCCGAGGAGAAGGGCGGGCTTGATCGCTGGCTGGTGTATGTGAACCCGATTGACCGCGAAATTCTGGTGCTTCGATTTGTCGCAGAGCTGGAATTTCAGGAGATCGCAGACATCATGCACATGGGTTTGAGTGCGACAAAAATGCGTTACAAACGTGCTCTAGATAAATTGCGTGAGAAATTTGCAGGCATTGCTGAAACTTAGTTCAGCGCAAATATCTCTTACGTGTAGGCAAGTTCTGATAGACTTGCCGCCGAGTTGTCCCCCGGTTTGCGGGACTGCTTCACAATCACCAGATGGGGATTTAACGGATGAAACTGAAAAACACCTTGGGCTTGGCCATTGGTTCTCTGATTGCCGCCACTTCGTTCGGCGCTCTGGCACAAGGCCAAGGCGCAGTTGAAATCGAAGGCTTCGCAAAGAAAGAACAATTCGACAGCGCTCGTAACTTCAAGAACAACGGCAACCTGTTCGGCGGCTCGATCGGTTACTTCCTGACCGACGACGTTGAACTGCGTCTGGGCTACGACGAAGTGCACAACGTACGTGCCGATGATGGCAAGAACGTAAAAGGCGCTAACACCGCTCTGGACGCTCTGTACCACTTCAACAACCCAGGCGACATGCTGCGTCCATACGTCTCGGCCGGTTTCTCCGACCAGAGCATCGACCAGAACGGTTCGAACGGTCGTAACCGTTCTACCTTCGCTAACGTTGGTGGCGGTGCCAAGCTGTACTTCACCGAGAACTTCTACGCCCGTGCTGGCGTTGAAGCTCAGTACAACATCGACCAGGGCGACACCGAGTGGGCTCCTAGCGTCGGTATCGGTGTGAACTTCGGTGGCGGCTCCAAGCCTGCTGCTGCTCCAGTTCCAGCACCAGCTGAAGTCTGCTCCGACAGCGACAACGATGGCGTTTGCGACAACGTTGACAAGTGCCCGGACACCCCAGCCAACGTAACTGTTGACGCTGACGGCTGCCCAGCAGTTGCTGAAGTTGTTCGTGTTGAGCTGGACGTTAAGTTCGACTTCGACAAGTCGGTTGTGAAGCCAAACAGCTACGGCGACATCAAAAACCTGGCTGACTTCATGAAGCAGTACCCATCCACCACCACTACTGTTGAAGGTCACACTGACTCCGTCGGTCCTGACGCTTACAACCAGAAACTGTCCGAGCGTCGTGCAAACGCCGTTAAGCAAGTTCTGACCAACCAGTACGGTGTTGAATCGTCCCGCGTTCAGTCTGTTGGCTACGGCGAATCCCGCCCAGTTGCTGACAACAAAACTGAAGCTGGCCGCGCTGTAAACCGTCGCGTAGAAGCGCAGGTTGAAGCTCAAGCTAAGTAATTAGCTGCCGCTCTGAGAAAAGCCCGGCTTAGGCCGGGCTTTTCTTTGCCTGCGATTTGGCTTTGCAGCTTTAAAAGATCGCAGCCTTCGGCAGCTCCTACAGGACCAATGCAGATCCAAAGTAGGAGCTGCCGCAGGCTGCGATCTTTTGATCTTCAACAACAGCCGCCACCGCCCCGATCACCAGAATCGCCGGGCTTTTCAATCCAAACGCACACGCATCATCACTCATACTCGCCAGATCACTCCGGCATTCGCGCTGCTCTGGCAACGATGCATTCTCGATCATCGCCACCGGCGTATCCGCCGCCATCCCGCCTGCCAGCAGTTGATCGCGAATCTCCCCCAGCTTGGCCACGCCCATATAAACCACCAGCGTCGTCCCCCCCTGTGCCAGCGCCTGCCAGTTCAACTGGCTGTCGTCCTGCGTGTGTGCAGTCACCAGCGTCACCCCGCGCGCCACACCGCGTAACGTCAGCGGAATATCGCACTGCGTCGCCCCGGCCAGCCCGGCGGTAATGCCATTGACCAGTTCCACCTCAACGCCTCTTTCACGCAGCCACTGCGCCTCTTCGCCACCTCGGCCGAAAATGCACGGATCGCCGCCCTTGAGCCGCACCACACACTTGCCATGGCGGGCATAGCGCAGCATCAGCCGATGGATAAACGCTTGCGGTGTCGAACGGCAGCCGCCGCGTTTACCCACTGCAATGATGCGGGCGTCAGGGCAGTGTTCCAGCACCGCGTCGTTGACCAGATCATCGATCAGCACCACATCGGCCTCGCGCAGGGCGCGCACCGCTTTGAGGGTCAGCAGTTCCGGATCACCAGGACCTGCACCCACCAGCCAGACTTTTGCGTTCATGGTGTTTTCCTCATCAGATGACGGCGGCTGGCTGCACGTCGGCAGCCAGTAAACGTTTTATTTCCGGGACGCACGAGCCGCATTGCGTGCCGCAGCCCAGTTGGTTTTTCAAGCCCTGCAGATCCAGGCCTTGGCGAATGCCGGCGCAGACCGCGTTGAGGCTGACGTTCTTGCAGTTGCACAGGGTTTTATCCACAGCCATTTGCGCCCCGACACTGCCCGGCGGCGCACTCATTGGCGCCAATAGCCAGCGCCGCAGTTGCTCATCCGCACGGCCTTCCAGCCACAACCCTTGCAGCCAATGCTGAGCGAGGGTTTCACCGGCCAATCGGATCGCAGTGATCCGGCCGTTTTCAATGCGCACGCGTTTGCCAATGGCGCGGCGAGGATCGTCATAGGCCAATACCGGGCCGTCGATCAGTGACAGGCATTGGTCGATTTCACCGAGCAATTGCGCATTCGGAGCTTCGCTGCTGGCCGCGCGTATCAGCAATGCCGATCGTTCACGTCCGACAAGGCTGAGACTCACGTAGGAAAATGCCTCACAGAGCGGTCGTAGCGTCTCGAAATGCCGTTGAACATCACCCTCGATCAGTGCGAAAAGTTGCCACGGCAGACTGACCGGCTCGAGGCGCACACCGCTGTGTTTGAGTTCCGGTTGCTTCGACAGCGGATCAAAGTCCGGCAGGGTCAGGCTGTTCACACCGCCCTTGAGAAAACGGTCGCCCCAGTGCATCGGCAGAAACGCTTGCCCCGGACGTACGCTGTCATCGCTGCCAACCGCGACGATTACCGCGCCGCGACGACTTTTAAGGTTGACCAGATCGCCCGGCTGCAAACGATGCCGGCGCATTTCGTCCGGGTGCAGGCTCAACACCGCTTCGCTGACATGCCCGAACAATTGCGCTGCCGTGCCAGTGCGGCTCATACCGTGCCATTGATCGCGCAAGCGGCCAGTGATCAACGTCAGTGGAAAGCGAGCATCGCGCTGCTCTTTGGCGGCGCGATACGGATCGGAAATAAACTGAGCCCGACCGTTGGCCGTAGGAAAAATACCGTCCTCGTACAGTCGTGGCGTTCCTTGCCGCGCTCCGACAGGGAAGGGCCATTGCTGCGGTCCGATCTCGTCGATCAGCGTGTGGCTGATCCCGGACATATCCAGATCCCGTCCACGCGTCAGCCCTTTGAATTCATCGAACAACTGCGCAGGTTGGTTAAACGTAAACAGGCTCGACTCAGCGGGACGCAGACGTTTCTCCAGACGTTGTGCGAAATCTACCGTGATCTCCCAGTCCGGCCGCGCCTCACCCGGTGGGAGGATGGCGTTACGCACGTGGGAAATGCGTCGCTCGGAATTGGTCACCGAGCCTTCTTTCTCGCCCCAACTGGCGGCGGGTAGCAGGAGATCGGCGAATGCAGCGGTTTCGGTGGTGCGAAAGGCTTCTTGCAGAACCACAAACGGGCAGGTCTCAAGCGCTGTTCGCACAGCATGTTGGTCCGGCATCGATTGGGCAGGGTTGGTGCAGGCAATCCACAACGCCTTGATCTTGCCGTTGCGCACTTGCTCGAACAGTTCGATGGCACTGAGACCGGTACTTTCCGGCAACCGATCAACGCCCCAATATGCCGCTACTTCGGCGCGATGTTCAGGGTTGGCCGCGTCTCGATGGCCCGGCAACAGATTCGACAAACTGCCCGTTTCGCGCCCGCCCATGGCATTCGGCTGACCGGTGAGGGAGAAAGGTCCTGCACCCGGACGGCCGATTTGCCCGGTGGCTAAATGCAGATTGATCAGCGCGCTGTTCTTCGCGCTGCCAGCGGTGGACTGGTTCAGGCCCATGCACCACAGCGACAGAAAACTCGGCGAGGTGCCCACCCATTCCGCGCATTGCTGCAATTGCTCGACACTGATCCCGCACAGTTGCGAAACCATCTGCGGGGTGTAATCACGGACTAGATTTTTCAAGTCGGCGAGGCCATCGGTGTGCGCCTTGATGAAGTCACGGTCGATCCAGTCTTCCCACAACAACAGATGCAAAATCCCATGAAATAAAGCGACATCTGTGCCCGGCAGAATCGCCAAGTGCAAATCGGCAAGATCGCAGGTATCGGTGCGCCGTGGATCAATGACGATGACTTTCATCTGCGGGCGGCGGGATTTTGCCTCTTCCAGCCGACGGAAAAGTACCGGATGGGCGTAGGCCATATTACTGCCGACGATCATCACGCAATCGCTGAGTTCCAGATCCTCATAGCTGCACGGCGGGGCGTCGGCGCCGAGGCTGCGCTTGTAGCCGACCACCGCTGAAGACATGCACAGGCGCGAATTGCTGTCGATGTTGTTGGTCCCGACCAACGCCCGCGCCAGTTTGTTGAAGGCGTAATAGTCCTCGGTCAGCAACTGCCCGGAGATATAGAACGCCACGCTGTCCGGGCCGTGCTCGGCAATGGTCTCGGCGAACACGTTGGCAGCGTGTTCCAGTGCCGTATCCCAATCCGTTCGGCTGCGCGCCAGGCCTTTGCCCAGACGCAGTTCCGGGTACAGCGCGCGGGCTGCCAGGTCGCCGGTCAGGTGCAGGGTCGAGCCTTTGCTGCACAGTTTGCCGAAGTTGGCCGGGTGCGCCGGATCGCCGCTGACGCCGAGGATGCGCTCGCCGTCATGCTCGATCAGCACGCCGCAGCCGACCCCGCAATAACAGCAGGTCGAGGCGGTCGTCTGGCGGCTCATCAGATGGCGTCCCGCAGGGCCAGTTGCACACGACCGTTTTCGACCCGTGCCGGGTGATGGTGCGCGCAACCGATATCCGGCGCCTGAGCTTCGCCAGATTCGAGGTCGATTTGCCAGTTGTGCAGCGGGCAGGCCACACGTTTGCCGTAGATCAAACCTTGCGACAATGGCCCGCCCTTGTGCGGGCAGCGGTCGTCGAGGGCGAAAACCTCATCGTCGCTTGTACGAAAAATCGCGATGTCACCTTTCGGCCCGGCAATGATTCGCGAACCGAGGGCATTGATCTCGTCGAGAGCGCAGATATCTAGCCAGTTCATGCCGGCACCTCCAGATTCTTCACAGGGATCACATCGAATTCTTTCTTCAGTTGCGGCTGCGCCAGACGCTCTTTCCAAGGGTCTTGCTCGAACGACAGAGAGAATTGCAGGCGCTCGTTCAGGGCCTTGCGACGCTCGGGGTCTTCGAGCACGGCTTTCTTGATGTGCTCCATGCCGACCCGTTGCAGGTAGTGCACGGTGCGTTCGAGGTAGAAGGCTTCTTCGCGGTAGAGCTGCAGGAACGCGCCGTTGTATTCGCGGACTTCCTCGGCGGTTTTCAGCTTGACGAAAAACTCAGCGACCTCGGTTTTGATTCCGCCGTTACCGCCGATGTACATCTCCCAACCGGAGTCGACACCGATAATTCCTACGTCTTTGATCCCCGCTTCCGAGCAGTTGCGTGGGCAACCGGAGACGGCGAGTTTCACTTTGTGCGGCGACCACATGTTGAACAGATCATGCTCCAGCTCGATGCCCAGTTGTGTCGAGTTTTGCGTGCCGAAGCGGCAGAACTCGCTGCCGACGCAGGTCTTCACGGTACGGATGGATTTGCCGTAGGCATGCCCGGACGGCATGTCGAGGTCTTTCCAGACGCCGGGCAAGTCCTGCTTCTTGATGCCGAGCAAGTCGATGCGCTGACCGCCGGTGACCTTGACCATCGGCACGTTGTACTTGTCGGCCACGTCGGCAATCCGCCGCAGTTCCGAAGGATTGGTCACGCCGCCCCACATCCGTGGTACCACCGAATACGTGCCGTCCTTCTGGATGTTGGCGTGTGCACGCTCGTTGATCAGGCGCGATTGCGGATCGTCCTTGGCTTCGCCGGGCCAGGTGGAAATCAGGTAATAGTTGAGGGCCGGGCGGCAGGTTGCGCAGCCGTTCGGCGTGCGCCAATTGAGGTAGCTCATGGTCCCGGCGATGGTCAGCAGATGCTGTTCGCGAATAGCCTGGCGGATCTGGCCGTGGTTGAGATCGCTGCAACCGCAGATGGCTTTTTCGCTTTTCGGTTTGACGTCCGCCGCGCCGCCGACGGTGTTGATCAGGATCTGTTCGACTAGCCCGGCGCACGAGCCGCAGGAGCTGGCCGCTTTGGTATGTTTCTTCACCTCGTCGACGCTGAACAGGCCGTGTTCCTGAATGGCTTTGACGATGGTGCCTTTGCACACGCCGTTGCAACCGCAGACTTCGGCGCTGTCGGCCATGACCATGGCTTTGTCCTGGCCCTGATGTCCTACGTCTCCGAGTGCGTTTTCTCCGAACATGAGGTGATCGCGGATCTCGCCAATGGCGTGATTCTCACGAATCTGCCGGAAATACCAACCGCCATCTGCCGTATCGCCGTACAGACAGGCGCCGACTAGCACGTCATCCTTGATCACCAGTTTTTTGTACACGCCGCCAATCGGGTCGGAGAGGGTGATGGTTTCCGTGCCTTCGCCGCCCATGAAATCGCCGGCAGAAAACAGATCGATGCCGGTGACTTTCAATTTGGTCGAGGTCACCGAACCCTGATAACGGGCGAAACCCAGTTGTGCGAGGTGGTTGGCGCAGACCTTGGCCTGTTCGAACAACGGCGCGACCAGACCGTAGGCAATGCCGCGGTGGCTGGCGCACTCGCCGATGGCGTAAATGCGCGGGTCGTAGGTTTGCAGCGTGTCGTTGACCAGAATCCCGCGATTGCACGGGATGCCGGCCTTTTCCGCCAATTCTGTGTTGGGACGAATACCGGCAGCCATTACCACCAGATCGGCGGGGATGATGTCGCCGTTCTTGAACTGCACCGAGCCGACCCGGCCATTGCCTGCGTCGTGCAGCGCCTGAGTCTGTTCGCACAGACGGAAGTGCAGGCCACGGGATTCAAGGGCGTTTTGCAGCAGTTGGCCGCTGGTTTTGTCGAGTTGACGTTCCAGTAACCACTCACCGATGTGCACCACGGTGACGTGCATGCCGCGCAGCATCAGGCCATTGGCGGCTTCGAGACCGAGCAGACCGCCACCGATGACCACCGCGTGTTTGTGGGTTTTGGCGGTGTCGATCATGGCTTGGGTGTCGGCGATGTCGCGATAGCCGATCACCCCGTGCAAGGTGTTGCCGGGGATCGGCAGGATGAACGGCGTCGAGCCGGTGGCGATCAGCAGGCGATCGTATTCGGCTTCGGTGCCGTCCTCGGCGATCACCCGGCGTTTGACCCGGTCGATCTCCACCACTTTGCGGTTGAGCAGCAACTTGATGTTGTTTTCCAGGTACCAGTCGAGGTCGTTGAGGACGATCTCTTCGAAGGTCTGCTCACCGGCCAGCACCGGCGACAACAGGATGCGGTTGTAGTTGGTGTGCGGTTCGGCGCCGAAGACCGTGATGTCGTACAGCTCGTTGCTCAGCTTGAGCAGTTCTTCCAGGGTGCGGACCCCGGCCATGCCATTGCCGATCATCACCAGTTTGAGTTTTTTCATCAGGTTCTCCGGGAGCTGCGGCTGGCCTCTTGTGGGCAGTCAGGCCTTGCTCGACAAATTTTGCGCAAACAAAAAAAGGCGTCCCGCTAGTTGCCTAGCGAGGACGCCTTTGTCCTGGTCCCGTTCTCTCGGGAAGCGCAGCCTTCGTCGTTGAAGGTTGGGCTTTATGTGTGTGTTGGTTGGGTTAATGCAGTGGTTGTGCCAAGTGGGGGAATGGCGTGTTTATTGGGCGGGAGCGGTAATTGACGGGGATTTTTTGCACCGAATCGACGCGGGTTGCTCGTTCGTGGGGCATTCAGGCAGACAGAATTGTTGTGATTGGGCTGACGTCATCGCGAGCAGGCTCACTCCTACAGGGGAACGCATTTCAAATTGTAGGAGTGAGCCTGCTCGCGATGGACGCGATGCGGTGTCAGCCGTGAAACAACAAAACCAGCAGCACCAGATTCCCCAGCAGAGCCACGATCGCCATCGTCCGCCACACCTTCAACGGCTCACGCTCCAATAATGGTCTGGGCCGCACACTCAAACTGCGCCGCTCGCCCTGTTCCAACACCAACAGCCATTCCTCAGCCGTTTCAAACCGTTGCTGCGGATCAGCCGCCACCCCGCGCTCCAGACTCTGCGCCAGCCATTCCGGCAGATCCGGCCGAAATCGACTGGCACTCACTGCCACACCAAATCGCGGCCGCTGAAACGCTTCGATCTCGCCATAGGGAAAATGCCCGGTGAGCAAGAAATACAGGGTCACACCGACCGCATACAAATCCTGCTGCACATTCGGCGGAGCCCTACGAAACGCTTCCGGGGCGATATAGCTGGGCGTTCCCGGCAACGTTGACGGCGCGTCTTCGGACAAGCCTGGGCAGTACGCCAGGCCAAAATCCAGCAGACGCAATTCGCCGTCGTCGCCCACGTGCAGATTTTCCGGTTTGATGTCCCGGTGCAGGATCTGCCGCCGATGCAGCAGCCCGACCGCACGCAACAGGCGCTCGGCGATGTCCTGCCACTGTGCCAACGACAACGGGCCTGACTGTTGAAACAGCTGCGCCAGCGTCGCCCCGGAATATTCCCGCATCACGTAGTACAAATGCTGACGCTGCTGGCAGGCATGGACTTCAGGAAAGTGGCGACCGGCTACGCGTTTCAGAAACCATTCCTCGGACAACAGTGCTTGCCCGGCGTAGGAATCATCGGCGGAACGCGTGGGTAGGGTTTTCAGAAGCCACGTCTGACCTTGTCCATCAATCACCCGATACAGCAGCGATTGCTGGCTCTGAGCGACAACGTCCAGCACTTGCCAGCCTTCGAACGACTGACCGGGTTTCAACGGTGGCGGCAGGGGCCATTGCTGCAGATGAATCAGCGCATCGCCGATACTGGCCTCACCCAAAGCATCCACCCGCACCAGCAAAGCACTGGCATTGTCCTGGCTCCCCGCAAGATGCGCGGCGTTGACCAGCGTCTGCGCGGCACTGTGCAGATCCGGTTGATCACGCAGAATCGCCGCAATAGCGGTATCGCCGAGTGTCGACCAGACACCGTCACTGAGCAAAACAAAGCACTCGCCGTCGCGCAGTTCGCCATCAAGGAAGTCCAGCACCAGATGCTGATCCAGCCCTAGCGCACGCTTGAGCACATGCTGCATGCCCGGCTGATCCCAGACGTGGTCTTCGCTGATTCGCTGCAAGCTGTCGGCGTGCCAGCGATACACCCGGCAATCGCCGACGTGGGCGAGGGTGAAACGCCGACCACGCATGACCAAGGCGCTGACCGTGGTGAGCAACGGTTGCCCACCACCGTTGGCCTGCAACCAGCGGTTTTGCGCGAGCAGCAGGCGATCCAGTGCCTGGGCCACGCTCCAGGTTTCCGGTGTGGCGTAGTAGTCCAGCGCCAAGGCTTGCAAGGTTGAACGCGCGGCCAGTCCGCCATCGGCACACTGGCTGACGCCATCGGCGATAGCGAACAGATAACCCTTGCTCGCCGCCAGCGCCGGCGCGGGCGTGACCAGACGCAAAGCGTCCTGATTCTCCGCGCGCGGGCCGGTGGCGCTGGCTTCGGCAAAGCTCAGTTGCAGGGCCATCGAAGGTTCAGACCCGCGCCGCCGTCACTGCCGCCGAACCCCAGGTGGTTCTCCAGCGACGCTTGACGCCGTGCAGGCCAAACCACGCCAGCACGCCAAGGCTGGCGAACAACCACAACGCCAACTGATAGCTGCCGGTGCTCTGCTTGATCGCGCCCATACCGGCGGCCAAGGCAAAACCGCCGATGCCGCCGGCCATGCCGATCAGCCCGGTCATCACGCCGATCTCCAGACGAAAACGCTGCGGTACCAGTTGGAAAACGGCGCCGTTGCCGGCGCCCAGACCGAGCATGGTGCAGACGAAAAGTGCCAGCGCGGCGTAGGAACTTGGCAGGTTGAAACCGACGGCCGCGATGCAGACGGCAGCGACGGTGTACATCGCCAGCAAGGTGCGGATGCCACCGAAACGGTCAGCCAGGGCGCCACCCAATGGCCGCATCAAACTGCCGCCGAACACGCAGGCTGCGGTGTAGTAGCCAGCGGTCACCGGGCTCAAACCGTACTGATCGTTGAAGTAGCCGGGCAGGGCGCTGGCCAGGCCGATAAAGCCGCCGAAGGTCACGCTGTAAAAAAACATGAACCACCAACTGTCACGGTCGCCCAGGGCTTTGAAGTAGTCAGCCATGGCTTTGGCTTTCGGCCGCTCAGGGGCGTTTTTTGCCAGCCAGGCGAACAGCACCAGGGTCAGAATCAGCGGGATCAGAGCGAAACCGAAGACATTGCTCCAGCCGAACGCGGCGGCGAGCACCGGCGCGAGCAGCGCGGCGAACACCGTGCCGGAGTTGCCCGCACCGGCAATGCCCATGGCTTTGCCCTGATGCTGCGGCGGGTACCACTGCGACGCCAGCGGCAGTGCAACAGCAAACGACGCGCCGGCCATGCCGAGAAACAGGCCGAGTATCAGCGCCTGTTCATAACTGTGGATGCCGAGTTTCCAGGCGCCGAACAGCGCACAGATCACGATGACCTGGCCGATCAGACCGGCGGTTTTCGGCGACAGCCGATCGGCGAGCATGCCCATCACAAAACGCAGCACCGCGCCGGCGAGGATCGGCGTGGCGACGACGAGACCGCGTTGTTGCGTGGTTAGCTGCAGGTCGGCGGCAATCTGCACCGCCAGCGGGCCGAGCAGGTACCAGACCATGAAGCTCAGGTCGAAATACAGGAAGGCTGCGAACAATGTCGGGGTGTGGCCGGATTTCCAGAAGCTTGAATTCATCGCGCACCTCAGCTGAAAAGAGTCTCGAAAGGAGTCATGCAACAGCAGGTGGGGCGCCGCCACGGCCGCACCACCGGCCCCGGGCTGTGGGGCCAAAACGCAAAAACGCCGCTACCTGATGCGCCGGTTGGGCGAACGGGTGAGCGACGTCTTTGTCGTGGGTGGGGCAACCGCCGTTGGTTACCTGTGCGTTTTACTTAGCGAGATTTGTGCCAACAGCCGGAAAATCAAAAGCCCCTCACCCTAGCCCTCCCGAAACGTCGGACCGCCCAGAGGGAGAGGGGACTGACCGAGGTGTCTTGCGCCAAACATCGACCTGAAAGACCGAGTCGATTATGGATTCACAGCAGAAATCACAGGTCGGTGTACTTCGTGAGCATCCCCCAATCGGTCCCCTCTCCCTCTGGGAGAGGGCTAGGGTGAGGGGCTCTTAAGCTTTCAGAACACCTCAGCCCAATAACTCACTCATCGCAATAATCTGCTCCGCCACCTGAATCAGCTTCTGCTGGCGGCTCATGGCCTGGCGCCGCATCAGGGTGTACGCCTCTTCCTCATTGCAGTCCTTCATCTTCATCAACAACCCCTTGGCCAGCTCAATACGCTTACGTTCAGCCAGTTGCTGATCACGCGCCTGCAGCTGCGCTCGCAAGGCCTGATCACTTTCGAAGCGCGCCATTGCTACATCGAGAATCGGCTGTAAACGTTGTGCGTGAATGCCTTCGACGATGTACGCACTGACCCCTGACTTGATCGCCTGGCGCATCACCCCCGGATCATGCTCGTCGGTAAACATCACGATCGGCCGTGGTTGGTCGCGGCTGACCAGCACCACTTGCTCCATGACATCGCGGCTCGGTGACTCGGTATCGATCAGGATCACGTCCGGGCGCACCGTTTCGACGCGCGCGGGCAGGTCGATGGTCAGGCCGGACTCGTCGATCACCTCGAAACCGGCCTCGGTCAACGCAGCTTTCAGGCGACCGACTTTTTTCGCTGTGTCGTTGATCAACAGAATGCGCAACATGTTCGCGGTCTCCTGTCAGCGGCGGGCGAGAAGGGGGGCGTCGTCGTTCAACGCGTGCAACTTGAAACTGCGCGCGTAAGCGGCCGGGTCACTGCCGTCCCAGACCTTGCCGTCGAGCAACTGACTGCTGCGCATGTCGGTGCCCCATGCGGCGACGCCGACAGCGGTGGCGGCGTCGCGGTAGACGTCCAGCCGCTGAACCTGGCGGGCGACGGCGAGGTAATCCGGATCCTCACGCAGCAAGCCCCAGCGGCGGAACTGGGTCATGAACCACATGCCGTCCGACAGATACGGCAGATTCACTTCGCCGTTACCGTGAAAGCGCAGCGCGTGCGGATCCTGCCAGCGATTGCCGAGACCATCGGCATAGTCACCGAGAAAACGCGGTTCGATGCACGCCACTGGCGCATCGAGATATTCCGGCGCGCTAAGCAACTGCGCGGTGCTGCGGCGGTTTTCCGGGCTTTCTTCGATGAAGCGGCTGGCTTCAAGGATCGCCATCACCAACGCCCGTGCGGTGTTCGGATACTGCTCGACAAATTCGCGAGTGCAGCCAAGGACTTTTTCCGGGTGATCGGGCCAGATGGTCTGGCTGGTGGCCAGGGTGAAACCAAGATCCTGCTGCACCGCGCTGGCGGCCCAAGGCTCGCCGACACAAAAACCGTCGATACGCCCGGCTTGCAGGTGCGCGACCATTTGTGGCGGCGGCACCACCACGCTGTCGACATCCTGAAGTGGATGAATGCCCTGACTCGCCAGCCAGTAATACAGCCACATCGCGTGCGTGCCCGTGGGGAAGGTCTGCGCGAAAGTCAGTTTTGCGCGGCTTTGGTGCACGTGGCGGTCCAGCGCTTCAGGACTGCTCACGCCAAGGTTTTGCAGACCGTGGGAGAGGTTGAGGCTCTGGCCGTTCTGATTCAGGCCCATCAACACGGCCATATCGGTCGGGGCGATACCGCCGATGCCCAGGTGCACGGCGTAGATCAGCCCATACAGACTGTGCGCGGCGTCCAGTTCACCGCTGACCAGTTTGTCGCGCAAATTGGCCCAGGATGTCTGGCGCTTGAGGTTCAGCGTCAATCCGTAAGGCTGGGCGAAGCCCTGTGTGGCTGCGACCACCACCGACGCGCAATCGCTCAGGGCCATGAAGCCGAGGTTGATCGCGCTTTTTTCCGGGGCATCGCTGCCATTGACCCAGGCCAGTGGCCCTACCGAAGGTTCATTCATCCAACGTACCTCGAAAAAAAAGCGCCGCCGCGGACTTTGCGCAGGCAAAACCCGGGACGACGCCATTGTCCTTGCCCGCCTGCCGTCATTGGCCTGCGCACTGATAGCCTGGAGGGTGCAAGGCATATGCCAGTGCCAGTGATTTGCGCGTGCGCCTCGCGCCGCAGGTCGATGCCCGGCTATAATCGCCGCCTCTTTTCGCCGCCCGAGTCATCGCCGCCCATGTACACCCTGGCCCGTCAGCTGTTGTTCAAACTTTCCCCGGAAACCTCCCACGATCTGTCGCTGGATCTGATCGGCGCGGGTGGGCGTTTGGGCTTAAACGGCTTGCTGTGCAAGGCGCCGGCGAAGAAGCCGGTGACGGTCATGGGCCTCGAATTCCCAAACCCGGTGGGGCTGGCGGCCGGTCTGGACAAGAACGGCGCGGCCATCGATGGCTTCGCGCAACTGGGTTTCGGTTTTGTTGAAATCGGCACCGTGACCCCACGCCCGCAGCCGGGCAACCCGAAACCACGGATCTTCCGATTGCCGGAAGCCGAGGCAATCATCAACCGCATGGGTTTCAACAACCTCGGTGTCGATAACCTGTTGGCGCGTGTGGCGGCGGCTAAGTACAAAGGCGTGCTGGGCATCAATATCGGCAAGAACTTCGATACCCCGGTCGAGCGTGCGGTCGATGATTATCTGATCTGCCTGGACAAGGTTTACGCCCACGCCAGCTACGTGACGGTCAACGTCAGTTCGCCAAACACCCCTGGCCTGCGCAGCTTGCAGTTCGGCGATTCGCTCAAGCAATTGCTCGCCGATCTGGCCACGCGTCGCGCTGAACTGGCCCTGCGTCATGGCAAGCATGTGCCGCTGGCGATCAAGATCGCGCCGGACATGACCGATGAAGAAACCGCGCAGGTTGCTCAAGCGCTGATCGAAACCGGCATGGACGCAGTGATCGCGACCAACACCACCCTGAGCCGTGTTGGCGTTGAAGGCATGGAGCATGGCGACGAGGCGGGCGGTCTGTCGGGCGCGCCGGTCCGGGAGAAGAGCACGAATACTGTGAAGGTGCTGGCCGGTGAGCTGGCTGGGCGGTTGCCGATCATTGCGGCTGGCGGGATTACCGAAGGCAAGCATGCTGCCGAGAAGATTCTGGCCGGTGCGAGCCTGGTGCAGATCTACTCCGGCTTCATCTATAAAGGCCCGGCGCTGATTCGTGAATCGGTAGACGCGATCGCCGCCCTGCGCACATAACCCAGGCTGACCCGGTCAATGTAGGAGCTGCCGCAGGCTGCGATCTCTTGATCCTGTTTTTAAGATCAAGATCAAAAGATCGTCCGAACGCGGCCCGAGCCTTCGGCAGCTCCTACACGAGATGTGTGTCAGCCAGACAGGCATAAAAAAGGGCTCCTCGAAGGAGCCCCTGGGCCGCAGCCCGCCGTCCGGGAAGGACGTGCATGGTAAGTCGTTACAAATTCAGATTGTCGTGTCGGAATTAATGCCCTGTGTCAGCCGACGGCGTGAAGTTCGTTGAGTCTGTGGATTCCCGCAGTGCCGGTCATACCGTCCCAGTTGTCGCCGCGTCCTTCTCGCCAGCCGTTAATCCAGGCTTGGCGTACCGACGGTAGAGTAAATGGGCAAAGCTCACGGGATTTGCCACCAACGCCATATTGATATCCGCGCAAAAATGCTCTTTCCAACGGATCACGCTTAAGTCTTCTCATAGGGTGTTTCCCTCACTTGTTGACTGTTTTGTATCGCGTTGACCTCAACCGAGGTCTGGCAGAAAAAACCTGCCATGGTGCGGCTCGCTGCCGGCGTGGCGAGCCAAGGTGTTGACGCCGTTGCGACGTCAACCTGTGTTCAGTTCTAACCAATGAGTCACACCGAGGGAATGATCGTTTTGTCATAAGGACGTAACGAAATTGGTGCTACAGCCATAAGTAACGACGGGTTTCATGCACGGTTTTTCAGCAAACCCCGGTATGATCGGCCCCGCGCTGGATGATGGGGTTAATTCTTTAGTGAGAATGACCCACGTTTGCGCTGGGGTATAAAGCGACGAAGGGTCGCTTTAAGACTTTTTGTTTCATCAACTTTTTTATCTGTCCCGGCATCTAAGCTCTTTTAACCCGAGCAGCGGGGATGGAACGGCACACCTTCGTGCCACGCGGGCGTTCTTTTAGAAAAGCGCCTGATTGAAAACCGGATCGGCAATGCGTTGCCGATTCACTAGCCAAAGGCTCTGGAAATACCATGTCCGACCGTTTCGAACTCTTCCTCACTTGCCCTAAAGGTCTCGAAGGCCTGCTCATCGAGGAAGCCGTCGGGCTTGGCCTTGAAGAAGCGCGCGAGCACACTTCCGCCGTGCGTGGCATGGCGACCATGGAAACCGCTTATCGCCTGTGCCTCTGGTCGCGTCTGGCCAACCGCGTGTTGCTGGTACTCAAGCGTTTCCCGATGAAAGACGCTGAAGACCTGTACCACGGTGTGCTCGACATCGAGTGGCAGGATCACATGCTCAGCGACGGCACCCTGGCCGTTGAATTCAGCGGCCACGGCTCAGGCATCGACAACACCCACTTCGGTGCCCTGAAAGTCAAAGACGCCATCGTCGACAAACTGCGTACGCCGCAGGGCGACCGTCCGTCGATCGACAAGCTCAACCCGGACCTGCGCATTCACCTGCGTCTGGATCGCGGCGAAGCGATTCTCTCCCTCGACCTGTCCGGCCACAGCCTGCACCAGCGCGGCTATCGCTTGCAGCAGGGCGCTGCACCGCTGAAGGAAAACCTCGCGGCGGCGATCCTGATCCGTTCCGGCTGGCCGCGCATTGCCGCTGAAGGCGGCGCGCTGGCTGACCCGATGTGCGGTGTCGGTACGTTCCTCGTCGAAGCCGGCATGATCGCCGCTGATATGGCGCCGAACCTGCGCCGTGAGCAGTGGGGCTTCACCGCATGGCTCGGTCACGTGCCGGCGCTGTGGAAAAAACTCCATGAAGAAGCCGTTGAGCGTGCCGCTGCCGGTCTGGCCAAGCCACCGCTGTGGATTCGTGGTTATGAAGCTGACCCACGTCTGATTCAGCCAGGCCGCAACAACGTTGAGCGTGCTGGCCTGAGCGAGTGGATCAAGATCTACCAGGGCGAAGTCGCGACCTTCGAGCCGCGTCCGGATCAGAACCAGAAAGGTTTGGTCATCTGCAACCCACCGTACGGCGAGCGTCTGGGTGATGAAGCCAGCCTGCTGTATCTCTACCAGAACCTCGGCGAGCGTCTGCGTCAGGCTTGCCTGAACTGGGAAGCGGCGGTGTTCACCGGCGCGCCGGATCTGGGCAAGCGCATGGGCATTCGCAGCCACAAACAGTATTCGTTCTGGAACGGCGCGCTGCCGTGCAAACTGCTGTTGATCAAAGTGCTGCCGGATCAGTTCGTCACCGGCGAGCGTCGTACCCCGGAACAGCGTCAGGCCGAGCGTGAGCAAGCGGCTTACGATCAGACCCCGGACGAGCCGCAAGAACGCAAGTTCAACAAGAACGGTAACCCGATCAAGCCAACGCCAGCTCCGGCACCGGTGATCGAGCAACCGCGCTTGAGCGAAGGCGGGCAGATGTTTGCGAACCGCCTGCAAAAGAACCTCAAGGCCATGGGCAAGTGGGTCAAGCGCGAAGGCATCGATTGCTACCGCGTCTACGATGCCGACATGCCTGAGTACGCGATGGCCATCGACCTGTACCACGATTGGGTGCACGTCCAGGAATACGCCGCACCGAAGTCCATCGATCCGGAAAAAGCCTCGGCGCGCATGTTCGACGCCTTGGCCGCCATTCCGCAGGCGCTGAACGTCGACAAGAGCCGCGTGGTGGTCAAACGCCGCGAACGCCAGAGCGGCACCAAGCAGTACGAGCGTCAGGCTGCACAGGGCAAGTTCAATGAAGTCAGCGAGGGCGGCGTGAAGTTGCTGGTCAACCTCACCGACTACCTCGACACGGGTCTGTTCCTCGACCACCGCCCGATGCGCATGCGCATTCAGAAAGAGGCCGCCGGCAAGCGCTTCCTCAATCTGTTCTGCTACACCGCGACCGCCAGCGTGCACGCGGCCAAGGGCGGCGCGCGCAGCACCACCAGCGTCGACCTGTCGAAAACCTACCTCGACTGGGCACGCCGTAACCTGTCGCTGAACGGTTACTCCGACAAGAACCGTCTGGAGCAGGGCGATGTGATGGCGTGGCTGGAAAGCAGCCGTGACGAGTACGACCTGATCTTCATCGATCCGCCGACCTTCTCCAACTCCAAGCGCATGGAAGGCATCTTCGATGTGCAGCGTGACCAGGTACAGTTGATCGACCTGGCCATGGCCCGTCTGGCAACCGGTGGCGTGCTGTATTTCTCCAACAACTTCCGCAAGTTCCAGTTGGAAGAAAACCTCGCCGAGCGTTACGCGGTCGAGGAAATCAGCGCGCAGACCATTGATCCGGATTTCGCCCGTAACACCAAGATCCACCGCGCCTGGAAAATCACGGCTCGTTGACGCTTTGCGCAATTGGATCCACAGAGCCTTGATTTTTAAAGGCTCCGTGGATCTGCCCGCGCTAGCTAAATTAGTGGCTAATAGCTATAACTCACACACGGTCAATGGGGTTTTCCCGTAAATGCTGGCGTAGTGTGAGTTGTCTTTATGTCGTTGCACCCCGTGCGCCCAAAGATTCTGGGTTTCATCAGTGAAGACGTCTCGGCCTGGCTGGTCGCGCTGCTGGTATTGCTCGCCGGCGGGATTCTCACGGGGCTGCTCGCCTGGGCCACTCTCAATCAGTTCCAGCAACAAACCCGTCAGCGTTTCCAATTGCTGGCCAACGAACGTTACACCCGCATCGAAGAACGCTTTCAGGATCAGGAACAACGCCTAGACGGCCTGCGCCGCTTCTTCGCCAACTCTGAATCGGTGTCTCGCGCCGAATTCGACGGTTACACCCAACCCTTATTGATGCGTACCCAGGCCTATTCGTTTGCCCTCAAGGTCAATGGAGCCGAGCGCGCCGCATTCGAGCAGCGGGTGCGTGATGAAGGTCTGACCAACTTTTCCCTCCGAGAATTGAGTGCTCAGGGCGAGCTGCAACTGGCTGGCGTGCGCGATGAATACGTGCCGGTGCTCTATAGCCAGACGCAAAGTCGGCTCGGCTCACCGTTAGGCTATGACCTGCTGGCGCAACCCTTGCGCCGGGACACCCTGCAACGTGCCGACAAACGCGGCGGGCTGGCGGTGTCGCAACCGATGCACCTAGTCAGTATCGAGCCGTCCTATGCGCGCGGTGTGCTGCTGGTGGCGCCAGTGAGCCACAGTGGCGAGCGCCAATCCTTTGGCTACGTGATGGCGGTAATCAGCATGCGCCAGTTGCTGGCCGACGGTCTGCCTGATGCCTTCCATGACTATCTGTCGGTGCGCATTCTCGACATGTCGACCCATGATCAGCACGAAGTGTTGTTCGAGTCGACCAACGAGCCGGCGCCGAGCGACCTGTCGGCCACGCGGTTACTGCGCATGGCCGATCACGACTATCAGGTCGATATTCTGCCGAGCGACGCCTTCGCGCAGGCCAATCATTCGTCGGTCGGTAGCGTGATCATTCTGGGCAGCTTGCTCAGTTTGCTGCTCAGCGCCTTGCTCTACGTGTTGGTCAGTCAGCGTCAGCGCGCCTTGCGCATGGTCGAACTGCGCACGCAGGAGCTGCACGCCAGCGAACAGGAATTGCGCGGCACCCACGGTCAGTTGCGCGGCGTGCTCAATGCGGCGACGCAGGTGGCAATCATCGCCACCGACTTGCGCGGCGTGATCAACACCTTCAACCCCGGTGCCGAACAAATGCTCGGCTACAGCAGCGCCGATGTCGTCGGTCACATGACCCTGGAAAACCTGCACCTGCCCCGTGAGCTGATGGCCCGCGCTGCCGAGTTGAGTGCGCGCTACGGGAAAAGCATCCCGACCTGCCACGCGATGCTGGTCGAGGGCGGTGAGGTCGGCGGACACGAGGCCCGCGAGTGGACGCTGGTGCGCAGCGATGGCAGCCATATTCCGGTGAACATGCTCGCCACGCCGGTGCTGGATGAGCAGGGGTTGTGGGTCGGACACCTAGCGATCTGCATCGACATCACCGAGCGCAAGCGCGTGCACGAGGTGCTGGCGGCGCGGGATGTGTTGCTGAAGAAACTCAGCGCGCACGTGCCCGGAGGCATTTATCAATTCAAGATGGAATTCGATGGGCGCTTCAGCGTGATCTACGCCAGCGACGGCATCCGCGAGATCTACGAACTGGAGCCGGACGTGCTGCTGTTCAACGCCGAGGCGATCTTCACGCGCATTCATCCACAGGACGTTACTCGTGTGCGCTCTTCCATTCGCGCCTCGGCCGACAGCCTCAGCCCGTGGCGCGAGGAATATCGCGTGCAACTGCCCGAGCGCGGCCTGCGCTGGGTGCGCGGTGAGGCGACGCCGGAAGAACTGCCGGGCGGCGGCGTACTCTGGCACGGCTATATCTCGGATATTTCCGACCTGAAACGCGTGGAAGAAGAATTGCGCGCATTGTCGGTGACCGACTCGTTGACCGGCATCCATAACCGCCGCTACTTCCAGGAACGCCTGACCACGGAAATGGCCCGGGTCGAGCGCGGCGGCGGCGAGTTGTCGGTGATCATGCTCGACATCGACCATTTCAAACGTATCAACGATCAGTACGGCCACGCTGTGGGCGACCGGGTGCTGCAAGCGGTGTGCGAGCGCATCGGCCATCGTCTGCGGCGTACCGATGTGTTTTGTCGGTTGGGCGGCGAAGAGTTCATGGTGCTGTGCCCGGACATCGACGGCGAGCATGCGCACACGCTGGCGATCGAGTTATGGCAGGGTTTGCGCAGTGCGCCGGTGGATGTGGTTGGCGTGGTGACCGCGAGTTTTGGTATCGCCAGTTGGCGACCGGGGGAGGGCGCGGATGCGCTGTTGCTGAGGGCGGATTCGGGCGTGTATATGGCAAAGCAGCGCGGGCGTGATCGCGTCGAGCAGATGAGCTGACTTCAATACGCCGCAACCCCTGTGGGAGCTGGCTTGCCAGCGATAGCGTCATTTCAGTCAGCATATTCAGTGGCTGACATTCCGCAATCGCTGGCAAGCCAGCTCCCACAGGGTTTTGTGGTGTTGCTTGAACGGCGTTACAGGACCGAAGCGGTCTGCGCCAGTTTCGGCTGTTTGTACAGATCCAGCAGTACCTGATCGAGCACCGACGATGCACCAAACGGCGCCTTGTCGTTGAGGATCGCCACCACTGCCCAGGTGTTGCCATTCACATCACGGCTGAAGCCGGCGATCGCGCGCACGGTGTTCAGAGTGCCGGTCTTGACGTGAGCCTCACCGCGCATCGCAGTGGTTTTCAGGCGTTTACGCATGGTGCCGTCGGTACCGGCGATCGGCAGCGAGCTGATGTATTCCGCGGCATACGGGCTGTGCCACGCCGCTTGCAGCATGCTCGCCATCTCGCGGGCGCTGACACGTTCGGCACGCGACAAACCGGAGCCGTTCTCCATCACCAGATGTGGCGCAGTGATGCCTTTCTTCGCCATCCACTGACGCACTACGCGCTGCGCTGCCTTGGCGTCGTCACCGTCGGCATCGTTGCGGAAGCGTTGCCCAAGGCTGAGGAACAGTTGCTGGGCCATGGTGTTGTTACTGTATTTGTTGATGTCGCGGATGATTTCCGCCAGATCCGGGGAGTAGGCACGAGCCAGCAGTTTCGCGTTGCTCGGGGTCGAGGCCAGACGATCCTTACCCTGAATGCTGCCACCCAGTTCTTTCCAGATCGCGCGCACGGCGCCGGCGGTGTAGGTCGCGTGGTCGAGCAGCGACAGATAAGTCTGCGAACTGCAACCTTCGCCCAACTGACCGGCCACGGTCACGGTCACGCTGCCATCGGCCTGCGGCACCGGGTTGTAGCGCACGCCGCCGGTGCATTGTTTGGAAGGCAGCGCTTTGACAGTGTTTTCGATACGCACGCTGGCAATCGGCGGCTCAACCGAGATCAGCACCCGGCCGTTATCGTTACGGGCAACAAAGCGCAGGGCCTTGAGGTTGACCAGCAAGGAGTCGGGTTTGACCAGGAACGGCTTGTTCTCGTCATTACCGTCATCGTTGAATTCCGGCAGCACTGGCTGCACGAAGAAGTTACGGTCGAGGATCAGATCACCGGTGATTTGCGTCACACCGTTGGCGCGCAGGTCGCGCATCAGCAGCCAGAGCTTTTCCATGTTCAGCTTTGGATCGCCGCCGCCCTTGAGGTAAAGGTTGCCGTTGAGGATGCCTCCGTTCAGGTCTCCATCGGTGTAGAACTCGGTCTTCCACTGATGGTTGGGGCCGAGCATTTCCAGCGCCGCGTAAGTGGTCACCAGTTTCATGGTCGAGGCCGGGTTGACCGACACGTCGGCGTTGAACACGGTCGGCGTGCCCGGGCCGTCGAGCGGCACCATCACCAGCGACAGGGCGCTGGGCTGCAATTTGCTCGCCTTGAGGGCTTTTTCAACGTTGGGAGTCAGGGAAGTATTGATGGTGGCAGCAGAAACAGGCAGCGCCAGGGGCAGAAGAAGGCCGGCGAGAAACAGTGGACGCAACGATTTGATCATATGAAATAAAACCCTACAGCCGAGGGGAAAAAGACGAGGACATGGATGAAAAGGTCCTCAGTGGTCACGAAAGTGTCGGCATTATGCCCCAACCTGTAACAGGTTGTGCCTTGTCCGGGCAGGCCAATACGTTATTTTTTTACAGGCGGTCGGTCGCTGTGTCCAGAGAGTCGGGCAATCGATTGCTTAAACTGGTAAAGTGCCCGCCGTATTTACTTAAGAGGATTGTTCCAATGGCGACTAACCGTTCCCAGCGTCTGCGCAAAAAACTGTGCGTTGATGAATTTCAAGAGCTGGGTTTCGAGCTGAACCTGGACTTCAAAGAAGACTTGTCCGAAGAAGCCATTGACGCTTTCCTCGAAGCCTTCATCAAAGAAGCCATGGAAGCCAATGGTCTGGGTTATGTTGGCGGCGACGACTTCGGTCTGGTTTGCCTGCAGAAGCGTGGCTCGGTCAACGAAGAGCAGCGCGCTGCCGTTGAAGCCTGGCTGAAAACCCGCTCCGAGCTGACCAAGTATGAAGTCAGCCCGCTGCTGGACGTTTGGTATCCGGAAAAGCCGATCAATCCGGTAGCTTGATGTCATGGGAAACGGCGACCTAAGGGTCGCCGTTTTTTTTCGTCTGGTGTTTGGGTGTTCGGCTCGAGTTGTACGCTGGGCCTGCCCCTCACCCCAGCCCTCTCCCCCTGGAGAGGGGGCCGATTTATGGGCTTTTCAAAATTTGAGTTCGACTCGGTATCCCACGTCGGCGTATGTCTTCCAAACACCTCGGTCAGTCCCCTCTCTCCCGGGGAGAGGGCTAGGGTGAGGGGCTTTTGACCTTAAGCTTTACGCCAATTCAGAATCACCAGCGTCAAAACCCCCGCGACAATCCCCCAAAACGCCGAACCAATGGAAAACAACGTCAACCCCGACGCCGTGACCATAAAGGTAATCAACGCCGCCTCCCGTTCCTTGACCTCGGTCATGGCAATGCTCAAACCATTGATGATCGAACCAAACAGCGCCAGCGCGGCAATCGACAGCACCAGTTCCTTCGGCAGCGCCGCAAACAATGCCGCCAATGTGGCGCCGAACACTCCGGCAATCCCGTAGAAAATCCCGCACCAGACTGCAGCCGTGTAGCGCTTGTTGCGATCTTCATGGGCGTGCGGCCCGGTGCAGATCGCCGCGCTGATCGCTGCGAGGTTGATGCCGTGGGAGCCGAATGGCGCCAGCAGCAGCGAGGCAATACCGGTGGTGGTGATCAGCGGTGAGGCCGGCACGTTGTAACCATCGGCGCGCAGCACGGCGATCCCGGGCATGTTCTGCGAGGTCATCGCGACCACGAACAGGGGAATGCCGATGCTGATGGTCGCCGCCAGCGAGAAGTGCGGGGTGGTCCACACTGGTGTCGCCACTTCCAGATGAAAACCGCTGAAGTCGAGCAGACCCATAAAGCCTGACAGCGCGGTGCCGATCAGCAGCGCGGCGAGCACGGCATAACGCGGCGACAGGCGTTTGATCAGCAGATAAGTGAAGAACATCCCCAGCACCAGCCCGGTGCGGTGCTGTGCGGCGACGAAGATTTCACTGCCGATCTTGAACAGAATTCCTGCCAACAATGCCGCCGCCAGTGAAGCGGGGATCTTTTTCACCAGGCGTTCGAAGCTGCCGGTCAGGCCGCAGATCGTCACCAGCACGGCGCAGGTGATGTAGGCGCCGATGGCCTCGCCATAGCTCACGCCGCCGAGGCTGGTGATCAGCAACGCTGCGCCGGGGGTCGACCAGGCGATGGTGATGGGCGTGCGATAACGCAGCGACAAACCAATCGAACAGACCGCCATACCGATCGAGATCGCCCAGATCCACGAAGAAATCTGCCCGCTGCTCAGCCCGGCCGCTTGCCCGGCCTGGAACATCAGCACCAGCGAGCTGGTGTAGCCGGTCATCATCGCGATGAATCCCGCGACGATAGCCGACGGTGATGTGTCGGCCAGTGGGCGCAGTTGAGTGTGCGTGGCGTCGTTCATGACGGCGGTGTTCCTTATACCAATGAAGATGTCCGCCATGACGCAAACCCTTGTAGGAGCTGCCGAAGGCTGCGATCTGTTGATCTTGCTTCTTAAAATCAAAGTCAAAAGATCGCAGCCTTCGGCAGCTCCTACAGGGGAGGCGGTGTTCTGGCGGCGGATTCTGCGAACAAGCCTAAACTCAAACGTAACGGATCGTTGCAATACAGCGGAAGTCACAAACAGCCGTACAGTCGTGTTGCCACCTTCCATTGTGTACAATCGCGCTGTTTTTTACGCGATACTTGCCAGCGACCTACTGTGCCGTATTACAGTCACGGTCTATTCGCCGCAGTTCTCCCGACTCGAGTGCCCATGAACGAACAGTTGCAACCCCTCAAGAAACAACCGCGAGCAGGCAAAGCCGGCCGCAGCGGAACCCAGGACGATATTGTCTACGCGCATATCTTCGAGGCCATCCTCGAACAGCGTCTGGCGCCCGGCACCAAATTGAGCGAAGAAGCGCTGGGGGAAATCTTCGGGGTCAGCCGCACCATCATTCGCCGCGCGCTCTCGCGTCTGGCCCATGAAGGCGTGGTGCTGTTGCGGCCGAACCGTGGCGCCGTAGTTGCCAGCCCGAGTGTTGAAGAAGCCCGTCAGGTGTTTCTTGCCCGTCGCCTGGTCGAACGCGCGATCACTGAGCTGGCGGTGCAACACGCCACCGCCGAGCAGATCGCCGAGCTGCGGCAGATGGTCAACGATGAGCGCGACAGCTTCTCCCGTGGCGATCGCGGCGCCGGTATTCGTCTGTCGGGCGAATTCCACCTGAAGCTGGCGGAAGCGGCGATGAACGCCCCGTTGATCAGCTTCCAGCGCAGCCTTGTTTCGCAGACGTCGCTGATCATTGCCCAGTACGAAAGCGGCAACCGCTCGCATTGCTCGTACGACGAACACACCCAGTTGATCGACGCGATCGAGAAGCGCGACGGTGAGTTGGCGGTGAATCTGATGATGCATCACATGGATCACATCGACAGCAAGCTCAACCTCGACGAGGAAGGCGCGTCGGATGATCTGCATGCGGTGTTCTCGCATTTGTTGCAGACCAAGAAGCCGGGGCGCCCTGCGGCCAAGCTCTAAATGACACCGAGTCGCCCCAATCGCTGGCAAGCCAGCTCCCACAGGGAATTGTGGGGTTCACCAAATCTGCGATACATCGAGAAACCTGTGGGAGCTGGCTTGCCAGCGATAGCAATCTGACAGGCAACAAAAAATCCCCCGGGGTACACACCACCGGGGGATTTTTTATGCCTTGGAAAAGCTTAGCGCTGATGCACCAAAGCACCTGCCGCATACGTCTGCTGCACCGTGCGGTCATCACCCAGCGTCATCAACACAAACAACGTCTCGGCAATGTTGTTGGCCTGCTTCAAGCGGTAGCTCAGCAGCGGCGTGGCGTTGTAATCGAGCACCAGGAAGTCAGCGTCGGAACCCGGTTGCAGGGTGCCGATCTTGTCTTCCAGACGCAGCGCCCGCGCGCCACCCAGGGTCGCCAGGTACAGCGACTTGAACGGGCTCAGGCGCGCACCTTGCAGTTGCATCACTTTGTACGCTTCGTTCAGCGTCTGCAGCAGCGAGAAACTGGTGCCGCCGCCAACGTCAGTGCCCAGACCGACATTGAGCTTGTGCTTCTCGGCCATCGGCAGGTTGAACAGGCCACTACCCAAGAAGAAGTTCGAGGTCGGGCAGAACGAGATCGCCGAGCCGGTTTCCGCCAGTCGCGCGCATTCGTCGTCGCACAGGTGCACGCCGTGGGCGAACACCGAGCGCTCGCCGAGCAGTTTGTAGTGATCGTAAACGTCGAGGTAGCCCTTGCGCTCCGGGAACAGCTCCTTGACCCACTCGATTTCCTTGAGGTTTTCGCTGATGTGGGTCTGCATGTACAGATCCGGATACTCGGTCAGCAGTTGGCCGGCGAGTGTCAGCTGTTCCGGGGTGCTGGTCGGTGCGAAGCGCGGGGTGACCGCGTAGTGCAGGCGGCCCTTGCCATGCCAACGTTCGATCAGCGCCTTGCTTTCGACATAGCTCGATTCGGCGGTGTCGGTCAGGTAGTCCGGGGCGTTGCGGTCCATCATCACCTTACCGGCGATCATCCGCAGGTCGAGCTTCTCGGCCGCTTCGAATAACGAGTTCACCGATTGCGGGTGCACGCTGCCAAACACCAGTGCGGTGGTGGTGCCGTTGCGCAGCAGCTCCTTGACGAAAATGTCAGCGACTTCGTCGGCGTGGACCTTGTCGCCGAACTGGCTTTCGCACGGGAAGGTGTAGGTGTTCAGCCAGTCGAGCAGTTGCTCGCCGTAGGCACCGACCATGCCGGTTTGCGGAAAGTGAATGTGGGTGTCGATGAAGCCCGGGGTGATCAACGCGTCTTGGTAATGCTCGATTTCGATGTCCGCCGGCAGGGTCGGCAGCAAATCACTGGCGTGGCCAAGGGCGCCGATCTTGCCGCCATCGACCACCAGCAGGCCGTCCTCGAAATATTCGTAGGAGGCTTCGATCCCGACTTCGGCGGGGTCGGCGATGCTGTGCAGGATGGCGGCGCGGTAGGCTTTGCGAGTCAGAGGCATGAGGGTTCTCTAATCAGTTTGAGGCTTTGAGTTTGGTGGCTTGACTGCGCCGCGACACCGGCAGCAGTTTGGCAATCGGTTCGGCGCTGGCAGTCTGCTGGCCGAAGTTGGCGTTGTAGGTGGCGATGATTTCGCCGGCGATGGAGATGGCGATTTCCACAGGCAGTTTGCCTTTGACTTCGCCGATGCCCATCGGGCAGCGCATGCGTTGCACGACGCCGCTGTCGAAACCACGATCGCGCAAACGATGTTCGAACTTCGCCCGTTTGGTTTTCGAGCCGATCAGGCCGAAGTAAGCGAAGTCGTTGCGCTTGAGAATCGCGGCGGTGAGTTCCAGGTCGAGTTGATGGTTGTGGGTCATGACGATGCAATAACTGCCGGCGGGCAGCTCATCGATTTCATCCACAGGCTCTTCGGCGACGATTTTACGCACGCCGTGGGGGATCTGTTCGGGGAATTCGGCCTCGCGCGAATCGATCCAGCGTACCCGGCAGGGCAGGCTGGCGAGCAGCGGCACCAAGGCGCGGCCAACGTGACCGGCCCCGAACACGGCGATTTGCGCCTGCACCTGGCCCATCGGTTCAAACAGCAACACGGTGGCGCCGCCGCAGCACTGGCCCAGGCTGGCGCCGAGGCTGAAGCGCTCCAGATGGGTGTCCTGCTTGCCGCTGGCGAGCATCTCGCGGGCGATCTGCATGGCTTTGTATTCCAGATGCCCGCCACCGATGGTGTCGAAACTCTGATTGGCACTGATGACCATTTTCGAGCCGGCGTTGCGTGGCGTCGAGCCGAGTTCTTCGATGATCGTCACCAGAACGCAGGGTTCGCCCTGGTTCTGCAGGTCGGCGAGGGCGTCGATCCAGTTGTACATACACACCTCTCAGATCGTTCCCACGCTCTGCGTGGGAATGCATCACTGGACGCTCCGCGTCCGCTGTTCAGGATGCGACGCAGAGCGTCGCGGGCTGCATTCCCACGCAGAGCGTGGGAACGATCATCAAACAACCGCGGTTTCAGCTTCGACGGCTTTCACCGCTTTCAACTGACGCATCTGCTCACACCCCCACAACACCCGCTCCGGGGTCGCCGGCGCATCGATCTGCGGCTGATGTTTGTAATCACCGAGGCTCGCCACTGCATCCTTGATCGCACACCACGACGCAATCCCGAGCATGAACGGCGGCTCACCGACAGCTTTGGAATGGAACACCGTGTCTTCCGGGTTCTTGCGGTTTTCCACCAGTTTCACCCGCAGGTCCAGCGGCATGTCCGCCACGGCCGGGATCTTGTAGCTGGCCGGGCCGTTGGTCATCAGCTTGCCTTTGTTGTTCCAGACCAGCTCTTCCATGGTCAGCCAGCCCATGCCTTGAATGAAACCACCCTCGACCTGACCGATGTCGATGGACGGGTTCAATGAGGCGCCGACGTCGTGAAGAATGTCGGTGCGCAGCATCTTGTACTCGCCGGTCAGGGTGTCGACGATGACTTCGCAGCACGCCGCGCCGAAGGCGAAGTAGTAGAACGGACGACCACGCGCCTGGCTGCGGTCGTAGTAGATTTTCGGGGTCTTGTAGAAGCCAGTGCTCGACAGCGAGACCTGATTGAAATACGCCTGCTGGATCAGCGCTTCAAAGGTCAGGATATGGTCGCGAACACGCACGTGACCGTTGTGGAATTCAACGTCTTCTTCAGTGACTTTGTAGTGACGCGCAGCGAATTCGATCAGGCGTTTTTTGATGATTTCCGCCGCGTTCTGCGCCGCTTTACCGTTCAAGTCGGCGCCGCTGGACGCTGCCGTCGGCGAGGTGTTTGGCACCTTGTCGGTGTTGGTCGCAGTGATCTGCACACGATCGATTTCGACCTGGAACACTTCGGCCACGACCTGCGCGACTTTGGTGTTCAGGCCCTGACCCATTTCGGTGCCGCCATGGTTCAGGTGGATGCTGCCATCGGTGTAGATGTGGATTAGCGCACCGGCCTGGTTCAAGAAACTGGCGGTGAAGGAAATGCCGAATTTCACCGGGGTCAGCGCCAGGCCTTTTTTCAGGATCGGGCTGTTGGCGTTGTAGCGACGAATCGCTTCACGGCGCTCGTGGTACTGGCTGCTTTCTTCCAGTTCGGCGGTCATCTCTTCGAGCATGTTGTGCTCGACGGTCTGGTAGTAGTGGGTGACGTTGCGCTCGGTCTTGCCGTAGTAGTTGGCCTTGCGCACCGCAAGTGGGTCGAGGTGCAGGTGACGGGCAATCGCGTCCATCACTTCCTCGATCGCGACCATGCCTTGCGGACCACCGAAACCACGGTAAGCGGTGTTCGACGCGGTGTTGGTCTTGCAGCGGTGACCGTTGATGGTCGCATCGCCCAGGTAGTACGAGTTGTCCGAGTGGAACATCGCGCGGTCAACGATCGACGCGGACAAGTCCGGCGAGCAGCCGCAGTTGCCGGCTAGGTCCATGTTGATCCCGTGCAGGCGCCCGGTGCTGTCGAAGCCGACGTCGTACTCGACGTAGAACGGGTGACGCTTGCCGGTCATCAGCATGTCTTCGACGCGCGGCAGGCGCATCTTCGTCGGCTGGCCGGTGAGGTGCGCAACCACCGCGCACAGGCACGCCGGGCTTGCGGCTTGAGTTTCCTTGCCACCGAAACCACCGCCCATGCGGCGCATGTCGACGACGATTTTGTTCATCGATACGTCGAGCACTTCGGCAACCAGTTTCTGTACTTCGGTCGGGTTCTGCGTCGAACAGTAAACGATCATGCCGCCATCTTCAGTCGGCATCACCGAGGAGATTTGCGTCTCCAGATAGAAGTGTTCCTGGCCACCGATGTGCAGCGTGCCCTGAATGCGGTGTTCAGCGGTCGCCAGCGCGGAAACCGAATCGCCGCGCTGGTGGGTGTGACTGTCGAGGACGAAGTGGCGTTTGCGCAGGGCTTCGACCACGTCGAGCACGGGTTCGAGATCTTCGTATTCGATGATCGCGGCCATCGCGGCTTTGCGCGCGGTTTCCAGATCCTTCGCGGCGACGGCAAGCACCGGTTGACCGACGAACTGCACGTCATCGATGGCCAGCAACGGGTCGCCCGGCATCAGCGGGCCGATGTCTTTCAGGCCCGGCACGTCTTCGTGGGTGATGGCGATGCGCACGCCTTCGAAGGCGTAGCACGGCGAGGTGTCGATGCTGATGATCTTCGCGTGGGCGCGGTCCGACATGCGTGCATACAGGTGCAACTGGTTGGGAAATTCCAGGCGATCATCGATGTACTGCGCTTCACCGGACACGTGCTTGGCGGCGCTGTCGTGCTTGACGCTGCGGCCGACACCGGAGGTCAGGTCCTTGGCGAACAATTCAGCCAGTTCAGCCTGGGTTTTTTCTACGCCGTGATGGTTAGACATAAGCGGTCACCCGAGTCTCGATGTGCGGTGTTTGCAGTTCGATGAAGTATTTGCGAAGCAGGTTCTGCGCGCTGAGCAGGCGATATTCCTTGCTGGCGCGGAAGTCCGAGAGCGGCGTGAAATCTTCCGCCAGTGCGGCGCAGGCGCGTTCGACCACCGTGTTGGTGAACGGCGCACCGATCAGCGCGGCTTCACAGTGGGCAGCGCGTTTCGGGATCGCGGCCATACCGCCGAAAGCCATGCGTGCATCGGTGATCACGCCGTTTTCGACGCGCAGGTTGAACGCGGCGCAGACGGCGGAGATGTCATCGTCCAGACGCTTGGAGACTTTGTAGGCACGGAACAATTGCTCGGCGCTGGCGCGCGGGACGATGATCTTCTCGATGAATTCACTTTCCTGACGGGCCGTGACTTTGTAATCGATGAAGTAATCTTCCAGGTTCAGGGTGCGGCGGGTTTCGCCTTTGCACAGCACGACCTGGGCGCCGAGGGCGATCAGCAGCGGTGGCGAGTCACCGATCGGCGAGGCGTTGCCGATGTTGCCGCCGAGGGTGCCCTGGTTGCGGATTTGCAGCGAGGCGAAGCGGTGCAGCAGTTCGCCGAAGTCCGGGTACTCGGCGTTCAACGCTTCGTAGCAGTCGGAGAGGGCGGTGGCGGCGCCGATTTCAATGCGGTCTTCGAAGGTGTCGATGCGCTTCATTTCCGCGACGTTGCCGACGTAGATCATCACCGGCAGGGTGCGGTGGAATTGGGTGACTTCCAGCGCCAGATCGGTACCGCCAGCGAGCAGACGCGCTTGTGGGTACGCGTCGTAGAGATCGGCAAGGTCGGCGACAGTCAGCGGCACCAGGCAGCGCTTGTCGCCGCTGTTGAGTTCGCCGATATCG
Source organism: Pseudomonas germanica (assembly GCF_019614655.1). Classification (NCBI taxonomy): domain Bacteria; kingdom Pseudomonadati; phylum Pseudomonadota; class Gammaproteobacteria; order Pseudomonadales; family Pseudomonadaceae; genus Pseudomonas; species Pseudomonas germanica. The sequence goes on from NZ_CP071586.1 coordinate 2,339,729, forward strand.
GTCGGGGCGATGGCTTTGAGGCGCGCGATGGTCTCCGCTTCGCGGGCATCGAACTGATCTGGTTGCTTGCCGCAGCAGGATTGCTCGGCAGCGGCCAGAATAGGGCGGTAGCCGGTGCAGCGGCAGAGGTTGCCGGCCAGCGCTTCGTGGGCCTTGGCGTGATCCGGTGCATCGCTGTTCTTTTGCAGGGCGAACAGCGACATGACAAAGCCGGGGGTGCAGAAACCGCACTGCGAGCCGTGGCACTCGACCATGGCTTTCTGCACGCTGTGCAGTTCGCCTTTGTGCTTGAGGTCTTCGACGCTGATCAGTTGTTTGCCGTGCAGCGACGACACGAACGTCAGGCACGAGTTGAGGCTGCGATAGCGAATGTGTTCGCGGCCAGCGTCATCCGTTTGCAATTCGCCGACCACCACGGTGCAAGCGCCGCAGTCACCGCTGGCGCAACCTTCTTTGGTGCCGGATTTGCCGACGTGTTCACGCAGGTAATTGAGCACAGTCAGATTCGGGTCCAGGGCGTGCTCGCTACGGAGTTCCTGGTTAAGTAAAAACTGGATCACGGAAGGCCTCGCAGACTCATTATTGTTGTTAACCGACGTGAACCGAATTTAGCAGGTCTGACTTTTCGGTCAATGGTTTTCTGACTTAAAGGTCAGGAAAAGGCATTTCGTCGATCAACAACGTGTCTATTCAGTATTGACCCTCATCGGATCCCCTGCTTTTTTGCGGGAATCGTGCCAAAAACCGCTGAGTGGGCACTCCGCCATGACCGTGCATTTGCGCTACACTGCGCCGCTTGTGCAGATCGATAGAGTTTGAAGGACAACCATGACGTTCAAGGCGCCGGACAGCCTCGCCGAGCAAATCGCTCACCACCTCGCCGAACGCATCATTCGTGGCGAAATGAAGCCGGGAGAGCGCATCCAGGAACAGAAGGTCACGCTGGCACTGAATGTCAGCCGCGGTTCGGTCCGTGAAGCCTTGCTGATCCTTGAGCGCCGTCACCTGATTGCGATCCTGCCGCGCCGTGGTGCGCACGTCACCGAGCTGACGCCGCACAAGGTGCAGAGCCTATGCACGTTGATGAGCGAGCTGTACATCCTGCTCGGCAACGCGGTGGCCAATGGCTGGCAAGTGCAATCGGACATGGCGCCGTTCGTGCAGATCCAGCAGCGCCTGACCGCCAGCTACGAGCGTCAGGATATCCGCAGCTTCGTCGACGACAGCTTCGCCGTAATGCGCGCTGCCTATCCGTTCGCCAACAACCCGTACCTGCAAGAGACCGTCGAGAACCTGCAACCGGCGATGAGCCGTGCGTACTTCCTCGCCCTCGAACAGCGCAAGGCTTCAATGAGCGAGTTCCTCGAACTGTTCGAACGCCTGCTCGCCGCCGTGCTCGCCCGTGATTTGCCGCAGATCCGCATCGTGCTGACGGCTTACGCCCAGCGCAGCTGCGATCTGGTGGTTTCCGCCCTGACGGTTGCCTAAGCGTGCGGCTCAAGTGCATCAAACTGGCGGGATTCAAATCCTTCGTCGACCCGACCACGGTGAACTTCCCCAGTAACATGGCGGCGGTCGTCGGGCCGAACGGTTGCGGCAAGTCGAACATCATCGACGCCGTACGCTGGGTGATGGGCGAGAGTTCGGCGAAGAACCTCCGTGGCGAGTCGATGACCGACGTCATCTTCAACGGCTCGACCAGCCGCAAACCGGTGAGTCAGGCCAGTATCGAACTGGTTTTCGACAACTCCGACGGCACGCTGCTGGGCGAGTACGCCGCCTACGCCGAGATTTCGATTCGCCGTAAAGTCACCCGCGACAGCCAGACCACGTATTACCTCAACGGCACCAAATGCCGGCGTCGCGACATCACCGATATCTTCCTCGGCACCGGTCTGGGCCCGCGCAGTTACTCGATCATCGAGCAGGGGATGATCTCCAAGCTGATCGAATCCAAGCCGGAAGACTTGCGCAACTTCATCGAAGAAGCGGCCGGCATCTCGAAATATAAAGAGCGCCGCCGCGAGACCGAAAACCGCATCCGCCGCACCCACGAAAACCTCGCGCGTCTGACCGACCTGCGCGATGAGCTGGAGCGTCAGCTCGAGCGCCTGCACCGCCAGGCCGAAGCGGCGAAGAAGTATCAGGAATTTAAAGCCGAGGAGCGTCAGCTCAAGGCACAACTGTCGGCCCTGCGCTGGCAGGATCTCAACGAACAGGTCGGCCAGCGCGAGTCGATCATCGGCACCCAGGAAATCAGTTTCGAAGCGCTGGTCGCTGAGCAGCGCAATGCCGATGCGGCCATCGAACGTCTGCGCGACGGTCACCATGACCTGTCCGAACGCTTCAATCTGGTGCAGGGGCGCTTCTATTCGGTCGGCGGCGACATCGCCCGCGTCGAGCAGAGCATCCAGCACGGCCAGCAACGCTTGCGGCAGTTGCAGGACGACTTGAAAGAAGCCGAGCGCGCACGCCTCGAAACCGAATCGCACCTGGGCCACGACCGCACGTTGCTGCTGACCCTCGGCGAAGAGCTGGACATGCTCACCCCTGAGCAGGAAGTCACCAGCGCTGCCGCCGAAGAAGCCGCCGCTGCGCTGGAAGATTCCGAATCGGTCATGCACGGCTGGCAGGAGCAGTGGGACGCCTTCAACCTGACCGCCGCCGAACCGCGCCGTCAGGCTGAAGTGCAGCAGTCGCGCATCCAGCAGCTGGAAACCAGCATGGAGCGTCTCGCTGATCGGCAAAAGCGTCTCGGTGAAGAGCGCGCGCTGCTTTCGGCTGACCCGGAAGACGCGGCGATCATGGAACTCAACGAGCAGCTCGCCGAGTCCGAAGCGACCCTCGAAGATTTGCAGACCAGCGAAGAAGCGCAGGTCGAAAAGCTTGAACAACTGCGTCAGGAGTTGCAGCAAGCGCTGACCGCGCAGCAACAGGCGCAGGGTGATTTGCAGCGCCTCAACGGTCGTCTGGCTTCCCTTGAAGCCTTGCAGCAAGCTGCGCTCGATCCGGGCACCGGCACTGCCGAATGGCTGAAAGAACACAACCTCGCCGAGCGTCCGCGTCTGGCCGAAGGCCTGAAGGTTGAGGCCGGTTGGGAGCTGGCGGTGGAAACCGTGCTCGGCGCCGACCTGCAAGCGGTGCTGGTCGACGACTTCAGCGGCTTCGATTTATCCGGTTTCACTCAGGGCGATCTGCGCCTGCTCAGCCCGGCCAGCGATGGCGTGCGCGTCGCCGGCAGCTTGCTCGATAAGGTCGACGCGCAGATCGATCTGTCGCCGTGGCTCGGTCAGGTCAAACCGGTCGACAGCCTCGAGCAGGCCTTGGCCTTGCGCGGGCAATTGAGCGCCGGCGAGAGCTTGATCAGCCGCGACGGTTACTGGGTCGGCCGGCATTTTTTACGCGTGCGTCGGGCCAGCGAAGCGGAAAGCGGCATGCTCGCCCGGGGCCAGGAAATCGAAGCGCTGCATCTCGAACGCGAAGAGAAAGAAGCCACGGTCGAGGCTATGGAAACCCGTCTGCAAACCCTGCGCGCGCAACAGCGTCAGCAGGAAAACGGCCGCGAACATTTGCGCCGTTTGCTGCAAGACGAAGCGCGCCAGCAAGGTGAATTGAAAGCGCAGCTGTCCGCTGGCAAAGCCAAGGCTGAACAGCTGACGCTGCGCCGCACGCGTCTCGATGAAGAGCTGGTCGAGCTCGGCGAACAACGCGAACTCGAGCACGAACAGATCGGCGAAGCGCGCATGCAATTGCAGGAAGCGCTGGATGCCATGGCGCTGGACACCGAGCAGCGCGAGTTGCTGCTGGCCCAGCGCGACAGCCTGCGCGAACGCCTTGACCGGGTGCGTCAGGAAGCGCGCCAGCACAAGGATCACGCGCATCAATTGGCCGTGCGTCTTGGCTCGTTGCGCGCGCAGCATGACTCCACGCGTCAGGCGCTGGAGCGTCTGGAAATGCAGGCCGAGCGCCTGACTGAAAAGCGCGAACAGTTGAGTCTGAATCTGGAGGAGGGCGAGGCACCGCTGGAAGAGCTGCGCCTGAAACTCGAAGAACTGCTCGACAAGCGCATGACCGTCGATGAAGAACTGAAGACCGCGCAGATCGCTTTGGAAGATGCCGATCGCGAATTGCGCGACGCGGAAAAGCGCCGGACTCAGGCCGAGCAGCAATCGCAGTTGATTCGCGGCCAGCTCGAACAGCAACGCATGGAATGGCAAGCCCTGACCGTGCGCCGCAAGGCTTTGCAGGATCAGTTGCTCGAGGACGGCTACGATCTTAACGGCGTGCTCGCGACATTAACCGCGCAAGCCAGTGAACGCGAAGCCGAAGAAGAACTCGAACGCATCAACGCGCGGATTCAGCGCCTGGGTGCGATCAACCTCGCGGCCATCGATGAATACACGCAACAGTCCGAGCGTAAACGTTATCTGGATGCCCAGGACGCCGATCTGGTCGAAGCGCTGGAGACCCTGGAAAACGTCATTCGCAAGATCGACAAGGAAACCCGTAACCGCTTCAAAGATACCTTTGATCAGATCAATGGTGGTTTACAGGCGCTTTTCCCGAAAGTTTTCGGTGGCGGGCGCGCGTATTTGGAACTGACGGGCGAAGATCTACTCGATACAGGGGTAACGATCATGGCGCAGCCGCCAGGGAAGAAGAACAGCACCATCCATTTGCTCTCCGGCGGGGAGAAAGCCCTGACCGCACTGGCACTGGTTTTTGCCATCTTCAAATTGAACCCGGCGCCGTTCTGCATGCTTGATGAGGTTGACGCGCCACTGGATGACGCTAACGTTGGACGCTACGCACGCTTGGTCAAAGAGATGTCGCAGACCGTGCAGTTCATCTATATCACCCACAACAAGATCGCCATGGAAATGGCCGAGCAGTTGATGGGCGTAACGATGCATGAACCGGGTTGTTCGCGACTGGTAGCCGTGGATGTCGAGGAGGCGATGGCGATGGTGGATGCCTGAGTCAGCGTGGTGTCGGAAAAGGTAATTCAGGTCTGTAGGACTTTTTTACCAACTGCGACTTGCTGGCCAATCGACATATTCGCGCAAGCCAAATGAGACAGACGGTGTAAAGTTGTCTTTGGTCGTGCTAGTTTAATGTCAATTTTTCGTATACGTGGGCAAAACGCCTGTCAGAACATAGAGTTGGCGCCACGTTTTAAAGCGGTTTGCACAATGTAAACCCCTTATTTTTCAGCATTTTTTATAGAGGCACGGGATTACATGGAAATCGGTCTGCGCGAGTGGCTGATCGTCATCGGCATCATTGTGATAGCCGGTATTCTTTTCGATGGCTGGCGCCGTATGCGCGGCGGCAAGGGAAAACTGAAATTCCGTCTTGACCGAAGTCTGTCCAACCTGCCGGACGAGGACACCAGCGCTGAGCTGTTGGGCCCGGCTCGCGTGCTGGACACTCACAAAGAGCCGCAACTGGACGAACACGACCTGCCGTCGGTGAGCATGCCGGCCCGCGAAGCACGCGAGCCTCGCGAATCCGGCTCGAAACGTGGCAAGCGTGGCAGCAACGGTCCGGCTCAGGGCGACCTGAACCTCGACCTGGATCTGGACGGCGGCCCGAGCTTCAGCAGCCGTGACAACGATTTCGTTGAAGACAGCAAGCCTGCGCAGGCGATGGCCGACAAGGATCAGCCGCAAGCTGAAGAAGTATTGGTCATCAGCGTGATCTGCCGTGATGCCGCTGGCTTCAAAGGCCCGGCGCTGTTGCAGAACATTCTCGAAAGCGGTCTGCGTTTCGGCGAGATGGATATTTTCCACCGTCACGAAAGCATGGCTGGCAACGGTGAAGTGCTGTTCTCCATGGCTAACGCGGTCAAGCCGGGCATCTTTGATCTGGACGACATCGACCATTTCAGCACCCCGGCGGTAAGCTTCTTCCTCGGCCTGCCAGGCCCGCGTCATCCGAAGCAAGCCTTCGACGTGATGGTGGCTGCAGCCCGCAAGCTGTCGCAGGAATTGAACGGCGAACTGAAAGATGACCAGCGCAGCGTCCTGACCGCGCAGACCATCGAGCACTACCGTCAGCGCATCGTTGAATTCGAACGTCGCGCCTTGACCCAGAAGCGCTAAGGCCAAGATCAAAAGATCGCAGCCTCGTTTCACTCGACAGCTCCTACAGGATTGCGATGTCTGTAGGAGCTGCCGAAGGCTGCGATCTTTTGCTTCTGCTGCCAGAGATAGATGAATTAGAGCAGCTTCGGCTGCTCTTTTGCTTTTTGAGAGAACACCCATGACCGCCGCCAAAAACCGCATTCTTGAACTGCGCGCTGAACTCGATCAGCACAACTACCGTTACCACGTCCTCGACGAGCCGAGCATTCCGGACGCCGAGTACGACCGGTTGTTCCACGAGCTCAAAGCGCTGGAAGCGGCCAACCCGGAATTGATCACCAGCGACTCGCCGACCCAGCGCGTCGGCAGCGTGGCGCTGACCGCGTTCACCCAGGTGCGTCACGAAGTGCCGATGCTCAGCCTCGGCAACGCCTTCGAAGAAACCGATATGCGCGAATTTGATCGCCGGGTGACCGAAGGTCTGGACCTGCCGGCCGGCGATCTGTTCGGTGGCGGGGCGGCGGTGGAGTACAGCTGCGAGCCGAAACTTGATGGCCTGGCGGTCAGTCTGCTTTATCAGGACGGCGTGCTGGTACGCGGCGCCACGCGCGGCGACGGCACCACTGGCGAAGACATCAGCGTCAACGTGCGCACCGTGCGCAACATTCCCCTGAAACTGCATGGCGAAGGCTGGCCGGCGACCTTGGAAGTGCGCGGTGAAGTGTTTATGTCCAAGGCCGGTTTCGAGCGCCTCAATGCCTCGCAACTGGAAGTCGGCGGCAAGACCTTCGCCAACCCGCGAAACGCCGCCGCCGGCAGCTTGCGTCAGCTCGATTCGAAGATCACCGCCAACCGTCCGCTGGAATTCTGCTGCTACGGCATCGGTCAGGTTTCCCACGATATTTCCGACACGCACATCGGCAACCTCAAGCAGTTGCAGAAGTGGGGCATGCCGATCAGTCACGAGCTGAAACTGGCCAAGGGCATCGGCGAATGCCTGGACTACTACCGCGACATCGGCGAGCGCCGTAACTCGCTGGCCTATGAAATCGATGGCGTGGTGTTCAAGGTCAACAGCATTGCCGATCAGCGCGAACTGGGCTTCCGCGCCCGCGAGCCGCGCTGGGCGATCGCGCACAAATTCCCGGCGATGGAAGAACTCACCGAGCTGCTCGACGTCGAGTTTCAAGTCGGTCGTACCGGTGCTGTCACCCCGGTCGCTCGTTTGAAACCGGTCAAGGTCGCCGGCGTCACCGTGGCCAACGCCACGCTGCACAACATGGACGAAGTCGCGCGTCTGGGTCTGATGATCGGCGACACCGTCATCATCCGTCGCGCCGGTGATGTGATTCCGCAAGTGGTGCAAGTGGTCATGGATCGCCGTCCCGAAAATGCGCGCGCGGTGCAGATTCCAGAGAACTGCCCGGTGTGCGGCTCGCACGTCGAGCGCACGCAACTGATCAAGCGCAGCAAGGGCAAGGAAACCGTCAGCGAAGGCGCGGTGTATCGCTGTGTCGGCCGTCTGGCCTGTGGCGCGCAACTGAAGCAGGCGATCATTCATTTCGTCTCGCGTCGGGCGATGGATATCGAAGGGCTGGGCGACAAGAGTGTCGAGCAACTGGTTGATGAAGGTCTGGTCAGTTCGCCGGCGGATCTGTATGCCCTGAAGTTTGACGACATCGTTGATCTGGAAGGCTTTGCCGAGGTGTCGAGCAACAAGCTGCTCGCGGCCATCGAAGACAGCAAGAAACCGGGGCTGGCGCGTTTCATCTATGCGCTGGGCATTCCCGATGTCGGCGAGGAGACGGCCAAGGTGCTGGCGCGCTCGCTGGGTTCGCTGGAGCGTGTGCAGCAGGCGCTGCCGCAAGTGCTGACCTATCTGCCGGATGTGGGGCTGGAAGTGGCGCACGAGATTCACAGCTTCTTTGAAGATGCGCATAACCAGCAGGTCATCGCTGAGTTGCTGGGCCATGGTCTGCAGATTCAGGATCAGGGTGAGCTGGGTGCCGAGTTTGCCGCCAGCGCCACGCTGGGTGGCTTCCTCGACAAGCTGCACATTCCTTCGGTCGGCCCGGGCGGCGCGCAGAAGTTGGCGGACAAGTTCGGTTCGCTGGAAGCGGTGCTGAATGCTGACTGGCTGGACATGCGTCAGGCCTTGCCGGAGAAGCAGGCCAATTCGGTTCGCGAGTTTTTTGCACTGCCTGAGAACCGGCAACTGGCTGAGAAATCCGAAAAGCAACTGCGTGATTTCGGCATGCACTGGCAGAGCGAGAAGAAAGTCGTCGAAGGTTTGCCGCTGTCCGGCGAGACTTGGGTGCTGACTGGCAAAGTTGAGTTGATGAGCCGTGATGTCGCCAAGGAGCATCTGGAAAGCCTGGGCGCCAAAGTCGCGGGTTCGGTGTCTGCGAAGACTCATTGCGTCGTGGCAGGCCCCGGTGCCGGTTCCAAATTGACCAAGGCCAATGAGCTGGGCGTAAAAGTGATGGACGAAGAAACCTTCATCGCCTTCCTCAAAACCCATGGCCTGAACGTTTGATCGTTCCCACGCTCCCGCGTGGGAATGCCACCCCGGACGCTCCGCGTCCGCTGTGACGCAGAGCGTCACTGGATGCATTCCCACGCAGAGCGTTGGAACGATCAGCAAAGTGCGGGAACGATGTTGTCATGGGAATGATCTAGTCTTGGCAAGCCCCAGGGAGAGATCGCCATGCACCGTTTTTTCGAGCAGCTCAGTTCCCGCATCATCGCGCCGTTCATGGGCGAATCCTCACGCAACAGCAAACTCTGGCCGTGCCGCTGCGGCCAGTCGCTGTTCTTTCGTAACAGCCAGTGTCTGGCCTGCAACGCATTGCTTGGTTATCAAGCCGAAGAAAGTCGCCTGACTTCGCTGCAACCGGGGCCGTATGAGGGCACCTGGACGCTCGATGCCGACCCCGAGGCCGGACTGTTTCGCCGCTGCGCCAACCTCGACACAGCCGCCGCGTGCAACTGGCTGCTGCCGGCCAACGAACACGACAGCCTATGCATCGCCTGCAGCCTCAATCGCACCATCCCCGACCTGTCCGCCCCGGACAACCCTGAGCGTTGGCGCAAAGTCGAAATCGCCAAGCGTCGCCTCGTTGCGCAACTGATCACCCTCGGCCTGCAAGTCATCCCGAAAACCGTTGATGAAGACACTGGGCTGGCCTTCGACTTCATCGGCGTCGACCTCGAAGGCAACGCGCCGATGACCGGCCACGCCAATGGCCTGATCACCCTCGACATCAAAGAAGCCGACGACGCCCACCGCGAGCAGGTGAGGGCGGCGATGCATGAACCCTACCGCACACTGCTCGGGCATTTTCGTCATGAGGTTGGCCATTACTACTGGGATCGGCTGATCGCCAACGGCCCCTGGCTCGATTCATTCCGCAGCCTGTTCGGTGACGAACGCGCCAGTTACGCCGAGGCGCTGGACCGTCACTACCAACAAGGCGCACCGCAGGACTGGCCGCAGTACTACGTCAGCGCCTACGCGACCATGCACCCGTGGGAAGACTGGGCGGAAACCTGGGCGCATTATCTGCACATGATGGATGCGGTGGACACGGCGTTGGGCTTTGGCATGAGCGCACGGGAAATGGATTTCGACTATCAACCGTTTCCGCCCAGCACGCTGTACGACCCGGAGCATCCCGGCGGCGAGGCGTTCCTCTCATTCGTCAATGCGTGGATCGAATTGGCCGGCATGCTCAATGAACTGTCACGGAGCATGGGCCAGCCGGATTTCTACCCGTTCGTGCTGCCGGCACCGGCGATTGCCAAGCTGCACTTCATTCATCTGGTGATCCAGCAGGCGGGCGGCAGGGCGGATGAGGTTCTGACCCTGTAGGCGCTGCCGCTGGCTGCGATCTTTATGTCCTTGAGCCCGTTCATATTTTTTATCTGCAACCAACGGTTGTAACTTCGCTTCAGATAGGTACAATGGCGCGGCTCGCCGACAGGCAAGCGTCGTTATGGTGACCCCATCGGTCCCCCCGCAACGATTACCCGTGAACCTGGTCAGAGCCGGAAGGCAGCAGCCACAGCGGGAACATTGTGTGCCGGGGTGTGGCTGGTGGGGTTACCACCTTAACGAACAATCGAACGCTTCAACCAGAACTGCATGGGTTTCGCCCACTGCGGTTTTTTTGTGTCTGCGATTTGCCAAATCGACACATATTCCCCCTGTTGAAGATGACCCTGTGGGAGCTGGCTTGCCAGCGATAGCGGTGTGTCAGGTTCATCTATTTGACTGAAAATCCGCAATCGCTGGCAAGCCAGCTCCCACAAGGTTATGGGGTGTTGTCGGAGTGGCCGGTGTAGAGCCGGATAATCTCATCAATCTCCCCCGATATCTTCATCCGCAACAACGTGCGCAAGACCAGTTGCACCGGCACCTTCGGGTCATTGCGCACATAGCAACCCACCTTCTGCTCCTGCAACACGGCGACACCTTGCAGTTGCTGCTCAGGCATCAACCGCTGATTAAACCAGTCCAGCGTCCACTGATTGCTCACTGCATAGCGATAACGCCCGGCCAGCAGTTTCTCCAGCACCTGCTCCTGATTGCGCGCATCTTCACGTTGCAGCCGATCCGCATCAAACAGCGGTTGCAGGGTAGGGTAGGTGTAGCCCAGAACGGTGCCGATGGATTGGCGGGGCAAATGCGCGGGGACGACACTGGCAGGTTGATCCTTGCGGCTGATCAACAGATCGCGCTGGAAGAACAACGGCAGACTCCAGATGTAGTCCCCCGACTGATTCGGCAGCCACGACTGTGCGGCATAGCAGCGCACGTCGATCTCGCCGTGTTCCATCGCGCTCTGCACGCGGGCGCGGGGCAGGACGTGAAACTCGGCCGGTACGCCGACTTGCGTGGCCAGGCTGAGCATCAGATCGTAAAGAATGCCTTGCGTGGGTCGCCCGCGTTCGTATTGCACCATCGGCATCGCCCAGCTGTCGGGCATGGAGAAGCGCAACGGGGTTTCCGCTGCCGTCACATTCAGGCTGATTCCCAGCAACGCCCCCACGGCCCACCGCATAAACGCTCCGGTAATTCCCGATCCCGAGCCGATAAAAGCCTCTGCTCATGCAGCTTAGCCATATTAGACGAGGACACCGGATGCAATTTTGCCCTTGCTCCGCTAGCATTAGCCGCTTCAGCTTCCTTCGTTGCGACGGTTTTCGATGAGTTATCAGGTTCTTGCACGTAAATGGCGTCCGCGCTCGTTCCGCGAAATGGTCGGCCAGACCCATGTGCTCAAGGCTCTGATCAATGCCTTGGACAGCCAGCGGCTGCACCACGCGTACCTGTTTACCGGTACGCGTGGGGTGGGTAAAACCACGATTGCGCGGATCATTGCCAAATGCCTGAACTGTGAGACAGGTATCACTTCCAGCCCGTGCGGCGAGTGTTCGGTGTGCCGGGAAATCGATGAGGGGCGCTTCGTCGACCTGATCGAGATCGATGCCGCGAGCCGCACCAAGGTCGAAGACACCCGCGAACTGCTCGACAACGTGCAGTACGCGCCAAGCCGTGGGCGCTTCAAGGTCTACCTGATCGACGAAGTGCACATGCTCTCCAGCCATTCCTTCAATGCGCTGCTGAAAACCCTCGAAGAGCCGCCGCCGTACGTCAAGTTCATCCTGGCGACCACTGACCCGCAGAAACTTCCGGCAACGATTTTGTCGCGCTGCCTGCAGTTCTCGCTGAAGAACATGACGCCGGAGCGTGTGGTCGAGCATTTGACCCACGTTCTCACTGCCGAGAACGTACCGTTCGAAGACGATGCACTGTGGCTGCTCGGTCGCGCCGCTGACGGTTCGATGCGTGACGCCATGAGCCTCACCGACCAGGCGATTGCCTTCGGTGAGGGCAAAGTTCTCGCTACCGACGTGCGGGCGATGCTCGGCACCCTGGATCACGGTCAGGTCTATGACGTCCTGCATTCGTTGATCGAAGGCGACGCCAAGGCGTTGCTCGAAGCCGTGCGTCACTTGGCCGAACAAGGTCCGGACTGGAACGGCGTGCTCTCCGAAATTCTCAACGTGCTGCACCGCGTGGCCATCGCTCAGGCGTTGCCGGAAGGCGTCGACAATGGCCATGGCGACCGCGATCGCGTGTTGGCATTGGCGCAGGCCTTGCCGGCCGAAGACGTGCAGTTCTATTACCAGATGGGCCTGATCGGCCGCCGCGATTTACCGCTGGCGCCGGATCCGCGTGGTGGCTTCGAAATGGTGTTGCTGCGGATGCTCGCCTTCCGGCCGGCAGATACCGCGGACGCGCCGAGGCAACCGCTAAAGCCAGTGGGGATCAGCCAGGCCACAGTTGATTCCGCAAACTCCGTGGCTGCCGCGCCTAAACCTGCGCCGGTAGTCGCTGCGGCGGTTGGGCCGACGCCTGCTCCTGCGCCGGTGGCTGCAACTGCACCGGCTCCCGAGCCTGCGCCGGTTGCTCAAGTTGCTCAAGTTGCTCCCGTTGCCGAGCCAGAACCTGCGCCAGCGGCTGTCGTCGCCGAAGCAGTCGTCGATTTACCGTGGAATGATCCGGTAGAGCCAGAGCCAGAGCCCGAGCCCGAGCCTGCGCAGCAGCCAGCCGTAGAGCCCGTACTGGAAACCACCGCCGAGCAACCCGAGTTGCCGCCGATGCCGCTGCCGACCCCGGACAGCGTCGTTCCGGAGGCGCCTGAGTGGGCCGCCGCGCCGATTCCCGAGCCGTCGGTCGCCGACGTCGATGCCGCCACCCCGGGCATGGACCTGGACGACGAGCCGCCGCTGGATGAGGATTACATCGAGCCGGACATCGATTCGGCCTACAGCTACCTCGACGAGCTGGCCAGCGAACACGCTGCCGAGCCTGCCCCGGAACCCGAGCCAGAGCCGGCAGCGGCGCCAGCCACAGGTTTAGCGTTGCAGTGGCTGGAGCTGTTCCCGAAACTGCCGATCTCCGGCATGACGGGCAGCATCGCCGCCAATTGCACATTGATCGCCGTCGATGGCGACCATTGGCTGATGCACCTCGACCCGGCGCACAGCGCACTGTTCAACGCCACGCAGCAGCGACGCCTCAACGACGCGTTGAACCAGTTCCACGGTCGCACGCTGAGCCTGACCATCGAGCTGATCAAACCCGAACAGGAAACCCCGGCGCAGGCCGCCTCCCGTCGGCGCGCCAACCGTCAGCGCGAGGCGGAGGAGTCGATCCACGGCGATCCGTTCATCCAGCAAATGGTTCAGCAGTTCGGCGCAGTGGTGCGACACGATACTATTGAACCTGTCGATGCCTTGGTCGCCCAAGGCTAATAACTGAAGGTGCCCGGCCTCGCTGGCCGGGCGCTGTTTTGATCCAAGTACTTTTGAGGTGATTCCCATGATGAAAGGTGGCATGGCCGGCCTGATGAAGCAGGCACAGCAGATGCAGGAAAAAATGGCCAAGATGCAGGAAGAACTGGCCAACGCCGAAGTCACCGGTAAGGCCGGCGGCGATATGGTCACCGTGGTGATGACCGGTCGTCACGACGTCAAAAGCGTGAGCATCGACCCAAGCCTGGTTGAAGGCATGAGCGAAGATGACAAAGAAATGTTGGAAGCGGTCATCGCCTCCGCCGTCAACGACGCAGTGCGCAAGATCGAAAAGAACAGTCAGGACAAAATGGGCAACATGACTGCTGGCATGAACCTGCCGGCCGGTATGAAACTGCCATTCTGATTCGCCAACCGGCGGCAGATGAGCTACACAAAATGCCAGGCATCGCGCCTGGCATTTTTATTTCTGACTGATCGTTCCCACGCTCTGCGTGGGAATGCAGCCCGGGACGCTCCGCGTTCCAAGTCCAGAGCCGAACGCGGAGCGTCCGTTGCGGCATTCCCACGCGGAGCATGGGAACGATCAATCCCGGCCAACTGAATAAACATCGAACGCGCAAAAGCCTCAACGGTCTGCTCCCTATACCCGCTGAATTAACCCTTCACAGGAGACGCTGACATGTCCGACCCTCTCACCCTCAACCAGCGCTTTGTCCTCGCCTCACGTCCGGTCGGTGCGCCGACCCCGGAAAACTTCCGCCTCGAACGCGAAGCCTTGCCGGATCTGCAGGACGGCCAGGTATTGTTGAAAACCCTGTACCTGTCCCTCGATCCCTACATGCGCGGGCGCATGAGCGACGCACCGTCCTACGCCGCGCCGGTACAAATCGGTGAAGTGATGACCGGCGGCGCGGTCAGCCGTGTCGAGGATTCACGTCATCCGAAATTCCATAAAGGCGATCTGGTGGTCGGCGCGACCGGTTGGCAGAGCCACAGCATCAGCGATGGCCGTGACATCATGCCGATCCCGGCCGGGTTGCCGAGCCCGTCGATGGCGCTGGGTGTGTTGGGCATGCCCGGCATGACCGCGTACATGGGGCTGATGGACATCGGCCAGCCAAAAGAGGGCGAAACATTGGTCGTGGCTGCTGCGTCCGGCGCGGTCGGTTCGGTGGTCGGGCAAGTGGCCAAGATCAAAGGGCTGCGCGCAGTCGGCGTGGCCGGCGGTGCCGATAAGTGCAAGTACGTGGTCGAAGAGTTGGGTTTTGATGCCTGCATCGATCACAAGGCGCCCGATTTTGCCGAGCAATTGGCCAAGGCCTGCCCCGATGGCATCGACATCTATTACGAGAACGTCGGTGGTCATGTGTTCGATGCCGTGGTGCCGTTGCTCAACCCCAAGGCGCGCATTCCGCTGTGCGGCCTGATCGCCGGTTACAACGCCTCCGAAACGCCAAAAGGCCCGGATCGCCTGCCGATGCTGCAACGCACGCTGCTGACCAAGCGCGTGCGCATTCAGGGCTTCATCGTGTTCGACGACTACGGTGATCGTCAGCCGGAGTTCATCAGCCACATGGTGCCGTGGGTACGCGATGGCAAGGTGAAATTCCGCGAGGACGTGGTCGAAGGCCTGGAGCAGGCGCCCGAGGCGTTTATCGGTCTGCTCGAGGGGCGCAACTTCGGAAAACTGGTAGTGAAGGTCGCCCAGGACTGAGTATTTGACGCTGGCCAGAGGCGCGGGTATAAACCGCGTCTCGTTGTTTTGTCGGACTTTTTACCCATGAGCTTCAGCCCTTTGATTCGCCAACTGATCGACGCCTTGCGCACTTTGCCAGGCGTGGGTCAGAAGACCGCCCAGCGCATGGCGTTGCAGATGCTCGAGCGTGACCGCAGCGGCGGCTTGCGCCTGGCCCAGGCCCTCAGCCAGGCCATGGAAGGGGTCGGTCACTGCCGTCAGTGCCGCACGCTGACCGAAGACGATCTGTGCCCGCAATGCGCCGATACCCGCCGTGACGACACGTTGCTGTGCGTGGTGGAAGGGCCGATGGATGTGTATGCGGTCGAGCAGACCGGTTTCCGTGGCCGCTACTTTGTGCTCAAGGGGCATTTGTCGCCGCTCGATGGCCTGGGGCCTGAGGCGATCGGCATTCCGCAGTTGATGACGCGGATCGAAGAGGCGGGCACGTTTACCGAAGTCATTCTCGCGACCAACCCGACCGTGGAAGGTGAAGCGACGGCGCATTACATTGCTCAGCTGTTGAGCAACAAAGGCCTGATCGCCTCTCGCATTGCCCACGGCGTGCCGTTGGGTGGTGAACTGGAGCTGGTCGATGGCGGCACGCTGGCGCATTCGTTTGCCGGGCGTAAACCCATCTCTCTCTGATAAAAATCAAAAGATCGCAGCCTTCGGCAGCTCCTACATGGAAACGCGTATTTCCAATGTAGGAGCTGCCGAAGGCTGCGATCTTTTGATCTTCTGCATCTTGTAAACCAAGCAAGCGCTCGGTTAAGTTCGGCGAACCCTTCCGTGGAGCTCGCCCATGCCTGCCTTTCAGGAATACTTCGACCCCAGCCACCAATTGGTCCGCGACAGCGTCAGACGTTTCGTCGAACGCGAGATCCTGCCGGACATCGATCAGTGGGAAGAAGCCGAAAGTTTCCCCCGCGAGCTGTACCGGAAGGCTGGCGCGGCAGGCATCCTCGGCATCGGTTATCCGGAAACGCTTGGAGGCAGCCATGAAGGCGATCTGTTCGCCAAGGTCGCCGCCAGTGAGGAGTTGATGCGCTGCGGCTCTGGCGGCCTGGTAGCGGGGCTGGGATCGCTGGATATCGGCCTGCCACCGATCGTCAAATGGGCGCGCCCGGAGGTACGTGACCGGGTCGTGCCACAGGTGCTCAGCGGTGAAAAGATCAGCGCGCTGGCGGTTACCGAACCGGGCGGCGGCTCCGACGTCGCCAACCTGCAAACCCGCGCCGTGCGTGACGGCGATGTCTATCGCGTCAGCGGCAGCAAAACCTTTATCACCAGTGGCGTGCGCGCCGATTTCTACACCGTCGCGGTGCGCACCGGTGCGCCGGGGTTTGGCGGCATCAGTCTGCTGCTGATCGAGAAGGGTACGCCGGGCTTCACCGTTGGCCGTCAGTTGAAAAAAATGGGCTGGTGGGCGTCGGACACGGCTGAGTTGTTCTTCGACGATTGCCGCGTGCCTGCAGGAAACCTGATCGGCGCCGAGAACATGGGCTTCGCCTGCATCATGGGCAACTTCCAGAGCGAACGGCTGGCGTTGGCGCTGATGGCCAACATGACCTCACAGCTTGCACTGGAGCAAAGCCTGAAGTGGGCGCGCGAGCGTGAAGCGTTTGGCAAGCCGATCGGCAAGTTTCAGGTGATCAAGCATCGCCTCGCCGAAATGGCGACTGCGCTGGAGGTTTCACGGGAGTTCACTTACCGGCAAGCGGCGAAGATGGCGGCGGGGCAGAGCGTGATCAAAGAGATTTCGATGGCGAAGAATTTTGCCACGGACACCTCGGACCGGATCACCACCGAGGCATTGCAGATTCTTGGTGGGCTGGGTTATATGCGCGAAAGTCTGGTGGAGCGGCTGTATCGGGATAACCGCATCTTGTCGATTGGCGGCGGGACGCGGGAGGTGATGAACGAGATCATCAGTAAGCAGATGGGGCTTTAAAGGCAAAAGATCGCAGCCTTCGGCAGCTCCTACAGGGAAACGCACATTCCAATGTAGGAGCTGCCGAAGGCTGCGATCTTTTGCTCTTGATTATTTATCGGTCAACGCAAACTGCGTCAGGCAGAAGGTCGGGATGCCCATGTCCTCAAGACGCTGCGAACCTTGCAGTTCCGGCAAATCAATAATCGCCGCCGCTTCATGCACCCGCGCGCCCATGCGGCGAATCAGGTTGGCGGCTGCGATCAATGTCCCGCCCGTGGCAATCAAATCATCGAACATCACCACCGAATCGCCTTCACACAGGCTGTCGGCGTGCACTTCCAGGAACGCTTCGCCGTACTCGGTTGCGTAACCTTCGGCCAGCACGTCCGCCGGCAGTTTGCCTTGCTTGCGGAACAGCACCAGCGGCTTGTTCAACTGATAGGCCAACACCGAGCCGATCAGGAAGCCACGGGCATCCATCGCGCCAATGTGGGTGAAATCAGCTTCCACGTAGCGGTGGGCGAAACTGTCCATCACCAGGCGCAGAGCCGTTGGCGACTGAAACAGCGGGGTGATGTCGCGAAAGATCACGCCCGGTTTCGGGAAGTCGATCACAGGGCGGATAAGCGATTTGATGTCGAAGGAGTCGAAGACCATCGTCGAGGTGTCCTGGCAGGGCTGCAAACGGCGCAGTATACCCGCGGCTGAAACGCTTCGCTCAACCGCGGATCGAGATCAGCCTTCGATCGAGCCACCGGCCAGCGCGCAGAGCTGGATCGGGTCGAGGATGTGAATCTCTTTGCCCTCGGCGGCAATCAGTTCGTTCTGCTGGAAACGGGTGAAGACCCGGGACACGGTTTCCACCGCCAGACCGAGGTAGTTACCGATTTCATTGCGCGACATGCTCAGGCGGAACTGGTTGGCGGAGAAGCCGCGAGCGCGGAAGCGTGCCGAGAGGTTGACCAGGAAGGTAGCGATGCGCTCGTCGGCGGTTTTTTTCGACAGCAGCAACATCATTTGCTGGTCGTCACGGATTTCCCGGCTCATGACACGCATCAACTGGCGGCGCAGCTGCGGCAGTTGCAGGGCCAGCTCATCGAGACGTTCAAAAGGGATTTCGCAGACCGAAGTGGTTTCCAGTGCTTGGGCGGAGACCGGGTGTTTCTCGGTGTCCATGCCGGACAGGCCGACCAGTTCGCTTGGCAGGTGGAAGCCCGTCAGTTGCTCTTCGCCGCTGTCGCTGAGGCTGAAGGTCTTCAGGGCGCCGGAGCGTACTGCATAAACGGAATCGAACGTGTCGCCCTGGCGGAACAGGAACTCGCCCTTTTTCAGCGGGCGGCCGCGTTTAACGATTTCGTCCAGCGCATCCATGTCTTCCAGATTCAAAGAAAGTGGCAGGCAGAGAGGGGCCAGGCTGCAATCCTTGCAATGGGCCTGGTTGTGAGCGCGCAGTTTAACTGGCTCGGACATTTCTTAGATCCTTGTGGGAAAACACACATAAGCCGTAAGGGTAACTCACGGGAGGACATTCAGGCCAGTCTGGGGCGACTTTGCCCTACAGCCATAAAGCCACAGGGCCAGCAGCCGATAAACAGGTATCAAAGTGCATACAAGGAACGATTCGATGGCCGCCATTGGTACGCTGGGCCCCGCTAGCAGCGACGTTGCGGCAACGCCGGAAGCGTTTAAAGTTGCGTCCGGCAATGCACACAACCCAGGTTCGTCCGATGAGGCAACCCCGACCTTGGTCGAGGGCGTCAAAGTGTCGCTCTCCGGTGCATCGATTGCAAAATCCGCCAGTGCCGGTGGCGAAAACAGCGACATCGAGACCAGTGGCCTGCCCGAGAACATCCAGCAATTGCTGAAGATGATCCGCAAACTGCAAAAACAGATTGCCGAGAAAAAGGCACTCATCGAAGCGGTCATGGCCGACAAGCGCCTTTCCAACGAAGAAAAGATCATCAAGGCTGCCGCGCTGCGAGGCGCAATCGCCGCGTTGAATACCGGTCTGATCACGGCCAATCTGGCTTTGTCCAAAGTGGTCGGGCAGTCCGGGTTGACCGCGGATCAGAACCTGAGCGTCGGTTCGTTGTTGACGAAAAACTAAATCACCCGCGAAAAACGCTGGCGGTTCTGCTGTTCCAGGTAGGCATCGAACACCATGCACACCGAGCGCACCAGCAGACGACCCGCCGGCAACACGGCGATCCGCTCGCGATCCAGCGCGATCAGGCCATCACTGGCCATGCCTTGCAACTGCGGCCACAGCGCGCCGAAATAGCCCTGAAAATCGATGTTGAACTGCTGCTCGATCGCGGCGAACTCCAGGCTGAAATTGCAGATCAGCTGCTGGATCACCGCTCGGCGCAAGCGATCATCGGCGTTGCACACCAAGCCCCGGCTGGTCGCCAGTTGTGCGGCGGCGAGGGTGTTCTGGTACTCGTTGAGGTCGCTGCTGTTCTGGCAATACAAGTCGCCGATCTGGCTGATGGCCGAAACGCCCAACCCGATCAGGTCGCAATGGCCGTGAGTGGTGTAACCCTGGAAGTTACGTTGCAGGGTTTCTTCTTCCTGAGCAATCGCCAGCTCGTCATCGGGCAGGGCGAAGTGATCCATGCCGATGTAGCGATAGCCGGCGGCGGTGAGCTGCTCAATGGTGCGCTCAAGCATTTCCAGCTTCTGCGCGGGCGCCGGCAACTCATTGTCATTGATCCGTCGCTGCGGCATGAAACGCTCGGGCAGGTGCGCATAGTTGAACACCGAGAGCCGGTCCGGTTGCAGGCTGATGACTTCTTCAACGGTGCGGGCGAAATTTTCCGGGGTCTGCTTGGGCAACCCGTAGATCAAGTCGATATTGATCGAGCGGAACTGCAGGGTGCGCGCCGCATCGATCACCGCGCGGGTTTCCTCCAGACTTTGCAGGCGATTGACCGCGCGCTGCACCGCCGGATCGAGGTCTTGCAGGCCGATGCTGACCCGGTTGAAACCCAGTTCGCGCAGCAGGCCCATGGTCGACCAGTCGGCTTCGCGCGGGTCGATCTCGATGCCGTAATCGCCGGAGTCGTCCTCCAGCAAATTGAAATGCTTGCGCAGGTGCGCCATCAACTGGCGCAGCTCGTCGTGGCTGAGAAAGGTCGGCGTGCCGCCGCCAAAGTGCAGTTGCTCGACTTTCTGGGCCGGGTCGAGGTGGCAGGCGATCAACTGGATTTCCTGCTCCAGCCGCTGCAGGTAGGGCAGGGCGCGACCACGATCTTTGGTGATGACCTTGTTGCAGGCGCAGTAGTAGCAAATGTTCGCGCAGAACGGCACATGCACGTAGAGAGACAACGGGCGCAGGGCCTTGCGGCTGTCGCGCAGGGCATGAAACAGGTCGAAGGTGCCGACCTGACTGTGAAATTGCACGGCCGTCGGATACGAGGTGTAGCGCGGCCCCGCCAGGTCGTAGCGGCGGATCAGATCAGAGTCCCAACGAATGGCGTCGAGCATGCGGGCATTCCCCCGGATAGGCTGGCAGTGTGAGCGAGTCTATCGGGGGGCGGTGGTGGCGCTGTTGATTTGCATCAACGGGGAGAGGTGTGGTGTTAGTGCGGGCCTCTTCGCGAGCAGGCTCGCTCCCACATTGGATCGGTGGTGCAACACAAATCCCCTGTGGGAGCGAGCCTGCTCGCGAAGGCCGCGCCGCCGATCTAATGGCCCATGAGCCAATGCTGATGTGGGCCGGGTAATGTCCAGATCCCGAACAGGATCACCAGCAATCCGCCCGCCATGCGCACGCTGCGTTTGCGCAAAATGGCAGTCACGCGTTCCGCCGCAAGCCCCGTCGCCAGCAATACCGGCCAGGTGCCGAGGCCAAACGCGAGCATCAACAACGCACTGTCCAGCGCATTGCCCTGACTCGCCGACCACAGCAACGTGCTGTAAACCAGTCCGCAGGGCAGCCAGCCCCACAACGCGCCAAGCAATAGAGCCCTAGGCAGACTCGACACCGGCAGCAAGCGGTTGGCCACCGGCTGAATGTAGCGCCACAAACCGCGCCCAAGACTTTCAATGCGCGTCAGCCCGCTCCACCATCCGGCCAGATACAAACCCATGGCGATCAGTAGCAATCCAGCCAGCACGCGCATGAACAGCGCGGCCGGACTGTTGGCGACAGCCCATCCGGCCAGACCGATCAACAAACCAGCCGTGGCATAACTGAGAATCCGCCCAAGGTTATACGCCAGCAACAAGCGGAAACGCCGGCTGCGCTGTTCCTTGGGAATCGCCAGGGTCAGCGCGCCCATCAAACCGCCGCACATGCCCAGGCAATGACCGCCACCGAGTAGGCCGAGGATCAATGCCGATACCAGCAAGGGCGCCAGTTCAAGCATGAGGTGGGGCCTTGTCGTCCGGTTTGTCGGGGTTGGCTTCGTCCACGGCGGCGGTGTGGTTCGGGTCCTGATCATCGAACAGGATGCTGTGCGCCGGGCCGTCGAGGTCGTCGTACTGACCGCTGTCCACCGCCCAGAAAAAGATGTAAACGGCGATGGCCACGATCAGCAGGGCGGCCGGGATCATCACGTAGAGAGCTGGCATCTGTACTCCAGGTGCCCGCGCGGCTCAGGCCGGCAGCGGGCGGATTTGCGATCGGGTGCTGGCGGGCGGCGGACTCGGCAGGCGAGTCAGACGCAAGGCATTGAGCACCACGGTCAACGAACTGATCGACATGCCGACGGCGGCCCACACCGGCGTGATCCAGCCGAGGGCGGCGAACGGCAACATGAGGCCATTGTACAGCGCCGCCCACAGCAGGTTCTCGATGATGACCCGACGGGTGCGGCGCGCCAGCATGAAAGCCTGGACCAGCGCGTCGAGTCGGTTGGACAGCAGCACCGCATCAGCACTGGTTTTCGCCAGATCGGTGGCCGAACCCATGGCGACACTGATGTCGGCCGCGGCGAGTACCGGCACGTCATTGACGCCATCGCCGAGCATCAGCACTTTGCGACCTTCCTTGTGCAACTGTTGCAGGACTTGCAGCTTGTCGTCCGGGCGCAGACCACCGCGAGCCTCGTCGATGCCGAGTTCTGCCGCCACACTGGCGACCATCGGCGAGCTGTCGCCCGACAACAGCAATGTGCGCCAGCCGCGCGCCTTGCACGCGGCGAGCAGGGCGGGGGCGTCGTCACGCAAGCGATCGTCGAGGACGAACCACGCCAGCGGCCCCTGAGCGTCGCCGAGCAGCAGCCATTGGCCGGCCTCGTTCGGCATGCCGGGCACGTTCGCACCGCTGAGGGCGCAGACAAATTCTGCCTGGCCGATGCGCAAACGCTGTCCGCCCACCAAGCCTTCGAGGCCAAGCCCCGGCGTGCTGTGGACTTCTTCAGCGGCCAGCGGCGCACGGCCGAAGGCGCGGGCAATCGGATGTTCCGAACGGTTTTCCAGTGCGGCGGCAAGGCTCAGGCATTCATCGCTGTCGCGCGCGCCGAGCGGGCGAATCGAGCGCAGCACCAGTCGGCCTTCGGTGAGGGTGCCGGTCTTGTCGAAGATCACCGTGTCGATTTGATTCAAGCCTTCCAGCACGTGACCACGGGTCAGCAGCAAACCGAGTTTGTGCAATGTCCCGGTGGCTGCGGTGAGCGCGGTCGGTGTTGCCAGCGACAGCGCGCACGGGCAGGTCGCAACGAGCATGGCGAGGACGATCCAGAATGCGCGCGATGAATCCAGCTCCCACCAGAGCAGGCCGATGGCCGCGGCGGCAATCAGTGATAACAGCAAAAACCATTGCGCGGCGCGGTCGGCGATTTCCGCCAGTCGCGGTTTTTCCGCTTGGGCGCGGTCGAGCAGGCGGACGATGGCCGACAGGCGCGTGTCTTGGCCCAGCGCCTGAACTTCCACGGTCAACGCGCCTTCGACATTGAGCGTGCCGGCAGTGACCGTGTCGCCGAGGGTACGCGGTTGCGGCAGGTATTCGCCGGTGAGCAGTGATTCGTCGATGCTCGATTGGCCGTCGATGATCTTGCCGTCCGCCGGCAGAATCGACCCGGCCTGCACCAGAATCCGCTCGCCGAGGCGCAGTTCGCTGAGCAGGATGCGTTCGCTCTGGCCGGCTGCATCAAGGCGCAGGCAAGAGGCAGGCAATAGATTGACCAATTGCGCGGTGGCGGCAGCGGTGCGTTCGCGGGCACGGCGTTCGAGATAGCGGCCGGCAAGCAGGAACAACGCAAACATCCCCACCGCGTCGAAATACAACTCGCCGACCCCGGTGATCGAGGTCCAGATCCCGGCAATGTAAGCACTGCCGATCGCCAGCGACACCGAGACATCCATGGTCAGGTGGCGTGTGCGCAGATCGCGCATCGCGCCTTTGAAGAACGGCGCGCAGCTGTAGAACACGATCGGTGTGGTCAGGAACAGCGCGACCCAGCGCAGGATCGTGTGCAGCTCGGGGCTGAGGTCGATGTTGAATTCCGGCCAGGTGGCCATGGTCGCCATCATCGCCTGGAACCACAGCAGACCGGCGACACCGAGTTGGCGCAGGGCCAGACGGTTTTCGCTGGCCAGTTGTTCGCTGGCGCGATCGGCCTGATACGGGTGGGCGGCGTAGCCGATGTGGCGCAGTTCGGCGAGCACTTGGCTCAGCGGCAATTGCGCGTCGGCCCAGCGCACATGCAGGCGATGGTTGGACAGGTTCAGCCGCGCCTCGGCCACGGCGGGCAGCGTGCGCAGGTGTTTTTCGATCAGCCAGCCGCAGGCGGCACAACTGATGCCTTCCATCAACAGGGTGGTTTCGGCCAGATCGCCTTCGTGGCGGACGAAGGGTTGCTGCACATCGGCGCGGTCGTACAGGGCCAGTTCATCGACCAATTGCACCGGCAATGCTTCGGGGTTGGCCGAGGCTTCGCTGCGGTGTTGGTAATAGCTTTCCAGACCGCCGGCGACGATGGCTTCGGCCACCGCCTGACAGCCCGGGCAGCAGAATTCGCGGGATTGCCCGAGTACGACGGCAGTGAAGCGGCTGCCGGACGGGACCGGCAGGGCGCAGTGATAGCAGGGGAGTGGGGTGGTCATGGCATCGTTGAGGGGGTAAGCCCTTGCATTGGGGTTGTCCGCTTGCCCTCACCCCAGCCCTCTCCCGGAGGGAGAGGGAGCCGATCGGTGTGAGCCGGAAAAACTGGTTCAGTCGGCTGGATCTTTACTGTCATACACAAAACGTGCAAACGCTCTAGATCAGTCCCCTCTCCCGGAGGGAGAAGGAGCCGATCGGTGTGAGCCTGAAAACAGGCTCAGTCGCCTGGATTTTCACTGTCATACACAAAACGTGCAAACGCTCGAGATCAGTTCCCTCTCCAGGGGGAGAGGGCTAGGGTGAGGGGGCTTTTGAAGTTGTTTACTTCTTCAAGTCTTCGGCACCTTGCAGCGGTTCATCACCCAGCAGCAGATCCTTGTCATGGTTAACCAATTCTTCCTCGAACATCCGCCAGACGTGATCATCCTGAGTGCCCAGCAACTCGACAAACCGGCGACCTTCAACTTTGTCACCCAATTGGCCGATGTAACGCCCGGTTTCGGTCTCGCTGCGGGTCAGGACAATCTTGCGATCCTTCTCCGGCTGCGTCGGTGAAATCAGGTTCAGCTCCAGAGTCTTTGGCTGACTGTCACCGCTTAAACGCAGATCAACTTCACCGGTCACGTCATCCAGATGCACAGCGGCGCGCATCTTCAGAGTCTGTGCCAACAGCTCACGGTCCAGCGAACGGTTGATGCCTTTGCCGGCCTCGTAGTAGTTGTCGTTGACGAGGTTGTCCGGGTTGTTCACCGCAATGGTCACCATGGACAGAGTCAGGGTCACCGAACAGGCCAGAATTCCGATGATGATCCATGGCCAAAGGTGCTTGTACCAGGGACTTGCGGCGTTTGCTGCGGGCATGTTCAGTTCTCTCAACGGATTTGTGGGCCGATGAATCGGCTCTTGGCTTCAACGTGGACGCTGTCGTCATCGGCATCCTTGAGGAGGAATTTCACCTCATTGGTGCTCGATGGCAGTTGCTCCGGTGCGCTCGACAACTCGACCGGCATGCTGACGATGTCGCCGGCCGCGACTTTGATCTCGCGTTTGCCTTGCAGGCGCAGGTCGGGCAGGCCGGCGGCTTCCAGCACGTAAGTGTGGTCGCGCTGATCCTTGTTCATGATCTTCAGGCTGTAGACGTTTTCGATCCGGCCTTCGGCGTTTTCGCGGTATAGCACGCGGTCCTTGCTGACGTCGAAGCCAACCAGCGAGCGCATCACGAATGCAGTGACCAACAGGCTGATCATCGCCAGCAACACTACGGCATAGCCGATCAGGCGTGGCCGCAGTTTATGGGTTTTCTGCCCGGACAGGTTGTGTTCGGTGGTGTAGCTGATCAGCCCGCGCGGGTAATCCATCTTGTCCATGATGCTGTCGCAGGCGTCGATGCAGGCCGCGCAGCCAATGCACTCGATCTGCAGACCGTCGCGGATGTCGATGCCGGTCGGGCACACCTGAACGCACATGGTGCAATCGATGCAATCGCCCAGGCCCTGGGCCTTGTAATCGACGCCTTTCTTGCGCGGGCCACGGCTTTCGCCGCGACGCGGGTCGTAGGAGACGATCAGCGTGTCCTTGTCGAACATCACGCTCTGGAAGCGTGCGTACGGGCACATGTAAATGCACACCTGCTCACGCAGCCAACCGGCGTTGCCGTAAGTGGCGAGGGTGAAGAAGCCGACCCAGAAATACGACCAGCCATCGGCCTGGCCGGTGAAGAATTCGAAGACCAGTTCACGGATCGGCGAGAAGTAGCCAACGAAGGTCATGCCGGTGACAAAACCGATCAACAGCCACAGCGCGTGTTTGGCGAGTTTGCGCGCGAATTTGTTGGCGCTCATCGGCGCCTTGTCGAGCTTGATGCGCTGATTACGGTCGCCTTCGGTGACCTTCTCGCACCACATGAAAATCCACGTCCACACACTTTGCGGACAGGTGTAGCCGCACCAGACCCGGCCGGCGTACACGGTAATGAAGAACAGGCCGAACGCGGCAATGATCAACAGGCCCGAGAGCAGAATGAAATCCTGTGGCCAGAAAGTGGCGCCGAAGATGAAGAACTTGCGCTCCGGCAGGTTCCACCACACGGCCTGATGACCGCCCCAGTTCAGCCACACCGTACCGAAATACAGCAGAAACAATGCCGCACCGCCCATCATCCGCAGATTGCGGAACAGGCCAGTGAAAGCACGGGTGTAGATTTTTTCTCGAGAGGCGTAAAGGTCAACGCTGTTGTTCGCGTTTTTGCTCGGTGGTGTGACGTCGTGTACCGGAATCTGGTTGCTCATCATTGCATCCCACGGCAGTGGAAAAATGCCTCGGTCGATACGTGCCAACCCAGGTCAGAAAGGGGTGTTGCAGTGGCGCAATGATACGCCGGTCGCTCTGGCTCAAGGGTGCGACCTTTGGTCGCGTTGGGTAAAAAACCTGAATGGTGTAGCGAATGCAGCAAAGCATGATGCAGGTCAATTGACTTGTTGAGTATGGACGGTTTTGGCTTGAGGGCTAATTCATTGTTTCCACGGGAGAACAGTCCGCCGCTGCGGTCATTGCGAGTTTCATAAAAAAGCCTGGTCAGATTGGACGCACGCACGAATGGCGTCACGTTCAGGGTTTCCTTTGCACAACTCGACGCGTGTCTGTCCTGAAAGAAAACTTTGAATGTGGTTTTGCGTGGGCCACGTCAGGTTGAATGGAACTTGTCATGTTTGTTTTCAGTGCTCTGCAGGTTATTCAAGTTGTGCGGTTAGTGCCTCTGAAATAAATCCAATTGATTGTTCTTTATGAGTGCTTTGAAGTTTTCTGTTTTTTCGAATAAGTTCTGTTTGCGCGAAAAGTTTGCGTCTGATTGATTAATTTAAACGGAATTTAATGTATGGCTTTTAACAAGTTTGCAAGCGTTGTGCTGGGTGTTTGTTTGTGGGCGACGGTTGTATCGGCGCAGGCTATAAGCGGAACACCGAAACACATGGTTTTTGCCTCGGATACTCAATATCCCTGGACCGACAAGACTGATGACCGGGAGCCGGAATCCGACACCGAATTCGATGTTCGTTCGAAATGGCTGGTTGATACTCAGCTTGGGAGTATTGCCGAGTTCAGAAATCAGCACGGCTCTCAAGCCCAGGTGCCTTTGATGATCAATGGCGATATAACCGCTTTTGGTCATGGCTGGCAGCGTTCGTTCATGAAGGATTTACTGACCAAGCACTTCAAAGGTGAGTATTTGTATGGCTTGGGTAATCACGATTATGAAAACAATGTTGATGATTGTTTTAGTAATAGCTGTGCAGCGGGAAGTATCGTCGAATTCAAAGAACACCATGAGGGTAAAGTCGACAGCTTTGATCTGAAAATCACCAGTGGGTTTCTCAGTAAAAAGTACTCTGGCAGTCTCGCCTATTCAAAAAACATCGGCGAAGTTCATATGGTTCAACTCAATAACGAACCGACGTATACCACCCGCATTGCTCATCCATTGAACCCGACGACATTTGAAATCAACGATGCGCTCGACTGGCTCGAGACGGACCTCAGACTGGCGCGAGCCTCGGGGTACGCCATCATCATCAATATGCATAAACCGTTGCGCCACCAGGGGACCCAGGCGCAACAGAAACGCTTCACCGATATGGTCAATAAATATCAAGTGACGGCGATCTTTGCCGGCCATTTGCATAAGGATGGAGGTGATGCTTATTGGGAGGGTAGCGTACCCATCTACCTGAGCGGCAGTACGTCTCAGCAAACCTATCTGATTGCCAGTTTCACCGAGGACCGCAAGCAGTTGCAGGTCTATCTGGTGAAGAACAATCAGTGGCGCAATCGAACGCTGATCGATACGACGCCGGTGCATTCAATCTTCGCCAAGCGCCCATAAAAAAAGCCCCGCCAGTGATTAGGCGGGGCTTTGGACGATCAGTGATTGGCAGCGTTCCATGGATTGATCAGATGAACGCCGCTGAGTTGGAAATCGGCAACATTACGGGTGACCAGCGTCAGCCCATGAACAAGCGCGGTGGCGGCGATCAAAGCGTCGCATTCATTGCTGCGATCAGGCACGTGCAGCTGTGCGCATCGGCTAGCGACGGCGCTATCGACCGAGAGGATTCTTCCCGAGAATGCGGGTTTGACATGACGCTCGAGCCAGTTGCGCAGCATCCCTCCTTGTGGCGGGTCGCGGCGTTCGATACGCAGAATGCCGGTTTCCAGCTCCAGCACAGTGATGGCCGATAAATACAGGCTGGCCGGGGCGACGCTGTTTGCCCATGTCACCACCTGCTTGTCGGCCTGGGGTTTTCGCAGTTCGGAAACTACATTGGTATCCAGTAGAAACATCAGGACAGGTCCACGCTGCGAGGAGTGATGACGGCGCGCTCGGGTTCGAATTCGATGTCAGGCGCATTCGGCATGACCAGCAGATCGACGATGCTGGTCTGGCTACCGGTCAGTTTCTGGTATTCCTCGATGCACAGCAGTACATGGGCAGGCTTGCCACGATCGGTAATGATGACCGGGCCCTGATGCGCGGCTTTTTTGGCAGCACTGGTGTCCTGGTTGAATTCGCGGCTGGAAATGGTCGTGATGGCCATCATGTTCGGCCTCCGGTGATTCTGGTGTAGAAACGTTACTACGTTGAGGTTTTTCCGGCAATCGGAAAGGTGGGTTGCGGACGATCGGTTTATCACTGTCATAACGGCACCAGCCAGAGCGCCCCTGCCAACGGGCAGGGGCGCAGGATATCGGGCGAATTTTCGCTGTGTTCTGCTGCTTTTTCAGAGCAATCGGCCGCCGCCGAGACCGTCCAGACCGCCACCGTTACCTGGAGGGTCCATGGTGTCTGGCGATGTTGAGCGTGCCGGCGCAGCAGGCGTTTTTAGCGGCGTTGCGTGATGAACAGGGCGGGGCTGCAAACGTTTTGGCAATGTGTTTTGGTCATTTTTTGACATGTAGGCTTCATCCTTGAAGGTTGACCCGATGCTGCTCATCGGGGTGAGAAAAACCTACAGGGCAGCTTTCCTCAGGTCTATTGAGCAAACGTTTCAAGGCATGAATGCCAGCATGAAAAAAGGCCCCGCCAATCAACATTGGCGGGGCCTTTTGTACTTCAAGCGCTGGCCTTACTCGGCGTTCGCTTCCGGTGCTTTTTCACCGTGGGACAGGCTGTAAACATATGCCGCCAGCAGGTGCACCTTGTCGTTGCCTTGCAGTTGTTCCTGCGCAGGCATCTGGCCCTGACGGCCGTAACGGATGGTCTGCTGCAGTTGCGCGAAGCTCGAACCGTAGATGAACGCACCCGGGTGGGTCAGGTCAGGCGCGCCCATGGCGGGGGTGCCTTTGCCGGCCGGACCGTGGCAGGCCACGCAATTGGCGGCAAACAGTTTACCGCCGTTAGCCGGGTCAGCCTTGGTGCCTTCCGGCAGTTTGCGGCCATCCAGGTTGGTCACGACAAACGCTGCCACGTCGGCAACGCCTTGCTCACCAATCACTTCAGCCCAGGCCGGCATCACCGCGTGACGACCGCCCATGATGGTGGTCTTGATGGTTTCCGGCTCGCCGCCCCAGCGCCAGTCGGCGTCGGTCAGGTTAGGGAAACCGTAGGCACCCTTGGCGTCGGAACCGTGGCACACCGAGCAGTTGGAGGCGAACAAACGGCCACCCATCTTCAGTGCTTGCGGATCCTTGGCCACTTCTTCGATTGGCATGGCAGCGAACTTGGCGAAGATCGGACCGAACTTGGCGTCCGAGCGGGCCATTTCCTTTTCCCACTCGTGCACGCCGGTCCAGCCGGTCTGGCCATTGGCGAACGCGGTCTGCTTGTCGTTATCGAGGTAGTTGTAGCCCGGCAGCAGGCCTTTCCAGTTGCCCAGGCCCGGGTACAGCACCAGGTAACCCAAGGCAAAAATGATGGTGCCGACAAACAGCATGAACCACCATTTCGGCAGTGGGTTGTCGTACTCCTCGATCCCGTCGAAGGAGTGCCCGACCGTCTCGTCCGTCTGTTCGCTGCGCTGGCCCTTGCGGGTCGACAGCAGCAGCCAGGTCAGGGAAAAGATCGTACCGAGACTGAGGACTGTGACGTACAGACTCCAGAATGTAGTCATTCTTTGTTACTCCTAGAAGCTTGCTCGACGTGCTTGATGGCTTCGGGATCATCCGCAAAAGGCAACAAGGTCGCGTCTTCAAACTCCGACTTGCGCTTGGGGCTGAACACCCACAACGCCAGACCGATGAAGGCCACCATCACGACAACGGTGCCCAGGCCACGAATCATCCCGATATCCATCTAGATCACCGTTTGCTTTTGATGATGGTGCCCAGGCCTTGCAGATAGGCCACCAGCGCGTCCATTTCGGTTTTGCCCTTCACGGCATCCTTGGCCCCGGCGATGTCTTCGTCGGTGTAAGGAACGCCGAGCGTGCGCAACACTTCCATTTTCTTGGCAGTGTCTTTGCCGTCGAGCTTGTTTTCTACGAGGAACGGGTAAGCCGGCATTTTCGACTCAGGCACGACGTTGCGCGGGTTGTACAAGTGCGCACGCTGCCAGTCATCGGAGTAACGACCGCCAACACGGGCCAGATCTGGCCCGGTACGTTTGGAACCCCACAGGAACGGGTGATCCCAGACGCTTTCACCGGCGACCGAGTAGTGCCCATAGCGTTCGGTTTCGGCACGGAACGGACGGATCATCTGCGAGTGGCAGCCGACACAGCCGTTGGCGATGTAAACGTCGCGGCCTTCCAGTTCCAGCGCCGAACGCGGCTTCATGCCTTCGACCGGCTTATTGGTGACGTCCTGGAAAAACAGCGGAACGATTTGGGTCAGGCCGCCAACGCTGACGGCGATGACCATGAAGAAGGCCAGCAGGCCAATATTCTTCTCGACAGCTTCATGCTTCATCAGTGAGCTCCAACGACAGCGATCTGGGCAGCGGCTTCGGCTTCAGCCGGGTTCGAGGCGCGCACGGTGCGCCAGACGTTGTAAGCCATCAGGAACATGCCGCTGGCGAAGAAAGCACCGCCCAAGGCGCGAACGATGTAGCCCGGGTGGCTGGCTTGCAGCGCTTCAACGAACGAGTAGGTGAGGGTGCCGTCGTCGTTGATTGCACGCCACATCAGGCCCTGCGTGATGCCGTTGACCCACATCGAAGCGATGTAGAGCACGGTGCCGATGGTCGCGAGCCAGAAGTGCGCGTTGATCAGGCCAACACTGTGCATCTGCGCACGGCCGAACAGGCGCGGGATCATGTGGTAGATCGCGCCGATCGAGATCATCGCTACCCAGCCGAGAGCGCCAGCGTGTACGTGGCCAATGGTCCAGTCGGTGTAGTGCGAGAGCGAGTTGACGGTCTTGATCGCCATCATCGGCCCTTCGAAGGTCGACATGCCGTAGAACGCCAACGAGACCACGAGGAAGCGCAGGATCGGGTCGGTGCGCAGCTTATGCCAGGCGCCCGACAGGGTCATCATGCCGTTGATCATGCCGCCCCAGCTTGGCGCCAGAAGGATGATCGACATCGCCATGCCCAGCGATTGTGCCCAATCCGGCAGTGCGGTGTAGTGCAGGTGGTGCGGACCGGCCCAGATGTACAGGGTGATCAGCGCCCAGAAGTGCACGATCGACAGGCGATAGGAGTAGATCGGACGCTCGGCCTGTTTCGGCACGAAGTAGTACATCATCCCGAGGAAACCGGTGGTCAGGAAGAAGCCCACCGCGTTGTGGCCGTACCACCACTGGATCATCGCATCGGTCGCGCCGGAGTAGGCGGAGTAGGACTTGAAGAAGCTCACCGGCAGGGAGGCGTGGTTGACGATGTGCAGCATCGCCGTGACGACGATGAACGCGCCGTAGAACCAGTTACCCACATAAATGTGCTTGGTTTTGCGCTTGGTGATGGTGCCGAAGAACACCAGACCGTAGGTGACCCAGACAATCGCCAGCAGAATAGCCAGTGGCCATTCCAGTTCCGCGTATTCCTTGGTGGTGGTGTAACCCAGCGGCAAGGTAATGATCGCGCCGACGATCACCGCTTGCCAGCCCCAGAAGGTGAAGGCCGCGAGGCTGTCGGAAATCAGTCGCGTCTGGCAGGTTCGCTGCACGACATAGTAGGAAGTGGCAAACAGTGCACAGCCACCGAAGGCAAAAATCACCAGGTTTGTGTGCAACGGGCGCAGGCGTCCAAAGCTCGTCCACGGCAGACCGAAGTTCAATTCCGGCCAGACCAGTTGCGAGGCGATGAAGACACCGAGCCCCATGCCAAGGATCCCCCAGACCACCGTCATGATGGCGAACTGGCGGACTACCTTATAGTTATAAGCAGTCGGACTGATTGCTGTGCTCATTCTAAGGTTCCACGGTTTGGGTGTTTTATTAGGATTAAAATCGGCCGCAAGTATGCAGAGAGCAGGTGGTCATTGCAACGCGCCATGACCTGGGTCAATGCTTTCCAACGCTGATTCTGCGGCCTTTCCATGCGCCGCGTAAGGACAAAATTGGCCTCGGACAAAATGTCGCAGCGGACGAAAAAAGCGAGGGGTTCAGGTCGCTTGTAACGGGGTGTGTTCAAACGCTCAGTTCGGGTGACGGACGGTAAATGGCACGACAGCCGGTATCTACCGGCGTTTGCGGCCACATCAGTCAGCCGGTTCGCGGAACACAGCAGTCAGCATTGACCTGGAACCGGCACAAGCCAGTCCGCATCGAGCAAGCGTAGACCCGAATCAGAGGAACCGAAAGGAGAGGGTGTGAAGGGGTGCGACAATGCGTCGCAAAGGGGCTGGATGCTGCCGCACCGAGAATGGTGCGGCAGAGGTGTACGCAATGATTACTTCTTGTTGTCTTCAGTAATCAGTTTTTCTGTATTCAATCTATGTGACAGGCTGTACACATAAGCGGCAAGTAATTGCACTTTATCGTTGCCCAACAGTTCGTTCTGCGCTGGCATGTGACCCTGGCGACCATGGCGAATGGTCTGCTCGAGTTGGGTCAGGCTGGTGCCATAGATAAACCCGGCCGGGTGCGTCAGATTCGGCGCCCCCATGGCTTCAGTACCTTGGCCGGTTGCCCCATGACAGGCCACGCAAGTAGTGCTGAACGCCTGCTGTCCGGCTTGCAGGTCAGCCTTGTTATCGGCTGGCAATGGCAGACCGGCCAGTTCGTGACGGACGTACGCCGCGACGTTTTTCACCCCGGCTTCGCCCAACACTTCGCCCCAGGCCGGCATTGCCGCCATCCGGCCACCCATGATGGTGGTCTTGATGGTGTCGGCGTCGCCACCCCAGCGCCAGTCGCTGTCGGCGAGGTTAGGGAAACCGAACGCGCCTTTGGCGTCTGAGCCGTGGCACACCGAGCAGTTGGAGGCGAACAGGCGGCCACCCATCTTCAGCGCCTGCGGATCCTTCGCCACTTCTTCCAGCGGCATGGCGGCGAACTTGGCGAAGATCGGCCCGAATTTGGCGTCGGCCTTGTTCATTTCCTTTTCCCACTCGTGCACGCCGGTCCAGCCATCCTCGTAACCCGGCAGGATGCCTTTCCAGTTGCCCAGGCCCGGATAGAGGATCAGATAGCCCACGGAAAACACCAGCGTGCCGGCGAACAGCATGAACCACCACTGCGGCAGCGGGTTGTCGTACTCCTCGATGCCGTCGAAGCTATGGCCCATGGTCTGGTCTACGCTGCCCTTGGTCTCGCCCCGGCGCGTGCCGATCAGCAGCCACGTCAGGCCGATCAGGCTGCCGATGGTCAGTACGCAGATCCACGTACTCCAGAAGGTGGTCATGGCCGAGTACTCCTTGTCTCATTTACTGGGGTTGTGTCGGGTTGCGGCTCGTCGGCGAACGGCAGCAGACGTGCTTCGGCAAACTCCGGGGTGCGCTTGCGGTTGAATACCCACAAAGTCAAACCGACGAAAGCTATAAACACGACAACGGTGCCTAAACCACGGATCAGCCCTGTGCTCATTTCAATGACCATGGCTCACCTCTTGCTCTTGATCGCAGTGCCGAGCACTTGCAGGTAGGAGACGAGGGCGTCCATTTCGGTCTTCCCCTTGAGGCTGGCCACCGCACCGCTGATGTCGTCGTCGGTGTACGGCACGCCGAGGGTGCGCATGGTCTTGAGCTTGGTTTCGGTGTGGCTGCTGTCGACCGCTTGCGTGACCAGCCACGGATAGGCCGGCATTTTCGATTCCGGTACGACGTTGCGCGGGTTGTACAAGTGCGCGCGGTGCCAGTCATCCGAGTAACGCGCGCCGACCCGGGCGAGGTCCGGACCGGTACGTTTCGAACCCCACAGGAACGGGTGATCCCACACGCTTTCGCCCGCAACCGAGTAGTGCCCGTAGCGCTCGGTTTCGGCGCGGAACGGGCGGATCATCTGCGAGTGGCAACCGACGCAGCCTTCGCGGATGTAGATGTCGCGGCCTTCCAGTTGCAGCGCGGTGTAGGGCTTCATGCCTTCCACCGGTTTGTTGGTGACGTCCTGGAAGAACAGCGGGACGATCTGGGTCAGGCCGCCGATGCTCACGGCAAAGACCATGAGCAACATCAACAGGCCGACGTTCTTTTCAATCGTTTCGTGTTTCATGGCGGACTCCTCAGGCCATCTGCGCGGCAGCAACGACGTCAGCAGGCTGCGAGGCCCGCACGGTGCGCCAGGTGTTGTAAGCCATCAGGAACATGCCGCTGAGGAAGATCGCGCCACCAATCAGCCGCACGACGAAGCCTGGGTGGCTGGCCACCAGGGTTTCGACGAAGGAGTAGGTCAGCGTGCCGTCCTCGTTTACCGCGCGCCACATCAGGCCTTGGGCGATGCCGTTGACCCACATCGACGCGATGTAGAGCACGGTGCCGATGGTCGCGAGCCAGAAGTGCGCGTTGATCAAACCGACGCTGTGCATCTGCGCCTTGCCGAAGATTTTCGGGATCATGTGGTACAGCGCGCCGATCGAGATCATCGCCACCCAGCCGAGGGCGCCGGCATGTACGTGGCCGATGGTCCAGTCGGTGTAGTGGGAGAGGGCGTTGACGGTCTTGATCGCCATCATCGGACCTTCGAAGGTCGACATGCCGTAGAACGCCAGCGAGACCACAAGGAAACGCAGGATCGGGTCGCTGCGCAATTTATGCCAGGCGCCTGAGAGGGTCATCATGCCGTTGATCATGCCGCCCCAGCTCGGTGCCAGCAGAATCAGCGACATCACCATGCCCAGCGACTGTGCCCAGTCTGGCAGCGCGGTGTAGTGCAAGTGGTGCGGGCCGGCCCAGATGTACAGGGTGATCAATGCCCAGAAGTGCACGATCGACAGGCGATACGAATACACCGGACGCTCGGCCTGTTTCGGCACGAAGTAGTACATCATCCCGAGGAAACCGGCGGTGAGGAAAAAGCCTACGGCGTTGTGGCCGTACCACCATTGCACCATCGCGTCGGTTGCACCGGCGTACACCGAGTACGACTTGGTGAAACTCACCGGCAATTCAAGGTTGTTGACGATGTGCAGAATCGCCACGGTGATTATGAACGCGCCGAAGAACCAGTTGCCCACGTAGATGTGCTTGGTCTTGCGCTGCATGATCGTGCCGAAGAACACGATGGCGTAGGCGACCCAGACGATGGTGATCAGGATGTCGATCGGCCATTCCAGTTCGGCATATTCCTTGGAGCTGGTGTAACCCAGTGGCAGGCTGATCGCCGCCAGCAGGATCACCAACTGCCAGCCCCAGAAGCAGAACGCGGCGATTTTTGGTGCAAACAACTGGGTTTGGCAGGTGCGTTGCACCGAGTAAAACGAACTGGCGAACAGCGCACAGCCGCCGAACGCGAAGATCACCGCGTTGGTGTGCAGCGGGCGCAGACGGCCGAAACTGGTCCAGGGTAAATTGAAGTTGAGTTCGGGCCAGACCAATTGAGCCGCGAGAAAAACCCCGAGGCCCATGCCGACGATGCCCCACACCACCGTCATAATGGCGAATTGGCGGACCACCTTGTAGTTGTAGGCGGTACTGATAGAAGTGTTCATGGTTCCCCATCCACGGTTCAGCCGAAGTGAGCGCGCGCAAGACACGCGGCGAATCCTTCGTCTGGAGTTATAGGCAGACTAAAAGCGAGGCAAGCATGGACAAACAGCACAAGGCCAGTATTGACGGGGATCAATGGGCGCAGTGTGTGCGTGATCATGGATGGCTTTGGGATGCCGCTGAGGGTAAGGCGTTTGTGACGTTGATCCTCGCGCATGGGGCGGGGGCGCCGATGGATAGCGATTGGATGAACAATATGGCTGGGCGCCTTGCCGGGCTTGGGGTGAATGTGTTGCGGTTTGAGTTTCCTTATATGGCGCAGCGGCGTATCGACGGTGGCAAGCGTCCGCCGAACCCGGCGCCGAAACTGCTGGAATGCTGGCGCGAAGTGTTTGCCGAAGTGCGACGTCATGTCGCTGGGCCGCTGGGGGTCGGCGGCAAGTCCATGGGCGGGCGGATGGCTAGTCTTTTGGCTGACGAATTGGGCGCTGATGCGTTGGTGTGTCTGGGTTATCCGTTTTATGCGGTGGGTAAACCGGAGAAGCCTCGGGTTGAGCATTTGGCTGGTTTGCAGACTCGGACGTTGATTGTGCAGGGCGAGCGGGATGCATTGGGCAATCGTGAGGCGGTTGAGGCTTACACCTTGTCACCGAGTATTGAGGTGGCGTGGTTAGCTGCCGGCGATCATGACCTCAAGCCATTAAAGGTTTCCGGGTTTACCCATGAACAGCATTTGGCCAGCGCTGCGCAGAAAATAGCCGAGTTTCTCAGCCACTGACCGAGCTGGGCTGAGATTTTGAACTGCATGAAGATCTGCTCCCTTTCCCCCTCGCCCCCATGGGGGAGAGGGCTGGGGTGGGTAAAGACCGGGTACATCCTTTACGTTTGAGACCGGGGACATGGTTTACAGGTATTAATCATGGTCAGGAGGTGCTGACCATGCCCTGGAATCAAGAGTCCCCAATGGATCAACGAGTGAAGTTAGTCAGCGACTGGCTTGGCGGCAGTTACACCAAGAGCCAATTAAGCCGGCGCTATGGTGTCAGCCGTCCAACCATCGACAAGTGGCTGGAACGATACGCAGCGTTAGGCGTAGATGGCTTGAAAGAGCAATCGCGCAAGCCGTTGAGCTGTCCTCATCAAACGTCCGACGAAATCATTGCCACGCTGCTGGCCAAGAAAAACGAACATCCCGATCGGGGACCCAAGCAGATCATTGATCGCCTGCGCGATTCCGATCCGCATATCCAATGGCCGGCGGCGAGTACCGCCGGGGAGTGGTTGAAGAAAGCTGGTTTGGTGGTGGCGCGACGGCCCTATCCCCCGCGTCCCCGTGCTCCAACGCATTTGCGTCCGGTCGACGCGCCCAACCAGACTTGGTGTGCTGATTACAAAGGGCAGTTCAAAATGCAGGACGGCAATTGGTGCTATCCGCTGACCATTACCGGTCAGATGAGCCGCTTTTTATTCGTCTGTCGCGCTTTGCCCAGTACGCACGGAGCGCCGACGCGGGAAGGCTTCGAGTGGGCTTTTCGAGAATATGGGCTGCCGGATGTGATCCGCACTGACAATGGCGCTCCTTTCGCATCGACAGGTCTGGCGCGACTTTCGAAGTTATCGGTTTGGTTCATCAGGCTTGGAATCCATGTCGAAACGATTACGCCTGGCCGTCCCGACCAAAATGGTCGACATGAACGGATGCATCGAACGCTAAAGGCAGCAGTGCCACCGGCGGAAAACCTGGTGCGCCAGCAGTTGGCTTTTCAGGAATTCATCCAAGACTTCAACCACCACCGACCGCACACCGCGCTGGGTATGAAACCGCCGGCATCTGTCTATAGCCCATCGACACGCGCTTATCCTGGTTACTTGCCTGCGCTTGAATACAGTTCCGACGTTGAAGTACGCAAGGTTCGGTCAAATGGGGAAATCAAATGGAAAGGACAGCTGATTTTTCTAGGAGAGGCTCTAATTGGAGAGGACATCGCGTTGAAGGAAGTGGCTGATGACGCTTGGGAACTGTACCTTTGCAGCCACTGTTTAGGCAGGCTTGAAAGAGGCGCCAAACGCGTTTCAAGCCTGTAAAGGTGTAAACGATGTCCCCGGTCTAATTTGTAAAGGATGTACCGGTCTCTACAGTGAGGGGGATCGATTTCAGTTGCGACATATTTTTTGGGTACATATCCGTTGCTGCGGTAACGGCCACTTAGGGTTCCGCCCTTACGGCGGGTCACTTTTTACAAACGCCTAAAAAGTAACCAAAAACGCTTGCTCCTACGTCCGGCCCGCTCGCTGGGGCTCGGGGTCCCTTCGCTCCGGGATCGATCCGGGCGCAGCGTCTCCGGTTTGCTTCGCTGCACCTACTCCCGCTGTGTTTGGCTGCGCCAAACGGTCGCTGCGCTCCCACCCCCGGATCAATCCCTCCGCTCAGCCTTCCGACGTCGCTCGTGGATCAAGATCAAGAGCTGCAGCCGAGCTAACGCTCATCCTGTTGAGTGGTGAGGAGCGCGGGTGTTCGGCTTTGGTTTTGTGGTGGATTTGCCCCTCAGGTCAGTCCCCTCTCCCTCTGGGAGAGGGCTAGGGTGAGGGGCTTTTGATCTGTTTCAGAATCTAAGATCGACTTGTTATCGCACGTCGGCGTATCTCTTCCATTCCATGCGGTCAGTCCCCTCTCCCTCTGGGAGAGGGTTAGGGTGAGGGGCGATTCTGCTGACACGATAAAAAACTGGAAGCGCGCACTGCCCAGCATTTCCTGTGCGTAAACATGATTTTGTGAGCGCGTTTAAAGTACATGAACCGTTACGCCATCAGGCCTACAACACCTTGCGCCGTTACCTACGCGTACGCCAGAATCCGCCGGCTTACACGACTACAGGCCGGGCTATATCGTTTCCTTGTCACTGAAAAACAGTGATCGGGTTTGGTAGCCCGCCTTAAATTGTCGTTGTTGCGACACTGTCGATGCTGTCTCCTTTTTGAGATATGGCTTTGTATGGTGGGCATGCGTGGGGCTCCTCTGTGAGCGCCGGGTTACCCAATTTGACCGGTCTACCAACCCGCGCATGGCCGCCACCCGCCGTTTGGTAGCGAGGGTGATGGCTCCCGTTTTTTCAAATTGGAGCTTTATCTATGTTCAAAATCACACCAAACCCACCACCCACTGATCCAATCCCCCACGACCCAGCGCTCAGCCCACAAAAGATCAAAGAAGCAACCGACCGCGCCCTCGACTACTACCTCCGCCCCGAAGCCCTGGGGGCTCCACCAAGCTCGCCAAAATTTCGCCCGGTCTATCTCGTCGACCCCACGCTGGATGACGAAACCCTGCTGGTCGAGGCGAGCGAGTCGCTTTCATACGCCCACGCCATGGCCAGCAACATCGCCAACTCAATCGGCGGCCCGGAGCGCAAACCGTTGCTGGCGCTGCAACAGGTGATCATGCTCAACGAGCTGTTGGTCAATCGACTGCTGGATAAGCTGAAGTTGCCTCAGTAATTTCGCTGGCTGTTATGGCCTCATCGCGAGCAGGCTCACTCCTACAGGGGATTGTCGTCGGGCACATAATCTGTGACCACCGCATATCCAATGTAGGAGTGAGCCTGCTCGCGATGACGGCCTGACGACCAACCGGCCTCTTACTGATGCACCCGGTCCAAATGTGGGAGCGAGCTTGCTCGCGAAAGCGGCATCACAGACAACATCTAAATCACAGCCCGACTTCCCGCTTTTTCTTTGCGGTGCATCAAACAGTATCCGACAATGCCTCAAAATACTGTTTGGCTTTCAAGTCATCTCTTTTTAAATTGAAATTACCCTTGGGTCTTATTTGTTCGGGCGTTTCGTCGGGTTTTGTTTTTGTAAATGTCGCTTCGAATTCACCTTCAACAGTCCCTTTTACAGGATCCAGCTTAATGCTCAGTGTCGCATCACCCGCTGGGATAACTCGCCAGCCTTTCAGTCCGCCCTTCTTTATTGAATGTCTGTGGTCACAGTACAAGCCCGTTGCAAGTGTATAAGTGCCTTCCAGGATGTCCTCGTTGATATACGGCACTGTGAGCATAAAACCAAAAAGATTCTCTGAGTCGACAGAACCCACGGAACCATAAAATATCCATGAAAGGTTAGTTGAGGTGCCTGATTTGTAAAACGATGTTCTTTGGGCTTTGGTTGATAAAGAATCGATCTCCCACTTGAAATCGCCGTCCTCTGCTTCGAAGTTATCTATCTGAGAGGCGTTATTTTCATTATAAAAATCGCTGTAGCTCACGATGAAATCCTTCTGTCTCGTAGGGGAATCCCGTCGATTGACCAAACGGTACTTCATAGATATTCAGTTATTAATGTTCTGTCTACTGTCAGAGTTGTCAGCTAGACATTGTTCGTGGAATGTGCTTCTACTCTGTTTTTGGGGTTTGCCTTTATTTCAGATAATAAAAAACCGGAAGCTCTCGCTGTCCGGTTTTTTATCCTGCCAGTTCAATCAGCGGTTAAACCGCTCCACCAACGAATACTGCGTATTCGCCGTCTTCGTCAGCTCTTCACTCAACAACGCCGAGTTATGCGCCTGTTCCGACGTCTGATCCGCCAGCTCCGAAATATTGCTGATGTTGCGGCTGATCTCTTCAGCCACCGCACTTTGCTCTTCGGTCGCGGCCGCAATCTGCGTGGTCATGTCGGTGATGTTGGCCACCGCTTCGCTGATCCCGACCAACGCCTGATCCGCTTCCAGCACCCGCGCCACACCTTCTTCAGCCTGGCGATGCCCGGCTTCCATGGTTTGCACGGCACTCGAAGCCGTCTGCTGCAACTTGGCGATCAGGGCATGAATCTGCCCGGTCGATTCGCTGGTGCGTTGCGCCAGTTGACGCACTTCGTCAGCCACCACGGCAAAGCCACGGCCCATCTCACCGGCACGCGCTGCTTCAATCGCAGCGTTCAGGGCGAGCAGGTTGGTCTGGTCAGCGATGCCTTTGATCACATCCACCACGCCGCCGATTTCGTCGCTGTCCTTTGCCAGTTGGGTCACGGTCAAACCGGTTTCACCGACAACTACCGACAGACGCTGGATGGCTTCGCGGGTTTCCCCGGCGATGTCACGACCGCGACCGGTCAGGCGATTGGCTTCCTGAGTGGCGTCAGCTGTGCGCTGGACGTGGCTCGCCACTTCCTGGGTGGTCGCGGCCATCTGGTTGACGGCGGTGGCGACTTGTTCGGTTTCCACACGCTGGCGTTCCAGGCCGGTGGAGCTGTTGT
Organism: Pseudomonas germanica; assembly: GCF_019614655.1. Lineage (NCBI taxonomy): Bacteria > Pseudomonadati > Pseudomonadota > Gammaproteobacteria > Pseudomonadales > Pseudomonadaceae > Pseudomonas > Pseudomonas germanica. Next base: position 2,381,130 of record NZ_CP071586.1, read on the forward strand.
GCGCCAGGACGTCGGATTGCTTGGCCTGATCGGTCAAGTGTTCGGCGGTGTCCTGCAGACGGGTCAGGCAGGTTTTCAGGCGTGCTTCCTGGCTGAGGATCGACATTTCCAGACGCGCCTGGGCGCCACGGCTGTCGGTGTACATCTGCGCGATCAGCGGGTCGGAGGTGGTCTGCTCGGCCAGGCGCAGCAGGCGTTTGAGCCCGCGTTGCTGCCATTGCAGGCCCATCAGGCCCAGCGGCACCGACAGACCGGCGGCGAGGGCGAAGCCCCACTGCGAGTTCAGGGTCGCGCCGATCATGAAACTCAACTGGCTGACCAGAATGAACGGCAGCCAGTCTTGCAACACCGGCAGCCATTTATCAGTGGAAGGGATCGCCGACTTGCCTTGGTTGATGCGTTGGTAGAGCGCTTCGGCACGGCGGATCTGTTCGGCAGTGGGTTTGACACGCACTGACTCGTAGCCGATCACCTGACTGCCATCGAACACCGGAGTCACGTAGGCGTTCACCCAGTAGTGGTCGCCGGATTTGCAGCGATTCTTGACAATGCCCATCCATGGCAAGCCTTGTTTCAATGTGCCCCACATGTGCGAAAACACCGCCGCCGGTACGTCGGGGTGACGGACCAGGTTGTGCGGCGCACGGATCAGTTCTTCACGCGAAAACCCGCTGATCTCGACGAAAGCGTCGTTGCAGTAGGTGATCACGCCCTTGGCGTCGGTTGTGGAAATCAACCGCTGCTGAGCCGGGAAAGTCCGTTCGCGTTGTGTAATGGGCTGGTTGTTACGCATGGTTTTTCAATCCGCAAGGCTTTGAAAGGTTGTCGGCGGTGACAGCTTTTTATTGAAATTTTTTTTCAATAATCAGCACGGCGTCGCAAAATGGCGCTTGCTTCAGCCGGCGAGCATCGGATAGGTGAACAGGCCGAAATGCAGCAGGTTCAGGCCGAAATGCGTGGCGATCGCCGCGCCGAGCCCGCCAAAACGGTAGGCCAGACCATAGCCGACACCCGCCAGACCCGCCAGCAACACCCAGGTCCAGCCTGCGCCGGCATGCACCAGACCAAACAGCAGCGAGGCCAGCAGCAGGGCGAGATTTTCTCCGTAAGGAAGATTTTTGAAACGCTGACTGAGGCCGCCCTGTATATAGCCGCGAAACAGCGCTTCCTCGACCAAGGTCACCAGCAGCAGATTGTTCAGCACCCACAGCCACGCTTGATCAGGCCACTTCGGTGCCCAGGCGATCACGCCCAGCAACAGCGCGCCGCCAAGGGCAAGAACCGCGCTCAGCGTCAGGGCGAGGGCGGTGGCGTAGACGCTCAGGCGCAACGAACGTCGCCCGACAATCCACGGGCACACCAGCAACAACCAGAAGCCAACCAGCGGTTTGTCGAGGTTCAGGTACATCGCGAACGGCACGGCGTTGTCGGTGAAGCGTTGCGGATCAATGGCGCGACCGTTGGCGAAGCCCGGTAGCCAGTGTAGAGCCAGCGCCAAAGCCAGCACGATAAACAGACCATGGCCGAGAAAACGTGCGACCGGCACCTGTTGTTGGCGAACGGCAAAACCGGCGAACACCAGCAGCCCGATGGAAATCAGCGCCAGCCAGCCGAGGTGGCCGTAACTCAGCGCCCATCCGTAACCGAGGCTGAGAAGCGCCAGATAGAGCCATGGCAAAGCCTTCATCGAAAGTCCCTGTGCAAATTTGTGGAAGGGCTTTCTACACGGGTGGGGGTGTGGGGACAAGTGAAGGTGAAGGGGGAAACCGGGGCAGCACACAAACCTATGGTCAACCCCTTTACCTGTGGGAGCTGGCTTGCCAGCGATGAGGCCTGTTCAGCCGACATCTTCATCGACTGGTCCACCGCTATCGCTGGCAAGCCAGCTCCCACAGGGTTTTGTGTTTGCCTGGGAATCAACGCAAGTTAAGTTTCGCCGCCGCACGCTCGGTGATTTCCGTGCGCAGCTTCAGCGATGGCGCTGCACGCAAACGTGCTTCATCGACAATCTCACTCGGCGCAGTCTCCGGGCTGCCCGCGTTGAACGGCGGCGCCGGGGCATATTCCAATTGCAACTGGATCAGCTGCGCCGCATCGGCACCCACCAACTCTTCAGCCAGCACCAAGGCGAAATCAATCCCCGCCGTGATCCCGCCGCCGGTAAACAGATTGCCGTCACGCACCACCCGATCCTTCACCGCGATCGCCCCCAGCGTCGGCAGCAGATCGTGATACGCCCAATGCGTGGTCGCCCGTTTGCCTTGCAGCAGACCCGCCGCGCCGAGCACCAGCGAACCGGTGCACACCGATGTCACGTACTTTGCCAGCTCAGCCTGACGCTTGATGAAAGCCAGTGTCAGCTCATCTTCCATCAGCGCGCCGACGCCACCACCACCCGGTACACAGATCACATCCAGATCCGGGCAATCCTCAAACGTGGTGGTCGGTTTCAGCAGCAGTCCGGTACTGGCGGTGACCGGCATCAGATCCTTCCAGATCAAGTGCACCTGCACGTTCGGCAGCGAGGCGAGCACGTCATACGGCCCGGTCAGGTCGAGTTGCTGAACCTGCGGAAACAACAGAAAACCGATCTGCAACGTCATCGTTCTTACTCCATGAAAAGGGCTGGACGGCTTTACTGTAGGCGCGTAGGTTCTGGCGCATACGCCAATCACCCCACGAATTACGCCAAATGCCCAAAGCCATCCACGTACTCGCGTTTGCCAACATGCAGATCCTCGACGTCACCGGCCCCTTGCAGGTGTTCGCCTCGGCCAACGACATCGCCCGTCAGCGCGGCTTGCCGATCCCGTATGCGCCGAGCGTGATTGCCAGCGGCGGCGGGGCGGTGATGTCGTCGGCGGGGTTGGCGGTGTTGGCCGAGCCGTTGCCGCAACTGCCCAGCGACACATTGATCATCGCCGGTGGCTGGGGCATTTATCCGGCGGCCGAAGATGTGCTGTTGGTGGATTGGGTGCGCGAACACGCCGGCAAATGTCGACGCGTGGCCTCCGTGTGTACGGGGGCATTTCTGTTGGCGGCGAGCGGCTGGCTCGATGGCCGTCGCGTGGTTACCCACTGGACGCGATGCGAACAACTGGCGCAGCAACATCCGAATTTGCACGTCGAGGCCAATCCGATTTTCATCAATGACGGCCCGGTCTGGACGTCGGCGGGAGTCACTGCCGGTATCGATCTGGCATTGGCGATGGTCGAGGAGGATCTGGGAAGCGACATCGCCCTGGACGTCGCCCGGCACCTCGTGGTGTTTCTGAAACGTCCGGGCGGGCAATCGCAATTCAGCGTGACCTTATCCTTGCAGAATCAGGGCAATCGCTTTGATGAACTGCACGCGTGGATCGCCGAAAACCTCACCTGCGACCTTGGCATCCCGACCCTCGCAGAACAAGCCGGGATGAGCGAACGCAGTTTCGTCCGCCACTACCGCGCCGACACCGGCCAGACCCCGGCGCGGGCGATCGAATTGATTCGCGTCGAAACCGCCCGGCGCTTGCTCAGTGACACCGGTTTGCCGGTCAAACGCATCGCCGCCAATTGCGGTTTTGGCAGTGAAGAGACGTTGCGGCGCAGCTTCCTGCGGGCCATGGGGGTAACTCCGCAGGCTTATCGGGAGCGGTTTTCGGTCAAGGCTGGAGCAGATTCAGTGATGCCTTGAATCAAGCCTCAGCTTCCGCCACCTGATTAAAATACTTCGTCCGATCCGGGGTAAACGTCACCCGCATCTTCGTTCGCGAGCAGGTCATCGAGCGCTCTTCACCCAGATCAATATCCAGATCCTCACCCCGCAAGCCTTGCCACTGCGCCAGATACTTCAGCGAGCCATATTTCTCGTTTTTCTTCAGGCTGCGGCTCACGCCACCTTTCCAGCCGAGCACGGGCAGTTCGCCGGCGAGACATTTTTGCGCGAGGTCGGGGAAGCGGGTGGCGCGCTGGCGGCCGATTTCCCAGCACTTGATCAGGCCTTTGTCCGCGGCTTCCCAGAGTTGGGTGCGGGTCAGGCCGCTGCGAAGCGGCGTGTCGATGGTGCGCTGGACGTGCTGGGACATTCTGGTTCCTTGAATTCGGGTTTTATTGGACAGCTCCGCTGTGCCCGTTGCGGTGGATGGTAGGGGTGGATGTAACAGCTGGCAACAGGGTATTTCCGGGTGTGACTGCGAGTTGCAGGGCAGGCACGGTTCAGGGGATGTTGACCATTTGTAGTCTTACGGCAGTTGAAAACTGTGCTGAGGGAGCTTGCTCCCGCTCGGCTGTGCAGCAGGCGCAAAGTCAGGCAACCCGGTGCTTCAGTGGGATTGGGGAGGCAGGTTTCAGGGCCGCTTCGCGACCCGGCGGGAGCAAGCTCCCTCGCCATAGGGGGTGGGAGTGAGCCTGCTTTTGCGTAGGTGTCAGTCCTACAATTGGCTGTTGATGCGGACTATTTCCTACAGCCTTTGGTGACAATTACGGCTGCCAGTAACTCTTTTCCCCACTCAACTTGCGATCGAGAAAACTCGCCGCACTGATCAACGCCAGATGCGTCAAGGCTTGCGGGGTATTACCCAAGTGCCGGCCATGGGCGTCGAACTCTTCGGCGTAGAGACCCAGCGGATTGGCATAGCGCAGCAATTGCTCAAACTCCAGATGGGCTTTTTCAACCTGCCCCGCACGAGCCAGGCATTCGACATACCAGAACGAACACGCGGCAAAGGCGCCTTCAGTGCCGGCCAGGCCATCGATATTGCTGTCGTCATTGCGATAGCGATACACCATGCCGTCGCGCACCAAGGTCTTTTCGATGGCCGCAAGGGTCGACAGCCAGCGCGGATCCTTGGCGCTGACGAAACGCACCAACGGCATCAACAACATCGAGCCATCCAGCGCGGTGCCGCCCTTGTACTGGACGAAATGCCCGCGCTCCTCATTCCAGAAGTTGTCCCAGATGTCGGCGTAGATCGCCTGCCGGGTCGAGTCCCATTGCGCAAACGGTGCCGGTAGCGAGCGTTTCGAGGCCAGGCGAATCGCCCGGTCCAGCGCTACCCAGCACATCAGCCGCGAGTGCAGGAAGTGATGCTGCTCACCGCGCATTTCCCAAATGCCGACATCGGCGGTCTGCCACGTTTCACAGACTTGATCGACCACTTCGCGCACATGTTTCCAGCCCTCGTGGGAAATTGCGTCGCCGTATTTGTTGACCAGATACACCGCATCCATCAGCTCGCCGAAGATATCCAGCTGAATCTGATCGTAAGCGCCGTTGCCGATGCGCACCGGTTGCGCACCGCCGTGACCGGACAGGTGCGACAGCTCGGTTTCCGGCAATTCCTGACGACCATCGATGGCGTACAGAATGTTCAACTTCACCGGCTTGCCGCAGCAGTCGCTGACCCGTCCGCGCAGCCAGCCCATATAGGCGTTGGCCTCGCCGACAAAGCCCAGGCGCATGAACGCGTACACCGTGAACGAGGCATCGCGGATCCATGTGTAGCGGTAGTCCCAGTTACGTTCGCCGCCCGGCGTTTCCGGTAGACCGAAAGTGGCGGCGGCGAGAATGGCGCCGTGTTTGCGTGAGGTCAGCAGCTTCAACGCGAGGGCCGAGCGGTTGACCATTTCCCGCCAGCGCCCGCGGTAAATCGACTGACCGATCCAGTCGCGCCAGAACTTCAATGTGCGTTCCATGCACAAGTGTCCGGCGCCTTCGGCGAATCGTGGATCATCGGTCGCCCCGAGCATGAACGCCGCCGTTTCATTTTGCTTGAGCGTGAATTGTGCCACCGCCGCTTGCGCGTCGATCTGCATCGGCTGGTCCGAAGCCAGGCGCAGTGACGGTTGGCCGGAAGCGCTAAATGTCACGTCTTGTTGATCCATCTGAGCTCGGGTGTCGGCTCGGGCGTAATCGTGGCGCACGGCGCAGCGCATGGTGAAAGTCGCTTCGCCGCTGACCACGCGCACCCGACGCATCAACAGCGGCAGGTCATCGGCGTTGTCCGCCACTGGCAGCAGATCGGTGACTTCGACCACGGCGCGTTCACTCAGCCAGCGGGTTTGCAGAACGTTAGTGTCGGGCAGGTAAATCTGTTCGCGGCGGGCGTCGGGCAAGTCCGGCGCCAACTGGAAAATCCCCGCGTCCGGGGTGTCCAGCAACGAACAGAAAATCGACGGACTGTCGAACTCCGGCCAGCAGAAAAAATCCACACTGCCACGGTCGTTGATCAGTGCCGCGCTGCGCATGTCGCCGATGATGCCGTGGGCGTCGATTGGGCTTTGTCGTTCCAGGTGATGCTCAGCCATTGCCGCGAAACTCCGGATAGAGGCTCATGCCGCCGTCGATGAACAGGGTGGTGCCAACGATGTAATCGGCGGCATCCGAGGCGAGAAAGACCACGGCGTTGGCGACGTCTTGCGCGTCGCCGATGCGCCCGTAGGGAATCAGATCAAGCAGCTTTTCGCCGGCAGCGCCTTCGGTGGCATCTTTATTGATCGCCGTGCGAATCGCCCCCGGCGCGATGCCGTTGATGCGAATGCGTTGGTGGCTGACTTCCTGTGCAAGGGTCTGCATCAGCTGATCGACACCACCCTTGGACGCGGCGTAATTGACGTGCCCGGCCCAGGGAATGCGCTGGTGCACCGAACTCATGTGGATGATCTTGCCGGCCGCGCGGGACACGCCTTCACGAACGCCCTGGCGATTGAAAATCCGCAGGGCAGCGCGGGCGCAGAGGAACTGCCCGGTGAGGTTGACGCCGATCACCGCGTTCCAGTCGTCGAGGGTCATGTCCACAGCGGCGGCATCTTTTTGCATACCCGAGTTGGCCAGCAGAATATCCAGCGAACCGAAGGCATCGATGGCCGCCGAGAACAGACGCTCAACCTCGTCTTCCTTGGAGACATCAGCGCGAATGGCGATGGCCTGCCCACCGTCAGCAATGATTTGCCGGGCCAGTGCTTCGGCAGGTTCTGCCTGACGGTTGTAGTTGATGACCACTGCCGCGCCGGCAGCGGCCAGGGCTTTGGCGCACGCGTGGCCGATGCCGGAGCTGGCGCCGGTGATCAGGGCTGTTTGTCGGGCGAGGGAAATATGCATGCAAAATCGCGCCTTGAGTGAGGGCCTACATAGCTGACCGGTTGCCAATAGTGAGAGTTCATTCGGCAGAAAGGGCTGTGGTGATTTCGCCGACGCTTTCGCGAGCAGGCTCGCTCCCACACTGGATCGGCGTCGTACACAAATCCTCCTGTGGGAGTGAGCCTGCTCGCGATGGGGGCTTCACATTCCACCAACAATTCCGCGCTTCCACGCCACCCGACCCTATGGCAACTTGGCGGCCCTTGATGAGGCTGCAGTCCATGGCAAACCCCTACCGCGAATTGTTCAACGCCCCCGGCGCACGGAATTTTGTCCTGGCCGGAATGATCGCGCGCATGCCGATCTCCATGACCGGTATCGGCGTGATCACCATGCTGTCGCAGTTGAAGGGCGGGTATGCGCTGGCCGGCGCGGTGGCGGCAACCTTTGCCCTGGCCACAGCGTTTTGCGCGCCGCAGGTATCGCGTCTGGTTGACCGTTATGGGCAGCGACGCATTCTGCCGGTATCGGCATTGATCGGCGGCGGGGCACTGCTGATGTTGCTGCTGTGCACGCGGTTGCAGGCGCCGAACTGGACGCTGTTTATCTTTGCCGCGCTGGCCGGGTGCATGCCGAGCATGTCGGCGATGGTGCGGGCGCGCTGGACGGAGATCTATCGCGGCCAACCGCAGTTACAGACGGCTTATGCGCTGGAGTCAGTACTCGATGAAGTCTGCTTTATCGTCGGTGCGCCGCTGTCGGTGGGGCTGTGCGTGACGCTGTTTCCCGAGGCCGGACCACTGGCGGGACTGTTGATGCTGGCGGTCGGCGTCACCGCGTTTGTCGCCCAGCGCAGTACCGAGCCCTCGGTGCATCCGCATGAGCCACACCATCAAGGCTCGATCATTCGCTCCACGGACATGCAGTGGCTGCTGTTGTTGATGACCGCCATGGGCGTCATCGTCGGCGTGATCGATGTGGTCAGCGTCGCGTTCGCCCAGCAACAGGGGCAGCCGGCGGCAGCGAGCATCGTGTTGTCGGTGTACGGAATCGGTTCTTTCCTGTCCGGTATCGCGTTCGGTGCGATGCGCTCGAAGCTGCCGTTGCCGCAGCTGTTTTTGTACGGTGGAGTGGCGACGGCGGTGACGACATTGCCGCTGTTGCTGGCGAGCAATATTGTTGGATTGTCGGTGGCGGTATTCGTCGCCGTGCTGTTCTTCTCACCGACGCTGATTGTGGCGATGGCGTTGATCGAGCGCATTGTGCCGCCGGCCAAGCTCACTGAAGGCCTGACCTGGCTGGTGACCGGTTTGAGTATCGGCGTGGCGGTGGGCGCCGCCGGCGCAGGTGCGCTGGTCGATGCCTTCGGCGCGCGCAGCGGCTTCTGGCTGGCGATTGCTGCCGGGGCGGTAGTCCTCGCATCGGCGGTGCAGAGTTTCCGTCATTTGAAGTGATCGGCTAACCGACTAATTCCCGCGCTATCTCATCCGTTCTCTTTTACAGATAACCCTATTGAGGTAAACGCGGTGACAAAGCTGACACTGCTGTGCCTGCCCTATTCGGGCGCCAGCGCCATGGTCTACAGCCGCTGGCGGCGCCAACTGCCGTCGTGGCTGCACTTGCAACCGGTGGAATTGCCCGGGCGCGGTGCCCGTTTCGACGAACCCCTGCAGATCGACATGCGTGCGTTGGCCCGGCAACTGGCCCGCGAGCACAAGGCTGGCTTGCAGGCGCCTTACGCACTGTTCGGGCATAGCCTCGGCGCGCTGCTGGCGTGCGAGATGGCGCATGCCTTTCGCGAACTCGGAGTACCGGAACCGGTGGCGTTGTTCGCTTCCGGTACTGCTGCGCCGACGATGCGCAGTGACTACGATCGCGGCTTTGCCGAAGCGCGCAGCGATGAGGAATTGATCGATCAACTGCGCACTTTTCAGGGCACCAGCGAAGAAGTGCTGGCCAACAAAGAACTGATGAGCCTGACCCTGCCGGTGCTGCGCGCCGACTTCATGATGTGCGGGCGTTTCACGCCGGCGCAGCGGCCGTTGCTCAATTGCCCGGTGCACGTGCTGGGCGGCAAGGAAGACCGCGCGACCACCGAGCAACTGATCGGCTGGAGCAAGGAAACCCTGGGCAGTTTTTCCGTGGACATGATGACCGGTGGGCATTTCTTCATTCATGAACACGAAGCCCGGGTCATCCGCACGATCAAGACCCATCTGGAAGTCCATCACCGCCGTCATGCGCAGGCTACGGCACCGGCGTTTTAGCGCGCGGTTCACCTATCGAGTGATTACAGGAGGCCAGTCATGGCTGTTGCTGTGGGATTTTCCGTTCGGCCACTGCTGCCGCAACGGGGGCGCTTGCCGTTGTTGGTGGAAGCGACCGATGCGGACACTGACTTGTTGGCGGTGTTCGATGAATTGAAAGAACTGGTGGACGAGCATCTGCTGCGCGACGGCGGGCTGCTGTTTCGCGGCTTCCGTCTGAACGGTGCCGAACAGTTCCGGCAGTTTGCGGCCAGTTTTGGCCATCCGTTGTTGAACTATGAATTCGGCTCGACGCCGCGCACCAACGTGACGCAGGGCGTGTACACCTCGACCGAATACCCGGCGCACCAGAGCATTCCGCTGCACAACGAGCAGGCTTATTCCCGCGACTGGCCGATGAAGATCTGGTTCTACAGCATGATCGCCGCCAAGTCCGGCGGCGAGACGCCGATTGCCGACAGCCGTGAAGTTTATCGGCGCATTCCGTTGGCAATTCGCGAGCGCTTCGTCAGCAAAGGGCTGATGTATGTGCGCAACTTCGGCAACGGCTTGGATGTGGCTTGGGAAGACGTGTTCAACACCGACGATCGCGAGGTCGTCGAGGCCTACTGCAAGGCTCACGGCATTGTCTGCGAATGGAAGGACGACGGTGAATTGCGCACCCGCCAGACTTGTCAGGCGGTGGCGGTGCATCCGGTGACCGGCGACAACGTCTGGTTCAATCAGGCGCACCTGTTCCACATTTCCAACCTGCAAGCGGAAGTGCGCGAAAGCCTGCTCGATATCGTCGACGAAGAGGACTTGCCGCGTAACGTCTATTACGGCGATGGTTCGGCGATTGAAGACGAGGTGCTGGCGCAGATTCGCGCGGTGCTCGATGAGTGCGCGATCAGTTTTCCTTGGCAGGAGGGCGATGTGCTGATGCTCGACAACATGCTCTCGGCGCACGCGCGTTCGCCATTCGAGGGGCCGCGCAAAGTGATTGTCGCCATGGCTGAAGGGCATTCACAGGGGCCGCTCTGAGCAATCCCCACGCCTGGTGGTAAAGCAGCCGAAGCCGGTCTCGTACCGGCTTCGGCGTTTGTGTGCCTACCGTCGGGCCGCTGTTGCGCCAGCGCGCTAAATCATCGCGTTTGTCATTCGTTCTTGTTGATACGACCGGGTCTCCTGGTCACGCCGCCGATCAGCAAGGACCCCATGCATGAATGCCGCAGACGCCCAGAAACTAGCCCGTCGTTTTATCGAACTGCCACAGGACAAACGCCGTTTGTTCCTCGCCGGCATGGCCCGTGAGGGCATCGATTTTGCGCAGCTTCCCATGACTGCCTGTGACGGAATCGCCGAGCGCGACGGGCTTTCGTACGCCCAGCAGCGGATGTGGTTTCTTTGGCAACTGGACCCGCACAGTGCCGCTTACAACTTGCCGATGGCGGTGCGCCTGACGGGCGACCTGCAAGCGCAGGCGCTGGAGCAGGCGTTCAGTCTACTGGCGGCGCGGCACGAGTGCTTGCGCACCACCTTTGGTCAGGAGGGTGAGCGCGCGTTTCAGCGTGTCGCCGAACCGCAGCCGTTGAAACTGCCGATCACTGATCTGAGTGCGCTGCCCGAGACCCGGCGCTGGCCACTGGCGCAACAGCACATGATGGCTGAGGCCGCTCAGGCCTTCGATCTCGAGAACGGTCCGCTGCTCAGCCTGCGCCTGTTGCGTCTGGCCGAGCAGGAGCATGTGTTGCTGCTGACCTTGCACCACATCATCGCCGATGGCTGGTCGATGAATATTCTCATCGATGAATTCATGCGCACTTACGATGCTCTGGTGGCGGGGCGCGAGCCGTCATTGCCGGCACTTACCGTGCACTACCGCGATTTCGCCCTGTGGCAACGCAGTTGGCTGGAGGCCGGTGAGCGCGAACGTCAGCTGGATTACTGGCGCACGCAATTGGGCGACGAGCATCCGCTGCTTGAGCTGCCGACCGATCGTGCCTATCCGGCGCAATCCAGTCATCAGGGCGCGCGTCTGGAAGCGGTGATCGACGCAGCGCTGCGCCAAGAGCTGAAAAGCCTCGCGCAACGTCAGGGCGTGACGCTGTTCGTGGTGCTGTTGGCGGCGTTCAAAACGTTGTTGCATCGCTACAGCGGCCAGACCGACATCCGCGTCGGCGGGTTGATTGCCAACCGTACGCGCAGCGAAACCGAAGGGCTGATCGGCTTCTTCGTCAACACGCAGATCCTGCGCAGTGAAGTCACCGCACAAACCCGTTTTGCCGATCTGTTGCAAAGCCTGCGTCAGGCTGCGCTCGGCGCCCAGGTTCATCAGGATCTGCCGTTCGATGCCTTGATCGAAGCCTTACAACCGGCGCGCAGCCAAAGCCACAACCCGTTGTTCCAGGTGATGTTCAGCCACCAGCCGCTGGTGACCGACTTGCACGATGTGCAACTTGAGTCCGGTTTGCAGGTGGGCTATTTGACTGAGGAGCAATTGGCCGGCAGCGGTCGCCAACATGCCGCCACCAGCGACCTGATGCTCGACACCCGCGAGGAGGGCGAGCAGTTGTTCGCGGCGTTCACCTACGCCACCGATATTTTTGATGCCACCACCATTGCTGCTATGGCCGGGCATTGGCGCAACATCCTCGCGTCCGTGTGCCGCGATCCGCAGCAAATCGTCGGCGAAGTCGAACTGCTGGCGGAGGCGGAACGTGCACAACTCATTCAGGCCACCGAAGCAGAACCTGTGTTCGCCAGCGTGCAGACCCTGTTCGAAGCGCAAGTAGCGCGCACGCCACAGGCATTGGCAGTGATTCTGGCGACCGAGCCGTCGCCGGCACTCAGCTATGCCGAGTTGAACACCCGCAGTAATCGTCTGGCCCATCAGTTGCGCGCTCGCGGTGTCGGCCCTGATGTGCTGGTCGGTGTCGCGTTGGGGCGCTCGCTGGAACTGGCGGTGGCGTTGCTGGCGGTGCTCAAGGCCGGCGGCGCCTACGTGCCGCTGGATCCGCAAACCCCGGCCGAACGCTTGCGCCATGTGCTAGATGACAGCGGTTTGAAATTGCTGCTGACCGATCACGCCAGCCTCGCCAGCCTGCCGGATCTGGATGGCGTCGATTGCCTGTGCCTGGAGCAACTGGCCGAGAGTGATCGGGCCGACAATCTGCCGGTGACGGTCGCCGCGCAAAACCTCGCCTATGTGATCTACACCTCCGGTTCCACCGGGCGCCCGAAAGGCGTCGCGGTCAGTCATGGTGCGCTGAGCGAGTTCATCGCCCGCGCCATTGATTACAGCGACCTGCGTGAAGGCGATCGCGTTCTGCAGTTCGCCACCAGCAGCTTCGACGGCTTTGTCGAGCAGTTTTTCCCGCCGCTGTGCCACGGCGCCGCAGTCGTCCTGCGCGATGCGCGGTTGTGGGACAGCGCGGCGTTGCATCAAGTGATTGTCGATCACGGCATCACCTTGGCCGACTTGCCGGCGGCTTATTGGTATTGGCTGGTGCAGGAATTTGCCGCTAATCCACCGAGCGGCTTCGGTGCGCTGCGGCAGATTCACGTCGGCGGCGAAGCGATGGCGGTGGACGGTTTGCGCTTGTGGCAACAGGCCGGTTTGGGCCATGTGCACTTGCTCAATACCTACGGGCCGACCGAGGCCACGGTGGTGTCGAGCATTCACGATTGCACGGCATTGACGGCAGACGCCGTGTCGTGGCGCGGCATCCCGATCGGCCACGGTCTCGACGCGCGCCGTTTATACGTGCTGGACGATGATTTGAACCTTCTGCCGCAAGGCGCGGTGGGTGAGTTGTACATCGGTGGTCCGGGCCTGGCGCGGGGTTATCACCGCCAGCCGATGCTCAGCGCCGAGCGTTTTATCGCCGACCCGTTTGCCGATGGCCAGCGCCTGTATCGCACCGGTGACCGCGCGCGCTTGCGACCTGACGGAGCCGTGGAGTACATCGGTCGGGCCGATCATCAAGTGAAGATTCGCGGTTTCCGCATCGAGTTGGGCGAAATCGAATCGCGCCTGCAGCAATGCTCTGGCGTTCGCGAAGCCGTGGTGCTGGCGGTGCCGCTCAGCGGCGGCCAGCAACTGGTGGCCTACGTAGTCGCCGATCACGCCTCGCTCGAAAACGCCGCGACGCAAGCGGCGTTCCGTCAGCAAATTCGCGCTGCCCTGCAAGCCAATCTGCCGGACTACATGGTGCCGGGCCACTTGCTGTTGCTGGCGAACCTGCCGCTGACACCGAGCGGCAAGCTCGATCGCAAGGCCTTGCCAGCGCCGGATTCGGCGCAGTTGCAGGGCGATTATCGCGCCCCGCAATCGGACGCCGAGCTTTGTCTGGCGCAGATCTGGGCGGATGTCCTGCAAGTTTCGCGGGTGGGTCTGGACGATCACTTTTTTGAACTGGGCGGCCACTCGCTGTTGGCCGCGCAAGTGATCGCCCGGGTGAAAAGCCAGCAGGGCGTGGTGCTGCCGCTGCGCAGCCTGTTCGAGAAACCTGTGCTGGCTGATCTGGCCGCCGTGCTGGCGCAACTGGCTGATGGCGCAACGAACGACGACTGGTCCGACATGGATCAGTTCATGAATGCTTTGGAAGGAGAAGAAGTATGAGCGGCACCATGGCGGAACGTATCGCGAAGAGGTTCGTCGGCTTGCCGCTGGAACAGCGCCGGCTGTTTCTGGCCAAGCTGCGCGCAGACGGCAAGGACTTCAGCCTGTTGCCGCTGCCGGTCAGCCGTCACGATGTCGCGCCGATTCCATTGTCGTTCGCTCAGCAGCGTCTGTTGTTTCTCTGGCAACTCGAACCGCAAAGCGCCGCTTACAACATGGCCGCCGGCCTGCGCCTGAACGGGCGTCTGGACGAAGCGGCGCTGCAGCGCTCCTTCGATCATCTGGTGGCGCGCCATGAGGTCCTGCGCACGGTGTTCCAGACTGACGGTGATCAGCCGCATCAGGTGATCCTTGAACAGCAACCGCTGGCCGTGGAGCGTATCGACCTGACCCGCCTGCCGGCAGCAGAACGCGAGCAAGCGTTGGCGCAACAGGTGCAGACCGTCACTGCAAGGCCTTTCGATTTGCGCCACGGGCCGCTGCTGCGCGCCAGTCTGTTTGCCCTGGCCGACGAGGAATTCGTGCTGGTGGTGAGCATGCACCACATCGTCTCTGACGGCTGGTCGATGGACGTGATGGTCAAGGAATTCGTCCAGTGCTATCAGGCGTTCAGCCTCGAACGCGAACCGCAATTGCCGGCGCTGGCGCTGCAATACGCCGACTATGCGATCTGGCAGCGCCGCTGGCTGGAAGCCGGCGAGGGCGAGCGTCAACTCGATTACTGGCGCCAGCAACTGGGTGAAGAACATCCGCTGCTGGAAGTGGCGCCGGACTTTGCCCGGCCACTGACGCAAAGCTTCGAAGGCCAGACCCTGAGTTTTGATTTCGGTGCGCCGCTATCCCTGCAACTCAACGCCTTCGCCCGTAGCCAAGGCATCAGTCTGTTCATGCTGGTGCTGGCCGGGTTCTCGCTGTTTCTGTCGCGGCAGGCCGGGCAGCGCGACATTCGTGTCGGCGTGCCGAATGCCAACCGTGGCCGTGCTGAAGTCGAAGGGCTGATCGGCTTTTTCGTCAACACCCAAGTGCTGCGTTGCGAGGTGGATGAGCGCGGCAGTTTCGAGGATTTGCTGGCGCGGGTGCGTGAAGCTTCGTTCGGCGCGCAGGCGCATCAGGAGTTGCCGTTCGAGCAACTGGTGGACGAATTGGTGGCTGAACGCACCCTCGGCCACAACCCGCTGTTCCAGGCCAAGTTCAACCAGAACGTCGGCATGCAGAAACAGCGCGCGATGGCTCTGCCAGGGCTGACTGTCGCCGAGTATCCGCTGGACAAGGACGGCACCCACTTCGATCTGGCGCTGGACATCACCGATGACGGCACGCTGATTCACGGTCAGATGACCTATGCCAGCGACCTCTATCGCCCGCAGACCGTCGAAGCTTTCGTGCCGGCCTTGCTCGGTCTGTTCAGCGAATTGCTGAAAGCGCCGCAGGCACCGTTGCACAGTGTTGCGTTGATCTTGCCAGCACCGCTCCCGGCACCCGCCGAACCGGCGTTGATGGTGTTGCAGCACTGGGATCGTGAAGTCGCGCGCCAGCCCGAAGCATTGGCCGCGCGCGACTTGAATCAGGCCTTGAGTTTTCAGGCGCTGGATCAGGCGGCCAATCGACTGGCCCATCATTTGCGCGCCCAAGGCGTGCGCGACGGCCAGCCGGTGGCAGTGCTGATGGAGCGTTCGCTGGACTGGCTGACTTCTGTGCTGGCGATCTTCAAGGCGGGCGCGGTGTACATGCCGCTGGACGTCAAGGCGCCGGACGCACGCCTGCAGCAGATGCTTGGCGCTGCGAAAGCACGGCTGCTGTTGTGCGCCGAAGGCGATGCGCGAGTCTCCGCGCTGGCGGTCGATGGCTGTCAGGGCATCGCCTTTGCAGCGCAGCAGTGGCAGTCAATGCCGGACACTTGCCCAGCCGTGACGCTGTGCGCGCAATCACCGGCGTACGTGATTCACACCTCCGGTTCCACCGGGCAACCGAAAGGCGTACTGGTCAGCCACGGTGCGCTGGGCAGTTATGTGCGCGGTGTGCTGGAACGGATGGCGCCGACGGCGGACAGCAGCATGGCGCTGGTCTCGACCATTGCTGCGGATCTGGGCTTTACCGTGCTCTTCGGTGCGCTGTGTTCCGGGCGCCTGTTGCATGTCTTGCCGGAAGAATTGGGCTTCGATCCGGACCGCTTTGCCGAGTACATGGCCACGCATCAAGTGGGCATGCTGAAAATCGTCCCGGGCCATCTGGCCGCGTTGTTGCAGGCCGCGCGGGCTGCCGACGTGCTGCCGGAACACGCGTTGATTGTCGGCGGTGAAGCGTGCTCGCCGGCGCTGGTCGAGCGCGTGCGCCAGCTCAAACCGGGCTGCCGCCTCATCAACCACTACGGGCCGAGCGAAACCACGGTGGGCGTGCTGGCCCATGAAGTCGGTGATCTGAGCCTGACGCGCAGCGTACCGGTCGGTAGCACACTGGCCGGCGCTCACGTTTACGTGCTCGACGATGTGCTGAACAACGTCGCCGATCAGGTGGCTGGCGAGTTGTATATCGGTGGTGACAGCGTGGCGCTGGGCTACCTGAATCAGCCGGGGCTGACGGCCGAGCGCTTCCTGCCCGATCCGTTTGGCGCGCCGGGTGCGCGGGTGTACCGCAGTGGTGACCGGGTACGCCGCAATCGTCAGCAAACGGTGGAATTCATCGGCCGCGCCGACGATCAGGTCAAGGTGCGCGGTTATCGCGTGGAGCCGGCGGAAGTCGCGCGGGTGTTGCTGGGCCTGGACGGTGTCAGTGAAGCGGCGGTGCTGGCGCTGTCACTGGATGACGACCCGACGCGTCTGCAACTGGTCGCGTGGTGTGTGCCGGCGGCGGGGCTGACCTTGCAGGCGCAGGCGCTGCGCGAGCAATTGCAGGCGTGCCTGCCGGATTACATGGTGCCGGCGCAGATTGTGCTGCTGGAAACATTGCCGCTGACGGCCAACGGCAAGCTCGACAAGCGTGCTTTGCCGGTGCCGGGCGTGGTCACTCAGCACTTCGTCGCGCCGCAAGGTGAAGTTGAAGAGAAACTCGCGGCGATCTGGGCCGATGTGCTCAAGCTTGAACGCGTGGGCAGCAGCGACAACTTCTTCGAACTGGGTGGTGATTCGATCCTCAGCTTGCAGATCATTGCCCGGGCCAAACGCCAGGGCATCAAGCTGAGCCCTAAGCAATTGTTCGAAAAACAGACCATCGGCCAACTGGCCGCCGTGGCTAAACTGATCGAAGCCAAGCCCGTCACGGCTGCGGCACCTGCTGCTCGCGGGCCGTTGCCATTGTTGCCGATTCAGGCGCGGTTCTTCGCAACCCCGATTGCCCAGCGTCAGCACTGGAACCAGTCGGTGATGTTGCAGCCGACCACGCCGCTCGACGCCGCGCATCTGCGCACGGCGCTGGCCGCGCTGATCGAACAGCACGACGCATTGACGCTGAATTTCCAGGCATCCGGCGACGTCTGGCAGGCGATGCCGCAGACCCAGCGTGATCCGCAGGTGTTGTGGGTGCGCGAACTGAGCAGCGTGGACGCGTTGCCGGCACTCGCCGACGACGCCCAGCGCAGTCTCGATCTGCAACAAGGTCACTTGGTGCGGGCGGTGCTGGTGAACCTGCCGAACGCTGAGCAACGCCTGTTGCTGGTGATTCATCACCTGGTGGTGGATGGCGTGTCGTGGCGCATTCTGCTGGAGGATCTGCAGCTCGCTTACGCCGCTTTGGCGGCGGGCACGCCGCTGGTCTTGCCGGGCAAAAGCAGCTCGCTGCACAGCTGGGCCGAACATCTGCAGCGTTACGCGCAGAGTGAGGCGCTGGCTGCTGAGAGCGCCTACTGGCGGCAAACCCTGGCGGCGGGCGACGCGCAACTGCCACGGGATTTCCCGCAGGACACCCAGACCCGCGCACAAGCGGCCCGGGCCAGCACGCGCTTGAGTCAGACGCTGACGCACAAACTGCTAAAAGTGGCGCCAGCGGCGTATCGCACGCAGATCAATGATCTGTTGCTGACGGCCCTGGCGCGGGTGTTGTGTGACTGGAGCGAACAGCCTTCGGTACTGATTCAGCTCGAAGGTCATGGTCGTGAAGACTTGTTCGACGACATCGACCTGAGCCGCACCGTGGGCTGGTTCAGCAGCTTGTTTCCGGTGTGCCTGACCCCTGAATCGACGCCGGGTGCGTCGCTGTGCGCGATCAAGGAACAGTTGCGGGCGGTGCCGGGCAAAGGCATCGGGTTTGGCGTGCTGCGTTACTTGAGCCAATCCGCCGAGTTGCAGGGATTGCCGCAGCCGCGCGTGACCTTCAACTACCTCGGCCAGTTCGACGGCGCGTTCAACGCCGACGCGGGTGCGCTGTTCGTGCCAAGCGGCGAAAGCACCGGCGCTAATCAGGACGCGGCAGCGCCGCTGGGTAACTGGCTGAGCGTTGACGGTCAGGTCTACGGCGGTGAGCTGGAATTGACCTGGACCTTCGGCAGCGGCATGTATCGCGCAGAAACCGTCGCGGCGCTGGCCGAAGCCTACCGGCGCGAGCTGGAGCGTTTGATCGAACATTGCTGCGACAGTGGCGAGGCGGCTGTGACGCCGTCGGACTTCAGTCTGGCAACGCTGACCCAGGCACAACTGTCGGCGCTGCCGATCCCGGCCCGCGACATCGTCGACCTCTATCCGCTGTCGCCGATGCAGCAGGGCATTCTGTTCCACAGCGTCAACGATCCGGACAGCCCGGCGTACACCAATCAATTGCGTGTGGATGTGCAACAACTCGACGCCGAGCGCTTCCGTCTAGCCTGGCAGCAAACCGTTGATGCCCACGAGATCCTGCGCACCGCATTTGTCTGGCCACAAGACGCTGGCGCCGCAGTACAAGTGGTGCGTCAAAGTGCGCAGATGCCATGGCGCGTGCAGGACTGGCGCGGTCGTGCTGACCTCGGCACGGCGCTGGAGCAACTGGCCAGCGAGGATTTGGCCAACGGTTTCGACCTGACTGGCGCGCCGCTGTTGCGGGTGACGCTGGTGCGCACGGACGAGGCCACGCATCACCTGATTTACACCTGCCATCACATCCTCATGGACGGCTGGAGCACCTCGCAGTTGTTCGGCGAAGTGCTGCAGCGTTATGCCGGCCTGACCCCAGCGGTCGGGCAGGGGCGCTATCGCGATTACATCGAATGGCTGGATCAGCGCGATCAGCAGGCCAGCCGCGATTTCTGGACGACAGCCCTCGCTGATCTTGATGAGCCGACGCGTCTGGCCAGTGCCGTGTCGGGCGGGCAGCACGCGGCCAGCGGTTACGTCGATCACGCGCATGTATTCAGCGAAACCTTGACGGCGGACTTGAACCGCTTCGCCCGCGAGCAGAAAGTCACCCTCAACACCTTGGTGCAAGCGGCGTGGCTGGTGCTGTTGCAGCGTTATACCGGGCAGGACCATGTGGCCTTCGGCGCCACGGTTGCCGGGCGTCCGACGGATTTGCCGGGCGTCGAGCAGCAGATCGGTCTGTTCATCAACACCTTGCCGGTGGTCGCGGCGCCGTCCGCCGAGATCGTCGTCAGCCAGTGGCTGCAACAGGTGCAGGACGTCAATCTGGCACTGCGTGAACACGAGCACACGCCGCTCTACGACATTCAGCGTTGGGCCGGTGCCGGTAACGGCGCGTTGTTCGACAGCATTCTGGTGTTCGAAAACTACCCGATGGCCGAAGCGCTGCAACAAGGCCCGGCCACCGGTCTGAAGTTCTCGGCGATTCGTCGTCAGGAACAGACCAACTACCCGTTGACGCTGGTGGCGGTCACCGGGCGTGAGCTGAGCCTGGGGATCAGTTACGACCGGGCCAGTTTCGATGCGGCCGCAATCAGCGGTTTGAGCGCGCAACTGGAGAGCCTGCTGACGCAGTTCCTCGCCGATGCTTCTCTGCCGCTGGGCGATTTGCAATTGCTTGCAGAACCGCAGCGTCAACAAGCCATCGCTTGGGGCAAGGCTGACCTCACGGCAACGGACGCGCGCACGGTGCTGGAACACCTCGCCGCGCAAGTGCAGCGCCAACCGCAAGCGCATGCGGTGCTGTTCGCCGAACAACAGATCGATTACCAAAGCCTCGATACTCGGGCCAACCGTCTGGCGCACAAGCTGCAGGCACTGGGTGTCGGACCGGAGGTGCGCGTCGGCGTGTGCATGCGACGCACGCCAGATATGCTCGTGGCGTTGTTGGCCATTCTCAAGGCCGGTGGCGCGTATGTGCCGCTGGATCCGGACTACCCGCAGGAACGCTTGCTGCACATGCTCGATGACAGCCGCGCCGCCGTGCTGATCACCGAACCGGCCGCACTGGCGCTGCTGCCTGAAAACTTGAGTGCGCAGGTGTTGTTGGTGGAAGAGGGCGCGTTGAGCGCGTTCCCGACAACGGCACCGCTGGCGAATGTCACTGCGCAGAATCTGGCGTACGTCATCTACACCTCCGGTTCCACCGGCAAACCGAAAGGCGTAGCCATCACCCACGGCAACCTGTCGGCGCTGATTCAGTGGTCGGCCGGGGTCTATCGCGAAGAACAGTTGCGTGGCGTGCTGGCGTCGACGTCGATCTGCTTCGACCTGTCGGTCTGGGAGATTTTCGTCACTCTGGCTTGCGGGGGTTGCCTGGTGTTGGCGGACAATGCGCTGGTGCTGGCCGATTTGCCGGCCCGCGAACAGGTCACCCTGATCAACACGGTGCCGTCGGCGATTGCCGCGCTGCAACGGGCCGGGCAGATTCCACATTCGGTGGCGACCATCAATCTGGCCGGTGAACCGCTCAAACAGAGCCTGGTCGACACGTTGTACGCGAGCACGTCGGTGCAACAGGTCTACGACCTCTACGGGCCGTCGGAAGACACCACCTATTCGACCTTCACCCTGCGCACCCCGCAGGGGCAGGCGAACATCGGCCGGCCGTTGCCGAACACCGTGGCCTATCTGCTCGACAGCCAGTTGCAAGTACTGCCGAGTGGCGTGCCCGCCGAGTTGTACCTGGGCGGTGCCGGTGTCACCCGGGGTTATCTGATGCGTGCGGCACTGACCGCCGAGCGCTTTGTGCCGAACCCGTACGCCAGCAACGGCGAACGCCTGTATCGCACCGGCGATCTGGTACGCCAGGGCAGCGATGACAACATCGAGTACATCGGCCGGGCCGACCATCAGGTGAAGATTCGCGGCTTCCGTATCGAACTCAGCGAAATCGAAGCGCGACTGCTGGAGCAGGACGACATCCGTGAAGCGGTGGTGCTCGCTCAGGACGGAGCCGCCGGCAAACACCTGCACGCCTATGTGGTGGCGGCGCAGGCAGTGGTCGATCAACCGGTGTTGGCGGAACACTTGCGCAATGCACTGGCCAGTCGCTTGCCGGCGCACATGGTGCCAGGCCACTTGCACCTGATCGACGCCATTCCGCTGACTCCCAACGGCAAGCTCGATCGCAAGGCGCTGATGGCCTTGGGCGACGGCCCGACGCAGCAGCACTATCAGGCGCCGCAAAGCGATTTGCAGTGGGAGGTGGCGACGATCTGGCAGGAGGTGCTGGAGGTCGAGCAGGTGGGCCTCGCGGACAACTTCTTCCAGCTCGGCGGGCATTCGTTGCTGGCCACGCTGGTGGTGACCCGGATCAAGGAGCGTCTGGGCGACAAGGTGCCGCTTAAAGAGTTGTTCGAAACCGATACCCTCAAGGCGTTCTGCGCGCGAATCGAGGCTCTGCGCGTCGAAATGTCGCCCGTTCAGGATGAATTGGCTAAATCCCTGGAGGCCCTCAAACGTCTATCCCTCGATGATCTGGAAAAACTGATTTCTTGAGAGGGAAAAACGCGTGCAAGAGTTAATCGAGTCGGTAGGACAACTTTCGGCTAAGCAAAGAAAGGCTCTGGCGGTTCTGCTCAAGCAGAAAGGCGTCAACCTCTTTGACATTGCCCCGGTTTTCAAGCGCACGGCTGAAGAGCCGTTGCTGCTCTCCTACGCTCAGCAGCGCCAGTGGTTTCTCTGGCAGTGGGCGCCGCACAGTGCGGCCTACAACATTCCGACGGCCCTGCGTTTGCAGGGTCCGCTGGATGTCAGCGCGCTGGAGCGCAGCGTCCAGGCGCTGATCGAACGACACGAAACCTTGCGCACGGTGTTCTCCCAGGAAACCGCGCAACCCTTGCAAGTGGTCCTGCCCGCAGGGCCCTTTGCACTGGAGATCCATCAACTGAGCGCTGAGCTGGCCAACGACGCGGATGCCTCGATCCAGGCGTTCGTACAGACCCAGAGCCAGAAAACTTTTGACCTGCAGCACGGCCCGCTCTTGCGCGCAGCGCTGCTGCAAGTCAGCCCCAATGACCATGTGCTGGTGCTGACCCTGCACCACATCGTCTCCGATGGCTGGTCGCTGCAAGTGATGATCGAGGAACTGGTGCAGCTCTACGCCGGTTTCAACCTCGATCACGACGCCGGTCTGCCGGCGCTGCCGATTCAATACGCCGACTACGCCTTGTGGCAGCGGCAGTGGATGGAGGCCGGTGAACAGGAGCGGCAACTGGCCTACTGGCAAGAGAAACTCGGTGGCGAACAACCGGTGCTGGAACTGCCGATGGATCGCCCGCGCACCATCGAGCAAAGCTTCGCTGGCGCCAGCCATAACCTGATTCTCGACCCGGCGCTGAGCAACGCGCTCAAAGCCTTCGCCCGGCAAGAAAACGTCACCCTGTTCGTGGTCTTGCTGGCCTCGTTCCAGGCCTTGTTGCATCGCTACAGCGGTCAGGCCGACATCCGCGTCGGCGTGCCAAATGCCAACCGTGGCCGGGTAGAGATCGAGCGGCTGATCGGCTTCTTCGTCAACACTCAGGTGCTCAAGGCCGACATCGATGGGCAGATGTCCTTTGTCGATCTGCTGCGTCAGGTCAAACAGACCGCGCAAGAAGCGCAGGCCCATCAGGACTTGCCGTTCGAGCAACTGGTCGAAGCGCTGGAACCGGGCCGCAGCCTTAGTCACAGCCCGCTGTTCCAGGTGATGTTCAACCATCAGGCCGAGCGCCGCGTGAGTGTCGAAACCCGTTTGAATGGCCTGAGCATCGAGCCACTGGAATGGCAGAGCCAGACCGCGCAGTTCGACCTGACCCTCAACACCACCGAACAAGCCCATGGCATCGAAGCCGTACTGAAATACGCCACCGATCTGTTCGACGCCGCGACCATTGAGCGTCTGGCACAACACTGGAACGCGCTGTTGCAGGCCATCGTCGCCGAGCCGACCCAGCGCATTGGCCAGTTGCTGATGCTCGATGCCGGCCAGCAGCAACAATTGCTCGCGCAGTGGAATCCTCAGCGGGTCGAGCAACCGCTTGAGCAGTGCATTCACCAAGCCATTGAAGCGCAGGCCGAGCGTTATCCCGGCGCGATCGCCGTGACGTACGACGGGCAACGCCTGACGTACGCCGAACTCAATCGCCGCGCCAACCAGTGGGCGCATGCGCTGATCGCGCGTGGCGTTGGCCCGGACGTGCGTGTTGGTGTCGCGGTCGAGCGTTCGCTGGACATGATTGTCGCCATCCTCGCTGTGCTTAAGGCCGGTGGCGCTTATGTGCCGCTGGATCCGGGCTACCCGGATGATCGCTTGAGCTACATGATCGAGGACAGCGGCATCGAGCTGCTGCTGACCCAGGGTCATCTGCTCGCGCAACTGCCGGTACCGTTGGGGCTGGCGTGCCTCGATCTGAATCAGACCCCAGAGCCCGACAACGAAACCAACCCGCTGTGCCTGACCACGTCGGACAGCCTGGCGTACGTCATTTACACCTCCGGTTCCACCGGTAAACCGAAAGGCGCATTGCTGCCGCACGGCAACGTCATGCGGCTGTTCAGCGCCACCGAACACTGGTTCGATTTCGGCCCGCAGGACAGCTGGACGCTGTTCCATTCCTACGCCTTTGACTTCTCGGTTTGGGAGATTTTCGGCGCGCTGTTGTATGGCGGCAAACTGGTGGTGGTGCCCCACGACGTCAGCCGTTCACCGGAGGATTTCTACACGCTGCTGTGCGATGAAAACGTCACCGTGTTGAACCAGACGCCGTCGGCGTTCAAGCCCTTGATGCAGGTCGCCAGCGAGTCATCGCGCAACAACGCTCTGCGCTACGTGGTGTTCGGCGGCGAGGCGCTGGAAGTGCAGAGCCTGCGCCCGTGGTTCGAACGTTTCGGCGACCGTGCGCCCACGCTGATCAACATGTATGGCATCACTGAAACCACCGTGCACGTGACCTACCGGCCGTTGTCGATGGCCGATCTTGAACAAAGCCACAGCAGCCCGATTGGCGAGCCGATTGTCGACCTGTCGTGGTACTTGCTCGATGGCTCGCTGAACCTGGTGCCACAAGGTTGCATCGGTGAGCTGTACATCGCCGGTGCCGGTCTGGCCCGGGGTTATCTGAATCAGGCCGGCATGACCGCCACACGGTTCGTTCCCGACCCCTTCAATCCGCAGGCCGGCGAGCGCTTGTATCGCACCGGCGACCTGGCGCGGCTGCGCGGCGACGGGGTGATTGAGTACATCGGTCGTATCGACCATCAGGTGAAGATTCGCGGTTTCCGTATCGAGCTTGGCGAAATCGAAGCGCAACTGCTCAAGCACGCCGACGTGCGCGAAGCGGTGGTGCTGGCGGTCGACGGTATCAGCGGCCAGCAACTGGCAACCTGGATCGTCGCCAACGAGGCGCTGGATACCGAAGGGCAGGGCGCACTGCGCGATTCGATCAAGGCGCATCTGCGCGAAACCCTGCCGGATTACATGGTTCCGGTCAGTTGGGCGTTCCTTGAACGCCTGCCGCTGACGGCCAACGGCAAACTCGATCGCAAGCAACTGCCGCACCCGGAAGTTGCGCAGGCGCAGGAAGTCTATGCCGCACCGCGCAACGAACTGGAACAGCGTCTGGCCGAGATCTGGCAGGACGTGTTGAAGGTCGAGCGTGTCGGCCTCAACGACAACTTCTTCGAGCTGGGCGGCGACTCGATCATTTCGATTCAGGTGGTCAGCCGCGCGCGTCAGGCGGGCATTCGCTTCACCCCCAAAGACATCTTCCAGCATCAGACCGTGCAACGTCTGGCGACCGTCGCGCAACAGAGCGACGCGGTGCAAATGCAGCAGGGCGAAGTGCTCGGCGACGCAGTGCTGACACCGATCCAGCATTACTTTTTCAACAGCGACATTCCGGCGCGGCATCACTGGAACCAGTCGATCCTGCTGACCCCGGCCAGCGCACTGCACGCGGCGCCGCTGGAGCAGGCGCTGGTGCAGTTGCAGCGCCACCACGACGCCTTGCGCCTGCGTTACCGGCAAACCAACGATGGCTGGCAGCAGAGCCACGCGCCGGCGGATCAGGCGCAAACCTTGTTGCGCACGGTCACCCTGGACGACAGCGCAGCATTGCCAGCGCTGTGCCTGGACTTGCAACGCAGCCTCGATTTGCTCGATGGTCCGCTGATTCGTGCAGTGTTGGTTGACTTGCCGGACGCCACTCAGCGTCTGCTGCTGGTGATCCATCACCTGGTGGTCGATGGCGTGTCGTGGCGGATTCTGCTGGAAGATCTGCAAAGCGCTTATCAACAACTGAGCAGCGGTCAGGCTGTGCGTCTGCCGGCCAAGACCAGCGCGTTCAAGGATTGGGGCGAGCGTCTGCAGAAGCATGCCCGTAGCGCTGAACTGGAAAGCGAACTGGATTACTGGCGCGGGCAACTGCGCGATGAGTCGGTCGAACTGCCGCTGGACAACCCGCATGGCCAGTTGAGCAACCGTTTCGAGCGCAGCGTCGATACGCGTCTCGACGGCGAACGCACTCGCCAGTTGCTGCAACAGGCACCTGCGGTTTATCGCACCCAGGTCAACGACCTGCTGCTGACCGCGCTGGCCCGCGTGCTGTGCCAATGGACGAACACCGATAGCGCCCTGGTGCAGCTTGAAGGCCATGGTCGCGAAGACCTGTTCGATGACGTCGACCTCAGCCGCACGGTGGGTTGGTTCACCAGCATGTTCCCGGTGCGCCTGACCCCGGACGCCAGTCTGGAAACCTCGATCAAAGGCATCAAGGAGCAACTGCGCGCGATCCCGAACAAAGGCATCGGTTATGGCTTGCTGCGTCATCTGGGCAGCGCCGAGTCGCAAGGGGTCTTGAACGAACTGGCGCAACCGAAGGTGACGTTCAACTACCTCGGCCAGTTCGACAACAACTTCGATGAACACGCCCTGTGGGTGCCGGCCACTGAAGACAAGGGCGCCGGTCAGGACGAAAACGCGCCGATGGCCAACTGGCTGACCATCGATGGCCGGGTTTATCAGGGCCAGTTGAGCCTGACCTGGACTTACAGCGGCGATGTCTTTGAAGAGGCGACCATCAACGCGTTGGCCCGCGCTTATGAAGTAGCGCTGAGCGAGTTGATCGACCATTGCCTGAACCATCCGAGCGGCGGTTTGACGCCATCGGACGTGCCGTTGGCCGGGTTGTCCCAGGCGCATCTGGATAGCTTGCCGATCGCTGCCCAGCGCATCGAGGACATCTATCCGCTGGCGCCGATGCAGCAAGGCATCCTGTTTCACAGCCTGTACGACGCCGATGCCAGCGCCTATGTCTATCAGATGCTGCTGGATATCGACGGCCTCGACGTGGCGCGTTTCCAGCAGGCCTGGCAGCGCGTGGTGGATCGCCATGAAGTGCTGCGCGCCGGTTTTATCTGGGGCCGCGATGGCCTCGATGCGCCGCTGCAAGTGATCAATCGCCAGTTGACCCTGGAAATGCCCGAAGTCGATGTGCGCGGTGTGGCGGACTTGCCGGCCGTGCTCGAAGCGCGGGCGCAGGCTGATCGCGCACGCGGTTTCGATCTGCAGAACCCGCCGCTGCTGCGTCTGTGCCTGCTGCGCACCGGCGATGACCGCCATCGTTTGATTTTCACCTGCCACCACATCCTCATGGATGGTTGGAGCAACTCGCGGATGTTCGGCGAGGTGTTGCAGGATTACGCCGGTCAGCCGGTACCAAGCGCGCAGGGCCGTTATCGCGACTTCCTCGTCTGGCTGCAAGGTCAGGACAAGGCGGGCGCAGAGGCATTCTGGCGCGGACAACTGGCCGCACTGGACGAACCGACCCGACTGGCTTCGGCCTGTCACGGGCGTACCGTGCCGGGGCCTGGCAAACAGATGCATCGCCTGCATTTCGACCAAGCCTTCACTCAGCGCCTGAACGGTTTCTCCCGTCAGCAGCAAGTGACCCTCAACAGTCTGGTGCAAGCCGCGTGGTTGCTGGTGTTGCAGCGCTACACCGGCCAGGCCACGGTAGCCTTTGGTGCGACTGTGTCCGGACGTCCGGTGGATCTGCCGGGCATCGAGCAGCAATTGGGTCTGTTCATCAACACCTTGCCGGTGATCGCCAGCCCGCAAGCCACGCTCAGCGTCGGCGACTGGGTGCGCAGCGTGCAGGACAAAAACCTGTTGCTGCGCGACTACGAGCAGACGCCGTTGCAGGACATCCAGCGTCTGGCCCAGCTGAGCGGCGAAGCGTTGTTCGACACCTTGCTGGTGTTTGAAAACTATCCGGTGTCCGAAGCGCTGGAAGCCAATCCGGGCGGTCTGCGTTTCGCTGGCCTGGAGCATCGCGAGCAAACCAACTACGGCCTGACCCTGATCGCCGGGGCCAGCGATGTCTTGAACCTGGACTTCAACTACCTCACCGAACACTTTGCCGAACGCAGCGTGCTAGGTCTGGCGGGGCATCTGGAAGAAGTGCTGCGTCAATTCATCGAGGCGCCGCAGCGTCTGCTCGGTGAGACCGGCCTGTTGCCACTCGCCGAACGCCAGACCCTGGCGCAATGGAACGACCATCAGGCCGCGTATCCGGCTGAGCGGTTGATCCCGCAAAGTTTTGAACGTCGCGTCGCGGCACATCCGCAGGCACTGGCGCTGAGTCATGCCGGCGTCGCCCTGAGCTATGCCGAGCTCAATCAACGCGCCAACCAGTTGGCTCATCATCTTGTCGCACTGGGTGTCGGTGCGGAAATCCGTGTAGGCGTGGCGATGCCGCGTTCGGCGGAGCTGGTCATTGCCCTGATGGCGGTGCTCAAGGCCGGTGGCACCTATGTGCCGCTGGACCCGGATTACCCGGCGGATCGCGTGGCCTACATGCTCGACGACAGTCAGGCGAAAGTCTTGCTCACGCAGCAGTCGCTGCTGGCGCAACTGCCGCAGACCGATGCGCAGGTGGTGCTGGTCGAGGCGGGTGGTGCAGCATTTGCCGAGCAGCCTGCGGACAATCTTGCTGCGCGCGGGGATTCGGCCAATCTGGCCTACGTGATCTACACCTCCGGTTCCACCGGCAAGCCGAAAGGCGTGGCCATTGCCCATCGCAACGTGCAGGCGCTGATTCACTGGTCCGCCGAGGTCTACAGCGAAGACGATCTGCAAGGTGTACTGGCGTCGACGTCGGTGTGCTTCGACCTGTCGGTGTGGGAGATCTTCGTCACCCTCGCACGCGGCGGCTCGATCGTCATGGCGCGCAATGCCCTGGAACTGCCGGACTTGCCGGAGCGCGATCAGGTGCGCCTGATCAACACCGTGCCGTCGGCGATTGCCGCGCTGCAACGCACCGGGCAAATTCCGCCGGGCGTGCGCATTATCAACCTCGCCGGCGAGCCACTGAAGCAGAGCCTGGTCGACACGCTCTACCGCGAGACGGCGGTGGAGCACGTCTACGACCTGTACGGGCCGTCGGAAGACACCACCTATTCGACCTGCACCCGCCGCGAACTGGGTGGTCTGGCGAACATCGGCCGGCCGCTGGTCAACACCACGGCGTACCTGCTCGATGGTCAATTGCAGCAAGCGCCGCTGGGCGTGGCGGCCGAACTGTACCTGGCCGGCGACGGCATCACCCGTGGCTATTTGTTCCGCCCCGGCCTGACCGCCGAACGTTTCGTGCCCAATCCATTCTCGAGCAGCGGCGAACGCATGTACCGCACCGGCGACCTGACTCGCTTCAGCGATGACGGCCGGATCGAATACGTCGGCCGCATCGATCATCAGGTCAAGGTGCGCGGTTTCCGCATCGAACTGGGTGAAATCGAAGCGCGTCTGCTCGCTCAGGACAGCGTGCGCGAAGGCGTGGTGCTGGCGGTGGATGGCCACAGCGGTCAGCAACTGGTGGCGTATGTGGTGCCGAGTGACAGCAGCCTCAGCCTCGAACAATTGGACGATCTGAGTGAAACGCTGCAGGCCGCGCTGAAGGCGCACCTGCCGGAATACATGGTGCCGGCGCAGTGGCTGTTCCTCGAACAGTTGCCGCTGACACCGAACGGCAAACTTGACCGCAAAGCCTTGCCGGCAGCGGACCTCAGCCAGTCGCAGCGCGAATACGTGGCGCCGTCGACGCCGCTGGAGCAGCAACTCGCCGAGGTCTGGCAGGACATTCTGAAGATCGAACGGGTCGGCGTGACCGACAACTACTTTGCGCTGGGCGGCGATTCGATCATCTCGATTCAACTGGTCAGCCGTGCGCGCCAGCAGGGGATTCGCTTCACCCCCAAAGACCTGTTCCAGCAGCAGACCGTGCAGAAGCTCGCCGCTGTGGTTGCGCTCGAGTCGTCGACCGACGAGGCGCCGGCGGATTATCCGCTGGCGCAACTCGATCAGGCGCAGCTCGATGCGTTGCCGGTGCCGGCCGACCAGATCGAGGATGTCTACCCGCTGTCGCCGATGCAGGAAGGCATGCTCTTTCACACGCTGTCGGATAACGGCAGCAGCCTTTACGTGCAACAGGTCAGCCTGCCGATCAAGGGCCTGGACGTGGAACGCTTCCGTCAGGCGTGGGAATTTGTCATCGCCCGTCAGGCGATTCTGCGCACCAGTTTCCATTGGCAGGACGGCCTGGCCAAACCGTTGCAGGTGGTGCATCGCCATGCGCCGTTGCAAATGCAGGTACTTGATTGGCGTGATCGGGAGACGAGCGAGGAACTGATTGCCGAGTTCGCCAGCGCTGACCGTGCGCTCGGTTTCAATCTGGCCGAAGCGCGTTTGTTGCGGGTGACCCTGCTGCGCCTGAGCGAAGATCAGTACCAGATGATCTGGACCAGCCACCACATTCTCATGGACGGCTGGAGCAGTTCGCGGCTGTTCGGCGAGGTGCTGCAGTATTACGCCAAGGGCGAAATCATTGGCGAGAACGGTCGCTACCGCGACTTCATCGCCTGGCTGCAGGCGCAGGATCAGGACGCCCAGGAATTGTTCTGGAAGGCGCGTCTGGCGGCCGTCAACGAGCCGACGGCACTGAGCCAGGCGATGCACCCGCGCCACAGCGCCGATGTCGCCGGTCACGATGCAATCTATTCGAACTGGGATAAAGCGCAGACCGCGCGGCTGTTGCAGTTCTGTCGCGACCTGCGCATCACCCCCAACACGCTGATTCAGGGTGCATGGTTGCTGCTGTTGCAACGCTACACCGGGCAGCAGACGGTGACCTTTGGCGCCACGGTGTCGGGGCGTCCGGAAAGTCTGGCGAATGTCGGCAACATGCTCGGTCTGTTTATCAACACCTTGCCGATCATTCAGACCCCGCAAGCCGATCAGCGTCTGGCTGACTGGCTGGGCGAAGTGCAGGCCTACAACCTCGACATCCGTGATTATTCCCAGGCGCCGCTGGCGGATGTACAGCGCTGGTCCAGCCTCGGTGGGCAGGCGTTGTTCGACAGCATCGTGGTGTTCGAAAACTTCCCGATCGACGATCGCTTGCAGGAAGACAACGACACCGATCTGACCTTCGGCAAATCCATCGGCCATGGCGTGACCAACGTGCCGATGGACCTCGCGGTGATGCTCGGCGACGAGTTGTCGATCGAATACCTGTACCTGCGCAGCCACTTCAGCGCCGAGGCGGTTGTCGGTATTCGCCAGACCATGGAAAACACCCTCGCCGCGATGCTGGAGGCGCCGTACGAACGCCTCGGTAATTTGCAGCGCCTGAGCGGCGAGCAATGGCAAGCGGCGCAAGCCTGGAGCGCTGAACCGGCACACACCCATCAAGCCGCGCTGTTGCCGGAACTGATCAGTCGTCACGCGCAACAGCAGCCGCAGGCCATCGCCCTGCAATGCGCCGGAATGAACCTGACCTACGCCGAACTCGAGCAACGCGCCAACCGACTGGCGCACTGCCTGATCGAACACGGCGCCGGGCCGGAAGTGGTGATCGGCGTGGCCTTGCCACGCTCGCTGGAAATGGTCGTGAGCTTCCTCGCCGTACTCAAGAGCGGGGCGGCGTACGTGCCGCTGGACATCGACTATCCGCCGGAGCGTCTGGCCTACATGATCGAAGATTCCGGCATGGCGCTGTTGCTGACCCAGAGCAGTCTGCGCAGCACGTTGCCGGCGCCGCAAGGCCTGCTGCGCCTGGAAATCGATCACCTCGATGAAAGCCGCTACGCCGACCACGCCCCCGAACGTCGCGTGCAGGAGCAGGGCCTGGCCTATCTGGTCTACACCTCGGGTTCCACCGGCCGGCCGAAAGGCGTCGCGGTGACCCAAGGCCCGCTGAGCATGCACTGTCAGGCCATCGCCGAGCTGTACGAAATGGACGCCAGCAGTTGCGAGCTGCACTTTATGTCGTTCGCCTTCGACGGGGCCCATGAGCGCTGGTTGAGCACCTTGTACAGCGGCGGTCGTCTGCTGATTCGCGACGGTTGCCTGTGGACGCCGGAGCAGACCTATCAGGCGCTGCACGACTACGGCATCACCATTGCCTGCTTCCCGCCGGCCTATCTCAAGCAACTGGCCGAGTACGCGGCGGCCAGCGGTATTGCGCCGCCACCCGTGCGCATCTATTGCTTCGGCGGTGACGCGGTGCCGGATCAGACCTTCGAGCAGGTCAAAGCTGCGCTGCGTCCGCAGTACTTCACCAACGGCTACGGCCCGACCGAAACCGTGGTCACGCCGATGCTCTGGAAAGTCCCGGTCAGCCAGCATTGCGAAGCGGCGTACGCGCCGATCGGCCGCGCCGTGGGGGCACGCTCGCTGTACGTGCTGGACGAAGACCTGAACCCGCTGCCGCCAGGCTTTGCCGGTGAGTTGTACATCGGTGGCTATGGCGTCGCCCGGGGTTATCACGGCCGTCCGGACCTGACCTGCGAGCGCTTCGTACCCAATCCGTTCGCGGCGGGCGAGCGCCTGTATCGCAGCGGCGATCTGGTGCGTTTACGCGCCGACGGTGTGGTCGATTACGTCGGCCGTATCGACCATCAGGTCAAGGTGCGCGGCTTCCGCATCGAACTGGGTGAAGTCGAGGCCAGTCTGCGCCAGTTGCCGTCGGTGACTGATGCACTGGTGATCGCCCGGGACAATGCCTCCGGCAAGCAACTGATCGGTTATGTGGTCACCGCGACCGGTGCAGACATCGGCGATGAACTCAAGGCGGGCCTGCGCGCCTCGTTGCCGGAATACATGGTGCCGGCGCAGATCGTCTGCCTGAACGCTTTCCCGGTAACGCCTAACGGCAAGCTGGATCGCAAGGCGCTGCCGGAACCGGAATTCAAAACCGAAGAATACGTCGCCCCGCGCAATGAGCAGGAAAGCCTGCTCGCGGACATCTGGGCGCAGGTGCTGCAGGTCGAACAAGTGGGCATCAGCGACAACTTCTTCGAACTGGGCGGCGATTCGATTTTGAGTTTGCAGGTGATCTCCCGCGTCAGAAACCACCCGACGTTGCAGATGGATCTCAAGCTGCGCGACCTGATGCGTTATCAGACCATCGCCGGCATCGTCGAGCAGGAAGCGGCGAAGGAGGGCACGGCACAACCGCAGACGGACGTCACGCACGTGGCCGCCGAGGGCTTGTTCAATCTCTTGCCGATTCAGGAGTGGTTCTTTGCTGAAGGCATGGCCGAGGCGCATCACTACAACCAGTCATTGCTGTTGAGCGCGCGCCAGCCGCTGGACCTCGATGCGCTCGAGCAGGCACTGGGCTGGATCGAGCAACATCACGACTCGTTGCGCCTGCGTTTCTCCCACGAAGGCGGGCGCTGGATGCAGCGTTACTGCGACCTCAGTGAACAGGGCGAGACGTTGCTCTGGCGCCGCGAGGCGGACAACAGCGAGCAGGTCGAAGCCTTGGCCAACCTTGCCCAGCGCAGCTTGAAACTCGATGACGGGCCGGTCTGGCGGGTGATGCACGTCGCCTTGCCGGATGGCCAGGCGCGCCTGCTCGTGGTGATTCATCACTTGGTGGTCGACACCGTGTCGTGGCGAATTCTGCTCGACGATTTGAAAGTGGCGTACGAGGCGTGCGTGCAGGGGCTGCAACCGAAACTGCCGATTCGCACCAGCAGTTACCGATCGTTCGCCGAAGCCTTGCAGGCGCAGGCGCCGGTGATTGCCGAGCAGGAGCTGGGGTATTGGCTGGAGCAACTGGATCAGCCGGGCGTCGACTTGCCGTGCGACAACCTGCGCGGCAAAAACCTCGTGCGTCAGCAGGCGCAGGCGCGGCTCAAATTGTCTCGCGAGCACACTGAACAACTGCTCAAACAGGCCCCGGCGGTGTATGGCACGCAGATCAACGACCTGCTGTTGTCGGCGCTCAGCCGTGCCCTGTGCCGCTGGAGTCAACAACCGTCGGCACTGATCCTGCTCGAAGGCCATGGTCGTGAAGATCTGTTCGAGGCCATCGACCTGAGCCGCAGCCTGGGCTGGTTCACCAGCATGTTCCCGGTGCGTTTGCGCCCCGACAGCGACGACATCGGCCAGTCGATCGTCAATGTGCAGGCACAGTTGGCAGCGGTGCCGCAGAAAGGCATCGGCTATGGCGTGCTGCGGCATCTGGCAGGCGCTGAGGTGTCGAGGCAACTGGCCGAGCTGCCGCAAGCGCGGGTCACGTTCAACTACCTGGGGCAATTCGACCAGAGCTTCGACGAGCAGGCCCTGCTGGTGCCGGCGCTGGAAGAAACCGGTGACAACTACAGCCTCAAAGCCAATTTGGGCAACTGGCTGGAAATTGTCGGCCAGGTCTATGACGGTCAGTTGGCCTTGCGTTGCATCTACAGCAGCCAGCGTTATCGCGCCGGCACCATGGATGCCTTGATGAGCGATTACCAGCGTGAGCTGGAAGCGTTGGTCGAGCATTGCATGGCACGCGCGGGCTGATCGCCACACGTTCAGTCATCTTCGGGGGCGCTGCCGCGGCGCGCCCCTTTTTTGCCGATACAAGGATTTAAGCGATGTCGTTACACCCTGATCTGGAAGCCTTCCTCGATCTGGCCCAAGACAGCCAGGACGCCGGCCTGCCGGCCATGCACCAAATGACCCCGAACGAAGCCCGCGCGACTTTCGAACAGACCACTGCGCAACTGCGCTGGCCGGCGCCTGAAGACCTGTTGGTCAGCGCAATCGACACGTCGGCACGTGATGGTGCGCCGTTGGCATTGCGTCTGTATCGCCCCAATGCTGCGGTCTCGCCGATGCCGGTGCTGGTGTATTTCCATGGTGGTGGTTTTGTTGTCGGCAGCCTCGACTCTCACGACGGTGTGTGCCGCGAGTTTTGTCAGCGCACGCCGTGTGCGGTGTTGTCGGTGGGCTATCGACTGGCCCCGGAGCATCGTTTTCCAACGGCATTGGAGGATGGCGAAGACGCTTTGTCGTGGTTAGCGGAAAACGCCGTAAGTCTTGGGCTTGATACCTCGCGCGTGGCGTTTGGTGGCGATAGTGCCGGCGCGACGTTGGCTACGGTGCTGGCGATTCAGGCCGTGGTGCAACCGCATACTGTGGCCATCGCACCCAAGGCGCAGTTGTTGTGCTATCCGGTGACCGATGCTTCGCGTGTGCACGATTCGCGGTTGTTGTTTAGCGAGGGGTATTTGTTGGAGAGCGATACGCTTGACTGGTTTTATCAGCATTACGCCCGCAGTCCGCAAGATTATCTGGACTGGCGTTTTTCGCCGTTGTTGGCGGAGGATCTGCAGGGGGTGGCGCCGGCGATTGTGTTGTTGGCGGGTTTTGATCCGTTGTTTGATGAGGGGCAGGCTTACGCTGATAAGTTGCGGGGGCAGGGGGTGAGTGTTGAGGTTGAGCATTGTCCTGAGCTGACGCATGATTTGCTGCGGATGGCTTCGGTGATGCCTGATGTTTTGCGGGTGCATGAACGCCTGAGCCGGGCGTTGGCGGGGGTGTTGGTTTGATTTTTGGGGGGGTGGTTTTTGGGTGAATATCCGTTGCTGCGGTAATGGCGGCTTAGGGTTCCGCCCTTACGGCGGGTCACTTTTTACAAACGCCTAAAAAGTAACCAAAAACGCTTGCTCCTACGTGCGGCCCGCTCGCTGGGGCTCGGGGTTCCTTCGCTGCGGGATCGATCCGGGCGCAGCGCCTACGGTTTGCTTCGCTGCACCTCCTCTCGCTGTGTTTGGCTGCGCCAAACGGTCGCTGCGCTCCCACGCCCGGATCAATCCCTCCACTCAGCCTTCCGACGTCGCCCATGGATCAAGATCAAAAGCAGGCGAGCTGACACTCGGCCTATTGAGTGGTGAAGAGCGGGTGTTCGGCTTTGGATTTGAGGTGGATTTTCCCCTCACCCCAGCCCTCTCCCGAGGGAGAGGGAGCCAATTTGTGGGCTTTTCAAAATCTGAGTTCGACTCGGTATCGCATGTCGGCGAAGCTCTCCCAAACATCTCAGTCAGCCCCTCTTTCTTGGGGGGGGAGGGGCTGATTTGTTTGCTTTTTAGAGCCTGAGTTCAGCGCGGTATCGCACGTCGGCGTAGCTCGCCCAATCACCTCGATCAGTCCCCTTTTCCTCATGGCGAGGGGCTGATTTGTTTGCTTTTCAGAGCCTGAGCTCAGCGCGGTATCGCACGTCGGCGTAGCTCTCCCAAACACCTCAATCAGTCCCCTCTCCCTCCGGGAGTGTATGTACCGGAGACATGGTGGACAGGTGTTCGGAGACATGGTGGACACATTTTAATAGACACATTGCTCATCGCGAAGGAGATGGCCTGTGTCTTGGGAAGAGGTGTCCACCGTGCAGCTTCGTTCAGAATTCGTGCTGTTGGCTCGGCAAGAAGGGGCCAATGTTCGGCAGCTTTGCCGTCGATTCAATATCAGCCCAAGCACTGCCTACAAATGGCTCAACAGGTTTGAGACCTCAGGTGCAGAGGGATTGATCGATCAGTCTCGACAACCAAAGACATCACCCAAACGTTGCGCTGACGATGTTGAGCAGCAGATTCTGACCGTGAGTCAGGAGTACGCCGCTTGGGGCGCTCGCAAGCTCAAGCGTGTGCTGGAAGACGACGGCAAAGTGATGCCTTCGGTCAGTACCGTGCATGCGGTTTTACAGCGTCATTCGCGCGTTGATCCAAAGGCCGCTGAGATCAAACCGTTTATCCGGTTCGAGCATGAAGCGCCCAACGATCTTTGGCAGATGGACTTCAAGGGACATATCAGCCTGGCTCAGGGGCGTTGCCATCCGTTGACGATATTGGACGATCATTCACGGTTTTCGCTGTGCATCGCGGCATGCATTAATGAGCAGCGCCAAACCGTTCAGGAGCATCTAATCAGGACCTTTCGGCGTTTCGGCCTGCCTTTACGCATGACGATGGACAACGGTTCGCCATGGGGTGATCAGACAGGTGTTTATACCGCACTGGAGGTCTGGCTGATGAGCCAGGGCATCAAGGTCGGCCACTCCCGACCTTATCACCCGCAAACCCAGGGAAAGCTGGAGCGCTTCCACCGCAGCCTGAAAAGGGAAGTCCTGCAAGGCCAGCTCTTCATCGATCTGGACGATGCGCAACGGGCGTTTGATATCTGGCGTGAGATTTACAACCAGAAGCGCCCGCATCAAGCACTGGGCATGCAGGTTCCTGCTACTCGCTACAGCAGTAGCCCGCGGGAATATCAGGAGCAACCGGCGGCGCCTGAGTACGATGATGGGGATGTGGTCAGGAAGGTTCAGGTGAAGGGCGAGATCTACTGGGGCAATCGTGAATACACAGTTGGAAAGGCATTTTACGGGAGGTCAGTGGCTATCAGGGAAACGACGGAGGACGGCATCCACGATGTCTACTGGAGTAGACATCGTATCGCCCGAATCGACTTGAACTTGCAGATCGTGACGGCAGGTAAGAAGATCTAAAACCGTCCACCATGTCTCCGAACATGTGTCCACCATGTCTCCGGTACATACAGGGAGAGGGCTAGGGTGAGGGGCTTTTGATCTGGCTTTTGATCTGGCTTCGGCTTTTGATCTTTTGCCCCATCGGCAGGCCGAGCGGAGGTGTTCATCCGGGGGTTAGGCGCGCAGCGCCGTGCGGCTTAGCCGCATACATCGAGAGGAGGTGCCGCGCAGCAAACCGTAGGCGATGCCCCCGGATGGACACCGTAGCGAGGGAACACTGAGCCTCAGCGAAGTGCCGTACGCCGGGGCAAAGCCTTTTGGGTTACCTTTTCGGCGTTTGGAAAAGGTAACTCGCTGTAAGAGCGAAATCGCCAGCGGCAACACCCGCAGCAACGGATATGCCCCCAAAACCCAAAGAGCATGGTCGGCCCGAAGGCCGCCAAGACCAACAGGCGAAAAAAAGCCCCGCCAAAGCGGGGCTCTCTCACATCACACCCAATCAGAAATCAGCCTTGACCGACATCACGAAGTTACGCGGATCACCATAGAAGTTACCGAACCCTTCGGTACCAATGGTCGAGTAGTAACGCTTGTCAAACAGGTTGTTCCCGTTAAGCGCCACCGACCAGGTGTCATCGATACGGTAGCCAATGCGACCGTTCCAGACCGCATAACCGGCGCCATCAATGTTGTCACCGCCCAAAGGCGAAGTCCGGTAGTTGCCCGTCTGCGCGTTGACACCCGCACCGATCGTCACGCGATCCAGCGGCCCGCTCAGGCTGTAGTCACCCCAGACACGCAGCAAATGGCGCGGCACGTAGGAGTTGTAGACCACGCCATCCTGCGTGGCGTCGGCATCTTCCAGCACTTTGGTCTGGGTGTAGGTGTAACCGGCGAGCAATTGCAGGCGATCAATCACCTCACCGCTGACTTCCGCTTCGAAGCCTTGCGCGCGAACCTTGCCGGAGTTGATCGAGCAAGAACTGTCTTCGCAACGCGGGTCATCCTGGGCGGCATCTTTCTGAATGGTGCGGAACAGGTTGAAGGAGCTGTTCAGACGACCGTCGAACCACTCACCCTTGATCCCCAGCTCGTAGCTCTGGCCAACCAATGGCTTGAGGGTGCTGCCATCGATGGTCTTGTAAGCGCCTTGCGGGGTGAAGATGTCGGTGTAGCTGGCGTAGGCGGTCAGGTTGTCGTTGAGGTCGAACAGCACACCGGCGAACGGCGTGACCTGGCCGGTTTCGGTGGACTTGGTGTCGACCTGGGTGCCTTCGCCACGGAAGTACTGCACCGAATCGGTGTCGGACTTGTACCAGCTGACACGGCTGCCCAGTACCAGGGTCAGCGGATCAGCCAGTTTCAGGCGGGCGATCGAGTAGGCGCCGTATTGCTTGATGTGCATGTCCACCGGGCCGCCACGGGAAGCGTTGGCCAGGTAGTAGCTTTCGTCCGGTTGCGGGATGTGGTGGTTCGGGTCGAGCACGTTCTGCCGTTGTGGCAGCGCGGCGACGGCGTAGAAGTCATCCTTGTGCGAACGGCTGGCGTTGGCGCCGATGGTCAGTTCATGTTGCTGGCCGAAGGCGTCGAATTTGCCGTCGACATAGGCATCGAAGCCGTAGTCGCGCTGGTCGTAGTCGTAAATGCTACCCAGCATCAGCGTATTCGAAGCCGTGGCACCGACCGGCACTGCACCGCTCGGGAAGGCGTATTCCATGTCCTGGGTGTTGCGCGAATACACCCCGGCGACTTTCAGCGACCAGTCGTCGTTGAACTGGTGTTTCAGGTCGGCGAAGTAGGTGGCGCGTTTGCTGCGCTGGTTGTTCCACGCGGTGTTCAGGCAGGTGGAGCGCTTGAGGTGCAGGTCGGATCCGTCGGCGTAACGCGGCAGGCCGCCCCAGCATGGCGTAGCGTCGACGTCTTCCCAGGCGAAACCCAGACCCAGGGTGGTGTCGGGGCTGAGGTCGAAGTCCAGGGCGCCGTAGTAGATCTGGTCTTTGCGGCTGGCCACGTCATAGAAATATTGACGGGTCTGTTCGGTGACCACGGCGCGACCACGGATGGTGCCGGAATCGTTCAGCGGGCCGCCGGTATCGACCTGGCCACGATAGTTGTCCCAGGTGCCTGCCGACAGCGAGAGCTGCGTGTGCGCAGTGTCCTGGCCGCGTTTGCGTACGAAGTTGACGCCACCGGCGGTGCCGCCTGCGCCTTTCATCATGCCGGCTGCGCCACGCAGAACTTCCACGCGGTCATAAATGGCCATGTCGCTGTTGAAGCTGTCGGCCTGCACGTAGCTGCTGCCGATATCCAGCGGCACGCCGTCGTACTGGTACTGGCCAGTCATACGGAAGCCGCGGGAGTAGAAATACTTGCCGCCCATGGGCGAGTCATACACGGTAATGCCCGGGGTCTTCTCCATCACCTGTTCGATGGTGTTGAGGTTCTGGTCATCGAGCATCTTGCGGGTCATCACCGTGACCGACTGCGGGGTTTCCTTCAGCGAGTGCACGCCCTTGCCAATGGTCACGCCGCCGGTGGTGTAGGAGTTGCTGCCCTCGGTGGTGGCACCGAGGCGGCTGGCGTTGACGTTGGTCGGGGCCAGTTCCATCGCGCTGCCGGTGGCCGGGCCGAGCACGGTCACGGTGTTGCCGTCACGCTGGTAGCGGATGCCGGTGCCGTTAAGCATCGCCTTGAGTGACTCGTCGTCCTGGTAGCGGCCGTTGAGCGCGGTCGAACGCAAACCTTGCAGGCTTTCCGGACTGTAGATGATTTGCAGGCTGGTCTGCTGGCCAAGGGTTTGCAGTGCCTGGGCCAGTGGCTGCGACGGGATGTTCAGGGTCCATTCCTGGGCCTGAACATACGGCGCTGCCGTGAATGTCAGTGCCAGACCAAGGCCGGTGCCGGCCAGTCGAGTGCGTGTCGCGCCGTGCATCAGCAGGGCTCGAGTCAGAGGGCGAAGCATGAAACGGGATGCGGACATGAGGTTAAGACCTTGGCAGGTATAGTTGTTAATGGTTCTTATTCATCTCATTAAGACGAGGAAGCCGCGGCAAACCGGAAAATTATTTTTCCGGTTTGCCGCGACCTCGTCGATCAAGCGGTTTGCAGTTCGCTCTTGACCTTGCCGGCCTCCATGCGCACCAGTTGATCGGCGACGTCGAAGTAACGGTCATCGTGGGAAATGACGATGATGGTCTTGCCCAGACGTTTGAGGTCAGGCAGCAACTCGGTGTAGAAAATTCGCCGGAAGGTCGGGTCCTGATCGGCCGCCCATTCATCGAACACCAGCACCGGCCGCTCTTCGAGCCAGGCATTGACCAGGGCCAGGCGCTTGCGCTGGCCGGTGGACAAATCGGTGGTGCTGAACGCGCCGTCGCGCACGCTGACCTTGTGCGCGATCTCCAGACGTTCGAGGTAGCGGGTCGCGTCCTGCGGGACTTCGCGGTCGCCCTGAATCAGATCGTCGAACAGGTAGTAGTCGGCAAAAATCGTCGTGAAATTCTGCCGGTAGTCATCGCGATTAAGCGCGGTGATCGGCTGATCGTTGACGCGGATTTCGCCTTCGGTTGGCGCGTACAAGCCCAGCAGCAGTTTGATCAGCGTGGTTTTGCCGCAGCCGTTTTCACCGACGATAAACACGATGTCGCCCTGTTCGATGCGCAGGTTGACCGGCCCCAGACGGAACGGTTCGCTGCCTTCCACGGGTGGGAAGGCGTAACGCACGTTGTGCAGTTCCAGGCTGTTGACCGCACCGGGTTTCTTGCCCTGATCCTCCAGCAGCAGATGCGGTTCGGGCGAGGAGAATTGCTCGCTCAGTTCGGCGATGCGGCGGAAGGCAATCTGCGCACGGCTGATGATCGGCAAGGTGCTGACCAGGTGCTCCAGCGGCCCCTTCATGTACAGCAGCACCAGGACGAAGCCGCTCATCACTGCTTTGTCGCCGCTGGGCCAGAAGGATTGCAGGGCCAGGGCCATGCCGATGACCACGAAGAACAGCATCGAACCGAAGGACTTGGCGATGACGAAGGTGTTGATGGATTTGATCTGGGTGTCGCAGATCTTCTCGGCGGTTTTTTGAATCCCGGCGACAAACATGCGCTGGCGACGCGGGCGATGAATGCGCAGTTCCTTAGCACCCTCGGCAATCGCGTTGTAATGCTTTTGCAGTTCATCTTCGGAATCGCGTGCAGCGTAGAAACCGCGCATGCCCTTGGCCCGGGCAATCGCCTGAATGGTCGTACCGATCGCAATCGCCACCAACATCATCAGGAACATCGGCCAGGACAGCAGCGCCAGATAGCCGAGGCAGCCGAGGGTAACGGTCATGGAAATCGCCAGCGGGGCGAAGGCGAAGGCGAAGTCGCTGATGGTGTCGACGTCGTGGGTCAGCACCGGGATCAAGCGATGGCTGCGGTAACGTTCGATCTGGTCGATCGGCGCCGACAGGACTTTCTCCCCCAGCTCTTTGCGCAATTTGGCGATGATGTGCTGGCCGACGTAGTTGGTGCCGATGTCGGACAAAATCGTCGTCAATAAGGCCAACGCACAGAGGCCAGCGAAGATCATTACCACGGTGCGGGTCAGGCCGTCGTCGGAGTGCAGGGCATTGTTGATGGTCGCCAGCAGCACGGTGACGCTCAGGCCGCCGATCATGCCGAGCACGATGGACACAGAGACGATCAGGCGGAAGGGCTTGAGCAAGGCGAACAATTCGTTGATCGCCCCACGCGTAGGCTTGGTCATGGAGGATTCCTGCTTCGGTGCGGAGGGAGTGCCGGTACTTAAGGAAAACGAATGGTCACGGACTTTCTTTAAACGACCGCAGGCGGGGCTGCGGTCGGGATGGGCAGGATCAGAGGTCGCGCACTACGCGAAACCCGAGCCAGTCGCCTTTGCTGGTCGGCCAGCTGCTGTTGCGGTTGCCGGAGCGCGAGAACACCGGCGCCTCGCCCCAATCGTTGCCGCGCATGACCTGACGCTCGCAGTTTTCCTGGGTCCATGGGCGACCGTCGTTGGGTACGCCGGAGTAATCCTTGTGATAGCAGTCGGCGGTCCATTCGTAGACGTTGCCGTGAGCGTCGTAAACGCCGAAGGCATTGGCCGGGAACGTCCCGGCAGGGGAGGTGAAGTTGTAACCGTCGGCGGCGCCATAGGTGTTGGCGTGTTTGGAGATCTGGTAGTTGTTGCCTTCATCGAACGGGAAAGGGAAGGGCCCGGTGCTGCCGCCGCGTGCGGCGTACTCGCGGATCGATTCGCTTTGCAAGCGATAGGCATGACCGGTTTTTTTCGACAACCAATCGATGTAGCCCTGGGCTTCGGCGACGTTCATGCACACGGCCGGGTCGCGGGCGGTCTGTTTGAATTCCGGTTTGCCGGCGGTGCAGCGGCGGCCCGGGCGATCATCGAAGTCGTAAGGCTTGTTGCCGGTTTCGCGCACGTACGCGTCCCACTCGCCGACCAGCACCTGGAAGCGGCTGATGGCGAAGGGTTTGCTGAAGGTCACTGCGTGGCGCGGGCCTTCGTCCGGTTCGCGGCCGACTTCGTCGTCCGGGGTGCCCATGGTGAAGGTGCCGGTCGGCAGCACGACCATTTCCGGGCAGTCCTTGCAGTCCTTGAACACTTTGCCTGGCGCCGGCACTGTCGCCGCTTGAGCTGCGCCGGGCAACAGGCCGGCGCACAGCGCGGTCAGGGCCAGCGCGGGCAAGGCCTTGAAGGTGAAACAGGCATGGGGCTTTTTCATGAGTCGTCTCTGTGAAAAGGAAAACTGGAGTCGAGGGATCAGGCGCGGCGTTTTTTACCGAGCAGGGCCATGAAGCGGTCCACTTCGGCTTCGTTGTTGAGCAGGCCCGGCGCGGTGCGAATCACCGGGCCGACATCGCGGCTGACCGCATCGCAGATCACCCGGTTTTGCATCAGGTAGGCGGCCACTGCATCACTGTCCTGACCCTTGGCCCGGAAGAACGTGAAACCGGCAGAAAACTGCGGATCGAGCGGAGTCACCAGCTCGATGTTCGACTGTTCTTGCAGACGCTGCTTCAGGTAGCTGTTGAGCTGATGAATGCGCGCCTGAACGTCAGCCTTGCCCAGTTGCAGGTGCAACTTGAACGCTTCGTCCACCGCCCAGCGATGCTCGAAAGCGTGGTAACCGCCCGGGGTCATGATCGTGGCGAAAGAAGTGGCTTCGGAGAACGTCGGCACACTCGGGCTGACGTATTTCAGCTCTTCGCTGCGGCTGCACACGATGCCGGTGCCGCGCGGACCGAACATCCACTTGTGGGTGCCGGCGATAAAGAAGTCGCAGTTCATCTGCGGGAAACTCAGGTCGTCGACACCGAAACCGTGCACGCCGTCGACCACGTAAATCAGCCGATCCTTGTCGTCGCGTTGACGGTTGTGTTCATCGACCAGCCGCGAGATAGCGCTGATCGGCAATTTCACACCGCTGCCCGAATGTACCCAGGTCATGCCGAGGACGCGGGTTTGCGGGCGGATATTGCGGTTGATGGTGTCGAGCACCTGATCCAGGGAAATGCTTTGCGGGTTGTCGAACAGCCTGAGTTTGCGCACCCGGGTGCCATCGCGGCGGCTGCGGAAATCGAGAATGTTGCGGGTGGAATAGTGCTCGTGCTCGGTGGTGAGGATTTCCTGATCCGCGCGCACTTGCACGCTGCCATAAATCATCGCCAGACCTTCGGTGGTGCTACCGGTGAGGGCGATCTGGCCGGGCTTGGCTTGCAGGTATTGGCCGGCCCAGACCCGCACGTTGTGCTGCAATTGTTCGTTGCTACCCTGATCCCAATCCATCGCCAGTCCCGGATTGCGGTCGAGCGTGGCGCGATGGCGTTCGATGGCTTCGCGCACGGGTTTGGGGTGCGAGGTGATCAGGAAGTTAGCGAAGTGAATCGCCTGCGGGTCCTGATCGAACAGCTGGCGCAATTGCGTCCATTTGTTCACGGAGGCCACGGGCGCGGTCGCGGCCATTGCCGGCGCTGTGAGGCTGGCGCCGAACGGCAGAGCGGCCGCCAGCACGCCGGCCTGTTTCAGAAAGGTCCGGCGGTCAGTCATGGCTTGGCAGTGTCCTGACGGGAAATCAGTGCCGGTTTCGCGGATTTCTGTGCCTGATCCCAGACGCGCATAAAGTTGCCGCCCCACAGCTTGGCGATGTCCGCTTCGGAGTAGCCGCGCTGTATCAATTCGGCGGTGACGTTGCGGATTTCGCCAACGTTTTCCCAACCCTTGATGCCGCCGCCGTCGTTGAAGTCGGACGAGATGCCGACATGGTCGATACCGATTTTGCGCACGGTGTAATCGATGGCGTCACCGAGATCCTTGAGGGTGGCTTTCGGCTCTTCTTCAAGGATGCCGTAGAGGCCGCTGGCGTACTGGCCGAGTTTTTGTTCCGACCAGGCCGTGATGATCGGGTCGCCCGGCATCAGCGCCATGGCCAGGTTTGGCAGTGGCGGCAGATCGAAGCGTGCGCGCAGGGCATTGAGTTTGTCCTGCGTGCCCTGAGTCAGCGGTTTGAGGTACTGCGAGAAGCCGACCACCTGAACCACGCCGCCGCTGTTCTTGATCAGCTGCAATTCCTTGTCGCTGAGGTTGCGCGGAATATCCACCGCCGCACGCGGCGCCGAGTGTGAGGCCACCAACGGTGTGCGGCT
Source organism: Pseudomonas germanica (assembly GCF_019614655.1). Taxonomy (NCBI): domain Bacteria; kingdom Pseudomonadati; phylum Pseudomonadota; class Gammaproteobacteria; order Pseudomonadales; family Pseudomonadaceae; genus Pseudomonas; species Pseudomonas germanica. The sequence goes on from NZ_CP071586.1 coordinate 2,425,843, forward strand.
CAGCTGTGCAACCTGTTCCAGGCCTTTGGTCGACATCTGCGAAACGTCGATGATCACGCCCAGATCGTTCAAACGCTGCACTGCTTGCTTGCCGATATCGGAGAGACCGTCGAGGGCGTCCGGCGAGTCATTGAAGAACGGCAGCGGCCGCGAGGAGTCCGCCCAGCTGTTGTTGCCGATGTAGCTGAAGCCGAACATGCGCATGCCGCGTCCGGCCCACAGGTCCAGTTTGCTCAGGTCGTTGCCCAGCGGGTAGGCGTTGAGCATGCTGATGAAAATCGCAAACTTGCCTTCGCCATGCAAGCGGCGGAAATCATCCGGGGTGTAGGCGATGCCGACCTGATTGGGGAAGTCGCGGACCATGCCGGTGATGATCTTGTAACGGACTTCCTGTTGGTTGCGGGCCTCTTCGACAAAACCTTCGGTGGGGCGATGCGGGGCGTTCGGGCCGTTCCACATTTCCGGCCAGCCGAACACCGTCAGCGCAGCGCCCGACAAGCGCCCGCGGTTGGCCTTGATCAGGTCGAACTGGCCGGAGCCGTCCTTGTCGGCTTCGTTGCCGTGGGCGCCGAAACTCAGCGGTACGGTGATGTGGCTGTCGAAGGAGAGAATGCGATCCTGCAACTCGGTCGCCTGTTTCATCACCTTTACCGGGTAGCCAGGGTTGTCCCGAAACCAGTAATCCCAGGCCAGAAACCCTGCGCCGGCGCTGATCGCCAAGGCCAGCGGCAGGCCGATAAATAGAGCCTTTTTCGAACGCGGTTTTGTCATTGCCATCTCATTCAGGTTCGCCGTCGAGGTGCAGGCGCAGGGGCCTTTGCTATCTGGGAGGAACGAGTGGCCGGGCGGGTAATTTAGTCGCGCGCAGGAAAAGCGCTGACGGCGCGCAGCGATCTTTTGCCGGGGCCATAAATTTCCCCGGCGAGCAAACGTTCTAGCTTGGATAAAGCCTGCTTCATGGCTGACACAGGTAGGGCAATGACGATCTCTCGACGCTGGTTCATGGCGGGCATGGCACTCACGGGCGCCGCGCTGCCTGCCGCTTTTTATGCACATCGTGAGCTGACCCGCGAGGAGTTTCCGATCACCCCGGGCGAGGCTACGGTCGATCTGGCCGATACCGCCGGACAGCAGTTGGCGGACAACCTGCGCGGCGTCTGGGATATCCGTTTCAGCGGATCTGCGGCCGGGCTTGATGGCTTGCCACGCGACGGCCTCGAGTTGTTTCTCGACATTGCCCACCGGGGGCGCGGTTTGCGCGGGTTTCTCGATACCGGTGCCAACCTGCGCTCAGAAGCGCCTGCGCGTTACCAAGTGATCGGCGATCTGGCGCCGGGCAACGGCGCCGAAATGTACTGGCGGCTGATGCGCACCGATGCGCCGCAAGCGCCGCCGGTCTACGAATTCAAAGTCAAACTCGACGAAGTCTGGGCGGCGTTCGGCAATGCCGGCAGCGGCACGTTCACCGGGCAAGTGTTGCGCCTCGATCGGCCGTTGGCGCTGCCTGAACTGGACAATCATTTCATCGCCATCAAGCGACGTTTTCCCGAGGCCCGCGAACGCACCGGTTTGAACCCGACGCTGTTGGCGTGGCTGGTGGCGCCGGAACATCGCCTGTTCCACCAGCTCTGGCACGCCAGCCGCGACAAGTGGCACAAGCTCTCGGAGAAAAAACGCGACGCCCTGCGCGGTATTGGCTGGCAACCCGGCCCCCGTGACAAGGAGCGCGATGCCCGTGGGCCCAGCAAGGATCGTAACGGCTCTGGTATCGATTTTTTCTTCATGCACCGACACATGCTCGGCAAGGCCCGTTCGATGCAGGATTTGCCGTCATGGCAGGCCTTCCCGATGCCGCAGCCGGAGCTGGAGCGTGACCGCCAGGGCTTCGCCCGTTACTTCGACAATCACGACGGCGATGCACTACCACCGACGTGGCTGACTGAAGGTGACGACGAGTACACCAAGTGGGTCAGCGATATTAAAGCGGCCGAGACCTATCACAGTAATTTCCAGGTGTGGGAATCGCAGTACCGCGACCCGCGCTACCTGGCGAAACTCAGCCTCGGCCAGTTCGGTTCGGAAGTCGAATTGGGTCTGCACGACTGGCTGCACATGCGCTGGGCGTCGGTGGCGCGGGATCCGTCCAACGACATTCCGGTGCCGATGGCGCGCGATCAGGCAGATTTTGCCGCGCGCTGGTATGCGCCGGAAAACGACTTTCTCGGCGACCCGTTTTCCTCGCACGTGAACCCGGTGTTCTGGCGTTTCCACGGCTGGATCGATGATCGCATCGAAGACTGGTTCCGCGCCCACGAGCGCTTTCACCCGGGCGAAGTCAGCCGGCTGGAAGTCAACGGTGTGCCGTGGTTTGCGCCGGGTCGCTGGGTTGAGGTCGATGACCCGTGGCTGGGGCCGGACACCCATGGCTGCAGCACCGTGCCGGGGTTGCAGATCGGGCGCTCGGTGGAGATGGATCCTGAGACGATGAAGCTGGCGTTGCGCATCACCTTTGGCGATGAAGACAACATGGCCGACCTGTTCCGCAAAGTGCCGCAGCGACCGTGGTACGCGCGGCATCTGAAAGTGAAAGGGCGGCAACTCTGAGCGCAAAAAAATCGCAGCCCGGTGCTGCGATTTTTTTTGCCTAGGGATCTTGGTTGCCTGACCTGGCGCCTTCGCGAGCAGGGGGCTTTGTAAACGACGCAGATCCAATGTGGGAGCGAGCCTGCTCGCGAAGGCGTCAGTCCAGTCGATAATTTTCGCTCAGATAACCTGCCAGCCCCCGCCCAGCGCCTTGTACAGGGCAATGCTCGCCTGCAGTCGCGACAAGCGCAATTGCACATTCATATCCTGCGCCGCATACAAGGTGCGCTGGGTTTGCAGCACCGTCAGCAAGTCTTCGGCACCGGCCTGGTAGCGGCTCTGGGCAATGTCGAACGCGGTCTGCGCCTGGCTCAGTTCTTCGCTTTGCCACTGGCGCTGTTCGTCGAGGCCGCGAATGCTGCTCAGGGCTTTTTCCACGTCAGCGAAGCCATTGATGATCGCCCCTCGATAGGTTTTCAGCAGTTCGTCCTGACGCGCCTTGGCCTTGTCGCGCTCGGCGCTCAGGCGGCCGTTGTTGAAGATCGGCGCGGTCAATCCGGAAGACAGGTTGTAGAACGTGGTGCGCAGCAGGTCCGCCGCCAGATCGGCGCCAGTGCCGAGGCTGGCGGTCAGGGTGATTTTCGGCAGCATGGCGGCGCGGGCCACGCTGACGTCAGCCTGGGCCGCCGCCAGTTTGGCTTCGGCGCTGGCGATGTCCGGACGCCGGCTCAGCAAATCGCTGGGCACACCACTGGCGATGTTCGGCCATTGCAACTGTTCGAATGACTGTTGCGGTGCCGACAATGCCTGCACCGGTTGGCCGAGCAGGGCGGCGAGGGTGATCAAGGCTTCGCGGGCCTGTTGCTGCACCAGTGGCAATTTGCGCTGCTGTTCCGCTACCAGGCTTTTTTGCTGGGCCAGTTCCAGCGCGGTGGCGCTGCCGGCGTCGAAGCGGGTTTGCACCAAGTGCAGGACGTTTTGCGCGTTGGCCAGATTGAGCTCGGCAATGCGTGCCTGTTCGCGCAATGCCAAGGCCTGCGTGTAACTGTTGGCGACGCCGCTTTGCAGGGTCAGTTCGACGGTGGCACGGTCGAACTCGCTGGCCTGTACACCGAACACGGCGCTGTCGCGCGCCGCGCGTTTGCCGCCCCAGAAGTCGATTTCGTAACTGGCGCTCAGCTCGGCGTCGTAATAATCCAGCGAGCGATTGTCCGGGCTGACGTCGAGTTGGCTGTAGCCTTTGCCGTGCAACAGTTTCTGCCGGTTGGCATTGAGACCGGCCTTGATTTCCGGGAGCAGCGGGGCGCCGGCAATCGTCGCGCTGGCCTGGGCTTGCCTGACTCGCGCAACAGCGGCGCCGAGGTCATGGCTGCCCAGTCGCGCCTGTTCGACCAGTCGATCCAGCTCGGGGCTGCCGAACTGGGTCCACCATTGGCGGTTGCTCTGCACGGCACCGGGCTGCTCAGGTGATTGCCACGCGGCCGGTGGCAGCACGCCGCTGTCGGGGCGTGGCGCAGGGCTGTTGCAGGCCGCCAGCAACAGGCTGGCGGCAAGAATTGTCAGTGGCGCTTTCATAGGTCGATCATTCACTGGTAAGGGCCGTGACCGGGTCGAGCCGGGCAGCCTTGCGGGCAGGCATGAAGCCGAAGAGGACGCCGGTGGCCAGCGCGCAGGCGAACGCACCGATGACGGCCAGCCATTGAAACGCGATCGCCACGCCGCTGAACAACAGCACGCTGCCGACCAGCATCGCCAGGCTGATACCGGCCACGCCGCCGACCACCGAAAGCATCACCGCTTCGGTGAGAAACTGGCGCAGGATGTCGCGCTGACGCGCGCCCGTGGCCATGCGGATACCGATTTCCCGGGTGCGTTCGCGCACGGTCATGAGCATGATGTTCATCACCCCGATACCGCCGACCAGCAACGAGATCGCGGCGATGGCGCCGAGCATCAGCGACAGCGTGCCCTGCGTGCGTGCTTCGGCTTGAATCATTGCGGCGTTGTTGGTCAGTTCGAAATCCTTCTTGCCATTGTGTCGCCGCAGCATCGCCTGTTCGATCGCCTGCTCGGCGTCTTTGACTTTGCGTGCGTCCTTGGCGGCGATCACCACGTATTCCGGATTACGGCTGCCGAACAGGCGCGTGCTGGCCGCCGAGTAGGGCACGGCGATGCGGTTGTCGCTGTCGGAATCGCCGGAGCTCGAGCCCTTTTCCGCCAGAACACCGAGCACCTGAAACGGCACGTTTTCGATCAGGATGTATTGGCCGATCGGATCGGCGACATCCTTGAGCAGCTTGTCGCGCACCTTGGTGCCGATCACCGCCACGGCGGCGGCGCTGTCTTCATCGGCCTGGCTGAAGTAACTGCCCTGAACCACCGGCCAGTTGAAGATGCTCGGGAAATTGGTGTCGTTGCCACCGACGTAACTGCTGTGGTCGGCATTGCCGAAACGCACGCCAGCGGTCGAGCCGTTGACCGGCATGATCCGCTCGACCTGGGGCAGGGCGGCCAGTTCGGCGACGTCGTCGAGGGTGATGATGCCCGGTGGTGTGCGCGGATTGGGTGCGGCGCCGCTGAGGTAGATGATGTTGGAGCCGAAGGCGCCCATTTGCGCCATCACCTGGCGTTTGCTGCCTTCGCCCACCGCGAGCATCACCACCACCGAGGCCACGCCGATGACGATCCCGAGCAGGGTCAGCGCGGTGCGAAAACGATTGATCCACATGACCCGCCACGCCGCTTGCACGGCGTCGACCAGTTCAGCTTTCCAGGCGCCGGTCTGGGTGCTGCCGCTGCTCAGGCGCTGGCGCAGATCCACCGCTTGCAGGGCGCCGGGGTTGGCGCTGCGCGGTGGGGCTGACGGGTGTTCGGCGGTGTCGCTGATGATCAGCCCGTCACGAATTTCAATGATGCGCTTGGCTCGTTGTGCGACTTCGCGGTCGTGGGTGATGAGAATCACCACATGGCCCTGACTGGCGAGCTCATCGAGCAGGGTCATGACCTCGGCGCCGCTGTGGCTGTCGAGGGCGCCGGTGGGTTCGTCGGCGAGGATAATGTGGCCGCCGTTCATCAACGCCCGGGCAATCGACACCCGCTGTTGCTGACCGCCGGAAAGCTGATGCGGACGGTTGCCGGTGCGGCTGCCCAGGCCGAGCCGCTCCAGCAAGGCGCTGGCGCGCGCGTGGCGTTCGGCGGCCGGGGTGCCAGCGTAGATGGCCGGCATCTCGACGTTTTCCTGGGCAGAACCGGACGGAATCAGGTGATAACCCTGGAATACAAAACCAAACGCTTCGCGGCGCAGCCAGGCCAGTTCGTCAGTGTCGAGTCGGGCGACGTCTTCCCCGGCGAAGCGATATTCGCCGCTGGTAGGGCGGTCGAGGCAGCCGAGGATATTCATTAATGTCGACTTGCCGGAGCCGGACGCCCCGACGATGGCGACGAACTCACCGGCATGAATCGACAGATCAATGCCGCGTAATACTTCCACCAGCGGGCTGTCATTGCCGCCATAGGATTTGCGGATCTGCCGCAGGTCAATCAGTGGCGTTTGCATTCAGCCTCCGCTGCCGGTGGCCGGCGCGCTGAGAATGTGATCGCCTTCGGCCAGGCCTTCAAGCACTTGGGTGCGCAAGCGGTCGCTGATGCCGGTGCGCACTTCGCGGGGCTGGATTTCGCCATTGGCGGCGACGATCTGCGCCCGTTGCCATTGTGGGCGTGAGCCGGGTTGCAGGGCGGCGCTGGGCACGGTGAGGGTGTCTTGCGCCTGTTGCGCCACAAAGAACACCTGCGCAGTCATGTCGGTCATCAGGCTGTTGTCGGCGTTGTCGACGTCGAGCAATACGGTGTAGAGCACCACGCGTTCGCTGCCGCTGCGACCGCTGGTGGGGCTGCCACCCTGATTCTGTTCGAGCGGGCGCGGCGGCACCGGCAGAATTTGCCGGACGGTGCTGCTCCAGCGCCTACTGCCGCCGCTGAGCGTGGTGAAGTAGGCGGTCATGCCGGGTTTGACGTGGCCGATGTCCGCTTCGGAAACCTCGGCCCACACGGTCATCGGCGAAAGCCGGGCGATGCGCAGAATCAGCGGGGTTTGCTGCTGCGCGTTGAGCGTCTGGCCTTCGCGGGCGCCGACGGCGACGACGGTGCCGCTCATCGGCGCATAAATACGCGTGTAGCCGAGCTCCGCTTCGTCACTGCGCAGGCTGGCTTGAGCCTGGCGGATCTGCGCCTGGAACATGTCGATGCGTGCCTGCGTGGCGCGGACTTCGGCGCGGGCGGTCTGCACGTCTTCCTCACGGGTGGCGCCACCGGCGGCGAGTTTCTGCTGGCGCTGGTATTTCTGTTGCGCGAGGTCGTGCTGGGCGCGTTGCTCCTGCAACTGTGCCTTGAGGTTTTCGATGGAAAACCGCCCGGCATCCAGTTTGGCCTTTTGCGTGGAGGGGTCGATCTCTACCAGTAACTGGCCTTCCTTGACCGTGTCGCCAGCCTCGACATGAATCTTCTGGATCTGCCCGGATGCCTGCGCACCGACGTCCACATAACGACGTGGCTGCAACGTACCCAGTGCGGTCACGCTGTTTTCGATACTGCTACGCGTCACCTGCACCGTGGCGAGGGCGTCGCGCCCGGGCGGCAGGACTTGCCACGCGGCAACGGCGATCACGGGAATCAGGCAAAGGGCGGCGAACAGGGCGCGTCGGGCGGGGCGGGGACGTTTCATGCAGGGTTCCGGCCAGTGGAATCGGCCCGTCATTCGGCCAGTACACAGGCGTGCAGGGGCGCTGAACGCTGTCGCATGGCACGACAGATACGGGGAGCTGTCCTGTAAACGATGAATGCACAAGGGAATTTAAGCGCCGTACACATCAAGTAACAGGTAGCCAGACGCGACTATTTGGGGCGGATGTGGAAACAACTCTTTAAATCTATATGAGAATTACTATAAATTACGCACCTCACGTTGCCACTATCTTGCTACTGCGTTTGCGGCGGCTGGATCAGTGTGCTCAAGGACAGGAACTGCATCGATGCGGTCGGGAGTCATGTTGGAAAACTACTATCGCGAGCTGGTGTGTTTCCTTAACGCCAAGCTGGGCAACCGTCAGGTGGCCGAAGATGTGGTGCATGACGCTTATGTACGGGTACTGGAGCGTTCCAGCGACACACCGATCGAACAACCGCGGGCCTTCCTTTATCGCACGGCATTGAACCTGGTTATCGATGATCATCGGCGCAACGCCTTGCGCCAGGTCGAATCGCTCGATGTGCTGGACAGCGAAGAGCGCTATTTCACCCCGTCGCCCCACGGCACCCTCGACCACGGTCAACGTCTGGAGATGCTCCAGCGCGCGTTGGCCGAGTTGCCGCCGCGCTGCCGGGAAAGTTTTCTGCTGCGCAAGATCGAAGGTCTGTCCCATCCGGAAATTGCCGAGCATCTAGGGATTTCCAAGGCGTTGGTGGAAAAGCACATCGTCAACGCCATGAAACATTGCCGCTTGCGCATCAAACAATGGGACGCCCATTGATCCTTGCTGGTTAAATTTCCGTTCATCGTCCTCGTTCCTACTCAACAGACGACCTGCTGACCTGATTCAGGCCGGTCAGGCCACCCAGGCTTTATCCCCGCGTTGAGGGGTTCATCCAGAGGACACTGGAAATGACACAGGCAATTGCATCGCCCATCGTTCACGACCTGATCGGCGTCGGTTTCGGCCCTTCGAACCTGGCACTGGCCATCGCTCTGCAAGAGCGCGGCCCGACCCAGGGCGAGCTGGATGTGCTGTTCCTCGACAAACAGGCCAACTACAGCTGGCACGGCAACACCTTGTCGACGCAGAGCGAGTTGCAGATTTCCTTCCTCAAGGATCTGGTGACCCTGCGCAATCCGACCAGCCCGTACTCGTTCGTCAATTACCTCAAGTATCACGGTCGTCTGGTCGACTTTATCAACCTCGGCACCTTCTATCCGTGCCGCATGGAGTACAACGACTACCTGCGCTGGGTCGCCGGGCAGTTCACCGAGCAGAGCCGTTACGGCGAAGAAGTGCTGACCATCGAGCCAGTGCTGCACAACCACCAGGTTGAAGCGCTGCGGGTAATTTCCCGCGATAGCCAGGGCCTGCAACATGTACGCACCACCCGTTCGGTGGTGGTCAGCGCCGGTGGCACACCGCGTATTCCGGAGGCGTTCAAAGCGCTGAAGGGCGATAGCCGCGTGTTCCACCACTCGCAATACCTCTCGCAAATGGCCAGGCAGCCGTGCGTGAACAATCAGCCAATGAGCATCGCGATCATCGGCGGTGGGCAGAGTGCGGCGGAGGCCTTTATCGATCTGAACGATTCGTTCCCGTCGGTGCAGGTCGACATGATCCTGCGCGGCTCAGCCTTGAAGCCTGCTGACGACAGCCCGTTCGTCAACGAAGTGTTCTCGCCGGAGTTCACTGATCTGGTGTTCCAGCAGAACAGCGTCGAGCGTGAGCGTCTGGTCAACGAGTACCACAACACCAACTATTCGGTGGTCGACATCGACCTGATCGAGCGCATCTACGGCATCTTCTATCGGCAGAAAGTCTCGGGTGTTGCCCGCCACGCGTTCCGTACCCTGACCACCGTCGAGAAAGCCACCGCCACCGAAAACGGTATCGAACTGGCCGTGCGCAACAACGCCACCGGCGAAGTCACTGTACGCAATTACGACGCGGTTGTTCTGGCCACCGGTTACGAGCGGCAGATGCACCGCAAACTGCTGGCGCCGCTGGAAGAATACCTGGGCGATTTCGAGGTCGATCGCAATTACAAACTGATCACCGACGAACGCTGCCAGGCCGGCATCTACATGCAGGGCTTCTGCCAGGCCAGCCATGGTCTGAGCGACACGTTGCTGTCGGTGCTGCCGATTCGTGCGGACGAGATTGCAGGTTCGTTGTATGAACACGGCAAGAACCGTGGGCATCGGTCGATGGCGGATTTGTTGTTGGCAACTGCCAGCTAACGCCGATTTCCAGGCCAGATCATTCCCACGCTCTGCGTGGGAATGCCTCAACGGACGCTCCGCGTTCGGCCTTCGATAGGGACGCGGAGCGTCCCGGGCTGCATTCCCACGCAGAGCGTGGGAACGATCATCCTGAACCCTTCCTGAACATCCCCCACATTCCCCGACACACTGCCTTTTGCGGGTTTACTCTCCAGACATCGGGGCGTAAGCTTCGCGCGTTTTCATCAATAGCGGAGACCCACAGTGGGTACTTGTTCGAGTGACAGTTGTCGGCCGGTCTCGGTAACCGGCAGATTCTCGGCAAGATAACGCGCAGCCTTTCTCTGCCGTTGTCTCGCCGTAACAGCGAGCAGCGGCATCCCGTGCATGACCCGTCCTGGGCCATGTCTGGACGTTTCTTCTCATCGACGCTGAACAGAGCGTGATTTCGACTACACAGTCGTGATCGCAGCCCTATCGACACGCCTGTCGTTTCTGACCGGCGCGCCAGGCCTTGCCGTGCCGGTTTTTCCGGTGGACGAGGCGCGGCCGTACCTGCTTGACGGTTTCCCGGCTGACCATAGGGGCAACAGCCATGAAACTTACGCTCAAGGAATTCTTCGCAGGTTTTCTGCGGACCCGCCACATCGCCCGGCACTTCCGTCGTCTGGCGCTGCTGGAATCGATCAACGACACCACGGTCAGCCGTGAAGTCCCGCCGACTTTGGCCAACACCCTGGTCGATGCCGCGCATTGCGACAGCGGTGTGTTGCTCTCGTCATTGGGCACGCACTCCGATGGCCTCACCGATTTCGAAGTCGATGCGCTGCGTGCGCAATACGGCCTCAACGAAGTCGAACACGAACAACCGCTGCCATGGTGGATTCACCTGTGGCACTGCTACAAAAACCCGTTCAACTTGCTGCTGACGTTGTTGGCGGTGATCTCGTGGCTGACCGAAGACCTCAAGGCCGCCGTGGTGATTTTCTCCATGGTGGTGCTGTCGACGTTGCTGCGCTTCTGGCAGGAAAGCAAATCCAACCAGGCTGCCGACGCGCTGAAAGCCATGGTCAGCAACACCGCCACGGTGATGCGCCGTGACGCCCCACGCAGCGAATTGCCGATCAAGCAATTGGTGCCGGGCGATCTGATCGTCCTCTCGGCCGGTGACATGATTCCTGCCGATTGCCGCGTGCTTAGCGCCAAGGATCTGTTCGTCAGCCAAGCGGCGATGACCGGCGAATCGATGCCGGTGGAGAAGTTTCCGCGTCAGGCTGATCGCGACACGCGCAATCCTCTGGAGCTGGACAACATCCTGTTCATGGGCACCAACGTTGTCTCCGGCACGGCGGTGGCGGTGATTCTCACCACGGGCAACAGCACCTATTTCGGTGCGCTGGCCCAGCGTGTCGGCGCAACCGATCGCGCGGTGACTTCGTTCCAGCAAGGCGTGAATAAAGTCAGCTGGCTGTTGATCCGTTTCATGTTCGTGATGGCGCCGCTGGTGCTGTTCATCAACGGTTTCACCAAGGGTGACTGGACCGAAGCATTGCTGTTCGCGCTGTCGATTGCCGTCGGCCTGACCCCGGAAATGCTGCCGATGATCGTCACCTCGACGCTGGCCAAAGGCGCGGTGTTCCTGTCGCGTAAAAAAGTCATCGTCAAACGTCTCGATGCGATCCAGAACTTCGGCGCCATGGACGTGCTGTGCACCGACAAGACCGGCACGCTGACCCAGGACAAGATCTTCCTCGCGCGCAATGTCGATGTCTGGGGCGAAGACTCCGATGACGTGCTGGAAATGGCTTACCTGAACAGCTACTACCAGACCGGCCTGAAAAACCTGCTCGATGTCGCGGTGCTGGAACACGTGGAAATCCACCGTGAACTGAAAGTCGGCACGGCGTTTCGCAAGGTCGACGAGATCCCGTTCGACTTCAATCGTCGGCGTATGTCGGTGGTGGTCGAAGGACGTGGCCAGCCACATCAGTTGATTTGCAAAGGTGCCGTGGAAGAAGTCTTGGCGGTGTGCAGCCGCGTGCGTCACGGTGAGGTCGATGAAGCCTTGAGCGATGAATTGCTGACCCGGATTCGTCAGGTCACCGCAGCATTCAACGCTGAAGGCTTGCGCGTGGTGGCGGTGGCCGCCCGCTCGATGCCTGAAGGTCGCGAGATTTATAGCCTGGCCGATGAACAAGAACTGACGCTGATCGGCTATGTGGCGTTCCTCGATCCCCCGAAGGAAAGCACCGCGCCGGCGCTCAAGGCCTTGGCCGAACATGGCGTGGCGGTAAAAGTGCTGACCGGCGACAACGAACTGGTGACCGCGAAAATCTGCCGCGAAGTCGGTCTGGCTCAGCAGGGTTTGCTACTGGGTAACGACGTTGAACGCATGAGCGATGCCGAACTGGCGGTTGCCGTAGAGACCACCAACGTCTTCGCCAAACTGACGCCGTCGCACAAGGAGCGCATCGTGCGCATCCTCAAAGGCAACGGCCATGTGGTCGGCTTCATGGGTGACGGCATCAACGACGCTCCAGCCCTGCGCACCGCCGACATCGGTATATCCGTGGACAGTGCGGTGGACATCGCCAAGGAAGCCGCCGACATCATCCTCCTGGAAAAGAGCCTGATGGTGCTGGAGGAGGGCGTACTCGAAGGGCGGCGCACCTTCGCCAACATGCTCAAGTACATCAAGATGACCGCCAGCTCCAACTTCGGCAATGTGTTCTCGGTGCTGGTCGCCAGTGCGTTCATTCCGTTCCTGCCGATGCTGCCGATGCATCTGCTGGTGCAGAACCTGCTCTACGACATTTCGCAGATCGCCATTCCATTCGATAACGTCGATGAGGACATGCTGAAAAAACCACAACGCTGGCAGCCGGGTGACGTCGGGCGCTTCATGCTGTTCTTCGGCCCGATCAGTTCGATCTTTGACATCACCACGTTCGCCTTGATGTGGTACGTATTCGATGCCAACACCCCGGATCACCAGACCCTGTTTCAGTCCGGCTGGTTCGTGGTCGGGTTGCTGACCCAGACGCTGATCGTGCACATGATCCGCACGCCGAAGATTCCGTTCCTGCAAAGCCGCGCGGCCATGCCGCTGCTGGTCATGACCGGGATCATCATGGCGGTCGGCATCTTCCTGCCGATGGGGCCGCTGGCGCATTACTTCAAACTGCAGGCGTTGCCATCGCTGTACTTCGTGTTCCTGCCGGTGATTCTGCTGGCGTACATGGCGCTGACCCAGGCAGTGAAAGGGTTCTACATCCGCCGGTTCGGCTGGCAGTAATGCTGCCCCCTGTAGGAGTGAGCCTGCTCGCGATAGCAATCGGTCAGTCAACATTGCAATGACTGACACACCGCTATCGCGAGCAGGCTCACTCCTACAAAGGTTATGTGTTTCAAGGACAAGACTATGCAAGCCATCAACAACCTCAACCTCGATTCGCTGCTCGACACCCTCGTCAGCCTCAGTGCCGCCTTCATCCTCGGTGGCCTGATCGGTTTCGAACGTCAGTACCGGCAACGCACCGCCGGCCTGCGCACCAACGTGCTGGTCGCCGTCGGCGCAGCTATTTTCGTCGACATGGCCAACCGTCTCGCTGGTGCCGAAGGTGCGGTGCGCGTGGTTGCTTACGTGGTCTCCGGCATCGGCTTTCTCGGCGCCGGGGTGATCATGCGCGAAGAGGGCAACGTGCGCGGTCTCAATACCGCCGCGACCCTGTGGACCTCCGCGGCGGTCGGTGCCTGTGCCGGGGCCGATCTGCTCGCCGAAGCCGTACTCGGCACGCTATTCATTCTGGCCGCCAACACCTTGCTGCGGCCGATCGTCAACAACATCAACCGCCAGCCACTGGACGTGGTCTCGGCGGAAGTCACCAACATCGTCTACGTCATCGCCCGACGCTCCCAGCAAACCGCCGTGTTCGCCTTGCTTGAGGCCGAGCTTGAACGCAGCAACTACCCGGCCAGCGATGTTGATGTGCATGCCTTCGGCGCCGATGAAATCGAAATCGAAGCGACGCTGGCGACAACGTCGGTCGATGGCGATGAACTGGATGCGCTGGTGGCGCGGATCTCGACCTCGGCATTGGTGGTGCAGGCGTTCTGGAGTCCGAGTACCACGGAATGATCGTTTTCGGTTGCTGAGAATTGTCCTACAAGGCGGCAAGAAAGAACCTACATTTTCACCCTTGGGTCTCGATCACTATTTGTTCCGGAGCAGAGATGCCCGGCGTCCTGATGACTCGATGCGTTATTACGGAAGTGCAATGAATACCTGGAAAGTTCGGCAGGGAATGGCCGGAAAGAGGGGGGAACCATTCGTTGCAGATTCCGTGATGAAGGTTGTTCGCTACAGCGAGCAAGCCTGTTGTCGCTGATGAGTAATTGGGAGAGCCAGGCCGCTGGGCCGAATAAACAACTATCCCAAGAGATGTAAAAAATGAAAAAGATCGTCGCTGTTACCGCCGCTACCGTTGTCATGGGTCTCGCTTCTTTCGCCAATGCTGCGACGCCGGCTTCCGGCAACCCTGGCACCGTACGTTTCATTGGTGAAATCGTATCCGGCGCCTGCGGTATCGACGCCAGCTCTCTGGACCAGACCGTTTCCCTGGGTCAGGTGCCATCGAACCAGTTCAAGGCGATCGGTGATCGTTCGACGCCGACCAAGTTCGACATCATCCTGACCGACTGCGACACCACCACCCAGAAGAACGCCCGCTTCACCTTCAGCGGTGTGCAGGATCCAGCGGTTCCGGGCCTGTTCGCCACTACCGGTCTGGCGCAGAACGTCGGCATCCGTCTGCAGGCCAGCGCTGGCGAAATGCTCGATAACGGCACCGAGCAGGTCGCTCCGGTTGTGCTGCAAAACGGCAACAACACCGTGACCTTCGCCGCCATGTATGAAGCCACCGCTGCGACCGTCACCACCGGTGAAGCAGACAGCGTTGCGAACTTCACCGTGGCCTACAACTGATACCTCGGTATCGCACGTTGTAAGAGAAAGGGGTGAAAACCCCTTTTTTCTTTTCCGTCAAAGTTCTGATAAAGGCTATTTCCCGTGTACGGCCGAAAACTTTTCGTGTCTTGCGTGTTGATCTCCTGTGCGCGTTATTCAAACGCTGTGGAGTTTAATTCGGAGTTCCTGAATATCGATAAAAACGACGATATCAGTCTCGGACAGTTTGCCCACGCCCAATACACTGTGCCCGGTCGTTACTTGCTGGATATCACCGTCAATCAGCGTTATTTCGGTTCACGTTCGATCGAGTTCAAGAGCGGCGCCAACCCGCAAGAAAGTTACGCCTGTCTGCCCGAAGACCTGGTGGCGACCTTTGGTCTCAAGCCTGCGTTGCTCAAAAGCCTGCCGCGTCTGGCTGAGGGGCAATGTGTGGATTTGCGTGGCATTGAAAATGCCTCGATCAAGTACATGAAAAACCTTGGACGTCTGTCGATCAGCCTGCCGCAGGCCTCGTTCGAGTATGACGATCCCAACTACATTCCGCCTGCCGCCTGGAGCGACGGGCTCAACGGCGCGTTGCTTGATTACCGAGTGATCGCCAACAGCCGCGAAACCAATACGCCGTCCGGCGATTCGCGTTCATTGCAAAGCTATGGCACGGCCGGGGTCAACCTCGATGCCTGGCGCATCCGCGCCGATTATCAGGCGCGGCAAGAGTCAGGTAGCCAGAATAATGATCCCCACGGCGAAGCGTTCCAGTTGAACCGCTTGTACGCCTATCGCGCGTTGCCATCGATACGTTCGAAGCTGTCGGTCGGTGAGGACTATCTGAACTCCGATGTGTTCGACACCTTTGCCCTGCGCGGTGCGACCCTGAGCAGCGATGACCGCATGTTGCCGCCGAACCTGCGCGGTTATGCGCCGCTGATCAGTGGCGTGGCGCGTACCAACGCGACCGTCACCGTATCCCAGCAGGGTCGTGTGTTGTACTCGACCACGGTGACACCGGGTGCGTTCAGCCTTCAGGATCTCAACAGCAGCGTGCAAGGCACACTGGATGTGACCGTGCGCGAAGAGGATGGCAGCGAACAAACGTTTACCGTAGCCACCGCCGCAGTTCCGTTTCTGTCCCGTGAAGGCGAGTTGCGTTACAAGGTTTCCGCCGGCCAGCCGCGCCTGACCGGTAACGGCGGCACAGAGCCTGAGTTTGTCGCCTCGGAAGCGGCCTATGGTCTGCCAAGGGACTGGACGATCTACGGTGGCGTGCTGGCTGCCTCGGGTTATCAGTCGAATGCCATCGGTATCGGCAAGGACCTTGGCGTATTCGGCGCAGTGTCTGGTGATGTCACCACGTCTCGGGCGAAGCTGCGCTGGAACGGCGAAACCGTGGCCGGCAACTCTTACAGAATCAACTATTCCAAGCGTTTTGACGCCATTGGCACCGACCTGCGGTTTCTGGGTTATCGCTTTTCCGACAAGACCTTCACCAACTTTTCGCAGTTTGTCGGCGATGCTGATTCCTATGCGATGAACTCGGGCAAGCAACGTTATTCGGTGACCCTGGCCAAGCATTTTTCCTGGTTATCGACGAGTTTTTCCTACGACCATTCGACTTATTGGGACGCGCCGGCAGCCGATCGTTTCGGCATGACCGTGGCGCGCAGTTTTTCCCTTGGCAACGTCAAGAACATCACCGCAAACCTGTCGGCTTACCAGACGCAAAACAGTCGGCAGAATGACTCGCAGATCTACCTCGGTGTGACGGTGCCACTGGGGGGCAATTCGATGGCCTCCAGTAACCTGCAGCGCTCGGGCTCCGGCGATTCGTCCGCCAGTGTCGGCTACAGCCATGACGACGGCGAAGGCGTGAACTATCAGGTGTATGGCGGCGTTGGCGACAACCGCTACGTCAACGCCTATGTCGGTAAACGCGCTTCGAGTTACCGCGCCAACGCGTCGGCCTCCACCGATGGCAGCACCTATCGCTCGCTGACCGGCGAACTCGACAGCTCACTGGTCGCCACCCGTTATGGGGTCTCGGCCCATGGCAATGGCACCAATGGCGATACGCGCCTGCTGGTGTCCACCGATGGCGTACCGGACGTGGCCTTCACCGGGCAGACCCGCACCAACCGGGACGGCTATGCGGTGATGGATGGCTTGCCCTCGTTTCAGGCTTACGAAGCGCGGGTCAACGTCGAAAAACTGCCGCTCAACACCGAAGTGTCCAACCCGATCCAGCGTCTGGCGCTGACCGAGGGGGCCATCGGCTACGTCAATTTCGCCACGGGGCAGGGCCGCAACGCATTTGTTGTGTTAACCCGCAACGACGGTAAACCGGTGCCTTTCGGCGCATCGGTGCAGGACAAGAACACCAACCGGGAGGTGGGCATCGTCGGCGAGGCGGGCGTCACTTATCTGTTGGGCATCAAGGTTGGGGCTGAACTGGTAGCGCGTTGGGATGACGCCGGCCAATGCAGTCTGGCCAAACTCCCTGAGGAGGACGTGGTGAGCAATATCGCCAAGCCTGCCCAGTGTCTGTAACCGCGTCTTCCAATGAACCCGGAGTCATCATGTCTCGTTTTGCCTTGTTTACTGCTCACCGTCTGTTTCTGGCCGCGGGCCTTAGTCTGCCGCTGTTGGCCAGCGCCGCTGTGGTGCCGGATCGCACCCGGCTGGTGTTCGAGGAAAGTGCACCATCGGTCAGCGTCACAGTCAGCAACAAAAACCCGCAGCTGCCATTCATTGTGCAGTCGTGGATCGAAAACGAGAGTGGCCAGAAAGTCACCTCACCGTTCATGGTCCTGCCACCGCTGCAGCGCATCGAGCCGAACGAAAGCAGTGTGCTGCGTATCGTGAAATTGCCCGAACTGGCCCTGCCGGCTGACCGCGAGTCGGTGTTCTATTTGAACATTCGCGAGATTCCGCCGAAGAGCCAGGCCGTCAACTCGATGCAGATCGCCTTGCAGTCGAAGATCAAATTGTTCTATCGCCCGGCAGCGGTGAAGCGTGAGCGTGGTGAAGACCTCGCGCTGGGCCTGAACCTGAAAATCGACCCGGCAGCGAAACAGCTGATTGTCGATAACCCGACACCGTTTCACATCACTGTGGTCGGGCTGCTGGCCGGCCCGGAAAAAACCAGAATGCCGATCGATACGGTGATGATCGCGCCACGCGGCAATGCGCGCTTTGCCCTGAGCAACACCGCGTTCAGCACCTTGCGGGTGTCGAACATGAATGACTTCGGTGGCCAGTCCGACACGCTGTTCAACTGCGTGGCGAACGTCTGCAAAGGCGTGAGACCGTGAGCCTGTTCTCTACGCTGACCCGGCTGGCCGCGGCCGCAGTGCTGCTGGGCGCGTCGCAGTTGGCTTCGGCGATGGTCTGCAAGTCGCTGGACGGCGGCAGCTACCTGAGCGAATACATTGGCCCGGTGTCGGTGCCGGACACCGTGCCGGACGGCACGATCATCTGGCGCTCGAAAACCCATGTGGTGCCGGCCGACTGCTGGAAACTCTTCGATCTGCACTTCAGGGAAGACGATCCGATCTACTTCTATGGCAACCCGGCAGGACTCAATGCCACCCCGTGGGGCATCGAATTCGGTCTGGTGTATCGCGGCGTGACAGCCTGGGACGGCGACTGGAGCTCCAACCCGACCCAGGGCGTGAACAGCGGATTCGTATCCCGTGGTTGCCCGGACGCGACCAGCGGCGCTGACATGCTCGCGTGTTCACGGGTGACGCCCAGCATTGCGTTTCAGGTGGTGATCCGCAAACGCGGATTGTTGCCCTTGCAGCGTCCCTCGCAAGACACCTACGACGTGTTCCAGTTCGACGGTCTCTATGGCTTGAATGGCGGGCCGAGCAACCCGGCGGGCAACTTCCGTTTTCAACTCTCCGGGTTGCAGAACATTGTCGGCACTGCGTGCACAGTCGACGTCACGGTGACGCCGGAGCCGGGCATTGTCGACTTTGGCGTGATCCAGAAAACCACCACCGGTTTTTCCCCACCCAATCCGACCGGCCCCTTCAACCTGGCCCTGGAGAAAAAGTGCAGCAGCGCGATCAACATCGGTGCGACGTTTGTGACCACCCACCAACAGGGCCTCTACAACATCTTGCCATCCGCCGATAGTCAGTTCGGCATTCAGGTGCGCGATGCCCACAACAATCTGGTGCAGATCAACGAGCCTTTCCCTCTGGCGAATTTTCCGGCGGACGTCAGCCATATCGATGTGCCGTTCAGCGCGTCGGTGGTGTCGCTGGGCAATCCCGAGGTCGGACCGTTCGAAGCGATCATGGTTGTGCAGATCGTTTACTACTGATGACGCATTAGCTTCTGGGAAATTTCCTACATTGACGCAGGATAAGTCCTGCGTTCAACCCTGCTGGCGCAGGCCACTATCCGGTCTCCCGGGTCAATTGAGTGATTAAAGGAAGATGACCTCCCCACGTATTCTGGTGCTGGAAAATCATGAGTTTGCCCGCAACGTGCTGGTCAGGATGTTGCAACGCCTGAGCGTGCGTGACGTGTTGCAAGCACCGGATGCCGAGCAGGCCATGGTGCAGATGCACCTGCAGGGCGGGGTCGATATCGTGATCTGCGACCTCACTGACCGGGGCCTCGATTGCCTGGAATTCCTCCGTGTTGCCAGCCACAGCGGTATGGTGCGCGCGGTGTTGCTGTGCAGTGAACTCCCCCCGGAGCTGGCGCGTACCTTGGGGCAAATGGCCTCGCTGGGCGGTCTGCAATTGCTCGGAGTGCTGAGCCGGCCGGTGCAGCTGCGTGCGTTGAACCGCCTGTTGTATCGCTATAAACACGGGCGGATCCCGCCAGTGCTGGCGCCACCGAGCAAAGAGTTGCCCCACGAAGATGAAGTGCGCCGCGGGCTGGCGCTGGGTGAGTTTCGGGCGTGGTTTCAGCCGCAGTTTCAATTACACAGCGGTGCGGTGATCGGCGTGGAAGCGCTGGTGCGTTGGCAGCATCCCGCGCGCGGGACGCTGTTGCCTTGCGACTTTCTCTCCGCCGTGCTGGCGTATGACTTGACCGACCAGATGTTCAAACAGTTGCTTGAGCAGGGCCTGAACCTGCTGGACATTTTGCGTCATCGTGGTGTGGCCTTGCAGTTGGCGTTCAATCTGCATGCCTCGCAACTGACCCATAGTGCTCTGGTGGAACACATCAAACGGGCGCTGGAGCGGCACGGGTTCAACGGATCGGTTCTGATGCTCGAACTGGCGGAGAACGGTTTGCTCGATTGCCCGCCCGGCACGCAGGAGAACTTGTTGCGTTTGCGCCTGCTCGGCTGCGGATTAGCGGTCGACGACTTCGGTGTCGGGTTTTCCTCGTTGAAGCTGATGTGCCAGTTACCGTTCACCCAGATAAAACTCGATGGCCGTTTTGTCCAGCACCTCGACCGTCAACGCAACCGGGCGATGGTCGCCAGTACGAGGGTGCTGGCTCGTTCGTTAGGAATGGATCTGGTGATCGAAGGCATCAGCAGCCCAAAGGTGCTTGAGCATGTGCGCGAGCTGGAGTGCGAAATGGGTCAGGGTTATTACCTGGCCCGTCCCATGAGCGGACATGACTTGCTGCAATGGCTGGAGAAGCCAGAGGGCGAGCGCTGATCGTTGTGCGGTGCTGTGCGGTGTTTTCCAAGAATTTTCCTACAATTCTGTGGTGCTCGTGTATGTTCTGCACGTGGAGCATCTGGACTGCTGTCCCATTGTTATTTGTGGCGTTGCCAAGTAGTTGATCAACGTCTTACAGGGGTTTTTATGTTGAAAGCGATCATCGTGGACGATCACCCGTTCATTCGCTCTGCGGTCAAGATGCTGTTGAAACAGGAACATTTCGAAGTCGTCGCGGAAGCGGACAATGGCGCCGATGCTGTGCAGCTGGCCCGCGAACATACCCCCGACCTGATCATTCTGGACATCGCCATGCCCAAGCTCGACGGCCTGGAGGTGATCTCGCGTATCCGCGCGCTGAACCTGTCTTGCAAGGTCCTGGTGCTGACGTCGCAGTCGGCACAGTTCTATTCCATGCGCTGCATGAAGGCTGGCGCAGCCGGATACATGTCGAAAACCAACGACCTCGACGAGTTGGTCAAAGCCATCAAGGTGGTGATGGACGGCTATACCTTCTTCCCCAATCTGGCCAGTAGCTCGGTGCGCCGCAGCGATGCGCAGGCCACCGATCTGGAACTGATTCAAAGTCTGTCTGATCGCGAGTTGACGATCCTGCAGCAACTGGCCAAGGGTTTGAGCAACAAGGAAATCGGCGAAGCCATGCTGTTAAGCAACAAAACCGTCAGCACTTACAAGACGCGGCTGATTGAGAAACTCAACGTCAAGTCGGTGGTGTACCTCGCCGATTTTGCCAAGCGTAACAACCTGCTCTAGATGATTATTTTCGTCAGAAATTGCCTGGCCGGTCTGGCACTGTTCGGCTCAATGTCGTTGCTGCAGGCCATGGCCGCGACGCAGCCCGATACATTGCAATTGCTCGGTCGCTCGGATGTCGACGAGTATGCCGTGCCACTCGATGAGCCGGACTGGAGCTGGTTGCGCCGTAAGGGGCGTCTGTTGCTCGGCGACAGCAGCCCTGATTACGCGCCTTTTGCGATCACCGGCAACGGCAATGATTACGAAGGCCTGACGGCCGATTACGCACAACTGATCGAACAATTGCTGCACGTCACGGTCGAGGTCCGGCGCTACGCCTCGCGCGGCGATCTGCTGACGGCGCTGAAGCACGGCCAGATCGATATGATCGGCACCGCCAACGGTTTTGAGGCGGCGGACCCCGAACTGGCAATCTCTTCGCCTTACGCTGACGATAACCCGACCCTGGTGACGCGCATCGATGAGAGTCACAACCTGCCGGAAGACCTGGCGGGCAAACGGGTGGCGATGCTCTATCACTACCTGCCACCGGAAACGGTCAAGGCGTTTTACCCAAAAGCCGACGTGCAACTGTATCCCTCGACACTGACGGCGATCGGTGCCGTGGCGTTCGGTCAGGCTGACGTCTATCTGGGCGACCTGCTCAGTTCCAATTACCTGGTCAAGAAGAACTACCTCAACAACGTTCAGCTCAGCGATTTTTCGCGCATGGAAACCCAGCCCTTCAGTTTTGCCGTGACCCGGGAAAACACCCGGTTGTTGCACATTCTCGATGCGGCGTTGAAGGTCATTCCTGCGGAAGAGCGTATGAGCATCCGGCGCCGCTGGAGTGTCGGCGGGGTGGCCATTCCCGGCCAGCATCGGCTGCATTTCAGCGTGAACGAACAGCGTTGGCTGGATCACCATCCGCGTATCAAAGTCGCGATCAACGAAAACTTTCTGCCGTTGACCTTTGTCGATCAGGCCGGAAACTTTCGCGGCATCAGCGCTGACGTGCTGGCCAAGATCAGCCTGCGCACGGGTCTGCAATTCGATATGCAGCGCGTAGATTCGGTGGGCGACCTGATCGGCGAGGTGACCAGCGGCAAGGCCGACATGCTCGCCGCCTTCACCCCGAGTACTGAGCGCGAAGGCGAACTGCGCTTTACCCGGCCGTACCTGATCAATCCGTTCGTGTTGGTCATGCGCCGTGGCGACGAGCCGCAGACGCTCGATCAACTGGCCGGCAAACGTCTGGCGCTGATTCGCGGCAATGTCTTGCGTGAATACCTCGTCGAGCAATACCCCAATGTGCAGTTGGTGCCGGCGGACAATGCTGCCGAAGCCATGGAGATGGTCGCGCTGGGAGAGGTCGACGGCGCGATCAACTCACTGGTCAGTGCCCGCTACACGATCTCGCGTCAGTACCGCGACAAATTGCAGGTCACCAGTACCGTCGGCACCCAACCTGCACGCATCGCACTGGCCACCAGTCGCGGTGCGCTGGAGCTGTACTCGATTCTCGACAAGGCCCTGTTGAGCATCAGCCCGGAGGAAATGGATGAGCTGACCAACCGCTGGCGCAGCGAAGTGGTGGTGAATGACAGTTATTGGCTGCGCAATCGCGGCATGATCATCCAGGGCTTCGTGATCGCCGGCGTGTTGCTGTTGGTGGCGCTGGGCTGGATCGCTTATCTGCGTCTGTTGATGCGCAAGCGCCGTCAGGCGGAAATCGCGCTGAACGATCAGATGGAGTTCATGCGCGTGCTGATCGACGGCACGCCGCATCCGATCTACGTGCGCGATCGCGAAGGTCGCCTGGTGATCTGCAACAGTGGTTATCTGCAAGTGTTTGGCACCGAGCGCGAAGCGGTCATCGGCAAGTTGGTCACGGACGGCGTGCTCAGCGATATGCAGCAAGCACAGACGTTTCAGGATGATTATCTACGGGTGATGGAGGACGGCTTGCCGAGCATCCAGGACCGCAGCCTGAATCTGGCGGACGGCCGCGCGCTGACCATCTATCACTGGATGCTGCCATACCGTGGCAGCGATGGTGCCGTCACCGGCATGATCGCTGGCTGGATCGATGTCAGCGAGCGTCAGCATCTGTTGCAGGAACTGCAAATCGCCAAAGATGTTGCCGATGACGCCAACCGCGCCAAAACCACGTTCCTGGCAACCATGAGCCATGAAATTCGGACGCCGATGAACGCCATCATCGGCATGCTCGAACTGGCGCTGAAAAAGGCCGATCAAGGTGTGCTGGATCGCTTTGCCGTTGAAGTGGCCTCGGGCGCAGCGCGGGGCTTGCTGGACCTGATTGGCGACATTCTCGATATTGCACGGATCGAGTCCGGGCGCCTGTCGCTGGCGCCGGAACGCGCCAATCTGCGTGAACTGATTGAATCGGTTGCGCGCATTTTTGAAGGCCTGGCGCGCCAGAAACAGTTGCGTCTGCAACTGGATCTGGACGCCCTGAGCAACGTCGACGTGTTGATCGATCCGCTGCGTTTCAAGCAAGTGTTGTCGAACCTGTTGAGCAATGCGATCAAGTTCACCGATGTGGGCAAGGTGGTATTGAGCGTGCAGGTCGAGACTGGCAGTGATGATCGACTGCGCCTTTGCTTGCGCGTGACCGACAGTGGGCGCGGCATCTCGCTTGTGGATCAGGCGCAATTGTTCACGCCGTTTTCCCAGGCTGCCAACCATGGTCAGTCGGCCCAGGGCGGCTCCGGGCTGGGGCTGATGATCAGTCGCACCTTGTGCGAAATGATGGGCGGCAGCCTCACGCTGACCAGCGAGTTGGGGCAGGGTACACAGATCGAGGTGCGGTTGAATCTGCCGACACTCGATCCTCTGGACGCCGCGCCGGTCGAGGAAAACGTGGCACTGCAGGCCAGTCACTGTCTGAATATTCTGGTGATTGACGATTACCCGGCCAACCGTCTGCTGCTGTCGCAGCAGTTGAGTTATCTGGGCCACCGGGTGACGGATGCCGAGGACGGCGCCCATGGCCTGCGTGCCTGGCGCAACCAGACGTTCGACGTGGTCATCACCGACTGCAACATGCCGATCATGAATGGTTACGAACTGGCCCGGGCGATCCGCGATGAAGAGGCGACGCGAGGATTGGCGCGCAGCCTGGTGTTGGGGTTTACCGCCAATGCGCTGGCCGAGGAGAAGGATCGTTGTGCCGAGGCCGGCATGGACGATTGCCTGTTCAAACCGATCAGCCTCAGGGATCTGAATCTGCGTCTGGCCGCAGTCGTTCCACGGCCTCGTTCACCGACTGAAGACGAGCCCGGCGATGTCGGCATCGGTGACATCGATCTGGGCAGCCTCGAACAATTGACCCGTGGCGACCGCGCGTCGATCAACAGTCTGTTGAGCGATCTGGCCACGAGCAATGCGCAGGACATGGCCAAACTGATGCGCCTGTTTACCCAGCACGACATGCCCGGGCTCGCTAATCTGGCCCACCGGGTCAAGGGCGGCGCACGCATTATCAAGGCGCACTCACTGATCCAGGCTTGTGAAGCGCTGGAAGTTGCCAGCGAAGGTCTCGACACGCAGGTTCTGACCGAAGCGGTGGATGCCTTGCAGCAATCGATGGAGCGTTTGGCGGCACAACTGGATGAGCGTCTGGCGTAGCAATCTATTTCCATTTTCCCTGTCGTTCTTGCGAATTTTCCTACATTCGTCACTGGCTCTCTGTCGCTAACGTGCGGTGGTCTCGGCATACAGCCGAGCTCACTTCACTGGTTAACATTTGGAGCTGTTGATGACCCTTCCACGTATGTCTTCCCGTGCACGATTGGCCGTCTGTGGACTGGCCGTCGCTGCGGCGTTGAGTGCCTGCGCCAGCGCGCCGCTTCCAGAGCAACAGATCAGCTTGTCCAAGGACGCGGTCAACCGTGCGGTGTCGGCCGAAGCAACCCAATACGCACCGTTGGAAATGAAGGCAGCGCAAGACAAGATGTTCCAGATGGAACGCGCCCTCGGTGAGAAAAACTACCCGCAAGCCAAGTTGTTGGCCGAACAGATCGAAGCCGATGCCAACCTCGCCGAACGTAAATCGCGCGCTGTGAAATGGCAGAAACAATTGGCTGACGCGCGCAATGGCATTGAGGTGCTCAAGCAGGAAATGCTGCAAGACCCGGTCACCGGTTTCAATCCGCCAGCCAGCGCTCAATAAGGACTTGTTCATGTCGAATTTCAAACTGTTGCCCATCGCTTCGCTGATCGCTCTGACACTGGCCGGTTGCGCCACGCCGCCTGAAAACCCGCAACTGCTGCAAGCCCGCGAACAGTTCGCGGCGCTGCAAAACAAGCCGGAAGCCAACACCCTCGCAGCTATTGAAACCAAGTCTGCCTTTACGGCGTTGAACGCGGCCGACCAGGCGTCGCAGAAGGACCGCCAGGCACCGCAAGTCGATCAATTGGCCTATCTGGCCAGCCAGAAAATCGCCCTGGCCGAGCAGACCATTGCCGGCCGCCAAGCCGAGGCGGGTCTGAAGAAAATCGACGCCGAGCGTACCCAGGTGCAACTCGACGTGCGCACTCAGCAGCTCAAGGCGCTGCAAGCGATGAAAGCGCAGAAAACCCAGCGCGGGGAAGTCGTGACCTTCGGCGATGTGCTGTTCGACACCGGCAAGGCCGATCTCAAGTACGGCAGCCAGCGCAACTTCGAACAACTGGCGCAGTATCTGGCGGCCAACCCTGAACGCAAGGTGCGCATCGAAGGGTTTACCGACGATGTCGGCGGTGACGATTTCAATCAGCGTCTGTCGGAGCGGCGCGCAGACGCCGTGGCTTTCGCGCTCAAGCAAATGGGCATCGGCGCTGATCGGCTGATCACCAAAGGCTACGGCAAGCAATTTCCGATTGCCGATAACGGCAATGCTCGCTCCCGTCAGCTCAACCGTCGGGTGGAGGTCATCATCTCTTACGGTTCAAGCGTGGTCGGTGCACGCGGCTGATGAGCGATCAAGCGAGCCTGCAACGGGCTCGCTTTCTTGCATCTGAGCATGGGTCAAGACCGATCAATGCTCTTGGGAAATTTCCTACAAAGACAAGGAAAAATCCTACACAGAAAGTCCCTTCGATTCTCTAAATTGCCGGTTCCCCGAGTGCGAACCGGTTCCCTCAAAGGTTCTGACTCAACTCTATTTACGCCGTTGCCCAAGAGGGCGCACGTGAGGTTCTGTTGATGAAAACCCGTTCCCCGTTGTTCCAGCGCAACCCTGTCGCCGTGGCCGTCGCCATTGCGTTTTTGCTGCCACTGCACGCCAGTGCCTATACCTCTTCAGTCAATGGCGGGGCAGTGATTTATGACGAAAGCGTTACCACCGGCGTGCAATCGATCGGAACCAACGGCACGGCCCATCGCACCACGGTCAGCGGTAGTGGGACGCAGAGCGTATTTCAGAACGGTGTGACCTACGACACCGTAGTAGACAGTGCGACACAAAACGTTCTCAGTGGCGTCAGCCATGGCACGGTGGTCAATAACGGCGGCTCACAGATGGTGGGCACCAGCGGTATTGCCAATGACACCGTGCTCAATGCCAGTCAGCAGACCGTCACTCGTTCCACGGCCAACCGCACGCTGATCAATGCGGGCAGCGTACAGACGCTGGATATCATGGCGATTGCCAACGATAGCCAGGTCGGTGCTGGCGGTACGCAAAACCTGATCAACATGGCGGTGGCTAACGGCAGCGTGATTAACGCAGGCGGTGAGCAAACCCTGCGCCGTGGCTTGGTCGGCGGGGCGGTGGCCAATGACACGCGCGTGCAGGGTGGTACCCAAAGCGTGTACGCCACTGGCACGGCCAATAACAGTACGGTCAGCAACGGTGGTCAGGTCAATCTCTACACGGGTGCCCAAGCCAATGGCCTTGTGGCAGACGCAGGTGGCACGGTGAATGTCATGGAGAACGGCGTGAACACGGTGGACTCGCTGACCCTCAATGGCGGGCGTCTGGCATTCGCGCCGGGCAGCGACGGTACGTTCAAGACGCTTACGGTCAATGCTCTTTCCGGTAGCGGCAGCATTTTGATGAATACCGATATCGCCAATCAGCGTGATGATTTGCTGATCGTGCAAGGCGCCGGCATGGCCAGTGGTGATCACACGTTGATCGTCGGCGATAGCGGTAATGAACCGACGACCTCCGATGGCCGCTTGCTGTTGGTCGATACGAACGGCGGCAGCGCGAAATTCGCCCTGTATGGCGGCCACGTCGATGCGGGTGCATTCCGCTATACCTTGCGCCAACAGGGTGATGACTGGGTACTGGCGAGCGGGGGAGCGATTCCGGTTGATCCGGTAACGCCGGTGGATCCAGAGACGCCAGTAGACCCCGGCAATCCGGTGGAGCCAGTGACGCCAGTTGATCCGGTCAATCCAGTGGATCCGGTGGGCCCTGTGACGCCACCGCCGCGCCCGATCGACCCGGCGCCGGAAAACCTGTCCAAAGGGGCCAACGCCGCCATCGCCGCGCACACCGCCGGCGCCAGCCTGTGGAACGCGCAGATGAACGCTCTGGTCAAGCGCCTCGGCGAGTTGCGCATGGGCGAGGATGACGGGGGGCTCTGGACCCGCGCCATCGGCAAGCGTTTCGATGTGAGCGAGCATTCCAGCCGCGCCTATTCCCAGGACGTCAGCGGTCTGGAAATCGGTGCCGACAAGGCTTTCGCAGTGGACAGCGGCAAGATTTATGTCGGTGGCATGGTCGGTACTGCGCGTTCCGATCTGGATTTCGGTGAAGGGGCGTCGGGCGATATCGACAGCCGCATGTTCGGCATTTACGCCACCTACCTCAATGACAATGGCGTCTACGTTGACAGCGTCCTGAAGTACAGCCGTTTCGATACGGACATCAAAACGCCGAACAATCTGGGGCAAGCGGTAAAAGGTTCCTACAGCACTAATGGTGTCGGTGCTGATATCGAGGTTGGCAAGCGCATCAATCTGAAGGATGGCTGGTTCGTCGAGCCGCAACTGGAAATCACTGCGACCCGCACCCAAGGGGCCAGTTACACCGCCAGCAACGGCCTGCGCGTCAAGTCCGATGATCTGGATTCACTGCAAAGCCGTGTCGGTTCGCTGTTCGGTCGCAGCCTGGAGCTGAGCAATGGCATGAAGGCCCAACCGTATGTCAAAGCGTCGTACATCACCGAGCATGCCGGCAGCAGCAAGGTCAGCGTCAATGGCAACAAACTCGATGCCGAGCTGCCGGGCAACCGCGTCGAACTCGGCTTCGGCGGCGTATTGCAGGTCAGTGAGAAAAGCAAGATCTCGCTGGATGCCGAGTACGCCAAGGGCAATGGCATCGAACAGCCATTCGGAGTGAGCCTGGGGTATCGCTACCTTTGGTGAGGCGGGTTGCCACGTCGGATCCTTCCGACGTGGCGTTGTTCTTCAAAGGGTGTCGGAGATTTCTTGGTGTTTTTTCAGACTCGTCCTACATGCTTTGACGACTGTTTTGCCTAGTGTGTCGCCTCTTACGCCGCGAGCGGCGACCTTTTCTACCTCTGTCGAAACCAATGTCCTACAAAAGCTGGCGAATTCTGATTGCCGACGAGGAGCCTGCGTTGCACGCCCGAATCGGCAAGACCTTTAAAGAACTGGGCTGTCGCGAACTGACGCGGGTGCACTCGTTTCGTGAGTTGTTGGGCGTGACCCATTACTCCAGCGAGCCCTTCCAGCACTTTGACCTGATGATCATCAACGCGGGGTTGATCGCCGCCACTGGCGTGGATTGGGTGCGGTTCTTTGCAAGCAATGCACAGATTCGCCACGGCGTGATTCATGACACCGTTCGCGGCCAGCCGCAGGCTCAGACGATTTATGCCAACCACCGACGACAGTTGATGCTGATCCGTACCCCGGACCGGCAAACCCTTGGCCCTTTGCTGGAGCACCTCGATGTTCATGAACAATCCCACAACCGTTGAGATCTCTGCTGGCGAGTCGAATACGCGATTGGCCACGACACACCATGCTCCCGGCATCGACGACTCAATCGCCGTGCCTGCTCTGCCGCTGCGTGTGTTGGTGTTGGAAGACCATGCGTTCCAGCGCTCGGTGGCGGTCAACATGCTGCGTACGCTGGGTTGTCGCGAAATCTTCGAGGCCAGTGACGGAGCTCAGGCGCTGGCGCTCTTGCAGGAAGTCGGTACCGTCGATGTCGCCCTGTGCGATTTGCAGATGGAGGGGATGGACGGGCTGGAGTTTCTGCAGCGGGTGGGGGCCTCGGGGCAGGTCAAGTCGGTGATCATCAGTAGTTCGCTGTCGGCAGACCTACGTCGTGCGGTGCATCAGATGGTGGCGTTGCTTGGCCTGGAACTGCTGGGCGATGTAGGCAAGCCTTTGCATGTGCAAGTGCTGGCGAATCTGCTGAGCAAATCCCTCGACAGGCCTGCTCTGGCGCAACCCACGGCCGCTGCCGTGACGCTGGCCAGTGAGGCATCGGTTCGTCAGGCGTTGGCGCAGCAGCAATTGCAGGCCTGGTATCAGCCCAAATTCAACCTGCAGACCGGTGAGGTCTGTGGTGTAGAGGTGCTATGCCGCTGGCTCCATCCGACCCACGGCATCCTTTCGCCCGCTTTGTTCATGCCTGTACTGGAGCGTTGCGGGTTGCTCGACGAGCTACTGTTTGCGCAGATCGAGCAGGCACTGGGCGTGCAACGAAGTGCCCGTGCACAGGGAGTTTTCCTGAATGTTGCGTTCAATCTGCACGCTGTGCAGTTGGCCAATGCGCAGCTCACGACCACGTTGAAGAACCTTCTGGCGCACCACGGCGCTTGCGGTGCAGGCCTGACTTTCGAACTGACCGAAAGCGGTCTGCTAGAAGCGCCGGCCACCAGCCTGGAAAGCCTCGTCCGCCTGCGAATGATGGGCTGTCGTCTATCGATCGATGACTTCGGCGCCGGCTTCTCATCTTTGCAGCGCTTGTGTCAGTTGCCGTTCAACGAGATCAAGCTCGACGCCGAATTCATCCGCAATCTTGAGCACGAACCACGATGCCGGGCGGCGATCAGCAGCACACTGGCGTTGGGTGAAACCCTCGGCATGAGCGTGGTGATCGAAGGGATCGAGACCGATGCACAGCGCCGTGAACTGTTGGCATTGGGGTGTTCCCAAGGGCAGGGCTATTGGTATGCGCGGCCGATGTCCGGGGCTGATCTGTTGCTTTGGTTGCAGCAGCACAGTGATCGGCGTGACTTGGATGAGTGAACCTTCTTTTAGGAAAAGTCCTACAGATCCTGTCGTGTGGCTTGCGTAGTCTTGCCGCACCCAGAAACCGTGACACCGGGAGATTGAGCATGATCAATAAAGCCCTGCGCATCCTGATAGCAGATTCGCAGCATTTCCACCGGATGAAAATCGAGCGTCTGTTCAACAGCCTCGATTACTACCGCGTGGCCCCGGTGCAAAGCCTCACTGAGCTGTTGACGCTGGTGGACTACGGTTGTGAGCCGTTCGATGTGGTGGTCATCAATGCCGAACTGGCGGCGCGTTCGCTGGATCTGCTGGGGTTTTTCCTTGATAACCCGCAGATTCGTCAGGCGTTGATCTATAACGAAGGCACGGCGCCGTTGCAACAGACCTCGGGGTTCGCTCAGGAGAATGTGCAGATCAGTCATTTGACGTTGCCTTCAAAACAGTCGATCAGTCAGTTGATGGCGCTGGTCGATGTGCCCGCAAAACCAGGTAAACCGGCCGCTCACAAGCCACACCCGCTGATGCAGTACGTTGCGCATGCATAAAAAGTCCCCGGCCGCAACTGTCAGACCTGACAGGTGCTTTGCTCCCCGTTCCATGCAACAGTCCCTGTGCAGCCACTGAGTCTGGATCAGCCCCCATCGGTGGCCTGACCGTCAGTCTTTGCACCGGGAGTGGCCATGAAGTTAGCGCTGATCGTCGACGATCATCCGGTGGTGCGTGCCGCCATCCGGATCGTGTTGCAAGCCGAAGGATTCAAGCAGATATACGAGGCGTCCCAAGGCAACGAGGTGATCTCGCTTATTCGTGAACACAAGCCTCAATTGGTGATCCTCGACCTGAATCTGCCAGTGCTCGGCGGGCTGGAGGTGCTGGCCCGGATCAAGGCCAATGATCTTCATTGTCGAGTGCTGGTGTTCAGTACACACGAGCCGATGTTCTATCAGGAACGCTGTGTGCGCGCCGGGGCCATGGCCTACGTGACCAAAACCAATCAGTTGGAGCAGTTGCGCAATGCCATCCGGGCGGTGGTGTCGGGGCATACCTTTTTCTCTGCGCTCCCGGACCATTTCAGTACGCTGAATGCCGTGCAGATCACGGAAAAACAGATGATCGAGCAGCTCTCCGACCGTGAGTTGAGCATTTTCGCGCAACTGGGGCGGGGCAAGTCCAACAAGGCGATTGCTGAGGACATGCACCTGAGTCACAAAACCGTC
Source organism: Pseudomonas germanica (assembly GCF_019614655.1). Lineage (NCBI taxonomy): Bacteria > Pseudomonadati > Pseudomonadota > Gammaproteobacteria > Pseudomonadales > Pseudomonadaceae > Pseudomonas > Pseudomonas germanica. Next base: position 2,457,209 of record NZ_CP071586.1, read on the forward strand.
AGCACCTATAAGACCCGTCTGATGAAAAAACTCGGGGTGAACTCAGCGGTACACTTGCGCGATTTCGCCAAGCGCAATCATGTGATCTGAGCGGACAGACATGAGGCAGGGGCGCCGGATTGTCTGGCTGTGGCTGTGGCTGTGGCTGTGGCTGACGCTGATGGCCACCTGTTGGGCAAGCGACACGCCGCAGGTGCTGCAAGTGCTGACCCGTACCGGACTGGAAAATGTCCAGCTGCGCCTGGATGAACAGGACCGGCAATGGCTGCGTCAGCATCCGGTGTTGCGCATGGGCATTTCCGGGCCGGATTACCCGCCGTTCGAGATCACCCGTAATCAACAGGAACTCGAAGGGCTGACCGCCGATTACGCCGACCTGCTGGGGCAGTTGCTCGGCGTGCGCATCGAAGTCCGCCGTTTCGCCAACCGCGATGCCGTGATGGCGGCACTCAAACGCGGCGATCTCGAACTGCTGGGGACCTCCAACAGTTTTGAAGCCGCCGACCCGGCCTTCATCCTGTCCCGTGCCTACGCCGAAGATCAGCCGATGCTGGTGACTCGACTCGATGAACAATTGCCCACCGATCTGGCCGGCAAGCGCCTGGCCATGGTCGAGGACTATCTGCCTCTGGCCAGCGTGCAGGCGTTTTATCCCCGGGCAAGTGTGCAGCGTTACCCGTCGGCGATGGATGCGCTCGGTGCGGTGGCCTTCGGCGCGGACGATGTTTATCTGGGCGACTTCATCAGTGCCAACTACCTGATCAACACCAATTATCGTAACGACCTGCAATTGGCCGGTCCGGCCGGGCTGGACGCCAATTCGTTCGGCTTCGCGCTGTTGCGCAGCGATGGGCGCCTCAAACGCATCGTCGACAAGGCATTGACGGCCATCCCCATGGAGCGGCGCCAGCGCATCGAGCTACGCTGGAGCGTCGGCCTCGCCGATATGGCTGAACAGTCGCGGGTGCAGCTCAGTGCGAATGAGCAGGAATGGCTGGACCAGCATCCAGTTGTCCGGGTTGGAGCCATCGAAGATTTCGCGCCGCTGACATTTTTTGATGCCGATGGCCGTTTCAGCGGACTGTCGGCGCAACTGCTGAGTCTGATCAGCCAGCGCAGCGGGTTGAACTTCGAGATCGTGCGCGGGACGTCGCTGGATCGGCAGATCGAACAGCTCAAGGCCGGTGAACTGGATGTATTGCCGGTGGTGACACCGAGCAGCGAGCGCGAAGCCGAACTGCAATTTACCCGTGCCTACCTGAATAATCCGTTTGTGCTGGTCAGCGTAATCACCGCGCAGGGACCGCTCAACCTCGATGATCTGGCCGATAAACGGCTGGCGATTTATCGCGGCCATCCGTTACGTGCTTACCTGTTAAGCCGCGTGCCGCGCATCCGTCTGGTCGAAGTCAAAAGCCCCGCTGAAGGCGTGGCGTTGATTGCCAAGGGTCAGGTCGATGCCACGGTGAGTTCATTGCTGGTGGCGCGCTTTCTGATCGCACGTCACTACCGTGAGCGTCTGCGCATTACCGGCACCATCGGCGATCAACCGGCGCGCATTGCGTTGGCGACGGCACCGCAGATGACGGCATTGCATTCGATCCTGAACAAGGCGTTGTTGAGCATCGCCCCGCCACAGATGGACGAACTGGTAGAGCGCTGGAGCCACGATGTGGTGGTGGAAGACAGTTATTGGTTACGCCATCGTCGCGAGATTCTCCTCGGTTTTGCCGGTGCGGCGGTGTTGCTGGCGCTTGCGCTGGCCTGGATCGTTTTTCAACGCCAACAGATTCGCCGGCGCCAGCAATGGTTGCAGCAATTGCAGGAAGCCAAGGACGTGGCAGATGATGCCAATCGCGCCAAGACCACGTTTCTGGCGACCATGAGCCATGAAATTCGCACGCCGATGAACGCCTTGATCGGCATGCTCGAACTGGCCTTGAAGCGCGCCGAGGAAGGCGTGACCGATCGCTTGGCGATTCAGGTGGCATCCAACGCCGGGCAACAGTTGCTGGCGTTGATCGGCGACATCCTCGACATCGCGCGGATCGAGACCGGGCATTTGTCCCTCGTGCCTGAGCGTGCCAACCTGCGTGAGCAGGTGGTGTCGGTGTGTCGAGTGTTTGAAGGGCTGGCGCGGCAGAAGCGCTTGTTGTGGCACATCGAACTTGATGCCCGCAGCAACATTGACGTGCTGATTGATCCGACGCGCTTCAAACAAGTGCTGTCGAATCTGTTGAGCAACGCGATCAAGTTCACCGAGGAGGGCGAGGTCAGTCTACGGCTGACGGTGACCACCGCGACGGCGGAACGCCTGAGTGTGAAAGTGCTTATTGAAGACAGCGGGGTGGGGATTAACGCCGACGACCGACGACGGCTGTTCAACCCTTTCGTGCAGGCGAGCCATGACTCGCAATCAGCCCGCAGTGGTTCCGGGCTGGGGCTGGTCATCAGTCGCAACCTCTGTGAAATGATGGGCGGTACGCTGCGGCTTGATAGTGCACCGGGTGAAGGCACACGCGTCGAAGTCAGTCTTGAACTGCCGTTGTTGGCTGCTCTGGCTCGCGCCCCAAGTGCTCCGCAAGCAGCGCTTGCGGTAACGGCTTCACTGAGTGTTCTGGTGGTGGACGATCATCCGGTGAACCGATTGCTGTTGTGCTGGCAATTGAGTGAACTCGGCCATCGCACCGTCGACACCGAGAACGGTGATGAAGGCCTGAAGCAGTGGCGGGCGCAGGCGTTCGATGTGGTGATCACCGATTGCAACATGCCGCGGCGCAACGGTTACCAACTGGCGCGGGCCATCCGCGATGCCGAGTCGCATGCCGGCCGCAAGCCTTGTCTGATCCTCGGCTTTACCGCCAATGCGCAAGCTGAGGAAAGGACGCGCTGCCTGAATGCCGGCATGGACGAATGCCTGTTCAAACCGATCCGCTTGCACGACCTGGAGCAGGCGTTGACGGCTGCCAGTCATTGCGAGAAGACGGTGGACCCCGGCGAGGTGGCCGCGCTGACGGAAATCGACCTGAGCACGCTGGAGCAAATGGCTGGGGATGATCGTGCCTTGATCGAACAGTTGCGCAAGGAAGTGTTGAACAGCGTGCGCCTCGATCTGCAACGTCTGGAGCTTTTGCAGCAGGAGCAGGATCGCGCAGGGTTGCGCGAGCTGGCGCATCACATCAAGGGTGGGGCGCAGATGGTCGGCGCGGCGCGGGTGGTGGCGGCATGTGTAGCGCTCGAGCAGGCGTGTCGCGAGACGCACGCGGCGCCGCTGGACGTGGCTAGCGAGACGTTGCGCAAGGCCATGGCCGGACTCGCGCAACGCTTGCAAATCTGACGGGCGCCGGCTCAGTCCCAGTGCGGCGCGATGCCTTTCGGGCTGGTCAGGCGATGGTCGCGATCAAGCGTGGCAATCAGCGCCATATCGGCGTCGCTCAGTGTCAGCGCTGTAGCGGTAAGGTTGCTTTGCAGGTTGGCGCGCTTGGTCGACGACGGAATCACCGCGTAGCCAGACTGCATGGCCCAGGCCAGGGTGATTTGCGCCGGGGTGGCTTGCAGGCGCTGGGCGATCTGCTGGATCAGCGGATCTTGCAGCACTTCGCCGTAGGCGAGGGTCATGTACGAGGTGATGTGGATGCCTTGGCTCTGGGCGAACTCGACCACTTTGCGGTTTTGCAGGTACGGGTGCAGTTCAATCTGATTAGTAGCGATGTTGTCGGCACCGACCGCCGCGATCGCCTGTTGCATCAGCTCGATGGTGAAGTTGGAAACACCGATCTGTCGGGTCAGGCCCAGACGCTTGGCTTCGAGCAGGGCGCCCATAAACTCTTCGACCGGCACTTGGTTTTCCGGCGACGGCCAGTGAATCAGCGTCAGGTCGAGGTAGTCGGTCTGCAGTTTTTGCAGGCTTTCCTTGAGGCTGTCGATCAAGCGATCCTGGGCGAAGTTGGCGACCCAGATCTTGCTGGTGATGAACAGCTCTTCGCGCGGTATGCCGCTGGCTGCGATGGCCTCGCCGACGTCGGCTTCGTTTTCGTAGATTTGCGCGGTGTCGATGGCCCGGTAGCCGAGTTCGAGAGCGGTGCTCACCGAATCAATGACGACCTGGCCTTGCAGGCGAAATGTACCCAGACCAAAAGCGGGAACAGACATGAAAAACTCCAGGGTTGCAGTGGGAATGGGCAGGAGTATCGGCGTCTGCATCGTTGAGAAAAACCGCTGGCGGGGCAAAGCACTGTTGATCAGAAGTCATGAATCATTTTCAGGATTTGTGTTGTCCGGGCTGGCCTCTTCGCGAGCAGGCTCGCTTCCACAGGAGATCTGTGGTGTTCACAAAATCCTTGTGGGAGCGAGCCTGCTCGCGAAGGGCGCACCACCGATTCAGGCAATGTCACTGTGGGCAAATTCCTCGCCGAGAAAATCAATCAACGTGCGCACCGACGGCAATAACCCGCGCCGCGAAGGGAAAATCGCATGCACTACGCCGCACTTCGGCGCCCAACCGGGAATCAACTCCACCACACGACCGGCCGCAATGTCCTCACGCACCACCACACTCGGCAAATGCGCCACGCCAACGCCGGCAATCACCGCCTGACGCAGGGCAATCAAATCATCGGTGACCATGCGTGGCATATGGCGAATCAGTGCCGTGTTGTCATTCGGCCCGAGCAGCTCCCATTGATATTCGCGCTGCGCCGCGCCCCAGTGCAGGCTCGGCAAGCCGTTGAGGTCGGCAGGTGAGGGCGGTGACGACAGGCGTTCGACAAACTGCGGGCTGCCGACCACCGATTGCGTGCTGTTGCCCAGCACCTTCATGACCATGTCGGTGTTCTCCAGCGGCGGAAAACGCACGCGCAAGGCAATGTCGAAGCCTTCGTGCAGCAGATCGACGCGGCGGTTGGTGCTCTCGATAAACAATTCCACTAGCGGGTATTTGAGCATGTAACGGGTGAGCATCGGCCCGACCCACGAGTTGAGCAGCGCTGTCGGGCAACTCAGGCGCACCAGTCCCTGCGGTTCGGAGCGGTTGCGTTCGATCAGCTCGGCGGCGCTTTCGGCTTCGACGCGCATGGCCAGGCAGCGCTGGTAATAGGCCTGACCGATTTCGGTCAACTAACAATGGCGGCTGGTGCGGTGAAGCAAGCGCACGCCAAGGCGTTCTTCCAGTTCGGAAATCCGTCGGCTGAGCTTCGATTTGGGCATGTCCAGTGCGCGCCCGGCGGCGGCGAAACCATGATGTTCGACCACTTGGGTAAAGTAGTAAAGGGTGTTGAGGTCTTCCACCATCGTTCTCCATATAGAACGCTAAGGCTGATTTTTGCAGTCTAGTGCATTAATGGTCATGGATTTAAGCTTGATCCATCGCGTCACTCACCCAAATTGGAGACAACCATGAAAAACATCATCGGTATCTACACCAGCCCGCGCGGCCATTGGGTCGGCGATGGTTTCCCGGTTCGCACGCTGTTTTCCTACGACAACCTGGGCAAACACATCAGCCCGTTCCTGCTGCTCGATCACGCCGGTCCAGCCGATTTCACCCCGACCATCGAACGGCGTGGCGTTGGTCAGCATCCGCACCGTGGTTTCGAAACCGTGACTATTGTTTATGAAGGCGAGGTTCAGCACCGCGATTCGACCGGTAGTGGCGGTGTGATCGGCCCGGGCGATGTGCAATGGATGACTGCGGCTTCCGGGATCCTCCACGAGGAATTCCATTCGGAAAACTTCGCCAAAACCGGCGGCAAACTGGAAATGGTCCAGTTGTGGGTCAACCTGCCGGCCAAAGACAAAATGGCCGCGCCGGGCTACCAGACCATTCTCGACAGCGACATCCCGAGCATTGCGCTCAAGGACAACGCCGGTCGCCTGCGCCTGATCGCCGGTGAGTTCGATGGCCACACCGGCCCGTCGCGGACTTTCACACCGATTGATGTGTGGGATCTGCGCCTGAACGCCGGCAAGTTGCTGACGCTGGATTTGCACGAAGGCCGCAACACCGCGCTGGTGGTGCTCAAAGGTTCGGTGCAGGTCAACGGTGTGGAATCGGTGCGTGAAGGGCAGTTGGCGCTGTTCGAGCGTGACGGCCATCAACTGACACTCGAAGCCAGCCAGGACGCGGTGGTGTTGCTGCTCAGCGGCGAGCCGATCGACGAACCGATCGTCGGCCACGGCCCGTTCGTGATGAACACCGAGCAGGAAATCCACCAGGCCTTCGCCGACTTCCAGTCCGGCCGCTTCGGTCAGATGCACGCTTAACGCACCACCACTGCGCTCTACACAGGACGCGTAGTCCGGTTCGCAGGCCAGGGATGGCTGTTGCCTATAGAAAAGAGGAAACGCACATGAACACGCCCGTCCGGGCCAGATCAACGCCTGGGACAACGAAGATTTCGTCAAGGCGATCAAGGCCACTGGCAAGAAGCAATTGATCATTGCCGGTGTGGTGACTGAGGTTTGCGTGGCGTTCCCGGCGCTGTCGGCGCTGGAAGAGGGCTTCGATGTGTTCGTGGTGACGGACGCCTCCGGCACATTCAACGAACTGACCCGTGAATCGGCGTGGAACCGCATGTCCAGCGCTGGCGCGCAATTGATGACCTGGTTCGGTCTGGCCTGCGAGCTGCACCGCGACTGGCGCAACGACATCGAAGGGCTGGGCACGTTGTTCTCCAATCACATCCCGGATTACCGCAACCTGATGACCAGCTACAGCACCCTGACTAACGGTACATAACTCAAGTCCTATGCAATAAATGTAGGAGTGAGCCTGCTCGCGATGGCGGAGTGTCAGTCGAAGTCTCTTTGACTGATACCCTGCCATCGCGAGCAGGCTCACTCCTACATGGGTTTTGTGGTGTTTTTGCGGGCGTGTTCATCCTCTGAAATCAATTGCTCCTACACTTGCTCAATCTGTGCGATCTTCTCGCGATTGGCCCCCGTCGGAGTTGTTTGATGCTGTCTCTGCTCACCGAACATCCGTTGTTCTGCGCGTTGATCCTGATCCTCCTCGATCTGGGTTTATGGCGTCTGATCAGTTCCCATGGCAGCGAGTGGAAACTGCTGGTGCGGGTGCTGATTTTCAGCCTGTTCAGCGTGCTGCTGTTCAACGAAGGCCTCAATCCCATGGAGCCGGCGCCGTGGGCCGACAACGTGCCGCTGCACCTAGCGGCGACTGGCCTGCAGATTGGCTGGTGGCTGTTCGGTGCGCGCACCCTGACGGTGTTGATCGGCGCGGTGATGATGCAGCGGGTCGGCCACACCGGGCGGTTGTTGCAGGACTTGCTCGGCGCGGTGATTTTCCTCATCGCGATCATCGCGGCGCTGGCCTATGTGCTGGATCTGCCGGTCAAAGGCGTACTGGCGACCTCCGGGGCGTTGGCGATCATTGTCGGTCTGGCCTTGCAGAGCACGCTCAGCGATGTGTTTTCCGGGATAGTCCTCAACACCACCAAGCCTTATCAACTCGATGACTGGATTTCCATCGACGGCACCGAAGGCCGGGTTACCGATATCGACTGGCGCGCCACGCGCCTGCAAACCAGTCAGGGCAGCATGGCGGTGATCCCCAACTCGCTGGCGGCCAAGGCCAAGATCATCAATTTCAGCCGGCCGAGCAATATGTTTGGTGTCGCGGTCAGCGTGCAGGTAAGCCCGCATGCGCGGCCCAATTCGGTGATCGATGCGCTGGAGCGGGCGATGCAGGGCTGTCGCCAGTTGCTCGACATACCTGCGCCGAGCGTCGCACTGAAAAGCTCCGGCAGCAGTGGCGCGGAATACGAGATCAGCGGTTTCGTCGCCTCAATGGGCGAGAAGCGGGTGGTGCGCAATCAGTTGTTCGATCTGGCCTATCGGCACTTGCAGGCCTCCGGGGTCAATCTGCTGTCGAGCGATGAAAGTGCTGCGCCGACCAACCTGTCGCGGCCCCGGGCGTTGCTCGACAGCTCGCCGATTTTCTCAACCCTGCGCCAGGAAGAGAAGGACACCTTCAGCCAGAACATGAGCCTGCAAACCTTCCGCGCCGGCGAAGTCATTCTGGCGGGCGGGGAGGTCAGCGATCACTTGTTCATTATCGAGTCCGGTGTGGTGTCGGTGACGTTGAAGCGCCACGGTACACCGTTCGAGTCCGGGCGCATGGGGCCGGGCGAGGTGATTGGCGAGGCAGGAATCTTGTCCGATACCGCGTTGCCGGCGGACTTTTCGGCGAAGACCTTTTGCGCGTTGTATCGCATCGAGAAGTCGTACCTTAAACCGTGCCTCGATGCGCGTCATGATATCCACGACGCGATGCAGACGCTGCTCGATTTCCGCCTGCACAAGGCGCAATCTCTGACCGAGGAAGCGCCGGCGGTTGTACCCAAAAGAGGCTTTTTGCAGTGGCTGCGTAATCGCGCCTGAAGGGTCAGGTAGCGAGTTTCTGTTCCAGGTGCAGACGCACCTGTGGCCATTCGTCATCGATGATGCTGAAGCGCACCGAGTTGCGCTTGCGCCCGTCCGGCATGATCCGCTCGTGGCGGACAATACCTTCCTGCTGCGCGCCAAGCCGCAGGATCGCGTTGCGCGACTTCTGGTTGTTCTCGTCGGTGGTGAACTGCACGCGCACGCAGTCGAGCACTTCGAAGGCGTGACGCAGCATCAGGTATTTGGCTTCGGTGTTGACGAAGGATTTCTGCCAGCTCGCGGAGATCCAACTGCTGCCGATTTCCAGTTTGCGATTGAGCGGGTCGATCTTCCAGAAGCGCGTCGAGCCGATGACTTGGCCGCTATCTTTCAACACGATCACGAACGGCATCACCGTGCCGGCGTCACGGCCATCGAGGGCTTTTTTCAGATAACTGTCGACAGTGCTGGGCGAAGGCACCACGGTGACGGTGAGGTTCCACAACTCGCCGTCAGCGGCAGCGTGGAGCAGGGCGTCGGCATCTGAATACTGGAGCGGGCGCAAGAGGATGCGCTGACCTTGCAGCGTGGTTTGCATGGGATTCCGGTCTCGGCAGTGCGGGTAAAAGGCGAGTGCCCATTACGCCGCACGAGACTGATCCGATGCAACCGGCGCGATGATCACGGGGTCACAATTTTTACAGCCCTTGGGCAGGAGCCTCAGCCGATGAAAAACCTGCGAATCGCCACTTACAACGTCAACGGTTTACGCGCGCGTTTGCCGAACCTGCTGGATTGGCTCAAGCGCGAGCAGCCTGATATCGCCTGCCTGCAAGAACTCAAATCCGTCGACACGGCGTTTCCCGCAGCAGAACTGGAAGCCGCCGGTTACGGCGCGATCTGGCAGGGCCAGGCCTCCTGGAACGGTGTAGCGATTCTCGCCCGCGATGCGCAGCCGCTGGAGAGCCGGCGCGGTCTGCCGGGTGATCCCGATGACAAGCACAGTCGTTATCTGGAAGCGGCGGTGCATGGCGTGTTGGTCGGTTGCCTGTACCTGCCCAACGGCAACCCGCAACCGGGGCCGAAATTCGATTACAAACTAGCGTGGTTCGAACGGCTGATCAGCTACGCCAAAGACCTGCAAAGCAGCGATCACCCGGTGGTGCTGGCCGGCGACTACAACGTCGTGCCCACCGACATGGACATCTACAACACCCGTTCCTGGCTCAAGGATGCGCTACTGCAACCCGAGAGCCGCGAGTGTTATCAGCGCTTGCTCGATCAGGGCTGGACCGATTCGCTGCGGCATCTGTATCCCGAGGATCGGCTCTATACGTTTTGGGATTACTTTCGGCAGCATTGGCAAACCAACTCCGGTCTGCGCATCGATCATCTGCTGCTCAACCCGGCGCTGAGTCCTTATCTGCATGAAGCCGGCGTAGACGCCTGGGTGCGCAATGAACCGCACGCCAGCGACCATGCGCCGACGTGGATTCGCATCGGTTCCCGCAAGAAGCGCTAGCGGGCGATTGGCGAAATCAATTGTCGAAAACAGTGCCTGATCCCGTATACATGGCGACCATCAACGCAGTGACCTGCGGCCCCATGCATAAGGATCGAGCAATGAGTGAGCCACGCCTGACGAATCTGAAGCTGTACCTGCAACGTCTGGGTTTTGAAACGCCACCGGAACCGACACTGGTGACCCTGCGCTTGCTGCAACTGCGCCATACCGGCGTGTTCCCTTTCGAGAATCTTGCGACGATTACCGGCGCGCCGGTGTTGATCGATCTGCCGTCCATTGAAGAGAAAGTCCTGCTCGGTGGGCGCGGCGGTTACTGCTATGAACTGAATAACTTGTTCTTTGCCCTGTTGCTGGAACTGGGCTTCGACGCTCGGGCCATCAGCGGGCGCGTGGTAATGAATCAGCCCGAAGGCAGCTGGACAGCGCGCACACACCGTTTGAGTCTGGTGACTATCGACGACGTGCGCTACATCACAGATGTCGGCTTCGGTGGCATGGTGCCGACTGCACCGCTGCTCCTTGACACCGAGACTGAGCAACCAACGCCTCACGAACCTTATCGCATTGAGAAACAGGCCGACGGCTACATGCTGCGTGCCAACGTGGCGGGTGAATGGCGGCCGATGTACCTGTTCGACCTGCAACGCCAGGAAGACATCGATTACACCATTGGCAACTGGTACGTCTCGACCCATCCTGAGTCACCGTTCAGTCAGCGCCTGATGGTTGCGCGCACCGGTGAGGGCTGGCGCAAGACGCTGAACAACGGCAGCTTCGCTGTTCACCGCATGGGCGCCGAGAGCGAGCGGCGTGATATCGCGGACGCCGGGGATCTACTCGGTCTGCTTGAGGTTGAGTTCGGGATTCGGGTCGCGAGCCCGGAGTTGTTGAGGCCGGTGCTAGGACGCCTTATCGAGTCTGGTCAGGGATCTTCAGCGTAAGCATCGACCTGGATCGTGAACAGATTGATCTTGGCCCACGACTCCCGTTGCCTGACCTCTGTCTCCTCTGAGCCAATGCTGATGAGGTAGTTGATGCCTGTTGCCGGGTCTCTGAAACCATTTTGGGTCGAGTCCCAGACACAACAGGCGCGCGTGATCGGCGAAATCCCGAAGTGCTGTTCAAGGTACTGTTCGGCTTTCGAAGCATTGGCCCCGGACACTTCATAGCTGGCGGAAAATGGCTGGCCCATGCGGTCAAGCGCCTGTGTGCAGCCTTTGAATTCAACAAACGATGGCTTGTCTGCGAGCTTCGACAGAAAGTCATCACAGCCAAAGTCGGCACTGGCGCTGTTGGCAACGACCAGCAACAGCGCGGGTATTAATCGGATAAGTAGCAACCGTTTCAATTATTTCTCCACCAGCAATTCACCGACATATTTCCCGCCTTCACCTTTAACTCGCCGGCAGATCAGGTAGTCGTAGATGTCGTTCCATTTGATCAGCTCATAAAAGGTGACACAGCCGTCGGACAAATGACCGACGTGGATGTAACGACTGCTGTTGCCTTTTGTGCCTTGCAGTTCGATTGGAAACCAGACGTCGGTGCAATGCAGATTACCTTGTGCCTTGTAGCCATCCGTGGAGATATTTCCGTGGGAGCGGTCCGGGGCCATGATCCGGTGGCGTCCGGGAGGGATCGGGGTAAATTCGCCGCCCCACTGGCTGTTCAGCGTCACCTTCGCCGTTTTGCCATTGAAACTGACCTGTGCCCATTGCTGCAGGAGTTTGCCTTTAAATTCCGAGACCGCATGAACCGGTGCACCGGTGTACTTGACCTTGACGGTGGCCGGCGCCGTTGGCGGGGTATCCATCAGGTACTTCAAGGCATTTTCGGTTTTCAGGCTGGCCGTCTGCCCGACGAACTCCGAATTGCCGTCGGCAATCCGGAAGTAGGTTCGACCACCGGACTCTTTGGTGAAGGTCACTTTGGTGTATTCGCAGAGGGCGATGAGCGTGCCTTTTGGTTCGAGTTTTACACTCAGCCAGCCGTTTTCGTCGGCTCGTTTGGTGTATTTGGTGACAACGGCTGCGGGATGCGTACTGCCACCCTGTCGATTCGAGGGAGCCCGGTTATTGCTGAGGATTGCCTGCGCCATGCTGGTTACAACTCCTTTCAGGTGAATTCAGCCACTGGTTCTTCCTGTTCAGGCCAGGTCGTCAGGCTCCAGATGCAGCAGTTCGCTCGCTCGGGTCGATACTCTCTGGGTCAGTCCGCGCTCATTGGTGACGCCACGGATTACCTTGCCAGACGCGGTGGTGATTTTGTAAGCGAAGTCGGGGACAGGCTCGCCGTCGGCGTCCAGTAACGTGAACTGTTCATCGAAACCCAAGTTGATCGGCGGAACGGGACTGATCGGCGCGCCACCACCACTCTGGCCAATGATGACGGTGCCGGAACCGCCGACGATAACGTCGCCGTGGCTGCCCTGACTGCCTTGGGTGGCGGCGTTTTTACCGTTGATGAAGACGGTTGCGGAAATGTTGCCGCTGATGGCGCTGCCGCAAGAGGCTGGATCGCCAAGGCGCGCGGCAGGCAGACCATCGAAGAATACGTCGGGAGAACCGGCAACTATTTTCTGCGCCGCATGGGCAGGGCATGTTGTGGCGTCTGTGGCGCGTGCAGCGGGTTTTCCACTCATGGTGACTTCCTTTTCTTGCCCGGCTGGGGGCATCCGTTGGTCCGTACAGCATGGCTTCTGATCGTGCCACGTGATGAGGGGGTACTCAAGACATCAGGCCGTTTGAGTGACGAGTAACCCGTGCCTGATATTTTGTATACAAAACCATGGACACTTGTCGCGAGTTTTGAATACAGTGTGCGCATAACAAAAACCAGGGAACCCCCCACCATGAAAACGCCCCATGTTTCACACCAACGGCCCGAGGACGAAAATCTCGGGGTCGGCGCGAATATGGCTTACGGCCTGCAACATGTTCTGACCATGTACGGCGGTATCGTTGCGGTGCCACTGATCATCGGCCAGGCGGCCGGCCTGTCGCCGGCGGACATTGGTTTGCTGATTGCTGCTTCATTGTTTGCGGGGGGGCTGGCGACGCTGCTGCAAACCCTGGGTCTACCGTTTTTTGGTTGTCAGTTGCCGCTGGTGCAGGGCGTGTCGTTCTCCGGTGTGGCGACCATGGTCGCGATCGTCAGCAGTGGCGGGGAGGGCGGCTTCCAGTCGGTGCTTGGCGCAGTGATTGCCGCGTCCTTGATCGGCTTATTGATTACGCCGGTGTTCTCGCGAATCACCAAGTTCTTCCCGCCGCTGGTCACCGGCATCGTGATCACCACCATCGGCTTGACGCTGATGCCGGTGGCCGCACGCTGGGCCATGGGCGGCAACAGCCATGCGCCGGACTTCGGCAGCATGCAGAACATCGGTCTGGCGGCGGTCACGCTGGTGCTGGTGTTGCTGCTGAGCAAGGTCGGCAGCTCGACCATCTCGCGTCTGTCGATCCTGTTGGCCATGGTGATTGGCACGGTGCTGGCGGTGTTCCTTGGCATGGCGGATTTCTCCAGCGTCACCACGGGGCCGATGTTTGGCTTCCCGACGCCGTTCCATTTCGGCATGCCGACCTTCCACTTCGCTGCAATTCTGTCGATGTGCATCGTGGTCATGGTGACCCTGGTGGAAACTTCGGCGGACATTCTTGCGGTCGGTGAAATCATCGGCACCAAGGTCGATTCCAAACGCCTGGGCAATGGCCTGCGGGCAGACATGCTGTCGAGCATGTTTGCGCCGATTTTCGGTTCGTTCACCCAGAGCGCCTTCGCCCAGAACGTTGGGCTGGTGGCGGTTACCGGGATCAAGAGCCGTTACGTGGTCGCTACTGGCGGTATCTTCCTGGTGATTCTTGGTCTGCTGCCGTTCATGGGCCGGGTTATCGCAGCAGTGCCGACGTCGGTACTCGGCGGCGCCGGTATCGTGCTGTTCGGCACGGTGGCAGCGAGCGGTATCCGTACGCTGTCGAAGGTTGATTACCGCAACAACGTCAACCTGATCATCGTCGCCACTTCGATCGGTTTCGGCATGATCCCGATTGCCGCACCGAACTTCTACGATCACTTCCCAAGCTGGTTCGCGACCATTTTCCACTCGGGCATCAGCTCGTCGGCGATCATGGCGATCCTGCTCAACCTGGCTTTCAACCACTTCACCGCCGGTAACTCGGATCAGCAGTCGGTGTTTGCGGCGGCGGAAGAGCGGACCCTGCGCTATCGCGACTTGGCGGCGCTGCGTGAAGGCGATTACTTCAGCGACGGCAAGCTGCATGACTGCGATGGCAAGGAAGTGCCGGTCATTGAGCCTGATGATCACGATCATGGGCAGGGTGCGTCGAAGGTGCAGGTAAAGAGTAGCGAGCACGTCTGACGGCTGTCTCTAAACAAAAAGGGCCGATCTATTACACACAGATCGGCCCTTTTTCATTTCAAGATCAAAAGATCGCAGCCTTCGGCAGCTCCTACACAGATCTCATGCTCCGCCGATTCTGCGGATGAACGCTGAATCTGTAGGAGCTGCCGAAGGCTGCGATCTTCAGATCTTTTCGAGCGCCCACAAAAAAGCCCCTGAATCTTTCGATTCAGGGGCTTTGCTATTTGGCTCCACAACCTGGACTCGAACCAGGGACCCAATGATTAACAGTCATTTGCTCTACCAACTGAGCTATTGCGGAATTGGTGCGTATGTTACTGATTCAAAAAGAGAAGTCAAGCGCAGGTTGTAAAATTAGCTGAATCCTCGGGACGAACGGTGACTTGTCAGCGATTGGCGGTTACCAGAACTGCGGTAGAGGTCTACCATGGGCGCCCGGAAGTGGTCACACGCGCTGCCGGCCATTCGCCGAAAAAGGTCTGCGTCATGAACCATTTATCCCGCAACAGCGAGGTGTTCGCATGAGCATCGCGCAAATCAGCCTACCCAAGGGCGTTGGCCCTCACGCCGAAAAACTCTTCGATGCAATCACCCAGGCCAGCACCGCTGAGGAATTGAACCGCGCCGGTGGCAAGGCCGAAGGCTTCGTCCTGGGTCTTGAAAGCACCAAGGCGATCAAGAGTCAGATCGCCGAATCGCTGTACGTCGTTTATGACGACGCCGCGAGTCAGCGTGCGATCGAACTGGCTTAACTGCCGAAGGTGATGGTGCCCATCATCAGTTTGGCGTAAGCCGCGGTGGCGGCCAGTTGCACCAGCCACAGGACCAGGCCACCCAGGAACACCCCGGCGGCGACTTGCAGTACCAGGCTCTTTTCGCGCTTGGCCGATGCGCGGGGGATGAAATCATCCAGATCGTCACGGTCGGCGCGCAGGTTGTCGTTTTTCATATTGGGTCTCTTCAGAAATCTCGGGTGTACACAAAACCTGTAGGCCTTCGCCTGCTCGCGATAGCGTCGTGTCAGTCGAAGCTTCATTACCTGACACGCCGCTATCGCGAGCAGGCTAACTCCTACATTTTGGATTTGTGTGCAGTCTAGAGGGTATGGGGCGTTATCCGGGACAAATAAAAAACGGGAAGCCCCAAGGCTTCCCGTTTTTCATCACAGTGCGAAATCAGATGACCTGAACAATCGCATCCGTTACCGCCTTGATGTTGCTCTGGTTCAGCGCAGCCACGCAGATGCGGCCGGTGTCCAGGGCGTAGATGCCGAACTCGTTACGCAGGCGATGCACTTGTTCAGTGGTCAGGCCTGAGTAGGAGAACATGCCGCGCTGACGACCGACGAAGCTGAAGTCGCGGCCCGGGGCTTTCTCTGCCAGCAGGGCAACCATCTGCTCGCGCATGCCGCGAATGCGCAGACGCATTTCCGCCAGCTCGGCTTCCCATTGTGCACGCAGTTCCGGGCTGTTCAATACAGCTGCAACGATGCTTGCGCCGTGGGTCGGCGGGTTGGAGTAGTTGGTGCGGATCACACGCTTGACCTGCGACAGCACGCGCGCGCTTTCTTCTTTCGATTCGCTGATGATCGACAGCGCACCAACGCGCTCGCCGTACAGCGAGAACGATTTGGAGAACGAGCTCGAAACGAAGAAAGTCAGACCGGACTCAGCGAACAGGCGCACGGCCGCGGCGTCTTCATCGATGCCGTCGCCAAAACCTTGATAGGCCATGTCGAGGAACGGCACGTGACCTTTGGCTTTAACCACTTCCAGCACGTTGTTCCAGTCCGCCGGGGTCAGGTCGACGCCGGTCGGGTTGTGGCAGCAGGCGTGCAGGACGACGATCGAGCCGTTCGGCAGGGCGTTGAGGTCGTCGAGCATGCCAGCACGATTCACATCGTGGCTGGCTGCGTCGTAGTAACGGTAGTTCTGCACCGGGAAGCCGGCGGTTTCGAACAGGGCACGGTGGTTTTCCCAGCTTGGGTCACTGATCGCCACGACGGCGTTCGGCAGCAGTTGCTTGAGGAAGTCGGCACCGATCTTCAGTGCGCCGGTCCCGCCGACGGCCTGAGTGGTGATGACGCGACCGGCGCTGATCAGCGGCGAGTCGTTGCCGAACAGCAGCTTTTGCACGGCCTGGTCGTAGGCGGCGATACCATCGATCGGCAGGTAGCCGCGCGAAGCGTGTTGAGCGGCGCGAACGGTTTCGGCTTCGATCACGGCGCGCAGAAGTGGAATTCGCCCCTCTTCGTTGCAGTAAACACCCACGCCCAGGTTGACCTTGGTGGTCCGGGTATCGGCGTTGAATGCTTCGTTGAGGCCCAGGATTGGATCGCGGGGTGCCATTTCGACAGCGGAGAACAGGCTCATTATTGCGGCGGCTCTGAATGGAGAATGGAGGGACGTGTCGCGCTCCAGCCGGATGCACTAGAGCGGTGCACAAACGGGGAGCTAGTATAGAGGCCATTACTGAATAATGGCGACAGGCGATTCGGCTTTTAGGGTAAGTTTTTCCGATTATTTCTTGACCGTTAGTCGACTGCTCGTGTCAGAGTCTTTACCGGATGTAGGACGTTTGCCTTGAAAGGTGAGGCAATCGCCACCACATTGAGCACAATCCAGGTTTTTTCTTGCGCGACACCGGTCGTTTGCGGTCGTCCCCGTGGTGTTCCGCTTTGCTCGGAATGCCGCGATCCCAGAGGTGTATATGTCCGAATTCCAGCTCGTCACCCGCTTCGAGCCCGCCGGCGACCAGCCAGAAGCCATCCGCCAATTGGTGGAGGGCATCGAGGCCGGGCTGGCGCACCAGACGCTGCTCGGTGTGACCGGCTCGGGCAAGACCTTCAGCATCGCCAATGTCATTTCGCAGATTCAGCGCCCGACCCTGGTGCTGGCGCCGAACAAGACCCTTGCTGCGCAGCTGTACGGTGAGTTCAAGGCGTTCTTCCCGAATAATGCCGTCGAGTATTTCGTTTCCTACTACGACTACTATCAGCCGGAAGCCTATGTGCCGTCGTCCGACACCTTCATCGAGAAGGATGCGTCGATCAACGACCACATCGAGCAGATGCGCCTGTCCGCAACCAAAGCGTTGCTGGAACGTAAAGACGCGATCATCGTCACCACGGTGTCGTGCATCTACGGTCTGGGTAGCCCGGAAACCTATTTGAAGATGGTGCTGCACGTCGATCGCGGCGACAAACTCGATCAGCGTGCGCTGCTGCGGCGGCTGGCCGACTTGCAATACACGCGCAATGACATGGACTTTGCCCGCGCGACTTTCCGTGTGCGCGGCGACGTGATCGACATCTATCCGGCGGAATCCGATCTGGAAGCGATCCGCATCGAGCTGTTCGATGACGAGGTCGAAAGCATTTCCGCGTTCGACCCGCTGACCGGCGAAGTCATCCGCAAGATGCCGCGCTTCACCTTTTACCCGAAGAGCCACTATGTAACGCCACGGGAAACCCTGCTCGACGCCATCGAACACATCAAGGTCGAATTGCAGGAACGCCTCGAATACCTGCGCAGCAACAACAAACTGGTCGAAGCCCAGCGTCTTGAACAGCGCACCCGTTTCGACCTGGAGATGATCCTCGAGTTGGGTTATTGCAACGGCATCGAGAACTACTCGCGCTACCTGTCCGGTCGCCCGGCCGGCGCGGCGCCGCCAACGCTCTACGATTATCTGCCGGCCGACGCCTTGCTGGTGATCGACGAATCCCACGTCAGCGTGCCGCAGGTCGGCGCGATGTATAAGGGCGACCGTTCGCGTAAGGAAACCCTCGTTGAATACGGCTTCCGTTTGCCGTCGGCGCTGGACAACCGGCCGATGCGGTTTGACGAGTGGGAAGGGGTCAGCCCGCAGACCATTTTCGTCTCGGCGACGCCGGGCAACTACGAAGCCGAGCACGCCGGGCGGGTGGTTGAGCAAGTGGTGCGGCCGACTGGCCTGGTCGACCCGCAGGTTGAAGTGCGTCCGGCGCTGACTCAGGTCGACGATCTGCTCTCGGAAATCAGCAAACGCGTGGCGGTCGAGGAGCGGGTGCTGGTCACCACGCTGACCAAACGCATGGCCGAAGACCTTACCGATTACCTCGCCGATCACGGCGTGCGCGTGCGTTATCTGCACTCGGATATCGACACCGTTGAGCGCGTGGAAATCATCCGTGATCTGCGCCTCGGTACCTTTGATGTGCTGGTCGGGATCAACTTGCTGCGTGAAGGCCTGGACATGCCGGAAGTGTCGCTGGTGGCGATCCTCGACGCCGACAAAGAAGGCTTTCTGCGTTCCGAGCGTTCGCTGATTCAGACCATCGGCCGGGCGGCGCGTAACCTCAATGGCCGGGCGATTCTTTACGCCGATCGGATGACTGGTTCGATGGAGCGGGCGATTGGCGAAACCGAGCGGCGTCGCGACAAGCAGATCGCCTTCAACCTGGAAAACGGCATCACTCCGCGCGGGGTGATCAAGGACGTCGCCGACATCATGGAAGGCGCCACCGTGCCGGGTTCGCGCAGCAAGAAGCGCAAAGGCATGGCCAAAGCCGCCGAAGAAAACGCCAAGTACGAAGCAGAACTGCGTTCGCCGAGCGAGATCACCAAGCGTATTCGTGCGCTGGAAGAGAAGATGTATCAGCTGGCGCGGGATCTGGAATTTGAAGCGGCGGCGCAGATGCGCGACGAGATTGCCAAACTGCGCGAACGGCTTTTGGCTGTGTAAGGAGGATCGTTCCCACGCTCTGCGTGGGAATGCAGCCCCGGACGCTCCGCGTCCGCTGTGACGCAGAGCGTCGCCGGAGTCATTCCCACGCGGAGCATGGGAACGATCAGTTGCAGTTAGTGGGACTCCCCAGCCTTCAGCCCTTGCGGCAATTTCTTGGTCAACAAAATCGCCAACATGCTGATCCCCAGCGCAATCCCGACAAAGTGAAACGCATCGTTGTAAGCCATGATCGCCGCCTGCTGATGGACGATCTCGCTCAGCTTGCCCAACGCCGCCGTATCACTGCCAAACCGATCAGTCATCGACGCCAACCGCTCGGCCACCTGCGGATTGGTCGGCACCACCGCCTCGCGCAAATAATCGAAGTAAGTCTTGGTGCGCGCATCCAGAAGCGTCGCCAACAAAGCAATCCCGATCGCACCGCCGAGGTTACGCAGAATATTGAACAGACTCGACGCCGACCCCGCATCCTGCGGCAAAATGTAAGCCGTGGCGATCAGCGAAATGGTCACCATGATCAGCGGCTGCCCCAGCGCTCGAATGATCTGGATCTGATTGAACTGCGGCCCGGCAAAATCCGGGTTGAGCACCCCCGATGAAAAACTCGCCAACCCGAACAGCCCAAAGCCGATCGTGCACAGCCATTTCGGCGAAACAAACTTCATCAGTTTGGGCACCAGCGGAATCAGGAACAGCTGCGGCACGCCCATCCACATGATCACTTCGCCGATCTGCAGGGCGTTGTAGTTCTGGATCTGCGCCAGATACAGCGGCAACAGATAGATTGAACCGTACAACCCGACACCCATGCCCAGACTGGAAATACTCGACAGACCGAAATTGCGATTACGCAGGATGCCCAGATTGATCAGCGGATTCGGTTTGGAAATCTGCACGATCACAAAGGTAATCAGGCTGAGCAGGGCAATGCTGCCCAGGGTCACGATCAGGCTCGACTCCAGCCAATCCTTGCGATGGCCTTCTTCAAGGAATACCTGCAGACAACCGAGGCCAATCCCCAGCGTGAGAATGCCGGTGTAGTCGGTGCTTTTCAGCAGTTCCCAGTGCGCTTCTTTCTTCTCCAGCCCGTACATCAGGCCGGCAATCATGATCAGGCCCGGCGGAATGTTGATGTAGAAGATGTATTCCCAACCCCAGTTTTCCGTGAGCCAGCCGCCCAGCGTCGGGCCGATGGATGGGGCGAAGGTCGCGGTCATGGCAAACATCGCCATGCCTTTGGCGCGGTGGTGTTCGGGGAGTTTGATCAAGGTCAGGGTGAACGCCAGCGGGATCAGCGCGCCGCCGGTAAAACCCTGCATGGCGCGGAAGACGATCATGCTCTCCAGGCTCCAGGCCATCGAGCACAGCAGCGATGAAACCAGAAAGCCCAGCGACACCCACACCGCCAGCCGTCGTGCCGACAGCAGTTGCACCAGCCACGCGGTCAGCGGAATCATGATGATTTCCGCGACCAGATACGAGGTGGAAATCCACGAACCTTCTTCCAGCGTCGCCGACAGCGCACCCTGAATATCTTTCAGTGACGAGTTGGTGATCTGGATGTCGAGCACGGCCATAAAGGCGCCGAGCATCACGCTCATCACCGCAATCCAATCGCGCCGGGTCGGTTCGCCGACCGGGCGGATCAGTGCATCACCGGCCATTGTCCGGGGCGTCTTTGATGTTCACTTTGGCAGTGACGGACATGCCCGGGCGGATCTTGCCGTGCAGCGGGTTGTCGGCCTTGAAGGTCAGTTTCACCGGAATCCGTTGCACGACTTTGGTGAAGTTGCCGGTGGCATTGTCCGGCGGCAGCAGGCTGAATTGCGCGCCGGACGCGGCGAACAGGCTGTCGACCCGCGCTTCGATCGGCGTGTCGCCATAGGCATCGAAGGTCAGCTCGGCTTTCTGCCCGGGTTGCATGCGGCCGATCTGGGTTTCCTTGAAGTTGGCCTGCACCCAGATATCTTCGTCCGGGACGATCGACAGCAGGTAAGCGCCAGCCTGCACCACTTGGCCGTTACGGGCGGCGCGCTGGCCGACCAGACCACTGATTGGCGCGTGGATTTCGCTGCGGGTCAGGTTGAGTTCGGCTTGCGCCAGATCGGCGCGGGCGTTGGCGATCTGTGCGTCGAGGCGTTTGATTTCTGCGTTCAGGGCGTTGACCTGCTGACGCTGACCTTGCGCATCGGCCTGCGCCTTGGCCACTTGCGAACGGGCGATATGAGCGTCAGCGGAGAGGGTGGTCACGCGTTCTTCGGAAACGTAACCGGGCTTGCGCAGGGTTTCGGCACGCGACAAATCCATCTGCGAGCGCCCGAGCGTTGCTTGGGTGGTTGCCACTTGTGCGTCGCTGGAAGCAATCAGACTGGCTTGCTGAGTCAATTTGCTTTGCGCTTGCAGGCGCTCGGCTTCGCGGGTGGCGAGGGCGGCATTGGCGCGATCGATGGCCAGACGGAAGTCATTCGGTTCGAGGCGCACCAGCAACTGGCCTTTTTCCACGTGTTGATTGTCCTGCACCAGCACTTCATCGATGCGCGCGCTCAACTGGCTCGAGACACGGGTGATTTCGCCCTGGACATAAGCGTTGTCGGTGCTTTCATAAAAGCGTCCCTTGAAGAACCAATGGGCGAAAAAGCCCCCGGCGACCAGCAGGACGAGCAGTAGGAAAATCAACAGGCGACGCTTGAGTTGGGCAGGCATGGGCAAACTGTAGTCGATGAATTGTAAGGAAAGTTATCAGCAGGCGAATCTGGCATACAGCCGATAAACGGTAAATGCCATCCGCTGATATTTGCCCATTCACCACGGCTTACGGGCGTTCCAGACGCAAACTTGGCTTAAATGCCCTGCCCGCTGGAGCGGGGCGGGTGTCGCCTGTTACCATTCGCCGCTTGATTGTTTTGCTTTTCATTCTTTTCGAGACATGCCATGACCACCGTCCGCACTCGCATCGCGCCATCGCCTACCGGGGACCCCCACGTAGGTACCGCTTACATCGCATTGTTCAACTACTGCTTTGCCAAGCAGCATGGCGGTGAGTTCATCCTGCGCATCGAAGACACCGACCAGTTGCGTTCGACCCGCGAGTCCGAACAGCAGATCTTCGACGCCCTGCGCTGGTTGGGTATCGACTGGAGCGAAGGCCCGGACGTTGGTGGCCCGCACGGTCCATACCGTCAGAGCGAGCGCGGCGACATCTATCAGAAGTACTGCCAGCAACTGGTCGACATGGGTCACGCGTTCCCGTGCTTCTGCACCGCTGAAGAGCTGGATCAGATGCGCGCCGAGCAAATGGCTCGCGGCGAGACCCCGCGCTACGACGGCCGCGCACTGTTGCTGTCGAAAGAAGAAGTCGCCGCCCGTCTGGCCGCTGGCGAGCCGCACGTTATCCGCATGAAAGTGCCGAGTGAAGGCGTTTGCGTGGTGCCGGACATGCTCCGTGGCGACGTCGAGATCCCGTGGGATCGCATGGACATGCAAGTGCTGATGAAGACCGACGGCCTGCCGACATACTTCCTCGCCAATGTGGTTGACGACCACCTGATGGGCATCACCCACGTGCTGCGGGGCGAAGAGTGGCTGCCATCGGCACCGAAACTGATTCTGCTTTACGAGTACTTCGGCTGGGAGCAACCAGAGCTGTGCTACATGCCGCTGCTGCGTAACCCGGACAAGAGCAAGCTGTCCAAGCGCAAGAACCCTACCTCGGTGACATTCTACGAGCGCATGGGCTTCATGCCGGAAGCGATGCTCAACTACCTCGGCCGCATGGGCTGGTCGATGCCGGACGAGCGCGAGAAGTTCTCGCTGCAGGAAATGGTCGACAACTTCGATCTCAAGCGTGTCTCGCTCGGCGGGCCGATCTTCGACATCGAGAAGCTGTCGTGGCTCAACGGCCAGTGGCTGCGTGATCTGCCGGTGGAAGAGTTCGCTGCACGCGTGCAGAAGTGGGCGTTCAATTCCGAATACATGATGAAGATCGCGCCGCACGTTCAGGGCCGCGTTGAAACCTTCAGCCAGGTTGCCCCGTTGGGCGGGTTCTTCTTCGCCGGCGGCGTCAATCCGGATGCCAAGCTGTTTGAATCGAAAAAGCTTTCGGGCGATCAGGTTCGCCAGTTGATGCAGTTGATCCTGTGGAAGCTGGAAAGCCTGCGTCAGTGGGAGAAGGACAACATCACCGCGACGATTCAGGCCGTGGTCGAATCGCTGGAGTTGAAACTGCGCGATGCGATGCCGCTGATGTTTGCTGCGATCACCGGTCAGGCGAGTTCCGTCTCGGTGCTCGATGCCATGGAAATCCTTGGCCCGGATCTGACCCGTTATCGTCTGCGGCAGGCGATTGACCTGCTGGGTGGCGTGTCGAAGAAAGAAAACAAAGAGTGGGAAAAGCTGCTGGGCGCTATCGCCTAAGCGCTTGCGGCTTTGTGCAGGAGCTGCCGAAGGCTGCGATCTTTTGATCGTGCCTTCGGCGCTTCTCCCGAATTTACGGGGGGAGGGCGGTAAGTGATTGTTATGCCGACGAAAAATTTTGAAATTTTTCAAAAATAAGTTTGACAGGCTTTCGATACGCCCTTAAGATTCGCCCCGTCCTCAGCGATGACATCAACGATGAGGGGCTATAGCTCAGCTGGGAGAGCGCTTGCATGGCATGCAAGAGGTCGACGGTTCGATCCCGTCTAGCTCCACCAATTTACACTTCGAAGCCTGGCCACACCGGCTCCGAAGCGATCAACACTCAGCGTTGATCAGTTGTATAGAAGGGTTTGCGTCCCCTTCGTCTAGTGGCCTAGGACACCGCCCTTTCACGGCGGTAACAGGGGTTCGAGTCCCCTAGGGGACGCCAGTTTTACAGAAGTGATGTTGCAAAATGTCACTCCGCCGCGAGGCGAAAAATCCGGGGCTATAGCTCAGCTGGGAGAGCGCCTGCATGGCATGCAGGAGGTCAGCGGTTCGATCCCGCTTAGCTCCACCAATTTACAGTTCAAGGTCTGGCCACACCGCCCTTGAATCGATCAGTTCTCAGCGCTGATCAGTTGTATAGAAGGTTTGTGTCCCCTTCGTCTAGTGGCCTAGGACACCGCCCTTTCACGGCGGTAACAGGGGTTCGAGTCCCCTAGGGGACGCCACGATTACCCGCTCTGCGGGATTTTATAAGGGTCATTCAATTATTGAATGGCCCTTTTGTTTGTCTGGCGTTTGGCCAATTCTCCTTTTTCCTTACACTGTGCATCAGACCAGCGGTCATATCCTTGACTTGCGGAATATTATTATGCGAATAATATTCTAGTCGTAATATTCGGAGGCAACGATGAACGATAAAAAAGCTCAAACCCGCGAACGCATCCTCAAGGCTGCCAGCGCCGCACTGATCCAGCGTGGCCCGGCTGACCCTAGCGTGGGCGAAGTGATGGGCGCGGCCGGCCTGACCGTTGGCGGTTTCTATGCGCACTTCGAAAGCAAGGACGCGATGATGCTGGAAGCGTTCAAGCAGCTTCTCGGCCGCCGCCGCGACCTGATTGCCGACATGGATGC
The DNA here is from genome assembly GCF_019614655.1 of Pseudomonas germanica. Lineage (NCBI taxonomy): Bacteria > Pseudomonadati > Pseudomonadota > Gammaproteobacteria > Pseudomonadales > Pseudomonadaceae > Pseudomonas > Pseudomonas germanica. The sequence goes on from NZ_CP071586.1 coordinate 2,481,754, forward strand.
CGAACTGACCGGGGAAGAGCGCCGCGCCTTGGTCGCCGCGTTTTACCTGTCGCGCAAGCATCGTGATTCCAGCGACGCGGCATGCCCGATTCCAGCGTCGATCGGCGAGCTGGGGCGTTTGCCGGAATCGTTCCGCATCGCGCTGAACGAGCACCTGGAATTGATGATTGCGCAGTTGGCGTCCAGCCCCGAGGACACCGACAAAGCCCTGGCCGACGTGGCCTTGATGGTGGGTGGTCTGGCACTCGCAAGAGCGCTCGGCCCGGGAGATTTATCCGATCGATTGCTGCGCGCTGCTAAGTCGGCGGTGCGTTGACCTGAAGGCAACACGCCTGAGGAGAGAGCGATGAGCACGTTGAAGTGGGTTCGTGGCGTTAATGGCACCTTGGGCTGGATTGCACCGAAACGCGTGGCGAGCAAAATGCGTCTGGCATTCATGACGCCACGTTCGCTGCCTCTTCGTGATTGGGAGTTGCCGCTGCTGGCCAGTTCCGAACGCATCACTTTGCGCTTTGGCCTCTCGGCGCTGCGCTGGGGCCAAGGCCCGACAGTGCTGCTGATGCACGGCTGGGAAGGGCGGCCAACCCAGTTCGCCGCGCTGATCACTGCGCTGGTCGATGCCGGGTATACCGTCGTCGCGTTGGATGGTCCGGCTCACGGTCGTTCGCCGGGGCGTGAAGCCAATGTCGTGTTGTTCGCTCGGGCAATGCTCGAAGCCGCTGCCGAGTTGCCGCCATTGCAAGCGGTGATCGGTCACTCCATGGGCGGCGCCAGCGCCATGCTCGCCGTGCAACTGGGCTTGCGCACCGAAACCCTCGTCAGCATCGCCGCACCTGCGCGAATTCTGGGTGTACTGCGCGGTTTCGCCCGCTACGTCGGTATGCCGCCGCGAGCGCGCTCCGCCTTCATCCGTCAGGTCGAGCAAGATGTCGGTATGCGCGCCGCGACGCTCGACGTTGCCCACTATCAACTGGATATGCCCGGCCTGATCGTGCATGCCGAGGACGATAATTTCGTTTCGGTCAAGGAGTCGCAGCTGATCCACGAATCCTGGTTCGACAGTCGCCTGTTGCGCCTTGAGGGCGGCGGGCACCAGCGCGTGCTGGCCGACCCTCGGGTGATTGATGGTGTGTTATCACTGCTGGCCGGCCGCAGCCTTCAGGCGCGCCAATCGGCCTGAGCTCCGTTACACTGCTCCGGTTGAATACTTTGACCAGGAGTGGGGCATGGGTTGGGATCGGGCAACGCCGTTTACCATTGATCTGCAAGTAGGCGCTGAGGATATCGACGGGTTGGGCCACGCGAATAACGCCGTATACGTGACCTGGCTCGAGCGCTGCGCCTGGCGCCACTCGCAGCGTCTGGGCCTGGATCTGGTCGAGTATCGGCGACTGGATCGGGCGATGGCCGTGGTCCGTCACGAGATCGATTATCTCGCCGCCGCCTATGAAGGCGACGAACTGCAATTGGCAACCTGGATTGTCGATTGGGATCAACGCTTGAAGATGACCCGGCATTTCCAGCTCAAGCGCCCGAGCGACAACACCACGTTGTTGCGCGCTCAGACCACGTTTGTCTGCATTGAGCTGTCCACGGGCAAGCCGAAGCGCATGCCGGCCGAGTTCGTCGAGGGCTACGGACCGGCGATCCTGGCACTAGCCTGACCCGATCCCTGTAGGAGCTGCCGAAGGCTGCGATCTTTTGATCTTGATCTGCAAACAGCAAAATCAAAAGATCGCAGCCTTCGGCAGCTCCTACAAGGGATCTGCGGATTTGCGCGATATCCAGTAAACTGCCGCACGTTTTTCTTCAAGTAGTGTTTTCCCATGCAAATTGCTCTGGCGCCCATGGAGGGGTTGGTCGACGACATTCTCCGCGACGTGCTGACCCGCGTTGGCGGCATCGACTGGTGTGTGACCGAGTTCATTCGGGTCAACGACCAGTTGCTCACGCCGGCCTATTTCCACAAGTTCGGCCCGGAGTTGCTCAACGGTGCCCGCACCGCCTCCGGTGTGCCATTGCGCGTGCAATTGCTCGGTTCCGACCCGGTTTGCCTGGCGGAAAACGCTGCACTGGCCTGCGAACTCGGCTCCGAAGTCATCGACCTCAACTTCGGCTGCCCGGCCAAGACCGTGAACAAGTCCCGTGGCGGCGCGGTACTGCTCAAAGAGCCGGAGCTGCTTAACCAGATCGTCGAGCACGTGCGTCGCGCTGTACCCGCGCACATTCCCGTCACCGCAAAAATGCGCCTGGGCTTCGACAGCCCCGACGGTTCGCTGGTCTGCGCCACTGCGCTGGCTGAAGGCGGCGCCGAGCACATTGTGGTTCATGCCCGAACCAAAATGGACGGCTACAAGCCGCCGGCGCATTGGGAGTGGATTCCGCGCGTGCAGGAGGTGGTCAAAGTCCCGGTGTTCGCCAACGGTGATATCTGGAGCGTCGAAGACTGGCGGCGTTGCCGCGAAATCAGTGGCGTGGAAGACATCATGCTCGGTCGCGGTCTGGTCTCGCGCCCGGATCTGGCCAAACAGATCGCTGCCGCTCGCGCTGGTGAAGAAGTGGTTGAGATGACCTGGGCCGAGCTGATGCCGCTGATCCAGGACTTCTGGCTGCAAGCCAAAGCGCAGATGACTGCACGCCAATCGCCAGGCCGCTTGAAGCAATGGCTGGCCATGCTGACGCGCAATTATCCCGAGGCTGCCGAGCTGTTCACCGTTCTGCGTCGTGAAACTGAGCCGGATCATGTCTCGCGTCTGCTCGGTCTGCCAGTGGCTGAAGCGGCCTGAAAAAAATCTGCAAATAATCTCTTGAAATCATTTCAGCGGTCCCTATCTAAGGGGTACGCGATGCCGAATTCGGGTCGCGGAGTCAAAAAACCTTGCTGATTGTTTTCAGGAGATTTGAACCATGAGTACTGCATTTTCCCTCGCGCCACTGTTCCGTTCCTCGGTAGGTTTCGACCGTTTCAACGACCTGTTCGAAACCGCCCTGCGCAACGAGCCAGGCAGCAGCTACCCACCTTACAACGTCGAAAAGCACGGTGATGACCAATACCGCATTGTCGTAGCGGCAGCCGGTTTCCAGGAAGAAGACCTGGAACTGCAAGTCGAGAAAGGTGTGCTGACCATCAGTGGCGGCAAGCGTGATGCCAACGAAGGCGTGACCTTCCTGCACCAGGGCATCGCCCAACGTGCTTTCAAGCTGTCCTTCCGCCTGGCCGATCACATCGAGATCAAGGCTGCGGATCTGAAAAACGGTCTGCTGAGCATCGACCTGTTGCGAGTGATCCCGGAAGAAGCGAAAGCCAAACGCATCCCGATCAACGGGGTGGAGAAGCCGGCGTTGCAGCACTGAGTCATGTGCCGCAACACAATCGTCTGAACCGGCGATGAGCCGCTGAATGAAGGCCCCGATACGTCGGGGCCTTTTTTGTGCGCGCAAAGAAAGCGGACGCAACGTTTGCCGCTGCCTTTGTGGCTCTTTACAATCCGCGCCAACAAGGCCGGCACTCCCTAATTCCCGCTGGCCCCGGAGCCTTTGTTCATGGACGAAATGGAACAGCGCTGGCTATACGCGCTTTCTGCGCCTTTGGTCGCCCTCAATCCCGACGCCGATTACACCGCACCCACCTATTGCTTTGACCTCAAACATGTCGATGTCGAAGGTGGTTGGGGCATCACTACGCGCGAACAACTGTTGGACATGCTGCGTACTGCCGATGACGGCCACGCTACGCAGTTGAACGAAGCCTATCGGCAATGGGAGCGGTGTCTGCCGTCAGAATGGCAGGCCTTGCTCGCAACACTTGACACTCGCCAGCGAGCTTTCTACGAATTCGCCAGTCGCACATTTGGCGAGTGCGGTTCAGGTGGCATCCGTGCCTGGGACCTTGGCCGCATGGGTTTTCTGCTGCGTTCTGCGGTGCTGCACGGCTGGATCGATCTCACCGAAAGCCTTTGGCTGCATGGTCGCATGGCGGCACGCGCGCGCTACTACTACGACAGTTGGACGAGCTACCTTAACGGCTTTGTCTTCGGCAAAGCCTTCTGGCATTGCCTGGGCAACAAGGATGAAGAGCTGGAACACGAATATGACCGGCAAGGCGATTACATAGGCACCACCGTGGTCATCAGCAAGCTTGATCGTGATGCGCGCGCGCTGTTCGCACAATTGCCGTGGGACATGCCCCTGCATCCACCCGAGCGGCCTGATTCGCTAGGGGAGTTCGACTGGTCATGAGCTGCTGGATTCGCTTGGGTATCGAGCCCACCAAAGACAACGACGTCATTCGCGGCGCCTATCGCGCGCGCTTGCCGCAGCACCACCCGGAAACCGATCCGGAAGGTTTTCAGGCGTTGCGTGAGGCCTATGAACTGGCACTACGCTTTGCCCGCGAGGAAGCCGAGGAACCGGATCAACCGGTTGCAGGTGAGGTCAGTCCTGCCGATCAGACGATGGCCGACTTTGAAGCATTGCTGCTTGATCCAGCGCGTCGCTTTCACCCGGTGGCCTGGCAGGCATTCAACCTTGAGCTGGACCGTCTGCCGCTGGAGGTACTGGACGAAGTTTGCTGGCCATTGCTACGTGAGTTGCTCGACGCCGGCCCGATTTCCCATGTCTGCGCCCGTTTGTTGGCCCAGCGCCTGGGCTGGGCAAGCCGCATGCTGGATCTGGATTTCGACAACGCACGGCATGTCGACGAGTTTTTGCAGCGGATCAGCGCGGCGGATCCGTTCGACACCTCGTTGATGAGCCATTGGCCCGCTGTCGCGCAACTGGAAACTCTCTGGTATGTGCGCACCCTGAATCACCTGCACCGAGAGGCGTCGCTCGACGACTACCGTCATTTCGCCGGCCTGCACACTTGCATCCCGCTGCCTGCTGATGACGGGTTATTACAACGCCTGGCCATACAGTTCAGTCAGGCTGATATCGCCAACAAAGACTTTCTCGACATTATCAGCGAGCAGCACCGGCTTGCACCTGAAGATGTCGACTGGCTGTATCTGTTGGCCTGTCAGCGCAGTGCGCTGGGAATGGAAGAGTTGGCACTGCAGGCGTGGGTGCGGCTCTGGCGCGAACATCAGCATCCGAAAGCGGCGACGTGGTTACTGGCATTGTGCGCGCGACATCAGCCTCAGCGCCTGCCGCTGCTGATTCAGGCCTTTGATCGTCTGGAAAACTTCCGCGACTGGTCCGAGGATCTGAGCGATGTCAGCCAAGAGTACGGCAGTCCATCGCAGCGCCCGGAGACACTCGGGCGTTGGTTTAGGGCCAGGCAACTCGAGTTGCAGGACATTGCCGGTGCATTTGTCGAATGGCGTATCAGTGGTGACGAGTTGCCGTTGTTGGCGGCGCTGATCATTGACAGTGATGACCGGCCGCTGCAAACGCTTTACCAGCATGCCTGGGCTTTGCACCGTGGTGATGTGCCATTGCTGCGACGCATCATGGAGGCATCCGAGCCGGAGGATGTGCTCGATCAACTGGTGCTGGAAGGCTTGCAGTATCAGGCCGGGCAGCAGATCTGCTGGTTGACCCGGGCGCCGATTCCTCAGGCCCTGGAAGCGTTTCTGGCCAGTGACTCGACACTGCCGCCGGCGCTGGAAAAGGGCGAACCGCTTGAACTCAGCCTGCTGTGGATGCGCCGTTTGCGCACTTACGACGCCCGATCGCTGGCGCGGCTTGCCGAAGCGTTCAGTCTCGACAAACGTGACGAACGGCTTGCGGGGCTCAAGTTGCAAGCGCAACTGGCCGCGCAAGGCATGCTGCTTCCGGCCGTCGATAGCTATTCTGATGTCTGGGAATGGCATCGTCAGGCGATTTACCTGCTGGCCACCCTCGACGATCCGACGCGTTGGCTGGACGCGCAATCGGCACACTGCGTCGACGCCATGAATATTGCGCGTGAACACCCCTTGGCCCGTTTGCAGCCGCTGCTCTGTCGCCTGAATCGCGAGCAGGGCTGTGCCAGTGGCCTGCTCGGCTGGCTGCAAGCGGCGGATCCGGTGCACTCGCTGCTCGCGCGCAAGTTGTTCAGTGTGCATGAGGCGCTCGACAGCACTCGGCTGTTGGGTAATGACCGTTTGTTCGAGTGCATGCGCAGCGACATCGCCAGCTTCAACGAAGATTTGCTCGGGCGCATGCTCTTGGGTGGAGTCCTTTACCACGACCCGTTGCTCACTGCGCAACAGCGCAAATACCTGCTGGAAAGTATCACCGAGGTGGTCAATCCACAGGACTGGTTCGACGGCTTCCGTCACAGTCTGATCAAGGGTGAGCCTGTTCACCCGCCCCGTGAGGCTCTCACGGAGGAGGGTGTCAGCGACGCCTTTTACCTGGCGCTGGATGTGCTGAAGGATCTGGTGCGTTTTGGCAATCTGGGCGTGCCAAGGCAGAAAGTTCTGTTGCGCATGCAGCGGGCCAAGGATGACCCGGAAAATGGACTCGGTCTGCGCTTCGCATTCAGCGCATTGCTGTCGTGGTCTGAGCGTTTGCTGCTGGCCAAGGCAGAGACCCGTCCAACCCCCGCCGGAGCGTTCTGGCGCCTGGGTACCCGGCTGGGGCGCGGGGCGTTTATCTGGCAGGTGATTGGCGCGTTGCTGGTGACGCCCGTGGCGGCGTTGCTCAGCGGTACGCCCGTGTCCGGCATCGTCGTGTTGCTACTGGGCCTGGCGTTTCTGCTCGGTGCGGTCCTGCGCCGTTTGCATGACATGGGGCGGGGCATTCCGATGTTACTGATTTTGGTAATGCTGTCGCCGGTGTTGCCGTTCCTGCCGCTGATACTGTTCGGTTTTCCCGGAGAGAAGCTGCCCAATCGTTATGGCGTGCCACCGGACAGTGGCGGTGAAGGCACCTTGTCCGGTGGTTTGCAGGCGACCTTGCGGCGACTTATCGGCTAGAGGCGCAACTCATCCAGTACCTTGTTGAGTTGTGAGCGGTGGCTGGCGATTTCTTCCGATCGCTGGCCGCCCAGCACCGTGGTGAAACTGTCCAGCCAGTCGGCAATCCGCTGGCGTTCTTCGCCCAGACTTTGCGTCCACGCCCGTTCCAGTCGAGCCAGCAGGGTTCGGTTGGGCAGCGTGTCGCGGGGGTGAATTTTCAGTGTACTCAAGCGTTCATGACTGGTTTGCCGCGATTGCGCATCGAGTCCGGTCGGGCTGCGGTCAATGCTGTGGCTGTGGCGTTCGCCCGTCCCTGGCAGGGTGACGTCAACTTCGAGCAAACCGTTGATGTCATAACTGAAGCGCACATCCAGCGCCTGGATATCATCGCTGGGCGTCAGCGTGACATCGAAAGCATCGATAAAAATGTTGTCGCGTACCCACGGACGTTCGCCCTGATAGACCGCAATACGGATGACTTCCTGCCGTGGAGATGTCGTGTGGTAACGCTCCACCCTTGAGGTCGGAATGATGGTATTGCGCTCGATGATCGGCGAAAACGCGCCTTTGATGTCTTCGCCGCGTATGGTCGAAATCCCCAGCGTATACGGGCAGACATCCGTCAGAATCAACTCTTCAACCGCCCCGTCACGCGCCTTGCACGCCGCTTGCGTCGCCGCCCCGAGCGCAACAATGGTATCCGGATCAAGATGCCGGTAAGGTAGGCGCCCGAACAGCGTGGCAACCATTTGCTGCACCGCCGGCATGCGCGTGGCGCCGCCGACCAGCACCAGGCTGTCGAGGTCGCGGGGCTTGAGTCGGGCATCGCGCAGGGCCTGTTCGATCGGCGCGCGCAAACGGGCCAGTAGCGGCTCCCAGATTTTTACCGCCGCCGCTTCGTCCAGTGATCATTCGAAGGTCTTGTCGGCGTGGCGCCAACTCAGTTGTTGAATGCCTTCGCCGAGTTTGCATTTCAGTTGCTCCAGGGCATCACCGAGGCTGGCCATGCTTTGCGCATCGACCATTGCCGGAGTCAGTTGCCAGTGCTTCAGGCAGGCCTGCAACAGCGCGGCAGTGAAGTCTTCGCCGCCGAGAAAGTTGTCGCCGGTGGAGGCGTGCACTTCGATCAGTGGCAACGCGTATTCCAGTACCGTGACGTCGAAGGTGCCGCCGCCCAGATCGAAGATCAGCGTGCGTTCGAATTTCTGTTCATGCAGCCCGTAAGCCATCGCGGCGGCGGTCGGCTCGTTGATCAGGCGTGTCACCGAGAGCCCAGCCAGTTCGGCGGCAAACAGCGTGCGTTTGCGTTGTTCGTCGCTGAAGTACGCCGGCACGGAAATCACTGCTTCCGAAACCGCGTGGCCGAGAAAGGCTTCGGCGTCCTGCTTGAGTGAGCCGAGTACCAGCGCCGACAACTCTTCCGGGCTGAACTGACGTGTACCGAGCTGGACTTGTTTATCGCTGCCCATGAAGCGCTTGAACGCTGCAGCGGTGCGATCAGGGTGCGTGGTCAGGCGCGCGCGCGCGGCTTTACCGACCAGAATCGTGTCGTCTTCATCGAGACTGACTACCGATGGCGTCAGCACATCACCCAGGGCGTTGGGAATCAGTCTGGCCTGACCGTCCTGCCAGACGGCGATCAGACTGTTGGTGGTGCCAAGGTCGATGCCCAGCAGAGCCGGGCGGGGGAGGGTTGCATCCTGCATGACAGATCTCGAAACGGCGCAAAAAACGCGACCCTACAGGTTGCTGCAAATCGTGGCAATTGCGCGTCTGTTGCAACGTGCACCGGTTACGGCAGGAGCTTTTTCAGATCCTCGAGCGCAACCGGTCGGCTATGCAGATAGCCTTGATACAAATGGCAGCCCAAACCCTGCAGGAACGCCAGTTGTTCGGGAGTTTCCACGCCCTCGGCAATCACCTCCAGCTCCAGACTGCGCGCCATGGCGACGATCGCGCGAATGATCTCGGCATCGTTCGGATCGGTCGTGGCATCGCGAATAAACGATTGATCGATTTTCAGCGTGTCCACCGGCAGGCGCTTGAGATAGGTCAGCGACGAATAACCGGTGCCGAAGTCATCCATCGCAAAGCTCACACCGAGCTTTTTCAGCCGGCGCATTTTACTGATGGTGTCTTCGAGGTTCTGGATGACGATGCCTTCGGTGATTTCCAGTTTCAGCAACGAGCACGGCAGGCCGTGGCTGCTCATGCTGTGCTCGATGCGTTCGACGAAGTCGTTCTGGCGGAACTGCCGTGGACTGATGTTCACGCACAGGCTGAAATTCAGCGGGTCGACCAGTTTCAGCGCAATCAGTTGTTTGAAGGCATTGCAGGCTTCGTCGAGGATCCAGGTGCCGACTTCGAGAATCAGGCCGCTGTCCTCCAGTACCTTGATGAACTCGGTGGGTGACTGCGCGCCCAGTTCCGGGTGATTCCAGCGCACCAGGGCTTCGGCACCGATGATGCGGTTGTCGCGGGCGTCGACCTGCGGCTGAAAGTGCATGGTGAATTCACCGCGCGACAGCGCCAGGCGCAAGTCGGTCTCCATGCGCAGCCGTTCGCTGGCGGCCTTCTGCATGGTGTTGTGATACATCTGCGTGGTGTTGCGCCCGGAATCCTTGGCCCGGTACAGCGCGATGTCGGCGCGTTTGAGCAGGTCGGTTGGCGTCGAGCCATGATCGGGAATCAGCGCCACGCCGATACTCGGCGTCACTTGCAGGCGCTGGCCGTCGAGGAACATCGGTTCCGAGAGCAATTCGCGCAGGGTGTCGGCCAGACTGCGCACTTGTGCGCTGACTTCATTGCGCGAGCCTTCGAGACCGCTGAGCAGCACGACAAATTCGTCGCCGCCGAGGCGTGCGACCGTGTCTTCCATGCGCACACTGGCTTCGAGCCGCGCGGTGATGATCTTCAGCACCGTGTCGCCGACCGGATGGCCGAGGGAGTCATTGATGTGCTTGAAGTGATCGAGATCGAGAAACAGCAAGGCGCCGCGCAGATTGTGGCGCTTGAGCAGGGCGATCTGCTGGCTCAGACGATCCATCAGCAAGGCGCGGTTGGGCAGGTTGGTCAATGGGTCGTGGTAGGCCAGATGGCGAATCTGCGCTTCGGCGTTTTTCAGCAGGCTGACGTCCCGCGCGGTCAGCAGCAGGCACGCCGTTTCATTGAGGGTGATCGGCTCGACCGAGACTTCCACCGTCAGCATCTCCCCGCGCTTGTTGCGCCCGAGCATTTCCTGATGGTGCACGCGGCCCTTGATCTGCAATTCGGCGAGTAATGCTGAACGCTGTTTCTCTTCAGCCCAAATACCCACCTGATAAACCGTTTTGCCCACGACTTCTTCAGCGCGATAGCCAGTGAGACGGCAGAAGCCGTCGTTGACCTCCAGATAACGCCCGGTGTCGCGCTCGGTGATGGTGATTGCGTCGGGGCTGGAGTGGAACGCCTTGGCGAATTTCTCCTCACTGGCTTTCAGCGCTGCTTCCGAGCGCTGCTGCTGGGTGATGTCGCGCAGAGTGGTGACGATACAAGCCTGGTCGCCGACGCTGATCTGCCGGCTGGAAATCACACAGGTCAGCGACTGGCCGTCCTTGTGTTGCACGATGATCGCGACATTGCTCAAGCCCTGTTCGCGGATGACCCGTTCAATCCGTTGCAGGCTTTTTGCCGAGGCGTCCCACAGGCCGATTTCTTCGGCGGTGTGGCCGATAACGTCGGCGGCGCTCCAGCCGAAAGTCTGGGTAAAACTGTTATTGATCTCGATGAACTCGCCGCTGTCTTGGCGGGTGACGCAGATCGGGTCCGGGCTGACCTGGAACAGCGTGGCAAATTTCTCTTCCGAGGCCACCAGCCGCTGTTCACGCTCGACCTGATCGGTGATGTCGAGCAGGGTGCCGGCCATGCGCAGCGGTGCGCCGTTGTCGTCGCGGTAGAGGCGGGCGCGGCTTTCCAGATAGCGCGAACTGCCGTCCGGCAATTGCACGCGATAAGTCAGTTGATAATTGCCCGCCGGGCCTTCGCGCAGGCTGCGGTAGGCGTCGCGCATGCTGTCGCGCTCCTCACCGGGGACGCCTTCGAAAAACTCTTCGAACGACTCATGAAACGGTTTCGGCTCTAGACCGTGCAATTGCGCGGCCCGCGCCGAGCCGTAAAGCATGCCGCTGGGAATGTGCCAGTCCCAGGTGCCGAGCTGTGCCGAGTCCAGTGCCAGATCGAGGCGTTCCTGGCTGTCCTTCAAGGCGTGTTCGGCGGCTTTGCGTTCGGTGGTGTCGAGGAACGTGCTGAGCAGATACGGCTGGCCCTCGAGTTCGACTTTCTGCGCACTGAGAATGCCGTCGTGAATCTGCCCGTTGCTGGCGCGAAATTGCACTTCCATGCTGATCAGTTCGCCCTTGGCCTTGGTCTTCTTGACCAGTTCGCCGCGTTGCTCCGGATGCACCCACAACCCCAGCTCCAGCGTGGTACGACCAATGGCGCTCTGCACCGGCCAGCCAAACAGGCTTTCAAAATACTGATTAGCCTCGCTGATCAGGCCGTCTTCCTGACGGGTCAGCAGGACCATGTTCGGGCACAGGTGAAAAAGTGTCGCGAAACGCTTCTCCGAGCTGCTCAGTGCCTGTTCGCGTTGGCGCTGATGGGTGATTTCACGAATCACCCCGATCATTCGGGGGCGGCCGTTTTTATCCGGCAGCAAACTGCCGTTGATCTCCAGCCAGTGCAGGCTGCCGTCGGGCCAGCGAATGCGGTGGTGCATCGCTTGTTCCAGCGGCGCGCCGGCAATCACCGCGTGGAAGGCGCGAACGGTTTTGGCGCGGTCTTCCGGTGGGAGCAAGTCGAGGTATTCGAGGTCCGCCGGCAGCGGTTGCCGAGGATCGAAGCCGAACAATGCCTGCGTACCACGCGACCAACTGATCTGCCCGCGCTCGATGTCCCAATACCAGGCGCCGAGCCGCGCGCCGTTGAGCGCCGCCAGCAATTGCGGCGCGCTCTCCCAGCTCTGCTCGGAATGTCGCGGGTCAATCGCCTGAATACGCGGCATCGGCGGAATTCGGTCAACAGATTTCGGCATTGTGGACAGGCCTTGAGCTGATGGTGGCGTTAGGCACAGGGGCAGCGGCTCTATAGGAGTAGCACAAGTTGGCCTCAAGTCCCTGGCAGATCGATCTGTGCATCCAGCAAGGCCATAAAGGCTCTTGCCGCGTTCGATAGCGTCCGTTCGGTGTGCAGGATATAGCCTAGCTGGCGACTGAGCTGTATGCCCGGCAATACGATGCTGGCAACCTGTTCATCGAGCATGGTGCGCGGCAAAACGCTCCAGGCCAGGCCAATCGAGACCATCATCTTGATGGTTTCCAGGTAGTTGGTGCTCATGGCGATGTTCGGCGTCAGGCCCTGAGCCTCGAATAACCGTTGGACAATATGGTGGGTAAAGGTGTTGCCACCGGGGAAAACCGCCGGATGACCGGCAATGTCCGCCAGGCTGACGGCACCGTTATTGATCAGCGAATGCTCCGGGGCGACCACAAAGTCCAGCGGGTCGTCCCACACCGGCGTGGCTTTGACCAGTGCGTGAGGCTCCGGCGCCAGGGTAATGACCGCCAGTTCTGCGCGGCCATGAAGAATTTCTTCGTAGGCCACTTCCGAATCGAGGAACTGAATATCCAGCGCCACTTGTGGGTAACGGCGGGTGAATTCCCTTAACAGCGGCGGCAAGCGGTGCAGGCCGATATGGTGACTGGTGGCCAGGGTCAGGCGCCCGCTGACTTCACCCGTCAGGTTGGTCAGGGCGCGCCGGGTGTCGTCCAGCACATTGAGAATCTGATAAGCCCGCGGCAACAGGGCGCGGCCGGCCTCGGTCAGGCCGACTTCGCGGCCCAGCCGATCGAACAGGCGCACCTTCAATTGTTGCTCCAGCCCGGCGATGCGTTTGCTGATCGCCGGCTGTGTCAGGTGCAGCCGTTCGCCGGCGCCGGAGAAGCTGCCGGTCTCGGCAATCGCGATAAAAGCGTTGAGGTTGGCCAGATCCATGTTCGTATTCCAGTTGGTTATCCAAAGCATAAAAAATATGAATTTGAGTTATTTAATCTAACCCCATAGGATCGGCCTCACAAGCCAAAGGGTTATTGATAAGCCCAGGGCATAGAAACAAGCTGATGAGGAACCGTCTGATGGCCGGCAAAACGCTCTACGACAAGCTCTGGGATTCGCATTTGGTCAAACAGCGCGACGATGGCTCGGCGCTGATCTACATCGATCGTCACATCATTCACGAAGTGACTTCGCCGCAAGCCTTTGAAGGCCTGCGTCTGGCCGGGCGCAAGCCTTGGCGCATCGATGCCAACATCGCGACCCCGGACCACAACGTACCGACGACTCCAGAGCGCAAGGGCGGCATCGAAGCCATTGCCGATCAGGTCTCGCGTTTGCAGGTTCAGACCCTCGATGACAACTGTGATGAGTACGGCATCGTCGAGTTCAAGATGAACGACGTGCGCCAAGGCATCGTTCACGTCATCAGCCCGGAGCAGGGCGCGACCTTGCCGGGCATGACCGTGGTCTGCGGCGACTCGCACACCTCGACCCACGGCGCATTCGGCGCTCTGGCTCACGGTATCGGCACTTCCGAGGTCGAGCACGTGCTCGCCACCCAGTGCCTGGTCGCCAAGAAAATGAAGAACATGCTGGTGCGCGTTGAAGGGCAATTGCCGTTCGGCGTGACCGCCAAGGACATCGTCCTCGCGGTGATCGGCAAGATCGGCACCGCCGGCGGTAATGGCCACGCCATCGAATTCGCTGGCAGCGCGATCCGCGATTTGTCCGTTGAAGGCCGCATGACCATCTGCAACATGTCCATCGAAGCCGGCGCCCGCGTCGGTCTGGTGGCGGCGGATCAGAAGACCGTCGATTACGTGAAGGGCCGTCCTTTTGCACCGAAAGGCGCCGAATGGGACATGGCCGTCGAGGCCTGGAAAGACTTGGTCTCCGACTCTGACGCCAAGTTTGACACCGTGGTTGAACTCGACGCCGCGCAGATCAAACCGCAAGTCAGTTGGGGCACTTCGCCGGAAATGGTTTTGGCCGTTGATCAGAACGTGCCGGATCCAGCCAAAGAGATGGATCTGGTCAAGCGCGACTCGATCGTCCGTGCCTTGAAATACATGGGTTTGACCGCCAATCAGGCGATCACCGACATTCAACTGGATCGCGTGTTTATCGGTTCCTGCACCAACTCGCGGATCGAAGATTTGCGCGCTGCAGCCGTCATCGCTAAGGGCCGCAAAGTCGCTTCGACCATCAAGCAAGCGATCGTGGTGCCTGGCTCGGGTCTGGTCAAGGCGCAGGCTGAGGCCGAAGGTCTGGACAAGATTTTCCTCGAAGCCGGTTTCGAATGGCGTGAGCCGGGCTGCTCGATGTGCCTGGCGATGAACCCGGATCGTTTGGAGTCCGGCGAGCATTGCGCCTCGACCTCCAACCGTAACTTCGAAGGCCGTCAGGGTGCCGGTGGCCGTACCCACCTCGTCAGCCCGGCCATGGCTGCTGCGGCAGCGGTGAACGGTCGTTTCATCGACGTCCGTGAATTGATCTAAAGGAGCGCAGCATGAAAGCTTTTACCCAGCACACTGGTCTTGTCGCGCCTCTGGATCGTGCCAACGTCGACACCGATCAGATCATTCCGAAACAGTTTTTGAAGTCGATCAAGCGCACTGGTTTTGGTCCGAACCTGTTCGATGAGTGGCGTTACCTCGACGTTGGCCAGCCGTATCAGGACAACTCCAAGCGCCCGCTGAACAAGGACTTCGTCCTCAACGCCGAGCGTTATCAAGGCGCCAGCGTGTTGCTGGCCCGTGAGAATTTCGGTTGCGGTTCCAGCCGTGAGCACGCGCCGTGGGCGCTGGAAGAATACGGTTTCCGCAGCATCATCGCGCCGAGTTACGCCGACATCTTCTTCAACAACAGCTTCAAGAACGGTTTGTTGCCGATCATCTTGAGCGATGCGGAAGTCGACGAGTTGTTCAAGCAGGTCGAGGCTGAGCCGGGCTATCAATTGCAGGTCGATCTGCAGGCGCAGACTGTGACTCGCCCGGATGGCAAGGTGTACAGCTTTGAGATTGATGCGTTCCGCAAGCACTGCCTGTTGAATGGTCTGGACGATATCGGTTTGACCTTGCAGGACGGTGATGCGATTGCGACGTTTGAGGCCAAGCATCGGGTTAGCCAGCCGTGGTTGTTTCGCGACGCGTGATTAGTCAGGGCCGGCCCCTTCGCGAGCAGGCTCGCTCCCACCTTGGAATGCATTTCAAATGTGGGAGCGACGGTGCGACGATTCGACCTGCTCGCGAAGGCGGCAGCCCAAACAACAAAAATATCAGGATGTGACCATGACCATGACCAGCACCGCCCAGCACACTCAGGTCGTACAAAAGCAATTCGGTGAACAGGCCGCCGCCTACCTGAGCAGCGCCGTTCACGCTCAAGGCACCGAGTTCGCACTGCTACAGGCTGAGCTGATAGGGCAGGGCAGCGCCCGGGTGTTGGATCTGGGTTGCGGCGCCGGTCACGTTAGTTTTCACGTCGCACCGCTGGTCAGGGAAGTGGTCGCCTACGACCTGTCGCAGCAGATGCTTGATGTAGTCGCCGCCGCGGCCGTTGATCGCGGTTTCACCAACATTGCCACGGTCAACGGCGCCGCCGAGCGTCTGCCGTTTGCCGATGGCGAGTTCGACTTCGTGTTCAGCCGTTATTCGGCGCATCACTGGAGCGATCTCGGCGTGGCCCTGCGCGAGGTGCGTCGGGTGTTGAAGCCGGGCGGTGTGGCGGCGTTCGTTGATGTGTTGTCACCGGGCAGTCCGTTGTTCGACACTTACCTGCAAAGCGTCGAGGTGCTGCGTGACACCAGCCATGTGCGCGATTATTCCGCCGCCGAATGGCTGCGTCAGGTCAGCGAGGCCGGTTTGCATGTACGCAGTACCACCCGTCAGCGCCTGCGTCTGGAGTACACCAGTTGGGTTGAGCGCATGCGCACGCCTGAAGTGATGCGCGCAGCGATCCGCCAGTTGCAGCAGTCGATGGGCAATGAAGTGCGCGAATATTTTGAGATTGATGCCGACGGCTCGTTCAGTACAGATGTAATCGTGCTGATGGCTGAGCGATAAGAATTTTTCCGGGCGCGCTTAAGATGGCGCACCGACTGAAGACACGAGGAAAGCATGAGCAAGCAGATTCTGATTCTCCCAGGTGACGGTATTGGTCCGGAAATCATGGCCGAAGCGGTCAAGGTGCTGGAGCTGGCCAACGACAAATACAGCCTGAGCTTCGAGCTGAGCCATGACGTAATCGGTGGCGCCGCCATCGACAAGCACGGCGTGCCGCTGGCCGACGAAACCCTCGACCGTGCCCGCGCTGCTGACGCCGTGTTGCTGGGCGCCGTCGGCGGCCCGAAATGGGACACCATCGAGCGTGACATCCGCCCTGAGCGTGGCCTGCTGAAAATCCGTGCGCAACTGGGCCTGTTCGGCAACCTGCGTCCGGCGATTCTGTACCCGCAACTGGCCGATGCTTCGAGCCTGAAGCCGGAAATCGTTGCTGGCCTGGACATCCTCATCGTCCGAGAACTGACCGGTGGCATCTACTTCGGTGCGCCACGCGGCACCCGTACCCTGGAAAACGGCGAGCGTCAGTCCTACGACACGCTGCCGTACAGCGAAAGCGAAATCCGCCGCATCGCCCGCGTCGGTTTCGACATGGCCATGGTCCGTGGCAAGAAGCTCTGCTCGGTGGACAAGGCCAACGTGCTGGCGTCCAGCCAACTGTGGCGTGAAGTGGTCGAGCAAGTGGCCAAGGATTACCCGGAAGTCGAACTGAGCCACATGTACGTCGACAACGCCGCCATGCAACTGGTGCGCGCGCCGAAGCAGTTCGACGTGATCGTCACCGACAACATGTTCGGCGACATCCTCTCCGACGAAGCGTCGATGCTCACCGGTTCCATCGGCATGCTGCCGTCGGCCTCGCTGGATTCCAACAACAAGGGCATGTACGAGCCTTGCCACGGTTCAGCCCCGGACATCGCTGGCAAAGGCATCGCCAACCCGTTGGCGACCATTTTGTCGGTGTCGATGATGCTGCGTTACAGCTTCAATCTGCACGACGCGGCCGATGCTATCGAAAAAGCTGTCAGCGTTGTCCTTGATCAAGGGCTGCGTACTGGCGACATCTATTCGGCCGGTTGCACCAAAGTCGGTACGCAGGAAATGGGCGACGCAGTAGTCGCCGCGCTGCGGAATCTGTAATCTCTCGGGCCCGCTGCGAAATTCAATACAAAGCAGCGGCCCACTTTTCAAGAAGGTGTAGTTGCGATGAAACGTGTAGGTCTGATCGGTTGGCGCGGGATGGTCGGTTCCGTGCTCATGCAGCGGATGCTGGAAGAGCAGGATTTCGATCTAATCGAGCCGGTGTTTTTCACCACGTCCAACGTCGGTGGCCAAGGCCCGTCCGTGGGCAAGGACATTGCTCCGCTCAAGGATGCTTACAGCATTGACGAGCTGAAGACCCTCGACGTGATTCTGACCTGCCAGGGCGGCGACTACACCAGCGAAGTGTTCCCCAAACTGCGCGAAGCCGGCTGGCAGGGTTACTGGATCGACGCGGCCTCGAGCCTGCGCATGAACGATGACGCGGTGATCATTCTCGACCCGGTCAACCGCAAGGTCATCGACCAGCAGCTCGACGCGGGCACCAAGAACTACATCGGCGGCAACTGCACCGTCAGCCTGATGCTGATGGGCCTGGGCGGTCTGTTCGAGGCCGGTCTGGTCGAGTGGATGAGCGCCATGACCTATCAGGCGGCCTCCGGTGCCGGCGCGCAGAACATGCGTGAACTGATCAAGCAAATGGGCGCGACCCACGCCGCTGTCGCCGATCAACTGGCCGATCCGGCCAGCGCGATCCTCGACATCGACCGTCGTGTCGCTGACGCCATGCGCAGCGAAGCGTACCCGACCGAAAACTTCGGCGTACCGCTGGCCGGCAGCCTGATCCCGTGGATCGACAAGGAACTGCCGAACGGCCAGAGCCGTGAAGAGTGGAAAGCTCAGGCCGAGACCAACAAAATTCTTGGTCGCTTCAAGAGCCCGATCCCGGTTGATGGCATCTGTGTGCGCATCGGTGCCATGCGTTGCCACAGCCAGGCGCTGACCATCAAGCTGAACAAAGACGTGCCGATCGCCGATATCGAAGGGCTGATCAGCCAGCACAACCCTTGGGTCAAACTGGTGCCAAACCAGCGCGAGATCAGCATGCAGGAGCTGAGCCCGACCAAGGTTACCGGCACCCTGAATGTGCCGGTGGGTCGTCTGCGCAAGCTGAACATGGGTTCGCAGTTCGTCGGTGCCTTCACCGTCGGCGACCAACTGCTGTGGGGCGCGGCCGAACCGCTGCGTCGCATGCTGCGGATTTTGCTTGAGCGTTGATTGCTTGCAGCAATGAAAGAACCCGTGCCTTGAAAGAGGTGCGGGTTTTTTTATGCCGATCGTTCCCACGCTCTGCGTGGGAATGCATCCCGGGACGCTCCGCGTCCCTTTACAAGCCGAACGCAGAGCGTCCGATGTGGCATTCCCACGCAGAGCGTGGGAACGATCTGGGTGGGCAGAAATTGCCTGTGCGCCAGTCACCCGGTAAAGTGCCGCTCCCCCCGTTTCGCCAGAGGCTCGCACCATGACCCAGACCCTAGATATTGCCGTGATCGGCGCCACCGGTACTGTCGGCGAAACCCTCGTGCAGATTCTCGAAGAACGCGACTTCCCGGTCGGTACCCTGCACCTGCTGGCGAGCAGCGAATCCGCCGGCAGCTCGGTGCTGTACCGCAACAAGAACGTGCGCGTTCGCGAAGTCGACGAGTTCGATTTCAGCAAGGTCAAACTGGTGTTTTTCGCCGCAGGCCCGGCGATTACCCTGAGCTACGCCGCCCGTGCCCACGCCGCCGGTTGCTCGCTGATCGACTTGTCCGGCGCGCTGCCGGTCGATCAGGCGCCGCAAGTAGTACCCGAAGCCAACGCCGAAGTGCTCGCTGGTTTGAAAGCGCCGTTTCAGATCAGCAGCCCAAGCCCGTCGGCCACTTCGCTCGCCGTGGTATTGGCGCCACTGCTTGATCTGCTTGACCTGCAATATGTCAACGTCACCGCCAATCTGGCTGTTTCCGCCCAGGGACGCGAAGCCGTGACCGAGCTGGCGCGGCAGACCGCCGAGCTGCTGAACATGCGTCCATTGGAGCCGACGTTCTTTGATCGGCAGATGGCGTTCAACTTGCTGGCTCAGGTCGGCATGCCCGACGCGCAGGGCCATACGCTGCTGGAAAAACGTCTGGTGCGCGAGTTGCGTCAGGTGCTGGCCAAGCCTTTATTAAAGATTTCCGCAACTTGCGTTCAAGCCCCGGTGTTTTTTGGCGATAGCCTTAGCGTGACCTTGCAGTCAACGTCGGCTGTCGACCTGGCAAAAGTCAACGCTGCACTCGAAGATGCGCCGGGTATCGAGCTGGTCGAGGCCGGTGATTACCCGACTGCGGTCGGTGACGCGGTAGGGCAGGATGTTGTCTATGTCGGTCGCGTGCGCAGCGGTGTCGACGATCCGGCGGAACTAAATCTGTGGCTGACGTCAGATAACGTACGCAAAGGCGCGGCCCTTAACGCTGTGCAGGTGGCTGAATTGTTGATAAAAGACCTGCTGTAAAAGATACTTGGCAACAATTTGTCGACTGATTCTAGGTGAGCGCTATGCTTGCCCAGATCGCTTGATAACGTGTCACCCTCCGGGACATTCCGGGGCATCAAAGAAATGATCGCGCGCGACATCTGTCGTCGTCGCGCGCAATGCCTTACGGCAGCGGTATTCAACATCTTCTCGCTGGCCGAGGAACGTTCAAACAAAGGATGAGGCTATGGTTCAAGTTCGCAAACTGGTGTTAGCAATAGCGGCCGCCTCGGCGCTGTCCTCCGGTATGGCGCATGCCCTCGGGCTCGGGGAGCTGACCCTGAAGTCGACCCTGAACCAGCCGCTGGTGGCTGAAATCGAGCTGCTCGACGTCAAGGATCTCACTGCTGCCGAAGTGGTGCCGAGCCTGGCGTCACCCGAAGATTTTGCCAAGGCCGGCGTCGACCGCCAGGCCTTCCTCAACGATCTGACCTTTACCCCGGTGCTCAACGCCAGCGGCAAAAGCGTGCTGCGCGTAACGTCGAGCAAGCCGTTGTCCGAGCCGATGGTCAAATTCCTCGTGCAGGTGATGTGGCCGAACGGCCGTCTGCTGCGCGACTACAGCGTGCTGCTGGATCCGTCGAAGTTCTCGCCACAGACCGCTGACGCCGCCGCACAGCCAGCGCCGTCGCAGACCATCGCCGCGCCGACCACTGGCGCCACGCACCCGACGCAATACACCACCACGCCGCGCGATACCCTGTGGGAAATCGCCGCGAAGGCGCGTACCGGCGGCTCGGTGCAGCAGACCATGCTGGCCATTCAAGCGCTGAACCCGGATGCATTCATCGGCGGCAACATCAACCGTCTGAAAACTGGCCAAGTGCTGCGTCTGCCGGATTCAGTGCAAAGCACCGCGCTGCCGCAATCCAAGGCGATTGCCGAAGTCGCGGCGCAAAACGAAGCCTGGCGTCAGGGCCGTCGTTATGTGGCCAAACCGGGCACTGGTCAGCAGCAGCTCGATGCGACCAACCGTGGTCGCGGTAACACCGGTGCAGCACAGAACGCCCAGGACAATCTGAGCCTGGTCTCCGCTGAGAGCGCCAAGGCGCGCGGCAAAGGCCCGGCAGGTGATGCCAAGGCACTGAGCAACAAGCTCGCGGTGACTCAGGAAAGCCTCGACACGACCCGTCGTGACAACGAGGAACTGAAAAGCCGCATGTCTGATCTGCAGAGTCAGCTGGACAAGCTGCAAAAGCTGATCGAGCTGAAGAACAATCAGTTGGCAAAACTGCAAGCTGAAGGCGCGGGCGCTGCGCCGGCCACCAATCCTGCCACACCGGCGGTGCCTGCAATCACGGCTGAGCTGGCCGCCACCCCGCCAGCTACTCCGGCAGACGCAGCGCCGACGCCAGAGTCCGCCATTGCACCACCGGCTGAAACGCCAGTCGTCGAGCCAGTGGTCGCGCCGAAACCGGTTGCCGAAGACGAGAAAACCTTCAACGAACTGCTGACCAATCCGATCCTGCTGGGTCTGGTGGGTGGCGGTGCTGTGGTTCTGCTGCTCCTGTTGTTGCTGCTGGCGCGTCGCCGCAAAGCACAGCAAGAGGCCGAGAAACACATGCGCATGGCCCGCGCGCTGTCGGAAGAGCAAGATTTCTCCGCCGAGCAGGATCTGCCGGAAAGCAGCTTCGAAGGTCTGGAAACTCCTGCGGCGAGCGTCAAGCTCAACACCCCGGCGCCTGCTCCTGCTCCAGTCGTGGCTCCGGTAGTTGCCCCGATCGTGATGGCTGAGCCGATTGCCGCGCCGCTGGTAGCTCCCGCCGCCGAGCGATCCGATGACGTGCTCGACAAGGCGCAGTCGCATATCAACGCCGGTCGCCTGAATCAGGCTGCCGCGCTGCTCGAAGAGGGCGTCAGCCTGGAGCCGCAGCGCAGTGATCTGCGTCTGAAGCTGATGGAAGTCTACGGTCAGCAGGGCGACCGCGACGCGTTCGTCGGTCAGGAGCGTCAACTGGTGGCCAACGGCGACAACTTCGCCAAGGTCGAAGAACTGAAAAGCCGCTTCCCGGCCATGGCCGTCGTCGCTGCGAGTGGTCTGGCCGCTGCCGCCGTGGCTGCCGAGTTGGACGCGCAATACGTCAAGGATCTGCTGCTCGATGAGCCTGAAGCACCGGCGCCAGCGCCAGTGGAAGACGACCTCGACAGCGCGTTTGATCTGAGCCTGGACGATCTCGACAACATCACGCCGGTAGAGCCTGCGCCGGTGGTTGAGCCTGAAGCGCCGGTCGAGCTGGACGAATTCCCGGCGGACGACGACCTGAGCTTCGAATCGGTGCTGCAACAGCAGACCGACATCAAAGAGAATCTGGATGATCTGTCGGACTTCGACCTCGATCTGGACCTCGGTGCCGAGCCGGCAGCTCCAGCGGTTGATCTGGCGGACGATGACTTCCTGCTGGACCTGGACGAAGGCGTGAAGGATCTGCCGCCGGTCGAGGCGCCAGTGGTGGCTGACGTGCCACAAGATGATCTGGAGCTGCCGGCCGATTTCGATCTGTCGCTGGCCGACGAAATGGACAGCAATCCAGCGGCCGAACCGGATGCGTTCGCTGCTGAGCTGGATGACGTCAACGCTGAACTGGATCGCCTGTCGCAAAGCATCGCTGAACCGACCTTCACCGAAGCCGATGCAATGAAGGGTGATGATCTGGGCGAAGATGATTTCGACTTCCTCGCCGGCACCGACGAAGCGGCGACCAAGCTCGATCTGGCTCAGGCCTACATCGACATGGGCGACAGCGATGGTGCGCGCGACATCCTCAACGAAGTGTTGACCGAGGGTGACGAGAAGCAACGTGGCGAGGCCAAGGAAATGCTCTCGAACCTGGCTTAAGTTCACAGCGGTAAATCAAAAACGGCAGCCCGGTGAGGCTGCCGTTTTTGTTTCGGTTGGATTATGGGTTGTCTGATTTGCCGTCTTCGCGAGCAGGCTCGCTCCCACCTTTGAAATGCATTCCCCTGTGGGAGCGAGCCTGCTCGCGAAGAGGCCGGCACTGCTGATAGAGAACTCTGGCATCCCTGAACCACAGCCTTATAATGCCCGCCTTTGCACAAACAGCAGGCTGTCCCACCTTGGCAAACATAGATAACCCGGTCGCCGAAATGGCCCCCGACGGCTTTTACCGCGTCGCACTGGGCGTTGAGTACAAAGGCTCGCGCTACAGCGGCTGGCAGCGTCAGTTGACGGGTGTGGCGACGGTGCAGGAAGAACTCGAAAAAGCGCTGTCGAAAGTCGCCAATTCACCGGTTTCGCTACAGTGTGCCGGGCGCACCGATGCCGGCGTGCATGCCTGCGGGCAAGTGGTGCACTTTGATACGACCGTCGATCGTTCGCTGAAAGCTTGGGTCATGGGCGCCAATATCAATCTGCCTCACGACATCAGTGTCAGTTGGGCGCGGGTGATGCCGGCGCATTTTCACGCGCGCTTCAAAGCCATCGCCCGGCGCTACCGCTATGTGATCTATAACGACCAGATCCGCCCGGCGCATCTCAACGAAGAAATCACCTGGAACCATCGCCCGCTCGACGTCGAGCGCATGGCCGAAGCCGCGCAGTACCTGATTGGCACCCACGATTTCAGTGCCTTCCGTGCCGGCCAGTGCCAGGCCAAGTCGCCGATCAAAAAAATGCATCACCTGCGCGTGACCCGTCACGGCAAGATGATCGTGCTCGATATACGCGCCAACGCGTTCCTGCATCACATGGTGCGCAACATCGCCGGTGTGCTGATGACCATTGGAGCCGGAGAGCGGCCGGTGGAGTGGATGAAGGAAGTGCTGGAAAGCCGCGAGCGCCGTTCCGGTGGCGTTACGGCGCATCCGTACGGCTTGTATCTGGTGCAGGTCGAGTACCACGACGAATTCCCGTTGCCCGAGCGTTTTATCGGGCCACATTTCCTTACGGGTTTCTCCGAACTTGACGGCTGACGCCCTCGAACGCTTTTGTTACCATCCGGGACTTTCCCGGATTTTACCTCGGAGTTTTTCTCGATATGCCAGCCGTTCGCAGCAAGATCTGCGGGATTACCCGCATAGAAGATGCGCTGGCCGCCGTTGAGGCCGGGGCGGATGCGATCGGGTTCGTGTTCTACGCCAAGAGTCCACGTGCGGTAACCGTGCAGCAGGCGAGGGCGATTATTCAGGCATTGCCGCCGTTCGTGACCACCGTGGGCTTGTTCGTCAACGCCAGCCGCTGCGAGTTGGGGGAAATCCTCGATGCCGTACCGCTGGATCTGTTGCAGTTCCATGGTGACGAGGTCGCTGAAGACTGCGAAGGCTGGCATCGTCCGTACATCAAGGCGTTGCGGGTCAAGGCCGGCGATGACATTGCGGCGGCGGTTGATGCCTATCCGAGCGCCAGTGGCGTGCTGCTCGACACCTACGTCGAGGGCGTGCCCGGCGGAACCGGTGAGGCCTTTGACTGGTCATTGATTCCGCAAGGTTTGAGCAAGCCGTTGATTCTCGCGGGTGGTTTGACCCCGGAGAACGTTGCAGACGCCGTGGCTCGGGTGAAACCGTACGCGGTAGACGTCAGCGGTGGGGTAGAGGCGAGCAAGGGCATCAAGGATCACGCAAAGATTCACGCGTTCATCAACGCGGTACGCAAAGCGCCATATTGATGTGACGGCTGGCAGTCTGCCGCCGTCCATCAATGCACTTGCACAAAGCAGGCGCGGCTGAGGGTTTCTGGATGGCACGCAGGTCATGTTTCGCGCTGATCGTGGCAGTCCGGCAACCATCGCCACACACATGAATTTAGCTGAAGGGCATACGCGGGGCTGCGAACCAGAGCGTTCGGGCCGCCGGTACTGGAGAAAGAAAGCATGAGCAACTGGTTAGTAGACAAACTGATCCCTTCGATCATGCGTTCCGAGGTCAAGAAGAGCTCGGTCCCTGAAGGTCTGTGGCACAAATGCCCGTCTTGCGAGGCGGTGTTGTATCGTCCAGAGCTGGAAAAGACCCTGGACGTTTGCCCTAAATGCAACCATCACATGCGCATCGGCGCACGTGCGCGCATCGACATTTTCCTCGATGCCGAAGGTCGCAACGAACTGGGCGCCGATCTGGAGCCGGTTGACCGTCTGAAATTCCGCGACGGCAAGAAGTACAAGGATCGCCTGACCGCTGCACAGAAGCAGACCGGCGAAAAAGATGCGCTGATCTCGGTCAGCGGTACTTTGCTGGGCATGCCGGTGGTGGTTTCGGCCTTTGAATTCGCCTTCATGGGCGGTTCCATGGGCGCCATCGTCGGTGAGCGCTTCGTACGCGCGGCCAACTACGCGCTGGAAAACCGCTGCCCGATGATCTGCTTCGCTGCCTCCGGTGGTGCGCGCATGCAGGAAGCGCTGATCTCGCTGATGCAGATGGCCAAGACTTCGGCTGTGCTGGCGCGTCTGCGTGAAGAAGGCATTCCGTTCATCTCCGTACTGACCGACCCGGTCTACGGCGGTGTTTCCGCGAGTCTGGCGATGCTTGGCGACGTGATCGTTGGTGAGCCGAAAGCTCTGATCGGCTTCGCTGGTCCGCGCGTTATCGAACAAACCGTGCGTGAGAAGCTGCCGGAAGGCTTCCAGCGCAGCGAGTTCCTGCTGGAACACGGCGCGATCGACATGATCATCCACCGTCAGGAACTGCGCCCACGTCTGGGTAACCTGCTGGCACAAATGACTGGCAAGCCGACGCCGAAATTCGTCGCCGCGCCAATCGAGCCGATTGTGGTTCCACCGGTACCTGCTGGCCTATGACCGAGCGCACCCTTGGCGAATGGCTCGCCTACCTTGAGCAGTTGCATCCGTCGGCCATCGACATGGGCCTGGAGCGTTCGCAACAGGTAGCGTCCCGCATGGGGCTGGGCCAGCCGGCGCCTCGGGTGATCACGGTCACCGGCACCAACGGCAAGGGTTCGACCTGCGCTTTCGTGGCTTCATTGCTGCGGGCGCAGGGCCTGAGCGTTGGTGTCTACAATTCTCCGCACCTGCTGCGTTACAACGAGCGGGTGCAGCTCAATGGCGTCGAAGCCACTGACGCGCAGCTGTGCGAAGCCTTTGCAGCAGTCGAGGCCGGGCGCGGCGACACTTCCCTGACTTACTTCGAAATGGGCACCCTCGCGGCGTTCTGGCTGTTTCAGCAGACCGGGCTTGATGCGGTGGTGCTGGAAGTCGGGCTGGGCGGGCGTCTGGACACGGTCAACGTGGTCGATGCCGATATCGCACTGGTCACCAGCATTGGCGTCGATCACGCCGATTATCTGGGCGACACCCGCGAATCCGTGGCTTTCGAGAAAGCCGGAATTTTCCGTCAGGGCAAACCTGCCTTGTGCGGCGATCTGAATCCTCCGCAACCATTGCTCGACAAGGCGCGTGAACTGGCTTGTCCGTTCTTCCTGCGCGGGCGCGACTTCGATCTCGGCATCACTGATCAGCACTGGCAATGGCGCGGCACCGATGCGCGCGGTCAGGCTGTTGAGCTGCGTGACTTGCCGCTGCTCGATCTGCCGATGGAAAACGCCGCACTGGCGTTGCAGGCGTATCTGCTGCTCGGTTTGCCGTGGGATGCGTCGCAGATTGTCGCTGCGTTGCAGGACACTCGCGTGGTCGGGCGACTGGATCGCCGCTCATTCGAGTGGAACGGCAAACGCCTGAATCTGTTGCTCGATGTGGGGCATAACCCGCATGCCGCCGAGTATCTGGCCCGCCGTCTGGCCTCGCGACCACCGGTCGGCAAGCGCCTGGCGGTGTTTGGTCTGTTGGCCGACAAGGATCTGGATGGTGTTGTCAGCGAATTGAATGCTAGTGTCGAGCATTGGGCGGTGGCGCCGCTGGATTCTCCGCGTGCCCGTCCGGTGGCTGAATTAAACGCTGCATTGCAGAACCTTGGTGCGTCGGTCACGTCTTACGACAGTGTCGCCGCTGCGCTGGAAGGGCAGTGCGCAGTAGCCACCAGTGACGACGAGATTCTGTTGTTCGGATCATTTTATTGTGTCGCCGAGGCCCTTGAATGGCTGGCCCGGCGCTCCACGGAGGAAGCGGCAAATGGCTTTGCTGGATAAAGCGTACAAGCAGCGCATGGTTGGCGCTTTGGTGCTGGTCGCGCTGGCAGTGATTTTCCTGCCGATGCTGTTTTCCCGTCAGGACGAGCAACGTCAGGTGACCGTCGAAGCACCCGCCGCGCCGCAAGCGCCTGTCGTGCCGCAAGTGCAGATGGAAACGGTGGCTGTTCCCGAGCCGCAAGCCTTGCCGCAGGAGCCAGTGCCAACGGATGAAGAGGTCGCCGAAGACACGGCGCCTGCTGCGCCCGTCGCAGCGACGCCGACGGCTCCCATCATGATCACCAAGCCTGTTGCGCCGCCGGCGGTGGCCAAGCCGATTCCTGCGCCTGCTCAGCCGATCACTGCGGCCTCGACCAAGCCGGACACCACGCAAAGCCGCGTCGATGCCAATGGCCTGTCGGTGAGCTGGTCGGTGCAGCTGGCCAGTCTGTCGAGCCGCGCCAGCGCCGAGAGCTTGCAGAAAACCCTGCGCAGCCAGGGCTATAACGCTTACATCCGCTCCGCCGATGGCAAGAATCGGGTGTTTGTCGGCCCGCTGATCGAGCGTGCCGAGGCTGATCGTCTGCGTGATCTATTGGGGCGTCAGCAGAACCTCAAGGGTTTTGTCGTGCGCTTCCAGCCTGAGCGCGGCTAAAAACTATCGCCTCGATTGAAATGCACTGACAATCGCAGCTTACCGAGAGGCATGCGCTCTGCTAAAATGCGCCGCCTTATCCGTCTGTAGGCTGCACTGTGCCATTTACCTGGGTTGACTGGGCGATCGTTGCAATCATCGCCATCTCCGCTTTGATCAGTTTGAGCCGCGGCTTCGTCAAGGAAGCATTATCGCTGGTGACCTGGATCATCGCAGGAGTCGTCGCCTGGATGTTCGGTGGCTCATTGTCCGAGTACCTCGCCGGATACATCGAAACCCCATCGGCTCGCGTGATCGCGGGCTGTGCCATCATGTTTGTCGCCACACTGATCGTGGGCGCAATGATCAATTATCTTATCGGCGAGTTGGTTCGCGTCACCGGGTTGTCCGGGACCGATCGATTCCTCGGCATGGCCTTCGGCGCTGCGCGTGGCGTGTTGCTGGTGGTCGTGGCGGTCGGGCTGTTGAGCCTGGGGCCGGTACAGCAGGACGGGTGGTGGAAAGAATCACAGCTCGTACCAAAATTTCTATTGGTCGCTGATTGGTCCAAAAACCTGATTCTCGGGTGGAGCAGTCAGTGGCTTGCCAGCGGAATCAGCGTACCCGCTGATATTCCGTTCAAGGAGCAACTCTTGCCGTCGGCGAAAACGCCTCAGTGAGTGTTGTTCAGTTCAGATCCATTAAGTAGGGGTTGCGTCGCATGTGTGGCATCGTCGGTATCGTCGGTAAGTCGAACGTCAATCAGGCGCTGTATGACGCGCTAACCGTGCTCCAGCACCGCGGCCAGGACGCTGCCGGTATCGTGACCAGCCATGATGGCCGGTTGTTCCTGCGCAAGGACAATGGCCTGGTGCGTGACGTGTTTCAACAGCGTCACATGCAGCGTCTGGTCGGTCACATGGGGATCGGCCACGTCCGTTACCCGACTGCGGGTAGCTCGACTTCGGCCGAAGCCCAACCGTTTTACGTCAACTCGCCTTACGGCATCACTTTGGCGCACAACGGTAACCTGACCAACGTTGAGCAGTTGGCCAAAGAGATTTACGAATCCGATCTGCGTCACGTCAACACCAGTTCCGACTCGGAAGTGCTGCTCAACGTGTTCGCCCATGAGCTGGCCCAGCGCGGCAAGCTGCAACCGACCGAAGAAGACGTGTTTGCCGCCGTGACCGACGTGCACAACCGTTGCGTCGGCGGTTACGCGGTAGTCGCCATGGTGACCGGTTACGGCATCGTCGGTTTCCGTGACCCGCACGGCATTCGCCCGATCGTGTTCGGTCAGCGTCACACTGACGAAGGCGTTGAATATATGATCGCCTCCGAAAGCGTTTCGCTGGACGTGCTCGGTTTCACCCTGATTCGCGACCTGGCGCCGGGCGAAGCGGTCTACATCACTGAGGACGGCAAGCTGCACACCCGTCAGTGCGCGACCAATCCGTCCCTGACCCCGTGCATTTTCGAACACGTCTACCTGGCGCGTCCGGACTCGATCATCGACGGCGTGTCGGTCTACAAGGCCCGTCTGCGCATGGGTGAGAAACTCGCCGAGAAGATTCTGCGCGAGCGTCCAGAGCACGACATCGACGTGGTTATCCCAATTCCGGACACCAGCCGTACCGCGGCACTGGAACTGGCCAACCACTTGGGCGTGAAATTCCGCGAAGGTTTCGTCAAGAACCGTTACATCGGTCGTACCTTCATCATGCCGGGCCAGGCGGCGCGCAAGAAGTCGGTTCGCCAGAAGCTTAACGCCATCGAGCTGGAATTCCGCGGCAAGAACGTGATGCTGGTCGACGACTCGATCGTGCGCGGCACCACTTGCAAGCAGATCATCCAGATGGCCCGCGAAGCCGGCGCGAAAAACGTCTACTTCTGCTCGGCAGCGCCAGCGGTACGCTTCCCGAACGTTTATGGTATCGACATGCCAAGCGCGCACGAACTGATCGCACACAACCGTTCGACTCAGGACGTGGCGGATTTGATCGGCGCTGACTGGCTGATCTATCAGGACCTGCCTGACTTGATCGAAGCGGTTGGCGGCGGCAAGATCAAGATCGAGAATTTCGATTGCGCGGTGTTCGACGGCAAGTATGTTACCGGTGACGTCGACGAGGCTTACCTGGACAAGATCGAGCAGGCACGCAACGATGCCTCGAAGGTCAAGACCCAAGCGGTCAGTGCGATCATCGATCTGTACAACAACTGAGTTATCACCGGCCCTGAGGGGCCGGTTTTGTATCTGACTTTCAATTTTCGAGAACAGGGCAAGGAGTGACAGCATGAGTCAGGAATGGGATGCCGGTCGGCTGGACAGCGACCTCGAAGGCGTAGCGTTCGATACCCTGGCCGTACGTGCCGGTCAGCACCGTACGCCGGAAGGCGAGCACGGTGATCCGATGTTCTTCACCTCCAGCTATGTGTTCCGCACCGCTGCCGACGCGGCCGCACGGTTCGCCGGGGAAGTGCCGGGTAACGTTTACTCGCGTTATACCAACCCGACCGTGCGCGCGTTCGAGGAGCGCATTGCTGCGCTGGAAGGCGCCGAGCAAGCCGTTGCGACCGCAACCGGCATGGCCGCCATCATGGCGGTGGTGATGAGCTTGTGCAGCGCCGGCGATCACGTGCTGGTTTCGCGCAGCGTGTTCGGTTCGACCATCAGCCTGTTCGAGAAGTACTTCAAGCGTTTCGGTGTGGAAGTCGATTACGTGCCTTTGGCCAACCTGTCGGGTTGGGATGCGGCAATCAAATCCAACACCAAACTGCTCTTTGTCGAGTCACCGTCGAATCCGTTGGCCGAGTTGGTCGACATCCCCGCACTGGCTGAAATCGCTCACGCCAAAGGCGCGATGCTGGTCGTCGATAACTGCTTCTGCACGCCAGCGTTGCAGCAGCCGCTGAAAATGGGCGCAGACATTGTCGTGCACTCGGCGACCAAGTTCATCGATGGCCAGGGCCGTTGCATGGGCGGTGTGGTGGCCGGTCGCAGTGAGCAGATGAAAGAAGTCGTCGGCTTCCTGCGCACTGCCGGGCCGACCTTGAGTCCGTTCAACGCGTGGATCTTCCTCAAAGGTCTGGAAACCCTGAACCTGCGGATGAAGGCGCACTGCGCGAATGCTCAGGCGCTTGCCGAGTGGCTGGAGCAGCAGGACGGCATTGAGAAGGTGCATTACGCCGGTCTCAAGAGCCATCCGCAGCACGAATTGGCCCAGCGTCAGCAGAAGGGCTTCGGTGCGGTAGTGAGCTTTGAAGTCAAAGGTGGCAAAGAGGGCGCTTGGCGCTTCATCGATGCGACGCGGCTGATTTCGATTACCGCCAACCTCGGCGACAGCAAGACCACGATCACGCACCCAAGCACCACCTCTCACGGCCGTCTGGCGCCGCAAGAGCGTGAAGCGGCGGGCATCCGTGACAGCCTGATTCGCATCGCGGTCGGTCTGGAAGACGTCGCTGACCTGCAAGCCGACCTGGCGCGCGGTCTGGCCGCGTTGTGATCGAGTTGTCTACGCCGACAGCAGGTACCCATGGCCGCGTTGCGCTGGTCACGGGTGCTGCGCGCGGTATCGGTCTGGGCATCGCTGCCTGGCTGATCAGCGAGGGCTGGCAAGTCGTGTTGACCGACCTGGATCGGGCGCGCGGTTCAAAAGTGGCGAAAGTGCTGGGTGAAAACGCCTGGTTTATTGCCATGGACGTTGCCGAGGAAAGTCAGGTGGCGCTCGGCGTGGCTGAAGTGCTGGGTCAGTTTGGTCGTCTCGATGCACTGGTGTGCAACGCGGCGGTCGCTGATCCGCACAACATCACACTGGAAAGCCTAGATCTGGCTTACTGGAATCGGGTGCTGGCGGTGAATCTCAGTGGGCCGATGCTGTTGGCCAAGCACTGTGCGCCGTATCTGCGTGCGCACAACGGTTCGATCGTCAACCTGGCGTCGACCCGTGCCGGGCAATCAGAGCCTGATACCGAGGCTTATGCGGCGAGCAAGGGCGGTTTGCTGGCGCTCACGCATGCGTTGGCGATCAGTCTGGGGCCGGAGATTCGTGTTAACGCCGTCAGTCCGGGCTGGATTGATGCGCGTGATCCTTCTGCGCGTCGCGCTGAGCCATTGGCCGATGCCTACCATGCTCAGCATCCTGCGGGCAGGGTAGGGACGGTCGAGGATGTAGCTGCGATGGTTGCCTGGTTGCTGTCGAGGAATGCCGGGTTTGTTACCGGGCAGGAATTTGTCGTCGACGGCGGCATGACGAAAAAGATGATCTACAGCGAGTAGGTCGCTTTTTTCGCCTGAATTTGCGTTGAATGAACTGACGCCTTCGCGAGCAAGCTCGCTCCCGCATTTGGAATGCAATCCCCTGTGGGAGCGAGCTTGCTCGAGAGGGCGGTCTTGCAGGATCGAAACAATTTCGTCTTTTTCAGAAAAACTTCAATCCTGCTATTGACTTAGGTTCGCTACCTGCGTAAATTTCGCGGCCTCGGAGATGCAAACGGGTGATTAGCTCAGCTGGGAGAGCGTCTGCCTTACAAGCAGAATGTCGGCGGTTCGATCCCGTCATCACCCACCACTCCCCGAGAAACTTGCGTAAGCAAGAGCGTAGGCTGAAAGTGCCTGCACCGACGCGCAGCGGTAGTTCAGTCGGTTAGAATACCGGCCTGTCACGCCGGGGGTCGCGGGTTCGAGTCCCGTCCGCTGCGCCATATTTTACGAATCAGACTTGTCTGGTTCGCGATTGCAAAGCACCGAAGCTTGCAGTCAACACGAGTTACTTGAGCGAAAGCTCAAAGCGATACGCAGCGGTAGTTCAGTCGGTTAGAATACCGGCCTGTCACGCCGGGGGTCGCGGGTTCGAGTCCCGTCCGCTGCGCCATATCTGCTCCAAGGACCACTGAACGCCTTGAAGCACCGAAAACAGCCGTTGGCTGATTCGGAATCGATAGCAAAGACCCTGGTCGAAAGACCGGGGTTTTTTGTGTCTGAAATTTGGCTATCCACCTCTTTTTCTCCTGCCTAAATCCTGAATCCAATACAAATCCCTGTAGGAGTGAGCCTGCTCGTGAAAGCGGTGTGTCAGCTAATAATGTGCTGGCTGACACTACGCCTTCGCGAGCAGGCTCGCTCCCACAGGGGGGATATCTATTGGTTTGGTAATCTGCTGCGGTCTCACGTCGCATTGATTTTCTGATCCTTTAGTCAAATTTTTGTAACTGGTTGTTTGCTGCGAGCGCAGAAACCTTTAAAGTTAACCTTTCGGTCAGCTTTGCACTGTCATCACGCCTTTCGTTTAGCCAAAAGGCTTCTGCAAGACTCGAGATTCCCCAGTAGATAACCAGAAGGGCGGACACATAACCGCCCAGAGGATGATCCATGTCCAACCGTGAAATATCCCGGCGCTCGTTTCTCCAGGGCGGGCTGGTGGCGGGTGTGAGCGTCACGCTCACGCCGCTCAGCAGTCAGGCGCTGGCTGCCTTGATGGAAAACACTGTCACCGTGCCGTCCGAGAAGTGGCTCGGCAGCAACGGCAAGGCGCGTCAGCGTAACGACGCACTGTCCAAGGTCTGCGGCAGCAAAGTCTTTGCCCGCGACATCCGTTCCAAGGACATGCCGGGCTGGCCCGAGCAGCAAGGCCACGCCATGCTGCTGAAAACCATCAAGGCTGACCGCATCTACGACGGCTACGACCTGTCGTGGCTTGGCGCTGACTTGCAGCCTGACCGCATTGTCACCGCCGCTGATCTGGACAAGGACGGTATCGTCTTCCCCGAAGAGCACGCGCCGGATCCACTGCTGCCAGAAGGCAAAGTGCCGATGTTCATCGGTCACCCGGTGGCAATCCTGATCTGGAACGACTTCGAGCGTTTCCGTCAGGCGAAGAACAAACTCAAATTCAATGACAAAGCGATTCGTTACGGTGCCAAAGTGCCGTTCTACGAAGGCGACCCCTACGGCAGCTTCCGCTACGTGCGCGTCGGCGGCGCGACCTCGGCCGACGAAGACGAATTCGCCAGCCTCAAAGACTCGATCCTGTTCCCGATGCTGAAGAACCGTCGTCCGGTGTGGAATTCCCAGCCGAACCTGCACGGCAATCTGACCGAGCGCGGCTTGTTCTACGCCGACCGCATGAAGCAAGAGATCGACACGCCGTCGGACAACTGGCTGGTGTTCGACGAGCGCTACAAGACCCCGTCGATTGAGCCGGCCGCCATGGAGCCGGACAACGGCAACGGCTGGTACGACCCGAAAACCAAAACCCTGCATTTCGTCGTGGCCACCCAGTGCCCGCTGGAGGCAGCGACCGAAACCGCGAAGATGATCGCGCCGTCGCGTTTTGGCCTCGACAACCTGAACATGCACCCGGGTTACACCGTCGGTTACGGATCCAAAGACCACAACATCTTCGTCTACTACGCAGCCCTGGCGGCGCTGTATGGCGCGGGTGTGCCAGTGCGTCTGGCCAACGACCGCTACGAACAATTCCAGAGTGGCATCAAGCGCCACCCGTTCGACATCCGCTATCAATTGGCCGTGGACAAGAACGACTACAGCTTCAAGATTTTCCGCGCGGAAATGAGCGTCGACGGTGGCGGCCGGATCAACTACAGCCCATCGGTAGCCGCGGTTGGCGCCACGGCCGCGCAGTCGATCTACTACATGCCGCAGAACGATCTGCAAGTCACCGCCTACCACTCGCGTGGCGTTGAGGCCGGTTCGATGCGCGGTTACGGCACCCTGCAAAGCATGGCGGCAACCGAGATGATGGTCGATGAAATCGCCAACCGTCTCGGTGTCGATGCGATCGACCTGCGTCGCAAGAACGCCCTGCGTTCCGGTATGAAAAACACGCAAGGCGCGATCCCGGCCGGTGCCTTGCGCCTGCATGAAATTCTCGACAAGGCCGCGGTGCACGAAGTCTGGAAAAACCGCGACGCGATCAAGAAACAGCGCGAAGCGGCCGACCCGGACAACTGGTACGGCGTTGGTTTTGCCATTTGCCAGAAAGACTTCGGCACCGGTTCCGAAGCGCCGATGGCCAGCATCGAATTCACTGCTGACGGTCGCATCACTCTGCGTCATATCGGCATTGAGATCGGCACTGGCATGTCTACCTCGCAGGCGCTGGTGGTGGCCGATTTCCTCGGTAGCCCGGCGCACGAAGTGAAGACCGGCGAAACCGAATGGAAGGAAATGCAGCTGATCACCAGCGGCAACCCTTACATCATGAGTCAGGCCGAGCAGGACAGCCTGCTGCGCAACCCGCGCTGGGTCGGCAAACTGGCTTCGGCCTCGTCGGCGACCAACTCGGCGTACTACTTCAGTCACGCCACCCGTGAAGCGGCACGCGTGCTGTTCAATAACGGTCTGTGGCCGGCGGCCATGGAAATCTGGCGTCAGGGCCCCTATGGCGGCCAAGCCAACCCTTACGTCGTGCGTCGCGAAGATGCGCATTGGGTCGACGGCAAACTCACAGCCAACGGCATGCAACCGTTGAGCTTCGAAGAACTGGCCAAACACGCTCATGAGCGTGGTCTGGTGACCGGCGCCACCGTTCACGCATTCAACCGCTGGAGCTGGGCCGAGGCCGAATACAGCATCGACGGCGTGCGCGAGCGTCTGCCGCTCGACGGTCTGGCGGTGAAATATGGCGATGGCGCGCCGAAGGCGAAGAAGGCGCTGATGAACACCGCTGGTTTCCACCTGTTGGATCGCCAGAACATCAATTACCCGGTTGTCCAGTTGAACAACGCTGCCGTGACTTACTACAGCCCGGTCGCGACACTGGTCGAACTGAAGGTCAACAAAGGCTCGGCGGAAGTCGAAGTGCTCAACCACCATTCGTGGGTCGAGTGCGGTCGGGTGCTGGTCGAGGAACTGGTCAAGGGCCAGCTCGAAGGTGGTATCGCCATGGGCATCGGCCACGCCTTGATGGAAGAAATGCCGCTGTATGAAGGTGGACCGGGGGAGGGTGATTGGAACTTCAACCGTTACCGTTTGCCGATGGCGCGTCACGTTGCCGTATGGAAACAGACGTCGGAGATTCTGCCGGCGCTGTCGCCAAGTGATCCGTCCAAAGGCATCGCCGAAGTGGTGATGATCCCGATTGTCGGTGCCATCGGTAACGCCGTGGCGCACGCCATCGGTAAACGTGTTCGCGATCTGCCAATCACTGCTGCGCGCATCAAGGAGGCCCTCAATGGCTAACCGTCCGCTTCAACTGACCCTCAATGGTCAATCCGTCGGCCCGGTGGACATCCCTGATGACCTGCCGATGATCGACTACCTGCACGAATACAAGAACCTCACCGGTTCGCGCCTGGGCTGCGGCCAGGGCTTCTGCCACGCCTGCGTGGTGATCGTCGATAACCCGGACGGGACCAGTGAAGAAGTACGCACCTGCATCACTGGTGCGCACTACTTCGAAGGCAAGAAAGTCCGCACCATCGAATCTCACGCCAAGCGTGACGAGAGCGGTCAGGTCACCGAGCTGAATCCGATCCAGCAACGCTTCGTCGACGAGTTCGCCTTCCAGTGCAGCTACTGCGCACCAGGCTTCGTCAACGCCGCGACCGTGCTGGTCGAGAAGCTGCAGCGCCAGCCGACCGTGCAAAGCAAGCTCGAACAAGTCATCGAGGACAGCCTCGGCCATCACGTCTGCCGTTGCACCGGGTACGTGCGTTACTACAACGCCACCCGCAACGTGCTGACCGATCTCGGCCTGGTCAAGGAGGGTTAAGCATGAAGCTTTTACTGACCCGCCTGACCCTGGCGGTCGGCCTTGCTGCGCCGCTGTTGTTTGCCCACGCCGATGACCAGGTCAAGCGCGGCGAATACCTCGCCCGCGCCGCTGACTGCATGGCTTGCCACACTGCACCGGGCGGCGCGCCGTTTGCCGGCGGCCTGCCGATCGTCTCGCCGTTCGGCACAATCTACGGCACCAACATTACCCCGAGCAAAGAGCACGGCATCGGTTTGTACAACGATGATGAGTTCTTCGCGGCGCTGACTGAAGGCAAGCGTCGCGATGGCGCGAATTTGTATCCGGCGATGCCGTATACCTCGTATCACCTGATGCCGCGTGAAGACTCGGATGCGATCCATACGTATCTGAAAACCATCGAGCCGATCGAGCGTGCAGCCCCGGTCACCAGCCTGAGCTTCCCGTTTAACGTGCGTCCGGGCCTGATCGGCTGGAACATGATGTACGGCAAAGCCCTGAAACTGGAGCCGGCCGAAGGCAAAAGCGAAGCCTGGAAGCGCGGCCAGTACATGGTCGAAGTGCTCGGTCATTGCGGCGAATGCCACACGCCGCGTGGCCTCCCGGGCGCAATGCAGCTGGACAAGCGTCTGACTGGCGGCATCCTCAATGGTTATCTGGCGCCGAGCCTGTTGGCCACCGATCTGGCCGCTCGCGGCTGGAACGAGCAGGACCTCGGCACGTTCCTCAAGCACGGCATGAGTGCGCAAGGGACGATGTTCAACGAGATGTTCCCGGTGTTCCACAACAGCACTCAAGGCCTGAGCGATGCCGATCTGGCGGCGATGGCGACGTTCCTGCTCGGCGACAAACCGCCGGCAGCCAAAGCCCTCGTTGAAGTGCCAGTCGAGAAACTCAGCGCCAGCGCCCAGCGCGGCCAGCAGGAATACCTGAACGTCTGCGCCGGTTGCCATGCGGTCGGTGGCGAAGGCAAGCCGCATATCGCGGTGGCCATGCGCGGTAATACCACGTTGCGTCTGGAAGACCCACGCAACCTGTTGCGCGTGATCGAGGATGGTATCGGCGAGCAGAAGTTTTCCGGGTTCGAGCACATGCAACCGATGCCGGGCTTCGCTGGCAAGCTCAGTCCTGAGCAACTGACTGATCTGCTCAACTACCTGCGTCAAGGTTGGGGTGGTCAATCCGCTGAGTTGGCGGTGAGTGAAGTGCAGAAGCTGCAAGCCGACGCACCGTCCATCGAGCACAAGGCGCACTGACATGCAGCATCTCGATCTACAAGTGGTGCGGCGAGCGCTGGAGTGGTCGGTGGCGGGGCAGCGCATCTGGCTCTGCACTGTGCTGACCACTTACGGCTCGGCACCGCGTGCGCCGGGTTCGCTGCTGGCAGTGAATGACAGCGGACAGTGGATCGGTTCGCTGTCCGGCGGCTGCGTCGAGGAGGATTTTCTCGAGCGCGTCGCCGAAGGTGCGTTTCTCGATGCGGTGAATGTCGTGCGTTACGGCGAAGGCGACGATCCGCGCTCGCGGGTCAGTCTGCCCTGCGGTGGCATCCTTGATGTATTGGTAGAGAAATTTGACGCCGACTGCGAGGTGCAGGCGCATCTGCGTGAATTGGAGTCGGCGCTGCTCGGTCAGCGCCGTTTGATTCGCGAGGTCGATCTGGCCAGCGGTGCGCGCAGTCTGTTCGCTGATCGCGAGCAGGGTGCGCGGATTGAGCGTGAGATTGATCGGGTGCGCATTCGCGTTGGCGCGGCGCAGCGCTTGTTGCTCGCCGGGTATTCCAGTGTGGCGCAAGCGTGTGCCGAGTTTGCCGTTGGATTGGGTTTTGAGGTGATTCTCTGCGATCCGCGCGACGAGGTGCTTGAAGGCGTGGTGCTGGATGGTGTGGAGATTCGTCGGCAGTTGCCGTCGGTGTTTATTGCTGACGGTGGCTGTCATCGTGACACGGCGGTCGTAGCGCTCACTCACGATCCGCGTATCGATGACTTGGCGATGATGGAGGCGGTGCGCACCGAAGCGTTCTACATTGGCGTGATGGGCTCGCTGCAGACGTCACAGAAGCGCTTCGAGCGTTTGCGTCGGATTGGCGGCTTGGGCGAGGCGGAGTTGGCGCGGATTCATGCGCCGATTGGCCTTAACCTCGGCAGCAAGACGCCAGCGGAAATTGCCTTGGCGGTGCTGGCGGATATCCTGCGGATCCGTAGCGGGATTGCTCGGGATCAGCTCTGAGTGCTGAGTTCAATAAATAGGGCCGCGATCAGCGGCCCTTTTTTACATCCCGAATTTATCGCGTAGCCCGTAATACCACGCACCCAGTGCGGCAAACGGCGTGCGCAACAGTTGTCCGCCGGGGAACGGATAGTGCGGCAAATCGGCAAACGCATCAAAACGCTCGGCCTGGCCGCGCAACGCTTCGGCGAGGACCTTGCCTGCCAAATGCGTGTATGTCACGCCATGGCCGCTGCAGCCTTGCGAGTAATAGATGTTGTCGCCCAGGCGTCCAACCTGAGGCAAGCGCGACAGGGTCAGCAGGAAGTTTCCGGTCCAGGCGTAGTCAATCTTCACATCCTTGAGCTGCGGGAAGGCCTTGAGCATTTTCGGGCGGATGATTGCTTCGATGTTCGCCGGATCGCGCGCGCCATACACCACGCCGCCGCCGAAGATCAGGCGTTTGTCGCCCGTGAGGCGGTAGTAGTCGAGCAGGTAATCGCAGTCTTCGACGCAGTAGTCCTGCGGCAGCAGCGCTTTCGCCAGCTCATCACCTAGTGGCTCGGTGGTGATGACTTGCGTGCCGCACGGCATCGACTTGGCCGCAAGCTCCGGCACCAGATTACCGAGGTAGGCATTGCCCGCGACGATGATGAATTTGGCCCTGACCTTGCCCTGCGGCGTGTGCACCACCGGGTTGGCGCCGCGCTCGATGCGCACGGCGGGTGATTGTTCGTGGATCGTGCCGCCGAGAGACTCGACTGCCGCCGCTTCGCCCAGCGCAAGGTTCAGCGGGTGGATGTGCCCACCGCTCATGTCGAGCATGCCACCGACGTACTGATCGCACGCAACCACTTCGCGAATGCGGCGCTGATCGAGCAGTTCCAGTTGCGTATGACCGAAGCGCTCCCAGAGGCGCTTCTGCGATTCCAGGTGGCCCATCTGTTTGGCCGTCAGCGCGGCGAACACGCCGCCGTCCTTCAGGTCGCATTGAATGTTGTACTTGGCCACGCGCTCGCGAATGATCCGGCCACCTTCGAATGCCATCTGCCCGAGCAGTTGCGCTTGCTTCGGCCCGACGCTGCGTTCGATCACATCAATGTCACGGCTATAACTGTTAACGATCTGCCCGCCATTACGTCCGGAGGCGCCGAACCCGACCTTGGCCGCCTCCAGCACGGTGACGCGAAAACCGTTCTCCAACAGGAACAGCGCTGAGGACAATCCGGTATACCCGGCGCCGATCACACAGACGTCCGTCTCCACTTCATCCTGCAAGGCAGGGCGGGGCGGTACGGCGTTGGCCGACGCAGCGTAATAAGACTCTGGGTAAGGGGTGTTCGCCATCCTGCAGCCTCTGTTTAATATATTTTACGAGTGCGTCGATCCTACCCGAGTTGAAAAACCTCCGCCAGCCACCGGAAAATCTGCGTCGGCGAGCCGAAATTAAATATTTTGCATATTCATAGGGTTAGGTGAAAAAAAGGTGTTGACACCCCTCCGGAATTCCGTAGAATGCCGCCTCACAGCAGGCACGTAGCTCAGTTGGTTAGAGCACCACCTTGACATGGTGGGGGTCGTTGGTTCGAGTCCAATCGCGCCTACCAAACAAAATCCGCTCTGCTGGGCGGTCTAAAAGGGCTCACCGAAAGGTGGGCCCTTTTTTGTTGTCTGCGATTTTCAAAACCCTCCTCAGGGCGCTAGCTGGACTCCGCGTTTAGTCGATCTCAGGGCATTCGAAATTCCATGCGAGGCCTGTTGATCCACTGCGAGTCGTGCTTCACCGTTTAGCGGGCCTTGCTGAATGGCGTGCGCAAGTCTTCGTCGTGCCTCCCACCTATGATCGAATTTCTGCGTCGTCGGGTCAGGCAGTTGGTTGACGATTCACCGTTCGTCGCCAGCGCCCTTTGAAAAAGTGTGGATATTGAACAGGTTACGAGTGTTACTAACCAGCCAGTTATCAAAAAAATGTTGTTACTGTTCGTGGGATTAAGTAACATTCGTCCCGCGTTCACCACCACGGTTTATGCATTTTTAAATCCCAAGCTTCCATCAGCTGCTTGGGATTTTTTTTGCCTGCGATTTGCCTCAACTGGCTGAAATTTCTCCTTTCGATCTTTCCTGAAAGCCTGGTGACACCCCGCAGGCAGATCCTTGTTTTTTCAACTACTACTACTGACTGGCCGATTTTCAACTCTGCAATGAGGGGGTATCGATGCTGGTTCATTGGTTTCTTGCAGCTGTTCATCTGCTGGCATTTGCCTTGGGTTTTTGGGCGGTGCTGACGCGTGGCACGGCGTTTAATCGCCTTGCTGCTGGTTCAGGCGAGGCCCGGCGCGTTTTGCAGGCCGATAACCTATGGGGCATCTCTGCATTGGTTCTGCTGGTGACAGGCGGGATGCGGGCTTTTGGAGGCTTTGAAAAGGGCACTGACTATTATCTTGATCAGCCACTGTTTCATCTGAAGATGACGCTGTTCGTGCTGATCCTGATTGTAGAACTCGCCCCGATGATCGCGTTGGTCAAGTGGCGGATCGCTTCCGCACGCGGCGCAGCAATCGATACCGGGCGCGCGAAGCTGTACGCACGAATCAGTCATGTCGAGGCGTTGTTGCTGGTGCTGATGGTGATTGCGGCCACAGGCATGGCACGTGGTGTGACATTCGGTTAGAGGGCGAATTCTCTGCGCTCTATCGGAAATGTCCGACAGCCAGCCTCGGGGATGGCAGGTAGTATCGGGCAGCAAGAGCATGCGGGGAGAGGTAGGAAGGGGAGTCGGGTTTTGCGTGTCAGGCGCCGTGCCCAACAGAGTGGGGAGCGGATGGCAATACGGCGCGTGAATCTCTAGCCAGTCATTCCACAAGGTAAACGGACTGGCTACTGACTGCGATCTGGCTCAGGGAGTTTGTGGCTTGTCCGGGGCGGTCAGGCCAGCCTGAATGCGCTGGTAAATCTCTTCACGGTGCACGGCAACGTTTTTCGGAGCGTTGATACCAATGCGGACCTGTTGGCCGCTTACGCCCAGAATGGTGATCGTAATGTCATCACCAATGTTTATGCTTTCACCGACTTTGCGGGTGAGTATCAGCATGGTCTTCTCCTTGATTGCTTTGTAGGGCACCTGATTCAGACAGTGCAGAGGTCGGTGTACGTATAGATTAGTGCGAAGTCTCACGGTTTGGGTGCCTCTTTCTGACGCGCAGAAGCGGCATTAATTCCCAGGGCGTAACTATACAGAGGCTGCAAGCATCAATCTCGTTGTTTTGTGCCCATTTTGCGGGGCTCGCGAAGTATTTATGAATGATAAGATCGCGGCTTTGAGAATTTCGAGGAAAGCGTTGTGCGCAAATTGGTTTGGGTAGTCGCGGCACTGGTATTGGCAGGGTGTGGTGAAGGCAAGAATGTAGAGGCGCCAAAACCACAATCGGCTGCAGTAACCGCGCCGGCGGCGGCTGCAGCACCACAATGGGATCTAGAAGTGCGCGGCGAAACGCCACAGGCTGTCAGCGACCTGAGTGGCTGGCTGATCGAGCACGCCTTCGTGCCTACGGTGATCAAGGACGGCAGCGGAAAAACGCGAATTCTGATTGGTCCGTTCAACTCTCAGGCTGAAGCTGAAGCACGTAAGGTGCAAGTGGATGCGGCGTTGGTGAAGGCCAAGAAGCAGAACGTTGAGTCGGTGCTGGTCGAGCATCCGCTCACGCCGTAAACGAATGGGCGGTGACTTTGCCAGTTGATATGGCAGCGGTGGGGCAAGCGATTGAATTGGCTGACGTCGATATGGAAAAGGACACTTTCTGGGAAATCGCCGACACCGCCACTGAGGGTTTTTACGGCTGGATTGCCGGGGAGTCGGCAGCCGTCATGAAGATTGCGCAGATACCTGATCAAAGAGCGTGGCATACCTCGTGAGTCACTCAATTTGATGGGCTGCTGGCGATACAATAAAGCGGCTAATCAAGCGTAAATGAAAAGGCCTCGAACATCG
This sequence comes from Pseudomonas germanica, assembly GCF_019614655.1. Taxonomy (NCBI): domain Bacteria; kingdom Pseudomonadati; phylum Pseudomonadota; class Gammaproteobacteria; order Pseudomonadales; family Pseudomonadaceae; genus Pseudomonas; species Pseudomonas germanica. The sequence continues at coordinate 2,523,968 of NZ_CP071586.1, forward strand.
CGTTCGAGGCCTTTTTTGTCTGCACTGCAATCAGCCGCAGGCTTTCATGTTCACCGGGCCGACAAACTCGTTGCCTCGCCCCATCACGCACGCCACGCTCTGATTACGCTGACGCTCCCAGTCCTGCACCGGGTAAGTCTTGTCCCATGCCTCATACAATTGTCGATCCTGTTTTGACAGGCGCAAGCCGTACTGCTTGCTCATGTAGAAGTACGTGCGGGCAATCATGCCGCGAATCGACGGGCGGGGCATGACCTTCTTCGCCTTGAAGTCGACCTGGGTCAGGCACGAACCGTATTGCCCGGATTGCACTGGCAGCCAGCCGTAGCTGAAATTGCTGCGATCGCCATTGACCTCGCCGATGCTCGGCACCAGGTTATGCAGATCGGCTTCGGCCTTCTGATAGCTCGGGTCGTAACGGGTGCAGTTCTTGCGTCCGCCTTCCTGCCAGCATTGGCGCTGATGACCGAACTGCCAGGCCGGCACAATGTGTTCCCACTCGATGCGTGATGCGCGCTTGGCATTCTTGCGCGGTACGTAACCGCAAGCCTTCAGATCAACTTTGTTGCCAGTGTACTTGCACCCGCAATAGAACTCTGTGGACTGCGGTGCATACAGCTTCCAGGCGACCTTCTTGGCTTCGGTAAATGTGCGGGGCGCGCCAGCCTGGGCACCCATGGCGATGAACAGCAACAGCAGAGCAAAACAGCGGACACTCATTGAATCAATCTTCCTTCGGCACAACCCAAAAAATCTGCACGCCACCGTCGTCGCGATAAGCGAGGGTGACGTTGTCGTTCTCGTCGATTTCCTCAAGCAGGCGCTCCCACTCGTCCATCGGCTCGTCCGGAAGACGAAAGATCAGTGCGGCTTTGGCTTTCTGTGCGGTGGGGGAATTGATGATTTTCTGAACGCGCATGCCTATGCGTTCGTAAGCGTCAGGAGCATCAGGGGAGGTGGCCACGAGGTTATCCTTATTAAGCTGTACGTGCATACAGTATTTAACTGTAAGCATTTTCGCAACTGCTTAAAATTCAAGAAAATCCTCTGACAGCGGTTTTCCGGATTTGGTGTAGGTCGTGTCGAGTTTTTTGTAGGAAAAGTGCGAGAGCTTTGTGAGCGTTGCACCACCCGCCCGTCAGGCGAGTGGTGCAGGGTGCCCAATCAAGAATTGACCGGGCGAAAGTCCATCAGTATTCCCAGAACATCCGTTGCAGCTCTTTGCTGTCATTGGTTTTGGTCAGGGCGACCATCGCCAGGATGCGGGCTTTCTGCGGGTTCAGGTCGTGAGCGACAACCCAGTCGTATTTGTCGTCTGGCTGTTCAGCGTTACGCAGAACGAAGCCGCCAGCGTTGACGTGGGACGAACGAATGATTTGCACGCCATCCTTGCGCAGCGCTTGCAGGGCTGGAACAACGCGGGAGGAGACCGAGCCGTTACCGGTACCGGCATGGATGATCGCCTTGGCACCGGATTGTGCGAGAGCCTTGTAGGCAGTATCGCTGACGTTGCCGTAGGAATAAGCGATTTCTACGTCAGGCAGGCTCTTGATATTTTTGATATCGAATTCCGAATCCATGGTGTGACGCTTGGCTGGCAAGCGGAACCAGTAGGATTTGCCTTCAACCACCATGCCCAGTGGGCCCCAGGCGCTTTTGAACGCTTCGGTCTTGATGTTGATCATCTTGCTGACGTCACGACCGGACTGGATTTCATCGTTCATGGTCACCAGTACGCCTTTGCCTTGCGCTTCTTTGCTGCTGGCCACGGCCACGGCGTTGTACAGGTTGAGCATGCCATCGGCGGACATCGCGGTGCCCGGACGCATTGAGCCGACGACGATGATTGGCTTGTCGGTTTTTTCTACCAGGTTGAGGAAGTAAGCGGTTTCTTCCAGGGTGTCGGTGCCGTGGGTGATGACGATGCCATCGACGTCTTTGCTATCGGCCAGTTCGGCCACGCGACGACCCAGTTGCAGCAGGTTTTCGTTGGTGATGCTTTCCGAAGCAATCTGCATGACTTGTTCGCCACGCACGTTTGCCAGTTTGCTCAGCTCGGGAATGCCGGCGATCAATTGTTCGACGCCAACCTTCGCCGCTTGATAGGTGGCGCTGTTGGCGGCGCTCGCGCCGGCGCCGGCGATGGTGCCGCCGGTGGCAAGGACTACGACGTTAGCGAGCTTGGTCTGGGTTTCGACTTCTTTCGCCTGAAGGGCGGTGGGCAGGAGTAGGAGAAGGGCCAAAGCGCCCGGAACCAAAGTGTTGAAAGCAGATTTCATTATTTTTCTCTCTAGTAGTGAGACGGTGCTGATGCAGGTTCATCTAGATGCGCCCCAAGCCGATCTGAATGCTCGGGGTGCAGGCTAGGGAGCAGGATCTGTACCAGCCCTACTTTGCTTTAGAGAAATGTTTAACTTGATGATTTACATCAATATTTTATGGATTTGCAAATGGTGGGGCGAAGCGTTTATCCGGGTTTCCGAACAATGGAGGCTTTCGCGTTCGGTTCACCGAAAGGGACTACGGCTTCTTTCGAATGAAACCGGTTGCCGGCTCGGGATTCTCTACTAAAGAAATCGGCCTTGAGGCCGATGGTTGTTCTGGGAAACGCTTTTTTAGGGAGTTCACATGTCACTGACGATCGGTTTTTCAAACCCGGGTACAGTCACCATCGGCGGTAAAACCGCAGCGACGATCAATGCGATGAACCAGGCAGAGGCGGACGCTTCCGACGAGGCGCTGGGCGTTGAAAAAGAACCGAGCAAACAAGTCAGGACTGGCGGCCCTGCGCAAGAAGCCAGCCAGGCCGATAGCGCGGACAGCGGCGACAGTCTCAATGTCACCGTGAAAATGCTGCTCAAGCGGATGAAAGAGTTGCAGAAGCAACTGCAGGAGCAGCAACAGCAACTGGCGGCGGCCCAGGCTGCGAGCTATCCGACGCCTGAGGCCAAGTCGCAGGCGGTGATGTCCATTCAGGGTCAGATCGCGCAGACCAGCGGCGCACTCATGGAGGTCGCGGCGGCGTTGCTCAAGGAAATGTCCCAGGGCTCCACCAGCGGCAACGTGGTCAACACCACGGCCTGAGCATTGAAGGGCGAAGCAGCGGATTCGTCCTTTAATCAATGCCGATTTCTGATTGTTGACAAATGACGGCGGGATTCGCATAGTTCGGTCTACGCAAACGTTTGCGTGGCGCTCCCGGCGCTTTATGGCCCGGCAGAAAGCCAAGTAGCTTACGCCAGCGCAAGCGTTGCTCACAATAATCATAAGATCGGAGTGAACCCATGAAGCTGCCATTCGCTGGACGTCTTCTTGCTGTCGCTATGCTGGCTGCCACAGCCGCCGCACTACCTGTCTCCTCGGCATTCGCCGAATCCGCCGAAAAACCTAAAGTCGCGCTGGTCATGAAGTCTCTGGCCAACGAATTCTTCCTGACCATGGAAGATGGCGCCAAGGCGTACCAGAAAGAACACTCCGCCGATTTCGACCTGATCTCCAATGGCATCAAGGATGAAACCGACACTGCTGGCCAGACCCGCATCGTCGAGCAAATGATCCTGGCCAAGGTCAATGCACTGGTGATCGCGCCTTCTGATTCCAAGGCCATGGTGCCGGTGATCAAGAAAGCCGTCGATGCTGGTATCACCGTGATCAACATCGACAACCAACTTGATCCGGCCATCGTCAAAAGCAAAAACATCAGCGTGCCCTTCGTAGGTCCGGACAATCGCAAAGGCGCCCGTCTGGTCGGCGAATACCTGGCCAAGCAGCTTAAGGCTGGTGACGAAGTCGGCATCATTGAAGGTGTGTCCACCACGACCAACGCTCAGCAACGTACCGCTGGCTTCAAGGATGCGATGGACGCCGCACAGATCAAGATCGTTTCCCTGCAATCAGGTGACTGGGAAATCGACAAGGGCAACAAGGTTGCCGCTTCGATCCTCAGCGAATACCCGGACGTCAAAGCACTGCTGGCCGGTAACGACAGCATGGCCGTCGGCGCCGTTTCCGCAGTACGTGCCGCTGGCAAGGCCGGTCAGGTTCAGGTGGTCGGTTACGACAACATCAACGCTATCAAGCCAATGTTGAAGGATGGCCGCGTGTTGGCCACGGCTGACCAGTTCGCTGCCAAGCAGGCAGTGTTCGGCATCGAAACCGCGCTGAAAATCATCAAGGGCGAGAAAGTCGACAGCGGCGCCAACGGCGTGATCGAAACACCGGTCGAGCTGGTCACCAAGTAAGTCTTCTGGCGACACAACGGCGCTCGTCCGTCCGGGCGAGCGCATGGAGAGTTTTTATGTCAGTTTCCGCCCCGAACGCTGTCCTCTCGGTCAGCGGTATCGGTAAGACCTATGCGCAACCGGTGCTCACCGGCATCGATCTGACGCTGATGCGCGGTGAAGTGCTGGCGCTGACCGGCGAGAATGGTGCCGGCAAAAGTACCCTGTCGAAAATCATTGGCGGACTGGTCACGCCGACCACCGGCCAGATGCAATTCCACGGCAAGGACTACCGTCCGGGCAGCCGCACCCAGGCTGAAGAACTCGGCGTGCGTATGGTCATGCAAGAACTCAATCTGTTGCCGACATTGTCGGTCGCGGAAAACCTGTTTCTCGACAACCTGCCAAGCAACGGCGGCTGGATCAGCCGCAAACAACTGCGCAAAGCGGCGATCGAAGCCATGGCGCAAGTCGGTCTCGACGCGATTGATCCGGATACGCTGGTCGGCGAGCTGGGGATCGGGCATCAGCAGATGGTTGAAATCGCCCGTAACCTGATTGGCGATTGCCATGTGCTGATTCTCGATGAGCCGACCGCGATGCTGACCGCACGTGAAGTCGAAATGCTGTTCGAGCAGATCACCCGGTTGCAGGCGCGCGGCGTTTCAATCATTTACATTTCCCACCGTCTCGAAGAGCTGGCCCGTGTCGCACAGCGCATTGCCGTGCTGCGTGACGGCAATCTGGTCTGTGTCGAGCCGATGGCCAATTACAACAGCGAGCAACTGGTTACGCTGATGGTCGGTCGTGAACTGGGCGAGCACATCGACATGGGCCCGCGCAATATCGGCGCCCCGGCGCTGACTGTCACGGGTTTGAATCGCTCTGACAAAGTGCGCGATGTTTCATTCGAAGTCCGTGCCGGCGAGATCTTCGGGATTTCCGGATTGATCGGGGCAGGGCGCACAGAACTGCTGCGACTGATTTTTGGTGCGGACGTTGCCGACAGCGGCACCATCGCGCTCGGCTCCCCGGCCAAAGTGGTCAGTGTGCGCTCGCCGGTCGATGCGGTGCGCAACGGTATCGCGTTGATTACCGAAGACCGCAAGGGTGAAGGCCTGCTGCTGAGTCAATCGATCAGCGCCAACATCGCACTGGGCAACATGCCGGAAATCTCCAGTGGCGGTGTCGTCAACAATGGCGACGAGATCGCTTTGGCGCAGCGTCAGATCGACGCCATGCGCATTCGTAGTTCGAGTCCGACACAACTGGTTTCAGAGTTGTCCGGTGGCAACCAGCAGAAGGTTGTGATCGGCCGCTGGCTGGAGCGCGACTGTTCGGTGCTGCTGTTCGATGAGCCGACCCGTGGCATCGACGTCGGCGCCAAGTTCGACATTTATGCCTTGCTCGGCGAACTGACGCGCCAGGGCAAAGCGCTGGTGGTGGTCTCCAGTGATCTGCGTGAGTTGATGCTGATCTGTGACCGCATCGGCGTGTTGTCGGCCGGCCGGTTGATCGACACCTTCGAGCGCGACAGCTGGACCCAGGATGACTTGCTTGCCGCCGCGTTCGCCGGCTACCAAAAACGTGATGCGTTGCTCAATGAAGCGGCGCCTAGGGATCTCCCATGAAAACTGCATCTCCTGCCGGCAAACGTAGTGGCAACTTCTACGGTCTGGGCACTTATCTGGGCCTGGCCGGCGCCTTGCTGGCGATGATTGCGCTGTTCTCGGTCTTGAGCAGCCACTTTCTGTCCTATAACACCTTCAGTACGCTGGCCAACCAGATCCCTGATCTGATGGTGCTGGCGGTCGGCATGACCTTCGTGTTGATCATCGGCGGCATCGACCTTTCGGTGGGTTCGGTATTGGCGCTTGCCGCTTCGACGGTCAGCGTCGCCATTCTCGGTTGGGGCTGGGGTGTGTTGCCGTCAGCGTTGCTCGGCATGGCAGTGGCCGCACTGGCTGGCACCGTCACCGGTTCGATCACGGTGGCGTGGCGGATTCCATCGTTCATCGTTTCTCTCGGTGTGCTGGAAATGGCTCGGGGTCTGGCTTATCAGATGACGGGATCGCGCACCGCGTACATCGGTGATTCGTTTGCCTGGCTGTCGAACCCGATCGCGTTCGGCATCTCGCCATCGTTTATCATTGCCTTGCTGGTGATTATCATCGCTCAGGCCGTGTTGACCCGTACCGTGTTCGGTCGCTACCTGATCGGCATTGGCACCAACGAAGAGGCGGTGCGCCTCGCGGGGATCAATCCGAAACCCTACAAGATTCTGGTGTTCAGCCTGATGGGGCTGCTGGCCGGTATCGCTGCGCTGTTTCAGATTTCCCGTCTGGAAGCTGCTGACCCGAATGCCGGTTCCGGTCTGGAGTTGCAGGTAATCGCAGCTGTGGTTATCGGCGGTACCAGCCTGATGGGCGGGCGTGGTTCGGTGATCAGCACATTCTTTGGGGTCTTGATCATTTCGGTCCTGGCGGCAGGTCTGGCGCAGATCGGTGCGACTGAACCGACCAAACGAATCATCACCGGCGCCGTCATCGTGATCGCGGTGGTGCTCGACACTTATCGCAGTCAGCGCGCCAGTCGCCGGGGCTAAGAGATGGCAACGATCAAGGATGTGGCAGCCCTCGCGGGGATTTCCTACACGACGGTGTCGCATGTGGTGAACAACACCCGTCCGGTGAGTCAGGAAGTGCGGTTGAAAGTCGAGGCGGCGATCAAGAGCCTCGACTATGTGCCGAGTGCGGTGGCGCGCTCGCTCAAAGCCAAGACCACTGCAACCATCGGCCTGCTGGTGCCCAACAGTCTCAACCCGTACTTCGCCGAGTTGGCGCGGGGCATCGAGGATTATTGCGAGCGTAACGGCTATTGCGTGATCCTCTGCAACTCCGACGACAATCCCGACAAGCAGCGCAGCTATTTGCGCGTGTTGCTGGAGAAGCGCATCGACGGTTTGATCGTTGCTTCCGCTGGCGGTGACAGCGGCCTGGCGCAGGGGTTGGCCGGGGTGAAAACGCCGATGGTCATCGTCGACCGAAGTCTGGATGGCGTCGATGCCGATCTGGTGCGTATCGATCACGAATACGGCGCTTACCTCGCGACCCGGCACTTGCTTGAACTGGGGCACCGCGACATCGCCACCATCGGCGGCCCGGCCAGCACCAGTGTTGCGCAGATGCGTCTGGCCGGCTATTGCCGAGCGCTGAAAGAGGCGGGCGTTGATGTCCGTCAGGAGCGCATGCTGGAAAGCGATTTCACCAGTACTGGCGGGTACAACGCAGCGGCGATTCTGCTCGAGCGCAATCCGCCGAGCGCAATCTTTGCCGGTAACGACATGATCGGCATTGGTGTGCTGCGAGCGGCGGCGGAGCGCAATGTGCGCGTGCCGAGCGAGCTGTCGGTGATTGGTTTCGACGATATCCAGATGAGTCGTTACGTCTACCCGGCACTCACCACGGTGGGGCAATCAATCCTGCAACTGGGCGAGATGGCGGCCGAAGTACTGCTGCGCAGGATTGCCACGCCGAACCTGGGCACTGATCAACGGATCGTGACCCCGAGTATTGTCTTGCGCGAATCCACTGCACCGTTGTCCGGCGTGTTCACCGAATACCGCTGAAACCGAATTGACGAGTAATGATGTATGCCAGCAAATGTAGTGGTAATAGGCAGCCTGAACATGGATCTGGTGACCCGGGCGCCACGGCTGCCGGTCGGTGGCGAAACGTTGATCGGTCATTCGTTTGCCACGGTTTCCGGCGGCAAGGGCGCCAATCAGGCGGTGGCCGCAGCGCGTTTGGGCGCGCAGGTGGCGATGGTTGGCTGTGTTGGCAGCGACGATTATGGCGTGCAACTACGCAACGCCTTGTTGGCCGAACAGATCGATTGCCAGGCAGTGAGCGCTGTCGATGACTCCAGTGGTGTGGCGTTGATCGTGGTCGATGACAACAGTCAGAACGCCATTGTCATCGTCGCCGGCGCCAATGGCGCCATGACGCCCGCAGTGATCGACCGGTTTGATGCGGTGCTGCAAGCCGCAGACGTGATCATCTGCCAGCTCGAAATTCCGGATGCCACGGTGGGGCATGCGCTCAAGCGCGCGCGCGCGCTGGGTAAAATCGTGATCCTCAATCCGGCGCCGGCCAGTCGTCCACTGCCGGCAGACTGGTTTGCGGCGATCGACTACCTGATCCCCAATGAGAGCGAAGCGACCGTGTTGAGCGGGTTGCCGGTGGACTCGCAGGAAACGGCAGAAAGTGCAGCCAGTCAGTTGATCGCCATGGGTGCGGGCAAAGTCATTATTACCCTTGGTGCGCAAGGCTCGCTGTTCGCCAATGGCCAAAGCTTTGAGCATTTCCCGGCGCCCAAAGTGAAGGCCGTCGACACCACGGCCGCAGGCGACACGTTCGTGGGTGGTTTCGCCGCTGCGCTGGCCAATGGCAGGTCCGAGGCCGAGGCGATTCGTTTCGGGCAGATCGCCGCCGCGTTATCGGTAACCCGCGCCGGCGCGCAGCCGTCCATTCCAACCCTATCCGACGTACAGGCCTTTAAACCCGCATGAAAAAGACTCCTCTGCTCAACGTCGCATTGTCGCGACTAATCGCGTCCCTGGGCCATGGCGACATGGTGGTCATTGGTGATGCCGGGCTGCCGGTGCCGCCGGGTGTCGAGCTAATTGATCTGGCGCTGACCCACGGTGTCCCGGATTTCGTCAGTACCCTAAAAGTCGTGCTCAGCGAGATGCAGGTAGAAAGCCATGCACTGGCCAAAGAAATCTTCGACAAGCAACCGACCGCACTGAATGCGCTGGACGCGTTGAATGAAGAGGGCGCTCTGGGCCGTCGTGATCTGCTCAGTCACGAGCAATTCAAGGTTCTCAGCCGACAGGCACGGGCGATTGTTCGTACAGGCGAATGTCAGCCGTACTGCAACATCGTGCTGGTCGCTGGAGTCACCTTTTAACTTTTGATTTCACAAGCACAAGGAATGCGCCATGCAACGCTATGCTCAGAAACTGCATCAATTCATCCGGGGTTTACTGCTTTTGTCCGTAATCACTGCGACCGGCGCTCAGGCGGCGGAAAAAATCGACCTGATCATCGATACCGATCCAGGGGCCGACGACGTGGTCGCCCTGTTGTTCGCGCTGGCCTCGCCGGAAGAACTGAACATTCGCGCGCTGACCACCGTCGCCGGCAATGTGCGCCTCGACAAGACATCGCGTAACGCGCGCCTGGCTCGCGAGTGGGCAGGGCGCGAAGACGTACCGGTTTATGCGGGTGCGCCAAAGCCGCTGATGCGCACGCCTATCTATGCCGAGAACATCCATGGCAAGGAAGGCCTGTCGGGTGTCACCGTGCACGAACCGAAAAAGGGGCTGGCTGAGGGCAATGCTGTCAACTACCTGATCGATACCCTGAAAAAAGCCAAGCCGCACAGCATCACGATCGCCATGCTTGGTCCGCAGACAAACCTGGCATTGGCGCTGATCCAGGAGCCTGAAATTGTTCAGGGCATCAAGGAAGTGGTGATCATGGGTGGTGCGCACTTCAACGGCGGCAACATCACCCCGGTGGCTGAATTCAACCTGTTTGCTGACCCGCAAGCGGCCGAAGTGGTCCTGAAAAGCGGCGTGAAACTGACCTACCTGCCACTGGACGTGACCCACAAGATTCTCACCAGTGACGCGCGACTGAAGCAGATCGCTGCGCTGAACAACAACGCGAGCAAGATTGTCGGCGACATCCTCAATGAGTACATCAAAGGCGACATGGAGCACTACGGTATTCCGGGTGGCCCGGTGCATGACGCTACGGTTGTGGCCTACCTGCTCAAGCCGGAACTGTTCACCGGTCGCTCGGTGAATGTCGTGGTGGATAGTCGTGAAGGGCCGACTTTCGGTCAGACCATCGTCGATTGGTACGACGGCCTGAAGGCGCCGAAAAACGCCTTCTGGGTGGAAAATGGCGACGCGCAAGGCTTCTTTGACTTGCTGACCGAGCGTCTGAAACGTCTGAAGTAAGCCGCTCCCCCGCAGGTGCCAGCCTGCGGGTTTTTACACCCTCTCAGTGTGTTCAACCTGTTCGGTCGGGTAGCGCTCGAAAATCTGCTTGATGAATTGCTGAGCCGCCTCCGTGCCCAGCTCCTTGACCAATAGATCGATACCAATCAGCGCAAGCTCCTCGGTGGTTCCCGGGCTGTAAGAGCTGTGTCCGTCTGCCCATTTGGCATTAATGGCGGCGTCGATGCTGATGGTGGTCATGAGAGCGCTCGAATAGTCGGAAGATCTTGTATTTGAGTTAACCATTTTGTCGGGCATTTGGCACTGCGACTTAGGCATGAGCGGAGCGCTATGCGACACTTGGTCTTTTAAGGCTTCCAAGGATTGTGCTGTGCAGATCGATTTGAACACCCCTGACGGCCTCACGCTCGACGCGGTGCGCCAGTTGCTCGCCTCGGCCAGTGATGACGAACACACGCAGCTGCGCGTGACCAAGGGCGGTATCGCTTACATTTCTTCGGGTATCACCGGTGGGCAGGATATCGACGGTTTGCTGTTTCGCCTGGAAACCTGGGCCAAGGGTTCAGGGTACGTGGGTAACGTCGCGGCCAGTGATGAGGTGTGGGTGATGCAGATTTTCAACGCGTTGAAGGAGAACTGGCCGAATCCGCCGTATGACTACATCGATGTCTATTGAGCACCGTTAATATTCAGTCACGATTGATTGATGAAGTGGTACGTGCCGCTCAGGCACACTCGGCGCTTTTCCGGTCGTGGGGCAGGGTGATGGCCTTGGCTGTGAAACCAATCGCTTGAATGGCGGTCGCACGATCTCAGCTTAACCATTTTGAAAACAAGGAGGCTTCATGCCTTTGAAGTTCGCGACACTGGGTGCACTTATGGCCGCTGTGATGTTGGCCGGTTGCAGCACGACCTCCAGCGAGTCGGCAAAGGAATCTGTGGCGACCGAAGCCGGTCATAGCCGCTGTGAAGCATCGGCGGCGGAGTTCGCCATTGGCAAGAAAGCTTCGCCAGAGTTGCTGGAGCAGGCGCGCAACAAAGCTGGGGCGCAAAATGCTCGCTTCCTCAAGCCGAACGACATGATCACGCTCGAGTACCGCTCCGATCGCTTGAATCTGAACACCGACAACAACCTGGTGATCACTCGTGTCAACTGCGGCTGATTAGCGAAGGCTTTTATTGCAGGCATAAAAAACCCCGTCACATGGACGGGGTTTTTTTAGTGCACGCAGAAATTACTCTGGGCGAACCTGTGCAGCTTGCATACCCTTTTGGCCTTTCTCAGCCACGAAAGAGACGGTCTGGCCTTCTTTCAGGCTTTTGAAACCGTCGGATTCGATAGCTTTGAAGTGTACGAACAGGTCGTCACCGCCACCTTGAGGAGTGATGAAGCCGAAGCCTTTTTCATCGTTGAACCACTTAACGGTGCCGGTTTGGCGATTAGACATGGTGTATCTCCAAGAAACATATATTTTTCAGTACTGTGCTGCTCAGGCCAACTGGGCACACCCGGGTATCATAGTCGAAATGTTCGCTTTGGTAGCCCCCCGGACGTGCTGTTTGCCAATCAGTCGTGTTTTCTTTACTGTCTTTATCGGCTGAAAGCCCCGGTTTACAAGGCTTTTGGCGGAACGTAAAGACGATAAAAAAACCTGTAAAACCTGCATAAATCATCTGAAAAGGCTCAAATTCAGCCCTTTTTAGCGGCGCTGAGCCAACTCAGAAGACTTTTTTGATCACTTTTTCGCCGGAGTATTTGCCTTGCATTTGGCGATTTGGCCCAGTGCTTTCTGCTGCAATTCAGGAGTGGCTTTGTTGTCCATCAGCGCCTGAATGTCGCTCGCTGGATAAGACTTGATGGCGTCAGCGCCGCAAGCACAATGGGATTTGGCAGCCGCAGCACCGATTTGTTGGGTCGCCGCCTGGGTGCATTGCGCCATGTACTTCTCGCGCTCGCCCTTCGGCCAGTCGGCGTGGGCGCTCAGCGGCAGCAACATAACGATAGGGGCGACTACGGCGAACAGGGTATTCAGACGCATGCGAGGATGCTCCTTGTGGGTCAATGTCTTGTTATCTGAGGGCTGAAAGGTCTATCAAGTTCAGCACTCTGGCATAAAAACAGACGATTTGCCTTCTGATCAAACAGAGGCATAAGTGACCGCTCATCTGTGCTAGCATGCCGAGCTCAAACGTTCTCAGGCGCCAGATGACCTTCAGTCCCGGCAGCGGTCAACGTGCGAATATTTTCGATTTGAATCCCAGTCACTCTGGTTCGGTTTTCCGGTTGGCCGCAAGGCTCCTGCCGCTGTAAGGCAGGCGTTCGTCATTGAATGGCCTGGATCGGATCTTGTACTGGCTCATCCCAACCCACGTGACCTTTGGTAGGGGTCACCACTAGGAGAGGAGGCGCCATGCCAACTATTACTCTTCCCGACGGCAGTCAACGTTCATTCGATCACCCGGTTTCCGTAGCCGAGGTCGCCGCATCCATTGGTGCCGGTCTGGCCAAAGCCACACTGGCCGGCAAGGTCAATGGCCAACTGGTCGACGCCAGCGACATCATCAGCAGCGACGCGACCCTGCAAATCATCACGCCAAAGGATGAAGAGGGGCTGGAGATCATTCGCCACTCTTGCGCGCACCTGGTGGGTCATGCGGTCAAACAGTTGTACCCGACTGCGAAAATGGTCATCGGGCCGGTCATCGACGAAGGCTTCTATTACGACATCGCTTTCGAACGTCCTTTCACTCCGGACGACATGGCCGCTATCGAACAGCGCATGCAGCAGCTGATCGAAAAAGATTACGACGTGATCAAGAAAGTCACTCCGCGCGCCGAAGTGATCGAAGTGTTCAAGGCTCGTGGCGAAGACTACAAGTTGCGCCTGGTCGAGGACATGCCGAACGAACAGGCCATGGGTCTGTACTATCACGAAGAATACGTCGACATGTGCCGCGGTCCGCACGTGCCGAACACGCGTTTCCTGAAATCCTTCAAGCTGACCAAGCTGTCCGGTGCCTACTGGCGCGGCGACGCCAAGAACGAGCAGTTGCAGCGCGTTTACGGCACCGCTTGGGCAGACAAGAAGCAACTGGCGGCTTACATTCAGCGCATCGAAGAAGCTGAAAAGCGCGATCACCGCAAGATCGGCAAGCGTCTGGGCCTGTTCCACACCCAGGAAGAATCCCCGGGCATGGTGTTCTGGCACCCGAACGGCTGGACTCTGTACCAGGTGCTCGAGCAGTACATGCGCAAGATCCAGCGCGACAACGGCTACCTTGAGATCAAGACCCCTCAAGTCGTTGACCGCAGCCTGTGGGAGAAATCCGGGCACTGGGCCAACTACGCCGACAACATGTTCACCACGCAGTCGGAAAACCGCGACTACGCGATCAAGCCGATGAACTGCCCGTGCCACGTGCAGGTGTTCAATCAGGGCCTGAAGAGCTACCGCGAGCTGCCGATGCGTCTGGCCGAGTTCGGTGCCTGCCACCGTAACGAGCCATCGGGTGCTCTGCACGGCATCATGCGCGTACGTGCGTTCACTCAGGACGACGCCCACATCTTCTGCACCGAAGAGCAGATGCAGGCTGAGTCCGCCGCGTTTATCAAGCTGACCATGGACGTTTATCGTGACTTCGGCTTTACCGATGTCGAGATGAAGCTGTCCACTCGTCCGGAAAAACGTGTCGGTTCCGACGAGTTGTGGGATCGCGCTGAAGCTGCATTGGCTGCAGCCCTTGATTCTGCGGGCCTGCCGTACGATCTGCAGCCGGGTGAGGGCGCGTTCTACGGTCCGAAGATCGAGTTCTCGCTGAAAGACTGCCTTGGTCGGGTCTGGCAATGTGGTACTCTGCAGCTCGATTTTAACCTGCCTGTCCGTTTGGGCGCTGAATACGTCTCTGAAGACAACAGCCGCAAACACCCAGTGATGTTGCACCGTGCGATCCTCGGTTCCTTCGAGCGTTTCGTCGGGATTCTGATCGAGCACTACGAAGGTGCGTTCCCTGCCTGGCTCGCGCCAACGCAGGCGGTGATCATGAATATCACTGATAAACAGGCAGATTTTGTTGCAGAAGTTGAAAAAACTCTCAACGAAAGCGGATTTCGTGCCAAGTCCGACTTGAGAAATGAAAAGATCGGCTTTAAAATCCGCGAGCATACTTTGCTCAAGGTTCCCTATCTCTTGGTAATCGGAGATAAGGAAGTCGAGATGCAGACTGTCGCTGTGCGTACTCGTGAAGGTGCTGACCTGGGCTCGATGCCCGTCGCCCAGTTCGCTGAGTTTCTCGCGCAAGCGGTTTCCCGGCGTGGTCGCCCAGATTCGGAGTAATTATTATTAAGCGTGAAATGAGACAAGATAAACGAGCTGCACCGAAAGCCCCGATCAACGAGAATATCTCGGCACGCGAGGTTCGGTTAATTGGGGCTGAAGGTGAACAGCTTGGGATTGTGTCAATTGAAGACGCGCTTCTTAAGGCTGAAGAGGCCAAACTGGATTTGGTGGAAATTTCCGCCGATGCAGTACCCCCTGTTTGCAAACTGATGGACTACGGCAAATCGATCTTCGAGAAGAAGAAACAGGTTGCCGCAGCCAAGAAAAACCAGAAGCAGATTCAGGTTAAAGAAATCAAGTTTCGTCCAGGGACGGAGGAAGGGGATTACCAGGTAAAACTGCGCAACCTGGTACGTTTCCTGAGTGATGGGGACAGGGCCAAGGTATCCTTGCGATTCCGCGGCCGTGAGATGGCCCACCAGGAGCTGGGGATGGAACTCCTCAAGCGGGTTGAAGCTGACCTGCTCGAGTACGGTTCGGTCGAACAGCATCCTAAGATGGAAGGACGCCAGCTGATCATGGTCATCGCCCCGAAAAAGAAGAAGTAATCAACAGGGCACGGCAGGCCTTCTGATTATGTTTATCAACTGAATGCGGAGTATCCGAACATGCCAAAAATGAAAACCAAAAGTGGTGCTGCTAAGCGGTTTCTGAAAACTGCTAACGGTATCAAGCACAAGCACGCTTTCAAGAGCCACATCCTGACTAAAATGTCGACCAAGCGTAAGCGTCAACTGCGCGGTAGCAGCTTGCTGCATCCGTCTGACGTGGCAAAAGTCGAGCGCATGCTGCGCCTTCGTTAATTTTAGTCAAGAATAGAGGAAGTAACTCATGGCTCGTGTAAAGCGTGGCGTCATTGCCCGTAAGCGTCACAAAAAAATTCTGAAACTTGCTAAAGGCTACTACGGCGCACGCTCCCGCGTATTCCGTGTTGCCAAGCAAGCGGTAATCAAGGCAGGCCAATACGCCTACCGTGACCGTCGTCAGAAAAAACGTCAGTTCCGCGCTCTGTGGATCGCTCGTATCAACGCTGGTGCTCGTGTTAACGGTCTGTCCTACAGCCGTTTCATCGCTGGCCTGAAAAAGGCGTCCATCGAGATCGACCGTAAGGTTCTGGCTGATCTGGCAGTGAACGAAAAAGCGGTGTTTGCTGCGATTGTCGAGAAAGCTAAAGCCACCTTGGCTTAAGTACCCCCGACAATCACCCGGCCTCACTTCCGTGGGGTCAGGTGGTAAACGTCTTAAATAGGGGAAGAGCCTTCAAGCTCTTCCCCTATTTTGTATCTGGAGTCTGTACATGGAAAACCTGGATGCGCTGGTCTCTCAAGCACTAGAGGCTGTGCAAAGCGCTGAAGATATCAATGCCCTGGAGCAAATCCGGGTTCAATACCTTGGCAAAAAGGGCGAATTGACTCAGGTGATGAAGACCCTGGGGAATTTGCCGGCAGAAGAGCGTCCGCAAGTCGGCGCCCTGATCAACGTTGCCAAGGAACGTGTTACAGGCGTTCTCAATGCGCGCATGGCTCTGTTTGAAGAAGCCGAACTGGCTGCCAAACTGTCTGCCGAATCCATTGACGTGACATTGCCGGGCCGTGGTCAGACCTCCGGTGGTCTGCATCCGGTGACCCGGACTCTGGAACGTGTCGAGCAGTTCTTCACCCGCATCGGCTACGGCATTGCCGAAGGCCCTGAGGTCGAAGACGACTATCACAACTTTGAAGCGCTCAACATCCCAGGCCATCACCCGGCCCGGTCGATGCATGACACCTTCTATTTCAACGCCAACATGCTGCTGCGCACCCATACCTCGCCGGTACAGGTCCGCACCATGGAATCGAAGCAGCCGCCGATCCGCATCGTCTGCCCAGGCCGCGTGTATCGCAGCGACTCCGATATCACCCACTCGCCGATGTTCCACCAGGTCGAAGGCCTGCTGGTTGATCGCGACATCAATTTTGCCGATCTCAAAGGCACCATCGAAGAATTCCTGCGGGTGTTCTTCGAAAAAGAGCTGGCCGTACGTTTCCGTCCTTCGTACTTCCCGTTCACCGAGCCATCCGCTGAAGTCGACATGGAATGCGTGATGTGCAGCGGTAAAGGCTGCCGTGTCTGCAAGCAGACCGGCTGGCTGGAAGTGATGGGCTGCGGCATGGTTCACCCGAACGTGTTGCGCATGTCCGGCATTGATCCGGAAGAGTTCTCCGGTTTTGCTTTCGGCATGGGTGTCGAGCGTCTGGCCATGCTCCGTTACGGCGTGAACGACTTGCGTCTGTTCTTCGACAACGACTTGCGGTTCCTCGCGCAATTTCGCTAGTCGTAACGAATTCTTAGGAGAGCAGGATGAAATTCAGTGAACAATGGCTGCGTGGCTGGGTTAGCCCGCAGGTAAATCGCGACGAGCTGGTTGCTCGTCTGTCGATGGCTGGTCTTGAGGTCGATAGCGTGACCCCGGCCGCCGGTGTATTCAGCGGCGTGGTGGTGGGCGAGGTGCTGAGCACCGAGCAACACCCTGATGCCGACAAGCTGCGTGTGTGCCAGGTCAGCAATGGCGCGGAAACCTTTCAGGTCGTGTGCGGAGCGCCAAACGTGCGTCCGGGCCTGAAGATTCCGTTCGCCATGATCGGTGCTGAACTGCCGGGCGATTTCAAAATCAAGAAAGCCAAACTGCGCGGCGTTGAGTCCAACGGCATGCTCTGCTCGCAATCCGAGCTGCAGGTCGGTGAAGGCAATGACGGTCTGATGGAACTGCCGGCCGATGCGCCGGTGGGTGAAGATTTCCGTGTGTACCTGGATCTGGAAGACGCCAGCATCGAGGTCGACCTGACCCCGAACCGCGGCGACTGCCTGTCCCTAGCCGGTCTGGCCCGTGAAGTTGGCGCGCTGTACGACGCACCAGTGACCCGTCCAGTGGTCATGACCATTCCTGCCGTGCACGATGAAGTGCGTTCGGTAGAAGTGCTGGCGCCTGCCGCGTGCCCACGTTACCTGGGCCGCGTTATCCGTAACGTTGACCTGTCCAAGCCGACGCCGCTGTGGATGGTGGAGCGTCTGCGTCGCGCTGACGTGCGCAGCATCGACGCTGCCGTCGACATCACCAACTACGTGATGCTCGAACTGGGTCAGCCACTGCACGCTTTCGATCTCGCCGAAATCAATGGCGGCATCCGTGTGCGCATGGCGGAGGAGGGCGAGAAGCTGGTACTGCTCGACGGTCAGGAAGTCAGCCTGCGTAGCGATACGCTGGTGATTGCCGACCACACCCGCGCGCTGGCGATTGCCGGTGTGATGGGTGGTGAGCACAGTGGTGTCTCCGCGACCACTCGCGATGTATTCCTGGAAAGTGCGTTCTTCGACCAGATCGCTGTGGCGGGCAAGGCTCGTTCCTACGGCCTGCACACCGATGCGTCGCACCGCTACGAGCGTGGCGTTGACTGGCAACTGGCCCGTGAAGCCATGGAGCGCGCCACTGGCCTGCTGCTGGACATTACTGGCGGCGAAGCCGGCCCGATCATCGAGACCGTCAGCGAGCAGCATCTGCCGTCGATCGCGCCGATCACTCTGCGTTCCCAGCGCATCACCCAGATGCTCGGTATGGAAATGGATTCCGCGCAGGTCGAGCGTTTGCTCGGCGGTCTGGGTCTTGGCATTACTGCCGACGGTGAAGGTCAGTGGCGCGTAGAAGTGCCAAGCCATCGCTTCGACATCAGCCTAGAAGTCGATCTGATCGAAGAGCTGGCCCGCCTGTACGGCTACAACCGTCTGCCGGTTCGTTACCCGCAAGCACGCCTGGCACCGCAAGCCAAGGCTGAAGCGCGCAGCGATCTGCCGGAGCTGCGCCGTCTGCTGGTGGCGCGTGGTTATCAGGAAGCGATCACTTACAGCTTCATCGATCCGCGTCAGTTCGAACTGTTCAACCCGGGCGTCGAGCCGTTGTTGCTGGCCAATCCGATCTCCAATGACATGGCGGCAATGCGCTCTTCGTTGTGGCCAGGTCTGGTCAAAGCGCTGCAGCACAACCTCAACCGTCAGCAAGATCGCGTGCGTCTGTTCGAAAGCGGTCTGCGCTTCGTCGGTCAGCTCGAAGGCCTGAAGCAAGAGCCGATGCTGTCCGGCGTGGTTTGCGGTAGCCGCCTGCCGGAAGGTTGGGCGCAAGGTCGCGACACGGTTGATTTCTTCGACGTCAAGGCTGACGTGGAAGCGGTGCTGGGCTTCGCCGGCGCACTGGATTCGTTCACCTTCGCACCGGGCAAACACCCTGCGTTGCACCCTGGTCAAACCGCGCGCATTGAGCGCGAAGGGCGTGAAGTCGGTTTCATCGGCGCCATTCACCCGGAATTGTCGAAAGCACTGGGTCTGGATCGTCCAGTCTTCGTTTTCGAGCTGGTTCTGGCTGAAGTGGCACTCGGTAAAATGCCGAAATTCCACGAGTTGTCGCGCTTTCCTGAAGTGCGTCGTGACCTTGCACTGATTGCGCACAAAGACGTCGCGTCCGCGGCCGTACTGGACGTAATCCGTGAAAATGCAGGCGAATGGCTCACGGATCTCAGGCTGTTTGACGTGTATCAGGGTAAAGGCATTGATCCTGATAGAAAAAGCCTTGCAGTTGGCTTGACCTGGCAGCATCCATCGCGCACTCTTAATGACGATGAGGTGAATTCGACGACGCAAAATATCCTCACCTCGCTCGAACAAAGGTTGAACGCCACGTTAAGGAAGTGACGTATGGGGGCTTTGACGAAAGCTGAGATGGCGGAACGTCTGTATGAAGAGCTGGGCCTGAACAAGCGGGAAGCCAAGGAATTGGTCGAACTGTTTTTCGAGGAGATCAGGCACGCTCTTGAAGACAACGAGCAGGTCAAATTGTCCGGTTTCGGCAATTTCGACCTTCGGGACAAACGCCAGCGGCCTGGCCGCAACCCGAAAACGGGGGAAGAAATCCCGATCACGGCTCGCCGTGTGGTCACCTTTCGTCCAGGGCAGAAGTTGAAGGCCCGAGTTGAGGCTTATGCTGGAACCAAGTCATAACGACGAACTACCCGTCATCCCGGGCAAACGCTACTTCACCATCGGTGAAGTCAGCGAGCTGTGTGCCGTAAAGCCACACGTGCTGCGCTACTGGGAGCAGGAGTTTCCTCAACTCAACCCCGTCAAACGCCGCGGAAACCGCCGGTATTATCAGCGCCAGGACGTGCTGATGATCCGGCAGATCCGCGCGCTCCTTTACGATCAGGGTTTCACCATCGGCGGCGCACGCCTGCGTCTGTCCGGCGATGAAGCCAAAGACGACACGACCCAATACAAGCAGATGATTCGGCAGATGATTGCCGAATTGGAAGATGTATTGGTGGTTCTCAAGAAATAAAAAGCAGCGTTTGAATACTTCCAGTTTTCAAACGCTTGCGCTATATTCTTGAGCGTTCTTCGAGGTGAAGAACAGTTGCAGAACCAGTCGGGGCGTAGCGCAGTCCGGTAGCGCACTAGCATGGGGTGCTAGGGGTCGAGTGTTCGAATCACTCCGTCCCGACCATAATTCCTGATTAAAATCAGACACTTAAGCCGATCAGATGGATCGGCTTTTTTGTGGCTGCGCAAAACCCGCGCAAAACTTGCGCAAAACTACCCGGTGAATTCGCTGATATTGAGGTCTGGAATTGCTTCAGACCAGACGATTTCGGCGTGATCCTTCTGGTAGTTTTTGGTCATGCTCTCACTGGCATGTCCGGCGATTTTCTGCCCGTCCTTTCCGGCTTTCTGATACAGGTGCAACGACAGCGCCCGCACTTCATGGAAGCCCGGCATTTCCTCTTCTTTCCATCCCTTATAGCAACCCGCCGCCTCCCGAGCCTTTTTAAAGGCTCCGGTCAAATATCGTTCTTCGACCTTTGTCCAGTGTTCCTTCGTCAGTGCCTGTTTCTGCTTTTTGCGGTCAGGTCTGCGGTGGATCAGGTAAGGCGAGACGATGTCATCCCGGCACCGGCTGATGACCGCCTGGAGCTCATCGGTCACTTTGAACCGGATCCACGCCGCATCACTGGCCTTGGCCGTCTTTTGCTGTACCACATACAAACAGCCTTCCCGAACACCATCGAATCGCATGTTGAGGATATCGGTTCGACGCTGCGCAGTGATCAGCGCCAGGTCGATTGCGTTCTGCAGCCACGGCGGAGACTTCTCTCGGATGGATTTCAGGCCTTCAACGGTATGCCGCTTGCGCTGCTTCTTCTCGATCCGGTTGATGGTGCTGCCCGCTGGGTTGTCCGGGCACAGGCCCTTAGCCGCTGCGTGGTTGAAGATGTCGATCAGCAGGGCGCGGCACTGGTTGGCAGTGCGCGGCGTGAGGGCATCCAGCATCTCCGCAATCATACGAATCGTGATCTGGTCGACCGCTTTACCTTCGAACTGCTTCCGGAAACGTCGGAAGTGAACGGCATATAGGCCCAAGGTTCCTTTCGCCAGTTCGCGCGGCGGCAGCACGTCGCGTTCGTATGCGTCCAGGAAGCCGGCGAATGACTCGGAAGTGCTGCCCATCACTGCGCCAATCAGGTCGGCGCCGCGCATGAACTCCAGATTCAACTGCTTCGCCGCATCGATCGCTTTGATTCGGTCCGAGCCGAACTGGAACCACTTACCGTCGGTAGGCCGGCGGTAGCGATAGGTCGAGCGCCGCGAATCGAAGTACAGGTTCTGCGGAAGGCTCTTGTTCGCCTTGTTGCGCGGCCGTGGGACCATCATGCAGCTCCTTTCAATACCATCGCGACCAGGTCATTGCCGTCTGACCTGCTGAACGCCGTCCAATCAACGTACCAGAGTTTCCCGATCTGCTCGCCGGGTACCTGGCCATTGCGGATGTAGTTGCGGATTGCCTGGGGGCACGGAGGCGTGCCGTTCTCGCCCCAGCGCCGGCGCTGGAACTCACTGATCTTGATCAGCTCTTTTCTCATTGTGATGCTCCATGCCGCGCGTGGCGGCAGAAGATGGTTAAAGGTTTCGAAACTCTTTTCTTTGCTCGGGGGATTGGGCGGGGTAACCGAAGTGAAAGCGCCGCTTGCCTGTATAGCCGCACTCGCTGCATCCGAACGATGGGCCGCAACTGCAGCCACCCTCACATCCGCAACTGCACCCGCTACACGCCAACGTCACAACGCCTTCTTCCTCGACCTCGCCGTCCTCGGTGATCCAGTACTTGCGCCGACGATCAAGCCGGAACCCTGTTACCGCTTCGGCCTGCTCATATGTTGCAGGCACTACTCGAAAGCCGTGTTCCGCTCCTGGGTCTGCGACCGATCGCATTACTTTTGGCATGCAGAATTCCTCGCCCGCCGTACACCGGCAGGCTGTTGAGTTGGGGGAGGGGTTATAAAGCGAGTTCGACCTGGGCTTCGCGCAGCCAGATTGGAGAACTGTTGTGTGCTTCGATTCGATCAGCGATGACGTTGGCTCGCTGGCCAGCAGTGGGCGGTGCGTACATCCCGAAACGGCTGATGCTTCCGCCGTTCACTGCGGCGTTCGTGGAATCGGCTGAAGCGAAGGGCAGGTGCTGGAAGATCGCAGGGTCAAGCATGCGCAGACCGTGTAGCCGGCACGCCGGTCGACCCTGGTCGTCACAGATAGCGTCCATTGCGGTAGCTATCCTCTTCCACCATGATCCTGTGCCCGGTGCAGCCCATTGCCCAGAACTGCCGAGGGCGACAGTTCGCCAGCACCTCGCCAGCCGCTGCAACCGCTCAATCGATTCGTGCAAGTGCCAGACAGGCACGCCGCGCAGTTCCTCTGGCCACTGCCGTACAAGGTCGTCGTTGGCGTCTTCGTCGCCATCAATGACGTCCGGAATAAGCGCCCAAGTGAAACCAGGGTGCCGGTGCCAATCTTCGACCCAGCGCGTGTATCCGTCGACGTCTACCTGGCCGCCTTTCTTCCACACAGTGAATGCGCCGTTATCGAAAACAAACGATTTGCAAACATCGGCGACGATGCCGAGATCGTCCTTGCGTGGGAACGGCACCAGCGCGTGCCGCCCGGCCAGGAACTTAGCGGCATCCTCGCGCTTACCGCCGACAGGCGTGCCGTGGTAATGAATCATCCGCTGAGCCTCACCGTTTCGATTTCCACGCCCTGGTGCGTGGCGATGATGGTCTGATCGCCGCCGAGCGTTTCGGAAAGGCTGTCGGCGATTTGCTCATGCCAACCCTGCCTGATCAGCGCGGTGGCGGTCTTGATGTGTTCGACGTGAATCATCGAGGTTGATCGCAACTCAAGCCGGTAGATGATCGTCTCGCCGTCGGCGGGGCAGACGGCTGCGAAAGTGTGTCGGTAGATGTTCATCGCCACGGCCCCTTGTAGATGAGGTAGGCCATGTAGAGCGGGGCGAAGATCATGGCGTCACCTCTGAGACTTCTGGAATTTCCTCGAACTTGTAAGTCTTGACGACCCGCTCTTCGACGTCAGTGATCTTGATGAATTTGGCCTCTTCAACCCAAGGGTAGGCGTCGGGCTCGCCGTGCTTGCCGCCGCCGCTCATCTCACAAAAGGCGAGAGCGCGACCATCGGGCAGGATGAAGGCTTTCACATCGACCTCGTAGTTTCGCTCCCAACTGTAGTGGCACCAAGACGGAACTCCGGGGGCGTCCACTGCGGTGTAACGCACCTCGTTCACCGCGTCATCGTGCGAGCTCTCATCGTAAAGCTGATCCAGATCCTCGCCGGACATGGACGCCAAATCTTCAAGCGTAACGGGGCTATTTGGTGCATCGCGCAGGCTGTCGTACTTGTAGCCGAAAGCATCGATTCCGTGATGCATCACCAGCAGCTTGGCCATCTGGCTTGCAGTGAGCGTGTTCAGTGAGTGGTGAATGTTTGTATCGAGCATAGGGGTTCCTTGCCGCTATAGCGGCTGACTTTGAAGGGAGAGGGTGTATTTGAGTACAAATGTGCTCTTCGATGACTTGCATGACATTACGGCGCCTTGAACGGATAATGGCATTTTGATGTGCACGGAAGGAGTCGGGTTGTGGGTAAAACGGTTGCGGATGTTTTTATCGTTGAAAGTTTAAGAATGGCTGACGAGCGGGATCATAGGTATGAAGGAAGGAGGCTCGCTGACATATTAAGAATGGCTGGTAAGAAGCCGAAATATTTTTATTATGAGGAGAAGAGTGAACTGCCGCACCTTCTTAAAATATTCAAGGAATCCAAGTATCGTTTTTTTCATATGTCTTCCCACGCTTGCATAGAGAACATATATACAAATAAAGATTTTCTTACCTATCCTGAGTTTGCACAGATGTGCAAGGGATACCTAAAGGAGCGCCGAGCTTTTTTCTCCGCTTGTGAACTTGGTAATGAGATATTTACTTATTGCCTGTCTGGAACTAATAGAGGTATGCACTCTATCGTCGCGCCAGCCGAAGAGATCCAATTTGATCATGCTGCAGCTATATGGAGCGCGTTTTATGTGTCGCTCTTTTCAGCCAACTCGCAAAGCATGAGGCACGCCGATATCATTTCCAGACTAAAATTATTGGGCTCTCTCTTTCCTGTAGATTTTCACTTTTCTGGCTATGCCCCAAAGTCAGATAGATGGAATCACCAGTTAATCAAAAAGTCTTCTGTTAGCCCTATCCTTGGGCCAATAAAAGGGAATGTTCTACTTGAGGAATCCCCGGTGACTACTTAGCGGCCGTTACGCAGCCTCCCTCCGCCGTTCGTTTAATTTCCAAGGGTCATTCGCCCGGGCTAGCGCAGCCATCGGTGGCGGGCTGACGCTGTTGCCGCACATGTGCACTTGCTGGGTCTTGGTGAACGGTTTGCCGTCGGCGCCGTGGCTGATGATGTAGTCGGCGGGGAAGCCCTGAGCCTTGTACAGTTCGGCCGGTTGCAGCATTCGCAGGCAGATGTCGACGATCACGTACGGCGTGCCCTTGATGGTGACTGTTACCAGGCCCAGACGATCCTTGGTGGTGATGGTTGGCGCTGGCGCGTCGGCGGCGCTCATGTTCTCAGTGCCGTAGTAGCTGATCAGGAATGCGGCGACACGCAACGCACCGGCTTCAACCTCTGGCGACAGTTGCAACTCGACCAGCGAGCTCTTGCCGCCACCGCCGGCCGTGATGGTCGGCGCTGGTTCGTCCACACCCTGGCCAACGCTTGCGCCGAACTGGCGCTCCATGAAGGCGGTGATCAGTCCATGGTGTGTGCCACCGGCGCTGATGGTATGCAGCGGATCGGCGGCGTCCCGCGCATCGCAGTTGCCGCGCAAGTGCACCAGGTTCGCCGTCACCAACTGCTGCTGGCTGCCGGTGTTGGTCACCGTGGTCAACGGATCCTCGATGCTCTTGGCGGCCGTAGTGTTGAAGCCGCCATTCATTTGAGCCATGAAAACCGTCGATATGCCCATTGCATGAGCGGCGCCGGCCGGACGTTGATAGTTGCCGCCGCTGGTGATAGTTGGCAGCGGCTCGTCGAGTGCCTTGCCTTCGTCCGCAAACCTGAACTTCACTAGGTGCGCAGCTGCGAGTGCATGCTTCACGCTGCCGGCGACCACGGTGCCCAGCGGTTGATCAAGGCCGGGCACGCGCGGCTTTTGCCCGGTGCGCTCTCCGTAGCCTGTTTGAATCAGGGTAGGGCTGATCAACGTCAGCTCGCCGCGATTCGCGCAGGTGACCGTCGGCAGCGGTTCGTGGGGATCGTTGATCCGGTCGCTACCTTGGTGAGTTGCTGGCGCGATGATTGGGCTGGCCATGGCGAACGATCCGCCGCGCGGCCAGGACGTCACCGTGCGCAGTGGCTCATGGGCAGACTGAACACTTTCGCCCGACCAGTTCGCGATCGGCACGATGAATGGGTCAGCGGCATCGATGACGAATTTCTTCATGCCTTTGGCGATCCGGCGCAGGGTGGCGGGTGCCAGCGGCTTTGCCCGGTCGAAAATGCTTTTGCTCGGTATGGTCCAGTCGATGCATTCGGCGGCGGTGCGCCACTTCTTTTGCCCTTTGGCCGGGTTCTTCGCGTGGGTTGGCTCAGGCCACACAATCGGCTGGCCATCGCAACGGGCGATCATGAACAGTCGTTCCCGACTGGTTGGCGCGCCGAAGTCGCAGGCCTTGATCACCTTCCATTCAACGACGTAGCCCATGGCCTCCAGTAGGGCCACAAAGCGGCGCCATGTCTTGCCGCGCTGCTTCGGGTCGGGAATCAGGAACTGCTGGCCCACCGGCACAACCTCACCAGGTGCGGCAACGTCGCCGCCGAGTTTCACAACGCGGCCAGTGGCTTTGTCGCGCTTGGCGATCAGTCTGCCCCACTGCAAAATCTGCTTAACGTTCTCGAGGCTGATCACTCGGGGGCGCTTCATGCCTGCCCACTTGAGGCCGATCCACGACAGGTTCCGGATCTCGCGCTTGCGCGGTTGACCGCCGGCGGCTTGACTGTGGTGCGTGCAGTCCGGAGACATATGGAACCAGCCGACGGCTTTGCCGCCACACTCGATGTCTGGATCACCTTCGAACACGTCAGTGGTGAAGTGCACGGCGCCCGGGTGATTCACCGTGTGCATGCTGATCGCTTGGGGGCTGTGGTTCTTCGCGACATTCACCGCGCGACCCAGGCCCATCTCCAGCCCGGTACCGGCACCGCCACCACCGCAGAAGAAGTCGACAACGATCTCATCGTCCTGAGTGCTGAAGCCGAGTCCGTATTGAGTTTTGAAATCGAAGGGGTGTTTCTTCTGTTGTGCGGACATAGGGGATCCTCGCCGGTATAGTTCGGCCAATTTTCGGAGGTTGATGATGTCGATTTGCTTAGCGATCACTGATGCGGACTGGGCGCTTACTAAGGATGTTTTCAGCGTGATCGGTACAGTCGTGAGCGCAATTGGTGTTGGTCTGGCCGGTTGGGTTGGGTTTTCCGGGCTGGCGACATGGCGCCGACAAAACAAAGGAACAGCAGATCACGACCTTTCGCGGCGATTGCTGATAGACCTATATAAGCTGCGTGACTGCATTAGCCATGTGCGAAACCCGGTGATATTAGGTGGGGAGGGAGGAGTTCCTGAGGACGAACCTAAAAACCTGAATTTTTCGCAAATCAGCTACAGGAATACCGCACGCGCTTATCAGAGTCGTTTTACGATGGTCGCTGAAGTCCGGGCGAGACTTGCCACGTCCATTCTTGAGAGCGAGGCTGTCTGGGATGCGGAGCTGAAGTCGCTTTTCACTCCGATTTTCAAACTGCAGCATGAACTTTGGATCAATGTAAGCACGTACCTAGTGTCGATAAACCCCGACGAAGTTGAAGGCCGGGTTCGTTCATATCAAAAAATTCTCAGCGAGCGTAGGGACGTTTTGTATGAATCACCGCTCGAAGGAGATGATGATTTCAAGAAGGAGATGGACGCCGCTCTCTCCAACGTCGAAGACTATCTACGTCCCAAGCTCATCAGGTAGTTCACTCGCAAAGCCCATAGGCTGATGAGCACTTGTGACTGTCGTCCGTGCGCGCAATCAGGTCGACCATGTCGAACTGGCGCCCGCCGCGCGCGGTGTTGCTCCAATCGACGATCCGGTCAATGCCGTGCGTTACGGCGCTCACCTTGTCATCCGATCTCACGGTGGGGTCGGTCACGGTGGCGAAGAAAGTGGCCGCTCCACGTTTGCTGGCAATGCTCACCAGTCGCTCCCACTCGCGCACCCGGTCAACTTCCTCTGGCCACCTGGCCGCAATCTGCCGGAGCTCGTCTTTCGCACACATGATGCAGGGCATGCAGCCAACGCGATTGCAGCCTTGTAAGTACAGCGGGTTCGGTTTGATGCCGGCAGCCCGGTGAGCCTCAAAGACCGAATCCACCGTCCACTTCAAGATGGGCCGGTAGTTGAAGAGTCCGCCTCCAACCTCATCGCACTCTGGTAGGTACTTTCGGGCCGGCGATTCATCGGCCCGTACGCCCTGCCATGACAGCAGCATGTTCTCGCCGTCCATGAGCGGCAGGTAGACCTGCTCGATGATTGGGTTGCGCTTCAGCTCATCAGTGCAAAAGCGGGCTTTGGTGCTGGGAAATCGGCCTTTCCACAGGCACAAGTCCAGGAAGGGGTTGCTGGTTGGGTGCAGTACTTCCAGA
Source organism: Pseudomonas germanica (assembly GCF_019614655.1). Lineage (NCBI taxonomy): Bacteria > Pseudomonadati > Pseudomonadota > Gammaproteobacteria > Pseudomonadales > Pseudomonadaceae > Pseudomonas > Pseudomonas germanica. Next base: position 2,551,667 of record NZ_CP071586.1, read on the forward strand.
GCGCGCAGCACCACGGATTCCGCCACTCCCTTTTCGCGCCATTTGGTTTCGATGAATTTGCGCTTGCCGGCGATCTGCCTGGAGAAGTCTGCCTTCACCCACCGGATGGGTACACCAGTGGCTTCAGCCAGGTAGTGGATGTAGTCGTACGTCTCTGGATGCTCATGCCCGGTGTCAGCCACTACAGCGCTGAGATTTGGCACCTCCAGCTCGCGGGCGACCAGCAGCGTAGCCGTGCTGTCTTTACCGCCGCTCATGCTGACGATGTTGTGATTAGGCATAGGGGGTCCTCGCCGGCTGGCGTGATTCGTAGAAGTGGGGTATTTGTGTTCGGCCCGGCATGGAGCAGGATCAGGCGGTGTAGGCGCGCTCGAAGTCGTTGGCGGGATACTTTGGTTTAACGCGGTACTGCTTGAGCGCGGTCTTGTAGCTCGCCTTCGCTTCTTTCATTGTCGGAGCCCAATCACCGGCAACTTCGAGCTCCTCATAGGGCGACCAACGCGAGAAGCTGTAATGGCGCCGATACTGGCGGTACGCGCTTCCTCGGGGGTACCGAACCATCCGGTATTCGTAGTTCCCCCAATCGCCACGCTGCTGATATTGCGGCATGTTGATGCCAAGGAAGTGAGCGAAGCCGTCATAGCACTCGCACTCGTCGAGATAGGCATCGAACTTGGTACGCTTGGGTGGCGGTGGTGCAGGCGGCATTGCGGCGATGGCGAATCGCTCGCCCTCTTCGGTCGCGAAGTAGAGGATTTCGCTCTGGTCGCAGAACGCCGGTGGTTTGCGACTCCTCATCAAGCCGAGAGACACAAGAGCTTCCAAATCTGGAACATCACTGTGACCAGATCCTGCAAGGAAACGGTTCCGGTATACGTGGCGACTTTCGCGGCAATCTGGACGCAGGCCCAGTGTGTGCCAGAGCAGGCCTAGCTGCGCATCAGTCGGCTTGTTGTCCATGGATTATCTCCAGTCAGGCGCCGCCCTCCGTGACCGGATGCGCAGCGTGGGTAGGGGTTATTTTGGAATGTCGATTTCGTCTTCAGGTTCTGGAGGATCTTCAGCGAGTGATTTCCTTCCGGCAGCCTCAATAAGTCTCGACACCTTTTCGGTAACGACGATAGGTGTCTTGACACCGCGTAACATCGTTGCCTGCGTTTCGAAGTCGGCGGCAATCAGGTTGATCAGAAGCCGCTGGTGAATGTCCTGCTGGTTGTTGATGCCGTGGGCCTTCATGACTGCCTTAAGGTCAGGCTTGAACACCCCGGCTACCTCAACCGTAAACTTCTCCACGCCCAATGCAGCGTCCTTTGCTGCAGCCTTCTCGCGCTTTTTCTTCTGCTTGATCGCTTCCTTCGTCGGCTCCGTTACTTCGGCCATGGCCTACCTCTTCAATTCCGCTGGCCGGCAAGTCCAGCCAGGTCTGTCGTTTGCGTTGTTGGGGTCTGGAACGTCTCACGCTGCGACCTTCACCTGATGCCAGGCGCCGGCGGCGTAGAACAGTTTCGCGGCTTCGGCTTCATCCATCGAAACTTCATCCGGAATGGCGATCCAGCCCGATGCGACCAGATGGGTCGGGTTCGCGCTGTTGCGCAGCTCCAGGTAGTAATGCTCGATGGCGTCGGTCAGACGCTCGACCTTGTACATACCTTCTGGCGAGATCTCGACCGACTTGATGTACTCGGCGCCGCGCTCGTCTCGACACATGGCGGCGATGTAGATCGTCCAGCGGTAGGAGAAATCGAAGATCGCGTTGGCGATTGCCAGACTCCGGATCTGCCGGCAACTCTTCCAGTTCGCCATGATCTGGCTACCGCTGGGGTCGATGTTCACCACCGCGACGTGGTTGGTGCGCAGCAGCGCCCGGCAACTACGTTCTGCCCGTGCGAAACCGTTGTTGGGTTTGCGTTTCGACTTCATATCGAGTCCGCCATTTTGCGCAGAGCCTTGCGGTCAGCGGCCGATATCGGCTTCGGCCGCCGCTTGAGGACCGTTTCAGGGTCTATTTTTTTCGAGCGGGGCGGTGGCAGCGGATTGCGCGGCGGGCTCTTCAGTTGATCTATCCGCCCGCCGGCGGCCAGGTATTGCGCGATTCGTTCAGAGATCGATTCGGCATCTGGCCGGTGCTGCTCAACGAGGTTGAGGTGGTTGCTGATCATGCCGCCACCTTGACCAACTTCACGCCGGCCATGCTGAACTTGGAGCCTTGAGCGGCGACCATCGCGTCGAGCGCTTCCCAGTCAACAGTCAGCACCGAAATAGGGGCTTGGCCGTATGCGACAGCTTTGATCAGCGACTCCAGATCGAACACTTCGGCCTGCAGGTTCAGCGGCGCCGCGGTTGAAGTCGATGGTTTCGAGGCTGACTGAACCGGCGCCGCAGCTTTCACTGGTGCCGGGCTGGCAATTGGAACCTGTTCGACCGGCGCCTTGGCTTTCGCCTCGTCTTCGATTCGCTTCAGCTCCTCCTGACGGATCTGCTCGCGCTGGGCTTCGGCTTTCTGCTCCTCGGCCTTCTGATGTTCAGAAATGCGCACCTTGATCAGCGCGACCAAGTCATCGTTGGCCTTGAGGACGAGTTGCTGAATATCGTTGAACAAGAATGCATGGTCGGGCGCGAGCTCGGCCAAGCTGGTCAAATTCAAGCGAATCGCATCTGCTGACTGGCTCGCGGCGATTTTTGCTCGAGCCAGCTCGGTGTCAACGGCATCCTGCAGGCTGGCGATCGTGCGCTTATTCTTCATCGCGCCGGCGAAATCGGAAGCGACCGCTGGCAGCGTCACCCGGCCCAGCGTCTTATTGATGGCCGCAACGTGATCCGCCAGCGCCTGCTCAGCCTTCTGCTTGATGCTGGTCTTCACCAGCAGCTCTTGAGCCTTCACAAGCTTGTCGACCTTCAAACGCGTCTCGCGAGCGTGTGCGCTGATTCGATCAAGAGACGAGAACAGCTCGTCGATGCTTTGGGTTTGAGATAGCGCCTGCTTCTTCGCAGCCGCAACTGCTTCTTCGACATCACCGCACCACTTGACCGCCTTCTTGGCGTCAGCAAAGTCTTGGTCGGTCTGCAGCGTGGTTTTCACAGAGTCAATGACAGCCAGTGCCGATTCCTCAAACACTTTCAGGTTGCTCGCTGTAACCATGCCGGTCAGTTCGATGCGTAGCGCTGGCAGCTCGTCAGGGGCCTTGCCGACGATAATCGACGGAGCCTCTGCCATTTTGAAGTTGGCCAAGTCGGCCTCGAACTGTTTCCAGCCTTCGACCAGCTGCGCGGCGCGGCCGGCGACAGGTCGGTATTCCATGTGCACGAAGTTTTCGGCAGTTCCGTCGGAGCAAACGAAAATCACGCGCTCGGCGCCGCTCACCAGCAGTTGCTGCTCAAGCTGCCAGTAGTAATGCGGATCCAGTTCGCCGGCCTTCACCTGGGCGACCAATGATTCGCTCCAAAGCTTGTGCTCGAAGAGGGTCTCGCCCAGCATCGTCGCGCCGTCCATGGAGGCGAGCAGATTGCCGTCGGTACCTACGACTGGATAAAGCTCCTCGCCGATCATCACTTCAACCAGTGGCCGGGCAAGCGCTTCAGTTGCATGGCCTCTGTCGAAGATGTACTGCTGCGCCTGAGTGACCTCCGGCGCAATGCCGGTTTTCTTCATGGTCAGTAGGTCGGTGCGGGTCTGGTATTTCGAAGCGCCCATCATTGCGGGCGCCTCGGAGGCGGTGAAGTGCTGAGCGCGCAGTGCGTGCCATTCGGCGGAGCCTTGAGCTACGTTGTGAATTTTCATGCTGTGTCTCCGTCGATGGCTTTCAGGTTATGGATGGTTTCGATCTGGTCGTCGCGTAGCGTGTATTTGCTACTGACGTTGGCGATGATGTGTTCAGGGTTGGTCCTGCCTGCGTCGATGAGCGGCCGCCATTTTTCGATATTCTCTTTCAGAAGATCATCGGAGTAGGGTGGGAGGGCTTCTGGCTCAGGCTCTTGCTGCCGCTGCGGACTTACATCGCGCGGCGCTTCATCGAAGATTTTTCCTTCCATCTCGTCAGCGGTCGGAGCCGATCCAACCTCTGGAAAGGCCTTGCGCAGCGCTTGGGCCTCGGCGCACTTGGCGAGCTGTGCGAAAGCGCGGCGCTTCCACATCGAGTTCGGCGCGACTGTGTCCTTACTGGCCGTTGCGTAGTTCTCCAGCCAGCGCTCGTTAGCGGTGAACTCGGCGACAAGGCCGTTCGACATCTGCCGTTTGACGGTCACCCGGCACCACTCCGGATACGTGACCTCTACGCCGCCCAGCTTTGCGGTAATCGGCGGACCATATTCGGGATCGCTGATTCCCGCGTACTGCCCCGTACGCGCAGCCTGGATGCGGTAAAGGCCGATACCGGGCATGACCGTGTCGACCATCCCGCGGCCTTTTTGGTAGATGGGAACGATGTGCACCGGCTTGAGCATCGGGTCGAGCTGAGCCGCCTTGCAGTAGGCCAGCACCATCACTACAGAATTGTGCGCCGCGCCTGGATACAGGCTTCCGCTCAGCACTTCGACGAGCGCTTCCTCGGAAATGGCTGGCAGATGGTCAGCCTGTTTCATTACTGCGGACATGGGAAATCCTTGCCGCGACGTGCGCAGCGCTTGAATTTGAAAGTCAGGAGGTGATGCGATCGGCGAGGGCGCTGAGCAGCATCAGGAAGGTGTAAATCGAGAGAACTCGAAACGATCCGCGCCGAATCAGAATGCGGCGTGCACGCTGAAGGCTGGTCATCGGAACACGTTGTAGGTGGTGGAACGCGGCACCTGGCAAGTGCCCGAGCCGTCGCGAACCACGCCGTAGGCGCCTGCACCGGCGATCAGGATCACAACGAGAAACCAGTAGACAAGGTTCATGGCCGAGCCCTCACAGCGATTCGTCCGCCTTTCATGGTTACCGACAGGCGCTGCGGGAGGCTTTCGACCAGATCCTCGCGCTTACGGCCGATGACTTCGTTGAAGGGCAGGCCGAAGCCGAGAATCGCAATGCGCCGCTCGATGTCGTCGAGCTGCTCATCGACCAGCGTTTTCATGGGAGGGGTTGTCATGCCGAAACTCCTTTCAGATGCGCGTTGCGCTCGACGAACTTGGCGTCCAGCGCATCCCGATAACGATTGGCAGTGCGGGTGTCGATGATCTCGGCGAACTCCGCCATTTCGATCATGCCCATGACGAAGGTGCGATCCGGCACCGGGGTGCAGGACTTGCGCATCTTCGCGATCTCAAGGCCCAGCCGGGCCAGTGCTACCTGATTGCTCATAGCTCGTTGTCCTCGGCCTGGGCGATCAGCGCATCCTCGACAAGGGGGCGAAGTAGGCCCTCCGCGATTTCGCCGAGCTTGCCCAGTGGGTGGTCACTTCGCCCCAGAAGTTCGGCGACTGCTGTCTTGTCTGGCTTGTCATCAGTCGTGACCAGCAGCCAACCCAGCGCAGGGGTGTTGACCTCGCAGCCCGCCAGCCGACCATTCACATGCTCGTCCACTGCAAGGGCGAATTGGGCCACGGTGACGCCCTGAGCTGGTCGCAGCCGGCGCTGGAACTTCACGTCCGTCCGAAACCTGACCAGTTGTTCGGTGGCTTCGTACAGCCACTCAGCCCGAGCCAATTCCTGCGCGCTCTCGCTCACCATCGGAGGCAACTGCGCGTCGTGCATGGCCTGACAAATCTTCAGTGCTGCGTTCATGGTTGCCTCCAGATCGGCGGATGTTTATGCGGCGGCTTTCTGATTCATCAGTTCGGCGTAAGCGGTAAGAGCTTCTTCGCGGGTGTCGCCATACGCGTAATTGTCTGAAGACTGAATATCTTCGAACCCTTCGCCGACCACGCACCATGCGTTGCCGTCCTTCATCACCCGAATAGCCCACCAAGGCTTCTGAAACCCATCAGTGCGGCAGGTGTTGCATGCCCAGGTGCCGCCGTACACAAAACCAGTTTGCTTGCACCGACCGTGCGGGAAGGGATGGATGAAGTAGATCTTTCCCGCACGAACCATCTCGTCCGCTTTATCCCACCCCTGACCACGCTCAAAGCGTGCATAACCATCTGCCGCTGAATTTCGCTCAACACCATGAACGCGCGAATTGAAACCGCCCAGAAAGTTTCCGTTGAGCATGCTTGCGTCGAAAATTTCATGGGCCATACGAATGCGGTTGGTATCGCTCATGGCGACCTCCAGTGTTTGGGGTTAGGCGGACACTTCGACCAGAACAGCCTCACGAAAGCGCGAAGGGCTCCAGTCGCACGACTCATCCGCAGGGATGTGGCCGAACATCGCGGTGCAGCGCTTGCAGTGGACGCAGTCGCCGCAGGTCTTGCCCTCGGGCAGGTTCATCTGATCAGCGTTGTCTGCCGACCGTGGATACGGCGCTCGTTGCTCGGCCATGATTTGCTCCATGTGGTTGATCCAACAAAACTCGCAATGCACTCATCCGCTCCGCTGGTTGCCGTTGGGCGCGGAGGGGAGTGCATTCGGGTGATGTCGGGAAGGGTGGGGCAGATGGCCGGAGCTGAACCCGGCATGACTATTAGCGGCCTTAGTGACACCGGAGTTTCACCGGGGCGAAGGTTTCAGCCGCTTATTCTTGGACTCGCCGTGGCCATCTGGGCGCTTACTCACTCTACCGGCCACGATTCCCGCGATCCCTCAGGTCTTACACTTGCCCGTCAGCCCGGGCATTCATCTGCGTGTTGCGGTGATGCAGGTGGGCGGTTATAGGCCGCAGTTTCGTCCGCATCGGACTGCTCTCAGGCTTCCGGTGGAGGTTCTTGAACAATCTCAAGCCTGCCGTGAAAGGTGGAGAGCAGTCCGATGCGCTCTCATAGAGAGGATCGGGCAGTTAACGACAGGCTGTCGTGGCGCTGGTTGTCACTCCTGCGAGTTGATCCATTCGTAAATGGACTCTTCGCCAATTGCGTTGAGAAGACCGATAGTGTCGATGTCGCTACTCTTGATCCAATCCGCCAGCTCCGCTTCGTCGAGCAGGCTGAGCGTCTTATTAATTCCCATCGCGGTGATCACTTCGCGTTCGTCGAGACCTTTGATTCGGTCCTCGACATCGAGATCTTCGAGCAGCGCTTGCGGCTCGACCTCAACAACTACCCGAATCTTGTCCAGCTTCCACGCTTCGACTGAAGCGCTATCTGCGAGAAACACAACTTCCATAATCTTGCCCTCGGTTGATTTCCCGTCTGGCCCTGTCGCCAAGGCCAGCCAGTGAAATCGCTCAGTACGGTTTTTCGACCTTTCCCTGGTCTTGCAGGCTTTTGATTTTGAAAAGGTCGTTCAGCATGTGGTCCATTTGATTGGCAAGCTGATTGCGCAAGCCGTCTTTCAGGGCGCCGGTTACGTTCGCCACGCTTTGCTGCATTTGCTTGCTGAAGTCTTCGGCGCAGATCTTGGTCATAAGCCACTGAGCCCGGGTGACTGAGTTGTAATCGCTAGATGCTGGCTTGCCATCCCCGGGGTTTACCTTGCCGTTCCAGTAGGCGGTTACCGTTTTCTCCAGTTCCTTGCGTAGCGTGGTAGATGGCCCCTCCTGATCGCCCCACTGATTCACGCGGCGATATTCACGCTCGAACGAGCCATTGATGGTTTCGTCGATCGCCATCTGGATCTGCGAGGTAACGCGCTCATCAAAGATTTTGTCGATGCGCTTTTTCACCTCTTTCGCCACCATCTCGGAGAGATCTTCATCCTCCCGCAGCAACTGATCGGCGACGTTCGACACGATGGATTTCTTCAGTTCAGCTTCATTGATGTTGAGCATTTTGTGACTCCCGTTGATTTCCAATGCCGCCTCATCGAAGCGGCATCAGTAAATCTGTGGTCTTTCTCCGCACCCGCTTACCAGGTCATTCACTCAGTTCGGTCAACACCTCGTCCGCCGTCGCAGTGGGCTGCGCGTGGGCAGGCTTTCGGGCCTGTCGGATCGCCGGTCGCCGGTAGAGGCAAGTGCGGTTTTGTTCATCGGTTTACTGACCTCCCACCGATGGAGCCGGGAGTGACCTAACCGGACTGGCCGGGTAGTCGTTCATGGCGCTGGTTGTTAAAGAGCGGCGGGTCTGTTGAGGCCCTTCGCAGTGGCTGTGTCGCTGCGATGGGTGAAATATGTACCAATGGTTCACATAGGTCAAGTACCAAAAGTACATATTTTTACCGCCGGTACACATTTCGGCGATCCGGGTCAGGCGCGAGGCGCTAAACTGGCGATCAAATAGAGGAGGGTGGGTTGTGAGAAAACGGATTGCAGCAGGGTTGCTGGGACTTTTGACGGTGTATGGCTCAGCCTACGGCGAAACAGAGGCTCTAAAAGCGCCTTACGACGCAGAGGACGCTTCCTATGATGCCCGGCAAGTTTGGCTATCAGGTTGTTCTGATTTCAAAAATGGGCTGAATGAAGGCGACTTCGTAAAGTGGCTGCGCCTTGAGGGGAAGGTGAAGGAAATGCCACAACTCCGGAGGACAGCTGTGGTGAAGCTATACATGGATGGCTGGGATACGGCGCGGGCGATGAAGGGGGTCATAGCGTGCAACACCTTTGCTCAGGCTCGCGCCGATGACTATGCATCCGGCATCGACATCAGGCAGCCGTGAGGCAGGCGTAAAAAAGCCCAGCTGAGGGCTGGGCTTGATGCTGCTGACTCTTAGATCATCCCGCCGCGCCACACTACGCGCCCGATGATGCGAACCTCGTTTATCTCCCCATCCCGGAGAGCCTCATCACCGTATCGCGCCTTGTCTGGGTTATCGCTCCGGATGATCCAGCCTTCGATGTCTGACTTCACCAGGCGCTTTACGATCGTGCCCTTCGTCATGCTTTGCATTGCGAAAATCTGACCGTCCTTCGGTTCGATTTTCGACCCGTCCACCAACATCACATCACCGTCGTTGATCGTCGGCTCCATGCTGTTGCCTTTCGCGTAGATGACGTCGAGATATCGCTGGCTGAGATTGTTTGCGCGCAGCCAGGATGATTTGAACGCCATAACGCCGCGAATCTCGACGTGAGTGTTTTCTTCACCGGTGCCGGTTGAACCTTGGGCGGTAAGCTGGAGAACGCCGGTGTAGCTGGGATCATCCTGCAGTTCGAAGCCGCGGGGAGGGATGCCTGCATCCTCAGCAGTCACTGGGCCCGAGCTTTCGACCATTTCTCCACGCCCGTACTCAAGCCACTCGACGCGAACACCGAGAGCATTTGCCACGGCGAGCATTTTTGCTCCGCCCGGCATCGACTCTCCGTTCAACCATTTGCTGGTGGCTTTCGGCGTGACGCCGGCCATTTTCGCCAGGCGAGCGCCAGCGCCCCACTCAGGAATGTCTTTTGCCGCCAGCGCCTTCTTAAGGCGGGCGATGAACGCAAAGCGTAAATCTTCTATTTGAACCATGGGTACATGGTTGCATGCGCTTGCATGTACTTTCAGTTCCGACATAATATGTACCGCAAGTTCATATTTAACTCGGAGGCCTTATGCGGCCGCTCAAGAAATCGATTGATGACGCTGGTGGTGTTCCGTCCGTAGCCCTGGCTTGCGGCAAGACCCCGCGCGCTATCTACAAGTGGCTGGAAGCCGACGCTCTGCCGCGCACCGAGTACACCGGCGAAACCGAATACGCCAAAAAGATTGCCGATCTGGCTGCCAAAAAAGGCAAGCCATTCGATCCCGCCTGGCTGCTCGTCGAGGCGCACCCAAAGAAATCCGCTGCTTAACCATTTATCCGTAACCAAGGAGCTGCACATGCACTTTGATCCAAGCCACATGCACGACAGGCCAACGAAGGTTCGTCTCGACGAAGCTGCTGACGACCTACTCACCGCGATGGCTCGTTTCCAGCGCACACAGAAAGCTGTCCTTGCTCGAGAAATTCTTGAGCGCGGCCTGAACCAGATGATGGAAGAGCTTAACGCAAAGACCGATGTGGCCTGAAGTCGCCGAGGAGGCCCCGTGCCTGAAACAAAAGAGCTGGAAATCCAGCTGGATGGGAAGGGTGTAAACGATCTGGCCTTGCTGGCCGAGTCGGAAGGCATCACGCCCCAGCAGCTGGCAGCGCGAATCATCAATACGGCTCTCGACCGAATGACCAGGACGTCTCCGAGTAGGAGCAATGTCAGGTCGCTAGGACGCAAGGGCTAATTAGCCCCCAAGGGACTATTGAGGATCCGCAATGAGAGACCCCAAATCGCAGGCACAAAAAAGCCGGGGTGCGATCCCGGCTTTTTCAACTGCGTTTTCTACAACGTTCTGGAGCTGATTATGCACAGTTCACCCAATACCATCAATACCCCCAAGAGTGTCGCGACACTTTTTTCAAATTCTGGAAACGTGTCGCGCAGCACGATGTCTTCTCGCGAAATCGCGAATGTCACCGGCAAGCGCCACGACAACGTAAAGCGCACCATTGAGGACTTGGCCGCTAGCGGGTTGGTCCATCCTCAATCTGAGGATGAATGGTCCAGGGACAAACTTGGTCGCGCGCGCGCCACCCGTATCTACAACATCTGCGAGCGTGACAGCTACGTAATCGTCGCTCAGCTCTCGCCGGAGTTCACATCGAAGCTTGTGGATCGCTGGCAAGAGCTCGAGCGTGTTGTCGCAGCACAAGCCGCTCTTCCCGCCAACAACTCAAAGATTGTCGGCGAGCTCGCCATTCTGGAGTGCTTCGATCGCCTCCTGAAACCGGCACCGTCAAGCAAGATGATGATGCTGGCAAAGATCGCTGCCAACAACGGACTTGATGCCAAGTTCCTGCCCGGGTATGCCGTCGATGCTGCGCCTGATGCAGCTGGCGGATCTTCGATGCCGACGAAGTCAGCTACAGCGCTGCTGAAGGACGGCGGCATCCGCTGCGCGCCGGCTGCTTTCAATCGTGCGCTGGCTGACCAAGGATTCCTCAAGCAGCTCCAGCGCAAGAACTCCAAACACGAGATGGTCGACTTCTGGTCCGTGACTGATAAGGGCCTCAAGTACGGCAAGAACCTCACCAGCCCCCAATCCCCACGCGAGACGCAGCCTCACTGGTACGTCGATCGCTTCCTCGAACTGGCCAAACTGGTCGGGAAGGCCTGATATGCAATTCACCGTCACGATCAATCAGGTGAAGGCGTTGGAGTGGGGGCTGAACTCTCAGCAGGCCCTGCTGTTCGCCTTCGTCTACGGCTGCCCGAGCTGGACCAAGCCAATCAAGACTGACGACGGGATCTTCTTCGCGCTGAGCAAGGCCAAGATCATCGAGGAGCTGCCGCTGCTCACTGATAAGCCAGACACTGCCTACCGCATGCTGAAGGCTCTGGAAGAAGCCGGTTTGATTGAGCTTTCCAGCACTTCGAACATCACTCTGTTCCGCCTGACCGAGAAGGCAATCGAGTGGAACCAGAAGCTCGACGGGTCGGAAAAATATCCGACCCCACCAAAGAACGAGGGTCGGAAAAAAATCCGATCAACCTCGGAAAAAAATCCGAGCAAGGTCGGAGAAAAATCCGAACAAGGGTCGGAAAAATCTCCGACAAATCAGGATACCAATCATCAGGGTACCAATCAGGATACCAGTCAGGACTTGCAAGGCAGCCCGGACAAGCCGGCCCGCAATCTGGTTCTGGTGGTTGATCGCACCGATGCGCCACGGGTTGAGATTCCCGCTGACATGCCAGGCCCGAAAGACCAGTCCTGCAAAACCTTCAAGGTCTGGGCGAACTACGCCATGGCCTACCGCAAGCGCTACAGCACTTGGCCGGTGTGGAACGCCAAGGTCGGTGGCCAGCTCGGCCAACTGGTCGACCGCCTCGGCGCCGATGTTGCCCACCACGTCGCTGCGCACTACCTGAAAACCAGCGATGCCGCCGTCCTACGCAAGTGCCACAGCCTCAACGAACTATTGGCCAACGCCGAGAGCTACCACACCCAGTGGGTGACTGGTCAGCGCATCAACGGGACGACCGCTCGCCAGATGGAGCGTACCGAGGCGAACGTCTCCGCCGCCGAGCAGGCCGCGCAAATGGTCTTGGCCAAGCGCCAAGCGGGAGAGCGCAATGAGTACCTTTGAAATGAACGACCAGCAGGTTGCCGGGCTCGCTGCAGCGATCTGCGCCACCGCCGAGGCCATGGGTCAGGAAATGAACCCAGGTACCGCGGCGATCATGGCTGAAGATCTCTGTGCTTACCCGGTTCAGTTGGTGAAGGCCGCTTTGAAGGCTTGCCGCTTCGAAGTGAAAGGCAAGTTGGCAATGGCTGACATTCTCCAGCGAGTTCAGGTTGCAGATGGTCGCCCGGGCAAGGACGAAGCATGGGCAATCGCCATGACGACGAACGACGAGTTCGAAACCGTGGTTCTGACCGACGAAATCCAGCTCGCCTTGGCTGCGGCAAAGCCTGTCCTCGACGCCGGCGACAAGGTCGGTGCGCGCATGGCGTTCAACAGCGCTTACGAGCGCTTGGTGGGGCAGGCTCGGGAGGACAACAAAAATGTCAATTGGCACGTGTCGGTCGGATTCGACGCTAACCGCCGCACCCAGGCGATCACCAAGGCGGTGCAGATGCAACGGATCCCAAATGAACGCGGGCAGCTGTACTTGGCCGACTTGAGTGTCGCGCCGGTTACCGAAGACGGCCGTGCCGTCGTTGCGCTGCTGACCGGTGATGCAGCGCGGCCTTCGCCAAAACTGCGCGAGAAGCTCGCCGCGGTGAAGGATTCGATGCTCGCCATGCGCCAAGCATCGGCAGAGGAAAAAACAGAACTGCGAATTCTGGCGGCCAATGAGCTGGCGGATCGCCGTGCGCTGCTTATCCAGCAGGCCGAACAATTGGAAGCAAGGAGTGAGGCTCGATGACCATCGACAAAACAAAACTCCAGAAGCTGCTGTGGGCCGAGGCGGCGTCGTACCGCACCGATTGTGCAGACTGGAAGCGCAATACCGAGGCGTTGCAGGAATTCCTCGGGGAGAAGACCGTGGAGGAGGTGGCGTTGGAGTTGCTGGCCGAGAACGAGCGCTTGCAGTCTGCTGCGAGAACATTGGGCCACCTCCGCTATACGGATAATGGTGCAGAGCTTTGGAAGCCGCCGCTTGGCGAGAAGCCCGATTTCAGTCTTATCGACCAACTCAAGACCGAGAACGAGGCGCTGCGCGAAGAAGTCGCGCTGGACGACAAGATCATTGCTGACCGTGATCGCTTTCTGAACATGTTCGAGTGCCCTGAGCACGGGCAGTGCATCCCGTATGCAATGGAGCAGGTCGAGGCGCTGCGCAAGGATGCTGAGCGCCTGCGGAACGCTGCCGATTTCGTGCAGAAGCTGTGTGATTCCGCAGGAAAGCAGCCAAGTGTGGCGACAGGGTATTTGCACGACATCCTGTCAACCATGGGCAAGGATGGGCGGTCATGACCGACAAGATCAGCGTCAACTGCCAAGCCAAGCTTTCCGAGGCCATAACCAAACTCAGCGCCATGTTTCGCGACAAGAGGTTCGTCGTGGTGTCGCTGCGCCCGGGTAAGGACCGCACGCTCGACCAAAACCGGCTGTGGTTCGCGATGTACAAGCGCATCGCCGAGATGACCCAGATCGGCGATGAGGCAGACGCCCGCCGGTACTGCAAGCTGCACGTAGGCGTGCAGATCCTGCTGAACGAGGATGCCGGGTTTCAGGCTGAGTGGTACCGCGTCATGCGTCACCTCCCGTACGAGACGAAGCTGGCAATGATGGGCGGCTGCCATCTGTTCGGCCCGGACGGTTTCCCAGTGACCAGCCTGTTCAACCGCGCCCAGGGCGTGGCGTACACCGACCGCATCGTCGCGCGGTTCGCTCCGCAGGGCGTGTACTTCGATGACCTGCTGAGCCAGGAGGCTGCATGACGATTGAACGGAAGCAGCCCAGGCCGAAGAAATGCCGTGTCGCTACATGCAGGGCCTCATTCGTCCCATCGCGGATGGGGCAGGCAGTTTGCAGCCCGGCGTGCGCATTGATCGATGCGCCGAAGAATCAGGACAAAGCCCGCAAGGCCATTGCCCAGCGCGACCGCCGCGAGATTCAGGTACGCAAGGAGAAGCTGAAGAGCAGGGCGGATCACGCCAAGGAGGCCCAGACGGTCATCAATCGCTACGTGCGGTTGCGGGACGCTCATCTGGGCTGCATCAGCTGCGACAAGCCGGCGAGTTGGGGCGGCCAATGGCATTGCTCGCACTTTCGCAGCGTGGGCGCCGCCGCGCATCTCCGCTTCAACCTCTGGAACATGAACAAGTCCTGCTCCCAGTGCAATGCGCATCTGAGCGGAAACATCATGGTTTACCGACCTCGCTTGGTCGAGAAGATCGGCGCGGACAAGGTGGAATGGCTGGAGCGCAACCAGAGCTTGGTTCGTCATGAGATCGACTACCTCAAAAGGCTCAAGTCCATCTTTACCAAAAAATGCAAAAGGCTGGAGGCGCGAACCCAATGCAATGCAGCGTAGAGAATTGCGGCCGTGGCGCCATGTACAAGGCCGTCCAGCTTTGCCAGATGCACTACTTCCGCCTAATGCGGAACGGCACTACAGAAAAACTTCCAACAAGCCGCCAGCAAAGGGTAATCACGCCAAACGGCTATGTCCGAGTGTACGAGCCTGGTCATCCACTTGCGGACAAAGGTGGTTACGTCTTCGAACATCGCCATGTCATGTGGGCCGATGTCGGTCCGGGCGGCCGTGATTGCGAACTGTGCGGGAAGCATGAGACCTGGCTCACCTGTCACGTCGACCACATAGACGAAAACCGGCAGAACAATGCCCGCGCCAATCTCCGAATTCTTTGTCGTGGATGCAATGTAAAGCGAGGCGTCACTCCTGAAAGTCATGCACTTCGTAGCGGGCTCGACCTGGTGGAGTTTGAGGGAAAAAGACTTACCGCAGAGCAGTGGGCTCGGGATCCCAGAGTCTTGGTCAGCGGCAGAACGATAAGGGCTAGAAAGGCGGCAGGAAAGTCGGATTTCGATGCGCTGTTCGCGGCCAAGATTACCCACAACGGGAGGCGCCGAGCATGACCACCGTCGAAGAAATCAAAACCATCAAGGCCGAATACCGAGCCAAGACCCGCGAACTGAAGAGGGCTGCAGCATGATCTATCCAAGTGTTCTGAACGCAGTTGTCTCGGCCCTCGCGGCTGAGGCGATCGACAACACCAGCAAGCAGGCGTGGCAGAAGCTGTACAACCCTGCCGATGAGGACGAGGGCGGCGATCTGGCGACACTGGTTCGCTCGCGCGGCGCCGACGGAATGGATCGCCGGGAAGTGGACTGCTGGGTTTCCGCCCGTCTGCACACCGCGCTCGAGCAGAAGCACTGGGATGCGCTGATGGCGAAGTACAGCACGCATAAAGCACGCAAGGTTCAAGCTATTGCGGCGCTGCAAACCCTGATCAACACGCCGGCGCCGAAGCTGTTCCTGTTCAAGGCGACCACTGCCTGGGCTATCCCGCAGCTGAAAGGTGCGCGGCCCAAGGTGGCGACCTCCGTGTCCGTCGAGATCCCGATCGATGCGCCAGAGTGGCGCCGTGAGGCTGTGGTGAAGGCTGCGCTGGCTGCCGGTCAAGCGAAGGTGAAGCGTGACAGCTCCCGATCCGCCGACATGATCGTGCTCAAGGACAGCTTCTACGACATGAACACCTGGGACAACGACGGCACTCCGGAGTCGACTCGCCGCCGGTGGCGTCAGGATATCGGCAAAGCTGCCGACGACCTGGTCAATGAGGCTCTGGCACACGCCGCCGACATTCTCGGAGGGGAAGGTTTGCTGATCGAACAAGCTGCGTGATTGCCTGTTGACATCAGTGAGCGAATGAGCGAAATTAATCCCATCCTGTCATTCCTGCGCGTATCGAGGAGTGACAAACGAAACCCGGCCACCGCGCCGGGTTTTTTATTGCCCAAATGCAGGCGAAAGACCGGAAAGACCCTCCTGCTCAATCGACGTTCGAGGATCTACCGATGACCCGCATCACCCGCTGCAAAATGACTCTTCGCTCCAAAGGGCCTGTTCAGGGCTCGACGGAATCACTGACCCGTCTGCACTTTGGTGCTGTGTGGTCGGCCAATCCAGCGGAAGAAGACGCGATCTATGGCAAGTACACGCCATACGGTGAATACACCGTGAATGTGGCCGCCGACCGCGCCGAGCATTTCGAAGAAGGGAAGGATTACTACTTCGATATTTCGCCAGCGTTTTAAAATCACCGCAGCCAGAGCGGCCTTCGGGAGGTCTGGACACTGATAAGCCGGCAAGTACAGTGCTACGGATAAACACCGGCAGCCCGCGCACCCTGACCTCACAATGCTGCAGGGTGGCGCGAGACTGGAACAGCGAGATCGATGCAATGGGGCGTCGACGCTGTGATAGCCTTCGGCGGACAGGAGGGGAAAGACCCTCGCATTATGCGGATGAATGCGCAGGCTGATGCGTAAAGGTAACGGGCCTTGGCCCTGTGGTAATCGGAACCACACTGTACGGTCGTGCAACTCGACCACCCCGAAAGCAGGAGATCAGCGCCTGCCATCCGCACCTATTCAGGGCCTCTGCATTTGCAGGGGCTTTTTCGTTTTCGGCTCCCCACACCCATTGCTCCGAGCTGGGAGTGCAGCGGACGCCGGATTTATCAATCTCCCCATGGGGGAGGCAACTCGGATGCCTACCATGCCTGATAAGCCAGACACCTGGGCCAAGATCTGGCTGGCGTTGAGCAATCCGCTCTGGCAGGGCGCAATCATGGCCATCACCGTATCGTTGCTTCGCGTGATGTACGACGCGAAGGAAACCAGTAAGCGTCGGATCCTTTTCGAATCGCTGATCTGTGGATCGCTGAGCCTCGTTGCGTCCAGCGTGATCGAGTGGATGACCTGGCCGCCCAGTCTGTCGGTTGCTGCTGGAGGGACTATTGGGTTCCTCGGCGTGACAGCCATTCGCGAACTGGTGACCCGATTCCTCGGTCGCAAGGCGGATGCCGCATGAAGGCCTTTGCTGCAGCAATCATCATCGCCCTGGTCGGCCTGCTCCTCATAGGGATCCAGCAGTCGCGCGTCGTCGCCCTTCGCGGGGAGGTGGCATTCGAAGCCAGCGAGAAGAAGAAGGCGGTCGACGCCAACCTCGAAAGCCAAGCCACGATCACCACCCTGCGCGCCGAAGCCCAGCGCAACGCCGATTACCAGAAAGACCTGAACAAGCGGTTACAGGCCAGCCAGGCAAAAGCCAGAAAGGCGGAGAAGAACTTTGAAGAACTCAAACGCAACAGCAAGCCTGTTCGTGATTGGGCTGCTCAGCCTCTGCCTGACGGCCTGCGCGGGAAAGCCACCGGTGGTAACAAAGACAGCAGCAGTAAGAGTCGAGCCCCCTGAGCTGGTGCCCTGTGAGCGGCTAGCTGATGAAGACCTCGCCGACAACGGCCAGTTGTGGGAGCTGAAGAATCAAGCCATCAACCTGCTCGACACCTGTGCAGACCAGGTGGACGCGCAGATCAAGCGCAGTCAGAGCAAGTAAGTCGCGACACGTTTCGCAAATAAGCAAATTGTGTCGCGACACGGAGTGAGCATGACAGCACAAATACATGACATCGCTGAACAATGCCCACACCTGACGGTAGCGGCTGGTGACGGTGTCCACGTACTGCCGTGTGACCTGGTGCGCTCAGTGATTGCCGGCGACAACCCATCAGCCATCCTGACCGAGCCGGTTCTGCGCCGGATCATCGAAGAGTGGTTCCAGAAGGTGATGGCATGACCGCGAAGCTCGTTGAGTTAAAGCGTGAGGGCTGGCGCGATGCAGCCAAGACTCTGCGCAAGATCGCTGACGACCTCGATGCTGGTGTGCATCCGGAATGCACCGTAGGCGCGCTTACCCTAATTGGGCCGAAAGGCGAAGTGACGGTGTTCGGGCTTGGCCCCAAGTGCGACGACCTGCAGTGCTTGGGCGCCATGCGGCTGGGCGAACAGAAGCTGATTGATGTGCTGCTGGACGGCGGTGAAGGGTAGGTGTGCCGCGGTTGGGTGCGGCACTGGTGATGTTGTTACAAGCCATTTGGCTGTTGGGAATACCAGTACGCGAAAAAGCCTATTTGGATTGCCACTGAAGATATGATCCAGCGAAAACTCCTCGCATACCACACTGCAAAGTAATGTAAAGCGGGAGGTCCGGCCAGAAAAGCGATCATGTAGATGATTGTTTCGGTGATTGAGGGCATTTGATGACTCACGGTTGTTTAGTTGGCCCTACCCATTATTCACACGGGGATTTCTAGCGCCACTCAACGTGGGTGCACTTTCTTAACTCCTCCTAAGCACATCCGGATTGGAGTCATTTCGATGGATAGACCGCATCCGCCTGCATCACTGCTTGAGCTGTCCGATCTTTCCGACTTCGGTATCCGCCTGATCCCTGCTCCTGGAGTGTGGGAGTGGCTCCAAGCCGAGATCCTTGCCGACACCGGCAGCATCCACAACGAAGACCATGCCCATCTGATCGATGCGGACATTCGTGTGATGTGGGCATCTGCCGCCTTCACGAAGAAGGGGCGCACGGTGGTGGGCCAAGCCGAGCAGGTAGCTTTCCGCGCGGGCGGCTGGCAGAAGGCCCGAATGGAACAGCAGATGCTGGATTGGTTCGGCGATGTGCCGGCCTACATCATCACCCTGGCTGCCGACTACTGCACCGACTGTTCCGATGCTGACTTCTGCGCACTGGTCGAACACGAGCTGTATCACATAGCCCAAGCGACCGATAAGTACGGGCAGCCAGCCTTCACTCAAGAAGGTCTACCCAAGCTTGAGATGCGCGGACACGACGTTGAAGAGTTCGTCGGTGTTGTGCGTCGGTATGGGGCGAGCCCTCAAGTGCAAGAACTGGTGGACGCTGCAAACAATCCTGCCGAGGTAGGGAAATTGAACATATCGAAGGCCTGCGGAACCTGTCTGCTCAAGTCGGCCTGATCCTTGACAGGACCTTGACGGAATAAACCCATATGGCAGCCCTGAAAGATGAGGTGAAGCGCTTCATTGTGCAGGCGTTGGCCTGCTTTGATACGCCGACTCAGGTAGTGCAGGCGGTCAAGGAAACATTCGGCGTCGAAGTGTCACGCCAGCAGTGCGAACAGTACGACCCAACGAAACACGCTGGCCGTGACCTTGGCGTGAAGTGGAAAGCGGTGTTTGAAGATACCCGCAAGCGCTTTCGCGAAGAAACCGCCGAGATCCCGATCGCCAACCGAGCATTCCGCCTTCGTGCGATGAACCGGTTTGTGGAGAAGGCCGAGTCGCTGAAGAACATTGGCCTGGCCATGCAGATCCTTGAGCAGGCCGCGAAGGAAGTCGGCGACGTCTACGTCAATCGCCACCGGAAGGATGAGCCTGACGACGAACCGGCAATCCCGACGCGCATTCAGGTCGACGTAGTGGATGCGAGGAAGCCGAATGCCGAGCCTTAACGTTCCGCAGTCGCAGTTCCTCCTGTTGCCTCACAAGTTTCGCGCATTCGTTGCTGGTTTCGGCTCCGGGAAGACCTGGGTCGGATGCTCGGCGCTCAGCAAGCATTTCATGGAGTGGCCCGGCGTCAACGCTGGTTACTTCGCACCGACTTACCCGCAGATTCGAGACATCTTCTATCCAACGATGGAGGAGGTGGCCTGCGACTGGGGGCTGAAGACCAAGATCAACCAGGCGAACCATGAAGTTCACATCTACAGCGGCCGGCAGTATCGCGGCACTGTGATTTGTCGCTCGATGGAGAAGCCGCAGACCATCGTGGGCTTCAAGATTGGTCACGCTCTGGTCGATGAGCTGGATGTGCTGACGTCGATCAAGGCGCAGCAAGCCTGGCGCAAGATTATTGCTCGGATGCGGTACAACATCCCCGGGCTGAAAAACGGCGTGGACGTGACCACAACGCCGGAAGGCTTCAAGTTCGTATTTCTCCAGTTCGTGAAGCAGTTGCGCGACAAGCCGGCGCTGAAGGAAATGTATGGGCTGATCCAGGCCAGCACCTTCGACAACGAGCTGAACCTTCCGGACGACTACATCGCTTCGTTGATGGAGTCATACCCCGAGCAGCTGATCCGCGCGTACCTGAACGGACAGTTCGTCAACCTGACGTCCGGATCGATCTACCACGCTTACGACCGCAAGCTGAACCAGTGCTTCGACACTGTGCAGGCTGGCGAGCCGCTGTTCATCGGCATGGACTTCAACGTCGGCAAAATGGCCGCGATCACCCACGTCAAACGTGACCAAGGCCTACCGCGAGCCGTGGACGAGTTGATGGATGGCTACGACACGCCGGACATGATTCGTCGCATCAAGGAGCGGTACTGGGAACACACCGGCAACGACTACAAGAAGACCTGCGAGATCCGGATCTACCCGGACGCCTCCGGTGATTCGCGTAAGTCGGTCAATGCGAGCCTCACCGATATCGCCATGCTCAAGCAGGCAGGCTTCACGGTCATCGCGCCGGCGGCCAACCCACCGGTGAAGGACCGAATCAACGCCATGAACGCCATGTTCTGCAACGCGCAGGGCGAGC
Organism: Pseudomonas germanica; assembly: GCF_019614655.1. Classification (NCBI taxonomy): domain Bacteria; kingdom Pseudomonadati; phylum Pseudomonadota; class Gammaproteobacteria; order Pseudomonadales; family Pseudomonadaceae; genus Pseudomonas; species Pseudomonas germanica. Next base: position 2,572,200 of record NZ_CP071586.1, read on the forward strand.
GCCGCTATCTGGTCAACCCGTTTACGTGTCCGACCTACGCCGACGGCTTAGAACAGCAAATCTGGGCACCCAACGGCGAGCCGGACAAGAGCCAAGGAAACGACCACGCCAACGACGGCGGCGGTTACTTCATTCACCGCGAGTACCCGATCATCAAACCGGTCACCGCTATCAAAATGGGATACGCCCGATGAGCAACGACGTCTCCTTCAAGCGGGCGGACTACATCGAAGTGCTGGATCGCTGGGCAACCGTGCGCGATGTTTGCGCGGGACAGCACAGGGTTGTCGACCGACTGCCGTACATAAACGCTCACGACAAATCTCAAGAGAACGTAGACCGAAACAAGACCTATCGCGAACGGGCGGTGTTCAAGAACGCTACCGGTCACACGCGCAATGGGCTACTCGGCTTGGCCTTCCATAAAGACCCGACGCTGTCGGTCGCCAAGAAGCTGGAGTACCTGCAGGACAATGCCAACGGCTCCGGTGTGAGCATCTATCAGCATTCGCAAGGCACGCTGGAAAAGGTGCTTGAGGCTGGACGGCATGGTCTGTACGTCGACTATCACCAAGACGCCGGCACCGGTGGCCACTCCGTGATCCTGTCCTACTGCGCCGAAGACATCATCAACTGGCGCACGGGCATGGTGAACGGTCACAGCGTGCTGACCCTGGTGGTGCTGCGCGAATCGCCGGAAATCGAAGACGGTTTCGGTTTCAAGGTGGTCGAGCAATATCGGGAGCTAGCGTTAGAGGGCGACGGCTTCGTCTGCCGCGTTTGGCGCCGGTCCGGGCCGAAAGGTGGCGGGCCGCTGGCCGTTGTTCAGGAATTCAAACCCACCGGCGCCGCCGGACGCCTGAAGGAGATCCCGTTCACCTTCGTCGGCGCGCAGAACAACGATCCGAGCATTGACGAGTCGCCGCTCTACGACATCGCCATGATCAACCTAGGCCATTACCGGAACAGCGCCGACTACGAAGATAGCGTCTTCTGGTGTGGCCAGGCTCAGCCATGGATTTCCGGTCTGGATGAACAGTGGCGCGACTGGATGGAGAAGAGCGGCGTCTACGTTGGTTCCCGCGCACCGATGATGCTGCCTGCCGGCGGACAGTTCGGCTATGCCCAGCCACTGCCGAACACGCTGGTGAAGGAGGCCATGGCGGACAAGAACCAGATGATGATCGAACTCGGTGCCCGGATGGTCGTGGCTTCTCTCTCGTCCAAGACGGCGACCGAAGCACGCGGCGATCAGTCCGCATCAACGTCAGTGCTCGCCGGCTGCGTGGCCAACGTCAGCGAGGCCTATACCCGGGCGATCATGTGGTGCTGCATCTACATGGGCGTCGACGACGCGAAGGTCGCTTACCAGATCAACCAGGAGTTCGTGGAACTGACGGCAGATCCGCAAATGATCACCGTACTGGTGGGCCTCTGGCAGAACGGTGGATTCGCCAAAGCGGATTTGCGTGCCTACCTTCGCAAACTTGGCCTGATCGCGCCCGAGCGCACAGACCAGCAAATCGACGGTGAGCTGGCAGAGCAGGGCGACGGCTTGGGTCTGGATGACGAGGACAAAGTAGATGGCGGCAAACCAAGCAATCCTTGACGCCACGATTCGGCACGCGGTCTTCCTCGAAAAGCTGAAGGCAGGGGAGGTCGGCAAGTTCGCCCCCTTCCTGAAAGAGATCGACCGCTCGATCCGCGACCGGCTCACCCAATCGGATCTGACCGAGTACAACGTGAAGCGGCTGGAGGCGCTGCTGAAAGAGGTTGATAGCTTGCTGCTGGGCATTTTCGACCGCTACAGCACGCAACTGAACCTCGATCTGATCGACATCGCCAACTACGAGGCTGAATTTGAGGCGTCGAGCCTGGCCCGTTCAGCGCCGGTTGGTGTTTCGCTGGATGTGGTCGCACCGACGGCAGCGGCTATCCGCACGGCGGTGCTGACCAATCCCCTCAGTGTGAGCGGCACCGGCGGCGGTAAGCTGTTGAAGTCGTTCATCAAGGGCTGGACCAGTGCCGAGCGCGAGCGCGTCACCGGCACGATCCGGCAGGGCTTCTTCGAAGGGCAAACGAACTTCCAGATCATCCGCAACATCCGCGGTACAAAATCGGCCGGCCACAAGGACGGTATTCTTGCCACCACCAACCGTAATGCCAGCACGGTGGTGCATACCGCGATGCAGCATGTGTCGTCCCAGGCGCGCATGGAGGTGGCCAAGGCCAACACGGACATCGTTTCCGAGGTCGAGATGGTCGCCACGCTGGACAGCAAGACCAGCCAGCAGTGTCGATCGATGGATAAGCGACGGTTTCCGGTTGAGTCCGGGCCGCGCCCACCGTTTCACCCGAATTGCCGCACTACGTTCATCTTGCTGACCAAGCTCAGCGAGATATTCGCCAGGGGCGCTACCCGGGCTTCGGTAGGCGCAGATGGAGCCGGGCAGGTAAGTGCGAGCCTCGATTATTACCACTGGCTTCAGCAGCAGCCGGCATCGTTTCAGGACGTCGCGATCGGCCCTGTTCGGGCCAAGCTGTTCCGGGAGGGTGGATTGACCGTTGAGCGGTTCGGCGAGCTGCAACTTGATCGCAATTTTTCACCTCTGACCCTCGCACAAATGCGAGCGCTTGAGCCGCTGGCTTTTGAAAAAGCCAAGCTGTAGATTGCCCGGCTCATCAGTCCGGAGCGCCTAACATGGTTGAAAATCTGAATATTTTCGAAAGAGCAGAATTGGCTGCGATCTTTAGGTGCGTCATGGCCAATCCGAATGATTCAGCTCTATGCAAGGCTAAACACGAAGAGCTTAAGGTTTTGACCGATAGGGCAGTACGCGAAGGTCGGCTTGAAAAGAACATATACAACGCGATGTTGACGGCGTTCATTCACAACACTTGGATGTTTAGCAAAGGCAAGGAGCTGAAAAGCATAGAAGTGGCTGAGCCGCGTTATCCGTATGGCCCGGACGAAGTGAAGATTTGGCAGTTGGAGGATGACCTCGGGCTCTAGTAATACCTTACACATTATTTTTAGAAACCCGCTTCGGCGGGTTTTTTTATGCCTGTAAAGCGGGCAAACAAAACCAAGGGGTGCATCAACATGGCAGAAGAAAACGAAATCGACCTGGAAAACCCGGCAATCAAGGCCGCTATCGCGACTGCCGTTGAAGCATCCGTTTCCGGTTTGAAGACCAAGAACTCGGAACTGCTGGGCAAGCTGAAGGAAACCTCCGGCAAGCTGACCCAGTTCGAAACCCAGTTTGAAGGCATCGACATTGACGCCGTAAAAGGCCTACTCAGCCGGGCCGGACAAGACGAAGAAACCAAGCTGCTGACTGAGGGCAAGGTGGATGAGGTCTTCAATCGCCGCACTGAACGCCTACGAGCCGACAACGACAAGCAGTTGAAGGCCGTCACCGCGCGGGCCGAAAAGGCCGAAGCATTCGCCGCCAAGTTCCAGGGCAAAGTCCTGGGCGATTCGGTTCGCGGTGCAGCGCTTAAAGCCGGCGCACTCCCGGAAGCAACCGACGACATCATCCTGCGCGCCAAAGGCGTGTTCTCGCTGAGCGAAGAGGGTGAAGCGGTCGCCGTTGATGAATCCGGTCAGGTCATCCTCGGTAAAGACGGCAAGACCCCTCTTACCCCGCTCGAATGGGCGGAATCTCTGCGCGAAAGCGCACCTCATCTGTGGCCAAGGGCCTCAGGTACACAAGCCCCGGGCGGGGGTGGCGGCCAGGCTGCATTCAAGCGCTCCGAAATGACTGCCGAGCAAAAGCGCGACTACCAGCGCAAACACGGCCAAACCGCATACCTGCAATTGCCCAAATAAGGGGATCCACGCATGGCAACGACTGTGAACAGCGACCTGATTATCTACAACGATGAGGCGCAAACTGCATACCTGGAGCGTGTCCAGGACAACCTCGATGTGTTCAACGCATCGTCCAATGGTGCGATCGTGCTCGACAACGAGCTGATCGAAGGCGACTTCCGCAAGCGCTCGTTCTACAAGATCGGCGGTTCGCTGGAGCACCGCGACGTTAACTCCACCGGCAAGGTGACCGCGAAGAAGATCGGCACGGGCGAAGCCGTTGGCGTCAAAGCACCGTGGAAGTACGGCCCGTACCAGACCACCGAAGAAGCTTTCAAACGCCGCGGCCGACCGGTCGACGAGTTCTCGCAGATCATCGGCGCCGACGTTGCCGACGCCACTTTGGAAGGTTTCATCCAGTACGCCACTGCTGCACTGCGCGCCTCGATCAGCTCCAACACTGACATGGTGGTTTCGGCCAACATTGAAACCGACGGCAAAAAGACCCTGACCCGCGGTATGCGCAAGTTCGGTGACAAGTTCGGCCGCATCGCGCTGTGGGTCATGCACTCCAGTGCTTACTTCGACATCGTCGACGAGGCGATCGCGAACAAGGTCTACGAAGAGGCGGGTGTTGTCATCTACGGCGGCCTGCCAGGCACTCTCGGCAAGCCGGTGCTGGTCACTGACACCGCTCCGGCCGATGTGATTTTCGGCCTGCTGCCAAACGCTGTTGTGATCACAGAGTCGCAGGCGCCGGGCTTCCGTTCGTACGCGGTGAACGACGAAGAGAACCTGGGTATCGGCTACCGCGCTGAAGGCACCGTCAACATCGATGTTCTCGGCTACAGCTGGAAGGAAACCGCTGGTGGTGCGAACCCTACGCTTGCCGCTGTGGGTTCGGCTGCGAATTGGGTCAAGCATTCCAACAGCAACAAAGTGACTGCTGGCGTGCTGATCACTCTGACTACTACGCCACCAGCCGGCGGCTGATACTGGCCCTGACAGCGGCCAGCGATGGCCGCTACGGAGACTTTTATGGAACTGGTTTACTCCGCTCAGAATTCGGACTTCGATCCGGAAAAGCGGTACCGCAACCCAGCGCACTTTGATCGGCCTGAAGCGGGTGTGACACACGCAGTTGTGATCGGCGACTGGCCGAAGGTAGTCGACGCTTACGAGGCGCTCGGCGTCGAAGTCTCGGTGACGAAGCCTTTGTTCAGCGAGCCGGTTGATTTGGGTGGCGCAGCGGTCATTTCCGGCCTGGAGCAGAACAACGCTACGCTGCGCGCCGAGCGCGACGGCATTCTGCGACTGATCGAAGCCGCCGAAGGTCTGTCGGAGCTGGAACATCCGGGCGCCGGCGAACTGCCGATCCGCTTGTACGATGCGTTAAAGGCCATTCACGAAGGTGTCGTCACCCTTGAGGGGGAGCGCGATAATCTGGCGAGCGAGGTTCAATCGCTGAACGCTGATATCGAGCGCCTGAAAGCTGCGGTAAATCAGCCTGACGAAAACGCCGAGAAAATCGCCGCCCTTAAAGCGCAACTCGACGCTGCCAAAGTGCAGTATCGGGCGAACGCGTCGGTAGAATCGCTGGAAAAGGCAGTAGCTGATCTGCAGCAGGCGTAATAATCCGGGTGCCCGGCAACGCGGTGCCCGATCCAGAACACCACAGCGAGCTGATTCATGACTCTTATCATTGAGGACGGTACCGGCAAGCTAGACGCCGAAAGCTACGCATCCGCCGAGGACTTGGCTATGTACGCCGTGAAGTTCGGCGTGACCATCCCGGCAGATGTGCCAGCGCAGGAAGCGCTGCTGCGCCGGGCCGCGCTGGCAATGGACGGCATGACGTGGAAGGGGCGAAAGTCCAACAGTGAACAAGCACTGTCCTGGCCGCGCCGAGGCGTCGAGCTGGATTACGAGATCAAGCCCGACAACTACCTGCCGGCGCGAATCCAGTACGGCCAAATGGCGCTGGCCGCCGAGATCCACACCGACGACGTCGACCCGATCGAGAAGCGCAAAGGCGCGGTGACGCTGGAGCGTGTCGAAGGGGCAGTGACTCGCGAGTACGCGACGATCTCCAACACCAGCGGCCGACTGTTGCCGGCGGCGCCGGACCGGCCGAGCGCCACGCAGTTTGCTGATTACCTTCAGCGAAGAGGGTTGTTCGCTGTAAGGGCTTAGTCAGGATACTGCTCTTCCAGTTGGGAAAGCAGATGTCCAATATCTGTATTGATGCCGTAGACGCAGGAGAACCATTGTTGCGTTGCTGGGTCGGCGTTTACGCTCACAAGAATGTTGGCTGCCGCTGTGCTGACAGCTGGCTCGAAGTAAAACTCCTCGCATTCGCTGCGGGCACGTCTTTCGCCATCTACAGTGCCGGTTTTGGCGTATCGCTTGATTTCTTCCTTGAGCAATCTGAAACGCTGCTGCAATTCGTCCTTCTCTAGGCGATTGAGTCTGGGCTTGTGCAGTGCCATTAACTCGTTGGCCTGGCTGCAGAAACTGCGCATCTTGCATATCACTTCGCGGGCATGCTGCTCTTCTTTCGTCATCGTGGCTTCCTGTTCCATCAACCATGCTCTTGGAGGGACGATACTAACCGTCCCGCTTGACCTATGCATACGGAGCCCTCATGGCCTTCTACGACGAAATGGCCGTGATGGCTCTGGAGATGATCACAGAGTTCGGCCAGCCCGTGACCATCAGCAAGAAGGAGCCTGGCGAGTACGACCCTGAGACCGGTGGCGAGTCACCGGGCGTTACCATCGAGCAGGCCGCCCAAGGCATCTTGCTCGACTTCACCGGCCAAGAATTCCAGAACAACAGCCTCATCAAGCAGGGCGACAAAAAACTGAAGATCGCTGCGCAGGGGCTGGAATGGGTTCCGGATCTGCTGAACAAAGTGATCATCCAAGGACGCACCTGGTCAATTGTGCCGCCGCTGAAAGAGGTGAATCCCGCCGGGACGCCGATCCTCTACGAGTTGCAGGTGCGGTCGTGAGCAGGGCGGGCGCCGGTCAATCCGGCAGCTTCGCTCTGAGCCTTGTCGAGTTTGCCGCGCAGACAAGCGAAGCCATCGACGCGAGTGTGCGCGAGATCATCATCGAGGTCGGCAGCAGCCTGATCCGAATGTCTCCAGTGGGTAACCCGGAGATCTGGGCGCAGAACGCTGTCGCGACCGAGTACAACAAGGCCGTCGACGACCACAACAGCGCTTTGCGCAGTGACCCGGCCAACCTCACGAAGGGCGGCAGACTGAAGAAGGGCCGCAAGCTCAACGACGGCATGGACATCAAGGCGCTTGAAGGCTACGTCGGCGGCCGGTTCCGCGCGAACTGGCACATCTCCCTCGGTGTGGTCGAAAGCGTCACCTTCGACGAGGTTGACCCGAGCGGCGCCGAAACTACCGCCGCGCTGGTCGCCGCGATGAGCGATTTCACTGCCGGCCAGATGGCTTACATCATCAACAACTTGCCCTATGCGATTCCTCTGGAGTTCGGCCATTCCACTCAGGCCCCCGGCGGCATGGTCCGGGTAACCGTGGCTCGCTTTCAGCAGATCGTGCAGGAGGCCATCAGGAACAATCAGGTATGAGTCACGCACGCGCCCGTCAGGCCATCGAAACGAAGCTGGCCGCATGGTCGGCTGCGCGTCCAATACGAGTGGCCTACTCGAATCAGCCATTCACGCCAAATCCATCTGAAACCTATCTCCGGGCCTTTCAGCTTCCAGCCAGCACCACTTGCCGTTATCTCGGCGGGGACGCCTACGAATACGCCGGCGTATATCAGATTAGCATCGTCTGTCCATCTGCCCAGGCCATGGCCACCGCAGAGACGCTTGTTGAGGAGCTGACCCAACTCTTTCGCGTAGACACGCCACTGGCCCGCAACGGGTTCGATGGCCTCATCACGGAACCAGTAGATCAAGGACCAACAATCACAGAGTCGGCGACCTACACGGTCCCGGCCAGCTTCACCTACGCAGGTGTCGCAGACCAACCGCCCGCCGGGGCATAACCTACCGCCGTCAGGCGGGCACTCAAGAGGAAACACACCATGGCCGCACGCTTCCCGCTGCCGAACGGCGCTGTGCTGGAGATCGCCAGCGTTATGGGATCCGCCGTCGCTTTTACTACTTTGACCAATGCGAAACCGCCGGTCGCCGCCTCTGTAGGGCACGACATTGAAAACGGCGACGTTTTGCTGATCAACTCCGGTTGGGCGCTGATAAATGATCGCGCAGTAAAGGCGTCCGGGATTACCGCCGATGCGTTTGCGCTGGCCGGCCTCAACACCACCAACACCGACAAATTCACTGTCGGTGCAGGTTCTGGTTCAGTGATCCCGGTGTCCGGATGGACGCAAATCTCGAAAGTTACGTCCTTCACATCCTCCGGCGGTGAGCAGCAATACCAAACTGTCGGGTATCTGGAAGATGACGATGACAAGCAATTTCCAACCAACCGCAACCCGACCACGATCACCATCGTGGTGGAGGATCAGCCGACCGCTCAATACATCGAGACTGTCGAAGGCTTCGACGACACCAAAGAGCTGGCCGTTGTACGCATGAAGTTGCGTAACGGCGATCAGATCCTCTACCCGGGTTATGTGAGCATCACTCCTGATCCAACGATGGAGCGTAACAACGTGATGACGCGGACCATCAGCATCGGGCTTTCGGCTCGTTCGCTTCGTTACTTGGCCGGCGCATAAGGACTCCCCATGGCAAAGATCAGGATCGCCCAGAACCCTACGTTCAGGGCACTTGTACACATCCCTGTCGTTGGGTGTGAGCCCGAGGCAATCGAGTTCACCTTCAAGTATCGCGATCGCCCGGCACTCGCCGCGCTGTTCGACGAATGGAACCTGAAGGCGAAGGAAATGCGCGAGGGATTCGGGGAGGGCACTACATTATCGGATGTCGTTGCTGCCGAAACCGAGTATCAGGTGCAGCAGATCAAGGATCTGGTAGCGGGCTGGGGCTTCGATGACAAGTTCGACGACAAGAGCATCCTCGCCCTTGTGAAGTCATGCCAGGGTACTGCCGAAGCGGTAGTGAATGCCTATCAGAGCGCATTCAATCAGGCCCGCTTGGGAAACTGAGGGCGGCCGCCGCGGCGTTGTACGAAAGCGGACCATCTGCTGAGCAGTTGGCAATCCTCGGGCTGACGGCTGCTGATTTGTCTGGTGACGATGTAGAGGTCTGGCCATGCAACTGGCCGGCCTTTCTCTTGTTCAACCGAATGTCCACACAGTGGCGGGTCGGCACCGGTGGCCCGATCGGTCTCGATTACAACTGCATTCGCGATGTCGCCGGCTTCCTCGAAATCAAGAAAAAGAAACTCGCTGAAATCTTTCCTGACCTGCAGGTGCTGGAAGGCGAAGCCCTGCGCGTCATGGCGGAGGAAAGGGAAAACAGCCCGTAGTCACGGGCACTTATTCAAGGTGAGTCGATGAACATTGCAGAACTCGGCGTCAAGATCGACTCGGCCGATGCAATTGAGGCTAAAACGAGCCTGGATGAAATGGCGAAGGCCGGCGGCCGGGCCGAGCAGTCCGCCGTTTCGCTGATGAACGAAATGCAGGCGCTGGAGAAGTCGCTTTCTACCAACGCCAAGACCACACAGGACCTTGCCAAACAGCGCGATGCATTGGCGAAGCTGACCAAGACCGGCGCCTATGGCGAGGCTGAGGCCGCGAAGATCTCTGCGCAGCTCGACAAGCAACAGGTGGCGCTGGCCAAGTCGGCCATGGATGAACAGAAGGCGCTGAACAGCCTGCTGGGCGCCATCGATCCCGCCCGCTCCGCGCTGGCGAAGCTGGATACGCAGGTCGAGCAATTGGGCAAGCATCTGGACGCCGGCCGGATCAGCCAGGACGAGTACAACACCGCCCTGAGCAAGATCGATAAGGACTACGACAAACTCAACAGAACCACCACCGGCTTCGACAAGCTGCGCCTCGGCACTCGCCAGGCACAGGAAAACGTCGTGCAACTGGGGAATGCGCTTTCATCTGGTGACTGGGGAAGTGGCGTGCGTGCGGTTGCGCAATTGGGCGCCGGTGCCGGCGAGGGGGCCGCCGGCCTGCTCGCGATGCTGGCGCCGCTTGCGCTGGCCACCGCCGCGGTGGGTGGGCTGGCATACGCTTTCTACAAGGGCAGTGAGGAGCAGGACAGCTACAACAAATCTCTGATCCTGACCGGCAACTACGCAGGTGTGAGTGCCGGACAATTGGGCGACATGGCCCGTCAGGTCAGCGCAACCGTTGGCACCACTGGCCAAGCAGCAGCCGTGCTGGCTTTGCTGGCCGACAACGGAAAGATCGCCGGCGAGAGCTTCACCGGAATCACTCAAGCCGCTGTTTCGATGCAGGAAGCAACCGGCAAGGCCGTAAGCGAGACAGTGGCGGAGTTCGCCAAGCTCGCCGACGACCCGGTCAAAGCGTCTGCCGCGCTGAATGAGCAGTACCACTACCTCACGGCTTCGGTTTACTCGCAGATCACTGCTCTTGAGAAGCAGGGCGACCATGCCGGCGCTGTGAAGCTGGCTACCGAGTCGTTCGCTGATGCAATCAACGAGCGCACACCGCGAATCCTCGAGAATTTGAGTTTCTGGGAGAAGGGCTACAACGCCGTTGCTCGGGCTGCTGATGGATTGAAGAATATCGGGCGCAGTGATATCGGCGCCGATATCGAGCAAGCCCAGCGCGACTTGGCGAGCGCTCAGGCAGGCAATGTCGGCCTGTTCCAAAATAAACAGGAGATGATTGATCTCTACCAGAATCGTCTCAACATGCTGGAGGATCAGAAAGCAGCAGAAAGCGATATCGCTAAGTGGCAGGGCGAGCAGGCGAAAGCTCAGGGCGATGCCGTCTCCTCAATGGCGAAGGTCGACGCACGCACCAAGTCAGCATGGACGAATGAGCAGAAACGTACCGACGCGATCAATGAGTACAAGCGGCAGCTCGAAGACATCCGCAAGGTAGCGCCGAACGATCCGCGCCTGAATCAGGCCGCAATCGACAAGAACCTGGCGAACATCAATGACCAGTTCAAGGATTCGAAAGCGGCTGGTTCACAGGTCGATCTGACCGGCTTCAATAACGCCAAGAACAACTTGGCAGCCATCAGCGAAGAGTACAAAAACGCCCAGAAGGAACTGGACGCCGCGCAGAAGGCCGGACTCGTTTCTCAAGCCGACTATGCCCTGAAACGCGAAGCGTTGATCGGCAACGAGCGCGACGAGGTTACTGCGGCCTACGAGGCGGAGATTGCTGCGCTGGAAGCCGCGAAGGCGAAGAAGACCACTTCTGCCGCGCAAAGCATCCAGCTCGATCAGAAGATTGCCGACGCGCGCGCGGGAATGGTCAAAGCGCAGAAGGACGCGGATAGCCAACTCGATGTCTTGGCCACAAACGAGACCGGCCGTCTCGCCCGACAAGAGCGTTCAATCACCACCTACGTTCAGGCCTTGGCTCAGCAACAGCGAGCGCTGGAACTGGCAGGGCAGCGCGCCGTTCTCGGCGTCGGACAGGGCGATCGACAGAACGCACTCAACAATGAGCTGAATAGCCAACAGGATCGGTTCGCTCAGCAGTCGCTGGAACTGGCAAGCCAGAAATCAGATCCGTCGCGAAACATGTCGGAGGAGGAGTTCGCCCGGAAGTCGCAGGCTCTCGCCGATGCGAACAAAGCTGCCACCGATCAGATCCAGCAGAACTACGCCGATGTCGAGAAAGCTCAAGGGGACTGGACCAAGGGCGCAACGTCGGCCTGGGCTAATTACCTGGACTCGGCGAGCAATATTGCCGGCCAGACAAAGACCCTGTTCGGCAACGCTTTCAGCTCGATGGAAGACGCGGTCGTCAACTTCGCCATGACAGGGAAGCTGTCGTTTGCTGACTTCACCAAATCGATTTTGGCGGACATGGCGCGGATCGCGACTCGGCAGGCCAGCTCGGCGTTGCTGAGCAGCCTCGTCGGTGCTGCCACCAGTTACTTCACTGGCGGAGGCGGCGGTAACGGGCTCGCGGCTGGATCTGCCGGTGCAACGTCTTCGAATCTCGGCGCGTCCTCGGCAGGTTACTCCAGCACGTACTTCCCGCAGGCGCTCGGCGGTGCCTGGTCGTCGGGCGTGCAGATGTTCGCCAACGGCGGTGCCTTCACCAACAGCATCGTCAGCGCGCCGACCGCGTTCGGCATGTCCGGCGGGAGGGCGGGAGTCATGGGGGAGGCGGGGCCGGAGGCGATCATGCCGCTGACCCGGACTTCCAGCGGCAAGCTGGGTGTTCTCGCCGCCGGCGGTGGCTCCGGGACTGCAATCAGCATCAGCGCACCGGTAACGGTGGTGACGCAGGATCGAGGCTCCGAAGGCATGCAGATTGACCAGCAGGCCCTGTCGAAAAATCTCCAAACACAAATGCTCGCCGTGGCGGAAAGAGCCGTGGCCGATTCTTGGCAGCCGGGTGGTGCCAGCTTCAGACGCGCAAATGGGAGGGCCTAATGGCCATCGAGAAATTCACCTGGCCAACCGAGCGTGGGGAAGCACCCGATATCAATTATCGGGTGCGCACCTCGAAATTCGGCAACGGCTACGCGCAGAACGTCGGCGACGGACCAAATAACAAAGAGGACTCCTATCCGATCACCTGCGTCGGCCACAAGGCCAAGGTGCAGCAGATCATGGCGTTCCTCGACCGGCACGCCGGGGCGAAGGCGTTTCTCTGGACAACGCCGCTCGGCGAACTCGGACTGTTCACCTGCAAAAATCCCGCTCCCATACCAATGGGCGGCGGGGTCTTCAAACTCACTGCCACGTTCGAACGGGCATTCCAACCATAAGGGGCAATCATGCCGCTGATCAGTGACATCCAGGTGCTTGAACCTGGCAGCGAGGTGCTGCTCTTCGAATTGGACGGCACGGACTACGGTGCAGACGTTCTGCGCTTCCACGGGCATGCGATACCGCACACAGCAGCCGAGCTGATCGCCGCCGTCGACAATGCAGATCAACTGCCGGCGAAGCCGATCTACTGGCAGGGCCAGGAGTACAGCGCCTGGCCGATGCAGGTTGACGGCATTGAAGCAAACGGCGACGGCACCGCGGTTCGGCCCACTTTGTCGGTCGGTAACGTCAATGGGCGGATCACGGCGCTGTGCCTCGCGTTCGAGGATTTGCTCGAGTTCAAGCTGACGATGCGGCACACGCTCGGAAGCTACCTCGACGCGGCGAACTTCCCCGCCGGTAACCCGACGGCCGACCCAACCCAAGAGACGATCGAGGTCTGGTACATCGACCAGAAAACCAACGAGGACGGGGAGAGTGTCAGTTGGGAGCTGGCCAGCCCGGGCGACGTAGGTAACGAATCGATCGGCCGGCAGGCCACAACCCTTTGCCACTGGTGTCTCACTGGCGGCTATCGCGGGCCGAACTGCGGGTACACCGGGCCATACGTCACGAAGGATGGCGTGATCACCGACAACCCCGAACTGGACGAATGCGATGCCACGCTCGGTAAGGGCTGCATCCCGCGCTTCGGCGAAGGTAACCCGCTGCCGTTCGGTGGCTTCCCTGCTGTTTCTTTGATCGCACGGAGTTGACATGCGAAAGCACATCTTGAACGCGATCCAGGCGCACGCGGCCGCCGAGTACCCGAAAGAGTGCTGCGGGCTGCTGCTGGCCGTGGCTCGCAAGCAGCAGTACTTCCCCTGCATCAATGTCTCAACCGAGCCGAACGAGGAGTTTCGAATCGACCCGGAGGAATACGCGGCGGCCGAAGACGTCGGCGAAGTGATCGGCGTAGTTCATTCACACCCGGACGCAACCAGCAGACCTTCACCGCGTGACCTCGCCATGTGCGAAGCGACCGCGCTGCCGTGGCACATACTCAGTTGGCCGGAAGGGGATCTGAGAACGATCATGCCGTCTGGCGATGTGCCGCTGCTGAAACGGCCATTCGTGCACGGCGCCTGGGACTGCTGGCAGGTCTGCGCGGACTGGTACAGGCGCGAGTGGGGCTTGGGGTTCGAGGCCTTCAAGCGCGCTGATGGCTGGTGGGAGAGCAAGGACAACACCAGCCTGTACGAAGCGAACTACGAGGCCGCCGGCTTCTACCGCGTCGACCAGCCGCAGCGCGGCGACATGATCGTGATGGAGGTGGGGCGCACCGTTTACCCAAACCACGCCGGGATATTCCTCGGCTCTGATCCAGCGCTGCCGGGTGAGGATGCTGCAACGTTCGGCCCTGGGCCGTTCCTGCTGCACCACCTGTACGGCAGGCCGTCAGAGGTCATTGTCTTCGGCGGGCCGTGGCTGGATCGCACGCGCCTGATCCTCAGGCACAAAAATGCACAACCAACCGAATGACGCGGCGGTGCCGCTGGAGCTATTGATGAGTGAAATAGAATCGAAAAATAAGCCCGTTAGCGACTTCCCTGGTCGCGCTGACGCAGGGAAGTTGTTGGAATGGATCAGTCGTCAGATTTCGGTGACTCAACTGGGTGCAAACCTTTTATCAGCGCTCGAAGCGCCAAATGATTGCCCGATGAGCCATCAGCGTAATCTCGATCAAAAGGTAGCGCTTCCATAAGTTCCTGCGCCGCATTGCTGATTTTCGTGCGCTTCGACAAATCCAGGCTAGCAAGGGCCGTCCCAATTAGGGTGATCGCTGCGAGGGTTCCCGTCTCGAATGAACTCAGAACTTTCTTTTCACTCATTTGATGCTCCTTGCGATATCCGCGCCGAAATTGGCGCAATCCCAGTCCTTGGGCTTGCAGGCAAAGGACTGGGTGTCTCCCCTTGCTATTCCATATACCTTTCCGCGTCACGCTCCTCATAGAAATCGTTAATGTTTTGAACGTTCTTGGCAAACTGTTGCAGTAGGTGCGGATAAGAAAAGTCATCTTTGCGGCAGTACCATCGCCCGCCGGATTTCATCTGAACACTGAACTCGACGGCGTCATTTTCTTCATCCGGATTGGTATCTACCAATCGGAAGCCTAGATGCTGGATTGACTCTAGATTTTGGTATGGGCTGAGCAGGGGGGTGATGCTATTTCGAAGATCAGCTTCGCTATGCGCAGCTTCAAAAGAAATGTGACTACCATTCCCGTCGCGAACAATAACTTTAAAAAACCTTGCTTTTGTTGCCATTCCTTTGTTCCTTATTTCGATGGAGGCCAAAAGCTACTATCGAATAAAGGTCCGTGCCACTGGCATTCTATCCATGCTGGACGTCCGGACAGTAAGCACTTGATGGATTGCTCTGGTTAGGGAATGATCGTTCATTGAATTGCAGGTTGATAAAGGAGCTGTCATGCCGAGGTCGTACGAGAAAGGTCAATGGGGCGTCTACAAGGACCGTGCATCTACTGCCTTGATCGGCCTTTTGGTCGACGGGAAAGGTAGATCGATCCGCTTAGGTGAGCGCACGTATGAGGTGGTGGAAGGGGTACTGTTCTGCCCCAATGGCAAGCGCCTAGGTCATTTGGCACGCCTGGACGATAACAGCTGGGTTGTTAACTACGGTGATCATGATCTAGGTCACGTCCTCCGAGCCATGCCCGAAAATGTGTAACTTCTAAGGAAAACCGTAAGCCTTTTGGTTTCAAATTTAAAAAACGGGCGAACTAGTTGTAGTTCCACAGGAGTGACCTGCATGAAATTGATCGTAGGAGCGCTGGCGGTAGCGCTTCTGTTGGGGTGCTCCCACAAGAGGCAACCACTTGATAATCGTGACCCTTGCTTAGATTTCGGCCCCCCTGAAAGCTCAGGTTTTAAAGCCTGCTTAGATCGTCGAGCCCAAGCTCTGAAGGACCTTCTTGAGGGTACTGGTAGAAAACAGTATCAAATAGTTTTCGATGAGAAGGTCGATCCCTGACTCGAAATCACGAGCGCAACTGGAACTGGTATTGGAGCAGTAGCGCTGCGTGCTTCAGCCGATCTGCAATCGGAGTCATAAATGGAGCTGCCTCGCTTAAACGAACTCCTTTTCGAGCACAATTGCGTAGCTGCGATCAAGCTCGAAATGGTGGATTTCAAGTACAGCCTCAGCCTGACTATGTCTTCCTCGGAAGATCCAGAAATCGAGGGTGTGACGGCTATTTTTCATGATGTCAGCTCAGTGAACCTAAGCGGCTTCGGGGGCGGACTAACCCAATTCATGGACCTCGTCGTAACTCGCATCGACCGCGGTCTGGATAGAATCCGTTACGAGTTAAGGGATATCGAGGACGAAAAAATTTCGTTCTATTTCTTCACCTTCAGCGTGCGAGACCATGAGGAGTAAATATGCGGATTGTGATAGGGGCGTTAGCGGTAGCGCTGTTGGCGGGGTGCTCGTCGCCCGGAGATGTGAAGAAGAACGATCCGACCATCAGCGCATCCACCAATAAATCAGCCAAGAAGTACGCTCTGTGCGTATTCCCGAAGTGGCAGGAGCAGCGCTCGACTTCGACCATGTCTGAGACAGAGAACGGCTATCGGCTGGTCGTTGCTACTGACATGATGACCGATGAGGTGCTTGAAGTTATCAGCGCTGGAGCAGGCAGCAAAGTCGCACTGTACCAGCGGTTGCCGTGGTCAAAAATGTGGGGCCGCTCGGCACTTGAGGCAGCAGTTCGCGAGTGCCTGTAAACCGAACAATTTATCAAAACCGCCAATTGGCGGTTTTTTTTCGTCAGGAGATAACCCATGGCAGCCGCAGCAATTTCTAAACCATCGATGACCACCATCCTCCTATCTGGCCCGCTGGCAAGGCTATTCGGACGCGTGCATTATCGAGAGCTTGGCAGTAAATCCGTTGGCGAAGCGTTCCAGGCATTGAAATGCACAATCGACGGGTTTGAAGGAGCGATCAAGGATCTGGACCGGCGCGGTATGCGATTCGCGATTTTCCGAAATCGGAAAAATGTGGGCGAAAAAGATTTTGCACTCGGGGGCGCTCAGGAAATTCGAATTGTTCCAGTGATTTCAGGAAGCAAGCGCGCAGGCGTACTTCAAACAATCATCGGCGTCGTGCTGATTGCCGCATCATTTTTTGCCGGTGGTGCTGGTCCATCTCTGTTCTCGGCTGGTCTGGCAATGACTGCCGGCGGCGTGATCCAAATGCTCAGCCCCCAAGCCTCAGGCCTGAAGCAAAGTGCATCCCCTGAAAACTCACCGTCCTACGCCTTCGGCAGCGCCAAGAACACCACGGCCAGCGGCAACCCGGTACCGATCTGCATCGGCGAGCGCCGCTGGGGTGGCATGATCATCTCAGCCTCCATCCTGGCTGAGGACAAAGTGTAAAAAGTTTATGACTGAGGGGAGGCGGAAGGGCGCGGTTGCTTCTTAAAGTTTGAGGTCCGAATGTACCTGGCAAGCATCCATAATCCGCTACCAACTGCGGCAAACACTAGAGCGAAAATCAATTCGGCCAATCCCTGACCAATCTGTTGGGGCGTTACATATCTGGAGAGCATTTTTACCGAAGAGGTGATGATTGTGTATGCAGTGAAAATCCACAACACGGCTGAAATTGCGTACACCGGAAGCGAAAGGATTGTTCGTAGCCAAGTTGGAGCTTTTTTCATCAGCACTTATTTCCTTGATGACTGAGTCGAGCGCCTCATCGTAGGAGGGCTCAGCATGCGAATTCTATCATCACGACTTTTATAGAAATGCCATTAGGCCGCCCAAGAGGCGGTTTTTTAATGCCTGGAGGAAAGCATGGGCGCAGCAGCACAGATCGATATCCGTGGCGAGAAGGGCGGCAACAGCAAGCCAAAGTCGCCGACCGAAGCTAGCGACAGCCTGCGCTCGACCAACTTGGCTAAGCTGCTGATCGCCGTGGGTGAGGGTGAGTTCGACAGCGTCCCGACTGATTACGACATCTACCTGGACAACACACCGATCCGAGATGCCAGCGGCAACTACAACTTCCCGAACGTGAAGTGGGACTGGCGCCCGGGATCGGTGGATCAGACTTACATCCCGGGCATTCCATCCGTGGAGAACGAGACGTCGCTGAACATTGAGCTGCGCAGCGATTCGCCATGGGTGCGCTCGATCACCAACACTCAGCTATCCGCCGTGCGCATGCGGTTGGCTTGGCCAGCGCTGCAACGGTCTGATGACCAGGGTAATGTCGGCGGCTATCGCATCGAATACGCGATCGACGTGGCCACCGACGGCGGCTCCTATCAGCAGGTGCTGGTGGATGCGGTCGACGGCAAGACCACTACGCGCTACGAGCGCTCGCGCCGCATCGATTTGCCGGACGCTACAACTGGCTGGCAGATCCGCGTGCGCCGCCTGACGCCGAACCAGAACACCAACAAGATCGCCGACACCATGCTGGTGGCCGGCTACACCGAAGTCATCGACGCCAAGCTGCGTTACCCGAACACTGCGTTGCTTTACATCGAGTTCGACGCCGAGCAGTTCACCAACATCCCGGCGGTCACCGTGAAGTGCAAGGCCCGTCGCTGGATGGTGCCGAGCAACTACGACCCAATCCTGCGCACCTACACCGGGACGTGGGACGGTTCGATGAAATCGGCCTGGACCAATAATCCGGCGTGGATCACCTACGGCATCTGTACCGAAGACCGGTTCGGCCTGGGCAAGCGCATCAAGCCGTTCATGGTCGACAAATGGGAGCTGTACCGCATCGCTCAGTATTGCGACCAGCTGGTGCCGAACGGACTGGGCGGGCAGGAGCCGCGCTTCCTCTGTGACATGAACCTGCAGGGCAAGGCTGATGCGTGGTCGCTACTGCGCGACATCTCGGCGATTTACCGAGGCATGACGTACTGGGCGCAGGGCCAACTGGTGATGCAGGCGGACATGCCGCGCGCGCAGGACTTCGACTACGTCTTCACCCGGGCAAACGTCATCGATGGAAAATTCTCGTACGGCAGCGCCTCGGCGAAGACCCGTTACACGCGGGCGCTGGTGAGCTACGACAACCCGGCGAACAACTACGACACCGACGTCATTCCGTTCGCTGACCTGGATCTGCAACGCCGCTACGGCGACCGGCCGACCGAGCTGAGCGCCATTGGCTGCACCCGCGCGTCCGAGGCTCAGCGCCGCGGCAAGTGGGCGATCCTCAGCAACAACCAAGACCGCACCGTGTCGTTCAAGACCGGCATGGAGGGCGTGATTCCGCTGCCGGGTCACATCATCCCTGTAGCTGACTCGTTGCTGGCGGGCCGTGAAGTCGGCGGCCGGATCTCGGCGGTGGCGGGGCGGGTGGTTACGCTCGATCGCGACACCCAGGCCAAGGCAGGCGATCGACTGATCATCAACCTGCCGGGCGGCCGCGCTGAAGGCCGCACCGTGCAGAGCGTCAACGGCCGCGCCGTGACTGTCACGGTCGCCTACAGCGAACCGCCGGTGGTGCAGTTGCAATGGGCGCTCGACGCTGATGATCTGGCGATCCCGCTGTATCGCGTGCTGCGCACCAAGCGCACCACCGAAGGCGACTACGAAATCAGCGCGCTGCAGTTCGAGCCGAGTAAGTTCGCTTTCATCGACACCGGCGCACGCCTGGAAGAACGCCCGATCAGCGTGATCCCGATCACCGTTGTTCCGGCGCCGACGAGCGTTACGCTGTCGTCGACTTCATCGGTTGTTCAGGGTCTGGCCGTGGCCACCATGACGATCACTTGGCCGGCCGTGGATGGCGCGGTCGGCTATGACGTTGAATGGCGCAAGGACAGCGGCAACTGGATCAAGCTGCAGCGCACCGGCATGACCAACGTGGACGTGGTCGGCATCTACGCCGGCGCTTATGTGGCTAGGGTTCGCGCGGTGAGCGCGTTTGACATCACGTCGCCGTGGCGCAACTCGATCCTGACCAACCTCAGCGGTAAGCAAGGGCTGCCGCCGGCACTGGCTTTCCTGACCGCAACACCGTTGCTGTTCGGCATCTATCTCAAGTGGGGCTTCCCTGCTGGCGCCGAGGACAGCCAGCGCACGGAGATCTGGTACGGGCCGACGACTGAGCTGGATGCCGCGACCAAGCTGACAGACCTGGCCTACCCGCAAAGTGATTTCTCCATGCTCGGCCTACGCGCCGGCGTGACCTTTTACTTCTGGGGCCGCATCGTCGACAAGATCGGCAACATCGGGCCGTGGCATCCGATCGGGCTTGGCGTGCAGGGCCAGTCCAGTTCGGACGCGGCCGCCATTCTTGAAATGATCGCCGGCCAAATTACAGAAACAGAGCTTGGCCAGGATCTGCGAGACGAGATCGACAAGATCCCAGGCTTGCAGGCGCAGATCGATGCGCTTGACGGATTGAAGGGGTACGACCCCGAAGCCACCTACGAAGAGTACGACCTCGTAGTGCAGGGCAAGCGGATCTATCAGGCTACCGGTCCGGTACCAGTCGATACGCCACCGCCAAACCCGCTCTACTGGCTCGACGTTGGTCAGACGGTGGAAACGGCCAATGGCCTTGCTCAGCAGGTGGCGACAAACACCGCCGAGATCATTGAGATCGACGGCGTCGTTACTGCTCAAGCCACTGCCTTCGAAGCCCTTCGCGCCTCTTATCGAGACGATGACGGTGCTGGCGATCTCGCGGACGCGATCAAAAGCCACACCAGCACCGCCGCAATCGCTTCCGAGTCGAAGGTTCGCGCCTCCGAGAACGAGGCAATGGCAAGGCGTGTGACGACCTTCGACGCGAAGATCGGAGAGAACGCGGCGAACATCACCGAGCTTGAAGAGGTGGTGGTCACCAACCAGCAGGCCTCTGTGCAGCAGATCACTCAGCTGAGCACAACCGTCGGCAGTCAGCAAACAGCAATCGAGCAAAATACATCGATCGTCAACGACGTGAACGGGAAGATATCGGCCAGTTGGTCGGTGAAGATGCAATACAACTCCGGCACGGGCCAGTACATCGCTGCCGGTATCGGGCTTGGTATTGAAAACGGGCCAGCAGGATTGCAGAGCCAGTTCCTGGTGAGTGCCGACCGTTTCGCCATCGTCAACACCATTGCCGGCGGTGCCATCGCGGTTCCGTTCGCCGTACAAGGCGGGCAGGTGTTCATGAACTCGGCGTTCATCCAGGACGGAACGATCACCAACGCGAAGATCGGTAGCTATATCAGCTCGACCAACTACATCGCCGGCCAGCAAGGCTGGATCCTGAACAAAGACGGCACACTCGAAATAAACGGCATCGTTCCGGGGCAGGGGCGTCTGGTGATCAACTCACTGAACGTCTCGGTCTACGACGCCAATAACGTCTTGCGTGTTCGTCTCGGCTATCTGGGGTAATCAATGGCGCTATTTGGACTGCGTGTCTTTAACGAGAGCGGGCAGCTCGCTATGGACACCAACAGCTTCACCTACCAAGTGATCTGGCAGGGCGTCATCGATTTCAGCGGTGCCGTGCCCAGTTACACAATCGCTATCCCCGGATTCAACCCCGCCAACTGCGTGTTCATGATCATCCCGACGAGGCTGCAGGACGTGCAGCCATCAGAGACGGACGGCAGCGCTAACCAAAAATCCTATCCATTCGTCACTACCGCGGTAGGCCAGGTTGTTGTGCTCAGGAAAAACCCATCAGCGAGCGCTTCCACAATTGGGTCAACGGTAGTGGCCAAGGCTTACGCGATTAGGTATGGGACATGAGTTACGGTTTTCAGAGCATCAATGACAACGCTTTCGTGCAAATCGACTCGGAGGCTCCACGGCTTTGTATGTTGACGCGGGGATCGTATTCAGGGACGGCCAATGCCACGGCAACATTTCCTCGCGCAGTAACGAGCCAAGATCCGCCGCTTGTTTTCATTCGTCCTGATCAAACGGGGGTAATTCAGGTTCCGTACTCGGTCTGGTTCACCGGAGGCCCTGGCAACTGGACGGGGTTTTCAATGAACGCCTCAAAGGTCAATGAGTCGTTGAGCGGTCAGTATTTCGTTGCGGCATGGGCGTCGATGGGCAGCGCCTCCTATGGTCTTCGCTTATGGGATCAGAACGGTGCGCTTTGCTATGACAGCGGTGCGCCAGCGGTCATCGTGACATTCGCGGCGGGAGACTGGACGTATATAGGCACTGAGCAACTGAGTGTTAGTCGCCGATATATCTGGGGCATCAACAAAGCGCTTGGAGCTGGGGAGTACGTATCAATAAACCCTTTCACTATGGCCTGTCATAATGAAGGTACCGGCGGTAGTTGTGCGATCGGCGTCGATTACGCCAACGGCCGAATCATGATGTACAGCCTCGCTTTCACTGCGTGGACCAATCAGGGCCACCGCCCGTTTCTCTGCGCCAAATTGCTGGCCTGAATCTTTCATTTCTGGAGATACACAATGCCCTGGTACAAGACGGGAACGGTCTCTGTCACCCAAAATTCCAACGCGGTGATCGGCACGGGTACGGCTTTTATTGCCAACAGTCGGGTCGGTGATGGTTTTCGCGGCCCGGACGGTCGTTGGTACGAGGTGACCAACATCGCCAGCAATACCGCGCTGTCGATCTCGCCGAACTACGAAGGCCCGACAGTGGCTGGCGGCTTCTACGCCATCATGCCGGTGCAGGGATACCAGAAGGATCTTTCCGATCAGGTCCGCGCAATCCTCAATGACTACGGCGATAAACTGGCAGCACTCGGGACTACCGGCAATTACGAAATCCTTCCGCTGACCAAGGGCGGTACCGGGGCTACTGATCTTGCAAGCGCGCGCGAGGCGCTTCAGATTGATGACGTGCAGCCCATCAGCAAAGGCGGTACTGAGTCGAATACCGTCGCCGGCGCCAGGGCCAAGCTTCAAGTTGGGCCGCGCCGCAACCTAATCATGAATCCGCTCTTTAACGTCAATCAACGGCTTTACGGCGCGGAGGCGACCACGGCCGCCGGTCAATACACGTTCGACCGGTGGCGAATTGTCACCTCTGGACAGAGCCTTTCCTCCCAGGTCAACAAGAATGGTCGAACTGTGAATCCGCCCTCTGGCGGGCTTGAACAGGTGATAGAAGGGAGCTTCATTGGTGGGGGGATTTACACCTTGTCCTGGGAAGGCACTGCTACAGCAACAGTCAATACCGTAGCGGTCGCGAACGGCGCTCAGGTAACGCTGACCGCCGGATCAAACAGCACGATCAGGTTCATCGGCGGAACGCTGTTCTATCCGAAGCTTGAGCTGGGCAGTCTGCCAACGGGGTACGAGGACCGGAGTTATGGGGAAGAGCTGATTCTCTGCCAGCGCTACTACGAGAAGTCCTATCCGACGGACATCAAGCCCGGAACAATTTCAGGATTTGCACCCCCAAACATTTCAAACGGTATGACCCTTTCTTGCTCAGGATCAGGGACTCGGGCAATGGGGCGGACCAAGTTCTCGGTTGAGAAGAGATCCACCCCAACGCTGCGATATTGGGACCAGCAGGGGATCGTAAATGCCTTTACGGTGGGTAATTCCGATGGCGGAGTTCAGACCAATGGATTCACGGGAGATACATTTCGCACTGTTCAGGCAAGCACGGCGTACATCTGGGCGCACTGTGCTCGTAATGCTGGTGAAACATTTCTTTGCCACTGGGAGGCGTCTGCCGAGCTATGAATTACAAGCAATCAGAAGGCGAAAGTGTCACCACTGACACCGGGTTCTGGATTCCAGCGGACCCGGAAAACACGGAATGGCAGGCCTATCAGCTATGGCTGGCTGCAGGTAATGCACCGGACCCAAGGTTCAGCGAGGACGAGTTGAAAGCTCAGAAACTTATTGAGGCTTCGCTTGAAATTTCGCGGCTGCGTGCAATCGCAGATTACAACATCAAGCCTTTGCAGGATGCTGTCGATATTGATGAGGCTAATGCAGAAGTCTTGGCTAGTCTGAAGCTCTGGAAGAAATACCGAGTTGATCTCAGTAAGGTCGTAGCGCAGATGGGATATCCGATGACGATTGAGTGGCCTGCCTCGCCGGAAGCCAAGCCAAACGCCGATCAAGATTAACCGGCGCTGTAACTTCAATAACCAACCGCGTATTGGGCATCCGGCTTAGAGTGCCCAATACAGCTTTGTTAGCTATTTGAGAAATAATAATTTCTTGATGGAATCAGTCAGGCTAAGGCCTTGGTGTATATAGAATGTGTTTGTTGTTGGCCCATTCATCGGCAATAACTTGTTTTCATCGTGATCATAACGTCGTGCAACATATCCCAATGACTTCATGATTGTGGATACGTTGTGCCAATCTGAGTTTTCTACCATTATTATTGGCTTCGATCGCTCGATTGTTCTTTTTAATCCGCGAAGAACCATCGACTCGGCGCCTTCGACGTCAACCTTAATTAGGTCGGGAGATAATTTTAAATCATCACCAACCCTCAAGTCGCATTTGACCTTCTCCAGCCTTGTAAGCCCGCCGCGCTCCAAGAACTTTTGCTTGACCCAGGGTAGTTCGTAGTATGAGTCTGTTATAGACGCCTCTTCTATGAAGGCCTCTTCGTTTGAATATGGTATGTTTAAATAAAAGCTGCCCCCTTTGTCGGCTAGGCCGTAGGGGTTTATTTCTATGTTTCCGGGTACTTCGTTCGCCAGGCTATTTAGTTCGTCTATAAGTATCGGGTTTGCTTCATACGAGTGAATGGTCGCGTCTGGAAAAAGTATTCGGAAGGATATAATGCTTTGGCCAAGATTTGCACCTATGTCGAGTATTGTGTTGATGCGTCTTGAGCCTATTGTGAAGCCATAAAAATCAGTGTCATGAACTTCTTTGGTTTTCCATCGATGCATCACTGCTTCTGATAAGTGCTTTAGTTCCATGAGCGACTCAATCCTATTTTATTTAACAGAATAAACCTCAGAGCGCCACTGTACGTCTAATTCTTGCTTGAGAAAAGAATGTCTATCACATCGCAGCAGCTGCTGCAGATCTTTTTCTATGCCCGCCAAGACGCGGGCTTTTTTTCGTCTGGAGAAAAGCGATGCCTGTAAATGATAAAGACCGAGACATCCTCGCCCGCACAATTTGGGGTGAGGCGCGCGGGGAGGGCACTGCCGGCCAAGTGGCCGTGGCCTGGACGATCCGCAACCGCGTGTTCGACGGAAAGGATAAATCGTGGTGGGGCGAGGGCTACGCCGGCGTCTGCCAGAAGCCGTACCAGTTCAGCTGCTGGAACAAGGCCGACCCGAACTATCAATTCCTGATCGGCGTGAAGCAGATTCCTTTCCGCGAGCTGGCGCAATGTCGGATCGCTGCCGACCAGGTGATCGACGGCAAGGTGCCTGATCCTACCGGCGGCGCCACGCACTATTACGCCACCAGCATCAAAGCGCCGGCCTGGGCGGCGAAGGCCAAGCAGACGCTGAAGTTGGGCGGGCACATTTTCTTCAAGGATGTGCCGTGATGGTCGTTCCGTGGCGGCTTCTCGGGGCGCTGGCGCTGGTTCTCGCCGGGTTCGGCAGTGCTTGGCAGTTTCAAGACTGGCGCTGTGGGAATCAATTGGCCCAGCAAGACAAGCAGCACGCCGAAACCCTCAATCAACTGACACAGGCCGCTGCCACCGCGCAGCAGGCCGAGCAGGGCAAGCGTCTGGCGCTCGAGCAGCGGCTGGCGGCCAGCGAGCAAACCCACTTCAGGAAAATGACCGATGCCCAACGTGACCAAGATCGCCTGCGCGATCGCCTTGCCACTGCTGATGTGCGGTTGTCAGTCCTCCTCGATGCAACCGACGTTGCCAAAGACTGCAACGTGCCAGCCACCTCCAGCGCCGGCGGCGTGGATCATGCAACCGTACGCGCCCGACTTGACCCGGCGCATGCTCAACGAATTATCGCCATCACCGACACCGGCGACCGTGGATTGATTGCGCTACAGGCGTGCCAGAATTACGTGCGGTCGGTTTCGCGCTGATGGGGGAATGGGTCTTTGAACGGGCTGTCTCCATTAAGGATCCGTATCTGAGTAGCCAGCTCGCTAACGTGTCTAGTCTTAGCCATCAGCTCCCAATTGCTTTTGGTCTCTATGTCGGTAGCGCGCCTGCTGGCATCTGCCGCTTCAGACTTCGCAACGCTCAATTGAGAGCGGAGGGTTTTGCACTCGGCCGAAGCCGCAGCGTGCATCTCAACCAGCTTGAATATCCGCTCCCTGGACTGTTGCAGCTGAAGGTTCAGTTCCTCGAACTCATTTTCGTAGAGGGCCAGCTGGTGCCGGCAAGTTTCGAGCGGCGTCGGGCTGCCGAGCCAGTCGTCGGTGTCTTCAACTCCGTAGCGGTCCATCATTGCGCCTTGCTGATACTGTTTGGATATACAGTAATCGAGGCGCGTAGATTGAGCGAGGGTCTGGCGACGGACTGTAAGGATTAACGCCACACGGTCGACCGGTCTTCTTGATGAAGCCGGGGCGGCTACAGAGTCAATGGACAGCAGAGGACCGGGGGGCCGAAGCGCCCTCAAATTTGGAAATTTCTTTCACCCAGAAGCGGCGATATTTGGTCTGATCTGGAGGCAACGGATTTTGATTTGGCCAAAAGTTTTCAGCTTTTAACCCGGCACGGTAAGCCTCCCACTCTTTTTCCTGCGCTACGTCCTGAGCTTTTTTCTCGTCATCGAACCAGCCAAGTACATAAACCTCGCCCTGATCCATACCGTGCTCGATTAGAAGATAGATCTCTTTCATACGCTTGAACCTGCTACCACCAATTTGAAAAATCCCCAGCCGGGGGCACTATCCTGCCTATCGGCGATGTTTTTCATTTATTGAGCTTTATCGATGAGCGTCGTGAAGTCAATTTTGATGGTGAGCTGCTCGACTCGGCGAGATGCTCACTACGGCGTCATCATGACGGCGAGCGTCATCTTGATGAACTCCTCGTTTCGGTCGATCGCTTCCAGGGCGCCGCGCACGTTTTCAGCAACGTCGGTCGCGCCGCGTTGTTCGACCCAATTGGACAGCTCCATGATGGCCGCTTCCAAGGCGAGCTGGTTTTCGTTGATCTTGAACAGCAGGGAAGGGAGTAGGTCTGAATTTGGCATGTGCTTTCCTCCGTGGATCAAGGAAGCGTAGCACCGCATTTAAAGGATATTGACGGTTGGCAGAACGCCGGGGGAGGGAGGCTACTTTAGGAATTTACAACGCTAAGTTATTGATTCTTATAGGGTGATATCGCTGTTTTGTACCCCTAGAAAATCTGGAGCTTTTCCTTATGTATCAGTGGCTTGCGTAGGTTTCTGGGTCACCGTTACATGGTGGCGTCTCAAAGAAACTCCGGCTCCCGGGAACCTGGGCGCCGGAGGAACTGCGACTATTTATGGTTACTTGCCTTTAGGTGCAGCGTTGCCACGGCCGCCTCCAGACGGCTTTCCGGTTGTACTCGGGAGGTTCGCAACTGCTGGAGCTTTCGAGCCGCCAGATTTTCCAGCTGAACTTGGACCTGCTTTTCCGCCACCTGATTTTGACATGACCATCTCCTTGGTAATGCAAGTTAGAGTTGCAATTCCCACGATAGATGCTTTTTTGGAGGGTGCGAGGAGGGGGCGATGGCGTGCATCCGGTGTTGCGCAAAACCTCCTCTGGAGGCCGCGTGTTTCCGTTTGCATAAGCACAAAAAAGAGGATGTTTTGCCACGACCAGAAAGGGCTGTTATCGTTATAAAACAAGTGCTTAGGTCGCTATGCTCTCCAGCATGGGGTGCTAGGGGTCGAGTGTTCGAATCACTCCGTCCCGACCATAATTCCTGAGTAGAATCAGACAGTTAAGCCGATCGGATGGATCGGCTTTTTTGTGCCTGCGCGAAACTACACAGTGATTTTTTTAATAAGATCTGGATTCGCTCCGGCTTGGCGATCTTTGCTGAATCCTTCAGTTCAATCCCGTCTATGCGTAGTAGAGGTTCAGCGCAATCAGCTCAAACACAGCCACAAATACGCAGAACGCAACGAATCTTCGGGTAAACACCCGGCGAGGCTTTTCATAGCCTTGATAGTTACTGAATGCGCTGCAAAGGTTTCCCAGAAAATCAATAAAGTCCATCAGATCTGCATCCTCGCCTGCGTGCTTCATGCATCTTGCCAATTCCAATCTGGTTAAGATCTCTCATTGTCCTTACGATCGTGCTCGGTAATCGGCGTAGGGCTCTACTCCACCCACGTGGGCGGCCCGTCGTAGAGGGCAATTCATCTGCAACCCCGTTTACACAGCTCAGTATCAACAACTAATAAGGATATTAAGTGTTTCAAAAACTGATGTTACTGGTGTTGATCGCCAGCTCAAGCGGCTGTGCAGCAACGGCCATGCGGATGGATTATGACAAGCATCGATGCCCCTACATCGGTGTTCGGCTCGACTGGTGGTTGGTCGGTACATCCAAAGGCAAGTTGATTCCATTTTTATTGATCGATGCGCCATTTTCATTGGTGGTCGATACCGTATTCTTCCCCTTCGAATATCAATACACCTGCAATTTATGACTTGCGGGTAGTGCGACCTAAAGCGGTGTAAAACCCCCTTAGAAAAGCCTTGGCACACGCCAAGGCTTTTTCGTTGCTGACGCCACCGCCGATAAAACTCAGGACGATCCAACCCTGCCGTCCCGAACCTGCATCAGTGCAAACCCCAAAAGATTCAGGCCTTTCCACAGATTCGGATCGTTAACATTTGCGTGATCCTGCGCGAGCCCAATTCCCCAAATGTCATCAACCGGGCTCGCTTCGACAATGACCCGAGATCCAGTGCGCATCAGGTATTCGTTCAGTTCCGGGTTTTGGGAGAACTTGGCTTGGTTTGCCTGGACGACGATGTCGTATCGGTGTTGCAGCCAGCGTTGGTCGTTGAACCCGTGCACCTTGCGGCCGAGGGCTTTGGCGGCGTTCGGGGTCGGGGCCTGGAGTACTTGTGCACGAATTTCCTGATCGTCGAACAAGGCTGCCTTCTCGGCCATCATGAAGTGTTCGGCTGTCGGGTAGCGTTGCCCCTCGACAACGAATTCGGCTTCGTACCACTGGCTGAAGCACGAAGCCGTGACGGCGTCTTTGCTTCGCTGGTGTCCCCAGAAAAAAGTGAAATCCAGAGGCTCTCCAGCGTTGAAGCGAGCGCGTAGATCTTCGAGAAGTTTAGAGTCGTGCAATGAGATTTCCTCGGTAACTGACTTTCGACGTTACAGTTGCCGTGCGTGTCAGGGCAATACGCAATATCGCCCAGAGACTAATCCAGTGGGCCCAAGACCTGGCGGTAGTGTTCTTCGCCTTGAGGCGTCTGCCGGGTCAGGCGGATTTCCAGGCCTTGGGGGTTTTCTTTGCGGTTGCCGCTGAGCTGGCGCCAACCCATCTCGGGTTCCCAGACGCGCACTTGCAGATCGCTGATGCTGTCGAGCACCGCCACTGCCTGTTTCGGCGCAGGCAGCGGGTAGCGATCACGTGGCGTGGCGGCGGCGCGGTACAGGGTTTGATCTTTCAACCACCAGCGCACGCGCTGCAAGCCGTTCTGCGAGGTGGCTGCACTGCGGATCACGTCAAGACGAAAGCTCTGGTCGTCGGCACTGCGCACGCTGATTGCCGCTGGCTGCTCGGATCGTTCGTCATCGTTGTCGTTCAACAGTGGCTCACGCAGTTCGATGCTGGCGCGCAAGGCGATATCTCGTTCCAGTTGATGCAGCGTGCGCAGCAGTGCTTCGGTGTGTTCGGTGCTCGCCTGCAGGTGCATGTCGGCGCGGGTCACGCTGTCCAGACCGCGCCAGGCAATCAGGCTGACGATCGCCATGAGCATGATCGCGACCATCACTTCGATCAGGGTAAAACCCTCTTGCCGGTTATTCATGGCTGGTTGGCCAAGGTCAATTTGCCCGTGGCTGTGCGTTGCACGGTGAGCGTGTTCTGGCCGTCCGAGAGTTGCAGTTGCACGGGTGAATCGAACCACTCGGCGTTCAGTATCAGCGGCTGCCTGGGTGTCACTCGCACCTTCAGCGATGGCGTTTCCCAGTGACGAGGGCGCAGTTGCGGATCGGCGAGGAAGTGATCGAAGCCGGGGCCTTGTTCATTGCGACGGCTGAAACGAAAGCCGTTTTTCTCCGCCTGCCAAGTGATCGGGCGTCCATCGGCCAGGGCTTCGGCATGGGCGATTTGCAGCAACTGGATCAAGCGATTGGCGTCCTTGCGCAGCAGTTGCGCCGGGTCAGGCTTGATGCTCAGGCTGACGGCGGCGCTGGCAATACCGATGATGATCAGCACCACCATCAATTCGATGAGGGTGAAGCCCGTTTGTCTGTCCTTGGTCATACCGCAACGTTCCTTCGTTGTGCATCCATCCTGGCGGATTCGAACCATCAATCCCGATAGAAAAGCGAATGTTGTCCTGTAGACTGCGACGCAGGACAACAGGGAGGTTGGGTCTTGGCATTTACTTTTCGCTTATCCGCAACGCAGCTTGTGCAATCGGCGGCGCTGATCGCTGCACTGGCAGGGGGACTGTTCTGGTCTGCGTTGTTGCTGACGCCGGCACAATCCCACGTTCCGGCGCTGGAGCCCCAAGTGCTGCCGACGCGCGCCGACACAGCGGCTTTGCAGTGGTTTTCCAACCAGCCGGCACCGTTGGATATCAAAGTTTCCGGAGTGCTGGCAGGGGCGCACGCTGCGGTGGCAATTCTAAGTCTCAACGACGGTCCGCCGCGCAGTTTTCTGGTGGGTGATCGCTTGGCCCTGGGTGTGCGCGTGATCGCCATTGAACAGGATGCGGTGGTCATTGAGCGTGGCGCAGAACAGAGCCGATTAAAAGTCAGCACGCTGCCAGACTCCCCCTCGCTGCCTCGACTGACTCGACCCTGAGCAGCGTCATTG
Organism: Pseudomonas germanica; assembly: GCF_019614655.1. Taxonomy (NCBI): domain Bacteria; kingdom Pseudomonadati; phylum Pseudomonadota; class Gammaproteobacteria; order Pseudomonadales; family Pseudomonadaceae; genus Pseudomonas; species Pseudomonas germanica. The sequence goes on from NZ_CP071586.1 coordinate 2,602,812, forward strand.
GCGCTTTTCCTGCGGCCGGCCGAGTAAGGTTTCGAGTCGCGCCAGGGGTGGCGCCTGACGTTCGCGATCGGAAACCAGCAGCGTCACGCGCATCAGTTGTCCGTCGGTGCTCGGGGTCACGCGTTGGTCACAGCGCAGTTGCAGGCGACCTTGATCGCACTCGAAGGTTTTCACTCCCGGGGCAAAATCTTCCTCCAGACGCAGCTCGGCGAGCCGGGTTTGCGCCGCCAGCAAAGCGATCGAGCGATCGCGCAGTAGACCATTGCTCTGGGTCATCAGACCCGCAACGCGAACGGCCGCAGACATCGCCACGGCGATGATTGCCAAGGCCACCAGAACCTCGATGAGGGTAAAACCTTGCTCCTTGCGCAACGCTTCCATGCTTGTCTCTGCGGTTGAAACCGACCCGCAGAATAACACCCGTCTTTTGGCGAATGTGCAGAAAAACAGTGCGTTAATGATTGTTGTACGATGACTGGCTTTTGTTACACTGCGCGCCGAATGTAATCATGCCAAGGAAGGTTGAAATGGATTTCGCGCGCGTCAAATCTCAGTCCGCAGGCCGTCGAGGCCAGCAGGGTTTCACCCTGATCGAGATCATGGTGGTGGTGGTCATCCTCGGCATTCTGGCGGCGATGGTCGTGCCCAAGGTGCTCGACCGACCTGATCAGGCCCGAGCCACTGCGGCAAAACAAGACATCGCCGGCCTGATGCAGGCGCTCAAACTCTACCGCCTCGACCACGGCACTTACCCGACGCTGAATCAGGGGCTCAAGGTGTTGGTGGAGCGTCCGGCGGATGCGAAAAACAGCAACTGGCGCTCTTATCTGGAACGCTTGCCCAACGACCCGTGGGGTCGTCCTTACAACTATCTGAATCCTGGCGCGAACGGTGAGATCGATATCTTCTCCCTCGGCGCAGACGGCCAACCCGACGGCGACGGCGTCAATGCCGATATTGGTTCCTGGCAGCTCTGAGAGCGGCCATGAAATCATCCTCGCCACAGGCGCAGAAACAGCGCGGCATGGCCATTATCAGCGCCTTGCTGATTGCCGCCGTGGTTGCGGTGATCGCCGCTGGCATGCTCACCCGGCAGAGCGTCTTTACCCGCTCTCTTGAAGCGGAACAATCCCGAGTGCAGGGCGCGGCCGCGCTGTTGGCGGGGCTGGAGCTGAGTCGGCAACTGCTCTGGGACACGCGTCAACAGGACGCGCTGACCCGGCTCGATCAACCTTGGGCGCAGCCTGTCAAAAGCCATTTGTTGAATTTGCCGGGGGGCGGTTTCGAGGGGCGCATCGAGGATCAGCAGGGCAAGTTCAATTTACGCAATTTACTCAGCAATGAGCGCGTCGATGGCGGACAGTTGCGCAGCTTCGAACGCCTCTGCGAAATGATCGGAATCGATGCTGCCCTCAGCCAGCGCATCAGCCAGCGCGTCATTGCCTCCTACCCGAGAATGCCCGACCTGCAAGCCGCCGGGCAGAGTATGGCGCAGACTGGGTTTGACGGCGTCCGCGCGACGTCGCCGAGTGCGCGCCAAAGGCCCTTGCCGGCCACTCAGCCGATGTTACGCAGCCTTGATGATTTACGTGGCCTCGAAGGCATGAACGAGCAACTGCTTGGTCGCTTGAATCAGTACGTCAGCCTGATTCCTGCCAAGACCTGGGTCAACGGTAATACTGCCAGCGCCGAGGTATTGGTGGCGGTGGTACCGGGTTTATCGCTCGCGCAGGCCAGGGCCGTAGTGGGAGAGCGCGATCGTGGCCAGTGGTTCCTCAATCGCGGGGACTTCGTCAACCGTCTGCACTTGCCGCATCTGACCGTCGACGGACTGAACGTCGGCATCAGCAGCGATTGGTTTCTGCTGCGCGGACACGCACGTCGTGACCAGCGCCGCGTCAGCCTGGATGCGCTGCTGCATCGACCTGCCGACGACCTGCCGAAAGTGGTCTGGTCGAGGCTCGGCGTATGACTCGCCTGCGAGTCGCCTTGCCGCCGCTGGCGGGTTTGACCTCAGACTCTGAGGTTGAATTTGCGCGCCTGGATCGGCACGACCAGGTCAGTCAGACCGGTGTCAGTACGCTGTTGCTGATTGAACAGGAGTGGCCGTTACAGCCCGTCGAGTTTTTTCTGCATCCGGCGGACAGCGTACTGACCAGTTTGCAGTTGCCACCGCTGGCGCCGGTGAAGATCGAGGCGGCGGTGAAGTGTGCCGCGCAGGCGCTGATTCTGGGTGGCACTGAACAAATGTACGTTGCGCACAGTGCTCGTGAGGTCTCAGGGCAAGTGTCGCTGGCCTGGCTCGCGCAGGCATCTCTGGATCGTTTCGGGCTGTTATTGGCTCAGCACCGATTGAAGCTGCGAGGCCTTTACCCGGCGCCTTATGCGTTGCCGGTGCCCGCGCAGGGGCAGGTCAGCGCGTGCGTGTTGGACGGGCAATTGCTGCTGCGCTTCAGCCGTGCGCAGGCTTCGGTAGAACCCTTGGCGCAGGAACGTCTGGATGAACTCGTCACCAGTGGTCGCGGCTTGCAGTGGATCGGCGCGGATGCTCCTGCAACAGTCGTCGAACCACGACCTGCGGAGCAGCGCTGGTGTGGCGTTGCGCCGGGATGGGGGTTGCATGCAGGCATCGGCAAGGCTGCCGGCCCCGCTCGCGGTTGGGGCAAGGCCGTCTTCTGCTGTGCCTTGGCGGTTGCGATCTGGGTGTCTGGTCTGAACCTTTACGCGGCACGTGAGGTGACCCAGGGCGAGCAGCTCAAGGTTCAAATGCGCTTGCGGGTGAAGCAGGCTTTTCCAGAGTTACCGGTGATTCTCAATCCGTTGCAGCAGGCTCGCCAGCAATTGACAGCCCGGCACAGCGGTGTGACGGCCGACGCGAATCATGGGTTTGCCTACCTGGTGCAACATGCCGCGAGCGCGCTGCCGTTTATGGCGGGCAGCGTCCAGCGCATGACCTTTGAGCAGGGACGTTTGCAGTTGGAGTTGGCTGCCGATACTGCGCAGGCACCCGCCGACGGCGCTTTGCCGGGAGCGCTGACGCAGGCAGGGTTGGTCGCCAGACGCGAAGACAACGTGTGGATTTTCAGCCCGCAGGTTGAGCCGGCAGCGGTTGAGGACGATGCCGTCATGGACCGCGACGATGAATAATCTACTGGCGATCTATCGGGCTCGCTGGCTGCTGCTGCGTGCACAGATTCATCGGCATTGGGCGCCGCTGAGCTTGCGCGAAAAACGCCTGGTTGCGGGCACCGCATTGATGTTGGGGGGCGTGCTGATCTGGCTGCTGCTCGTCCAGCCTCCGCTGAAAAAGATTGAACATTGGCAGACCGAAACGCCGAAGTTGCGTGGCCAGGCCGAAGCGCTGGATCTGTTGTTGCGCGAGGTGGCGACAGCGCCCATTGGGCAAAACGTCGAGCGGTCATTGCAGCAATCTCTCGATGGCAACGGGCTGCTTGGTCACTACCAGTTGCAGGCAATTGGCACCGCTTGGCAGTTGACGTTCGAGGATGCACCCGCTGATGCCGTCATCAGTTGGCTGTTAATCCACCCCGTGCAGTTTTCACTTGAAGTGGTCGAGGCTCGTTTGCAGCGTGCAGGTGAGGTCAAGGTCGATGATACGGCAGGCACTCTGTCGGGAACCGTTCGCATGGATCAGGCGCAGGGCGCTAAGGAAGCTTCATGAAGTGGTCAGGTTCCAATTATGTACGTACGGCCGCGCCGTTTCTGTTGTTGGCACTGAGCGCATGCAGCAACACCAGCACCACACCACAGAATCAGCCGCCGTTGCTGGTCGACAGTGAACTCGGCCGGCCGCTGGCCAATACTCAGCGCAGCGGCGACGCGGTGCTCGACCGCGAACGCGCACAGGCCCAAGCGCGACCGGCGCCGAAGCAATTGCACAACATCAGCAAGAGTGTGCGCAGTGGCGCGGCGGCGTCGGGCATTGCCTTGCCGAGCAATCCTTTGGGTGATCAACCGGTGACGCTGAATTTTGTCGACGCGGATATTCAAGCGGTGGTGCGGGCGTTGTCGCGGTCGACCGGGCAGCAGTTTCTGGTCGACCCTCGGGTGAAGGGCACGTTGACCCTGGTCTCGGAAGGTCAGGTGCCGGCGCGGCAGGCTTACGACATGTTGCTGGCGGCGTTGCGCATGCAGGGGTTTAGTGTGGTGGATGTTGGCGGTGTGGCGCAGGTGGTGCCGGAGGCTGATGCCAAATTGCTTGGCGGGCCGATTTACAGTGCCGACAAACCGGCGGGTAACGGCATGCTCACGCGCACGTTTCGTCTGCAATACGAGAACGCGGTGAACCTGATTCCGGTGCTGCGGCCGATTGTGTCGCCGAACAATCCGATCAACGCCTATCCGGGCAATAACACCATCGTCATCACCGATTACGCGGAGAACCTGACCCGCGTTGCGCAGTTGATCGCGAGCATTGATTCGCCGAGTGCGATCGACACCGATGTGGTGCAGATTCAGAACGGCATCGCCGCTGACATCGCGCCGATGGTGGCGGATTTGCTCGATGCGCCGGGCAATGATCCGACGCAGAAAATCGCCGTGATTGGTGATCCGCGTTCCAACACCATCATCATTCGCGCTGGTAGCCCAGAGCGCACGGAGCTGGCGCGCAATCTGATCTATAAACTGGATAACGCGCAGAGCAATCCGAGCAATCTGCATGTGGTTTATCTGCGTAACGCGCAAGCAGCGAAACTGGCGCAGGCGTTGCGTGGTTTGCTCACGGGCGAGAGCGACAGCGGCACCAGTGACAGTGCGCGGTCGGTGCTCAGCTCTATGGGTGCTAGCACTGGCGGCAATGCTGGGCAGAGCGGCCAGAGCGGTACGCAAAGCAGCGGCAGCACGTCGACCACTAACAGCAGCGGCAGCACGGGCGGCAGTTACGCGCAGGGCAGCAGTGGCAGCACAACCGGTAGCGGCGGCGCGCAAAGCAGCGAGCAGAACGTCGCCTTCAGTGCCGGCGGCGTGACGATTCAGGCTGACGCCACCACCAACACCTTGCTGATTTCTGCGCCGGAGCCGTTGTATCGCAACTTGCGCGAGGTGATCGATCTGCTCGACCAGCGCCGCGCGCAAGTGGTGATCGAAAGCCTGATCGTCGAAGTCGGCGAGGACGATGCTAGCGAGTTCGGTGTGCAATGGCAGACCGGCAACCTCGGCGGCAATGGCGTGATCGGTGGCGCAAATCTGGGCGGCTCGGGGATCAACACCAACGGCAAGACCAGCATCGACGTGTTGCCGCAAGGTTTGAACCTGGGCTACGTCAACGGCACCGTCGACATTCCCGGTATCGGCAAGATTCTTGACCTGAAAGTGTTGGCCCGGGCCTTGAAGAGCAAGGGCGGCACTAACGTGTTGTCGACGCCGAACCTGCTGACGCTGGACAACGAAGCGGCGAGCATTTTTGTCGGCCAGACCATTCCGTTTGTCAGCGGTAGTTATGTGACTGGCGGCGGGGGTACCAGCAATAACCCGTTCCAGACCGTGACTCGCGAAGAGGTGGGTTTGAAGCTCAACGTACGCCCGCAGATTTCCGAGGGCGGCACGGTGAAGCTAGATATCTATCAGGAGGTCAGCAGCATTGATGAGCGGGCTTCGGCCAGTGCCAATTCTGCGGGGATTGTCACCAATAAACGGGCGATCGATACCAGCATTCTGCTCGATGACGGGCAGATCATGGTGCTCGGTGGGTTGCTGCAGGACGGCTACAGCCAGAGCAATGACGCGGTGCCGTGGCTGGGTAGCTTGCCGGGGATCGGCGCACTGTTTCGCAACGAACGTCGGGCGATCACCAAGACCAACCTGATGGTCTTCCTGCGGCCGTACATCATCCGCGACAGCGAAGCGGGGCGCAGCATTACTCTCAATCGCTACGATTTCATGCGTCGCGCTCAAGGTGGGTTGCAGCCGGAACGCAGCTGGGCGATGCCGGACATGCAGGCGCCGCAGTTGCCGACGGCGGCGCAGGGGGTGCCGGCGGTGTTACCGAGTTCCGGCCCACGCGCAACCATCAAAGCGGTACCGATCCAATGACGCCGACATCGCCCCTTGATCTGGAAAACCGACGTGTAGGAGCTGCCGAAGGCTGCGATCTTTTGATCTTGCTCTTCGACGGACTCAAACGGCCAAAGATCAAAAGATCGCAGCCTTCGGCAGCTCCTACAGGGGATCGTATTGCCACGGGGGAGATCATTCGCGTTGGGGAGGGCATGAGATGAGTTCACTGCCTTACGCCTGGGCCAAGGCGCAGCGCATTCTGTTGTGCGATGGCGTGTTGACCGTGTGCCCGTCGACGCCGGGCTGGTCGATCAGCGAGGCACGGCGCCAATTCGGTGCGACCACGATACAGCGGGTGCGCGATGATGAGCTGGATGGCTTGCTCGCCGCTGCCTATGCCGACACCGGCAGTGCCGCTGCTGTGGTCGGCGCGGCAGAGAATGAAGTCGACCTCGACCGCCTGATGCAGGACATGCCGGAAATCACCGACCTGCTCGACACCCAGGACGGTGCGCCGGTGATCCGCATGATCAACGCCTTGCTTACCCAAGCGGCGCGCGATGAGGCCAGCGACATTCACATCGAGCCGTTCGAAACCCATTCAGTGGTGCGCTATCGCGTCGATGGCACCCTGCGTGACGTGGTCTCACCACGCAAGGCGTTGCACGGTGCGCTGGTGTCGCGGATCAAGATCATGGCCCAGCTCGACATCGCTGAAAAACGCCTGCCGCAGGACGGTCGTATCGCCTTACGCGTGGCGGGGCGGCCGATTGATATTCGTGTTTCAACGGTGCCGACCGGGCATGGTGAAAGGGTGGTGATGCGTCTGCTCGACAAACAGGCCGGGCGTCTGCATCTGGAAACCCTCGGCATGGACGCGCAGGTGTTGGCCAAACTCGATCAGCTGATCCGCCAGCCCCACGGCATCGTCCTGGTCACTGGCCCGACCGGCAGCGGCAAAACCACCAGCCTCTACGCCGCACTGGCGCGGCTCGACGCGAGTACCAGCAACATTCTCACCGTGGAAGACCCGGTGGAATATGACTTGCCGGGGATCAGCCAGATTCAGGTGAATGCCAAGATCGACATGACCTTTGCCCTGGCCTTGCGTGCGATCCTGCGGCAAGACCCGGACATCATCATGATCGGCGAAATCCGCGATCTGGAGACCGCACAAATCGCCGTGCAGGCGTCGCTGACCGGGCATTTGGTGTTGGCGACCTTGCACACCAACGACGCGGTGTCGGCGGTCAACCGCTTGATCGACATGGGCGTCGAGCCGTTTCTGCTGGCGTCGTCAATGCTCGGGGTTTTGGCGCAGCGACTGGTGAGGCGGCTGTGCAATCAATGCAAGGAAGAAGACCCCACCGCGCCCGGCACCTGGCGCCCGGTCGGTTGCCCGGCGTGCAATCAAACCGGCTACAGCGGCCGCACCGGCATTCACGAATTGTTCTGCATCGACGACGACATCCGCACCCTGATCCACCAAGGGGCAGGGGAGCAGGCCTTGCGCGCATCTGCTGCCAAGGCCGGGATGTTCAGCCTGCGTGAGGACGGTGAGCGCTGGATCCGCAGCGGCGCCACCGCCCCTGAAGAAATCCTCCGTGTGACACGGGACGCCTGATGAATCGCTATCGTTTTGAAGCTGCCGATGCGACCGGCAAGATTGAATCCGGGCACCTTGAGGCGGACAGCCAGGCTGCCGCGTTCACAACATTACGCGGGCACGGTTTGACCGCATTGTCAGTGCACAAGGAAAGCAACGTTGCCCAACACGGTGGCGGTGGACTGTTCAGCGCCAAGCTCTCGGACAACGACCTAGCCTGGGCCACGCGGCAATTGGCGAGCTTGTTGGGCGCGAGTCTGCCGCTGGAAGCCGCGCTGAGTGCCACGGTCGAACAGGCCGAAAAAAAGCACATCGCCCACACCCTCAGCGCCGTGCGTGCCGATGTGCGCAGTGGCATGCGTCTGGCCGAATCGTTGGCCGCACGGCCAAGGGATTTTCCCGAGATCTATCGCGCGCTGATTGCGGCCGGGGAGGAGTCCGGCGATCTGGCGCAGGTCATGGAGCGGCTCGCCGACTACATCGAGGAGCGCAACAACCTGCGCGGCAAGATTCTCACCGCGTTTATCTATCCGGGCGTGGTTGGATTGGTCTCGATCGGCATCGTGATTTTCCTGCTCAGTTATGTGGTGCCGCAGGTGGTCAGCGCGTTTTCTCAGGCGCGGCAGGACTTGCCGGGGCTGACCTTGGCGATGCTCAACGCCAGTGATTTCATCCGCAGTTGGGGCTGGCTGTGTGCCGGGATCATGGCTGGCGCGTTTTGGAGCTGGCGTTTGTATCTGCGCAATCCGGCGGCGCGCTTGAGTTGGCATCATCGGGTGCTGAAATTGCCGTTATTCGGGCGTTTCATCCTTGGCCTGAACACCGCACGTTTCGCCTCGACGCTGGCGATTCTCGGCGGCGCCGGGGTGCCATTGTTGCGGGCACTGGAGGCGGCGCGGCAGACGTTGTCCAACGATCGCCTGAGCCTGAGCGTCACTGAGGCCACGGCCAAGGTGCGTGAGGGCGTCAACCTGGCAGCAGCGTTGCGGGTGGAAAATGTCTTCCCACCGGTGCTGATTCACCTCATCGCCAGCGGTGAAAAAACCGGTTCACTGCCACCGATGCTCGAGCGCGCAGCGCAAACCCTGTCGCGTGATATCGAACGGCGAGCGATGGGCATGACCGCGTTGCTTGAGCCGCTGATGATTGTGGTGATGGGCGGGGTGGTGCTGGTGATTGTGATGGCGGTGTTGCTGCCGATCATTGAGATCAATCAACTGGTCCAGTAGCCGGTTTTGATGGTGTCTGATCGGGCCCCTTCGCTGGCAAGCCAGCTCCCACAGGGGGCGGAGTTGTTGATGCGATCTGTGTCACAACAGAAAACCTGTGGGAGCTGGCTTGCCAGCGATGGGGCCGGTCAGGGCAATAAATAATCCAGATTTTTTCAGGACTTCACCCCTGCACGGTCTTCAAGCAGACATGAAAAAGCCCTCGTCACCGAGGGCTTTTCATTAACACGGTTACATCGACCAATCAGATCTTGCCAGCGCCAGCCTTGGCCTTAACATCGGCCGCGACTTTGTCCGCGTTCAGCGGGGTGTAGCTGTAAGGCGGGGTCCAGCCGATGCTCGAACTCCACGAACAGCTCAGTGCGCTGCCATTGAGTGTCGAGCCTTGGTCGCGGTAAACGCTGCCACCGTAGTCGCCGGCGATTTTGTCGCAGCCGCTGATGCCGGAGATTTCGAAAGCGTTTTTCTCGGAGAAAATCTTCGAGCTTTTGCCCACGCCGTGCGCGTAGCTGAACGGGTAGACCTTATGGCTGGTGCTGCCCACGTGATAGTTGTTGTACAGATGCACCTGGCCGAAGCGCACGCGTGGTGCGCGTGCGGAGATGTTTTCGAACAGGGTGTTGTGGATCGTGACCTTGAGCTTGCCATCATCGGTGGTGCGGCTGTCGCTGGAACCGATCAGGTTGTTCTTCTCGTGCGATTTGAACGCCGAGTAGGAAATGGTCACGTAGTTGGCACCGTTTTTCACGTCCAGTGCGCCGTCGTGATGTTGCTTTGGACGACCGTTGGCAGTGCCGTTCTGGTCATCGGTGCGGCGGCCATCGGTGAAGGTGACATGGTCGACCCACACATTGTTGGCGCCTTCGATGGTCAACCCGTCATACTCGGAGTTCCAGTTGCCGGCGCTGCCGTCATTGGCGTCCCAGATCGGCTCGGGATCCCACGGGTTTTCGATGGTGATGTTGCGGATGATCACATCGTTTTCCTTGGCATAGAAGAAACCCTCGCGGATCTCCGCCGTGCTGCTCGTACCGACGATGGTCGTCTTGCCCGGGATATCCAGACGGCCGCGCTTTTTCATATCGGCGGTCGTCGTATAAGCTTTGCCTTCGCTGATGTCGATAGGCCCGGTAATCTTGATGATACGACCGTTGGTGCCGACCGAAGCGCTGAGTGCGGCTTTCAGTTCGGCGGCGTTCTTCACGGTGTAGATGTTGTTGGCTGCCGCTTTGGAGCCACCCTTGGTGCCACCGTTTTGCGTGGCCCAGCCAGTCGTTGCAACATCCAGCCAGATATCGGCCGCTTGTGCGGGCAGGCTGGAAAACAGCAGGCTGCCGACGATGGCGCTGGCCAGTTTGCAGGCCGTGAAGGTTGTTGGTTTTGTCATGAGTAATCAGATCCTTGATTAACTTGAGTGTTTTACACGCGAAATTTCGACGTGTTTCTCGAGCGGACGTCCTTATCGCCATTGCAGCGAATCGAACGTCCGCTGCATGAGAAATCCTATCATGTGAACTGGTGCGTTGTCGTACAACTGAATGGGCTATGATGCGTAATTATTCGAAAATTCGAGATTTTTGTTGCTGATGGACAGATCCAACGTCACCCCCAATGTTCGTCGCCGGCATCGCAGCCTGGCGGAGGACCTGGTCACCGAGCTGTCCCGACGCATCTGCAGCGGCGAACTCGCGCGTGCGACGAAGCTGCCGACTGAATCTCAGGTCATGGCCGAGCACGGCGTCAGTCGCACGGTCGTGCGCGAGGCGATATCGCGTCTGCAGGCAGCGGGCCTGGTGGAGACCCGTCACGGTATCGGCACCTTTGTTCAGGACATTCCCAGCCCGAGCGGTTTTCGCATTGATCCGGACAGCATCGTCACGCTTCAGGATGTCTTGGCGGTGCTTGAATTGCGCATCACTTTGGAGGTCGAGGCCGCCGGTCTGGCATGTGCGCGGCGTACCGATGAGCAGCTGCAACTGATGCGTGATTCGCTGGACGCCATCAATTCCCGCGCCGTCAGTGTCGACTACGCCGTGTCGGCGGATTTTCAGTTCCACCAGCAAATTGCGCTGGCCACCGGCAACCGCTATTTCACCGACATCATGCTGCACCTGGGCGCGAACATTCTGCCGCGCACACGTCTGCATTCCAAACGCCTGGAGAATGACCGCAAGGAACCCTATCTGGAGCGCCTCAGTCGCGAGCATGAAGACATTTACATTGCGATTGTCCGGCGTGATTCCGACGCCGCGCGCGCAGCCATGCGTTTGCATCTGTCCAACAGCCGCGAGCGTCTGCGCCGCGCCTACGAAGCTGCAGACGCGGCGGCGTTGAACGTCTGAAGCCTCAGGCGCGGGCCTTGGGTTCAGGCAGGCCTTGAACACCCGGATTGAGGGCAAAGACTCCGCCCGCCAGTGGCTGATCGGCGAGGTCGATGCCTTGCGGGCGAATCGAGGTGACAAACAAGGTGTCGAGTCGAGGGCCGCCAAAGGCGCACATCGTCGGTTTCTTCACCGGCACCGGCAACGCGCGATCCAGTTTCCCCTGCGGGGTAAAGCGCAACACCAGGCCGGCATCAATCGCGCAGATCCAGTAACAACCGTGTGAATCGACGGCGGCACCGTCCGGTCGACCGGGGTGGTTGTTCATGTCGACGAACAAGCGGCGGTTGTGCGGCGTGCCACTGTCGATGTCGTAATCGAAGGCCCAGATCAGTTGCCGGCTCGGGTGCGAATCGGACAGATACAGGATGCTCCCGTCGGGACTGAACGCCAGGCCGTTGGGCACCACAAGGTCCTCCAGTTGCGGCGCCAGCATCGATACATCGTTCGGGTTCTGCGCGTCGTAGCGATACAGCGCGCCGACCGCCTCGGCGCCCATAGCGGTTGGCATCGAGCTGGCCCAGAAGCGTCCCTGACGATCGCAGCGACCATCATTGAAGCGCATGCGCGGGCGGGCGTGCTCGACGCCGATGAGCTTTTCCGCAGCCAGACGTCCGTCAGCCTGCGGGCGCAGTTTGAACAGTCCACTTTCCTGCGCGCCCAGCCAATGTCCCGCTTCGCTGCGGGCGATACAGGCGAGCATTTCGTCCGCTTGCCAGCATTCGGTCTGGCCGTCGAGCTGCCAGCGATGCAAACGGCCGGCCGGAATATCCACCCAATACAAGGCGTTCTCGTCGGCTTGCCAGACCGGGCTTTCACCGGTGGTGTTGCGCGCATCGACAATCAGTTCGGCACTCATGAGCGCGTCTGCGTCGGCGTTTCAAACGGACCTGCTGCGGTAAACGCGCCGCCCTGGTACAAGCGGTCGGGATGGTCGGCGGCGAGTGCCGGTTGTTGTTCGACCTTTGCGCGAAAGGCTTCGGAACTGTCCTGCGGCGCAAAGCCCAGGTGCGCGGCGTGCCGGTTGTTCCACCACTGATCACGGTTGGCGGACACCCCGTACACCACGCTGTGCCCGACATCGCTGGCCAGCAGCGCGCGGGCGATCAGGTGCTCGAGATCGGTATAGCTCAGCCAGGTCGCCAGCATGCGCAGGTTGCGCGGCTCGGGGAATGAGGAACCGATGCGCAGGCTCACTGTTTCGATGCCATAGCGGTGGAAATAGAACGTTGCCAGGTCCTCGCCGTAAGCCTTCGACAAGCCGTAATAACCGTCCGGGCGACGCGGTGAATGGGCGTCGATCTGTTCGTCCTGTGGGTAGAAACCGGTGACGTGGTTGGAGCTGGCGAACACGATGCGCTTGACCCCGTGCAGGCGCGCGGCCTCATAAACATGAAAGGTGCCGCGAATATTCGCCTCGAGAATTTCTTCGAAGGATCGCTCCACCGAGATCCCGCCTAAATGCACGATGGCATCGACGCCCTCGACCAGCGCGGCGACAGCGGCCTTGTCGCTCAGATTGCAGTTGATCACTTCGTCATGCGCGCCGCGGCTTGGCGCCATCGCACTGATGTCCGAGGAACGGACGGTGTCGGCGTGAACCTGCAAGGTTTCGCGCAGAATCTGGCCGAGCCCACCGGCGGCGCCGGTCAGCAGAATACGGTTGAAAGGTTTGGTCTGCGCAGCTTGTGTGGTCATGGTCGGGTCTTCCATTACGCGGTGGAGAAAGGGGGAGCGGCAGGGTGCCTGCCCGACAAGCGATGCGCGCTCGCCAGGCAAAAGCGGCGCGCTGCTTACATGAAGTTGTATTGCACGCCCAGACGCCAGCGAGCCTGGCGGTCGGGTGAGGTGGACTCGACTTTGATGTCGCCGATTTCCATGAAGGGCGCCCATTGTTTGGTGAGCTTGTATTTGACGATCAGGTTCTGTTCGTAGTCGCTCTTCTTGTTGTCGTAGCGGATGTAGTCAGTCTTGAAATAGATGAACTGATATTCGTAGGCCCACTTGTTGGCTGGCGTGTAGCCGAGCCAGCCTTCGAAGCGGTGGGTGGTCTGGTCATCCTTGTAGTGATCGGGCATGTCTTTGTTGACCTGATCGCGATCGAGTTTGCGCAGGTCCAGGCGATAGCGCGTCGCTACGTAGAAGGCGTCGTCGATTTTGTAGTTGTACTTGAGGCCGAACTTGTAGGCGGTCGCATCCTTGGAGCTGTCCATCTGAAACGCCGGGGTCAGCGTCGACTGCGCGCTGAGCTTGTAGTTGTAGCTCACCGTGAACTCATGGCCGTTGTTGACCATGTTGTCGTAGGCGACATCTTTGCGGTCCCCGGCCGTGCGGTATTTCATCTCCGCCTCAAATCCCAGGCCACTGTCCAGGCGGTAGTTGAGCTTGATTCGGTCGGCGTGGGCGCTGTCCTCCTCGGTGTACTGATGGCGGTAGTTGAGGCTGGCAGAGTCAGCGTTGACAGCGAAGGGCAGGCCGAGGGCCGCGACAGTGACGAGCGTGCGTAGGGTGGTGTTCATACGGTCTTCTTTTTTGTTTTTGTTAGGGTCGTTTGACGAGTACTACAGGCACCGCGATGTTGCGTATGGCTCTCATTTGAGGCACAGATATAAGTTATCGTACGACAAGATGACTCGTCTACGTCATTTTGCTGGTTTGGAAACATATTGATACATATATGCCATGTGAATAGGGGTCTAAAGCAAGTCCTGTTATTCCGTAGTCATCTTTAAATATGGCGCTTTGCTGGACGTTTAGCCGAAAACGCTTATATTCGAAGAGGTGTTATTGGGTCTTTTCAAGTGTTGTACGATGACCTATGATCGATCGCAACCGACGACACTCCTGTCACAAATCCAATAAGAAGGCTCAAGACGTCCATGAGAATCACAGCAGTCAACGTCCAGGTTTTTTCCTATCCCACCCGCCGCGCAGTCGACAGCGCCGGCCATGCTCATCCCGGTGATGTCAGTCAGGCGCAAATGGCGTTGCTGCGCATCCAGACCGAAGACGGCAAGGAGGGTTACGCCCTCGGTGCGCCGGAGCTGATTCGTCCTTATGTGCTGGATGGTTTTGTGCGCAAGGTGCTGGTCGGGCAGAACGCCTTTGATCGCGAAAAGATCTGGCATGACCTGGCGCACTGGCAGCGTGGCAGCGCCAGCCAGTTGACTGATCGCGCGCTGGCGCTGGTAGAGCAGGCGTTGTGGGATTGGGCGGGGCGCAAGCTCGGCGTGCCGGTGCACAAGTTGATCGGCGGCTTTCGCGACAAGGTGCCGGCATACGGCTCAACCATGTGCGGCGATGAATTGCCTGAGGGCCTGGCGACGCCGGAGGACTACGGACGCTTTGCCGAAACGCTGGTCAAGCGCGGCTACAAGGCGATCAAGTTGCACACCTGGATGCCGCCGGTCTCGTTCGCGCCGAGTCCGCGCATTGACGTCAAAGCCTGCGCGGCGGTGCGCGAAGCGGTGGGCCCGGATATCGCCTTGATGCTTGACGGTTATCACTGGTACAGCCGCACCGAAGCGCTGTACATCGGACGCGAACTGGAAAAACTCGACTTCGCCTGGTTCGAAGAACCGATGATGGAAGAGTCTGCCGAATCCTATGCCTGGCTGGCGGGGCAACTGGACATTCCGGTGCTCGGGCCGGAAACCTTGTCCGGCAAACACCTGAGCCGGGCCAGTTGGGTCAAACATGACGTTTGCGACATCCTGCGTGCCGGCGTTGCCGGGGTCGGCGGGATCGGGCCATGCCTGAAAGTCGCACACATGGCCGAGTCGTTTGGCATGGACTGCGAAATTCACGGCAACGGCGCAGCCAACCTGACGGTGGTCGGCGCGATCAAGAACTGCACCTGGTACGAGCGCGGCTTGCTGCACCCGTACCTGGATTACGACGAGGTGCCGGCGTACCTCAAGCGTCTGGTCGACCCGATGGACAGCGACGGTTTTGTGCATTTGTCCGACCTGCCGGGTCTGGGCGAAGACATCGACTTCAACTTCATCGAGATGAACACGCTTAAAAGCTTCTGACGTGTACGCGGGCTGCCCGGTGCATGCCGGGCTGTCCGAGAGCCCTATAAATATAAGAAAGGCACTCTCGCTATGAACATTCTTCCTTCGCTGTGGGCGCGGGTTCTGGCGGCTACCCTGGCGGTGACCGCGCTACCTGCCGTCCATGCCAAAACCCCGGCCGATCAATTGATCGTCGGCATGAGCATGATCAATCTGCTGTCCCTCGACCCGGCGGCGGCCACCGGCCTGGACGTGTCGGAGATCAATGCCAATCTCTATGACATGTTGCTGGTGCAAGACGTCGCTGCGCCGGATCAGCTGTTGCCGGCACTCGCCGAGCGCTGGCACGTCAGCGACGACCGCAAGACCCTGACCTTCAATCTGCGCCAAGGCGTGCAATTTCAATCGGGCAACCCGTTGAGCGCCGAAGACGTCGCCTGGTCGTTGCAGCGCGTGCTCAAACTCAATCTCGCACTGGCGTCGACCTGGAAGGCTTACGGTTTTACTGCTGACAACGTCGAGCGTTCGATGCGCGCGACCGATGCCAATACCTTCGTCATTGAATTGCCGCGACCCACCGATCCGCAGTTGGTGCTCAACACGCTGGCGACGTCGCCAAGTGCCTTCATTCTTGACCGCAAAAAAGTCCTCGAACATCAGAAGAACAATGACTTGGGCGCCGCCTGGCTGGTGACGCACGCCGCCGGCAGTGGTGCCTTCGTGCTCAATGACTGGCGGGCCAACGACGTGATCCTGATGAGCCGTTTCGACGGTTATTGGGGTGGCCCGGCCAAGCTCAAGCGCATCGTCATGCGCAACATGACCGAGTCGCAGTCGTTGCGTCTGATGATCGAACGGGGCGACCTCGACATCGCCAAAGGCATGTCGGCGCCGGACATCCAGGCCTTGCAGAAAAGCGACAAAGTCCGCACGCAAACCCTGCAACGCGGCACGCTGTACTACGTCGCACTGAGTGTGAAGCAGCCGATGTTCGCCGACGCGCGCGTGCGCAAAGCCGTGCGCTCGTTGATCGACTATCAGGGCATCAACCAGACCGTCATGCCGCACTACGGCGTGATCAATCAGCGGCCGATGCCGTTGGGACTGGCCGCGCGCTTGCCGGACCCCGGTTATCGACTGAATGTCGATGAGGCCAAAAAGCTCCTCGCCGAAGCCGGTTATCCCAACGGGTTCAAGACCAGTATTCGCGTGCTGGCCGAACCGCCGTTCATCAACATCGCCTCCAACCTACAATCGACGTTGGCGCAGGCCGGGATCGAAGCCAGCATCATCACCGGCACCGGTAACCAGATCTACGGCGCCATGCGTGAGCGCAGTTTCGACATCATCGTCGGCCGTGGCGGTGGCGGCGCCGAACGTCATCCTCATTCGAGCCTGCGCACGCTGGTGTACAACCCGGATAACCGTGACGAAGCCAAGCTGAGCAACTTTCAGGGCTGGCGCACTTCGTTCTACAGTCCCGAGTTGAATCAGTTGATCGAGAGTGCCGAAGTCGAGCCCGACGCGCAGAAACAGCAGGCGCAGTATCAGGACATCCAGCAGCAACTCGATCAGCAAGTGGGCGCGATTCTGCCGGTCTCGCAGATGACCGACACGGTGCTGGTCTACGCCGATGTTGCCGATTTTCAAGGGCACACGGCCGCGACCACGCGCTACAAAGACGTCTACAAAAAACGCTGAAATGCACGGATGAACTTCGCGTGCCGGGTGCACCGGTGACCGTTTTATCAGGAGCTGACTATGTTTGTTATGACTGCCTCTGCCATGGGAGCCCGCGCCTCCAATACCGCGCGGCGTGCCAGCACGGTACTGGTGACGTTGCTGGGCCTGCTGGCGCTGACGTTTATCATCGGTCGGGTCATGCCGCTCGATCCGGTGCTGGCGGTGGTCGGGCCGGACGCCGACAGTTCGACCTACGATCAGGTGTACCGGGCGATGGGGCTGGACAAGCCGATCTGGACCCAGTTCGGCCTGTACCTCAATGACTTGCTGCACGGTAATTTCGGCAACGCGCTGTTGACCGGGCACCCGGTGCTCGATGACATCCTCCGGGTGTTTCCGGCCACCATCGAACTGGCGACCCTGGCCATCCTCTTCGGTGTGCTGATCGGTTTGCCGCTGGGCGTTTGCGCGGCGAGTAATCAAGGGCGACTGGGCGATCATGTCGCGCGAGTGATAACTCTGTTCGGCTATTCCACGCCGATTTTCTGGCTGGGCATGATGGGCTTGCTGGTGTTTTACGCCTGGCTCGGCTGGGCCGGGGGCGCCGGTCGCATCGACCTGGCGTACGACGGCATGGTGCCCGAAGTCACCGGGCTGTTGCTGATCGATTCGAGCCTGGCGGGTGACTGGGAAGCCTTCGCCAGCGCCTTGCGCCACATCGTTTTGCCGGCGCTGATCCTCGGGCTGAACTCGGTGGCTTACATCAGTCGGATGACCCGCAGCTTCATGCTCGAGCAACTGTCCCAGGAATACATCATCACCGCTCGGGTCAAGGGTTTGTCGCGCCGCCAAGTGGTCTGGGGTCACGCTTTTCGCAACATCCTCGTGCAACTGCTGACGGTGGTGGCGCTGGCTTACGGCTCGCTGCTCGAAGGCGCGGTGCTGATCGAAACGGTCTTTGCCTGGCCGGGTTTCGGCCAGTACCTGACCAGCAGCCTGATGCTCGGCGACATGAATGCGGTGATGGGCTGTGTGCTGGTGATCGGTTTGATTTTTGTCGCGCTCAACCTGATCAGTGATGCCTTGTACAAGGTCTTCGATCCGCGCACGCGTTAACACGCCTGGCAGCAGCACTAAAAATTATAAAAAGAAGGATTTTTCAATGACGACTGCATTTACCAAACTGCACGCTGGCCTGTTGGCAGCGGTCCTGGCGCTGGTGCCGATGACCCAGGCCAGCGCCAAGACGCCGGCCGACCAACTGATCGTCGGCATGAGCATGGTCAACCTGTTTTCCATCGATCCAGCCAACGCACCGGGCCTCGACGCTTCCGGCGTCAATGCCAATCTTTACGACACCCTGGTCAAGCGTGATCAGGGCAATCCGGAACAGCATCTGCCGCAACTGGCCGAGCGCTGGACGATCAGCGACGACGGCAAGCAGATAACCTTTCATTTGCGTGAGGACGTGAAGTTTCACTCCGGCAATCCGCTGACCGCTGAAGACGTGGCCTGGTCGTTGTACCGGGTGATGAAACTGAATTTCGGCCTGGCCACGACCTGGAAAGCCTACGGTTATAACGTCGACAACATTCAGTCACTGATCCGCGCCAGCGATGCCCACACGCTGGTCATCGACTTGCCGCAAACCATGGATCCGCTGTTGTTGATCGACTCGCTGGCGATCTCGCCAAGCGCGGTGGTGATCGATCGTAAAACAGCGTTGGCGCATGAGAAAAACGCTGACCTCGGTGCTAACTGGCTGGTGACCAACGAGGCCGGCAGCGGCCCCTTTGTGCTGAGCAAATGGACGGCGAACGACTCGCTGTTGCTGACCCGGTTCGACGGTTACTGGGGCGGTGCTGCCAAGCTCAAACGCGTGGTGGTGCGGCACATGACCGAATCGCAGTCGCTGCGCCTGATGCTGGAGCGCGGAGACCTCGATCTCGCGTACGGCATGGCCGCACCGGACATCCGCGCCATCGACGGTTCGGAAAAAATCCACGTGCAGTCACTGCCGCGCGGCACCATGTACTACGTCGCGCTGAGCATGAAACAGCCTGAATTTGCCAACCCCAAAGTGCGCGAAGCGGTGCGCAACCTGATCGACTACAAGGGCCTGGACGAACAGGTGATGCCGTATTACGGCCAGCTGAATCAACAGCCGATGCAACTCAGTCTGGCGGCGCGCCTGCCGGATCCGGGTTATCACATGGACGTCGCCAAGGCGAAAAAACTCCTCGCCGAAGCGGGTTATCCGGACGGCTTTACCACGACCATTCGCACATTGTCAGAGCCGCCCTTCATCGATATCGCCGCGCGTCTGCAGGCGACGCTGGCCGAGGGCGGAATCAAGGCCAGCATCGTCAACGGCACTGGCAACCAAGTGTACGGCGCCATGCGTGCGCGCAACTTCGACATCATCGTTGCGCGCGGGGCCGAGCGCTATCCGCATCCGTATTTCAGCCTGCGCACGTTTGCCTACAACCCCAACAACAGCGATGACGCCGGCCTGCCGAATTTCCAGGGCTGGCGCGCGTCGTTTTTCAGCCCGCAGCTCAATAGCCTGATTGATCAGGCCGGGGTCGAACGCGATGCCGGCCAGCGCCTGAACCTATATCACCAGGCGCAGAAAATCTACGACGAGCAGGTCGGCCCGATCATGATGATTTCGCAGATGACCGACACCGTGGTCAGCGCCGCCGACGTCAAGGGTTTTGCCGGTGATGATGCCGAGGCGACGCGGTATCTGGGTGTCTACAAACAACGCTGAACGCTGCCCGGTGCGTCGGCGTACGCGCTGGGTGATCCTGAATTCAATCCGAGAACATGCCCATGATTGCCAACATGTCTTCTACTGATTCGAGCGCCAAGCGGCGGTCGGATCGTACCCCCGGATCCAGCTTCGACGCCTTCTGCAAAAGTGCCCTGAAAGTCTTGCGGCACCTGCTGCGCAACCCGATGACCCTGGCCGGATTGCTGGTCGCGCTGGTGCTGGTAGTGGTGGCGCTGTTTGCGCCGTGGATCGCCACCCATGATCCGGTGGCGCAGAACCTCGCCAATGCCCTGCAGGCGCCGGGCGCCGCCCACTGGTTCGGTACCGATGAATATGGCCGGGATATCTTCAGTCGGTTGGTCTACGGCTCGCGCATCACGCTGTACATCATCACCCTGGTGACCGTGATCGTCGGCCCGATCGGGCTGTTTATCGGCACCGTCTCCGGCTATTACGGTGGTGTGGTCGACACGGTGTTCATGCGCCTGACCGACATCTTCATTTCCTTCCCCAGCCTGGTGCTGGCGCTGGCATTTATCGCTGCGCTCGGTCCGGGCCTGGAACACGCGGTGGTAGCGATTGCGCTGACGTCGTGGCCGCCGATCGCGCGACTGGCGCGGGCTGAAACCCTGTCGTTGCGCAAGGCTGACTTCGTTGTGGCGGTTGAGCTGCAAGGGGCTTCGTCCACGCGAATCATCCTGCGGCACATTGTGCCGATGTGCATGTCGTCGGTGATCATCCGCCTGACGATGAACATGGCCGGGATCATCCTCACCGCAGCGGCTTTGGGCTTTCTCGGCCTCGGTGCGCAGGCGCCGTCGCCGGAGTGGGGCGCGATGATTTCCACCGGGCGCCGCTACATGCTCGAGTGCTGGTGGCTGGTGGCTGTTCCGGGGGCCGCAATCATGTTGGTCAGCCTGGCTTTCAACCTGTTGGGCGACGGCCTGCGGGACATTCTTGATCCGCGCAGCGAGTAATCGGAGGCTGTATGTCTGCAATCAAATTGAACGTCGAAGGGCTCAATGTACGCTTCGTCAATGCTCAGAAAGAAACCCACGCCGTGCGCGACGTGTCCTTCACCCTCGGGCGGGAAAAACTCGCCATCGTCGGTGAGTCGGGCTCGGGCAAATCGACGGTCGGTCGCAGCCTGTTGAAGCTGCACCCGGCCAGCGCGCGGATCACCGCCAAGGCCATGCAGTTCGGTGAAGTCGATCTGCTGTCTGCCGGCGAAAAGGTCATGCAGAAGATTCGTGGCCAGCGCATTTCGATGATCATGCAGGACCCGAAATACTCGCTGAACCCAGTGGTCAAGGTCGGCGATCAGATTGCCGAGGCGTATCTGGCGCACCACAAGGCCAGCCGCAGCGAGGCCCGCGAGCGGGTGCTGGAAATGCTCGAAAAGGTTCATATCCGTGATCCGCAACGGGTCTACAACCTGTACCCGCATGAGGTTTCCGGTGGTATGGGTCAGCGCATCATGATCGCGATGATGGTCATCACTCGTCCACAGGTGATCATCGCCGACGAGCCGACCTCGGCCCTTGATGTGTCGGTGCGTCAGCAAGTGCTCAACGTGCTGGAAGAGCTGGTCGAGCAGCAGGAAATGGGTCTGATTTTCGTCAGCCATGACCTCAACCTCGTGCGCAATTACTGCGACCGCGTGTTGGTGATGTACGCCGGCAGGGTGGTCGAATCGCTCGCCGCCGGCGACCTGCAACATGCGCAACATCCCTATACCCGCGGCCTGATGGCGGCGTTGCCGAGCATGGACAACCGTCGCGAACGGTTGCCGGTGTTGCAACGCGATCCACTGTGGCTGACTTGCTGAGGAATCGACCATGTCCATGATCCAAGCACACGCGCTGAACCTGAGTTTCGGCGCCGGCCCAGCCCTCAATCAGGTGCTGCACGACGTCAACCTCAGTGTCGCCGACGGTGAGTCCTTCGGCCTGGTGGGGGAGTCCGGCTCCGGCAAAACCACGGTATTGCGCTGCCTGGCCGGGCAGTACCGGCACTGGACCGGCGAGTTGAGCATTGCTGGCGCGCCGCTGCAGCACAAGATTCCCAAGGAACACTTCCGTCAGGTGCAGATGGTGTTCCAGGACCCTTACGGCTCGCTGCATCCACGCCACACTGTCGACACGGCATTGCGTGAGCCGCTGATTATTCACGGCGTGCGCGACAAGGACGACCGGATCAACGAGATCCTGCTCAAGGTCGGTCTGAACGATAGTTACCGTTTTCGCTATCCGCACCAGTTGTCCGGTGGCCAGCGCCAGCGCGTGGCAATTGCCCGTGCGCTGATTCTCGAGCCGCGCGTGTTGCTGCTCGATGAGCCGACCTCGGCGCTGGATGTCTCGGTGCAGGCAGAGATTCTCAATCTGCTGGCGGATTTGCGCCGGCGCGAGAAACTCACCTACCTGATGGTCACTCACGATCTCGGTGTGGTCACGCACCTGTGTGATCGGGTAGCGGTAATGCAGCAGGGCAAGATCGTCGAGTTGCTCGACAGTCAGGCGCTCAGCCAGGATCTGGCAAGCCACGCCTACACGCGGATGCTGGTACAAGCCAGTCGTGATTTCAGCCAGGAATCGGCGTGCCAGCTCGCTGGTTGAACCGATCCATCAAGGAGCGCGACATGCCGCATTGCCTTATCGATTGCCCGCAAACCCTGGCCCGACGTGTCGGCGAGCAAACCCTGCTCGCTGCCGTGCATGACGCCCTCGATGCCTTCGGCCTGTTCAAGGCCGGGGACATCAAGGTGCGCCTCAATACGTTCGAGCATTACCGCTGCGGCGCGGGCGCGGACGATTTTGTCCACGTCGTCCTGTCGGTGTTGTCCGGGCGCAGTGCTGAACAGCGCCGGCGTCTGGCCTCGGCGACCGTGGCGGCGCTGGTCGCTTTACTGCCGGACGTCGAGTCGCTGTCGATGGAGGTTGTGGAAATGCCCCGCGAGACGTTCGTCAACCGCAGCCAATATCTGCAAGAAGCCGGATTGTCGGCCTGAACAAGGAGTGCTCATGCCTTATCGATATGTTGTTCCGACGCGGCGCAAACAGCCTTTGGCTTTGTCGCTGGCGGCCACGTTGACGCTGGTTTGCAGTGTGCCGTCGTGGGCGCTGGAGGCGCCGGTAAAACTGCAGGTGCCGACCCTGGCCTACGATGATCAGCAGATCATCCTGGTCTGGGAAAAGCCCGCCGATCACGCCGATATCAGCGACTACCGGGTCTACGCCAACGGTGTGTTGCTGGGCGGCAGCAACGCCAACAATGACCGTGTCTCGCCGGCCAAACCTTACATCGACCGCTTCTACGAACAGGATGTCGCCGGTTTTCACCATCGCATCGGCATTCACAGTTACACCGCGCAAGGCTTGAAAGCGGATACGGCCTATCGGTTCACCGTGCGTTCGGTGGGCACCGATGGCAAGGAGTCGGCAGACAGTCCGGCCGTTGTGCAACGGACGAGCAAGGTTGCCGCCGTGTTCGATGTGAGGAAGTACGGCGCCAAGGGTGATGGCAAAAGTCTCGATACCCTGGCGATCCAGAACGCCATCGACGCCTGCACCCCCGGCTGCAAAGTATGGTTGCCCAAGGGCACCTACAAAAGCGGAGCGCTTTACCTGAAGAGCAACATCACCCTGGAAATCGCCGAGGGTGCAACGCTGTTGGGTTCCGAGCGTGCCGAAGACTATCCGTTGGCCGGCTACATCCAGTATCCGTATTCGAGCACCGTGCGCCCGGCGTCGCTGATCAACGCCTTGCCGCGTGATCCGCGGCAGCATCAGTCGTTCGAAAACATCCGAATCGTCGGCAAAGGCACGATTGACGGTAACGGCTGGAAGCGCCGCGCCGATGTCGTCGACGAGCGCGGTCAGCCATTGCCGTTCTACCTGCCCAGCGACAACACCCGCTACCAGCAGGACGGCATTCTGGCCAAGGCGCAAGTCGAGCAAGCGGTCGCACGCGGCATGAACGTCAAGGACGCCTACGGGCAGATGCGCTCGTCGCTGATCACCCTGCGCAACGTAAAAAATGTGTTCTACGGCGGCTTCACCGTGGTGAATCCGGCCTTCCACGGAATCATGAACCTGGAAACCGAAAACGTAGTGCTGGCCAACACCACGCATAAAACCTACGACGCCAATAACGGCGATGGCATCGAATTCGCCAACAGCAAGGGCGCGATGGTCTTCAACAACTTCTTTGATACCGGCGATGACTGCGTCAATTTTGCTGCGGGTACCGGCGCGGAGGCCGTGCAGCAAAAACCGCAGGAAGATGCCTGGATCTTCAATAACTACTTTCGCAAGGGTCACGGCATGGTGGTTGCCGGCAGCCATACCGGCGCATGGATTCAAAACATCCTGGCCGAAGACAACGTTTCCGATGGCACCGATGCCGGCCTGCGCATGAAGAGCACCAATTTCATGGGCGGCGGCGCGCGTAACGTGATCTTCCGCGACTCGGCGATCCGCAATACGCTGAAGCAGGCGTTCATTTTTACCCTTGACTACAACGATCCGAACGCCAAGCTGGATTACCAGCGCTCAACCATTCCGGGGCAATTCCGCGATATCCGCGTCGCCGACGTGAGCGTCGAAAATGCTCAAGGCAAGGCGATCGAGGTCAAAGGTGACAGTCAGCACAATGCCTGGCATCAGGGGTTGGTGTTCGAGCGCGTGCGCTTCAGTGGTCCGGCCCAGGCGCAGATCGACGGGCTGAAGGATTCGCTGTTCGACCATGTGTCGTTCAGCGGGCACGGCGCTGCCAACCCGTGGCAAATCACCGGGAGTGTCGGGCTGACCTTCACGGATGTGCAGCCGCCACCTCAGTAGAACCCTGATCAAGGTTTCGGCGATTTACCGAGGTCTTCCGAGTCGCTTGAAGTGGCTGCATCTTTTGCCGTTTCATGCGACTCGGCGCCGGAGTTTGAACCCGACGCCTCTTCACCTTTCTTGTCGGCCTTGTCTGCGTTGGATTGAGCTTTACTGGCCTGATTCACGCCGGGAAGCGCGGTCGGTGGCGCGGCAGACTCGTCAGCAGTCTTCGCGGCTGCGGAGGCGAAAAGCGGGCAGGCCGCGAGCAGGCCAGTCAGGGTGATCGCTGCAATGGTTCTGTTCATGATGGGCGTCTTCCGGTGGAAGCGGATGGTGATTCATTGGAAGCGTCCTGCAGGCGAAGGTGCCCGTGATTGGACGGGTGGTCAGTCGCTGCCTTCTCATCACTTGAGGGCGACGATCTGGCTCCACTCAAGCCCGAACCGGCCGAGGTATTTCCTCAGTCGATCGGCATCGTTGGCTTGTGCCTTGGCCTGGCGCGATATTCCGAACAGGCGGCGGCCGGCATCGGACAAGCTGTCCGCCTGCCGGCACACCTCGATCACTGCCTTCAATTGCAAGCGGTCGAACAGATCCATGCTTTCGGCGTCCCCCGGCAACTCTCCTGAAATCGCCTGCGGTTGTGCCAATCCCCACGCGTAGCGCAGCCGATCAATTTCTTCCTGCACCTGTGCCTCGTCGATACGTCCGCTGTCGGCCAGGGTCGCCATTCGTGTGATCGAGGCGGAGAGTTCACGGAAGTTGCCGAGCCACGCCGCCTCGCGAGAGCTGGCGAACGCCAGATAACTGCGCCGGGCTTCCAGGTTGAAGCGCACCAGTTGCCCGTGTTCACGGGCGTGACGTTCCAGCTCGAAATCAATGTTCGGTTCGATGTCCTCGCGGCGACCGGCGAGGCCGGGCAGGTCGAACGTCCACAGGTTGATGCGTGCGTACAAATCTTCGCGGAACAAGCCATCAGCGACCCGGCTGCGCAGGTCGCGGTGAGTGCCGGCGATGATCAGGAAATCGCTTTCGACCTCCTTGTCCGAGCCCAGCGGAAAGAAGCGTTTTTCTTCAATCGCCTTGAGCAGCATCGCTTGTTCGTCTGCGCCCAGCTCGCCGATCTCATCGAGAAACAGCATTCCACCATCGGCGGCGCGCAACAGGCCGTCACGAGCGTTCTGCGCACCGGTGAAGGCGCCTTTGACATGGCCGAACAGCGCCGACATCGCGCCATCGCCACGCAGTGTGGCGCAGTTCACCTCGACAAAACGCCCGTGCATCTGATGGCGACTGCGTTTGAGTTCGTAGATGCGTCGGGCGAGGAAGGATTTGCCGGCGCCGGTCGGGCCGATCAGCAGCATCGGTGCCTTCGAGCGCACGGCCACGCGCTCGATCTGTTCGATCGAGCGGTTGAAAGCGGCGTTGCGTGTGGCGATGCCGGACTTCAAGAACTCCAGGCCTTCGAGGCGCTTGTTGGCGAAGCGCGAAGCGATGCGATCGTAGCGCGACAGGTCGAGATCGATCAGGGCATGCGTGCCGATGGCGTGATCGCTTTCGCTGGTGCGCTTGGCCGGAGAGGTCTGGATCAGCCGCGCCGGCAGATAGCGCGCCTCGGTCAGCAGGAACCAGCAAATCTGCGCGACGTGGGTGCCGGTGGTGATGTGGACGAGGTAGTCCTCGCGCTCGGTGTCGAAATCGTAGGCGGTGGTGAAGTCGTGCAGTGCGCCGTAGACCTCTTCGAAATCCCACGGGTTGCGAAGTGACATCGGGTGCAGGCGCACTTCGGTCTCTGGCGAAACTTGCTGGATGTCGACGCGCACCCGCTCGGCGAGGCTGACGTCACGGGCGTCGATGCCGTGAATCAGCTCGAGCCGGTTGATCAGCACATCCTGCTGTTGGCACAGGCCAACGCTGGGGCGCCAATGGCTCCAGCGATTGGCACCTTTACCGACGCGATCAAGGGTGGCACCGATAAATCCGATGGCAACGGTTTGCTTGTTTGGCATGTTTATCTCAAAAGATAAAAGGCGATATCCAATGATAAGTATTCGGTGAAGGTTTTGTCGTCAACTCATTCGATGAACAACGGATTATTAAATAAAATCAATATAAATCAATAAGATATAAACATTTTTCGAGGAGGATCAAAAACTGGCACAGCTGCTGCAATACCTATCGCAACGAACAGGACAACACAGCGAGACGCCAAGATGGCCAACTCAAATCTCTTCAACACGCAATCGAATCACTTGCCGGCCTGCGACACCTTGAATGCTTCCGGTGCCAGCGCTTATGCCTACAGCCCGAAGCACCAACTGGCGCAATTGGCAGTCACCGGTTGCCTGAACCAGACCTTTTACGCCTCCGCAGAAAGTCAGCTGGATCAAGTGCTGAAGCTGGTGGCCGAACTGGACAGTCGCTTCGTGGCGAAAGCCGCGATCTACGCTCGCAAGAAAGGTCACATGAAAGACATGCCAGCATTGTTGCTGGCGGCATTGACCGCGCAGCGTTCAAGTCTGGTGCCAGAGGTTTTCGAGCAAGTGATCGACAGCGGCAAGATGCTGCGCAACTTTGTACAGATCCTCCGTAGCGGTGCCACCGGGCGTAAATCCCTTGGCTCGCAACCCAAGCGTCTGGTGCAGAACTGGCTGAACAGCGCGACCGAGCGGCAACTGTTGCAAGCGTCGATCGGCAATCAACCGTCGTTGGCGGACGTGGTGAAGATGGTTCACCCTAAACCTGCCGAAGCGTGGCGCGAAGCGTTTTTCGCCTGGTTGATCGGTAAACCGGTGGAGGCAAAGGCCTTGCCCGAGCTGACCCGCGATTTGCTGGCGTTTCGCAGCGGCGCGAGTGATGAAGTGCCGGCGGTGCCGTTTCAGTTGCTCGGCAACGAAACACTGAACAAGGAGCAATGGGCCACTCAAGCCCGCAACATGGGCTGGCAGGGATTGCGCATCAACCTCAACAGCCTGGCGCGCCACGGTGCGTTTGAAGTACCGGGTTGCATCGAATATGTCGCGGCGCGGTTGGCTGATCCACAGGAAGTGGCGAAGGCGCGGGTGTATCCGTACCAGTTGTTGTCGGCTTATCGGATGATGGGCGAAAACACCCCGGCGGTGATCCGCGAAGCCTTGCAGGAGGCGCTGGAGTTGTCGCTGGCCAACGTGCCCACGCTTAAGGGCGCGGTGGTGGTTTGCCCGGATGTGTCGGGTTCGATGGGCAGCCCGGTGACCGGTTATCGCCCTGGTGCGACCTCGCAGGTGCGCTGCATCGACGTGGCGGCGTTGGTCGCCGCAGCGGTATTGCGCAAGCAGCCGGCTGCCCGGGTGATGCCGTTCGAGATCAACGTGGTAGGTATCCAGCTCAACCCGCGTGACAGTGTGATCAGCAACGCCGAGAAGCTCGCCGGGATTTTTGGCGGCGGCACCAACTGCTCGGCACCGCTGAAGAGGTTGGCGGACAGCGAGGCCAGGGTCGATACGTTGATCATGGTCTCGGACAACGAATCGTGGATCGATTCGCAGCGTCGCGGCGCCAGCGAGACGATGCGGCAATGGGAGCGGATCAAGAAGCTCAACCCACAGGCCCGGCTGGTGTGCATCGACATCCAGCCAGGTCCTGCAACACAGGCGGCGGATCGCGATGACATCTTGAATGTCGGCGGTTTCAGCGATGCGGTGTTCGACGTGATCGAGCAGTTCACCAGCGGCCAATACAGTGCGCAGCACTGGGTCGAAGCGATCGAAAGCGCGTCATGAATTGATTGATCACCGGCGCTGAATGCCGATGGGACTACATCCAAAACGTCTCATCAAGCCCTTGTCAGCGCCAGTGACGGCACGAATGCCTGATGGCTGTACATCCAAGGCCGGTTAAGTCCGGAGCGCGGCAACGCGCAACAGTCATCAACTTTTGTCGTGCCACCTTTTTTGCAGTTATTGGCAGCGAATACGACAGGTACTACATCGGAACGCGGGTTCGACTCCCGCCCCGGCAACGGGGGCTCAACTGGCAGAGCCACAGTGCCTGTGTTTTTGTCGCTGCGACTTACAGAACAACGCCGAATCATCGGCCAATGAATAAAGAATGAAGACATGAAAGAACACACTTACCAACTGCTCGAAGTCGCCAACGGCAAACCGATCAAACTCTGGACCGAAGGCGTCCCGGTGGAAAACGAGGCCCGCGAGCAGTTGATGAACACCGCGAAAATGCCGTTCATCTTCAAACATCTGGCGGTCATGCCGGACGTGCACTTGGGCAAGGGCTCGACCATCGGCAGCGTGATCCCGACCGTCGGCGCGATCATTCCGGCAGCGGTTGGCGTCGACATCGGCTGCGGCATGATCGCCGCGCGCACGTCGCTGACCGCCGCTGATTTGCCGGACAACCTGCTCGGTCTGCGCAGCGCCATCGAGCAAGCCGTGCCGCATGGCCGCAGTTCAAACCGTTCGCGACGCGACAAGGGCGCCTGGGATGAAATCCCGCAGCAAGCCGATCAGGCCTGGGCGGGGTTGCAGCCACGGTTCAAATTGATTACCGACAAGTACCCGAAACTGGCCAACACCAACAACCGTGGGCACCTCGGTACGCTCGGCAGCGGCAACCACTTCATCGAAGTGTGCCTGGACGAAGCCAACCGGGTCTGGTTCATGTTGCACAGTGGCTCGCGCGGTGTCGGCAACGCCATCGGCAACCTGTTCATCCAGATGGCTCAGGCGGATATGCGTCAGCACATCGCCAACCTGCCGGATCGTGATCTGGCCTACTTCGAAGAGGGCAGTCAGCACTTTGATGATTACGTGGAAGCGGTGGGTTGGGCGCAGGACTTCGCCAAACAGAACCGCGAGCTGATGATGCGCGCGGTGATTCAAGCGACACGGCAGATTATCCGCAAGCCGTTCGAAGTGGCGCTGGAAGCGGTCAACTGCCACCACAACTACGTGCAGAAAGAGCTGCATTTCGGTGAAGAGGTACTGGTCACGCGCAAAGGTGCGGTGTCGGCGAAGAAGGGCGAGCTGGGGATTATTCCAGGCTCGATGGGCGCCAAGAGTTTCATTGTCCGCGGCCTGGGTAACGAAGAATCCTTCAGTTCCTGCAGCCACGGCGCCGGCCGCACCATGAGTCGGACCAAGGCCAAGAATATGTTCACTGTCGAGGATCAGATTCGCGCCACGGCCCATGTGGAGTGCCGCAAGGACGAGGCGGTGATCGACGAGATTCCGATGGCCTACAAGGACATCGACAAAGTCATGCACGCCCAGCGTGAGCTGGTGGAAGTGCTGCACACCTTGCGTCAGGTGGTGTGCGTCAAAGGATAAAAGGAAAGCAAGTCATGGAACTGGAAGAGCGTCACCCGCTGTGCGCCACGATGCGCGCGCGGGTTCTGGCAGAGCTTGCGCGGATAGAACGCGAGCGCAATGTCACGGTGTTGTACGCCTGTGAGTCCGGCAGTCGGGCCTGGGGTTTTGCCTCGACCGACAGCGATTACGACGTGCGGTTTGTCTACGTGGAGAAGCCCGAGTGGTTCGTTCAGGTCGATGCGCCGCGCGATGTGATCGAACGTCCGCTGGACGATGAACTTGATGTCAGTGGTTGGGAGCTGCGCAAGACCCTCGGATTATTGCGCAAATCCAATCCGACCTTGCTGGAGTGGCTCGACTCGCCGCTGGTTTATCGCAGTGAAACCGCGCAGGTGGCACAGCTGCGCGAACTCGCCGAAGCGTTCTACAGCCCGCCAGCAGCGCGCAATCACTATCTGTCGATGGCAAAGAAGAACTTTCG
This sequence comes from Pseudomonas germanica, assembly GCF_019614655.1. Taxonomy (NCBI): domain Bacteria; kingdom Pseudomonadati; phylum Pseudomonadota; class Gammaproteobacteria; order Pseudomonadales; family Pseudomonadaceae; genus Pseudomonas; species Pseudomonas germanica. The sequence continues at coordinate 2,633,128 of NZ_CP071586.1, forward strand.
CGGTTACCTGCAAGGTGAAACCGTGCGTTTCAAAAAGTACTTCTACGTGCTGCGACCATTATTGGCCGTGCGCTGGATCGATCAGGGACGAGGCCGGCCACCGATGACGTTTGCCGACCTCCTGACCACCGTCGACGACCGCGCGTTGCTCGATGAAGTCGACGAATTGCTCGCCCTTAAACGCAATGCCGATGAGAGCGCCTATGGGCCGCGTCGACCGGCGTTGCACGGGTTCATCGCGGCCGAACTCGAGCGCGAAGTGCCCACATTACTCAGAACTCAGGAAGACTCGCGACGGCTGGATCAGTACCTCCGGGATACCGTCGGGCTGTATGCGCAAGGAATGCCATGAAACAGGAAGTGATAGAACTGGACGGTGCCATCGGTGGCGGCCAGGTGTTGCGCAGCGCCTTGAGCCTATCGATGGTGACGGGCAGGGCGTTTCGCATTAAACAGATTCGTGCCAGGCGCAGCCGTCCGGGACTGCTGCGCCAACACTTAACGGCGGTGATGGCGGCGGCCGAGGTGTGTGGTGCAACGGTTGGCGGTGCACATTTGGGTTCGCAAGCCTTGAGCTTCGAACCCGGCGCGATTCGCGCTGGCGACTTTCAATTCGCCATCGGCACGGCCGGCAGTTGCACACTGGTGTTACAGACTTTGTTGCCAGCACTGTTACGGGCACCGCAGGCGAGTCGGCTGCGGATTTCCGGTGGCACGCATAACCCGCTCGCGCCGCCGGCCGATTTTCTCACGCGCAGTTGGCTGCCGCTGCTGCGCCGCATGGGGGCCAACGTTGAGTTGGACTTGTTGCGCCATGGTTTTGCCCCGGCCGGCGGGGGCGAGATTGAGGTGAATGTGCAACCGGCGAACCTGACGCGACTCGATCTGTGTGACCGTGGCGAAGCGATTTCACCAAGCGCGTGGGCTCTGACCGCCGGGCTTGGACCTACGGTCGCCCAACGTGAGCTGAGCCGAGTGGCCAAGCGATTGAAGCTTCCGGCTACGGCGCTGCACTCTGTGACGCTCGATCCGGCTCGCGGGCCAGGCAACGTGTTGCTGCTGGAGTACGCTTTCGAACACGTCACCGAGGTGTTCAGCGCGTTTGGCCAAGTGTCATTGCGCGCAGAGAAGGTTGCCGATGCTGCGATTAGTCAGGCTGCCGACTGGTTGCGCAGTGGCGCTGCGGTCGCTGAGCACCTCGCCGATCAGTTGCTGTTGCCAATGGCGCTGGCCGGTGGTGGCTCGTTCACCACGCCGCGAATGACCGAGCATTTGCACAGCAATATCGCGGTGATCGAGCTGTTCTTGCCGGTTCGTATTGATTGTCGCGAGGAGGGTGCCGATCGACTGCGCGTTGAGGTCATTGTCAATTGATCGGTCATGAACGGGGCGACGGGATTTTATCGGGAAATCCTGTCGCCCTTTTTTGGCCCGCAAAAAACTCTGAAAAGGCGGCAAATTGCTGGCCCCCGGACGTTCGCTTCCCCGGCAAAATCGCCTTTTTTCAAAAGGTTAGGTGGGCTCTATGCGGACGATTGTTATCACCGTTGCAACGCTTTCCCTGGCTGTCTTCGCCACAGGCGTGCAGGCGAAAGAGTTAAGCAAAAGCCATCGCTTTGCCTGCACCTGGGGTTCGGATATCGCTGCCGGTGCTCAGCAATCGAAGCTGTCAGGCGTCTCGCTGTATGGCGCGCGCAAACAATTGCAAGTGCGACGATTCCAGCAACCGTGGATGCGTATGACCGCGATGGGAATCACCGAGCAAACCTACAACAGCACGTCGAAGCTCAAGCCTGCAGCTGTCAAGCAGACCTATTACGAACAATGTGTACGCCACGAATTGGCCCAGCGCTGAAGCAAAAAGCCCAACCTGAACCGGTTGGGCTTTTTCATGGCTGACGAAATTTCAGCGTCACTTTTCGCTTTCGCAGTTGACCATCCACGACACGCCAAAACGATCGACCAGCATGCCGAAGCGCGCCGCCCAGAACGTCGCTTCCAGCGGCATGTCGATGCGGCCGTCGCTGGCCAGTGCGTTGAACACGCGCTCGGCTTCGGCGATGCTGTCGACGTTCAGCGAAATCGAGCAGCCACTCATGCCCTGAGTCGGGCGATCGGGTGTGGTGTCCGAGGCCATGATCATCTGCTCACCCACCTTTAGACAGGTGTGAATGATCAGGTCGTGGTGTTCTTCGGGCACGTGTTCGGCGGCGGGCGTTTCGCCGAACGTCATCATCGCCTCAAGCTTTCCTTGCAAGGCTTGCTCGTAAAAGGTGAAGGCCGCGCGGCAATCTCCGTTGAAGATCAGGTAGGGATTGATTCTCATGTCTCTGCTCCCGGCAGTCAGGCGCGGAGCGGGCGGGTGTCGCCGGGTTCCGCGTAGGGCGGTTAAACCATAGCAGAGCGTTGGACGCCGGAAAGGGCAGGGTCTTCCAGATGTTTTTGTTCTGAAAAGCACGTCGACGATAACGCGGTCGTCGTTTGAAATTCAGTCGTAGCGCTGGAGTACCATGACGCACAATCATCACCTGCAGAGTCCAATGCCCCATGCCTGATCTATCGCGCTTCACGTCCTTGTTCGATCAGGCGCAGCGAGCCTTGCGCTTGGTCTGGGGGACATCGCGTGGCTTGTTTCTGGGGCTGGTGCTGGCAACGTTGGTTGCCGGTTTGCTGCCGGCACTGGCGGCATGGTTGGGCCAGCGGATTGTCGATGCGGTGGTGGCAGCGATGCAGTTGCACGCGCAGCACGGCAGTGCGCCGCTGTGGCCCGTGTTGCGTTATGTGTTATTGGAGGCCGGAGTGTTGGCGCTGTTGTCCGGCACGCAACGGGCACTGTCGGTGCAGCAATCGCTGTTGCGGGTGCAGCTGGGGCAGAAGGTCAATACGCTGATTTTGCAGAAAGCGCAGACCCTGTCACTGGTGCAGTTCGAAAACTCCGAGTTCTACGACAAACTGGTGCGTGTCCGTCGCGAGGCTTCGACCCGGCCACTGGCGCTGGTCATGAAGTCGTTGGGCTTGATTCAGAACCTGATCATGCTGATTAGCTTCGGGGTGCTGCTGGTACATTTTTCCCCTTGGGCGCTGGCGTTGCTGGTGGTCGGTGCGTTACCGGTGTTTTTTGCCGAAGCGCATTTTTCCGGTGACGCCTTTCGTTTGTTTACTCGCCGTGCGCCGGAGAGTCGGCAGCAGAATTACATCGAAACCCTGCTGTCCCACGAAACCTATATTAAAGAGGTCAAGCTATTCGGCTTCGCGCCGCTGTTACTGCAACGCTACCGCGACACGTTCGCCAGGCTGTATGCCGAAGACCGCCGTTTGACTTTGCGGCGCGATGGCTGGGGTTTCGGCCTTGGCCTGCTCGGTACTGCGGCTTTTTATGTGGCCTATGCCTGGGTGGTCATCGATGCCGTACATGGCCAGATCAGCCTTGGTCAGATGACCATGTATCTGGTGCTGTTCAAGCAAGGCCAAAGCGCTGTGAGCAGCAGTCTGAGTGCGATCAGTGGCCTGTACGAAGACGGCCTCTACCTGACCAGTCTGTATGAATACCTGGCCGAACCGGTTCAGGTCGAAAGCGGCCACCTGACGGTCGGCGTCTGCCCGGGTGATGGCTTGCGTTTCGAGAACGTCGGTTTCCGTTATCCGGGTGCCAGTCGGCCAGCGCTGGAAAACATTGATCTGCAACTGGTGCCAGGCAAGAGCGTGGCGCTGGTCGGCGAGAACGGCTCGGGCAAGACCACGCTGATCAAGTTACTGACCCGGCTCTATCGTCCTGATCAAGGGCGCATCCTGCTCGACGGCAGCGATTTGCAGGATTGGCAGGAGACCGCGTTACGTCGACGCATTGGGGTGATTTTTCAGGACTACATCCGCTACCAGTTCAGCGTCGGAGAAAACATTGGCGTTGGCGATACCCTGGCGTTCAACGACGCGCAGCGCTGGAAGGAGGCCGCAGCCCAAGGCATGGCGGCTCCCTTCATCGAAGGGCTCGACAAGGGTTATGCCACGCAGTTGGGACGCTGGTTTGCCGGTGGCCAGGAATTGTCTGGCGGGCAGTGGCAGAAGATTGCCTTGTCCCGCGCGTACATGCGTCGTGATGCCGACATTCTGATCCTCGATGAGCCAACGTCCGCCCTTGACCCGGCGGCCGAGGCGGCGGTGTTCGAGCATTTCAGCCAACACAGCGAAGGTCGCATGACGTTGCTGATTTCCCATCGTTTTTCCAGCGTGCGCAATGCCGACCACATCATCGTGCTGCAACAAGGCCGGATTCTGGAGCAGGGTGGCCACGATCAATTGATCGCCGCCGCTGGGCATTATGCGCAACTGTTCGATTTGCAGGCTCGCGGCTACCGTTAAGTGTCCCGCCCGTTGCGCACGGTGGCAGGTCCGGCCACCCGGGGGGCCGGTTTGCTCTGCATCAGGCTGTCGAGCGCCTTGCGGTAATTCTGCCCGCCGAGCGCCATGCTGTTGTTGTGCGTCGCGCCCGGCACCAACAGCAGGCGCTTGGGTTGTTGCGCGGCGTTGAACAGTTGCTCGCTGAAGCGCGGCGGCACGAAAGCGTCAGCTAAACCGTGGACCACCAGCAGCGGCATGTGGATATCAGCGATCTTGTCGATCGAGTCGAATTTCTGCGACAGCAGCCAGCGCACCGGCAGCGAAGTGTTGGCCACCGACGTGGCAACATCCGCCAGCGTGGTGAATGTGGACTCGATCACCAGTCCGCGAACCGGCAATGCAGAATGATCGCGAGCAGCGGCCTGGCCGAGTTCCGCGGCCAGATCGATGGCCACGGCGCCACCGAGGGAGTGCCCGTAGATCAGGCGTTTGGCTGGGTCCGGTTGCAGCAGTTTGAAGCGTTCCCACGCCACCCGCGCATCTTCGTAAACGCTGCTTTCCGACGGCAGATCACCATGGCTCTTGCCGAATCCTCGGTAGTCGATGGCCAGCACTGAATAGCCCGCAGCGCGCAGTTGCTCGATACGGAACAACTGCCCGGTGAGGTTCCAGCGCACGCCATGCAGATAGAGAATGGCCGGCGCATTGGCTTTTTCCGCCGGCCACCACCAGGCATGAATGTTTTCCCCGGCCTTGAAACTCTTCGGTTGCAGGTCGAGTTCCTGCACGCTGCCGGGCAAGCCGCGATACCAACCGGCGGTGCCCGGTTCGATGCGAAACAGCAGTTTGCGTTCGGTGTGTTCGAGCACGGCACAACTGGTCGGCACGCCGATAATCAGCGCGGCCATGCAGGCAAACGCCAAACGGCGGCGTCGCAGACGCGTCATGAAGGACAGGAACATTAAACGTTTCACCCAGGCGCAGATAAAGAAGGCTTTTTACCAGATGCCTCGGTCTGCGCGTGAGTTTTTCGACCACCGCCCCGGCGCAACGATTACCAAATGCTGCAAAGACTCACACGACCTGCAGAACGATCTTGCCGATATGGTCGCCAGCCTCCATGTGCGCGTGAGCCTGAGCGGCGTCGGCGAGCGGGTAGACCTTGTCGATCATCGGCAGGCAGCGCCCGGCAGCCAGCGCCGGCCATACGTGCTCGCGCAGTTGATCGGCAATCGCAGCTTTTTCAGCAGCGGTACGGGCGCGCAAGAGGGAGCCGGTGATCACCGCACGTTTGGCCATCATTGCCAGCAAGTCAAAGTCATTGGCTCGCGCGCCGCCGAGGAAACCGAGCATGACCAGACGGCCATCCATCGCCAGGGCGCTGACGTTATCGTTGAGGTACGAGCCGCCCATTATGTCGAGGATCACATTGACGCCTTGGCCTGCGGTTTTCTCGGCGATGACTGCCGCGAAATCCTCATCGCGATAATTGATCGCTGCGCCGCCCAGATCGCGAATCGCTGCGCATTTGTCCGGGCTGCCGGCGGTGGCAAACGCTTCAATACCGAATTCGCGGCACAGCATCAGTGCGGTTGTGCCGATGCCGCTGGTGCCACCGTGAATCAGTGCGCGCTGACCACGACTGGCGCCGCCGAGGCCGAACAGGTTGGCCCACACGGTAAAGAAGGTTTCCGGGATTGCGGCGGCGTGCACCCAGTCCAGACCGTGTGGAATCGGCAGGGTCTGGCCGGCGGGGACGGTGCAGTATTCGGCATAACCACCGCCGTTGGTCAGCGCGCAGACTTTGTCGCCCACGGCGAACTGATTGACACCCGCCCCGAGCGCCACGACTTCACCGGCGACCTCCAGCCCGGGAATCGGGTTCATGCCGGGTTTCATCGGGTATTTGCCGGCACGCTGCAAGGCGTCCGGCCGGTTGATTCCGGCGGCGTGTACGCGGATCAGCACCTCGCCTTCTGCGACAGCTGGAAGCGCCACGCGTTTGGGTTGCAAGACGTCGGGGCCACCGGGTTCGCTGATTTCGATTCGGGTCATTTCGTTGGGCAGGGACATATCGATTCCTGTTGGCATAAGTTCTGTAGATGGGAGCGTGCTGTGCAAGCAATGATTCCCTTCAATTTGCACAGCAGCGCGACTCAGTAGGAGCGGGCAACCATTTCATGGCTTGCTCCAGCAGCAGCGCCACGACGATTGCGCCAGCGGCAATGACGAACAACAGCGCGTGATGACCGCCGCTGGCATTGAACAGCGCTGAATAGGCAAATCCGGCCAGCGCCTGAAAGGTGGCGAATGACACCGTGGCACGGCTCCAGGCGATCTGCTGACGATGGTGTTCCGGCACCAGCTCATGCACTCGCGCCAGAGCCAGCGGCACAATGCCGGGCGGAAATGAACCGAGAATAACCGCCAGCAACGCCAGCGCCAGAAACGAGTGAGTCATTGCCAGCAACCCAAGGACAATCGCCTGCACTACCAGCACCAGGCGAATGCCGGAGCGTGCGCCAAGCTTATCGGCAAGAAAGCCATAACTCACCGGGCCGACAATTGCGCCCAAACCGTACATCACCCAGATCAGCGCGCCGATATGTGCCCCGGCACCGAGTCCACGCGCCACGTAATCCACCAGAAATACCATGGCCGGCACCAGGCCAGCGGCCATGAAGGCGTATTGGGCGAACAGCACATACACACCGCGCGGTGTCGGTTCTGCGGACACCGTTTCTTGCGCAACGACCGGGTGCGGGAAATCGGACGGCCAGCCGAACCAGCTCAGCGCCGTCAGCAACAAAGCCAACGCCCCCAGGCCCAGCCATGTCGCTTGCAAGCCGAGGCTCAACAGCGGCGGCACCAGCGTCCCGGAGCCGGCAATGCCAAGACCGATGCCGAGAAAGATCGCGCCACTGGCCAGCCCTTTACGCGCCGGCGGAACATGCGGCAGTACGGTCGCGGCCACCAGCACCATGATCGCACCGCCGGCAATCCCCGACAGCAGTCGCCAGCCGAAGAACCAGCTCACCGACAACGGAAACGCGCAGGCAAAAAATGCCGCCGTGACCACCAGCATCATCAATCGCAAGGCATTTTTATTGCCGAGCTGGCGCGCTGTCGGCCGGCCGAGCAGGGCGCCGATCAGGTAGCCCACCAGATTGGCCGCACCGAGGTAGACCACATCGTTGGCGCTGAACCACTGCGCCTCAATCAGCGAAGGGATCAATGGGGTATAAGCGAAACGCGCCAGCCCGATGCTGACCAGGCTGGCGCAGAGCCCGGCGAAGATCGGCAGCCAGATACCGGTGGAGGTTGAAGTGCGCATGATAGCGATCTCGCGGAAGGTTTATGGCGTTCAGCATATCGGCTATTGTTGCTGCGTTAATGCGGCGATTTAGCGTCGCTGCGATGCAAATTTGCATCACTGGGAGGCAGCATGAATTGGGATGACGCACGGGTATTTCTGGCCGTTTGCCGCGAGTCGACGCTACGTGGCGCTGCGCGGGTTCTGGGGGTGGATCAGGCCACTGTCGGGCGACGGATCACAGCACTGGAAAAGTCCCTGAGCGCGACGTTGTTCCTGCGCACCTCCGACGGCTACGCGTTGACCGCTGTCGGTGAGGCGGCGCTCAGGAGTGTGGAGAAAATGGAGCATTCGGCACTGGAGTTGGAGCGGCAGATTCAAGGTCTGGACGATCGCCTGACCGGCACGGTGCGCGTCAGTACCACGGATTCGCTGGCGATCGACTTTCTGATCCCGGCCATCGCCCGTTTGCACGAGCAGCACCCGGACGTACGAGTGCAACTGGATGCGTCCACGCAGATCCTCAGCCTGGCCAAGCGCGAGGCGGATATCGCGGTGCGCAACACCCGGCCGGACAATCCTGATCTGATCGCTCGGCTAATCGCCCGATGGCCGGTGGGCTTGTTCGCCTCTCAGGCCTATATAGACGCCAATGGCGTGCCGCAACCGGACACAGCGTTTGAGGGACATGATCTGGTGGTCTATCAACCGTATCTGCAAAGCAAAAAGGACCTGACCCTGGTGTCGGAACCGCTAAGTCGCGGCCGCATCGTCGCCAGCCTCAGTTCTAGTTTGCTCGTCCGCCGGTCAATTGCCGCAGGGTTGGGTGTAGGAGAAATCCCGGTGTACATGGGTGAGCGCGATGGTCTGATCAGGCTCTGGCCGGAGCGCACTCGACCATTGCCGTATGAAGTGTGGTTAGTGACCCACGCGGATTTGCGGCATACCGCGCGGGTGAGGGCGGTGATTGAGCAGATTGTCGACGTGTTCGCGTCGGAGAATGACTAGGCAGATGTTCTTTTGGCAGGGCTACAAGCTCTGACGAAACGGCCTACATCAGAGGCAGAATCTCCCGGCTTGTGAGGAGGTTGGATGGGGCCTATTGTTTCGTCATGTCGGTGAGGGGTGCAGGGCTCGCACTGATGTTGATACCAGGGACGGTATCGGTAAACCCAGGAAGGTGTCGAATTGAGAACCACGGAATTCAGTCAAAACCCAATCAGTGACCTTGCGAGCAAAGGTCGGAATACTCAAGCCATGAACGCTATCAGTCGTGAAGAATTCAATGCCAGGATCGAGACCATTGAGAGCAGGATGGACGCTCGGGTCGAAGGTGTGTCGGCGAGAATCGATGCTTATCTTTTGACTCAGGCGGAGAGGGACAAACGATACGATTTGATGTGGGACGGCGTACAACAAATCGCCGAAGACTCAAAAGAAGCCATCAAACATGTCTCGACAGTGAAGGCACATTACTGGGCGACGACCGCCGTCCATTTTCTCGGAATGATCACCGTCGTCGTAGGGGCGCACTTTGCCAATCAAGCAGCGGTATTAACCACCTTGCAGACGACACTCGCGGCGATCCAGATCGGCAAGGATATAAGTGCACCAAGACCTGCTTCGCAACAAGTACCCGAATCACCACAATAGAAAACGGCCTTCAAAGAAGGCCGTTTTTCGTGAGCATTGAAACACCGCATCATGGCATTTCTGGCAACTCCTGCGGCCGCAAGTCGAACACCAGCACTTCGGCATCGACACCATTGCTCAAGGTCAGCAACTGTTCTTCGCGAACCCGTACGCCGTCACCTTCCTGCAACGACTGGCCATTGAGTTCAACACTGCCGCGCGCCACATGCACGTAGGCATAACGGTTGGCTGGCAGCTCCAGCGTGGCAGTTTCTTTACCGTCGAACAGCCCGGCAAAGACCCGTGCGTCCTGACGCACTTTCAGCGAACCGTCGTTGCCGTCCGGCGAGATGATCAATTGCAGGCGACCGCGTTTTTTCTGTGCGCTGAAATGCTCCTGTTGATAGCGCGGTTTGGCACCGCTGACATCTGGCACGATCCAGATTTGCAGGAAATGCACCGGTTTGGTCGCCGAGTGGTTGAACTCGCTGTGCGCTACGCCGCTGCCGGCGCTCATCAACTGCACGTCGCCCGGGCGAATGACCGAGCCGGTGCCCAGTGTGTCCTTATGTTCCAGTGCGCCTTCCAGCACGTAGGAAAAGATCTCCATGTCGCGATGCGGGTGCTGTCCGAAGCCTTTACCAGCGGCAACGCGGTCGTCGTTAATCACCAGTAGATCGGAAAAACCTTGCTCACGCGGGTCACGGTAGCTGGCAAAGGAAAAGGTGTGAAAGGACTTCAACCAGCCATGATTGGCGAGGCCACGATCGGAGGCTTTGCGAAGGGTCAGCATGATGAAATCTCCTTGTGGGACGTGAATTCGTCCGAGTTAGGAGAAGGTTACTGTTTACTGTGTTGCGCAATAAGTAGATGAAAATTGAAAGACTGTCCCTGTCAGGTTGACAGTTTTGCGATAGCCTTCACACAAAACTTTTGCGCTCAAACGGCTACAGTTGGCCATAATGTCTGGTCCGTATCATGTCTCTCTGATTGAAGTGATGTCTTCCCATGAAAACCGTGGCAATGGTGCTGTTTCCCGACTTTCTTCTGCTCGACATGGCCGGGCCATTGGAGGTTTTTTCGGTTGCCAATCGCTACCTGAAACCCGAAGCGCATTATCAATTGATCACCCTTGGCACCGAAGAGGGCCCGCTGCGGGCGTCAAATGGTGTGATGGTGCAGGCCGACCGGATCATTGGCGACGACACCGAGCGTTATGATTTGCTGCTGGTGCCGGGAGGCCCCGGTGCCTACAACCAGCAGTTCCCGTCGTTGTTTGCCTGGCTCAAAGATGCAGTCCGGCGGGTCGAGTACTACGGATCAATCTGCACTGGCGCTTTTGTCCTGGGGCACGCCGGTTTGCTTGACGGTTACCGTGTAACCACGCACTGGAACTACACCGAACGCCTGATCAAGGGGTTCCCGAAGGCCCATGTCACGACCGATCAGATCTATGTCGAGGATCGCAACCTGATCACCTCGGGAGGTGTTACGGCGGGGATCGATATGGCGCTGGCCGTGATCGCCCGCGATCACGGCAAGAAGCTCGCGCAGGATGTGGCCAAAGTCCTGCTGGTGGTGATGAAGCGCCAGGGCGGGCAGGCGCAGTTCAGCCCGTTGATGGCTGCCGTGGCACCGCAGGAAACGCCGATTACCCGCGCGCAGAGTTACGTGCTGGAACACCTCGACGAAGCCTTCACGGTCGAGCGCATGGCGGCGATTGCCAATATGAGCGCGCGGCACTTCGCGCGGGTGTTCACCCGCGACATCAACATGACGCCGATGGAGTTTCTGCAAAGTGCGCGCATCGACTGCGCACGAAACTTGCTGGAAACCAGCGATCTGCCGCTTAAAACCGTGGCTTACAAAAGTGGTTTCGGCAGTGTGCGGCACATGCGTTCGTTGTTCGCTGAAAAGCTCGGCCTGACGCCCGCGCAATACCGCGAACAGTTCAGCTAGAGCGCTGTTGTCCGTCTGGCGCACCCGTATGTCCGAATTGAGTCTCGTGTAGCGGTTGTCGCGTCATCTGAGGCTGCCAATATAGTTGGCATGGATAGCCTCATCGATTTGAACACGGCGTCGGTGCTGCATTTCGGCCCCTACGCCTTCCACCTGCGCCAACGGCTGATACTCGACGGAGATCGGCCTTTGCGCATGGGTGGTCGTGCGCTGGATATTTTGCAAGTGCTGGTCGAGCATGCCGGGCGAGTGGTCAGGAAGGAGCAATTGATTGCCCTGGTTTGGCCAACGTCGGTGGTCGAGGAGATCAACCTGCGCGTGCACATCGCCGCGCTCAGGCGTGCCTTGGGTGACGGCGAAAACGGTCAGCGCTACATCGTTAATGTGCCGCAATGCGGTTACAGTTTTATCGCCCCGGTGCGCTGCGACAGCGTCGCGCAAGTGGTCTTCGAGGGTCTGCAAACGCCCGAACATAATCTGCCGGCGCGATTGACCCCGGTCGCCGGGCGCGACTCGCTGGTCGGCGGGCTGGTGCGGCAAATGCCGCTGTGTCGGCTGATGACCGTCACGGGCGCGGCTGGTGTGGGTAAATCCACTGTCGCGTTGCGGGTCGCGGAACTGTTGTTGCAGTACTACAGAGACGGCGTGTGGCAGATTGATCTGAGCTTGACCGACGATGACACACCGCTGCTCGATCAGGTGCTGGGCACCCTCGAAAGCGATTTGCCCGGACTGTCCACTCGCCATGCGTTGCTGCTGCTGGATAACTGTGACCACCGTCTCGCCGCTTGCCGGGCAGCGGTTGAAACGTTGCTTGAGGCCGCTCCCCGGCTGTCGATTCTCGCCACCAGCCGCGAGGCCTTGCAGGTCGGTCTGGAAACCCTTCAGGGCGTGCCACCGCTGACCCTGCCGAAACGTTCCGCAGGCGATTGCATCACTGAAGCCATGGGCCATTCTGCGGTGCAATTGTTTGTCAGCCGCGCTCGGGCGCGACAGCATGATTTCTGCTTGCGTGAACAGGATGTCAAAGCCGTCCTTCAGATATGTCGCCAACTCGACGGTTTACCGCTGGCGATCGAACTGGCGGCGGCGCAGATCGATGCCTTGGCATTGGTCGGCTTACAGGCGCAAATGAGCAATGGCCTGCATGTGCTCAGCCATGGCCGGCGCACGGCGGTGCCGCGGCACCAGTCGATGCAGGCGGCACTCGACTGGAGCTATCAACGCTTGAGCGAGCAGGAGCAACGCGCGCTGCAGCGTTTATCGGTGTTCAAAATGGCGTTTACCCTGGAGGCGGCACTGGCGGTGATCAGTTGCCCGCAACTCGCGTCGTCGCGGCTTGCCGCGATCATTGAAGGCCTGACGTGCAAGTCATTGCTGGTGGTGGAACGAGGCGGCAGTGCAGGCCGATACCGAATGCTCCACACCACTCGCTGCTATGCGCGCAAGCAACTGGAGCGTTGCGGTGAAGGGATTGATCTTGAGCGCCGGCATACGCTCTATATCAACCGGATACGCCGGGCCTCAGGCGTGCCTGTGCTCGCGTAGTTCGTCAATGAGCAAGCGTACCTTGCGCAAGTCCGGAGTCGCGTAGCCTTCGGTGAAGCGCTGATAGATCGGCGTGAGCAAATCCAGCGCCTCTTGGCAGCGCGATTGGCGCCGCCAGAGTTGCGCCAGTGAGGTGGCACTGCGCAGTTCCCAGGCGAGCGCGCCTTGGCTGCGGGCGATGGTCAGCGATTGTTGCAGGAGTGCTTCGGCTTCCTTGAGGGCCTCTTCGCGAGCAGGCTCGCTCCCACATGGGTTCTGAGTACACCCAAAATTCCTGAGGGAGCGAGCTTGCTCGCGAAGGGCCCCGTCCAGGCAATCCGGATCGTCTTTCAATAACGCAGCAGCCCGAGCCCGCAAAATCTCCGCCGTGCTCCATCCCGCATCACCACTCAGCGCTCGCTCAAACAGTGCGTCATCCACAAGGCGGTCATCCAGCGTCACCATGATTTCACGAATCAGCCCACTGCTGTCCTTCGGCACGGGCGTGCTGGTTTGCGTGTCGATCACCTGCGCGTAATGTCGCGCCCACGTGTTGAACAGCAGCACCGAATGCTTCTGCGATTGTTCCAGCAGCAGTTGCAACAGCGCCCGGGCGTTCTGCTGATCGCCGTTGTAATGAGCGATCAGGCAACTGGCCAGTGCCAGGGTGTAACAAATCGAGGTGCCATGGTCGATCTGCACGGCAATATCCAGGGCCAGTCGCGCCGAATGCCACGCTTGCTCCGGCAATCCCTGCATCCATAGCACCCGCGCCAGCACCGTCAGCGACGCGACACTCTGGTCGTACTGCACACCAAAACCGTGGGTGAAGCGGTTGACGTGGCCGCTGTGCGCCATGCGCTGCAGCACCTGCTCGGCATGAATGCGCGCCTGCGGCTGGTCGCCGGCATAGTGCAGGGCCAGGACCCGTAAACGGTGGGTGCTCAATGACAGCAGTGGGTCGCCGTGCACGCCGAGGCGATCGAAGTGCTCACTCTGCGCCAGCGCCATGCGGTAGTGTCCGCAACTGAGGTTGACCGCCATGTGTCCGGACACCGCGCGCAATTGCCCGGCGACGTCGTCGTGCTCAATGGCCAACTGGCGAGCCTCAACGAACGCCTGGATGGTTTCCGGGGTGCCTCCCCACGTGTGATAACAGGCACTGCCGAGGGCCAGTTTCAGGGAGATTTTCAGACGCGGGCAGGGGGCACCGAGTTCATCGAGCAGGCTCAGCGCCCGCCGCACATAGCCGCCATACTCCTTGAGCAGCGACAACTCTTGCCACAGGGGCGCCGACGCTGCTGTCAGGCGAATTCCCAGACTACCCGGGCCGACACCGTTCAGGCTCCAGTCCAGCGCCGCGCGCAGGTCTTCCAGCCCTCGGGCGTAACGCTCGATCCACAAAGCCGTCGGTGTCATTTCCCAATCGCTTTGCGCCTGTTGCATCAATGCCAGGCAGCGTTCGGCATGGCGTTCGCGGGTTTCTTCGCATTCGGCGGCGTGCTCGAGTTTTTCCAGTGCATAGCGGCGGGTCGTGTCGAGCAGACGATAGAACACCTCTTCGTCACCGACTTCGACGCTCAGCAGGGATTTCGCCACCAGTTGGGTGATCGACACAAACACCACGCCGGGGTCGATTTGTTGGCCGACGATTACCGCCGCTGCGGACTCCAACGTAAAACCACCGCAAAACACGCCCAGACGGCGCAGGCAGGTTTGCTCGCAAGGGTCGAGCAGGTTGAAACTCCAATCCAGCGTGGCGCGCAGAGTAAGGTGTCGCTCAAGACTGCTTTGATTACCCGCTGCCAGCGGTGGCAAACGGCCCTGCAGTTGGCTCAGCAACCCTTCCAGGCCCAGTTCGGCGACCTGCGCTGCCGCCAGCTCCAGCGCCAGTGGAATACCGTCGAGTCGGTGGCAGATTTCGATCGCTTGCGGCAACTGCGCATCGCTCAGTTCAAAGCTTTCCTGCGCGGCCGTGGCCCGTTCGATGAACAGTTGCAGCGCCGAATATTCCAGCGCTTGCTGACGATTCAATGTCGCGTTCATCAATGGGTATTCGAGCGAATCGAGACGCTGCACGAATTCGCCTTCCGCCCGCAGGCTCTCGCGGCTGGTGGCGAGGATATGCACCTTCGGCGCGCCGCGCAGAATGCTTTCGCTGAGCATCGCGACGGCATCGATCAGGTGTTCGCAGTTGTCGAGCAGTAACAGCATCTGTCGCTGTTGCAGGCCATTGACCAGCGCCGCCAGCGGATCGCCTTCGGGGAGTGCCAGATCGAGCAGGGCGGCCAGGTGTGAGCAAATCAGCCGTGGATCGTTGAGCGGTGCCAGGTCCACCAGCCGAATACCGTCGCGGTAATGCCCGATCAACTGCTCGGCCACGCGCAAGGCCACCGTGGTCTTGCCGATCCCGCCGGGGCCGACCAGGGTGATGCAGCGTTGGCGCGGTAACTGCGTCATCAAGCTATCGACCAGCGCTTGGCGGCCGATCATGCGCGTGCGCCGCAAGGGCAAATTGTGCCGACCGCCAGCATCGCCCACAGGACGCTCCTCCATGGATTGCGGTAGAACCGGGGCGACGAAACTGTAACCGCGTTGCGCCACGGTGATGATGTAACGCTGGCCGGCCTGACCGTCGCCGAGGGCTTTGCGCAGTGCCGCCATGTGCACACGCAGGTTGATGTCCTCGACCACGCTGTCCGGCCAGACCCCGGCCATCAATTGTTGCTTGCTCACCACTTCGCCGGCATGGGCCAGCAGAATCAGGAGGATGTCCATCGCCCGTCGGCCCAGGCGCAATGGCTGCTCGCCTTCGAGCACCAGGCGTTGGCCGGGATGAATCCGATAGGGGCCAAAACCGAGGGCCTGATTCGGGGAAAGACTCAACAGCTCACTCCTGCGGTGCTGCGGCGGACAGAGCGGAGTAGGGCCGGGCGCGTGCGCAGGCCTTCTATTCCGGGGTGTCCCGGCATAATCCTCAGGTTTGAGCGTCAGTGCAACGGGGGCCGCGATCAAAACATGGCGGGTTGTGAACGCTGGGCTTTGGGTTCACGCATGATCTGGCAGCGCCAGGCAAACGGATTAATGCCCTCGCTGCGGGTAAACATATGGCAGAAATGCGCCTGATCGCAGAACCCGCATTCCAGGCTGATTTGCGTCAGGCTCAGGTCGGTGTGCTGGATCAGCAGCTTGGCTCGCGCGAGGCGCTGGGTGCGAATCCAGTCCTGCGGCGATAACCCGGTGCTGCATTTGAAGGCGCGGGAAAAATGGCTGCGTGACAGTGAACAGGCGCGGGCCAGTTCGGTCACTTCCAGGCTTTCGCCCAGACGTTCTAGGATCAGTTGTTTGACCTGTCGTTCGCGCTGCGGACTGAGTCCGCCGATCCCGGTCTTGCGTGGTTCGTTGGCAGGGGCGAGGGCGACGCTGTGCTGTAAGTGAGCCATGGCCAAAGTCCGTGTCGATGGGGAATGCACGTCGGCGCATCCCCTCAGGTCAAAAAAACAACGCTGCGCAGAGGGTTTCATTGTTGGCCGAGGGCGGGCGGCTGACGAGTTAATCGTTGTTAATTCCATGCTGGAGTTGCGCCCACAGTCCGGTTCATCGCGTAAAGTGCGTAGCACTTGCGTCTGGCTGGCTATAAGGAATCCGTGCCCATGAACCGTAACGATCTGCGTCGCGTCGACATGAACCTGCTGGTGATTTTCGAAGCGCTGATGTTCGAAAAGAACCTGACCCGCGTCGCCGAAAAGCTGTTCATGGGGCAACCGGCCGTCAGCGCCGCGTTGGGGCGTTTGCGCGATCTGTTCGATGATCCGTTACTGCTGCGCAATGGTCGCGGCATGGAGCCGACCGCGCGGGCGCTGGCGATTCTCAAAGAGCTGCAACCGGCGATGGACGTCATCTCTGGTGCGGTCAGCCGGGCCAAGGAGTTCGAACCGGCGAGCAGTTGCGACGTGTTCCGCATCGGTTTGTCGGACGACGCCGAGTTTGGTCTGTTTCCGCCGCTTTTACGTCAGCTTCAGCAAGAGGCGCCGGGGATTGTCGTGGTCGTGCGCCGCGCAAATTACTTGTTGATGCCGGCACTGTTGGCCTCTGGAGAAATCTCCGTCGGTGTCAGTTACACCACGGAGTTGCCGGCCAACGCCAAGCGCAAAAAACTGCGCGACATTCCCTGCAAAGTCCTGCGCGGCGACGACCGTCCGGGGCCGCTGTCCCTCGACGAATACTGCGAGCGCCCGCATGCAATGGTGTCGTTCTCCGGCGACCTGAGCGGCAACATCGACATGGACCTGGCCAAGGTCGGCCGTACCCGCCGCGTGGTCTTGGGCGTGCCGCAATTCAGCGGCCTGCGCGCCTTGCTTGCCGGCACCGAGATGATCGCCACCGTGCCGGATTACGCCGCGTGTGCGCTGGTTGAGGGCTGTGCCTTGCGTGCTGAAGACCCGCCGTTCCCGATTGATGCTGCGCAATTGTCGATGGCATGGAGTGGGGTGCATGACAACGATCCGGCGGAAAAATGGTTGAGATCACGGATCAGCCAGTTCATGGCGGCGCCGCTGGATATTCCCGTGATGTGAGCGTCCGTTCGTCTGAAAAAGAGCCAGACCTGTTAGTTCTGACAGTGGCGCATCTCGGTGTTCCGATGTCTGATTGGCCCATGCCGAAGGGTAGCCAAAAAGGACGTGAACATGGACGCGCTAATACCTGCGCTGAACAACAGCAGTCTGCCTCCGCTCTCCATCAAAGAAAGTCGCCCTGACGGCTTGTTGGATCCAGAGGCCGCTCGGTACAACCTGACGGTAGAAATCGACTTCGACTGGCAGGCAGAAGACAGTCTCACGATCACGTGGGCGGGTACGCCAGGTTCTGGATCCTACACATCACCGCGTATACCGATCGGCCGATTTGCACGACCTTTCCAGACCCACATTGACAACCTCTTGGTGGCTTTCAACTTCGAGCAAACCGTCATCGTCACCTACACGGTTTACCGTGGCACTGAACCGCCTGTAGCTTCACAGCCATTGCCGCTTTACATCACACGCATCAATCAATTGAATCTGCCTCGTCCATTTATCCGACAGGCCGACAACGACGGTCAGGGAAGTGAGCTGAATGTCAGTAACCTTTCCGAGTTCACCTTGCGAATCAATGCGTGGTTACTGGGCAGGCGCGGCAATCCCTTCTGGCTGAAGCTCAAAGGCATCCATGCCGATGGCAGTGATTTCGAGGCGTCGTACTGGCAAGCGCCGGACAATGTGGTCGATGACGAATTCAACCGCTTCGGTTTCTTCGAACAGAACTTCCCTGCTGCACCACTGCAACGTCTGCATGATCGCAGCGTGCTGTCGCTGAGCTTCATGGCCGGGCTGCAAGGCAGTCAGGATGCATCCCTTGCGCAGCCATTTGCACATCGGAACTACATCGTACTGACAAGCGCCCCCAGTGGGCCGAGGATATCGTCAGTCACCGATCTTGATGGAGACATACTCGATGGCGCGGACACCCGATACACCACTGTCACGCTGAGCGGCAGTGCTAGCGACACAGTGGCTGTGTTCGATGGCCCGACCAGGCTCGACACGGCCGATGTTGTTGACGGTATCTGGCAGTACGTCGCGGCTGACCTGACCGGTGGATCGCATGAGTTTACGGTGAGGTTGGCGGATGGCAGCGGAAGCGCCTCAAATGCAAGGCGAATCAACGTCGTGACGCAAAACCTGCCGGTGAGGATTGCCGAGGCTCCCGATAACCTCAACCTCGATCCGCTTAGCGCTGTCACAACCCTGACTGCTTTGGTGGATCTCGACGTGCAGCCCAGCGATATGGTTTCAGTGACGGTGAAAGCTGCTGATGGCACTCCTCCCGCAGGTTCGCACACCACCACGCCGGTTGCGGCCGGCACCACAAGGCCGATCAGAATCAGTTTGCCCGTATCGTTGGTGCCATTCAGCATTGGAAAAATAATGGAGGTGACGGTTACCTGGACCCGAGGCACTTCCGCGCTGGAGACCTCGCAACCTCTGCGTCTCAACGTGTTGCCGATTACGCTGAATCGACTCGCGGCTCCGGTGATCACTCAGGCCAACGGCACTGACATTCTCGATCTGAAAGATGTCCAGTCCGGCGCGAGTCTGATGTTTGGAATATGGCCGCATATTTCTATGGGACAACGAATCTGGCTTTTTTTGGAGGGGGAGAGAAACACCGGCGCACACAATCTGCAGATGTGGGTGGGCACCACTAACATGGTGCATCGGGCCTGGGTGACGAACAGTGGTTACACCGCGCTTGTTTCGGCCAATTATCTGCGGCTGCTGAAGGATGGCAGTAAGCTGATCATTCGGTTCCGCGTCAATCTGGATCAGGTTGCAAATTTTGATACGGCAACGGTATTTCAGACACAGGAGTACACAATCCGAGCAGTGCCTTGAAATCAAAACCTCAGCCAGCGTCATCGTGTAACAGTCGTCGCAACTGAGCACATCCGTGCAATTTCCCCCCACCCGTCATTGGCATGATTCAGGCCAATGACATTTCAAGGGTGGGGTCATGAACGCTTCGCAACGAGAAGAACGGTCGCGGGACCTCGGTTTGCTGTTCCTGCGGGTTAGCGGCGGGTTGTTTCTGCTGTGGGTGCACGGCTTGCCCAAGCTGCTGGACTTCACCGCGCAACTGCAACTGATCGAAGACCCGTTCCACCTTGGATCGCACCTCACCTTGATCCTGGCGATCTTCGCCGAAGTCCTCTGTCCACTACTGATCGTCGCCGGGTTACTGGCGCGATTGGCCTGCGTGCCTATTCTCTTTGTGCTGCTGGTGGCGCTGTTGGTCGTGCATCCGCAATGGAGTGTGGCTGAAGGGCAGTTCGGCTGGTTGCTGTTGATCCTGTTTACCACTGTGTTGATCGTCGGGCCGGGTCGGCTGGTGATTCCTGTTCGTTTGCCCGGAGTGCTGCGTTATGCCTGAAGTCCTCAATCCACAAACGCCGGGGGCCGATGAGACGGTCACGCTGATCATCAAGCATCGGGTCAAGGCCGGTTTCGAGTCAGTGTATGAGGCCTGGCTGCGCAATATCGTCCGCGTCGCGAGCCAGCGTGAAGGCCATTTGGGTGTGGACGTGGTGCGCGGCAAGCGCGGGCGTCTCGATTTTTACACTTGCGTGCTGCGTTTCAGCTCTACCGAAGCGATGCAAGGCTGGCTGGAGTCGCCGCAGCGTCAGGCACTGGTCGCCGAAGCGGCGCCGATGCTGGCTGACGGCGATCAGACTGAAGTCGCGCCGATCAAGGAATTCTGGTTTACACCAATGGCCGATGCCGCTTCGCCGCCGCCGCGCTGGAAGCAAGCGGTCGTCACGCTGCTGGTGATTCTGCCGCACACCTTGCTCGTGCCGCTGATCTGGGGACCGCTGCTGGCGCTGCATCCGCTTCTTTCCAACTACGTGGTCGCCACGTTCCTGATCACCCTGACCATCGTTCTGTCGGTGGTGTACGTGGTGATGCCGCCGGTCACCCGCTTGTTTACGCCGTGGCTCGAAGCCAGCCAGGCCCATGAACACCTCGATTCCCAAGAAACCTCGCCACGCTGAGCGCGCGGGGGTTGCTCCTTTTTACTTTGCTTGAGGAACTGCGATGAGCGCCGATCTGATTCTCTTCAATGGCCAATTTCATACCGTCGACCGCACCAAACCGCTGGCCAGTGCCGTGGCCATCACCGACGGCCGCTTCGTGGTCGTTGGCAACGACAACCAAGCCATGGCCCTGCGTGGGCCGAACACGCAAGTGGTCGACATGCACGGTCGCTGCGTCATTCCGGGTCTCAACGACTCGCACTTGCACCTGATCCGTGGCGGTTTGAACTACAACCTCGAACTGCGCTGGGAAGGCGTGCCTTCGTTGGCCGACGCCCTGCGCATGCTCAAGGATCAGGCCGACCGCACGCCGACCCCGCAATGGGTGCGCGTAGTCGGTGGCTGGAACGAATTCCAGTTCGCCGAAAAACGCATGCCGACCCTGGAAGAAATCAACCAGGCCGCGCCGGACACACCGGTGTTCATCCTGCACCTGTATGACCGTGCGCTGCTCAACCGCGCCGCGCTGCGTGTGGCCGGTTACACCCGCGACACGCCGAACCCGCCGGGTGGCGAGATCGTTCGCGATGCCAACGGCAATCCGACCGGCATGCTGGTCGCGCGGCCTAACGCGATGATCCTCTACTCGACGCTGGCCAAGGGGCCGAAGCTGCCACTGGAGTATCAGGTCAACTCGACCCGCCAGTTCATGCGCGAACTCAATCGCCTCGGCCTGACCAGCGCGATCGATGCCGGCGGTGGTTTCCAGAACTACCCGGACGATTATCAGGTGATCGAGCAACTGGCCAAAGACGACCAGTTGACCGTGCGCATCGCCTACAACCTGTTCACCCAGAAGCCGAAAGAAGAGCTGAGCGATTTCCAGAACTGGACCGGCAGCGTCAAGTTACATCAGGGCGACGACTTCCTGCGCCACAACGGCGCCGGGGAAATGCTGGTGTTCTCGGCAGCCGATTTCGAAGACTTCCTCGAACCGCGCCCCGATCTGCCGCAAACCATGGAAGAAGAGCTGGAGCCAGTGGTGCGCCACTTGGTCGAGCAGCGCTGGCCGTTCCGTTTGCACGCGACTTACAACGAATCGATCAGTCGCATGCTCGACGTGTTCGAGAAGGTCAATCGTGACATTCCGTTCAACGGACTGCCGTGGTTCTTCGACCACGCTGAAACCATTACCCCGCAGAACATTGAACGGGTGAAAGCGCTGGGCGGCGGCATCGCGATTCAGGATCGCATGGCGTTCCAGGGCGAATACTTTGTCGACCGTTACGGCAAACAAGCCGCCGAAGCGACGCCACCGATCAAACGCATGCTCGCCGAAGGCGTACCGGTCGGCGCCGGCACCGACGCCACGCGGGTGTCCAGCTACAACCCGTGGACTTCGCTGTACTGGATGGTCAGCGGTCGCACCGTCGGCGGTCTGGCCTTGTACGAAGAAGGTTTGCCACGCACCACCGCACTGGAACTGTTCACCCATGGCAGTGCCTGGTTCTCCTCGGAGCAGGGCAAGAAGGGCCAGATCAAGGTCGGGCAACTGGCGGATCTGGCGGCGCTGAGCGCGGACTTCTTCCATGTCGAAGAAGAAGCGATCAAGTGGATCGAGTCAGTCATGACCGTGGTCGGCGGCAAGATCGTTTACGCCGCCGGCGACTTCGAAGACCTCGGCCCGCGCTCGATTCCGGTGCTGCCGGACTGGTCGCCGGTGGTGAAAGTCCCGGGCCACTGGCGGCAAAATTCGCCGTTGCAGGCGCAGGTTCATCAGTGCAGCGGGCCGTGTGCGGTGCACACCCACAGCCATGAAAAGGCGCGGATGTCGAACGCACCGGTCAGCGACTTCGCCGGTTTCTGGGGCGCGTTCGGCTGTTCCTGCTTCGCTTTCTGATTTCCCCTGAAGCGCCGGCCATCCGGTCGGCGCTTCACGCTTCATCCATCCGTCCATCAGGAGTTTTCCCATGAGCGTTCCTTACACACGTCTGAACAAAGATGATGCGGTTGTATTGCTGGTCGATCACCAGACCGGTCTGATCTCGCTGGTCCAGGATTTCACTCCGAACGAATTCAAGAACAACGTGCTGGCGCTGGGCGACATCGCCAAGTTCTTCAAGCTGCCGACCATCCTCACCACCAGTTTTGACGCAGGTCCCAATGGTCCGATCGTGCCTGAATTGCGCGAGCAGTTTCCGGATGCGCCGTTCATTCAGCGCCCGGGGCAGATCAATGCGTGGGACAACGAAGATTTCGTCAAAGCGATCAAGGCAACCGGTCGCAAGCAACTGATCATCGCCGGTGTGGTGACTGACGTTTGCGTGGCGTTCCCGACCTTGTCGGCGATTGCTGAAGGCTACGAAGTGTTTGTGGTGACCGACTCGTCCGGCACTTTCAACACCACCGTGCAACAAGCGGCGTGGGCGCGGATGTCGGCAGCGGGTGCCCACCTGCTGAACTGGTTCTCGGTGGCGTGCGAGCTGCAGGGTGACTGGCGCAACGATATGGAAGGTCTGGCCCATCTGCTGTCGGAGCGTCTGCCTAACTACCGCAACCTGATCAACAGCTATACCAAGTTCACTGCCAAGTAATTGGCTGATCCTGAAAAGCCCCTCACCCTAGCCCTCTCCCGGAGGGAGAGGGGACTGACCGAGGGGTTCTTTCGAGGTACGCCGACGTGCGATACCGAGCTGAACTCGGGTTCTGAATTGCATGCGGTCTGCTCCCTTTCCCTTTGATGTCTTGGGTAGAGGGGACTGACCGAGGTGTTTTTCTAGATACGCCGACCTGAAACTTCGAGCCGAACTTCAGTTTTGAACCGCATGAAGATCGGCTCCCTTTCCCCTCGCCCCCTTGGGGGAGAGGGTTGGGGTGAGGGGGTAGGCTTTTGATCTTAAAATCCCCGCATCAGCGCTTTTGAAGCCACCCCAAAAACCCGCCTTTCCTCACCGCCACCGGTTTAGCCATCAACGCGAGGCGACTGTTCTGCTGACGTACCGCCTGCAATTTATTCAACGCCCGACCCACCTCCGTGCGCTGTTCCATGCACTCACGAGTGAGATTCTTGTCGAGCCGATAAATGATGCTCGAGGTCAGCGCCGTGAACGTCGCTTGCGACGGCGTATCCGCCAGAATGCTCTGTTCACCCATGACCTCGCTCGGCCCCATCCGCCCGGCCTCAACCTTGCTGTCGCCGTCCGCCACGGTCGCACTGACCACCCCGGTGGCAATCACGAACAGACTCTCCGGCACCTCGTCCAGATCCAGCACCACCTGGCCCGCCGTGTACTGCTGCGCGACCATCGATTCCGCCAGCCGATCACGCTCTTCACTGCTCAGCGAGCGGAAGATTTTCACCTCATCGAGCAGCGCTCGGGCACGGGTCGACGGCTCAATCACACCGTCCGGATGCCGCGAAATACCTGCTGCTTCGAGATGCCGATGGGCGAGGTCGAACAATTGATTGCGCACTTCGCTTTTCTTGCCAAGCTCGGCGATGAAACCGCTGGCGACGTATTCCGACATGGTTTCACCGGCCTCTTTCAGCACGGCTTTCGGCGCTGGCGTCAGCAACAGAGAACTGCTGCCCTGCAAGGTGCGATCAAGCGCATCCAATACCCGGCGCGGGCGAATGTGATTCGGCACCTGAATGCTGATCGACACGCCGTGCATGTTATTCGGGCGACTGAGGTTGACGATCTTTGCCTTGGCCGCCACCGAGTTCGGCACCACCGCCATGGTCCCGGCGCTGGTCAGCAGGTGCGTGGCGCGCCAGTCGATGTCGAAGACTTTGCCTTCGACGCCGTCGATCACCACGAAATCATCCACCTGATACGGCTTGGTGGTGTTGAGCACGATCCCGGAAAACACATCGGCCAAGGTGCTTTGCAGCGCCAGACCGACAACGATGGCGACCACGCCGGAGGTTGCCAGCAAGCCTTTTACCGGCAGCTCCAGCACATAACCGGCCGCGGCAACGGTGGCGACCAGAAAGACCAATGCGCCAATCACGTCTTGCAGCAAACGGCCGCTGTGGCCGATGCGGCGCATCAGCGCCAGGCCGATCACTTCGGTCAGCACCCGCGCGGCGTACAGCCACCAGAGAATCCCCAACGCCGTCGCACCCAGTTGCGCCACGCGGTCATCGGTGAATTGTGGTGCTTGCAACGGACTGACGCCGGCGTTGATCACCAGCGCCGTGAACGCCAGGAACAGCACCAGGCGCACACCGACTCTCGGGGCGCGATGGGTGAAGGGCGAGAAGTGCCAGAGCACCGCGTCGAGCAGCAGCAAAGCGGCGCTGAAGGACAGCAGGTGGGTGTAGAAAAAGGTCATGGCCGGTGCTCCGCAGTGTCTGCCAATAAAAAGATCGCAGCCTGCGGCAGCTCCTACAGAAAATTGCATTCCAAAGTAGGAGCTGCCGCAGGCTGCGATCTTTTGCTGTTAAGGATTCAGATGAGTCTTCAGCTCAGCCGCCGCCTGACGCACTGCCGCTTTCACTTCCGGAATCTGACTCAGCGGATTAAGCAAACCGAAGTCATGAATCATCCCGTTGTAGCGCACCGAGGTCACCGCTACACCGGCCGCATCCAGGTGCCGCGCGTAGCCTTCACCTTCGTCACGCAGCACGTCGAACTCGGCGGTCTGCACCAGTGCGGCAGGCAAGCCCTTGAGCTGTTCGGCGCTGGCATTCAGCGGCGAGGCATGGATCTGCGCACGCTCGGCCGGGTTGGTGGTGTAGTTGTCCCAAAACCACTGCATCATGCCTTTGGTAAGGAAATGGCCCTCGGCGAATTGCTGGTACGAACCGTCGTCGAACTGTGCGTTGGTCACCGGCCACATCAGCAGCTGGAAGCGCAGCGCCGGGGCTTTCTGCTCCTTGGCCATCAACGCCACGACTGCCGCCATGTTGCCGCCGACGCTGTTACCGGCCACTGCCAGGCGCTTGCCGTCGACACCGATCTCCTTGCCGTGCTCAGCCACCCATTTCGTCGCGGCGTAGGCTTGGTTGATCGCGGTCGGGTACTGCGCTTCCGGCGACGGCGTGTAATCGACGTACACCGCAACCGCGCCGGAACCCACCACCAAGTCGCGAATCAGGCGTTGGTGCGTCGGGAAATCACCGAGCACCCAGCCGCCACCGTGGAAGAACATGAACACCGGCAATTCACCTTTGACCTTGGCCGGCCGCACGACTTTCAGGTTGATCGTCTGGCCGTCGACCTTGATCGCCTTGTCGCTGACTTCAACACCGGACAAGTCCACCTTCACCGAAGCCTGCGCGCCGGTCAGTACCGCACGAGCGTCTTTCGGGCTCAGTTGCTCAAGGGGTTTGCCACCGCCGGCGGCGAGGGCGTTGAGGAAGGCTTGGGTGTTGTGTTCGACACCGCTGTTTTCGGCGGCGAAAGCGTTGCCGATGCACAGGGCGAGGAGGGAAGCGGTGAGGGCTTTCTTGATGTTCATGTTCAATTCCATTTTTGAGTGTTTATACATTCGTGTAGGAGCTGCCGAAGGCTCGGGCCGCGATCGGACGATCTTTTGATCCTGTTTGTTGCCCTTTTCCAGCATCACCGCAGATCAAGATCAAAAGATCGCAGCCTGCGGCAGCTCCTACCTGTTCAGGGTTGTTTTCAAACCGTGAGCACAGATTAATGAGCTGCCGAAAAGTGAAAAAGCAGCTATAAAGCGTTTAACTGTCCACCAGAGAGTGACAATGAACCCGTTCGAAGACATGCGTATTTTTTGCCAGGTCATGGACTCCGGCAGCTTCACCTCAGCGGCCGATCAATTGGGCCTGTCCAAGCAGTTCGTCAGCCGACGCTTGATGCAACTGGAAGAGCGCCTCGGTGTGCGGTTGTTGAACCGTTCGACCCGGCGTCTGGACGTCACGCCGCTGGGGCAGAGCTATTACGAATCGGCGCTACGGCTGTTGGGCGAAGTCGAGCAAGTGGAGCAGGGCATCGCCGGGCAGACTGCCGAGCCGCGCGGGACGATTCGCCTTAGTGCGCCGTTGTCGTTTGCCGTGGCGCATCTGGGCTGTCTGCTGCCGATGTTTTTGCAGCGCTATCGCGAGGTCACGGTTGAGGTGGACTTGAGTGATCGGCCGGTGGATTTGCTCGGTGAGGGCTACGATCTGGCGCTGCGCATTGGCGTGCTGGAAGACTCGACCCTGATTGCCCGGCGCATCGCATCGATCGAACGGGTGTACTGTGCCAGCCCGACGTACCTCGCCGAGCGCGGTACGCCGCTCAAGCCTGAAGATCTGCACAGCCATGATTGTTTGCCTTACGGGCACGGGCGTTCGGTGCAGTGGCGGTTTAATGCGGGGCAGGGCAAGCCGTTGCTGGTGAATGTCACCGGGCGCATGCGGGTGAACAACGGCGAGTTGCTCAGGGATGCGGCGGTGCAGGGGATGGGGATTACTTATCTGCCGACGTTCATTGTCGGCGCGGCGCTGAAGGATGGCCGGCTGGTGCCGGTGCTGGATGATCTGCGCCCGGAGCCGCTGACGTTATCGGCGGTGTATCCGCAGCATCGTCAGGCTTCCAGACCGGTGCAGGCGTTGGTCGAGTTTTTGCGCGAGCGCCTGAACCAAAACAACGTCGCCCTCTGAGCCTTACAGCAGATTTTCAAACCCTGCAAAACCCTTGTGGGAGCGAGCCTGCTCGCGAAAGCGGTGTGTCAGTCAAAACAATATTGGCTGACCCCCAGCCTTCTCGAGCAGGCTCGCTCCCACAGTTGATGGTGGTTGTCTGCTGATTGTTTGCACACCACAAAACCCTGTGGGAGCTGGCTTGCCAGCGATGGCGGTGTGTCAGGCAATACAGCGTTGCCTGATCGGGCCTCATCGCTGGCAAGCCAGCTCCCACAAGGGTTGCGGTGTTTCAGGATGGATCAGTTGGCGCGCTTGTCATCGCCCGGCTCGCCGCCGACATGCACACCGCGATCATCGCCGACTTCGCCTGCAGCATGTACGCCACGATCATCACCGACTTCACCAGCGCGGTGGACCCCGTGGTCATCTCCCGCTTCAGCATGGGTGCCGCTGCGGCCGGATGAGGCGCTGTCGCCCGAGTGCCCCGAGCCGTGGTCGCTGCCGCTGTGGCCACTGTTGCCACCGCCACTACCGCTGTTGCCGCTACCGCCGTGACTGCCTCCGCCGCCACTTCCGCCCCCACCATTTCCACCGCTGCCACCACCGCTGCCACCGTGACCGCCGCCCCCGCCACTTCCTCCACCTCCGCCTCCGCTACCGCCACCACTGCCTCCACCACCACTCCCACCATCCTTGGCATAAGCACTGGATACCCCGGACAAACTATCCGGAATGAGTACCGTAGACGCTGACAGAACTGCGCCGATGGCCATTGCGAGCACGAGCTTTTTAATGTGCATATCGTTCTCCGTCTTTGTGGTTTTGTTTGGGAACGTAGAAGTGCGTTGTTGCCGGGATCGGACCCGTTCCCGGAGTCAGTGAATACTCGAAGCCAGTTCGAAAATTGGGATGTACATCAGGATCACGATGACCCCGATCAGCAGGCCGATAAACGTCATCAGCAGCGGTTCGAACAACTTCACGAACCACTCCAGCCAACGGCTGATTTCCTCGTCGTAGAAGTCGGCGCTGCGTTCCATCATCTGCCCGAGGTTGCCGGACTGTTCGCCCGCGCGCAGCAGGCGCAGGGACACCGGCGTCACCAGGTGATTGAGTTCCAGCGCGGTAGACAATGATTGCCCCTCGCGCACGCGCTCGCAGGCCTGATCGAGCCGCACCCGCGACGCCACGGTGAGCAAGCCGCGCACCATGCTCATGGCCGTCACCAGCGGAATCCCGCCCTGCAGCAAGATTCCCAATGAGCGGTAAAACCGTGCCAGCTCATACATGAAAATCCGCTGATGCACGGCCGGCAGTTTCTCCACCAGCCGATCCAGCCCACGGCGAAACGCCGGTTGCTTTTGCAGCACGGCGAGGGCGATGACAATTGCTGCCAATGCACCGAAGAATTCCGCCTGATGCGCATGCAAAAACATGCCACTGCTCATCAACACCTGCGACAGCCACGGCAGGTTATCGCCCAAGCCTTCAAACACCAGACTGAAACGCGGCACCACATAACCCATCAGGAACAGCACCACGCCACCGCCGACGATCAGCAACAGCATCGGGTAGATCGAGGCGCTGATGATCTTCTGCCGCACCTCGTCCATGCGCTGGCGATAGCTGACGTAGCGCCCCAGCGCATCGCCGACCGCGCCGGTCTTTTCGCTGGACTGCACCAGCGCCACGTACAGCGGCGGGAACACCGCCGACAACTGGCCCAACGCCTGCGAGAAGGATTTGCCCTCATAAAGCAGGCGCACCAGTTCACTCAAGGTTTTCCGGGCAGCGGGGGCGGTTTCTTTTTCGGCGAGGCTTTCCAGCGCATCGATCAGCGGCAGGCCGGCATTGAGCAGCGTGGTCAGTTCCTGGCTGAACAACACCAGATTGAAGGTCTCGCGCTGGCGCAGTTTCAGCGAACGCCAATGTTTGTCGGCGTGCGAACTGAGCACACGCAAACCCTGATCCTCGGCGATCCGCCGTGCTTCGCTGTCGCCGGGTGCTTCGACGCTCAAGGACACCACCCCAGCCTTGCCGACCGCTTTCAAATGAAATCGCATGGGCCGCGCTCCGCTCACTGCCAGTTGGTCACTTCGGCGTTTTCACCTTCGCCGCCGGGCTGGCCGTCCTTGCCCATCGACAGCAGGTCGTACTCGCTGTTTTCGCCGGGATAGCGGTAGGCGTAATTACGTCCCCACGGATCCTGCGGCAGTTTTTTCTGCAAGTACGGACCGGTCCATTTCGCCTCGTCGCTGGGTGCGGTGACCAAGGCCTGCAAGCCCTGTTCGGTGGACGGGTAGTGGCCGACTTCCAGTCGATAGATATCCAGCGCCTTGCTCAGCCCTTCGATCTGCGCCTTGGCTACTTTCACTTCCGAGCGGCCGAGTTGGGCGAAGTATTTCGGCGCGACGATCCCGGCCAACAGGCCAAGCACCACCAGCACCACCAGCAATTCGAGCAGGGTAAAACCGCGTTGGCCACGCGGACGAAATTGCAGCTTCATGATGACCTCCCGTGAGTGGCAGCCGTGTCGCCAGAAGGGCTTATGCAATTGCCATGCTCAGCCCCACTGAAAACCACCTGATTGGCTGAAGCCCTTGTAAATCGGGCATCTCAAGAGTCGGCACAGTGCTTGCGTATGGCTCAAACGTGATCGGCCATTGGGGCATTTCCCCCAATTTATCGGGGTCGATCCGGGGAGGCCCGACATGAAATTTCTCACCGGCGGATTGCTCGGTTGTGTGCTGCTCAGTAGCGCCGCGCAGGCCGATGTGTTCATTTCGGTGGACGCCAAGGGCAGCTATGTACTGTCCAACGTTCACCGGCCCGGACGCACCTACGAACGGGTGATCCGCGAGGCAGAAGCCTCGGTGGTCAGCCTCGATCAACAGCCGCAAATGATCGCCAACCAGCCCTATGCGGAACTGGTGTCGGCGGCGGCCAAGGTCAATCAATTGCCGGAAGCGCTGCTGCACGCGGTGATCAACGCCGAGTCGCATTACAACCCCGGCGCTACGTCCCCCAAAGGCGCCGGCGGGCTGATGCAGTTGATGCCCGACACCGCACGCGAGCTGGGCGTCACCGACGTCTACGACCCCAAAGCCAACATCCAGGGCGGAGCGAAATACCTCAAGCGCCTGATGACCCTGTTCGACAACGACATTGCCCTCGCCGTGGCGGCTTACAACGCAGGTCCCGACGCGGTGCTCAGCCGTGGTCGAGTGATTCCGCCGTTCGCCGAAACCCAGCGTTATGTACCGAATGTGTTGCGTCAGTACCGGCGTTTGCAGGGCCTGGCGATGGACGCGCCGTTGTGACCCCCAACCCGGTTTTCCCCACTTTCGGGGTAAACCGTGGAGGCCCGAAAAGTGGGGAAAACGGGTGGGGAATATCCCCCGGATTCTCAAGTGGCCGCAGTAA
This sequence comes from Pseudomonas germanica, assembly GCF_019614655.1. Taxonomy (NCBI): domain Bacteria; kingdom Pseudomonadati; phylum Pseudomonadota; class Gammaproteobacteria; order Pseudomonadales; family Pseudomonadaceae; genus Pseudomonas; species Pseudomonas germanica. The sequence goes on from NZ_CP071586.1 coordinate 2,663,488, forward strand.
CTGATTGAACGCTAATGCAATTTTTTGTGGCACGCGGATTGCTCCGAGGCATTTGTCGAGAAGTGTTCCCAAGAGCACCCACTACGAGGTTACTGATCATGGCTGGCTTTCCTCACGCTCCGTCCCTGATTAACTGGCTGCTGATTCTGGCCTCGATGCTCAGCGTCGAGCTGGCCGGCGCGGCCGTACGTTGCGAGCGCAACCTGGTGGCCAACGTCGTCGCCTTCGATCAGCCACTGATGTTCAACCGCCTCGGCGCGCAGAACATCAACGGCATGATGTTCGCCCTGCGCCGCGATGTGGTCGATGAACATGAGCAGTCACTGGCTTACGGCGGCGCCGCAGTGCCAGGCAAAGTCTCGTTGCGCCCGGACAAGCGTCCACGGCCGCTGGTGCTGCGCGTGGCTGCCGGCGATTGCCTGACGATCAATCTGCAGAACCTGCTCGACTATCAGGCCAACCCGAACAAGCACTTTGAGAACGAGGGCGAAGAAGAGGGCGCGGAAAACGCCAACGGCGCCGAAGACTTCAAAGTCGATGAGCAGGTGGCGGATCGTCACGTCGGTTTCCAGGTCAATGGCCTGCAAGCGGTGAACAGCATCGATGACATTTCTTCGTTCACCGGGCGTAACGCCAACACGCTGGTGCCACCGGGCGCCAGTCGCTCCTACACCTTGTACGCCGAGCGCGAAGGCGCATTCGCCGTCAGTAGCCGTGGCGCAACGTTTGGCGGCGAGGGCGCGGCCGGCAACGTCGCCAATGGCTTGTTCGGCCAGGTCGTCGTCCTACCCAAGGGTGGTCGCACTTATCGCAATACCCTCACCGAAGAAGAAATGCGCCTGGCCACCACGGGCCGCGCACCCACCGGTCAACCGATCGTTGATTACCAGGCGCGCTACCCACAGCGCGAACCGTGGTTGCGCGAAGGCAAGGCTGGCACGCCGATCATCGGCATGGTCGACGGCAATGAAATCATTTCCAGCGAGAGCGATGCGATTGTCATGGGCAGCAACGCCGACGGCAGCTTCCCATCCAGCACCTATCCGCTGGAATCGGTCGGCAAACGCAACCCGGCAATCCCCAACCGCCTCGAAGCGTTCCGTGATTTTGCCTCGCAATTCCAGGATGAAACCGCCGCCACTCAAGCATTCCCGGCGTACTGGGCTGATCCGGTGATGGCCCATGTGCTGGAGCCGACCCGCGACTCGTTCATGATCAACTATGGCTCCGGCGGCATGGGTGCCGAAGTGGTCGCCAACCGCTTGGGCGTGGGGCCGATGCACGATTGCCTGTCGTGCGCCTATGAAGAATTCTTCCTCAGCTCGCACACCGTCGGCGATGTGGCGATGCTGGTGGATGTGCCGGCCAACACCGGGCTTGAGAACATCGCCCCCGGCCAGATACCGCGCGCCGATCAGATCGGCGTGAAAGCCACCATGGCGCTGTATCCGTCGGAGCCGTCGAACGTCAACCACAGCTACATCGGTGACTTCGTCAAATTCCGCAACACCCACAATGGCCACGAGCAGCACATCTTCCACCTGCACGGCCATCAGTGGCTGTTCAACCCCAACGACGACAACTCCGATTACGTCGACGCCCAGGGCATTGGCCCGGGCGCCGGTTATACCTATGAAATCGCCAACGGTGGTTCGGGCAACCGCAACCGCGTGGCTGGCGATGCGATCTATCACTGCCATTTCTATCCGCACTTTGCCCAGGGCATGTGGGCCATGTGGCGGGTGCACGATGTCTTCGAAGAAGGCACTCGACTTGATGTTTCGCAGCAGGGCGCCGACGGCTATCACAGCGAACCGTTTGCCTTGCGCAGTGGCAAACCGGCCGCCGGAGCACGCGCCTTGCCGGACGGCGAGATCGTTGCCGGCACACCGATCCCGGCCATTGTGCCGCTGCCGGGCAAAGCCATGGCGCCGATGCCGGGCAAAGTCGTGGTGGTGCCGAAAATCGGCGAAACCCTGGTCGCCGGCAATGATGACGACGAGGATGAAGAAGAGGGCGATGACGACGGCGAGCACCATGCTGGCAACGCCGGCGGTCAAGCCATCGGCTCACTGGCGCTGGTCGATCGCAGCGAAGCCAACCGCAATGCCGACGGCAGCCTGAAAAACCCTGGCTATCCGTTCTGGATCGGCGGCATGGAAAGTTCGGTCGGCCAGCGTCCGCCAACTCCGCCGCTGGACATGCTCGACGCCGCCACCGCGCAATCGCTCAAGGCCAGCGGCAAAGCGCTGTGGGCCAACCTTGACCCGGCGCAGTCCGGCGGTTGGGATGGCGGCTTGCAGCGTCATGCACTCGACGGCGTGTCGGCCGGTGGCGAAGCGCACACCGTGACCACCTCGCTGGACTTCTCCAAGGAAGTCACCCGCGCCAAACCGATTTACCTTCCGGAAGAAGGCACCGAAGTCGAACAGTCTGCGATGGCCTTCCACGCGAAAAAAGATCACCCAAGTTATGCCTTGCTGCCCGGCAATCAACTGGTGGCCAAGGCGTTCCGCACCAACGGTGCCTTGCCGATGGCCGGCGCCCCGTACTACGAACCGTGCATGGACGATCGGCAAAAACGCCTGACCGCCAGCGCTGGCAGCGGCGAGTTCGCCAGCGGTGAGCGCATCGACGGCATGTCCTTCGTCGGCGCCTCGAGCTTCACCGCCGACCGCCCACGGATCTACAAAGCCGCCAACATCCAGTTCGACGCGGTGTACAACAAGGTCGGTTATCACTTCCCGCAGGCGCGCATTCTCGCGCTGTGGGAAGACGCCTGGCCGGTAATCACCAAGCAGCGTCCGCCAGAGCCGCTGGTGATGCGCATGAACACCTTCGATTGCGTGCAATACCAGCAAACCAACCTGGTGCCGGCCACCTACGAGATGGACGACTATCAGGTGCGCACGCCTACCGATGTGATCGGCCAGCACATCCACTTGCCGAAATGGGATTTGACCTCGGCGGACGGCTCGTCCAACGGCTGGAACTACGAGGATGGCGTGCTCTCGCCCGGCGCCGTGCAGGAACGCATTCACGCGATTCGCGAATTCAATCAGTGCGCCGGCACCGATCCACGTGACGGCACCCAGGCCTGCCCGAAAGCCAAGAACCATCCGTTCTTCGGCCAATACGGGCGCGCCGATTGGGTCGGTGCGCGCACGGCGATGCAGCGCTGGTTCGTCGATCCGGTGGTCAACGCCAAAGGCGTCGATCGCGGCCTCGGCACCATCTTCACCCACGACCACTTAGGCCCATCGACGCACCAACAGATCGGTTTGTACGCGACTGTGCTCGCCGAGCCGGCCGGTTCCACCTGGTTCCACGCCGAAACCGGCGAGCCTCTCTATAGCGGCGCGCGTCAGGACGGTGGGCCGACGTCGTGGCAAGCGGTGATCAACACCGGTGACCTCGATGGCGACGGCAAGAACGACAGCTTCCGCGAGTTCTTCCTCGAGTACAGCGACTTCCAGCACGCCTATGAAGCTGGCGTCTATGTCGGTGCCGGTCCCAACGGTGTGCCGAATGCGCAGGCGTTCCCGGCCACCGCCGACAGCTTCCGCTACGCGATCAACCCGCCAGTGCGTAACAACGCCAGCAACCTGCTTGAGGGTGTGCTGGAAGTGCAGGGCGGTCAGGTTCCGGGCTGCCCGAGCCGGCCATGTCCGCAGGCGATTTCGGTGGATGACCCGGGCATGTTCGTCGTCAACTATCGCAACGAACCGCTGGCCCTGCGCGTGTACGACCCGAACAAGGTCGGCCCGGACGGCAAGCGCGGCATGCAGGCCGACGGCCTCGGTGGTGATCTGTCGTTCGCCATGCAAAGCCGTACCGACCGTGCGATCCCGGCGATGAACCTGGCGCCGAATCTGCTCACCTCGGCGACCGGCCCCACCGGCGGCACCACGCTGTTTCCGCCGCACATCAACAAGGGCGGCGCTGAACCGGGCGATCCGTTCACGCCGATGCTGCGTACTTACACCGGCGACAACGTGCGGCTGCGGGTGCATGCCGGCGGCCATGAAGAAGAGCACAACGTCACCCTGCACGGTGTGAAATGGCTGCAGAGCGGTTCCGGTTTCGGCAACAGCTCCAACTCTGGCTGGCGCGCGTCGCAAATGATCGGCATCTCCGAGCAGATGGGCTTCATTGCGCCAGTGTCGATGCTGTCCAGTTCGGCGGCGACCACGGGTGATTATCTGTACTCGATGGACGCCTCGATCGAAGGCTACTGGAGCGGTATCTGGGGCGTGATGCGCAACTACACCGCCAAACGCGCCGACCTGTTCGCCATCCCGAACAACCCGAGTCCGGCGGGCATGCGCAACACTGTAGCGTTCGAGGGCAGTTGCCCGCGCTATGGCGCCAACCCTAACGGCATTGGCACCCGGCCAACTGTGCAGCGCAACTATGAAGTGGTCGCGGCGCTGGCCAACGACATCCTCGGCAATACGCTGGGCCTGACCATCGGCGATCCCGAAGGCCTCGGCCAGCATGTCGGCGGGCCGCTGAATCCGGCGGGCGGTACCTTGGTGCTGAACTCGCGCACGGTGAGCATTCCGCAGGTCACGGTGACCGATCCGGAGGATGGCGAAACCATCACCATCGGCGGGCAGAGCGGGCCGTTGCATGACCCGACCGCGATCCTCTATGTGCGCAAATCCGATCTCGATCCGCTCAGCGGCAAGCTCAAACCCGGCATCCCGGTCGAACCATTGGTGCTGCGTGCAGCGGCAGGTGACTGCATCAACATCACTCTGGAAAACCGTCTGCCGAGCGTGATGCCTGACCTGACCCAGACTGCCGTGATGCAGGGCATGGTCAAGCGTGATCGCAACAGCGGTCTGGGCTCGACGACCTTCAGCAATAACCTGATGCGGCCGTCCAGTCACGTTGGTCTGCACGCGCAGTTGCTGGCGTACGACATCACCAAATCCGACGGCGCCAACGTCGGCGCCAACCCGATCCAGACCGTGCCACCGCGCGTCGGCAACAGTGGCGCGTATCCGACCCGTACTTATCAGTACTACGCCGGGCACCTGGAGCGTGAAGGCAAACCGGTGACTCAACTGGGGCGCAGCGTCGACAACATCAACGCCACGGCGGTGGAGTTCGGCGGCTTGAATATCACTCCGGCGGACGTGATCAAGCAGCCGCAAAAAGGTCTTGGCGGGGCGATGAGCATCCTGCCGATCGGCGCGACCTGGGTTGACGATGCGCGCAAGGTCAACGCCACGGTCACCGCGCCTGGGCAGACCAGCTACCGCGATTTTGCGATGGTCTGGCACAAGGCGTTGAACACCCGTTGGGCCAATGGTCGGCCGGTGGAAGGGATTGCCGCCGAAGGCTTCGGCGTGCCGACCGATCCGCAGGACAACTCGAGCATGGCGATCAACTACAAGACCGAGCCGCTGTGGTATCGCTTCGGCCTCGCCCCGGATGCGCCGTTCGGGCATGCCGACGGCGCGGGTTATGGCGACATGGTTAACGCCCACATGGCCTACAGCAATGCGCTGGTCGGCGGTGATCCGCAGACGCCGGTGTTGTATGCCAAACCGGGGCAGCCGTTGCGTACGCACATTTTGATGCCAAGCGGTGGCAGTCGCGGCACCACGTTCCAGCTCGACGGGCACGTCTGGTCGGTGAACCCGTTCCAGGCCGAGAAGAGTGATGTTGGTGGTTATCCGATGGGCTCGCCGGGCGTGGGCTCGGTGCGCTTCGGCTACAACCCGATGTCGATGTACATCGGCGCCCACGAAAGCATCCTGCCGGCCGCGCACTTCAGTTTCATGATCCCCAGCGCTGGCGGCAGTAATGCGATCCCGGGGGATTACCTGTTCCGCGACTACGCCGCCTACGGCAACACCTCCGGGTTATGGGGCTTGCTGCGCGTGACCAACGAACCGGAGCCGGCGCCGCAGGGGCAGTAGAAATAGGTGCAACGACAATATCCCTGTGGATGCAAATCCTTGTGGGAGCTGGGGTGCCAGTGAGTTTGACGGGCTGGATAAAAAACCTGTGGGAGCTGGCTTGCCAGCGATGACGGCGGCGCAGGCGCAATTGATGTGACAGGAAGGACGCCATCGCTGGCAAGCCAGCTCCCACAAAGGGCCAGGTGTGGCAATGAGATTGCGGCATGAATGCAAAACCTGTGGGAGCTGGCTCTCCAGCGATGACGGCGGCGCAGGCGCAATTGATGTGACAGGAAGGACGCCATCGCTGGCAAGCCAGCTCCCACAAGGGGCCAGGGGTGCCAGTGAGATTGACGGGATGGATACAAAACCTGTGGGAGCTGGCTTGCCAGCGATGACGGCGGCACAGGCGCCATTGATGTGACAGGACGGACGCCATCGCTGGCAAGCCAGCTCCCACAGGGGGCGTGGTAGGCAATGAAGAGGGTGGGATGAATGCAAATCCCATGTAGGAGTGAGCCTGCTCGCGATCGGGACAACTCGGTTTCGGATGGTGAGGCGGATGACGCCATCGCGAGCAGGCTCACTCCTACAGAGGGGTGAGGGTAGGCAGTGAGGGCGGCAGTAGTTGGAAGTGAATGTTACAGGGGAGGGTGGTATGAACAGGATCATCAACATCATCGGTATTTGCACCCTGGTTACGGCCGGGGCGTTGTTGACGCTGAGTGAGATTGCGCTGGCGCAAACCGCTGGCGAGCAGACGCTGAACCGCGACGGCGTGGCGGTGGACTTCAACCTCAAGCCTCTGGCCGCCGACGGCAAACTGCGTGAAGGCGAATTCGCCGATGTGCAGTTCCACGTCACTGACAGCGCTTCCGGCCAGCCGCTGTCCGGCGTGGCGCCGGGCGCCTGGGTCGATCCGCAAACCCTCGCCGCCGATAAAGCCCAGGGCCGCGACCAGAGCTGCAAAGCCCGGGTCGGCGTGTTTCTCAAGTCCAACATCGGCGCGCGGCCGTTGCTCGACCTCAACAGCTATTTCCTGCTGGTGATGAACCGCGACGCGAGCATCGCCGTGGTCGATCCGTCGGTGTCAGTGGGCGGCATCACCAGCACCCTGGCGCGGATCGAACTCAAGCAACCACCGATGGATTGGGTCACCCCAAAAGACAACAAACGCGTGTTCGTCTCGATGCCAACGGCGGGTGAAGTGGCCGTTATCGACAGCGAACAATTCAAGGTTCTCGATTCGGTCAAAGCCGGCAGCCAACCGGTGCGCGTGGCGCTGCAACCGGACGAACGCCTGCTGTGGGTCGGCAACAACGCCAGCAAAGCCGAAGACTCCGGCGTAACGGTGATCGACAGCCAAAGCCTCAAACCCCTCAAGCATTTGCAGACCGGTCGCGGCCACCACGAAATCAGCTTCAGCAAGGACAGCCGTTTTGCCTTCGTCAGTAACCGCGACGACGGCACCGTCAGCGTGATCGAGATCGCCAGCCTGAACATCGTCCAGCAGATCAAAACCGGCGCCCATCCGTTGTCAGTCGCCTATTCAGCCCTGTCCGGCGCGGTGTATGTGGCCGATGGCAAGGACGGCACCGTCACCGTGATCGACGCCAGCACCCACGCCATCCGCCGGGTGATCAAACTGCAGCAAGGCCTCGGCCCGATGGGCTTCAGCGCCGACGGCCGCTTCGGTGTAGTGCTCAACACCGTGGAAAACCGCGCCAGCATCATCGACGCCGCCACCAACACCGCCATCCATGATCTGGATGTCAGCGCCGAACCCTACCAAGTGGTGTTCACCCAGGCCTACGCCTACATCCGCGGACTCGCTTCACCGAAAGTCACCATGATCAACCTGTCCTCCCTCGGCGAAGGTCGCCAGCCGATCAGCCAGGGCTTCGAGGCCGGCCCGCAAGCGCCGCGCCTGGCCGGGGATTTGCCGCTGGCCTCAAGCCTGGCAGTGTCGCGCGATGACAACGCGGTGTTCGTGGTCAACCCGGTCGACAACACCACCTATTTCTACGCCGAAGGCATGAACGCGCCGATGTCCGGTTACCCCAACCGTGGCCAGATCGCCCGCGCCGCCCTGGTTATCGACCGCAGCCTGCGCGAGGTCTCGCCGGGCCTCTACAGCGCGCGGGTGAAACTGCCGGCGGCGGGGCGCTTCGATGTGGCGTTCCTGCTCAACCAGCCGAACATCATTCACTGCTTTACCGCGCAGATTGATCCTGACGGCAAACCGCAAAAACACCTCGGCCAACCGAAAGTCGAGTTCCTCCTCGACAAGACTGCCGTGGCACTCAACGACCCGTACGTTGTGCGTTTCCGCATTGTGCAAGGCAAAGACAAAAGCCAACGCAGCGGCGTCAAAGACGTGCAACTGCGCTACTACCTCGCGCCCACCTCGCACCCCCGCGAAGTGGCGGCGCTGGAAGTCGCCGACGGCGTGTACGAAGCGCCGATCACCCTCGACCGCAGTGGCGCCTGGTATCTGCATGTGCGTGCGGCCTCGTTGGGCGCCGGTTTCGATGACAAGACCTTTGCCAGTGTTCGGGTAGCCCCCGGCCAGGCCCGTTGAAGAGGAGTTTCGACATGAACCGATTTGCATCCACTGGCATGCTGACCCTGTGCCTGTTGAGCCTTGGCGTTCAACACGCCAACGCTCATTCGGCCGACGAACACGCCGGACACAAGGCCCCGGCCAGCAGCACTCAGGAACACGCCCAAGTGAAATTCGCCAACGTGCCGCTGCTCGACCAGAACGGTAAAACCGTGCGCCTCGAACAAGACTTGGTGCAGGGCAAAATCGTTGTTATGAGCTTTATCTACACCAGTTGCACCACGGTGTGCCCGGTGGTCTCGTCGATCATGGGCAAGGTGCAGAAGCAGCTCGGCGCGCGGGTCGGCGAAGAAGTGCAGTTGGTCTCAATCAGCATCGACCCACAGCGCGACGACCCGAAACGTCTGCAGGATTATGCGCGTACCTTCCAGCGCGGGCCGGGCTGGAGTTGGCTGACCGGTTCGCCACAGTCGATCAATGAAACCCTCAAGGGCCTCGGCAGTTTCAGCGGTGACCTGAAGAGTCATCAACCGCTGATCCTCGTCGGCGACGGCGACAGCCGCCACTGGATGCGCTACTACGGCTTCACTGATCCGGCGCTGCTGGCCAAGGAAGTGGAAAAGCTCAGCGGCCTGCGCACCCACGCCAAACACACCGCCATCGCCATGGAGCAGCAGCCATGAGAACGCTCGACTGGATCTCCCTGACCGTGTGTTTCTGGATTCTTGGTAACGTCGCGTTCGCCCACGAAGGCCACGTCTCCGAGCCGCCAGCCGCTGTCGCTGCCGCGCCGGCCAAAGGCACCCACGACGCGAAAACCTGGTTCACCGACACGCCGTTGCAGGATCAGAACGGCGAGACCCTGCGCTTCTACAGCGATGCGCTGCAAAACCGCATAGTGCTGCTCAACGTGATCTTCACCAGTTGCAACGACGCCTGTCCGCTGATCACCCAAAAGCTCAAAGAAGTCCGCGAGCTGCTCGGTGACAAGGCACAGGACATCACCTTCATTTCCCTTACCAGTGACCCGCTGCGCGACACGCCGGCGGTGCTCAAGGCTTACACCTTGAAGCAGGGTTCCGATGACCCTCATTGGCTTTTTCTTACTGGCGACAAAGCGCAGATGGACCTGGTATTGAGCCGCATCGGCCAGATCGTGCCGACGCCCGAGCAGCATTCCACGCAGTTGATCGTCGGCGATGTCGCCAATAAACGCTGGAGCAAGATCCGTCCCGACGCCCCGGCCGCCGCCATTGCCCAGCGCTTGCAGTTGCTGACAATGCCCGTGGCCGGCCGCTGAGTTCGCGCCATGAACCTGAGCGGTGTACTCGCCCTGATCCTGCTCGCTGGCGTCAGCCTTGGCGCGAGCGCTGCACCGCTGACTGCGGAGGAAGCGGCAGGCAAGCGCCTGTACCGCCAAGGCCTGTCAGCTAGCGGCGAAGCGATCATGGCGCGGGTTGGCGCGGCGGATATGTTGCTGCCGGCAACCAGCCTGCCGTGCGCAAATTGCCACGGCGCCGATGGCCTCGGGCGACCCGAAGGCGGGGTGCGTCCGCCGCCGCTGAACTGGGCGCGGCTGACCAGCACGTATGGCCAGCAACAGGTCAACGGGCGCAGCTATCCGGCCTACAGCGAAAGCACTCTGGCCATTGCCATCGAGCAGGGTCGCGACCCCGGCCACAATCGTCTCGACCCGAGCATGCCGCGCTTTCTGCTGTCGATGAAGGATCAGCGCAACCTTACCGCCTATCTCAAACGCCTCGCCGATGAGCGTGACCCCGGCCTCGATGCCGAGACCTTGCACCTGGGCACCTTGCTGCCCAGCCAAGGCCCGTTGGCCGAGGAGGGCGCGACAGTGGCAGCGGTGCTCAATGGCAGCGTCGCGCGGATCAACCAGGCCGGTGGCATTCATGGTCGGCAGTTGCGGTTGACAGTGATCGACCCCGGCCCGGATCGCGCCAGTGCCGAACAAGCCCTGCGACAGTTGATCGAGCAGGAACAGGTGTTCGCCCTGATCGCGCCGCTGGCACCGGCCCTCGACAGTGAACTGGGGCCGCGCCTGGAACAGGCCGGCGTGCCGCTGATCGGCGCCTTGTCGTTGCTTGGGGCGGTGCAGGCCAGTCCGCAGATTTTCGAGCCGCTGCCGGGCTTGCGCGAGCAATTGATCGCGCTGGCCGACTACGCCACGGCCAGCCTGCGCGTGCTGCAAGGGCCGACCCTGATTGCCTATCCCGATGACCCTTTACAAGCGCAAGCGGCAACCACCCTCGCTCAATACTTACAGGATCACGGCTGGCAGAAAGTCCATCTGCAAGCCTACGACCCGACGGCGGATGCGCTACCGCTGGGTTCGCGCTCGGTGTTCTATCTGGGCAATGGCGGCGGTTTCAGTCGTCTGGCGACGCGGCTGCAGAGCGCCGGGCAAGTGCCTTACCTGTTTGCCGCCTCCAGCCAGGTGGCCGGCGATCTGCTGCAAGTCCCAGACGGCTTTACTCGGCGGGTGTTTCTTGCCTATCCGTTCGTGCCCAGCGACTGGACCCAGACCGGGCGCATGGCCCTGACGCTGCTGCGCGAAGGCCAGGGCCTCGGCGCCCAGCATGCGGTGCTGCAAGTCGGCGCCTACGCTTCGATGTTGCTGCTCAGCGAAGGCATGAAACAGGCCGGCCGCGACGCCAGCCGCGAAAAACTGGTGACGGCGCTGGAAGGACTGCACGACTTCGACACCGGTCTGACCCCGCGCCTCAGCTTTGGCCCCGGCCGACGCCTGGGCTTGAGCGGCGCTCATGTGGTCACCGTGGATTTGCCCGATCAGCGCTTTTATCTGGTCGCACCCTATAAATCGATTGTTGCCAGCCCCTGAATGGAGGGCCCGATCATGAAGCTCACAACGCTGATAATGCTGCTGACCTGTTGGATGCCGATGGCCTGGGCCAATAACGAGCTGGCCGTGGCGCGAGTCAACGGCGAGGAGATTTCCGGGTTTCGCTTTGAGCGCTTCTTCGCCGAATACCTGGAAGATCAGGGTCGCGCCGTGGCGAGCATTCGTAATCCCAAAGCCTATAAACAGCTGCGCCAGGCAGCACTGCAAGCGCTGATCGACAAAGAACTGCTGTGGCAGGAAGCGCAAAAACGCGGGCTGCAGATCGACGATCAAGTGGTACTTCAGCAAGTCGAGCAGACCCGCAGTGCTATCGGCGGCACGGATAAATTCGTCCGCCGCTTGCAGGACGCCGGTTTCGATGAGGCGTCCTTCACCGAGTACACCCGCCGCGAACTGGCGGCGCAGCAGATGTTCGCCGAGTTGATCCGCGCCAATACCTTGCAACCGCGCCACCTGTTGATCCGCGTGCCCGCGCAAGCGGATGCAGCCACAGTCACCGAAGCGCGTCTACGCTTGTTGCAAATGCGCGCCTCGATTGCCGGAGGGGCGAGTTTTGCCAGCGACCCGGTGCGTTCACCGTTCGGCTGGCATGTGATTTATTTGCCGAACCACTTGGAGGCCGCCAATGTCCCAGATTTGCAGGGGCTGGACACAGTCAGGGCACAGCTCGCCCGACAGCAACAGACCCAGGCTCGTCGCCAAGTGCTCGCGCAATTACGGGTGCAGAACAGGATCGAACGAATTGACGACGACTGAAGGTTCCCCCCCAATAGTGGGGAATGGCTTCGATGCCCATTCAGGTGCTTCCCCGTTTCTGGGGAACGGGGTACCGGGACGAGCGGGCATTGTCATTAAATTCAAGGACATGAAGACGTAAAATTACCGGCACTCAGCCTGGCATGAAGTGTGCGTTACCACGTGTAAGGCGCACTCTCAGGGCGGGGTCATCGGACCTGCTGTTTCAAGGAGTCGACCTTGGTTAACAAAGTACTGGTTGTCGAAGACGAACAGCTGCTTGCACAAAACCTTCAGGATTATCTGTCGGCGCAGGGGCTGGACGTCCGGATTGCACACGACGGAGCGACGGCGATCGGCCTGGCCGAAAGCTTTGCCCCCGACGTGCTGGTGTTCGATTACCGCTTGCCCGATATGGAAGGCTTTGAGGTGCTCGACGCGGTCCGCCAGAACAGGACGTGTAATTTTGTGCTGATAACAGGTCACCCTACCGCTGAAGTCTGTGAGCGGGCGCGGCAACTGCAAGTCAGCCACATCCTGTTCAAACCGTTTCCATTGGCGGAACTGGCCCGAGCTGTCTGCGACCTTCTGGGCATCAAGCGCGAAGCGAAACCCGGTGCGAGCCCTTCCGAGGGCTTCGTCGAACGACGCCAGAGCAGGACCGAGAGCTTCCCGTTGCAGTTGTACGATGGCAGTTGGGTGTTGGCGGATCGGCGACGGCAGTCGCAATCCATGGCGCCGGACGACGATCAAATGCTCACCGGGGAGTAATGGCGCGATCAGACGTTCCGGCACTTGCCGCCAAGGTTTGCCGCGCCGACAGGGCACCAAGCCCCGGTTGGAGAGCAAGCCATGGAACGTCTGTCCGTTGTCGTCGAACCTCTGCTGGCGCCGAGCGCGCCGGAACGCTTTTCCAGTGAACAGCTTGCCCAGGCCCGGGCGCGGGCCGCCACCTCCGGCGAACGCGTGCTTGAAGCCCTTGGCGTACTCTGTGAACTGGCGCCGATGCCGTTCATTCACACCCTCGGCGCCACCCTGCATTACCCGGTGCTCGACACCGACAGCCTGTTTCAAGCGACGCCGGTATTTGACCGGGTCACCCTCGCACAATGCCTCAAACGTGAATTCATCCTGCTGCGCCACAACGACGAAGTCATCGGCGTGTTTGCCGACCCCTTCGACCCGGCGCGGCTGGCCTGGATCGATGACTGCCTGCACGGCGCGCCGCTGCATCTGGTGCACGCCGATGACCTCAAAGCCTATCTGGCCCGTCACGAAGAAAGCTTCCACGCCGTCGAATCGCTGAACGCCCAAGGCGATACCCACCACGAAATCGACACCCTGCAAAGCCTGTCGCTGACCAGCATCAGCGAAGACGCCAGCAGCGTGGTGAAACTGGTCAACTCGACCCTCTACGACGCGCTGAAAATGCACGCCAGCGACATCCACCTCGGCACCACCGGCAACGGTCTGGTGATCAAGTACCGCATCGACGGTGTGCTCAACAACATCAGCAAAGTCCAGGGCAACGAGTTCGCCGAGCAGGTGATCTCGCGGGTCAAGGTCATGGCCGAGCTGGACATCGGCGAGAAACGCGTGCCGCAGGACGGGCGCTTCAAGATCGGCATCAGTGGCCGCCAGATCGACTTTCGCGTATCGATCATGCCGAGCATCTTTGGCGAAGACGCGGTGCTGCGGGTGCTCGACAAACAGGATCTGGCCGACAAGGTCTGCGGCGTGCAATTGCAGGCGCTGGGCTTTGAAGACGAAACCCTGCGCCAGTTGCGTCGCCTCGCCGCCGAACCCTACGGCATGGTCCTGGTGACCGGCCCGACCGGCAGCGGCAAGACCACCACGCTGTACGCGATGATCACCGAGATCAACCATGGCGTGGACAAGATCATCACCATCGAAGACCCGGTTGAATATCAATTGCCGGGCGTGCTGCAAATCCCGGTCAACGAGAAAAAAGGTCTGACCTTCGCCCGGGGTTTGCGCTCGATCCTGCGCCACGATCCCGACAAGATCATGGTCGGCGAAATCCGTGACCCGGACACCGCGCAGATCGCCGTGCAATCGGCGCTCACCGGCCACCTGGTGTTCACCACCATCCACGCCAACAACGTTTTCGACGTGATTGGCCGTTTCACGCAAATGGAAATCGACCCCTACAGCCTGGTCTCGGCGCTCAACGCGATTCTCGCCCAGCGCCTGATTCGGCTGGTGTGCGCCAGTTGCAGCGCGCCGGTCAATCCAAGCGATGAAGAACTGCGCGCCTCGGGCCTCGATCCACAGAAAGTCGACCATTACCACTTCGTCCACGGCAAGGGCTGCGGGCACTGCCGGGGCAGCGGTTATCGCGGGCGCACGGCGATTGCCGAGTTGCTGCACCTCGACGACGAGCTGCGCCAGATGATCGTCGAGCGCCAACCGATCAAACAAATCAAAGCCCTGGCCTGTGCCCGTGGTTTGCGCCTGCTGCGCGAATCGGCGCTGGAGCTGGTGGAACAAGGTCGCACCACGCTGGAGGAGATCAATCGTGTCACATTTATCTCGTGAGCGTTTTGTCGCCGTGCTGGGCGCCAGCGGTGTTGGCCTCGGTCAGCGGCGCGGCAGCGACACCCTGTGGCTGGGCAGCGTCGGGTACATCGACGAAGGCTTCCAGAGCTACGCGGTGGCGCTGGACACCCTCGATCGCCTGCTCGGTGAACACGCCCGCGCTGGTGCCGAATTGAGCGTGGTCATCTCCGGGCACTTCAGCCGTTTCTGCCTGGTGCCGTGGAGCGCGCAGATCAGCAGCCCTGAGGAACTGCGCGGCTTTGCCCAACTGTGTTTTGAAGACCTGTTTGGCGCGCCGACCCAGCCGTGGAGTCTGGTGCTGTCTGCTGAGCCGGCCGGTTACGACCGCATCGCCAGTGCCTTGCCGCAGGACTTGCTGAAACGCTTGCGCACGCTGGTCAGCGCTCGTGGGTTGCGTCTGCGCTCGGTGCAGCCGTACCTGATGGCGGCGTTCAACCGCTTCGATAAAAGCCTTGATGCCGGCGACTTCTTGTTCGTCGTCGCCGAGCCGCAACGCAGTGTGTTGTTGCTGGCGAGGGAAGGGCGCTGGGCCGGCGTGCGTTCGGTGGGCGGCAGCGACAGCGATGCCGCGTTGAATGCCCTGATCGGTCGCGAACGCCAGCTGCAAGCCTCGACCAGCGAACGCGCCTTCAACGTTTATCTGCATGCCCCGGCGCGCCTCGATGCGCATCCGGACGTGGCGGGTGTGCAACTGCGCACCCTTGAAGACGACTCGATGAACGTGCGTGACGGCTTGTACGTCATGTCCCGGGCGGTGGCCTGACATGCGTGCGCTCAATCTCGATTTTCAACCGCGCCCACGTTCCGGCCCGTTGGGTTGGAGCCTGCTCGGCGGCGGTGTGCTGCTGGCGCTACTGTGCTTCGGCGTGCAACAGCACCTCGACGCGCACACCGAACAGCAACAAGGCCACCTGCAAACCACCCAGCGTCAGCTCACCGGCGACAGCGCTGCCAAATCCACCCTGAGCCCGGCGGAAACCCGCGAGCAAGCGGCAAACCTCGCCGAGATGCGCAAGGTCTCGCAGCAACTGCGCCGGCCGTGGGAACGCCTGTTCGCCATGCTCGAAGCGATGCCGCGCGATGACGTCGCGCTGCTGACCCTGACCCCGGATGCGCGCAAAGGCCAGGTCCGCATCAGCGCCGAAGCGCGAGATCTGCAAGCGATGCTCGACTTCCACAAACGTCTGGAAGCCAGCGACGAGCTGTCCGACGTGTCGCTGCTGAGCCACGAAATCGTCGTCAAATCGCCGGAACAACCGGTGCAATTCAACCTGTCGGCGACTTGGGAGATTGGCGATGCGAATCCCTAGACTGATCGTCCACGAATACCTGCAAGGCCTCGGCGTTCCGGGCCTGGCCGGGCTGGCGCTGCTGCTGGTCACCGTGACTTGGGCACTCGGCGGTTTGCTGCCGGGCTGGCAATCGTTGCAGCACCTCAGCCAACAGACTCAGGAAGCCACCGCATACCTGGCCAAGGTTGAAGACGGCAGCATCGCGCCGCCCGTAGTGCCACAACGTCAGCTCGACGATTTCCGCAACAAACTGCCGGCGCAGCCGCAAGCCACCGTCGCCATCGACCGCATTTACGCCCTCGCAGCGCAAGAACACATCACTCTGGCACGCGGCGAATATGCACTCGGCGTCGATCCGAAAACCCATCTGGCGCGTTATCAGATCCTGTTGCCAGTGCGCGGCAGCTACCCGCAACTGCGCCGCTTTCTGCATGCCTTGCTTGGTCAGTTGCCGGCGGTGGTGGTGGAAGACCTCGAGTTGCAGCGCAAGAAGATTGGCGACACCGACCTCAATGGCCGGATCCGTATGACCCTTTACCTGTCGAGGTCGTGATGAATACCAAACGCGTGACAGGTTGGTTGGCGTTCTTCGGCGTAGCGGCCGCGCTGGCGTGGTTGCCGGAATATTTCTCGCCAAGCGAAGACGCCGATTCCAACGAAGTCGCCGTCGCCACGCCGGGGAAAACCCGGGGCGCGCTGCCGGCCAGCACCGCCAAGGTCAAGGATGCGTCGATCAAGGACTTGAGCCCGGCCGGCGACCTGTTCGCGGCCAAATCCTGGAAGGCCGCGCCAATTCTGGCCACGGTAACCGAAATGGCCATCAATCCAGCAACTGTGGTGCAAGCCCCGAGCCTGCCACCGGTGCCGTTTCAGTTCGTCGGCAGGCTGCATGACCGCAGCGACCTGCAAGTGTTTTTGCAGAACGGCGAAAAGATCTACGTCGTGCGCAACGGGGATGTGATCGACGACACCTGGAAGATCACCGGCATTTCCGATCTGGAACTGAGTCTGGTCTACCTGCCCTTGCATTTGTCGCAGACCCTGTCTGTGGGGAGTACGCAATGAAACGTTCCCGTTTGCTGATGAGCCTGGGCCTGTGTGCCGGGCTGGCCGCGTGCAGTTCTGCACAAGTGGCCAACAAGGAAGCCGCCGACCTGATTGAACAGGGTCAGTACGAGGCGGGGCTGGCCCGTGTCGAGGAGGGTCTGCGTGAAAATCCACGGGACACGGAACTGCATCTGCTGCTCAACAGCGGTCGGGCCAAGGCGATTACGGCGCTGCTGACGACCGGTGATACCGACCGCTCGCGTCGCGACTTCGCTTCGGCGCGGGTGGCCTACAACCGCGTGCTGACCATCGAACCGAACAACCGCCGCGCTCAGGATGCCCTGAAGCAGATGGATTACCTGCGCAGCATGGACGAAAAACTGGAACTGGCCCGTGGCGACCTGCGTCGCGGCGACATCTACGGCGCTGATCGGCAGGTCAAACAGATCCTCGAACTCGACCCGAACAACGAAGGCGCGCTGGCGCTGCAAGGCAACATTCGTCTGGTGCAGAGCCGCAACGTGATTGCCTATCCGCAACTGCGCACCAAGCTTGACCGCCCGGTGACTCTGGAATTTCGCGACGCCAACCTCAAGACCATTTTCGAAGTGCTGTCGCAGGTCGCCGGGCTCAATTTCATCTTCGACAAAGACCTGCGCCCGGACATGAAAGCGACGATCTTCGTGCGTGACGTGAGAATCGAAGACGCCGTGACCCTGCTGCTGCAACAGAACCAGTTGCACCAGAAAGTGGTGAACGAAAACACCTTGCTGATCTACCCGGATTCTCCACAGAAAGTGAAGGATTACCAGGAACTGGTGATGCGCACCTTCTACCTGACCAGCATCGACGCCAACACCGCGCTGAACATGGTCAAAACCATGCTCAAGACCCGCGACGTGTTCGTCGACGAACGCCTCAACACCCTGACCATGCGCGACACCGAAGACGCTGTGCGCATGGCCGAGAAACTGCTGCAGTCGCAAGACCAGTCCAACCCGGAAGTGGTGCTTGAAGTGGAAGTGATGGAAGTCGCCACCCAGCGCATCCTCGACCTTGGCCTGCAATGGCCGAACACCTTCGGCGTGGTCAACAGCGACGGTTCGGCGGTGACCCTGCTTGATCAACTGAAAGGCATCAACTCCAGCCGGATTTCGATCTCGCCGTCGCCGCAAGCCAAGATCAACGCCCAGGACAACGACATCAACACCCTCGCCAGCCCGGTGATTCGTGTCAGCAACCGTGAGCAGGCGCGTATCCACATCGGTCAGCGTGTGCCGATCATCAGCGCGACTTCGGTGCCGTCGACGCAAGGCCCGGTGATCACTGAAAGCGTCACTTACCTCGACGTCGGTCTGAAGCTCGAAGTGCAACCAACCGTGCATCTGAACAACGAAGTGGCGATCAAGATCGCTCTCGAAGTGAGTAACGCGACACCGCTGGAACCGACCCGTCAGGGCACGATCCCGGTGCAGGTCGACACCCGCAACGCACAAACCTCACTGCGCCTGCATGACGGCGAAACGCAGATCCTCGCCGGCCTGATGCGCAACGACCACGGCGCGACCGGCAACAAGATCCCGGGCCTCGGTGACATCCCTGGCATTGGCCGGCTGTTCGGCAGCAACAAGGACACCGTCGGCAAATCGGAACTGGTGCTGTCGATCACCCCACGGATCGTGCGCAACCTGCCGTACCAGAGCCCGTCGGACATGGAATTCTCCACCGGCACCGAAACCAGCATGCACATTCAGGCCCCGGATCGTTCGCAGAGTTACGTGATGCCGTCGCCGGCCGCGCAGCCGCGTGCCGTCGGTGAGTCGGCCGTGGCCACCACCCGTGTCACCGTCGAGAAGCCTTGATCATGAACGCCTCCCAACGCGGTTTCACCCTGATCGAAGTCGTGGTGACGCTGGCCCTGATCGGCCTGTTGGCGAGCATGGCGGCGCCGCTGACCGAGACTTTGGTGCGGCGTGGCAAGGAGCAGGAATTGCGCAACGCGCTGTACCAGATTCGCGATGGCATCGACGCCTATAAACGCGCGTTCGATGCTGGCTATATCGAGAAATCGCTGAACAGCAGCGGCTATCCGCCGAATCTGCAAGTACTGGTCGAAGGCGTGCGCGATGTGCGCAGTGCCAAAGGCGCCAAGTTCTACTTTTTACGCCGCATCCCGCGCGATCCGCTGGTGCCGGCCAAACGTGACGACGAAGGGGGTTGGGGCGTGCGCGCCTACAACAGTTCGGCTCAGAACCCGCGCGATGGCGAGGACGTGTTCGACGTCTACTCCCACGCCCGGGGCAAGGGCCTCAACGGCATCGCCTACCGCGAGTGGTGAACCTCATGCGCCGGGAAAAAGGTTTTACCTTGCTGGAGCTGATGGTAGTGATGGCGATCATCGCCACGCTGATGACCATCGCGCTGCCGCGCTACTTCAACAGCCTCGAAGCGTCGAAGGAAACCACCCTGCGCCAGAGCCTGTCGGCGATGCGCGAGGCGCTGGATCACTACTACGGCGACACCGGCCGCTATCCGGATTCCATCGAGCAACTGATCGAACAACGTTACCTGCGCAACGCGCCACTCGATCCGATCACCGAACGCAAAGACCAGTGGGTGCTGATCGCGCCACCGGACGGCGTTGCCGGTGGTGTGGCCGATATCAAAAGCGGTGCTACCGGGAGGGCGCGTGATGGCAGCCAGTATTCCGAGTGGTAACCGTGCGCAGCAGGGTGGCTTCACCTACCTCGGCGTGCTGTTCCTCATCGTAGTGATGGGCATGGGCCTGGCCAGTGCCGGCGAGTTGTGGTCGACCGCGTCGCGCCGCGACCGTGAACGCCAGTTGCTCTGGGTCGGCACCCAATACGCCCAGGCGCTGCGCAGCTACTACCGCAGTTCGCCGGGGTTGGCGCAGTACCCGAAAGAGTTAGTCGATCTGCTCGACGATCAGCGTTTTCCCGAGGCGAAGCATCACCTGCGTCAGCTCTATCCTGATCCGATTGGGCAGGGTGAATGGGCGCTGCAACGCGGGTTTGATGGCCGTATCACCGGCCTCAACAGCCCATCGACCGAGCTGCCGTTGAAGCAATCCGGGTTCCCGACGCAGTGGTCGGATTTCGATGGCATGCAGCGTTATTCGGATTGGCAGTTCGTCGCTGAAAAAGCCTTTCTTGAGGGCACTAATGGCCCGGCCAAAGGCCAATCGAATCTGCCGCAGGCGTTGCAGCCATGATTCGCCAATGGTGGTGCGCGCTGATCCTCACCGCTGTGGCGTGCTGCGCCAGCGCCAGTGAAGAAGACGAAATGATGGGTTTCATCGTCGATGACACGATCTCGCACATCGGCCACGACTTTTACTACTCGTTCAGTGAACGCCTGCGCGACACCAGCCCGATGGATTTCAACCTGGTGGTGCGCGAGCGGCCCGACGCGCGCTGGGGCAGCCTGGTGACCGTGGAATATCAGCAACGCCTGGTTTATCGGCGCTTCCTGCCGCCGAACACCGTGGAACTGAAGGACGAGGCCTACGCGGCCGCCGACTGGGTTCGACGCCAGGTTGTCCAGCGCAAGCTGGAGGCTCTGTTGCAGGACACCACCGACCTTGAGAAGGACGAACTATGAACAGCACAACGTTCTCACGGCGCAGCGGATTCTGGATCTCGGGGTTGTTGATCGGGCTCGCCAGCGCTGCCGCTGTCCAGGCCACTGAACTGGTCTACACGCCGGTCAACCCGTCGTTCGGCGGCAACCCGCTCAACGGCACCTGGCTGCTCAACAACGCGCAGGCGCAAAACGATTACGACGACCCTGATCTCAAGAGCCGTTCGACCGTGGCCGGCACCTCGGCGCTGGAGCGTTTCACCAGTCAATTGCAATCGCGGCTGCTAGGGCAGTTGCTGGACAACATCTCCACCGGCAACACGGGGAGCCTGTCCACCGACTCTTTTATCGTCAACGTCATCGACGACTCCGGGGCACTGAGCATTGAAGTGACCGATCGAGCGACCGGTGAGGTTTCGGAAATTCAGGTGAACGGCCTCAACCCATGACGGGCTGACGGTTCCGGGGAGTGACGGACATGAAAAAATTAATCGCGCTAGGGCTGCTGTTGGCGACATTACAAGGGTGCAGTCTGCGTGAGCCGATGTCGGCCGAGCAGGACACCGAAACCCCGACCCTGACTCCCAGGGCTTCGACTTATTACGACTTGCTGAAGATGCCGCGACCCAAGGGCCGGTTGATGGCGGTGGTGTACGGCTTCCGTGATCAGACCGGGCAGTACAAGCCGACGCCGGCGAGTTCGTTTTCCACCAGCGTGACCCAGGGCGCGGCGTCGATGTTGATGGACGCGATGCAGGCCAGTGGCTGGTTTGTCGTGCTGGAACGGGAAGGGCTGCAGAACCTGTTGACTGAACGCAAGATCATTCGCGCGTCGCAGAAGAAGCCGAATACGCCGGTGAATATTCAGGGCGAGCTGCCGCCGTTGCAGGCGGCGAACATGATGCTCGAGGGCGGGATCATCGCTTATGACACCAATGTGCGTAGCGGTGGGGAAGGGGCGCGGTATCTGGGGATTGATTTGCAGCGTGAGTATCGGGTGGATCAGGTGACCGTGAATTTGCGCGCGGTGGATGTGCGTAGCGGGCAGGTGTTGGCGAATGTGATGACCAGCAAGACGATTTATTCGGTGGCGCGCAGTGCGGGGATTTTCAAGTTTATCGAGTTCAAGAAGTTGCTTGAGGCTGAGGTTGGGTATACGACAAATGAGCCGGCGCAGCTTTGTGTGTTGTCGGCGATTGAGGCGGCGGTGGGGCATATGGTGGCGCAGGGGATTGAGCGGCGGTTGTGGCAGGTGGCGGGGGACGCTTCTGTGCCTGGGCAGGATGATGTTTTGAATCGGTATTTGACTCAGAACAAGGTTGATCCGGATGCCGAGTGAACGTGGCGGCCTTCGGGCCGACCAGGTTCTGGTTGGGCGGTGAGTTCTGGTTGACCGGGTACATATCCGTTGCTGCGGTAACGGCTGCTTAGGGTTCCGCCCTGACGGCGGGTCACCTTTTCCAAACGCCGAAAAGGTAACCGAAAAGGCTTGCTCCTGCGTGCGGCCCGCTCGCTAAAGCTCGGGGTTCCTTCGCTGCGGGATCGATCCGGGCGCAGCGCCTACGGTTTGCTTCGCTGCACCTCCTCTCGCTGTGTTTGGCTGCGCCAAACGGTCGCTGCGCTCCCACGCCCGGATCAATCCCTCCACTCAGCCTTCCGACGTCGCCCGTGGATCAAGATCAAGAGCAGGCGAGCTGACACTCGGCCTATTGAGTGGTGTGGAGCACAGCGTGCTCGGCTTTTGATCTTCGTAGGCGCTGAGCTTGCTCGCGAAGGCGGCCTTACAGCCGACCAATCTCTTGCTGACAGAGCGCGATTCAATTGTAGGAGTGAGCCTGCTCGCGATAGCTATCTCTCAGACGCAGTTGCCATTGCGGATGTACCCAAATCCTTGTGGGAGCTGGCTTGCCAGCGATGGCGATCTACGAGCCGACCAATTCCCGCCGGTTGCACACATTCACTGCATGAGCTGCCGAAGGCTGCGATCTTTTGACTTTGATTTTTTAAGATGAATATCAAGATCAAGATCAAAGATCGCAGCCTGCGGCAGCTCCTACACATGCGTATTTCAATTCGGAATGTTTAAAGGTTGTTTCGATTTTGCAGAACCTTCCCACAAGGTTTTCAGGTTGTCCGTCGGACGTCCGGTCTCTAGCCTGTGTTCGTCGCTGCCAATTCAGCGACCGGGCATGGAAACCCGAAGACACGAGAGAGCAGATACGCCTTTCATAACGTATGCTTGCGCACTTTCATTGTGTGCACTCTGTTATGGCGGTTGTGCGCGGGAGACATTCGTGTCTGCCGGGTTGCTCTCTCCCGGATTTCCAGCCTGCGTACAGCTGCCACCCATTTTTCCTGGAAGTCGAATGGGCCAGCTGCAACTATCAATGAGAGAGAATTACCATGAAAAAACCAACACCCAACCCCCCAGAATCAGACACCAACACCACATCCCCCTACGCCTCAGTCGACAGCAAAAAACTCCACGAAGCCGCCGATCGCGCCCTCGATTTCTACCTCAACCCCACCGCCCACATCATGTCCAGCGCCAACGAGCCGGAACCCATGTACCTCGCCAACCCCAGGTACAACACCGAATCCCTGCTCGCCAACGCCAGCGAAACCCTAGGCTCGGCCAGCGAAATGCTCATCAACTTCGCCGCCTCGCTGGAAACCTCACATCGCAAGACAGCACTGGGCATCGCACAAGTCGTCATGCTGGGCGAACTGGCGGTGAATCAAGCCCTCGATCACGTCGAGCTGAAGGATGGCTGATTGATCGTTCCCACGCTCTGCGTGCGAATGCAGCCCTTGACGCTCTGCGTCAAATTCGCGAGTTGGAACGCGGAGCGTCCCGAGAGGTATTCCCACGCAGAGCGTGGGAACGATCAAGAAAACCGCACCTCCACGGGAAGCACGGTTTCTTGTGTTGAGACGAGGAAGCGATCTTAACCGGGGTCGCGTCGAGGGTACTCCTGACGCGCATGCAAGATGCTCACAATCTCAATTTGGTCCGCCACTTGATAAACGACTAGATAGTTCGGGCTTACCACAATCTCTCGAGTGCCGGGAGAGCGGCCTTTGCGATACAGGTGTGGATGCCAACAAAGCGCAGATGTAGTTTTTACGACGGACTTGTGAAGTGCAGTCGCCGCTACAAAATTTCGCTCGCCAATGTACTTCAGGATTTTCGAGAGTTCGACCCGAGCCTTGGGTCGCCACTTAATCTGCATCAGCGCTTTTGCGCATTGATTCCATCAAGGCGTTGATTTCCTCCATCACTTGCTCATGGGGAATACTCGGGCGCGGATCATCGAGAGAGGCCTGTACTTCGGCCCGAAACCAACGGTCATAACTTGCAGCCTGTTCCTCGGGATCAAGATCCGAAACAACCGGGCACAGTGGGTCGATCAAGGACGGGTCGATCATAGAACCTCCGGGTTTGGTGCCTCGAAGTCTATTCGTTAACGGTATCGCTGTCGTCGCTGTCTGGATGAATTGCATGTAGGCCAAGCTCCATGAGGATCAAGTTGTCCCGGCAAATCCTAGAGCCTGCACTTCCGACGGCCAACCGCCAGAACTTGTCAGAAAACTCCCCGAATTTCTAAAAACGTTCCGTTTTCCGTAGGACGCAACTCAAACGTCAGCGCAAAAAAAACCGCGACCCCCTTCACCAGAGAATCGCGGCTCATCAACACCCAACCCTACTGCTGCAACACCGTCGCCTGGTTAGCCGACCCAAACTGCTGAATATTCGCGGTCTGCGTCACCCCACTCTGATCGACATTGGCAATGTTCCCCGTGCCGCCCTGGGTCACATACGCCACGTTCATCGTGTCCGCCTGTTTCACGGTGATCATGTTGTCGCTGCCATACAACTGCGCGGTATACGCCTGGTTGCCAGTCCCGGATTGATCGAACTCAGCACTGTTGCCGGTGCCATTCGAAGAACCCTGCACCAGGTTGCCCGTGCCGCGTTGATCCGAAATCAGAATGTTGTCGCTACCATTCTGATCAAAATACAGCTCGTTATACGACTCGGCCTGACTGACCGTGGTCTTGTTGCCAGTCCCGGTCTGATGCGTGGTCATGACCTGCCCGACGCCATCCTGAGTGAAACTGGCGATGTTGCCATTGCCCGCCTGAGTAACGGTCGCGCGTTGGCCGCTGCCGAACTGGCCGCCGGATTGTGGGCCTTTCCAGTTGCTGGCGTAGACCTTGTTGTCATTGCCCACCGAGGTAGCGTTGAGCACGTGGCTGTCGCCGTTCTGGTAGGTGAAGTGCACGTTGCCATTACCGACCTGATACAGCGCCAGTGTCGAGTTGACCGATTCGAACTGGTCGGCGTAGATCGCGTTGCTGTTGCCGACCTGGGTGACGGCGGCGGTGTTGTTTTCGCCGAAGCTTTGGTCGACCACGGTTTCGTTGCTGTCACCGTATTGGTTGACGGTCGCCTGACTGGCCAGTTGCGCGTCCTGCCAGATTTCGGTGCCGTTGAGGTTGCCGAACTGGTTGATGCTGATGTTGCCGCCAGTGCCATTGCGCTGGTCGCCGTAGGCGTAGTTGCCTTCGCCGGCCTGGTTGATGCCGATCTGGCCGCCGTTGTGCAGCACTTGTTCGGCGGTGCCGTAGTTGGCTGTGCCGTATTGGGTAATCACTGAACTGTTGCCGCTGCCTTCATAAAGTTGCTCGATGTTGGCTTCGTTGCTGTCGCCGAACTGGAAGGTTTTGCCTTCGCTGCCGTTTTGCGAGTCCTGATAGATAAACGAGAAGTTGCCGGTGCCTTGCTGCTGTTGCAGCGCGCTGTTCGGTGAGCCGAAGCCCAGCGACTGGCTGGCGTGGGCGGTGTTGAAGGCGCCGACTTGTTGCTGGGTGATCGTGGCGTTGTCTTCGTAAAGCTGTTCGGCGTAAGCGGCGTTGTAGTCGCCGACCGCGTCCTGGGTGATCACGCTGGTGGCGTGGTCTTGCACGGCGGCGGCGTCGTTGCCCTGGCCCAATTGGGTCTGGGTGGCGGTGCTGAACGGGGCTTGGGTCTGTTTCACGTCGGCGATGTTGGCGGTACCGACCTGGCTTTGGTTGGACAGGCTGTCGTCGGCCATCGCCTGGGCACTGATTATGACCAGGATGGCGGCGGTGAGGGGCGTCAGTTTGAACATGATGAACTCTCCGATGATTGGCAGTGCTTAGCGATATTGCTTGACCGAAACGCTCATGCCGTTGCCCGACTGGGTCACGGCGCTTTGCAGCCCCGCGCCGGCCTGCTCGATGCTGGCGTCGTTGTTGTTGCCGTTTTGCGAAATCTGCGCGCGGTTGTGGCTGCCGTTTTGCGTGATTGAGGCGGCATTGCCGGAACCGTTCTGGTTGATCAGCGCCATCAGGTCGCTGCCCTGTTGCAGGATGTACGCCTCCTGATTACTGCCCGATTGCACGATCTGCCCGAGCAGCGACTGACCGTTCTGTTGCAGCAGGGCGACGTTGGCCTGGCCGAGCTGGTCGATCAGGGCTTGCTGACCCACCGGTGGGGGCAGTTCGCCGAGGTCGCTGCTGGTCGGGGCCAGGTCGTCGTTTTCCATCAGGTCGTCGGCACGCACGCCTGCACTGCTGCACAGCAGGAGCAGGCAAAGCAGGGCGGCGGTCGGCGTGTTCATGGCTCACATCCTGTCAGGCGTTAACCGATTTGAAGTCGGCCCCAGCCACCCGAAAGTGGCTGGGGTGTTGGCTTACAGCGTGGTCACCGAGACCGTGCGCACGGTGCCCTGGGACGAGCGGATCGTCGCGGTCGGGTTGGCCGATGGCACCACCGTCGTGTTGTTCAGCGTCAGCCGCCAGCGACCGGTGACCGGTACGGTGGTGGTGCCGAGGGTGACCAGGCCGGAAGGGGTGGTGACCTGCACGGTGATGGTGTTGCCGGTGGTCACTGACGAGGTGCCGGTGAAGTCCCAGTTGAAGCGCCCGCCGGAGCGTGCCTGCACCGTAGACGCGGTAACGGCGAACGTTTCTGCCGCTGGCCGTGGCGACACTTGCACCGTGACTGTGGCCGGCGTCGACAGGGCACCGAAGGCGTCCCGGGCGATGTAGGTGAAGGTCGTGGTGAACGCCGTGGTCACGGTGGCCGGTGGGGTGTAGGTGATCACCGTGCCGTTGCTGCTAACCGTGCCGCGTCCGGCGGCCGGTTGGGTCAGGCTGTTGACGGCCAGCGGCACGTTGCCTTCCGGATCGGTGTCGTTGGCCAGCACGTTGATCGGGATCGCTACGCCCAGAGTGGCGACGCTGTCGGCGACGGCAGTCGGTGCCTGGTTTGGCGCGACGGTAATTGTCACGGTTGCCGGGTTGGCCGACGCCAGGCCTTTGGCGTCCTGCGCTTTGTAGGTGAAGGTGGTGGTCAGTGGCGCGTTGACCACCGCTGGCGGGGTGTAGACCACTGAAGTGGTGCCGTTGAGCGCGACGGTGCCTTGGCCGGCGGCCGGTTGAGTCAACGCGGTGATGCCCAGCGGATTGTCACCATCAGGATCGCTGTCGTTGGTCAACAGACTGAGGGTGATCGGCACGCCGAAGCTGGTGCTGCCGCTGTCGGCGTTGGTGATTGGCGCCTGGTTTTCACCTGTGTCTGGCGCGCTGCCGACCACGACGACCGCTTCGGTGTCACCACCGCCAGCGGCAGATTTCACCGTCACGGTAGCGGGTGGCTGAGTCAGGTCGGCGACGGTGATGCGCTGCAGGGTGCCGGTTTTCGACAGACGTCCGTAGCCCTGGGCAACCATGTCGGGGATCGCCACTTCATCGCTTGAGGTGGCCTCGATCAGCAAGCTATGGTTGGCCCAGTTGTAGCGCGCGGTCTGCACTTTCACCACGTCGGTGAGCTTGGCCGACACGGCCGTCGGACGCGTGGTGCCGGCGGGGTTGGTGGCGGTCACGACGACTACCGGAGGTACCGCGCCAGTGCCCAAGCGGTGGCCGAAGAACAGACCATTGTTGTCACCCAACAGACTGGTCTGGCACGGCGTTGGCGGTGGGCCGGGCAGCAGCGCCACGGTTTCACGGAAGCACAGGGTCGAGCTGTTACTGGCCTTGGCAAACACTTCGGCACGCACGCCAGCGGCTGTGCGGCGATAAGTGGCGCGATCGATTTCCACTTGGGTCTGCTGACGGTTGTCGAGCACTTTGCCGGACAGGCTGAACACGTTCGACTGGATCGTCCCGGCCGGCCCGGTGATGCGCAGGAAGTTGGTGTTGAACGGACTGCCGGTCACCGCTTCGTTGAGGTTCGGGTCACCGACGAAAGTTTCCGTGGCGCCGGTGTCCGGGTTCACTTCGGTGTACGGGCCGTTGACGCTGCGCAGGAACGGTCCGATGGCGCCATTGACGGCACCGGTGAAATTGCCCGGTGCGCCGATGCCGATGTCGCGGGTGATGTTGATCGCGCGGCGTCCGGGCGCGGTGACATTGACCGTCTCGACGCCATACGGGTGCGTGATGGTATAGGTGCCGGCAACGGGTACGTTCACCCGGATGCGAATCCGCGCAAAGCTTTGCTGATCTCCATCGGCCGGATTTTCCGAGGCGAATGCCGCTTCGATCCCGGCGACATAAGCGTCCACGCCATAACCGGCAGCGTTGTCGGCAATCGTGGTTTCGGCCAGGAACCAGAAGGCTTCCGGCGGCCAGTTGTCCGGGAAGATCATCGGCTGGGCGTCGTCGTAGATACCCGGCTCGGCCAGCAGAATGCACATGTAGGCCGGCGGCGTGGTCGCGGCAACGCGCGAACTGGCAGCACGCGACTGGCACAGTTCCATCGACAGCAGATTGTTGTCCTGATACCACATCGGGAATTTCCCGGTGGCGAAGGTGTAGGGGCCGGGGTCGACGGCGGCGAGTTGCGCATAGGCACTGCCGGTCAGCGAGAGAGCGAGCCCGAGCGCGTTGAGCGCAAAGCGTGGCCACTTGTTCATGATGCCTCCTGATGCGGATCTGGGCATGTGAGCGTTCATTGCACGATGACCACTTCTTCGGTATCGCTGCCGCCGTTGGACGACGTCACCCGAACCTTGGCCGGTGGTATCGGCGAGATCCCGGTGGCCAGGGTTTTCACTGCGCCGTCGCCGCCCAGCGCACCGATGGCGGCGCCGCTGCCGGAGGTGGCGGTGAGTACCGGCGGCGAGGTTTCGTCACTGGTCGAGGCGACCACGGTCAGTTGTCCGGAGCTGAGGCTGTATTGCGCGCTCTGGATCACCACCAGATCGGTGAGGGTCATGGGCAGGGTGGTCGGCGTGCTGCTGGCGATGGCCAGGTGGTTGTCGGCGGTCACTTGCAAAGTGGTTGGCAAGGTCGGGTTGACCGAGGACTGCGCGTACCAGCTGCCGGTGCTGTTGGCTTCGGTCATGTTCAGCACCGGGGTGCTGCTGGTCACGGCGACAGTGCCCGGCGCTGGCGGCGCGAGAACGAACACGTCTTGTTGGGCGACCGGCGCGCTGGTTCCCGCTTTGCGCGAGTAGGTGCTGCGCTGGGTAATCATTGGCGTAGGCCGGACCACCGTCGACAACTTGCCGGAGACGGCGAACACGTTCGTCCGCAGATCGAGGCCGTTAGGGCCTTCGATGCGTACGTAGTTAGTGTTGAACGGGCTGCCGGTGACTGCCTCGTTGAGGTTCGGGTCGCCGACGAATTGTTCGGCGGCACCGGTCAGCGGATTGGTCTCGGTGTAGGGACCGTTGACGCTGCGCAGGAACGGTCCGATGTCACCCTTGAGCGCGCCGTCATAGGTTTTCGGCGTGCCGATACCAATGTCGCGAGTCATGTTGATTGCGCGCCGCCCGGGGGTGTCGATGTTGAACACATCGACGCCATACGGGTGGGTGATGACATAGGTGCCGGCGGTGGGCACGTCGACGCGAATGCGGATCCGGGCGAAGCTGACTTGATCGCCCTCGACCGGCTCTTCAGCGGCGAATGCGGCTTCGATGGCGCTGACGTAGCCCAGATCAATCCCCCGTGCGGCGTCGACGAGGGCAGTTTCGCCGGTGAACCAGAACGCTTCATCGGGAAAGTTTGTCGGGAAGACAATCGGTTGCGCGTCATCGAACACGCCGGGGGTCGGCAGCAGCGAGCACATGTACGACGGCGCGCCGGGGGCGCTGGGTACTCGGGAGCTGAGCGCTTTGGACAGGCACAGATCCAGGGTGCGACCGTGGGAGTCCTGATACCAACTGGCGAAACCGCCGTTGGCCGGTGTGTACGGACCCGGATCAACAGCAAACAAAGCAGCCTGGGCGATGCCCTGGGCCAATGCGCTCACGACCAGGACAGTCGCGGTTTTGGACAGTAAAGGGTGCATGAGTTAATCCCTCTATCAAAGTACCTGCCCCTTGGGGATGGGTCAGTTGCACAGGGCCTGTACACCTTCCATGCCAAGGTGCGGTGAATGGGCGGCAGAGGGCCGGATTAGAGGGGTTTGCAGGTGTGAGGTTGGGGTTTTTGGCCAGCGGGGAAAGGGCGTCATTCCCCAGAATCGGGGACGGTGGGGATGACATTGAACGTCTGTCAGATGAAGAACCTGTGGGAGCGAGCCTGCTCGCGAATGCGGATGTCCTGTGACGAAAATGTCGACTGACCCACCGCCTTCGCGAGCAAGCTCGCTCCCACAAGTTTCTTCGGTGAACACAAAACCGGTGAGCGAACCAGGCCACTGTGGGAGCGAGCCTGCTCGCGAAAGCGGACTTCCTGTGACGAAAATGTCGACTGACCTGCCGCCTTCGCGAGCAGGCTCGCTCCCACAGGGATTTGTGGAGGTTTGGGCGGCCTTATCGGGGCGATATCCCCGCAACCGGGCAAACCCCCACCCGTGGGCTATAACCCTATAGGGACGTATAGAGAAGTCGCCGCCATGAACATGCAGTCGAAATCGCTTCCGGTCGAGGAGGGCAATCTGCGCTTGGGCTCGCGCAAGCAGTCGTTCAACCTGCTGCGCTGGTTTTCGCTGATCAGCATGGCGGTGATTGGTACCGTGGCCATCGCGCTTGGCGCGGTGTCGACGCGTTTTGTCATTGATGAAAGCGTGCAGCGCGATGCGTTGCTCACCGCCCAGTTCATACAGGCCATCGCCTCGGCCGAGGTACGTCACGTTTCCATTCCCAATATCCGCACGATGGGTGAATTGCTCGACCCGCGTCAGGACACGAACTTTCCCGACGTCAGTCCGCAAGCCCGGGCCGATGCTCGGGGCGAGTTTCTCGATCACATCGAACACCTGCCAGACGTGATTCTCGCCAACATTTACGCGCCGGACCGCCAGGTGATCTGGTCAACCAATCCCGCGCTCATTGGCACCAACATTCATGCCGACGAAGACCTCGATCGCGCCTTCAACGAAAAGATTCCGGTGTCGGCCAGCTACCACGACGTCGACAAAGCCCGGGAAGAGCAGAAGTTCATCACGCCGCCGGACTACATCTTCATCGAGAACTATATTCCGCTGTTTGACGCCGAGGGCAAGAACGTCACAGCAATGGTCGAAATCTACAAGGAGCCCAAGGATCTGATCGCACGCATGGAGCGCGGATTGGTTCTGATCTGGCTGGCCACCGCACTGGGTGGCGGGCTGATTTATCTGGGCCTGTACTGGATCGTGCGGCGCGCGGCGATTCTGCTCGCGGCCCAGCAAAAACAACTGATCGCCAACGAAACCTTTGTCGCGCTGGGTGAGATGTCCTCGGCGGTGGCGCACAGTTTGCGCAATCCGTTGGCGACGATTCGTTCCAGCGCCGAACTGGCGCTGGAGTTCGATGCCGGCCCGGCCGAGAAGAACATCAACGACATCATCGGCCAGGTCGATCGCATGTCGAAATGGGTGCGCGAGCTGCTGCAATCGCTGCGACCGCTCAACGATGACCCGGAACCGGTGAACCTGGTGGCGGCGTTGCACGAAAGCCTCGTCGCGTTTGAACAGCAGATCGTCAGAGCCGGCGTGCAGGTGGTGTTTCATCCGCAACACACGCCGATGGTGCTGAGCCAACCGGTGCAACTGACACAGATCCTCAACAGCCTGCTGGCCAATGCGCTGGAGGCGATGGACAAGGGCGGCACGCTGACCGTCAGCCTGGAACCGAGCGAAGACCGTGGCGTGTGCGTGGTGCTCAGCGACACCGGTAAAGGCATGAACGAAGAGCAACGGACCATGGCGTTCCGGCCGTTTTTCACCACCAAGTCTGGCGGTCTCGGGGTCGGTCTGGTGCTGGTCAAGCGCATCATGGAGCGCTTCGGTGGCGGCGTGACTCTCGACAGCCGCGAAGGCGAGGGCACCACCGTTCGTCTGGCGTTTCAGCTAGTGCCGTAAATCGGCAAAATTTATCTGAACTTCCCCCATCAGTGGGTGTCAAGCCCCGGTCACCGGGGAGTGGGGAAACTCACAGCATCCTCAACTCCCTGTAACAACTGGAAATAATTTCTTGGCGCACTAGTTGCAAAACACCATCACCCCTTCCTTGATGAGGCGGCTGGTGATGGACAGAACAACGCGTGACCCAAGCAACACCTTTTTGCTGACGCCCTTGAGCGTCTTTCTGATGTTGACCCTCGGCAGCATGGCCGGCGTCCGCGCCAGCCCCATCGATGACGAGCGACAGCCAGAAGTCTCCGATCCCTCGGCGTACTACGACGAACCGGCCGACCGCGCCGGCGCGCTCAATAACATCCTGACCCTGCCCGAGGCCAACGAAGATTCCTTCGACTTGCCCGACGGCGTCAAAGGCAGCCGCGACTCGACCCGCACGGAAAACATTCTGCCGCCGACGGTGCAGACCAGTTTCAACTACCCCACCAACGGCAAGCCGAGCCCGCTCTATGGCGCGCAACCGTTCACCCAGCAGTTGACCTTGTTCGAAGAGTTCGGCCCGGAAAAACTCGACCCAACCACCCCGGCCGCGCCGCTGCCGTTTCCACCAGCGGCGATCGGCCCGGCACCGGCTCAGGACCCGAACAACGTCGCCCGCAGCGCGCCACCCGGCACTGCGCTTGATGCGTTCCTGCGCCAACCGGGGCTAACGCCGTTCCCCAGCCAGTTCGCCAACGTGGTCGACCGCAACCCGTGGCAGGCGCAGATCGAGGTGTACCTCAACCGGCACATCGGCTCGTCCGCCGAAGGTCGGCCACCCGGAAAAGGCTGGGCGCATCAGCGCTGGAACGAGTTCTACCCGCAAGTCGCCTACAAAACCGCGCAGACCGGTGCACGTCTCAATGGTGGCCTGCGTGACAGCGTGCAAATGCACCATTACGCCGTCGGTGAATTCGGCCCCGGCGGCCTGTATCACAACGTCGCCGGCGTACCGCTGACCGATGGCACCGCCAAAGGTGTCGACCCGCGTTTCCACCCGGCCATGCCGGCGCAAAACCACAACTCGGTGTGGACCTTCGACGGCACCTTGCCGCCAAAACTGTTGATGGTGCGCTACGGCCAACCGGTGATGATGCGTCACTACAACGGCTTGCCGATCGACCCGTCGGCCAACCGAGGCTTCGGTCTGCATACGATCAGTACCCACGAGCACAACGGTCACGCGCCGGCGGAAAGCGATGGCTATGCCAACGCGTTCTTCTTCCCGGGGCAGTTCTATGACTATCGCTGGCCGATCCAGCTCGCCGGTTACGACAGCATCAACACCAAGGCTGAAGACCCACGTGCGGCGTTCCCTTGCGCACCGGGTGAAACCTTGTGGGTCAACGACCTGGCCCCCGCGAAGAAAACCTGCGACCACGGCACGATCAAAATCCGTGGGGACTGGCGCGAGACCATGAGCACTCACTGGTTCCACGATCACATGCTCGATTTCACCGCGCAGAACGTCTACAAGGGCAACGCGGCGATGATGAACTACTACAGCGCCCTAGATCGCGGCAACGAGTCAGTGAATGACGGCGTCAACCTGCGGCTGCCCAGCGGCAGCGCCTTGCCATGGGGCAACCGTGACTACGACGTCAACCTGGTGTTTGCCGACAAGGCGTGGGATCAGGAAGGGCAGTTGTGGTTCAACCCGTTCAACACCGATGGCTTCCTCGGTGACCAGTTACTGGTCAACTGGCAGTGGAAACCGACCCTCGACGTGCGCGCACGCAGCTATCGCTTCCGCATTCTCAACGGCTCGGTGTCGCGCTACTTCAAACTGGCGCTGGTGCGGGAAATCAAAGGCACCAGCGGCGAGTTCCAAGGGCCGAAAAACTCCGGTGTGTCGTACAGCCGTGTGCCGTTCCACATGATCGCCAACGACGGCAACATCATGGAGCACAGCGTACCGTTCGACGGCAGCATGGATCTCGACGCCGATGGCGATAAACAAAACCACAACGCGATCCTGCCGACCCAAGGCATCGCCGAGCGCTTCGACATCATCGTCAACTTCTCGAAAAACGGCATCAAACCGGGGGACAAGCTGTTTTTCGTCAACCTGCAGGCCCACGACGACGGCAAGGGACCCAAAGATGTCATTCCATTGGGCGACATCCTGTCGGAGAAATACCTGGCGGTGATCAAGCAGACCAGCAAGGGCCCGCAATGGGACAAGGGCGATCCGGCGGTGGGCAAGGTCTTGCAGCTCAACGTCAAGGCTTACACCGGCCAGGATCTGGCGATGAACCCGGCAGCCTACGAACCGGCGAAACCGGGCAAGGCTGAAGGGCTGGTGATGATCCCGCTGAAGATCCACCGCGACAACGCGGCCGATAAAGCCGTGCTGGCCAAGGCCCGCCACCGCACTTTCACCTTCGGCCGCTCCGACGGCACCGATGAGGCGCCGTGGACGGTCAAGACTGACGGCGGGTTCGGCTTCCACATGGACCCGCGTCGGCTGAACGCCTCTACCCAGTTGTCCAGCGGCCCGACCGACGCCGGTGTTACTGGCTTCGGCACCCTGGAAGTGTGGAACATCAAGGCTGGCGGCAAGGGCTGGAGCCATCCGGTGCATGTGCACTTCGAGGAGGGGATCATCCTCAGTCGCGGCGGCAAGGCCCCGCCAGAGTGGGAAAAATGGGCGCGCAAGGACGTCTATCGCATCGGTTCGGAAAACGATGGGCTGGACAGCGTCGAGATGGCGATCAACTTCCGCGAGTTTGCCGGGACCTACATGGAGCACTGTCACAACACCCAGCATGAGGACAACTCGATGCTGCTGCGTTGGGATCTGGAGAAGCCCGGGCAACTGCAACTGATGCCAACCCCTCTGCCGAGCTGGGACGGTGTGCGCTACGTCAACTCCGCCGCGCTGCCTACCTTCCGCAACGGTGACGGTGTTGGCCCACAAGTGGTGGTCAAGCCATGAACCGTCGCCACGGTGACAGCCAACCGCTGCATACCCCGCGCTCCCGGGCGCTGGGCATGCATCTGGTGCTGCTGCTGGTGGCCTGCGTGCTCGGCAGCCGTGTGCTGCTGGCACACCAGGCTAGCGTCGGCGAACCGCCAGCGGCCAGTGAATCCGCCACCCCGTGGGGTGGCGACTATTTCCCCAACACCCTGCTGACCGATCAGGACGGTCGGCAGATGCATTTCTTCGATGACCTGATCAAAGACAAAGTGGTGGTGATCAACTTCATCTTCACCTCGTGCAGCGACTCTTGCCCACTGGAAACTGCACGCCTGCGTCAGGTGCAGAAACTGCTCGGTGATCGGGTCGGCCAGGACATTTTCTTTTACTCGATCAGCATCGACCCGCTCAGCGACACGCCCGAAGTGCTCAAGGCTTATTCGCAACGCTTCAAGGTCGGCCCCGGCTGGAGGTTTCTCACCGGCGAATTCGAAGACGTCACCGACCTGCGCAAGAAGCTCGGGCTGTTCATCGAAGGCGTCGACAACGGTCGCAGCAAGGATCACAACCTCAGCCTGATCGTCGGTAACCAGAGCACCGGGCGTTGGATGAAGGCCTCGCCGTTCGAAAACCCGTGGATCCTCGCCGATCAACTGGCCAACACCCTGCAGAACTGGAAACAGCCGAGCATCGAAGAAAGCTACGCCAATGCCCCGGACATTCGCCCGCCCAGCAATGGCGAAGAACTGTTCCGCACCCGCTGCGCCTCGTGCCACAGCCTCGGCCCTATGGATGGGCAGGGCATCGGCATGCGCAGCATCGGCCCGGACTTGATTGGCGTAACCCGCCGCCGCGATCCCGAGTGGTTGAATCGCTGGATCCGCGAACCGGATCGCTTGCTCGCGGAAAAAGATCCGATCGCGTTGCAACTGTATGAACAATTCGAGCGAATTCCGATGCCCAACCTGCGCCTCGACGAGCCGTCCGCGCAGTCGATCATCGACTTTCTCAGCGATGAAACAGAGCGTCAGCAACCGTCCACTGCGGCCATGACCGACGGTGCTTTGACGCCAGTAAAACCGGGCGATTCAGCCGCGACGGTGAGTCAGATGCGGTAGCGGCGAAATAGCATCATTGAACCGTGTGTCGCGGTCAGAGCCACCTACACTGATGGCTGTAAGCAGCGCGATATAAAACTCCAGGGCCACTCCCATGCAGCGACTGGAAGCACAAAAAACCTCTGCACCGAACGCATCGGTCGCATGCAAGGGCTGGCGCGAGCAGTTCAATTTGCTGCGCTGGTTCTCGCTCGCGAGTTTTTTCATCATCGCCGCCGTGGCGTTGGGGCTGGGTTATATCTCCACACGCTTCGTGGTCACCGAAAGTGTCGAGCGCGATGCGCTGCTGACCGCGCAATTCGTTGAGGCCATTGGCGCGGCGGAAATGCGCCACGCCAAAATCAATCCGAACCGGACGATGGGCGAAATGCTCGACCCGCGCCAGGACGGCAACTTCCCAGATGTCGACCCTGTGTTACAGGCTTCTGCGCGTATCGAATTTCTTGACCATGTCGAACACCTGCCGGACATTCTCCTGGCCACGGTGTACGCCTTGGATCGCACGGTGATCTGGTCGACCAACGCTGAGCTTATCGGTGTGCACATCAAGGATGACGATGAACTCGACGAATCATTCGAGATGAAAGTGCCGGTGTCCTCCAGCTACCACAAGATCGACGATGAGAAACCCGAGCAACAAATGCTGCGCGAACCGAAATACCTGTTCATCGAGAACTACATCCCGATGTTCAATGCTGACAAAAGCAAAGTCGTCGCCATGGTTGAGGTCTACAAGGAGCCGGCGGATCTGGTCGACCGCATCGATCGTGGATTCGCCTCGATCTGGGCGGCGACTTGCTTCGGCGGTGCGGCGATTTTTCTAGCCTTGTTCTGGATCGTCCGCCGCGCGGCGAAATTGCTGCAGAGCCAGCAGCAACAGTTGATCAGCAACGAAACCTTTGTCGCCCTCGGCGAGATGTCATCGGCGGTCGCGCACAGCCTGCGCAATCCACTGGCGACCATTCGTTCCAGCGCTGAACTGGCCCAGGAAATTGCCAGCCCCGGCGCGCAACGCAATATTGGCGACATCATCAGTCAGGTTGATCGGATGTCACGCTGGGTGCGCGAACTGCTGGTGTCGCTGCGACCGATGAATGACGACGGCGAGGCGGTGGACCTGGTGATGGCGGTCGAAGACACCGTTGGCGCCTTCGAAGCATTGATCAAACGCTGCAACGTCGAAGTGCGCTTCACTGCGCAGAATTGCGCGCCGGTCGTCAGTCAAAAGGTGCTGCTGACGCAAATACTCAATAGCCTGTTTGCCAACGCCCTGGAAGCCATGCCCAAGGGCGGTGTGCTCAGCGTCGAGTTCGAATCGCCGCAGCCGGACAGCGTGCGCATGACCCTGAGCGACACCGGTAAGGGCATGAGCGCGCAGCAGCAACTGTTGGTGTTCAAACCGTTTTTTACCACCAAGCAGGGCGGCCTCGGGGTTGGCCTGGCGTTGGTCAAAAGAATCATGGAGCGTTTTCAGGGCTCGGTCGTTTTGACCAGCAAAGAGCAGGAGGGAACCCGCGTCAGTCTCAACTTCAAAGTGGCATCGGGAGGGGAATATGGAACACAGCATTCTGCTGGTCGAGGATGACGAACTGCTGGCCGAGAATATTCAGACCTACCTGGAGCGCAAGGACTTCGAGGTGACGGTCTGCCATTCGGCCGAAGACGCGCTGGGGCAACTGGAAACCTTCATGCCCGACATCGTACTGACCGACAACTCGCTGCCGGGCATGAGCGGCCACGACCTGATCCAGAAGCTGCGCATCAGCGCGCCGGATCTGAAAGTGATCATGATGACCGGCTACGGCAACGTCGAAGATGCCGTGGTGGCAATGAAGGAGGGCGCCTTTCATTACGTAACCAAACCGGTCGCGCTGACGGAGCTCAAACTGCTGCTCGACAAGGCCCTGGCCACCGAACGGATGGAGCGCACGCTGTCGTTCTATCAGGAGCGCGAGGCGCAGAAGTCTGGGGTGCAGGCGCTGATTGGCGACTCGGCGCCGATGCAGTATTTGAAGAACACCATCGGCCAGTTGCTCGATGCCGAGCGGCGCATGGCTAACACCGATCTGCCCCCGGTTTTGGTGGAGGGTGAGACCGGTACCGGCAAGGAATTGGTGGCGCGGGCGCTGCACTTCGACGGCCCGCGCAGCAAAGGTCCGTTTATTGAATTCAACTGTGCGTCGATCCCGTCGAATCTGGTCGAGTCGGAGTTGTTCGGCCATGAGAAGGGTGCGTTCACCGACGCCAAGGATCGCCGGGTCGGGTTAGTGGAAGCGGCGGATGGCGGCACGCTGTTTCTCGATGAGATTGGCGAGATGGACCTGCTGTTGCAGGCGAAGATTTTGAAGTTGCTGGAGGATCGCACCATTCGCCGCGTCGGCTCGGTGAAGGAGCGTAAGGTCAATCTGCGGGTGATCAGCGCGACCAACTGCAACCTGGAGCAGATGGTGCAGCAGGGGAAATTCCGTCGCGATCTGTTTTTCCGCTTGCGGATCATTTCGATCAAGGTGCCGCGCCTGTATGCGCGGGGTGAAGATATCTTGCTGCTGGCGCGGCACTTCCTCGCCAGTCACGGCAAACGCTATGGCAAGCCGAATCTGCATTTCAGCCAGCAGGCCGAAGAATTGCTGCTCAGTTACACCTGGCCGGGCAATGTGCGCGAGTTGCGCAACATGCTTGAGCAAACGGTGTTGCTGGCGCCGAGCGACACGATTGCCGCGCATCAATTGAACGTGTGCATGAGCCTGTGTGACGAGCTGCCGCCGCAGCATCAGCATCAACACCACGAACCTGTGTCGCCCTACGAACCGCGTCCGGCGAGCAATATGGAGTCGATGAACCTGCCGGAAGTCGAACGCGACATGGTGCGCAAGATGCTCGACAAGACCGACTGGAACGTCACCAAATCCGCGCGCCTGCTGGGCCTGAGCCGCGACATGCTGCGTTACCGCATCGAAAAACTCGGCCTCGCCCGGCCGGATAAACGGCAGTGGTAGCCCCACCGCAAATCCCCTGTAGGAGTGAGCCTGCTCGCGATAGCGGTGTGTCAGTCGACCTTTTTATTACTGACACACCGCTATCGCGAGCAGGCTCACTCCTACACGGGATCGGTGGTGCCGCAGATGTTGTGAGCAACCCGGATCAATGCTGCTGCCGACTCAAACACTCCAGCACACAACCCGGATCCAGCACCTCGTCATTCACATAAATCCCGCGCTCGGCATCGTACGTGCGGATAAACACCCGCACCGTCGCATCCGCCACCGTCGGCAGTTGTGAATCGTAGAACACGTGGTCATCCGGAATGACCACGAAATCCTGCGGCGCCGTATCGTCGTAAGGCTTGGGCGGTGTGGAACTCAGTGAATACGGAGCAGGGTGAGCGAAGGGCTGGTTGGGCCCGTAATAATTGAAATTGCTGTCCAGCGCTTGCGCCTGTGTGGCGGCGAGCAGACAGCCGGTCAATAGCAGCCGATCGAGCATTTGCATGGCGGCACCTGCGAGTGCGGTTTTCCCCAAGGCTATTAACTATAGCTGCCCACGCCCCCAACGCTCGATCCACATCGGATCCCAAGGAATTGGCTTACAAGTTTGCAACAACCGCAATTGCCGGGCTGATCTAGACTCGGATCCGCTCAATCACGAGCATCGTCCGGAGTGCGCCATGGAAGTGCCCAACAATAAAACCGCCATCGAAAGCAATCGACAGGCGTGGAACGATTCCGCCCGCCATCATCAGGATTCGCCTGATTGGCAGGCCTTGCTCGGCGAGGTTGCGCAGGCGGATTTCTCTTGTCTTGATGAGACCTTGAGCGGGTTGCTGGAAGTCGACGGTAAAGATGTCATTCAACTGGGCTGCAACAACGGCCGTGAGAGTCTCTCCCTGTTTGCGCTCGGTGCCAGAAGCGTGGTCGGTGTCGATCAGTCGGCGGCGTTTCTCGATCAGGCGCGTGAGCTGAACAAGCGTTCACCGCACAACGCCGAGTTCATCGAAAGCGATATCCATCATTTGCCAGCGTCATTGCTGAATCGCTTCGACGTCGCGCTGATCACCATCGGCGTTCTCAACTGGATGCCGGACATTGGCGAGTTCTTCCGCCACGTCGCCTCGACCCTGAAACCGGGTGGCAAACTGGTGATCTACGAAACCCATCCGTTTCTGGAGATGGTCGATCCCGACGCAGAGGATCCGTATCGCCTCGCCAGTTCGTACTTCCGCGCCGAGCCGTTTGTGCAGGAAGAACCGATTGTCTATGTCGGCAAAGTCGAGCAGCAGTCGGCAAAGTCGTATTGGTTTGTGCATACGCTGGGGGCGATTTTCAGCGGTGCCATCGGAGCAGGGCTGAATATTGCGCACTTCAAGGAATACCCGCATTCGAATCGGGAAGAGGTGTATGACCAGTATCTGAATCGAGAGGCGCAGATGCCGATGTGCTTTACCCTCGTCGCCACCAAGGCCTGATTGATCGGTGCGGCTGCCGGCCTCATCGCGAGCAGGCTCGCTCCTACATTTGAAATGCATACCCCTGTAGGAGTGAGCCTGCTAGCGAAGGCGGCCTCGCCACCGCTACAGATCCTAAGATTGAATCAAGCCTGCGCCGCCGCCGTCACTACCGGTCTTTCCGGCTTGCGCAGCGCCTCCAGTCTTGAATCGCTGTAGTTTGATTCGCGGAAGAAACGCCAGTGCCCGAACAGGTCGTAAACATGCGTGATATGCCCTTGCTCCTGATAGCCCAGGCGAATATGCATCTTCAGGGCCTGTACATTGGCGTTGTCGCAGATATCCACGACTTTTTTAAAGCCTCGGGCAGCCATGACTTGCCATAGTGCGGTTTGTGCATCGACGGTCAAGCTACTGCCGAAATAGTGCCGGGTAATTTCGGCACCGAACTGAAAGTATTCACCGGGCTTGACCGGGAACGTGCAGCGGTAGAAGTGGCGGTCGTAATAGTCGCGAGTGCTGGCCCAGACAAACCCGACGGTGTGACCGTCCTGGTCCAAGTGCATATGCCCCGTATGCCCTTCAGCGGCCAATTCGGCCATGGTCTCCACGCGGTCACCAAAGTACTTGCCGAACGCCTTGGCGTTGTCCTCGGTGATGTCGACTCTGCGCAAGCCTTCACAGGGGCGCAGTTTGTTCGGGGCAATCGGCGTGACCAGGTCGCGCTCCATCCACAGCAGTTCACGGTGAGCGAACACGTAACGTTTCCACAGCGCGCCAAGGGTGCGGCGCAGGCCTTTTTGTTTGATGCGCAGAAGCAGATTTTCGATGACGCTCATGATGCCCTCCGAGGCGATAGCCCAGGTGTGTTGGATGGTGTTGCCGGTTGAATTTCGGATGTGTTCGCCGCCGTCGAGTTGCCGGCACGCGGTGCGCGCCATTTTTGCAGGGCCGGTTTGACGTGGTGCCAAAGGCGTAACCCCAGGCCCAGCAGCAGACCGCTCGGGCGCCATGAGTAGAAACTCCAGCGCCAGTGTTCCAGTTGCCCGGTCATGCGTTCGTGCAGTTGATGGCTGGAGTTTTCCAGGCTGACCCGCGACGCATCGATCCAGCGCCAGTGCTCATCCAGCCCCCAACGAATCCATTCCTCCAGCAATACCCGGCCGCTACCGAGGTCGGCGTACTGCGGCAAAAACGCCAGGTTGTAATCGTAGAGGCGGCCCTGTTCGAGCAGGCCGAGGCGATAGCTGATGCAGCGGCCGTCCAGCTCCAGCGTCACGACCCGCACCAGCCCTTGAGCGGCGAGGGCGGTGAAAGCGCTTTGCATCCACTGACGACTGCGTTCGGTGGCGAAAATCCCGACACCCTCGTCACCTTTCCAACTGACCGACTCGACTTCCTGCAGCGCTTCCAAAATCGTAGGCATCGACAGCGCATCGGGGGTGATTCGCCGCACTTGTGCCCCGCATGCGGCAATCCGTTTGCGCGCCCGACGCAACTTGTAGCGCGGGTCGCCGGAGATCTCCTGATGATCGGCGTCGCTGATCAGATGCACCGGCACCCGGCAACTCAGGCGTCGTTCAGCCGTGGAACTGCGCGCCATCCATTCGGTGAGCGCACTTTCTTCACCGGCAGGTTCCGACAGTTCGTTGAGTTGCAGCAGCGCATGGGGCAAATGCTTACGGATCAGCACCAGCGCCTTGTGCATGTCTTCGCGGCCGAGCAACGACAGCAGGGCCAGGCGATCGGCCATTGGATAACCCAAGTGATGCAGAACGCGAAACGGTACGCCAGCGAAGCGTTCGCGGCTGGCCACCAGTGGCAGGCACAGCAGCAATTGCTCGGCTTCCCAGCCGAGCAGAATATGCAGGTGCTGATCCTCGCCCAAGGCCTGCTCTGTTGCGCACAACCAGCCAAGGTTGTTGAACGGCGTGTGGTCGGCCACGCGCAGGCGCAGTGCTTCGTAGGCCGTCGCCGGGAAGTCGGCAGCGCACAGGGACGTGCGCCATTCGAATCGCATCACCATGGGTTCAGGCCGCCGTTGCTGTGACAGGTGGACGGGAAGTTTTACCCAGCGCCGCCAGACGCGAGCCGCTGTAGCGGGTTTCGCGATAGAAGCGCCAGCGGCCGAACAGCGTGTAGATATTCATGATCCGCTGTTGTTCGGTATAGCCCATGCGCAGGTGCAGCTTGAGCGCCGGGACATTGCTCGAGTCACAGACATCGACCACTTTGCGGCAGCCTTGGGCGGCCATGGCTTTCCACAGACGCAGTTGCAGATCTACCGACAATTCGGTGCCCCAGTAGGCACGGGTCAGTTCGCCGCCGAACTCGAAAAACTCGCCGGGTTTAACCGGGAACCGGCAACGGTAGTAATGCCGATCGAAATAGTCGCGCGGCGTGCCCCAGATAAACGCCACGGCATCGCCTTTGTCGTCGACATGCATATGCCCGGTGTGACCGTCACTGGCCAGTTCGGCCATGACGCCGACGCGGTTGCCGAAGTGGCGGGCAAAGGCGCTGACGTTGTTTGCGGTGATCTTCAGCATGCGCAGTGGCGGGTAGGGTTTGAGGCTGTGCGGCGGCACGGGGCTGACCAGATCGCGCTCCATCCACAGCAGTTCCTGATGGGCAAAAATGTACATTCTGCGGATCTTCGCCAAGGTCGCTCGCAGGCCTTTACGACGGATATGTCCGCTGAGTCTTCGCAAAACATCCATGGTCTCTTCTCCTGTTGAGGATCCCACGCACAGCAAGAGGCTCGCGGGACAGAACATCGAAGGGCAGTTCATGAAGCGCTCCAGTTCAGGGTAAACAGGGTTTG
The DNA here is from genome assembly GCF_019614655.1 of Pseudomonas germanica. Taxonomy (NCBI): domain Bacteria; kingdom Pseudomonadati; phylum Pseudomonadota; class Gammaproteobacteria; order Pseudomonadales; family Pseudomonadaceae; genus Pseudomonas; species Pseudomonas germanica. The sequence continues at coordinate 2,706,769 of NZ_CP071586.1, forward strand.
ACCCGGCAATTCAAAACGCACGCGCCCGTTTTCACAGACAAACGGTGCGTCGTGGCTGCGATTGTCAGCGCCGAAGAAACGCAGGGCGCTTTGGTTCAGCGGGCACCGGGCGCCGCTCAGATCAACCTGTTGCAGGCGCGTGCCTTTGTTCACCCCGAGCAGTGCGCGCTGCTTGTCGCCGGCCATCCCCAGAACATCCACCTCAAAAGCGTCGTTATCCAGTTGCAGGACTTGCGGCAGCCAATGCCGGGCGATGAATTGCTGGGCAAGGCCCACCGGTTTCAACTCGAAGCGACCATCGTCATGGATGCGCACCATGCCTTTGCCGTAGGGTGGTTCGTCGGCGGCCTGAAACCAGTTGAGCATGCTCAGCAGGCCGTCCTGAGAGGCGTTGATGACCACCGACGCCCACCACAGCGCGGTGTAATGGGTTTCCTGATCGTAGGGGCTCAGGGCTGAGCCACTGGACAGATTGGTCTGATCCAGCAGCAACGCTTTGCGTGGCTGACCTTTAGCGTCCAGCCCCACCACCTCTGCTGCGCGACGCACGCTGTCGCGGTAGACCCGGGTCGCCAGCAAGTCGCGAACCATCCATTCATGCCAGGCCAATGCATCGACTTGATCGGCGGATTCACTGAGTAGACGCCGCGCCCAATCGATGCCGCGCTTGTCCGCTGCGTTGCGGGTGAACGGCCCGTTGATAAAACGTGAGCTGGCGGGCATGGCGATGCGCACGCCGGCCTTGGCATTCGCCGGATCGCTGCGCACCTGGCGGGCCATGCTGACAAAAATCGCTCGATAATCTTCGTAGCTCGAATAGTTCAGGTTCGGTTCGTCGGCGAAGCCGATGTAATGTGTACCTTGACCACCCAGCGCACGAGTGCCGGCGAGCCAGGCCTCAAGGCCGTTGTTGCTCTGCACGTCGGCACGCAGATCGGCCCGACGCCCGGTGCCAGCGAGCAGGGTGATGTCCTGGCGGATGCCGAAGCGAGTCTGATAGAGCTGACGAACCGGGTCTTCGAAACGGGCATTTTTCGCAGTAACGTCAACATAGCTGTAATAACTCGCTGCACTCGTTTTCAAGGCATCCAGTGCGGCATAACTGGCTGCGGGCGGCATGAGATTGGGCAGGGCAATGCCTAGATCCGGGGTGCGACCGAGGACCTTATCGTGCAGGGTCAGGCGTACCTGGCCCGGCTCTTCACGCAAGGGTTGAAGCTGCTGCGGATTTTGCGCAAACAGATTGGCCGTGCCATCGAGCCAGAATGCCGCTTTGCCGCTGCCCTGCAGGCGCAAGCGCCAGACCTGGGGTTGGTCGCTGACCGGCAAGGCCACTTGATCGAATTGCCAATAGGCGCGGTAAGGTTTGAGGGCCAACGACAGTTGTTGGCCATCGTCCATACGCTGGGCTTGCAGCGCGTTGACCCCGCCATGATATTTGCCGTTCAGCACCGCGTGTTCCCCCGGTGCTACTTTGAAAAACAGCTCATCGCCATTGCCGGTCTCGACACTGAAATGCACCTTGGCCGGACTGAACAGCGCCACTGTTTTATCGTCATGCTCGACGCGATAACTGCGGAAGCTGTAGCCGGGAATTTCCAGGCGATAACTGGCAGCCCCGGGCAGCAACGGCCAGCTCTGCGAACCGCGAGTTTCGCTGGCTTTGATCAGTCGTTCGCCCTGCAGCTTGCCCTGACCGTCGAGCAGATAAATATGCTCTTCATTGGCCTCGGCCTGCCACGCCGGAACCCAGCGCACGGTGACGGAGTCCGGTCGATCGGTTTGCAGGTACAAACTGCCGTCTCGCAGGTCACCCCACTGCATCGGCGCCGCGAAACCGTTCAGCGTCAGGCCGAGTCCGAACAGCAGGGCCAGGCGTTTCATGCGGTCTTCCGACGTTGCAGCATCAACCACATCGGGGTGATGTCGCTGGGCAGGATGATCAAGGTTTGCCAGAACGGCACGTTGCTCAAGCGGCAATAAAGCACCAGCATCGCCACCGTCACCGCCAGATAGGCGATTGATGAAGCCGCCGCTGCACCGACAATGCCGAAGGCAGGAATCAACAGCAGATTAAGCGCAAGGTTGAGCAGCGCGCCGATGCCCATCAGCAACGACACCGTGCCGGGGCGATCCTTGCCAATCAGATCCAGGCGCAGAATGCTCGCATAGCACAGGCCCAGCAGGCCGGGCAGCAACGCGAGCAGCGCCGGATACGCCGGTTGATACGCCGCGCCGAACAGCGTGACGATCAACCATTCGCCGATCACTGCCATGGTCAGGCAGGCGCCGAGCATCACCGTGGCGGTCAGGCGCAGCGCCAGCGGCGTGACCTTGTCCATGCCTTTGTCCTGTTGCAGCAGTCGCTTCATCAGCGGTGTGGTGACCGCTTCCGGAACGATCAGCAGCAATTCGGCGGCGGCGCTGGCCATGGCGTAGTGGCCGAGCGCGGTGCTGCCCAGCAGGGCGCCGATAAACAAGTAATCGGAGCGCAGAATGATCTGTTGAAACAGCAGGTCCGGATGGCTGCGCGCACTGAATCGCAGCAGCTCGTTCTGGCTCGCACGGTCCCATTGCAGTTGCAGCGGTTGTGCGCGTTTGAGCCACATCCAGCCGACCAGCACCACCAGGCTGATGCCGGCCAGCCAACTGATCAGCGCGGCTTCGAGTGCTGCCTCCTTCCACATCCAGAACAGCGCAACAAACAACAGCAGCGGTGCCAGGGATTCGATCAGCCGCAGAACATTGAATGCAACCACGCCGCCCGATGCGTTGTGCAAGGTCAGCAAACCGCTTTTAAGTACGGTCAACGGCACCGCCAGCAGCAACAGCCACGCCAGCAGACCGAGCTGCATCGTCACATCGAGTTCGCTGCCGAACTCACGGGCCAGCGCGACCACCAGCAAGGTCAGCAGCCCGGCCAGAAGACAGCCGAACACCAACACCTGAGTGAGCAACAAGCCCATCGGCCGCTGATTGGCCGCTTGATAACCGACTGCCGAATTCAAGCCGCCGCTGGTCGCCGCGCTGATCAGATCCGGCAGGGTGCTGAGCAGGGCGAACAAACCGCGTTCACTCGGGCCGAGAATCCGCGCCAGCAACACATTGCGCAGCAGGCGCAAGGCAATCATTGCCAGTTTGGTGCCCATGCTCAGCGCCAGATGCTTGAGGTAGCTACTGCGACTCATGGCCGTGCCCCGCGATAAATGCGCCACGACAACAACGCCGGATTGCACGCGATGCGCTGACTGACGCCGAAGCGCGGCAGGTTCAGCGGGTCGCCTTCGCCGCGATAAATGCCGGTGCCGGTGCCGAGGGCGAACGGATAGTCGTGATTGGCGATCTGCTCGCGCACGCGTTCATCGTTGTCGCCGTTGGGGTAGCAATACACCGGCAGTGGGCGGTTGCAGCCGTTGTACAAGGCATCACGGCTGCGCCTGATTTCTTCGTTCAGGCGCTGATCATCAAGGCCGGTGAGGATGGCGTGGCTGGCACCGTGCGGGCCAAAGCGCACCAGACCGGAAGCCTCCAGCGCGCGCACTTGATGCCAGTCCAGCGCTTGCGGCTGTGATTCGGCTGGGCACTCATCGGTGAGTTTTTCCAGTTCCTGCGGGTCAAGCGTCTTCAACCCTTGGAGGAAATGCAGCAGCGCCAGGCTGCGGCGGTCGATATCGATGTCATCGAGCATTACCGGCAATGGGTGATGCATGAACTGCAGGCACTCGATCAAGTGCATCCGCGCTTTTTCACCGTGGCTGCCCCACAGGGTTTCGCCAAGGCTTTCCCACCAGAAACGCTGACGGCTGCCGATGAAATCGGTGGAGAGGAAAATGCTCGCCGGTACCTGATGTTTCTGCAGCAGCGGGAAGGCGTTGACGGCGTTGTCGCGCCAGCCGTCATCAAAGGTCAGCGCCACCCGTGGGCGCTCGCTGCGCAGCGAATTGGGCTGGAGGATTTCCATCAGCGGCACGCAATCGAAATGCCGACGCAGCCACAGCAGTAAATACTCGAAGGCCTTGGGCCCGACGCACAGTTCATTGCGGTGCGGCAGGTTGGCGGCCCGGTCGTTGGCCAGTACCCGGTGCAGCATCAGAATGACCCCGGCACCGTGCAACTGGTTGCGGCCCACTGACGAGTTGAGATAAAGCCAGCCGCTGGTGCGTTTTAGCAGTTGTTTGATCGCCATGGCATGAGTCCTCTCAACGATTCTGGTCAGGATTCCACTGTGCGTAACGTTGCCCGCGCAGGAACTGCCACAGACCGACGCTCATGCCGGCCAGCGTCACCAGCAGGAACGCCGCGAGGCGGAACGGCTTCGGCAAACGGTGTTGCGAATCCAGCAGGCCGGCGATGGCCACCGCGTAACCGAGCAATTGCGCAACCAGGCTCAGGCGATAGAAACCGTGCTCGTTCCACAGCCAGAAATTGCTCAGCAGCAGCGGCAGCAAGAGAATCGGCGCGAGACGGCGGATCAGTTTGTGGCTGATCAAGGCAATGGAATAAAGACCGTACTTGAACGGGTTCAGCAGGGCGCTGCGTTGCGCCAGGCTTTGCAGGCCACCGACGGTAACGCGCTGGCGGCGGCGCCATTGCTTGCCCGCTTCGTCGACGCCCTGGTCGATCACTTGCGCCTGGGGTACGTAAACGATGCGTTTGTGCGCGACCGGCGCGCAGGTACTGATGAAGAAGTCGTCGTTGACCTCGGCCGGTACGTTCTGGAACAGCTCGCGGCGCAAGGCGAGCAGGGCGCCGTCGGCGGAGACCATGCAGCCGGTGCGATTCTCGACCCGGCGCAACCAGCCTTCGTAGTGCCGATAGAGGCTGTCGCCAATACTCAGGCCGCCACCGGTGACCGGGATCACCATGTGCCCGGCGCAGGCACCGACCTGCGGATCGCTCAACGGCGCGAGCAAATGGCCGAGGGTGTCGCGCGACCATTGGTTGTCGGCGTCGGTGAACACCAGAATGTCGCCGCTGCTCACGGCGACGCCGGCATTCAGTGTGGCGGCTTTGCCCTGGCGCGGCAGGTCGAGGACGGTGATGCGCGGATCGATCACTTTGTGCGCGCAGGCCACGGTGTCATCGCTGGAACCGTCGCTGGCGAGAATGATCTGCAGCGTGGCGGGCTGATAATCCTGGGCCAGCAGCGTGCGCAACTTGTGCTCGATGTGCCGCGCCTCGTTGTGCGCGGCGATGACGATGCTGACGTTCAGCGGCGGTGCCGGCGCGTGCCGCCAGGCCGGGAACAGCGGCGCCAGCAAGGTCAGCAGCAGCGGATAGCCGATGTAGGCGTACGCAGGCAGCACAAGGCACAGGCAAAAAATGAATTCAGCCACGGGCGGGCCTCCTGGCGTTCCAATGACACAGACCGAGAATCAATGCCGCGCTGGCCAGGTGCAGGCGCACCCAGTGCAGACCCCAGAGTTGCAAGGTCAGGTTGACGTTATGGTGGCGAATGCTTTGCCGCACGCTGAGCAACAGACTCGGCAGCAGGCCCAGCAACAACAGCATCAGTGCTGGCTGCGTGTAGCCAGTCAACAACGCCAGAATCGCCAGCGCATCGAGCAACCACACCAGCAATGACAGCAACGGAAAACGCAGCAGACGCAGGCTCATGCCGTGGGCGCGCAGTAATTGCAGGTGGCTGCCCTGACGCCACAGCTCCTTGCCGATCCATTCGCGCCACGTCATTTCATAGCCCCAATGCAGGGCGACGCTGGTATTGACCGACAGCAAGCGAGCACCGTGCCTACCCAGACGCAGGGTGTATTCCTTGTCCTCACCGGTGCGCAGGGCTTCGTTGAAACCGCCGACGTTTTCGAACCACTGCCTGCGCATCAGCAGGTTCGCACTGGGCAGCCATTGCACGGTGCGAGCAGCGTGGCTCGACGGACGCAAAGAGCGACGCTGCCACGCGGCGGCATACCATGGCGCGGCGGCAGGGGTGTGCAGGTCCAGGCCGAAGACGTCGCCCTGGGCATCCGCAGCCAGGGCGAACATCTGCTTCAGCCAGTCTTCGGGCATTTCGATATCGGCATCAATGAACGCCAGCCATTCACCGTTGGCAACCGTTGCGCCACGATTGCGCAAGGCGCCGATCAGCAGGCCGGGCAGCACCAGCACCTGTGCACCGAATGCGCGGGCGATCTGTGGCCCGTCATCAGTGGAACCGTTGTCGACGACGATCAGTTCACAGTCGATGTCGGCGGCGTTCGCGGCTTTGCGAGCGGCCAGGAGGGTGCGGCCGATGTGCCGTGCCTCGTTGTACATCGGAATGACAATGCTGATTCGGCTCATGCTCTGGCCTCCGTCAGCGGCGCTTGCTCGGCTTTCAGGCGCAGCACCCAGGTCAGCGCAAGCATGATCCACAGGTATTTGAGGTTCGGCGCGCTGAGAAACATCAGAAACAATGTCAACGACAGAAAACTCATTCCCAGATGGGTCATCAGGTCGGCGTGCTGCCATTCGCGCCGTTGCAGCCATTCGCGTCGTGCGCGGATCAGGTTGTAGAAACCCTGCACGAGCATGCCGACAAACAGCAGGCCGGCGGGAATCCCCAATTCGCTGAAAATCTCCAGGTAAGTGTTATGCGCCCTGCGATACAGGTCGCCGATCTTGCGGTTGGCCGAGAATGCCTTGGCATAACCGGTGGTCGCATAGTGCAACGGGAAGGTCCCGGGGCCCGAGCCGAGCAGCGGATGCTCGCGGATGATCTGGCTGCCGACGACAATGTACGAGGCGCGACGGCCGAGGGATTCATCCTGAGCCTTGGCCCCGGCGCTCAAGATACTCAGCGACTGGATGCGCGCCAGGTAACCGGCAGGCATCGCATATATCGCCAATGGCAGCACGATGGCGGCGCCGAGCATGGCGAATCCGAAATGCCGCGGACGGATACGGTTGAGGTGCTGGCGGTAATGCCAGACCCCGATCGCCAGACTCAAGGCCAGTACCACCAGGCCTGAGCGCGACTCCGTTTTGGTCATGCCGCCGAGCAGCAAAAGGCAGCAGCCCGCCCAGAACAAGCGGTGTAGCAGGTTCGGGCCGCGAATCACCAGCAGTAGGCCCAGCGGCACGGCGAAGGCGATGAGCAGAGCAAAGGCATTCGGGTCATCGAGCAGGCCGGCGGCGCGGCCCTTGTCCTGGAATCGGCTGGAAAACATCGCCATCGCGCAGGTGGCGCTGACGCTGAGCGTGACCAGCCGGGCGAACAGATCGAGGTTCAGCTCGCGGCCGATCAACAAGGTGATCACGAACAGAATCAGGCCCACGCTCAGTTCACGCAGATGACTCTGTGACATGCCCATGTTGTCGGTGGCGAGCAGGCTCAGCAGGTACAGCGCCATGAAACCGATCAGGTAGCGCCACAGATTGCTGCGCAGGCGCTGCGATGGAATCTGGTGCAATACCAGTTGCAACGCCAGGATCAGCGCCAGCGAAGCACCGAGGAATTTGCTCCCGGAAAACGCGCTGTCCTTGAAGAATCCTTCAAACGGCACCAGCGCGGCAATGCCCAGCAGGCCCCACGACGGTTTGCGGTACAGCACCGTGAAACCCAGCAGCCCCAGCACTGCCCCCGGCGCCAGATACGGATAAGGACTGACCAGCAAAGCCATGCAGACCAGTGCCAGCAGGCTGACGATCGAGAGCGGGAAAATCATGCGCGTGCCTCCCGTGCCGTGTGGATGTACAGCTGCGACCAGCGTTCAGCCAAAGCCTTGAGGTCGTAGCGCTCCTGTTGTGTGCGTCTGGCGTTGTCGCGTAGTTGTGCGGCCAGCTTCGGTTCGGCCAGCAACGTGTCGAGCTGACGGGTGAGGGCGGCGGTATCGGTCGGTGCGGCGAGCAGGCCGTTGTGGCGGTCCTGCAAGACATCGGGAATGCCACCGACCGCGAACGCCACCACCGGCACACCGGCCTGCATCGCTTCGAGCAGAATCATCGGCGTACCCTCGGTGCGCGAGCTGATCACCAGCGCATCGAGTTGCTGCCACCAGCCTTGCATTGCCGTCTGATAGCCCGGCAAGCGAATCCGCTGTTGCAAACCGGCAGCGTCGATACGCGCCTGCAAGGCCTCATGTTCCGGACCGTCACCGAGCATCACGGCGTCCAGTTGCGGATGCTGGTGACACAAAGCAATCAGCGCATCGAGAAACAGATCGGGGCCTTTCTCGCTGCTCAACCGACCGACGTAACCGACCAGCCAGCGTTGTCGTTCCAGCGCCGGCGGCATCGCTGGCGCCGCTGGCAAACCGTTGGGAATCACCTGCAACTTCTCGGCACGAACGCCAGCCCGACGGTGCAGCACAGCGATGCTTTGCGCGACGCAGACCACCCGCCTCACCGAGGCAGTGCGGCACAGATGCAGGCTTAGCCAGGTGTAGAGCTTCTGCTTGCGACTGCGCGGGGTGAAACCGTGCTGAGTGATCACCAGCGGCAGGCGCAACACAGTGGCGCCGACCCAGCCGAACAGCAGCCCTTTGAAGTTGTGCGTGTTGAGCAATGGCTTGTCACCCCGGCGCTGATGCAAGAGCCGCAGCAGTCCGCCGAGCCCGGCACAGCCGCGAGCGTCCACCCCGGCCTGGCGAAAACGCTCGATCAGCTCTGGTGGCGCGTCGAGGAACAGCACTTGATGCTGTCCCGGCGTCGCCAGGCAATGATCCAGCAACATCCGCTCGGCTCCGTAGAAGCCGCCGCTGCTGAGCAAATGAATGATCGGCAGGGCGACGCACGGGGTGGACGCCGCGTTCAATTGCGCACCCAGTGAACCAGGCTCGGCACGGTCCAGTTCTTGTGCGGATTGCCCGGCTGCGACGTTTCTTCGTTGAGCACCAACAGCACCGGCAGGCCCAGTTCATGACTGATTTGCGCCGGATGCTTGAAGCGGTGATCGAAGAACTCACGTACATAGACGAAGGCAATGGCCAGCAGCAGACCGGTGAGCAGACCAAACGGAATGATCAACATCGGTTTGGGAAACGCCGCCTCGGTCGGTTCATACGGCGGGCTCAAGACACGGGCGTTGGACAAGTCGTTGTCCAGCGCGCGCGTCGTGCTGCTTTCGGCAAAGCGTTGCGCATAAGTTGAAAACGCTGCGTGCAATGCGCCGATCTCGGTGTCCATCTGGCGCAGCTTGCTTTGGGTTTGCTGCAATTGATGGATGCGATTCTTGAACTCGGCAATGCGCGCGGTTTTCTGCTCGATGACCTGGCTGACCACCGACAGGTCGATCGTGCGCTCCTGGATGCGGTTGTTGACCACTTTGAGGAACTGCTGGCGTGTGCGGGCAATCTGCTCGCGGGCCAGCAACATCGGTTCGCTGCTGGGCTGAAATATCGCCAGGTCGTTCATATAGCGGCTGACCTGAGTGGTCAGCGCCTCGCCCATCTGCCGGATCTCGCGATCTTCGAACGCGATGTTGTCCACCGTCGTCGTGAAGGTGAACGGAAAGGTGTAGTCATTGAGTTTGTTGGTGTTGGCGGTGGCCAGGCTGGTTTTCAGGTAATCGAGCCAGCGCTGGCTTTGCAGCAAGCGATCGCGATACAGGTTAAGTGCCTGCTCTTCGGTGTTGATCGCGTTGAGGCGAAAGGTGATTTCCTCTTTCGGATCGGACGAACCGACGCTTTCCAGCAGGCTCAGCCGCTCGCCTTCCAGACCATCGAGGCGGACCTGATACTGATGCTTCTTGGTCTCGTAGAACGAGTGCGGCAGCTCGATCGATTGCAACGCCTGACGATCGACCAGATAGTTTCGCAACAGCGTGGCAACGAACGTCGTGCCTTGGGCGGGGTCAGGAAAGCTGTAGACGATCGAGATGACATTGGAACCCGGCAGGGTTTCGATCTTCAGATTGTCAATGGCTTCCTGGGTCAAGCCATCCAGTGCCGTGTCGCGCACCGGATCGGTTTCCATACCCAATGCATCACGCAGCGGATTGATCACGTATTCGCGCAGCGGCGTGCTGACGTAACGCTTGAACGGTTCGGCCAGTTTGCTGAGCATCCCCGGCGGCGGGTTGTACTGACCCTGATCGCGCAGTTCGCTGATGGTCTGACGAATCAGCGCCGGCGAACGGAGGATATTGCTTTCGGTCTCCATGTCCGCCAGCGATGGCGGAATGAAGGTGGCGCTGTCCTGGGTCAGCGAGGTGGTCGCATCGCCCTGAGACAGCTTTTTCGACTGCACGATCACCTGCGCGGTGATATCGAAGCTCTGTTTGAGCAACAGCGGCAGCAACAGCGCGATCACTGCAAAGATCAGGAAGATGCGCTTCACCAGTTGCTTGTTGGCGAAGAAAATCCTGAAGAACTCGTGCAGGTAATTTTCTTTTGGGTTCATGTCGTTCACCTGAGAGTCAGTTGTCACTGCCTTTGTTGTCGACGCGGTAGCCGAAGCTGAACCCCACGCCCTGGAACAGCACCACATCGGCCAGTTGGCGGGCGAGTTCGCCGGCGCTGGCCAGTTTGGTTTTCGGTACGTAGAGCATGTCGTCCGGTTGCAGGTAGGCGATCTGTGGCGCATCGCCCGACAGTGCTTTCTCGACGTCGTAATTCATGGCCTGCACCTGATTGCCGTTGCGCCGCATGATCACCACCGAATCGAGACGCGCCTTGACGTTGGTACCGCGTGCCAGGGTCAGCGCCTCAAGTACCGACACCGGCCGGCGGATCGGGTACGAGCCCGGTTGAGCGACTTCGCCGAGCACGTAGATCTCGTTGCCGGCGGTGGATTTGAGCAGCACATCCACAGTCATCCGTCCTGGCAGTTGCGCGTACTTGCTGTTGAGGAAGGTTTCCAGTTGATTGACGGTCATGCCTTGCAGCGGCACAGCGCCGATTTCCGGAAAACTCGCATAGCCATCGGTACCCACGGTGATTTCACGGCTCATGCCGGTGGCCGGGTGGTTCAGCGCGCTTTTAAGGTTTTGCTCATTGCTCAGCGGGCTCAGAATCTGCACCGAGAGCTGATTGCGGTTGGGCTGGAACAACTGTTTGCGTTGATAGGCGCGCTGGATTTCCTGCCGCGCCTCGTCGCTGGTCAACCCGGCGATTTTCACCGAGGTGTTGGCGCCCGGCAGTTCGATGGTGCCGTCAGGCAGCACCAGTTGCGTGCCGTTGAGCTGACTGGCAGCGGTGAAGTTCAGGCCGATCTGGTCACCTGACTGCACGCGGTAAGCGTCCGAGCCGCTGGTGCTGATGTGGAAGATCACGTCCAGCACATCTTTGGGGCGCAAGGTCTGCTCGACTCTGGGCATGTCGGTGGCCTGCGCATTGCCCGGTGTGGCGGTGAGGATATTCACCGGCATGTTGCGGGTGTCGGAATTGCTGGAGCAGCCTGCAAGCGGCAGCAACAGCAGGACAAGCATTTTGGCGTTCATGGCGTCATCCTTTGCGTTCGCTTACAGGTTTTTGTAAAGCCATTTGGGCATGTAGTACTTGCGCCGGTTGAACACGCTACCGACCACTTTTGCCCCGGCCTGAGTCAGGCGTTGCACGGCGGCTTGCGCGACTTCCCAGCGGGTGTCTTCGGCGCGTACGACAAGCACCACGCCATCGACTTGCGTGCTGATGACCAGCGTGTCGGCGTCGGAGTACACCGCGTCGCCATCGATCACCACAAAGCGGTACTGGCTGCCCAATTGATCAAGCAACGGGCTCAGGCGCTCTGCGGTCAGGTGTTCCAGGGTGCGGATCGGCCGGCCGTTGGGCAGCACGTGGAACGGCAGGCTCGAGACCTGCACCACGCAGTCCTGCAACAGCGGCGGTTTGTCGGGGTTGAACAGCAAGTCGCGCAGGCCGCGCTCCTTGCTCAGGTTCAACTGCTGGGTGAGGTTGCTCGCCGACTGACTGGCATCGACCAGCAGCACTTGGCCGCTGCTCATTTGCGCCAGTTGGCTGGCCAGCGCCATCGCGCTTGTGGTGGTGCCAGCGCCCGGGTTGGCAGCGGTCAGGAACAGGATCCGCAGATCGAGATCCAGCACGGTCGAGGTCAGGTTCGATTCGCTGGGGTTGGCGATGTTCAGGCTTTTGTTGGTTGAACCGTCCATTAGCTTGCTCCGTGGCCGCTGAATACTTTGAAGGGGGTTTTCAACAGAATCTTCAGATCAAGCAGAAGGCTCTGCTCGGCGATGTAGCTGAGGTCCAACTCAACGCGCTGGTCGAAGTCGATATTGCTGCGTCCGGAGATCTGCCACAGGCCGGTCATGCCCGGATAGATCGCCAGACGGGCGAGGTGATTGTCTTTGTAGCGATAGGCGTTGAACGAGGTCGGACGCGGGCCGACCAGGCGCATGTCACCGGTCACCACGTTGATCAGGTTCGGCAGTTCATCGAGGCTGGTGCGCCGCAGAAAACCGCCGATGCGGGTGATGCGCGGATCGTGGTCGATTTTGAAATCGATGGCGTCGGCACCGTGCTTGTTGAGGTGACGCAACGACTCTTTCAATTCTTCGGCGTTGGCGACCATGGTGCGGAATTTGTACATGCCGAATTTGCGACCGCGGTAGCCGGTGCGCTTTTGTACGAACATCACCGGGCCTTTGCTGGAGTATTTGATGGCCAGTGCCAGGCCCAGCAACAGTGGTGAAATCAGTACCAGAATGACTAGCGCACCGAGGCAGGCGACCACGCGATTGGTGCGTGACAGTTGCCATGGCCGACCTCCGTCGCGGCCCGTGAACCAGCCGCGACCCTGGCGATGAATCGCCGCGTCGAGACGCATTCGGTGCTCGGGATCCACGCGCTTGTCGCGGCGCATTTCTAGGATCGGTACACCTTTCTCATGTCCAGTCATGGAGTCCTCCACATGAATTCAGCCGCGAACGGCGCGTGGGCGATAGGCAGTGGGGTAGTAGTCGCGGAACCAGGCGATAAAGCGTCCGAGTCCCTCATCCAGCTCTATCCGGGGCTGAAATCCGGTGGCCTGGGCCAGATCGCTGGCCTCGGCGCAGGTGTTGAGTACGTCACCCGGTTGCAGTGGCAGCAGCTCGACAATGGCTTTCTGGCCAAGGTGTTTTTCCAGCAGCGCCAGGTAGGTTTTCAGCTCGACCGGGTGCTGTCCGCCGATGTTGAACAGGCGCCATGGCGCCATGCTGCTGGCCGGGTCGGGCTGCTCGCGATCCCACTGCGGGTTGACCTGCGGTGGCTGATCGATAAGGCGGGTGATGCTCTCGATGATGTCGTCGATGTAGGTGAAGTCGCGCTGGTGCTCGCCGTAGTTGAACAGCTTCAGCGGTGTGCCTTCGCTGATCGCCCGGGCGAACTGGATCGGCGACATGTCCGGCCGACCCCATGGCCCGTACACGGTGAAAAAGCGCAGGCCGGTGCAGGGAATGCCGAACAGGTGGCTGTAACTGTGCGCCATCAGCTCGTTGGCTTTCTTGGTTGCGGCGTACAGCGACAGCGGGTGATTGACGCCGTCTTTCACGGAGTAGGGCGTGTGCTGATTGGCGCCGTACACCGAGCTCGATGACGCGTAGATCAGGTGTTCGACCGGGTGATGCCGGCAGCTCTCGAGAATATTGAGGAAACCGTTGAGGTTGCTGTCCAGATACGCCTTGGGATTGTCCAGCGAGTAACGCACCCCGGCTTGCGCGGCGAGGTGAATCACCACTTGTGGACGTTCGCGGACAAACAGCGCTGCGATGGCCGAGGCATCGGCCAGGTCAACCGTAGCGAGCTGGAAATCGCCGGCCTGCTCGCGCACCCACTGCACGCGGTCGTGCTTGAATTGCGGGTTGTAGTAGGCGTTGAAGTTGTCCAGACCGACCACTGAATGCCCGTCGCGCAGCAGCCGCAGCACGCAATGGGCACCAATGAAACCGGCCGCACCGGTGACCAGCACCTTCATGGCCGTAGTCCTTCAGGCGCAATGTGGCGCAGGCCGATGCCGCTGTAATGCAAACCAGCGGCGGCGACTTGTTCCGGGTTGTACAGGTTGCGGCCGTCGATGATCACCCTCGAACGGAGCTTTTCGGCGAGCAACTCGAAATCGACCACGCGGAAGTTTTTCCACTCGGTGCAGATCACCAGTGCGTCGGCGTCTTCCAGGGTGTCGTCGCGGGTGGCGCACAGGTGCAGATCGTTGCGGTAGCCGTAGAGGCGCCGGCATTCGGACATCGCTTCCGGGTCGTAGGCCTGCACGCTGGCTCCCTCGGCCCACAGCGCATCCATCAGATAGCGGCTCGGGGCTTCGCGCATGTCATCGGTGTTGGGTTTGAACGCCAAGCCCCAGATCGCGATGGACTTACCGGCCAGGCCTTGCGGGAATTGCGCTTTCAGTTTGCTGAAGAGGATGTGCCGCTGCAGGTCGTTGACGTCGGTGACGCTGCGCAGCAGTTTCAGCGGCATGCCGTTGTGTTCGGCGGTGTGCAGCAGCGCGCGCAGGTCTTTGGGAAAGCACGAGCCACCGAAGCCGCAGCCCGGATAGATGAAGTGGTAACCGATGCGTGGATCCGAGCCTATGCCTTTGCGCACTGCTTCGATGTCGGCACCGAGCAGTTCGGTGAGGTTGGCCAGCTCGTTCATGAAACTGATGCGCGTGGCGAGCATGGCGTTGGCGGCGTACTTGGTCAGCTCGGCGCTGCGGTTGTCCATGAACATCAGTTTTTCGTGGTTGCGGCAGAACGGCGCGTACAGCTCGCTCATTTGCTCGCGGGCCGCGTCATCGCGGGTGCCGACGATGATCCGGTCCGGGCGCATGCAGTCGGCGAGGGCGCTGCCTTCCTTGAGGAATTCCGGGTTGGACACCACCCGCACTTGCAGATCAGTCTTGCCGCGACGCAGCAATTCGCTGTTGGCGGTGGCCAGCACCTGATCGGCGGTGCCGACCGGCACCGTGGATTTGATGATCAGCGTGCGATCGGCCTCCATGTGCGAGGCGATTTGGCGGGCGACGTTGAGCACGTGGCTGAGATCGGCAGAGCCGTCCTCATCGGCGGGGGTGCCTACGGCGATGAAAATCAGCTCGGCATGCTCGACCGCGTCACTGGCCTGGGTACTGAACAACAGGCGGCCGGCCTTGATGTTTTCCTCAAGCGTGCTGGACAACCCTGGCTCACTAATGGGCGGCACTGCTTGTTGCAGTTGTTTAATTTTGTTTGGGTCAATGTCCACGCATAAAACGCGATGACCGACATCTGCAAGTGCGGCGGCTTGTATAAGTCCGACATAGCCAGTGCCAAATACGCTCACGTCCATCTGCGCACCTCAATAACACCAAAAGTTAACTACGGAATGAGATTGTTAAAGGGGTATAGCGCAGCGTTTGAAAAGCGTGTCAGCAAAATGACATGTTGCATCTGTATAACACTTGAGCATTTTTTGGCGATTGGCCATCAAGTCATTGCTGCGATTGAATTTGTTGCTTTTGTGCAGATTTGTTCAGATTTTAAATAAGCGATAAACGGTCTTAAGCCTTTAATTTAAAGGCTTGTAGCGTTTGAGCTGTGTCAGATTTGAGTCACCGTTTTTTTGACGCTTTCTACTGAAAACAGTCAATTCTTGCGCTTTGATGGCCGGGTGCTAGTGTCAGGTTCTGACTGACAAACCTTTGACTCCCTGCCGTTTTGCCCGATCGGTATCGCCATGTTCAGATATGCCAAAGAAATGTTCTTAATTGTTTATTTACTGATTTATTCCGAATATTACATTGATCGGTTAAATGCTATCGGCCTCAGTTTTTCTGTACTTCTTTTTGGCGCGATGTTTTTGGCGCTGACTTTAGCGTTATATCTAACGGCGTATATAAAACAGGCTCTCATTCGCCACGTTTTCGCATTGGCAATGTTTGTCTCGGCAGTGTTTTTCGATGTCTATACCCGGGTCACGGCGGATTACCTGACCTACAGCGGTTTCGTTTCATTGGTTTACTCCGGCGGTTTCATCCAGGAAGCGGCGTACCAGTACCGGGACGCGATCCTGCGTGGCGTGCTTAGCGGTTTGCTGTTGCTGTTCGCCATCGGTCTGAAACCCCGCCATAGCCTGGCGATTCCCAACGCCTTGCGTGTGGCGGCGCCGCTGTGTGGTGTGCTGCTGCTCAGTGCTGTGCTGTTTTTGCGTGCGGGTGAGGGCGCCCGGGGTTTGCCGATCATGTACACGCCGCTGGCCTACCTCAACCTGTTTGCCTACGAAGCGCTGCACAACACCGTCGGCCCGCGTGAACCGGTGACGCTGGCGCGCAACTCGCAAGCGGTCGGCCACGATATCGTGCTGATCATCGACGAAAGCATCTCCGGCAATTACCTGGACATCAACGCGCCGTTCGGCGTGCACAGTAACCTCAAGCAGGCGCACGCCGGCGTCGACATCTTCAATTACGGCTTCGCCGCGTCCATCGCCAATTGCAGCGCCGACACTAACGTGACCCTGCGTTACGGCGGCACCCGCGCCGACTACATGCGCATCAACACCACGTTGCCGTCGATCTGGCAGTACGCCAAGAAGGCTGGGCTGCGCACCGTGTACATCGACGCCCAGCGCACCGCCGGCAATCTGCAGAACCTGATGACCGATACCGAGAAGAAGGACATCGATCAGTTCGTGCAATTCGACCAGACCAGCGTGCGCGACCGCGACATGGCAGCAGCGGCGAAGCTGATCGAACTGCTCAACGACGACAAGCCGGAGCTGGTGGTGATCAACAAGGTCGGCGCGCATTTTCCGGTGCACGACAAATACCCGGATGCGTTCATGGCTTACCGCCCGACCTTGCCGCGCGGGCAGTTCACCGAAGTGGCCGATACCGGCGAGCGCAACGGCTTCAATGGCCAGCCGGATGACTGGGTGCTGTATCGCAATGCCTACAAGAACACCCTGTTGTGGAACGTCGGCGAGTTTTTCGCGCGGGTGTTCGCCCAAGGCAATCTGAACAATGCGCTGCTGATCTACACCTCTGATCATGGCCAGGATCTGCACGAGCGCGGTAATCCGGGGTTGAACACCCATTGCGGTGGTGATCCGGTGGAGGAGGAAGGGTTGGTGCCGCTGGTGGTGATTCAAGGCAGTGCTCTAAAGACGCTGGACTGGTCGGCACAACTGGCGGCGAACAAGGATCGTTCCAGCCACTACAACATTTTCCCGACGCTGTTGCAGTTGATGGGCTATGACCTGGCGGGGATCGAGGCTGTTTATGGCAAGCCACTGAGTGTCGCGACGGCGGATGAGTTCACCTTCAACTACCGCTTCAATGCGCGGTTGGGGGCCAAGCCTGAGTGGAAGCACATTGATCTGGGCAGCATTGTCACGCCGTCGCAGGCGCCGACGAGTGTGGCGGCTGGTCAGTAGACTTTGTGCTGGCAGGACTGGCCCCATCGCTGGCAAGCCAGCTCCCACAGTGTTTTAGGGTGAATTCAATACTTGTGAGCAACGTCATTCCCTGTGGGAGCTGGCTTGCCAGCGATGAGGCCATTGAGTTCACTGCAAGATTCAAGTCTGTCATCGCCATCCGCTATCCTTGCCCCACACTGACCGATCAGGTGGCGGCATGCTTCGTGTTGAAAACGTCTTCAAAAGCTATCTCACCCCGCAAGGCCCATTGCCGGTGCTGCAAGGCGTCGACCTGACGCTGGAATCCGGCAGCAGCCTGGCACTGATGGGCGAATCCGGCAGTGGCAAAAGCACCTTGCTGCACCTGGTGGCCGGCCTCGACAAAGTCGACAGCGGCAGCATTCGCAGCGGCGAGCATCGTCTTGAGGCGATGAACGAAGCGCAACTGGCGAACTGGCGGCGTAGCGAAATCGGCTTGGTGTTCCAGCAGTTCAACTTGATCGGCAGTTTGCGCGTCGAGGACAACCTGGCGTTTCAGGCACGCCTGGCCGGGCGCCACGAGCCGCGTTGGCAGGCGCATCTGGTGCAGCGTCTGGGCTTGGGCGATTTGCTTAAGCGTTATCCCGAGCAACTTTCCGGTGGTCAGCAGCAGCGGGTCGCGTTGGGCCGGGCGCTGGCCTCGCAGCCGAAATTGCTGTTGGCCGATGAGCCCACCGGCAGCCTCGACGAAGCCACCAGCGACGAAGTATTGCGGTTGTTGCTGGAATTGCTCGATGACACGCCAACCACTTTGTTGATGGTCACCCACAGCCCGCGAGTCGCGGCCCGATTGGCGCAGCGAGTGGTGTTGTCCAGCGGGCGGCTGACGTGATCGTTTTCCGACAAACCCTGCGTGCGCTGCTCAGCCATTGGCGGCGTCATCCAGTGCAGTTTTTCAGCGTGCTGACCGGCTTGTGGCTGGCGACCAGTCTGCTCACCGGCGTGGAGGCGCTGAACAGTCAGGCGCGCGACAGTTACGCGCGGGCCAGCCAATTGATCGGTGGCGAACCGCAGGCCAGTCTCAGTACGCCGAACGGGGCGACTTTTGCGCAGCAATGGTTCGTTGATCTGCGCCGAGCGGGCTGGCCGGTATCGCCGCTGTTGCAGGGGCGGTTGCTGCTCAAGGGCATTGAGAATCAGCGGCTGCAATTGATGGGTATCGAACCGGTGTCGTTGCCGGCCGATTCGGCGGTGGCCGGGCAGGCGTTGCCGATTGAGCGTGTTGTCGAGTTTTTCACGCCACCGGGCAGTACGTGGATTTCACCGGAAACCTTGCAGGCGCTGGATCTGCGTGAAGGCGACACGCCGCAAACGGCTAATGGTCTGCGATTGCCGCCGCTGCTCGCGCAAAAGGACATGGCGCCCGGCGTATTGCTGGTGGACATCGGCGTCGCGCAAACCCTGCTTGAACAACCCGGACAATTGTCGCGCCTGTTGCTGCCCAAGGATTTTCACGCCGAGTTGCCGGCCTCCTTCAAAGGTCTGTTGCAAATCAAAAGCAGCGGCGAGGAAAACAATCTGGCGCGGTTGACCGAGAGTTTTCACCTGAATCTCGATGCGTTAGGGTTTTTGTCATTCGTGGTGGGCTTGTTCATCGTCCACGCTGCGATTGGCCTGGCTCTTGAGCAACGACGCGGTCTGCTGCGTACGTTGCGCGCCTGCGGGGTCAGCGCGCGGATGTTGATCGTGTGCCTGATCGTCGAACTGGGTGTGCTGGCGCTGATCGGCGGATTGTTCGGTGTGATCAGCGGCTATTGGCTGGCGAGTGTCTTGCTGCCGGATGTCGCCGCCAGCCTGCGCGGTTTGTACGGCGCGGAAGTGGCGGGGCAGTTGCGCCTCAGTCCGTGGTGGTGGTTCAGCGGCATCGGTTTGAGCCTGCTCGGCGCCTTGCTCGCCGGGTCCAACAGTCTGCTGCGCGCCGCCCGTTTGCCGTTGTTGGCCGTAGCGGATCCGCAAGCCTGGCATCAGCAATATGCACGTTGGCTGCGTCGACAAGGCTGGCTGGCGGCAGTGCTCGGTTTGCTGGCCTTGGTGGCATTGATCTGGGGCGACAGTCTGGCCAGCGGTTTTGTCCTGATGGCCGGGTTGCTGATCGGCGCAGCGTTGGCTTTGCCAGTGTTGCTCAGCGCGCTGTTGAATCAGTTGCTCGGGCGCAGTCGCTCGGTGCTGGGGCAGTGGTTTCTTGCCGATTGCCGTCAGCAACTGCCGGCACTGAGCCTGGCGCTGATGGCGCTGCTTTTGGCACTCGCCGCCAACATCGGTGCCGGCAGCATGACCGCCGGTTTTCGCCAGACCTTCGATGACTGGCTCGAACAACGCCTGAGCGCCGAGCTGTATATCAACCCGAGCAATCCGGCACAGTCGCGGGAAATGTACAGCTGGCTAAAACAGCAGCCGAACATTGCGGCGATTCTGCCCAACTGGCAGGTCGCGGTGACGTTGCAGGGCTGGCCGGCGGAAGTGTTCGGCATCATCGATCACGCGTATTACCGCCAGCACTGGCCGTTGCTCGATGTCAGTGGCAGCGACCCGTGGGCGCATCTGGCCACGGATGATGCGGTGATGCTCAGTGAGCAAATCGCCCGGCGCCTGAAACTACACGTGGGTGAACACGTGGCGATTCCGACACCCAACGGCACTTGGTCGCCGCGCATCGTTGGCATCTACGCCGACTACGGCAATCCCAAGGGGCATTTGCTGGTCAGCATCCACCACCTGCTGCGCGGCTGGCCGCAACTGACGCCGAACCGCTTCAATTTGCGTATTGACCCGCAGAATATCCCGGGACTTTTAGCAGCATTGCAGACGCGTTTTCAACTCGATGACAGTCGCATCGTTGATCAGGCGCGGCTCAAGGGCTGGTCGGTGCAGGTCTTCGAACGGACCTTTGCGGCGACGGCGGCGTTGAACAGTTTGACCCTGGCGGTGGCGGGTGTGGCGCTGTTCATCAGCCTGCTGACGCAAAGCCAGAGTCGCCTAGGTCAACTCGCACCGCTGTGGGCGTTGGGCGTAACGCGGCGGCAATTGATGCTGCTCAATCTTGGTCAGACCTGGCTGTTGGCGGTGCTGACGCTGGTGTTAGCGTTGCCGTTGGGGATCGCGCTGGCATGGTGCCTGGATGCGGTGATTAACGTTCAGGCGTTTGGCTGGCGGTTGCCGTTGCGGGTGTTTCCGCTGCAATTGCTGCAATTGATGGGGCTGGCGTTGCTGGCGACGTTACTGGCCTCGGCGTGGCCACTGTACTCGCTGTACCGCACGCAACCGGCGGACCTGTTGAGGACGTTTGCCCATGAGGATTAACTTCGTTGTGCTGATGATTTTGTTGCTGCTCGGCGGTTGCGATCAATCGGCACCGGAGCAGAAGGGCTTCGCCGGGATGGGCAATCAGGCGATGGCGTTTACGCCGGTGGTGCCGGGGCGGGTGTTCAGTTTTCCGGCAGATCACGCTGCCCATGCGGGTTTTCGCATCGAGTGGTGGTACGTCACCGCCAATCTCAAGGATCAGCAGGGTAACGAATTCGGCGTGCAGTGGACGCTGTTTCGCAGTGCATTGAAACCAGTGGCGGAGCAGGCCGGGTGGGCTGATCAGACGATCTGGCTGGGGCATGCGGCGGTGACTTCGAGCACGGTACATCACGCCGCCGAACGTTACGCCCGAGGCGGGGTGGGGCAGGCGGGTGTGCAACTGGCGCCGTTCGAGGCGTGGATCGATGATTGGCGGTTCGCCAGTCAGGCGCAGGATCCCCTGAGCGACCTGCAACTCAGCGCTCGCGACAAGGATTTCGCCTATCAACTGCACCTCACCTCAAGTCGCCCGTTGGTGTTGCAGGGCGACAAGGGTTTCAGCCAGAAATCCGAAGAAGGTCAGGCGTCGTATTACTACAGTCAGCCGTTTTTCCAGGCCAGTGGTACGTTGCAGATCGACGGCCAGACGTACACCGTCAGTGGCCCGGCATGGCTTGATCGCGAATGGAGCAGCCAGCCGCTGACCGCCAATCAAACCGGTTGGGACTGGTTTTCCCTGCACCTGGACAGCGGCGAACACGTGATGCTGTACCGCATGCGCCAGAAGGACGGCGCGCCTTATCTCACCGGCACGTGGATAGCCGCCGATGGCCAGACGCAAACCCTGCGCAGTTCGCAGATTCAGCTCACTCCGCAAGAAACCTCTAAAGTTGCCGGCCGGGCGATGCCGGTGAAATGGTCGATCAGCATCCCCGACAAGCACCTCGACATCAGCCTCGACGCGCTCAACCCCAACGCCTGGATGAACCTGCGCATCCCGTACTGGGAAGGCCCGGTGCACATCAGCGGCAGCCATCCCGGCCAGGGCTATCTGGAAATGACCGGGTACTGAAAAGGTACCCACGAATCCCTGTAGGAGCTGCCGAAGGCTGCGATCTTTTGATGTTGGTTTTAAAAGCAACCTCAACAGATCGCAGCCTTCGGCAGCTCCTACAAAGGATCGGTTTGAACTTGGGTTGGTGTGTTGTCCTCTACAGAAAAACCTGTCGAGGATTTGCCATGAGCGACGACCTGCACCCCCCAGACATGACCACCTGGCAGCGCCTTTTCGACGACCAGACCTACTGGCAGCAATCCCCCGACGCGCACTATTTTGACTTGCAACGCGTCGCCGACGACCTGCTCGGCCAAGGCGCCATCGACCTTGAGCAATGGCAGATCCTGCGCGCCAAAGCCGACGACCTGCACAAGGATTCACCCGCGATCAACGTCACCCGTGAACTCGACGACCCCGAAGCTTGAGGACAACCCAATGAAACCCATCACCCAAGACCAACACCCCGACGAACCCCGTCCACCCGGCGAAACCGAACGCGACAACGACGCCCTGCGCCCCACCGACCCGAAACAGCGTGAAAACACTGGCAAAGGCACGCCCAGCGGCGAATCCACCGCGCAGGACACCGCAAAACAACAAACACCCGCCAAGCCCTGAACAGCGTCTATGCTCAGTGGCACGCCCGGCGTCGAAGCCGCTTCAACGCCGGGCGCTGCCATTCATCACAGGGAAAGTATTGATTATGAAGCTCGACGCACTGGCCAAGGCCATCACCCTCGCAACCGTACTGTCCGCCACCAGCTTCGGCGCTCTGGCTGCCGATATTCCGCTGTCTGCCACTGTTGAAGCCGATCAGGTCACCACCAAAGTGATCTCCGTCGATGCCGCCAACCATCAGGTTGTGCTCGAAGGGGCCGAAGGCAAGCCGGTTCACGTTCAGCTCAGTGACAAGGCGAAAAACCTCGCCAATCTGAAGGTGGGCGATCAGGTCAACATCCAGGTACAGCGTTCTGTCGCCGCTTACCTCGACACCGATGTGGATAAAGGTCTGCCTGGCACTACCGAACGTACCGGTGAGTTGCGTAAGGCTCCGGGCAGCGATAACCCCGGTGGCGAGGCGTATCGTCAGGTTCAGGTGCAGTTGAAAATCACCAAAATTGATTTGAAGACAAATCAGGTGACCCTGCAAAACCCGCAAGGTCAATCGAAAGTCCTCGACGTGAAACAGCCTGAAATTCAAGCCAAGCTGAAAGATCTGAAAGAAGGGCAGAGCGTTATTGTCACTTACACCGATATCTTGAAAGTGACTAGTCAACACGAAAGTTGAGTATTAGCTCTACAGAATGATTGTTCTTGTACAGCTTTAAGTATGAGAACAATCATATAAAAAATCTGTAGGAAGTTTCCCGGTAAATATCGGTGGTACACAGTTTTTAACTTTCTGGTACATAAATTTCATGTTTAAGCATGAGGACATATCTGCCAACTTCCATTAAAATCCCTCCCGTTCGCCCAGTGTCAGGGCTCTTTACCGGTGCATGGATTGCCAGGCCATTACACTGGGCGAACACCTCTTCGGAGAAGTTGTATACAATTCTCACAAACAAAAAGGGCGACTTTGAAGTCGCCCTTTTTGTTTGCCATGAATCAAGTTGAAACCTGCACCTCAGGCATTGCCTTGGTGCCCTTGAAAGCGCTTCAGTGTGGCCTGATACATTTTTGTCCTACGGTGATTTGCCCCGTAAGTACCCGCTGCCGCGACAGTTCCTGACTGGATGTGATCCAGATAGCTGAAAATCTTGCGCGGCGACAGAAACTTGATGCCATAGCCCAAGCTGCTCATGCGATCTTGCAGCGCATAACCGGGCACCTGCTCATCCATGCAGAAGTGCAAGCCCTGGGACTTCATCAAACGTGCGTTCCACAATGTGCAGAAACTCTTCAGATGAGTTTCTTTGTAGGGTCTTGGCATTTTCGAGCGCAGGCCAAGACGCACTTTTGCTTTACGAACATAGTGCTTGCAGAAACGCGAAGTTAAACGCCAGGTGTCACGCACAATCCCGCGATTGAGTTGTTCGACACAACCGACTGCAGCCATGTCCGGGGTTTTCGTGCACTCGCGCATCATCATGGCAAACACTTCTTTGTCGTAGACAAAGGTGTCGGTGTGCAACAGAAACAGATAATCGGTGTCGACTTTTTCCAGCGCCAGATCCAGGGCCTTGCCATGCGCAATATGGCCGACTTCCTTGCCCGGCGAAGGCCGTTCGATCAAGTTGATCCAGTCGAGCGTGCGCAAGTAATCCAGACTGGCATCCGCCGAATCGTTGTCCACCACCCACACCGGAATGCGTTGTTCCTGGACATGCTCACGCAAAAGCTCGAGGCACATTCGGGTGATGTCCGGGGTTTTGTAATTTACCAAGACAAGGCTGAAATTCGACGCTGGCTGGGCTGGTAAATCAAACGCTTTCATGTCGGAAGGACTCATCTGCGATTCAAGGACAACAGGGTTTCGTTGCCGCGATCGTAGCGAGGCAACCTTAGTCGAACCTTAATTTGCGGATGTGACGGTAGATGTATGCCGAAGAGAGGCGGTTGGTCTTATGAAATGCATGGGGTGCTGCCGGTCATTACCGGATAAAATGCGCGCCCCTCTCACGGTTCAAGGAAGAAACGGCGCACGCCGTTGTGTCACGGATGAAACCACTTTCCCTCTACCACCCGGCCTTGTACTGGCTGCGCGTGTGGCAAAAAAGACTGTTCCGCCAGATTGCCTGGCACTGTTCCAGCAAACGCTACGCACGCCACGTCGCCATGGCCAAGCGCCTGCCATTTCGCTACCTCAAACACACCTCGAAACTCATCCGCAAACTCGGCGACTCCGACCTCGCCCTGCAACACAACAAAGTCATCAACCTCAAACTCGCCGTCGCCGCCATCGACGGCGTCATCATCGCCCCCGGCGAACACTTCTCCTTCTGCCGCCTCGTCGGCCGCCCGACTGTGAAGCGCGGCTACGTTGAAGGCATGGAACTGTCCTTCGGCGAGGCACGACGCGGGGTAGGCGGTGGCATTTGCCAACTGAGCAACCTGATTCACTGGATGGCCATTCATTCGCCGTTGGTAGTGGTCGAACGCTCCAACCACAGCTTCGACCCGTTTCCGGATGAGGGGCGGGTGCTGCCGTTTGGATCCGGGGCGGCGATCTTCTACAACTACGTTGATCTGGTGCTGCACAACCCGACGGATCGGAGCTTTCAGCTGAAGTTGAACGTCGGCGAGACACAACTCGAAGGGGAGTTGCTGTGTGATCGGGTGAGGGAATATCGCTATCACGTGTTCCAGGAGGCACACCGGTTTGTGCGGGAAGGCAGCAGGGTGTTTCGCGAGAACGAGATTTGGCGAGAGGTCAGGGAAAAAGGGCAGGTGGGGGCATTGGTGGAGCGGGAGAGGCTTTATCGGAATCGGGTCGTGGTGAAGTATGAGGTGGCGGGGGAACTGGTTGAATAGATGCATTGTGAATGCGGGGTTTCAGCTTTGATGACGTAAGTGTTGCTCTTCAGATTTTCGCGGATTTTTATTCGGGTTAGCCGTTGCCTTTCGGGCACTTTATAAGGAATTTTTAGTGATACGTCCGTATGCGTTAGCCCTGGCAAGCACGATGCTTTTCACCGGATGCGGTGCAGAATCGGGTTCTTTACCCAGCAGTCAAAGTATGTCCCCTGAAAAGGTGGCCTCGATCGCGACGACAATCAAAACGAAATACCCTGACCTTTCCAGCGAACTTCGTGACAAAGTGCTGAATACGGTAGTGCAGTCAATCGACAATATGGTTTTTGTTGAAGGTGGCCAGTTTGATATGGGGGATTTTGGTTGGGCTTGTGAGTACGACGAAGAAAATGTTTGTACCTGGCCATGTGGGCAAAAAACGGACCAGCTTTGTAATATTAGCCGCAATGCAGATGACGATTTTGTACATACGGTTAAGTTGAGCTCTTATTATCTTTCAAAATTTCAGACGACCGTGCGTGATTTTGATGTTTTCTTTATGTCGCAAGGTATAGAAGTGTTTGATGCTAAACTTCGTGATAGAGAAAATTTAAAGAGTATGTATTCTCCTAGGCTTCCTGCGCCTACAAAAACATGGCAGGAAGCTAAGGATTATTGTCAGTGGATAGCAGGCATCAGCGGCTATGGTGTAGATCTTCCATCGGAGGCACAGTGGGAATTCGCGGCGAGAAATCGCGGGCAGCATATATTGTTTCCAACTAGCAGTGGGAGCTTGGATTTCGGTAAAAATTTTCCAATGGAAGGGGAGGGGGAAACATTCTTTGTTGATAGATTTTTTCCTAATCCGTTGGGCATATATAACCTTTCAGGCAATGCAACCGATTGGGTAAATGATTGGTACGACGATGAGTACTATCAGAATTCGCCGGTAGAAAATCCTGAAGGTCCAAAAAATGGTAAGCAGAAAGTAAAACGTGGTTCAAATTACCCCGAAGCCCCATTGTCAGCAGCGCCGGTTGTACGGCGCTGGCCGGAAAATCCAAACGAGGATGCTTACTATCCAGGTACAAGTTTCCGATGTGCGATTCAGTCGGACAAGCTGCTCTGAGGTTTTCAATGTGAAAAGGCACTACTCTAGGTGCCTTTTTAAGCTAGACCCTCAAAGTTGATGCTGGGATTTCTCAGGGGGATCTCAGGGACAGACCATGTTTAGAGTGCGTAAAGGTGAAAGGCATTCCGGGGCAAATTTCATCTAGAAAAAAGAAACCGTGTTCTACCCTGATTGCAGTTGATCGACGGTTGATATATTAAGGATGTTTGATCGTCTAGTACCCGTATATTGGATCGAAATAAGATAAAGGAGGGTGAGTTTTTTTCCACTTTTTCGAAAATTCAATCCCTGCTGTTATTTCTACAGGATTCATCTTTTTAGCCAGATCCGGGAGCAGTCGCTTTGCATCTTCTGGTGCTGTTCCTGCCTCCAGTTTTGAAAGTAAAAGCGTCAAGCCGTATGCTTCAATCAGATTTTCTGGGTAACCAAGTTCATTGGATGGATCTGAAATTTTGTATGCGTAGGTGCCAACTGCATCTATATGGCTGTGCTCCGCTGATTTTTTCACCCAGTATGCGATCTCTTCTTTACTACCATTATGGTCGTATAAGTAATTCGCATAGAGGAACATACCTCTCGGGTTACCACCTTCCGATGACGCTTTAAACCATTTGATAATCGCTTTTTCTCGACTACCTGGAATCAAAAACCACCCGGCACCGCTTTTGTAAGCGCTAGCCAGCATTTGTTGTGCGTAACTGTCACCTGCTTCGGCCGCTTTCTTAAGCCATGGCAGGCCCTGACCAGCCGTATACAGGACGGTCATCGCTTCTGTGTCGCCTTTTTTTGCTCGTTCTAGAGCCGTTGTTAGTGAACGCTCTCGCCAGTCCACTCCATTTTTATCTGTGCAGGTACCCATACTTCCGCACAAGTCATTTTTATTGCTTAAGCGAAGCATTGCATATAAGAAACCTTGCTCAGCTGAGGCCTCATACCATTTTTTTGCGTCTGGAGTGATATAGCGCTGACTGAGTCTAATAGCTTCGCCCAAATAATATTGTGCGTCACGATCCCCTGCCTCTGCGGCAATGTTCAGAAAGGGCTGGGAGTCGTACCAGTCACTCTGTTTGAAAAGAATAATTCCCGTTTCTCCGGCCTCTTTTTGCGCTGCTGTCATTCCGGCGTAAGCTGGGTTAGACAGTGCTAACGAGAACAATAAAAATAAAATAATATTTTTGATCATTGGTGGGATCTATAAAATTTTAATTTCTTGTTATGCAATTGTTGGTTCTACAAATGCCCAAGGGCTAGTTGCACTTATAGCGTTTGGCGGTGGCCCTGGGAATGAATTGGCTTAATATCCGTAAATTGGATCAAAGTAGGAAAGTGGGGGGTGTGTTTTTTCCCATTCCTTTGCGAATGAAATCCCCATTTCGATTTCTTCAGGTTTCATTTTTTCTGCAATCTCAGGGAGGCTGATCTTCGCTTCCCTTGGTGCTGCTCCCCCTCCTTGAAGCTGTGTTATCAAATAGGTAAAGCCATAGGCTTTGACTAAATCGAGCGGAAAGTCGTAGCTGTTCGGAAGGTGGGCAATATTGAGGGCATAGCTTCCAAGTGCATCGATATGTCCTGCTTCAGCTGTTTTTTTAAGCCAATGTCCTATCTCTTCCTTTTTTCCATTGTGCTCATATAGGTAGTTAGCATAAAGGTACATTCCGGGAGGATAGCCCCCTTCCGCAGACGCCTTAAACCAATTCTTGACTGCTTTCTCTCGACTGCCTGGGATCAGGAACGAACCCTGTCCATTTTGATAGGCACTTGCTAGAAGTTGCTGGGCAAAGTTATCACCCGACTCTGCAGCCTTTTCTAACCACTCCAAACCTTGTTGAACTGTGAAGAGCGCAGTCATTGCTTCGGTGTCGCCTCTCTTCGCGCGCTCATGTGCAGTTTTTAAGGCCTGCGCCCGCCAGTCCTGACCAATTTTTTGCTTGCAGGTTTCGATAATAGTGCAGAGGTCTTCTTTGTTACTGAGACGCAGCATGGCCTAGATATGTCCTTGTTCGGCTGCGGCCTCATACCATTTCACGGCTTCCTCTGTCATGTAGCGATTACTTAGGCGGATGGCCTCGCCTAAGTAGTATTGAGCGTCTCGATCACCCGTTTCGGCGGCGGTTTGCAAAAAAGACTGTGAAGAAGTCCAAGCGCTTTGATGGTAAAGCGCGATGCCGCGATCTTTGGCCGTAGCTTGATTCTCTGTCAATTGGGTGGCATAAACATTTGGTGCAAGCATTAAGAGAAGAAAGCTTGTCACTAATTTAATAATTAATGCCACGTTGAGTTCTCAATAGCCGTAAACAGGGACGAAATAAGAAAGCGGTGGGTGC
This sequence comes from Pseudomonas germanica, assembly GCF_019614655.1. Classification (NCBI taxonomy): domain Bacteria; kingdom Pseudomonadati; phylum Pseudomonadota; class Gammaproteobacteria; order Pseudomonadales; family Pseudomonadaceae; genus Pseudomonas; species Pseudomonas germanica. Next base: position 2,735,320 of record NZ_CP071586.1, read on the forward strand.
GTTTTCTTCCATTCTTCCGCAAATAAAAGACCTTGCTTGATTTCTTCCTTGGTCATTTTTTCAGTGATTTTTGGGAGCATTCTTTCTCCGTCTTCGGCTGCTGTCCCGCCACCCTCGAATTTAGACATCAGATAGGCTAGTCCATAAGCCTCAATCAAGTTTTTTGGGTAGTCTAGATCGTTTGGTATATGGGCTACGCTGAGGGCGTAATTGCCGACCGCGCTGACGTACCCGCCTTCGGCCGATTTTTTTAACCAATAAGCAACTTCTTCTTTCTTACCTCCATGTTCGAATAAATAGCTGGCATAAAAATACATTGCTTTGGGATATCCACCTTCAGCTGACGCTTTGTACCACTTTTGAATGGTTTTTTCGCGGCTACCCGGAACGATGAACCATCCGTCCCCATCTTCGTAGATTCCTGCGAGTGTATTCTGCGCTAGAGGATCACCTGCCTCAGCTGCCATTTCTAACCAACTGAATCCTTGTTTGGTGATGAATAAAACGGTCATTGCTTCAGTGTCGTTGTTTTTAGCTCTTTCCTGAGCTAATTGTATTACTTGTTCTCGCCATTCGTCTGCACTCTTGCCACCGCAGCTTTTCATTTCATTGCAGATATCACTCTTACTGCTTAGTCTTAGCATTGCGTAAAGGTTGCCCTGTTGCGCAGCTGCTTCATACCATTTTCTTGCTTCATTAGTTGTGTATCGGTTGCTCAGACGAATCGCCTCTGCCAAGTAATATTGGGCTGTCTCGTCACCAGCAATGGCAGCACTTTCTAGTAAAGGTTGAGAGTCGTACCAGTCGCTTTGCTGGTACAAAATTAGACCTCTCTCTTTTTTTGACTGCTGTTCCTGTGTTAATTGCGCGGAAGCTGAGCAGGAAAAAAGGACGGATAGAAATAGGCATAATGCGATTTTAATCAATGTTCGGTCCCTTATAGCTTGCTTTTGTATCTTGGATTGGAGCGAAAGCCGGGCCCTTATAAATGGTGTTGTACTCACAGTGTCCATTTAGTCGTGCGCCTAATCTAGCTACATGCTCGCGATAAATTGTTCTTGTGTCGTTACTGGCCTTGTCCAGAGCTTTAACTCGTTCAGCCATAAATGAATCGAGTTTGAATTTGTTTTTACAATATGTAAGCCCGGCTTGCGGTGGTCGCAATCCATCCCGATTCATACGTATAATTGCCTCTTCGAACTGTAAAGTAGCGTTAGGGTTGGATGATATCCACCCTAAACACCGTTCGATCGCTCTCTGCTGTAGTTGATATGCCTCGTCTTCCTTCACGCTTTTATTGTCCTGGTCTTCTTCTATTGAAAAAGGTTCAGGAGATGAGCTAAGGGTCAATAGCAATGGTCCAAGTGCCTGTGGCTGCAAGTTACACACCCATTCCTGCATCTCTTTCTGTTTTTTGTCGGTGACGATTGAGTAAGCAATCAAGCCCCCACGCCCACCCTCAGTCAGCGCATCAAATAACCCTTTAACAATCGCATACCCACGCACATAGGCAAACGCCACATCGATACCAGTGGCGCCGAGGAAGCTCAGTTTTTGCAGGTAGTCCAAGGCTTCGCCATCGACCCACTCAAGATCCTTGTATTGGTTCGCGGCCATTTCCTGTCGCACCAGTTCCGTCAAGGCCACGATGCTGTCGTAGCCGACTTCAAAGGTCAAATACCCTTTGACGCCTGCGCCCCAAACCAGCGCGCCCTTGATCGATAACAGCAGTAGGCCGTTTTGCATCCGCAGTTGCATGTCGCCGGTGTAGCCGGCGCCGATGGCCACGGCCACTTCAACTTCCAGTTTGGCCATAGGGCGCCACTGGTTGGCTGAAATGCGATTGGGCACGGGAGCAGGTGGGAGGACGCTTGGGGGAGGGCACCAGAACAGTTTGCCGGTGACTTTGCACCCCGCTTGAGCGCCGGCAAACACTTCGAACTTCGCCAGGTCGCCGGATTTCTCGGCAATGTCCACACCGACCAGGCTGGTGTAGCCGGTTTTCTGGTCCAGGGTCAGGTCGCGTGACAGCATGAGGCTTGCGCCAGCGAATCCCCAGGCCTTGGCTTCCAGATCCAGAGACAGTTTGCCGAAGTTGACGCTGCGCACGCTGCCGTCCTGGGCCTTGTATTTCGCGACCCAAGGATCGGCTTTTGCCCGTTTCGGGAATTCGACTTTGAGTAAGCTGACTTCCCCGCGCCACGCAGTTACATCCAGTGCTACTTCTACGTTGGCAATCTGAGGGGAACCACTTTTCAGAGTGGGGCCTTCCATTTTAACTTCGGACAGCAGGTTGGCACTTTCCGGGAGCAAGCATCGAACCAGTTGGGCCTGTGGGCTGTTGTCGAACAGCATGAGGTTGCGCAACTGCTTATCTTCGAAAACCATGGCTTTGAGGTTTTCGCCCCAGCTTTTGCGTTTGGCTTCGGCTTTGATGCTTTCGACTCTGTAGCCTTTGGCTTCCAGTGCGGTGAAGAATTTTTCAGGCACGAAAAGTCCATGTTCATCGAACCATGGTCCCTTTTCATCGAACTGCAGCGCGCCTTCCTGTTCCAGCCAATCACTGAATATCCGGTCGTCGTCGGATTCTTTGGCAATCGACTTTGGCAAACTGGTCGCGAGTTCTTTGAGTTGACCCTCGAATGCGTTGCCGCTGACCTGCGCAAGATGTTTCAAGCTGATGTGGTTCAGGATCGTCGTCGAAGAGGCGCTGCTGAGCTCACGTAGTGGAATGTTTGTTTTGGCCAGTCGTTCGAGGGGTTTTGGCTTGTAGCTTTCCGCGTCCCAGAGAAACAGACGGGGCGGCTTCAGTGCTCGAACGCGTGCTTCGGCGGTGTTCTGAATTCGCTCTGCCTCGTCATTCAGGTCGTACCACTGTTTCTGCAAGCTGACGAAGAGCACGCCGGGTGGCGCAGATTTTCCACCAGTGGCCGAGACCCATTGGGAGTAACGGTCTTCGATCTTTTTCTCAAGCTCATCGCGTTTGGTGGTCAGCTCGATGAATGCCTGAAAATCCTCGGTACCGGCGTATTGGTCATCGGGACTCAGCGCAAACTCGGGAACTGCAATCCCGCACTCGGCAAGCTCGACGATGGCATTGATGTACTTGGACATCAGGTCTTTCAACGCCAGGATGTTGATTTGCACACCCTTGAGTTTCTTTTCGTCGATCTCGCCGGTTTCAATCAGCTTTTTGTGAAGGGCCTTATATTCTTTCAGATGTTCCCAAGCCGAGGCGATCTTCTTGGTGCCTGGATCGAACATTTTGTAGCCGTGGGCTTTCGCCTTGTCGCGCTCTTTAATGTACGTATCGATGGCTTCACAGGCCTTTAACGCGCGAGGGGTATAGAAGACGCCGTTTTCTCGTTTGTACCCCAACGTTTTTGCTTTTTCGTCGGAAACTTTTTCGAGGGTTTCCATGTTTTTCTGGTTTTTCTCGATGCGTTGTCCAGCGTGGAACATCTCGCGCTCGGCGTGCATCGTGGCGTCGCTATCACCCTTTGCTTTTGCCGTTTCCCAATCCTTGCGGCACTGCGCCTTTTTGGCAGTGTCTTCGGGGATTGCCGACTTCGACGCCAGGTAACTGCTATGTTGCTCGCCTTCGAGAAAGGCTTCCGGGCCAGGGGTGAGGAAATAGTCCATCAAACCCGCGTCGGCGATGTTGCTCATGCGCGTGGCTTTATCAGCGTCGACGGTTTTCTGTTTGAGCAGGCTGACGCTTTCCTTGAGTTTCTCGGACGTGCGCTTGGGCAACAGCCAGAAACGGCGCTGACCGGTGACGTAGATGATGTCGTCATAGCTGCTGCTGCAGCCCGGCTTCTTGTCTTTGCAGAACGTTTCCGCGTCGGCAGTCTTTTTTGGTGGATCGGCCGGAATGACAACAGGTGGTTGTTCTGGCGCGGGTGTTTGTTCGGACGTACCTGTCATCTCAGACTTCCAGTCGTTGTACTTTCTCGAATGCCGGCATGTCGCTGCTCAGCACGTTCATGACATCGGTGCGGGCCTGCAACGGACCTTGGTTCAGATTCGGCAGCAGGTGCTCAAGATGACGTCCTTCTTCAATGCCGTGATCCACCAGCAGTTGCAAATTATCGGCCACGTCAGACAATTGCGAATCCGATAAGCCCGCTGCGGACTCGGCGTTCCGCAGCCGAATCCAGTACCACCAGCGGATCTCATCGAACGCTATCAGCGTGTTGCTCTTTAGGTGCAGCGGATATTTTTGTTCGCCATTAGAGGCATCAACTTTTTCTGTTTGTTCCCAAACACGCCATTGTTGATCGTCGCTGTGGGCGGGCGGGGTGTAGACGCTGGCCCAAGGGCCGAACAGAGCTCGGGCGGGTACCGTCAGCGCCAACGCGCTCCAGAATGCCGGGTCGTAGTAGCGCGCCAGCGAGTCACCATGAGACGGGTCGTTCATGCGCAGGAGGCGACGAGCATGCAAGAGTGCGGTCTCCGGTTTCTCACGTGAGGTGAGCAGAATACCGGCGCGGTTGTCGCGGCATAGCTCAATGGCTTGGGCGGCGGCAGGACTTCCCGGTGTCAGTTGCAGCCAGATCGGACTGACATCATTCATTTCGGCGAACGGCGTGTCCTGAAACAGCTTTTCAACACCATTCAACCCGGACTGTTGGTAAAGCTTTTCCAGAGCCCGAGGCTGGCGAACGCTGTCGATGATGCCATACAGGGTGCGGTTTCCACTGCTGCCCGATGGCGTCGTGGCCACGGGTTGTTCAAGGAAATGACTCAGCCATTCAGACATGGGCAAACCTCTCGCGAGCAAGCGCCATTGGCTTGCTTTCCACAGATCGGAACAAGGGGTAGGCCTTGAACGCTTTTTCGTACAAACGGATTGGTCATTGGCGGGACTAACACCTTGCCAGCCTTGTCAGCGTCAGCCTGTTTCACGACGCCCGGCAACAACGGCGCCGCACCGGTGCCGCTCCCCGGACTTCCGCCGGAGTTCATATTGATCACCGGCCCACTCATGGTCACGCCACCAGCATCAATCTTGATGAAGCTGCCGCCGCCGATCAGGGTCAGCTCACTACCGGCTTCCATCACCACTTTCATGCCGCTGCTGAGATGGATTTCCTGGCCGGCGTCGATGAACTGGCCGGTGCCGATCTTGATGTGTTGGTTCACGCCGACGGTGAGGTGGTCGTTGGCGCGGGTTTCGACTTTGCGGTCGGCGTAGACGGTGTGGTGTTCTTCGGCTTTGAATTCGCTGTAGCTGTTCTTTTCGACGGTGTCGTGGCGTTCGTTGCCGACGCGGATTTTCTGGTCGTGCTCGATGTTTTCGTCCCAGTCGCGCTGGGCGTGCAGGTAGATCTGTTCCTGACCTTTTTTGTCTTCGATGCGCAGTTCGTTGTAGCCGCCACCGCCCATGGAGCTGAGGGTCTTGAAAGTGCTGCGAGTCTTGTTCGCCGGCAGTTCATACGGGACGGTGTTTTCCTTGTGGTACAGGCAGCCGCTGATCAGCGGTTGATCGGGGTCGCCTTCAAGGAAGGTGACCAGCACTTCCATGCCGATGCGTGGGATGGCGATGCCGCCGTATTGCGCGCCGGCCCAGGCGCTGGAGACGCGCAGCCAGCAGCTGGTTTTGTCGTCGGCTTCGCCTTCGCGGTCCCAGTGGAACTGGACTTTGACGCGGCCGTATTCGTCGCAATGGATCTCTTCGCCTTTCGGGCCGGTGACCACGGCGCTCTGGCTGCCGAGGATGCGTGGTTTCGGGTGGCGCAGGGGCGGGCGGTTGGGCACGTCCCATGGGGTGGCCTGAAAGCGGTTGCGGTAGCCCTGGTGGAAATCGTCTTTCAGTGCGGTGGTGTCGCTGGTTACCGACTCTTCGAGGACTTGCGGTTGCTTGCCTTCGTGGTGGACTTCGGTGAGCAGCCAGAGGTCATTCCATTTGGCTTTCGGGTGCGCGGTGAGGGCGAGGAAGTGGCCGCTGACCAGCAATGGCTGATCGCTCTTGCCTTCAGCCAGTTTGAAATCGCTGCGATGGCGTTCGAGGGCGCGTTTGGCCAGGTGTTTGCCGCGCTCGCGGTCGATGAAACGACCTGGGTAATCGTAGTCTTCGAGGTCGGGCAGGGCGTCGCCGCGGTTTTCGCTTTCGAGGGTGATGCGAGGTTTTTCGAAATCGTAATCGCGGCGGGTGGTGCGGCTGGTGCGGGTTTCCAGGCGCAGGTCGAAACGCTTGATCACCGGGTCGCTGGCGACCATGCCGGAGTCTTGCTGATAGGCCACAGGCTTGAGTTTCGGGAACACCGTCTGGTCATCGCCGAACACCAGTTTGTGCGCCGTTGCCGTGTGCTCGAAGTGGTAGTGGATACCTTCTTCCTCGCACAGGCGCTGGATGAAATGCAGGTCCGATTCATCGTATTGCACGCAGTAGACGCGCTCGGGATAGATCGAACCGGTCTTGAATTCGTAAGCGTTGCTTTGAATGCCGTGCTCTTCGAGGACCTGGCCGATGATTTTCGGCACCGTGAGGTTCTGGAAGATGCGCTGGTTGATGCGGTGCGCCAGGTAGGACAGTTGCGGACGCAGGGTCACCGAATAACGGGTCAGGCGTTTGCCCGAATCGCCTTGCGCGGCGCGGTAGATCTGGCCATGGATGCCGCTGCCGTCGGGCGACAATTGCAGGAAGGCCGGTTTGTGCAGCAGGGTTTCGAGGTCCAGCGACGGCTGCTCACTGACCAGCTCCACCTCGAACACAAAAGGCTGGCTGATGGCTTCGCGACCTTGCAGGGTGAATACCTGAAAGTCAGCAGAAAGACCTTCGATGGTCAGGGCAAAGTGGGTTTCATTGGCCGGCGCGAACATCCCTTGTTCCTCGTGCTGTACAGCGGCGTACGTCGACGACCGCAAAGCGGCTCAACTTACGCGAAATTCTGGAGGGCGAAAACAACATCGACCAGCAGAGCTGGCCGATGCTTGTAACGATCAGCCGTAATTAAACGACTGGAGCACGCCAGTCATCGGAACCCGAAGTACCGGATACTTCGTGGGTCCAGGTGATTTTGCGGTAGGTGAACTGCACTTCTTCCAGGTGGGTGAAGTGCGAATTGCCTGGATCCTGGCAGTTGTGCATTTTGTTATTGATGGCGACGATGATCGCGTCTTCCAGTTTGGTGGTGTAGTAGTGCTCTTGGGTGCCTTGAGCAGAAGTACGGAACCACTGGATAACGATTTCGCTCATGCGCTCGCCGGAGGTCAGAGCGGCTTGCAACAGAGGCGAAGCCTTGTCGTAGACCTTGGTGATCACAACTGGCTTGTGAACGCGCTGACCGGTTGGCTGACCGGATTGTGGGTCACGCGGGATGATCACGTCGTGGCTGAAAGCCTGAACCATAACCTGGTCTTCGTGGCCTTCCTGGTAGGTGTTGCCTACGGAGTCAGCGGTGAAAGCGCCTGCAGTGATCAGGCCTTGTTTTTCGCCGGTAACCGACATGTACGCTGGTGTTGCCATGGGGTGCTCTCCTTGCGGAATAATTTAAGGTGCCCGGGAGGCGAAATCGCCCGGTGGGTGCCTGACTGTTATCAAGGAGCGTGCCAACAATTGTGGCGGCCATGCGGGCCGGGGTGTTTGTCTGATTTTTCAGGCGCTTGTGCGAAATAAAGCGCTCGCTCAAGGCAAAAGTGCGCAAGAAGTTGCGCAGTACTGCGCAACTTCTTGCGCACTTGGCTGCAGACCTTGTGCGACGTGGCTCTCAGCGGTTTTATCAGGCTTTTTTGCAAAACAAGTGCGCAACTTCTTGCGCATAATGGCCAGGTGCCATCATTTGGTCGAGGCGGCTGCTTAAAACTTTTAGATCAAAAGATCGCAGCCTTCGGCAGCTCCTACATTTGGAATGTATTTTTCCTGTAGGAGCTGCCGAAGGCTGCGATCTTTTCGGCCGTTACCGGGAAAGTGTGGACAGACAATTATCGATCGAACGCTGCTGCGTCGCGGCATACAACCCCAACTCATCAATAGTCGCGCGCCCCAGCGCCTGCTCGAAGGCCTGCCGATTGGAATGCTCGCCATAATGCGCCTGTGCCGCGTCGCCAAGGTTCGACTGAAAAATCCCCGCCGCACTCACCGGCAGGAAGTCTTCGTACACCAACGGTTCCGCTTTCACATAACCACCGCGCAACAAGTCCTCCAGAGACGACTGCCCAAGCCCTCCAGCAGCCTGCCCTTTTTCCGTGGCGAAATAGCGAAAGTACGCCAGCTCTTGTTCACGCATGCCCTCGACACTGTCAGGAAATTCGCCAAAGTGCTGAGCCATCAGCGCGTTGTAGCGTGCGGCATTGCCTTCGTTGGGGAAGTCACCGAGTTCATCGCGCGCGGCATTCAGCAAGCGGTCATACAGCGCCCGACCTTTGGGCGTGAGTGCCGCGCCGCGCTGTTCGATCTCGCCGAAACGCGCGCTGTGGCTGCCACGGGTTTGGTTCTGATCGGTGAAGGCGATCGGCTCGTCCAGTGCCTTGAAACTGGTTTGGCGCAGCAGGATCGGGCACTGCCGGCGCGGTGGGCCTTCGATCACGGCTTTGGGGGTGATGCCATGGGCCGGCATTTGTTCCTGGACGCTGTCGATGTCCAGCGTGCGTGGCGTCAGGTGATTGATGTGTGGGCCTTTGAACGCCACTACGTCGGCGATCAAACGGTGTTGGGCGCTCAAAGATTGATATTGCGCAGCGGTAACCGTAGCGCTGTGATGCCAGCGAAAGGTTTCCAGTGCCTGCAGGACGAATGCCTCGGCCTCGCTTTCATTCAGTCCGCCCGCGTTTTCAGCTTGCGCGATCAGGCGCAACGCCTCCGAGGTAAAGATCGAACGCTTGGCCAGCACTGATTCGGCAAAGGCACGCAGTTGCGCATCCTCAATCAACTCCAGGCGCAACAACGACGTAAACACCCGAAACGGGCTGACTTGCAGCGCCTCTTCATGCACGGCGCGAAACGCTGTGGAATGCACCGGCACGCCCGCTGGGGTCAGGTCGTAATAACCCACCGGTTGCATGCCCATCACTGCAAACAGGCGGGCGAGGGTGGCCAGCTCCGTCGCGGTGCCGACACGAATGGCGCCATGGCGCTCCATGTCCAGCCGTTGGATTTCGCCGGTGCTGTCGAGCTGGCAGGCGATGTCCGGCTGACGTGCAAGCACCTCGCGGTTGGTTTGCTCGACCAATTGCATCAGCGCGCCGTACAGCGGCACTTCTTCGCGGTACATGTCGGACATCGCTTTGGAGAAGCGTTGGCGGATCAGGTCGGGGCTGACGAACGGCTGCACGGTCATGAAAAAAATTCCTGCCACGGTCACGGAATGGATGAGGGAAAAGATCGCAGCCTTCTCGCACGCGGGCAAACGAAGAATCCTACGAACTTCATTCTGCCAACGACTGATCCACCAGTTCGATCCAGTGCATCACCCGCGTGCGCCCGGCGCTGGCCAGATGGCTTTGACAGCCGACGTTGGAGGTGACGATCAGCTCAGGCCGGCCGCTCTCCAGCGCGTTGAGGCGGTTGTCGCGCAGTTGCCGGGCCAGCACTGGTTGTGTCAGCGAATACGTACCTGCCGAGCCGCAGCACAAATGGCCGTCGGGCACGGCGGAAAGATTGAAACCCAGGCGTGTCAGCACAGCTTCCACCGCGCCGCCCAGTTTCAACGCGTGCTGCAAAGTGCACGGGCAATGCACGGCAATCCGTCGCTCGTTCGCTGCGCAGACTTTTTCCAGCGGTTCCCGATCAAGTATCTGCACCAGATCCAGCGTCCGCTCGCTGATTTCCCGGGCCTTGGCCGCATACACCGGATCGTCTGCCAGCAAATGCCCGTAATCCTTGATGAATGCGCCGCAACCGCTGGCGGTCTGCACAATCGCTTCGGCACCGTTTTGCAGGTGTGGCCACCAGGCATCGATATTCTGCCGGGCGCGATCGAGGCCTTTGGCTTGCGCGTCGAGGTGATAGTCCAGCGCGCCGCAACACCCGGCCTCGGCCACCGGGGTGACACTGATGCCCAAACGATCCAGCACCCGCGCCGTGGCGTCATTGGTATTTGGCGACAACCCCGGTTGTACGCAGCCTTCAAGCAACAACACCCGCCGGGCATGCCGAGGGGCAGGGCGCGAGCCGTTAACCGGCAAGTGCTGCGGCAATTTGCTTTCAAGCAAGCGCGGCAACAGCGGCCGAAACGTCGTGCCCACCCGCAACAAGCCTTTGAACAATCCCGGATTAGGCGCCAATGCGCGCAAGCCCTCACGTAACAGGCGCTGCGCCGCCGGACGCGGCACCGCGTGATCGACCACCGCGCGGCCAATGTCGAGCAGGTTGTGATAGTCGACGCCGGACGGGCAGGTGGTTTCGCAGTTGCGGCACGACAGGCAGCGGTCCAGGTGCAGTTGCGTCTGCGCCGTCGCAGGTGCGCCTTCGAGCACTTGTTTGATCAGGTAGATGCGCCCGCGCGGGCCATCGAGTTCATCACCGAGCAACTGATAGGTCGGACAGGTCGCGTTGCAAAAGCCACAATGCACGCAGGTGCGGAGGATTTTTTCCGCTTCGGCGGCACGGGGCAGTTGCAGTGACTGTTCGCTGAGGGTGGTTTGCATGGCTAGAACTCCGCGTACATGCGCCCGGGGTTGAACAGCCCTTGCGGGTCGAGTTGCGCCTTCAGTTGTCGGTGATAGCGCAGCAGTGTCCAGGCCAGCGGCTGGAACGGCGAAGAGTTGGCACCGTGGGTAAAGCAGGTGGCATGGCCGCCGAGTTCCTGAGCGAGAATATGCATGTGCTCGACGTCGGATTTCAGCCAGCGTTGTGCACCGGCCCAGTCGATCAGTTGCTCGCCGGGCAGATCCAGGGGCCCGAGATTATTCGGCAACGACAAGCGCCACAGCGGCAAACCTTCGTTGAAAAACGCAAGACGCTGCTCATTCAGATCCCGCCAGAACCCTGAATCCAACGGCTCACCACCGAGGCGTTGATGCGCCGCCGTCACCGAGCCTTCGCCGCCCTCAAGACGCAGATACAGGCTCTGGCCATCGTGGCACGCGGCGCTGATCGGCAACGGTTGCTGACCCCATTCGGCAAGCTTGGCCAGTGCCCGCGCGCATTCAATGTCGAGGCGAATGCTTAGGCACTGGCGCGGTTTCGGCAGGACTTTCAGCGACACTTCGGTGAGCACGCCGAGGCAGCCGTAACTGCCGGCCATCAACCGCGACAGGTCATAACCGGCGACGTTCTTCATCACTTCGCCGCCGAAGCGCAGGTGCTGACCGAGGCCGGTGATGACCCGCGTGCCGAGGACGAAATCGCGCACCGAGCCCGACCACGGCCGCCGAGGCCCGGATAAACCCGTGGCGATCATGCCGCCGACGGTGGCGCCCTCGCCGAACGCTGGCGGTTCGCACGGCAGCATTTGCCCGGCAGCGTCCAGCGCCGCCAGCAGCTCGGACAACGGCGTGCCGGCGCGCGCCGTAACCACCAGTTCGGTCGGCTCGTAACGGACGATGCCGCAATGGGCGCGGGTATCGAGCACTTCACCGGCGACCTCGCGGCCGAGGAACGCTTTGCTGTTGCCACCCTGAATTTTCAGCGGCGTGGCATTGGCCCGGGCCTCGTTGACCTGATCGAGCAGGGCGTCGGCGGCATCGACGTCGGCCATCAGAAACGCTCCAGTTCGGGGAACGGCAATTGCCCGGCGTGAATATGCATGGCGCCGAATTCGGCGCAGCGGTGCAGGGTCGGAATGTTCTTGCCGGGATTCAGCAGGCCTTGTGGGTCGAACGCGGCTTTTACTGCATGAAACAGGTTCAGTTCGTCACTGTTGAACTGCGCGCACATCTGGTTGATTTTCTCGCGGCCGACGCCGTGTTCGCCGGTGATGCTGCCGCCGACCTGCACGCACAGTTCGAGGATCTTGCCGCCCAAGGCTTCGGCGCGGTGCAGCTCGCCGGGTTGATTGGCGTCGAACAGAATCAGCGGGTGCATGTTGCCGTCGCCGGCATGGAATACGTTGGCCACGCGCAATCCGTATTCTTCGCTGAGGCGGGCGATGCCTTGCAAAACCCCGGGCAATTCGCGGCGCGGGATGGTGCCGTCCATGCAGTAATAGTCCGGTGACAAACGACCGATGGCCGGAAAGGCATTTTTGCGCCCGGCCCAGAAACGCACGCGCTCGGCTTCGTCGCGGGCCTGACGCACTTCGGTGGCGCCGGCCGCGGTCATGACCTCGCGCACCCGTTGGCAATCATCGTGGACATCGGCTTCGACACCATCGAGTTCGCACAGCAGAATCGCCTCGGCGTCGACCGGATAACCGGCGTGGATGAAATCTTCGGCGGCGCGAATGGCGAGGTTGTCCATCATCTCCAGGCCGCCGGGAATAATCCCCGCCGCGATGATTTCAGCGACCGCACGGCCGGCCTTTTCTACGGAATCGAAACTGGCCAGCAGGACTTTCGCGACCTGGGGTTTGGGCAGCAGTTTGACCGTGACTTCGGTGATGATCCCCAGCAAACCTTCGGAGCCGGTGAAGAGCGCGAGCAAATCGAAACCCGCTGAATCGAGGGCGTCCGAACCCAGGGTCAGGCGTTCGCCTTCGATGGTCAGCACTTCGATTTTCAGCAGGTTGTGCACGGTCAAACCGTACTTGAGACAATGCACGCCGCCGGCATTTTCGGCGACGTTGCCGCCGATCGAACAGGCGATCTGCGAGGATGGATCTGGCGCGTAATACAGGCCGAAAGGCGCCGCTGCCTGGGAGATCGCCAGATTGCGCACCCCCGGTTGAACCCGCGCGGTGCGCGCGGCCGGGTCGATGTGCAGGATATTATTGAAGCGCGCCATCACCAGCAGCAGGCCCTGTTCCAGCGGCAAGGCGCCGCCGGACAACCCGGTGCCGGCACCACGGGCAACCACCGGGACGTTTTTCTCATGGCAGAGTTTGAGCAGGGTTTGCACTTGCTCAATTCGTCGGGGCAGGGCGACCAGCATCGGCGTGGTGCGGTAGGCGGAGAGACCGTCGCATTCGTAGGGTTTGAGTTCTTCCTCGCGCCACAAAATGTCGAGATCTGGCAGCGTTTGCTGCAATGACTTGAGGAATTCGGCCTTGTTCACCTGCGGCAACGGGCCGTCGAGGCGTTCGTCATAAAGAATGTTCATCTCAAGCCCTTACACTTGATCGTTCCCACGCTCTGCGTGGGAATGCAGCCCGTGACGCTCCGCGTCACTGGACGCGGAGCGTCCCTTGAGGCATTACCACGCAGAGCGTGGGAACGATCAGGGGAAGAGTGAATTGTCATCTTTGGCTTCCCAGAAACTCGCGATACAGGCGCGCAGTATTCCCCGGCTGTTCAACCATCGGCATGTGCCCGACGTGATCCCAGACATCCACACGCAAATTGGCGATGCCCTTGCTCCACACCGGCACGCTGCTGACGTCGATCAGCCGATCCTTGCGCCCCCAGAGCAACAGCGCCGGGCACTTGATGTCGGCCAGTTTCGGCTCCATCGGCGGGCTGGCGCGAAAATCGCGGAAGATCTCTTCCAGTTCATCGCGTTGTTGTTCGTAGCGCTGGGCGATGGCGTCCAGCACCAATTTGGGTACCCATGGTGGCGTGGCCATGGTCATCGCGTAGAACTGCTGGAACTCTTCCCGCGAATTGATCAGAAACGGGTTATGCCCGCGCGCCAGATGCCGCTCCATGTCGCTGGCCTCAGGCGCGGTGACGCCCGCCGGGTCGATCAATGCCACCGACGCGATGCGGTCGGGATAAGTCGCCGCCAGCCACGCGGCGATGTAGCCGCCCATCGAGTTGCCGATTACGTGGACTTTCTCCACGCCGCAAACGTCGAGCAACTGGATCATGCGCTTGGCCTGCAACGGAATGTCGTAGCCGCCGCCCGCCTTGAAGCCGGTTTCACCATGGCCGGCGAGGTCCGGGATGATCACCCGATACTGGCGCACGAAGTGCCGGGAAAAGCGCAGCCACAGGTTCTTGTCGGCGCTGTAGCCATGCAGCATCAGAATCGCGCTGGCCGCTTCATACGGCCCGCCCTGCCAAGTCGAGACGGTCATCTCGGCGATCGGCACTTCGATCTTGTGCAATTTGTACAACTTGGCCTCGATGGCCATGTTCAGGTCGTACAGCCAATGACCAACCGCCGGATAACTCAACCAGCTCCAGGCCACGAAAACCGCGAGGGCGACAAACAGCAAAAGCATCGACGTCTTCCTTTTACGTGTTCAGGACAGAATGTGGTCGGCCGGTTTCAGCGCTCGGGTCAAGCGGTGGTAGCTGAAACTGAAGCCGGGAAACATCGCGATCACATGACCGCTCTTGCTTTGATACCAACTGTGGCAGCCACCGGACTTCCAGACCGTGCGCTCCATTTCCCGATGAATCATCTCAGTGTAGGTACGTTCCGCTTCGGGGCGCACTTCGATGCTGCGCAGACCCTTCGCCTGCACGGTGCGGATGCAGTCGAGGATGTAGTTCATCTGCGACTCGATGATGAACAGCGCCGAGGTGTGGCCGATGCCGGTGTTGGGGCCGGTGACGATAAACAGGTTGGGAAAGTCCGGCAGACTGGTGCCCAGATAGGCGCGCGGGTATTGCGCCCAGACATCTCTGAGTTGCACGGCGTTTTTTCCGCTGACCGGGTAGGAAATCACCCCGTCGGTGGCGTCGTACCCGGTCGACCAGATAATCAGATCAACATCGATGTGCTGGCCGTCCTCGGTGTTGATCCCGGTTTCGTCGATGGACGCAATGCCTTGCTCGCGCGTATGCAAGGCGACGTTGGAACGGTTCAGCGCCGGGTAATAGGTGCTGGACACCAGCACCCGTTTGCAGCCAATGGTGAAGTCCGGGGTGAGTTTTTCTCGCAGCACCGGGTCCGGCACTTGGCGTTTGAGAAAACGCAGGGCGTGCTGCTGGACCATGTCAATCGCCGCTTTCGAGTATTTGAACGCGATGACGCGGGTTTCGAATTGCCAGTAAATCAGCCAGCGCAACAGTTTGTAGGCGGGTTTGCGGCCAAGCAGCCAGCGTTGCAGCGGTCCGAACTGACGATCGGCGCGGGGCAGCACCCAGTGTGGCGTGCGCTGAAACACGTGCAATTGCTCGACCTGCGGCGCAATGGTCGGAATCACTTGCACCGCACTCGCGCCGCTGCCGACGATGGCCACGCGTTTAGCGCGGTAGTCGTAGCTGTGATCCCAGTTGTTCGTATGAAACGTCTTGCCTTGAAAGCGATCCTGGCCGGGAAAGTGTGGGATGACCGGTTGGCTCAATGGTCCGGTGGCATTGATCAGGAACTGCGCATAAAAGGTGCCTTTGCTGGCGGTGTGCACAGCCCAGCGTTTTTCCGTGTCGTCCCATTCGACGCGCTCGACATTGGCCTCCAGCTCAACGCGTTCGCGCAAACCGAATTCCTCGATGACATGTTCGGTGTAGCGCTGCAGTTCGGCCTGTCCGGCGAACATCTGCGACCAGCGGTACGGCGCGAACGACAGCGAATACAGCGGCGACGGCACGTCCACCGCCGCGCCGGGGTAGGTGTTCTGGCACCAGGTGCCGCCAAAGAAGTCCCGTCGCTCCAGCAGGCGAAAATCGTCGATCCCGGCCTTGAGCAGGTTGACCGCAGCACATTGACCGCCAAAACCGCTGCCGATGATCAACACGTGATAGGTGTGCATGGGTCTCCTTCTTATAGTTTTTTTTCCATTTTGCTCCTTTCATGTATAGCCAAATATTTGCACTGTGCGCGGCCCTGATGTCGCGCTATTCAGCCCGCTGGCCGGTGATGGCTATTTAACGTCGCCCTGTTAGACTTCCAGCACATCCGTCCTGCGGTGTGCGTGATCGAGGTCCTTATGGGAAATACCGGAGGAAAGGGACTTTCATTGGCCAGGAGGCTTTATACATCGCGCATCCTCGGGTTGATTCTGGGGCTTGTGTGCGTGAGCGTGGCGATGTATTCGCTCGATCCGCCGCTCTGGGTCTGGGCGTTGATGTTCTTCAATGGCTTGGTCTGGCCGCATCTGGCGTTTCAATGGGCGCGCCGCGCCCGGGTTCCTTACCACGCTGAACACCGCAATCTGTTGATCGACGCCTTTTTCGGCGGCTTTTGGCTTGCCGCCATGCATTTCAATCCGCTGCCCACTGCCACGACCATTTCGATGATGGCGATGAACAACGTCGCTATCGGCGGTTCACGCTTTCTATTGGCAGGCTCAGCGGCGCAGTTGCTCGGGGTCGGCGTCGGGCTGGTGGTGTTTGCTCCGGCATTCATTCCGCAAACCACACCTGCACAAATGTATGCCTGTTTCCCGCTTCTGCTGCTATACCCCTTGGCGCTGGGCTGGATCTGCTTTCGTCAGGCCTACACGCTTGGCTTGCATAAACGCGAATTGCTCGCCTTGAGCCGCACCGACAGCCTGACCGGGTTGCTCAATCATGGCGCCTGGAAGGATCAACTGGAGATCGCTTTTCAGCGCTGCAAGCGGCAGAAGCAGGGTGCGGCGATTGCGCTGATCGACATCGATCACTTCAAGGCGATCAACGACACCTACGGCCATGTCGCGGGCGACATCGTGTTGCGCCAGTTGAGCAAGTTACTTAAACAAAACCTGCGGGCGACTGACGTTGCCGGGCGTTACGGCGGTGATGAGTTCTGCGTGATTTTGCCGGATCTGCCGCTGTTCAACGCCGCGCAGGCGATGGAAGCGTTGCGTGAGCGCTTCGCGATTCTGGGTTATGAGCAGAATCCGGCGTTGAAGGTCAGCTTGAGCATCGGCCTGGCGGCGTACGATCCGGCGCATGCCGACGCAACACGCTGGCTCAATGATGCCGATCAGGCGTTGTACGAGGCCAAGGCCAGCGGGCGTAACCGGGTGATCTGCAATTGCGATGACAAGTCCCGGCAGACGTTACTGGATTCGGTTTGACCGCTATACCCCACATCCCCTGTAGGAGCTGCCGAAGGCTGCGATCTTTTGACTTTGGTCTTTCTAAATCAAAAGCAAGATCAAAAGATCGCAGCCTTCGGCAGCTCCTACACGTGTTCGGTGGTGGTCAGGGAGATGTCGCATTCGGTGTAGAGCCTCGCGCCGATGTCGGGTACGGTTAAATCCCCCCGACGCGAAACAAGGATCGCTTCATGACGTGCTCATTTTCTCGCTCCCTGCTGGCCGCTAGCCTCGGCCTGTCTCTCACTTTCTCCGCTGCCCACGCCTTTGCCGAACCGCACAAACAAGTGCTCGCTGATGCCGAGCAATACCAGCCAGAAGCGCTGAAATTGCTGGAACGGCTGGTCAATATCGACTCCGGTTCCGGCTATGAACCGGGCCTCAAGCAAGTCAGCGACATCGCCATCGATGAGCTGAAAAAACTCGGCGCCACCATCGAACTGGTGCCGAACACACCGGAAAAATCCAACCATGTACTGGCGACGCTGAAAGGCACCGGCAAGGCGAAAATCCTGTTGATGGCGCACATGGACACGGTGTTCAAGGAGGGGTCGGCGGCCGAGCGGCCGTTCCACATCAAGGACGGCCGCGCTTACGGGCCAGGGGTGATGGATGACAAGGGCGGCATCGTCGCCGGTATCTATGCGCTGAAAGTCCTGAAAAACCTCGACTTCAAGGACTACGCACAAATCACCTTCCTGCTCGACGCCAGCGAAGAAACCGGTTCGGACGTCGCCACCGATCTGATCAAGAAAACCGCCAAACAGCACGACGTGACCCTCAACCTTGAGCCGGGACGCCCGGCTGATGGCCTGGTGGTGTGGCGCAAGGGCAGCGCGACGGCGCTGGTCGAGGTCAAGGGTAAAGCCGCACACGCCGGCGTCGCCCCGGAACTGGGGCGCAACGCCGCGATGGAAGCGGCGCACCAGATTCTGCAACTGGGCAAACTCGGCGATGAAGCGAAGAAGACCACCATCAACTTCACCGTGCTCAAGGCCGGCGACCGCACCAACGTGATTCCCGATCAAGCCACGGCCAAGGCCGACGTGCGCGCGGCGGTGCCGGAGGAGTTTGACCGGATCGAGAAGGATCTGGCACGGGTGTCGCAGGACAAATTGATTCCCGAGACTGAGGTCAAGACTTCGTTGCAGCGCGGCTTGCCCCCGATGCCGCAAACGCCTGAGTCGGATCGCCTGATGGTCATGGCCCAGGGGATTTATGGCGAGATTGGCCGCAAGCTGACCGAGGAGGGGAGTGGTGGCGCGGCGGATGCGAGTTTGTCGGCCGGGGTCGGCACGCCGACGCTGGATGGTTTCGGGATTGTCGGCGGCAATATTCACACGCCGGAGGAGTACGCCGAAGTGGCGAGCGTGGCGCCGCGGATTTATCTGTTGTCGCGGATGATTATGGAGTTGGCCAAGCCACGGTGAGTGGGCCTGTGCTGTGACTGATGCGGGTGGGGTGTCAGGTGCATTTGCCCTCACCCTAACCCTCTCCCAGAGGGAGAGGGGACTGACCGTGTTGTTTTTGGTCAATACAGCGACCTGAAAGATCGATTTTGAATTCAAAATCGGATTCAGCGCGGTATCACAAGTCGGCGTAGATCCCGAGCATCCCCCAATCGGTTCCCTCTCCCTCCGGGAGAGGGCTAGGGTGAGGGGCTTTTGTGGGAAAAGTGGAAGTCGCGGACGGCGTACAACTTTCCAAGACGTTTCCTACAACGTACCCTGTTGCCGCATTTCGGTATCGACCCCTATAGTTCGGGCTCGCGGAAAAACACCGCGAACGACCTTGGCCGGTCGATACAGAGACGTACAGTCTGCCCAACATATTCAGTCGATGCTTGTCTGTGATGTTGTGTTATGGCGGCTGTGCGTGGGACACCTTCGGGTGTGCCGGTTCCTGTATCCGGTCGGCCAACCCGCGTACGGCTGCCACCTTCCTCGTTTGGCCGCGACTGGTGGTAGCTCTCTCAATACAGGAGTTATACCAATGTGTGATCAAGTAATGCCCCGCTTCCTCCCCATCGACACCTACGACGCCGAATCCCCGGTGCTTTTCCTCAACACCCACTCGGAACTCAGCGACATGGCCTCCTGTGCGATGCACCGGTTTGTGGTCGTGCGCGATCTGGCCGACACCTTTGCCAGCCTCAACCTCAAAGGCATTTCCGATTGTGATCTGACGCGGGTGACCAGCGCGGTGCATCTGTTGATGCGCGAGGGCTGTGCGATTCTGAATGTGATTCAGGCGCGGGCGGTGCAGCGGGAAGAGGCTTACAAGACGCCGGTTTAGCGGTGTAGCGGCAGGCCTCATCGCTGGCAAGCCAGCTCCCACAGGGTTTGGTGCTGAACCATCAATTGATGTCGAACCGCATAACCTGTGGGAGCCTGGCTTGCCAGCGATGGCGTCAGCCCGGTCAACCCATCACTCCTTGACGCTCATGTATTCCTTGGCCCAAAGAATGTATTCCTCCGGTTGGGTATAGGTGTGCGTCAACTCGGTCGCGCTCAGGTCGGAGGCCTGGGTAAAGATCTGCCGCTGTTCACGCAAGCTGTCATACGTCGCTTTGATCGCCGCAAAGTAAGCACCATGGCCATCAATGGTCACGCGTACACCGAGTTCGGCCAGACGTTTGTCGTCGCGCAGCGCCGGGTTGCCGTAGGTGACCAGCATCAGCGGTACGGTCAGGTGTTCGGCGATTTGCTCAAGCTGATCGAAATCCTGAATGCCGACCATGCAGATGCCGTCAGCCCCGGCAGCCTGGTACTGGCGAGTGCGGCTGATGATTTCCTGGTTCGGCAAAATACCGGCGTTGGTACGGGCGATGATCGCCATTTCCGTATCAACCCGGGCTTCCAGCGCCGCGCGGATCTTGCCGACGCCTTCGGCAACGGTGATCAGGTCGGTGGATTTTCGGCCGAATTGTGCCGGCAGCAAGGTGTCTTCGATGGTCAGGGCGGCGACGCCGGCGCGTTCCAGTTCGACGATGGTGCGCATCACGTTGAGGGCGTTGCCGTAGCCGTGGTCGGCGTCGGCGATCACCGGTAATTGGGCGACGCGGCCGATGCGGGTGGCCTGTTCGGCGAACTCGCTGAGGGTGATCAGGGCAAAGTCCGGGGCACCGAGCACCTGCAACGAGGCCACGGAACCACCGAGGATGCCCACTTCAAAACCCAGGTCAGCAGCGATGCGCGCGGACATCGGATCGAACACCGACGCGGTGTGGTAGCAGGTGTCGGAGGCCAGCAGTTGACGGAAGTTACGGCGCAAATCTTGATGGGAAAGCCGGGTCATACGAGTTCCACCAATACAAAGGAATGGAAAGGCTTGAACAAAGGTGTCAACGCCGAAGAATGAAAAGGCTATCACGCGAATGGGTCAAGGATCATGACGAATTTGCAAGGGACAGGTTGTCGCTGACCCTTTTGCTGAAAGGATTTACCTTTTTGCGGTGGTGACCGTCAGGCCGCCACCGCCTGTTGCTGTTGATTGGGCAGCATCACCGCGCGTACCGAGTTGCCCGGTTGCAGTTGCAGGCGCTTGGCGGTGAGGCGGTCGATCACCAGGCTGCTGCCGACCCGGCGGGCGCGAGCGACGGTGATGCGGCAGTTCTCCAGACGCCGGTTGTGAATCAGCCACAGTGGCGCCTGTTCGTCCGGGCTGCCGAGGCTCAGGGCCAGCTCGACGCTCTCGCGCACGGTGCGGATATTGCGCACCGGCGCTTCGATCACCGGGCCGCCGTCGAAGATGTCGATGTAGCCTTTGTGGGTAAACCCTTCGGCCTGGAGGATCTTCAGCGCCGGTTCGGTATTCGGGTGTGCCTGGCCGATCGCTGCCTGGGCCTGTTCGGTGAGCAGGCAGGTGTACAGCGGCTGGCGCGGCATCAGTTCGGCGATGAACGATTTGTTGCCCAGCCCGGACAAGTGGTCGGCATGGCTGAAGTCCATTTGAAAGAAATGCCGACCCAGGCTGTCCCAGAACGGCGAACAACCGTGTTCATCGGCACTGCCGCGCAGTTCGGCAATCATCTTCTCGCCGAACAAGTGCGGGAACTCGGCAACGAACAGCAATCGCCCCAGTGACAACAAGCGGCCATTGCTGCCGTGGCGCTGGTCATGGCCGAGAAACAGCGAGCACAGCTCAGATTGGCCGGTGAGTTCGTTGTTGAGAAACAGTGTCGGGATCTGCCGTTGAATGCCCAGATCCGGCGCCGAACTCACCGTCAATCCGACCCGATAGTTGTACCACGGCTCACGCAGGCCGACCGCCCCGGCCAGAGCGCTGACGCCGACCACGCGCATGTCGTCGTCTTCGAGCACAAACAGATAGTCTGCGTCGGCTCGTTCCACTTGTTCGGCGAACGCCCGTTGCGCCCAACGGACCCGGTGGGACAGGCGATCTTCGTTGGCCGGCAGGGTGGTGAACCCCGGGCCGGCCTGTTGCACCAGCGCCATCAAGGCTGGTAGGTCGCTGACTTTGACCGGGCGGACAATCATGCTGTAACTCCTTCTGCGCGCCTGTTCGGGCACTGTCGTTGTCTGCGCAACCGCACGGGTTTCACAGGGCAATCAGCCGGATCGGGCTGCCATCGGTCACGTTCAGCGCCGCACACATTGCAGGGGTGAGGGACAGCGGTTGATCGGTCTGGTAATCGAGTTCGGCCATGATCGACCGGAAGCCGTGCAGCGCGTCGTTGCTCAGCAGATAACGACCGCGGGCATCGATTTGGGGTTTTTGCTGAACTGTTGCCGTCTGGCTGCGGGCGATCGAACGAATGTTGCTGGTGCGCGCATACAGGGTCGGGCCGGCGTCGAACAGGTCGATGTAGCTGTTGGTTTCGAAACCCTCACGCTCAAGGATGTCGAACGCTTCCTGACCGTCCGGGTGAATACGACCGATACAGTCCTGCGCCGCTTGCGGCAGCATCGGCACGTAAATCGGGTATTGCGGCATCAGTTCGGCGAGAAACGTGCGGCTCTGCAGCCCGCACAGGCGTTCAGCTTCCGCGTAGGGCAGGTCGAAGAAGTGTTTGCCCAGCGCATCCCAGAACGGCGAATGACCTTGCTCGTCGCTGTAGCCGACCAGTTCAGTAATCACCGCTTCGGCAAAGCGCCGCGTGTGAGCGGCGATGAACAACAGGCGCGCACGGGACAACAATTCGGAGAACGGCGTACGCACCAGTTCGGCATTGATGTGAAAACCACGCAGCAATGTGTGGCCGCTGAGGTCATGGCACAGCGACAGCGCCGGCACGCCATGTTCAATGTTCAGCTCGCGGGATGCACTGGTGAAATGGCGGTTGCGCAGGCTGTAGAACGGCTCGTCGAAGCCCGCCGTCGCGAGAATCTCCGAGCAGCCGACCAGCCGTTGGCGGTCCAGGTCTTCCAGCACGAAGAAGTAGTTCTCCGGGCCTTGGGATGCCGCTTCGCTGTCAAACGAGGCGCAGGAGCCGGCGATTTTCTCGCGCAGGCGTTCGCTGTCGTCCGGCAGGGAAGTTACGCCCACCAGACTGTCGCGGGCCAATTGTTGTAGCTGGGGCAGGTCAGTCTGTTCGACTGGGCGTAAGACCAGCATGGATGTACTCCTGTATCAAAAGGTTCGGCGATGTCGCCAAACCTGACTATCACTGTCGGTGTCCACGCGATAAATCGGCGGTCGCCTGATTTGTTGTCAGACGCCGCTCTTTTTCTTGTCAGCCGTTGCTCGGGTCAGGCAGCGCGGTACTGGCGCCGAGTTTATTCAGGAAGAACAGATACACCAGGCCCAGGGCAATCCAGATCAGGCCGAGCTTCTGCGCATCGACGCCCATGTTGTACATGATGGCCGCGACGATGATGAAGCCGATGACCGGGCAGATCAGGTGACGCACCACTTGGCCGGACTTCTGCCGACGCCAGTAGTAGTTGATCACTGTCAGGTGCAGCAGCATGAAGCCGCTGAGCGCGCCGAAGTTGACCAGCGAGGTCAGGGTGTCGACCGAGTTGATGAACAGGTAGCAGATCACCAGCGACAGCACCGCCACCAGATAAATGCTCAGGTACGGCGTGTTGTGTTTCGGATGCACCTTGGCCAGCACTTTCGGCAGCTTGCCGTCGCGGGCCATGCCGAACAGCAGACGCGAGACTGCGGCTTGCGAAGTGATCGCCACGGCCACGCCCCAAGCCAATGCCGTCGCGACAGCGGTCAGGGTCGCCAGCCAACTGCCGGCGGCGATTTCGGCGATTTCATAGAACGCGGTGTCGGCGGATTTGAAACCCATGCCGGCCGCCAGATCGGTGGCAATCCAGGTTTGCGCAACGAAAATCACGCCCATGACCACCAGGGTGATCAGCGCGGCTTTGCCGACGCTCTTGCCCGGATCGCCTTTGATTTCTTCAGCGAGTGTCGAGATCGCATCGAAGCCAAGGAACGACAGCACCGCAATCGACACCGCTTGCATCAGCAGGGCGAAGTTGAAGGTTTGCGGGTGATACAGCGGCGCCAGAGTTAGTTCGCCGTTACCGCCACCGTTGTGCAGGGCATTCCAGGCGTAGAACAGGAAAATCCCCAGCACCACCAGTTGCGCGAGCAGGAAGATGATGTTCATCCGTGCCGTGAAGGTGATGCCGCGCAGGTTGACGAAGGTCGCGCTGACCAGGAACGCCAGAATAAAGCCGACTTTCGGGATGTCCGGGTACAAGTGGTTGAGGGCCATCGCCGCGTAAACGTAAAGCAGCGGCGGGATCAGCAGGTAATCGAGCAGCATCAGCCAACCGGCGATGAAGCCGACGTGCTGATTGAGGCCGCGTTGCGCGTAGGAATAGACCGAACCGGCAATCGGAAAAGCCTTGGCCATGCTGCCGTAACTCAGCGCGGTGAACAGCATCGCCACCATGCCAATAATGTACGCCAACGGCACCATCCCCGGTGCCTCGGCGTTGACGTAGCCATACACACCGAACGGGGCGATGGGGATCATGAAGATCATCCCGTATACCACCAGATCGGTCAGCGTCAGGCTACGTTTCAACTCTTGCTTGTAGCCGAATTCTTCAATTTCCATGAAGCGCAACTCCTTGTCAGCCAGTCGGTCGTTTTAGTTGTTATCGATCCATCGTTTACAGCGTCAGCAGTCTTTCATTCATTACAGCAACGGCGCGAGGTATCCGGCCCAGCGCGATACGGCTTCGGGGCTGCGCAGCAAATCGTTGCGCACCTCGATCAGCACCGAGTCGAGGCCACGGGCATCGCCGTGCACCGGCACGGTCATGTCACCCAGCGGATCGATCTTGTAGGGCTGATTGCCGGCCACTTTCAGCGGATGCTCGCCGAGACCGTCGAGCAGGCGTTGCGCGTAGGCCTTGGCCTGACCGAACAGCACGCCGGCCTCCAGGTGTCGTGGCTGGCCGTAATACACCGGGGTGAAGCTGTGAATACCCACTACACGCACCGCTTGACCTTGGGCAACACGTTCGTCGATCAACGTTTGCAAACGTGCGTGAAACGGTTTGAACAAGGTTCGGCGGCGGTACTCGCGGGTGGCTTCGTCCAGCTCGCGGTTACCCGGCACCTGATAGATTTCGCTCTGCGCCGGAATACTGTCCGGGGCGTGGCGGGGCCGGTTCAGATCGATCAGCAGGCGTGAGTAATTGGCGCTCAACAGGGTTGCGCCGAGCCTTTCTGATAACTGTTCGGCGAGTTGCAGCGCACCAATGTCCCAGGCGATGTGTTCAGCGGCGGCAGCCTCGTCCAGGCCCAGATTGTTCAGGGCCTCGGGGATGTAGCGGTTGGCGTGTTCGCACACCAGAATCACAGGGTGCGTCGAGTCGGCGCGGCTCAGGTTGTAGGCCGGTCGGGTGTACAACCCCAGCTCGGCGGATTCAGTACAGGCGTGCATAGTGCTCACACAAGTCAGCGGGCGAGAGCTGTTCCGTCAGCGCCAGTTCCTCGGTTTTCAGGGCGTAGTAAGTGTCGAGCAGCGGCTTGGGCAGCCATGCAGTGAAGGTGCCACTGTTGCGCAGGCAATCCAGCGCCTGGGCCAGCGAGGCGGGCAGGGCGATGATGCCCCGGGCCTTGCGTTGCTCGTCATTGAGTGAATCGGGAATTTCGTTAGTGATGGCGTTCAGCGCCAGACGCTGTTCGATGCCCAGACGTCCGGCGATCAGCAGCGCGGCCATGGCCAGATGCGGCGAGGCGGTGGCGTCCATGGCGCGGAACTCAAGGTTGAACTGCTGGGCCACGGATTTGCCGCCGAGGCTCACGGTCGGGCAGATGCGCAGCGCCGCCTCGCGGTTCTGTTGACCCAGACAAGCGTAAGAGGCGCTCCAGTGATGCGGCTGCAAGCGCTCGTACGACACCGGCGTCGGCGCGGTGAAGGCACAGAGGGCCGGCAAGTAATGCAGGATCCCCGCCGCCCAATGCTGGCCAAGACTCGACAGACCGTTGCTGGTACCGGGGTCATAGAGCATTGGCTGGCCGGCCAGATCGAGCAGGCTGACGTGTAGATGCACGCCGTTGCACACCGCATCCGCCGCAGTTTTCGGCGCGAAGCTCAGGTCGAGGTCCATTTGCCGGGCGATCTCGCGGGTGATCTCGCGCACGTTGACGGCACGATCAGCCGCCGCTACGCCGAGCGTCGGGCGGCAGGTGATTTCGTATTGATGCTTGCCGTATTCCGGCAGAAACATTTCCGGCTCGACACCGCCGGCGCGCAGGGCGCTGAGCAGCCAGCCACCGAACTCGGCACCTTGGCGCTGGGCTTCGAGGGAGAACGCCAGATGCTCGGCAAAACCGGCGTGTAGGTTGAATTCATGTTCGAACGCGGCGTTGACCTGCAAGCCCAGTTCATCGCGATAACGTTCGATTTCATCGCGCAACAACGTGCGCGGGCAGGCGCCCCACGGGCGGCCATCGGTTTCGCGAATATCGCCGTGGATAAAATCCAGCGCCGGCGCGTTAGCGTCCGGGCCGTTGCCAACGGTGACGCGGCTGCTCAGATCGGGAATCAACCGCAGATCGCCATAGGCGCCCCACGGATTGGTCGAAGCAATGATGTCCTGCGGCGTCAATGCGCTGTTGGCCGGTACCCAGCCGCAGCCGGCGGCTTGATAATGCTCCAGCTCATCAGTGGGAAACGAGCGGCCGCGGGTGATGCCGATCAGGTCTGTGGTGACCAGCGTGGTCATCGGCAGCGGCGTCAGGCGCGTGCTCATGGCTGCATCTCCTGCAGGCGGGCGAGCACGGTGTCGGTGTCGGTGATCCAGCAGTAACCCTTGATCGCATTCAGGCAGGCGTGATGGCGTTCGGCGCTGTAGGTGGCGCAGGCATCTTCCACCAGGGTGACCAGATAGCCACGATCGGCGGCGTCGCGCACGGCCATGTCGACGCACTGATCGGTGACGATGCCAGCGATGATCAAGTGACGGGTTTGCAGGTTGCGCAGCACGTAATCGATGTTGGTCGAGTTGAACACTCCGGACGAGGTCTTTGGCAGGACGATTTCGTTTTCCACCGGGCTCAGGTCTTCAATGATCCGCGCCTGCACGCTGCCTTTGGGCAGGTGCATGTCCGAGAGTTTGTGGTCGAGCGAGCGGTCACGGCCATCAGCCGTAAGGCTTTCGATAATGGTGTGCAGCACGTTCTGCCGCGCCTCGCGAAAGGCACTGAGCAAACGACGTTGGTTGGGCACCACCTGCATGTGTGCACGGGTCAGGAAATACTCGGCGTCAGGCCCGTTGAGGTGCGCGTCGAACTGCGGTTCGAGCCAGGCACGCTGCATGTCCACCAGCAACAGTGCGGTGTGATCGGTGACAAACGGCAAGTCTCGCGGCGAGCGGTGGGGAAGGCTGAACATCCTTATTTATCCTCCAGCAGGTGGGTGTTGAAGTCATTGCGCAGGGCATCGATGCCTTCCAGGCGATCGGCGAGGTTTTCGGTGCGCAAGGTCAGGCAGGCGATCAGTGCTTCGACCTGAGCCAGCGCTGGCACCATGGTGTCGAACGGCGAAGCCGATTCCACCGGCGCGCTGATGATCAGGTCGGCCAGTTCGCGCAGCGGCGAGGCATAGATGTCGGTGAACAACACCACGCGCGCGTTGTTGTTTTTTGCCGCGCTGGCGACTCGCAAGGCCTGGGTCTGGTAGCGGCGATAGTCGAACAGCAACACCACATCCTGGCGTTGCAGATCAAACAAGCGATCAGGCAGTTGCGCGTTGTCTTCCAGAGCGAAGCAACCGGGGCGCAGCAGGCGCAGGTGATTGAGCAGGTAGGTGGCCATCAGGCTGCTGAAGCGCCCGCCGAAGCAATACACCTGATGCCGGGCATCGAGCAGCCAGTCGGTGAGAATGCGCACGTCTTCGGGTTGGGTCAGCGATTGGGTTTCGACCAGCAGGCGATGGCTGTCGCCCAGATAGTGGCTCCAGGCGTCGTCCCTGTGTTGATGGGCGCGCGGTTGCAACAGCGTGCGCGGCGAGCGCAGGCGGTGATCCATGTCACTGAGCAGGGCATCCTGGAATTCGGCGTAACCACCGAAACCGAGTTTTTTCACCAGCCGCACGATGGTCGGATCGCTGACGCCGGCATGTTCGGCCAGACGCGCCATCGGCCCCAGACCGTTGCGTGGGTACTGATCAAGCAAGGCGCGAACGACTTTGCGCTCCGACGGCGTAAGATCCAGGCCGGGATCGGTGATCAGGTCTCTGAGAGGGGGCATCCGGGCTCCTGCTGGATGAGGGTGTTGAATTCGCTTCATAATCCGTTAAAACAGTATTTATGTAACTGACGTTACATGTCTAGTGAATTTTTCCGCGTGTTGAAAAGGCCCCAAAATGGGGCGAGACGCCTGTGTAACAAGGGCCACACGGACTTCGACAGGGCTTGTAGTCCATCGCCCACGTTAGTGTCAGAGATTGCCGTATTTTTGCTTTTGTCCGCACATGCCGGGGCGATCCAACAACCCTGCAACCCTCGGTTTACGGCACAATTGCCGACACAACGGCTTTGCGCCGCTGATTTTCATGAAGGCCCACCGGAGCGATCCCTGTGCAGACCACTCGTTTGACATTGATTTGCCATGCGCGAACCGTCGCACAGAAATTGGCGTGTTTTCCTACGAATGAACCTGTTGAAAATAGCCCGCTGACACCGGGCGAATTGGCCGAGCGTTTCGACGCCGCGCGACGCTTGATTTGCGCGCCGGAGTTGCGCACGCGCCAGACAGCGGCATGGTTTGGCTCGGATGCGCAGATTGATGAGGCGCTGCGCGATTGTGACTGGGGACGCTGGCATGGCCAGTCGATCAAAGCCCTGCAAGCCTCGGAAGACGCCGCGCTGCACGCCTGGCTGGAAGATCCCCACGCCACTCCGCATGACGGTGAGTCAGTGGCGCAGTTATGCCAGCGCGTGGCGATTTGGCTAGCTAACCTGCAAGGCACGTCGGGACATGTCGTGGCGGTGACGCATCCGTTTGTCATCCGCGCCGCGCTGATCCACGTGCTGCGCGGTTCGGCGTTGCATGACATCGATGTCGAACCGTTGTCGCTGCTCGAACTGCGCTTCACCGGGCGCTGGCGCCTGTGTCTTAAAGGAGCTTTGTGATGAAACAACTGCTGGTGATCGGCATCGGTGCCGGCAATCCCGACTACATCACGATGCAGGCGGTGAAGGCGTTGAATCGGGTCGACGTGTTCTTTCTGATGGACAAAGGCCAGAGCAAGGACAAGCTGATCGACCTGCGTCGCGAGATTTGTGAGCGCTATATCGACAATCCTGACTACCGCTTCGTCGAGGCCCACAGTCCGGAGCGCGAACGCGGCGATGTCGACTACGCCGCCAGTGTCGATGAGCTGAACCGCGCCAAGCAGCAGACCTTTGAGCGGCTGATCAATGACCAATTGTCTGACGGTCAGTGTGGCGGGTTCCTGGTGTGGGGTGACCCGGCGCTGTACGACAGCACCGTGCGTATCCTCCAGACGATTCTGGCCTCGGGCGCGTGTGCCTTCGAGTTTGAGGTGATCCCCGGGATCACCAGCGTTCAGGCGTTGGCGGCGCAGCACAAGGTGCCGTTGAACACCATCGGTCGTTCCATCGAAATCACCACCGGGCGGCGTTTGGCGGCAGGGCTGGTGAGTGATGCGGACAGTCTGGTGGTGATGCTCGATGCTGAAGATTCGTATCACCGGGTGGCCGATCAGGATACCGAGATTTACTGGGGCGCCTACTTGGGCACACCGGACGAGATTTTGATCAGCGGCAGGCTGGCGGATGTTGCGGATGAGATCGAGCGGGTGCGCAAGGCGGCGCGGGCCGAGCATGGGTGGATCATGGATACGTATTTGTTGCGCAAGCCTTAGATTTTCGCTGGCCGGGCGGGCCTCTTCGCGAGCAGGTCGAATCGTCGCACCGTCGCTCCCACATTCTGAAATGCATTCCCTGTGGGAGCGAGCCTGCTCGCGAAGGCGCCGGAACACTCAACGCACATTTCCAACAGGCAAAAAAACACCCGGTGCAACGCAAGTCGCACCGGGTTTTTGTTGCCAGCAAGCGGCGGATGTCGTGGATCCGCCATTCACTGTTGAACTCTGGTTATGCGCGTTCCAGCGCCAGCGCCACACCCTGACCGCCACCGATGCACAGGGTCGCCAGACCCTTTTTCGCATCACGCTTGATCATTTCATGCAGCAGGGTCACCAGCACGCGGCAACCCGATGCACCGATCGGATGGCCCAACGCGATGGCGCCGCCGTTGACGTTGACCTTGTCCAGATCCCATTGCAGATCCTTGGCCACCGCCAGCGATTGCGCAGCGAAGGCTTCGTTGGCCTCAATGAGATCGAGCTGGCCGATGTTCCAGCCGGCCTTGTCGAGGCAGCGGCGGGTGGCCGAAACCGGGCCGATGCCCATGATTGCAGGATCAACACCTGCGTTGGCGTAGGCAGCGATTTTCGCCAGAACCGGCAGACCGAGGGCTTTGGCTTTCTCGGCGCTCATCAGGATGACCGCAGCGGCGCCGTCATTCAGCGACGAAGCGTTGCCGGCCGTGACGCTGCCGTCCTTTTTAAATGCCGGGCGCAGTTTCGCCAGGGATTCGGCAGTGGTGTCGCCACGCGGCTGTTCATCAACCTTGAAGGCAACCGGATCGCCTTTGCGCTGCGGGATCAGGATCGGCGTGATCTCATCGACAAAACGACCGGCCTCAATCGCGGCGGCGGCTTTCTGCTGAGAAGCGGCGGCGAAAGCATCTTGCTGTTCGCGGCTGATCTCGTATTTGTCGACGAGGTTCTCGGCGGTGATGCCCATGTGGTAATCGTTGAACGCATCCCACAGGCCATCGCTGATCATGGTGTCGACGATTTGCGCGTGGCCCATACGCAGACCGGTGCGTGCGCCCGGCATGACGTAGTTGGACAGGCTCATGTTTTCCTGGCCGCCGGCGATGATCACGTCAGCGTCGCCGCAACGGATCGCTTGCGCACCCAGATGCAGGGCTTTGAGGCCCGAACCGCAAACCTTGTTCAGGGTCATTGCTGGCACGGCATGGGGCAAGCCGGCCTTGATCGCGGCCTGACGCGCCGGGTTCTGGCCGGCGCCGGCGGTCAGCACCTGGCCCATGATCACTTCATCGACCTGCGCACCGTCCAGACCGGTTTGTTCGAGCAACTGGCGGATCACCGCCGCGCCCAGATCAACCGCGGACACGCTGGCCAGGGAGCCCTGGAAACTGCCGATCGCGGTGCGCGTGGCGGCAACAATTACGACGTCTTGCATTTTCGAATTCCTCACTGGGCAGCGAACTGCATTTCCGGTACGTGATCCGGGACGATCAGTTTACCAGCGGTTTTGGCGACGATTTCCTCGACGCTGACGCCAGGTGCGCGTTCCTTGAGGACAAAAGCGCCATTTTCGATTTCCAGGTAGGCGAGGTCGGTCAGCACGCGCTTGATGCAACCGGCGCCGGTCAGCGGCAGGCTGCACTTGGATAGCAGTTTCGACTCACCATCCTTGGAGGCGTGGGTCATGATCACGATGATATTGTCGGCGCCGGCCACCAGATCCATCGCACCGCCCATGCCCTTGACCAGTTTGCCGGGGATCATCCACGAGGCGATGTTGCCTTCGACGTCCACTTCGAACGCGCCGAGCACGGTCAGGTCGACATGACCGCCACGGATCATCGCGAACGATTCGGCGGAGTTGAAGATCGACGCGCCGATACGCGCAGTCACCGTTTGTTTGCCGGCGTTGATCATGTCGGCATCGATAGTGTCTTCGGTCGGGAACGGACCCATGCCGAGCAGGCCGTTTTCCGATTGCAGCATGACTTCCATGCCTTCGGGAATGTAGTTGGCGACCAGGGTCGGAATGCCGATGCCGAGGTTCACATAAAAGCCGTCCTGCATTTCGCGGGCGACGCGCTGAGCCATTTGTTCGCGGGTAAGTGCCATGGTTTTATTCTCCGTCAGCCTGAATTATTTGCGGATGGTGCGCTGTTCGATGCGTTTTTCGAACGTGCCGCAAATGACCCGATCGACGTAGATGCCCGGGGTGTGGATCTGCGAGGGGTCGAGTTCGCCGGGTTCGACGATTTCTTCGACTTCAACCACGGTGATCTTGCCGGCGGTAGCCGCCAGCGGGTTGAAGTTCTGCGCGGTGTGACGGTAGATGACGTTACCGAAATGGTCGGCTTTCCAGCCTTTGACAATGGCGAAGTCGCCAGTGATGGATTCTTCCATCAGGTACTTACGACCTTTGAATTCGCGTACTTCCTTGCCTTCGGCGACCGGGGTGCCGACGCCGGTGGCGGTGAAGAAGGCCGGAATGCCGGCGCCGCCTGCGCGCATCTTCTCGGCGAGGGTGCCTTGCGGGGTCAGGATGACTTCGATGTCGCCTTTGAGCAGTTGTTCTTCGAACAGCTTGTTTTCGCCGACGTAGGAGGCGATGACTTTGCTGATCTGACGATCGGTGAGCAGCACACCGAGGCCAAAACCGTCGACGCCGCAGTTGTTGGAAACGACGGTGAGGTCGCGGGTGCCTTTGCGTTTGATCTCGGCGATCAGGTTTTCCGGAATGCCGCACAGACCGAAGCCGCCGGCGATAACGGTCATGCCGTCCTCAAGCCCGGCCAGGGCTTCCTCGTAGGAACTCACGCGCTTGTCGAAACCTGCCATATGCACCTCTTTTATTATTTGCGGGCGGCTGGCTAGCCGAATGGTTGGAGTGTCTCGCTGGAGGATATATTTGTTAAGTTGATTTTTAAGGTTTATTAATAGATAAAACTCAATAATCGCGTTATGGCGTGCTGCTTTGATCGTTCCCACGCTCCGCGTGGTAATGCCTCTAGGGACGCTCCGCGTCCAGTGACGCGGAGCGTCACGGGCTGCGTTCCCACGCAGGAGCGTGGGAACGATCATCATGGCTCGCCGCTTAACGCTTGTAGCTTACAACTGGAGCGAAGCGAGTATGACCATCAAACAGATCCGCGCCTTCCTCGCTGTGGCACAGAGCCTGAGCTTCGCCGTGGCCTGCGAGCGTCTGCACCTGTCGCAATCAGCCTTGAGCCTGACCATCAAAGCGCTGGAAGAGGGCCTGGGCGGTCGCCTGTTCAGCCGTAACACACGCAATGTCGCGCTGACTGCGGAAGGTGAATCCTTGCTGCCGCTGGCGCGGCGGCTGATCGCCGACTGGGATAACGCCGAAGACGAAATGCGCCAACGCTTCAGCTTGCAGCGCGGGCGGGTGACGCTGGCGGCGATGCCGTCGTTTGCCGGCAACCTGCTGCCGCCGATCCTCAAGACGTTTCGTGCGCGCTACCCGAACGTCAACGTCACGGTCAATGACGTGATCAATGAGCAAGTGCTGGAAATGGTCCGTGACCGTCAGGTGGAACTGGGCGTGGCGTTCGAGCCGATGCAAAACACTTCGATGACGTTTACGCCGTTGTACGTGGATCGCTTCGTCGCGGTGGTGTCGAAGGATTCGCCACTGGCGCAGCGCGGCGAGATCGATTGGCAGACGTTATTGCAGGAGCCGTTCATCACCTTGCAGCGGCCTTCGACGGTGCGAGTGATGCTCGAAGAGCACCTGCAGGCGCGAGGCATGAAGTTGCCGGTGGAATTTGAAAGCCATCAACTGGCCACGGTCGGGCGGATGGTCGCCAGTGGTCTGGGCGTCAGTGCTGTGCCGGCGTTGTGCGCCGAGCAGATGCAGGAACTCGGCGCCCACTGCCTGACCCTGGATGACTCGGTGGAGCGGGCTATCGGCGTGCTGACTGAGCCGGGCAATGAACTGTCGGCGGCGGCGCAGGCGTTGTTCGATATTCTCAAGGCTGAAGATCTGGGGCGACTGTGAGATCTACCCCCTCACCCCAACCCTCTCCCCCAGAGGGGGCGAGGGGGAAGGGAGCTGATCGGGGGCATTTCAAAAGATGGGTTCGGCTCGAAATTTTCAGGTCGCAGTATTAAGTCCTGACAACTCGGTCAGTTCCCTCTCCCTTGGGAGAGGGCTAGGGTGAGGGGCTTGGGTCCGGAGTCGAGCACAAAGTGCAGCAACTCACCGATCCAGCACTTCAACCAACAACGGCAAAAGCTGTTCACACGACGCTTCAATCTTCAAATCCAGCAAATCATCCGCGCGGGTCTTGCCCAGATTGATCGCAATCAACGGCTTGCCACGATCGGCAATCACCCGGCACAGGCGAAACGCCGAGTACGCCATCAACGAAGACCCCACCACCAACATCCCCGCTGCATTCTCTGCCGCCGCCATCGCCCTTGCCGCCGTGGGCTGCGCGACGTTCTCGCCGAAAAACACCACGTCCGGTTTCATCCGCTCGCCAGCGCAATGCGGGCAGCGCGGCACCTGAAAGCGCGCTTCGAAGGCCGGGTCGAGCAGGGTGTCGCCATCCGGCGCCTGGACTGCATCGACCCCGGCCAGATACGGGTTGTGCATTTCCATTAATTGTTGAATCGAATCGCGCTCACTGCGCTGGCCGCAGTCCAGGCAGAGGACGCGATGCAGGCTGCCGTGCAGTTCGATCACATCGTGACTGCCGGCTTGATCGTGCAGGGTATCGACGTTCTGGGTGATCAAGGCGTGGATCAGCCCATGGCGCTGCAATCCGGCCAACGCTTGGTGCGCGGCATTTGGCTGCGCCTGACGCACCCTCGGCCAACCCAGCATGGCCCGCGCCCAGTAGCGGCGGCGCGACTCGGGGGCGGCGAGGAACTCCTGGTACATCATCGGCTGCCGGCCACGGCGCACACCGTCGCTGTCGCGGTAATCCGGAATGCCCGACGGCGTGCTGATGCCGGCTCCGGTCAGCACGAGGAAATCGCCATCAGCCATCACCTCTTGCAGCGTATCGAGGTGTTCGCGGGTCGGGTTGTCGAGCATGGTCAGCGCTCCGAAGTGGGCAGTGCGCGCAGGTTAGCACCAACCTTGGTGGCGAGGGCGCAAGCTCCCACGCCACAGTTTTAAAAGCGGATTATTTACGTGCCTCCAGAATCAGGTTGAACGGCGTTTGCGTGGCCCGGCGGAACTGCTTGAAACCGGCCTCGGCGAATACTTTGCGCAGACGCACTTCCCCGGCCTGCGCCCCCAGGCCCAGGCCGACTTCCTGCGACAGCGAGTTGGGGGTGCAGATAAACGTCGAGGCTGCGTAGAACAGCCGTCCAACCGGGGTGATGTTGTCGTCCAGTGTGTCGTTGGCGAACGGCTCGACCAGCAACACCGTGCCATCGTCTTTCAGCGAGTTATAGGCGTGACGGGCGGCACCGACCGGATCGCCCATGTCGTGCAGGCAGTCGAAATAGCAGATCAGGTCGTAGTCGTCGCCGGGGTAGCTTTTCGCCGAACCCTGAAAGAACTTCGCCCGGCTGCTGACGCCACCTTCCTCGGCGCGCTGGGTGGCGACGGTGATCGAGGGCGCGTGATAGTCATAGCCGACGAAACGCGAGTTGGGAAACGCCTGGGCCATGATCACGGTCGAGGCGCCGTGACCGCAGCCGATATCGGCGACGTTCGCGCCTTGCTCAAGCTTGGCCACCACGCCGTCCAGTGCCGGCAGCCATTCGGCAATCAGGTGACCTTTGTAGCCGGGCCGGAAGAACCGCTCGGTACCGGTGAACATACACGGGTGGTGATCGCCCCAGGACAAAGCGCCGTTGCCGCGCATGGCTTTGACCAGCTTGTCCTTGTCGTGAAAAAACGACGCCACCACCCCGAGGCCGCCAGCGACGTAGACCGGCGAGTCTTCGACGGCC
Organism: Pseudomonas germanica; assembly: GCF_019614655.1. Taxonomy (NCBI): domain Bacteria; kingdom Pseudomonadati; phylum Pseudomonadota; class Gammaproteobacteria; order Pseudomonadales; family Pseudomonadaceae; genus Pseudomonas; species Pseudomonas germanica. The sequence goes on from NZ_CP071586.1 coordinate 2,770,510, forward strand.
AGGGCCAGCGCTTGCTCTTCGGGTAAACGGAACTGGCCGTCGTGGTGTTCCATGTAGCCGGACGCCACGTGGGCGCTGAGCCATTCACGAACCAGACGCGGGTTGCAGGTAGTTTTGGCGGCGAGGGCATCGGCACTGATCGTCTGACTGTCGGCCATTGCCCGGTACAGCCCGAGCTCTTCGCCGACGATGACATTGGCCAGCATCGCCGCGCCGCCCATGTCGTTGACCAGTTTGCCCATGAATTCGTTGAGCTTCGCCTCATCCATCATGTGTGCTCCTGAAACAGGATCACGGTCCGGCGGCGTCGAGGGTCGAGGCGTGCGCCACCGGGCGGTGGTCACGGAGTTGGGCAGGGCACGGCTGACGTCCTGCGTCCCCCTCGACTGGGTAATAAAGGAGTCTAGCCCCGGTCCGGGAGCGGCGCTGTATTTGTGAGCAACGAAAACCTGTGGGAGCGAGCCTGCTCGCGAAGGCGGCATTTCAGGCAATTCTGGTATTGGCAGTGCTGACGCTTTCGCGAGCAGGCTCGCTCCCACAATATTGATCGGCAGAGAATCTGTATCACTGTGTATCGCCGTGATGGTGGGACACACAGGGCTGCAAATGCCCGGTCATCTGCACACAACCGCAATACATCCGGCGGCTCAAATGTGGCAAACCCACTGCTGAGGTACATCCCATGCATACGCCGCCCTCATCAATGCCACCCAGTGTTGGCCTCGGCCTGCGCCGTGGTCTGCTGAAAGACCTGCAGGCTGCCCGTGGCGGCGCCTTCGACTTTCTCGAAGTCGCCCCGGAAAACTGGATCGGAGTAGGCGGCGCGCACGGTGCGGCGTTACGTGAACTGGCCGAGCGCTATCCGTTGTCCTGTCACGGCTTGTCGCTGTCGCTGGGCGGGTCGGCGCCGCTGGATGTCGGATTCTTGCAGGAGGTCCGGGTGTTTCTCGACCATTACAACGTGCCGCTGTACAGCGAGCACCTGAGTTACTGCAGCGATGACGGGCATCTGTATGACTTGCTGCCGTTGCCGTTCACCGAAGAAGCGGTGCAGCACGTTGCCGCGCGGATCAGTCAGGCTCAGGACATTCTCGGCCGGCGCCTGGCCGTGGAAAACGTCTCCTACTATGCCGCCCCGCGCCAGGACATGGACGAGGTGAGCTTCACCAATGCCGTACTGCGCGAGGCCGATTGCGACCTGCTGCTGGACGTCAACAATGTCTATGTCAACGCGATCAACCACGGCTTCGATCCGCAAACCTTCCTCGCCGGTATCGAGCCGGACCGGGTGGTCGGGATGCATGTGGCGGGGCATTTCGATGAGTCCGATACGCTGAAAATCGACACCCATGGTGCCTCAGTCAAACCGGTCGTGTGGTCTCTGCTGGCGGAGGCTTATAGGCGGTTTGGCGCGCAGCCAACGCTGCTTGAGCGGGATTTCAATTTCCCGGCATTTTCCGAACTGGTCGCTGAGTTGCATACCATTCGCCAACTGCAAGCCGGAGGTCGCCCTCATGGATAACCTGATACTGCAACAACAGGCGCTGACCCGGTATTTGCGCGATCCTGAACATCAATCGCCACCGGCCGACATGAACGTGGCGCGGGTCAACGTTTATCGCGATCTGGTGTTCAACAACGTTTCGCAATTGTTGAGCGGCACGTTTCCGGTGTTGATCCGGATCATCGGGGAACAACGCTGGGGCCTGCTCGTACGAGGCTTTTTGCGCGAGTGGCGGGCGCAGACCCCAAAGTTTGGAGAGATTGCCGAAACGTTTCTCGACTATCTCGCGTCGCCACCGCAGGTGTTGCGCGATGGCGAGTGGCCGGCGTTTCTGCTGGAGCTGGCGCATTACGAATGGGTCGAGATGATCTTGCAGCAGTCCGATGCTCAGGCGCTGCCGCCAAGCGATCCGGCGCTGTTGCTGGAGCGTCCGCTGCAGATCTCGGCACTGGCCTGGCCATTGGCGTATGTGTGGCCGGTGCATGCACTTGATCCGAACCATCAGCCCGCCACACCGCCGGCGCATCCGACGCTGTTGCTGGTGCGGCGCACGGCAGACTGGAATGTGCAGTTTTCCGAGCTGAGCCCGCTGGCCTGGCGCCTGTTACAGCGCATTGAAGCGTTTCCTGACCTTGATGGCCGCCAGCAATTGCAAGATCTGGCAGTAGAAGCAGGGGTGGCCGACACCGAAACGTTCATGGACAGCGGATCGGCGTTGTTGCGGCAGTTTCACCAAGAGGGCGTGCTCGCCAGCGTCCTGTAAGTCATGCCGCAGGCAGCCACGACGGCGGGCAGGGATGCAGACGATAGAAGTCGCGCAGGTGCGCCACATCGCGTGCAAATCCTGCGTTCAGCCATTGGCGATATTGCGCCTGCGCCGCTGTTTGCAAGGCCGGTTGGAGCAAACAATCCGCTACGGCTTGCGCGGCTTGCATACCGCTCATCAACGCTTTGAGCACGCCGTGGGAGGACGCCGGGTCGAGCCGGTTGGCGGCATCGCCCACCAGAAAATAGCCAGCACCGGTGACGGCCGGGATGATGCGCCAGGTTACATCGGCGCCGCGTATCCGCCCTACGGCTGGCAAAGCTTGCAGGGCCTCGGGAAGCCTCGTCGAGCGCCTGTTGTTCTCGAACGTCAGGTGCGTCCAGTGCAGCAACTGCGGCTCAACCTGGGCGATCCAGGTCCATCCGTCAGGATCGGCCAGCAAGTGCGCGGTTGTTGCATAGGTTGCGCTGTGACCTTGCAAATAGCCGTAACGCGCCACCAGCGGCGGTGAACAGTGGCGAACCGGCAGACCGAGTTGGCGAGCGAGCCAGTCGCAAGCGCCACTGGCATCGATCAGGCAGGTCGCGTAAAGGCGTGCGCTGTCGGTCTCCACGCCGATCACCCGACTGGCCTGAGTCAGCACTCGCCGTGCCCGGCAGGGCTGACTGATCTCCACCCCCAACGTCGCCGCTTGCGCCAGTAACGTCGCGTCCAGTTGCGCCCGCTCCAAATGAAAGCCCAGCCAGGCGCCGCGATCATCGGCGCCAAAGGCATTGAAGCGCGGCACACCGTTCCAGTGCACCCAGTGGCCGTCAAAGCGCCGTGCCGCGCGGCCACATAGCTGCTCGGCGACCCCCAGTTGTCGTAGCAGCGGTTCGATGCCCGGATGCAGGCTTTCGCCGGGGCGAAACCGGGGGAACGCCTGCCGTTCGATCAAGGCCACGCGCAGCCCGTGACGGGCGCAACTGATTGCCGTTGCGCAGCCCGCAGGGCCGGCGCCGACGACCACAACATCAAAATGTTTCATGGGCGACCCGCCATGGCAGGGTGTCGCGTTTGATCAGGATTGCATCGGCGCTGAGCAGCAAGATCACCAGCTCTTCGACTTCGACGTGGCGCAACCTGAAATCACTTGCAGGGATCTGCACGGCGCCGCGCTTGTACAGCAAAAAGCGCTGCACCCAGCCGTCGAGGAGCTGCCCTGCTTGCGCCTGCGCGCTGTCCAGTTCCGCGTTCGGCCGCTGCACGTCAACGAACGACAACAGTGGCCAGGCATTGCGCATGGGTTTATCGCTGGCGGCGCCGAGCGCACGGTACACGCGATACATCGAGCGCACGCGCTGCTGATACACGGTTTGCGCCGTGTGGCCGGTCGTGCTCAGGGAGAACTGGCCATCGAGGGCCACCTGTGTGTAATCGGCATGGGCGTACGCGTGGTACTGGACGATCAGCCGATCGTCTTGAGTGATGAGTTGAGGGCCGCGCTGATTATCCCAGGCCAGGCCGCCCATGCCGATTTCTTCATCGGTCAGGGGAATGATGCTGTGCAGCGTCGAGCGCGGCTCAAATACCCGTGCCGAATCCGGTGCCACGCCGGGCCAGAAAGAACCTAGCGCTGCGCAGATCTTCGCATCCTCGGGAAACGGGCTGGCCATCTGATAGCCGGCGAGGACGTTGATCCACTCGTCGTCTGCCGTGCGCTGGCGAACCCAGCCGACCTCCCAGCCAGGCCCGAACACCCCGGCGGCGCCGTCGGGCAGTGAGGTCGGCCGCGATGACGGTGGTAGCGGGGCAGTGGATTGCACCGTGTCGGTTTGATCGGCGAGGGCAACGATGGCGCTCACCCCTCGGTCAGTCGGGGAGAACAGTTGATCCTGCAGATCGAGGTTGGCGCAGTAGCGTACGTTGGAGAGCGCTTCAAGTCGGGCGTGCCAGAGACCGGCACTTGGTAACGCTGGTTCGTCGCTGACCCAGTGCAACAGCTTGCGTTGACTGCATAACGGATAGAAGTCCGGGGGGCCGATCAGCGAATAGGCCGCGATGGCCGGCAAATGGTTTTCCAGCATCGGGCAGCGTGGCAACACCCAGCCATCGGCAGTGCCGTCCTGATAATGCAAGGCGCGATAACCGCCCTGACGCACCAACGCCTCGACACCTTCATGCTCGTTCAGGTCTTCGATGCTGCCATCCGCTTCGACCCGATGACGTCCGTGCACCATGCCGCCGGTATTGGCCGGCAGCATAAAGGACAAGGGCTGCCCCTGATATTCGACGGGCGCCACCAGCCGGGCTCTGGCTTCAGGCACCAGCAGACCGGGGCCGAGATCTACAGTCGAGGCCCAATGCGCAAGATTTTCCGTGACGACGAAGGGTGGCTGGCTGATCTGCGGTTCCTGCCAACCGGTGCCGCTGTGGCGCAAATGGACATGCCGCAGTTTTTCGTTGATCTGGTGGTTGCCCAGCGTCACCGTCAGGTTCAGACCCTCCAGGCACTGCGAACCATTGAACAGCTTGTGCACGGGCACCCAGAAATCCAGTCCGGGGTCGAGGTCCATCTGAAAATCCATCGGCCCGAAGCGCTCGGCATCGCCCTTGAGTTGCACGGCAATGTAGGCGCTGTAGCGCACTGGCATCACCCGGATGCCGTGCGGATCATCGTCGACGAAGGGCAGGAAACTGCGCAGCGTTGCGTCATAGCACGGGGGGGCGGTGCCGACGCGGGCGATACCGGTACGCGAGAAGCACAGGTCGGCATGCCGGCCATGCACGGTGTCGGCGGCGCAGCGATATTCACTGGCAAACGCGACCACCGCCAACGGCGCGCCCCGGGCTTTGTGGCGCAGGCTGTCGAGCGTGGGCGGACTGACGCTGTAGACATAGTCGAGCACGGTCTCGATCTCGGCGGCAGTGGGGAACAGCTGTAATGTCTGGCCGTTTTTATCGCTGAGCACGTTTGGCGAGGCCAGCGCGTGATACAGCAGGCTGTGCGCCGGTGCGCCTGCCTCGATCGCCCGCCTGCCGGTCGTTGCGAAATCAGTAAATCCGGGTATTGACCGGTCGATTTTCAGGGGCTTGTGCAGTTCCGCCGCCAGCGGTTCAGCCAGCAAGTCCAGGCCGTGGGCGAGCATCAGTGAATGCCAGCCGCCAGGCGCCAGGCGCGTACACACGTGGGTAACGGATTCGAGCAGAGTCATGTTGCGCCTCGACAGGTTGGGCCAATTGTCATGGAACCGTAGCCCGGCGCTGACTTGCTACTGTCAGATCTGACAGTGGCGACCAATGGTGAACAGTGCGAAACGGGCAACACAACCATAAGCGCATCAGCCAAGGCGCACAGTCAGTGGATTCTGATGAAGTTGTAGGCATTGGCGCGGCGGTGTGCAGGCTACCGACCGGTATTGGTGCGTAGCGTTTAAACAGGCGCCGTTAAAGCGTTTATGGATGCAGCGGCAGCTTCAGTTCAGCGCACAGCCCGCCACCCTCGCGATTGCTCAACGTCAGCGAACCACCGAGCGCCATGGCCAGTTGCTGGGCGATCGCCAGTCCCAGCCCGGTGCCGCCGGTATCGCGATTGCGCGAGTTTTCCACGCGGTAGAACGGTTGCAGCACCTGCGCCAGTTCGGCGTCGGCGATGCCCGGGCCGCGGTCCATGACGGTGATCGCCAGGTTGCCTTTGTTGGCTTCGACCCAGACTTCGGCGGCGCCGGCGAATTTCAGTGCGTTGTCGGTCAGGTTCACCAGCACCCGGCGCAACGCATGAGGACGGGTGTCGATGACCGCCGCACTCTTGCCGACCAGTTGCACCTGCTTGCCCATGTCCTGATAGTCGAACACCAGGCTTTCGAGGAAGGAATCCATGTTGGTGCGGCGGCTTTCTTCGGTCGAACCATGGATGCTGCGCGCATACGCCACGCCTTCGCGCACCAGGTGTTCCATCTCGCTGAGGTCATTCCACAGTTTGTCTTTCTCGGTGCAATCGTCCATGAGTTCGGCGCGCAGTTTCATCCGCGTGATCGGGGTTTGCAGGTCATGGGAAATCGCCGCCAGCAGTTGCATGCGTTCCTTGAGATAAGCGGCAATGCGCGCCTGCATCGTGTTGAACGCCCGTGCTGCGTAGACCACTTCGTTCGGGCCGCTTTCGTCGAGGTTGATCGGGTGGGCGTTGGGGTCGAGTGTTTCCACCGCGTTAGCCAGCCGGGTCAGGGGGCGAACCGCAATGCGCACCGCCAGCCAGGTGCAGACGAGCATCAGCGCCAATTGGCCGAGCAGTACTACCGGCAACCAGGGTGACAACGGGACCATGGCGGGGCGCACGTCGATGGTCACCGGGCTGCCGTCGCTCAGGCGCAGATGACCCTGAAAGTGTTTCTTCGGCCCGGGAATATCGGTGAAGGTCAGCGGATAGCGTTCACCAATGGCTTCGGTGATCGAGGTGACCGCCACCGGCACATCACTGGCCTCGATCGGTGTGCCCGGTTCGCCTTCGCTCAACAGGTAGCCATAATTTTTTCGCGCCAGACGCTCGAGCCAGGCAGGGCGCTCTTCGGCAGGCAAGCGATCAAGGATCGCAATCGAGGTCGAGACGTCGGTTTCCAGATTGCCGAGCATGGTGTTCTTGGCGCTTTGGTAACGCTCGTAATACTGCGCACCGAACGACAGCGCCTGAGCGAGCAACAGGCCGATCAGGAAAATCAGCGACAGGCGCGAGGCGAGGGTGCGCGGCCAGTGCAGATTGACGCTCATGCCGGGGCCCCGAGAATCTCGACCGGCAGTGAGAACACGTAACCTTCGCTGCGCACGGTCTTTATGTAGGCCGGCTCGCGCGCATCATCCAGCAGGCGCTGACGCAAACGGCTAACCAGCAAGTCGATCGAGCGGTCAAACAGATCGGCATCACGACCCTGGGTCAGATTGAGCAGTTGGTCGCGGCTGAGCACCCGTTGTGGGTGATCGAGAAACACCCGCAGCAATCGATATTCGGCGCCGCTGAGGGCGACCATGGTGCCGTCCTTGTCGAGCAGGTGACGGGCCGAGGTGTCCAGTTGCCAACGACCGAAGGCCAGCAACCGACCGGCCTCGGTGACCACCAGATTCGGCGGCAGCATGCGCGTGCGGCGCAGCACGGCGTTGATCCGCGCGAGCAATTCGCGGGCGGCGAATGGTTTGGTCAGGTAGTCGTCGGCGCCCATTTCGAGGCCGATGATGCGGTCGGTTTCATCGTTGCGCGCGGTCAGCATCAATACTGGCGTGGCCTTGTGTTTGCCCACCCGCAATTCGCGGCACAGCTGCAGGCCATCGTCGCCGGGCATCATGATGTCGAGCACGATCAGGTCGACGGTGTTGGCCTCGAGAAAGCTGCGCATCTGCCGGCCATCGGCGACCACCGTGGTGCGCAGGCCGTTTTTCTTCAGGTAGTTGCCCACCAGTTCACGGATCTCGCGGTCGTCGTCGACGATGAGAATGTGATCGACATGATCCATCGGTGCAAACCTCTATCAAAAGGGACTGCCGTGCAGTGTATCGAGCCTGCGGTGGCCCGCCTGCCTGCCTTTGTATTGCAGTGTATCTGCCGTGACTACGGATACACGGGGACGCAAAAACGCGATTTTTTCAGGGGTTTGTATCGCTGTGTATCCCCCGATGGCAAGGATACACAGCGATTGAAACGCGCCAGTTCCTGACACAGAGGCGATACCTCGCGAGCCTCAAATAGGCTCCATCGAGGCCCACACAGATCGCCTCGGCTCAAACCCCATTGAAGCCTTGAGGAAACGCCATGAACAACAACTCCGTAATCGCCGCCTGCCTGTTTGCCGCGCTGAACATCTGCACGCTCTCGGCCCGGGCCGAAGCCGCTGTTACCGCGCAAACCTACACCTACGGCACCCACCTGGATATCCAGAAAGTGATCTCGCTGAAACAGGACAACTCGGTGTCCTGCGGCATCGTCGAGGCGCGCATGACCTACCTCGATTCTGCAGGCAAAACCCGCGTACTCGATTACAGCAAATTTGCCGACGGCTGCAACAACGACAACTGAGTCATCAACGGCAACCAAGCCAACTCTTTATAGAAGGAACAACACCATGAACAACGTCGCGCGCTTTTTCACCGCCATCGCTTTCTCCCTGGCCGGCGTCGCCGCCCATGCCAACGCTGCGGTTGAACAGCATAGCTGCCACAGCAGCACCTGCTTCCAACTGACGCCGGGGGCCCAGCAGGGCAGCGACGGCCTGATTGCAGCGGACGGCTCCAGCCGCACGCCACAAGGGCAGATGTTCGCCGAGAACGGCGCCAGCCGTACGCCGCAGAGCCAATGGCTGGAAAGCCAGAGCGTCTGAACGGCTCGCCACAATCATTGATCAAGGGTGACTCACTATGTACCTCATCGCATTTCTCGGTGGTCTGCTGACCGTGCTCAGCCCCTGCATCCTGCCGGTGGTGCCGTTTCTGTTTGCCGGCGCCCAACGCAGTCGCGCTTCGATACTGTTGACCCTCGGCGGCATGGCCCTGACTTTCGCGCTGATCTCCAGCCTCGCCGTGGTCAGCAGCGAATGGGTGATCCAGGCCAGCAACAGTGGCCGTTACGTCGCGCTGATCGTGATGAGCGTGTTCGCCCTGTCGCTGATCTCGGCGCGCATCGGCGGCTGGCTGACACGCCCCTTCGTGATGCTCGGCAATCGTCTGGACCCGGACACCCGGAAAAAGGCCGGGCCGATGGGTTCGGTCATGCTCGGCGTGGCCACTGGACTGCTTTGGGCACCGTGCGCGGGACCGATTCTCGGGGTGATTCTCACCGGTGCCATGCTGCAAGGCGCCAACGCGCAGACCAGCCTGTTGCTGCTGGCCTACGGCGCCGGCAGTGCATTGTCGCTGGGCACGTTGATCTTCACCGGGCGCGGGTTGGTCAACCGTTTGAAACCGTCGATCCCGTTCACCGGTTGGTTGCGTCGTGGTGCCGGGGTTGCGGTACTGGCGACGACAGCGGTGATTGCCACCGGCTTCGATAAAACCTTGTTGGCCAACACCTCCTCCGAAGGCGTCGCCAGTGTCGAAAAACGCGTGTTGGAAAACGTGCCGAAAGTGGTCGACTACTTTGTCAGCAAAGTCCGCGCGGACTCGCCGATGGAGGAGGGCAAAGGCGCGATGCCGTCACTCGCTGGCGCCGTGCAATGGTTGAATTCACCAGAACTGAACGCAGACGCCCTGCGCGGCAAAGTGGTGCTTGTGGACTTTTGGACCTACGACTGCATCAACTGCCAGCACACCCTGCCGTACGTCAAGGACTGGGCGAAGAAGTACGAGAAGGACGGCCTCGTGGTGATCGGCGTGCACACCCCGGAATACGGCTACGAGCGGATCATCGAGAACGTCAAGGATCAGGTGAAAAAGCTCGGCATCACCTACCCGGTGGCCATCGACAACAACTACGCGATCTGGCGCAACTTCGACAACCAGTACTGGCCGGCGCATTACCTGATCGACGCCAAGGGGCAGGTGCGTTACAGCCACTTCGGCGAAGGTCGCTACGAGGCGCAGGAGCAGATGATCCAGCATTTGCTGGAGGAGGCTAAGGCGCCTGCGGCGTGATCAGCAAACCACTGGCTCAGAGGTCGCGGACCATGAGCCATTGTTCATTGCCCCAGGCGCGAAAACGCTCCAGGACTTGCCAGCCGCGTTTGGCGTAGTAGTCCTGCTTGGTCTGCGTATGCAGATACAAACGCGCAAACCCGCACTCTTTCGCTTCCTGACAAATCCCTTCAACCAAGCGCTCCGCCAGCCCTTGCCCGCGCGCTTCAGGACTGACGAACACGCAGGCCAGCCAAGGTCCGAGATTGGGGCGCAAGGCGAGGTCATCGCGTGCTAGCGCCGCGCCGCCGACCAGATGTTCACCGTCCATGGCGATCAGGCAAGACCAGTCGCCATTGCCTTGGCCCTCGGCAAATTCACGCTGCCATTTAGCCAACGGTTGGTCGATGTATTCGTAGGGGAATTGCTGGTGGATCCATTGAGCATAACGGTCGCTGTGGTGCATGTGATTCACGAGCCAATCGAGTTTCAGTGACATCGGTAGAGTCCGTTCCAGAAGCGAGCGGGCATCAGAAACCAATCCTCGAACGTTGGCAATCTTCAAGGTGTTCCAGACGCTTTACAGATTTCCACCGCTCATCGGCAAACCCCCGGTTTTACGGGGTTGCCAGACGATTGGCAGGGACGCCGAGCGGTCTCGGCGCGATAGTGCTTGAGCAGGGTCACTGCCGGCCTTGCCCCATAACAAGAGCGCGAGGTTGCCATGCCGAAATTCGTGATTGAACGCGAGATTCCAGGGGCCGGGAAGCTGTCGGAAGCAGAACTCAAAGCTGTGTCGAAAACGTCCTGTGATGTCTTGCGCGAACTCGGTCCGCAAGTGCAGTGGCTGCAGAGTTATGTCACCGCTGACAAGATCTATTGCGTGTACATCGCGCCTGACGAAGAGCAGGTACGCGAACACGCCAGGCTTGGAGGATTTCCTGCCAACAGTGTGGCGCGAGTGATGACGGTCATCGATCCGACGACGGCCGAATGATCACCGACCCCACCCGCAGCGGAGTTCACTCTTATGAGTACCCCGATTGATCTGACTGCCTTGAAAGAACGCCAGAAAGTCGCCTGGGCCAGTGGCGACTACGCCGTGATTGGTACGACGTTACAAATCGTCGGCGAAAACCTTGCCGAAGCCTCTGACCTGCGTTGCGATGAAGAGGTGCTGGATGTCGCTGCCGGCAACGGTAATGCGACGCTGGCGGCGGCGCGCCGTGGCTGCCAGGTCACCTCGACCGACTACGTTGCGGCTTTGTTGGAGCGCGGCCAGGATCGGGCCCGAGCAGAGCATCTGGACGTGACGTTTCAGGTTGCCGATGCTGAGGCACTGCCGTTCGCCGATGAGAGTTACGACGCGGTGCTGTCGACCTTTGGTGTGATGTTCGCGCCGGATCAGGACACGGCTGCGGCCGAGCTGGGGCGGGTTTGTCGCCGTGGTGGGCGGATAGGTCTGGCCAACTGGACGCCGGAAGGTTTTGTTGGGCAGATGTTCAAGACGCTCAGCCGTCATCTGCCGCCGCCTGCCGGCGCCCAGCCGCCCTCGAATTGGGGCTCCGATGCCTGGCTGCACAAACATTTCGATGACCGTAATTTTCTGCTGCGTGTGACACGGCGCGATTTCAATTTTCGCTATCGCTCGGCCGCGCATTTTATTGATATTTTCCGCCATTGGTATGGGCCGGTGCATAAGGCCTTTGCGGCATTACCGCCGGAGAGCGGGCAGGCGCTGGAGAGTGATCTGGCGGATTTGCTAAATCGGTTGAATCGGGCGGGAGAGGGTTCGCTGGTGGTGCCGAGCGAGTATCTGGAGGTGGTGATCACCAAGCGCTGATTCACCCCCGACTTTCGAATCTATTGCGACCCCTGTAGGAGTGAGCCTGCTCGCGAAAGCGCTGTGTCATTCAACAAAAATGTTGTCTGACACTCCGTCTTCGCGAGCAGGCTCGCTCCCACAGGGGTAGGTATTTTGGTAGTTGAGTCTATTTCACCTGCGGCCGATCAAACCACTCCAGCGCCGTGCGCCAGATGCAGATCCCCAGAAAGTACGCCGACATCAGCAACCACAACCCCATCACCAACGGGTTGATCACCGGATGGTTGAGCACCAGCGACAGACTGCATAGCAGCCAGATCGCCGTCACTGCAATGTTGATCGGCATGAACCGGCGTACCCGAAACGGGTGCAGGAACTTCATCCGCGTCACGGTCAACAGCGCCAAACCGATAACCGTCAGAAAAGTGATCCACGGTCCCGGTCCGATGATGTACAGGCACAGGGCGACCACATTCCACGCCGCCGGAAACCCGACAAAGTAGTTGTCCTTGCTCTTCATATTGACGTTGCAGAAGCAGAACAACGACGACACCAGAATCAGCGACACGGTCAGCAGCAGGGTGTAATCCGGCAGCGGAATGTAGCGATAGATGAACAGCGCCGGAATGAACACATACGTCAGGTAATCGATCACCAGATCAAGGATCGAGCCATCGAAGCTTGGCAGCACCGACTGCACGTTGACCTTGCGCGCCAGTGCGCCGTCGAGGCCGTCGACAATCAGCGCCACGCCCAGCCACATCAGGCAATGGGTCGGCTGGTTTTCCAGCAGGGCGAGGGTGGCCAGGAAGGCTGTGACCACGCCAGTCGCGGTAAAACCATGGGCGCCCCATGCTTTGAGCCTGGCGATGTGTACGGTCGATATCACGGGGGCGTTCTCCAGAAAGTGAAGCAAGCCGGGTATCACCCTTGAGTAGCAGGGCGCCGGCAAACCGGGTCGGGGTTGCAGCTATCGACCGGTCTGGCCGGGATAAGGTTCACCACTGATCAATCTTAGCTGGCCGGCGAAAAAATACGCGGGCGAAATCCGTCAGGGCTTCGAGCGTCAGCCAAACGGTGCTGGCGCTATGGCTTAAGGGGTCTATCGTTGCCAGACGCAGTCACTGCCAATGCCTGAGGATAACGTCATGAACACCAGCGATTTGCTCGAAAAACTGCTGCGAGGCCAGGCCTCGACCGGCCAACAATCTTCAGCGTCTGCCGGCGATGGTTTGGGTGGTTTGGGTGGGTTGCTGGGTGGACTGCTCGGTGGCGGCTCGGGCGCGGCCAGCGGCGGCGGATCTGCCGGTGGACTTGGCGGCTTGGGCGGCTTGCTCGGTGGTTTGCTCGGCGGCGGTGCCGGTGGTGGTCTTGGCGGCGCTTTGGGTGGGGCGCTGGGCGGCGCGGGCAGTACGCAAAGTCGTTCCGGCGGGACCAATTATGCGGCGCTGGCGTCGCTGGGCATGATGGCGTTCCAGGCGTATCAGGCGTGGCAACGCAGCCAGGCGAGTTCGGCACCGCAACAAACGCCGCAAACAGCTAACCTCCTGGCCGGCCCGGAGATTGAAGAACACAGCCACGCGGTGCTGCGCGCTTTGATCGCCGCTGCCAGGGCTGATGGGCGTATCGATGATGCCGAGAAACACCTGATCAGCAGCGAAATCGGCAAACACACCGATGATCCACAGTTACAGCAATGGCTTGACGATGAAGTTGCCAAGCCGCTGGATCCCGCCGAAGTGGCGCAGTCGGCGAACGGTGACCCAGCTGTTGCCGCCGAAATGTACCTGGCCAGCGTGATGCTGGTAGATGACCAGCAGGACGCCGAGCGCAGCTATCTGGATGAACTGGCAGCAGCCTTGCGGATCGACCCGGGTTTGCAGGTGCATCTGGAACAGCGGGCCAAAGGCCAGGCCTGATGTAACGGCAAAAAATCATAACCACCCGCAGCTCCGTCAAGGAGCTGCTTCGCCGTCCGTCCGGGCATTTTTCACGTCGATTGAATTTTTCGCAGGCGCCGCCTCTCTGCTGCTGTAGAGGCGTGTGGAACAGCGCCCTGCCAACCGACCGAGAATTTTGCCATGACTGTCCTGACACCTCTGCAAGCCGCGCCTGCCCAACCGCACCTGATGAACGCCGCTGGGAACATGCGGCAGGTCTATGAAGCGTTGTTGCGCAATGACGATTCCCAGGACCTTGCGCAGGCGTTTTTGCAGGAGCAACTGCAACACGCCGCGCAACTTACCGATTCGTTGCCTGAAGACCCGGCAACGTGGCACGCCTGGGTGGCCGAACATTGCGCCGATGTCGCCCGGCAATACGCCGACTATCTCCAGCAGCGCAAGGCCGGCGGGCCTCGGCAATTCTTCCGTGGCAAGGCGCAGGCGCTGTATTTCCTGCAAGCGGTGGCACCGACCAAACTGGTCGACGGCGCTTGGCTCTATGGTCTATTGCCGCGCTGGCAAGACCCGCGTTTCCAAGGGCTGCTGCGAACCTTTCTGGAAGAGCTGGGCGAAGGCAATCCGGCGCAGAACCACGTGGTGATTTACCAGAAATTGCTCGCCGAGCACGATCTGCAGGACAGCAGCGCCATCGACGATGAACGCTACCTGCAAGGCGCGATACAACTGGCCCTCGGTGTCTGTGGTGCTGACTATCTGCCCGAGGTGATCGGCTACAACCTCGGCTATGAACAACTGCCCTTGCACCTGTTGATCAGCAGTTACGAACTCAGTGAACTGGGGATCGATCCGTACTATTTCACCCTCCATGTGACCATCGACAACGCCAGCACCGGCCATGCGCAAAAAGCCGTGCAGGCGGCGCTTGACCTGCTGCCGCTTGAGGCCGATCGCGCTGAGTTTCTGCGCCGGGTAGCGCTGGGCTATCGGCTCAACGATCTGGGGCAGGGCAGCCGCGCAATCATTGAAGGCTTCGACCTTGAGCAGCAATTGCTGGCGATGCTCGAGCGCAAGTGCCCATTCGCCCAACACATGCATTCTGATTACTGCCGTTTCGAAGGGCAGACCGTCAATCAGTGGCTGGCTGCACCCGAGCAATTACCCGGTTTCCTCCAAGCGTTGCAGAACAAGGGCTGGATCAAGCGCCACGAAGACCCGCAGGCCAGCCGTTTTTGGCAACTGATCGCGGGCGACGGTGCGGCGATGTTTGGTGTGTTCAATGCCTACGAAAAACAACTGGTGCACGACTGGATCGCCGGCGATTGGACGCCGTCGGATAAAGCGAAACCCGTTCGGCGGCACAGTCAGACCGCAGCGCCCATCGAAGGGCTTGAACAGGACCCCGACGTACAGGCGCTCAACACCGCGCTGCAAGGTCAGGATGCCTCGGCGCAAATGGCGATTTTGCTCCCCTGGCTCGCCCCGGCCCGCCATGCACATCCGGCCGGGCTGCTCGCCACCCGGCGTTTTATCGAACTCAAATCCCGCTTGCCTTAAGGACACCGCCGATGACTCAGGAAGAACAACTCTGCCCCAACGACCTCGTGCTGCTGCAATTGGGCCGGCGCTTGTTGGCAGACGGATATCGGTTCACCACGCCGACGCCGTTGACCCATCAACGGGTCAACCAGCGTGACGAAGGCCAGATGGCCGACTCTTTGCGTGATGTGTTCGGCTGGTCGCGTCCGTTCGCGCCGGGATTGTTGTCCGCCGATGAACAGCGACAACTGCAAGACGCACAGATCATTGATACCTACGAAGGTGAGCTGAAGAGTCGGGTGCGCTGGTCGAGCCTGGATGATTTGCTGTTCGTCCATTCGGCATTTCCCACCGAGGCCGCTGACGCGGTGTTTTTCGGCCCCGACACCTACCGCTTTGCGCAACTGATCCACGCCCACCTGCAGCAGAACTTCGCGCCGATTCATCGCGCGGTGGACATCGGCTGTGGCGCTGGCGTCGGTGCGATTCTGATCGGCCGCGCCCGTCGCGAGGCAGAGGTGCTGGCGCTGGACATCAACCCTGCGGCGTTGCGTCTGACTGCGATCAATGCGGCACTGGCGGAAGTCGCCAACGTTGAAGTGCGCGCCAGTGATCTGTTGCAGGGCGTCGACGGCGAGTTCGACCTGATCGTCGCCAACCCGCCGTACATGGCCGACCCGGCGGAGCGCGCCTATCGCCACGGTGGCGGGACGCTGGGGGCAGGACTGTCACTGCGCATCGTCGAACAGGCCTTGAATCGATTGGCGCCTGGTGGCTCGCTGCTGCTCTACACCGGTGTGGCGATGGTCGATGGTCGTGATCCGTTTCTCGACACCGTGCTGCCGCGCCTCGATGAAAAACGCTTCGGCTGGACGTACCGCGAACTCGACCCGGATGTTTTTGGCGAAGAACTGCTCAACCCCGGCTATCAACGGGTCGACCGCATCGCAGTGGTGGCGCTGACCGTGACCCGAATGGGCTGAAACAAGGCAGGTGCACGATGAACAGGAACCTCGACGACTACAACCGCATGCGCGATTTTTCGGCGACCTCGGAACCGGCTGCCGTCAAGCGCTCGGGACGTAAAACCGCTGCCGAGCATGCTTTGCAGTTCTGCATCCAGAAGCACGACGCTTCACACCTGCATTACGACTTTCGCCTGGAACTCGATGGCGCACTGAAAAGCTGGGCGGTGCCGAAAGGGCCGTCACTCGACCCCAAGGTCAAGCGGCTGGCGGTGCATGTCGAGGATCATCCGCTCGATTACGCGACATTTGAAGGCAGCATTCCCGAAGGGCATTACGGCGCCGGGGATGTGATCGTCTGGGATCGTGGCGTGTGGATTCCGCTGGAGGATCCGCACAAGGCCTACGAAAAGGGCAAACTCAAGTTCGAGCTGCAAGGCGAAAAGCTCGGCGGTGTCTGGAATCTGGTGCGCACGCACATGCCGGGCAAGAAGGAACAATGGTTTCTGATCAAGCATCAGGACGATGCCGCGCGGCCGCAGGATGATTACGACGTGCTGCTGGCCGAGCCGGACAGTGTCCTGAGCGAACGCACGATAGTGGGCAAACCCAAACTGGCCGCCGAGCAAAGCAAACCGCTGAAGAAACCTGCGGCGAAAACCCGCAAGCCCGCGAGCGGCAAGCTCACCGGCGCGCACAAGGCCAAATTGCCGACGCAACTCAAGCCGGAACTGGCCACGCTGGTCGACAGCGCGCCGGAAGGGCAGTGGAGCTACGAGATCAAGTTCGACGGCTACCGGATCATGGCGCGCATCGATCATGATCAGGTGCAACTGTTCACCCGCAACGGACATGACTGGACGCACAAGTTGCCGCAACAAGCCAAAGCAGTGGCCGCGCTGGGGCTGGAATCCGCATGGCTGGACGGTGAAATGGTCGTCGCCAACGAACAGGGTGTGCCGGACTTTCAGGCCCTGCAAAATGCTTTCGAAGCCGGACGCAGCGGCAACATTCTCTACTACTTGTTCGACCTGCCTTATCTCAACGGTGTCGACCTGCGTGAAGTGCCAGTTGAAGAGCGGCGCGCCGCGCTGGCCACGGTGCTCGGCAGTCATGAGCAACCGTTGTTGCGCTTCTCCGAGGCCTTCGACGAAACCCCGGACGCCCTGCTCAACAGCGCCTGCCAGATGCAGATGGAAGGCCTGATCGGCAAACGCCTTGGTTCGCCCTATGTGTCGCGGCGCAGCGGCGACTGGATCAAGCTCAAGTGCAAACACCGTCAGGAGTTTGTGATCGTCGGTTACACCGATCCGAAAGGTTCGCGCAGTGCTTTCGGTGCCTTGTTGCTGGCGCTGCACGATCGCGACAGCGGTGAATTGCGCTATGCCGGCAAGGTCGGCACCGGTTTCAACGAATCGACGTTGAAAAGCATTCTGGCCCAACTCAAGCCCTTGCAGGTGAAGAAGGCGGCGGTGGTCAATCCACCCAGCGGCTTCGAGGTCAAAGGCGTGCACTGGCTCAAGCCGAAACTGCTGGCGGAAGTCGCATTCGCCGAAATGACCAAGGACGGTTCGGTACGCCACGCCGTGTTCCATGGCTTGCGCGACGACAAACCGGCCAAGGGCATCACAGAGGAGCGAGCGAAACCGGTGAAGGCTGCAGCGAAGAAACCAGCCACGAAAAAACCGCCGCAAAAAGCCCCGGCGAGCAATCCGGATACCGCGCCGTCACAGCTCGGACTGGCCAACGGCAAGGTGCGCATCACGCATCCGGATCGGGTGATCGACGCGGTCAGCGGCACCACCAAGATGCAGCTGGCCGAGTATTACGCCAGCGTCGCCGAATGGATCCTGCCGCAGCTCAAGGATCGCCCGGTGGCTCTGGTGCGCGCTCCAGACGGTATTGCCGGCGAGTTGTTCTTCCAGAAAAACGCCGAGCGCCTGGCAATACCCGGCATCACCACGCTGGACAAAGATCTCACCGGGCAACCGGTGATGCTGATCAATAACGCCGAAGCGCTGATCGGCGCGGTGCAGATGAGCACGGTCGAACTGCACACCTGGAACGCCACCACGGTCGATCTGGACAAGCCCGATCGCTTCGTCCTCGACCTTGACCCGGATCCGGCGCTGCCGTGGAAAAGCATGGTCGAAGCGACGGCGCTGACATTGACCGTGCTTGATGAATTGGGGTTGAAAGCATTCCTGAAAACCAGTGGCGGCAAGGGGATTCATCTGGTGGTGCCGCTGACCCGCAAACTTGGCTGGGACGAGGTCAAGGACTTTAGCCACGCCATCGTCAGTCATATCGCCAAGCTGTTGCCGGAGCGCTTTTCTGCGGTGTCCGGGCCGAAAAACCGCGTCGGGCGGATCTTTATCGATTACCTGCGCAACGGTCTGGGCGCCACCACCATCTGCGCTTACGCCGCGCGCACCCGCGAAGGTCTGCCGGTGTCGGTGCCGCTGTTTCGCGAGGAAGTCGCCGAGATCAAGGGCGGCAATCAGTGGAATGTGCATAACGTTCACCAGCGACTGGTTGAAGTCGGTGACGAACCGTGGGCCGACATGAAGAAAACCCGGCAAAGCATTACCGTCGAGATGCGCAAACGCTTGGGGTTGAAAAAGTGATCAGGTGTCGCGCAGCAAGTCGTGGGCGTTGAGCAGTTCGAAAGCGATCTCCGGGCGATTTTCCAGTCCGCGGCGAATGGCCGCCGGAATCGCTGCGCGGGTCTTGCGGCACAGGCCCGGCAACTCGTCGATCTGAATGGCAATGCCGCGCATGGTGCGCACTTCGTTGAAACCGGGGGCGACGTCGACGCGAACGCCCAGTTGCTCGAACATGCGCTGTTGCAGGTGTTTGAGGTCATTCAGGTCTTTGAGCATTTCGAGGCGAGCGAGCAGGCGTTTTTCTTCCTCTCGGGTCAGACGCAGGATGCGCAAATCCGCGCCGGGCGTCTCCAGCAACGGATCGCGCCCGCAAATGCAGGCGCCGGGCGGGCAGGGGGAGCGCAAGGGCACAGAAGTCGTCATGGCCTCCATCATAGAGGCCGTCGGACAGTTTTGCCTATGCGCCTTCAGCAGCCATCCATCGGCTGCGTTTTCCGTGACGGCTACTGATTCAAGCCTTCGTAATGCACCAGAATCGCGTTGGCCAGATCTTCATCACTGGCATTGAGTCCAGGATTTTCCTGGCGAGCCTGTTGCAGCACCGATTCAAGATAAACCCCACGAATGGCCCCGCCACTGGCGACAAATGCAGACAAGTCGTCACGGGCCGGAATCACCATTTTGTGATCCTTGAAGGTCGAGTACAGCGACGCGGAGACACCGGCCGAAGTGGCGACATCTCCGGCATCGACTTTGGCCAGAGCGGAACCAACGGGCAGGCATAGGAGTAAAGAAGAAACGAGCACTAACTTGCGCATGACGGTGTTCCTCCACAAGCGCGAAGCAAAAAGGGAAGGATTACATAATGTGAGAGGGGCGCGCGCGGCGGGAGTTCCGTGGCGCAGCAAAGTCTGCGTTATTGCAAAACAGACGCGGGCAACGCCATGGCGGGTTGCCCGTCTTTCACGCTGGAATGAGTCAGATCACCCCGCAGGCCATACGATCACCGCCACCGCCCAGTGGTTTGGGCATATCGGCGTGGTTGTCGCCGCCGGCGTGGATCATCAGGGCGTGGCCCTTGATCTCGGAGATCTTTTTCAGGCGCGGCGCCAATACCGGGTAGTTGGCGATGCCGTTCGCCGTCACGTAAACCGCCGGAAGATCACCCAAATGGCCGTCGGCGTAAGGGCCGAGGTGCTTGGCGGTTTTTTGCGGATCGAAATGCCCGCCCGCCGCCAGTGCGGCGCCTTTCACGCCATCCTTCATGCCGGCCTCGCAGCTGGCGTTTTCATGCACGTGGAAACCGTGCACGCCGGCCGGCAGAGATTTCAAGTCAGGCGTGAACAACAGGCCATACGCCGTTTCACTGATGGTGACCGAGCCGATCGCCTGCGGCGCGCCGTCAGCGCTGACCAGATTGATCGCGACTTTTTCCGTCGCCGCGTGTGCGGTACCGATGGCGAACGTGCCGAGCAAACCCAACCACAATGCGCGTTTCATAGCGTTTCCTTTTGCTGCATGAGAATTCAGAACGACGGACTCAATAGCCTGCCGGCATTAACCGGTGATGAAGGCGTTGGCCGTGCGCGTTGAAAAGTGAGACTTGCCGCGCAATCCGAAAGTTTTGCTGCCTTTGGCCAGCACGCCGACACCGGCTGACACGCTCTGGCGCGGCAGACCTGCGCAAATAGGCTTAACTGAAGGCTGACAAGCGCTTACGGGCGTAACGAGAGAGGAAAATCCGGTGTCGATCAAACTGCGTTTAGTGTTGCTGATTGTGACAAGTCTGCTGACAGCCTTGATAGTGAGTCTGGTCAGTTATGTCGGCAATCAGCGGATGGCCTCGGCGGTCAGCGATAACGCGGTCAGCATGAGCGCGCTGCGCAACCACATGGAAGCCGACATGATGCACGACGCCCTGCGCGCCGATGTCTACTCGGCGATGCTGGTCGGGCTGGGCAAAAGCACCAGCACGGCAAGCGAGGTACGCGATTCGATCAACGAGCATGCCGGGCATTTTCATGAGGTGCTCGAGGAAAACCTCAAATTGCCGATCAATCCGGCATTGCGCACGGCGCTGGAGCAGATAAAACCGAGCCTCGATACCTACATCAACGCGGGTGAACGGATTGTCGGGCTGGCGCTGGAAAACCCTGATACGGCTCAACAGGAACTGGGCACCTTCAACACAGCGTTTGGCCAGCTTGAAGAACAAATGGCCGCGTTGAGCGAGTTGATCGAGTCCAATACGCGGCAGACCAGCGCAGGCACCGAGTCAGCCATCCGCAGCGCCAACATCGCGCTCGGCGTGGTGTTGATCGCCAGTCTTGTGTTGCTCTTGATACAGGGGCGCTGGGTCATTCTGAGCATCATGGCGCCGTTGAAGACTGCCAGCCGCATCGCCGAAAGCATCGCCCACGGCAACCTCAGCGAGCCGATCGCCGAGCCATCCGGCAAGGACGAAGCCAGTACTCTGATACGCACACTGGCAACCATGCAGCGCGACTTGCGCAACATGATCGATGTGGTGCGGCGCAATGCTCACGGCGTCAGTGGCATGAGCGAACAACTCAGCCACGGCTGCCATCAGGTCGCCGACAGCAGTCAGCAACAAAGCGTCGCTGCCGGCACCATGGCCGCTGCCGCCAGCCAGATGACCGCGAGCATCGAGGAAATCACCCGCCACGCCGAACGAGCCCTGAGCATGGCCAGTCAGGCCGAAACCCTGGCCAAGGAGGGCGGCGGTGTCATTCATCAAGTGGTCAGCGACATGGACGATATCGCCCGATCAGCACAACAGTCGGCGCAGGTGATCCGCACGCTGGATCAGGAATCCGAAGCCATTTTCAACATCATTCAGGTGATCAAGAGCATTGCCGACCAGACCAATCTGCTGGCGCTCAACGCCGCCATTGAAGCGGCTCGGGCCGGCGAGCAGGGAAGGGGGTTTGCGGTGGTGGCGGATGAAGTGCGTAGTCTGGCGGCACGCACCAGCGCTTCTACCCAGGAAATCGCCGCGATGGTCGCGCGCATTCAGCACAGCACCCGCGAGGCGGTCAGCAGCATGGAGGCGGGTGTCGCGCAGGTCGACAAGGGCATGGCGGTGACGGCGGATGTCGAGCGGGCCATCCGCGAAATTCTCGAGGCGACGTTGAGCACGACGCAACTGGTCAACGACATCACTCGCACGATTGGCGAGCAAAGCCAGGCCAGTAACGAGATCGCCCATCAGGTGGAAATGATTGCCGGGATGTCCGAAGGCAACAGCCGGGTGATCGGGCAAACGGCGAATACCACCGATGAGTTGTCGAGCCTGGCGGGGCAGTTGGCGCAGTCGGTGGATCGGTTTCGGTTGTGACCAGGAAGATTTGTAGTGCCTGGGCTGCCGCTTTCGCGAGCAGGCTCGCTCCCACCTTTGGAGTGCGTTCCCTTGTGGGAGCGAGCCTGCTCGCGAAGACGTCAGCCCAGTCAACATCTATTCAGAGTCAATTAACCCCGATCAAAACTTGAACGCCTGCCGCCCCACCAACAACCACTTGCCGTCCTGCTTCTGCCAGATCTGAAAGTTTTCGATCTCGGTCGGCACCACCTCGGTTCCCTTCAACGCCTGCGCGGAAAAGTGGTGGCGGACCAGCGCGGTGTCGCCGGACAGGGTGATGGTCTGGTTCTGCATTTCCAGGGTCTTGAACGCGCTCTTGCCGGTTTCGATGTCGGCGATGAACTCCTTCTTGTCCTGGATCTTGCCGCTGGAATGGCCATAAGTCAGGTTGGGCGCGGTGAGCGCGTTCAGTTCGGCGATGTCCTTGTGCAGCATCGCCTGGGTCAGATGGTCCACCGCTTGGGCAACGTCTTTTTCCGCCGGGGCAGAGGCGGCCATCGCGTAACCGTTGAAGGCACAGAGAAAGCCGATCAGGAGTCGGGTCTTGGTCATTGAGGTTGTTTCCTTGTTGTTATGGGGTTGACGACTAATTTGTCAGTCGTCGTACAACGTAGCAGATAATGCTTGAGCAAGGCACTGCCCAAAAGTGCTCAATCTCTGGGCAACTACACTTGAATGCAGGATGGTTTGCGTCGACGCACTCATCAGAGGGTCATGTTCAGCGACTGGCGGCCGATAAGTCCCTGAGTGGAAAAAGACTCTCAAGTCGGGAACAGACGCGCGGGTTTGCCCTGACGTGATATTCTTCGCGCCAACTTGGTTTGACCTTATTCGGTTTGCCTGCCTTCGGGCGGGCCGACGGAATCCCTGTCGCTCAAGTAGCTGAGCCAATAATGATAAGAAGTCAGTTCAGAAGGGACATTAACTGAGGTCGATGCAGCATGTCGGCCTTGTGTGCCCACCCGTCAAAATTGAAGTGTGCCGGAATCTGCGACGCTAGCCTGAGCGTCATCAAAGCGGATCGCATACAGATAACAGCGGCGGGCGGAAGGCGTTTTATCATAGGTGCAACAGATGTTTAAGAAAGTGAACACAGCCCTGCTGGGTCTGGCTTTGGCGATGGGGATGACATCCGCCAATGCTGACGAAGCAAAGAAAGTCGACGTCCTGCTGATCGGCGGCGGCATCATGAGCACCACCCTCGGTGTGTGGATCAATGAGCTGGAGCCAAGCTGGTCGATGGAAATGGTCGAGCGCCTCGACGGCGTCGCCCTGGAAAGCTCCAACGGCTGGAACAACGCCGGTACCGGTCACTCGGCGCTCGCTGAGCTGAACTACACCCCGGAAGACGACAAAGGCAACGTGACGATCCCGAAAGCCGTCGAGATCAACGAAGCGTTCCAGGTCTCCCGTCAGTTCTGGGCCTGGCAGGTTCAGCAAGGCGTTCTGAAGAACCCTCGCTCGTTCATCAACACCACGCCGCACATGAGCTTCGTGTGGGGCGATGACAACATCAAGTTCCTGAAAAAGCGCTACGAAGCCCTGCAAGCGAGCCCGCTGTTCGCCGGCATGCAGTACTCCGAAGATCCGGCTGTGATCAAGAAGTGGGTCCCGCTGATGATGGAAGGGCGTGACCCGAACCAGAAAATCGCGGCCACCTGGAGCCCGCTGGGTACCGACATGAACTTCGGCGAAATCACCCGCCAGTTCGCGACGTACCTGCAGACCAAGCCTAACTTCGATCTGAAACTGTCGAGCGAAGTCCAGGACATCACCAAGAATGCCGACGGCACTTGGCGCGTCAGCTACAAAAACCTGAAAGACGGCACCAAAACCGAAACCGACGCCAAGTTCGTCTTCATCGGCGCGGGCGGCGGTGCACTGCACCTGCTGCAGAAGTCGGGTATTCCTGAAGCCAAGGAATACGCTGGCTTCCCGGTTGGTGGTTCGTTCCTGGTGACCGATAACCCGGCCATCGCTGAACAGCACTTGGCCAAGGCCTACGGTAAAGCATCGGTTGGCGCACCACCGATGTCCGTTCCGCACCTGGACACCCGTGTCCTGGACGGCAAGCGCGTCATCCTGTTTGGCCCGTTCGCGACCTTCAGCACCAAGTTCCTGAAGGAAGGCTCGTACCTGGACCTGCTGACCAGCACCACCACCCACAACATCTGGCCTATGACCAAGGTCGGCATCAAGGAATACCCGCTGGTCGAGTACCTGGCTGGCCAACTGATGCTGTCGGATGAAGACCGTCTGAACGCGCTGAAGGAATACTTCCCGAACGCCAAAGCCGAAGACTGGCGCCTGTGGCAAGCCGGCCAACGCGTGCAAATCATCAAGCGTGATGAAGCCGCTGGTGGCGTGCTGAAACTGGGCACCGAAATCGTTGCTGCACAAGACGGCTCCATCGCCGGCCTGTTGGGCGCATCGCCAGGCGCGTCGACCGCTGCACCGATCATGCTGAGCGTGCTGCAGAAAGTCTTCAAAGACAAAGTCGCGACCCCAGAGTGGCAAACCAAGCTGCACCAGATCGTTCCAAGCTACGGCACTCAGCTGAACAACGATCCAGCCAAAGTGGCTGCAGAGTGGGCTTACACCGCCAAGATCCTCGAACTGCCGACACCTCCAGTGATCGGTCAGGCTGCTGCCCCGGCCGCACCTGCAGCTGAAAAAGCTGAAGCTCCGAAGGAAAACGCTGCACGTGACATGGCGCTGTAACTAGACGCCAGACGCACAAAGCCCACTGAACCGGCGACGGTCAGTGGGCTTTTTTGTGGCAAAGCGTTTTGTAGGAGCTGTCGAGTGAAACGAGGCTGCGATCTTTTGATCTTGCTTTTGAAAGATCAAGATCAACAGATCGCAGCCTGCGGCAGCTCCTACATGGCTTTGGCGGACGCCAGATAAGCGCCGAGTCGCCGCCCCATCTCTTCGCCCAAGGCCTGCAATCCACTAAGTGGCCGCACCATCACTTCAAACTCGACAATCTTCCCTCTTTCATCAAAGCGAATCATGTCGATACCTTTCAGCTCCTTCGAACCCACCTTGGCGCTGAACTCCAGAATCACATTCAGGCCATCGGCAGTCGCCAGTTCACGGTGATAGCGGAAATCCTCAAACACCTCGAATACGGTGTTGAGAATCATCGACACCACCGGTGCGCCCGGATAAGGCGTGTGGGCCATCGGCGAGCGGAACACGGCTTGCGGATCAAGCAGACCGGGCAGGGCGCTGAGGTTGCCGGTGCGGATCATTTCGTGCCACTGCTTCAGGGATTCGGCGACGCTGGGTTGCAGGTTCAGGTCAGTCATGTTCACTCCGGGATTTTTGTTGTTGTACTCGCGACGGCAATGACTCTAGTTCAATCGCTCGGAAAGTGAACCCTTGTGCGGCGATCTGAATGTCGGCCAATGGCTCAAGCGGATCAGATGCGCATCTGATCCGTATTTTTTCGCTGGATCTGCCTCTGTTACCGGTTCAGTCATCCGCTCAAAATAGCCCCACAGTTCGGTCACTCGCGACAAGCCTTCATCCCGAAGCATCCGGTGCACCGCAAGCTGAGCATTGAGGAGAGCAACATGAACAAGATGGCGATTTTCCTGGGTGGTTTTCTGGTTCTCACTATTTTGATCGGCTTGCTGGCAACGATTTCTCCAGTCTGAAGAACCGCAGACTCAGCCCAGCGCTTGCGCCGAGGGCCAGCCACTGACCCGCGCCGCCGGGCCGCCCGCAGGATCTGCCGGGTAAACAATCAATGACTGGCCAGTTCTGGTTTCGGCGATCAGCTTGCTCGCCGGGCCGAATATTGCAGCGCGCTCCGGGGGCGTGCAGGTCGGCAGGTAAACGCGCAGGACTCTGGGGTCGTAGAAGCGGAACACCAGCAGGTTGCCATCCGGGTCACTTACACGCAGCAACGTGCGAAAGTGGCCGCGTAATTCGTCCAGGGAAACCTGCGCAGGGGCGATGACGAAAATGCCCCAACTCTGTCCCCAACTGTCTTCCAATAATCGCCAGGTGTAGGCCTGCTGCGGATCCAGGTGCAGCAGATAAGGTGCGGCCGCCGACAGGTTAGGGGCGAGTTCGCCTGCGTACAGGCAGGAGAATTCAGCGCCGCTGGTCCGCACCAGCGGTTCGATGCGTGGGTCGCGGGCGCCGTCGAGCAAGGCGTAGACCTTGGCGGCGCCCGGGCGCGAACCCAGGGGCCAGAGTTCGGCGGTCAACCATTCGTTAAGGCTGGGACGAAACTGGCTCATTGGTTGCAGATCTGGCAGAAGGCCTTGCCGGTTTCTGAGGCGGTCACCAATGTTTGCGCCTGCATGTTTTGCTGTACGAGCCGGAAGTCTGCAGTGGTCGCCGATGTTGGTGCTGCAAGCGGTGCCGCTGTTGGTGGTGCATTGATGGGGGCTGCACTGAGGGTTTTGCCGGCCGTGTCGGCATCTGCGGGTGTCAATGCGATCGGCAGTTTGATTGCGATGCCGGTTCCTGATCCCGGAGATCCGCCGGAGTTGGTTTTCACTTGCGTACCGCTGATGGTCACGCCACCGACATCGACTTTGACAAAACTGCCGCCAGCCTTGGCGGTAAGTTCCATGCCTCCCTCGACTACCACTTTGTCACCGGCGTAATAGTGGATTTCGGACCCGGCTTCAACAAACAGTGCAGTGCCGACCTTCAAGTGCCGGGTGGCACCGACGGTCAAATGGTCATCGGCCCGCGCTTCGGTCTTGCGATCGAGACTGGTGATCCGGTGTTCTTCAACTTTGAACTCGCTGAGGGCGTTGGTTTCAACGGTGTCGTGCCGTTCATTGCCGACGCGAATCTTCTGATCGTGCTCAATGTTCTCGTCCAAATCGCGTTGGGCGTGGATGTAGATCTGCTCGACGCCTTTCTTGTCTTCGATACGGAATTCGTTGTAGCCCTTGCCGCCCGGTGAACTCAGGGTTTTGAAGGTGCTGCGGGTCTTGTTTGCCGGCAGGTCGTAGGGGACGACGTTTTCCTTGTGGTACAGGCAACCGGTGACCAGCGGCTGGTCGGGATCGCCTTCGAGGAAGGTGACAAGGACTTCCATGCCGATGCGCGGGATGGCGATGCCGCCGTAAGCCGCGCCGGCCCAGCCGCTGGCGACGCGCATCCAGCAGGTGGTTTTGTCGTTGGACTGACCGTCGCGGTCCCAGTGGAATTGCACCTTGATGCGGCCGTACTGGTCGCAGTGGATTTCTTCGCCTGAAGGGCCGGTGACGACGGCGGTCTGGCTGCCGAGGACTTTTGGTTTCGGGTGTTCAAGGGCAGGGCGGTAGTGCGCATCCCACGGGGTGGCTAGGAAGCTGTTGCGGTAGCCCTGGTGGAAATCGCTTTTGTTGTCGGTGACGTCGCTGGTGACGTTTTCGCCGAGGACTTGCGGTTGTTTGCCTTCGTGGAAGACTTCCAGCAGCAGCCACAGGTCGTTCCATTCGGGGCGCGGGTGTTCGGCGAGCGTGAGGAAATGGCCACTGGTCAGCGTCGGTTCGTCACCTTTGCCTTCGGCGAGTTTGTAGTCGCTGCGATGGCGTTCGAGGGCGCGGGTGGAAAGGAACTTGCCGCGCTCGCGGGTGGTGAAGCGGCCGGGGTAGTCGTAGTCTTCGAGGTCCGGGGCAAAGGTGCTTTTCGCCGTGCCTTCGGGGAGGATCTGCGGTTTTTCGAAGTCGTAGTCGCGGCGGCTGACGCGGGTGGTGCGGGTTTCCAGACGCAGGTTGAAACGCTTGATCACCGGTTTGTCGGCGGCCATGCCGGAGTCTTGCTGGTAGCTCACCGGTTTCAGCTTACGGAACACGGTCTGGTCGTCGCCGAACACCAGTTTGTGGCCGCTGCTGCTGTGCTGGAAGTGGAAGTGAATGCCTTCTTCCTCGCAAAGGCGCTGGATGAAATGCAGGTCGGATTCGTCGTACTGCACGCAGTAGTCGCGTTGAGGGTACTCGGCGTTGAGCTGGAAGCTGTAGGCGTCGGCAAGAATGCCGCGATCTTCCAGGACCTGGGCGATGATCTTCGGCACGGTCAGTTGCTGGAAGATCTGCTGATCATGGTTGTGCCGCAGGTAGGCCAGTTGTGGTACCAGGCTGAGGCTGTAACGGGTCAGGGTCTTGCCGGAATCGCCTTGCTCGATGCGATAGACCAGGCCGTGGATCTTGCCTGCACCGGTGGGGCCGAAGGTCAGGACGCCGGGCTTGTGCAGCAGCTCTTCGAGTTTGAGGTCGGGGCGCGCGCTGATCATTTCGAGGTCGAAACGGAAGGGCTGGTTGATGGCTTCACGACCAACAAAGCTCAGCACCTGCAGGTCGCTGGAACTGCCTTCAAGGGAAAAGGTAATGTGGGTAGCGTTTGCGTCCAGCATGCCTGACTCCTTCCGTGGAAAAGCTTGGCTGATGGTGCAGCAATACCAAAGTGCTATCAAGGGATTTTAAACACGCTTGAACCCCTGCATTAAACTCGATCTCAAAGCACTGTACCGAGGTGTCTGCCGGGATGAATTCACCATGGACTCGTTGATTACTGCCGCTGGTCGGGCGCTGAGCGCTGGTGATCCGCTGGGTGCGTTGAACTACGTTGCTTTGCGTGAAGACCCGCCTGCGCTGGCGTTACGTGGCATTGCCATGGCCCAGCTCGGTGATCTGCCCCGCGCCAAAGCGTTGTTGCAGCGCGCGGTGAAAGCCTTTGGCAGCAACGAACCGCTGTCGCGGGCGCGTTGCGTGGTGGCCGAGGCGGAAGTGGCGCTGGCGACGCGGAACCTGGGCTGGCCGGTGAAGGCGCTGGAGACCGCCCGGCAATTACTGCTCAGCCACGGTGACCGGTTGAACGCAGCGCACGCGCGATACTTGCAGATTCGCCGCCTGCTGCTGATTGGTGAACTGGATGCGGCCGAAGCGCTGCTTGCCGAAGTGGACCGCGCACCATTGCCGCCGGCGCTGCATGCCGCCCATGAACTGACGGCCGCCGGGATTGCCCTGCGCCGGGTACAGGCGCACAAGGCCAGCGCCGCACTTGCCCGGGCGCAGCTAGCGGCACAACAAGCGGGCATCGCGAGCCTGATGGCAGAGGTCGATCATGCCATACGAGTCCTCAATGCGCCGGCCGCGCGGTTGACCAGCGCGGGGCACGCGCAAGCGGTGAATCTGGCGCAGGTTGAAGCGTTGTTCGCGTCGTCAAGCCTGGTGATCGATGCCACGCGCTACAGCGTGCGCGGAGCCGGGATGACCGTGGCACTGGCAACCCGGCCGGTGCTGTTCAACCTTGCCCGATTGCTTGCGCAAGCCTGGCCGGGCGATGTGTCTCGGGAGCAACTGATTGCGACGGCATTCCGCCTGCAGCTCAGTGATGAAAGCCACCGCGCTCGGTTGCGTGTCGAAATCGGTCGGCTGCGATCAGCGTTGCAACCGTTGGCGAATATCACCGCCACTTCGCGCGGCTTTGCACTGGTAGCGGCCGATGTGGCGTTGCTCACGCTGCCGATTGAAGACAGACAGGCACAGTTGTTGGCCTTGCTGGCTGACGGTGAGGCCTGGTCGAGTTCAGCCTTGGCGCTGGCGTTGGGGCGCAGCCAGCGACAGGTGCAGCGGGCACTGGAGGCGCTGGCAGTGGAGGACAAGGTGCAGGCTTTTGGCGTGGGCCGGGCGCGGCGCTGGATGACGCCACCGCTAACGGGTTTCGCGACGATCTTGTTACTCCCGGTGTCGTTGGGCAATGGTTAGGCTGGACCCACACATCCATGAGGAAGCCGACATGAAACAGGCAAACGCAGAAATCCTTCGCGAGTACGGTCCTTTTGACGACATCAAAGGCGTTCACGGCGTGACCTTCGATGGCCAGCAGGTCTGGTTCGCCAGCGACGGCCAGCTCAATGCACTCGACCCGGTCAGCGGCGAAACCGTGCGCACGATCAAGGTTGGCGCTGATGGTGGCACCGCGTTCGATGGCCAACATCTGTATCAGATCGCCGATCGCCACATCCACAAGATCGATCCAGCCACCGGCCGCGTGCTCCATACCATCCCGGCACCGGGCAATGGCGGTGATTCAGGCATGGCCTGGGCGGACGGCTCGTTATGGGTGGGGCAGTATCGCGAGCGCAAGATTCATCAGATCAATCCGCAGACCGGCAAGATCCTGCGCACGCTGGAGTCGAACCGTTTTGTCACCGGGGTGACCTGGGTGGATGGCGGGTTGTGGCATGGCACTTGGGAAGGGGATGAGAGTGAACTGCGGCATATCGATGCGCAGAACGGTGAAGTCATCGCGGCGTTGAAGATGCCCGAGGGCTCGGGTGTTTCGGGGCTGGAAGCCGACGGGGCCGATCGATTCTATTGCGGTGGTGGCGACAGTGGCCGGGTGAGGGCGGTGCGTCGGCCCAAATGATGGAGGCGTCTACATGGGCCTCTTCGCGAGCAGGCTCGCTCCCACAGTGATTGCGGGTGAACACAAGCTTTGTGAGTTACCCAAAACCCTGTAGGAGCGAGCCTGCTCGCGAAAGCGCAGTATCAGCCACCGCTGTTGCGACGACGTTCAATACCCTCCGGGCCGCCGATGTCCAGCAACCTTCTTTCCACCAGAACATTCTCAAGTGCCTGGCGCTCGACCGGCGCCATTTGGTGCTCACGCTTTTTCAGCTCCAGCAGAATCGGGCTGGACCAAGTACGGTAGGTCTGTTCGATGTTGCGACGCGACGTCATCAGTCTCTCCTTGAAAAAGAGCCGGGTGTTGGGGGCAGGGACTCTATCCGATGAGGTAATAACGTTAGTCGAGAAAGCCAAGACGCGCTAATCCACACGCCGGATGTAGGAGCTGCCGCAGGCTGCGATCTTTTGACTTTGTTTTTTAAAAGACAAGATCAAAAGATCGCAGCCTGCGGCAGCTCCTACAGGGGGGGCGAGGTTAGTCGTCGACGTCCATCAGTTGCTGCACACCTTCCCACGCTTCGGCGCGCATGCGTTCAATGTCCAGGCCCGGAATCACGCCGTTCTCCACGACCACGCGGCCGCCGACCAGACTGTATTTGACGCTAATCGGCTCACCCGCCACCACGGGCGCGACGGCGCTGTCGTGGAAGCCATAGAACCGCGGGTGGTCGAGGCTGTAGATCACCAGATCTGCCGCCTGACCGACTTCAAGTGTGCCAACTGCGTCGAGTCCGAGGACTTGCGCGCCGCCTGCCGTGCCCCAGTGGATGACATCTTCCGCCGTGGTCGCCGAGGCGCCTTGTTCAGCGCGGTGGATCAGCCATGCGGTGTTGGCTTCGCCGACCATGCTTCCGGACTCGTTCGAGGCTACGCCATCCACCCCCAGGGAAACCGGCACGCCGGCCTCATACATCTGCGGCACAGGCGCCACGCCGCTGCCCAGCCGAGCGTTGCTCACCGGGCAGTGGGAGACGCCAGTGCCGGTCTGCGCGAGCATGCGGATTTCGCCGGGTTGCAGGTGTACGGCGTGGGCGAACCAGACGTCCGGGCCGAGCCACTCGTGTTCAGCGACGAATTCCACCGGCAGGCAGTTGTACTTGTCGCGGCAGAAATTCACGTAGTTCTGTGTCTCCGACAAGTGCGTGTGCAGGCGCAAGCCGAGGCCACGGGCGGTGTGCGCCAGTTCGCGCAGCAGCGTCGGTGGCAGCGAGAACGTCGGTGTAGTCGGGGCGACCACCACGCGGCGCATCGCGTCCGGGGTGTCCTGGTGGTACAGCGATTTCAACCGTTCTATATCGCCGACCATTTGCTCAAGGCTTTCCGGTTGCAGCGCGGTTTTCGAGAAGCCCGGATGGGCGCTGGCCGATTCCAGCGCGCCGCCACGGCACAGGACAAAGCGCAGGCCAAACTCATCCGCCAGATCGAACAGCAGATCACCGGTCTCGGTGCTGCCGTGGGCGTGGTAGAGATAATGGTGATCAGCGCACGTCGTCACGCCAGACAGCAACAATTCGACCATGCCCAGCCGTGCAGCGATTCGCGCCAGTTGCGGGGTAAACCGGTTCAGACGCGGGTAGGGCACGCTGGCCAGCCAGCCTTGCAGATCCTGATTCAAGCCTGCGGGTACGGCTTTGAGCAGGTTCTGGAACAGATGGTGGTGAGTGTTGATCCAGCCCGGATAGACCACGCAGTTTCGCGCGTCGATCACCCGTTCACCGGGTTGTGCTTGCAGGTCGGCGGCCATCGCGGCGATGCGCCCGTTGACCACGCGGATGTCCACGGCGCCGGCCCGCGCGCTGGGGCCGCGCAGGCCGGTCATCACCGCAACCGGGTTCTTGATCAGGATGTTCTGAAGTTGAGTCATGGGCAGCTCCAAACTAAAGGATGTGCGAGGCGGATTTGTTGGCGGTGGTTTCCGGCACGCTGACGCCATTCAGCGCGGCGTTGAGCAGCACCGACACCAGGCAGGCGATGACCACGCTGCTGTGTAGGAACGGCTGCGACCACTCGGGAAGTTGTTTGAACAGGGTTGGCGCGAGCACCGGTACCAGCGCGGCGGCGATGGTGAAACCGACGATCAGCACGTTGTAGCGATTGCGCTCGTAGTCGACTTTGGCGAGGGTCTGAATGCCTGCCGCTGCGACCACGCCGAACATGGCGATGCCAGCGCCACCGAGGGCAGCGGTCGGCATCGAGGCGATGATCGCGCCGGCCTTTGGCACCAAGGCAATCGAGCACATCAGCAAACCGCTGACCGCGACCACCCAACGGCTGCGCACGCCGGTGAGGATCACCAGGCCGACGTTTTCCATGAAGGCGATAAACGGAAACGCGGCGAACATCCCGGCGATGGTGCTGGCCAGGCCGTTGGCGCGCAGGCCATTGATGACCTGTTTGTCTTCCACCGGTTTTTCGACGATGTCGCCGATGGCCACGAACAGCCCCATCGACTCGACCATCTGCACGATCATCACCACCACCATGGTCGCGATGGGGATCAGGCTGAAAGTCGGCAGACCGAAATAGAACGGATAGGGAACGGTTAGCCACGGCGCCTCTTCGACGCTGTGAAAGCTGCCCATGCCGAGGCCATACGCGAGGCCTGCACCGATCAGCATGCCGATCAACACCGCCATGTTGCGCAGTAGCGGGCTGCCGTAGCGGTTGACCAGCAGAATCGTCAGCAACACCACCACCGCCACACCGAGAAACGCCGGGGCGCCGAAGTTGCTCGCGTTGCGCCCACCTCCGACCCATTCATAGGCAATCGGGAACAGCTGCAAGCCGATCACGGTGACGATGCAACCGGTCACCACCGGCGGAAAAAATCGCCGCAATCGACCCACGAACGGCGCTATCAGCATGGTGAAAATCCCCGCGCCGATCACCGCCCCGCAGACCCCGGCAAAGCCCACCTCCGGGTTGCTGCCGATGGCGATCACGGGGCCGACGCTACTGAACGCCACGCCTTGCAGAATTGGCAGGCGCACGCCGAATTTCCAGAAACCGACGGTTTGCAACAGGGTGGCAATGCCTGAACAGAACAGCGTGGTGCTGATCAGCACCACCGTGTCGGCATGGGACATTTTCAAGGCACTGGCGACAATCAACGGCACGGCAATGGCGCCGATGTACGACACGGCCATGTGTTGCAGGCCGAGGGTGAGCATCTGTCGCACCGGTAAAATGCGGTCCACGGGATGCACGGTGGCGGCGGATTGCGTTGGAGATGGGGCTGACGACATGGGGAAACACCTCTGGCTGTTTTTATGCGGTAGAGAGGGGTATTCGTCTGATGCCGATCAGCTCAAGAACACAGTGGAACCCTGTGGGAGCTGGCTTGCCAGCGATGGCGATTTAGCAGTCATCATTTTTATAAACTGACAGTCCGCTATCGCTGGCAAGCCAGCTCCCACAAGTTTTGTGTTGTGTAAAAACTGGCATCAGTCATTCGTACACATGTGCCCGAAGCCGCCATCCACCGGCTCCGATGCCTTGTTTCAGCCTGCTAGGCAGGCGGCGAAGCCCTGGTTCAGCGCCGCGCGGTCGAGGTCGCGGCCGATGAATACGATCTTGCTCGAGCGGGGCTCCGTGCCCCACGCGGTCGAGGCGCGGAATTCCACCAGGCTGTGCACGCCTTGCAGCACGTAGCGCTGGTCTTCGTTGGCGACGGCGAGCACGCCTTTCATGCGGTACAGGTTGTCGGCCTGGGAAGAGCGCAGTCCGCTGATCCAGCGGTGGAACGCCATCAGATTGACCTCGCCGTCCACGGCGATGCCCACCGATGACACGCTTGGATCGTGTTCGTGATCGGGCGCTTCGTGATGATGATCGTGGTGGTCGTGGTGCTCAGGTTCAGCACCGATTTCCATGAGCTTCTGCGTGCATTCGAATGCGCCGATGCCGAGGATTTTTGTCAGGTCGATTTGTGCATGGGTCGAGGTCACCAGATCCGCTGTGGCGTTCAAGCCACGGATCTTGCCGCGCAGAACGTCCACCTCGTCGCTGCTGACCAGATCGACCTTGTTGATGACGATCCGGTCGGCGCAGACAATCTGATCCACCGCCTGATTGTCGACGCCATCGAGTTGCAGATCCTCCAGATGCTGAGCGATGTGTTTGGCGTCGACCATGGTTACGATCGCGTCGAGTTCGACTTCTTCGGCGATCGGGTCATTGATGAAGAAGCTCTGTGCCACCGGATACGGATCGGCCAGGCCACTGGTTTCGATGAGGATGTGATCGAGGCGCACCGGCCGCGCCACCAGTTCGCGGACGATGCGCACCAGGTCCTCACGAACCTCGGCAGTGCAGCACACGCAGCCGTTGACCATCTCGTAGATTTCTTCGGTCTCGGAGCTGAGGACGAGGTCGCCGTCGATACCGACTTCGCCGAACTCGTTTTCGATCACGGCGATCTTGCGGCCGTGGTTTTCCTTGAGGATGTAATTGAGCAGGGTGGTTTTACCCGCGCCGAGGAAGCCGGTGAGGATGGTCACGGGGATTTTCGTGTTGCGGGTTGGGGCGTTGAATGGGGTGTTCATGGTGAGGCTCCTTTGATTGACCGGTGCACACTGAATTCGGGTGATGCTGCTTCATTGTGGGAGCGAGCCTGCTCGCGAAGGCGGTGTGTCATTTAGCAGTGATGGCGACTGATCCATCGCATTCGCGAGCAAGCTCGCTCCCACAGGGTTTTTGGTGTTCTTGCCAGCGGGTGGCAACGCCCGCATCGAGACCAAACAGGTCGAGCACGCGGCCGAGGCTGTGGTCGACCATTTGCGCCAGGTTCTCCGGGCGGGCGTAGAAGGCGGGCACCGGCGGGGCGATGATCCCGCCCATCTCGGTGACGGCGGTCATGTTGCGCAAATGGGCGAGGGTCAGCGGCGTTTCCCGGGCCATCAACACCAGCGTGCGGCGCTCCTTCAGCGTGACGTCAGCGGCACGACCGATCAGCCCCGAGGACGTGCCGGTGGCAATCTCCGCCAACGTCCTCATCGAGCACGGCGCAACCACCATCCCGAGGCAGCGAAACGATCCGCTGGCGATCCCGGCGGCGACGTCATCGGCGCGGTGGTAATGACTGGCCAGCGCAGTGACGTCGGCGAGTTTGTAGTCGGTTTCGTGGGCCATGGTCAGCAGCGCGGCGCGGCTGACGATCAGGTGGCTTTCGATGTTCAACTCGGCGAGCAATTGCAGGAGTCGCACGCCATAGATAAACCCGGACGCACCGCTGATGCCGACCACCAGCCGTTGCCGGTTCACGATTGCAGACCTTTGAGCAAAACCCGCGCGCGCTCCAGAACTTCCTGATCGAGCTGCGCCTTGATCCCGTCAAAACCCGAACCGCGTGTGGCATCCAGGCCCATCCGCGACGTGGTGCCATTGACCGACGATGAAGGATCGAGCGGACTGCCCGGCAAACCATCAATAGTGAAAATATCCAGGTGCGGCTGGAAGTGCGTGGCCAGTGCCCACAACACCTGGCTGTCATCGCTGATGTCGATATCGCTGTCCACTGCGATCACTGTTTTCAGGTACGGATCCCAGCCGAGCAGCGCCAGCATGATCTGCCGCGCCTCGCCGTCACGGCTTTGGTCCAGCGCGACGTAGCAGTGAAAATGCGTGCCGGAATTGGGGTAATGCACGGCAGTGACCGCGGGGAACCGCGCTTTCAGCTTCTCGCTCATTTCCGCTTCGCGCGGCAGGCGGGCAAGGGTCAGGTGTTCGGCGTAGCGGCCGCCCATGACGTCGACCAGCCAAGCGTCTTTGCGCTTTAACAGCGTATCCACGCGCAGCACGTTGTTGGTCGAACGATCCGAGGAGTAACCGCTGAATTCACCGAACGGACCTTCCTCGGCATACGCCGCCGGGTCAATCGCGCCTTCCAGAACAAACTCGGCATACGCCGGCACACCGATGCCGTAGCGTGGGGTTTTCACCAGTTCCAGCGGCGCGCCGAACAGCCCGCCAGCGACGGCACGCTCATCGGCGCCATAAGGCAAGCGCGCAGCAGCGGCGAGCATGAACAACGGATGCGCACCGACGACCATTGCCACGCGCAACTCTTCGCCACGCTCGCGAGCGGTCTGCAACATTCGCCACAGGTGCCCGCGTGAATGCAGACTGGTCGCAAGCGCTTGGCGGGCGTGGCGCATCGAGCGGTGATAGCTCATGTTGGCGATGCCGGTCAGCGGGTCTTCGGCGATGATGATTGCGTTAGTGATGTATGGGCCGCGATCGCTGGCGAAATGCTTGAGCATCGGCAGCAGCGCCAGGTCCAGCGCTTCGCCTTCGAAGACCTCATCGAGGATCGGACCGCTCTCCACATAGCGTGGTGCGATGGGCTGGTTGGCGCGGGTCTGGAAGGTTTCGTGCAGTTGCGCCGCATTGACGCCGAACAGCCGGGCAATGCGGGTACGGGATGCAAACAGATTGGTCGCCACCGGCACACCGAGGTTGCCGACGTGTTCGCAGATCAGCAGTGGATCGCGGCCTTGGGCGGCGAGGGCATCGACCAGGGCGGTGACGTCCTGATCGGCGGAAATCGCTGGGGTGACAGTCAGCACATCGTCCGGGTACTCACGGCGATAGGTGTCGATGAACACGTGAAAGTCCTGAGAATCGCCGAGCGTCGAACGGGTCATGGTGTCACCTCGTAAAAAGCAGGCACGCAGGGGTGAGAGGGCGATCGCGCGGCCAGCCGTTGGCCTGCCGGTCGAACGAACGCCGGGTCATCTTCGTGCCTGTAAAGTCGCTGTGTGCCTGGGTTGAACACTGATCCCCTGTAGGAGTGAGCCTGCTCGCGATAGCGGTGTATCAGTCACTATCACCGCTAAATGACACTCCGCTATTGCGAGCAGGCTCACTCCTACAGTGGGATATGTGTGTGGCTACAAGTACGTGGTGGTCAGGCGTATGTCGGCCTCGACCAGATCCTTGGGCGGTGGCGTCGGTTCGATCCCGCACAACCGGGCGATGTTGTTGCCCAAGTAGTCCTCGAGATGATCCTCATCGATGCCCAAACCCTGCGGCGCCGGTGAGCACAACACCTCAAGTTCGCGCAGCCACATACCCGGTTCGTTCGGCGGCGAATCCGTGCCGAACACGATCTTGTTGCGCGGCAGTTCCTTGGCGAATTCGACGATCCGCGACTGGAAGCACCAGCCCGATTCGCAGTACACGTTCGGCGTGTCCATGGCCATCCAGAACGCCTCGAACGAGTAGTTGCCGCCGGTCTGGATGCCGAAGTGGCCGATGATGAAATTGACCATCGGGAACTCGCGGATGATCGGGTAGAACATCGTCGGAATCGTGTACGGGCCGTCGCCAGTGTGGATCAGCACAACGATGTTGTACTTGGCGCAAACCTTCATCGCCGGGCGCAACCAGTCGAGTGCGCGATCCGGGCGATAGCCGTGCATGTTGGCGTGCAGCTTGAGCATCTTGAAGCCGTATTCCTTGATGTGGAATTCCAGCTCCGCCGCACCGTTTTCCGGTCCCCAGCGCGGGTTGAAATTGAAGTTGCCGATGAAGCGATCTGGGTACTTCACGCAGAGTTCAGCGACGTAGGACATGTAGTCGCGCACGCCCTCGCGGCCCCGGCGGTTGCCGTCGCGATAACCGGTGTTGCCCGGTGGCGGCTGGATGAAACCCATGTCGATGCGGCGCGGTTTGCCGTTGATCATGTACGGGCCGTCCATCAACTTGAGCATGCGCTCACCGGTGAACGGTTCGCCGGTGTGGCGCCAGGCCTCGTCGACCAGATTGGTGGGGTGCAGATGGGTGTCGATGATCATCGGTTCAGCTCCTGGCCAGTTGAGTGGTGACGGGACGCTTGAGTTGCGCCTCTGCTTCGGAAACGGAACGCGGTGGCGGGGTTGGCTCAAGGCCGATCATCCGCGCGGTGTTGTTGCCCAGATACTCTTCGAGGGTGTCCTCGTCGAGGTTCAGGCCTTGCGGCGGCTCGTGGCAAAGCACTTCGAGCAGGCGCAGCCACATGCCCGGTTCGTTCGGCGGGGTGTCGGTGCCGAAGAGGATCTTGTGCGTCGGCAAGACCTTGGCGAATTCGACGATCCGCGATTGCAGGCACCAGCCGGATTCGCAGTAGACGTTGGGCAACTCCATCGCCCATTGCATCGGTTCGAACACATAGACGCCGCCGGTCTGCACGCCGAAGTGGGCCATGATGAAATTGACGTTGGGAAATTCCTTGATCATTGGCACCCATTCCGACGGGATGCTGTACGGCCCGTCGCCCGTGTGCAGCTTGACCGGAATGCCCAGCTCGGCGCATTTCTCGAAGCATGGGCGCACCCAGTCAAGTGCACGGTCAGGCCGGTAGGCATGCATGTTGGCCTGCATCTGGACCATCTTGAAGCCGTGTTCCTTGACGTAGCGCTCGATCGCCTCGACGCCGTTTTCCACACCGCAGCGCGGGTTGTAGACGAAGCAGCCGATGAAGCGGTCCGGGTAGGTCTGGACCATTTTCAGGGTGTAGGCCATGTAGGCGTCGATGGATTCGCGGCCCGAGAGTTCGCCGTCGGTCCAGGTGTAAATCGTGTTGCCCTGCGGTGGCTGGATGAAGGCTTTGTCGATACGGCGCGGCTTGCCGTTGACCATGTACGGGCCATCCATCATCTCCAGCAGACGCTCGCCGGTGAACGGGTCACCGTCATGCCTCCAGGCGAGGTCCACGAGATCCGTGGGATAGCAGCTGATATCGATGATCATTGCAGTCGATCTCCTGATAGCGGGGAAGGGAGCCTTGCGGCTCTCGGCATCCACGTCCCGGGCAATCGGCCGTTGCTATGCGCAAGACACGCGCATTCCCTCGCCTGTTCGCATCCGGCCCGGGTGGGTGGTTGCTGAGGGCGAGTATTGGAAGGCGGGGTTGGGTTCGTACAATATTAATTGGGCGCGGTGGTGATACTTGGGCGATATGGGCAGATCAAGAGCTACCCTCACCCCAGCCCTCCCGAAACGTCGGACCGCCCGTAGGGAGAGGGGGCCGACCGAGGTGTTTTTCGCGATGCATCGACCTGAAAGATCGAGTCGATTATGGATTCAAGGCTGATCTTTCAAGTCGGCGTAATTCGTCAATATCCCCCAATCAGTCCCCTCTACCTCTGGGCGGTCCGACGTTTCGGGAGGGCTAGGGTGAGGGCTGGATTTCAAGCGTACGCAAAGCCAACTGCTTGATCACTTCAACCACCGGCGCCACGCGCTCAGCCTGCCCATGCGGCCACACCGCGTAAAGATTGTAATGCGCGGCAATCTGCGCCTCGTTCAACGCCACCAACCGCCCACTGCGCAAGGCATCGGCAGCCAATAGTCCACGCACCAACCCCGCACCAACGCCAGCCTCAGCCGCCGCAATCAAATTCGCCGCATTATCAAAAATCACCCGCGCCGACGGTTCGGTCGGTGTCATCCCAGCGGCATCCAGCCATGGAATCCACGAGCGCCGCGTATACCCCAACAAAGGCAATTGAAGAATCTGCGCGGGACTCAACGGCGCCTGCAAACCATAGCGTTCCAGCAATTCGGGCGAAGCCACCGCCAACACCCGATCGCCACAAATCTGCGTCATCTCGCAGTCGTCCCAATCGCCATAGCCATAACGCAACGCCAGATCCACTCGCTCAAACGTACTGCGATCACTGCGCGGCATCGACAGCAGCGTCACCTCGTAATCCGGCAGCTCATCGAGCAGCTGCGGCAGGCGCGGATTGAGCCAGCTCTGTGCCAGTTCACTGTCGACATCCAGGGTCAAACGTTGCGCCATGCTGCGGTTTTTCACCGACGAAATCGCCCGATCAATCTGCGCCAGACCGTCCGACAGCACACTGGCAAACAACTGCCCGGCGTCGGTCAGATTGCTGCCGCCACCTTCACGCACGAACAGCGGCTGGCCGATGAAATCTTCCAGCGCGCGGATCTGCTGACTGATCGCACTGTGCGTGAGGTCGAGCTTACGCGCAGCACTGGAGAAACTGCCGCTGCGCGCCGCGTGTATAAACGCGCTCATGGACTGCACCGACGGGTATCGCTTGTACATGTTGTTAGTCCTGCTTACAGCGGTTGGCAGAAATCGTCGCTGGCCGCGTTTTGCCCGGGGTTCCAATAATCGGTCACCAGGCCCGCACAAAGACGGGCCGCTCTTTTGGAGCCTGACAATGATTGCATTCACGGTTAACGGCGAACGACGCGAGCTGGATGAAGCGTCCTCCTCCATGCCCTTGTTATGGGTACTGCGTGATCAACTGAAACTCACCGGCACCAAGTTCGGTTGCGGCATGGGCCTGTGCGGTGCCTGCACCGTGCACCTGGACGGCGTCGCGGTGCGTTCCTGCCAATTGCCGGCGGCCGCCGTCGCGGGCCACCGCATCACCACCATCGAAGGCTTGTCACCGACGCAAAACCACCCGTTGCAATTGGCCTGG
Source organism: Pseudomonas germanica (assembly GCF_019614655.1). Taxonomy (NCBI): domain Bacteria; kingdom Pseudomonadati; phylum Pseudomonadota; class Gammaproteobacteria; order Pseudomonadales; family Pseudomonadaceae; genus Pseudomonas; species Pseudomonas germanica. The sequence goes on from NZ_CP071586.1 coordinate 2,811,432, forward strand.
ATCGCCGAAGATGTGCCGCAATGCGGTTACTGTCAATCCGGGCAGATCATGTCCGCCGCCGCGTTGCTCAACACCGGTGCGGCGGTGACCGATGACTCGATCCGCAATGCGATGTCCGGGAATATCTGCCGCTGCGGCACTTACGGGCGCATCAACAAAGCGATCAAACGCGCGGCGAATGCGCCGAAGGAGGCGTGATGAGCCTTATCGACGACAGTCGCACAGAATTGCCGCGCCGAGTGTTTCTCAAGCAAGCGGCGACGGTTGCTTCGGGCCTGGCGATTGCCCTTTATCTGCCGAGTGGCATGGCGGCTACTGACCCAAAAGCGCCAGCACCGGCGAGTGAATTCGAGCCGAATGCCTGGGTGCGCATCTTTCCCGACGGCACGGTGAAACTGGTGGTGCACAAGCACGATTCCGGCACCGGCACGCAAACAGCGCTGGCCGCGTGCGTGGCGGAAGAACTGGACGTCAATCCGATGACCGTGCAGGTCATCACCCCGGAAGATCCGTTCTTCGAGACCTACATTCATCCGGTCTGGAAGGTCTTTTCCACTGGCGGCAGCACCAGTGTTTCCCTGGAATACGAGCGCCTGCGCATGGCCGGTGCCATGGCGCGGGCGCTACTGATCACGGCAGCCGCCAAGCAGTGGAAAGTCAGCCCTGACAGTTGCACCACGGAAGAAGGTCGGGTCGTTCACATTGCGAACAAACGAAGCCTCGGTTACGGCGAACTGGTCGGCGTTGCGGCGAATCTGCCAGCCCCGACAAACGTCAAGCTGAAGGATCCGGCGCAGTTCAAATACATTGGCAAACTGCGCCACAAACGTGATGCGGCGGCCAAGGTCTGCGGGCAATTCAAGTACAGCATCGACGTGCAACTGCCAGACATGCTGGTCGCCGTGATTCAGCGCGCGCCGGTGGTTGGATCGACAGTGCTCAGCGTCGACTCAGCGGCCGCATTGCAGGTGCCGGGCGTGCGCAAAGTGCTGGCGATTGCGGGGCGCCCTGATGTGCTCGGCGGCAATCAGGAAGGCGTCGCTGTGTTGGCGGATACGTTCTGGGCCGCGCAGCAGGGGCGCAATCTGCTGGCGATCAAGTGGAGCGATTCGCCGTTGGCCGGGTTCTACAGCGAGCAACTGTCCAGCGCGCAAGCCAAGGCCATCGGCGACCCGCAAGCACAAACCGTCAAAGCCATGGCCCAGGGTGATGTCACCGGGCAATGGTCAGGCGCGGCGAAGCTGATCGAAGCCGATTACACCATGCCCTACAAGGTGCAAAACCCGCTGGAACCGATCTGCATCACCGCACACGTCAAGGACAAAGCGATCACTTACTGGGGCGGTGTGCAGGTGCCGTCCTCGGCACTGGAAGCGGCGCAAACCGTGTGCGGCATCGACAAGGCCAACGTGACCATTCATGAATTGGTCTCCGGCGGCAGTTTCGGCGCGCGGGAGGCTAAGTACTGGTTGTTCGAAGTCGCGTATCTGGCGCAGAAAACCGGCGTGCCGGTGAAACTGCTCAACAGTCGCGAGGACGAAATGCACGCGCTGTTCAATCACCCAGCGACCTTGCATCGAGTCAAAGGCGCGCTCGACGCCCAGGGCAAACTCACCGCGCTGCAACTGCACGCGGTGTCGCCGGCCTCGCCGGAGCAGTGGGAACCGGGTTACTTCGAACGGCCGGACCATATGGATTACAGCACCACCGAGGCGATCACCGCGTGGGACTTCGCTTACCGTCCGCCGCACCTGGAGCTGAACTGGGTCAAGCACGAAAGCAACGTGCCCAGCGGCTGGTATCGCTCGGTGAGCTTCATCCCCAACGTGTTCGCCGTGGAAAGCTTCATGGATGAACTGGCCCACGCCGCAGGCGAAGATCCATTGGCATTCCGGTTGGCCAATATGCAGGAGCGGCCACGGCATGTGGCCGTGCTCAAGCAGGCTGCCGAGCGCGCCGGTTGGGGCAAACCGTTGCCGCCGGACACGGCGCTGGGGATCGCGACCAATCAGGGTTACACCAGTTTTATTGCGGTGGTTGCGCGACTGGCAACGGTTGATGGCAAGGCCCAGGTCGAGAAGCTCACCTGTGTGGTCGATTGCGGTCTGGCGGTTTCGCCGGGCGGTGTCGAGGAGCAGATCTACGGCGGTCTGATGTGGGGACTTGGCCATGCGTTGTTCGATCGGCTCGACATCAAACAGGGCCGGGTGGTGCAGAGCAATTTCCACGATTATCGGGTGATGCGCATGTCCGACATGCCGGCCACCGACATCGTCGTGTTGAATGGCGAGCCGAGTAAACCCGGTGGCGTCGGCGAGTTGGGCAGCCCTTCGGTAGTGCCGGCCATCGCCAATGCCTTGTTCGCGCTGACCGGCGTACGCCAGCGTTCGACGCCGCTGAGTCTGGGGTAAGCCGCCATGGACTTGCGCCTGTTGCGTTACTTCATGGCGTTGGCCGATGAGCTGCACTTCGGTCGCGCCGCCGAACGCCTGCACATCTGCCAGCCGCCGCTGAGCCAGCAGATTCGTTTGCTGGAAGAGGAACTCGGTACGCCGCTGTTCGAGCGCAGCCATCATCGGGTCGAACTCACGGCGGCGGGGCAGATGCTCAAGGAGCAGGCGCCGCTGGTGTTCGAACAGCTTGAGCGGGCGCTGGACCTGACGCGGCAGACCGGGCGCGGACAACTTGGTGAGCTGGAAATCGGCATGATCAGTTCGGTGATGGTTGGCGTGCTGCCCAAGGCCTTGCACCTGTTTCGCGAGCGTTATCCGCAGGTCAACTGGCGTTTGCATGAAATGACCCCGGCGGCGCAGGTCAAGGCGTTGAAGGAGAAACGCATCGACGCTTGTGTGTTTCGCGTCGGCTATGACGATCCGCAGTTGCGCAATGAACTGCTGATCTACGAGCCGATCAACGTGGTAATGCCGGCGGATCATCCGCTGGCTGGCCGCGAGGTGCTGGCGCCGGCGGATCTGGCGCAGGAGCCGTTTGTGGCGCTGGAATTGAAACAGTCGCGGTTTGCTCATTTTCTGTTTCAGTGCTGCATTCAGGCCGGGTTCACGCCGCAGATTCGTCAACAAGTGATCGAGGTGCAGACCTTGCTGAGTCTGGTGCGCGCCGGGTTTGGCGTGGCGCTGTTGCCGGCGTCCATTGAGCAACTGGCCCCGGCGGGGTTGGTGTTCCGGCGCCTGACCCCGGCGTTGCCGGAGGTGCCGCTGTATGCCACTTATCGGGCGGATGATGCTTCGCCGGTGCTCAAGCTGTTTCTCGACACCCTCCGGGAACTCAAGACGCAAAATTCGAACTGAAATCCAATCCCCTGTAGGCCTTCGCCTGCTCGCGATAGTGATGTGTCATTCAACGGATCTGCTGGCTGACACACCGCTATCGCGAGCAGGCGAAGGCCTACAAAGGGATTTGTGCCGTTGCGAACATTTATGCTCGGCACGATCAGAGGTGGCTGCGGTCGTACTCTTCACATGGGCGTATCACTTGTGGAGATCCAATGAGCCAGGAAGTCCTGACCACCGAAACCAACCGCCGCCAGTTGCAGCAGATCATCGCCGGGCTGTCCGACGGGGTGATCCTGTTGGAGCTGGATCAGAGCATTCTCTGGGCCAACGAAGCCGCGCTGGCCATGCACGGTGTCAAGCGGATCACCGATCTGGGCCACAATGCCGACGAATACGCCAAGAAATTCAACCTGCGCTATCGCAATAATCACTCGATCACCGCCGAAAACTACCCGATCAGCCGAGTAGCGCGCTGTGAGAGTTTCAATGACGTACTGATCGAAGTGTCGCCGAGCGACGACCCGGAACGCATCTGGGTGCACAGCGTACGCAGTATGATTCTCACGGACCGCGAAGGGCAGCCCGAGTCGCTGGTGCTGATCATGAGCGATGTCACCGATTGGGCCAACGCCGAGCAGCGCTTCGAAAGGACGTTTAATGCCAACCCGGCACCGGCGGTGATCTGCCGGCTCAGTGATCTGCGTTACATCAAGGTCAATCCGGGGTTTCTGGAAATGACCGGGTACACCCGCGAGCAGGTGATTGGCACGACCTCTTATGAAATCGACATTTTCGAGCAGGCCGAACACCGCGACCTGGCTATTCAGCGCCTGCGCGACGTTGCGACCATCCCGCAGATGCAAGCCGAGCTGCGCCTGCCCGATGGCAGCAGCAAGCAGGTGATCGTGGCCGGCCAGCCGCTTACGCTCAACGATGAGGATTGCATGCTGTTCTCCTTTGTCGACATGGAGCTGCGGCACAAGGCCGAGGTGGCGCTGCGTCAGAGTGAGGAGCGTTTTGCCAAGGCGTTTCGCCTGACGCCGGTGCCGATCCTGATTTGCAGTGCCGACGAACAGCAGGTGATCGACGTCAATCAGGCGTTCCTCGAAACCCTGGCTTATGACAGCGACGACGTGCTCGGCAAAACCGTGCCGCAGCTGGACTTTATCGATGACAGCGGCGCGCGCACGCGGTTGCTGGCGGCGCTGGCGAAAAACGGGCGGGTGGATCGGGTGGATGTGCGGGTGCGCAAGAAAGATGCGGATCTGCTCGAGTGCGCGCTGTCCGCTGACACCGTGAATATTCAGGACACACCGTGTTATTTACTGGTGTTGATGGACATCACCGAGCGCAAGCGTACCGAGCTTGAGTTGGTGGCGGCGATTGAGGAGGTGATGAAAGATGCTTCCTGGTTCAGTCGTACGTTGATCGAGAAACTGGCCAATGTGAAAAAGGTCAACTCGCCGCAACTGCCTAGCGTTTCGTTCACCGATCTGACGGCGCGTGAGCGCGATGTGCTGGGGTTGATCTGCGAAGGGCTGGCGGACAAGGAGATCGCGGCGCGGCTGAAACTGGCGCCGAACACGGTGCGTAATCATGTCGCCACGGTGTATTCCAAGCTCGATGTGCACAGTCGCAGCGAGGCGATTGTCTGGGCGCGCGAGCGTGGATTGTTTTCCGGGGAGTGGGGCGCCAAGGGCCAGCGCTGAGGTGCAAATGCACTAGTTCATCAGGTGCATATTGAGGTGTTGGCGGTCGACGGCTGTTCTTAGTCTGGCGGGGTGCGATACGAGTTTTTTCTGGCTCGGGATCGCGGCCCTTCGCAGTCGTTATAGGAACAGTCTGATGATGAATCTTGCGCAGTTGCGCACGCAGCTTGAACGCAGTTTTTCGCCGCTGGCGTGTGAGTGTCTGGTGGATGGCGATCATTCGCTGACGGTGAAGCTTTATCACCCGGTGTCGGGGCAGGTGGATCTGGTGATCAGTGGGTTGAAGCTTGATGCGCTACGGACGCCGGAGTCGGTTGAGGCTTTGATTGAAGAATTGCGGTATGAGTTGGAGAGCAACACTTTGCGTTCTTTTCGGGATCCTGATTTGGCTTAGGGCTTTTAGGCTTGGCGGCCTTTGGGCCGACCATGCTCTTGGGGGGTGGGTGTATATCCGTTTCTTTGGGTGCTGCGGCTGGCGGTTCCGCTCTTACAGCGGGTCACTTTTGCAGACGCCCAAAAGTAACCAAAACGCTGGGCCCCGGCGTTCGGCCCACTCGCTAAAGCTCGGGGTTCCTTCGCTCCGGGATCGATCCGGGGGCAGCGCCTACGGTTTGCTTCGCTGCACCTCCTCTCGCTGTGTTTGGCTTCGCCAAACGGTCGCTGCGCTCCCACCCCCGGATCAATCCCTCCACTCAGCCTGCCGAAGGGGCCAGCACGGCAAGATCAAGAGCTGCAGCCGAGCTAACGCTCATCCTGTTGAGTGGTGAGAAGCACAAGCGATGCGCGATTTGTGCTGTTTTGCTTTGGCTGTTCTGTGGGAGCGAGCTTGCTCGCGAAGGCGGCCTGACAGCCGACCAATCTCTGCCAGATGTACTCTGTTCAATTGTAGGAGCGAGCCTGCTCGCGAAGGCGGCCTGAAGCCGACCAATCTCTGCCAGATGTACTCTGTTCAATTGTAGGAGCGAGCCTGCTTGCGAAGGCGGCCTGAAGCCGACCAATCTCTGCCAGATGTACTCTGTTCAATTGTAGGAGTGAGCCTGCTCGCGAAGGCGGCCTGACAGCCGACCAATCTCTGCCAGATGTACTCTGTTCAATTGTAGGAGCTGAGTGGTGAGAAGCACAAGCGATGCGCGATTTGTGCTGTTTTGCTTTGGCTGTTCTGTGGGAGCGAGCTTGCTCGCGAAGGCGGCCTGACAGCCGACCAATCTCTGCCAGATGTACTCTGTTCAATTGTAGGAGCGAGCCTGCTCGCGAAGGCGGCCTGAAGCCGACCAATCTCTGCCAGATGTACTCTGTTCAATTGTAGGAGCGAGCCTGCTTGCGAAGGCGGCCTGAAGCCGACCAATCTCTGCCAGATGTACTCTGTTCAATTGTAGGAGTGAGCCTGCTCGCGAAGGCGGCCTGACAGCCGACCAATCTCTGCCAGATGTACTCTGTTCAATTGTAGGAGCGAGCCTGCTCGCGAAGGCGGCCTGACAGCCGACCAATCTCTGCCAGATGTACTCTGTTCAATTGTAGGAGCGAGCCTGCTTGCGAAGGCGGCCTGAAGCCGACCAATCTCTGCCAGGTGTACTCTTTTCAACTGTGGGAGCGAGCCTGCTCGCGAAGGCGGCCTGACAGCCGACCAATCTCTGCCAGATGTACTCTGTTCAATTGTAGGAGTGAGCCTGCTCGCGAAGGCGGCCTGAAGCCGACCAATCTCTGCCAGATGTACTCTGTTCAATTGTAGGAGTGAGCCTGCTCGCGATGAGGCTCTATCAGGCAAAGCACATTTCAATTTGCCAATCCTCTCGAATCCGAACGCAAAATCGACAGCCACTTCCTCCCGATCCGGCCGATTCACTGGCGCTTGCGGGGGGCTCGGCTATAAAGAATGAGTGGTCAGGTCTTCCGTGGTCGGTTCGGTCGCGGGAGTTGCTCTTCCATTTGTCGCGGGTCGTCCTATGAACAATCTTGGGAAACGCGTGTTGCCGTTGGCTTTCTTTACAGTGTTGTTGGCGGGTTGCGCCAGTCCTCCACCCCCTCCACCGGCAGCGCCGCCGCCACCGCCGGAGCGTACGTGTCAGGTGCTCGAAAACACTGAGGTCGCCGGTGACGTGTACGCCGACGGGCAGGTTACTCGACACATCACGACCACCCGTTGCGTCACGCAATAGCGCCGGCGGGGCGGCAGTCCCGGGTTGAGCGGATTGTGCTGGTAGCCGACCTGGCCGGCACTGCGGTGTTTGCCGTGGAAGGCGCTATTGCGGCGATGCGCAGTCAGCTCGACTTGCTCGGTGTGATGGTGATTGCGTTTATCGTCGCCCTCGGTGGCGGGGTGACTCGTGACTTGTTGATCGGTGCGACGCCACCCAATGCCGTGGCCGATTGGCGCTACCCGGCACTGGCGTTTTTCATGGGCGGGCTGGCGTTTGCCTTTCATGAGCAGGTGCTGGGCTGGTCCGGTTCAACCTTGATTGTGCTGGATGCTGCAGGCTTGGCGCTGTTTGCCGTGGCCGGTGCGCAGAAAGCGTTGAATTTCGGGATTACGCCGTTTGTGGCGATGCTGATGGGCACCATTACCGGCGTCGGTGGCGGGGTGATACGCGACATTGTGCTGGCGCGGATACCGGTGGTGTTGCAGGCGGATTTGTATGCGAGTTCGGCGTTTGTCGGTGCGGCGGTGTTGATCATCGGCCGCAGGCTGGGCGTTTCACCGGTAGCGGCGGCGTTGCTGGCGGGGGCGGCGTGTTTGCTGTTGCGTTTGCTGTCGGTGCATTTCGGCTGGCAGTTACCGAAAGTCATTGCCTGATACACAAAACCCTGTAGGAGCTGCCGAAGGCTGCGATCTTTTGATTTTGATTTTTTTACAAATAAGATCAAAAGATCGCAGCCTTCGGCAGCTCCTACAGGGACAAGATCAGTTCAAGTCCCGAGTGGAATCAGGACAGAAACCCACCGTCCACATTCAGCGCAACCCCGGTGGTGTAGCTCGACGCATCGCTCGCCAGGTACAGCACCGCACCGGCCATTTCGCTTGGATCAGCCACACGCTTGAGCGGGATCTGCGTCAGCGCTTGCTTGAGAATCGCATCATTCTTCACCAGCGCCGAGGCAAATTTGGTGTCGGTCAAACCCGGCAGCAGCGCGTTGCAGCGGATGCCGAACTGCGCGCACTCCTTGGCGAAGACCTTGGTCATGTTGATCACCGCCGCTTTGGTCACCGAGTAGATGCCCTGGAAGATCCCCGGCGAAATGCCGTTGATCGACGCGACGTTGATGATGCTGCCGCCACCGTTTTCGCGCATCAGCTTGCCGGCTTCGACCGACATGAAGAAGTAGCCACGGATGTTCACGTCAACGGTTTTCTGGAACGCACTCAGATCGGTGTCCAGCACATTGCAGAATTGCGGGTTGGTCGCGGCGTTGTTGACCAGAATATCGAGGCGGCCGAACTGTTCCTTGATCCCGGCGAACACCTGGCTGATCTGTTCCATTTCACCGATGTGGCAGGCCACGGCCGTGGCTTTGCCGCCGGCGGCGATGATCGCGTCGGCGACGTGCTGGCAGCCGTCGAGCTTGCGGCTCGACACGATCACATGGGCGCCTTGCTGGGCCAGCAGTTTAGCGATGGCTTCACCGATGCCACGGCTGGCGCCGGAAACGAAAGCAATTTTACCGTCGAGGTCGAACAACTGAGTCTTGGACATAAGGGTTCCTGGGTGTGGGCCGTCAGAGGCTCGATTTCGCAATGACCTGCAAGCTCATCTGCTCCAGCAGTTTGTTCATGTGAATGAACTGCGCGAAGCGTTTGTCCTGGGTCTGGCCGTGGTAGAAGCGGTAGTAGATCTGCTGCACGATGCCGGCCAGACGGAACAGGCCGTAGGTGTAGTAAAAGTCGAAATTGTCGATCTGGATGCCCGAACGTTCGGCGTAGTAATCGACGAACTCGCGGCGGGTGAGCATGCCCGGCGCGTGGCTTGGCTGGCGGCGCATCAGTTGCACCGGCGCCGGATCGTCCGCCTGAATCCAATAGGCAAGGGTGTTGCCCAGATCCATTAACGGATCGCCGAGGGTGGTCAGTTCCCAGTCGAGCACGCCAATGATCTGCATCGGGTTGTGCGGGTCGAGGATGACGTTGTCGAAGCGGTAGTCGTTGTGGACGATACTTGAGGTCGGGTGGTCGGCCGGCATCTTGTCGTTGAGCCAGGCTTTCACTGCTTCCCAATGCGGCGCATCCGGGGTCAGGGCTTTTTCGTAGCGCTCGCTCCAGCCTTTGATCTGACGGGCGACGTAGCCTTCCGGTTTGCCCAGATCGCCCAGGCCGCAGGCGTTGTAGTCGACGCGGTGCAGTTCGACGAAGCGCTCGATAAAGCTTTTGCACAGGGCTTCGGTCTTTGCCGAATCAAGGCCCAGCTCTGGCGGCAGATCCGAGCGCAGGATGATCCCTTTGACTCGTTCCATGACGTAGAACTCGGCGCCGATCACCGATTCGTCGGTGCAGTGCACGTAGGCTTTCGGGCAATACGGAAAACCGTCGCGCAATTGATTGAGGATGCGGAATTCACGGCCCATGTCGTGGGCGGACTTGGCCTTGTGGCCGAACGGCGGACGGCGCAGGACGAATTCCTGTTCCGGGTATTCCAGCAGGTAGGTCAGGTTCGACGCACCGCCAGGAAACTGGCTGATCGCAGGTGTGCCGCTCAGGCCGGGAATGTGCACCTTGAGGTACGGATCGATCAGGCTGGCATCAAGTTCTTCGCCAGAGCGGATACGGGTGGACTGGTCAGTAAGCGCCATGCTTATCCCTTCTGCTTATTTTGGAGGCCAGACATCATTGGCTAATCTAATAGCGCGCTCGGGTCGCCACAAGCGCGAGTCGGTCTTATAGGCTAGCGTGTTGCCCGATAATCACCTTTGGGAATGTGCGCGAAAGGTCGCGGTGAACCAAGGTTTAGCGGATATGCCGTGGCCGAAAAGGAGGGCTGGGACGAGCGCTCGCCACGTCGTCCGGTGTGCTTCAGTGCACGCGCTGGTTGTTGAGTTTCGGAGGCAAGGCAATGGGCGTCAGTACCGGTTCGCCCGAAAAAAACGCCACGAGATTTTTGCCCACCAACTCCACCGTGCCTTGAGTGGCTTCCGGTGACAGACCGGCGACGTGTGGCGTCAGAAGCACGTTGCTCAGGGTTTTCAGCGCATCCGGCACTTGCGGCTCGTGGTCGAACACATCCAGTGCGGCGCCGGCAATTTTGCGTTGCTCAAGCGCCGTGATCAGATCCGCCGTGGCGATCACACTGGCGCGGGCGATGTTGACGATAAAGCCTTTCGGCCCAAGCGCATCGAGCACCGGGCGAGTCACCAGATGCTGTGTACCGATGCCGCCGGGCGTGGCGATGATCAGGAAATCCGAGGCCCGTGCCAGTTCGGTTGGCGTCGAGCAGAATGTGTAAGGCACATCGCTGCGCATCTGGCGGCTGTGATAGCTGATCTCCATGTCGAAGCCAAGGTGGGCGCGTTTGGCTATCGCCATGCCCACGGCGCCCAGTCCGAGAATCCCCAGGCGTTTGCCGGCCAGCGACGGGCGCATGATCTTCGGCCATTCACCGCGGCGTACCGCCGCGTCACAACGGGGTATATCCCGGACCAGCGCCAGCAGCATCGCCATCGCATGGTCGGCCACCGACGAGGCATTGACCCCGGCGCCGTTGGTGACGGTAATGCCACGGTTACTGGCGGCTTGCAGGTCGACCTGCTCGTAACCGGCGCCGATTACCGTGATGATTTTCAGCGCCGGCAGGGCGGTGATTTCATCGGAGGTCAGGCCCAGCGGGCCGCGGGTCAGCACCGCGTCGATGCGGCTGCCGTGAGTGGCGATGGCTTGCGCACGCTCGGCCGGCGTGGGGGCGAGGATCAGGTGAAAACCCTGATGTTCGAGGATCGGCAAATAGTCATTGATGGTTTCAACCAGTACCAGAACGGTTGCGGGCATTGCGCGGCTCCTGTGAACGTCGGCGGGTCGGTCGCGAAAGTCGTTTCAGAGTGCTGAATCCGCAGCGGCTTGGCAATCGTTGTCATTCGCGCAGTGGTGCTTTGATTCTGGACGGCTTCGGGCAAGAAGCAAGGGTAGGCAGCACACCGGTGATCCGGTGTGCTGTCGGCATCATTGGGCTGCTTGGGCTTTGGTTTGTTCTGCGAGGGCAATCGGCTTGAAATCATAGGTTGGATAAAACTCGGTTCGGTAACTGCCCCATGCGGTGTTTTCCAGGGCAAGGTTCACTTCTGCCAGCCGTGAGGCGGGGAAGCGTACGGTCACCACTTGGCCAATGCCCATCATGATGTTCCAGCTCACCACTTCGACCCCGGCAGGGGGGAAGGTCTTGTAGAAGCCTTGTTGTGTGAGCTGGGCCTTGAGTTCGCTCAGCGGGCGGGTCTGATCATGTTTCAGAAATACGGTCAGCATCATTGCATTGTCGGCGGTGGCAACAGTAGTTGTGGCGGGTTGGGTGGCGGCTTGCGCACTGACTCCGGCGCAATACACCGTGGAGGCCAGCAACGTCGACATCAGCAGGGTTTTGACTGTCTTTTGCATGTTGAACTCCTGGTTTTATTGTTTGATGGCGGATTTGGTTTCTACGGTGCCGGTATACGGCGCGTGAACGACATGAATACGTACAAGTGGATTGTTGTCGATCATGTCGCGGGGGACTTCCCGAGAGTAAGTGAATTCACTGTTGTTCAGTGTTTCCAGGCGCCTGACAATTGTTTTGGTCGGACCGACATCGGGTACCAGAATGTGCTGTTTCTGGTTGCCGGTGACAAAGAAATAACCGCCTCCGCCTTTGTTGTACTTTGACTCGCCCGTGTCGGTGTAAAAGAACTCGTATCGATTACTCTCGGGATCCCAGGTCGATATACCTACGACGCCGGGATACTTCGCCTTGACGTCTGTTTCAGGAGCGCCATCGATGTAGACCTTGGTAGTCAGCCATCGCGGCGAAGAAGCCAGCTCGCGGACATCAGCGCTGGCAAGCGGTGTGAAAAGCAGTCCGGTCAACAGCAGGCCGGTGATCGTGCGCTTTTGCATGCTTTTTCCTCTTTATCAAACTTCGAAGGTCGTTTGCGATTGGTCTTTCGTCATTCAGGGCGTGAAAAATATAGGCCTGAAAAAGAGGAATGTTCAATGGCTGCGTAGTTGCTTGTAACAAATGACTGTTATTCGGATTTCGGTAATATTTCGTCGTGGTTTTATTAGGTGTTTTTGGTTGTAGGAGTATTCTGAAGTATCGATAAGCGAAGGGCTTTTTATTGGTGTTTTCTGTAATTCATAGCGCAGATGACATTAGAGAAGTACACGCAGTTGTAGGACTGAGGATAAGGTTACAAATTCGTGATTGACGCAACCGCAGACAGCGAAGTTGCGTCAATTTGAAGGAGCGTTTCTTTTAAAACCTGAAATGAGCACTGTCGATTACTCGTGCGAAGGCAGCGCCGAGGGTTGCGTTGTGATGTTTGATGATCGCTTCGGCCGGTAGCTGGCTGTCAATTGCGGGGTCAGGTGACGTACTGGGCAATGCCATTGCCGAATGACCAGTTCTCTTTTTTCACCTCGACCAGATTAATGAACACGTCTTCCAGGCGCACCGCCAACTGCGCGTGCAGGCGCTCGGCGATGGTTTTGAACAGCAATTGCTTTTTCTCCACTGTGCGCCCTTCGCTGATGGTGATCTGAATGAATACCACGCCGTCGCTGCGCTGGATCCCCAGGTATTGCGGATCGTAGACCAGGTGCTGGCCATCGTGCTCGGTCAGGATCTGAAAGTTGTCGTGCTCGGGCACATCGATACAACTGCGCAGGGCGGCGTAGATCTGCTCGCCGATGCGCTTGGCGAAGTTGGGGTCGGGGTTTTGTCTGATGTCGACGCGAACCAATGGCATGGGAAGGCTCCGCAGGGCAGGGGGACTCATTTCACGCTAGATCATGTGGGCCAAATTGAAAGGCACGGGTACTTGATCGCGAGGTGTTTTCTGAAAGGTCTCTGTATGAGGCTGCCTACCTGACTCGCGGATTTTGCCTACGAAAACGCCGGATTCATCCGCTATCTGGCGCGAGATGATTTAGGAAATCATGAGGGCACAAAGCAGTCCGGCCAGTCACTGCCAATAGCCAAGGAAGGCGTATGCTTCAGGACGATCGCGAAAACCTGGAGCTCCAAAGGCTCCTGAATGAAACACGGAAACTCGTGGCGGAAAGACAAAAGCTTCTGGCTGAAGCAAAAAAGCTAAAGAGAGAGACGAGTTTTTATCCACTCGCGGTATTGGCTGGAGTGGTGACCGCAATCACTGCAGTAGTAGGCGTTTTTTTCAAGGTTTGAGTGTTCACGCTTCACAACAATCAGACCCATGACCCAAAAGGAAATCAAGATGAGCACATTTGACCGCAAGGCTATGATTGAACTATCGGATCGTGAGTACGATGAGTCGGTCGAAAGAATGCGTATCAAGGACAAGGACGATATGTATCCAATCTGGGGGATGCTGGCGTTCGGCATTTTTTGTATGTCGCTCGGATTCATCCTGGCACGATCAATCTGATCGATTCCTCGCGACTGCATCAAACGTTGGAGCTTGCCAGAAAACGACACGACGCCTACCTGAAGCCGACAGTTATTTTCTCAAAAACGACACGCCTCTAAACTGCTCCGCACAACCATTCCTCAGCTAAGTCTTTGCTTCTGCTCATTTATCGCGGAGAATCGCGCCCCTGTTTCGGCCGGAGCATGTCTGTCGGTTTTTTCCGACGCGTCTGACCGAGTGGCAAGTGACCGGAATGCGGAGATCCGACCGGATGAATGATCAGGCCAATAGCGTCGAAGAGCGCTTTGATGCAGCAGCACCCGCTGAACTTTCGAGCTGGAATCGCCAGGACACCACCTGGATGTTGGGACTGTTTGGGACGGCCATCGGCGCCGGTACCCTGTTTTTGCCGATCAACGCAGGACTGGGTGGCTTCTGGCCGCTGGTGGTCCTTGCGCTGCTGGCCTTCCCGATGACGTTCTACGCGCACCGTGGTCTGACCCGCTTTGTGCTTTCCGGTCGTGAAGGCGCCGACATCACTGAAGTGGTCGAGCAGCATTTCGGCATCAAGGCCGGCGCGCTGATCACCTTGCTGTACTTTTTCGCGATCTTCCCGATCCTGCTGATCTATAGCGTCGGTCTGACCAACACGGTCGCCAGTTTTCTCGAACATCAACTGCACATCACGCCGCCACCGCGCGCTCTGCTGTCGTTCGTGCTGATCCTCGGTCTGCTGGCCGTGGTGCGTTGCGGTGAGCAGGCGATCGTCAAGGCGATGAGCCTGATGGTGTATCCGTTTATCGTTGCGCTGCTGTTCCTCGCCGTTTACCTGATTCCACACTGGAACGGCGGCATTCTCGCCACGGCTTCGCAGGTGCCGGCACCGTCTGCGTTGCTGCACACGCTGTGGCTGGCGATTCCGGTGATGGTGTTCTCCTTCAACCACTCGCCGATCATCTCGGCGTTTGCGGTCGATCAGAAGCGTCGTTACGGCGTCCACGCTGAACAGCGCAGCTCGCAGATCCTGTCCCGCGCACACCTGTTGATGGTGGCGATGGTGCTGTTCTTCGTCTTCAGCTGTGTGCTGACCCTGTCGCCGGCACAACTGGCCGAGGCCAAAGCGCAGAATCTGTCGATCCTGTCGTACCTGGCCAATCATTTCAGCAATCCGACCATCGCTTTCGCAGCACCGTTGATTGCGTTTGTGGCGATCTCCAAGTCGTTCCTCGGTCACTACATCGGTGCCAGCGAAGGTCTTAAAGGCCTGATTATCAAGAGCGGCAAACGCCCGGGCGCCAAGGCGCTGGATCGCATCGTGGCGGCCTTCATGTTGGTGGTTTGCTGGATCGTGGCAACCCTGAACCCGAGCATTCTGGGCATGATCGAAACCATCGGCGGCCCGGTGATCGCGGCGATTCTGTTCCTGATGCCGATGTACGCAATCCGTAAAGTGCCAGCGATGGCCCGCTATCGCGGCCAGGCGTCGAACGTGTTTGTAACGGCTGTCGGCCTGGTAGCGATTTCGGCGTTGATTTATTCGCTGACCGCGTAAGCTACAACTCCAGATACTCAGCTACAGTGGCCGCTGCATACGACGTATGCAGCGGCTTTTTTTCGTCTGGAGACAGTGGATTGTCGAGCGCCCCGCAACCTGTAGAGCAACGCAATCGCTGGCGGGATGTACTCGCCGGTCTATCGATAGCCGGTCTCTTGCTGCCCGAAGCGGTGGCGTATTCGACCATTGCCGCGCTGGCGCCACAGGCCGGGGTAATCGCGCTGTTTGCCGGGCTGTTCTGCTACGGGGTGTTCGGTACGAGTCGCTTTGCGATTGTCTCGGCGACGTCTTCTTCGGCGGCTGTGCTGGCGGCGGCGACGGCGACACTGGCCAATGGTGATCCGCAATTGCGCTCCGCTTTGGCGGCCGGTCTGGTGCTCATCACCGGTGCGCTGTTTTTGCTGGCCGGGGTGTTTCGTCTGGGCAGTGTCACGTCCTTCATCGCCAAACCGGTTCTGCGCGGATTCGCCTTCGGCCTGGCGTTGACCATCATTCTCAAGCAGGTCGCCACTGTGGTGGGCGTGCATCTGACCGAGGCCAATCTGGTGCGCTTCGCCCCGCAACTGCTAGAACAACTGCCGCATTGGAACTGGATGGCCGCGGCTGTTGCGGCCGTCGCGCTGGTGTTGCTCGCGGTGTTTTCACGATTCCCGCGGGTGCCTGGTGGCTTGCTGGTTGTAGTGATCGGCATCGCCGCCGGGCAATGGTTGAATCTGTCGGCGTACGGCGTGCAGATGATCGGCATTATCGACCTGAGCCTGGAAGTTCCTAACCTGCCGGTGCTGCCATTCGCCGACTGGCTACGGCTGGGGGAGGTGGGTTTTGCGCTGGTGATGATTCTGTATGCGGAGTCTTACGGGTCGATCAGTGCGTATGCGCTCAAGCATGGCGATCGCGTCACCTCAAACCGTGATCTGTTGGCGTTAGGCGCATCGAATCTGCTCTCCGGATTGTTTCATGGCATGCCGGCCGGGGCAGGGTACTCGGCGACCTCGGCGAATGAAGCAGCAGGTGCGACGTCACGCTGGGCCGGCGGTGTGGCGGCGTTGGTGGTGTTAATCATCGTGCTGACGGTGTTGCCGTGGATCGCCCTGACCCCGGAGCCGATCCTCGCCGCGATTGTCATGCATGCGCTAGGTCGCGGTGTGAGTCTGCAGCCGCTGGGCCGCTACTTCATCTGGCGGCGGGATCGTGTGCTGGTGATCTGCGCGGTTTCGGCCGTGTTGGTATTGGGCGTGCTGGACGGTCTGCTGGTTTCGGTGGCGATCAGTGTGCTGCTGATGCTCAAGCAGATGTCAGCCGCGGACATTCAAGTGCTCGGGCGGATTGATGGCGGGCACGATTTTGTCGATGTGCAGCGTCATCCCGTTGCGCGAACGGAGCCTGGCGTACTGATCATTCGGCCCAGTGAGGCGTTGTTCTTTGCCAACGTTGAGCGGATTCTGGGCGCGGCGTTACGGCTGATCCGCCATGCAGAAATGCCGGTGCATACGGTGATTCTGAGTCTCGAGGAGACGCCGGATCTGGATGGCACCAGCATTGAGGCGATGCAGGAGTTCTTTGTGCGGGTGCATCAGGAAGGCAAGCGTTTGATTCTGGCGCGGCTCAAGCATGAGGCGCTGGCGGTGCTGGAGGCGTTGCCCGAAGTGCAAGCCAACGCTGTGATCCTCAGCGGTTTGAGCGTCGATGGCGCCGTGCAGAAAGCCCTCAAGCTCAACCCGTAACCCTATCGGGAAATGCAGGTCTCTTGTCTGGTAAGAATCAAACGTGGGAGCGAGCCTGCTCGCGAAAGCGATTCATCATCCAATAGTTACATCGACTGACACACCGCTTTCGCGAGCAGGCTCGCTTCCACAGGGTCTATGTGTGAGGCATAAAAAAACGCCGCTCATCTCACGATGGGCGGCGTTTTTCAGTGCGTTGTAACGTTAGGCTTGAACGACCGGGATATTGGCGTTCGCAGCAGCTTCACGGAACTCGGCGATCTGGTCGAAGGACAGGTAGCGGTAGATATCAGCCGCCATGCTGTCGATCTTGCCAGCGTATTCCATGTACTCCTCGACGGTCGGCAGGCGACCCAGGATCGAAGCCACGGACGCCAGCTCGGCCGAAGCCAGGTAGACGTTCGCGCCGTCGCCCAGACGGTTCGGGAAGTTACGGGTCGACGTCGACACCACGGTGCTGTTCGGCTCAACGCGTGCCTGGTTACCCATGCACAGCGAGCAGCCTGGCATTTCCATGCGCGCGCCAGCCTTGCCGTAGATGCCGTAGTAGCCTTCTTCGGTCAGTTGGTGAGCGTCCATTTTGGTCGGCGGCGACAGCCACAGACGGGTTGGCAGCTGACCCTTGACCTGATCCAGCAGTTTACCGGCAGCGCGGAAGTGACCGATGTTGGTCATGCACGAACCGATGAACACTTCGTCGATCTTCTCGCCAGCAACGCTGGACAGCAGACGGGCATCGTCCGGATCGTTCGGCGCGCACAGTACCGGCTCGTTGATGTCGGCCAGATCGATTTCGATGACTTCGGCGTATTCGGCGTCGGCATCGGCTTCCATCAGTTCCGGGTTGGCAACCCAGGCTTCCATCGCTTGGGCGCGACGTTCCAGGGTGCGCGCATCGCCGTAACCTTCACCGATCATCCAGCGCAGCAGGGTGATGTTGGAGTTCAGGTACTCGGTGATCGACTCTTTCGACAGCTTGATGGTGCAACCGGCAGCCGAACGTTCGGCCGAGGCGTCGGACAGTTCGAACGCCTGCTCCAGGGTCAGACCTTCCAGACCTTCGATTTCCAGGATGCGGCCGGAGAAGGCGTTTTTCTTGCCTTTCTTCTCGACGGTCAGCAGACCGTTCTGGATAGCGAAGTAAGGAATGGCATGAACCAGGTCACGCAGGGTGATGCCAGGTTTCATTTTGCCTTTGAAGCGCACCAGGATCGATTCCGGCATGTCCAGCGGCATAACGCCGGTGGCCGCAGCAAACGCAACCAGACCGGAACCGGCCGGGAACGAGATGCCCATCGGGAAACGGGTGTGCGAGTCACCACCGGTACCCACGGTGTCTGGCAGCAGCATGCGGTTCAGCCACGAGTGGATGATGCCGTCGCCCGGACGCAGGGAAACGCCGCCGCGGGTCATGATGAAGTCAGGCAGGGTGTGGTGGGTGGTCACGTCGATCGGCTTTGGATACGCCGCGGTGTGGCAGAAGGACTGCATCACCAGGTCAGCCGAGAAGCCCAGGCACGCCAGGTCTTTCAGTTCGTCACGGGTCATTGGACCGGTGGTGTCCTGAGATCCCACGGTGGTCATCTTCGGTTCGCAGTAGGTGCCAGGACGAACGCCTTGGCCTTCTGCCAGACCGCAAGCCTTGCCGACCATTTTCTGCGCCAGGGTGAAACCCTTGGTGCTTTCAGCTGGTGCTTCTGGCTTCTTGAACAGGTCGAACGGTGGCAGACCCAGTTCGGCGCGAGCCTTCTCGGTCAGGCCACGGCCGATGATCAGCGGGATACGGCCGCCAGCACGGACTTCGTCCAACAGCACCGGAGTCTTCATTTCGAAGGTGGTCAGGACTTCGTCGGTGCCGTGTTTGCAGACTTTGCCAGCATGCGGGTACAGGTCGATCACGTCGCCCATGTTCATGTTGGAAACGTCGAACTCGATTGGCAGTGCGCCGGCATCTTCCATGGTGTTGTAGAAGATCGGAGCGATTTTGCTGCCGAAGCAGAAACCGCCAGCACGCTTGTTCGGCACGTAAGGAACGTCGTCGCCGAAGAACCACAGCACCGAGTTGGTGGCCGATTTACGCGACGAACCGGTACCGACCACGTCACCGACGTAGGCGATCGGGAAGCCTTGACCGCGCATTTCTTCGATCTGCTTCATCGGGCCGATGGCGCCCTGCTGATCAGGAACGATGCCGTCGCGGGCCATTTTCAGCATGGCCAGGGCGTGCAGCGGGATGTCTGGACGCGACCAGGCATCAGGAGCAGGGGAGAGGTCGTCGGTGTTGGTTTCGCCGGTAACCTTGAACACGCGCAGGCTGATCTTGTCGGCCAGGGTCGGACGGTTTTTGAACCACTCGCCGTCAGCCCAGGATTGCAGCACGGCTTTAGCGTGAGCGTTACCGTTCTTGGCTTTTTCCGCGACGTCGTGGAACGCATCGAACATCAGCAGGGTGTGCTTGAGTTGCGCGGCAGCGACCGGCGCCAGCTCGGCGTCGTCCAGCAGGTCAACCAGAGTGACGATGTTGTAGCCGCCCTGCATGGTGCCGAGCAGTTCTACAGCGCGTTTTTTGTCCAGCAGAGGGGAGGAAACTTCGCCCTTGGCCAGTGCAGACAGGAAGCCGGCTTTGACATAGGCCGCTTCGTCCACGCCTGGTGGAATGCGATTGGTGATCAGGTCAACGAGAAATTCTTCTTCGCCAGCCGGAGGGTTTTTCAGCAGCTCGACCAGGCCTGCTGTTTGTTCGGCGTTAAGCGGCTGGGGAACGATACCCAGGGCTGCACGCTCTTCGATATGTTTGCGGTAGGCTTCAAGCACAGTTATTACCCTCATCAGTGGTCCCAAATGGGTGTCCGGGACGCTCATCCCGAAACTGCCGTACTCATGCTCCTCACGACGTTGTGGGTCGTTCGGCCAGAATTACCGGCAATTCCTTACAGAAGCTGCTTTCAAAGTTTTACGCCTGCAGAACGGGGAGCTGATGAGGGTTGGCGCTGGATTTTTCCCCGCTGGAAAAATCCCTCGCCAACACCGCTCTGAAGGAACGACTGTGCTCGTGACGCTTTGAAAACAGCTTCTAACGGACATTGGCGCCTTAAAAGGCTGGCTGATTCTACGGCAAAAAAAATTTAAAGGTAAGTCGGGCTCTATTGGACTTTCGTGGCAATGCGCGTGGCCAGGGCAAACGCCGCGCGTGGCTGTGACCCTGAAGTTTGAGGGGTGATCAATGCCCGACAAAGGGCTAACATGCCGACCTGTTCCGCGTTTCAGTGTTTTACCTATCTTATGCCCAATCAGACCATCAAGACCCCCTGCGTCGGCCTCTGCTCCACTGTTTACGGTGATCTGGTGTGCCGTGGCTGTAAGCGTTTCCACCACGAAGTGATCCACTGGAATGGCTACAACGAGGAAGAAAAACGTGCGGTATGGTTGCGTCTGGAGCAATTGCTGTCACAAGTGATGGCGGCCAAGGTCGAGATTTTCGATTCGGCGCGCCTGCGCGAGCAACTCGAGCAGCGCAAGATCCGCTTCGTGCCGCATCAGTCGGAATATTGCTGGGCGTATCAGCTGATTGCCCGTGGGGCGCGGGTGATCATTAATCTGGAAGCGTACGGGATGGTGTTGCTGCCGGAGTTTCGCGACTGGAACCTGCCGGAATTGCGCGATGCCATTGATCGGGAATTCTTCCTGCTGTCGGAAGCGCACTATCAGCGTTACATCGCCCCCGGATTTCTCAAAGACGCCTTTGGCGCCTGAAGGTCAAAAGATCGCAGCGTGCCGCAGCTCCTACATGGGAATGCGTTCTACCTGTAGGAGCTGCCGAAGGCTGCGATCTTTTGATCTTTAATGTTTCACCGCCAACTCCACCAGATGATCCTCAACCTCCTGCGGTTTGAGCACCAACACATCACTTTCCAGCGCATCCAGCACCACTTCCGCGGTATTGCCGATCAGTGCCCCTGATAACCCGGTGCGCGCCACCGTGCCAATCACGGTCACCGCCGCTTGCAGCTTGTGCGCCATGAACGGAATCAAAACGTCCGCCGGGCCTTCCTCGATGTGCAGATGCTCATCATCGACATCGAATTCCGCCTGAAACGCTCGACATTGCTCGCGATAACGCGCCTCGATGGTTTCGCTCAGTTGCAGCGTCGGGTCTGCAGCCGACAGCATCGGTGATGGATGCGCAGCGATCACATGCAGATGCGCCTTGGCCAGGCTGGCGATGTCGTAGCCATGATCAATGATCGTCGTGTGCAAATGCCGATGTTCACCATCGGCATTGCCCACGTCCACGGCTGCCAGAATCACCTTGTCCTTCCACGAACCGGCGGTTTTCACCAGCAGCACCGGGGTAGGGCAGTGGCGCAGGAGCTTCCAGTCCGCCGGGGTCAGCAGGGCTTTTTTCAGTGAGCTGTCGGGGAAGTGCTGCTTGATCACCAAACCGCAGCCCTCGGCCTGCTGCACATCGATGATGGTTTCGTGCAGGCTCTCGTTCCACGCCTGTTCGGTGGTCACGCTGTAGCCGTCGGCCACTAGTGCGGCTTTGAGCACACCGAGCATGCCGGCGTGGTCGTGCTTCTTGTCGCACACCAGCAGGTGCAGATGGGCCTGGGTTACGCCGGCGATCAATTTGGCGCGCTTGAGCGCCAAGCTTTCCGAATGTTCGGGTTCGATGACCACCAGAATGCTGCGAATGGCTTGCATGAGCGGAGTCTCCAGCAAAGAAAAGGCACGGCGTTGCACAACTATAGTTGCTGTCCGATCGTGCGCGACTTGATGCATATCAACGCCAGCCGCTGGTGGTCTGCGGACAGGCCGGTATAATCGGCGCCCTTCGCTCGAACACCTTTTACCGTGAGCCCCATGATCCTTCCCGAAATCCACGAATTCCTTGGCTGCCGCACCCCCGACGCCTGGGTTCAGGCTGCACTGGCCGATCAGGAAACCCTGCTGATCGACCACAAGAACTGTGAGTTCAAGGCTGCCAGCACCGCCCTGAGCCTGATTGCCAAGTACCATTCCCACGTCGACCTGATCAACATGATGTCGCGTCTGGCCCGGGAAGAACTGGTGCACCACGAGCAGGTCATGCGCATCATGAAGCGGCGCAAGATCGAACTGCGCCAGCTCCACGCCGGTCGTTACGCTTCGGGCTTGCGCAAGGTAGTGCGCAGCCACGAGCCGGTGAAACTGGTGGATACGCTGGTGGTCGGCGCGTTTATCGAAGCGCGCAGTTGCGAGCGTTTCGAAGCACTGGTACCGCATTTGGACGAAGAACTCGGCAAGTTCTACTTTGGCCTGCTGAAAAGCGAGGCGCGGCATTTTCAGGGTTATCTGAAACTGGCCTATCAATACGGCGATGCGAAGGATATTGCTCAGGTCATCGAGAAAGTCCGCGCCGCCGAGCAGGAACTGATCGAGTCGCCGGATGAAGAATTCCGCTTCCACAGCGGTGTGCCTGTCGCGGCATAACCCTGTTCGAAAAAACAACGTCAAAATATCGCAGCCTTCGGCAGCTCCTACATTTGGAATGCGTTTCCCTGTAGGAGCTGCCGAAGGCTGCGATCTTTTGCGTTTGAATGTTAAAAACTCTTAAGAGTATGAAACATTACCGATAACGGACCTCCGCCTGCGATTGCCGCCATAATGCCGACCACTTCACACATGGGCGGCACACGGTCGTTATGGAAAACCTGGGTTTTGGCAAACTCCTGCTGGTGGAAGACGATGAGCGCCTCGCCGCGCTGATCGCCCACTTTCTCGAACAACACGGCTACGAGGTGCGCACGGTGCATCGCGGTGATCTGGCCGTGGCTGCCTTTCTCGAGTTCAAACCGAAAGTCGTGGTGCTCGACCTGATGTTGCCGGGGCAGAGCGGTTTGCACGTGTGCCGCGAGATTCGCAGTGTATCGGACACGCCGATCGTGATTCTGACGGCCAAGGAAGATGACCTCGACCATATCCTCGGTCTGGAGTCCGGCGCCGATGACTACGTGATCAAACCGATCAAACCACCGGTATTGCTGGCCCGGCTGCGAGCGCTGCAGCGGCGGCAGGTGCCGGATAGCAATGTCGTCAGTTTTCTGGAGTTCGGCCAGTTGAGCGTCGACCGCAGTTGCCGTGAAGTGCGGCTGGCGGGCGAGGTCATTGAAATGACCACCATGGAATTCGAGCTGCTGTGGTTGCTGGCCAGCGCGGCGGGCAAGGTGCTGTCGCGGGATGACATTCTCAATCGCATGCGCGGGATTGCCTTCGACGGGCTCAATCGCAGCGTCGACGTGTACATCAGCAAATTGCGCAACAAGCTCAAAGACAATCCCCGCGAGCCGATGTGCATCAAAACCGTGTGGGGCAAGGGGTATCTGTTCAATCCGTTCGCGTGGGAGCTGTAGATGCTGCGGTTATTTCTCGGGCTGTTTCTGGTCATGACGATAGGTCTGGTGCTGGCGCTGCAAACGGTCGAGCGTACTTTTGATGCCTTGCTCGATTATCAGATGCAGGACTACAACCGTGAGGCCGTGCGCGGCCAGGCCTGGACGTTGGGCCAGCAGCTGCGCGACCTCGACAGACCGGCCCGGGAACAACAGCTGGAAACGATCCGCCCGCATTACGGTTTGGGGCTGACGCTGGTCGACGCCTCTGAACTGGCCCTGAGCAACGAGGAAAAAGCCGAGCTGGCCAAAGGGCTGCTGGTGATCCGCGACAAGTACAACCAGTACATTTCTGCGATTGACGAGGGGCCGCAGTTGCTCAGCATCCGATTGCCGGCCGAGCCGAGCCTGATGCCGTTCTACATCGCCAGTGCCTACCTGATGATTGCCGTGTTGATCGGCATCGTCCTGTTTTTCTGGGTGCGCCCGCACTGGCGCGATCTGGAAAAACTGCGCCTGGCCGCCGAGCGTTTCGGCGATAACGACCTGTCGGTGCGCATTCAATTGTCGAAACGCTCGAACATTCGCGATCTGGCCGAACACTTCAATCTGATGGCGGCGCGCATCGAAGGGCTGATCGCCAATCAGCGTGAGCTGACCAATGCCGTGTCTCACGAACTGCGCACGCCGATTGCGCGGCTGTCGTTTGAACTCGACCAGCTTAAGCAACAGCCGGACGCCAGCCAGAACCGCGAGCTGATTGCCGACATGTACGCCGACCTTGGTGAACTGGAGGAGATGGTGTCCGAGCTGCTGACCTACGCCAGCCTTGAGCGCGGCGCGACGGTGATCAAGCGCGAAAACATCCAGGCTGCCAATTGGCTTGATAGCGTGGTTGGCAGCGTGGCGCTGGAGGCCGAAGCGGCGGGGGTGCAGTTGCTGATCGCGGATTGCCGGATCGACACAGTGCGCATCGAACCGCGATTCATGGCGCGGGCGGTGATCAATCTGCTGCGCAACGCGATTCGTTATGCCGAACAGCGGGTGGAAGTGACGCTGGAACGCACGGGCGATTATTACCAGGTGCGGGTTAACGACGATGGGCCGGGGGTGCCGGTGGACGGGCGCGAGAAAATCTTTGAACCGTTTTCGCGGCTGGATGCCAGTCGCGATCGCCGCACCGGCGGGTTTGGTTTGGGCCTGGCGTTGGTGCGACGGGTCTCGCAGTCCCATGGCGGGCAGGTTGAGGTGGGCGATTCGCCTTGGGGTGGGGCGTCGTTCCGGATGACCTGGGCGCATCTGGATTAATGCTGTGGCCTGTGCCGACCCCTTCGCGAGCAGGCTCGCTCCCACAAATGGAATGCGTTCTCCTGTGGGAGCGAGCCTGCTCGCGAAAGCGTCGGGTCAGTCAGCATGGGTGTGCCTATCCACCGCTATCGCGAGCAGACTCACTCCTATAGGGGCACTGTTCAGCGGGTCAAGCCGAGGCGCTCATGCCACTGGGCAATCGATTCTTCGGGATATTCGTCAAATTGCTGGTCCTTGGGTTTCACCTCGACTTCCACCCAGGTTGCTTTCGAACCGAGCATCAGATGCGTATGTTCCGGCGGCACCGGCAACGGCGTGTCGATGGCCGAGGCAAACGGGTGGATCAGTTCCGGCCATTCCGGGCTGAACAGCCACAAGCCGCTGCCGCACAGTGAACAGAAATGTCGTTCGGCGCTGCTGCGATGGGCGCGCTGGTCGCCTTCGTCTTTCATCTTCGCGTGGTAAATGCTGATGTGTTTGCGCCCGCGCACCTTGAGGCTGGTCGCGTCGCCGCCAAGGTTGATCGCACAACCGCCACCGCCCTGAGTCTTGCGACAGATCGAGCAATAGCAGCGTTGATAAGGGTAGGGATGGGCGCTGGTGAGACTGAACGTGACCTCGCCACAATGGCAGGAGCCTTCGAGTTGCATGGTTGCTCTCCCGTTTTTGAATGTGCGGTTGAGCCTAGAACATTCAGTGCGATGGCGGCCGGTGTGATTCGACGGGCGGGCGCAGCGTCTAGCCCCAGTGTCCCCGCAATCCCATGGGGCGAGACTTCGGAACCCGGCATGCAAGCGCTGTTGAACGAGATTCTTGACGCTGTCCGCCCGTTGATCGGGCAGGGCAAGGTGGCTGACTACATTCCTGCCCTCGGCACCGTGCCGGCCAATCAGCTGGGCATCGCCGTGTACGGCAACGACGGCGAGATGTATTGCGCCGGTGACGCCGAGACGCCGTTCTCGGTGCAGAGCATTTCCAAGGTGTTCAGCCTGGTGCAGGCGATCGATCATTCCGGCGAAGCGATCTGGGAACGCCTCGGACACGAGCCGTCCGGGCAACCGTTCAACTCGCTGGTGCAGCTGGAATTCGAGCGCGGTCGGCCACGCAACCCGTTCATCAATGCCGGCGCGCTGGTGATATGCGACATCAACCAGTCGCGCTTTGCTGCACCAACCCTGTCGATGCGTGATTTCGTCCGCCGACTGTCAGGCAATCCGCAGATCATGATCGACGGCAAAGTCGCCGACTCCGAATATCAACACCGTGCGCGCAATGCAGCGATGGCGTATCTGATGCAGTCGTTCGGCAACTTTCACAACGACGTCGAAGCGGTGTTGCGCAGCTATTTCAGCCACTGCGCGTTGCGCATGAACTGCATTGATCTGGCGCGGGCTTTCTGCTTTCTGGCCAACGACGGTTTCTGCAAACACAGCGGCGAACAGATCCTCACGCGTCGGCAAACCCAACAGGTCAACTCGATCATGGCTACCAGCGGCTTGTATGACGAAGCGGGCAACTTCGCTTATCGCGTTGGCTTGCCGGGCAAGAGCGGTGTCGGCGGCGGGATTGTCGCGGTGGTGCCGGGGCAGTTCACGGTGTGCGTGTGGTCGCCAGAATTGAATGCGGCGGGGAATTCGTTGGCGGGCATGGCGGCGCTGGAGATGCTTAGCGCGCGGATTGGCTGGTCAGTCTTCTGACCCGATCACACAGACACCACAAAACCCTGTGGGAGCTGGCTTGCCAGCGATGAGGGTCTGTCAGTCACTATAAATTGACTGAACCACCGCTATCGCTGGCAAGCCAGCTCCCACAGGTTTCTTAAGTGTTTGAAGAGGTGTATTTCATCGAGTAATCCGCTACATTTTCCGGCCGCTCCCTGCATGGTGAATCCGCTTCATGTCTCTCGCGCTCGAACGTCTAGTCGCTGGCACGCCGATCCCTTTCGCTGGTAACCGCGTCACCGTGGTCAGCCCCGAACTGGCCGCGCGCTTTCAGCCCGGTGACCATCTGCTGGTGGAGCAGGTCAGTGGCGAGTTGCTGTTGATTCCCGTGGCGGATCAGCAAGCGGCGTCCGTGGCGATCGAACGTGCGGCAGCGGCATTCACTGCGTTGTCGGCGGTGTCCGATGAGGCCATCAGCCAGTTTTTCGACCTGTTTGCGCAACGTCTGGAAACCCCTGCGTGCTGGGCACACATCGAAACCGCCAACCGCGCGGACATCGAACGGGCCAAGGCGCGCGGTCGTTCCACCACCCGATTGCTCGCCGATGAGCGCATGCGTGGCGACATGATCGCCGGTCTGCGCGCCTGGCGGGATGCCGCAGCCACGCGCGGTAAAGTCATCAGCAGCGTTGAGCATGATGGCTGGAAGGTCGAGCAAGTGGTTTCGCCGTTGGGCATCGTCGCGTTTGTCTTTGAAGGCCGGCCGAACGTGTTCGCCGACGCAGCCGGTGTCTTGCGCACTGGCAACACCGCCGTTTTGCGCATTGGCAGCGATGCGTTGGGCACCGCGCAGGCCATCGTCACTCATGCGTTGAACCCGGCGCTGGCCGATGCCGGTCTTCCGGCCGGCGCGGTGTCGTTGGTGGAAAGCGTCAATCATGCCGCCGGTTGGGCGATGTTCGCTGACCGGCGTTTGTCGCTGGCGGTGGCGCGCGGTTCGGGGCGTGCGGTCAGTCAACTGGGCAGCATTGCCCAGCAGGCCGGCACCGCCGTCAGCCTGCACGGCACGGGAGGTGCGTGGTTGATCGCTGATCGTGATGCGGATGCCCAACGTTTCGCCGCCGTGGTGCGCAACTCGCTGGATCGCAAAGTCTGCAATACGTTGAACGTCTGCCTGATCCAGCGTGATCGCGCGGCGGAACTGGTGCCGTTGTTTCTTGAGGCATTGCAACAGGCCGGCACCGCGCGTGGTCAGGGTTGCAAACTGCACATCGTCGAAGGCAGCGAAAGTTGCTTGCCGAGCGAGTGGCAGAACGCGACGGTCGAGGTCTATCGCGCCGAGGGCTATCAGACCGAAGCACTGGCCGAACCCTTGGCAGAGTCCGAGTTGGGCCGCGAGTGGGAGTGGGAAGAAACCCCGGAAGTCAGCCTGATGATCGTTGACGATCTGGATCATGCGATTGCGCTGTTCAACCGCTACAGCCCGCAATTTACCGTGTCGTTGATCAGCGAGGATGCGCAGGTTCAGGAGCGCTTTTACAACGCGGTCAACGCGCCGTTCGTGGGCAACGGCATTACTCGTTGGGTCGATGGGCAGTACGCGCTCAACAAACCAGAGTTGGGGCTTTCGAACTGGGAGAGTGGGCGCTTGTTTGCGCGCAGTGCGATTCTTTCGGGGGATGGCGTGTTCACTGTTCGTAGCCGCATGACCCAAGTAGACCTCACGGTAAAACGCTGATCTGGCGGACAATGATCGTTCCCACGCTCCAGCGTGGGAACGCAGCCCGTGACGCTCCGCGTCACTGGACGCAGAGCGTCCCCTGAGGCATTCCCACGCAGAGCGTGGGCACGAACAGATGCTCAGGCGGCGTGGGTGGTTTGTGCGTGGATCGCGCAAGTCGCCGGCTGTTCAGCCAGCGGCACAAACGTGCGGCGGTCGGCGGACAGCGCATCGATCGAGCCGGTCTCGATGTCATACACCCAGCCATGCAGATTCAGCAGGCCTTTCTCCTGAGCCAGACGTACGCTCGGGTGGGTCTGAATGTTTGCCAGTTGCGCGATCACGTTTTCGCGCACCATCGAACTCAACTTCGCCGCGTCATTGGCATGCGGCCGCGCTTCATTCACCACTTTTGCCGACTCGGCATGCTGCAGCCAGCCACTGACGGCGGGCAGGTGATCCATGCATTTGCACTGGGCAATCGCGGTCATCGCGCCGCAGTCCGAATGGCCGCAGATCACAATGTCGGTCACGCCGAGCACCGCCACCGCATATTCCACCGTTGCCGAAACCCCGCCCGGATGCGGGCTGTAGGACGGCACGATATTGCCGGCATTACGGATCACGAACAGCTCGCCGGGTTCTTGTTGAGTCAATAATTCTGGCACTACACGGCTGTCGGAACAGGTGATGAACAAGGTGCCGGGCTGTTGCGTGGTCGCCAGGTGTTTGAACAGTTCGGTGCGTTGCGGAAACGCTTCGTTCTGGAATTTCAGGAAGCCATCAATCAGGTTTTTCATGGTGTTGTCCTCTTAGTTCGAGCAACCGCTGCCGAATTCGCTGTATTGAAGAACGTGTTTGCCACCGTGGCTGTCCAGATACGTCATCTCCACCGGCACCACGCCACACACATCGGCAACCGGGGTAATGTTCAGCACTTGGGCGATATCCATCTGCATGCCATAGCGGTAGGCAACGGCCTCGTCAGCGGCAGATGCCTGGACGGAAAAGCCGCCGAGCAGGGCCAGGATCAGTAGAATTTTTTGCATGGGGCAGCCTCCAGACGCAGTGGTGACGGGTAACCATTTGGGGTGGGTTGGCCCGCACGCAGGGTGCGGGCCGGTGCGGATCAGAACGGACGCAGGGGCAGGAACTTGCCGTCGAGGGTGACCACAGCGCGGGAGCCGCCTTCCGGGTCTTCAACTTTCTTGATGTCGAGCTTGAAGTTGATCGCGCTGATGATGCCGTCGCCGAACTGTTCGTGAACCAGGGCCTTGAGGGTGGTGCCGTAGATCTGGATCATCTCGTGGAAGCGGTAGATGGTCGGGTCGGTCGGCACGCCGCTGAGGCTGCCACGCAGCGGGATGATCTGCATCGCCGCGACGTCTTCAGCGCTCAGTTCCAGCTTGTCACCGACCACTTGGGCGGCGTTTTCCGGCAGCGGGTGCTGACCGAGCAGGGCAGCGGTGACGTACGCCAGGCTCAGGCCGGTGTCGTCGGCGAGATCCTGCCACGACAGATCTTTGCGTGCCTTGGCGTCGAGAATGCGGGTGGTCAGGGCCAGGCTGGTGTCGTTGTAGGCGTGGGACTGTTGCATGGTGTCACTCCTTTCAGGGGTTGGCTTGCTGTGTGGGATTGATCTTCTGCCGATTCATCCATAGCGTCCAAGACCGATATACAATGCTTGGCATAAGTCCTGCCTATAGATGGTGTTCCCATGCTGCTGCGACATTTGCGTTACCTGCTGGCCGTTGCCGATCACGGCGGCTTTACCCGTGCCGCCGAGGCATTGCATGTTTCACAGCCGACCTTGTCGCAGCAGATTCGCCAACTGGAAGAGACACTGGGGGTCAATCTGTTTGATCGCACCTCGCGGACGGTCAAACCCACCGATGCTGGCGAGGCCTACATCGAATGCGCGCGACGGGTGCTGGTGGAGCTGGAGGCGGGCAAGCGCGCGTTGCATGACGTGAAGGATTTGTCTCGCGGGACGTTGCGTCTGGCGATGACACCGACGTTCATGGCGTACCTGGTCGGACCGTTGGTGCGCGACTTTGCCGCGCGCTATCCGGGGATTCATTTGCAGATTTTCGAGCTGTCGATGGACGACATCGAGGCGGGGTTAGCGGATGATTCGCTGGATATTGCGATTGCGTTTACGCCGGTGCGCAATGCTGATATCGAATGCATTCCGGCGTTTACCGAAACGTTGGGGATCATGGTCGGGCGTGAGCACCCGCTGTATGACAGCCACTCGTTACTGACGCCGGAAGATATTGCTTCACTGGATTTCGCCTTGTTGGCGCCGGACTTCATCACGCGGTTATCGGTGGATGAATATTTCCGTCAGCACGCAATTACGCCGCAGGTGCGGATTGAGGTGAATTCGGTGAGTACGTTGCTGGAAGTGGTGCGGCACTCACCGCTGGCGACGATGCTGCCGCAGGCGATTGCGACGGAGGATCGGGCATTGCGCCGGTTGCGCGTGGAGAGCGAGGCGCCGCAGCGTGGAGCGGCGTTGTTGCGGCGGCGCAATAATTATCACAGTGCGGCGGCGGTGGCGTTTGCTGAAATGGTGTTGGGCTGGGGGATGCCCTCACCCTAACCCTCTCCCAAGGGGAGAGGGGACTGACCGAGAGATGTTGGAGTAATACGCCGACCTGAAAGTGTTTTGCTGAATCCATAATCAACTCGGTGTTCCGGGTTGACGGATGACTTGAGATCACTCGATCGGCTCCCTCTCCCTCGGGAGAGGGCTGGGGTGAGGGGCTACAATTCCAGTCACGCCAAATCAATGCAAGCGAACAAAAAAAGGCCTGCTTCCTTTAAGGAAGCAGGCCTTTCAATTATTTAATTACTAGCTCAGCAGAACCGATCAATCACCCGAACTTCATTCTTATTCTGCATCGAATCCCACGCCTGTTTCAGCGTTTGCAGAACATTCCCGATGAAGTCCTTGTCGGCCGCGGCTTTCTTGCCAACATAACCGTGGCCGCGGCGGTACATCTTCAAGCGGGCCAGCAGGTTCTGATGATTGCGGTCGAACTCGTCTTCGTCAGCATGGGTCGCCAGGCAGTCGATATGCACCTGACCCGACTTGCTGATCCAGAGAATATGGCTGTCATGGCTGTCTTTCTGCGCAGCGAACATACGAGCCAGTTCTTCGATAGTAGGTTGATTGTTCAGATTCATGATATTGCCCCTTGACCAGTCTGGTGATCTTTCAAAGTTGATTCGCTAATACAGGTAGCCCATCGGTTAGTTGATCCCTGGCACCGAAACCAGGACGTCAGCGCTCGCCCGTGTGAAGTACGGGGTCGTGCATCTGTTGCATGTAGTCGTGTTGAATAACTGCTACGCAATAGCGTCACAACGAGGAGAAGCAGCGAAAACCGGGAGGCTCCTTGACGACATTTACCGTGTCGACCACAAGCGTCTTGAGAATTTTCGCCAGCGCTTCTCGTCCTTGTACTGGACGTTCAGGCCAGGTCAGCTTCTTCAATCTGCCTTGTGGGCAGCGTGTATCCGGAAAAAACAACTCGGCGGTCAGACGAGTTTGCTCAAGCGTGTTACTGGTGTTCCCGATCGGGGAACGTCTTCATCATGCAAAAGCAAAACGACGCCGTCAACGGTTTTGTAGTGATTATTTTTGCTCACTACATATTGTCGGACAAAGCTGTTTTGGAATGAGAAAGAATCCGTTCAGGCAACGGAAAAAGGCGTTCGCAGCACGTAGAAGGTGCACGGATAGCCGTCCACTTCACGCTGCTGCAGGGTGAAGTGGCCGTCGCTCAATAAAGGAATCAGCCTGGCCCAGAAGCGCTGTGCCGGCAGGTTGGCGTCGATATGGAAAATCTGCCATTGACCGGGGATGCGGCTCAAGAGGGCAGAGACGACAAACTGCGCGACGCCTTGGCCACGAAAGCGTCGGGCGATGAAGAAGTAGCCGATGTTGTGTTCGGCCCCGGCGATGTGGATTTCGTTATCGACGGTCACGAAACCGGCGAGTTCGCCATTGACGTGAATCAGGAACGGTTGGGTGGTCGGGTGACGCCAATAGCCGATTTTCGGCTGGATCGAGAAAAAGCCGTGCTCGGCGAGCTTCAGCGGCAGCCATTCGCTGAAGTCGTACATGTAGAACTGCATGAGGTTTTCGATGATATCCAGCTCATCGCGCTGAGCGGGGTGCAGTTCGATATTGGCCATGCGCAGGGTTCCTGAAAGTGCTGAGCCTTGCAGAAACACTAGCGGGTTTTATTTGCCTGACGGTTTCGCTGTGCGTTTTGTCGTACCCGTGGTTTTGCTGCGGGTCGATTTGCGTTTTTTCTTCCACGGGGCCGCCGCTTTACCGGCTGGTGGCGGGCCGCTGATGGTCAGGCTGAGACTGGAACAGCGCGTCACCTGTTTGCTCATCCACGCTGCCTGTTTGGTGACGAACTCTTCCAGACTCATTTCGCCACTTTGCACCATGTCCAGCGCCTGCTCCCAGATGGCCGTGGTGCCGGGGTCGGCAATTGCGCGGGGCACCGCGTCGATCAGGCTGAACGCCGCCGGGGTAGCGGCGAGGGCCTTGCCGTTTTTCACCAGATAGCCACGGTCAAGCAAGCCCTGAATGATCGAGGCGCGGGTCGCTTCTGTGCCGATCCCGGTGGTGTCCTTGAGCTTCTGTTTGAGCAGCGGATCTTCCACCAGTTTGGCGACGTTTTTCATCGCCTTGATCAGATCGCCTTCGGTGTAGGGTTTGGGCGGTTGCGTCCACAGATCCTTGAACTTGACGTCAGCCACCGCGCACTCAACGCCTTGCGTAAGTGCCGGCAAGGTTTGCGGTACCGGTGCCTCGCGGCCCTTGGCCGCTGCCAGCGCCTCGGGCAGTGCGCGTTTCCAGCCCGGTTCGATGATCTGCTTGCCGACCGCACGCAACGCTTCACCAGCGCAATCGAAATCGGCCTGGGTGCGATCGTATTCGTGATTGGGCAGGAACTGCGCCAGATAGCGCGCACGTATCAGTGTGTAGACCGCGCGGTGTTTGCCGGTCAGGCGCTCTAGATTCTTCGCTGCAGCGGTGGGAATGATGCCGTGGTGCGCGCTGACCTTGGCGTCGTTCCACGCGCGGGATTTGCGTTGCGGCTCCAGAAACCCGTTGAGCGCCTCAAGGCCCGGATCGGCCTGACGCAGCGCGGCGAGAATCCCCGGCGCCTCACTGTGCTGGCTCAGCGGCAAATAACCGCAATCACTGCGTGGATACGTGACGACTTTGTAGGTTTCGTAGAGAGCCTGGGCGATGTCGAGGGTTTCCTGCGCGCCGAGGCCGAGTTTCTTCGAGCAGACTTCCTGCAAAGTGCCGAGATCGAAGGGCAGGGGCGCCACCTCGCGCAGGCGCTCGGTTTTCAGTTTGACCACCCGGGCACTCGCAGCGCTGCTGATCGCAGCCGCCGCTTGCTGGGCCAACGCCTGATTCAGGCAGCGATCCTGATCGTCACAGGTATCCGACGGCGCACGCCACTGCGCAGTAAACGGTATGCCGTTGTGCAGCAGATCGACATCAATCGCCCAGAACGGCACTGGCACGAAATCGGCGATGCTGCGGTCACGATCCACCACCAGGCGCAAGGTCGGCGTCTGCACCCGGCCCACCGGCAACACGCCCTGATAACCCGATTGCCGACCCAGCAGCGTGAATAGCCGGCTCATGTTCATGCCGATCAGCCAGTCCGCCCGCGAGCGGCCCAGCGCCGAGTGATACAGGCTGAAGGTTTCGGCCCCCGGCTTCAATGCCGCCAGGGCTTTGCGGATCGAAGCTTCGTCCAGCGCCGACAGCCACAAACGCCGGATCGGCCCGCGATAGCGACAGTGCTCGACCAGTTCCCGGGCGATCATCTCGCCCTCACGGTCGGCGTCGGTGGCGATGATCAGCTCGCTGGCTTCACCGAGCAGGCGTTTGACCGCTTTGTACTGGCTGGCGGTGCGCGGTTTGACGGTCATTTTCCACTTGTCCGGGATGATCGGCAGATCGGCCAGGACCCAGCGCTTGTAGCGGGGGTCGTAGGCGTCCGGCGGGGCGGTTTCGAGCAAGTGGCCGATGCACCAGGTCACCGTGACGTCTGTTCCCAGCCAGCAGCCGTCACCCCGACGCCTGGCGCCGAGCACGGCCGCAATGTCTTTGGCCTGAGAAGGTTTTTCACAGAGGTACAACCGCATAACCACCCACGTCGATCAAGGTCCGCACAGGTGCACAGAATGGCCGGACTTGGCGTCAGCAGCAACTTTTATCTGTATGGATATACAGATAAAAAGCATTGCAGCACATGACGGGTAATACAGGGACGCAGCCCGGGCTATCGAGAAATTGATTAGCCTGCGGTTTACACCTGTGTCAGGTTTTTCAGCGATTCAAACACGCGAGTGACAGGACGATCTCGCCAGAAGATCGCCGTGGTCTGTCGACACTGACTACTCAGAAACAAGGAAGTCCACCATGGCTCAAGCCAAATCCAAAACCACCAGCGCCTTCGACGAAATCGATACGTTCAGCCACCTGTATGACCGTGGTGTCGGGCTGGTCAATGGCAAACCCTCATTTACCGCTGACCAGGCCGCTGATGAAATCCTGCGTAAAGGCCTGTCGTGGGGCGACAAGAATGCTGATGGCAAGATCGACCTCAGCTACAGCTTTCTGACCGACAAACCGGCGAACTACAACGTCAAGCTGGGCAACTTCAGCGAGTTCAGCGCCCAGCAAAAAGCCCAGGCTGTGCTGGCCATGCAATCCTGGGCCGACGTCGCCAACGTCACCTTTAGCGAAGGCAAGGGCGGCGATGGCCACATGACGTTCGGCAACTACGACGTCAGCACCGGTGGTGCGGCATTCGCTTATCTGCCCAGCGGCGGTGGCTATGACGGCCAGTCGTGGTACCTGATCAACGATCAATATCAGGTCAACAAAACTCCGGACACCAACAACTACGGGCGCCAGACCCTGACCCACGAGATCGGTCACACCCTCGGCCTGTCGCACCCGGGTGCGTACAACGCCGGCAACGGCAACCCGACTTACAACGATGCCAAGTACGCTGAAGACACCCGTGGCTACAGCCTGATGAGCTATTGGAACGAAGCCAATACCGATCAGAATTTCAGCAAGGACGGCAGCGGCGCATACGCCTCGGCGCCGTTGCTGGACGATATCGTTGCGGTGCAAAAACTCTACGGCGCCAACTACGCGACCCGCGCCGATGACACCACGTATGGTTTCAATTCCAATGCCGAGCGCGACTTTTACAGTGCCACTTCGACATCTTCCAAAGTGGTGTTTTCGGTGTGGGACGGCGGCGGCAACGATACGCTGGACTTCTCCGGCTTCAGCCAGAACCAGAAGATCAACCTCAATGAAGGTTCGTTCTCCGATGTTGGTGGCTTGGTGGGCAACGTTTCCATCGCTCACGGCGTGACCGTGGAAAATGCCATCAGTGGCTCAGGCAATGACCTGCTGATCGGCAACGCCGTTGCCAACGAGCTGGTCGGCGGTGCCGGTAATGACATCATTTACGGTGGTGGCGGTGGCGACACCTTGTGGGGTGGTGAAGGTGCGGATACTTTCGTGTTCGGTGCTGCCAGCGATTCAACTATGACTGCGCCGGACTGGATCATGGATTTCACCAGCGGCCTGGACAAGATCGACCTGTCGGGGATCGCCGGTTTCGCCACGGGCGCGGCGTCGCTGAATTTTGTCAGCGGTTTCACCGGGCATGCCGGCGATGCGATCCTGACTTACTTCGCGCAGACCAATCAGACCAGCCTGATGGTTGATCTGACGGGGCAGGGTTCGGTGGACTTTGCTGTGGGTGTGGTTGGGCAGGCGGTGGCGGCTGATATTGTGGCGTGATGCCTGGAGAGCGGCCCTCACCCTAACCCTCTCCCAGTGGGAGAGGGGACTGATTGGGGGATGCTACAGAAATACATCGACCTGATAGCGCGATGCCGAATCCATAATCGACACTGCAATATCAGGTCGATGTAGAACGAAAGACACCCCCGTAGGCTCCCTCTCCCTCGGGGAGAGGGCTGGGGTGAGGGGCTTTTGATGTTGAAGGGCCGTTCGGCTGCAAACCCACCCCAACCAGAACCAATGAGCTATACCTGAACCGGTCTCTTCGCCGTATCCAGGAGAACCCCATGAAAAGCTCCGGCCCTAGTCCCGTCATTGCCCTCGAACAACTTCCCGGCTGCCTGATAGTGAAATTCCACGGCATTCAGGTCGCGGCCTCGTCCCACGTACTGATCCTCAACGAAGCCAACTACCCGCCGGTCTATTACGTCCCCCGCGAAGACATCGACGAAAAGTATTTCGCCCGCACCGATCACACCAGTTATTGCCCGTACAAGGGCGACGCCAATTACTTCAGTCTGCAAGTGCCGGGGCATGAAGGGGCGAATGCGGTGTGGACTTATGAGAAACCGAAAATCTCGGTTGGTCCGATCAAGGACTACGTGGCGTTTTATCCGGATCAGGTGAAGTTCGAAGTGATCAAGGCTGATGCCTGAGCAAAAAAAACGGCGAGGGTCAAAGCCCTCGCCGATTGAGTTGTCAGGTTGAGTTTCAGTTCTTGTCGAGATCTATATTCTTCGTCTCACGCAAACAGATCATCCCCACCACCAGGCTCACCCCGGTAATCAGCACTGGATACCACAGCCCATAAAAGATGTCCCCGGTGTACACCACCAGCGCAAACGACACCGTCGGCAGAAACCCGCCAAACCAGCCGTTGCCGATGTGGTATGGCAGCGACATCGAGGTGTAGCGAATGCGTGTCGGGAACAGTTCGACCATCAGCGCCGCGAGCGGGCCGTAGCACATGGCCGAGATGATGATCAGCGCCACGATCAGGGCAACGATCATTGGCTTGTTGATCTGCTGCAAATCGGCCTGTTGCGGGTAGCCGGCCAGGGTGATCGCGCCGCGCAGTGCGGCCTCGTCGAAGCCATCGAGTTTGACGTCGCCGACGCTCACTTGCACGGCGCTGCCGGCCGGGGCGGCGGCGCTGGAGTAGGGCAGGCCCTGTTTGACCAGGAAGGTTTTGACCTTGTCGCACGGGCTGTCGAATTTGGCTTTGCCCACCGGGTCGAACTGAAAGGTGCAGGTCGCCGGATCCGCCAGTACGGTGATCGGTGCCTGACGGCTGGCCTGATCGATCGCCGGGTTGGCGTAGTGCGCGAGGGATTTGAAGATCGGGAAGTACAGCGCCGTGGCCAGCAGCAAGCCGAGCATCAGCACTGGTTTACGGCCGACCTTGTCCGACAGCCAGCCGAAAAAGATGAAGAACGGCGCGCCGATCACCACGCTGATGATCAGCAAGGTGTTGGCCACCGCCGGATCCATTTTCAGGAACTGGGTCAGGAAGAACAGCACGTAAAACTGCGCGGCGTAAAAGGTCACCGCTTGCCCGGCGTTGATGCTGAACAGGGCGATCAACACGACTTTGAGGTTTTCCCATTTGCCGAAGGATTCGCGGATCGGCGCTTTCGAGGTTTTGCCTTCCTCTTTCATTTTCAGGTACGCCGGCGACTCGTGCAGGCTCAGGCGAATCCAGGTGGAGATGCCCAGCAACACGATCGACAATAGGAACGGAATGCGCCAGCCCCAGACTTCAAACTGATCGCCGGTGAAGTATCGGCAACCGAGCACCACCAGCAGCGACAGCAACAGGCCGAGGGTGGCGGTGGACTGAATCCAACTGGTGTGGAAGCCGCGTTTGCCGATTGGCGCATGCTCGGCCACATAGGTCGCAGCGCCGCCGTATTCACCGCCGAGCGCCAGGCCCTGAAGCATGCGCAGCACCACCAGAATGATCGGCGCGGCGATGCCGATGCTGGCGTAGGTCGGCAGCAGACCGACGCAGA
The DNA here is from genome assembly GCF_019614655.1 of Pseudomonas germanica. Classification (NCBI taxonomy): domain Bacteria; kingdom Pseudomonadati; phylum Pseudomonadota; class Gammaproteobacteria; order Pseudomonadales; family Pseudomonadaceae; genus Pseudomonas; species Pseudomonas germanica. The sequence continues at coordinate 2,849,223 of NZ_CP071586.1, forward strand.
ACGTCGCCACGCCCATCAGGATGATCGTCGCGAGAAAGGTGTATTTGCGCCCGATCATATCGCCCAACCGACCGAACACCAGCGCCCCGAACGGCCGCACGATGAAGCCTGCGGCGAAGGCCATCAGCGCAAAGATGAACGCCGTGGTGTCGTTGACTCCGGCGAAAAACTGCTTGCTGATCACCGCCGCGAGGGCGCCATAGAGGAAGAAGTCATACCACTCGAACACCGTCCCCAGTGAGGAAGCGAAGATGACTTTGCGTGTATCCGGGCTGGTTTCCGCGCTGCGCACGGCGTCCAGCGGCTGAACGTGTTCTGACATATCGGTATCCCTCACAGTGATTGTTTTTGTTGTTCCACTGGTGTTGCGTGTCCGGGTGATGCCTTGAATTAAACGCGGTCCCTTGTAGGAGCTGCCGCAGGCTGCGATCTTTTGATCTTGCTTTTGATCTGGAAAATCCAAAGTCAAAAGATCGCAGCCTTCGGCAGCTCCTACAGGGTTTGGGCCAGCTCCAATTTCGGGGTGCTGCTCCTGGTGTTGGGGTTGAGGATCAGTTGTGCCGCTTTCTCGGCAATCATCAGCGTAGGCGAACAGGTGTTGCCCGAGGTGATGCGCGGCATGATCGAGGCATCGGCGATGCGCAAACCGGGCACGCCGTGCACGCGCAGCTGTGCGTCGACCACCGCCTCAGCGTCGTTGCCCATGCGGCAGGTGCCAACCGGATGGAAAATCGTCGTACCGATCTTCGCCGCCGCTTCCTGCAACTCTTCATCACTTTGCAGGCTGGCGCCGGGCAGATACTCGACCGGTTTGAACGCTTGCAGGGCAGGGGCGCTGACGATGCGTCGGGTCAGACGAATCGCATCCGCTGCCACGCGCAGATCTTCAGGATGACTGAGGTAGTTGGGTTGAATCAGCGGCGCTTCCTGTGGATCTGCCGAACGAATGTCGATGCGTCCCCGACTCTGCGGACGCAAATCGCAAACTGAGGCGGTGAAGGCGGGAAAGCTGTGCAGCGGCTCGCCAAAACGCTCGAGCGACAGAGGCTGCACGTGATATTCCAGATTCGCCGAAGTCTGCTCCGGCCCCGACCGCGCGAACGCGCCCAACTGACTCGGCGCCATCGACAGCGGCCCGCTACGGTCATACAGATAACGCAGGCCCATGCCCATCTTGCCCCACACGCTGCCAGCGATCTGGTTGAGGGTTCGGGCGTTTTCCAGTTTGTAGATCAGGCGCAGTTGCAGGTGATCCTGCAGATTGCCGCCGACGCCCGGCAGCTCATGAATCACGCCGATGCCCAAGCGTTCGAGCAGCGGACGCGGGCCAATCCCGGAGCGCTGCAGAATGCTCGGCGAACCGACCGCGCCGGCGCACAGGACGATCTCCTTGCGTGCCTTGAACTGTTTGATTTGACCTTCGTGACGCGCGCTGACTTTCGAGGCGCGACCGTCTTCGAGCAGCACCCGATCCACCTCAACCCCGGTCAGCACTGTCAGATTCGCCCGGTCGCGCACCGGTTTCAAAAATGCCTTCGCTGCGTTCCAGCGTACGCCGGATTTCTGATTGACCTGAAAGTAGCCGCAACCCTCGTTGTCGCCCTGATTGAAGTCATCGATGCTGGCGATGCCGCTTTGCTCAGCCGCACTGCGAAAGGCATCCAGAATCGGCCACGACAGACGCTGCTGCTCGACCCGCCACTCACCCTTGGCGCCGTGAAATTCAGCCGCACCGGCAAAGTGGTTTTCGCTTTGTTTGAACAGCGGCAGCACGTCGTTCCAGGCCCAACCCGGGTTGCCCTCGGCCGCCCAGCCATCGTAGTCGTTGGCCTGGCCGCGCATGTAGATCATGCCGTTGATGGACGAACAACCGCCCAGCACTTTACCGCGCGGATAGCTCAGCGCGCGGCCGTTGAGGCCCGGTTGTTCTTCGGTCTTGAAGCACCAGTCGGTGCGCGGGTTACCGATGCAGAACAGGTAACCGACAGGAATGTGAATCCACGCATAGTTGTCGCGCCCGCCGGCTTCAAGCAGCAGCACACGCTGCTGCGGATCTGCCGACAGCCGATTGGCCAGCAAACACCCGGCAGGGCCGGCGCCGACCACGATGTAGTCGTATTCATCGAGGGAAGTCTGCATTCCCTGACCTCGCTTTTTGTTTTTATTGTCGGACACTCTAGTTGTTAGCTTTCGTTAAAAGAATGTTAGTTTTTGCGCAGCCGCTGTGCGTTTTCAAACAGCGTGCATTGACCATAGCCGACAAGGACACGCCATGTTCGACTGGAACGACCTACGGTTTTTTCTCGAGCTGCAACGCAGCGGCCGCCTGCTCACCGCCGCCCGCCGCCTCAACACCACCCACGCCACCGTCGCCCGCCATATCGAAGCCATCGAAAAAAGCCTCGGCACCGCGCTGTTCGTCCAGCACGCCCAAGGCTACGAAATGACCCCGGCGGGGGAGGCGCTGCTTAAACATGCTGAAGCGATGGAAAACGTTGCGTTGCTGGCGCAGGAAGAGATCACCCAATCCACTGCGCCACTGGGCAAGATTCGTGTTGGCGTCACCGAAGGGCTGGGCATCAAGTTTCTCGCCAGCCGGATGATCGGCTTGTTCGAGCGCTATCCGGGATTGGAAGTGGAACTGGTCGCGGTGCCGCGCTTTGTCAGCATCCTCAACCGTGAGGCGGAAATCAGCATTCACCTGGAGCGCCCGGCGGCGGACATGCTGGTCACGCGCAAGCTCACGGACTATCGCTTGGCGCTGTACGCCAGCCAGCGCTATCTCGATAAAGCCCCGCCCCTGCACAGCCGCGAGGACCTTGGGCGGCATGCGTGGATCGGTTATGTCGACGATTTGCTGTTCAGCCAGGAATTGATGTTTCTCAACAGTTTCTGTCGCAGCCCTCGGGTTGTGTTTCACAGCACCAGCGTCATCGCGCAGCAGGAGGCGGCGCGGTCGGGATTGGGCATTGCGGTGTTGCCTTGCTACATGGCCGAGTCGGATCCCGATCTGGTGCCGTTGCTGCCGGATGAAAGCATCGAGCGTAGTTACTGGATCAGTACGCGGCGCGAGTTGCACAAGTCGGTGCGGCTGCGGGTGGTCTGGGATTATGTGGTGGGGTTATGTGAAGCGGAGCAGGGGTTGTTGCTGGGCAGATCGCAGGCCGGCATCCGTTAATCCTTTTGGCTGTGCTGCTGTTGGCGCCGCTTTTGCTTGAATAGCTTCAAAGCCTTTGGCAATGGAGAGCAGCAATGAGGGAATGGCTTAGCGTTCGCGACATCAATGCGGACACCTTGAAGGCCATCAGTGACGGCGTCTTACGGCATGGCCGAGCCTTGTCTGAGGCTCGCGGCGGGCACGCTGAAGCCATCGCCTGTGCGCTGATGGAGGAGGGAACACTGATCGGCGGCGCTACCGGCAGAACCGAATTCCGGCGCCTGTTTGTCAATTACCTGTGGATCGACGTGCAATGGCGCGGAACCGGGCTGGGTACTCAGGCGTTGCACAAGCTTGAGGCGCTGGCCGTTGAAAGGGCGTGCGTGGATGCCTTGATCGAAACGCTGGATGACGACGTCGCCCGTTGGTACACCCGCTGCGGCTACCGATTGATCGCGCACGTGCCTGAGTACTGCGGCCCGTGGAGTCGTCATACGCTGTTGAAAACCCTTGGCGCAACCCAAGGAAATGCCGCCGATGACCAATAGCGATCTGGGCAGTACACCCAAAACCGGCAGGCTTCATCACGTTGAAATCAACGTCTCATCGCTGGAAGTCTCGCTGCGCTTTTGGCAGCCGTTGCTCTTGATGCTGGGTTATACGCAGCATCAAAACTGGCCCGCCGGGCGCAGCTTTATTCTCAACGGCACCTACCTGGTGTTCGTTCAGGCAAGCGATCTGCAACAGGGCTTTAACCGCCGGGGCGTGGGCTTGAATCATCTGGCGTTCCAGGCGGGTTCACAGGCGCAAGTGGATGAAATGGCGGATTGGCTGCGAACGTCCGGTTTTCGTCTTCTCTACGAGAGCGCCTATCCGCACGCCGGCGGCCCGGAGCACTACGCCCTCTACTGTGAGGATCCGGACAAGATCAAAGTAGAGATCGTCGCGCCGGTGGACACGCACCTGTAGTCCCGTTTGCAGGGCTGGCAGGAATGACGTTGCGTGCGGCATTGAAGACTGTGCCTTCTACAGCGCTTTGGCAAAAAGGAAATTCTTGGGGTTGATTAATATATGGATATCCGTATATTCGAATTTCCATATGTGCAGAGCCCATTCCATGATCACTCCCACCGAAGTCTTCAAGAGCCTCGCTGACGAAACCCGTGTCCGCGCCATGCTGCTCATTTCCGATCAAGGTGAACTCTGCGTCTGCGAGCTGATGTGTGCGCTCGACGACAGCCAACCGAAAATCAGCCGCCACCTCGCGCAACTGCGCAGCAATGGCTTGCTGCTCGATCGCCGTCAGGGCCAGTGGGTCTATTACCGGCTCAATCCGGAGCTGCCGGCGTGGGTGCGCGAGATTCTGCAAGTGACGTCCAAAGCCAACGCCGATTGGCTCAAGGACAACGCCGCCCGCCTGCAGAACATGGACGGGCGTCCGGTGCGCGAAGCCGCCTGCTGCTGAATCCGGATTTAGAGAGTTCTGACATGTTGCTGGCTTTCGCTGTTTTCGTCTTCACCCTCGTACTCGTCAACTGGCAACCCAAAGGATTAGGCGTCGGTTGGAGCGCCACGTTCGGTGCCCTGATCGCCCTGGCTGTCGGTGCCGTTTCGCTGCAGGACATTCCCACAGTGTGGGCCATCGTCTGGAACGCCACCGCCACGTTTATCGCGGTGATCATCATCAGCCTGCTGCTGGATGAAGCCGGCTTCTTTGAATGGGCGGCACTCCACGTTGCACGATGGGCAAAGGGCAGTGGTTATCGATTGTTCGCGTTCTGCGTGTTGCTCGGCGCGGCGGTGGCGGCGGTGTTCGCCAACGACGGTGCGGCGCTGATCCTCACACCCATTGTCATGTCGATGTTGCTGGCGCTGCGCTTTTCACCGGCGGCGACGTTGGCATTCGTCATGGCCGCCGGGTTTATTGCCGACACGGCCAGCCTGCCGCTGGTGGTATCAAATCTGGTCAACATCGTCTCCGCCGACTACTTCGGCTTGGGCTTTGCCGAATACGCATCGGTGATGGTGCCGGTGAGTCTGGTCAGTGTCGCGGCGACGTTGCTGGTGCTGTTTGTGTACTTCCGGCGCGATGTGCCACAGCGCTACCCGGTTGAGGCGCTTCAGGAACCCAAAGCAGCGATTCGCGACCACGCCACCTTCGTGGTCGGCGGCTGGACACTGCTGATACTGCTGGTCGGACTGTTCGCACTGGAACCGCTGGGGATTCCTGTCAGTGCCGTCGCGGCAGTGTGTGCGGCGATCCTTTTTGCGGTCGCTGCCAAGGGCCACAAGATCGCTACCCGACGGGTTTTGCGCGATGCACCGTGGCAGATCGTGGTGTTCTCGCTGGGCATGTATCTGGTGGTGTATGGCCTGAAGAATGCCGGGTTGACTGACCTGCTGGCCGTCGTCCTCGACCGCTTGGCCGAGCAAGGTTTGTGGAGCGCCACCCTCGGCACTGGCCTGCTGTCCGCGCTGTTGTCATCGGTGATGAACAACATGCCCAGCGTGCTGATCGGTGCGCTGTCGATCCAGGCCAGCGACGCCCAAGGGCTCGTTCGCGAAGCGATGATCTACGCCAACATCATTGGCTGCGACCTCGGCCCGAAAATCACCCCCATCGGTAGCCTCGCCACGTTGCTCTGGCTGCATGTGCTGGAACGCAAAGGTCTGCGCATCACCTGGGGCTACTACTTCAAGGTCGGCATTCTGCTGACCCTTCCGGTTCTGTTGATCACTCTTTCGGCCCTGGCACTGCGCCTGAGCCTTTGATGTCCGCCAAAAGCGGTAGGAGCAATCCATGCGAGTTTTGTTCATGTGCACGGCCAACAGCTGCCGCAGCATCCTCTCTGAAGCCATGTTCAATCATCTGGCGCCAGCGGGATTCGAAGCGGTGAGTGCCGGCAGTTTTCCCAAAGGTCAGGTCTTGCCGCGCAGCCTGTCGACGCTGCAACAGGCCGGCATCGCCATTGATGGTTTGCACAGCAAAGGCAACGACGCTTTTGAAAGCAACCCGCCAGATATCGTCATCACCGTGTGCGACAAAGCCGCTGGCGAGACTTGCCCGGTGTATTTCGGCCCGGCGCTGAAATCCCACTGGGGGCTGGAAGATCCGTCCGAAGTGAAGGGCGACGAAGCCACTGTCGACGCGGCTTTTCACGCCACCCTTATGCGCATCGGCCAACGCTGTCAGGCCTTCCTCGATCTGCCTTTCCACTCGCTCAGCCGCGATCAACTCAAGGCTGAGCTCGACCGCGTCGGCACGCTTTAAGGAGGATTTATGTCCGAACTGCCCAACCTCGATCTCAATCTGTTCGATAACGCCAAACCGTCGCAAGCGGGCGCGCACAAACCGCGCATCCTGCTGCTCTACGGTTCGACCCGCGAACGCTCCTTCAGCCGTTTGCTGGTAGAGGAGGCCGCACGTCTGCTCGAACACTTCGGCGCTGAAACGCGCATCTTCAACCCGTCCGGTCTGCCACTGCCCGACGACGTTCCGGTCGACCATCCCAAGGTGCAGGAACTGCGCGATCTGGTGCTGTGGTCGGAAGGCCAGGTCTGGTGCTCACCCGAACGTCATGGCGCGATGTCCGCCGTGTTCAAGGCGCAGATCGACTGGGTGCCGCTGGAACTCGGCGCCGTGCGCCCGACTCAGGGTAAAACCCTGGCCGTAATGCAAGTCTGCGGTGGCTCGCAGTCGTTTAACGTGGTCAACCAGTTGCGCGTGTTGGGCCGCTGGATGCGCATGTTCACCATCCCCAACCAATCCTCGGTGCCGAAGGCCTACATGGAGTTCGACGACACCGGGCGGATGAAAGCGTCGCCGTTCTACGATCGTGTGGTGGATGTAATGGAAGAACTGGTGAAGTTCACCGTGCTGCTGCGTGATCAACAGGCGCATCTGGTCGACCGTTACTCCGAGCGCAAGGAAAGTGCCGAGCAATTGATGGCGCGGGTCAATCAGCGCTCGATCTGAGGCCGTCCCTCGGCGAGGGACGGCTGCGTTCAGTCGACCAGTACTTGCGGTGACACCACCCAGACGCTGCAGGGCATTTTGTACAGCAACTGTTCCACCGTGCTACCGATCAACCGACCGAGGCCGCGATGACCGATCCGGCCCATGACGATCACGTCGATGTCATAGGCATCGGCGTAGCTGCACAGCACTTTGGCCGGATTGCCCATGATCATGTGCTGGCGTTCCGGCGCGATGCCGTTGCGCTCGGCCAGTTCGCGGAATGCATCACCTTGCGCATCGAACAGGGTTTTCGCCTTGCCCGGGGTAAAAAACGTCGAGGCGTTGCCAAAACCGAACTCGTCGGCGCTGATCGATGACAGGTCGTAGGCGTAGATCACATCCAGTTCGGCATCGCAGAGGCTGGCCAGTTTCGCGGCCTCGCGCAGGATGCGGTCGTTGAAGTCAGCGTATTGCTCGTCGCGATGAAACGGATCAATCGCCGCGACGATCCGCCGAGGCCGGGCATGCTGAACATGGCTGACAAAGTGCAGCGGCACCCGGCATTCGCGCAGCAAATGAACATCGAGCGGGGTGAACATCAATCGCGACATGAACGAGGCGTGCTGCAGATCCTTGATCAGCAGGGCCATCGGCTGCTCCTTGAGGTGAATCTGGATTTCACGCAACGGATTGTCGACCCACACCACTTCCGTGGTCACGGTCACGCCGAGGTGGCGCATGGGCCGGGCCTGGTCCTCCAGCCATTGGCGGTGGCGCTCGACATAACCCAGGCGCATCTGTTCCAGGGCCTGCTCGTTGACCAATCCGGCGGTCGCCAGCCCTTCGAGGTAATCGAATGCCACGATATGCAGCGCCGCACCCGATGCCTTGGCCAGGGCAGCGGCCCGATCGAACGCAGGGCTGTGTTTCATCAGCGGTGAAGCTACCAGCATGAAACGTGCTTGCTCGGACATGACGAATCTCCTGTGGGTAGCGGCATTGGCCGGCCAGACGCAACGGCGTCAGTTCATGTTGCTCCGTGCCGCCGGGCGCGGCTTGATCTTTGTCAATGACGCAGCCGAGCAACGCCCGCGCCCGACGGGCGGTAACGGCGGGCGCAATCCTGCATTGATTGATCGTTATCAACCTTGTGTCGGTCAGTTCGGCGCAGCCTTGGAAAGGTGCTGAACTCACTGCAAACACCTGCACAGGAGTCTTGATCATGGCCATGATGAAAGCGGCGATATTCGTCGAAAAGAATCGCATCGTGCTGGATGACAAACCGATCCCCGAGGTTGGCCCGCTGGACGCACTGGTGCGTATCACCACCACGACGATCTGCGGCACCGACGTGCATATCCTGCGTGGCGAGTATCCGGTGGCCAAAGGTTTGACCGTCGGTCACGAACCGGTGGGCGTGATCGAGAAACTCGGCTCACAGGTGCGCGGATTTTTCGAAGGCCAACGGGTGATTGCCGGCGCCATCACCCCCAGCGGCCAAAGCTACGCCTGCCTGTGTGGCTGCGGCTCCCAGGACGGGCCGGACACTCGCCACGGCTTTCGCGCCACCGGCGGCTGGAAATTCGGCAACATTATCGATGGCTGCCAGGCGGAGTACGTCTTGGTGCCCGATGCCTTGGCCAACCTGTGTCCGATCCCCGACGGGCTGAGTGACGAACAAGTGCTGATGTGCCCGGACATCATGTCCACCGGATTCTCCGGCGCCGAACGTGGTGAAGTCAGTATCGGCGACAGCGTTGCGGTGTTCGCGCTGGGGCCGATCGGCCTGTGTGCGGTGGCCGGGGCGCGGCTCAAGGGCGCGAGCGTGATCATTGGCGTCGACGCGGTGGCCGAGCGCATGAGCGTCGCGCGGCAGTTGGGTGCGACCCATGTGGTCAACTTCAAGGATGGCGACGTGGTCGAGCAAATCATGGCGTTGACCGACGGGCGCGGCGTGGATGTGTCCATCGAAGCCTTGGGCACCCAAGGCACGTTCGAGTCTGCCTTGCGGGTGTTACGCCCGGGCGGACGCTTGTCGAGCCTTGGGGTTTACGCGTCGGACCTGCGCATTCCCTACGATGCCTTCGCGGCGGGGCTGGGCGATTACAGCATCGTCAGCACCCTGTGCCCCGGCGGCAAGGAGCGCATGCGCCGGTTGATGGCGGTGGTGCAAAGCGGTGGTGTCGATCTGTCGCCGCTGGTGACCCACCACTTCAAACTGGACGATATCGAAGCCGCCTATGAACTGTTCGCGCATCAGCGCGATGGGGTGATGAAGGTGGCGATCACGCCTTGATTGGCAATGCGCCCCGTACTGTTTACTGGTGCGGGGCGCAGGAATGTCGCTACAGACTCAGGCGATGAATGACCTGATGGGCATCATCAGGATCGCTGTGGGTTTCAAAGCCCAGTGATCGGGCGAGGTCGCGCATGGCCGTGTTGCTGGCCGAATCCACCGAATACAGATGCTTGAAACCGTTGTGCCGGGCAGCCTTGATCAAATGTTCCATCAGCAACGTGGCCAGGCCCAGGTGCATCCACTCATCGGCGACGGTGACGGCGCATTCACAGTCCTGTTCGCCCGTGGCGGCGTAGCGGCTGATGCCGATCTCGATCAATTCGCCATTTTCGTGAACCAGTGCGATGAAGGCCGCGCGTTGTTTGTAATCGACGTCCATCAACTGATCGAGCAACGCGGTGCCCGGCTCACTCATCTGCGCAAGAAAGCGCAGGTGTCGGGACTCGGGCGACAAGCGCTTGATGAACGCGTACTCGCGTTCGCGATCCTTGGCGGCCAGTGCGCGGATCAAGACGTGGCGGCCATCCTTGAGCGACTCGATCCAGTATTCACCTTGGTGCGCGGCATAGGCCGGCGCCGCGCGGTCATTGTGGTCTTTGACAGTGAGCATGAGATGAGCCTCCATCGGGGCTGAACGAGCAACGCGCAGGAGAGTGCGCTGAGTCTGTTCTACACCGATGTCAGCCCCGGAAGCTGATCTGGATCAGATTCCGACGCGCGGCCAGTGTTTTACCGGACGGTGGCGCTCCTGGCTCCGCGACAGGCTCAGCCCTGAGACGGCTCGCGGGTGCTGCGTTGCGATGCGGGGCGCGGTTGCCCGTCAGGGATCGACAAGGTCGCACGCAGGCCGCCCTCAGCGCGGTTGACCAAAGTGATCCGACCGCCCAACTGCGTGGCGATGGTGTTGACGATGGTCAGTCCCAGCCCCGCACCGTTGGCATTGCCGCGACTGTAGAAACGTTCGAACAAGCGCGCCCGGTCGGCTTCATCGATGCCCGGCCCCTGATCTTCAACGCTCAAGTGATAGAAACCCTCAGCCTGGCTGAGCAGCACGGTGATCACGCCGTGTTCCGGGGAGAAGTTCGCAGCATTGGTGATCAGGTTGTTCAGGGCAATGTCGATCGTGCCGGGGCTGGCCATGATGTTGAACGGCTGGGCGCTGTCTTCAAAGGCCAGTTCCAGGTGTTTGCTCAGCAACCATGGCGTCAATTGCACCAGGCTGTTGCGCACGGTTTCGCTGAGGTCGATGGGTTGCAGCGGCGGCGGATTGGGTTTCGGCTCCAGACGCGCCATGGTTAGCAACTGGTTGACCAGGCGACTGGTGCGGTCGACCCCGGCGATCAGAAACGCCAGCGATTCGCGGCGTTCCTGTTCGGTGCCGGCCTCCTGCAGGTTCTGCGCATGCACCCGCAGCACCGCCAGCGGCGTACGCATTTCGTGGGCGGCGTCGGCGATAAAGCGCCGCTCGCGGCCGAGCACTTCCTGGATCTGCGCGAGCATACGGTTGAGCGCCGCCTGCATCGGTTCCAGCTCACTGGGCAGCGGCGCCAATTGCAACGGTTCCAGCGAACCGCTGTGGCGGGCGCGCAAGGTTTCGGCCATGTTCGCCAAAGGTTTGAGGCCCCAGCCAATCGCCAGCCAGACCATCGCTGCCAGCAGCAGGCTGCCGACCACGTTCGGCCACAGCGTGTGACGGACGATGCGGTCGACCAGATCGGCGCGCACATCGTCGCGCTCACCGACCCAGATGCGCAGGCCGTTCTGTTTGTCTTCAAGGAGAAAGGCGCGCCAGTGCCGATTGTTCAGATCCACCACATCGCTGAAACCGGGCTGAGTCGGCGGCGCCTTGAAGGACGGTGCGCTGGCGGTGTGCACCAACACATCACCGGCAGGATTCCACACCTGAAAGGCGATTTTGCGTTCGTAAGGATGACCCTCGCCGCGCGGCACCGCTTCGCCCAGCGCCGAGTTAAACGCCTGGTAAAGCTCTGCGTGCTGTTTGCTGGCCAGGGGCATGCGCATCACCCCTTGCAACAAGCGCGCGTTCTGCGCCAATTGTGCGTCGTAGACTTCGGCGATTTCGTGGTTGCTGTCGTGCAGGTTGAAGGTGCTGAGCACCGCGAGGCCGGCCAGCAACAGGCCGATGATCAAGGTCAGCGTGCGGCGGCGGATCGAGGTCATCGACGCTCCTCCACCAGATAACCCACGCCGCGAATGGTGCGGATCAGGTCGGTGGAAAACTTCTTGCGCAAGTGATGGATGTGCACTTCGAGGGTGTTGCTTTCGGCTTCTTCATTCCAGCCGTAAAGCAGCTGCATCAACTGATCGCGGGTCATCACCCGGCCCGGCGGCGACAGCAGCTCGTGCAGCAACTGATATTCCTTGGGCGTCAGGGCCACAGGCTGGCCCTGATAGCTGACTTGCTGGGTGCCGGGGTTAAGGCTGATGCCGGCATGCTCGATCAACGCCTGGGCGCGCCCGGCACTGCGCCGCAACAAGGCGCGCAAGCGTGCCTTGAGTTCATCCAGGTCGAACGGTTTGATCAGGTAGTCGTCGGCCCCGGCGTCGAGCCCGGCGATACGGTCTTCAGTAGCGTCGCGGGCAGTCAGAATCAGCACCGGCAGATTCGAACCGCTGTCGCGCAGGCGGCGCAGCACTTGCAGGCCGTCCATGCGTGGCAGACCGAGATCGAGCACGGCGACATCGAAGGTTTCACTGAGCAGCGCATGCAACGCGCTGCTGCCGTCCTTGAGCCAGTCGACGGTGTAACCCTCGCGGCCCAGCGCCTGATGAATGCCTTCACCCAGCGCCACGTCATCCTCAACCAGTAATAAACGCACGCGGACTCCTGTCAGTCGAGTTTCTTGTTCACGTCCACCAGAAGGGCGGCGATCTCTTTGCGACGCCCGGCATCGGCACTTTCCCGGCCCGGACGCGGCGCCGCTTGTTGGGCTTTGAGCAGGGCTGCTTTGGCTTCAGCGTAGCGCTTCTGACGGTAGAGGTGATCGCCCCAGAAGTACAGGCTGTCGATGCCGTTGGGGTTGAGTTGCAAGGCTTGCTTGAGCAGTTGCTCGGCCTTGTCGCTGTCGCCGAAACCGATGGGCCAGCCGGGCACGCGGTCATACAGCGCGGCGAGGCTGGTGTAGGCCGAGCCTTGCAGGGCTTTGGGGTCGAGGGTCAGGGATTTTTCCAGATCGGCCTTGGCGTCCTTGGCTTTGCCCAGTGCGCCGAGTCCGCCCTCGGCACCGGCCCAACTGCTGGTGACGATGCCTTTCCAGATCCACGCTTCGGCCACCGCCGGGCGCTGCGTGGTGAACGTGTTGGTTTCGCTGGCCAATTGTTCGAACGCGGCGGCGCGCTGTTTTTCCGCCACTTCATATTGGATGTGCGCCCAGCTCTGCTGGATGCCCTCGAGACGTTGCTGGTCGGCCGGTTCCAGCGCCCAGACACTTTGACTCAAGGCGGCGAGCAACAGGCATGCGGATAGTTTTTTCATGGCTTTGGCGACTCGTGGTCAGGTTTTTCACTGAGACGGCGGATCAGCGGCAACTGCTTGCGCAGGCCTCGATCCACCAGATGCGGGAGCAGATTGTTCAGGCGGACGAAGAAGCGTTCCGGCCAGCCCAGGTAGAGGTCGCGACGATCACCGGCAATCGCATGGATCACCGCCGAGGCCACGGTTTGCGGATCGTCGACGTTGGCCTTGAGTGCGTCGTTCAACGCTTGTGCGGCGGCGCTGTTCATCGAGGTGCGCGTGGCGCGGGGCGCGACGTACAGCACGCTGACGCGGGTGTCGGCGAGCTCGCGGCGCAACGCCTCGGAAAACCCGCGCAAAGCGAATTTGGTCGCGCAATAACTGGCGTAACCCGGGTAGCCGATCGAGCCATAGGTCGAACCGACGTTGACCACCATGGCGCTGTCGGCCTGCTTGAGCAGCGGCAACAGCAGTTTGGTCAGGCACATCGGCGCACTGATGTTCACCGCCAGCATCGCGTTGATATCGCTGTCATCGAGCTGTTCGAGCATGGCGAAGTGATTGACCCCGGCGGCGTTGATCAGCAGGTTGATGCCGCCGATGGCTTCGGCGGCGACCAGCACTTTGCGCCGATCGCTGAGGAAGGTCAGGTCGGCGCCGACCCAGCACAACGACTCGGGGTAGCGCTTGAGCAACGGCAGCAGTGCCTCCTGATGCCGCGCCACCGCGAGCACATGGGCACCGGCGGCGCACAAGGTTTCGGCGATGGCCAGGCCGATGCCGCCACTAGCACCGGTCAGCACCACCCGCGCATCACGCAGCTGCATGTTGAGCCTCCGCGTCACGCGGCAAGCCACGGAACATGTCGGTGTACAGGCGATAGACGACTTTCGAGGCATGGATCACGGCGGCTTGATCGGCAGGATCTTCCAGCTGATTCATCAGGCGCCGATAGGTCTGCATGTGCTCGATATCGAGCGAACCGTGGGAGCTCAGGTAACTGAACGCCGTTTCCGGCAACGCCAGGCGCTCGCGAATGCTGCCCGCCGCGTGGGTGGCCAGGGCGATGCTGGTGCCTTCGAGCACGTTGACCATGCCGAACAGACCGACCGGATTGCCCCGGGCGATCAGGTCGTAAAGAAAGCTGACCATCAGTTCGATCGACAACGACGGCTGACCGTCGCGCACCGCATCACGATCACCGCCACATGCAGCGATGTCGTTGAGCACCCAGTGCTCGTGGCCGTATTCGTCTTCGATGTACTCGGCCACCGCTTTGCGCAGCCATTCCAGACGCGTCGGCAGGCGCGCACCGCAAGCCATCATCAGCGGCACGGTGTGGCGCACGTGGTAATACGCTTGCGCGAGAAACGCCCGATAGCTGTCGAGGCTGACCTTGCCTTGCAGGGCATCGACGATGATCGGCAGGTTGAACAGTTCGTGGCGTTCCTGTTGCGTGGCTTCTTGCAGGGTGTCAAAAAAACTCATGATGCGGACTCCTCGGAAACAGCGGATTCGGTCAATTGCGCGTGGTACTGCGCGACGATGGCGTCGCGGCGCGGGCGGCCATTGGCGGTGAGCAAGCCATTGGCGGCGGTGAAGGGTTGCGGCAGGCGCGTCCACTGATGCACCTGGGCGTAATCGGGCAAAGCCTCGTTGGCTTCGGCGACGGCAGCGGCCAGTTCGGCATCGGTGCAGTCCGGACGATGTGGCCAGAGCAGTGCGTGGTTATGCGGCAAGGCCTCGCCGTAAACGAACGCCTGAGCGATGTGGCGGCGCTGGGTCAGCTCGGACTCGACCCATTCCGGGTTGACGTTGCGCCCGAAACTGGTGACGAACTGGTGCTTCTTGCGGCCCTTGAGATAGAGAAAACCTTCCGGGTCGAACTCGCCCAGATCGCCGCTCGGCCACCACTCATCGGCGTACGGCGCGTCGCCCAGATAACCGAGCAATGTGGACCCCTTGATCAGCACCTCGCCGTCCTCGGCCAGCCGCACTTCAACATGTGGCAGCGGTCGGCCGACACTGCCGGGGCGGCGTGCGCCGGGGCGATTGAGGCACACCACCGAGGCGCATTCGGACAGGCCGTAGCCTTCGTAAACTGGCAGCCCGACCCGTTGCGCACGGTGCAGCAGATCCTCCGAGACCCGCGCACCGCCGACAGCGGCAAAGCACAGGGTTTGCGGGTCGAAGGCTTTCTGTTCGGCGGCGCTGACCAGCAACAACAGCAACTGCGGCACTAGGATCAGACTCTCCGGCGCGCGGCTGGCCAGATAACCGAGCAGGCGCGGAATCTCGACGCCGCTGGCGCCCTGAATGCCGAGGGTTTTCTGGCTCGGCACACTGAGCGTTGCGCCGGCATACAGCGCGGCATAGCAGCCGAGGTTCTCTAGCAGAATCGCCAACGGCAACAGCGCCAGATGATGCTGCGGGCCGGTCGCTTCGCTGGCCTGATCCAGCTCCCGCGCCACCCGCAGCAGGCTGTCGGCGCTCAGGCATACACCTTTCGGCGTGCCGGTGGTACCGGAAGTGAAGGTGAGTTTCGCGGTGCCGGCCGGCATGCAATTCGGGCCACTGAACGAACGGCACCAGAACTCGCCACGTTGTTCATAACCAGCCGCGAGCAGTTCGGCGCCCAGCTCCGGCTCGGCAATCACCCGTTCGGCCTGGCTCTGTTGCAGACAATGAGCACGTTGCGCCGCACTGAAAAACGGCGGCAGCGTCACGCAGGTCAGGCCTTCAAACAGCACGGCCAGATCCCACAGCATCGCGTCGACGCCGTTGTCCAACGCCAGCGCAATCACCTGCGCTTGCTCATCGCGCAGGCGCTCCTGGCGATACAACACCTCGGCGTACAGCGTGGCGTAATCGAGTTTCAGCGTGTCGCCCCACAGGGCCGTCGCGTTGTCATTGCGCCGGGCATGGTCGCGCAGGGTTTCCTGGAAGCGTTGCAGTTCAAGCGACATGACAGGCTCCTTCAATCGAACCGGGCAAACCGAGGCGGGCAAACAGGCCGATATCGCGCAAATGGACGAACCCGGCGCGGATGTTGCCGACGTGCACCCAAGGTTTACTTTCGTAATAACTGCCCCAGTGTTGACGCTCGTCACCCAACCGTTCCGGATCAGCGGCGCACAATGTCACTGGCTTCAAACCCAGGCGATGGAAGCTGTTGACCAGGCCGATGTTGCCGGTGAACGTCACCCATTCCAGGCCGCCCATGGCCAGCAGGTAGGTGATGGCGATGATGCTCAGGCGCGCGCTGCCGGTGTCGCTGGCGGCGAGGTTGCCGACTTCGACGATGGCGCTGCGCTCGACCGGACGATCTGCCGCCGCGCTGATCAACGGCTCGATCGGCTCATCCAGATAGCGCTCAAGGAACAGTGATTCCAGATGCGCGCGACGCACCCCGGCCACGGCGCACAACTCGCCGTCGCCGTTGTGCATGCCGAACAGCTCGGGCATGAAGTGGCGGATATCGGCGCCGTGGGCCTTGCGAAAGCGTTGCTGGATAAAGCTTTCAAACGTCGCTCGCAGAGTGTCGTCGGGCAGCGCGCCGGTTAGTGTCATCTGCGGTGTTTCGGCTTGACCGAAGCGCAGGGGCAGGGGGATGTTCCAGTCAAAATCGGGCATGGGCAGAACGCCTCCCTCAATAGGTTTGAGGCGAGTATCGGAGGCATTTCTTAACGAAGTCTGAAGGTGAAAAAAGGTTAACGTGAGGGTCTGTCTTCAGACTCTCTTAAGACTGGGCGGGCAGGGTAACGCCGTCGGTTCGCCCAACAACCGGAGCGAGGCAGTCGAACGAATCGGCCGTCACTCACGACAATCAAGAGGCGCAGCTTATGTCCCACGACATCGCCGTAACCCGTTACGGAAAACTCTCAATCACCCTGCACTGGCTAATGCTGGCGCTGTTCGTCGGCGTCTACGCATGCGTCGAAATCAAGGGCTACATGCCCAAGGGCAGCGAAGCACGCGGCTTGCTGATGGGCTTCCACGGCCTGTTCGGCGCGAGCATCTTCGCCCTCGTGTGGATCCGCCTGCTCGGCCGCCTCAGCCCACGCCCACCGATCACCCCCAAACCACCGGCGTGGCAGACCGGCATCGCGCACCTGATGCACCTGGCGCTTTATGGGCTGATGATCGCCACGCCGATCCTCGCCTGGCTAATGCTCGCTGCCGCCGACAAACCGTTCCCGTATTTCGGCTTCCACGTCCCCGCGCCGGTGGCCATCGACCCGGACCTCGCCAAGCAACTGAAGTACTGGCATGAACTGATTGGCAGCACGGGTTACTGGCTGATCGGTCTGCACGCGCTGGCGGGGTTGTTTCACCATTATTGGGTGCGGGATAACACGCTGGTGCGGATGCTGCCGGGCCGCACCGAATAACCCTGATCCACTACAACCCCTGTGGGAGCGAGCCTGCTCGCGAAAGCGGTGTGTCAGCGTCTGATGATGTTGGCTGACACGGCCCCTTCGCGAGCAGGCTCGCTCCCGTAGTTTTTTGTGGTGTCTGGCAGAGCGGGGCAGTTGCCGGAACCGCACTTCGCGTCCACTCTATGACCTGCCGACAAGGAGCGTCCGCCGACCCTCCGTCGTGACCACAGGGAGCTTGCAGCATGAGCGAAGACAACAAGGTAAAAGGCCCGGCGTCATACTTCCCCTCCATCGAGAAAAAATACGGCCAGCCCATCGATCACTGGCTGAGCCTGCTCGCCGGCATCACCGACAAGAAACACATGGAACTGGTGGCGTGGCTCAAGGAAGAACACGGCATGGGCCACGGTCATGCCAACGCCTTGGTTGCGCATCATCTGGCGGGTAAAAAGTGAGGGCAGGGCAGCGATGAATTTCTCCCACCGGCCAGTGACGGCCGACGACGTCAACACCCTCTGCAGCTTTCCCCAGGGCGAACAAGAGCTGTTCTTCATGTTCCCGAAAGCCAACTTCCCGCTGACGGAAGAGCAGATGCACAGCGCAATCAGCCAGCGCTTCGACTCCACGGCTTTTCTGGCCAACGGCGAGTTCGTTGGCTTCGCCAACTTCTACCGCGCTGAGCACGATGGCATCTGCTGCATCGGCAACGTCATCGTCGCGCCATACGCCCGTGGGCAAGGTGTGGCGCGGTACATCGTCGAAACCATGACCGCTGTGGGTTTCGAAAAATACCAGGCCAAGGAAGTGCAACTGTCTTGCTTCAATGAAAACACCGCCGGCCTGCTGCTCTACCCGAAACTTGGCTTCGTGCCGTTCTCCATCGAAGAACGCCCGGCGCCAAATGGTGGACGATCTGCCCTCATCAACATGACACGCCACCGACCATAGCCATCCCCCAATCCCTGTGGGAGCCGGGCTTGCCCGCGATGACGCCAGCCCGGCCGCCGCGAACCCCGAGTCCAACACAAAACCTGTGGGAGCGAGCCTGCTCGCGAAGACGCCAGCCAAATCCCAAGCCAGACTCAATCCCCTGTAGGAGTGAGCCTGCTCGCGATAACGCCAGCTCAGCCACCACCAATCCCAACTCAACCACAAATCCCTGTGGGAGCGAGCTTGCTCGCGAAGACGCCCAACCAGTCACCCCATCAACCACTGACCGAAATAAACAGTAAAAACCACCACTGTTTAAACGAAGCCTCAAGTAACCACCGAAACCCTACAACGCCTTGCGCCGTTACCTACGACTAAGCCAGAATCCGCCGGCTTGTGCGTCTAGGTCGCGGGTTCTATCGTCTGTCGGTCGCTGTAAAACAGTGATCGGGTTTGGTAGCCCTGAGTTTTCGTAGATTGCATAAGCATCATGATTCGCAGTGTCTGTTCGACACGGCTTTATGGTGGTCATGCACAGGGCGTCTTCGGGCGCGCCGGTTTTCTACGTCCCGGTCTACCAACCTGCGCATGGCCGCCACCCTCGTTTGGTAGCGAGAGTGATGGCTCCTTTTTTTGACGTAGGAGCTTCATCAATGATCAAACCAACACCCAACCCACCAGAAACCGACCCCACATCCCCCTACGAATCCCCCGACTCCAAGCGATTCCACGAAGCCGCCGAGCGCGCCCTCGACCACTACCTCAAACCCGCCAGCCAAATCATGGCCAGCACCCAACAACCCGAACGCATGTACCTTGCCAACCCCAAGTACAACAGCGAATCCCTGCTCGCCAACGCCAGCGAAACCCTCGGCTCCGCCAGCGAAATGCTCCTCAACTTCGCCGCGATGCTCGACACCCCGCACCGCAAAACCGCACTGGGCATCGCCCAAGTCGTAATGCTCGGCGAAATCGCCGTCAACCAAGCGCTGGATAACGTCGAAATCGCCAGCTAACCCCACCCCGACGAGGGGAAACCCTCGTCGAACCCCGCGGTCACACCCTGGCTGGCACACGGCCACGGCTTGCGCCCCCCCAGCCACGGCTGTCAACCTTCGGGCCGTTCTCAAGGATCAGAACCAGGAATCACGGATGAGTGGCTACGTACCCAACCCCCCAAAAAATTATCGTTACGAAGAAGCCAAACCCGTCGATATTCACGCCCAGCGTTGGGCGGAATATGAGAAACACGGAAAAGAACCTGCGCGCGAACCTGAGAAAATCGGGATCGCGTTGAGGATTGGGGTTTTCTTTGATGGCACTGGGAATAATGCGAACAACACGGCGGCTGGATTGCTGTGTGGGGCGCAGCATCCGATTGCGCCGGAAGATATTCCTGCTAGTTGTCAGCCTTACATGAGGGATCCGGACAGCAGCTACGCCAACGACACCACCAATGTTCAGAAACTGAGCGAACTGTACTTCGCACCTCAAAGGGCCGAAGGGGATAGTTCGCAGAAGCAAGCGTTCCGGATGATTTACATCGAGGGAATAGGAACTGAGTCAGGCAAAAAGGACAGTACGTTAGGTGGTGGTACTGGCCGAGGCGAAACAGGCGTGGCGGGCCGTGTTCAGTTGTCGTTCGCAGAGATCAAAACGCGTATCAAGGACGTGTTGGACAACAATCCCAATAGTGAAATTACGTCCCTGACCTTTGATGCGTTCGGCTTCAGCCGTGGTGCTGCTGCAGCAAGACACTTTGCCAACGAGGTCGTACGTGGAAAGCAGGGGCCACTCGGGGAAGTGTTGCGCAGCAACGCCAATGCCCTCAGCCGGACCTTCATCGAAGAGTACAAAAGCAGCATCAACATGGGTTTTATTGGCCTTTTTGATACGGTGCCATCCATTGCTGGCTGGTCGAATCTGGGGGACATCAAAAGTCCCATCGCAACAGGAATCAAACTTTACCTCGACCGCCGCTTCTTCACTGATGTCGTGCAGTTATCCGCGCGTGACGAATATCGGGCTAACTTCGCTCTGAGCCGCGTTAAAGCGGATCACTTGGAAATAACTCTGCCCGGGGTTCATTCCGACATCGGCGGTGGCTACCGCGATGAGGTCCAAGAGTGCGTGCTCGTCAGTCCGATGCAAACGCTTGAAGTGTCGCAATTTACCGATGTCTCCACTACGTCGATCTACCGTGATGCCGTGACGGTGAAGGGGCAGTGGCTCGCAAAAGGATGGCCAGCAGAGTTGCTGGAGATCGTTACGCCTGAAGCGCTTCTACTGCCCGTTGATCCGCAGGATCGGCTCAGCCCACGCATGAAGCGCGTATATGCCGCAGTGCAACTCAAACGTCCTGTGAGTGGCTTGCTCTCCAGGGTATATCTACGAGTGATGCACCGATTGGCAAAAGAGAAGGGCGTTCGGTTTCAAGACATTCCCGATACGCCTGAGTTGGCAGTGCCCGCAGAGCTTCAAGCGCTGTGTGATCGATTTCTGGCGGGTAGTTACGACACATCAATCCAAGAAGACCAATTGCTGAAGCTGAAGTACATTCACATGTCTGCAAATTGGAACCATCCTCTCGGGCGCAGAGATGGCAGTGGCGTCCGTGCCGTTTACATCAATGCCCCGACGCCGGACTCGATACGCGTACAACACCCCCATGTAGCTGACTGGAAACTTTGGTGATGAAAGTACTTTTTACCCTGCTATGCGCGCTGTTCATTACTGGGTGCCAGTCTGCGGATCCACTTTCAGCAAAAAATGACCCGAAATCCGAGTGGTGGGAGTTGGCGTTTACCGAGCCGGACTACATGAAGGTCTGGGTAGAGAACAGTTCTGTTCAAGACATTAACGGCAGGATTTTCTACAAAACCGGCGGCGGCACCGCTGCGGGGGGAGAGCCTGAAGATGGCACGGAGTCCGCCCGAGGTTGGACAGGTGGGGTAGGCGGCAGCGGAAGGAGAGTAGTGGGAGCAGATTTGCCTGTTCGCATCTGGGTCCGTTGGCAATCGATTGTCGAACAGAAAACGTGGCAGGCATGGGTAGAAATCCCAGAGGAAGCCAGGCAGTTGATGGTGGCGTCCGTCAATCAACGTTGCCCGCAGACGCCTGATCAGGAAGCGAGATTTATGGCGTCGGTTTATTTAGGGTTGGCCCCCGGTGGTGTTGTGCAGGTTTGGGTAAGAGACTCTTGCCACCACCCTGTCAAAGTCGCTCGAGCGCAGGCTGAAATTGAGCCGCTGGGGCCGAGCCAAGGTAAGAACGAAGGGCGTTACGCTTATCCTGTGAGTGAAAAGGCAAAGCGGTATATCGATAAATATGGCATTCCATACGGAAGTTGGTAGTCGTGACACTTAACTGAATGGATCTTTTGTAATGAACGCAAGGATTGCGCTGCTGGGCGCTTTATTGTTGTCTGGCTGCCAAATCGGAGGCCCAGAAACCGGCGAAAATGACCCTAAATATCCATGGTGGGAGTTAGTGTTCGTTGAGCCGAATTACATGAAGGTCTGGGTAGAGGACAGCTCCGTCCAGGACATCAATAACAGAATTTTCTTTCGCGCTGGCAAGAGCACTGCTGCTAGCGGTGAGCCCGATATCCGCACAGAGTCTGCTCGTGGTTGGGGGACAGTGTCGGGGAGCGGGATAGCTGTGACGGGCGCCGACCTTCCAAAACTGATCTTTGTCCGCTGGCAATCCATAACAGAGCAAAAAACCTATCAAGGTTTCATCGAAATTCCGGAAGAGGGCAGGCAACTGATGATGAAGTCAACACACCAGCGTTGCCCGGAAACACCGGAGAAAACCGCGCGGTTTATGGCATCGCTCTATGTGGGTCTCGCTCCGGGCGGCGTGCTCAAAACATGGGTTAGAGATTCATGTCGAAATCCGGTTGAGATTTCTCGCGGTCAAGGAGAGATAGAGCCTCTGGGGCCGGAACAAGGGAAGCACGGTGGTCGTTATGCCTATCCGGTAAGTGAGAAGGCTAAACGATACGTCGAAAAGTACGGCATTCCGTATGGAAGTTGGTAGGAAAGAGGTAGGAGTCACTTCTCTTGCCTGCTTTCAGTGGCGTTGTCAGGAGTGAATCACATTTGACAGCCACCGCGTCAATGCTGAACTCAGCGAAGGTCCGCTTTCGGCCAAAAGCGGACGGTCAAGAGAGTGTCAGATTTTTTGTGTGCGAGCGGTGATGGCCTACCGTGACCCAGGCTTTCATTCGGCAGTCGCCACGTCCCCTTTTCCGGGACTGATGAGCAAACCTCATCAAGCTTTGCCGATTTACCCGTCTAGTCCTCAGTCGTTAGCGCGCTTACTGTTCTTCCCATGCCCAACGGGAGATCAACATGTACAAACGCACACTCGGCAACAGTTCACTCGAAGTATCCGCCCTCGGCCTCGGCTGCATGGGTCTGAGCCATGGTTATGGCCCGGCCACGGACACCGAACAAGCCATCGCACTGATCCGCTCAGCCGTTGAGCGAGGCGTCACGTTCTTTGATACCGCCGAATTCTACGGCCCCTATATCAATGAGCAAGTAGTCGGCGAGGCGCTGGCGCCATTTCGCGACCAGGTCGTGATCGCCACAAAATTCGGCTTCGCCGTCGGCGCCGACAATACAAAGCAGACTCTGGACAGCCGCCCCGAACGTATTCGAATAGCCGTCGAGGGCTCGTTGCGTCGTTTGAAGACCGACTACATCGACTTGCTCTACCAGCACCGCGTCGATCCGAACGTGCCGATCGAAGACGTCGCCGGCGTAGTGAAGGACTTGATTGGCGAAGGCAAGGTCAAGCACTTCGGCCTGTCGGAGGCCGGTGCGCAGACCATTCGCCGTGCGCATGCGGTGCAGCCGATCACGGCGCTGCAAAGCGAGTACTCACTGTGGTGGCGCGATCCCGAGCAGGAAATCCTGCCGACGCTTTGGGAGCTGGGCATTGGCTTCGTGCCCTTCAGTCCGCTGGGGAAGGGGTTTCTCACTGGCACGGTGACGGCTGAGACCACTTACGGCAGCGACGATTTCCGCAGCATCGTCCCGCGTTTCAGCCAATCGGCGCTCCAGGCCAATCAGGCGCTGGTGGTGTTGGTCCGTCAGATAGCCGCGCAGAAACAAGCGACACCGGCGCAGATCGCGCTGGCCTGGCTGCTCGCGCAGGCACCGTGGATTGTGCCGATTCCGGGCACGACCAAACTGCATCGCCTGGAAGAAAACCTCGGCGGCGCGGAGATCACGCTCGATGCGGCCGAACTCAAAGCGATTGATACCGCGCTGGCGCAAGTCCGCATCGAAGGCGAGCGCTACCCCGAATCCCTCAAGGCGCGTGTCGGCCGATGAGTAACGATCACGATCCGCTGCGGCGCACGGTGATCGCCGCATTGGCCAGCGCGCCACTGCTGTCGCTTGCCGACACGCAGAGTGCCGGTGAAACACCGCGTTCTGGCTCGCGCATTCTGGTCGCGTATTTTTCGCGCTCGGGCAATACCCGTCTGGTTGCCGGGCTGATCCAGCGTGGACTGGGTGCCGATCTGTTCGAGATTTGTCCGGCCCACGCTTACCCCTAGGACTATCTGCAAACCGTGGAGCAGGCCCGCCAGGAGCGTGACAGTGGCTTCGAGCCCGAGCTGCAGAACAAGGTTCATGCCCTCAGCGACTACGACACGATCTATCTCGGTTTTCCGATCTGGGGTGAAACCGCGCCGCCGATCGTGCGCGCATTCCTCAGCGCCCACGACCTGACCGGCAAGACCCTCATCCCCTTCAACACCCACGGCGGTTACGGCTTGGGCAACAGCCGCAGTGTGCTGGTCAAGCACGCGCCGAAGGCCAAAGTGCTGGAAGGATTTGTGATGGAGGGTGAGCAGGAGCGCAAGACCATGGAACGCGTGAACGGCTGGCTGAACGATCACCCTCTCACGCATTAATCGAATTCTGTACGGAGTGACATAATGAAAAACCGCACGTTGGGCAATGGCCTGGAAGTGTCTGCATTGGGCCTTGGCTGCATGAGCATGACGTCGGCCTACGGGCCGGCAGCCGACCAAGCCAGCATGATCAAGCTGATTCGTTCGGCCCACGAGCAAGGCGTCACCTTGTTCGACACCGCCGAAGCGTATGGCCCGTTCGCCAATGAAGAGCTGCTGGGCGAGGCCTTGCAGCCGATCCGCGAGCAGGTCGTCATCGCCACCAAGTTCGGCTTCGATATCGACCCGATCACCGGCGCACGAGGCGGCGGCACCAATAGCCGGCCGGAGCGTATCCGCGCCGTCGCCGAGGCGTCGTTGAAGCGCTTGCGTACCGATCACATCGACCTGTTTTATCAGCACCGCGTTGATCCGCAGGTGCCCATTGAAGACGTCGCCGGCACCATCAAGGAATTGATCGCCGAGGGCAAGGTCAAGCATTTCGGCCTGTCTGAGGCAGGTGTGGAAACCATCCGCCGGGCCCACGCGGTACAACCGGTCACGGCGGTACAGAGCGAATACTCGCTGTTCTGGCGCGGCCCGGAACTGGAGCTGCTGGCGGTGCTGGAAGAACTGGGGATCGGCTTCGTACCGTTCAGCCCGCTGGGCGCCGGTTTTCTCACCGGTCAGATCGATGAGCACACGCAGTTCGACGCCAGCGACTTCCGCAACTTCGTCCCGCGTTTTTCCCCCGAAGCGCGCAAGGCCAACCTGGCGCTGGTCGATGTGGTGAAAGTCGTCGCTGAGCGTAAGCACGCGACACCTGCGCAAGTCGCGCTAGCCTGGTTGCTCGCACAAAAACCGTGGATTGTGCCGATCCCTGGCACGACCAAACCCCATCGACTGCAAGAGAATCTGGGCGCGGTCGAACTGCAATTGACCGGCGACGATCTGCGCGTGATCAACGAGCAGATCGCGCAGATTCAGGTGCACGGTGAACGCCTGCCGGAATCGGCACTGAAAATGACCGGACTCTGAGTCTGCCCAACGCGGCGCCACGGGCGGCGCCGCTTTTCTTGTCTGACCGGAGAACCAATCCGATGAACCGATTGATTGCGCCACTCGTTGCTTTGTCACTGATGGCGGCAGAGTCCCAGGCCGCCGGCGAAATCCGCATCACGCCAAACGGCGCGCAGCCCTCGGTCAAGGGCGCGGCGCAAAACTTTACCGGCACGGTGCGCGTTGATGGCCTGTTCAAAGGTGAACCGCCGGCGCGCATCGGCGGCGGCACAGTGACCTTCGAGCCGGGCGCACGCACGGCGTGGCACACCCATCCGCTGGGGCAAACGCTGATCGTCACTGCCGGCGTCGGCTATGTGCAGCAAGAGGGTGGCGCGCGTCAGGAGATCCGTCCGGGCGACAGTGTCTGGATTCCACCGAACACCCGTCACTGGCATGGCGCCACGGCCAGCAACGGCATGACCCACATCGCCATCGCTGAAGCCGAGGACGGCAAGACCGTCACTTGGGGGGAACAGGTCTCGGATGCGCAATACGCCGGTAAATGAAGTTACGGAATGTGTCGAAGTTGCGCTCCCGGCACGTTGGGGGCAATCGACTAGTCGACGTCTAAGCCCCGAATCTGCGGGGTTGCGTCTGGATTTCTGCGATGACTGCTCCGTCGATTCATGAGTTCTGCTCAGGAACCCATGCGCAATATCAGGGTTAATCGCCATAACCAACCTCCGTACGATTCAGCGACACCGCAGCGCCCCGCAATGGATGGAGCCCTTCACGATGATCACTGACACCCGCAACAGCACTGCACTCCCCACACTCATGGCGCTCTGCCTTGGCGTCGGGGCGATGTTCAGCGTCACCACTCAAGCAGCCGAGGCTTCGCCCACCATGACCAGCACACCTGCCAGCGCAGCCAGCTTGTCGAGCCAGCAACAAGCCATTCCACTGATCGCGGCGTTCATGGCGACCAGCGACATGCCCAACCTCAACACGGCGCTCAACCAAGGGCTTGATGCCGGCCTGACCATTAGCGAAACCCGTGAAGTTCTCGTGCAGCTCTACGCCTACGTCGGCTTCCCCCGCAGCCTCAACGCCTTGAATGAATTGATGACCGTGGTGCAGGCGCGCAAACAACGCGGCCTTGACGATGCGCCGGGACGTGAGCCGAGCCGGGCGACTCCGGTCGGGGATGAGCTATTGGCAGCGGGTACGGCGAATCAAACGAAAATCTCCGGCGCCCCGGTCAAAGGCCCGGTGTTCGAGTTCGCTCCGGTGATCAACCGGTTCCTGCAAACCCATCTGTTCGGCGACATTTTCGAGCGCGACAACCTCGACTGGCAAAGCCGCGAACTGGCGACAGTCGGGGCGCTGGCAGCGTCCCCGGGCGTGGAATCGCAACTGCGTTCGCACATGGCGGCGAGCCTGCGCGTCGGGCTAAGTGCGGCACAGTTGCGCCAGGTCACCGAGCTGCTTGAAAAGCATGGCGATACACAGACTGCCAAGCGGGCAAGCGCAGCGCTGACCCAAGCGCTCGCAACAGCGGGGAAATGACATGAAATCTGCAAAGCATTTACTGAGCGTCACGCTGCTGAGCCTGTTGGCGGCCTGCGCGAACCACTCCGAAGGCCCGCTGCTGATCCAGAAACAAGGCAGCTTCGCCGCCGGCGGAACGATGACCACGGCACCGGGCACCTTCAACCCGCGCCAACCGATGACACCCAACGGCCAGACCTACCACGGTGACCACGTCTACGCCTTCTATCAAATCCCGGCGGACGCGCGAAAACTGCCCATCGTCATGTGGCACGGCGCGGGTCAGTTTTCCAAGACCTGGGAAACCACCGCCGATGGTCGCGAGGGTTTTCAGAACATCTTTCTGCGCCGCCACTACGGCGTCTATCTGATCGATCAGCCCCGGCGTGGTGATGCCGGGCGCAGCATGGTCGAGACCACCATCAAGCCTGTGCCGGACGAACAACTGTGGTTCAACCAGTTCCGCATCGGCCTTTGGCCCCGCTACTTCAACGGCGTGCAAGTGGCACAGGACGCCCAGACCCGCGAGCAGTTTTTCAGGGCAATGACGCCGAACACCGGGCCGTTTGACATGGGCGTGGTCTCCGATGGTGTGTCGGCGCTGTTCGACAAAATCGGCCCCGGCATCCTGTTTACGCATTCTCAGGGTGGCGGGCCGGGCTGGTTGACGGCGATCAAGAACGACAAGGTCAAAGCCATCGTGGCGTTCGAACCGGGCAGCAGTTTCGTGTTTGCTGACGGTGAAGTGCCGGCGCCGATTCCCAGCGCGTTCGACACGGTGCAAGGCGCAGCGGTGCCGATGGAGCAATTCATGGCACTGACGCGCATTCCGATCCTGATCCTGTACGGAGACAACATTCCGGAACAGACAGTCGATCTGCCCGCTCAGGACAGTTGGCGCGCACGCCTGAAAATGGCCCGGCTCTGGCGTGACGCGGTCAATCGCCATGGCGGTGATGTGCGACTGATACACCTGCCGGAGATTGGCATTCACGGCAATACCCATTTCCCCATGTCGGATCTGAACAACGTGCAGATCGCTGATCTGGTCGCGCAGTTCCTCAAAGAAAAACAGCTGGACTGACCCAAATACTTTTGCTACTGCCGCCCTTTTTTTGCTCAGGAGCTTCACGTGAAAAACACTCTCAAAGCCACGCTCATGTCGGCATTGGTCGGTCTCTCGGCGGGCGAAGCGTTAGCCGCTGACTACAAGAAGAACCCGTTCACACTCGCCTATGACGGCGCGATCAGCAAGAACGAGCCGGGCAAGGTCAACATCCACCCGGTCAGCTATAAGCTCAACGGGCTGGACATCGCCGCCAATGTCTACACTCCTGCCAACTACGACGCGAAGAAGAACTACCCGACCGTGGTGGTTGCGCATCCCAATGGCGGCGTAAAAGAGCAAGTCGCCGGTCTCTATGCCCAGCGGCTCGCCGAACAGGGCTACATCACCATCACGGCCGATGCGGCCTATCAGGGCGCCAGCGGTGGCCAGCCGCGCAGCATCGATAAACCGGCGTATCGCATCGAAGACATTCACGGCATGGCCGATTTCATCAGCCAGTTCGCTGGCGTGGATGACAATCGTCTGGGCCTGCTCGGCATTTGTGGCGGCGGTGGTTATTCGTTGGCGGCGGCGCAAACCGACAAACGCTTCAAATCCCTGGCGACGGTGAGCATGTTCAACTCGGGTCGAGTACGCCGCAACGGCTACAACGACTCGCAAATGGACAGCATCCAGCAACGTTTGCAGCAGGCATCAGCTGCCCGCGCGCAAGAAGCAGCGGGGGGCGCGGTGCTGTATTCGGGGGATGCCAACCTCACCGACGAGCAGATTGCCAAACTGCCTTTCGAACTGTATCGCCAAGGCTATGAGTACTACTGGAAAACCCACGCGCACCCGAACTCGACCTTCAAATACACCACCAGCAGCCTTATTGACCTGATGCGTTTCGACGCCACCGACCATATCGAATTGATCAATCAACCGTTGCTGATGATCGCCGGCAGCAAGGCCGACAGCCTGTACATGACCCAGGATGCGTTCCCCAAAGCCACCGGCACCACCGACAAGGAAGTGTTCATCCTCGATGGCGCCACCCACATTGAAACCTACTGGGTGCCGCGTTATGTCGATGCCGCGATTGGCAAACTGACCACGTTCTACGCCCGTACCTTGTAATCAACTCTCTGGGGGTCGCGCATCTGTGTGCGACCTGCTTTCATGGAATAATCACGCGCCCCCTCATGAGAGGTTCTCATCAATGTCCCGCGCCAATCTCAACGACCTGCAAGCCTTCGTGGTCATCACCCGCGAAGGCAGCTTTACCCGTGCTGCCGCACAACTCGGCGTCTCGCAGTCGGCGCTGAGCCACACCATGCGCGCACTGGAAAGCCGCTTGGGTGTGCGCCTGCTGACGCGCACCACACGCAGCGTCTCGCCGACCGAGGCGGGTCAGCGGTTGTATCAATCGATGGCACCGAGGTTCGATGAGATCGAACTGGAACTGGCCGCCGTCAGCGAGTTTCGCGACACCCCCGCCGGCAATGTGCGGATTCAGGCGTCCGAGCATGCGGCGAACAATATTCTCTGGCCGAAGCTGCTGAAGGTGCTGCCCGACTACCCGGACATCAGGGTCGAAATCACCGTCGATTACGCCCTTTCCGACATCGTCGCGCAGCGGTATGACGCGGGGGTGCGCCTGGGCGAACAGGTAGCCAAGGACATGATTGCCGTACCGATTGGGCCATCGTTGCGCATCGCCGTTGTCGGCTCGCCGCAGTATTTCCAGCATCGGCCTTACCCGATGGAACCGGGAGATCTGGCGGCGCACAACTGCATTAACCTGCGCCTACCGACTCACGGCAGCCTGATGCAATGGGATTTCGAAAAGGATGGCCACGAGCTCAAGGCCCGCGTCGAGGGCCAATGGACATTCAACAGCAGCGTGCCAATTCTGCGTGCGGCCGTGGCGGGATGTGGCTTGGCTTTCCTGCCAGAGGACATGGTGGCGAAGGAACTTGCGGACGGTAGCCTTGTGCGGGTGTTGGAAGATTGGTGTCAACCCTTTGCCGGTTACCATCTCTACTACCCCAATCGTCGCGAACACTCATCAGCGTTTGGCGTTGTAGTTGAAGCGTTACTCTACAGGGACTGAGACATCGACCTTCAAGGCGTCTGGATTTTTTCCGCCCCCTCACAACCGTGAATGAGCAGATGATTTTGATCGACTGCGTCGGGCGCGACCGGCTGCAATGGGAGGTTTACTGCTCATTATGAATGGCAGCTATTGGCCGAAAGCTGCCCCATCCGTAATTCCCTATCAGTCCGAGTACTGCCAGATCAGCGGAATCCATTAGCGGTATCAATCAGCAACAATGTCAAACGCAGCACTCCCCAAAACCTCCCCATTAACCATAACCCTCACCCCATGCCGCCCCAAAAAATGCTTCCGCGTCGTAAAATCCTTAATCACCTGCCTCCGCCCCACAACCAAACTCCCAAACCCCGCCAACCCCACCGTCTTCAACTTAAAAACCTTCCTCGAAACCCCACCATTCGCCTTCACATAGTCAATCGCATAATCAATCACCAACCGCTGCTCATGCGCCACCGTCGACTTCACCACAAACGACAACGTAATCGCTTCCCCCAACCGCACCACCGCCGGCTCAACCCGCACATCCAACAACTCAACCTCAGCCTTCGCTCCCGCACCAATCACCGTCAACGCCCTTAAATCCCCCTGCTTAATCAAACTCCGCAACGCATGCTTGGCAATCCAGCTCGTATGCTTGTTCTCCAACGACCAACCTTCAATCGTGTCCAGCACCCACTCCGGATGCACCTTCGTCACATCATTCAAATGATTCGCCACTGACTTGCGCACGTACAAACTCTCATCCGCCTTCAACCGATCCAGTATCCCCGCTGCCAACTGCGGATCCGCCTGCACCGCTTCCAACCGAAACGACCAAGGCAGGCGAGGGCGGCTGCCTTCGCTGGCGAGGCGTCGGACGTGGTGGTTTTCGTCTCGGGTCCAGTCGTGCATCTGTTCCAGCGAGCGCTCGAGGTCGCTGCGCAGAAAGTGGCGGATGGCGAATTCGGAGGAGCCGAAGGTGGTGAAGTACTTCAGGGCGTCCATGGAGGTGTCGAACGCGTGCCCGCCGTAGCTGGCGACGTAGTGCGGCAAACACATGCTGACGAATCCGCTGTTCAGCCTTGGCGCGAGTTCACGCAATACATCGAGGGAATCCTCGTAGTCCAGCGGCAATACGGCGTGCAGGCTTTCGCTGACACGGGCCATGCGTTGCATCACTGATAATTCAGCGAGTCCGTCCTGGGCATGTTTGAGAAACGCCTTGGCCTTGAACGCCGGGTACACGGCGCTCATTTCGCGGGCGATGTGTTGCAAGCGCTCGGCGTTGAAGATTTCCTTTAACGCCGGGGCGGCGGTGTCGGTGGTGCTCATGGTCAGGTCATCGGGGTGCTGACGAACGCTTCGAGGGTTTCGGCGTAGGCGGTGTATTGGGCGATGTGTGGGTAGCGGCGGGTGTCGATCTGGTCGGGGACGACGAGGTCGGTGAAGCTCCAGGCGACGGCGAGGCTGATGCCGGCCTGGGTGAGGGTGCCGTCGGTGGGCAGGCCGGTTTTTTCCAGTTCTTGCTCGAGGGCGGTGAACGCGGCGGCGAGTTGGCCTTCGACGCGTTCGACCCACGGCTGGTATTGAATGTCGGCTGGGCGCAGGTTGCGTTCGTAGTAGAGCTGCACGGCTTTTTCGCAGGCGGCGAGGCTGAGGCCGATCAGGCGCAGGGCGTGGGCGCGTTGTTTCAGGTCGGCGGGGAGCAGGCTTTTGCCGGAACTGGCTTCGAGGTAGTCGAGGATGAGGGTCGAGTCCATCAGGACCATACCGTCGTCGAGGATCAGCGTGGGCGCTTTGACCACCGGGTTGATCTGCTGGAATTGCTCGAAGTGGCGGAACACCGAGACTGACTCGTGTTCGAGGTCGATGCCAAGGCGTTTGGCGGAGATCGCCACGCGGCGCACGTAAGGGGAGTCCAGCATGCCGATCAGTTTCATGACGCGTTCCTTCAAGTCAAACCGGTGGGAAGGCATAACCTAGCCGACGCTGAGGCAATTGTCAGTCGTCGAAGCCGGGTTGTTCGTGAATCTCATCAACATTCAGTTCCAGCCGATACGCCACTGCCACAAACAGCGCCTGACACAAACACAACGTCGCACTCAGCGAACGAAAGGCGAGGGCGCTGCCTTCGTTGACCAGCAATACGCTGTTGGCGAGTTTTGCCAGCGGCGAGAGCTGGCTGTCGGTGAGGATCAGGGTGTTGGCCTGTTGCTGGCGGGCGAAGCGCAGGCAGTGTTGGGTCTCCTTGGCGTAGGGCACGAAGCTGATGGCGATGACCAGATCGTTGGCGCGCACGCTGCGCATTTGCTCGCGATAGCTACCGCCCAGCCCCGAAACCAGGTGAATGCGCTTCTGAGTGTGTTGCAAGTTGTAAACGAGGTAGTCGGCGACGGCGAAGGAGCGGCGCACGCCGACGACATAAATGTTGTCGGCGTTGACGATCAGCTCGACGGCTTTTTCGAAGGCGGCGTCGTCGAGTTCGCGGCCCAGGCGTTCGATGCCGGAGCGGGTGGCGTCGATGCATTCGCGGGCGAGGTCGCCGGCGCTGGCTTGCTGCGACTGGTCGGCGATCATGCTGCGGATGCGTTGCTGGTAGTTTTGCACCGGCGAGGCTTTGTGCGTGTAGGCGCTGCGGAACAGCGCCTGCATTTCGCTGAAGCCGCTGAAACCGAAGCGTTGCGAGAAGCGCACGATGGCGGACGGGTGCACTTCGCACTCGCGGGCGATGTCGCTGATGCGGTCGACCATGATCCGGTCGCTCTGTTGGCTGATGTAGCTGGCGATGCGTTTGAGCTGGCGCGGCAGGGCGTCGTATTCGTCGGTGATCAGTTGCAGCAGGCGCTCGGCATTGATCGGGGGGCTGGCGAGTGAAACCTCGTCGGTGGCCGGCAGATCGGGGCGGGGCATAGGTCATCCTTCAGGCTGATTGATCACACGGTGGGCCTGATATTAGGGGGGCTTTTGCGGTTCTGCTTTGCTGAAACGATGCAGTGCGTGGTAAAAAATTGCGTCTGAGCGCTGTGTCGTTAGCCGTTTGTCTTCTATATACAGCCGCTCGACTGAATTTCTTGCTATAAACGCACTCCGATGGCCGTGTGAACCCTGTGTCAGAGCAGTTTCCGGGCGTTGTCGGACAAATTCCCTGTATTTACAGTTGCTGAGGCCTCGATCGGGCCTTAGACTGCCGCCCCTCGTAAATTGAGTGCCGGGTGGCATTTGCAATAAACGATGCCTTTTCGCCGACCGCACGCGGTTCGCCGAAACGCTCCCTAATTCGCCTTAATGCACGTTTTTTTATAGAGATATCAATGACAAAGGACAAGTTGCTGGCCATGCCGGCAGATGACTACATGAATGCAGAGCAGCACGCTTTCTTCACTGAGCTGCTGCAGAACATGAAAGTCGAAACCCACGAGCGCATTGAGCAAAACCGTATCGCCATCGAAAGCCTGGACACCCCGGCTGACCCGGCGGACGCGGCTTCGGTTGAAGAAGAGCGCACTTGGCTGGTGAACGCGATCGATCGCGACCAGCGCATGCTGCCGCAACTGGAACAAGCCCTTGAGCGCATCAAGGAAGACAGCTTTGGCTGGTGCGACGATAGCGGCGAGGCCATTGGCCTGAAGCGCCTGCTGATCAGCCCGACCACCAAGTACTGCATCGAAGCTCAAGAGCGTCACGAGCAGATCGACAAGCACCAGCGTCAGGCCTGATTCTGTGGGGTGACCCTTTCAACAGGGGCACCTTGAAAAGATCGCAGCCTTCGGCAGCTCCTACATGGGCGTTGCTGAAGGCTGCGATCTTTGTTTTTGCTCGTCTGCAATAAGCCCGCGCCGTTCCATTGACCTGCCACAGACCCCACGACTAACGGACCATGGATAATGGCGTTGTAGTGGCGTTTAATGCAGTCACAATAATGAGAACAAGCGTGGGGTGTTGATATGACGAGAGACGGATCTCTGGTTGGGGCTTTGCCTGCACCAGTGCTTTTGCCGAAAAACCGCTGGATCGCACCGACCCTGCAAAGCATCGCCCTGATGTTGTTGCTGGCCGGCATGAGCCTGGCCGAATGGTCGCTGTACATTGGCATGCCGCTGGCGGTGCTGATTGTCTGGCTACCGCGCTTGCGTTCCCGCGCCATCCCCGATGTTCAGCCTGCCGACAGCGGCAGCGCCATTTCTGAGTTGACCCGAGACCTTTCCTACACCACCAGTCATAACGCCTTGTCGGCGGCTGGCGTGGCATTTTCGGTCAAGGAACTGGCGAGCAAACTTGAATCGCAACTCGATGCGGCGGCGCAGATCGTCAGCAACGCCGAGGTGATGATCGCGACTGAACACGCCACTTCACAACTCAGCCGTGCCGCGCTTGAAGCAGCGAGTCAGGCGCATCACAGCAGCGCGGCGGGGCGCACGGAACTGGTGGATTCGATCGCGCGCATGCATCAGCTCAGTCAGCGCGCCAATACCAGCCGTGAGTTGATCGAAGCCTTGAGCCTGCGCAGTGACGATATTCAGCGCGTGACCCTGGTGATTCAGTCGATTGCCAGTCAAACCAATCTGCTCGCATTGAACGCGGCGATCGAGGCAGCGCGAGCCGGAGAGCATGGTCGCGGTTTTGCCGTGGTCGCGGATGAGGTGCGTGGATTAGCGGCGCGCACGGCGTCGGCCACCGGTGAAGTGGGTGAGATGGTCGCCGACATTCAACAACGCACGGCGCAGGTGGTGGAGCAGATTCGCGAGTTGTCGAGTGATCTGCAGATCGGTGTCGAGCAGGTCGAACACACCGGTCAGCATCTGGAGAACATCGCGCGACTGGCAGCCGGGGTGGAAACTCAGGTCTGTGAAATCGCTCAGGGCGCGGAAACCAATCGCGAGCAACTCGACAGCCTGTTCAAGGCGATCGAGCAAATGCGTAGCGATCTGGCGATCAGCGATCAACAGACTCGCCGCCTCGCTGAAGCGGCGGTGCAAATGGAAGGGCAGGCGGAAACCATCAGCGAGCGGCTGGCCGAAGTCGGTCTGGATGACTATCACCAGCGCATCTACGATCTGGCCCGCGAAGGGGCGAGCCAGATTGCCGCGCGTTTCGAGGCGGATGTCGAACAAGGAAAGATTAGCCTCGAGGATCTGTTCGATCGCCAGTATCAGCCGATCCCGAATACCCAACCGGCGAAGTTTCAAACCCTTTTCGACCGTTACACCGATCAGGTGCTGCCGGCGATTCAGGAGCCATTGTTGCCGCGTCACGAGGGGTTGGTGTTCGCTATTGCCTGCACGCAGCAAGGTTATGTGCCGACGCACAATCAGCTGTTCAGTCAGCCGTTGACTGGCGATGCGCAGGTCGACGCGGTGAACAATCGCACCAAACGCAAGTTCGCGGATCGCACCGGTATTCGCTGCGGCAACCATCAGCAACCGGTGCTGTTGCAGACTTACACCCGCGACACCGGTGAACTGATGCATGACCTGTCGGTGCCGATCATGATCAAGGGCCGGCACTGGGGTGGATTGCGCCTGGGCTATAAGCCGGAGAAACCGCGCTGAGAGATTGTTACTTGCGGTGCAATGAATCTGTGCACGGAGCTTGCTGTTTCCGCTCGAAAGAAACCATTAATCTGCCCGCTTAGTTAGGTTGCTAATGATTTCGGGGGCTGCATGCAGTGCAGAGTTGATGTTGCCGTGATGATCGGCAGTGGCGTACCGGCCGGTTTGCGCGCGTTGGGGCAGAGCGTGTGCTGGGTGGTTTTGCTCAATGGCGAGCGTCGCGGCACCGCGTTTGCCAGTCGTAACGAGGCCGAGGAGTGCAAGGCTGCGTGGCTCGCGCAATTGCAAGCCGAGTGTGGTGACAGCCTGCACTGAGTTCGGTTACTTGCCGTCGTGAAGGCGTACGTTCAGCTCGTCGAAGACGATTGCCCTGTCATCGTCTTTGCTGATCCACTCTTGTAGCGTTTGCCTTTGAGAGTCCGACCAGAAATGGGCATCGACTAGTTTGGTGTCAGCGTCGAGAGGATGCGCGTCGATGAAACTGTCGATCTCCGGTCCTTCTGAAGGAAGACCTAACTGATCGAACAGAGTTTTCAAGTTATAACCTTCCAGATCCATCGTGTTCTCCTTTTTGATTTGCGCCGGGATGGCACAATCGGTCGCTCTCTTTATCTGAGGCAGCCATTCGCCAGGAGTTCGATCTTCGACTCAAGTGAGCGGGCGAGGGCGCAGGCTTCGTTGTGATCTTCACGGAAACCTCTTACGCGCCCGGTCGATGTTTCCTTTATATGGAAGAAAGCGTTGCCGGCGGGTACCACTTGGAAACGCGGGTAATCGTCGTTGATCGTGGTGGCACTTAGTATCAGCGACGATTCGATCCGGGCGTCAACGGTCATGGCAAAGTGAGTCCGAGTGCACATATGAAGTCCTTTTCATCAGTTGGCCGGTATTTACCGGCCGTTTCGGGTAGTCGGAATGAGCATCGCTGCTCTAGAATCGCCAGTACCTGTTGACGACAGGCTTATCTAAAGCAATTTTTCGCCAGCGATATGTCGGAGAAGTGCTTTTTTTCGTGAGAATTTTCCCTAAAGTTCGTAGTCAGACTGCTCTTGCTGACGCTGAGGAATTTTCCTTCAGGTTTTGGCGACATCGGGATGAGTTTCCCGAGTGACAATCCAGTAGTCTTACCAACCTCGCGTTGAATGAGCACTCTGCTCGATTCGGGCTTTATTGATTTGTTTGCAGTGACATCGGCCTGGCCGTTTTTTTGCCGTGCGCGTTTTCCGTGTGCGGTTTTTTCAGATGTGGGGATGTTTCTTTGGCAGTCAGTAATCTCGATATGCATGCTTTGTTCGTGTTGGGTGATTTGCGTGCAAAGCTGGTCAAGCTGTTCCAGTCGCGTTTTGTTTACATCACCGAGCAGAACGCCGAAGGCGTTTACGTGGCCGAGATCGACACCGAAAGTGCCTTGGTGGTCGATGACAAACCGGGGCTCAAGCTCAAGGTCGGCGATCATTTCAGTGCATCGGTCTTGCCCAGCCGCGAAGGCGGCAAGATGGATCTGCGTTTTCGCGAAATCAAACTCACGGTCTATGGACTGGGTGATTACGCTTTCGTCGAAACCGCTGACGGGCACGCAATCCTGTTCAAGGAAGGCCATAGCGTGGTGACCGTGTTCGCCGCCCATGAGCAATTGCAGGAAGGCCTGACCAAAACCCTGAAAGCCGTTACGGCCAAAGCCGCCAAGTGGCGCAAGGGTGAGCTGGTGACGTTCAAGGCCAGCGAGTGAGCCGCGCGGATTTCCATGCGCAGAACCTCGACACTGCACGCGAGGAAGCCCAGCGGCTGTTCGCCGCCAAAGCGGAGCAGCAAGGTGCCTGGCTGAATTGGCTGGCTGCGCAGATCTATCAGTTGCGCCCCGCGGAATACGCCAGCATGGTCAGGCGCGAGCTGCAAAGCTTGCAGGAAAAGTCTGATTCATAACCTCGTCCGCAGCATGACCCGGAAAAAGCAGGAACCTCGGCTACAGTCAGTTGACTGAGTATTCAGAGGCTTGCGGTCTTCTGTCAGGCCAACCTGCCATTGCTGTGAACAGCACGAGGTGCAATGCATGAACGGATTTCGACGGTTATTGGCCGCCAGCGTGGCCACGTTTGGTTTGCTGGCATCAGCGCCATCGGTGATGGCCGCGCAGGCGCCGATCCACTTTGCCGACCTGAACTGGGAAAGCGGCAGCCTGATTACCGATGTTCTGCGGGTCATCGTCGAGAAGGGCTACGGCTTGCCGACCGACACGTTGCCCGGCACCACCATCACGCTGGAAACCGCACTGGCCAACAATGACATTCAGGTCATTGGCGAGGAGTGGGCCGGGCGCAGTCCGGTGTGGGTCAAGGCTGAGGCCGAAGGCAAAGTCGTCAGCCTGGGCGATACCGTCAAAGGCGCTACCGAGGGCTGGTGGGTGCCGGAGTACGTGATCAAGGGCGATCCGGCCAAAGGCATCAAGCCGCTGGCGCCGGATCTGCGCAGCGTCAGTGATCTGAAAAAGTACAAGGACGTGTTCAAAGATGCAGAAAATCCGAGCAAGGGTCGGTTCCTCAACAGTCCGATCGGCTGGACGTCGGAAGTGGTCAACAAGCAGAAGTTGACGGCTTATGGTCTGCAGGACGATTACACCAATTTCCGCAGTGGCTCCGGTGCGGCACTGGACGCTGAGATCAGTTCTTCGATTCGTCGCGGTAAGCCGGTGCTGTTTTACTACTGGTCGCCAACACCGCTACTGGGCAAGTTCAAACTGGTGCAACTGGAAGAGCCGCCATTTGATGCCGAAGCCTGGAAGACGCTAACCGATGCGGATAATCCCAATCCGAAACCGACCCGGTCGCTGGCTTCGAAGCTGTCGATTGGTGTGTCTACGCCGTTCCAGAAGCAATATCCGCAAATTGCCGAATTCTTCAGCAAAGTGGACTTTCCGATCGAGCCGTTGAACAAGGCGTTGGCCGAGATGAGCGAGAAGCACACGGCGCCGCGTGATGCGGCGGTGGCGTTCATGAAGGCCCACCCGGATGTGTGGCAGGCCTGGTTGCCGAAGGATGTGGCGGATAAGGTATCCGCTGATCTGAAATAGAGGCTGTAGCGCCCGGCCTCATCGCGGGCAAGCCCGCTCCCACAGGTATTGTCGTTGAATGCAAATTTTATGTACGACACCAAACACTGTGGGAGCGGGCTTGCCCGCGATGCTTTTAAAACTTCGTCTGCACGGCCAGTTCGAAGGTGCGCGGTGTTCCGAGGTAATACGCCGGCGAAACATGCGCAAATTCGGCATACACCTCATTGGTCAGGTTACGCAAGCGCCCGGTGACGGTGGTATGCGAATCAACCTTGTAGCTGAGAAAGCTGCCGAACAATGTGTACGACGGCACGGTCATGGTATTCGCAGTATCGGCATACACCGACGCCACATATCGTGCATCCACCCCACCTTGCCATTGCGGCGAAAAATCATAAGTCAGCCACAGATTGCCAACCCGATCCGGCACGTTGGTCGGCGTGTTGCCCTTGCGTGATACCACCACGCCGGCGGCATTCTTTTCGGTGAAATCATCGTATTGCGCATCGACCCAAGCGAAGTTGCCTTCAGCCAGCAGCTTGTCGGTGATCCGCAACGAGCTGGCGATCTCTAAACCTTTCGACGTCTGCTGACCGACCGGAATACTGCTGGTCGGGTCCAGCGGATCGGTCACGGCGAAGTCCTTTCGCTCAATGGTGTAGGCCGCAATCGTCGCCGAGCCGCGCCCGTTCAGATAATCAAATTTGCTGCCAATCTCCCATTGTTTGCCGGTGGAAACGTCGAAGTCCTGCGTGCCGTTCGGTTGCTCGGCGGCGGTGCTGTATTGCACGTAGACGTTGGCCGACGGAATGAATTGGTAAGTCAGGCCGGCGCGGCCGGTGACTGGTTCCCAACTGCGCTTGAGGTGTTTCGGGTTGGTGGCGGTTACCGTGCGATGGTTGGTCACGTCGAGGTCAATGTCGTCATAGCGCAGGCCGGTGAGCAGCGACAGTTTGTCGGTCAACGCTAAACGGTTTTCCACGAACAATGCTTTGGTGGTGACCTCGTTGGTTTTGTCGCTGATCAGCTTGGGGTTGGTGCCCGGGATGTCGTAAAAATGCCCCGGACGGTAGTTGTTCGGGTCAACCGAGCTAGCGCCTTTGACGTTCAGCGGCGAGTTGGTGGTCTGGTTGACCTTGTATTCGAAGCCCCCCGACCACGTCGTATCGAGACCGAACAGCGTGTTGTCATGGCGCAACTCGAACTGGTTGCCGTTCTGCTCGCCTTGATGACGCACCTGATACGCAGTGGAGCGATTCACCGCGGTGTTGTCGGCGTTGTACTGGTACGTTTCGAGGTTGCGGTAATCGCGTTGGCTGTCGAGGTGGTACAGCGTATTGCGCAGGGTGGTGCTGTCGTTGATCCGGTAGTCGATGATCGAACGGACCCAGATCGTCCGCTGCTCGTAGCGACCGTCCTCGACGTTGTAGTTATTGAAGCGGTTGTGTTTATCGATCTTCAACTCGCCGGCCTTGGGATTGAGCACGGGCGTGCCCCAGTACGGACTGTCTTCGTGTTCATCCTGATATTCCAGGGCCAACGTGTGCGACAGGTCGGGTGTGAGATCGCTGAGCAGCGAGAACGCCACGCTCCAGGCATCGCGCTCCTGGCGGTCGATGTAGCCGTTGCTGGTGTTGTGACTGACGTCGAGGCGCGCGTAGTGCTGCACGTCGGCGCTCGGGTCGGTGAGGGCGTGGTTGAGGCCGAAAGCGGTTTCGCTGGTGTCGTAGGTGCCGTAGCTGACCCGGCCTTCAACCGCTTGTTCATCACGGGTGGCGAGTTTGGTCACGTAGTTCAGCGATCCCCCCACCGAGCCTGCGCCGTTGATCAGCGACGACGGGCCGCCGACCAGTTCCACACGATCATAGATCCATGAATCGACGGGCCGCGCGAGTCCGCCGGAGACGTTGATGCCGTTGAACATCTGGGTGATCTGGCTGCTGGTGAAGCCACGATAGGAGACGAAGCCGCCGAACCCCGGCGGTGCGCTGGCGTTGACCCCAGGCAAGGTGTTGGCGGCGTCCTGGAAGTTCTGCGCGCCATGGCGTTCGATGTCATTGCGATTGGCGATGGCCACCGAGGCCGGCGTGTCGCGCACGCTCAAACCCAGTCGCGAGGCCATGCCGCTGGATTGGTCGAGGCTCAGACCCGGTTCTGCGCCGGACTCGCCATCGATGGTGATCGGCGCCAGATCCACGGTGGATTGCGCCCAGACGTTAACGGACAGGCAGCCGCACAGGCTCGCCAGCAGAGTGAGTTGTTTCATCATTGAATCCTGAATGCTTGTCTAGGAGTCAGCGCACAGGCAAACGCCGCGCGTTGGCGCAGTGGGCTGACAAATCAAAAAGGCAGAGACACTCAGGCGAGCGGTGGGGCGCGAGGATTGGCCGACGGCCAGGTGAAGCGGGCAGGGAGGTCGGCGCTGACGATGGGCGCCAGTGGTGGGCTGTGTTGTTCGGGCAGGATCGCTAGCGTCAGGCTGGAGTTGAACGCCGGGCCCATGCCGCCGCCGACCGAGCACAGCGGGCAGCCAAATGCCTTGGACAGGGTCGGCAGTTGTTCTTCAGTGGGGTTGCTGGCGAGCGGCGCTTGAGTGGCCGGGTCGACTGTACAGAACTGGCCGCCGATACCGTTCAGCTGCATGCCGACCATTTGTCCGTGACCGATGCTGCAGGCGAACACGTTGAACAGGACGCAGCAATAAAGCATCCAGGCCAGTAGTGAGCGATCGGAACGGGAGAATTTCATGGGGCGGCACTTTACCGTACCGCTGATCGGTCGTGCACTTGGAAAAAATGCGACTAGGCTGATTTGTTCAAATCCCTTTCCAAGGATTTCAACCATGACCTTTGTATTGGCTCAATGGCTGGTGACAACGTTTGCGGTGATCGCCTTGATGCACGTGTATTGGGCGCTGGGTGGGCAGTGGGCGGCAGCGGTGGTGGTGCCGCAGGTGCCGGTGCGCGGATTTGTCGCAACGGTGCGGCCGGCGTTCAAGCCGTCAGGCTGGCTCACGTTGATCGTGGCGGCGGCGTTGCTGGTGATTGCTGCGTTGGTGTGTATGCGGGTTGGCTGGGGAGTGCCGGCGGTGACACACAAAGCGCTGCAATGGGTGATCAGCGCGATCGCGCTGTTGATGTTTGCCCGGGCGATTGGTGATTCGAATCTGGTCGGATTCTTCAAGGACGTGAAGGATTCGCGGTTTGCGCGACTGGACACCTGGGTGTATTCGCCGTTGTGTGCGGTCTTGGGGGCGGGGTTGTTGGCGGTGGCTTGGGTTTGAGGTGAGTCGGATATCGCTATCGCGAGCAGGCTCACTCCTACATTTGGAATGCGTTCCCCTGTAGGAGTGAGCCTGCTCGCGATGGCGTCATATCAGCCCCTACAAATCTTCAGCTACCACTCTCGGTGCGGCGGCTACTGACTTCTGCCGGCACATCATCCCCAGCCATGCGCTTGCGGAACAACGCCGCCCGCGCCAGCAGCAAAGTAGTCACCGGCACAGTAATCGCCAGCAAAACCGGAATCAGCCAGGCATGTATGACCGGCCCGGACTTCAGCGCCGAAAAACAGATGATCGATGCCAGCGCCACACACCATGCGCCTAGCGTCGAAGCCAGTGCCGGCGGATGCATGCGCTGGAAGAAATCCTTCATACGCAATAATCCGATCGCACCGATCAGCGCAAAAAGCCCGCTGAGCACCAGCAGGATCGCCACCGGAATCTCGATCCATAGCGACAATTCAGCGTTCATTCGATCACCTCGCCACGCAGCAGGAATTTCGCCAGGGCAAACGAGCCGACGAAGCCGAACAGCGCAATCAGCAGCGCCGCTTCGAAGTAAGTGTCACTGGAATACCGAATGCCCAGGGTCAGCATCATCAGCATCGCGACGATGTACAGGTAGTCCAGCGCCAAGACCCGATCTTGCGCCGAAGGGCCTTTGAACAGGCGCACCAGGGTCAGCACCATCGCCAGCGAGAACAGGAACAGCGTCAGCAGGATCGCGTTCGACAGTAATGGGCTCATTCGAAAATCTCCATCAGCGGCCGCTCGTAGGTGCTCTTGAAGTGCTCGATGAACTGCGCTTCGTCATCCAGATCCCAGACGTGCAACAACAAAATGCTGCGATCCAGCGCCAGCTCTGACCATACCGTGCCGGGCACCACCGTGCAGATCATCGCCAGCGTTGCGAGGCCGTGAGCATCGCGCAGGTCCAGCGGGACTTTGACAAAGCCCGAGCGCGGAGGGCGCCGACCAGCATTGAGCACGCCCCACGCAACGATCAGGTTGGACATCACCACATCACGACCGACGAGCAGAAACAGGCGCAGAATCGTTCCCGGACGGCGAATGCGAACTTGTTTCGGGCGCAGTTTGCGCATCATCAAAGGTGCAGCAAAACCCAGTATCGCGCCGAGCAGCAGATTGCCCGGGCTGATCGACAGGTTCAGGGTCAGCCACAAGGCGCACAGCGCCAACGACAATAAAGGTGCAGGAAACACGCGCTTCATGGCTGCACCTCCAGCATCGCCGATTTGGCTTCCGGGCTCGGGACGGCGCGGGTGCCGAGCACCGCCATGACGTATTGCTGCGGGTTGTTCAGTGCCTCGGCGGTGGCCTGGGTGTAGCGCAGCAGCGGCTCAGCCTTGAAGGTCAAGACGATGCTCAGCCCCAGCAACAGGAAGATCGGCGCGCATTCGAGTTTGCGCAGCAGCGGCGAAGGGCGCTCCTCCGGGGTCCAGAAGCGCTGGATGCCGAGGCGCGAGAACGCCATCAACGACGTCAGCCCGGTGAGGATCAGCAGTACCAGCAACGCCCAGGCCGCGTTGGATATCGGCGCGCCGGTGCCCAGGCCTAGCGGATTGAGCAAGGCGCCGATCAGGCTGAGTTTGCCGATAAATCCGGACAGCGGCGGCATGCCGATAATCAGCAAAGCGCAGGCGATGAAGCTCAGGCCGAGAAACGCCATAGTCCACGGGATAACCTGGCCGACCACGGCTTTCTGCTCGTCATCGAGGTTGATGCCTTTGGGCGGTTGCAGGGATTCCTGTGGGCGTGGCAGCAGTTCGCTTTCGTCTTCCAGCGGGATCTCGTTGGCCGAACGCGAACGTTCGATCAGTTCTGCCAGCAGGAACAGTGCACTCAGCGCCAGGGTCGAGCTGACCAGATAGAACAGCGCCGCGCCGATCAGGTTTGGCTGGGCGAAACCGACGGCCGATAACAGAATCCCCGCCGACACCAGAATGCTCAGGCTGGCCATGCGCTCCAGCCGTTGCGCGGCCAGAATCGCCAGCGCCGCACAGGCCATCGTCGCCATGCCGCCGTAGATCAGCCAGTCGCCACCAAAGAATGCCGACGCTCCGGCCTGGCCGGAAAACAACAGGGTCCACAGACGCAGCAGGGTGTACACGCCAACCTTGGTCATGATCGCGAACATCGCCGCCACCGGTGCACTGGCGGAAGAATAGGCGGGTACGAGCCAGAAGTTCAGCGGCCACATGCCGGCCTTGGCCAGGAAGGCGACAGCGAGAATCCCCGCGCCGGCGTGCAGCAAGCCGCGGTCGGCTTCCGGTACCAGCGGAATCTTCAGTGCCAGATCGGCCATGTTCAGCGTGCCGGTGACACCGTAGATCAGGGCCGCGCCAATCAGAAACAGCGACGAGGCAAGCAGGTTGATCGAGATGTAATGCAACCCCGACGAGACCCGTGCCCGACCCGAGCCGTGCAGCAACAGGCCATAAGACGCGGCGAGCAAGACTTCGAAGAATACGAACAGGTTGAACAGATCCGCCGTCAGAAACGCGCCGTACAGGCCCATCAACTGAATCTGGAACAGCGCGTGGAAGCTTGAACCGGCGCCATCCCAACGGGCCATGGCAAACAGCAGGGCGCTGACGCCGATGATTCCGGTCAGCACCAGCATCAGCGCCGACAGACGATCAACCACCAGCACAATGCCGAACGGCGCCTGCCAGTTGCCCGGCAGGTAAACCCCGATGGAGCCGGGCACGCCGGTGGTTTGCGTCCATTGCAGCAACAGCACCGAAATGAACAGGCCGACGAGGCTGGAGAACAGGTTGATTTTTGCCTTCAACGGTCGGTGCCGCTCGCCGAGCATCAGCATGATGGCGGCGGTCAGCAGCGGCAGCAGGATCGGTGCGGCGATCAGGTGAGTCATCGCCATCATTCCTTAGGCTCCCGGCCGTCAACGTGGTCGGTGCCGGTCAAACCGCGTGAAGCGAGCAGCACGACGAGGAACAGCGCGGTCATGGCGAA
The DNA here is from genome assembly GCF_019614655.1 of Pseudomonas germanica. Taxonomy (NCBI): domain Bacteria; kingdom Pseudomonadati; phylum Pseudomonadota; class Gammaproteobacteria; order Pseudomonadales; family Pseudomonadaceae; genus Pseudomonas; species Pseudomonas germanica. The sequence goes on from NZ_CP071586.1 coordinate 2,893,906, forward strand.
ACTGATGACGATCGCGGTGAGTACCAGTGCCTGTGGCAGCGGGTCGGTGTAGTGCAACAAATCCTGGGTGACACCGTCCTTGATCACCGGCTCCTTGCCGATGAACAGGCTGCCCATGCTGAAGATGAACAGGTTGACGCCATACGACAGCAGGCACAGGCCCATGACCACCTGGAATGTCCGTGGCCGCAGGATCAGCCAGACGCCGGACGCGGCGAGCACGCCGATGGCGATTGCGATGACTTCTTCCATCAGACGGCTCCTTTACTAGCGACGGACTTGGGCAGCGATGCGGTCTTGTGACCCCGCACCGATTGGTGGGCGAGGGCGGTGAGGATCAACAGCGTCGAACCGACCACCACGCCGTACACGCCAATGTCGAAGAACAGCGCGCTGGCGACATGGATGTCACCCAGCACTGGCAAGCTGAAATGCCAGGTGTGTGTGGTCAGGAACGGATAACCGACCAGCATCGCGCCCAGACCTGTAGCGGTGGCGAATAGCAATCCGGTGCCCATCCAGCGCAACGGCCGCAGGCTCATTTGTGCCTCGACCCACTGTGTACCGGCGACCATGTATTGCAGGATGAAAGCCACCGACATCACCAGGCCGGCGACGAAACCGCCGCCCGGTTGGTTGTGCCCGCGCATGAACAGGTAGCACGACACCACCAGCGCAATCGGCAGCAGCAGACGCACCAGCACTGCCGGCACCATCATGAAGCCGAGCGCGGTATCGCTGGCGGAACGCGGGTTGACCAGATCGGTGACCACGTCCGGTGCCAGCAAGCGTTGCTGGGCTGGCAATTGCAGGCTTTCTTTTGGAGGACGGAAGCGCCGCAGCAGGGCGAATACGGTCAGCGCCACGGCAACCAGCACGGTGATTTCGCCGAGGGTGTCGAAGCCACGGAAATCCACCAGCATCACGTTGACCACGTTGCTGCCGCCGCCCTCAGGCATGGCGCGGCTGAGGTAGAACGAGGAGATGTCGTTCGGCGTTTGCCGCGTCAGCATCGCGTAGGACAGCAGCGCCATGCCACCGCCGACGGCAATCGACAATAGTAAGTCGCGCAGGCGGCGAATGCGTGCCTTGCGCAGGCTGCTCGGCAGTGGCGAGACTTCTTCGATGCGGCGTGGCAACCAGCGCAGGCCGAGCAGAATCAGTACGGTGGTGACCACTTCCACTGCCAGTTGCGTCAGGGCCAGATCCGGTGCGGAGAACCAGACGAAGGTCACGCAGGTCATCAAGCCGCAGACGCTGACCATGGTCAGGGCGGCGAGACGGTGATACTTGGCTTGCCACGCGGCGCCGAGCGCGCAGGCGATGGCCAGCAACCACAGGGTCACGAAGACAATGGAACCGGGGATTTTCGGCCGGTCGCCCCAGCTCAGCGTGCTGTGCAACATCGGGATCAGGCCGGCGAGTACCGCCGCCATTACCATCAGGAACAATTGCATCTGCAAGCGCTTGGTGCCGAGTCGTCGCTCCAAGCGTCGGGCCATACGCATCATGACGACCAGACTACGCTCGAACAGGCGCTTACCGTTGAAGCGCCCCACCAGTGGCGGGTATTTAAAGCGCCCGCGCTTGAGCTGTTTGCGCAACAACAGATAGACGACGATGCCGCCGGACATGGCAATCAGGCTCATGATCATCGGTGCGTTCAGACCGTGCCAGATCGCCAGGCTGTATTCCGGCAGTTCGCCGCCGACGACGGGCAATGCCGCTGCCGCGAGCAATGGGCCGACGATCTGCGCCGGGAAAATCCCCACCAGCAAGCAAGTGAATACCAGCAGTTCCACTGGCGCGCGCATCCAGCGTGGTGGCTCGTGCGGGGTGTGGGGTAGGTCGGTGGCCGGCGGGCCGAAGAACACATCGACGGTGAAGCGCAACGAGTAGGCAACGCTGAATGTACCGGCGATGGTCGCGACAATCGGCAGCGCCGCTTCAACCCACGCCGTGGCATTGATAAACACGGTTTCGGCGAAGAACATCTCTTTCGACAGGAAGCCGTTAAGCAGCGGCACGCCTGCCATCGAGGCGCTGGCAACCATGGCCAGCGTCGCTGTGAAGGGAATCAGTTTGATCAGGCCGCTGAGTTTGCGGATATCGCGAGTACCGCTTTCATGGTCGATGATGCCCGCGGCCATGAACAGCGAGGCTTTGAATGTCGCGTGATTGAGGATGTGGAATACCGCCGCCACAGCGGCCAACGGGCTATTGAGACCCAACAACAGCGTGATCAGGCCGAGGTGGCTGATGGTCGAATAAGCCAGCAAGCCTTTGAGATCGTTCTGGAACATCGCGCAATAGGCGCCGAGCAACAGCGTACACGCACCAGCGCCGCTGACGATGTAGAACCATTCTTCGCTGCCGGACAGCGACGGCCACAGACGCGCGAGCAGGAAAACCCCGGCCTTGACCATGGTCGCCGAATGCAGATAGGCCGAAACCGGTGTCGGCGCCGCCATTGCGTGGGGCAGCCAGAAGTGGAAAGGGAACTGCGCACTTTTGCTGAGGGCGCCAATGAGAATAAGGGGAAGGAGGATAGGGTAGAGGGAATGTGCGCGAATCATGTCGCCGGCGGCCAGGACCTTGTCGAGGTCATAGCTGCCGACGACATGGCCGAGAATCATGACCCCCGCCAGCAGGCATAACCCGCCGGCACCGGTGACCATCAACGCCATATAAGCACCGCGACGGGCGTCGGCGCGGTGGTGCCAGTAACCGATCAACAGGAACGAGAAGAGGCTGGTCAGCTCCCAGAAAAACACGATCTGAATCAGATTGCCGGAGATGACCAGACCGAGCATGGCGCCCATGAACGCCAGAAAAAACGCGAAGAAACGCGGCACCGGATCGTCCGGCGACATGTAATAACGGGCATAGAGAGAAACGAGCGTGCCGATGCCAAGTACCAGCATCGAAAACAGCCAGGCGAAACCGTCCATACGCAGAACGAAGTTCATACCGAGGCTGGGCAGCCACATGAACTCTTCGCGGATCACGCCGCCGTGGGCAATTTGCGGGTACAACATCGCGACCTGGACGGTGCCGATCAAAGCGACCAGACCTGCCAACAGGGATTCGGTATTACGCGCGTTGTGAGGCAGCACCGCTGCCAGACAGCTGCCAATGAATGGCAGAAGCAGTAGAACTATCAGGGACATAGGCTTCTAATCTGCGGAAGTTTGTGAAGCATCATACGTGCCAGCTCCCCGATCACCAAACGCCAGGATGTCTCAGAATCCTACAAAGTAGTCTGGAATTTTCTGTTTGGCATTGTTTCAGGTAGATCGATGTTGCTTGGAATGGCCTCATCGCGAGCAGGCTCATTCCTACAGGGGGGAACGCATTTCAAGTGTAGGAGTGAGCCTGCTCGCGATAGCTATAGTCCAGGCACTAAAGATATTGCAGATTAACCTTGAGTTTCTCGCTCCAGCTCTGCTTCGGCTTCTGCAACCTTACCCTTGGTCTTCAATTCACTGACAATCACCGCCGCGACAATCAACCCGGCGCCCACCAGCGCAATCGCCGGCAACCGCTCCCCGGCAATCCGCCCGACAATCCCGGCCCACACCGGCTCACCGGCATAGATCAACGTCGCCCGGGTTGGCGAAACACTCTTCTGCGCCCAGTTCATCGCCACTTGAATAGCCGCACTTGCTGCGCCCAGCCCCAGCGCGGTCACCAGTAGGGTCCAGGAAAAATCCGGTATCAATTCGCCAGTCGGCACCACCAGCAGGAACGACAACACCGAAGTCGTGGCCAGTTGCACCACGGTGACCCGACGCACATCCACCTGGCCGGCGTAGGTACTGATCAAAATGATTTCGGCGGCAATCGCGATCGCACTGATCAATGTGGCGATTTCACCTGGACTGAAATTCAGCTCAGCCCCGGACGGCCCCGACAGCAGCATCAAACCGGTGAACGCCAACATGATGCCAATACTCGGCATCAGGCCCGGACGACGCCCGAGCACCAGCCATTGCAGCAACGGCACGAACGGCACATACAGCGCAGTAATGAACGCCGACTGACTGCTCGGGATCGTTTGCAGTCCGACCGTCTGCAGGCCGTAACCGAGCATGATCGCCACGCCGATGAAGGCGCCAGCCTTGAGTTCGAACAGCGTCAGTTCGCGCAGATGACGCCATGAGAACAGTGCGACGATAGCCGCCGCAGCGGCGAAGCGCAGGCCGACAAAAAACATCGGGCCGCTGACGGTCATCGCATGCTGAACCAGCAGGAAAGTACCGCCCCAGATCATGGTGATCAGCACCAGCACGCACTCGGCTTTGCTGAAACGAGAGAAACGAAGGGGAGTGGGGGAGCTGTTCTGCGACGTCATGACCTTGCGCACTATAAAAAGGAGGCCGCACAATGCGCCCAACGTTGCGCAGTATACTGCCCAACCTCACCGAGTGAGCAATATAGTGCACAAAGATTCAACGCAACGGGCGTCCGTCCTGCAACACGTCAGCCTGAATGTGCGACGCCTACGTCATGCCGCCGACATGAGCCAGACTGCGCTGGCGGAAAAATCCGGGGTCAGCCGGCGCATGCTGGTGGCGATCGAGGCGGGCGAGAAGAATGTCAGCCTGACCACGCTGGATCGCGTCGCCGAGGCGCTTGATGTGGCGTTCAGCGATCTGATCCAGGCGCCGGATGCCCGCGACCCGAGCCGCATCAACGAGGTGGCATGGGCGGGCACCCACCCGGGCAGCAAAGCGGTGTTGCTTTCCAAAGCCACGGCTACCCGCGAAGTCGAGCAATGGGAATGGTGCCTGCAACCGGGTGAAGTCTACCCGTCGCAAGCGGATGCCGAGGGCTGGAGCGAGCAGATTTTTGTGTTTGAGGGTTGCCTGACGCTGATGCTCGGCGATCAGCCGCAAAAGATCGGCACTGGGGAGTTTTTCATGTTTGCCAGTAACCAGCCGCACTCCTATCGCAACGATGGGGATGTGCCGGCGCGGTTTGTTCGTAATGTGGTGATTTGAATGAATCAGCGTGCAGACATCCTGATTATCGGCGGCGGCCTCAGCGGCACGATGCTGGCCGTGCAATTGTTGCGTCTGCCGGGCCGGCGCCATGTCCTGATTATCGAACCGCGTGCCGAGATCGGTCGAGGCGAGGCCTATAGCGCGGTCGAGTTGGGTCACACGCTCAACGGCAACGCCGCGCGGATGAGCGTTGATCCGGATAATCCCGATGACCTGACGCAGTGGCTCACCGAGCACATTACTGCTGGCGGCTGGCCAGAGTCTGCCGAGCAGAAGGTGCCGATCAGTGAACTGTTTCCGCCGCGTGGATTGTTCGGGGTCTATGTGCAGCAGCGCTTGGCCGAAGCGCGCCTTGTCGGTGCGAGAAATGGCTCAAGCGTTGAACACCTTCGCGCGGAGGTCGTCGACCTGCAAGTCGAGGCCGATTCAGTGCAGATCACACTGAGCAATGGTCAGGCACTGCGCGGTGGCTACGCGGTCCTGGCGACTGGAATGTTCCCGGCCGCGCGAACCCCGCAGAAAACCTCCAGTGGTCTCAACGCCGCAGCGCTCGATCCTTGGGACGTCGCTGCTATGCGTCAACTCGACCCGCAATCGACCGTGCTGATCATCGGCTCCGGCCTGACCATGGTCGATGCCGTGGTGTCACTGGAACAAGCCGGGCATCGCGGGCCAATTGAAGTGTTTTCCCGGCACGGTTTGTTGCCCCATGTGCGCCGACAACCGCCGGCCTGGATGGATTTTCTTGGCGACGATCACAGCCTGTGCACGCCTCGGCAGCTGTTGCGCGAATTGCGTCGGCAATGCCAGGCAGCCATCGCACAAGGCATCGATTGGCAAGCGCCGCTGGACACGGTTCGCGTGCACATCGCCCGCTTATGGAGCCAGGCGACTGACACGCAGCGTCGACAATTCGTACGGCATGTACGTCCGTGGTGGGAAAGTCATCACCACCGTTCGCCGCCGTTGAGTGCGGCGCTGGTTGAGCGTCTTTATAAAGAAGGGCGATTGCGTATTCAGGCAGCTTCGTTCAAAGGGCTTGAGGCAAGTCCGGACGGTGGCGTCCGTATTCGCATTCGGCGGCGCGGTGAGTCGCAAACCTGCGTGGTGCAAGGCGCCGCGTTGATCAATTCCAGCGGTATCGAATACGACTGGCGCCGAGTGGCGCGACCGTTGCCGCAGCAGGTGCTGGCGCGTGGTCTGGTGCAGCCGGGGCCATTGGCGCTGGGAATCGCAGCGGCAGTGGATGGCGCGGTGCTGGATGCCGAGGGGCTTGCGGCTGACCGATTGTTTGCCATGGGGCCGCCATTGCGCGGGATGTGGTGGGAAAGCACGGCGGTGACGGATGTGGCGTTGCAGGCCAAGGCGTTGGCGGCGCGGTTGGTGGGATAAGGTTGATAGTGTTCTTTCGGGCCTCTTCGCGAGCAGGCTCGCTCCCACAGGGGGACTTGGGTTGTAAACACCCTTTGCGCTACACACCAGACCCTGTGGGAGCGAGCCTGCTCGCGAAATCGGTGGATCAGTCGACATCACAGCGACTGATATACCGCTATCGCGAGCAGGCTCGCTCCTACATTTGTTGCGTGGTAACCGAAAGAGTTACGCCACCACTCGATAACACGGCACATACGCCGCGCCGCCCGGCAGTTTCATCCGGTGTTGGGCGACGAAGGCTTTGAGCAGCGCATCGAGCGGTTGCATGATCGCCGCGTCACCACGGATCTGGTACGGCCCGTGTTCTTCGATCAGGCGAATGCCCTTGTCCTTGACGTTGCCGGCGACAATGCCCGAGAACGCTCGGCGCAGGTTGGCCGCCAGTTCGTGCGGTGGCTGGTCGCGGTGCAGTTTCAGGTTGGCCATGTTTTCGTGGGTTGGATCGAACGGGCGCTGGAAGCCTTCGTCGATTTTCAGCAGCCAGTTGAAGTGGAACGCATCGTTACGCTCGCGGCGGAACTGCTTCACCGCTTTCAGGCCTTGAGTCATCTGCCGCGCCACCTCGGCCGGGTCGTCGATGATGATTTCGTAGTGCTGCTTGGCCGCTTCGCCCAAGGTCGCGGTGACGAAGGCGTCGAGTTGTTCCAGATACGGCGCGGCATGTTTCGGCCCGGTGAGGATCACCGGGAACGGCAGCCCCTTGTTGTCCGGGTGCATCAGGATGCCCAACAGATAGAGGAACTCTTCAGCCGTACCGGCGCCGCCTGGGAAAATGATGATGCCGTGGCCAACGCGCACGAAGGCTTCCAGACGTTTCTCGATGTCCGGCAGGATCACCAGCTCGTTGACGATCGGGTTCGGCGCTTCGGCAGCAATGATGCCCGGCTCGGTCAAACCCAGGTAACGACCGCCATGAATACGCTGTTTGGCGTGGGCAATGGTCGCGCCTTTCATCGGGCCTTTCATCACGCCGGGGCCGCAGCCGGTGCAGATGTCGAGGCTGCGCAGGCCCAGTTCGTGGCCGACTTTCTTGGTGTATTTGTATTCTTCGGTGTTGATCGAGTGGCCGCCCCAGCACACGACGATTTTCGGCTCGACACCCGGACGCAACGTGCGCGCATTGCGCAGCAGGTGGAAGACGTAATCACTGATGCCTTGCGAGGTGCTCAGGTCGATGCGTTGGCTGTCGAGTTCGTTTTCGGTGTAGACGATGTCGCGCAGGGCGCTGAACAACATTTCGCGGGTGCTGGCGATCATTTCGCCGTCAACGAAGGCGTCGGCCGGAGCGTTCAGCAGCTCCAGGCGTACGCCGCGATCCTGTTGGTGAATGCGGATTTCGAAGTCCTTGTAGGCTTCGAGGATGGTCTTGGCGTTATCGACATGGGCGCCGGTGTTGAGGATGGCCAGGGCGCACTGGCGGAAGAGGGTGTAGGTGCTGCCGGATCCGGCTTCGCTCAGTTGCTGAACTTCACGTTGAGAAAGGGTTTCCAGGCTGCCTTTCGGGCTGACCGAGGCATTGATTACGTGTCGTTGGGTCATGCAATGATCCTTAAAACGATGTCATCTCAAGACTAGGCGATGGCATCCGAATAGTGTGTATCCATGAATGAAGATGGCACGATCTGCGCTGTACCGCCATGTCCCCGTTGGACGCTGAAAAGATGAAAAGGAGCCCCAGCATAGCTAAATCCGCGGTAGAGGCGATAATGCGCCGGCCGGTTTTTTCAGTTAGCCCTTTTGTCGCTCAAGGAAGTCATTTGTGATGTTCGAGATTCAGCCGATGGATGCCGCCACTTTTCGCCAGCAGACCCGCCGCAGCACGATCATCATCGCCGTGCTGTTCCTGGTGCTGGCGATGTTGTTTTCCAGCGTGGCGGTGGCGCTGTTCGGCGAGCCTGGCGGCGATAACCTGCGCTTCAATGTCGGCGGCGTGTTTGTGGCGTTTCTGCTGACCGCAGCGTTACTGCGCGGGCGCTTCTGGAATCAGAGCTGGATGGCGCCAGCGGTGTACAGCTGGCGGCTCAAGCGCAATCTGATGAGCATCACCAACGTCATGCATCAGGTCACTGCAGCCGTGGAGCAGAATGATCCGACGGCCATGAAGGTTCTGCGCTTTTACCATCTCGGGTTAACGCAAATGCACGAACTGGACGGCAACTCCAGTGATCACGGGCAACTGTGGCGAGAAGTTGAAACGCACAAGGAGCGGATGCAGGCGCTGGGACTCGATACCGAGCAGACGCGCCTGGATCCGGCCTGGCTGGAGGCGTTGAAGCCAACTTCGCGCTGAAACGTCCGCAGTATAAGTTTCAGCCAAAGATCATTGAGCGATGAGTGCCTGCACCGGCGCGGGCCCCATCGCCAACTGCTAGCGCTACTGAACCGGCAGCCAATGCCGCATCTCCGCAGGCAAATACGCCGGCGACGCTGGTTTGTTGTGTCGCGTCAGTCTGAATAAACGGCCCCATCGGGCCATCCTCGAATGTACATCCCAATTGTTCAGCCAGCGGGCTGGCCATGCGTGTGCGCGGCATGGCAAACAGGCCTGCAACGGCGATGACCTGACCATCGCTGAGCACCACGTCCGCACGCTCGCCACGGATGTGACTGACCGGCCGGGTTTCCAGAATTACACCGCGGCGATCCAGTTCCGCCAATTGTTCGGCATCCGGCTCGAAGACACCGTTGGTGAAGAACGTGGTCGGACCCCAATCCGGCAGTAGCAGGGCGTGATGAATCGACATGGGTGACGTCGCCAATACGCCGATCGCGCCTTGATTCAGTTCATAACCGTGGCAGTAGGGGCAATGGAAAACACTTTGGCCCCAGCGTTGCCTGAGACCGTCGATGTCCGGCAACTCGTCGATGACGCCCGAGGCCAGGATCAGTCGCTTGGCGCTGAGCCATTGGCCGCTCTCTGTGCGCAAATCGAATCCGCTGTCAGTCCGAGTCGCTTCAACTGCTGTATCCGTTAGCCATTGCACGCTGGGGTAAGCCAGTAATTGTGCGCGTGCTTCGTCAGCAATTTGCTCCGGAGCACGTCCATCCTGGCCGAGGAAACCGTGGGATGTTTCGGCAAAACGGTTGCGTCGCAGGCCCGAATCCAGCACCAGCACATTGCGTCGGGCGCGGGCCAGTTGCAGGCCGGCGGACAGCCCGGCATAGCTGCCGCCAACGATGATGACGTCGTACACCATGAGCGAATCTCCTCTTGAGTTTTCAAGGCACACCGTAAGTTACGAGAAATATTGCTGTCAATAGTCTCGTAACTTCAGACCTTGCAAGCGATACTCGGCGCATCTTCTCAAAGGCTTGAAAAAAGGATCATCGATGAGAAACGACACGCGGTTATCGCGCATGCTCCATGTGTTGATTCACATGGCCCGCCATGAAAAGCGCGCGACCTCGGAAACCATCGCCGGCATGCTTGGCACCAACCCGGTAGTGGTGCGGCGCACCATGGGTTTGCTCAAGGAGCAGGGTTTTGTGACGTCAGAGAAGGGCCATCAGGGCGGCTGGGCGCTGGCCAAACCGCTGGCGCAGATCACCCTGCTGGATATCCACCAAGCGTTGGGCACGCAGTCGATTTTTTCCATCGGTTTGTCGACGGATCACCCGGAGTGTCTGGTCGAGCAAGCGGTGAACGCCGCACTGACCCGAACCTTCGATGAGGCGCAGGCGCTGTTGCTGGCGCGGTTGGGCGGCATCACCCTGGCGGACCTGGCAGCGGATTTCGAGGCCCGCTTCAAGTCAGTCGGCGAGGATAATTAAAGCGGCGAAGCGGCGCGACGATGTTTCCATGAGCGAATTGCCCGCCCGTACACCAGCAGGTTGACCGCCAGCACCACGCTGCCGAGCGCCAGTTGAATCTGCGGGGTGAGCCCGGCCGGATAGATGATCGGCCAGATGTAATGCTCGATGAAGCCGCCGGCATATTCGGTCTGCCCGGCGGCGTGGCGCATGAGATTTTCCCAGTAAGTCAGCGGGCAGGTCAGATGCAGCACTTCGACCGCCACGCCCCAAGCAGCGGCCGGCAAATGCAGCCACATCACCCGTGGCCATTTGAGGACCAGCAGCCCGCCAAACAGCACAAACAGAATGAAGGACAAATGAAACAGCACCAGCCCGTCGGCTGCGATTCGGTACAGCATGTCGTCTCCCTGACGCGGTTGTGAATGGCGCTATGTTACGCCGCTCAGGGCATTAAAGGTCAGTGCGAAAGTCAGCGAATTGCGCGCGCATCCGGCCGATTTCCCACAAGTGCGCAAGATTGTTCAAGCCAGAAAAGCGAAATGGCTGGCACAGTCTTCGACCGTTTTCCTGGTTGAAGAACGTTTATGTCTGATTCACTTATGCCGCGCAGTGCGTTCCTTCGCGGCGCTGTGGCGATCATGCCGTTGTCTCTGGCCACCGCGCCGTGGGGACTGTTGGCCGGCTCGATGGCGATCGAAGCCAACCTTACGCCGCTGCAAGGCCAAGGCTTGTCGAGCATCGTGTTTGCCGGGGCGGCGCAATTGGTGGCGATCGGTATGCTCAAGGGCGGGGCGGGTATTTTTTCGATTCTGTTGACCACGCTGCTGCTGACTTCACAGCACTTGCTGTATGGCATGAGCATGCGTTCGGTGATTTCGCCACTGCCGGGGCGCTGGCGCATCGGTCTGGGCTTTTTGCTCACCGACGAGTTGTTTGCACTGACCAGTCAACATGATCGTCAACAATTCAATCGCTGGTATGCGCTCGGCGTCGGCCTGACGTTCTACATCGCCTGGAACCTGTTCACCCTCGCCGGCATTGTCCTTGGCAGCAGCATTCCGGGGCTTGAGCACCTGGGGCTGGACTTCTCGATTGCCGCCACCTTCATTGCCCTGATTACACCGGTAGTGCGCAACGTGCCGACGGTGGTTTGCGTGGCAGTGTCGCTGTTTTGTTCGGTGTTGTTCAGTTACTGGCAATGGGGCTCGGCGCTGGTGTTGTCCGGTCTGGCCGGGATGACGGCAGGGTTTATCTGCAACAAGCTGTATCGGGAGCGCACATGATGGTTTGGGCGGTGATTTTCGGCATGGGGATTCTGGTGTTTCTCAATCGCTACGTGTTTCTTGAACCGCGTTTGCCGGTGCGCTTGAGTAGTAATGCGCGGCAGTTTCTCGGTTTTGCAGTACCGGGGATGCTCACCGCGATCTGCGGGCCGATTGTCTTCATGCCGGACAAACAGCTGAATCTGCAGTGGGACAATCCGTACCTGCTTAGTTCGCTGGTAGCGATCGCTCTGGTGATTTACACGCGCAGTACTTTGCTCAGTATGTTGTTGAGCATGGCGTTCTTCTTTTTGCTGCGGTGGTGGTTGTAAGTTGTGCGTTTGAAACTGTTCTACGCTTCAAGGATGACGGGTAACTGATGACGGGAGGTGTACATGACGACTGAGCCAAAGCAGCCAGAGACGGATGACCAAGACACGGATCAACCGACGCAAGAAGAAATAGAGCGGGAGAAACACAACGAACAGACCTGGAAGCGCGATGAATCCACAGAGCTTTCAGATCCAGACCGCAAGTTTTGAAGATTTTTACGAAAAAGCCCCGCACATGCGGGGCTTTTTTTGGGTTCAGAGATCGTCCAGCTGCGTGAAATCGGGGTGTGAAGCCCGATATCCCAATGTTCGGTCGATCCATGCATTCAGCTCGTTGACCATCACCGGCGCGTGGCCGGGATACCCTTCGAGGGTGGTGCGCAGGATGCGTTCGATATCGGGAACGGCACGCAGGTTTCGGGTCTTGATGTAGTGGCCGATAAAACAGTCGAGTTCAAAGCGTTCTGTCATGGACAGATAAATACACTCCAGGCCGCTGACCTGTTTGATTGCAAAATCGTCGCGCAACTTATTTCTCTGCAAGGCTTGTAGACGTTGTGGGGATTCCTGGTTTGTTGACTCTTTGGTCAACTGGTATACCAATCGGAAAGGCGGCGCGCATGCTAGCCGTAGTGCATCTAAATGTATGTATGACGGTTGAAATGTCAGACAGGCGGTTTGTTCACTCGAACGTGTGTTTTATTTGCAGCGTTTCAAAGATGAAACAGAGTTTGTAACGGCAGTGATTCGCCTTTATGAGTCGCTGAAGGTTGCAATAGTTTTATTCTTCTAACACTGCGTCAAAAGATCGCAGCCTTCGGCAGCTCCTACATGGATAGACGCGTCAAGGCGGTAAATGTTTAAGTCTCCTCGATAATCAAACTGGCCCCCTGATTGCGCACGTTACCGACGGCTTTACCGACTTTGTACCACTCGAACACTTCACTGCCTTCACCTTCGAACAACAGCATTTGCTCGGCGCGTTCAACGGGTGTCGCGGGGTCGAGCCATTCGCGCACCAACTCTGCGCGGAACACCACCGGTCGGCGATCGTGGATATCGAGCATGCCGCCGGCGGCATCGGCGGTGATGATCACGAAACCGTCGTCGTCTCGGGCCGCTGTTTCGGCTGTCGGAAATTGGCCAATGGCAGCGCAGAAAACCGCCCCATGATCCGCCCGACGAATCAGCCACGGTTGTCGGGATTTGTCTTCGCTATCAACCCATTCAAACCAGTTGTCCACGGGCACAATCAAGCGATGTCGCCAGATCGCCCGGAAGAACGGTCCGTGGGCGACTTTCTCTACCCGGGCATTAATCGGTGGTGGGCGATCCTTGGCCCAATGCGGGCGCCAGCCCCAGCGCAGATTGTCGGCTTGCAGGTGTTGCTCTTGTTGATGCAGGACGGCCAGCGCGGTGGTCGGCGCCGCGTTATAGCGATCAAGCGGCGCATCGCCAACGTGGTTGATCAACGCGTCGGGAATGCTCAGCACCGCGACAAAGTCGTGAATGCCACGGTACTGCGAGAGTCTTCCGCACATGGGCCGATCTCCGGTTGGAGTTTTCAGCTTAGTCGCTGGCGCTCTGACCGGTGAATGTGTCGCGCCAGTTCAACCAGCGGCGTTCGAGCATGGCGAGCAGGCCGTCGCTGAATTTACCGAGCAAGGCGAGCACGATGATCGCGGCCAGCACGATGTCCGGCCGCGAGGTTTCCCGGCCGTCACTGAGCAGATAACCCAAGCCTTTGGTGGCCGCGATCAGTTCCGCTGCCACGAGAAACATCCACGCCAGACTCATGCCGCTGCGCAACCCGGTGAACAGGCCGGGCAGGGCGGCCGGCAGCAATATTCGTCGCACAAGTTGCAAGCGGCTGAAGCCATAGATGCGGCCGACTTCCACCAGTTTGCGGTCAATGTTGCGTATGGCCGCGACGACGTTGACGTACACCGGAAAGAACGCACCAATGGCGATCAAGACAATTTTCGAGGTCTCGTCGATGCCCAGCCACAACAACAGCAAGGGCACCCAGGCCAGGCTCGGGATTGAACGCAGGGCGGCGAAAGTCGGTTCCAGATAGGCCTCGGCTTCGCGGCTCAAACCGACCCAGGCGGCAAACACCAGCGCCAGACTGGCGCCAATGGCAAACCCCAGCAGCACGCGTATCAGGCTGGCGCCGATGTGTTTCCACAGCGCACCCTCAGCGAGGTCGGTGAGGGTCAGGGCAATCTCGCTCGGTGCCGGCATCTGGTAGGACGGCAGCCACCCGATGCGTACGATAATTTCCAGCGCAACGATGATCAGCAGCGGCAGGGCCAGGCCCTTGCAGCGGCGCTGCCATGCCGGATTTAAACGCGCAGGACGCTGGCGCGATACGGCAAGTGGCGCGGGCAAGTCTTTGCTGTGAGTGGTCATGGTTTTTGGCTCCGCTCACAACAAATCCGCGACGGGCGCGGATTTGTCCTGAGGCTGATCGGTTACTGGCGGGCGACGGCTTGCTGCACACTGCTGTCGAGCAATTGATCGATGACTTGATCGACATTCACCCCACGGCGCACCAGTTCCTCGGAGACCAGAATCGGCGCCGCTGCCTTGGAGGCACTGATGTCCTGTTGGGTCAGTTGCGGGCTGCTCAGATCGGTACGCGACAGTTGCAACTTGGCTACGTCCAGCGGCAAGCCGGACTCCTTGGCGAGGAGGGCGGCGAACTCATCAGGATTTTTCAGCGCCCAGTCGCGGGCCTGTTCGTAGGCTTTGATCACGGTTTCGATAGTCTGCGGATGTTCTTTGGCGTATTGCTCAGTGACGCTGACCACGCCGTAGCTGTTGAACGCCGGGTTGCGGTAGAGCAGGCGCGAACCGGCCTGCACCTGACTGGCGGCCATGTGGGGATCAAGGCCGGCCCAGGCGTCGACATCGCCTTTTTCCAGCGCGGTGCGGCCATCTGGATGTTGCAGATGAACCAGTTCCACATCGTCTTTTTTGAGTCCGGCCTGTTGCAGGCTGCGTAGGGTGAACAGGTACGGGTCGGTGCCCTTTGTGGCGGCGATCTTCTTGCCCTTGAGGTCGGCGACGGTCTGATATGGTGAATCCTTGCGCACCACCAGCGCTGTCCATTCGGCGCGGCTGTAGACGTAGACCGATTTGATCGGGCTGCCATTGGCCCGGCTTAGCACGGCGGCGAGGCTGGCGCTGGAGGCGAAATCCACGCCCCCACTGTTCAGGTATTCCAGCGAGCGGTTGCTGCCCTGGCTCAATACCCAACTGACTTTGGTTTGCGGCAAGGCCTTTTCGAGGAAGCCGAAGTGCTTAAGCACCAGGCTGACTGGCGAGTAATAGGCGTAGTCGAGATGCACTTCAGCCGGCGCGGTTTCAGCCGCGTGGGCGAGCGGTTGCAGGCTCAGCACCATGGCGCTGGCAGCCAGCAGGGTTTTGAGTCGGGGAAAGAACGATGTCATGGGGGCGCTCCGGCAAAGGCACAGGTTTCTTATGTCCAAAAAGATATTTTTATCGAATGCTTCCTGCATGAATGGAATATTGCAGGCTCTGTGCCATGTGCTTGAGAGCGCCGGTTTATAAGGGTTTTAACGCCAGGTGCAGGATTTCAGCTGTTGCGTGGGAAACAGTGTGGTTCGCAACTGTTGCCAAGCAAACAGCAAGTATCAACCGTGATGAGCTTATGCATTTATCGAATTTCAAAACCGCGAATCAACAGCGTTATGGTCTATGCAATTACTTTCGCAGGACTCGCCATGAAGCTTTCTCGTTTCCTCGGCAGTGGGTTAATCACTGCATTATTTACCTCGCCGCTTTCCTACGCAGCCGAGCCCTTGGTCCTCCACGTCGGCGATCAGAACTACTACAACATCCGTGCCTCGGTGGAGGCGTCCGGCGTGTTGAAAGACGCGCCTTATACCGTCGACTGGAAGCACTTCCAGGCCGCTGCACCCTTGGCGGAAGCCTTGCAAACCGGTTCGCTGGATCTGGGCTTTCTGGGCGATTCCGGTTTTCTGTTTCTGGCTGCCAAGCAGGCGCCGGTGAAACTGATTGGCGTATCGCGGCAGAATCCGGACACCATCGCGTTACTCGTGCCGAAGGACTCGCCGGTAAAAACCATCGCTGATCTGAAGGGCAAGAAAGTCGCCTATTGGCCCGGTGCCTGGAGCCAGCAGTTGACCTTGCGCGCACTGGAGCAGGGCGGTCTGCCGGAAAACTACGTCGATTTCGTCAAGCTAATGCCGATCGATGCCGCCGCAGCGTTGCCACAGGGCAGTATTGACGCTTTCCCGGTGTGGGAACCGTACATTTCCCAGCAGATCGTGTTCTCCGGCGCGCGGCCGATCCTGACCGCAAAAAATCTGATGCCGGGGCTCAGTGCAATCGCGGCATCCACGCCGTCGATTGACAGCAAGCGTGCCGCCATCGCGGATTTCCTCGGCCGTTTGAAACAGGCGCGAGCCTGGGTCGACAGCCACACCGATGACTACGCCGATCTGTGGGCAAAGAAAGCCAATCTCGATCAGCAGGTGTCTCGGCACTGGTTGCGTCAGGCGCACATGACTGTGGGACCTGTAGACGAGCAGGCGGCTTCAGACCTGCAAAGTACTGCTGATTTCCTGTTCAAAGTGAAAGCGCTGCCGGCTCCGTTGGCCACCGCTGGCATTATCGACACGTCTTTTCAACAGGCATTGGCTCACTGAGCGAGCGCCGGAACCAAACCCTGTGTACCTTATCCAACCTCCGCTCGCGTATCGGAGCGCAGGGATGGATAAGGGCGAGGGAGTTTTGCCAATCGACAACATGACGGCAGCCGCCGTGCTCAAGGCAAAACATGACATCCGGATTCAAGCTTCTCTGTGCAGCGCTCATCGTCCTCGGGCTGGCCGGTTGTATCGCCGCCCCGATAGAAATGACCGCGCAAACCGAAACGCGCCTGAAAGCCCAGGCACCGGTGCGCTTCCTGTTGACGTTCGATGACGGCCCCAGCGCATCCAGTTTCTGGAATCCGTCGGCGACGGTGCTCGACAGCCTCAAGGACAATTCGCTGATGCCGAATATCAAAGCGGTGTTCTTCGTGCAGACGCGCGCACCGCGAGCGGGCAACAGTGACATCGGTCGCGGCATCATGCGGCGTGAGCATGAGGAGGGCCACATACTGGCGTTTCACACGGCCACCCACTGGCACACCAATCATCGTTTGCTCGACCCGCAAGAACTCGAAGAATCGCTGACCAACGGCACGGCTGATATCGCTGCCATCACTGGCGCGCCGCCGAAGTTGCTGCGCCCGCCGTTCTGGAATTACGACAAACGTACCTTTGCCGCCTATCAGCAGCACGGCTTGCATGTGTTGCTCACGGATTTAAGTACCAACGACGGCAAGATCTGGGGCTTCAATGCCAGCCCGAGGCGCCGGGCCAACCTATTGCGGCAGTTATCGGAAGTCCGTGAACGGATTGCCCTCGGCGAGCTGCCGACTGTGGACGGGGTGATTCCGGTGGTGGTGACGTTTCATGATCTCAACCGCTATACCGCGCGGCACACGCGCGAATACCTGCAGATTCTGCTCGATAGCGCCGCCGCCACGGGCGTGAAGCTGGCTGACAAGCCTTTCTACGATGATCACGCTGAGCTTGAGAAAGCCGCATTGGCTCGTACGGTAGAAAAAAGCTCAGAGCCGGTGAGCTTGCCGGGGATGTGGAACTGGATATGGGATCACGACGCGCACTGAGGGCGGGGTGGAAAGTTGTGATCGGGTTGGCATTTTGTATCGGGCAAGCCACAACTGGCTCATCTATGCTCAACGAGTCGACCGACCCATCGCCTGCGAGGCGTGCACTCATGCTTGCCATTAACGAAATTTGCCGGATTGTCGAATCCGGCTTTCCTGCGTTCAAGTGCGAGTGCATTCCGAATTCGCAGGGCCTGCTGCAGATCAAGGTTTATGAGGCTGACAGCGAGCGCGTCGAATTGCTGCTCACTGGCGTTTCCCCGGAACACCTCGTCACGATCCGTGACATTTCCAACTTCATCGGTGAATTACGCACCGAAATGAGCGCTGGCCGTCGAGCCTTCGCGGGCTAACACCTCATAAACGCCGTTGAAACGCTTCAACGATGCGCAGCGTCGCCTCGCTGGTGTGCAGATTGCGCACCGCGTCCAGCGGATGCCAGATGCAATCAATGATCTCGTTCTGCGGCCGCAATTGCTCGAAGTCCAGCACGGAGACCTCGTAGACATGATGCTGTGTGCTGCCGCTCTGCAATTCCATTAAATACAACACATCGTCGGCGTCCAGGCCGGTTTCTTCTCGCAGTTCACGTACGGCAGCCTGCGCTCGGGTTTCCCCAGGCTCGACCTTGCCGCCGGGCAATGTCCAGCGGCAGCGGGGTTTGCGTACCAGGAGAACGTGGCGATCCTGTTCGCATATAACGGTTGCGCGTACTTTCATCTGTTACCTGTTTATTGCTTGTCACGAAATGGTAATAAAACTGCAATATTTGAGCCGGAGCCAGCAACAAAGGTTTCATTGGAGTTTGGAGCGTTTGCGGCGGGGAAAAGTGCCAGAGCCATGGCGGACGCGGCTTGCGACACCCGGTCGGCATTTCGGGCGGATCAGGGTGTAAGGTAAAAGCGTGAAGCTGGATCTGACCGTTAGCAAAAATGGAGGTGTCCATGAGCATGCCGATGTTGATCAAGATGCACATGAACGGCTATGACGTGCTAAGCGTGAACAATGGCCCATGGCGGGTTTGCACCCAGGGCGATCGGCTGGCGTCGTTTGGCAGCCAGGAGGAAGCACTGGCCTATGCCGCCGCACTGCCTGGCTACAAAAAACGCTCGACGCGCGCGCAAAGTCACAAAACCCACTGACAGGCAGGCTGTAACGAAAGAGCCCCGGCATGTGTCGGGGCTTTTGTTTGAGGTAGGCGGGTGGGTCTCAGTGGACCTTGGTTCGACTGATGGCGCGGGCTTTCACTTCCTTGGCATAGAGTTGCAGCCGTTCCTCATCGCTTTGCAGCACCTCACAGGATCTCAGCACGCTTTGCGCATCTGCCTCGTTGCCGGATTTGCGCAGTTGTTCTGCGATACGTTTGAGGTCGACCGCCGACCATCTCAAGTCCGATGCAACGCTTTGCAGGTCGCGTTGAAGTTCGTGTTCATATTCATTGAGCCGCATGATCACCTCCAGAACATTCTCGGTAGAAAAGAGTAGTCGCATTTTTCGTCGATGGGCAAAGCCTGTTCGTCAGCACGCTGAACGGTTGTGAAAAGTTGTGCAGATTGCGCCAAGGGCGCGGTGCCACGATGGATGTAGCGCCGCTTACACGCTACATTCACTTTTTTCAGATCAGGAATACACCATGCGGATATGGATCGGGAGTCTGGCGTTGACCCTGTTGGCAGGTTGCTCGTTGCCGGCATCGCTGGTGCCGGGTGAGCCGAATATCAGCAAAACCAGCGCCAAGTCGCCCAAGGACTATGCTGCGTGTTTATTACCGTTGTGGCAGAAGGATGTGGCCAAGACTTCGCAGACATCGATTTCCAACGGCTACCGCATCACGGCGCCAAGCATCATCACTGCGGACGAGATCCTCGACATCGTCAAGTACAAGGATGGCAGCCGGGTTTCGTTGTATCAGGGGCCGCCTTGGGCCAAGTCCGGGTCGTTGCGCCAATCGGTGCGTGATTGCCTGTAACGACGCCTGCATAGACAAAAAAGCAGAAGCCGTATCGTCGGTTTCTGCTTTTTTTTGCCTGCCTGGAGACTGATAAGGTGGGATCTGATTCGCGAAATGAGCGGTGACAGTTGCGCACGAAGGGTTTCCTCCGTGTGCACTAGGCTTTTGCTGGGCGGTCGATAGTCAGATCGGCCGGTCTTTCAAGGAGCCTCGGATCATGGATGATCTGGTCAAAGAAGTTATTCCGTTGTTGCAGTACCTGATTCCCGGCTTTTTGTCGGCGTGGATTTTTTACTCGCTGACGGCGTTCAAACGACCGGATACGTTCGGGCAGATTGTGCAGGCGCTGATTTTTACGTTTGTGATTCAGGGCGCGGTATTGGGGATTGGGGCAATTTGTCTGTGGGTGGGTTCGAAAGGCTTTTCTTTAGGAAAATGGGATGCTCGGGCGGAAGCATTGTGGGCATTTATTGTTTCAGTATGTCTCGCCGGGCTTTTCTGTTATTTGGCTTCAAACGGGATGTTGCATGTGTGGCTACGCAAGCGACACCTGACACGCAAAAGCTCCCATCCTAGCGAGTGGTACAGCGCTTTTGAACGACAGGATTGCCTTGTCACTTTGCAACTGAATGACGAGAGGCGATTGTTTGGCTGGCCTTTGGAGTGGCCTTCCAGTCCCTCGGAGGGGCAATTTATCTTGCTGAATCCACAATGGCTTGGCGATGGTGGCGAGGTGTTTACTTTTGGCGCCGAATTAATGGTGATAGATTCCTCAAAAGTTCAGTGGGTCGAATTCAATTCTGTCGAGGAGGTTGTTTCATGAGCGCAAAAGCACCCAATCCCATGCCACCTCACGTGGCACGTCTCTTCGTGGGCCCAGACGGCAAGCCATTGGCAAAACCGCTGGTCAAAGGGCCGAGCGCACCCCCTCCACCAAAGCGCTGATCAGCACCGTCAGCCTTTCACCCCCAACCCTCAGCCACCGCCCGGCGAATCGCTTCCAGCAACATCGCAAACGCCGGGTTGTCGTTGTTCTCGCGCCAGATCAGATGCAGCTCGCTCTGCACCCCTTCGCCCAGATCGATATCGCGAAATACCACATTCTTGAACACCACACTGGTGGCGCAACGCGGTACCAGCGCCAGGCCCATCCCGGCATTCACCAGTGCCAGAATCGTCAACGATGAGCCCAGCCACTGCACGTAATCCGGTGCAACCCGGGCCGAGCGCAGCATGCCGGTCAGCAGTTCGTTGAACGGCGGATAAGCGGCGTGGGAATACATCAGAAATGGCTGCTTATCCAGATCGCTTACGGCGACTTCAGCCGCGCTCGCCAATGGATGACCGCTCGGTACTGCCAGTACAAACGGCTCGCGCACCAGACATTCAGTCGCGTAGCCAGGCTCCAATAGCGGCGCGCGGGCGATGCCCAAATCAATGCGTCGTGCGCGCAGGGCTTCGTGTTGCTGGTAAGTGTTCATCTCCGACAGATCGATTTTCACCTGCGGTTGTTTCAGGCGCGCCTCGGCAATCACCTTAGGCAGAAATTCATACACCGCGCTGCCGACAAAACTGATGTTCACCGTACCGATGTCGCCCTCTGCGAACCGTCGGGCAGTGACGGCTGCTTGCTGTGCGCGCTCCAGCAGGTTCTGTGCTTCGATGAAGAATGCTCGGCCCGCTGCGGTGAGAGCGACGCTACGAGTGCTGCGGGTAAACAGTTCGACACCGAGGTGATGCTCAAGCAACTGAATCTGCCTGCTCAGTGGCGGCTGGGTCATGTTCAGTCGCTCAGCGGCGCGGCGAAAGTTGAGTTCGGTGGCGACGGTGGTGAAGCAGCGTAGCTGGGTCAGTTCGAACATTGATCTAATCCGGGTATCAATCGAATGCCAAGTTAGATTAGACGGGATCAATGATCGCCGTCCATGATCGACCCATCGCTTTACGCCATCCCTAAAAAAACAAGATCGGGAGTCGCCCCTTGAAAACCCTCCAGAGTCCGCTGGACGTCACGGTTCTCGCCCGTGCCGCCGCCAAGGTCAAGCGCCACGTGCTGCCGCTGTTCGTGGTGATGTTCATCGTCAACTACATCGATCGGGTCAACATCGGTTTTGTGCGCAGTCACATGGAAACCGATCTGGGCATCGGTGCGGCGGCTTACGGCCTCGGTGCCGGTTTGTTCTTCGTTGGCTACGCGCTGTTCGAAGTGCCGTCCAACATGCTCCTGCAACGTTACGGCGCACGGGTCTGGCTGACGCGGATCATGTTCACCTGGGGCGCGGCCGCCATGGCCATGGCGTTCGTTAGAGGAGAAACCAGTTTCTATGTGCTGCGCTTTATTCTCGGCGCGGCCGAGGCAGGGTTCTTTCCGGGGATCATTTATTACTTCACCCAATGGCTGCCAGCCTCCGAGCGCGGCAAGACCATGGCGGTGTTTCTCAGCGGTTCGGCGATTGCCTCGGTGATCTCCGGCCCGGTGTCCGGTGCGTTGCTGCACATCAGCGGCCTCGGCCTGCATGGCTGGCAGTGGATGTTCTTGATCGAGGGTGCCGCATCGGTGGTGCTCTGCGCATTTGTATGGTTCTGGCTGCAATCGCATCCGCGTCAGGCCAAGTGGTTGAGCGAAGAGGAGCGCGAAGCGCTGGTGGCGGCGATTGCCGAGGAGCAGCGTGCCCGTGAAGCGGTGCAAGTGGCCAAACCGTCGATGTTCAAGTTGTTGGCGGATCGGCAGATTGCGCTGTTCTGTTTCATCTACTTCTCCATTGCCCTGACCATTTACGGCGCGACGTTCTGGCTGCCGAGCATGATCAAGAAGATGGGCAACCTCGGTGACTTCCAGGTCGGCCTGCTCAATTCGATTCCGTGGATCATTTCGATTGTTGCCATGTACGGTTTTGCGGCGATGGCCGGCAAGTGGAAGTTTCAGCAAGCCTGGGTCGCGCTGACGCTGGTGATCGCGGCGATCGGGATGTTCATGTCGACCACTGGCGGGCCAATCTTCGCCTTCGTTGCGATCTGCTTCGCCGCCATCGGCTTCAAGGCTGCGTCGGCATTGTTCTGGCCAATTCCGCAAAGCTATCTGGATGCGCGTATCGCCGCTGCGGTGATCGCCCTGATCAACTCCATCGGCAACCTCGGCGGTTTCGTTGCGCCGACCGCGTTCGGCTTCCTCGAAGAAACCACCGGCTCGATCGAGGGCGGTCTGTATGGCCTGGCGGCGACGTCGCTGATCGCGGCGGTGGTGATCTTCTTCGCCCGCACGGCGCCAGGAGCCAAAGGCAAAACCCCGGCAAAGCCGCATGACGAGACCGCCGTTGTCGTGACGGCCAGCCCGGCCGCGAGCCATTGAATTGATTGTTGATCTGTCAGGAGTCTTATCTTGAAAATCACCCGCGTAACTGTGACCCCGATTGCCTTTCGCGATCCGCCGCTGCTCAACGCCAGCGGCATCCACGAACCCTTTGCCCTGCGCTCGATCATCGAGATCGAAAGCGATAACGGCTACATCGGCCTCGGCGAAAGCTATGGCGATGCCCCGGCGCTGGCGATTCAGCAGCAGTTGCAGGCGCAGTTGATCGGCCTTGACCCGTTCAACCTCAACCAGTTGCGCGCGATCGTGCAGGCCACCGTTGCCGCGAACAAACCTGCAAGCATTGCTGGTGCCGAACTGGCGCCCGGTTCTCATGCCAGCAAAGCGGTGAGCAATGCTTATTCGGCGTTCGAAGTGGCGTTCCTCGATTTGCAGGCGCATTACCTGAATGTGCCGCTGGTGGACCTGCTCGGTGGCGCGATTCGCGATCAGGTGCCGTTCAGCGCCTATCTGTTCTTCAAGTACACGCAGCATGTCGATTCGCCCTACAAACCGGACAACTGGGGCGAAGCACTCAGCGAGCAGCAGATCGTTGCCCAAGCTGCACGGATGATCGAGGCGTACGGTTTCAAGAGCATCAAGCTCAAGGCCGGTACGTTGCCACCGGAGCATGAAGTGGCGTGCATCAAGGCGTTGAAAAAGGCCTTCCCCGGCTACCCGTTGCGCATCGATCCGAACGGCAACTGGTCGCTGGAAACCTCGATTCGCATGGCCGAATTGCTCGGCGATGATTTGCAGTATTACGAAGACCCGACCGCGGGCCTCGACGGCATGGCCGAACTGCACAAGCGCACTGGTCTGCCGCTGGCGACCAACATGGTGGTCACCGATTTCGACGAGTTCCGTCGCAGCGTTGCGCAGAACAGTGTGCAGATCGTGCTTGCCGATCACCATTACTGGGGCGGCCTGCGCGACACGCAGACGCTGGCGAAAATGTGCGATGTGTTCGGCGTTGGCGTGTCGATGCATTCCAATTCGCACCTGGGTATCAGCCTCATGGCAATGGCCCATGTGGCGGCGGCGGTGCCGAATCTGGATTACGCCTGCGACACCCATTACCCGTGGCAGGAGCCGGATGAGGAAGTGATCAAGGGTGGCAAACTGCCGATTGTCGATGGCTGCGTGAAGATCACCCGCGCGCCGGGGCTTGGGCTGGAGCTGGATCATGAGCAGTTGGGCAAGCTGCATGATCAGTATCTGACGTGCGGGATTCGTCAGCGTGATGATGTGCGGCAGATGCAGCGCTACAAGCCGGACTGGAAGGCGGTCAAGCCACGGTTTTGAGGTGTTTGATTTGACGCCATCGCGAGCAGGCTCACTCCTACAGTTGGAATGCGCTTCCCTGTAGGAGTGAGCCTGCTCGCGATTGGCGTCCTCATGTTCACAACGTTTTTACCAGCCAATCCCGAAACGCTTTCAGCGACGGTAAATTCTCATTGCGCGGCGGATACACCAGGTAATAGCTGCGCCGACTGGTAATCGGCTCGCCCAGTTGCAACAACTCACCACTCAACAACTCATCCTCAACCAGAATCCGCGGCACCAAACCCACACCAATATTGGCCCGCACTGCCTGAATCAAGTGCGAAGTCATTTCAAAGCTCGGCCCGATGCGCATGCTGCGGTGCGGCAGACCTTGATGGCTGAACCACTCCGCCCACGCCTGGGCATTGCTGCTGACATTGAGCAGCAGTTGCCCGGCGATGTGTTGTTCGGCGTCGTCGCGTTCGGCGTCGGACAACTGCGCACTGGCGATCACCACCAGTTCCTCGGTGTGCAAGGGCAGGGCGGTCAACCCCGGCCAGTCCCCGCCGCCGACGCAGATCGCCGCATCGATTTCGCTGGTATCGAAATCGATCGCTTCGATCCGCGAATGTAAATGCACGGTCATACCCGGGTGCACGGTGTAGAAATCCTTGAGTCGCGGCAATAGCCACTTCGAACCGAAAGTCGGCAGCGTTGCCAGGCGCAAGCTGTGAATGCCCGAGCCAAATGCCATGGCCTGCAAGGTCGCGCTGCGAATCTGCCCAAGCGCTTCGGCGAGTTCGCGCTGATACATGCGCCCGACATCGGTCAGCACCACTTGCCTGCCTTCGCGCGTGAACAAACGCATGCCGAGCATCTTCTCGAGAATCTGCACCTGACGGCTGACCGCACTCTGCGTCAGCGACAGTTCGTGGGCGGCGCGGGTGTAGCTTTCATTGCGCGCGGCGGCCTCGAAAGCCAGCAATAACGACATGGAAGGAGTGAGCGTGCGCGGATTCATTCGTAAAAGTCATCAATAGCGGGTCGAATTTACGGTTGTCCCTGCGTTCGCCAGCAATGAACATGGGCACCATGAGATGGCGGAGCCTGACGCAATCATTCGTTGCGTACAACTGTTCACCGCCACACGGCCCGATTTGACCGAGATACCCTGACCGATGATTGCCCAGCTGTCCCCCGCCAAAGCCCTGGCCAACGATTACCAGCAGTTCCTCACAGCCCTGAAAGCCAGCGGCTTTCGCGGTGAAATCAGCGCCGATTACGCCAGCCGTGTGGTGCTGGCGACCGACAACTCGATCTATCAGCGCCTGCCGCAAGCGGCGGTGTTTCCGCTGGACGCTGATGACGTGGCACGGGTGGCGCGGCTGATCGCCGAACCGGCCTATCAACAAGTGGTGATCACCCCTCGCGGTGGCGGCACCGGCACCAACGGCCAATCGCTGACGGACGGCATCGTCGTCGACCTGTCGCGGCACATGAACCGCATTCTGGAAATCAACGTCGAGCAGCGCTGGGTGCGCGTGCAGGCCGGAGTGGTCAAGGATCAGCTCAACGCCGCGCTGAAATCCGCCGGGCTGTTTTTTGCCCCGGAACTGTCGACCTCCAACCGCGCCACCGTCGGCGGCATGATCAATACCGACGCCAGTGGTCAGGGCAGTTGCACCTATGGCAAGACCCGCGACCATGTGCTCGAACTCGACATGATCTTGCGCGGCGGTGAGCGTCTGCACGGTCTGCCTCTTGAGGAAAGCGAACTCGAAGCCCAGTGCGCCCGCGAAGATCGCGTCGGTGAAGTCTACCGCTGCGCGCGGCAGATCATTGATGAGCAGGGTGATCTGATCAAAGAGCGTTTCCCCGATCTCAACCGCTGCCTGACCGGTTATGACCTGGCGCATCTGCGTGAGGCGGATAACCGTTTCAACCTCAACAGCGTGCTGTGCGGTGCTGAAGGCTCGTTGGGTTTTGTCGTTGAGGCGCGGTTGAATGTGTTGCCGATCCCCAAACACACGATGTTGGTGAACATCCGCTACGCCGGGTTCATGGACGCACTGCGCGACGCCCGCGCCTTGATGGCGCTCAAACCGTTGTCGATCGAAACCGTTGACTCGAAAGTCTTGCTGCTGGCGATGCAGGACATTGTCTGGCACGGCGTCGCCGAGTATTTCCCGGAAAGCGCCGAGCGGCCGACCTTGGGCATCAATCTGGTGGAGTTCTGCGGCGACGATCCGGAGGATTTGCAGCACCGGGTCGAAGCATTCGTCGAGCACTTGAGCAGCGACCGTACGGTTGAGCGTTTGGGCCATACGCTGGCGGTCGGTCATGCGGCGGTAAACAAGGTCTACGGCATGCGCAAACGTGCGGTAGGCCTGCTCGGCAACGTCGCCGGAGAAGCGCGGCCGCAGCCTTTTGTTGAAGACACAGCGGTGCCGCCGCAGCATTTGGCCGAGTACATCGCCGAATTACGCGACCTGCTCGACAGCCACGGCTTGCAGTACGGCATGTTCGGTCACGTCGATGCAGGCGTGCTGCACGTGCGGCCGATCCTCGACATGAAAGACCCGCAGCAAGCGGCGCTGGTGCGCCCGGTGTCCGATGGCGTCGCGGCGCTGACCCAGCGTTACGGTGGCCTGTTGTGGGGCGAGCACGGCAAAGGCCTGCGCTCGGAATACGCACCGGCCTTCTTCGGTGAACTCTACCCGGCGCTGCAAGCCTTGAAGGCCGCGTTCGACCCGTTCAACCAGTTCAACCCAGGCAAGATCGCTACCCCAGCGAACACCGGCGCGGCGCTGCTGAAAATCGACGAAGTGACTTTGCGCGGTGAACTGGATCGGCAGATCGACGAAAAGGTCTGGCAAAGCTACGGCGCGGCCATGCACTGCAACGGCAACGGCGCCTGCTACAACTTTGACCCCGACGACGCCATGTGCCCGTCGTGGAAAGCCACCCGCGAGCGCGCTCAGTCGCCCAAGGGCCGTGCCTCGTTGATCCGCGAGTGGCTGCGTTTGCAGGGTGAGGCGGGTGTCGATGTGTTGTCCGAGGCGATTCGCAAGCCGGCGTTTTTCAGCACGTTGTGGCAGCGCTGGCGCAACAGTCGTGCGCAGGCCGAAGACTTCTCCCACGAAGTCTACGACGCCATGGCCGGTTGCCTGGCGTGCAAATCCTGTGCGGGACAGTGCCCGGTCAAGGTCAATGTGCCGGAGTTTCGTTCGCGTTTTCTTGAGCTGTATCACAGCCGTTATCTGCGCCCGGCGCGGGATTACCTGATCGCCTCGCTGGAATACAGCATCCCGTACATGGCGCGGATTCCGGCGTTGTACAACGGGTTGATGGGCGCTGCATGGGTTCGCGGGCTGCTGGAACGCGTCGGCGGCATGATCGACGTGCCGCTGCTCAGTCGCTTCGATTTCCACGCGGCAATGCGCCGTTGGCAGGTGCAGCCAGCGACGGTTTCGACCTTGTCGGCGCTGACCCCGGCGCAACGCGAGCGCAGTGTGGTCATCGTGCAGGACGCCTTCACGCGTTACTTCGAAGCGCCGTTGCTGGCGGATCTGGTCGAACTGATTTCACGTCTGGGTTATCAGGTGTATCTGGCGCCGTTCAGCGCCAACGGCAAGCCGCTGCACGTGCAGGGCTTCCTCTCGGCGTTCAACCGCGCGGCGCTGCGCAATGCCCGGCAGTTGCGCGAATTGGCGGACATCGGTGTGCCGTTGCTGGGCCTCGATCCGGCGATGACGCTGGTGTATCGCCAGGAATACCTGAAAGTCCCGGGAATGCAGCAATGCCCGGAGGTGGCACTGGTGCAGGAATGGTTGCTCAAGGTGATGCCGGAGCAGGCGCCGCAGGATAAAAACGCCTCGTTCCGACTGCTCGCCCATTGCACCGAGAAAACCAACGCCCCGGCCGCGACTCGGCAGTGGGAGCAAGTGTTCGAGCGCGCAGGGTTGAAACTGGCCACGCAAGCCACCGGTTGCTGCGGCATGTCCGGCACGTATGGCCACGAGGCGCGCAATCGTGAAACTTCAGCGGTGATCTACGAGCAGTCGTGGGCCCGTCAGGTGGCGGCGCCGGCAGAGCAGGGCGAAGCGTTGGCCACGGGGTATTCCTGCCGCAGTCAGGTCAAGCGCCAGTCGGATCAGGCACTGCGCCATCCGTTGCAGGTGTTGCTGACGGCTCTGCGTCGCTGAGTGGTTCATCGTCTGGAGCGTTGTCCCAGATCAGCCGAGGGTCGAAGCTCATTGCCGAGAGCATGGTCAGCACCACGACCATGCCGAAGAACAGGATGCCCGGTCGCGGTTCGATATCGCCCAGTGTCTGGAACTTCACCAACGCTGCGACCAGTGCGACCACCAGCACATCGAGCATTGACCAGTAGCCGATGAGCTCGACGAAGCGGAACATTTTCGAGCGCTCCCGGCGTGCCCAGCCACTGTCGCGTTGCACAGTGATCAACAACAGCGACAGGGCGACGAACTTGACGCCCGGCACGGCGATACTGGCGATAAAGATGATCAGTGCGATGTCCCACGCGCCATGCTGCCAGAACTCCAGCACGCCGCTCATGATCGTGCTGTCGGCGCCGCTGCCAAGCATGGTGGTGTTCATCACCGGCAGCAGATTGGCCGGCACGTAAAACGCCAGCGCCGCGAGCATATAGGCCCAGGTGCGCGCCAGTGAATTAGTCTTGCGCCGATGCAGCGGCGCGTCGCAACGGGGGCATTCATGTGGCTCGTCGGTCATGTCGCAGGCCAGGCCACAGCTGTGGCACAGGCACAGGTTGAGTTCGCTGGCAGTCGCGGGTCGGTTCATGGAATGTCCCATAGGTCGCGGATATCGCGGCCGGCAATCCTGATCATCATCAAACTCAGCACGGCCAATGCGAACAGGCCGATGCCGGGCAACACGTCGAGCAATCCCGCCAGTTTGAACACCGCGACCATCGCCCCCAGCAGGCACACTTCGAGCATGCTCCACGGCCGCAGGGTTTCCAGCCAGCGCATGCACACCTTGAAGCCCGGTGCGCGTCGCGATGACAGGGCGAAGCTAAGCACCCAGGTCAGCAGGACCAGTTGAAATGCCGGGGCAATAATGATCGAAATCGCCGCGACCATCGCTATGAAGGTGATCGGCCCCTGACTCAGCGCCAGCACCGAATCCCACAGCGTCGCACTGTTTTTCAGGCCTTTGAGGCTGATGCTCATCACCGGATAGAAATTGGCAAACAGCCACAGCATCGCCGCCGTGAAGGTCAGTGCCAGGCGCTGTTCGACGGTCAAACCGTTGAAACGCTGGAGCACACCGCCGCAACGCACGCACGAGGTTTTCTGGTGTTTGCCCAGCACGGCTTTTTCGTAAACGCAGTCGCAGTGCTCGCAGATGATCAGGTGTTCGGTGTTGACCATGGACAACGCTCGACAACAGGCCGCAAGGGCAGGGGGACTTGATCACTATAGAAGCCTGAGGCCATTGGGCAACCTGGTCGGTGTGATCGGCTGCGGTTTTCTGAGAATTGCTATCGATTGGGCTTTGGATTTTGCTTTTTAGTGTTATAAGGTAACGCAAAATTTTCAGGGCAGTCCTTGTCGGCGCCCGCTGTTAACCCTTCGATTGCGAAACGCTCATGACAATTGCGCTCCCCCGTTCTGCCACGCCCACTGGCCGGCTGCTGTCCATTGACGCCCTCAGAGGCTTGGTCATTCTGTTCATGCTGCTGGACCACGTGCGCGAAACTTTTTTGCTGCACCGCCAGGTCGCCGACCCGATGGACATTGCCAGCACTGAACCGGCGTTGTTTTTCAGTCGCACGCTGGCGCATCTGTGTGCGCCGGTATTTGTACTGCTGACGGGATTGTCGGCGTGGTTGTTCGGCGAAAAGTACGCAGGCAAGGCCGATGTCAGTGCGTTTCTGTTCAAGCGCGGTCTGTTTCTGGTGGTGCTGGAGTTCACGCTGGTGAACTTCGCGTGGACCTTCCAACTGCCACCGAGCGTGATTTATTTGCAAGTGATCTGGGCGATCGGTTTGAGCATGATCGCCTTGTCATTGCTGGTGTGGCTGCCGCGCTGGTTGTTGCTGGCGTTGAGCCTGATGATCATCGCCGGACACAACCTGCTCGACGCGGTGCATTTCCCGGTGGAGTCGGCGCTGCATGTGCCGTGGGCGATTTTGCATGATCGCGGCTGGATCGAAGTCAGCGAAAATCTGCGCCTGCGCACCTCCTATCCGTTACTGCCGTGGATCGGTGTGATCGGTCTGGGTTATGCGCTCGGGCCGTGGTTTGCTCGTGGCGTTGAAGCAGGTTTGCGTCAGTGCCACCTGCTGATCGCGGGTAGCGCGGGGCTGCTGGGTTTTGTCGGGTTGCGGCTGATCAACGGCTATGGCGAAAAACCATGGGCCGTGGGTGACACGTCGGTGCAAACCCTGATGAGTTTTTTCAACATCACCAAGTACCCGCCATCGTTGTTGTTTATCGCGCTGACCGTGAGCGTCGGGCTGTTGCTGCTGCTGGCCTTCGAGCGTGTGCAGGATCGCCGCTGGATTCGCTGGCTGACTGTGTTCGGTTCGGCGCCGATGTTTTTCTATCTGCTGCATCTGTACGCGTTGAAGGTGTTGTACCTGATCGGTGTGGCCCTGTTCGGGCTGAATCAGGGCAGCTATTTCGGCTTTTCGTCGGTGGCGGCGATCTGGCTGGCGGCAGCGCTTCTGTCGATTGCGCTGTACCCGGCCGTGCGCTGGTTCTCGGCATTGAAGGCGCGTCGCCGCGACATCGCCTGGTTGAAATACCTGTAAATGCCTAACGCCGGTGGCGCACGAAATCGATAAACGCCTTTAGCGGCGCCGGTACGTGGCGCCGGCTCGGGTAGTACAGGTGCAGGCCCGGATAGAACGGGCACCAGTCTCCCAGCACTTGCAGCAGACGCCCGCTGGCCAAGTGTTCGCTGACCATGTCTTCGAACACATAGGCCAGGCCCAGCCCTTGCAGCGCGGGCCCGACCATCAGGCTGACATCGCCGAGGGTCAACGGGCCGTTGACTTCGATTTCCTGGGCGATGCCGCCGCGTTCGAGTTCCCAGCGATACAGCGAGCCGCTGGGAAAGCGGTGGCGGATGCACGGCAGTCCGTGCAGGTCTTCGGGTTTTTGCGGTGCTGCGTGGCGTGCAAAAAACGCCGGTGAACCAACGACCACTGAACGCATTGTCGGGCCGATCGGCAGCGACACCATGTCAGCCTCAAGGCGATCGCCGAAGCGCACGCCGGCATTGAACCCATTAGCGACGATATCCAGCAGCGCATCGCTCTCTACCACTTCCAGACGGATGTCTGGATAGGCCAGCAAAAACTCGCTGGCAATCGGCAGCAGCACCAGTTCACAGGCTTGCCGTCCGCAGGTGATGCGCAGGTTGCCCGAGGGTTTATCGCGGAAATGGTTGAGGTCTTCCAGCGCATCGTCGATGTCGCGAAACGCCGGTTTCAGCCGCGCATACAGACGCTCGCCAGCCTCGGTCAATGCCACGCTGCGAGTGGTGCGATTGAACAGGCGCACGCCAAGACGATTCTCTAGTGCCTTTATCGAATGGCTTAACGCGGACGGCGTCAGGCCTAGCTCGATTGCCGCTTTGCTGAAATTCAACTGCTGAGCGGTGCAGAGGAATACCGAAAGATCTGCCGCTGAAGGGGTTTTCATCTGTGAATGCCTTTCACAAAGTCATGCAAATTTGTTGAGATTATCACATCAGTAACACGGCCTTAAAGTCGCTTCAACTCATCAAGAAGACCCCGGCACCACCGCTAGGGTCGCAGACAGGAGGGGTTGATATGCGTACCTGGTTCATTACTGGCGCTTCCCGTGGTTTTGGTAGCCTCATTGCAGAACGCGCCCTGCATGCCGGCGATGCGGTGATCGCCACTGCACGTAACCCGCAAGACATCACTGACCGTCTCGGCGAGCAACCGAACCTGCTGGCGGTGCGTCTCGACGTCACCCGTGAAGACGAAGCTCACCAAGCGGTTGCTGAAGGCATCAAGCGGTTTGGCCGTATCGATGTGCTGATCAACAACGCCGGGTTTGGCGTACTCGGCGCGGTGGAAGAAACCAGTGCCAGCGAGACCGAGCGCCTGTTCGCCACCAATGTGTTCGGCCTGCTCAACGTCACCCGCGCGGTGTTGCCGCCTATGCGGGCGCAACGCAGTGGCCGGGTGATCAACATCTCGTCGATCGGCGGCTACCAGGCTTATATGGGCTGGGGTGTTTATGGCTCGACCAAGTTTGCCGTCGAGGGCATTACCGAGGCGTTGCACCAGGAACTGGCGCCGCTGGGCATTCAAGCCACGGTGGTCGAGCCGGGCTTCTTCCGCACGGATTTCCTTGATGAACAGTCGCTGATCAAAACCCGGCTTGAGCTGGCGGACTATGACGAAACCGTTGGCAAGATGCGTGCGTTCGCCGAGGCGGCCAACCATGCGCAACCGGGTGATCCGCAGAAGTTTGCCGAGGCGATGCTGGCGCTGGTCAATGCGCCAAATCCGCCGCAACGCCTGGCGCTGGGCAGTGACACGGTGGCGCGGATCGAGGCGAAGAATCGGTTGGTGGCGCAAGAACTGGCCGAGTGGAATGAGCTGGCGCTGTCTACCGATTTCGCCAACTGAACGCCGGAGCTGTGAGAGCGAGGTTGCTCGCTCTCATCTTTTTGGTGCGCAAACTTCGGTGGATTTTTCTGCGGTTTTCGCGCCTTATTCGCTGCGTTATGCAGCATTGTGATTGCTCAAGGGATGGAATGATGAACGCTATGACTCCGCCGCACGGAACGCGCGACAAGTTGCTCATACTGGCGGCCGTGTGCCTCTCGGCGCTGGTGCTGCCGTTAAGTTTTACCGGAGGCGCGGTGGCGACGCCGGCCATTGGCCGCGATCTGGGCGGCAGTCCGGTGGCGCTGACCTGGATCACCAATGCGTTCATGTTGTCGTTCGGCAGCCTGCTCATGGCCGCCGGCGCGTTGGCGGATGTTTACGGACGAAAACGCCTGTTCACCTTCGGCATGTTGCTGTTTACCGCCGCGTCGTTTGCGCAGAGTCTGGCGCCTTCGGTGTTCTGTCTGGATGTGTTGCGCGCGGTTCAAGGAGTGGCGGGAGCGGCGGCGCTGGCCAGCGGCTCGGCGGCGCTGGCGCAAGAATTCGAAGGCCATGCCCGGACCCGGGCGTACAGCGTGCTCGGCACTACGTTCGGCATTGGTCTGGCTTTCGGTCCGCTGGTGGCCGGTGCGCTGATCGAGGCCTTCAACTGGCGGGCGATTTTTGTCTTTACCGCGTTGATCGGCATGATCGCGATGGTCTTCGCTGTGCCGCGCATGCGCGAAACCCGCGACCCGCATGCCAAAGGGCTGGACTGGCCGGGCACGCTGCTGTTCAGCGCAATGCTGGCGCTGTTTACGTTTGGCCTGATCCAGGCGCCGGACAGTGGTTGGGACAGTCCACTTGTGCTCGGTTTGCTGTGCGCTTCGGCGGTGCTGCTGGCCGCCTTCGTGATCGTCGAAATGCGTGTCGAACGGCCGATGCTGGATCTGACGCTGTTTCGTTATCCGCGATTCATCGGCGTGCAGATGCTGCCGATCGGCACCTGTTTCTGCTACATCGTGCTGGTGGTGATGTTGCCGCTGCGCTTCATCGGCGTTGAGGGCTTGAGCGAGATCGATGCCGGTCTGCTGTTGCTGGCCTTGTCGGCGCCGATGCTGGTGGTGCCGATGCTGGCCGCATCGCTGGCGCGGTTCGTTTCCGCCGGCATCTTGTCCGGTGCCGGATTCCTGATGGCCGCTGTGGGCTTGCATTGGCTGAGTCTGTACAACGTCGGTGAGCCGAAAATCGCCTTGGTGGTGCCGATGCTGCTGATCGGCATGGGCGCCGGTTTACCGTGGGGGCTGATGGATGGTTTGTCGGTCAGTGTCGTGCCGAAAGAGCGCGCAGGCATGGCGGCGGGCATTTTCAGCACTGTGCGAGTGGCGGGTGAGGGGATTGCATTGGCGATTGTCGCGGCGGTGCTGGCGTCATTGCTGCACGCCGATCTGTCGAGTGCCGTGCACGCGGTGACGGGTAGCGCCGAGGCCTCGTTGATTGCCGAGACCGCGCACCGGGTAACCACCGGCGATATGGCGCATGCGATCAATACCGTGCCAGGTCTGGCCAACGAACGTCTGGTGCAAGGATACGCGGCGGCGTTTCAGTATCTGCTGCACATCCTGACGGTGATCACGCTGGTGTCGGCGGCGGTGGTGCTGGGGTTGTTAAGCAAGGATCGCAGCGTCGCGGAGCCACAACAGGCTGCCGCATAAACTCAATGTGGGAGCGAGCCTGCTCGCGAAAGCGGAGTATGAGTCGGCATAAATATCGACTGATGCACCGCTATCGCTGGCAAGCCAGCTCCCACAGGGTTCCAGGGTGTCTGCAGCATCAGTGGTTACACCGCAGTCATTGTGGGAGCTGGCTTGCCAGCGATGGGGCCGGTGCATTCAGCATCTTCATCGCTTGATGTACCGCTATCGCGAGCAGGCTCACTCCCACAGGGTTTTCCGGTGTCTGGATTATTTACGATCCAGCCACACGGTCTGCGCGTTGCAGAACTCGCGTACGCCGAAGTGCGACAGTTCACGTCCGAAACCGCTCTTCTTCACGCCGCCAAAGGTCACGCGCGGATCGCTCGCGGAGTAGCCGTTGATGAACACGCCGCCGGTGTCCAGTTCGCTGGTCAGTTGCTGGGCCAGTGCCACGTTGGCGGTGTAAATGGTCGCGGTCAGGCCGAACTCGCTGTCGTTGGCCAAGGCCACGGCATGCGCGCAATCGCGGGCGGTGATGATCGAGGCGACCGGGCCGAACAGTTCCTGTTTGAACGAAGTCATGCGGTCGGTGACATCGGCCAGCACGGTCGGCTCGTAGTAGTTGCCCGGGCCTTCAGACTTGCCGCCGCCGAGCAACAGCGTTGCGCCTTCTTCAAGGGTGTCGCGCACTTGCTGGTCGAGTTCATCACGCAGGTCGAAACGTGCCATCGGACCGATGTAGGTCTCGGCGGACAGCGGATCACCGACCTTCAACTTGCGCGTGGCTTCGACGAATTTACGCGTGAATTCTTCAACCACGCCTTCTTCGATGATCAGCCGTTTGGCTGCTGCGCAGACCTGACCGGAGTTCTGGTAGCGACCGATCACCGCCGCTTGCACGGCTTCATCCAGATCGGCGTCGTTGAGCACGATAAACGGATCGGAACCGCCGAGTTCCAGCACGCATTTCTTCAGCGCGGCACCGGCCTGAGCGCCGATGGCCATGCCGGCACGCACGCTGCCGGTCAGTGTCACGGCGGCAATGCGCGAATCGGCAATCGCGCTGGAAACGCCTTCCGGGGTGACATTGATCACTTCAAACACACCATCAGCGAAACCGGCGCGAGTAAACGCGTCGCGCAACAGGTAGGCGCTGCCCATCACGTTCGGCGCATGTTTGAGCACGTACGTGTTGCCGGCGATCAGCGCCGGTACAGCGCCGCGCA
Organism: Pseudomonas germanica; assembly: GCF_019614655.1. NCBI lineage: Bacteria > Pseudomonadati > Pseudomonadota > Gammaproteobacteria > Pseudomonadales > Pseudomonadaceae > Pseudomonas > Pseudomonas germanica. The sequence continues at coordinate 2,929,533 of NZ_CP071586.1, forward strand.
GCACTTGCCAGATCGGGAAGTTCCACGGCATCACTGCGAGGATCGGGCCGAGCGGACGGTATTCGATGCGCGCCTTGCCGCCTTCAACTTGCGTTGGTTCGGCGTCGAGCATGGCCGGGCCGTGTTCGGCGTACCACTCGCAAAGCTTGGCGCATTTCTCGATTTCGCCACGGGCCTGAGCAATTGGCTTGCCCATTTCCTGAGTGATCATGGTGGCCATGGCTTCGCTGGTTTCGCGCAGCGCACCGGCGAGGGCGGTCAACAAACGCGAGCGATCCTGCAACGGCTTGCGCTTCCATTTGCCGAAGCCATAAGCGGCGCGGGTCAGTGCGGCGTCGAGCGCTTGCGCGGATTCAAACGCGTAGTGACCGATCTGCTCGCCGGTGGCGGGGTTGATCGAGATGGCGTGGGTCTGGCTGGAAATCTGGCTCATGGCATCGTCCTGCATGTTCGTCGGATGGGCCTAGAGTAGGGTGGTGTTTGTTTTCTGGAAACTGAATAATAAAGATCGTTTCTTTCACGATTGGAGAATGACTGTGGATCTGGTGCAGCTGGAAATCTTCAAAGCCGTTGCCGAGCACGGCAGCATCAGCGCCGCCGCCGCGCAGATTCATCGCGTGCCGTCGAACCTGACCACGCGGATCAAGCAGCTTGAGCAGGATCTGGGCGTTGATCTGTTTATCCGCGAGAAAAGCCGTTTGCGCCTGTCGCCGGCCGGGTGGAGTTTTCTTGAATACGCGCGACGGATTCTCGACCTGGTGCAAGAGGCCCGGGCGACGGTGGCGGGGGAGGAACCGCAGGGCGCATTTCCGTTGGGTTCGCTGGAAAGTACAGCAGCGGTGCGCATTCCCGAATTGCTCGCGGCTTACAACCAATTGCACCCCAAGGTCGATCTCGACCTCTCGACCGGCCCCTCGGGCACGATGATCGACGGCGTGCTGTCCGGGCGTCTGGCTGCAGCGTTTGTCGACGGCCCGGTGCTGCATCCGACGCTGGAAGGCGTGCCGGCGTTCGAGGAAGAAATGGTCATCATCGCCCCGATCAGCCACGCGCCCGTCAAGCGCGCGGCGGATGTCAACGGCGAGAATATTTATGCCTTCCGTTCCAACTGTTCCTACCGTCACCACTTTGAAAAATGGTTCAGCACCGACGCCGCTGTACCGGGCAAGATCTTCGAAATGGAGTCCTATCACGGCATGCTCGCCTGCGTCAGCGCCGGTGCAGGTCTGGCGCTGATGCCGCGCAAAATGCTGCAGAGCATGCCCGGCAGCGCGACCGTCAGCGTCTGGCCATTGGCCGCGGACTTTCGTTATCTGACCACTTGGCTGGTGTGGCGACGGGGCACGGTATCGCGCAGTCTGAGCATGTTTGTGCGCTTGCTGGAAGAGCGCGGGGTGGTGCGCGCAGATGCATGATCGCGTCCGCCGCGCACTGGATCGCTGTTATTGCCCGTCGACGCTACGTGGCAGTTGCAGCGGATTGCCCTCGCGCAACGGCTGTGGCAACAACTCATCCGGAAAACCCTGATAAGTCACGGGACGCAAGAAGCGTTCGATCGAGGTCATGCCGACCGAGGTGAAACGGCTGTCCGACGTCGCCGGAAACGGCCCGCCGTGCACCGTGGCGTACGTCACTTCCTGTGGATGCGCGAAGGCGTTGGCCACGATGCGTCCGGTGCGGCGTTCGAGGATCGGCAGCAGGCGCCGCGCGAGTTCCAGGTCCACCTCTTCAAGGTGGATGGCAGCGCTGAGCTGTCCCCTGAACGAGCGGGCGACCGCCAGCAGTTCCTCGGCATCAGTGACCGCCACCAGCAGCGCCGACGGGCCGAACACTTCGTGGGCCAATCCCGGTTCACTGAGCAATTGGTGTCCCTCGACTTCCAGCAACGCAGCGCGTCCGGCGAATGTGGCATCGGCCGGCGTGCCTGCCGCGATCACCTGCGCGCCGGCACCTTCCATCACCATCAGACCCTCGACGTAGGCGCCATGAATGCCCGGCGTCAGCATCGTCCGCGCCGGTGCCGCGCTGACCCGTTTGCGCATGGCGCTGCGCAGCTCTTCAAACCCGGCACCACGGATGGCAATCAGGATCGACGGACACAAACAGGCCTGACCGACGTTGACCAGCATGCGCTCGATAAAGCCGTCGCCGATCTCGGTGCCGCGAGCCGCCATGGCCTCGGGCAGGATGAAGGTCGGGTTGACGCTGGTCATTTCGGTGAATACCGGGATCGGCTCGGGGCGCAATTGCGCGCGGCGATAGAGCGCCATGCCGCCCTGTTCAGATCCGGTAAACGTCACAGCCTTGATCAGCGGATGATCGACCAGCGCTTCGCCAATGGCATTGCCGCCACCACGCACCATCGAGAAAACACCTTCGGGCAAGCCATGCGCCTGCACGGCTTTACGAATGGCGCGGGCCTGGATTTCCGAGGCGCCGGGATGCGCGTTGTGTGCCTTGAGAATCACCGGTGCCCCGGCCGCGAGTGCCGACGCGGTATCGCCACCTGCCACCGAATAGGAAATCGGGAAGTTGCTCGCGCCGAAAATCGCCACCGGGCCGATGGCGATTTTTTGCAAGCGATGATCCATCCGTGGACGTGGCTGACGCTGGGGTTGTGCCGGGTCGATCGCCAGTTGTAGAAAGCGGCCCCGGCGCACCACATCGGCGAACTGGCGGAACTGGATCGCGGCTCTCAAAGCTTCGCCCTCAAGCTGTGCTTCGGGCAGTCCGGTTTCCAGTGCCGCGCGTGCCGCCAGTTCGCTACGAACCTCATCGAGGTTGTCAGCGATGCTCTCGAGAAACGCGGCACGCTCGGCCAGCGAGGTGTGGCTGTAGTGGTCGAACGCGGCATCGGCGAGTGTCGCAGCCTGATCAACCTGTGCCGCACCGCCGAAAGCGAAGTCCGGTTCTATCCGTTGATCGCTGGCCGGGTTCAGCGCTTTCATCGTGCCTTCGGTGGCGGCGACATCCGCCGCGCCGATCAGCAAATGGCCGGTCAGATTCATTGCGCTTCACCCTGGGATTGGAGGTTGGCAATTAGTTCGTCAGTGCTGGCAATCACGTGAGCGAATGTCGGGCCGTTGAGTTCGTGAGCGGCGTGCATCATTTCCGCTTTGAAGGCCGCTGTTGCATCGCGTACCAGGGTGACGTGGTAGCCCAGTTCCGAGGCATAGCGCGCGGTGGCTTCGATGCAGGTATTGGCCAGCAGGCCGACGATGATTACGTGGGTGACGCCTTGCTGCTTCAGGCGAAAATCCAGGTCGGTGTTGGCGAATCCACTGGAACCCCAATGTTCCTGAACCACGATATCGCCATCCTTCGGGGCGAAATCCGGGTGCCATTCGCCGCCCCATTCGCCCCGGGCAAAATGATGCATGTGCATGATTTTGCATTGCGTCGGGGTCGGGTGGTCCCAGGTTTCGTAGTCGCCTTTTTCCCAGCGATGATGGGGTACGATGACCACCGGAATGTTCAGGTCGCGCACCGTGCGATCGAGTTTGCGCAGGTTGTCGAGCAGGCCGTTCTGCTCGGCCATGGGTTTGATCAAAGGGAAAATCTTGCCGCCCTCCGAGAGAAAATCGTTGTACGGATCGACCAACAGGTAGGCGGTTCTGTCCAGCGGATAGGGGGTATTCGACATGGCTGCTTGCTCCGGCAATGGGATTATCGGTGCACAGGGCTTGTCCCGGCATCGTGTAGATATGATAATCATAGTAACTGTAAAAGAGGCAAGCCCTGATGGCAGTAAACGATAGTCTTCCCGATACGCTGTGCCCGATTTCCCGGGCCGAGACGATCGTCGGCGACCGCTGGACCGTGCTGGTTTTGCGCGAGTTGTTCATGGCCAATCATCGCTATGACGAGATCCAGGCGCAGACCGGCGGTACGCCGCAGATGGTTGCCGCGCGTCTGAAATGCCTGGAAGCGGAGGGGCTGGTTGAGCGCCGGTTGTACAACGAACGGCCGAAACGCTACGAGTACCACCTCACGGCGAAAGGTGAGGCGTTCTACCCGGTGATCATCGCGTTGCGGGCGTGGGGAGAGACTTGGTGCAAGGCTCCGGAGGAGGGGCTGGCGGTGAACATGACCCATAAGAACTGCAACCACAGCGCCGGTCTCGGGCCGCTGTGCGAGCACTGCGGCGAAGCGTTGCGTCGGGAAGATCTGATCAGCCAGCCACAAGCAGCCTATGCCGCCGAGCGACAGGCGCGGCGTGAGGCGTTCAAAAGCAAATAACCGCGATCACGGCGTGCCGTTGCGACCGTGCAGCACGTAGCCGGGGCGCAGGTTCAAGCGATTGTAATAGGCTTTCACTGCGCCAAAATCCGGGTGAGCCAGTGGGGTTTCGAACCAGCGGTTCACCGACAGCCCGATGGGAATGTCCGCCAGGGAAAACTGTTCGCCGCTGACGTAGGCGCCGGTCTTCTCCAGTTGCCGGTCGAGGATTGCCATGTTCTTCGACCATTGCTCAATCCCGACCGCCAGTGCGGCGCTGTCCTGATGCTCAGGCGACTGTCGCACCAGAGACAGAAAAGCGTACGACCACGAGCGATTCAGCTCCGACGCTTGCCAGTCGATCCACTGATCAATCCGCGCCCGTGTTTGCGCGTCAGTCGGGTAGAGGTGCGAACCGTCGTAGCGCGACACCAGATAACGAATGATCGTGTTCGATTCCCACAACGTGAAGTCGCCGTCCTGAATCACCGGCACCATGGCACAGGGATTGAGCGCGAGAAACTGCGCATCGTGCGTCGATCTGAATCCCGAACCCCAGTCTTCACGCTCGAAAGGAATCTGCAGTTCAGCGCAAGTCCACAGGACTTTGCGCACGTTGATCGATGAGGCTTTACCCAGTATTCGCAGCATTGGATTTCCCTTACCCAATAATCGTCAGGCCTGAAGTAATACCACACCGCAATAGACAAGGCCCGCACTGGGCGGGCCTTGGTTGTTCATCAGGTCAAAATCACAGACTGCTCGCCAGTTTCCCGCCCATCATCCGCCGCCGATAGGACGTGTCGCGGTTAGCCAGCCAGAAGTACAACGGCGAGGTCACCAGCAGCCCCACCAGCCAGGACAGGTCCGCGCCGTTGATGTGCGCCGACACCGGGCCGACGTACAGCGGCGTGTTCATGAACGGGATCTGCACGGCGATGCCGATCGCGTAAGCCAGCAACGCCTGCGGGTTGTAGCGGCCGTAGATGCCGCCGTCGACCTGGAAGATCGACTGGATGTCGTACTGACCTTTGTGGATCGCATAGAAGTCAATCAGGTTGATCGCCGTCCACGGCACCAACACCACCAGCAACACCAGCACCATGTCGACGAAGTGGCCGATGAAGTCTTTCGAGGCGCCGACGGCGGCAAAGCAGCAGGCCAGCAACACGATGATCGAGATCACCGCGCGGCTTTTGGCGGTAGGAATCCAGCGGTAGGCGAAGGTTTGCACCAGGGTGATCAGCGACAGCACCGCGCCGTAGAGGTTGAGGGCGTTGTGGCTGATCACGCTGAGCAGGAACAGCACCAGCATCAGCGGGCCAATGGAACCGGTGGCGAGTTTCACCGCGTCCATGGTGTCCATGCCCACCGGTGTCGCCAGCACTGCGACGGCACCGAAGATGAACGCCAGACTCGACCCCAGCGCTGAACCCAGATACGTGGTCCAGAACGTCGACGAGACTTTAACGTCCGCCGGCAAGTAACGCGAATAATCAGACACGTAAGGCGCAAACGCGATCTGCCACAACGCCGCCAACGACACAGTGGCCAGCCAGCCGGACAGGTTGAAGCTGCCGCGAGTGAGGAAGTCGTCAGTCTGAATATGGGTGAAAATGTAGCCGAAACCGACAACGATGCCGATCCCCAACACCCACGTGCCGATGCGGTTGAGCACGTGGATGAAGCGGTAACCAATGATGCCGATAATCCCAGAACCGACTGCGCCGATGACGATGCCGACCGGCACCGGAACGCTGTCGACCACGCCATGCAGCGACTTGCCGGCCAGCACGATGTTGGAGGCGAAAAAGCCGATGTACATGACGCCGGCAATCAACACCACCAGCAACGCGCCGAGGGAGCCGAACTGCGCACGGCTCTGGATCATCTGCGGGATGCCCATCTGCGGGCCTTGCGCCGAGTGCAGCGCCATCAACACGCCGCCGACCAGATGGCCGACGAGAATTGCGACGATGCCCCAGAGCAGATTCAAGTGAAACAACTGCACGCCCAGTGCACCGGTGACGATGGGCAACGGCGCGATATTGCCGCCGAACCACAGCGTGAACAGATCCCTGACCTTTCCGTGGCGATCTTCGGGGGGCACGTATCCTATCGTGTGTTTTTCAATCAGCGGAGCGGAAGTTGCTGCAGGGATAGCCATGACGAACTCCAAGGCAAGGATGAGTACGTGGACGTACTTCGGCAAGCGCCGGCACGGGCGGCGCATTTCTTGTTGAAGTGATCATGTGCAAAGCGTCGGGATTGATAAATTAGTAAGTTTGTTGCTACAGACCTTAAAAAAAATATGCTTCGGCTGGCGCCCGCGTCCGGTATGTTCAAGCTTGATCGTGCGCCAGGGAAACAGGGCGAACACTCGCGCTCTTCGGGAGACTCACATGGCTGCCTATAACCTGCGCCAGCTCAAATACTTCGTCACCACGGCCGACTGCGGCAGCGTCGCCGAGGCCTCGCGCAAGCTCTACATCGCGCAGCCGTCGGTCTCCACCGCGATCAAGCATCTGGAAGAAAGCTTCGGCGTGCAGTTATTCATCCGTCACCACGCCCAAGGCGTCTCGCTGACGCCCAGTGGCTCGCGCTTTTATCGCAAGGCGCTGGAGCTGCTGCGGGTGGCTCACGAGTTTGAACAAAACGCGCTGGCCGATAATGACGTGGTCGCGGGGCAGATCGATATCGGCTGTTTCGAAACCGTCGCACCGCTGTACTTGCCGCGCTTGATCGCCGGCTTCAAGGCGCGCTGGCCAGGGGTGGAAATCCGCATTCGTGATGGCGAACAACAAGAGTTGGTACAGGCCCTGACCGCCGGCAGCATCGACGTGGCGATGATGTTTGAACACGACTTGGACAGCACCATCGAAACCACGCCGCTGATGCCACCGCAGCAGCCTTATGCGTTGCTGCCGGCCAGCCACCGCTTTGCGCAACAGGCAAAGGTCTCGCTGGATGATCTGGTGCTGGAACCGATGATCCTGCTCGACGTGGTGCCGAGCCGCACCTACTTCGTGAGCATCTTCGAGGAACGCGGGCTGACGCCGAACATCGTCTTCAGCTCACCGTCGATCGAGATGGTGCGCGGTATGGTCGGCAACGGTTTCGGCTTTTCGATTCTGGTGACCAAACCGTTCAGCGACTACACCTACGACGGCCAGCAAGTGGTGTGCGTGCCGCTGGCGGAAAACGTCACCGGTTCGGGATTGTCGGCGGCCTGGCTGCGCCGGGTGCAACTGACCAAACCGGCGCAGTTGTTTGTCGATCATTGCCGCGAAGAACTGGCCCGAGTGCACCCGTGAGGGCGGTCGGGCCGGGGTTCAATCACTGATAAACGCAAGCATGCGCTGAAGCATCTGATCGCACGCCTGCAACTGATCGAGGCTGACAAACTCATCGGGCTTGTGACCCTGATCCATGCTGCCGGGGCCACACACCACGGTGGGAATGCCCACCGCATCAAACAACCCGCCTTCAGTGCCGAAGGCCACGGTGCCGAAATCCGTTGAACCGCAGAACGCAGAGATCAACTCAGCGGCCTGACTTTGCGCATCGGTGGCCAGCCCCGGATACGCCGATAAGGCGCTGAAGCGAATATCACTCTGCGCACTGACCGCGCGCATACGCGGCAGCACTTCGCGCTCGGCGTAGGCTTTCAGTGCTTCGGCGACGAGCGCTGGATCCTGCGAGGGCAGGGCGCGGATCTCGAAATCGAAACGGCAATCGGCGGGCACGATGTTCAAGGCCTTGCCGCCGCTGATCACACCGGTCTGCACCGTGCTGTAGGGCGGGTCGAAGCGCGCATCGTGATGCTCCGGCGCTTTCAGTTGCTGGCCGAGGCGACCCAGTTCGCCGATCAGTTCGGCGGCGTATTCAATCGCGTTGACCCCGAGCGGCGCATAGGCCGAATGGCAAGGATGGCCCTGCACATCGCAGCGCATTGCCAGTTTGCCCTTGTGGCCGAGCACCGGTTTCAATTCGGTCGGTTCGCCGATGATGCACAGCAACGGTTTGATCGGGCGTTGCTGCAAGACCTTGAGCAACGAACGCACGCCGAGGCAGCCGACTTCTTCGTCATAGGACAAGGCAATGTGCACCGGCATGCGCAGCGGCGTTTTAACCAGCAACGGCACCAAGGCCAGCACGCAGGCGATATACCCCTTCATGTCCGCGGTACCGCGCCCAAACACCTTGCCGTCGCGTTCCGTCAGTTCGAACGGCGGCAGCGTCCACGGCTGACCATCGACCGGCACCACATCGGTGTGCCCGGACAGCACGATGCCCGGTTGATCCACCGGGCCGATCGTGGCGAACAGGTTGGCTTTGCTGCGCTCATCGTTGTAGATCAGCACGCAGGGTACGTCGAAGCTTGCGAGGTAATCGCGGACGAATTCGATCAGTTGCAGGTTGGATTCACGGCTGGTGGTATCGAACGCCACCAGCGCCTTGAGCAACTCGACGCTGTTCATCGGTCATCACCGGCCACGCCATAACCCGGCGCCTTGGCCGGATCGAGGGCGCGGTCGATGTAGTCCTGAAGCTGAGGCTCGTAAGCGTTCCAGAGTTTTTGCAACTGACCGATCGGGTCTTCATCAGCCCAGTCGACGCGCAGGTTGACGATCGGCCAGGTCTGCTCGCCGACCACCACAACAGCGGCGGAGTGCACCGGGCCGGCTTCGCCACCGAGCGCTTGTGCGGCGTGCAGGGCTTTGAGCAGACGATCAGCGAGTTGACCTTCGCCGTCCTCGAAGGCGCTGACCATGGCTTCGATCACCGAACGCCCGGCAAGCATGTTGCCGGCGGCGACGCACTGTTCGCCGCTGACGGCGTTGTGCACACCGAGGGTTTGCGCACCGCTGAAATGTGCGGTCTGGCCGAGGTGGTTGATCGCGGTGATCTGGCGGTACTGGCTGTAGCCGTTGCGCGTGAGGACTTTATCCAGCGCATCGTCCGGCGCCAAACCTTGCTCCATCAGCGCGAGGACTTCCGGGCCGAGAGACGGCAGGGTGATGTTCTGGCTCGACACCGCGCCAACACCCGGCAGCAGCCACGGGCAACGGGCACCGACGGCGATGCTGGAGGAACTGATGGCGACACCGAACTGGCCGGTTTCGGCGCAGCGGGCTGTGATTGAAAAGGTCATCTGCTTACTCCTTACTAGGAAGATGTTGTCCTTGAGGGCCTCATCGCTGGCAAGCCAGCTCCCACAGGTTTGGGGTCGATCAAAAAACCTTCAAACAACTCCAAACCCTGTGGGAGCTGGCTTGCCAGCGATAGCCGCGACTCGGTGTGATGCCTTACTCAGGAACCACCGCAATCACATCAATCTCCATCAACCACTGCGGCTGCCCCAGTGCCGACACCACCAGTCCGGTGGAAATCGGAAACACACCCTTGAGCCACTTGCCGACTTCGCCATACACCGCCTCGCGATAACGCGGGTCGATCAGGTACGTGGTGGTCTTGACGATATGGCTCATGTCGCTGCCGGCTTCTTCGAGCAGTTGCTTGACGTTGCGCATCGCTTGTTCAGCCTGCGCACGCGGATCACCCAGGCCGATCAGATTGCCGTCGAAATCCGTGCCGACCTGGCCGCGCACATACACCGTGTTGCCGGCGCGCACGGCCTGGCACAGGTCATTGTCCAGCGTCTGGTTCGGGTAGGTGTCCTTGGTGTTGAACATGCGAATGCGAGTGTGGGTGGGCTGGCTCATGGAAAGCTCCTGAAGAAGGTATGCCCGACGCAATCGGCGCCGGGGCGTAAAGGGCTATCAAGCGTCGACGGTGTCGGCGGCTTTGCTGTGGCTGTTCTGGTGCAGCTCGGCTTCACGCTGTTCGGCATCGCGGTAGTCGAGGTATTTGCGCTGGGTGGCGATGTGGTCGGCGACGTGTTTGGCGTCGTGCCAAACGCCCCAGATAAATGACGAGCCACGGCGCGACTGCCACGGCAAACCAAGGAAATACACCCCCGGCTCGCTCGACACGCCGCGCTGATGCACGGGCTTGCCCTTGTTATCGAACGCTGCGACCTGCAACCACGAGTAATCCACGGCAAATCCGGTGGCCCAGATGATCGCGGTGACGCCAGCCTTGGCCAGATCCAGATCGGCCAGCGGATTTTTCACGCACTCGGGGTCCGGATAGGTTTCGCGCGCCTCCGGTTCTTCCGGCAGATCGAGGCCGTTGCGCTCGATGTAGGCATCGGCGGCATCCAGCAGCGTCAGATAATTCTCGTCGCCGCGAGTGAGGTTGCCGACCAGGTCCTGCTTGAAAGTCACCACGCCGTTATTGAACGATTCGGTGACGCCGACCAGGGTCATGCCGCGATGGGCCAGACCACGGAAATCGATGGTGCGACCGCCATGGGCGCCGCTGACTGCGATGGTCACGTGCTCACGACCGGGTTTCATCGCCGCTTGATCCCACTCGCCGAGCACGCCGAGCCACCAGCAGAAATCCCGGTTGCGGTATGCGCGGGGCGGGCGGTCATGGGCGCCGACCGACAGGTAAACCTGTTTGCCGGAACGTTGCAGCTCATCGGCGATCTGCACGCCGGAAGAACCGGCACCGACCACCAGCACTGCGCCTGCCGGCAGTTGCTGCGGGTTGCGGTAGTCAGCGGAATGGATCTGCAACAGACGTTCGTCTTGCGGGGCAATCGCCGGGATCACCGGTTTCTGAAACGGCCCGGTAGCGGCGACAACACGGTTGGCTTCGATCACACCTTCGGAGGTCTCGACAGTGAAACCCGGGCGACCGACATTGCGCACCACGCTTTTCACCTCAACGCCGGTACGGATCGGCGCATTGAATTTCTTCGCATAGGCTTCGAAATAGTCAGCCACACGTTCTTTCGGGGCGAAACCGTCGGGATCGACGTCATCGAATTCTAGCCCCGGGAAGCGGTCGTGCCACGCCGGGCCGTTGGCCACCAGCGAGTCCCAGCGCCCGGTGCGCCAGCGTTCGGCAATGCGATTGCGCTCCAGCACCAGGTGCGGCACGCCGAGTTTGCTCAGGTGCTCGCTCATGGCGACGCCTGCCTGGCCGGCACCCACGATCAGCGTGTCTGTTTTTATTATTTCAGGGGTCATCTCTACATCCTTCCTAGCAAGGCAGTGGGATTCGGGCCGCTGTTGGCTTGTCCGTTTGGCTTGAGGTCAGACTAGGGAGGAGGGGGATATCGGTAAAATATTATTAAGCTGGGATGTGAAGATAAAATTCTGATGCAGAAGGGCCAAAGCCTTTGAATACGCGGCTTTCAGTTGTTGGAGCGAGGGAGAGAGGGGCGAGCGTGGCCCCTATATTTCGCGCGAACCTTTGTGCGCTGGTTTGTCGCCGGTCAGGAGTTTTTTCGCTGTTTCGGGTTCATCCGGCAATTGGCCGCTGAGATCCCAGATTTCGAGCATTTTTGCGTATTCAAAAGCGTGGCGCGGGTCGAGCTGGATCCAGTGCTGGAAAGCCTGACGTTCAGCCAGCGGGCAATTGTTATCGTGCAGGCGCATGCACCAGTCAGCGGCTTGGTTAGCGATGTCTTCGTCTATTTCGTTGCAGTCGGAAGGGGGCATGGGCAGGTTCCTGTTTGGCCGGATAACGCACCCTACGAAGCGGACTGGGAAAAAAATGTCAAAACGGCGTAATGATCGTCTGGGTGCGTTTGCAGCGGACCTTCACGCAGTCCGTGCGGTTGCCATTATCGGCAAAACGCAAGCAAATGCCGACTCCCTTTTACTCGGTAATGCCCCGACGATAGATCGTCTCGGTCGAGACGCAGAGCCGCAAAAAGTCCGTCAAAGTGATCTGACGGACTTGTTCGTGGGGTTTTTCAGCGCTGGAGGAATGCCAGCAGATCCTCATTCAAGGCCTGTGCATGCGTCACCGCAAAACCGTGTGGCGCCCCGGCGTAAACCTTCAGTTCAGCGCCCTTGATCTGCGCCGCCGCCTGCTTGCCGGTGGTTTCGAACGGTACGATCTGGTCGCCGTCGCCATGGATCACCAGCGTCGGCACGTCGATCTTGGCCATGTCCGGGCGGAAGTCGGTTTCCGAGAACGCCGTGACGCAATCCACGGTGCCTTTGAGCGAGGCAAGCAGGGCGATATTCAGGGTTTGCGTGAGCACGCCGTCAGAGACTTTCTGGCCTTGGTTGGTGCCGTAGAACGGCGCGGCGAAATCGGCGATGAACTGCGCACGATCCTGCAGCAGGCCGGCCTTGATGCCGTCAAACACTGAAGTATCGACGCCTTGCGGGAAGTCGGCTTTCTTGCCGAACAGCGGTGTCACCGCGCCCAACAACACCAGACCGGCAACGCGCTCGCTGCCATGCCGGGCGATGTAGCGGCTGACGTCGCCGCCGCCCATGGAAAAGCCCACCAGCGTCACGTCACGCAGGTCCAAATGGTTGATCAGCTGCGCGATGTCATCGGCGAAGGTGTCGTAGTCATATCCGGTCCACGGCTGATCGGAACGGCCGAAACCGCGACGATCAAAGGCAATGGTGCGATAGCCACGGCTGCTCAGGTATTCCATCTGGTATTCCCACATGTCGGCATCCAGCGGCCAGCCGTGGCTGAACAGCACAGGTTTACCGCTGCCCCAATCCTTGTAGTAAATCTCGGTACCGTCTTGCGTGGTGAAGGTGCTCATGGAAACTCCTGCGTCAGGGATCGCGAGTGATGCCGAAATGGCGACATTCACTATCAACGCAAAGCGATCCGGCTACTTGTATGCAGGTGCTGGTTTTAGGTCAGCTCGGTCGTGGATCCGCGCCAGAGTTGTATGATGCAACTCAAGGCCGCCCGGCCGCCCACTGAATCGAGGGAGTACGTTTACGTGAAACGCAAAAGTCTGCAGGGCAATGCCTGCCCGGTTGCCCGCACGCTGGATCTGATCGGTGACTGGTGGTCGTTGTTGATCATTCGTGATGCGCTGGATGGCATCCGGCGTTTCAATGATTTCCAGAAGAGTCTGGATATCGCGAAAAACATGCTCAGCGCGCGCCTCAAGGGGCTGGTGGAGCAGGGGATTCTGCAAGCGATGCCAGCCGCCGACGGCGGCGCTTATAAGGAATACGTGCTGACTGAGCGTGGCAAAGCCTTGCAGACCGTGATCGTCGCGCTGTCGCAGTGGGGCGGTGAATTCATGTACGCGCCGGGTGAGCCGGGGTCGGTGATGGTTGATGCAAAGGATCGTCAGCCGATTCGCAAGCTGGCGTTGACCTCGGCCGATGGTCGCCTGCTTGCACCCGATGACGTCGCGACGCGACTGGGTGTTGAGCACTGACGAACAAAAGTTTGACGTCAAAATGATGGCCAACTAATATCGCGCCGCTATTCTGATGTCATCCTTGGCGCCAGTCCTTAATCGAGAAACTTCGTCCGTGAATAAACGCGCATTACTGCCTCTGGCTGTGATTTTCACGCTTGTAGGCTGCCATTCCACTGTTCGGGATTCCTCCCCGAGCCTGCTCAAAGACGGTGTTCAGTTGGGCCAGAACACCGTTGCCACGGATGACCAGCACGCCAAGGTCATCATGAAGGCCACGGGTGGCACCAATCCGGTGGAGTTTTCCATCCGGCGTGCGGATGACCCTGACCGTCGCATGGAGGTGCTTGGCACCGTCGTCGATTCAGGTCGGGGCCATGTTTTCGGCTGGATCGCCAAGCTCAATGAAGTGGCCAACAGCGCCACGGTCAAGCGCTTCCCACAAGTGGAGGCACAAGCGGATGCCGACAAGCCCTTTGAAATTTCGGGGTATTCGAACAGCCGGGTTACGGGGGGGATTTATACCTGTGGGCCGCTGACCACTGTTTTCACTCCCGAGCGTGGCAAGGTCTACCAGGTGGAGTTCCAGTTCAGCGGTGAGCATTGCGAACAGCATGTTTATGACGTTACTCAGCCCCGGCAGCGCACGCTCGTAAAGAGTTGAGTCGGCACGCACAGCGCACTGAATTTATCGAAAAAAAGGAAATACCCTGTGAAACGGAATCTCTCCCTGGCACTTATCATTCTGGCCGCCACATTGTCTGGCTGCGCCACTAATAAGCCGGTCGTTGACCCATCGCTGGTCGGTTCATGGAAAGGTCTGCGCGACGAAAACGGCAAATGCCAGTTCATGTCCTGGAAAAACCAGTTCAACGCCGACGGTACTTTCTCCATAACCTTTTTCCGCGACGCCAAGCAGACACAGAAGGTGCAAACCGAGCATGGCACCTGGACAGCTACCAATGGCAAGAGTGTGCTGAGAACCAATGGCGTCGCTGCGCCTGATGTTTACACCTACAAGCTTACTGATGCTGACACGGTGCATTACGTCAATGTGGAGAAAGGCCCTTCGGCGGATTGCCAGGAAGATTATGCTTTTGATGAGCACCGTATTCGCGGGTAAGCCAGTCAGAAGCATCGCGGGGCTGCAATGGCCCCGTTTGTTCAATTCTTGATACAAACCCGACAAAAGGTTTAAACGATAGTTTGACGTCAAAATGATGGCCATCTAATATCGCGCCACTATTTTGATGTCACTTTCGTATCGAGGGATCGAACATGTCCTCACCCGCCCTCGTGGCGAGGTTGTGCGTAGCGTTGCTGTGCCTTTCTCCACTCCAGATTGCCGTTGCCGCCCCTACACCCGGCGACACCGACCTCATCCGTGATCGCCAGAACCGCCTGCTCGAAGAGCAGCAGCGGCGCCTCGAAGAACTCAAGGATCTGCCCGGCAAGGACGCCAAGCCTGCGCAACCGGCAGCCCCCACCGATACCCGCTGTTTCCCGATCAAAGACATCGAACTCAAAGGGGCCGACAGTCTTTCCGAGCGCGACAAGACTCGTCTGCTCAAACCCTATATCGGTGAATGCCTCGGTGTGCCGCAGCTCAACGAGCTGCTCAAAGTCATCACCGATCACTACATCGAGAAAGGCCTGGTCACCAGCCGCGCCTACCTGCCACAGCAGGATCTGTCCACCGGGCATCTGCAAGTGCTGGTGGTCGAAGGCAAACTTGAAGGCATGAAAGGCGCGGAAAACAGCCAGCTCTCGGAGCGCGAACTGGCCATGGCTTTCCCCGGCAAAACCGGTGACCTGGTCAATCTGCGCGAGATCGAGCAGATGGTCGATCAGCTCAATCGTCTGCCATCCAATCAGGCAAAAATGGAGCTGGCGCCCGGGCAGAATGTCGGTGGCAGTGCAGTGCTGGTCAACAACACCCCGCAGAAGCCATGGCGAGTCGGGCTGTCACGCAACAACGACGGCCAGCGCAGCACCGGTGAGCAGCAGTGGGGCACCACGTTTGACTGGGACAGCCCGCTTGGCCTGGCCGATCAGTTGAGCCTACGCGGTGGTCACGATGCGATGACTGACCATCAGCACACCTCGCGTAACGCCATGCTCAATTACAGTTTGCCGTGGGGCTGGTGGACGTTCAGCTACACCTACAGCCAGAGCGAATACCGCTCGCAAATCGCCGCCAACCTCTACAACTTCAAACAGACCGGTGACAGCGAAAACCATCAGTTGCGCGCCGAGCGGGTGATCCACCGCGACGCCGTCAGCAAGACCTCGCTCAGCGCCGGTCTGTCGTACCTGCGCACCAACAACTTCATCGAAGACAGCAAACTCAAACTGAGCAGCAACCGCATTAGCGAAGCGCAGTTTGGCTTCAACCACGGTCGTCGGGTCGGCAGTGCTTTCGTCAACTTTGACGCGGGCATGCAAGAAGGCATTGGCGCCTTCGACGCTCAAGGCAGTCATGATCCGGGCCCGGGTGAGCCAAATGCACGCTACCGCAAATACACCGCCACCCTGAGCTACCTGCAGCCGTTCAAGTTGTGGGGCGAGTCGTTCAGCTTCAGCAGCCTGATGACCGGCCAGCGCAGTGAAGATGTGTTGTTCAGCCCGCAACGCACCAGCCTTGGTGGCTCGTCGTCGATTCGTGGTTACAAGGATCAGTCGCTGTCGGGCGACAGCGGTGGTTACTGGCGCAACGATCTGCGCTGGTCGCGCCCGGTGACCATCGAATGGCTGCAACCGGTGTTCTCCGAATACGGCACCAGCCTCGGTTACGACCAGGGTGTGATCCAGAACGGTCGCTACAACGGCGATCAGCACGGGCGCATGTCGAGCAACTCGCTGGACCTGTTCGCCCGTGGCAAATACCTGTCCGCCGGGGTGACGTTTGCTCATTCCCTGGAACGCCCGGATGCGCTGACCGAGCGTGAAGCACCGATCTACTTCCGCCTGGATTTCTTCCTCTAATACCGCCCGCCCCGAGATTCTGAAATGGACATTCGTCAACTGGCCCCTCTGGCCAGCCAGCCTGCTGCTGCCGAAAAAAACCGCGAACTCTTCCTCGGCATGCCGAAACGCGGGCTGGCGTTTCTGTTGGCGAACGTCATGTTCTGGCAACCGATGTGGGCGCAGGCTGACGGTATTGTCGTCGCCAACCCGAATACCTCGCTGGATCGCGCCGGTAATGGCGTGCCGATCATCAACATTGCCACGCCCAACGCCAGCGGGCTGTCGCATAACCAGTTTCACGATTACAACGTCGGCGCGCAGGGCGTAATTCTCAACAACGTCACGGCACGCACAGAGCAGTCGCAACTGGGCGGGATCATTCTCGGTAACCCGAACCTGCGCGGTGCAGCTGCACAAACCATCCTCAACGAAGTCAACGGCGGCAGCCCGAGTCAGCTGCGCGGTTATACCGAAGTGGCGGGGCAATCGGCGCGAGTGATCGTCGCCAACCCTTACGGCATCACCTGCAACGGTTGCGGGTTCATCAATGCGCCACGAGTGACGTTGACCACTGGTAGACCGGTACTCGACGACGGTCGGCTCGATCACTTTCAGGTTGATCAGGGCAGCGTTTCCATCGATGGCCGAGGCCTGGATGCCAGCACTGTCGACAGCTTCGAAATCATCACCCGCAGTACGCAAATCAACGCGCAGATTCACGCCAAACGCCTGAACATCACCACCGGGCGCAACGACGTCAACGCCGATACCCTCAACGCCACCGCGCGCGCCGATGATGGCAGCGCCAAACCGCAACTGGCCATCGACTCTTCGGCGCTCGGCGGGATGTATGCCGGGGCGATCAAACTGGTGGGGACCGAGCAGGGCGTCGGCGTGAAGCTGGCGGGTGATCTGGCGGCCAGCGCCGGTGACATCCAGATCGACGCCAATGGCCAGTTGAGCATTGCCAAGGTCACGGCCAGCAATGCCATCACCGTCAAAGCGAAAAGCCTCGATGCCCAGGGGCCGGTTTACGCCGGTACGCAGTTGGTCGTGCAAACCGCCGAACAACTGATCAACCGCCAAAGCCTGGCCGCCCGCGACAGCGTCAGCCTGAGCAGCGGCAGCAAGCTGACCAACCAAGGTGTGATTGAAGCCGGGGTCAACGCCGATAACAGCCGCAATGCCGCCGGTGATCTGTCGATCAACAGCGCCGCCGTGAGCAACACGGGTAGTGTCTTGGCCAGCCGCACCCTGAACGCCACCGCTGCGACCGTGTTCGACAATCAGAACGGCATCGTTCAGGCAAAAACCGTCACGCTCAACGCTGCGCGCCTGGTCAACCAAGGGCTGAATTCACGCATTTACGGTGAGACCCACCTGGCCTTGAGCGCTCCGGCCATCGTCAACCTCAACGGCCTGATCCGTTTTGCCGATGGGCAAGCGGCGAGCCTGATCGTCGACAGCCTGGACAACCGTCACGGGCGTATTGAAATCGCTGGTGGCAGTCTCAAGCTCAATGCCCGAGATGTGAAAAACACCGACGGCAAAATCATTGCCGGGCGCCTGGACATCGATGCCCGTCAACTCGACAACAGCAGCGGCCTGATCGGCGCCAGCCAGAGCGACGCCAAAGTGGTCGCCCGTGAGCGTCTGGACAACGGCAAAGGCAAGCTTCAGGCGAAAACCACACT
The DNA here is from genome assembly GCF_019614655.1 of Pseudomonas germanica. NCBI lineage: Bacteria > Pseudomonadati > Pseudomonadota > Gammaproteobacteria > Pseudomonadales > Pseudomonadaceae > Pseudomonas > Pseudomonas germanica. Next base: position 2,947,683 of record NZ_CP071586.1, read on the forward strand.
GGCAGTGTCTGGCGGCGAATTGCTCAATCAGGGCGGTACGCTGGCGGCTGACCAGATCAAGGTCACCGCGGCGCGCCTCGATAACAGCGACAAAGGTGTCATCAGTGCCGAAAACGGTACAGCCGAACTGACGCTGACGCAGGATCTGAATAACCACGATGGCAAAGTGCAGGCGTCGGAACGCCTGACGGTGGCCGCGCAGAGCATCAACAACCGCAACGCCAGCCTGACCGGCAAGACCCTTGAGGTGACCAACGTTGGCGCGCTCGACAACGCCCAAGGCACGATTTCCTCCGCTGACACTTTGATCACCAGCGCAGACCTGGACAACAGCCAGGGTCTGATTCAAGGTACTGATCGCCTCAATCTGACCGCGCAGGATCTGCAAAACGCCAGCGGCAAACTGCTCGGTGGCGTGGTCGATGCAAACCTGCGCAATCTCACAGGCAACAAAGACGGCACGATCAGCGCCGAAACCGCCCAGCTCACGCTGGTCGTCCAACAGCACCTGAACAACGCTTTGGGACGGCTGCAATCCAGTCAGGCGGACGTCGAGATTCAGGCCGGTTCGGTCGACAACCGTGGAGGTGTGGTTGCCGCGAAACAACTGTTGCTGGTGGCGAAGGACGGCCACGTCGACAACCGTGGCGGGCGCATGATCGCCGACGGTCTCAAGCTGCAAGCAGGCAGCCTCGATAACAGTGACGGCGGCCTGTTGGCGGCGGGTGCCGATGGCGCGCGATTGATCCTCAAGCAAACCGCGCCGGGCCAATCGCAACTGCTCAACCACAAGGGCCGGATCCAGAGCGACGCCGACCTGCACATCGAAAGCGACGTCGTCGATAACAGCGCCGGCGTCCTGCTCGGCAACACCATCGACATCCACGCCACGCAACTGAGCAACAACGACAAGGGCGGCATCGTCGGCAACGGCGGTGATGTTGTCCTCAACATTGCCGGTGTATTCAGCAACCTGACAGGTGTGGTCGATGCCGGCGATCAGCGTCTGCTGCTCGATCAGCTCACTTCGCTGGACAACCGTGGCGGCACCCTGCAAGGCAAGCGTCTGGACATCACCAGCAGCGCAATCAACAACAACGCAGGCGGGCAAATCATCGCCGGCAGCGATGGCCTGAAAATCACCGGCAAGATCCTGCTCAATCAGCAGGGCATCATCCTCGCCAACGGCAGCCACGCCGAACTGGCGCTGGGCACCGGCAGCCTGCGGAACCAGGGCGGCACCCTGCAAGCCGACTCGCTGGACATCACCAGTGCCGACCTCGACAACAGCGCAGTCAACGGTAAGGCCGGGCTGATTTCCAGCCTGATCGATGACCTGACGCTGACCGTAACCCGTCTGACCAACCGCGCCGGCAAACTGTTCGGCAAGGATCAGCTGATCTTCACCGGCACCAGCCTGGACAACACCGGCGGCGAGATCAGTGGCAATCAACTGGGCCTCGAAGCGGTCGGGCAGATTCTCAATCAGGGCGGCCTGATCGAATCGGCCAACAGCCTCAAACTCACTGCCGGCGGCTTGGATAACAGCGCTGGCGGCCAGATCCGTGCGCTAGGTGGCGCCGCAAGTCAGATCAAACTGACCGGGAACCTGAACAATCAGAGCGGCGTGATCGAAATCGGCAGCCAGGACTTGGTGCTGTCCGGCGCGCAACTGAATAACCTCAGCGGCAACGTGCGCCACGCGGCGCAGGGTCTGTTCGATCTGGACCTGAGCCAACTGATCGGCAGCCAGGGCAGCCTCACCGGTCTGGGCAAGGGCGTGTGGGATGTCGGCGCGGTCAATGGCGTTGGCACTTGGCAGCTCAACGGCGGGCTGACTTACACCAGCGCGCAGGACCTGATGCTCAACGCCGGCGACCGGATCGCCAGTGCTTCGACACTGAATCTGAATGTCGCCAACCTGAACAACGCCGGGCAATTGGCAAGCGATGGTGACCTGACGCTGAACCTGGGGGGTAACCTGCTCAACAGCGGAAAAGTCTCGACGCAGCAAAAGCTTACGATCAACGCCAACGACGTGATTCAACAGGACGGTCGACTGGTCAGCGGTGGCGATACCGTCATGACCCTGCGCGGCACGCTGGACAACCTCGGCCGCCTCATCGCCAACCAGAGCCTCATGGTGACGGCGGCGCAGATCAACAACAAAGGCACCCTCGGCGCCCAAGGTAACCTCGAATTCACTGCCGCCAACGGCATTTACAACGGCGCCGATACGCTGCTGTTCAGCGGCGGCACGATGAAGCTGCACGGCAACAGCCTGAACAACTTCTATGGCGACATCTACAGCCGCGGCAACCTGACATTCGATGCGGTCGGTGGTGGTCGTGCTGCAGTCTTCAGCAACCTGTCGGGCACCGTCGAAGGCGAGGGTGATATCGACATCAACGCGGTCTCGGTGGAAAACGCAAAGGCGGAATTCGAGATAACCTCAGGGCAGTCGTCCGGCAGCCTCAGCTGGGTCTGCGGTCAGCATTGCGGCGGCGGTGACGGCTGGAAACGCGGCTACATCACCATCACCACCGACTTCGACGACCGGGTCCTCAAAGACTCCCGTGCGGCGCGTTTCGTCGCCGGCAAGAACTTCACCATTCACGCCAATCAGGTGGAAAACCGTTACAGCCTGCTGGCAGCAAATGGTGATCTGAGCATTACGGCCGACAGCCTGCTGAACAAAGGCGCGGTGTCGCGTTCGGGCCATCGCGTGGTGCAGATCGGCACGCCGGGGCACATCGACAACAGCCTGTGGGATCAGATGGAGTTCATCGATATCCCGGCCTTCAACGCGGCGACTGCGGCGGGCAATTTCGATGAAGCTCGTTTCGAAGAACTGGTCAGCCGCTCCAGCGATTCGCGCTTTGCTCAAACCAGCGACGTCACCACCTGGAATGACAACGGCAACAATGTTTACGCGGCGGTGCTCCAGGCCGGGGGCAAGGTCAAGCTGGATGTGACCAACAGCATTCAGAACGGCACGTTGTACGAGAACACTTATGGCCAACTGACCGGCTCGTTGTCCAGCGACCAGACCGATGCGGTCGGTGGCATCAACATCAATCTGGGCAAGCGCAGCACCGATGCCAGTGTCCAGGCACCGACCGCCGTGACTCGCATCGAGCATGTCGATGCCGACGGCGTGAAGCAGATCAGCTTTGTTCCGGCCGACTTCAAAGGTGTGCCGTTTGCGGCGGTTGATCCGACGGCGTCTTCGACGTTCCGTTTGCCGAAAGGCCCATACGGCATGTTCGTGCAGAGCACCAATCCGCAGAGCCGTTACCTGATCGAAACCAACCCGGAGCTGACCCAGACCACGGCGTTCATGAGTTCCGACTACCTGCTCGGCAAACTCAATTTCAGCGCCGATGAAGCCGCACGCCGCCTCGGCGATGGTCGCTACGAATCGCGTCTGATCAGTGATGCGGTGATGGCCCAGACGGGCCAGCGTTTCCTCGCCAATGGCCTGGAGAACGACTACGAGCAATTCCGTTACCTGATGGATAACGCGCTCGCCAGCAAGAACGAACTGAACCTGGCGGTCGGCGTCAGCCTGACCTCCGCGCAAGTTGCCGCACTGACCCACGACATCGTCTGGATGGAAGAGCGCGTCGTCGATGGTCAGAAAGTGCTGGTGCCTGTGCTCTACCTGGCCCAGGCCGAATCGCGCAACGTGCGTGGCGGCAGCCTGATTCAGGGCCGCGATCTGGAACTGCTGGCCGGTAACGATCTGGTCAACGTCGGTACCTTGAGCGCGAGCAAAGACGTTTCTGTCGATGTGAAGGGCAGCCTCTATCAGGGCGGCCTGGTCGAAGCCAATGAGCGCATCAAGCTGATGGCCACCGACAGCATTCGCAACGCACTGGCCGGCGAAATCCGTGGCAACCAGGTCGAACTGACCAGCCTCAAGGGCGACATCGTCAACGATCGTACCGCCATCGCGGTGCGTGATGGCAACGGCATGCGCACCCTCGTCGATGAGGGCGGCAACATCACTGCGCGCGATAGCCTGACCATTAAGTCCGGCAATGATCTGGTCAATTCGTCCTCAATCAGCAGCGGCGGCGACGCCAGCCTGAGCGCCACCCGCGACATCAACCTGCTGGCGACGCGCAACGAAAACGAACTGCACGAAGTGTTCAATGGCGGCCATCGCTCCGTCATCACCACCACCGTGGAAAACCTTGAGTCGACGGTGAAAAGCGGTGGCAACCTGACTATGGACGCTGGACGTGACATTAATGTCATCGCCAGTACCGCTGAGGCCAAAGGCAATCTTATAGCCGACGCAATACGTGACCTGAATCTGGTTTCGGCCGGCGATGAACACAACGTCGAAACCCGCAGCAAGGACGGCAGGGAACGCGTCCACCAAGAGGACAACCACACCGTCCAGAAAGCCGCTGAATTCATCGCTGGCGGCGACGTAAAAACCAACTCCGGCCGCGACACCACACTGGTCGCGAGCAAGATCAGCGCGGGCAACGAAGCCTACGTCTACGCGGGCAACGACCTGAACCTGCTGGCCGCGCAGAACAAGGATTACACCCTTTACGATATGAAGGAGAAGGGTGGTTTCGGCGCAAATAAGATGCAGCGTGACGAAGTCACCCAGATCACTCATGTGGGGAGCCAGATCAAGACTGGGGGCAATCTCACACTTGTCAGCGAGGGAGACCAGCGCTATCAGGTGGCGGAGCTCGACAGCGGCAAGGACCTCGTTCTCGACAGCGGCGGCTCCATCACCTTTGAAGGGGTGAAGGACCTGCATGACGAGAGTCATGTAAAGAGCAGCGATAACCTGGCGTGGACTTCCATGAAGGGGGAGGGCAGGACTGACGAAACGTTGCGTCAGAGTGCCCTGATTGCCAACGGATCGATCACCATCAAAGCGGTTGATGGACTGAAGATCGATATCAATAGGGTAAACGAACAAAGTGTCAGTCAGGCCGTGGATGCAATGGTCGCTGCCGATCCGAATCTTGCCTGGTTGAAGCAGGCACAAGCACGAGGCGACATCGACTGGCATCAGGTAGAGGAAATACACAAGACCTTCAAATATGAACACTCCGGGCTTGGCGCAGGAGCACAACTGGTTTTGGCCATTCTTTTAGCGGCGATCACCGGAGGTGCAGGTGCTGCGCTAGTGGGAGCGGCCGAGGGCTCGTTGTTTGCAGGCATTGCCAACACCATGTTCGTGTCCCTTGAAACAACGGCTGCTAATAGCGCAATCAGCAACAAGGGGAAACTTGGGGCGGTCGTCAAAGACACCTTCAGCAAAGAAAGTTTGAGAAATGCCGCGATTGCCGGAGCCACCGCCGGCTTGACTCAAGGCTTTATCGATCCATACCTTGGCGGCCAAACGGTGCCGTTCAACAACCTCACCAAGGGCTTTAACCTTAATACGCTTGAAGGTATCGGTGGTTTTGCCATCCATGCGAGCGCTCAGGGGTTCGCTTCGGCCGGCATTAAAACGATCATAGGCGGTGGTAGCTATAGCCAGAATCTGAAAGAGGGCCTGATCTTTCAGGCAGGAAATGTCGTTGCCGCTACCGCGTTCAACTTTGTAGGCGGTTACGCTCAGAAAAACTGGCAAATAGCGAAAAATGCCGGTGACTCGGTCGGCATGTCCATATGGGCCGAAGGTGGTGCCGCTCGCACCGCTCTGCACGCGTTGATGGGGGGCGCCGTCTCCAGCATTACCGGTGGTGACTTCAAAAGCGGAGCAATTGCCGCCGGCGCAAGCCAAGCCATGGCAGGCGCGCTTAACTCGACATTTAACGATCAGCCGAATTTACGCCAGGCGTTCTCCCAGATAGTTGGTTTGACCGCCGCTGGTTTGGCCGGCGCAGACATCAACAAGGCATCGTGGGTTGCTTTGATGGCTGACGAGTACAACCGCCAGCTTCATCAAAAAGAAGTCTTGGCGTTGGAAAAGCTGCAAGAAGAGAATCCCGAAAAAGCGTACCAACTCAAGGCGGCAGCTTGCGCGATAGTTCATTGCAGTGCCTCGGTTCACCCTGATGACCAAAAAAATTATGATGCACTCACAAAGCTGGAAGCCGATGGCAGTGGCTTCAAGGATGCTCAAAGCGCGCTGTTCGCTACCGGAGCTTTTGACGAGTATTCGAAATGGGATCAGGTCAACGACGGCCTGCTGCGCAATGAAGAAAGTGCTCAACGCACAGGCAACGCCGGCCGAGCGATATTCGGAGCCGCGGGCGCTGTTGCAGGTTACAGCGGCGCGATACTCACAAGCCCGGCCTGCGTGACTCTTGTTGGTTGCGCCCTGCCTGGTATGTCCGCGGCAGCGGGTGCAGCCTCCTTTCTGGAGAGCTGGGAAGCTACTGGAAGACTGTTTGCACCATATGAATACACCCAGGGCGACAGGGTGCTCGCGTCCTTCAGCAGTGAAACCTATCCGGGCGATGTGAACCCGCTTCGTGATTACGGTACGGAAGCTGCGAAAGCTGCAGTGGAAATGGTGCTACTGAAAGGTGCAGGGAAGTACTTGGAGGGAACCGGGTCTTCGATTTTGGTATCTGGTGTGAAGAAGGAGGGGGTAGTAGCCGACGGCGTCATTGGAGCGTCGAATACTGATAAGCCGGTCCTTCCCGCTTGGTACCGCGAAGACAGCTCAGCAGGCGCCTCCTTCAATAAAACTGACGGCCTGCCAGATGGATACCGACGTGTATTGAATATCAGAACGGGCAATGCTGAGGTTCTTGCACCAGATGGACAGCTCTATTTCGACACTGGCAATGGACTGAAGCCGAAGGTGGGCGGTAATCTTGCTGAGTTGGCGGAGGCTGAGCGACGGATTAATGGTGCAAAAGCGACTGGTGCAACTGAAGTACCGGCTACGTCTGCAACTGCACGGGTAGGACTGCGGGAAGACCTTGCAGCGCAAGCCGGAATCCCTCGAAATATGGTGGAAGCTCCGGCGAATGTTTGGGGGAAATCCATTGATGATATTCAGCAGTCGTTCAAGATGGATGGTGCCAAGCTCACATATGTGCCGCCGAAAACTGGAACATCTGGTAACGCGCAGGTGTACAAAGTTGAAGGTGGCACAACTGGCATTAAAGAGATTCAATATAGTCCATCTACTGTTGATGTCTCGGTCAAATCAGTGCATGTGGGTGAGTACTATAAAATTACATACGTTGATGGTAGTAAGGCTAAGGTTATTGATCCTGCGACCTACAGACCGACATTCCAGGGGCCTTCTAAGCCCATTTATGATGCAAATACGACATACTTGAATCCGCAAGGTCAGAAAGTGAAATTTAACCCTGCAACCAATGCGTGGATTTCCGAATGATGCCGCTAGATAGTTTTTCTATAGTTTGGGACGCTTCAATTATTCCTGGTGTATCACTTGCAGGAATACCGTTGCATGCTAGTGCTGTCGATCTGGAGGCTGTGCTTTCGAAATATTTGACTGATAAGAATTCTTTGCGGTATAGGTTTGAAGGGGCGCCAGACCTTTGTTTGAGTGGGTATGGTCTGGATGAGCGCGGTAATGGTGGTTATTCTTTTTCAATTTTTGATGATGGAATTGTCAGTGAGTTAAAAAAAGGAGTTCCTGCATTATCTGTTCTTATTCGTAGTGGGAGGGTGTACGCAGTTAAGGTTTATGACTTTAGCTTTCCAGGCGAGCCTGCGCATAGATTTGTTTACAAGGGGCTTTTGTCGGAGTGCATAGGTTTGGGAAGTCTTGTATCTGATATTTTGCCATTCACTAGCTTAGAGTTTGATGAGGCCGAAGAGTGGTTTTATACCGGTGGTGATTATGGTGCCCTTGAAGTTACGGGGTGGGGGGTTCCTCTGGAGGAGCAGCCTAACCAGCTTATTACAGCTATTTGTGTAATTCAGGGATGAAAGGCCTGCATGCAAGATAAATGGGGGCAGACCACGTTTAAAAAGTACTCCGAAAACGAGGTCTGTCCCTGAGGGATCCCCGATTTTTCTTACAGAAAATCAAGAAGTTGGAACATTGAAGAGACCTGCATGAGTCGGCAACTTGGTTTGCACCACACAAATACAAGAAACCGAACCCATGCAAGCCATCCGATTTTTGCACAGAGCGCTCGCTCAAGCACTGCCCTCTATCCATTCTCGCCGCCTGACATCACTGATGAGTTGTGTCAGTTCGTTACTGCATGGACGTCGCCTGACACTGACCGCTCTTGGTCGCTTCATGACGGGGCGTGCTTATCCCAAGCATTCGATCAAGCGCGTGGATCGGTTGTTGGGCAATCAACACTTGAGATCAGAGCGTCCATTGTTCTATTGGGTAATGCTTCGGGCATTGCTGGGTTCGTTGAAGCATCCTTTGATCCTGGTCGACTGGTCTCGAATTGACGCTTCAGGCACAGCCTTTTTGCTAAGAGCATCGATCCCTCTGGCGGGAAGCTCATTTCCGGTTTATGAAAGCGTTCATGAGCGCGAGAGCTGTCCCAAGTATCAAAATCGCCTACTCAAAACGCTGGCCGAATTGCTACCTGTTGACTGCATCCCGATTCTGGTCACCGATGCGGGTTTTCGGCGACCGTGGATGAAGGCTGTCGCCGCGCAGGGCTGGTATTACGTCGCGCGGATAAGGAATCGCGAACTTTAGCGTCGCGATCAAACTGACTGGCAACCGGTGAAGAATTTGTATGCATTGGCCGCCGCCTCACCCAAGGCACTTGGCCGTGTCGAGATGACGCGAAGCGCCCCACACTTCATCGATTTGTATTGCGTACGACACTGCGCCAAGGGCCGCAAACACCAACGCGTTACGGGGTCAATTGCCAAGAGTAAGCTCAGTCGACAGTCCGCAAGACGTGAGCGTGAACCGTGGTTGCTGGCCAGCAATTTAGTTCAGGGCGAGTGGAATCCGGCAAAGATTGTGGCGGTTTACAAACGCCGTATGCAAATTGAGGAGGGTTTCAGGGATGTGAAAAGTGAGCACTTGGGATTGGGGCTGAATCTACATCGCAGCCATTGCCTGCATCGTATTGAGATACTGCTGTTGATTGCCGCTCTCGCCAATTACCTGCTCTTTTTAACAGGACTTCAGGCTCGAAAAAGTAACCTTGAGCGGTGCTATCAAAGCAACAGTCTCAGAGAAAGACGCGTGCTCTCATTGTGGCGACTGGGCCTGGAGTATTGGCGTAGATGCATGGAGTTCGGAAACAGCGGAGACTGGGAAACATTGGAGAAAGCTCTGCGTGATGAGGTGCATCATCAGGCGCAGAGCCTGGAGTAGATTTGTGGGGATCCCTCAGGGACAGACCACGTTTAGAAAGCGCTCTGAAAATGTGGTCTGTCCCCGTTTTACAAACAATGCATCGCAAAATCAAAGGCAACTTATAGACCATTTGGATAAGGCGGATATCGTTCCAATTGATTATAGGAATCTTACACCCGGAAATCAGGGTATGGTTAACGGCTGGATAAAATTGCTAACCCCGGAACAGCAAGATAAAATATTAATTCTGCGGTGAAAATTATGGGTATGTATATATCGATAAATGACAAGTCGGGTTGGGGAACGTCAGGTGGTGTTTTTGATTGTATTGTTGAAGGCACAAGAAATTTTTTCACTAAAAACCAAGAAAGCTGTATGAGAGCAATATACGAAGCGCTAGATGGGCAGGCACAGAGCTTTATCATTTTAGATAAGGTCTCAGGTGAGTGTTTCAATCTGTTCTATCGCCATTGCAAAACAGCAATGGATGGTTTTCCTGAGAGTGAGCGAGGGAAGTTAGTTCCAGAGAGTCACATTCCAGGGGTGTTGTGGAACTGGTCTGAGGTTTTACGGCTTATGCGAGAAGACTCTCGCTATGAAGAGTAAGCAGGCTTTGGTGCAAAAGGAATGATAAATGGGGACAGATAAATGGGGACAGACCACGTTTAGAAAGCGCTCTGAAAATGTGGTCTGTCCCCTTTTCTTTCATTTTTTCCCCGTTTTTTCCGAAAAATAACAGTCGCTTGCCTGGTGGCGGCCATCAAGTGAATTTCATGGATAAAGCGCCCCGAACTAATCCAGAGCTTTATGAAGTTAATATGAAGTCGGTGAGGACATTGCAGTGAATCAGTTGATCAGCGAAATTAGAACGAGGTGGGAGTGCGATGATGGAGCGCTCTTCGAGTCGTTTGTCAGCTGGAACGGAACCTCTACCAGCTTCGAAGACACAAAAAAAAATATGCTATATGCGCAAGAGCACCCAGTCGTACATTTAGAACAATATCTGGTTCTTGAAAATGGCGTTGAAATACGCCTTCAAATCGGTGAGACGCCCTATATCCTTGAAGACAGAAGAGGGGTTTTGGTGGTTTTTAATGAGAAACCTTCAAAATTTAGTACGCCTGGATTTCCTTGGTTTTTTGACTGTCCTAATAATGCGGCGATTTACAATGCTGATGGCTCTTTGCGTTTTCAATTGCAAAGTTCCTACGGTATAGGAAGCTATATTGGAATAGTGCACTACGCGGATACACCAGCGAACCCAGATGCGTTAGGTGTTTTGGTAGGTACATTAGGGCATGATCCGGAATGGCTCTATTTGGTTGATCCTAATAGCCCGGAATTGATACCTACAGGGAAATGGATTCGCTATTAGTGTATAAAAAAGTCGGATCTGAACGGTGTTTACTTAACAGCTGCCCAATTGAGCTCAAAAAGAGCGGGATAAATGGGGACAGACCACGTTTAGAAAACATTCCGAAAAGGTGGTCTGTCCCCTTTTTACCCGTTATTAGTTGGAACGAATAAATGGGGGAGCGAATAAATGGGGGCAGACCACGTTTAGAAAGCACTCTGAAAACGTGGTCTGTACCTTTTTTACCCCTATGAATATGGTCCAGGCTATGGCTCCAATGGGAGAGAGACGAGGGTCAACAGTGATTAGTCTTCCAGAGTTGAATGAATTGCTTATTGCTCACAATTGCTTACATGCAATTAGTATTGAGTTGGATGTGGATGTGGATGTGGATGGGGTGGCTTATGATTTGTCGCTATCGATTTCGGCCTCCGAGAAGATCGGGGCTGATGTCGTGCGTATCAAGTTCCTTGATGTTAGCCAGGTTACGTCCCGTGATTTTGGCGGCGGATTAACTCAGTTGATGCATATGAAGGTTAATAAGCTAGATTCTGGCTTTGATAGGATGCGTTATCAATTGAATGATCTTGAAGATAGAAAATTATCGTTTTATTTTTCATCGTTCTCGGTTGCTTAGGCGGTGCAAAAGAACTTGGGAAGGATAAATGGGGACAGACCACGTTTAGAAAGCGCTCTGAAAACGTGGTCTGTCCCCTTTTTATGTTCCATGAGGCGTTGCTGCCTCGGGGGGCAGTGGGTGGCGTAATTGAAGGTATTGAAAAGTTGTAGAGTTGGCAGCGGCATGGCTGGTCACAAGATAAATGGGGTCAGATAAATGGGGTCAGACCACTTTAATGTAGTTGGCTGCAACAATACGTAAAAATTTGCCGTCATTTGTGCCTTGCGGCCCGCTAAGCTTTCAGTTCGACCAATTGAAAGGATTCATCGATGCCGCGTAGACCACGAGTTTTGATACCAGGCGTTCCGTTGCACTTGATTCAGCGAGGGAACAATAGGTCTGTGTGTTTTTTTACCGACGAAGACTATCTTTTTTATCTGGAGCTTTTAGACGAACAGGCCTCTAAAAATGAATGTGATATTCATGCGTGGTGCCTAATGACCAATCATGTTCACTTGTTAGTCAGTCCTCATAATGCCAACAGCGCAAGCCTGCTGATGAAAGGTGTCGGGCAGCGATACGTCCAATATATAAATCGTACGTATAGTCGCAGCGGAAGTTTGTGGGAAGGCCGGTTTCGTTCATGCCTTGTTGAGAGTGAACGATATTTGTTGTGTTGTTATCGATACATCGAAATGAATCCCGTCAGAGCGAAAATGGTAAATCATCCGGCAGAATATCGCTGGTCAAGTTACCGTGTTAACGCACAATCAGAGCGATCACACACTGTTACTCCTCATGCTCAGTATTTGGCGCTTGGAGGGCAGGGCGGGCAGCCGGCAGATGCTTACCGCGAACTGTTCAAAAATGACTTAGAATCAGAATTGGTTGACCAGATTCGTGACGCGACCAATGGAAATAATGTTTTTGGCGGTTCAGAGTTTGCTGTTGATGTCGAGGAAAAGATCGGTCGTCGCGTGCAGCGAGGGAGCCCGGGACGGCCAAAAAAATCGATCATTTAGTGAAAACGTGGTCTGTCCCCTTTTCTTTCTTTTCTTTCTTTTCTTTCTGTCGCTGTTCCTGCAGGTAAGAATTCGGTGCAATGGCTTCAAAAAAATCACGCGATAAAGTATGGTTGATCTCATGGCGTAAAAGTAAGCATAGGTTCGGTGAGGCAAATGAGTCAGTTGAATAATAAAGCTTGGGCTTACGTTAAGTTTAATAAGGATTTTATTTTCATTGAGACCTACTCCGGCTATTTTAATTGTCTGCCGGATCCTGAGGGGAAGAGGTCTTTGCTGTTGCACACCTGTGAAGATAGCGAACTGGGAGAATGTGTTTTGGCGGCCTTGGCCGTTAGCCGAATGATTGACCCGAAGGAAAATCCAGAGTTTTTTGATTTTAGAGGTCGCGTGGTCACTCAATATAATGAGTGGATAGCTAATCTAATGAAGGAATTTGGCTACAAAACCAAACGTGAACTGTTTAAGGATATGAAAATCTGCTCACTGGACGCCGTTAATGGACTTGTAACAATTCGTCCCAGTCATCATGAGAAACTGGAGGCCTGGAGTGGCAAGGGGATAACTGACAAAGACTATGTCGTTATTTCCGCTACTAGTGCCTGTAACGAGGTTGGCGCGGCACTTCGTTTGGCATTTAGTCGTTGTTCATAAACTTGGATTCAGTTCGACAGGCTCTGTTCACGATTGAGTTGAAAATCTTAAAGGGTGTAAATGGGGACAGACCACGTTTAGATAGTATTCCGAAAATGTGGTCTGTCCCCAGTTCACCCCTGTTCGTCAAGAATTTCAATAGATTGAGTGGGTGAATGAATATGAGGTGTACGTGGCTATTTATATAGAGATGGATAAGGTTGTAGAGACTGAAGCATATGTGGAATATACGTTTGGCCGGGGCGGTGACGTGGGTCTGATACAGCTAGATAAAATAAAGGAAACTATAAGCGTCATTAAAGAGTGCCCGTTGGATGGAAGCGGAAAATGGTCGGAAAGAGCGGGTATGAAGCTCGCTCAGCTTTTCGTAAAAGGCGAGTATCCTGAGAAAACCCAGTGGGCTTCTTGAGAAAGGATAGAGAGAAAATGGGAAAAATGGGTAAAGATTCTCGGGGATTCGCGCTAATTGAGTTAAATCCCGGGTTTATCGCGTGTAGATCATAAATGATGAAGAATTTTTTCTATTATCAATCGCTTCCTGACTCGATGCCTGTAGAAGATGTGGCAAACGAGTTTCATGAACTGCTGATCGAGAAACCTTTTTCTGGAAAATCAAAGTTTGATTTTTTACAGGCTCTGTTAGAACTCAGCGATCGTCAGTGGCACACCTATGAACAGTTGTGCGAGTCACTAAAGACTCAAATAGAAAAAACCTTGATCAATGAGTGGGATGGGTTTGATTTTGATTTTGCTCAGGGGGCGATCGTCGTTGCGGCACACCTTGGATTGGCGGAACTGTTTGACTTTATATCAAGCCAGAATGTCAGTGAGCTTTCGTCAGAAGTGGCTATCGAGATCAAAGAGGCAATTGCTGAGCTGGGTAGTAATATCGCTGATCCGTATAGTGGTATGAAATTGATAGGTGGAGAGTACGTTTAGCGAGCATTTGGAAATGTCAGCTAGCCCCGTTTTCCACCGTTTCGAAGTCAACGTAGCCTCATCGAAGTCTGAACCATTTGGAATGGAATGGGGACAGACCACATTTAGACAGCACTCCGAAAATGTGGTCCATTCCCGTTTTTTTTTTTGGATTATTGACCGTGGTAACCCATAATGAATGAATCCTATCCAACAGCATGCGAGCAGTGTAGAGGCGAATTAGTTGTCTTCAATGAGGGTAGCACTCAGGGAACACGCTGCGATCTGTGTGGCTGGTCGGTAGTTACCACCAATATGCCCGGCATCCAACTGGATGAGTGCAGGTATGAGGTTCGCTGTCGCGGCGACTATTGGAATCAAACACAGATAAGGGCGGTTTCCGAGGTGACAGGTCACAATTTTTTAATGTCGAGAGATATGCTCCAGCAAGGCTCTACTCTGGTGTTTAGCGGTCAGGCGAAGTCGGTCCTACGGGTTAGAAATATTCTTGTATCAGCTGGGGTCGCTTGTGAGATTACACCTGATTTTTGCTGGATATAAATTGACTCTGGCGATGAAGGCCAATTTTTCGCAGGCGGCCATGAGTCAACAACAACAGGAGTTGATGATTGACCAGGTATAGAGGCGGATTTCACAAGGTAGATTTTTTGAGTTTTGATTCTGCGGTGGGAATATCCCAAAAGAATATTTGCATGCTGAACTGAAAAGCCCCGAACTGCTCGGGGCTTTTTTATTTGGGGCAGGCAATCAGCAGTGACTCAGCGAAACGCCGGCACCACATGCTTGATAAACAGCTCCAACGATTTCTTCTTCTCCTCATGCGGCAAGCTGTTGTCACACCAGAAACTGAACTCATCCACCCCCAATTCCTGGTAGTACTTGATCCGTGGAATGATCTCTTCCGGCGTACCAATCATCGCCGTCTTGTGCAAACTCTCCAGCTCAAACTCCGGACGCCCGGCAAACTTCTCTTCCGGGCTCGGCGCGAGGAAACCGTTGACCGGCGTTTGCTTGTTGCCAAACCACGCATCGAAGGTGCGATAGAAACGTGAGATCGCTTTTGCGCCAACTTTCCAGCCATCAGGATTGTCAGCGGTGTGCACGTGGGTGTGGCGCAGCACCATCAGTTGCGGGCGCGGTACACCGGGATTGTTATCAAGGGCGGTCTGGAATTTGTTCTTCAGGTCGAGGACTTCTTCGTCGCCCTTCATCAGCGGCGTGACCATCACGTTGCAGCCGTTGGCCACAGCGAAGTTGTGCGAATCCGGGTCGCGGGCGGCGATCCACATTGGCGGGTTGGGCTTTTGAATTGGTTTCGGCACGCTGGTGGAGGTGGGGAATTTCCAGATGTCGCCGTCGTGTGCGTAGTCGCCTTGCCACAGGGCGCGGACCACTGGGACCATTTCCCGCAGTGCCTGGCCACCGCTGGAGGCAGGCATACCGCCGGCCATGCGATCGAATTCAACCTGATAGGCGCCACGGGCCAGGCCGACTTCCATGCGACCGTTGCTGATGACGTCGAGCAACGCGCATTCGCCAGCAACGCGCAACGGGTGCCAGAACGGCGCGATGATGGTGCCGGCGCCGAGGTGGATGGTGGTGGTTTTGGCGGCGAGGTAGGCGAGCAAAGGCATCGGGCTGGGCGAGATGGTGTATTCCATGGCGTGGTGTTCGCCGATCCACACGGTGCTGAAACCACCGGCCTCGGCCATCAGGGTCAGTTCGGTGAGGTCTTCGAACAGTTGGCGGTGGCTGACGCTTTCGTCCCAGCGTTCCATGTGGATGAACAGGGAAAATTTCATGACGCTTCCTCGGATCTTTTGTTGTTGAGGCTACAAAACTTGTAGGAGTGAGCCTGCTCGCGATGGCGGTGTGTCAGAAAACATATCGACATCGGATAAATCGCTATCGCGAGCAGGCTCACTCCTACAGTTGATTTGTGCGGGGCTGACGATCAGGCCAGGACGGGCAGGGCGCCCATCTTGCCGTGGCAGTACACCAGCGGTCCGGCGATTTGCTCGGGGACGATCAGGTTCTTCACCGCGCCGACCATGATGGCGTGGTCGCCGCCTTCGTATTCGCGCCACAGTTCACACTCGATGATAGCTGTCGCGTTGGCGAGGATCGGGTTACCCAGTTCGCTCAAGGTCCACTCGATGCCCTGCGCCTTGTCTTTGCCTTTGCGGGCGAAGGCGTAGGCCTCGCTTTGCTGGCCGCCGGACAGAACGTGAATGGCAAAGCGCTTGTTCTTGATCAGCACCGGGTAGGAATCAGAGCTGTAGTTGGGGCAGAACAGCACCAGCGCCGGGTCCATCGACAGCGAGCTGAACGCACTGGCCGTCAGGCCGACGATCTGGCCGTCATCGTCCAGCGTGGTGATAACGGTTACGCCGGACGGGAACGAACCCATGACTTGTTTGTAGATGGCGGCATCGATCATTGGTCGGTCCTCGGGTGTGGTGCTGCTATTTTTATGTGTTTGTTGGTCTGATGGTATACCAGTATTCGATCTTTGCAAGGCCTTTTAAGCTGAACCGATAAACGTGCCGCGTTCGTCGGAAACTCAGTATTTACGGGGCTTTCGGCTGGTCTGCAGGCCCCGGTTTCAGCGAGGATGGCGTATCAGTTGGCGCCGCAAACTACGGATCAGTCTTGTGAATTGTTTGGAATACCATAATATGGTCTGCATCTGAGGGGCGGCCACAGAGTCCCCCCGGTTTGGCTTCATACAACGATAAGAACAGACAAACTCGAGTTCATGCATATGTCCCAGATGTCCCGGCAAGATCCGTTGATCGAGAACCATACGGTCGACTACGTCCCACTCGCGGAACGCCACGGGAAGGCCCGCGACCTATTCACTCTTTGGTTCAGCACCAACATTGCGCCACTGCCCATCGTCACCGGCGCCATGGTGGTTCAGGTGTTCCATCTCGATTTGCTCTGGGGGCTGCTGGCGATTGCGCTGGGGCACATGATCGGCGGCGTGGTGATCGCGCTGGCCTCGGCGCAAGGCCCGCGCATGGGTATTCCGCAAATGGTCCAGAGTCGCGGCCAGTTCGGTCGCTACGGCGCGCTGCTGATCGTGTTCTTTGCCGCGCTGATCTACATCGGTTTCTTTATTTCCAACATCGTCCTGGCGGGTAAATCCATCGTCGGCATCGCGCCATCGGTGCCGGCGCCGTTGAGCATTCTGATCGGTGCACTGGCGGCCACGGCGATTGGCGTGATCGGCTACAACTTCATCCACACGCTGAACCGCATTGGCACCTGGGTGATGGGCGGCGCGTTGCTCGCCGGTTTCATCTATATCTTTGCCCATGATTTGCCGGCGGACTTCCTCACTCGCGGCAGTTTCAACCTGTCCGGCTGGCTGGCGACGGTGTCGTTGGGGATTATCTGGCAGATCAGTTTCTCGCCGTACGTGTCCGATTACTCGCGCTACCTGCCTGCGGATATCGGCATTGCCAAGCCGTTCTGGGCGACTTATCTGGGCGCGACGCTGGGCACGATTCTGTCGTTCAGCTTCGGTGCGGTTGCCGTACTGGCTACTCCGGAAGGCACCGAAGCGATGGTCGCGGTCAAGCAATCGACCGGTTGGCTCGGGCCGATTCTGATGGTGTTGTTTCTGCTGAATATCATCAGCCATAACGCGCTGAATCTGTATGGCGCGGTGCTGTCGATCATTACCTCGATTCAGACGTTTGCCAGCCAATGGACGCCCAGCATCAAGGTGCGCGTGGTGTTGTCGAGCGTGGTGCTGGCCGGTTGCTGCGTGGTTGCGTTGGGCGCGTCGGCGGACTTCATTTCCGAGTTCATCGGTTTGATTCTGGCGCTGCTGCTGGTGCTGGTACCGTGGGCGTCGATCAACCTGATCGACTTCTACCTGATCAAGCGCGGCTGCTACGACATCACCTCGATCTTCCACGCTGATGGCGGGGTTTACGGGCGCTTTAATCTGCACGCGATCATTGCCTACTTCATCGGCATTATTGTGCAGTTGCCGTTCGCCAACACCTCGCTATACGTCGGGCCGTACGCCAATCTGGTCGAGGGCGCGGACTTGTCCTGGCTGGTCGGCCTGGTGGTCACCGTTCCGCTGTATTACTGCCTGGCCACACGCAGCCAGACACAGCAGAGCAGGGCGGCGAGATTGGGTTACACCGACTGAGCTGATCCGTTACTCGACAATGCCCGGCCAAGTGCCGGGCATTGTTGTTTCCGCATCCCGACGGTCAATCAAATTGGCCACATCGATCCCCTTTTGGCCCATCCCCCACTGTGATCCGTCTACGCTGTCAGCAAGAATCAAAACCATAACCAGACGCTGAACCTTTTTTACCCTTGGCTACCTTTACAGCCGCTGCCGTGTACAGAACATAAAAACCATCGAACTCACGCTGCCTTTTGGGGAACAACCATGGTCACGATGAAACGCATTCTGGGTGCCACCGTATGTGGGCTGACGCTGTTGGCCAGCGCCGTCCAGGCCGAGCAACGCGAACTGCGGGTGTACAACTGGGCGGACTACATCCTGCCGTCCGTGCCCAAGGATTTCGCCGCAAAAAGCGGCATCAAAGTGACTTGGGACACCTTCGACACCAACGAATCCCTGGAAGCCAAACTGCTGACCGGCAACTCCGGTTACGACCTGGTAGTGCCGTCGAACCAGTTCCTTGAAACGCAGATCAAGGCCGGCGTGTTTCAGAAGCTGGATAAATCGAAACTGCCGAACTGGAGCCACCAGGACCCGGAACTGTTGAAACTGCTGGGCAAGAACGATCCGGGCAACCAGTACGGCGTGCCTTACATGGTCGGCACCGTGCTGATCGGTTTCAACCCGGCCAAGGTCAAGGCGGCACTGGGCGACAACGCGCCGGTGGACAGCTGGGATCTGGTGTTCAAACCGGAGAACATGGAAAAGCTCAAATCCTGCGGTGTAGCGATGCTTGATTCGCCGACGGAAATCCTGCCGCTGGCCCTGCATTACCTCGGTCTCGACCCGAATAGCCAGAACCCCGCCGACTATGAAAAGGCCAAGGAGTTGATGCTCAAGGTTCGTCCGTACGTGACCTATTTCAACTCGGCCAAATACATGACCGACATCGCCAACGGTGACATCTGCGTGGCCATCGGTTATTCCGGCAGCTTCTACCAGTTCGGCAACCGCGCCAAAGAAGCGGGCAACGGCGTAGTGGTCGACTGGCGCTTGCCGAAGGAGGGCGCGCCGATCTGGTTCGACACCTTCGCCATTCCGAAGAGCGCGAAGAACGTCGAGGAAGCGCATGAGTTCCTCAACAACCTGCTCGATCCGAAGGTGATCGCGCCGATCAGTGACTTCCTCGGCTACCCGAATGCGAACAAGGATTCGATACCGCTGATCAACAAGGAAATCACTGACAACCCGAACCTGACGCCAACGCCTGAAGCGCTGAAAAATCTCTACGTCGTGCAGCCGTTGCCGCAGAAGCTTGAGCGCGTGCGCACACGGGTGTGGACCAACATCAAGTCCGATAAGTAACCACCACCGCAATCCAAATGTGGGAGCGAGCCTGCTCGCGAAAGGGGAGTGTCATTCAACTTCGATGTTGACTGGTCCGACGCCTTCGCGAGCAGGCTCGCTCCCACAGGGTTTTGTGCGGTGTCATTCCGTGCTGCGTTCGGTTTCTCTGGTCATCACCAGACTCAGCAGGACTGAGCCAAGAATCACCCCACCCACCACCGCCAACGACCACTCCACCGGGATGTGCAACCACGGCATCAACACCATCTTGCCGCCGATAAACACCAGCACAATCGCCAGCCCGTACTTGAGCAGATGAAAGCGGTCCGCCATGTCCGCCAGCAGGAAATACAACGCGCGCAGGCCCATGATCGCGAAGATATTCGAGGTGAAGACGATGAACGGATCAGTCGTCACGGCGAAGATCGCCGGGATGCTGTCGACCGCAAACATCAAGTCACTGGCCTCGATCAGCACCAGCACCAGAAACATCGGCGTGGCCCAGCGCACGCCGTTCTGCAGGACGAAAAAGCGTTCGCCGTGAAAGCTGCTGGTGATGCGCATATGCCCGCGCACCCAGCGCAGCAGCGGATTCTTGTCCAGATCCGGCTGGTGGTCGGCAAACACCAGCATCTTGATCCCGGTAAAGATCAGGAACACCCCGAACGCATACAGCAGCCATTCGAACTGCGACACCAGCCACACCCCGGCAAAAATCATCACCGCGCGCATTACGATCGCCCCGAGCACGCCGTACAACAGCACTCGGCGCTGCAACTCGGGTGGCACGGCGAAGTAGCTGAAGATCATCACAAAGACGAACATGTTGTCGATCGACAGCGATTGCTCGATCAGATAACCGGTGAGGAATTCGAGGGTTTTCTGCCGGGCGATGTCAGCGCCGAACGCGCCGTGCAGATACCACCAGAGCAGCGCCGCGAAACTCAGTGCCAGCAGGCACCAGGCGATGACCCAGGACAAGGCTTCGCGAACCGACACCCGATGCGCCTTGCGCCCACCGAAGACAAACAGGTCCAATGCCAGCATGGCAAGCACGAAGACGATGAAGGCGCCCCACATCCATGGTTCGCCGATATTGATGTTTGTGGCAGGCATGTCACGCTCCCTGTCTATTCTTGGATTGGGGTCAGACGAGGCCATGCTAGCGACGAGTTTGCGGCAAAGAAAAATCGTTTATTTCTGCACAACAGTTCGATAAAAACGAACTATCTGCCCTCGTTATCAGCCCGGGCATTTTTTACGGAGCAATGTTTTCAGCGATGAATACCGACATTCTCGAACCTCAAGCGGTGTGCAGTCCGATCACCAGCAGCGCAATATTCATCGTCGCGACGCTGAATGCCGGGCCTGAAGCAGCGCAAACCGTCAAAGACTGGTGCGGCGATGTCGCCGGGCTGGTGCGCTCGGTTGGCAAGCGCGTACCGACCGGCAATCTGACCTGCATCTGCGGCTTTTCCTCGAACGCCTGGGATCGCCTGTTTGGCAATCCGCGCCCGGCGTCGCTGCACGATTTTCGCGAGTTTGGCGAGGAGGGGCGGCACGCTCCGGCAACCCCGGGCGATCTGCTGCTGCACATTCGCGCCGATCAAATGGACCTGTGTTTTGAACTGGCCACGCAAATCATGGCGGTTCTCGGCGATGCAGTGACGGTGGTCGACGAAGTGCAAGGTTTTCGCTATTTCGACATGCGCAGCATCATCGGTTTTGTCGACGGCACGGAAAACCCGGTCGGGCGCAAAGCGGTCAACTTCACCATTGTCGGTGACGAAGACCCCGACTTCAGCGGCGGCAGCTACGTGCTGGTGCAGAAATACCTGCACAACATGGCCGCGTGGAACGGCCTGAGCGTTGAAGCACAGGAGCGCGTTATCGGTCGCACCAAGCTCTCCGATATCGAACTGGACGACGCGGCCAAACCGAGCAACTCGCACAGCGCGCTGACCACCATTACCAACGCGGCCGGCGAGGAAGTGAAAATCCTCCGTGACAACATGCCGTTCGGCCGGCCGGGGGCAGCGGAGTTCGGCACCTTCTTCATCGGTTACGCGCGCTCGCCCGAGCCGATCGAGCAGATGCTGGAAAACATGTTCGTCGGCAAGCCACCGGGTAACTACGACAAGTTGCTGGATTTCAGCACGGCTGTTACTGGGAGCCTGTATTTCGTGCCGTCGGCGGATTTGCTGGAGGACTTGGCGGATCGCTGATCAGCGAAAAAACTCACCGGGCGTTTCCCCGAACTGTTGGCGAAACGCCGCAATAAACGCTGAGGTCGAGTCGTAACCACAGGCCAGCGCAACGTCGGTGACGCGTTCGCCTTTTTCCAGCGGTGTCAGCGCACCGAGCAGGCGCAAACGCTGGCGCCAGGCGCGGAAGGTCAGGCCGGTGTCACGTTGAAACAGGCGGGTGAGGGTCTTTTCGGTGACGCCGAACTTCTCGCTCCAGTGGCTCAGCGTGGTCTGCTGTTCCGGGTGTTGCTCCAGGCTCTGGTAGATCTGCTTCAAGCGGGCGTCTTGCGGCAACGGCAGCATCAGATCGATCTGCGGCGCCTCGGCCAATTGATCAAGGATGACCTGGGCCAGACGTCCGTGCGGGCCGCTTTGCTCGTATTCCACCGGAACCTCACTGAACGCGCGAATCAGTTCCCGGAGCAGGTCGCTGACGCCCAGCACATGGCAGCGCTCAAGCGCCCATCCGGCGACGCTGCAATCGATGTAGAGACTGCGCATTTCCGTGCGCGGCGAACTGAACACCCGATGCGGCACGCCCGCCGGGATCCACACGGCGCGCTCCGGCGGAGCGACAAAGCGGCCGGCGCTGGTCTGGATTTCCAGCACGCCCTGAATCGCGTAGGACAACTGTACCCACGGGTGGCTGTGGCGTCGGGTCAGGGCGCGATTGGGCAGCGATTCGGTGCGTCCGTAGAGTGGGCGCGGCAGGCTGGGCAGCCCGGGAATGCTGCGACGGACGCTTTTCTCATGTCCTTTAGGCGGCATCTTGTGGCCCTTCGGCGTTAGTCGGTAATTGGCCGTCACGTTAGAGTCGTCAGCACGCACTGGCAACCCCCGGATGAACCGACCATGACTCGCCCACGTTTTTTGCCCGACAACTTCACCCTGACGCTGATCGGCGTCGTGCTGCTGGCCAGTTTCCTGCCGGCCAGCGGCCAGGTCGCCGTCGGCTTTGGCTGGTTGACCAACATCGCCATCGCGCTGCTGTTTTTCCTGCATGGCGCGAAGCTTTCCCGCGAGTCGATCATTGCCGGTGCCGGTCACTGGCGTCTGCACTTGCTGGTGTTTGGCCTGACCTTTGTCCTTTTCCCGATTCTCGGGCTGGCGCTGAAACCGCTGTTGTCCCCGCTGATCGGCGACAAGTTGTACATGGGCATGCTTTACCTGTGCGCGTTGCCGGCCACGGTGCAATCGGCTATCGCTTTCACCTCGCTGGCGCGGGGGAATATTCCGGCGGCGATTTGCAGCGCGGCGGCATCGAGTCTGTTCGGGATTTTCCTCACGCCGCTGCTGGTGACGCTGCTGCTCGACGTACACGGTGATGGCGGTTCGACGCTGGACGCAATCCTGAAAATCAGCGTGCAATTGCTCCTGCCATTCATTGCCGGGCAGATCGCCCGTCGCTGGATCGGCGCGTGGGTCGGACGCAACAAGAACTGGCTGAAGTTCGTCGATCAGGGCTCGATTCTGTTGGTGGTTTACGGCGCGTTCAGCGAGGCCGTCAACGAAGGCATCTGGCATCAGATTCCGCTGTTCGAGTTGCTGGGGCTGGTGGTGGTCTGCTGCATTCTGCTGGCGCTGGTGCTGTTGGCGTCGACGCTGTTGGGCAAGGCGTTCGGCTTCAGCCAGGAAGACCGCATCACCATTCTGTTCTGCGGCTCGAAAAAGAGTCTGGCCACTGGCGTGCCGATGGCGCAGGTGTTGTTTGCCGGCAGCACGATTGGCGTGCTGATCCTGCCGCTGATGCTGTTCCATCAGATCCAGTTGATGGTCTGTGCGGTGCTCGCTCAGCGCTACGCCAAGCGCCCGGAATCGGTGCCAGAGCTGATGGCGCAAGTCGATCCATAACACACCCCACCGTGTAGGAGTTGCCGCAGGCTGCGATCTTTTGATCTTGTCTTTTAAAAAACAAAGATCGCAGCCTTCGGCAGCTCCTACAGGGGCGGGGAGATCAGACGATGTCGTCGATCAGGATATGCGATAGCCCTTTGCTGCACTGCTCGATGCGTGCTTCGACCTTGTAGACCTCGCGCAGCATCTGTTCGGTGATCACCTCATTGCTCGGGCCGCTGCCCTGACTGGTGCCATCGGCAATCACCAGCACCTGATCGGCGAAGCGCAACGCCTGATTCAGATCATGGATGGCAATGAACACAATCACCTCGCGTTTGCGCGCGAGGCTGCGCATGAAATTCAGTACTTGCACTTGTCGATGCATGTCGAGGGCGCTGGTCGGTTCGTCCATCAGCAGGATTTCCGGTTCGCGCACCAGCGTCTGGGCGATGGAGACCAACTGCTGCTGACCGCCGCTGAGTTCACCAAGGTTACGGAACGACAGCCCGGTGATGCCCAGCGCGGCGAGAATCTCGTCGACCAGTTTCAGCTCATCATCGTGGACCACCCAGCCCGGGGTCAGTTGCTTGCGCGCCAGCAGCACGGATTCGTACACCGTCAAACGCGCACTGGCGTTCAGGCCTTGAGGCATGTAGCTGATGCCGCTCGGGCCTTTTTTCGAGTCCTGCAAAATCACTTGCCCGGGGCCATCGATCAGCCCGGCCATGCGTTTGAACAGGGTCGATTTACCGGCCGCATTGGGCCCGACCACGGCAACCACCTGACCGCCAGAAAACGTTGCCGTCGAGACACCACGAATGATCTCGCGCTGGCCGTAGCGCGCGCCCAGATTGTCCAGTTGCAGCGTCACCATGAGTTTTTCTTCCCGCCGAGAATCAGTGAAATGAAGAACGGTACGCCGATCAGCGAGGTGACCACGCCGATAGGGAAAATCGCACCGGGGATCAGGGTCTTGCTGACCACCGAACTGGCCGAGAGAATCAACGAGCCGGTGAGCAAGGAGGCCGGCAAAAAGAAGCGCTGATCTTCACCGATCAGCATGCGCGCGATGTGCGGCCCGACCAGACCGATGAAGCCGATGGTGCCGACGAAGGCCACGGGAAACGAGGCGAGCAGGCTGACCATGATCAGCGTCTGAAAGCGCAGGCTGCGCACGTTGATGCCGAAACTGGCAGCCTTGTCGTCGCCCAGGCGCAGGGCGGTCAGGGCCCAGGCGCGTTTGGCGAAGATCGGCAGGGTGATCAGGATCACCAGGCAGATCACCCCGAGTTTCGGCCAAGTAGCTTTGGTCAGGCTGCCCATGGTCCAGAACACCACGGCGGCGACGGCTTGCTCGGTGGCGAAGAACTGCACCAGCGCCAGCAGCGCATTGAAAGTGAACACCAGCGCGATGCCGAGCAGCACGATGGTTTCGGCAGTGACGCCACGACGCATGCTCAGAAAGTGAATCAACAGCGCCGAGAGCATGGCCATGATGAAGGCGTTGAGCGGCACCATGAATTGCGCGGCCAGCGGGAACAACGCCACACCGAACGCCAGGCCCAGCGCCGCGCCGAAACTGGCGGCAGCGGAAATGCCCAAGGTGAACGGACTCGCCAGCGGGTTGTTGAGGATCGTCTGCATCTGCGCGCCGGCCAGCGATAACGCCGCGCCGACCGCCACCGCCATCAGTGCCACCGGCAGACGAATGTCCCACATCACCACGCGCACTTGTGGCGAGGCGCTGTCCGGCGAAAACAGGGCGCCGAGCACTTCGCTGAAACTGTAACTCGCCGGGCCCAGTGCCAGATCGAGCAGTACGCTGCACAGCAACAGAACGACCAGCCCGGCGAGGATCAGGCGTTTACGCAGCACCAGTCGCCGGTAGGTTTCGCGCTGCACCTCGACGGTGTCGGTCAAAGAACTCATGGTTTGACCTCAGGATTGCGCAGGCTGACGAAGTAGCCCGACTCATACGGCACGGGCAGAAAACGCTCGTGCAGTTCGCGGAAGGAGGCGTCCGGGTCGAGATCGGCAAACAGCTCCGGGTGAAACCATTTGGCCAATTGCTGAATGGCCACGAACTGGTAAGGGCTGTTGTAGAACTGATGCCAGATGGCGTGGAAGGCTTGTGTCTCCTGAGCCTTGATCCCGGCGTAGGCCGGACGCTGCGTATACCACGCGAGTTTTTTCCGCGCCTGGTTCATGTCGGCGCCGGGCCCGACACCGACCCAATGGCCACCGGGTGCAAAGGCTTCCCAGTTGGCCGTGGTGACCACCACGTGCGCCGGATTGGCGACGATGACCTGCTCGGGATTCAACTGGCCAAACGTGGTCGGGATAATCCCCCGGGCGATATTGTTGCCGCCGGCCATGTCGACAAACAGACCAAAGTTCTCGTTGCCGAAACTCAGGCAGCAATCGTCTGTGTAGCCGCCGATGCGCTCGATGAACACGCTTGGACGCGGTGGGTGCTGTTTCTCGATGACGTCGGTGACGCGGTGAATCTGCTGGTTGCGAAAATCAATGAAGGCTTCGGCGCGTTGCTCTTTACCGAACAGTTTGCCGAACAGGCGCATGGTCGGTTCGGTGTTCTGCATCGGGTTGTTGCGAAAATCGACGTACACCACCGGGATGCCCAAAGCGTCGAGCTTCTCGATATAGCGCGCATCTTCGGTGGCGTGCTGCGCTTCGATATTGAGGATGATCACGTCCGGTCGCTGCGAGATCGCTTGTTCGATATCAAAGGTGCCGTCTTCAAAGCCGCCGAAGGTGGGGATTTTGGCAATGCCGGGGAATTTTCGCAGGTAGGCATTGTAGGTGTCCGGGTCCGACTGGATCAGATCCTTGCGCCAGCCGACGATGCGTTCGATCGGGTTTTGTGTGTCCAGTGCAGCGACCAGATACAACTGCCGGCCTTCACCGAGGATGACCCGCCTGACCGGCAGATGCACCTTGACCTTGCGCCCGAGTAGATCGGTCACCTCGGTGCGCGCCGTATCCGCTTCGCTGGCGTTTGCATTGCGCGGCGCCAGCGCAGACAGGCTCAGCAGTCCTGCCAGTAACAGCGCAGCCATCGCGAGGCTGCGTCGATCGAAAATCACCATGGTCAAAGCCTTTGCAAAGGTCAGTTCGGCCAACAGCTCACACCGCTGGCCGGCTGAACGTTTCAGAAATCGACAGTCGCCGACAGTAATACGGTGCGCGGTGAGCCTTGGGAGAACGCGCCGTAGGAAGCGACGCCCGACCAGTACTCGTGGTCGAACACGTTCTGCACGGTGGCGCGAAACGTGGTCGGTCGATCATCGATGCGTGTGCTGTAGCGGGCGCCGACATCGAAGCGGGTCCAGTCATCGAGTTTTTGTGTGTTGGCCTGGTTCACGTACTGGCTGCCGGTGTGGATCGCGCCTCCGGTCAGTGTCAGCCCCTCGACCCAAGAGGTGTCCCATTCGGCCCAGAGGTTGGCCTGAACCTCGGGCACGCCGACCGGTTTGTTGCCGCGGTTGGCGGCCACGCCGGTTTTCGTCAGTTCGGCATTGAGCAGGGTCACGCCGCCGAGCAGGCGAGTGCCCGGCGTGACTTCGCCGAACACGTTCAGCTCCAGCCCGCGATTGCGTTGTTCGCCCTGCACCGAGAACACCCCGGAGGCCAGTTCGCCGCTGGGTTTGGTGATCTGAAACAGGCTGATGGTGGAGGTGAACGTGCCGTAATCAGCTTTGACCCCGAGTTCGTGCTGGCGGGAAACATAAGGGGCAAAGATCTCGCCAGCGTTGGACGCGGTGGAAGGCGCGATGTCGCCCTTGCTCAGCCCTTCGAGGTAGTTGTAGTAGAACGAAACGTGATCCCAAGGCTTGATCACCGCGCCGAACAACGGGGTCGTCCGGCCGTCGTCGTAGGACGTGGTCACCACGCCGGCGGCGTTGTAGTTGTCGGATTTGATGTTCTGTTTGCGCAAGCCCAGGGTTACCTGCGCGCGGTCATCGAGAATCGACAGCGTGTCGGCGAGCGCCACGCCAGTCAGCTCGCTCTGCGAGACTTTCGGCGTATCCGGCTTGGGGATGTAAGGTTGCGGGCGATCCATCGGGTGATAAATGTTCGACAGGATCGGTGCGCCGGAAATGATCCCGCGCGCCAACACATCGCGATAGCGACTGACTTGCACGGTGGTGCGGTGACTGATCGGCCCGGTATCGAAGCGCAGCCGCGCACCGGCATCAACGGTGTAACGCTCGACTTCGAACTTGTAGTAGCCGGGGATCGACGAGGTGTCGCCAGCGGCATTGATAATGGTCGGCGTCTGGTCGGACATTCGCGCCACATCCGATTTGCCGCCGCCGGCATGGGCGAACACCGTCAATGCGTCGCTGAGGTCATATTCGCCGCTGAGCAGCGCCGATTTGTCACGGGTTTTCGACCAGCCCCAATCCTGACTGACGTTGCTGCGACCGTTGGCGGCGGAAGGAATGTCCACGCCCGAAGCAATGAGAAATGGTCGCGAGGCAGCGTCGAAGCTTTCTTTTTGGCTAAGCCAGTCGAAGGTCGTGCGCAGGCGCTCACCCTGATAATCGAGAGAGATCGCACCAATATCGACATGCCGCGATTGATCGTCGATCGCCGTGTTGCCCAGTTGCGTACTGCCGTTGAAGCGCACGCCAAAACGACGCTCTTCACCGAAACGTCGACTGACATCGAGATGGCCACCGGCCTGAGCATCCATGGCGTAACTGGCGGTGAAACGGGTCAGGTCTTCATCGAGGGAGCGTTTCGGCACCACGTTGATCACGCCGCCCACCGCGTTGTTGGGAGACATGCCGTAGAGCAAGGCGCCGGGGCCTTTGACCAGTTCGATGCGCTCGGCGTATTCGGTGAAAACCCGATAGTTGGGCGCCACACCGTAAACGCCGTCGAAGGCCAGTTCACCGAGGTTGCCTTCGCCGACGGGAAAGCCACGGATGAAGAACGAGTCGACAATCCCTCCGGTCTGGCCAGTGGAACGCACCGAAGAATCACGTTCCAGCACATCGCCGACGGTGACGGCCTGTTGATCCTTGATCAGCGCCGAGGTGTAGGTGCTGACGCTGAATGGCGCGTCCATCACATCCGTATTGCCAAGAATGCCCAGGCGCCCGCCGTTGGCCACTTGTCCACCTGCATACACTTCTGGCAGGGAATCGGCGCGCTTTTCGGTGCCGATGATCGATGTTTCATCCAGCGTCACCCGGCGCTGCACCAATGCGTAGCTGCCGTCGCTGCGCAAGACCATGTCCAGGCCACTGCCGGCCAGCAAGCGATTGACCGCCTCCTGCGTCGAGTAATTGCCGATCAGCGCCGCGCTGGTCAGGCCTTCGGCCAGCGAGGGCTCGAACGACAGGGCAATGTTGGCGTCCACGGCGAAGCTCGACAGGGTCGCACCCAGCGGCCCGGCGGGAATGTTGTAGGCACGAACCGTGACAGCGTCCAGTTGCACCGGCACGGCGGCCAAGGCAAACGGGCAAACGGCACCGATCAGGACAAGGCTTAGCAACGCACTGCGAACAACGGGTTTGAGCTGACGTTCCGGGCGCAGATGGCGTGCGGCAAGCATGGATGAATGAGCCTATAAACAGGACGAAAATGTGCTTCTCCCCAATAGCCAGTCGAGATCGAAAAAAGTATCACCGCAGCGGCAATTATTTTTTTCACTCAGGCCGGGGAGAGCATGACCCAGTAGCCATTCAAATGGCCGCTGACGAGGATCGGGTAGGTTTGCGCCAGCATGTTCAAGGTGCGTTGACTGTCGCTGATCGGGTAGGCGCCGGAAATGCGCAGATCGGCAATCACCGGGTCGAGGCGCACGAAGCCGCGGCGATAGCGCGTGAGTTCGTCGACAAAATCGGCCAGACGCATCTTGTCAGCCATCAACATGCCTTGGCTCCAGGCGCCGACGTAGCGGTCGGCAACGCTGAGCTGGCCGAAGGTGTAGGAAGAGAAATCAGTGCGTTGACCGGCGTTGACGATCAGCGGCGTGGTCTGGCGATTGTCCGCGAGCTCGACTTTGACCGCGCCTTCCAGCACGGCGAGGTGGGTGCGCGGTTGCAGTTCGCGCACGGTGAAACGCGTGCCCAGCGCCTGCATCCGACCTTGACGGGTACTGACCAGAAACGGTCGCGCCAACGGTGAAATGTCCGGCGCGGTCTGCACCAGTATTTCGCCTTCGCGCAGGTGGATGAGGCGTTGATTGGCGTCGAACAGCACGTCGATGGCGGTGTCGGTGTTCAGGGTGATTTTCGAGCCGTCGGCCAGGGTCAGTTCGCGTTGCTGGCCAACGGCAGTGCGATAGTCGGCTGACCATTGCTGCGACTCTGCCAGCTTCCAGCTGCCCCAACCGGCCGGCAGGATCGCCAGAATCATCGCCAGTTTGCCCAGCGCCACACGGCGCTCCGGGCTGCTCGGGCGATCGAGCGCCGACATCGCCAGTGACGGTGGCAGGCCGCCGAGTTTGCTCTGCAACAACTGCGCCCGCGCCCAGGCACGACCGCGCTCGGGCGTGCTGGCTTTCCAGTATTCCCATTCGCCGCGTTCGCTGTCGCTGAGTTCGCCTTCACTCATGCGGATCAACCAGTCGGCGGCTTCTTCCAAGGCCTGGTGATCGAGATGCGGCTCATGGCGGCGGCTGAGCATTCACTCCACCAGCAACAGGCACTGCACGAAGGCTTGCTTCATGTAGCGTTTGACGGTGATCAGCGATACGCCCAACTGCTCGGCGATGTCGTCGTATTTCAGCCCGCTGATCTGCGACAACAGAAAGGCGCGTTTGACCAGTGGCGGCAGGGCGTCGAGCATCGCGTCGATTTCGTGCAGGGTTTCCAGCACCATGAAACGCAATTCTGGCGAAGGCACTTCCGGCGCCGGCACATGGGCGAGGGCTTCCAGATAGGCACGTTCCAGCGCCTTGCGTTGATACCAGTTGACCAGAATGCCTTTGGCCACGCAGCTCAGATACGCACGCGGTTGCTCAATGACGGTGACTTGCGAGGCGAGGATGCGGGTGAAGGTGTCCTGCGCCAGATCCGCCGCATCCATGGCGTTTCCCAGTTTTTTTCTCAGCGTCGCGTACAGCCAGCCGTGATGGCCGCTGTACAGGGCTTCGATCGCGCGCAGGTGATTGGCATTATTCGCGGGAAGGGTTTCGCTCATGGCTGCAGATTTTCATGCAATTGAGAAGTATTCCCAATGCTAGTTTACAACCCCTCTTTGACGCAAGCGCCGATTGGTGTCCTGTTCAGGCGCCCTGCAAACCGCGCAGTGCAGCAACCATTGTGTCGATTTCCGCCTCAGTGTTGTACGCATGCACCGACGCACGGCTGACCTCCAGCAAGTCCCTGTGCTGCATGTCGAGCAGGGTCGAGCGGAACGTCGAGGTGCTGACGTTGATGCGCTTTTCCTGGCCGGCCAGCCACTGCTGAACGTGCGTGGCGCTGCTGTCGCGATGAGTAAACGTGACGATGCCGGACTTCTGCACCCCGAGGTCTCGCGGCGTGATGCCAGGAATATCTGCCAGTTGTCGGCGCAGGTAATCAGCCAGTTGCTGAATCCGCAGCCACATCGGTTCGATGCCTTGCGCCAGCGCGTATTCCACTGCCGCACCGAGGCCGAGTTTGGCGGTGACGTTGCATTCCCAGTTCTCGAAACGTCGGGCATCGGCGCGGATCTTGAAAGTCTGGGCGTCCTGCAATGAGGCGGCATGCAAGTCGAGAAACGCTGGCTCAAGGTTCTGGCACAGAGACTTTTCGACATACAAAAAACCCATCCCGCGCGGCCCGCGCAGGTATTTGCGGCTGGTGGCCGCGAGCATGTGGCAGCCGATTTTCTGCACGTCGATCGGCATCTGCCCGACACCCTGACAGGCATCGAGCAGAAACAGCACGCCAGCCGAACGGGCGAGGGCGCCGATCTGCTCGATGGGTTGCACCGGGCCGCCATTGGTGGCGATCACCGGCAGCGAGATCAGCGCGACCCGATCATCGTCGAGCATGGCCGTTAGCGCCGACAGTGAAACCTGGCCGTGTTCATCGTTGGGGATGACCCGAATCTCGATGCCACGCCGCTGCTTCATTTGCAGATAGGGAATGTAGTTGCCGGCGTATTCGGTGGTCGACGTCAGCACCACATCGCCGGGTTGCAGCGGCAACGAATAGAACGCCATGTCCCAGGCGCGGGTCGCGTTCTCGATCACCGCAATTTCGTCAGGCTGAGCGTTGATCAAACGGCCGATGGCGCCATACACGTTTTCCAGGTTGGCCGATTGCCGTCCGGCAGCTTCATAGCCGCCCAGATTCGCTTCAAGCTGAATATGACGGGTCATGGTTTCGATCACCGGCGCGGGCATCAGCGCCGCGCCGGCATTGTTGAAGTGGATCAGTTGCGCGACGGCGGGGGTGTCGGCGCGCAGTTGTTCAATGTTCAAAAGCAGACTCCTTGATCATTCCCCGTCTGGGGCTGGGCTCGGTTGCATCACCGCCGGCCAGTAGCGCAACGCGACGATCGGGATCAGTGCAACGACGTAAGCCAGGCAAACAAACAGATAGGTGTACTGCAAACCGTAGACCTGACTGAGCAGGCCGCCGGCGGAAATCCCCGCAATCGAAGCGAATTGCGCAGTGCCCTGAGCGATGCCCAGTACATGACCCTGTCGCGAGCTGTCGGCGGTTTTCGAGATCAGCGCCATCAACACGGGTGTAGTCGCACCGAGCAGCACGCCCCAGATGAAGTAGGCAATGACGAACACCACCGGGTTGTGGGTGACGCCTGCCACCGCAGTGAGGACGATGCAGCCGATGACCACGTAAGTCATGCGCTGCAAGGTGTCCTGCTGACCACGGTGTTCGAAATAACGCGACCACGCCGTCGCCGACAGAATGAAGCCCAGCGCCAGCAAGCCGTAGCAGAGGCCGACCACCGAATTGCTGACCTCGAACACCGAGCTGACATACAGCGAAAACGAGGTCTGCGGCAGCATCCGCGCCAGCAACAGAATGCCCATCACACCGAGCAGCGACAGCAATGGTGAGCCTTGCCAGAGGCTGCCGGAACGCGCCGGTGCAGTTTTGTCGACGGCCACGGCTTTCTTCACCGGCGGCACGTCCGGCAAGGTCACGGCGGCGATCACGGTACACACCGCACACAGCGCCGAAGCAATGATGTTGATCCAGAAGAACGTCGCGTAATCGAGGATCAAACCGCCGACCACCGCACCCAGCAGCGAGCCGACGTTGGTCGAGATTTGCAGAATGGCGAACAGCCGTGCGCGCCGCGACGGCGCTTCAATGTTGACACCGTAGGCCTGTGCCGGCGCGATATAGCCGGCAAACGCGCCTTGCAGAAAGCGCAGGATCAGAATCACCCAGATATCACTGAAGAGCGCCAGCCCAAGCTGGGTCAACGACAAACCGGCGAGGGCGCGGATCATCATCAACTTGTGGCCGTAGCGATCACCGATCCGGCCCCAGAATGCACTGGTGAGAATAATGCCCAGCATCGGCCCGACGTACACGGCGATGCTGGCGAAGCTGAAAAGCGACTCTGACGTCGTCAGCCCACGCAGGTGGACAGGCCAGAACGGCCCGCTCATTTCCATCGCGCCCATCGATACCAACTGGATCGCAAATAGAAGATAAATCAGGATTCTTACTCTCGAACCCTGGATGGCACCTGCTTGGGACATGAGTCAGCCTCGGTTAAACGCTAGCGAGCGGGTTGGTCAGGGTGTGTTGCAAACGATAGTTGCTGTACTGCATCAAGTGCATGCGCAACAGCGAACGGGTTGGCCATGGCTCTTCGACGAACGCCTTGTGCTCGGTTTCCCACACGTCTGCCGCGACCCGGTCACGCACCGCTTCGAAGGCAAGGTCGGTTTCTTCGCGCAAGATTTGCCAAAGCCGCGTGTTGTTGAAAGCGTATTCCTTGGTCAGCCACAGGGCCATTTCATGCAGGTGCGTGAGGAACGCCGCGTCGAGCACAAACATGCGCACCGGCTCGATATCACCGGAGAACACCGTCGGCAGAATACCCGGCTGCACGTGCGGTTGCAGGCTGTAACCACGGCCCTCGAGCAGCGGCGCGTAAGTGCGGCCATCGCCGAAATCGCGGATCAGCAGACTACGTGCTTTGCCGTCCGGGGAGAACAGCACCATGGTGTTTTGCTGGTGCGCCTCAAGGCCGATGCCGTACATCAAGTAGATTGCCACCACCGGGTGAGTCACCACTTTCGCGTACTCGCGAAACCAGTTCTCGACCTGCGCAGCATTGGCGCGCACGCCGTCGCGTTCAATCAGATCAGTGAACAGCGGACGACCGCTGCCGGGCAAACGGGTGAACAGTGAAGCCACGGTTATCGGCAGACATTCATCGTTGCGTTCAAACGCTGGCGCACTGGCGCGATAAACCACGGACAGATGACGGCCCGGGTGATCGTCCTGCGTCACCGCGTTTTTGTAACGCACACCGATTTCTTCCGGGAAGATTTCCAGGCGCTGATCGAAGCCGTTTTCCGTCTCGAGAATCTTGCTGATCACCGTGCTGATGCGCGGACCCATGTGAATCGACTTGGCTTGCAGGCTGCGCAGTTCGCTGGTCATCCATACCGCGATGGGCAGTTTGATCAGCGGCGCGGATTCGTCCAGTAGCGGCATCATCGTGCGATAGGACATGGTCGGCAGGGTTGGCAGGTCCGGGCCATCGGTGATCAGAATGCCGTCGGCGATTTCCTGCGCGAAGGTTTCCAGCACGTAGGCTTGTAAATGCCAGCTGTGGATCGGCAAGGGCAGCCACTGGTTTTCGTCCAGCCCCTTGCTGTTGAGCGAGGCTTTCCATTGCGCCCATTGCGTCGGGAAATGCTCGGCGAACCAGGCGCGGTAATCGATCACGTGCGGCATGCTTTCGCTTTTCGCGTTGTCGGCGCGCAGTGCGGCGATGCGCAGCGGCACCTGTGCGTTGAACTCGGGCGACAGTTGCTCGACCTCTTCATCGGTCAGGCCCGGGCGGGCTTTCCAGGTCGGGTAATACGGGTGGCCTTCCAGCGAACCCCACTGGTCGAGCAGGATCGCGGCGTCCTTGGTTTTGGCGTGCTGGCGCAAGTAATCAGTAAAGCTGTGCAGTCCTTGATCCTTGGCGGCTTGTGCCAGTCGGGCGTTCCAGTGCTGGCGATGCTGACGGGCGTGGGCGTCGTTGGTCAGGCTGTTTTCCATGTCGGACTTGAGCCCGGCCACGCCTTCGTCGGTCGGGGCGAAGTCGAAACTGTCGCGCAGCACATCGAGCATGTCCTGGTGGCTGGTGATCACCTGGCGCACGCCTTCATCGGTGACCAACACCACGTCGCCGTCGTTGACCACGGTATCGGCCGGGCCTTTGGCGATGTCGGAAAAAGCCAGGTGGGCGCGGCCGCCCTTGAGCGGATACGTGGCCTGGTGGCCCTCGACGGAAAAGCTCAGGGCCGCTCGGTCGAGGATGTTTTCCGCAAACAGGCAACGCACCAGACGGCGCATGGCGTTTTTGCGGGAGTAGGCGATCAGTGTCTTGAAGTCATCCATATCAGCGGTCTGCTCGTCGAAAATTGAATAAGAAGATCAAGCGGCGGCGCTTGTCGTGTGCGGCCATTGGCGCGGGAAATAGTCGAGTGCCGAGTCGCGCAGGCCTTCCATGTAGGCCACGCTCCACTGCAGGACTTCCTCGATGTAAGGCACCTTGAGGTCGAAACGCTTGGCCATTTCCACCAGCAGCACCAGGCCGTAGGCGACGTCTTCGTTGAAGGCACGGCTCTCGCGCTCGATCACGTAACCGGCGCGGTTGTCCGCGGCCGGTACCATCGGCGCAAGGATGTCGTTGTAGGCCTGATTGGTGCGCAGGATCGACAGCATGCTGCTCGGGTCGCGGATCTGCTCACCGTAAGCCTCGACAATTTCCTGTTTCAGCGATTTCACCGAAGACAGGTCGATGCCCAGTCGCTGACTGATCACCGCACACAGTTCCTGGCTTTCCTGATCCATGCGTTCAAGGAAGTACGCGCCGAGTTCCGGGCATTCGGTCCACCAGCACATGCGCTGCGGGAAGATCTTGCGGTGCCACTGGCCGTAGGGGCCGATGAGGCCGTAGATCACCGAGCTGTGCATGATCGGGTTGCCCGGCGTCAGGGTGATTTCCAGAAAATGCTCGAGCATCGTCACGCACGGGCCGTACAGCCGCGTGAGTATTTTTTCCAATTGGCGGCGCGCGGTTTGTGGCTCCCGGGCGTGGGTAGCGACGTACAACTGGCTTTTGCCGCCGCCCATTTTGATCGAGCGTCCCGGGGTCAATTCGAACGCCGTGTGCGGCACATCTTTCATGCCCCAGATCACCACATTCGGTCGATCGGGCAGGGTGGCTTCGGCCAGCCAGTCGAAACCGCAGAAACCTGGAATAGCGCCGATGAACACTGGTTTGCTGGTGGTCAGATGCGGCGCGATGTCTTTCAACGTTTGCGGACGCGCATGGGCCGGCACAGTGATGATGACGATGTCGGCATCTTCCACCGCGGCTTTCGCGTCGCTGGTCA
This sequence comes from Pseudomonas germanica, assembly GCF_019614655.1. Lineage (NCBI taxonomy): Bacteria > Pseudomonadati > Pseudomonadota > Gammaproteobacteria > Pseudomonadales > Pseudomonadaceae > Pseudomonas > Pseudomonas germanica. The sequence continues at coordinate 2,983,677 of NZ_CP071586.1, forward strand.
CCCGATCCAACCGGGCGCTCAGGGTCGAGCCGTCGGGCAGCAGCGCCTGCATCGGCGTCTGGCGAGCGTGTTGTTCGATGACCTCCTGATTATGGGTGTGCATCGAAACCTGAACATTGGGTAGCTGCTTGAACAGGATGGCGTTGAGATGGCCGGTCCTGCCGCCACCACAGATGGCGACTTTCAACAGATTCATCGAGAGGCGTTCCTGTGTGAGGGGTGGGTCATGCGACGCTCAGTTGCAGCGGCGCGGAAACGCTGTCCAGCCAGTGGGTCTTGCCCAGCCAGGCGTCCAGTTGCGGGGCGATGCTCGGGTCGATCAGATCGCGCTCCTGCAGCCACTTGTCATCGAACACGGTGTGCAGGTATTTCTCGCCACCGTCGGCAATCGGTACCACGACGTTGCCGCTCAGCACACCTTTGTGGATCAACTCCAGTGCCTTGAAAATCGCACCGCCAGTGGAGCCGCCGACTAGCAGGGCGAAGTTACGCGCGATGTAGCGGGCGGTTTCGAACGCCTGCGAGTCGCTGACTTGCACGCCCAGATCGATACAGCTGTAGTCGAGCACCAGACCCACGGTGTCGCCGGCCGGCGTACCGGTGCCGGATTGGTAGTACGGGTAGCCGGGGTGGCCGAAGACAATCGAACCGGCCGGTTCCACCGCGACGGTGACGGTGTCCGGGTTGTGCACTTTCAAGCCGCGTGCGATGCCGGTCATCGAACCGCCGGTGCCGACGCAGCCGACGTAAGCGCCGACCGCGCCTTCAGCCTGCACAATGGTTTCGCGGACGAAATCGCTGTAGCCGCCGGCATTGGCCGCATTGTCGGACTGGTTCATGAACACCGCGCCGGGAATCTCGCTGGCCAGTTCGGCGGCCATCTGTTGGCGCTCGACCACCGCGACTTCGTCTTCGCGATAGGTGCCTTTGACGAAACGAATGTCGGCACCGAGGGCCTTCATCACGGCGATCTTGTCTTGCGCGGCGTGGTGATCGACCACGGCAATGAAATGCAGGCCGAACTCGACTGCGGCCATGGCCAAGCCAATCCCGGTATTGCCCGACGACGATTCGACAACCACACCGCCGGGTTTCAGGCGACCGGACTTGAGCGCCGCCAGCACCATGTTGCGCGCCATGCGGTCTTTGATACTGCCGCCGGGATTGTTCTTTTCAATCTTCAATAACAAACGCGCGTTGGTATCCGGAACATCGATGCCCAACATCGGTGTATTACCAATAAGGTCAGAGACTTTATTCAAGATCATTGCAATTGTTCCCTTTAGTAGTCAGGTGAAAATGCATAGTTACCTTCCGTACAACAGGTCGCCGTCAACCGCCGGGGCAAGGGATGGCGATGAAACTCGTTTTCCAGCAAGTCCATCTGGTAACCAGCGGTATTGATATAAATCAATAAGTCACCGGCTTGCGGTGCCGTCGAAAAGTTGATCAGGCGATGGGTAATGACGTCATCGTCCAGGCAACTATGGCCGGCGATATAAGCTTGAATCGGGGGGTGTGGCTGGTGTGTGGTGCTGATAAGTATCGGATCTACCAGATATTCCGAGGCAAACCAGGTTTCGCAAGCGCTGAAACTGCTGCCCTCCACGAAGATCACGGTTTTATTGTCAGCCAATTGTTTGCTTCGCGTGACGCGAAATACTGACATGGCGGCTTGATCGACCAGACTTCGGCCGGGTTCGAGTGCGAGCGTTATATTCTGAGTCTGCAAGTAATTGGCAATCGACAAACCTTGCGAATGCTCGGCTTCGAGCAATAACGTCAGCCATTGTGTCGCGGTCAGTTCACTGCCGTAAGGATAATAAGTGGCGGGAACTTTCTGGTTGTAATAGTGGCTCGGGTTATTGTCATTTTGCAGGAACTGAGCGTAGGTCTCAGGTTCGACATAACGAATCGGTAAGCCACCACCGATGTCGATCATCTGCGGATTCAAGCCCATTTCCCTGGCCGCCTCGATAAATCCGCTGGCCTCACGGAAGGCCTGTGCGCGGGATTCGAATCCATAGCCGCCGAGGTGAAAATGGAAACCTTCAAAATGAAAAAGCTCAGGTTTTTCTGTCAACCGTTGCAGGCATTGCAACAGGTCTTGCGAGCCCATCCCGAATCGGCTGTTCTGACTGCTTTTCGGTCTGTAACGCAGTAGCACTCTGGTTTTCGTCGGACCCGGTTGTGTGGGGATCACGCTATGCAGGTGATCGAATTCCTCTAGCGAATCCACACAAATCAATGAACCGGCGCTGATCAGCGCTTGATGGAAAACGGCTGTTTTGGCCGGTCCTGTGGCGCAGATTTTGGTGCCCGGCACACCTGCGCGCAGGGCAGCATTCAACTCGTGAATGCTCGACACATCGACGCCGATCCCCGAATCCGCTGCAGCGCCGAGCATGCTTTGCGACTTGTTGGCCTTGGCCCCGTAGAAAATGGCATGGGGAACCAGGTATTGCTTCAACACGTTCAGCAGCGCTTGCGTGTTTAATTCAAACGCATGGGGCCAGACCAGATTTAACGGCGAGCCATGTTGTTCCACCAAGTCTGTAAGTTTGTTCGGGAACTTGTTGATAAACGTGGAAATAACCGGGTCGATCAGCGGCGTTAACATCTCCGGGTGATGAACTTTATACGGCTGCTCAACAGCAGATTTATTTGTTGTAGGCATAGTTAACCCCTGGCGTCGAAAGTTACGTCGCCATTGATAGTTCGATCACCGATCGTTATCGATGCAGGTCGTCTTTTTTGCTCGTCAGCGTCGAGGCTTTAAACAACTTGGAGGCGGATGCCAAGTGAAATCCGCTATTGGATCTGTAGCCCTGATCGTAATAAATGGTTCACAAAACAATTGCATGAGAACCCCATTCCATAAGGTTTGCGCGGATGTATTGAATGGCCATTAGTTGCTGGCCATTGCCCTGTAACAGCCTGTAGCTGATGTTTAAGTGACATCACTGACAGGTACTTTTGCAGATACCGAAGACTTGCTTTGAAACGAGAATAGTTCCTCTTGGCGGCGTGAACAATATTGCGAACAGGAACGATTATCAAGTAAGGTTTTCAAATATTTTTCAATGCCGACCTGCTCAAGGCGAATCCATGAACGTGTATTTACACGCTCAAGGACTCGTTCGTCCCTAGATTAAAAAGTCTCTTAATTGCTTGATCAATAAGGCGTTAAGGGCTGTTGCGATAAGCCTCGGAACGGCAGGCAAATCTGCCGTTGAACGGGCCTGAAAATTTTCACAAACCACGACGGGTTCACGTCAAAGGAGCAACGCCATGCAATCCGATCGACTCAGCCGCAAAGCGCCACTCGCGATCAGCTACCTGTTCGTGCCGGGCAACCGTCCCGAGCGTTTCTCCAAAGCCTGCGAAGCAGGGCCGGACGCGATCATTCTCGACCTCGAGGATGCCGTTCATCCTGACAGCAAAGCCGCCGCCCGTGACGCCATCCAGGCGTGGCAGGAGAAAACGCCGAGCGTTGCTTGTGAGCGTTACATTCGCCTGAACAGCGTCAGCAGTTCGCTGTTTCGCCAGGACCTGAGCTGGCTCAGCGACATGCGTTACCCCGAGCGTTGCAGCGGGATTTTCCTGCCCAAGGCCGAATGTCCCGAGACGCTGGCGCGGGCGGTCGAGCGCTTGCTGGAGTGGCAACCGACGCTGGCGATCGTCGCGATCATCGAGACCGCCAAAGGTCTGCAGCAGGTCGAGTCGATCGCTGCGATTGCGGGCGTGGCGCGGCTGGCGTTTGGCTCGCTGGATTTCTCGCTCGATATCAACTGCAGCCAAGTGCCCGAGGCGTTTCTGTTTGCCCGCAACCGCATCGTGCTGGCGTCGCGCACGGCGGATCTGCCGTCGCCGATCGACGGCGTGACGCCGGCAATCAACGACTTGGCGGTGGTTGCCCAAGACGCGCAATACGCGCGTTCGCTGGGCTTCGGCGCCAAGCTGTGCATCCATCCCGGGCAACTGGCGACGGTGCAGCGCGCCTTCCTGCCGGACTCGCGCCAACTGGCGTGGGCCGATCGAGTGATGCGAGCGGTGGCCACGGGCAGTCACGCGGTGCAGGTGGACGGCGAGATGGTCGACTTGCCGCTGATCGAACACGCCCAACGCCTGCTCGATGTGGCCAGTCAGCATGCGCCATTGGCCCGCGCCGATGCCTGCTGAATCCCCGGCGAATCAGGAGATCACCATGGACCACGGTTATCAGATTGCGCTGCGGCCACTGTGCGAAGTGTTGCAGTCGGAGCAGGTTGATCCAGCAAACGTGACGCTGCTGCGCGAGTCGATTGTCCGTGCCGGGCATTGGCTGGAACCGATCATCGTCGAGCGTTCGCGCGGCATCGTGATGGACGGCAATCACCGTTTCACCGCCGCGTTGCAGTTGGGCTTGAGACGGGTGCCGTGCATCCAGCTCGACTACTCCGATCCGCGCGTCTGTGTGCGGCATTGGCAAACCGGACAAGCGTTCGAGGTGGCGCGGATTTTCACCACCATCGCTCGCGGCGAGATTTTTCCGTACAAGACCACCCGGCACGCGTTTGACCCCGCGCTGCCGCTGGTCGCGATTCCGCTGGAGCGCCTCTACGCCTGACCCTGATCGGGCGACGGAAAAAAACTTTACTGCGGGTGATACTTTTTCGCAGATCGACTGGCAATAGGAGTGATTACCATTTTCCCTCGATGAAAAGGATCCTCACGTCATGCCTGTTGTCAGTCGTCCTTGCGGTGAGCGGGTGTTAGCACTCGCCGTGCGTACCGCCATGCTGAATTTCGTTTTGGTCGCAGGAAGCGCCAACGCTTGGGCCGCCAGCCCCGAGCAACCAGGCGTTGCCGCCGACCCGACTGCGAACGCCGCGCCGGACGCGCTGACCCTCGACACCACCAACGTCAACGCCCGTTACAACGGTGCGACTGCCTTGCCGGAAACCCTCGCCGGTGGTCAGGTGGCGCGCGGCGCACGGCTGGGCATGCTGGGCAACAAAGACGTGATGGACACGCCGTTCAGCGTCACCAGTTACACCGCCAAAACCCTCGCCGATCTGCAAACCGTGACCGTCGCCGATGCGCTGGAACGTGATCCTTCAGTGCGCTCGACCGGGCAGACTGGTGGTATCGTCGACTCGTTTTTCATCCGTGGCTTCCCGATTGGCGAAGGCAACCTTGGTGAGCTGGCGTTCGACGGCGTCTACGGTGTCGCGCCGAATTATCGGGTGTTCACCGACTACGCCGAGCGCGTTGAAGTGCTCAAGGGGCCGGGTGCGTTGATGTACGGCATCTCGCCGAACAGCGGCGTCGGCGGCGTGATCAACATCGTGCCCAAGCGTCCGCTGGATGAAGACCTGACCCGGTTCACCGGCACCTATGCCTCGGATTCTCAGGTCGGTGGGCATCTGGATCTGAGCCGGCGCTTCGGTTCGGAGAACCAGTTCGGCGTGCGTTTCAACGGCAACCTGCAGGGTGGCGATACCGCCGTCGATGATCAGCATCGCGACCTCGGTGTCGGCGCGATCGCCCTGGATTATCGCGGCGAGCGTCTGCGCCTGAACCTCGATTACATCAGCCAGAAAGAAAGCTGGGAGGGCGCTTCGCGGCCCTTCACCATTGCGCCGGGCGTTGATGTGCCGTCTGCGCCGAACGGCCGCACCAACCACTCGCAGGACTGGGGCTGGTCGGATACCAAAGAGCAGTCGGCGTTGCTCGGTGGCGAATATGACCTGACCGACAACGTCACCGTGTTCGCCCATGCCGGTGGCGGCAAGTCCGACGTCAAACGCCTGTCCGACCAGGTGCCGAGAATCCTCAACGACGCCGGTGATACCAGCAACATTCCCGGCTACTACAAATTCAACGTTGATCGCTCGACGGCTGACGTCGGTATGCGTGGTGTGTTTGCCACTGGCCCGATCACTCACACCACCACGGTCATGGCGACCCGGTATCAGGATGAGCTGTCACGCGGCATCAACAACGGCACGGCCATCCTGTCGAATATCTACCACCCGATCGACAGGCCGCAGCAGTACATCAACTCGCCAAAGGTGTTGCGCGTTTCCGAATCGGAGCTGTCCGGCGTGGCGTTGACCGACACAATGTCGATGCTCGATGACCGCTTCCAGTTGACCCTCGGCGTGCGTCGTCAGGACATCGAATCGCGTAACTACAACGCGGCCGGTGCGGTCAGTTCGAAATACAAGGACAACGCCACGAGCCCGCTGGTCGGCGTGGTGGTCAAGCCTTGGGAAGACGTTTCGCTCTACTACAATTATGTCGAAGGCTTGAGCAAGGGCGACATCGCCCCGGGCACGGCGTCCAATGCCGGCGAAACCTTCGCCCCGTACGAATCCAAGCAGCATGAGATTGGCGTCAAGTACGAGCACGGTACGTTCATGACCACGCTGGCGTTGTTCCAGATCGAGAAGCCGAGCGGTGAAGTCGGTGCCGACAACGTGTTCTCTGTGCAGGCTGAACAACGCAACCGTGGTGTCGAGTTGAGCATGTTCGGCGAAGTGGCGCCGGGCACTCGCCTGATGGGCGGCGTGACCGTGCTCGACGGCGAGCTGACCGATTCGGCGACCCAGGCCAACCGCGGCAACAAACCGGTTGGCGTGCCGGACGTGCAAGCCAACGTATGGGCCGAATGGGACACGCCATGGCTTGAAGGCTTCACCCTCACCGGCGGGGCGATCTACACCGACAGCCAGTACGTCAACCAGGCCAATACTCAGGAGCTGGATGCCTGGACCCGCGTCGACGCCGGCGCGCGTTATGCGACCAAAATCGAAGGCCGGCCAACGACGTTCCGCGCCACCGTGCAGAACGTCTTCGATCGTGAGTACTGGTCGGGCGTGGCGTCCTACGGCGCATTCTCTCCGGGCTATCCACGGACCTTGCAGTTGTCGGCCACGGTCGATTTCTGATGTGAACGGGCAGGGCGTAACGGTCGCCAACGGCGGTTACCGATTTTCCTTCTATATATAGTTTCACGATCACGTTAGCTGTCCGAGACGTGGTCCGGCATGCGGGCAGCAATTGCTGTCCGCCTGAACCTTTCAGAAAAGGAGTATTCGCCATGTTTAACCACCCAGGCGTGGGGGCGGTAAATGCACCGTTGGCTTTTCGGACAGCGAACAACCCATTGGCTTTTGAGTGTGATCGCAGCGCCAATGCGCATATTCGCGAACTGCTGCGCCACTTTGAGCTGCGCACCAGTCTGATCCGCTTCAAAGTCATCAATGCACTGGTGGTGGCCGGCCGTGATGGACATGGGATCGGGGTGAATGGTGTACATGCGTTTGTCGAGTCTTCATCGCCCGAGCTGTCGTTCGTCAGTGTGCGTGAAGTGCTCAAGCGTCTGGGGGAAGTGGGGCTGATCGTGCTTGGGAGTGACAAGACCTACCGATTTTCCTCTGGGGCCATGGAATTGCTGCAGCTACAGAGTCCCCGTGTATTTCACGGCGGCGGCTGCTCGCGAGGGCACGTTCAGCGTGCGTAATAAAGAAGACACATGAATCCGTACCGTGAACGGTGAGATCTCCAGTTCGCGGGCGATTTCCTTGTTGGTCTTGCCTTGGGCAATCAAGCGCAGTACGTCTTGCTGACGAGGCGTGAGAGCGGCGCCGGTTTCCAGCGGCAGCAGGCCTGACGGCGCGAACTTCACCAGTACATCACCTTCGCGAATTGCCAGAATTGCCTGACCGATTTCGTCCGGAGCGATGTTTTTGCCGATAAAACCGTCGATACCGGCGGCCATGACTTCGCTGATCAGCGACTCATCATCGACCATCGACACCACAATCAGCGTGGTGCGCGGCAAGCGCTGACGCAGCTCGGCGAGCTGGCTGACACCGGTGAGTCCGGGGAAACGCAGGTCGAGAATCAAGGTGTCTGGTTCGTCACCCAAAGGCAGCAGCGCCAGCACCGCGTCGAGATCACCGGCTTCGTCGATAACGGCTTCGGGCAACAACCGCTGAACCGTGCGCAGCATCGCCTCGCGAAACAGCGGGTGATCGTCGGCTATGATAATTCGGCATGTCATGGCGTGACCCTCCCTGGGTCAAGCGTTATTCAAGGCTGCACCTTAGCACCGGGGGCGAAGCTTGCCTGTAGGCTGATTCGGAATCTGACGATTGCCGCACAAGGACGTTTACCATGAAGTTCGAGAAAAACACCGAACTCGACCAGGCCAACCTGCGCATTATCATTGCCAGTATCGCCGTGGTTTACATGTTCATACTGGGTTTTTTACCAGGCCAACGCTTCGATACTTATCTGCCAGTTGTCACCTACATCATTCTGTTTTTGTTGGCCTCGATTGCCCTGCGTCAGGCGATTGCGCGCTGGCCTGGGCATTACCCGACGCGACGGATTTTTTCCATGGTCCACGATTACACCGGCACCTGTTTCGGTCTGGTGGTCGGTGGCGAGGCGGCGTTGCCACTGTATGCGGTGATCATTTGGGTCAACCTTGGCAACGGCATGCGCTACGGCTCGCGCTATCTAGCGATTGCCACCGGGCTGGCGTTGCTCGCGCTGCTGTGTGTGTATCGCCTGACGCCGGTGTGGCAAGCGCAACCGTTCATGGTGTTGATGCTGATGCTCACCAGCACGGTGATTCCGTTCTATGCGCACTTGTTGCTGGAACGCACGCGCAAGGCCTCCGAAGAAGCGGTGGCGGCGAATCTGGAAAAGTCGCGGTTTCTCGCCCAGGCCAGTCATGATCTGCGCCAGCCGATTCATTCGATTGGGCTGTTTACCGCGTGCCTGCGGGAGTCGCGGTTGGGCGATGAGGAGCGGCGTCTGGTCGATAACATCGACCGATCGCTGCTCAACGTTTCGCAACTGTTCCGCTCGATTCTCGATCTGTACACCCTCGATAACGGCCGGGTTCTGCCCAAACTGCAAACCGTTAATTTAGGTGAGTGGCTCGCCGATCTGATTCGCCAGAACGCTGAAGCAGCGCGTTGGGCCGGGGTCGAGCTGCGTTTGCGCCCCTGTGAATATTGGGTGCGCACCGATCCGGCGTTGCTCGCGACGATGGTGCAGAACGCGCTTTCCAACTGCTTCAAATACGGTGCGCACCGGCCGGTGTTGATCGGTGTGCGCCGGCGCGGGGCAGGGCTGGCCATCGTGATTTATGACCGCGGCAACGGTATTGCCGAAGAGCATCTGGCCAAGGTATTCGAGGAGTTTTATCGGGTACGGCAAGTGCGCGATAAAGACGTTGAGGGCGTGGGATTGGGGTTGTCGATCGTCAAGCGGTTGGGTGAATTGATCGGAGTCGGTGTTGCCCTGCGCTCGCGGCTCGGGCGGGGAACGGCGGTGACTTTGTACGGCTTGCCAATCACCGCGCCGCCGCAGGTAATGGCCAATCGTGATGACGCACGTCAGGTCGGTTTGCTCACCGGGTTGAAGGTATGTCTGGTGGAGGATGATCGCAACGTATTGCTCGCGACTTCGGCGCTATTGGAGCGTTGGGGCTGTGTAGTTCAAGCGGAACTGAGCGGGCAGGATTTGATGACCGACTGCGACATCATCGTCGCCGACTATGACCTCGGCACCCACGCCACTGGCATCGAGTGCATTGACGATGTCCGCAAGCGGAGAGGCTGGGCGGTTCCGGCAATGATCATCACCGGGCACGACGTCGAAAAAATCCAGGCGGCTTTGCAAGACCGCCAGATCGCCATTCTGTCCAAACCGGTACGCCCGGCCGAACTGCGCGCGACCCTACGAGCCCTGCGTGACTGCGAAACCCAAACCGTGTAGGAGCTGCGGCACGCTGCGATCTTTTGCTCTTCATTTTCAGGATAAAAATCAAAAGACCGCAGCCTCGTTGCACTCGACAGCTCTTACAAAGTTAGTGCTTGTTCAGCGCTTGCACAGGTAATCCTGGGTGATGGTGGTCTGCAGGCAGTTGTACTGGCCCATGGTCCGGCAGATGTTTTTTTCGGAGCCAGTGACTTCGGCGTTTTTGTAGCCCCAGGTCTTGCAGCGTTGTGCGGCGACGGTCAGGCCTTGTTCGGCGCTGGTCTGGCCGCTTTCGAATTGGCCCAGTTCATAGGAGACCTGGACGACGCCATCGTTTTTGCTGCCGCCAGTGGCTTCCCATTGTTTCGGCGTGGCGCAGCCAGTGAGGAACAGGGCGCTGAGGGTGAGTGTTGCGATCAGGGTTTTCATGGTGTTTCTTCCTTGGTGTTGTTCTGATTTCCAGGCACAACGATCCCGTACGCTGCGAACAGGCAACGTTGAGGAGCATCGAGGGGTGCGGAGGAATATAACGCCAGCGGAAAGGGCGGTCGATTAGCACAAATGTGCTAGTGCAGTGGGGGGGCGACGGCCGTTAGGCGCTTCTCTTCCTGCCCGATTCGGGCAAAGCTCGAATCAGTCTAAAAACACTGACCCGCGTCGGCGAGCCTTTGCTAGGCTCAAAGATGTAGGCGAAGACGCAGACTGATGCGCAATCGGATAGCAAGGGGGCGTGGGGCGCGCTCCGAAAGGTACACGGTTAGAAAGATCTCCGCGCTGAGATCCAGCCCTTATGCCGTGTGAAGCAGCCGAGGCACTAACTTTCAATTTGACCCGGTACTGTGGGAAGCCCGATAAACCTTGTAAGCCAGAGACCAGCACTGGCCGCCTACTCGAACACCAAAGCCCGCGTCGTGCGGGCTTTGTCGTTCCTGCCAGGTCAGATCGATTGCAGCGCCTGCGCCAGATCGGCGCGCAGGTCTTCGACGTCTTCAACGCCAACCGACAGACGCACCAGGCCATCGCCAATCCCCAGTTTCGCCCGGGTATCAGCCGGAATGGTCGCGTGAGTCATGATCGCCGGATGCTCGATCAGGCTCTCCACACCGCCCAGACTTTCCGCCAACGCAAAGATCTTCACGTTCTCCAAAAACCGCCGCGCACCTGCCAGATCGCTGTTCAGATCAACAGAAATCATCCCGCCAAAACCACGCATCTGGCGCTTGGCTAACTCATGCTGCGGATGCGAGGCCAGTCCCGGGTAGTAGACGCGTTTGACCTGCGGCTGCTGCTCCAGCCACTGCGCCAGATCCAGTGCGTTGCTGCAATGACGTTCCATGCGCAGGGCCAAAGTCTTCACCCCGCGCAGGGTGAGAAATGCATCGAACGGCCCGGCAATCGCACCGACCGCGTTCTGCAAGAAGCCCAGCTTCTCGGCCAGTTCTTGGTTCTGGCCGACCACGGCGATGCCGCCGATTACATCGGAGTGACCGTTCAGGTACTTGGTGGTCGAGTGCAGCACGATGTCGAAACCCAGCTCCAGCGGCCGCTGGATATACGGGCTGGCAAAGGTGTTGTCGGCCACGCTGATGATCCCGCGAGCGCGGCAGATACGGGCGATAGCGGCGAGGTCCGACAGGCTCAGCAGCGGGTTGGTCGGTGACTCGACAATCACCAGGCGGGTGTCGTCCTGCAGCGCCGCTTCGAACGCCGCCAGGTCAGTCAGATCGACGTAGCTGAAACGGTGTCCGGCACTGCGCTGACGGACCTTGTCGAACAGGCGGAACGTGCCGCCGTACAAGTCATTGCCGGAGATGACGTGCGAACCGGCATCGATCAGTTCGAGCACCGTGGAAATCGTTGCCAGCCCGGAGGCGAACGCGAACGCCTGGGTGCCGCCTTCCAGGTCCGCCACGCAACGCTCCAGGGCAAAACGCGTCGGGTTGTGCGAGCGCCCGTAATCGAAACCCTTGTGCACGCCGGGGCTGTCTTGCAGATAGGTGGAGTTGGCGTAGATCGGCGGCATCAGCGCGCCGGTGGTCGGGTCCGGTTCCTGCCCGGCGTGGATCACCCGGGTCGCGAAGCCTTGGGATTTATCGTCGTGCTGACTCATGCGAGGGATCTCCGTAATTGGTTGAGCATGTCGGTGCGGGTAATCAGGCCATGGAAGCCCGATGCATCGGCAATGATCGCGACGAGGCCACGGCTGAGCACCGCTTCCAGCTCAGCAAGGCTGGCGCCAGGGGCGAGGGTCTGCAGTTTGTCGGTCATCACGCTGGACACCGATTGGCTGAAGCGGGCGGCGTCTTCGTGCACCGCCAGCAGGATGTCCGATTCGTCGATCACGCCGACCAGTTGCTTGCCTTCCACCAGCACTGGCAATTGTGAGACATCCGCCAGGCGCATGCGCTGGAACGCGGTCAGCAGAGTGTCGTCGGGGCCGACACTGATCACGCGGCCGTCCTCGAAACGCCGGGCGATCAGGTCGCGCAAATCGCCGTAGCCCTTGCGCTGCAACAGGCCCTGATCGGTCATCCACTGGTCGTTGTAAACCTTCGACAGGTAGCGCGTGCCGGTGTCGCAAACGAAGCTGACCACACGTTTCGGCTCGGTCTGTTCGCGGCAGTAACGCAGCGCCGCAGCGAGCAGAGTGCCGGTCGACGAGCCGCCGAGAATGCCTTCGGCCTTGAGCAATTGGCGGGCGTGAGCGAAGCTTTCTTCATCGCTGATCGAATAGGCGTGGCGCACGCTGGAGAGGTCGGTGATCGACGGAATGAAGTCCTCGCCGATGCCTTCCACCGCCCATGAACCGGGCTTGGGCAGAGAGCCGTCGCGGCTGTATTGCGCCATCACCGAACCGACCGGGTCGGCTAGGACCATTTCCAGATCCGGCTGCACGCGTTTGAAGAAGCGGCTCAGGCCCGTCAGCGTACCGGCCGAACCGACACCGACGACGATTGCGTCCAGGTCATGTTCGGTCTGCGCCCAGATCTCCGGCGCGGTGCTGCATTCGTGGGCCAGCGGGTTGGCCGGGTTGTTGAACTGGTCGGCGAAAAATGCGCCGGGAATATCTTTCGCCAAACGTGCGGCGACATCCTGGTAATACTCGGGATGACCCTTGCCGACGTCGGAGCGGGTGATGTGCACTTCGGCGCCCATGGCCTTCAAGTGCAGGACTTTCTCGGTGGACATTTTGTCCGGCACCACCAGCACCACGCGATAACCTTTGGCGCGGCCAACCAGTGCCAGGCCCAGGCCGGTGTTGCCGGCGGTGGCTTCGACGATGGTGCCGCCGGGTTGCAGACGACCATCACGCTCGGCAGCGTCGATCATGGCCAGACCGATACGGTCCTTGATCGAACCACCGGGGTTCTGCGATTCGAGCTTGAGAAACAGTGTGCACGGGCCAGTATCGAAACGAGTGACTTGAACCAGCGGAGTGTTGCCTATCAGCCCAAGTACGGCAGGGCGTGATTCCTTTGACATTTCTTCACCTCTTAATGGTGTTGATCGCGTTCCAATCGCGGGGAAAAGACTCGCGTGCAACATAGGCTCAGACATCCTCTGTCGCAACCTTTAGTCGGCCGCAAATGCTGCCATTTCGATCTAACGATAGATCGAAATCAGAGACCTGCCGGGGCGGGCTCGAGTGCGTTTACACAGAGGCGTCATTGAGTTTTCAAAGGGCGTCTTCATGGCGACGAACAGCTTGAATTGGCGAGAAAATCCCCGGCGCAAAAAACCGTTCAGCCTTCACGCGCGCTCTCGGCTCCGGAGTGTTTACAAGTGACAAGCAGCAATATTTTGATCATGAGGGAAACTCGTGTTGATCGCGATTAAAATGAGTTTGTCTCACTAGCGACCGATGCCGACAATGGCCGCCATCAACAGGACATTGGAGTTGTTTGTTATGGCACTGGCCCATTCCCTTGGATTTCCGCGCATCGGTCGCGACCGCGAACTGAAGAAAGCGCAAGAGGCGTTCTGGAAAGGAGAACTGAACGAGGCCGGCCTGCGAGATGTTGGCCGTGAGCTGCGCAAGGCCCACTGGGACTTGCAGAAAAACGCCGGTATGGAATTGCTGCCGGTCGGCGATTTCGCCTGGTACGACCAGGTCCTGACGCACTCGCTGATGTTCGGTGTGATCCCGGAACGCTTCCGTCCACACGACGGCAAAGCCACTCTGCAGACCCTGTTCGGCATGGCCCGTGGCATCAGCGACAGTTGCTGCGGCGGTGCCCACGCCCAAGAGATGACCAAGTGGTTCGACACCAACTACCACTACCTCGTCCCGGAATTCAGTGCTGATCAACAGTTCCAGCTGGGTTGGGAGCAGTTGTTCGAAGAAGTCGAAGAAGCCCGTGCGCTGGGCCACAACGTCAAACCAGTGATTATCGGCCCACTGACGTATCTGTGGCTGGGCAAGGCCAAGGGCGCGGAATTCGACAAGCTGGAATTGCTCGATCGTTTGCTGCCGCTGTACGGCCAGATCTTCGCGCGCCTCGCCGCTCAAGGCGTGGAATGGGTGCAGATCGACGAGCCGATTCTGGTGCTTGATCTGCCGCAGGAATGGAAGAACGCGTTCGAGCGTGCCTACAACCAGATTCAGCGTGATCCACTGAAGAAACTGCTCGCTACTTACTTTGGTGGTCTGGAAGAAAATCTTGGTCTGGCGGCGAACCTGCCGGTCGATGGTCTGCACATTGATCTGGTGCGCGCACCGGAGCAGTACCCGACCATTCTCGATCGTCTGCCGGCCTACAAAGTGTTGTCCCTGGGCGTGGTCAACGGGCGGAATGTCTGGCGCTGCGATCTGGAAAATGCCTTGGCGACGTTGCGCCATGCTCATGAGCGTCTGGGTGAGCGTCTGTGGGTCGCGCCGTCCTGTTCGCTGCTGCACAGCCCGGTGGATCTGGGCCGTGAAGACAAACTCGATGCCGAGCTGAAAAGCTGGCTGGCCTTTGCCGTTCAGAAGTGTGAAGAAGTGGCTGTTCTGACGCATGCCGTCAACCAGCCGGAAGCGCCGAAAGTGCTGCGAGCATTGACTGAAAGCCGGTCGGTGCAGGCCGCTCGCGCTGCTTCGCCGCGCATTCACAAACCTGCGGTTCAGGCGCGGGTTGCGGCGATCACGGCCAAGGACAGCCAGCGTCAGTCGCTGTTTGCCCAGCGCATCGCCAAACAGCGCGCGGGTCTTGATCTACCACTGTTCCCGACCACGACGATCGGTTCGTTCCCGCAAACCGCGTCGATCCGCCTCGCTCGCCAGTCGTTCAAACAGGGCAAGCTGACCGAAGCTGAATACACTGAAGCCATGTACAGCGAGATCCGCCACGCAGTGGAAATCCAGGAGCGTCTGGGCCTCGATGTACTGGTACACGGTGAGGCCGAGCGTAACGACATGGTCGAGTACTTCGCCGAGCAACTGGATGGCTACGTGTTCACCCGTTTCGGCTGGGTGCAGAGCTACGGTTCGCGTTGCGTGAAACCGGCGGTGATCTTCGGCGACCTCAGCCGCCCGAAAGCCATGACGGTCGAGTGGATCCGCTACGCCCAAGGTCTGACCGACAAGGTCATGAAAGGCATGCTGACCGGCCCGGTGACCATGCTGATGTGGTCGTTCCCGCGTGAAGACGTCAGCCGTGAAGTGCAGGCCCGGCAACTGGCGCTGGCGATCCGCGATGAAGTGGTCGATCTGGAAGCCGCCGGCATCAAGATCGTGCAGATCGACGAAGCGGCGTTCCGTGAAGGTCTGCCGTTGCGTCAGGCGCAGTGGCAGCCTTATCTGGACTGGGCGACGGAAGTGTTCCGTTTGTGCGCCTCCGGTGTGCGCGACGAAACGCAGATCCACACGCACATGTGCTACAGCGAATTCAACGATGTGATCGAGTCCATCGCGGCGATGGATGCCGACGTGATCACCATCGAAACCTCGCGTTCCGACATGGAGTTGCTGGATGCCTTCGAAGCCTTCGCTTATCCGAACGAAATCGGCCCGGGTGTCTACGACATCCACTCGCCACGCATCCCGGATGCTTCGGAAATGGCTAATTTGCTGCGCAAGGCTGCCATGCGGATTCCGGCCGAGCGGCTGTGGGTCAACCCGGATTGCGGTTTGAAAACCCGTGGCTGGCCAGAGACTGAGGCGGCGCTGGTGCACATGGTTACCGCCGCCCGGCAGCTGCGTAAAGAGCTGGCGTAACGCTCGGGTTGCATGAAATAAAACACCTGTGGGAGCGAGCCTGCTCGCGAAAGCGTCCTGTCAGTCAACATCATTGTTGAATGATCTGCCGCCTTTGCGAGCAGGCTCGCTCCCACAAGGTTTTGGGCAAGTCATGAGATTCTGAATGGCCTCGCGGGGCCTGTTGTTGCTACTGTGGCCAGCCGCAGTTCAGGTGTTTGCCGCTACATGAGTGATCAACCCGTTATCCAAACCGTGTCTGACGCAGACATTCCCGAGGTGCTGGATTTTGTTCTAAAGGCCCGTGCCGAGCTTTTCCCCAAGCTCAGCGCAACGGGCATGCCCGACGATCTGGCGCGTTTTGCCGAGGTTTATCTGCGTGGGGCAGGGCGCTTTCTGATTGCTCGCCACGAAGGGCAGATCGTGGCCTCGATCGGCTATCTTCCTTACGACCGGCGATTCCCGAACCTGGATTATCCCGACCGCAATGTGGTGGAAATCGTGCGCCTGTTCGTCGTGCCTTCACAGCGGCGATCCGGGCTGGCCGGCGCACTGTATCGATCACTCAAGGATCTGGCACTCGCTGACGGCGTCGAGTTGATCTACCTGCACACCCATCCGTTTTTACCGGGGGCCATCGCGTTCTGGCAACGGCAGGGCTTCAAGATTATCGACGTCGACGCTGACCCGGTCTGGCAAACAACCCACATGCACAACGTCATGAGTGAAATCTGAGAATCTGCGCCCCATCGAACGGGTCCGTCAGGTAATGCGCCCTGACCCCGAACGTCTCCTGTAAGCGCTGCGGTGTCAGCACCTCCAGCGGCTTGCCCAACGCCACCAGCCGCCCGCGTTCCAGCACCGCCAGACGATCACACTTCAACGCCTGATTAAGATCATGCAACGCGATCAGCGTGGTCACCGGCAACGCCTGCACCACGTTGAGAATGCTCAGTTGATGCTGAATGTCGAGGTGATTGGCCGGCTCGTCCAACATTAGAATCTGCGGGCGCTGCGCCAATGCCCGGGCGATGTGCACCCGCTGCCGTTCACCGCCGGACAGGCTGCGCCAGAGACGGGTGCGCAGGTGCATCGCGTCGACGTCGGTCAGCGCCTGCTGAACAATGGCGTCGTCGGCCGCCGACCACGGTTGCAGCGCCGACAGCCAGGGCGTGCGCCCCAGCGCGACAGCGTCGAACACGCGAATACCGTCATCTGTGTCGGCTTGTTGTTCAACCACCGCGAGTTTTTGCGCAATGCTGCGTCGGGCCATTTTGCCCAGGCGTTGACCATCGAGCAGCACCTCGCCAGCGCTCGGTTCACGCAGCCCGGCCAGTAACTTCAACAGAGTGGATTTGCCCGCGCCATTCGGCCCGACAATGCCCAGGGTTTCGCCACGCTGAACCTCAAGGCTGACACCGTTGAGCAACTCGGCGCCGCGCACCCTGAAGCTCAGGCCGGAACAACTCAAAACACTGTTCATCGCGCCGACCTGCGGCCGACCAGAATCAAGGCGAACACCGGCGCGCCGACCAGCGCGGTAATCACTCCGACCGGAATCACCTGGCCCTTGATCAGGGTGCGCGACAGCACATCGGCGGCTATCAGAAACACCGCGCCACCCAACGCACTGGCCGGCAGCAACCGCGCATGACCGGTGCCCAGCAACAGACGCGCGGCATGAGGAATGACCAGACCGACAAAACCGATCGAACCGACAATCGACACCATCACTGCCGTCACCAGCGCCGCACAACCGATCAGCAGAATCTGCACACGCCGCACCGGAATGCCGAGCGACGCCGCCGAATCCGCACCAAAGGTAAATGCATCCAGCGCCCGCCGATGCCACAGGCACACAACCAACCCCAACACGGCCACTGGCACCGCCAGCCACACCGACGGCCAGCGCACGCCGCCGAGATTGCCCAGCAGCCAGAACATGATCCCGCGTGCCTGCTCGGAGCTTGCCGAGCGGGTGATCAGAAACGCCGTCAGCGCATTGAACAGCTGCGAACCGGCGATCCCCGCGAGAATGATCTGCCCGGTACCGCTGGCGGAGCCGCTGACCCGCGCCAGCACAATCACCAGCACGAACGCCGTGACCGCGCCGGCGAAGGCACCGACCGAGAGTGAGATGATCCCGGCACCTACGCCAAGCAGCGCGACCATCACGGCCCCGGTCGAGGCGCCGGCAGAAATGCCCAGCAGATACGGATCGGCCAACGGATTGCGCAGCAGCGACTGCAAAATCACTCCGCAGGTCGCTAAGCCGGCACCGCATGCCGCCGCGACCAATGCCCGGGTCAGGCGGTAGTTCCAGACGATGCCTTCATCGATCGGGTCGAGGACATGCCCGGCGCCCCACAATTTGTTCGCTAGCACTTGCAACACCACGTCCGGTGCAATCGAGGTTTCACCGATGGCCACGCCGGCGACCACTGCAATCAACAGGGTCGCCAGGGCCAGGAGCGTGCGGATCAGGCTGGCACTCATTGCGACAGGTCATAGCCGTTGATGGCCGTGGCCAATTGCTCAATGCCCTCGAACATGCGCAGGCTGGCCTGCATGGCCATGGCATCAAGAATGATGATGCGGTTGTGCTTCACCGCGTCCATGTTGCGCGTCACCGGATCACTGCGCAGGAAGGCGAGTTTCTTTTCATAGTCGTCGGCGGGGAAACGTCGACGATCCATGCGCGCGATGACCAGGAAGGTCGGATTGGCCTTGGCGATGGTTTCCCAACCGACGGTTGGCCACTCCTCATCGGACGCCACCACGTTGCGCACGCCGAGGGTGCTGAGCATGAAATCGGGAACGCCTTTGTGCCCGGCCACGAACGGCTCGATGTCCATTTGTGCGCTGGAGAACCACACCAGCGCGCTGGCGTCTTTGAGCTGTTTGCCTTGGGCGGTGGCAATCGATTTGGCGAGACTGGCCTTGAGTTGATCATTGAGCTGCTGGCCACGCTCCTGAACATCGAAGATCTGCGCCAGTTGGCTCACGCTTTTGTAAATCGTCTCGATGCGAAACGGCGCCAGTCGCGTGCCATCGGCGCCGACGAGGTTGTCCTTGGCTTCGCAATCGGAAGGCAGCAGATAGGTCGGAATCTTCAGTTCATGAAACTGCTCGCGAGTGCCCACCGCGCCTTGCGGGCCGACCATCCATTCCAGTTCCACGGCGACCAGTTCCGGACGCTTGCCGATCACCGATTCGAAACTCGGTTCGTTGTCAGCCAGACGCTCGATCTTGTCATCCTGCGCTTTGTATTTGGCCAGCACATTGTTGAACCACAACGAGGTGCCGACGACTTTGTCGCCCAGGCCCATGGCGTAGAGCATTTCCGTGCCGGCCTGGCCGATGGTCACGGTGCGCGTCGGTGCGTGCTGGAAGGTCAGGGTGCTGCCGCAGTTCTCGACCGTCAGTGGATAGACAGTCGGTGCCGCCTGCGCCAGGGCGCCAAGGCTCAGGCCGGTAAAGAGGGTGGCAACGCGGGGCAGCAGCATGGGGCAGTCTCCAGGGGAACCGTACGGGGAGCGGGAGAGTACGGTCTGGAAACACACCATCGAACGCGGTCAGGAAAACAGCGCAAGGCCGGGCAGCCAACGAAGACGCGCACGGCACGATGTCCTTCCCGGACACCCCGCCGGTTAGTAATTACTGTGCCGGCAGGTCTCCTGACTGATGCGTCATCGCCTGGCTCCGGCCTTCCCGGGATTCACCCAGTGGCAGTCGTGGAGCAGGCTCGGCACCTACAGTTGCGGGGGCAGTTCCGATCAGTGCTGTGCAAGCACCTCGGATTCCCTATTAGTCCCGTTCGGGAACCGACGGCGGCATGGTAGTCGATCGAGCCGCTGAAGGGGAGACGAATCTGCCGTGGCGAGGATTAGTGTTGGCTCATCAAACCGTGCAATACGCCCAAACGCAGGCCCGGTTCGGAGGGCAGCATTTGTGCGATACCGAATACTTTGAATGCCGCCAGCATTAACACCAGACCGCCGGGCAGAATGCTCTGGCGGTGTGGTTGCAGACCGGCAAGCTTGAGTTGTTGCACGTTGTTTACCTTCAACAACAGCAGCGACAGGCGCAGCAGTCCGCCGTAGGTGATGCCGTCCTGACCGAAGTCGTTGAGGCGATTGGTCTTGAGCACTTTGGCGAGCATGCGCGCGGTGCCGGAAGAGCCGATGGTCTGCTGCCAGCCTTGCGCGCGATAGCGCTTGGCGACATGTTCAAACTGCAGAATGGCGAAGCGTTCAGCCTCCTGTAGCGCGCCGGCGGACACATCGCCGCCGCGAAAGAATCGCGTGCTCAAGGTGCCGCTGCCGATGGCGATGCTTTCGGTTAACAAGGGTTGTGAGCCCTGGCCGAGGATCAGCTCGGTGGAGCCGCCGCCGATGTCGACTACCAGGCGCAGG
The DNA here is from genome assembly GCF_019614655.1 of Pseudomonas germanica. NCBI lineage: Bacteria > Pseudomonadati > Pseudomonadota > Gammaproteobacteria > Pseudomonadales > Pseudomonadaceae > Pseudomonas > Pseudomonas germanica. Next base: position 3,004,032 of record NZ_CP071586.1, read on the forward strand.
TCGTCGGCGCTGGGCAAGGCGTGAGTTACGCCGGCGTAGACCAGCCGCGCCTCTTCATGGCCGCAAATGACGTCGATGGGAAAGCCCAGATGCCGCTCGGCACTGGCCAGAAAAAGTTGCGCGTTGTCCGCTTCACGCACCGCGCTGGTGGCCACCGCACGAACACGGCCGGCCTCGAAACCACGCAGCTTCTTGCCGAACCGCGCCAACGCCTGCCAGCCGCGATCCAGTGCCAGTGCATCCAGCGCACCACCGTCAAAGCCTTCGGCAAGGCGCACCGGCTCGCGCAGGGTTTTCACTTCCTGAATCTGCAAGCCTTTGCGGCTGCGCACCGACTGGCCGATCATCAGGCGAAAGGCGTTCGAACCCAGGTCGATGGCGGCAAACAGCGAGGCGTCGTCTTTCATGGGAATCCTTGCAGAGCATCCGTCGCGAGGCTCAAGACGGTTTGCGAGGATTCTGCCGTGATCTTGATGACATCCTGATGACGGGGGCGGGGCGGTTGAATGAATTTTCGGCTGTCATGACACTGTCATTATCCGGCGTCTATGCTGCGGTCAATACATCGCGTGTTCTTAAAGTTTTTGCTGCCATTTTTGGCAGCTTTTTTTTGCCCGCGATCTGGCTGTTGATCGTTCCCACGCTCTGCGTGGGAATGCCTCTAGGGACGCTCTGCGTCCAGTGACGCGGAGCGTCACGGGCTGCATTCCCACGCAGAGCGTGGGAACGATCAGCGCGGGGTGCGGACGATCAATTAGCAGGACTGCGGAGTTTCGCCCCGGGCCAGGCGCGCATTGATGTCGTCGATCACTTCGGGCAGCTCGGCGATGGTGTCGATCAGGTAGTGCGGGCGCGAAGGGGCGAACATCTTGCCGATTCGCGCACGCTCTTCCGCCAGTCGATCCGACGGCAACGCCTTGTATTGCTCATAGGTCAGGCCCAGTGCGTTGCCGGAACAGGTCAATGCCACCGTCCACATGCCGGCTGCGCGCCCTTCGAGAATCCCCGGCCAGGTGTCGTCGACCTTGACGCAGGCGGCCACGTCATCGATGCCCAGGGCAATCACGTTGGCCAAGGCCTGCGCCGGATACGGCCGGCCATTGGGCACTTCATCGGTGGCGACGACATGGTCGGCGACGTAGCCATTTTCCCGCGCCAGTTCGACGACCTTGGCCATCACCACCGCCGGGTAGCCCGAGCACGAACCGATTTTCAAACCCTTGTCGCGCAATGCCGCAATGGCTTCGAGTGCGCCCGGAATCAGCGCCGAATGCAGGGCGATTTTCTCGATTTGCAACGGCATGAAACGTTCGTAGATTGCCGTTACATCGTCATCACTCGGCAAGCGATCAAACGCTGCACGATAGCGTTCAGCAATCTGTGGCAAGTTGCACAGCGTGCGGATGTGATCCCACTTGCCCATGCCCATCGGCCCGCGCGCTTCCTCCAGCGACACCGCGACGCCGAACTCGGCAAAGGCCTCGACAAAAATCTGCGTCGGCGCAAACGAGCCGAAATCGACAACGGTGCCGGCCCAGTCGAGGATCGCGGCTTGCAGGTGAGTCGGTTGTTGGTACTGCATGGTCAATCTCCGTTTTCAGGTAAGCGTGGGCCGTCCCTCGGCAATGAGGTAGGCGGTTCAAGGGTCAGTGCTGATCAGGTCAGCGGTGGATTCGCATCAAACAGTTCGGCAATCACCGGTCGGTTGCGGCGGATGCCGAGGCAGCACAGGTGGTATTCGATGAAAAACGGGTGATCGACAAAGGTGATCGGCTTGGTGCCCGGGGTTTCGGCGTACTCGACCGCCGAGACAAACCCGATGCCGATGCCCTTGACGATCGCGTGGACGATGGCTTCGCGGCTGTTGAGTTGCATGACGCAATTGAGATCGATATTGAGGCGCTTGCAGCTTTCTTCCACCAGTTGCCGGGTGCGCGCACTGGATTCGCGCATCACCCATTTTTCGCCGCTGATTTCACTGATGTGAACTTGCGCCTGACTTGCCCACGGATGGTCATCGCGGACCACGGCGATGATCGGATAACGGTGATACAGCCGCGTGTGGAAGCGCTCATCGAATTCCGACAAGGCCAGAATCGCCACGTCGATATCGAAGTTGAATAACCGCGCCAGGGTGTCCTTTTCCGAGGAAAACGAGGTTTCCAGTTCGATATCCGGGTGGCGCTGCATCAGCTCATAGGTCAGGTTCATCGCAATTGGCGGTGACACCGCGCCGAGGCGCAGCATGCCGGTCTTGCGCTGCTTGAAGCTCTGCAACAGTTGCACGGCTTCATCCTCCTGACCGAACAGGCCCTGAGTGATCGCATAGAGCTTGTGCCCGGCGGCGCTCATTTCGATGTAGCGGCCACGGCGATGGAACAGCTCGACCGAGAAGGTCTTCTCCAGAGCGTTGACCTGTTCGCTGACGGTCGGCTGACCGACGCTGAGAAACTCGGCAGCAAGGGTAAAGCTGCCGGTCTTGGCCACCGCATGAAATGAACGCAACCACTTGTGATACTGGTACATGCAAGCCCCGTCAGCGTCGAATGAACAAGGCCACTGCCGCACTGCACAGGCAGGCGCTGGTGACCACTATGAAGATCAGAGACGTATTTGCCGTGGTGTCAAGCAGACGCCCGATCAGTGGCTCGGCCAATCCGGCGAACAGGTACGAGGAAAAGTTCATGATCCCGGTCGCCGTACCGGCGCGTTTGGCCCCGACCAGATCCGGGCACAGCGCCCAGAAACTCGAGGCTGGGCCGTAGACGAAGAAGCCGCAAAGGAACAGGGCGATCAGGCCGATGACGCTGTGTGGGGGCAGGCTCCACATCCACAGGCTGGTCGCGGCGCCGAGGAACATATAAAGCATGATCGCCAGATAGCGCTTGGAGCCGAACAACTTGTCCGATACCCAGCCGTTGCTCAATGCGCCGACCGCCATGCCGACGGGAAGGGCGACGGTGATCCATTTCGGATCGATCATGCCGTCACCACTTTTCCAGTCAGCGCCGAGAAAGTGCACCGGCACCCAGACGATCAAGCCGTAGCGCGCCGCGTTCTGAAAGCCCAGTGACAGCGCGGCGATGAGCAGGCGAGGGTTCTTCAGCACGGCTTTGTAGCGATGTGCCGAGGATTCGACTTCGCCCTGTGCCGCTTCCTGATGTTTGTCGTCAGCGTTGGCCACGCCGGTATCACCCACCGGCTCGAAGCCCAGATCCTGCGGGCGTTCGCGGGCAACCAGATAAAAAATGATCCCGCCGGCGAGCATCAGCAGCACTGGCAAACGGAAGATCCAGCGCCATTCCAGTTGCAGCACTTCGAGCACGACGATAGAGGTGACGTACGACAGAATCGACGCGCAGCCGGCGGCGAAAGTGTAGAAACCGTAAACCTTGCCGCGCTCACCCGCCGCCCACCAATTGGCAATCAGCCGACCGCCCGGCGCCCAGCCCAAGGCCTGAAAGTAGCCGTTGACGCCCCACGGCAGAATCAGGCTGGTGAAACCACTGGCAAAACTGGTTGCCCAGTTCGCCGCGCAGGACAGCACCGCACCGAGGGTCATGATGCGCCGGCCACCGAATTTGTCGGCGAGGTTGCCGTTGATCGCCTGGCCAATCGCGTAGGCCCAGAGCATCGCCGCAGAGGCCCAGCCGAGGGTTTCTTTGCTCAAGCCGAACTCGGCCTGAATCCCCGGAATGGCAAAACCGAAGGTCTGCCGACCGGTGTAGAAAAACAGGTAACAGAACATCGCCGCCAGCAGCATGCGCCACTGGGCGACCCGGAACGAGGCGGAACGGACGGCGAGACCAGGCATTGTTTCGGCACGATTCATGATCTTTTCCTTATTGTTGTCGGTTCCCGCCGGGTGTCGTCGGCGGGGTGCACTCTTTTTTGGTGCGACAGGAAATCACCGCGGCTGCATGCCGCTGGCGGTGCTTGGGTGACTCGGGTGTTATCAGGCGTCAGGCGGCTTGTGAACCGATGAAGTTCTTGCCGCGCGCACCCTGCATCGCGAGCTGGATGATGGCTTCGGCGTCCTTGGCCGAGACGCCGTAATCGGCAAACTCGGTCTTCACCCCGAGGCTGTGCAGGAACTCGCGCAGTTGCTGTTGGGCTTTGCCCAGGTCCGCGCCAAATACCCGTTGCAAGGTACGGTCGCGCGTGGCGTCGTGGCCCCAGGCCAAACCCAAAACCAGCGGTAAGGTGAAGGAGCAGGCGATGCCGTGGGGCAAACCGTGGCGCAACGTCATCTCATAGGAAATCGAATGCGCCAGCGCGGTTTTGGTGTTGGAAAATGCCAGCCCGGCCTTGAGTGCGGCGAGGGCCATGCGCGTGCGCAACTCTTGGCTCGACAGATCTTTGTGCAAACGCGGCAGGCATTCGAGAATGTCTTCAATCGCGGAAATGGCAAAGGTGTCTGAGACCGGGTTGGCGTTGACGTTCCAGATCGCTTCCAGCGCATGGGACAGGGCATCGAGCCCGGTGGAAACGGTGACGCCGGCCGGTACGGTGAGCATCAGTTGCGGGTCGATGATCGCCACCCTTGGCCAGGTGCAGTCCAGGTGCAGCGAATATTTCTTTTGGCTGGCGCTGTCCCAGATCGTCGCCCACGGGGTGACTTCGCTGCCGGTGCCGGCGGTGGTCGGTGCGGCGATCAGTTGTTTGCACCGGGCTGGCGTGAAGGGCTTGCCGCTCGACAGCAGGCTCAACAGTTCATCGAAATGGCCGGATTCGGTGCCGACGATCAACGCTTTGGCAGTATCGATGGCGCTGCCGCCACCCACCGCGAGCACCACGTCGCAAGCCCCTGCATGCTGCCAGAAATGCGCGTAAGTGCTGCGCAGATGGGCGACATCCGGGTTGGGCTGAACGTCTTCGAACACATAGACCAGACGCTCACCGAGCAAGGCTTGCAGGCGATCGACCAGCCCCAGCCCTCGCGCTTCGGGAAAGGTAACGAGGGCCACGGTCTGCTGTTCGGTGAGGGCGGCGAGGTCTTGCAGGCTGCCCCAGCCGAAACGGGTATCGACGGGGTTCTGGTAGCGGGCAGTCATGGTGAATCCTTCTTGTTGTTGTCGTGTGGCGCCATACTCAGCGCCCGTCGACAACGGCTCAAATCGATAATTCGCAGGTTTGAATCGGCTCAGCCGATAACAGCTTTACGCTAGTGCGCCGAACCGCTCTGGATGGCGGCACGCAACCGGCCGGAAACGGCATCGGCGACGATCACCATGAAGGTGATGACGATGATGCAGGTCGCAGTTTCCTGGTATTTGAACAATTTGAGACTGCTCACCAGTTCGAAACCCAAGCCACCAGCACCGACCATGCCCAGCACCGTGGCCGAGCGCAGGTTGACTTCGAAGCGGTACAGAATCACCGCAATCCATGCGGTGATGACCTGCGGCAGCACACCAAACACGATCACCTGCAGTGGTCGCGCACCGGTCGCTTGCAGCGCTTCAATCGGGCCTTGGTCGATCTCTTCGATGCTCTCGGCGAAGAACTTGCCAAGCATGCCCAGGCCATGCAACGCCAGCGCCAATACGCCGGGGAACGGGCCAAGTCCAACCGCCGAGACGAAGATCAGCGCGAGGATCAGTTCATTGATGCTGCGGGTGAAATTCAGTGCCTGACGCGTGGCGTGAAATACCCAGCGGTTGCGGCTCAAATTGCGTGCCGCGAGAAACGACAGTGGAATCGCCAGCAACACGCCGAGCAGGGTGCCCCAAATGGCGATCTGCAAGGTTTCCACCGCTGGCGCGAGCAGACGCGGAAGAATGCTCAGATCCGGTGGGAAGGTGCGCGAAAGGAAATCACCGATCTGTGGCAACCCCGCCGCCAGTTCACCGAGGCTGAGCTGCGCGCCTTGTGCGCTCCAGTTCAGCGTCCACAGCAGGATCAGGACGACGGCGCCGGTGGTCAGCCAACTGCGCGGGCCACGGGGCCGGTCGCCGACCCACTGATAGTTTTGCGATTGCATGCTCAGGCCCTCGATGCAGTGCAGTAGGACAGGGTGGGCGTGGGCACGTCAGCAGGGGATTGCGCCGATTGCCCCGGATAGATTCGCGCCAGATCGGCGTCGGTCATGCTCAAGGCTTTGCCATCGAACACCAGGCTGCCATTGGCCAAGCCGACCACGCGGTCGCCAAACTCACGGGCGTATTCGACCTGATGCAGATTGCACAGCACAGTGATGCCCAGTTCGCGGGTGGCATCGCGCAAGTACTGCAACACCAGGCGAGCGGTTTTCGGGTCGAGACTGGCAATCGGTTCATCGGCCAGAATCACCTGCGGTCGTTGCGCCAAGGCGCGGGCGATGCCGACGCGCTGTTTTTGTCCGCCAGACAACGAATCGGTGCGCTCGCCAGCCTTGTGCGCCAGTTCGACGCGCTCCAGACATTGCATGGCCAGCGCCACATCGTCACGGCGGAACAGTTGCAGAATCGAGGCGAGGGTACCGACGGAACCGAGGCGACCGGTCAGCACGTTCTTCAGCACACTCAGGCGCGGCACGACGTTGTGGTGCTGAAAAATCATCGCCACTTCACGGCGCAGAACGCTGGTGTCAGGGCAGGCGAGGGCGTCGATGCCGGCCACGTTCAGCGTGCCGCTGTCGGCCTGCGCCAAGCGATTGATACAACGCAGCAAGGTCGATTTACCAGCGCCGGACTGACCGAGCACCACGACGAACTCGCCGGCCGCGACCTCCAGGTTGATGCCACGCAACACCGGGTTGCTGCCGTAGTGTTTGGTCAGTTGGCGGATGCTGATCATTTCATGCTCCGCAAATCGAGATCGAGCACCTTGGCGGTTTCGCGCACCACATCGTAAGAGGCGTCGGTGGTCGGCTGGAAACCATTGAGCACGCCCTGATCACCCCACGGCACGTCCTTGATCGAAGCCAGCGCGTCGGCGATCTTCTTCTTCAATTCCGGGTCGAGCGCCTTGCGCCAGACCATCGGTGATTCGGGAATCGGCCTGGAACTCCAGACGATTTCGAAGTCATCCTGCTTCACCACACCTTTGGCCACGGCACTGGCGAAGATGCGGTCAGCCACGGCTGCAGCGTCGACTTTCTTGTTCTCCACCGCGAGGATACTGGCGTCGTGGGAGCCGGAGAAAATCACCCGTTTGAACAGCGTGTCCGGGACAAACCCTGCCTGTTCCAGTCCTGCCTTTGGGAACAAATGGCCGGACGCCGAGCTTGGGTCGACGAACGCGAACGTATGGCCCTTGAGGTCAGCCAGAGAGTGAATGCCGCTGTCCTTGCGCGCCAGCATCACGCTCTTGTAAGCGCTCTGGCCGGTCTTCTTGGTTACGGCTACGGAGAACGCTTCAACATCTGCCACCGAGGTCGCCAGTACATACGAGAACGGCCCGAGGTAGGCGACGTCGAGCTTGCCCGAACGCAGCGCTTCGATGATGCCGTTGTAGTCGGTGGCCACGAAGGGCACCACCGGCATGCCGATCTTGGCTTGCAGATCGTCGAGCACTTGCTTGCTCGATTCGATCATCGCTTGGGAATCTTCGGAGGGGATCAGGCCAATGGTCAGTTTGTCCTTGGCCCAGACCTGGCTGGCGCCCAAGGCAATAACGGTGAGGCTGGCGACACGCAGAAACTGTTTGATTGTTTTCATGGCATTCCACGGTGTGGTTGGGAGTTGCCACAGGCTAGGTCTGTCACGTGACAGTCATTCAATCAATTCAATATGGGAAACAGCAGCTAACTATTGATGGAGTCTATGGATGTCCAGCGCGAAATTGCGGGCCTTTCTCGCCGTTGCCCGTCACGGCAGTTTCAGTGCCGGTGCGCGGGCGACAGGGCTCAGCCAACCAACACTGACCACGCAAGTACAAGCCTTGGAACGCCAGCACAATGTTGAGCTGTTCCATCGGCGCGGGCGGCGGATCGAGCTTTCCGATGTCGGGCGGCAGTTGCTGCCGATCGCGCAACGGATTGCCTTGCTGGAACTGGAAGCGCACAACCTGCTGCGCGACTCTGGACGGCTCGACAGCGGCCAGCTCAAGGTTGGTGCGGTGGGGCCGTTTCATGTGATCGAGATGGTCGACAGCTACCTGCAACAACACCCGAACATCGACGTGTCGATCCGCGTGGGTAACTCGGCACAGGTGCTGTCGGATCTGGAAAACTATGTGACCGACATCGCCGTGCTGGCGGGGCGTCAGGATGATCCGGCGTTGTGTTCGGTGCGTTATGCGCGGCACGCGATCATTTTGTTCGCGCACCATGAACATCCGCTGGCCAATCGTCGCAGCGTGCGGCTGGAGGAACTGGAAGGGCAGCGGCTGCTGCAACGCGAGCCAGGCTCGACCACACGACTGGTGCTGGAACAGGCGCTGAATGCGGCGCAGGTCAAACCGCGTATCGCCATGGAAATCGGCAGTCGCGAGGCGCTACGTGAGGCGGTGGTGCGTGGGCTGGGGTTGGGGGTGGTGTCAGAAGCGGAGTTCATTGCCGACCCGAACATCCGCACGATCAGAATCGAGGGCGAAGAACTGTTTACCGAGACTTATTTGTACTGCTTGGCGGAGCGGCGTTCCAGTCGGCTCATCTCATCGTTTTTCGACGCGGCGCTGGGTTGATTTGCAATTTCGCGTGAGGCTTGGCTAATATACGATCCATATACACATCGTATCGGATTCATATATGGGCATCGTAAAGATTTCAGAGGACATGCACGAGAACCTGCGGATCTCCAGCAACGCCCTCAGCCGCTCGATCAACGCGCAAGCCGAGCACTGGATGCGCATCGGCATGCTCGCCGAACTGCACCCCAACCTCGACCACAGCGCCATTTGCCGCTTGCTGATCCGCGCCGAACAGAACGGCGGGCTGGATCTGCATCAACTGACTCAGGAAGCCGTCAGCGCATGAGAAACCAGATCAAGATCAACACCCCGGCCGACATTGCGCAATCGCGCGCTGCCGGCAAACTCGCCGCTGAAGTGCTGGCGATGCTGGTGCCGCACGTCAAGGCGGGCGTCACCACTGATCAGCTCGATCAACTGTGCAACGACTACATCGTCAACGTACAGAAAGCCGTGCCGGCCAACGTCGGTTATCACGGCTTTCCGAAAACCGTCTGCGCCTCGGTCAACGATGTGGTGTGCCATGGCATCCCGTCGGGCACGCCGTTGAAGGATGGTGACATCGTCAACCTCGACATCGCGGTGATCAAGGACGGTTGGTTCGGCGACACCAGTCGCATGTACGTGGTCGGTGAGGCGACGCCTGAAGCGCAGCACCTGATCAAGACCACTTACGAGGCGATGTGCGCGGGTATTCGTGTGGTGAAACCGGGCGCGACATTGGGCGATATCGGCCATGCGATCCAGAGCCTGGCGGAGAAGGAAGGCTTCAGCGTCGTGCGCGAGTACTGCGGGCATGGTATCGGCAAGGTCTATCACGATGAGCCGCAGATTCTGCATTACGGCTTTCCCGATCAAGGGATGAAGCTCAAGGCGGGGATGATTTTTACCGTGGAGCCGATGCTCAATGCTGGCAAGCGTCATGTGAAAAACATGCCGGATGGCTGGACCGTGCTGACCAGGGATGGCTCGTTGTCGGCGCAGTGGGAGCATATGGTGGCGGTGACGGAGACCGGGTTTGAAATTCTCACCGCCTGGCCCGATCAAATCGAAGGCTACTCCCCGATCACCTAAGCACCATAAACCCTCTGTGGGAGCGAGCTTGCTCGCGAAGGGGCCGTGTCAGTCAACATCAACATTGAATGACACAGCGCATTCGCGAGCAGGCTCGCTCCCATAGTTGGAATGCACTCCTGTAGGAGCTGTCGAGTGAAACGAGGCTGCGATCTGTTGATCTTGTTTTTAACAGCAAGATCAACAGATCGCAGCCTGCGGCAGCTCAGGTTATGTGGTGTGTGCAGGGACGCTTTGCAGCCAATCAAGCACCTCATCCCACAACGGCTGTGCGCTTTCGCGGAAGTAACCCATGTGCCCGTACAGTTTGCTGCCCAGTGGCGGCTGCAGATCCAGCAATGTCAACGGTGCATTCACCATGGCTTTGACAAACGCATCGCGCGAACGCGGCGGCGCCCACGGATCATCGACCGACGTGGCGAAAACGCATGGCGTTGTGACCTCGGCGTAGAGCGCATGCAGATGGCTCATCTCGGGGTCGTCGAAGTAGTAGTGGGGGAATTTGCACCAGCGTTTCCAGTCGTTGTAAACGCCCAGCGGCAAATCATCGCCCATGCCCAGCATGCTCCAGGCCATGTAGCCTTTGCGGGCGACAATCACCGGCAGCACAAACGTCCACATCAGACGGATTTTCCAGGCCTCGGCTCTGGACATCCAGCCGCTCCATCCCGCACCACTGCCCAAGGTGTAGCAAGCCGTCAGGGCGTGGTGATTGGGCAACAGACCAATCGCGTGACCACCAAACGAATGGCCGACCCAATACAACGGCAACGCTTCCTGGCTTAGCAGATCCACTGCCGCCGCCAGATCCTGATAAGCCCAATCCAGATAAGACATCTCAAAGCCTTTGAGGGAAGCCGGCTTCGATTCACCGATGCCCCGGTAATCGAGGGTCAGGACATTGAAGCCCTGGCGCGCTGCATGCTCGGCAAAACGCCGATAAAAGCGCTGTTGCACCCCGGTGGCGCCGGCCATGATCAGGTTGCCTTTGACCGCGCCCGCCGCGCTGTAGCGCTTGGCTGACAACGGATAACCATCGCGGGCAATGAGGGTGATGTCCTGTCTCTGGATCGATTCGGCAAAGGCTGCGGCCATGGTGTTCATGAAATTGTTCCGAGTGAGTTGAGCAAGCCTTCAGCGACCTTTGAACTGCGGTTCGCGCTTTTGCATCATCGCCATGACGCCTTCGCGGACATCCTCGGTTTTGATCAGGGCCAGCAGTTGTTCATCAAGCTTCGACAGTGCCGCATCGTCTCCCTGATCCTGCGCCAGAAACGCCGATTGCAGCGTCGCCTGAATCGCCAGAGGCGCAGCCTTGGCAATGCGTTCGGCGTATTCGATGGCGCGTGCCAGAGTCTGGCCGGGTGCGACCACTTCGGTCAGCAGGCGCATGTGCAGGGCGGCAGTGGCATCGAACTCTTCACCGGTGAGCATGTAGCGCATGGCGGCGGTCCAGCCCGCTGCACGGGTGAAGCGCACGGTGGAACCGCCGGCGGGTGAGATCCCGCGTAACACTTCCAGATGAGCGAAACGGGCATTGGTGGCGGCAATGCTGATGTCGGCGTTGAGCATCAATTCGATGCCTGCCGTCCAGCAAATGCCTTCAATGGCAACCACCACCGGTTTACGCCTGCGTGGTTTGGAAACGCCCCATGGGTCGATGCCTTCTTCAGGATACTTGAAGGCGCCTGACACCAGTTTCGGCGTCAGCTCCATCAAGTCCAGACCCGCAGTGAAGTGCTCGCCATGCGCGAACAGCACGGCGCAGCGCAGTTCGTCATTGCGCTCATACTCGCCGATGGCCAATGCCAGGTCCGTCAGCATTGCACTGTCGAATGCGTTGCGTTTGCCGGCGCGATCCAGACCGATCAAAAACAACTGACCGCGTTGTTCGCGGGTGACTCGGCCGGGGCCACTGTTGGCTTCGTTCATCTCTACTCTCCCTGATTTTTTGTCGGCGGCCAGTTACTGACCATTTGTTCGGTAAATAGAAACTAAACGAACAGTTGGTAACCGTCAAATTGAGAAGGGCAGGCTTATGTCATAGAATCACCGCCAGTTATCCGGATCAGGAAATACCCGTGCGACCGTTGAAAATCCCCCGTGAAGAGCTGCTCCTGCGATGCGCCAATACCTTCAAACGCCTTGGCTACCATGGCACCACCATGGACGTACTCGCGTCCGCTTGCGGCTTTACCAAGGCTTCGTTCTATCACCACTATCCGAACAAGGAGGCCTTGCTGCGTGACGTGCTCGACTGGACGCATCAGGTCATCAACCAGACCTTGTTTGCCGTGGCCTTCGACGAAAAACTCACTCCACAAGAACGCCTGAGCAAAATGGGCCGCAAGGCTGCGCGGCTGTTTCAGGATGACTCGATTGGTTGCCTGATGGGCGTGGTGGCGGTCGATGCGGCGTACGGTAAAAGTGAATTGCTGGAGCCGATTCGCGGCTTTTTCGATGCATGGGCCAAGGCGTTTGCGCATTTGCTGGAAGGTCAGGTCGATGAGGGACAAGCCTTGCTGACCGCTCGACAATGGGTGGCGGATTACGAGGGGGCGATTCTGCTGGCGCGGGTCTATGGTGACGCGGCTTACATTGATGCGGTGACGCGTCGGGCGCTGGAACATTTGAGTGCCTGTCAGGCACCGACATAAGGCTTACCCGCTGGGTGTTGTGTCCTCGACAGTTGTCAGTCACGACACACACTGATTTCTTATCCAATCAGGGAGCAACACGATGAGTGCAATCACCCCGGCCGTGATGGCCGATCTCGCGCCCGACGGCGTGCTGCATGCCGCCATCAACTTCGGTAACCCGGTGCTGGCGCACCGCAGAGCAGATGGTGCGCCGCAAGGTGTTTCGGTGGCTTTGGCGATCGCGCTGGCTGCCGAGCTGGGTGTCGAATTGGAGATGCGCACCTTTGATGCGGCGGGCAAGGTTTTTGCGGCGCTGGAGGAGGGCGTGTGGAATCTGGCATTCCTCGCCATCGAGCCGGTACGTGAGGCGCAGATTGCGTTCAGCGAGCCGTACGTGATCATCGAGGGGACTTATCTGGTCGAGGTGCAGTCGGCGTATCGCCAGGTCGAGGATCTCGATCAGCCAGGATTGCGACTGGCCGTTGGCAAAGGCGCAGCCTACGACCTGTTCCTCAGTCGCACGCTGCAGCACGCACAATTGGAGCGTGCCGAAACCTCGGCGGGTGCCGTTGACCTGTTTATCGAGCAACACCTGGATGCCGCCGCCGGTGTCCGTCAGCCATTGCAGAAAGTCGCGGATGCCGACGCGCGTTACCGCGTGCTGGACGGCGCGTTCACGGCGATTCGCCAGGCCATGGCGGTGCCCCGTGGGCGAGAGGCAGGCGCGGCGTATGTGCGGGCGTTTGTCGAGCGCAAGAAGGCCGAGGGGTTTGTCGCTGCAGCGCTGGCCGAGAGTGGACAGGGCGATGTGACGGTGGCGCCTTGAGACCAAAAAAAGAGCCACCGCAGCCCGACGCCGGGGTGGCCCTGAGGGGGACATTCTTGAAATGACGGCAGACCCTGTGGGAGCGAGCTTGCTCGCGAATGCGGTGTGTCATTCAACATTGCTGGTGACTGACACGGCCCCTTCGCGAGCAAGCTCGCTCCCACATTCGGAATGCAGCTCCTACAGGGGATTTCAGTGGGAGCCGGCGGCTTTGTTGAGGTCGCTGTCGGTCCATTCGGTGTAGACGCAGGCATCAGCGGTGGCCCAGCGTACTTGCACTGGGTCGCCAGCCTTGAGCGGCATGCCGGCGGCTGACAATGCTTTCACCGTCATTGAGGTTCCGCCGGAGCTGACCACACTGCACGTCTGGCTCTCACCGAGAAACAACACTTCCACCACCTTCGCTGAAACCTCATTCCACCCCGACGGCAGCGGTTCGCTTATCGCCTGCGCCACGCTCAACGCCAGTGCCTTTTCCGGCCGCACCATCAGCAAAACATCCTGATCGGTGTGCAATCCCGCCGTCAGGCGAATCGACAATGACTGTCCTTCAAACGAAGCCGCTGCATTGCCCTGCGCCTTAAGCTTGAGGAAGTTCGAATTGCCCAGGAACGACGCCACAAACGCATTCGGCGGATTCTGATAAAGGTCATAACCGCTGCCCAATCCAACAATCTTGCCATGACTGAAAATCGCAATGCGCTGCGACAAACGCATGGCTTCTTCCTGGTCGTGGGTCACGTAAACAATGGTAATGCCCAAGCGACGATGCAGTTGGCGCAACTCGTCCTGCAGATCTTCACGCAGCTTTTTATCCAGCGCACCGAGCGGTTCATCCATCAGCAGGATGCGTGGTTCGTAAACTAGCGCCCGGGCAATGGCGACACGTTGCTGCTGGCCGCCAGACAGTTGCGAAGGGCGGCGATGCGCGAACTGTTCCAACTGCACCAGTTTCAGCATTGCATCGACACGCTTGTCGCGCTCGGCGGCGGCCAGTTTGCGAATCGCCAAAGGAAACGCGATGTTGTCGCGCACCGACAAATGCGGGAACAGCGAATAACGCTGAAACACCATGCCGATATCACGCTTGTGCGGCGGCACATTCACCAGCGACTGGCCGTTGACGAGGATCTCGCCGCTGCTCGGCGTTTCAAACCCGGCGAGCATCGACAGCGTGGTGCTTTTGCCCGAGCCGCTGGAGCCGAGGAAGGTCAGGAACTCACCGTCCTTGATGTCCAGCGAGATGTTGTCGACGGCGGCAAAGTCGCCGTAGTGCTTTTTCAGGTTGCGCAGGCTGACCAGGGGTTTGTCATTCTGCTGGGAAGCGTCTTTGATCACGGCACTCATGTCGTACTCCTGGCGCTCAGGCGCTGATGTTGTTACGCCGGCGCAGCGCGGCGGCGATGACCATGACCAAAACAGACAAGCCGATCAGCAGCGTCGAAGCGACGGCGATCACTGGCGTCAGGTCCTGGCGCAAGGTGGTCCACATTTTCACGGGAAGGGTTTGCAGGGTCGGGCTGGCCATCATCACGCTGAGCACCACTTCGTCCCAAGAAACGAGGAAAGCGAAGAGGGCGCCGGCGACCATGCCCGGACGAATCGCCGGGAATGTCACTTTGAACACCGCTTGCAGGCGTGAAGCACCGCAAATCACCGCCGCGTCTTCAATCGACTGATCGAACAGTTTCAGCGAGTTGATGATCGAGATGATGGTAAACGGCAGCGCGACGATCACATGGCTGACGACGAACGCGAACATCGTCCCGGTGTAACCGAGCTTGAGGAACAGTGCGTACACCGCCACGGCGATGATCACCAGTGGCACGATCATCGGCAGGGTGAACAGACCGTAGAGCATTTCCCGACCGGGAAAACGCCCGCGCACCAGCGCAAACGCGGTCGGCAAACCGAGGGCTACGGCGCAGATCGTGGTCAGCACGGCGACCTTGAGGCTGGCCGCTGCGGCGTTCATCCAGTCGGGGTTGGAGAAGAACTGGCCGTACCATTTCAGCGTCCAGCCCGGTGGCGGAAACACCAGCCATTGCGAGGAACCGAACGACAGCAGCACGATGAAGACGATCGGCAACAGCAGGAACAGACCGATCAGCCCGGTGGTGGCGTAGAGGCCGAAGCGCATGCGCCGGCTCATCGCATTGGGGGTCAGGAGCATGTCGGCTTACCTCGCGTTACTGGCGCCAACCGGGGATTCCGGCTGAAGCTTCAGGTAGAAGTAGAACAGCACCAAAGTGATCGCGATCAGCAACGCAGCGCCGGCACTGGCCAGGCCCCAGTTGAGGAACGATTGCACCTGCTGAATGATGAACTCCGGCAGCATCATGTTCTGCGCCCCGCCGAGCAGTGCCGGGGTGACGTAGTAACCGAGCGACATGACGAACACCATCAAGCCACCGGAGGCCAGACCCGGCCGACACAGCGGCAGGAACACCCGGAAGAAGTTGGTCCACGGACTGGCTCCGCAAATCGAGCCGGCCTGCAGAATCATCGGGTCGATGGCCTGCATGGTTGCCTGCAACGGCAGCACGATGAACGGGATCATGATGTAGCTCATGCCGATCACTACGCCGGTGAGGTTGTGCACCATTTCCAGCGGCTGATCAATGATGCCCATCGCCATCAGAGCCTTGTTGATCACGCCCGACGCTTGTAGCAGCACCAGCCACGAATAGGTGCGGGCGAGCAGGCTGGTCCACATCGACAGCAGCACGATGTTGAGGATCCAGCGCCCCCAGCCGCGTGGCACCAAGGTGATCGCCCAGGCCAGTGGAAAGCCCAGCAGCAAGCTGAACAGCGTCACCAGCCCGGCCACCGAGAAGGTGTTGAGCAGCACTCGGGCGTAAGCCGAGTTGGCGAACAGTTGTTCATAGTTGCCAAGGCCTGGCGTCGGTTCAAGCACGCCGCGCAACAGCAGACCAATCAACGGCGCGAGGAAAAACAGGCCGATGAACAGCAGCGCTGGGGCGAGGTTGCCGGCGCCGCGCCAGCGTTGTCTGAGGGACGGGGCTTGCTGCATCGCAACCGCCTGGGTTCCGTGGGCCGAACCGGCAGCGCCGGTGGCGCCCCCGGTGGCAGTGGAGGGACGGGGCGCGGTGGCCGCCATTTTCATTTGACCAGCCATTCGTTCCACCGTGTCGCGATGGCCTGGCCGTTTTTGGCCCAGTACGCGAAATCAAGAGTGATCTGATCCTTAGCGTAGGCAGTCGGCAGGTTGGGGGCCAGCGTCGAATCCAGACGCTCCACACTGTCGAGGTTGACCGGGGCGTAGGCAGTCAGGTTGGAGAAGTCGGCCTGACCCTTGGCGCTGCTGGCGGCGGCCAGAAACTTCATCGCCGCGTCCTTGTTTTTCGAGCCTTTTGGAATGACCAGAATGTCGGCCATGACCAGGTTCTGTTTCCAGCTCACACCGACCGGTGCGCCGTCTTCTTGCAGGGCGTGAATGCGACCGTTCCAGAACTGGCCCATGCTCGCTTCACCGGACGCCAGCAGTTGCTGCGACTGCGCGCCGCCGCCCCACCAGACGATGTCTTTCTTGATGGTGTCGAGTTTCTTGAAGGCGCGATCGAGGTCGAGCGGGTAAAGCTTGTCGGCAGGCACGCCGTCGGCCAGCAGCGCCAGTTCGAGTACGCCAGGGCTTGGCCATTTGTACAGGGCGCGTTTGCCCGGGTAGGTTTTGGTGTCGAACAGGGCGCTCCAGTCCTGTGGCTTGTTGGCGCCGAGTTTGCCCTCGTTGTAGCCGAGGACGAAGGAGAAGAAGAACGAGCCGACGCCGTGATCGCTGACGAAACGCGGGTCGATCTTGTCGCGCTGGATGACTTTGAAATCGAGGGGTTCGAGCAGGCCTTCAGCGGCGGCACGCAGGGCGAAGTCGGCTTCGACATCGACCACGTCCCACTGCACGTTGCCGCTCTCGACCATGGCTTTGAGTTTGCCGTAGTCGGTCGGGCCGTCCTGCACGACGGTGATGCCGCTGGCCTTGCTGAACGGATCGGCCCAGGCCTGTTTCTGCGCATCCTGGGTGCTTCCGCCCCAGCTGACGAAGTTCACGCTCTCGGCAGCCATTGCAGCCTGACCGGTGACGCTGAGCAGTCCCGCGAAAAAGATCGCGGTTGCAGCTTTGTTCAACACCATTTTTACGCCCTCATTGTTGTGTTTTTGAGCGGGCTTGCGTTGTTGCCCGCCTGTCGGGAGCAGTAGATGGACCTTCGTTGGAATGTCCGGTCTATGGAATATCATATTATGGTATTCCAAACTTTGTGCAAGCACTTTGCCTTACCAGTTATCTGGAGGCTGATGGTTTTTCACTTGAGAGATGTGTAGAAATTTTAGATCCAGCCCCTCATCGGAACGCCGCCCGCCCAGCCCTCTCCCAATGGGAGAGGGGGAAAGGGAGCAGATCTTCATGTCGTTCAAAACCGCGCTCGACTCGGCATTGGAAAGGGAGCCGATCTTTGTGCTGTTCAAAATCTGAGTTCGACACGGTATTTCAGGTCGGCGTATAGCGACTAAACACCTCGGTCAGCTCCCTCTCCCTACGGGCGGTCCGACGTTTCGGGAGGGCTGGGGTGAGGGCCGCTTCACTCGGTAAACGGAATACTCTCGACCACTTCCAGGTCATACCCGGTCAACCCGGCGTATTTCAGAGGAGGGCCCAGGTGACGCAGCTTGCCAACCCCAAGATTCTGCAAAATCTGCGCCCCAGTCCCGACCTCCGAATAAATCCGCGATTGCGAACGGCTGAACTGCCGTGGCGGCTGAGTCAATTGCGGCACCCGCTCCAGCAGCGCCTGCGACGACTCATGATTGGCCAACACCACCACAACCCCGTGCCCCTCAGCCGCCACCCGTTGCAACGCCGCCCACAGCGTCCAGTTCGTTGGCCCGCTGTACTCGGCACCGACCAGATCACGCAGTGGATCGATCACATGCACGCGCACCAGCGTCGGTTCTTCACGGCGCAGATCGCCCATGACCATCGCCATGTGCACGCCGCCCTCGATGCGATCCTCAAAGGTGATCAAGCGAAACGTGCCATGCACCGTCGGCAGCTCCCGTTCGCCGATGCGTTCAATGGTGTGTTCGGTGCTCAGGCGATAGTGGATCAGGTCGGCGATGGTACCGATCTTGATCCCGTGCTTGCGCGCAAACACTTCCAGATCCGGGCGACGGGCCATGGTGCCGTCGTCGTTCATCACCTCGACGATCACCGAGGCCGGCGTAAAACCGGCCAGACGTGCCAGGTCGCAACCGGCCTCGGTGTGGCCGGCGCGGGTCAGCACGCCACCTTCCTTGGCGCGCAACGGAAAGATATGGCCCGGCTGCACCAGGTCTTCAGCGCGGGCATTCGGCGCGACGGCGGCGGCCACGGTGCAAGCGCGATCTGCTGCGGAGATGCCGGTGGTCACGCCCACCGCTGCTTCAATCGATACGGTAAACGCGGTGCTGAACACGCTGCCATTGGCCGGGACCATTTGCTCCAGGCCCAAACGCTGGCAATGTTCGTCAGTCAGGGTCAGGCAGATCAGCCCGCGCGCTTCACGGGCCATGAAGCTGATCGCCTCGGGCGTGCAACGGTCGGCGGCCAGCAGCAGGTCGCCCTCGTTCTCGCGATCTTCGTCATCGACCAGCAGGACCATTTTGCCGAGACGATAATCTTCGATGATTTCTTCGATGCTGTTGAAGGCCATGCTGGACTCTCAGGGTTCGTTGGAAATATATTGGTATACCATAATACAAAATCAACAATGAGGTCACTATGAAGGCGTACTGGATTGCTCATGTGGATATAGCCGATGCCGATCATTACAGCCAATACACCCAGCGCGCGCCGGTGGCGTTTGCTGAGTTTGGTGCGAAATTTCTGGCGAGGGGCGGGCGCAGCGAAGCGATGGAAGGACGCGAGACGCCACAGCGCAGCGTGGTGATCGAATTCGAAAGCTACGAAAAAGCCGTGGCGTGCTACCACTCGGCGGCGTATCAGGAAGCGAAAAGTTATCGCGAGGAATGGGCGAAGGCGGAAATCATCATCGTCGAAGGCATCGCCCCACTCTGAAGCCTAGGGTATTGATCGTTCCCACGCTCCGCGTGGGAACGCAGCCCCCTTTCAAAGCCGAACGCGGAGCGTCCGAAGAGGCATTCCCACGCGGAGCGTGGGAACGATCAGAACGACCGCATTCGCGAGCAGGCTCGCTCCCACAGGGGTATAGGTGGTGATCAGCGGATGAAGTGGATCTTGCCGCTGTCATCATTGCCCATGTAGATCCCATACACCCCAGCCTGGCGTTCTTCGATATAGCGCTCGAGAATCTGCCGGATCGCCGGGTAATAGATCTGCTCCCACGGAATGTCTTCAGGCGCGAAGAACTTGTAATCGAGGGTTTCCGGCCCGTACTGCCCGGTGATCTCCAGCGCGATCGCGCGAAAGATGATGTACACCTCGCTGATCTTCGGCACGCTGAAAATCGAATACGGCGAGACGACTTCCGCGCGCACGCCGCTTTCTTCCCAGACTTCGCGGATGGCCGCTTGCTCGGTGGTTTCGCCGCTTTCCATGAAACCTGCGGGCAGCGTCCAGGTGCCCGGGCGCGGAGGGATCGCGCGTTGGCACAGCAGATATTTGCCGTCCTGCTCGATGATGCAGCCGGCAATGATCTTCGGATTGACGTAGTGGATGTAGCCGCAGCCACGGCACATCAGGCGCTCGTGCGTATCGCCCGGCGGCACCTGCTGACCAAGGTCAGGGCCACCGCATTTCGGGCAATAGCTCGGGCTGAACATATCAGTGACCTATACGGGGTTCTTTCAGCGCGATGGGCAGGGTCATGGCCGGGGTTGCGCCGGTCTCTTCCTGCTTGCGCTTGAGATAGTCGAGCGCTACCGCAGCGGCAGCGCGAACGTGATCAACACAGGCCTGATGCGCCACCAGCGGATCGCCGCTCTTGATCGCTTCGACCATTTTTTCCATTTCCTGATTACTCGCGCCGCGACGGTTTTCCTGGGAAACCGAGGTCGCGCGCAAGTAGCTGATGCGCGCTTGCAACTGGCGCAATTGAGTCGCCGCCACATGGTTGCCCGAGCCTTCGAGCAGCACGTCGTAGAAGCCTTGCACTGAGTCGATCACCTGTTGCAACTCGCCGTCCTTGAGCGCTTTGCGGTTGTCGTCGAGGGCTTTTTCCAGGGCTTTGATGTCCTTGGCTTTGGCGCGCAGGGTGAACAACTGCACGATCAGTCCTTCAAGTACGCAGCGCAACTCGTAGATATCGACCGCATCGGTGAGGGTGATGATCGCCACGCGCGGGCCTTTGGCATCGGCGAACTCGACCAGACCTTCGGATTCCAGGTGACGCAAGGCTTCACGCACCGACGTACGGCTTACACCGAGGCGATCGCACAGATCGCGCTCGACCAGACGATCGCCGGGCATGAGCTGGAAATTCATGATCGCGCTACGCAGTTTATCCAGCACGATTTCGCGCAGGGTAACGGGGTTGCGATTGACCTTGAAGCTGTCGTCGAGTGGCTGGCGTTTCATGGGGTCCGCTCATTCGGTTGGCTGTCCATGCCAGACGGGCATCTAAACAGCCGAGGGGTTAACTGGAGGCCTCGGCGTCGGCTTCGGCAAAGGCTTCACGGGCCAGCCGGAAACTGTCCACGGCTGCCGGAACGCCGCAATAAATGCCGACCTGAAGCAGAATTTCGCGTATTTGCTCACGACTCAGGCCGTTACGCAAGGCGCCGCGCACATGCAGCTTGAGTTCATGCGGACGGTTGAGCGCCGAGATCATCGCCAGGTTGATCATGCTGCGCTCCTTGAGCGACAAACCCTCACGCCCCCAGACATGGCCCCAGCAGTATTCGGTGACCATTTCCTGCAGCGGACGGGTGAAGTCGTCGGCGTTGTCGATTGAACGCTGAACGTAGGCTTCGCCGAGCACCTGAGTGCGGATCTTCAGACCTTTTTCGTACTTTTCGTTATTCATATTCTTTGCCTCACCTCAGTCCCTGTGGGAGCTGGCTTGCCAGCGATAGCGGACTATCAGCCAACATCAATGTTGAATGTTAAGCCCTCATCGCTGGCAAGCCAGCTCCCACAGGGTTTTGCATTGTCGCTTCAGGCCAGGGTCGGCAACGGGCCGAGCTTGCCTTTGTGGTAGATCATCGGCGTCACCGGTTGCTCGGGCAGGATCAGGTTCTTCACCGCGCCCACAATAATCGCGTGATCACCGCCATCGTATTCACGCCACAACTCGCATTCGATGATCGCCGTGGCCTTGGCCAGAATCGGGTTACCGAGTTCGCTCAGATGCCATTCGATGTCTTTGGCCTTGTCCTTGCCTTTACCGGCAAATGCATAGGCCTCAGCCGTCTGGTCAGCCGACAGCAAATGGATCGCGAATTTCTTGCTGTCACGCAGCACCGGGTAGGTGTCGGAAGCATAGTTGGGGCAGAACAGCACCAGTGCCGGGTCAATCGACAGCGCACTGAAGGCGCTGGCGGTGATGCCGACGATGCCGCCCGCAGGGTCCAGGGTAGTCACCACCGTGACGCCGGACGGGAACGAGCTCATGACGTCTTTGTAAATGCCGGGTTCGATCATTTCGCAGGACTCCTAGCGCATCACAAACGGATCAGGCATTGGCGCCTGGGAAAGGTTGATCCACACCGTTTTCAGTTCGGTGTAGGCCAGCACCGAATCGATGCCGCTTTCGCGTCCATAGCCACTGTTCTTGAAGCCGCCGATCGGCGCCATCGCCGACACCGCGCGGTAAGTGTTGACCCAGATAATCCCCGAGCGAACATCACGCGCCAAGCGATGGGCGCGACCGAGATCACGGGTCCAGATGCCGGCGGCGAGGCCGAACTGCGAGTCGTTGGCGATCGCCAGTGCTTCGGCTTCATCTTTAAAGCGGATCACCGACGCCACCGGGCCGAAGACTTCTTCCTGCATGATCTTCATCGAATTGCGGTCGCATTCGAACAGCGTCGGCTCGTAGAACCAGCCTTCGCCGAGATCGGTCGGACGCTTGCCGCCAGTGCGCAAACGCGCGCCTTCAGCGATGGCGTCGGCGACCAGACCTTCGACCACCGCCAGTTGCTGCGCGGTGGCCATCGGGCCCATTTCACTGTGGTCTTCCTGCGGGTTGCCGATGCGAATGCGCTGGGCGCGTTCGACCAGTCGGCTGACGAATTCGTCGTAGATCTCGTCCTGCACCAACAGCCGCGAACCCGACACGCAGCTCTGCCCGGAGGCCGCGTAGATCCCGGCGATCGCGCCGTTGATCGCGCTGTCCAGATCGGCGTCGGCGAAGATGATGTTCGGCGACTTGCCGCCCAGTTCCAGCGACAGCTTGGCGAAGTTCTCGGCGCTGCTGCGCACCACATGCCGTGCAGTCGCCGCGCCGCCGGTGAAGGCGATCTTGCGGATCAGCGGATGGCGGGTGAGGGCGGCGCCTGTGCTTGGGCCGTAACCGGTGACGACGTTGACCACACCCGGCGGAATCCCGGCTTCGAGGGCCAGACGTGCCAGCTCAAGAATGGTCGCCGAAGCGTGCTCGGACGGCTTGATCACAATCGTATTGCCAGCGGCGAGGGCCGGGGCGAGTTTGATTGCGGTCAGATAAAGCGGGCTGTTCCACGGAATGATCGCCGCGACCACACCCATGGCTTCGTGCACGGTGTAGGCGAACAGATCCGGCTTATCCAACGGCAGCGTGCCGCCTTCGAGCTTGTCGGCCAGGCCGGCGGTGTAGTGGAAGAACTCCGGCAGATAGCTGACCTGGCCACGGGTTTCGCGGATCAGTTTGCCGTTGTCGCGGCTTTCCAGCTGCGCCAGGTGTTCTTTATTTTCGGCGATAAGATCACCGAGACGGCGCAGCAGTTTGCCGCGTGCGGTGGCGGTCAGACCACGCCACGCCGGGCTGTCGAATGCCGTCTGTGCCGATTGCACGGCGCGTTCGACGTCCGCCTCATCAGCGTCAGGCAGTTCGGCCCAGGCTTGTGCCGTGGCCGGGTTGAGGCTTTCGAAGGTCTTGCCGGAGAGGGCATCGACCCATTCTCCGCCGATGCACATCTGGAAGCGTGCGAGTGTCATGCAACGATCCCCTTTATATGGTTTTGTCGGGAGTGTGCGAATTCGAGAAATTCCAGCAGCGTCTGATTGACCAGACGCGGCGACTCTACGGGCATCATATGCCGTTGCTCAGGCAGCACGGCAACCTTCGCACCGGGAATGCGCCGGGCCAGTTGCTCGGCCATTTCCGGGGTCGAACCCGGATCGAGTTCACCGGTGGCGATCAGCGTCGGCGCCTGAATGCTGCCCAGATCGTCGGCGCGGTACATGTCTTGGGTGGCGAACAATTCATAAGTGGTCAGGTAACCCTGCGGATCATTATTGGCGAGGGTCTGGCGCAATGCGGCGATCTGCGCCGGATTGGCCGCCTGATACTCGCGGCTGAACCAGCGTGACAACGCGGCTTCAGCATTGGCGTCCGGGCCATGTTCCGCCGCTTGCGCGGTACGGGCGATGACCCCGGCACGCTGTTCTTCGCTGCGGTTGAACACGCTGTTCAAGACCACCAGGCTTTGCAGGCGCTCCGGGTAATGCAGGGCAAAAGCCCGCGCGACCAGCCCGCCCATTGAGAAACCGATCACCGCTGCCTGTTGCAGATTCAGATGATCGAGCAACTCCAGCAACTGATCGGCGTAACCGAGCAGGTTGGTGCCGCTGGCCGGTCGCGGGCTCGCGCCATGACCGAGCATGTCGTAGGCGATCACCCGGTACTGGCTGGACAGGCCGACAATCTGCCCGCCCCACATTTCTTTGTTCAGGCCCACGCCGTGGATCAAAACCACGGGCTGGCCTTGGCCGGTCGCCAGGTAACTGGTGCCAGCCGGGGTGAGTTCAGCGGTGAGCCGAATCATGGAGCGCTCCTGCAGTGCCTTTTTATTGTGATTACTGGGCCTTTTCGGCGGCCAGTTCTTCCAGATCGATGTAGCGGTTACCGATGCGCGGGTGCAGGCGACCACCGTCGGCGCAACCCAGCACCACAACGATTTCGTCGGCACGCGGCGCGTCTTCGATCTGCATTTCCAGAGTGATGTAGTGCGAACGCTGGCCTTCATCGTCCTTGTGCATCATCGGGATCTGAATCGAGGTGCCCGGGCCTCCGCGCTTGTTGGTGAAGCTCAGGTAGCTCTTGGCGTTGACGGCTTCGCGGTAGTGGTTGCCGAAGCGCAGGGTGTGGATCACGGCGGAGGCGTGTTCGATCTCGCCATCGGCGCCGACCACAGCCGCTTTGCCGTAGGCCTCGATCTTTTCCGCGCCGCCGATGATGCCGACCAGACGCTCGACCATCAGTGCACCGAGGTCGGAGCAATTGGCGCGGATCTGCGGCTTGAGGTCTTCAACGAAACCGTTGCCCACCCAAGGGTTTTTCATCACCACGGCGAGGCCGACCATGGTCACTGGCTTGTCGGTGGCTTTGCCGCCTTCGATGAAGGTTTCTTCGACATAGCTGACGATCTTGCGAATTTCGAAACTCATGAGCTGCTCCGTTGGGGGATTGAGAGTGTCTGTGCGTCTGATGGTATACCATAATACCGATCGTGCAAGTCCCTCTCGCAAGAATTGCGTCATACATCCGGCGAATGGCGCTGCATTCACTGACAACCACAAATTCCAAGACCACCTCTAACCCCTGTGGGAGCGAGCCTGCTCGCGAAAGCGGTGGGTCAGCCAATAAACTGGGTGACTGGTGCACCGCATTCGCGAGCAGGCTCGCTCCCACAATGGAAATCAGCGTCGGTAGAGGGCCGCTTTCGGTTAACAAAAGATAACGTGGCGCCGATTGTCAGACGTTTCGAAAGCCCGATAGGATGAGCCAGCTTCCGAAGTGGCTCTGGATTGCGGGTTTCAGGACTATGCTTCTGACCAGCCATCAGCGGAGCACACTTGCGGCGCCCTTGAAGGCCAGATGGCCTAACAATAATAAAGAGGGGAAGGTCTATGAGTCGTTGCCGCCCGCCGGCGTTACGCAACACCGCGTTGCTGGCCACAGCACTCTCCATGCTGGGCTTGGCCACGTTATCGGCACCTGTGATTGCCGCCGAGGCGCCGGCCGATGTGGTCTATGCCACCGAATCCGCCAAAGCCGCGAAAAGCCTGATACTCGATGTCGTCCACGCTGGCGCACGCCTGGTCGCGGTCGGCGATCGCGGACACATTCTCTATTCCGATGACCAGGGCAAAACCTGGAAGCAAGCCAAGGTGCCGAGCCGGCAACTGCTGACGGCTGTGTATTTTGTCGACGACAAACACGGCTGGGCGGTCGGCCATGACGCGCAAATCCTCGCCAGCGCAGACGGCGGTCTGACCTGGGCCAAGCAA
Source organism: Pseudomonas germanica (assembly GCF_019614655.1). Taxonomy (NCBI): domain Bacteria; kingdom Pseudomonadati; phylum Pseudomonadota; class Gammaproteobacteria; order Pseudomonadales; family Pseudomonadaceae; genus Pseudomonas; species Pseudomonas germanica. The sequence continues at coordinate 3,029,587 of NZ_CP071586.1, forward strand.
TTCGAAGACCTCAAACGTGAATCGCCGCTGCTCGACGTCTGGTTCAAGGACGTCAACAGCGGCCTCGCCGTGGGCGCGTACGGCGCGTTGATGGAAACCACCGACGGCGGTAAAAACTGGGAAGACGTCAGTGACCGCCTCGACAACGAAGATCAATTCCACCTCAACGCCATCGCAGCGGTGAAGGACGCCGGGCTGTTTATCGTCGGCGAGTCGGGCAGCATGTTCCGCTCCGCCGATGACGGCCAGACCTGGGAAAAACTCGAAGGCCCGTACGAAGGTTCGCTGTTCGGCGTGATCGGCACGGCGCAACCGCAGACCCTGCTGGCGTACGGCTTGCGCGGCAACCTCTACCGCTCCACCGATTTCGGTAGCACCTGGGAGCAGGTCGAGCTGAAAGCTGCGCGCGGATCGCTGGAATTCGGCCTGTCCGGCGCGACCCTGCTTGAAGATGGCTCGATCGTGATCGTTGGCAACGGCGGTTCGGTGATCAGCAGCAGCGACAACGGCGAGACCTTCAGCGTGTTCAACCGTCCGGATCGTATTTCCCTGTCGTCGGTCACCGCTGCCGGCGACGGCAACCTGATTCTGAGCGGGCAGGGTGGCGTTCACACCACGCTGCCAAACGGTGCCGAGATCAATAATAAGAAGGCGGGGCTATGACTTCCTTGATCACTCCTCAGCAGGACAAGGCGACGTTTCTTGAGCGCCTGATCTTCAACAACCGTCCGGCAGTGATCCTTATCTGCCTGGTGGTGAGTATTTTCCTGTTCTGGCAGGCCACGCTGATCCGGCCGTCGACCAGTTTCGAAAAAATGATCCCGCTCAAGCATCCGTTCATCGAGAAGATGATGGAGCACCGCAACGATCTGGCGAACCTGGGCAACACTGTGCGCATTTCGGTGGAAGCCAAGGACGGCGACATCTTCTCCAAGGAGTACATGGAGACTCTGCGCCAGATCAACGACGAGGTGTTCTACATCTCCGGCGTCGACCGTTCTGGCCTGAAGTCGCTGTGGAGCCCGAGCGTACGCTGGACCGAAGTGACCGAAGAGGGTTTCGCCGGCGGTGAAGTGATCCCGCAGAGCTACAACGGCTCGCAAGACAGTCTCGATCTGCTGCGCAACAACGTACTCAAGTCAGGTCAGGTCGGGCGTCTGGTGGCCAACGACTTCAAGTCGAGCATCGTTGACATCCCGCTGCTGGAGTCCTACCCGGACCCGGAAGACCAGGGCAAGTTGCTCGCGCTGGACTACCGCAAGTTCTCCCATGAACTCGAAGACAAGATCCGCAACAAGTTCGAAGCGCAGAATCCCAACGTCAAAATCCACATCGTCGGTTTCGCCAAAAAGGTCGGCGACCTGATCGACGGTCTGGTGATGGTCGTGCTGTTCTTCGGCATCGCGTTTGTCATCACCCTGATTCTGCTGTTGTGGTTCACCAACTGCGTACGCAGCACCATCGCGGTGTTGAGTACGACGCTGGTGGCGGTGGTCTGGCAGCTCGGCTTGATGCACTTCTTCGGTTTCGGACTCGATCCGTATTCGATGCTGGTGCCGTTCCTGATTTTCGCCATCGGTATTTCCCACGGCGTGCAGAAGATCAACGGCATCGCCCTGCAATCGAGCGAGGCCGACAACGCGTTGACTGCAGCGCGGCGCACCTTCCGCCAACTGTTCCTGCCGGGGATGATCGCGATTCTTGCGGATGCGGTGGGCTTCATCACCCTGCTGATCATCGACATCGGCGTAATCCGTGAACTGGCCATCGGCGCGTCGATCGGCGTGGCGGTGATCGTGTTCACCAACCTGATCCTGCTGCCGGTCGCCATTTCCTATGTCGGTATCAGCAAGCGCGCGATTGCCAAGAGCAAGAAGGACGCCAACCGCGAACACCCGTTCTGGCGCCTGCTGTCGAACTTCGCCAACCCGAAAGTCGCACGTATTTCGGTGGTGCTGGCGCTGATCGCCTTCGGCGGCGGCCTCTGGTACAGCCAGAACCTGAAAATCGGCGACCTCGACCAGGGCGCGCCGGAACTGCGTCCGGACTCGCGCTACAACAAGGACAACAACTTCATCATCAACAACTACTCGACCAGTTCCGACGTGCTGGTGGTGATGGTCAAGACCAAGGCTGAAGGTTGCTCGCGTTATGAGGCCATGGCGCCGATCGATGAGCTGATGTGGAAGATGCAGAACACCGAGGGCGTGCAGTCGGCGATCTCGCTGGTGACCGTGTCCAAGCAGATGATCAAGGGCATGAACGAGGGCAACCTGAAGTGGGAAACCCTGTCGCGCAACCCGGACGTGCTGAACAACTCGATTGCCCGCGCCGACGGTCTGTACAACAACAGTTGCTCGCTGGCGCCAGTGCTGGTGTTCCTCAACGATCACAAGGCTGAAACCCTCGATCGTGCGGTGCACGCGGTGCAGGAATTCGCCAAGGACAACAACAAGGACGGTCTGGAATTCATCCTCGCCGCCGGTAACGCCGGCATCGAAGCGGCCACCAACGAAGTCATCAAGCAGGCTGAGCTGACCATCCTGATTCTGGTGTACATCTGCGTGGCAGTGATGTGCATGATCACCTTCCGTTCGTGGGCGGCGACGCTGTGCATCGTCCTGCCGCTGGTGCTGACCTCGGTACTCGGCAACGCGCTGATGGCGTTCATGGGCATCGGCGTGAAAGTCGCGACCTTGCCGGTGGTGGCGCTGGGTGTGGGGATCGGTGTCGACTACGGCATCTACATCTACAGCCGTCTGGAGAGTTTCCTGCGTGCGGGGCTGCCGTTGCAGGAAGCCTATTACCAGACGCTGAAATCCACCGGTAAAGCCGTGCTGTTCACCGGTCTGTGCCTGGCGATCGGTGTGTGCACCTGGATCTTCTCGGCGATCAAGTTCCAGGCCGACATGGGCCTGATGCTGACCTTCATGCTGCTGTGGAACATGTTCGGGGCGCTGTGGCTGCTGCCGGCACTGGCGAAGTTCCTGATCAAGCCGGAGAAGCTGGCGGGGCAGAAGGGCAATTCGCTGTTTGCGCATTGATCTGAAAGGCTGAATTGATCTGAAAGGCTGAAACGACAAAGCCGCAACCTTAGGGTTGCGGCTTTTTTGTGTTTTAAGATCAAGAGCCCCCTCACCCTAACCCTCTCCCGGAGGGAGAGGGGACTGACCGCGGTGTGCGGCTTGATACATCGACCTGAAACACCGAGTTGATTATGGATTTAACGCAAATCATTCGACCTGAGATACCGAGTTGATTATGGATTTAAAGCAAATCATTCGACTTGAGATGCCAGTCGGTTATGGATTCACTGCAAATCGTTCAAGTCGGCGTAAATCCCGAATATCCCCCAATCGGTCCCCTCTACCTCTGGGCGGTCCGACGTTTCGGGAGGGCTAGGGTGAGGGCAAGCAGTCTCAAGCCTTAAGTGAGTTCAGCGCCAAGCACGACACTCAAAGCACTACGCGCATCATCCAGCTGCACCAACGTCGCATGCCGAGCCCCCAGCGCATCACGATTCTCGATCGCCGTCAAAATCGCCTTATGCCGTGGCAACGCCAATTCATGCAGATTCGGCCGCTGATTCGAATGCTTCAACGCCTCGGCAATCGCCACCGACAACATATTGCACAGATTCGCCAACAAGTCGTTGTGTGTCGCATCGGCAATCCGGCTATGGAAATCCAGATCCGGCTGCAACAACGCTTCCGGCGTCGGCGCCGCTTCCATGCGCTGATACGCCTCGCCAATCGCGGCAATATCAGCCTCGGTCGCATGTTGAGCAGCGAGGGCGGCAGCCGCCGGTTCGATGATGCTGCGCACACTGGTTAGCACATTGAAGAATTCATTCTGCGGGCTGCTTTGCATCAGCCAGTGCAGCACGTCCGGGTCGAGCATGTGCCATTCGCGCCGGGCCTTGACCACCGTGCCAACCCGAGGCTTGGAATACACCAGCCCCTTGGCCACCAGCACCCGCGTGGCTTCGCGTAACACCGGCCGGCTGACCGCGTACTCCTCGCAGAGCAGGGCTTCGGCGGGCAGTTTGTCGTCGGGCAAGAAGTGTCCGGAGACGATCTGCATGCCCAGTTCCTGGACGATGCGCGAATGCATGCTTTTGCGGTCGGAAGGTTTGCGGTAATCCATGGGGAGTGGCGCGATCCTGAGCGATGGAGATGCCGCGCATCATAGCAGGCACCAGACAATCTTGAGGCGGGTAATGATCGTTCCCACGCTCTGCGTGGGAATGCTGCCCGGGACGCTCTGCGTCCCATTTCAGAGCTGGAACGCGGAGCGTCCCTTGAGGCATTCCCACGCGGAGCATGGGAACGATCGGTGGAGAAGGTCAGTGAGAGTGGCGCGGGACTTCAGCGCCGCGGCAGCCTACCAGGAAGTCGAAGTCACAGCCCTGATCCGCCTGCAGCACATGGTCGATGTACAACTGACGATACCCGCCCACCAACAACTGCTGCGGCGGCTGCAGATCCGCCATGCGTGCCGCCAGTTCGGCATCCGGAATATCCAGGTGCAGCCGCCCGGTGGCGCAATCCAGCTCGATCCAGTCGCCTTCCTGCACCGTCGCCAAAGGCCCGCCGGCCGCCGCTTCCGGCGCCACGTGCAAAACCACCGTGCCGTACGCCGTGCCGCTCATCCGCGCATCAGAAATGCGCACCATGTCGGTCACACCCTGTGCCAACAACTTGGCCGGCAAGCCCATGTTGCCGACTTCGGCCATGCCCGGATAACCCTTCGGCCCGCAGTTCTTCATCACCAGAATCGAATCTTTATCGACATCCAGTTCCGGATCGTTGATCCGCGCCTTGTACATGTCGAAGTTCTCGAACACTACCGCGCGGCCGCGATGCTGCATCAATTCCGGGGTCGCGGCGGACGGCTTGAGCACGGCACCCAGTGGCGCCAGATTGCCGCGCAATACGCAAATGCCGCCGTCAGCACGGATCGGATTGTCTAGGGTGCGGATCACTTCGTCCTCGCCATAGATCGGCGCGTCCTTGGTGTTCTCGCCAATCGACTTGCCATTGACCGTCAGTGCATTCGGGTTAGGGATCAGATTGGCTTCACCGAGACGCCGCAGCACTGCCGGCAAACCACCGGCGTAATAGAACTCTTCCATCAGGAAACGCCCCGACGGTTGCAGGTCGACGATGGTCGGCATGCCACGACCGATACGGGTCCAGTCGTCCAGATCCAGTTCAACGCCGATGCGTCCAGCGATAGCTTTCAAGTGAATCACCGCGTTGGTCGAACCACCGATGGCGGCGTTGACCCGGATGGCGTTTTCGAAGGCTTCCTTGGTGAGGATCTTCGACAGTTTCAAATCTTCGCGAACCATCTCCACTGCACGCATACCGGACATGTGCGCCAACACATAACGTCGCGCATCCACCGCCGGGATCGCCGCGTTGTGCGGCAGGGAAGTGCCCAGTGCTTCAGCCATGCAGGCCATGGTCGACGCCGTGCCCATGGTGTTGCAAGTGCCTGCCGAACGCGACATGCCACCCTCGGCCGCAAGGAAATCGTCAATCGTGATGGTGCCGGCCTTGACCTGCTCGCTGAGCTGCCAGACCACGGTGCCCGAGCCGATGTCCTTGCCCTTGTGCTTGCCGTTGAGCATCGGCCCGCCAGTCACAACAATCGCCGGCACATCGCAACTCGCCGCGCCCATCAGCAGCGCTGGAGTGGTTTTGTCGCAACCGGTCAGCAGCACCACGCCGTCGATCGGGTTGCCGCGAATGGCCTCTTCAACGTCCATGCTCGCCAGGTTGCGAGTGAGCATGGCGGTCGGGCGCAGGTTCGATTCGCCGTTGGAGAACACCGGGAATTCCACTGGAAAACCACCGGCCTCGATCACCCCGCGTTTGACGTGCTCCGCGATCTGGCGGAAGTGCGCGTTGCACGGGGTCAGTTCCGACCAGGTGTTGCAGATGCCGATGATCGGCTTGCCATGGAACTGGTGGTCGGCGATGCCCTGATTCTTCATCCAGCTGCGGTACATGAAGCCGTTCTTGTCGGCCGTGCCAAACCATTGGGCGGAGCGCAGGGTGGGTTTCTTATCAGACATGATCGATTCTCTTATTGTATGACTATAGTGTTCCAGCTACGGCCTAATCTAAGCGCAAAATCCTAGGTTTGGAAGTGTTGTTGGTGAATTAGTATTACTATATAGTCGTTTTCGACGGAGGGATGGCCCTGACGGTTTTTCCGTGAGAGGCGTCCCCCGAGGTTCTATAAAAACAACAATCGGAGACCGATCTCATGAGCCAGGAACTGCGGCTAATCCGGCGCATTACGCTGAAACTGATTCCCTTCCTGATCCTGCTGTACCTGATCGCCTATGTGGATCGCTCCGCCGTCGGCTTCGCCAAGCTGCACATGGGCGCTGACATCGGCATCGGCGACGCCGCCTACGGCCTCGGTGCCGGGCTGTTCTTCATTGGCTACTTCCTTCTCGAAATCCCCAGCAACCTGATGCTCGAACGCTTCGGCGCACGGCGCTGGTTTGCGCGGATCATGATCACCTGGGGCGCGATCACCATCGGCATGGCCTTCGTTCAGGGCCCGCACAGTTTCTACGTGATGCGCTTTCTGCTCGGCGCGGCCGAGGCGGGGTTCTTCCCCGGCGTTCTCTACTACATCACCCAATGGTTCCCGGTGCGCCATCGCGGCAAGATCCTTGGCCTGTTCATCCTCTCCCAGCCGATCGCGATGATGATCACCGGCCCGGTGTCCGGCGGTTTGCTCGGCATGGACGGCGTCCTTGGCCTGCACGGCTGGCAGTGGCTGTTCATCGTCATCGGCACCCCGGCGATCCTCCTGACCTGGCCAGTGCTGCGCTGGTTGCCTGACGGTCCGCAACAAGTGAAATGGATGGATCAAGCCGAGAAAGACTGGCTGACCGGTGAGCTGAAAAAGGATCTGCAGGAGTACGGCCAGACCCGCCACGGCAACCCGCTGCATGCGCTGAAAGACAAACGTGTGTTGCTGCTGGCGCTGTTTTATCTGCCGGTGACGTTGAGCATTTATGGCCTCGGTCTATGGTTACCGACGCTGATCAAACAGTTCGGCGGCAGTGATCTGGTCACCGGTTTTGTGTCGTCGGTGCCGTATATCTTCGGGATAATCGGCTTGCTCATCATCCCGCGCAGTTCCGATCGTTTAAATGATCGTTACGGGCATCTGGCTGTTCTTTATGTGCTGGGCGCGATTGGCTTGTTCCTGAGTGCGTGGCTGTCGCTGCCCGTGGCGCAATTGGCGGCGTTGTGTCTGGTGGCGTTTGCGCTGTTTTCCTGCACAGCGGTGTTCTGGACCTTGCCGGGGCGCTTCTTTGCCGGCGCGAGTGCGGCGGCGGGGATCGCGTTGATCAACTCGGTAGGGAACCTGGGCGGATACATCGGGCCGTTCGTGATCGGGGCGTTGAAGGAGTACACCGGGAATCTCGCGTCCGGCCTGTATTTCCTGTCGGGCGTGATGGTGTTCGGCTTGATCCTGACGGGCGTGGTTTACCGCGTGCTGGAACGCAAACACGTGCTCCCGGTTGACCAATTTGCCGCCAGCGCCCGTGGCGCTACCCGAACCTGAACCCCATCGACCCATCACCACCGAACCTGTGGGAGCTGCGGTGCGACGACTCGACTTGCCAGCGATAGCAATCTGTCAGACACATTAATGCTGAATGTGCCGCCGTCATCGCTGGCAAGCCAGCTGCCACAGGGTTTTGCAGTGTTTCGAAGTTTTGTGTAAAGGAGAGGACATATGCATCTGGTTCAATTCGAATTAAGCAACCGCGAACGCCGCGTCGGCGTGGTCGACAACGATCTGGTGCGCGAAGTGCTAGACGCGCGCAGCGTGCGCGATCTGGCGCTCGCCGCCATCGAAGCCGGCAACACGCTGGAACAGCAAGTGCAGATCCTCGGCCTCGGCATCAGCCACGACTACGCCGAACTGCTCGCGCAACTGCGCATCCTGCCGCCCCTCGATCACCCGGACCCGGCGCACATGCTGGTCAGCGGTACTGGCCTGACTCACCTGGGTAGCGCCTCGGCCCGCGACAAGATGCACCAGCAGGCCGGCGACGAAGTGGCGATGACCGACACCATGCGCATCTTCAAATGGGGTGTGGAGGGCGGCAAACCGGCGGCGGGGCAGGCCGGTGTGCAACCAGAATGGTTCTACAAAGGCGACGGCAGTATTGTCGTTCGCCCGGGTCAGCCGTTCCCGGTGCCGCCGTTTGCTGAAGACGCTGGCGAAGAACCAGAGATGGCCGGCCTCTACCTCATTGGCAACGACGGCAAGCCTTATCGCCTGGGTTTTGCGGTGGGCAACGAGTTCTCCGATCACATCATGGAGCGCAAGAATTACCTGTACCTCGCGCACTCGAAATTGCGCAGTTGCAGTTACGGCCCGGAACTTCGCACCGGTGAACTGCCTCAACATCTGGCAGGCACCAGTCGCATCCTGCGTGACGGCGAAGTGCTCTGGCAGAACGAGTTTCTCAGCGGCGAGGCGAACATGTGCCACAGCCTCGCCAACCTCGAATACCACCATTTCAAGTACAGCCAGTTCCTGCGTCCGGGGGATGTGCACATTCACTTCTTCGGCACCGCGACCCTGTCGTTCGCCGATGGCATCCGCACCCAGCCGGGCGACGTCTTCGAAATCAGCCAGGCCGAATTCGGCGCCCCGCTGGTCAACGGCATCGTCCCGGTTCCGGCGGCATTTGAACCGGACAGCATCGGCACCCTTTAAGGAGATCCCATGACTCAGATTCTCGGTCACAACTACATTGGTGGTCAGCGCAGCGCCGCTGGCGACGTCAAACTGCACTCCGTCGATGCCACGACGGGCGAACACTTGCCGCACGATTTCATTCAGGCCACGGTTGAGGAAGTCGACGCAGCGGCCAAAGCTGCCGCTGTCGCGTACCCGGCTTATCGCAGCCTCAGCGCCGAACGCCGCGCGCAGTTTCTCGACGCAATTGCCGATGAACTGGATGCCCTCGGTGATGATTTCGTCGCCGTGGTCTGCCGCGAAACGGCGTTGCCCGCCGGACGCATTCAGGGCGAGCGCGGACGCACCAGCGGGCAGATGCGTCTGTTCGCCAAGGTTCTGCGTCGGGGTGATTTCTACGGTGCGCGGATTGATCTGCCGTTGCCGGATCGCCAGCCATTGCCACGTCCTGATCTGCGCCAATACCGCATCGGCCTCGGTCCTGTTGCGGTGTTCGGCGCAAGCAACTTTCCACTGGCGTTTTCCACGGCGGGCGGCGACACCGCTGCGGCGCTGGCCGCCGGTTGCCCGGTGGTGTTCAAGGCCCACAGCGGTCACATGGCCACGGCTGAGCTGGTCGCTGACGCGGTGATTCGTGCAGCGGAAAAAACCGCGATGCCTGCCGGTGTGTTCAACATGATCTACGGCGGTGGCGTCGGTGAATGGCTGGTCAAGCACCCAGCGATTCAGGCAGTCGGTTTCACCGGTTCGCTCAGAGGCGGACGTGCGCTGTGCGACATGGCCGCTGCACGCCCGCAACCGATCCCGGTGTTTGCCGAGATGTCGAGCATCAACCCGGTGATCGTCCTGCCGCAGGCCCTTGCCGAGCGTTCGGAAACGGTTGCCCGCGACTTGACTGCTTCAGTGGTGCAGGGCTGCGGTCAGTTCTGCACCAATCCGGGCCTGGTCATCGGCATCCGCTCGCCAGAGTTCAGCGCGTTCGTGCAGCAGGTTGCGGGTTTGATCGGTGATCAACCGGCGCAAACCATGCTCAACGCCGGCACCCTCGGCAGCTACGGTAATGGCTTGCAGAAACTGTTGGCGCATCCCGCCATTGAGCATCTGGCCGGCAATCCGCAGCAGGGTAATCAGGCTCAGCCGCAATTGTTCAAGGCCGATGCGAGCCTGTTGATCGATGGCGATGAAGTGCTGCAGGAAGAAGTGTTCGGCCCGACCACGGTGATTGTCGAAGTGGCGGACAAGGCGCAACTGAGTGCCGCATTGCACGGCCTGCATGGGCAACTGACCGCGACGATCATTGGCGAGCAGGCGGACTTTGAACGTTTCCCTGAGCTGACGCCGTTGCTGGAACAGAAGGTCGGGCGGATCCTGCTTAACGGTTATCCGACCGGTGTCGAGGTGTGTGATTCGATGGTGCATGGCGGGCCGTATCCGGCAACGTCTGATGCTCGTGGCACGTCGGTGGGCACGCTGGCCATCGACCGTTTCTTGCGTCCGGTGTGCTTCCAGAATTACCCGGACAGCTTGCTGCCCGAGCCGCTGAAGAACGCCAACCCGCTGCGCATCCAGCGCCTCGTCGACGGCAAGCCCTCACGCGACGCCCTCTGACACGCTGCCCCTGTAGGAGCTGCCGAAGGCTGCGATCTTTTGATCTTGATCTTAAAAAACAAAATCAAAAGATCGCAGCCTTCGGCAGCTCCTACTCGGGGAGTCGAGCGCCATGAGCTATCATTGGCCCTTTCCCCCCTAGAAAGACTGTTTGCCATGACTGCCCAAACCCTTCTCAACGCCCTCGAACACTGCGGTATGGTCGAAATCGACGGCCTGCATGCCTTCGAATTCGCCCTCGACGAAGACGACAACCTGCACATCGAATGCATCGACGGCCGAGCGGCCAAGCATTGGGAATTCACGCCGGCTCAGGTTGCCGCTGCAACCTTCGACGACTCTTTGCAGAGCTGGTTGATCGTCGGCTATTTCAATGAAACCAAAGCGATCGGCGAACACCGCTTGGTTTGTCATGGCGACGTAGTCAGCAGCAGCGACGACGAGGACGAAATTGATGAAAATGCGTAAATTCTGGCCGCTGCTGATGGCCGGCAGCGTCGGCGCCATGGGCCTGTCCACGGCGTACGCCGAAAGCTTCCAGTTGCTGGTTGGCTCCTACACCGCTGGCACCAGCCAGGGCATCTATCGAATGAACTTCGACAGTGCCACCGGCCAGATCGCCGCCAAACCGCTGCAAGTGGTCAAAAGCGAAAATCCGTCATGGCTGACCCTGTCCAAAGACCAGCGTCGCCTGTTCGTGGTCAACGAAAACGGCCCGGGCCAGAAAGACCCGGTCGGCCGTGTCAGCAGCTATTCGATCGATCCGAAAACCCACACGCTGACCCTGATCAATCAAGTTCAAAGCCTGGGCAACGAGCCGACCCATTCGAGCCTCAGCGCTGACGCCAGCCACTTGTTCGTCAGCAACTATTCGGTGATGGAAGATCCGGGTGGAACGCTGGCGGTACTGCCGGTGGGTGCTGACGGCAAACTCAAACCGGTGGTGCAGATGAGCGCGCACCCGGCGAGCCGGGTCAACCCGGAGCGCCAGGCCTCCAACCACGTCCATTCGACGGTCTCTTCGCCGGACGGCCGCTACGTGTTCTCCAATGATCTGGGCGCGGACAAGGTTTTCATTTATCAATTCGATCCGAAAGCCAACCCGGAGCTGCCGCTGACCCCAGCGAAAGCTGCATCCGTGGCGTTGCCTGCCGGCAGCGGCCCGCGTCATTTGCTGTTCAGCGCTGACGGTAAACACGCTTGGCTGACCATGGAAATGAGCGCGCAGGTCGCGGTGTTCGACTACCACGACGGCGTGCTGACCCAGACGCAACTGGTCGATCTGGCCGCCGGCCAGCCGACTTCGGACAAGGCTGCGGCGGCGCTGCACGCTTCGGCGGATGGCAAGTTCCTCTACGTCAGCAACCGTGGCACCGCTAATCAGCTGGTGGTGTTCGCGATCGATCCGGCGAGTGGCCAGCTCAAAGAACTGCAAAAGCGCTCGGTGGAAGGTGATCACCCGCGCGAGTTCAGCCTCGATCCGAGCGGTAAGTTCCTGCTGATCGCCAACCAGAAGAGCAACGAAATTGTCGTCGTCGAGCGCGATGGCAAGACCGGTCTGCTCGGCAAAACCGTGCAGAAACTGCCGATGGATGCGCCGAGCGACCTCAAGTTTCTAGTGCGACAATAAGCCACAGGCCCCGGTTTACGGGGCCTGCCTCTTTGTATTAATCGCGCTGATATCCGGTAATGCTACAAAGCATTTCAAGCGATCAACCCTCGAGCGTTAAGTTTGCTTCACGGCCCAACCGGGCAAACAAGCCAACCGAACACGAGGGTTACCGCCATGAACTTCAATCTCTTCTCCGTGATTGCCGCTTCCGCCATCTCCGCTACCGTTGTGCTGCCAGCCAGTGCCAACGTTGAAATCAACAGCAAAAAATCCCACACCCAGAGCTACACCCAGAAATACCTGCAACAGAGCGCCAACTTCTACGCCGCCCTGGATCACAAAGCCCAACACTGAAATGCCCGTTCTGCACAACTCCCTGTAGGAGCTGCCGAAGGCTGCAGTCTTGATCTTGCCCTTGGGATCGTTCCCACGCTCCGCGTGGGAACGCAGCCCGTGACGCTCCGCGTCACTGGACGCAGAGCGTCCCGAGAGGCATTCCCACGCTGAGCATGGGAACGATCAGATCGCAGCCTTCGGCAGCTCCTGCACGTGTGTTTTCCGCAGCACGATAGTTTTGTTCAAACACGCAAATAGACTGGCTAAATAATCAACGAAGCTGATGTTTACTATGGCAAACCCTGAGTGGTTGCCACGGCTTTTTTGATCGATTCTGTGGACATCGAAACATGCCCACGGGAGAACACCATGGCCAGCGCAATCCTTCATTCAGCCAAACGCGGCGCTTACCTGGCCATCGGTCTTTATCTGGCCGTGGTGTTGGTCGTGAGCATCGCCTCGCAGATGGAACACAGTTTCGAAGCGCCGATTCAAGTCGCCCACCCCGGCGTACAGTTCGAAGTTCGCTCGCAAAGCGTGATGGTCGACCGGGCTGAACTCGCAGGAGTTGGCGGAGCATGAAAGGCTACAGACTTTGGGTTGTCGCCGGTTTAGCGTTCTTCACCAACGGCGCTTCATTACTGGGAATCGGCCAAGGCTCGGTGGGCGCACTGGCCCGGGCCATAGAGGCCAATCACAACATCGCGCACAACATCGAACGAGCGAATACCTTGGGGCTGATGGCCGGCAATCCGCCGGTGAAGGTTTCGGCTGATTTTCTCGGACCGTTCGAAGTCGATTGCATGGCACTCGGCATGTGCCAAGCGCTGGCCTGACTGATCGTTCCCACGCTCCGCGTGGGAATGCAGCCCCGGACGCTCCGCGTCCGATTGGAACGCAGAGCGTCCCTTGAGGCATTCCCACGCAGAGCGTGGGGAACGATCAAAGCAGGAAGGTAAGGGTTATTTCTTCATGATCGAAGTGAAGAGCTCGGATTCGAGGAAGCGCAGCAACCAGGCCTGTAAGCGAACATAAGGCGTCTGCGCAAACCACTCACGATCAACATGGGCAAACTGCCGCACGAAGGGCAGCAGGGCGATATCCGCCAGGCTCGGATGATCGCCCAGCAAATATTCGCGACCTTCAAGCAGCTCCTCCAGCCTCTGCAAGTACAGCGCCCCCTCAGCCCGATAAATCTCCATCGGTTGCTCCGGGTAACGTTCGGCGTACTTGTAGCGATTCAAATGCACTTTGAACCCTTGATCATTCGCTTCGATCAATTCAGCAATCCGCGAGTCGCCATCAAGCAACCAATCCTGCGGATCATTCTGCGCCAACGCCCAGCGCATGATCTCCAGGCTCTCATCAATCACCCGCCCACCAGCATCCAGCACCGGCACCGTGCCCTTCGGCGAGATCGCCAGCATCTCCGCTGGCTTGGCCTTGAGACTGACCTCAACGATGTCCACCGGTACACCCGAGTAACGCAGCGCCATCCGCGCCCGCATCGCGTACGGGCAACGGCGGAAGGAATACAGCGTGTTCATTTCACCTCCAGCGTGCTCAAACCATTGCCTTGGCGCTGCACCTGAATCTGCACCGGAATCCGCTCGTGCATTTCCTGCACATGGGAAATCACCGCGACCTTACGCCCCTGCGCCTGCAAACCATCGAGCGCATCCATCGCCAGTTGCAGCGATTCCGGATCGAGGCTGCCAAAGCCTTCATCGATAAACAGCGATTCGATTTTCAGCGTGCTCGACGCCATCGATGCCAGGCCCAACGCCAGCGCCAGCGACACCAGGAACGTCTCGCCGCCAGACAACGAATGCACCGAACGCAGCTCATCGCCCATTTCCGTGTCCATCACCAGCAGGCCGAGCATGCTGCCGCCGCGTTTCAAGCGATAGCGTTTGACCAGTTGCCGCAGTTGCACGTTGGCGTGATGCACCAGCAGGTCGAGGTTGTAGGCCTGGGCGATCTTGCGGAAGGTGTCGCCGGTCGCAGAACCGATCAAGGCACTCAATCGCGCCCAGCGCTGATATTCGGCATAGGCCGAGGCGATCTGCTGCGCCAGCGCCTGATTGGCGTTTTGCCGGCGCTGGTCTTCGACCTGTTCGGCACGCATTTCGGCGCATTGCTGTTCGCTGACGGTGAACTGGTTCTGCAGGTCGGTGAGGGCGCTGGCCAGTTGTTCGGCATCGAGGTTGCCGTTGTGCTGCGCCTGATGATCGAGCAACAAGCGATCCCGCTCCTGCAACAACACCTTGGCCTGTTCGATGGCTTTTTCGTTGTGCTGCAAGCGCTGGCGCAGTTCGGCGACTTGCCCGTCATCGACTCGCAACAGATCTTCGAGGCCACCGTCATCCAGCTCCGGATGGCGGGCGCGCCAGTCAGCAATCTTGCCGGCCAGGTCCTGCTGTTCGTTTTCCAGTGCCTGCAAACGCTCTTGCTGCGCCTTGAGTTCTGCGGCGATCTGCACGAGTTGCGTGCGCACGTTCTGCAGTTCCTGCGCGGTAGCGGTTTCGGCATTGCGCGCCTGTTCGACCGCTTGCTCAAGCTGCTGCTGCCAGTGCTCGGCGCTGCTGTGCTCGCCAAGCAACTGGGCGAGTTTTTGCTGGCAGGCTTGCTGTTGCTCGGTGAGTGCCGTGAATTGCTGTTCGGCGCTGAGCAATTGCTGTGCGCGGGTCTGCTGGCGATCCTGCTCTTTCTCCAGCGTCTGTTGGCGCTGTTGCTGCTCGGCCTGTTCTTCCTTCTGCTGCTCGACTTGCGCCAGGCGCTCGGCGATCTGCCGATCAAGCTGCATGAAGGTCGCGGCCGGTTCCTGGCGCAAGGCTTCCAGGGTGTCGGCCGGCAACAAACTGCCGAACGCGCTGAGCTCTTCATCGAGACGCTGACGATCGCTGCTCAACTCGCGCTGCTGATTGCTCAGGTGCTGCGCCGCTTGCTGATGCGCGGTTTCGGCCTGACGCAATTGCTGGGTCAGCCGCGCGGCATCCTGTTGCAGGGTGAGCAGGGCGCTCTGGCGTTGTTCGTCCTGAGTGATGCTCTGGTTCAGTTGCTCGTTTTGCCGGGCGAGCCAGGCATCGCGCTTGTCGGCATCCTGATTGAACAACTGCGCGGACAGCGGATGCGCGTCGAGGCTCGGCGCCAACGCTTGCTGCTGGGCGGCCAGTTGTTCTTGCTGTTGCAGCAGTTCTTTCTGCTGAGCAATGACGCCAACGACTTCGGCGCGCAGTTCAGTGAGTTTTTCCTTGAGCTGATCGACGACTTTCTGGGCGTTGGCCTGCTCGCTTTCATCATGACGACCAAGGCTTTGCAGCAGCGCTTCGGGCTGATGATAGGGATGCTCGTTGCTGCCGCAGACCGGGCACGGCTGATCGTCCTGCAACTGCGCGCGCAATTCTTCGACACTGGCACTGCGCGCCAGACGCTGGCGTTCAAGCAGTTCGCGGGTGACGTTGAGGGTTTGCTCGGCGACGGTCAGTTCGGCTTTGGTTTTCACGCCGTCCTGAGTCAGGCGTTCGCGTTCCTGCTGGGCGCTGAGCTGGCGCTGTTGCAACTCGGCGCTGCGTTTGTCCAGATCCTGTTGCGTGGACCACAGGCGCGACAGGTCTTCGAAGGCGCGCAGTTGTTTACGGTTGTCCTGCAACAGCGTGCCGAGGATACCGATCTGCTCAGCGACGGCATCAGGTTCGGCGCCGGCCTCCTTGAATAGTACTTCCAGTTGCTGCTTTTGCGTGGTCAGCTCTGCGGCGCTGCGCGTGGCGTTTTCTTCGAGGCTCGCCAGTTCCGCCTGACCCTTGTTCAGGCGATTGCCGATCAACATCAACTGTTGCAGGCGATCGCGGTAGGCATTCCACGCATCACTCAGCGGTGCCAGATGGGTACTTTGCTCCAGCTCAGCGGCGATGCGTTGCAGGCGTTCGGCGACTTGGGTCTGTTTATCCAGCAAGGCTTGAATGGCGTTCTGGCCTTCGGTGCAAGCCTGCTGCGCATTGAGCCTGGCTTCGGTACTTTGCGCGACATCCTTGGCCAGACGGGCGAGGGTGCTTTGCTCTTCGAAGGCCTGACGCAATAGCGGCGCGTTTTCACTTTGCCGTTGCTGCGCTTCGCTCAGGGCAACTTTCGCCGCTTCCAGAGTTTGCTCCAGTTGCGTCTGGCGCTCAGTCAGTTCGGCATTTTGCCGGGTGTGCGCGGCGATTTGCGCGGCCAGTGGCGTCAGCAGGGCATCGAGTTCGCTTTTGCGCGCGAACTGATGCCGCTGCGTGCCGAGCTGCTCCAGTCGCGTCAGTTTCACCCGCTCGCCGGCCAGACTTTCCGAATGCTGTTGCGCGCTGTGCAGTTGCTCGGCGGCCGCTTGCTGCGCGTCCTGCAACACACGTAAATCCTTGAGCCAGCCGTGCTGTTGCTCAAGCTGCTTGAGCTGCGCCTGCTGCAACTTCATTTGCTGTTGCGCGGCATTGAAGCGCTCATCCAACTCGGCCCGCGCTTCGGGCGCCAACGGGGTCACGCCGGTCGCCTGATCCTGCAACAGCTTATGCGCTTCGCGGGCTTCTTTAGTCTTGTCGAAGGCGCGGCGGCCGAGACGGGTGTACAGCGCGGTGTCGGTGAGTTTTTCCAACAGTTCGCTGCGGTCGTTGTCGTCGGCCTTGAGGAACGCACTGAACTCGCTCTGGGCCAGCAGCACGGCGCGGGTGAACTGTTCGAAGTTCAGGCCGAGCGCAGCTTCCAGCTGAGTTTTGTATTCACCTTTCTGGCTGGCGAGCAGTTGATCCTGATCGATGTCGCGCAGGCTCTGCCGGCTGGCCTGCAACTTGCCGCCGGCCTTCTCGCGCGCACGGTTAGCTTCCCAACGTGCCCGATAGCGACGGCCATCGACACCGACGAAATCCACTTCGGCATAACCTTCGCCGGTGCCGCGACGCAGCAAGGTGCGCGGGTCGCCGGTGGCAATTTCGCCGTCTGCATCCGGGACTTTGGCGTCACGGCCAGTGTTGTTCAGACGCGGCACCGCGCCAAACAACGCCAGGCACAAGGCGTCGAGCAAAGTACTTTTACCCGCGCCGGTCGGGCCGGTAATCGCAAACAAACCGGCACTGGCCAGCGGTTCAGCAGTGAAATCGATTTCGAAAGGCCCGGCCAGCGAGGCGAGGTTCTTCAGGCGAATGGCGAGAATCTTCATGGCTGCTCGCCCTCCAGTTGTACGTCTTGCAGCAGTTCGGCGAAGTCCTTCAGCGTTTGCTCGTCGACCTCACTGCCATAGTTGTCGAGCCAAGCGCGGCTGAACAGTTCCTGCGGAGTGAGCTGGTCGAGTTCGATCAGCGCTGTGCCGTCTTCGACTCCGTCAGCACCACGATTACCGGCGTATTCAGCGGCGATACGCACCAGGCGCACGGCTTTGCCTTGCAGGGCGCTTTCGACTTGATGGCGCAGATCCGGCTGTGGCTCGTCGAGGGTTACGCGCACTTCCAGCCACGGTTGCCGCTGGGTTTCGGCGAGCAGATCGATGTTCGGCAGATCGGCCAGTTGCAGCAGGATTTCGGCCAGCGGTGCCGGGCCGATGCGCTGCAGATTGACCGAGCGCGGGATCAGTTTCGGCTCGACGCTGACCAGGGTTTCGCCGTCGAGGGTGACGTCGAGAATCTGGTGCTGATAGCTGATCTCCGAGAACGACAACGGGATCGGCGAGCCGCTGTAGCGAATGCGTTCTTCACCGTTGACCTTCTGCGGCTTGTGCAAATGGCCGAGGGCGACATAGCTGATGCTCGGCCCGAACAGGCTGGCGGGCAGGGCTTCGGCGTTGCCGATGATGAGGCTGCGTTCGGAGTCTTCCGAGACCGAACCGCCGGCCATATGTGCGTGGCTGATGGCGATCAGCGCCTGACCGGGTTGGCGCTTGGCGTTGGCCGCTTCGATCAGCCATTCGTGCACCTGACCGATGCCGCGCAGATAGTTGTCGCCCAGATGCGCGCCCGTCACCTCTGCCGGACGCAGGAACGGCAGCGCCAGGCACCACGCGGCGATTTCGCCTTGGGCATTTGGCAGTGGCAACAGCAAGCGGTCGGCGTCCAGTTGCCCGTCATCCAGCCACAGCACCCGACCCAGCGCGTGGGTGCGCAAACGGCGCATCAACGGCGCGGGCAATTCAATCCGCGAACCGGAGTCGTGGTTGCCGGCGATCATCACGATGGTCAGCAACGGCTGCTGTTCGTGGGCGCTGACGATGAAGTCGTAGAGGCGTTCCTGAGCTTTGACCGGCGGATTGACCGTGTCAAAGATGTCACCGGCAATCAGCAGCACATCCGGCTGCGCCAGTTGCAGTTGGCGCAGCAGCCATTCGAGGAAGCACGCATGCTCGAAATCGCGCTCCTGGCCGTGCAGGTTTTGCCCAAGGTGCCAGTCGGAGGTGTGGAACAGACGCAAGGTGGACTCCGCAACATTTAAAGAGGTGATGGCCGCGAGGAAATGAAGGGCGGCGAAAGAGGGGAGAGTTTACAGATTATTGCGGCGGGAGGGCTTGTTGTGCAGGTGAGCGACTGTTAAGCGGAACCAGGTTTTACTCATACCGATCGTCGGCAACGATGGTTCAGGTGATTCAAAAATTGACGCCAAAATAGTGGCCATCTAATATCGCGCCACTATTTTGATACTAGTGCGCTGCTCCCCCTTTTCCCGCTTTTCGCAGATCGGCATCAAGGTTCGTGCCGTTCAGGAAGCATCGCGCTCGCCTTCAATCCGACTATCGTTGCCCGTTCTAAGAGACCTTCAACATGGATGTTCGCCAGTACGCCTTTCCTGCGCTCCAACCTTCTGCGGTCGTGAAAGACCGTGAACGTTTTTTGGGCATGCCCAAGCGCGGCCTGGCGTTCCTGTTGGCAAACGTAATGTTCTGGCAACCGATGTGGGCGCAGGCCGATGGCATTGTGGTGGCCAACCCGAATACCTCGCTGGATCGTGCCGGCAACGGCGTGCCGATCATCAACATCGCCACGCCCAATGCCAGCGGTCTGTCGCATAACCAGTTCCACGACTACAACGTCGGTGCGCAGGGTCTGATCCTCAACAACGGCTCGACGCAGAATAATCTCACCCAGCTGGGCGGGCATATCATCGACAACCCGAACCTGAAAAACAGCGGTTCGGCGCAGGCGATTCTCAACGAAGTCATCAGCGGCAATCCGAGCCAGTTGCGTGGTTACACCGAAGTGGCGGGGCAGTCGGCGCGGGTCATCGTCGCCAACCCTTATGGCATCACCTGCAACGGTTGCGGCTTCATCAACTCGCCGCGGGTGACGCTGACTACCGGTAAACCGGTGCTCGACAACGGTCGTCTGGATCGCTTTCAGGTGGATCAGGGTTCTATCGCCATTGAGGGTGCGGGCCTTAACGCGACCAACGTCGACCGTTTCGAAATCATCACCCGCAGCGCGAAGATCAACGCCGAGATTCAGGCGCAGAACCTGACGATTGTCGCCGGTCGCAACGATGTCAACGCACAAACCCTGAATGCCACCGCCCGCGCCGATGACGGCAGCACCAAGCCGCAACTGGCCATCGACTCCTCGGCACTCGGCGGCATGTACGCCGGGGCGATCAAACTGGTCGGCACCGAGGCCGGGGTCGGGGTGAAACTCGACGGCAAGCTGATTGCCAGCGGCGGCGATATCCAGCTCGACGCCAACGGCCAACTGAGTCTGGCCGACACCTCGGCCACCGGCGCGGTCAACGTCAAGGCGGCCAGCCTCGACGCACGCGGCCCGGTTTACGCCGGCACCGCGCTGAGCGTGCAAACCCAGGGCAACCTGACCAACCGCCAGACCCTCGCGGCCCGCGACAGCCTCACCCTCAGCGCCGGCGGCCAACTGACCAACGCCGGCGCCATCGAAGCCGGCGTCAACGCCGACGGCAGCCGCAATGCCAGCGGCGATCTGAGCCTCACCGCGCAAAACCTCGACAACACCGGCAAAAGCCTTACTGCCAGCCGCAATCTGACCATCAATACCGCACAAACCCTGAACAACCAGGGAGGCACGCTCAGCGGCCAAACCGTTGCGATCAGCGCCGGCACGCTGGACAACCGCAACGCTGGCAAAGTGCAGAGCAACACCACCCTGAACCTCAACGCCGCTCAGGTGCTGAACAGTCAGGGTGTGATCAACAGCAACGCCAGCCTCACCGCCAACATCGGCCAGTTGATCAACAGCAACGGCGAACTCAGCAGCCAGACCGACGTGGTTCTCAACGTCACATCATTGGATAACGTTGCCGGCCTGATGAGCGCTGGCCGTCTGCTCGATATCAATGCGATCGGCGCGATCAACAACCGCACCGGCAAGATCGGCGCCAAACAGACCTTGCTGGTAAAAGCCCAACAACTCGACAACAGCCAGCAAGGCCAGTTGACCAGCGAAGGCACGCTGACCACGCGGATCAGCGAGCAACTGAACAACCAGAACAAGGGCCTGATCCAGGCCAACGGCGCCATGGACGTGCAGGCCACGCGCCTGGATAACCGCGCCGGCAAGATTTCCAGCCTCAATACCCTGACCGTCAGCAGCGCCAACACCGACAACCGTGGCGGGACGATTCGCGCCGACCAGGCCGCCAAACTGCTGATCGACAACCTGGACAACCGCGACAAGGGCCGCCTCGAAAGCAAGACGGCGCTGAGCTTCGACGGCAACACACTCGATAACAGCAATGGCGGCCTGCTGACTTCGACCGGTCTGTTGAGCCTCAAAGCCAAAGCAGTCACCAACGATGGCGGACGGATTTCCGCCAAGGGTGATATCGACGCCAACGTCGACACCCTCAATCAAGAACACGGCGAACTGGTCGCCGAAGGCAATCTGCTGCTGACCGGCAAAACCCTCAATAGCCATCAGGACAGTCTGGTCGGTTCGCTCAAGACTTTGACCGTCAACGTCGAGCAGATCGACAACCGCGCCAGCACACTGTCCAGCCAGCTGGATTTGCACATCAACGGTTCGCGCCTGGACAACAGCGATGGCGGCAAGGTGCTGTCCGACACCACACTGGCGCTGAAAGTCGCGCAGATCATCAACGCCACCAACGGCCTGATTTTCAGCAAAGGCGCGAGCACCCTCAGCGGCATCGGCCTGAGCAACGTTGGCGGGCGCATCGTCAGCCAGAACACGCTCGGGCTGACCTTCGACGAGGCCATGGACAACCAGCAAGGCCTGATCAGTAGCGAAGGGCAGATGACCCTCAGCGCCGGTAGCCTCGATAACCGTCTGGGCAAACTGTCGAGCCTTGAAGCGATGGCACTGACCGCCAGCGGTGCCATGCTGAGTCAGGGCGGCCTGATCGTTTCGCAGAAAGGCCTGACCTTTAAAAGTGGCAGTCTGGACAACAGCGACAACGGCATCATCAGCGCCAAGGCTGATTCGACCCTGACTACCGGTGAGTTGAAGAACCGCCAGGGCGGCAGTATCGCCACCGATGGCTCACTATTATTGACCGCCGCGCACCTGGACAACTCGGGCGGCAGCCTCGGCAGTCAGCAGAAACTCGAAGTCTCGGTGACTTCGCTGGCGCAGGACGGCGGCGAGTTGTTCAGCAACGGCGACCTGACCCTGGACATGAACAACGGTCTGCTCGACAACCAGCGCGGCAACATCCATACGCCGGGCCAGTTGCTGCTGAAAAACCTCAAGGACGTCAACAACAGCGTCGGCGAAATCTCCGCCGCCAAGGCCTGGAGCGTTAACGCGCAAAGCTTGAACAACGACGGCGGCAAGTTGCTGAGCAATGAAAAGCTCACTCTGGTCATCGAGCGCGCGTTGAGCAACGTCAAAGGCCTGATCGCTTCCGCCAGCCTCGACAGTCGCAGCGACAGTTTGAACAACAGCAGCGGTGACATTCGCGTACGCGGTGATGTCGATTTCAGCGTGACTGGCATGTTCGATAACCAGAACGGCGTGGTCATCGCCGACAACGGCCTGAAGATTACCGCCGCCAGTCTGGATAACCGTCAGGAAGGTCTGATCGGCTCAACAAAAGCGCTGAACCTCAACGTCGCTCGCGTCGACAACCGCAGCGGCGAGTTGTCGAGCAAGAGCGATGTCAGTCTGATCGGCGCCTGGCTCGATAACAGCGACAGCGGCTACATGCTCGCGGGAGGCAATCTGGCTCTGACCGTCAACGACGTCATCAACCGCAATAAAGGCCTGCTGTCCGGTGACACAGGGCTGACACTGACCGGTAAGACACTGGAAAACAGTGGTCGCCTGACCAGCCAGAAAGACCTCGTGATCAACCTCTCCGGGGAGCTGAACAACGCACAGGGCAGCGTCGTCAGCGAAGGCGCCTTGGCGATCAACGCCGCTAGCCTCAACAACGACGCCGGCACGGTCTCCAGCGCCAAAGCGCTCACCGTCGATACGCGCGGCGCCATCAGCAACCGGGGCGGCAGCCTGCTGACCGATGGCGATCTGACCGTCAACAGCGATGCGCTGGATAACCAGCAAAAAGGTGTGATCAGCAGCAAGGCCAACCTCAATATCAGCACTGGCGAGTTCAACAACAGCCAAGCGAATATTTACGCGGCCGACCACGTTGAGATCAATGCCGGTCAGGTGACCAACACCGCAGGCAGCCTCGGCGCGGGCAAGACGCTGACCGCCAATATCCAAGGCCTCGACCAGCAGGGCGGCAAACTGTTCAGCGGCGGCACCGTCAGTGTCGATCTGAACGGCAGCGCGCTGAATAACCAGGGCGGCGTGATCAACGCGCCGGACCAGTTACTACTGAAAAACCTCTCCGACGTGAACAACCGTGGCGGCGAGATTTCCAGCGACAAGGCTTTTGAACTGATCGCCACATCGCTGGACAACAGCGGCGGCCAACTGCTGAGCAACCATAAACTCACCGTGACCCTCGACAAGGCGCTGACCTCGATCAAAGGCACGATTGCCGCTGCGGCGTTGCAGGTTCGCGCGGCGAGTCTGGATAACAGCGATGGCGGCGTGTTGCTCAGTGACAGCGACATCGAGGTGACTGTCGATGGCCTGCTGACAAACACCAACAAAGGCAGCATTCGCGCCGCGCAACAACTGACCCTCAACAGCACCGGTCTGAACAATCAGGGTGGCACACTGGTCGGCGTTTCCGGCCTGAATATGGACCTGGGCGCCACCGCGCAGGATCTGAATAACCAGGACGGTGTGATCAGCAGCAAAGGTCGGTTGAGCATTGCCGATCTGCGCGACCTGAATAACCAGAACGGCGTGATCAACAGCAAAGGCGTGCTGAGCATCGCCACCCTGCG
Source organism: Pseudomonas germanica (assembly GCF_019614655.1). NCBI lineage: Bacteria > Pseudomonadati > Pseudomonadota > Gammaproteobacteria > Pseudomonadales > Pseudomonadaceae > Pseudomonas > Pseudomonas germanica. Next base: position 3,053,184 of record NZ_CP071586.1, read on the forward strand.
TGACTTGAATAACCAGCAAGGCGAGATCTCCAGCGTCAACAGCTTCAGCCTCACCGGCAACCGTTTCGATAACCGTGGCGGCAACCTGATCAGCAACGATCAACTGACCGTGAAAGCGGCCGACCTGAACAACCAGGGCGGCCTGCTCTCCGGCTGGAAGGGCGTAAACCTCAGCGGCGGCACCCTCGACAACAGCCTGGAAGGCGCGATCTCCAGCCAGCTCGGCAACGTCAACATCGACCTCAGCGGCGCGCTGCTCAACCACAGCAAGGGCGGCATCGGCGGCCTCGGCGAAGTAACCATCACGGCCGCCAGCCTGGACAACAGCGGCGGTACGGTCAGCAGTGACGGCAAACAAACCCTGACCATAACCGGCGCGATCAGCAACGCCTCGGGCGGCCTGATCAAAAGCGGCGACACCCTCGAGATCCGCGCGGCCAGCCTGAACAACAGCAGCGGCAACGTCATGGCGAAAAAAGCCCTGACCTTCACCGGTGGCCCGCTGAACAATACGAAGGGCAGTCTGGTCGGTGACGACAGCGTCACCCTCGATCTGCTCGGCGCTCTGACCAACGTCAATGGCGCACTCGGTAGCGGCGCCGCGCTGCTGATCAAACGCGCTGCCAGCGTCGACAATCAGGGCGGCCAGTTGATTAGCCAGACCCTGCTGAGCCTGCTCACCAGCGGCGATCTGAACAACAGCCAACGCGGCACCGTCTCGGCCAACGGCCAACTGGACCTCACCGCCGGCGGCACGTTGCGCAACGACGCCGACGGCCTGCTTTCCAGCCGCGATGCCGGCGTCACCCTCAGCGCCGCCGCGCTGAACAACGCCAAAGGCGCGGTGCAAAGCATGACCGCGCTGAGCGTGAACACCGGCAACGGTGCGATCGACAACCAGGGCGGCAAGATCATCGCCCAGAACGGCGACCTGACCCTCAACGCTGCCAGCCTTGACAGCCGAGGCGGTGTGCTCTCAAGCCTCAACGGTCTGCTGCAAACCCGCCTGAGCGGCGTGTTGCGCAACGGCCAGGGCGGCAAGATCGAAGGCAGCCGCCTCGACCTGCAAGCGCTCGGCGGTATCTACAGCGACGGCGGGCGAATCGCCGCCAACACCGGCAACATCCTGCTCAACGCCGGCGGCAACACCCTCGATAACAGCGGCGGCGGGATCTATGCCAAAGGCGTGGTGAAAACCATCGCCGGCCTGATGAGCAACAACAACGGCCAGATCAGCGGCAGCAGCATCGAGCTGGGTGCCGACGGCAACCTGAGCAACCGCGGCGGCCTGATCGAAAGCGCCGGCACATTGGCGATTCGCGCGGCCAATCTCGACAACCAGGGCGGCAAACTGCGCGCGCTCGGCACCAGCGGCAAAACCGATTTCCAGATCGGCAGCCAGTTCGATAACCGTAATGGTCTGGTGGAAACCGCTAACACCGATTTCACTCTCGCCGCACCAAGCTTCCTCAACGCCGGCGGTTCGGTGACGCATGTCGGCCTCGGTGAATTCGGCATTTCCACCGCCAACGTGATGAACGCCGGCGGCTCGCTGGTGACCCGTGGCGGCCTGACGCTGAACGCCGACAGCTGGACCAACAGCAGCGTGATTCAGGCCGGGCGGTTGACGGTGAATGTCGGCAATTTTGTGCAGACTGCGAGCGGGCAGTTGCTTGCTTCCAATCAACTGGTGGGGCGTGGCGGCAACTGGAGCAACGAGGGCTTGATTGCCAGCGATGGCAGCGTCGATATTCAGGTGAGCGGCAATTACGGCGGCAACGGGCGCACGAGCAGTCTGGGCGATCTGCAACTCGACGCCTCCACCCTCAATCTGACCAGCGCTACGAGTATCGCGGCCGGAGGAAATACGACCGTAGGCGCACGCGGTGGCCTGGCGATCGTCAACAACTATGGCCGCCTCACCGCTGCCAATAGTCTGATCCTCAATGCTGGCACCGTTAACAACTACGGCACGCTCGCAGGCGCGTCGGGTATGAAGCTGACGGCATCATCACTGCTCAACGATCAGGGCGGGTTCCTGTTCAGCGGTGGCGACATGAAGCTTCGCGCGGGCAGCCTCAGCAACAAGAAATCCGATGTTTACAGCCTCGGCGCAATCGATATTGCGCGGGACGATGCCGGTAATCGCGCGGCGCTGGTGGAGAACCTTTCCGGAACGATGGAGAGCACCGGCGACTTCTCGATCAAAGCCGACTCGATTGTTAACCGTAGAGATCAGTTCAAAACGGTTTCCGAGATGTACTCGTCGGATATTGGAGTGCGTTGCTATTCGTGTGATCAGATCCCGCTTAACTGGACAGATCTGCAAGGAGGCAAACTACCGTCTCACCTGGTCTGGGAACAAAAGTTCAAGGTAAGCATTTCGGAGGGGGAAAGTTCCAAAGCCGCGTCTATCACTGCCGGAAAAAACTTTGATGCTGTGGGTGGATCGTTCCTGAACTCGAACTCGTCCATCGCCGCTTCTGGAAACATCAACATCAACGTGGCCAACTTCGAGAACTCGGGTACTGCCACTGGCGATTACGTTTCCCGCAAATACGTCAATGGCGGGCTCTCCGTTGCCCAGTGGAACGAAGTCGTTGCGTACAACATGTACAACGACGCGGACTACAACAAGGATCTGCACTTCTGGAATGCCAACGAAGACGACTCACGGGTAGTTTCCAAGGTCGTCAGATATGGTGCCAAGGGTGAGGCTGACAACTGGTTCCAGACGTTCGGCTCGACCATCATTTCTTTGAATAAACAGAGTCAGGCCGTCAAGTTCGGAGATTCTCTCTATTCCTCGGGAGTCAGAACGGAAGCTCCAGACTTCATAAAGAATGCCGTGTTCAATGAAAAGATCGTCACCTCCGATCCTTCAGGTTTCGCCTCGGCCATCATCCAGGCATCCGGCAACGTCACCATCAACGCCACCAACAAAATCAGCAACGGTGTTGAAAAGGCCTACAGTTCAGGCGCTGCCGGTACCTCGCGCAATGCCAATACCAGCGCTGGCGGCACCGGTAAAACCACCATCATCAGCCTCAACAGTCAACTGCCACCGGACTTGGCCCAACAGCAAGTCAACCCGCTGACATTACCCGGCTTCAGCCTGCCGGTCGGTGATAACGGCCTATTCCGCCTGAGCGGCAAGGGTGGCAGCGAACAATCCTCGGTGCCCGCGCCGTCCTGGACCATCGGTACGCTGTCCGGCGAGTCGACCCATCATACGGTCGGCATGCCCGCTCGGCCGTCCACCCAGTTCCAGTTCGACAACAACGACCCGGTGTCGATAAAAAAACGCGATCTGGCGCTGAGCGATGCCGCGTCGTTGAATCTTAACGACAGAACGGCTCAGTTCAACGTGGGTGCAACCGCCGCTGACGGGCCAGTCGGCGTGCTGGTGCCTGCTCGGGGCAACCCTGCCTTTGATGTACCACGCGTACAAGGCTTGCCCGACACCAGCGTGCGCTCCAATCCGCACAAATACCTGATCGAAACCAACCCGGTACTCACCGACCTGAAGAAATTCGAGAGCTCGGATTATCTGTTGCAAAAACTCGGCTATGACCCGGACATCAGCGCCAAGCGCTTGGGTGACGGTTTCTTCGAACAGCGGATGATCCAGCAAGCGGTCGTCGAGCGTACGGGACAGCGGTTCATCGACGGCCAGACCTCCGACGAAGCGATGTTCAAGTACCTGATGAACAACGCCATCGCCAGCAAGGATCAGCTCAACCTGTCGATGGGCGTCACGCTGACTGCACAACAAGTGGCGGCACTGACCCACGACATCGTCTGGCTCGAAGAGCACGAAGTGAATGGTGAGAAAGTGCTGGTGCCGGTGCTGTATCTGGCTCAGGCGAATAACCGGTTGGCGCCAAACGGGGCGTTGATTCAGGCCAACGATGTGACGTTGATTGCCGGTGGCGATCTGGACAACGCCGGTACGTTGCGAGCCTCCAATAACCTTTCGGCCGAGGCTGGCAATAACCTCACCAACACCGGACTGATCGAAGCCGGTGAACGCCTCACGCTCAAGGCCGGTAACGACATCATCAACAAGTCCGGCGGCATCATCTCCGGCAAGGACGTCAGCCTGACCGCCACCAACGGCAGTGTGATCAACCAGCGCGACGTGACCGGCTTCGACCTCACCGGACGCGGCAACGTGTTGCACCGGGACTACCTGGACAACGCAGCCCGGATCGAGGCAGCCAACGACCTGACGATCAAGTCCGGCAAAGACATCAACAACATCGGCGGAGTGCTGCAAAGCGGTCGGGACATGACGCTCGATGCTGATCGCGATGTGAACATCACCTCGGTGCAGAATCGCAGCACCGATGCGCGGGGTAGCAATTTTCTCAATCAGACGATCACTCAGCACGGCGCTGAAGTGAAGTCCGGGCGGGATCTGTCGATCAGTGCTGATCGTGACGTGGCGATTGTGGCCAGTCGGCTGGATGCCAAGCGCGATGTCAACCTGAATGCGGGCAACGATTTGCTGGTGACTTCCGCGGCGAATGAAAGCGAGTATGTAGCGCGCAGCAAACGCACGCAGGCCGAATCCCTCAATGTTTCCCAGCAATCGAGCGTTATCAGCTCGGGCCGTGACATTGCTGCCAGCGCCGGCAAAGACCTGAACCTGATTGCCAGTCGCATCAGCGCCAGCAACGAGGCGTACTTGTTCGCTGGTGATGACGTCAATATCGCGACGGCAGAAGACGTCGATTACGACTACTACTCGAAAACCAAAAAGGGCTCCTTCGGCAAGAAGAAGTCGACAATGAGTGAAAGCGAGACGGTCTTGTCCGTCAGCTCGACGGTCGAGGCGGGTACCAAGTTGGTGGTGTCGGCAGGTCAGGATATTAATCTGACCGGAGCGAAGCTCAACAGTGATGGGACTTTGCTTGCTACCGCGGGTCGCGACATCAACTTGTTGGCTGCTGAAGACTCTTACAGCCAAGCCAACGCGTCATCGAAGAAAAGCTGGAACAAGAGCAAGTCCAGCAGCAGTGAGCAGACGCAGACACGTCTGAACAGCACCGAACTCAGCGCCAAGGATATCGAGCTCAAATCGAGTCACGACATCACTTTGCAAGCGGCTGCCCTGCGCGCGGAAAACGAGGTGAAGCTGACAGCGGCCAATGATGTTCTGATCGGCACCGCTGAAGAAACCCAGACATCCAGTCAGTCCAAGAGCTCCAGCAAGACCGGGATGACAGTTACCGGCTGGCTCTCCAATACGCAGAAAACCCAGCAATCACAGCAATCATCTACACAGAGCATCGGCAGCGATATCAGCGCTGGCAACATTCAGATCAACAGTGGCCGCGATTCTGTTGTTGAAGGCAGCACGCTGGTGGCCGACAAGAATATTGGCATCAATGCCGGGCGAAATCTGGAAATCACCAGTGCAGAGAACTCTGCGTCGTCCAGCTCGAAATCCGGCAGTAAAAAAGTCGGTGAGGTGGGCTCCTGGTGGCAGGGCGCGACCGGGATCGTCAAAACCAAAGAAACCGATGACAGCACTTCAACGCGCCAGTCGGGCAGCCAAATTGCCTCCCTTGGCGGCAATATTTCCCTGACCGCCGGGGATCATTACACCCAGAGCGCGAGCCAGTTGGTCACCCCTCAGGGCGATATCAACATCAAAGCCAAGCACGTTGATATCGAGGCAGGATTCGACACGCTCAACACCAACAAAACTGCGAGCACCAGCCGCACGGCAATCGGCGGCACCGTCAGCATTCCTCTGGTCGATGCCCTGCGTGGCATTCAGCAAATGGGCGAAGCCGCGCAGAAAACCAGCGATGATCGAATGGTCGCACTGGCAGCGGTGAACGCCGCCATGAGTGCCAATCAGGCGCTGGATGCCGGACAGGCGATGATGCAGAACCCGGTGGGTGGGGTGAAGGTCAGCGTCAATCTGAGCAACAGCCAGAGCAAAATGAACAGCAGCCAGAGCGGCCGCAATGTGGTTGCCAGCGATGTAGTCGCGGGCGGCAACGTCAACATCGTTGCAACGGGAGACGGTGCTGACAGTGACATCAATGTCGTGGGCAGCCGAATCGAAGGCGGCGGCGATGTCAGCCTGAAAGCCGACGGCGAAATCAATCTGTTGTCCGCACAAAACACCGCACATCAACAAAGCGCCAACAGCAACAGCGGCTGGAGCGCAGGCATCGGTTTTGGCTTCGGTGAAAGCAACGGCTTTACCTTTGAACTCGCCGCCAACGTGGGACGTGGCAACAGCGATGGCGACGACGTCACTCACACCAACACCTCGATCAAGTCCGGTCATACGCTCAACCTGGAGAGCGGTGGCGACACCAACATCAAAGGCGCTGTCGCCACCGGTGAAACGGTCAAGGTAAAAGTCGGCGGTGACCTCAATGTCGAGAGTCAGCAGGACACCAGCACCTATACCTCCAAACAGCTGAGTGCAAACGTCGGGCTGAGTGTCTGCATCCCTCCATTCTGCTACGGCACCAGCAGCGTCAGCGGCGGTATTGCTGCGCAGCACATGCAAAGCGAGTACGCCAGTGTTTCCGAGCAATCGGGCATCAAGGCCGGCGACGGCGGCTTCCAGGTTGAGGTCAAGGGCAATACTGATCTGGTCGGGGCGATAATCGCCAGCACCGACAAAGCGGTCGCTGACGGTAAGAACACTTTGAGCACCGGCACGCTGACGAGTTCTGATATCAAGAACAAGGCTGAGTACGACGCCAGTAGCATCAATCTTAGTGGTGGTTATGGCTTCAATATGAAGGGCGGTGGTAACGCCAGTGGCACGCCGACCCGAGGCGGGCCAGTTGTCACCACCAAGGAAGGTGCAAACGCCAATACACCGGTCGTTCTGTTCGCCAGCGGCGATTCAAGCAGCACCACCCATAGCGGGATCAGCGGTGCTGCAGTCACCATCACCAACAATGCCAAGCAACAGGAACTGACCGGCAAAACTGCTGAACAGACCATTGCAGCGATCAACACCAATGTTTCCAGCGAGCGTGACGGCAGCAACAAGCTCAAGCCGATTTTCGACGCCGAGGAAATTGGCGTGGATTTCGAAATCGTCGGCAAGTTTGTGCAGAACGTCTCGCAGTTCATCGAAAACCGTGCGAACGAAGCCGATAGCAAGAAGAAGGAAGCTGAAAGAGAGTACCTCGCAGCACATGACGAAAGCCTTCCGGATGAAAAAAGGGCTATCCACCGTGAAAAATATTTAGAACTCACCCAGCAAGTCAAAGACATCGACAAGAACTGGGGGCCTGGAGGCACTTATCGGCAGATCACTACCGCGTTGGTCGCCGGGATCACCGGCGGTGTCACCGGTACTAGCGCGCAGTTCGCGCAAAACATGGTGGTCAATTACGTCCAGCAGCAGGGATCGGATTACATCGGGCAATTGGTCCTCAAGGGACTCAAAGAGGGCAGCCCGGTACACGCAGGCTTGCATGCGATTCTTGGTTGCGCAGGCGCTGCTGCCAGTAGCCAAAGCTGTTCGGCGGGTGCGTTGGGTGGAGCGGCAGCCAGTGTGCTGACAGCACTGTTTGCGGACCCAGATCCAAACGAAACAGCTGCGGATCGCGAAACCAAGCGCAACCTCATCACCAGCCTGGTGACCGCTATTGCTGCGGCTAGCGATCCAAGCGGTGCAGCCACGGCCAACAACGCTGCGATTGCAAACGTTGATAACAACTGGTTGGCAACGCAGCAGAAGATACAAAGAGATAAAGAGCTGGAAGCAGCGCCAAGTCTTATTGAAAAGATAAAGATATGGCGGAAGTGGGCGAGCGTTGATAGCACCCAAGATATGGCTACAGGCCTTGGTGTGATCATTGGCCTGCAGGAAGGGGGATGGAAGGATCTGGACGGCCTATCGGGCTTCTTGGCAAGTCCGTTGGAGAGTCTCAGCGGTCTACGACAAATTGTCGAAAGCGAAGCGCTGCGAGCCAAGCTTGGTAATGCCGCGGTGGACAGTTTGCTCGCAACTATTGGTAGGATGGAGTACGCACTGGAGTTTGGTGGAACCGATCAGGCGTTGCAGCTTGGACGCGATCTAGGTTTGCTTTTGTATACCGTCGGTGGCGTTGTATCGGACGTAGGTGGTCTGGCAAAGGGAGCCGCCGCTTTAGGGAAGGTGGGAGTAACCGTTTCAAGTAAAACTTTGGGCCAACTTTTAGGAAAAGATGGAGCAGAGATTGGAGCAACAATCGCGCGTTTGGAATTGGACAGCGCGGGCAATCTGAAGTCAGTTGTCATGCCTAGCGGCGGGAAACTACTCAATCAATACAACCCGCTCAATCAAGGTCCTCTGCCAGCTTCGATTGCAGACACGTTCCGGAGCGCTACCTACGCAGAGGTCGTAACTCAGAAACCGACAACTTTGTATCGGGTATATGGAGGCTCGGCTAATGAGCTTGGGGCTTATTGGACCGCGACAAAACCGACAGGCCCTGTGCAATCGATCATAGACAGTGCTTTGAATCCTCAATGGGGAAATACGGCGGTAAATGTGGTGAAGATTGAAGTTCCAGCAGGTACTAAGTATTTTGAAGGTGTAGCCGCCCCTCAGGGAGGGCTTGTGGGAGGGGGAAGTCAGGTTCTTTTTCCAAAAGACTTCAAAATTGATCCATCCTGGGTGAGATAAAGTATGGCGGGCTGTGGCTGGGAAGTAATAGAGAGCTTTTTTTCGCCGGACGAATACCGTCGATTTGTTGTTTGGATCAACAACCAAGTAGTAAATGGTCGAGCAGAAAGTGTTCGCGTATTAGATAATTACGCTGGACCTGGATTTGATGAGTTTTGGTTCAAATGTTGTGATTCCGCAGAGGTTTGGAGATTGGTTGCGCCGGAACCTCCTTTTCGCGGATATTGGGGGCCAGTAGCAACTAAGGAGAATAATAGGACGGAGGATAATGGGACAGGCCACGTTTAAATAAACGTGGTCTGTCTCGAGGGATCAAAGGTCTTTAATTTATGACAGTTGAGAATGAAGAAGGCCATCTCCTGACTGTTATTGCTGAAATTGGCGTATTGGAGTGGCAAAAGTATCAACAGCGTTTTCCAAAAGTAAGGGTTGGGAATGAAATGCAGCGGGAGGATCATTCAGCGCTGCCACCCTTCATCGCTTTCAGATTTGAGTGTATTAGCACGGTTGATAGCGACAAGTTGAAGGCTGCCGTGGAGGGGTACAAGGGAGCTTTATCATGGTCGATTGTTGGCCGGTCACGCGAAGGGCTACCCGGGATTAACTGGATGATTGCACCGTCAAGGTTGTGGGAGGTGGGTGAATGTGCTTTGCAAGCAAACATGACGGCAGCGGTCTATTTGTCTATTCATGAACCTTTACTTGGTCCAGTGGCATACGAGGATTTAATTGGACTGACGGGACATGTTCGTTCTGTGTTCGATCACTGAGGGATCCAACCCCCACCAAATTCCGGAGGTTATTTAGTGATCACTGAAGATATAAAAATTTTCGAAGAGATTTTCCAATTGGTCGAAGCAGGCATAATCCATGGTTATGACGCGTTCCGATACGGTGTTGAGTTGGGTGAGGGCTATATAGAAACGGAATTAGCCGTCGAGAAAGACGGGATTGAGGACTGGAACGCCGAAACCGATATAAACGGGGCGATAATTCTTCGTCTGGTCGATCAATTGCAGGCAAACGCAGTCAAACGCGGTGAACCCTGGAAGGCGTTTGTTCTCTCTTATCGCGAAGGCGAACAGGTGAAAACGAAATTCAAGTATTGATCGGGGACGCCGAATTTCCGCGTTCCGGGAAACGAACGGGTGGCTCTGGCCACCTGTCGTTTATCTGACCAGCGCAGCAAGACAGACCCAGAGTGATGCCTGTCTATCCAGTCCGAAGGGGGAGTTTCTTAGTGCCCTTCGGCAGGCGAGCGTCAGCTTGTTGCAATTCAGACCTGCCGATACATCCCTCAAGTGTTCGTTGAGGGATCGTGGGTTCACTTCGGATAAAGCGGCGGCAACCCACTATCACCCACCGGATCCTGCACCCGTTCCGCCGCCGGAATCGTACGGATCGCCCGCCACAAATCCTCACCCTGCCAATGCTGCCCCGTCTCGCTGTACAGCGCACCATTCAACCCATCCAGCGCATCCGACAACGGCACAAACCGCGCCGCCATGTCTGCCAGTGTCTCCGGTTGCTGCCGCGCCCAGGCATCCAAGGCCTGCCGCGTCGCCTGCGGATCATTCGCCTGGCTCGCACGCTTGATGTCATCCATCAGCGTGCGCGGGCTCGGGCCGGTTTGTGCGGCGCGGTGCACTGCCGGTTGCCAGCGTGCGCGCCACCACAGGCCGAAGCCGAGGAGGGTGGTGCAGGCGAGGATCAGGGTGCTGAGTTTCCACCACCACAACACATCGTTATCGACGGCGCTCACTTGCAGGTTGCCGGCCGGGGTGTCGACTTGCAGGCTCGGGTTGTTGGCCACTTGCAGCGTGCGCGCGGGCAGGCTGCTGTGTTCCAGATGGTCTTCGAAGGTGTTCCACCAGACCACGTCCACCGTCGGCAAGTCGATGGCGCCGCTACGGCTCGGCACCAGCGCTTCGCGTTCTTCGCGGCTGCCGACGATGCCACGGTCAGTGCTCTGGTTGCTCAGCACCGGTTGATCGGGGTAGCGGCGCAGGCCGTTGACGTCTGTGGCGGGCAGCGCCGGCAGTTGCGAGGCGGCCAGGCCTTCGACTTTCAATGTCAGGCTGCGGGTCAGGGAATCGCCAACCTGAGTGTGTTCCGGTTCCGGGTTCCAGCTTTCGCTGAGACTTAGGCTGCGCGCGGGCAGCCATGGTGCGTCGACCGGATAAGTCAGGGGTTTGGGTTTCACCGTCAGGGGGATTTCAGCAGAACTGACGCGCATCAGTTTGCCCGGCTTTGGCCCCTGCGCATTGGCGTCCTGAGACGGCTGCGTGTCGACCAGTGTGGCGCTGAAGGTCTGCGGCGCGATGGTCAGCAAACCGCTGTGCTGCGGGTAGATCGCATAGCGCATTTCGATCACGCCATGGCGCACACCGTTGAGGTCTTTTTCGTAGGTACGCGTGTCGCCAAGCTGTTCGATGCGCGCATCGGCGATTTGCAGCGGCGTCAGGCTGCTGTCGTCGTACAGCGACACCGAATGGTAGATGCGCAACGTCAGGATCGCCTGCGCCTGCACATACACGCTGGACTGATCGAGGCTGGCCTCGATGAACACCGGATCAAGGCTGTTCTGGTTCTCGCGGGTGTCGCTTTCGACCACTTGCACGGTAATCGGCTGGCTCTGCGCGTCGCCCAGTTGCAGCGGCGGGATCACTACGCTGCCGTTCTCCTTCGGCAGCAGGGTGATGATCCAGCGCGTGGTTGCGCGGTTGTCGCCATTTAGGGTGTTGAGCTGGTTGACCTGCCGCGTGCCGCGCACTTCGAACAACGCTTCCAGTGCGGTCAAATCGGGTTTGCCGAACTGGGTGACGTCGCTGGTTTCGAGGGTGAGTTCGACCGTCTCGCCGGAGTTCAGGCGACTGCGATCCACACTGGCGGTCAGCTCGGCCGCCTGGGCGGTGGCCGTGCAGAGCAGCAGGGGCAGCAAGAGAGCGGTGAAGCGGGTCATCGAGTGTTTTCCTGATCCTGATGTTGTTGCTGTTCGTACCAGAATTTGCGTCGCAGCAGTTCGCCCGGATCATCCGGGATCTTGCCCAGCCATTGTTCCAGTGCCTGGCGTTGCTCGCCTTCGAGGTTGTCTTCACTCGGGCGCAGCGTCGGCACGGTGTCCGTTTGTTCTTCCTCATCGCTGCCCGGCACTTCGTTCGGGCCTGGCTGCGGCGGCGTGGTCGGTGGCGGTTCGCTGGCCGATTCGGTCGGTTGCGCCTCGCTCTGGGTTTCACTTTTTACCGCCGGTGGCGGTGCGGTTGCTGGCGGTGGTTCGTCGCCTGGCAGACTTTGCTGTTCGCTCGGTTTGGTGTCCGGCTCGGCGGGCGGCGGTGTGTTTTTCTGCTTGAGCAGGTTTTCCACCAGCGCCTTGTTGGTCTGCGCCGGACGCAGATCCGGTTGCAGTTCCAGGGCCTGTTCATAGGCGTCTATCGCCGCTTCCAGCTCACCGCTTTTCGCCAAGGCGTTGCCACGATTGTAGTGGGCGCGGGCATCGCTGCCTTCGGCGAAGCGCTGGGCGGCGCCACTGTAGTCGCCGGCCTCGTACAACGCCACCCCTTGCCACTGATGATCTTCGAAATGTTGGGCGGCTTCGACCGGGCGCTTTTGCTTGAGCAAATGCAGGCCCTGTTGGTCGGGACGCAGCCACAGGTCTTCGAAGTCGAAAGCGTAGCTCGGCTGTGGCAAGCAAAACAGCAGCGGCAGGCAGAACAACCAGCCACGTCGCCCGGCGCACGCCGCGAGCAACAACAGCGGCAACAGCAGCCAGTAACCCTGATCGGCCCAGGTATCGAGGCGCACGGTCTGGCCATCGTCACGCAAACTGCGCGGGCCGTTGAGCAGCCCGAGCGCGCCAAGATCCGCTTCGTCGAGGCGTGCAGGATGGTATTCGCCGCCCACGCTGTTGAGGAAAGCGCTCAGGCCCGGACTGTCGAGTTGCGGCACGCGGATCGCGCCTTGTTCGTCCTTGAGGAAACTGCCGTCCTCTTGGGCGATTGGCGCACCTTCGGCGGTGCCGACGCCGAGCATCAGCAGTTGTGCCGACTCACCGTTGAGGGCGCGGCGAATGCCTTGGCGCTCTTCATCATCGAGCGACGAGCCGATCAGCAGAATCCGCCCCTGACCGAGCGCGCCTTGTTTGAGCAAGGCCAGTGCTTTACTCACGGCCAGATCGGCGCGATGGCCGTTTTCCGGCATCAGTGATGGCTTGAGCGCATCGAGCAGATTGCGGCTGGTCGCCAGGTCATCCGACAGCGGCACCAGCGTGTGTGCGCTGCCGGCGTAGACGACGATGGCGGTCTGCGCATCGCTGCGCGCCTGCAACAGGTCGAACAGCTTGCGCCGGGCCTGTTCCAGTCGCGTCGGCGGCGAGTCGGTGGCGAGCATTTCCGGGGTCAGTTCCAGTACCACCACCAACGGATCGGCGGGTTTCTGGCTGGTCTGTTCGACGCGCTCCCAACTCGGCCCGAGTAGCGCCAGAACCGTCAGCAGCCACGCCACGCCAAGGGCAACCCACGGCAGTTTGCTGTCGCGACCATTGCCGCCACTGAGCAGGGTGGCATGAAACGCCGGCGGCAAAATCATCTGCCAGCGCCCGGCGCGCTTCTGCCGATGCCAGAGTTGCCAGATCAGCCAGCCCAGCAGCGGTAGCAACAGCAACCACCACGGACGGAACCAGTGCGGCCAGAGCGCGATCATCGGCGCCTCCGCAGACGCAAGCGCTTAAGGCGCTCACGCCAGTCAGGCAGCGGACTTTGCAGATACAGCTCCTTGGTGAACAGGCGTTGCAGCGGGTTGTCCGGCCACAATTCACGCGCGACCAGCAACAGGCTCAACCACAGCGCCAGCGCCAGAGGCCAGTGATACAAGGCTTGTGCCGGGCGGGCCTGGGTCGGTTGTTGGGTCACGGGTTCGAGTTGGTCCAAGGTATCTTTGATTGCTTGCAGTTCTTTGCCGTCGTGGGCACGGAAATACTGGCCACCGGTGACTTCGGCGATGGCTTTGAGCGCCGGCTCGTCGAGATCCAGACTCGGATTGACGCCGAGCAGGCCGGTCGAACCGCTGTCCTCAGGGTTGGCGCCAATCCCGATTGGATAGATTTTTACGCCTTCGCTCGCAGCGAGTTTTGCCGCCGTCAGCGGATCGATCTCGCCGCCGTTGTTGGCGCCATCAGTGACCAGAATCAGCACACGGCTTTGCGCCGGACGCAGGCGCAGGCGTTTCAATGCCAGACCGATGGCATCACCGATGGCGGTGTTCTTGCCGGCAATGCCGATGCGCGCTTCGTCGAGCCAGACGCGCACGGTGTGGCGATCAAAGGTCAGCGGCGCTTGCAGATAGGCTTGGCTGCCGAAGAGGATCAGGCCGACACGGTCGCCATCGCGACTTTCGAGGAAATCACCGAGCAGATGTTGCACCAGCGTCAGCCGACTGACTTCTTCGTCCTGCCACTGCATATCCGGGAAATCCATCGAACCGGACACGTCCACCGCCACCAGCAGATCACGCCCACTGGCAGCAATCGGCAGCGGTTCGCCGAGCCATTGCGGGCGCGCGGCGGCGGTCAGCAGCAACAGCCACAACAGCATGAACGGCGCCTGTTGACGCCACGCCGGCAGATTAGCCCGAGCGCGACGGCGGGCGAGGCCTTCCAGATCGGCGAGGAAACTCACTTTCAGGGCTGGCTCGCCACTGTCGGCGACCGGCAGCACCAGGCGCATCAGCCACGGCAGCGGCACCAGCACAAAGATCCACGGCCAGGCGAACTCAAACATGTTTGCGAATCCACGTGTCGACAGCCTGGGTCAGGCCGGCGATGGCTTTGTCGTCGAGTTTGCATTCCGGTTTGTAAGCGCCTTCGACCAGCACCATCCAACGGGTGAGGCCCGCCGCCGGGCAACGGTTGTCGAGAAAGGCCAGCCATTTACGCCCATTGAGGGTGTGGCTCTGGCTGTAGGGATAGTGGTTGCGGCACAGGCGTTTGAGCAGGCCGTTGAGTTGCTGCAACCACGCCCCGGCCGGAGCACCGTCGTAGGGTTTGGGCATTTGCGCCAGTTCGGCGAGGGCGGCAATGCGCACTGGGTCGAGCGGCTGCTCGGCGCGGACAATCGGGCGTTTCTTCATCGGAATGAAACGGCGAAGTTTCCACACAGCGAAACCCAGCAGCGGCAACAACAGAAGCAGCAGCCACCAACCCGGCGCCGGCGGCCAGAAGGCAATCGGTGGCGGCGAGATCAGCGGTTGCAGTTGTTCGAGGCCGTTCATCGACCTTTCCCCGGACGCTGCGGATTGAGGAATTCGCGCATCTGCTCGACCATTTCGCTTTGCGTGCTCAGCGGCATCAGCAATACCCGCAGCTTCTGCGCGAGCAATTCCCAGCGCGCGATGCGTGCTTCGGCCTGGGCGCGATAGGTCTGGCGCAGGTCGAAATTCAGCGTATCGAGTTCGAGTTGCGCGCCGCGTTCGGCGAATCGGAGAAGACCGGCGGCGGGCAGGGCGTGATCGAGGGGATCGGACAGCGGCAGCATCAGCAAATCACAATGGCGCGAGAGCAGGCTCAATTGTTGTTCAGCGCTGTCGGACAACGCGCGCTCGTCGCAGATGACGATCACCAGACTGCCCGGGCGCAGCACTTCGCGGGCACGGCGCAGCGCCACGCCAAACGCATCGCGATCCGGCTCGCGCTCGCTGTGCAGCGACTGGTTGACCTTGACCAGACGGTTGAGCAGTTGCAGCAGGCTCTGTTTGCTGCGTCGAGGCTTGATTTCGTAGTGCTCGTTGTCGCCGAACACCAGCCCGCCAACGCGGTCGTTATGGCCGAGCGCGGCCCAGCCGATCAGCGCCGCTACTTGCGCTGCCAGTACCGATTTGAACATCAGCCCCGAGCCGAAAAACAGCCGTGTGCTTTGCTCGACCATGATGAAAATCGGTCGTTCGCGTTCTTCATGGAACAGCTTGGTGTGCGGCTCTTGGGTACGCGCCGTCACGCGCCAGTCGATGGTGCGTACGTCGTCGCCGGCCTGATAGACGCGCACCTGATCGAAGTCGACGCCACGGCCACGGAATTTCGAGTGATGCAGGCCGATCAGCGGGCTGCGCTGGCTCGGCGTGGAAAACAGCTGCACTTCACGCACGCGGTGGCGCATCTCGATCAGCTCGGCGAGGCTGACGCGGATGCCCGGTTCGGACGGCAGGGTGGCGTTCATGGGGGTCAAGCGACGGCTACGACGTCGAGAATCCGCTGCACCACCCGATCCTGATCGATGCCGGCGGCTTCGGCTTCAAACGACAAAATGATGCGGTGACGCAACACATCGAACAGCACCGCCTGGATGTCTTCCGGGCTGACGAAGTCGCGACCGGCCAGCCAGGCGTGGGCGCGGGCACAACGGTCGAGAGCAATCGAGCCGCGCGGGCTGGCGCCATAGGCGATCCACTCGGCCATTTCCGGGTCGAACTTGGCCGGGTTGCGCGTGGCCATGACCAGTTGCACGAGGTATTCCTCCACGGCGTCGGCCATGTACAGACCGAGGATTTCCTTGCGCGCGGCGAAGATCGCCTGTTGGCTGACGCGGCGTTCGGGTTTGGTTTCACCGTTCAACGCTTCGCCACGAGCCTGCTGCAGGATACGGCGTTCGACGGCAGCGTCCGGGAAACCGATTTTCACGTGCATCAGAAAACGGTCGAGCTGTGCTTCCGGCAGCGGATACGTGCCTTCCTGCTCGATCGGGTTTTGCGTGGCCATTACCAGAAACAGCGGCGACAACTCGTAAGTGCTGCGACCGACACTGACCTGACGCTCGGCCATGGCTTCGAGCAGCGCCGATTGCACTTTGGCCGGGGCACGGTTGATTTCGTCCGCCAGCACCAGGTTGTGGAAGATCGGCCCTTGCTGGAACACGAAACTGCCGGTTTCCGGGCGATAGATTTCGGTGCCGGTGATGTCGGCCGGCAGCAGGTCAGGGGTGAACTGAATGCGATGGAACTGGGCTTCGATGCCCTCGGCGAGTTCTTTGATCGCTTTGGTCTTGGCCAGACCCGGCGCACCCTCGACCAGCATGTGGCCGTCGGCGAGCAGGGCGATGAGCAAACGCTCGATGAGTTTTTCCTGGCCGAGAATCTGCGTTGAAAGAAAGGTTCGCAGCGCCAGCAGCGCTTCACGATGTTCCATCGGTGACTGTTCCTGGAAAGGGGTGGCCACAGGCGTTCGGATAACGCTAGGGCTGGGGGCGTTACTTTAATCCATCGCGGGGGGTGGCGACTAACGGCATTTTGCGCAAAGTGCGGGAAATGACTGGGGGAATTGTTGGGTTTTTGTAGTGGGGGAGTGTTGAGGTGGCTGTTCTGGCCTCATCGCTGGCAAGCCAGCTCCCACAGGTTCAGCGTTGTGCATGCGAATTGTGCAACACATCGATCACTGTGGGAGCTGGCTTGCCAGCGATGAGGCCAGTCTGGACGCCATCAAACTTCGTTAATGAAGGTACCCGTCCCATCAAGGATATTCGTCAGGGTCTCGACCACCTCATCCATATCCACCATGTCCGGGTTAAAGCTGATCTCCAGCACATCATCCCCGTTCAGCGCATCGGCATCCGCCGCCGCAATCTCGATCTTCAACAGATTCGAACTCAGGGTGACTTTCACCCCGTCCAGCGTCGAAGGTTCGCCATCCAGAGTGATCTCCAGCTCATCCTCATCCGGGTAGCGGCTCATCAGGAACATGTCGCCCTTGTCGCTGTGGCAGCAGAGCATTGCCATGTTGTCTTCTTCGTCATCGCACGGGTTGACGATCAGTAGGGCGGTGGTCATTTGCATGGTCAATTCCTGCCTCGAGGGGCGTGTTGGTCGCTAATGGGCGCGATTCTGCCAGTCCTCGGGAATTTCTGCATGTGAGAGTGTCAGAGGATGTGTCGTGAACGCGACATGGATCAATGGTCATTTCTGGCACGCATGTACCGTAAAAACGGGCATTCAGACCGGCATTTTCCACCACGACTGCTAGTGTTTACCGGTGCCAGACCCTCGGTTTACGTGCCAATGACCGAATATGTCGCAGCACCGCAAGCAGACACATTGTCGCACCCTTTAAGCTGCGCAACGGATGAGCACCCGTAAAGGCATTGTCGGCACCGCTGGCAGTCGCTTTTGCAGATGCTCATTCTATGGAAGGTGAATGTGACCTGAGTGTCCCGTCCAGCTTCACCCACCTGTCCCCCTGTTTCCTCTGCCCGAGAATCAGGAACAGGGCGACACAAGCCCCGAAAGGGGTGTTGCACGCGACGCTTTCCATCAATAACAAGCTTAAGCGGAGTACCACAGATGGCGTTCTTCACCGCAGCCAGCAAAGCCGACTTCCAGCACCAACTGCAAGCGGCACTGGCGCAGCACATCAGTGAACAGGCACTGCCACAAGTGGCGCTGTTCGCTGAACAATTCTTCGGCATCATTTCTTTGGACGAGCTGACTCAACGTCGCCTCTCCGACCTCGCTGGCTGTACTCTTTCCGCGTGGCGCCTGCTTGAGCGCTTCGATCACGCGCAACCGCAAGTGCGCGTCTACAACCCTGATTACGAGCGTCATGGCTGGCAGTCGACCCACACCGCGGTCGAAGTCCTGCACCACGACCTGCCATTTCTGGTCGACTCGGTTCGTACTGAACTGAACCGCCGCGGCTACAGTATCCACACCCTGCAAACCACCGTGCTCAGCGTGCGTCGTGGCAGCAAGGGCGAGTTGCTGGAAATCCTGCCGAAAGGCACCCAGGGCGACGGCATTCTGCAAGAGTCGTTGATGTACCTGGAAATCGACCGCTGCGCCAACGCGGCCGAACTGAATGTGCTGAGCAAAGAGCTGGAACAGGTTCTCGGTGAAGTCCGCGTCGCGGTCGCCGATTTCGAGCCGATGAAAGCCAAGGTGCAGGAAATCCTCACCAAACTCGACAACAGCGCCTTCGCCGTCGATGCCGACGAAAAGAACGAAATCAAAAGCTTCCTGGAATGGCTGGTGGGCAACCACTTCACCTTCCTCGGCTATGAAGAATTCGTGGTCACCGATCAGGCCGATGGCGGCCATATCGAGTACGACCAGAACTCCTTCCTCGGCCTGACCAAACTGCTGCGCACCGGCCTGACCTACGAAGACCTGCGCATCGAAGACTACGCCGTTGCCTACCTGCGCGAACCGACCCTGCTGTCGTTCGCCAAGGCTGCGCACCCAAGCCGTGTACACCGTCCGGCTTACCCGGATTACGTGTCGATCCGTGAAATCGACGCCGACGGCAAAGTCATCAAAGAACACCGTTTCATGGGCCTGTACACCTCCTCGGTGTATGGCGAGAGCGTGCGGGTCATCCCGTTCATCCGCCGCAAGGTCGAAGAAATCGAAACGCGCTCCGGCTTCCAGTCCAAGGCTCACCTGGGCAAGGAACTGGCGCAGGTGCTTGAAGTGCTGCCGCGTGATGACCTGTTCCAGACCCCGGTCGACGAACTGTTCACCACCGTGATGTCGATCGTGCAAATCCAGGAACGCAACAAGATCCGCGTGTTCCTGCGCAAAGACCCGTACGGGCGTTTCTGCTACTGCCTGGCCTACGTGCCGCGCGACATCTATTCCACCGAAGTTCGCCAGAAGATCCAGCAAGTGCTGATGGAGCGCCTGAAGGCCTCCGATTGCGAATTCTGGACATTCTTCTCTGAGTCGGTACTGGCGCGCGTGCAGTTGATCCTGCGTGTCGACCCGAAAAACCGTCTCGACATCGACACCGTGCTGCTGGAAAAAGAAGTCGTACAAGCGTGCCGCAGCTGGCAGGACGACTACGCCGCACTGACCGTCGAAAGCTTCGGCGAAGCCCACGGCACCAACGTACTGGCGGACTTCCCGAAAGGCTTCCCGGCCGGCTACCGCGAGCGTTTCGCTGCGCATTCGGCCGTGGTCGACATGCAGCACCTGCTGAGCCTCAACGAAAAAAATCCGCTGGTGATGAGCTTCTATCAGCCGCTCGGTCAGGTCTCCGGCCAGCGCGAGCTGCATTGCAAGCTGTACCACGCCGACACGCCGCTGGCGCTGTCCGACGTCTTGCCGATCCTGGAAAACCTCGGCCTGCGCGTACTGGGCGAATTCCCGTACCGTCTGCGTCACACCAATGGCCGCGAGTTCTGGATCCACGACTTCGCGTTCACTGCCGCTGAAGGCCTCGACCTCGACATCCAGCAACTCAACGACACCCTGCAGGACGCGTTCGTCCACATCGTTCGCGGCGACGCCGAAAACGATGCGTTCAACCGTCTGGTACTGACCGCCGGCCTGCCATGGCGCGACGTCGCGCTGCTGCGTGCTTACGCGCGTTACCTGAAGCAGATTCGTCTGGGCTTCGACCTGGGTTACATCGCCAGCACCCTGAACAACCACACCGACATCGCTCGCGAACTGACCCGGTTGTTCAAGACCCGCTTCTATCTGGCGCGCAAACTCAGCGACGACGATCTGGAAGACAAGCAACTGCGTCTGGAACAAGCGATTCTGACCGCACTGGACGACGTCCAGGTGCTCAACGAAGACCGCATCCTGCGTCGTTACCTCGACCTGATCAAAGCCACCCTGCGGACCAACTTCTATCAGACTGACGCCAACGGCCAGAACAAGTCGTACTTCAGCTTCAAGTTCAACCCGCACGCGATCCCTGAACTGCCGAAGCCAGTGCCGAAGTTCGAAATCTTCGTCTACTCGCCACGCGTTGAAGGCGTGCACCTGCGCTTCGGTAACGTCGCTCGTGGTGGTCTGCGCTGGTCCGACCGTGAAGAAGACTTCCGTACCGAAGTCCTCGGCCTGGTAAAAGCCCAGCAAGTGAAGAACTCGGTCATCGTGCCAGTGGGTGCGAAGGGCGGCTTCCTGCCGCGTCGCCTGCCACTGGGCGGCAGCCGTGACGAGATCGCGGCCGAGGGCATCGCCTGCTACCGCATCTTCATTTCCGGTCTGTTAGACATCACCGACAACCTGAAAGACGGCGCGCTGGTACCGCCATTGAACGTGGTTCGCCACGACGATGACGACCCGTACCTGGTAGTAGCAGCGGACAAGGGCACTGCGACCTTCTCCGACATCGCCAACGGCATCGCCATCGACTACGGCTTCTGGCTGGGTGACGCGTTTGCGTCCGGTGGTTCGGCCGGTTACGACCACAAGAAAATGGGCATTACCGCCAAAGGCGCGTGGGTTGGCGTACAACGCCACTTCCGCGAGCGCGGCATCAATGTTCAGGAAGACAGTATCACTGTTGTCGGCGTCGGCGACATGGCCGGTGACGTGTTCGGTAACGGCCTGTTGATGTCCGACAAGCTGCAACTGGTCGCTGCCTTCAACCACATGCACATCTTCATCGACCCGAACCCGAACCCGGCGACCAGCTTCGTCGAGCGTCAGCGCATGTTCGACCTGCCGCGTTCGGCCTGGACCGACTACGACACCAGCATCATGTCCGAAGGTGGCGGTATCTTCTCGCGCAGCGCGAAGAGCATCGCGATCTCCCCGCAGATGCAGGAACGCTTCGACATCAAGGCTGACAAGCTGACCCCGACCGAACTGCTGAACGCCTTGCTCAAGGCACCGGTGGATCTGCTGTGGAACGGCGGTATCGGTACTTATGTGAAAGCGAGCACCGAGAGCCACGCCGATGTCGGCGACAAGGCCAACGATGCACTGCGCGTGAACGGCAACGAGCTGCGCTGCAAAGTCGTGGGCGAGGGCGGTAACCTCGGCATGACCCAACTGGGTCGAGTGGAGTTTGGTCTGAATGGCGGCGGTTCCAACACCGACTTCATCGACAACGCCGGTGGCGTGGACTGCTCCGACCACGAAGTGAACATCAAGATCCTGCTGAACGAAGTGGTTCAGGCCGGTGACATGACCGATAAGCAACGCAACCAGTTGCTGGCGAGCATGACCGACGAAGTCGGCAACCTGGTGCTGGGCAACAACTACAAGCAGACTCAGGCCCTGTCCCTGGCGGCGCGCCGTGCCTACGAACGCATCGCTGAGTACAAGCGTCTGATGGGTGATCTGGAAGGCCGTGGCAAGCTGGACCGTGCCATCGAGTTCCTGCCGACCGAAGAGCAGATCAACGAGCGCATTGCCGAAGGCCACGGTCTGACCCGTCCTGAGCTGTCGGTACTGATCTCGTACAGCAAGATCGACCTCAAAGAGCAGCTGTTGGGCTCCTTGGTGCCGGACGACGACTACCTGACCCGCGACATGGAAACGGCGTTCCCGCCGACCCTGGTCAGCAAGTTCTCCGAAGCCATGCGTCGTCACCGTCTGAAGCGCGAGATCGTCAGCACCCAGATCGCCAACGACCTGGTCAACCACATGGGCATCACCTTCGTTCAACGACTCAAAGAGTCGACCGGCATGAGCCCGGCGAATGTGGCCGGTGCTTACGTGATCGTGCGTGACATCTTCCACCTCCCGCACTGGTTCCGTCAGATCGAAGCGCTGGACTACCAAGTCAGCGCTGACGTGCAGTTGGAGCTGATGGACGAGCTGATGCGTCTGGGTCGCCGCGCTACGCGCTGGTTCCTGCGTGCCCGCCGTAACGAGCAGAACGCTGCCCGTGACACCGCGCACTTCGGTCCGCACCTGAAAGAGCTGGGTTTGAAGCTCGACGAACTGCTGAGCGGCGAAATCCGCGAAAACTGGCAGGCGCGTTATCAGGCTTACGTCGAAGCCGGTGTGCCGGAGTTGCTGGCGCGTATGGTGGCGGGCACCTCGCACCTGTACACCTTGCTGCCGATCATCGAAGCGTCCGACGTGACCGGACAGAACCCTGCCGAAGTGGCCAAGGCCTACTTCGCCGTGGGCAGTGCGCTGGACATCACCTGGTACCTGCAACAGATCAGCGCGCTGCCGGTTGAAAACAACTGGCAAGCCCTGGCCCGTGAAGCGTTCCGTGATGACGTCGACTGGCAGCAACGGGCGATCACCATCTCCGTCCTGCAACAGGGCGACGGCACTCAAGACGTGGAAGCACGTCTGGCGCTGTGGATGGAACAGCACGAAAGCATGATCTCGCGCTGGCGCGCCATGCTGGTGGAAATCCGCGCTGCGAGCGGCACGGATTACGCCATGTATGCAGTGGCGAACCGTGAACTGCTGGACCTGGCGTTGAGTGGGCAAGCGGTCGTGCCTGCGGCTGCTGCGAATGCCGAGCTTGAATTGGCATAAGTAAGCGCTGAATGAAAAAGCCCCGGTATCGTGAGATGCCGGGGTTTTTTTCTGTCTGAGAGGTTTGTGGTGGCTGTTCCGGCCTCATCGCTGGCAAGCCAGCTCCCACAAGGATCGGGTGCACCACGATACCTGTGGGAGCTGGCTTGCCAGCGATGAGGCCCATACATTCAATACAACTTCTGACCTTGTTTACTATCCAGCATCGACACTTTATCTGCAGGCCCCGCGACCAAATTGTTGAGCGACTGGTCAAACTTCTGCAACGCCCGAACTTGCACATCCTGCTGCTGATTAATATCCGCCACTATCTCTTCCGACCGTTTGAAGTCCGCCCACACTGGCGTCAATTCCCGTGCATCCGAACCTTTCGCCGTACCGATATAGTTCAGCTGCGCATCATAAAAATCGGCACTGACGTCGGCCTTGATGTCGGAACTGCGCGAAGTGATCAACTGGCTGTGAGTGTCGACAATCGCCACCACATCAGGCTTGGCTGCACGCAGGCTTTGCATGTCTGGATACACCGTTACCGAGCCGAATTGGCGTTGCAGGGACGCGTTGACCCATTTCACCGCCATGTCTGGTTTCGAGCTGGCGACATAGGCGTCGTGGATCGGCTGCACCAGCAGGCTCTGGCCGAAACCGGTGCCGGCGTTGGCTTGATAGTCACGCAGGTATTCACGGTTGGTCTGGGTACTTGGGCTGTAGACCACGCCGAGCGATACGCCGGGACCGCTTTTTACCTGAGTGGCGCTACTGCGGCCGGTGGGATGAGGCAGCAGAGTATCGAGAGAGGAAACTGCTTTTGGGGCCGTCGGCACTGAACAGGCAGAGAGGGTTAAAACCGATATCGCCAGTACACTGGTGAACGCAAGTTTCATGGTGTTTCTCCCGTGAAACAACATCAGTCGGAAAGTTTAAAAGTCGTAAATCACGACCGTTAATTCAGACTAAACCCGTCAACCTGACAATTTGCTGAGCTAACAACAGTTGATTAGGTTCATTTGCTGTAACCCGGCGCGGTTAATTGCCCCGGGAAATAAAAAGGCCCAAATCAACGATTTGAGCCTTTTTATTTATGGCTGGTTAAACAGCCATCAGTTTTTCAGCGGGATCAGCACTTGTTCATCCGGGGCCAGCACCATGAACACCAGCAACTTGGCGGGTTTGCTTTGGCTGGCATTTTTCGACACCAGATGCTCGGAGCCGGCGGGTTCGTACCAGAACTGGCCCTTCTTGTAGGTGATCGGTTGTTCGCCCTTCACTTGGGAAATCACTTCACCTTCCAGCACGTAAGCCATCGCCGTGCCGTCGTGTTTGTGGGCGATTGAGGATTGGCCGGGTTTGTAATCAACCTCGATCATCATGGCTTTTTTGCCGGGGGCGTTTTTCAGCATCTGGTCTTGCAGGACGGTGACTTTTTCCGAGGGATCGTGGGCGAAAACGGCCGAGGTGCAGAGGCTCAGGGCGAGGGCGGCGGCGAAGAAGGGCAGGGCTTTCATGGCGGGTTACCTGTGATGATCGGGGTGTTGCTGATCACAGTAGTCCGCAGGGCGGGGCATTCAAACGGCCAATATTCGGGAAGATTGGGTGACCAATCGGCGGTTATTCAGCGTGTTTGAGTACGCCATCGCTGGCAAGCCAGCTCCCACAGGTTTTGTGTCGTTTATTAAATTATCGAACGACGCTGAACCCTGTGGGAGCTGGCTTGCCAGCGATAGCGTCAGATCAGACGATATGGAAGCTGTTGAAATCCACACTATTGGCCAGCCGACTATCGATCAGGTCAATAAACCCCTGCGCCTCGGGCCGGTTGAAATGCGCCTGCATCGCCGCTTCCGACTGCCAGCGGGCACTGACCGTCCAGCGGTGGCTGTCCTCGGGGCAGCGGTCGACCAGGTAGGAATCGCAGCCCGGCGTTTCGCGCAGGGTTTCGACGATCTTCTGCAGTTGCTTGCCCAGTTCATCCGAGCGGCCGGCGGCAGCCTGCACCTGCACCGTATTGATCACTTCGTTGGACATTGCTCACACTCCTGAATCAGGCCGGACGAATCCTGCTCATTGAGGGATAACGCCTGTGCAGAATAGGCCTGCACCCTGGGATCACCAATAACCAATCGGCGGTTAAATCTTTAGGCCAATCGCTCAGGCGACCTGCTGGAGGATGTCGCGCAGGCGATCCAGAGCGATATCGATGTCCAGGGTTTCGATGGCGCCGAAGCCGAAGTACAGGCCGTTTTTCGGCGTTTGCTGGTAATAGAAACCGTTGATCGCATACAGGCCGACTTCGACCTTTTTCGCCAGTTCGATCACCAGCGGCAGGTCGATCGGCACCTTGCAGAACACCGTCATGTGGAACCCGGCACTCGGCGGCACCGCCTGCAGCCACGGCGAAAGATCGTCGGCCATGCGCGCCAGAATGCGCTCGCGGCGTTGCGCATAAATGGTGTGGCAGCGGCGGATATGCTTGAGCAGGCAACCCTCGGCGATGAACTTGGCCAGCGCCCATTGCGGCAAGGTCGAGGCGTGTAGATCGGTGAGTTGCTTGGCGCGGATCACCGCCTCGAGGATCGCTGGCGGCAGAATCGCATAACCCAGGCGCAGCTCCGGCAGCAGGGTTTTCGAGAAGGTGCCGACGTAGGCGACGATGCCGCGCTGGTCGAGATTGAACAGCGAATCGGTCGGCCGACCTTCGTAGCGAAACTCACTGTCATAGTCGTCCTCGATGATGATCGCGCCCAACTCATGCGCGCGAGCCAACAAGGCTTCGCGGCGTGCGTGGCTCATCGGCATGCCCAGCGGGAACTGGTGCGACGGCGTGACATAGATGAGGCGGGTGCCCTCGGGAATATGTTCAACCTGAATGCCCTCGGCATCCACCGGAATCCCGACCACCTCGGCGCCATGGGTGGCGAACAGCAGACGCGCTGGCGGATAACCGGGATCTTCCATTGCCACCAGACTGCCCGGGCGGATCAGCACACGGGTGATCAGGTCCAGCGCCTGTTGCGCGCCATTGCACACGACGATGTCTTCATCCTGGCAGTTGATGCCCCGGGAAAACGCGATGTGCCGGGCAATCGCATTGCGCAGCGCCGGCAAGCCTTCGGGCAGGCTGTAGAAACCCTTGGACTGCGCCATCTGCCGCATCGCGTGAGACACGCAGCGGCGCCAGTCATCTTGCGGGAACTGGCCCTTGCTGGTGGCGCCGCCGATAAAGTCGTAGCGCAGCGAACCTTCCAGCGTCGGATGGCGCAGAAACACCGGCAGATTGCGCCAGCTCTCGATCACCTCGGCGCCGGCCAGTTCGGTGTGGCTCTGTTTGCGCTGGATCTGCGCCGGGCGCGCGTTGACGTAGGTGCCTTTGCCGATCACCCCGGTGAGAAAGTTTTCGTAGGTCAGTTGCGCGTAGGTGTCGGAAATGGTCTTGCGCGAAATGCCCAGTTGCTCGGCGAGCAGACGGCTGGGTGGCAATTGCGTGCCGGCAGCCAGACGCCCGGATTCAATGGCCCCGCGCAGTTGCTGATACAACTGACCGGCAAGATCCTTGCGGCCGTTGATCACGACGTGAAGTTCCATACCGACGAGGCTCCTGGGGCAGTTGAGTGTGCCCGCCAGATTACTCCCGTTTGTTTGCGGGGCAGTAGTTGCGTGGAGTAAAAAACTCGAATTGGTCACGTACCTTGTGGGAGCTGGCTTGCCAGCGATGAGGCCTTCGGATCCAGCAATAGTGTCAGCAGATATACCGCCATCGCTGGCAAGCCAGCTCCCACAGGGTCAGTGTGTGTCCGGATTCAGTGGTGTAGCGGTTTTCCGTGGAATTGGGGCTGTAACGCATCGCTGTCGGCGTTTACGGTGCACTCATTATTCCGTCCACCGAGAACCGCCATGTCCCCGCGCCTGGATTACTACAACGCTTCGCCCAAAGCGATGAAAGCGATGATTGCCATGGAGGCGCTGACCGCCCACCTCAGTATCGAACAGCCGCTGCTGCAATTGATCAGGATCCGCGCTTCGCAGCTCAACGGCTGTGCGTTCTGCACCGACATGCATTCAGTGGATGCGCGACGGGCCGGGGAGAGTGATCGGCGCTTGTATGCGATTGCGGTGTGGCGCGACAGTAATTTCTTCAACCCGCGCGAGCGTGCGGCGCTGGCCTGGGCGGAGGCGGTGACGTTGTTGGCGGAGAGCCGTGTGCCCGATGAGGTGTATCAGCAGGCGCGCGAGCAATTCAGCGAAGGCGAACTGGTCGACCTGACCATGGCCGTGACCACCATCAACAGTTGGAATCGCCTTGCGGTGAGCTTCCGCCAAACCCCAAGCGATTGAACCCGCCCTGATCGTTCCCACGCTCTGCGTGGGAATGATCGGTAAGCGACTGAACACCACAGGATCGTTCCCACGCTCTGCGTGGGAATGCCGCAACGGACGCTCCGCGTTCGGCTCTGGATGGGACGCGGAGCGTCCCGGGCTGCATTCCCACGCGGAGCGTAGGAACGATCGGTGGCGTGTCATTGCGGTGGGCGTTGTGGTTTCACTGATGTGCCAAAGGTATTGCCCATCCGCGTACTGGTCGCGGCCGGCGTCGCCAGTCCAACCTGATTCGGCGGCCGTTTGTTCACCGGCACATTCAGCGCCTCCTGGTTCTTTTCCGCCGCCGCGCCTTCCGGGTTGTTGCCCATCTGCTGGCTCAAACAGTCGTAATTCGGCGCCTTGTAGCCGCCGACCGTCACCTCGACACAGCCCAAGGGTTCCTCGGCATAAGCGCTCGACAGCGCCATCAACAACAGTCCGCCAAGGCTCAATCGCCACAGTGTGTTCATGCTCGCCTCCTGGCCGGCCCGACGGGGCCGCGCTATGGCTTGAGTCTAGTGCAAGCCTTGCGCAATTCCCGTGATGGTTTTTTTGCACCGCCCGTCACACCAGATTCATAAACAGCCCTCAGGATGACGATTTCCAAGGATTCGTCAGCCGTGCAGCGAGGCAATTCCACGGACGGTTTTCAGCGTTCAACGAGGCTTGTGCGCCGGATGTGTCTGGGGTGGCTGCTTGGCTGTGCGGCGGGCCACGCCATGGCCGACGCGGTGCCGGCGGACTTGCGCATGACGCTGCACATTCCGGCACAGGATCTGGCGCACGCGCTGGATCAGTACAGCCACGCTACTGGCGTTGCGGTGTTGGTCGACAGTCAGTTGAGTCGCGGTCGCCGCTCGTTGGCGGTGGACGGTGAATACACCGCCGCCGATGCCCTGCGTCGCTTGCTTGGCGGCAGTGGTTTGATGGCGCGTTATGCCCGCGACGATGCGTTTACGTTGCAAGTGGCGCAGGTCGAGGACGTGCCGGCGCCGCCGCAAAAGCAGTCGCCCGAAAGCATGGCTGTCAGCCGCAGTTACGCCACGGCGGTGCAAGCGGCAATCGAGCGCAACCTGTGCCGTTCGCCGCTGACCCGTCCGGGCAGTTATCGCGCGGTGTTGCAGGTCTGGGTCGGCCGCGACGGCTTAGTGCAGCACAACCGGTTGGTCACTTCGACCGGAGATGTACGGCGCGACAACGCGCTGGTGGAAAGTTTTCGCAACCTCAAAATCGACCGGCCGACGCCCAGCGCCTTGCGTCAGCCGGTCACGTTGCTGTTGTTACCGGAGTCGTCAGGGAAACGCATGGAATGCACCAAATGGGAAGGAGTTTCCGGGGGATGAAAGACACCGGACAAGGTTCGATGGTCCAACTGTTCCTGACGTCCTACGAGGACTTTCGGGTGCGCCTGCGCAGGCGTCTCGGTTCGGAAGATCTGGCCAACGACGTGCTACACGAAACCTACCTGCGGGTCGACCGCATGGAGACGCCGCCGAACGTCCTGCGGCCCAATGCCTACCTCTATCGCATGGCCCTGAACATCGCCGCCGACCGCCGTCAGGCCGATGCGCGCCTGCTCACCGGCGAGGAAGTTGAAGAGCTGCTGCAAATCGGCGACGAAGCCCTCGACCCGGCGCGAGTGGTCGGTGGGCAAAAGGAAATCCAGTCACTGCTCAGTGCGTTGTACGAGTTGCCCGCACGGCGCCGGAAGATCTTCATCGCGGCGCGTCTCGAAGAGGCGCCGCACCTGGAAATTTCCCAGCGTTTCGGCATTTCCACGCGCATGGTCGAGAAGGAAATCAAAGCTGCGTTGGGCTTCTGCGCTGCGAAGCTGGAAAGAAAAGTGTTTCAGCGGTTCGGTCGCGGGGCCGGAAAACCGTCTTCTGAATAGTGCCCGATCAATTCGTTGAGAATCTGCGCGTTTGAACATCTTTCGACTGACACCTGCCGAGCCATCGGCGGCCGACAATCTGCACAGCGAAGCCCGTGACTGGCTGGTCCTGCTGACCTCCGGCCGCGCCACCGTGGCCGACGCCCGCGTTCTGCGCGAATGGTGCGCACAGAGTGCCGAGCATGCCCGCGCGTTCGAAGAGGCCAAGCGGTTGTGGCAGCAGCTGCAACCGGCCGTGGAGCAAATGCAGGCGCCACGAGGGTTTGGTCGACGTGCTTTTCTCGGTGGGGCGATTGCTGCGTCGGCGGCGTTTTTGCTGGTGCGCGGGACGATTCCTGGTGGTTTTGAAGGGCTGGGCGCGGACTACATTACTGAAGTTGGCCAGCAGCGGCGTTTTGAACCTGTGCAGGGTGTGAGCCTGGAGCTGAATACCCAGACGCGGATCAACCAGCGTGCGGTGTCTGAGGGTGTGCAGGGTTTTGAGCTGGTCAGTGGTGAAGTTGAAGTGCAGACCGCGCGGTTGCCGTTGGCGATGCAGGCTGGGGGAGGGTGGTTGCGTGCGAGTCAGGGGCGTTTCAACCTGCGTAATACTGATCAGCAAGTCTGTGTGACTTGTCTTGATGGCGCGGTTGAGGTGGATGTTGAAGGTCGTAGTTTGCGGCTTGAACCGGGGCAGCAGGTGACCTACGACGCGCGGCAGGTTGGCAGTGTGCAGAGTGTCGACACGGCGGCGGTGATGAATTGGCGTCAGCAGGTTTTGGTGTTCAATGGCGCGACCCTCAGCCAAATGATCGACGAAATCAACCGCTACCGCCCCGGGATGTTGCTGCTGCTCAACCGCGAACTCGGCCAACGCCGCGTCCAGGCGCGCTTTAGCCTTGATCAGCTCGCCGGCGTTGCGCTGCTGATTCGCGATGCTTATGGCGTTAAATGCACTGAGTTGCCGGGTGGCGTTGTCGTTTTGAGTTAGTGGGTTTGACTGGGTACATATCCGTTGCTGCGGTAAAGGCCGCTTAGGGTTTCGCCCTTACGGCGACTCACTTTTTTTACAAACGCCTAAAAAAAGTAAGCAAAAAAACGCTTGCTCCTACGTACGGCCCGCTCGCTAAAGCTCGGGGTACCTTCGCTGCGGGATCCATCCGGGCGCATCGCCTACGGTTTGCTTCGCTGCACCTCCTCTCGATGCATTTGGCTGCGCCAAACGGTCGCTGCGCTCCCACCCCCGGATGAATCCCTCCACTCAGCCTTCCGACGTCGCCCGTGGATCAAGATCAAAAGCTTTCGGCGAGCTGACACTCGGCCATTGAGTGGGGGCGGCTTCGCCGCATGCTGTGCTCGCGAGTCGAAATTTTGGGAGCTGGCCTGCCAGCGGACCAATATCTACCGGCTGCACTCAGTCTTTGTGGGAGCTGGCTTGCCAGCGATGACGACCAACCAGTCAATCAACCCCTGACTGACTTCACCCAATTCCTGTGGGAGCTGGCTTGCCAGCGATGGCGACCAACCAGACAACCAACCCCTGACTGACTTCACCCAATTCCTGTGGGAGCTGGCTTGCCAGCGATGACGACCTGCCAGCCAACCAACCCCAACTGACTGCACCCAATCCCAATGTAGGAGCTGCCGGAGGCTGCGATCTTTTGATCTTCAAAGTCAAAAGATCGCAGCCTTCGGCAGCTCCTACACGGATATCCACATTGCAGCCAGTATCACTCCAGCGGCCCAATCACCTGCCGATACTTCTCAACCCCCTGCGCCGTCCCCCGACTCAACCGAATCTCCAACCCCAACGGATCCTCCCGCCGATTCCCACTCAACTGCCGCCACCCCTTATCCACCTCCCAAACCCGAACCTGCACATCACTCACATCCTGCAAAACAGCAACCCCATTCCCTGGCGCCGGCAACGGATACCGACTCCGCGCCTCAGCCACCGCCCGATACAACGTGTCACCCTTGACCCACCACCGCACCCGCTGCAACGCCCCCGGCTGATCCGCCGCCGTGCGAATGATGTCCAGACGAAAACCCTTACTGTCGCTACTGCGCACCGTCAGAGCGGGCGGGGCGCTCGGCGGCTCATCATCCACCCCAACCTTCTTCGGCTCGGTCAACTCAATCCCCGCCCGCATCTCCACATCCCGCTGCAACTGATTCAGCGCCCGCAACAAACCGTCACTCTGCTCACTGCTGGCCTGCAAATGACTGTCCGCCCGCGTCACACTGTCCAGCCCCCGCCAGGCAATCAAACTCACCACCGCCATCAACAAAATCGCGACCATCACCTCAATCAGCGTAAACCCTTGCTGGCGCTTCATTGCAGGCTGATCCTGCCACTGCCATCACGCAGCACACTCAAGCGATTCAAGCCATCCGACAACGTCAATTGCAGCGGCGGATTGATCCACTCAGCGTTCAGCACAACCTTCTGTTTCGGCTCCACCCGCACCTCCATTTTCGGACTCTGCCAGGCACGCGGCCGCAACTGCGGATCCTGCGCGAAATGATCAAACCCCTTGCCACTGTCACTGCGCCGACTAAAGCGAAACCCCTTGGCATCACTCACCCACACAATCGGCCGCCCATCCGCGCGCGCCTCCGCCTGCGCCACTTGCAGCAACTGCGCCACGCGCTCGGCATCCTTGCGCAGCAACTGCAACGGATCGGGCTTGATACTAAGGCTGATCGCCGCACTGGCGATGCCGATGATCACCAGCACCACCATCAACTCGATCAGCGTAAAACCCTGTTGCCTGTTCATCGCGCGCGCGCTCCTTTGCGTCCTGCGCCATCGTGCACGGCCAACATGTAAGGCGTGTGAAATAAAACGGAGAGAATTGCCGCGTAGGCTGACAGCAGGGATAAAAAGGAGATTCAACCCATGACCTTCACCGCACGCTTTTCCCCACCCCAAATGGTCCAGGCCCTCGCACTGCTCGCAGCGCTGGTCGGCGTGGCGACGTGGTCGTCGCTGCTGCTGACCACCGCCGAATCCCACACCCCGGCAGCGGCCCCGCAGTTGCTGGCGGCGCGCAGTGATAGCCCGGCGTTGCGGTGGTTTTCCAATCAAACGGCGCCGGTGGACATCAAGGTGAGCGGGGTGATGGCGGGGAGTCGGGGGGCGGTGGCGATACTGAGCCTGAACGATGGGCCGCCGAGGAGTTTTTTGCAGGGGGAGAAGGTTGGGCCTGGGGTGAAGTTGGTGGCGGTGGAGGGGGATGGGGTGGTGATTGAGCAGGGTGGGGAGAGGGTAAGGTTGGGGGTGGAGAGGTTGGGAGAGGGGCCAGAGTTGCCGAAGATGACTCGGCACTGATTAGCGGGGCAGAACTTACGTTCTCTTGCTGGTTAGAGTGATAGTTCAATTACCTCTACGAATGAAGGGAATGGAGAAGCGAAGTTTATTTGTGTGTTTGTTCGACGGATCACTGCTGTTCGAATCTGCGTAGCAAATTCGGGTCGATTCAGCCTGCTTGCCGATTTTCTGTTTCTTTGTTCATATGGGTAAGCATTTCGACCAACAACGTTGCCGCTGAAATCACAAGGAAGAGTATGGCCGCCCTCTACCAACTCGCAGTGCTTGGCTCACCCACGCCCGCCCAGATTTATGAACTCGAAGAAATCGTCGAATCTGCGGTTGGCATGTTCAATCTACGATTAGGCAATGAAGTTGGGTGGGAGATACGCCCGGAAGCGTTCAATCCCGACCAACAGTGCTCGTCTGCCGCGGTGTTTTTCGGTGGTGAGAGCCCTCCTCTCGGCAATATAGTCAAGCTACTGGAACGAGGCATCCCGATACTTCCAATAGCGTCCAACGTTGAGAGCGTGAACGCCGAGATTCCTGAAGTACTGCGTCCCATCAACTGTTTAGCCTATACCCCAAATGGGCCACAAAGAATCGCCACCGCGTTACTCGAGTGTGCAGGATTACTACCTCGCCAGCGCCGAGTATTTGTAAGCTACCGCCGAAGCGAGGCCCGTGAGGCAGCGTTACAACTATTCGATGCATTGTCCGCTCGATTATTCGATGTATTTCTCGATACGCATGGTATTGCACCTGCGGAGGATTTTCAGACGATGCTATGGCATCGACTTTGCGATTCCGACGTTCTGGTGATGCTTGACACACCTGGCTATTTTGAAAGCCGATGGACTAGCGCAGAGTTTGGACGGGCCTTGGCTAAAGGCATTAGCGTATTACGGGTAGGTTGGCCCGACTGCACGCCATCTTTGCGAACATCCACAGCCAGTCGTGCTGAGTTGTTAGCTGATGAAGTGGATGATGCTACAGGGCGCCTTGCAGAAAGCGCCGTAGAGCGAATCTGCTTGCAGATCGAAGAGGTTCGTAGTCAAAGCCATGCAGTGCGTTCCTTAAATTTAGTGAGTAATTTGCGTAACGCTATTCAAACTATTGGCGGACAGTTCATCGGAGTTGGGCCTAACAAGGCGGTCTATATCCAACTTCCAGACGGACGAAATGTTGTCGTTTATCCTACAGTAGGTGTTCCAACGTCGACCACGTTGCACGATGCGTCCAGCAATTCGCCAGATCAATCAGTCGCCGTTGTATACGATCATGTTGGATTACACCCCCGATGGCAGGGTCATTTAGACTGGCTTGGGCAGCACATTCGCTCTGCAAGATGGGTCAAAGCTAGCGAAGCCGGATGGCAATTTGCAGACTGGGAGGTTTAAACGTGGGTGCAATTTTTCTTTCAGCCAGCGTTCCACTTGTGAACCGGGGCTCGTATCACGAAACCGCCAATCCATTCCTAATTCAGTGTGCTGTAAGAGAACTCATTATATCCGTTATTCGTCAGCATAAAATTATTTGGGGAGGGCATCCAGCTATCACCCCCATGATCTGGAGTATATGCGAGGATTTGGGTGTTGATTATTCTGAGACAGTGATTCTGTATCAGAGCAGGTTTTTTGATGATCGTTATCCGGAAGAAAACGATCACTTTAAAAATGTTATTTTTACCGACGCAAAACCTGAAGGGTTAGATGCGAGTTTGCTGTTAATGCGAGAAAAGATGCTGTCGCGCGATGACTTAGTTGCGGCTGTCTTTATTGGCGGTATGGAAGGTGTAGTACATGAGTTTGAGCTGTTCAAGAATTTCCATCCAACAGCTAAGATTTTACCTATACCATCCCCTGGCGGCGCTGCTTTGGATTTAGCCAAGAGTCTCGGCTGTTTTTCAGGTGCGGATCTTAATGATGTGGACTTTGCACAAATATTTCATACGCATTTGGGAAATATTTAAAGCGTTGCGGATTGAAGTTTTTAAGCGGATTGGGAGGGTGGTTGCAATCCATCCTCCCATTTGCACATCCATGATTAGGTGAAATCACTAAAGATAATAGCCGTGAACGAAACGATTTTGGTTGATGGGGGAAACCTAATCTAAAGAAATCAAGTCCCATCAAAACAATGAGCCGTTACTCTTTATGGAAGGTCCGTAAAGTTCTGTGATTTGTTTTTGGAATTGTGTTTGGCCTCCATAACTTGGATGTCTCACGCAGATCACGGGCACTGAATCAATAATACGATTTGCCGCAGCCGCAGCGTCGTTACCAATCGCCACTATCCGAGATGGCCGAAGCAATGTGATGAGCTGCTGGAGTAGCTCTTCGCCTGCTTGTCTTTCACGAGCGTTGTGCTGTCTATTTGTGAACGGATCCCCTGATTTATGCGGATGTAGAGGAAAGACATTCCATAGAAAGATGCGCGCGTCAATATTTTCAAGCATTCCCCATATCACCGCAGCTGTTCGTTCGGCCATAGCATTTCCTATAGTCGGTCGCTCAGGAACCAGTTCAAGATTCCACCGTCGGGTGTGCTCAATTATGTGAACATCGTCAGTTAGGGCTAACCCTGTACGGCGCCCTCCGCGATATCCGAGGTCTCTTCCAATCCATATGGCGTCAACGGGTTCCTCAAGTGCACGACGCAACACCGCGGACAGAGTGGTCGCACGGCGACGCGGTGCATCACGTCGATCATGAATTTCACAACGATCCGAATACGGATTGAAGCAATTTTCAAACTGCAGAGACGCTACTGCACCAACAAATGGGTGGATCTTCATTTTTCAGACTCTAGCGGCATGTATGTGATAGTGCGTTCTTCACGGTTCCCAATGATCCAACCGCCTTCGTTCGCCTTAAGCTGGCGAAACACAGTATAGCCATCCAGAATTGCCCTTTCCCAGAGCTTCAGCGGGCATTTCTCTACTTCATAACCAGCCACGAATTCGCCAATTGTTTTAAGAAGGCCAAGCGAAACCTTGTCTTGGTCGGCAAAAAAATTCAGATCTTTCGCTTTGGAGAATATCCACGCCGAAACCCCTTCTTCTACAACGGTGGCTCGACCATTGTCCTGCTCTTCATCATACTTCGGATTACTCTTTCGTTTGTGCTTGATCAATGCTCTAGTTACAGGTGACCAGTGCAGGATTGCTGCATAAGCAAAGTGAAAAACATCATGGAAGCGGTAACCGTCACTGTCAGCAATGTTGTCACTTAGAGGATCGCCAATGAATACCTCCTTCCATTGTAGATAGCTTTTTCCACTTCCTCGCTGGTTTACTCGTATTCTGAAGCTTCTTGGGAGTTGTTCTTCGATTCCAAAGTTGCAATCGAAATCTAGACCAACTAAATCTTGTGCTTGGGGTTCTAAGAACGCGCCGCGAGCCTTCTTGATATTGCCGCGAGCCACTTCCGAAAATGCAAGCTTGGCCGCGTGCATAGAGTCCAGAAAAGCCCGTGCAAAATTAGTCAAATCGTGACGGGTAGGAGTGTTTCCGAGTAGTGCCGCGGCCGATCGCCCAAGGCAAACTAATGTGTCATCTAGAGAAGTAGTAGAATCTACAGGGACAGCTATATAAGCCAACGCACCATCAGCTACATCACTTGCGGCCCCAACATTCCGGAAATGTCCATGATTCGCTGCCTCCGAAAATATATCTTCAAGAGAAATATCCAAGCGCCTGCAAATTGCAGCTAGATACCAGAGTGTATCGCCAAACTCCTCTTCTGCTGCCTTTTTGAAGCCGGGATAAGCCGTTCCCTCTCGAACACTCTTTTTGGCGGTGGCCATTATTCCACCGACTTCCCCGTAAAGGCCCTGAAGAATGGGATTAAAGTCGCTTGAGTCAAGCACGTCTGTATCTGCAATTTCTGCAGCGTAATCCGAGAGCAATAGAGAGCCTTCTTTTTTCATCGGTCACCTGCGAATAGTCAGCCATTCGAATGGAGCGCCCTGATAGCCATGAACGCCAAAGCTTCTAACCCATTTTTCAAGACTCGAAATTAGTTGTACATCATCAAAAGTGGTGAGCCCGATGCCTTGTTTACATAGATCGCGACCTTGTTGGTCTTTCAGGTTGTCGGGGAACGCTGGCCCATCTCCCCCAAAATATACAAAGTCCTCACTAATTAGCACCCTGTTGACCCCTGAGTCACGGGCCACGTGATCCGGGTTAACCGAACCATCTGGAAGGGAGTGGAATGAATCTCGCTGCTGCCAATCGGCCCCAGCCGCAGCCCGGAAATATATATTGTCTCCGCAGCTTTGTTTTCGACTACCTTTGCGGAAGGGTTTTTTTGACTCAAATCGAGGGTCTAAACAGTATTCATCGAATGACATTGCCTCAGTTACACGCATTGCGTAAACGAGATGCCCTCCAAGTCGAACATTTCGATCATTACTACCACTACCGACTACCCAATCACCAATTTGAGCTCCTTTTCGGATTTTTGGCTTACAGGTTGCGAGCGTGCAGTAGTTATAGAAGGGATTAGGAGCGAATCCACTGTCATACCGAACAACATAAGAATAAATACGAGGCATCAGCATGGATGCCTCTTCAATGGCACCGGGTCGCACGCACCCCCATCAGGTTTTTCCCAAGAATCCTTGCCGTTGATGGCTTCAATGATGGAATCTCCGTTCCATCCAACCAGTGCGTCGGCATACTCTGTCAGGGCACTAGGGAGGTCACACTCTTTTTCGCCATGCTCCCAAACACCTACAATACGCTTCCCTTGCTTTGCGGCATATTCGATCTCCCAGTTAACCCAATCACTGTTCTTTGTCTGGGGGGAAACGTAGCAAATAAATATACCTGCCCAGTTGATAGCGGGAGCAAGGATCTGCGTCTTTATATAGTGCTCGTCGGTAGCATTATTGAATTTCCCTGTATGGATGGAAGAGTCTCTTACCTCCAGTCCTTTTGGAGCTAGCAAATCCTTGAGTTTCTTTAGTCCATGATCGTCCTTGTGAACATGGCTGATAAAAACGTTCTTTTTCTCCACCACCTGTCACCTCCATTCGCATCGCATGGTTTCTGCGCCTTTTGGTTCCAAACCTCGTCCATGGCGCCACGAAAAGAAATGTAGCGCTAATAATGTCATTTGGCCACAGCAGAGATGCGTAGCGCTTATGGGCCGTGGCGGACCGATTTTTTCACCATGAAGGTCAACTGGTAGGTGGTTCTACCGCCACGCCGCAATAGCGTTGTTCCGATTTCCATCCAAATGGTGCTCTAGGTCTATAGAGAAAATCCGGGCGACGTATTTGCTACCGTTGCGATTGAGCGCCTGACTGCAGAGTAGAGCGGATGGATTATTGATTACTGCAATATCGATTGGGGATCGGCGGTTTGGAGTGGCTAGGGTTGAGGAGGGGCGAGGTTGTTGAGCGTTTGGCTTCTTGCCCATCTGGGCTGTTCGCTAGCGTCAGGTGATGAGAGGCCTAATCGATATAAGGTGAGAGAGGACGTGACGGGGGAGGCGATAAACATCAGTGTTTAAAAAGACATCTCCAGACACTCTCTCAGGCTACATATCCTTGCGCCTTTGCCTACAGCTACGCCAGAATCCGCCGGCTTGTGCGCTTTGTACCTGGTCTTTATCGTCTACGTGTCGCTGGCAACCCAGCGACCGGGTTTAGCGACCTGACCAGGTATAAGTACAACGACGCTCCAGTTTGTCGCAGCCGTTTGCGACGACGATATGGTGGCTGTGCGTGGGAGACCTTCGGGTCTGCCGGGTCTTATACCTCTCGGTTCGCTAACCCGCGCACAGCTGCCACCCTTACTTGTTTAGCGACAGGTGTTGGTGGTTCCACCAGGTATAAATATGGAGCTTCACCATGATCAAACCAACACCCAACCCGCCCGAAACCGCCTCGGTTTCCCCCTACGAATCCATCGACTCAAAAAAGCTCCACGAAGCCGCCGACCGCGCGCTTGACCATTACCTCTGTCCGCCCGGTTCCACGCCGCCTCCACGTAAAAACCGTGGGATGTACGCCGTGACGGCGGACAACAAAACCGAAGAACTGCTGGTCGATGCCAGTGCAACACTCGCCTCGGCCAAAACCATCGCCCAGAACGTCTCCAGCCTGTTGCCGGCATCGCAGCGCCATGCGCTGGCGGGGATTGTGCAGTTGATCATGCTCGGGGAGTTGGCGGTGAATCGGGCGCTGGATAATTTGCAATTGCCGGAGTGATGCGGGTGTCGGGATCACCTGGTGATTGATCGGGTGTTCATTCCGGCGCTTTCGCGAGCAGGCTCGCTCCCACAGGGTTTTATGCTGATGGCAGATGTTGTGTACGACGCTGACATCTGTGGGAGCAGTTGATTATTACCATGCCGTCTTCGTGTGGTTATTGAGTCGCTTCAGGACATTCGCGGGTCCATCGCGTCACCGTCATGTCATTGAATTGCTCTCCGATGGTATCGACGCGTAGGCAAGTTCCTTTCTTCGCGTAGTACAAGATGCAACGCGAGCTATCAAACGAGCAGGCATCCAGTTCGAAGAACTTGCGTGCAGTCAACTCCTTCTCCACGCCACTGTATTCATAGCCATCGGTGGTATGCATCCGCGTCGGCTTCCAGCCTTGTTTGACTAGCTTGGCCCTGGCCGCCACTAAACGCTCACCAACGACGATGCCTGCTGGCCCGTGCTTTTCGCGTGACGCCTGTGAGCCACCGGCAAACGCTGCGCTGATACCCATGCAATAAACTGCGACAAGTACGAGGGTTGAGGCCTTCATTGGACAGTTCCTCCGCAGATTTGTAGGTCGATAAAAAGTCCGGATACTCGGCGTAAGGTTGCGGAGGATAGCGATTCTTCTTGCCTGGACCTTCGGGAAGCGCCGCCCACGTTGTTGTCGATTTCTGGTTTCAATCCT
The DNA here is from genome assembly GCF_019614655.1 of Pseudomonas germanica. NCBI lineage: Bacteria > Pseudomonadati > Pseudomonadota > Gammaproteobacteria > Pseudomonadales > Pseudomonadaceae > Pseudomonas > Pseudomonas germanica. The sequence goes on from NZ_CP071586.1 coordinate 3,092,503, forward strand.
TTTCAGGGCATTTGAAGTTCCAGGAATAAACTTTCATGTCTTTGACTTCTTCGCCGACAGTTCCTACACCTAAACAATCTCCGTTCTTGATGTAGTTGAAGCTGCAGAAACGGACGCCCTCGGTGCAAGACTCGATTTCATTGAAGCCTTTTCTTTGGATGACGTTTTCAACCCCGAACTCACCTGAGTAGGACGGATTCGGCTTCCAGCCATTTTTGATCAAAGCTTTTCGGGCTTTCGAAAATGGCATTCCCTCTTTGATAGGAACGTCTGCTGCGCTTGAAAATAAACTGACGCAACATAAAAGGCTGATGGCTAATATTTTTAGTTTCATTTAACAGTACCGCCAAAAATCTACCGTCTATGTACATTTGCGTCGCACAGAATGCCTGAGGCAAAAGTTGCGCTCAACATTTCTTAAAGTTCTTTGAATGACTGCTGGTAAGTGGCTTCTGTCGAGTCGCTCGCAATGCCTTTACGCCCTGACTGGGTTTACGCTTTGTGCGCGGGAAAAATTGCCGGTAATGGGACAGATTCGTTTAAGTGGGGGGGTGTCGCAGTAAGGTCTCGATAAACACCAGCGTTTAAAAAGACATCTCCAAACACTCTCCCAGGCTACACATCCTTGCGCCATTGCCTACAGCTACGCCAGAATCCGCCGGCTTGTGCGCCTTGGGGGCGGGTTCTATTGTGGTGCGGTCGCTGACGAATCAGCGATCGGATTTGACCGTCCGCCCAATATCAAGGCGCGCCAGCGTTCTGCACGTGTTCAGGCATTGTCTGAAATCATGTCGCGGTGGCTGTGCGTGGGACACCTTCGGGTGTGCCGGATTCCTTGATGTCCGGTCGGTCAACCCGCGTACAGCTGCCACCCTGTTTGTTTGACCGCGAACGGTGGCGGCTCCAGTCATCAAGGAGCTTTACCATGATCAAACCAACACCCAACCCGCCCGAATCCAACTGCACGTCTCCCTACGAATCCATCGATTCCAAAAAACTCCACGAAGCCGCCGACCGCGCGCTCGACCATTACCTCTGTCCACCCGGTTCCACGCCGCCTCCACGTAAAAACCGTGGGATGTACGCCGTGACGGCGGACAACAAAACCGAAGAACTGCTGGTCGATGCCAGTGAAACACTCGCTTCCGCCAAAACCATCGCCCAGAACGTCTCCAGCCTGTTGCCGGCATCGCAGCGCCATGCGCTGGCGGGGATTGCGCAGTTGATCATGCTCGGGGAGTTGGCGGTGAATCGGGCGTTGGATAATTTGCAGTTGCCGGAGTGATGCGGGTGTCGGGATCACCTGGTGATTGATCGGGTGTCCATTCTGGCGCCTTCGCGAGCAGGCTCGCTCCCACCTTTGAGCGTGTTCCAAGGTGGGAGTGCGCTGGCTCTTCAGCCGCGATAAATGTCGAGACGATGTGCGCGTATCTGTACCTGCGAGTGGAGGGCTTTCTTTGCGTCAATCGACTGCCAGGTTGTCCCGTGCCCACTGTTCAGCGGTAGTGACCTGAATCGACTGCTGTTCGTTGAACGTCCCCGCTTTCGGCCACGACACGCCTCTGCCTTGGGCGAATACGGCGCGGTATTTTTTGATGTGGTGAGTGGGGTCTTTTTCCAGTTCGTGCATCAGGTACGGAACCGTCCAGACGTTACGCTTAAACGGACGCCCTAGCACACGTTCAAGCAGGCTCGCCACCTGCCCGTACGTCACCGTGTCGCCAGACAGGTACACGATCTCATTGCGAAAGCGCGGTTCGAAGAAAACGATGTCCGCTGTCAGCTTGCCGATGTCCTCCGGCGTCGTGAGCGTCACGCTGGTTTCCAGGCTGCCCAAGGCGTTGACGGTGTGGTTCTCGAAATCGACGACCTCAAAGACCGGCTCGAACAGAAAACTGGTGAACATGCCGGTCGAGATGATCACCCATTCGGTTTTGTCCTGAGCGCGGAGCAACTCGCGCACGTCGAGTTGCGCATCGAACAAGTCCTGCGGGCTGCCCCGGCCAATCACTTCGAAATCGACGCCAAACTGCCAGGGGAAGTAGCGCTTCACGCCGGACCTGAGCGCTGCTGTCGCCAGTTTCATCGGTGTTTCGCGGCCCGCGACCATGCCGGCGCAGCCTATGACGGTGTCGAATGCTGCGAACACTTCGGCCAGTTGATCGATGGAATCGTTAACCAGGTCTGCGGCGACCAGTTGGATGCCCAGGCTGCGCAGTTCATCGATTTCCCGCTTTTTCTCGGGGGCTTGCGTGTTGATGGTCGAGTCCCTGAGCAGGACGCTGATGGTGCTGCCGGGCGAGCGCTTGGCTACCCGCGCAAGGTTGCGCAGCACCGGCAGTCCGAGTTCGCCGGCGCCGAGTACGAGAATGGATTGTGGGGAAGGGTGGGTCGTTGCGGTCATGATGTTTCCTGAGATCCGTCGTCTGTATGATTTGTCGATGCTGGCACGATTGCGCAGCGCTCAGAAGAAGGCACACGCGTGATACCAGGGGGACACATGACCGATGAGGAAATCATTAGCCAGGCAGAAGCGATCTGCCAGACGCTAAGACGAGACGAAGATGGCGTGCGACGCGAAGTCCTGGCGCACGCCGGTAGCCGCTGGTCACTGGGTATCCTGCATACCCTGGGTGTGTACGGCACGATGCGTCATGCCGAGATCAAACGGCAAATGACGGGCGTGACTCAGCGCATGTTGACCAAGACGCTGCGTGCGCTGGAACGCGATGGTCTGCTGATACGGCGGGAGTTGGATCAAGTGCCGCCCCATGTTGAGTACGAGTTGACGGCGTTGGGGATGGAGCTGTTGGTTCGTATGTCGCCGATTTGGACTTGGGTTGTGCAGCACGTGGATGATTTTCGCGAGGCGCGTCGGGTGTTTGATGGTCAGAGTGGGAAAAAGCCTTCGTGGCAGGTTCCGGTGGTGGGGCTGGTTGATTTGGATGGGTCTGATTGATTGGTTGCTTTGGTTCAGGCCATTGCGCAGAACGTGGCGAATCTGTTGTCGGGTTTGGGGGTTGCGAGTAGAAGCGGCCCTCACCCCAGCCCTCTCCCGGAGGGAGAGGGGGCCGACCGAGTTGTCTTGCGGGGTACGTCGACCTGGAAGATTTTGGCGATTATGGTTTTGGTGAAAGACTCCAGCGGTGATGCCTTCGGGGAAGGATCTTCGATTTCGTTTTGTGAGCTTTGGATTCAATGAAAGACGTTCAAGTCGGTGTAGCTCTCGAATATCCCCGAATCGGTCCCCTCTACCTCTGGGAGAGGGCTAGGGTGAGGGGCTTTCGGTTCGGGACATTAAAGTCTCCAACCTGGCCAACGGTGGAGCATCCTGGTTGCGGTCAAATACCTGAATGCCAATCTTGAGTAAGCGGCCGTTTTCGGCTGCGCTGATCAGCTGTTCACAGCGCAACAACAACCGCCCCTGATCGCAGTCCTGAGCTTTCATCCCCATCGGCAACTTCCCTTCCAACCGCAACTCAGCCATCCGACTCTGCGCCGCAATCATCGCCACCGACCGATCCCTTAAAACCCCGCTACTCTGCGTCATCAACCCCGCCACCCGCACAGCCGCTGACATCGCCACGGCAATAATCGCCAGCGCCACCAGCACCTCAATCAACGTGAAACCCTCTTCCCGCGAACGCGCACACATAAACGGCCCAAAGCCAAAACCCAGCCCTCGACGCTAACCCCCGTCCTTGACGGCTTGACGACGAAAACACCCGAGGATTTTCAACATCACTGACATATCTTCTTGCAACACTGCGCGTCGAATCGAATCAAGCCAGGGAATGTCGAGATGGATATCGCACCTTTCAAATCGCGCCAGCAACCGATGCGCACGCCGCGTGGGCAGCAGGGTTTTACCCTGATCGAGATCATGGTGGTCGTGGTGATTTTGGGGATTTTGGCGGCGATGGTGGTGCCCAAGGTGCTCGACCGGCCGGATCAGGCGCGGGCGACGGCGGCGAAGCAGGATATTGGTGGGTTGATGCAGGCGTTGAAGTTGTATCGCCTTGATCACGGTACTTACCCGAGCATGAACCAGGGGCTGAAGGTGTTGGTGGAGCGGCCGGCGGATGCGAAGAACAGCAATTGGCGCTCGTACCTGGAGCGCTTGCCGAACGATCCGTGGGGGCGTCCTTATCAGTACCTCAACCCTGGCGCCAATGGCGAGATCGATATCTTTTCCCTCGGTGCCGACGGTCAGCCTGACGGCGACGGCGTGAATGCCGATATCGGTTCCTGGCAGTTGTAAGGCCGGCCATGAACAGCCGCTCGCCTGAGGGGGCGAAGCAACAGGGCATGGCGATTATCAGCGCGTTGTTGATTGCGGCCGTGGTGGCGGTGATTGCGGTGGGCATGTTGACGCGCCAGAGCGTGTCGACCCGGGCGCTGGAGGCGGATCAGCAGCGTGTGCAGGGGCGTTGGCTGGTGCAGGGCGGGCTTGAGATCAGCCGTCAATTGCTCTGGGACGCACGTCAGCGCGATCCGTTGACGCGGCTCGATCAGCCGTGGGCGCAACGTCTCTCCGCGCAAGGTTTTGAGGGGCGACTGGAGGATGAGCAGGGCAAGTTCAACCTGCGCAATCTGGTCGCCAATGAGCGGGTTGATGAGGCGCAGGTGGCGGCGTTTCAGCGCTTGTGTGAGTTGATCGGGGTCAGTGCCGGGTTGAGTCAGCGCATCAGTCAGCGGGTGATCGCGTCCTACCCGCGACTGCTGAATGCGCAGATTGCCGAGGCGCCGAAAAGTGGTTTCGACAGCGGCCGTGCGACCTCGCCCAATGCCTCGCGCAAACCGCAGAATCCGACAATGCCGATGCTGCGCAGTATCGACGATCTGCGCAGTGTCGACGGCGTGAATGAAGCGCTGATCGGCAAACTCGCGCCGTACCTGACGGTGATCCCCGCGACCACTTGGCTCAACGGCAACACCGCCACCGCGCCGGTGTTGGCCGCGTATGTGCCGGGGCTGTCGCTGGAGCGCGCGAATGCGCTGATCGCCGAGCGCGATGCCGGGCGCTGGTTTATCAACCGTGGTGATTTTGTTAACCGCTTGCGCATGCCGCAATTGGAACTGACCAGCGTCAAGGTCGGCATTACCAGTGACTGGTTTCGCCTGCGCGGTGAGGCGCGGCGTGATCAGCGGCGGGTCAGTCTTGAGGCGTTGTTGCATCGCAGTCAGGACCGCTTACCGCAGGTGATCTGGTCGCGGGTGGGCGTATGAGCCAGTTGAAGGTGGCGTTGCCGCCCTTGGCGGAACTGGATTTGCACAGTGAATTGCACTGCGCCTGGCTGGATCGGCAGGGTCAGGTCACGCGGGAAGAACGCCACAGTCTGAGCCAGTTGAGCAAGCAGGCGAAACTGCCGCCGCTGGTGTGTTTTCTGCACCCGGCTGACAGCCTGTTGGCGAGTCTCGATTTGCCGCCGTTGCCTGCGAACAAGATTGTCGCGGCGGTGCAGTGTGCGGCGCAGGCCTTGATGCTGGGCGACAGCAGTGAGATGCACATCGCGCACAGCGCGCGGGACGAGGCCGGGCAGGTGCAGATCGCCTGGGCGCCTCGGCAGCACTTGTTGCGCTTTGGCCAGTTGCTGAAAAGCGCTGGGCTGAACCTGCGCGGTCTCTATCCGGCGCCGTACAGTTTGCCGGTGTTGCCCGGCACCGTCGCTTGCGTGCAGGACGGGCATTTGTTGTTGCGCGATAGCGTGCAAGTGGCGCGTGTGCAGCCGTTGTTCGATGACGGTTTCGACGGTGTTGTGTGGGAACCGGGCGTCACTTTGCATTGGATCGGTGATCAACCGCCGCCGGGCGCCGAATTGCCGATGGCGGATACGCAGCGCTGGACCGGGCCGCTACCGGGGTGGGGACTGCATGGCGCGATCCAGCAGCAAAAAACCGAGCATCGCGGCTGGGGCAGGGCGATCGCTCTGTCAGCGTTGGCCGTGGCGGTTTGGGTGATCGGTTTGAACCTTTACGCCGCTCGCGAGGCCGGGCAGGGCCAGCAGTTGAAAACCCAGATGAACCTGCGGGTAAAGCAGGCGTTTCCCGAGTTGCCGGTGATTCTCAACCCGTTGCAACAGGCTCGCCAGCAATTGGCGGCGCGGCAGAAGGGCGCGGCGGATGATCCGGCGCAGACCTTCAATCGTTTGGTGTTGCAGGCCGGCAGCGGCATGCCGTCGATGGCCGGCAGTGTCGAGCGGCTGACGTTTGTCGACGGCGTCTTGCAACTGAGTCTGCTGAGTGAAGCCCGTCGCGGCGGCAATGATCAGGAGTGGCAAAGTACCTTGGCCCAGGCCGGTATCAGCGTTACGGCGGATGACGAGGGCTGGACCTTGCGTCCGGCCACTGAAGCCAGCCCAAGCGACAGCGATGACAACGGCGGAGCAGAAGAAGATGAATAAGGCCTCGCTCGCGCTCTATCGCGCCAAGTGGCAACGCTTTAACGCTCAGGTGCAGGCCCGTTGGCAGCCGTTGGCGCTGCGCGAAAAACGCATGGTTGGCGGTATGGCTGTAGCGCTGGTGGGCCTGCTGCTGTGGGTTGCGCTGATCCAGCCGCCGCTGAAGAAAATCGCTTATTGGGAAGCCGAGACGCCAAAGCTGCGCGCTCAGACTGAAGCGCTGGAAGTATTGCTGCGTGAAGTCAGCGTGCGTCCCGCCGGGCAAAGCGTGGCGCAGTCGCTGGAGCAGACTCTGCAGGCCAGCGGCCTCGCCGGGCACTATCAGTTGCAAGCCGGGAAGGCGGGCGCTTGGCAGTTGACCTTCGACGCGGCACCGGCCGACGCCGTGCTCGACTGGCTGTTGAGCAACCCGGCACAACATTCTCTGCAAGTGGTCGAGGCCCGTTTGCAACGCGCAGACAACCCCTCGACCGAAGTCACCGCCGGCACTTTGTCAGGCACCGTTCGCATGGATCAGGCGCTGGGCGCTAAGGAAGCTTCATGAAGGGGTCAGGATCCAAACCGGCACGTCTGGCGTTGCCGATGCTGCTAATGGCGTTGAGCGCGTGCAGCAACACCACCACGCCGCAGAATCAGCCGCCGCTGCTGGTCGACAGTGAACTCGGCCGGCCGCTGGCCAACACCCAGCGCAGCGGCGACGCGGTGCTCGATCGCGAGCGCGCGCAGGCTCAGGCGCGACCTGTGCCGAAGCAATTGCACAACATCACCCAGCGTGCGCGCAGCGGTGCGGCGGCGTCGGGCATTGCCTTGCCGAGTAATCCTCTGGGCGATCAACCGGTGACGCTGAATTTTGTCGACGCCGATATTCAAGCGGTGGTGCGCGCGTTGTCGCGTTCCACCGGGCAGCAGTTTCTCGTCGATCCTCGGGTGAAGGGCACGTTGACGCTGGTCTCGGAAGGTCAGGTGCCGGCGCGGCAGGCTTACGACATGTTGTTGGCGGCGTTGCGCATGCAGGGTTTCAGTGTGGTCGATGTTGGCGGCGTGGCGCAGGTGGTGCCGGAGGCGGATGCGAAGTTGCTTGGCGGGCCGATTTACAGCGCCGACAAACCGGCGGGCAACGGCATGCTCACGCGCACGTTTCGCCTGCAATACGAGAACGCGGTGAACCTGATTCCGGTGCTGCGCCCGATCGTTTCGCCGAACAACCCGATCAATGCCTATCCGGGCAATAACACCATCGTCATCACCGATTACGCTGAGAACCTGACCCGCGTTGCGCAGTTGATTGCGAGCATTGATTCGCCGAGCGCGATCGACACCGATGTGGTGCAGATCCAGAACGGCATTGCCGCTGACATCGCGCCGATGGTGGCTGATTTGCTCGATGCACCGGGCAATGATCCGACGCAGAAAATCGCCGTGATCGGTGACCCGCGTTCCAACACCATCATCATTCGCGCCGGCAGCCCGGAGCGCACGGAACTGGCGCGTAACCTGATCTACAAACTGGATAACGCGCAGAGTAATCCGAGCAATCTGCATGTGGTTTATCTGCGTAACGCGCAAGCAGCGAAACTGGCGCAGGCGCTGCGCGGTTTGCTCACCGGTGAGAGCGACAGCGGCACCAGCGACAGTGCGCGCTCGGTGCTCAGTGCCATGGGCGCAAGTACCGGCGGCAGCGCTGGGCAGAATGGCCAGAGCGGCACGCAAACCAGCGGCAGCACCTCGACCACCAACAGCAGCGGTAGCACGGGTGGCAGTTACGCGCAGGGCAGCAGTGGCAGCGCAACCGGCAGCGGCGGTACGCAGAACAGCGAACAGAACGTCGCCTTCAGTGCCGGCGGCGTGACCATTCAGGCTGACGCCACCACCAACACTTTGCTGATTTCCGCGCCGGAGCCGTTGTATCGCAACCTGCGCGAGGTGATTGATCTGCTCGACCAACGCCGCGCGCAAGTGGTGATCGAAAGCCTGATCGTCGAAGTCGGCGAGGACGATGCCAGTGAGTTCGGCGTGCAGTGGCAGACCGGCAACCTCGGTGGCAATGGCGTGATCGGTGGCGCGAATCTGGGTGGCTCGGGGATCAACGTCAGCGGCAAAACCAGCATCGACGTACTGCCGCAGGGTTTGAACCTGGGTTACGTCAACGGCACTGTCGACATCCCCGGCATCGGCAAGATTCTCGACCTGAAGGTGCTGGCCCGGGCCTTGAAAAGTAAGGGTGGCACCAACGTGTTGTCGACGCCGAATCTGCTGACGCTGGATAACGAAGCGGCGAGTATTTTTGTCGGCCAGACCATTCCGTTTGTCAGTGGCAGTTATGTCACGGGCGGTGGCGGGACCAGCAACAACCCGTTCCAGACCGTGACCCGCGAAGAGGTCGGTTTGAAGCTCAATGTGCGCCCGCAGATTTCCGAGGGCGGCACGGTCAAGCTTGATATCTATCAGGAAGTCAGCAGCATTGATGAACGGGCTTCGGCCAGTGCCAATTCGGCGGGGATCGTCACCAACAAACGCGCGATCGACACCAGTATCTTGCTTGATGACGGGCAGATCATGGTGCTCGGCGGTTTGCTGCAGGACGGCTACAGCCAGAGCAATGACTCGGTGCCGTGGCTGGGCAGCCTGCCGGGGATTGGTGCGCTGTTTCGCAACGAGCGCCGGGCGATTACCAAGACCAATCTGATGGTCTTTCTGCGGCCGTACATCATCCGCGACAGCGAAGCGGGGCGCAGCATTACTCTGAATCGCTACGACTTTATGCGCCGCGCCCAAGGCGGTTTGCAGCCGGAGCGCAGTTGGGCGATGCCAGACATGCAAGCGCCGCAGTTGCCGACGGCGGCGCAGGGTGTGCCGGCGGTGTTACCTGGGTCGGGTCCGCGCGCCACTATCAAAGCGGTGCCCATCCAATGACTCCGCCATCGCCCCTTGATCTGGAAAACGGACCTGTAGGAGCTGCCGAAGGCTGCGATCTTTTGATCTTGCTCTTCGACGGACCCAAACGTCCAAAGATCAAAAGATCGCAGCCTTCGGCAGCTCCTACAGGGATTGGGGAGGGCTTGAGATGAGCGCGCTGCCTTACGCCTGGGCCAAGGCGCAGCGGATTTTGTTGTGCGATGGCGTGTTGACCGTGTGCCCGTCGACGCCGGGCTGGTCGATCAGCGAGGCGCGGCGTCAGTTTGGCGCGACCACGATTCAGCGGGTGCGCGATGATGAGCTGGATGGCTTGCTTGCCAGCGCTTATGCCGATACGGGCAGCGCGGCGGCAGTGGTCGGTGCGGCGGAAAACGAAGTCGACCTCGACCGCCTGATGCAAGACATGCCGGAAATCACCGACCTGCTCGACACTCAGGACGGCGCGCCGGTGATTCGCATGATCAATGCCTTACTCACGCAAGCGGCGCGCGACGAGGCCAGCGACATTCATATCGAACCGTTCGAAACCCATTCGGTGGTGCGCTACCGCGTCGACGGCACGCTGCGTGACGTGGTCTCTCCGCGCAAGGCTCTGCACGGTGCGCTGGTGTCGCGGATCAAGATCATGGCCCAGCTCGACATCGCCGAAAAACGCCTGCCGCAGGACGGTCGCATTGCCCTACGCGTGGCCGGTCGACCGATCGATATTCGTGTTTCAACCGTGCCGACCGGCCATGGCGAACGGGTGGTGATGCGCTTGCTCGACAAACAGGCCGGGCGCCTGCATCTGGAAACCCTCGGCATGGACGCGCAGGTGCTGGCCAAACTCGATCACCTGATCCGCCAGCCCCACGGCATCGTTTTGGTCACCGGGCCAACCGGCAGCGGCAAAACCACCAGCCTCTACGCGGCACTGGCACGGCTCGATGCGAGTACCAGCAATATCCTCACCGTGGAAGACCCGGTGGAATACGACTTGCCGGGGATCAGCCAGATTCAGGTCAACGCCAAGATCGACATGACTTTTGCGTTGGCGCTGCGAGCAATCCTGCGGCAAGACCCGGACATCATCATGATCGGCGAAATCCGCGATCTCGAAACCGCGCAAATCGCCGTGCAGGCCTCGCTGACCGGACATTTGGTGCTGGCGACCTTGCACACCAATGACGCAGTGTCGGCGGTCAACCGTTTGATCGACATGGGCGTCGAGCCGTTTCTGCTGGCCTCGTCGATGCTCGGCGTACTGGCGCAACGCTTGGTGCGGCGCCTATGCAATCAGTGCAAACAGGAAGACCCGGCGGCGCCGGGAACGTGGCGCCCGGTCGGTTGCCCGGCGTGCAATCAAACCGGCTACAGCGGCCGTACCGGCATCCACGAATTGTTTTGCATCGACGACGACATCCGCACCCTGATCCACCAAGGGGCGGGGGAGCAGGCCTTGCGCGCCTCGGCGGCCAAGGCCGGGATGTTCAGCCTGCGTGAGGACGGTGAACGCTGGATCCGCAGCGGCGCCACTGCCCCTGAAGAAATCCTCCGTGTGACACGGGACGCCTGATGAATCGCTATCGTTTTGAAGCCGCCGATGCCACCGGCAAGATCGAATCCGGGCACCTTGAGGCGGACAGCCAGGCTGCCGCGTTCACAACATTACGCGGGCGCGGGTTGACCGCGTTATCGGTGCACAAGGAAAGCAACGTCGCCCAGCACGGCGGCGGTGGATTGTTCAGCGCCAAGCTCTCGGACAATGACCTGGCCTGGGCCACGCGGCAACTGGCGAGTCTGTTGGGCGCGAGTCTGCCATTGGAGGCAGCGCTGAGTGCCACGGTCGAGCAGGCCGAGAAAAAGCACATTGCCCATACGCTCAGCGCTGTTCGTGCGGATGTGCGCAGTGGCATGCGTCTGGCGGAATCGCTGGCGGCGCGGCCACGGGATTTTCCCGAGATCTATCGCGCGCTGATTGCGGCGGGTGAGGAATCCGGTGATCTGGCGCAGGTCATGGAACGCCTCGCCGATTACATCGAGGAGCGCAACAACCTCCGTGGCAAGATTCTCACGGCGTTTATCTATCCGGGCGTGGTCGGTCTGGTGTCAATCGGCATTGTGATTTTCCTGCTCAGTTATGTGGTGCCGCAGGTGGTCAGCGCGTTTTCCCAGGCGCGGCAGGATTTGCCGGGGCTGACCTTGGCGATGCTCAACGCCAGTGATTTCATCCGCAGTTGGGGCTGGCTGTGCGCAGGGATCATGGCGGGTGCGTTTTGGAGCTGGCGCCTGTATCTGCGCAATCCGGCGGCGCGTTTGAGTTGGCATCATCGGGTGCTGAAGTTGCCGCTGTTCGGGCGCTTCATCTTGGGGCTGAACACCGCGCGTTTTGCCTCGACCCTGGCGATTCTCGGCGGCGCCGGGGTGCCGTTGTTACGCGCGCTGGAAGCGGCGCGGCAGACCTTGTCCAATGACCGCTTGAGTTTGAGTGTCACTGAGGCCACGGCCAAGGTACGCGAAGGTGTGAACCTGGCGGCAGCGTTGCGCGTGGAAAATGTATTCCCACCGGTGCTGATTCATTTGATTGCCAGTGGCGAGAAAACCGGTTCATTGCCACCGATGCTCGAACGCGCAGCGCAAACCCTGTCGCGTGATATCGAGCGGCGGGCGATGGGCATGACCGCGCTGCTGGAGCCGCTGATGATTGTGGTGATGGGCGGGGTGGTGCTGGTGATTGTGATGGCGGTGTTGTTGCCGATCATTGAGATCAACCAACTGGTCCAGTAGCCGGTTTTGATGGTGTCTGATCGGGCCCCTTCGCGAGCAGGCTCGCTCCCACAGTGTTCTGTGTTGTGAAGTCAATTGCATTCGATCATTGAGAGCACTGAGTTGATCCAGTAGTGGTGTGTCAGATGTTTTTAGGGTGTCTGACCTGGCCTCATCGCTGGCAAGCCAGCTCCCACAGGTTCTTGTGTTGTGTCGCAGATCGCATTGACAACATGGCTCCTTGTGGGAGCTGGCTTGCCAGCGATGGGGCCAGTCAGGGCAACAAATAATCCAATCTTTTTTCCAGGACTTCAGCATCACCCGACCCTCAAAAGAACCATCCTCGGGTTCTCCTTTCTGTCATCTGCAACCACCCGCCAACGCCTCCAGCCCGATTCCGCCAAACCCCCGATCCAGACGCTGCGCAGCATCCGACAAACACCCGAGAAAATCCCTTCGGAAACAGCTCTCAGCTCCCGAGGTTTTTTCCTTTATCTGTCACCGGAAGCTGCGAATTTCTCAGTGCGACTTAACCAAGGCCAACGCTAGCGAGGGCCCCGGTGAGTCCTCCCAGTGTCATGCAAGTCACCCGAAAACCTGTGTTCCCAAACCTAGTTGAAAAGGAGATTCTTCATGTTCAAGCGCACTCTGATCGCAGCCTCATTGACCGTCGCCGCTCTGGCATCCGCCCAGGCCATGGCCGTAACCGGTGGTGGCGCTTCACTGCCTGCCGCTCTGTACAAAGGTTCTGCCAACAGCATCCTGCCTGCCAACTTCAGCTACGCCGTAACCGGTAGCGGCATCGGCAAAAGTGCTTTCCTCTCCAACACCGCTTCGCAATTCGGCACCACCGGCACTGTGCACTTCGCTGCCAGCGATTCGATTCTCAACGCTACGGAACTCAGCAACTACACCGCCAACTTCGGTACTTCCTACGGCCCGCTGATTCAGTTGCCATCGGTTGCCACCTCGGTAGCGATCCCTTACAAAAAGACTGGCAACACCACCCTCAACCTGACCAGCGCGCAACTGTGCGACGCCTTGTCCGGTGCCAAGACCACTTGGGGTGAACTGCTCAACAACGACGCCAAAACCGACCCGACCCTGATCCGCGTGGTCTATCGCACGGCTTCCAGCGGCACCACTGAAATTCTCACTCGTCACCTGAACTCGGTGTGCCCTGGCCAGTTCGCCGTCAACACTACCTTTACCAGCGCTCGTCTGGGTGGCTCTCCGCTGCCGGGCAACTGGGTAGGTGTGGTCAACACGGCTGACGTCGCTACCGCCGTGAACGCTGTAAACGGTTCGATCGGTTATGTCGGTCCGGACGGTGTGAACGCGTCGAGCAACGCCGTAGTGGCGCGCATCAACGGTGTTCAGCCTACCAGCGCCAACGTCAATGCTGCCCTGTCATCGGCTGCTCTGCCAGCCACTCCATCCAACCCGGCGCAGTGGGTACCGGTCGTAGCCAACCCAGGGACCGGCTATGCCATGGCGGCCTACACCAACTTCATCTTCGGCCAGTGCTACAAGGACGCCGCTGTTGCCGCTGACGTGAAGGCCTTCCTGACCCAGCACTACAGCACTCCAGGCAACGCTGTTGCTACCGCTGCCCACGGCTTCATTCCGGTTCCAACCAACTGGAAAAACGCTGTGACCGCCAACTTCATCACCAACTCCTCCGGCAACAACCTGGACATCAACAACGCCAGCGTCTGCAACGGCGTGGGTCGTCCTTTGTAAGTCCTGCTACACGCACAATGAAATGGCAGCAGCCTTAGGGCTGCTGCCATTTTTTTTGGCCGATTTACACCTCAATCATGAAGTTTGTGTGACATCCGTTCGGTCGTGGCCCTCGCCAACAGCCTATGTCGTAACAGCAGGTTTTTGCTGGCCTGCAGCTTCGTGTGGCAATCAAAAAGGATCTCGTAGTGATGCTCGCTCGCCCATCCCGTCGCAATATCCCCGGCCAGACTTTCAGGCGTGACGTTGCCGATCCGGCGCTGTGGTTGCTCAAGCCCCTGGCGCACGCGGTGGCATTGTGTCTGGTAGCCGGCAGTGCCGAGGCGGCGACCGCGTTCAGCTCTGGCTGGTTCGCGGCCAAGGGCGCTGCGCAACAAGCCGCGGCCGCCCGGCCCGGTGCGGCTGGTTTGCCGGGGATGACGCCACCCTTGGCGCAGCAGCAAAAAGCCAACCAGCAACTGCAACGCTCGTTGCAGACCCTCAACAACACCGTGGCGGCCATTGCCGCACAGCAGGCGGCTCAGGCTGCCGGGCGCGCGGTGGCCTTGGGCAGTCTGCAGACCGTTCCGGACGGGCTGGGCGAGGGCGGCCTCAAGGTCGACAACAGCCTGACTCAGGGTTGGCTGAACGCCAAAGGCCCGCAGCAGACGCAAGCCGATGGCAAGACCAACGTGAAGATCGAGCAGACGGCCGACAAGGCCATTCTCAACTGGGAGACCTTCAACGTCGGGCGAAATACCACAGTCGAATTTGCTCAGCAGTCGAATTGGGCCGTGCTCAACCGTGTCAACGATCCGAACGCACGCGCCAGTCAGATCCAGGGCCAGATCAAGGGCGACGGCACGGTGATGCTGATCAACCGCAACGGCATCGTGTTCAGCGGCAGCAGCCAGGTCAATGTGCGCAACCTGGTGGCCGCCGCCGCCAATATCACCGACATCCAGTTCCGGGATCGTGGTCTGTATTTCGACAGCAACGGCAGCCAGCCGACGTTCAGCGATGCCGCCGGCAAGGTGCTGGTGGAGCGCGGTGCGCTGATTGAAACCCACAAGCCCGTCGTCTCGACCGACGCCGGTGGCTATACGCTGTTGCTCGGCAAAGACGTTGTCAATGACGGCACCCTCAACACCGCCAAAGGCCAGACCGTGCTGGGTGCCGGTGATCGTTTTTACATCCGCAAAGGCTCAGGCACAGAAGGCAACACGTTTTCGACAACCTTTGGCAACGAAGTCACGCCCGGCTTCAAGGCTGGCGAGAGTGGCGGCCGGGTCAGCAACAGCGGGTTGATTCAGGCTGCCACGGGTGACATCACCCTGACCGGGCATGAAGTGGAGCAGGGTGGCGTGTTGCTGAGCAGCACCTCGGTCGCCACTCGCGGGACCATTCACCTGCTCAATCCGGCGAGTGACACGAGCGGCAGCGTCACCCTGGCGCCCGGCAGTGTCACGGCGGTCATGCTCGACAGCAGCGACCTGACGGCGCTGGACAGTCAGCATCAGGCGGCCCTGAGCGGGGTCAACCTCAATAACAGGATTCGCGGCGATCAGTCGCGTATCGATCTCCAGAGCGGCGGCAGTGTCGAATTCCAGAACGGTTCGATCACCCTGGCCACCGGGGGGCAGGTCGCTGTCACCGCGCAGCGTCGCAGCCTGGTTGGCGAAGGCGCGGTGATCGACGTTGCCGGCGCTGTCGGCGTCAAGGTGGCGATGGAATCGAACAACATCAAGATCAACGTGCAGGGCAACGAGCAGCGCGATGCGTCGGTCAATCGCGAGAACGGCGCGCTCAATAGTAACGATGTCTGGGTCGATGTGCGTGAACTGGTCTACGTGCCGGCCGGCACCAATGGCTATGCGACGGACCGTTGGTACACCGCGGGTGGCCTGCTGGAAGTCGGCGGTTATCTGGGCACCCAGGGGCATGGCATCGGCGAGTGGATGGCGCAGGGCGGCACAGTGAGTTTTGCCGGCAACGACGTGGTCACGCGTAAAGGATCACTGATCAACCTGTCCGGCGGCACCCTCGATGTGCAAAGCGGCGAGATTCGACAGAGCTGGCTGCGCGGTGCAGACGGTCGTCTTTATGAAGTCTCGCGTGCGCCGGGGGATCAGCTCTACAACGGTTTGTACAAGGGCTACGAGGATCACAGTGAGCGGTGGGGCCAGACCCGCACGTTCTACAACCCGCTGATTGCACCGTCCAGTCGTACAGAGTCGGGTTACACCGTGGGTCGCGATGCCGGGCAACTGGTGGTCAGCACTGGAAACGCGGTGCTGGACGGGCAACTGCTGGGTGAGGTTTTCCAGGGTGAACGACAGACTCAGGCGCCGCGTGCGGTCATCGACGGTTATGAGCAGAGCCAGACTGCGCTGGCACGGCGCGCGCAGTTGATTGTCGGCAGTTATCTGCCGAGCTATCAGGCGGCGTCCGGCGGATTGCGCTACACCCTCAATCCGCTGCTGGATCAGGTTCTGATCGGCGGCGAACGGCGGGACGAGGAATTCACCGGGGATCTGAACGGCGCCGTCGCGCAAGACCGTCAGGGCAAGTTGTTTCTCGACGCCGGCCAGCTCAATGGCTTTGATCTCGGCGCACTGAAGATTTCGGCGCTTGAGCGGATTGAAGTCAACGACGCGCTCAAGGTAGACACCGGGGGTGACATCACGCTGTACGCACCGGATGTCCGTGTTGCGGCCGATCTGACGGCGCGCGGCGGCAGTCTGAATCTGGGCAACGTGCTGAACCAGCTGCGCAGCAGCACCCTTGACGACATGCTGATTGCTGCACCGGCGGGTGAACCGGTGCAGGTGACAATCGCCAGGGATGTACGCCTCGACACCCGTGGTCTCTGGAGCAATCTGCGTACCGATCCGGACGATGTGGCAAGTCTCGGATACCTGAACGGAGGCCGGGTCTCGATCCGCAGCAGTGGCGATATCGATGTGGCGACGGGCAGCTTGATCGATGTGTCGTCCGGTGGTGCGATTCTGGCCAATGGCAAGACCCGGGGCGGCAAGGGTGGCGACGTGAGTCTTGAGTCCAGCGCGATTTCTGCGCTGGGCGATTCGCATCTGACGATGGCCGGCGACATTCTCGGTCATGGCGTGACGGGCGGCGGTACGCTCGCTATTCAGGCCAATCGGGTGCGGATCGGTGCGTCCGCAGACACGCTGCCCGAACATGCCTTGCAGCTGACGCCCGAGTTGTTCGACAACGGTTTCTCTGCCTACCGGGTTACCGGTCTGAACGGTCTGGAGGTGACGGCGGGCACACAAATCGATGTGACGATGCCGGTCTACCGTTTTGCCGACACAACGCTGAATCCGGTCAGCGGGGTCGACCCGAGCCAGGCGATGGAGCGGTGGACACCCACGCTTTATCAGGAAGACCCGCTCAAGGGCGTACTCAGTCAGCGCGCCGGTGCGAGTCTGGCGCTGCAAGCCGGCTCGAGTGAACTCGACCGGTTCGACACCGCCAGCACCCTGACGCTGGGACGCGGATCGCGCATCACGGTCGATCCCGGACAACGGATCAATCTGCGCGGGACCGGGCAGATCACCCTGGAAGGCGAACTGCAGGCCTGGGGCGGAACCCTGGATATACGTCAGCAACAGTTCGGCTCGATCGACGTTGCCACTTCACAGCAACAAGCCGACAGCAAGGCGCACAACCGCTCGATCTGGATCGGCGAGCAGGCGCTGCTGGACGTCGCGGGGCGTGCCCACACGGCGGTCGATGCGTCGGGTCGGGTCTACGGTCAGGTCGACAAGGGCGGCAGCATTATCATCGGCGGCGAAATCGATCCCAAGCGTGCGACGGCGACGGCGGCCGATGCATTTCTGATTGTGCGCGAAGGTGCACGTCTGGATGCCTCCGGGACGCAGGCCGTGCTGGACATCTCCGGGCAGGGTCCGACCCGCGTTGCCTCGGATGGCGGACGTATCAGCCTGAGTTCGTATAACGGCCTGTGGATCAATGGTCAATTGCGCGCCGCTTCAGGTGGCAGCGGTGCTGCCGGCGGACGGCTGGAGGTAGCTCTGGAGACCCCGCTGTACGCTACGCAGAAGGCGGGTGCCGAGGTTCTGCGAGCTCGGGAAATCGTCATTGGTCACGGACCGGGCGATGCAGTGTTGCCCGTGGACCTCAAGCCCGGTGACGCCGCGAACACTCTTCGTTACGGGCATGCCCGCCTGAGCACCGATACGTTGATGTCGGGCGGATTCGACAATCTGAGCGTGTTCAGCAACGGCCTCTTGTCATTTGACGGCGACGTCGACCTGCACATGAATCAGAGTCTGAATCTCTATGCTGGGGCCTTGTCCCTGGCGCAGACTTCCAGCGACTCGACGCGGGTCAATCTATCAGCGCCTTCGGTGCGGCTGTCCGGTGTGGGGACTTATTACGGTGTGGTGGGCACCATTCGTCCCCGGGTCCTGAACAGTCCGACTGCGCAAGTTTCGCCGGCGCAGTTCAACGTCAATGCCAACGTACTGGATATTGCCAACAGCCTGTCGTTCGGCGCGCAAGGGTCGATCTTGCAGAACAACGACGCCCCGGTTGAAGTCAGCCGTCGCGGCTTTGACCAGGTATCGCTGACCAGCACCGGGGACGTGCGGTTTCTTGCGCCCACCAGTGGCCAGGTGAAGTCAGAGTTGTGGACACCGGGGGACCTGAATCTGCGCGCCGCGCAGATCTACCCTGCGAGCGGGGTCTCGGCCGAAGTCCGGGTCGGCTATCAGAGTCAGAGTTCTCTCGCCGATACCCATCGGACATTGCGCATCACTGGCCAGGGTCCGGCGCCGACAGCGCTGCCGTACTCGGTGTTTGGCACGCTGGCGATGAGCGCCAGCCGGATCGATCAGGGCGGTGTTCTGCGTGCGCCTCTGGGCGTCATCAGTCTGGGTGATCTGCTGACCAAAACCCAGGAACTGCGCCTGCTGCCCGGGAGTACGACGTCGGTCAGTGCGGCCGGTCTGGTGATGCCTTATGGCGGCACCACCGACGGTATCGAATACCTTTACAACGGCGCGCCGATCATATTGAAAGGCATCAGTGGCGACAGCGCCGGGGTGAGCCTGCGCTCGCAGTACGTGGATGTGCAGTCCGGCGCGTTGATCGACCTGTCGGGCGGCGGAGATTTGCGCGGTGCCGGGTTTGTCTCCGGTCGCGGTGGCTCCACCGATGCGCGGTTCAGTCCACTGGTGCGTAATGCCAGCGATGGAACGTTCAGTCTGCCGGGGCTGGCCAGCAACCCGGTGTACGCCATTGTCCCGGGCGATCAGAGTGCATACGCACCGATACTGGGGGAAGCGGGAGCGGTCGATCCGCGCATCGGTCAGCAGATCACCCTGGGCAGCGGCGTGCCAGGGTTGGCGGCAGGCACTTATACATTGTTGCCTTCCACCTTCACGTTGCTGCCGGGCGCGTTCCGGGTGGAAGTGAACGGCCAGGCCGCCCCGGGCGCCACCAACGGCGCGGTTGCAATGCGCAACGGCTCGTGGACAAGCAGTGCGCGGATGTCGATTGCCAATACCGGTGTGCGGGACAACCTCGCCAGCCAGGTCATCGTGACATCGGCGGATGTGTTGCGGCGTTACTCGCAATACAACGAAACCACTCTGGAGCAGTTCATCGTCAGCGATGCGGCGCGCCGGGGTGTTCCGCGTGCGCTGGCGCCCATGGACGCTAAAGCGCTTAACCTGTTTGTCATCGCGGGGGGCAAGCAGGATACCGCACTGGACTTCAACGGCCGGATCGCCTTCGCAGCCGCCAAGGGAGGCGTGGCCGGGACGGCGGTGATTCGTGGCGGCAGTGGCGACAGCTTTGAGATTCTCGCCACCGGGCAGTCAGCCACGAAAGGCTTTGCCGGTGTCTCGCTGAATGCCGATACGCTCAACCGGCTGGGCGCTTCTCGTCTGGCGATCGGTGCGACCCCGACGGTGAATTACGGCACGGCCGGTAACATCGTCAGTTTCACGGGCAGTACCTACAACATCACCTTGCGTGAAGGTGCGCTGCTTTCAGCACCCGAAGTGCTGCTCTGGACCAACAGTGGGGACGGTGCCATCACGGTCGAGGCCGGTGCCGGCGTCAACTCTCTGGGACGCGGCGAGGTGCCGTACGACTCCTCGAGCGGTTTCGTCTATCAGCCCGGCGCCGCGAGTCTGCTGGTGGTGTCCAACGGCTGGACGAATGTGCTGGCGCCAGAGGTCAACGTCAGCACTGCGTCTGGCAGCATCCGCATCGGTACCTGCGATCGCCAGGCATGCGCCAATCCGGCGATGCTTTATTCGAATGGCAGCATTACGGCGGCCACCAACAATCAGTTCGAACTGGCCGAAGCGGTGCGTTTCGGCACCCGTCACCTGGCATTGGCTGTGGGTGCGGTCAACATCGGTACCACTGAAACACTGGCGGCGGTCGGTCGCCTGCCTGCCGGCCTGACGTTGAATCAGGGCGTGCTGGACCGGTTGCTGCGCGGCGATACTCAGTTTGCTGCGCCAGCCCTGGAAACGCTCAGCCTGACCACTCGCGACGCGTTCAACTTCTACGGCAGCGTCGCGCTGGACACTCTGGATCCTCAGACCGGGCGCAGCAGGTTGCAGAATCTGATGATCACGACCCCGGCCATCTACGGCCTGGGGGATACGAGCGACGTGGCGACCATCCGCACGGCCAACCTGATCTGGAACGGCACCACTCAGGCGCCCGGGGCCGTGGCCAGCGGCGGTGCGGGCACCGGGCACGGCACGCTGAACATCGAGGCTCAGCGCATCGATTTTGGCTACGGCCCTTATTCCCAACCCAACGGCCTGGATCAGAACGCTCGTCTTGCGCTGGGCTTTGCCAACGTCAACCTCAACGCCAGTGACCGCATTACCGCCAACCACAAGGGCAGCCTCGCGGTTTATGAAACGCAGGGGGCTTACGACCCGATCAAGGGTTATCTCTACAGCGGCGGCAACCTGAACCTGCGCACACCTCTGCTGACCGGGGAGGGCGGCTCGGTGAATGCGCTCAAGGCCGGCGGCAGTCTGGTATTGAGCGGGCCGACCGGGGTGGCGCCCGCCGATGCACTGGGTGCCGAACTGACGCTGGAGGGGCGTAATGTGGTGCTCGACGGCCGGATTGCGCTGGCCAGCGGCAAATTGCAGGTCAAGGCCGAGGGCGATCTGACCCTGACGAGCGGGGCTACCCTAGACTTGGCGGGCCGCACCCTGCCATTCAACGATATCAATCAGTACAGCTGGGGCGGCGACGTGGCGTTGTACAGCCGCGACGGCAATATTCGTCAGGCGGCCGGCTCGCGCATCGATCTGTCAGCGCAGAACAATCAGGCCGGCAATCTGAGTGTCGTGGCACTGTCAGACACCGCGGGCGAGGTCGATCTGCAAGGCGAAATCCGTGGCAGCAGTACAGGGCATTACGATGCCGGCGGCACGTGGGTACCCTACAAATCCGCTGGCGTGGACATACGCGCGCAACACCTGGGTGGAGCGCTGAATGAACAGTTTGCTGCGCTCAACCAACGCTTGAACGCCGGGCAAGTCTTCGGCAGTCGCAGCTTCCAGTTCAAACAGGGCGACCTGGTGATCGGCGATGGCCTCAAGGCGGGCGAGGTCTCGGTATCGGTGGACAACGGCAGCCTGACGGTGAACGGCCTGGTCGATGCCAGCGGCGAACGTGTCGGCAATATTCGCCTGTCGGCCGCCCATGGCCTGAATGTGGCGGGCGGCGCGGTACTGGATGCTCACGGTCGGGTACTGCGGGTCGACAGTTACGGCAAGATTATCGACGCGCCCAACCGGGCCATGGTCGAGCTCAGCTCCGGCGACGGCCTGCTGACCCTCGCTCCCGGTGCACGGATAGACCTGCGCCATGGCACGGACGCGGCAGTCGGCACCCTGGCGGGTCAGAATGACGGTCGCCTGCGCGGCACACTGGAACTGAACGCACCGCGACTGGGCGCCGATGACATCGCCATCGATGCCCGTGGCGCGTTGATCATCCAGGGTGCGCGGTCCATCGGGCTCAATGCCGTGCGCCGCTATACCGATGCCGCCGACGGGGTAGATCCGGCGGCCAGCGGTCGGCCTTATCAAATCATCGACCAGGCTTACCTGAACCGCATCCACGGTGACAACGACCTGTTCATCAACGCAGCCTTGGGCAACGCTGATCTGTTGCAGCGCAAACTGGCAGGGTTGAACAATGCGGGGTATGCCGATGCCTTCCATTTGCGACCAGGTGTAGAGATTGCGAGTAAAAC
Organism: Pseudomonas germanica; assembly: GCF_019614655.1. Taxonomy (NCBI): domain Bacteria; kingdom Pseudomonadati; phylum Pseudomonadota; class Gammaproteobacteria; order Pseudomonadales; family Pseudomonadaceae; genus Pseudomonas; species Pseudomonas germanica. Next base: position 3,114,577 of record NZ_CP071586.1, read on the forward strand.
CGCCGACGGCGATATGGTGGTGCAGGGCGATCTGGACTTGTCCGGCTATCGCTACGCCAGTCTCAACCCGAACACCGGCAAAACTTCGCTCTACGGTTCTGGCGAGGCGGGGAGCCTGGTGATTCGAGCCGGGGGTGACCTGGACATCTACGGCAGCATCAACGATGGCTTCGCGCCGCCACCGGAAACCGTGGACGATGCGGGATGGAAACTGCTGCCGGGCGTCCAGCCGTTTGGCGGCGATCTGATTGTGCCGGGGGCGGGCGTGACGCTGGCCGAGGGCACGTTGTTCCCAGCGGGCGTCAAGCTGAACTATGACTTGCCGATCCAGGCCGCCGTCCTCGCCAGCGGTACGCTGTTGCCCACCGAGGGCGTGCTCGCCGGCCCCTACACGTTGCCGGCCGGCACCGTGTTGAGCGCAGCCGTACACGATGCCTCCGGTAACCTGCTGTATGGCGCCGGAACGCTGCTCAATGACAGTGTGATATTGCCGGCCGGCAGCCGCCTGGGCGCCGGGACCCGACTCGCTCAGGCTACCGGGATGCAGGCCATGCTCTGGCCAAAAGGCGTGCCGCTGCCCAGTGTTCTGGATGACCAACAGCGTGCGGTGGGGGCGAAGTTGAGTGGGTCGCTGGCACTGCTGCGCGGCTCCCTGATTCCGTCCATGACCGATGTGGTGCTGGCTGCCGACACACCCTTTATCGAACTTCGTTCATTGAACGGTACACGCCAGGGCGCGAACTGGGCGATCGCGAGCATGTTGCCGTCGGGCAGCGCATCGTGGTCGATGCGGATAGTTGCAGGTGCCGACCTGGAAGCCGCTGACAGTCGTGTGGTGAAACCCGTCACCAGTGGCGGTGACTTACGGCTGGCAGACACTCACCTCGGGATTATCGTCACCGAGAAAAAGCTCGACAGCACCTGGTCGGCGGATAACCCGTTGGGGTATCCGGCGGGCAGCGTCGTCAGCGATGAGGACAGTTTCTGGTGCGATCTGATTCCCGGGGTCTGTCTCCCACCGGCCAAGTTCCTGTGGGCGGATGGCAACATGATGGGCATACCCGCCGGAACCCCGGTCAGTGACGACGATCTGTTCTGGTGCGACATCGATCCGGGGAACTGCCTGGCCAACAAGGGCGGGATAACCGCCAATCCCCACTCGCAGATGTTCAGCGTGCTGCGCACCGGTACTGGCGATCTGGATTTGATGGCTGCGGGCAATCTGCGCATGGACTCACCGTTCGGCGTTTATACGGCGGGCACTCAGTCCAGCGATGTCGATTCACGTTTCAACCAGGCCCGCGGCCGCCTGTCTGACGATGGATCGGTACTGGGCAGCGCCGGCAGCGCTTACGAAAAATGGGTCAATGGCGGTTCAGAAAGCCTGTATCAGGCGTGGTATCCGCAGATGGGCGGCAACCTGACGATCGGTGCCGGTGGTTCGGTGTCGGGGGACACGCTCGGGCGGCGCAGCTACGCAATGAACGCGCCACTGCGTGAACAGGTCCCCAGCGTTGCTGTGGGCAACTGGCTCTGGCGTCAGGGCGACGCAAAGGCGGATCTTCCTACGGCCTGGTGGATCAACTTCGGCAGCTACGCCACGCAGCCCTTGCCGGACCAGAGCACCGACACCGGGTCGTACCTGGTCGGGTTCACCGGCTTCGGCACGTTGGGCGGCGGCAATATCAGCCTGCGCGCTGGCGCGGATGCAGGCATGCTCAGGGCCATAGGCGATCAGTTGCTTAACCCCCGCAGTCAGGGACTGATCGTGGCAGTGGGCAGCACCGGCCGCGTTGGCGCTGACGGTAGCCTGCAGTTGACCGGCGGTGGCGACATGGACATTCGTCTTGGCGGCATGCTCAATCCGTCATTGCAGGCGAGGTCGGGGCAGAACGGCACGACACCGCCGCGACACGACCTTCAAGGCGCCCTGATCAATCTACGGGGTGCGGCACAGCTGACCGGCGCTGCTGCGGGTGCGATCAACCTGCAATATGGCGTCGAGCAATTCCAGCAGGACGCCCGGGAAACCAGAGCCTACGATTTGTTCAGTGCCAGCACCGGAGCGGCCGGCGGTGGCGTGGTCTTGATACCGGGTGATTCGGGGATGCGCATCAGCACACGCGGCGACCTGGTGATAGGGGGCGCGGCGGATCCGGGTCGGGTCAGGCTGCAGAACTCCACGCCGTTCACCACTGACAATGGCGAGGTCCATGCGGGTGGTGGACTGAGCGGCTTCTCGTTGTGGACCGGGCACACGGCCATCGATCTGTTTTCCGCCGGAGGCAATCTCACACCGAGCACACAGATGGCTGAAGTCATCACGACGTCGTCTCAAACCGTAAGTGGAATGAACAGCTCGCCGACTGATGGTCGCTTTGTATACCCCTCGATTCTTCGGGCCGTTGCAGGCCAGGGTTCCATCTATGCGGGACCGTCGGCCGCTTTCGGTGCATCAAGCAATCTGTTTCCGGCGGTGGGGTACTCGTTATTGCTGGCGCCTTCGACAAACGGGCAACTGTCGTTGCTGGCCGGTGACTCCATCTACGCCGGCGGTTATGCGATCAATCAGTCCGGCGCGAGCCCGGCAGCCATTGCGACCCCCTTTGCGCCTGCCTTCTCGGGATACGGAGCCAGCGCGAACGTGCCGTTGGTCAGCAACTACAGCCCCGATGGTGTGATCCCGAAGGGAAACCTGCGTTATCCGCTGTTTGCCTTTGGCGCCGACACCTTCTCGGGGTTAAGCGATGTACAGGGCCCGGCGCGTTTCTATGCCTTGACTGGTGATCTGGTCGGTTTACGCAGCGGCGAAACGCTGAGTTTTTCCCCGTCCGCTCGTACCTGGTATGAAGCGGCGGGGCCGGTGTGGATGATGGCCGGTCGCGATATCGTCGCGTCCGGTACTTTCCTGGGGCAGCCGACAATCGCGCCGAATGAGGAATTGGGCGGAACCCGACAAAACGTCAGTTCGACCGGCAACCTGTTCATTCACAACGACCCGCGGGATGTCTCGCGCGTATCTGCCGGGCGCGACATTCTCTACAGCAGCTTCGATATCGCCGGCCCGGGCCTTTTGGATGTCAATGCCGGGCGCAACATCCTGATGGAGAATCAGGCCGCTATTACCAGCCTCGGACCGATCACGGCGGGAGACAGCCGATCGGGGGCAAGCATCGTGTTGCAGGCCGGCGCAGGAGTGCAGGGGCCGGACTACACGCGATTCATTGCGCGTTACCTTAACGCGCAGAACCTGGCCGATCCGAACGCTTCCCTCAACGGGCAACCGGGCAAAGTGGTCAAGACCTACCTGGACGAGTTGCAGAGCTGGCTGACCCTCGGCTACGGCTTCAGCGGCAGCGAAGAACAGGCGCAAGCCCTCTTCGCCGCACTGCCGAGCGCCGAACAGGCAATCTTCGCCCGCCAGGTGTACTTCGCCGAACTGCGTGCCGGCGGTCTGGAATACAACGATGTCGATGGCCCGCGTACTGGCAGTTATCTGCGCGGTCGCAACGCCATCGCTGCGTTGTTCCCGACCACTGATGTGGCGGGCAATCCGATCCGTTACGACGGCGACATCACGATGTACGGCGGGGCAGGGGTCAAGACCCTGTTCGGCGGCGACATCCAGATGCTCACGCCGGGCGGCGGTCAGGTGTTCGGCATCGAAGGCGCGGCGCCGCCATCGACAGCGGGGATCATCACCCAGGGTTCGGGCAATATTCAGCTCTATTCGCAGGGCAGCATTTTGCTCGGCCAGAGCCGGATCATGACCACCTTCGGCGGCTCGATTCTCGGCTGGTCGGCCGAGGGCGATATCAACGCCGGTCGTGGCTCGAAAACCACCGTGGTCTACACCCCACCGAAACGCGTCTACGACACCTGGGGCAACGTGACCCTGTCGCCGTCGGTGCCAAGCACCGGCGCCGGTATCGCCACGCTCAACCCGATCGCCGAAGTGGCGCCGGGCGACATCGACCTGATCGCGCCGCTGGGCACCATCGATGCGGGCGAGGCGGGGATTCGCGTGTCGGGCAACGTCAACATCGCCGCGCTGACGGTGGTCAACGCCGCGAACATTTCGGTGCAGGGCAAGGCGACGGGTGTGCCGGTGGTGTCGGCGGTGAATACCGGGGCGATTACTTCGGCCAGTTCGGCGGCATCGTCGGCCACCCAAGCGGCGGAAGACGTGGCGCGTCAGCAGCAGGCGGCTTCGCGACAGAATCAGGCGTCGGTGTTCACCGTGCAGGTGTTGAGCTTCGGCAATGAACAACTTGCGCCGTCCCGCGATGGCGCTAGCCGTGCACCGGCCCCGGGTTACAACCCGAACAGCCCGGTGCAGGTGCTGGGCGCCGGGGCGCTGGATGAACAGGCGAAGCAGCAGTTGACCGAGGAAGAACGTGGGCAACTGACGTTGTAAAAGACTCTCGTGTAGTACGTTTGGGCGGCCGGTTGGTCGCCCTTTTTTTATATTTATGAGGTTCGTGGGTATTGTTGTCGGGTGTGGACTAACGTCAGGATTTTGATGCGCCCGTTCACTCGATAGACCAGTAGATAGTTTGGATTGACCACCATTTCCCGAGTGCCTGGTACTCGACCGGATCTGTGACCATAGGGAATTGATGAAAGCCTTTGCGTTGCTGCACCCACTTTGCGCTGCAGAGCCGCTGAAGCGTTGGAATTGTATTGTTCAATGTAATCGATAATGTCAGCCAGATCGTCCAGAGCTTGATCACTCCATTCAAGCGGCAGTGCGTCGATTCTTGCGTTTCTCTTCTAATAGTTGGTCGAGCCGCACCATGGCTTCCTCATGGGGAATGCCTGGGCGAGGATCATCCAGTGCAGCCTGCACCTTGGCACGAAACCAGCGATCGTAGCTCTCTGCCTCTTCTTCGGATTCGAACTCAGAATAAAACGGGGAAAGCAATATGCTCATATGACCTCCGTGATCAATGTCAAGCAGTCTAAGGGGGGAACGGCCCGTTGTCGTCACTGGCTGACGATGCACCCCATGAACCCTTGAGCAACCATGGGATAACGGAGCCCAGTATCTGCAAGCGCACCCTTTAAATCTGCCAGACGTTTCCCCCTGTTGTCCGGTAATCTCGACCGCCGCTGTAGGCGTATTCCTCCCCTCCGCTTTTCAGATTTTCAGATTTTCAGATTTTCAGATTTTCAGATTTTCAGATTTTCAGATTTTCAGGCTACAAAACCGGGTGTTCTTTCCTACAAATGCACTCAGAACGCATAGGGAATACTCACCTTCGCCCACAACATTTCCCCCTCCGGCCGGTTCTCCACGTCAAATTCCTTGGCCCAGCGAATCTCCGCACTGGCGTACTTGAGAAAGGTAAAGTGCAGCGCCGGGCCAATCGCGAACACCTTGCCGCGCACACCATCATCGACGTCCTGTCCGGCAAACTGCACGGTGTGGCCGAACTGTTTGTCGTCGGTGGTCTGCTTGAGGAAGTAGCCGTTGACGCCGAGCATCAGGTCGTCGGTGATCTTGTAGCTGGCCGAATAATCGAAGTGGAAGATCTGCCCGGACTTGTAGTCAGTGTCCTTGTTCTTCTCGTTGAAGCTGTAGGTGGTCTTCATCGAGACTTCGGTGCGTTCAGTCGGCAACCAGGTGAACGAGAACAGCGGCTTGTAGGTGTAGAAATTGTTGCTGGTGTTGGCCAGTCGATCGACGCTGTATTCGCCGGTGGGCACGGTGATTTCCACGGCGGCGCCGAGGGTCAGGTTTTTGCCCATGTCCCACAGAATGATCGGCGCGATGGTGGTATCGCCCATGCCTTCGCGGGTGTCGCTCAAGCCGAACACCGAGACTTCCTGCTTCAACCACGGCTGGGCGATGTAACCGGCCAGACGCCCGCCGAACACGCGCACGGGGCTTAAATAATCGAGACGCGGAATCACCGCAGTGGATTCGATTTCGACCTTCGGTACCTTGCCGCCCAGCGAACTGATGTTGAGCTTTGTCGACTTGTAATGGTTGTAGTAGAGATTGAACGCGACCATGTTCTGCGGAAGGCTGTCGACTTCCAGCGGCAGCATGAAGAAGCCGTCGGTGCCGGTGCCGATGTTGTCGACCCCGGCTTCGGTGGCCAGGGCGGGCAACGTCAGGGTGCAACCTGCGATGAAAAGGGCGAGCGGCAAGAAGGATGTTGCACGGTTCTGGCTCATGACTGTCCTCATTATTATTGTGATTGGGACCTGGTACCGGTCGCTCGGAGCGCCGGTACGCTAGAAATAAGCGTTTGGCGTACGTTGGGGCAGGGTATTGGCGGACACCGAGGGGGGCATCTGCGGACAGTCCGTAAACCTTGTGCTAACTTCCATCGACACAACCGGTTACAAAAATAACAATCAAGCGTGATCCGGAATGTCAGCCCCATGAACGTAAAAGTCCAAGACCCGACCTTCGAACTGGCGCTGGTCTCGCCGTTTCTTTTGCAAACCCTCGCCGAAGTCGCGCAGAACAAAGGCATCGATCCCCAGAGCCTGTGCCGTGGGCTGGGTTTCACCCTTGAGGATCTGCAGGATCCGGCGCAGCGGATTTCCTATCGCCAAGCCGTGGCGATGATTCAGCGCGCGCTCAAAGTGCTGCCCAATCAGGGGTTGGGATTGTGGGTCGGCGCGCAGAACGTACTCGGTACTTTGGGTCTGCTTGGGCATGTGTTGTCGCTGTGCAAGACCTTGCGTGATGCCTTTGCGCTAGGCATTCGTCATCAACACACCTCGGGCGGGATTGTGGTGTCCAGTGTTGATGTGGTCGGCGCTCAGGTGCATCTCGATGCTGAATGTCGTCTGCCATTTGCCGATGTGCAGGTGTTTGCGGTCGAGGAGTTCTTCGCCAGTTTGCTGGTGTATGGCCGCGCGCTGGTGGGGGGTGAGTTCAAGGCGATTGCCGTGGAATTTGTGCATGCCGCACCGGATTACCTCAGCGAATACCAGCGCCTGCTCGGGCCGGACGTGCGCTTCGGTTGCCTGCACAACCGCATGCTGATCGATGCGCAATGGCTGGACGTGAATCTGCCCAATCATCATTCGCTGGCGTTGCGTCAGGCGGTGGCATTGCTGGAGCTGGAAGCGGCGCAGGTGCATCAGAAACTTGATTTGATTCAGGCTGTGGAACGGGCGATTGCGCGGGATTTGAGTAGCGGCAGTCACATCGAAAAGATTGCTGGCGATTTGAATATGAGCAGCCGTACGTTGCGCCGCCGTTTGACTGAGCATGCGCTGACGTTCGAGGCGTTGCTGGAGCAGGTGCGGCAGGCGCGGACCCTGAGTTTGCTGGCCAATCCTGATATGCCGATTGAGCGGATTACCGAGGAAGTCGGCTACAGCGATGTGCGCAGTTTTCGCCGGGCGTTCAAGCGCTGGACGGGGCTGAGCCCTAGCGCTTGGCGTAATGACGCACACCCTCACCCCAGCCCTCTCCCGGAGGGAGAGGGGACCGACCGAGGTGTCTTGCGTCTTACATCGACCTGAAAGGTCTTTGTCGATTATGGATTCACCGATGCACGCTCAATTCAGTGTCTTACCTCGAACATCCCCTCACTGCAGCCCTCTCCCGGAGGGAGAGGGAGCCGACCGAGGCGTCTTGCGAGTTACATCGACCTGAAAGATTTTTGTCGATTATGGATTCGGTACAGCACGTTCAAGTCGGTGTAGATCTTTAATATCCCCCAATCAATTCCCTCTCCCCCCGTGAGAGGGCTAGGGTGAGGGGCTTTTGACTTCCATCCAAACCCCCACAAACCCTCCGGCCACAGGTAAACTCCCGCGCACTTTCCCAAGGAGTTCACATGAGTTACTACCAGCCGGGCATTCTCGCCACCCCTGTTCCTGCGCAAGCGCGTCACCTGTTTTTCGCCCTTGAGTCGGTTGAAGCCCTGCCGCAGGCGCTCGACAGCCTGCTCAATCAGGTGGACGGCAAGTCGGCGGTGGTCGGTTTTGGTGAATCCCTGGCTAAGGCGCTCAACATGCAGATTGACGGCCTGCGCAGCTTCCCGGCGCTGACCGGCGTTGGCGTCGAGAACCCGTCAACCCAGCACGCGCTGTGGGTGTGGCTGCACGGCGTCGACCGTGGTGAACTGCTCAACCGCTGCAACGCTCTCGAAGCCGCACTGGCACCAGCCCTGCGTCTGGTCGAGATGCAGGAAGCCTTCCGCCACAAGGACGGCCACGACCTGACCGGCTATGAAGACGGCACCGAAAACCCCCACGACGAAGCCGCCATCGCTGCCGCCCTGCAAAGCGCAGGCACCGACGGCATGGTCGGTGGCAGCTTCGCCGCGATCCAGCAGTGGCAGCATGACCTCAAGGGTTTCCACAAGCTTTCGGCCGACGACAAAGACAACATCATGGGCCGTCGCCTCAGTGACAACGAAGAGATCGACGACGCGCCAGTCTCCGCCCACGTCAAACGCACCGCGCAGGAAAGCTTCGCGCCGGAAGCGTTCGTTGTGCGTCGCTCGATGCCGTGGATCGAAGGTGATCGTGCCGGCCTGATGTTCCTCGCTTTCGGCTTCTCGCTGGATGCCTTCGAAGCACAACTGCGCCGTATGAGCGGCCTGGAAGACGGCATCACCGATGGTCTGTATCGCATCAGCCGGCCGATCACTGGCGGCTATTACTGGTGCCCGCCGCTGAAGGACGGTCACCTCGATCTGCGCGCCTTGCGCATCGGCTAAAGGAAGAGACATGAACGTGGTGCGCTGGGGCATGATCGGTTGCGGCAGCGTCGCTGAACGCAAGAGCGGCCCGGCCTTCTACAAGGCGCCCGGTTCGGCGTTGGTGGCGGTGATGGGCCGACGCCTTGAGGCCGTGACTGACTATGCCGCGCGCCACGGCATCGAGCGGGTTTACACCGACGTCGATGCGCTGATCAACGATCCCGAGGTGGACGCGGTGTACATCGCCACACCGCCCGACAGCCACCACGCCTACAGCCTGAAAGTCGCTGCGGCCGGCAAACATTGCTGTGTGGAAAAGCCCATGGCGCTGAATGCCGGGCAAAGTCGCGAGATGCAGCAGGCGTTTGCCGATGCCGGTTTGCATTTGTTCGTTGCCTACTATCGTCGCTCATTGCCGCGTTTTGCGCAGGTGCGGCAATGGCTGGAGGAGGGGCGCATTGGTGAGGTTCGGCATCTGAGCTGGACATTGACCAAGGCACCGTCGCCGGCGGATCTGCAGGGGCGCGACAATTGGCGCACCGATCCGGCGGTGGCCGGTGGCGGTTACTTCGCTGATCTGGCCAGCCATGGTTTTGACCTGTTCCAGTACCTGCTCGGCGACATCGTTGAAGTGGCCGGATTCACGGCGCGGCAGGCGGGTTTGTACGCGGCGGAAGATGCCGTCAGCGCCAGTTGGCGGTTCGCTTCCGGAGCGCTGGGCATGGGTTGCTGGAGCTTTGTGGCGGATCGGCGTGAGGATCGGGTCGAGATCATTGGCAGTCTCGGGCGGATCATTTTTTCGGTGTTTGATGAGCATCCCGTGCAGTTGCATGCCGATGAACACCTCAGCCTGGAAATCCCCCATCACGAGCACATCCAGTGGCATCACGTGCTCGGAATGAATGCGCATATTCGTGGAGATTCCAAACATCCCGCCGTCGCCGAACAAGCCCTCAAAACCGACTGGGTCATGGACCAGATCCTCAAACGCCACTGACCTCCAGTCTTACACCATCCCCTGTGGGAGCTGGCTTGCCAGCGATAGCGGTGGTTCAGATAGCCAATCAGTTGGCTGACAGAACGCCATCGCTGGCAAGCCAGCTCCCACAGGGAATCGCGTGTGTCATGCATCTAAGGTTATGCCCAAACAATATTTCTCAACCTTGTCATAACATCTCTATGATCACGTCATAACTCGTTATAACAAGTGATCCCGTGATGACCGATAACGTTCTCTCCCTAAGCAGCGTCCCGCTGCACACCCAACTGCGCGACGTCCTCCGTGCGCGGATTCTCGACGGCGAATACCCGCAAGACAGCCAGATGCCCTCCGAAAGCGAACTCGGTGCGTTGTTCAAAGTCAGCCGCATCACCGTGCGCCAGGCGCTGGGCGATCTGCAAAAGGAAGGGCTGATCTTCAAGATCCACGGCAAAGGCACCTTCGTCGCCAAGCCGAAAACCTTTCAGAACGTCAGCAGCCTGCAAGGCCTCGCCGAGTCGATGACCGGCCGTGGCTATGAGGTGATCAACCGCCTGCGCAGCTTCAAATTCATCCCGGCCGACAAGCGCGTCGCCGAGCGTTTGCAAGTCGCTGAGGGCGAGATCGTCGCGCAGATCAAACGTGTACGGCTGATCAATCGTGAGCCGATCTCGCTGGAAATCACCTACCTGCCCAAAGCCGTCGGCGAGCGGCTGGAGAAGGCCGATCTGGTCACCCGCGACATCTTCCTGATCCTTGAAAACGACTGCGGCATCGCCCTCGGCCATGCCGATCTGGCCATCGACGCAGTGCTGGCTGACAGCGATCTGACCCAGGCGCTGAACGTCGAGGCCGGCTCACCGATCATGCGTATCGAGCGTCTGACCCACGACGCGCAAGGCCAACCGCTGGACTTCGAACACCTTTACTACCGTGGCGATGCGTTCCAGTACCGCCTGCGGATCGACCGGCAAAAAGGGGAGCAGGCATGACCCGCAACGTGCTCGAACAGGAATACGACATTGTCGTCATTGGCGGTGGCACTGCCGGCCCGATGGCCGCGATCAAGGCCAAGGAAAAGAACCGCGACTTGCGCGTGTTGCTGGTCGACAAGGCCAACGTCAAACGCAGCGGCGCGATCAGCATGGGCATGGACGGCCTGAACAACGCGATCATTCCCGGCCACTCGACACCGGAGCAGTACACCAAGGAAATCACCATCGCCAATGACGGCATCGTCAATCAGGCCGCCGTTTACGCCTACGCCACCCACAGTTTCGAAACCATCGAGCAGCTTGACCGCTGGGGCGTGAAGTTCGAGAAGGACGAGACCGGCGATTACGCGGTGAAAAAAGTCCACCACATGGGCGCCTACGTGCTGCCGATGCCGGAAGGGCACGACATCAAAAAAGTCCTCTATCGGCAGTTGAAACGTGCGCGGGTGAGCATCACCAATCGTCTCGTCTGCACGCGGTTGCTGACTGACGAGGAGGGCACCGTCAACGGTGTGATGGGCTTCGATTGCCGCACGGCCGATTTCCATGTGATCAAGGCCAAGGCAGTAATTCTCGCTTGTGGCGCTGCCGGGCGACTCGGTCTGCCTTCGTCGGGCTACCTGATGGGCACCTACGAGAACCCGACCAACGCCGGCGACGGCTATGCGATGGCCTATCACGCCGGCGCCGAACTGGCCAACCTCGAGTGCTTTCAGATCAACCCGCTGATCAAGGATTACAACGGTCCGGCCTGCGCCTACGTGACCGGTCCGCTGGGTGGCTACACCGCCAACAACAAGGGTGAACGCTTCATAGAGTGCGACTACTGGAGCGGGCAGATGATGTGGGAATTCCACCAGGAACTGGAGAGCGGCAACGGCCCGGTGTTTCTCAAACTCGATCACCTGGCAGAAGAAACCATCCAGACCATCGAGGAAATCCTCCACAGCAATGAGCGCCCGAGTCGTGGTCAATTCCACGCCAATCGCGGCACCGATTACCGCGCGCAAATGGTCGAAATGCACATCTCCGAAATCGGTTTTTGCAGCGGTCACTCTGCCTCCGGGGTGTGGGTGAACGAACGCGCCGAGACCTCGGTGAAAGGCTTGTATTCGGCCGGTGACATGGCCGCTGTGCCGCACAATTACATGCTCGGCGCCTTCACCTACGGCTGGTTTGCCGGGCATAACGCCGCAGACTTTGTCGCCGGCCGCGAGTTTTCTGCGCTGGATGCCGCGCAGATCGAAAAGGAAAGGGCCCGGGTCTACGCCCCGCTGGATCGCGAATATGGACTGCCGCCGGCGCAGGTCGAGTACAAGCTGCGGCGTTTCGTTAACGACTACCTGCAACCGCCGAAAGTGACCAAGAAAATGCAGATCGGCCTGCAACGCTTCAGCGACATCGAGCGCGATCTCGAGCAGATGAAGGCCAACAACGCCCACGAACTGATGCGCGCGATGGAAACCAGCGTGATCCGCGACTGCGCCGAAATGGCCGCTCGCGCCTCGTTGTTCCGCGCCGAAAGCCGCTGGGGTCTGTACCACTATCGCGTTGATCATCCGCAGCGCAACGACAGCGAATGGTTCTGCCATTGCCACCTGAAGAAGGGCAATGACGGCCAGATGATCAGTTTCAAGAAAGCCGTCGAGCCTTACATCATTCCGCTTGATGCCGAGGAAATGCAGGCTTACGACCGTTTACGGGTCGGCGCATTTGCCGCTTGATGCACTACTGAAAGAGAGTCCGAACCATGGCCTATCAAGCTCAAGAAATCTTCTTCCGCTCCAACGCCCCCGTCACCGTTGATGAGGACAAATGCATTGCCGAAAAGGGCTGCACCGTGTGTGTCGATGTCTGCCCGATGGACTTGCTGGCGATCAATCCGGCGACGCAGAAGGCCTACATGGCGTTCGACGAATGTTGGTACTGCATGCCGTGCGAGAAGGATTGCCCGACGGGTGCCGTCAAGGTCGAGATCCCCTATCTCCTGCGTTGAAACCCGATCCCCTGTAGGAGTGAGCCTGCTCGCGATAGCGGTGTGTCAGTCAGCACATCAACATCTGGAAAACCGCTATCGCGAGCAGGCTCACTCCTACATTTGGAACTGTGACAACCCAAAGCCATCCGGTGAACCCCGGACGCTGGATTCACCGAAAACCCCTCGTTTCCCACCGCGCCCTGATCGCGGCGGAGACGAACTCAAATAAATGATTCGAGGGGAAACACTCATGTTGCGTGCAGCAATCGCCGGTCTGGTACTGGCTTCGTTCACTTTGTCGGCCTCGGCCGAAACCATCCGTATCGCCATCGGCACCCAGGACACCACCATCAATTGCGCCGCTGGCGGTCTGTTGATTCGTGAACTCGGTCTGCTCGACAAATATCTGCCCCACGACGGCGCCTACCAAGACGCGAAGTACGACGTGCAGTGGAAGAACTTCACCAGCGGCGCGCCGCTGACCAACGAGATGGTCGCCGGCAAACTCGACTTCGGCGCCATGGCCGATTTCCCAGGTGCGTTCAACGGTGTTGCGTTCGAAACTGCCGGCAAGCACAGCCTGTTCATCAGCGTACTGTCGGGGAGCATCAAGGGCAGCGGCAACGGCATCGTCGTGCCGAGTGCGTCCGGCGTGCAATCGCTGAGCGAACTCAAGGGCAAGACCATTTCCGTGCCGTTCGCCTCCACCGCCCACGGCATGTTGTTGCGCGCGGTGGCGGAGCAGGGCTGGGATCCGCTCAAGGACGTCAACATCATTGCCCAGCCACCAGAAGTCGCCGGCTCGGCGTTGCAGGCCGGCAAGATCGACGCCCACGCCGATTTCGTGCCGTTCGCCGAGCTGTTTCCGAGCCGGGGCTTCGCCCGCAAGATCTACGACGGCGCCCAGGCCAATGCGCCGACGTTCCATGGTGCGCTGGTGGATCAGGCGTACGCGAAGAAGTACCCGGAAGTCGTCGTCGCCTATTTGCGGGCGAGCATCGAGGCCAATCAACTATTGGCCGCTGAGCCGGAGAAATACAGCGAGTTGATCGCCAAAGTCACCGGCGTCGATGCCGAAGTGAACTACCTGTTCCACGGCCCACTCGGCGTGCAGACCCGCGACTTGAGCTGGAAGCCGGAATATCGTCAGGCGGTTGGTACGGCCATCGATACGTTGAAGCTGTTGAAGAAGGCTGATCGTGGCCTCGATCTGAATACGTTCATCGACGATCAATACATCCGCGCCGCGTTCAACGCGTCGGGTCTGGACTACACGGCGCAGCTGGCCAACTACGCACAGACGCCACTGAAGGCTACGGATGCGACAACGGGGAAAGCGATTACTGACTTCAGTCATGTCGCGGAAATCTGGGTGCGCGGTGAGGACAAAGTGCGCCGCTATGCCTCCGCTGAGGCCGCTTTCACTGCGTTGGCGGCGTTGAAGCAGGAAGGCAAAAACATCCGTGCGGTGTATGCACAGGCCAGTGACAGCGGGATCAAGTTGTTGGCTGAGCAGGCGTGGTTTGCCAGTGATGCGAAGGGCCGGTTGAGTGCGTTTTTGCTTAAGGGGCAGGCTCAGCAATATGCGTCGGCGCGGGGTGGCAAGGTTCTCGATTTCGCCGATGCCACTACTCAAGCGGTTGCTGTCCGCTGATAGAAGATCAAAAGCCCCTCACCCTAGCCCTCTCCCAGAGGGAGAGGGGACTGACCGCGGTGTTTGGACTCGCTACGCCGACCTGAAATACCGAGTCGAACGCAGGTTTTGAAAAGCACCCAGGTCGGCTCCCTTTCGAGTCGAACTCAGGTTTTGAAAAGCACGTAGGTCGGCTCCCTTTCCCCCTCGCGCCCCTGGGGGAGAGGGCTGGGGTGAGGGGGTAAATATCAGTCATCACACAGATCCAGAACCGGAAACCCGCTCGATGAAAACACCCATCCGCTGGACATCAAGAGCCGCGTCACTGCTGCTCTGCCTGCTGTTCTGGCAACTCGCCGCCAGCCACCACTGGAACCTCGGCCTCGTCACCTTCGCCAACGTGCCCACCCCCGTGGCCGTGATCGAAGCAGCGCTAGGCCTGGGCGACTCCGGCAAGCTCCTGCAGCACCTGACCGCCAGCCTCAGCCGTGTGTTCGCCGGCTACCTCGCGGCGCTAGTCATCGGCATTGCTCTCGGCCTGGCCATTGGCCGTTCGAAGTGGGCCGAAGACCTGCTGCTGCCACCGCTGGAAGTCCTGCGCCCAATCCCCGCCGTCGCGTGGATCCCCCTGGCGATCCTGATGTTCCCATCCTCCGAACTGTCGATGGTCTTCATCACCTTCACCGGCGCGCTGTTTCCGATTCTGCTCAACACCGTGCACGGCGTCGAAGGCGTCGACCCGCGTCTGATCGCCTCCGCGAAAAGCCTCGGGGCAGGGCGCCGGGCGATCCTGCTGGAAGTGATCCTGCCCGGCGCCGCACCCAGCATCATCACCGGCCTGGCGATCGGCATGGGTACCTCATGGTTCTGTCTGGTCACTGCGGAAATGATCTCCGGTCAGTTCGGCATCGGTTATTACACCTGGGAGTCCTACACGATTCAGAACTACGCCGACATCGTCGTCGGCATGTTGCTGATCGGCGTGCTGGGCATGGGCAGCAGTCTGCTGATCAAACGCCTGGGCGGGTTGTTCACGCCTTGGCATCGACCGCGAGGAAAAGCCTGATGAGCGTGATGCAAACCCCGGAAGGGCGGATCGACATTCGCCAGTTATCCATCGTCCTCGGCGCAGGGCGTGAAGCGTTCGAAGCCGTGCGCGAACTTGATTGCCAGATTGAACCGGGTCAGTTCGTGTGCATTCTTGGTCCGTCCGGTTGCGGCAAATCGACCTTGCTTGGCGCCTTGGCCGGTCACCTCAGCGCTCATGCCGGCAGTCTGAAAGTCGATGGCGCGGCGGTGTCCGGGCCGTCTCCACAGCGCGGCATGGTGTTCCAGCACCACACGCTGTTTCCGTGGCGTACGGTGCGTGACAACGTGGCTTTCGGCCTGAAAATGCGTGGTATCGGCAAGGCTGAGCGCCACCGCGCCGCCGATGAAATCCTCAAACTGGTCGGCCTCGACGGATTTGTCGAACGCTGGCCCGATCAACTCTCCGGCGGCATGCAGCAACGGGTGGAGATCGCCCGCGTGCTGGTCAACCGCCCGCGTCTGCTGTTGATGGACGAGCCGTTCGGCGCGCTGGATGCGCTGACACGTCTGAACATGCAGGAACTACTGCTGGACATCTGGACGCGTATCCGTACCACGGTGGTGTTCGTCACTCACGACATCGACGAGGCACTGTTCCTCGCCGACCGCTTGCTAGTGATGAGCGCGCGACCGGGGCGAATCATCGAAGACCTGCGCCTGGATTTCGCCCGGCCACGCACCAGCGAACTGGTCACCAGCCCCGAATTCTCCCGACTCAAACGCCACTGCCTCGATCTGCTGCGCCACGACAACGACCGACCGCTGCCGCGCCTCAACCCGCTCGGTCTGCCTCCCGAAAACCCTTTGCCGCGATTTGCCCTATGACCTCTATATTTGCTGTGACCGATAACCAGGACATTCTCGATCTGCAACCGCGCCTCACCGCTGAAGACGCCGGTGTGCGACGCATTGCGCTGATTGATCTGGCGGATCTGGAAGAACCGGATGGCTTGCTCTGGCTGGTTGATCGCCTGAGGCAAGATCCCGCCGAAGAGGTTCGCGCTGAAGCCGCACGTTTGCTGGAAGCCTGGGAAGATGAGGGCGTCGTGCAGGCCTTGTGTGAAGCCTTGACCGACACGTCGCCCGCCGTGCAATCGGCCGCCGCGCAGAGCCTGAGCTTGCTCAAAACGGAAGCGGCGGGGCAGGTGATTTTGCCGTGGACCGATCACGCCGACGTCAGTGTGCGTATCGCCGCATTCCGTGCCTTGCGTGAGTTGCGTTTCGCCGCAGCCGCGCCGGCAGCGGTTTCGGCGCTGAACGATGCCGACGCCAGCGTTCGTCGTGAAGCCGTGGGCGTGCTCGGCTGGCTCAAGCAGCTCGACGCATTGCCCGCCCTGGCACGATTGGCCAGCGCTGACCCCGACACCGAAGTACGCCGTGCTGCGACTGGCGCTTTGGGCTTGGCCTCCAGCGCCGAAGTGTTGCCAGCCCTGCGCCAGGCCTTGCGGGATGACGCCTGGCAAGTACGCGAAGAAGCCGCGACGACCTTGGGCAAGGTCGGCCACATTGACGCTGGTTCCGCGCTCGTCGAAGCCTTGAGCGATGATTATTGGCAAGTGCGCCTGCGCGCTACCCGCAGCCTCGGCCGTTTGCGTTTCGCCCCGGCGCTGGACGCCCTGATCGACACCCTCGGCCATCGCATCAGCAACCTGCGCAAGGAAGCCGCGCTGGCCTTGGGCGAACTGCATGATCGCGGCGCCGTGGCCGCGTTGCAGGCTGCGCAGGACGACGGCGACCCGGAGGTGCGCAAAGCCGTGCGCATCGCCTTGAGTCAGTTGCAATGAACCCGCTGTCGATGGCTAATTCGCAAAGCGAAGGCACCTTGCGCTTGAGCTGGCCGGACGCCCGCGAACAACAGCTCTATCACGCCGAACTGCGCCGCCAGTGCCCGTGCTCGCAATGCCGCGCGTTTCGCCTCAAAGGCATGACACCACTGGTGGATGATCGCGTGCGCCTGATCGAACTCAACCCGCAGGGCTACGGCGTGCAAATGATCTTCAGCGATGGCCATCAACGCGGCATCTACCCGTGGGCCTATCTGGCAAACCTCACCTCCTGAGAGCACCATTCCCTGTGGGAGCTGGCTTGCCAGCGATGGCGGCTTGTCAGTCAACACAGATGCCGGATGTGCCGGCCTTATCGCTGGCAAGCCAGCTCCCACAGGGATCTTCAGTGTTTGGTTAATTCGTGGCCGTCATCGCCGGCCGGCAGCCATGAAAAATATCCAGCCCTGGCTGATACACCGACGTCCTCACATCAAACAACCCCAGCACCGAGTGGAACAGGTTGTCATGGCTCAGGTCCGCCTGCCCGGTCTTGCCTTGCAAACAACCGCGATCGATCCCTTCACTGGCGAGCGTGCCATTGCCAAACCACATCACCATCGGCACATGGGTCTGCGCTTGCGGCGCCAGCGCATACGGCGCCGCGTGCAGGTACAGCCCGTTCTCGCCCAGCGATTCGCCGTGATCGGAGACGTAAACCATCGACGTGTCCAGTGAGTCCTGATTGCGCTTGAGCAGTTCGATGACCTTGGCAAGGAAATGGTCGGTGTACAGAATCGTGTTGTCGTACACGTTCACCAGTTCATCGCGGCTGCAACTGCCCAACTGGTTGGTGTGGCAGATCGGTTTGAAGCGCTCCATGTCTTTCGGATACCGCTCGTAGTACTCGGGGCCGTGGCTGCCGTCGGCGTGCAGGACGATGATCGCGTGGCCCTTGAGGCTGTCGATGTAGCTTTGCAGGTCTTGCAACAGCGCCTCGTCGAGGCAGTTGTTGCCGTCGCAGAATGGCCCCGGCTGATTCTTCGAAATGTCGCGATGCGGTACGCGCAGGCAGGTGCCTTTGCAGTCGCTGTTGTTGTCGAGCCACAGCACTTGCACGCCGGCACGCTGGAGAGTGTCAAGCAGGCCTTCGTAGGTTTTGCCTTTCTTGTCGCTGTAATCCTCACGCGGGAACATCGAGAACATGCACGGCACCGAGACCGCCGTCGACGTGCCGCAGGAATGCACCTGAGTGAAGTTGAGGATGTCGAGTTTGCTCAGTTCGGGATTGGTATCGCGCTCGTAGCCATTCAGCGAGAAGTGATCGGCGCGAGCAGTTTCACCGACCACGAAGACCATCAGCGATTTCTTCTCGCGGCTGGCCGCCTTGGCGCTCATCACCGCGTCTTCGCCGATGGCCTGCACCACGAAATGCTTTTTGATGCCCAGGCGTTGCTTGGTGTACTTGCTGATCGCGTAGATGTAGTTGGTCGGGTTGATGAAGTGGGTGAGTTTGTCTTCTTCGCGGAAGATTGGCGCGTAGGTCGAATAGAACGCGCCCACCGAGGCGGCGATCACCAGCACACAGGCGATGATCACCAGCATCTTGTTGAGCAGACCGCGAAAGAACGGCCGATAACTGACCGGCCAGCGCCAGATCAACGCCGCCGGCAATACACCGAGCAACAGCACGTAAGCCAGCAGCTTGCCGCTGAACAACGCGGTGGCTTCGGCGGGGTTGGTTTCGAAGACGTTCTGCATCATCACCGTGTCGATGGCGATGCCGTATTCATTCATGAAATACGCGGCGCAGGCCGAGAGCAGGGCGACCACGGTGAGCACCGGTTTCAGTGTCCAGCGAAACGACACCAGTGTCAGCAGCAGGGTGATCGCGGCCCACAAAAACAGCGCGAACGAGGCGAAAAACGCCAGTTTGTGCGCGCCTTGCAGGGTGATCAGAGTGCCCAGCGCCTCCCAGGTCGCCAGGTTGTACAACGCCACCAGCGCCAGGGAGAACAGCAGCACCAGCCGGGTAGGCGTGATGGACGGTAAGCGCAGTCCGTTGCCCAAAGCCATGTCAAACATTCCTCTACTTGAATAGAACATCACGCGGTTACGCGTGTAACTGTAGAAGAGCATTAGTAAAAAATTTGTAAACATCCTGTAACAAGTTCGACCCCCATTTCCTGTACGAGCTGCCGAAGGCTGCGATCTTTTGATGTTGTTCTTAACATCAAGATCAAAAGATCGCAGCCTTCGGCAGCTCCTACAGTGGGATTTCGCTGGGTCAGAAAGATTTGCTGACGCTGGCAACGACGGTGGCGGTGCAGACGTCTTTGAAACCCCAGTTGCTCAGACATTGGGTTTGTGAGAGATCGGTGTCGATGTAGCTCAGGCCCAGTACCACGCCGGCGAGGTTATGGGTGAGTTTGACTTCCCACTCGCGATAACTGTCCTCGGCCTGCCCGGACGCCGAGTACAAATGCGGATCCTTGAAATCCATATTGCCGTAACGCAGCTTCAACCCCGAGTCGTACGGCAGTTCAGTTTCATAACCGATGTAGCTGTACAGCGAACTCTGTTTGCTATCAATTCCCGGCGCATCACTGGAGTAATACGCCGCCAGCTTCACCCCATAAACCCCGAGAATCCCGTAGACCTCGCTCTGGTTGAACTGGCTTTCCTTGGGGTAGGCGTACTTGATGTAGCCCAGATCGAGGCTGACTTCCTCGGTCGCCTGCCACAGCCAGCCGCCGTAGTAATCGACTTCCTGACGGGTTTTCAGGCCGCCGCCGAAATCGACGTTGGAACTCCACGCGCCGAGGTACAGACCGCTGCTGTGCGCGAGAGTCAGGCCGGCCTGCATGGCAGGGTCGTTCTGGGTTTGCGAGATGCCCCGGGTGCGGTAATCACTGGCTAAAGTGAGATCCACCAACAGCGCAAAGTCATCGTTTAAAGGGATCGCAAAGCTACTCAACGGCAGCAGACTGAAAAAACTCAGGGCGAACAGGGGCAAGGCTTTCATGTGAAGTCCCGATGTTGTGATTGTTATGGGGGCAGGAGGTAAACCTGTAGGAGCTGCCGAAGGCTGCGATCTTTTGATCTTGGTTTTTAAAATCAAAGTCAAAAGATCGCAGCCTTCGGCAGCTCCTACAGGGGGATCAATGTTGTTATTGGGTGGCGGTGTAGACCTGACGGCCGCCGAACCAGGTCTGCAAAACCTGGGTGTCATGCAGGGCCTTGTTGTCGACGCTGAACACATCGCGGTCGAGCACGATAAAGTCAGCCTGCTTGCCCGGCGTCAGCGAGCCGATCTGCTTCTCCAGGCCAATGGTCCGCGCGGCGTTGACGGTGTAGGCGTAGAACATGGTTTCACGGTCCAGACGCTCATCGGCATTGAGCACACCCAACGGTCCGACACGGGTAATCGCCTGGGCCATGGCGTTGAACGGATTCGGTGTCGACACCGGCCAGTCACTCGCGCCGGCGATCGTCGCGCCCTGTTTCAGCAGCGAATGCGCCGGGTACTGATAGCGGAAGGCGAGGGCGCTGACGTAGGGCTTGATCATGTCGGTGGTGTAGTCGTCGGCGCTGGCCCACAGCAGTTGCATCGAGGCGATGACGTTGAGCGGTTTGAAGCGGGCGAACTCTTGCGGGTTGACCATTTGCAGGTGAGTGATCGAGTGGGTCACGCCGCTCTGGCGATCCTTGCGCGCCTGAGCAATGCCGTTCAGCGATTCCCGCACCGCACGGTCGCCGATCGCGTGGATGTGCACCAGCCAGCCGCGCTGGTCGATGGCGCTGACCAGTTCGCCGAAGTGTTGTGGATCGATCAGCAGTTCGCCCTGTTTGTGCGAGTTGCTGTACGGGTCGATCATCGCCGCGCTCTGTGCCGGGAATTCAATCACGCCGTCGGCGAAGATCTTGATCCCGGGCAGGGTCAGGTTGGGAATGCCCTGGAATTGCTGGCGCACCTTGTCCAGCGTATCGAGGTCGGAGGGTAGGCTTTTCGGGTTGGCCACCAACAGCGCCGCGACGTGCACGCTCATGTCGCCGCTTTCCGACAGGGCTTTATAGGCCGGCAGCACGCCGACGGTTTTCTCGGTCGGTTTGAGGGCGAACACCGCTTCACCTGGTGCGGCGTTGGCGGCAGGGTCCATCCACGCGGTGATACCCAGGCTGTTGTTGTAGCGCACCGCTGATTTGGCAGCGCTCAACATGTCGGTAGGGCTTGGCACCGGCATTTTCGAGGCGACCCGGTCCCAACCGGCGTCGACCACAAAGCCGTTCGGTTCACCGTTGGCCAGTTTGCCAATGGTGTCTTTTTCCGCGTCGGGCAGGGTTTTCAGCATGGCTGCGTCGATGCCAGCGCGCTTGAGCATGACGTTGTTGGCCCACGCCGTGTGGTGGTCGCTGCCGATAAACACCACCGGTACGCTGGCCCATTCGCCGCGGTTGAAGGTTTTGCCCAAGGCCTCGGCCTGCGCCCAATAAACCGAACTCATGCCGGCAATGCTCAGCACGTCGCCGTGTTTGGCCTTGCCGTCTGCACGCCAGTCGCGCAGGCGTTTTTGCAGTTCGTCGAGGCTGACGACTTCGTCTTCCATGTTCGCCGAGACCATTTCCAGTCCGCCGAAAATCGCGTGGGAATGGCTGTCGATCAGGCCGGGCATCAGCGCTTTGCCTTTGAGATCGATGACTTGGGTGCCGGATTCGATCAGGGCTTTGATCTGCGCGTCGGTGCCGACCTTCAGCACTTTGCCGTTCTCTACGGCGAGGGCTTGCGCCTTGGGTTGTGCGGGGTCGGCAGTGAAAATCTTGCCGTTGAGCAGGATCAGATCAGGAGCGGCCATGGCTTCCATCGAGGCAAAACTTACAGCGACTACCAACAGACTCGGGATGAATCTTTTCATTGAAGATTTCCTTGTTATTGCGTCTGATGGCGAGATTAGTGGCTGACAGCGGTCGACAGAACGTCTCCCTCACGAAAAACGTTTTTGCCTGAATGGAAAAAGCATGGACAAACTGGGTGCATTGAAAATGTTCGTGGTCACTGCGCAGCTCGGCAGTTTCAGCCGCGCCGCCGAGCAGTTGGGCAAGACCCCGTCGGCGCTGACCAAAGCGGTCAATCACCTGGAATCGGAGCTGGGTGCACGCCTGTTTGAGCGCAGCACACGGCGGATTCTGCTTACCGAAATCGGCCGGGTGTACCTGGAAACCGCACGGCTGGTGTTGCAGCGGCTGGACGAGGCCAGCGAGGAAATCGAGCAGTTACAGCACGGCTTGCGCGGCAACCTGAAAATCACCGCACCACTGGCGTATGGGCGGGCGTTTCTCGATCAGGTGTGTGACGGCTTTCTGCAGCAATACCCGCAGATCAGCCTGCAAGTGGATCTGTGCGATGCCTTCGTCAACCTGCTGGAAAGTGGTTATGACCTGGCGCTGCGTGAAGGCCACGATGACTTGCCGGGGCTGATTGCGCGGGTGGTGGGTAGCAATCGACTGGCCCTGTGCGGCAGTCCGGAGTACCTGGCGCGCAAGGATTTGCCGGTGACTCCGCAAACCCTTGAGCAGCATGAGTGGCTGCTCTATCAGCACCCATTGCTCAGCCGCGAATTCTGGTGGGCCGAGCGCGATGGGCAGCGCTTGAGTCTGGCGCAACCGGCGGCACCGCGGTTGCGCAGCGACAATTACGACTTGCTGCTGGCCAGTGCTTTGGCCGGGCGCGGTTTGCTGCATACGCCGCTGTGGAGCGCCGCACCGTACATTGCCGACGGGCGACTGGTGCGGGTCATGGCCGATTACGACATCGACCCGGATACCTTCGGCCCGCACATTCTCGCGGTGTACCCGAGCCATCGGCGGGCCACGGCGAAGGTGGTGGCGTTCATCGATTACATCTCGGCATTCCTCATCGAACGTGGCCTGAGCTGACAGCCCATTCCTCCGTAGAAGCAGCCTTCGGCAGCTCCTGCAGGGGCGTTATGCCAGGACGGTCAGCCATGCCGAGAGCAGCAGCAACAACGCCAGTGCCGCATTCATGCGTTTGAACGCCCGTGGCGAACCCATCAACCGTGCGCTGCCCACACCCAGCAATGCCCAGAACGTCATGCACGGCAGCGACACCAGCAAAAACGCCAGTGACAACACCAGCAGCCGCAGAGTCTTGTCACCCCCGCCAACAAACACGCTGACCACTGCCACCGCCATCATCCACACCTTGGGATTGACCAGTTGCAGCATGGCAGCGCCCAGCACGCTGAAACTTTCTTCCTGGGCATCCGCCGGGTTCAGTGATGGCGGCGTGCTGCGAAAGATCTGCCACGCCAGCCAGCTCAACCAGAGCACGCCGCCCCAGGCCATGGCTTGCTGCACACGCGGGTAGCGCAGCAACGTTTCGCCGGCACCGAGGCCGACCATCAGCACGATCAGGGCCGCCGCCGCGCAGGCGCCAAAAATGATTGGCAATGTGGCGAGCAGGCCTTGGCGCGAACTGTGGCTCAACACCAGAATATTGGTCGGCCCCGGCGTGATCGAGGCAACGAAAGCAAACAGCAGAAAGGGCAGTAATGACGCCATGATCGGGATTCCCTGAAAATCAACACAGGTATCCATGATCGCCAGACGGCGTGCGTCAGTCTGGAAGGTTTGAGCAGCGTTTGCGGTAATCCGCCGGCGTCAGTTGATAGGCACGCCGGAACCAGCGACCGAGGTGGCTCTGATCGGCAAAACCGAGCACGCTGGCGACTTGTGCCGGCGTTTCACCGCGCGCCAGCAACTGCCGCGCCTTGGCCAGGCGCAACTGGATCAGGTAGGCGTGCGGCGCCAGACCGAAGGCAGACTTGAACGCCCGGCTGAGACGGAAACGGTCCACCCCGCAGACCCGCGCGAGATCATCGAGACCGATATCTTCATAGGTGTGCGCGTGCAGATAATCTCGCGCCAGTTGCGCCACCAACGGCAGGCGCGGATCGAAAACCTGGCGCTTGCGCCAGTCGAGATGACGCGTGAGCGAGCTCAGCAGACCGTCAATGGCGGTCTGCCGGACGATGCGCAGATCGCCGTCATGCAACGCATGGAAAGCGTGATTGATCGCTGTGGCCAGACGCGGGTCCTGACTCAGCGTGTCGGCAAAACCGGGCTGACTGTCGGACGGTGCGTCTTCGAACAGCGCGTGCATTTCACGCTCCAGCCAGTGCGGATCGAGGTAGAGCATCGAATAGGTAAAACCTTCCTCGGTCGGCGCCTGGCCATCGTGGATTTCCCCCGGCTCCAGCAGGAACACATTGCCCGGGGTACTGCGATGGCGTACTCGGCGGCAATTGAATTGCTGCACGCCTTGCTCGGTAACACCGACGAGGAAGCTGTCATGCCAGTGTGGATCGTAGGCATGCCCCTGAAAATGAGCGCGAATCGATTCAATCCCGGTGTCGACATCCTGGGACAGCTCGATCCAGTTGCGTTTATCCACGAAAGCTCCAGTGTTCGCCATTGAACGGTGCGGCCCCATAAAATACCGCGCAATGCTTATCGACGTTTAGAAGATTTGTGCAGATGAGGGGGCTAGACTCTGCAGGTCACGAGCCCTTTGGCGGCAGGTGGAATGCGATGATTAACCGATGCTCGCGCGGGGTTTTACTCACCTTGATCGCCCTCAGCCTGGCGTTGGCGGCAGGCTGCTCAGGCCGCAAACACTATCCGCCTTCCGGCGTCGGGGACGCCTGCTACGCCAAAGCCTTGCCCTCGGTCGGTGAGGGCGGTCTGGCCTGGGGCTCCAGTTTGAACATGGCCCGGCAGAAGTCGATGAGCAACTGCATCCGCTATGCCGGGCGCTCTGGGGGCACGCCGGACACCTGTCAGGTGGTGTTGGCCAAGTGCCGATAGCTTTCTGTTGACATGGTTGCTTTTGGCAAATATATAGTTGCTTTAAGCAATTAACTGAGCGTTTGCCATGTCCAGCAGCCATCTCCTCGAGCAAGCCGACGTTGTGCGCGGTTTCAACCGCTTCTACACCCATCAGATCGGTGTATTGCAGGAGCATCTGCTGCAAAGCGACTATTCGCTGACCGAGTTACGCATTTTGTATGAGCTGGCGTCGCGCGGTGACCTGACCAGTGCTGAACTGCGCCAGATGCTCGGCCTCGATGCCGGCTACATGAGCCGCATCATCAGCGGTTTCGAAAAGCACGGCTTGATCCAGAAAGTGCCGTCGCCTACGGACGGCCGCGCTGCGCAATTGCACCTCACCGACCTCGGGCGCGAAATTCTGGTCCCGCTGGAAAAGGCTTCCCGCGAACAGATCGTCGCCATGCTCGAGCGATTGCCTGAACCGCAGCAGAAACAACTGATCGGCGCCATGACGCTGATCCAGACACTGCTGCAAGGCAACAAAGACTCAACCTACGTATTACGCGATCCGCAGCCCGGCGACATGGGTACAGTGATGCAACAGCAAACCGCACTGTATACCCGCGAATACGGCTGGAATTCGGAGTTCGAGGCGCTAGTGGCCGAGGTGGTCGCCAAGTACCTGCGCGATTACGACCCCACCTGTGAGCGCTGCTGGATTGCCGAAAAGGACGGCAAGGTCATCGGTTCGGTGTTCATCGTCCGCCAGGACGCGACTACCGCCAAACTGCGCATGCTCTACGTCGACGCCAGCGCGCGGGGTCTGGGCATTGGCAGTCGTCTGGTCGAGGAGTGCCTGCGCTTTGCCCGGCAGATGGGTTACCGGAAAATGACCTTGTGGACGACCAGCAACCTGACGGCTGCACGCAAGATTTATCAGCAGGCCGGGTTTGAGTTGGTGGAGGAAGAAGCGGTTCACAGCTTTGGCAAGGATCTGCTGAGTCAGACGTGGGCGCGGGTGTTGTGAGCTGTTTTTCGTCGTCGGGTGCAGTAAAAAGACAGACGAAAAAAAACCGCCTTTGCGGGGCGGTTCTTTTTGTAAACCCTGGTTTGCGACCGAGGTTTGTTGCTTCACTAGCCGAACTGACGTGTGAGGATAGTATGAGCCTTTGCGCCACCTTGCAACGGTAATAGCTTTTTTTGAACGACTTTTTCCAGGTATGTTTATTTTAATAAGCAGACAGAAATAACGGTTTACAAAGGCAATAAAACTCTCTGCATGAAATCCTTTTATTGAGGTTATGATGCAGGCGCTCGTATGTTGGTTCGGTAGTGAGGTCTGGCTGGAAAACTTAACAGTTTCATTCCCTTTGACACGGTTTTGCACCCGTGCCGGGATGATGGCTCAGAGGGCTTTCAACCGGCCGCCTCACTAGTCGAACTGACGTTCAGGCTGAAAGCAAGCATGATCCGGTAAGCTTGCTGGAGGTTTGGCCCCCAGCCCTGGAGGCCAAAACGTATGAAGCTTTTGCTGCGTACGCTGAGCCTTGTATGGAGATTGTTTAAAGCCTTTCGCTTTTACGAGTTCCTGCGAGACCACTTTGACGACCTGAAGTAAAGGCCGTTGAGGTGGGAAAAGCCCGTTTCAGTTTCGACTGAAACGGGCTTTTTTTGTTTTCTAAAACTGTCATAAGTAGGATTTTTCTGTATCGGGTTTTTTTGGCGTGTAGGGCATTTCTTCGGCAAGTGTAGGCGTTGGACAAACCACGCCGTAATCCGCAAGAAGTGTTCGATTATCGAATACCCAAACCTTCGTCCAATTGCCCACCGTGACACTCCGGCGTACTGTGAGTGGTGATGCCTGAAACCCCGTGATCCCAAAATAACGACAACAATGAGCAATGCCCCATGGACAGCCATCTGCTGAGCGATCGCAGCAGCGTGTTCCGTCACGCTGACCCTTATGCCGTCTCCGACTACGTCAATCAGCACGTCGGCCAGCACTTCATCGGTCTGTCCAGAACCACCCACCCGCAAGCCAGCCTCAACCATCGCAAACTCGCCGATCTCGATCTGGCCCGCATCAGCTATGGCGGCAGCGTGCGCGTGACCTCCGTTGCGCTGGAGACCGTTTACCACCTGCAAGTGCTCTTGCAAGGCAATTGCCTGTGGCGCGGGCACAAGCGCGAACAGCATCTGGTGCCGGGCGAGTTGTTGTTGATCAACCCGGATGATCCGGTTGATCTGACGTACTCGGAAGACTGCGAGAAATTCATCCTCAAGGTGCCGGTCAGCGTGCTCGAATCGGTGTGCAACGAGCAGCGTTGGCAGCACCCCTCCAGCGGTATCCGTTTCCTGCGCAATCACTATCAGCTTGATGAACTGGAAGGCTTCACCAACCTGCTCGCGATGATCTGTCAAGAAGCCGAGGCCAGCGATCCGTTGCTTCGGGTGCAGGAGCATTACGCGCAGATCATCGGCAGCAAACTGATTTCGCTGATGAACACCAACGTCAGCCGTGAATGCCTGAGTGCACCGAACATCAGCTTCGAACGCATCGTCGATTACATCGAACGTAACCTGAAACTGGATTTGCCGGCTGAACATTTGGCCGCTCAGGCGAGCATGAGCCCGCGCTCGCTGTACACCTTGTTTGAACGCCAACTGGGCGTTACGCCGATGCAATACATCCGCCAACGCAAGCTTGCGCGCATCCACGCCTGCCTCAGTGACCCAAGCTGCCCGGTGCGCAACCTCACCGAGCTGGCGCTCGACTACGGCTTCCTGCACCTGGGCCGTTTCTCCGAAAGCTATCGCCAGCAGTTCGGTGAACTGCCGTCGAAAACCTTCAAACGCCGCCACTAAAACTCCCCGCTGAAACTTCCCTGAATCACCTGCAGCGCCGTCCTGCACAAAACGGATAGCGATCTGCAGGATTCGGCTATTGCCCCGTGCTACGCCTCCCTAATCTGACCTGGCCTGAACAATAACAATGGAGGCCCCGGCCATGTCCCTGGGAATCGACTACCTCAATGCCATGCTTGAAGAAGACAAGGAGAAGGGCGCCTACCGCTGCAAGCGGGAGATGTTCACCGATCCGCGGCTGTTCGAACTGGAGATGGCGCACATCTTCGAAGGCAACTGGATTTACCTCGCCCACGAAAGCCAGCTCCCCAACAACAACGATTTCCTGACCACGACCATGGGGCGTCAGCCGATCTTCATCGCGCGCAACAAGGACGGTGTGCTCAATGCGTTCCTCAATGCCTGCAGCCATCGCGGCGCCATGTTGTGCAGGCACAAGTCCGGCAACCGCTCCAGCTACACCTGCCCGTTCCACGGCTGGACGTTCAACAACAGTGGCAAACTGCTCAAGGTCAAAGACCCGAGCGAAGCCGGTTATCCCGCAGGCTTCAATTGCGAAGGCTCCCATGACCTGACCAAAGTCGCGCGTTTCGAGTCCTATCGCGGCTTTCTGTTCGGCAGTCTGAATGCCGATGTGAAATCCCTTGCTGAGCACTTGGGCGAGTCCGCCAAGATCATCGACATGATCGTCGATCAGTCGCCAGAAGGCCTGGAAGTGTTGCGCGGCTCGAGCTCGTATATCTACGAAGGTAACTGGAAACTCACCGCCGAAAACGGTGCCGATGGCTACCACGTCAGCTCGGTGCACTGGAACTACGCCGCCACCCAGAACCAGCGTCAACAGCGCGAAGCAGGTGAGGCGATCAAGACCATGAGCGCCGGCAGTTGGGCGAAAAAGGGCGGCGGTTTCTATTCCTTCGATCACGGCCACTTGTTGCTCTGGACCCGCTGGGCCAACCCTGAAGATCGTCCCGCCTATGAGCGTCGCGACGAACTGGCCCGAGATTTCGGCCAGGCCCGTGCCGACTGGATGATCGAGAACTCGCGCAACCTGTGCCTGTACCCCAACGTGTACTTGATGGATCAGTTCAGTTCGCAGATCCGCATTGCCCGGCCAATCTCGGTCGATAAGACTGAAATCACCATTTACTGCATCGCTCCCAAAGGCGAGAGCGCCGAGGCGCGCGCCAAGCGCATTCGTCAGTACGAAGACTTCTTCAACGTCAGCGGCATGGCCACGCCGGATGACCTCGAAGAATTCCGCTCGTGCCAGACCGGCTACGGCGCCGGGCGCGGCTGGAATGATATGTCCCGTGGTGCCACGCACTGGGTCGAAGGTGCCGACGCAGCCGCCGAAGAAATCGACCTTAAACCACTGCTCTCCGGCATGCGCACCGAAGACGAAGGCCTGTTCGTGCTGCAACACAAGTACTGGCAGGAAACCATGCTCAGAGCCGCTGCCAGCGAACCACAACTGATCCCCGTGGAGGCCGTGTGATGAGCAACCTCTACGACAGCGTGCGCGATTTTCTCTACCGCGAGGCGCGTTATCTCGATGACGGTCAGTGGGATCAATGGCTCGAGTTGTACGCCGCCGACGCGACTTTCTGGATGCCGGCCTGGGACGACAACGACACCCTCACCGAAGACCCGCAAAGCGAAATCTCGCTGATCTGGTACGGCAACCGTGGCGGTCTCGAAGACCGCATCTTCCGGATCAAGACCGAACGCTCCAGCGCGACCATTCCCGACACCCGCACCTCACACAACCTGAGCAACATCGAAATCGTCGAGCGCAGCGAAGGGCAATGCCAGGTGCGTTTCAACTGGCACACCTTGAGCTTCCGCTATCAGGTTACCGACAGCTACTTCGGCAGCAGTTTCTACACCCTCGATCTGCGTGACGAACAGCCGCTGATCAAGGCCAAGAAAGTCGTGCTGAAAAACGATTACGTCCGTCAGGTCATCGACATCTACCACATCTAGTCGACACGGCGAGGTGCACCATGAATTTCCAGATTGCGCTTAATTTCGAAGACGGCGTCACTCGTTTCATCGAGGCGGGTGGCCATGAAACCGTCGCCGATGCGGCCTATCGCCAAGGCATCAACATCCCGCTGGACTGCCGCGATGGCGCCTGCGGCACCTGCAAATGTTTCGCCGAGGCCGGGCGTTACGACATGGGCGACAACTTCATCGAAGACGCCTTGAGCGCCGACGAACTCGCACAAGGTTATGTGCTGACCTGCCAGATGCGCGCTGAAAGCGATTGTGTGGTGCGAGTACCGGCAGGCTCGCAGGTGTGCAAGACCGAACAAGCGAACTTCCAGGCATCGATAAGCGCTGTCCGGCAGTTGTCCGAGAGCACCATTGCCTTGTCGGTCAAGGGCGAGGCGCTGAGCAAACTGGCGTTTCTGCCGGGCCAGTACGTCAATCTGCAAGTGCCCGGCAGCGAGCAGACCCGCGCTTATTCCTTCAGCTCATTGCAGAAAAACGGCGAGGTCAGCTTTCTGATTCGTAACGTGCCTGGTGGCTTGATGAGCAGCTTTCTCACGGGGTTGGCCAAGGCCGGCGACAGCATGAACCTGGCCGGGCCGTTGGGCAGTTTCTACCTGCGCGAGATCAAGCGGCCGCTGCTGTTGTTGGCGGGCGGCACCGGCCTGGCACCGTTCACCGCGATGCTGGAAAAGATCGCCGAGCAGGGCTGCGATCATCCCGTGCATTTGATCTACGGCGTGACCAACGATTTCGATCTGGTCGAAATCGATCGTCTCGAAGCCTTCGCCGCCCGCATTCCCGACTTCAGTTTCGGCGCCTGCGTGGCCAACCCGCTGAGTGCGCATCCACTCAAGGGCTACGTCACCCAGCACATTGAACCGCGCCACCTCAATGAAGGCGATGTCGACGTGTACCTCTGCGGCCCGCCGCCGATGGTCGAAGCGGTCAGCCAATACATCCGCGAGCAGGGCATCACCCCGGCGAACTTCTACTACGAAAAGTTCGCTGCTGCGGCTGCCTGAAACCCTTCTTTCGAGGTTGTCATGAACAACAGATTCTCCAACAAGATCGCGCTGGTCACCGGCGCGGCGCAGGGTATCGGCCGCCGCGTCTGCGAACGCCTGCTGAACGAAGGCGCACAAATCGTCGCCGTCGATCGCTCTGAACTGGTTCACGAACTGCAAGCCGAGGGCGTTCTCGCGCTGACCGCCGACCTTGAGCAATACGCCGATTGCGCGCGGGTCATGGCTGAAGCCATCAACACCTTCGGCCGTCTCGACATTTTGATCAACAACGTCGGCGGCACGATCTGGGCCAAGCCGTTCGAGCATTACGAAGTCGAACAGATTGAAGCGGAAGTGCGCCGTTCGCTGTTCCCGACGCTGTGGTGCTGCCACGCAGCGCTGCCGTACATGCTCAAGCAAGGGCGCGGCGCCATCGTCAACGTCTCGTCGATTGCCACCCGCAGCGTCAATCGGGTGCCGTACGGCGCCGCCAAGGGCGGCATCAACGCACTCACAGCATGTCTGGCCTTCGAAAACGCAGAGCGCGGCATTCGCGTTAACTCCACGGCTCCTGGCGGCACCGAAGCGCCGCCCCGGCGCATCCCGCGCAATGCCGCCGAACCGTCAGCGCAAGAGCAGGCCTGGTATCAGGAAATCGTCGCGCAAACCCTCAACAGCAGCCTGATGAAACGCTACGGCAGCCTCGACGAACAGGTCGGCGCGATCCTCTTTCTGGCTTCCGATGACGCCTCGTACATCACCGGCGTGACGTTGCCGGTCGGTGGCGGCGACCTCGGTTGACTACTTTTCAAGGGACATTGAAATGCAGCGAATTCTGATTGAAAACCTGACGACGATCATCGTCGACCTGCCGACCATTCGCCCGCACAAACTGGCGATGCACACGATGCAGAAGCAGACTCTGGTGATTCTGCGACTGCGCTGCAGCGATGGTATTGAAGGCATCGGCGAAGCCACCACCATCGGCGGTCTCGCTTACGGTTATGAAAGCCCGGAAAGCATCAAAGCCAATATCGATGCGCATCTGGCGCCGGCGCTGGTGGGTATGGACGCCAACAACATCAACGCGGCGATGCAGCGGCTCGACAAGATCGCCAAGGGCAATACTTTCGCCAAGTCCGGCATCGAAAGTGCACTGCTCGATGCGCAAGGCAAGCGCCTCGGTCTGCCGGTCAGCGAGTTGCTCGGCGGCCGCGTGCGAGACAGCCTTGAAGTGGCCTGGACCTTGGCCAGCGGCGACACCGCCCGCGACATTGCCGAAGCCGAGCAGATGCTCGAAGCACGTCGCCATCGCATCTTCAAATTGAAAATCGGCGCCAACCCGCTGGAGCAGGATCTCAAGCACGTCGTGGCGATCAAAAAAGCCTTGGGCGAGCGCGCCAGTGTGCGGGTCGACGTCAACCAGTATTGGGATGAATCCCAAGCGATTCGCGGCTGTCAGGTGCTCGGTGACAACGGTATCGACCTGATTGAACAGCCGATTTCGCGGGTCAACCGCTTCGGGCAGATTCGCCTGAATCAGCGCAGCCCGGCGCCGATCATGGCCGACGAATCGATCGAAAGCGTCGAGGATGCTTTCAGCCTCGCCGCCGACGGCGCCGCCAGTGTGTTCGCCCTGAAAATCGCCAAGAACGGTGGTCCGCGTGCCGTGCTCAGAACCGCGCAGATCGCCGAAGCCGCCGGCATTGCGCTGTATGGCGGCACCATGCTCGAAGGCTCCATCGGCACGCTGGCCTCGGCGCACGCCTTCCTCACGCTCAAGCAACTGACCTGGGACACCGAACTGTTCGGCCCGTTGTTGCTGACCGAAGACATCGTCACCGAAACGCCGCAGTACCGCGATTTCCACTTGCACATTCCGCGAACTCCAGGCCTGGGCCTGACGCTGGACGAAGAGCGTCTGGCGCGTTTTCGTCGCCACTGAATCAGGAGAGTGACCATGCTGTTCCACGTAAAAATGACCGTGAAATTGCCCATCGATATGGACCCGTCGCTGGCCACCCGGCTCAAGGCTGACGAAAAGGAGCTGGCGCAACGGCTGCAACGCGAAGGCGTCTGGCGGCACCTGTGGCGCATCGCCGGGCATTACGCCAATTACAGCGTGTTTGATGTGCCGAGCGTCGAGGCCCTGCACGACACGCTGATGCGCTTGCCGTTGTTTCCCTACATGGACATCGAGGTTGACGGCCTCTGTCGGCATCCGTCGTCGATCCATACAGACGATCGCTGATCCATGGTTTCGAATCCATCCCTGAACACTGTGGGAGCTGGCTTGCCAGCGATAGCAATACACCAGCCGCCATCAATGCTGGATGACACACCGCAATCGCTGGCAAGCCAGCTCCCACAGGGAAGGTTGTCTGTCCTGAAGATTCGCGAGAACCACACAACAACAAGATGAGGTAACCACCATGACCGTGAAAATTGCCCACACCGCCGAGTTGCAAGCCTTCTTCAAAGAAGCCGCCGGTTTCGCCAACGACGAGGGTAACTCCCGGCTGAAAACCATCGTCCTGCGCATCTTGCAGGACAGCGCGAAAATCATCGAAGACCTCGACATCAGCGAGGACGAGTTCTGGAAAGCGGTCGACTATCTCAACCGTCTGGGCGCTCGTTCGGAGGCGGGATTACTGGTCGCCGGCCTTGGCATCGAGCACTTCCTCGACCTGTTGCAGGACGCCAAGGATGCACAGATCGGCTTGACCGGCGGCACACCACGCACCATCGAAGGCCCGCTGTACGTTGCCGGCGCGCCGCTGTGTGAAGGCGAGTGCCGCATGGATGACGGCAGCGAGGAGGGTGCCGCCACCGTCATGCACCTCGAAGGCCAGGTGTTCGATCTGCATGGCCAGCCGCTGGCCGGTGCCACCGTTGATCTGTGGCACGCCAACACCAAGGGCACTTACTCGTTTTTCGACCCGAGCCAGTCCGAGTACAACTTGCGTCGACGCATCATTACCGACGCCGAAGGCCGTTACCGCGCTCGCAGCATCGTGCCGTCCGGTTATGGCTGCGACCCGCAAGGGCCGACCCAGGAATGCCTGAACCAGCTCGGCCGCCATGGCCAGCGCCCGGCCCATGTGCATTTCTTTATCAGCGCGCCGGGGCATCGGCATCTGACCACGCAGATCAATCTTTCGGGTGATCAATACCTGTGGGATGACTTCGCCTACGCGACCCGTGAAGGCTTGGTCGGGGAGGTGGTGTTTGGTGAGGATGCAGCGTCGGGGCGTTATGCCGAGCTGAAGTTCGACTTCCAGTTGCAGCAGGCGCCGGACGCCAGTGCCGAACAACGCAGCCAACGGCCGCGTGCGCTGCAAGACGCTTGATACCGAGTCGTCAGTGCCCCTCACCCTAGCCCTCTCCCAGAGGGAGAGGGGACTGACCGCGTTGTTGTTAAGCATCACGCCGACCTGAACAGTTTGTGTCGAATCCATAACCGACTCGGTCGTTCAGGTCGATGTATCGCGATAGACACCTCGGTCGGCTCCCTCTCCCTCGGGAGAGGGCTGGGGTGAGGGGAACTGGTCAAGGTGATCTTCAACGCTACGCCGGCCTGAACGATCTTCGCCGAATCCAACCCGGTTGTTCAGGTCGCCGTATACCGCAAGACAACCCGGTCGGCTCCCTCTCCCTCTGGGAGAGGTCTGGGGTGAGGGGAAAAGAGGCCTAAGGTAATGCGAAAAAGATATTGGCTACGTATTTTTAAGATCGTTTAGTTTTGTCTCAACGACGAATCAAAACGCATCAAACCGATAGACCCCCGATTGCCATGACGGCACACGCTGAATCGATCACAGGTTTTTCAGGTTTGATTCACACGGGAGTGAATCATGCCGCATACCCTCGATATCACCGCATTACCGACGCTGGACCTGTCGCTGTTCGAAGGCACGGCGCAACAGCGCTACGAATTTCTCGAAAACCTGCGCCACGCCGCCCGCGACGTCGGCTTCTTCTACCTGACGGGCCACGGCATCGACAGTGACTTGCTCAAGCAAGTACAAGCCCACGCCCGGCAGTTCTTCGCCTTGCCCGACAGCGAAAAAACCGCCGTTGGCATGATCAATTCACCGCACTTTCGCGGTTACAACCGTGCCGCCTCGGAGATCACCCGTGGCCAGCCCGATCTGCGCGAGCAGTTTGATCTGGGTGCCGAGCGCGAGGCGTTGCCATTGACGGCGGGCAGCCCGTTCTGGGCGAGGCTGCAAGGCCCCAACGAATGGCCGACGGCACTGCCGGAACTGAAACCGTTGCTGCTGGAATGGCAGGAGGCGATGACGCGGATGTCGTTGCGCCTGCTGCGTGCGTTCGCTCAGGCGTTGTCGCTGCGCGCCGATGCGTTCGATCAACTCTACGGCGACAAACCCAACGAACACATCAAGTTGATGCGCTATCCCGGCCAGTCCAGCGAGTCGAGCCACCAGGGTGTCGGCGCGCACAAGGATTCCGGTTTCCTCAGCTTCCTGCTGCAAGACCAGCAGGCCGGGCTGCAGGTCGAGATCGAAGAGGGGCGCTGGATCGACGCGTTGCCGCGTGAGAACACCCTGGTGGTGAACATCGGCGAACTGCTCGAACTGGCCAGCAACGGTTATCTGCGGGCCACGGTGCACCGAGTCGTGTCGCCGCCGGAGGGCAGTGAGCGTCTGTCTGTCGCGTTCTTCCTCGGTGCGCAACTGGATGCCGTGGTGCCGCTGTATCCGCTGCCCACCGCACTGTTGCGCGAGGCGCGCGGGCCGGCGAGTGATCCGCTCAATCCGCTGTTTCGCGATGTCGGCTGGAACTACCTCAAGGGTCGTTTGCGCTCGCATCCCGATGTCGCGCAGCGCTTCTACGCCGATGCGTTGCTGCCACCACCGCCCGTTCGTAAATCCGCCTGACTCAACCACCGCTCAAGGACTCCGCACATGATCAAGAAAGCAGGTTTGACCCTGGCCGTGCTCGGCGCGCTGGTGACGTCGTTCGGTGCGCAGGCGCTTGAGCCGCTGCGCGTGGCTGCCGACCCGGTGCCCCACGCGCAGATTCTGGCGTACATCCAGAAGATCGATCCGCAGCTGAACCTCAAAGTCATCGAGATCCCCAACGGCGTGAACTCCAACGAGCTGTTGGTGCACGGTGACGTCGACGCCAATTACTTCCAGCACCTGCCGTACCTGAAATCCCAGGAAAAGGCCCTCGGCGAGAAACTGGCGGTGGCGGCCACGGTGCATATCGAACCCTTGGGCATTTACTCGCACCGGCACAAAAGTTTCGCCGACGTGCCGGTAAAAGGCACCGTCGCCGTGCCCAACAACGTCACCAATCTGAGCCGCGCGCTGTACCTGTTGCAGGACAACGGCCTGATCAAACTCAAATCCGGCTTCAACGACCCGGCGGCGGACCAGGCAACGCCCAAGGACATCGCCGAGAACCCGAAACAGCTGAAGATCCTGGAAATCGAATCACCGCAGATTCCGCGCTCGTTGGACGACGTCGATCTGGCCGTGATCAACGGCAACTACGCGCTCGACGCAGGTTTGGTGCCGGCCAAGGATGCCTTGGGTCTGGAGAAAGCCGAGCACAACCCCTACGCCAACATTCTGGTGACCACGCCGAAGCTGGAGCACGACCCGCGTATCGCGCAACTGGCCAAGGACCTGACGTCGCCCGAGGTCGCCAAATACATCACCGATAACTTCGCCGGTTCAGTGATTCCGGTGGCGGGCAGCAAGCCATGATCGCCGTCGAGCAGTTGAGCAAGACTTATCCTTCGGCCGCGCAACCGGCACTCGATCAGGTCTCGCTGAGCATTCCCGACGGTGCGGTCTACGGGATTCTCGGGCGTAGCGGGGCGGGCAAGTCGACGCTGCTGCGTTGCCTCAACCTGCTCGAACGGCCAGACAGCGGACGGATCCTGATTGACGGTGTGGATCTGCTGAAGCAGTCCGACAGTGACTTGCGCAAACAACGCCAGCGCATCGGCATGATCTTCCAGGGCTTCAACCTGCTGCATTCGCGCACGGTATTCGACAACATCGCGGTGCCGCTGGAGATTGCCAATGTCGGCAAACCGTGGCGCCACGTGCGGGTTCGCGAGCTGTTGGAACTGGTCGGTTTGAGTGACAAGGCGCAGGCCTTTCCCTCGCAATTGTCCGGCGGCCAGAAACAGCGCGTCGGGATTGCCCGCGCCCTGGCCGCAGAGCCGGCGTACCTGCTTTCGGATGAAGCCACCAGTGCACTCGATCCGGAAACCACCGAATCGATCCTGCAATTGCTTCGCGACATCAATCGGCAACTGGGCGTGACCATCGTGCTGATCACCCATGAACTGGAGGTGGTCAAGTCGATCTGCGACCACGCCGCTTTCATGGCCAACGGACGTCTGGTCGAAGCCGGGCCGGTGCCACGGCTGCTGGCCGATCCGCAATCCCAGCTGGGCGCTTCGCTGCGGCCGACCTGCGGCTTGCCGCTGGGCCACGCTGAGCCAGGCCTGAGTTTTCTCAAACAATACGGCGTACGGGCTGCGCACTCATGAACCGTACGGTCAATTGGGATGAAATCCTGCAACTGGTGTTCAACGCCACCGGTGAAACCCTGTACATGGTCCTGCTCGCGGGGCTGTTCACGCTGCTGATCGGCTTGCCGTTAGGCGTGTTGCTGTTTATCAGTCGTCGCGACGGACTGTTGCCGATGCCACGCCTGAATGCCGTGCTGGGTGGCGTGGTCAACCTCGGCCGTTCACTGCCATTCGTGGTGATGCTGATTGCCCTGATCCCGCTGACGCGGCTGGTGGTCGGCACAACGCTGGGCAGCACCGCCGCCGTGGTGCCGATCACCATCGGTGCGTTTCCGTTCTTCGCGCGCATCGTCGAAAACGCTCTGGACGAAGTCGACAAGGGTCGCATCGAAGCGATCCTCGCCATGGGCGGCGACATCGGTCATGTGATCTTCAAAGTGTTGTTGCCCGAAGCGCTGCCGGCGTTGCTGGCCGGGATCACCTTGACGCTGGTGATGCTCATCGGTTTTTCCTCGATGGCCGGGGTGATCGGCGGTGGCGGGCTCGGTGATCTGGCGATCCGTTACGGCTATCAGCGGTTCAACAATGAAGTGATGGTTGCCACGGTGGTGGTGTTGGTGATCCTCGTTCAGGGCGTGCAAAGCCTGGGTGATCGATTGGTTCGTTCGCTGGCGCATCGCCGCTAAGGATTTGTATGAGTGTGCCGGTCGCTGTAGTTCGCGAGCCACTGATTCGTGTGCGTGAGTTGAGCAAAATGTTTGGTGCGAGCCGGGCGCTGGATGCCGTCAGCCTGGACATCTATCCCGCCGAAGTGGTGGCGCTGCTCGGTGCCAATGGCGCGGGCAAGTCGACTCTGGTGAAGATCCTCGCGGGCAGCCAGACTGCCGACGCTGGCGAGATCTGGCTGGAGGGCGCGCCACGGCATTTCAGTTCGCCGCTGTCGGCGCGGCGCTTCGGTATTGTCGCGGTGCATCAACAGATCAACGAGGGCATCGCACCGGGTTTGAGTGTCGCGGAAAACCTCCTGCTCGATGAACTGTGCAAGCCGGACGCGGACTTCTGGCTCAATCGCAAACACCTGCTGGAGCGCGCCGCAAGCATTGCCGCCGGGCTGGGTTTGACTTTGCCGCTGGAGCAACCGATCGAGCATCTCGGTCAGGCCGAACGGCAATTGGTGGTGCTCGCTCGAGCCTTGGCGTTGCAGCCGCGCCTGCTGATTCTGGATGAGCCGACAGCAGCACTTTCCGATGCCGAAGCGCAGCGCTTGTTTGGTTTGATCGACACCTTGCGCACTCGCGGCGTGGCGATTCTGTACATCTCCCATCGACTCTCCGACCTGCAGCGCGTGGCGGATCGCGCCGTCGTTCTGCGCGATGGCCAGTTCGCGGGCGAGTTCACGGCACGGCAATTACCCGACGCGGTGAGCGCCATGCTCGGGCAGGCGCTGGCCGAGCATGTTTACCTGCCACGCGTGGCCGGGCGCGAAGTGTTGAAACTCAACGCCATGCAAATTCTGCCGCGCTCCGCCGCGTTCGATCTGAGCCTGCACGAGAATGAAGTGGTGGTGCTGACCGGGCTGTTGGGTGCCGGTAAAAGTGAAATCGCCGAGGTGCTGTTCGGCCTGCGTAAAGCGACCTCGGGCCGCGTGCAACTGGATGGTGCTGACTGGCGTGCGGACTCACCGCGCCAGGCCATCCAAAGCGGGGTTTTCTTCGCGGCCGAAGATCGCGCCAGTCGATCGCTGGTACCCGATTTCACTTTGCGTCGCACCCTGACTTTGCCGTTTCTCGAGCGCTTTACCCGCGGCGGTTTCATCCGCAACCGCGCCGAAGCGGCAGCGGTCGAGGCACAAGTGGCGGCGCTGGGGATCAAGACTGCCGGCATCGATGTGCCGATGACCGCGTTGTCGGGCGGCAATCAACAGAAAGTCGTGCTCGGCCGCTGGCTGCTCGGCGAAGGGCGGGTATTGATCCTTGATGAACCCTTTCAAGGCGTCGACGTGCGCGCCCGCCGCGACATCGGCCAACTGCTGCGCGACAGCGCCGAGGGGCGCGCGACTTTAGTGATTTGCGCCGACGTCGATGAAGCCCTGGAAATTGCCGACCGCATTCTGCTGGTGCGCGATCACGCCGTGGTCGCCGAGTACCCGCGTGCCGGCCTCAATCGTGCTGATCTGGTCGCCGCACTGGCCGGCAGCGACGTGACCGAACATTCCCCTCAAGCCACGCCAAGGAGCAGAGCGAGTGCCTGATTCAAGTTCGCTGTTATCGACCGAGCCGGCACGTGCCGAACGTCTGCTGCACGGGTTGATCCGCTACGGCCTGTTGTGGTTGCTGGCGCTGATCGTGGTGTTTTTCAGTGTGGCCGAGCCGGCATTTCTGCGCGTCGGCAACCTGTTCAGCATCCTGCAATCGGTGTCGATTGTTGCGCTGCTGGCGCTGGGCGTGACGCTGACCATGGCGGTCGGCGGTCTCGATCTGTCGATTGGCGCGGTGGCGGCGATGAGCCTGATGATCGCCAGTTACGTGATGGTCGTGCTCGGCTGGGGCGCGTTGCCGGCGGTGTTGATCAGTCTGGCGGGTGGTGCGCTGGTCGGCCTGCTCAACGGTTGGCTGATCGTCAAACTGCGGGTGCCGGACATTCTCGCGACGCTGGGCAGCATGTTTCTGGTAATCGGCGTGCAACTTATTCCCACGGGCGGACGCTCGATTGCGGTGGGCATGACCTTGCCCAGCGGTGAGGAAACTGAAGGTACGTTCAGTGCCGCATTTCTTGCGCTGGGGCGTGGGCGATTGTGGGAGGTGGTGCCGATTCCGGTGTTGATCACGGCGGTGGTTGCGGTGGCGGTGTGGCTGTTTCTCGAACGTACGCGCATTGGTCGTTTGTTCTATGCCATCGGCGGCAACGAGCAAGCCGCACGACTGGCCGGTGCACCGGTGCAGCGCTTCAAGTTATTGGCTTACGTGCTCTCGGCGTTGCTCGCATCGCTCGGCGGATTGTTGCTGGCAGCGCGCCTGGGTCGCGGCGACGTCAGTTCGGGCAACGGTCTGGTGCTGGATGCCCTCGGCGCAGCGCTGATCGGTTTTGCCGTACTCGGCGCGAAGAAGCCCAACGCCTTTGGCACCCTGGTCGGTGCGCTGCTGGTGGCGGCGCTGCTCAATGGCCTGACCATGCTCAACGCGCCGTATTACACACAGGATTTCGTCAAGGGACTGGTGCTGGTGCTGGCCCTGATGTTCACCTTCGGCCTCGCGCATCGGGCGCGTTGAGCCGCTTTATTCAAGGAAGTTGCATGCACGGTTCAATCACACAGTTCGCCCGTCATTGCCTCGCCGGCGCGTTGCTTTCGGCGATGGCACTGAGCGCTCAGGCCAAAGCCTTGCCCGGCGCACCCGCACCGTTCGACAAAGGTCAGGTGCAGATCGCGCTGGTGGGGTATTTGTTCTCCGGGGACTTCCCCGAGGCGTATTTGCGCGGCGTCGAAAAACAGACCGAAGCGCTGGGGGCCAACCTGCGGATATTCGATGCCCGGCAGCAAGCGGCGAGTCAGGGCGAGATGATCGATCAGGCGGTCGATCTCGGCGTCGACGGCATCATCGTCCAACTCGGTTTGGCCGAAACCCTGAAAGCACCGATCGATCGGGCGATCGCCAAAGGCATCAAGGTCGTCGCCTTCGATGTCGATCTGAACACCCCGCAAGTGACCCAGGTCGAGCAGGATCACCATGCGCTGGCGCGTCTGGCCCTCGATCAAGCCGTCAAGGACAACGGCACGAAGTTCGATGCCGGCTATGTGTACATCAGTGGTTTTACGCCAATGGAGCGCCGCGATGAGATCTGGAGTCAGGTCAAGAAAGCCAATCCGGGAATCGTCGAGAAGGCACGCTTTGGCACACTGAATCCGCCGATTGCCAACTCCGTGGCGGATCAGGCCAGCGCCGTGCTTCGAGCCAATCCAGGCATCAGCGTGATCTTTGCACCGTTCGATGAGTTCGCCAAAGGCGCAAAAATCGCCGTCGACGAAGCGGGGCTGGCGAGTAAGGTGAAGATCTACAGCGCCGATATTTCCACCGCCGATATTCAGATCATGAAAGAGTCGGACAGCGCCTGGGCGGCGACGGCGGCGGTCAATCCGCAAGTGGCCGGGGCAATCAGTGTGCGCAGTCTGGCGATGTTGATTGCCGGGGAAAATCCGGGGCATCAGGTGCTGGTGCCGCCGACGCTGATTACCCGTCAGCAGTTGCTGGATCTGGATGTGAAGAACGTTCGAGATCTGGCGCAGAAGCTACCGAGTTTTGGTGATACCGCGAATGTCGCACGGGCGTCGTGGATTCCGGTGGCCAACTAGATCCTCCTACCGACAACGATCCCCTGTAGGAGCGAGCCTGCTCGCGATAGCGGATTTGAATCCAACATTGTTGCCGGCTGATTCACCGCTATCGCGAGCAGGCTCACTCCTACAGGAGATTGGGGGCACCCTTGAAAATGGAGTGACTATGCACAACAAAGCCTCACGCTTACGCAAAAGCCGTTCGCCGAAAGCCGATCCGGCTCTTGGTAAACGACTACCCCCAGGCCAGGTACTGACGGAGCGATTTCCGATCCTGCACGAAGGCGAAATACCGAAATACGACCTCGCCAACTGGTCGCTACGCCTGTCCGGCACGCTCGCCCAGCCAATCGAATTACGTTACGCCGATCTGCAGGCATTGCCGCAACGAAAACTGCGCTGCGACATACATTGCGTGACACGCTGGTCGAAGTTCGACACCAAATGGAGCGGGGTGCATCTGCAGGATCTGTTGCAGGCGTTCGATCTCCAGCCGACTTCGGCGTTCGTCATGGCCCACGCCGACCACGATTACCAGACCAACTTGCGACTTGATGATCTGTTGCACCCGGGCAGTCTGCTGGCCACCCATTACGCCGGCCAGCCGCTGACCGCGCAACATGGCTGGCCGCTACGGCTGGTGGTGGCGGGGCGGTATTTCTGGAAGAGCGCGAAGTGGCTGCGTGGGCTTGAATTCGTTGAGCAGGAACAACCCGGGTTCTGGGAGCAGAACGGCTTTCATCTGCACGCCGATCCGTTTGCCGAACAGCGATTCAGTGGTGATGAACTGGATATTGCCGAGGATGCCTGGCTGGAAAAAGCGTTCGATTGAGTAATGCCCGACGCAGATCAAAACTGTAGGAGTGAGCCCGCTCGCGATAGCGGAGTATTAGTAAAAAAGTTGTCAGCTGACACACCGCTATCGCGAGCAGGCTCACTCCTACAGGGATCCTGCATTTCAATCTAAAAGATTTAGTTTTAGTTGGTTAAAGTGTTGGCTCAGCAACACTTTTGTTGAACTAAGAACAATCCTTTAGAGCGATCTAACCTAAGCGTTATTGGTTCTTTTACGGCCCGAAGCAGCTCGTCTAGCATCGAGTTTCAAGGGGAAACGACTCACGCTGGGGAAACTGCAACTCACCGTAAAAAAGCCTTCACTGCCTTCCAGAAATCCAAAACTACAGCAGACATTGCCGCGCATTGCTTGCCGAACTTTATTGTCGGCAACGGCCGGGTATTAACTGCGATTCAAGGAGCTGTTATATGCATTACCGTTCCCGTTCATTACTGGCGGCTGCTGTCGTGTCCGCTATCTGGCAACTTCCGGTCAACGCCGAAGAAACTTCGGCAAGTGCCGACAGCGAATCCCGACTTGGCACCGTGTTGGTCACCGGCACCCGTGGCACTTCACGCACCGTGCTCGATTCGCCGGTGCCAGTCGATGTGCTCACCGCCGAAGACCTCAAATCCGCCGGCGCCGCTGATGGTGAACTGGGCGCGGCGTTGCAGACGCTGTTGCCGTCCTTCAGCCTGCCGCGCCAATCCAACTCCGGCGGCGCCGACCATGTGCGCGCGGCGCAACT
Organism: Pseudomonas germanica; assembly: GCF_019614655.1. Taxonomy (NCBI): domain Bacteria; kingdom Pseudomonadati; phylum Pseudomonadota; class Gammaproteobacteria; order Pseudomonadales; family Pseudomonadaceae; genus Pseudomonas; species Pseudomonas germanica. Next base: position 3,157,837 of record NZ_CP071586.1, read on the forward strand.
GCGCGGCATGAGTCCGGATCAGGTGCTGGTGCTGGTCAACGGCAAGCGCCGCCACACGTCAGCGGTGGTTAATGACTCCTCTAAAATCGGTCGTGGTACCGCGCCGGTCGACTTCAACTCGATACCGCTCAGCGCGATCAAACGCATCGAAGTGCTGCGTGACGGCGCCGGGGCGCAGTACGGCTCCGACGCGATTGCCGGGGTGATCAACATCATTCTCGACGACGCGCCCGAGGGCGGCGAAGTGTCGACCAGTTATGGCGCTTATCACACCCATCAAGACGCCATCGACAAGACCACCACCGACGGCCAGAACAGCGTGACCACGGCGAAGATCGGCACGCGTTTGGGCGAGGAGGGCGGGTTTATTCGTGGCGGCACCGAATACAAGGATCGCAACCCGACCAACCGCGCCGGTTTTGACGGCTTTGCCGATACCCCCGGCCAGCGCAACTATGTGATGGGCGACGGCGTAGCGCGGGACGTCAACCTTTGGTTCAACAGCGAATTGCCGCTGGCCGGCGGCAAGGCCTACAGCTTCGGCACCTACAATCAGCGCCACACCACCGGCGCCGAGTTCTATCGCTACCCGTCCGAACAGCCGCAGTTCTACCCCAACGGCTACTTGCCGCAATCGCTCGGCGACAACAAAGACATCTCCGCCACCGCCGGTTTCAAAGGCCTGATCGGTGACGAGTGGGACTTCGACAGCAGCGTCACCCACGGTCGCAACCGCTTCGATGGCTCGACCCGGCGCACGCTTAACGTCAGCCTCGGCGAAGACTCACCGACGAAGTTCGACACCGGCGATTACGAGCTGCGCCAGACCACCAGCAACCTCGACTTCAGCCGTGAACTGCGCCTCGGCGAGCGCTCCTTTGTATTGGCAGTTGGCGGCGAATACCGCTATGAAAACTACCTGACCTATGCCGGTGACGAGGCCTCCTACATCGGCTCCGGAGCAGACGGCGCCAATGGCCTGCGCCCGAGCGAAGAGTCGGATCTGGATCGCAACGTGTTCGGTACTTACGCCGAGTTGTCCGGCGATCTCACCGACCGCTTCTTCGTCGACGCCGCTACCCGCTGGGAGCATTACGACGATGCCGGCAGCAAACTGACGGGCAAGCTCAGTGGTCGCTACAAACTCACCGAGCAATGGGCCTTGCGCGGTGCGGTATCGAACAACTTCCGTGCACCGTCACTGGCCCAGAGTGGCTTCCAGAACACCACCAGCAACTTTGGCGATGGCGGCACGCTGACCGACATCCGCGTGCTCTCGGTCAACGACCCGATCGCCCGCGCACTCGGCGCCGAGAAGCTTGATCCGGAAACCTCGAAGAACTTCAGCCTCGGCCTGACTTTCCAGTTGAACGAACGCTTCGATGCATCCCTGGACGTGTTCCGCATCGACGTCAAAGACCGCATCACCCTGTCACAACGCATTGGCAGCGATGCCCTCGAAAACTACATCAACGACAACTTCGGCGTTGCTGGCGTGCACGACGTCAACTTCTTCACCAACGCCGCCGACACCAGCACCCACGGCGCCGAACTGGTGCTCAACTACCACCAGCCGTTCTACGAAGGGCAACTGGGCCTGACCACCGCGTACACCTACAACCACACCAAAGTCACCAGCACCAAAGCCACGCCGTCGCAACTGACGGCGCTGGGTATTGGCAATGACGCCCTCGTTGGTGTCGAGGAAACCAACACCCTGACCGACGCGGCGCCAAAGGATCGTTTCATCTTTTCCGCCAACTGGGCCAGCGAACACTGGGGCCTGCTTGGAAGATTGACGCGCCAGGGCGAGACCACCCGTGTCTTCGATTTCGGCGATTCGCAACCGGAGCAAACCTACGGTGCTGTGTGGCAGCTGGACGCCGAGGTGGCCTACAAATTCACGCCGAAATTCAACATTGCCGTGGGCGGCAACAACCTCACCGACAACTACCCGGAACGTTCCGGTTCGGCGATCAACTACGGCGGTAACCTGCCATACGACGTGCTCTCGCCAATCGGCACCAACGGCGCCTACTACTACGCCCGCGCTACCTATGGTTTCTAACGCGGGACCGGGGCGGCATCTACCGGTGTTTCAGGCGTTGCTGATCACGCTGGGCATGGTGATCACCACCGACATCCTGAAAACCGCGCCGACCGTCGCCCTCAACGTCGGGCCAGAGCATTTCTATCTGGTGTGGGGGCTGGGCGGTGTCGCGTCGATGATTGGCGCACTGTGTTTTGCCGAGATGGCCACGGCGTTTCCGCACCCGGGCGGCGATTATCACTTTCTGCGCACGGCGTATGGCGAGCGCATGGGATTCCTGTTCGCCTGGTCGCGGTTTTCGGTGATGCACACCGGGTGGATAGCGTTGTCGGCGTTCATGTTTGCCGATTACGTCAACGCGGTGGTGCCGCTGGGGCAGTACGGTTCGGGGCTGTTTGCCGGGGCGGTGATTGCCGCGTTGGTGCTGCTTAATCTCACTGGCAAGCACATTGGTTTTATTACCCAGACCTTGTTGGTGGGGCTGTTGGCGCTGGGCTTTTTGAGCATCGCCAGTGCCGGTGTTTTTCTGGCCTGGCAAGGTATCGAAGCGCCTGCGCCGAGTCTTGCGCCCGTCGCGCAAAACACCGGTATGGCCGGGTTTTCGGCGGCGATGATTTTCGTCTTTCTGGCGTTCGGCGGCTGGAGCGATGCGGCAACATTATCGGCAGAGGTTCGCGATGGTCGACGAGGGATTTTCATTGCCATGCTCGGTGCGCTGAGCGTGTTGATGGCGATCTATCTGGCGCTCAATTGGGCGTTCGTTCAGGGCTTGGGATTCGCTGGACTGGCCGCCAGCAATGCACCGGCGGTTGAGTTGTTGAACCGTGCTTTCGGTGCACCGGGTGTCATGCTGATTTTGCTGATGGTCGGTATCGCCGCGATCGCGACCATCAACTCGACCCTGCTGGTCGGCGCTCGCACCACTTACGCTGCTGCGCGCGATGTGCCACAACTGCGCAGCTTCGGCGCCTGGGATGACCGCCATGGTGTACCGCGCAAAGCGTTACTGGCGGAAGGAGCGGTGGCATTGTTGCTGGTGCTGTTTGGCAGTTTTACTCAGAGCGGCTTCAACACTATGGTCGAGTACCTGACCCCGGTTTATTGGCTGTTTCTGAGTTTGAGCAGCGTAGCGCTGATCATCCTGCGACGGCGCTTTCCCGAGGTGCCGAGGCCGGTGAAGGTGCCGTTGTATCCGCTGTTGCCGCTGCTGTTCTTCGGGTTGTGCCTGTACATGCTGTATTCCAGCGTGACGGTGGTGGGGTTTGGGGCGTTTTTGGGGATTGCGGTGTTGCTGGTTGGTGCCGTGCTATTGGCCGGGTTGAGCCGTTTAAAAGCGAACCCCCATCGGAAACGCCGCCCGCCCAGCCCTCTCCCGGAGGGAGAGGGCTGGGCGGGGTGTCTTGGGGGATACATCGACCTGAAAGACCGAATCGATTATGGGCTCAGTGAAGCAAAAACAGGCTGGGGTCGATTACGGATTCAGTGGTGCAAGTTCAGGCTGATTCGATTACGGATTCAGTGAGCCATGCTCAGGTCGGCGTAAATCTCCAATATCCCCGGATCGGTTCCCTCTCCCTCTGGGAGAGGGTTAGGGTGAGGGGCTTCTGATTCTAGAAGGACACCTCCGCCGGCTGCGACAACCGCAGCACCGACAAGTCCCCCGTAATACGCTTGTAAGCCAGGCGAATCGCTTCAATGTTGCCCGCATTCTTCGGGCTGTTCTCATGCAAGATCACAATCACCTTGGTGCTCAAGCGTTCAGGCTCTTTCGCGCCCTTATCCCGCCACTGCCCATAAGCATCGAACACACTGAAACCATCAGGAAATCGCGACGTCACCTCCTGATCAAGAAACTCGCGCCAGCGCGCCGGGCTGACTGCACCGTCCTTGCCATCGATCGAACCAACGGAGAAGTACAACTCGGTGCGAATCCACTGCGCCTGCGCCGGCCGCGAAATATCACCTTGCAAGGTCGAACTGGCGGGATCATGGGTGTGAACGGACGCAGGAGGAGGGCTGGCACAACCGGCGACGGCGACGAACAGCGCCGCCAGTAGAAAACGTCGAGGCATGGAACATCCTTATTGAACGATGAGTAAACCGCTCGAGTATAAGGTTGCCGTCTGACCGCCCATAAAGACCTAAAAAGCAGGCATTTAGGCGCTTCCGGAATAACCCTTCACCGCGCAAAAATTGTGGGAGCGAGCCTGCTCGCGAAAGCGATTTTTCAGACAGCGAAAATATTCCATGCCAGAGCCTTACCGATTCATTACGCACTCGCCGGCGGTTTCGCCAACGCAATCTCTGCCGCACCCAGCCGCTTGAGAATCTCGAACAGCAAATCACTTTTGGTCACCCCGACAATCCTCGGGCTAGCCACGTACCCGGTCACCGTCAAAGTAATTCCGTCAGGCGACAATTTGCTGAAGCGCACGAACGGTGCCGGTTTATCGAGGATGGTTTCGTTCTCCCGATACGTGTTGAGCAACAGGTCTTTCACCTCTTCAGGATCGATATCCAGCGGGAACACCAGTTCCAGTGACGCCACGCCTTGCGCGCTGCCGCCCAGGGTGACATTGCGCAGGTTCTGCGAGATCAGTTGCGAGTTGGGCACGATGACGATCGAGCGGTCGCTGAGCTGGATTTCCGTGGCGCGCACGTTGATGCGGCGGATGTCGCCTTCCACACCACTGATGCTGATCAAGTCGCCGACCTTCACCGGTCGTTCGGTGAGCAGAATCAGCCCCGAGACAAAGTTCTTCACGATCTCTTGCAAACCGAAGCCGATGCCCACCGACAACGCACTGACGATCCACGCCAGATTAGTCCACTGCACGCCCAGCGACGACAGCGTCAGCAGAATCACGAAGGCGTAACCGATGTTGGAAAACAGCGTGCTCAACGAGGCACACATGCCCGGGTCCATGTCGGTCCTGGGCAGGAACTCGTTGTCGAGCCAGCGACTCAGGGCGCGGATCAGCCAGATGCCGATCATCAGCGCCAGCACGGCATTGAGCAGGTGGCCGGGGACGATGTTCAGCTTGCGCAACCCGGCGCCGCCAAGGATCGCCATGATATTGCTCGCCAGTTGCCCGAGCGTAGTGCCGATGCCACCGACAAACAGGGCGATCACCGCCAGCAGCATCAGCGCGGCCCGACTGAAGCCGGACAGCAGGATCGAGATCTGATCGAGGCGGCGATCACCGATGCCCAGTAACTGTTTGAGCGCTTTACCGCTGGCGTGCCGTGGCGAAAAAACGTGCTCGCAGACGTCCTTGATCAACTGGATCAGCAGGTAGAAACCCGACAAGACAATGTACGCCCACACCAGCTCATAACTGATGAACCGCGCCAGCGACACATAGCCGGCGAGCAGGGCAATCGCCGAGACAAACATCGAGACGCTGGCAAGGGTGTAAATCACCCCGGCAAACGTACTGTTCGCCGCTGCCGCATCATTGGCCGCGACCAGCGCCTTGCGCACCTTGCCGACGCGCAACAACAGGACCGTCACGATCGCCAGCACCACGATCGAAATGACCCCGCGCCCGGCAATCACGATCTGGCTGCTCATGCCGGTGGCATTGCTCACCTGCACCAGCGTTACCAGCACCAATAACGTGCAGGACAGGATGCGCGGGTAGGGCCTGAGCGCCAGCGCCACCGAATCGGCAATCGCCGGCAGGCGCCACGAGGGATGTTCGGTCGACAGCAACGCGCGGCTCAACCCGGTTAGCAGCACGCACGCATACACGACTTTTTCGAACTCTTCGGAGAAGGTTTCCAGCACTGGCGGCAAAGGTTGATGACGGGTGCAGGCGTAGAACAGTAATTGCAGGGCAATGGCGGTGGTGGCGATGGTCGCCAGCGCCGAGGCGAACGCCAGCGCACTGCGGCGCAGACGTCCCTCGGGCATGCGGTAAATGCACACCCAGGTCAGACCGCGTTCGGCCAGCCGGCGGCCGAAGGTCCAGATGATCAGTGCCAGCGCCATCAACATACTGGTGTAGATGCGTTCGCCCGGCGCCCACACGGTGGCCCATGTGTCGCGCACCTGCGCAACGAAAAAGCGCAGACGCTGGCGATCATCGTCACTCGGACTCACCAGCGGCGACCAGAAACTGGGACTCAGCACGCTGTCAGTGCCCAGCGTCAGCTCACTTTCCAGCAGTGTGCGGCGTATCCCGGCGATCTGCGTAATCAGATCCGCCGCGCTCTGCTTCAGCGCCGCCAGGCTCTTCAATGTGCCGTCGACCTTGCTCTTCTGCTCGGCCAACGACGCCCGTTGCGCGACGATGTCTGCCTGCTCTTCCGCTAGATCGGCATCCGGCGCGGCCCCCAGCACCCCCAACTGCACTGCCAGTTGCGCCTGCTGCGGCAACAACGCCGCCGACAACCGATCGACATCCAGAATGAACGCCTGCACCCGATCCTGCGGGCCTTCGAGCTGGTTGTAATTGTTCGCTGCGGAAATCTGTTGCTTGAGGCCGTCGAGGCGTTGTTGCAGCGCCTGCAGTTCGCTTTGCGAAATCACCGGCAGCGGCGCGGCGGCGGTGGTTGCCGGCGCCGGCAAGTCGGCGGCCCATAGCGTCGGACTGCCGCCAACCGCCAGCATGAATGCGAAAAAAAACAACGACTTCAATGTGTTGCGCATGGGTGAGGCGGCTCGAATGGATCACACAGTCTATGAGGTTAGGTGATCGAGGCGATTGGCGCGCAAAAGTTTCCCGCAGAGCAGGGCCGGTGAGCAGAACTTGCAGACGCAAAAAGCCCGACGGGTGAGGTCGGGCCTTTATTCGGTGACGGCGGTAAAGCGCTGCACTCAGACGGCGCGGCGTTCGAGCAAACGGTCGGAACCCCCTTCGGCAACGGCATCGCTGAACAGCGGGTCGGTTTCGGTGGCGGCGGCAACGGCATCGCTGAACAGCGGATCAGTCTGGGTGGCGGCGGCTACTGCGTCGCTGAACAGCGGATCGGTTTGAGTCGCGGGAGCGGCAACAGCATTCAGGGCGAACAGTGAGAAAGCGATGCTGAGAAGGGCTTGGCGTTTCATGAGTGTGTGCTCCGTGATGTAGTGGTGGGGTCTGGAGCCGATGTTACGCCGCGCATTTGATAAGAGAACTTCATTGAATCAATGGTTGTTATTGATGCGGTTAATGGCTGTGCTTTGTGAAGGCGCAACCCTGCACTCAGTCATAGCCGATCTTGACCTGCGCACTGATCAGCTCGGCCAGCATCCGTACAGGTTCGGTGAAGGTCTGGCGCGATCGGTGCACCAGCCCGATATCACGGTGGAACGTGTGCTGACCGAGGTCGAGCACCCGGACGCCGGCAGGCCAGGCAAAGCCGGGCGCCGTCTGCGGCACCAGCGCCACGCCGACACCGTTTTCGACCAGTTTGATAATTGCCTCCAGTTCATCCAGCTCGCAGACCTCGTGCAGGGTGAAATGCATCTGCCGTAAAAAGCGGTCGACCTGCCTGCCGCCGAAAGAGGAGCGGTCATATCGTATAAACGGCTGGCTACAAAGTAATTGGCTCCAGTCATCGCCCGGCACATCGCGTGGCACGATCAACCGGTAAGGCTCCAGCGCCAGCGTGGTCCAGCGCAGATCACTTTGCAGTGAGAAGGGTGGGCGGATGATCACGGCCATGTCGATCTCGCCAGCATCCACCAGATTGACCAGTTCCATCGACAACCCCGGAACGATCCGGGATCTGCACTGCGGGCAGTGCTGGTGAAACTTCGCGAGTGCATCGGGTAGATAAGAGCGCTGCACCGACGCAATGGCGCCGATGTTGACCAGCACGCTGGGCGGCAGCCCCACCGTTGTCGAGCCGAGGCTGTCGTAGAGCCTGAGCAGTTCTTGCGCTTGCAGCAGTATCTGGTGGCCCATTCTGTTGAGGTGTGCCGAGCGCCCCTTTCGGTCGAAAAGCTCGAAGCCGAGTTCGGCTTCCAGGCGCTGGATCTGGGCGCTGACGGCAGCCTGCGTGAGTCCGATCCTGTTGCCGGCTGCAGCGAAAGTACCTTCGCGTGCTACGGCGATGAGTGTCTTCAGTTCTTTGATCATTCACAAATATTAATTGTGTTTCTAAGAAATATATATTGATTTTTATGTTTGGTTTTCCGCCCTAGGATGTTTCCCATCCCCCGGCAGCGGCTGAACCCAAGGCGCCGATGACGGCAGGAATGTTCACCAACCAACAAAAACATGATTGGAGTTTCTGATGAGCCTCTCGCCTTTTCACCTCGCTATCCCCGTTTACGATCTGGCTGCAGCGCGCACCTTTTACGGTGAAGTCTTTGGTCTTGAAGAAGGGCGCTCCAGTACTCAGTGGGTCGATTTCGACTTTTATGGCCACCAACTGGTGATTCATGAACACCCGAAAACCGCGTCCCAGGAAAGCGTTCACAGCAACCCGGTCGACGGTCACGACGTCCCTGTTCCGCACTTCGGCATCATTTTGGGATGGCAACAGTGGGAAGCATTGGCCGAACGTCTGAAGTCCTTTGGCACCGAGTTTGTGATCGAACCTTACATCCGCTTTCAAGGGCAGGTGGGTGAGCAGGCCACCATGTTCCTCTTTGATCCTTGCGGTAACGCCTTGGAGTTCAAGGCGTTCAAGGATATGAGCCAGCTCTTCGCCAAGTGACAACCGTCATGGCACAACCCGGTTGTGCCATTTGGTCCCTAGTGAGCTGGAAGCTCATGACTCTAGCAACTGCCGCTGACGCAGACCTTTCCTTCCAACAAAAAGGCTAGACATGAAACGTATTCCCCTGGTGTGGCAAATCGTTGCCGGGCTGTTGCTTGGCGTGCTCGTCGGTTGGTATTTCAATACCCATCCGCAATATCAAACGTGGGTCAGCACGGAGATCCTCAAGCCCCTCGGTGACATCTTTATCAAGATGATGAAGATGGTGGTTGTACCGATTGTCTTCTGTTGCATGATTCTGGGCATCGCTGGCGGTGGCGATAACAAGTCGTTTGGCCGCATGGGCATCAAGTCGCTGGGTTATTTCTTTGCTATTACCGCGCTGGCCATTGTCATCGGCTTGTGTTTCGCAAACCTCTTTGAACCGGGTAGCGGCACCGATATTTCCGGCCTGTCGCATGGCACGGCATCGATCAACATGGAGCCCTCGAAAGGCGCGCTGGTGATCGTGCAGAACATCGTGCCGGACAATGTTCTGGTGGCGATGTCGGAAGCGAAATTGCTCTCGGTACTGTTCTTCGCCGTGCTGTTCGGCCTCGCTTTGAATGCGCTGCCAAGAGAAAAAAGTGCGCCAGCCATCGCGGTGGTTCAGAGCATTTCCGATGCGATGTTCAAAGTGGTCTCTATTGTCATGGCCTACGCGCCGGTTGGTGTCTTCGGCATGATTGGCGCCACGGTCGCGACCTTTGGTTTTGCCTCGCTGTTGCCATTGCTCAAGTTGATCGGCGTGGTTTACCTGGCGCTGGTGGTCTTTGCATTGGTGATACTCGGTGGCATTTGCTACTTGATTGGGGAGAACATTTTCAAATTGATTCGCTACTTCCGCAGTGAATTGATTCTGGCGTTCTCAAGTGCCGCATCCGCCGCCGTCATGCCGCAGTTGATGAGCCGTTTGGAGCGCTACGGTGTACCGCGGCGGATCGTCAGTTTCGTGGTGCCGGTGGGTTATGCATTCAATCTGGACGGCGCTTCGATTTTCCTCGGTGTCGCGACGATCTTTGTGGCGCAGCTCTATGGCATCGACCTGTCACTGTCGCAGCAGATCCTGCTGGTGGTGACGATGGTACTGACGTCGAAAGGCGCGGCGGGGGTGCCCGGGTTTGCCATCATCATCCTCTCCGCTACGTTGGCTTCGGCCGGTCTGCCCCTGGAGGGCGTGGCATTGATCGCGGGTATTTTCAGGATCATCGACAGCGGTACGACCACGCTGAACGTATTGGGCAATGCCATCGCACCGCTGGTGATTGCCAAGTGGGAAAGAGCCGCGCTTGAACCGTCAGGTGTTCATCCCGCTGCCGAAGTGTGAGCCTTCAAGCGTCGGCCCCTCACGTTTGAAACCGCACCGATAACGAGTGCACGCCCGCTGGCGCAGGGGCGTTTTTTTTGGGTTGCTTTACTAGACGACCGGTCTATTGAATAGGAGTGCTTATGATTGATAACGCTGTTGATACCGACCTTTTTTCGCCCATGCAGATGGGCGCGCTGCAATTGGCCAATCGAATTGTCATGGCCCCCGTGACGCGCAGCCGGATGGCCGACGACGGCGTACCGAATGAAATGCATGCGACTTACTACGCTCAGCGTGCGAGTGCAGGTTTGATCATCGCCGAGGCGACGAACATTTCCGCTCAGGGACGTGGCTATGCGATGACGCCGGGCATCTGGTCGCAAGCGCAGGTCGCCGGGTGGAAACAAGTCACCGATGCGGTGCACGCGGCCGGCGGAAAAATCGTCTGCCAGCTGTGGCACGTCGGGCGTTTTTCCAGTGTCGAGTTGCAGCCCAATGGCGAAGCGCCGGTCGCACCCTCGGCCATCAAGGCTGAGGGCAGCACGTATACCGAGAAAGGTTTTGTCGAGGTATCGATGCCTCGCGCGCTTGAGACCGCGGAAATTCCCGGAATCATCGAGCAGTACAAACTCGCCGCCGAGAATGCCAGGCAAGCCGGGTTCGATGGCGTCGAAGTGCATTCGGCCAACAGTTATCTGCTCGACCAGTTTCTGCGTGATTCGACCAATCAGCGCACGGACCTCTATGGCGGCTCCATCGAGAACCGTGCCCGGCTGACGCTGCAAGTGACGGAAGCGGTGGCGTCCATCTGGGGCAGCGACCGTGTCGGTATCCGCCTGTCTCCGGTGACGCCCGATGCCGGCAATACGCCGCCCGACAGCAACGTCATGGCGACTTACGGCTACCTGATCCAGCAACTCAATCGATTCAATCTGGCCTACCTGCATTTCGTCGAAGGCGCCACCGCCACTTCTCGCAGCGTTCCTGCGGGCGTGGATCTCGACGCGCTGAGTGCGCAGTTCGACGGCGCGTTCATTGGCAACAACAACTATGACCTGGCGATGGCGCTTGAGCGTCGGGCGCAGGGCCGTATCGATGCGGTGGCGTTTGGGCGTTTGTTTATTGCCAACCCCGACCTGGTCGAGCGCTTACGCCATGGTCTCGAACTGACCATTGCCCCGCGTGAGAGTTACTACGGCGGTGGCGCGAAAGGCTACATCGATTGGCCAACCGCTAACGCCTGAATGGCAACCCTGACACCGACCGGGCGCAATCGCATTCACTGCAAAGAGGAACGAAACATGAATTATCTACACAACAAAGTCGCCATCGTCACCGGTGCATCTTCCGGTATCGGCGCGGCCACGACGCGTGCGCTGGCGGCACAAGGGGTTCGTGTGGTTGTCGCTGCGCTGGACGAAAAGGGCTTACAGGCTTTCGTCGCCGAGTTGCGTGAGGCCGGCCATGACGTGGTCGCTTTTACTGCTGATGTGACCCGGCTTGAGCAAACCAGAGCACTCGCCAGGTTCGCGCAGGACACCTATGGCGGTGTCGACATTCTGGTCAATAACGCCGGGCTGATGCTGTTCTCCAATTGGGTCGATCTGGTCGTGGAGGATTGGGAAAAGATGATCGACGTGAACATCAAGGGTTATCTCAACGCTACCGCGGCAGTGCTGCCTGTGATGCTGGAGCAGCGGTCCGGGCAGATCCTCAACATGGACTCGGTGGCCGGCCATCAGGTCGGGCCGGCGGCGGGTGTTTACAGCGCCACCAAATTTTTTGTGCAGGCCATGACCGAGTCCATGCGCAAGGAATTGGGCGTACAGCATGGCATCCGCGTCAACACGGTCAGCCCCGGCGTTATCAATACCGGTTGGGCGGACAAGGTCAGTGATCCGCAAGGGCGCAAGGCCGCCCAGGAACTCAACCGCATCGCCATCGCGCCTGACGATGTTGCCCGGGCGGTGATCTATGCGCTCAACCAGCCGGGAAACGTCACCGTCAACGACCTCATCATTTCGCCGACGCGCCAGGACTGGTGAGTGTTGGCTGCTCCAGCCGCCGGGTGCCAGCCTTGGCTTCCGGTGGCCTTTGTAACTCCCCCCCAACGAAAGGAAACAACCATGTCGAAGAACATCAAGGCTGTACCGACCGCCGAATACACCGCTGTCATCGCCACCGCCAATCAATACGTCGAAGGTCTTCGGGTCGGTGATGCTCAAGGCGTCGCTCAAGCCTTTCATAAAGAGGCGGTGATGTACGGTTTCACCAACGGCGAATTGCTCGGCGGCCCGATCAAGAACCTGTTTGATTTCGTCGAGAAAAACGGCGCTGCCCCGCAAATCAGTACGCGTCTAGACGTGCTGGCGATCACACCGACCACCGCGGTGGTGCGCGTGGACATGGAAACCGATGCGATCGGTGCTGACTACAACGACTACCTGACCCTGATCAAAATTGGCGGCGTCTGGAAGGTCATCGCCAAGGTTTATCACCAGTTCGAGGCCTGAATATCGGTCGATCCCGGTAGTCCGCTGCCGGGATCGGCGGATGATCAATTACAAGGGGATACGAGATGTCGAAGGTTGAGTTTTCCGCTGTCGTGGAAGGCGCTGCACAACAGGTCTGGAACGTGGTGAAGCAGTTTGGCGAGATCAAGAACTGGCACCCTTCGATTGTGGACAGCCATATCGAAGGCGCAGGACCCGAGATTGTGGGCTGCATTCGCACGCTCACGTTGAGCGATGGCGCCGTTGTCAGAGAGCGCTTGTTGTCGGTTGATGACTCGACGTTGAGGCTGTCCTACCGTTTTGAAGAGTCGCCCTTACCGCTGGACAACTACGTGGCCAGCGTGGAACTGGTTGCTTTGTCAGGCCAGGACAGAACACTGGTCAGTTGGCTGGCCAGTTTCGATCTTCGAGAACCGAACAGTGCCGAGCACTATCAGGCACTGATTCGCAGCCTGATCGTCGACGGCCATGGTGGGCTGCAGGCGCTGCTTGCTCGGTAATACAAAACCCAGGTTCACATGCCCCGCATTCCCGCAAGGAATGCGGGGCATGAAGCGAATGAATTTTCCCTCTCGCGCTCTTCGGCGTAGCGTGCTCGAAAAACCAGGAGCATTGCCGTGAGCCAAACCTCGACCAGCCCCGCAGAAAAATTCGACACCTCCCGCGCCAGCGAATACGCCCGCCAAAGCCGCATCGCGCTGGCCGGCTACGACGCCTGTCATGATCTGGCGGCCTGCATGTTGGCGGCGAGCCTGGGTTCGCGTCCGGCCAACATACTGGTGGTCGGCGCTGGCGGCACGGCGCAGGAAATCATTGCGATGGCGGCGCTGGAGCCGCAATGGCATTTCACCGCAGTCGACCCTTCCGTACCGATGCTGGAAACCGCGACAGCGCAACTGCAGGCCAACGACTTGCTGCACCGAACCCAGGTGCATCTCGGCCACGTCGAAGACCTACCGGCCGCTGTCTCATTCGACGCAGCGACGTTGATCGGCGTGCTCCATCATCTGAACGGTGATGAGCTCAAGCGCCAGATCCTGCAAGCGATTCAGGCACGACTCAAACCGGGCGCACCGCTGATTGTCGCCGGCAACCATTACGCCTATGCCAGCCAACCGTTATTGCTCCAGGCGTGGGGACAGCGTTGGCGGCAGCAGGGCGCCAGTGCGGAGGAGGTGAAGGCCAAGCTGGGCAAGATTCTGCAAGGCGCCGACCCGCCGCATTCCGAAGCGGCGGTTCAGGCGTTGTTGCATGAGGCCGGGTTTGGCGAGGCGACGCGATTTTTCAGCAGTTTGTTCTGGGGGGCTTGGCTGGCGTGTAAAACGCCTTCTTGATGCGGACTGGTTCGCAAGGTGCGCTCAGACATGCCATTAACGTCACCGTCGGCGTTCGATCCATTGTTCCTTGGTCAGCCCATAGCACTTGCACAGGGCCGGTGCACTGGAGAGGCTCAACTCGGCGTCGTACAAGTATCGGCGCAGAAAAGGAGAACCGCTCACATGTCCGTTCTCACAAGCCTATTAATGTTTTTGTTCCGGATCCTGCCATATTGTGCATTGCAAGAAGAAGTACCCCAACAACGTACCTATTGGAAAACCAAACATCAATAACGCACCTATGAACTCTGATGCTTTTCTCGAAGACTCAAGTCGGTTTCTGCTTCCATAGGCAAGCAGTAAATGGACGAAAACGGCTGCTGCGCAAAACACAGGTATGCCTATTGAGGTGCTTTTATCAATCATGCATAGCCATGCAGAAAGTGAGCAGATGAGGAAATAGAATAATGCCAGGGTGATATGAAATCTCATCAGTTTAATATGATTTTTTTCATAGTTTGGCGAGCTATTTGTCATCGTGAGTCTGGCTCCGAAATAGGCGCAAGCATAAAAATAAATGTGTCGTAAATTTGGTCGGTAAACGCGCAAAACGGACAGGAAAAAAACGACCACCCGGCCCGGTCAGCGAAACGCGTGGCGCCGGTGGCGGAGAAAGACCTCTACATTGACCGGGCGCTGGCGAATATTGCGCCGTTCTTGTAGAGCAGGGATCAGCTCTCGCTGGAATCGATTGATTCCACTGCTGCCTCAGCCTCCAGTTTCGCCCGCTCAGCCTTGCTGATGTACTTGGGCTTTTTCGGCGCCAGTTTGGCGCTGGCCTTCTTGGCCTTTTCCTTGAACAACTGCTGCAGTTTCTTTTGACGATTCATGTTTTCTGTCCGGCCTGCTCTTGCGCGCAAAAGGGGCGAATCCTGACGTAAGCGTCGGGCCAAGGCAATGCCCATTCTTCACATTGCGATAAAGTCGCGCACTGCCTTGATGGTCGGTGCCGGCGCCTCTTCCATCAACCAGTGTCCCGCCGCCGGTATCACCACTTCGGTCACGTTGTCCGCGGCATTGCGCATGACGATCGCTTCGTTGTTGCCAAAGGACTTTTCACCGCCCACGGCGAGCACCGGCATGGCCAGGTGTTTCTGCAGAACGGGGGCGTTGTCGAGGGCGTCCTGACGAATGCTGCGGAACTGGGCAAAAGCGGCGTGCATGGCGCCGGGGCGGGCGTATAGCTTGGCGTAATGCTGGCGGGTGCCTTCATCGATTTTGGCCGGGGTGCCGGCGAACTCGTTCCAGAAGCGGTCGAGGTAGATGCGTTCGCGCCCGGCAACCAGACGCTCCATGTCCGCGCCGCCGAAGTCGAAGTGCCAGAGCATCGGCGAACGAACGATGTCGTTCCACGGTGTGATGCCGGGCACGGGCGCATCCATCACCACCAGGCGCTCGGTCAGCTCGGGATAGCGCGCGGCATAGGCGAACGCGACCATGGTGCCGATGTCATGCCCGATGACCACCGAGTGCTCGATCTTCAGCGCGCTCAACACCTGACGAATGTCGCCGGCCTGGGTCTTCTTGTCGTAGCCGTCCTGCGGAATCGACGATAACCCCATGCCGCGCAGATCCGGCACCACCACGGTGTGGTCGCGGGCCAGATCCGCCGCCAGCGGCGCCCACATATCGCCGGTATCACCGAAACCATGCAACAGCACCACGGCCGGACCCTTGCCACCAACTCGCACATGCATTGTCGCGCCTTCGACTTTGATGTCCTGAGTGTGGAAGGTGGCGGGGAAGGGAGTGACGTCGGCGTGGACCTGGAAACTCAGGACGAGCAGGGCGAGGCCAGTCAGCAGTGGGCGGGTCATGGCGAAGTCTCCAAGCGTGGTGGCGATGGAGAGAGCGTAGACGTATCGATCAGGGGCGGCGGAGTTTCATCCGCAAGCAAATGCTGCCTCGATAAATGCCCCCAGCGCCTTCTCTTCGAGAATCTCGATCGAGAAATGCCCGAAGCGCTTGGGCAACCAGATGATGCGGGTTCCGGACGGCGATTGCAGGTTCTCGCGAGTCAGCGGCTGGCCGTTCTCGTCTTCCGGCTGAACTCCGCTGGCGAGCAGTTCGTCGTAGGCCAACTCGATATCAGGTGTCGTGTAGCAATGACGGTAAATCATGCCTTCGCCCACTGTATCCAACAGTTCCTTGAGATTTCCCGCCAGCGGCTGGACCAGCATGAAGCGTTCCTGACCGATCAACGCCACGGCATAGCGTACGTGCAGGCCCCCGCGATTCCAGGTCTGCGTTGTGGAGATCCGCGCCTGAAGGATCTGCGCGTAATAGGCACAGGCTTCTTCAAGGTCTTTGACCAGTACGTCGATGTGGCTGAACTTCAAATCCATGAAATAGCTCCTGTCAGGCAGTGTCGATGGGCTGGGCGTAATCGACGATCGGTCAGCCGGAATAAACTAAGCTGATGTGTAACGTCAAGATGACACAGGAGCAACCCACCATGAAGGCGCGCCGCATGAACAAGTCACGCACGTTGATTGCAACGATTTCCTCTCTTGCGCTGGTTGTCAGCTCGGCGATGGCATTGGCTGATCCCGGTAATGGAAAGGGCCAGGGCCAGGGCAATGGCAATGGCAAGGGTAATTCGCAGAATGTGCAGGGCCACGGTAACCAGAAAGGCAATGGCAACAAGGGCAACAACTCTGGCGGTGACTGGAGTCATGCCCCTAGTATCGATCGCGGCAATGTGCTCGGGATTGTTGGTGGCTACCGCGACTATTGGAGCCCAGGACCTGCGCTGCCACCGGGCATTCAAAAGAATCTTGCGCGTGGCAAACCGCTGCCGCCCGGGATCGCGAAAAAACTCGATGGACGCCTGGTCGGTCACCTGCCGCATTACGATGGCTACGAATGGCAGCAGGTGGGCACGGATCTGATCCTGGTCGCCCTGGCCACCGGCCTGATTTATGAGGTGCTCAACGGGGCGTTTGATTAAGATTTCCTGCCCCGCTGCGCACCACCTACCCCGATCAGACGATTTTCAAAGCGCTCAGCACGATCAGCGATTGCTCGGCAAAGGCCTGGGCCTGCTCGGTCAGCGCGGCGATGTTGGCTTCAGCGGTGGTCAGCGCTTTGCCGTCCTTGACCAACACTTCGTTTTGTTCGGCGATGACGCTCCACGCCAGTTGCGCCCACTCCGCCGGGTGCTGCTTGCCCTGACGGATCGCAATCAGGAACAGTTGCTGGAAACGACTGACGGTGACGCCACCCCCGGTGACCGGGCTGCTCAGCACTTGAATGTCGGCATTGAACAGCGCGCGTTTGCACAGTTGCAGGTTGAACGCGGCGCAGCGTTCATACACCAGAGCCTCGGCAGCTTCGCTCTGGCACGGGGCTACCGCGCCCATGCTGACCAGGATGGCGATGGCCTGTTCCAGATCGTCATAGGCCATTGGTGACACCGCATCGAGCAACTGCTGCATCGTTTTGGCTTCATACATCTGATCCGCGAGGGCATTGAGGAGCGGGCGGTAAATTTCCGCTTGCAGCGTCGCTGCGCCAGCGGGGCCGGTGACGCTGGAGGCTACGTTTTCTGTCGGCTGCATCAGCACAAATCGCGTATTGAGCATGCGCGAACGGCGCTCGGTCGCGCTGAGTCGGTTGGCACCGCGCACGTACAGGTCGCGACGGAAAGCCTGGTTGACGAAATAGTCACGCGCCTGCTCGCGCATCACCGGGTGTTCGATACCGTCGAGAAAGGCCAGGCCTTCGGCGCTCAGGTTGAGTGCGTCGACCGAATCCATCGGCACCGCCGTCGTGACGTAATCGAGCTTGGCCGGGGCCAGTGCATCCACCATGTCGGCGAAATACATGCAGTTCCAGTCGCGATTGAAATATTCGTGGGCGACGTATTGGCGGTCCTGACCTTTGATGGTCTGCAGCCGGGCACCCAGACTCGGCGCGGCAATGGCGTACTTGGGGTTGGCCGCCAGCAGCGCTTCGGAAAACTGCAACGCGGCGTCGATGCGCTGATCCGCCCGCGTCGAGTGATTGGCGAAGCGGTCGTGCAGGCTGAACAATTGGCGCAACGGCGCAGCAGGCGACCAGCCCGGGAATGCGTTGTAGCTGACGTAGAGATGACCACCCGGTTTGAGGTGGCGTCGGGCGAATTCGACGATCAGTTTCTGGTTGTCACGGCTGACCCAGGTCCAGATGCCATGCAGGCTGATGCTGTCGAACTGCGGCAAATCATGGCGCGCCAGCAGTTGCTCGAAGCTGTCGTCGTAGAGTTTTGCGCCGTTGTTGCTGAGTTCCGCCAGCTCAATGGCATGGGCCGCCTGACCGGGGTGGAAGTCCGTCCCGACGAAGCCACCAGGGTTGGCCGTGGCGTGGATATTGATCGACACACCCTGGCCAAAGCCGAGTTCACAGTGATAACCGTCGGGATTGTCCAGACCGGCAAAGCCGCGCAACAACAGGCAGTAACGCTGGAATACCGGATTGATTTCCCGGCTATAGCTGTAGGTGTAGCCTTCGTCGGTGAAATAACCTTCGTTCCAGGCATTGCTCATGGGTGCAGCCTCTTGAATCGTAATGGAAAGTGGCTCTTGTAAAAGGATGGACGTGCGTCGTTCAGTCTTGCGCAGGTCATCAGCATGTTGTCGGCAGGATCGAACCATCCGATAGGGTTCGTGCTGATATTTTGCCGGGTTTATTCATGATCGGAGTTGGCCGCTCCTCACAATCGAACGCCCATCTCCAGGGCGCGGGTCTCGAAGCCGAACTCGGCATACATGCGCACCGCGCGCTCGTTGAACGGCCAGACCGTCAGGCGCAAGTCCTGAGCATCTTGCTCGATAGCCCAGTCTTTCACCTGTTGAATCAGTGCGCGGCCAATGCCTTTACCCCAGAACGGCTCGGCGACACACACCGAGCCGATGCGCACCACATTCTGCGGCTGCATCAGCGGGCCGGAACTGGCGGACAGGATGGCCGTGATGAACGCCACGGGCCGTTCACCTGCGCTGGCGATGAAGACGATCTGGCCAGGCTTTTCGAATACCCCCGCCCAGTGCGGCAAATCGCGGGCAAAATCTTCGGTGGCGGCGGCGTAGATGTCAGGGCGAGCGGCGTGGTGTACCGAGTTGAGCAATTGGCCCAGTTCGCACATCGCCAGAGCATCTGCAGCGGTGGCGGTGCGGTAGGTAATGACTTCTTCCATGAATAGCGCTCCTTGATTTCGTGAGGGATCTGGCGTTGTGGTTGAAAAAGAAATCATCGGACACACGCGGGCGGTGGTCGACAGCACGCGCCGCATGTTCGTGAGCCAGTGAAAAACTCCGGCAAAGGCGTCAACGTTCCGGTTGCTGCGCCGCCCAGTGCTTCATCTCTTCTGCGATGAAGTGATTGATCAGGTCGCTGTACATTTTCTCGATCGCGTCTGCGTTCAAACCTTCGGCGCAGGCCCATTCGCGGCGGGTGGCCAACATGGCCTGGTAACGCTCAGGTGCTCGAACCGACGTCGATGAGGTTTTGAACTTCGACGCGGCAATGACGTACTGGAAACGTTTGCCCAGCAGTTTGATAACCGCCTGATCGAGACGATCGATTTCACTCCGGATGTCTTGCATGTCCGCACAATCGGCGGGTTGTAATGTGTTGATCACTTCCATGTACGTCGTTCTCTCTTCGGGGGAATCTTTGCCGGGCAGGTGACACGCGAAAGAGGTGCCGACGATACCGGCATCCATCACTAAGATACGCTTCGCCAATGCAACCTCCCTGTTGTCGCCTGGCCGGCCGTATTGCGGTGTGCAGCATAGATGAGGTTCTAGCGGCCTGACTACGATGCTGAGTTATGACTGACATGCTTGGGCCCCGCCAACGCCCAGGCAATCAAGCCGAACAGCGGCACAAACACGATCAGCACAATCCATACACCTTTGTTGCTCGCTTTCCCCTCGCTCTTGCGCACCCGATTGATGGCCCAGAGCTCGATTAGCAGAAGAACTGCCGCCAGTACGATCCACACGGTTTCGATTTGCATTGGCTACCTCCTGATGGTCTGTTCGTTAGGTGGCGTGCGGTGCGACGGGTTCATTTATTTTTCTTCAGTGCATTGAGCAGGCGGGCCAGTTGCAAGGCGACGCGGCCGCTGTTGTAGGTTGGCAGCAGGTGGGTGAAAGGGATCTCGATGATGCGGTTCTCGCGCACCGCGCGCAGTTGCGAGAGGACCGGGTCGTGGGCCAACAGGTAGCGTTTTCGGCGGGCGGGCGACCATTCGGCGTCGGCCAGCAGGATCACGTCCGGGTCGCTGGCCAGCAGGGTTTCGCTGTTGACGGTGACTCGATAGAGGTTGATGTCGGCGAACACATTGCGTGCTCCGGCAGCCGCCAGCAGCGGAGTGACAAAGCCACGCCGACCTTCGCTGTCGAGACCTTTGACTTCGCTGTCGAGATAGAACACGGACAACGGTTTACCTGCACCGGCCAAGGCTCGGGCGCTGGCAATGTCCTTTTCCATGGAGTCGATCAATGCTTGGGCTTTTTGCTGCTGGTGCAGCAGCTTGCCCAAGGTCAGCAAGTCATTGCGCACATGCGCGAAATAATCCAGCGAGTGCCCATTGCAGGCGGATTCCAGCAGATACGTACCCACGCCATTGCGCGCAAGCCCCGAGCGCGAGGTCACCCCGTCGCCGAACGCCGTGGCAAAACCGCCGATCACCAGATCCGGCTTCGCAGCGTAAAGCACTTCGCTGGCCGGGTACTGCCGCGCGATTACCGGTACGCCGAAATACTCGGCTTGGCGCTGACCGGCACCGGTGTCATCCAGATACGCCACGCCGACCAGCGCTGGCCCGGCACCCAGTGCGAGGACGAGATCGGCCGCATGCTGATTGAGCGCGACGATGCGCGAAGATTGATCGGTGCTCCATTCTTCGCCGCAATTGCGGTAACTGTCGGCGAGTACAGGCATTGAGCAGAGCAGGGCGCCAAGTACGTACAGAATCGATCTCATGTCTGCGCCTTGATCAGCAAATCCGCAACCACTTCACCGCCCACCAGATGCCCCTCGACCAGTCGCTGCACATCTTCATGGCTGCGCACGCCATACCAGCAGCGTTCCGGGTACACCGTCACAATCGGCCCCAGATTGCACGGGAACTGACAGTGCGTACGGGTCAGCAAGACGCCGCCCGGCGTCTCGATGCGATCGTGCGCCAGTAAGTGCCGGCGCAAGGTTTTCCATAACTGCAACGCGCCGCGCTGGGTGCAACGCGGGCCGGTGCAGACGAATACATGGCGCGCATGCTCGGGCACCTGCGACCAGTCCGGGTGCGTGTCGACGCCGTCGACGGTTTTGATGTCACTCATCAGAAGCGGTACGTGTAGCGCACTTCGGAGGTGAACGGCCGGCCGAGGTTATCGATGTTGCTCGAACGGCTGGTGACGTAATCACGGTCGAACAGGTTCTCCACCAGCAGGCTTACGCGGTGTTGGTGGGCGTTGTCGAGGTAGCGATAGGCGTCGGCGTCGACCACTGAATAATTGCCGTACTCGACCTGCTTCGAGCTTTTGATGTCACGAATGTAGCGGATCGCACCGCCGGCACCCCACAGGCGGCTTTCCGATTCATAGCCCACGCGCGAGCGGGCGAAGAAGCTCGGGATATCGTTGAGGGTCACACCGCTGCGCGATTCGGTGAGGTCGCGGGTCATGTCCGCTTGCAGGCTCCACTGATCGTTGAGCGCGAGTTTGGCGTCGGCCTCGAAACCACGCATACGCACCTGGCCTTCACCGTTGACCCATTGAATGTCGTCGAGGGTGATCAAGTCGTCGATCTTGCGTTTGAACAGGGTCACGCTGGCGCTGAATTCGCGGTCGAGCAGAAAGCCTTTGTAGTCGACACCCAGCTCCGCATTGCGGCTTTTTTCCGGCTTCAGGTTGCGATTGCCGATCTCGTCGCCCGGTTCATTGACGAACAGCTGCTCGGCGTTCGGCAGTTTGTAGGCGCTGCCGTACTGACCGCGCACCGACCAGTTGTCGTTGAGGTCATACAGCGAAGTGAGCATGCCGACCGTGGCACTGTCGCCGCCGCTCATGGCTTCGTGGCGAACGCCTATGCTCGGGTGCCAGTCGGGCAGGGCGTCGATCTGCGGACGCAGTTGCGTGTAGAAAGCGTGGGCTTCGGCCTTGTCGTTATCGATGATCAACACATCATCCTGGCCCTTGAACCATTGATTGTCGGTGCCAAACACCAGTACATGATCGCCGGGCAATTCAGCCTTGCCTTCGGCCTGCACACCCCAGTCGGTGAAGCCCCAATAGTCGTTGTGGTTAATGACTTTGGTGCCGCCGCCCTCCCGGTTGTTGACGCGGGTATAACGCGTGTCCCAGTCGTTGATATGGCCTTTGACGAAGTAGCTCAGGCGCTCATTGACGGCCTGCTCGAAGGTCGCCGTGGCGATCTGCTGCACGCGGTCGTTAGTGGTCTTGTGGTTGTCGACCGGGCGGGCGAAATCGAGGTTGGCGTCGGCGTATTGGTAAAACAGCTCCAGCCGCGAATCGTCGTCGAACGACTGAATCGCCTTGCCGCCGAACGTGGTGACTTCGTAGGCGCGATCCTTGCCGGAATCGTTTTTCATGTCGCGGTTGCGATAGGGCTGGTAACCGTCGGAGACGTTGTGACTGACGTACGCCAACAAACCGAGGTCGCCGAAGCCGTTAGTGAAGATATTCTCGACGCGGGCGTCTTCGGTGGTGCCGCCAAAGCTGTCGACGCCTAGATTCACTTCGCCGGCGGCTTTGCGCGATTGCGGGCTGCGGGTGACGATGTTGATCACACCGGACACGGCCTGGGTGCCGAACAACAGGCTCTGCCCACCCTTGAGCACTTCGATGCGTTCGATGGCGTTGGCCGGCAGGGTGTCCAGATAGAGGCCGCCGTACAGGCGATTGTTCAGGCGCACGCCGTCGAGCAGGATCAGCGTGTCGTCGTTGCGCCCGCCGAGCAGCGAATAGGTGCCGTAGTCGAAAGGGCCGTTTTTCGGCGCAACATACAAGCCTGGAATGAACATCTGCATCACGCGGCTGACATCGGCGCTGGGGCCGGCGCGTTCGATCTGTTCGCGGCTGACGATTTCGACCTTGCTGCCGAATCTGGCCATGTCGGCGACGGTGGTGGACTCCACCGACGGTGCGGAAACGATTTGTTGATTGAGTTCCAGCGGCGCGTCGTCGGCCAGTAGCAGCGGGCTGAACAGGCAGCCAAGGAACAGGGTTGGAGCAGAAGTGTTGAAAGGTCGAATCATTGTCTTCTCGAAAAGGATCTTCGCAGAAGAGCATGCAAGAGAAGGCATCGCGCGCAGCCAATACCGGCCCATGCCCGCCCACCGCAGGATTTTGCCAAACGAAATTCCAGGCCGGTCTCCGGGCTCGCGCGTATCGAGGTTTTCACCTTCCCATGGCCGTCTGGCCACAGTGGTGTATTGAAAACATCACGCGCATACCGTTGCGGGGGCAGCACCGGACTTGTTCGAAAAGAACGTACCGGTTTCCCGTTTCACCCCATGCACGGCGGCATGGGACACCTGAAACTGGCCGGCATCTGAACATTCGAGGAGCGTCTCGTCAATGTGGCAACCAACGGGGGGGAGCTATTGGATGCGTTCCAGAGCGACAAACTGGCCACTCAACCACGCATAAAGCTGAGACACCGCCGGGGTGATCTGCTTGCGATGCGGGCACACCAGACTCAACGGTGAGGCATTGCCGGGAAAATCCTTCAGTAGCACGACCAGTCGCCCTGCGATCACGTCTGCACTGACGTCCAGCCAGGATTTGTTGGCGATGCCTTCGCCGCTCAACGCCCAGCGGCGCACGATGTCGGCGTCGTCGCTGAACATCGGTCCCGAGACCTGGATCGTTTCACTGCCCAGGCTCCACTTGTCGTAGATCCGGCCGCCTTGCTGGTAGAGCAGGCAAGCGTGGTTGTGCAGATCGTCCGGCGTTTGCGGGTATCCGTGGCGCTCCACGTATTCCGGTGCGGCGACCAGCACCCGCCGGTTCCACGGTGCCAGCGGCAGCGCCACGTAGTTGGCATCTTCATTCGAGCCGTATCGAATCGCCACGTCTACCGGGTCACGAAACAAGTCGGCCATCTGGTCCGACAGGGAAAAGCGCAAGGTCAGTTCCGGGTGCTGGCGGCGAAACAGTGTGAGCCACGGCAGCAAAATGTTGCGCCCCAGATCGGACGGCGCCGTCACTTGCAACACGCCGCGCAACGTGGCGCTTTCACCGCGCAGGTTTTCCTTGCCTTGCTTGAGCGCCTCCAGCACCGAGTGGGCGGTGGGCAAGTATTGCTCGCCCTCGGCGGTTAATCGCAGGCTGCGGGTGGTGCGCGCAAACAGGCGCACGTCCAGCTCACGCTCCAGACGCTTGATCGCCGCGGCAACCTGACCGGGCAATAAATCCGCCTCATGGGCGGCAGCGGTGAAGCTGCCCAGCGCGGCGCTGCGGGTGAACAAACCAAGATCATCGATGCGGATCATTTTCACTCCTGCAGTGAAAGTGTTGGCGCATTCTGCTGGTTTTTCTTTGTGCTTGGGAAGTCGAAGATGGCGGCAAGCGAGCACATCAGCTCTTCAGACAGCGAGTTTCCATGAAAGCCATCACCTTCACCCAACACGCTTTGCCCATTGAAGATCCGCAATCGTTGCAGGACATCGACCTTCCGGTGCCAACTCCCGGCCCCCGGGATTTGCTCGTAGAAGTTCGTGCGGTGTCGGTCAATCCGGTCGATACCAAAGTACGCGCCGGAACTTTCACCAAAGAACCGAAAATCCTCGGCTGGGATGCCGCCGGTATTGTCCGCGAGGTCGGGGCTGAAGTGACGCTGTTTCAGCCTGGCGACGAAGTGTTCTACGCAGGCTCCCTTGCCCGCACCGGCAGTTATAGCGAATTTCATTTGGTGGACGAGCGAATCGTCGGGCACAAACCGCGTTCGTTAAGTGCTGCGGATGCCGCGGCATTGCCGTTGACCTCGATCACCGCCTGGGAGCTGTTGTTTGACCGTCTCGGTGTCACCGAAGGTTCAGGGCAGGGCAAGTGCCTGTTGATCACGGGGGCAGCGGGCGGCGTCGGTTCGATGCTGGTGCAATTGGCCCGACAGTTGA
The DNA here is from genome assembly GCF_019614655.1 of Pseudomonas germanica. Taxonomy (NCBI): domain Bacteria; kingdom Pseudomonadati; phylum Pseudomonadota; class Gammaproteobacteria; order Pseudomonadales; family Pseudomonadaceae; genus Pseudomonas; species Pseudomonas germanica. Next base: position 3,182,906 of record NZ_CP071586.1, read on the forward strand.
CGCAGCTGACTGTCATCGGCACCGCCTCACGGCAGGAAACGGCTGACTGGGTCCGGCAATTGGGCGCGCATCACGTCATCGATCACAGTCAGCCGCTGCTCGCACAGTTGCAGGCACTGGGCATCGACGAGGTCAGCCATGTCGCCAGCCTGACCCATACCGAGCAGCATTTTGCGCAGCTGATCGAAGTGCTTCAACCACAAGGGCGTCTGGGCGTGATCGACGATCCTGAAAGCCTCGACGTGATGCCGCTCAAGCGCAAGTCGCTGTCGCTGCACTGGGAGCTGATGTTCACCCGTTCGCTGTACGAAACCCCGGACATGATTGAGCAGCATCACCTGCTCAATCGCGTCAGCGATCTGATTGACCAGGGCATTTTGAAAACGACTGTCGGTGAACATTTTGGCGCGATCAACGCGGCAAACATGCGCCGTGCCCATGCCTTGGTCGAGAGCGGCAAGGCCCGAGGCAAACTGGTGCTTGAAGGTTTCTGATTTCACTCATTCAGACGGGCCTGCAAGCGGGCCGGTCAGGAGCAGCTCATGCGTATGAAAAAGCTTTCTGCTGCATTGGTCATGGTCATGGCGGCGCCGTTCGCCCATGCAATCAGCGCCGTCGCGTTGCCGGCCAATGCCCCCGCCGACCGATCCTTCGGCAAGCTCGAACAGGTCCATGCGTTCTACGACGCGATGCCCACCGGCGTGACCGTCACCGAGACCGGGCGCATCTTCGTCAACTTCCCGCGTTGGGGCGACAACGTGCCGTTCACCGTGGGCGAGATCCGCGACGGTAAAGTCGTGGCTTACCCGAACGCGGCGATCAACCAGGAAAACCTCAACGATCCCAGTGATGGTCTGATCAGCGTACAGAGCGTGGTGGCCGACGGGCGGGGCCGTGTCTGGTTGCTCGATACCGCCGCGCCGGGTTTCGCAGACCCAAAACCTAAAGGCGCGAAGCTGATCGCGGTGGATCTGGTCAGCAACAAGATCGTGAAGCGTCTGGTGTTCCCGGACAACGTCATGTTGCCGAGCACCTACGTTAACGACATGCGTTTCGACTTTCGCACAGGCCCGGAGGGAACGGTCTATCTCACTGACTCGTCCCTGCGTGGACCGGGCGCGATCATCGTCATGGACATCGCCAGCGGCAGTGCCATGCGCCGTTTGAGCGGTGTGCCGGCGACCTCGGTTGACCCGACCTTTGTCCCGGTGGTTGAAGGCCTGCCACTCACCGTTGAAGCTCCGGACGGCAAGCGCAAACCGCTGGGCGTGGCCTCGGACGGCATCGCGCTGTCGGCGGACGGCAAGACACTGTATTTCACTCCGCTGTCGAGTCGGCACCTGTATTCGGTGTCCACCGCGTTGCTGCGTGATGCCAACTTCAGTGAACAGCAACTGACGGCTGCCGTGCAGGATCTGGGGGAGAAGGGCGCGTCCGATGGTCTGGAGGCTGACGCCGCCGGCGCCGTCTATGCCGGCGATTACGAGCACAACTCGATCCGCAAGCGTCTGCCGGACGGCCAATGGCAAACGCTGGTACACGACCCGCGTCTGCTCTGGCCAGACACATTGTCCATTGGCCCCGACGGCTATCTGTATTTCATCGCCAACCAGTTGCACCGCCAGGCGGCATTCCGTTCCGGGCAGGATCAGCGGCAAAAACCTTACAGCCTGATGCGTCTGAAGATCGACGCAGCGCCGGCGCCGACGCGCTGATTTCCAAGCGGCATTGAGTTTTACGTTTTCACTTTTCAGATCAGGAGTTCAATCATGGATCTCGTTTCTCTGGCCAAGCGCCGTTTCACCACAAAAGTTTTCGATGCCGACCGCAAGATTCCCAGGCACACACTGGAGTTGCTGCTGGAACAACTGCGCAACAGTCCGTCGTCGGTCAACTCTCAGCCTTGGCATTTCGTGGTTGCCGAGAGTGATCAGAGCCGGGCGCGAATCGCCCACAGTACTCAGGGGCCGTTCAGCTTCAACCAGCCGAAAATACTCAACGCGTCGCACGTCATCGTCTTCTGCACTCGCACGCATCTGCCGGAGGAATACCTGCAGGCGTTGCTGGCTCAGGAAGCCATGGACGGGCGTTTTCACAATGCCGAGGCGCGAGCAGGGCAGGAGCGTGGACGGCGCGGTTTTGTCGATCTGCATCGCTTCGATCAGAAAGACCTGCAGCACTGGATGGAAAAGCAGACCTACCTCGCGCTGGGCACATTGCTGCTGGGTGCCGCCTCGCTGGGTATCGACGCGACGCCGATGGAAGGTTTCGACAGCAAAGTCCTCGACAGTGAACTGGGCCTGCGCGAACAGGGCTTCACCAGTCTGGTCGTGGTGAGCCTGGGCTATCACAGCAGCGAAGACTTCAACGCAGGCCTGCCCAAGTCCCGCTTGCCGTCCCAGTCGCTGTTTACCTTTCTCTGAATGCAGCCGGTCCCAGGAGTATTGAAGATGAACCAGTCCACAGAAACATTGATCTCGATTGCCGTGCTCAAGGCCAGGTCAGGCCAGGAACAGGCCTTGAAAGAAGGCTTGCTGGCGCTGGTTGAGCCGACACGCGCAGAGCCGGGCAATCTCGACTATGTGTTGTTTGAACTGCGCGACCAGCGCGGCACGTTCTACATGCGCGAGGCCTTCAAGGATCAGGCGGCACTGGATGCGCATTTCGCCATGCCTTACTTCAAGCGCTTTGCCGCCGCGGCGGATGACCTGCTGGAGGAGCCGCTGCAACTGATATTTCTTGAGCACGTGTCGAACTGATCCAGTCGTCCATTCAACCTGTCAGGGTGTTCTGCCATGAAAGATACCGCGCAACGGCCAACCCACGGAACGCCGGTTCACGAAGACATCGATGCCATTGAAACCAACGAGTGGCTGGAAGCCCTGGCAGGTGTCGCGAAAGTCGGCGGCAGACCGCGCGTGCGGTTCTTGCTGCTGCGACTGGCCGAGCAGGCCAGCCGTCTCGGCGTGCAAACGACGGCGAGTGCGTATTCGCTGTACCAGAACACCATCGCGCTCGAACAGCAGCCGGTTTATCCCGGGGATCTGGTGATGGAGGAGCGCATCACCTCGATCATTCGCTGGAACGCCCTGGCCATGGTGGCGAAGGCGAACAAGGCCTATGGCGAATTGGGCGGTCACATCGCCAGTTACGCCTCGGCGGCGGAAATTTTCGAGGTCGGCTTCAATCACTTTTTCCGTGCGGACAGCGAAGCCGGGCGCGGTGATCTGGTTTACTTCCAGGCGCACTCTGCCCCCGGGGTGTACGCGCGGGCCTTTCTTGAAGGGCGTTTGCAGGCGTCGCAACTGGAGCGTTACCGGCAAGAAGTGAAGGGCGGCGGATTGTGTTCCTATCCGCATCCTTGGTTGATGCCCGACTTCTGGCAGTTTCCCACGGGCTCAATGGGTATTGGCCCGATCAATGCGATTTACCAGGCACGGTTCCTGCGGTATTTGCAGCACCGTGGGATTGCCTCGACGGAGGGGCGGCATGTCTGGGGCGTTTTTGGTGATGGCGAGATGGACGAGCCGGAGTCCATCGCCGCGCTTTCGCTGGCAGCGCGGGAGAATCTTGACAACGTCACCTTCGTGATCAACTGCAATCTGCAGCGTCTCGACGGCCCCGTGCGCGGCAACGGGCAAATCGTTCAAGAGCTGGAGTCACTGTTCAGCGGCGCCGGCTGGAATGTGATCAAGGTGTTGTGGGGTTCGGACTGGGACCCATTGTTTGCCCGCGATGACGGCCATGCACTGTTGCGCCACTTCGCCGGGATGGTGGATGGCGAGTACCAGAATCTGGGGGCCAATGACGGTGCGTATAACCGCAGCCATTTCTTCGACCAGGACCCGCAGTTGCAGGCGTTGGTTGCAGACATGAGCCCGGAGCAGATCGACGCGTTGCGCCGGGGCGGTCACGACTTTCGTAAGTTGCATGCCGCGTTCGAGGCCGCGCGCAAGCACAAGGGCAGGCCGACCGTGGTGCTCGCCAAAACCAAGAAAGGTTTCGGCATGGGCCAGATCGGCGAGTCGCGCAACACCTCGCACCAGCAGAAAAAACTCGATATCGAGGTGCTCAAGGCATTCCGTGATCGTTTCGCCTTGCCGCTGGATGATGAGGCCGTGGCAGAAATGCGCTTCTACAAACCGGCTGACGACAGCCCCGAGTTGCGATACCTGCATCAGCAGCGACGGGCGCTCGGCGGTTACTTGCCCAAGCGCAACGGTGTGTCAGCACCAATAACAGTGCCACCGCTCGACAGCTATGGCCGTTTTGCGCTGAAGGCCGATGAGCGTGAAAACTCGACGACCATGGCGGTGGTGCGACTGTTCACCCATCTGATCCGGGACAAACAATTGGGGCCACGCATTGTGCCGATTGTCGCCGATGAAGCGCGCACATTCGGCATGGCGAATCTGTTCCGGCAAATCGGGATTTATTCATCCGTCGGCCAGTTGTACGAGCCAGAAGATGCCGGCGCGCTGCTCTATTACAAGGAATCGACCGACGGGCAACTGCTCGAAGAAGGCATCACCGAAGCCGGCGCGATTTCTTCCTGGATCGCTGCGGCGACGTCCTACAGCGTCAATGGCGAGCCGATGCTGCCGTTCTACATTTACTACTCGATGTTCGGCTTTCAGCGCATTGGCGACCTGATCTGGGCTGCCGCCGACCAGCGCGCCAGAGGCTTTTTGATCGGCGCCACATCGGGGCGCACAACGCTGGCCGGTGAAGGACTGCAGCATCAGGACGGCTCCAGTCAATTGATCGCAGCCACTGTGCCCAACTGCCGCGCCTACGACCCGGCATTTGCCAGCGAGGCGGCGGTCATCATCGACCATGGCGCCCGGCGCATGCTGGAGCAGCAAGAGGATGAGTTCTATTACCTGACGGTAACCAACGAGAACTACGTTCAGGCCTCACTTGAACCAGACGAACACGCGGACGTGATTCGCGGCATGCGCCTCTATGCGCGCTATGGCGAGGAGGTACCGGCGGTTCGTTTACTGGGTTCGGGAGCGATTCTGCGCGAGGTGATTGCCGCCGCACATATGCTGGATCAAGAGTGGCAAGTCAGCAGCGAAGTGTGGAGTGTGACCAGCTTCTCCGAACTCGCCCGGGATGCCCGCGAGGTGCAGCGTCAGCAAGTGTTCGGCGGCGATGTCGAGTGCCAGAGTCACCTGCTGCATTGTCTGCCCGGTAACGCTCCAGTCGTGGCGGCCAGTGATTACGTGCGCGCCTATGCACAATTGGTGGTGCCGTATTTACAGGCACCGTGCATCTGCCTGGGCACCGACGGATTTGGACGCAGCGACACACGCTCGGCGTTGCGCAGCTTCTTTGAAGTGGATCGCTATCACATCGTTTTGGCGGCGCTGGCTTCGGTCGATCCGCGGGCACATGCCCAGGCTCGGGCGAAATACGCTATCGACGCCGACGCCGAAGCCCCCTGGAACTGCTGAGCCTTCACGTCGTGTGTCCCTTCTTTCATCAACCAACAATCGCGACGGCACACTCTGGCTGCCTGCTGCGCAAATGGATCTCGTCGGCTGGCGAACAACTGATCTGAATGGCCTGCTGACGTTCGGCCCTATATCCTTCCCGCCTGTTTGATGAAATGACTTAGGGAAGAATTGCATGCCGTTCAGGGTGATGGTGGTCGGGGGCTACGGAAATTTCGGCAGCATCGTGTGCAGACATCTGGCGCTGATGCCGGACATCGGGCTGGTGCTGTCGGGTCGTGACCCGCGCAAGTTGCAGCGCAAACTCGATGAGCTCAACAGCCATTCGGGAAACGTCTGCGAAGGCTGGTGCGGCGATGCCATGGGCGCGGAGTTCGAAGCCGCTTTGCGTGCGCTGAACATTCAGTTGGTCGTCCATACCGGCGGGCCGTTTCAGGGGCAATCCTATGCCGTTGCACAGAGTTGCATCGATGCCGGCGTGAACTATTGCGACCTCGCGGACTGCCGCACCTTCGTCAACGGCATCGACGTGCTCGATGCGCGGGCGAAACAAGCGGGCGTGGCGATCCTCAGTGGTTGCAGCTCGGTGCCGACACTGTCTTCAGCGATCATCGATGAGCAGCGCCAGCGCTTTTCGCGCATTGACTCGATCGAGCATGGCATTTCTTCCTCGGCGAAAATGCCCGGGTTGTCGACCATCGAAGGTGTCCTGGCTTATGCCGGCAAACCGATCAAGCAACTCAAGAACGGCAAAGTCCATGAAGTGTCGGGCTGGCTGGACCTGACCCTGCGCAAGATGCCGCAGATGGGCACCCGATTGCTGGCCAACGTCGATGTCCCGGACATGGACATCTTCGCCGGTCGTTATGGTGCGCAAACCCTGAGCTTCAAGGCGGGCGCCGGTCTCAAGCTCGGCGGTTTCGCCAACGGCTTGCTGGCTCAGGCGCTGAAAGTCGGGCTGGTGCGCGACCATGCCTTGTGGGCCGGAAGACTGCATCGGCTGGGCATGCGATTCGAGCGATTCGGCGATGGCAAAAGTGCGATGTACATCGACGTGCAGGGCCTTGGTGTTGACGGCAAGCCGCTGTCGATGACCGCACAACTCACGGCTTTGAACGACAAAGGCCCGGAAATCCCCAGCTGCGCCGCCGTGGCCCTGGCCACGAAAATGGCCCAGGGCCACGTGCCAACCGCCGGCGCCAGACCGTGCGTGGGCGAAATCAGCGTCGCCGAGTACATGGCCGCGATCAACGACCCGGACAACCTGAGCCTGGCCGTGCATTTCTCGGACGGGCAGCGCTGACATGCTCTATCTGTGCCTCAAGTACCTGCACATCATCGCCGCGATCTTCCTGTTCGGTTTCGGCATGGGCTCCTACCTCTACCTGATCGCCGCCAGCCGCACCGGCAATCCGCACGTGATAGCGCACGTCGCGCGCATGGTGGTGCGCTTCGACACCTGGATCACCACGCCGGCCGGGTTTGTGCAGATCATCACAGGTTATCTGCTGATGCGGCTTTCGGGGTTGTCGATGAGCGCCGAGTGGGTGCTGACCTCGCTGATCGTCTTCTTCTGCGTCGGCTCGCTGTGGCTGCCGGTGTTGCTCCTGCAGAAGCGCCTGTATGTGATGGCGTCGAGTGCGAGCGAGGCGGGGGCGGGGCTTGATGAGCAGTATCAAGCCGTTTACCGGAAGTGGTTCTGGATGGGCGTGCTCGGGTTTGCCGGGATGTTTGTCATCGTGCTGATGATGGTGACGAAGATGACGCCGGTGCAGTTGATTAGCTTTCTGGCGTAGTTGTTTTCAGAAAGCGCTGTTGATGATCCGGGGTTGGCAGCAGGCAGGTGTCGTACTTGCCGAACAGTCGGTAGCGGTTCAGCGCGATGCGGTCGTAGGCCCAGTCGCGCAGGCCGCGCGGGAATACGCGTAGCAGCCGCAATGGCTGCCAGCGGGCGGGTAGTTGGCTGATGACTTCGAAGAACGCGTCTGAACGTTCCCAATAGTGACGGTCACGGATTACCGCCATGGTGTCGAATTGATCGACTGGCAGGCCGGCCCACGCGAGCAAGGCTTGTCCCTCCGGCGACTGCACCGCTGCCAGACGCACGCGACGTTGATGATCATGGCGAATCAAAAAACGCGCCCAGCCGTTGCAGAGTTTGCACACGCCATCGAACAGGACCACGGATTCGCCGGGGTTGAGGAACGGGGCGGGGGTAGGGCGGGTTTTCGGGGTGGGCATGGGTTTTGTGTTCAAGACGTCGGGTGTTGCGATCATAGCGCCGCCAGCAGTGGTTCGCGAATGACTGCGCTCGCTTAGGCACATGAATGTGAGAGACAGGCCACGTTCAGCAGCGCGATCTGTCGCCTGTCGCCGTCAAGCCGTTGCCTCACTTGCCCGAACGGCCCCCACTCGATCCTTGGAGCCGGCCCGAAGTTTATGCCGAAACTTCAACGCTGGCCGCTCGACGCAGTAATACGAAACACCACTGAGCAAGAACGACAGCACCAACACCGTTGCAACCTTGGACCAATCGAATGAGGTGATCGGCCAGAGGCCGTGCAGGAAGTAAATCACCAGGAAGTGATTGAGGAATACGCCATAGCTGATGTTCCCGAGAAACTCGTCAATCCGGTGAAATTTGAGTGTTGTCAGCCCGTACACCGCAGGGATGCCCAGGGCAATGCCGGCGGCCACTTCGGCGTTGGACGGCCGACGTTCGATCCAGCCCATCATGATCGCCGCAAAGATCAATGCCGCTGCCACAGCGGTACCGCCAGCAATCGCGAAACCCTTCGCCTGCGGTTTGTAGAGGTAGCTGCCGCACAGGAAGATGAACAGGACACCCGGCAACAGACGGTAGCCGTAGTAGTCGGTGTTGATGAATCCAAGGCAGGCGGGGATGAAGACCGCAACCGACAAGGCGAAGGCCGCGCCCCGTAGTCTGTAGATGAGCAGGAACGGGATCACCAGGTAGAAACACATCTCCAGTCCTAGCGACCAGGCCGGTGGCACGATTCCCGCTCCGGTCACGCCGAACATATAGAAACCGAGGGGCACTATTGCAAGGCTCGCGGCGATGTTTTTGACGTTCAGTTCAGCCCATTGCGGCGTGCCAGGCAGGAGGAAATAGATCACCGCACAAGAGAGGATGAAGTAGAACAGGAATTGCGGGTAAAGGCGCAGGGCGCGGTCCAGGTAGAACCGGCCAACTTTCTCGGGCGCCTGGTAATTGCGCTCGATCAGTGAGGTCATCACAAAACCACTGATGAGCAGGAAAGAAATCACCGCCACCACGCCCGGGTTGAACCCCATGAACATCTTGCCCATATGCGAAACAGCGACCAGGACGGCCAACAGCAGACGATAGGCTCCCACGTGTATCCCCAAAACGACCTTGTAGTTATGGCGGGTAAATTACGATGGTTTATGGGTGGATAACAGGTTTTTCTCTGCGTTCGGGGTTAAAGGATTTCAGCGGCTGATCACCTCAGGAGGCTAGGCCAGTCGCCATTGACCTTATCGTTGCGTGACGAATATCAGCTCAGGCCAAATCTCACGCCACGCTTTGGATCTAATGCGGTCCAGGAACAGGGGGTACTTTTCGGATTTGAATCGATCAGTCGGCCGCACCACTCCTGAGAACAGGTCTTCCAGCCCCAGCGGTGCTGAAACTTCCACTTCACCGTGATGATCAAGCCTGACAGCGACGGCCGTGGCAGTCTCGGGCCAGCAGGTCATTGCATCGGTCGTCGATTGATAAGGGGTATCGGCATTGCGCAGGTGCATTCGCGCCTGATTTTTTACAGACCAGTTCACTTCACTACACCGGCTCGACAGCGTTCTGACCAAAGCGGAATCCGCTTCTGTATTGGCACGTGCCGGGTCGAACCAGATGACATCGATATCATCTGGCAGCGCTGAAGGCTTGCGTTGATGCAGGTGATCCCATACCAGACTGCGCACGAAGCCGGCGGCAATCCAGCAGTCGGGCAAGTTCAGATCGCGAGCCATACGCAGGATTTTCATCCTTGCAGGGTCGTGAGTAAGCAGGGCCTTTAGTTGTGCTACGTGCTTCATCGCGTGTCCTCTATTACATCCAGTCACTGCTTGGGAGCCAGCGTGGACATTGACTATTGTCTGCTTCCGGCCAGTAGCAGACATTCGATCTAGTGCCTCTACGATCCAACCTACAGATCTCCGCCTAGCGATTGCAGCTTTTATAGCTACGCTTGCCAGCAAGAGACTGGTGCAAGTGCGCCAACTCCTTAATTGTCTGGCAAGGGAGCCAACAACCATGGATAGCACTCAGGGCGTTTATCCATCAGCGACCGTTCTGGTGGTCGACGATACCCCCGACAACCTGATGTTGATCGCCGAGTTGCTGAAGGACAAATATCGGGTCAAGGCCGCCAACAGCGGCGAAAAGGCCCTACGCCTTCTGCAGGCCGACCCGCTTCCCGATTTGATCCTGCTGGACATCATGATGCCGGGCCTGTCCGGTTATGACGTTGCCGAGCAGCTCAAGCTTGACGTTCGCATTCGCCATATACCGATCATTTTCCTCACCTCCATGACTGCCACGGAGGACGAGATTCGCGGCTTGAGCCTCGGGGCTGCGGATTACATCACCAAGCCGATCATCCCCCCGGTGCTCATGGCCAGGGTCGAGACCCAAATCAAGCTCAAGTCCCTTGCCGATTTCCTGCGCAATCAAAACGAATTTCTGGAGCGGGAAGTGCAGCGCCGCACCCGGGAGGTGATCGCCATCCAGGATGTCACCATCCACGCCATGGCTTCGCTGGCCGAAACCCGTGACAACGAAACCGGCAACCACATTCGCCGTACCCAGCACTACATCAAACACCTGGCTGAACTGTTGCGCAACCACCCGCGTTTCCGGCACTTTCTCGACGAGGACAGCATTAAGCTGCTCTTCAAATCGGCACCGCTGCACGATATCGGCAAGATTGGCATTCCCGATCGCATCCTGCTCAAACCGGGACGGCTCACCGCTGAAGAGTTCGAGATCATGAAGACCCACACCACATTGGGGCGGGACGCCATTCAGCACGCGGAGGATCAATTAGGCATAAACGTCGATTTCCTTCATTTGGCCAAGGAAATCGCCTACGGCCATCAGGAAAAGTGGGATGGCAGTGGCTATCCGCAAGGCGTGGCCGCCGACGATATCCCGATCAGCGCCAGGTTAATGGCCGTGGCAGATGTCTACGATGCGCTGATCAGCCGCCGCGTGTACAAGCCCGGCATGCCTCACGAGCAGGCGGTGAAAATCATCGGCGAAGGCCGGGGCTCGCATTTTGATCCGGACATCTGTGACGCGTTTCTCGCCAATGCCGAGCAGTTCCGCGCAATTGCCGAGCGATTTGCCGACAGCGACCAGGACATGGCCAGGCAGTTAGCACTGCTTGAGCAGATTGCCGAACGTCCCTGAATCACGCGCATTACTCTGCACATCCAGCTGAAAGAGGCCGTTTATGAACAGACTGTTCGAGATGCTCGAGCGCCTGTCTCTGCGCAGTAAATTGATCATCGGCTTCGCTGCGCTGCTGATATTGATCCTGATATTGGGCGTGCAAAGCCTGCGCACGCAGTATTCGCTAAGAACTGAAATGCAGCAGTTGTACCAACAGGATCTGGTAGGTATCCAGCATGTGCAGGAGGTTCGGGTGCAGTTGCCGCATCTGTTGCTCGCCATGCAACGTGCAATCGCGACCAACAACGCAGACATCCGTATCAGCGCCAGAGCCCAGATGGATGTCGCCCAGGCGCGACTCCACGAAGCGCTGGAGCAGGTTCGTCCAACGCTGCGCAGGCAGAGCAGCGTCAGCAGCCTGCTGGAATTCGAAATGGTATTAAAGCGTCTGCAAAAAGACGGCGATGAGGCACTGGAGCTGGCCGGCAAGGGTTCCTTGGGTCAGGCCTTGATGTTGCTCAACAGTAAGGATTTTCTTGCGCTGGAACAGGGCGGCGATGGGCTGCTCAACCAGATCGAGAAAAACAAGGAAGCCGACATCCACGATACAGCGAAGAACCTGGCGGAGTACGCAGAGCGTAGTACTGCGATCACGTCCATCTTGCTGCTGGGTGGGTCGACGCTGGCCTTGCTGTTGACTTGGCTGGTCAGCTATTCCATACGCGTGCCGTTGAATCGCGTCCGCGTGGCGGTGGACGAATTGGCGTCCGGCAAGCTGGACGGTCAGATCCCGCACACCGATCTTCGCAACGAAACCGGCGACCTGGCGCGTGCCATCGCCACGCTGCAGCTGGAAGCTTGTCAGCTTGAGCGACAGCGCTGGATCAAAAACCACACGTCGCTCCTGCAAGTGGATCTGCAACAGGCGGAGACACCGCAGCAGTTGGCCCAGGCTTTTTTCAGCCACATCGCGCCGCAGTTGGGCATGTGCCAGGGAGCGCTTTACGTTCTCTATGAAGGCGCGGCACGCCTGCGCCTGGTTGGCGGTTATGCGGTGGACAGTGTTCACCCGCTACCCGCTGAACTTGATCTCGGTGAAGGGTTGCTTGGCCAGTGCGCACTGGATCGCCAGCCCCGCCAGCTTCAGGATCTACCGGAACCGTTTTGGCATGTACGTACGCCATTGGGCGCAGCCCCGGCCAGCGTCCTGTTGGTTCAGCCCGTGATGCGTGGCGAACGCCTGCTCGGGGTGATGGAAATGGCCGGTTTTCGCCAACTGGAAGAGAACGAAGCGCTGCTGCTGCAAGAAGTCCTGCCCCGGCTGGCCGGCGCCATGGCCATTATGGAACGCAGTGAGGCAGCTCAGGCGCTGCTCTTGGAAACTCGCCGTCAGGCAGACGAAATGGGCGCGCAGGCTTTGCAACTGGAGCACCAGGCCAGCGAGCTGGAGGCCCAGCAGGCCGCATTGCGCGCCACCGAAGCCTGGTACCGCGGCATCATCGAGGCAGCACCGGACGGCATGCTGGTGCTGGGCGCCGACGGTCGCATCCTGATGACCAACCCGCAGATGGATACCCTGTTTGGCTACGCCCCCGGCGAGCTGATTGGCGCCAGCATCGAGCGTCTGGTACCGCAGGCTGCCCGCGAGCGCCATGTCAGGTTACGCGACGGGTTCATTGCCAGCGGCGGAACCCGGCAGATGGGCGGCGATCTTGACGATCTGAGCGGTGTACGCAAAGACGGCAGTTTGTTCTCCGTAGAAATTGGCCTTTCCCATCTACCGCGCCTGGAGGGGCGTGGCGTCTGTGTGTGCGCCTCGGTGCGCGATGTCAGTGAGCGCAGGGCGATGGAAGCCAGGCTGCGCACGGCCAGCGATCGTCTGAATCTGGCGCAGGAGTCCGGTGACATCGGGCTGTTCGACGTCGACCTGGTCAGTGGCACAAACTATTGGACACCCCAACTCGAAACCCTGTTTGGTCTGGAGCCAGGCGGCTTCGGCGGTACGCTGGCGCACTGGAAGGCACTGGTGCATCCCGACGATCTGGCGCGGGTCAGCAGCACGTTCGAGAGTGCCGTCCAGAGTGGCGATGATCGCGCCGAGTTCGACTTCCGGATTGTGCGTAAAAACGATGGGCAGGTGCGCACGTTCCGGTCGCTGAATCGCTTCTCACGCACGCCTGACGGCAAGCCATTGCGCGCAACCGGCATCAACATCGATGTAACCGCACTGGCAGAGGCAAGGGCTGCGGCCGAGGAGGCCACGCAGGCCAAGAGCGAGTTTCTCGCCAACATGAGCCATGAGATCCGAACACCGATGAACGCCATCATCGGCATGAGCCACCTGGCGCTGCGTACCGAACTGGATAAACGCCAGCGCAACTACATTGAAAAAGTCCACCGATCAGCGGAGAACCTGCTGGGAATCATCAACGACATTCTCGACTTCTCAAAGATCGAAGCCGGCAGGATGAGTCTCGAACAGATCCCGTTCCGTCTGGAAGATGTACTCGACAGCTTCGCTGCCATGATCGGCTTGAAGACCGAGGACAAGGGGCTGGAGTTGTTGTTTCAGATTCCGCCTGACCTGCCCACAGCCTTGCTCGGCGACCCCCTGCGACTGGGGCAAGTGCTGATCAACCTCGGCAACAACGCGGCCAAGTTCACCGAACACGGTGACATCGTGGTCGGCGTTGAAGAAGTTGCTTCTCACAACGAACACGTGCAACTGCATTTCTGGGTGCGCGACACGGGCATCGGCATGACCGTCGAGCAGTGTTCACGTCTGTTCCAGTCGTTCAGTCAGGCTGACAGTTCGATCACTCGCAAGTACGGGGGCACCGGGCTGGGATTGTCCATCTCGAAGAAGCTGGTGGAGCTGATGGCCGGTCGAATCTGGGTTGAAAGCCAACCGGGAGTCGGCTCCACGTTTCACTTCCAGGTACAACTCGGCGTACAGCAAAATGTTCCGCCGCGTCGCATGTTCAAGGCTGGCGAGCTGTTGGGCATGCGCGTGCTTGTCGTGGATGACAACGCCAGTGCCCGTGAAATCCTTTCGGGCATGGCGCGCAGCTTTGGTCTGGAAGTGGATGTCGCGCAGAGCGGTAGTCTGGCGCTGCGCATGTTGACCGACGCCGAGCACAAGGTGCTGCCTTACGATCTGGTCTTGATGGACTGGCGGATGCCCGGCATGGATGGCATGGAAGCTGTGAGCAGAATGCATTCCGCCAGCCTGATGCGCACGCCATCGGTGATCATGGTGACCGCTTTTGGCCGCGAAGAAGCCCGCGAAGAAGCCGAGCGCCAGGGCATCCAGTTGCCGGTGGTACTGACCAAACCTGTCACGCCGTCCTCGTTACTTGAAGCCATCGGTGTCGTGCTGGGCAGAGACACCCACAGCGATACTCGGGCTGGCGAACGCTCCCTGCACAATGCCAACACCGTCGCCAGCCTCAATGGAGCGCGACTGCTTCTGGTCGAAGACAACGATCTGAATCAGGAACTGGCCAGCGAGCTACTGGAGAGTGTCGGAATACGCTTGCGACTCGCCACGCACGGCCAAGAGGCCCTGGATATTCTCGGCGAGGATGACGACTTCGATGGCGTGCTGATGGATTGCCAGATGCCGGTGATGGATGGCTACACAGCCACCCGGAAAATTCGTCAGCAACCGCGCTTCCGCACTCTGCCAGTGATCGCCATGACCGCCAACGCCATGGACGGTGACCGCGAGCGCGCGCTCGAATGCGGTATGAACGACCATATCTCCAAGCCACTCAACGTCGAAACCATGTTCGCCACAATGGCAAAATGGATCAAACCACGAGTCGCTCAAGCTTCGCTGAACGCAGGTTTGGTCGATGGATTGCCAGATCGTCTTGAGGGCATTGATCTGGCTGCGGGACTCGCCACCTGCATGGGGCGGCGGGATCTCTACTTACGTCTACTCTGCAAGTTTCGCGACACTCAGACAGATTTTTCCGAGCAATTCCAGGCCGCACGAATCGATCCGGATTCTGCTGCTGCCGCACGACTGGCGCACAGCTTGCGCGGCACCGCCGGCAATATCGGCGCCAAGGCCGTGGCGCAGGCTTGCACGTTGTTAGAACAGGCCTGTCAGGACGACGAGCCGGTTGAGGTCGTGCAAGCGCTAGCGATGCAGGTCGAGCATTACTTGCTCCCGACCCTCGCGAGTCTGGCGAACCTTGAGGCGGACACACTGGCCTCCACGGAGGGTGACCTGCTGGACGACGCGGCAATCAGCGAGCAACTGAACCGGCTTATTGTTCTTCTCGACGAAGGTGATACGGCGGCTTTGGACGTGCTGGCGGCCCTGCGCAACAGGCCACTCGATCAAGCGCTGGCAGAACGTCTGGCACTTGCCGCGGCGCAGGTGGAGCTGTTCGACTTTGATCGCGCCTTGAAGCTGCTTCAGTAAAATTGAGTTGGGTAAACACGTAGCCGTTTAGTTTTAATTGCAACTGACGGCTTTTGGCCGAGAGCGGCCACCCAATGCAATCTTTATCCCTTTGTGACAGCAGCCAGAACGCCGCCACAAAGGGATTACTCATCAATCCACCGGCACAACTTTATCCAGCGCTTGATTTACCGCCAATTCGCCCAGCATTACCACTTGCGCAATGCCCAGCGCAGTTTTGCGGTGGCCTGGGTCGAGGAGGGCGGCGAAGTTGCAGAGCATTTCGGTGGCTGAACTGAGAGATTCGCTGGCGTTAACGAGCAGGGACTCGCTGTCGTAATCGGAGTTGGCCAGAAACATGGGAGCGTGTTTCTGGTCGCTGCCCATGATGCGTTGTGTTGGCGTGAGGTAGTAATCGAGGGCGCGTTCGGCGGCGTCGTTGAGTGTTCGCGAGTCTGGAAATTTGTAGGGTGAGACTGGATCGGTTTCTGGGGGATTCGGCGTTGGTTTGAACATAGATGAAGCTCCATATGGGACTTAAGGAGCCATCACCTTCGCTACCAAACGAAAGGTGGTGGCCATACGAAGGTTGGTAGACCGGCCCATATGGAAAATCCGGCGCGCCCGAGGGCGCCCTGCGCATGGCCACCATAAGACAAATGCTGAAAAGCATCTGCGCACGGTGACGTTATGCGTCATATGAGAGCGGGCTACCAAACCCCATCACTGTTTTTCAGTGACCCAGGAACGATAAAACCCGCGCCGCAGACGCACAAGCCGGCGGATTCTGGCGTAGTCGTAGGCAATGGCGCAAGACGTTGTAGCCTTAAGCAGGTAACGCGACGTGTCTTTTAAACAACCATGAAAAACGCCTAAACACGGCTCATCAACACTCCGTTCAAAATCGCATTCGTCGGTCCACTCTCCAGCTCAGGCAATGGCGGGGAACCCTCACGACAGGGCACGCACCAACACTAGGTTGCAACCCCAAAAGACGAGGAAGGATACCCATGTCAGTTCACCCGATTTTGTTCCTGGGCGGTTCCGGCGCCATTGGCCACCGTTCTGCCGAAGCGTTGCGTGCTGCTTATCCCGGCGTCCCGTTGCTGATCGGCGGCCGAGACCTGGCCAAGGCTGAGCAAGCCGCCGAGGAAATGGGCGGGGCGCAGGGCGTGATTATTGACCCTGCGGCCGATGACCTGGGGCTGGGTGATCGCCCGGTCAGTGCCGTGGCGGTTTTCTATATGGATCATTCCCTTGCCGGGTTGCGTTTCGCGCAGAGGCGCAAGGTCCCGCACCTGAGCATTTCTTCTGGCATTTTCGAGATGGCGCCGCAAATCGCGAGCTACATCCACCGCCCTGATGCGGCGCCCATCGTGCTGGGTTACGAGTGGATGGTAGGCGCGACGACCGTTGCGACGCTGCACCTCGCCGAGGCCTTTGCCCGGGTGCGCGATATTCGTATCGATGCGTTGGTCGACGAGCAGGATGGCGGCGGGCCGACCGTGGCTAAGGATTTCGAACACCTGAACAAGCTGCTGCCCGCCGCCCTGACTCGGCGCGAGGGCGATTACCTCTGGCGCGAAGGGGCGGACAAGAACGTCAGCTTCAGAGCGCTGGACGGCACGCCGATGCAAGCCAGCGGCTTCTCGTCCATCGATGTCACCGGGCTGGCGGCGGCCACCGATGCGCCAAATGTTCAGTTCAATCTCGCCAGCGGAGTGAGTTCATCGCGGCGCGCCGGTCGGCCGATGTCGACCGAGATTCTCATCGAACTGCTGGGTGAGGATCATCAAGGGCGCCCGTTGCACACCCGGCATGCTCTCGTTCACCCGGCAGGCGCTGCAGCGTTGACGGGTCTGAGCGTCGCCATGCTGCTGGAGCGATTGCTTGGGCTGGATGGTCAGCCGCCGACTCCGGCAGGTCTTTACTTTCCTTATCAGTTGCTTGACGCCGGTGCATATCTGCAGCGTCTGAGTGAAGAGGGTGGTGAGTTGCTTCAACTGAATGTGCAGTAGGGCAGGCCTCTTTCGGAATGCTGATTTTGCTCATTGAGCCGCTGACGAGCCTTTAAGTGCTCGCCAGCGATGATTTGCTCACGGTGACTGCCAAACGCCGCCGTCAGCCACCGGCACCCTCACCCAGATCATCTTACCGATCTGTTTGAACATGACTAAGCCTCCGTCCAGTCCACCGTCGCCGTTTCGCGCCATTTCACCTCGGTGATACCGAACCGCTCGGCTTGGGGTTTGGAGATGACTTTCAACGGAGGCTTGCCGGGTTTTGGAATCGGCGCAATGCCGGCGTCGCAACTCGCCCAATGCCATGCGTCAGCGTTGCGCATGGTTTTTGCGCGGATGACGAATGACTTTGGCTGGCCGTGAAGTTTGTATTCGATGACGAAGATGTCGACGTTACTCATGCGCTCCTCCTTACGCTCATACGCAAATGAGTTTTGCCGACGAAAAAAATTCAAAGGATTTTCGGGAGTTCGTTTCAGGCCGCTGGTAGGTGTTTTGCTTTGAACGGTTGGAACCGGCGGCAGCCTAACGATCAAGTACTTACCAGGCAGGCAGAGGACGAAAAATCCCCACGATTTCAACTCCGGAGGTTAGCGGTGAACAAGACCATCAGCGCCAGGGATTTGAACATTCAGCTTAAGCACAACGATGACGGTGGCTTGTTCAAATGGCTGCTCGCGAGCTTCTTGATGGGCAAGCGGATACAGGCTGAAATCGCTGCCGAAGCGTATCGGGTGATTGCCGATAAACACGGGCGCGATACGCCGCGCAAACTGGCTGCGTGCAGCCATCGTGAACTGGTCGCGATGCTAGGGGAGGCGCATTACGTGCGTTACGACGAGACCACTGCCGTGCGGCTGCACGCCTTGGCACGCAAGCTTAACGACGAGTACGCGGGCAAGGTCAGCCACATGGTCGAGGCAAGCCCTGATCGCCAGGCATTCGAGAGGCGACTGGCGGAGTTCGATGGTATCGGTCCGAAGACCGTGGAGATCTTCATGCGCGAAGCCAGCGCTGTAATCAGCCTTTGATCGCGGCCGTAAAAAACGGTCACCGCCCGCGTCGTGCAAAGCCTATTTGACTCGACGGCCAGAACGATTGATCGCCAACAAGCACAGCCCTACCAGCAATGCCGCGCCTGCAACCAACAGCGCAGAAGGTTGCATCGGCTGGCGGCCGGCTGTCGTGTGCCGCTGCGATATCGTCAGAGGTCGGGTTTTAACGGTCACTTCGTCAAACGTCCGCAATGGTGAAACGGCTTCTGCCTGAAACGGCATTTCCTCGATGCTCAGACGCAACCCATCCGCCAGTTCCAGTGTTCGCGCGGTAATCGTGCCAACGATTCTGCCCGGATAAACCGGCTCGCCATTGGGATCGAGTTGGTCATACAGGAAATTCTGTCCTTCAAGCCAGCCGACGGCCGTCTGCAACTCGGGGCCCAGGTAATACTTGCCATCGAGGAAAAATCCAGGAAATTGCGGCGCGCGCTCGACGCTTTCAATGCAGTAACGCTCACCCGGTTTCATACCGGTTTCAGGGGCAATCATGGTCAATCCCTCCACTGTAGGTTCAGTGGTAGAGAACAAGGATCGACCGTCGTTCCATGTAAAGGAGGAAAGGTAGCGGTTGTCCCGGAACGGATCTGTAACAGGCGAAAACAACTTCGCCCGACCAAGGCCGGGCGAAGCGGTGTGGCGCTAGCTCAATCAGTAATCCCAGATCGCCGGAATCCAGCGGAACGCCTCGCCATTGACGGCAACGCGGCCGACCGACGGGAAGGGCAGATGTGTGGCGACAAACAGTTCGCCACTGGCCGCTGCTTCCTGCAGCAGGCGCACGCGCACGCGCACCGCTTCATCAGGATCGTGCTCGAAGCCGTTGTGCCAGTCCGGATGGTCGAAGGCAACCGGGAACAGGGCGTCGCCGGCAAAGGTCAGGCGTTCGTCGCCGGAGTTCACGTAAACCACGCAGTGGCCCGGGGTGTGGCCGCCAGTGAGTTTTGCGACCACGCCGGGGGCGACTTCGAACGCGTCCTCGAAGATATGCAGTTTGCTTTGGTATTGCTGGATGAAGGCGTTGGCGGTGGAGCGCAGCACGTCCGGCACAGGCGCGGGCATGTCGGTGCTGGTGAAATCCGGCGAGGTCCAGAAGTCGACTTCGGTGGCGGTGACGTGGATGCGCACGTCGTCGTGCAGACGATTTTTTACCGTCTCGACGAGTAAGCCGCCGATGTGGTCCATGTGCATGTGCGTGATGACAATATCGGTGACGTCCGCGAGGTCGATCCCGGCCGCCGCGAGGCGTTTGGGAAACTGCCCGGCGCGAGGGAAACCGGGAAATTGTCCGCCGAGGCCGGCGTCGACGAGGATGACCTGCTCGCCGCTGCGCACCACCAGGACATTGAGTGCCCAGTCGAACGCGTCGGGACCCAGATACATCTCTTTGAACCACGCAGCGCGCTCGGCGGGATCGGCGTTGGTCGACATGGTTTGGGTCGGCAGCGGCAGGACGCCGTCGCTGATTACCATCACGTCGATGTTGCCGAGGCGCAGCGCGTAGCGCGATGGCACCAGCTCTTCGGTCGGGGTTTGCAGGGTGGCGTTGTGGGCGGTGAAGGAATCCAGATGCATGGTCATGGTGTTCTCCTTTTTATCAGGCAAGACATCGGTTCTTGGACAATTGGGGCGAGATCAGGCCACCGGAATCATCGGGTCGGCAGCGGCGAGGGCGGTGCGACGGTCAGCGGCCGGCGGGTAGATCCACACACTGTTGATTTGCGTCTTCAGTTCCTTGGCTTCGGCTTTCACCAGCTTCAGTTGGCGATCCCAGCCTTCGGTGTACACCGCGCCCCAAGCACCCAAATCGAGGCAGGTCACGTACTTCGGCTGACGGTAGGTGGTCGGCGTCACGCCAAGCAGATCAGCAATGGCGTTGTTGCCGGCATGACGACCAAGGCTGATCGCGTGCTGGCAGGACATCACCGAGATATTGCCGACGTCGTCGGTGGCAGCACGGGCGACATCGCCGGCGGCGAACACGTGCTCAAGACCTTGCACTTTGAGATTGCCGTCGACGTGCAGACGCCCCTGGCCATCGCGTTCGGCATTGAGCTGTTCGGTCAGTGGACTGGCGCGGAAACCCACGGTCCAGATCACGGTATTGCTCTCGATGTGGCGACCGTCGGCGAGGGTGACGCCGTTGGCATCCACGGCGGCGACCGTGGCGTCGATGATCCACTCGATGCCCAGTTCTTTTGACGCTTCGATGATGGACGGACGGATGCCGTCGCCCATGGTCGCGGCGATGTCTTTGCTGCGATCAACGATGATCACTCGAATGTCTTGCAGCTCGCCGAGAATGGCGCGCAGACGGTTCGGCATTTCGGTCGCGGTTTCGATACCGGTGAAGCCACCACCGGCGATGACCACGGTGTTGCGCGCGGCGCTGGCCGGTTGGCTGGCCAGCGCGTGCAGGTGGCGCTCCAGGCGTGCCGCCGACTCGATCTGGTCGACGTCGAACGCATTCTCTTTCAGGCCCGGCACCGGCGGACGCGCCAGTTGGCTGCCGCTGGCCAGCACCAGGCGATCGTAAGTCAGCTCACCCGGGCGACCGGCCTCATCGCGATAACCGACACGGCGTGCCTGGCTGTCAAGGCTCTCGGCGGTGCCTTTGACGAAACGCACACCCACGGCAGCGAGCAGCGCATCCAGCGGCGCGTACATGCTGTGGACATCGGGTTCGTAGAAGCGCGGACGGATGCGCAGTTCGGCTTGCGGGGCGAGCAGTGTGATCTCCACATCGTGGCGGTCATGCATATCCAGCAAACGCGCGGCGCTCAACGTGCTCCACAGCCCGCCGAACCCCGCACCGATCACCAATAATTGTTGTTTCATAATGTGCTCCCTGATGCTGATGGATGGATAACCCGAGTTTTTTCCGACACTGGCGTGATGATCACTGGCCGCCGCAAACTGCTTGCCGTACTGCTTGGCGCTTAATCGTCCGCTGTCGAAATCAATGCTATGGCGTGGGCGCTGCGGGCGCAGTTGTCCATCGGTGTGTGCGGATTACGCATGGGTCGAAGGGCGGTATACGAAGGTATCGAACACGCTACAGAGGACGGTTCAGGGCAAAGTCGATGTGGTTGAGAAGGGTGTCGGGCGGGAAGGGTTTGGGCAGACAAGCGATGACGCCGGGCGCGCGGGTGTGGAATTCTTCGGGATGGGCGGTGACGAAAATCACCGGAATGCGCCAGCCTTGTGCGCGTAATGCTTCGTGCAGTTGCGGGCCGCTCATGCCAGGCATCTGGATATCGGAGATCAGGCAGTGTGTCTGCGCCGGGCTTTTTGACTCAAGGAATGCCTGCGCGCCCGGATAGGTGAACACCTGATAACCGAAGGCGCGAAGCAAACCTGCGAGTGCATCGCGAATGGCCTCGTCGTCGTCAACCACCGCAATGACAACCTTGTGCTGCATAGGGCTCCCTGGCCGGACGGGCACGTATGGCGACTCCTGTCGTTCTTGCACCATACGCCGTCGGCACCGGCGCAAAACTATACCTAGGTATAGTCCGTGGAGACTTTTTGAGCGTCAGCGGTTTTCGGCATCAACCTTCGCGGCTGAAGCGGCTGCGGTAGTCGCGCGGTGAAATCGACAGGTGACGCTGGAAGCAGGCGCGCAGCCGCTCTTCATCACCGAAGCCGCAAAGACGCGCAACCTTGTCGATGGTGTGCGCCGAGTTCTCCAGCATGCGCCTGGCCGCTTCGAGGCGGAACAGTTCGATGGCTTTGGACGGCGTGCGCCCGGTGCTCTGCTTGTAGACGCGGGTGAAATTGCGCAGGCTCATTTTCGCCTGTTCGGCGAGTCGCTCTACAGTCAACTTCGGATCGTCCAGGTGATCGATCAGCCACAAGTGCAACGGGTCGAACTGCGGGCTGTCCTGCACCTGCGCTTGCAGCAATGTGCTGTATTGCGCCTGACCACCGGGGCGCTTGAGGTACACCACTAGCTCGCGGGCAACCTGCAACGCCACTTCGCGGCCGTAATCGGCCTCGACCAGCGCTAAGGCCAGATCGATACCGGCCGTGACCCCCGCCGAGGTCCAGACCTTGCCCTGCTGGATGAAGATCGCATCGGCATCCACGTCGATCGCCGGGAAGCGCTCGCGCAGGTTGTCGCACATGGCCCAGTGCGTGGCGGTGCGGCAGCCGTCGAGCAAACCGGACTGGGCCAGCAGGAAAGCGCCGCTGCACACCGACACCACTCGCCTCGCGACAGGGGCATTACGCCGCAACCACGCGGTAAGTTCGGCGTGCTCGTCGAGGGTCTGGCAGATATCGGGTGCGCCGGGTACGACGAGGGTGTGCAGCGCGGCAATGTCCAATTCGCGCAGCGCTCGGGTGTCCACGGCCAAACCTTCAACGGTATTGACCAAACCACCCTCAAGGCTGGCGGTGTGCAACTGATAACCGGGTTGGCATCTTTCGGCCAAGGCTTTGCTCGCGGCCCAGAACACCGTTTGCGCGCCACTGAGGTCGAGCAGGCTCATTCGCGGGTAGGCAATAAACACCACGTCGCGCGGTTCGGGCGTAGCGGTGAAGGGAATGCTGGACATTGAAATCCTGCCTGTTCAAACGGCTGAAGAAGGAGGGGAAAGGGCATGGCCGATTTTCAGGGGTTTCTGGCCTGTCGGCAATGCGCGTCGACTGCTAGCCTGCTGCGCGACCGTTTGGCTGGCCTCTGGCTGCGTTCGCCATCATGGACTAGATTTATTCACCTGCACATCGCACGCGTTGCGATCTCGCCGAGGACTCACGATGACCCTGTGGTCGCATTCCAGCCCCAGCGCAGCCCCGTCCGTGCTGAGGGAACCGGTGGTTTATGTGGTCGACGACGACGCCTCCATGCGTCAGGCCCTCGACGGTTTGCTGCGTTCGATCGGCCTGCAGGTGCAGACCTTCGAAACGTCCCGTGACTTCCTCGCTTCGGCCAAACGCGACGTGCCCGGTTGTCTGGTGCTCGATGTGCGTTTGCGCGGCGAAAGTGGCCTGACCTTTCAGGAGCAGATGGAAAAAAACGGCCTGCGCATTCCCGTCGTATTCATGACCGGTCACGGCGATATCGCCATGAGCGTGAAGGCGATGAAGGCCGGCGCGGTGGATTTCCTGGCCAAGCCTTTTCGTGATCAGGACATGCTCGATGCGGTGGCCAGTGCTTTGGCCCGCGACAGTGCGCGACTGCTCGCCGAACAATCCGGCGCGGCGTTGCGTCAAGCCTACGAAACATTGACGGCACGTGAGCGCGAAGTGCTCGGTTTCGTCATTGGCGGGCTGATGAACAAGCAGATCGCCGCGCAACTCAACCTCAGCGAAGTGACGGTGAAAGTCCATCGCGGGCAGGTCATGAGGAAACTCGCTGCACGTTCGGTCGCCGATCTGGTGCGTATTGCCGAATCGCTGGGCATCGAGCCGGCGCGGCGGACAAGCTGAACCGAGCTTCAGCGCGTGACAGAAACCCCTTTGACGGTGTCGACTCCGATGGCCAGCAAACAACAGATTTTGTGGGACGACGGCGAGCGGGTGTTCTCCCGCAAACGAGGACAGGGGGAGAGCGCCAGCGTGCTGATAGTGCGTCCGGCAATCGCTCAGCCTTTGCCCGCAACCCTCGACCGGCTGGCGCATGAATACGGCCTCAAAGACGCTCTGCACAATGAATGGGCGCTGCAACCGCAAGCCCTTGAACGCGCGGGCGGAACCACGCACTTGTTATTCGACGACCCCGGCGGCGAGCCGCTGTCGCGTCTGCTGATCACGCCGCTGGACACTGAAACCTGCCTGTTGCACGCAATCAACATAGCCGTAGCGCTTGGCCGTTTGCACCTGTGTGGGCTGGTGCACAAGGATCTCAAACCGCAGCACATCCTTGTCAACTGCCACGACGGACAAGCCCGGTTGATGGGGTTCGGTCTGGCCTCGCGACTGCCGCGCGAACGTCAGGCACCCGCGCCGCCAGAAACCATTGCCGGGACCCTGGCCTACATGGCGCCGGAACAAACCGGTCGAATGAATCGTTCGATCGATTCGCGCAGCGATTTGTATGCCTTTGGTGTGACGCTGTACCAGATGCTTACCGGCTCGCTGCCGTTCAACGCCAACGACCCGATGGAGTGGGTGCATTGCCACATTGCGCGGCAACCGATGCCTGCATGCGAACGCGTGGCCACGGTGCCGTTGATGCTCTCGCGGGTAGTCATGAAACTGCTCGCCAAGACCGCCGAAGCGCGCTACCAAACCGCCGCCGGCGTCGAACATGACTTGCGTCGTTGTCTGGACGACTGGCGTCGGGCGCGGCGGATCGATGTGTTCACGTTGAACGAGCAGGGCGCGATCGATCGCTTGCTGATCCCGGAAAAGCTCTACGGTCGTGAACGCGAAGTGCAAACCCTGATCGATGCTTTCGCCCAGGTGGTGCAGGCTCCTTCGCCGAAGCTGGTGCTGGTGTCCGGTTACTCCGGCATTGGTAAATCCTCGGTGGTCAGTGAACTGCACAAAGTGCTGGTGCCGTCGCGGGGATTGTTCGCCGCTGGCAAGTTCGATCAGTACAAGCGCGACATCCCCTATGCGACGCTGGTCAAGGCCTTTCAAGGATTGGTGCGAACGCTGCTGGGCAAGCGTCGCGAGGTGCTCGCTGACTGGCGTGCGGCGTTGTTGCAGGCACTGTCACCGAGTGCACGGTTGATGACCGAGCTGATCCCGGAACTCAAGTTGATTATCGGTGAACCGCCAGCGGTGCCGGAGCTTGAACCGCAGCAGGCGCAGCAGCGCTTCATGGCGGTGTTGCAGCGTTTCATCGGCGTGTTTGCTCGGCCGGAACATCCGTTGACGCTGTTTCTCGATGATCTGCAATGGCTCGACGCAGCGACCCTCGATCTGCTCGAAGATCTGCTGACCCGCTCGGAGCTTGGGCATTTGCTGCTGGTGGGCGCGTACCGCAATAACGAGGTCGATGCCGACCACCCGCTCAGCGGCAAACTCAAAGTGCTGCGTAATGGCGGCGTGCATATCGACGAGATCTGCCTGACCTCGCTGGCCAGCGTGCACATCGAGCAACTGATCGCAGAATCCCTGCGCTGCCCACCCGCGAGCATCGTTGCCCTGGCGCGCCTGGTGCTGGAAAAGACCGGCGGCAATCCGTTTTTCGTCATCCAGTTTCTTCACGCGTTGGCCGAAGAACAGCTGCTGATCTACGACCACCAATTCAACCGTTGGCGCTGGGATCTGGCACTCATCAACGCCAAGGGCTACACCGATAACGTGGTCGATCTGATGGTTGGCAAACTGGCGCGTCTGCCGTTGGACACGCGTCAGGCCCTGCAACAATTGGCCTGCCTGGGCAACGTAGCGCGCATTGACACGCTGGCCACCGTGCTCGACCTGCCGACGGCGCGGGTGCACGCGGCGCTCTGGCCGGCGGTGCGCCAGGAACTGGTGGAGTTTCACGACGGTACTTGTGCGTTTGTCCATGACCGTATCCACGAGGCGGCATACTCACTAACCGCGGAAACCGAACGTGCGCAAACTCATCTGCGTATCGGCCGTTTGCTCGCCCTGCAGACGCCAGCGGAGGGGCGTGAAGACGCGATCTTCGAAATCGTCGGGCAACTCAATCGCGGCGCCAGTCTGATCAGCGCGCGGGCCGAACGCGAACAGCTGGCCGAATTCAACCTGCTCGCAGGTCAGCGTGCCAAGGCTTCGACCGCTTACACCTCAGCATTGAGCTACTTGGGCACGGGTGCGGCGTTGCTCGGCGAGCACGGTGATGACCGTCGCCATGAACTGGGGTTTGCTCTGGAGCTGAACCGCGCCGAGTGCGAATTTCTCACTGGGCAACTGGCACTGGCCGATGCGCGCCTGACTGCCCTGGCCGAGCGCGTCGAGACCACGGTAGAGCGGGCGGCAGTCACCTGTTTGTTGATGGATGTCTGCCTGCTGCTCGACCGCAGTGACCGCGCGGTGAATGTGTGCCTGACGTATTTACGTCAGGTCGGCATCGACTGGACGGCGCATCCGGACGATCAGCAGGTGCGCGCCGAATACCAACAGATCTGGAGGCAACTGGGTGAGCGCAGCATCGAGCAGTTGATCGACCTGCCACTGATGGAGGATCCGGCCACGCTGGTGACACTGGATGCGTTGAGCAAACTGTTGGCCCCTGCGTTGCAGTCGGATGCGAACCTCGCCTGCCTGACCATATGCAAAGCCGTTAACCTGAGCCTGGAGCACGGTAATTGCGACGCCTCCTGCATGCTCTACGCCAATGTTGTGCGGGTTGCCGGGCGGCGCTTTGGCGATTATGCCAGCGGTTACCGCTTTGGCCGCTTGGGCTGCGATCTGGTCGACCGCCGTGGCCTTGCGCAATACGAAGCGCGTACCTACCTGTGCTTTTCGATCTTCGTGGTGCGCTGGATGCGCCCGGTGCGCGAGTGCCGCGAATTGCTGCGGCGTGCGCTCAGCGCCGGCAACCGCACCGGCGATTTGCCCTATGCAGCCTACGCTGGCAATAGCCTGATTTCCGACTTGCTGTTCATTGGCGAGCCGCTGGCGGAAGTGCAGGTGCAGGCTGAAACGGGTCTGGCTTACTCGCAAAGAATCCGCTTCGGTCTGGTGATCAGTTTCATGAGTTGCCAACGGGCACTGATCCGCATGTTGCGAGGGCAGACCCCGGTGTTTGGCAGTTTCAATAATGAAGAATTCGATGAGACACGCTTTGAGGCGAACCTCGCTGCTCCGGACCTGGCCTTGGCTCGGGGCAAGTACTGGGTGCGCAAGTTGCAGGCGCGTTATCTGGCCGGGGATTACGCAGCGGCCGCCGATTGCGCGGCGCAGGCCCGGGAGCTGTTGTGGGTGATCTCCTCGTTTTTTGAAGAGGCCGAATTTCACTTTTACGCAGCGTTAACGTTGGCTGCCCACGGCGAAGCCGATACCGACCGATTGCAACGCTTGGGCGAGCACCACGATCAACTGCAAACCTGGGCGCAACAGTGTGCGGAAACCTTCGCCAGTCAGACGGCGCTGGTCGCAGCCGAAATCGCTCGGGTCACCGGGCAGTTGATCGAAGCCGAGATGCTGTACGAGCAAGCGATTCAGTTGGCCAGGGACAACGGCTTTGTGCATGTCGAAGCCTTGGCCAACGAACTCGCAGCGCGGTTCTACAGTGCCCGTGGTCTGAGCAAAATCGCCCGCCTGTACCTGCAAGATGCGCGCTACGGTTACTTGCGCTGGGGGGCAGAGGGCAAGGTGCGGCAACTGGAGCTACAGCACCGCTATCTGCGCAATGAAGATACGGCGCCCGGTCCGACTGCGACCATCGCCACCCCGGTCGAGCATCTGGATCTGGCCACGGTTCTCAAGGTGTCCCAGGCCGTTTCAGGCGAGATCGTGCTGGATCGACTGATCGAAATGGTCATGCGCACCGCTATCGAACAGGCTGGCGCCGAGCATGGCCGGCTGATTCTGACCGAAGGCGAGGCGCCGTATATCGCCGCGAAAACCAGTGTCGGTGACGACAGCGCGCTGCTTTGCCATGAGCCGGTAAGTTCATCGATGCTGGCCGAATCGGTGCTCTACCAGACCCTGCGCACCGGTGAAAACCTGTGTCTGGACGATGCCGTCGCCGATCCGGCATTTGCCGCTGATCTGTACATTCATCAACGCGGCGCTCGCTCGATCCTGTGCCTGCCGTTGATGAATCAGGGCCGGATTGCCGGGGCGCTGTACCTGGAGAACAATCTATCTGCGGGTGTGTTCAGTCCGGCGCGCATTGCCGTACTGCGACTGGTGGCTTCGCAGGCGGCGATCTCGCTGGACAACGCGCGGCTGTATCGAGACGTCGCCGAGCGCGAGGCGAGGATTCGCCGGTTGGTCGACGCCAATATCATCGGCATCATCGTCTGGAGTGTCGACGGTGAAATCATTGAGGCCAACGACGCGTTCCTGCGCATGGTCGGTTACGAGCGCGACGATCTGCTGTCAGGCAGGGTGCATTGGCGCGACATGACACCGCCGCCACTGCGCATGAAAAGTGAAGTCGCGCTGGCGACGGCAATCCGCACCGGGCGCGCCCAGCCGTTCGAGAAGGAATACATCCGCAAGGACGGCACTCGCCTGCCGGTGATCGTCGGTCTGGCCGCATTCGAAGCCAGTCAGCAGCAGGGCGTGGCCTTCGTGCTTGACCTGAGCGAACGCAAACAGGCCGAAGAGCAAGTGCGCGAAGGCGAGCGCCGATATCGCCAGGTACAAGCGGAACTGGCCCACGCTAATCGCGTGGCGACCATGGGCCAGTTGGCAGCGTCCATTGCCCATGAAGTCAACCAGCCAATCGCCGCCACCGTGATCAATGCCAACGCGGCGTTGCGCTGGCTCGGCGCGCAACCGCCGAACACCGATGAAGTTGAACAGGGCCTCAGACGCATCATCAACGACGGTAACCGCGCGGCCGACGTGCTCGGACGTATCCGCGCATTGATCCGCAAAACACCGCCGCAACGACATCCGGTGGACCTCAACGCGGTAGTGGGCGAGATGGTCGGGTTTACCCGGGGTGAAGCGGCCCGCTATGGCGCGGCGGTCACCACGCGCCTTGTCAACGATTTGCCTGCCGTGCTGGTTGACCGCGTCGAGCTGCAACAGGTGCTGCTCAATCTGATCATCAACGGTCTGGAGGCCATGGCGGTGATCGAGGAGGGCGAGCGTCGGTTAATCATTGTCAGCGAGTCTGTCGGGAAAGACGTGCGGATTGTCGTAAGCGACTCGGGACCGGGATTTGCCTGCGATCAGGTGGAGGAGGTTTTCACCGCGTTCTACACCACCAAAGTCACCGGGTTGGGGATGGGGTTGTCGATCTGCCGGTCGATCATCGAAGCCCATGACGGTCACTTGTGGGCGGAGGCGAACGCGCCGTGTGGGGCGCGTGTGGTGTTTACATTGCCGGGGTGTGCGGGGAGGTGAGGGCGAGATGAGGGTATCTGTCGTCAGATACTGGGTGACTTATCGGTATTCATTGAGACCGATTGGTTTCGATATGTCGATATCAGACACAACCATGACGCAATCAGGCTACTGAATCATCTGACAGGCCGGGTAAGGTGACGCGTCTTCACATCAAAATAATCCCATCCAGATCATGGGGTTGATAAGAACTGCGGCGGTTGAAGGGGGCTTCTTTCGGGGGCTCGGCAGGCAACGACAGTGCTCGATTGCCTTGGTCAACTCGCTTGAATGTCGTTCAGCAGAGAATAAAAAAACCAATGATCAGCCCGAACTCAACGGATTCGAGTAGCCAATTGGCGCAGGGCTTCAAGCCTCGTCACGTCACTATGTTGTCCATTGCCGGGATTATCGGCGCCGGATTGTTCGTAGGTTCAGGACATGCCATTGCGGCGGCGGGGCCGGCGGTTCTGCTGGCTTATCTGTTCTCCGGTTTGCTCGTCGTGCTGGTCATGCGCATGCTCGGTGAGATGGCGGTGGCTAACCCCGACACTGGCTCGTTCTCGACCTATGCCGACCAGGCCATCGGACGCTGGGCCGGTTTCACCATCGGTTGGCTCTACTGGTGGTTCTGGGTTTTGGTGATTCCCATCGAAGCGCTCGCCGCCGGGCATGTGCTGAACCAATGGTTTCCGCAGGTCGATGCCTGGCTGTTCGCGTTGGGCTCAATCATTGCGCTGGTGGTGACCAACCTGTTCAGCGTGTCCAAGTACGGTGAATTCGAGTTCTGGTTCGCCATGGCCAAGGTCGTGGCGATCATCGGTTTTATCGGCGTCGGTTTTGCCGTGTTGATGGGCTGGGTGCCGGATCGTGAAGTCAGCGGCTTGAGTGGGTTGATGGCCGAGCACGGTGGGTTTGCGCCCAATGGCTTGTCGGCGGTGGTCGGCGCTTTCATCACCATCATGTTCAGCTTCATCGGTACCGAAGCGGTGACCATCGCCGCCGCCGAATCCAACGACCCGTCGCGAAACATTGCCAAGGCCACGCGTTCGGTAATCTGGCGCATTGGCGTGTTTTACCTGCTGTCGATCTTCGTGGTGATCTCCGTGGTGCCCTGGAATGATCCGTTGCTGGCCTCGGTCGGCTCTTATCAGCGCGCTCTGGAAATCATGAACATTCCCCACGCCAAGTTCATGGTCGACGTCGTCGTGCTGATTGCCGTGGCCAGTTGCATGAACTCCTCGATCTACATTGCTTCGCGGATGCTGTACTCGCTGGGCCGGCGTGGCGATGCGCCGAAAGCGCTGAAGGCGACCTCTTCCGAAGGTGTGCCGCGCGCAGCGGTTATCGCCAGCACCGTGCTCGGTGCGTCGATCACTGTGTGGAGCTACTTCATGCCTGCCGGGCTGTTTGAATTCCTGCTGGCCAGCTCCGGAGCGATTGCCCTGTTGGTGTACCTCGCCATCGCGGTGTCGCAGTTGCGCATGCGGCGGATATTGCAACAGCGCAACGTCGAACTGACCTTCCGCATGTGGCTGTTTCCCTGGTTGACGTGGCTGGTGATTGTGTTCATCTGCGCCGCGCTGGCGGTGATGATGATCACCCCGCAACACCGCACTGAAGTCACGACAACCATTGGCCTGGCGCTGGCGATTTCCTTTATTGGCCTGTTGACGTCGCGTCATCCCGCGCCGACGGCGAGGGTCACATCGGTGGGGTAGGCGTTTGCGCCGAACCTGATTACTCCCTCCACGTATGTCGGAGGGAATGGCAGACGCCTGCGTCGCGACCGATTTTTATGAGGCCATGATGTCATCGACCCCCTCCGTAGCCGACGGTGCAACCCAATCCGTCGGGTTTCTGCTGTTGGACAAATTTACCCTGATGTCATTGGCGTCCGCCGTCGAGCCCTTGCGCATGGCCAATCAACTGACGGGGCGAACGTTGTATCGCTGGCATACCTTCAGCCCCAATGGCGCGGCGGTCTGGGCCAGCGATGGCGTGCCGATCACCCCGGATGGGTCGTGGAGCAATCCCTCCGTGGCGGACACGGTTATCGTCTGCGGTGGCGTCGGCATCCAGAGCGCAATTACCCGCGAGCACACGACGTGGCTGCAAGCTTTGGCGCGACAGTCCAAGCGCTTGGGCGGGGTCTGCACCGGTAGCTGGGCGCTCGCCAAAGCCGGGTTGCTCGACGGCTATGAGTGCAGCGTGCACTGGGAATTTCTGGCGGCGATGCAGGAAGCTTTTCCGCGTGTGAGCGTCAGCACCAGTCTGTTTACCCTCGACCGCAACCGCTTCACCAGCTCCGGCGGCACCGCGCCGCTGGACATGATGCTGCACCTGATTGCGCGCGATCATGGTCGTGAACTGGCCACCGCCATCTCCGAGATGTTCGTCTACGAGCGCATCCGCAATGAGCAGGATCACCAACGCGTACCGCTCAAGCATGTGGTCGGCACGCACCAGCCCAAGCTGCAAGAAGTGGTGGCGTTGATGGAGGCCAATCTCGAGGAACCGATCGATCTGGATAATCTGGCCGAATACGTCGACCTGTCACGGCGACAGCTGGAGCGGTTGTTTCAGAAATACCTGCAATGCACACCGTCGCGCTACTACTTGCGGTTGCGGCTGATTCGCGCACGACAACTGCTCAAGCAGACGTCCTTGTCGATCGTTGAGCTGGCGTACGTGTGTGGGTTCGTCTCAACGCCGCATTTCTCCAAATGCTACCGCGAGCACTTTGGCGTGCCGCCGAGTGATGAGCGCTCCGGCTCTGAGATGAGTCGCAAACCGGTAGCGCAGCCGTCAACAATCAAGCCGCTGACGACGCTCGACCAAGCGCGCAACGAATCGACGTTTGCCAGTGTTCGAATGATGGAACGTGGCGATCTGGCGTCCACGGGATGATCGGTCGGTCCTGCTTCGACAGTTGATCACTGGAGATTCCACATCCGTATAGTTCTTGCTCCATCAGGCGATTGCCAATAAACCCTCCCATTAAGGTCAATGAAGCCGGTGAGTCACCGGCACCAGGAGGGACCATGGACGCCATCGCAATTCCCGAAGGTTTCACCGCGTTTACCCGCAGCAGCCCGTTGCTTGATTTGCTGGGCCCGATCTACGCGAGGGGCAGCGGGCTGCAACTGGAACTGGGTTTATTGACCGACTCACGCCATGCGAATGGCCGTGGCACCTTGCATGGCGGGGTATTGGCGACGTTGGCCGATGTCGGGATGGGTTACGCCATGGCGTTTTCCAGCGACCCTCCACAGCCATTGATCACGGCGAGCATGACCCTGGATTATCTCGGCGCGGTGCAGATGAACGAGTGGCTGGAAGTGCGTTTGGAGTATTCGAAAAAAGGCCGGCAACTGGCGTTTGCTGCTGTTAGTTTGCATGTTGGGGAACGCACGGTGGCGCGGGCCAGTGCGGTGTTTGCGGTGCCGGTGAGTTAAAAGTGAGTGTCCATCAAAAGGTAGGTCATCGATGGACTGCGTCTTGGGGTACGGCGGGTGAATGTCTTGGATGATTGCTTTTGGGCGATATCCGCACACGAAAGACTGTTGTCGGCCAGAAGCGGACGTTCTGACGCTCCTAGGAAAACCGACAACGAGAAAGGGTTAATGGACTTCATTATCGATTTGATAGCGCATCGCATTGGCGTGTTTGTTCTGGGCTTGCTGAGTGGCGGCCGTTTCAAGGGTGAGAGTGGTTTTGCCTGGGGCTGGGCAGTCGTCGTCGGCGGGCTGATTCTGCTATCTCCATTCGCAGCGTTTATAACCTTGCTCATCTATACCAGTGGCCTGTGAGTTCATGTCTGTCATGGGTCGATAACTGCTCATCTCGACAGGCACCAATCGGCCATAAGCAGCCATTGAGTAGCTACTAAGTTAGGGTCTATCCACTGATGCCCACTGCATGGTGGGGCAATTGCGGTGCTTGTACCTTCGACGTTCTTCCTAAGCATGCCTTTCGGCATCGCAGTTGCTGCCGTTCAGGAAATCATGCCCAACTCCATGCGCGGGCAAACCACTGCCGTGTACAGCTTGGTGATCAGTTTGCTTGGGCTGGGCGTCGCACCTACGCCAGTGGCTTTGGTCACTGACTTTGGCTTCAGTGACGACAAGGCTCTTCGTTACTCGCTCCTGATTGTCACTTCTGCAGCTCTGGTGTTCTCGAGCATGCTGCTCAGCAAGGGATTGCGTCCCTATCGCGAAAGCCTGGTTAACCTGCAGAACTGGAAGTCCAACATACCAGCGCTATCTACCGCAGCCCTGGAACTCAGATGAGCATACGTATCCACCATTTGAACTGCGGCACCATGCGCACGGGTTGCCAGCGGCTGATCAACGGCTACGGTAGCTTGATCAAACCTGGCGAGCTGGCCTGCCACTGCTTGGTGATCGAAACCCCAGAATCACT
Source organism: Pseudomonas germanica (assembly GCF_019614655.1). NCBI lineage: Bacteria > Pseudomonadati > Pseudomonadota > Gammaproteobacteria > Pseudomonadales > Pseudomonadaceae > Pseudomonas > Pseudomonas germanica. Next base: position 3,216,646 of record NZ_CP071586.1, read on the forward strand.
GGTAGGCAGGTGACATGCTCCAATGCGCCACGACGAGAGAAAAGTTGTGTGTTGGGTACCGCTTTTTTCTAGACGCTCTATGCTACATACACGACGCTCCCGCGGTCTGCACCAAACGAGGGAAAGGTATGGCAGGCTTAAAGGATGATGCAAAGCTCCCTCTGACGAATCTGTCATCGGTGCAGCTACAAAAGCTCGCTGAGAGGCTTACTGCGATAAGCGGGTTGCCTATTAACGGAGGCGGCTGGCAAAGCGGTATTGACCAAAACCTACCTAGCGAAGCTGTTCTTGCAGTGCCCGCGATTCGCAAGCGTGCCGATACCCTTTCTCCACGTTGGGCCGATGTGTACCTCAACGACCTGCGGCAGAAGCTTGCGAGCTTGGACAATGATCGGCGCCAATACTTGGAACTTAATGCTCGATTAACCGGATTTCTCCTCGAACAGTACGAACTGGACGAATCTGAGAAAATTCAAGACGATGAAATTTCGGCGGGCTGGTATGACTTTCCTTATAAAATTTCAGCTAAGGAGCTCGCAGCTCAGAAAGAGTGGGCGACGGCATCTGGCGAGGTAGTTTACTTCTATGATGAGGTCATTGGAAAAGCTGCGTTTACAGAGGTGCTGGAAAACTTTGAGAAAGCTGTTTCACAGCGCGCCTGGCTCGCTCAAGCAAGTATGTATTCACCCTACCTAACGGTACACAATCAATACGCCGCTTCTAACGCCCCTGCGAACTATCTGTATGCTCGCGACCCCATACTTAATCCAGGCCCTCCTCTTATTTCGCAGCCAACACCTGCTGGAAATATCTCAGATGCAAGACCTCTTCATAATTGGGTCTATCTCTTCACCAAGACAGCTGCAGCACCAGAAATCGTTAGCTACCAGATCAGTTTCAAAACCCAGAATCGACTTGCGAGAGCTTCTGCCTCAAGTTCTGCTCTCCTGGCAGAGGCCAAAAGTATCGCAACCGATTGGAGCCAAAAAGACATCGACTTTCGCAGGCGTCGTGCAGAACTTAACCGAACGACGAACGCTCTGAAACGCAAAGCACTCAGTGATCTAGATGGGCCGCTAAACTTGGTCCCGCACTTGTCCGGCATGCGTACCCGTTTCGTTGACCAACTTGCTGACGCCCTCGCGATGGCGGAAGTGATACAGCGGGGATTTGCCACATGCTGGACTTGGACCACGGGTGCATCACCACCGGTTCCGTCAACTTGGAATGATCAGATTGGATCCTTCCTAGATGAGTTGTTGAAGTGGCAAGCACAGGCGGAGCGCTCAATAGTGTCACAGCTGCACCGCGAGTCAGCTGGTGTTATGTCGGTATCTCTACGCAGTCTTGTAGGAGAGACTGCCTGGAAGAAAGCGCTGACCGCAACTCAAGGTGGAAAACCGTTCAAAGTTTCATTTCAAGTCCGATCACATCTATTTGAGCCATATATCGGTGTACGTTTTCGCGGACTCTCGGCCTACACAAACGGAGTTTCAGACCAGGCTGCTGGGGTATGGCGAGGTAATATATCCCTGCCACAAAATGCAGTAGTAATAGATTCCAATGGTAAGACCGTCGCTATTAACCAACCACGGCTTATGACGGATCTTGGTCGCATACTAACCAGGGAAAATCCCAAACCTTCAGATGTTGTCGGGAGCGCTCAGCTGCGAAATTTGAGCCCCATTAGCGATCCTCAGAACACCCCCCAGTCGCTGTACGAGATATCCATAGCCGCCACATCTTCAGGAGGAATCACTATGTCATCGGTCAAGGATATCTCTCTCGACATCCTATTTTCTTACTGTCAATGAACGGGAAAGGTGTGGCCAATACGCCTGAACCAGGCGGTGGCGGAGGTGGGGATGGACCGCCAGATTCCGATCACGGATCGGGACGCGATTCCGGAAGAGAGCGTCCGGATTTTCACGGGGAAAGCAGGCTCAGTTTGCGTGAAGGGCCCTCAAGAGAAACAACGACAATATCTGAAAAAGCGGATCGTTTCGATCGACCCGGAATGAATTCGGGAGAGCACCTAGGGGCAGACCGTCCTGATAGGAACGATGGACCATCAATCAGATCGGATACTGGAAAAAGCCGCCCCTACATTGAAAACAGATTGTCTTCACGTGTAAAGGTCGGGGCTTCTATGGGGGGAAATGCTCTTGCTGCATTTGGTCTAGCTGCGGGTATTGGCGGGCAGGTAGGCGGAAATGCTTCTGTTGTTGATGGCCGCGGAGGGCTTGGAGCAGGTTTGTTTGTACCGATCTCCGGTATCGGCCTCGCAGTAGCAAAACTAGGAGCATCCTTCGATCTCACGATTGATGGAGTCGATAGCACTTCGCCTCAGACACCAAGCACTGTGTCGTGTGTTCGCCAAGTTATGATCGTAGCGCCCATCTTTTCGCTCACCATGCAGTTGCCAAATGAACAAAGTGGAGCAATCGGTGGAGCCACCCTTTCTCTTGGAGTCACGCTGGGCATTGGCGTTTTTGCAGGTCTGTATTGCGGCTTCGAGATCAAGCCCGGTTTCTGAATAACTCAGAGGGTAACCCGTTGAGAGGATACCCCCGGAAAAAGAAGCCTGCATAAGCGGGCTTCTTTTTAGGAAGTCGGCCTTGATGCAGCATAACCTGAGCCCCTCCTAGTTTCGTATAGACATTTGGAGGTCCGCTTCTGGCCGATAGCAGTCACCCACAAGCGACTGCTTCCAACCAGCCCCACACCCTCAAGCCTGATCCATCGCCGCCGCCACGCCCTGATCCTCACCCAGAAACCCGCCACTCTGATGCTGCCAGAGCCGCGCATAAATACCGTTTCTGCTCAGCAACTCAGTGTGCGTCCCTTGCTCGATAATCCGCCCCTCATCCATGACAATCAGTCGATCCATCGCGGCAATCGTCGACAAGCGATGGGCAATAGCGATGACGGTCTTACCCTGCATCATTTCATCAAGGCTTTCCTGGATGGCGACTTCGACTTCCGAGTCCAGCGCACTGGTGGCTTCGTCGAGCAGCAGGATCGGCGCGTTCTTCAGCATCACTCGGGCGATGGCGATGCGTTGGCGCTGGCCGCCGGAGAGTTTGATGCCGCGCTCGCCGACCAGCGTGTCGTAGCCGCTGTGGCCCTGCTTGTCGCTCAGTTGGCTGATGAAGCCGTCGGCCTGCGCATTGGCGGCGGCGCGGCGGATATCTTCGTCGGTGGCGTCCGGGCGGCCGTAGGCGATGTTGTCGCGAATCGACCGGTGCAGCAGCGACGTGTCTTGGGTGACCATGCCGATGGCGCTGCGCAGACTGTCTTGCGTCACGTGCGCGATGTTTTGCCCGTCGATGCGGATCTCACCGCTGTCGACATCATAAAAGCGCAGCAGCAGATTGATCAGCGTCGATTTGCCCGCACCGGAGCGGCCGACCAGGCCGATTTTCTCGCCAGCGCGGATGCTCAGGCTCAAGTTGTCGAGGACCTGACGTTCGCCGTTGTAGTTGAAGTTCACCTTGTCGAACGTCACCGCGCCGCCCGCCGGCACCAGCACGCCGGCGTTCGGCGCGTCTTGCACTTTGGGGCCACGGGTGAGGGTGGCCATGCCGTCCTGCACGGTGCCGATGTTTTCGAACAGCGACGTCATCTGCCACATGATCCAGTGCGACATGCCGTTGATGCGCAGCGCCATGGCGGTGATCGCCGCCACTGCACCGGTCCCGACCTGGCCCAGATGCCACAGCCACAGGGCATAGCCGCCGGCACCGATAATCAGCCCGACCACCAGCGCCTGATTGACGATCTCGAACTGGCTGACCAGACGCATCTGGCGAAAACCGGTGAGCTTGAAATCCTCCATCGCCGCGCGTGCGAAGTGCGCTTCACGCTTGGAGTGCGAGAACAGTTTTACCGTGGTGATGTTGGTGTAGGCGTCGGCAATCCGCCCGGTCATCGATGATCGTGCATCGGCCTGTTCCTGACCGACCTGACCCAGACGCGGCACAAAGTACACCATGGCCAGCCCGAACAACGCGACCCAGATAATGAACGGCAGCATCAGTTTCAGGGCAAAGCCGCCGGCCAGGGCGATGATCGCAATGAAGTAAACGCCGATGCCCGGTGCGATTTCGATGAGGGTGAACAACACTTCGCGCACGGCCAGTGCGGTCTGCATGACCTTGGTCGTGACCCGTCCGGAGAACTCATCGGAAAAGAACGAAAGGCTTTGCCGCAGCATCAACCGATGGAAGTCCCAGCGTAGCCGCAACGGCAAATTGATTGCCAGGATCTGGTGCTGAACCATGGTGCGCAGCGCCACCAGCCCGATGCTGATAAACAGCACAATACCGATGCCCCACAGCACACGACTTTCCTGCGCGTTGACTCCACCGCCGGCCTGCCACGTCGAGAGCAGATCGACGACCTGGCCGAGAAAGGAAAACAGCCAGGCTTCGTAGATCGACACGCCGGCACTGAGCAGCGCCAGCGCGAGGATATAACCGCGTGCACCGCGCGTGCAGGCCCACAGGAACCGCATCAGGCCGACGGGCGGAGGCGGTGCTTCGTCGGGAGGAAATGGGTCGAGCCGTTGTTCAAACACGCGCAGCATTGTGGTCTCCGAAATCATCAGGGTCAGGGGATTCTGCCATTGAATCGCGGTGTTGCGGGTTTGCATGTCACCGACTTGTCCCCATCGAGTGTCGTTGCCCGGGATCACTGCGGCGGAGAACCCCACGGATTCCGGGGGCATGCCGATCAGCTAAGCTGTTTGCTCAGACGACTTGAGCAGCGCGCGATGCAGCGAACAAATCCGGTTTCATGTTGGGAGTCGATGGACAAAGTAAATGTTTAATTTCTTTTTGACGTTTTTGTTCGTGTTGATCCCCACGGCGTCGCTTTCGCTCGACAGTTATCTTCGCTACCGAGTGGCAAAAAACCAACCGGTGAGCAAGGCGTGGAAGGGCTGCAATCATTTGCTCTCCATCCTGTTGCTCATGCAGTTGCTGGGTTTGGCGCTGTACTTTTTCTACATCGCCTGAGCGCGGCGGTTGTCGGCCTTCCAGGGAGAGGAAACCTATGCCTGAAAACCGACACCTATCGTTGTGCAAGCACTTCCCGCCTGACCTGCAACGCAAGCACAGCAAAGCCTTTGCCAGTGCCGCGCTCGGAAGCCGAATAGTTCTGATGCGCCGAGACATCCTCCCATTGGCTTACGAACTCTACGTGTAGATGATCACTGTCGGTGTCAATTTGAAACGCTATGAACCGTTCCGCTTGATCGAGGATCAAGCCATACAGGCGTGGCATTCCGGGAAAGTCGACTTCAAGATCAAGTACGACGGTTTCTGACCAATCAACACCTTGGCGCTCGCCGAAACGTGTCAAGGCCTCGGGAATATTGGTATCACGCCAGAATCGAGCGGTTTCCTTCAGGCGATGGGCAGTCACCGTATTCTGTTCCTGCACATTGAGTTGCCGCTTCTTGAGCAGACGATCTATTTCCATATTGCGCCCCCAGTATTGCTCACGCCCAAAAGCTCCCTTTTTGGATTCGTCGCTGATGCCAGCGTCCGGTGTAGCGACTAACGCGCCCCTGCGAACGTGGCGTCCATGGCCGAGCGGTCATAGTCAAGCAGGTATTGATTGTGCCGCTCGTATAGTTGCGAAAGCAGCGGTGCATTAGGGCCGACGACATCCATGCCTCTGTCGTCGTAGGGAAAAACCATGACCTGTTTCGGCAGATTGAACAGATACACATCACAGTGGGGATTGGGCTCAATAGCGCCAAAATCTTTAGTCAACGCGCACCAGAGAAATGCTTGAAGGCTTGTGATCGGCGCTTCGAACGCGATGTTGATCCAGTACTCAGGCTCTTCTTCGCAATACCATTCTTCGACATCTATCTCCTCGCTCCAGATTGAGCGTTCAGGAGGAATATCAATGCCGGCAGATCGAAATGCCCGAATCGCGGCCCGATGAGTAAAGCCATGGTTGCCTGAGTGAGTGCGCAGACACGCCACAAACGTTGCCGCGTCAGAAAAGATATCGCTGCAGATCGTTGTCGATTTTCGTAGGGCGGTCAGGAACTGCTCAATGATCCCACCCGTTTCGGAGAGCTCAAAACGCAGTCCTCCAGGGCAGGAATAGAAAAGAGGTCGGGCAAAGGCTTTGCCTTGAAAAGTCCTCTCGATTTCATCTCGTAGGTTCACGTTGTCCCTTCGTATTCATTAGCCTGTCTCCTCAACCAAGGAGTTGCGGACAGATCTTACTTTAACCCCGACTCTAGAGCTAAGTCGGTGGACTCAATGAGACGGTGCCGCTGCTGGCGTTTGTGGCGAACCAACGGCCTCGACGCGCGCCGAAATCCATTTCCGGCTGTAGGCCAGCACGCCTTGAGCGATTGCCGTGGGGAAGTGAATGAAACCGTGAGGCGAGGAGGGCAGCATGTACATTTCGACCGGGGCCGCTTGCGCCCAACGTTTGGCGATGTCGAGTGTGTCGTCGCGTAGCGGATCGAGTTCACCGGCAAACAGCAGCGCGGGCGGGAGGCCGCAGAAGTCGCCGTACAGCGGAGACAGCGATGGCTGACGGCGCTGCTCGTCGGTCAGTTCGGGTGTGAGCAAGCGCAACGCCTCGACCATGCCGGGGCCGTCCAGCACCAGTGTGTCCGCAGGCGCGTTGCGTACGCTTGGCGTTCCGGTGAGGTCGTAGACGCCGTAATACAGCAGTGCGCCGTTGATACGTTGCAGTAAATCGGGCCATTGCTTCAGCGCCAACAGGGTCGCCGCCGCCAGATGACCGCCCGCCGATTCACCGACCACCACGACGGGCAGACCGGCAAATTCGGCATCACTCAATACTCCGCGCGTAGCGTTGAGGCAGTCTTGCAGCAGACCCTCAATCGGCGTCGAAACCGCTAATCGATAGTCGACCGAAACCACAGTCACTTCGCAGGTCTCAACAATGGCCGCGTTGAAGTTGTCGTCCATCTGCGCATTGCCGATCACCCAGCCGCCACCGTGAAAATCCAGCACCACGCCTTTCGCCGGGCCTTTAGGGCGGATGATGCGCACCGGTACGTTATCAATCAGCTTACGCTCAGCGGTCAGGCCAAGCTTGCGCAACGCGCCCGAGCCGCCAATCTGACTCGCGCGCAACAGCGCTTGAATCAAGCGTGGCGTCAGGCGGTTGCGGATCTTGAACCGCGGCAGCCAGGCCAGCTTCCTGTTGAAGGCGCGCACCTGCGCCAACTCGCGCTCGCCCTGCGGCCATGGCGTTGCACTGCCCCGATTGGCACTGCTCATCAGCGGTTCTTGATCAGGATGGAAAAATTCAACGCCGCCGCCACACACAGCCACGCCAGATAAGGAAACAGGATCAAGCCAGTGATCAGGTCCAGTTGTATCGCCAGCACCACCATCGCCGCGACCACCAGCCACAACACGGTGAGAATCACCATCGCCGCCAACACCTGATGCGCGCCGAAGAACACCGGCGTCCACAGTGTGTTCAGCGCAATCTGCGCCGCCCATAGCGCCAGCACGGTCTGGCTGCCGGGGATCAGGCTCAAACGGTAACCGGCCCAGGCCAGCAGCAGATAGATAATCGTCCAGGCCACCGGGAACGCCCAATTGGGCGGAGTGAAACCGGGTTTGTTCAGCCCTTCGTACCACGGCCCTGGTTTGAACATCACGCCGGTGGCTGCCGCCGCAGCGCAGGCCAGAAGAAAAATGAAAAAGGTCATCGCCAGTCCTTGGCTGAAATCAGCCGGTTGGGGGTTTAAGAAAGGGACGCCTCGGCAAGGAAAAAGTTTGCCATGAATTCCAGATTGGTCAGAGAGGCGATTCAATTTGAACTAAAAACTGACCGTCACGTCAGGATAATCAGTGCCTTTTCCTACTGACGTGGATGACATCATGTACACCTATCACATCAAATATCTATTCAACGGCGAGCCTCGGACTTTTCTGCTTGAACTCAAGGAGCAGCAGTTGCCCGAGCATGAGGCTGCGATGCATCTGCTGGAATTGCATCTGGGCGATGCGGAAAACGGCTTGATCATGCCTACAGCGGATTCAACGCCCGAGCAGATTCTTGAACACGCCGAGCGAGTAGGGATTACGGCGATTGAGGTTTTCAGCCAGACCAAATGAAGCAGGCTGACGGCAAACCCATCGCGCGACCGAAGATGGGTTTGCCCGCGTGTTTATGCGCGCTTAAACCGGCATCGCTGCTTCCTGCGCATCGTGCTCTACTTGCGCGCACTCTCGATAGAACCGTAAAAACTCCTCCGCCGGCATCGCCTTGGCAAAAAGCCAACCCTGCCCAAACTGCACACCCTGACGGCGCAAGTAATCGCGCTGCGCTTCGGTCTCGATACCTTCAGCAACGATCTGCAAACGTAAACTCTTGGCCATTTCGATGATGTGGCCGGTCACGGTGCCGGTCGCGGCATCCTGATCGATATTGTCGACGAACGACTTGTCGATCTTCAGCACATCCAGCGGCAGTTGCTGCAAATGCTGCAGGCTGGAAAACCCGGTGCCGAAATCGTCGATGGCCGCTAAATAACCCAGCTCGCGGGCATGGTTGACCGTGGCCCGAGCGGCGTCGATCTCTACAAAACCGCGCTCTGTTGCCTCCAGCCAAATCTGATGCTGCTGCACGTTGGCCCGGTCCAGCGCGGCCTCCAGTTTCGGCAGGAAGCGGCCGCTGCTGACGTCTTTCGCCGCCAGGTTGATTGCCACGTGCAGACTGCGTTCCTTGACCAGCAGCGGACCGAGGTCGTCCATCACGTGGTCAATCACTTGATCGGTGATCGGCAGAATCAAACCGCTGTGCTCGGCCAGTGGGATAAACGCATCGGGGCAGACCCGCGTACCGTCCGGGTGCTGCCAACGCACCAGTGCCTCAGCGCCAACGCAGGCGCCGTCGTCCAAGCGAATAATCGGTTGATAGTGAACGACGAACTCGCGATTACGCACCGCCAGTTGCAATTCGGCCAGCGGCGACAGGCGTTGGCGAGTGCGGCGCACGATCAGCAACACCAGCAGGCCGGCGAGTAAACCGCCGATGGGCAGCATCAGCATTTCCCGGCGAACCAAGCCCTGCATCAACTCATGGCGTGACAGCGCGGCGATGGCGACCCAGTCGCCGCTGTGCACGAGGGTGTAGAGGTAGCCGTCGTCGAGCCCCGAGTGCGGACCCGAATGCACCCGAGCGAGAAAGTGTTCCGCGCCGGGGCGCGAGGCGCTGACCAGTTGCCCGGCAGCGGTGCCGACGGCCAGATGCAGATCCTCATCGAGCGTTACATGCAGGAACTGCTGGGGATCGACCAGCACATTGAACGCGGCGTATTGCAGCGCCATCATCGGCTTGGCCGCGACGATGCGCGACTGCACACCGAGGGATACGCGCACGCCGTCGGAGGTGATGAAGTCTTCCTGCCACGGCGTCGCATGCTGGCCGACCGTACCCCACGAACCGCAGGCGTAAATCTCTTCTTCGACGTAACCGATCGACTTCACTGACAGGGTGTTGATGGTCAGCAGTCGCATCTCGTCGATGCTCTCGGGCGTGCAGGGGGCGAGGTTCGAGCCGGCGACGCTCTTCAGCGCACCGGCCGCTTCGCTGAAGGTGCCATTGGCGCGGCTGGAGGCCACCGCCGCGAGGGTTTCCAGACGTTGCTGCGCAGCCACCAGATTCAACATCCAGGCGACATAACCCATCAAAAGTACCGGAAGCAAGACACACGGAAGGCCCAGGAGAATGCTCCCCCAGACAATGCGTTTTTTGTTCATTTAGCGCCACCTTGGCCACAAGGCCTGTGACGTGCGCACAGCACGGCTGTTTTCAGCCCATTCAGAATACCGCCGCCGGGATCGGCGGATATTGTTGTAGATCAACTATTCCAATGCCGGCCTTCAATCCCTGTGGCTTGCTCCCACAGGTTTGTGGCAAACCACAGATCTCCAGTAGCCCAAAGAACCCTGTAGGAGTGAGCCTGCTCGCGATCGCGGTCTATCTGCCACATCATTGCTAAATGACCCACCGCTATCGCGAGCAGGCTCACTCCTACAAAATTTGTGTCAAATTCAGGATATCCAGCAATCCCGAGCTCCTAGAGTGTCGCCGCTCAAACTCCACCATCCGACCCGATGGACAATTCACGCACCCCACGGCCCATTCGCGCAGGCATTTTCGTGCTACGCGAATTTGTCATATTTCGTGTCAGTTCAGTGCAGATAGTAGGCAGCCCTACGCTAACCGAAATGAGGCTGCACTGTGTTTCAACGTCTTCTGTGTTCGCTGTCCTTACTGAGCCTGTCCATCGCCGCCGCCCATGCTGCCGAGTCCGTGTTGCTCGACACGCCGCGCCTGCAAGGCATGGACAATTTCCGCGATGTTGCCGGCACCACCACCGCGTATTCCACCGCACACGATGGCACGATGCGCGCTGGCGTGTTCTACCGCGCCAACGCCGTAACCCCAACGGCCTCTGACCTGGCGACCCTCAACAGCCTCGGCATCAAAGCCGTCTACGACCTGCGTACCCCCAGCGAAATCGCCGCGACCCCTGACACAATGCTGAGCGGTGCGACCTACCAGAACATCGACATCATCGGCAGCACCACCTCCGGCGCGAACATCACTAACATCTCCTTTAAAAGCGCCGCCGACGCCATCGCCATGATGGAACAGACCAACCGCGCCTTTGTCAGTGACGCCGGCATGCGCGGCCAGTTCGGCAAGCTGTTCAATGAACTCGCCAGCGTCGATGCCGCGCAACTGTTCCACTGCACCGCCGGCAAGGATCGCACCGGCTGGACCGCCGCTGTGTTGCAGAGCATCGCCGGTGTCGACGATGCGACCATCATGGCCAACTACCTCGCGACCAACGACTACACCGCCGCCCGCGTCGCCGCCACGCTCAAAGCGCTGCCGCCGAGCATGGCCGCCATTTACGAACCTCTGCTCGGCGTGCAGGCTAGTTACCTCCAGGCCGGCCTCGACGAAGTCACCGCCGAATACGGCAGCATGGACAACTACCTCAAACAAGGTCTCGGTCTGTCGCAGGAAACCATTTACGTCCTGCGCGGCAAACTCGTCGAATACAACAGCCTGCCGGGTCAGGCCGGGCTGATCGGCAACGCCGCCGCTGGCGCCGAACTGCTTCGCCAATTGCAGAACACCAACCTGTCCGGCACCTACAGCGCCTACAACTACTACCTGCAATCGGCCATTGATGCCGGCACCCTCGGCGGTGTCGAATCCCAGGTCGGCGGCCAGGTTCACGCCGACGCCGCCAGCTACCTGCTGCGCCAAAACGCAATGATCGAACAAGCCGCTGCACCATTCGCCAGCGGCACTGACCTCAAGGTCGGCCAATATCGCCTCTGGACCACCGCGCTCGCCGGCTACCTCGGCACCGACGGCTCGGCCCACGCCGAGAGCAGCAACGAACACAGCCAAGGCCTGATGGTCGGCATCACTCAACGCTTCAGCGAACAACTCAGCGCACGCGGCGGCTTCGGCTACAGCAAAGGCACGGTCGGCGGCGCGGGTGGGGAAGCCGACACTGACTTCACCTTCGTCAACGTCGGCGCTCGCTACGGCTTCACCAGCCTCGAACAAGGCGTGTTCGTCGATGCCAACGCCAGCGCCGGCTACGTCGACTACGACAGCAAACGCGACCTCGGCGGCGGCCTCGGCACCGCGAAGGGCGATACCCACGGTAACCTCAGCGGCGCCACAGTCGCGCTCGGTTACCGCGCCCCGGTCAACGGCATGACCTTCGAACCGAGTCTCGGTTTGCGCATCAGCCACCTCGACCTCAACGGCTTCAAAGAGAAGGGCAGCGAACTGTCACTCGACGTCGACGACAACACCTCCACCCGCCGCAGCGCTGTCGCCAACCTCAACGTCGCCTTCGCCCCGGTGGCGATGGGCGCATGGCAACTGGTGCCGAGCGTGCAAGTGGGTTACGAACGCACACTGGGCGACAACCAGGTCGACAGCCAAAGCCACCTGCTGGGCCTCGACATCGAACAACGCGCCGCCTTCGACAACCGCGACCAGTTCAGCGGCGGTGTGAATGTGATGGCCAGCCTCGGCGCCCTGAGCCTAGGCGCAGAAATCGGCGCCAATGGCGGCGGCGACAGCCACGGCTTCAACGGCGGCCTCAAGGCCAGCTACGCCTTCTAAAAGACACACGGGATCAAGGATGACCCCAATAACCCCCCCCAAAAAACCCAATGTGGGAGCGAGCCTGCTCGCGAAAGCGCCAGACCAGTCAACATCAACATCAACTGACCCAGCGCCTTCGCGAGCAAGCTCGCTCCCACAAATTTGATTCCATCCAATAGCAGCCAATCAAAAGCCCCTCACCCTAACCCTCTCCCGAAGGGAGAGGGGACTGACCGCGTGGATTGGAAGAGCTACACCGACGTGGCATACCGAGTCGAACTCAAATTTTGAAAAGCCCACCAATCGGCTCCCTCTCCCTCGGGAGAGGGATGGGCGGGCGGCGTTCCGATGAGGGGCGGCCCCACCACAAAACCTGCAAGTGTCCCTTGCGCTTGTATATGAAGTTGTGGGAGAGGGGACTGACCGAGGCGTCTTGCGTCATTCATCGACCTGAAAGATCAAGGCGATTATGGATTCAAAGCAAGACTCTCAGGTCGGTGTAGATCTTCAATATCCCCGGCTCGGTTCCCTCTCCTTGGGGAGAGGGATAGGCGGGCGGCGTTCCGATGAGGGGAAAGCAGTTACCGCAAAATCAACTGGCCAACTCGGTCAAACGCCTCCGCGCCCACTCCTCGATCAACCGCGCCGGCGTGCCATCCCCACGCTTAGCGACCCATCGGCGTGGTGCGACGTTTAGCTAAATCTTCTCACCACAAGTTACCTAGCAAACCTGTTACCCAATCACCCCCGAGTCCGAAACTCCGCCGGACTCACCCCAAAAGCCCTCTGAAAATACTGACAAAACCGCCCCACATTACTAAACCCAAACCGCAACGCCACCTCCGTCACCGACCCCGAACCCCGCCGCTTCAAAGCATCATAAGCCCGCTCCAGCCGCACCTGCCGCTGATACGCCACAATCGACATCCCGACAAACCGCCGAAATCCCTCCTGCAACGCGCGCTGACTGACATGGCTCAACCGCGCCAGATCCACACCACTGACCAACTGCTCCGGATGCGCCTGAATAAACTCCACCGCCAACTTCACATGCCTTGGCGCAACCATCGCCGTCGGCCGCCGCAATGCCTCGGAAAAATTATGCGGCCACGCCTCCAGCACCGCATCAATCAACATCTCGCGCAACCGCGACGGCATCAACGTCCCGCTGTTGAGCAACAGATCAAACTCCGCCCCCGTCGCCAGATCAATCAACGCCCGAATCCCCTGAAACGCTGCAGTGTTCAGGTCCACGCTGGGTGCAAAAACGATCTTCTGCAGAATCGGTTTATCCAACAGCATCGACAACCGCTCGGTAAGCTGATGACGATTGATCGACATGCCGTGATGCGCATGATCATCAACAAAGCGCATCGAACGAATATCGGCCTTATCAACCGCCAGGCCCACATGCGTCACACCGATGGACTCGGTCGCGTGATTGAAAACAATCTTGCCCGCCGTGGGGATCACAAACGTGATCTCATCCTGCGGATCGGGAAACGAAACACTGAAATCGCCGTGGTAATGCATGCGCCGGAAACTGACGCCATCGTGCCGCCCGTAAACCCCGCCGATAATGATGTTCGACGGCAGCGGCGGGGAGTCGGAATATCGGTTGCCGAAGAATCGGGAGAACAGCGCGCCGAAGTCATCGGAACGGAGATTGTCGGAGCGCAGGATGATTGGCTGGCGAACGGGAGTCGGAAACACCTTGGCGGCACCTTCGGTTGGGGGCTCTAGGACTGGGGTGTAGGGCGGGGCGCCGAGGAGATTAGCAGAGGCAATATGACGCGTTTGTGACAGTCAGAAACATGTCGTTACAGCGCAGCGCCGTGTTTAAGAAAAGGACACTCGGCAGGCCATGGCCGACATGGCAACCTGCTCGCAACTGTACTCAGCAAAAAAACCAAGGCATCGCGCCGAGCGCCCAGCCTTGTTTACCGAGACCTGAAAGCATTCAAGTCAATTGGAGCGGCAATGCAAGCCAACACGCAAACACTCCCCATCAGCCTGTCCCCCGAACTCGACTTCGACCAAACCGCCGCCAGCGCTTTCGGCGAATCGCTGACCCACGAATACACCCAGGCCACACCATTCCCGCACATCGTCATCGACAACTTCCTGCAAGCAGACGTCATCGCCAGCATCCGCGAACACTTCCCGGTCGAACCGACCAACAACGAACAAACCTACGAGCGCGGCTACAAAGGCCAACTCAAACGCCAGATCAGCCCCAACGCCTGCAGCCCTTACCTGAAGAACGTGTTCAACACCTTCAACTCCGCACCCATGCTGGAATTCCTCGAAAAACTCACCGGCATACAAGGCCTGATTCCTGACCCTTACTTCGCGGGCGGCGGCCTGCACGAAACCAAAACCGGCGGCTTCCTCGGCGTGCACTCTGATTTTCGGCTGAACAAAAAGCTCAATGTCGAGCGACGGCTGAACGTGATTATTTACCTGACCGAGGATTGGCAGGAGGCGTACGGCGGCAACCTGGAGCTTTGGGATGTGGGGATGAAGAAGTGCCTGAAGAAGGTGCTACCGATTTATAACCGGTGTGTGATTTTCAATACGGATAAGGACAGTAACCATGGGCATCCGGAGCCGTTGACTACGCCGGAGCACATCACTCGGCGGTCGATTGCGCTTTATTACTACACGGCGAGTGGGGTGGGGGTTGAGCCGGGGCAGAGGAATAAAACGCACTATAAGCCGCGGCCGAAGGATCGGTTGAGCCTGAAGTACTACGTGAATAAATTTTTTAAGAAGAAGGGGTGAGGAGGTTGCGTAATCAGGGAAGCAGCCGTTTTTTGGACTGGGTGGTGAGCAGATGATGCTGGTTCAGCTTTCGGCCAGAAGAGGACATTTGCATGCGACCGCTACCGGCCAAAAGCAGACCTTGGCGGAAGGCCTGCTCACACAAAGTGGCTCGCTCATATAGCCTCACTGTGAGACCCGGAAGCGTCTACGCAACTCGGGCGATTCAATCCTAAGAAGGTCTCACAGGATTTCGACCTCGCTCTCCTTAAGCCAGCCAGCAGCGACAACGTTTTGCTTGGCGAGTGCAGGCTGGGGTGTGTATACGACAATCGCCAGGCTCTTTTCAGCCCGACTACATGTCACGTAAAGCAGCCTACGCGTACGTGCTAGTGCGTTGTCCTTGCCGTCACGCTCGTTGTCCCGGTCAGTCTTTGTTGGTTCTTTTACACCCAGCAATTTGTCGTAGCTGAATAAGAAGCCGCCTGCCTCCTCATCGTTGATGACAACCATGACTCGTGGAAACTCCAGCCCCTTCACCCCTTGGTGTGTGCCGTAGGCTGAAAGGCCATCCGCATAACTCGCAAAGGCTGCCAGCTCCGAAAATGGACGCTCCAGAAATTGCTGGTAGGCGTAGTTGGTCATCGCGTTCGTATCTTCAGGATCTGGAGCCTCACCAGGAGCTCCTAACACCATTGCCCCAACCAGGTTTTCAGGGACATCAAGCAGTTGGGTTTGCAGCAGAAGCGTTGCGACCTCGCTCAGTGTTGGATCGCTTCTTTCGTAAAGAGAGAGCAGAGCTCGTGTCGCGTTCTCTACGCGCTGCATGTGTGCCGATTGATCTCCTGTTGATTGCATAACATCCTTGCTCAACAAGGGAGAACGAGAGCGTACGGCTTCAAGCAGGAGGAAGTGATCATTCTTAGCATTGAGGATGGGAAGAACGCCTTCGCTGAAAACGCGAAGTGCAGGCAGGGTTCCATCCAGCAAGCCTGTTTGAAGGTGCTCAACCGCATGTAAGGACGTGAACAGTTTCTCGAACCCCATTCGCCGTCCAGCCATCTTATGTTCGAGGATCAAGGTCTTCCGGCCTTCAGGGCCGGAAGCCCATTCTCCGTCGCCGGTGAGTGCAGCCATTGAATGAGCGATTCCTTCCTCAAGATTCGGTGCCTGTTGGCTTTCGCTAATGCAGTACATGCGCACTAAACCTTCAATGGCATCAGGCATGGGGGTCTGCTGATGAGTGTCTGCAGTGCTTCGAATCACGTTGATAAGTTCTACAACCCTACGAGGGCAGCGGCGATTAACGACCTTTTCAGGTTTCAGCCAATCACCCGGTATCGCTTTATCAAGGCGCGTTACTCCATGGCCATAAATCTGTTGCATAGTGTCGCCCAGTAGCCCCAAGCAGAAGCGAGTCTTCGCCAATTGCTGGACTTTCAGAAAAGCCTCCATTACTGGAGCGTGGGTATCCTGACTTTCGTCGATCAATACAACTGGGTAACGGTCTACGAGAACATCCAGCAACGGGCGTTCAGAAACGAATGCCGCAGTTAACTTGATGACTTCATCGTGATTGAGTGCTTGTCGCTCTCTGTTGTCGCCAGTGGGGCTGTAGATGAACTTCGTAATCTCGTCGAGATTCTCAAGTCTGCGTATCTTGCTTTGTAGCTTCCGTCTGTTTGCTCGAGAGGTTTTGTTGTCGCCTCTTGAGCGTGCTAGCTCACCCTCGATCTTTTCGATGTCTTGGGGAAGTTTGATCCTTAGCCACTCTCTGATCTCGTTGTCGAATCCTTGGATTAAGCACCATGCGAACGCGTGAATAGTCGAGACTTCCACTAGTGGGTCAAACTCTAACCTCCGAAGAATCTCGTCGCAGGCTGCGTTTGTGTAAGTGATCACCGCAATGCGCCGGCCTTCGAACGTCAGGCGTTCTCGCTCTCGACTTTTGAGTTCGCGGATAGCCTCGACGAGTGAATGGGTTTTTCCTGAGCCAGCACCTGCGTAAAGAAAAAAACTCTTTGGGTCTGCCAGATTCAGGCAAGCCTGCATAATGGTGTCGGCATCTGCTGCAGTTGCTTCGCTCATGGCGTCACCTCCGCGCCCTCGGGCGGAATTACCAGCAGCTCTTTTTGTTTGCTTCGCAATTTGGACTCAAGCCAGTTGAGGCCGTCACTGATGTATACAGGGATTTCGAGGTTGGAAAAGTTTTTATCCCCCAACACGAGCAGGACAAACTCTGCCTTCTTTCCTTCGCGTAGTTCGTTGAAAAACCCTTTCCCGACGGCTTCAGATGTTTGCGATTCATTTAAAACTTTGAAGAAAGCCTTCATCAGACCAGTGCTCCCTGTCTTTTCCGCAAAGTGACGGACGTTGCTAAGCACAAAGCTGTCTTCAAAGGTATTTGGAAGAACTTGTATTGCTTCACCAGTAGCGGGAAGGTGAGTAGAAATAGGAGTTTGATAGGCAACGCGTACCGAGTACAGGTCGTCGATTTGGTGCTCTTTTTTGTTCGCTGGCAGCTCAAGAAGCTCATCCACTGTGCTGCCCAGATGCATCAGCTTCATCCAGCTCCGCAATGTCGGATTGTTCGTAATCTGATCTGCGTTTCTTTGCACCGGTACTGCAGCTTTTTTTAGCCCTGCATCGAGGTCTGTAATAACCAGCGTGAGGATGCCCAGGGCGTCAATTAAAGGCCTTAGCCGGTGCGCGTGGCTGCCACCGATATCGAGGGTTGTGATGTAGCAGCGGTCAAGGAATGGAAACTTATTTCGCAAAAAATGCGGCAGCATCATTCGCTCTGCTGAACCCTCTACCAAGATGACGGCATCGGCGAAGAATATGTCTGCATGCTGTGCCCGCAGATACCTGGTTACGAACTCCTTCGTCTTTGTTCCCTCGCCGAACACGTTAGAGAGATTAGACACCGTCGACACCGGTACACCGATGTCATACATCCCAGCTGGGAGTCGCCTGAAATACCTAAGGTTCTGGTACTCCACTTCATGTGTTACATGGCTGGAGTGCGTGCTCACCAAAAGCTGAGTTTTCAGATTTGGGTAGCGTTCAAGCAAAGCGTCTCGACAAAGAACTTGGTAGGCGTGCCGCACGAACACTTGTTGCACTTGAACATGAAGATGGGCTTCAGGCTCTTCAATAAGTACGAGGTGGATGGGCTCGACGCGGTCTATTACTTCCGTGCTGGCGGCCCTGGTTTTTCTCAGCCATTCGTCCCTGAAGCTCATCAGCCGGAAAATCATGGATATCAGGTTTTGATATCCCAACCCGTTAGCGGTCTCTGGCAAGTGAAGAGGAGGTGCTCCAGGGGCGCCCTGGATTGAATCCAACTCAAACAGGACGGCCGCTTCATGGTTCATGCCGTCAGTTGTTGCCAAGCGACTTGCGACTTTGATACGTGGGTCATTTCGGCCTGGGTAGCCCAATCCCTCGACCTCTCTAATAGCGGGTTCGAAGCTGCTACCTAGTTTCGTATCGAATGCCGACTGGGCTGCTTCTATCGCTCGCAAAGCTTCGAGATCTGAGATATCGGGGCTGTCACCTGGATCAAGGTGTCGGGAGTAATAGGATCTGAGCTGTTCCGAGAGTTTTCGAGCGCCACTGGGTCTAGTGCTATCGCCTTGATTGTCGTCCGAATGGTCGCCGAATCCCCGCTGTGCATTAATTTCATGTACTCGAATTAATCCGCTAAGAGGATTACTTTCCAAGGGCAGGGCAGTAGGGCTCAGTTGCTGCATTTGCGCCATTCGAGTCGACTTGTCAGGTTTCTCAAGTTGTTTTGGATCTAGGCGGTACCACCGAATCTTGAATTTATCTCCCAGTCGACGGTTCAAATAATCATGAAGGCTCTGCGGCCATAGTGTCAGCGGGCTACCAGGCGGGTCTTCCTTCCCTAAAGCGTCCTCAAGCTCTGCAACCCTCGCGCGCTCCTTGCGATAGTCCGTGTACAACGTACTCATATCTTCTGGTTCAAGCAGAAAGCGCATTCCCACAAGCCCCCCGCGCCACTCAAAGCTGGGAATGAGATCGCGGATGAAGTGAAACTCTCCTTGATCTGCCGAGACCCAGATATCCAGACTGGGGAGCCAGTCGGCCCAGTCCTTGGCTGCAGGAATTTCAAAGTCTGCTGGCGGGTTTTCCCACTCCTTCCCAATCTCGTCCAGCTTGGCGAGATGACAAAGAGTCAGATCCTGGAGCCGAAAAGCAGAAGCCTTCGAAATCAAAAATCTCCGTAGTGCCAGCATGGCGGAGGATTTTCCGCTGTTGTTTGCACCTACGAGCAGTGTGGTCTCGTTAGCGAAGTCAATTCGCACAGAAAGCAGCTTTCGGAAGTTCGATATCTCTACGTGCTGGATGCGCATGGGTCGTCCTTGAAAGCCTGAGGAATATCAATTTGCTATCAATGTAGCTAGGAGCCTACAACAATCAAGAGAGAAAACGGAGACAGATTCATTTTTGCAGCCCAGAACGACTGATATTGGCCGAAAGCGGACTTGTGGAAACTTGCCCGTATCCGGTTTCAGAGGCTTCCCAACCTACGCTTTAACTCACCGGCCCCGGCTCCACCCACCCACTCAACCATTCCACTCCCAATACCAAAATCAGCGAAAAAATAAATCCGTGCTCATTTTGATTTCCATTTTGATTATTTCCGGAAGGCTCGATCCCTGAAACCGTCTGCATGGTGGTTTGCTCATGAGCTTGACCTACTCAACGCCGTTCGTCAGCTGGATCCAAATCTGACGGCGAGATGGTTGAATATCCTACATATTGTGGTTATTTTTGTTTCTAGCACAATATGTGGTGGTGGCGAAATGGATCGAGAATATATCCAAGAAGCAGCGCATTGGGTTCACGAAGGCCTTTGGGCACACAAGGAAGCTCTGTGGCCTGGCGGACAACCTCCACTATTAAGCATGCTCGATCCCGCAGTTGCGGCTTCACTGTTGGGACTGACGTATCTGGAACTCCCGACCCTTGGTTCCACAAGATTTGCTCCACAAGGTCAGAAATTCCAAGCAGCTGGGATATTTGATCGGCGCTCCGGAAAAATCGCAGTCTCTACCGAATTCCCATTACATGAACGCCGTTTCACAGCTGCTCATGAGATAGGCCATTTCCTGCTTCATGAGCAAGAAATTATGCATAGGGACCGGCCGATAGGCGGCTATCACTCACTATCGACTAAACCTCTGATTGAGCGCGAAGCGGATTATTTCGCAGCGTGTTTCCTTATGCCCCCTAAGCTTGTGATTGCTCGGTTTGAAAGCCAGTTTGGATGCAAGGGGCAGTTTCATTTTAACGACGTCAGTTGTTTTCACCTGAACGCTAACGATCCAAATTCCCTTCTTTATGCCTCGCAAAATTCACTCGACCGAGAAATAGCTTTGGCTCGCTGTACCAGATTCAACGGCAAGGCAATCAATTCTTTGGCTCAGCAATTCAGAGTATCTGACAGTGCCATGGCGGTTCGAATCAAGGAATTGAATTTGGTGCGCTGGCCATAGAATTAAGAAACCAACCTTGGTAGGAGGGCAAAAGGGAAATTTACTTTATGAGAAATTGATAAGTGCAAAACCCACAATCAATATCAACGTTAAGGAGAAAGCTTATGGCGCTTAAACCAGGCCCAAAACCAATCGCTAAATCAACCGGTGAAGTTGACAAGCGTCGTCGTGATAATAAAGACACACAAGGAAACAATCCCGACTTGAAACCTAGCAAATCTTCAAAAAAATAAGTTGTCGCTGGCGGAAGCTACTGTAACGGTAGCTTTTGTCATTGAAAAAGGAGACTGATTTATTTCTCAGAAAAAAGCAGTCCCCAGTCTCAAGAGAAGATAAGTTCCAACCAGAATAGGGGGCGTCTAGGTTTTTTGACGCAATCAGGGTCGTATAACCGGACCCAAGGGTTCGTGTGTTCAGTAATTCGGGCTTATGAAATCGCATCTCACTTTCAAGAGTTTGTCGAATCGAGCACGGTGGGTTTTGTACCCAACGCTAGTGCTTGCCTTGCTTAACTTTTTCACCTTCGTAGCGGTCAGCCAGTATCTTTGGGGGCGATGCGCTCAACGGATATATTCAGACGGGAAAATATTTTGTGTCTGCTCATGGACGCTGCGTCCACGTATCGCCAGAAATCTGGCAATACAGCTACTGGCATGCAGTGACCGCAATGGGAGGCATCCAGTTTTCGATTGCGGAGGTCGCTCTCTTCGTTAACACAGGTGACATCACAACTGACTGGAATGCGCCCTAATCATTCATCCAGTTGGACGGCTTACCATCCGCTTAATTCTAGCGTTGAACGTCTGTTTCTGGCCGAAAGCTGCGGCTCACGGACGGCCGCTTTCGGCTGAAACCTGCCGTTAGCTCATTTTTTCAGGTTGATTCCGGCATGGCGGCAGCCTAACCGCCGCCATGGTTAGAGCGCCGCTTATTCCACCGGCACCACGTTATCCAACGCCCGATTCACCGCCAACTCCCCCAGCATCACCACCTGCGCAATGCCTTGCAGCGTCTTGCGTGCCGGTCCCTGCACCAGCCCGATAACATCCCCAAGCATCACCGACGCAGAGCCGAGTGATTCACTGGCATTCACCAGCAATTCCTCAGTCTTGGTGTTCGGGTTGGCGATAAACATCTTGTTGGTTTGGTACGGGGTGAGCATGATTTCCGGGGCAGGGCCGAGGTAATGGGAGAGGGCGCGGTCGACGGCTTCGTTGAATTTCTTGGCGTCGGGGGATTCGTCGCCTGCGATTGGATCGGTTTCTGGTGGATTCGGTGTGATCTTGAACATGATGTAACTCCCTTGTGTCGCTTAAAAGGAGCCATCACCCACTCGCTACCAAACGATGGGTGGCGGCCATGCACAGGTTGGTAGACCGGGACACAAGGAAAACCGGCGCGCTCGAAAGCGCCCTGCGCATGACCACCATAAAAGCCAGGCGAAGACTTTCGCCAATAGTGAAATTGCGCACCTTGTATACACGGGCTACCAAACCCGATCACTGCTATTCAGTGACCGACCCACGATAGAACCCGCGCACCCGGCGCACAAGCCGGCGGATTCTGGCGTAGTCGTAGGCAACGGCGCAAGGCGTTGTAGCCTGTCGGACGTATCTCGGAACGTTTTTAAACCGGTCGTTGAAATGCCAGGCGTGTGAGGCCTGGCATCCTTAAACAGCGTCGATCATCAACGCGTATCAAGCCCCGGTTTTACTTACACACGGCGTCCGCCACGCGATAACCATCCACCAGCGGTGCTTTGCTCACGTCCAGTTCGATGCGGCAGCTCTGTTCGGCTTTTTCGCCCCATTTCATTTGGTAGACCTTGCCTTCACCCACCGACAGCAACACTTGACCGGCCTGGCCGACGACGCCAGCGCTGGCGCCTTTTTCGTTGGTGATGGGGGTGCCGAACGGCGGTTGTTTGCCGTCCTTGAGGCGTACGTTGAGCAGGGCTTTTTCCGAGCGGCTGGCGGCGAAGCTGGCTTTGACCACGGCGCCGCGACGGGGCACGACGTTGGTCACGCCTTCTTCAATGTCGATGTTGTTGTCCAGTTCGCCAGTGTCGAGGGCCACGCGGTTTTTGCGGTATGGCGTGACGTACGGCACGAGGGCGTAACCCTTGGCGTTGGTGAGGGTGCCGGGGGCGTTGAGGACGCCGACGTCCGGGGTGTCTTTGACTTCGACCAGGGCCACGGTTTCGCCGAGGGTCTGGCCGAATTCGAGGCCGTCGCTGTGGCCGAGCACGGAGCCTGCGGCGCTCACCGAGGTCTGGCGGTAGCCGCTGCCGACGCTGACACCCGCGCCGAGTTGGGCGAACGGTGCGCGATAGCCGATCAGGGCCGAGCCGTTGTTGCCGCCGTTGTCGGAGCGGTTGGCGTTGACGTTGTAGTTGAGGTTGCCGTCGCGCCCGCTCAGGCCGGCGCGCTGGTCGAGGCTGCCGTCGTTGTTACGGGTGACGGTGTAGGTGCCGGTGCTGCGCGTCTGGCCGATGGGCATCGATACGCTGAACACCACTTGGTTGTTCTGGCCGAAGTTGTCGGTCAGGGTCTTGCTCGCGTAAACGCCGTAGGTCACGCCTTTGTGTTGGGTGTTGAAACCCAGTTGCATCTGTTTGTCTTCGCGCGAGGTGCCCCAATAGTTCTGCTTGCTCATGTTCAGGTAGAACGAGCCGTAGCTGTCGAGCGCCTGGTTGATGCTGGCTTCGACTTTGCTGCGCTTGGAGAACGTGTTGAATTCGTTCGGCTCTTGCAGACGCACCGCTTCATCAAAGTCGCGATAGCCTTCGGTGGAATAGCGATACCCGGCGAAGCGTACCGAGGTGCCAGTCTCGAAGGCTTTGCCGTAACGCACGCCAAAACTCTGGCCTTTCTCTTTACCGGCCGCGACCCCGGAACCGCTCGGCACGTCGGTCTGGGCCTGGGTCACGTCCAGCGACACGGCGCCCAGACTGCCGAGGCTTTTGCCCACGCCGACGACGCCGGCACGATAGAAGTCAGCGCCCAACAGGCCGCCATACAACGTCAGGTCGAACGGCAAACCGTAGGCCAGCGACGCCTGGGCGAAGGCCGGACGCTGGCCGCCGTCGACGGCGTTGTACTCACCGGCGGTGGCGCTGTAACGCCAGGTTTTTTCCCGCAGCATGTTGGCCAGCGTGGCGTACGGCTGGGTGAAGCGCCGTTCGCGGCCGTCGGCTTCGGTGATGATCACTTCCAGGTCGCCACTGCCCGACGCTGCGTTGAGGTCGTCGATTTCGAATGCGCCCGGCGCCACGTAGGTGGTGTACAGCGAGTAGCCGTTCTGGCGCACTTCGACTTTGGCCTGGGTTTCGGCGATGCCGCGAATGATCGGCGCATAACCCTGCATCGAGTCCGGCAACATACCCATGTCGGACGCCACTTGGGCGCCGCGAAACGGAATGCTGTCGAACACGTCGCCCGGAGTGAAGCTTTCGCCCAAAGTCAGAGTGCCTTTGATCGCGGTCAAATCGCGCTGTGCGTAGGTGTTGCTGCGCTGCCAGTCCTGCTGGCCGTCTTCGTCCTGACGGAACGAGGAGCTGGAGCGAAAACGCCAGTCGCCGAGGTTGAATCCGCCGTTGGCGTAGAGGTTGTATTGCGTGCCGTTGCCACGGGCGTCGGACTGGGTGTTGGCCGCCGAGAACTGATAGTTGAGCATCGCCGCGTTGATCCCGCGATCCCATTCTTCGGGGGCAACATAACCAGCGGCATCGCGGCGCAGAGCGATCTGCGGCACGCTGATGTCGAGGGCCAGGCGCCCGGCGTCGAAGCTCACCGAAGCGCCTTCGATCAGTTCGGCAAGGTCGATGCACGCCGGGAATGTTTCGCCCGGCGTCAGGAACGCCTCGACCTTGACCCCCAGTTCCTTGAGAAACGCCTCGGACAGGCAGGCGCGCACTTCAGCACTTTTTGCGTCCTTGGCGAAGGTCATGTCGCGGCGGTCGAAAAAGCTCTGGTTCAGCCGGATCACCACCGGATACGTGCCGGGGCCAATGCTGCCGCTGTTGGCGATGGCGTCCAGATCGAGGTTGGGCCCGGCGCTGGCGCCACCGAAGGGTTGCATGAAGCTGGCATCAAACTTCGCCGGCTCGTCTGCGCTCGCCGAGCTGCCCATCAGCGCCGCGAGGATGGCGACCGACAGATGCAATGGAACAAAAGGCGCGGACTGACGATGACGGTTCAGGGCTTCGATTCGCATGACAATACTCAACACTCGGCCGCCACGCGGCATCGGCAGCGTGCAGGCAGGTTCGCAAGGAAAGGGGTGACGGTGTTACGGGGCGCTGCTCAGCTCGACTTTTTTCGGCTCGCTGTAACCGCCGTAGTCGTTGATCGCGGAGAACACCACCGCGCCGCTGCGGCCGCTGAAACCCGGCAGCGCATAACGCTGGCTGCTCATCGGCGCGACCATTTTCGGTTCATTGACTTCAACGACTTGCGCACCGGCCTCGACTTTCACGCCGATAAAGGACACGTGAAACGCTGTCGGGTTGTTGACCACCAGCACCGGTTTGCCTTGTTCCTGTTGCAGGCTCCAGCGCAGTTGTGGCGGCGCATCCATCGCACTGCCCTTGAGGGTGGGCGGGCGATAGAAGACTTTGATGCGCGTGCGCATGGCGATTTTCAGGGTGTTGGCGTCGGCCTTGCCAGCCAGCGGGATTTCCTGGGCGTTGAAGTAGAAGACCGATTCGCGGTCTTGCGGCAGATCGCCGGGGACTTTCTGGATGCGCACCATTTGCTCTTTGCGCGGATCGAGGCGAAACAGCGGCGGAGTGGCCACGAACGGGGTCGCGGTGGTGTTGTCGTCGGCCTCGGTGTTGATCCAGGCTTGCACCGCGTAGGGTTCGGCCGTGGTGTTGCTGACGGTGATCGAGGCATCGCGTTTGTTGCCGTCGTACACGATACGCGTGCCGCCGAGCATCACACCGGCCTGGCTGAAACTGCTGAGTAACGTTGCGCTCAACAACACGGCCAATACCGATGCGGTTTTGAAGGGGGTTTTTGCTGGGTTCATTGCGTTCATCCTCTTGTCGGCACGGCCACAAAAACCGTGGCAAAGGGAAGGGCATCCGGCGGCGCCAATCGCCGCCGGAAGCTGACCGGACTTACTGGTAGTCGACGGTAAACGCGGCTTTGGCGTTGGCCGGACCGGAAGTGGCTGCGCCGGTGGCGACGTAGTTGGCGGTGAAGCGCAGCGGCTGGGTCAGGTCCAGATAAGGCGAGGATTCCAGGCCCAGTTGCACGTCTTTGCCGGACGCATCTTTGATCTGCACGGCGACGTTGGTGGCCACGCCGGCTTCCGGCAGCAGGCCGATCCACTGGCCGCTGGAGCCGGCGTTGCCGCTCAGCGAAAGGAACTTGACCACGGCTTTCTTGCCGGTGACGTTGCAGCCCGGTGCGGTGGTGTCGATGGTCAGGGTGAACGCGCCGCCACCCGCTACTGCGCCGGCCGTGGCCAGGGAGGTCGCCGGCACGCTGCCGAGGCCAACGTCGCCGGCACCGGCCGAACCGTTGAGGTCGGACACCACTACCGGGCAGGTGTTGTCGGTCACGCTGCCGACAAAATTGATTTCACCGTCGGCGGCCATCGCGGCTTGCGAAGCGGCTGCCAGAACCAGGGCCAGGGACAAACCTTTGAGCGCAAAATTTTTCATGATCACTTCCAGATATTGAGTAAATGTCCTTAAGCCCGAAGGCCCTGAGACGGATCGACGTCGCCATCCCGTTGGGGGACAGAGCGTGGCGTCTGAGGCTCATTATCGGGATGCGGATCAGGGCGCTATGTAGGGAAAATCCCTTTGCTTGTAGGAAAATTCCCAGCGCTGCTATGCGATCAATAAGTCGTCGCCAAAAAAAACGCCCCGCCTTTGGCTCCGCGCGAAATAGGCGATGGCAAAGGGGAGCGTCGGGAAACAAAGGTGGACTTTTGTTGGCGGATTTCAGCGGTAAGTCACGGTGAAACTCGCATGGCCATTGGCGGTGCCGGGCTGCGGCGTCGGCCCATCGCCGGTCTGGATGTAACGGGCTCGGAGCGGCACTGAGGTCACGCCGTTGACGATCCGATTGAGGCGCACGGGCTGACCCAGATTCATCGGCGTGCCGTTGTCCTGCAACACTTGAATGGCCACGCCTTGCGCCGTCGAATCGCTCGACAGGCTCAGGACACCGTTGGCCGCGTCGAGGATGGTTGAGGTCTTGTCGGCATCGATCTGAATGTTGGCGAAGTTGCCATTGAAGTAGCCGTTGGTGTTCGACGGGTAGTTGTTGCCGGCGATGCAGGCGTTGAGGGTAATGGCGAACGGCTGGGCCTGGGTGGTGGAGTTCTTGCCGTTGAATACGCGTTTTTCCCAAGTACCCATCGGCACGTTGATCTGGTTGCCGGGTGCGGCCGGCAGAGAGCAACCGGCCAGGGTTACGGTGGCGGTGAAGGTCAGGTCGAACATTGGACCCATGTCCGAAGTGCCAGTGGCGACCAGTTGATTGATGGTGTGGGTGCCGGGCGCGATGTCACCGGTCTTGATCAGCGCATAACGCATCATCGCCTGGTTCATGTTCGCCTGGCTTGGAGCGGTACGATTCATGTTGAAGGGAATGAATCGGCTGGGGTTACCCGGCGGCGGAATCCAGGCTGCAGCGAAACCCGTCATGTAGATGGCCAGGCCAATGCCGGGCACGTTGGTCTGCAGTAAGGCATTGGCTGGCACATTCAGCACGTCCACCGGAATGTTCACCGCCACCGGACCGACCAGTGTCGTGTTATAGGAAGCGGTGCCATAACACTGCAAGGTGTCACCGAAATTCAGCTGTCGCATGGTGCCGTTGGTGTTCAACGTGGTGCCGATCGGTACGTCTCGCGGCGCGAATACCGCGCCGCCGGTGAGCGTCAACTGCTTGACCGTATTGTTGCCCGTCGCCCAGGTGCAAGCCGCCATCGCCGGCGCCGCCGTCAGCATCAATGCCGATGCGCCAAGCCCGCCCAGCATCCGTAACCCGATCTTCATGGTGTGTGCCCTCCTGAGAAGAAAACGGCCATTCAATGCAGGCTGACTGCATCTGGACGTTGTTGGCGTCGGCCAACGAAGGGCTGAATTATCAGGATCACGAGGCGCGCATTGAATAGACGGCTTCCCGCTGGCTTGTAGGAAATTTCCCAGAGGTTTCCCTCTGCCAGTCAAGAGCCGACGGTCGATTCGATCAATCCCTTGAGTCAGCGCGCATCGAGCAACGCAAGGGATCTGGGTTGCTGGTGACGATCGACACGGGATTTTGTTGTCGGCCTCGTTGGCGCAGTAATCGTAGGTGTACGCGGTGAATGCGATCAGGCCGCGAGCGAGCGAGATTTGCAGGGGGTTACGGTGGCGAGGACTTCCGGCGGCATGACGACGCGGAGTTTGTCGAGGTTGGCGGTGTAGATGGCGGTGAAGCGGCTGTCTTCGTAGTCGAAGTTGGGCGAGCAGGACTCGAAGTCGGTGTCGATGAGGTTGCTGTCGCGCTGGATAGGCGTGGCGGGCGTTTCGGCACTGGTGAGATTCAGGGCATGTTTCTCCAGGTGATCAATACAGTTCCTGGCCAGAGTATCGTGATCATCCGAAAGCCCCCGAACGTTAGGAAAAGCCTTATGAAACTCTTAAATTTGGCTAAAGCTTTCGAGGGAGCTGCCGATAGGATTGAGAGGCATCATCTATGGAAATGATGCTTTTTTGGGTTTCTATAAGGATTGATACTATGTGGGGGAAAATTCTAGGTTTTTTCTTGTCACTATTTGAAATGTGGTCAAAGCTGCCTGAAAATACAAAAGAAAAAATTATCGATTCGATAGTTGAAATGTTTTCGGAAGTGTTTCGTCAGCAGTATAAAGCATCAAAAAATGATTCAGGCAAGGAGTCGGAAAAAGTATGAGTGTAAAGGATTATTTGATTACGAAAGCCAGTGCCCCAGTTCTCTCTACTGCGTTGACTAGTGTCAAGTCTGCGGTGGTGCTGGCAGGAATCGACTCGCTAGGCAAAACAAAAGCTAATGAGTTTGCTAGTGAAGTTGTGGAGCTTGTGAGCAGTAAAGCGTTTGTTGATAAGCTAAGCGATGACATTGGAGAGCCGACTGAACTTGAGACTGAAGATCAATTCATCGAACGAGCCAAAAAAACCATGAAGGCGCTTTTGAAATCAAAGCTAAAGTAGAATGTTGATGTTCAGTTTCGATTTTTTGCTGTTGGCTGGCTTGGTTGTTTAATAAAGTTGCAAATAACAGGCGGCAAAAGAGGTGCTATGAAATACAAAAAAGCCGATGGTGCATTTACAGTGCCGATTTCCGACAATGAAGCGAACGAGTATATAAAGGCTCGGTCTGTATACGATTATCCAAAGGCTTTTGTTGAGATTACAAGTCCAGGCTTGCACGATATTCAGCTCTCAGATTCGGTCTTCTGTCGATTTGTTACCCCCTCTACTTCGCAAAGAACGGATTTATTGCTAGACCAATATCACTATGAGTTGCTGAGATCCGATATTCCCGTTGACAGGCTGCTCGGACTGGCATCAGTAGTTTATTGGGGTTATTTCACGTTCGGTGACGCCTATGCCAGAAATAAAGTTGACTGGCTAATAAATGGAAGTCGAACTTCTCCTGCGACAACATCGAAGTCTGCGTTCGCACATACTACCTCTGCTATTTTTCACCTGAATCGACTCTGCATGGCAGACGCATTATCCTCCCTGCATGGACTAAGTCAGTTGGGGCAGACGCCTTTTTCATCAAAGGTAATCGCCTTCATGGCGCCTTCAGTCGCAGGGGTCTACGATAATAGAATTGCGAATGGGCTATTGTCGTCAACATGGTCGACAACTCTCTCGGTTGGCATAGGTCAGACGAAATCATCCAGGGTGAAAAACTGTTATCAATCGTGGTGTCTCTATTTAAGCCAGGTTGCTTCACAGTTGAATCTCGGTATCTCTCTAGGAAAAGCTTGGCAGTGGTCTTGTGGCGACGACAAGAAACAGCATTGGCGTGCGCTAGACGTTGAGCGTGCTTTATTTGCGCTATATAACAAAACAGCCAGTGGGTTTAATGTTCAAATGCCTGAGGGGTTTCTCACTGTGGAAACAGAAGAACAGTTTGTTGCAAAGTGACAAGCGCCTATTGCATCTGTTCTGCACTTTTCACGTCGCGGGCCTGTTCGAAGTAGACGTGCAAATCGTTTTGCTCGTCCTCGCTACGGCTTAGTAACAGCAAGGCTCCGGGACAAACAGCGACGTCCTCATTACCTGCAATAGAAATTCGAGGAATGGGAAGGTCTGTTTGCCCCGTCGAGAGTGCGTTAACGGCCTACCGGAATTCCAGCTGCGTCGTGAAAAGCATCACCGCCCGGCGCCACCCAGTCCGGCGCGGTCACACGGTGGATGCGGAATGCTGTAAATGCGCGGAGCAGCACGCGGGTGCCGGAGAACCCGAGGATCATTGAGAGAGCCGTGGCGACGATTGGAAGTTGCTCAATTTGCCCCCCCCTTCAGCGGGCTATCGGGTGTCGTGGCGTTGGGCGCATCTATGCTTTACCAAATCCAAAGAACGAACGCAGTTTGCTGCCCAACGTCCGCTGATAGAACGGAGTGGTTTGTGTAAAGAAGTAATCGCTCAGGTCCTGTTCGCCTTCCTGAATGCGATACAGGCCAACGTCTTCGCCATCGGGTGCGGTGTCCCTGGCAACTTGACTGGCTTCGCGCAAGATCAATTCAATATCGCCGTCCGCTTCGATGCCAACCACCAGGTGAGGTTTTTCATCCGTCGTTACGTTGTACATCAGCGCCAGAAACCCGCGTTTGATGTTGCGATGTTTGGCGAATAGCTGCGTGAGCGCGTTAACCATTTTTGTTGGATATTGCGCGGGCTGCCCGAGTTGCACGTGGGCGTCTTTTTCCAATGTGCGTTGTGTGGTCCGGCCAATCTCGGCGGACAGCAGATTTTGCACTTCTTCCGGGAGAAACTCTTTGCCAAAGGGCGACTTCGGTTCCAGGAACAACGGAGTGCCCAATGTCATTTCAAACAAGGATCTGGCCGGAATTTCCAGGTAAGACTCGCCACGAGCTATGGACTGTTCCAGCGTTTGCAGCGAGGTAAAAAACGGGATGACTGCCGTGCCGTCCTGCTTTTCCCAATGTGCGATGCTGATTTGGCTGCCAGCCTCAAGGTCAATGTGTCCCTTGCCCGCGCCGGTCGAGCCCGGGACATAAACCATTGAGTTCAACAGCGTCTTAAAAAATTCAGGTCGGCGGGCAGGTCCTTTCGCAGCCAACTCGAGCGATTGTTCTAGGGTGTTCTCTTCCTGGGTATTGCTGATGTCCATCGGTCGTTCCATAAAAACAGACAAAAAATGAATGGCAAAGAGTAGATCAGTCGCTGCTGCACCCTAGCAGGATCCAGCGTTTCCCTTGAGCGTGTACGTCGTAGGCAAACTCCCAGAAAACCGGATAACCCGGATGCCCCTTTACGTATCTGAAGGCGCTTATCTGGTCAGCCTCATCGACATGTGCAAGTTGCATCATCTCGTTGGCAAGTCGCGTGATTTCTTCGCGTTTAACGTCAAGCTCAATCGGACCAATCCCTGGTTCACCGGGATATAGCAGTAACTCGATCACGTCCTTTTGCACCTCGGCAATGGATGTGGTCGTTATGTTGGCGACCACACTGCGCGGCGAGATTGCGTTTTCAAGGGCATCAACTAATGGCTGACTCGAATCGAGCGGGCCATAGACGTTTACCCATACCTGATAGTTGAAGCCGTATAGAAGGTGTTCCAAACGTTGGAATGCTTCAGGCCTGTCGTCGCGACTTACTTTCATACGCCTCCCTTGTTGTAACGGCTTGCCCGGCAGAACCCCGAGCAGTTTTTTACGCGCCTGTGAAAAGGTTCAGAAAAGCCGGCTGATAAATCCGAAATTCGATGGGGTAGGATGCTCACACACTGGAATAGCCTTCTACATCAAGGACGCGATATTTATGGGAACCCTTTTTTCTCAAGTCAGCGAACGTTTGCATGATCGCCGATTCGCGGTAGCGAATAATACGCAAGGACTGTCGAGTCGCGGCACGGTGTTTCATTACTGTGTTGAGGGTTCGGGCATTTCCAGCACTTACCAGGGCGGCCAAGTGGGGCGCGTGACCGGCCCTGACACTATTGAGTTGCTGTTTCATTGCCTGACGACTGAGGACGAGGTTCTGTCCGGTTGGTCCCGTGGCATTGTCGGGGTGGATGACGCGGGACGAACGACTTTGAGCTTTGTGTGGGGGTGGTTGTCCGGTGCCAGTGGAGGCGGGGAGTCGAGTTACGTTGAGGTATCCCCGGACCGTATGTCGGCATAGATTCGGTCTCGTTTAGCCCGCTGATTTGGGCGCCTGTTCAGTAATAAAGCGCTGAGGCTCAGCACGGCCAATGACATCATGCCCATTTCCGGTGAGGGCATAGGGCCGACTGTCTGCAAGGATTAGAGGGGGGATATTTGATGAGCAAACTGTCAGCAATGATCGCGCAAGCGAGTGTGGGCCTTTCCGTACAGCAGCGTATTTCGGATGAGAAGTGGGCGGCAATTGCGCGCCAGTGTGGGTATGAAGAGATTGCTGAAATTCGCGATCGAATTGACGCGCTTAAGGCTGAGTTGGCGACCGTTGAGGATTGGGATGGTGATACTCAGGATGAGATTCATCGGGCGATTGCTCAATTCACCGGGTTGCTGGAGCTCGTGTCTAATGGTGTTTAGCGGGTGAATGTGCTGTTGTCATAACTTTTGTCTCTTCAATCCGCGATTGGCGCTTTGGACCCGAAGCTGAATGTCGTTAACGCCGGCAACCGGCCAGAAACACCTCATCTAAATTGTGGCTTTGCAGCCATGTTAAGGTCTCAAAACCAAGAGAAAATCCACGGAATTAAAATCATGGAACGGATTCGACTCACCCCCGCGCAATATCACACCGACGACAGCTATTGGCGACTTTTCAAGGCTGAAGATGGTTCTGTCTACATCCTCGTTGAATGTGAAGCGTCTTTTGTGGGGTACCAATCCATGATCAAGCTCAACGCCGAGGAGATGCGTGACTACCACGGTTTGGGCTGGTTATCGATTCAGTATCTGGCTAACCGAATCAATTACTTTGTCAGTGATTACAGCGGCCGAAGGATTACGGGTTCTTTGCTTGAGGAAGCCAATCAGGTTTCTGCGCAGGAATAGTTCTATTGGCTCAGCCCCTTGGAATCCGCCAACCCGCCCTCATAACCATCGCTATACCCAACACCCCGAAGAGGAAAGACACGCCATGACCACTCAAACCGAAACCGCCATCCTCGCCGGCGGCTGCTTCTGGGGCATGCAGGATCTGCTGCGGCGCTATCCCGGCGTGTTGCAGACTCGCGTCGGTTACAGCGGCGGCGACGTGCCGAACGCTACTTATCGCAACCATGGTGACCACGCCGAAGCTATCGAAATCGTTTTCGATCCTGCGGTGATCAGCTATCGGCAGATCCTCGAGTTCTTCTTCCAGATCCACGACCCGAGCACAGCCAACCGGCAGGGCAATGACCTCGGGCGCAGCTATCGTTCGGCGATTTACTACCTCAGCGAAGAACAGCGCGATGTCGCTGAAGACACCGCGGCCGACGTCGACGCCTCAAAACTGTGGCCGGGCCCGGTGGTGACCGAAATCGAATCGGCGGGGCCGTTCTGGGAAGCGGAGCCGGAGCATCAGGATTACCTTGAGCGTATTCCGAATGGCTACACCTGCCATTTCATTCGGCCGAACTGGAAATTGCCGAAACGCGGGTGAGAGGTGCACGCCGCTTATTCAGCGCCAGCGCATAAGCACTGAACATATCCGCCAGCCCGTCGGCGCATATCGTGATTTCTTCCTCGGTACGCGGGCTGGCGGAAAAATCCTTTCCGACCGAACTCAGCGTGGTCAAGATCAGATCGCACGCTGCTGTACGGATCTGCTCACCGACCTCGGGCAGCAATTCTTCCGTGAACGTGGCGAAAATCTGCCGCCCGGCCGCGCGCACTTGTTGGGCCTCAGGAGCGTTGCGGTAGAGCGGAGCAGCGTCGTTCAGTGCGCCGCGCATCTGCGCTTCGTCGCACTCTGAACGAATGAATGCCTGCACCAGCGTGCGCAGGCGAGTGAGTGGCGGCTGCTCAAAGTCTTGCAGAATCCGCTGCAACATCTGCGTGGTGTGCAGCCACTCATCGCTCTGCAAACGGAACAGGATCGCGGCTTTGTTGGGAAAGTACTGATACAGCGAGCCAATGCTCACGCCGGCCTTTTCCGCGACCCGTGCGGTGGTAAAGCGGGTGGCGCCGTGCTCGCTCAAAACCTGAACAGCCGCTTGCAGAATCGCCGCCACTAGTTCGCTGGAACGTGCCTGCTGCGGCTGTTTGCGTGAGGAAATACGGGCGGTCTGGCGGTTGGTCATGGGCAGCTCGGGCGTCCGGGAGAATGCGAATAGCGCAAGAAGCGAATCGCTCGCATCATTTAAATGCGACGAATCATTCGCATTTTAATTCCTCACTGACGGAAAGCAATCATGACCACCCTGACCACTGAACCCTTGGCGAGCCTGATCGAACGCCTCTACACCCAAGCCAGCGCTGCCACCAGTCCGATGCTCAATTCAGTGTCTGGCGAGGAGCGCGAACGCCTGATGCACAGCAAAACCGAATACCTGAAACTCTATGAAATGCTCAAAGACCTGTGGCTGCCGGTCTCCCGGGATACCGGCAAACTTCTCTACATGCTGGCGCGAAATATCAAGGCCAAAGCCATTGTCGAGTTCGGCACCTCATTCGGCATGTCTGCACTGCACTTGGCGGCAGCGCTGCGCGACAACGGTGGCGGTGTGCTGATCGGCAGTGAGTTCGAACTGTCGAAAGTTGAAATGGCGCGGCATCATTTTGTTGAAGGTGGCGTCAGTGATCTCGTAGCGATTCGCCAAGGTGATGCGTTGGTGACGCTGGCTTCGGATCTGCCGGAATCGATCGATCTGCTCCTGCTTGATGGCGCGAAGGCGTTGTATGGCGACGTGTTGAGTCTGGTCGAAAAACACCTGAAACCGGGCGCGCTTGTGGTGGCGGATAACACCGACTATTGCCCGGAGTATCTGGCTTACGTGCGGGCGCCGCAGAACGGGTATTTGTCTGTGCCGTTTGCGGATGATATTGAGTTGTCGATGCGGCTGGGTTGAGGATCTGGAGAAAATGGGCGTTCTTTCAGTTGTTTAAATGTTGAATGGATTACCGTCTTCGCGGGCAAGCCCGCTCCCACAGGGTTTTGTGTTGCCCGCGAAATCCCAGTACAGCACAAATCACTGTGGGAGCTTGCCTACAAGCGATGGCGGTGGGTCTGCTAGTTTCTTCGCAACCATAGAATCTCCCACAGGGGCAGGTGTCAGAGCAGACTCCACGACACCCCGACATAAACCCCCATCCCTTCACCCGGCGTAGACCGCGCGGCATCCAGTCCTTTGTCGTCATACCCCGGCGTGACCGTGGCCGCGTAGTGCTTGTTGGTCAGGTTGCGCATATCCACCCACGTCTGCCAGTCACCCTTCGGCGCGTTGTAGCCCAGCGTCGCGCCAAACAATGCGTAAGGATCGGCGTAGTAGCTGTTGGCGTAATCCACCGCCACTTTGGATACCAGTTGCGTATTCACTGCCGCAAAGAACCCCTGCGGCCAGTCGTAACGCAGCTCACCCTGGTAGTAATGCATCGGCAGGCCGGGGAGGCGGTTGTCGCCGAAGCGATCGTCATCGCGATAATGGAAATCGCTGAAGGTATACGCCTGACGCAAACTCAGCTGACGGCCATCGGCCGCCGACCAGAGTTTGCTGTTCAGGCTCGCTTCAACGCCTTGGTGCACCGTGGGGCTGGCGTTCAACTCATAAGGTGTAACGGCGTTGGCATCCGGCAACACCGACAACAATTCATGCCGCACCTGCGCGTAATACCACGCCAGACTCCATTCGCCGACGGCGCTGTCGCCACGGCCACCCAGCTCCAGTGTGGTCGCGGTCTGGTTTTGCAGTTTGATCGGGTCTTTTTGCGTGCCGGTCGCCGGGCCGTTGCCGGGCGCAAAGCGCACGTTGGAGCTGTAGATCAGCGACCACGGATGCGGCGCTTCGACCGAACGACTGAGGTTGCCGAACACTTGCAGATCCGGGGTGATCTGGTAGCGCAGGCCGAGGCGTGGCGCGTAATCCCAGTCGTTCATGCTGGTTTTGCCGCCGCTTTGCGGGTAGGTCACGGCGCTTTCGCGGCGGGTGTAAATGGCGGCGAGGCCGGTGGTCAGCCACAGGTCGTCGGCGATTTCCAGATCGTTGCCAAAATGCAGAACGGTGTCCGAGCCCTGATAGGTGAAGTTGCGCATGCGCGTGCCCGGCACGTAGCTGGCGGTGTTGCTGGTGGGGATGCGCACGAACTCGCTGGCGCCGTCGTTGGGCAGGTGTTTGGTCACGCGCAGGCCGACGTTGCTGCGGCTTTCCATGCCGAAAATAGTGTCACGGCGTTTGTAGTCGAAGGTGCCGCTGACGTCGGTGTAAGCGACTTTCAAGCGGTTCGGGCCTTCGCGCAGGTCCATCGGGTAATCGTGATAGACGAGGCCGGTCTGGATGCTCGAGTCGTCGTCGATATAGAACGTAGTCTTGTTGCCGATGAAGGTGCTGCCCGGTTGCTTGCGGCTGTCATCGCGTGCCACATAGGACGGATTGGCCGCGCGAGGCGAGTGCTCGATGGAGTGCTTGGTCACACGCCCTGCGAGGTCGTTGTCGGTCTCGCGGTAGCGGATATAGAAGCGGGTTTCCAGGTTCGGGTTGAAGCGATAACCGAAGTTGGCGATCAGGCCTTTGCTCTCGCTGCGGGTGTGATCCTGATAGCCGTCAGCGTTGGCATCGGTCAGCGACACGTAGTAATCGAAGTCGCCGAGCACTTGCCCGGAGCTGACCTGGCGCTGCTGATAGCCGTGGCTGCCGGTGGCATAGCGCACTTGCAGTTTCGGCGCGTTGTAGCCGGTGTGGCTGACGTAATCGATGGCGCCGCCCAGTGCCAGCGCGCCGCGATCAAAGCCGTTGGCGCCGCGCAGCACTTCGACGTGATCGACCCACAGCGGTTCGAGCAACTCATACGGCGTGCCGCCCGGGCCGGTCAGCGGCAGGCCATCGAGCATCGTGTACAGCCCCGACGCATGAGCGCCCGGCGCGCGGTTGATGCCCGAGCCACGCACTGAAATCTTCACGCCTTCGTTGCCCGCCGACTGCGCATAAATGCCCGGCTGATAGGCCAGTACATCCTGATTACTCGCCACGCGGCCCTGCAACGGCTGACGCATGTCGACCACGCTGGTGCCGCCGGGCACCTGATCGAGGCGGGCCTTGGCTTCCTCAACAGAGACATCACTGCCGTTGCGATCCTCGGCCGAAATCAGCACTTGCCCCAGTTCCAGACCTTGAGTCTCGGCCATTGCCGGGCCGGCGAGAGCCAGACCGAGCAGGGCGGCGGGCAGGGATTTGGACGCGGGCATCGAGAAAACTCCAGGCAGACAAGGGCAGGGCAATGAACAGTGCGACGCAACAAAGAACGAACGAAACACATGGCAATTTTGCTTTTTGCCCGGCAATGGCAAACAGCACGGCATGAACTAACCTCACGTGTCTGGTGTATCCCGTCAATCAACACTCTGTTTCCGCATTTATTGGAGAGGGCCAAGGTCATGGCAAAAGGCAAAAAGAAGGCCGCCACAGCGCCTGAAAGTCTGAAGCTGAAAAACAAGGATTACCTCGACCAGTTGCGCAAACTGCACGTCGAACTGGTCAAGTTGCAGGAATGGGTGATCGCCAAGGGCGTCAAGGTCTGCATCGTTTTTGAAGGGCGCGATGGCGCCGGCAAGGGCGGCACGATCAAGGCGTTGACCGAGCGCGTCAGCCCGCGTGTCTTTCGCGTGGTGGCGTTGCCGGCACCGACTGATCGCGAGAAAAGCCAGATGCATGTGCAGCGTTATCTGCCTTATCTACCGGCGGCGGGCGAAGTGGTGATCTTCGATCGCAGTTGGTACAACCGCGCCGGTGTCGAGCGGGTGATGGGCTTTTGCACCGACGAGCAGGCTGACAAATTTCTCAAATCGATTCCCTTGGTTGAACACGCCATCGTCCAATCCGGAGTGATCCTGCTCAAGTACTGGCTGGAAGTCAGCCCCGAAGAGCAGACCCGCCGGCTCGAAGCGCGAATCAACGATGGTCGCAAGACCTGGAAACTGACACCCATGGACTTGAAGTCCTACAGCCGCTGGTACGACTACTCACGGGCACGGGATGAAATGTTTAAACACTCCGATACCGAACACGCGCCGTGGCTGGTAGCTGACTCCAACGACAAGCGCCGCGCACGGCTGAACATCATCACCGATGTGCTCAGCCGCATTCCGTATGAGGATGTGAAACGCGAGAAAATCGAGCTGCCCAAACGGCAGAAACCGGGCAAGTACCGGGATCCGCATTATCCATACCGGCGCGTGGCCGAGAAGTTCTGACAAACTGCCCCAATCCCTGTAGGAGTGAGCCGGCTCGCGATAGCGGTGTTTCAGCCAACACATCCGCCACAGACAATCCGCTATCGCTAGCAGGCTCACTCCTACAGGGTTCGGTGGTGTATCCAAAGCAAACAGTCCATCCGTCGACTGCGCTGAACCACTGCGATGATCTTTCTTTCTATCAAGGGAGTCTCTCACGAGATCATCCCCGATGTTCGATCAGCGCAAACAAGAAAAACTGGCGGCATGGCGAAAGCTGGCGACGCAATCGCAGATGCGTCTGGACCCAGAGGAACAGTACGACGAACTGCTCAAGGCAGCCGATGAAATGGAGGAGCAGGGACTGATCACCGGCGCCGAGTGGCGGCAATTGGTGCGGGATGCGGGCAATGTGTTCACCGGGGATACGGGGCGATCAAACGGTTGAACCCGCCGCAAACGGCTACAGCGATGGATCCGCCCTGTAGCCGTTCAGGTCACACGACCTGTCTTGGCTTTCAACTGTGCACCTCTGGAATCCTGCAGCAACCGCGCAAACGCTGCTTTGTCGATCGGCCGGCTCATGAAGTAACCCTGCACCTCATTGCATTGATCGACCCCGAGAATATCCAGCTGTTCTTCAGTTTCGACCCCTTCGGCAGTCACGGTCAGGCCCATGGCCTTGCCCAGGCCGATGATCGCCTGCACCACCGCGCGATCGTTAGTGCCGCTGCTGATCGAGGCGATAAAGCGCTTGTCGATCTTGATCCCGTCAAACGGGTAAGCGCGCAGGTAACCGAGCGATGAGTAACCGGTGCCGAAGTCGTCCATGTTCAGGCGCACACCCAACTCCTTCAGGGCATTCATGGTGGTCAGCGCGCAGTCGGTGTCGTTGAGCATCACGTTCTCGGTGATCTCCAGTTCCAGGCGACTGGCCGGGAAACGGGTTTGCACCAGCACTTCGCGAACATCCTCGACCACATCGCTGAGGGCAAATTGCGCCGGCGACAGATTGACCGACAGCAGGATGTCTTCCGGCCAGCCGAGGGCAGTCTCGCAGGCTTCGCGCAATACCCAGCGACCCAGCGGGACGATCAGATCGGTTTGCTCCGCCAACGGAATGAACAGGTCAGGGCCGAGCAGGCCCTTGGTCGGATGTTGCCAGCGCACCAGCGCTTCGACCGAAA
This sequence comes from Pseudomonas germanica, assembly GCF_019614655.1. Lineage (NCBI taxonomy): Bacteria > Pseudomonadati > Pseudomonadota > Gammaproteobacteria > Pseudomonadales > Pseudomonadaceae > Pseudomonas > Pseudomonas germanica. Next base: position 3,255,832 of record NZ_CP071586.1, read on the forward strand.
CGATGTGCTTGCCATCGATCTTGTAGCGCGGCTGATAGTGCAGGATGAATTCGTTGTGCTTGAGCGCGTGGCGCAGGTCATCCTCAAGTTGTCGGCGGGTCTGAATCTGATCGCTCATGTGCGCTTCGAAATAGCACCAGGTGTTCTTGCCCTCGGATTTGGCCTGATACAGGGCAATGTCGGCGTAACGGATCAAGTCGCTGGGCACATAACTGTGGCGCCGGCTGAGCGCGATGCCAATGCTGGCGCCGATGTGCAGCGGATGCTGCTCGAAGACCACCGGTTGATGCAGGCTGCCGATCAGGCGGGTGCAGAACTTGTCGATTTCGTGATGGCTGTCCATGCCATTAAGCACCACGATGAATTCATCGCCGCCCAGACGCGCGACGATGTCCAGTTCGCGTGTGCATTCACGCAGGCGTACGGCAACTTCCTGCAGCACGGCATCACCGGCCGGATGGCCGAGCGAATCGTTGATCGGTTTGAAGTTGTCGAGGTCGATCATCAGCAGCGACAGCGGCGGCGCGTGCTCCTTGAGCAGCAGCGCTTCATCCAGATAACGCGCGAGTTTGTTGCGATTGGGCAGGCCGGTGAGGGCGTCGTGCATCGACAAATGCTGGATCTGCGCATGGGCGGCGACTTCGTCGGTGATGTCGCTGGCGGTGCCGCGATAGCCGATAACCGCGTGCTTGTCGAAGATCGGCCGGGCGGAGAGCCGACAGTGGCGATGCTGGCCGGCGTGGTCACGGTAGGTGCAACGCAAGTCACTGGCGCTGTCTTGCTCGGTGAGATTCCTCAGCCACAGTTCCAGAGGCGTGGTGTCGCAAAACAGCAGTTGACCGATGTCTTGCCCCAGCCACAGGGTTTGCGGGTAACCGGTTACCTCGCTAAAACGTGCCGAAAGGTAGGTCAGTGCCAGGGTGCGGTCGACTTCCCAGATCCAGTCCGACGCGGCTTCGGCCACCGCGCGAAAGCGTTCTTCGCTGGCTTCCAGTTCGCGGTTGGCGTTCTCCAGTGCGTGATTGGAAGTTTGCATGACAGCAAAACTCTGATCGACGTACTGCGATGACCGCAACGCGTGGCGGAAGAAGTACGCGGTCAGCAGCATTAGCACCACTATCGTCGCGCCGAGTGGTGGCAACAGTGACCACAATAAATGTTGCCCGGGCCGCTCCAGATCGGCGATCAGGCTGTAATCGGTGTTGTCCAGTGGCACCCGAGGGCGCTGCGGGTCGATGGTCTCGTCCGGCGCCAGGGTCAGGTTATTCAAGCCGTAACCGCTGCCGATCAGACGCAATTTGGTCGGCGTGAGTTTGTCGACGAACACCAGCACCGAAGTTTTCTGCGGGTCGCCGAGTGGTCGCTCATCGTTGGGAATAATCGCTGCCGCCGAGACCAGCGCCGGCCAGCCTTCGAACAGTGAATAGCGGCTGACCGGCTTGGTCAGATCACCTTGGCCCAACGCTTGATCGAGTAACTCCGTGGCGCTGACCTGCACGAACGCGGACAACTCGGCAGCGACCATTTGCCCGCGCACCACCGCGTAGCGGGTGCCTTCACGGTTGAGCACGAACACGCCGTCATAACCGTCGGTGGTGAACAGGGTCTTGCCGAGGTTCTGCTCGGTGTAGGCCCAGTCGGTGTCGACCTGACCGCTCAAATGCTCGTAGGCCGTGGTCCAGTAGGCGTAGCTGGTGATGTAGTTTTTCGAGGCGGTGATGCGGTTTTCCAGCGCGCGAGCGGAATAGAAGCGGGTTTTGTTGATCTCGTCGTTGTCGAGGCGTTCGGCAATGCCGAGCAAGGCCACGGCGGCGGCAATCACGCCACTGACAAACAGCGCACCGACCGCGAAGGCCAGGCGGCGGGTGACGGCGCTCTGGCGCGGTGGAAGCGGGGCTGCAAAGCTGGAAAGGTCCATGTGCTCGTCCTTGATCCGCTGTCTTCTGAATCTAGAACCACGGCGCGGGCGCAATGTTCAGATTCTTCTGGGGGACTGCATTGAAAGCGTAGTGAAACCCGCGTGATTTGCCTCCCCAAGTGCAGCGCGCCGATCAGCGGCCAATCCCGAAAGGGCAAGACTTCCCGCGCAAAAACCGGATAATGGCGGCCATTCGTTTAGCCGTATTCTGGTAATCCCGCATGGAAATCAAGGTCAACTTTCTCGACAACCTTCGACTTGAAGCCAAGTTCGACGACTTCACGGTGATCGCCGATCAGCCCATCCGCTACAAGGGCGATGGTTCGGCACCGGGGCCGTTCGACTACTTTCTGGCGTCGTCGGCGTTGTGTGCGGCGTACTTTGTGAAGTTGTACTGCGACACGCGCAGCATCCCGACGGAAAACATTCGCCTGTCGCAGAACAACATCGTCGACCCGGAAAACCGCTACAACCAGATCTTCAAGATCCAGGTGGAATTACCGGCGGACATCTCCGAGAAAGATCGCCTGGGCATCCTGCGTTCCATCGATCGCTGCACGGTGAAGAAGGTCGTGCAGACTGGGCCGGAATTCATCATCGAAGAAGTCGAAAACCTCGACGCCGATGCCCAGGCCTTGTTGATGCCGGTGGGCGGTTCGGACGCAGGCACCTTCATCGCCGGCAAAGACCTGCCGCTGGAGCAGACCATCGCCAACATGTCGGGCATCCTCGCCGACCTCGGCATGAAGATTGAAATCGCCTCGTGGCGCAACATCGTGCCCAACGTCTGGTCGCTGCACATTCGCGATGCGCATTCGCCGATGTGCTTCACCAACGGCAAGGGCGCGACCAAAGAAGGCGCACTGGCCTCGGCGCTGGGCGAGTTCATCGAGCGCCTGAACTGCAATTTCTTCTACAACGACCAGTTCTGGGGCGAAGAAATCGCTAACGCCGAGTTCGTGCATTACCCGGACGAGAAGTGGTTCAAGCCAGGCCCTAAGGACGAGTTGCCGAGCGAAATTCTCGACGAATACACCCTGAAGATTTACAACCGTGACGGCGAATTGCGTGGCTCGAACCTGTTCGACACCAACTCCGGCAACACCCAGCGTGGCATCTGCTCGCTGCCGTTTGTGCGCCAGTCCGACAACGAAGTGGTGTACTTCCCGTCCAACCTGATCGAAAACCTTTACCTCAGCAACGGTATGAGCGCCGGCAATACCCTGGCCGAAGCGCAGGTGCAGTGCCTGTCAGAAATCTTCGAACGCGCGGTCAAGCGCGAAATCCTCGAAGGCGAAATGGCCCTGCCAGACGTGCCGCAAGAAGTACTGGAGAAATACCCGAGCATCCTCGCCGGCATCAAAGGCCTGGAAGAGCAGGGCTTCCCGGTTCTGGTCAAGGATGCGTCGCTGGGTGGTGAATTCCCGGTGATGTGCGTGACCCTGATGAATCCGCGCACTGGCGGCGTGTTCGCCTCGTTCGGCGCGCACCCGAGCCTGGAAGTGGCGCTGGAGCGCAGCCTCACCGAGCTGTTGCAGGGCCGCAGTTTTGAAGGTTTGAACGACTTGCCGCAGCCGACGTTCTCCGGCCAGGCCGTGACCGAGCCGAACAACTTTGTCGAGCACTTCATCGATTCCAGCGGTGTGGTGTCGTGGCGCTTCTTCAGTGCCAAACCGGACTTCGAATTCGTCGAGTGGGACTTCTCAGGCCAAGGCGAAAACTCTAACGTCGAAGAAGCTGCGACGCTGTTCGGTATCCTCGAAGACATGGGCAAAGAAGTCTACATGGCGGTCTACGAGCACATCGGCGCCAAGGCTTGCCGCATCCTGGTGCCGGACTACTCGGAGATCTACCCGGTCGAAGACCTGATCTGGGACAACACCAACAAAGCCCTGCAATTCCGCGCCGACATCCTCAACCTGCACACCCTGAGCAAGGTCGGTCTGCGCAACCTCGCCCAAGGCCTGGAAAACAGCGAGCAGGACGATTACACCGAGATCACCACACTGATCGGCGTCGAGTTCGACGACAACACGCCGTGGGGCAAGTTGACCATTCTGGAACTGCGCCTGCTGATCTGCCTCGCGCTGCAGAAGTACGAACAGGCTAAAGACCTGGTCGAAGCGTTCCTGCAATACAACGACAACACCGTCGAGCGCGGCTTGTTCTATCAAGCGGTCAACGTGGTGTTGGAGATGGAGCTGGACGAGGATCTGCAACTGGAAGACTACGAAGCCAACTTCCGCCGGATGTTCGGTGACGAGCGTATGGATGCGGCGATTGGTTCGGTCAACGGTAGCGTGCGTTTCTACGGGTTGACGCCGACCAGCATGAAGCTGGAAGGGCTGGATCGGCATTTGCGCTTGATTGAGAGCTATAAAAAGCTGCATACGGCGCGGGCGAATGTGAAACAGGTCTAAGCCGGTTTCACATCGGGTTCGGTGGTGAATTCACCCCTCATCGGAACGCCGCCCGCCCAGCCCTCTCCCCAGGGAGAGGGAGCCGATCTGTGGGCTTTTCAACACCAGAGTTCGACTCGATATCTCAGGTCGGCGTATTTCAACCAGACACCTCGGTCAGTTCCCTCTCCCTCTGGGAGTGTATGTACCGGAGACATGGTGGACACATGTTCGGAGACATGGTGGACGGTTTTAGATCTTCTTACCTGCCGTCACGATCTGCAAGTTCAAGTCGATTCGGGCGATACGATGTCTACTCCAGTAGACATCGTGGATGCCGTCCTCCGTCGTTTCCCTGATAGCCACTGACCTCCCGTAAAATGCCTTTCCAACTGTGTATTCACGATTGCCCCAGTAGATCTCGCCCTTCACCTGAACCTTCCTGACCACATCCCCATCATCGTACTCAGGCGCCGCCGGTTGCTCCTGATATTCCCGCGGGCTACTGCTGTAGCGAGTAGCAGGAACCTGCATGCCCAGTGCTTGATGCGGGCGCTTCTGGTTGTAAATCTCACGCCAGATATCAAACGCCCGTTGCGCATCGTCCAGATCGATGAAGAGCTGGCCTTGCAGGACTTCCCTTTTCAGGCTGCGGTGGAAGCGCTCCAGCTTTCCCTGGGTTTGCGGGTGATAAGGTCGGGAGTGGCCGACCTTGATGCCCTGGCTCATCAGCCAGACCTCCAGTGCGGTATAAACACCTGTCTGATCACCCCATGGCGAACCGTTGTCCATCGTCATGCGTAAAGGCAGGCCGAAACGCCGAAAGGTCCTGATTAGATGCTCCTGAACGGTTTGGCGCTGCTCATTAATGCATGCCGCGATGCACAGCGAAAACCGTGAATGATCGTCCAATATCGTCAACGGATGGCAACGCCCCTGAGCCAGGCTGATATGTCCCTTGAAGTCCATCTGCCAAAGATCGTTGGGCGCTTCATGCTCGAACCGGATAAACGGTTTGATCTCAGCGGCCTTTGGATCAACGCGCGAATGACGCTGTAAAACCGCATGCACGGTACTGACCGAAGGCATCACTTTGCCGTCGTCTTCCAGCACACGCTTGAGCTTGCGAGCGCCCCAAGCGGCGTACTCCTGACTCACGGTCAGAATCTGCTGCTCAACATCGTCAGCGCAACGTTTGGGTGATGTCTTTGGTTGTCGAGACTGATCGATCAATCCCTCTGCACCTGAGGTCTCAAACCTGTTGAGCCATTTGTAGGCAGTGCTTGGGCTGATATTGAATCGACGGCAAAGCTGCCGAACATTGGCCCCTTCTTGCCGAGCCAACAGCACGAATTCTGAACGAAGCTGCACGGTGGACACCTCTTCCCAAGACACAGGCCATCTCCTTCGCGATGAGCAATGTGTCTATTAAAATGTGTCCACCATGTCTCCGAACACCTGTCCACCATGTCTCCGGTACATACAGGGAGAGGGCTAGGGTGAGGGGCTTTGGTTTTTCCGCCCATGCGCCGCATTCGCCAGTTGCCCGGTATCCACTCGCACAAACACCGAATCGCCCACGGCCGTCAGCACATCCCCGGCAAACACCTCACAGATCACCCGGGTCTTGCGCCCGACGTCACCCTCGACTTTCGCGCGCAGAGTCAACGTCACGCCCATCGGTGTCGGTTTGATGAACTTGATGCCGAGGTTGCCAGTAACGCAGTCAATGCGCGGCAGGCTGCCGGGTTCGCGGTTTTCAGCGCGGTAGTGGTAGGCCATGGCCGTCCAGTTGGAATGGCAGTCGACCAGCATCGCGAGCAGGCCGCCGTAGACCAGGTCCGGCCAGCCGCAGTACTTGGCGTCGGGCAGGTGTTCGGCGATCACGTGAACGCCGTCTTCGTGCCAGCGGCTTTTGACGTGCAGACCGTGCGGGTTACGGCCACCGCAGCCGTAGCAGACGCCTTCAGGTGCGGCGAGGTCTTGCAAAGGGGTAACGAGGCTGGACATGGTTTTTATTATCCTGGAGGGTTGAGTCCGGTCAGGCGCAAGCGGTTGCGTCCGCCGCGTTTCGATTCGTAGAGAGCGGCGTCGCCTTGTTCGATCAGCGCCGTCAGGTGCGCGGGCGGCTTGTCGAACAGGCTGGCGCCGATGCTCAGGGTCACCGCAGCCGTGGTGGGGAACGTCTGGGAGGTCATGCTCAGAAACTGCTCACGCAACGCGTTGCCCAGTTCCATGACGCACTCACCCGATGTGCTGCTGAGCAAAATGACAAACTCGTCACCGCCCAGGCGTGCGGTCAGCGCATTGCGCGGCAGCACCGAGCGGATCATCTCGCTCAAGGCGATCAGCAAACGATCGCCGGCGGTGTGGCCGTATTGGTCGTTGACCAGTTTGAAGTTGTCGATGTCGATCAGCAGCAAGGCGCCGGGATGCGCCGGCGAAACGTGTTCGAACAGGCGCGGCGCGCGTTTTTCCAGGGCGCGGCGGTTATACAAAGCGGTCAGCGGGTCGCGCTCGGCGAGGCGGGCGATCTGTTTTTCCCGGCGATAACGCTCGGTGCCGGTCATCGACAGGGCGATCAACATGATTGCCATCGCACCCTCGACCAGGGAAATCTGAATGATCTCGCCGCGAAACGCCGCCAGATCGATCAGCGTGCCGGGGATCACCACGGTCAAGGCTTTGGCCACGTAGAAAAGCCCGTGACCGAGCAGCACATAGCGCAACTGCACCGCGCCGACACTCAACGATTTGCCATGGGGGCGCAGCAGCGAGCTGGCCTTGAGGGTCGACAGCGCCACCAGCAACGAATTGGCCGCCAGCATGACCTTCGACCACAGCGGCCCCTCCGGCAACAGCAGCAAGACCAGCCAGGTGACAAAGATCAGGTACCAGGCCGTCGACAAGCGTATCTGGGTGAAGCGCGCCACGCCGAGCAGAAACAGGAAATGCGCGGTCACCAGCAGGCCGTTGGCGAACCAGATGCCGATCAGCAAAAAGCCGCTGCTGCGCAGCAGGGCCAGGGTGGAGCCGACGGTGATGGTGGCAAAACCGGCGCTCCAGAACAGCAGCGAAGGCTCACGAATGCTGCGCCATTCGATCGCCAGGTACAGCGCTGCGGCGGCTGCGAGGGCGATGGAAAGGGTCAGCATCGTAGGTGGGTCGAGCGGCATTTCTTGATGAGCCTGTCTGAGTGGCAGTTTGACCGGCGATTGTAAGCGTTCGGGCGGCTTTTTCGCAGAGGTCGTGTTGCCGCGCAGATCATTGGCAGCGGGGAAGGCGCGGTCGCTCGCCGCCACCCTGACCGCCGTGCCGATCGGTCATGGCTTGGGCTCAAGCCAGGTGTCTACGACTCGGCGATCCAGCTCTTCCCAATAGGCCATGCCCAGCACCCGGGTGGTGTTAAGCCCGCGCAGGTAACCGCGCAACTGGTTGGCGGTGTCTTGGATGAGCTGCGGGTCGGTAATGCCTTTGTCCAGCAATACGCTTTCGTACTGAACCAGATATTCGGCCACACGCTCGCGAAAATCGGGCAGAACGGCGTCACGGATCAGGTCAAACGTTCTCAAGGCGAACTCCTTATGGGCTGTTTTTCTCGTTTTGGTTGAGTGTGTATCAGTCTGCACGTCACGCAACTATTGCTAGAAGTAATAGTGACCATCACGAAACGCAAGTTCTGCTTTGTCGGTATTCGGCGGAAAATCGCTTCCATCGAACACGCAGCTCAAGGAATTTGCGCGATGAACACCCTGACCCGACTGGCTTTTGTCGCCCTGCTGACAGGCGGCGCACTGTTCACAGCTCCGACTTACGCAGCCGACGCCGGGTCGTGTCACTTCCAGACCATCACGGGCAGCAGCGCTACGTTGCAGCATTCGCAAACCGTGGGTGTGTTGCTCAGCGAGAACACCCTGGACAACCTGCAATACCTTGAGCGTTACCACGACATGGCGGTCAACGGCGCGAAAGACGCGCTGGATTCGCGGATTCGTGAAGCGTTCGTTGACAGTTCCGATCCGGAACTGGCCATCGACTGGCTGGTGAGTTCGCTGCAACAGCAGTTCTTGTCGGTAACCGTTTACGACAACCTTGATGCCCTGGTGCAGGCTCATCCGGACGTGGTGGTGAAGCTCGACACCTTCAACCGCTTGCTGACGCAGCGCAACAATCTGGTTGAAGCGCGTTTTACCGCACGCTTCTACGACGCCGACCTGCAATACATCGGCAAGGCTGAAGGTGCTGTCGAGAAACAGTTGCCATCGGTCTGGGTGCATAACCAGGCGGCACCGGCCATCGCTGCGCAGATCGATAAACAGCGTGACTTGCAACTCAACGCGTTGAAGCAATTCGATGTGTCGCTCAAGGCGCTGGTAGCGTCGAGCTGATCACTTAAAACATAAATGGCAACGGCGGCTCCGTGAGGCTGAACCGTTGCCGGTTGAACCGAACCTTTATTTTCAGGATGACACCGATGCGTCTTTTATTTGTGCCAGCTCTGGCCGTTGCCTCTTTGCTGCTCGCCGGTTGCGCTTCGGCGCCGAACAATCCGAGCCTGACGCTGCAGACCAGTAAGACGCCTGCGCAGTACGCCGATTGTGTAGTGCCGAAGTTGCAGGGCAGTGCGTTGAACCCGACGGTTTCGCAGACTCAGCGTAGTTATCGGATTGTGGTGCCGAGCAAGATTTCTGCTGACAACGTGCTGGAGGCTTATAAGGCCGGTAATGGCGGCAAGGTGTTTATCTATGAGCGCCATTTGTTGGCTTCGAATCTTTTGCCTTCGAGTTTTGAGCGGGCGGCGCAGGATTGCATCTGATTTTGGCTTTTTTACGTATTGACTGAGCTCCTTTGGTTGGCCGCAACCAACCAATTTTTTGCCTCGCGCCCTTATGTGGCTGCGGGGCTTTTTTTTGTTTGGGCTTGGCGGCCTTTGGGCCGACCATGCTCGGGGTGTTCTTTGTGAATATCCGTTGCTGCGGTGATGGCTTATTACGGTTTCGCCCTTACGGCGACTCACTTTTTTTCAAACGCCAAAAAAAGTAAGCAAAAAACGCTTGCTCCTACGTGCGGCCCACTCGCTGAGGCTCGGGGTTCCTTCGCTGCGGGATCGATCCGGGCGCAGCGCCTACGGTTTGCTTCGCTGCACCTCCTCTCGCTGTGTTTGGCTGCGCCAAACGGTCGCTGCGCTCCCACCCCCGGATCAATCCCTCCACTCAGCCTTCCGACGTCGCCTTACAGATCAAGATCAAAAGCAGGCGAGCTGACACTCGGCCTATTGAGTGGTGAAGAGCGGGGCGTGGTCGGCTTTGGATTTGTGGTGGTGCTTCCCCTCACCCCAGCCCTCTCCCGAGGGAGAGGGGGCCGATCTGTGGGCTTTTCACAGCCTGAGTTCAACGCGGTATCGCACGTCGGTGTAACTCTCCCAAACACCACCGTCAGTTCCCTCTCCCTACGGGCGGTCCGACGTTTCGGGAGGGTTAGGGTGAGGGGCTTTTGATCTGGGCTATGCAGCCGGTTGTTGTAAGATGCGGCATCTTCAACCTTGCGAGCAGCGAAAATGGATTCTCACTCGATATTGACCTTCACTGTGGTCGCGGCGATTGCTATCGCCAGCCCGGGGCCTGCGACGTTGATGGCGATCAATAACAGTCTGGCTCACGGGCAGCGCAGCACGATCTGGTCGTCGCTGGGTAATGCCAGCGGTCTGTTCTGTCTGTCGGCGGCGGCGATGTTGGGGCTGGGGGCGTTGTTGGCTAGTTCTGAAGTGTTGTTTAACGCGGTGAAGATCATCGGGGCCGGGTATCTGTTCTACCTCGGGGTCAAGCAATTGTTCAAAAAGGGGCCGATGCTGCCGGATGGGATTGAAGGTGAGGCGGGCAGAGTGCGACCGACTCGCGGCAAGCTTTACAAGTCGGCGTTCCTGACGGCGGTGACCAATCCCAAGGCGACGATGTTTTTTACTGCGTTGTTTCCGCAGTTCATTGATCAGGGCGCGACGCTGCTGCCGCAGTTTCTGATCCTGACCTCGATCTTCATGGCGTTGTCGGTGTCGTCACTGAGTGTCTATGCCGCGCTGGCTTCGCGCGCGAAGGGCGTGCTGACCCGTCCGGCGTTGTCCCGTTGGGTCAGTCGTGTGGTTGGTTCGACCTTTATCGGTTTTGGCGCGGCGATTCTGACAATGCGGCGGCAGGCGGCTTAAAGCCATTTGTACCGGGCCGGGAATCTCGCCAGGAAGCAGGTTCCCGACTCGGCGCTTGAGGTCACGCTCAAGGTACCGTTGTGCGCCATCGCGATCTGCGAGGCGATATACAGCCCCAGCCCCAAACCCTCGCAACGTTGCCCGGCCTCGGCCCGGGAGAACGGTTCAAACAGCAGTGGCATCAGTTGCGCTGGAATCGGTGTGCCCTGGTTGGTCAGGGAGATCACGATCTCGTCATTTTCCGCATACGCCTTGAGGACGATTGGCGCGCTGTTCGAGCCATGGGTGGCCGCGTTACCCAGCAGATTGGAAAGCAATTGGCTGATGCGCAGCGCATCGCAATAAATGCCCGCCGGCACATCCAGTTCATGGATAAACACCGCTTGGGGATGGGATGCTTGTACCTCGGCGAGGGTCAATTGCAGGGTGTGCTGCAAGTCGTCCACCAACTTGCGCTGCACCGGAATCCCGCCACCCAGACGTCCTCGGGCAAAGTCGAGGATGTTTTCGATCAACACGCCCATGCGCACCGAGCTGTTGCGAATCGCCGCAATCAGGTTGAGCGAACGCTTGTCTTCGGTTTTGCTTTCCAGCAAGTCGGCGCTCATGCGCACCGCGCTCAGTGGTGTGCGCAAGTCGTGGCCGAGAACGGCGATGAATTGCTCGCGCAGGTGCCCGAGTTCATTGGCGTTGTTCAGCTCGATCTGGGTCGCTTCCAGATGGCGTTGGGTGTCCAGGTTCATGGCGATCAATTGAGCGAACAGGGTCAGTGTTTTGGTGATGGCCGGTTCGTCGATATTGGCCGGGACCGAGTCGATGGCGCACAGCGTGCCGAAGAAGTCGCCATTGGCTTTGACGATGGGAATGGAGATGTAGCTTTCCAGCCCATAGGTTTTCGGCGTGTGGTGCAACGAAAAGACCGGGTGCGCGCTGGCGTGCCCGAAGATCACCGGCTGCTTATGTTGGCGGATCTCGTGGCAGATGGTCGATTCAAGTACCAGTTCGCCACCGGGTTTGAGCCCGAAATCAATGGAGTCATCGACAGCGCATGCCACCCAGTTGCTTTCGGTGACCCGTGCGACCGCAGCGAACCGCATGCCCGTGAGGTGTTTGACCATGCTCAGGATGACTGGCACCGCGTCAATGCTGCGGATCGCGTCAATATCAGGGGTAAAGGCCGGATTGGTCATGGCGCGATGCTTCGTGAAGAGTTCGCTCAGAGACTAACGGTTATTGCTGCTCATGACTAATGAAGAGGCCAGAAAGTACAAGGGCGCCGTGGCTTTCCCCGGCGCCCTTGTTTGTTGCTGATCAGAAGGTCAGCGACTCAGAACTTGTACTTCGCCGTCAGCATATAGCTGCGCGGGTTGCCGTAGTTGTCGTTGGAGCCCCACGTAACATTGGAGCCGATGGCGGAGTAGTAGACGCGATCAAAGATATTGTTCGCGTTGACCTGCAGATCCAGGTGTTTGTTGACCTCGTACCCGGCCATCAGGTCGGTGACCGCATAGCCGCCCTGTTCAAGGCGGTAGCTACCGTTATTGGCCAGAGCGACGTCGTTGTACATGCGGCTTTGCCAGTAAACGTTGCCGCCCACGCGCAAGTGTTGCAGCGGACCCTGGAAGCGATAGACGGTGGACACCTTGAACAGATGCTCCGGCGTGTCAGTTTCGAAACGTTGATTGTTGTTGGCCGGGTTTTCGTCCTTGATGTAGTGCGCGCGGGTATAGGTATAGCCAGCGCCGACCTGCCAGTTGTCGGTCAGCGCGCCTTGCAGTTCCATGTCCACGCCCTGGCTGCGTACCTTGCCCGATGAGCCGTAGCAGGTCAGGACCGGGCAGCCGAACTGATTGTCGGCCTGGGTGGCGCGGCCGGTCTGGTCCATCTGGAACACCGCCAGACTGGCGTTGAGGGCGCCGTCAAAGTACTCGCCCTTGATGCCCACCTCGTAGTTTTCGCCGACGATCGGTTCGAGCACCTTGCCGCCGAGATCCTTCTGGGTTTGCGGGGTGAAGATGTCGGTGTAGCTGGCGTACACCGAGTGATGGTCGTCAAGTTTGTAGATCAGGCCGGCATAACGGGTGAGGTTGCGCGTGACTTTGTAGTCGCCATCGGCCGTGCGGTCATCGTAGTCGTACCAGTCGAGACGGCCGCCGAGGATCAGCGTCAGCGGATCGGCCAGGCTCAGGCGAGTGGTCAGGTACACCGCGTCCTGGGTGGTGACGTTGCGGGTTTTGCCGTCCCGTACAAAATCAGGCTTGGGTGCGCCAATCGGCCAGGCCGTGGTGTACGGATCGTATTCCTTGGTGGTCGCGTCATACACCCGGTTGCTGGCCCCGACCACCAGTTCGTGGCTGCGGCCAAACGCTTCGAACGGACCACTGGCGAACACGTCGAGCGAGCGCTGCTTGTCGGTGTGATGGGATTGATAGGCCGTGGTTTCCAGCGGGCCGGCGTAACGCGACAGGTAAGTCCCGGAGAACTCGCCGTCGAGGGTCGAGGAAGAGCCGGCGACGTGCAGTTTCCAGTCGTTGTCGAAACGATGCTCGACCTCGCCGAACACAGTATCGATCTGCAGCTTGCGGTTTTCCCAGTCGGTGCCCGGGTAGGTGGAGCGGGGCAGGTCGAGGTGGTGGCCGTTGGTGCCGATCGGCAGGCCGCCCCAGAAATAGTTGGTCTGTTCGTTCTGGCGCGAGAAGCCGAGGGTCGCGGTGGTGCTGTCGCTGAGGTCGGCTTCACCGATGGCGTAGAACAGGCCATGGTCGTTTTCTTCCTTGTCGCGGAAGCTGTCGGCGCCTTGATAGGAACTGACCACCCGGCCACGCAGGGTGCCGCTTTCGTTCAACGGGCTGGAGGCGTCGATCTCGCCACGGTAGTCATCCCAACTGCCGGCGGCGCCGGTGAGGGTTACACGCTGATCGGCCGTCGGGCGTTTGCGCACCAGGTTGATCGCCGCCGAAGGGTTGCCGGCACCGGTGACCAGGCCGGTCGCGCCACGGACAATTTCGACGCGGTCGAACATTGCCAGGTTCGGTTGCACCGCCATCGAGAACGGCGAGTAGGAACTCGGCAGGCCGTCGTACATGATGGTGTCGATGTCGAAACCGCGCGAACTGTAAGTCTGCCGACCCGGGCCGCTGGCCTGACTGAGGAACAGTCCCGGCGTACCTTTCACCACGTCGTTGATGCTGGTCATATTCTGGTCGTCCATGCGCTGACGGGTGATCACCGTTACCGCTTGGGGCGTTTCGCGCATGGTCAGCGACAGCTTGGTCGCCGTCCGCATCGGGCCAGTGGTGTAGGACTGGGTGTCTTCGGTGGTGCTGCTCATCTGGGTCGCGCCGATTTCAGTCGCGTCCAGTTCTAGCGTGGCCGGCGCGGCTGTTTCAGACGTGGCAGGTGTTGCCTCGTCGGCCAGCGCCGGTGGGATGCTGGCCATGCAGATGGCGAGTGCCAACAGGTTTGGTGAACGGTTTGAGCGGCGGTGAATAGTGCGAAACGACATCAATCTGCTTCCCCAAATGATACGAAAACGAATCCAGTGCGAGTGCGTGTAGGAATTATTCGCATTAGTGTGTCAGATCATTCCGGGTGAAGAAAGCCGTACGGCTCAGTTAGTTAACGAATTTTTCACAATTGACCGGAGGCTCTACCGCGGGGGATTGGCAGGGACGTGTGAGTTTTCGGGGGCGTGCGAGGGGCAAATCAGGGCGCAGCGGCCCGGCACAAGAAACTGCGCCGGCGCTGCTGATGGGGGCACGCTCAGCGGATGAGCGTGAGGCGAAGAGGGCTCAGTTCAGATCTTCGGCCTGGTGCCGCTCGGGCACTTGAGTCGCTTCATCGCCCCAAGTGCGATTGACGCGTTGTCCGCGAATGACGGCCGGCCGTTTGGCGATCTCCTCTGCCCAGCGCTGCACGTGCGTGTATTCGTGGGCCGCTAGAAACTCGGCGGCTGAGTAGACATTGTTGCGCACCAATTGCCCGTACCACGGCCAGACTGCGATGTCAGCGACGGTGTAGCTGTCGCCGGCCAGATAGGCGCTTTCGGCCAGACGCCGGTCGAGCACGTCCAGTTGCCGCTTGGCTTCCATGGTGAAGCGGTTGATCGGGTACTCCATCTTCTCCGGCGCATAGGCATAGAAGTGCCCGAAACCGCCGCCCAAGTAGGGCGCCGAGCCCATTTGCCAGAACAGCCAGTTCAAGGTTTCGGTACGGCCCGCCGGATCCTTCGGCAGGAATGCGCCGAATTTTTCCGCCAAGTACAGCAGGATCGAACCCGATTCGAATACGCGAATGGGCGGCTCGACACTGCGATCGAGCAGCGCCGGGATTTTCGAATTGGGGTTGATCTCGACAAACCCGCTGGAGAACTGATCGCCCTCGCCAATGCGGATCAGCCACGCATCGTACTCGGCAGCGCTGTGCCCCAACGCCAGCAGCTCTTCCAGCAGAATCGTCACTTTGACGCCGTTGGGCGTGGCCAGCGAGTACAGCTGCAATGGATGCTTGCCGACTGGCAGCGTTTTGTCATGGGTAGGGCCAGCAATCGGCCGATTGATGCTGGCGAACTGGCCACCGGACGGGGCTTCGTTTTTCCAGACCTGGGGCGGAACGTACGGCGCTTTGCTCATCTAAGGGGCCTCATCTTGGCAAGTGGAAAAAATACCTCGCTGATCATAGACAGGACACCACAGAACCCGCTTCCTGTACCAGAGCGCGATTGATCGGTCGCATCAGTCATTTCGCGCGCAGGTAGCGAACCCATTCGCTGGCTTTTCTGAAGCCATAAAAACCCAGGATCGAGACGGCGATGACCGCGATCATCGGCCCGATCACGCCCAGCCCTGTGGTCATCTGGGCGTAGGCCGCGAGGGACAGGGCAAGCACCGCATAGCCGGCGAGGTACTTCCTGTAGGCGATCAAGAGCGTTGGCACCATCAGGACGACGAACAGATGAGTGGCGATGGTGATCAGGATTTGTGCGACCAATTGGACAGGCACGCTGCCCATGGATGCCTGAGCCATGGTTATCTCGGCGTCGTACAGAAACATCTGCAGTGAAATGACGGTTATTGCGGCCATTACCAGCGCAGCCAACGCCGCAATTTTTGAGCGTTTCATCTGATCTCCAACGGGTGAAGCAACGTCTGATAAATGAATCTTTCAGCCTCAGCGCTGCGGCCATTGATCCTTGATTTCAAACCACGGCGCCTTCGAAGTGACTTCCACATGTTGCTGTTTTTCAGTGGTGAACGTCGTGTCGAGCGTGCCCAGCGCAACCGAGATCCAGCCGTTGAATTCCCCTTGATTGCTTGCCCAGAACAGCGACGAGCCGCAGTGCGTGCAGAACTGGCGTTGTACCGATTCAGACGATTGATACGACTTCAGCTGGTCAGCACCTTCCAGCAATTCCAGGTTCTGGCGCTGCACGCTGCCATAGCTGGCAAACGCCGCGCCGTGGCTTTTGCGGCACTGGCTGCAATGGCAATGCGAAAGCGCCTTGGGCCGCGAACGGATCTGGTATTTCACCGCTCCGCACAGGCAACTGCCCCGGAAGGTCTGAGGGGAGGGCGTGAGCATTGTTATTGCGAATCCTTGTAGGTAATGGCTTGTTTCAAGGGGGCAGGTGACGGCGCCAGAAACCCGCTGATCAGGGAAATCACCTGTTGCTGAATGACCGCACGCGGACGACCACCGTCGCCATCGGTGCAGATGATGCTGTCGCCCGGTACATCCTCGTCGAGCATGGCCACGGCGCCAGGTTTGCAGATTGCCATGAAACTGAAGTGACTGGCGTCGCTGATCTCGACGAAATGCGATGAGGTTTTTGGCAGACGTTTGGCGAGGTCGACGGACTCCAGTTCAGCGGGCAGTTCTTTCGACGGCACGCCGGCAGCGATCACCAGGATCGGCACGGGGTAGGCCGCGAGGCTGGCGTCGGTCATCCCGCGCGACAGGCCCAGATCCAGTGAAACCACGGCAGTGACGCGCTTGTCACGCCAGTCGGCGGCCAATTGAGCTTTCGCTTGCGCAGTGTTTGCAGTGTTCATTTGTTGGTAGGCGGTGCAACTGGCGAGTTGCGTGTGGACCTTGCAGTCTTCGGCAAATCGTTCGGGGTCGAAGCGCGCGCCGCCGGTTTCGAGCACTGTCCAGCCGCCGAGAGAATGGCCCACAACAGCAATTCGATCCTTGGTCACTGCGCCGAATTTTTCTGGCTGAGCCGTCACGGCATCGATGGCGCGGCTGAGGTCAACGGGGCGTTGCCACAGCTGCGCCGCTGCTTGCGGGCTGCGGTCGCGACTGGTGGTGCCGGGGTGGTTGACCGCCGCGACGATGTAACCTTGATGGGCCAGTGCACTGGCCAGCCATGTCTGGTTGATCCAGCTACCGCCATTGCCGTGGGACAGCACTACCAATGGATGCTCGCCCTTGGCGGCCGGGGCGTCGAGCACCGCAGGCGCACCGACGAAGACCGGGTTGTCGCCGAACAGTTGTGGCGTCGCAGCGGTGGTCGCACTCGGGTACCAGACGACCATTTCTACCGGGCGCTCATTGCGCGGATCCGCCAGCGTGGCGTACTGGAAACCAACGGGTTGGGCGTCAGCGAAGGCGTGGCTGCTCAAGCAGATCAGTAGCAGGGCAGTGAGCGTTTTTTTCATTGTTGTTATCTTCCGTGATGGGCCGATTGGGCGAGGTGGACTTTGCCCGATTTCGCGCGCTTCAGCGAGCCTCTTTGAACCCAGAATCTTAAACATTTTCCATCGGCCAGCGCGTGGCCAGATGCGCTGTCAAATAATCCAGAAAGGCTTTGACCTTCGGCGTCATCGCCGCACGTTCCTGCACGCAGGCGTAGATGTCCATCGGCTCGACAACGGAGTGGGTGGCGTCGCTGTGTTCAAACAGCGGCACCAATTGCCCGCTCGCCAGATAAGGCGCTGCGACAAACTCCGCCAGCCGGGTGACCCCGGCGCCGTGAACCGCCATTTGCGCCAGTGCATCAATGTCATCACTGATGGCGGTGGCGTTGATATTGGCGTCGAAACGCTGCCCGTCGCGGATAAAGCTCCAGCGCAGAAAACGCCCGTCCAGTGGATAACGAAAGGCCAGGCAGGCATGGTTTTGCAAATCATCCGGCGATTGCGGCCACCCGGCGCGCTGAAGATAGGCCGGCGCGGCGCACATGATGAAGGGCAGCGAAACGATCTTGCGCGCGACGATGCCGTCCTCCAGTTGCGGCTTGATCCGCAGGCTCAGGTCGATACCGTCCTGAATGTGGTTGATCTTGCCATTGGTGGTCGACAGTTCGATGAGCAGGCGCGGGTGCTGTGCGGTGAAGCCGGCAATCAGCGACGCCAGCACATGGCGGCCAAAAGCAGATGTCGAGGCGATGCTCAGCCGGCCCTGCAACTCGGTTTCATCGCTGCTGATCAAGCTTTGCGCCGATTCCAGATCCGCCGCAATCCGGCGGACTTTCTCGTAGTACACCGCGCCGTTTTCGGTCAGTGCCATGCTGCGCGTGGTGCGTTGCAACAGCCGTACACCGAGGTGTGCTTCTAGCCGATTGAGCGTTTGGCTGACCGCTGCCGCACTGACGCCGAGGGTCTTGGCGGCGCCGACAATCGAGCCGGCTTCGACCACTTTGATAAAACTGGCAATCGCCGCTAACAGATTCATTCATCGTCCCGTCGTGGGTTGATTCGTAAGTTCTGCTTTATAAAGTACCTGCGGCTGAGCGTCTAGTTGCGGCAGACCGGCTTTGCTAACGTGCGGTCTCCCTGTCAATGGATGGAAACGCCTTATGAATCAATCAACAAGCTCCGAAGCCCTGATCCTTAGCCGACGCAAGCTGTCGCCGCGCGCCACGCCGTATGTGTTTGCGTTGTACATGGCGACGATCATGGCATTCCTGATGTCGTTGGTGATCACCGCTGCCAATTCGGGCATTGATAACAACTACCTGAGTAATGCCTTGCACGCCTATAAGTTGGCGATGCCGGTGGCGTTCCTGTGCATCCTGGTCGTGCGGCCGATCGTGATCAAACTGGTGGCGTTCACGGTGCATCCGCATCGTTGAAAGGCCCCGCCTCAGCAGTGACTGTTCTGGCGCCTTCGCGAGCAGGCTCGCTCCCACATTTGCAACTCAATTCCCTGCGGGAGCGAGCCTGCTCGCGAATGGCCTCACCACCGATCGACAGGTCTTGTGGGGGACTCAGAAAAACAAACAAGGATTGGCCTGAGGAAACCAATCGAAACTTCGCCAACAACCCAACTGTCCAGACCCTTAGACCTCTCGGCGGATGTTCTGCCGGGGCAGCTCCATGCAGCGGAGAAAGACGAGGATCGAGATGACGATGACAGTGGGAGATTTTCTGGTTGAGCGGCTCAGTGAATGGGGCGTTACGCGAATTTTTGGTTATCCGGGCGACGGGATCAACGGCGTGTTCGGCGCGCTGAGTCGGGCCAAGGGCAAAATCGAATTCGTTCAGGCGCGGCATGAAGAAATGGCCGCGTTCATGGCCTCGGCACACGCGAAGTTCACCGGCGAGCTGGGTGTGTGCATCGCCACTTCCGGCCCCGGCGCCTCGCACCTGATCACCGGCCTCTATGACGCGCGCATGGACCACATGCCGGTGCTCGCCATCGTCGGCCAGCAGGCACGCACGGCATTGGGCAGTCACTATCAGCAAGAGCTGGATCTGGTGTCGATGTTCAAGGATGTCGCCGGGGCATTTGTGCAGCAGGCCTCGGCGCCTTCGCAGGTGCGGCATTTGCTCGATCGGGCCGTGCGCACGGCCGTGGGAGAACGCCGGGTGACCGCGCTGATTCTGCCCAACGATTTGCAGGAACTGAAGTATGAAGCACCGGCGCGCGCCCATGGCACCGCGCATTCCGGGGTGGGTTACACGAAACCCAAAGTGCTGCCTTATGACGAGGATCTGCAGCGTGCCGCCGATGTTTTGAATGCGGGCGAGAAGGTCGCCATTCTGGTTGGCGCCGGGGCATTGCAGGCGACGGATCAAGTCATCGCCGTGGCGGAGAAACTCGGTGCCGGCGTCGCCAAGGCATTATTGGGCAAAGCCGCGCTGCCCGATGATCTGCCTTGGGTCACCGGTAGCATCGGCCTGCTCGGCACCGAACCGAGCTACAAACTGATGAGCGAATGCGACACTTTGCTGATGATCGGTTCGGGTTTTCCGTATTCGGAGTTTCTGCCCAAAGAAGGCCAGGCGCGCGGCGTGCAGATCGATTTGCAGCCCGACATGCTCAGCCTGCGTTATCCGATGGAGGTCAATCTGGTCGGCGACTCGGCGGAAACCCTCGCCGCGTTATTGCCACTGCTCGAACAGAAAACCTCCAACAAGTGGCGCAAGAAAATCGAAGGTTGGCGCAGCAGTTGGGAGAAAACCCTCGAAAGACGCGCCATGGCCAAAGCCGACCCGGTCAACCCGCAACGGGTGGTCTATGAGCTGTCGCCACGCTTGCCCGATGAGGCCATCATCACCAGCGACTCTGGCTCCTGCGCCAACTGGTTCGCCCGTGACCTGAAAATCCGCCGTGGCATGCAGTGCTCGTTGTCCGGTGGCCTCGCGTCCATGGGCGCCGCAGTGCCTTACGCGATTGCCGCCAAGTTTGCTTATCCCGAGCGTTCAGTGATTGCGCTGGTGGGCGATGGCGCAATGCAGATGAACAACATGGCCGAACTGATCACCGTCGCCAAATATTGGCGGCAATGGGCGAGTCCGAAATGGATCTGCGCGGTGTTCAACAACGAGGATCTTAATCAGGTCACGTGGGAGCAGCGGGTGATGGAGGGCGATCCGAAGTTCGAAGCGTCGCAAAGTATCCCGGACGTGCCTTACCACTTGTTCGCCATTTCCATTGGCCTGAAAGGCATCTTTGTCGATCGCGAAGAAGACGTCGCCGCTGCGTGGGAAAAGGCATTGGCCTCGGAAGTGCCGGTGGTGATCGAGTTCAAGACCGACCCGAACGTGCCGCCCTTGCCGCCGCACATCAAGCTTGAGCAGGCGAAGAAATTCGCCACGACGTTGCTCAAGGGCGATCCGGATGAAGCCGGGGTGATCGTGCAAACCGCCAAACAGGTGCTCGGCGCAATGCTGCCCGGCAAAAAAATAACAGGTTAACGCACAGGTTTGATCGTTCCCACGCTCTGCGTGGTAATGCAGCCCGTGACGCTCCGCGTCACTGGACACGGAGCGTCCCTTGAGGCATTCCCACGCAGAGCGTAGGAACGATCAGGCAGGAGAAACCCGCAGGTGTGCTTTTGATTTTCATCGGCTGTGCAGGCTGGAGTCTGGGACGCGAGCACTGGCCGGTATTTCCGGTAGAGGGCACGCATTTGCAGCGCTACGCCGCGCGACTCAACGGCGTGGAAATCAACAGCTCGTTCTACCGCCCGCATCGCCGGCAAACCTATGAGCGTTGGGCCGATGGCGTACCGGAGGCCTTCCGTTTTTCGGTGAAAATGCCCAAACACATCACCCATGAATTACGCCTGGCAGGTTGCGAGGCGGCGCTGGACAGGTTTCTGGCTGAATGCGGCGGTCTGGGCGAACGCCTGGGCTGCTTGCTGGTGCAGTTACCACCTTCGCTGGCGTTTGACGCCGCCAGCGCCGAAACCTTTTTCACGACATTGCGCGAGCGCTTCTCCGGCGCGGTGGTGCTTGAGCCAAGGCATGAATCGTGGGTCAGCGCCGAGCCTATATTAATGACTCACCGGATCGCCCAAGCAGCAGTCGATCCTTCGCGCATCAGCCGTGATATTTCGCCAGGCGGCTGGGCGGGAACACAGTATTGGCGCCTGCACGGCTCACCGCGCATTTACCACAGCGCCTACGATTCACCTTATCTGCAACACCTCGCACACGCCTTGCTGTCAGCGACCGCTGCAGGTGCCACGACCTGGTGCATTTTCGACAACACCGCCAGCGGCGCAGCACTGGGCAATGCCCTGGCGCTGGCGACGCTGACGACAGAATGAGTCAACAGTTTCTCCGCTCATAGGCAGTGTGCCAAAGGTGCGTCGCAGGACGAAACGGCCAACGTATTCATGATTACCTGATTGCGGCTGCGCGATGTGCTGCACGTTAAGACTTTGGTCTGTCAGACCCTTTCTGCAATATCTACTGTGATATCTTTTTGATGGCGCGCTCGCTCTGAGCGATGATTTACCGGTATTCGAGCCGATTGTTTAGTGCAGGAGAGGCAATGTTGAAGGAACAATGGGTGTGCGATGAGACGTTACTGGCGCAGATGCAGGCTGCCAGCGCCGAGGAAATCGATGTATTGGTGGACGTGATCAGCGATTTCGGCCGAGGCCGGGCGGGTCTGGACGCCGAGTGCAAGAAACAGTTGATTCTGGCCAAACATGATCCCCGTGCCGATCGATACTCCGCACCACTGCTTGCACTGCTGGGCCATGAATTGCAGCAGTTCGGCGGCAATTCGGCAATGAACCTCGCGCGCCGCGCACTCGGCCGTACTGCGGTGGCCTACAGCGAAATCGTTGACGACGTGTACAAGAAGCTGAACGGCAAGAGCCCTGCGGACAAGCCACTGGCGCAGAAGGAGCGGGAAATTGCGCTGGCCCTGTTTGGTGCCGAATGGCGTGAAATGCCTGCTGCGCAACGGCACGAACGCAGCACGCACATCAAAGTCTTGTCCGGTACGTTCTCGCTGGCATCGGCCTTGGGACTTGGTGTGAGCGGTACGATCATGGGCTTGTCGGCTGGCGGTAGTGCAGCGTTGTTCACCGCTGTTTCCACCGGCCTGCGTTTGAACCCGCTGGGATTGTTGGTCACGGCAGGCATCGGGGCGCAAAGCGCGGCGGCAGAGGCGTATCGGGTCACCGTGCCGTTCGTGGCGCAGATGGGCTGGATCCGTTTGCGTCAGGAAGCGGATGCACAAGCGCCCGTTGCGCCAAAACTGGCCAATCCTGCAACGCTGGCCGGGCAGGGCGCGGCGCTGCAGGACATGGTGCTGGCCGATGAGGCGGGCGGTACGTTAATGAAGATCAGTGTGTTCGACCGCGCGCCGGTCATCACCGGCAGTGCCATTCCCGCCGGGCAACTCAGCGCACTCAACCCATTGCTGTCCAATGTCCCGGGCCTGGCGGCGCTGGCCGAGTTGCAAAACGGCAACTACGTTGTGTGCAGTCTGCCATTTGAGACGTTGACCAAAGCCAAGGATCAAGAAGGTGCGGTGCGTGCCTTCGTCACCGAAAGCGGGCGCATCAAGGAAAATGCGCACTTGTTCAGCCCCGACAACCTGCAAAACATTATGCTCAGTGGTGCGCTATGGAATGCCGTCTCGTCGGCGGTCGGGCAGAAACACCTGCACGATATCAATGAGAAACTTTCCGCCATCAAGCGCCAGCTGGATGAAGTGCAAGAAGACCTGATCAACCTGCGCCGTGATGATTTGACCGGGCTGGTGGGTTACGTGCAAAGCCTGCTTGATCACTATCCACAGGAAGGCATTGATGCGGCTGCGCTGATGCAACTGGAAAACCGCCAGGTCGACCTGGTGGCCTTGGAGACGTATTTCGAGCGGGAGATGAACAAAGAGGTGGACAAGGCGAAGGCCGTCGAAACAGGCAAGCTGTTCAACGCCGACTCCTCCCGGGTGGCTTTGCTTGAAAGTCTGTCGCGGATGGACATTTGGGTTCAAAGCTATCTGCAAGTCACGCAGTTGCGCGTGGTCGCTTACGCCTTGCTGCACATGGAAAAACCATTGGCACGCTACCGCACCGAAGCGGCGAAAGTGCTGGACAATCTGCAGCGCCTGACCGTGACCGCTGCGGCGAACCAGCAGATTTACAGTGCCCAGATGGAGTTAAGCAACACGCTGTTTTTCAGTGGCAGTGCCGACAACTTGCAACGCTTCAAATCGCAACTGGCGGCGCTCGACAATGATCTGAAAAATGGCCCGATCAACGCCAGGCAACTGCACCGCTCACTGTTCGATCAATCCGATCGTCAGGTACTGCTTCAGGTGCAGAACGGTCAGTTCATCGACGGTCATCTGCTCGAATCGACGTTCCAACCGGCGTGAGCTCAATGCGCTGCGGGAGCGGATGTACTCCATCCGCTCCCAACGCGGCCTAGTTGCCATCGGCCACTTTTCGTTCGATCTCATCGATCTTGCGTTGCAGCGTCTCGGCGTCCTGCTCCTTTACGCGGTTAGACGAAGGCGTGATGACCTCATCAACGGCTTCGGTGTCATCGTCCCTGTCTTCAAGATCGCGCTTGACCACATTCACCGGTTTGCCGGAGGTGTCGGTGGGCGGGGCGTTCTGGATTTTGCTGTCATCGCTATTCATGGTGCTGACCTCCAGTGATGTAAACATTGGAGGCGCCGTTGCGGTGGGCGTTCGATATTTTTGCGGGGCATCAAACCAATGGCGGCTTGCGCATGCCGCGCAGCGGATCATCGAGCAATCTGAATTGCTCCAGCATGAAATCAATCAGCAAGCGCGAAGACGGCAGCATCCCGTGCCGGGTCGCAAACACTGCATGAATCATTTCAGTTCTCGGCGCCCAGTCAGGCAGGACCACGATCAGTTCCCCTCGCTCAATGAAGTCGTGTACCAACGACATTGGCATCTGCGCAACGCCAACACTGTCGATCGCCGCGCAGCGCAGCATCGGCAGGCCTTTGGTAATCAGGTTCGGGCGATGCTGGAGGGTGAATTCCGAACCGTCCTGATGAAACAGAGTCCAGCTGTAATCGCGTTGCGGACTGCCATGATGAACACTGGGGAACCGGGCCAGATCTTCTGGTGCGCTCGGCGTGCCCAGACGACTCAGCAGTCCGGGGCTCGCAACCAGACACTGTGGCCGCTGGGACATGACGCGGCTGACCAACTCGGAGTCCTGCAGGGGCGGCGGGCGTACCCGTAACGCCAGATCGACACCCTCGGCGACCACATCGACCTGACGATCAGTCGCCTCCAGATGCACCTCCATGCGCGGGTGGATAGCCATGAAACGCGTGATGATTGCGCCCACGCACTCTTCCAGCAGTACGGATGGACAGGTAACGCGCAGCACGCCGCCCGGCTCGGCGTGAGTCAGGGCGATCGCGGCCTCTGCGGCTTCGGCTTCCTTGAGCATCGCACGGCAACGCTCGTAATAGGTTTGCCCCAGCTCCGTGACTGTGAAGTGGCGGGTGTTGCGGATGATCAGGCGCACACCGAGGCGCTCTTCGAGCTGGGCGATGCGTCGGCTCAGATTGGACTTGGGAATGCCCAAGGCGCGGGCGGTCTGCGCGAAACCGCCATGATCCACCACCATGACGAAGTACTGAAGGTCATTGAGATCCAGCACGGTCGAAATCCATTCAGTCAGAAGGCGCTAACTATACAAGGCGGATCGTCCCTTGTATGGGAAACACCAGTCCGTTTTTGCGACTACCGCGATGGGTCAGCGAGGTTTTAGATTGCCGACGTTGAATGTCCAGGCTGGCGTGGCCCCGCTGATCAATTTCAAGCCGATCGTCAGCATGATGGCCAAGTTGGCTGACACTCTCAAACCACGCTTTGTAATAGCCTGAACCACCCCCGAGATCTGCGCGCCGGTTGCGCAGGCCTGTGCGATTTCTTTGGATTAACTACGTGAACAAACTCTGTGAGATGCATGCTTTCGTCATGGTGGTCGACACCGGAAGTATTTCCGAAGCCGCACGCCGTTTAGGGATGGCTAAATCGATGGTCAGCCAACGTCTGCAAAACCTGGAAAAACGCTTGGGCAGTATTCTGTTGGAACGCGGACGGCAGGCGCGCCTGACTGATTCGGGCGAGGTGTTTTATCGCTACTGCGTGCGCATTCTGGCTGAAGTCGAAAATGCCGAAGACGCTGTACAAGCCTCCCAGTCGAGCTTGCGTGGCAACCTGCGGCTGGCTGCACCGATGGCGTTCAGCATTCGCTATCTGACGCCGATCCTGTCGTCATTCGCGGTGCGTTACCCGCAATTGCAACTGGATGTCGAATTCGACGATCGGTATGTCAATCTGCACGAAGAGCGCTACGACGCCGCAATCCGTATTGGTGAGCTGCCTGATTCTTCATTGGTGGCGAAAAACATCACCGCCAACCGCCACGTCATTTGCGCCAGCCCCGACTATCTTGCTGCTCACGGTACACCACAGACGCCGCAGGAACTGTCCCGCCATTTCGCCATGCTCTATGTCAATCGCGAGCCCCATGGCATGTGGACGCTGCCGGTGAACAACACGCTGGAGTCGTTTCGCGTGCGCTGTCGCCTGCGCACCAACAATGCCCATCAACTCATGGAAGCGGCCAAGGCCGGCATGGGCCTGGCGATTCTGCCGACGTTTCTTGCCGCGCAGCCGATGGTCTCTGGCGAACTGCAAGAGGTGTTGCCAGCGTATGCACCGCGCGGCGGAAATATCTCGGCGGTGTATCGGCAATCCCTGCGCGCTTCACCGAAACTGCAGGCGCTGATCAGCTTTCTCAGTGAGCAGATCGGCAGTCCACCCGCGTGGGAAAAGCAGCTTGCCGAGCATGCTCGCCAAAGGCAGTGAGTCGTTCGGAATTAACGAAACCCCGATTCGGTTTTTGCCTGCTTATGAGCGTGTGAGTCCTTCCATATGCTTGTTCCCAACAGACGCCACTCCTGCGTCTGACAGGGAAGAAATGCATGAAGAACACCCTTGATACCGTCGACGTACTGATCGTCGGTGGCGGTTCGGCTGGTGCAGTGTTGGCGCGGCGTTTGAGCGAGAACAGCCAGCGCCAGGTCGTGCTGCTGGAAGCAGGCAACAGTTTTGCCGTGAACGACTATCCAGACATTGTCGCCAACAGCGACATTGTCGGTGCCAATGGCAACCCGCAGTTCGAGTGGGGTTACAAAACCCGGGCCGGCTACATCGAGCATCCGATTGGCGCCGTGCGCGGCAAAGTGTTAGGCGGCAGCTCTGCGATCAATGGTGCCGTGGCGATCCGGGCACGGCCCAGTGATTTCGCGCGCTGGAATCTGCCGGGCTGGGGCTATGAAGACCTGCTGCCGTTTTTCAGGAAACTGGAAAGCCACAGCCGTGGTGACAGTGCTTTGCACGGGCATGCCGGGCCGCTTCCGGTACAGCAACTGAGCCATCTGGATGTCACGCCAATGCAGCGGGCATTTATTCAGGCGACTTTCTCCTACGGCTATAAAATCATCGACGACTTTGATGGCGCCGATGCCAACGGGGTTGGTCCGTACCCGATGAACGTCGTCGACGGTGTGCGCATCAACACCGGTATGGCCTACCTCAACGATGAGGTGCGCACTCGTGGCAACTTACACATCCGCCCTGACAGCCTGGTGGATAAGGTCTTGTTCGACGGTCAACGCGCGATCGGAGTGCAATTGAGCGACGGCACGCAACTGCGCGCCGCTGAGGTCATTCTTAGCGCGGGCAGCTATGGCAGTGCGGCGATTCTGCTGCGTTCCGGCGTTGGTCCGGATGCCGATCTGCGGGCATTGCAGATTCCCGTGGTGGCAACGCTGCCAGTCGGCCAACAACTGCAGGATCATCCGTTTTACTACAACGCCTACGCGGCCAATCCACGCTTGATTGGCCGTCAATCCCCGGCCATCGGCGCCAAACTCTGGTCCCACAGCCGCAGCGCGGAGTCCGGCGATCTGGACCTGCACATCACTGCGACGCACCTGTTTCCCCACGAACAGAGCCCGACCAACATCGGCTTCGTGCTGGCGGTTGCGCTCACGCGGCCACGGTCCCGAGGCACGCTCACTCTGGCCAGTCGCGATCCGCTTACAGCGCCGATCATCGATCTGAATTTTCTCGCCGAACCCGAGGACCGTCAGCGCCTGCTCGACGGCATTCGCCTGGCCCGCAGGATCGGTGGCACAACACCGTTGAACGCCCTGATTCACAGCGAACTCAATCCGGGGGCGGGGGTTGCGTCGGACGAAGCGCTGTTGGCCAGCGTCCGGGCGAGCCTGGACACCTATCACCATCCAACTTCAACCGCTCCGATGGGCGTGCACGGTGACAAGCATGCCGTGGTGGATTTGCAGGCCCGGGTCCTTGGTCTGCACGGGCTGCGCGTGGTCGATGCGTCGATCTTCCCCGATGTGCCGTCGGTAGCCACCAACATCACTGTGATTGCTTTTGCGGAAAAAATCGCCGCGCTTTACGCCTAATTGTCAGGACGATGCTGCTATGAACAACACTCCCGTTTTGAATTGGATCGATGGCCAATGGCACGATTCCGGTATTTACAAAGACTCGATTGACCCCGCGACGTATGAGCAGATTGGTTGTTATGCCGAGGGGAGCGCGGATACCGCGCAACGGGGCATTGAAGCTGCCCTGCGTTCGTTTGCGCAGTCCTCTTGGAAAGACGATCGCGCCCTGCGTGGCACGGTGCTGCTGGAGCTGGCGGAGGCCTTCGAACGTAACGCCGAAGCGTTGATTGACACACTGGCGCTGGAAAACGGCAAGATCCGTCCGCAAGCGGAATTTGAAGTGCGCATGGTGCCGTCCAAGTTGCGTTATTACGCGGCGTTGGCGCGTACCGAGTATGGGCGCGCAGCGGAGCCGACACCGGGGCG
This sequence comes from Pseudomonas germanica, assembly GCF_019614655.1. Lineage (NCBI taxonomy): Bacteria > Pseudomonadati > Pseudomonadota > Gammaproteobacteria > Pseudomonadales > Pseudomonadaceae > Pseudomonas > Pseudomonas germanica. The sequence goes on from NZ_CP071586.1 coordinate 3,283,949, forward strand.
GATTTCCCTTGTATTGCGCCAGGCTGTCGGTGTGGCAGGCATCATCGTGCCGTGGAATTCACCGGTGGTGTTGATGATTCGTTCGCTGGCACCGGCGTTGGCCGCCGGTTGTACAACTGTGATCAAAATGCCGGGGCAGACCGCCCAGACCAATGCATTGGTCGCACGCATCATGAGCGAGGCGCGGTCACTGCCGCGCGGTGTGATCAATCTATTCAGCGAAGCGGGTGCGGCGGGGTCTATACATCTGGTCGAGTCGCCAAAGGTGCCGGTGATCAGTTTTACCGGCAGTACCGGCACTGGCCGGGCGATCTCGGCGGCAGGGGCGCAACACCTCAAGCGTTTTGGTCTGGAACTGGGCGGTAAAACGCCGATGCTGGTGTTCAACGATGCCGATCTCGAGGCGGCCGCTCCGGTGCTGCTCAAAGCTTTGACGGTGTTCGCCGGCCAGTTCTGCATGACCGGTTCGCGACTGCTGGTGCAGCGCGATATTGCCAAGGCACTGACTGATCGTCTGGCGGCCGTTCTTGAGGCCGTGCGCGTGGGGCCCGCAGCAAATCCGGCCAGTGAAATGGGGCCGTTGATCGACAAAGCCAATGTGCAACGGGTCAATCAAGTGGTCGAGCAGGCAATTGTCGACGGAGCGCAAGTGATTGTGCGCGGTGGGCCGGTCGTGGAAGGGCCACTGGCTAAAGGCGCGTTTTATCGACCGACATTCTTGCGTGTCAGTGATCCAAACATGGCTATTGTCCAGCAAGAGACCTTCGGGCCGGTGCTGACCTTGCAGGTATTCGACAGCGAAGCCGAGGCAATCGAGTTGGCCAATAACAGTGAGTTCGGTCTGGCGGCCAGCGTCTGGACCCGTGATGTCGATCGCTCGTTACGCGTTGCCCGCGAGTTGGAGGTCGGTACCGTCTGGATCAACGATTGGGCCATGGTGTTCGACGAATTCGAAGAGGGTGGCTGTAAGCAATCGGGGCAGGGCAGGCTTAACGGTGTGGCGGCCATGGATGATTTCATCGAGTACAAACACATCGCACTCAATCCCGGTCTGCGTCAGGCATGAATGCCGTGTGCTTGCAACGCTTGCTGATCGGCGCCGTGCTGGCCGGGACGCTGGCATCTTCCTCAGCCTTGTCTGCCAACGACACAAGGAATGACACGATGGCCCCAGAGCCGTTGTACGACGCTTTGCTTGATGCGCTCAATGCCACCTTCGGCCGTCATCCGGGGTTTCGTGCGACCCATGCCAAAGGCCTGTTGGTAAACGGTACATTCAAGGCTTCGCCGAACGCCAGCACCCTCAGCCGGGCTGCGCATTTGCAGGGGCAAACGGTGCCGGTGGTACTGCGGTTCTCCAACTTCAGTGGCGTACCCGCCACCGCTGACGGAGATCCGCTGGCCAGCCCGCGTGGTCTGGCAGTTCGGTTTACCCTGGCCGGCGGCGAGGTCACCGATATCGTGACGCACTCGTTCGACGGCTTTCCGGTGGCCACGCCCGAAGATTTTCTGATCTTCCTGCAAGGCATTGCCGCTAATGTCGCCACACCTCCCGATCCGCTGCCCCTGCACAGCTTTCTGGCGAGTCATCCACGGGCGCGGGCTTTCCTCGATGCACCGAAACCGGCGCCGCGCAGTTATGCGGGGCTCGAGTACTTCGCGGTCAATGCTCTGGTATTCAGTAATCATCGGGGCGTTGAAACAATCGGCCGTTACCGTATCGAGCCACTGCTCATGCAGCCGCTATTGAGTGACGCCGAGGCAGCGGCGAAGCCGGCGGATTACTTGCAGTCGGAAATGGCAGAGCAACTGGCCAAAGGATCGCTGACGCTGCGTCTGGTGTTGCAATTGGCGTCAGCGGAGGATGCTATCGAAGACGGCTCCGTTGCGTGGTCGCGTCAGCATCAGGAGGTCGAGTTGGGCATTTTCAGCCTCGACTCACTGGCGCCGGCCGATGCGCAGTTCGGCGCCCAGCAGCAGTTGGCCTTCAGTCCGGGACGTTTGCTTGACGGCATCAGCCTCAGTGCCGATCCAATGACACTGGCGCGGGATCGCATCTATCAGCGCGCGGTACTCCGGCGACAGCAACGATGAGCAGCCCTTCGGGGGCCCGTTGGAAGCAGTGGGTATTGTCATGGCTGATCGTTTTGCCGCTGTCGGTGAGCATGCCCTGGGGATTGGCGGCGCTGCTGGAGGTGGCGAACCTGCAATGGCCAGCATGGCTGTTCAAAGTGGTGGTGGCCGGGTTGATCTCTTTCAACATGGTCTACTGGATGCTGCCGTTGAGCGCTAGGCTGACGGCGCGCTGGTTGCTGCGTTGAAACCTGCGCGTCGCCCTCCACTGACGGGGAGGGCGACGCATCGGGTTCAATCCTTGAGAATGTCGCGATCCCTGGTTTCCGGCAGGAAGAACGTGCCCAGTATCGCTGTCATCACCGCAATCACGATCGGATACCACAAGCCGTAGTAGATATCCCCGGTCGCGGCGACCATGGCAAACGCCACCGTCGGCAGGAAGCCACCAAACCAGCCGTTACCGATGTGATACGGCAGCGACATCGAGGTATAGCGGATGCGGGTCGGGAACAGCTCGACCAGCCACGCGGCAATCGGGCCATAAACCATGGTCACGTAGATCACCAGCACGGTCAGCAGGAGCAACACCATTGGGTAGTTGGTTTTCGCCGGGTCGGCTTTCTCCGGATAACCGGCTTCCTTGAGCGCGGTGCCGAGGGTCGCGGTGAACGCATCGTTGCGGGTCTTGAAGTCGGCGGCCGGCAGGGCGCTGCCTTCGAAACTCTCGACGACTTTATCGCCGATGCGCACTTGTGCGACGGTGCCCGGCTCGGCAATCACGTTCTCATACGGGATCGCCCGTTTTGCCAGCAGGGTCTTCGCCAGGTCGCAGGAACTGGTGAATTTGGCCTTGCCCACCGGGTCGAACTGGAACGAGCACTGATCCGGGTTGGCGATCACTTTGACCGGGTTCTTCTCCTGGGCGATAAACACATCAGGGTTACCGTACTGGGTCAGCGCGTGGAAGATCGGGAAGTACGTCAGCGCCGCCAGCATGCACCCGACCATGATGATCGGCTTGCGCCCGATCCGGTCGGAAAGGCTGCCGAAAATCACGAAGAACGGCGTGCCGATCAGCAGCGAACCGGCGATCAACAGGTTGGCGGTTTGCGGGTCGATCTTCAGCGTCTGCAGCAGGAAGAACAACGCGTAGAACTGCCCGGTGTACCAGACCACCGCTTGCCCGGCCGTGCCGCCGAGCAATGACATGATCACCACTTTGAGGTTGTCCCAGCGCGCGAAGGATTCGGTCAGCGGCGCTTTCGACGCCTTGCCTTCAGCTTTCATTTTCTGGAACACCGGTGACTCGCTCAGCTGCAGGCGGATGTACACCGAGACGATCAGCAGCAGGATCGACAACAGAAACGGAATCCGCCAGCCCCACGCTTCGAAGGCTTCAGTGCCCAGCGCCGTGCGGCAGGCGAGGATCACCAGCAGCGACAGAAACAGGCCGAGGGTCGCGGTGGTTTGAATCCACGAGGTGAAGAAGCCGCGCTTGTTGCGCGGCGCGTGTTCGGCCACGTAGGTCGCGGCGCCGCCATACTCGCCGCCCAACGCCAGGCCTTGGAGCAAGCGCAAAGTGATGAGGATGACCGGCGCGGCAACACCAATGGTCGCGTAACCGGGCAATATGCCGACAATTGCGGTGGAGACGCCCATGATGACGATGGTGATAAGGAAGGTGTGTTTGCGCCCGATCATGTCGCCGAGACGGCCGAACACAATGGCTCCGAACGGCCGCACCGCGAACCCGGCGGCGAAGGCAAGCAGGGCGAAGATAAACGCGGTGGTTTCGTTAACGCCAGCGAAGAAGTGCTTGGCGATGATCGCTGCCAGAGAGCCATAAAGGTAAAAGTCGTACCACTCGAAAACCGTGCCCAAGGATGAAGCGAAGATAACCTTGCGCTCCTCCTTGGTGATGCCGCCGCTGCGCGGTGGACTGCCGGTGGATGCTGTGTCGATTGTGGCCATGGGTGTTCTCCGTCGTGCTTATTGTTGTAGGCCGGAGTCCCTCGTTACTGCTTGTCGCACTCTGGCCTTGTGGCATATGCCGCCATTGCTCCCGCGTGAAACTTGCACAGTCTGACCGCCTCGCATCGCTGCAAGGTTTCCTGAAGCATAATCAGCTTTTGTCAGATATCCACCCACAAGCCTGCGCACTACGCTTTGACCCAGCGTTGCCGGCTCCACGCACTCAACCAGTCGACCACAAACACCAGCACCAGCATCGCCAGAATCACCGTGCTGGCTTGCGCTTCCTGAAACAGGCTGAGGCTCACATAGAGCATCTGCCCCAATCCGCCAGCGCCGACAAAGCCGAGCACGCTGGCCATGCGGATGTTGTTTTCCCAGCGGTACAGAACGTAGGCGAGCAGTTGCGGCGCAAGGTTCGGCAGCGTGCCGTAGCAAAAGGCGAGGAGCGGATTGCCGCCCTGTAAACGAATGGCTTCGGCCGGTTGTGGCGGGGTATTTTCCAGCGCTTCGGCGAACAAGCGACCGAGCACGCCAGTGGTGTGCAGGGCGAGGGCGAGGGTGCCGGCGTTCGGGCCGAGGCCGGCGGCGAGCACCATCAGCGCGGCCCAGACCAGTTCCGGAATCGCCCGCAAGGCATTGAGCAGCAGGCGCGAGGCGCTTTGCAGCGGCCAGCCGAACCGTCCGGCGGCGGGCAGGGCGAGAACGATGCCGAACACAGCGGCGAGCAGGGTGCCGAGGGCCGACATCGCCAGAGTTTCCATCGAACCATGCAAGATGGCTTTCAGGTAATCCGCGCTCAAGTCCGGGCTGAGAAAACGCTGCACATACGCGCCCATCTGCTTGAGGCTGGTGGCGCTGCCCACCTCGCCCAGATCCAGTCCCAGATAAGTGAAGGACGCGATGACAGCCAGCGCGATGCCGGCGATCAGCAGCAAGTTGATCAGACGATTCATGTCAGCCTCCAGCGCAGCAAGCGGCTGAGTTGGTCGGCGGCCAATACCAACACCAGGAAGCACAGCAGGATACTGGCGACCTCACCGCCGGCGAACATGCGGATCGACAGGTCGATCTGCTGACCCAGGCCGCCGGCGCCGACAAATCCCATCACCACTGACGCGCGGATCGCGCATTCCCAGCGATAGACCGTGTACGAGAGCAGTTCTGACCCGACGTTGGGCAACGTGCCGTAAGCAAACGCCGCCAGACGGCCGCTGCCAGCCTGCAACAGTGCGTGCGCCGGACGCTGATCGGTCGATTCAAAAATCTCCGCATAGACTTTGCCGAGCATGCCGCTGTAGGTGATGGCGATGGCCAGCACACCGGCCGCCGGCCCCAACCCTACGGCGCGCACAAACAGCAGCGCCCAGACGATTTCCGGCACGCTGCGCAGGAAAATCAACAGTCCGCGCACCGGCCAGCGCAACAGACGCCCCAGTCGGCTCGGCACGCCACCGCGTGACGCGGCAGACAGCGACAGCGCACGACTGGCGACCAGGCCCGCCGGTATCGCCAACACCAGCGCCAAAGCCATGCCGGCGGTGGCGATGGCCAGAGTTTGCAGGGTGGCTTTGAACAGTAACTGCAGAAACGCTTCGTCGTGCGCCGGTGGCCAGAATTGCGCGACAAAACGGCCCATTTCATTCTGGCTGTCGGGGAGCAATACGCCCAGATTCAGCTCGCTGAGCTGAATGCCCGGCCACAGCAAAGCAATCGCCAGCAACGTCAGCAGCAGACGCGGCCATGCGGCGGGATCGCGTGAATCGGCTTTCAGCATCGTGGAATCTGCACAGTCAGAGGCGCCACCGCAATGGTCGGTGATTGCAGTTTTTCATTGGCGTAAAGCGCGTCGAGCATTTCCGGGGTGACGCGATCAGAAGGGCTGTCGAACAGAATCTGCCCGTCGCGCAGACCGATGATTCGCGGGAAGTGCGACAGCGCCAGATCCACCGCATGCAGGCTCGCCACCAGCGTTACGTTATGTTCGCGAGCATGCCGCGAGAGGATCGACAGCGTGTGCCCGGCCATGACCGGGTCCATGGCTGACACCGGTTCGTCGGCCAAGAGGATTTCCGGCGCCTGATACAACACGCGGGCGATACCGACGCGTTGCAACTGGCCGCCAGACAATTGCTGGCAATGGGCGAACAGTTTGTCGCCCAGGTCCAGTCGCGCCAACGCCGCGCGCGCACCGGCCACATCCAGCGGATGCAACAGGTTCAAAAGACTTTTACCCAGACTCCACTGCCCCAGCTTGCCGGCCAGCACGGCGGTGACCACGCGCTGACGCGGCGGCAACGGCGGCGCCTGATGCACCAGGCCGATCCGCGCGCGCAGACGCTGACGCTGGCGGGCAGACAAGTGCCAGGCGCGTTCGCCGAGCACTTCAATCTCGCCGCTGCTGGGCCGCAGGGCGGTGGCCAGCAGGTTGAGCAAACTCGACTTACCGGCCCCGGACGGGCCAATGATGGCGACCTGTTCACCAACGCCAATCTGCAAGTCGACACCGCGCAGGGCGTCGACTCCATTGGCGTGGCGCAGGCTGCCTTGTTTGAGGCGTAGGGTCATTTCAGCAGTTCGGCGGCGCGGGCGGCTTCCTCGATGCCCTTGTAGTTCTCGGGCTTGGTGTCGATGAAGCGGCTGGCCGCTTGCAGATCAAGAATCTTCTTCTGCTCAGGGTTGGCCGGGTCCAGATCAAGGAAGGCTTTTTTGATCTTCGCCGCGAGCGCCGGGTCGAGGGTGCCGCGCACGGTCCAGTTGTAATCGAAGTAGGTCGGGGTGGTGGCGAAGACTTTCACTTTGTTGGTGTCGACCTTGCCGGCGTCGACCAGTTTCTGCCAGACACTGGCGTTCAGCACACCGGCGTCAACCTTGCCAGCCTGCACCCAGGCCACGGTGGCGTCGTGGGCGCCGGAGTAGGCGACACGGCTGAAATAGCCCTCAGGCTTGATGTTGTCGTTTTTCAGCATGAAGTAACGCGGCATCAGGCTGCCGGAGGTCGACGACACCGAACCGAAGGCGAAGGTCTTGCCCTTCAAGTCGGCGAGGCTATGCACATTCGGGTCAGCGGTGATGAATTTGCTGGTGAACTGTGCATCCTGTTCGCGTTGTACCAACGGGATTACTGGCGTCGTTGCGTCAGTTTTCAAACGTGCCTGCACAAAAGTGAAACCGCCGAGCCAGGCCATGTCGAGGCGATCGGTCGCGAGTGCTTCAACCACTGCCGGGTAGTCCGCCACCGGGACGAACTGCACTTTCATGCCCAGTTGTTGTTCCAGATAAGCACCCAGCGGTTCGAACTTGCGCAGCAACTCGGTCGGGGCTTCATCGGGAATCGCGCTGACGCGCAAAACGTCGGCCGCTTGGGCCATGAATGCAGAAAAGGACAGGGCCAGGCCGGCGGTCAGTGCCAGTGTTCGTTTGAGCATGGAATTCTCCGTTTCGTGAGCGTCAAAAAGTGTGAAGAGCTGAACCAGGGCGCTACGTGAGGGTAGACGAATCGGCGAGGTTATACGTATTCGCACGCGTAAAGGCCAGCGCCATCAGGGCAGGAATGGTCAAAAGCGTTCGTCGAGTATTGCCGGCAGGGTGAGCTCCTTGACGTAGCTGGCCGAAGACAGACTCAGAATCATGCGCACCACCTGAACGACATCGTGAACTGGAATCAGCTGACCCTCGCCACGCTGCGCAGCCAGATCTCGCGGCGTGCTCAGCCGATCCTCGGTGTTGAGATACCCCAGATTCAGGCAAGTCACCGCCAGACGCTGCTGTCGGTAGCCTTCGCGCAGCGTACCGGCAATCCCGCGCAGGGCGAATTTGGAGGCGCCGAAGGCGACTTCCGGACGCCCGCTTTGCGGCAGGCCTGAAGTCGATCCGGTGAGGATGATTCTGGGGTGGGGGCTTTTCAGCAGAAGCGGAAGCAGGCGTTTGATCAGCAGGATTGTTGCGCTGATGTTGCAACTGACGATGGCTTGCAATTCGTCGTCCGGACTGTCGAGAAAGTCATAGGCTGGATCGAAAGCCGACTCTTCCCAGATACCGAGGTTGTAGATCAGCGTATCCAGCCCATCGTCGACGACCGCATGCTCGATGGCGTGCGCGGATTTGGCCGGGTTCATCAGATCGGCTTCCACCCAGCGTACTGGATGCTCTGCCTCGCACACCAAACCTTCGGGACGCGTGCGGGACACACCAATCAGCGTGTCTCCCGCGTTACCCAAGCCTTCGATAAAAGCTCGGCCCAAGCCTTTACTGGCACCCACCACCAAAATGTTCATCGATCCTCTCCCTGATCTGAATGCTGATGTGGGGCAGCATGCAAACAGACGACCTCTGAAATGGCAAACGAATGGGTGTGTCCGGATATTTACGGCAACCTGGCAATCACCTTGATCTCGAAATCAAACCCATACAGCCACGTCACACCAACCGCCGTCACCGTCGGATGCGGCGCCTCGCCCCAGAACTCGGTCAGCACCACATCCCAGATCGTCTCGAATTTCGACTGGGGGTCAACGATGAATACGGTTACATCGACCACGTCATCGAAGCTGGCACCGGCCTCTGCAAGGATTGCATTGAGGTTAGTGAACGCCTGACGCACCTGATTTTTCAGGTCCGGCTCTGGCGTGCCGTCCTCGGTGCTGCCGACCTGTCCCGAAACAAACAGAAAACCGTTGGAGCGAATGGCTGGCGAGTAACGGTGGCGTTCGTAAAGCGTGCGGCGTGCGGATGGAAAAACAACATCGCGCTGAGTCATGGGAGTGTCTCCTTCATTTGAGTTGATGGAGCCACTGTAGGTATTTGCAGGCCAGCGATAAACGCGCAAGCTTGGCGTTCACTGTTTGTGAAATCCAAACAATCGAGGGCAGACCTTGGACCGTTTTGACGCAATGCAGGCCTTCGCCCGGGTGGTCGAGGCGGGGAGTTTCACCAAAGCGGCGGAAACCTTGCACATGAGCAAGACCACCGTGACCCAACTGGTTCAGCAACTGGAGGCGCGCCTGCGGGTCAAGTTGCTCAATCGCACCACGCGCAAGGTCAATGTCACCGCCGATGGCGCGGCGTATTACCAACGCGTGATCCGCTTGCTCGCCGACCTCGATGATGCCGAAACCAGCCTGCCCGGCGCGGCGGCATCACCTTCGGGCCGGCTGCGAGTGGACGTCCCGAGTCCGCTCGCACGGTTGATTCTGGTGCCGGCCCTGCCTGAGTTTCACGCGCGTTATCCGGATATTCAGATCGACATGGGCGTCAGTGACCGTATCGTCGACATCATTGATGAGAACGTCGATTGCGTGGTGCGCGGCGGCGAACTCATGGACCTGTCGCTGATGGCACGCAAGGTCGCCGATCTGCAGTTGGGGGTGTTTGCCGCACCGCAATACCTGGCGCGCGCGGGCATTCCCGCGCACCCGAGAGACCTGGAAGACAGCCACCATCGAGTGGTCGGTTTTCTCTGGGCACGCACCGGCAAACCGGTGCCATATGCCTTGCACAACGCCAGCGAAAACCTGCAAATCAAGGGACGGCACGTTTTGGCAGTCGATGACGGCAACGCCTACCTCGCGGCAGGCCTGGCGGGCATGGGCGTGCTGTGGCTGCCCAAGTACATGTCTGCCGCCCATCAAGCGCGTGGCGAGCTGGTGCCGCTGTTCGAAGACTGGAAACTCGCGCCGATGCCGCTCTACATTGCTTATCCGCCGAACCGGCATGTCAGCCTGAAATTGCGCGTGTTTATCGATTGGGTCGTTGAGCTAATGGCGTAGAAGCATTGTGGTGCAGTTATTGCTAGCTGCTGTGCCAGTGCCGTCAAAATACCAACACAATCAGGCGACTTGAAAGCCCGTAGTGATGAGATGCATGGCTTTCAATTCTAGGAGCTTCACCCGCATGAATATGTACATCGATATCGTCGGTGCGTGCAATCTGAGCTGCCCGTCTTGCCCAATGGGCAACTCGGAAAATCTCAATTTCAAAAAAGCCATGCAGCTCGACATGTTCAAGCAGATTGTCGATAAGGCCAAGACAGAGGGCGTCGACACGATCTACCTCTATAACTGGACCGAGCCACTGATTCATCCAAAAATTGGCGAATTTATCGAGATCATTAATGCTGCCGGCATGGGCAGCGGTATCAGCACCAACCTTAATCTCGCCAAGAATATGGAAAAGGCCCTGATGGCCGAGCCGAGTTACTTCCGTATTTCGCTCTCGGGTTTTTACCAGGAGACCTACGAAAAGGGCCATGTCGGCGGCGATATCGAAGTTGTAAAACAAAACATGATCGCCCTGCAGGAGATCAAACAGCGCCTGGGTCTGAGAACCCGTGTGGATGTTTACTATCACCGCTACCTGGATAACATCGAAGAAGAATCACTGATGCGCGCGTTCAGTGAGCGTCTTGGCTTCATCTTCACCACCGGGTATTCGGTGATGATGCCGCTGGAGAAGACACTGGCCATTGTCGAGCGTGACCCGTCTGTCACGGCTACGGACATTGACACCCTGAAACGCCTCGCATTGCCGCCGTACGACGATCTCGTCAACGTCATCCAGCAATTTCCCAAGATGGCGTGCACGCTCAAGGATGACTGGCTGGTCATCGACTGCAATGGCAACACGGTGCTTTGCTGCACGATCTTCAATCAGACCGAGTATCAGGTTGGCAAGTACCTCGACATGCCGCTTGAAGAGCTGACGCGGCGTAAATCGACGCAGAAAAACTGTGTCGACATGTGCGACCGCTGCGCCAATAAAGGCCTGCATATCTACTCGATGCATCCCAATCAGGGTGTGCTGGAGCGGCACGCGGTGAATCGCATCATCGATTTCGAGCACTTCGCCAGCCAGGGTCTCACGGTGGACAGCGAGCGTCTCGGGCGTGCGGGCGAAGTCAGCGCAGAAAACTTTGATGAAGCCCAGTACCTTCGATTGAATGACGATGTCAGGATCGCGATTTCCCAGGGATCGTTCTCCAGCGGTTATCAGCACTACGTGCTGTGTGGGCGTCTCGAGGGGCGTTTAGGCGCCGGGGTTTTCTCGGCTGTTTGAGCCAAGGCTCAGGTTGGCGGATAACCAATCGATAAAAGACCTGGCCATGGGGTCATTTTCACTGTCGCGGTGGGTCAGCAGTGCCCAGTTTGGCCCGCGAATAGTCGCCTCGACCAGCGGTTGCAACAAGCCGTCAGCTCGCGCCTGACGGCTTAGCAACTGACTCACCAGCGCAATCCCAAGCCCCGCGCAAGCCGCGTCCAGTAGCAGCCCCGGGTCGGAAAAATTCAACCCCTGAGCCTGCTGGCCGACATCGATACCGGCCTCGACCGCCCAATGGCTCCAGTCCATTTCCCGCTCGCCATGCAAGGTGCTGCGTTGCGCTGCCGGCGTGTTCAGCAGGCGCGGATGGCACGCCGGATAAAGTCGATCGCTTTGCAGCACTTTGAAACTGCACTCAGCCTGCGCGCTGATATCGTCGCGAATCGCGATGTCGATGGTCTGCGTGGCCATATCCGGCACCTCGTCGGTACTGTAGATCCACAGATCCACGTCGGGATGCTGATCGCGAAAGTCCGCCAATCTTGGCAACAACCAATGCCGGGCAAACGCCGGCGTCGTGTTGAGCACCAGTTGATTGGGTTTCTGATACTGCCCCAGGCGCCGAATCCCCACTGCCAATTGCTGCAACATCGCTTGCGTGGTGCTGAGCAAATCGTGCCCGGCATCGGTTAACGCGACGCTGCGACCGCTGCGAAAAAACAACGGCTGCTCAAGGTAAGCCTCAAGGCTGCGAATCTGCTGACTGATCGCCGATTGAGTGAGGTTCAACTCGTCGGCAGCCTTGTGAAAACTGCCCAGCCGGGCGGCGGCTTCAAAACCGCGCAGGGAGCTGAGTGGCGGCCAGTGCTTGAGCATATCGATAAGTTCCTCTAATCAGTTGTGCGCTAAATCCATCGTTTGTTTGCCTGTTTGCGCGTCCGTAGCATTGGCGGCGTGAACACATTGGCTTAACTAACGAGGCTTATCATGCAGCACAACGATAATAAAAACAGCGTCTGGATGATGCCGGCAGAGTGGGCTACCCACGCCGCAACGTGGATGGTCTGGCCGCACAACAAAGCGCTGTGGGAGTCGGGCTGGGGTGTGACCCTTGCACAAGTGCAGGAAGATTTCGCTCGCGTGGCCAACGCCATCGCCCGATTCGAACCGGTGAAACTGGTGGTCGATCCGTCCGCCGTCGCCAGCGCCAAGGTGTTGTGCGGGCCGAACATCGAGCTGATTGCGCTGGCCGTGAATGACAGCTGGTGCCGCGACTCAGGCCCGACCTTTGTTTGCCATCCGCAGCAAGGCCTGGCCGGTGTCAGCTGGCGCTTCAACGCCTGGGGTGGCAAGTCGGCGCATGAACTGGATGAAAGCCTGGCTCGCCGTGCGCTCAATCACCTTGGCCTGGAATGCTTCGGCACGCCGCTGAGTAATGAAGGCGGGGCGATTCATGTCGACGGCGAAGGCACGCTGATCACCACTGAATCGGTGCTGCTCAACCCCAATCGCAACCCCGGCATTGGCAAAGCGGAGATGGAAGAGATCTTCAGCCGTTTGCTCGGCGTCAAGAAAACCATTTGGCTGCCGGGCGATCCGGATTACGTCACCGGCGACATGACTGACGGCCACGTCGATGGCGTCTGCGCCTTTGCCCGGCCTGGCGTCTTGTTGGTGGATGCCACTCACGACACATCCTCGGTGTACGCCGAAGTGGCGCGGGAAAACCGCCGTGCGCTGGAACTGGCCACCGATGCGCAGGGCCGCAAATTCGAGCTGATCGAACTGTTCGAAGCCACCGACGCTGTCGACACTGAAGCCGAAGTGTTCTGCGCCTCGTACACCAACTTCTACATCGCCAACGGCGCGATCATCATGCCAGCGTATGGCATCGAGGCTGACAACGTCGCCGCCAAAGTCCTGGAGCAAGCCTTCCCCGGCCGCGAAGTGGTGCCGGTGCGCATCAATCATCTGGCCCATGGCGGCGGCGGGGTGCACTGCATCACGCAACAACAGCCAGCCTGGCCGCTGAGAGGTTGAACGCATGAGCATTCTGACCATCGCCAGCACCCAGATGCCGTGCACCTGGGACTTACCCGGCAACCTTGATCGCGCCGAGCAGCTCGTCCGTGACGCAGCGCAGCAGGGCGCGCAAGTGATCCTGTTGCAGGAGCTGTTCGCCACGCCGTACTTCTGCATCGAACAAAGCCATAAACACATGGCTTTGGCCGAGGAATATCGCGACAGCCATGTGCTCGCGCGCTTCGCCGCACTGGCCCGCGAGTTGGGCGTGGTATTGCCGCTGAGCTGGTTCGAAAAGGCCGGCAACGCCTACTTCAACTCGCTGAGCGTGGCCGATGCCGACGGGCGCCTGTTGGGTGTGTATCGCAAGACCCACATTCCCAACGCCATCGGCTATCAGGAGAAGGAATACTTCAGTCCCGGCGACACCGGTTTCAAAGTCTGGGACACCGCGTTCGGCCGCCTCGGCGTCGGTATCTGCTGGGACCAGTGGTTCCCCGAAACCGCCCGCTGCCTGGCGTTGATGGGCGCCGAAGTGCTGCTGTATCCGACGGCTATCGGCTCTGAACCCGGCTGCACGGCGCTGGATTCTCGTGACCATTGGCAGATGACCATGCGCGGCCATGCTGCTGCCAATCTGCTGCCGGTGGTGGCGGCGAACCGGGTCGGGCGAGAGGTCGCGACTACCGATCCGAGCCTGCAAATGAGCTTCTATGGCTCGTCGTTCATCAGCGATCACAAGGGCCAATTGCTCGCCAGCGCTGACCGCGACAGCAGCGGTGTGCTGCTGCACAGCGTCGATCTGGTAGCCATGCGCGAGGAGCGTTTGAGCTGGGGCATCTACCGCGATCGTCGTCCGGAGATGTACGGGCCGCTTCTCAGTCAGGATGGTCGCCAACTTCACGCGCGCTGGAATACTCAAGGGGTTTGATATGGCTATCCACCACAAACGCTTGCGCGGCGCGATCGGTCTGACGTTGATCTGCTTGATACCGTCGCTGCACGCCGAAGATAAAACCCTGCGGCTGTACAACTGGGCCGATTATTTTGCCGAAGACACCTTGAGCCGTTTTACTGCCGAAACCGGGATCAAGGTGATCTACGACGTCATGGACGGCAGCGAAACACTGGAGGCGAAGATGCTCTCCGGCGGCAGTGGCTACGACCTGATCTTCCCCGGCGACACCGTCGCCGAGCGCTTGATGCGTGCCGGCAGCCTGATGCCGCTGGATCAAGCGAAGCTGACCGAACTGGCCGACATCGAACCCGGTTTGCAGAAGCTGCGCGGTCATTACGAGCACTCCAGCAAAGCCACGGTGCCTTACACCTGGGGCACCATCGGCCTGACCTACAACGAAGAACAGATCAAAAAACGCATGGCCGACGCGCCGGTCAACAGCCTCGACATGCTGTTCAAACCGGAGCTGGCGGCGAAATTCGCCGATTGCGGGATTTCGATGATCGATTCGCCGGACGAAGCCTTGGCGGTGGTGCTCAATTACCTCGGTCGCGATCCGCGCAGCGGCAAAGCCGAAGATCTGGCAGCGGCCAGCGAGTTGCTGATGAAGTTGCGGCCGTACATCCGCAAGTTCCAGTCGCAACCGGTCACTGACCTGGTCAATGGCAACCTGTGCCTGTCGCTCGGCTACAGCGGCGACATGACCCAGGCGCAACGCACTTCGGACAGCGCCGGTAAGCACACCAAGTTTCAGTATCGCGTGCCGCGCGAAGGCACCACGGTGTGGATGGACACCATGGCCATTCCGGTCGACGCGAAACACCCGGAATACGCCTACGCGTTTATCAACTTTGTCATGCGCCCCGAGAACATGGCAGCGATCAGCAATTTTACCGGTTACCCGACCTCCAACGCCAAGGCGCGGGCGAGTGTCGATGAAAGCATGCGCGACAACCCGGATATCTACCTCGACGAAGCGACCTATGCTCGATTGATTCCGGGCAAGGATATTCCCCAGGCCGACATGCGCGCGCGCATGCGCACCTGGACCAAATTCAAGACTGCCACTGGCAAATGATCAACGGCCGGCGTACGCGTCGGCCCTTCACGGAAAGACAGGAAACCCACATGACGACTCGTCGCGATTTCATCAAACAGGCCTCGGTGGTCGCCGCTGTCAGCGCTGCGGTGACAGGCCTGGGCCTGTCGCCGGGCAAAGTCCTGGCTGCCGCGCAAGGCCGCTGGTTCATGCCCGACGAGGGCGATAAACATGAGCGCGCCTACATCGCTTTCGGCGCGCAGGATGCGATTTGGGAAGACTTCACCGAAGACGTCCAGGAAGCGCTCGGCCGCATTGCCCGCGCCATCGCCCGGTTTGAACCAGTCACCGTGTTCTGCCGCAAGAACGAACGCAGCATCGCCGAAGAATTCTGCGGCACGCGCAATATCACTTACGTCACTGCCGGGCTGGATGACATCTGGATGCGCGACATCGGCGCCAACTTCGTCATCGACGACAAGGGTGGTCTCGGCGCGGTGGACTTCAACTTCAACGGTTGGGGAGGCAAACAACAGCACAGTAAAGACGCGAAGATCGCCGCACTGGTCGCCGACGACGCGCAAGCCACGTACATCCGCACCGATCTGGTGGGCGAGGGCGGGGGCATCGAGGTCGACGGTCACGGCACCGGGATCATGACCGAGAGCAGCTGGATCAACAGCAACCGCAATCCGGACTGGAGCAAGGCCGATGTCGAAGCCGAACTGAAGGAGCGTCTGGGCCTGCGCAAAATCATCTGGCTGCCGGGGATCAAGGGCAAGGACATCACTGACGCTCACGTCGATTTCTATGCGCGCTTCATCAAGCCCGGCGTGGTCATCGCCAACCTCGACACCGACCCTGAATCCTACGATCACAAGGTCACCCTGGCGCACTTGGAAATCCTCAAGAACGCCACCGATGCTGACGGTCGCAAATTACAGATCCACACGATGTCGCCGCCGCTGAAACCGCGCCAAAGCAAGTTCAACCAGAACAACCCGGACTTTGCCGCCGGTTACATCAACTACTTCGTGATCAACGGCGCAATCATCGCTCCGGAATTTGGCGATAAAGCGGCAGACAAGAAGGCCTTTGATCTGCTCTCGCAGCTGTATCCGCAGCGCGAAATCGTCCAGCTCAACATCGATGCAATCGCCGCCGGTGGCGGTGGAATTCACTGCGTGACCAGCCATCAACCACAGGCGTGATTGACTCTGACGCGGATCAAGCCAACTATCGGCGCACAACAACATGACCGATGGACCACAACTTGATCGAACGACGCCAATTCAGCGGAGGCATGAAGGGGAAAAACCTCCGCTATCTGAATGAGCAAAGCGCGGATGAAACGCGCATGACCCGCACCGGTTTTCTGCTGCTCGAACACTTTTCGCTACCGGCGTTTACCCAAGCACTGGACACCGTTGTCACCACCAACCTGCTGCGTCCGGGGCTGTTTTCCTCGCGCACGTTTGGTTTGGGCGACGGCGAAGTCATCAGTGATCTGGGGCTGGTCATCCGCCCTGACGCACGTCTGGATTCAGCCGCGCTTCAGCAACTGGATCTGCTGGTGGTGTGTGGCGGGTATCGCACCGAGTTGCGGGCGAGTGAGGAGTTTATTCATTTGCTTCAGGTTGCAGCGGAGCGGGGCATCAGCCTCGCCGGGTTGTGGAACGGTTCGTGGTTTCTCGGCCGCGCCGGGCTGCTCGATGGCTACCGTTGCGCGATCCACCCGGAGCACCGCCCGGCGCTGACTGAAATCGCCAAAACCACCCACGTCAGCAGTGAGCCTTACGTGATCGACCGCGACCGGCTCACGGCATCGAGTCCGTCCGGCGCTTTCCACATGGCATTGGACTGGATCAAGAGTCTGCACGGCAAAGCCCTGGTCGAAGGGATCGAAGACATCCTCGCCTTCGAGGAATCGCGTTACCGGCGCATCAAACCAGACGAGAACATCTGCGTCAGTGCGCCGTTGCGTGAAGTGGTGAAGCTGATGGATGCCAATCTGGAAGAGCCGCTGGAGCTGGAGCAACTGGCGGTGTATGCCGGCCGTTCTCGTCGGCAGTTGGAGCGCTTGTTCAAGGAGCAACTGGGCACCACGCCGCAGCGCTATTACCTGGAACTGCGCATCACCGAAGCGCGACGTTTGCTGCAACATACGGAGCTGTCACAAGTGGAAGTGCTAGTCGCATGCGGCTTCGTCTCGCCGAGTCATTTCAGCAAATGCTACAGCTCATATTTCGGCTACAGACCTTCCAAAGAAAAACGCCTGGTCAAATAACCCAAGCCGTCACCCACCTGAGTTCACCTCGGTATCCCACGTCGGCGTACCTCCCCCAAACAGCCGGTCAGTTCCCTCTCCCTTTGGGAGAGGGCTAGGGTGAGGGGCTTTTAAACGCTATCACCCACGCACGTTTAACTTACACGCACTGTTACGCCATAACGGCTACAACACCTTGCGCCGTTGCCTACGCGTACGCCAGAATCCGCCGGCTTACGCGCCTTGAGGCGGGCTGTATCGTTTCCCTGTCACTGCAAAACAGTGATCGGGTTTGGTAGCCCGTTTTCTAAGCGTTATGCGCCGCTATATGCAGTCTCTTTTCGGGGCTCGGTTTTTTATGGTGGCCATGCGTGGGGCTCCTTCGGGAGCGCCGGGGTTTACTCGCTTAGACCGGTCTACCAACCTGCGCAATGGTCACCACCTCGTTTGGTAGCGTGAGTGATGGCTCCTTATTTTTTGCTAAGCGAGTGTCATCTATGTTCAAAATTACGCCAAACCCGCCAGAAACCGATCCAATCCCCTACGACGCCGCACTCGAACCTCAAAACATCAAAGAGGCCACCGACCGCGCGATCAACTTCTATCTCAACCCCTCAGCGCTGAAGACCTCAGTACCCACCCGCAAGACCGGCAAGATCTACCTCATCGACCCCACAGTGGATAACGAAACCCTGCTCGTCGAAGCCACTGAAACCTTGTCCTCCGCCACTGACATGGCCCGTGAACTCGCCGATTCGATAGAACCCTCACAGCGCAAAAAGATGCTGATCCTGCAACAGGTGATCATGCTCAGCGAGCTGGTGGTCGGCCGAGTTCTGGACAACCAGCGCTTGCCGCACTAGTCGCGGAGCAGATGGGTGAGGGGGCTCGCTCCCTCATTGCACAGAAGCGTCCGTAATCGCGGCGCTTCACGCCTTCTATCAAAGAGCCGCCAACGGTTCTTGTCTGGAGTTTCAGCTGATGTCCCAGCCACCCGAACCACCGGTCACTGACCTGATATCGCCGTACGCCTCGCCCAATTCAAGAAAGCTCCACGAAGCGGCAGAGCGTGCACTCGACCATTACCTGTTGCCTGCCGCGATCATGGCCACACCCTATACGCCCAATGCTCTGTTCATGGCCAACCCGCAAGCAGACACGGAGTCGCTGCTGACCAATGCTTGCGGCTCCCTGGCGTCCGCGTCGGTCATGCTCGGTAATTTTGCCGGAATGCTGGAGGGCGCAAATCGTCATACCCTGCTGGGTATTGCGCAAGTGGTCATGTTGGGGGAGTTGGCGGTGAACAAGGCGCTGGATCTGGTTGTGCCAACCGAGTGATCGCGCACGTTAGTCGGGGTTGAGGGTGTCTGGTCGGGCGTGATCGCGAGCAGGCTCACTCCTACATTTGAAATGCGTTCCCCCTGTAGGAGTGAGCCTGCTCGCGATGGCGTCCGTTCAGGCAAAGCATCTGCAAAACGTGACCATCCCTCCACCCTCAAATAATCAAGCAGTCAGCCTGAGCGGCTGACTGCCTTTTTGTTTCTACAGGTGATCCGCATCAATCACCGCTTTGGCAAACGCCTGCGGATCTTCCTGGGGCAAGTTGTGCCCGATCCCGCCATTGATCAAGCGGAACTGATACTTGCCGGTAAAGCGCTTGGCGTAATCCTCCGGCGCCGGGTGCGGCGCGCCGTTGGCATCGCCTTCGAGGGTAATGGTCGGCACGTTGATCGACGGCGCGGTAGCGAGCTTCTGTTCCAGCGCGGCGTATTTCGCTTCACCCTGCACCAGGCCTAAACGCCAGCGGTAGTTGAACACGGTGATGTCGACGTGATCGGGGTTCTCCAGCGCTTTGGCACTGCGATCGAACGTGGCGTCGTCAAATTTCCACTGCGGCGAGGCCAGTTGCCAGATCAGCTTGGCAAAGTCGTGAGTGTTTTTCTCGTAACCGGCACTACCACGGTCGGTAGCGAAGTAGAACTGATACCACCACTGCAATTCAGCCTTGGGCGGCAGCGGGTTTTGCCCAGCGGCCTGATTGCCGATCAGATAACCGCTGACCGAAACTAATGCCTTCACGCGTTCCGGCCACAGTGCCGAAACGATGTCCGCCGAACGCGCGCCCCAGTCATAGCCGCCAAGCACCGCTTGCTTGATTTTCAACGCGTCCATGAAGTCGATGACGTCACTGGCCAGCGCCGCTGGTTGGCCATTGCGCAAGGTGTCTTTGGAGAGGAACTGCGTATCGCCATAACCGCGCGCATACGGCATCAACACCCGATAACCCTTGGCCGCGAGCAGCGGCGCGACTTCGTCGTAGCTGTGAATGTCGTAGGGCCAACCGTGCAACAGGATCACCACCGGGCCGTCTGCTGGGCCGGTTTCGGCATAGGCGACGTCAAGCACGCCAGCCTTCACATGCTTGAGCGGGCCGAAGGGTGAGGGCGCGGAATAGCTGACGGCGGCCGGTTCAGTGGTTTGCGCCTGAGCGCTGCCAAAAGCGCCGAGCAGCGCCACAGCCAGAATCGACAAGCCGAATGCAGTTTTGCGGGTGTGCAGTGCCATCTTCATGGTGACGTCTCCTTTGCGAGCCTTTGGCCAAGGGTTCTGAATGAACACCTGAAACCTTGAGTGCATTTGAGCGCGGAGACGTATCTGGCCTGTGTCGAAGAACGGCTTCGTTGAAAGTCGATGTGTCGCGGTGGGGTTCGTACACAGTGTGATACACGGCGGCGAAACCGACTCCCCCTGGACCTGATTCAGGCCAAAATAATAAGTCGCTGTTTTAAAACAAAAAATATTTCACTTCGCGCTTCCCAAAGCCAAAAAACCTTGGTAAATTGCGCCCCGTTCTCACAGCGAACCTAACGAAGTAGCTGGGAAGAGCAGTAGGGGCGTCGCCAAGCGGTAAGGCAGCAGGTTTTGATCCTGCCATGCGTTGGTTCGAATCCAGCCGCCCCTGCCATATTCGAAAAAACGCCAACTTCGCAAGAAGTTGGCGTTTTTTTATGCCTGCGATTTGGCCCGGTGGTGCAGGGCAGGCGTGCGCGGCGCCGAAGCACCGCGCACGTCATCCACTCAGTGCGGTGCGCGCTGGATGGTTTTCATCAGGTCTTCGGGGCTGATGTGGCCGACCACGCTGCCCGGTTGCGGCAGGTTGAGGATGTGGCCTTTCATCTTGCCGATGATGTGCATTTCGCACGGCTTGCAATCGAACTTCAGCGTCAGTACTTCATCACCGTGGATCAACTGCATCGGCGCAACCTTGGTGCGCACGCCGGTCACGCCTTTGGCCTGTTTCGGGCACAGGTTGAAGGAGAAGCGCAGGCAGTGCTTGGTGATCATCACCGGCACTTCGCCCGGTTCTTCGTGAGCCTCGTACGCGGCGTCGATCAGCTTCACGCCGTGACGGTGATAGAAGTCGCGCGCCTTTTGGTTGTAAACGTTGGCGAGGAACGTCAGGTGCGAATCCGGGTACACCGGTGGCGGACTGGTTTCAGCCTTGCGGCTACCACGCGGGTGCGCGGCGACGCGAGCGGCGGTCAGCGCTTCGATCACTTCACGGCGCAGCGACTTGAGCTGCGAGTTCGGGATGAAGAACGCCTGTGGCGCATCCAGCTTGACGTCGGTGGCGTGGTACTGCGTGGTGCCGAGCTGGCCGAGCAGATCGCGCAATTGCTCCAGCGCTTGCTCAGGCTTGTTGGCCACACCGAACGGACCGGCGAGGGTGACGCTGGCGCTGATGCCTTCTTCACTGGTGGCGGTGACTTCCAGCTGCTCTTCACGCAGGCGTGCGACCCAGCTCAGGGCCACGCGACGCTCCGAAGAGGTCTTCTGCAGTGCCTGTTGCCAGTTGTGATCGAGGTTGCGATTCAGCGGGTGGTTCGGGCGCAGCTTGTACAGGCCTTCCGGCATTTCGTTCGGTTCGACGCGGTAGCGGTAGCGCTTCTCGCCGTCTTCTTCGAACTCGCCTTTGGCTTCAGCGATGTTGGCGCGGAAACCGACCACTTCGCGTTTGACCAGCACGTTCAAACCATCGCCGTTGGACAGCGGCTCTTGGGTGACGACCTGCATGTCGCGCTTGCCGACTTTCTCGACGGTGCCAACCGGCAGACCGGTGAAGGTCGGCGAGTCGAACGCGCCGATGTCGATCTTGCGATCGGTGACGAAGTAGTCGGTGCTGCCACGGTGGAAGGTTTTTTCCGGGTCAGGCAGGAAGAAGTGCGCGGTGCGACCGCTGGACGCGCGGGCCAGGTCCGGGCGATCTTCGAGCACGTCGTCGAGGCGCTGGCGGTAATAGGCGGTGATGTTCTTCACATAGCCCATGTCCTTGTAGCGACCTTCGATCTTGAACGAGCGCACACCGGCTTCAACCAGGGCGCGGATGTTGGCGCTCTGGTTGTTGTCTTTCATCGACAGCAGGTGTTTTTCGTAGGCGATCACGCCACCCTTTTCATCTTTGAGGGTGTACGGCAAACGGCAGGCTTGCGAGCAGTCGCCACGGTTGGCGCTGCGCCCGGTCTGCGCGTGGGAGATGTTGCACTGGCCGGAGAAGGCCACGCACAACGCGCCATGGATGAAGAACTCGATGGCGGCGTCGGTTTCGTCGGCGATGGCGCGGATTTCCTGCAGGTTCAGCTCGCGGGCCAATACCAGTTGCGAGAAACCGGCCTGATCGAGGAACTTCGCCCGCTCAAGGGTGCGGATGTCGGTCTGGGTCGAGGCGTGCAGTTCGATCGGCGGAATGTCCAGCTCCATCACGCCCAGATCCTGAACGATCAGCGCATCGACGCCAGCGTCGTACAACTG
The DNA here is from genome assembly GCF_019614655.1 of Pseudomonas germanica. Taxonomy (NCBI): domain Bacteria; kingdom Pseudomonadati; phylum Pseudomonadota; class Gammaproteobacteria; order Pseudomonadales; family Pseudomonadaceae; genus Pseudomonas; species Pseudomonas germanica. The sequence goes on from NZ_CP071586.1 coordinate 3,306,125, forward strand.
ATGGATCAGCTTGCGGGCCGGCTCCAGTTCGTTGTCGTGCAGGATGGTGTTGATGGTGGTGAAAATTCGCGCGTGATACTTGCGGGCGAATTCCACCAGCTCGGCGATTTCGCTGACTTCGTTGCAGGCGTTGTGGCGCGCGCCGAAGCTCGGGCCGCCGATGTACACGGCGTCGGCGCCGTGCAGGATCGCCTCACGGGCGATGGCGACATCGCGGGCAGGGCTGAGCAATTCCAGGTGATGCTTGGGCAAGGACATAGTTTTTTTAGTCAGGCTGTCACGGTTAGGCGCGCATTCTACCCGTGAAACGCGCGCCCGGCACGCCTGTGCTGCCCGATGGTGAACTTCCACTCCGGACCTGTAGGAGCTGCGGCACGCTGCGATCTTTTGATCTTGAAGCTCAGATCAAAAGATCGCAGCCTCGTTTCACTCGACAGCTCCTACAGGGGCTGGGGTGGTGTGTCAGGCCTTGGCCGCCATCGCAGTGACTTCCACGCGCATGCCTTCAACGGCCAGCGACGCCACACCTACTGCCGCACGCACCGGCCAAGGCTTGGCGAAGAAACGCTTGTAAACCTCGTTGAATGCGGCGCGATCCGCCATGTCGGTCAGGTAGATCGTCAAGTGCATCACCCGATCCATCGAACTGCCGGCACCTTCCAGCGCAACTTTCAGCGCCTGCAGGGTGCATTCGCTTTGCGCGGTGATATCGCCCAGTTCCAGACTGCCGTCGGCACGGGTTGGAATCTGGGTGGAAACCATGATGCCGTTGAATGTGGCGACGTCCGAGGAAATCGAGTCGGCGTCCGGATCGGGAGTGAAGGTGATGTCTTGGTTAGCCATGCTGATCCTTTGATTGAGCGAGTGAAGATGGCCGCAGTTTACAGATACAGCGTCGACATGGCCCGCTCCGTGGCAACAGAGGCCGGTCAGACCGGCTGCGTCGCGGCTTCCGCCGCGATGGCTGCAAGAACGCAGGGGCGGGCGCCGATGCGCTGCATGTAGCTGGCAAGTGCCGGCCAGTCCTGTATGTCGATGGCAAAGGTCGGCAGCCACTTCAGCACGGTGAACAGATAAGCATCGGCGACGCCGAATCTGCTCATCAGATAGTCCCGAGCCGACAGTTGCTGATTCAGGTAGTCGAGGCGCTTGAACAGTGTGTGGCGGAAAATCGTTTTGACCGATTCCGGGATCTGCGCATTGAACAGCGGTGCACTGCCCCCGTGAATTTCCGTACTGATGAAGTTCAGATGTTCCTGCAAGCGCGTGCGCTCCCATGAACCCAAGGGTGGCGCCAGCGTGTTGCCGGGCACCTGATCGACCAGAAACTGCAGGATCGCCGGCCCTTCCGTCAGTACCTCGCCGTTATCCAGAACCAGCGCTGCAACGTAGCCCTTCGGATTGATCTCGCGAAAGTCATGGCCATCGGCGGTGCGTTTACTCTGGTTGTTGACGCGAACCAGTTCGAACGGCAAACCCAGTTCTCGCAGCACAATGTGCGGGGAAAGCGAACAGGTCATGGGCGCAAAATACAGTTTCATGGCACTTCCTTGCTGAGAGAGAGCGCCAGATTCCATTGCCGAAGCGGCTTTCGCAAAGGTCATTTACGGTGCTAGCGTATGACAAAATCTCATGAGCACTCAGAACCATGACGGTCCGACTTCCCTCGCTGAATGGCTTGCGCGCCTTTGAAGCGGTCGCCAGGCACATGAGCTTCACCAAGGCTGCCGAAGAACTCAATGTCACCCAGACCGCTGTCAGTCACCAGATTCGCCGACTCGAAGCCGAGCTGGGCGGGCCACTGTTTTTGCGGCTCAACGAGGGGTTGGTGCTGAGCGAGGACGGGCACGCCTATTTGCCGGGTGTGCGTGCAGCGTTTCATGAACTGCGGTATTCGACTGAGCAGTTGCTCGCGTCTCGCGATAAAAGCGTGCTGACGATCAGTACGCTGGTGTCGTTTGCATCGAAGTGGTTGTTGCCGCGTTTGCCGTCCTTCCAGCAGGCGTTTCCCGCTATCGATGTGCGAATCAGTGCGGTCACTGAGCTGGTCGACTTTCGCAAGGGCACGATTGATGCGGCGATCCGTTATGGGCGCGGCGACTGGAAGGGGTTGCGTGGCGATTTTCTGATGTCCGATGATGTTTTCCCGGTATGCAGTCCGGCATTGGCGAAGACGTTGCGAACGCCCGCAGACCTGGCCAATCACGCATTGCTGCAAGTCAGTGGCGCGACGGCCGGTGACTGGAGCGCCTGGTTGCGTGCCGCAGGCCAGCCGCCGCAACTCGCTGAAGGCCCGCGCCTGACCTTCGATCTGGCGCTGATGGCGGTACAGGCAGCGGTTGACGGGCAGGGTGTGTGCATTGGCCGTTCAACCTATGTCGAGGACGATCTGCGGGCCGGCCGTCTGGTGGCTCCCTTCGATCTGCGCCTTGAGGATGAACTCGGCTTTTATCTGGTAGCGCCCCATGAAACGGCGCAATCGAAGAAGATCGTGGCGTTCAGGACATGGCTGTTGGCACTGTCACCGGGCAAAGACAATTTTGTATAAACGTGTATCAAGTTGCCGCGCAGACACACGCGAACAATAAACCCGGGGTTTACGACACATCAGCCATACACGCGACTCCCAAAGTAGCGGTCACACCACCACTGCGTTTGAGAGGGCAACATCATGCATCGTCCACTGTTACTGGCCAGCGCTGCGCTACTCGCTTCAATGATCGGCATCGTCGACGCGGCTGACGCGCCAGCCAAAAGCTGGCAACAAGGTTTGAGCCGGACCGATCTGGTGCGCGAGGACCTCGGCGCTGCCGAGCGCGAAGTGATTCAGGCGCGAGTCGATTTCGAACCGGGCGTGACTTCGCCTAGGCATGCACACCCGGGTGTCGAGGTCGCTTACGTGATCAGCGGCACGTTCGAATATCAACTGGAGGGCAGGGCGCCGGTGACGTTGAAGGCGGGGGATTCGCTGTTCATTCCGCAAGGGGTGACGCATGTGGCCAAGAACGTGGGTACGGACAAGGGGTCGGAGCTGGCGACTTACATCGTCAAAAAGGGTGAACCGGTGCTGATTCTCAAGCCGTAGGTCCGCGATTCAATGGAGCGTCGCCGCTCGGCGACTTTCGCCAATCCTGATTCGGTCCAGCGCTCGGTTCAACGCGTCAAGGGCATCGAGAAGCGCTTTGGCCTCGGCTTCGCGACCTTCGCCCCAGAGGCGCTCGGCCATTTTGTTTAAGGCCTGGATCGAACGCTCAATGTCTGCGGCGGTGGCTTTGTGTTCAGGGGCCGGTGGTTTCTTCGGCATTCAGGGTTCCTCTGCTGACGGCAAACCACCATACCGCTGCGGCGCCCAACAGCATAGTCAGCACGGCCAGAATCAGGATCACTCCTTGCGTACCCAGGCTTGAGGCCAGCAGCGCCACCAGCAACCCCGCCAAAGGTTGCGAGAGATTATTGAGCAAGGTGATCACGCCCACGGTCTTGCCGAAGTCCTTGGCCGGAATCACCCGCTGACGGATGCTGCGCATGTAGATGTTGAACATCTTGTCGAAGCCGACGATCAGCAGGAACCCAAGCACATAGCCGGCCAGATTCGGACTCAGTGCACTGATGAGGGTACCCGCGGCGATACCGCCAACGGCACAATGAACAGCAGTATCTGATCTGCCAGCCGTGACAGAAACAGCGAGGTAAAAAAGGCCAGGTAGTCCTTGCGCAAAACGAAGCTCCTTTTTGTCGACGGTCTGGCGTCACCTTCTGGATACTACGTGTTCCGGGATAGATGATCTCTGTTGGCGCTCAGTCGAAAATTCGTGATTCCGGATTCAATGACAACGCCCGCCACAACTATGCCGCGCCGGGTTTCGCGACACGGGTACTTGGCATTATGTGCAGGCTTCTCGGCAAACAGCGTGGCAATTCAACGGTTGATCGGGAGTAAACAGGTACGGGGCTGTCGCAGGTGGGGTGACCCATTCTGTACAACAGCGTCTATGCAAGTCTGCGCAAAGAAGTAATAAGGACATTACGTGGTTCGAAAGGCGATTCTACTAGTGCTGGCAGCCAGTCTGAGTGGGTGTATGGCAACCGCCATGCGTATGGATTATGACAAGCACCGTTGCCCCTACATCGGTATTCGGTTTGACTGGTGGTTGGTAGGCACATCCAAAGGAAAACTGATTCCATTTTTACTGATCGACGCGCCATTTTCCTTGGTAGTCGACACGGTCTTTTTTCCCATCGAATATCAATACAGCTGCAATCTCTAAGCTGCTGTTGGCGATCGTGTTGAGGTTTGCTCTGCCCGGGGCTCAACCCGCATTCGGCGAAGTGACAGGCAGAAAACGGCCAAGAACGGACGTTCGAGCATTACTATAACCTCTGGAGTTTATTCGCTTAGCCGGTACGTTCCGGTTTCGATCTTCACCATCAATTTCTGTGCGCAGAGGCTATTAATCGTGCTGCGCGCGAGAATCTCGATGGAAACGTTCAGTTCGCGGGCTACCAGTACTTCTTGCAGCCAATGCACTACTTGGGATTTTGTGGCGACTGCAGCCTCGTTGCGCATCCGGAATTCGACGATCGTGGTGGCGAGGAATAGGACTGGGAATTCAATAATTCCATACACACTGTCATTAGAACGCGGAAACTGGAAATTGCCGATCAGTACCGCCACGTTAATCAAAGACTGCCATCGTAAATTTGACTGTTTGTCTCCCATTTGAGATGCCTGCAGGACGATCTCAGAGACAACGAGCTGGTCCAATGGGGCGGCGGGGCAACTAAGACACATGCCGTACATGTTATGTGGTGTCATCGTTACGCATTCTTTGCAGTGCTTGAGAGATCCCTCCGTCAACTCATTACGCACAGAGTCAATGCCATTGATAGGAAGGCCTGTCGTTAGTGAGACCCACCAGCCCCAAAGCTGAACACCGCGACTGCTCCACTTAGCGCCGCCTTGATATACCCATCGTTTCCATTGGCTTGCATAAGCGAATGCTTCGCCAAAGACCTCGTGTCTTCCAACAGTACCTGCGTATTTCTCCATCCTGTTGACGATAAATCGTGGTGCCAAAACACGGGAGTCCTTCTCCAGCACTGACGTGCGATCTATCTTTTCCAAGCCTTTACGTAGGAAATCTGACTTTACGCTTTTCTGACCCACGAGCAGTTCGACAGGCACGATGATATAAGCTCGAGTGGTAGCCCGCCCTAGAGCGCAAGCCAATGTGACGTCGTCCATTTCGAACCCCGCGATAACGATGACGATTGCCGTCTCCATGCCGCGATACGCCGAGATCGTTGAGCGTGGAACATCGATACCTTCAAGCGACGAGGAGAACTGGCTTAGGACAATCAAGTCCTCCTTCATGACACCCGCTTTAAAAAGATCGGTCATCATGGTCTTGAGTGTCTTGGAGACATCCCAGGTAATGCTTCTGAAAAAGTCATCTACGGATACCGGACGAGGGCAGTTCACCTCATGTCGTGGTGGTAGTATCTCCATCATCGTCTGAGTGATGACTCCGGGATTTCGGTAGACCGTCGCCAGATAGAAGAATCGCTCGCCATAAGTTTCCTCCAGGAACTGATAAGAACAGCCCTTTTCGATACCGGGAAGTACCTGGAGCTCGTCAGCAAAAACGAACTTACGCGCGTTGGCGAAATGGTCGCGCAGTGCCAAGTGATCGGCCTCATTGAGCGCTTGGGCCTCATCAACGATTAACCCCGCGTACTGATTGTCCACTGTACCAAGCAAGGCTTGGTGGTGCTCGTCATAGTTGAGCTCGCCGTTGCTACTTTTTTGATTACGAGTACCTAGGGATTCGCAGTAGGAGTGGAAGGTTTGAACCGTAACCGCCCGGCCGAGTTGGCTCAATTGAGAGGCCACCTTGTTCGTAATCTTACGGTTTTTTAAAAGAACGAGTACTTTGAGGCCCCGCGCAACAAGCTGCTCTGCAAGAGAACGTGCGATCAACGTCTTGCCACTACCCGAGAACCCAGCGATCAGTCTGAGATCAGAATTGACGCACGACGCTACTTGATTTGCCTGTTTCTTGTCTAATTGAAGCCACAACTGGCCGTCCGCAACGATTTTGCGGCCAAGAGCCCCTTCTTGCATCTCCTGCGGCCAGACTAAATCGAGGAATTGTTCAATTTCATGGCTGAAGTTGTCTTGGCTGCCATAGTTCAGTGCGGACTTCCAGTGCACCATTAACTGCATGATGCGCGCGGGCATATCCTGACGATGCTTGCGCAAGATTAGAATGCCGTCGGGCAGTTGCCGATCGAACGGCACATACGCACTGGCGATCTTCGAGCGCTCAAGATCGAAGTCTGGGAAGTGTACTGCGTATCCTACAGGGCACTTCATTTGCCACGACTGCAACATCCCTACTAGGACGAAAGCATTGTCCTTGACCTGATTCAGGGGATCGATTTCGTATTTGTCACGCTCGTGAATGAATCGAACCCCTGAGGGCTGATACGTCCCCGACTTCGTCTCAATACAAAGCATGCCAAGATCTGCATGCAGGATCACAAAGTCCACCTCGCCGGACAGGTGCTTCCTGTCCAATGAGACTTTCAGGTATTCCTGCAACTGCTGCGAGTACACTCGCTTGGTCCTGCCACGCAGCCAAGGTAGCGAGTGAATGACGACGAACCCATCGTCAAGTGCCGCTAGCTCTTGAAAGAGGGTGAATTCGCCTTCGCTGCGGAATTCCGCATGGTCTAGTGCTGGAAAAAATCTGGCCATGGATGAGGGAAATACTAAGTCCGTTTAAAGTTTTCAGTATGTTATCGGCTTGTGGGCATAGTAGGTTCAAACACCTCTTCGCAGAGCTGAGGCGAATAACTGCGTTTCAGAGAGCTTGGATTTGCAAACATAAAGGCTCCAGACTCGCTTCGGCTACAGTTTAGTTGTTTGGAGCCTGAAGTAGTGGGAGGCTTCGATTATTCTGGCTAAGGGGGCCGTGTTTGCTCAACCTAGAGGACCTCAGGTGACGTGCTCGCGTTTGACCGATAGCGTTGCAACCAGGAGCTGCTGTCGACATTTGCCTGTGGGGCTTTACTGACATGAGCGCCTGCTTCTGCCCGAAAGCTGCCCGTTGACCAAAGTCAATGCAATCAACGCGCTCTGCTTCGAGTGATTCGATTCGCCCAAGCGTAGTAGTGTCGCCAGGGCAGGGATGCGCCAATAACCGGAAAAATGTGGAAACGATCCACAAAAAGAGGAGCAAGATTCCCGAATCCCAGAAACGACAAAGCCCTGAATAATCAGGGCTTTGTCGTATCAAATATGGCGGAGGCGATGGGATTCGAACTCATGGACCTGTTACAGTCGACGGTTTTCAAGACCGTTGCCTTAAACCACTCGGCCACACCTCCGTTGCGTTGCGGGCGCCATAATACCTGAATGAAACACACTGTCAAACTCTCTGCATGGCTTGTTACAGAGCGTCTGTTATGATCTTTGCGACTGAACGTTTCAAACCAACAGGAGTGTCGCCATGCGCGAACAGGATTACGCAGTTAATAACAGCGTGCAGGCTGAGCAGCTAGAGGTTAGCCGCGTCCTGCGCAACACTTACGGCCTACTGGCTCTGACCCTCGCATTCAGCGGCGTCATGGCTTTCGTTGCCCAGCAGATGCGTGTTGGCTACCCGAACATTTTCGTGGTGCTGATCGGCTTCTACGGACTGTTCTTCCTCACCAACAAACTCCGTGATTCCGCGTGGGGCCTGGTGTCCGCTTTTGCGTTGACCGGTTTCATGGGTTTCCTGCTCGGCCCGATCCTCAACCGTTACCTGGGTATGCAGGGCGGCGCTGAAGTGGTCAGCTCGGCGTTCGCGATGACTGCGCTAGTGTTTGGTGGTCTGTCGGCCTACGTGCTGATTACCCGCAAGGACATGAGCTTCCTCGGTGGTTTCATCACCGCTGGTTTCTTCGTGTTGCTGGGTGCGACGCTGGCGAGCTTCTTCTTCCAGGTCAGCGGCCTGCAACTGGCGATCAGCGCAGGTTTCGTGCTGTTCTCGTCGGTGTGCATCCTGTTCCAGACCAGCGCCATCATCCACGGCGGCGAGCGCAACTACATCATGGCGACCATCAGCCTGTATGTATCGATCTACAACCTGTTCATCAGCTTGTTGCAGATCTTCGGCATCATGAGCCGCGACGACTGATCATTAGTCGTTTCAACAAAAAACCCGCTTCGGCGGGTTTTTTGTTGCTCGCCGAAAAGCGTAGCGGCCTTTTACCTACAAAATGACCTGAAAATAGTGGCGTCTTTTTGGAAATCACCTACACCTAATTACCAAGGAAGAGCAGTAGCCTGATCGACAGGAGTCGGTAACCAGCACCCCTCGTGTAATTCCTGCGTCCCTCGCATTCACTTCCCTTGCTGTTGATCGCCAGGCCATTTGGTCGAGAGCGACTGTATTCGTTCGTCCAGTGAAAACCGGGAGGTGAACCACGCCAAATGCCATGCACCGTGACCGTATCCCGGCGAACGACCGGGGCCCTGATACCAGAAAAAAATAATGGAGGCCCTGCCATTGCAGGCGTTGTCCCAATCAAGGAGATCATCGATGAACCAGCCCCAAGGAAAACTGGCTGTACTGGCCGTCACCACCGCGCTGTTCAGCGCGTCAACCTTCGCCGGCGTCTATCCTGACTTCGGCTATCAACCACCTTCCAGCCAATACTCTGGCCCACTGTTTGAGTTGAGCCAGAATTACCCGGCCACAGCGCCGAAAGTACCGCTACCCGGTTTTTTCAAGAATCTACCGACCAAGCCAGATAACAATTTTGAGACTTGGCGTGCGTACATGGAGGAAGTCAAAACCTATTGCCTTGATGGCAACGTCGAGGCTGATTGGTACGTGCAGAACAATAAAAAACGTCAGTGGTATCACATGCCGTGGCAGCACTATGGCCCGCTGGGACGCGAAGGGATTCACGGCCTGACCAAAGAGGCGCAGATCCAGGTCAAGCAACTCGCCGCCACGCAGACCGCTACTGGCCAGACATACGCGGTGGGCATCTATAACGACATCGGTGCGTATACCATCGGAGAGGTCTGGAAAGACCCGAACAACCCTGATCCGAAATACACATCGGCGCCCAACAGCTTCCCCGACGGCACCGTAGTCTGCAAAGCCCTGTTCGCCGATATCGATCGCAGCACCGTGCCGTTCCTGGTGAACCCGGTGTTGTGGAAGGGCTACGTCACCGAAACGTTCACCTCGGCCAATCGCAAGGTCAAAGATGTCGCATTGATCCAGATGGACATCGCCGTGCGCGATAAGCGCATGAGCGCCACTGGCTGGATCTTCGGCACCTTTCAGTACAACGGCGCGAAAACCGGCAAGCCGGGCTGGGACAACCTCGTCCCGGTAGGGATCATGTGGGGCAACGATCCGGAAGAAACTGGCAACGACTTCACCAACCCGCAACCGACGCAAACCAAGATCAATCCCGCGCTGCAACAGACGGCGATCAACGCCAAGACCCAGGAATTGCCACCCACCCATCTGGGCTGGAACGGTCGCCTCAATGGTCCGGTGGACAACCCCAACAGTTCCTGCCTGAGCTGCCATGCGACCGCCGAAACGCCGCAAGTGGCGATCATGAATCCAACGTTCCAGGCCAATGCGCCGAAGCCGGGTTCGCCTGAATGGATGAAGTGGTTCCAGAACATTCCGGCCGGCCATGCTTTCACGCCGGGCACTCAAAGCACTGACTACAGCCTGCAGTTGTCCGGCGGCCTGGTGAATTACTTCGAGTGGAAATGCGACATGAGCGGCATCTACGCCGACGGCAAGAACGCGTGCAGCAAAGCGTCGGACATGAAACTGAAAATGCTCAATTCCACCAATAACGCCACGCCGCAGCCGTTGCAGAAAGTCATTCGTGACCCGAGCCTGCAGCAACTGCTGGAGTAAGAAGCGCAAAGCCTGCGCACGTTTCGGCGTGCGCAGGCTTTTTCAGTTGATCACGATGCTGCCGTCAGTCTGCTGTTTGTAAATGGTGTAAGGCAACAACAACGTGTCGAGCACCCCGGACGCCACAGCATCAATCGCCCAGCCGGGCAGGGCGGCGTTGTATTTGTTACCCTCGTCTATCGGCGCATGCAGACTGCAGAAGTCATACATCACGCCGCTGTAGATTCTCGGCACCGCCCCGCAATAGGATTTGTTCGATCTCAAATCGTCCACGGCGACCTGGTCGTCGCGCATGACCGTTTGCACTGTCCCGCAACCACTCAACACTAATGCGCTTAGCATCATTGCCTGAACTTTCATACCGCCAATCCTTCGTCGGAAAAACCTCAATCTACGTCAAACGTGTTGAAAAAGCACTTAGGCCATCGGTGGCAAACGGCGCTTGACCGGCGTCTTCTTGACGATCGCAGTATTGGTTTCCGCAAGGGTATTGAGGCGGTCGAGCAGGGTGTCCAGTTGTTCCATCGAGCGCACATGCAGGCGAGCGATGAAGCAGTCCTCGCCGGTGACCTTGTCGCACTCGGTGAACTCGGGAATCGCCAGAATCTGCCGCTCCACCTCCTGCAGTTGTCCCGGCAGCGGCCGAACCCGGACGATAGCCTGCAACTGATAGCCGAAACACTTCGGATCGATCTCCACGGTGTAGCCCCTGAGCACGCCGCGTTCCTCCAGCCGGCGCAAGCGTTCGGCCACACTCGGCGACGACAAGCCGCTGATCTGCGCCAGCGCCTTGAGCGAACGCCGCGAATCCTCCATCAATGCGCCGATGAGGATCTGATCAATGTCATCAGTCATAAAAACTCCAGTATTAGGCGATTGATGAAAACCACCCGCGATAAAAAAGGTAGATTACGAGTTTAGCCTGCTTTTTGCTCTGGAGCGCCGCCGGGACGCCTTGGCATACTTTGTTCAATTGTTGAGGAGATTGATGATGGACAAGACCCTGCGGCGCGGCTCATTCGAAATGACCGCCGCCATGCTGATATCCGGGACGATCGGCTGGTTCGTGCTGGTCTCCGGGCAACCGGTGCTCGACGTGGTGTTCTGGCGCTGCGTGTTCGGCGCCGGCACCTTGTTGTTGATCTGCGCGGTATTCGGCTTCCTGCGCCCGGGCATTCTGACCCGAACCACCTTCCTGCTTGCAGTGCTCAGCGGGATGGCGATTGTCGGTAACTGGGTGTTGTTGTTTGCCTCCTATTCAAGGGCTTCGATTGCCATCGGCACGGCGGTGTACAACGTGCAGCCGTTCATGCTGGTCGGTTTGGCGGCGCTGTTTCTTGGCGAGAAAATCACCTTGCAAAAGCTGTTCTGGCTGGCGATTTCGTTCATGGGCATGTTGGCGATTGTCAGTGCCCATGGCACCCAGAGTGAAAGCGGCAATGACTATCTGATGGGCATTGCGCTGGCCTTGGGTGCGGCGTTTCTCTATGCGATTGCCGCGTTGATCATCAAGCGCCTGACCGGCACGCCACCGCATTTGATTGCGCTGATTCAAGTCTGCACCGGGGTTCTGTTGCTGGCGCCATTTGCGCATTTCAGCGCATTGCCGCATGAGCCGAGTGCCTGGGCCAGCCTGGTCACATTGGGCATCGTCCACACCGGTCTGATGTATGTGTTGCTGTACGGCGCCATCCAGAAATTGCCGACCGCATTGACCGGTGCACTGTCGTTCATCTACCCGATCGCGGCGATCTTCGTCGACTGGTTCGCGTTCGGCCATCATCTGGAAACCCTGCAGTGGGTCGGTGTCGCGGCGATCCTGTTGGCCGCCGCCGGCATGCAGCAAGGTTGGGGACTGAAAGCGCGGCGACTGGCTGCGCAGTAACCTTCAAATGTTCCAGCGCGGCGCGGTTTTCGCCAGGCGCTGGCGCATCTCGCCGATGTTCGCTGCCAGTTGCCGGGTCAACAAACGATAGCCATCCAGCGCGCTGTAAACCGGCGCATCGAGGTTGGCTTCCGGCAACTCGAGCGGCTTGTCCAGGCGTTGCGAAGCGCCGGTTTTCAGCGCCCGGGCCATGCCGATCAGTTGCACGCGAATCTGCCGGTGCTCGGCCTTCAGCGCTGATTGCAGATGCGCCATGGCTTCTGGGTCGTTGGCATCCGGTCGCGTGTTGCCAAGGATCTCCAGCGTGCTGATGCACATGCGCAAGTTGCGCTGGATCGCATCGAGTTCGGTCATGGACACCTTCACTTCCTTGGACACCGACGGCATCAGCGAGCGTAATTGCACCATCACCGCGCCGAGTCGCCCCATCAATTTCAAATGCTCATCGGCGCTGACGGGTTGGCCGCTGATGATTCGCCCATACACGGTGGCGCAGTCGCGCAGGGCATCGGCGAGGTTGTAGCGCCACGAATACACCGCGTAGAGCGGCAGGGCAAAAGAGAAGGCCAGGGCGAGGGCGATGCCGATCAGAATGTCGACGCCGCGCCACAAGCCGTCGGTGATCGGATTGTCACCATGCCCGGCGACAATGAACACGGTGATCGCTGAGAGCAGGGCGGTATAACCCCCTTTGCCAATCGCGTGGTAAGAGAAGAAACCGCAGACCACCGCCATCGCAAAATACGTCAGCCACGGCATGCCGAGCCACGCCTGCTGCGCCACCAGCAACAAACCGACACCGGCGCCGATCAAGGTGCCGGTGGCGCGTTCGGCGGCTTTTTTGCCGATGTTGCCGTGGTGCTGTAAACCGCCGATCACCACCAGCATGGTCACCGAGGCCCATTCACCGTGGGGCAGATTGATGCCGGTGGTCAGCAGGATTGTCGCCAGCAAGCCGAGGGCAACGCGCACCGCATGGATCAGCCGCGCGTGCCGGTAACGTCGATAAGGATCAAGCAACGGACGCAGGACACGGCGCAGCAAGGGCGGAAGTCGATGGGTGCTGTAAGTACTCAGTGCGGGCCTCTCGTGATTGGACTTCAGGTCAATGGAAAGGAAAAATGTAATTCATCCATGCTGCCATACGCAGGAGGATTTTGCGCATCGTGCCAATGTGATGGAAGTGCTGACTGTACAACGCGGCCTGCCCGTAAGCACCGCCCGGCATCAGCTTGCTGTACTGGGCGAATGCCGGATCAGTGATTTCGATGATCACTGGCACACGCCCGGCCGGCGGTGAACCGGTATAGCCGATCAGGGTGCCGGAAGGTTGTACCTGACCTTCGGCAATCACCCCGATGACGTTTTTCACCCGGCCAGCGAACACCTTGCCGGGAATGCCATCGAACGCGACTTCTGCTTCATCGCCGACGGTCAGGCGCAACAGGCTGTTCTGGCGCATCCACGCGGCAAAGTATTGGCCCTCTTCTGGAATGAACACCATCGATGGACGCAGCGGCAACTTGCTCGCCATCATCCCCGGCCGTAACGAGACATGGGTAACGAACCCTTTGCTCGGTGCGCGGACGGTGGTGTTGTCCAGCTCGAACTGGGCGTTGTCCAGCTGCGCCTGCAGATCATCGGTGCGGGAGATGGCCGCATCCAATTCACGCTGGGTGCCGAAGTTGCGCCGGATCAGTTCAGTGATCCGGTAGCGATCGCCTTTGGCTGCGATCAATTGCGCCTTGAGGGATTTCACCCGGTTGGCAAACGGCGTGGGGTCGATGCGAAACAGCACGTCGCCTTTTTCCAGCGGCTCGTTACCCTTCACCGGCACGTCGATCACCTGGCCGCTGACGATGGGGATGACCGGCACAGAAACGAAGTAAGTGCGCGCCACCTCAGAGTAGGGATGGTTGTAGTTCATGGTGAAAATCAAGGCGCCGATCATCAGGATGCCGCCCAGTACAGCGGTGGGCACCGTCCATTTGTTCAGCGGGATACGGAAGATCTTGAACACTGCGACGCAAATCGCGGCGTAAGTCAGGATAAGGAGTAGATCCATGGTGTTCAGCCCTCCCGGTTGTTGGGAGCAGTGGCATTCAGCGCTTCGAGTCGTTCGAGGCGTCCTTGCAGTTCGAGCACCTGTTGCTCCAGGCGAACGACATGGTTTTGCACGGATTTACCGTCACCGAAGCCCCAGCCGCGATCTTCTCGATAGGCCATCGCCCAGATCCACAGGAAGGGCCAAAGCGCATGCAGCGTGAACAGACTGACCCAGCCAGTGGCATGGATCGCATCCTGATGCGGGTGGTTACGATGAACGGCAATCTCATAGGGGATGTCGTGCAACACGATGATCCCGTAAAACAGTACGAGCCCGGCAAACACCAAAACCCCTAGCGCAAAGTAATCCAGCATGGTCAAGCTCCCGGCATCCAGCACAGTGCTGGCATCAGTGTAGCCACTGATTTGCCGGGCGCTTGGCGACTTTGGATCAGAAGCGGTTGCCGTCGCCTTTTTGCTTATTCACGATCCGCGTGACAGTTGATCAGAAGATGTAATCGGTGGTCAGGAAGCTCGAATCACGCCCGCGAATGATCTCGCTGATCAGGTCCTTGTTGCTGTCCTGGAACTTGGTTGCCACCAGCGTACGGATCGAGAACACCCGCAACGCATCGTGCACCGACAGCGTACCTTCGGCGGAATTCTTGCGGCCGTTGAACGGGTAAGTGTCCGGCCCGCGCTGGCATTGCGCGTTGAGGTTGATCCGCCCGACCTGGTTGGCGAAGGTGTCGACCAGCCGGCCGACCGCCACCGGGTTGGTGCCGAAGATGCTCAACTGCTGGCCGAAATCCGACTCCAGCACGTAGTCGATCACGGTATCGAGATGGCGGTACGGCACAATCGGCACCACCGGGCCGAATTGCTCTTCCTGGTAGACGCGCATCTGCGGATTCACCGGATACAGCACTGCCGGGTAGAAGAACGATTCGCGGGATTCGCCACCATTGGGGTTGACCACTTCGGCACCCTTGGCGCGTGCGTCGGCCACCAAACCATGCAGATAATCGACCTTGCCCGACTCCGGCAGCGGCGTCAGCGACACGCCGCTGTCCCATGGCATGCCCGGTTTCAGCGTGGCCAGTTTGGCGTTGAATTTTTCGATGAAGCTATCGACCACATCCTCGTGCACGAAGAGGATTTTCAGCGCGGTGCAGCGCTGACCGTTGAACGACAGTGAACCGGTGACCGCTTCGCTGACGGCGTTGTCGAGATCGACTTCCGGCAGGACGATGCCCGGGTTCTTTGCATCCAGACCCAGCGCGGCGCGCAAACGGTGTGGTTTTGGGTGGAGTTTTTTCAGGTCGCTGGCGGCTTTGTTGGTGCCGATGAAGGCGAAGATGTCGATCTTGCCGCTGGCCATCAGCGCGCTGACGGTTTCGCGGCCACTGCCGTAAATCACGTTGATGACGCCGGTGGGAAAGCTGTCGCGGAAGGCTTCGAGCAACGGGCGGATCAGCAACACGCCGAGCTTGGCCGGTTTGAACACCACGGTGTTGCCCATGATCAGTGCCGGGATCAGCGTGGTGAAGGTTTCGTTCAGCGGATAGTTGTAAGGGCCCATGCACAAGGCGACGCCGAGCGGTACGCGGCGGATCTGCCCGAGGGTGTCCTGTTCCAGCTCGAAACGGCTGGAGCGGCGATCCAGTTCCTTGAGCGCATTAATGGTGTCGACGATGTAGTCGCAGGTGCGGTCGAACTCTTTTTCCGAGTCCTTGAGGTTCTTGCCGATTTCCCACATCAGCAGCTTCACCACCGCATCGCGCTGTTGGCGCATGCGGCCGAGGAAGGCTTCGACGTGCTGGATGCGCTCGGCTACGCGCATGGTCGGCCACAGGCCCTGGCCCCGGTCGTAGGCACGCACAGCGGCGTCGAGGGCAGTGAGCGCGGTGTCGGCGTCGAGCAGCGGCGTGCTGCCGAGGATGACTTGTTCGTCGCCGTTATCGCCCTTGAGATAAACCGGACTGCGCACCGTGGCGAGCGGGCCGTCCCAGCGGCGCAACTGGCCGTCGACCAGGTATTCGCGTTGCTCGACCTGAGCGTCGAGGCGGTATTTTTCCGGGATGTCGCTGACAGAAGGGAACAGGTTGCCAAGGATGTTTGCTGTGGTCATGTCGCTACCCCGTGTTGATGTCCGTATGCAGATCAAAAAGCCTTCACAGGTTATACGCCTGAATGCGCCGGAATTTAAACCCGCAAATGTCACCCGAATGTCACGCAAAGGCGCACAGCAGAGCGGACAGGCTTGATGATTGTTCCCACGCTCCGCGTGGGAACGCAGCCCGGGACGCTCTGCGTCCCATTGGAACGCGGAGCGTCCCTTGAGGCATTCCCACGCAGAGCGTGGGAACGATCATCGGGGGGAGAGCTGGCCCCGTTTGCCCCCCTCTCTGGCCTGCAATGCCCTCAACCCGTTGCAGGCGCTGCCGTAAGGTGTGTTCACAACAATAAGCGAGGTCGCTATGCGGGCAATTCGACGGACTTTAATGCTGGCGTTGGCCATGGCGTTGTCTGGCTGCGGCGAAGACCCCAAACCCCCGGTCACCATCCCCAACAACGCCATGCCCAACGACCCGGCACTGGCGCAGATCTACGCCAACAGCTGCCAGCTCTGCCACGCCAATCCCGCCGCCAACGCACCGCTCACCGGTGATCACAAAGCCTGGGAACCGCGCATCCAGCAAGGCACCGACACGCTGCTCGACCACGCCATCAACGGCTATAACGGCATGCCGCCGATGGGCCAGTGCGTCGAATGTTCGGAAGAACAATTCCTGCAACTGATCGGCTTCATGGCCGACCAGCCGCTCCCACAATAAGGTGCCCGGCATGACGATGGATCTGACACGGCGTCAGTTGTTGCAACGGGCAAGCATCGTCGGCGCGTTCAGTGCGTTGGCGAGTCATCCGGCGTTGGGTCAATTGCTGCGCGCGCCACGGCTGATTCCGTGGCGCAACTGGTCGGGCGGGCAGAGTTGCTTGCCGGCGGCGCGGCTGGCGCCGAAAAATCTCGATGAACTGACAGCCGTCATCAAACAAGCGCAAGGCAAGATTCGTCCGGTCGGCTCGGCGCATTCGTTCAGTGCATTGGTGCCTACCGACGGCACGCTGTTGTCGCTGAGCTATTTCAGCGGTCTGCTCGATCACGATGCGAAAACCCTACAAGCCGAATTCGCCGCCGGCACGCCCATGTCGCGCATGGGCCAGCCACTGAAAGACATCGGCCAGGCCCTGCAGAACATGGCCGATATCGATTACCAGACCCTGGCCGGGGCCATTGCCACCTCGACCCACGGCACAGGGAAAAACTTCCAATCCTACTCGGCCCACGTCTGCGGACTGCAATTGGTCACGGCCAATGGCGAGGTGCTCGACTGCGACAGCCAGCGCCACCCCGAAGTATTCAACGCCGCCCGCGTCTCCCTCGGTGCGCTCGGTGTCGCCACTAAAATCCGTCTGCAAAACCGCCAGGCATACCGCCTACGCGAACGCCAGTGGATCGCCAAGACCGAGGAACTGCTCGAAGACCTCGACAAGAACACCCGTGAAAACCAGCACTGGGAAATGCTCGTCGTCACGCATTCCGACTACGCCTTGTCCATCGCCCTCAACGAAACCGACGACCCGGCGACGCCGCCGATCAGCCCGGAAGAAGAGGGCGGCAACGAGTTCGTCACCCTGATCGAGAAGATCGACAAATACGGCAGCGACTTTCCCGACCTGCGCCGCACGCTGCTCAACAGCCTGCGCCATCTGGCCAGTTTCGATGACCGCGTCGGCGACTCCTTCGACATCTACGCCAATGTGCGCACAGTGCGGTTCAACGAAATGGAGTATTCAGTGCCTGCCGAACACGGACCGGCCTGCCTGCGCGAAATCCTCAAGCTGATTCAGGACAAGGATCTGCGCACTTGGTTTCCCATCGAGTACCGCTACGTCAAGGCGGATAACATTGCGCTGAGCATGTTCGAGGGACGCGACAGCTGTTCGATCTCGGTACACCAGCATTACCAGATGGATCATCACAACTTCTTCGCGGCGGTCGAGCCGATCTTCTGGAAGTACAACGGCCGGCCGCATTGGGGCAAGTTGCACTCGCTCAACGCGAAGAACCTGCAACCGCTGTATCCGCGCTGGCGTGAATTTGTCGACGTGCGTCAGGCGCTGGATCCGAGTGGACGGTTTCTCAATGCGCATCTGGCGTCGATATTGGGGGTGAGCTGATGGCGGTCAATCGGCGCAATTTTCTGCTCGGCACGTTGGGTGGCGGTGCTTTGTTGGTCGGCGTTGGCGCGTGGCTGCGGCCGGGCGATCGCGGCGCGCCGTACAGCGAATACTTCCGGGCGCTGAACAAGGAATTGAAGGAAAAGGGGCCTATGCGCCCGGTGCTGCTGATCGATCTGGATCGCCTCGATCACAACATTGATGTGGTGATGCAGTCGATCAAACGCGGCGGCAAACACCTGCGGCTGGTGGAAAAGTCGCTGCCGTCACCGGGACTGTTGAGCTACATCGGGCAACGGGCCGGAACACAAAAGCTGATGTCGTTCCATCAGCCGTTCCTCAATCACGATGCACAGGTGTTTCCGCAGTCCGACATTTTGCTCGGCAAGCCATTGCCGGTACGCTCGGCCGAGCTGTTTTATCAATCCCACAAAGGCTCTTTCGATCCGGCGAAGCAATTGCAATGGCTGCTCGACGGGCCAGAGCGATTGCAGCAATACCTCGCGCTGGCGCAGGGTTTGGGCACACGGATGCGCATCAACATCGAGCTGGATGTCGGCCTGCATCGTGGCGGGGTCAGTGATGTGAATGTCCTTGGGCAGATGCTCACGCTGATCAGCGCCAACCCGCAGCATCTGGAATTCGCCGGGTTCATGGGTTACGACCCGTTCGTAGGCATGGGCGTGCCGGGGATTCTCGGCTCGCCCGAGGAGCTGTTCGCCAAGGTCATGGTGATTTATCAGCGCTGTGTCGATTTCACCCGGCAGCAATTTCCCGTGTTGTGGCATGACGGTTTGTGCCTGAACACCGCTGGCAGCCCGAGTTATCGCATTCACGAAAACGAGAAACTGAGTACCGAGGTTTCCGTGGGCACGGCGATGCTCAAACCGACGCACTATGATTTGCCGTCGCTGACCGAGCATTTGCCCGCGACTTACATCGCCACGCCAGTCTTGAAAAGCACAGGCGCGGTGAATATTCCGGCACTGGATGACAAGTCGAAGCTGTTGTCGTGGTGGGATCAGAATCAGCGCCAGACCTATTTCATCTACGGCGGTAACTGGATGGCCGAGTTCGAATCGCCCCAGGGTTTACAGAGCAACAGCGTCTACGGACGCAGCTCAAATCAAGAGATGGTCAATGGCTCCAACGCCGTGGGGCTGACGGTGGAAGATCAGGTTTTCCTGCGCCCGACCCAGACCGAGGCCGTTCTGCTGCAATTCGGCGACCTGCTCGCCGTGCGCGGCGGCAAAATCGTCGACACCTGGCCGGTCTACACCTGACCCAAAATCACCCAAACACTGCAAAACCCTGTGGGAGCTGGCTTGCCAGCGATGGCGTCATGTCAGCAACCCTTTACTTCGCTGACAGACCGCTATCGCTGGCAAGCCAGCTCCCACAGGGTTCTCGATGTATGTCCCATCTCATTGCCAAATTCTGTAATGAAGCTTTTATGACAAAAGTTCGGTAGCACATCGCCAGTCCGGTCATGCCTATGTAACGCGCTTGAGGGGCCCAACGGGGCGCTTTTCACAAGCCGAGGCGGGACGCCGGGAGTGAGGCAATGGGGACTATGGAACGCTACTCGAAAGTGGGCATGCAGGAACTCGATCAACGCCTGTCGAAGATCGTCGAAGCCGCGCGCAAGAAGCCGGTTTCGGTGTATCGCTACGGCGCGCCGTGGGTCTGGATTGTCTCGCAGGATGACTGGCAGGGCGCCTTGAAAGAGGTGTCGAGCTACATTCCGCCGGGCCATTCGCTGGTGTTGCTGCGCCCGCAGATCGACGACTTGCTCGACGCCCACCGCGACCTCCTGCACGACCTCAATGCCGAGCCCGGCATGCTGATCCCCGCGCAAACGGTCATGCACATTCTGCTTCTGCAACTGCTGTATTCGGTGCCCAGCGAGCAGCAACTGTATGAACAGCTCAATTACAACCTGTTGTTCCGCTGGTTCGTTGGCCTGGGCCTGAACCAGAAAGTCTGGAGCTTCAACGCCCTCAGTCGCGACATCGCCACGTTGCTCAACGAGCCGCGCGCGGTGCTGCTCATTCAAAAAATCATCGGCGAAGTGTTCTGCGGCGCGTTGCTGCAAATGCCCGAGTTCTCGTTGAACTTCGCGCTTTTGCACACGTGGCTGGGCAAACACGCCTGCGCCTCGACAGCCAGCAATTGACGCCATACACGCGGCGTTCGAAACGCCAACAGGTCATCGCGAATTCAGGGGGTAGTGTGGAACCGATTTTCAAGTCACGGCTGGCGCTGTGGGGCTGGCTGCTGGTGACGGCGGGCGCGCAGCCGGCATTGGCCGAGGAGGCCGCCAACAACGCGGCGGCGCAGCGTCTGGTCGACGTCAACGAATACTTCGTGCGCGGCAACACCGTGCTCGATGCACGGGCGATCGAAGAGGCGGTGTACCCGTTTCTCGGCCCGCAAAAAGCCCTCACGGATATCGAAGGTGCTCGGGACGCGTTGCAAAAGGCTTATCAGGAACGCGGCTATCAATCGGTGTTCGTCGAGCTGCCGGAACAAGCCGTGGCCGACGGTATCGTCTACCTGCAAGTCAGCGAAACCAAGGTCGGCCGGGTACGTGTGGTCGGCGCCAAACACTATTCGCCGCTGGATATCCGCGACGACGTGCCGGGGTTGAAGGAGGGCGAGGTACCGGACTTCGCCAAGGTCCAGGGCGAACTGGCGCAGTTGAACAAAACCCCGGGCCGGCAAGTGGTGCCGCTGGTGCGCGAAGGTCAGCGCCCCGGCACCATGGACGTCGATTTGCAGGTCGAAGACCAGAGCCCTTGGACCGCCAGTGTTGGCCTCAACAACGATTACAGCGCCGACACCGAGAAGCTGCGCACGGTCACTAGCCTCGGTTACAACAACCTCTGGCAACTCGGCCACAGCATCAACCTGACTTACTTTACCGCGCCGCAGGAAACCGACAACGCCAAGGTCTGGTCGGGTTCGTATACCGCGCCGCTGACGGATCGCTGGAGCGTGCAGTTCTCCGGTTACCAGTCCGACAGCAACGTCGCCACCATCGGTGGCAGCAACGTGCTCGGCAAGGGTCATTCCTATGGTGTGTCGGCGATTTACACGCTGCCATCGAGCGGCAACTGGTCGAACTCGCTGTCGGCCGGCATCGACTTCAAGGACTTCGACGAACGCCTGACCCTGTCCGGTGAGAGCGACAAAGTCCCGCTGCAATACGCGCCGTTCACCTTCGCCTACAACGGCTATCGCTACACCGAGAAGAGCCAGCTCGGCCTCGGTCTGAGCCTGGTAGCCGCCACTCGTAGCATTTTCGGCTACGGCAGTTCCGACGAAGACTTCGACTACAAACGCTACCGCGCCAAACCGAGTTTCGCCGTGCTCAAGGGCGACACCAATTACACCTGGACCTTCGACAGCGACTGGCAGAGCGCGAGCAAAGCCGCTTTCCAGTTGGCCTCGGGGCCACTGGTTTCCAATGAACAATTCTCCGCCGGTGGCGCGACTTCGGTGCGCGGCTATCTGGCCGCCGAACGCACCGGTGATGACGGCTTGCTGCTCAGCCAGGAACTGCGCACGCCGTCGCTGGCCAAGTACGCCGGCACGTGGATGCAGGACTGGCGCTTCTATGCCTTTGCCGAAGGCGCACAACTTTACCTGCGCGACGAACTGCCGGATCAGGACGCCAATTACGCCCTGGCCAGCGTCGGCCTCGGCACTCGCGCCAGTCTGAGCAAATGGCTGTCCGGCAGCCTCGACTGGGGCTATCCGTTACTCGAAGGGCCGAACACCTCGAAGCAGGAATCGCGCCTGCACTTCAACCTTCAAGCCACTTTCTGACAAGGAGCACGTTCATGCAGCGCCTCTTCCTTTCGTTGTTGATCTGCCTGGGCTTCGTGCTCCCGGCCACGGCTCAGGCCTGGTGGCAGGACGACTGGCACTACCGCAAACAGATCGCCGTCGACACCACGCCGCAAGGTGCGGCGATCAATCAGGCTCTTGGCCGCACTGCGCTGCTGGTGCGCCTGCACACCGGCAACTTCACCTTCGATGGGGTGAAAGAGGACGGCGCGGACCTGCGCTTTGTCGCCGCCGATGACAAAACCGTGCTCAACCACCAGGTCGAAAGTTTTGATGCGCTGATGGGCATGGCGCTGATCTGGGTCGATGTACCGAATGTCGAGGGCGGTCAGCGCCAGGACATCTGGATGTACTACGGCAATCAGAAGGCCCCGGCGACCGGCAACGGCCAGCTGACCTTTGACCCGAATTACACCGCGCTGTATCACTTCGACGGCGCCACCGGCACCCCGGCCAAAGACACCACGGCCTACGGCAATACCGCACAAAGCGCGACCGGCGCGGCGATTGACGGTGTAGTAGGGCGCGCCTTGCAGTTCAGCGGCCAGCCGTTGCTGCTGCCGGCAAGTCCTTCGCTGCAACACAACGCTGGTAGCGCATTCACCTTCAGTGCCTGGCTGCGACTTGATCAGGCCAGTGGCGAGCAACTGATTCTCGCCCGTCGCGAAGGCGCCAACAGTCTATTGATCGGAGCAAACCAAGGCGTGCCGTTTGTGGAGATCGATGGCCAACGCGCCGTCGCCACGCAAGCGCTGAATCCGGGCCAATGGCAGCACGTTGCGCTGACTGCTGAAGGTTCCAAAGTGACCCTGTTCATCAATGGTCGCGAAGCTGCCACGCTTGCCCAGGCGATGCCGGCCTTCAATTCGGTCATGGCCATCGGCGCTGACGTGCACGAAGGCCCGTTCCAGCCGTTCGTGGGCGCTATCGATGAATTGCGCCTGTCGAAAGTGTCACGTCCGGCAGCGCTGTTGCTGGCCGATGCCACCTCGCAAGGTGCCGAGTCGAAACTGGTGGCTTACGGTGTCGACGAAGAACAGTCCGGTTTCGGTTTCGGCAGCCTCGGTTTCCTGCTCAACGCCGTGCCCATCGACGCCTGGGTGATCATCGCCGTGCTGGTGCTGATGATGTTCCAGTCGTGGATCATCATGCTGCGCAAGAACCGCAGCCTCAGCCGTGTCACTGCCGCCAACGAAGATTTCCGCGTGCAGTTCGCCAAAGTCGGCACGCGTCTGGAGATGTTCGCCGACGACGCGCAACTCGCCCAACGTCTGCAGCATTCGTCGCTGTGGCGTCTGTATCTGGTAGCGGTGAAAGAGATCCGCACCCGTCGCGAGCAGGGCGCCGATACCTCGTCGGTGTCAGCGGCCACCATCGAAGCCATTCGCTGCTCCATGGACGGCGTGCGTACCCGCGAAAACCAGCAACTGAGTTCGAAACTCTCGACCCTGTCCAACGCCATCGCCGGCGGCCCGTACATCGGCCTGCTCGGCACCGTGCTGGGGATCATGGTGGTGTTCCTCGGCACGGCGATGGCCGGCGACGTCAACATCAACGCTATCGCTCCCGGTATGGCTGCTGCTTTGCTCGCCACCGCCATGGGCCTGTTCGTCGCGATCCCGGCGTTGTTTGGCTACAACCGCCTGATCACCCGCAACAAGGAAGTCAGCGCCGACATGCGCGTGTTCGTCGACGAGTTCATCACCCGTCTGGCGGAGATGCACGGCGAGAGCCAGTTCAGTGAAGCGTCGCATCGCGGCCATCACGCCAACCACTCCGTACCGGCCTGAGGAGCACTGACATGGCGTCTGTAAATGCCTCCCACGACGATGATGACGATGCCGCGGTGGACAGCATCAACATCACGCCCCTGGTCGACGTGCTGATGGTGGTGCTGGTGATGTTCATCCTCACCGCCACCGCGCAGGTCTCCGGGATCCAGATCAACCTGCCCAAGGCCAGCGCTTCGGTGTCGCTGTCCGAGGCCAAGACCAAGGCGATCTCGGTTAACGACGGCGGCCAGGTGTTCCTCGATGCCTACCCCGTGACCCTGGCCGAACTGGAAGAACGCCTGCGCATCGAGAAAGCGCAGAGCCCGGATTTCCCGGTGATCGTGCGCGGCGACGCCACGGTGCAATACCAGAAAGTCATCGAAGTGCTGGATCTGTTGCGCCGGCTCGAACTGTCCCAGGTCGGTCTTGTGACCGGCAAACCGAGTCAGAGCTGAGTCATGACCGCACAACTCCCGATCGAGCCGCTGCCGGTGAAAAAGCCAGCGCTGCGTTACGCGAAGTGGGGCGCCGGCTTGCTGATCGGCGCGCTCGCTGCGTGGTTTCTGTGGCAGTGGGCCAACGACATGAGCGGCATCCGCCGCGAAGCGCCGAAGGTGCCAACGATCATTCCGTTGCCACCTCCGCCACCACCGCCGCCAGAAAAACCGCCGGAGCCGGAAACCCCGGTCGAAGAAAAAGTCGTCGAGCCCGAGCCAACGCCGGAACCGGAAGAGGTCAAGCCCGAGGAAGAAGCACCGCCATCACCGGCGGACGATCTGGCCAATCCGATGCAAATGGACGGCGATGCGCAGTCCGGTAACGACGCTTTCAACATTGGCGCGGGCAAGGGCGGCGGCATGGCCGGGACCGGCGGCGGGCGTCTGGGCACGGGGACGTACAGCCAGTTTCTGGCGTTCACCTTCCAGCGTTTGCTCCGTGAGAACCCTGAGCTGCGCAACCTCGCGTTCTCGCTGCAGGCCGATGTCTGGCTGAGCAGCGTTGGCGAGATCACCCGGGTCGAGCTGATCAAGTCCAGCGGCAATCCCGAAATCGATACCCAGGTGCTGGCGGCGCTGCGCGGTGCCCCGGCGCTGAGCGAACGGCCACCGGCCTCCATCACTTTGCCTGTGCGCCTGTCCCTGCAAGGGCGGCGTCCGGGTTAATTCACTTATTTACGCTTTGCCAAAAGGAGTTGTGTGCAGATGATTTCCAACGTGAATCGATTGTCCCTGGCGGTCGGCATGGTCATTGCGACCCTGGTCGGTCAGGCCGTGGCAGCGCCTGCGCCCTCGGAGAACGCCACGATCAATCTGATCCGCTTGCTGGTCGAGCAGGGCATTCTGAAACAGGACAAGGCCGACGCGCTGATCGCTCAGGCGCAGAACGAAGCGGCCCAGGCCAAACAGGCCGCCGCATCCACCGCAGTCGCGGCCGGGCCGGTCGCTGCGCCGGGCGACGTCCGAGTGCAATACGTGCCGGCAGCGGTGCGCGACCAGATCCGCGACCAGGTCAAAGCCGAAGTCATGGCCACCGCCAAACAGGAAAACTGGGCCGCGCCCAACAGCTTCCCGGAATGGGCTGCGCGCATCAGTTTCGACGGCGACATTCGCTTGCGCAACGAATCGCGCTACTACTCGGACAGCAACAGCAACGAGATCGTCGACTTCGCCAAGCTCAACAACAATGGCCCGTACGACGTTAACCCGAACAGCAGCACCAATCTGCCGCCGCTGCTCAACACCCGCGAAGACCGCACCAACCAATTCCGCATTCGTGCGCGACTGGGCATGAAAGCGGAGATCTCGCCGCAATGGACCGCCGGTATTCGTATCGGCACCGGTTCGGACAACAACCCGGTGTCGACCACGCAAAACCTCGGCGGAGGTTTCGCCAAGAAGGACATCTGGCTCGATCAGGGCTACCTCAACTGGAAGCCTACGGATGAATTGACCCTTACCGGCGGGCGCTTTGCCAACCCTTTCATGTCCACCGACATGCTCTATTCCAACGATTTGAATTTCGACGGCGTGGCAGCGATTTTCGACCACAAGCTCAACCGCGATTGGGGTGTGTTCGGCACCGTCGGTGCGTTCCCGGTGGACTACACCAACGACACCGCCAGCAGCAACGGCTTTGACAAGGAAGAGAGCGACAACAAGTGGCTGTACGGCGCGCAGATCGGCGCCAAGTGGGCGATCAACAGCAACAACCGCTTGAAAGGCGCACTGGCTTACTACCGCTTCGACGACATTCAAGGCCAGCGCTCCAGCCCTTGCGAACCGTGGGCCGGCGCGCCAGGTTGCGACAGCGATGGCAGCCGCGCAGCGTTCATGCAGAAGGGCAACAGCGTGTTCCTGCTGCGCGACATCACGCCGAACCCGCTCAACCCGACCACCACGCCGCAGCCGCAGTTTGTTGGCCTCGCTTCGGAATTCAACCTGCTTGATCTGAACATGGTCTGGGATGCTGACCTGCCAGAAGATTTCAAACTGCGCAGCCAGGGCAACTACATCCACAACCTCGCCTACGACGAAGGCGACATGCGCAAGCGCTCGGCCGGGCAGATCGTCAACAACCTCGACAGCAACGGCGACATTGAAAGCGGCGCCAATGCGTGGATGGTGCAGTTCACCCTCGGCAGCGCGCTGGACCTGAAAAAGCAGGGCGACTGGAACATGTTCGCTGGCTACAAGTACATCCAGCCGGATGCCTTGCCGGATGGCTTCAACGACTCGTCGTTCCACCTCGGCGGCACCAACGCCAAGGGTTATTTCATCGGCGGCAACTACGGTCTGGCGAAGAACGTTTACGCGACCGGTCGCTGGATGAGTACCGAAGCGGTGTACGGCGCGCCGTTCGACATCGACGTCTTGCAGCTTGAGATCAACACGCGCTTCTAAGGCGCCGGGAGAG
This sequence comes from Pseudomonas germanica, assembly GCF_019614655.1. Lineage (NCBI taxonomy): Bacteria > Pseudomonadati > Pseudomonadota > Gammaproteobacteria > Pseudomonadales > Pseudomonadaceae > Pseudomonas > Pseudomonas germanica. The sequence continues at coordinate 3,332,782 of NZ_CP071586.1, forward strand.
GGTTATGAAAACGCGATTTGTGTTGCTCGGGCTCGGGCTGTTGATTGCCACCGGGGTGAATGCCGAAGGCATGGAAGAGCGCCTGCGCACGCAATTGCGCAGCACCACGCAACAGTTGCAGGCCCTGCAAAGTCAGCAGGCCCAGGCCAGCGCCGCGCAACTGGCGGCGCAGAACGAGGCCAAGGCTGCGCAGGCGCAAATCAAGCAATTGAGCGCCGAACTGGCCAAGGCCAAAGGCGTCGCCGAGCAACTGGCCGGGCAGCAGCAGAGCCTGCACAGCCAGGCGCAGGCACAAGTAGCGGCCAGTGCCGAGCAGACCGGCAAGTTCAAAAAGGCCTATGACGAGTTGCTGGTGCTGGCCCGTGCCAAAGAAGCAGAACGGTCTAAGCTTCAAGCGCAATTGGCTGAACGTGACACACAAGTGCAGCAATGTTCAGTCAAGAATCAGCAGATGTACGGCGTCGCCAAGCAGATCCTCACTGCCTACGAAAACATCGACGTGGCCGAGGTGATGAAGATCCGCCAGCCCTTCGCGGGCAGTGCCCGGGTCAAGTTCGATGAACTGGCCCAGGGGTTTGGCGACGACCTCTACAAGACTCAATTCGACGCGCCGCAAGCCGCGCTCACGCACTGATAGACAAGGAAGAAGTAATGACTCAATTGATCAGCCACGTATCGCCAAAATCCCTGACCGAAGTCCTGCAAGCTGCGGGTTATCGCGTCAACGAAACCGAGCAGAACGGTATTGTTCAGTTGCTCAGCGCCAGTCAGGGCATTGGTTACGCCGTGCGATTCGGCAATCCGGCGGTGGAGCAGGGTAGCTACGTCGATTTCACTTTCAGCTGTGCGCTGCGGGTGCAGGGTGAGTTGCCACACGGTGTGGCCGAGCAGTGGAACGCGAGCCGTCGTTTTGCGCGTTTGTCGTTGCAGGGCGAGTTTCTGGTGATGGAAATGGATGTGGTCGTGGCAGCGGGCGTGAGCAACGATCACCTGCGCGGCAACCTGGAATTGTGGGATCGCCTGTTGCAGGAATTTATCGTTTATCTGCGTGATTTCACTCAAGCTGCGCAAGCATCCACCGCGAAAGTGGCTGTCGCCGAGCAAGAGGAAGTCGCGCTGTGAAAAAGCCTGCCATGGTGATCAGCGCTGCTGCAGTGGCGCTGTTGGTGGTGGCCGTGGCGCTGGTGGTGCGGCCGGGCAGTGACCCGGTCGCCGCCCAGCAATCGTCGTCGGTGACGGCGGTTGCAACGGGGCCGGCGGTGGCGCGGTTGGGTAATCAGCAGGTAACCCCTGCGGAACTTCAGGCGTTGCTGGCTACAGTTCCGCCGGAAACCCGCGAACAATTGCGCGGTAATCGTGAGGCGCTGGAACGGTGGATTCGCACGCGTCTGGCCGAGAAAGCGGTGCTGGAGCAGGCTGATGCGCAGGGTTGGGCGCAGCGTCCCGAGGTTGCGCGGCAGACCCGGGCAGCGACTGAGCAGATCGTGTTCCGTGATTACTTGCGTTCGGTCAGTGAGGTGCCGGCGGATTATCCGAGTGCGGCTGAGTTGCAGCAGGCTTATGACTCAGGCAAGGCGAATTGGCAGACGCCGGCGTTGTATCGGGTCAGTCAGATTTTCCTTGGGGTGAATGATCCGCAGAATCTTGAGTCGGTGCGCAAGCAGGCGCTTGAATTGAGCAAGAAAGCTCAGGCAACGCCGGCGGAATTTGCTGCATTGGCGACTCAATATTCACAGGATCGCGTCACCGCTGAACGCGGCGGCGATAGCGGTCTGCAACCGTTGCAGCAACTGGTCCCGGAGGTGCGTGGTGCAGTGGCGCGGCTCAAGGTTGGCGCGGTTTCTGATCCCGTCCAGAGCGCCGCCGGATTCCACGTGATCAAGCTCACCGAGCAACAACCCGCCCGTACCGCAACCCTCGATGAACTGCGTGATCAGCTAACCGAGGCCTTGCGTGCTCAACGTCAGGAACAGATCGCCCAAGCCTACTTGGACGGCATGCTCAACACTGCAACGCTGAGCATTGACGGCGCGGAGCTCAACAAAGTCCTGGAGGAAAAACACTGATTTCACCTTCACTGAGTGACCTGTGGGAGCTGGCTTGCCAGCGATGGCGGCTTATCAGTCACCCATGATGTTGGATCTTCCGGCCTCATCGCTGGCAAGCCAGCTCCCACAGGATCTCCACTGGGTTCAGAAATAGTTAAAAAGTGCTGAAAGCCAGCAAAATACAAAGATCGACAGGGAGTCATCGATGTCATTCACCGAACCCGCAGGACGACAGGGCAACCACGATTACCACTGGCCGCACGACCACAGCGAACCGTGGCTCGCACATGCTGCGACCATTGACAGCGAAGTCGCGCAATACTTCCTCGTCAGCGCCCGCTGCGGTTGCTTCATGCAAGCCGCGCGCAGCCTCAACGTGCGCGCAACCTTGTTGCGCAAACAACTGGCCCAGCTTGAGCAAGAACTGCAACACACCCTGTTCAGCTTTCAGGGCAGCGCCTTGAGCCTCACTCGCGAAGGCCAACAGCTACAGGCCAAACTCATAGCGCTGGCCAACGAACGCAAACTCCCGGTGATCGAGCAACCATTGATCCGCCTCGCCGTCGCCGAATCGATCCTCCACGACATCCTCGGCCGCGACCTCATCGCGCTGCTGCGGCGCAACGCCAGCGTACGCCTGGAAATCATCGCGCTGGACAGCGAGTTGTCCCTGCGTGCCGTCAGCGCCGACATCGTCCTCTGGCTCGCCCACGGCGAAACCCCGCACCCCGGCCCGACCTTCGCCACCAGCGAACCGCAAGCGCTGGCACGCCTCGACTACCTGCCACACATCGCCAAACGCTACTCCCGCGTCACCGCGCGCCCGGACACGCCTGATGACCTTGCTGATTTCATGCTGGTGCAGTGGCAGCATGACCGGCAGATCGACAGCTTCCGGCCGTGGAATGAGTTGGTTGAACAGCGTCTGGCCGGCGTGGTGCAGATGCAGTCTTATGAATTGATGCTGGAGATGATTCGTTGCAGCGCGTGCATTGGGTTGTTGCCAGCGTATATGAGCCGCTTCGATCGGGGGCTGATTGCGTTACCCGGATTATTCGCCGAGCCCATGCAATTGCAGGCATGGCTGGCGGTCAATGCTGACTCACAGAATGTGGCCGAAGTGCAGACCCTCACCGACCTGATCCACCACACCTTCAACGAACGCCACGAATGGTTTCAGCCCTGAGCCAATCCCCTGTATGCCCACAACCCCCTGTGGGAGCGAGCCTGCTCGCGAAAGCGGTCTGATGGCTGGCATTGATACTCAATGACCCAACGCCATCGTTGGCAAGCCAGCTCTCACAAGGGTAATGCTGGCTGGAAATTGGTATCTGAGCACACCCCAAAGTGGGAGAGAGCTTGCTCACGAAGACGCCGGCACATTCACCGACGATGGAGCCTGAGCTGACGCCTTCGTGAGCAAGCTCACTCCCACAGGGATTTGCGGAGAATCCGGTTTGTGTGAGCACCCAGGAAAACTGTGGGAGCTGGCTTGCCAGCGATGAGGCCCGCCCAGAAAACCATACTCCCACTGAATGCAACCAATCCAACTGTAGGAGTGAGTCTGCTAGCGATAACACCCGATCAGCCGCTGAAAACCTGACTGAACGGGCACAGTACAAAGGTTTCCGCATCAGCCAAACCCGCAACCGAATCTGCCGCCCCAACACAGCCATCGCGCAGCAATATCGTCGTGGCATGGGCCAGTTGCTGCGAATCCGCACCTTGAGCAGTAAGAGCATTCAGGTTTTGATAAAGGCGATTGGAGCCATCCGTGTCTCACTTGTACTCATACCCTGATAAAACGCACCGGTTCCAGAGTTGAAAACCGCGTAGGAACCAGCGGTGCCTTCACCTCGGCCAAACCATCTAAAAAAGCCGTTCGGGATAGAATTAGGAATTGGCAGTAAAATCTTATGAAGATCGACGAAATTCAAAGGAATGGCTTTTACCGTTGGAGGAACAAAAAAATTGTCATAAGCCTCTCCAGCTTCACTCCTGATCCAATTTACTGCCTCGGGGACGGTCATTAAACGGGTGGCGGCTCTAACGTTGTAAACATTGCTGACTTGAACCGAGTAACGCAGTGTGGTGCCGGCGCTATCTGTCACGGACAAGGTAGCGGTGCCGTTTCTCAAACCTTCGACTTTGCCGTTTGACGTCACTTTTGCAATCAAGTCGTCAGAGGAAGTGTATCGGTACGGTGGCACACCGCCCGAAGCTTCGCGAACCTGGACATTACCAACCACCTCTTTTGTCGCCCATCCATAGTCTTGCATCAGCTTGACGCCATCCAGGGTCATCAGGCTCTGATCAATGACCAGCGGTGAGGAAGTCCGCGTCAAATCCACATCAACCGTCACAATGTCTGACCAGGTCGGTGGGCCGGATGGGTTGCTTACGTGGTCGACGACTCGAAACTTGAATTCAAAGTCCGAATCATTGCCACCCTGTTCCAATTTCGATCTCGGAATCGGAATCATGATTTCTTTCGGGACGGTGGCTGGCGGCGGTAAGGTGTCCGGCATCAGGCGATACGTAACGCGTGCGCCGTTGCAGTCGACGTAAATGTAGTCGTACCAGTTGATATTTTTGTAGGTGACGGTGACGGATACATCGTCGGCATCTTTCGCGTCGATCCGGCTGTGACTGACGCTGAAGTTCAACACCGCAGGCGTATCGCCGGGTGGGGAGGTGCGATAGAGCAGCACCAGTTCTTTGGTGACATCGTTGTTGCCCGAGGTGCGTTCTACTTCGATCTCGATGCGGTTCGAACCTTTTTGCAGAAGCTCGGCGCCCAGCCACAAAGCCGTATCTTCATTCTCTTCTCCGGGAGCGACGATGATTGTGCCGGGTTGCTTATCGCCGTTCAGTATCAGCCTGAGCTTATCGTTCCTGGCTTGTCCCAAGTACGCCAACATGAAAATCTGAAGGCCTCCAGCCGCATTGCTATCGGCGATGGAAACGCCTCCATGAACGCCTTCAGTTGTGGGCTCCAGCTCAACCATTTTGGGAACATGCGGGTAGGACAGTGCGAACGGTTCGACAATGCTGCGGACACGGCTCATTTCATTCTCCAGGCATCAGATGGGAACTCATTGCTGCATCTAATGCGAGGTGGACGGCGCCGTCACCTGTCAACTCTGACAGGTATGGCGGTTTTGCGATGAGTGGTCAGCAAGCCGAAACTCGCCAGACTGATCACCGGCGGTTTAGAGTGATTGGCCACTCATCGATCCAGGAAGGATCCTCCATGCCCGACCACAACGCCGCCATTCACATCGAACGCTTCAGCGAGTCGCACCTCGAGGCTGTCACGGCGCTTTACAACGAGCGGGCCGTCACCCGGCAGGTGTTGCAGATGCCGTTTCAGTCAATCGACGTCTGGCGCCAACGGCTGCTGGCGGAGAATGAGCGGGTATTGAAGCTGGTCGCGCTGCATCAGGGTCAGGTCATCGGCCATCTGGGGCTGGAAAACTATTCGCGGATTCGTCGCAGTCATGCCGGCAGCGTCGGTATGGCAGTCGCTGTGGCGTGGCAGGGCAAAGGCGTCGGTTCGAAGTTGCTGGCGGCGGCGCTGGATGTGGCCGACAACTGGATGAACCTGCACCGCGTTGAACTCTCGGTTTACGCCGACAACGAGGCCGCCATCGCGCTCTACCGCAAATTCGGGTTCGAGACCGAAGGCCTGTTTCGCGATTACGCGGTGCGCGACGGGCAATGGGTCGACACCCTGAGCATGGCGCGCCTGCGCAATCGCCCGAAAACCTGACTCAGTCGCCCAGCGCAAACGCCACCGCCGACTGTGCATGCAGTTCGGTGGTGTCGAGCAGGGGCAGGGCGCTGTGTTCGGGTTTGACCAACATGCCGATTTCGGTGCAGCCGAGGATAATTGCCTGAGCGCCGCGCGCGGTGAGGGATTCAATCACCCGCTGATAGATTTGCCGCGACTGATCGCTGATCACGCCGACGCAGAGTTCGTCGTAGATGATCCGGTGTACATCCTTGCGCTCTGTTTCGTCCGGCACTAACACGGTCAAACCCTTGGCGACCAGGCGTTGCTTGAGGAAATCCTGTTCCATGGTGAATGCGGTGCCGAGCAATCCGACCGTGCGTGCATCTATGTTCAGAGCCGCCTGTGCGGCCGGTTCGGCAATGTGCAAAAACGGAATGCTGATCGCCGCCTGAATCTGCTCGGCGACCTTGTGCATGGTGTTGGTACACAGCACCACACATTCCGCGCCTCCCGCTTCCAGCCTGCGCGCAGCATCGACCAGAATTGCCGCCGCATCGTCCCAGCGCCCGGCGTGCTGGGCCTGTTCGACAGGGCCGAAATCGACGCTGTGCATCAGCAACTGCGCGGAGCGCAACGGGCCGAGACGATCCCGGACTTGCTGATTGATGAGTCGATAGTATTCGGCGCTGGATTCCCAGCTCATGCCGCCGATCAGGCCGATGGTGCGCATTGGATGTCCTCAGGCAAATGACAGTGTCGAGCGTTCAGGTCTGCCCGGAGTTTCCTTTTCTTCATGCTTCGATGCCAGCAGCAAGTGACTGTACTGCTGAAGTTTCACCCAAGTGTCATGGTGCTGCGTCGGGCTTGCTGCAGCTTAATCGTACGTAGCGGCTGGTATCTGCCACTATCGAGTATTGCAGGTCCTTTCCGAGGAACACCGCTATGGACGATGTACAGCAACTGGGCGAGATGCTTCGTCATTACGCCGAGAGCGAAGCGCACAAGAAGCAACTGTTCGAGACGCAATCGGCTGCTTGGGCCACGCGGATTACCGCGCTGTTCGCCGATATTCAGCAATGGCTGGAGCCGGTGCAGGCGCCGAATCTGCTGGAGGTGAGTCGCGAGGCGTATGTCGCGTTCGGGCCGAGTACACCGGTGGAAACATCGACCTTCAAGACCGAGAAACTGAGCATCGTGATTGCCGGCAAACCGGTGGAGTTCGTGCCGGATGTTATGGGCAGTGGCGGGCAGATTTCGCTTGCGGTGATGGGGCTGACGGCGGCGCGGTATGGCAGCATTTCACTGGTGGGATTGCCGGACGGCACCTGGCAGTGGCGCAAGACCAATGGTTTGAAGGATCCGGATACGTTTGCCTTTGACGCCAATTTCCTTGCCCAGCAGTTGCAGAGCCTGATTCCTCGCGATCGTAGTTAAGATCAAGAGCTACCCCCTCACCCCAGCCCTCTCCCCCAAGGGGGCGAGGGGGAAAGGGAGCCGATCTTCGTTGTTTATGAGATTGCATTCACCTTGGATTTTTCAGGCCGACGTAACTCGAATAATCAACTCGGTCAGTTCCCTCTACCTCAGGGGGCGAGGGGGAAAGGGAGCCGATCTTCGTTGTTTTTGAGATTGCATTCACCTTAGATATTTCAAGTCGGCGTAACCCGAACAAACAACTCGGTCAGTTCCCTCTCCCCCAGGGGGAGAGGGAGCCGATCTTCATTGTTTGTGAGATTGCATTCACCTTAGATATTGCAGGTCGACGTGCCCTGAACAAACAACTCGGTCAGTTCCCTCTCCCTCTGGGAGAGGGCTAGGGTGAGGGCTGCCCGACTGACACCCCTCACATATCAAGATTCACCCACCCCGGCTTCGCCACCTCCGGCGCCACCGCTTTCACGGTTTTCCCGGTAGCCAGCTCCACCCGCCGCGCCACCTCCGGATCATCGGCAAACGGCACCATACTCGCTTCATCCAGGCTGTCCGCCGTCTCCCGTCGCAAGCAGTACTCAACCGCCAGCCACAGAAACATCACGCCCAACACATCAAAGAAAATCTCCATCACGAGCGGCTCCCTGCCTCAGGCGATCTGCGCTTCACTGCGCGCCAGTGCAACGTCGGCCACCCGCACCGTACGCCACACGTTGTAGGCCATCAGCAACATCCCGGTAAGGAAGAACACCCCGCCAGCAAAGCGCACGATGAACCCCGGATGACTGGCCTGCAGCGCCTCGACGAATGAATAGGTCAGCGTGCCGTCCTCGTTGATCGCCCGCCACATCAGGCCCTGGGTGATGCCGTTGACCCACATCGAAGCGATGTACAACACCGTGCCGATGGTCGCCAGCCAGAAGTGCAGGTTGATCAGCGGCGTGCTGTACATCTGCTCGCGGCCAAACACTTTGGGCACCATGTGATAAGTCGCACCGAAGGTGATCATCGCCACCCAGCCCAACGCGCCGGCGTGAACGTGGCCGATTGTCCAGTCGGTGTAGTGGGAGAGGGCGTTGACGGTTTTGATCGCCATCATCGGCCCTTCGAAGGTCGACATGCCGTAGAACGCCAGCGACAGCACGAGGAAGCGCAGGATCGGGTCGGTGCGCAACTTATGCCAGGCGCCGGACAAGGTCATCATGCCGTTGATCATCCCGCCCCAGCTCGGCGCCAGCAGGATCAGTGACATGGCCATGCCCAGCGACTGCGCCCAGTCCGGCAGCGCGGTGTAATGCAAATGGTGCGGCCCGGCCCAGATGTACAGGGTGATCAGCGCCCAGAAATGCACAATCGACAACCGGTACGAATACACCGGCCGATTGACCTGTTTCGGCACGAAGTAATACATCATGCCGAGGAACCCGGTGGTCAGGAAGAAACCCACCGCGTTGTGCCCGTACCACCACTGCACCATCGCATCGGTGGCGCCGGAATACACCGGATACGACTTGAACCAGTCCACCGGAATCGACAGGTGATTGACCACGTGCAACATGGCGATCACCAGGATGAACGCACCAAAAAACCAGTTGCCGACGTAGATGTGTTTGGTCTTGCGCTGCACCACGGTGGTGAAAAACACGATGGCGTAAGCGACCCAGACGACAGCCATCCACACCGCGCCGGAGAATTCGATCTCGGCGTATTCCTTGGTGGTGGTGTAGCCCAGCGGCAGGGTGATCAGCATGACCACAATCACCGATTGCCAGCCCCAGAAGGTGAACGCGGCGAGTTTGTCTGAATACAGCCGCACCTGGCAGGTGCGCTGCACTGCGTAGTAGCTGGCGGCGAATTGCGCGCTGCCGGCGAAACCGAAAATCACCAGGCTGGTGTGCAGCGGTCGCAGTCGGCCGAAGGTGGTCCACGGCAGGTCCAGATTCATCTCTGGCCACACCAGTTGCGAGGCGATGAACACGCCCATCGCCATGCCCACCACACCCCAGAAAACCGTCGCGATAACGAATTGGCGGACGACCTTGTAGTTATAAGCCTGTCCGATTGTTGCTGTGCTCATGGTCAGTTCATCCACGGTTGCAAAGTCTTGCCAGGCCACCCGGTCTGGCATGAGCTGCACTGTAGAAACCCCGTCAGAAACAAAACAGGCTCAGGAATCTTTGATTTATGCGGATCAGATTAAAGGGCTGACTGCGGCGTTCTGCCGCGCCCTGATATGGTTTTTATGAGTTCAGGTGAATCTGTAACGCGCTGCGCTGCTTCGTCATAGTGCTCTGAAGAAAACTGTGGGAGCGAGCCTGCTCGCGAATGCGGTGTGTCAGCCAACAATGCAGTTGCCTGACACACCGCATTCGCGAGCAGGCTCGCTCCCACAGGAATAACTGATGAGGTGGCAGGCATGTATCAATACGATGATTACGACCGGGCGCTGGTGTTCGAGCGTGTTGCGCAGTTTCGCGATCAGGTCGAGCGCTTCATGGCCGGGGAATTGAGCGAAGAGGAGTTTTTGCCGCTGCGTCTGCAAAACGGCCTGTACATGCAGAAGCACGCCTACATGCTGCGCGTGGCGATTCCCTACGGCACCTTGAGCGCCGAACAGATGCGCACGCTGGCCAGCATCGCCAGCGATTACGATCGTGGTTACGGTCACTTCACTACGCGGCAGAACATGCAGTTCAACTGGATCGAACTGAGCGACGTGCCGGACATCCTCGAACGTCTGGCGCAGGTCAACATGCATGCGATCCAGACCTCCGGCAACTGCGTGCGCAACATCACCACCGAGGCGTTCGCCGGGGTCGCGGCGGACGAGTTGATCGACCCGCGCCCATTGGCCGAGATTCTGCGGCAGTGGTCGACGATCAACCCGGAATTCCTGTTTCTGCCACGCAAATTCAAGATCGCCATTTGCTCGGCGAAGCAGGATCGCGCGGCAATCATGATGCACGACATCGGCCTCTACCTTTACCCCGGCCGCGATGGGCAGATGCTTCTACGAGTGATCGTCGGCGGTGGTCTGGGGCGCACGCCGATTCTCGGTTTACAGATCCGCGAAGGCTTGCCGTGGCAGCATTTGCTGTCCTACGTCGAGGCCGTGCTGCGGGTGTACAACCGCCATGGTCGACGTGACAACAAGTACAAGGCGCGGATCAAGATTCTGGTCAAGGCGCTGGGCATTGAGGCGTTTGCCAAGGAAGTCGAAGAGGAATGGCAGCACCTCAAGGACGGCCCGGCGCAGTTGACCGAAGCCGAATATCAGCGGGTCGCCAGCGCCTTCGTGCCGCCGGTTTATCACACCCTGGCCGACACCGATCTGGACTTCGGCACGCGCCTGGCCGAAAGCCCGGCGTTTGCCCGTTGGGTCGCGCGCAACGTGCAGCCGCACAAGGTGCCGGGCTACACCAGCGTGGTGCTGTCGACCAAACCGGGCATGGCGGCGCCGCCGGGGGATGTCACCGCTGTGCAGATGCTGGCGGTGGCCGACTGGTCGCAGCGTTTCGGTTTTGGCGAGATTCGCATCGCCCATGAGCAGAACATCGTCTTGCCCGATGTGCCGAAAACCGACCTCTATGCGTTGTGGCAACTGGCGTGCAAACACGACCTGGGCAGCGCCAACGTCGGCCTGCTCACCGACATCATTGCCTGCCCCGGTGGCGATTTCTGTGCGTTGGCCAACGCCAAATCGATCCCGATTGCCCAGGCGATTCAGGCACGCTTCGACAACCTCGATTACCTGCATGATCTGGGCGATATCAGCCTGAACATCTCTGGCTGCATGAACGCCTGCGGTCACCACCACATCGGCAATATCGGCATCCTCGGCGTCGATAAGAATGGCAGCGAGTGGTATCAGATCACCCTCGGCGGCGCCCAGGGCAAAAACAGCGCATTGGGCAAAGTCATCGGCCCGTCGTTCAGTGCTGCGGAAGTGCCGCAGGTGATCGAGCGGATCATCGGTACGTTTGTGCGCTATCGCGAGCACGAGGAACTGTTTGTCGACACCGTCGCGCGGATTGGCCTGGAGCCGTTCAAAGAGCGGGTTTATCCGAAAACGCTGGAGGCGGTATGAATAATTTGTTGCGGCTGGAGCAGGGCGTAGCGCGAATAGTGACGGACGATCCGTGGACGCTAGTGCGTGAGCCATCGACGCCAAGGCCTGCAGGTTTGCTGATGTTGCCGCTGACGCACTGGTTGGAATCACCGTCGACTCATGCGGTGTGGCTTGGCCCGGACGATGAGGTTGAAAGCCTGGTGCCGTGGTTGGCCTCGTTGCCACTGATCGCCCTGGATTTCCCGAACTTTCGCGACGGGCGTGCTTACAGTCAGGCGTATCTGCTGCGCAGCCGGTTCGGCTGGGCAGGGGAGTTGCGCGCGATTGGCGATGTCTTGCGTGATCAGCTCAGCCATATGCGCCAGTGCGGGTTCGACAGTTTCGCGGTGCGTGAGGACAAATCGGCTGAGGATGCGCTGAAAGGATTGGCCGGAATGAGCGTGCTCTACGGCCGCTCAGTCATCGAACCACGTCCGTTGTTCCGACGGCGCTGACGCTTGAAAAGATCGCAGCCTGCGGCAGCTCCTACAGTGGATCCCGTGTAGGAGCTGCCGCAGGCTGCGATCTTTTGTTCTTCGAAGTACACCGGGGAAACCCCTAGAAACCTCCTGAATCGGGCATTTTCCCTTGGGTGAGTGGTGGCCTTTTGGTAGAGTCGCCGTCGCCAGCGGGTTTTCGGCTGGACGATGGAACCGAAGAAGGGAGTCTGATCAGTGAGTCCGGGCAAAAAAATCCTCGGCCTCACAGCGTTGCTGTTAATGGTGACGCTGTGGGCCAGTTACTTTTATGTATTCAAGGAAAACCGCGACGGCCAACTCGGCGGTGTCGGCGAAAGCACCGCGTGGTGCGGCACGCCGCCATCCACGGAAGCGGCGTTGCTGGGCAAGGACCAACTGACCTTGCGCGTCACCAACAATCTGCGCGGCGAGTTCATGCTCAGTGGTTCGCTGGTGGTTTCGGAACGCACCTTCAACCGTTACGACCTCAGCCGCAACGAACTGCGTCTGCGTCTGGAACCGTTGCAATGGTCCTACGGCGTCACGCCGATCTTCCTTGAGCAGGTCAAGGTGCAGCCGCTGAGCCGCAACCTTTCCGCCACCAATAAAAGTGCCTACGCCGAACTTGAACCACGGCCGATCGGTGTCCAGGGTCAGGTCACCGAATTCCCTTTCGACAGCTATCGCTACGGCTATAAGCCGGTGCTTTATTACCTCAAGGGTAGCGAGCGCATCGACCTGCGCTTCAAGAACATCACCACGTTGATGGAGATGTCCAACACTTTCACGCCGATCCAGAAGTACAACCGCGTCGACTACATCAACGAGAAAACCTCGATGATCCGCGACGAGGATTACAAGGCGTACGGGCCGCACGAATGTGCCTTCAGCGTCGAGCGCAAAGGTTCGTTCAAGGTGGTGGTGTTGTTGCTGCTGTTGGTGTTGTGCCTGCCGTTACTGCTGGTGTTTTACCGCAATGAACCGGGGATCGACTTCCTTGCCACGCTGTTGGGCGCCGCGATCGTGCGGGTGCTGCTGATCGGGCCGGTGCAGGACTTCCAGCTGTACAACATCGACTTCCTGTTGGGGGCGGCGATTTTGCTGGTGGGCACGGTGTCCTTGATCAAGGCGATGCACATCAACAGTCGGCGGGAGATGGCGTTGCGCAGTGGTGAGACTTCGTCCTGGTAATGGGGTGAACCCCTGAAAAGCCCCTCACCCTAACCCTCTCCCGGAGGGAGAGGGGACTGACCGAGGTGTCTGGCGTCCTGCACCGACGTGGAAGACCGAGTCGATTATGGATTCAAAGCCAATCGGTCACGTCGGTGTATCTCTCGAATCTCCCCCAATCGTCCCCTCTATCTACCTCTGAAAGAGGGGACTGACCGAGGTGTCTGGCGTCCTGCACCGACGTGAAAGACCGAGTCGATTATGGATTCAAAGCCAATCGGTCACGTCGGTGTATCTCTCGAATCATCCCGAATCGGTCCCCTCTATTTACCTCTGAAAGAGGGGGCTGACCGAGGTGTCTGGCGTCCTGCACCGACGTGGAAGACCGAGTCGATTATGGATTCAAAGGCAATCGGTCACGTCGGTGTATCTCTCGAATCATCCCGAATCGGTCCCCTCTATTTACCTCTGAAAGAGAGGACTGACCGAGGTGTCTAGCAAGCGACACCGACGTGGAAGACCGAGTCGATTATGGATTCAAAGGCACTCGCTCAAGTCGGCGGAACTCTTGAATATCCCCCAATCGGTCCCCTCTCCCTCTGGGAGAGGGCTAGGGTGAGGGAAGACAATTTCCAGCCCGTCACTTAAGCGCCGGATCGCCCATGTTCATCTTCTTCCACCCCTGCAACAGCACTTGCGGGCGTTCTAGCTCAGCTTGTTCCAGTGCAGCGGATTCTTGAAGCTCACCAATGGCCAAGAGCTCGATGCAGCGTTGCCGGATGCTCGACGTCTTTCAAATGACGCTTGTGATCCTCCGCGCAGCCTTGCGTGAATATTGTGCTGTGCAATCGCAATTACTGAAGTTTTAGCTATACCTGTAATTCCCCCGGGCAAAGTTTTTCGGCCTTCTGACAGGAGTTACAGCATGAAGCTAGCAGTGATGATGGGCACTCTGTGCATTGCCACCGTCGCAATGGTGGGTTGTTCCAGCAAAACCGTCGACCCGAAAGAGTACTCAGGATTCCTCAAAGACTACAGCCAGCTCAAGGAGGCCAAATCCCCGTCCGGTGCCGAGGTGATGCGCTGGATCGATCCGAAGGTCGACGTCAGGAAATTCACCAGTGTGTACATCGAGCCGACTCAGCTCTACCCGAAACCGCAACCGACCGCGAAAATCTCCCAGCAAACCCTCAATGGCATCACTTCCTACTACGATCAGGCGCTCAAGCGTGAGATCGGCAAAGACTTGCCGTTGGCCACCGGTCCTGGCCCGGGCGTGATTGTGGTGCGTGCGGCAATCACCGCCGTGAGCAGCTCCACCGAAGGCCTGCATGCTTACGAGGTGATTCCGATTGCGTTGGTCGCCGCTGCGGTCAGCACCGCCAGCGGTATTCGTGATCAGGAAACTACGTTGGCCACCGAAGCGGTGTTCCTCGATGGCGCGAATAACAAGGTCGTCGCGCAAGTGGTGCGCAAAGGCACCGGCAAGCCACTGGAAAATGATTCGCAGGCAATGAGCACCAATGACGTCAAACCCGTCATCGATGGCTGGGCCTCAGACCTGCGTCAGTCGTATCTGAAGCTCAAGAAAGCCAAGTAAGCGCACGAGGCCGGATTGTCCGCGAGGACCGTCCGGCCTGTGCACACCTCAGAAATTGGCGCGTGCCTGGCGGTTGTATTGGCTGAGTAGGGCGTCGTAGCCATGGGTGACGGCGTAGTAATCGTCGCTCAAGCGTTGCGGTTCGGCGTGGTTCTGCCAGTCCTTATGCAGGGTGTTCAGCGCGTCGAGATAGCTTTGCGCTGGCGCACTGATGTGCCGCCACAGCTCCCGCGCGTCATCGTCCTTGTTTCGGAATCCACCCTCGCGAAGAGCGATGAAGGGCGCGCGACGATTCCACGCCTGTTGCAGATCGGCGGTGGTATCGGCCACGGCTTGCGGGGTCAGGGTGCGGTGTTTCATCCCGTCTTCGAGCAGCTCCAATGTCTCCCGGGCTTGCATCATGTACGCCAGCAGAGACCAATGAATCTCCCTGCCCACCCGCGCTTCCAGCAGCTTGAGCTGCTCGGAACGCTGTGCCACATCAAGTGGCAGCAGTTCCTCTCGCAAGGCTGTCGATGCGTTGATGTAGGCATTGCTGGCGGCCTGGATTTGCTCCGAGCCCTGTGACAACCGGGCGAGCGGCGTGGCATAAAAGTTCGCACTTCTGTCGAGTCGCTCCGGCGTAAAGATCACCGCCGCGCCCTGCAGTGCTTGCGCGTAGTCACGGACTTTTTGCGAAAGCACTGGCTGATAGGCCAAGAGTTCGAGTTTTTCGTTGATATGACTGAGGCAGAGATCCTTTTGGATGTTCTGCACGGTGTACGCATCCGTGTTGTCGAAATCCCGAGCCTCAGCAAGATAACTATCGAATGCATTACCTGCTGGTCGCGGACGCTCGAATTTGTCGTAGGCGTTGCGCCAGTGCACATCGACACGGTTGACGCAGGCAATGATCGGACTCAACGCGTTGGCCTGTGCGGTCACCACTGAGTCGCGCTGATCAAGCCACAGGTCGAGCTTCAGGAACGGTCGGGTCGCGCTCGACAGCCCCATCACCACCAGAACGACCACTACGCCGCTGACAAACATGAATCTCGACGTCATGGCCGTGCCTCCGCGGGATACCACTGCTCGCGGGTGGCCGGGGCGCCGCAATCGAAAGAACTCGCCGGCAACCGGCTACACAAACGCTCCGCCCAGGGTTGCAGGCCCTGATTGCGATTGACCGTGCCTTGGCTGGCGGCCACTTTGAACACACCCAGTACCAGCACCAGGGTGACAACGCCGAGTAGCGTCAGGCCGATTTTCACCGGCAGGTTGGTCTTTTCCCAGGACGTGTGTGGCTTGACCTGACGGCGACGAATCAAACCCACGCTGGCCAGCGTGGCCGCATAAACGACGCCAGCGATGGGGCCGAAAAACCAGCTGAGCCCGGCCACCATCAATGCGCAGGGAATCAGATCGCGCAGTACGCCGAACGGCGCAGCGTCCTTGGCAAAACCCGGCCACAACCGCGCGCTGAGGCGGTCATCCAGCAGCCAATGGGTGTGCGCCAGTTCGTGCGTCAGCCAGTTGATGCCCGCAGCGATCACGCCAAACACGATTGTTGAGGTCATGACGATATTGATCAGCCCGGTGACGCGCAGCCCCAGCGGGATGAAATGAGTAAATGCACCGATCAGGCAGGCCAGCACCACGCCAACGTAGGTCGGCCATTCGCCGCGTTTCAGTTCCCAGTCGCGCCAGAAAAACGCGGTGCCACCGGGCAATTCCGCGCAGACCTTCGGATGATTGGCATACAGCGCCGAACTCAAATGTCGGCAATGCTCCCAATCTTTCTCACGCAGGCGCCGGGCCAATGCTCGACGCTGGCTGAACGGGCCAGTACCGAGCAGCAGGCGGGCGGCGCGGTGTTCGGCGGTGGCGGGCGGCTCTTCGGCGAGTTGACGCTGTTGCGCGATAAAAATCGGAGCCTCATGGCGCGCGACCAGACGTTTCCATTCATCTTTCGGGCAACGGTTGGCCGGGCCGGAATGCCAGCCCTGGCCCGCGCAGACCTGTTCGAAAATAGCGGAAGACCAGTATTCGCAGTCCAGTAGCAATCGACTGAGGAACAGGTTGAACCACTGCCGGTGCACTTCAGCGTCGAGCCAGAGGTATTGCGCGCACTGTGCGTAGGCCTGCAAAAAGGCCGCACTGTCCTCACGTTCGAGGGCATCACGCAGCGGTCGAGTCATGCGTTCCCGCTGGTGATCGAGCAAATGTTCGATGGATTCCTCGTCCAGTTCCAGCCGCTGCCAGGCACTGAACCAGTGATACGTCTGCACCGCCCAATCGACCATCGGCGCCGATGTATCCGGGTGCTCGATGCAATGCTGCAGCAGGGTCTCTTCGAGGATATGCGCGCAACCCTGCTCAACGGCGAGGGCATGGCGCTGTTGCAATTGTGCAAGGCTGGTGTCGGCCAGCGAGCGCGTCGCCTGCTGCAAGGCATCGACTTCGACTACGGTCAGACCGGTCAAATCCCAGGCGTCTTCATCAGCCCCGTGGTCCTCGCTGGCCTGCGCCCATTCCTTGTAATTCAGGGCTTGCTCATAGGCGTCACGCAGGCGCTGGAAGCCCTCGGCGTCTTCGTCCGGGCGGGTCTGTTTGAGCAGGGCAGCGTATTGGCGTTTGATACTGCGCGTATCGGCGTCGGCCGTAAGGCCAAGGACGGTCCAGCAACTCATTGCGTGTACAACTCCATGAAAACCTGCGACGCGGTCCAGTGATGGCACTTTGATTTTGCGCACCCTACCTGTTTCGCGTGAAAAAGTCCTCAGCTGTTGCTTATTGGCCGACAAACCCGCGGCAGTGCGGGTTGCCGCCGTTGCCGGGCATCACCCGCCAACTGACCCTGCAAGCGGACGGCGCACTGGCGACAGGAGCTGGCGAGTGACACGAGGTTGCGATCTTTTGATCGTGTTTTTTAAATGCAAAATCAAAGGTTCGTCCGATCGCGGCTCTAGCCTTCGGCTGCTCCTACATATGCGTATTTCAATTCGGGATGTTTAAGCGTTGTTTGGAATTTGGGGAACGTTCCCACAAGGTTTTCAGGTTGTCCGTCGGACGTCGGGTCTCTAGCCTGTGTTCGTCGCTGCCAAATCAGCGACCGGGACTGGAAACCCCGGGGGAAAACTGAACGCAACAGCACCGTTCATGACGTATGCTTGCGCACCTTTTTTGGTGCGTACTTAGTTATGGCGGCTGTGCGTGGGGGACCTTCGGGTCGTCCGGGTTTCTCTGTCCCCCGGGTTTCCAGCCTGCGTACAGCTGCCACCCATTCGACCGGAAGCCGAATGGACCAGCTCCACCGTTCGGATAGAGAAAACACTATGAAAAAGCCAACACCCAATCCCCCAGAATCAGACGCCGACACCACATCCCCCTACGCCTCAGTCGACAGTAAAAAACTCCACGAAGCCGCCGACCGCGCGCTCGATTTCTACCTCAACCCCAGCGCCCATATCATGTCCAGCGCCAACGAGCCGGAACCCATGTACCTCGCCAATCCCAGGTACAACACTGAATCCCTGCTCGCCAACGCCAGCGAAACCCTCGGCTCGGCCAGCGAAATGCTGATGAACTTCGCCGCCTCGCTGGAAACCTCGCAGCGCAAGACTGCACTGGGTATCGCACAGGTCGTCATGTTGGGGGAACTGGCCGTCAACCAGGCCTTGGATCACGTCGAACTCAAGAACTGATCGCTCTTGAATGATCGTTCCCACGCTGTTGATAGTTCCCACGCTCTGCGTGGGAATGCAGCCCTTTACGCTCTGCGTCAAATTCGCAAGCTGGAACGCAGAGCGTCCCCTGAGGCGTTGCCACGCAGAGCGTGGCAACGATCAATATTCCGTTTCTGATGGTGTAGTAGCTGTCGAGTGAAACGAGGCTGCTCCAGAAAGGGTGCTGAATATATATACACCCTGATAGATGTGACAGTTGTGGGTGCAAGGTGATGGGTGTTTGATTGAGCGATGCGCTTCGTTAAGGGGAACGCAGATATGATTCGGTGGAGGATGGTGAGATGGAAGGATTACCAGCAACAATTGAGTTTTATGACGTGGAACGCAAAAGGGGAGTGTTAATCCTTGATCCGAACCCCGGGTACGTTGACTCGTTACAAGTGGACGGCGGGCGAGCGACAATAGCGCTAAGCGTTTTTGAAGATGGTATGCCTTTTGTCGAAGGTCAAAGAGTTTGGTGCGTTGTACTTCTAACTAGGTCAGGACACTTGGAAGCCGTGGCTGTACGGTCATCTAGTTTTTGAAGGAGTTGTCGAAGGCCGCGCTCATTTGGTGCCTAGAAAGTGACATCAAAAGATCGCTGCCCTCGGCAGCACCTACAGGACTATTCGGTTCAGCCGTTTTTCTTGGCTTGTTCGCGGACACGTTCTTCCTGTTCCCGCGCTTCAGGGGTGAACTCAGCGCCGAAGTCTTCTGCAGAAAATATCTGGCGGATTTCAATATCAGAATCGCCTGACATTGGGTTGGGGCAGCGCTTGACCCATTCGATGGCTTCTTCTTTTGATTTCACTTCCCAGATCCAGTAGCCGGCCACCAGTTCTTTGGTTTCGATGAACGGCCCGTCGATGACCGTGCGTTTGTCACCGGAGAAATGCACGCGAGCACCTTTGCTACTCGGGTGCAGGCCATCGCAATCGATCAGGATGCCGGCCTTGACCAGTTCTTCGTTGAAGTTGCCCATCGCGGTGATCAGCTCTTCGCTGGGCATGATGCCGGCTTCCGAGTCGACGCTGGCTTTTACAAGGATCATGAAGCGCATGGCGGTTACTCCGTGAGTTTGGTGGGATTCATTGCTTAGTCGAACGGGCCACACTTGAATCGACAGGGTCTCTGGTAAAAGTGCGGAGAATTTTTCACACCGCAGATCTAATTGTAGGAGTGAGCCTGCTCGCGATGGCGGTGTGTCATACACGCAGATGTTGACTGACAGACCGCTATCGCGAGCAGGCTCACTCCTACAGGGGAGCGGCGGTGGGTTTGTATACAATTTTTCGCGCAGGCACCCAACAATTTCCAAACAGGGCATAGGTCGTCGGACCATTTCGTGGTTAACTTCGGCCTCTTGCATGCTTTCCAATCAAAACATCAGAAGGACTCAAGTCATGGCTCAAGTCACCCTTAAAGGCAATCCGGTTCAAGTCAACGGCCAGTTGCCACAAGCCGGTTCCAAGGCGCCAGCCTTTTCTCTGGTTGCCGGCAATCTGTCCGACGTCACCCTGAAAGACTTCGCCGGCAAGCGCAAAGTGCTGAACATCTTCCCAAGCGTCGACACCCCGACCTGCGCCACTTCCGTGCGCAAGTTCAACGCTCAGGCCAACGACATCGCCAACACCGTGGTGCTGTGCATCTCGGCTGACCTGCCGTTCGCCCAAGCGCGTTTCTGCGGCGCCGAAGGTCTGGAAAACGTCCAAAACCTGTCGACCCTGCGCGGTGCCGAGTTCATCGAGAACTACGGCGTAGCCATCGCCGACGGCCCGCTGAAAGGCCTGACCGCTCGCGCCGTTGTGGTGCTGGACGAAAACGACAACGTCCTGCACAGCGAACTGGTCAAGGAAATCGCTGAAGAGCCTAACTACGAAGCGGCACTGTCCGTTCTCAAGTAAGCGCTTTTACAATTGTTAACGGCCTGGCCCTGTCCAGGCCGTTTTCATTTGTGTATCAGTGTTTTGCCTCACACCTTGAAACGTAAGGTGTAAGTAAATTGCCGGTAAAGCTGCTTTGCTAATTCCCCACCAGTGCTTATCGTTCAGCCTCCCGTAAAAGAAGCCCACGCGCCCAATGGTTAATGACTCCATGCAATCGTCCCCTCGTAACTCCCGTCGCTGGCTGATCAGCCTGCTGGTCTTGTTGGTGATCGCCGTCCTGTGCTGGAAATTCTGGCCCGCCGGTTCAGCCCACAAAGAGGGCGCTGACAAGGCGGCGGTCGGGCACACCGGGCGTTCGGGGATGATGCGGCCGGGCTTCGGAGGCGGCACCGGGCCGATTCCGGTGCGCGTGGCGCCGGCGGTTACCGGCGACTTCCCGCTGTACTACAAGGCGCTGGGCACGGTGACCGCGCTCAACACCATCAATGTGCGCAGCCGGGTGGGCGGCGAGCTGGTCAAGATCAATTTCGAAGAAGGGCAGATGGTCAAGGCCGGTGACCTGTTGGCCGAGATCGACCCACGCCCGTACCAGAACGCCTTGCTGCAAGCCGAAGGCACTCTGCTGCAGAATCAGGCACAACTGAAAAACGCTCAGGTCGACGTCGAGCGTTATCGCGGTTTGTACAAAGAGGACAGCATCGCCAAACAGACGCTGGACACCGCCGAAGCGCTGGTCGGTCAGTATCTGGGCACGGTCAAGACCAACCAGGCCGCAGTCAACGACGCCAAGCTCAATCTCGAATTCACCAAGATCCGCGCGCCGATTGCCGGTCGTGTCGGCCTGCGCCAGGTCGACGTCGGCAACCTGGTGACCGCCAACGACACCACGTCCCTCGCGGTGATCACCCAGACGCAACCGATCAGTGTGGCTTTCACCTTGCCGGAAAACAGCCTGGAAACCGTGCTCGCCCGCTATCGCAGCGGCGCCAAGCTGCCGGCGGAGGCGTGGGACCGCGGCGACAGCAAACTGCAAGCCACCGGCGTTCTGCAAAGCCTCGACAACCAGATCGACGTTGCCACCGGCACCTTGAAGTTCAAGGCCCGCTACGATAACCGTGATCAGGCGCTGTTCCCCAACCAGTTCGTCAACGTTCACTTGCTCGCTGACACGCTGAAAGGCGTGGTGCTGGCACCGTCGGCGGCCATCCAGTTCGGCACCAACGGCACCTTCGTCTATGCACTGGATGGCGACAAGAAAGTCACCATTCGCCAATTGAAGATCGGCGCCAGTGATGGCGAAAACACCGTGGTCACCGAAGGCCTGGCTGCCGGCGACCGCGTGGTGCTGGAAGGTACTGACCGTCTGAAGGAGGGCAGTGAAGTGGAAGTGGTCAACGACAGCAATCAAGTGCCGACCACCCCGACCGAACACCTGCAAGGCAAATCTGCCGCCACCCCGACTGACGCTGCTGTCACCGACAAGGCCAAGAAGGGCGCATGAACATTTCGCGGCTGTTCATCCTCCGACCGGTAGCCACCACCCTGAGCATGCTGGCCATTGTTCTGGCCGGCCTGATCGCTTATCGCTTGCTGCCGGTATCGGCGCTGCCACAGGTCGACTACCCGACCATCCGCGTCATGACCTTGTATCCCGGCGCCAGCCCGGATGTGATGACCAGTGCCGTAACTGCGCCGCTCGAGCGCCAGTTCGGGCAGATGCCGGGCCTCACGCAAATGGCGTCGACCAGTTCCGGCGGTGCGTCGGTGCTGACCCTGCGCTTCAGCCTCGACATCAACATGGACGTCGCCGAACAGCAGGTGCAAGCCGCGATCAACGCCGCGACCAATCTGCTGCCCACCGATTTGCCGGCGCCGCCGGTGTACAACAAGGTCAACCCGGCGGACACCCCGGTCCTGACCCTGGCGATTACCTCGAAAACCATGCTGCTGCCCAAGCTCAATGACCTGGTCGATACGCGCATGGCGCAGAAAATCGCCCAGATCAGCGGCGTCGGCATGGTCAGCATTGCCGGCGGCCAGCGTCAGGCCGTGCGCATCAAGGTCAACCCGGAAGCGTTGGCGGCCAACAGCTTGAACCTGGCGGACGTGCGCACCTTGATCAGTGCTTCCAACGTCAACCAGCCGAAGGGCAACTTTGACGGCCCGACGCGGGTGTCGATGCTCGACGCCAACGACCAACTGACCTCGCCCAAGGATTACGCCAACCTGATCCTCGCCTACAAGAACGGCGCGCCGTTGCGGCTCAAGGACGTGGCGGAAATTGTCGATGGCGCCGAGAACGAACGTCTCGCTGCGTGGGCCAACCAGAATCAGGCGGTATTGCTGAACATCCAGCGTCAGCCGGGTGCCAACGTGATCGAGGTGGTCGACCGTATCAAGGCGCTGCTGCCGAGCATCACCGACAACCTGCCGGCCGGCCTCGAAGTGACGGTGCTGACCGACCGCACGCAGACCATCCGCGCCTCGGTCACTGACGTGCAACACGAATTGCTGATCGCCATCGCCCTGGTGGTGATGGTGACGTTTCTGTTCCTGCGGCGCGCCAGTGCCACGATCATTCCGTCGGTGGCGGTGCCTCTGTCGCTAATCGGCACTTTCGGCGTGATGTATCTGGCCGGTTTCTCGGTCAACAACCTGACCTTGATGGCGCTGACCATTGCCACCGGTTTTGTGGTCGACGACGCCATCGTCATGCTCGAGAACATTGCGCGTTTCATCGAAGAGGGCGACAGCCCGATGCAGGCCGCGCTCAAAGGCGCCAAGCAAATTGGTTTCACCCTGATTTCCCTGACCCTGTCGCTGATCGCAGTACTGATTCCGTTGTTGTTCATGGCCGACGTGGTCGGGCGGTTGTTCCGCGAATTCGCCATCACCCTGGCCGTGGCGATCCTGATTTCGCTGGTGGTCTCACTGACGTTGACGCCGATGATGTGCGCGCGTCTGCTCAAGCGTGAACCTGAAGAACACGAGCAAGGCCGTTTCTACCGTGCCAGCGGCGCTGTCATCGACTGGATGATCGCCGAGTACGGTCGGATGCTGCGCTGGGTGCTCAAGCATCAGCCGCTGACCTTGCTGGTGGCTATCGGCACACTGGCGTTGACCGTGTTTCTTTACATGGTGGTGCCGAAGGGCTTCTTCCCGGTGCAGGACACCGGGGTGATTCAGGGCATTTCCGAAGCGCCGCAATCGATTTCCTTCGCGGCGATGGGCGAGCGTCAGCAGCAACTGGCGAAAATCATTCTTGAAGATCCGGCGGTGCAGAGCCTGTCGTCCTACATCGGTGTCGACGGCGATAACGCCACGCTCAACAGCGGCCGCTTGCTGATAAACCTCAAGCCCCATGGCGATCGCGATCTAAGCGCCACTGAAGTGATTGCGCGCCTGCAACCGCAATTGGACAAACTGGTCGGCATCCGCCTGTTCATGCAGCCGGTGCAGGACCTGACCATCGAAGACCGTGTCAGCCGGACCCAGTATCAGTTCAGCATGTCCTCGCCGGATTCCGAACTGCTCAGCCAGTGGAGCGGGCGACTGGTCGAAGCGCTAGCCCAGCGGCCGGAACTGACTGACGTTGCCAGTGATTTGCAGGACAAGGGCCTGCAGGTTTATCTGGTGATCGATCGCGATGCCGCCTCACGCCTTGGTGTTTCGGTGGCGAACATCACCGATGCGCTCTATGACGCTTTTGGCCAGCGGCAGATCTCGACCATTTACACCCAGGCGAGCCAGTACCGCGTGGTGCTGCAAGCCCAGGCCGGAGAGAAGATCGGCCCGCAGGCGCTGGACCAGATTCACGTCAAGACCACCGATGACGCGCAGGTACGCCTGTCGAGTCTGGCTCATATCGAGGAGCGTCAGGCGCAACTGGCGATCACCCATATTGGCCAGTTCCCGGCGGTAATGATGTCGTTCAACCTCGCGCCCGGTGTGGCGCTGGGGCATGCGGTCGACATCATTGAACAGGTGCAGAAGGGCATCGGCATGCCGGTCGGCGTGCAGACCCAGTTCCAGGGCGCGGCCGAAGCGTTCCAGGCTTCGCTGTCGAGCACCTTGCTGCTGATTCTGGCGGCGGTGGTGACCATGTACATCGTGCTGGGCGTGCTGTACGAGAGCTACATTCACCCGATCACCATTCTCTCGACCTTGCCGTCGGCGGCCGTCGGTGCTTTGCTGGCGTTGCTGCTCAGCGGCAATGATCTGGGCATGATCGCGATCATCGGCATCATCTTGCTGATCGGTATCGTCAAGAAAAACGCGATCATGATGATCGACTTCGCCCTCGATGCTGAGCGCACGCAAGGCATGGCGCCGGAACAGGCGATCTATCAGGCGGCGCTGTTGCGCTTCCGGCCGATTCTGATGACCACGCTGGCGGCGCTGTTTGGTGCGGTGCCGTTGATGCTCGCCACGGGCTCAGGTGCTGAATTGCGTCAGCCGCTGGGTCTGGTGATGGTCGGCGGTTTGCTGGTCAGCCAGGTGCTGACGCTGTTCACCACGCCAGTGATCTACCTGTATTTCGACCGCCTCGGTCGGCGCTTTGGCAAGACTAATACCGATAACGAAGAGGTGTCGGTATGACTGTCCGAACACATAACCCCTGTAGGAGTGAGCCTGCTCGCGATGAGGCCGGCACCTGCAACATCAATGTAAACAGACACACCGCTATCGCAAGCAGGCTCACTCCTACAGGGGATTGGTGTGACGTTGGGGATCGCGGTCAATGAACCTCTCCGGTCCTTTCATCAAGCGCCCGGTCGCGACGATGCTGCTGAGCCTGGCGATCATGCTGCTCGGCGGTGTCAGCTTCGGCCTGCTGCCGGTTTCGCCACTGCCGCAAATGGATTTCCCGGTGATCGTCGTGCAGGCGAGCCTTCCCGGCGCGAGCCCGGAGGTCATGGCGTCCACCGTGGCCACACCGCTGGAGCGTTCCTTCGGCGCAATCGCCGGCGTCAACACCATGAGCAGCCGCTCCAGTCAGGGTTCGACCCGGGTCATTCTGCAATTTGATCTCGACCGCGACATCAACGGTGCTGCGCGGGAAGTGCAGGCGGCAATCAACGCTTCGCGCAATCTGTTGCCAAGCGGCATGCGCAGTATGCCGACCTACAAGAAGGTCAACCCGTCGCAGGCACCGATCATGGTGCTGTCGCTGACCTCCGATGTGCTGGAAAAAGGCCAGCTCTACGATCTGGCCTCGACCATTCTGTCCCAGAGCCTGTCGCAAGTGCAGGGCGTCGGTGAAGTGCAGATCGGCGGCAGTTCGCTGCCGGCGGTGCGCATCGAGCTCGAACCGCAGGCGCTGAACCAGTACGGTGTAGCGCTCGACGATGTGCGCAAGACCATCGCCGATGCCAACGTACGCCGGCCAAAGGGTTCGGTCGAGGACGGTCAACGCCTGTGGCAGATCCAGGCCAATGACCAGTTGGAGAAAGCCAAGGATTACGAGTCACTGATCATCCACTACGCCGACGGCGCCGCGCTGCGCCTCAAGGACGTGGCCAAGGTCAGCGACGGCGTTGAAGACCGCTACAACAGCGGCTTCTTCAACGATGACGCGGCGGTGCTGCTGGTGATCAACCGCCAGGCTGGCGCCAACATCATCGAGACGGTCAACGAGATCAAGGCGCAACTGCCGGCTTTGCAAGCGGTGTTGCCGGCCAGCGTAAAGCTGAATCTGGCCATGGACCGCTCGCCGGTGATCAAGGCGACGCTGCATGAAGCCGAGATGACCTTGCTGATTGCCGTGGCGCTGGTGATTCTGGTGGTATTCCTGTTCCTCGGTAACTTCCGCGCCTCGCTGATTCCGACACTGGCCGTGCCGGTGTCGCTGGTTGGCACCTTTGCGGTGATGTACCTCTACGGTTTCTCGCTGAACAACCTGTCGCTCATGGCGCTGATCCTCGCTACAGGATTGGTGGTGGACGACGCCATCGTGGTGCTGGAGAACATCTCGCGGCACATCGACGAAGGCGTCAAACCGATGCAGGCCGCGTACCTCGGGGCCAAGGAAGTCGGTTTTACCTTGCTGTCGATGAACGTTTCGCTGGTCGCAGTGTTCCTCTCGATCCTGTTTATGGGCGGGATTGTCGAGAGTCTGTTTCGCGAATTTTCCATCACCCTGGCGGCGGCCATCGTCGTATCGCTGGTGGTTTCGCTGACGTTGACGCCGATGCTTTGCGCCCGTTGGCTCAAGCCGCACACGCCGGGGCAGGAAAATCGCCTGCAACGCTGGAGCCGCCGCACCAACGACTGGATGGTCGGCAAGTACGCCACCAGCCTCGATTGGGTGTTGCGTCACCGGCGCCTGACCTTGCTCAGCCTGCTGATCACCGTCGGCGTCAACGTCGCGCTGTACGTGGTGGTGCCGAAAACATTCATGCCGCAGCAGGATACCGGCCAATTGATCGGTTTTGTGCGCGGTGACGACGGCCTGTCGTTCAGTGTGATGCAGCCGAAAATGGAAATCTTCCGCCGCGCGGTGCTCAAGGACGAAGCAGTGGAAAGCGTCGCCGGGTTCATCGGCGGCAGCAACGGCACCAACAACGCGTTCATGATTGTGCGTCTAAAACCGATCAAGGAGCGGCAACTGTCGGCGCAGAAAGTCATCGAGCGTCTGCGTAAGGAAATGCCCAAAGTGCCCGGTGCGCAGTTGATGCTGATGGCCGACCAGGATCTGCAATTTGGCGGCGGTCGCGAGCAGACCAGTTCGCAATACAGCTACATCCTGCAAAGCGCCGACCTCGGCGAGTTGCGTAAATGGTTCCCGAAAGTGGTCGCGGCATTGCGAGCCCTGCCCGAACTGACCGCCATTGATGCCCGAGAAGGCGCCGGGGCGCAACAAGTGACGCTGATTGTCGATCGCGACCAGGCCAAACGCCTCGGTGTCGACATGAACATGGTCACGGCGGTGCTGAACAACGCCTACAGCCAGCGGCAGATCTCGACGATCTACGACAGCCTCAACCAGTATCAGGTGGTGATGGAGGTCAATCCGAAATACGCCCAGGATCCGGTGACGCTCAAGCAAGTGCAGGTGATCACCGCTGACGGTGCGCGGGTGCCGCTGTCGACGTTCGCTCATTACGAAAACAGCCTGGAAGACGACCGCGTCAGCCACGAAGGCCAGTTCGCCTCCGAAGACATTTCCTTCGACATGGCCGAAGGCGTGACGGTGGAGCAGGGCAGTGCCGCGATCGAGCGGGCGATTGCCAAGCTCGGCCTGCCGGAAGACGTCATCGCGAAAATGGCCGGCACTGCCGACGCCTTCGCCGCGACGCAGAAGAGCCAGCCGTTCATGATTCTCGGCGCGTTGCTGGCGGTGTATCTGGTGCTGGGCGTGCTGTATGAAAGCTACATCCATCCGCTGACGATTCTGTCGACC
Organism: Pseudomonas germanica; assembly: GCF_019614655.1. Classification (NCBI taxonomy): domain Bacteria; kingdom Pseudomonadati; phylum Pseudomonadota; class Gammaproteobacteria; order Pseudomonadales; family Pseudomonadaceae; genus Pseudomonas; species Pseudomonas germanica. The sequence continues at coordinate 3,360,325 of NZ_CP071586.1, forward strand.
CTGCCGTCGGCCGGTGTCGGCGCGTTGCTGTCGATCTATGCGCTGGGCGGCGAGTTCAGCCTGATCTCGCTGCTCGGGCTGTTCCTGCTGATTGGCGTGGTGAAGAAAAACGCCATTCTGATGATCGACCTTGCGCTGCAACTGGAACGGCATCAGGGCCTTACCCCGCTGGAATCGATCCGCAGCGCCTGTCTGCAACGGCTACGACCGATCCTGATGACTACGCTGGCGGCGATTCTCGGTGCCTTGCCATTGCTGCTCGGCCGGGCCGAGGGCGCGGAAATGCGCCAGCCGCTGGGCCTCACCATCATCGGCGGGCTGATCTTCAGTCAGGTGCTGACGCTTTACACCACGCCTGTGGTTTACCTCTATCTCGACAAGCTGCGCCATCGTTTCAACAAATGGCGTGGCGTGCGTACTGACGCCGCTCTGGAAACTCCGCTATGACTGACCGTTCGCTTATCAATCTGGCCACTGTTCGGGGCTCGCGCTTGCTGAGCCTGTCACTGTGCGTGGCGATGCTCAGTGCCTGCGCCGTCGGCCCGGACTATCAACGTCCGCAAACCGCTGAAATCACCCAGTACAAGGAAGCCGCTGGCTGGACCCAGGCCAACCCGAGCGACTCGCTGGCCCGTGGTGCGTGGTGGGAGTTGTATGGCGATCAGCAGCTAAACGGGCTGATCGAAAAACTCAACAATTCCAACCAGACCGTCGCGCAGTCGGAAGCCCAGTACCGCCAGGCTCAGGCCTTGGTGCGCAGTGCCCGTGGCGCGTTTTATCCCAAAGTAGACTTGAGCCTGGGCAAGACCCGCTCCAGTCAGGGCACCGGCAGCAGCAGTTCGAGCCTGAGCAGTTCCTCCAGTGGCATCCGCGACACCTATAACGCCGAACTTGGCGTCAGTTGGGAAGCCGATGTCTGGGGCAAATTGCGCCGTGGTCTGGAAGCCGATGAGGCCAGTGCTCAGGCCAGTTTTGCCGATCTGGCCGCCATGCGCCTGAGCCAGCAGTCGGAGTTGGTGCAGAACTACCTGCAACTGCGCGTGATCGATCAGCAAAAACGCCTGCTCGAAGCCACGGTTGCCGCTTACGAACGTTCGCTGAAAATGACCCAGAATCAGTACCGCGCCGGGGTTTCCGGGCGTGATGCAGTGGCGCAGGCGCAGACGCAACTGAAAAGCACCCAGGCTGATCTGGTCGACCTGATCTGGCAGCGCGCGCAGTTCGAAAACGCCATTGCCGTGCTGACCGGGCAGGCGCCGGCGGACTTCAACATTGCCGAAGTACAGACCATTCCAAAGCTGCCGCAGGTGCCGTTGAGCCTGCCCTCGCAGTTGCTTGAGCGGCGTCCGGACATCGCTTCGGCAGAGCGTTCGGTGATTGCCGCCAACGCCAATATCGGCGTGGCCAAAGCGGCGTATTACCCGGACCTGAGCCTGAGTCTGAGCGGCGGTTACAGCAGCAGTACCTCGCAGAACCTGGTCAGCCTGCCGAACCGCTTCTGGTCGGTGGGGCCAAAACTGGCGCTGCCGTTGTTTGACGGTGGCATTCGTTCGGCAGAAGTCGACCGCACTGAAGCGGCCTACGACCAGACCGTGGCCAAGTACCGCCAGACTGTGCTCGACGGTTTCCGCGAGGTGGAAAACTATCTGGTGCAGCTCAAGGTGTACGAAGATGAAGCGGCGGTGCGCCAGGAAGCCCTTGATGCGGCCCGCGACTCCCTGCGCCTGACGGAAAACCAGTATAAGGCTGGGTTGATTGCCTACATCGATGTGGTGGTGGTGCAAGCGACAGCGTTGAGCAATGAGCGCAATGTGCTGAACATTCTGCAAAGCCGCTTGATTGCCAGCGTGCAACTCATCGCAGCGCTGGGCGGCGGTTGGGATGGGCAACTGGATGTAAGTGATAACACCCGCTGAAGGCTGGCTTCACTGATCGTTCCCACGCTCTGCGTGGGAATGCCTCAACGGACGCTCCGCGTTCGGCTTTGAAGGGACGCGGAGCGTCCCGGGCTGCATTCCCACGCGGAGCGTGGGAACGATCAACGCGCCTATTCGCGAGCAGGCTCGCTCCCACAGTGAGTTGCGCAAGCTGCAGAAAGGCCCACTCCAGAGCCTTGCCGAACAATCAAGCAAGCGTTTCATCGGCTTGATGGCCAATTGCTCACTTTGTCAGTGCGTTCTTCTGTGCAATCAGTACAATCGCCGCATTTGCCCGACCGAGAATGGACGCAGTCCGCGTTGGGTGGCCACGAGAAATCCCATGCTCATCGGTAGTTATTCCTCCACCCTGGTTTTTATTTCGTTGTGCGTGGCGATTCTTGCTTCCTACACTGCGCTCGACCTCACCGGTCGCATTGCCACGGCCAAGGGCCGCGCGGTGCATTTCTGGACTGCCGGCGGTGCGTTTGCCATGGGCATCGGCGTCTGGTCGATGCATTTCATTGGCATGCTTGCCTTTAAACTGCCGATCGACCTTGGCTACGACATCACCCTGACCGCGCTCTCACTGTTGATTGCCGTGTTGTCCTGCGGGTTCGCCTTGTGGCTGGTCAGCCAGCCGAAACTGCCGGTTCTGCAACTGGCCTTCGGTGCGCTGATCATGGGCGCCGGGATCAGTGCCATGCATTACACCGGCATGGCGGCGATGCGCATGACGCCGGGGATCGACTACGACCCGACGCTGTTCGGCGCTTCGTTGCTGATTGCGGTCGGCGCGTCGGCAGCGGCGCTGTGGATTGCCTTTCGCCTGCGTAAGCACTCGCCGTATGTGCGCCTGATTCGCGGCGGCGCAGCGGTCATCATGGGTATCGCCATTGTCGGTATGCACTACACCGGCATGGCCGCCGCGCAATTTCCAGACGGCAGTTTCTGCGGTGCCACCGTCAACGGTTTGAAGGGCAGCGGCCTCGACAGCCTGGTGCTGATCACCACGCTGGCGGTGCTGTCGATTGCCTTGCTCACCTCGATCCTCGACGCACGGCTTGAAGCGCGCACTGCCGATCTGGCGCATTCGTTGACCGTCGCCAACCGTGAACTCACGCAGTTGGCCCTGCACGACACCCTGACCGGCCTGCCGAATCGCATGTTGCTCGACGACCGGATCAATCAGGCGATGAAAAAGGTCAACGAGCAGGGCGGCTGCTTTGCCTTGATGTTCATCGATCTGGACGGCTTCAAACCGGTTAATGATGCGTTCGGTCATCACATGGGTGATCAGTTGTTGCGCGAAGTCGGCGTGCGTCTGCGTGAAGACTTGCGCAGCCTCGACACGCTGGCGCGGATCGGTGGCGATGAATTCGTGTTACTGGTGCGCCTCAGCGAACCCAATGATGCGCTGGGACTGGCGGCGCGTCAGGTCGGTCTGATCGCACAATCATTCCGCGTTGCCGAGCATGACTTGCAGATCTCCGCTAGCGTTGGCATCGCCCTGTACCCGGGCAATGGCCAGACCGCGCAGGAACTGCTGATGAACGCCGACGCGGCGATGTACCACGCCAAGGGCGGCGGCAAAAACGGTTACAGCTTTTTCGATGCGTCGATGAACAACAACGCGCGCAAGCAGTTGCAGTTGTTGCAGGACCTGCGCGCGGCGCTGGAACACAGCCAGTTCAGCTTGCATTACCAACCCAAGTTCGACGCCGCCAACGGCCGCCCGGTCGGGGCTGAAGCGCTGTTGCGCTGGCAACACCCGATTCACGGCATGCTGATGCCGGACAAGTTCATTGACCTGGCCGAAAAATCCGGGCTGATCATCCCGATCGGCGACTGGGTGCTCAACGAAGCCTGCCGCCAGATGCGCGAATGGTACGTGCTCGGTTACACCGATTGGCGTATCGCGGTGAATCTGTCGGCGTTGCAGTTCTGCCACACGGGACTGGTGCGCAGCGTGGCCAAGGCGTTGGCTACTCACCACTTGCCGGCCAACAGCCTGACCCTGGAAATCACCGAAACCACAGCGATGAGCGATGCCGATGCGAGCATGATGGTGTTGCAGGAACTGTCGGACATGGGCGTCGACCTGTCGATCGATGACTTCGGCACCGGTTATTCCAGCCTGATGTACCTCAAGCGGTTGCCGGCCAATGAGCTGAAGATTGATCGCGGTTTTGTGCGCGATCTGGAGCATGACAGCGATGATGCGGCGATTGTCTCGGCGATTGTCGCGTTGGGGCAGGCACTGGGTTTGCGCATTGTCGCTGAAGGTGTCGAGACCGGTGTGCAGCAGGCGTTTCTGACTGAACTGGGCTGTGATTCGTTGCAGGGTTATCTGCTCGGGCATCCGATGCCGGCGGAAAAATTCATGCAGGATATTGCGCGCAGTGAGCAGTCAGCGGCGGTCTGATCGACCGCGTTATCGTTCTTCGCGAGCAAGCTCACTCCCACATTTGGAATGCACACCCCTGTGGGAGCGACGGTGCGACGATTCGACCTGCTCGCGAAGGCGTCCGGCCCGACACAACAGACCTCATGCAAAACCCGCCAATGGCGGTTATTCTTCCCCCCGACTGTTACGTGTGCATTTGGGGGAAAGGCCAGCATGGATAAAGTCATTGTGATCACCGGTGGCGGGCGCGGGATTGGCGCCGCTACGGCGCTGTTGGCTGCCGAGCAAGGTTATCGGATCTGCATCAACTATCAGTCGGATGAGCAAGCTGCGCAAAGCGTGCTCGAGCAAGTTCGCGCATTGGGCGCCCAGGCCATCGCCGTGCGTGCCGACGTCAGCATCGAAGACGAAGTGATCGCATTGTTCCATCGGGTCGACACCGAGTTGGGCCGCGTCACCGCGCTGGTGAACAACGCCGGCACTGTCGGACACAAATCGCGGGTCGACGAAATGTCCGAATTCCGCATCCTCAAAATCATGAAAACCAATGTCCTGGCGCCGATTCTCTGCGCCAAACACGCGATCCTGCGCATGTCGCCCAAGCACGGCGGGCAGGGTGGCAGCATCGTCAACGTGTCGTCGGTGGCCGCGCGTCTCGGTTCGCCCAACGAATACGTCGATTACGCGGCCTCCAAAGGTGCGCTCGACACCTTCACCATTGGCTTGTCCAAAGAAGTGGCGGGCGAGGGGATTCGCGTCAACGCGGTGCGCCCGGGTTACATCTATACCGATTTCCACGCCTTGAGCGGCGATCCGGATCGGGTCAGCAAGCTCGAGTCGGCGATTCCGATGGCCCGTGGCGGGCGCCCGGATGAAGTGGCGGAGGCGATTGTCTGGTTGTTGTCGGATAAGGCTTCTTATGCGACCGGGACATTTGTTGATTTGGGTGGCGGGCGCTGATCGTTGGGATTTGTGTTGCCTGATCCGGCCCCATCGCTGGCAAGCCAGCTCCCACAGGTTTCTGTGTCGTACACAACATACGCGGTGACATAGAACACTGTGGGAGCTGGCTTGCCAGCGATGGGGCCAGTGCAGTCAGCAACAATCTTTCAGAACGACCGCACAATCCGCCCCAATGTCTCCATGGCCTTTTCCGAATCCTCGGTCCAAGGGCTGCCATAGTTCAACCGAATACAATTCCTGAAGCGCTGCGTCGGCGAAAAGATCGGCCCCGGCGCAATGCTGATCCCCTGCGCCAGTGCCATCTGAAACAACTTCAGCGAATCCATTTGCGGTGGCAGTTCCAGCCACAGAAAATAGCCGCCCGCCGGTTGGCTGACCCGCGTCTGCGCCGGGAAGTAGCGGGCAATCGCCGCGAGCATCGCGCTCTGCTGTTCTTCCAGTGCGTAACGCAGTTTGCGCAGGTGCCGGTCATAACCGCCGTGTTGCAGGTAGTCGGCAATCGCCGCTTGCGCTGGCATCGACGCACACAGTGAGGTCATCAGTTTCAGTCGTTCGATCTTCTGCGCGTAGCGCCCGGCAGCGACCCAGCCGATGCGGTAGCCGGGGGCGAGGCTTTTGGCGAATGAACCGCAGTGCATCACCAGACCTTCCGTGTCGAACGCCTTGGCCGGTTTCGGTGCTTGTTGGCCGTAATAGAGTTCGGCGTACACGTCGTCTTCGATCAGCGGCACCTGATGACGGCGCAGCAGTTCGACCAGTTCCTGTTTCTTCGCCTCGGGCATGGTTGCGCCCATCGGGTTCTGGAAACTGGTCATGCACCAGCAGGCCTTGATCGGATGGCGTTCGAGGGTTTGCGCAAGTACGCCGAGGTCAATGCCATCGCGCGGGTGCACGGGAATTTCCACGGCTTTGAGTTTCAGCCGTTCGAGCACTTGCAGGCTGGCGTAGAACGCCGGGGCTTCGATGGCCACCAGATCGCCCGGTTCGGTGACGGCTTGCAGGCACAGGTTCAACGCTTCAAGGGCGCCGTTGGTGATCAGCAGTTCTTCCATCGGCAGCATCAGCCCGCCGACCATGTAGCGCAGGGCTATCTGCCGGCGCAGTTGCGGATTGCCCGGCGACATGTCGGTGACGACCATGCGCGGGTCCATCTCGCGGGCCGCGCTGGCCAGCGAACGCGACAGGCGCTGCAACGGGAACAGGGTCGGGCTGGGGAACGCCGAACCGAACGGCACGGTACTCGGGTCCTTGATCGAATCGAGGACCGAGAACACCAGTTCGCTGACGTCGACTTCGGTGGAATCGTTGACGTGGCTGCTGATCACCGGCTCCGAGAACGGGCTCGGTGCATGGGTGTTGACGAAATAGCCGGAGCGCGGCCGGGCGCGGATCAGGCCACGGCGTTCGAGCAGGTAATAGGCCTGGAACACCGTGGACGGGCTGACCCCGTAGGTCTGGCTGGCGTAACGCACCGAGGGCACGCGCTGGCCGGGGCCAAGGACGCCGGAGCGGATCAGTTCAGCGATGTCGTCGGCGAATTTTTCGTAGCGTTTCATCGAGGAGCCTTGGTGCTGGTTGATGATGAGGTGTGTCAGGGGAACTGCCCCTCACCCTAGCCCTCTCCCAGAGGGAGAGGGGACTGATTGGGGGATGCTTGCGAACTACACAGACCTGAAAGTGCTTTGCTAAATCCACAATCGACTCAGCCTGAAAAGTGCTTTGCTGAATCCATAATCGACTCAGCCTGAAAAGTGCTTTGCTGAATCCATAATCGACTCAGCCTGAAAAGTGCTTTGCTGAATCCACAATCGACTCAGCCTGAAAAGTGCTTTGCTGAATCCATAATCGACTCAGCCTGAAAAGTGCTTTGCTGAATCCATAATCGACTCAGCCTGAAAAGTGCTTTGCTGAATCCATAATCGACTCAGCCTGAAAAGAGCTTTGCTAAATCCGTAATCGACTCGGCCTGAAAGTGCTTTGCTGAATCCATAATCGACTCGGTCTGTCAGGTCGATGTATAGCGACAGACACCTCGGTCGGCTCCCTCTCCCTCCGGGAGAGGGCTGGGGTGAGGGAGCGGATTCTAACGGCTCAGCGATTCATCGGCGCAACAAACCTGCTCTTCGCCACGCTGTAAACCTCAGGCTCATCGCTGTCGACAATCTTGAAACTCAAGGTCTGCGAGCTGCTGGCCGGGCGTTCCGTGGTCATCGCCACCGACACCGGCACATCGACAATTTCCCCTGGGGCCAAGCTCAGTTCAGTCTTGCCCTGCAACTGGAAGCCGTCGCCATCCACCAGGCTCAGGTTGTAGTCCTGGCGCTGCTGGGTCTTGTTGATGACTTTGAGGGTGTAGATGTTTTCGATCTGGCCCTGACCATTCTCGCGGAACAACCCGCGATCCTTGGTCACGTCCAGCGAGACCATTGGCCGCTCGACCAGCGCCAATGCCAATGCGCCGATCATCGCCACCAGCACCACGGTGTAACCGATCAAACGCGGCCGCAGCAGGTGGGTTTTGCCACCCTGCAGTTCGCGCTCGGAACTGTAGCGGATCAAGCCGCGCGGGTAGTTCATCTTGTCCATGATCGAGTCACAAGCGTCGATGCACGCCGCGCAGCCGATGCATTCCATCTGCAGGCCATCGCGAATGTCGATGCCGGTCGGGCAGACCTGCACGCACAACTGGCAGTCGATGCAATCACCCAAGCCAGCCTCAAGCGGTTTCACGTCGCGTTTGCGCGGGCCACGGTTTTCGCCACGGGCGACGTCATAGGAAATCGCCAGGGTGTCCTTGTCGAACATCACGCTCTGGAACCGCGCATACGGGCACATGTGCATGCACACCGCCTCACGCAGCCAACCGGCGTTGATGTAGGTGGCGGCGGTGAAAAACAGCACCCAGAACAGACTGACGCCGCCAATTTGCAGGGTCAGCAGTTCTTCGGCCAGTGGCCGGATCGGCGTGAAGTAACCGACGAAGGTCAGGCCGGTCAGCACGCTGATCGCCAGCCACAGGGTGTGCTTGGCCGCGCGTCGGGCCAATTTGTTCAGGCTCCACGGCGCGGCTTGCAGTTTGATGCGCTGGTTGCGTTCGCCTTCGGTGATCTTCTCGCACCACATGAAAATCCACGTCCACGAACTTTGCGGGCAGGTGTAACCGCACCAGACCCGGCCGGCGAACACGGTGATGGCGAACAGGCCGAACGCGGCAATGATCAACAGCGCGGAAAGCAGGATGAAATCCTGCGGCCAGAACGTCGCGCCAAAGATGTGGAATTTGCTTTCGGAAAGATCCCAGAGCACCGCCTGACGTCCGCCCCAGTTCAGCCACACGGTGCCGAAAAACAGCACGAACAGAAATCCCGCGCCGCTCATGCGCAAGGTGCGGAACAGGCCGGTGAAGCTGCGGGTGTGGATCTGGTTGTCGCTGGACTTGGCCGTCGCCTTCATTGGGCGTGCGGGCACACTTTTGATAGTTGGAGATGCTTCTACGGTTCGGACGGGGATTTGTTCGCTCATGGTTATTCGCTCATCAGCCTCCATCAGGCCAGAGCACTATGAGCGTCGATCTGTTTGCATAACAGACTCAGCTATTTCAATAAAAAGCGGATCAGATGCGATTCTGCGCAACGCCTGCGACAACTTGAAGCAGCCCGCAGGCAAAGGCGCAAACGCCTATCGCAGACGTTTGCGCGGGGTGTTGATCAGGGTCAGTCAAATCACCGAATCACTGTCGTCGGCTTTCAGGTGTTTGCGACCGTCCTTGGCACCGGCAACGGTCAAGGCATCGGCTTCTTTTTCGCTGATGTAAACGCGCCGGCCTTCTATTTCCACGAATGACATGGATTTTTCGCTATCCGTCATGACTTCCAGGGTGTCGCAAATGCGAATTTCCTCGCCATGTTCAACGGTGAAAAAACACACTTTCTGTTCGGGATTGGATTGATCGACTCGAACGGGCATGAGGGCAGTCCTTTTTTCAGGGGTGTCTGAAATGTTAGGGCGCACGCTGCGCTGATCGTTCTGCGCAACTGATTAATGGTCGTCGCTGTCCATCCTCTATAGACCCAATAACAAGGACTGCACGATGAACGCGTGGTGGCATGAAGTGTGGCAAACCCTGCAGGCGGAATTCGCCGACGTCGCGGATGCGTCGCAATTGACGCGCATCACCGTGCGCCTGCTGATGGCCGCCATTCTGGGCGGCATTCTCGGTTTTGAACGCGAGCACAAGGGCAAGGCTGCCGGGGTGCGCACGCATATGTTGGTGGCGCTCGGGGCCGCGCTGTTTGTGCTGGTGCCGCAGACGTCGGGGGCGGAATCGGATGCGATGAGTCGCGTGGTGCAAGGGGTGATTGCCGGGATCGGCTTTCTCGGTGCCGGGACTATCCTGAAAAACAAGGAAGGCGATGAAGGCCATGTCAAAGGCCTGACCACCGCTGCCGGGCTGTGGATGACGGCGGCCATTGGTGTCGCTGCCGGCCTTGGCCGGGAAGCCACGGCGCTGCTCAGTACCTTACTGGCGCTGGGGATTTTCAGCGTGATGCCGCGCATCGTGAAGCTGTTCGAAAAGGACGAGGAAAAGACTGATGACCACTGATCATTCCTGCGCCGGATGATCGTTCCCACGCTCTGCGTGGGAATGCCTCAATGGACGCTCCGCGTCCGCTTTGGGACGCGGAGCGTACGGGGCTGCATTCCCACGCGGAGCGTGGGAATGATCAGTTATTGCAAGTCAGAGGATCACGGGAGGCATCGTCGTTGGTGGTTCTTCTTTCGGCGGTGGCGTGGTGCCGGGTGGTTCCTGCTCGGGAATTGGCTGCGGCTCGGTCTCGGGCAGCGTGGGTTTGTCGATGTTCGGATCGGGCGTTTCGGCCGGGATCGGGATATTCATCTGATGACCTCCGTGTGGCACATGGCGTGAGAAGTGCTTAAGTGGATTGACCACCCTGCACGCAATTCGATCCGCTTTTCTGACACGGCAATTTCATCTGAACTTTTCCCGGCGCCGGTCGCTCGGAACCTAAGTGAGTTCATTTCGGGGCAGGCGCTTCGTTGTGAACACTGATCCGGCACAAGAGCGTCCTTGGGGCGTTAAGGAGAGATGCTCAATGACTGCTGAAAGACCTTCTGAACTGAGCTACAACCCGCACATGCCGCTGTCGCAGGCGTTGCTGCTGCCGCGCATTGCCATCGAAAACACCATGCCGACCCTCGATGGCGGGCAGTTCGCCGTGAAGTCGATTGCCGGCCGTGAGGTGGTGGTCACCAGCAAGGTGTTTGCCGACGGTCACGACAAACTCGCGGTGCGCATCCGCTGGCGCGAGGAAGGCGAAGACACCTGGCAAAGCGAGGTCATGACCGATCAGGGCAATAACGGCTGGCAAGGCCAGTTCCGCCCTGAACACCAAGGGCGCTTCCTCTATTGCATCGAGGCGTGGATCGACCAATTCGCCAGTTTTCAGTATGAACTGGAGAAGAAACACAATGCTGCTGTACCGGTGTCGCTGGAGTTGCAGGAAGGCCGGAGCATGGTGCAACAGGCCGCCGAGCGCAGCGAAGGTCAGCTCAGCGAACAGCTCGCCGCGTTGCACCATGAATTGTCCGGGCTGCTCGAAACCGAGCAGGTCGCGCTGTTCCTGCACTCGCGCAGTGCGCAGTTGATGGCTGAGGCCGATCACCGTGCCTACCTGAGCGTCAGTCCGGAATTCCCGGTAGACGTCGAACGCGAACTGGCCGAATTTGCCAGTTGGTACGAACTGTTTCCGCGCTCGATCACCGACGATCCCCACCGTCATGGCACTTTTAACGATGTGCACGCGCGTTTGCCAATGATTCAGGACATGGGCTTCGACGTGCTCTATTTCACGCCGATCCACCCGATTGGCCGCGCCCATCGCAAGGGGCGCAACAATTCCCTGACCGCCGGCCCCGATGATCCCGGCAGCCCTTATGCCATCGGTAGCGAGGAGGGCGGCCACGAAGCCATTCACTCGCAACTCGGCACTCGCGAGGACTTCCGTCGACTGGTCGCTGCCGCCGCCGATCACGGTCTGGAAATCGCCCTCGACTTCGCCATTCAGTGTTCCCAGGATCACCCGTGGCTCAAGCAGCATCCGGGCTGGTTCAACTGGCGCCCGGACGGCACGATCAAATACGCGGAGAATCCGCCGAAGAAATATCAGGACATCGTCAACGTCGACTTCTATGCGCCGGACGCCATTCCGAGCCTGTGGGTCGAGTTGCGCGACATCGTTATTGGCTGGGTCGAAGAGGGCGTGAAGATCTTTCGCGTCGACAATCCGCACACCAAACCACTGCCGTTCTGGCAATGGTTCATCGCCGATGTTCGCGCGTTGTACCCGGAAGTGATCTTCCTCGCCGAAGCGTTCACCACGCCGGCGATGATGGCGCGGCTGGGCAAGGTCGGTTACACGCAGAGCTACACCTATTTCACCTGGCGCAACAGCAAGGCTGAGCTGGCGACGTATTTCACTGAGCTGAATGAATCGCCGTGGCGCGAATGCTACCGGCCGAATTTCTTTGTTAACACGCCGGACATCAACCCGGCATTCCTGCACGAATCCGGGCGCGCGGGTTTTCTGATCCGTGCGGCGCTGGCGACCATGGGTTCAGGCTTGTGGGGCATGTATTCGGGGTTCGAGTTGTGCGAGTCGGCACCGGTGCCGGGCAAAGAGGAATACCTCGACTCGGAGAAGTACGAGATCCGCGTCCGCGACTTCACCGCGCCGGGCAACATCATTGCCGAGATCGCCCAGCTCAACCGCATCCGCCGGCAGAACCCGGCGCTGCACACGCATTTGGGTCTGAAGGTCTACAACGCCTGGAACGACAACATTCTGTATTTCGGCAAGCGCAGCTTTGACGGCAGCAACTTCATTCTGGTCGCGGTCAGCCTTGATCCGCACAACGTGCAGGAGGCGAATTTCGAACTGCCGCTGTGGGAAATGGGCCTGCCCGACGATGCGACGACCCATGGCGAAGACTTGATGAACGGGCATCGCTGGGACTGGCACGGCAAGTATCAGTTCATGCGCATCGACCCGGCGTACCAGCCATTCGGCATCTGGCGAATTACCGCTACGTAATGATCGTTCCCACGCTCTGCGTGGGAACGCATCCCGGGACGCTCCGCGTCCCAGAAACTGACGCAGAGCGTCCATGGCGGCATTCCCACGCGGAGCGGGGGAACGATCATCGTGGGGCGCTTTTAAAGCATTCAGCAGGAGTTTCACATGGCGAAGAAACCCAAGGCAGCCACCTTTATCAAAGACCCGCTCTGGTACAAGGACGCGGTGATCTATCAAGTTCACGTCAAATCGTTTTTCGACTCCAACAATGACGGGATCGGCGACTTTCCCGGCCTGATCGCCAAACTCGATTACATCGCTGACCTCGGCGTAAACACCATCTGGCTGTTGCCGTTCTATCCCTCGCCACGTCGCGACGATGGCTATGACATTGCCGAATACCGTGGCGTGCACAGCGATTACGGGACCATGGCCGACGCCAAGCGCTTTATCGCCGAGGCGCACAAGCGTGGCTTGCGGGTGATCACCGAACTGGTCATCAACCACACCTCCGACCAGCACCCGTGGTTCCAGCGTGCGCGCAAGGCCAAGCCCGGCTCGGCGGCGCGGGACTTTTACGTGTGGTCGGATGACGATCAGAAATACGACGGCACGCGGATCATTTTCCTCGATACGGAAAAATCCAACTGGACCTGGGACCCGGTCGCCGGCCAGTACTTCTGGCACCGTTTCTATTCGCACCAACCGGATCTGAATTTCGACAATCCGCAAGTGATGAAAGCCGTGCTCTCGGTGATGCGCTACTGGTTGGACATGGGCATCGACGGCCTGCGCCTCGACGCGATTCCGTACCTGATCGAGCGTGACGGCACCAATAACGAAAACCTGCCGGAAACCCACGACGTCCTCAGGCAGATCCGCGCCGAGATCGACGCCAATTACCCCGATCGCATGCTACTCGCCGAGGCCAACCAATGGCCCGAAGACACTCAGCTGTACTTCGGTGATACCGATGCGGCGGGCCTCAATGGCGACGAATGCCACATGGCGTTTCACTTCCCGCTGATGCCGCGCATGTACATGGCCCTGGCTCAGGAAGATCGTTTCCCGATCACCGATATTCTGCGCCAGACCCCGGAAATTCCTGCCAACTGCCAGTGGGCGATTTTCCTGCGCAACCACGATGAGCTGACCCTGGAAATGGTCACCGATAAAGAACGCGACTATCTGTGGAATTACTACGCTGCTGACCGTCGCGCACGGATCAACCTCGGCATCCGCCGTCGTCTGGCGCCGTTGATGGAGCGTGATCGCCGCCGCATCGAATTGCTCAACAGCCTGCTGCTGTCGATGCCGGGCACGCCGACCCTGTATTACGGCGACGAGATCGGCATGGGCGACAACATCTACCTTGGCGACCGCGATGGTGTGCGTACGCCGATGCAGTGGTCGATCGACCGCAACGGCGGCTTCTCCCGTGCCGATCCGGCCAGCCTGGTGCTACCGCCGATCATGGACCCGCAATACGGCTATCTGTCGGTCAACGTCGAAACCCAGTCCGGCGATCCGCATTCGCTGCTCAACTGGACCCGACGCTTGCTCGCTGTGCGCAAACAGTCCAAGGCGTTCGGCCGTGGCACGTTGAAAATGCTCTCGCCGAACAACCGTCGCGTGTTGGCCTACACCCGTGAATTCACCGATGCCGATGGCAAACACGAAATCATTCTCTGCGTGGCCAACGTTTCGCGCAGTGCGCAAGCAGTGGAGCTGGACCTGTCGGCCTACGTCGGCATGGTGCCGGTGGAGATGCTCGGCGGTAACGCCTTCCCGCCGATCGGCCAGTTGAATTTTCTTCTGACGTTAGCGCCGTACGGTTTCTACTGGTTTGCACTGGCTGCGGAAAATCAGATGCCGAGCTGGCACGTGGAGCCGGCGCAAAGCCTGCCGGACTTCACCACCCTAGTGCTGAAAAAACGCATGGAAGAATTGCTCGAAGCGCCGTCGCGCACGACGCTGGAGCAAAGCATCCTGCCGAGCTGGCTGCAGAATCGCCGCTGGTTCGCCGGCAAGGACGCGGCCATCGACAAGGTGCATCTGGCCTACGGCGTGCGTTTCGGCGATGCGCAGCATCCGGTGCTGCTCAGCGAAATTGAAGTCACCAGCGGCGGGCAGACCAGTCGTTATCAGTTGCCGTTCGGTTTTATTTCCGAAGATCAGGTCGGCCCGGCGTTGCCGCAGCAATTGGCCTTGTCCCGTGTACGCCGAGTGCGACAGGTCGGCTTGATTACTGACGCGTTCAGCCTTGAAACGTTTATTCGTGCGGTGCTGCAAGGCATGCAGAACAACGCCGTGCTGGAGTCGAGCGAAGGCGAAATCCGCTTTGCACCGACGCCGCATCTGGAAACGCTTGGCCTCAGTGCCGAGTCGGAAGTGCGTTATCTGTCTGCCGAGCAATCAAACAGTTCGGTGGTGATCGGCAATAGCCTGGTACTTAAGCTGATACGCAAAGTCGCTTCTGGCGTACACCCGGAACTGGAGATGAGCGCTTACCTGACCGAGGCTGGATTTGCCAATATCTCTCCGCTGCTCGGCTCGGTGATTCGCCGCGATGCCAAGGGCGAAGACAATCTGCTGATGATCGCCCAAGGCTATCTGAGCAATCAGGGCGACGCCTGGGAATGGACGCAGAACAACCTTGAACGGGCGCTGCGCGATGAGCTGGCCGATGCCATGTCCGAACAGGAACAGCATTACAACGCCCTCAGTGAGCTGAAGGATTTTGCTGGCATGCTCGGTCAGCGTCTGGGCGAGATGCACAAGGTGCTCGCCGCGCCCACCGACAATGCCGACTTCGCCCCACAGGTGTCGACGGCCAAGGACATGCAGGCCACCGGCAAGGATGTTGTGGCGCAGGTCGAACACGCGCTGAAACTGCTCAAGCAGCATCAGGGCGAACTCAATGCGGCGGATCAGAAACTGGTCAAACGCCTGATCGACGAGAAGAAAACCATCCTCACGCACGTGCAGGATCTGGCGAAAAAAGCCGTCGGCGGTTTGCGCATTCGCGTCCACGGCGATCTGCATTTGGGCCAGGTGCTGGTGATCAAGGGCGATGCCTACCTGATCGACTTCGAGGGTGAACCGGCGCGGCCACTGGGCGAGCGTCGTGGCAAACACAGTCCGTACAAGGATGTCAGCGGCGTGCTGCGCTCCTTCGATTATGCGGCCGCAATGACCATCAACGTGCACAACGTTGACCACAGCGCCGAGTCTGAAACGGCGCGGCGTCTAGTCGCCGAGCGCTATCTGCGTGAGGCCCGCGAGGCATTTGTTCAGGCATATCGCCGCGCGGCAGCTAGTCTTGATCATGCCTGGCAAGATCCTGAAGGTGCCGACGCCGCGCTGGCGTTGTTCGGCCTGGAGAAGGCGGCCTATGAAGTGGCCTATGAAGCCGAAAATCGCCCCACGTGGCTGCCCGTGCCGTTGCACGGTTTGTATGGGTTATTGACGGGGCTTAAACCCTTTTCCGATCTTGGTGGAGAGTAGTCATGAGTTTCTCGAACAAGGAACAGGGTGCGGTCAAAGAAGCATTGCTGCCCTCGGCGAAAGATATCGATGCCTTGGTCCGCGCTGAACATCACGACCCTTTTTCCATTCTTGGCCCGCACGGCGATGGCGCTGGTGGGCAGTTCATTCGCGCTTATTTACCGGGTGCGTTGAGTGTCGTGGTGCTGGACAAGGACAGCGGCGAAGAACGCGGGCCACTGGAGCAGACTGAAACACCGGGGCTGTTTGTCGGCCATTTCGATCAGGCGCGGCCGTATCAGCTGCGCACGCGCTGGGTCGGCGGCGAGCAGGTTGCCGAGGATCCGTATAGCTTCGGCCAGTTGCTCGGTGAAATGGATTTGTATCTGTTCGCCGAAGGCAATCACCGTGATCTCAGCGCCTGTCTCGGCGCGCAATTGAAAACCGTTGATGGCGTCGACGGTGTGCGTTTTGCCGTGTGGGCGCCGAATGCCCGGCGCGTATCCGTAGTGGGGGATTTCAACGTCTGGGACGGCCGCCGCCATCCGATGCGCTTGCGGCATCCGTCCGGGGTCTGGGAATTGTTCATCCCGCGCCTGCAAGCAGGCGAGCTGTACAAATATGAAATTCTTGGCGCTCACGGGATCCTGCCGCTCAAGGCTGACCCGATGGCGCTGGCCACCAGTCTGCCGCCGGACACCGCCTCGAAAGTCGCTGAGCCACTGCAGATCGATTGGCAGGATCAGGAGTGGATGAGCAGCCGCCGTGACCGCCAGAAGCATTCCGCGCCGCTGTCGATTTACGAACTGCACGCCGGTTCGTGGCAGTGCGAACTGGATGATCTCGGTGAAGTCGCCCGCCAGTACACCTGGCCGGAACTCGCCGAACGCTTGATTCCCTACGTCAAGGAACTGGGTTTCACTCACATCGAACTGATGCCGATCATGGAGCACCCGTTTGGTGGGTCCTGGGGTTATCAACTGCTCTCGCAATTCGCCCCGAGTGCGCGGTACGGCTCGCCGGCGCAGTTCGCTGAATTCGTCGACGCCTGCCACCGGGCCGAGATCGGCGTGATTCTCGACTGGGTGCCGGCGCATTTCCCAACCGATACTCATGGTCTCGCCCAGTTCGACGGCACCGCGCTGTACGAATACGGCAACCCGCTGGAAGGTTTTCATCAGGATTGGGACACGCTGATCTACAACCTCGGCCGCACCGAAGTACATGGCTACATGCTCGCTTCGGGGTTGCACTGGTTGAAGCATTTCCATGTCGACGGCCTGCGCGTCGATGCGGTGGCCTCGATGCTCTATCGCGACTATTCGCGCAAGGCTGGCGAATGGGTGCCGAACCGCCATGGCGGCCGGGAAAATCTGGAGGCCATCGACTTCTTGCGGCATTTGAACGACGTGGTCGAACTGGAAGCGCCGGGCGCACTGGTGATCGCTGAAGAATCAACCGCGTGGCCGGGTGTCAGCCAAAGTACGCAGCAGGGCGGTCTCGGTTTTGCCTACAAATGGAACATGGGTTGGATGCACGATTCGCTGCATTACATTCAGCAGGATCCGGTGTACCGCGCGCATCATCACAATGAGTTGAGTTTTGGTCTGGTCTACGCCTGGTCCGAGCGTTTCATCCTGCCGATTTCCCACGATGAAGTGGTGCACGGCAAGCACTCGCTGATCGACAAGATGCCCGGCGATCGCTGGCAAAAATTCGCCAACCTGCGCGCGTATCTGAGTTTTATGTGGACGCACCCGGGCAAGAAGCTGTTGTTCATGGGCTGCGAGTTTGGCCAGTGGCGCGAGTGGAATCACGATCAGCAACTGGATTGGTATCTGCTGCAGTATTCTGAGCACAAGGGCGTGCAGAAACTGGTCGGCGATCTCAATCGGCTGTATCGCGAAGAGCCGGCGCTGCACGATCAGGACGACGCGCCGCAGGGTTTCCAGTGGTTGATCGGTGACGATGCGATCAACAGCGTTTATGCCTGGCTGCGTTGGAGCAAGGAAGGTAAACCGGTGCTGGTGGTGGCCAACTTCACGCCGGTGCCGCGTCAGGCGTATCGCGTGGGTGTGCCGTTTGCCGGGCGCTGGACTGAATTGCTCAATAGCGATGCCGACACCTATGCCGGTTCCAATTACGGCAATGGCGGCGGGGCGTTTACCGAGGAAGTGCCGAGTCATGGCCAGTCGTTGTCGCTGGAGCTGAATCTGCCGCCGTTGGCGGTGTTGATCCTCAAGCCAGAGGGCTGATCCGAGACCGCGTCGCTGCCATCGCGAGCAGGCTCGCTCCCACAGGGGAAATACATTCCAAATGTGGGAGCGAGCCTGCTCGCGAAGGCGCCAGTTCAGACACCTCCAAAATCCGGCTCAACGCTCACCAGCGCATCCGCACCCCAAGGCTGCCAATGATCCCGTTCAAATCATTGTCATCGACATCACTGCTGTAATCGGCACTGACATACAGACTCACCACCGGCGTCACCCGCGCCACCAGCCCCAGTCCCAACTCAACGGTGGATGACTTGCGGCTGCTGCTGATCTTGTCGACCTGATCCAGCGTCACCGTGCTGCCGGTATAAACGGTGTGCCACAGGTTGGTGCGCACATAAGGTTCGAGCGGCAGACCATTCAAATCGTAACTGCCTTTCAAACGGGCACCGACGCGGCCGCTCCAGGCGGTCAGATCGGTGGAGGACGCATTGCCCGAGCCGGCGTACGGCGTGTCGAGGGTGATGCGTTGATTGATCAATTGCGCCTGCGGTTCGACCACCCAGTTGTCGCTCAAGCCAATCGGAAAACCGCCTTCGACCGAGAAGGTCATGGCGCTGCCTTCGGTGGCTTGCCGGGCGCCTTGGCCGTTGCGACTGAAGCCGCTGACCCGGCCACCGCTGGCCGACAGATCAACGTGCCAGCCTTGCGCACCAGTGAGGCTGTAGTAGGCCCCGAGGCTCTGGCCTTGTAGATTGAGGGTGTCAGTGTTCGGATCGGCCAAGGCGCGACTAGTGAGCACCCCGTTGCCATTGGCTTGAATCTGATTGACGCCGCCGATCAAGCCGATGGTCTGGGTATGCCCGCCACCTTGTACGGTCAACACGGCCGGCCCTTTGAAGTCGCCGCTGCCGGGCATTGCGTAGCCTGACGACAGCACATCGGTTTGCGCCTGACGGGCGCTTCTACCGTACAACTCGTCCCAGGCCGACGGTGCGAGGTCTTCGGTAATCAAGCGTGTGCCCTGCAGATCGGGCCGTGGGCTGAAGCGTTGCGGGCCGGGGGTGATGACGGTGGCGGGCAACGTCATCACGGGCACATCCGCGCGGTACCACGGGGTCGTTTCATCCGCCGCAGGACCGGCCTGCGCCTCCATGGATGAGCACAGCAAGATAGAACTCGACACTGTGCAGAAAGTGATTTTGATCTCGTGTGGGGTGATTGAAGTTCTCATGGAGGTCTACCTTGCAGGCGCATGCGGCATCTCAATGTGGCGTCTCTCCTACCCCGAACGAGGGGCGACCGAATGGAGCGGGGCGAACCGTGGCCGCTCGATTTCGCGAGTGTCCGAAGGCTCGTCCCGGTAGTGATTCCGGGGGTAGTAAGGTAGAGATAAGAAGAGTCGCGCGCCGCCGTCAAGAAATTGAACGATGAGCGGTAGTGGCAAAACAGGCTTTGCAAGCGTTTGTTTTTCTGCACATAACTAAGTGGTTGTTTGTATGGAAGAACGCATTGAGAGCCGCAAGGTAGAGAGTTTAAATTGTCGACGGAAGGTCTACCAACTGAGGCGAATGCCCAGGTTGCCCACCACGCCGCGCACGTCATTGCTGTCAATATTGCTGGTGTAATCGGTACTGGCGTACACACTGACCGCGCGATCAAGGGTCAACACTACGCCCAGGCCGATGTCCGCTGTCGAGGATTTCCGTTCGCTGGAAATCACATCGTTGTCGCCAAACGTGACCGAGTCAGTAGCGGAAAACGTATGCCACACATTGGCGCGCAGGTACGGTTCGACAGGAAGGCCGCTGACCTGATATCGACCTTTGAGGCGTGCGCCGAGGCGAGCGGTCCAGGCGCCGTCGGAATCAAACGAGACGCGTGAAATACCGTCGTTCTGGCTGTCGAGGGAGATTTTCTGATGGATGAGCTGCGCCTGCGGCTCGATCACCCAGGTGTCATTGATCGGCAACGGGTAACCGGCCTCGGTGGACAACGTCAGGGCGTGCCCGCGATTGTCCAGTTTTACCCCGCGATCGGAATGGTTGTCACCGTCGAAGCGAGTGCCCATTACTACGGTATCGAGGTACCCGCCGGTGGGCGCCATCAGCGTCCAGTACAGGCCATAGCTGTCGCCCTCGAGTTTGATCTTGCCGGCGCTGTTGTGCTGAAAGCCTTCGTTGAAACCGTCGACATCACCTTGCAAGCGGCTGTGACCGACAAAGAAACCCAAGCGCTGATTCAGGCTGCCGGACGTCTGCGAGCTGTACAGATCGTTGCCGACCTGAAAGCCATTGAG
The DNA here is from genome assembly GCF_019614655.1 of Pseudomonas germanica. Classification (NCBI taxonomy): domain Bacteria; kingdom Pseudomonadati; phylum Pseudomonadota; class Gammaproteobacteria; order Pseudomonadales; family Pseudomonadaceae; genus Pseudomonas; species Pseudomonas germanica. The sequence continues at coordinate 3,380,703 of NZ_CP071586.1, forward strand.
CGAGCCATCCAGTCGCGGCGTGACCGTGCCGGCCCAGGTCTGCTCGAGATTTTTACCATAGACACGGCCCCATCCGGCGCCGAATGCACCGGTTTCCGCGAGCAGGCGTTGATCGCCCTGACGGTCATGAAAGGTGCCCAGGGCGTTAAGCGTCAGTTGCGCGGCAGCGGGCGGCAACACCGACCAAGTCGGGACTTCCTGGCGATACAAAGGGATCGGTTCGGCTCCCGCAACGGCTGCGGGCAATACCGGCAACGGCGGGCTCCCGGCCGGCGTCGCCGCCGCTACGGGGGTAGCGACCACCGGCACCAGGATGGGCGGCTGCGTTGGATCGGGGTTGGGAGCGCTCACCAGCTGCGGCGCAACGATGGCGGAGCGCAGATACCAGCTGTTTTCCGTGCCGGCAGTGACACCTCCTTTGAACAGATAGTAATCGTAAGCTCCGGCCGACACCGGGCCATTGAGGGTGAAGGCGTTATTGCTGCTCAGCGTGCTGCCTTGCGCCTGCACCAGTTGGATGCCGTTCACCTCGGTCAGGCCGCCTAGTCCGCCGAGGTTGCTGACCGTGATCACCGTGCCGCCGCTTAAGCTGCCATCGTTGACCACCAGTTTGTCACTCGGTGAATCATCGCCACCGACCAAGCTTTGCAAGCGTAACTGGCCGCTGTTACCGACGTAGTTGCCCTGTACGGTCAGCGTATCGTCAGTGCGGCTGTTATTGCGGGTCAAATCGATGATCCCCGCGTTATTCAGCGTCACTGGCTGACCCGCCACCGCCGATGCCACCGTACCTTGTGTGGCAAACAATGTGCTGCGGGTATCGATGTTCAACACGCCACTGCCGGTGCCGGCGTCCCCCAGCACCAGTCCTGACGACCCCAGATCGAGTTGCGAGCCATTAACCAGGCTCACCGCTTCCCAATTGATGAAGCTCGCGGGCAGGGCCGTGCGGGTGTTATCCAGTGACAGGGTATCGCTACCGACGCCGCCATTAACGCTGGGCGTCAGCGCAAGAATATTATCGTCGAGATTGCGCAGGGTGACGGTGTCATTGCCGACGTCCATGAGGATCGTCGAACGGATAATGCCGCCGCCATCCCACAGCAAACGGTCATCACCCACGCTGGCGCGAACCTCGCCGACGATTTCCCCACCGCTCACCGTGATGCTGTCGTTGCCGCCGCTGACACTGATGTTGCCGCCGATGCGGCCACCGGAAACGATAATGGTGTCAGTGCCGAAACCGGTGACCAGATTGCCAATAATCTGCCCGCCCGACAGGTCAAAAATATTGTTATCGAGTTTCATGTCCACGCGGCCGATGGTGCCGCCCGTCATGCGCGCGACGTCGCCATCCTCAAAGGCGCCGACGATGATGCCCCCGTTCATCAAGAACGTATCGCGGCTGTCGCCTTGAGCCAACGAGCCAATTGAGCCGCCCGTCATGACAAAGTCATCGATACCGTTGCCCTGATTGACCGCGCCGGTAATCACGCCGGAGTTGATTTCGACCCGGTCGGCTCCAGCGCCGAAGGTCACGCTGCCATTGATCTGACCGCTGCCGTTAGCGGCGAATGTCAGGCTGTTGTTGCCGGCGAGATCCGTCAGCGAACCGCTGGTACCGCTGTCACAGGTGAAATTGTCATTGCCCGGCCCGGGCACGAGCGTGCAGGCCGCTGAAACGGGGTGGCTGGTCAAAATCAGCAAGGAAGCAGGCAGGAGCAAGGCGTGCGGTAATGTCAGCAAGTGCGTGGAGTAGCGCGGCATGGTCATTCCCTACGGCAAATTCGGGGAATTCATCCCTGAGCGTGTCATGGTCTAGGCATCGTTTACAGTTGATGCCTTACATCAAGTCCATGATCTAACGGATTGAATGCGCTACTCCTTGAGCTTTTTTAGGTGTAGATGAATTTCCTCGCGGTTCAAGCATGGCTGACGGACGGTCTTGTCAGAAATGCGCTTACAGATGCACCTCTACCGCGAGCGGCAGGTGATCGGACAGATGCGTCCACGGCTTGTTGCCGAGGATCTGCGGGTCATGACTACTGGCATTGCGCAGGTAGATCCGGTCCAGTCGCAGCAATGGAAACCGCGCCGGGTAGGTCTTGGCCGGGCGCCCATGGTGGCGCTCGAACGCTTCGTGCAGGTAGTCACGACGGGCGAGGGCGGCGTTGCCCTGTAACTGCCAGTCGTTGAAGTCGCCGGCGATGATCACCGGGGCATCGTCGGGCAGCGATTCGAGCAATTGACAGAGCAGTTGCAGCTGTAATTGCCGGTGGCTTTCGAGCAGACTCAGGTGCACGCAGATTGCGTGGACCTCGGTGTGACCCGGGACGTCGAGCACACAGTGCAACAGTCCACGGCGCTCGGGGCCGGTGATCGACACGTCGAGGTTGCGGTATTCACGGATCGGGTATTTCGACAGCAGGGCATTGCCATGGTGGCCGTCGGGGTAAACGGCATTGCGCCCGTAGGCGAAATCGCTCCACATGCTGTCGGCGAGAAATTCGTATTGCGAGGTTTGTGGCCATTCGTTGTAACGGTTCGAATGCCGTTCGTGTTCACCCACCACTTCTTGCAGAAACACCAGATCGGCCGAGGTGCTGCGCACCGCTTCGCGCAGCTCCGGCAGGATGAATCGCCTGTTAAGCGCGGTGAAGCCTTTGTGGGTGTTGACCGTCAGCACCCTAAGACGATGAATGACAGGCGCGTCGGCAACATGACGCTTGGGTTCGCTGGACACGTTCACTCCTCTGGATTGCGGGCCGCTTATTCATGCGACTGATGGCGAGGTGCGGCAGTTCCTTGCAAATCATGGTTGATGACAACCCAATTCCTGTGGGAGCGAGCCTGCTCGCGAAGGCGTCGGTAAATCCAATACATAAGTTGGTAGAACCACCGCTTTCGCGAGCAGGCTCGCTCCCACCCGAAACGGCATCAGACAAACACGATTTCGTAGGGCAGGCGCATTCTTTCGAGAATCACCGGCGGCAGCATCGGTGCAATACCAATCGCCGGTTCACCCTTGAGCTGACTGGCGTAAGCATGGGTGGCGTGGCTCTTGCGCGCGACGGTCCAGGTGTCGAGGCGCAGTTTGCGCGCGCGTTCCCAAGGGATCAGTTGCTGGTCGCGCTCGGGCCAGTGCCAGGCCCAGACTGGTACATCGTGGAAGGTCGCCCCGGCTTGTTCCGCTGCATGCGCGCTGGCCCGACCCACCGCTTCATGGTCGTCGTTGCCATCGCCGCGCCAGGTGCTGAACACCACATCGCCTGGGCGCAGGTAGCGGCTGATGAATTCGGTCACTTGCGCTTGCTGTTCGCACAGAGCGTTGTCAGTGAAACCACCGCGCACCCATTTCAGGCTGTGCATTGGCAAGCCGAGACGGCGCAGGGCCTCGACGCTTTCCTGCGGGCGGAACACGCTCAGGCGTTTTTCCGACCATTGCCGCGAACCCGGGTGGCTGGCGCTGCCATCGGTGATCGAGAGCAATTGCAACGGATGACCGAGGCTGGAGAGTAATTGCAGCAGACCGCCACAGGTGACCACTTCATCGCCCGGATGCGGCGCGATGACCACGGCGCGGGCGCCGGCGGGTACCAGACTTAAAGTATTGATGACCGGAATGTTGTCCAGTTGCGGGGCGCTGTTCCAGATTTGCGCCGACGAACTGCTGTCGCTGAGGGTTAACGGTTTCATGGTGTGACGTCCTTGTGTTGTTTCGCCCTCAGTCGTGCGTTTGGCGGTGATTGCCAGACGCCGCCGACCCGTGAAGGCTGGTTGATTGCCCAGCGACGCTCCGAACCCTGGATTGCCGCGCAGCAGAGTATTGCTCATGAAGCGTAGTTCGTCGCGTCACAGATCAATCTGATCCGCTTTTTTTTGCTCCATCTGTGCCAGGTTTCGCAGATAGTCACCAAAGCCACCGCGCGCACGGCTGTCGAACCGCGCGCTGGTGAGCACTTGCGGGCGATGGCTCCAGGCGATGTTCGCGCCGTCGAGTTCCAACTCCCGCACCAATTGCACATCTTCGTCGCAGGCCAGCGGTTTAAAGCCCCCGGCCCAGCGATAGGCGTCGGCGCTGATGCCCAGATTGGCGCCGTGGATATGCCGATGGCCATCGCTGGCATGGTAATGCCGGTGATAGCGGATTTGCGCCGCTTCATCGAACGACTCGTGCCAGCGTTCGACCGTGACGGTACCGCATACCGCGTCCGCGCCCAACCCCAGTTGCGCCACCAGCCAGTCGTCGGCCACGCGGCTGTCGGCGTCCGAGCAAGAGATCCAGCGCGCGCCGCGCTCCAGCAATAGCTGCGCGCCGGCCGCCCGGGCCTGGCCAACATTGCGTGCGTCGATGTGCAGGCTCAGCACCGGATAGCGACTGACAATCTGCGCCGAGCGGTCGGTGCAGCTGTCGAGCACCACCAACACTTCAACCTTTTCACCGGCCAGCAAACCGTGGCGGCTGGCGCGCATGGCCGCGCTCAGGCAGTCGTCGAGCAAGTCTTCCTCATTGTGCGCCGGGATCAGAATGCCGATCATCGCAAGCCCTCCAGTGCCGCCACCGAGCGCGGTTCGCGGCTCCACACCTCAAGGATGAAGTCCGCTTCCTGATGCAAGACCAGACGGGGCAGATGCAGTTTTTCGTGAATCAGGTCGTGAACCTGCCGCGCATTCAGCGGGCAGCCGTCAATGGGCGGACGCCAGTGACAGGCGAGGAACTGGCCGTCGGCAGTCAGGCAATCACTGGCTCGACGGATCACTTCTGTCAGATCCTGACTATCCAGGTAGTAGCCGATCTCGCTAAATACGATCAGGTCGAATTTTTCCTCCGGCCAGTCGCCCGGAAGACGGTTTTGCCGCACTTCGGCGTGGTCGAACACGCTCAACCGCGTGCGCGCCAGAGCCACTGCCGCACTGGCCGTGTCACAGCACAACAACCGATCACAACGCGCGGCCAGTTCGGCGCTCAACTCGCCGTTGGCGCAACCCGGTTCGAAGATTGCCCGGTAGTGCGGACGCGGCAGGGCGGCGAGGGTGATCGCGCGTTTGCGCTGCTCGTACCAGCGCTCACGGAACGCCCATGGGTCATCGTTGCCGGCGAACAAACCGTCGAAATAGCGATCCTCGACACTCATAGAAACACCACTTCGAAGGGCTGTAAGAGGCGATCGAGCACATACGGTGCGAGCACCGGACCGAGTCCGGCGTCAGGATCGCCTTCCAGTTGACTGGCGAAAGCGTGCACCGCGTGGCGTTTGCGCGCGACTTGCGCCGGCGTCAGAAGAATCTTGCGTGCGCGTTGCCACGGTACGAAGGCGTCTTCCGGAGTTGCCCAGTGCCAAGTCCACACCGGCAGTTCATGGCAAGTCGCGCCGACGCGACGGGCAGCCTCGACACTGGCGCGGCCGACGGCTTCGTGGTCGCAATGTCCGTCCTCGCTCCACGTGGTAAAGAGCACGTCGTCGGGACGCAGATGACGTTCGATGAAATCGACCAGCTCCGCTTCCTGAGCCGCCACCTGGGTGTCGCTGAAGCCACCGCGCAGCCACTTCACGCGGTGCATCGGCAGTCCGAGACGACGCAGCGCTTCGGCCGATTCCTGCGGCCGCACCACGCTCAGACGTTCCACCGGCCAGCGACTTGAACCGGGATGACTGGCGCTGCCGTCGGTGACCGACATCAGTTGCAAAGGCCGACCGGCCTCAGCGAGCAATTGCAGCAAACCGCCACAACCGAGCACTTCGTCGTCCGGGTGCGGCGCGACAATCACCGCCCGCGCGCCCGGAGGCACCAGACTGAGGATGTCGATGCTATCCAGTTCCGCCAGATGCCGCGAAGCCTGCCATTGGTGCAGGCTGGTGCCCTGGCCGACAATCGGATTGGTTTTCATAGCGCCCATGCCTCCGCGGAGTGCCCGGCCACCATTTGCCCGAGCGCGGCCAGATCCCGTTCGGCATGACTCTGGCGCAGGAACACCGGCAGATCAGCGCTGAGCCGGGCAAAGTGGCGATCCTTGCAAAACGGCCCGGCACCGAGGGCGCGCCCGACCTCACGCATCACCTGTTCAGCCGACTGCTCGACCACCGCGCGGGCACGACGGGCGAGTAATTCGGCGTTGTCTTCCGGGTGCGCATCGATGTGCAAGGCGCTGAAGCGCAGCACATCCGCCGCGGCCTGCAAGGCGCTATCGACCGCGCCGAGATGGGCGAGGGCGTGCGGTTCCGGGCGTTGCTCACACTGGATGCGCAACGCGTCGGCGATTTGCCGTGCGGCGCCGTACCAGCACGCGGCAATACCGATCCCGCCCTGCCAGAAACCCGGGCGTTGCAGATAGTCGCCGGGATTGCCAATGGCCTGCGCTTCGGCACCGTCGAACAGCACCTCGACGCTGCCAGTAGCCGCCATGCCCACCGCTTGCCAGCCTTGCTCGGTGACGGTGACGCCCGGTTGGTCGAGGGCGACGGCGACCAGTTGCTGCTGATCGTCGCCATCCCAGGCGGTGAGCAAGGCGTGGCTGAGCACGGCGGCGCCGGAGCACCATGCCTTGCGTCCATGCAGCGCGACCATGTGCCCGACTGGGCTGACTTTGACTCGTGCTTGCGGTGGCTCCGCTGCCCACATGCCCCAAGTGCTGCCCGGCGTAGGTGAGCCGCCGAGTTGTTCAATGATCGCCAGCGCGTCGGTGTGGCCTTCAAACAGTTTGCACAGACCCAGGTCATGCCCGCCGACTTCCGCCAACTGCTGAAAGCGCTCCAGCGTGCGGCCACTGCCCGGTAACGGCAGACGATCCAGCCCGGCCTCGACCAGCGCCCGCAGGCACCCGCCGAGGGCTGCGGTGTGCGGATAATCCGTTGGTCGTCGGCTCAGATAACGGTGCAGGTCCATATCAGTCTTCTTCATCACGTTGCAGTTCGAACAGCAGCAGCGAGCGCCCGGTGACCGAGTATTCGTGGCCGAAATCGAAGCGTTCCTGACCACGGATCGACGGCTGATTGGTGTCGATCATGCAGGTCCAGAAACTGCCTTCCGGTACTTCCGGCAGGGTGAAGTTGACGATGTCATGATGGGCGTTGACCACCAGCAGCAGCGTCGCATCCGCACCCTTGCGGCGAATCCCGGTTTCCTGCGCGCGGCCGTCGAGCAACATGCCCAGGCAGCGGTTGTGCGCATCGTGCCAATGCTCGGTGGTCATCTCGGTGGCATCCGGCGCCAGCCAGGTGATGTCCTTGACGCCGATGTCCTCGTTGTATTCGCCAACCAGGAAGCGGCCGCGACGCAGGATCGGATAAGCCAGGCGCAGCTTGATCAGGCGCTTGACGAATTTCAGCAATGCCTTGCCGTCCTCGCTCAGGTCCCAGTTGACCCAACCGATCTCGCTGTCCTGGCAATAGGCGTTGTTGTTGCCGTCCTGGGTACGGGCGAACTCATCACCGGCGACGATCATCGGCGTGCCTTGGGCGAGCAGCAGGGTGGCGAAGAAATTGCGCATCTGCCGATGGCGCAGGGCATTGATTTCGGGATCGTCGGTCGGGCCTTCGACGCCGTGGTTCCACGACAGGTTGTTGTTGCTGCCGTCCTGATTGTTTTCGTCGTTGGCTTCGTTGTGCTTGTCGTTGTACGAGACCAGGTCGTTGAGAGTGAAACCGTCGTGGGCGGTGATGAAGTTCACCGAGGAGTACGGCCGCCGCCCGCGCTGGTTGAACATCTCACCGGAGGCAGTCATGCGGCTGGCGAAATCGGCAACCTGGCCGTCGTCGCCTTTCCAGAACGCGCGCACGGTGTCGCGGAACTTGTCGTTCCACTCGACCCAGCCCGGCGGGAAGTTGCCGACCTGATAACCACCGGGGCCACAGTCCCATGGCTCGGCGATCATCTTCACCTGACGCAGCACCGGGTCCTGACGGCAAGCAACGAGGAAGCTGTGACGCTCGTCGAAACCGTCGTGGTAGCGGCCGAGAATCGTCGCCAGGTCGAAACGGAAACCGTCGACGTGCATCTCGCTGGCCCAGTAACGCAGCGAGTCGGTGACCATTTGCAGCACGCACGGGTGGCTCAGGTCGAGGGTGTTGCCGGTGCCGGAATCATTGATGTAGTAGCGCTTGTCGTCGGGCATCAAGCGATAGTACGAGGCGTTGTCGATGCCGCGCATCGACAGGGTCGGGCCTTGCTCGTTGCCCTCGGCGGTGTGGTTATAGACCACGTCGAGGATCACTTCGAGGTTGGCTTCGTGCAGGTGCGCGACCATCTCCTTGAATTCGGCAATCTTGCCGCTGGCCAGGTAGCGCGGGTCCGGGGCGAAGAACGCGATGCTGTTGTAACCCCAGTAATTGGTCATGCCTTTATGCAGCAGATGCTGGTCATTGACGAAGGCATGAATCGGCAGCAATTCGACGGTAGACACGCCGAGCTTGCGAATGTGTTCGAGCACGTCGTCGACCATCAGCCCGGCAAAGGTGCCGCGTACGTTCTCCGGTACCGAAGGGTGACGCATGCTGATGCCGCGCACGTGGGTTTCATAAATGATGGTTTTGTCCCACGGCACGCTGACGCGGTGGTCGTTGCCCCAGGTGTGCGCCGGGTCGATGACTTTACATTTGGGCACGAAGGGCGCGCTGTCACGTTCATCGAAACTGAGGTCGGCGTCGGGGTGGCCGATGGTGTAGCCGAACAACGCTTCCGACCATTTCAGTTGGCCGACCAATTGTTTGGCGTACGGGTCGATGAGCAATTTGTTGTGGTTGAAGCGGTGGCCGTTGGCCGGGTCATACGGGCCGTAGACGCGGTAACCGTAGATCAGCCCCGGGTGCGCATCAGGCAGGTAGCCGTGGTAGATCTCGTCGGTGTATTCCGGCAGTTCGATGCGTTCGAGTTCAACTTCGCCGGCATCGTCGAAGATGCACAGTTCGACCTTGGTGGCGTTGGCGGAAAACAGAGCAAAGTTCACCCCCAGACCATCCCAGGTCGCACCGAGCGGGAAGGGCAGGCCTTCACGGATTCTCGACGGCTCGGCGTGCGCGGTGGGCTCGGCATTCTTTGGACGGGTCATGATTGCTCCTGCAAAAATCGGGATGGTTCGGTTAACACTGTTTCCCCTGTGGGAGCGAGCCTGCTCGCGAAAGCGGTGGGTCAGCTGACACAGATGTCGGATGTGCCGACGTCTTCGCGAGCTGGCTCGCTCCCACAGGGTTTATGTGTTTCTTCAGGGCGAGTGAGCCCTCGGTGGCGAGCGAACCCGCCACACGGTCATTCAGTTCAATCGTCGTTAAAGCGTCAGATCGCCGAAGGCTTTCGCGGCGCCCGAGGCTTTTTCTCGGCAGGCTTTTCGCCCGGGGGAATCACTTTGGCGGCGCTGGCCGGTTTGGCTTTGGCCGGTGGTTTCGGCTTAGCGGCCGGGGCCTTGGCCTCGGCTGTCTTGCCAGCCGGTTTGCTGCCGGTGGCTTTCGGCGGTTTCTTCGGTGCCAGCGCTTCCGCTTCGGCGAGCTTGCGCGCCATTTCCCAGTGGCGTTCTTCATGCCCCTCGGGCTTACCTTCCGATTCCCAGATTTGATAGGCGAATTCGCGGATGCGTTTATCGTCGGTACTCATCGCAATGCTCCTGAACTGAACTCATGCTTACGTTAAGTGTTGGATAAAGAGATTGACCGGGACATCCCCCAGCGCGTCGCTGATATTCAGCTCCCTGTTTTTTGTGACTGCGCTGCTTGAAAAAAGTCCCTTCAGGTTTGTCGCAGAGGCGGCGAACGGTAAAACCACTCGCGTATCGCCCCAGCGCAGCGCATCGACCTGAGGTACAGCACCGTTTTCCAGCAGGGTCGCGCAACGGACCGGCACGATCACGATGGCCTGCTTGCCCGCGTGCTCACGGGCAAACGCGAGCACGTTGTGCGCCTGACTGCCGAGCACCTCCAGGGCCTGGTAGCTGCCCCGGCGGAACAGCTCGGCATACTCCACGCGCAGGTTCAGCACTTGGGCAATCAAGGCTTGCTTGATACGCCCGTCACGCCAGTTCGCCAGCAACTCCACAGGTGGCAATGGCTCCTGCAAAGCGTGTTCGCGAGCGGCGTAATCCACCGGCCGGCGGTTGTCCGGATCGACCAGGCTGAAGTCCCAGAACTCATTGCCCTGATACAAATCGGGCACACCCGGCACGGTCATGCGCAGCAAGGTTTGCGCCAAGCCATTGAGCGCGCCGGCGGCGGCGATGCTGTTGACGGTCTTGCTCAGCGCGGCGCGCAGCAGTTCGCCTTCCTCACCGGTGAGGAGTTTTTCGGTGAACGCTTGCGCGGCGTTTTCGTAGCTTTCGCTCGGTGCGCTCCAACTGCTTTGCAGCTTGGCTTCACGCAGGGCTTTCTGTTGCCATTGCCAGATGCGTTTGGCGTAATCGGCGAAACCCGCCTGGTCGTCGTCACGCAGTTGCAGCGGCCAACTGCCCAGCAACGCTTGATAGAGAATCAGCTCATCGCCGCTCGATGGCATCTGATCATCCACCCGCACCGGGCGGGCGAGGGCGCGCCACAGCTCGATCTGCTCGGCGTACCAATGGCTGCGTTCACTGAGTACGGCCAGACGTGCGCGGGTGTCTTCACCACGTTTGTGATCGTGGGTCGCGGTGGCCAGCAAGTTGTCGGGGAATTCACTCAGCCGTTGTTGATTGACCGCATGAAAGTCGCTGAGCGGAGCGCTGAGCTGTTCGGTGTTGTAGCCGACGTCATTGCGCGACAGCAGCACGGCGGAACGATACAGCGCGGTGTCTTCCACGGCTTTGGCCGCTGCCGGTGAGGTCAGTTGCTGAAAGCGTACGCAGGCATGCTTGAGAATCTTGCGCGAACGCCCGCGCGGTTTACGCCGCCATGGCGTACCGCCAAGCCAGGCGGCAACGCAGTCGAGCACCGGCCAGTCGCCTTCACCGAGGCTCTGTCGCGCGCCGTCCATGGCCTGCTGGAAGAACTTTTCATCCTGCGCGGAGCGGCCCATGGCGCTGATGTACGTGCGATACACCGGGAAGTGCACGATCAACGCTTGCAGCACTCGGCGGATCGCCCCGAGGGTCAGGTCGCGGGTCATCAGGTCATCGCGAGCGACTTGCAGCAGCGCCTGGGCGACGCTTTCGCAATCGCTGGCGAGTGAGCCGTTGAGGATCTGCTGGCGCGCCAGTTGCGCTTCCTCGATGAACGCGGCCGGACGTTCGGTACGCCGTTGCCAGAGGTCACCGAGCACAAATTCGCCGTCCGGGTCGTGTTGCAGCAGCGACAGCTGATTCATGAATTCATAACCGGTGGTGCCATCCACCGCCCAGTCGCGGTGCAGGGTTTCGCCGGCGCCGAGGATCTTCTCGACGTAGATCGGCAGATGCCTGCCCGGCGCCAGCAGATCAACCCGGCGGCGCAGTTTTCGGCAGTAACCGCGCGGGTCGGCGAGACCGTCGATGTGGTCGATGCGCAAACCGTCGACCAGCCCTTCGGCAATCAACTGGAAGATCTTGCCGTGGGTGGCTTCGAACACTGCCGGGCGCTCAACGCGCAGCCCGCCGAGTTCGTTGATGTCGAAAAAGCGCCGCCAGTTGATGTCGTCAGCCGCCGTGCGCCAACTCGCCAGGCGATAGCTTTGACGTTCGAGCAACTCATGCAGTTTGTGGAAGCCTTCTTCGGTGGTCGAGTCGTAGTGCTGCAGGTTGTTCTGGATCGCTTCGAGGATCTGCGGGTCTGTCGCCTGTTGCCGCAGTTGTTCTTTCAGCGGCATCGCCAGTGAATGGGCATCGGTCTGATAGCTGAGGGCGCCGAAGCGATCGGCCAACGGCTTCAGTGCATCCGCGGATTTCAGCAGCTCAGGGTAATCATTCGGGCACACCGGGAAGTGATGGTCGTAGTGCTCGACATGGAAACTGCCGGTCTGCGCATTGAAGTGCAGTTTCAGCGTGCCTTCCTGCAAGGCTACGCCGTAATCGCTGCCGAGGAACGGCAGCAGCAACTGGCCTTCCATCAGTGGGTCCGGCGAATGCCATTGAATGTCGAAGAACTCGCCATAAGGACTCAGCCGTCCCCATTCCAGCAGATCAAGCCACCACGGGTTGTCGCTGCCACCGACCGCCATGTGGTTGGAGACGATGTCGAGGATCAGGCCCATGTTGTGTTCGCGCAACGTGCTGACCAAGCGCCGTAACGCCGGCTCGCCGCCAAGTTCCGGGTTGACCTGGGTCGGGTCCACCACGTCGTAGCCGTGCATCGAACCGGCCCGCGCTGCGAGCAGCGGCGAGGCATAAATATGGCTGATGCCGAGCCGGGCGAAGTACGGCACCAATGGCACCGCGTGTTCGAGGGTAAAACCTTTATGAAATTGCAGGCGCAATGTCGCACGCAGGGGCTGGATGAGCGTTTGATTCATTGGTCACGCTCGGCAGCCTGGAGCCTTGCGCAGGCGAGTAATTCCAGGCGTCGCGCCGCATCCGCGCCATCGAGCAGCGCCTCACTGGTGCCGGGCAAGCGCCGTGACCAGTTCGGATGGGTGTCGATCGTGCCGGGCAGATTCGCCTGTTCATTGATGCCCAGCGCATCTTCCAGCGGCAACAGCACCAACGGCGCGCGGGTGTGGCCGAGGAAACGCACAGCGGCATCGACCACTTGATCGGCCTCGTGGGATTCCTCGCGAAAGTTTTGCGGGTCCTGGCTCAACGCGTTGCGCAGGCCTTCGCGCTCACGCTGGCGGTGATGCCGCCATTCGATTTCACCGTTGGCATCGACGAAACCCAAGCGTGCGTTCCAGTCGATATCACGGCCATGCCACCAGCCGTTGAGCGTCGGCAGATCGTGGGTGCTGGTGGTTGCCAAGGCGTTGTCCGGCCAGTCGAGAATCGGTTTGAAAAAGGTGTTGTCCTGCTCGAACAGCAGCACGCGCATGCCGAGCATGGAACGGGCGATGAGCTTTTCACGCAGGCCATCGGGCACCGTGCCGAGGTCTTCACCGAGGACGATGGCCTGGTGGCGATGGGATTCGAGGGTCAGCAATCGCAGCAAGTCATCGACCGGGTAATACAGGTACGCGCCATCGGCCGGTGCCGCGCCGTTGGGGATCACCCACAGTCGTTGCAGGCCCATCACATGGTCAATGCGCAAGCCGCCGGCATGGGCGAAGTTGGCGCGCAGCATGTCGATGAAGGCACGGAAACCATTGCGAATCAGGCCTTCCGGCGAGAATGCGGAAATGCCCCAGCCCTGGCCCGAGCGATTGAGAATGTCCGGCGGCGCACCCACGGTCAGCGACGCGAGCAATTCATCCTGGAAACTCCAGGCCTGGCTCCCGGCGCCATCGGCACCCACCGCCAGATCGGCGATCAGGCCAATGCCCATGCCGGCGCTGCGTGCAGCGGTTTGCGCGCGCTCCAGGCAACGGTGGATCAGCCATTGGCAAAAAGCGAAGTAGCCGATGCGTTCGGCATATTCCTCGGCAAACGCTTCGAGCGCTGCGCCGCGTGGGTCGTGCCAGTGTTCCGGCCATTGCCGCCAGTCGAGGTTTTCACCACGGGCGGCGCGCATTTCCTGAATCGCTTCGAAACGGCAGTGGTTTTCCAGTGCTTCGCCACCGGCATGGCGGAAACTGCCGAAGTCCGGGTGCAGTGGGTGGTCACCGGCGATGAAACCTTCGTACAACGCTTGCAAGAGTTTTTGCTTGGCGTCGGCGGCGCTTGGCCAGTCGATCAGGGTCAGGTCTTCCAGTTGCGCAAACTGCTCGGCCAGGCCGGTTGCGTCGATCGCATCGCGCAAAGCGCGTTCACCGAGAATCGCGCCGGGGGCGGCGTACAGGGGATTGAGGAACAGACGACTGGACGGCGAATAAGGACTGTAGCGCCCGGTATCGGCGCTGAACATGGCGTGCAATGGGCTGATTGCCAGCGCATCGGCGCCGCGTTCACCGGCCACGCGGACCAGATCCTCCAACGCTTGGGTGTCACCGAAGCCGCCGTCGCCGGGGCGGCGCAGCGAATACAGTTGCGCACTCAGACCCCAAACACGCGGAATCGGATTATCCACCGCATCGCCGACACTGAAGCAACGCTCAGGCGCCACGGCCAAGGTGAAGTATTGATCGCCGATGTGCACCTGTTGATAGCCGACCGGAATCAGTCCCGGCAGTACCGCTTCAGAGTCCAGTTTCAGGTTCAGCCGCGAGCCGTCTTCAAGGTGGATTTCGCACGGGGTTTGCGGGGCGAAATACCGACCCAGATCAAGGCCGACGCCGACATCGCTGGTCAGCAGCGGCGGCAAGTGCCGGTCTTGTTGGGCAGCTTGCAGTTCCAGCAGGCTGGCGTCGATTTCCTGCGCGGTGCTGGCGGGGTGGCCGAGTCCGATCAGAACATTGCGCAGCACCGCCGGGGCGACTTTTTGCGGGCGGCCGTTGGCGTCGATCCAGTCGACGGCAAGGCCGGCGCGGCTTGCAAGTATTTCCAGTTGCGCATCGCTCATAGGCGCTCTCCATCCAGAGGTTGCAAAGGGGTTGCGGCCGTGAGGCTGACAAGCGCGCAATACGCGGGCAGTTCGCCCGATTCCGATAGATCGACGCTGGATGGCTGTTGAAACAACCACACGGCCTCGGTCTGTGGAGGGTTGACCACTGGCGTGTCGCTGAGGTTCAGGTCAATTCGCAGCTCGCTGCCATTGCCCAGACGCCAGCGCGCACTGACCGCGCCATAACCGAGCATATGGGCGCCGAGCGCTTGCGTGCCGGACAGATGTGGAATGATGTATTGATGGCGAAATTGCAGCAGCTTCTGGTACAGCGTGAGGGTTTCCTGCTGTTTCACGCTGCCATTGCCGATCAACCTGGGCTGTGAGGCGTGAAAGGTTTTTTCGGCGTTCGGGTCGGGAATCTGCTCGCGTTTGTGCGGATCGGTGAAGGCACTGAACGCGGCGAATTCATTGCGGCGGCCCTCGCGCACCAACTTGGCCAGTTCACCGTGATGACTGGTGAAAAACAGGAACGGCTGCTCGGCGGCGAACTCATCGCCCATGAACATCAGCGGAATCATCGGCGACAGCAGTAACAACACGGTCGCTGCCTGCACGGCACGCGGATCGGCCAGGTGATGCAGGCGCTCGCCGAACGCACGGTTGCCGATCTGATCGTGGTTTTGCAGGAACAGCACGAACGCCGTGGAGGGCAGGTGTTCGCTGGGTTCGCCGCGTGGTTCGCCATGGCGGGTGATGTGGCCCTGGAAAACAAAACCCTGACTGAGGCAGCGCACCAATTGTTCGGTGGGTTGTGCGGCGTAGTCGGCGTAGTACGCATCGGTTTCGCCAGTGAGCAGGACGTGCAGGGCGTTATGGCCGTCGTCGTTCCACTGCGCGTCGTAGTCGTATTCCAGCAGGCTCGACTGGTTGAGTTCGTTTTCCACGGTCAGCCAGACATGCCGACTGGGATCGATCTGCGCGCGGATGCGTCGGGCCATTTCGCTGAGAAAATCCGGATCCTCAATGGCATGCACGGCGTCGAGGCGCAGGCCGTCGAAACGGTATTCGAGCAGCCACATCAGCGCGTTTTCGATGAAGAACTCGCGCACTTCGCTGCGACGAAAATCGATCGCCGCGCCCCACGGCGTGTGCTTGTCTTCGCGAAAAAAGCCTTTGGCGTAACGGTGCAGGTAATTGCCGTCCGGCCCGAAGTGGTTGTAGACCACGTCGAGAATTACTGCCAGACCATGGCCGTGGGCGCTGTCGATCAGGTGTTTGAGTTGTTCCGGCGTACCGTAGGAGGCTTGCGGGGCGAAGGGCAAAACACCGTCGTAGCCCCAATTGCGCTCGCCGGGAAACTGCGCCAGCGGCATCAGTTCGATGGCGGTGACGCCCAGGCCTGCAAGGCGCGCCAGATGTTGTTCGACTTCCGCGAAACCACCGAGCGCACCGACGTGCAACTCGTAGATCACTGCTTCGCTCCATGGCCGACCGTGCCAGGCCGTGTGTCGCCATTGATAAGCCAGAGGATCGACCACCACACTCTGGCGGTCGAGGTCGCCATCCTGGGCTCTGGAGGCCGGGTCAGGCACCTCCAGTTCGCCGTCGATGTTGTAGCGGTAGCGGGTGCCCGCCGGACAGCGGGCCTTGATCACAAACCAGCCCTCTGCCTGAGGCAGCATCGGCAGCGACTGGCCGTTTTCAAGTTCGACACTCACGTAAAACGCATCCGGCGCCCATAGCGCAAATTGCGTGTGTTCGGCGTCTAGCATGATCGCGCCGTGGGGCCAGGTTTCAGTAGACCGTAACGGCATCGTGGTGAACCTCCCTGGTTATTTGTGGTGAGCTTTACCCAGCGCCTTGGCGACCAGTTGTTCGTAGAGTTCGGCGTACGGTTCAACCGCTTTGCACCAGTTGAACGGCGCAGCCATTGCGCGGCAACGCATGGCGTTGAGCAGTTCGGGGAAGGCGAATACCTTGAACGCGCGGCTCAGGGCCTCTTGATAGCTTTCAGCGGTGGACTCATCGAAGAGGAAACCGGTGACGCCGTTTTCAATGGTGTCGGCCAGACCGCCGGTATTGCGCGCCACCGGCAGCGAGCCGAAGCGCTGGGCGTACATCTGACTCAAACCGCAAGGCTCGTAACGCGAAGGCATCAGCAGGAAATCGCTGCCGGCGAACATGCGCCGGGCGTCGGTTTCATTGAAGCCGATGCGCACACCGATCTGCCCAGGAAAGCGCAGCGCCAGTTCGCGCATGGCTTGTTCTTCTTCCGGTTCGCCGCGACCGATGATTGCGATCTGGCCTCCGTTCTGCACGATGTATTCGGATACCGCTATCGTCAGGTCCAGACCTTTCTGGTAGACCAGTCGCGACACCACAGCGAACAGCGGTCCGGTGGAATCGTTGAGGCCGAACAGCTCACGCACGTGCGCGGCGTTGATCGCTTTGCCTTCCCAGTCACCAATTGCAAACGGTGCAAACAGGTGCGGATCGGTCGCAGCGTCCCAGCTCTCATCGATGCCGTTGGGGATGCCGCTGAGCAAACCTTGCTGGGTCTTGGCGGCGAGAAAGCCGTCGAGGCCACAGCCGAAATCCGGGGTGGTGATTTCCTGCGCATAAGTGGCGCTGACCGTGGTGATATGGCTCGAATACGCCATGCCGGCCTTGAGGAACGACATCTTGCCGTAGAACTCCATGCCTTCCTGTTGCAGGGCATGGGCTGGAATGCCCAGCTCCGGGCAGGAGCCGAGGCTGGTCACGCCTTGATAGGCGAGGTTGTGAATGGTGAACAGGGTGGGCGTACGCTGCCCGCGCCAGTGCATATAGGCAGGCGCGAGACCGGCCGGCCAGTCATGGGCGTGCACCAGATCCGGGCACCAGTGAATTTGCGCGAGGTTGGCGGCGATGTCGGCGGCGGCCAGACCGAGGCGGGCGAAACGAATGTGGTTATCCGGCCAGTCGCGGCCGTTGTTGGCGCCGTAGGGCGAACCTTCGCGCTCGTAGAGTTCGGGGCAGATCAGTACGTAGATGACCAGACCGTCCGGCATGTCCATGCGCCCGATCTTGCATGGTGGCAGCGCTGCGTGGCCACCCAGTTCGCCGATGATATGGATCGGGTTTTCGCTGTGCATCACCTGCGGGTAACCGGGGATCAACACGCGCACGTCGTGCAGATGGGCCATGGCCCGGGGCAGTGCAGCGGAGACGTCACCCAGACCACCGGTCTTGACCAGATCGGCGATTTCCGAGGTGACGAACAACACTTTTTTCTTGTTGGGATTCTGGCTCGCTACCGGAGTCAGCGTTTTTGTGCCGGGGATGTTGATCTGTCGGCTGCCAGGAACACTGATGGTGCTCGATTCACCAACCGCCTGCTGAGCACGCTCTCCCTGAATTTCCAATGCCGCACTGATCATATGAATCTCCCGTCTCGTTGATCTGATTCTTGTCTTGAACAAGCGATGTCCATGGCCAAGTCCTGTGGCCGGGCGCAAACGCGCCACGCATCGGTGAGCAAACGCTACCCAACACGCGCAAGCAGAATGGGTGAACGGGCCGTTGCAAGGATTGCACCAGTCGCTATGGCCCTGTCTTTCAGATGACCAGCCGCCGCGCGCAAAAGTTTCGACTTTTTTTCCGCGATGTGACCGGTCGGTTTTACCCCGCGAAAGTCAGTCTAGGCCAGATCCTAGAGCGGGGCGGAGCAAATGGGTAAATTGTTCGACAATCGGTTGGCAGGCCACGCCGACCGTGCTTTTGAGGGGGGAACGCACCGACGAAGTGCAGGTTTTTCTGCGAGGGAGGGCTAAAACGGTGACTGATCGGTCACGATTCTGTGCTAGCGGAAAGTGCGGTTGCACTGTTGTGGTGCGGGCAGTTAGTTGATCGGCTGACCACAGACAACACCTGTAGGAGCTGCCGAAGGCTGCGATCTTTTGATTTTGCATTTAAAAGCGAAGATCAAAAGATCGCAGCCTTCGGCAGCTCCTACAGTGGGGGTTAATTTAACGCACGGATTGGATGACCAGCCACCCAAGCCTGAATATCCTCGATCATCTGCGAAAAGAACTGCTCATAGTTCTGCCGGCTGACATACCCGACATGCGGCGTCGCCAGTACATTGTCCAGCGTTCGAAACGGGTGCATCGCGGGCAGCGGTTCCTGTTCGAACACGTCCAGCGCCGCCCCGGCGATCTGCTGTTTCTGCAACGCCTTGATCAGCGCCGCCTCATCGACAATCGGCCCGCGGGCGGTGTTGACCAGCAGGGCCGTCGGCTTCATCCAGCCCAGTGCCTGCGCATCGACCAGCCCGCGACTGCGCTCGCTGAGCACCAGATGCACCGATAACACATCGGACTGTTCGAACAATGCCTGTTTGCTCACGTACGTCACGCCAGCCTGTTCAGCGCGTTCGGCGGTGAGGTTTTCGCTCCAGGCAATCACCCGCATGCCGAACACCTGGCCAAACTGCGCGACGCGCTGGCCGATGCTGCCAAGACCCAAAATCCCGAGGGTCTTGCCATGCAGATCGCCGCCCAGCCCTTGCTGCCAATGGCCGGCGCGAAGGGCATTGGCTTCATTCACCAGATTGCGCGTGGCCGCCATGATCAGCGCCCAGGTCAATTCCGGCGCGGCATGCTTGTAACTGTCGGTGCCGCAAACCTTGATCCCCAGCCTGGCGGCCGCTTGCATATCCAGCGCTGCGTTGCGCATGCCGCCGGTGACCAGCAACTTCAGATGAGGCAAACGCTTGAGCAAATCCTCATCGAAGCGCGTGCGCTCGCGCATCACGCAGATCACCTGATAGCGGCCCAGTCGCTCGGCCAGTGTGGCATTGTCCGCCGGGTAATCGTGCTCGAACGTCACCTCACCGAGGCTATCGAGCACCGACCAGTCGACCACGTCGCGGGCCACGTCCTGCCAGTCATCGATTACTGCAATCTGCACCGCCATCAGCCTTACCTCATCAACGAACGGGATTGGTTGTATTCAGCCAGCCGAGCAAGGCCTTGTGGAACTGTGCCGGTTCTTCCATTTGTGGCGCGTGGCCCATGCCGGGAAACTCCACCAGCGTCGACTGCGGGATCAGCTTGGCCACTTGTTTGCCGAGTACGTCGTAATGGCCGATTTTCGCTTTCACCTCAGGCGGCGCGAGGTCTTTGCCGATGGCCGTGGTGTCGGAGGTGCCGATCAGCAGCAGGGTCGGCATCTTCAGGTCCTTGAACTCGTAATACACCGGCTGGGTGAAAATCATGTCGTAGATCAGCGCTGAGTTCCACGCGACCTGAGTCTTGCCCGGGCCTTTGCTCAGGCCGGCGAGCATGTCTACCCAACGGTCGAATTCCGGTTTCCAGCGGCCGTCGTAGTAAGTGGTGCGTTCGTAATCACGGATGCCTTGGGCAGTGACTTTCAGCTCACGCTGATACCACTGATCCACGGTGCGATAGGGCACGCCGAGGGCTTTCCAGTCTTCCAGGCCGATCGGGTTGACCAGCGCCAGTTGCTCGACCTGCTCGGGGAACAGCAAGGCAAAACGCGTGGCGAGCATGCCGCCGGTGGAATGACCGAGCAGCGTGGCTTTTTGAATGCCCAGCGCTTTGAGCAACTGCTGAGTGTTGGTCGCCAGTTGCTGAAAGCTGTATTGATAGTTGTCGGGTTTGCTGGAGGTGCAAAAGCCGATCTGGTCCGGTGCGACCACCCGGTAACCGGCCTCGCTCAAGGCCTTGATCGAACTGTCCCAGGTGGCTGCGCAAAAGTTCTTGCCGTGCATCAGCACCACAGTGCGGCCGTTGGCCTTGCCGTGAGCGGCGACGTCCATGTAACCCATCTGCAGGGATTTGCCCTGTGACTGAAAGGCAAAGTGTTTAAGGGTGTAGGGATAATCGAAGCCTTGCAGTTCCGGGCCATAGGCCGGGCCTTCCGGCGTCGCTTCGCTTGACGTCGCAGCCTGCGCCGACAGGGGCAGGGCGGCGCAGAGGAGCAGGGAGGGAAGCCAACGGGAAAACATGACAGACATAAGGTCAAACTCCGTTTGAAATCGGCCGATGCTGGAACGAGCGGATTACGCCGACGTTAAACACAGGCAATGCCCGCGCCCGAACGTTCAACCCAGCCACCCCAGCGTCAGCAGGGCCAGCACGCCGTAACGTGCACCTTTGGCCAGGGTGACGATCAACAGAAAGCGCCCGAGTGGTTCGCGCATGACACCGGCAATCAGTGTCAGGGGGTCGCCAATGATCGGCAACCAGCTCAGCAGCAACGACCAGTGACCGTAGCGCTCATAGTGTTTGCGCGCTTTGGCCATGTGCGCGGGGTTGACCGGAAACCAGCGCCGATCCTGAAAGCGCTCGATCCCGCGCCCCAGCCACCAGTTGACCAGCGAGCCGAGTACATTGCCCAGTGTCGCCACCGCCAGCAGCCCCCACAGCCAGTAACGCTCGCTGACGATCAGGCCGACCAGTAACGCCTCGGATTGCAGCGGCAACAAGGTCGCCGCGCCGAAAGCGGCGAGAAACAGGCCGCCGTACGCCGCGATGATCAATGGGCCGGGTAATCCGCCACGACCACGTCAGCCCCGTCTTTCTTCAGGCCGATAATCTGATAAGCATCACTCATGCCGTCCATTTCCATGCCCGGCGAGCCCATTGGCATGCCCGGTGCGGCGACGCCGAGCAGATCGTCACGCTTGCTCAGGGCCAGAACCTGTTCCGCGGGCACATGGCCTTCGACGAATTTGCCGTTGATGATCGCGGTGTGGCACGAGGCCAGACGCGGCGGTACGCCATGTTGCTGCTTGAAGCTGCTCATGTCGTTTTCGACGTGATCTTCGACTTTGAAGCCATTGGCTTCGAGGTGGCTGATCCATTTTTTGCAGCAGCCGCAATTGGCATCGCGATG
Source organism: Pseudomonas germanica (assembly GCF_019614655.1). Classification (NCBI taxonomy): domain Bacteria; kingdom Pseudomonadati; phylum Pseudomonadota; class Gammaproteobacteria; order Pseudomonadales; family Pseudomonadaceae; genus Pseudomonas; species Pseudomonas germanica. Next base: position 3,402,044 of record NZ_CP071586.1, read on the forward strand.
GACTTCGATCGGAATCAGGTCGGCGGCCTGGGCCATTGCGGAGATGAACAGGGCGCTCAGGGCGAGCAGACGCAGGTGGGTTCGCATAACGGATTCTCGGCTCGGGTGACAATCGGAAAGCACGCATTTTGACCGGTTTTTGCCGCCGGGCATCAACGCAATGTTTCCAGTTGTTGCAAAACGCAGCACCAACCTGTGGGAGCGAGCCTGCTCGCGAATGCGGTAGTTCAAACACTGAAGCGGGGACTGAAAGATCGCTTTCGCGAGCAGGCTCGCTCCCACAAGGATTATCTGTTGGGCAGAGAACCCTTATGGGAGCTTCGATCAGCGCACTTTGAAACGCCCCATGATCGCGCTCACCCGGCTGTTGGCTTCAAGCAACTGGTGAGTGTTGAGTTCGCTGGCTTTGCCACTCTGCACCAGCTCATCGACCATGTGGCGGATCTGCACCATGCTGCGGTTGATTTCTTCGGTCACGGCGCTTTGCTGCTCGGCGGCGGTGGCGATCTGGGTGCTGAGGCTGTTGATGTGGCTGACCGAACCGGCCATTTCATCCAGACCGGAGTTGACCCGTGCGGTCGCGTCGGCGGCGGACTGACAACTGGCCTGGGTGTTTTCCATGGCGCTGACCGACGAGCTCACGCCCTGAGTCAGACGCGTCAACATCTCGTTGATTTCCGAGGTGCTGGCCTGGGTGCGCGCGGCGAGGGCACGCACTTCATCGGCAACCACGGCAAAACCACGGCCCTGTTCACCGGCGCGTGCCGCTTCGATGGCCGCGTTGAGCGCCAACAGGTTGGTCTGCCCGGCAATCGCGCCGATCACCCCGAGAATTTCGGTGATGCGCTGGGCGTCCTGCTGCATGTTTTCAACTTTGTGTGTCGCACTGGCCACTTCATCGATCAACGCGACCACGCTGTTGGTCGCTTCGCCCACCACCACCCGCGAACGGTCGGCGTTTTCATTGGCGCGCTGGGTAAACGCGGCGGTTTCGGCGGCGTTCTGCGCAACGCTTTCTGCCGTCGAACTCATTTCGGTGATGGCGGTAACGGTCTGATCAGTTTCCGAAGCATGACGCAACAGAATCTGGCTGGTGTGTGCCGAGGTGCGTTGCAGGTTGTCGAGGCTGGAGGCCATGGCGCCGGTAGCCTGGGTGACTTCACCGATCATGTTTTGCAGGTAGGCAATAAAGGTGTTCACCGAGTGACCGATGGCGCCAAGTTCATCTTCGGCGCGAATGGTGATGCGCCGGGTCAGGTCAGCATCGCCGCTGGACAGCAAATCGATGTTGGCTTTCAAGGCTTTCATGCGTTGCACCAACTGACGAATCGCGTAGACCTGCAACAGCACCAGCAGGATCACCAGTGGAATCTGCAACAGGCTCAAGGTGCTGAGGACGTCATCACGCTGGGCGGTGAGCATTTTCGTCGGCAGCGCCGTGGCGAGGAACCACGGCGTGCCTTCAATCGGCCGCATGAAGAACGTGCTGGCTTCGCCGTTGTTATCGAACTCGATGCGCTGCGCCTGATCGCGGCTTTGCAGCCCGGCTTTGACCTGGCTGGCGAAAGTCGACGTGCCGGCCAGTTCGCTGATGTTCTTCAGCACGATCGGGCCACTGATGCGCGAGCTGTTACTGATGATCTTGCCGTCGGCTTCAACGATCAGCATCTCGGCGTTGAGGTCTTTTTCCTTGCGCGCCACCAGATCGTTGAAGAAGCCGAGGGTGACGTCAATCGTCGACACGCCCCACGCGTTGCCGTTTTTCTGGATGGCCATGGCGCAGTTGGTGCGCGGCTCGGCGCTGGCGTCGTCTTTATACGCCGCCGCCCAGGCGCATTGACCGCGTGGTGTGGCCATGCCGCCCTTGTACCAGCTCTGGTCGTAATAGTTGGGCGCCGCGTCGCTGTTCCAGAACGTGTTGACGGCGAGTTTGCCCGAGGCATCGCGGTGCCAGAACGTACTGAATTTGTTGCGCCCGGCTTCACGTTGCCCCGGCAGAGGCCAGATCCCGCCGCCGAATACTTTGAGCTCGCCGTATTGATCGACCAGACCTGGCAGCACCGCGTCGATGGCGGCGCTGTCGAGCAGCGGGATGGTCTGGGTGATGCTGCGCTGTTGCGCCTGCACTTTGTTCAACTCGCCCTGAATCTGCTCGGCGACTTCGGCGATGCGGTTGAGTACCACCTGTTCTTCGGTGTGACGCAACTTGGGGGCGACCAGTTGGCTGATGCCGACCACGGTCAACACCGACAACAGCAGGATGAACAGAACCAGAAACAGCGTGTAGCGAGCCTGAATAGTGCGGAATGCGGGCATGGAGACCGGTCCTTGAGCAGCGTTTCTTATTAGGGGGCGGGGATAGAACAGTGCGGGTATCTACAGCGTATCGTCGTGGTGCCTGGAAGCTTTAGGTACTCGCGTCCTAAAAAATGCGCGTGCCGATGACTGGTCAGTACCATGGCTGATACATAGCGGCTGATCAGTGCCTATTAGCGCTCGAAAAAGCAAATTTCATTGCATTGCCATGACAGCTTCGGGGCAGTCGTTACGGGCTAATTGGCTTTTGTATCGAGAATGTACAAGAATTGTAAAAATGTGCAGAAATAGGTTGGTGCCATCAATTCGCCCGCCGATACTCGCGTCCATTATTGCCGTTCAATACGGATACTTTTTATGTTCATTTCACAGGGAGTCTTTTCATGACGATCGGTATTGTCGGCGGCTGGGAGAGCAAGGCAGGCGTTATGGTTCGTAACACCGGCGCGAAAAAACAAGTGGCCCAGAGCATCAAAGTGCAGCAGATGCTGACCAAGGTCGGTACCAATCCCACCGCGCTGAATACCGCTGAAATGGACAAGCAGGGCATGCGCAAGGCCATCAAGGGCTTTGATCCTGCGAATGTTTCGGTAAAGCAATTGGGAAATCTGAGCGAGATGCTGCGCAGCCGCGGCCTGATCTCCGAGATCACGTCGTTTACCTTGAAGAACGCCGGTGACAAGTTCGACCGTTTTGGCGTGACCAAAGATATCGATGCCAAATTCAACGCCCTGGAGTATTTCGCGACCCAGCTCGACGCCATTCAGAATAATGGCCTCAATGGCAACGCTTACGGCCAGAGTCTGATTCCCGAGTTCAAGAAAGCGATCTATGTCCTGCAGAACCTCAAGACCTACGGTGAAGGCAACGCCGCGAAACCGGTCGATGAAGGTGTCAAAGCCAAAGCTTGAGGCTGACCGTTTAGCCCGCTCAACGCTTGAACGGGCTGGTTTATGTGCAAAAACCCGGCAACGCCTTGCTTCAGCGTGCTGCGACGCGTTGTTGAGCCTGATCATGCAGTCGTTGCAGGTGTGGGCAGCGCAGCTCCAGCGATCGCGCGCGATAGCCTCGATGAAACAAAGCCAACCATCCAGCACCCCGTTCATTCGGGGCAATCCCGGTGAAGACGAAGCCCATTGCCGACAGGCTATCCACGGCATTGGCGAAGCCTGTTGCCAGCCTTAGCCTGATCGAGATCATCCAGTGTTCGGGCAGTCGTCGTAGCTGTTGAAGCAAGCCGGCGTCGAGTTTTTTCAGCACCACGTCATAACGTCCTGAGCATTGTTCAACCTGCATCGGCTCTCCCACCCAACGCGCTTCTTTGTCTTGTGTTCCGTATACGCCGCACAAGTGCGCCATGAAATCGTGACAGCTTTGCGGCCAGGACAATGCCGGGAGCGGGCGGCGATAGCCTTCCACAGGGGTGTAGCCGATGACGATGGACTCCGGCAGTGGCTCGCCAAACGGTGAGGGTACGTAGTCAAGCAACAACCCGGTGCTGCAAAAACCGAGTCGGTCAGCCATGCGTTGGGTGTAGAGATGCTGCGTCACCTGTTTGATGGTCACGCCGTGGCAACCAAGTGCCTGGGCATGGATCAACAGCCGCATGCCCAACTGCGTCGCGATGTTCTGCCCGCGTGTTGACGGATGGACCACGCTCAACGCCAGTTCCGCCGTAGGCGATCCCGCGTTTCTGCACAACGTGGCGTGGCCGAGGATTTTTTTCCCGGATTCCGCCACCAGCGAATGCCAGCGACCCTCGCCATGGTTCTGATTGATCATCAACGGCAAATACACGTGCGGCTGCACGTAGTGGTCGCCATAGATTTCCCGAAACAGATGGCTGATCGCCCTGGCGTCGGATCGGCGATAACTGCGCAGCGTCAAGTTGTCCATGGACGTTGCTCCGGTCCGGGCGTGGCGTAGACACGCAGATCGACGACGCGTTGGCGCTTGCCGGAACGCGGATGGCGAGCGAGTTCATCGGGTGTGCAATGGGTAATCTGCAACTCGATCAAGCGCTCAGCGCAGAGTTGCATGATCAGCGGGTATTGCTCGATCAGTGCACGCTGCAAGGTCGTGTTGGCGTCAGCGGTCTCGGCCGTCAGCGTGTCGGGTAGCCATTTCAGGCATACGATATCGACGTTGGCCGATTGGCTGATGACCAGTTGCCAGTCGTCGCTGGCGGTGATGCGTGCGACGATTGCGGCAATGTCTTCGATCAACAGAGTCAGGCTGCTCACGCGCACCCGCTGACTGCTGGCGCTGCGGCCCATCAAGGCGAACTTGCGCATCGACGCGGTAGCCGGCTCTCGCCAGCAAGCGAGATCACCCACGGGGTAGCGGATCAGCGGCATCAGTCGGCGGGTGAGGTTGGTGATCAGCAGTCGCCCGGTTCGGTCGCATTCTTCGATCACTTCACCGGTGTGTTCATCGACGATTTCCAGCACGCTGTGGCTGGCCAGCATCCGATGCTCGCCGAGTGCGCAATCGCGGCTTGCGGCACCGATGAAACCGGCGTCGACACTGGCGTAACCGATCGAGGCAATCCGCGCGTTGGGAAACACCCGGTGCAACGCCTGCAATTGTCCGGTGAACAGGCTTTCTCCGCCGTAAAGGATTGTCTCGACTTCGCCCAGGGTTCGCGCCTGACGCTCCAGCACGCCGGCGAATGTCAGCAATTGTGCGGGTACGCCGGCCAGCACATTGATCCGGTGTTGGCGGATCGAGTCGGCCAGCACCGCAGGGTCGACGTCGCCGGTAAACGGGTATTCGGTAACACCCGCCGGTTCGTGCGCCAGGGCGTCGTGGATAAAAATGAAACTGGCGTACAGGTCGCCGACGAAAAACAGGTTCGCCACCCGGTCGCCGGGATTGAGTTGACCGGCGAGATGGCTGCCGAAGTCCCGCACAAGTGTCTGCCATTCTTCGCGGGTAAATACTGAAAGTTTACCGGCGCTGGTTGTTCCACCGGTCTTGAATACCAGGGCGCGTTCGACCGTTGAGGTCAGTACCGGCCATTGTTCCAGGTTTTCGCTACTTGCCCAGTATTGTTGTGGATCAATTACCGGAAGTTCATCCAGGGTGTTTGTCTGCGGCGCAACGTTTTGCAAATGTCTGGCGTAATACGCTGAATGTTCGCGGGCAAAAGCGAACAACTTGCCAAGTTCTGTTGTTGTATTCATGGTGCTCTCGTTAATTATTTTGGCCATGGCTGACGATCGCTGTTAACGGCGCGAATCGATTACTGGCGGTATCTTTCCGCTGTGTTTGTTTCTGTCGAAATGTTGCGGCTCACAGGTTTGCGCCTGCACGGTGAGAAGCCCGGTGCGCACGAGTGTCGCCAGCGTCGCGTAGCCCTCGAGTCGGCAGAGAATGTCTGCGGGTTCGCCAGGGCTGTGAATCAGCAGGCGCTCGAGGCCATCGGGGGCGTGATCGAGGTGTAACTGAAACGGCGCCTGCAAGTGCCGGGCGAGTTCGTTCAGACAGATGAAATCGCTGCCGATGCGCAGCAGCCGGCCGTGTCGTTGCAGCAATTCGAAACGCGGCGAACTCAGCCCGCACGGGCAGTCGCCGGGCAGCCAGCGGCCGGTGTCGCCGACTTCATAGCGCTGCACCTGTTGGCCTTCACGTGCTTTGGAGGTGAACAGCAAACGGCCGACTTCATCGCCAATGACCGGCTTGTCCTGCTCCAGTGCGACGATTTCCAGCTGCTGGATAGCGTCCATCAGATGAAACACGCCGTCGCCGGTGGCGGCGCACGCATGCCCGAATGGCCCCGCATCGACACTGCCGTACACCGCCGAACGGATGCTGGCGACGCCGCAGCGATGCAGTAATTCGCGGCACTGATCGCTGATGTGCTCTCCGCCGAGGAAAACCTTTTCAATCACCCCATAACGACTCAGACGCGGCCCCTCGTTGAGGAACAATCGATGCAGGGTGCTGGGCATGCCGATCAGCACGGTCACGCGCTGCTCGATGATCACTTGCGCAATATCGCGGTAATCATCGTCGGCCGGCGCGCCCATGGGCAGGTGCGTCGCACCCAGCAATTCCAGGACTTTGGCAAAACTGAAGAAGCCGCCGTACAAGCCGCCACTGAAGAACAGGTTCATCACCTTGTCGCGGCGCGGATCAAGGCCCGCCGCGAACAACCCATCGGCCGTCGCGCGCATTTGCCGTTGAAAATCGCGGTAACTGAAGCCCGACAGCGCCGGTGTGCCGCTGCTGCCGCCGGAGCGGAAAAACAGCTGCGCCGCCGCTGTCGTCGGTTGCCCGATAAACGCTGCTTTGTCGGTGGTCGGCAGACCTGTCAGTGTGAGTGCGCAAGGTGGCTGGTCGAGGTTCATATGGGTGGGCAACTGCGTTGGCGCGAGGCTGACCGACACGCGGCGGCTCAGGCGTTGCAGTGCGTAAACGCCGTCGTGGGGCTCGCCGTCGTAGCCGTCATGGATCGCATTGATCGGCGTAATTCGGCTGACGCCCGCTGCAATCAATGTGCGTGCGAGTTCATTGATCTGCGCCTCACCGCAGACCAGCGCGCAACTCTGTAACACGTTGCGCCAAGGCAGCAGCGTTTGCGTCAGTCGCGCCCGTGGCAGTGGTTTGAGCAGCAATGTGCGAAACAGCGGCGAAGGCGCAAGCAACCGATCATGGCTCCAGATCAGCCGCCAGCCCGTCGCGCTCCAGACCTGCCCGGTGCTGCCGGAAAAGCTTTGGCCCAGACGCGCCATCAGGGTATGGCTGGTGATCTCGCTGGCTTCCTGAACCGTCGGAGTCAGCGCCGGCCATTGCCCGACGCGACGCTCGAATGCCTCGGCCAGTGCGCTGCCGATGCCTTGCACAACGGTGGGATCGTCGCTGTCGACCAGCAACCATTGCGGGCTGGAGCAAGCTTGTTGGTCCAGTCGGCAGACTTCATCGACAATTGCGTCCAGTGCTGGCGGCGAGGCCGCGTCTGGCGTCAGGTAGGCGAAACTGATGCGGTGCCCCCAGTCGATCCAGCGGCATCCGGGTGGCAACTGTTGGCGGATGGCTTGCAGCGCGGTTTCGCCTCCCCACGCCGATACGCCATTGGCCATTTTGCACAAGCGGCCGATCTGCTCCGTGGCTACGGGTAACACTGCGACGTAATGGCATAGTTGACCGCTGGGGTCGCATTGCACCAATGCGTGCAGCAGGCGCGCGGTCAGGCCTTGGTCGCTGCGGCTGGGGCGTAGCCAGTTGAGGTTACCGGCCAACAGGCTTTCGAGCATGGCGCAGCAGGCCAGCAGCGGCGCGTTGGCCGGGGTGATGTGAACCACCAGGCCCAAGGGGCTCCAGCGCTCAAAGCGCGATTGCTGATAATCAACACGCCGCAGTGAATCGGCCTGATCACCCAGTTCGCGTTCAAGTTTGGTTTGCAGGGCGTGAGGCTGACAGAAATCAATCAGCGCCAGGCGTTGTTCGTCATCCAGCGGCAGTTCGGCGCTGTGCAGATGCCGCGCAAAGTTGCCCGCGGCGGTCAGAACGACGGCGCTATCCAGCGGTGTGCTGAGGTGGTGCGGCAAGGTCTGATGCAGTTGCGCCAGTGCGTTGTCGAGGTCAATTTCAGCGAAAAGCTCTCCGTTGAGCAGGTACATGTCAGTGCCTCCCCAATAATTCGGAGGCGGCCATCGCGCAACTCCTGCCGGCGGTGGTGCCCGCACGGCCATGCAGTTCGAACCAGTCGCTGGCGAGGCCACAGCCGCAACTTGAGCCCGGGTGCAGCGTCGCCAGATCGCTCATCACCACCGCATGCGCCGGGCTGGACGAAATGTAGGGCGAGACGAATCCCAGCAAGCCTTGCTGGCCGTAGGGCTGGATGGAAAAATCCTGCGCATTGCGCACGTACGCCTTGGCGTAAACCGGCACATGAAAATGATGCCGGTCACATTCGATGTACGGCACGGCGTGCTCGACTGCACCGTAACCGTCGCGGCACCGCGAGGTTTCGATGCCCAGTTGCCGGGCGATGCGTCCATACAATTGCTGTTTGGGGATTTCCTCGCTGGCTCGGGTTTTCCAGCCACCGCCAAAAAATGCCAGCGAACCTGCCGGCAGTTTCAGCTCAGGCACGCCGGTGGCCTGCATGTGTTGCAGGGTCTGCCAAAGGAACGCCGGGAAACCGAAAATGCGCACGGGCAGGCCTTCTGCGGCGAACGATTGCAGGGCCGTGATGACGCCGAACACATCGAATTGATGGCCGTCGCCGTTACTGCGTAACGCGTAGGCGACGCGGTTGACGGGAGCAAAGCGGCACAGGAACTGATCGGTATACGACGTTCCCAAGGTGATCGCACCTTGCGGTTCGTAGCTCAGCAGCAGGTAATTGCAAGGCGTATCTGGTGAGTACCAGCCGTAATGACTGAAGATCCGCTCGACCATGAACTGAGCGCCCGCGAGGCTGCGCGGGTCATAGCGCATACGGCTTTTCTGGCCGCTGGTGCCGGACGATGTCAGTTCCAGGGCGCGCTCTCCGGTCGGACTGAGCAGCAATTGCTGTTTGAAGAAGTTCGCCAGAATCGGCGGCAGACGGGCCCAGTCATCAAGACTGTCCAGGTCCTGTTCGTCGAGGCCGTTGGCGTTCAGCCAATGGGCGTAGCCGGGGGTGTGCCGGCAATGAAACCGACTGATCTCGGTCATGGCCTGATCGAACAGGCCCACCGGCACGGAATCCGGGCAATAGGGGTGTGGCAACGCGCAAAGCGCATCGCTGGCGGGGAAGTGATGCATTCAATATTCCTTTACTGAGCAGAGGCGGAGTCGGGAGGGGTGCGTTGCAACAAACCCTGCAACAGAGGGAGACACATCAAGCCGCTGAAAGCGGCGCAAAGCGCGAAAAGCTCGAGCCTTGCGCCACCGCCGATGGCAGCAATCAGCAAGCCGCCGAGGCCCATCACGGCAATCGAAATCATCCCGACCAGTGCCGATACCAGACCTTTGCTGTCATCACTGGCAAACAGCGCCAACCGATACAGCGCGGCATTGCTCATACCCAATCCGACTGCGTACAACGCCAGACTGGCGACCACCGGACCGAGTCCGGCGCCAGCCAGTGCGCAGACGATCAGGGCCAGAAGCCCCAGGCAAAAAGGCCAGAGCGCCAAGCGGATCAGTTGCGGCAAGGCGTGAGTGATCAGCAACCGGTCAAGGATCAGATTGCCGACAATCACCGCAGAGAAAATCGGGATTTGCCAGACGCCATATTCAAGCGGCGTCAGCCCGAGCAACTCGATCAGCAGCAATGGCGCCAGGCCGATCCAGGCGATCAGCGGCAGGCTCATCAGCCCCAGCGCCAAACTGGCGGCGAGGAATCGGCGATTGCCGAACAGGGCGCGATAACGCTTGCAAGTCTGGCGCAAGGAGAAACGCACGGCCGGTTGCTTGTGTCCGTCTCGACGGGCGACGCCGACGGTTTCCGGCATCCAGGCAAAAAGCCCCAGCCAGACCATCGACGCGGCCAGACCCAGCCCCAGAAACAATTCGCGCCAAGACAACCATTGCAGCAGCAGAATGCCCAGTAGCGGCCCCATCAAGGGTGAAAGCAGGGCGATATTGCCGAGCAGAGCCATCAAACGCACCGCATCCGCTTCACAGAACACTTCCTGAAGGGCCGGATAACTGACCGCCACAACGAAACCCAGGCCCATGCCCTGCAGCAGTCGCAGTAGATTGAAGGCTTCAATGCTTTCGGTGCTGTAGGCCCCCGCGCAGGCGACCGCAAATAACGCGCAGCCGATCAACAATACCCGCCTTCGCCCCCATTGATCGGACAGCGGCCCAATCAGCCATTGCAGGCAGACACCGCCAAGCAGATAAAGATTGAAAGCGTTCGGTACATGCCGCACATCGGCATCAAGTTCGGTGGTAACGCTTAACATCGCAGGCATGATCAAGTCGCTGGCCATATACGTCAGAAGTTCAAACGCGCTGATCACCAAACAAAATCCGAGCGCTTTTTGCGGCCGGATCTGTATAAGAGTTCTCTGCATAAACGTTCCTGTTAGTGAGTGAAAGGAAGTTGCCAGAGATTAGTTGCAGATATGCGTCCAGCCTATTGTTTTGCTGCGACATTAGATTTCAAATGCTTGCAACTTATTTAGTGATTTGATTTAGCGCGGCGCACAAGTTAGAGCGATTTATAGAAGCATTTGGCAAAAACAGAAAAGCCCGCAACGGGGCGGGCTTTGTTTGAAGTTAATCGGACTTGTTGATTTCCTGCCACGGTCTGTTCATTGGCAAGCGGGCAGGGCGAACAATCCTGTTCTAGCGATGTTGGTAATAACCAGGGCCACCCTGGTAGTAACGGTGGTGATCGTCATGCCAGCCGCCGTGGGGGAAGATGATGCAGCCACTCAGGGTCAGCAGGGCAAGAATGGGAATCAGCCAGGTGATTCGACGCAGCATTTTGAAAATTCCTCATGGTTACGCCGTCATGAAGCCAAAACTCTTCATCGGCTGTAACATGAGACCCCGATTGCAGCGGCGCATCCCCGTAGAACGGTAAGTGCATGGCATGCAAACGGATACAAACCGGATACATTTCAAAGTTTCAGGAAGCCGCAATGACCCACAAGCAACGCTTGATTTATTCGATTCTGATCGCCGTGTCGGTCCTGGCCATCATGCTCGGCCTGTCCTGGCTGCAAAATGCCGGCATGATTTCGGAGAAGACGTTTCAGTTCGTCGCCATCGGTGTGGCGGTGATCGTGGTGGTGATCAACGGCGTGATGCGCCGCAAGGTCAAGCCTTGACGGCGATGGCTGCACGCTTCAATCGTGGTTGAGGACAGCTGCGGCCTGTGGATGCAGGCTGTAGCTCTTATCTTCATTGAAGGTGATCACGCCTTCGGCGCACAGGCGCTTGAGCACCTCACGCACACTGAGGAAGGACAGCGGAATATCCAGGTCCAGCAATTGGCTGTGGACACCGCGCACGCCGAGGCGCCGCTCGCTTTGTGCGGCGACCAGCAAGGCGTCGATGACTTTCAGACGAATCAGGCTGGTGCGCAGCCCGAAACTTTTCAGCAGCAAGCGGATGCGTTCGTTACCGTGACGCTCGACGCGTTGCCCGAAATCGCTCGCGTGAGGGCTCATGGAAACTCCTTTGGGTGCCTGGCTACCGTCCGTTGGTAGTTGCGAGTTGTACATGCGATTACTCCTTTTCAGAGTCTGATCGGGGTGGTTTTTTTGCGCTCTCTAGAACAAGACGTATCAGCACGACAAATCATGAAAGAAAAAATGTAGAAATTTTGTCGGGGATTTGTCTTTTCCTTGTGATTGCGGGTTGGCCTTGGCGGCCTTTGGGCCGACCAGGTTCTTTGGGTTTTGGGTGTATATCCGTTTTTTTGGGTGTTGCGGCTGGCGGTTTCGCTCTTACAGCGACTCACTTTTCCAGACGCCGAAAAGTAAGCAAAAGGCTGGGCCCCGGCGTTCGGCCCGCTCGCTGGGGCTCGGGGTTCCTTCGCTCCGGGATCGATCCGGGCGCAGCGCCTACGGTTTGCTTCGCTGCACCTCCTCTCGCTGTGTTTGGCTTCGCCAAACGGTCGCTGCGCTCCCACCCCCGGATCAATCCCTCCACTCAGCCTGCCGAAGGGGCCAGCACGGCAAGATCAAGAGCTGCAGCCGAGCTAACGCTCATCCTGTGGAGTGGTGAGGGGCGGGGTGTGGTTGGGTTTGGTCACCTCAGATCAGTTCCTTCTCCCTCCGGGAGAGGGCCAGGGTGAGGGGCTTTTGATCTGCTTCTGGATTTGAGTTCGGCTCGGCATTTCACGTGGGCGTAACTCTGGCAATCACCTCGGTCAGTTCCCTCTCCCTCCGGGAGAGGGCTAGGGTGAGGGGCTTTTGATCTGCTTCTGAATTTGAGTTCGGCTCGGTATTTCAAGTCGGCGTAACTCTGGCAATCACCTCGGTCAGTTCCCTCTCCCACCGGGAGAGGGCTAGGGTGAGGGGCTTTTGATCTGCTTCTGGATTTGAGTTCGGCTCGGTATTTCACGTCGGCATGAATCTGGCAATCACCTCGGTCAGTTCCCTCTCCCTCCGGGAGAGGGCTAGGGTGAGGGGCTTTTGATCTGCGTCTGAATTTCAGTCCAGCTCGGTATTTCAAGTCGACGTAACTCTGGCAATCACTTCGGTCAGTTCCCTCTCCCTCCGGGAGAGGGCTAGGGTGAGGGGCTTTTGATCTGCGTCTGAATTTCAGTCCAGCTCGGTATTTCAAGTCGGCGTAACTCTGGCAATCACCTCGGTCAGTTCCTTCTCCCTCCGGGGAGAGGGCTAGGGTGAGGGGCTTTTGATTCTGCTTCGGGGATTACGTGGAGAGCCTAAATTTTTTCCTCTGACTTCGTTTCTTGGACAGGCTCATTGCGCGTGGACGCGTGGGTGTTTCCAGAGCGGATCCGTGCCAGCGCCGGGTTCGCTCTTTGGCATGTCGATCAGGAGCGAGCGTGATAATTTCCAGACAGTTAATGGGACTGACCTTGGCCGGCGTGGCTTTCGGGCTGAGTTGTTCGGCCTATGCGTTCAGCCCGGCCACGGATGTCAGCGCCGATATTCGCCGTACCGCTTTTGGTGTGCCGCATATTCGTGCGCAGGACGAGCGAGGGCTTGGTTTCGGCATCGGGTATGCCTATGCGCAGGACAACCTCTGTCTGCTGGCCAATGAGATCGTGACGGTCAATGGTCAGCGTTCACGCTACTTCGGCCCGGACCAGTTCACCGTCGAGCAGCGTGAAAACCGTGTCAGCGATGTGTTCTTTACCTGGCTCAACACACCGGAAGCGGTCAAGGCGTTCTGGCAGGCGCAACCTGCGCAGGTGCGTGATCTGGTCGAAGGCTATGCTGCGGGCTACAACCGCTATCTGGGCGAGCGTCGTCAGCAAGGCTTGCCGCCACAGTGTCAGGGCGAGTGGGTGCGTGAGATTGCACCGCAAGATCTGGTGAAGCTGACCCGCCGTCTGCTGGTCGAGGGTGGTGTCGGGCAGTTCGCCGAGGCGCTGGCTGGGGCTACGCCGCCGCAGGCGAGCGCGGTGATCGAACACGATGTGCAGGCCTATCAGTTGGCCGATGCGCGTCAGCAGCGCTTCGCTCTGGACCGTGGCAGTAACGCTGTCGCGGTGGGTAGCGAGCGCTCGTTCAACGGGCGCGGGATGTTGCTCGCCAACCCGCATTTCCCGTGGGTCGGTGGCATGCGCTTCTATCAAATGCATCTGACCATTCCCGGCAAACTCGACGTCATGGGCGCTGCCTTGCCAGGCTTGCCGATGATCAATATCGGCTTCAATCAGCATCTGGCGTGGACGCACACGGTCGATTCGTCGAAACACTTCACCTTGTATCGTCTGCAACTCGATCCAAAGGATTCCACACGCTATATGCTCGATGGCCAATCCTTGCCGCTGAACAAGCAGACCGTGACCGTGCAGGTCAAACAGGCCGACGGCCAGGTGGTGCCGGTTTCGCGTGATGTCTACAGCTCGCAGTTTGGCCCGATCGTGCAGTGGCCGGGCAAGCTCGACTGGGACAATCAGTTCGCCTACAGCCTGCGCGATGCCAATATCGACAATGATCGCGTGCTGAACCAGTGGTACGCGATGAATCAGGCGTCCACGCTTCAGGAACTGCAGAATTCGGTACACAAGATTCAGGGCATTCCGTGGGTCAACACCCTGGCCGTGGATGACAAAGGCCAGACGCTGTACATGAACCTGTCGGTGGTGCCGAACGTCAACGCCGAGAAACTGGCCAAGTGCAGTGATCCGCGTATCGGCACGCAGATGATCGTGCTGGATGGCTCCAACAGCGCGTGCGCATGGGACATTGATCCGCAAGCGGCGCAGCAGGGTATTTATGCTTCCAGCCAATTGCCGCAACTGCTGCGCAAGGACTTCGTTCAGCACTCCAACGACTCGGCGTGGCTGGCCAACCCGGCGCAACCGCTGACCGGTTTCTCGCCGCTGATCAGTCAGGATGGCCAACCATTGGGCTTGCGCTCCCGGTTTGCTCTGGATCGCTTAAGCACGCTGAGTAAAAAAGGCCCGCTGGCGGTGAAGGATCTGCAGCAGATGGTGATGGACGATCAGGTGTACCTGGCGACTCAGGTGGTGCCGGATCTGTTGAAGTTCTGTGCTTCTGACCTCGGTGTCGATGCGCCAGCGCTGAAGCCGGTTTGCACCAGCCTTAAAGCTTGGGATGGCCGTGCCAATCTTGATTCGGGTATGGGCCTGATGCATTTCCACAACATCATGCAGGCCTTGCAGGCTTCGCCGGATGTCTGGCGTGTCGCGTTCGATCCCAAAGATGCGCAACACACGCCGCGCGGTCTGGCGGTCGAGCAGCCAACCGTGGCCAAGGCACTGCGTGAGGCCATGTTGGGATCGGTCGAGTCGAGCACAAAAATGGGCCTCAAGCCGCAGACTCGCTGGGGGGATATCCAGGTTGTCAGCAGCGGCGGGCAACAGACGCCAATTCACGGTGGGCCGGGCACGCTAGGCATCTACAACGCTATCCAAAGCGTGCCGCGTGAAGACGGCAAACTCGAAGTGGTCAGTGGCACCAGCTACCTGCAAGTCGTGACCTTTGACGAAAAGGGCCCGCACGCCCAGGGGCTGCTGGCGTTCTCGCTGTCGAGCGATCCGGCGTCGAAGTATTCGCGGGATCAGACCGAGGCGTTCTCGAAGAAACAGTGGAGTGTCCTGCCGTTCACCGAACAGCAGATTCAGGCTGACCCGCAGTATCAGGTGCAGACTGTGCGCCAGACACTGGACAAAGTGGGGAAGGTCGCCACTCAGTAAGCCCGAGCGTCAATTACGTTGAGCCAGAGGGCCGCATCCTGCAAGGGGTGCGGCCTTCAGCTTTTTGGCGGTTGTTGCGGTATCGAGTTGATCACCGGGTTACCTTCCTTGTTACGGGTCAGGTAGACCGGCAGCACTTTGGGCAGGCTGTTGGCGAGATTGTTCAGCTCTTTGATGTTGTAGATGCCACCCACGCGAATCGTACCGGTGCTGTTATCCGCCAGCTCCAATGGATTGCTCAGATAACGGTTGATCAGAGGCAGTGCTTCGCTCAGTGCCAGGTTATCAAGTACCAATTTGCCGTTGCGCCAGGCCAGCGAGGTATCACCAGGGTAGGTCTGGCTGATCTGGGGTATGTAATCGCCCTGTTTGTAGCGCGCCTGCATTGACGGGCCGAGGCGCAAACCATCGCCCGGCAACGAGCGATTGCTGGCGACCAGCACCGAACCTTCGATCAGGTTCACACGCACTTGGTCCTGATACATCCAGACATTGAAACGCGTCCCGGTGACGCGAATCCTGCCTTCGCCTGCGCGGACGACAAACGGGTGGGCCATGTCGTGGCTGACCGTAAAGAACGCTTCACCTTTTTTCAGGGTGACGCGGCGTTCGTCCTTGTAATTGCTGAAGGTCAGATCAGTGTTCAGGTTCAGTTCGAGTTGGCTACCGTCACTCAGCGTGACCTGGCGGACAGTATCGGTAGCGGCGAAATGCTGATAGCTGTTGGGCAGCCAGCCCAGATTCCAGCCGGTGTACGCCGCCAGCGGCAGGGCGAGCGCACAGACGCCGGCCGCTACAGCGAGTTGACGCCACGAGCGCGAAGCCTGACGGGCTGGCATAACCGGAACGGATTCAGGGCGCGGCAAATGTTCGGCCACCTCCCAGATTTCCAGCATGGCCTCGTACTCGAATGCATGCAGGGGATGAGCGTCGTGCCATTGCTTGAATGCACGACGTTCAGCGTCCGTGCAGTCATCGGCGTGCACCCGCATGCACCAATGCGCGGCGGCATCGGTGATCGCATCGTATTCGGCTTCCGAGAGAGTGTCTTGGGTCATTGACTCGTCCTGATTTCGCCCATTCTAACCTTGTCGGGAAGTGACCGAGAACAACCGTCATGGCATTTACCCATCAAAGTGGAACTTATTTTTCCCTCAGGCACCCAAAAAGCAGGACGACCAAGACCCCTATCCACAAATGGAGAAAACAAATGATCAAGAAGACATTCGCAGCGTTGATTGCCACGGCCGGTTTGCTCAGTGCTGGCGCAGCATTGGCCGATCGGCCGGGCGCTGGCTGGGTCACCATCGAAAAAGCCATTGAGATCGTCAAGACCAAGGCCGGTTACGTCGAGGTTTACGAGATCGAAGCCGACAACGACGGCTACTGGAAAGGTGAAGGACGCAAGGCGGACGGCGTGGTTTACGAGTTCCGCATCGACGGCGCATCGGGCAATATTTTGCGCGATCAGAAGGATTGATCACGCGGTAAATACTCAGTGTGTTCTTAAAAAATGCGCCGGCCTTAGACCGGCGCATTTTTTTGTCCAGGTGGTCACGGTGACGCTTGCACTGAATCCGCCTGGCTTGAAGTCGGCGCCGGCAACGGTATCGGCGCCGTTGGCGGATCCAGTTGTCTGCCCATTTCGCTGATGAGTAAGGCGATCGAGTCAGCGTTGGCCATCACCACTTCGATGCGTGCTTCATCAGCGAGCGGATTGCGAAAGGCTTTACGTGCCTCTGCAAGGTTTCTGGTTTTGGTCAGACTGAGGACTTTTTTGTAGACATCGGCCTGCTCCGGCAACTGATCCAGATCTACCCACAGCCCTTGCTCATTCCTGTTCGCGAATAACTGTTCGGGCGCAGCGGAGCGTGACAAGGATTTACGATAACGTTCCAGACCCGTTTTGAGCTGTTGCCCGTCCGCGGTGGTGGTATCGATAAGGTCGGGGTATGGACTCATCGCCTCTACGGAGACGAAATCTTCGCTATCGTTGATCAGGTGCGACAGTTCGTGCAGCAGCGTGATCGCGCGAGCATGGGAATCAACATTGAACCTGGGCGGCAAGAAAGCGGTGTAGACATCCAGTTTCGGATTGAAAAAATGCTCGGTGAAGTGCACGACTTTTCGCCGGTCTTCCTTGAAGACAAAGGCAACCGTGTCATCGTCGTAGCGCGCATTGAGGCCAGCGAAAAAACGCTCTGTGTAAAGCAAGTCATCCTTTGGGTCCGTCAGTTCGCGGCAAATCGGCAGGATCACCTTCTCGATTTTCTTCAGCAGCATCGGCGTGACCTGTCGCACGTCGAAAAAATCTTTGAGGACCGTTTCCACACGAGTGCCCCCGAGGTTGTCGCGATGTTCGACGAAGTTATACAGGCAATACAACGCGTAGTTTCTTGCCCGGGTAACCGCTTGCTGAATCACGAAGGCTCTGGCGGGATATCGGCGGTTGATCTCTGCCATCCCTCGCGCCTGGATCAGCATCAGAATTGAACAGTGCTGCTCCACTCTGGTTTGCAGAGCCAGGGGCCTCCTCGATCGACAGCGATGCACGGCCTGACTGGCGTGGGCAAGCACCAGTCGTGAGTTTTTCTGCTCAAGCGCCGGCCCACGGCCCCCGTCTTTTTTGCGCAAGTACCAGGCTTTTTCGGCCTGGATCACCGGATAAACCTTGCCGGCAATCGTTGCATATTTGTGCGTGCTGGATGAATCCCCGTAAACCAGCTTATTGCTATCAAGTGTGAGGCTGTCGAGTGCGGTGGTCGTTTCATAAGACTGCAAGTTCGCGCGGGAGGTGGTAATCGGTGGGACTTTTGACCAGCGAGCGGCGGTTTTTTCCGTGGTGTTCGCGCCGGTTTCGGCAGCCTTTGATCCAGTGGCCTGCGCCCCGGAGGCAAATTCGGCCGTTTGCGCCTCTGCCTCTGTTTCCCAGGACAGCCGACCCAGACTAAACAGGGATAACGCCCCGGCGATAAAGCCTTTCAGAGCGTTGGCCCAATGATGATCCTGAAGGTTTTCGGCGGACTCCTTGAAGTCGTTGTAGCTTTTCCAGAGAAAAAACAACGAGGCGATTTTCCCCGACAAGAGATGGGGAACCAGGCGCACACCGTGACTGAACAGGGACTTCGCGGTTTCCCAATCGGCTTGTGCGTTGATCTGCGGCTGGCAAGCGAGCAGTTGCGGTAGAAGGCTGAGCGTGTCCTTGTGCAAATGCTCCAGCAGATTGCCGGTGATGGGCATGCTGTGAAGTTTGATTTCACTGGTCTTGCCAATCGTCGTGTTCAGCAGATCCTTGAAGACGGCTTGTTGCCCGGAAGGCAGGCGCCGGATGACCAGGTCCTGAAAATGCCCCGGTGTATTCAAGGCCTCGATCAATTGCGCCTCGTCCTCGAATTCACGAAATACGAACCGCGAGTAGGGTGCGTAGAGCACGCGTGGCCCTGTATGTCCCGCCCCGGGGCCAATGACATAAAGTCCGAGGGCGTCGACGAAATCGCTACCGGTGGTCTTGATCAATGACAGCGGGCAAGCACTGGCGTGAGCGCCCTCTACGGTGGCGCGCGCTACGCCGTCGGGCATGTCCAGAACCTGGCAAACGTAGTCGAAACCGCTTTGCGACAACTGTTGTTGCAACTTCAAGGCGTGCGCGTGCTGCATCAACTGCCACGGCAACTGACGGAGGAAACGTGCTTTGCTGGTGCGTGCCGGCTCAGTGTCGGATGAGAGCGCCTCGGTGACTTTCCGGGTGTAGGCGGTGGTGATGTCGAGGGATTGCAGCAGTTGCTGAACCGCAGACTGATCGAGAGTTGCTGGCAAAGCGCTGGCGATGGTCGAGGCGACCTTGAACCCGGTGTCCTGCACGATGTTGTAGTGATGCAAGGCAAAATCGAGCAGGTTGCAGGGCGGGCCTGCCAGCGTGAGATTCGGGGTGATCTGGATCTGCTTTGGTTTGAGATCAGTGCCAGGGAATCGGGCGTCGAGCAGTGTTTTCAGCGTCTGCTCCACATGGCTGGCTAAAGCGGGGACGTCGTGGAGAAAATCCTTGCCATCGATAACGCTGCGCCGCACTTCATCCAGCAGTGCCAGTTGTGTGCGTTGTTCTGTGACCGGCGCTATGCGTAACCAGTCAGGGAAGTCCTGCTGGCGGACGAAAGCCCGGGCCAGGTCGATGGCCCGGCGCAAGTTGGTATCGATGGCGGTGTTTGTTATTTGAGTAAGGAAACTGGCGAGTACGTCCTTGTCCGTGATGCAAACGCGTAATGCCTCACAATGGGCCAGGAAGTGTTCAATGGCCGATTGCATGCGATCGTTCAACACGTTGCCTTCAATCAACTGGAACGGGTCCAGTGTGTATTGTTGATCCAGCTGATAGTGCGCCGTTGGCAGATTTTCCAGCAGTGTCTGAGACTGGTTGTTGTTGTCCAGGCGCTGTTGCAGTTGCTTCTGCGCGATGGCGATGTCGTCGAACGATTCCAGACCCATGGCCGGCGTCCACAGGATCGCACGCCCGGAATGCTCGACGTCCATGCCTCCGCGCTCGGTCAACAGTACGCAATGCGCAAGCGACAGTGCATCGGCTTTGCCTGCGCAGGTAACGCTGAGCGACCAGGCATCCGGCCGGAAGCCATTGAGTGACTGACGATCCCTGCGTGTGGCGTGTTTTGCATCGAACACGGCATCGATAATCTTTCGCTCGGCCGTCAGCCAGGAACCGCTGAGGTTCCTTATGTGTGCCTCAGCGCGCACGCCATCCTCAAAGGCCTGTGCCAGTTTCCATCGAATACCTTCGAGAAACACGCGTTGTTCGGCGTTGCTGGTGGTCGGCTGATCCTTGAAGTGACTGCCGAGATTCTCCTCGGCGCGTTCAAGCTTTATCGCCAGTTGCTTGGCCTTGTCGGTCTGCACCCGTGACGAGAGCGGCGCACTTGAAAACAACGGTCGGGTACTCCAGCGCTCGTTGACGTCGAGCTTGAGCAGACGTTCATGAATCATCGAACGGATATCCAGCGCTTTGTCGAAAAGCGCATGGATGTCGGTTGTGCGTTCACTCTGGCGGAAGAGCTGCAAGACGAATTCAATGTTTTGCCGTTGTTTGGTGAGGATCGCTTCAAACAGCGTGCTGATGATGTCGCCGCCGATGTTTTCCCCGGATACTTGCGCGTGGGCAAATCCGAGATAGCGATTGCGCTCCTCCAGGTTCATCAGTCCGTACAGCTCGTCTTCATGGCCGGCGGCATTGAGTTTGGCGGTCAGCGTCTGTTTGAGATCGGCGTAGTTGGTGAGGACTTGCAAGCCTTGGGTAGGGGTGTAGAGATAAGCCTTGTCATGGTTGATCATCAGCGACCCGGCCAGTTCGATGTAGGCGGTGTCCTCGCGCAAACACACGGTTTCGAAGTTGGGCCGCCGGGACGCCACATTCGGTTCGCGGATCACGCTGTGCAAGGCGTCGAATTCAGTGGCAGACAGGATTTCCGCTTCGCGCTTGAGCATCAGATCTGCACGCATTTGATCCTTTAACGCCTGGCTGAAGTATGTGCGCCTGGGCGAGCCCTCGAATGCCGCGGCATTCCAGTAGGCCTCTAGCTGTCGAAACAGCAGCATGGTCAGTCGTCCCGATGCGGACTTGATCGCATCGCCCCAGGCGGTCTGGTCAGCCGCCTGGCTTGCGCGGGCCGGGTGGGAGAATTCCGCTGTCTGGCCGCGCGGCCAGCCCTGACGGCGAAAGTGCAGCAGCAGCGCTTCACTCAATGACAGCGAACTGACCCATTGCCTCATCTCCGCGGACATCGGGGCGCTGTCGAGGTAAAAACCGACGCGGGTGCGCGACTGCGGTAAATCGCCAAAATGCGGTTCGAGCAGTTCGCCGAGAATGTTCTCCAGCAAGGTGGCGAGCGACGGCAGACGTTTCAGCTCATCCAGCACATCGCGGGCGCAGGTGTCCTGAGACTGGCTGATCGCCGCTTTTTGATCGTCAAACACATCACCTTCGATGGTTTCGCGGGTGAGGGTGATGCCGCGTTTCTCTACCAGTTCCTTGCGCAGCAAGACACTGAGAAAGGCCAACAGATCATCGGTTTCTTCAGCGTTATCGAGGCGTGTTTGCAGCGCGTCCATCAGCGTCTGGTAATCGCTGTATTTTTTCAGACCGTCGTAAGGTGTGTACAAAAACACGCCATGGTCATCCGGCCCAGTGCCGAGAATAAAACTGCCGGGCAGGGGGATGGCGAGTTGCTTGTCGGCGTTTAGCAGAATGCGTTCGGCGAGCATGGGCGGGGTTTGTTCGCTGCGCAGGGCGTGGGTCGCCAGTTGCACATGTGCGAGCCAGCTGAAATCTTTGCTGTTGAGGCCGTGGGTCCGACCCAGGCTGGCATGCCGGCCCGGGGATTTGAGTATCTCGGGGAATAGCAGGAGGCTGGACATCATTGGAACTCTGAACGGGGCGCCGTGGGCGGGGAGTTCAAGAGTAGGTACGCAGGTCGCTGTGCAGGCGGTACATAGTTACCGCACACGTCGAGTTGAAATGTGCCATGAGCCAACGCCCGTCATCGCCAATCCAAGGGTTGACAGCCGACAGCTGTGGCATGGTTAATCGGCGGGCAAGTCGTCCGTACGCTGTTGTTCCCTCCAATAATCATTCTGGAGCTTCAGATGTCTGCGCCACACGATCATGTGTCCTCTGCTGTCTCGTCCTCGTTGTCTCTTGAAGCGCTGACGCAACTGCTTGAAACGATTTTTCTGCGCCACGGCACCTCCGCCGAAGTCGCCCGAGTGCTGGCCGCCAACTGCGCCGGCGCCGAGCGCGATGGTGCCCACAGCCATGGCGTGTTCCGCATGCCCGGGTATGTCTCGACCCTGAACAGCGGCTGGGTCAACGGCCAGGCGGTGCCGCAAGTCGAAGATGTCGCTTCCGGTTTTGTGCGTGTCGATGCTGGCAACGGTTTCGCCCAACCGGCATTGGCCGCCGCCCGGTCGTTGCTGGTGGAGAAGGCGCGTAGCGCCGGGATTGCCGTGTTGGCGATTCGCAACTCGCATCATTTCGCCGCGTTGTGGCCGGACGTCGAGCCATTTGCCGACGAAGGGCTGGTGGCGCTGAGCGTGGTCAACAGCATGACCTGCGTGGTGCCGCACGGCGCCGACCGGCCGCTGTTCGGCACCAATCCGATTGCGTTCGCCGCGCCACGGGCCGGCGCCGCGCCGATTGTCTTCGACCTGGCCACCAGCGCAATCGCCCATGGCGACGTGCAGATCGCTGCGCGCAAAGGCGAGCGGTTGCCCGCCGGAATGGGCGTGGACAGCCTCGGTCAGCCGACTCAGGATCCCAAGGCGATTCTCGAGGGCGGGGCGTTGCTGCCGTTCGGTGGGCATAAAGGTTCGGCGCTGTCGATGATGGTTGAGCTGCTGGCGGCCGCATTAACGGGAGGGAATTTTTCTTTCGAGTTCGATTGGGCCAATCATCCCGGGGCGAAGACGCCGTGGACCGGGCAATTGTTGATCGTCATCGACCCGAGCAAAGCCGCCGGGCAGAGTTTTGCCGAGCGCAGTGGTGAGCTGGTGCGGCAGATGCACAGTGTCGGCCTCAAGCGGTTGCCGGGCGATCGCAGGCATTGGCAGCGCAGCAAGTCGCTGGCTGAGGGCATTGTGCTGGATGCACAGACGCTGGCGCAGTTGCGTGAACTGGCGGGGGCGTGATCAAAGATCAAAAGCCCCTCACCCTAGCCCTCTCCCCGAGGGAGAGGGGACTGACCGCGGTGAATGGGGGATGTGCGCCGACGTGAAAGATCGAGTTGAGCTCAGGTTCTGAAAGCCCGGAACTGGTTCAAAGCCGGCAAAAATACGCAGGCATAAAAAAGGCAAACCCAGCGGGTTCGCCTTTTTTGTGTGCCTGTCTCAGCGACGGCCGAGCAGCAAGCCAACCACCAGACCGAAACCGGCGGAGATCGCCACGGTCTGCCACGGATGACCGCCAATA
Source organism: Pseudomonas germanica (assembly GCF_019614655.1). Lineage (NCBI taxonomy): Bacteria > Pseudomonadati > Pseudomonadota > Gammaproteobacteria > Pseudomonadales > Pseudomonadaceae > Pseudomonas > Pseudomonas germanica. The sequence goes on from NZ_CP071586.1 coordinate 3,425,140, forward strand.
TAGCTCTCGGTGGCATCGACCGCCGGTTTGGTGCGATCACGTACGCTCGACACCGAATCCAGCGCCTGTTGCAGTTTCAGGGCGATTTGTCCGCGCAGCGTTTCCGCTTCCTCGCCGACCAGTGAGGCGCTGCTCTTGAGCAGTTTGTCGGACTCTTGGATCAGAGCCTGAAGTTCGCTGAAGGCCTGATCCTTGATTTGATCTTCGGCGGCTTGCACGGCGGATTTGCGGGCCATTGGGTGACTCCTTGCAGTTGAATGGACAGTGATCAATGGAGTGTGGCGCTTGCTGAAAAGTTGCACTGAATTTAGGTCAGAAATAAAAACCTGCGCGGGAGATTTCCGTCGAGCGTGTAAGATGTCGCCATTTTACGCAGCAGGATAATTCCCCATGAGTTTCAATCTGGCCGACAAGTCACTCGCAGAGCGCGCTGCGCTGGAAGACGAGAAATCCCGTCTGTTCGAACTCTGGCAGAACAATCTGGGCAAAGCCAAAGGCGAAGCCGCGCGTTTGTTCGGCGAGCGCGGCAAGCGCAAAGGCAAATGGGCCGAGTGGGTCCGCGCGGAACTGGACGGCATGTCGCCACCAGAATTCGCCAACATGGTGCGCAGTGAAGTCAATCGCCTGATGGCCGCGAACAAGTAACGCTTCAGGTGAACGTCGCGGCAATCGCTTCGCGGACTTTGACCACCACCGGATCGATCTGCGTGCTGGTACGCCAGCCCAGTTCGATCGGATAACGCGGCAGCTTCAGCGGGCAGGGCAGCAGCGCCAGGCCGCTGAGCTCAGCAATACTTTCGGCGGCATGCGTCGGAATTGTCGCCACCGCCCGACTGCCCTTAAGCAAATACGGCAGCGCGGCGAAATGCGTGGTCGACGCGCAGACCCGTCGAGTCAGGCCCAGCGTCGCCAAGCCCTCATCGGTGATGCCGATAAAGCCGCCGGACGACACCAGGATGTGCTCGCGGTCGACAAACTCCTCAAGATCGATCTGCTGCTGACCGGGCGCAAGGCTCGCCGGATCGACCAGACATGCATAACCGCCTTCGCCCAACACCTGACGGCTGAGCAAGCGCTCGGCAAAGCCTCCGGCCGTAATCGCCAGATCGATGCTGCGCTCCATCAGCGCGCGGGCGACGATCTGGCTATGAGTCTGACGAAAGATCAGGCGCAACTTCGGAGCGCTGCGGGCAATTTCCTCGATCAGGCGGCGACCGTAGGCAATTTCGAAATCATCCGACAGTCCTACGGTGACCGAGCGGCCGTCGTACTGGTTGGCCGCCGGGTCGACCATCGCCAGGCTTTGCCGGCACTTGTTCAGCGCTTCGCTGACCACCGGTTTCAATTGATTGGCCTTGAGCGTTGGTGCCAGGCCGCGCCCGGTACGCACGAACAATTGATCGCCGTAGACCTCGCGCAAGCGGCGCAGCGCCGCACTGACCGCCGATTGTGTCACCCCCAGTCGCAATGCCGCGCGGCTGGCACTGGACTCTTCATGCAGGGCTTCCAAGACTTTCAGCAGGTTGAGGTCGACCGTGGCGATATTCATTTGGCTCATATCATTCAGCAGTGAATGGGGCTTTATTCATGATCGCGTGGCGCCGCAGAATCGGCAACCACTGAACCTCATGGAGTTATCGCGATGGCCAAATCAATTGTTGCTGCGCTGCAAATCGGCGCTTTGCCCGAAGGCAAAAGCGCGACCCTGGAGCAGATTCTGAGTTGGGAGGGCGCGATCATCGAGGCTGGCGCGGCATTGGTGGTGATGCCGGAAGCGCTGTTGGGTGGTTATCCGAAAGGCGAGGGCTTCGGCACGCAATTGGGTTATCGCCTGCCCGAGGGGCGCGAAGCCTATGCCCGATATTTTGCCAATGCGATCGATGTGCCGGGTGCCGAAACGCAAGCGCTCGCCGGTCTGTCGGCGCGCACCGGGGCCAATCTGGTGATCGGCGTGATTGAACGGGCTGGCAGCACGTTGTATTGCACGGCGCTGTATTTCGACCCGCAGGCTGGTCTCGTCGGCAAACATCGCAAACTGATGCCCACCGGCACCGAACGGTTGATCTGGGGCAAGGGCGACGGCTCGACCTTGCCGGTGTTCGACAGTCAGGTTGGCAAGCTCGGCGCGGTGGTGTGCTGGGAAAACATGATGCCTCTGCTGCGCACGGCGATGTACGCCAAAGGCATCGAAGTCTGGTGCGCACCGACCGTCGACGAGCGCGAGATGTGGCAGGTCAGCATGCGCCACATCGCTCATGAAGGCCGTTGCTTTGTGGTCAGCGCCTGTCAGGTGCAAGCGTCACCGAATGAACTGGGTGTGGAGATTGCCAACTGGCCGGCGGATCGCCCGTTGATTGCCGGGGGGAGCGTGATTGTCGGGCCGATGGGCGATGTGCTGGCAGGGCCGTTGCGCAGCGAGGCGGGGTTGCTCACGGCGCAAATTGACACCGATGAACTGGTGCGTGCGCGCTATGACTACGATGTGGTCGGGCACTACGCGCGGCCGGATGTGTTTGAGCTGAGTGTGGATGAGCGCGCCAAACCGGGCGTGCGATTCAACACTTAGGGTACTGCCTGACACCGAACCCTGTAGGAGTGAGCCTGCTCGCGATAGCGGTGTGTCATTAACAGAGATGCCGGCTGATCCGCCGCTATCGCGAGCAGGCTCACTCCTACAATGGATCGGTGGTGTGTCTGGAAATCAGTGGCGTTGCTGCCATTCTTCCCGGGAAATTTCCCAGATTTCCCGTGGAAAACGCCCACCGACGAAATCATCTTCATCGGTCCGGATCAAGCGCATCCCGGCGCGCTCCGAGAGTCTGCGCGAGCCGGTATTCGGCGCCGCTTTCGGCACACGCATCAGCGGGCGTTGAAGTACGTTGAACCAGTAATCGGTCACCGCTGCGCTCGCTTCGGTCATAAAACCCTGACCTTGCCACGCCGGTGTCAGCCAGAATCCACGGTGGTTGTCAGTTTGATCCATCAGGCTGATGTTGCCGATCAACTGTTCGGGCGCGGACTTGCGGCGAATCGACCAGTGCCATTCCTTGCCCGCCGCCACGGCCGGCAAGGCAACATCGCGCAAATAGGTGAGGGCGCCGTCCTCGGGATACGGCCATGGCACCGCCGCGTTCAGATAACGCACCACATCCCAGTGGGGAAACAGTTGCTGCACGGCGTCGGCATCGGCCAGTTGCAACGGGCGCAGGATCAGTCGTTCGGTGTACAGCGTCGGTGTGTCTTCCATAAACCTGCAGCCTCCCTGAATGCCTTTAATGAACGGAGCAGGCTAACGCATTTTTACCAGGTCGCGGCAGTGGCCTTGGGCAGGCTGAGCTTGCCGCTGTCGACAAAGCGCATGGTGCCAAACAGACCTCCGGCAAGCTTGCCGCGCAGCACGTAGGGCAGGTTGTCGAGGGTTTGTGTCTGGCTCAGGCCCAAGGTCTGGCGCAGTACCGAGAACGCCGAGATGCTGACCGGCACGCTGACAATGGTTTCGGAGAAGCGAGGGATCGAACCGCTCTGATCGCTGACACCCGAGGCCAGTGAATGACCGTTGACCTCCAGATCCAGCGCGATGCCGTTGTAGTCGATGGCCGTCTCATTGGGGTTCTGTACGCGAATCTTGATGGCGAAGCGCACTTCCAGATCCTGGCTTGGCAACGGTTCGAGGCCGACTACGTTGATGTTCACCGGATCACGGTTGGGGAATAGCGCACAGGCGCTGAGGGACAGCAGAAGCAGTGACAGAATGACGGCTTGAAAACGGCGCATAAACGGTCTCTCAACAAAAAAGGGCTGAACCGTCGCCGGCTCAGCCCTTTCTATTGAAGGCCAGACGTTAGCGGTTCAACTGTGCGACAGCCGCCGCTGGGGCAGGTTCACCTTTGGCCGGCATGTCCGGGTTTTCCATGACCTGAAGAATAGAAGCTTCCGGGTCGAAATCGTCTTCTTCCAGCTCAATGAATTCTTCCGGCAGGAAGATGTTCAGCACGATAGCGCACAACGCGCCGACGGTGATCGGCGATTCGAAAATGTTGCGCAGCGCTTGCGGCAGTTCGCGCAACACTTCCGGCACTGCCGCGATGCCCAGGCCCATGCCCAGCGAAATCGCCACGATCAGCATGTTGCGCCGGTGCAGGCCGGCTTCGGCGAGGATCTTGATCCCGGCCACCGCCACAGTGCCAAACATCACCAATTCGGCGCCGCCGAGTACTGGTTTCGGCATCAGTTGCAACACTGCGCCGATCATCGGGAACAGTCCCAGCAGCACCAGCAAACCGGCAATGAAGAAGGCCACGTAACGGCTGGCCACGCCGGTGAGCTGAATCACGCCGTTGTTCTGCGCGAAGGTCACCATTGGCATGCTGTTGAACACGGCGGCCATGGCCGAGTTGAGGCCGTCTGCGAGCAGGCCGGACTTGATCCGCCGGATGTAGAGCGGGCCTTTGACCGGTTGCCGGGAAATCATCGAGTTGGCGGTCAGGTCACCCGCGGCCTCCAGCGGCGACACGAGGAAAATCACCGCCACTGGCACGAACGCCACCCAGTCGAAGTTGAAACCGTACTTGAACGGCACTGGCACGCTGACCAGTGGCACCTCTGGCATCGAGGCGAAATCCACGGTGCCCATCAGCCATGCGACTACGTAGCCAAGGGTCAGGCCGATAACGATCGCGCCCAAGCGCAGAAACGGCACGTCGACGCGGTTCAACACGACGATGGTTCCGATCACCAGCGCCGCCAGAAACACATGGCTGGCTGCGCCCAAGTCCGGCGCGCCGAAACCGCCGGCGATGTCGGTCATCGCCACTTTGATCAGCGACAGCCCCATCAGCGTGATGATGGTGCCGGTGACCACCGGGGTGATCAACATGCGCAGTTTGCCGATGAACTGGCTCAGCACCACCTCGATGAACGCGGCAAAAAAGCACACACCGAAGATCGTCGAGAGGATTTCATCGGTGCCGCCACCGCGCGCCTTGACCATGAACCCGGCGCTGAGAATCACGCTGATAAAGGAAAAACTGGTGCCTTGCAGACACAACAACCCCGAACCGACCGGGCCAAAACGCTTGGCCTGGACGAAAGTGCCGAGCCCGGAGACGAACAGCGCCATGCTGATCAGGTAAGGGATTTCACTTTGCAGACCGAGGGCGCCGCCCATGATCAGGGTTGGGGTGATGATGCCGACGAAGCTGGCCAGCACGTGTTGCAGCGCGGCAAACACTGTGGCGGTCAGGTGCGGACGATCGTTGAGGCCGTAAATCAGGTCGTTGTTGCGCGGGGCTTTTTCAGAGGCGGTCATGGTGTTTTGCGCGCCGCGAGGCGGGGCCGGGTCAGAAAATGGAGGCGCAGAATGCCGGAAGAGGGCGGTAAGGGCAACGAGCAATAACTGCCTGAAAGGTCAGGTTTTATGGGTCGCTATCAGCAAACTCCCCTGTAGGAGCTGTCGAGTGAAACGAGGCTGCGATCTTTTAAGATCAAAGGATCGTCCGATCGCGGCCCGAGCCTGCGGCAGCTCCTACACGAGATTGAATGCGCCCAGTAAATCCTCTTCAAAAGCTTTTTGCGCATCCCCCGGCACCTGCGCCCGATGCCGGGCCAGATGAAAGTCGACTTCGAAACTCAACTCGCCCTCACGGATCGGCTTCAGTAGGCCCTTCGCTTGCCAGCTCCGCGCATAGTGATCCGGCAGATACCCCACGTGTTTACCCGACAAAATGAAGGTCAGCGTGCCTTCCACCTGTTCCGAGCGCGCCGAGCAGACCTTGCCCTGAAACGGCTCGTCACTGCGAAAAAATCGATAGGGGTGATCGACTCGGTCGCAGGCCTGCAACGCGGCATCGCTGGGTGCGTCATCAGTGAACAAGGGATGGCCGGCAGCGCAGTACAAATGCTGGGTTTCGCTGAACAACTGGCGATAGTCGAAGGCACTTTGCACCTGCGAAAAATAGCCGATCGCCAAGTCCAGCCGCTGTTGCAACAGCAGCCGTTCCATTTCGCCGGGCATGGCGCTGATCAGTTCGATGCGCACCGACTCATCACGCTCGCGAAAACGCCGGATCGCCGCCGCCACCCGTTGCAGCACCGACTGATCGACCGACTCGGAAATCCCCAGGCGCACTTCACCGATCAAGCGCCCGGCGACGCCGTTGGATTGATGGCGGAACGTTTCAATCGATTCAAACAGCGTGCGCACCGCGATCAGCAACTGCTCGCCCTTGGGCGTGACACTGAAACCGCCCTTGCCACGGCTGCACAGACGATAGCCGAGGCGAGTTTCGAGTTTAGCCATTTGCTGGCTGATGCTCGACTGGCTCAGGCCCAGATCACCCTGGGCTGCACTGAAGCCACCGCACTCGACCACCCGCACAAACAGGCGCAACAGTTGCAAGTCCACGTCGTGGAGTTGACCCAACATCACATTACTCCTGGATAAAGTCAGGATAATTATTCGACAATTTTTCTAATGTATCCGACGGCGCATCCTGCAACCACTTCCTCTGGTCAGGTGTTCGTCATGGCTCCCGTGTTCAAGCTGTGTTTCCCCGCGCTTTTGTTGTCGGTGGCTGTTCAGGCTCAGGCCGAGGACAAGACACTCAATCTCTACAGCTGGGCCGATTACGTGCCGCCGCCAACCCTGCAACGGTTTGAGCAGGAAACCGGTATTCATGTGCGTTACGACACCTTTGATACTTCCGAGGTGCTGGAGACCAAGTTGCTCACCGGCGGCAGTGGTTATGACGTGGTGGTGCCGTCGTCCAGCGTTCTGGCCCGTGGACTTGCGGCGGGTGCCTTGAAAGAAATTCCTCATGAGGGCCTCAAGGGCTACGCCAATCTTGATCCGGATTTGCTGGAGAAAATCGCCGCTGTCGACCCCGGCAATCGCTATGGTGTGCCGTACACCTGGGGCACGCTGGGTCTCGGCATGAACGTCGAGGCCGTGAAGCAGCGTCTGCCTGACGTACCGCTGAACAGCCTCGACCTGCTGTTCAAACCGGAGAACGCCAGCAAGCTCAAGGACTGCGGCATCGCGATCCTCGATTCGCCGCAGGAGGTCATCGGTCTGGCCCTGCATTACCTGGGCAAGGATCCCTACAGCACCGACAAAAACGACTTGGCCGCCGCCGAGGCGTTGTTGCAGAAACTCCAGCCGTCGGTGCTCTATGTCGCCAGCGGCCGGCAGATCAATGACTTGGCCAGCGGCAACGTGTGCCTCGCGCTGACCTACAACGGCGACGCGAGCATGGCCGCTGATCAGGCACACAAGGCTAATAAACCGTACGAAGTGGCCTACCGCATTCCCAAGGAAGGCACGCTGGTGTGGCAGGACAATCTGGCCATTCCCAAAGACGCGCCGCACCCCGAAGCCGCACGGGCGTTCATCGAATTCATGCTGCGCCCCGATTCCGTGGCCGAACTGACCAATACACTGTTTTTTGCCACCGCCAACCAAGCCGCCACGCCGTTGGTGGATGAGGCCGTGCGTAACGATCCCGACATCTATCCGCCGAGCGAAGTGCGCGCGCGGCTGTATGCCGATCGCAGCATGAGCCTCAAGGACATGCGCCAGCGCACGCGTCTGTGGACCACTTTCCGTAGCCACCAATAACCACAGGAGCCCCACGATGGATGTGCCTATGCAAAACGATCAGGCCATGACCCGCGACAGCCTCTACGGCACCGCCGCCGAAAGTACTTACGCCGGCATTACCAGTTTCATGCGTCGGCGCTACAGCCGTGACTTGCGCGGCGTCGATGTCGCGGTCAGCGGCGTGCCGTTCGACACCGCCACCAGCAACCGTCCCGGCGCCCGCTTCGGACCACGCGGGATTCGCGCCGCTTCCACCGGGATTGCCTGGGAACGCCACTGGCCGTGGACGTTTGACCCGTTCGATCATCTGGCGGTCATCGATTATGGCGACTGCGATTTCGATTTCGGCGCGCCACACAGCATTCCGCAAAGCATCGAAGCTCACGCCGAGCACATTCTGACCGCTGGCAGCGCGATGCTGACGTTTGGCGGTGACCACTTCATCAGCTACCCGCTGCTCAAGGCCCACGCGCGCAAACATGGGACGTTGTCGCTGATTCACTTCGATGCGCACAGCGACACCTGGCCGGACGAAGAGGGCAAACGGGTCGATCATGGCACCATGTTCTGGCACGCCGCTCGGGAAGGGCTGGTGGATCCGGCAAGCTCGGTGCAGATCGGCTTGCGCACGACCAATGACGATCATATGGGGTTTCAGGTACTCGATGCCCGGCAGGTGCATCGGCGTGGTTGCGACGCCATTGTCGAAGCCATCCGCGCGCGGGTTGGCGATAACCCGGTGTACCTGACGTTCGATATTGATTGCCTCGATCCGGCGTTTGCACCGGGCACCGGCACGCCGGTGTGCGGCGGCTTGAGCACCGCGCAAGCGCTGGAGATTCTTGGCGGTTTACGCGGCATCAATCTGGTCGGGATGGACGTGGTGGAAGTCGCCCCGGCTTACGACCACGCCGACGTTACCTCACTGGCCGCTGCCACACTGGCGATGGAAATGCTCTGCCTCTACGCCGCCCGCCACAAGGTTGATATTTAACCCGCGCACCATAACCCCTGTGGGAGCGAGCCTGTTCGCGAAGGCGTCAGTTCAGCCAACATCTTTGTTGACTGACCCGCCGCTTTCGCGAGCAGGCTCGCTCCCACAATGGGATTTTATTCCCTCTCGATATTCCGCTACCCCCAAAAGAGCAGGCTTGATCAACCTGCCTTCTCACATTGCTCCTGCCAGTTTCTGACACCAGCCTCTGCTAAGCTCGAACATCTTTGCCCTCCAGAGCCTGCCCAACGTGTCGCGTACCACTCGTCTTTTGACTTTGCTGCAAGTGCTGCGCGGCAAGAAGCGCCCGGTGACGGCGGCGACCCTGGCTGCCGAGCTGGAAGTGTCCGAGCGCACGCTCTATCGCGATATCGCGGAACTGACCGCCCTCGGCGCGCCGATCCATGGCGAGGCGGGGATTGGTTATGTGTTGCGCAGCGGCCTGTTTCTGCCGCCGCTGATGCTCAATGCCGACGAAACCGAAGCCATCGTCCTCGGTTTGCGTTACGTCGATCAGCGCGGTGACGAAGTTCTCGGCAAAGCCGCGGCGGATGCGCTGGCGAAAATTGCTGCCGTGCTCGATCCGCAGGCTCAGGAAGCGCTGCGCAATCCCACCGTGATGCCGGGCCCGCCGGGTTATGGTTTTCCGCAAAACGCCGTGCCGTTGAACGTGTTTCGCCATGCCATCCGCGACCAGGCCAAACTGCACATCGATTACGCCGACGCGCAACAGGTGCCCAGCCAGCGGTTGATCTGGCCCTTGGCGCTGGGCTTCCTCAACGAGGTGCGAATCATCGTTGCGTGGTGCGAATTGCGCAGCGCCTATCGTACGTTTCGTACCGATCGGATCAGCGCGGCCAGCCGCCAGGGCGAGGGTTATCCGGGACGGCGCAGCGACCTGTTGCGCACATGGCGCGAGCAGATGCAACTGGATGAAAGCGGGCGTTTCACTCCTGACAAAAACTGACGCAACGCTGTTTTAGGATGGTCGCAGAACCAAACAAAAAGGAGCTGCAACCATGTCTCATCCCGTCTCTGCACTGGCCCCGGCGATTGCTGCGTATATCGATGCGGCCAACGCACGCGATACTTCCAGGGTCGCCAGTTTTTTTGCCGAGGATGCCAACGTGTTCGACGAGGGCCAACATCAGGTCGGCCCGCAAGCCATCGCGCAATGGATGCACGACACCGGGCAACGCTATCAGCCAAGGGTCGAAGTGCTGGACGTGCAGCAGCGCACCGGCAAAGTGCTGGTACACGGGCTGATTTCCGGAACCTTCCCCGGCAGTCCGGCGCAGCTGCGCTACACATTTCGCTTGAACGAGCAGGGGAAAATCGCCCGACTGGACATTTCCCTGTAACCATCGTGGCATACTGCCGCGCATGACTTTCGACTCTCCTCTCAGCGCCTGGCAACACGCCGTCCAACACAAGGGCTTCGTCCAGGATGAAGCCCAGGAACACGCGGTCTGGGCGTTGCAAAAATGCCATGAAGCGCTGCACGCCGGGGCCGGTTCGGTCAGCGGCGTTTATCTGTGGGGGCCGGTCGGGCGCGGCAAGACCTGGTTGATGGATCAGTTCTATCAGAGCCTGCGGGTGCCGGCGCGACGCCAACACTTTCATCACTTCATGGGCTGGGTGCATCAGCGTTCATTCCAGTTGACCGGGATTGCCGATCCGTTGCGCGCGCTGGCCAGGGAGCTGGCGGCCGAGGTGCGGGTGCTGTGTTTCGATGAGTTGTTCGTCAACGACATCGGGGACGCGATCATTCTCGGTCGGTTGTTTCAGGTGATGTTCGACGAAGGCGTGGTGATCGTCTGTACGTCCAATCTGCCGCCGGATGATCTTTACGCCGATGGCTTCAATCGCGACCGGTTTGTGCCGGCGATTGCCGCGATCAAGGCGCATATGCAGGTGGTTGCGGTGAATGGCGCCGAGGATCATCGCTTGCATCCGGGGACGGGCCTGCAACGCTACTTTGTCGCCACATCTGCAGTCAGTGCGCTGAACGAAGTCTTTCAGGCATTGACCGCCGGCCAAGCGGCTAGCGCCGAACCGGTGGCGGTCGGGCATCGCCAGTTGAACGTGGTGCAGGCCAGTGAAACGGTGTTGTGGTGCCGCTACGCCGATCTCTGCGAGCAACCGTTTGCCGCCATGGATTTCATCGCGCTGTGCGACCGCTACACGGCTATTCTGTTGAGCGAAGTACCCAATCTCAGTGCGCAGAAACGCGAAGGGCGGATCGCGCGTGGCACTGAAGATGGCGCGCAGCGGGTAGTTGCGGGCGACCGTGAGTTGCCGCAATTGTCGGTTCACGACGACGGCGTGCGGCGTTTCATTGCGCTGGTCGACGAGTGCTACGACCGCAAGGTGCCGCTGTACATCGAAGCGCAAGTACCCATGGATGCGCTGTACACCGAGGGTTATCTGGAATTTCCGTTCCGCCGCACCCTCAGTCGCTTGCAGGAGATGCAGCTGCAGCGTTTTGCCGAAGCTTGAATGGAAGAGGGCGCCGACATGAGCCAAGCGTTATCCCATCATTTGCTGACCATGGCATACCAGAATGCCTGGGCCAATCATCGCCTGGCCAAGGCCTGGACGCAGCTGAGTGCGACGGATCTGGCGGCGCCTCGGGTGAGTTTTTTTCCGAGCATTCGTCTGACCCTCAATCACATCCTCACCTGCGACTGGTTCTACGTCGATGCACTGGAGCGCGAGCTGCGCGGAGCTGAACCGCACCCCGATTGCTACGTGTTTTTCAACGTGGACGAGCCGTTTGCCGACGGCCCGCAACTGCGCGAAGAGCAGGCCCACGTTGATCGACGTCTGATCGCCTATTGCGAGCAACTGCGCGATGACGATCTGACGCGCATCGTCACCATTGCCCGTGATACGCCGCAGCACGACAGCCGTTTGCGCATGCTTTCGCACCTGTTCGAACATCAGATTCATCACCGTGGACAGGTGCACGCGATGCTCAGTGATACTTCGGTGAAGCCGCCGCAACTGGATGAGTTTTTCTGTGTCGGCGAGAGTGGACTGCGCGCTGAGGATTTTGCCGAACTGGGCTGGACTGAAGAGTTGATCTGGGGCCACTGAAAAAGCAAAAGATCGTCCGATCTTTTGCATTTGTCGGTTGCCCGCCCGATCACCCCCGCGCTAATGTCAGACAGCCTTTCAGTACGCACTTTGCGCGCCGGGGCTTTTGTGTTCGGGGATGGAAATGGATTCCGCAGAAATTCTTGTACTTCAGGCCAGCTACAGTAATCCAACGCACGCCGAGGCCATCGGTATCGTGCTCAACCACTATGCAGAAGACCCAATGGGCGGCGGTCATTCGCTCGACCCTGAGCTGCTGCGCCGACTGCCCGAAGAACTGGCCCGGCGCCCGCATGCGTTCAGCGTGCTGGCCTTCGTCGGTGGTGAACCGGCGGGACTGGTGAACTGCTTTGAAGGGTTTTCCACGTTTGCCTGCAAGCCGCTGGTCAACGTCCATGACGTGGCGGTGGTGGGCCGGTTTCGCGGTCTCGGCCTGAGCCAGAAGATGCTGCAGAAAGTCGAGGAAATTTCTCGCCAGCGCGGTTGCTGCAAAATCACCCTCGAAGTGCTGGAAGGCAACGCCGTGGCGCAGAATGCCTACAGCAAGTTCGGCTTTGCGCCGGGCATGTTCGACCCGGATCACGGGCGTATGCTGTTCTGGATCAAGAATCTGCAAGCCTGAAAGCCTGAAAGCCTGAAAAGCCCCTCACCCTAACCCTCTCCCTGTATGTACCGGAGACATGGTGGACACATGTTCGGAGACATGGTGGACGGTTTTAGATCTTCTTACCTGCCGTCACGATCTGCAAGTTCAAGTCGATTCGGGCGATACGATGTCTACTCCAGTAGACATCGTGGATGCCGTCCTCCGTCGTTTCCCTGATAGCCACTGACCTCCCGTAAAATGCCTTTCCAACTGTGTATTCACGATTGCCCCAGTAGATCTCGCCCTTCACCTGAACCTTCCTGACCACATCCCCATCATCGTACTCAGGCGCCGCCGGTTGCTCCTGATATTCCCGCGGGCTACTGCTGTAGCGAGTAGCAGGAACCTGCATGCCCAGTGCTTGATGCGGGCGCTTCTGGTTGTAAATCTCACGCCAGATATCAAACGCCCGTTGCGCATCGTCCAGATCGATGAAGAGCTGGCCTTGCAGGACTTCCCTTTTCAGGCTGCGGTGGAAGCGCTCCAGCTTTCCCTGGGTTTGCGGGTGATAAGGTCGGGAGTGGCCGACCTTGATGCCCTGGCTCATCAGCCAGACCTCCAGTGCGGTATAAACACCTGTCTGATCACCCCATGGCGAACCGTTGTCCATCGTCATGCGTAAAGGCAGGCCGAAACGCCGAAAGGTCCTGATTAGATGCTCCTGAACGGTTTGGCGCTGCTCATTAATGCATGCCGCGATGCACAGCGAAAACCGTGAATGATCGTCCAATATCGTCAACGGATGGCAACGCCCCTGAGCCAGGCTGATATGTCCCTTGAAGTCCATCTGCCAAAGATCGTTGGGCGCTTCATGCTCGAACCGGATAAACGGTTTGATCTCAGCGGCCTTTGGATCAACGCGCGAATGACGCTGTAAAACCGCATGCACGGTACTGACCGAAGGCATCACTTTGCCGTCGTCTTCCAGCACACGCTTGAGCTTGCGAGCGCCCCAAGCGGCGTACTCCTGACTCACGGTCAGAATCTGCTGCTCAACATCGTCAGCGCAACGTTTGGGTGATGTCTTTGGTTGTCGAGACTGATCGATCAATCCCTCTGCACCTGAGGTCTCAAACCTGTTGAGCCATTTGTAGGCAGTGCTTGGGCTGATATTGAATCGACGGCAAAGCTGCCGAACATTGGCCCCTTCTTGCCGAGCCAACAGCACGAATTCTGAACGAAGCTGCACGGTGGACACCTCTTCCCAAGACACAGGCCATCTCCTTCGCGATGAGCAATGTGTCTATTAAAATGTGTCCACCATGTCTCCGAACACCTGTCCACCATGTCTCCGGTACATACACTCCCAGAGGGAGAGGGGACTGACCGAGGTGTTTGGGCGAGATACGCCGACCTGAAACATCAAGCCGAACTCAGGTTTTGAAAAGCACACAAAACAGCTCCTGTGTCTTGGGAGAGGGTACTGACCGAGGTGTTTGGGCGAGATACGCCGACCTGAAACATCAAGCCGAACTCAGGTTTTGAATAGCATGAAAATCGGCTCCCTTTCCCCCTCGCCCCTTTGGGGAGAGGGCTGGGGTGAGGGGGTTGGATCTTGCTGACCCAACCCCATCTGCGAACTCGCGACAGCATAAGGTCGAACACCCCGCTCATTGCCCATAAAAAAGGCGCCCCAATCAGGGCGCCAAACTGTCTTCTTCCAGGCCAGAGCGGAGCCACGGAAGGTCCATCGGTTGCTCGGTCAATCTCAGTCGCGATACGACTCGGTCACTTGCGCCGTCTGATCGGCGGGAACGCGAATTTCCTTCGCGTTGGCGTCGCTCTTCTGCTCGCTCTGGGCTTGGTGAACCGGGAAGTTGTCGTAGTAATAACGCATACGCTCAGCGCCGCCCTCGGCAAAAACGCTGGCAGAACCCAGGGCAAACAGCCCGGCAAGGATTGCGGTAGTGATTTTCATGGTGCCTCCTACTGAACAAGTGGGAGCCGTTCGTCCATGAAGCAGATCTCGGACGAGAGTCTGGGAGGCCTGAATTAACTCGGGGTTAACGCCCGTTCAGTGGAGTTTTTGCAGCATGTTGCAGAACATTTGATAGTCGGGATCGGGGGGGCACCTGTCAGAGCTAACCGTGGCGACGCATTGGACGGGGCAGAGGTAACAAGCGAAATTCGAGGCAGGCTGGATGAGTTTTCTGCGGACATGAAAAAGGGGCCGGTTTCGGCCCCTTCTGGTGTTACTTCTGCGCGACATCCGCCGGCGCGACGTCGGTTTTCTTCGGCTTCATCAAACTGAAGTCGATCAGCGCACGCTGCTCGGTCTGGTACGGGTCGCCGATCAGCAGGGGGCGAGCCTTGAAGCTGTCGCTGACCAGGCTCTTGCTGTGGTCGAGTTCATCGAAGCTCAAACCGGCAAGGTCAGCCCAAGTGTGGATCAGATGCGAGCTGCTATACGGGCGATCGAGGTCGGCGGCGAAGTTCCAGTCGTGATTGGCTTTCCACTTTGGCGACGCCCAGGCCATGAACGGGATGGTGTACATCGGCGCTGTCGGTTTGTTTTCGTTGCGGCCCAGGGTCTTGTGGCCCACCGAGTCGAACACGTCTTCACCGTGGTCCGAGAGGTACAGCAGGAAGCCATTCGGATCGGATTTGGCGTAATCCTTGATCAGGCTCGACACCACGAAGTCGTTGTACAGCACGGCATTGTCGTAGCTGTTGTAGGTCGGGACTTGGTCGTCACGCACGCCGGCTGGTACGCCGGTGCGGTCCTGGAACTTGTCGAACGTCGGCGGATAGCGGTACTGATAGCTCATGTGCGTGCCGAGCAAATGCACAACGATCAGCTTGCGTGGCGCCGCGTCAGCCAGGGCCTTGTTGAACGGCTCGATCACATCACCATCGTACTGCGCGGCGTTCTGGTTGCGGTTGTTGTTCAGGTACACCTGCTCGTCGGCCTGTTCGGAGAACGTGGTGAGCATGGTGTTGCGCTTGGTCATGGTCTGCTGGTTGGTGATCCAGAAGGTCTTGTAGCCGGCCTGTTTCATCATGCTGACCAGCGACGGTGTCGACAGGTACAGGTCGGGGTGCTCTTCGTCAGCGAAGGTCAGCACCTGCTGCAACGCCTCAATGGTGTACGGACGCGGAGTGACGACGTTGTCGAAAACCGCCAGTTGATCCTTGAGCTTGTCCAGTTCCGGCGTGGTGTTGCGCTGATAGCCATAAAGGCTCATGCGCTGACGGTTGGTCGATTCGCCGATCACCAGCACCAGGGTCTTCGGCTGGTCGGCCGAGGCGTCCTTGAGGTTTTTCAGCGGCGGGATCTTGCTCACGTTGTGCAGCATGCCCTGCATGTCGGCGAGGGTTTCCTGGTAACGGTGATAGGCCACGACCATCTGCCATGGCACCGCCGGCTCGATGCGGGTTTCGAATTTCTCGAAGCCTTGGGCAAAGGTGCCCATGCGCATTGTCTGTTTGACCAGCGGATAACCGATCACCGCAATGAGGATTGCCATCGCCGCGACGAATGCGCGGCCACGGGGCATGTATACCGGACGCAGACGCGTCCACAGGAAGTAAGCGAAGGCGGTGTGTGCGAGGAACGCTGGCACCATCCACCAGGCAAAGTACTGGGTCATGTACTCGCCGGCTTCAGAGATGTTCGACTCGAACATGATGAAGATGACGCTCTGGGAGAACTCCTGCTCATAGATGAAAAAGTAGCCCAGGCTGGCCATCGAGCAGGCCCACAGCACCACGCCAATGATGGCAGCGAGCAGTTTGGTGCGTTTGGGGAACAGCAACATCGGTGCTAGCCAGATCGCGCTCATGACGAACGCCTGACGGAACCCGGTGAAGCCGGAGGTGCCGGTCAGCTGGATCAGCAGTTGGGTGATACCCGAGAAGTACCAGAAGAATACAAACAGCCAGAGAAATCCGGCCCAATCGAAACCTGTCGCAGTCGTTTTGCTGCGTTTGAACAATGCCATTCGGCGCTCCAGCTCACTCGTTACAACCACCGCCGGAACATCCATGAAGCCGACGAACGGAGGCCGTACACGCAGGTACGGCCAGAATGGGGCGGAGTATTACGAAGAGAATGTGAAAAGTTTGTGAGTTGCCGCTTTGCTCTATAGAGAGGAGGGCAGCGATGGATCATGTCGGGAACAGCGGCGGCTGTTCCCGAAACAGGCGGGGATCAGGCGTGGGGGTGACGCTGAACGACCGGCAAAGGTTGCGGCTGCACACCTTGGGTCAACAGGCGCAGCTGCGCCAGCTCCTGTTTCAACTGGTCGCGTTCGTCTTTCAACTGGCGCAATTCATCGCGACGGATTGTCACGTACAGGGTTTGTGGCGGCATTGCTGTGTGTACTGTGCCCATTGCTCACCTCGCAAATGGCGTGCATCAACTGTAGGTCGTCCCCGCTTTGGGGTACTGACTTACTATCGGCGCCGATTTTGATTTCTTTTGCCTGTGAATGGAACTTTTTTATTTTTCATGGTCGGTGTGTCTTCGGCAGGATTCGGGGCGTTATCAGTCTGGATCGGGCACAATGCCCGGAAACTTCATCGCAACGCTCTGGACTAACCTCCATCAGTCGCGTTGGGCTATAACCAATGACACACATTTATTTGTAGTAAGGAGCATCAGCACATGCAACTCGGGATTATTGGACTGGGCCGCATGGGCGGCAATATTGCGCGACGTCTGATGCTCAACGGTCACACCACCGTTGTTTACGACCGCAATACCGCTTTCATCGAGAACCTGGTCGCCGAGGGCTCCACCGGCGTCGCCGACTTGCCGGCAATGGTTGCCGGCCTGGCCAAACCGCGTGCGGTCTGGGTCATGTTGCCGGCCGGCGCGCCGACCGAAGACACCATCAACACCCTGAGCACTTTGCTCGAAGCCGGCGATACCATCATCGACGGCGGCAACACCAACTATAAGGATGACATCCGCCGGGCCAAAACTCTGGCCGAGAAAGGCCTGCACTACATCGACGTCGGTACCTCCGGCGGCGTCTGGGGCCTGGAACGTGGCTATTGCATGATGATCGGCGGTGACGCCGAAACCGTGCAGCGCCTCGACCCGCTGTTCGCTGCTCTGGCGCCGGGCATGGGTGATATCCCGCGCACCAAGGATCGCAAGTCCGACGACCACCGCGCCGAACACGGCTACATCCACGCCGGTCCCGCCGGTGCCGGGCACTTCGTGAAGATGATTCACAACGGTATCGAGTACGGCATGATGGCCGCGTTCGCCGAGGGCTTCGACATCCTCAAGACCAAGTCCAGTGAGCGCCTGCCGGAAGATCAGCGTTTCGACCTCAATGTGGCCGACATCGCTGAAGTGTGGCGCCGTGGCAGCGTGGTGTCGTCGTGGTTGCTCGACCTGACCGCCGATGCACTGGCCAGCGATCCGAAGCTCGACGGCTTCTCCGGTTCGGTTGCCGACAGCGGTGAAGGTCAATGGACCATCGAAGCGGCCATGGAACAAGCGGTGCCGGTACCGGTGCTGTCGAACTCGCTGTTCTCGCGCTACCGCTCGCGCGGTCAGGGCACCTTTGGCGACAAGATTCTTTCGGCCCAGCGCTTCGGCTTCGGCGGCCACGTGGAGACACCGAAGAAATGACCCATACGATCCGCAGAAAATCCAAGGCAGAACCCGCACCACCGACCACGCTGTTTTTGTTCGGTGCCCACGGCGACCTGGTCAAGCGCTTGCTGATGCCGGCGCTGTACAACCTCAGTCGCGACGGCTTGCTTGACGACAATCTGCGGATCGTCGGCGTTGACCACAACGCCATTACCGATGAAGCCTTCGCGCAGAAGCTCGAAGATTTCATCCGCACCGAAGTGGCGGCGAAGGTCGGCAAGGGCGATCAGATGCTTGATCCGGCCTTGTGGGCCAAGCTCGCCAAAGGTATCAGCTACGTCCAGGGCGACTTCCTGGACGACAGCACTTATTCCGCGCTGGCGGCGAAAATCGCCGACAGCGGCACCGGCAATGCGGTGTTCTACCTGGCCACCGCGCCGCGTTTTTTCAGTGAAGTGGTGCGCCGTCTCGGCGCGGCCAAATTGCTCGAAGAAACTCCCGAAGCGTTCAGAAGGGTGGTGATCGAGAAGCCGTTCGGCTCCGATCTGCAAACCGCCGAAGCGTTGAACGCCTGTTTGCTCAAGGTGATGTCCGAGAAGCAGATCTATCGGATCGACCATTATCTGGGCAAGGAAACCGTGCAGAACATTCTCGTCAGCCGGTTCTCCAACAGCCTGTTCGAAGCCTTCTGGAACAATCACTACATCGACCACGTGCAG
The DNA here is from genome assembly GCF_019614655.1 of Pseudomonas germanica. Taxonomy (NCBI): domain Bacteria; kingdom Pseudomonadati; phylum Pseudomonadota; class Gammaproteobacteria; order Pseudomonadales; family Pseudomonadaceae; genus Pseudomonas; species Pseudomonas germanica. Next base: position 3,443,746 of record NZ_CP071586.1, read on the forward strand.
ATTACCGCCGCTGAAACCGTCGGCGTCGAAACCCGTGGCAGTTTTTACGAACACACCGGCGCCCTACGCGACATGGTGCCCAATCACCTGTTCCAGTTGCTGGCCATGGTCGCCATGGAACCGCCGGCCGCGTTTGGCGCCGATGCGGTGCGCGGCGAGAAGGCCAAGGTTGTGGGGGCAATTCGTCCGTGGACCACTGAAGAGGCGCGGGCCAACTCGGTGCGCGGTCAGTACAGCGCCGGTGAGGTCGACGGCAAGCCGCTGAGCGGTTATCGCCAGGAGCCCAACGTCTCGCCTGACAGCAACACCGAAACCTACGTGGCGCTGAAGGTGATGATCGACAACTGGCGCTGGGTCGGCGTGCCGTTCTACCTGCGCACCGGCAAGCGCATGAGCGTGCGCGACACCGAGATCGTCATCTGCTTCAAACCGGCGCCGTACGCGCAGTTCCGTGACACCGAAGTCGACGAATTACAGCCGACTTACCTGCGCATCCAGATCCAGCCCAACGAAGGCATGTGGTTCGACCTGCTGGCCAAACGGCCGGGGCCGGCGTTGAACATGGCCAACATCGAGCTGGGTTTTGCTTACAAAGACTTTTTCGAGATGCAGCCGTCGACCGGGTACGAAACCCTGATCTATGACTGCCTGACCGGCGATCAGACGCTGTTCCAGCGTGCTGACAACATCGAGAACGGCTGGCGCGCGGTACAGCCGTTCCTTGATGCCTGGCAGCAGGATGCAAGTGTGCAGACCTACGCCGCTGGTGAGGACGGCCCGCAGGCTGCTGAAGACCTGCTGACTCGCGATGGCCGCGTCTGGCATGGCCTCGGATGAGTGACTTTCCGCAACAACCCATCCGTTTTCTGCTCAGTGACATGGACGGCACGCTGCTGCTGCCCGATCACACGCTGAGCCAGCGCACCATCGAAACAGTGCGTTCGCTGCGTGAGGCTGGCGTGCTGTTCAGCCTCGCCACCGGTCGACCGCCGAAAGCCATGTTGCAGCAGATCGAAGCCTTGGGTGTTGATCTGCCGACGGCGGCGTTCAATGGCGGCACTATCGTCAATCCTGACGGCAGTCTTTTGGTCGCGCATTACCTGCCGGCCAGCACCGCGCTGATTGCGCTGGCCACGTTCGCCGATCAACCGGATGTGGAAATCTGGGTGTTCAGCGGCGGCGACTGGCTGCTCAAGGATCCTCACGGGCCGATGGTACCGCGCGAGCAGCATGGCCTCGGCTATCCGCCGGTGGTAGTGGAGAGTTTCGAGCCGTATCTTGAGCGCATCGACAAGATCGTCGCGACCAGTAACAACACTGAGCTGTTGATCGAACTGGAGGCGCAACTGCTGGCCAAGGTCAACGGCATGGCGCAGGTATCGCGTTCACAACCTGTTTATCTTGACGTGACCGCGCTGGAAGCCAACAAAGGCACCGCGCTGGCGACGCTGGCCGAACATCTCGGTATTCCATTAGAGCAGACAGCTGCCATCGGCGATGGCGGCAACGACCCGGCGATGTTCCATTGTGCAGGCTTTTCGATAGCCATGGCCCAGGCGGAGGACGCGGTAAAGCGCCAAGCCGACGTGGTCACTGCGCCGAACACTGAAGACGGCGTGGCGCAAGCGATCGAGAAATACATCCTCCCTCGCTGACCCCACCCCAAAACCAATGTGGGAGCGAGCCTGCTGGCGAAAGCGGAGTGTCATTCAACGAATCCGTTGTCTGACATTCCCTCTTCGCGAGCAGGCTCGCTCCCACGGGTTTATTCAGTGTTGGTTAGAGCCAGTAGCTCACCGCGTACCAGCCCAGCAGCCCCATCACAAAGGTGTAAGGCAACGCCATCCACACCATCCGCCCGTACGACAGGCGTACCAGCGGTGCAATCGCCGAGGTCAGCAGAAACAGGAATGCAGCCTGACCATTCGGCGTCGCCACGCTCGGCAGATTGGTACCGGTATTGATCGCGATCGCCAATGTCTCGAAATGCTCGCGGCTCATGTGGCCGGCGAGGAACGCCTGTTTCACTTCGGTGATGTAGATCGTGGCGACAAACACGTTGTCACTGATCGCCGACAGCAGACCGTTGGCAATGAACAGCATGCCCGGTTGTTGCTCGACCGGCAGGGCCAGTACCCACTCGATCAACGGCGCAAACAGCTGTTGATCGTGAATCACCGCAACCACCGCAAAAAACACCACCAGCAACGCCGTGAACGGCATGGCGTCCTTGAATGCGCTGCCCAGACGATGTTCGTCGGTGATGCCGGTAAACGCGGTGATCAACACAATCACCATCAAGCCGATCAGGCCGACTTCAGCGATATGAAAGGCCAGGCAGCCGATCAGGATCAGTGCCGCCGCGCCTTGCACCAGCAGGGCTGCGCGTTGGCGCGCCGTGCGCTCGGCGTTGTCTTCGGCGGCGTAATTGGCCAGCACGGCGCGAACATTGTCCGGCAGCAGGGTGCCGTAGCCGAACCAGCGCAGTTTCTCCAGCAACACGCAGGTGACCAGACCCGCGGCCAGCACCGGTATCGACACCGGCGCGACTTTCAGGAAGAACTCGGCGAAGTGCCAGCCCATTTCGTGGCCGATCAGCAGGTTTTGTGGTTCGCCCACCAGTGTGCAGACACCGCCCAGCGCCGTACCGACCGCGCCGTGCATCAACAGGCTGCGCAAAAACGCGCGGAATTGTTCCAGATCGTCATGGTGAAGGTTTGGCAGGTTCCGGTCGTCAGCAAACTCACTGTCCTGGCGCGGATCGTTGCCCGACGCGACACGGTGATAAACGGAATAGAAACCGACCGCCGCACTGATGATCACTGCGGTCACCGTCAAGGCATCGAGAAACGCCGACAGAAACGCGGAAAGAAAGCAGAACAGCAAGGCCAGTATCGCTTTTGAACGCACGCCCAACAGCAGGCGCGAGAACAGAAACAGCAACAGATCTTTCATGAAGTAGATACCGGCCACCATGAACATCAGCAGCAGGATCACCGGGAAGTTGTGCACCAGTTCATCGTAAAGCGCTTGCGGGGTGGTCATCTTCAGCAGCAGCGCTTCGATCAACAACAAACCGCCGGGCATCAGCGGATAGCACTTGAGCGCCATCGCCAGGGTGAAGATGAATTCGATCACCAGCAACCAGCCGGCCGCGACCGGGCCGACGCTGAACAGCACGACGGCGTTGAGGATGAGGAAACCGACGATGGTCGCCTTGTACCAGCGTGGCGAGTGCCCGAGAAAATTTTGCGCGAACGCCTGGGCCATTGAACCGGACATCGGCTGCTCCTTGTCTTTAGAAGCGCGCAAGTTGCCGGATGCGTTGCGGAAGATCAAGTACAGTGCGTGTTTTTCAATGGTTCAGGTAACGCGCCACCATGGCTCGGTAGTTGCCATCCAATGAATAACCGCCGACGAGGATGGCATTGTCCGCTTGCACGGCCAGCGAGTTGGCCGTGTCGAGACTGCGCCCCAGACGTGTGCGCAGCCAGCCTTTGCCGTCACCGAAGCTGTGATCCAGGCCGCCGTCCCGCTGGTAACGAGCAACAATAAAATCTGCTTCGAATCCGCCAATGGTTGCACCGACCGCGATGATGCGGCCGTCCGCCATGCGCTGGGCGGCGCTCCATTGGCAGCCGCTCGGGCCGATTTCCAGCAACTGTGGTTGCACGCCGTGATGGTGCAGGTTCGGTCGACCGTTGGTGTGCAGGCTGTACGCCATGCACCGGATCGGGTCGCGACTGCTGCCGAAACAATGCAGTGCATCGGCCGATTCCAGGACCTGACTGACCTGAGCGCTTTGCCCGTGAGCCTTGAACGCCATGAATCCGTCCACGGCAAAACGCTCGTCGAGGCGACCATCGGGCAGGTAGCGCGCCAACAGACCCTCCTGTGGAAAGTCGATGGAGCCGGCCACTACAATTCGCCCATCCTCTTGCAACAGCAGGCTGCTGAGCCAGGTGTTGAGCAGCAAGTGGCGAATCATCACGAAGCCGCGGCCGTTGAAGGTTTCATCGAGGCTGCCGTCGGGCTTGAGGCGAATCAGCATGCCGGCATGGTCGGCGAGTTCGAAATGGTGATTGGCGATCAGCAGAATATGGCCGTCGTCCTGGACTACAAAGTCGCAGGCTTCAGCACCCGGGACGCCCGGCGGTAGCCAGGCATCACGGCTGCCCATGGACAAGTCGCCGGGCAGGCGCACTACCTGACGACCGTTGTCACCGAAGCGCAGATCCGGCTTGCCCTGTGCGTCAAACATGGCCAGAGCCGGCAAGGTGCGATGAGCGTTTTCATAATGCAGGCCGGCGAGCAGGATGCGTCCGTCGGGGAGTACCCGGACTTTACCGGCCGTGGCTTCAAAGCCCGGGGCAAAGGTTTCGATCACGCTGCCTTGATCGCCAAAGGTCAGATCGGCCGAGCCATCGGCAAGCATCCGTGCCAGGCCGAATCGGCTACCGGTGGCGACGCCGACCTTAGCTGCGACCAGCACCCGCCCGTGCGAATCGAGGGCGATGTCCTCGGTCAGGCTGGACACACTGCCCGCGAAATACACTTGAGCGACGCCGGTAGCGGCAAATGTTCTGTCGAGTTGACCGGCTCGACTCAATAACGAAGTCGATAGCGCCGGCAGCGCAAAAGTGTTCAGAGTGGACATGCACGCATCTCCTTGCGAGTTGACCTGGTACCGGGAACCGGGCGGGTAACTGCATGAGCGAAACATTCAATCCCTGAACCGGGAGAAGTACAACTGTAAGAACTAACAGGTGGAGGGTCGCACTGTGCCAGAACAGTGTCTTTTTGAACCAATAGCAAGCCGGCCAAGCAGTTACGCCTGAACAAGTTGCAAATAGTTGTGCAAAAGTACGGAGAGTTGAAAAGATTGGAACTAACAGAGTAGGGCGGATGACCTGAGCGTCATCCGCATCGCCCGGCTGTTAGTGTGGCATCGACCAGGATTGCAGGCTGTAACCTTCTTCGCTGAGTTCAGCGCGAGCCTGCTCCAACAGTTGCTCGAGTTGCGCTGGATCGGAGTAGGCGCTGCTCGGGATCTGTTTGCGACCGATGCGCGAGTTGGTCCGGTCGATCACGGTCAGGCTGAGCTCGCCATTGCCGTCTTGTGGCGCCCAGGCCACGCACTGGAACGGTTTGAACGCGTGGTTGGCAATCAAAAGAGCTTCGTTGATACGGAGCGGGGCGGTCATCGGGTTTTCTCTCTGTCGTGCCCAATCAAATGATGTGCCGTCGGTTGGGCTTACCGTTCGGCTGGTACTTGTACTGATGCACCGAACCGGTAGGCAGGTCACACATGAAACAAAGAAATTTCAACTTTCTTTCAGGGTGTTGCTTTGTGGGCAGCTTTTGAAAGCTCACTGAAAGGTTGAAACAGCAATTTAGTCGATAGCTAACTAACAACCTGGTTTCTTATAACGCGTTTGCTTGTACACCTATAAGCAATCGATACAAGGCGCTGTCAAAATCTTGCTAATGTTACAGTCGGGTCTGCCAAATGACTGTTTTTACAATCATTTCTAATAATTTGGCGCCAAGGAACAGTCATGAGCGAAGCGCCTGCGTTACGACGTTTATTGGTGGTCGATCCGTGCGACGACTGCCACCGCTTATTGCCCGGATTACGCGCCGTAGGTTGGGATGTTGACAGTTGCACCCTGGAAAATGCCGCCGACCGCAGTTGTGATGTCGGCTTGTTGCGATTACAGCCGTTTCATCTTGAACGCCCCGAGGCGGTCAAGGAGCTGATCAGTCGCAGCGGCACTGAATGGATCGCCGTGCTCAATCAGGAAGTCCTGCGTTTACAGAACGTCGGTGACTTCGTCTGTGAATGGTTTTTCGATTTCCACACCTTGCCGTTCGACGTGTCGCGGGTGCAGGTCACCCTTGGCCGGGCATTCGGCATGGCGCGCTTGCGCGGGCAGGGCACGATTCACGTCGATCAACCCGAACATGAACTGCTCGGTGACAGCAAGCCGATCCGCGAATTGCGCAAATTGCTCAGCAAACTGGCACCGACCGAATCGCCGGTGCTGATCCGCGGCGAAAGCGGTACCGGCAAAGAACTGGTCGCGCGCACGCTTCATCGGCAATCCCAGCGTCACAGCAAACCATTTGTGGCGATCAATTGCGGGGCGATTCCCGAGCATTTGATTCAGTCCGAGCTGTTCGGCCACGAGAAAGGCGCGTTTACCGGCGCGCATCAGCGCAAGGTCGGGCGTATTGAGGCGGCCAATGGCGGTACGCTGTTTCTCGATGAGATCGGTGATTTGCCCCTTGAACTGCAGGCCAATCTGCTGCGCTTCTTGCAGGAAAAACACATCGAACGCGTCGGCGGCAGCCAGCCGATCCCGGTGGATGTGCGTGTGCTGGCGGCGACTCACGTCGACCTTGAAGCGGCCATCGAGAAAAAACGTTTTCGCGAAGACCTGTATTACCGGCTCAACGTGCTGCAGGTGGTCACCGCGCCGTTGCGTGAACGCCATGGTGATCTCTCGATGCTGGCCAACCACTTTTCCCACTTCTACAGTCATGAAACCGGCCGCCGTCCACGCAGCTTTAGCGAAGATGCGCTGATTGCCATGGGCAAACATGACTGGCCGGGCAACGTCCGTGAACTGGCCAACCGTGTACGGCGCGGACTGGTGCTGGCCGAGGGTCGGCAGATCGAGGCCCGTGACCTCGGGCTGATCAGTCAGCATTCGATCGCCACACCGATGGGCACGCTAGAAGATTACAAGACCCGTGCCGAGCGCCAGGCACTGTGCGATGTGTTGAACCGGCACAGCGATAATCTCAGTGTTGCGGCCAAGGTCCTTGGCGTGTCCCGGCCGACGTTTTACCGTTTGCTGCACAAGCATCAGATCCGCTAGCTGGCTGAAGATCAAAAGATCGCAGCCTCCGGCAGCTCCTACAGGGATTACATGAATCCGATGTAGGAGCTGCCGAAGGCTGCGATCTTTTGCTTTTGCTTAGAAGTAGTACGGGAATTTCAGGCTGAAGGAAAAGTCCGGGGCATCGTCGGTCAGACCGATCGACAGGTTCGGAACAATGGTCAGGTTGTCGGTGGCCGCAATTGTCATGCCGACGTTGAAGTAACCGGCGTTGGCATCACTGGAGACCACCGATTGCCAATCCCCGCCATCCTGTTTCAGCTTGCTTTTACGCTGCACCAGGTCAGACATCGAGAACGACATACTCATCTTCTCGTTCAGCGCAAACGCAATACCGGCGCCGATCTGGAAGCTGTCGCCGATTTTTACCTTGCCCGGGTTTTTCTGGTTGACCGTCGAGCTGATATCGTCAAACGATTCCTCCAGGTTGTGGGTGTAGGACAGGCTGCCGAACAGCACAGCCGGGTCGAACGTCTTGACCAGCGAGATGCCTGGGGTGACGGACCAGACGCCGTTGCCCGTTGGCAAAGTGTCCGGCACGAACAGGTTGGAGTTGGCGTCGGTCTGGCGCAGTTTGATCCCGAACGGATCCTTGCCGGTTGGCGCCTTGACCCGCAAGGTGACTACTGCATCCGGCGTATTGACCGACTCGTCGAGGAACTTGTAAGCAATGCCGAAGTTGACGTCGCCAATGGTTGGGTCGCGATCGACGTCCTGTTCTGTGGTGACGTTTGACGCACCGCCGTTACCGCCACCCGACTGATACGTCGAACTGCGGTAGACCACCGGCACGTTCAAATCGAACTGCCAGCGGTTGTCGAAGTTGTAGCGGCCCGTGAGGTCAAGGGTCCAGGTGTCAGCCTTGATTCGGTCAAGGTTGATATTGCCGAGAAAGATCGAGTCCAGTGCCAGAAAGCCGTTGAGGATCAACTGACGGGTGTCGTAGCGCGAGTAGGTGATACCGGTTTCGACGCTGAATTTGCCACCGCCGAAGAAGCCGCTGGCTTCGTCGTACAGGTTGGACACACTTTGTGCCGGTTGCGAATCATCTGCCAGCGATTGCCCGTAGGAAGCGCCACTGCCACCTGCTGCGCCCCCCGACGCTGCTGCGGCCCCGGTGCCGGTGGCCACTTTTGGATTGCCTTTCATATCCGACGGCGACTTGGCCAACCGTTTAGGTTGCGGCGCCGCCGGTTGGTCTTCGACCTGGCGAACCCGTTGTTCGAGTATCGCCAGGGCTTTTTGTTGTACTTCGTAACGTTGCTTCAGCTCCAGAAGCTCTTGTTTCAGAACTTCTACATCGGCGTCCGGTGCCGCTTGCAGCATGGCTGCAGGTAGAAGAGTGCTCAAACAAACAGCGGCACGCAGTGATACTGATCGATACATGAATAAGCCGTCCCTTTAAGCCCAATGATCGAGACTCAGCGTAGTTCAATATCCAATAGTGCGTAGTGCCCTGAGTTGGGTCAGGTTGCAATCCAGTGCGCCGGCGCTCATGCCGTTATTGTTCAGGACTACGTTGAGTTGAGTCATGTTATTGACCACGTTGGCACTGCCCAGCAGGCGGGTGTTCTGCAGCAAACCGCCCTGGGCGACTTGTTGCAGGGCGGTGCCCTGATTGCCGGCGGCCTGGATGGCCATTTGTACACCGCCTCCGTTTGCCGAGACGGCGACGCTGCCCGCCGCATTGCTGCCGCCGATTGTCTGGCCGGCCATCAGGGCCTGCCCTTGGGCGGGAGCCAGTGCTGGTGCCTGATTGGCTTCTTTGACGTTGATGGCGACGTTGTTGTAGGCCGTGTTGCTGTCGCCAGCGGCACGCACGCTTTGTGTCACGCCTTGGCTGCTATCAAGGCCGGCGCCACCGGTGATCGTGCCATTACCCGCTGACAGGGTGCCGCCGTTGCCGTGTTCCTTGATGGTTTGAACATAGAATTCAGGTTTTACCGTTGCTGCCTGAAGTTGCATCGAGGTCGATGCCCCGATCAAATCGCCACTGGCGTTGCGCCAGGTACTGCTCATGACAATGCCGAAGCTGATAATCCGCCCCGGCATGACATAACGACCCCGTAGTTCGGACAACTCCTTGTCTTGTATTTCTATAGGTTTGAATCCTGCATTGGCATAGCCTGACGCGCTCGCTGCCAGGCAGGCGGCGGCCAGCCAGTATGAGGTTTTCATTTGCTGCTCCCGGGACATCCAGCCCCATTCTTTATAATCGGCGATTAAAAGAAGTCGCTCTGTATGAACCCGAAGTCCATCAATTCAGCATCTTTGACCGGGTTGAAGCCATCCAGCTTGTTCTTGGCGGTCAGTGGTACCGGAGGGCTGCGCAAGGCGTTGGCCTTGTCATATCCGGGACCGACGATGGCGAAGACAATGCCGTTCCAACCTTTGACAAAGTCATCATGTTTGTAGCGTTTATGGCCGAGAACCGGGTCTCCGATGTAAACCCAATCCTTGTCCGAACGCTGCAACACGACGAAATGCTTGTAGCCGCGAATTTCCATCAGTACCACCACCGGAATTGTTACAGCGTCGAGTTTTTCCGGCGGAATCTTGTAGCCCCTGGCGCGCATGCCGATGCTTTCTATGTAGCGCTTCATGTCCAGCATGGAAAACCCTTGAGTACGAACAAGGTCCTGGTCAGCGTTGACCAGCATGCCTTTTATGATGTGCTCCTCATCGACGTCGAGCCAATAGGCCTGGCGTAATACCGTTGCCAGTGCAGCAGCGCCGCAGCTGAAATCGGTTTTCTGTTCGACGATGTCGGCAAACTTGCGCTCACGAATGCTTTGCACGTTCTTGTAGACAAGCGTGCCACCCGGCAGGGCAGCCACGGGCATCTGGCCGGCCTGAGTCAGGCCACAGACGCAAAGCAGAGCGAGGAGGGCAGTCTTACGCATGATCGATACGCCTTTGCGGACTGAGGAAAAGCCCCGTTTCCGGGGCTTTCGTTTCGATCGCGATTACAGGCAGGCTTTGCAACCTGCAGCGATGGACAGCGAGTTGCTTTGTTGGTTACCAACACCGGCGGCGTTGTTGTAACCAGCGTTGCCGGAGAAGTTGTTACCAACGTTAGAGATGTTTGCGTTGTTGGTCACAGGGTTTTTCCAGCCGTCTGGGGTCAGCACTTGTTGCGTGGTAACACCGGCGAGACCGAAGATGCCGACAGCTTCAAAGGTCGCTTTCTGATCTTTGCTGCCGCCGTTGCCGCCATGACCACGGTCGTTGTCGCCATAACCGCCACCACCATGGCCTTTGTCGCCTTCGATGGTCGCTTTGCCAGCTGCCACGAATGCGCCAGCAGCGGTGAAGGTGCCTCTCAGAGTATCGGTTTTGTAGGTTTGAGTGCCGTTGTTGGACACAGTCAACCCAGTGGAGCTTTGGTTGGCAGCGGCAGCGGCGTTAGCTACACGACCACCGGATACAGCAATGGCCAGGTTGTTTTTCTGTTGGTTGAAGTTGCCGGCACTGTTGTTCACACCGATGTTGCCGGAACCGCCGTTACCCACGTTGTTGAGGTTGGCATTGTTGGTTGTCGAGTAGTTGGCAACCGCGTTGTTGTTGTTGACTTGAGTCGCGCTGGAAACGGACACGGCAGTGCCGAAGATGAAGCTTTCGTCGGCAGTTGCCAGAGCAGCGGCGTTGTCTTGTTGGTTGCCATCGCCGGCGGTGTTGTTCATGCCGACGTTGCCGTTGGTGCCATTGGCCGAGTCGCGAACGGAGGCATCATTTTTGGTGCCTTGGTTGCCCACCAGGTTGCCATCGCTGTTCTGCGTGTCGAGTACGGCAGCACCAGCGCCGGCGCCGATTTGCAGAAGTTGTTCCAGGGTAGGGCCTTTTGGTTCATGGTTGCCATGACCGTTGCCGTGCCCGTTACCATGATCGTCATCACGACCGCCTGCCTGTGCTGCGATTGCCATCACTGCTGCAAGTGCGAAAACCAGTGGTTTGAGAGCCATTGTAGGTTTCATGGTGTTTCTCCATCGTGCTTATTAGTTGGTTAAGTGTTGGTACTTTCTAATTGCACTGCTTTTTGTTGTTTGGGTCAGTCAGCGACCCGGATGCTCAGGGTGTTAGCCATTCGGTTCCCCACCCCGGCACTCTGGTTCACCTGGATTACCCCGCGGCTGCCGGTGAAGGCCTGATCACTTGTCGTGACCTGGCGACTGCCGGGTGAGGTACCAGTTGCTCCTGAGCTCGGTAAAAGCGCCACGTTCTGTTGTGAAAGGGCACTGTCGTCAACGCTCTGCGGGCCAGCACTGATGCTGACGCGCGTGACGTTGGCCATCTGGTTGTTGGCCCCGGCGCCCTGGTTCACACCCAGGATGCCGTTGCCATTGCTGAAAGCGTTGCCGCCAATGGTTGCGCTGGCATTCGTCGAAGGATTGGCGGGTGTGTCGATCGTTTGGCGGACATTGGTGGTGGCGCTGGCCGAGGTGCCAATGGCGATCGCCTTGGTATTGGTCTGTTGCATCTGGTCGCCAGCGGCCTGATTCACGTTGTAGTTGCCGCGGTACTGAATGCCGGTGTCCTGAATGTTCGCGTTGTTCACTGAGCTGGGGTCGGCCGCCATGGCACTGGCGCAGCCGAAGAGGGCAAGCAGGAGCAGGGAACGATTCATCTTATTGGCCTCCAGCCATGCGGGTCAGCGGCGCAAGGCCTGCGCCCATGGCACGGTTGACGGTGTTGGAGATGGAACCGCCGGCGCCGCCGCCGTGGCCGCTGCTCATACCGGGCAGGCCGTTGGTATTGGTCAGGGTGTTCATGCCAGGCAGATTCGCCGTCGGTGTGCTGATGTTGCCGCGGATCGAGGAGCCACTGGCTACGCTGGCAAACTCACCGTCATTGAGCTCAGTGCTGCTCATCGCCTGATTGATGCGGGCTGAAGGGTTAGCATTGACTGTGGTTGGATAGGGGTCTTTACCGCCGCTGCGACCGATAGGAATAGGCTGAACATCGCGGTTGAGGACGATGACGCCGTTGCCTTCCGCCTGCACGTTGAGGCTGATCAGCGTACTGGCTGCTGATCCGATCAGCAGAAGGCAGGTCAAACCTTTTTGGATATTCCCCACGGCTGCAATTCCTTCTTCAGTGGGCTGGCCCGAGTCAGCGTTGTGAAGGAGAGAGCGAAAGCTGTGCCGCTTTTTAAAAGTTTTTGAATTTCAATGAGTTGGCAAATAAACACGCGCAGCTGAAACACGAGCTGTTTCAGCGTTGAAACACCCACGGCCGCGCCGAGCTGTCTATTGGCTGAGCAAAGCTCTGGAACAAGGGTTTGCGACGATGTGTTTCAACCACGTAACAACTCGGATGACAAAGCCATGAACAGCGCTGAAACGGGCACTCTGCACGTCAACGAGTGTTTCAGAATCGGACACTTTGTCCCCAAAACAGGGGAAAGTGCCGGGGAAGGTGACCCGTTGACCGGGTCATTCGACCAGTAATTGCTCGACGGCGGCAAAGGCCTGCACTTGGCGCTCGGCCCAATTGCCCTGGATGACCTGAAAGTGCTGGTGGTGGTTTTCCAGCCAGTTCTGCGTGGCCTGGTAAAACGCCAGACGCTCGTCCAGATCCGGTTGGCAGCGCTGACCGTCATCGGTCCAGTCGATCTGTTCCGGGGACAAAAGAAGGTGCAGGTCGTAATGCCGTGCCAACAGCTCGGTTTCCAGCCAGTCCGGACAGTCAGCAAACAGCGTCTGGCTCCACAGCATGTTGCTCAGCAGATGGGTGTCGAGAATCAGCAGTGACGGCTGTTGCGCCCGAGCCTCATCCTCCCATTGCAACTGGCCCCGAGCGATATCAGGGATGTCGGCCAGGCATGTATCGCGGGGATTGAGTTCGATAAACCGACGCACGTATTCATCCACCCGCAAGCCGCCAAAGCGTTGTTGCAGGCCCGCCGCCAGCCAGCTCTTGCCAGTGGATTCGGGGCCGGTCAGGACCACAACCTTCATGGGCGCAACGCCGGGTCGGCGCGCCATTCGCGATAGCCTTGCACCGCCAGCAGGGTGAATAGCCCGTACAGCGCAGCGGTCAGGTACAGCCCTTTGTAGATGAACAACCCGACAAAAATCACATCGAGTACGAACCATAGCGCCCAGCATTGCAGGCGTTTCTGTGCCATCCACAGTTGCGCCACCAGGCTGAAACCGGTCAGCGCCGCATCCAGCCACGGTTGCGCGGCGTCGGTCCAATGCGCCATGGCCGCGCCGAGCAAGACACTGCCGACCGCGCCAACGCTGAGGCCGAGCAACAGAGTGCGGCGATCGAGGCGAGTGACCTCGCGGCCGTCATGCATCGTCCCGGCGCGGGTCCATTGCCACCAGCCATAGACTTGCAGCGCGGCGTAAATCACTTGCAGCAACATGTCCGAGTACAGCTTCACTTCAAAGAAGATCCAGCTATAGAGCAACACCATGACCAGACCGATCGGCCAGCACCACGGATTCTGTTTGACCGTCAGCCACACGGCGATCACCCCGAGGGCGGCGGCAAACAGTTCAAGCCCGGACATGGGGGTTCCTTGGGGGAGTGAAAGAAGGGGGCGGATTGTACTGCATTGGGCTAGGTACTGATGATCGCTGTAGATCAAAAGCCCCTCACCCTAACCCTCCCGAAACGTCGGACCGCCCGTAGGGAGAGGGGACTGAGCGAGTTGGATGTTCGAGATACGCCGACCTGATCTTTCTGCGTTGAATCCATAATCGACTCGATTTTTCAGGTCGACGTATAGCTTGAGAGACCTCGGTCGGCCCCCTCTCCTTGGGGAGAGGGGTGGGGTGAGGGGTGGGCTCACCACAGTACACGGGTCAGACGCGGAACTGGCGCAGGAGGGCGTTGAGTTGTTCGCTCAACTGGCCAAGTTTCAGGCTGGCCGCACTCGATTGTTCGGCAGCGATCGCCGTGCTGTGCGAGAGGCCGGCCGCCTGAGTGACGTTCTGATTAATGTCCTCGACCACATGCGCCTGCTGCAACGTGGCGCTGGCAATCGACGCGTTCAGGCCATTGAGATTACGCAGTGCCTGGCCAATGGCATTCAGGCTCGCACCGGCCAACCCGGCTTGTTCGATGGTCAGTTGCGACGCCTTGCTGCTGTCGCCGATCACTTTTACGGCGGCTTCGGAGTGGTTCTGCAGGCGCTCGATCATCGACTGGATTTCCGCCGTCGACTTCTGCGTACGTTGCGCCAACAAGCGTACTTCATCCGCCACCACGGCAAACCCGCGACCTTGCTCCCCGGCCCGCGCCGCTTCAATCGCGGCATTAAGCGCGAGCAGGTTGGTCTGTTCGGCAATCGAACGGATCACCTCCAATACGCTGCCGATCTGCGTGCTTTCGGCAGCCAGGGTGCGAATCACTTCCACCGCTTGATCAATGGTGCCGGACAGCTTGTCTATCTGCTGCAAGCTGCCGTCGATATTGATCTGGCCCTGTTGCGCCTGCGCTTCGGCATCGCGCATTTCGGCGGCGGCGTGCTCGGCGTTCTTTGCCACGTCCTGCACGCCATAGGTCACTTCGTTGATCGCCGTGGCCACCAGTTCCATCTGCTGCGATTGCTGCTGGCTGCGTTGCTGAGCCTGCGAGGCGTCGTTGCCCAGTTCGCTGGACGACTGGCCCAAGGCGCTGGCCGACACCTGCAAATCACCGATCACCCGGCGCAGCTTGGCGGTGAAGGCGTTGAAGTGATGCGCCAGTTCAGTGACTTCATCTTTGCCATGGGTATCGAGGCTGCGGGTCAGGTCGCTTTCACCGCTGGCAATGTTGGCCATGGCGTTCACGGTTTCCTGCAATGGGCGGACGATGCTGCGCGCGATGAGGATCACCAACAGCGCCATGATCACGGCGATCACCAGGCCGATGACCGTAGCCTTGATCACTTGGCCCCGGAATTCCGCCTGCACATCGTCGACGTAAACCCCGGAGCCGAGCACCCAGCCCCACGGTTCGAAAAGTTTGACGTAGGACGTCTTGGCCACCGGCTCACTGGCGCCCGGTTTTGGCCAGCGGTAGTCGACCATGCCCGCGCCTTTCGATCGGGCGATGGCGACCATTTCGTTGAACACCGCAAAGCCGTCCGGGTCACGGATCGCCGAGAGGTTCTGGCCTTCGAGTTTCGGGTTGGTCGGGTGCATGACCATCACGGGCGTGAGGTCGTTGATCCAGAAGTAATCGCTCTGGTCGTAACGCAGTCCGCGAATTGCCGTCAGCGCCTGTTTCTGTGCAGCCTCTTTGCTCAGGGTGCCGGCGGTTTCGAGGTCGTGGTAATAGGTCAGCAGGCCGCTGGCGGTCTGCACGACGTGCTGGGTTTTCTGGGCTTTGGCATGGTAGAGATCGTCGTGGATCTGCTTGAGCATCAACACGCCCAAGGTCAGCAACATGACCACCGCCACAATCAAGATGAGCCACAAGCGTCGGCTGATCGACACACTGCGCAAGCTGTTCATAACGCTGTCACTCCGGATTCTTTTTCTTGTAATAAACGACCGCCAGCATCCAACCACGATTTCGTGAGCGGGCATACGCGACCCAAGTCGTATAACGCGGCAGCGCTAATAAGGCTTGTCTGTTAGGATTTCGGCCCCGCGCGTGAAAACCTGAATCCAAATTGATATTTCACGGAATTTTGACCGTTTCGTGTGGATCCTGTGCGTGCGGAATCGGTACAGCCACAAACAGCTACGCTGATCGCAGTGAACGCTAGAAAAATACTATCGGGGCATGCCGGCGCGCATCGCTCTTTGGGGGATTGATGGATCTTTGGACGGCCTTGCAGGCACTGATACTAGGAGTTGTAGAAGGGCTGACGGAGTTTTTGCCCATTTCCAGTACCGGACACCAGATCATTGTTGCCGACTTGCTTGATTTTGGCGGCGAACGGGCCATGGCGTTCAATATCATCATCCAGCTCGGCGCGATCCTCGCGGTGGTCTGGGAGTTTCGACGCAAGATTTTCGATGTGGTCATCGGTTTGCCGACGCAGCCCAGCGCCCGTCGTTTCACCGCCAACCTGCTGATCGCATTTCTGCCCGCTGTGGTGCTGGGCGTGATCTTTGCCGACCTGATCCACGAATATCTGTTCAACCCGATTACCGTCGCGGCCGCCTTAGTGGTGGGCGGCATCATCATGTTGTGGGCGGAAAAGCGTCAGCATGAAGTGCACGCCGAAACGGTCGACGAGATCACCTGGAAAGATGCCCTGAAAGTCGGCTTCGCCCAGTGTCTGGCGATGATTCCCGGCACTTCGCGTTCCGGCTCGACGATCATTGGCGGCTTGCTGTTCGGCCTGTCGCGCAAGACCGCTACCGAGTTTTCCTTCTTCCTTGCGATGCCGACCATGGTCGGTGCGGCGGTTTACTCGGGCTACAAGTACCGTGACTTGTTTGTGCCGGCGGACTTCCCGGTGTTCGCCATCGGTTTCGTCACCGCATTCATCTTCGCCATGATCGCCGTGCGCGGTTTGCTCAAGTTCATCGCCAGCCACAGCTATGCGGCATTTGCCTGGTATCGGATCGTTTTTGGTCTGGTCATTCTGGCGACGTGGCAGTTTGGCTGGATCGATTGGGCGGCGGCCAAGCCATGAGTGATTCCCGCGCACGCCGGCCCGAAGGGCGACCTTCGGGCGGCAACAACATCCAGCATCTGAAGCTGAAACTGCTGGTTCTGCTGGTCGTCTGCGCGCTGCCGTTGTTCGGCTCGGTGTCGATGTGGTTGCGCGGGATTTCGTTGGTGCCGCTGACAGCTTACGGTGTTGTGAGTGTGTTGGCGTTCTTCATGTACTGGGCAGACAAGCGCAAGGCGCGCGCCGATGCCTGGCGCACACCCGAGAACATCCTTCATGCCGTGGAACTGGCGGGCGGCTGGCCGGGCGCATTGATCGCCCAGCAGGTGTTCCGGCACAAGACGCGCAAGGTGTCGTTTCAGATTCTGTTCTGGGTGATTGTCGTGTTGCACCAAGTGTTCTGGATCGACCAGCTGTTTCTCGGCTCGAACTTGCTGACGCTGTTCTGAATACACCGCAATTCCCTATGTAGGAGCTGCCGAAGGCTGCGATCTTTTTGATCTTGCTTTTAAAAGATCAAAGTCAAAAGATCGCAGCCTTCGGCAGCTCCTACACAGGGGGTCGGGTTTACAGCAACAAACCTATTTGGGTTTTCTTCGGCAACTTGCTCACCACCAACTGATGCGAGCGCTGCAACAACCCGCACAATTCCTCGGCACCCAGCGGGTAGGGCGGATGCATGATGATCCACTGCGCCCGCGCCAGATACGGCGCCGGGTGAATGCCCGGGCGGTCGCAATGGCCAAGAAACAAATCCTTGTCGACCTTGAACGCCAGCGAGTCCCCACGCAGCCCCTGCAAGGCAAACATCTTGCTGCCGGCAATCGAAAACACTCGCACGCCGCCCCATTTGTAATCTTCCCGAGCGCCCGGCAATGCCAGGCAGAACGCGGCCACGTCGGCTTCGCTCATCTTTCCCTTGCTCATAACAACCGCTCCCCACAGGCATTGAACGACTCGACCAGATGATCGATCCACGCGCGCACCGCCGGCATCACCCCGCGCCGATGCGGATACACCGCTTGCAGCCAGCCGCCGGGCAGCGACCACTCTGGCAGCATCTGCACCAGCGTGCCGTTTTCCAGCTCCGCTTCGCAATACATCATCGGCAACAGAGTAAAACCCTGACCGGCAAGGACGCAGGCCTTGCGCACGCCGAAATCGTCGATGCCCAGGCGAGCCTCCATGTTCAGTTCGAAACTGTGGCCCTGTTGATCGAGCAGGCGCACATGCACCATGCGATCGGCCTCCAGCGCACCCAGTACGGGCAGATGCTTCAAGTCTTGCGGATGGTTGATCGTCTTGCCCTGTAAAAACGCCGGGCTGGCCACCACGACCATCTGCGCCTGACGCAGGCGTCGGGTCACCAGCAGCGGATCCTCGTCACCATGCTCACGCACGCGCAACGCGACATCAAAGCCTTCACCGACCAGATCGACCCGGCGATTGAGCAGTACGACTTCCAGTTGCACCTGGGGGAATTTGCCGAGGAAATCGCTGATCACCCACGGCAACATTTCCCGGGCCAGACCTGTAGGGCAGGAAACGCGCAGTCGTCCGCGCGGCTCGCTGGACATGCTCGCCACCGCCTCATCGGCCATTTCTGCTTCGAGAAGCATCGCCTGACAGTGGCGCAAGTAACGTTCGCCAACCGCGGTGAGATTGAGTTGTCGGGTGGTGCGTTGCAGCAAGCGCGCGCCGAGGCGTTCTTCCAGTTCGGCAATGCGCCGCGATAACCGTGATTTGGGAATCCCGAGCAATCGCCCAGCCGCAGCAAAACCGCCGGCCTCGACGACTTTGGCGAAATAGTAGAGATCGTTGAGGTCTTGCATCAGGGACATCCGACTGTTCTATCAGTGGGACAAACTATCGCATTTCAGGCGGCTAATCATCCATTGGTTTCTTGCGTAGGATTGTCTCCATTCCGTCGCCACCGGCGATTCCTTCCAGGAGATTCCACATGAAACTGCTGCATATCGATTCGAGCATTCTGGGCGACAACTCGGCTTCCCGTCAGTTGAGCAGCGAAGTTGTCAAAGCCTGGCAAGTTGCCGAGCCAAGCGCCGTGGTGACCTACCGCGACCTGGCCGCCGACGCCATCAGCCACTTCTCGTCGACCACCCTGGTCGCCGCTGGCACCACCGCTGAGCTGCGTAACGCCGCACAACAGCACGAAGCCGAACTGAGTGCTTCGACCCTGGCCGAGTTCATCGCCGCCGACGCGGTTGTGATCGCGGCTCCGATGTACAACTTCACCGTACCGACCCAACTCAAGGCGTGGATCGACCGCGTTGCAGTCGCCGGTCAAACCTTCCGTTACACCGAAGCCGGCCCAGAAGGTCTGTGCGGTGGCAAGAAAGTGGTGATCGTATCGACTTCCGGCGGCATTCATGCCGGTCAGGCCAGCGGCATCGCTCACGAAGAATATCTGAAGCTGGTACTGGGCTTCCTCGGCATCACCGACATCGAAATCGTCCGCGCCGAAGGCCTGGCGTATGGCGACGAAGTGCGTAACAACGCCATGACCGCTGCACAAGCGAAGATCAGCGAGCAACTGTTCGCCGCCGCGTAAGGCTTGCATAAAGAACAGCTGATGTTCAGGTAACACCCAAAAAACTCTGTATTCTGGTTCCGCAAGGGGCGAATACGGAGTTTTTTGTTTCTGACTGTTACATAATCTGGCCCGGGTTATGCAGTCACACAATCAGCGTCTGAGTGCATTGTCGTACCGGAACACCGAATCCCCGGGGTTTCAGGCCCGCAACGCAACGGAACTTTCGATTGAGTAACAACAGGGTGGGGCATCCCATGATGCGTCTTTGTGCAACGTTACTGATTTGCCTGCTCGGCAGCCTTAACACAGTGCATGCCGCGCCTGGGCGACACCCGGTCTGGAGCGTCGGTTATCACGAGATGACCTTCCTCGATCCGCTCGACCTGCAACCGATGCGCGCCATCGCCTTTTATCCCTCCAGCGATCGTGAACACCTGAGTCTGCTTGAGGGCTATTCGGTCGAAGCCGGCGAAGACACCAAAGTCGCCATCGGCCGCTTTCCGATGCTGATGCTGTCCCACGGCAACACCGGCACGCCGCTGGCGTTGCACGACCTGGCGACCTCGCTGGCGCGCAAAGGCTTTGTTGTGGTGGCGGTGATTCATCCCGGCGACAATTCCAAAGACCACAGCCGACTCGGCACCCTGAGCAACCTCTACGGGCGGCCGATCCAGATTTCCGAAGCCATCACCGCGACCTTGGGCGATCGCATGCTTGCGCCGTACGTCAACGCCGATCAAGTCGGGGTGATCGGTTATTCCGCAGGCGGCGAGACGGCGTTGATCCTGTCCGGGGCGCAACCGGATCTCGATCGCCTGCGTCGGTATTGCCAAGAGCGCCCGGACGATCGTGATGCCTGTAATACGCAAGGTGAGTTGATCGTTGATCGGGATGATCTGCAACCGGTGGCCGATCCGCGCGTTCATGCGCTGTTGCTGATGGCGCCGCTGAGCCTGAAGTTTGGCCGTCACACCCTGGCCGATGTGCATGTGCCGGTGCTGCTCTACAGCGGTGATGGTGACAAACTGGTGGCCTTCGACAAGAATGCGGCCGCGCTGGCGCGCAAACTGCCGACGGCACCGGATTTCAAATTACTCGCAGGGGCTGGGCACTTCGTATTTATGGCGCCGTGTAACGAAGAGCAGATTCGCGCGATGCCGGCGCTGTGCACCGATGCTGATGGTGTGGATCGCGAAGATATCCATCGCAACCTGATCTCGGAGGCCGGGCGATTCTTCTCGCACACCTTGGGTAAACCGACCCGGGCCGGCATGCAGACCGCGGATCAATAGTCAGGTGCAGAACCCTTGTGGGAGCGAGCCTGCTCGCGATAGCGTCATACCATTCAACATATTAGGTGACTGACACACCGCTATCGCGAGCAGGCTCACACCTACAGGGGATCGCGGCGAACTTCAGGACATCGCCCGGCGCTGCAGCAGTAGGGTCAGCCCCAATCCGATCACCGAGAACAGCGCCGCACTGAAGAAAATCCACGAATACCCCAGATTCAAAGCCACCGCGCCCATCAACGGCCCGGCAATCGCCAGTGCCAGATCGAAGAACACTGCATAAGCCCCCAACCCGGAACCACGACTGGAGCTGGGCACCTGTTTGATCGCCTCGACACCCAGCGCCGGGTACACCAGCGACAGGCCAAACCCCGCGAGTCCTGCGCCGATCAGGGCAAACGCGGTGGACGGTGCCACCCACAACAGCACCAGCCCCACGGTTTCGATGCTCATGCAGGCAATGGCTGAGCTGAAACCGCCGAAACGACTGATCGCTGAAATAAACATCAGCCGTGACAGGATGAAGCACACGCCAAATACCGTCAGGCAGTACGCCGCACCGGTCCAGCCTCGGTTGAGGTAATACAGCGTGATGAAAGTGGTCAGGGTGCCGTAACCGATCGAGGCCAGGGTCAGACTGGCGCCATACGGGGCGATTCGCCCGAACACCGCCCAAAACGGCAGGCGTTCGCCACGGATCACCGGCACCGACGGTTTGTTGCGGATCAGCAGCAGTGCACCGGCCGCCAGTACGGCCAGCGCGATGCCGAGGCTGGTGAAACCGTAATCAGCGACCATCACCACGCCTAAGGGCGCACCAATGGCAATCGCCCCATAGGAGGCAATGCCGTTCCAGCCGATGGATTTTGCCGTGTGTTCAACGCCGACCTGGCCCATGCACCAACTGATCGTACCGACACCGATCAAGCCCTGCGCGATGCCGAGCAGCAAGCGGCCGATGATCAGAATGATCAGGCTTGTCAGCGGCCAAGTCTGCAACAGGGTGGAGAGCAGCGTCAGCAAGCCACTGAGGACAATTCCCCACAAGCCATAAATGATCGCCCGTTTCGTGCCGACCGTGTCCGACATGCGCCCGGCCATTGGCCGGCTGAGCAGGGTGGCCAGGTATTGCGAGCCAATCACCAGCCCGGCGATGACCGCGCTGAAACCCAGTTGCTCATGCACATAACCCGGCAACACCGCGATCGGCAGGCCGATGCAGAGGAACGCAATAAAGGTGTAGAACACGATGGAAACGATCTGCAGGGTGATCGCCATGGAGCTTTGCGGTGGCAGTTGCTGCGCAGACATGAGGACTCGTTCGCGGGCGGCGGTGGGAGAGTTCGCATCATGGCTTGGGCTTGAGATAAAAGAAAGCAGGCTAACTATCTTTCCAGATTGATCGTTCCCACGCTCTGCGTGGTAACGCCGCCACGGACGCTCCGCGTCCCGCTCGTGTGACGCGGAGCGTCACGGGATGCATTCCCACGCAGAGTGTGGGAACGATCAGCGCGCTGAATGCAAAAAGCCCCGTCACATGGACAGGGCTTTTCAGTTTTCAGCTGCTTTTTAGAACACCACACCCTGACTACGCAGGTAGTCATCGTAAGTGCCGCTGAAGTCGGTCACGCCATTCGGGCTCAGCTCGATGATGCGCGTGGCCAGGGACGATACGAACTCACGGTCGTGGCTGACGAAGATCAGCGTGCCCGGGTAGTTTTCCAGCGCCAGGTTCAGCGCCTCGATCGATTCCATGTCCAAGTGGTTGGTTGGTTCGTCCATGATCAGCACGTTCGGCTTTTGCAGGATCAGCTTGCCGAACAGCATGCGACCTTGCTCACCACCGGAGATGACCTTGACCGACTTGAGGATTTCGTCGTTGGAGAACAGCATGCGCCCCAAAGTACCGCGAATCATCTGCTCGCCCTGAGTCCACTGACCCATCCAGTCGAACAGGGTGACGTCGTCTTCGAAATCGTGCGCGTGATCCTGAGCGTAGTAGCCCAGTTCTGCCGCGTCGGTCCACTTGATGCTGCCGGCGTCCGGGGTCAGTTCGTTGACCAGAGTGCGCAGCAGGGTGGTTTTGCCGATACCGTTCGGGCCGATGATCGCCACGCGCTCGCCGGCTTCAACCTGGAAGCTGAAGTCTTTGAACAGTGGTTTGCCGTCGAAGCCTTTGGCCATTTTTTCGACGATGACCGCCTGGCGGTGCAGCTTCTTGTTCTGATCGAAGCGAATGAACGGGCTCACGCGGCTCGAAGGCTTGACCTCGGCCAGCTGGATCTTGTCGATCGCCTTGGCGCGGGAAGTAGCCTGCTTGGCTTTCGAGGCGTTGGCCGAGAAGCGGCTGACGAACGATTGCAACTCGGAAATCTGCGCTTTCTTCTTGGCGTTGTCCGACAGCAGTTGTTCGCGGGACTGGGTCGCCACGGTCATGTACTCGTCGTAGTTGCCCGGGAACAGACGCAGCTCGCCGTAATCCAGGTCAGCCATGTGCGTGCACACGCTGTTCAGGAAGTGACGGTCGTGAGAGATGATGATCATCAGGCTGTTGCGCTGGGTCAGCACGTTTTCCAGCCAGCGAATGGTGTTGATGTCCAGGTGGTTGGTCGGTTCGTCGAGCAACAGCACTTCCGGATCGGAGAACAGCGCCTGCGCCAGCAATACACGCAGTTTCCAGCCTGGTGAGACTTCGCTCATCGGGCCGAAGTGCTGCTCGATGCCGATGCCCAGGCCCAGCAACAGTTCACCAGCGCGGGATTCGGCGGTGTAGCCGTCCATCTCGGCGAATTCGGTTTCCAGCTCGGCCACGGCCATGCCGTCTTCTTCCGACATTTCCGCCAGCGAGTAGATGCGGTCGCGCTCGGCCTTGACCTTCCACAGCTCTTCGTGACCCATGATCACGGTGTCGATCACGGTGAATTCTTCGTAGGCGAACTGGTCCTGGCGCAATTTACCCAGACGCACGTTCGGCTCGAGCATGACCTGACCGCCGGACGGGTCGAGGTCGCCGCCGAGGATTTTCATGAAGGTCGACTTGCCGCAACCGTTGGCGCCGATCAGGCCGTAGCGATTGCCAGCACCGAATTTGACCGAAACGTTTTCGAAGAGCGGCTTGGCGCCGAACTGCATCGTGATGTTAGCTGTGGAGATCAATTACCTTACCTATCAATGGGTTAGAGCTGGTGTTTTGTGTGTCTGATACCGCTTCGATACCAATCCGGAGCTTGTCCAGCTCCACCCAGTCTGAGCTTGAGTTAAGTCAACGCGCATACGTCGCCAGCAGCATTGACCGGTGTGGCCACGCTGCTGAACGACGAATACGGGGTCTGTGTTTGGACATTGCGCGCATTGTCGCATAAGTAGGACGGCAGTTGTATGACGGGCGATAACGAACGTCTAGCGCGAACAGGGCTTCTACGCAGCGCCGGTTTCGGTGGTCGCCTTCTGGCTATGGGCGAAAGTGCTGCTATTTTTACGGGGTTGTGGCACGGTGCCATGACTTGCGCGAGCTTCGGTAATGAAAGTAATCATTCGCTCGCCAGCGACTTCAAAACGCCCCGACCATCTGGACTTGAACCGATGCTCATGATTCGGCATGAACAGCTGCATGCATTTCAAACTGATTCGACGGTTAAGTTCGCCGAAAAAATTCTGCCTGAAATGAAAACGGCTTACCCGGACGCGGTCGCTGGGGTCAGCGACGACGCATTCAGGCAGCGATTGATTACCTATATAGACAGGGCCCAATCCTATGGCCTGGAAGAATCGCGAGACATCGTGGCCTACATAAAGCTAACGCTTTGCATGGGCTGCGAATTCATGCAGCGGTCAGCGATAAGTCAGGTTTTGATGGATGTAAATATTCCGCCGCATCAACGGATGGGGATCCTGTTGAACTCGCTGATGTCGGTTCGTTAAAAATAGTTACTCGCGTCTATGGAGCAGCAATGCGATGGAATGCAAAAAATGTGTGAGTGTCGCCGACATTAAAAAGGCTCATGCCGAAGACCAGTCGGGCGAAAGTGTCGGAGTGAAAACGGTATGCCCCAAGGATAGCGCAAGCGCCAGTTCTTCCGTTGTCGAGTCATCGTTGTCTATGCCGGTCATGGTTTCTGTTCCTGTGGAACCCTACAAAACCATGGCAGAGTGCAAGACTGCTAAAAAATACATTGAGAGTCAGCGCGCCTATCAGAATTCGTTCATTGGCCATTGTTTTCGAAGTGTGATGACCGAACACTCGAGTGTGGGATTCGAGTTTGAGTTTACCGGACACTCAATATTTGGCCTGGATTCGCACGTTGCGCTGGGGAGTTCCGGGGCGTTATCGGCTTTGTTTGGTATTTGTTTCGAGCTGGAAAGCGATTCTGGGCAAATTATCGAAATAGGCATGCCGCCGTTTTTGATCCCTAGAATCGAAGGTAAACATAACAAGGAGGAAATCGCTGCGGTCTTCGCCTGTATGAAAGATGCGATGCTGAGCATTAAAAGGGTTGCAGTAAACGATAAGCACAGCCTTGATATATTGCTTTGCCTTGTTGAGCAGGAAGGCATCGGAGATAAATGGTCAAAGAAAACCCAGCGCATTCTTGAGGTCTGCGAGCCCACTTCTGATAAGGCTAAAGGCGATAATGTCTATTCTCAAATGAATATTTCCATGAGCGCCATTGAAAGTGCGAATTTGATTACGGCGTCGAGAGAATGGTTTGCCGAAGAAAAAGACTGGAACGAATGTGAAAAATCGTTCATCGGTGATACTTACCGTACCCTGGAAAATTTGCACAACGGCAAGCAAGCGGCAGTCATTCACATCAACAAAGCCTTGGTGAATACACTGGCTATTCCTTCTCTAGTCTATCCACGACGCAACGGAAATCCGGTACCGGAGAACATGGATTACTCATCGATGGTCAAGGAAATGGCCAGTGTCTGGGTGAAGGATTCTCCAGCCAATATTTTGGCGACGTTGGCAGGGCCTGGCGATCGTGAAGAGTTGAAGCAGCACGCGGAGTTTGCATTTGAAACAGTTATCAAGCCGAAGCTCAACACGCTGATCGGTTATATGAGGGTTGATGAGGAGGGGGCTGTTGGCAGGCCATTCGCGTACGAGAAAGAACAGTGGGCAAAAATCAATACGGTTTTTCGAGGGGAACCGGAGTGGATCTGTGAGGACACTCGTAGCAAGTTATTGGTTTTAGGTAAAACTGTAGCCATTTCTTTTGAGCCTGTCCTAACTAGACTCGATGAGTGGGGAAAGCTAATCAAAAATGATGATTACAGGGAGTTTGATGATCTTGTTAAAGAGGGCTTTTTGGCAGTTGAGGTGGGTGATGAAAGCGTCGATCGTGAGTCGACTCGTGCTTCTTTCTATGCTGACCGTTATAGGCAAATAAAAGAGGCGATTGACACGGCGTGTCAAAAAGCAGTTGCGGAAGCGAGCACTCAGACTGTCTACAACGATATTGAGAAAGAAGTCACTAATATGATCGGCCGCTTAGGGGGCGGTGCCGTTGATTTTGGCGCGCACTCGTTTGCCAACGAAACATTTGGCGAAGGATTTGGCGTGAGAAAAGATACCTTCGTCAAATATTTCACATCTGAGTGTCCGAGTTGGGCGTCGGGGATGCCAGAGCTTGTATATAACGTCGTCGAGATTCGCAGCGATCTTGCTGTTAAAAAGTACCTGGGTATCGCAGTTGTCGTATAGCGCATCTGAAGCCTTTTACCGCTGATCTTCCGTAGCCCTCTAGAGGATGATGCAAAGGGGAGGCGTCTGAAAAAGCGGCGGGACTGCTGTTGTGAAAGGGCTGCCAAGGACGCCGGGACAGCATTTGGCGCAATCGCAGGACAGATTTTCACAGATGAAGGCTCACCCTCAGTTACAAACTGTGGCTAAAATGCCACCTTTCACCGAGCGTCCGGTTACGGCGCGGGCCAAGGACGTGCCATGTGTATTCAGACCACTGCATAAGACGCTGGGCCTAAGGCCGCCAGGCGCGCAGTTTGTTCACTTTTGACGTGTGACGATTTCCGTGAAACTCATCATTGCTGCTATTTATGTCATTTCCATTGCGTACGTTCACCTGCGTGGGCGTGTGCGACACAAACTCGGTCGACAACTGAGCGACCATTCGACGTTTCTCGCGCCGATCAACTGCTTCCTTTATCTGTTTTCGAAAAAACCGAACAAGCCGTACCTGGACCCTAGCGAGTTTCCTGACTTGAGCCCGTTGCAGGCGCACTGGGAAGAAATCCGTGAAGAGGGGCAGAACCTGCTGCGTGCCGGCGAGATCAAGCGCTCAAACCAGTACGACGATGTCGGTTTCAACTCGTTCTTCAAAAGCGGCTGGAAGCGGTTTTACCTGAAGTGGTACGGCGAGAGCCATCCGTCGGCCATGAAGCTGTGCCCGCGCACCACCGAACTGGTGCAGAGCATTGGTTCGATCAAGGCCGCGATGTTTGCCGAGTTGCCCCCGGGTTCGAAACTGGTGCGTCACCGTGACCCGTATGCCGGTTCCTATCGCTATCACCTGGGCCTGGACACGCCGAACGATGCCGGCTGCTACATCAACGTCGACGGTGAAAATTACCATTGGCGCGATGGCGAAGCGGTGATGTTCGACGAGACGTTTATTCATTACGCCGAAAACACCACCGACAAGAACCGTATCATCCTGTTCTGCGATATTGAACGGCCGCTGAAGTACCGCTGGGCCGCCGCCTTCAACGCCTGGTTCAGCCGCACGGTGATGTCGGCGGCGGGCGCACCGAATGATGCCAGCGACCGCACGGGCGGGATCAACCGCTTGTTTACCCGGATCTACAAGATTCGTCTGCGTGGCAAAGAGCTGAAAAAGCGCAATCGCAAGCGCTACTACATGGAAAAGTGGGCGATCTTCGGTGGTTTGCTGGCGATCTTCATTATGATCTGAATTCAAGATAAACGCTGCTGACGCCATCGCGAGCAGGCTCACTCCTACATTTGAAATGCGATCCACTGTAGGAGTGAGCCTGCTCGCGATGACGGTATCAAGGGCAACCAATCACTATCAGGAAGCCTTCTTGGTCTTCTTCGCCGGCGCAGATTTCGCCGTTTTCTCTGCTTTCGCTTTCGGCTTCGCCACCGCTTTCCCGCCCAGACTGCGTTTGAGCAGCTCGGTCAAGTCGATCACATCAGCGGTTTTACGCTCTTCCTCGCCGCCCACCGTCTCAACATCCTCGATCTTGCCTTCATGGGCCTTTTTCTCGACTAGCGCCATGATCTTGTCTTCGAACTCATCCTTGTAATCCTCGGGCTTCCAGTCTGCGCTCATGTCCTGCACCAGCCGTTTGGCCATGTCCAGCTCACCCTTGGCTAACTGCGGCTTGGTCACTTCGCTGCCTAGTTCCAGCTCATCGAGACCACGTACCTCCTGCGGCCAGCGCAACTTCACCAACACCAGCGCCGATTCCAGCGGCATTAACGCTGCGAGGTATTGGCGCGTATGCAAGACAACGCGGGCGAGGGCGACCTTGTTGGTTTTGCTCAGGGTTTCACGCAGTAACGCGTAGACCTTGCCACCGCGTTTGTCCGGCGCCAGATAGTAGGGCGTGTCGATGTTTTGCAGGGGAATCTGATCGGCGTCGACAAACGAGAATATGTCGATGGTCTGCGTTGAAACAGGGTGTGCCGAGCGGATCTCTTCTTCGCTGAGCACCACATATCGGCCTTTTTCGTAGGCCACGCCTTTGACAATGTGTTCCTTGGTAACTTCTTTGCCGGTGACCTTGTTTACCCGTTTATAACCAACGGGATCCATGCTGCGGCTGTCGAGCCAATCGAAATCCACGCCCTGCGACGAGGTCGCCGAGACCAGTGCGACAGGGATGTGCACCAGTCCAAAACTGATTGCGCCTTTCCAGATTGCCCGAGCCATGGTGAGTTCTCCGAGTGATGATCGGATGACCTGCGGCCACGACTGAAAGTTTCCCCGGGATGCGCGGGTTACCAGCCACTTGGTCAAGCCGTGTTACATGTTGTTTAAGCCTGACGGGTTAACAAATCCGAACCCTCGGCGTAGCGTGGACTCGAAGGCTCTATCCCACGCCCATCGAGAGGCAGCGTCATGAACCGAATTCTGCTTGGCATCGTCGTCCTTGCCCTCAGTGGTGGGCTGGTTCATGCCGACGTGCTGTTGGCGCAAAGCCCCACTGGTAACAGCAATAACCCCTACAACAGCCCGATCCGCCGGGCCAATCCGAACAGCATGCAGGGCACTCAGCCCAGCGCTCCCCCCATTCGGGGGCCGAACACCGTACCAACGCCGCGCCAGCCTACGGTCGAGAACCGGGGCATTGGCAACGGCCAGCCGATCCGTTCGGTGCCGAGCACTCCCCCCACGTTCATTCCCAACCCACCTTCGCGCGGCGGAGACAGCAATCGTTGAGCGCCAGGACTGAAGTTCTGTCGGCCCTTCAAACGAAAAAAGGAATCGTGCATGTTGCGTAAAACCCTTCTAGCCACACTGTGTGCCGGTGCGCTGATCAGTGCTCCGGCCTTTGCCGCCGCGCCCAAAGAGCTGCAAAGCGAGCAGGGCACCCTCGAAGTCACGACCATCACCGCAGGCCTTGAGCATCCTTGGGCACTGGCGTTTTTACCGGATCGCCAAGGCATGCTGGTCACCGAACGTCCGGGTAATCTGCGCGTGGTGGCCGCCGACGGCAAAATGTCGGCGCCGATCTCCGGTGTGCCGCAGGTCTGGGCCAAGGGGCAGGGCGGGTTACTCGATGTCGCGCTGTCACCGGACTTCAAACAGGATCGTCTGGTCTATCTGTCCTATGCCGAAGGTGGCGGTGCCGGCGACAAGGCCGGCACCGCTGTGGGGCGAGGACGGCTCTCGGATGACTTGAAGACGCTGAAGGATTTCAAAGTGATCTTCCGCCAGGAACCGAAGCTTTCGGTCGGCAATCACTTCGGCTCACGGCTGGTGTTTGATCGCGACGGTTATTTGTTCATTACCTTGGGTGAGAACAACGACCGGCCGACCGCGCAGGATCTCGACAAGCTGCAAGGCAAGGTCGTGCGCATCTACCCGGACGGCAAGGTGCCGGATGACAACCCGTTTGTTGGTCAGTCCGGCGTACGCCCCGAGATCTGGGCCTACGGCGTACGCAATCCGCAGGGGGCGGCGCTCAATCCCTGGACCGGCACGGTGTGGGAGAACGAGCACGGCCCGCGCGGTGGCGACGAAGTGAACATCATCGAACGCGGCAAGAACTATGGCTGGCCACTGGCGACCCACGGCATCAATTACTCGATGCAGCCGATTCCGGAAGCCCAGGGTAAAACGGCCGAAGGCACCGTCGCGCCGCATCATGTGTGGGAGAAATCGCCGGGCGTTACCGGCATGACGTTTTACGATGCCGATCGTTTTAAACCGTGGCAACACAATGCGTTTATCGGCGCACTGGTGACTCAGGAACTGATCCGCCTGCAGTTCGATGGCGACAAGGTCGTGCATGAGGAGCGTTTGCTCGGCGAACTCAAGCAGCGGATTCGTGATGTGCGGCAAGGGCCGGATGGTTATTTGTATGTGCTGACCGATGAAGAGAAGGGTTCGCTGTACAAAGTTGGCCTGAAGCCGACACCTTGACGGGTAGGCCCCTGTAGGAGCTGCCGCAGGCTGCGATTTTTTTGATCTTGATCTTCACAACAAAATCAAAAGATCGCAGCCTTCGGCAGCTCCTACATGTGGAGGCTTACGTTTCGCGAGAATACAACACCACCGCCGCACGCAATTTACCCCGGCCAAACCGGCACATTTTCTCGAACTCGCCATGACTCACCGGCACATGCTGGCAATCCATGGGTTGTCGATGCTGGCTATGATCGACATCCGGATCATGCAGGTAAACGAAATCTTCGTCACAATCGGTCACGACCACCCAGTGCGGCGATTTGGAGCGCGTCAGTCGATAGCTGCTGATCAACACCAGTGGCTGCCCTCCGGCATCCAGCAAACGCGGCAAATCCAGCGACGCACCGATCACACACTCGACATCGGTCTCCTGCAATTGCGCCGTGAACTCTTCGTGTACCAGGCGCATGACGTCTTTTTTATGCGCATCCCGCACACCGTCGAGAAACAATGGCCCGGCAAGGCTTAGTTGCAAACCTACCTTGTAGCCTCGACGCCACGCCGCCAATGCCAATCCCTGAGGGCTGCACCCGCCGTGGCCGGAGGTCATGAACACCGTGGTCGCTTCCCGCCAGATCTGCAACTCTTCGCGCCGCTCCAATAAACGTTCCGATTGCAGTGCACCCATGGCCATCAACAGGCACGCCGGGCCACAGGTGAAATCGGTGGTTTGCGGGTAGTAAGGCACCTTGATGCTGCGCGAGTCGCGGTGCTGGAGAATGCGTTTCTCCAAGCGCAGCGCGTCGGCGTGGTCTTCGTAGTAATCATGGATCAGCGCAAAGCGCCGGTAGCCATTGCGTTCATACAGGGCGATGGCCGCAGGGTTGTCGATGCGCACCTCCAGGCGCAAGTACGCACAATCGTGCTCCAGCGCCATCGCTTCGATGCGTTGCAGCAGTTGCTTGCTCAGACCGGTCCCTCGCGCTTCAACGGCCAGTGCAATCGAATACAGCCGGGCGAGCGAAGTGCCGCGATGAAACAACACCAACGCATAACCCAATAATTGACCGTCGCACTCCGCCACCAGCAACTGCCCGTGAGCACGGGTGATCATCCACTGAAAGCTGCGACTGGTGAGCCGGTCTGTGGTGAAACATTGCATTTCCAGTGCCAGCAGCGCCGGCAAGTCTTCAACTACCGCCAAACGAAAAACAGCCTTCATATGACCACCGTAAAAGTTGCGTAACGAAACGAGACTTTCAAAAAACTTCGTGCTTAATAGAAAAGGTCTTGTTCTCCAACGGATCAATCTCTATGTCAGCGGTACAGGGTCATTGGCGCGAAGTATCCGAGCAAAGTTTGCCGGCGGCAACTTATTTAAGTTCGGCGATTAAGGCATCCAGCCAAGTGTTGATTATTGTCGAGCGCAAGGAAGACTGGGCTTCATACTTCCCCAGTGAAGACATCCTAACGGCGCAGGAATACCTCGAGCACAGCTGTGACAGCGAGCCGGGCAAGCGTGTGCAGGTGATCAATCTGTGCCGCAGCTACAAGTATCTCGGTCATGGCTACTACTGCTCGCTGCTGGCCGAAGCGCGGGGGCACAAGGTGATTCCCTCTGTGCGCACCATCAGCGAACTGACGAAAAAATCACTGTATGGCCTGGCGCTGGATGATCTCGATAAAACGCTCGAGAAAGCCCTCAGTCATCATCTCTACAGTGATACCGAAGGGTTTACCCTGACCCTGTATTTCGGCCGGACACATATCGAACCCTTGCAGGATCTGGCGCGGCAATTGTTTGAAGTGTTTCCCTGCCCGATTCTGTTAGTTGAGTTCCGCCGAACTAACGGCTGGCACATTGAAGGCATAAAATCCGGTGTTCTGCACAAGTTGCGCGATGATCAGGAAGATCAGTTCGCCAACGCGCTGGACGGGTTCAGCCGTAAAGTCTGGCGGGTGCCGCGCTCGCCGCAAGTGGCACGCTACGACCTGGCGATATTGCACGATCCGCAGGAGGCGTTGCCGCCATCCAACGCCAAGGCACTGGCGAATTTCGTCCGGGTCGGCAAAGGCATGGGCATCGACGTCGAGTTGATTGAGCGCAAGGATTACGCGCGTCTGGCCGAGTACGACGGCTTGCTGATCCGCGAGACCACCAGCGTTGACAACCACACTTATCGCTTCGCCAAGAAGGCCGAAAGTGAAGGATTGGTGGTGATGGATGATCCGACGTCGATTCTGCGCTGCACCAACAAGGTCTACCTGACTGACTTGCTCAACAGCCATCAACTGGGCATGCCCGCCACCGAAATCCTCTACAAGGAGCGACCCGAAGACTTCGAGCGGGTAGGCGAGCGCCTCGGCTTTCCGCTGGTGCTGAAGATTCCCGACGGCTGTTTTTCCCGCGGCGTGATCAAGGTCGAAAGTCAGCAAGCGCTGCTTGAGGCGACCGCCGAATTGTTTGAGCACTCGGTGTTGCTGCTGGCTCAGGAGTTTTTCTACACCGAGTACGACTGGCGCATCGGCGTGCTCAATCGTAAACCGATCTTCGCCTGCCAATACTTCATGTCCAAGGGCCACTGGCAAATCTACAACCACAAGGCCAAAGGTCAGGACGTCAACGGCGAATGCCGCACGATGGCGATCCACGAGGCGCCGCGTGCGGTGGTGGAGCTGGCAGTGAAGACCGCCAATCTGATTGGCGACGGCCTCTACGGTGTCGATCTGAAGCAGGCCGGCGACAAAGTGGTGGTGATCGAAGTCAACGACAACCCCAACCTCGACGCCGGCATCGAAGACGCCTATTTGCACGACGATCTGTACTCACTGGTGCTGGAAGAGTTCGTGCGCCGCCTGGAACTCAAGCGTCGCGGCCAGGCCTGGTGAGGCGCCGATGATCAACAGCTTCGCACTGAGCCACGGCGCCCTGCAGCGGGTCGAGCGACTGGACGCCGAGGTGATGCTGTTCAGCAACCCCGATGCCGCCGAGCGCGACTTGCTGCACAGTCATTTCAAAGTCGACGAGCATGCACTGGCGTCAGCGCTGGACCCGGACGAGGTCTCGCGTATCGAGTTCCACCCCGACCATCTGTTCCTGATCTGGAAGCGCCCGGAAAACTATTCCGGCGGTGGCAGTCTGGCATTTGAAGTGTCGTCCTGCGGGCTGCTGTTCGCGCCGGGGCAACTGCTGGTAATCGCCACCGATGACACGCCGCTGCACGGCCTCGGCACCCGCCAGCCGTTGAACACGCCGCTGGATGTGTTGCTTGATTTGCTGTTCAGCAATATCCATCACTACCTCGGGCACCTGAAGGTGATCAAACTGGTCGCCCGCGAATTGCAGCAGAAATTCAACCACTCGATGCAGAACCAGCATCTGGTGCAGATGTTCAACCTCAGCGAAAGCCTGATCTATTACATCAACGCGTTGCACAGCAACGGCGCGGTCCTCACGCGCCTGCGCAACCATGCCGAGAAGCAGCATTTCGGCAGTGAAGCGCTTGGCCTGATCGACGACCTGATCATCGAGAACAACCAGTGCTACAAGCAGGCGGAAATCTACTCGACGGTGTTTTCCGGGCTGATCGATGCGCGTGGCAACCTGATGAACAACAGCATGAACAACCTGCTGCGCAAGCTGACGTTGATCAACGTGGTGTTTCTGCCGTTGAACCTGATTGCGAGTATTGGCGGCATGTCGGAATTCAGCATGATGACGGCAGGGACGCCGTGGTGGATTTCCTATCCGGCATTTCTGGCGGTGATGTTGCTGGGCGCGGGCGGGATGTTGTTTGGGCTACGGCGTTTGGCCAAATAATCGGCGTGTGCAAACAACCTATGTAGGAGCTGCCGAAGGCTGCGATCTTTTGATTTTGTTTTTAAGGGCCGGGATCGCAGCCTTCGGCAGCTCCTACAGAGAACGCGCTCTGCAGTCCCGCATTTGGCCGAACCGCCACTGTGATGCCTTGTTATAGTTCGGGCCTCATTTTCTGCCCGGTAAAGGATCACTGCCATGACTCAATACTCCGCTTTCAGCGTCGAACTGGCCGATAACATCGCGCATGTGCAGATCAATCGCCCGGAAAAGATCAACGCGATGAACGCGGCGTTCTGGAGCGAGATCGTCGAGATCTTCCAGTGGATCGACGACACCGACGAAGTGCGCGTGGTGGTCCTCAGTGGAAACGGTAAACACTTTTCCTCCGGCATTGATCTGATGATGCTCGCCGGCGTCGCCAATGAACTGGGCAAGGACGTCGGCCGCAACGCGCGCCTGCTGCGCCGCAAGATCCTCACCCTGCAAGCCTCGTTCAACGCCGTCGACAACTGCCGCAAACCGGTGCTTGCCGCTATTCAGGGGTATTGCCTCGGTGGTGCGATTGACCTGATCGCGGCCTGCGACATGCGTTACGCCGCTGAAGACGCCCAATTCTCGATCAAGGAAATCGATATCGGCATGGCCGCCGATGTTGGCACTTTGCAACGGTTGCCACGGATCATCGGTGACGGCATGCTGCGTGAACTGGCTTACACCGGTCGCACGTTCGGCGCTGACGAGGCGCGCAGCATTGGCCTGGTCAATCGCGTCTACAGCGACAAAGACGCGCTGCTCGAAGGCGTGCTGGACATCGCTCGCGAGATCGCTTCGAAATCGCCGATCGCGGTTACCGGTACCAAGGAAATGATCAGCTACATGCGCGACCATCGTATCGACGACGGTCTCGAATACGTTGCCACCTGGAACGCCGCCATGTTGCAATCCACCGACTTGCGCGTGGCCATGGCCGCCCATATGAGCAAACAGAAACCCGAATTTCTGGACTGAGAAACCATGACATCTCGCTGGACCACTGCAGTACTGGACACCGATCAACCCGGCGGCTGGGCCGTGGCGCGCAGCCCGGAAGGCTTTTTGTTCGACGACAACGGCGCGCTGTTCCCACGTGAATGGCTCAAGCGTCAGGACTTGTCGATCCTCGCCGAGCACGGCATTGGCCATCTCGACGGTGAGCCGGTGTACTTGCTGGAACTGCACAACGCCAGCGAAGTGCCGGGTTGTAACTGGAAAGGCCTGCGGGCGTTCATGCTCGATGGCGAGCACACGATCTACAAAGTCCTCGGTTACGCCGCACAGATCGGTACGTGGGCGCGCGAGCATCGTTTCTGCGGCAATTGCGGGCAGGCAATGACCCAGGTCCCGCGCGAGCGGGCGATGTATTGCCAGCCGTGCGATCTGCGCAGTTATCCGCGGATTTCGCCGAGCATGATCGTGCTGATCACCCGTGGCGACGAGATTCTGTTGGCGCGCTCACCGCGTTTCGTCACCGGGGTCTATAGCACGCTGGCCGGATTCGCTGAACCTGGCGAGTCGGCTGAGGATTGCCTGATTCGGGAAGTGCGCGAAGAAGTGCAGATCGAGGTGCAGAACATTCAGTACATGGGCAGCCAGTGCTGGCCGTTCCCGCATTCGATGATGCTCGGCTTCCATGCCGAGTACGCCGGTGGCGAGATTGTCTGTCAGGAAGACGAGATCGAAGACGCTCAGTGGTTCAACGTGCACGACCTGCCGCCGTTGCCGGCGTCAAAGTCGATTGCCCGTTACCTGATCGACGTCTACGTGGCGCGACGCTTAGGCCACGCTGAACCAGTGCTGCCAGGCTAGGCGCACGGTCAAACCCAGCACCACGGTGATGAACACCGGGCGAATGAACTTGGCGCCGCCGCTGATCGCGGTGCGCGCGCCAAAGAACGCGCCGACCATCACCGACAGGCCCATGCTCAGGCCGATGACCCAGTCCACCTGCCCGGAAAACACGAACACCGACAGCGCCGCAATGTTGCTGACGAAGTTCATGCTGCGCGCCACGCCGCTGGCTTTGACCAGATCGATCGGGTAGAGCAGCAGGCTGCTCACTGTCCAGAACGCGCCCGTGCCGGGGCCGGCCACGCCGTCATAGAAACCGAGGCTGAAGCCTTGGCTCGATTGCCATTTCTTTTTGATCGGCGCGTCGCTGTCCAGCGGCGCTTTCGGTGTGCCGCCGAACAACAGGTACAGGCCGCAGGCAAACACAATCACCGGGAGCATCTTGTTCAGCCATTCCGCGGGCAGGTAATGCGCGACGATGGCGCCGGCCAGGGCGCCGACCAGTGTGCCGACGATGGCGTGGGTCCACTGACGCGGGTGGAACAGCTTGCGTTTGTAGAAGGTGAAACTGGCAGTGGCCGAGCCGAACGTCGAACTCAACTTGTTGGTGCCGAGCACCAGATGCGGCGGCAGGCCAGCGGTCAGCAGTGCGGGCGTGGTCAGCAGGCCGCCACCGCCGGCGATGGCATCGATGAAACCGGCAATGAAAGCGACAAAGGCCAGAATGGCGAGGGTGGTGAGGTCAACGCTGAGTTCGAAAGGCATGGAATCGGCTTATTCGGCAGGGCGCAGAACGTGAGCTGCGGGGAGGGCGGTCATGTTACTCATTTCCAAGTGTTGCGGCGACCCATCTGACGCCATCGCTGGCAAGCCAGCTCCCACAGGTTTTTGCGTTGTACCCAAGATCATTGTTCACCCTGATCCTTGTGGGAGCTGGCTTGCCAGCGATGAGGACAGTCGAGCCAACAAGTAAACTAACTGTTGCCCACACAACAACCTGCCAACAAATCCCCCTCTACAAAACATCAATCTCACGCCGAACATCAATAAAGCCGGGCATTCCAGCCCTGGCACGCTTGCTGCTCTACCACTCCCATCTCCGCAAATGTCCCGAGGACACGCCAATGAGTCAGCAAGCCGTAAAATTTGCCTACTGGGTGCCGAACGTCAGCGGTGGGCTGGTGGTCAGCAAGATCGAACAGCGCACCGATTGGGGCATCGACTACAACCGTAAACTGGCGCAACTCGCCGAGGCCGCCGGGTTCGAATACGCGTTGACGCAGATCCGCTTCACCGCCGGGTATGGTGCGGAGTTCCAGCATGAATCCGTGGCGTTCAGCCACGCATTGCTCGCGGCCACCAGCAAACTCAAAGTGATCGCCGCGATCCTGCCCGGCCCATGGCAACCCGCGTTGGCGGCCAAGCAACTGGCAACCATCGACCAACTCACCAACGGCCGCATCGCGGTGAATATCGTCAGTGGCTGGTTCAAGGGTGAATTCCAGGCCATCGGCGAGCATTGGCTGGAGCACGACGAGCGTTATCGTCGCTCCGAAGAGTTCATTCGCTCACTGCGAGGCGTGTGGAGTCAGGACAACTTCACCTTTCGCGGCGATTTCTACCGCTTCGATAATTACAGCCTGAAACCGAAACCATTGGGTCGTCCGGAAATTTTCCAGGGCGGCAGTTCCCGTGCCGCGCGGGACATGGCCGCACGGGTTTCGGACTGGTATTTCACCAACGGCAACAGCGTTGAGGGGATCAAGGCGCAGGTCGACGATATTCGTGCCAAGGCAGCGGCGAACAATCATTCGGTGAAGATCGGCGTGAATGCCTTTGTCATCGCCCGTGAGACTGAAGAAGAGGCGCGGGCGGTACTTGCGCAGATCATCGATCAGGCCGATCCGGAAGCGGTAAACGCTTTTGGCGATGCGGCGAAACAGGCAGGCCGTGCATCGCCGGAAGGTGAAGGCAACTGGGCGAAATCAACGTTTGAGGATCTGGTGCAGTACAACGATGGTTTCAAGACCAATCTGATTGGTACGCCGTTGCAGATTGCCGAGCGGATTGTCGCGCTGAAAGCGGTGGGTGTGGATCTGGTGCTGGCGGGGTTTCTGCACTTTCAGGAAGAGGTGGAATATTTCGGGCGGCGGGTGTTGCCGCTGGTGCGCGAACTGGAGGCCGAGAAGACTGCGGCCGTCGCCTGAACACCACAAATCCCCTGTAGGAGCTGCCGAAGGCTGCGATCTTTTGATTTTGTTTTTTAGGATCAAGATCAAAAGATCGCAGCCTTCGGCAGCTCCTACAGGGTCGATTGTTACAGACCGAGGTCGGACAGGCTCGGATGATCATCCGGGCGGCGGCCCAGCGGCCAGTGGAACTTACGTTCGCTTTCCTTGATCGGCATGTCGTTGATGCATGCATAGCGCTGGAACATCAGGCCATGCTCATCGAATTCCCAGTTTTCATTGCCGTAGGAACGGAACCAGTTACCCGAATCATCGTGCCATTCATAGGCGTAACGCACGGCGATACGGGTATCCGAGTAAGCCCAGAGTTCCTTGATCAAACGGTAATCCAGTTCCTTCGCCCATTTACGGGTCAGGAAGGCCTTGGCTTCTTCGCGGCTGTTGGCGAATTCGGCGCGGTTGCGCCATTTGGTGTCGAGGGTGTAAGCCAGCGATACCCGTTCCGGGTCGCGGGAGTTCCAGCCATCCTCGGCCAGGCGAACTTTCTCGATGGCTGATTCACGGTTGAAGGGCGGCAATGGCGGACGTACCTGGGCTGCAGTAGACATATCAGTCTCCCGATCTAATTAATAATTGAACAACAAGTCCGGCTTATTAAGGCGTTACAGGTCCAATAACTTTCGCGCCATGCATTGCGCATTATCGGCGGCACTGTGATCACCCATCACAAGCGCTACGGTAATGGCACCATCAATCAGGATCAGCAGCTGTTTGGCCAGCAGTTGCGGATCCTCGGCGCCATGTTCGGTACACAGCTCGCACACGTAGTCGAGCAGCTTCTGTTTGTGTTCTTTCGCCACCAGCCGCACCGGGTCCTGCGGGTCACCGGTCTCGCCGCTGGTGTTGATGAACGCGCAGCCGCGAAAGCCTTCGGAGGCAAACCAGCTCTTGAGCACGGTAAACAGGTTGAGCAGGCGATCGGCCGGGGTTTCGGCCTGATCGACAGCGCTTCTGTACCAGTGCATCCAGCGCACGTCACGGCGTTGCAGGGCGGCAACGGTCAGTGCGTCCTTGTCGGCAAAGTAGCGGTAAATGCTTTTTCTGGAGACGCCTGCGGTTTTCACCAGAAGATCCATGCTGGTGGCAGCGATGCCACTTTTGTAGATCAACTTTTCGGTGACATCCAGAATGATGTCGCGTGTGTCGTTGCTAGTGATTTCGTTCATGTGGCGAACAGTAGAACGATTGTTCTCCTTTGGCAATGGTTTTTTAAAATCAAAAGATCGCAGCCTTCGGCAGCTCCTACATTGGCCCGTGTAGGAGCTGCCGAAGGCTGCGATCTTTTGATCTCTTTACGGGCACTAACAAGACCCGAAGGATGCGATGGTGTAAGCTCTCGGGTTCTTCGGATTCGACCCATTGCGAGCCCTATGCCGTTGCTTTTCAAACGTTCCTTGCTGCCCAAATTGCGCAGCTTTCCGCTGACCGCCGAGGCCGTGACCATTCTGTCCGGCGCCGCCGAGTTTCGTCGTTGCCTGCTGGAGAAAATCGCCACGGCGACCCAGCGCATCTACATCGTTGCGCTGTATCTGCAGCAAGACGAAGCCGGTCAGGAAATCCTCGATGCCTTGCACGCCGCCAAGCTCAAGCGCCCCGAGCTGGAGATCGCCGTGGTCGTCGATTGGTTGCGTGCCCAGCGCGGGCTGATCGGCGCCGGCAAGCAGCCGGGCAATTCGGCGTGGTATCAGGAAATGACCCGCACGCACCAGAGCGAAGTGCCGGTGTACGGCGTGCCGGTGCAGACCCGCGAGTTGTTCGGTGTGCTGCATTTGAAAGGCTTCGTGATCGACGACTGCGTGGTCTACAGCGGCGCGAGCCTGAACAACGTTTACCTGCACAAATTCGACAAGTACCGCTTCGACCGTTACCACGTGCTGCAAAGCCACGAACTGGCTGATTCGATGCATCACCTGGTCAAGCACGGCCTGATCGAATCCAAAGCCGTGCATCGTCTCGATCTGCCGAACCTGCCGACCACGCGCAGCCTGCGCAACGACATCGGCGATCTGCGCAGCCGTCTCAAGTACGCGACGTACGACACCGCCAATGGCAGCGTCGCCAGAGACGGCCTGTCGGTCAGCCCATTGCTCGGCGTCGGCAAGAACAACCCGTTGAACCGGGCGATTCTCGAACTGATCGCCAGCGCGCAAAAACAGCTGACCATCTGCACGCCGTACTTCAACCTGCCGCTGGGTGTGATTCGCGAGATCAACCGAGCGCTGGCCCGTGGCGTGAAGATCGATATCGTGGTCGGCGACAAGACGGCCAACGACTTTTATATTCCGCCGAGCGAGCCGTTCAAGGTGATCGCGGCGTTGCCGTATCTGTACGAAATCAGCTTGCGCCGCTTCGCCAAACGGCATCAGCGCAACATCGACAGCGGGCAGTTGAACCTGCACCTGTGGCGTGACGGCGACAACACCTATCACCTCAAGGGCATGTGGATTGATCAGCGTTATACGTTGCTGACCGGCAACAACCTCAATCCACGGGCGTTCCGCCTGGATCTGGAAAACGCCTTGTTGATCGATGACCCGAAAGGGGAATGGCTGGAGCCGCGGGCGAAAGAGCTTGAAGAGATTTTCCGCCATACCACGCGGATTGACAGCTTTCAGAGCCTGGAGACGCTGCCCGAATACCCGGCCGGGGTGGCCAAGTTTCTCAAGCGCGTGAGTCGGGTGCGGATTGAGCGGTTGCTTTACCGGATTTTGTAGGCTGCTGAAAATGCCATCGCTGGCAAGCCAGCTCCCACAGGTTCTATGGTGTACACAATATTTGTGAATGACCGAGAACACTGTGGGAGCTGGCTTGCCAGCGATGGGGCCCGCTTAGACGCTACAAAAAATCAATTCAGACCCAACTTGCCACGCAACGTGGACAGGTCTTCCGCCAGCGTATTCACCGGCCCAACCAACGCTTTACGGTCGTTGTCCTTCACCTTGTCATACGTCTCGAAACCACCATCCTTAGTCTTGTACTTGGCCAGAATCTTGTCGACCGTGGCAAAGTTCTTGTCCACCTTCGCAGCAAAAGCCTTGTCCTGCTGCTCGATCTGCGGACGGAACAGATCAACGATTTTCTTCGCGCCGTCGATGTTGCCCTGGAAGTCATACAGGTCGGTGTGGCTGTAGCGATCCTCTTCGCCGGAGATCTTGGTCGCGGCGACTTCTTCCAGCAGCGCGGCGGCACCGCCGACGACTTTTTCCGGCGGGAAAGTCAGGCCGGCGACGCGGGTTTGCAGATCTTTTACGTCGCTGTTGAGCTTGTCCGCCAACTCGTTAAGGCCCTGGGTACTTTTTTCCGAGAACAGCGAGTACTCGATGCGGTGGAAGCCGGTGAAGTCGTCAGCCTTCACGCCTTTCTCGTGGTCGTCGACGCGGGAGTCGATGGACGCATCGAGGTCACTGAACAGCTCGGCAATCGGCTCGATCGACTCGTAGTAAACGCGGGTCGGTGCGTAGAGCTTTTGCGCGGTGGCCAAATCGCCTTTCTTCACGGCATCGGTGAATTGTTGGGTGTGGCTGCCCAGCTCATCCAATTGCTCGGTAACGTAAATCTTGTAGTCCGAAACCGGCCCCACCAGATCCAGCGGTGCAGTGGCGGCGAATGCCGACAGCGGGGTGTTGAGCAAACCAAGGGTCAGCAATAACGCGAGTGGCGTCTTTTTCATCGGGGGCGGCTCCAGTGTCGAGATTATTTTATGCGGCTGTTTTCGGTTGTGTGGCGTTGAGCAGCGAGCGACCGATAAAGTCCTTGTCGCCCGTGACACCCGGCAGGGTGAAGAAATAGCCGCCGCCGACCGGTTTGAGGTATTCCTCCAGCGGCTCGCCGTTGAGGCGGGTCTGCACGGTGATAAAGCCTTTTTCCAGGTCGGCCTGGTAGCAGATGAACAGCAGGCCCATGTCGAGCTGGCCGTTCTTGTTCACGCCATTCGAATAGTTGAACGGCCGGCGCAGGATCAGGTTGGCTTGGCTCGCGGCGGTGCGCGGGTTGGCCAGGCGAATGTGCGCGTCGAGCTTGGTCAGCTTGCCGGCCGGGTCTTTGCTGTAGTCCGGGACTTCAGTCTCATGCTGCGCACCCATCGGCGCGCCGGTAGTTTTGACCCGGCCGATGATGCTTTCCTGTTCCTGCAATGGCGTACGGTCCCAGCGCTCGACAAAGTTGCGGATGATCCGCACCGCTTGATAGCTGCCGTGAGCAGCCCAGGCCGGTTCGTCACTGCCCGGTTGCACCCAGACCAGGCGATCCATGGCTTTAGCGTCGTTGGAATCGGGGTTGGCCGAGCCATCGCGGAACCCCAGGAAGTTACGCGCCGATTGCGCCGGCACACCGGCTTTTGCCGGGGCTTGCGGCGGCACGCTGCCTTCCTGTTTCCAGCGCACCAGCAGCAGGTCGGGAAGGTTTTTGACGATATCGCGCAGGGCGTGAATGTTGGTGTCGGCGGTGTTCGAGCAGAACTGCAAACTCAGATCGCCATGGCAGCAATCGGCGTCCAGCGCATCGTTGGGAAACCCGACCATGCGCATCAGGCGTTTGGGCTTGGCGTCGGCCAGACCGAAGCGCTCGTCGAACAGCGACTCGCCGACCGAAACGGTGATGGTCAGGTTGTCCGGGGTTACATTCGGGCCAAGGATGCCGGAGTCCGGCGGCGGCAGTTTCGGATCGATCTGCGCCACCGGGCCGCCCTTCATCAGGAACGCGATGCGCTCGTTGAGGGTGCGGAACAGCCGCTCCAGATCTTCACGATCACTGGCCAACACGTCGAACGATACGAGCATGCCCGACGCCGGGCGCGGGGTGACGATGCCGGTCTGGTGGATGCCGTGGAAATCGTGACGGTCTTCGGTCTTGTCACTGCTCGGTGCTTCGGTGACTTGTGCCGGCGCGGCGGCCATGGCCGGACAGCTCAGGGTCGAGCCGGCGAGGGCGACACCGGCGGCGCCCATGCCCATCAGGACACGGCGACGTTGCAGGTTGAGTGGTTCGCTATCTTTCATCGTCAAAGGGTCTTCTGCTTACAGGCCGGAGAGGCCGAGGGCGGGATCGATGCCATCCAGAGCGTCGGCCAGAGCCTGGGCCTTGTCGGCAATCTGCTTGCGTTGTTCGCCGCTGATGGCGTCGTAACTGGCGTAGCCGTCCTTGATCTTGTAGTTGT
Organism: Pseudomonas germanica; assembly: GCF_019614655.1. Lineage (NCBI taxonomy): Bacteria > Pseudomonadati > Pseudomonadota > Gammaproteobacteria > Pseudomonadales > Pseudomonadaceae > Pseudomonas > Pseudomonas germanica. The sequence goes on from NZ_CP071586.1 coordinate 3,486,727, forward strand.
CGAGTTCGCTGTCGAAGTCTGCCAGTGCCTGGTCGATTTTCGGCAACAGCTCGGCCGCCGACTTGGTCAACATTGGCCGCAACAGATCTACGACTTTGTGTGCGGTTTGCGCGTTGGCAGCGAAACCGTTGAGGTCGCTGTGGCTGTAGCGTTCTTCTTCACCGCTGGCAGCACGGACGTCGGCCAAGGTGTTGAGGTTGCGCACGATGATGCTGACCAGTTGCTCCGGTGGCAGGCTCTGCGCGAGCAATTGCTGTTTGAGCGTGGTGACATCGCTGAGCAGGCGCTGGGCAACGGGCGTCAGTTGGTCGAGATTGCGTTGCTCGAACAGTGCGTATTCGATTCGGTGGAAACCGACGAAGGCCGGATCCTGTTCGCGCTTTTCGAAATAATCGGCGCGGGCGTTGATGCTGTTGTCCAGTTCCGCCAGGCGTTGCGCGGCAGGGGCCAGACGCTGATAAGCCGCGCGGGCCGGTAGGTACAACGCTTGAGCCTGACTGAGGTCGCCGCTTTCAATCGCTTGATCGAGCGCGGTCACGGCTTTGATCAATGCGTTGCTCTGGCTGGCCAGGTACACGCGAAATTCCGACAGCGGCCCGACGAAGGCGACCATCGATGGCTTGGCTTTGGCCGCAGCATCAGAGGCGGCAGTTGGCGTCACGTGCAGGGTGCCGCGCGGGTTGCTCAGCAGGCCGCAGGTGATCGCGTAATCGCCCGGTTGCAGGTTGGCGTTGATCACTTGGCTGAGGCCCGGCGCAATGTTTTCCCGCTCCTCGACGACGAGCACGCCGTCGAGGATTTCCCATTCCACCGCGCGGTCGGAGCGGTTGACGATGCGGAAACTGGCGCGGCCGGCAGGGACCGTCAGTGCGTTGGGTTCGCAACTGCCCGGATGAATGTTCACCACCACTTCATCGTGGTTGTGCTGACGCTTGGCCGCAGCCATTTTCGAGGCGTAATAAAACAGACCACCGGCGGCGATCATCACCACCACCGAACCGGCCACCGCCCAACGCAAGGCGCGAGGAGGGGAGGCCTGAGGAGTATTAGGCTTTGACATGAATGCCCTTATTGGCTGGAAACGGAAGACGATTGCGCGGAAGGCTTGGGCGCGGGGAGAAAGAACATCACCAGTGCCACCAGCAGATAAAGCAGATAGGCACCGAGGGTGCTGACGGTCGGCGCATCCTGATAACCGAACATACCGGCCAGCACCGAGCCCAACGGGCCATCCATCGGCAGCGTCGCGCTGAAGTCGAAGAGTACTGTTTGCAGGTGATTCCACAGCCCGGCTTCATGCAGGGCTTGCACCGAGTTGGCGAGAATCCCGGCGGCCACCACCAGAATGAACAGGCCGGTCCACTTGAAGAACGCTGAAAGATTGAGGCGCATGCTGCCGCTGTAGATCAGGAAACCGACGATGATCGCCAGAATCAGCCCGAGCAGCGCACCGATGGGCGCGCCGGGGCCTTCGCTTTGCTGGAATACCGCGAGCAGGAAGAACACCGTTTCCAGGCCTTCGCGAGCGACCGCGAAGAACACCATGGCGATCAGTGCGATCACTTGGTGTTTCGAGGACGTTAGCGCCTCGTCCAGCGAAGCTTGCAGCGAATGTTTGATCGAACGCGCCACTTTGCGCATCCAGAACACCATCGAACTGAGAATACCCACGGCCACCAGCCCGACGATGCCTTCGAACAGTTCCTGCTGCTTTTGCGGGAATTCAGCGCTGACCAATTCAAGACCACCGCCCACCAGCAGGGCGAGGGCAGCGGCGAGAAATACGCCGATCCACACGGCAGGCATCCATTGACCACGGCCAGTCTGTTGCAGGTAGCTGGCGATAATGCCAACGATCAGCGCGGCTTCAATGCCTTCGCGCAGCATGATCAGGAAGGGAACAAGCATTCGGTATCCAACAAGTCATTCGAAGAGGTTACAAGTTGTAACATAATGAAAGTCATTCTCACATGACATTGATTGACATAAACCTGAACACAAGCTGAACAAAGTAAAGAACAACCATTCTCATGCGGGTGACACCGGAACCCTGTAGGAGCTGCCGAAGGCTGCGATCTTTTGATTTATAGAATCAAGATCAAAAGATCGCAGCCTTCGGCAGCTCCTACATGGGTATTTGTGTTAGCTGCGGTAATATGCCTGCCACCCAAAACAACAAGGTTCACCGCGCTCCATGTCGGAAAAAGACACCATCGCCGTGCAACTGGTGCGTGAAGCGCTGCTGCAAAGTTGTGCCCCGGGCGCAGCCACCGAAGAGGTGTTGAACAAGGTCGGGATTGCTCCGGCGTTGCTGCAAACCGAACACGGCCGGGTGCCCGCCTCGCAGTACGCCAGACTCTGGCGCTTGTTGGCCCGACGCGGGGATGACGAGTTCTTTGGCATGGACCCGCGCAAGCTCAAGTCTGGCAGCCTCGAATTCCTCTGCCGCAGCACCATGGCGCAATCGACGCTGGCGGCGGGTTTGAATACGGGCCTGAGCTTTCTGTCACTGATGCTCGAACGCCTGCCCGCACAACTGGTGCACCAGCAAAGTCTGGCGGAAATCGTTTTGCTCGAGGACGATCCCGAGCCACGCCGCGCTTTCACCTATTTCACCTACTGGATGATCGTCCACGGCGTGGCCTGTTGGCTGGCGGGGCGGCGGATTCCGATTCTGGCGATCGAACTGCGCTGTGCGGCGCCGGAGTTCACCGATGACTATCGAGTGATGTTCTCGGAAAACCTGCGTTTCGAGCGTCCACGCACACGGATGATCTTCTCTGCCGATTGTCTCGATCTACCGATCAAGCGCACCGCCGAAGAACTGAAACGCTTTCTCGCCCACGCCCCGGCCAACATCCTGGTCAAGTACCGCGACCCGGAGAGCCTAGCCAGTCGGATCAAGCACGATCTGCGGGAGTTGCCGGCCGAGCAGTGGCCGGAAACCGAGGCCCTGGCCCAACAGTTGTGCATGTCGGCTTCGACACTGCGCCGGCGTTTGGCCGAGGAAGGGCAGACCTACCAAGGGCTCAAGGACAGTGTGCGCAAAGAGCTGGCGATTATCTGGCTGGCGGAGCCGTCGATCAGTTTTGTCGAGATTGCCAGCCGCTTGGGATTTGCCGATGCGAGTTCGTTCTACAAGGCGTTTCGCAAATGGTCGGGGTCGAATCCGGGCCACTATCGCCAACTGATCCTGAATGAGGTTGTCTGACCCAACACATTCCGCCGCTTGATCGTTCCCACGCTCCGCGTGGGAATGCCTCAAGGGACGCTCCGCGTTCCAGCTCTGGAGCGGACGCAGAGCGTCCGAGGCTGCATTCCCACGCAGAGCGTGGGAACGATCAGTGTGGTAGCGGTCTTGGCCAAACCAGTCAGCCACATTGATGGCTTTGACCATTGCCGCCGCCGCCCCACAGCGCGACTATCCCCCTGTTGTTTACGCTTCCCAGCCTAATAAAAAAACAGAGGGATTCTGGCAATGCGCGATTACTTGTCTGCCACTGAACAGTTCAACTATCAGCACACCGTGGATGCCGCGCTCAGCGGTACGCTGGCGGCGCTCAACGCCTGCGTCGAATGTTGCGACCGTCATGCCTTGCCCGGGCGCATTGCGCTGTTCTGGGAAGGCCGCGACGGCGCGAGTGCGACGTACACCTTCAGCGAGCTCCAGGACAAAGCCGCGCGTTTCGCCAACTTCCTCCTCGCCCAAGGCGTGCAGAAGGGTGACAAGGTCGCCGGCCTGCTGCCGCGCAACATCGAATTGCTCATCACCGTGCTCGCCACCTGGCGCATCGGCGCGGTGTATCAACCGCTGTTCACCGCCTTCGGCCCCAAAGCCCTCGAACATCGCCTGAACAGCTCTGGCGCCAAAGTCGTGGTCACCGATGCGGTCAACCGGCCGAAACTCGCCGAAGTCGCTGACTGCCCGACCCTCGTTACCGTTGGCGGCGCGAAAGGCCAGGGCATCGTCCGTGGCGACTTCAGCTTCTGGGCCGAACTGGCCAATTATTCCAATGTCTGCGAACCGGTATTGCTGACTGGCGAAGATCCGTTTCTGTTGATGTTCACGTCCGGCACCACCGGCCCTTCGAAAGCGCTGTCGGTACCGCTCAAAGCCATCGTCGCGTTCCAGAGTTACACCCGCGATGCCGTAGACCTGCGTCCCGAAGACGCCTTCTGGAACGTCGCCGATCCGGGTTGGGCCTACGGCATCTACTTCGGCGTCACCGGGCCGTTGTCGATGGGCCATCCAATCACTTTCTACGATGGGCCGTTCACCCTCGAAAGCACCTGCCGGGTGATCAACAAATACGGCATCACCAACCTCACCGGTTCGCCCACCGCTTATCGCTTGCTGATCGCCGGTGGCGACGAATTCGCCAAGTCGATCAAGGGCAAGTTGCGCATCGTCAGCAGCGCCGGCGAGCCGCTGAACCCGGAAGTCATCCGCTGGTTCGCCGACAACCTCGGCGTGGTCATCCACGACCATTACGGCCAGACCGAACTGGGCATGGTCCTGTGCAATCACCACGGCCTTGATCACGCGGTGCACGTTGGTGCCGCCGGTTTCGCCTCGCCGGGCCATCGCATCGTGGTGCTCGACGATCAGTACAACGAACTCGGCGTCGGCCAGCCCGGCATCCTCGCCATCGACCGTGCGCAATCGCCGATGTGCTGGTTTGGCGGCTATGAAGGTGCGCCAACCAAAGCCTTCGTCGGTGATTACTACCTGAGCGGCGACACCGTGGAATGGAACCCGGACGGCAGCATCAGTTTTGTCGGCCGCAGCGATGACGTCATCACCACATCGGGCTACCGCGTAGGCCCGTTCGATGTCGAAAGTGCGCTGATTGAGCACCCGGCGGTGGTCGAAGCAGCGGTCGTCGGCAAACCTGATCCGGAGCGCACCGAACTGGTCAAAGCCTTCGTCGTGCTGAGCGCGCAATACCGTGCCGCGCCCGAGCTGGCCGAAGAACTGCGCCAACACGTGCGCAAGCGTCTGGCCGCGCACTCATACCCACGTGAAATCGAATTTGTCAGCGAATTGCCCAAGACCCCGAGTGGCAAATTGCAGCGCTTTATCTTGCGCAACCAGGAAATCGCCAAGGCTCAAGAGGCCGCGGCGCATAACGTTTCAGCTTGAATCAGGAAATACAGTCATGCAGATCGAGAACAAGGTTTTTATCGTCACCGGCGGCGCCTCTGGCCTGGGTGCTGCCACCGCTGAATTGCTGGTCAGTGCCGGCGCCAAAGTGATGCTGGTGGACATGAATGCCGAAGCTGTCGCCGCACAGGCTCAGCGTTTGGGCGCGCAAAGCGTGGTTGCCGATATCAGCAACGAAGCCGCCGCTGAAGCTGCCGTGCAGGCCACCGTTAAAGCCTTTGGCAGCCTCAACGGTCTGGTCAACTGTGCCGGTATCGTCCGTGGCGAGAAGATCCTCGGCAAGAACGGCCCGCATGCACTGAGCAGTTTCGCCCAAGTGATCAACGTCAACCTGATCGGCAGCTTCAATATGCTGCGCCTGGCCGCTGCGGCCATCGCCGAAGCCGAGGCCAATGCCGACGGCGAACGCGGGGTGATCATCAACACCGCCTCGGTCGCAGCGTTTGACGGCCAGATCGGCCAAGCGGCGTATTCCGCTTCGAAAGGCGCGATCGCCAGCCTGACCCTGCCGGCCGCCCGTGAACTGGCACGCTTCGGCATCCGCGTGATGACCATCGCACCGGGCATTTTCGAAACGCCGATGATGGCCGGCATGACCCCGGAAGTCCGCGATTCGCTGGCCGCCGGCGTACCGTTCCCGCCGCGTCTGGGCAAGCCTGCCGAGTACGCCGCGCTGGTTCGGCATATCATCGAAAACAGCATGCTCAACGGCGAGGTGATCCGTCTCGACGGTGCCTTGCGCATGGCCGCCAAGTAAGGAGGATTTGTCATGACTATTTCCAACGATCCGATTGTCATCGTCAGCGCCGTGCGCACGCCGATGGGCGGTTTTCAGGGCGAACTGAAAAGCCTCACCGCGCCGCAACTCGGTGCTGCTGCGATCAAGGCTGCGGTTGAACGTGCCGGTGTTGCTAGTGACACGGTTGATGAAGTGCTGTTCGGTTGCGTACTGCCTGCGGGCCTCGGCCAGGCACCTGCACGTCAAGCGGCACTGGGCGCCGGGCTGGATAAATCGACCCGTTGCACCACGGTCAACAAGATGTGCGGTTCGGGCATGGAAACTACCATTCTCGCTCACGACATGCTGGTGGCTGGCAGTGCTGATGTGGTGATCGCCGGTGGCATGGAAAGCATGTCCAACTCGCCGTACCTGCTGGATCGTGCCCGCGCCGGTTATCGCATGGGTCATGGCCGCGTGCTCGACTCGATGTTCCTCGACGGCCTCGAAGACGCCTACGACAAGGGCCGCTTGATGGGCACCTTCGCCGAAGACTGCGCCGAGACCAACCACTTCAGCCGTGAAGCGCAGGACGCGTTTGCCATCGCCTCGACCACCCGCGCGCAGCAGGCAATCAAGGACGGCAGCTTCAAGGACGAAATCGTACCGCTGACCGTGACCGTCGGCAAAGAGCAGGTGCTGATCAGCCACGACGAACAGCCACCGAAAGCCAAACTGGACAAGATTGCCTCGCTGAAACCGGCGTTCCGCGAAGGCGGCACGGTGACGGCGGCGAACTCCAGTTCGATCTCTGACGGCGCGGCGGCTCTGGTGCTGATGCGTCAGTCGCAGGCACAGAAACTCGGGCTGAAACCGCTGGCGGTGATTCATGGTCATGCCGCGTTTGCTGATACCCCGGGCCTGTTCCCGGTGGCGCCGATTGGTGCAATCAAGAAACTGATCAAGAAGACCGGTTGGTCGTTGGGTGATGTCGATCTGTTCGAGGTCAACGAAGCGTTTGCCGTGGTTGGCATGGCGGCGATGACGCACCTGGAAATCCCCCATGACAAGTTGAATGTGCATGGTGGTGCCTGTGCGCTGGGCCATCCGATCGGCGCGTCGGGGGCGCGGATTCTGGTGACGTTGCTCTCGGCCTTGCGCCAGCGCAACCTCAAACGCGGTGTGGCAGCCATCTGCATCGGCGGCGGCGAAGCGACGGCCATGGCCGTGGAATGCGTTTACTAACGTTGACACTGGACCCTGTGGGAGCGGGCTTGCCCGCGATGGCGGTGGGTCAGACAGCCAATATGTTCAGTGACACGGCCCCATCGCTGGCAAGCCAGCTCCCACAGGGTTCGGTGTTGTCACCCGGATTTAAGGATTCACCATGATTCCCAACGAAGACCAAACCCAGATCCGCGACATGGCCCGGCAGTTCGCCGAGGAACGCTTGAAGCCGTTCTCCGCCGAGTGGGATCGCGAACATCGATTCCCCAAGGAAGCCATCGGCCAGATGGCTGAGCTGGGCTTCTTCGGCATGCTCGTGCCGGAGCAGTGGGGCGGCTGCGACACTGGTTATCTGGCCTACGCCATGGCCCTGGAAGAAATCGCCGCTGGCGACGGCGCCTGCTCGACGATCATGAGCGTGCACAACTCGGTCGGCTGCGTGCCGATCCTCAAGTTCGGCAACGACGATCAGCGTGAACGCTTTCTCAAACCGCTGGCCAGCGGCTCCATGCTCGGCGCTTTTGCATTGACCGAACCGCAGGCCGGTTCCGATGCCAGCAGCCTGAAAACCCGCGCACGGCTGGAAGGCGATCACTACGTGCTGAACGGTTGCAAACAGTTCATCACCTCCGGGCAAAACGCCGGGATCGTGATTGTGTTTGCGGTGACCGATCCGAGTGCCGGCAAACGCGGTATCAGCGCGTTTATCGTGCCGACCGATTCACCGGGCTATAAAGTCGCTCGCGTCGAAGACAAGCTCGGCCAACACGCTTCCGACACCTGCCAGATCCTCTTCGAAGACGTCAAAGTACCGGTAGCCAATCGCTTGGGCGAAGAGGGCGAGGGCTACAAGATCGCCCTGGCCAACCTTGAAGGCGGTCGCGTCGGCATCGCTTCGCAAGCGGTGGGCATGGCCCGCGCGGCGTTTGAAGCGGCACGTGATTACGCCCGTGAACGCGACACCTTCGGCAAGCCGATCATCGAACATCAGGCCGTAGCTTTCCGCCTCGCCGACATGGCCACGCAGATCGCCGTCGCCCGGCAGATGGTGCATTACGCGGCGGCCCTGCGTGACAGTGGGCAACCGGCACTGGTCGAGGCGTCGATGGCCAAACTGTTCGCCTCGGAGATGGCCGAGAAGGTCTGCTCGATGGCGTTGCAAACCCTCGGTGGTTACGGTTACCTCAACGACTTCCCGCTGGAACGTATCTACCGCGACGTGCGCGTGTGCCAGATCTACGAAGGCACCAGCGATATTCAGCGCATGGTTATTTCGCGCAATCTTTGACAAGGAATTTTAATCATGACTTACCAAACCATTCTGCTCGAAACCCACGGCCGCGTTGGCCTGATCACCCTCAACCGCCCGCAGGCGCTGAACGCGCTGAATGCGCAACTGGTCAGCGAAGTGAACCAGGCCCTTGATGCGCTGGAAGCAGATGCGAACATCGGTTGTATCGTCATCACCGGTTCGAAAAAGGCTTTTGCCGCGGGTGCCGATATAAAGGAAATGGCCGAACTGACTTACCCGCAGATCTACATGGACGATCTGTTCAGCGACAGTGACCGCGTGGCCAACCGGCGTAAGCCGATCATTGCCGCCGTCAACGGTTTTGCCCTTGGCGGTGGTTGTGAACTGGCGTTGATGTGCGACTTCATTCTGGCCGGTGACAACGCCAGATTCGGTCAGCCGGAAATCAACCTTGGCGTGTTGCCGGGCATGGGCGGCACTCAGCGCCTGACCCGCGCAGTAGGTAAGGCGAAAGCCATGGAAATGTGCCTGAGCGGACGTTTGATCGATGCAGTGGAGGCCGAGCGTTGCGGCATTGTTGCGCGGATCGTGCCGAGCGATGAACTGCTCGACGAAGCGCTGAAGGTTGCTGCGGTGATTGCCAGCAAATCGCTGCCGATTGCGATGATGATCAAGGAAAGTGTGAATCGTGCCTTTGAAGTGAACCTGACTGAGGGCGTGCGCTTCGAGCGTCGGGTGTTCCATGCGGCGTTTGCCACGCAGGATCAGAAGGAAGGGATGGCGGCGTTTATTGCCAAGCGTGAGGCTGAGTTCAAGGGCAAGTAACGCGTCTAGAGCGAAAAGCCCCTCACCTGATCTGGTCAAACGATACTGGACACGGTTATAGGGTTTAGGTCATTTCTCATGCTGCCAAGGCTTCCATTGCTACCGGAGTCCGATATCCGTTGTAACTGTGCAGCCTGATCCGATTGTAATAGTGGGTCAGGTAGCGCAACACATCGGTGCTGGCTTCGTCTTCGTTTCGGTAACCAGCCTTGGGTATCCATTCAGATTTCAAACTGCCAAAGAAACGTTCCATCGGAGCGTTATCCCAGCAGTTTCCCCGTCGACTCATGCTTTGTTTTATGCGCATGTCCGCCAGCGTTTCACGAAACACTTTACTGCTGTAATGACAGCCCTGATCCGAATGGAACATTAGGTTTTCAGGGCGTCCTCGCGACTCGAAAGCCATCTTTAACGCTCGACAGGTCAGAGCTGAATCCGGACTTCTGGACATCGCCCAGCCGACGATGCGGCGGGCATGCAGATCAAGTACAGCAGCCAGATAAACCCAGTAAGTACCGGCCCAAATGTAAGTCACGTCGCCACACCACACTCGATTGGGGGCCTCGACATTGAATTTACGCTCCAAATGATTGGGGGCGTATTGCGCCTCCGCACCGCTGGGTTTGTACCGATGCCTGCGCCGTTGCTGGCTCTTCAAACCGAGCTCGCGCATCAGGCTACGAGCCATGTAACGACCTACCGACTCTTTTTCGTTACACAGCGCTTTTGACAGGCTGCGCGCGCCCATTGAGCCGCGACTTTGCTCATGTAATTCGGCAGCCTTGATCTTTAGGCGATCGCGCCCGACATGCACTTTCGCCCGCTGTTTCAGACGCTCGTAATAACTGCTGCGGTTGATGCCAAACACGCCACACAACTCGGATCTTGGATATTGCTCGCTTAACTCCTCGACCAGCCTTACCGATCGAGGGAATCCGACATCAAGAGAGCTGTAGCCTTTTTTAAAATTTCCTTCTCGCGCTCAATCCGTCGAATTGTTGCTTCCAGTTCTTGGATGCGTTGTTGGTCAACGGTCATGGCCTTGGACTTCTCAGGCGTCTTGCCGCTGCGCTCCGCACGCAGTTGTTCAACCCAGCGGCGCAGAGCTGTAGGGCCCACGCCCATTGCTTCACAGGCTTCACTCACCGAATAGTCTTTATCCAAAACCAGGCAAGCCGCATCCCGTTTGAAATCTGTTGAAAAATATCGTCTGGTCAAATCACACCTCATCGTTGGGCGTAGATTAACGCCCTTTAGGGGTGTCCAGAATCATTAAGCCAGATCAACCCTAACCCTCTCCCGGAGGGAGAGGGGACTGATTGGGGGATGCTTGGAAAGAACGCCGACCTGAAAGAGTTTTACTGAATCCGTAATCGACCCGGTCTTTCAGGTCGATGGATAGCGCCAGACACCTCGGTCGGCTCCCTCTCCCTCTGGGAGAGGGCTGGGGTGAGGGAAGGGGCCAACACCATCACAACTGATAGTTCTTCAACTCCCGCGCAATCACCATCCGCTGAATCTCGCTCGACCCTTCATAGATCTGGGTAATCCGCGCATCGCGGTAATACTTCTCGACCGGATAATCCTCCAGATACCCATACCCGCCATGAATCTGAATCGCTGACGAACAGACCTTCTCGGCCATTTCCGACGCAAACAGTTTGGCCTGTGACGCCTCCGACAAACACGGTTTGCCCGCCGTGCGCAGTCGCGCCGCATGCAGGATCATCAGGCGCGCCGCGTTGATTTGCATGTGCATGTCGGCCAACAGATTGGCGATGCTCTGGTGCTCGTTGATCGGTTTGCCGAACTGGATGCGATCGCGCGAATACACCAGCGCCGCTTCAAACGCGGCACGGGCGATGCCCAATGCTTGCGCGGCGATGCCGATGCGTCCTCCTTCAAGGTTGGACAGGGCGATCGCCAGGCCTTTACCGCGTTCACCGAGCAGATTGGCCTCGGGAATGCTGCAGTCGTTCAGCGTCACCGCGCAGGTGTCGGAGGCGCGGATGCCCATCTTGTGTTCGGTGCGATCGACGATGAAGCCCGGGGTATCGGTCGGCACCAGAAACGCCGAAATGCCTTTCTTGCCCAGATCCGGATCGGTCACGGCAAAGACGATCGCCAGTTTCGCCCGTTTGCCGTTGCTGACAAATTGCTTGGCGCCGTTGATCACCCACTGGCCGTCATGCAGCTCGGCGCGGGTGCGCAGGTTGTGCGCCTCGGAACCGGCCTGCGGTTCGGTCAGGCAGAAGCAGCCGATGGTTTGCCCACTGGCCAGATCCGCCAGCCAGGTCTGTTTTTGCGCTTCGCTGCCGTAATTGAGCACCGGACCGCAGCCGACCGAGTTATGGATACTCATAAAGGCGCCGGTTGCGCCATCACCGGCAGAGATCTCTTCCACGGCCAAGGCATAGGCGACGTAATCGACGTAGGTGCCGCCCCATTCCTCGGGTACCACCATGCCGAGTAAACCGAGTTCGCCCATCTTCGCGACGAGCGCGTCATCGATCCAGCCAGCCTTTTCCCAGGCCTGCGCATGGGGCGCGATTTCGCCACGGGCAAAGTCCCGGGCCATGTCGCGGATCATCACTTGTTCTTCAGTCAGTTCGAGATCGTGCATGGCTCAGCTCCCGCTCTCAGCAAAACCGTGGAAGAAACTCGCGACATGCTCTGCGTCCAGCGCAGCAAGGGTCGGCGGGTTCCAGCGAGGTGTCTTGTCTTTATCGATCAGCAGGGCGCGGACGCCTTCGATCAGGTCGCCGCGGGCGAACCACTGGCGATCCAGATACAGCTCCAGCGCGAAGCACTGTTCCAGACTCAAGTGGCGGCCGCGACGCAGCATCTCCAACGTCACCGCCATGGCCAGCGGTGAGCGGGTTTCCAGCAGGTCAGCCGTTGTGGTCGCCCATTCGTGGCTGTTGGCAACCGTCACTGCGCGTAACTGCTCGACCATGCTCGGTACGTCCGGCAGGGCGAAGAAATGGTCGATGGCCGGTCGCAAAGCCTCAAGTGGCGCATCGGGCAAGGTTTGCACGGCGTGTTTGGCGAGCAGGTTTTGCAGGGCCTTGAGCGGCGTGTCCTGCCATTCCATCTGATCGAGTCTTTCGTCGAGCAGCGCCAGTTTGCTGCTGTCCAGATACCAGTCGGCCAAGCCGCAATACAGCGCGTCGGCGGCACGGATCTGCACGCCGCTGACCCCCAGATAGATGCCCAGCTCACCGGGAATGCGCGGCAGGAAATAACTGCCACCGACATCGGGGAAATAACCGATGGCCACTTCTGGCATGGCCAGACGGCTCTTCTCGGTGACCACGCGCAGATCGGCGCCTTGCACCAGGCCCATGCCGCCGCCGAGGACGAAACCGTCCATCAGCGCCAATACCGGTTTGCGGTAGTGATGAATCGTCAGGTCGAGGGCGTATTCCTCGACGAAGAAATCTTCGTGCAGCGTATCGCCGCTTTTGAAACTGTCGTACAGGGAACGAATGTCGCCACCGGCACAGAAGGCTTTTTCACCGGCACCGCGCAGGACCACGGCGTGAACATCGGCGTCAGTCGCCCACGCATCGAGCTGCTGTTGCAGCAAGCGCACCATGTCGAGGGTAATGGCATTGAGACCGGCGGGGCGGTTGAGGGTCAGGTGACCGATATGATTGCGAACCTCGGCCAGCACTTCGTTTTGCGTGGCATCCAAGGACGGGGTCCGCGGGGATGAAGCCTGAGCTGTCATCAGTAACTCCCTGCTTTTATTGTCTTTATTCGAGAAGCTCGCGCGCGAGCGTTACCGGATCGTAACAGTGCAAATTTGCCCTGTACAACCGGGATATTCGCAGGGGGAGTTTGCGTTTTTACATCACCCGAAATCACCGGGTTCCTATGTAGGAGCTGCCGAAGGCTCGGGCTGCGATCTGTTGACCTTTAAAACACAAGATCAAAAGATCGTCCGATCGCGGCCCGAGCCTTCGGCAGCTCCTACACGGGGTCAGCGGAATGTTTCGGTAATGCTGCGGCGCTTGGCGTGCAGTTCGCTGGAGTGAATCAGTTGCTCGAGATCTTCAGGGGTGACGTCGATAAACGCTTCCATCTCGGCCAAGGCAAGTTTCAGGTCTTCGGCGGTGATCGCCTGACTGTCGACCGGCCCAAGCACCGGCGCCGGTTCTGCCGGGCGTTTCGGGTAGCGGATGCGGGTCAGGTTGTTGTAGGCGAGCGCACTGAGCAGCATGCACGCGGCGCCGAGCATCACCGGTTCCATGGCTTTCCAGTCCATGGCGATTGTCGCCGGATCGGCCAGCACCAGCGTCAGCGCCAACGCGCCAGCGGGCGGATGCAGGCAGCGCAGCCAGCACATCAGGATCAGCGCCACACCCGCCGCCAGACAGGCGCTGCCAAGGGTTCGGCCAAGCACATGCGCCACCAGCAACGCGACCACGCCAGCACATAAATAGCCGCCGAGAATCGACCACGGCTGGGCGAGGGCGCCGGAGGACACGGCGAACAGCAACACCGCCGACGCGCCCAGCGGGCCGATCAGGTGGTAGGCCACTTCATGGCCGAACACCTGCGCGCACAGCCACACACTGAACAATGTGCCCGCCGCCATGCCGATGGCGGCGCGGCTCCATTCGGTCGGGCGGGTATTGATGGCGGCGGGCAACCAGCGAGCGAGCATGTGAATCCAATCCTTGCAGCAAATTCGAGGCAAAAAAAAGGACTTGTCCGGCATATCCGGAAAGCCCTCGAAGTGTTCCAACATTGGGGGAGGAACGCGCACAGTGTGCCGGGCAAACTCGATGCTGACAAATTCATATTAATGAAGATTTAGTGCATTAATGTTGAATTGAATCCACGCGACGTCCGCTAAGAAAGCACAGGGTGCCGCCCATCGCGGTGAGTGCGCTCAAGGCATAGAACATCGTCGGTGCCGGTGTGTGCATCAGCAGGAACCCGCAGATCACCGGGCTCAGTGCACCGCCCAGCGCCGCCAGATTCTGCGCGCCGTAGTAGCTGCCGCGCAGTTCTTCCGGAGCGAGGGTGTCGACAAAGAGGAACTCCGACGGGTAAATGATCATTTCGCCCAAGGTGAAGATGAACATGGCGATGCACCAGCTCAGCAAGCTGTCAGCCAGGCTGAAGCCGATAAGACCGAGAATGAACAGGCCGGTGCCGGCGGCGATCCAGTAGCGCAGTTTCTCGCGGCTGAGGAAGCGGCCGATCTGGTATTGCAGCAGGATCACCGTGATCGCGTTACAGGCGAGCAGGGCGGCCATGACTTGCAAGGCGCGCTTGGAGTCGCTGACCACCAGCAGGTATTGCGACAGATATAGGGTGAAGCGCCCGTGCACCACCGTGCTGAGCAGGCAACCGCAGGTGAACATGATCAGGGTGCGATCGTTTTTCAGGGTGACGAGGGTTTTCAGAAAGCTTGGCGGCTGACTGACCACGGCAATCGGGCTGGTGTCTTTGGGGATGCCGATCATCAGGAAGATACTGCCGAAGGCGATGGCGGCGGCGATCAGGAACGGTGCGATCGGGTAATGCCCGGCGATCACTACACCGAGCATCGGCCCGGTGGCGTAGCCGATGTTGGTCAGTGTATAGCGCAGGGAAAACGCCTTGGCCCGTTGGCTCATCGGCAGGTTTTCGCTGAGGATCGCCTTCGAGCCGATGAGGAACAGTGCCGACGCGGTTTCGGTAATCACCAGAGTCGCGGTGGTCAGGTACAGATCCTGGGCGAACGTCAGCAGGACGAAACCGATGGCACTGGAGAGCATGGCGACAATCAGCAGCCGGCGTTTTTCCAGGCGATCGATGATGTAGCCGCCATACAGCGCAAGCAGGGTGGCGATAAACACCGCAATGCCCAGCAGCAGCCCTACATCCTGCTGGTTGAGACCGAGTTTGGTGCTCAGAAACAGCGTCAGCAGCGGGCTGGTGATGGCGCGGCTGACAACAATGGTCAGCGAGACAATCATCAGACGGCGGATGACGAGCGAGTAAGTGGCCACGGGGAATCGAATGTCCTTGTTTCAGTTGTTTTTGTGTTCGACTACAGACCGCGTCGTGCCCTTCGCGAGCAGGCTCGCTCCCACAGGGAATGTCTGAACAATGAAGAACCCTTGTGGGAGCGAGCCTGCTCGCGAAGGCGCCAGATCAGCCAAATGCGTTCGGTCATGACAGATAGTCCCGATAGTGCTGCTCATAAACCGCTGCCGGGTGATCCGCGCCGACCGGTGCTGCGGTTTCTGCCCACCATTGCGCAACCTCGGCACCGGTGGCGATCCACACATCGTCATGTTGTTGAATGCCTTGCAGCAATTCGCGCAGCACGCTGATGCGTCCGGGTGTGGCGATGATTTCCGGGTGCAGGCGCAGCACATAACACAGGCCGAAGCGATGAAATCCGGCGAAGTCCATTTGCAGGTTGCCCAAGGTGTGACTGTAAGAGGCGATCCGCGATTGCGCCGGTGGCACGGCGGGGCTGAGATTGAAGGCGAAGTACGGTTCGTCTTCCAGTTCATAGTGCAACGGCAGTTCGATCACCTCAGGCGCAGTGGGATGGGCGAATGGCAGATCATCGCCGCGCCACGAAGAGGACCAGACGATGCCATGATCTTTCAACGCGGCCATAAAACCCGGCGCGCCGTTGCCGGCAGGGAGGCGAAACCCGCTCGGGCGTTGACCGGTCAGGGCTTCAAGTGCCGCACATCCCTTGCCGACGTCGGCACTTTGCGCCGCCAGATCAAGCCCGTCGTAATCCTGATGGTGGTAGCCGGCGCAAGCGATCTCATGCCCGCCGGCGCGAATCGCAGCGATGTGCTGCGGATTTTCTTCGGCGACGATACCGGGCACGAACCAGCTGCTGCGCACGCCCAGTTCCGCGAATAGGTCGAGCAAACGCGTGACGCCACGCTGGCTGCCATATCGCCAGACCGACAGGGTCTTGTCGCGACCTGCCACTTCCGGCGCCTGGGTGAGAATGCCGTGGATGTCGTTGTAATCGACGGTCAGCACAACTGCGCAGCGCTTGCCAGCGGGCCAGATCCTGGAATCAACCATGGTGATGCTCCTTCAGCCACCAACGGGCGACATCGCGGCAGGTGGCGAACCACACGTCATCTCGCTGGCGCATGTGTTCGAAGAGTTTTTCCAGCAACAGGATGCGTCCCGGTTTGCCGGTGATTTTCGGGTGGAACAGGGTGGTCAGGCACAGGCCTTCATTCATCGCGCCGTCGTATTCGCGCTGCCAGTTGTCGAGGGTCAACGCATAACTGGCGGTGCGATCAAGGCCGGACGGAAAGTTCGGCGCGCGGGTGTAGGCGAGGGAGGCGTAATCGTCCATCTCCCAGCGACCGGGGATTTCCACCAGCGGCGTGCTGTGGCCGGGGACGTTGACCAGATACGGGCGATCGTCGCCGCGCATGCTGCTGGAGTAAATGACGCCGTTGTCCGCAAGCATCGCCGGGGTTTCGGCGCGCCAGTCGCCGGACGGGGTACGGAAACCCTCGGCGCGGATGTGCAGGTGTTGCCAGAACACGTCCCTGGACTTGGCCATGACGGTTTGCTGTTGCTCCAGCGTCAGGGCGTAGAAAGATTCGTGTTTGTAGCCGTGATAAGCGACTTCATGGCCGCGCTCGACGATGGCCTGACATTGCTTCGGCCAGTTTTCCACGACCCATGCCGGGACGAAAAACGTGGTTGGCAACTTGAACGCGTCGAGCAGATCGAGCAGGCGAGGCAGGGCGCGGTAAGGGCCGTAGCCGCCGAAACCGAAGTACTCGGGTTTGTGCCAGATCGAGCCATTGAGCATGGCGTCGCCAGTCGGGCCGTCAAGGTCGAAGGCCAAGGCGAGGCAGGCTTTGTGTGGGGCGGGCCAAGTGGGTTGGCACGAAGACATGGTTGTGGCTCTCCGGTGTTGATCAATAGAAAACCTCACCCCAGCCCTCTCCCGGAGGGAGAGGGCGCCGACCGAGGTGCTCTTTAGCGCGACATCGACCTGAAAGACCGCGCCGAGCTCAGGTTTCGAACACTTGAAGATCAGCTCCCTTTCCCCCTCGCCCCCTTGGGGGAGAGGGTTGGGGTGAGGGGGGGATCGATCTCGAAGGTTACTTGCCAGCGTTGATGGTCACTTCCTTGATCGCGCCCAGTTCCAGCTCCCACTTCTTCAGGATCGCGCCATAGCTGCCGTCATCGACCATGCTCTGCAGGGCAACCTTCACCGCTTCACTCAGCTCAGGCTTTTTCTTGCTCACACCAAGGCCAGTGAACTGCACGGAGATCGGCTGGCCGACGGTATTGTACATGTCCTTTTCCTGAGTCTTCAGGTACGACAACGTCTCGCTGCCCTGCATCGCCGCGTCGATGCGACTCTGGCGCAGTTGCGCACGAGCGTCGGCCGAGCCTTCGGTGCCGATCACGTTGATCGCCGGTTTGCCGGCCGCTTCGCAGTTGGCCTTGCTCCACGCGGCGATTTCCGCCGGGAACGTGGTGCGGCGGCTGGTGCCGACTTTCTTGCCGCACAGGTCGATGATCTCGTTGGTCGCGGCGTTCTTCTGCAAGGTGTAGAACTGCGGGCCGCTGGTGAAGTAGTCGACGAAGGTCACGCTGGCCTGACGCTCGGCGGTGTCGGTCATGCCCGACAGCACCATGTCGACGCGGTCGGTGGTCAGCGCGTTGATCATTTGCTCGAAGCCGGTTTCCTGCCATTTGATCTTCACCCCCAGACGTTCGGCGAGGGCATTGCCCAGGTCGTAGTCCAGGCCGGTGAGGGTGTTGGTCGCCGGGTCCTTGAAATCCATCGGTGGATAGTTGGGCATGATCGCGACGACGATCTCGCCTTTTTCCTTGATGCTGGCCGGCAAATCGGCGGCCACGGCGAAACCGCAAGACATGACGGACGCGAGTACAGCGGGGATTACGAAATTCTTCATGGTCGTTCTCTTATGCGTGTTGTGACACCAATCGGTGCTTAGGTTCGAACGGCAGAAATGAAGCTTTGGGTGCGCGGGTTTTGCGGACTTATTAGTATTTCTTCGGGGCTTCCAGCCTCCACGATCTGCCCGCCGTCCATGAACACCATGCGATTGGAAACCTCGCGGGCGAAGCCCAGTTCATGGGTGACGACGATCATGGTCATGCCGGTCTGCGCGAGATCTCGCATCACCGACAGCACCTCACCGACCAGTTCCGGGTCGAGTGCCGAAGTGGGTTCATCGAACAGCATCAGCTTCGGACGCATGGCCAACGCTCGTGCGATCGCCACACGTTGCTGCTGACCGCCCGACAATTCGATCGGATAGCTGTCGCGTTTGTCGGCGAGGCCGACGCGGGCCAGCAGTTCCAGGGCTTCTTCGTGCGCCTCTTTCGGCGAACGCTTGAGCACCTGGCACGGGCCTTCGATGATGTTTTGCAGCACAGTCATGTGCGGGAACAGGTTGAAACGCTGGAACACCATGCCGGTGGCCAGGCGTTGCCGGGCGATCTGCGACTCGTTGAGTTCGTGCAGTTTGTTGCCGACCACGCGGTAGCCGACCAGTTCGCCGTCAACCCAGAGGCCGCCCTTGTCGATCTTTTCCAACTGATTGACGCAGCGCAGCAGGGTGCTCTTGCCCGAGCCGGACGGGCCGATGATGCAAAGCACTTCGCCTTGCTCGACCTCGATGTTGATGTCCTTGAGCGCGTGGTACTGGTCGTAATACTTGTTCAGGCTGACGGCCTTGACGATGCTTCTCATGTTCGACTCCTCAAGAACGCTTGCCGGCGCCGCGAGCGAAACGACGCTCCAGACGGCTTTGACCGAAGGACAGCACGGTGACGGTGGCCAGGTACCAGATACCGGCGACGATCAGTAGCTCCATCACGCGGGCGTTGGCGTAGTAGATGTTTTGTGCGTTGTAGAGCAGTTCCGAGTACTGGATCACGCTGGCCAGCGAGGTCATTTTGACCATGCCGATAAACTCGTTGCCGACCGGTGGAATGATGATGCGCATGGCCTGCGGCAGGATGATCCGGCGCAGCGCTTGCAGGCGCGGCATGCCGATCGACTTGGCGGCTTCGTACTGGCCGGTGTCCACCGACAGCAGGCCGGCGCGCACCACTTCAGCGGTGTAGGCGCCCTGATTGATGCTCAAACCGAGCAGCGCGGCCACGAACGGCGTCATCAGGCTGACGGTGTCGAGTTCGAACACGCCCGGAATGCCGATGGTGGGGAAAATCAACGCCAGGTTGAACCACAACAGCAGTTGCAGAATCAGCGGCGTACCGCGAAACAACCAGGTGTAGGTCACCGCCACGTAGCGCAGGATCGGGTTGGCCGACATGCGCATGATCGCCGTGATCACCCCGAAAACGATGCCCAGCGCCATGGCCAGCACCGCCATGATGATGGTGTTGAACAGGCCCCACATGATCGCTTCAGAGGTGAGGAACTGGCCGATGTACGACCATTCGATCTTGCCTTCGGCGAAAGCGCGCACCAGGCCGATAATCGCGATGACAATCACGGTAGCGAAGAAAATCCGCCCGTAATAGCGCCGAGGCACGTGCTGGTACTGGGTGATATCGAACTGGTTTTCCGCCAGTTTGCGCTCCGACTGGAGTCGTTCTGCCTGGGTCTGGCTCATGGTGTTTCTCCCAACTGTTCTTTCAAATCCAACACATTCCACTGTAGGAGCGAGCCTGCTCGCGAAGGCGACAGCACCTTCAAAATCGCAGTTGGCTGACCCATCGCTTTCGCGAGCAGGCTCGCTCCCACAGGGTTTTGCGTTGGCGGCTTCAGAGGCGGAAGCCCTGGTAGTTTTCGGTCCACTGCTGTTGCGCGGCGAGGGTGGTTTTCAAGCGGCCGATCTGTTCGCGCACCTGTTGCGGCGCAGTACCACCCCAACCATTACGGGCCGCAATGGCGGCTTCCAGCGTCAGGCTGTCGCGCACATCGGCGGTCAGGCGTGGATCGATCTCGGCCAGCAGCGCCGGCGAGGCCTCCCACAATTCGATGCCGTGTTTTTCACAGGCCTGCACCAGCGCCCCGGTGATTTCGTGGGCTTCCTTGAACGGCACGCCGCGCACTGCCAGCCAGTCGGCAACCTCGGTGGCGAGGGTGAAACCCAGCGGGGCTTGGCGGCGCAATTCTTCGACGTTGACGGTCATGGTCGCGACCATCCCGGCCATGGCTGGCAGCACCAGCAGCAACGTGTCGACGCTGTCGAGCACGCCGTGCTTGTCTTCGCTGAGGTCGCGGTTGTACGACAGCGGCAAGGATTTCAGCGTCGACAGCAAACCAGTGAGATTGCCGATCAAGCGTCCGGCCTTGCCCCGCGCCAGTTCGGCGATGTCCGGGTTTTTCTTCTGCGGCATGATCGAGCTGCCAGTGGCGTAGGCATCGTCCAGATCGACCCAGCGGAACTGCCGTGATGACCACAGGCAAAACTCTTCGGCCAGTCGCGAAATGTTGATCCCGAGCATGCTGGCGATAAACAGGAATTCGGCGACGTGATCGCGACTGGCGACGGCGTCGATGGAGTTTTCGCAGACCCCGGCGTAGCCCATTTCCTTGGCCGATTGCTGCGGCTGGCGGGCTATCGCCGAACCGGCCATGGCCGCTGCGCCGAGTGGCGACAATGAGGTGCGCGCGTCCCAGTCCACCAGACGCTGCACGTCCCGCAGCATCGATTGCGCGTGGGCCAGCAAGTGGTGAGCGAATACGATCGGTTGCGCCTGCTGCAAGTGAGTGAAACCCGGGCAGATGCTTTCGACGTGTTGCTCGGCCTGAGTCACCAGCGCTTGCTGCAAGGCGAGGACTTCGACGGCGAGGGTGCGTACGTGATCGCGCAGAAACAGGCGCAGGTCGTTGGCGGTCTGGTCGTTGCGCGAGCGGCCGGCGCGCAGCTTGCCGCCGAGGGCGCCGAGGCGTTCGGTCAGCAGGCGTTCGATAAAGGTGTGAACGTCTTCGTCATCCAGCGTTGGCGCAATACGTCCGGCGCGGAAGTCGGCACCGATGCCGTCCAGGGCTTCCAGCATGGAGCGGGTTTCCTGCTCGTTGAGCAGACCGGCCCGCTGCAGTTCGCCGGCATGCGCCTTGGAACCGGCCAGATCGTACGGCGTCAGGCGGAAATAGCGCTCGGGGCACCGGGAGAGGGCGGCCAGGGCGGCTGAAGGGCCGCTTTTGAAACGGGCACCCCAGAGACGGTCGGTGGCTTGAGACATGTGTTGTTTTCCTCGTCGGTAACGCGAACTGAAATCGCTGTGCATGGCCGTGATCGTTGCTGGAAAGTCAGCAGACGGCGTCAGGCCAAAGCAGTGTTCAAGAGGGCAGTTGCTAGAGAGCGAGAACTGATCGAAGTGTCAGCTTTTAATGTTTCGAGATCAGTGAGTTGGCACTGATGTTCGGGATTTTTTGGCGGTTGCCAAGGCTGGTTTTCTGTGATCATTATTATTAGCCGGCGATGTTTTTGTTGTTGGACACAGATTGTTGAACATTGCGCCAGAGGTAAATCAGCATTATGGAAACCCCACTTTCCAATTCCGGAAACCCGCCACCGAAAATGGCCCACCGAGCACCGCTGACCCTCAGCGGACTGGATTTCAAACTGCTCAAGGTGTTCAAGGCGGTGGTCGAGGCAGGAGGCTTCAGCGCCGCGCAAAACGAGCTGAACGTGGGCCTTGCGGCCATCAGCAAGCAGATCTCCGACCTGGAAATCCGCATCGGCATGCGTCTGTGCACACGCGGCCGCGAGGGGTTTCACCTGACCGAAGAAGGTCGCCTGGTGTATCAGGCGTCGATTGATCTGTTTGCGTCGGTGGACAACTTTCGTGATCGACTTAGTTCTGCGCAGAATGAACTTATCGGTGATCTGGGTGTGGGCGTTATCGACAATACGATCAGTGATGAAAACTCACCGCTAGTTGCCGCGCTAAAACAACTTAACGAACAATCGCCGAAGGTCAGGTTTCAACTTCAAGCATCGCAACTGGATGAAGTGGAAAGAGGCGTGGTAGAGGGGCGTTTAGTGGCTGGAATAGTGCCGGTTTATCAACGCCGTGAAGAGTTCGATTATTACCCGCTGTACGAGGAGCGCTCGGAAGTCTACTGCGCGGTCGGGCATCCGTTGTTCGACATGGCGGAGGCGCAAATGGGCAGCAATGTCTTGCAGGAATACGAGTGCATCAACCACCGCTACGCGATCCATCGCGACAAGCTCAACTATGCGCGCTATGACAGTTTCTCGGCGTCAGCGACCCAGGTCGAAGCCGTGGCCTTGCTGATCAAGACCGGCCGTTTCGTTGGTTTTCTGCCCCGGCATTACGCGGCAACGCTGGTGGCAGCAGGGCAGATGCGTGCGGTGCTGCCCGAGCGGATCAACATCATGACGCCGTTCAATCTGATCCTGCGGCACAACACCGTGCGCAGTCCGTTGGTGAAGGCATTCGCAGAGGCATTGGGCGTCGATCTGAAAGCCACGATCTGATTTCAAGGCAACGTCAGGCGCATGGCGCAGCGCCGGTGGCCGGGTAAACCGTGGGCGATTTCATCGTTCAAGGCGTCGACTAAATACCCGCTTGTTTCCTCGCTATTCAAACGCTGGAAACCGATCTTCTGATAGAACGGCGCATTCCACGGCACATCAACGAAGGTGGTCAGCGTCACGGCGCAAAGTTGTTGCGCCCAGGCATGCTCGATGACCGCCGACAGCAACTTGCGGCCAATACCCTGACCCTGAAAGTGCTGGCTGACGGACAGCTCCTCTACATGCAGTTGGTTATCGACCGGGACGGCCCGCAAGAACCCGGCAAGTTGCCCTTCAGGGGATCGTGCGACCCAAACCCTGGCCTGCTCGATGGCCTGTAAATGCAATTCGACGCCGGCCACTTCGGCGTCGGCCAGCCAGGCCAGTTGCGGATCGAGGCGAAACAGCCCGGCGGCCGAGCGTTCGATGGCGGGGAGGGCGGGCGCGTCAGCGGGCTGCGCAAGACGGATGGTCATATTCATGTAGGAGATGCCACAGTCTACGATTTTGAATTTGGGACGCGGAGCGTCCCAGGCTGCATGCCCACGCAGAGTGTGGGAACGATCAAGATCGCAGCCTTCGGCAGCGCCTACAAGGGATTAGCGTAAAGCAGGACGTAATCGTTTTTGTCGAAGCGGCCACTGAGTATCGGTTGCAATTCACCCAGCGGCGTCCCCCGCAGGGCCAGAAAATCACTGCGATCCATCATCAGCCACGCCGGACCTTTGAGCGCCTCCAGTTGCTGGATCGAGTCGCTGAACTGCGGTTGCAGATCCTGCTCGATATTGACCATGAACTTAATCGCCTTCGCATCCTTGCCCATGCCATGCAACACCAGCGGCGCCGGCTTTTGTTGAACCTGGGCAAACACCGCGTGACTGAATCCCTGGGTGTCGTACAAACGCCGCTCCACCGGCTCGAACACTGCCGCGTACACCGTCCACAGCGCCAACACCGCAGACAACGCCAATACCTCGACACGCCAACGCGGGATCAACAATCGCGACAACGCCAAGAGTTGCAGCAGGCCCAGCACGATCAACACCAAAGACACTTCACTCAATTGCTCGGGAAAGCGCCGTCGAGCGACCAGTAACACAACCATCAACAATCCCGGCGTAACCAGCCAAACACCCAGCATCAACCCGCGCAACCAACGAAACACCCGCCCATGCGCGACCTGAAACGGATACGCCGCAATGATCGCCGCCATGGGCAGCATCGGCAGCAAATACCGCGCCTTCTTCGCCTGGGGAATCGACAGCCCGACCATCACAATCATTCCCGCCGCCGCGCAGTACTGCACCAGACGCAGCGCCGGGCCACGTTGCTGCGGTTTGCCCAGCCAGGCCGCCACCAGTACCAGTAATGCCAGCGGATAGGCCAGCGCATAGTTGCCGAACGAACTGGTGAAGTAATACAGCGAACCGCTGACGCCTTCGCTGCCGTCCATGCGCCCCATGAACTGCATGCGGATCACGTCCTGCAAGAAGACCGGGCCACCGCTGAGTTTCGCCAGCCACAACAGCAGGCCGACACAGACTGCGAGCAACAGCGAAGCCAGTACGCCGAACACCAGCAGACGCGTCCACTCACGGTTGAGCAGGTAATAGCTGCACAGCATGCCGGTCGGCACCACCAGACCAATCGGTCCGCGAATGCCGAAGCCGAGCAGCAGCAACGCGAAGATCAGCGGCCAGTGACGCTTGCCGGCAAAATGCTCATGGGCATAACCCAGATAGAACACCGTGAAGGCCACCGCTGCGAGCATCAAGTCCTGCGACACCGCGCGCACTTCAGTGACGAAACCGCTGGTGAGCATCAGCAACGCAATACTGATCAACGCCCAACGCCGCGAGTACGGTGCCAGCAGTCGATACATCAGCGTCACGATCAGCGCGCCGGCGACGGCACTTGGCGCCCACGCCGTAAACGCATTCACCGCGCCGAACGGCAGCGACAGCAGCCAGATGAACAGCGTCGAAACCGCTGAATAATCCGCATACGGTTGATCATAGGTGGTCGGAAACACCGTCGGCCCATGCCGCAGCATTTCTTGCGCGAACAACACGAACCGCGAATCGAAACCGATCGGCGCCTGCCCGTAGACCCCGGCGATGAACACTAAAAACGCCAGCAGCCCTGCGATCAGGGACTGCCGGCGAATCTCAGGCGATAAGCTGATCAAGCGACGTCTGACGCGTGTGGCCATTGTTGCAGCGGGATCGGCAACTTACGCGATTCGCCACGGCCCATCGGGAAGTACTGGAAACCATTGCGCGCCAGTCGCTCGGCGTCGTACAGGTTGCGCCCGTCGAAAATCACCGGGGTGTTGAGGCGCTGTTTGATCAGATCGAAATCCGGCGCCTTGAACTGCTGCCATTCGGTGCAGATGATCAGTGCGTCGGCGCCGGGCAGTACCGATTCCGGCGTGCCCATCAACATCAGCTTCGACTCGTCCGGGTAAAGGTTCTGGGTTTCCTGCATGGCTTCCGGGTCGAAGGCGCGCACGCTGGCACCGGCGGCCCACAGCTCCTCCAGCAAGACACGGCTTGGCGCATCGCGCATGTCATCGGTGTTGGGTTTGAACGCCAGGCCCCAGAGGGCGAAAGTCTTGCCGCGCAGATCACCCTTGTAGAACGCGTTGATGCGCTCGAACAGCTTGTGTTTCTGCCGCTGGTTGATCGCCTCGACCGCTTGCAGCAAGTCGCTGAAGCAGTGCGCTTCTTCGGCGCTGTGAATCAATGCGCGCATGTCTTTGGGGAAGCACGAGCCGCCATAACCGCAGCCGGGGTAGATGAAGTGGTAACCGATGCGCGTGTCGGCACCGATGCCCTGGCGCACCGATTCGATGTCGGCGCCCAGGTGCTCGGCCAGTTCGGCGATCTGGTTGATGAAGCTGATCTTGGTCGCCAGCATGCAGTTGGCGGCGTACTTGGTCAGCTCAGCGCTGCGCAGATCCATGAACATGATGCGGTCATGGTTGCGGTTGAATGGCGAGTACAGATCGCGCATTACGTCGCGCACCTCATCACCTTCGCAGCCGATGACGATACGGTCCGGGCGGCGGCAGTCAGCGACAGCCGAGCCTTCCTTGAGAAATTCCGGGTTGGAGACGATATCGAACTGCAGCAGGCGGCCGACCTTGATCAAGGCTTTTTCGATGTGCGTGCGCAGGGTGTCGCCCGTGC
Organism: Pseudomonas germanica; assembly: GCF_019614655.1. Classification (NCBI taxonomy): domain Bacteria; kingdom Pseudomonadati; phylum Pseudomonadota; class Gammaproteobacteria; order Pseudomonadales; family Pseudomonadaceae; genus Pseudomonas; species Pseudomonas germanica. Next base: position 3,512,606 of record NZ_CP071586.1, read on the forward strand.
CTACCGGCACCGTGGATTTCTCGACGATGATCAACGGCTGCTCACGATGCCGGGCAATGGCATCACCGACCGATAGCACGTAGCGCAGATCGGCCGAACCGTCCTCACGCGACGGCGTACCCACGGCAATGAACGCTACCCGACCGTGCTGCACGGCGAGTTTTTCATCGGTGGTGAATTGCAGGCGTTTCGAATCCAGACCTTCGCGCACCAGGCTGGCCAGCCCCGGCTCAAAAATGCTGACATGACCCTGGCGCAACAGGTCGACCTTCTTCTGGTCGACATCCATGCACACGACATCATGGCCGACCTCGGCCAACACAGCCGCTTGCACCAGACCGACGTAACCGCTGCCAAATACTGTGATTTTCATGGAGCACTCCTGAATTCGGGCGCACGAGACGGACGAGTGTTGATGGTGATGACCCCGAGCATGACCAGCGCCACGCCCAGTGATTTAGTGAAACTGAAGGATTCGTTGAACAGCGGCAGACTGGCCGCCAGCAGATAAACCAGCGCATAGCTGATGCTCAGCAGCGAGTAAGCCCGGCCCAACGGCAGATCGCGCAGGGCGGCGAGCCAGCAAAGCATCGACAGGGCGTAGGCAAAAATCGCCGCAATGACCACGGCCAGGGCCAGCCAATCGAGGCTGTCGATGTGCAGCCATTGTTCCGGCACGGGCAGGCGGGTCATGCTCCAGCGCATGCCCAATTGCGCAGCGCTGACGAGGAACACACTGCCTAGCGCGAAGGTGATGCCGCGACGTTGATTCATGACTGTTGTCCCAGCAAAACCACGCCGCCGATCACCAATGCCACGCCAAGCCAATGCTGGCGGTCGATGGGTTCACGGAAGACGAAGCGCGCGATCAGGGTGATCAGCACAAAGTTGAGGCTGAGCATCGGGTAGGCGATGCCGACTTCCAGACGCTGCAACACCAGCAGCCAAACCAACAGACCCGAGCCGAGGGCGAGCAGGGCCAGCCACAACCACGGCGTACGCAGTTTGTCGGCCCAGCCCGACTCGACACCGCGCCAGCTCTCCACGGCGTGCTTCTGCGCAACCTGCCCGAGGCAGGTGAGCAGGCACGCAGCCAACAGCAGCAACAGGCTCATGACGCCTCCTTGGGCAGGATCATGATCACCAGGTTGCCCTGCTCATAACGGACGCCGTCCTTTGGCAATCTGTCGATTTCGTCCAGTTCGTCCTGCCCCTTGACGCGCATCACCACGCCGACCGCACCGCTGCGGCGTGCCTCGCGCATCCACTGTTGCACGTGATCGGGATCGACCCGCTGTTGAATGCCGTCAGGATAGGCAAGGCCATATTTCAATTCGCCTATCGTGTTGTACAACGCGACTTGCGGGGTTTTCAGGCGCCAGGCCAGTGCGGACGCGGCACCGAGGTCGTTACTCAGCAGGTGGGTGGTTTGCGCCAGTTCGGTGACGTGATGCTTGATGAACTGATCCGGCATCTTGTTGGCGACCACCGATTTGGGCAGCGCCGCCGGCAACACCGCGATCAGCAACAGGCTGCCCAGCGCCGGAGCCGCCCAGCATTGCAGCGGCAGAAAGGCTTGCAGCAGGTTGGCGATGATCCAGCCGATCAGGGCAATGAACACCAGCACCAGGCTGTGCAGTTCGTGGTCGTAGACCGGTTTGGTCAGTTGCAGATAGACCAGCGCGATCAACGTGACGATGCCCAGCAACAGATTCAGCACACCGTTGATGCTCAGCGCCCGACCTTGCTCCAGACGCAAACGATCGGCCAGCGCATTGCCCAGCAGCAACGCCATCGGCAGCAGGCACGGCAGGATGTAGGTCGGCAATTTGCCGTTGCTCAGGCTGAAAAACAGCAGCGGCATCAGCAGCCACAGCAGCAAAAACACGACTTTGGGCTGAGCGCGGCTTTGCCAGGCTTGCTTGAACGCGGTCGGCAACAACCCGATCCACGGTAGACTGAACGCGACCAGCAGCGGCAAGTAAAACCACCACGGCGCATCGTGTTGTGCGTCATCACCGGCAAAGCGACGAATGTGTTCGTGCCAGAAGAAGAACCGCCAGTAGTCCGGTTCCTGCGCATGCACCGAAAGCACCCACGGCAGGCTGACGAGGATCGCCACGGCAATCGCCACCGGGCCGAACATCAGCAGTTCACGCCAGCGTTTTTGCCAGAGCATCCACGGCAGGGCGATCAGCACCGGCAGCAACCAGGCGAGAAAGCCTTTGGTCATGAAACCCATGCCACACGCCAGCCCCAGAACAGCCCAGGCCGCTATGCGCTTGCCGTTGGTGTGGCTGTCGACGGCAAACCACAGCGCCACCAGACTCAGATTGACCCAGCAGGTGAACTGCGGATCGAGGTTGGCGTAACCGGCCTGACCGGCAACAATCGTGAAGCTCATGTAGAGCAGGGCGCAGACGAAGCTTTTACGCGGCTCGTCCCACAAGCGCCGGGCGAGCAGATAGCACAGCAGCACACTCAACCCGGTGCTCAGCGCCGATGCAAAGCGCACGCCGAACAGGTTCTGCCCGAACAACGCCTGACCCAGCGCGATCATCCAGTAGCCGGCAATCGGCTTCTCGAAATAACGCAGGCTCATGAAGTGCGGCGACACCCAGTTGCCACTGAGCAGCATGTCCTGGCTGATCTGTGCGTATCGAGTCTCATCAGGAATCCACAAACCGTGCGTGCCCAGCGGCAGCAGGTAAGCCAATAAGCAAATACCCAGCAACAGCAGTGGCAGCGTCCAGCGTTTAATCATGCGCCTTGTACTCCCAGCCAGCCTTCACGGCCGTCGAGGGTGCCGCGTTGCACGCGCCCCACGGGCAAGGTGTTGAAGAACTCGGGCAGCAAGTCGCCCAGTGGTTTGAAGTCGATTTGGCGCTGACGCGCATCGGCGAGTAATTGACGAAAACCCTCAGCCATCAGAATCCCTTCTACTTCGGCGTGAATGGTGTAGACGTTGAGTTGTTGCGGGCGGAAGTGATCAAGGATGAAACCGTTGAAGTCCCGCGCCGCGACGATGGGGCCGACGACTTCATCGAAGGTCGGCAGGTCCACCGGAATCTGCGGCGTGCCCGGCGTGCCATCGGCCAACAGCGGACGAAACAGACGCCGCCCACGGCAATCGCTGTTGTAGCGAAAACCGAAGGCTTGCTTGGCCTCGATCACGCGCTCGTCGGCACGCCAACCGGCGGCGGCCGAGCACTGGATTTTCTCGCCGAGAATGTCGCTCAAGGTGTCGACGCCCTGACGGATCTGCTCGATCAGTTGCGTGTCGCTCCAGCGCCCGGCATTGGCCTGCCAGCCGTGGTGATCCCACGCATGCAAACCCACTTCATGACCGGCATCACGGGCCTGACGCATCAGGTGCCCGAGATCGCGGCCAATCGGCTTGCCCGGCCACGCGGTGCCGGCGAGCAGAATGTCCCAGCCATACAGGCCGGCGGCATTGGAGCGGAGCATCTTCCAGAGAAACTGCGGGCGGATCAGGCGCCACAGATGCCGGCCCATGTTGTCAGGGCCGACACTGAAGAAGAAAGTTGCCTTGACCTGCGCCTCGTCGAGCATTTCCAGCAAGCGCGGCACACCTTCACGGGTGCCGCGAAAGGTGTCGACGTCGATGCGTAGACCGGCCTGCATTAGCGCTTGTCCGCTTGTTCGAGCATGGCTTCACGCAAGAAGAAGTCGAGCGTGTTGCCAATGGTCTCGCGCATTTCCACGGTCGGCGTCCAGTCGAGCAGACGTTTGGCGTTGGCGATGCTGGGTTTACGGTGTTCGACGTCCTGGTAACCGGCACCGTAGAACGCCTTGCTCTCGACATCGCGGAAACCGGCGAACGGCGGGAAGTTGTCGCGCAGCGGATGCGCTTCGAACTGACGCAGCAGCTCTTCACCCAACTGACGAATGCTGGCTTCGTTGTCCGGGTTGCCTATGTTGATGATCTGGCCGTTGCAGACGTCGTTGTCGTTATCGATGATCCGTGCAAGTGCCTCGACGCCGTCAGCGATGTCGGTGAAGCAGCGTTTTTGCTCGCCACCGTCGAACAGGCGAATCGGCGTGCCTTCGACCAGGTTGAGGATCAACTGGGTGATGGCCCGGGAGCTGCCGATGCGTGCCGAGTCCAGGCGATCGAGACGCGGGCCCATCCAGTTGAACGGGCGGAACAGGGTGAAATTCAGACCCTTGGCGCCGTAGGCCCAGATCACCCGGTCCAGCAGTTGCTTGGACACGGAGTAGATCCAGCGCTGCTTGTTGATCGGGCCGACCACCAGGTTGGAAGTGTCTTCATCGAAGTGTTTGTCCTGGCACATGCCATAGACTTCCGAGGTCGACGGGAAGATCACGCGCTTGTTGTACTTGACGCAGTAGCGCACCAGTTTCAGGTTTTCTTCGAAGTCGAGTTCGAACACACGCAGCGGGTTGCGGGTGTATTCGATCGGCGTGGCGATGGCCACCAGCGGCAGGACCACGTCGCACTTCTTGATGTGGTACTCGATCCACTCGGAGTGAATGCTGATGTCGCCTTCGACGTAGTGGAAGTGCGGATGGCTGCGCAGACGCTCGATAGCGTCGGAACCGATGTCCAGACCATAGACTTCGTAGCGGTCATCACGCAGCAGGCGCTCAGACAAGTGATTGCCGATAAAACCGTTGACGCCGAGGATCAGCACGCGAGTACGGCGTGGCGCACGGCCGGACTCGGCACCGCGCAACAGCGAGCCGTCGACCAGACCCAGTTCACTGGCCAGTTGCGGGCCGCTGAGGAACAGACCGTTGTCGTTGCGCTGACCGGAGAGGATCACCAGCGAATCTTCGCCGCAGGCAATGCGCAGCGGATTGACGCTGATTACTCGGCCCGGTGCCTGGCCGTCGTTGCCCTTGGCAACTTCAGCGCTCCAGACGATCAGTTTGTGCTCGCCCACAGCGCAGAAGGCGCCCGGGTAAGGTTGGGTCACGGCACGCACGAGATTGAACAGTTGCTCGGCCGGTTTCGCCCAGACCAGTTTGCCGTCCGCGGCGGTGCGACGACCGAACACCGTGGCTTTCGATTCGTCTTGTGGGGTTTCGCTGATCTTGCCTTGCAGCATGGCCGGCAAGGTGTCGCGCAGCAGATCCGTCGCGGCGATGCGCAATTTGCCGTGCAGGCTCAACGCGGTGTCGCTGCGTTCAATGGCGATACGCTGTTGGGCAACAATGGCGCCGGCATCGGCACGTTTGACCATGCGGTGCAAAGTGACGCCGGTTTCGCTTTCGCCGTTGACCAGTACCCAGTTGGCCGGGGCGCGGCCACGGTAGCTTGGCAGCAGCGAACCGTGCAGGTTGAACGCACCTTTTTTCGCCAGTGCCAGCAGCGGCTCGCTTAGCAGGTTGCGATAGTAGAACGAGAAAATATATTCAGGATCGAGCTTGGCGATGCGCTCGATCCACAGCGGGTGGTTGACGTCTTCCGGCGCATGCACCGGGATGCCTTTGGTGGCGCACAGTTGTGCGACCGAGCTGTAAAACGCGTTCTCTTTCGGGTCATCGGCGTGAGTGAACACCGCCGCAATGTCATAGCCGCTGTCGAGCAGGGCTTGAATGCCGGCGCAGCCAATATCGTGGTAAGCGAAGACAACAGTTTTTGCACTCATGAGTGAACCTGACCGGTAGTAGAAGTAGAAGAGAGACCGTCAACCGTGACGGCAGGCGCTGGCTCGGCGGCGTGGCTGCGCAAGACTTTTTCGATGAAGAAACGCGGGCGGGCGCGCACGTCGCTGTACATGCGCCCCAGGTATTCGCCGAGCAGGCCCATGCCGATGAACTGGCCACCGGTGAACACAAACAGCACCGCGAACAGCACGAACATGCCGTCACCGGCCCAGCCGGAACCGAAAGCCAGACGCATAACGATCAGTGCGAAAGCAAACAGCAACCCAAGCCCGGCCATGGTGAAACCGACGATGCTCAGCAGGCGCAAAGGTGTAGTGGTCATGCAGGTGATCAGGTCGAACATCAGGTTGATCAGGCGCATCGGGCTGTACTTCGAATCGCCGTGCTCACGTTCGGCGTGGGCGACGACGATTTCGGTGGTGTGGCGGGCGAAGCTGTTGGCCAGAATCGGGATGAAGGTGCTGCGTTCACGGCAGGCGAGCATTGCGTCGATGATCGTCCGGCGGTAAGCGCGGAGCATGCAGCCGTAGTCGCTCATGGCGACGCCGGTGGAGCGTTGCACGGCGAGGTTGATCAGCTTCGATGGATAGCGGCGCAGGGCCGAGTCCTGGCGGTTGCCGCGCACGGTGCCGACCACGTCGTAACCCTTTTCCGCTTCGGCAACCAGCCGGGGGATTTCTTCCGGCGGGTTCTGCAGGTCGGCGTCGAGGGTGATCACCACATCGCCTTTGCATTGTTCGAAACCGGCCATGATTGCTGCGTGCTGGCCGTAGTTACGGTTGAGGATGACCGCCACGAACGGGCTGTCTTCACGGGTCGCGGCTTCTTCCAGAAGGTTGGCGGACTCGTCACGGCTGCCGTCGTCGACGAGGACAATTTCAAAGTCGTGACGCAGCATCTTGCAGGCGGCTTCAGTACGGCGCAGCAGTTCCGGCAGGCTGTCCTGTTCGTTGTAGACCGGGATGACGATCGACACACAGCGGATCGGATAGGTTTTCACGGGCGTTTGTCCATAAGGGTGGCGATGGCGCCGACCACGCGATCAAGGTCCTGATCGCTCATGTCGGGGAACAACGGAATCGAGCACAGCCGCGCCGAGTTCCACTCGGTGTCGGGCAGGTAAAGGTCGGGGTCACGCTGGCGATACCAGGTGTGCAAGTGGGTGGCGATGAAATGGATGCCGGAGCCAATGCCTTGGTCCTGCAAGCCTTTCATGAAGGCTTCGCGGTCCATGCCGCAGCGCTCGCTGTCGATGCGCAGGATGAACAGGTGCCAGGCGTGGGTTTGTGCGTAGGCGGGCAGGGCCAGCGTTTGCACCGGCAGGCCTTCGAGTTTTTGCCGGTAGGCGGCGGCCAGTTCGGTGCGGCGCGCATTGATTGCGTCGAGACGCTCCAGTTGCACCAGGGCAATCGCGGCATTGATGTCGGCGAGGTTGTATTTGAACCCCGGTTCCATCACTTGCGCCTGCGGCTTGCGGCCACCGGTCAGACGATCGTAGGCGTCGACGCCGAGACCGTGGAACTTGAGCATGCGCACGCGGCTGGCCAGCGCTTCGTCGTCGGTGACGAACATCGCGCCTTCGGCGCAGGTCATGTTCTTGATCGCGTGGAAGGAGAAAATCGCCGTGCCCTGCACACCGACGTGCCGGCCCTTGTAACGGGTGCCAGCAGCGTGGGCGGCGTCTTCGATAATGGCGATGCCGTGTTTGTCGGCCAGCGCGTACAGCGGATCAAGATCAAACGCGGCGCCGGCGTAATGCACAGGAATGATTGCTTTGGTGCGTGGGGTGATGGCGGCTTCGATGCGCGCGGCATCGGTCATCAGGGTGTCGCGATCAACGTCGACGAACACCGGTGTGGCGCCGAGCAGGGAGATCATGTTGGCGGTCGAGACCCAGGTCTGCGACGGGGTAATGACCTCGTCACCCGGGCCAATGCCCAAGGCCAGCAAAGTGATGTGCATGCCGCCGGTGGCCGAGGAAAGTGCCACGGCGTGTTTGCAACCGACATAGTTGGCGAAGTGTTCTTCCAGTGCCTGGTTTTTAGGGCCGGTGGTAATCCACCCTGACCGCAATACTTGTTCAACGGCGGCTATTTCTTCATCGCCGATACTCGGGCGGGAAAACGGCAGAAACGCTTGACTCATAAGAACCTCGAGGCGATAGCCATCCTTCAGCCGATTGTCTGAAAAACACGGAATTTCAAAGGGTTGAGATACCGATCGGGGGATACCTGATTGACTTTTCAGTCCGCGGTCGGCAGGGTTGCAGGCCTTTCGGGGCAACCTGTTGTAACTAAGGTTATGCGCGTTTTTGTGAAAGGAACATGAAAAAACGGTCGGCGATTCGTCTATCTGTAAGCCATACAGCCACCGTTCAGACTTCTTCCGTTTATCGGCTGTTTTAGTAGAAAAGTTTTACGGAAGAGTCGCTCTTTATATAAGTTTCTTTGCACTTTTAAGTTGTTTTGTTGAACTGTTTTCTATTCAAGGCCGTTTCGTTTGATTGACTTGTCGAGTACTGAATCCACCCCGTCCAACACTAATCCGCTGACGCTTTATCTGGCCCGCCTGGCGCCGTCCAGCCAACTGACCATGCGTTATGTCTTGCAGGACGCCGCTGACCGTCTTGGTTTTGAAGACGTGGACATCGAGGAAATCCCCTGGCACCGGCTGCAACCGGAAGACGTCGTGGCGCTGGTCGCCGCATTGCGCTCCGACGGTTATGCGCCGAATACCTCGTCGCTGTACGTGAATGCCGTGCGCGGTGTGATGAATGAAGCCTGGCGCATGAGCCTGATCAGCCAGGATCATCTGCTGAAAATGCGTTCGGTCAAAGGCATCGCCGGCACGCGGTTATCTCAGGGGCGCAACTTGAAGCGCACCTTGATTCACGAATTGATGGAAGTCTGCGCCGCTGATCCGCGTCCGCAAGGGCTGCGCGACGCAGCGGTGATTGCGTTGTTGTACGGCACCGGCATGCGTAAATCAGAGTCGGTGGACCTGGACTTGAATCAGGTCGATTTCACGGAGCGCAGCCTGACCGTCACCGGCAAAGGCAATAAGCAACTGATCAAGTACGCACCGGCCTGGGCGTTCGCCAAACTCGATGCATGGCTGGAACTGCGGCGTTCAGAGCTGAAGGAGGGCGAGAGTGACGATGCCTTTCTGTTCAACCGTATCCGTCGCGGCAGTCATATCACCCGCGAGCGCATCACCAAACACGCGATCTATTACATCGCCCGTCAGCGTGGCACCCAGGTCGGGGTGAAGATCATGCCGCACGATTTCCGCCGTTCGTTTATTACGCGGGTGATCGAGGAGCATGATTTGTCGATTGCGCAGAAACTGGCGCACCACAGCAATATCCAGACCACCGCCAATTACGATGTGCGGGACGACAACGAGCGGCGGCGCGCGGTGGATCGCTTCGATCTGTAGGTCCGTCAGGACGGGGAAGGGCAGGTGCGCGCGTTGCCGGTTGCCGCCCGACTGATCTGCTCGGCCAGCCGTTTGACGTTGTGCTGCTGGGCCCCCACCAGATCATCGATGGTCGGGCCGGACGGTGTTTGCAGGGTCGAACGGCAGGTCAGCGAGCCATTGTCAGTGGCGCCGACAGGACGCAAGCGCCATTTGGCGTCGATCAGGCCGTACTGACCGGGGATCGAGTCGAAGCGTTGCACTTCGATGCGCACCGAAACGTTGCCTTGCCCACCGGTATTGCTCAATTGATCGGCCAACGCACCGCGCAACTCATCCGCCAGTGTCGCGCCCCACCAATCAGTTTCAAGAATCGCCAGGCCGCTGTTGCCCTGGCGGATAACGATTTGCGCACGGTCGACCTGCGGCGGCACGCTCAGCGCTTCAATCGGAATCTGCGCGCCGGTCCGTGTGTTGGCGATCTGCACCGGCGTCAGGGTGTGAAAGCTGATCGGGTCGCTGCGACAGGCGCTCAGCAGCATGAACGCAGCGAGCACGGTGATCTTTAGCGGTAAAGCCATTGTGTTAGCTCCTGTGCTCAATTGCGTGGCGGTCCTTTCAGATCGATAGGTGCTGCGTTATCGGGGCGACCACGAATCAGCGATTCCGGATGACGACCGAGGTAATCCGACAGCTCACGCAGCGAACGCGACATGCGCCCGAGTTCGTCGAGGGTTTCCGTGAGTTTCTCGCGTTGTGGCGAATCTTCGGCCAGGGTTGAACTGGCGGACTGCAAGGTCTTGCTGACGTCGGCGAGCGTGCTCTGCACGCCCGGCAGGGTCTTGGCGTTGAACTGAGTCAGACCTTTGCGCAGCTCGATCAGATTGCTGTCGAGGTTGTTGGCGATGCGATCCACTGGCAACTTGTTGAGCTTGTCGACCACCGCTTCGAGTTTTTCCTGCAACTGTTCGAGGCTGCCGGGCACGGTCGGTAGAACGACCGGGCGAGCGCTCGGGTCGAACGCGACTTTCTCCGCTTTCGGGAAGAAGTCCAACGCGACGTACAACTGGCCGGTCAGCAGGTTGCCACTGCGCGCCTGGGCACGCAGGCCATTATCGACGAAGGTGCCCAGCAAGCGGATGCCAGCGGCTTCGTCGTTGGGGTCGTGCTTGAATTCGGTGAGCATCTTTTTGTAGGCCTGACCGAGACGCTGCGGGTAAATGACGATACCGACGTTAAGCGGGAAGGTGCGTTTTTTCGCATCGAAATCCAGGTTGATGCCCACGACCCGGCCGATTTCCATACCGAGGAACTCGACCGGCGCATCGACCTTGAGCCCGCGCAGTGACTGTTCGAAACGCAGCACCATGTATTGCGCCTTGCCATTCGGTGGGGCGAGGGCGCTCTGCTGGTCGGCGAACAGTTCGAAATCTTTGTCGTCTGCGGCGGCCACATCGTTGGGACTGTAATCCGGAGCACGGAACGCAATCCCGCCCACCAGCATGGTCGACAGCGATTCGGTCTTCACGGCAAAGCCGTTGGCACCGACATTGATGTCGATGCCGCTGGCATTCCAGAAACGGGTGTTTTCAGTGACGAACGCGTCGTTCGGCGCGTGAATGAACACCTCGATATCCACCCCTTTGCCTTCGGGGTTGAGGGCGTAGGTGACGACCTGGCCGACCGGAATCTTGCGGTAATAAACCGGTGAACCGATATCCAGTGAACCGAGGTCCGGCGCATGCAGCATGAAGCGCTTGCCGGGTTCGCCGTAGGTGATCGGCGGCGGGTTTTCCAGACCCTTGAAGTTCTTTGCGCGGCCATCGGACTGGCCGACGTCGGCGCCGATGTAGTCACCGGAAAGCAGGGTGTCGATGCCCGAAACGCCGCCGGCGCCAATGCGCGGGCGCACCACCCAGAACTGTGAGTCTTCGCGCGTGAAGGTTTCCGCCTGTTTTGACAGTTTAATGGTGGCGTCGACACTTTTCTGGTCGTTACTCAACTCGACATCCGTCACCTGACCGATGACCACGTTGCGGTATTTGACCTCGGTCTTGTTGGCCGTCAGGCCGCTGCCGGTCTTGAAGTTGACGATGATCGTCGGCCCTTCCTGCATCACGTTGTGCACCACCAGCGAGATGCCCACCAGCACCGCCACAATCGGCACGATCCAGACGAGTGAAATGCTGAAACGGCGGGTTTTGACTGGGGCTTGGCCGGGTGCTCGCGGCTCGTCGGTGGCTGACGACTTCATCCATGTCCTCCTCGATTGATTGGGCACTGAGCGTCAGGAACGCCAAAGCACCTCATCAATATAGAAGTGCTTGGCGATAGAGCAAATGTGAATAGCTCACCTGCCGCGACCTGATCGTTCCCACGCTCTGCGTGGGAATGCAGCCCGTGACGCTCCGCGTCACTGGACGCAGAGCGTCCCTTGAGGCATTCCCACGCGGAGCGTGGGAACGATCAAAGCCGGGAACGATCAGATCGTGTCAGCGCGGTTTGTGCTGTCAGCCGAGCATTTCCCGCAGGCGATACCAGAACATCCCCAGTGCCAGCAGTGGCGAACGCAAGGCCGGACCGCCCGGGAAGGTCATGTGCGGCACGCCGCTGAACACATCCATGCCTTGGCTGTGACCGGCATGAATCGCCTCGCCGAGCAGTTTCGCGCACCAGTGCGTGACGTTCAGGCCATGGCCGGAATAGCCCTGCGCATAGAACACGTTCGGGTGCTGCTTGAGCCGGCCGACCTGTGGAAAGCGGTTGGCGGTGATGCCAATCTTGCCGCCCCACTGGTAATCGATGCGCACGTCGGCCAGTTGCGGGAAGACCTTGAGCATCTTCGGGCGCATGTAAGCGGCGATGTCCGCCGGATCACGCCCGGAATAGTGGCAGGCACCGCCGAACAGCAAGCGTCGGTCCGCCGAGAGCCGGTAGTAATCGAGGCCGACTTTCTGGTCGCACACCGCCAGATTGTGCGGGATCAGTTGCGCGGCGCGCGCCTCGGACAACGGTTCGGTGGCGATGATGTAACTGCCGGCCGGCAGCACCTTGCCACTGAGTTGCTGTTCGAGGTCGTCCAGATGCGCATTGCAGCCGAGCACCAGACTGCCGGCACGCACTGAGCCGTTTGCGCAACGCACCTGCACGGTCGAGCCGTGGATGATTTCCAGCACTTCACTCTGCTCGAAAATCCTTACGCCCAACGATGCTGCAAGTCGCGCTTCGCCTTGCACCAAATCCAGCGGATGCAGATGACCGGACCCCATGTCGACCAGGCCACCGGCATAGATGTCGGAGTTGACCACCTGCTGGCGCACCTGCTCGGGGCCGATCAGGCGGGTTTCATGGGCATAGCCGAGTTCGGCGAGGTCGACCAATTCATCCTTGAAGGCAGCGAACTGCGCCGGGGTGTTGGCCAGATCGCAGAAGCCCCAGCGCAGATCACATTCGATGCCGTTGTCGCCGATGCGCTGACGCACCAGTTCGACCGAATCGATGCCGGCGCGCTGCAAGTAACGCACGCCTTCCTGACCGACATACTTGGCGAACCCCGTGACCTCATGACCGATCCCGCGAATCAACTGGCCGCCATTGCGCCCACTGGCGCCCCAGCCGATGCGCCGGGCTTCGATCAACACCACCGACAACCCGCGTTGCGCCAGTTCGATGGCCGTGTTGACCCCGGTGAATCCGCCGCCGATCACGCAGACATCGGCAGTCAAGTCACCGTCCAGCAGCGGATAAGGTGTGCTCGCCCGGGCCGAAGCGGCGTAGTAAGAGCGAGCGTGTTCTTGGGTGTACTGATTCATTTGTTCGACTTCACTTTGCTCCAGGACCGGGTCATCAGACGCATGATCGCCTGGGGCGGGGTGGTAGAGATGTAGAGCTTGTCGAGAACTTCTTGAGGCGGATAGACCTCAGGATTGTTGACCAGCTCCGGATCCATGTATTGCTTGGCGGCCGGGTTCGGGTTGGCGTAACCGACCGAAGCGCTGACTTTGGCGATCACTTGCGGATCGAGCAGGTAATTGATGAAAGCGTGCGCTTCTTTGGTGTTGCTCGCATCGGCGGGGATGGCCAACAGATCAAACCAGAGATTGGCGCCTTCCTTCGGAATGGCGTAAGCGATGTTCACGCCGTTCTTGGCTTCCTTGGCACGGTTGGCGGCCTGGAACACGTCGCCGGAGTAACCGAAGGCTACGCAAATATCGCCGTTGGCCAGATCCGACACGTATTTCGAAGAATGGAAATAGGTGATGTATGGACGGATGCTCAGCAGTTTCGCTTCAGCCTTTTTATAGTCTTCCGGGTTTTCGCTGCGCGGGTCCATGCCCATGTAATTGAGTACCGCCGGGAAGACTTCGTCGGCGGAGTCCATCATCGACACCCCGCACTGGCTGAGTTTCTTCAGGTTCTCAGGCTCGAACAGCACGGCCCAGGAATCGATGTGGTCGACGCCCAGCACTTGCTTGACCTTGTCGACGTTGTAGCCGATGCCGTTAGTGCCCCACAGGTACGGCACCGAGTGCTCGTTGCCCGGGTCGTTTTTCTCCAGCAGTTCGAGCAGTTTCGGGTCGAGGTTCTTGAAGTTCGGCAGTTGCGCACGGTCAAGTTTGAGGAAGGCGCCTGCCTTCACCTGACGCGCGAGGAAGTGGTTGGACGGCACGACCACGTCATACCCGGTGCGACCGGCGAGCAGTTTGCCTTCGAGGGTTTCGTTGGAGTCGAAAACGTCGTAGATCACCTTGATCCCGCTTTGGCTCTGGAAATCGGCGAGGGTGGTTTCGCCGATGTAGTCGGTCCAGTTGTAGACGCTGACCTGGGGTTGGGCATGGGCTACCGCGCTGAACAGCACGCTCAGGGCGACCGGGAGTACGGATTTCAACAGACGCATTTCGACACCTCTTTTTCGAATGATCGTTCCCACGCTCTGCGTGGGAATGCCTCAACGGACGCTCCGCGTTCGGCTTTGGATGGGACGCGGAGCGTCCCGGGCTGCATTCCCACGCAGAGCGTGGGAACGATCGACACAGGGGATCTTTTGGCTTTGCTCAGACGCTCAGCATCAGGAACTCACGCTCCCACGAACTGATCACGCGTTTGAAGTTTTCATGCTCGGCACGCTTTACCGCGACATAGCCACGGACAAACTTGTCGCCGAGGTATTGCGCAACGGCTTCGCACTCTTCCATTTGCGTCAGCGCTTCTTCGATGGTGATCGGCAGGCGCAGATTGCGACGTTCGTAAGCGCGGCCTTGTACCGCAGCGCTCGGCGCGATGGCTTCGACCATGCCGATATAACCGCAGAGCAGGCTCGCGGCGATTGCCAGGTACGGGTTGGCATCGGCGCCCGGCAGACGGTTTTCCACACGCATGGCTTCCGGGCTGGACGTTGGCACACGCAGGCCGACGGTGCGGTTTTCTTCGCCCCATTCGACGTTGACCGGCGCCGAGGTGTCCGGCAGGAAGCGGCGGAACGAGTTGACGTTTGGGGCGAACATCGGCAGCACTTTCGGGATGTACTTCTGCAAACCACCGATGTAATGCAGGAACAGTTCGCTCATCTGCCCGTCAGCGTTAGCAAAGATCGGTTTGCCCGTGGCGATGTCCACCACGCTCTGGTGAATGTGCATGGCGCTGCCCGGCTCGTCGCCGATCGGCTTGGCCATGAATGTCGCCGCAACGTTGTGCTTGAGTGCGGCCTCACGCATGGTGCGCTTGAACACAGTGATCTGGTCCGCCAGATCGAGGGCGTCGCCGTGACGGAAGTTGATTTCCATCTGCGCCGGGCCGTCTTCGTGGATCAGCGTGTCGAGGTCCAGGCCTTGCAGTTCGCACCAGTCGTAGACGTCTTCGAACAACGGATCGAATTCGTTGGCGGCATCGATGGAGAACGACTGCCGACCGCTTTCAGCACGGCCCGAGCGGCCCAGCGGTGCCTTCAGCGGCAGATCCGGGTCTTCGCAGCGTTGGGTCAGGTAGAACTCCATTTCCGGCGCCACAATCGGCTTCCAGCCTTTGTCGGTGTACAGCTGCAAGACTTTCTTCAACACGTTGCGCGGCGACAGTTCGATCGGGTTGCCGAACTTGTCGAAGGTGTCGTGGATGACGATGGCGGTCGGCTCGATCGCCCACGGAATCACGTAGACCGCGTCAGCCACGGGCTTGCAGACCATGTCGATATCGGCAGGATCGAGCAGGTCGTAGTAGATGTCGTCGTCGACAAAATCCCCGGTTACCGTTTGCAGCAGGACACTTTCCGGCAGGCGCATGCCTCGCTCATGCAGGAACTTGTTGGTCGGTGCGATCTTGCCGCGGGCAATGCCGGTCAGGTCGCTGACCACACATTCGACTTCGGTAATCTTGTGATCTTTCAGCCACGTGAACAGCTGATCGAAAGGGGCATTCATAAAGACCTCGTTATTGGTTTTATAGACGCCGGGGAGGGCGGGTTTCATCTTCCGCCCCTTCCCCTGTGGCGCGTTGACGACTATCTTGGGCGAGCCTTGCAGTTCCATCTATCCACTTTAAGCAGCACCAAAGCGCACCAAAAGAGTGCGCAAGGTCACCCCATGACAACGTGCAATTCGCTCCAGGTTCAAGCGTTCAACACCGCCGATGTGGCCGAACAAGTCCGCGCCACACCGGGCTGGGTCCAGCATTACCAACAGATGTCGCCGGGCCATTTCGCCGGGCAGATCCGCTATCTGGATCTGCAGGGTGTCGAGGTCTACGAAGAGCAGATGAACACCCGCGTCGAGCAGAACTTCAGCGCGCCGTCGGGTGCTTTGGCGTTCTGTTTCGATCGCAGTGACAACGCGCTGTATCTGCTCAATGAAGAGAGCCGCAACATCTGGATCACCCCGGAGAACTACCAGGAAATCGCCGTGGTGTTCGGTCCGGAGTTTGTCCGCCAGCACGGTCTGAATGTGGCGAAACTCGAAGGGTTGTTCATGACCCAACTCAACTGCGGGCAGAACGCCTTGTTCAGTCGCTGGTTAAGCTCGACTCTCACGAAGATGTCGCAAGCTGTTGATCTGCTTGATAAAGATGCGCTGACAAAGCAACTGCTCGAAGACTGCCTGTTCATTCTCGACAACGCTCACACCAGTCTTGATCGCGGCGGATTACAGCGGCGTACTGAAGAGCGGATGATCATGAAACGGGTAGGGGAGTGGGCGGCCGATTCGCCGGAAGACACGGTCAATCTGCTGGAGCTTTCGCAAGTGGCCGGGGTGCCGTTGCGGCAATTGCAGCAGGCGTTCAAGGCCTACACCGGGATGACCCCGAGTCACTGGCTGCGCCTGCGCCGGTTGAACAGCGCACACCGTGAATTGCTCAAGCGCCGACCCACGGAAACCACCGTGGCGGAGGTGGCGATGCACTGGTCGTTCTGGCATTTGGGAAGGTTTTCCAGCAGTTACCGGGCGTTGTTCAAGGAGTTGCCGAGCGAGACCTTGAAGCGCTCATGAAAGCTGTCGCGGTTAAAAAGGCTTTGTGTCGGCGCTCAAGTTAAATAGAATCACTCTCATTTGAAACTGACTTCGCGCAGGACTCTTGAGATGACTGAAGCAGCGACGCCATCGCCGCAGCACCTGCACGAACTGTATCGCGACCATCGAGGCTGGCTGGAAACCTGGCTGCGGCGGCGCATGGGCAACGCGTGGGATGCGGCGGACCTGAGCCAGGATACCTTCTTGCGCGTGCTGTGCAGCGCTCAGCCGATTGTAGATATGCGCGAGCCGCGCGCGTATCTGCTGACCGTGGGCAAACGCCTGCTGAGCAATTTCTACACCCGCCGCAGCCTGGAAAAGGCCTATCTCGAAGCACTCGCGCAGTTGCCCGAGGAATGCGTGCCGTCGCCCGAGCAACGTTGGCTGCTGCTGGAAACCCTGCAAGCGCTGGATGAGCTGCTCGATGGTTTGCCGCGAGCGGTGCGTCGGGCCTTTCTCCTGAGTCAGCTCGAAGGCCTCGCTTACCGTGAAATTGCCGAACGGCTGCAGGTTTCTGAACGCAGTATAAAACGTTACATGGCAATGGCTTACGAACATTGCTTGATGTTGGATCTATGATGCGTGTTGCGCCCAGCACCGAATCGCGCGAAGTTGCCCGTGCCGCCGCACAGTGGTTGGCATTGCTCGAATCCGGCGAGGCCAGTGAAGCCGATCACGTGCGACTCAAGCACTGGCGCGACAGCGATAGCCGCCATGAAAACACCTGGCAGAAGATTCAATTACTGCGCCAGCGCTTTTCCAGTCTGCCAGCAGAATTGGCCATGGCCACACTCGATCGCCCGGATCTGGCGCGGCGTGCAGCTCTGAAAAGGGCGCTGGGTCTGGCGGCGCTGGTGCCGACGGCGTGGTTGATCAGTCGCCAGTTGCCGCTCGACGTCTGGCGCGCGGATTTGCAGACTTCCACCGGCGAACACACGCGAACACGGCTGGCCGACGGCAGCACCTTGCAACTGAACACCGCCAGTGCGGTGAACGTCGATCTGGCCAGCCGTCAGTTGACGTTGGTGCGCGGCGAAATGGCGCTCAACGTTCCGGGTAGCACGGCGTTGACGGTCAACGCGCCGTACGGTCGGATCATTGTCAGCCGCAGCGAAGTCTGCGTGCGCCTCAACCAGCGTGATTGCACCGTGTCGGTGGTCAGCGGTTCGGTGCAATTGCAGCCGTTGCACGGGCCGGCGCTGCAGTTGAACGCCGGGCAACAGGTCAATCTGCAGGCTTCCGGCGCCGGGTCGGTCGCGCTGTTCGACGCCAAAATGCCGGGCTGGCGTGACGGTGTGTTGATGGCGCAAAACCAGCCGTTGGGGGACTTTCTTCGCGAGTTGAGCCGTTATCGCTCGGGGCTTCTGCGCTGGGAGCCGGCACTTGAACGTCTGCGTGTCACCGGCAGTTTCCGCCTCGACGACACCGATAAAGTGCTGACGCTGCTGGCGGCGAGCCTGCCGTTGGAGGTCCATTCGCGCACGCGTTTCTGGGTAACGCTGGCGCCGCGAAAAAATTTCGTCTGAAGCCTGTCCCTTTTTTTCGCCTCACCGGTCATTGCAGGTAAGTGAACAAAATCGAGAGCTTCTTCCAATGCCCGCAGTATTCCCAAGTCGTTTGCGTCCGTTGTTGCAGTTGAGCCTCCTGCTGAGCCTGAGTGCCAGCCCTGTGTTGATCCAGTCCAGTTGGGCCGAAGACGCCGCTCGGCGCAGTTACCAGGTGCCGGCCGGTAGTTTGAGCGCCGCACTGACCCGCTTTGCCGGGTTGGCCGGGGTCAATCTGTCGGTCGATCCGGCACTGGTGAGTGGCCGCAACAGCAACGGCTTGTCCGGTGAATTCGCTGTGGAGGAGGGGTTCGCTCGCTTGTTGCTGGGTTCCGGTCTGCAACTGCAACCGCTGGGTGAGCAGGCCTATACACTGATTCCAGCCGCCGAGGGCAGCAGCCTGCAACTGGCGCCGACGTCGATTCTCGGTGCCACCGGTTCCAGCGATGCCGATGTGTTTGCCGGCGGCCAAGTCGCGCGGCGTGGCTCGCAGGGTTTGCTGGGGTCGAAAGACTTCATGGAAACCCCGTTCAGCATGACCACCTACACCAGCGAGGCGGTGAAGAATCAGCAGGCGCGCACCTTGGGCGATCTGATTTCCAGCGATCCATCGGTGCGCGCGACCAATCCGGCCGGTGGACGTTACGAGCAGTTCACCATCCGTGGTTTCAGTTTGTTCAACAGCGACGTCGCCTATAACGGCCTCTATGGGGTGCTGCCGACTTACACGATCGACATGGAAATGGCCGATCGCGTCGACATTCTGAAAGGCCCGAGCCAACTCATTAACGGCATCTCGCCACGGGGTAGCGTGGGCGGAGGCATCAATGTGGTGCCCAAGCGTGCCACCGACAAACCGATCACCTCGCTGACGGCCAACTATGCATCGAACAATCAGGTCGGTGGCGCGGTGGATGTCGGCCGGCGGTTCGGTGAGGACAATCAGTTCGGCCTGCGCTTCAACGGCGTCAAACAGTCCGGTGATACCGAGTGGGATGATCAAAGTGTCGACCGCGACATGGCCGTGCTCGGCCTGGATTTTCGCGGTGAGCGCTTGCGACTTTCGACCGATATCGGTCACACCGAACGCGACACCGACGCGCCGCAGGAGCGCGTGCAGGTCGCGGTCAATGCCAAGGTTCCGAGCGCGAACAAGGTGCATCGCAACTACGCGCAACCGTGGACTCAGGCGAAAACCGAGGACACCTTCGGCACGCTCAACGCTGAGTTCGACGTCAATGATTCGGTGATGCTGTACGGCGGCGTCGGCGCGCGCAAAAGTAATCATGACTTCTTGCGCCACGCCGTTTCCGTCACCAACGATGCCGGTGATTTCAGCGTTCAACCGCGTGATTTCACCCGCGACGAGAATGTCCGTACCGCAACGGCCGGCGTGCGCAACTGGTTCCATACCGGGCCGGTGAGCCATGAGGTCAATCTGGTGGCCAGCTACTTTTATATGGATTTCGAGAATGGCGGCGCGCGTTATGCGGCCGGGCGCAGCAATCTGTATGACCCGGTGGAAACCGCCAAACCCGGTACGCCGACGCGCTACGACGCCAAGGTGTACACCGAAAACCGCTTCAGCGGCGTGGCGTTGTCCGACACCTTGGGCTTCTTTGATGATCGGCTTCTGTTAACCCTCGGTGCGCGCTGGCAACGAGTGAAAGTCGATGACTGGAGCGATGACGTCAAAGGCGACACGGCTTACGACGAGGAAAAGGTTTCGCCCTCGGGCGGCATACTGTTCAAGGCGACTGACAAGCTGTCGCTCTACGCCAACTACATGGAAGGCCTGAGCCAAGGCAAGATTGCGCCGTCAACGTCAGTGAACGAAGACGAAATCTTCCCGCCGTTTATCAGTCGTCAGGTCGAGATCGGAGCCAAGTACGACGCCGGTTCGTATGCGTTAACGGCAGCAGTATTCAGGATCAAGCAACCCGCCTATGAAACCAACGCCACGACCCGGGTCTTCGGCCCGAACGGCAAACGACAGAACAACGGCGTGGAGCTGAGCATGTTTGGCGAACCGCTCAAAGGCGTCCGGTTGCTCGGCGGCGTGATGTACATCGACAGCGAGCTGACCCACACCACCAACGGCACGTTCGACGGCAACCGTGCGCCGGCGACGCCGAAATACAACGTCAATCTGGGCGCAGAGTGGGACGTGCCGACTGTGCAGGGGCTGACGCTGACAACCCGTGGCATCTATTCCAGTTCGCAGTATCTGGATCAGTCGAACGAGAAGGAGATCGACGCTTGGGAGCGCTTCGACGTGGGTACGCGGTACGCCTTCAAAGTCGATGAAAAAACCATCACCCTGCGCGCCAATGTCGAGAACGTTCTGGATAAAAGCTACTGGAGTTCAGCAGGCGCTTCGGATGACAGTGAACCGGGGTTGACGTTGTCGACACCGAGAACTTATCTGCTTTCAGCGACAGTGGATTTCTGATTCCACTCGGAAAATCAAAAGCGTGCTATCAGCGAGCTGACCCACTCTTACAGTGATGTCCTGACCACCAATGGACAGTCAACTCGCTGAGTGCCCGAAAGCTCCAGGGTCTCGATCAGATGCCGTGCAGCCTGGCGCCCAATTTCGTAGTACGGCAGTTGCACGGTGGTCAGCGGAGGGATGAACAACTCGGCAATGCCGATCATGTTGTCGTAGCCGAGGACGGCGACATCGTCGGGAATTTTCAGGCCGCGCCCCAACAACAGTTGATAGGCACAGAGGGCAATGCGGTCGTTGCCACAGATCAGAATATCGAATTGGGGACGACCATCAATGACATGCCGGTCGAGGATAGCGGCTGTTTCACCATAGGCATCATGATCGGAAAGGTCGTATTGCAGGAGCGTGTCAGGCGCCAGTCCGAATGCCTGACAGGCACGCTGCAGGCCTTTTTGTCGCAGCCCCCATGCCAGACTTTGTTTCGGCAGATTGATACACAGCGGACGCTGGTAGCCGAGGCTCAACGCGTGGTGTACGGCGCGATACTGGCCCATTTCGTCGTCGGGTACATAGCTGACGAGGCTGCTGTCATCTGCCAGACAATTGGCAAGCACTAAAGGCTTGCTCTTCAAGCGCTCGGGAATGCTGACCTGGCGAAACCCCATGGCGCTGAAGATCAAGCCATCCGGACGGTGCGACAGCATCAGGTCGATGTTCTGGTCGGTGGGCGGGTTGCTTAGCAGGTTGAGGATAAAGACATTCCAGCCGGCTTGCTGCGCAGTTTGCTCAATGGACAGCAGCAGCTCGACCGCGAAAGGTGTGGTCGCAGTGTCCAGCGCGAACACACCGATGGTTCGCGACTGCAGGTTGTCACCGCGCATCTTGCGCGCTGACAGGCTGGGTACGAATTGCAGTTCATCAATGGCACGACGCACCCGTAGAAGGGTTTCGGGGCTCAGTTTTTCCGGAGTATTGAGCGCTCGAGACACCGTCATCAGGGACACGCCGGCCAGTTGTGCAACGTCTTTCACTGAAGTCATGCGAGGTGCGGCCGGTCAGGTTGACGCAGAATCATGACACAGGGCCCGGGCTTCTCGCGACCCGAATGACGCCGCTCATGACCATGCAGAACCGAGCGGCCATGCCTTGGCAATCGAGACGCGTCCGCCACTCCCGCTTGCCACCAGCTTCACGCCCAGACTGTCGGAACGCGGATAGAGGCGACTGCTGAGGCTGAAGCGGCCGTTTTCGTCGAATACCTCGATGGATGAGCGATCAAGAAACACGCGCAGTTCCAAGCGCTCTTGTGTCGGGTCTATCGCCACGCTGCGCTGGCCTGTGACTTGCGCACCCGAGCGGCTGCGATCAAGCACCAGACGCTGCAGTGATGCATCGTAATAGAGCAGGGTTTCTTCACGGCCATCGTCGCTGCAACGCAAAGCGACTCCCAAGTGGCCGTCAGTGCAGCCGAGCAGATCCAGATGCACATGGATTTCGAGCATGTCGCCGTTTACTTGCGGTACCCAGCGAGTTCCCGAATCTCCCCACCACGGCGTACCCGGCAATTGCGCCATTCGCAGCGCGCTGAGCTCGCGTGCCGGATACACGCAAAGGCGATCGGCGCGCAGCTCAAGTTCGCGGGGCAATCCGAGCATGCCGCACCAGTGATGGGCCTGGCTGGGCATCGGGCTTTCCCACATGTCCAGCCACGCCCATACGAGGCGCCGACCATCGGCGGCCAACAGCGTCTGCGCCGCATAGAAATCGTGGCCGTTATCCAGCTCAATAAAAGGCCCGCCCGTGAAGTGCCACTGGTTATCGAGCTGGCCCACTCGATAACCGGTCTGGTATTTGTTGAGCCGATCGTAACCGTCGGCTTGCATGCCTTGCGGAGAGTACAGCAGCACATCGCGTCCATTCAGTCGAAACAGGTCCGGGCATTCCCACATATAGCCATCGCCTTCGCTGCCGGCGGACACATAGTCGAGGAATTCCCAGACGCGCAGATCCGTGGACCGGTACAGCGGGAGCAGCGGCAGATCGCCCAAACGTGCGCCGGCAATCAGGTACCAATAGCCATCCGCCTGCCAGACCTTGGGGTCACGAAAGTGCATGATGGCGTCTTGCGGCGCGCTGTCGATGACGGCCCCGTGTTTGACGAAGCGGATGCCATCGGTACTGGTTGCCAGGCACTGCACTTGACGGATCAAGCGTTCGTCACCCACTTCGCCCAGCCAGGTGTGCCCGGTGTAGATCAGGGCCAGGGTATCGCCACAGACCACGGCGCTCCCGGAAAAACAGCCGTCGCGGTCGCAGTCATCGCCGGGTGCCAGCGCAATGGGCAGGTGTTGCCAATGCACCAGATCGGCACTCTTGGCGTGGCCCCAATACATCGGCCCCCATTTCGCGTCGAAGGGGTGATGCTGATAGAAAACGTGATATTCGCCACGGAAGTACACGACCCCGTTCGGGTCGTTCATCCAGCCTGCCGGCGGGGCAATATGATAACCGGGTCGATAATCCTCGATGACGCGAGACTGGCTGTCAGCCAGGGCGCGCTGCGCAAGGTCAAGGGTCGAAGACATGGGATCGCTCGGAGTATTCAAAGACAAGGTCATAGGGCGCCTGCTCGGACTGAGCGCAAAGAGAGGTCATCCTGCGCGGATTCAATGGCGTGCGGGTGGCGCTTCAATGCCGTGCCGTCGCTGCCGAACAGATGGATCTTGTTGATGTCCAGCTGCAGTTCGACCCGATCGCCCGCCTGCCATCCGGCGTTGACTTCACAACGACAGATAAGTGGCTCGTCCTGCCCGGTATCCAGGTGCACATAGGTTTCACTGCCCAGGTATTCGACCCCGGTCACGACGACGCCTGCCGTGCCCTGCGCCGCTTTGAGCGACAGGTGTTCCGGACGAACGCCCAGGCTCAGCGAGGCTTCTGCCGCCAGGTCCGAGCTGTCGAAGGGCAGGGTGGTCATCCCCAAAACAGTTGCATCGACCAGGCTGGTTTCGCCCGGCGCATGCAGGCGGGCCGGCAGGAAATTCATTCTCGGCGAACCGAGAAAACCGGCGACAAAGCGGCTGGCAGGGCGCTCGTAGAGTTCGCGCGGTGAGCCGACCTGCTCGACGTGACCGCCATTGAGCACGACAATTTTGTCGGCCAGGGTCATCGCTTCGACCTGATCGTGGGTGACGTAGATCATGGTTGAGCGCAGTCGCGCATGCAGCCGGGCGATTTCGTTGCGCATCTGCACCCGCAAGGAAGCATCCAGGTTGGAGAGCGGCTCATCGAACAACAAAATGTCCGGTTCCCGCGCCATGGCTCTGCCCATTGCTACACGCTGACGCTGCCCTCCAGACAACTCTTTTGGCTTGCGTTGCAGCAGTTTGTCCAATTGCAGGATTTGCGCAGTTTTCAGTACGCGCTCGCGCAGGCTGCTCTTTTCAGTCTTGGCCAGTTTGAGGCCAAAACTGATGTTGTCGTAGACGCTCATGTGTGGGTACAGCGCATAGGACTGAAACACCATGCCGACGCCACGCTCGCGCGGCTCCAGGTCGTTGACCCGGCGCCCGTCGATCAGCAGGTCGCCGGCACAGATCGAATCCAGTCCGGCGATCAGCCGCAGCAGCGTCGACTTTCCGCAGCCCGAAGGGCCGACGAATACCACGAATTCACCCGCAGCGATCTCCAGGTTGATGTCGCGAAGAATCCGCGCGCCGCCCAATTGTTTGTTCACGTTGTCCAGTTTCAATTTCATCACGATGCGGTTCCTTGTCTTTATTGGGCATCAACCCTTTAACGCGCCGGCAGTGAGACCGGAAACGATTCGGCGCTGGAAGATCAGCACCAGAATCACCAGTGGGACGGTGACCAACACCGAGGCGGCCATCAACAAGCCCCAAGGCAACTCATGGGGGCTGCCGCCGGAAATCAAGGCAATGGCCACCGGCACCGTGCGTTGGCTGTCGGTGAGGGTGAACGTCAGGGCAAACAGAAACTCGTTCCACGCGGCGATGAAGGCCAACAAGCCCGTGGTGACCAGGGCGGGCCAGAGCAGCGGCAACAGCACGCGGGTCAGCGTCACCCAGGGCGACGCACCATCCATGATTGCCGCTTCCTCCAGTTCATGGGGCAGTTGTCCCATGAACGTGGTCAGCACCCAGACGGTGAAGGGCAGGGTGAAAATCGTGTAACTCAGGATCAACGCCCACGACGTGTTGTACAGGCCCAAGGCGCGGATCACTTCGAACAGTCCCGACAGCACCGCGACCTGGGGAAACATCGACACGCCAAGCACCATCATCAACACCGTGCCACGCCCACGGAATTTCACCCGGCCCAAGGCATAGGCAGCGGTCAGGCTGAGGAACAGCGCCAATGTGACCACGCACAGCGCAACCACCAGCGAATTACCGATTGCTCGCAGGAACGAGGCCTGGTGGAGGACCGCAGCGTAATTGGAGAAGTCAGGATTTTCGATCCAGTAGCTCACCTCGAACAAGGCGCTGGAGGGCTTCAGCGACGTCACGATGGCGTAGTAGAACGGGAAAACCGCATACAGCAGCAAAACCCCGATCAGGCACCAGAATCCGAGGCGCAACAGCGCTTTTTTCAGCAGGCACGGGCTCATGCGCGGACCTCCAGTTGACGGCGTCCGAGGTAGAGGTAAAGCATGGCGATCACCGCGACCACGAGAAACAACAGCGTCGACGCCGCGCTGCCGTAACCGACATCCTGGAACTCCACCAGGTGCTGACGGGCATACACCGACATGCTCATGGTGCTCGAGGAGTTCGAGGTCAGCACATAGATGACGTCGAATACCCGCAGCGAATCAAGGATGCGAAAGATCGCCGCCACCAGCAGTGCAGGCATCAACAGTGGCAGGGTGACGCGCCAGAACACCTTCAGCGGATGAATGCCATCGACCCTGGCCGCTTCGTAGCAATCGCTCGGCAACATCTGCAAGGCCGCCAGCATCAGCAGCGTGACGAAAGGCACGGTCTTCCAGACATCAACGATGATCACCGCCCACATCGACAGGTCGGCATCTGCCGTCCAGGCCAGGGGAGCATCAATCAGGCCGAGGCTGAGCATCAGGTGATTGATGATGCCGAACTGGTCGTTGAGCATCCATGACCAGATCTTCGCCGAGACAATCGTCGGAATCGCCCACGGAATCAGAATCAACGCCCGCACCAGAGAACGGCCGGTGAATTTGATGTTCAGCAGCAACGCCACCAACAACCCCAGCACGACCTCCAGTCCCACCGAGACCACCGTGAAATACAACGTGTTGCGCACTGCATTCCACCACTGTGGATCGACGAGGATGCCCGACCAGCCGGAACCGCTGAACAACAGATAATTGCTCAAGCCTATGAAGGTTGCGCCACCGGTGTCCGCCAGGCTGGCGTCGGTCAGACTGAACCAGAATGTGCGCAGCAGCGGCCAGGCGGCGACCAGGGCCAGGCAGACCAGCATTGGCGTCAGAAACAGCCAGGCAGCGCGCACCCGGCGACGTTGTACAGGCGTTTCCCTCGTGAGCAGCAGCTCGTCAAAGGGGGCATGGGTTGTAGAGACAGACATGGTGATTTCCTTCCTTGTGGCTTACCAGTTCCGGCGTTTGATGCGCGTAAGTTCGCTTTCCAGTTCGGCCAGTGCCTGATCCACGGGCAACTCGCCCGCCAGCACGCCATGCACCCGGTCGAAGAACGCATTGGAGACCCGTGGATAACGATCGGCGGTGATGGCGGCGGGGCGCATGACCCCAGCGTTGAGAATGCTGTGCAGCTGAGCGTAATAAGGCATGGCCGCGAGCAACTCGGGATCTTGATACAGCGACTCGATTACCGGGTTATAGCCGCCTTTCAGCGCTCGACGTTTTTGCTCTTGGGCACTACTCAGGTAGCTCACCAGCTCAGCGGCAAGTTTGGGATGCGCGCTGTAACGCGATACCGCCAGGCCCCAGCCACCGAGGGTGGAGGCATGCTCGCCGGTTTCGCCGCCGCGGGGCAGGGGAGCGACGCCGACCTTGTCTTTTACGGCACTGTCCTGGCTTTGCACCAGGGCCCAGACATAAGGCCAGTTACGCATGAATAGCGCATTGCCCGACTGGAATACACCACGTCCTTCTTCCTCGGTGTAATTGAGCACGCCACGCGGAGAGATGTCTCCGACCCAGCTTTTCGCCAGGGTCAACGCCGCTCTCGAGGCCTGACTGTTGACCACGATGTCGCCGCGTTGATTGATCAGGCCGCCTTGCGGTTGGCTACTGATCCACTCCAGCGCATTGCACGTCAGGCCCTCGTAGGCACGTCCCTGAAAGATATAACCCCAGGCATTGGCGTTCCCGGCGTTGCGTTCAGCCTGTTGCACATCCCTGGCGGTAGCGGTCATTTCCTCCCACGTTTGAGGAACCTGTTTGTTGTATTTTTCAAGCAAGTCCTTGCGGTAATACAGCAGCCCCGAGTCGGTGAACCACGGCATCGTCACCAGCCGGCCGTTGACCGTGGCGTTATCGACCTGGGCCTGGAAGTAGCCTTGGGTCGCGTTGGCGGGAAGCGCCTCCCGCAGATCCAGCAGGTGTTTGGCCAGCATCCCCGGCCACACCATGTCGATTTGAATGATGTCGATGTCGGTGGACTGCGCACTGAGGATCTGCTGGTAGAACGACAACCTCTCGGTCGCCGAGTTAGGCGTGGAGACCACCTCGACGTTGTTGCCGGTCTGTTTCGACCATGTCTCGACGGCCTCTTTGCACAGCTGCAACTCCGCACCCACCGCACCGCAAGAGATCGTCAGATCGGTTGCGTTCGACACGGATGGCAGTGCGGCAGACAGGGTGATCAATGCAACGGGCAGGAGCGATTTCAGGTGTTTCATCGAGCGTCCTTTATTTTTGTTTTTAGAAAAGTTAACGTTAACATCGCCAAATGTAGCAGCGTATTTGCGAGGAGGCATCCTTTTTTTGTCGTTTGTGACAACTCGCGACTCACGCAAAAAAGGCAACTGCGGCAACCAAAAAATAAAAACAAAACAGGGAATCAACATGCAGAAAGGATCAAGCTGGCTACTGGTCGGCGTGCTCGGCACATCGGCGGCGGCTTCTCAGGGCGCGACACTGGAAGAG
This sequence comes from Pseudomonas germanica, assembly GCF_019614655.1. Lineage (NCBI taxonomy): Bacteria > Pseudomonadati > Pseudomonadota > Gammaproteobacteria > Pseudomonadales > Pseudomonadaceae > Pseudomonas > Pseudomonas germanica. Next base: position 3,540,302 of record NZ_CP071586.1, read on the forward strand.
CGCATGGCCGCACTTGAAGCGCGTGCCAGCGCAGCGGAAAAGCGTGCAGCCACGGCCGAACAGCAGACCCAGGCACTTGCCCAGGAATTGCAGCAGGTCAAACGCGCGACGCCGCCCTTGCAACCCGTCGCCTCTAACGCAACAGCCATTTCGGCACCTGCTCTGGACACCCGACTGGCAAAACTCGAAGCCCGTCAGCAAAGCCTGGAAAAGGAGGGCAGTACTGGGAACCTCACCGATGGGTTCAGCTTCAACGGCTATGCGCGCTCCGGATTGCTGGTTGACGAGGGGCTGGGTGGCGGGCGTGGCGGCCCTTATACAACGCCGGCCGGTTCGGTGGGCGGGGCAGTCGGGCGACTCGGTAACGAGGACGACACCTACATGCGTATCGACCTGTCGAAAGAGGTCTATGCGCAAAACGGTACCCGTTCCAAGTTCACGGTCTCCATCGCCGACGGCGTGGAAAGCTCCAATGACTGGACGGCCGACGAAAGCAACCTCAACGTACGCCAGGTATTCGCCACGCTCGACCATGTCGCCGCGTTCAAAGGCAATTCAGTATTCGAGAACGCTACGCTGTGGGCGGGCAAGCGCTTCGATAGAGATAATTTCGATATCCACTGGCTGGACTCCGACGTCGTTTACCTGGCCGGCACCGGCGGTGGAATTTACGATGTGCAGATGAACAAGCATTGGCGCTCGAATTACTCGTTGATTGGGCGTAGCTACGGGGATTTCAGTCAGGGCGGTATCAATGCCGATGTGGAAAGCTACGTCCTGACCTCCAACCAGTTCTTCGAGGATGGCCAGTGGCAGTGGATGTACAACGCCATCGGCGCCAAGAAAAACGATTTCGGCACCCACACCAACAAGGCCGGTTTGACGCCTGCGGATAGCGGTTTGCACAGCATGCTGGCCAATCACCAGAAAACCTTTTTCGGCAGGGAAGGCTTCTTCAAAACGGCGCTGCTCTATGGGCAAGGCCTGGGGGCAGAGGTCAAGAACGTTGGCTCGGATGGTGAACTGATCGACGACGCCCGCGCGCTGCGTCTGGCGCTTTACGGTGAGACGCCGCTGACCTCTGACTGGCGCATCGGGCCCAGCTTGCTGGCTGAACAGAGCAAGGATAGATACGTTAAAGGTGACGACTACCGCTGGCTGACCCTCAACGTGCGCTTGGCCAACAAAATCAACAGCAACTTCGAAATGGCCTACGAAATGAGCTGGCAAACCATGAACCTCGACCCCAAGGGCTATCTACAACGTAATGCGGTCGATGGTAACTTCTGGAAATTCACGGTCGCCCCGACATTCAAACTCGACGTCGGCGATCTACTCACGCGTCCGGAGTTGCGAGTGTTCGCCAGCTACATGAACTGGTCTTCGGATCTGGACAGGTTCAGTACTAACGACTCCTTTGGCATGTCCGACTTCCAGGCGGGAGGGGTGTGGCAATACGGCATCCAGATGGAAACCTGGTTTTAATTGTTGAACGCACTTGCGATAGTGCAGTGCTGGAGCGGCAAAGGATGCTCCAGGCTAATGATGTCGTTTCTTCCCAGGATGGATGATTACCCAATGCTCAAGTTCAATGCTCATCTCGGCTTCCAATTCAATGAATTGCCTTTTCTGCAGCGCATCGAAGCCGCGGCAGCCGCCGGTTTCCGGGCAGTTGAGTTCCCGTCACCGTATGAATTCGACGCAAGTCTGCTTGCCGACCATCTAGCCCAATACGGTTTGCCGTTGATTCAGTTCGCCGCCCCGGCTGGCGTTACCAAAGGCATCGCCGCGTTACAGGGCAGGGGAGAGGAATTTCGTGACGGGTTGCTCCAGGCCGCCCGCTACGCAAAGACCTTGGCGTGTGCGGATGTCCACATCATGTCGGGCGTTACCACGCAGAATGACGCTGAGCGAACCTACGCGGGCAACCTGGAATATGCGGTGAAGTACTTGGAAGACCAGGGGCTGCGGCCGCTGATCGAAGTGATCAGCGCAGAGGCGATGCCGGGCTATTACATGTCCGACTTCAGCAAGGCGCAACAGGTACTGGAGACCTTCCCGAGTGTCGGGCTGATTCTTGATCTTTACCATGCCCAGCTTTTGACCGGAGATGCAGCCGATGTGCTGGCGCGGTTCTATGACAGAACCGTGCATGTGCAAATTGCCGATTGCCCGGGTCGTCACGAGCCGGCAACGGGGAGTATCGACTTTGCTGCCTTGTTCGAGGCGCTGGAGCAGCGCGGCTACGCAGGATGGATCGGATGTGAATACCGTCCTTCTGGAACTACCGTTGAGAGCCTTGACTGGTTCAAGCAACTGAGTGCTTAGGTTCCAGGCGAAAATCTTTGAGTCGCTGATGTGGGGACAATCGCCGCCATCAAAGGCAGAAGCCCTTGATGGCCGAGCGAGAAGAACTCATCGATATCGGCCTGACGTTGGCGAGTAGGGGGGAGTAAATGCCTGATGCGGTTTTTGTAAGCAGAACTATCTTGTTCGGAGATTGTGATCCGGCAGGGGTGGTTTACACCCCGCGATTCTCATATTTTGCTGTAGAGGCCATTGGTATAGCACTCGACAGATGGGTAGGGGGGCCGGGGCTTAGGGCGGTGATGAGTTTTAATATATTGCCGCCGGTGCGTGCGATGTCGATCGAGTTGCTGTCTCCGGTGACGTGGGATGACGAATTGACTATTAAAGTCAGCGTGGCCAGGTTGGGCGAGCACTCTTTTACTTTTTTGGTTGAGGGTTTTATAGGCGAAGGCGTGCTGGCATTTACCGCGAATGTCACACACGTTTGTGTCTCACCGGAAAGTAAAGAAGTTGTACCCATTCCAGCTCCGTTGCGAGCGCTTCTTTCATAGACGATCAGATGGTTCCTCACAACAAAGCGCAACACTGGACTGGGATGCAAGATAAGCGTGGATCGATTGCAAAGCGATTCATTGAAAGGACGAGGACGAGCACGATGAACCGAACCAGTCATATTTGCCTGATGGCCAACTATAACGAATGGATGAACGCAAAGATTTATGAGGCAGCCAGAAGCCTGTCAGATGAAGAGCTCTTAGTGGATAGGAAAGCATTCTTTGGTTCAATTCTCGGGACGTTGAACCACGTGGTGGCCGGCGACACTGTCTGGCTAAATCGATTCGCCAAGCACCCTGCTAACTACTTGGCACTGGCACCGATTCAGCAGCTTCCTGCCCCCAAAAGCCTCGACCAGTTGCTTTTCTCGAATATCCGAGATCTTTCGGCACATCGAGTGTGGATTGATCAGCAAATTGTAGAGTGGTCTCGCTCCATTGCAGAGCCGGACCTGGATCACACCCTCAATTACACAAGCATCAAAGGAATACCTGCTGACAGGAGCTTTTATGGCTTGGTCATGCATTTTTTCAACCATCAGACGCACCACCGCGGACAAGTGACAACGTTGCTTTCACAAGCGGGTGTCGACATAGGTGATACGGATCTGGTCGCCCTCATTCCGCTTACATAACGGGGCAAGGCATCGTGCTCTACAATCGCTCATCCCAAGCAGTGTTTGATGTAGCGTTCGGTCAGTTCGACCTTCTTCTAAAGGGCGAATCAGTACCTATCGCAACTACGTTTGTGTGCCTGGGGCAGTCAGCTGCCAGTTCGGCACTGGGCCGCTTGCGTGAACACTTCAACGACCCGTTACTGGTACAAGTGGGGCGCCGCCTGGAACCCACAGCGCTGGGTCTGGAGTTGCTGCCAAAGGTGCGTGCAGCGTTGGCACTGACCTGGGAGATCGTCGACGCTCCGCTGAGTTTTGACCCGGCGAACTGCGACCGGCATATCACTCTGGTGGCCTCTGATTACGTCGCCGACGTGCTGCTTCCGGCGGTCAGTCGTTCATTGCAGACGCTGGAAGCAGCGGGGCGGATCACCAGTCAGCTGGATCCCAAGGACGCGCGGCGTTACACCGTGCGATTGACGGCTAGCGGTAAAGAACTGCATGACCGTGTACTCAAAGTTGCACTCGAGCGAGAAGCGCGCCTGCTCAGCGGATTGACCCCGGCTGAGGTCGATACGTTGGTCGACTTGCTTGGGCGTTTGCATATGCAAGTGCCCAATGTGAACAGTTATGACCCGAGTGAGGAGTGAATCAGCGAAAGATCGAAATTTGTCTGGAAAATTCGTCATTCGTCTTCGATATGCGCTTAACTACACTAAATGGTCGTTTAGTTGAGCTATAAGAAACCACCATAAAATCAACGGAGCGGGCGATGACTCAAGGTAAAGCAAGCGCACAAGACGTGATCAATGCGCTGAATCTCGAGCCTCATCTCGAAGGCGGCTATTTTCGCAGAACCTATCAGGCGGACCATCGTGACTGGCTTGAAACCGCTGCAGGACCGCGTTACCTGATGACGTCGATCTACTATCTGCTGACCGAACAATCACCGGTGGGCCAGTTTCATTTCAACCAGTCCGACATCCTGCATTATTTCCATCTGGGCGACGCGATCGAATACAGCCTGATCCATGCGGACGGTTCATTGCAGACAGTCGTCATGGGCAACGATGTTCTGGCAGGACAGCATCTGCAATTGCACGTACCGGGTGGCATCTGGAAAGCATCACGATTGCTGGACGGCAAAAACGGATTTGGATTGATCAGTGAAGCGGTTTCGCCAGGATTTGATTTTGCCGACATGGAGATGGGGAATCGCCAGAAGCTCACGACAGCGTTTCCACAGCATCGAGCATTGATTGAACAGCTGACGCGGGATGAGGATTGAGCGATGCAGATTCAGAGGATTATCAGGCTGGAGGGAAAGCCGGTTTGGAGCATTGCAGGAGAATGAAATCTTGCGGGCAACGTGGCTAATCTCGAAACATCTTGTTACGTGTAATGTATATTATGTTAAATCATATCTATTACAACGCCGCCGATTGAGCAACATCAACAAACGTCCACTTCAAATGGATTAACTTAACCTGAACCTCGCTGACCCAAGGATTCCCCATGCCTGCCGACGTGGATGTTGCAATTATTGGCGGTGGCCAGTCTGCACTCGCCGTGGCTTACTTCCTGCGCCGTACCGGGCGTTCCTTTGTGATTATTGATGCCGAAGCAGCACCGGGTGGCGCCTGGCGGCATGGCTGGGATTCCCTGCGACTGTTTTCACCGTCGACCTGGAGTTCCATCGCCGGTTGGATGATGCCTCCGGTCACTGACGGTTACCCCAGTCGCGACAACGTACTCGATTACCTGCGCCAGTATGAGCAACGCTACCAGTTTCCTGTCGCACGGCCCTACTGGGTCAACGCTATTGAACGTCGGGGTAATCACCTCAACGTAAAAGCCCAGGGCCGCAGTTGGCTGGCCCGCACCGTGGTCAGCGCGACCGGCACCTGGCGCCATCCTTACCTGCCGCATTACCCCGGCAGCGAAACCTTTACCGGCCAGCAATTGCATTCGGCCCACTACGTTAACGCCAAACCGTTTGCCGGAAAAAAAGTCCTGGTGGTAGGTGGTGGCAATTCCGGTGCACAGATCCTCGCTGAAGTCTCGCAAGTGGCCGATGCCACTTGGGTCACTCCGCAGCCACCAGAGTTTCTTGCCGATGACGTTGATGGACGCGTGCTCTTCGAACGCGCCACCGAACGCTGGAAAGCGCAGCTGGCCGGCATCGTCATTGAACAACCGGTTGGCGGCCTGGGCGATATCGTGATGGTGCCGCCAGTCGTTGAGGCACGGGAGCGCGGCGTGTTGCACGCGGTTCGGCCGTTCCTGCGCTTCACCGAGACCGGCGTGACTTGGGCTGATGGCTCGCAAACGCCGGTCGACGCGGTGATCTGGTGCACCGGCTTCCGCCCTGCCCTCGGCTATCTGGAATCACTGGGCGTGTGTTCCGCCGACGGGCGCGTGGCCGTCAAAGGTACGCATTCGATTCAGGAACCGCGTTTGTGGTTGGTGGGTTATGGCGACTGGACTGGCGCCGCTTCCGCGACACTGATCGGCGTGACTCGAACGGCGCGCAGTACCGTCGAGGAAATTGAGCGGTTTTTGCTGGAGCAGTGAGTCGGCGCAGCGCAGCTCAGGCAACGCTGATTGACATCAAAATCAACGTCCTTTATCAGCATTTCTGTGCAGGAGACGCAAAATGAGCGTCGACGCACGACCTGATCGGGCGATATCCCTGAAAGCGAGTGACGCAAGCGCAATCCCTCAAGCTCGTTGAGGTCCCTCTCAGGAATTAAAATGTCTTAACCCGCTTTGTTCTCAACAAGGCAATTGCCTCCATCCACCACGAGCAATTCCCCTGTGATGTAACTCGCTTCAGGTGAAGCCAGGAATACAACGGCTGCGGCCACTTCGTCTGGTCGCCCCGCTCTCCCGAGAGGCGTAGAACGTGCGGCTTTGACTTCATCAGGCGTGCTCGACCCTGTAGCTATCCAGCCAGGGGCAACTGAATTCACAGTGATACCTTGATGAGCCACCTCAAGAGCTAGACTCATGTTCATTCCTACCATTCCCGCCTTTGCAGCACTGTAAGCAGCCTCCCCTGGATTACTCGCCCGTGTGCCGGTAGTTGAGCTGATGTTCACTATGCGGCCATAGCCTCTCGCTCGCATCCCAGGCAACACCCCTTGGGTTAACAGAAACGCAGTTGTCAGATTTCTAGCGATGGAAAGATTCCAGCTTTCGAGGCTCGTACTCGTGAACTCGGAGAACTGTTCTGGACTCCCTTGCATCGCCATACCGGCATTATTTACAAGAATATCGATGCGGCCCCAAACGGCCTCAGCCCAAGCGACGAATTCACTCACCTGAGTTTCCTGAGTCAAGTCGACCGGTCGACCCACTGCTTCGAAGCCGGCGGCACGTAACTCCGCAACCCGCTCATTGATGCGTGCGCTGCTTGCCGTGACGATCAACTTGGCCCCTTGAGCCCCAAGACGATGGGCAATGGCCATACCGATTCCAAGCTCACTGCCCGCGCCACTCACAAGTGCCACTTGATCTGCCCAGGTTGAATTCATCATCGTTGCCTCTGTTGAAGGTTTGCGAAGCACACGAGGCTTGCGACTGCCGCGCGACGAAATGTTTATGCATCAAGGCATGATTCGGGCTTTGAAGGTCTGGATCCTCTGAACTCCAAGCCTGTCCTGGAAATCCTCGCCAGAGCATTCCTGGGCGACACATTGGCCAATAATCCTCTGGCCTCACCTGTGTTCACGGACGTCACCGGTCTTCCACCAATCTTGGTGCAGATCGGCGAGAACGAGCTGATGTTGAGTGATGCAATGCGCCTTGCAGCTCACCTGGCTGATAACCGAGTTCGCGTGAACCTGGAAGTATGGCCTGCGATGTTCCACGCCTGGCACTTCTACGCCACCATGCTGCCAGAAGGTCAGCAGGCTATGGAGAGTTCCGTTCGCTTCATCGAGGCTGGCTTGGCCGACGCTAAGCGCTAAAACGCAGAGCAACCGCGTTGGCAGGGCCGTGTCCACTGAACTTCAAGGTCTACGCGATACCCTGAGCGCCAAGCCTGGCATCCACTTCGACGTTCAACCCAAGCACCTCATAGATCCGAGAAACCACCAGCATCGTCGCCTCCTCAACCGTTCCTTCATTACGGCACAACATCCAGCCGTGATCCTTGACCGCTTGCTCGAACATTTCTGTACACGCCACATGCTCTGCGTGCTTCTGGATCACAGTGCCGCCCAGTCCTCGTGATCGGTTCGCAGCCCTGGCCCATGAAATATCCGGATCGGTGACGACGCCGACATGCAGATCTGGCACCCGCACATCTCGCTCCATATTCAATTGAAGAATCTCGGCAAACGGGATGGTTTGGCGAAACGCGGCATCCGAGGGATACCAGCGATCGATCAAGATGATGCTGTCCAGCGGCTGCTTCGTCAGAACGTTCTGGGAGATCCAGCGACGGCTATCCGCGAGGCGCTGACACACAGCCCACTCCAGATCCCGGCAAGGATTTCTCGCCAGAGTGTTGACCAAGGCCATGGTTTCACCCCTGAACGGATCGCTTTTTCTCTCGCAAAGCCGGATGACTTTCTGGTTGCCCGCCCTCAATACTTGCGTAACGGCTTCCAACAGTGTGGTTTTGCCGGTGCCTTTGGGCCCATCCAGAGAAACGAACAGCGGACGATTCATTGTTCACGCAACAATCAAGACATTGATGCCCACTCTAACCTCATTTCCGGTATTCCATCAGCGCATCCCTGCCCCTTGCTGATACTCACGCGGCGTACAGCCAAACTCCCGGCGAAACACCGTGTGCAGATACTGCGCAGATTTAAACCCGCAACTGCGCGCCACGTCGGCGATCACCGAGTCAGTATTTTTCAATCCGCTGGTGGCCGCTGCCAGTTTGAAACGCAGGATCTCGTCGTGCACGCTGCAGCCTCGCTCGGCGCGGAAATGCGCTTCGAGTGATGAGCGCGACACACCGACATACGCCGCCACCTGCGCCGTTTTGATGCCTTGGCAAGCGTATTGGCGGATGAACAGCAGCGCTTGCATGACGTAGGGATTGCCCAAAGGCTGGTGCAAGCTCGACACCTGCACGTTGACCGCATCGGGAGGAATCAGGATTTGTGTACCGGTGGACGGCATGCCATGGAGCATCTGATGGAGTAATTGCGCGGCGGTACGGCCCATGGTTTCGGTGCCCTGAATGACCGAGCTCAGCGGCACGCGGGTCAGGCTGCGTGTCAGCGGATCATTGTCGATGCCGATCAATGCCACCTGTTCCGGCACGGCAATCCCGGCGGTCAGACAGGCTTGCAGCAACTGGCGCGCGCGGGCGTCGCTGACGGCGATGATGCCGATGGGTTTGGGCAGGCTTTGCAGCCAGGCGATCAGTTGTTCGACGGCGCTGTCCCACAGCGGTGCGCTGGTGCCCATGCCGCGATAGATTTCGCCGTGCAGACCATCGCGCTTCATCAATTTGCGAAAGGCTTTTTCGCGCTCTTGCGCCCAGCGATTGGCTTGCGCTTCAGGCAGGCTGAAACAGGCGAAACGCTGCAGTCCCGCCTCGATCAAGTGCGTGTAGGCCAGCGTTATCAGTGCGTTGTTATCGGTGGCGACGTAGGGAATCGCTTTCGGATAGGCGCGCTTATCCTCGTACGAGCCCCCTACCGCTACCACTGGCATCTGGATATCGGCCAGCGCCTCGCCAATCAGCGGATCGTCGAAGTCGGCGATGATCCCGTCGCCCTGCCAGCGCTCGATGCCTTTCAAACGACAGAGAAAATCCTCTTCCAAAAACAGGTCCCAGGAGGCCCGAGTGCTGCTCAGGTAGTTGCCGATGCCGCTGATGATGCCACGGTCGTAGATCTTGCTGCCGTTGAACAACAGAGCGATGCGGTGAACAGGCGGTACGGTTTTCATTGTTTTTATGCTTGTCCCGAGCCCCTTGTCACAGAGGCGATTGACACAGACTAGGCGCCTGGTCGAAGAAGCTCAATACGCAAAATCGCACTCCGTGTTGATGCTTTTCATAATCAGCGGGGTCGGGGCCGTTGCTAGTATCGAGACACCGCCAAGAACAACAAGGACAAGGTCCATGCAGTATTTCCCTGATGTCGAGCCGATTCGCTACGAAGGCCCAAACAGCGATTCCCCCCTCTCCTTCCGTCACTACGACGCCGACAAACTCATCCTCGGCAAACCCATGCGTGAACACCTGCGCATGGCCGCCTGTTACTGGCACACTTTCGTCTGGCCGGGTTCCGATGTGTTCGGCGCGGGGACGTTCAAGCGCCCATGGCAACACGCCGGCGACCCGATGGAACTGGCGATCGGCAAAGCAGCCGCCGCCTTCGAGTTTTTCTCCAAACTGGGTATCGACTATTACTGCTTCCATGACACCGATGTCGCCCCGGAAGGCAGCTCGCTGAAGGAGTATCGCAACCATTTCGCGCAGATGGTTGATCACCTTGAGCAACACCAGGAAGCCAGCGGCATCAAGCTGTTGTGGGGCACCGCCAACTGCTTCAGCAACCCGCGTTTCGCTGCCGGCGCCGCGAGTAATCCGGATCCGGAAGTGTTCGCCTGCGCCGCTGCCCAGGTGTTCAGCGCCATGAACGCGACCCATCGCCTGAAAGGCGCCAACTACGTGTTATGGGGCGGTCGCGAAGGCTACGAAACCCTGCTCAACACGGACTTGAAGCGTGAACGCGAACAACTCGGCCGCTTTATGCGCATGGTGGTCGAGCACAAGCACAAGATCGGTTTCACCGGTGACCTGCTGATCGAACCCAAGCCGCAAGAGCCGACCAAGCACCAATACGATTACGACAGCGCCACCGTGTTTGGCTTTCTTCAGCAGTTCGGGCTGGAGCACGAAATCAAGGTCAACATCGAGGCTAACCACGCGACTTTGGCCGGGCATAGCTTCCATCACGAGATTGCGACCGCTGTCTCCCTGGGGATTTTCGGCAGCATCGACGCCAACCGGGGTGATCCGCAAAACGGCTGGGACACCGATCAGTTCCCCAACAGCGTCGAAGAAATGACCCTGGCCACCTATGAAATCCTCAAGGCTGGCGGGTTCAAGAATGGCGGTTTCAACTTCGACTCCAAGGTGCGCCGGCAAAGCCTCGATCAGATCGATCTGTTCCATGGCCACGTCGGCGCCATGGACGTTCTCGCCCTTTCTCTGGAGCGCGCAGCGGCCATGGTGCAGAACGACGAACTGCAACGGCTCAAGGACCAACGCTACGCCGGTTGGCAGCAGCCGTTCGGGCAGGCGGTGTTGACGGGTGACTTCAACCTTGAGTCGTTGGCCGAGCTCGCGTTCACCAACGAGTTGAACCCGCAAGCCGTCAGCGGCCGCCAGGAAATGCTCGAGAACATCGTCAACCGCTACCTCTATCGCTGATTGCTACGGGAATCTGCCGGCGCTTCGACGCTGTGACAATTGCACGACAATTCTGTGCCTGCGGCGTCTGCGGATTCTCTACAGTTTTACCAGCCCGATACTCATCGTCAGGCCGTGTCTTTCCAACAACAATAAAAGGACGCCCCATATGAAGAACGTAAAACGCACGTTATTGGCCACTGTTCTGGCCTTGCTGTCGCTGCCGGTGCTGGCTGACGCAGCCCACCCGAAAATCGGTTTCTCCATTGATGATCTGCGCCTGGAACGCTGGTCGCGTGACCGTGACTACTTCGTCGCGGCGGCAGAAAAAATGGACGCCAAGGTCTTCGTGCAATCGGCCGATGCCAACGAGCAGAAGCAGATCTCCCAGATCGAAAACCTCATTTCCCGGGGCGTCGATGTCATCGTCATCGTGCCGTTCAATGCCACGGTGCTGACCAACGCAGTGGCCGAAGCGAAGAAAGCCGGGATCAAAGTCGTGTCCTATGATCGTCTGATCCTCAACGCCGATGTCGACGCCTACATTTCCTTCGATAACGAAAAGGTCGGCGAGATGCAGGCCAGCGGTGTGCTGAATGCCGCGCCGAAGGGCAATTACTTTTTGCTCGGTGGTGCGCCTACCGACAACAACGCCAAGATCCTGCGTGAAGGCCAGATGAAAGTGCTGCAACCGGCCATCGACAAGGGCGATATCAAGATCGTCGGCCAGCAGTGGGTGAAGGAATGGAACCCGACCGAAGCGCTGAGCATTGTTGAAAACGCCCTGACACGCAACGACAACAAAATCGACGGCATCGTTGCCTCCAACGACGCCACGGCGGGTGGTGCCATTCAGGCATTGGCGGCGCAGCAACTGGCCGGCAAGGTGCCGATTTCCGGGCAGGACGCCGACCTTGCTGCTGTCAAACGTGTGATCGCCGGCACGCAAACCATGACCGTTTACAAGCCGCTGAAACTCATCGCCTCCGAAGCGGCCAAGCTTTCGGTGCAACTGGCACGCAACGAAAAACCCGCCTTCAGCTCGCAGTACGACAACGGCAGCAAAAAAGTCGACACCATCCTGCTCACGCCAACCCCGCTGACCAAGGACAACATCGACCTGCTCGAACAGGACGGCTTCTACACCAAGGCGCAAATTGCCGGGAAGTGATCACATCACAAATCTCCGGTGATGCGAAAACCCTTGTGGGAGCGAGCCTGCTCGCGAATGCGGTGTGTCAGTCAACGAAGCATTGTCTGAACTGACGCTTTCGCGAGCAGGCTCGCTCCCACAGGTTTCGTGGTGTGTGAGTCTTTGATATACGAGCCCTCTCCATGTCCGACTATCTGCTGCAAATGAACGGCATCGTCAAAACCTTCGACGGTGTCAAAGCGCTGAACGGCATCGACATCAAGGTCAGGCCCGGCGAGTGCGTTGGCCTGTGCGGCGAGAATGGCGCCGGCAAGTCGACGCTGATGAAGATCCTTTCGGCGGTCTACCCCCACGGCACCTGGGACGGTGAAATCCTCTGGGACGGTCAGCCGCTAAAGGCGCAATCGATCAGTGAAACGGAAGCCGCCGGTATCGTCATCATTCACCAGGAGCTGACGCTGGTGCCCGACCTGTCGGTGGCCGAAAACATTTTCATGGGCCATGAATTGACGCTGCCCGGCGGACGCATGAATTACCCGGCGATGATCCACCGCGCCGAAGCGCTGATGCGCGAACTGAAAGTCCCCGACATGAACGTGTCGCTGCCGGTTTCGCAGTACGGCGGCGGCTATCAGCAACTGGTAGAAATCGCCAAGGCTCTGAACAAACAGGCCCGCCTACTGATCCTCGACGAGCCATCATCGGCGTTGAGCCGTTCGGAAATCGAGGTGTTGCTGGATATCATCCGCGACCTCAAAGCCAAAGGCGTGGCCTGCGTCTACATCTCGCACAAGCTCGATGAAGTCGCCGCCGTGTGCGACACCATTTCGGTGATCCGCGACGGCGAACACATCGCCACCACCGCCATGGCCGACATGGATATTGCGCAGATCATCACGCAGATGGTCGGGCGGGAAATGAGCAACCTCTACCCCTCCGAGCCGCACGATATTGGCGAGGTGATTTTCGAGGCCCGGCACATTACCTGCTACGACGTCGACAACCCCAAGCGCAAACGGGTCGACGACGTTTCCTTCGTGCTCAAACGCGGCGAGATCCTTGGTATCGCCGGTCTGGTCGGTGCCGGCCGCACCGAACTGGTGACCGCGCTGTTCGGCGCCTACCCCGGTCGCCATGAGGGCGAAGTCTGGCTCGATGGGCATCCCATCGACACCCGCACGCCGCTCAAATCAATCCACGCCGGCCTGTGCCTGGTGCCGGAGGACCGCAAGCGCCAAGGCATCATTCCGGACCTGGGCGTTGGCCAGAACATCACCCTCGCCGTGCTGGACAACTACTCGAAACTGACCCGCATCGATGCCGAAGCCGAACTGGGCAGCATCGATAAGGAAATCTCGCGCCTGCACCTCAAAACCGCCAGCCCGTTCCTGCCGATCACCAGCCTCTCGGGGGGTAATCAACAAAAAGCCGTGCTGGCGAAGATGCTGCTGGCCAAACCCCGGGTACTGATTCTCGATGAGCCGACCCGAGGTGTGGACGTCGGCGCCAAATACGAAATCTACAAGTTGATGGGCGCACTGGCCGCTGCCGGCGTGTCGATCATCATGGTCTCGTCGGAACTGGCCGAAGTGCTTGGCGTTTCCGACCGCGTGCTGGTGATCGGCGAAGGCCAGTTGCGTGGTGACTTCATCAACCATGAACTCACCCAGGAACAGGTACTCGCCGCCGCCCTCAGCCAGCCTGGCAGCCATAACAATAATGATCGGAAAACCGCGTAAATGAATCAGGTCAAACAACTGTTCACCCGCTACAAAATGCTCGCGCTGGTGTTTGCCGTGGTGCTGATCTGGCTGTTCTTCAGTTGGCAGACCGAGGGCGGATTTCTGACCCCGCGCAACCTTTCCAATCTGCTAAGGCAGATGTCGATTACCGGCATTCTTGCCTGCGGCATGGTGCTGGTGATCATCAGCGGCGAGATCGATTTGTCAGTCGGTTCATTACTCGGCCTGCTCGGTGGTCTCGCGGCGATTCTCGATGTTGTCTACCACATTCCGCTGCTGGCCAACCTCAGTCTGGTCGCCCTGTGTGGGCTGATGATCGGCCTCGCCAACGGCTACATGACGGCTTACCTGCGCATCCCCTCGTTCATTGTCGGTCTCGGCGGCATGCTGGCGTTTCGCGGGATTCTGCTGGGGATTACCGGCGGCACGACCATCGCACCGGTATCGCCGGAACTGGTCTACATCGGCCAGGGTTACCTGCCTCACGCAATCGGCACTGGCCTGGGCATTTTGCTGTTCGCGCTGACGGTGTTCCTGACCTGGAAACAGCGGCGCAATCGCGCCCTTCACGGCCTCGCGGCGCATTCGTTGGTGCGTGACGTCATCCGCGTATTGGTGATCGGCGCCGTGCTCGCCGGTTTCGTTCAGACGCTGAACAGCTATGACGGCATTCCCGTGCCGGTCTTGTTGTTGCTGATTCTGCTGGGCGTGTTCAGTTACGTCACCAGTCAGACCGTGTTCGGCCGGCGCGTCTATGCCGTGGGCAGCAATATGGAAGCGACGCGCCTGTCCGGGATCAATGTGCAGGCGGTGAAGCTGTGGATTTTCGGGATCATGGGCGTGATGTGCGCCCTCGCCGGCGTGGTCAACACCGCGCGCCTCGCCGCCGGTTCGCCCTCGGCCGGGAGCATGGGCGAACTCGACGCCATCGCCGCCTGCTTTATCGGCGGTACCTCCATGCGCGGCGGCTCCGGCACGGTGTACGGCGCCCTCCTCGGTGCGCTGGTCATCACCAGTCTGGATAACGGCATGTCGATGCTCGACGTCGACAGTTACTGGCAGATGATCGTCAAGGGCAGCATTCTGGTGTTGGCGGTTTGGGTGGATGTGAGTACGCGGACCGGGCGCCGTTGAGCCGCAGGCATCACGCAGCGGGCGTGGTCGCGGGCGTCGGGCTGAGAATTTCCATCAGGAAGTCGATAAACACATTGATCCGGCTGGACCCACGGTGATTGGGTAAATACAACGCGTTGATGCACGTGCTGGCGCTGCCGGGATTGACCTCGTACTGCTCAAGCAAGCGGGTCAGCCGGCCGACTGCGACGTCGTCGCGCACCAGCCAGTCGGCCAGCAGCGTCACCCCGCCGCCGCCGATGGCGGCTTCGCGCAGGATGTCGGCATTATTACTTTGCAGCCGCCCGTGGACATTGAGCTGAATGGGCGCGTCTTCATTCTGAAAAGTCCAGTGCTGGTGGGTGGCGCCGTAATCGAAACGCAGGCATTGATGCTCCAGCAAATCCCGTGGGTGACAGAGCACTGCGCTACGCGCCAGATACGCCGGACTCGCTACCACCCAGCGTTCGAACTGCCCCACGCGTTTGCTGACGATGTCTTCACTGACCACCGACGATCCGAGCCGCACGGAAACATCGATCTGCTCGCTGAGCAGGTCGCTGACCTGATCGCTCAGCGACAGACTGATCTCCAGACCGGGATGCCGTTCAAGCAAACGGCTCAGGTGCGGCGCAATCAGGCGCCGCCCGAACTCCACCGGCACGCTGATGCGCAGACGGCCCTGCGCTTCGGCGCCACGATCGGCGACGACGGCATCGGCTTCGTCGATCGCGTCGAGAATCGCCACGGCTTTTTCGAAATAGGTCTGGCCGGCAACGGTCACGCTGGTGTTGCGCGTGGTGCGATTGAGCAGGCTCGCGCCCAACTCGTGTTCCAGCCCCGCGACTTGCCGGGTCACTGACGACGTTGATATCCCGAGTTTGCGCGCTGCCGAGGAATAGCCCCCGCAGCGCACGGTTTCCACAAACATCTTCAGTGCCAGCAACTTGTCCATAAGCGGAGTCCGGTCGAAAGGGAACGCGGATGATTGTGCATCACTGTTCCCCCGTCGTCTTGTACCGCCGTGCTTGCCCGCACTCGCCGGTTGTTCAGACATCGGCCTGGCGACCCAGGAACAAGCCGAGCGCCAGCGCTGGCAACAGCGCCACCGCGACAGCGGACAGGTTCCAGCCGAAATGCTCGTACAACGGGCTTGCAACCAGCGACCCCAGCGCGCCGCCGACGAAAATACTGGTCATGTACACGGCGTTCAGGCGCGCACGGCTGTGGGGATCGAGGGCGTACACCTCACGCTGGCCGAGCACCATGTTCAATTGCACGGCGAAATCCAGCAGCACCGCGCACACCACCAACCAGACATAGCCGCTGCCCGGGAGCGCGGCGATCAGCAGCGAAACCGGCGCCAGCAGCAATGCGACCAGCGTGCCGCGACGACCATGCCCGGCATCGGCCAGACGTCCGGCAATCGGCGCGGCAATGGCACCCACCGCACCGACCAGCGCGAAGATCGCGACTTGTGCCTGAGTGAAGCCGTGGTGACGCATCAGTTCAATCGGTGCAAGGGTCCAGAACAGGCTGAAACTGGCAAACAGCAACCCTTGATACAGCGAGCGCTGACGCAACAGTGGATAGCGCCGGGCCAAGGCAAACACCGAACCGATCAACGCAGCATACGAAGCTTTATGCGTCGGCAGCCGACGCGGCAGCGCCACCGCAGTGATCAGCGCGATGACCGCCATCAGGGCCGCCGCGCTGTAAAACACCCCGCGCCAGCCGAACACTTCAACCAACAGGCTCGACAGTGGCCGCGACAACAGAATACCCAACAGCAGACCGCTCATAATATTGCCGACGACGCGGCCACGACTGGCCTCAGGCGCCAGGTGTGCCGCCAACGGCACAAGGATCTGCACGGCCACCGAGGTCAGACCGATCAGCAAAGACAACAGCAGGAACATCGACGGTGAATGGGTCAGCCCGGCGCACAGCAATGTGACGCTCGCCGCCAGGGTGAAGCCGACCACCAGCCGGCGGTTTTCCATCAGGTCGGCCAGTGGCACCAGCAGTAACAGGCCCAGTGCGTAGCCAAATTGCGTCAGCGAAACGATCAGGCTGGCATTGGCGCTGGACAGTCCGATCTGCGGTGCAATCAGTTCGACGATCGGCTGCGCGTAATAAAGATTGGCCACGACCGCGCCACAGCAAAATGCCAAGAACGCGACCATCAGGCCGGACAGTGAAGTTGGCTGTTCGGCATTCGCCGCAACGGCCGGATTGCCTGTGAGCATGATGACACCTCATTGAGTTCAGGAAAGTGCTGCCAAGGCTACGGCCCTGTGGCGATGCGCAGAATCCACGCGGCGGGCAACGCAGTGATGCGTCCGACGCAACGGCGCAGGCGTTGCTTCTCGCGCAACGCGCTGTTGCGCGCGCCGCTGATTCTCCCGCGCAGACGGTTTCTCTACGCTTTGGCCTCTGGCGCTGTCGTCCCCAGCGGCGCCCTTCCCCGGCCATCACAAGGAGCGTTTCCATGACCCGCAGCCCATCCGTCCTGTCATCGCCTGCCGCGTTTTTTCCTGTGCCATGAACAGCTCATTTCTGAAGTCCAGAACGCTATGGATCAGCGTGGCAGTCATCGCTGTGCTCGGCCTGATCGGTGCCGTTTGGTTGATGTGGCGTCCGGCAATTACACCCATCGAGCGCCCGACGCTGTTCGATACTGCGCAATTGCAACGCGGGGCGCGGGTGGTCGAGGCCGGCGATTGTGCGGTCTGCCATACCCGCCCCGGCGGTGAATATCTGGCCGGCGGGCTGCCGCTGGTAACGCCGTTCGGCACGCTGTACAGCACCAACATCACCCCGGACGTAGAAACCGGTATCGGCCAATGGTCGCTGCCGGCCTTCGAGCGGGCGATGCGTCAGGGCATTGCTCGCGATGGTCACTTGCTCTATCCGGCGTTCCCCTACGTGCACTACCGGCGCATGAGCGCAGCAGACATCGCCGACGCTTACGCCTACTTGATGAGCGGCCCCGCCGTGCACGCGCCGGCCGCGCAGAACCAGATGAATTTTCCGATGAACATTCGCCCGTTGGTGGCGTTCTGGAACCTGCTATTTCTGCACGGTGAGCCGCTGACGCCTCTGGCGGGGCGTAGCGAGGCGTGGAATCGCGGGCGTTATCTGGTCGATGGCCCGGGCCATTGCGCCGGCTGCCATTCGCCGCTGAACCTGATCGGCGCGGAAAAGTCCTCGGCATACCTACAGGGCGGCAGCGTTGACGGCTGGCACGCGCCGGCGCTGGTCGGCATGGGCCAGCGCAGCAACCCGTGGAGTCGTGAGCAACTGGTCGGCTATCTGCGCGCTGAGATCGTTGATGGCCACGGCACACCCGCCGGGCCGATGCGTCCGGTCAGCTTGAGTCTGGCCCGCTTGCCCGCCAGTGAGGCCGAGGCGATTGCCGAATACCTGCTCAGTTTGGAAAACCCGCTTTCGGTGACAGAGACAACAGCGCAGCGCGCCGCCAATGCCCCGGCAGACCACTCGACCGACGCCCTGCTCTTCAGCAGCGCCTGCGCCGGTTGCCATGGCCCAGCGGCGCCGATGCGCACCATCGATGGTCGCCCGGGGTTGCAAAACACCTCGGCGCTGCAAGCGGCCAGCTCGCGCAATTTCCTCAAAACCGTGCTTGAAGGCTTGCCCGCCACACCCGGATCGCCCGGTCCGCTGATGCCTGCATTCGCCGCCAGCCTCGACAACGCGCAACTCGGCGCACTGGCCGCGTATCTGCGTCAGCAAGCCAGCCCCGATCAACCGTGGGCCGACCTCTCTTCCACTATTGAAGCGTTACGTCAGGAGACGAAATGAGCCAGATCACCCTCAACGTCAACGGAGCCGCGCAACCGCTTGAGCTGGAGCCGGACATGCCGCTGCTGTATGCGCTGCGCAATCACTTGAACCTCAACGGCGCCAAATACGGCTGCGGTCTCGGCCAATGCGGTGCCTGCACGGTGATCGTCGATGATCAACCGGTGTTCGCCTGCCTGACGCCCTGCGCCGGCCTCGAAGGCAAAAAAATCTGCACCGTGGAAAGCCTCGGTAGCGCAGAAGATCCTGGCCCCCTGCAAGCGGCGTTCATTGAGAAACAGGCCGCGCAATGCGGTTACTGCATTGCCGGCATGCTGATGCGCGCGCAGGCGTTGCTTGAGCGTAATCGCCACCCGGATGAGGCGACCATTCGCGAGCACATGGCCGGCAACCTGTGCCGCTGCGGTACGCACTTGCGCATCATCGAGGCGATCAAACAGGTGGCCGGGCACAACGGGAGCCTGACATGAGTGAGTCGAATGAATTGAACCCGAGCCGCCGCGCCTTCCTGCGTGGCGGTGCGTTGCTAATGGCGTTCACCCTGATGCCGGTCGCGCGGCGTGTGTTGGCGGATACGGAAGTCGATACGCTCGGCACCGTGGTCCTCGCCCCCGACCTGCCCGGAAGCCTGCGCACCAATCCGTTTCTCGACGCTTGGATCCGCATCGGCGCCGACGGCATTACCGTCTACACCGGCAAGGTCGAATTGGGCACCGGGGTGAAAACCGCGCTGCTGCAAATCGCCGCCGAACGTTTGCAGGTGCCGGCGTCCGCGATCAACCTATTCACCGCCGACACCGCGCTGACACCCAACGAAGGCTACACCGCCGGCAGCCACAGTATTTTCGACAGCGGTACCGCGTTGTATAACGCCGCCGCACAGGTACGCGAAATGCTCGTCGATGCCGCCGCGCGCAGTTGGCAGGTTGATGCAGCACTGCTGAGCACCCGCGACGCTGTGATCGTAGGCCCGGCCGGCCAGCAGATGAGTTACGCCGACGCGGTCAAGCATGTCGATGTGCATCAATATGCCAAGGCTCAGTCACCGGCGATGGCCGCCGCTGATTTCAAACTGATCGGCCATTCGTTGCCGCGCCTCGACATTCCGGCGAAGGTCAGCGGTGGTGCGGCCTTCGTCCAGGACATGCGCCTGCCGGGCATGCTGCATGCGCGGGTGATCCGCCCGCCTCGTCCGGGCTGCAAGCTGCAAGCATTCGATGCGGCGTCCATCGAAGCGCTGGCTGGCGTGGTCAAGGTGATCCGCAACGGCAACTATCTGGCGGTGGTCGCCGGTGATGAGTGGCAAGCGATCAAAGCCATGCGCCGTGCCAGCGAAGTCGCGCAGTGGAGCAGCGGCGAGGCGATTCCTGATGCGGCGCAGATTCATGACCTGCTCAAACGCCTGCCCTCACGGCGCTATCCGATCAGCAACAGCGGCACGCCAAACGGCGCGGCCGACACGCGTTTTCAGGCGCGGGTCACCAAGCAATATCTGATGCACGGCTCGATCGGCCCGTCTTGCGCAGTGGCCTGGTTCAAGGACGGCACGCTCACCGTCTGGACCCACACCCAAGGCGTTTACCCGCTGCGCGCCGGCATTGCCGAAATGCTCGGCCTGCCACCAGAGCGGGTGCGCTGTATTCATACTGAAGGCTCAGGGTGTTACGGCCACAACGGCGCAGATGATGCCGCCGCCGATGCAGCATTGATTGCCCTGCGCGTGCCCGGTACGCCGGTGCGCGTGCAATGGATGCGCGAACAGGAAAATCTTTGGGAGCCGTATAGCTCGGCGATGGTCACTGAAGTCGACGCAGGCCTCAGCCAGGGTCGTCTGCAGGACTGGGCCTACGAACTCTGGACCACGCCGCATAACGAACGCATCGTCAACGCCGGGCGTCTGCTGCCGGCACGCTTGCTCGCGCGGCCCTTCGCCTCGGCGCCATCCGTGCCGATCGCCCAGCCCGAAGGCGATGGTGATCGCAACGCGGTACCGCTGTATGCGTTGAACTCGACGCGCATCAACATGACCTTCGTCACCCAGATGCCCTTTCGCACCTCGGCCATGCGTTCACTGGGCGCGCACATCAACATTTTTGCCATCGAGGCGAGTATCGACGAACTGGCGGTCAGGGCCGGCATCGACGCGGTCGCCTTGCGTCTGGCCCATCTCAGCGACCCGCGTGCTCGCGCGGTGGTAGAACGTGTGCGTGATGAGATCGGTTGGCCGCAAAAAAGCAGCGAGCCCGGCGCCGGTATCGGTTTCGCCTTTGCCCGCTACAAAAACATCATGGGTTACTGCGCCATCGCGGTGAAACTTCGCGTGCATCCGCAGACTGGCGAGATCCGCATCGATCACGTGGTGACGGCGGTGGATGTCGGCCAGATCGTCAGCCCCGATGGCCTGCGCAATCAGGTCGAGGGCGGCATCGTGCAGTCCGCGAGCTGGACCCTGTACGAAAAAGTCGCCTACGACGCGGGGGGCATTCGCAGCTACGACTGGAGCGGTTATCCGATTCTGCGCTTCACGCAACTGCCGAAAAAAGTCGATGTGCATTTGCTCGACCAACCGGGAGAACCCTTCCTCGGTGCCGCTGAAATCGTTCAAGGGCCGATGGCCGCCGCCCTTGGCAACGCCGTCGCCAACGCCACTGGCCGGCGCTGGCTGAACCTACCGCTCACGCGCTCAAACCAATCCGACTGAGCCACGCCCGTGTTCATCGCTGATGAGCACGGGCGCCGTTGCGTTGCGCGCAAAACAGCGTAGCGCCGGTCGCCGATTATCAGCCCCGCTGAGCGCGGTTAAGTTAGCGGCACTGGTTCGCGGCCCCGCTGCCGCGCTTGAATTTCCTTTATTGAAATCTGGAGCTACCCATGACCCGTCGTCTGTTCCAACCCCTCGCACTCGGTCCTTACACCCTCGCCCATCGCGTGGCGATGGCCCCCTTGACGCGCTCACGCGCCGGCCAACCGGGCGATGTACCGACGCAGATGAACGCCGAGTACTACCGCCAGCGGGCCAGCGCCGCGCTGATCATCACCGAGGCCACACAAATCTCCCGGCAGGCTCAGGGTTACGCCTGGACGCCGGGCATCTACAGTCCTGAGCAAGTTGAGGCGTGGCGCGACGTCAGCGCGGCGGTGCATGAGGCCGGCGGCCTGATCTTCATGCAACTGTGGCACGTCGGCCGGGTGTCCCACCCCAGTTTTCAACCCGATGCTGGCCTGCCGGTTGCGCCCAGCGCGCTGCCAGTGCCTGGCAAGACGTTTATCGTCGACGAAAACGGTAACGGCGTCTGGGGTGATGTGCCGGTGCCGCGCGCGCTGGAAACCGCGGAAATCGCCGGCATCGTCGAGGACTACCGCATGGCCGCGCGCAACGCATTGCTGGCGGGCATGGACGGTGTAGAGATTCATGCCGGCAACGGTTACCTGCTCGACCAGTTTCTTAACAGCAACAGCAACCAGCGTGACGATGCCTATGGCGGCAGCGTGGAGAACCGCGCGCGGTTTCTGCTGGAGGTGGTCGCGGCCGTGGCTGAAGAAGTTGGCGCCGAGCGGGTCGGCGTACGCCTGACGCCGATGGGGCGCTTCATGGGCATGGGTGATGACACTCCGGAGGCAACCTTCGGCCACCTCGTCGAAGCGCTCAATCATTGGAATCTGGCCTACCTGCACCTGGTCGAGCCGGCGATGGTCGGCACAGTCAAAGACGAGAACTTCGACCCGCGCTGGGACGCGATCATTGCCCAGTTGCGCAAGACCTGGAACGGCGTGCTGATCCTGGCCGGCGGCTACGATGCGCAATCTGCCGAACAGGCGCTGATTGCCGATCGTGCCGACATCATCGCGTTTGGCCGGCCGTTCCTGGCCAACCCGGACTTGCCGCGTCGGCTGCACGATGGCCTGGCGCTCAACGTGCCGGATCCGAGCAGCTTCTTTGGCGGGGATCAGCGTGGCTACATCGATTATCCATTTCATGCCTGAGCAGAAGCAGACCACCCACCTCTCATGATGTGTAAATCCAAGCAGGGGCCGATGCGCCCCTGCCCTACCAAGTCGTACGATCTCTACGCTTAGTCAAATAGGTAAAAAACCGGCTTAACGCCGAACATATGCGTAGCTGTGAGCTTCCAGGTCTATTGCCCGACGTCGCCGAATGCGATAAAACGGGCTAGTTATACGACAACCTAATAAAAACCAAGTCGTTCGAACGGCTAACAATCCTGAGATCTGCCATGCCTCGCCCTACCGCTACGCAAACCGTGCCGCCACCCTACCCCCGTTATCTGGCGGTGATCATTCTGTTGTGCATGGGCTGTGCGTTTGCCGGCAATCATGTGGCGGCGCGAGTCGCATTTGATGATGGTGCGGGAGTGTTGCTGGCGATTTTGATGCGTTCCGGCGGGACCTTGCTGGTGCTCGCCATGCTGGTGCTGTGGCAAAGACAAAGCCCGCGTTTGCCGGCGGGCGCATGGCGCTGGCAACTGCTGCTGGGGTTGCTGATCACTGCGCAGAGTCTGTGTCTGTATTCCGCTGTCGCACGGGTGCCGGTGGCGCTGGCCCTGCTGGTGGCGAACGTATTCCCTATTCTGCTGGCATTGCTCACCTGGGCGCTGGGTGGCCCGCGACCGAGCGCGCGCACCGCGATATTGATGGGTTTGATTCTATTGGGTCTGGTGTTTGTGCTGGACGTGCCCGGGCGCCTCTCGACCACGACAGACGTCAGTGCGCAATGGCTGACCGGCGTCGCGCTCGCGTTCTGCGCCGCCAGCGTGTTCGCCTGCGCGCTGTGGATCACCGACCACAAACTGTCTCAGGTACGCGGCTCGGTGCGCAGTCTGCTGACCATTTTCATCGTGTTCAGCAGCGTCAACCTCGCAGGGCTGACGGGCGCTCTTCCCGGCGGATTGAACCTGCCCGCCACCTCGACCGGATGGCTGGCCCTCGCCACTCTGGTGGTGCTGTACGGCACAGGTTTTATCGTCTTGTTCATTTCCGTACCTCGACTCGACATGCCGCGCAATGCGCCGGTCATGAACATCGAGCCATTGGCAACGCTGCTGATGGGCTGGATTGTGCTGGACCAAATGCTCAGTAGAGGACAGATTCTCGGCGGGGTGATTGTGGTCACGGGCATCGTCTTGCTGACGTATCGTAAATCAGTGGTCAAGGCTGAGGTTAAAGTCAGTGCGTGAAGGGTTCTCGCCAGCGGTTCTCACGGTCGAGTTTGGCCTGCTTCGGCCAGCTTCTTTTGCACATAAAAAAGCATCAACACCGAATTTGTCTGAGCCTGTCTCGATTGCTGCTCAAACAACGCCACAAGCTCTTCTTCACGCTTGCACTCAGCGTTGATATCGCCCCTTGCAAATTCGCAGCTACCGTATTGGCCCCAGCCTTTGCGGGCCTCATCGGTATCTCGGGCGGGATACACCCAATACGCTTGCCATGCACCGTCGACGACAGGTTTGCCGGCCGCGTCTATCTGCTCAATCGCCTGCAAGGTTGCTGTCGCAGCGGCGTCCAGAAAACCTTGAGGGGTGGCATCGGCTTTATCCGCCTCATCACGAAGCGCCTGACACTGCGCGTCAGACAAGTCGAACACTGGCAGCGCTTCAATGCTCTCGAACTCATCAAACGGATCGGCATGATTGCCCGGCAACTTGGCGTGGTAAGCCGGCACGACATGGCCGGGGACGCTCATGTCTTGTATGTAATGCAAGACCCTTCCCGCTTGCTCGTATACCGCAACGGGATCGGCACCGGGTTCCACCAGCAGCGCGTTCAGCTTTTCAATACGTTTGGAAAAAATCACGTCCAGGCTACGGTTGGCGAACCAGAATGGCTCAAGTTTTTTGTTGCGGTTATAGAAGTGCCAATTGGTAGCGCGCTGAGGGAGCGTTAGCAGGTTTGAATCCTCAGCGTCAGTGCCTGCCGCCAAAGCCTCCGCCAACTGTTCGGGCAACTTCACCCCCGGGCAGCGTTGATACGCCTGAGCTGCTTTCAGTGCATAGGCCGAATGCAAGTCGGGGTTGAAGGCGAAGGCTGGGGTTGACGGGTTGAACAGCAGCGATAGGCCAAATACTGCGAGGTAACGTGTTGCGGCTCTTCGGCCTATCCGGGTGGCTTCCATGCTGTTGATCTCCAGAAACTTGCGTGATTGCGGAACACTTATCGTACGCGCGGCAATTTAGCACTTAGGTGGTGGCAAAAAGCTGTTTTTTGCTCAGCCACTCAGGACAAGCATAAAGGGCAACCCCTGCGTCCTAACGTCGCAGCAAACAGCTATTGGCAAATCCTGCACAAGCCTTAGAATCCCGCGCTCTCTTGCAGCCCCCTCGGTGTCTGCCTGCACCACAACACACTTCGGCTTGGCAATCGCATGCGCAGCGGCGCACGTTGCGCTGTTCGTCCTCTAGAGGTTTTTATGTCTCCGCGTTTGCTGGCCATGGCGCTGGCGCCCCTGCTCGGGCTGTTCATTGTTGCGCTGGGCAACGGTTTCATGTCGTCGCTGACCACCCTTCGACTGGACGCTGCCGGTGCCTCGACCACGATGATCGGTATCGTTTCATCGGCCTACTTCATCGGCCTGACCCTGGGTGCGGTGTTCAATGACCGTTTGATTCTGCGCATCGGCCATATCCGCGCCTATGGCAGTTTCGCCTCGCTGATCGCCGTGACCATTCTGCTGCAGGGCTTGTTCTATGACACTTGGGGCTGGTTCGCCCTGCGCCTGATCAACGGCTGGGCCACGGTCGGCGTGTTTCTGGTGATCGAAAGCTGGCTGCTGCTGGCGGGCGACGCGAAGATTCGTGGGCGCTTGCTCGCGTTGTACATGATCGTCTTGTACGGCGCCGGTGTGCTGGGTCAGGCAACGCTAGGGAAAATCACCGGGTTGAGCGACAGCGCACCGTTCATGGTCGCCGGCATGCTCGCCTCGTTGTCGGTGCTGCCGATCGTGATTCTGCCGCGCGTATCGCCATTGCTTGATCAGGTTGAACCGCTCAAACCCCGGCAACTGCTAGGCGTGACGCCGACCGGGCTGGTCGGCTGTTTCGGCTCGGGTGTGACCATCGCGGCGATCTACACCTTGCTGCCGCTGTATCTGCAACGCAGCGGTCTGAATGTGGGTGAAGTCGGCAGCATGATGGCTTGGACGATTCTCGGCGCGATGCTCCTGCAATACCCAGTCGGGCGCTGGTCTGACCGCAAGGATCGCTTGCAAGTGCTGACCATTCTGACGGTGGCATGCACGGTGCTATCGCTGGTGATCGTCCTGCTGCCGTTGTCCTCGACCATGCTCGCGGTGATGTTGTTTCTGCTTGGTGGTGGTGTGTTCGCGCTGTACCCGGTCGCGGTCAGCCACGCCGCCGACCGCGCCCCGGCCGAAGCCTTGGTGCCGATGATTCAGGGCTTGCTGCTGATCAACTCGCTGGGCTCGGCGATCAGCCCGATGATGATCTCGCCGGTGATGAATTCGTTCGGCGCCAATGGGTTGTTTTGGGTGTTTGCGTTGGTCAATCTGTGCATGGTCACCTTCTTCCTGTGGCGCCGTGGCAAACGCCCGGTTCCGGCCAATCCCGCACCTTTTGCGGCGGCAGCGACGTTCTCGCCGACTGGTGCGGAGCTGCGGGTGACTGAAGACTTGCGTCAAGCGGTGCAGGAGCATCCGCCGATGGTCGATGCACTGAGCGGCGAGCCTTCGCCGCAATGTGAGACGCGCTAGGGGTTGCGCCAGTCAGCGCCAAGCGCAGGCTGGCTCGCACCGCTATTCAGATTCGTGGGTGATATCCACGAGCGGAATCGGTTCAATCGCCCAAGCGCGAATCTGACGACGTTCAGGGCTGGGTATTGCGCAGGCTTTGCGTCCAGTGAACGTTCGCGCAAGACGCTCTTCATCAATGCGCCAGCCGCGCAACTCCAGTGCCTGCACGTCTTTGCGAAAGGCAATCTGCAGCGCATCGGATTTCAACGAAACCTCCTGCTGAAAAGAGTCCGGCACACGCTCGGGCCGGACGTTTTTCAGCACAGCGTGATCTTGTTCGAAGATACGGATATTGCTCGCAATGAACCTGCGATCCAGCAGTCGGGTGCGCAGGAACGTTCTGCCCATCATCCACCAGGTGCGCGTGCGATTGGCGTCAATCGGCACATGCGCCGAGACGATGTAGATCCGCCAGCCGTTGGGCAACTCAAGCTCAAGCGTTGTACAAGGGCCGGACAGGTGAAACCCCGGAACAGTGGCCACACTGACAAACTCGGTGGAGGATTTGCGCCGCAGCAGCCCTTTGCGTGCCGGCCTGCGCATGAGCATTTGGGCGCTGCCGCTCCACGCATCGCTGTCGACCTCGAATGATTCAATCTCGGGATGATCCGGATCGCCGAAGGTTGATCCATGGACAAACGGTGCGTGCGCGAAGTCCAGACCGTTTTCGATAATCCGGTCCCAACTGGCCTGCCAGTCGAAGTGGCCCGAGACCACGCGGATGGCGGGATCGTCGATCCAGTCGAGCATCGGCAAGGGTGGACGCTCAGACTCAGGCAGATCACCTAAAAACGCCCAGATCCAGCCGTATCGCTCCAGCGTCGGGTACGCATCGACGCGGGCCTTGGCGGGAATCCGCAGGTCGGGCTGCGCCGGTATCTGCGTGCACACACCATCAGCGCCAAACCGCCAGCCGTGATAGGGACACTGCACGCTGTTGCCGACCTTGCTGCCGGCCGACAGTGAGCCGCCGCGATGCACGCAGATATCCGACAGCACGTGCGCGACGCCAGCGTCATCGCGGAACGCTACGAAAGGTTGTCCGAGCAATCGAACCGGCATCAGTCCATCAGTCAACTGTGACGATGGGAGAACGACATACCACAGGTTTGTAAGCATGGGGGGCGTGCGATCCGTCAGTACGGTGAGTTCAAGTCAGAAAAACCCTGGAATGCAAAACTAAACCAGAGGGCTCCACTTGGCCAACGTGAATTGCCAGTGCCCTTGCCCTGCCCTTTGCCTACACTTGCTTGCCAATGATGTTTACCTCTCTGCCGAAGGAGTCACCATGTCCAAGCTCTATCCGAGCATCGATCCCGAGGGATTGGTCGAGTACTCAGTGGTCTACACCGACCGCTCGCTCAATCACATGTCGCAGTCCTTTCAAGGCGTGATGAAGAACATTTCCAAAACCCTGAAACAGGTCTACCACGCCGAAGCGGTGGCGGTGGTTCCAGGCAGCGGCACTTTCGGCATGGAAGCGGTGGCGCGGCAGTTCGCCACCGGCCAGCAATGCCTGGTGATACGCAACGGCTGGTTCAGTTATCGCTGGAGCCAGATTTTGGAGATGGGCAACATCCCGGCGGCCACTACGGTGCTCAAGGCCCGGCCGATCGAGACGGGTCGCCAGCCCGCCTACGCCCCGCCGCCGTTGGACGAAGTGCTGGCAGCCATCGCGGCGCAGAAACCGAAAGTCGTCTTCGCGCCCCACGTTGAAACTTCATCCGGGATCCTCCTTCCCGACGATTACCTGCGGGCGGTCGGCGACGCCGTACATGCAGTGGGCGGCCTGTTCGTGCTGGACTGCATCGCCTCCGGCACCATTTGGGTGGATATGCACAAATGCGCCGTCGACCTGCTGATCAGCGCACCCCAGAAAGGCTGGAGCGCCTCCCCTTGCTGCGCCCTGGTGATGTTCAGTGCTGCGGCGCTTGCGCGCATCGAACACACGCAAAGCAGCAGCTTCGCCTGCGACCTGAAAAAGTGGCTGCAAATCATGCAGGCCTACGAACAGGGCGGACATGCCTATCACGCGACCATGCCCAGCGATTCCCTCGCGCGATTCAACGACGTGATGAAAGAGACGCAAGCGTACGGTTTCGACAAGATCCGCGACGAACAACAGGCGCTGGGCGATCAGGTGCGCGCCCTGTTAACCGGCAGAGGTTTCAAAAGCGTCGCCGCAGAAGGCTTTCAGGCCCCCGGCGTCGTGGTGAGCTACACCGATGATGCCGACATCAAAAACGGCAAGAAATTTGCCCAGCACGGCCTGCAGATCGCCGCCGGCGTGCCATTGCAATGCGATGAGCCAGCCGACTTCCAGACCTTTCGCCTCGGGCTGTTCGGGCTGGAGAAGCTGCAGAATATCGAGCGCACGGTCAGCCTGCTGGAGCAGGCATTGGATGAGGTTATTTAGATACCCGGCAACCCGTCGTCGGGCCGCCTGGTTCGGCCGTTTAATAGACTTGAGGCACCATGAGTTCCGGTGGCGTAGGACTGCGAGAGTAGTCCTCCTCGCGCACGCGCTGCGGCAGTTCAATCAGCGGTAACTCGACTTCTTCGTAAGGCATTTGGCCGAGTAGATGATTGATGCAGTTAAGTCGGGCTTTTTTCTTGTCGTCGGCTTGCACCACCCACCAGGGTGCTTCGGCAATGTGGGTGCGTTCGAGCATGATTTCCTTGGCCTTGGTATAGGCCTCCCAACGCCGACGTGACTCCAGGTCCATCGGGCTGAGTTTCCACTGCTTGAGCGGGTCGTGAATGCGACTAAGGAAGCGCAGGTGTTGTTCTTGGTCGGAAATGGAAAACCAGTACTTGATCAACTGAATGCCGGAACGGGCGAGCATCCGTTCAAACTCTGGCACGGTCCGGAAAAATTCTTCGTACTGATAGTCGTTGCAAAATCCCATAACCTTTTCAACACCGGCGCGGTTGTACCAACTGCGGTCAAATAGCACGATCTCACCTGCTGCCGGTAGGTGCGAGACATATCGCTGGAAGTACCATTGAGTTCGCTCGCGGTCGTTGGGCGCGGGCAAGGCAGCGACACGGCATACCCGAGGGTTGAGCCGCTGGGTTATGCGCTTGATTACCCCTCCCTTGCCAGCGGCATCGCGCCCTTCAAACAAGATCACTACCTTGTGTCCGGTCTTGACCACCCAGCTTTGCAACTTCACCAGTTCACCCTGCAGGCGAAACAACTCGCTGAAATAAAGCCGTCGGTCGTCCTTCTCAATACCGTTCGGAACGTGGTCATCGAACAGCGCGTTCAGGTCATGCCCGTCTTCGGACAACTCCAATTCCAGCTCCTCGTCACTGTGGTCGAGCAGCTCGCGCTGAATGCGGTGTATCAACTGATCTTGAGCTGAGGGCATGGTGAAGACCTCGGGTACTGGATGGTACTGCCATACTGACGTCGATTTATGACTGAGCAGTTACCGGGGTTCTCGGGATTGCTGATTGCTTGAAGCAGACGTTGCATACCGGCCCAACGTCCCGAGCGTTCAACTCTGTTGGGTATCCGCTCAGTGAGCCTCACGCTCTGCTCTTTCGATATGTAGTCAGTCGGGGCACAATGCGCATCCTTTTTTGGCTGGCCTTGCCGGAGGCCTCGAAATGATCAAGACACCGTACTACCTCATCGACAAACAGAAACTGCTGACCAACATGCAGAAGATCGCCTATGTGCGCGAACAGTCAGGGGCCAAGGCCCTGCTGGCACTCAAGTGCTTCGCAACCTGGTCGGTGTTCGACTTGATGCAGCAATACATGGACGGCACCACATCGTCGTCGCTGTACGAACTCAAGCTCGGCCGCCAGAAGTTCGAAGGCGAAACCCACGCCTACAGCGTGGCCTGGGCTGACGATGAGATCGAGGAGATGCTCGACAATTGCGACAAGATCATCTTCAACTCCATCAGCCAACTGCAACGTTTTGCCGAGCGCTCTGAGGGCAAAGTCCGGGGCCTGCGCGTTAACCCGCAAGTCAGCAGCTCCGATTATCTGCTGGCCGACCCGGCGCGTCCGTTCAGCCGTCTAGGCGAATGGGACCCGGTGAAGATCGAAGGCGTTATCAGCCAGATCTCCGGCTTCATGTTCCACAATAACTGTGAGAACGGCGACTTTGGCCTGTTCGACCAAATGCTCTGCACCATTGAAGAACGCTTCGGTGAGCTGCTGCACAAGGTCAGTTGGGTCAGCCTGGGCGGCGGCATTCACTTCACCGGTGAAGGCTACGCACTGGACGCGTTCTGCGCTCGTCTCAAGGCGTTCTCGCAAAAGTACGGCGTGCAGGTCTATCTGGAGCCTGGCGAAGCGGCGATCACTAACAGCGCTTCGCTGGAAGTCACCGTGCTCGACACTCTCTACAACGGCAAGCACCTGGCCGTCGTGGACAGCTCCATTGAAGCCCACTTGCTCGACCTGTTGATCTATCGCCTGAACGCCAAGCTGGCGCCGAGCGAGGGTGAACACACCTACATGGTGTGCGGCAAATCGTGCCTGGCCGGAGACATCTTCGGCGAGTACCAGTTTGATCGTCCGCTGGCCATTGGCGATCGACTGTCATTCATTGATACCGCCGGCTACACCATGGTCAAGAAGAACTGGTTCAACGGCCTGAAAATGCCATCCATCGTGGTGAAACAACTCGATGGTACCGTCGAAGTAGTTCGCCAATTCGGTTACGAAGACTACCTGTCCAGCCTTTCTTGAAACGGACAGACAAAGGAGAGAAAAAGCAATTGAAAAAGAACGTTCTTATCATTGGTGCAGGAGGTGTCGCTAAGGTGGTGGCCCACAAGTGCGCGCAGCATAACGATGAACTCGGTCGTATCGCTATCGCGTCGCGCAACATCTCCAAATGCCAGGCCATCATCGACAGCGTCAAGGCCAAGGGTAGCCTCAAACAACCCGCCGATATCAAAGCCTTCTCCCTCAATGCGCTGGATGTCGAGGCGACCAAGGCGCTGATCCGTGAAACCGGATCCGAGATCGTCATCAACGTCGGCTCCGCGTTCCTCAATATGTCGGTGTTGCGTGCCTGCATCGATACCGGCGTCGCTTATCTCGACACCGCCATTCACGAAGAGCCGGGCAAGATCTGCGAAACCCCGCCCTGGTATGGCAACTATGAGTGGAAGCACCTCGCCGAATGCCAAGAGAAGAACATCACCGCCATTCTCGGCGTGGGCTTCGACCCGGGTGTGGTCAACGCCTATGCAGCACTGGCACAACAACAGTATTTCGACCGCATTGATTCGATTGACATTCTTGACGTCAATGCCGGTTCCCACGGCAAATATTTCGCCACCAATTTCGATCCGGAAATCAATTTCCGTGAATTCACCGGGCAGGTGTGGAGCTGGCAGAACAGCCAGTGGACCAGCAACACCATGTTCGAAGTCAAACGCACCGACGACCTGCCGGTTGTAGGCTCGCAGAACCTGTACCTGACCGGTCACGATGAAGTGCACTCGCTGTCGAAGAATCTGGACGTACCCAACGTGCGTTTCTGGATGAGTTTCGGCGAGCACTACATCAACGTGTTCACGGTCCTCAGAAACCTCGGCCTGCTGTCCGAACAACCGGTCAAGACCGCTGAAGGCCTGGAAGTCGTGCCGCTGAAAGTGGTCAAGGCCGTGCTGCCTGATCCGAGTTCGCTGGCGCCCGGCTACACCGGCAAGACCTGCATCGGTGACCTGGTCAAGGGCACCAAGGATGGCCAGTCGCGCGAAGTGTTCATCTACAACGTGGCCGACCACGAGGAAGCCTTTGCCGAAACCGACAGCCAGGGCATTTCCTACACCGCCGGCGTACCGCCTGTTGCAGCTGCCCTGCTGGTCGCCCGTGGCGAGTGGGATGTGCAGCGCATGGCCAACGTCGAGGAACTGCCGGCTGAGCCGTTCCTCAAGGCGCTGGACGTCATGGGACTGCCGACCCGCATCAAGGATGAACACGGAGATCGTCCCTGGAACGGCGTAGCCTGAGGCTCGCAATAACCCGCGACGCGTCACTGCCCGCTACAAAAAACGCCGCTCATTGAGCGGCGTTTTTGTCTGCACTGAAAATCAGGACACGGCTTCCGGACATTGTTGCGGCGGATTCCTGCTCTTGCCCTGTTGTTGCCGGGCGAGCAGTGCCTGTACGTCAGCGACGGCATCCAGAACCCGCTGCGCCCAATGCTCATCCTCCGGGTGCACGACAACAACGCGAAAACCGTGATCATGGCCTTCCGAGCGCACACCTTCGGAATCATCGACATGCAAGTCGATATCGAAGGCCGGGGGGAATTTCGACGGGCCGTTTGACAGTCCGTTTGTCGCCAACGCCTGGTTATGCACCACACTGTTGACCACCCCGTCGACGCGGATGCCATACAACAACAGCCAGCGCCTGATATAGGCCGGGGTCCGACCGGACGACGTGTAAACCCAGATACTGCAGCCCTGAAGCCGCAACTCGCGGGTCAATGAGCGCGTACCGCATCGCAGTGGCTCGCCGAGCCAACGATGCAAGCAAGCCGGCAACCAGCTCTGCTCGACGGCACAGTGATGCAGCTGGCAGGCCAGCGTGTCATCGATATCGAACGAAACCCGTATGCGCTGGCGAGCGAATACGCTCATGGGGATAGCACCGAGCATGGCTTGCCAAACGCGGCTGAATAGGGGCTCCTTAACTCTGCAGCAATCTCGTTAAGTTTTTATGAACGTTGGATGGCAGGACCCCGCCTCAATCGTTTTGACCCCTTGCTACCCTTACTCACGCGGCCTGATTGATTACACCGATATCCTGCTGGATTGGTAAACGATGCTGAAATTGAAGCCTTGCTCGAAAGCTGGTCCCGTCATCGTACCCACCACCTCGCACATACCTATTCTGCTGCGGCGACTTGATGACCTCTCCGCGATTTTCCGGGGCGCTTGACGTTGAGCAAGTGCGTTCGCTTGGAGAGGCTTCTCCCAGAACCGTTTTAAACGTTTGTTTGCGATGCTGAACTCATTCGTCAGCAAAATGATGTGCCGGAAGCCTTGAGCCGGTTGTCGATAGCACATTTCCATTATCACGGGCTGCCAATGCGCATCGGCGGATGGAGTCTTCCGAAAACGTCGCGAAAACCATTCTGACCATGCAGCCTGATGACTTGGTTTAGTGCCGCTCATCTTCAGATAAAACTGAAAAGGTGCCTGTGATGAACACCTTTTTTTCGGGCGAAAAATAAATACCAGCATCCCTTCGAAATGCAGGCGTCAACACGAACGATTCTTTAAGACCAGAAGCCTTTATGCGGCTCAGCCGCCTCGCCCTCCAGCATCGGCCCCAACACACTGACCTTGCGCTGCCCCTTGGCGAACACCTCGCGGCACGGCAAGGAGAACGTCGGGTTCTCCGGATGATCCCCCGTCAATCCCAGCAAGGCATGCTCCGACAACGCATAAACCACCCGCCCGATCCCGGTCCAATACACCGCGCCAGCGCACATGCAGCAAGGTTCGGCACTGGTGTACAGCGTGCACAGTTCCAGCTCTTGCGGTGACAGAAGCTTGGCCGCTGCCGCTGCTGCAACCAGTTCGGCATGTTGGGTAGGATCGCCTTCCGGCGGCATCGAGTTATTCCCCGCTTCGACAATCACCTTGCCGTTGCGATCGGCGACCAATGCCGCGAACGGATGGCGACCGCGTTGTTTCGATGCCTCGGACAAGGCGATGGTCTGGCGCAGCAAGGTCAGATCAAGCTCGCTGACGCCGGCCGGGATGAGCTGAGTGAATTGATTCATGAGTAACTCCTGGGCAGTGGAAAACAAACAATCAATCGGCCAGTTCAGCGCCGATGGTTTCGGTCGATTTTTTGTCGTTGTTCAGCAGCACGTTGAGGACAATGGCGGTGATCGCACCGAGGAAAATCCCGCTGTCGAGCACCAGTTTCAGGGTCGGGGCGACGTGTTCGAACAGCGCCGGAAAGGACATCGGCAGTACGCCGACACTCACCGAAACCGCAACGATGATGCCGTTGCGCGTGCCCTCGAATTGCACCCGCGACAGTTCCTGAATTCCCGCCACTGTGGTCATGCCGAACATCACGATCGCGCAGCCACCGAGCACCGGCGTCGGCACTGCGGCGATCAACGCGCCGAGTTTCGGGAACAGCCCCATCAGCACCATGATTGCCCCGGCCGCGGCCACGACGAAGCGGCTTTTCACGTTCGAAAGCGCGATCAAACCGGTGTTTTGAGTGAAAGCGTTGTAGGGAAAACTGTTGAACAAGCCACCCAGCATGGTCGATAGGCCATCGGCGCGGAATGCGTTGCCGAGGGTCTGTTGCGTGGTGGCTTTGCCGGTCAGTTTGCCGATCGCCAGGCAGTTGCCGGTGGTCTCGGCCATGATCACCAGCATCGCCAGGGTCATGATCAGAATCGGCACCGGCGCAAATTCCGGCGCGCCGAAGGCCATCGGCGCACTCAGCTCGAACCATGCGGCTTCACTGACCCGATTAAAGTGAGTCATGCCGCAAGCCGCTGCGATCAGGCTGCCGACAAACAGGCCGATGAGCACGCTGAGGTTGCCGAGGAAGCCCTTGCATTTGGCATAGATCACCAGTGTCACGCTGACTGTGACCAGGCCCAGCAACAAGTTCGCGGAATTACCAAAATCCGCCGAGTCGGGATTGCCGCCGCCCAGCCAGATCGCCGCCGCCGGCATCAGCGAGATGCCGATGATGGTGATCAGACTGCCAATCACTACCGGCGGAAAAAACCGCAGCAAGCGGCTGAACACCGGTGCCAACGCAATGGTGATAAAGCCCGCCGCGATCACCGCACCGAAAATCTGACTGAGGCCGAATTCCTTGCCGATCATGATCATCGGCGCCAGGGCTATGAACGAGCAGCCCTGAATCAGCGGCAGCCGCGCGCCGAACTTCCAGAAGCCAAGGGTTTGAATCAACGTCGCCACACCCGAGGTCAGCAGGTTGGCGTTAATCAGTAAAACGATCTGCGCCGAAGTCAGCCCCATCGCACTGCCGAGAATCAGCGGCACCGCCACCGCTCCCGCGTACATCACCAGCACATGCTGCAAGCCAAACGTGAACAACTGTCGCAGTGGCAAAACCTCGTCCACCGGATGAATGCGTTGTGTAGTCATTTCACACGCTCCTGAAGGT
The DNA here is from genome assembly GCF_019614655.1 of Pseudomonas germanica. NCBI lineage: Bacteria > Pseudomonadati > Pseudomonadota > Gammaproteobacteria > Pseudomonadales > Pseudomonadaceae > Pseudomonas > Pseudomonas germanica. Next base: position 3,575,918 of record NZ_CP071586.1, read on the forward strand.
GCGGCATCTGTTGAGATCGCGGGCATGCTCAGGGGCGCTTGAAAGTCAGATCCGCCCCAGAGATCGTTTGACGCGGGGCCATAGTTGAACGTTTATTACGATGAAACAAATTAGCAACCATCGTTTTTTTCGATGGCACAATCAGGCATTCGTTAGCCGCTCCAAACCTTTATTTTCGACCCGGGAGTTCACCGCTTGCGCTTCTCACTCGATCAACTGCTGATGTTCGTCCAAGTGGTCAAAAGCGGATCGTTCTCCGCAGCCGGGCGCCAACTGGGCAAGACCCAATCGACCATCAGCGCGGCGATTGCCAACCTCGAAACCGACCTTGGCGTCGACCTGTTCGATCGCAGCAACCGCAGCCCTGCCCTCACCGCCAGCGGCCACAAATTGCTGGTGCAGGCCGAAGCCGTGCTCGAACGCTGCATGACCTTCGAAGCCCACGCCGATTGCCTTTCGGACAATGTCGAAACCAGCCTGACACTGGCGATTGAAACGCCGTACGGCCCGATCATGCCGGTGCTCAAGGCCTTCGAAGCCGCGTTCCCCTTTGTCGACCTGATCATCCGCCATCCGGTGTATGGCGACGTCAGCGAACTGGTCAGCAGCGGCGAAGCGGTACTCGGTGTGGCGTTTTCGCAGCCCGGCTACCCCAAGGAACTGGCGTTCCAGCAACTGGGCAAACTGATCATGCTGCACGTCTGCCATCCCGAGCATCCATTGGCGCAACTCGACAACGTCACCTTCGACGACCTGCACGTCCATCGCCGCCTGGCCTTCAGCGCCCACGCGAGCAAACTGCCGAGCAGCGAATACCTGCGCTCGACCCAGTTGTGGCAAGCGGAAAGCTATCTGGCGTTATTGGAAATGGTCCGCGCCGGGCTCGGTTGGGCCACCCTGCCCCGCCAGCTCGTTCAGCGTGAACTGGCCGAGGGTGAGCTGGTGGAACTGCAGCTCTCGGCATATCCGCATACGGACTGGCAGATTGGTGTGGATCTGCTGTGGGCGCGGCAACGGCCGCTGGGTAAGGCCGAGCGGTGGTTGAAGGAGAAATTGCAGGGGAATAAGGTGTATGAACTGGATCGCAATGGGCAAATCACGACGCTTTGATTAGGCTGTTCACGGCGGTGAAAAAGAGGCCCGCCAAAGCGGGCCTCGATCAAGGGCTTTTGTAACTAAGCCAGCTCGGCTGTTTCAGGCTGACCGGAGCTTGTCACACCGTTGCCGCTTCAACCGTTCTGGAACGCCACGCAAACCCCAACACCATCAGCAACCCCAGGCCCGCCATTGCCGCGCCGGCCAGGGAGATCGCCGGATAACCCAGCCCGCTACTGATCACCGCTCCGCCCAGCGCCGCGCCAATCGCGTTGCCGAAGTTGAAGGCGCCGATGTTCACCGCCGAGGCCAGATTGGGCGCGTCCTTCGCCGCTTCCATGACACGCATCTGTAGCGGCGGCACCAAGGCGAAGCTGGCGATACCCCAGATCAGGATGGCCACGGCGGCTGGCAGCGGCCAGCGCATCAGTACGGTGAACGCCAACAAGACCAGAATCAGTACGCTCAGCGAGACGATCAGGGTGCGATCTATCGAGCGGTCAGCGGCCTTGCCGCCCCACATGTTGCCCAGCGTCAACCCGACACCGTAAAGCATCAGCATGGCGGTGATGTAGGCAGTGGATGCATGGGTCTCGCTGCTGAGGATTGGCGCGATGTAGGTGAAGACAGTGAACATGGCACTCGAGCCGACGACAGTCAGGGCCAGTGCGGCCAGCACCGGGCCGCGCCCCAATACCCGGATTTCCGCCATGACACCGACGCTTTGCGGCGCCCGAACGTTGGGCAAAGCGAACCACAACGCGGCCATGGTCAGCACGCCCAGGCCGGTAATGCCCCAGAAAGCCGTGCGCCAACCGAACAGTTCGCCAAACCAGGCAGCCAGCGGCACACCGCCGATGGTCGCCAGGGTCAAGCCCATGAACATCGCCGCGACCGCCCCGGCACGTTTTTCCGGGGCGACCAAGGTGGCGGCGACGACGGAGCCAACGCCAAAGAAGGCACCGTGGTTCAGTGAGGTCACGACCCTGGCGACCATGAGACTGTAGTAATCGGTGGCCAGGGCCGACATCAGATTACCGAGGGTGAAAATCGCCATAAGCCCGATCAGCAGAGAGCGCCGGGGAATCCTGCCGGTGGTCAGGGTCATCAGTGGTGCGCCGAGCAATACGCCCAGCGCATAAGCACTGACCAGCAAACCGGCAGCGGGAATGGAAACGCCCAGATCCGCAGCAATACCCGGCAACATGCCCATGGGGGCGAATTCTGTAACGCCGATGCCGAAGGCACCGATGGCGAGTGCAACAAGTGGTGGATTGATACGCATGGAAAGCTCCTCATCTATGCTGCCAATGCTACGATCGCGCCCTTTCAGGCGGTAGATAGCGTTTTTGGCAATCACCTTTGCGTAGGAGGCACAAGTGGATTTCAACGGCAGGTCAGGTGAAATGAGCGTATTCACCACCGTCGCGCAGGAAGGCAGCCTGTCGGCCGCCGCGCGTGCACTGGGCCTGACACCCTCGGCCGTCAGCCGGATCATTGCGCGCACCGAGCAACGGCTTGGCACTCGCCTGCTGTTGCGCACCACCCGAGCGATCACCTTCACCGCCGAGGGCGAAGCGTTCCTGCGCGGCGCCCGGCGGATCCTCGCCGACATGGACGAAGTCGAGGAAGCCATCGCCGATCAGGGCGTGCCCAAGGGGCGTTTGCGGGTCAGTGCCGCCCTTGGCCATGGACGCTTGGCCATTGTTCCGTTGGTCGCAGCCTTCAGCGCGCGTTACCCGAACATCGTCGTCGACCTCACCCTCGGCGACGAAGTGGTCGATATTCTCGCCGGACAAGCCGACGTCGCGGTGCGCTTCGGCCATCTGCCCGACAGCCCGCTGACCGCACGCAGGATCGGCACTACCGGCCAGGTTGTGGTGGCATCGCCCGAGTATCTACAGCGCCACGGCTTCCCGCAGGAACCGGAAGACCTGCTCCAGCACAACTGCCTGCGCTTCAATTTCAAGCGTGCCGAACCCAACTGGCCATTTATCCGCGATGGCAAAGCGTTCTCCCTGAAGGTCAGCGGCAACATCGAATGCAGCAGTGGTGAAGCGCTGGCACAATTCGCGCGAGTGGGTGCCGGCATTGCCCGTATCGGAGAGTTCAGCGTGAGCGAGGATCTGCAGCGCGGCGACCTGATTGCGCTGCTGGAAACCTGCAACCCCGGGGATCAGGAACCGATTCATGCGGTGTTCGTCGGTGGCGCGGCGATGCCGGCGCGGGTGCGGTTGTTCGTGGACTTCTTGCTGGAGCATCATCGGATGTCAGCCGAGACGTAAGCTGATATTTGCGGATACTCGTGATGTTGAATGGGCCATAGCCTTTTTGGGCGCACTATCAATAGGTGTTTGCCTTAAGGGAAAATCTTGAGTGAAGGCATGGCTGACCGGAAATTTTCTAACGACGTCTTGTGTACACTCACGCAAATTCTTCTGCTCTCTGCATGTGCACGAAACTTTTATTACATGCCCCATTTTAATGCTTGATTAGTTAACCCTCCAAAAATAGAGCTTCTACGGATCATTGTTTATTTACCAAAATGGTGCACAAAAAAATAGTTTGACAGCGCGTTCCGAGTTGATCTTAATTACCCCGCCACTCAACTGCATTGCAAAGCAACTCTGTTACTTTGGGCGGTAAAAGCTTTTTATATTGCGCAGTTAATAAGCCTTGCTGCCCCTCTGCCTTGTTGAGTTGACAAGGTGGTTCTCGCCGACTACTGTGATTTCGATTTCGTTTTACATACGACGTCACAATGGTCTGTGCCGAGAGCTTCCATGTTGAACCAGTCTGTTTTTTGGACTGGAAGCTTCTGAAAGTAAACGTGTTAGTCATCCATAAATACGTAGAGGCAAGAATGGAATCTCAAACATACGAAGTTGTCTTTGGCAAAGAACGTCAACTTGATAAGCCAATCATTGCACTGACCAACTGCGAAGTGGTTTTTTCAAGTAAGGACGAGCTGGATAAGTGTATTATTGCAGTGATGGAGTCTGACGAACGACTTGGAGCTCGACCGGTTGAGGCTGTTTTCTACGACTGGCAACTGGCTACGGTGATAAGGGGCCTGACCATGTTCTTCGGCGTAAGATGGTATGATCGAGAGTATTTTGATCAAAACCGAGATATTTATAAGAATAAAATGCACAACCACCTCTTTTCGAAGTTTGGCGTGAGTGCAGAAAGCTTCAAGGTTAATCATTTTGTAGCCGGCTGATTCGTATGAAGGGTTCGCAATGGCATGGAGCTGTTGCGAACTTCGTACGAAGCAAGGAAATTATCACTTGAGTACATTTCGAAAGTATCTTTGCCTGGACTTGTTACTTTGGATCTACCTCGGTTGCTGGAATACCACGCTACCGCTGATCATCGTGCAGCGAGGAAGCCTGCTGGAGCTGGCTGCCTACGAAACAGCGCTCGCGCTCGCGGCGATCATTTCAATGCTGTGTCTGGCGCCGCGTGTTGAATCAATGCGCCGCAGCACGGCGCTCAAGGCAGGCTGTTTTGCGATCTTGATGGCCAGCGTATTGCGCTACTTTTTTGCCGCAAACTGGTATTCCCTTGATGCGCTGATACTGATCGATGTGATCGCTGCATCAGCATTTGGAATGATCCAGCCTCTCTTGGGCATCTATCCTGCGGAAACCGTTGATAAACATCGGACGGACGCTGCATTTCGCGTCCGACGCATCGTTGTTACTGTTGGCCGGGTTGCTGGGCCTTTGTTGGCGGGTATTGTGATTACGGTTTCCTCACTGGAGGTCTCACTGCTATTTGTGTCGATAGTGGGATTGGTCATTGTGGCTTTAGCCATGGCGTTACCGGTCAGCGCAGCCCCTGCCCTGCAACCCAGAAAATCATCAACCGATCTTGTTAATGACATGCTTTTGGGGCTTAAACTCAAATGCGTTCTACCGCCAGAACAGTTTTTGACGTTTTCCGGATTGCTACTGGGTCTGGCCGTAACAGCGACCGTACCGATGCTGGTGCCAGCGCTCATACACACGCGCGGTCTGGCTGAAGGTAGCGTGGGCTTGTTCAACGCAGTGTTCGCGGGTGGAGCCGTCGCAGGTTTGTTCTTCTTAAGCCCGCTGATTAGCAAAAAGGAAAATCAGCGCAACAAGTATCTTGGATGTTGGGCCCTATTAACGTTTGCACTCTGTGCAGCGACACAAGCCGACGAAATCTGGCAGTTGAGTACTTGCCTGTTTTTCGCCGGGGCCGCGAGTGCTTGCATTACGATGGTCGGAATGGATAAGAGGGTCATGTCGATCCCCTCCGGTGTTCGCGTACGACTGATGGCATCGACATTAGTGATCAGTCAGCTAGGTAGCTCGATTTCATTCATGATGACGGGCGCCATCATGTCCGAATCCGGTGCATCCAGTTTGATGTGGCTTTATCTCGGGGTATTTCTGATTGTCGTCATATATTCCATGCGATCAAAAAAGATATGGCACTTCCTGGAAGATGACGCTGAGTCAGAGCTGTATTACGCAAAAAACCATCCGAAACTGGCGGCAGTCATGAGTCGATGAAATGTCTCCTGAAAATGTGCCCGACATGCCGGGACGACGCGATCACCCATGTTCCGCTGCCAACATTGACCTGAACTGAGAAATGCTTTCCGGAGATAACCCGGCACCTTCAAACACTGCGCAGGTGAAGCTGACAGGGGCGGTGCCTGGAGCAGTAATGATGCGGTCTGCCATCACCGCTATCGAGCTGCTTCGGTAGTTAGAGCCAATCCACCCTGCGAACGAAACTGCCCCGTATCGGGAGCAAAAAACCTGACGTCGATCCCATAAAACGGGGACGCCGTACCAGCAATGAAAGCATATTCCCAGTCCGCAAAACCGGGTGTCAGTACCAAACCCACGCGTGCCATCAGTCAGATCCTCCATGAATGTCCGTAACCTATGACAACAACAAACAGACATCAAGGGCAGCTTCGGGGTCCAGAGCAGTCAAAAACAGACGTCTGAATAACCGTGCTTGTATATTCCCGGCAGGCTGATCTTCACTCCGCCTGCGCGGAATATGATCCAACACCATCCCGTGCGATGTCTGCGCTGAGTTGGAAGATGAATTCACGATCTTGCGGGAGAAGTGACAGTGCTATCCGATCCAGTGGCGCGCTTAGCGCTCAAAGAACTGATTGAAAAACACCTCAAGGGAAGAGATCCCGATTACGACCGTCTGATCGAAATTGTTCAGGATCCTTCGCGGCAAGTTCCGATCAGGGGTGTGCTTGAGGGCATGAGACGCTACAACAAGGTCCAGTACACGCAGCAGGACCTAGGGCTGATCGACGACCTTTTGTACATGTATGGCTGAGACAGAACGTGCTGGTAGCGGGCATGGGCCGGCGTGACTGGTTATGCGACTCATGCTCTCTATAATGAGTCACCGGCCATGCTTGGAGCGCTTGTTATGTCACCTTCCCCTGATCAAAAATCTGCTGTCGTTTTACGCCGCGCTTCAAACTGCGATCTAGAAGATCTGATAGCCATTCGGATTGAGGCCATGCGCGAAAGCCTGGAGCGGCTTGGGCGATTTGATCCTGATCGCGCGCGCGAACGGTTTCATAGTGGTTTCGACGCTAGCAGCACGCGCCGCATAGAAGTATCAGGTGATATGGTCGGTTTTGTCGTTCTCAAAGACCATCAGAGCGAGCTCCTGCTCGACCACTTGTATGTGATACCTAGCGCTCAAGGAGCGGGGATAGGCACCGAAGTTCTCACTCGGATTTTCAGAGAGGCGGATGAGATCGGACGCCCTATTAAAGTTGGCGCTCTCAAAGAAAGCGCTTCAAATCGCTTTTATATCCGCCATGGTTTCGTATTTGTCGAAAGCGGTGAATTTGATAATTATTATGTCCGCGCCAACAGTAATACCGTTCGTTTGGGCGACAGGCGGGATGCCCGTACAGATACTTTCGGGAGTGATTAATGAGCAATGACCCCTGTGCTTTAGCTGCGCGCATGATTCGCAATTTCAATGATGTGCCGCTGCAATACGAGCGCCGCGACCCTCTTTACGAGAGCCATGGCGCGCGCCTCGGTACTGACACCGTCGCGCAGAAACTCGGTGCGTCGGTGGACATCGTCGCGCCAGGCAAGCGTTCTTGTCCCTACCACTTTCATTATGCTCAGGAAGAGATGTTCGTCATCCTGGAAGGGTTTGGCACCCTGCGCGTGGCGGGTGAAATGTTGCCGATCCGGAGCGGCGACGTCATCTTCATTCCGGCCGGCCCCGAATATCCGCATCAGATCATCAACACCTCGGATGCGCCGCTGAAGTACCTGTCCATTGGCACCCGAGAAACCCCCGAAGTCTGCCAATACCCGGACTCCGGCAAATATCAGGCGATGGTCACAATCAATGGAGCGCGCGCGTTCACCGCTGTGCAGCGGCCCGGGACTACGCTTGATTATTGGGACGACGAACCATGAGGGCGCCGTGTTGATGAAGCCTGCCAGAGAAATGAATCAGGGAAGTCTAGTGACACTACATCTGGTTGGAGCGGTCATTTGCTTTTGCCTATCCAACGTTTTGTATAACCTCGGGAAATTCGTTTCGTACCCCGCATTGCAATATCCAGGTTCCCGATATGCAGACTGACCAAAACAGACTACTCGCCCTCGCATTGCTAGAGATCAAGACTTTACTTGTTGATTATCTGGGTAGCGGTGTAGACGCTCCGACGAATGTTCGCGTGGCGGCGCATATTGCCTATGCACTTCATAACGAGGCGGAGGCTGTTTACACCAATGCTGACTTTGCGCTCGATGGCGCATCCCAAAAAATCGCTGCGATCGATCAAATTTTAGGTGTCACTGACGGCGCCGCGCTATTGGGCAGATTTGATATCGAAACCTAAGTCATTCCAGATAATGCCAAGCCAGGATGACTGTTATTGGCCGATAGCAGCCGATCACGAATGGCAGATTTCGCCCCAGCTTTTAAAACAAACGGAAGCAAGTATTCAGCTTACTGTCTGTGAGGTGCAACCCGCAGCAGTCGTCCGCTGAGGCGCAGGCCGTCACGCATATTCATCCCCATTAATGCGAGATTGGTGGCCCCTGCGATCAGTTCAATTACCTGCACGAAGTAAAAACGCGTATCCAGACTTCCCGCCGACGCCCATTGGTTAAGAAAAATGGCGCACGGCAGCAGAACCAACAGGCCATTGGCGGCAATGAATGGCATGCGTTTCTTCTTCAAAGCGACCAGTCGTCCTTGTCGTTTCCGACTCATTAACACTCCACTTGCACCGGTCGCGATGATTGCCGGTACCAGTATCCAAAGCCCGGGACTCACGATCAGGTGCTTGAGTGAGGCTATTGAGTGTCGGGATCCGATGAGCTCGACAAAAATGGTCGACAGAAAGAAGGTGGCGATGCATACCAGTGCCAGCGTACTGGCGATCAAATGTAATCGTCTAAGCATTTATCTAATACCGTCAGACAGTTGGTTAATACTTAGGCCGTGCAGATATTCGACACCGCTACCTTGTTGAACAGATGCGGCATGGCCAAGGCACTTGAGGGATAACGCGCCAAGGCATTGGCGAACTCTGGGTCATTGAAAGCATCACGAAACCGCTCTACCGATTCCCATACGGCGTAATTCAAGAACATGTTGCTGCCCCCGATGGCCTGATGGAGCTGCGTGGAGATGAAACCGGCACGTAGTTTCATCCAGTTGGCATCCAGCTCCCATGCGCAAAGGAGGTCAGGTATATCGTCTGCGTCGACAGTGAAGAGATTGATCAATACCACTGGAGCTTCGCTGCACTGCAGCTGTTGAGTGATGGGGACGATCGGGTCAAGGGGGCGAATAGAAAGCATGGCGACCTCTACATTGTAATCATGATGACAATTTGGTTTTCACGCTCCAAACCTACTGCGATTGACATCATGGTGTCAACGTGGAAGGATTCGCGCCATGAAAAAGACAAACTACACTCCCGCAGGACGCGCCACGAGCGATCTGGTTCTTGAGATCTTTCGAGCAAGTGCGCGTCTGCTTACTGCAGGCGATCGACTCGTCGCGGAGCTAGGTCTGACAAGCGCCCGCTGGCAATTACTGGGTACGATTGTGTACGCCGAACGAGCACAACCGGTTTCATGGATTGCTCGCGACATGGGGGCGAATCGACAGAACGTGCAACGGATCGTCAACGATCTGGTCAAGGATGGCTTGCTGGAATTTCAGCCCAACCCTCACCATCGCAGGGCGCAGCTGGTTGTGCTGACTGAAGCTGGAAAGCAAGCATTCGATTCTGCAATGAAGCTTCAAGCGCCTTGGATCAACGAGCTTTCACAGGGTCTGGACGTCGATGCAATCGAGACCACTCACCAGGTTCTAAACCAACTGCGCAATAAGCTTGAAGAAGATCAAAGCGACTCACCCACCGAGCTTCCACTGGATACAAAAAAGCCCTGACTATTCAGGGCTTTGTCGTTTCTGGGGGACGCGCGACCTGCTCCACATGGGTGGATCGCTTGCGCTTTTTTTCAGCTCTTTACGTGTACTTGCGAGAAGCACTCTCCTGATTGACTAACGGCCCTGCCACTCCAGACCGCTGATGGAATGCAGACGAGGCCATCAAACAGCAACCGAGCCGTGCGCATCAGCCCGCACCCGAGCAATCGCTCGTCCTGCAAGCGCAACGCCACAGTGAACTCGCCCGTCGGATGTTCGATCGACAGGCGTTTCACCTCGCCCTCCTCCACAACCGCCATGTCCGCCGCCACACTGCCTTTGATCAGGCAGGCGGCAGCCACGCTGACCGCGCCGAACACGCCAATGCTGGTGTGGCAGCGATGGGGAATGAAACTGCGTGTGGTGATGGCCCCACCCACCTGCGGCGGTGCAATCAGGCACATCTTCGGCACGTTGCGCTGACTCACATCACCCAGATTCATGCGCTGCCCCGCTTCCAGGCGGATGGACTCCAGACGCTGTTTCAGTGAAGCATTGACATCGAGTTGCGCGGGACTCTCATAGCCACTGCAACCAAGCTCTTGCGCGTTGATCAGCACCACGGGCATGCCGTTATCGATGCAGGTCACTTCAACGCCGTCGATCACGTCCCGGGCGTTGCCGGTCGGCAACATCGCGCCGCAACTGGCGCCAGCGACATCCTCGAATTCGACAATCAGCGGTGCGGCCTGCCCCGGCACGCCGTCGATACGCGCGTCGCCGTCGTAGCGCACCTCACCATCAGACGTTGGCACATGGGCGATGGCGATCTGTCCGGTGTTTTCCATGTAGATCCGCACTGGGGTGACATCGGCTGTCACTGCCACCAACCCACGCTCGATGGCGAACGGACCGACACCGGCGAGGATGTTTCCGCAGTTCTGACCGTAATCGACGCGCGGCTCATCCACCAGCACCTGGGCGAAAAGGTAATCGACATCTGCATCAGCGCGGCTTGACGGTCTGATGATCGCCACTTTGCTGGTCAGCGAATCAGCGCCGCCAATGCCGTCGATCTGCCGCGCATCCGGTGAGCCCATCGCTGCCAGCAGCACGCGGTCTCGCAGCGCGGGCTCTTGCGGTAAATCGTCGGCCAGAAAGTAAGCGCCTTTCGACGTACCGCCGCGCATCAACAGACAGGGAATGCGGGTCTGCGCCATGCTCAGTCTCCCAGTTCTTCAAGGCTGTCGACGTAACGCAAACCCTTTTCCGCCAGGCGCGCGCGCATGTTGTAGATGTCCAGACCCAGTTCGCCCTTGGCCAGGCGCAGGGCCTTCTGTTCCTCCAGGTCGGCGCGGGCGCGACTGGCTTCGACGACTTGCAGCAGCTCGGTGCGTCGCACGACCACCACACCATCGTCATCAGCAACCACCACGTCACCCGGATGGACCAGTTGCCCACCGCACACCAGCGGCAGGTTGACCGAGCCCAAGGTTTCTTTAATTGTGCCTTGCGCGCTGATGGCGCGGGACCAGACCGGGAAGTCCATTTCGCGCAGAGTGTGGGTGTCGCGCACGCCCGCATCAATTACCAGCGCCCGAACGCCGTGGGCCTTGAGCGAGGTGGCCAGCAGGTCGCCGAAGTAGCCGTCGGTGCACGGCGAACTTGGCGCAACCACGAGAATATCGCCGGGCCGGCATTGTTCGACGGCCACGTGGAACATCCAGTTGTCGCCCGGAGCGACCAGTACCGTGATGGCTGAACCACTGATCACCGAGCCTTGTTGAATCGGTCTGATCGAAGCCGCGAACAGTCCTTTGCGACCCTGCGCTTCATGAATGGTCGCCACGCCGAAGCGTTTCAACTCATCGACCAGCACCGCTTCGGCCCGCTGAACATTGCGCACGACAACGCCTGTCTTGCCGATATGTTCGCTCATCCCAGATTCTCCGTGACGCGCGGAAAAATACTCTGGTAACCCTCGGCATAGACGATGTTGCGGGTTGAGGTGATCCCGACATTACGTTTGGCTTGTACACCACGTTGCTGGGCAACGCGCGTGTAGTACTCCCACAAATGCTCCTGCCCGGCCATGCACTGGATGGCAGCGTACTTCTTGTCCCAGACATCAGTGATGTCGAGCAATACATCGGGGCGCCATTCGCATTGCTCGGGCTGGTGTGGCTCGAAACTGTAGACCGGCGGTGCGCCGACGATTTTCTCACCCGGTTTATAGCCTTCGGCCTGGGCGATGATGCGCGCCTCCTGCGTGAGGTTCATGGCCAGCGGGTGATCGTAGTTGTACGGGTCCTTGAGCGAGTGGCTGAGAACGAACTCCGGTTGCACCCGGCGAAAAACATCGGCTAGACGGAACAAGGTTTCCTTGTCGGCGCGCATCGGGTAATCGCCGATATCGAAGAACTCGACACTGGCTCCGAGAATGTCGGCGGCGGCCAGAGCCTCTTCGCGACGTGCGGCTTTGACCTTGTCTTCGCTCATCTCGCCCTTGCGCCACAGCTTGGCGGATTCGCCGCGCTCACCGAACGACAGGCAGACGATGTGAACGTGGTAACCCTGCTGTGCATGCAGAGCGATGGCGCCACCGGCACGCCAGACAAAATCGGCTGAGTGGGCGCTGACAACCAGCGCGTTTTTGGTTGAATCGATCATTGCGGATTCTCCTCTTGCGTTGCGAAAGAGCATCGCATCGCCCCCCGCCGACGGAGTAATGCGTTCGAGTGTTCGAGGTATGCGTTTTTTTTATTGCCACTCAAACATGCCGGCGGCATAGTCGCCTGAACCGCCGATCCGCAGAGTCCTCGCCCGATGGAAAACCCCGAACTGCCAAATCTGATGCACGTGCGTGCCTTCGTCCGCGTAGCTGATCACGGCAGCGTCTCCAAGGCATCAGTCGCGCTGTACCGAGCGCAATCAGTGGTCACCCGCTCCATATCGGAATTTGAAGCCCGCCTGGGCGTGACGCTGTTCGAGCGCCACGCCAACGGTATGCGCCTGACCAATTTCGGAGAGCGTTTGCTGCCCCGAGCGCGACGGGTGCTGGCGGAGCTTGGGAGCGTGCCGACATTGCTCGGCCTAGGTGAAAAAGCCGCGATTGAACCGCTTTATCTGTTCCAGGCGCGACGCCTGCAAGTGTTCATCAAACTCTGTGAAACCCACCATATGCAGACCGTGGCCAGTCTGCTGGGCCTGAGCCAACCGGCCGTCAGTTCGACGCTGAAAGTGCTGGAAAACGGCTGCGGCCAATCGCTGTTCGAGCGCACGCCACGCGGCTTGCAGCCGACCCGCGCCAGTCATGACATCCTGTTTGCAATCCGCCGTGCGCTGAACGAGTTGCGCCATATCGACACCGACATCACCGCCCTTCACGGCGCCTTGCACGGTGTTGTACACGTCGGTGCCCTGCCCCTCGGCCGCACGCGTATCCTGCCCGAGGCCATCGTGCGCCTGATGGCAGAGCATCCCGGCATTCAAGTGATCACCAATGAAAGTCCCTTCGACCTGCTGGCGACCGAGTTGCGTGCCGGCGATGTGGATTTCATTTTGGGTGCGCTGCGTTCATCGACCTATGCCAGCGACCTGGTCGGCGAGTCACTGCTGACGGAAGAAATGGTCGTGCTTGCGCGGCGTGATCATCCGCTCTGCGGCAACGGCGATTTGCAGAATCATCTGGGCAACGCGCGCTGGGTATTGCCTCGCGCCGGCTCACCGGCGCGGACGATGCTCGAGGAATGCTTCGCCGGTTTCGGCATTCCGGCGCCTTCCCCGGTGGTGGAAAGCGCCGACATGGCGATCATTCGCGGACTGTTGTTACGCTCGGACATGCTCGCAGCCGTTTCAGCCCATCAACTGGAACAGGAGATCGCGTCCGGCGAGTTGTGCATTTTGCCGCTGGAATTGAAACAGACTGCCAGAGCCATTGGCCTGACCTACCGCAGCGGCTGCCTGCACTCACCGGTGGCGCAGGCGTTGATGGAAATGATCCGCCGGGTGATCCGAACTCAGGCCAATGAAGCGGTTAAAGCAGGCTCAACGGATAGCTGATGATCAAGCGATTCTCGTCGAACTCATTGCTGCTGTAATCCCGGCGAATGCTCGAGTTGCGCCAGCGCAGGTTGAGGTTCTTGAACGCACCGCTTTGCAGCGTGTAGCCCAACTCGGATTCGCGCCCCCATTCCTTGCCGTCGGTGACGGCCCCGCTATGCACATCGTCGCCGCTGATGTAACGGTTCATCAGGGTCAGACCGGGCACGCCAAGGACGGCGAAGTTGTAGTCATGGCGCAGTTGCCAGGATTTCTCCCGCGCATTGTCGTAACTGTTGTTGTAGCTGTCGTTGGCCAGCGTTCCGCCGCTGGTGCCGTTGACTCTCATCCAGGCATCGTCGCCGCTGAGCTTTTGCAAACCGAGGTAAAACGTGTTGCCGCCGTAGCGTGCCGACAGCAATGCCGAGAACGTACGGTTGTCCAGATCGCCTGCGCGGGCACTGCCATCCTCGCGCCCCCAGAAGTAGCCAAGATTGGCGCCCAGCGTCCAGTCACCCAGTGGTTGGCTATGAACCAATTGCAGATATTGTTGCTGGTAGATGTCCTTTAGCTGAGCATTCCACACGCCGATCATCGTGCGTTTTTCGTTGAACGCGTATTCGCCGCCGACGAAGTTGAAACGGTCAGAGGTAAACGCGGTTTTGCCCTGCATGAACATGTCTTCCATGCTTGAATCGTTGCGCGGACTGTTCTGCCGGAACTGACCGCCATACAAGGTCAACCCGGCGATATCCTGAGAAGTGACCTGCCCGCCACGAAAGGTTTGTGGCAACGAGCGACCGTCGTCGGAACGCAATATCGGCAACACCGGCATCCACTCGCCGAGCTTGATTTCGGTCTTGCCGACTTTCATTTTCCCGGCGACAGCCAGGCGACCAAATTGATCGGCAGGTCGGCCATCACTGTCCAGCGGCAGTAATTGCGTACCACCCGTGCCTTGCCCACCGTCAAGCTTCAGCGAATACAGGCCCAGCACATCCACACCGAAGCCGACGGTGCCTTGGGTGAATCCCGAGCGGAAATCGAGAATGAAATTCTGCGTCCACTCCTCGGCTTTGCCCTGCGCATTGGCCGGGTTGGTGAAGTTGCGATTGATGTAGAAGTTGCGCAGGTTGAGATTGGCGCTGGCGTCTTCCACAAAGCCTGCGGCGCTGGCCTCGACAGGCAGAACACAAACGGCGGACAGCGTGAAGACTACGCGAGTATTGGCGGTGATTTTCATTGTTATTGTTATCCATTTTTTTTGGGATGAAGCAGTCCGCTACGCCCGCATGAACCGGGCGCAGTGAAGTCATTCAAGGGTGTTGCGAAGCGGCCCGGAACGAGCCGCCGATGACGCCGTGACGTTAGCGCGGGGCCTTGCCCGCTACCGAATAGAGCACCTGCTGATTACGGGTTTTCATGAATTCCTCAAGGCTTTGTCCGCGCATTGCCGCGTAGATCTGCAGATTCGGCACCCCGACCACGGCAGCGAGTTTTTCCAGCACGAAAAAAATCGCCCCGTAGTGAATCAATCCGCGCCAGTCGCGGCGGCGCAGCAGATCCCGCTCTTCATCACTCAGTCCTGCTTCATCGAACAGCGCCTCGGGTTGGTCAAGGAAACGCTGACGCCAGTGCGGCTCGATCATGCGATGCAAAAACTTGTTCAACCGATAGCCCTTGGCGCTGCGTTCCAGGGTGAACGGATAGGTGCCTTCGAGCTTCTCGATACCCGCCAACTGATGCTGCATGTGCTGCAAGTGCCGCGCGATGACGTCGACGGGAACGGGCCTGTCCTGATTTTCCAGCAACAGTGTGGCAATGCCGGTCATCGACGGCAGGTAGTAATCCTGGTGCAGGTTTTTCACCGTGGCAGACAGCGCGCCGCGCATGATCAGCCAGGTGATCACTTCCGAACCTTCCATGCCCCCCAGCGCGGCGTACTCGGCGTGGGTCATTTCGGTCAGGCGCTCGGGATCGTTGACCAACAGATCAATGAACTGCTGGTCCCACTCCGGGTTGTTGAAACCACAGCGTTCGCCGTGCACCTGGTGGGAAACGCCGCCGGTCGCGACGATGGCCACTTTCAAGTCCTCGGGGTAGCTTTCGATCGCCCGGCGCAGCGCCTGGCCCAACTTGTAGCAGCGCCGCGCACTCGGCACCGGGAACTGCAACACGCCAACCTGCAGCGGCACGATCTCCACCGGCCAGTCCGGCTCGCACGGCAACAGTGCCGACATCGGCGAGAAGAAGCCATGATCGAGCGGCTTGTCACGGAAGAAACTCATGTCGAACTCATCCGCTACCAGGCTCTCGCCGATGTGCCGCGACAGCGCCGCATGGCCAGCGATCCCCGGCAACTCGCGTGGATTACCGCCCTCATCGGCGACTTCGTAACGCTCATCGACACCGAGGGAAAATGCACCATAGTGATCAAAGAAAAACGACGTCACGTGGTCATTGAAGATATAGAACAGCACATCCGGCTGCTGCTCCTTCAGCCACACCTTGATCGGCTCGAAGCCACGGAAGATCGGCGCCCAGGCGGCCTCATGCTGCTTGTCGTGATCAACCGCAAAGCCGATGGTCGGGGTGTGAGATACAGCAAGGCCACCAATGATGCGTGCCATAACGAGTTCCTTTGTCGAAAAAGATTAATGCGTCAGCAAGGCCCGATTGACTCGGCGCCGTGCATGACCGTTGGCCATGATCGCCAGTGCAGCGATAAAGGCAGGCACGCTCAACAGGGCAAACAGCAGCGGCAACCCCAGCCCGAGGCTGAGCACCGCGCCACCGATGAGTGAACCAAAGATAGCCCCGAAGCGGCCGATACCCAGCATCCAGCTGACGCCCGTGGCGCGGCAATCTGTCGGGTAGTACCCCGGCGCGAAAGCATTGAGGCCGGTTTGCGCCCCACTCATGCAGAAACCTGCCGCCACCACGCCGAACGCCAGCAGACTGGATTCAAGGCTGAAGGCGCCCAGCAGCAGAATGAAAGCGCCACCCAGTGCGTAGGACGTGGCAATTACCGCGTTCGGATTGCGCCGGTCCATCGCCCAGCCAACTGCGATGGCGCCGACGGTACCGCCAATCTGGAACAGGCCGGTGATGGTCGCGGCGCGTTCGATGGACAGTCCACCTTCACGCAGCAGGGTCGGCATCCAGCCCATGGTCAGGTAGATCACCAGCAACCCCATGAAGTAAGTCGCCCACAAAGCGAGCGTGCCGAAGCGATAGCTTTCGGTGAACAACAAGCGCAGCGGTGCTTTTTGCTGAGCCTGCGGTTCGGCGATGACAAATTTCGTCGTTGCGCTAAACGTGCCGCCCAGCTTGTTCAGCACCTTGGCGATCTGGCTGACGGGCGCGTTGCGTGCGGCGAGAAAACGCGCCGACTCAGGCAGCAACAGCCACATCAAGGGCAGCAGCAACATCGGCAGAATCCCGCCGGCGAGCAACACCGACTGCCAGCCGTGATGGGGAATCAACCACGCGGCGAGAAATCCGCCCAGCCCCGACCCCATGTTGAACCCGGTGAACATGATCGTGATGAACAGTGACCGATTGCGTTCCGGCAAATACTCGGACAGCAGTGTGGTGGTGTTGGGCAACGCTGCGCCCAGCGCCACACCGGTCAGCAGACGCAAGGCAGCCAGCTCGTAGGGATTACGTGCAAAGGCGCATGCCAAGCTCAGCACACTGAAGCCAGTCACTGCCGTCAGTAGCACCTTTTTGCGGCCGATTCGGTCGGCGTAAGGGCCAGCGGTCAGCGCGCCGATCGCCAGCCCAACCATGCCCGCGCTCATCACCGGGCCAAACGCCGCTTTCGAAAGCCCCCACTCTTGAATCAGCGAGGGGGCAATAAACCCCATCACCGCGACGTCGAAGCCATCGAAAAGCACTATGAAAAAACATAAACCCATAATCAGCCACTGGTACGGCACCACTTTTCGGTTGTCGATCCACGCTTTGATATCGACCGTTTCACTACTCATGCTGTCACCTTCTTATTTTTGTAGAAGTCCCGACGGACAAGGCCTGTAAGTAGACCGTCCACGCTGAACGATGACGGTGACTGTAAAGCCGCAGGTATACCGCCCGCCTCTGGGAAATCCTTAAGCAGGTATCGGTTTTTCTTATCGGGGGATCAACAGAGATAAGCTGAGCTTGGCAGAGCGAGGGTTGATGACCGTGGCGCGAGCGGCCGCTAGAGGATGACAAAATGCCAACAGCCCTTATGTAACCCAAAAACACGCCGATACCGTGCTGCAGCACGGAAGCACCGCAGCAGCACTTACTTCATGGACGG
Organism: Pseudomonas germanica; assembly: GCF_019614655.1. NCBI lineage: Bacteria > Pseudomonadati > Pseudomonadota > Gammaproteobacteria > Pseudomonadales > Pseudomonadaceae > Pseudomonas > Pseudomonas germanica. The sequence goes on from NZ_CP071586.1 coordinate 3,593,796, forward strand.
CAGGAGCCCGAACAATGTTGGAATACCTCTGGCGCAGCATCCACTCCCCGGACTACTTGCCCAACGTACTGGACTGGATGCTCCATATTCTCCTCAGCCCGTTCATGGTGATCATGTGCCTGATTGTCGGCGCGCTGGCCGGCAAATGGTGGAGAGCACTGCCCTACGGCAGTCTGACTTGTTATGTGGTCTTTCTGAGCCGGTCTTCTTTCTATCGGTGGGAAAGCATTTTCCCCGTAGCCGGTCTGCCTGCACTGGCAATCGATGGCGCGCTATTGGCGCTCCTCGGCTTCTATTTGAAAGGCGTACTAAGAACTCGCTCTGAAGCAAACCCCGAAGGCCATTGGCTGCGCAGGCTTTATCAAGGCCTTAAGGTCGTCATGCTGACAGTCATGGTGATTTTCTGGGGAGTCGTCGTGCTGTTTGTCGTGGTCTTCACTGTCTCGGTCGCTACCCAACCGTCATTGGCGCACTGAGCAGCCTTCTACTGGCCAGGGTCTGTACGAAAAAGTGCCCGGTGGTTAGCGTTCAAATCGTCCAGACGCTGGACGCTTTTTTCCACTCGTAGCCCCTACAAGCTGACGCCATTCGCGCCAATGCGAACGCTGAACGCCTCGTATTTGCCTAAGGCCTGTCGCCTGAGTAGAATGCGATTAATTATCAATCATGTACTTTCCGGGGATTCGATGCGCAGCGATGAAACGCTAGGTACTGCAGATCTAGGGCTGCTCTATCGCACCCACCACTCGTGGTTACACGGCTGGCTGATCCGACGCATTGGATGTCGCGATAACGCAGCAGATTTGGCGCAGGACACCTTCGTACGTCTGCTCAAATCCCGTCAGACCAGCCCCTTGCGCGAACCACGTGCCTATTTGAGCAGTATCGCCCGCGGACTGATGATTGATCAGTATCGTCGTCGCGAACTCGAACGTGCCTACCTGGAAAGCGTCACGTTGCTGCCTCAACACGAGGTTCCCTCGGAAGAAAGCCGGCTGCTGATTCTTGATGCGCTGGAGCGCATAGACCGCATGCTCAGCATGCTTAAACCAAGGGTTCGTCAGGCGTTTTTATTCGCCCGACTCGACGGTCTGACATGCGCGCAAATAGCCGAAAAGCTCGGTGTTTCCCGGGCGACGATTGAGCGCGACCTGGCCACGGCCCTGCAACACTGCTATCGCTTGCGTTATGTCGAGGCCTGAGCCGCAGGCGCTCGATCCGGCCATTGTTGAGCAGGCGATCCAATGGCTGGTGCGCCTGCGCTTCAATCAAGCCGATGAACAAACACAGCACTCTTTTGAGCACTGGCTGCAGCAGCGCCCAGAGCATGTGTTGGCGTGGCAGCGTGTGGAAACGCTTGGGGATGAATTTGCCGGCGTACCCGCTCAACTGGCGCGACAAACCCTTGATGGCAGCCATCAGGGAATGCGGCGGCGGGACAGCCTGAAGCTACTGGGCATATTGGCCACCGTTGGCACGGCAGCCTGGCTCGGCCAGGACTACACACCCGTACCCGCCATGCTTGCGCAGCAGCGCAGCAGCACCGGCGAGCAACGACGCTTCCAACTCGATGATGGCAGCCTTATCCAGCTCAATAGCGATAGCGCCGTCGACAGCGATTTCGACGCCCAGCGACGCCTGATCATCCTGCGACGGGGTGAAATCATCGTGAATGTCGGCGCCGATCAACACTCGCCGCAAGCGCGACCGTTCTGGGTGCAATCACGTGACGGGATCATGCGCGCTCACAGTTCGCGCTTTCTGGCACGCGAGCTGGACGAAGGCACGCTGGTCGCGGCTCAGGAAGGATCAGTCACAGTGTTCCCCGGCGCCAGTCAAAGTCCTGCAAGCCGCAGCGTTCAGGCAGGCAATCAACTGCTGTTTACCTCAAGCAGCGCCCGAACGTTCAGCGACAACGGCCTCGATTTGTGGAGCTGGGGTGACGGAGTGATCAGTGCGCGCCATATGCGCCTCAAGGATTTCATCGTGGAGTTGTCGCGCTATCGCCCCGGGGTATTGCGCTGCGCCGAAGAGGTCGCGGATCGCCGCGTTTCCGGCACCTTCCAGCTCGGCGACAACGATCAGGTTCTGGCACTGATCGCGCAGTCACTGCGCTTGCACATTGATTACCGAACCCGTTACTGGGTAACCGTGACCGCTGCGACCTGAGCCCATCAAAACCACCTAAAAAATAATGAGGTGGTTTCTCATTATCGTTCGACCTCTAAGGAAGGCCGGAATACAGGCCAGTCTGTCGATGTCCTTTCTTGGAGCGAGAAAATGAGTTCGTCCCCGGTTTCACAGCGCCATCCATTAAATCGTGCCTTGCAGGGTGCGATGCTGGGTTTGATCGTCAGCAGCTACGCATTGCCATCACTGGCGCAAACGTCGAGCGCTGACCACAGCAATCAAGTCAAGCAATGGAACATCGCTGCCGGCCCACTGGCGCCGGCGCTTGATCGCTTTGCGCGCGAGGCCGGCATCAGTCTTTCCTTCGACGCGTCGAGTGTTGCGAACCGCACCACTGCCGGCGTGAATGGCTCGCTCGATACGTCGGCAGCGCTGTCATCGTTGCTGCAGGGGAGCCAATTGCAGATCGAACAGCAAGGCCCGAATGCTTACTTGCTGATCCCTCAAGCCAAGACCGCCGGCCCGCTGGAACTCGACGCAACGGATGTAGAGGACTACCGCCTTGCCCCCCTCATCATCAATGCCAAGGTCAGGGTCAGTGCCGACGACGACGCCAACTCGGTGGTCGCCAAGGAACTCTGGGTTGGCGGAAAAGTGGCAACCAGCATTCTCAACACACCGGCATCGGTATCAGTTGTTACCAACAAGGAAATGGAGCAACGCAGCGTCAGCACCACGGAAGAGGCGCTGCAATACACGCCCGGCGTGATCACTGACTTCTACGGTACGGATGACCGCAATGACTATTTCCAGATCCGCGGCTTCCAGGCCACCACTTACCGTGACGGCTTGACCCTGAGTTCGATGCGCGGCGTACGCGAAGATCCATTCGCTTATGAGCGCATCGAGATTCTGCGCGGCGCCAACTCCACCCTGTTTGGCCCGGCGGACCCTGGGGGCTCGGTAAACTTCGTGAGCAAACAGCCGCGCTTCGAGCAGTTTGGCCAAGGCTATGTGACCTACGGATCGTTTGATCATGTCGAGACAGGTATCGACGTGGGGGATGCACTGAACGACGAGAAAACCTTGGCCGGCCGATTTACTGCCAAAGGCCAAAACAGCGACCGCGAGTACGATCACTCGCAGGACGATAACCAGTTGTTTATGGGTGGCCTGACCTGGGCACCGACGGATTACACGTCGGCGACGATGATTCTGGACTACCTGAAAACCGAAAGTTCGCCCAACAGTGGCGGTTATCCGCTGGACAAGGAATACGACCGCAGCAAGTTTTATGGCGAGCCCAGCTACAACTTTCACGATGTCGAGCGCACCAGTCTCAGCGGTAACGTCACCCATGACTTCGACAACGGCTTCGTACTGCGCAGCAATCTGCGTTACAGCAAGTTGACCGATGATTTTGGCTACGTTTACCTCAGCGACAGCGCCGCACGTGTCGGTACCACCGTTGACCGCTATCAGTTTGGAACGGACACCGAAGCCGACCAGTTCAACGGCAATCTGATGCTGCAATACGATGCCCGCTTCGAGAACATCGACAGCAGCAGCCTGGTGGGTGTGGAGTACCTTGATTCGACCACCAAGGAAAGCTCGGTCTACGCCCCGACGACCTCGATTGACATTGCCAACCCCGTGTTTACTGGCGTCTCACGCTCAATCGCGCCATATGCCGTCAACAAGCGAGACGCGACCACCAAGGCCGTATTCCTTCAGCAGAACCTGTCGTTCTACGAGCGTTTCATCGTCACCGGCGGTGTGCGCAACGACTCGATGGACCTGACCAGCAAAGGTTTGCAATCCACAGAGAAAGACACTTTCTCCGAAACCTCCTACCGAGGTGCGTTGACCTATATCGTCAACGACGAGGTGTCCACTTATATCAGCATGGTGGAATCGGTCTCGCCGCCGCAGGTTGGCGTCACCCCGCAGACGGGCCGGCAGTACGAAGTGGGCGTGAAGTATGCGCCGATGGGGATGGACGCACTGTTCTCCGCAGCCGTTTATGACCTGACCCAGGAAAACGTCACCATCGCTGTGGTGCTGCCGAGCGGCATCATTGAGCAACAGACCGTGGGCGAGTCGCGGGCGCGTGGCCTCGACCTGGAGGCGAAAGCGCAGGTGACGCAGAACCTCAGCCTGATCGGTGGTTATTCCTATATGGAGTCCGAAGTACTGCGCGGTTCGTTATACGACGGCAGTTCGCTGAAGGGTAATGAGTTCTCCACGGCACCCAAGCATTCCGCTTCGCTCTGGAGCTATTACGACGTGCCCGCGACTGATGTCAGCGTTGGCTTGGGGGCGCGCTACGTCGGTTCTTATTACTTCGATGCCGCCAACTCCGACAAAAGCGATGGCACCACGCTGTTCGACGCCGCCTTCAACTACAAGATCGCCAAAGGCACCGACCTTGCGGTGAACCTCAGCAACCTGTTCGATGAGCAGCACGTGGTCGGTTCCGGCACGGCGAACTTCTACAACCCGGGTCGCGAGATTACCGCCAAAGTGAGTTACAAGTGGTAAGCAGGCGTGTAGGCCTTTTTCCCATATAGAAAGCAGTGCCCGCTTAACCGCGGGCACCGTCAATTCTAGCGATCGAAGACTCGGTCAAGTCTGGCTTTATTGGGTCAACGAGCTGCGCCAGTACATATGCTGAAAACTGACGTTCTACACTCGCCCAATTTCAGATGGGCATCAAGCTCCCGCCGGCGCATTCGCCTCGACAAGATGAACCTCCGTGGCATTGCGCCCCGCCACCCAGGCCAGCACTGACGCGACAACCAACACCGCAGCACTGAGCTCGAATGTGGCTTTGTATCCGCTCAGGTCAAAAGCCAGACCACCAATGATCGCGCCTCCGGCGATCGCCAGTTGCACAATGGCCACGAGCAAGCCGCCTCCGGCTTCCGCATCATCCGGCAGCGTCTGCGCCAGCCATGTCCACCAGCCGACCGGCGCGGCCGTGGCAACCAGTCCCCAGAGGCCGAGCAACACGGCGGTCAGCACCGGTGATTTGCCGAAGCTGACCAACGCCAGCGCGATGGCCGCCATGATCAGCGGGATGATGGTCAGCGTGCGATAGAGGCCGCGGCCCATGAACCGTTCGATCAAAAAAGTGCCGATAAAACCGGCCAGTCCCAACCCCAGCAGCATCAAGGACAAGGTTGAGACACTGACGCCCGTCACGCCTTCAAGAAAGGGACGCAGATAGGTGAACAGCATGAACTGGCCCATGAAAAAGACGCTGACGGCGACCATGCCCAAGGCCACTGGCAATTGCTTCATCAGCCGCAAGACGTTGCCGCTACCGGCCTGGCGTTCCGCCTTAAAGGACGGCAGGCTGATCAGCAGCCACACGGCGGCCAGCACTGCGACCGGAACCACACAGAAGAATGCCCCACGCCAGCCGATCAGCGAGCCGAGAAAGCTCCCTGCCGGAGCGGCGATGACCGTGGCCAGCGCGTTACCGCCATTGACGATGGCCAGCGCTCGCGAAACCTGTTCACGCTTCACCAGGCGCATTGCGGTCGCCGCCGACAATGACCAGAAACCACCAATCGCGATCCCGATCAGCGCACGTCCGAACATGAATGACGGGTAGCCCGGCGCGACCGCAACGACCGTACCGGAGACGATCATCAGCAAGGTCAGGCCCAGCAGCAATTTCTTGCGTTCGATGCGCGCGGCGACCGAGGCAATCAGCAGGCTGGTGATCAGGGCAAAGGCACCGGACACGGAAATGCCCTGCCCGGCCTGGCCTTCGGTGATATGCAGGTCGGCTGCAATCGGCGTCAGCAGACTGACGGGCATGAATTCTGAAGCGACCAAAGCGAATGCGGCCAGCGACATGGCCAGCACAGCGCTCCAGCCGCCTGTTCTTTTAGAAGGATCTGTAGAAGGAAACGTCATGGGAACTACCTGTGGTGCGAAAAACCTGTGGGTGTGATGCGCAGGGGCAAGCAGTTTGACGCCCATCCGGGCACTGCCCCTGTAACAGATAGACACATTCTCCCGGTCAATCCGGCCCTTCCCTAGCGCATTCCTCTTGAATGCTTGCCTGATCCTCTGGCGATGCAGGGTGATGGATAGGAAACGTCTCGCGCGCGGATTAGAGTTCAGTCAACAGGAGTGACCCGACATGATCCCAACCCCTCTGCCCGAGGAATCGCCTTTGGCGTTGCACATTGACCCGCGCGTGAGTGCGCCGGGTGACTTCGCCACGGCCATACCCGGACTGTCGCTGTTTCGTCGCGACCAGCCAGCGCCGCCCGTGGTGTGCATGATCGAACCCAGCCTGATTCTCGTCGGTCGCGGCGAAAAACGTTTGTGGGTCGGTGGTGAAGGCTACAGCTATGACCCTTCACGGTTTCTGGTGACTTCGCTGGATCTGCCCGCCAACTCCGAAGTGATGCTTGCCAGCCCCGAGCGGCCCTGTGTCGGCCTCGTACTGAAGCTGGATGTCAGCATGCTCGCTGAGGTCATCACCAAGAGCGGCTTGCCGGCCAAGCGGCAGCCAGCAACGGGCACGGGCGCCGCGATTGGCAGTCTGTCGTCTGCCCTGGAAGGCGCACTCGATCGCCTGCTGGCATTGCTTGATGAACCCGAGGCGATCCCCGTGCTGGCGCCGCTGATTCTGCGCGAAATCCACTATCGGCTGCTGCACACCGATCAAGGCGCACGGCTGCGGCAGATCACGGCCGTCGATGGCCAGGGTTACCGCATTGCCAAGGCCATCGACTGGCTCAAGGTCAACTACACCGATGCCCTGCGCATCGACGATCTCGCCGCGCGGGTGCAGATGAGCGCGCCGACCTTTCACCATCATTTTCGCCAGCTCACCGGCATGAGTCCGCTGCAGTACCAGAAATGGCTGCGGCTCAACGAAGCGCGACGGCTGATGCTGGTAGAACGCCTGGACGTTTCGCGAGCGGCGTTTGCGGTCGGCTATGAAAGTCCTTCGCAGTTCAGCCGCGAATATGCCCGGCTGTTCGGCACCGCGCCGAGTCGTGACATCGCCCTATTGCGCGGGCAGCCATTCGAGGCAGAAGCGCTCGGCACAGTCGCGAATTAAACGAAAAACGCGGATGCGCCTCGCCGCGTGTCACCGCTCATAACAATGCACGTCAACCGATGATCAGCGGGTGAATCATGGAACTACGAATCAACCAGAAGACCTATCAGGTCGATGCCGACGCCGATACGCCCTTGCTCTGGGTGATCCGCGATGATCTGGGCATGACCGGGACCAAGTACGGCTGCGGACTGGCGCAATGCGGCGCCTGCTCGGTGCTGGTGGATGGCAACGTCGTGCGCTCGTGCGTCACACCGGTGGCGGGTGTCGTCGGTCGCGAGGTCACCACGATTGAGGCGATCGAAAGCGATGACGTGGGCAAACGGGTGGTCTCGACCTGGGTCGATCTGCAGGTCGCGCAGTGCGGCTACTGCCAGTCCGGGCAGGTGATGGCCGCCACTGCGCTGCTCAAACAAAACCCTAAACCGAGTGATGCGCAGATCGAGGCAGCGATGGTCAATCTGTGCCGCTGCGGTACTTACAACGCGATTCATGCAGCCGTGCATGAACTGGCCGGCAAGGGAGAAGCGTGATGAACGTTCGTATCGACCCTTCACAGCAAGCCTCGGTATTGGATCTGCACGAACCGATCAATGTTTCGCGCAGACGTTTTCTCACCGGTACCGCCGTCGGCGCTCTGGTTCTCGGCTTCGGTCTGCCGCTTGGTGCGACACGCGTGCAAGCTGCCGTTGCAACGGCGACGGCTGAGCGCGGCACGCAGGTCCCGGCGTTTCTCGAGATCCGTCCGGACAATCGCGTGCGTTTGCTCTGCCCGTTCATGGAAGGCGGACAAGGCACTTTCACGGCAATGGCGCAGATTGTCGGTGAAGAACTGGATGCCGACCCGGCGACCTTCCTGGTCGAAGCGGCGCCGCCCGGCGAAGCCTATGTGGTGTTAGAAAACGGCATGCGCATCACTGGCGGCAGCATGTCGGTGCGCATGAGTTACCCGGTGATGCGCCGCCTCGGCGCCCTTGCCCGCGCCATGTTATTGCAGGCGGGTGCGCAGCAACTTGGCGTACCAGTGAGCGAGTTGAGCACCGAGCCAGGCAAAGTCGTGCACGCCAAGTCGGGCCGCTCGCTGGCTTACGGTGAACTGGCCGAACGCGCGATGGATCTGCCGGTTCCCGATCCGGCCTCCGTGAAGCTGCGTGATCCGAGCCAGTTCCGCTGGATCGGCAAACCGGTGAAGCGCCTCGATGCTTACGACAAGTCCACCGGCAAGGCGCTGTACAGCATCGATCTGAAGGTCGACGACATGCTCCATGCCGCCGTGCAACATGCCCCGCGCCTGGGCATGACGGTCGGCACTTTGCGCAACGAAGAGCAGGTCAAGGCAATGAAAGGCGTGCATTCCGTGCATCGTCTGCCGGGTGCCGTGGCGGTAGTCGCCGAGCGCTGGTGGCACGCCAAACGTGCTGTCGAGGCGATCCAGGTCGACTGGCAAGAGCCAACGGCCGACAGCAAAGTGCGGCCGATGCCCGCCGACTTTTCCAGCGATGCCTGGTTCAAGCGCCTCGCGGAAGATAAAGGCCCGGCCAAAGATGATGAACATGAAGGCGACGTGGCGGCGATTCTCAAGGAAACCAAGACCCGGATCGACGCCACTTACCACAACCAATACCTGAACCACGGGCAGTTGGAGCCGCCGTCGGCACTGGCGCGATTCAACCCGGACGGTTCGCTGGAAGTCTGGTTGCCGAATCAGGCGCCGGACATGTTCCGTGCGGACATCGCCAAACGCACGGGCCTCGATATTTCGCGCATCACCTTGCATTCGCCGCTGCTGGGCGGGTTCTTTGGCCGGCATTTCCTCTACGATTCGGCCAGTCCCTATCCGCAGGCGATCGCGCTGGCGCAAGCGGTTGGCCGCCCGGTCAAACTGATCTGGAGTCGCGAAGAAGAGTTCCTGCGTGACGTGCTTCGTCCCGTTGCCGCAGTGAATTTCCGTGCCGCACTGGACAGCGACGGCTGGCCGCTGGCAATCGAAGCGATCAGTGCCACCGAAGGCCCGACCGAAGCCCTCGCCGGCAAGCAGGGTGAGAAGCTCGATCCGACGGCACTTGAAGGCTTGTCCGGCAAGTCTTACGCGATCCCTAACAAGCGCATCGCGCAGATCTACGTCAAAGGCCCGGCCATGCTCGGTTACTGGCGTTCGGTGGGCAATTCGCTCAACGACTTCTTCTATGAATCGTTCCTCGACGAACTGGCCGACAAGGGCGGCAAAGACCCGTTCGATTTGCGCCTGCATCTGTTACGCGACAACAAACGCCTGACCACTCTGCTGCAAGCAGTGGGTGAACTGTCCGGTGGCTGGAAGCGCGGGCCGTTTACCGCCGAGGATGGCAGTAAACGTGCGCGCGGCGTGGCCATGGCTTCACCGTTCGGTACAGAGACGGCGGTGATCGCCGAGGTGTCCATCGAGAACGGCCAAGTCAAGGTGCACGATATCTGGCAAGCGATTGACCCGGGCAGCATCGTCAACCCGGCGATTGTCGAAGCGCAGGTCAATGGCGCCGTGGCGCTGGGGCTGTCGCAAACCCTGGTGGAAGAAGCCGTGTGGATTGATGGCAAACCCCGGGCGCGCAACTACGACTTGTATCCGATCCTGCCGCCTGCGCGGATGGCTCGGGTCCATGTGCGTGTGGTCGAGAGTGGCGAAAAAATGGGTGGCATCGGTGAACCGCCGCTGCCTGCGGTCGCGCCCGCCGTCGCTAACGCGGTGGCAAGGCTAACCGGTCAGCGGGTGCGCAGCCTGCCCATGAGCCGACACACCTTCACTTGATCAGCGCCGGAGCGTCCATGAATAACAGCCGATTCGCAAGAACCGCTGGCTGGCTGGCAGTGCCGTGCCTGGTCGCGGCAGGCCTGCTGGCCTGGTATGTCACTCGCGAGCCTGTCTCGCGCCTTGAAACCCATCAGATCGCCGTTGCTGACATCGATCCGGCACTGGTCGCCCGTGGCGAATACGTCGCCCGACTCAGCGATTGCGTGGCCTGCCACAGCGTGCCAGGGGGCGCGCCATTCGCTGGCGGCCTGGAAATGGCCACACCGCTGGGCTCAATCCATGCGACCAATATCACCCCGGACACGGAAACCGGCATCGGCCACTACAGCCTGGCGGACTTCGACCGAGCGGTGCGCCACGGCGTGGCGCCCGACAGTCGCCGTCTGTACCCGGCGATGCCCTACCCGTCCTACGCCAAGCTCAGTGATGACGATGTGCGTGCGCTGTATGCGTTCTTCATGAAAGGCGTGGCGCCGGTGAAACAGGCGAACATCCCCAGTGCGATTCCGTTTCCACTGAACCTGCGCTGGCCGATTGCGCTGTGGAATGGCGTGTTTGTCGACGCCGAGCCTTATGCGGCGAAACCTTCGCAGGATGAACAGTGGAACCGTGGCGCTTACCTCGTTCAAGGCGCCGGGCATTGCGGTAGTTGCCACACGCCGCGCGGTTTGGCGTTCAACGAAAAGGCACTGGATGAGGCCGGTAAGCCATACCTCGCTGGCGCTTTGCTCGATGGCTGGTACGCACCGAGCCTGCGTGATGATCACAACACCGGGCTGGGCCGCTGGAGCGAACCGGAGATCGTCCAGTTCCTCAAGACCGGTCGCAACAAACATGCGGTGGTCTACGGCTCGATGACCGAAGCATTCAACAACTCCACGCAGTTCATGACCGATGACGATCTGACCGCGATTGCCCACTACCTGAAGTCCTTGCCTGGCGACCGCCAGCGCGATGGCGAGCCTTGGCAGTATCAAGCCGTTTCGGCGGCGGAGCGTCTCGACTCGCCCGGTGCTCATACCTACGTGACGCGCTGTGCTTCCTGCCATGGTCTGGACGGCAAGGGCCAGTCCGAATGGATGCCGCCGCTGGCCGGCGCGACTTCTGCACTGGCCAAGGAAAGCGCCTCGGCGATCAACATCACCCTCAATGGCTCGCAGCGTGTCGTCGCGGCTGGCGTGCCGGATGCCTATCGCATGCCGGCCTTCCGTGAACAGCTGTCGGATCAGCAGATCGCCGAAGTGCTGACCTTCATGCGCAGCACCTGGGGCAACCAAAGCACTGCGGTTGATGCGCAGACGGTGGGCAAACTGCGTGAACACACCGATCCGGCCAGCAGCAGCCCGATCATTCTGCAGATGCGCTAAGAGGAGACACTGATGGAAAGCATCGACTTGCTGGTCCTGCGCACAGCGCGGGACTGGCTTGCCGCTGGCGAGCGTGTATTGCTCGCCACGGTGGCGCGCACCTGGGGTTCTTCACCGCGTCCGACCGGTTCGATGATGGCTTTGCGTGACGATGGTCGCGTGGTGGGCAGTGTGTCCGGCGGCTGCATCGAGGACGATCTGATCCATCGCTATACCACGGCCCATGGCGGCAGCGCTTTTAGCGACAGCGCGCCGCAAGTGGTGCGCTATGGCGTCAGCGCCGATGAAGCGCATCGCTTTGGCTTGCCGTGCGGTGGCACGCTTGAACTGATCCTTGAGTTCAACCCGGCGTGGCAGTCGCTCGATGAACTGCTGACGCAACTGGACGCCGGGCAACTGGTTCGCCGTCGTCTGGCGTTGGAGTCTGGTCAGGTGATGCTCGAACCGACCGCAACGCCGGAACAGTTCAGCTTCGATGGCGTGCAGATGCTCAACACCTTGGGGCCGGGCTATCGAATGCTGATGATCGGTGCCGGCGCGCTGGCCGAGTATCTGGCGACCATGGCCTTGTTCAACGGTTTCAAGGTGGCGGTGTGCGATCCGCGTCCCGAGTACATCGAGACTTGGGCGGTAGACGGTGTGGAGCGCATTGTCGGCATGCCGGACGACGTGGTCCGCGACTTCGCGGTCGATCTGCGCACCTGCATCGTCGCCTTGAGTCATGACCCCAAACTCGACGATCTGGCCTTGCTCGAAGCGCTGCACGGCCCGGCGTTCTACATCGGTGCCATCGGCTCGCGGCGCAACAGCCAGCTGCGTCGCGAACGCCTGATCGAGCATTTTGGCGAGACCGAGGCGTCGCTTGCGCGTCTACACGGGCCGATCGGCCTCTACATCGGCAGCAAGACGCCTGCGGAAATCGCCGTCAGCGTGATGGCCGAGATTCTTGCGGCGAAGAATGGCGCCCAGCTGCCGCAAGCGTTCTCCATCGTCAGGGCCAAAGCGCTCGCTGAATGAGCCGCGCTGCTACTCTGCGACGGCGTTATCGGCAGGCAACGAAGCGAGCATTTCTGCGCGGCATACCTCAAGAATCTCGTCTGCCAGCGCGGAATCATCCGGGCAGGCACGCGACAGGATAATCGCGCCGACGGCCCGCGACAGCAGGTCAATCATCTTCTTGCGCCCCTCACCCGCCTCGGCATCCGGCCCGCTCGGGTATTTCTCGCCCAGGGTTTGCAGGGTGTGCTCAATGCCCTCGGCAAACGTCGCTTTCACCTCAGCCGACTGACGCGCCGCGTCGCCGCCCAACGCGGCCATGGTGCAACCGTCGCCGCGTCCGTCGCGATGTTCTCTGTTCACATAGACGTTGATGAAGCCCGGAACATCCAGCGCTTGAGCGGCTGTCAGCGATTTGGCCAGACTGCACGCCGAGGCTTCGGCCATCAGGTCGGCTTTCGACCCGAAGTGTTTATAGAAACCACCATGGGTGAAACCGGCGGCCGCCATGAGGTCCGCCACGCCGACGCCGTCAAAGCCGCGCTCACGGAACAGCTCTGAGGCGGTTTCAACGATGTGTTCTCGATTGGCCTGCGCCTGGGCCTTGGTCACTCTCACGTGCAATACCTCGTGTTTCCGGGGAAATCCTGCGTCCGATGATACATAGATGTTGGCCATAATCAAAACCGTTGACAGTTTAGATTTAGATCATCATCCTAATTGCTCGCACCATCGATCTTCATCAACGGGCACGGAACAACCTCAATCGCCGCTGGCTGAATCGAGCATCAGCGCAAGCTGAGCGCGTTCTGCTTCTCACACCCTCAAAGAGAGATAAACCATGAGCACTCGCCCTACTGTTCTGATCACTGGCGCCTCCACCGGCATCGGCGCGGTCTACGCCGAACGCTTTGCGCAACGCGGCCACGATCTGGTGCTGGTCGCCCGCGATCAGGCGCGCCTGGATGCACTGGCTGCGCGCTTGCGCAGCGAACATGACGTCGCCGTCGATGTGATCCCGGCGGACCTGACCCAACCCGGCGATCTGACCACTGTTGAAAACCGCCTGCGCGACGATGCCCGTATCGGCGTCCTCGTCAATAACGCTGGCGCGGCGCTGTCCGGCCATTTCGTCGAGCAAAGCACCGATAAAGTGGCGCAACTGGTCGCCCTCAACACCACCGCACTGGTGCGGCTTGCCAGCGCCATCGCTCCACGCCTGGCCAAGGCCGGTGACGGTGCGATCATCAACATCGGTTCGGTGGTGGGCCTCGCACCGGAGTTCGGCATGACGGTCTACGGCGCGACCAAGGCGTTTGTATTGTTCCTGTCCCAAGGACTGAGCCTGGAACTGTCGCCTCAGGGTGTCTACGTGCAGGCCGTGTTGCCGGCCGCCACACGCACGGAAATCTGGGATCGCTCCGGCGTCGACATCAACACCTTGAGCGAAATCATGGAGGTGGGTGATCTGGTGGATGCTGCGCTCGTCGGCTTCGATCGTCGCGAACCGGTGACCATTCCGCCGCTGCACGAAGCAGAGCGCTGGGATGCCCTGCAGGGCTCACGGCTGGGCCTGATCGGGCAAATCCGCCAATCTGAGGTTGCCCAGCGCTACCAGACGCCAGAGTGATCTTCAGCTAGCGAGCATGCGTTGCGGATTCGATGCAGTCACAAGGCACTGCATCGAATCCGCAACGCACCGACTACCATCCGTACACCGACAAGAGCCGCACCTCGATGAAAGCTTTTTTGATTGATCGCTATGGCAAACACCCCGGGCGCATCGGCGAAGCGCCGTTCCCGGCAGTGGGTTCTCACGACGTCTTGATCGAGGTCCATGCCAGCAGCGTCAACGTGCTGGACTCGAAGATCAGCACCGGCGAATTCAAGTTGATCCTCCCCTACGCGTTTCCATTGATTCTGGGCAACGATCTGGCAGGCGTGGTGACTGAAGTCGGCACGCAAGTGACACGCTTCAAACCGGGAGACGAGGTGTACGCTCGCCCACCCGAAGCACGAATCGGCACCTTCGCTGAGTTGATCGCCGTGAACGAAAATGCGATTGCCCTCAAACCGGCCAATACCGACATGGCACAGGCTGCTTCCCTGCCCTTGGTGGCACTGACCGCCTGGCAAGTGCTGGTCGAAACCGCCCAGCTGAAAAAAGGCCAGAAAGTACTGATTCACGCCGGCTCCGGCGGCGTCGGCACCGTTGCCATTCAGCTTGCCAAACACCTCGGCGCCTTTGTCGCCACAACCACCAGCACCGCGAATGTCGAATGGGTCAAGGCGCTAGGGGCTGACGTGGTGATCGATTACAAACAGCAGAACTTCGAAAGTGTCTTGCACGACTACGACGTGGTGTTGAACAGCCTCGGTTCTGATGTCCTGGAGAAGTCAATCAAGGTGCTCAAGCCCGGTGGCCAGCTGATTTCCATCTCTGGGCCACCCACCGCGCAATTCGCACAGGAGCAAGGTTTGTCTTGGCCCTTGCAGCAGGTCATGCGCCTGTTGAGCCTCGGCATTCGGCGCAAGGCACGCAAGCAGGACGTCAATTACGCATTCGTGTTCATGCGCGCCAACGGCGCCCAACTGCAGCAGATCAGCGCACTGGTCGAGGCCGGCATCATCAAACCGGTGATTGATCGAACGTTCCCCTTTGAATCTACAGCAGAGGCGTTGAAATACGTCGAGCAGGGACGCGCCAAGGGCAAGGTCGTTGTTTCGATCAAATGACGATTCCGGCTATTGCTGAGTCATCTATGGAAATCCGCTCACGGCGTTCTTCGACAGGTCATAGAACCCCTCCCGGCAAGAAGGGTCTGCTCTCTTATAACCTCTCAGGAATACCCCCATGTCCGCGCAACGCAACCTCGTACTCCTCGCTCGGGGAGGCTATGCCGCCCGAGGAATGCTTTATCTGATCATCGGTATCTTTGCGTTGCTGGCAGCCCAGGATTCGACTAAACCGAAGGACAGCCACAAGAGTCTGGAAGCCTTGTTAGGCCAGCCATTCGGCTATTTTCTGGTTGGACTTGTCGTGGCGGGACTGCTCGCATTTGCCGCCTGGCGTGTCCTGCAGGCAACGCGTGATGTCGATCATCACGGCACAAAACTCAAAGGTCTGGTGATCCGCACAGGGTTGTTTGTGGGAGGTCTGGTCAACGGTGCTCTGGCGTTCTTTGCATTGGGCCTGCTCATCAGCGGGATTAAAAGCTCGGGCAATTCCGCAGGACAAACCAAAGACTGGCTGGCGAATCTTCTGTCCTGGGAACATTCGAACTGGCTGGTGTACCTGATCGCCCTCGTGCCGCTCGGTGTAGGCATTGCTCACATCATCAAGGGCTGGAAAGCGTCGTTCGAGAAGTATTTCGAGGCCGACGAAGAGGTCATGCGCTACGTCCGCCCGGTCTCGCGGTTTGGCCTGATCGCGCGCGGCGTCGTGTTTATCGAGATCGCATTGCTCCTGGCAATCAGCGGCTCTACCTATCGGGCCATGGATCCCCCGGGTATGAAGGAAGCGCTCGATGCGCTGCAGAATCTACCCGCTGGCTGGCTGATCTTGATGGTAATAGCCCTGGGGCTGATGGCGTTCTCGGTCTACAGTCTGTCGGAAGCTTGCTGGCGCAAGATCAATATGGATGTGCCAGGCGTATCGAGCACATAGCGTGTAACGTCTTTGCCGGTGATCACTCGGGCGCTGCATCGATGAGCGAACCTTTCCCCCGAAAACAGCGTCCGAGCTAAAGCGTTAACGCTTACCGCTCGCCACGAGGTTTCCGTTTGAAAGCTGCCATCGTCAGAAAATACCGATTGATCATCAAAACGCTGGGCTACGTCGGCTGGGCCTTGTTCTGGCTGTTGCTCTGGGACATCGCTGTCACTGTCGACTTCATGTTGTTTCTCAACACCAAGCTGAATTTACCCCTCATGCCCCTGACTTTATTGGGTTCGGCGTTGATTGTGTTGATCAGTTTCCGCAACAGCAGCGCCTACAACCGCTGGTGGGAAGCACGGACGCTGTGGGGTTCGATGATCAACAATTCGCGCAGTTTCGCCCGGCAGGTGCTGACGTTGCTGGATGACGCTGACAACGAGGTCAATCCGGTCAAGTCGACTCTATTACGCCGCCACGTCGCCTATGTGAATTGCCTCGCAGCGCATTTGCAAGGCCAGCCTTGCCCTGAGGAAGTCCGCGCGTTCATTCCCGCCGAGGAGTTCGCCCGCAGCGGCACCACCAATAACTTTGCCAACGACATCCTCACTGGCTCGGCGACTTTGCTCGCTCGGGAATACAAGGCCGGGCGCCTCGACAGCATTCGCCTGGCGCGGCTGGAATCGACGCTGGTGGACTTGTCCAACAGCCAGGGTGGCATGGAGCGGATTGCGAATACGCCGCTGCCCTACCCTTATGTGTATTTTCCGCGGCTGTTTATTTCGCTGTTCTGCCTGATCGTACCGATCGGACTAGTGGAATCCCTGGGCTGGTTCACGCCGCTGGCGTCGACCGTGGTGGGCTTTATGCTGCTGGCCATCGAGCGCATCGGCACCGATCTGCAAAGTCCGTTTCGCCACAGCGAGCATCAGATTCAGATGGAAGCGCTGTGCGAAACCATCGAGAAGAACCTGCAGTCGATGCAGCGTGACTCCCTGGGTGACGTGCGCAGGCTTGCAGAGAACGCTTGAGGTGCGGCAATCGGGAACCGTCAGGATGTCTGACGGTTTCCAAATCAATCAGAACGCCGCACAACATCGCCTGGTTGTGCCCCGCGCTCCTGCTTCTGCCGTAGCGCTCACTGTCATCCCCCCCTTCCCGCTCCTCGCGCCACCTCACATTTTGCGATGTGAGGTTTTCGCATCTGCATAAAAAAGATTGCCGATTCATTGTCAGGTGATTTTTTTCAGCCTATCTTCAATAAAACCTATACAAAGCACTTCATTGCGTACAACTCTTTCGCTATGGATTGGCCTCACGCACAGCACTGCCGCGAGCACCTTGAATGAACCCACTATTAGCCAGCCATTACCGTGAAATTCTCGTCGGCGTCGGTGAGAACCCCGAGCGCGAAGGTCTGTTGGACACACCCCAGCGCGCCGCCAAAGCGATGCAGTACCTGTGCAATGGCTACACGATGAGCCTGGAAGACGTCACCAACGGTGCCCTGTTCGAGTCGCAGAGCGATGAAATGGTGATCGTCAGCGACATCGAGCTGTATTCCTTGTGCGAGCACCACATGCTGCCCTTTATCGGCAAGGCACATGTCGCGTACATCCCCACCGGCCGGGTCCTGGGGCTGTCGAAGGTCGCGCGGGTGGTAGACATGTTCGCGCGGCGCCTGCAGATCCAGGAAAACCTCACGCGGCAGATTGCCGACGCCATTCAGCAGATCACCGATGCCGCCGGTGTGGCGGTGGTCATTGAAGCGCGGCACATGTGCATGATGATGCGCGGCGTTGAGAAGCAGAATTCGGTCATGACCTCCTCCGTGATGCTGGGGGCTTTCCGGGATAGTTCGACGACACGGCAGGAATTTCTGCAACTGATCGGGCGGCGATAAAGCTATACAGAGGACAGTCACTGTACAAGCCGACAGTTCGAATCTCACCCTCTTCACTTGTGTGTTTCAGGGAGTTAGGCGATGACCCGATTTCTGCTGTTACTGGCACTGATACTCAGCGTCGCAAGCTGCGGCAGCGTAGATGTTGCCCGTTATGCCGAGCAACAACCGGCCTTGGACCTGCAGCGCTTTTTCAGCCAGCCCGTCAAAGCCTGGGGGATGTTTCAGAAGCGCAGCGGTGAGGTGGCCAAGCGTTTTGAGGTCAACATCGTCAGCCGGCGTGAGGGCAACAACCTGATTCTCGACGAGCGCTTCCTGTACAGCGACGGCACCCGCCAACGCCGCGTCTGGACCCTCACGCCTGAAGGCCAGGGGCGTTGGAGCGGTCGCGCGGCTGACGTGGTGGGTGTCGCCGAGGGCCAGGTCGCGGGCAACACGTTGCACTGGCGTTATCGCCTGAACCTGCCGGTCGATGACTCGACCTACGAAATGAGCATGGACGACTGGATGTACTTGATGGACGAGGACACGTTGATTAACCGCACCAGCATGTCCAAATTCGGCGTAGAGGTCGGACAGGTGACATTGTTCTTCCGTCGCCAGGGTGCCGGAGTCAGCGAATGAACCGCGCATTGACCCTGGCCTCGCTCGGCGACGGTTATCGCGCGCTGGTGATCGGCGCCAGTGGCGCCCTCGGCACAGCCTTTTGCCAACGGCTGAAACAGGATCCGCGCTGTGCCGACGTTCGTGCGCTGGGGCGCCGTACGCTCCCCGCGCTCGACCTTGAACGGCACGAAACGATTGCCAGTGCCGCCACCGAACTGGCAGGCGAAGCGCCGTATCAACTGATCATCCACGCGGCCGGTCTGCTCCATCGCGAAGGGATCAAACCGGAAAAAAGCTTCAGCGCAATCGATCCGGATGCGCTGCAAACCGTGTTTCAAGTGAACACGCTGGGACCGGCATTGGTGTTGCGCCATTTCCTGCCACTGCTCGATCCTCGGGGAGCGATGGCGATGCTTTCGGCCAAGGTCGGGAGCATTGGCGACAACCGATTGGGCGGCTGGTACGCCTACCGCGCCTCCAAGGCTGCGCTGAACATGCTGATCAAGACCGCCGCCATCGAACTGGCACGCACGCGCCCGCAGAGTCGCTTGCTCAGTCTGCACCCGGGCACGGTGGTGTCGGGGTTGTCGCAACCTTTTCGCGGCGCCTCCAGCGCCCGTCCGGCAGACGTTGCCGCTGAACAGTTACTGACTTTGATTGACCAGTTGACGCCGGCCGACAGCGGCCATTTCTTTGCCTACGATGGAGAACGCCTACCCTGGTAGGCAAGGAGTGAAGCATGAACCTGCAAGCCCTCACCGAACGTGCGGCCAACAGTGAAATACGTGAACTGGAGCTGCTGTCGCTCGAAGGTGGTTTTTATCTGGCGCGGATCCGCCTGGATCACGGCCAGTTCACCTTGCTGGATGACGCGGCCAAGCCGATGCACCTGCGCTCGATCACCCACCTGCGGGACTTGCTACAGACCGTGCCGGCCTTTCCCTGCGTACTGGTGCAGCAATGCGTGCACGACGAAATGTGCGGGCGCGATACAGGGCCTGTCGAAGAGCTGCGCATTCCGTTTTCGCTCACTACGCCCGTATGAGTCGAACCACGCACATCAACTGGTAACGAGCGGGGCCGCGCCATTTGTCGCGTACCCGCTAAGCTGGTTTTAGGGCCGTGCGTCAGTTGAACGTTGTTGGCTGACTGAAAACAGCAAAATAGAAATGCTGTCATAACCATGATTTTTTCTGACAAAACGGCGTCTTTTGCAGGTTTTCAAAAGCTCTGCTGAAGCCTGTTAGAGCGCTATTTGCGGCCCAAGCGGGTTATCAAAAATCCAACAACACTTTATTACTGAATTAGTGATTTAACTAGGTAGTTACCTAACTATATAATGCCCTCCTCATTTCAACGGGACATTCAACGTGAAGCAGAGTCAACGCCTCTCGGGCATATCAAAATTCATTCTGGTCGGGCTGGGCGTCGTCATCGCCCTGCTCGGCTTGGCGCTGGCTGCGGGCGGCGTGAAGTTGGTCAGCCTGGGAGGCTCGTGGTACTTCCTGGTGGGTGGCTTGGTCATGGCCGTTTCCGGTCTGCTGATCGCGCGCTACAAGCCAGCCGGTGCCTGGTTGTTTGCCGCGTTTCTGGTTGGAACAGCGATTTGGGCAGTGAGCGATGCCGGGCTGGTGTTCTGGCCGGTGTTCTCGCGCCTGTTCATGTTCAGCGTGATCGGCCTGGTCGTGACGCTGGTTTATCCTCTGCTCAAGCGTGCCAACGGCAGTGTTGCAGGTCGCGGCGCTTACGCCGTGGCTGCGGTGCTGGCGGTCGGCGTGGCCGTGGCGGCTGGCAACATGTTCGTCGCGCACCCGACCGTTGCCGCCACCGGCACTGGCCCGGGCCTGACCCCGGTCGAGCCGGACAAGGCGCAAAAGGACTGGGCGCACTACGGTAATACCGAAGGTGGCAGCCGCTTCGCCGCGCTGGATCAGATCAATCGCGCCAACGTCGACAAACTGAAAGTCGCGTGGACCTACCACACCGGTGACGTCGCCGAGAGCGATGGCAATGGCGCTGAAGACCAGCTCACTCCGCTGCAGGTTGGCAACAAGGTGTTCATCTGCACCCCCCACAACAACCTGATCGCCCTTGATGCCGACACCGGTAAAGAGCTGTGGAAGAACGCGATCAACGCCCAGTCGAAAGTTTGGCAGCGTTGCCGTGGCATGGCCTATTTCGACGCCAGCGCTGCCATTGCTCAGCCAGCCAATTCGAAAATCATCGAAGCCAAACCAGCGCCGGCCGCCAACTGCCAGCGCCGTCTGCTGACCAACACCATCGATGCCCGTTTGATCGCGGTTGATGCTGACACTGGCGAGTTCTGCCAGGGTTTCGGCAACAATGGCCAGGTCGATCTGAAGGCCGGTCTGGGTGATGTCCCGGACAGCTACTATCAGTTGTCTTCCGCTCCGCTGATGGCCGGCACCACCGTGGTGGTTGGCGGTCGCGTGGCTGACAACGTGCAGACCGACATGCCCGGCGGCGTGATCCGTGGCTTTGACGTGATGACTGGCGCCATGCGCTGGGCCTTCGACCCGGGCAACCCGCAGGATAAAAAGGCGCCGGCAGACGGCAGCACCTATGTGCGCAGCACGCCGAACAGCTGGGCACCGATGTCCTACGACCCGGCGACCAACACCGTGTTCCTGCCGATGGGCAGCTCGTCTACCGACATTTATGGTGTCGAGCGCAGCAAACTCGATCACACCTACGGCGCTTCGATCCTCGCGCTGGACGCCACCAGCGGTGAAGAGCGTTGGGTGTTCCAGACCGTGCACAACGATCTGTGGGACTTCGACCTGCCGATGCAGCCAAGCCTGATCGACTTCACCAAGGACGGCAAAACCGTACCAGCAGTGGTCATCGGCACCAAGGCCGGGCAGATCTACGTGCTCGACCGCGCCACCGGCAAACCGCTGACCGACGTTAAAGAAGTCCCGGTCAAAGCGGCGAACATCCCGAACGAACCGTACTCGCCAACCCAGCCGAAATCGCTGGGCATGCCGCAAATCGGCGCACAGCACCTCACCGAATCGGACATGTGGGGCGCTACTCCGTACGATCAGTTGCTCTGCCGCATCGATTTCAAAGGCATGCGCTACGACGGCCTGTACACCGCGCCGGGCACCGATAAATCGCTGAGTTTCCCGGGTTCGCTGGGCGGCATGAACTGGGGCAGCATCTCCACTGACCCGGTACACGGCTTTATCTTCGTCAACGACATGCGTCTGGGCCTGTGGATTCAGATGATCCCGTCGCAGAACAAAGGCCAGGCTGCTGGTGGCGGCGAAGCGCTGAACACGGGTATGGGCGCCGTGCCGCTGAAAGGTACGCCGTACGCCGTGAACAAAAACCGCTTCCTGTCGGTAGCCGGCATTCCGTGCCAGGCACCACCGTTCGGCACGCTGACTGCGATCGACATGAAAACCCAGAAAGTCGCCTGGCAGGTTCCGGTCGGTACCGTTGAAGACACCGGTCCACTGGGCATCCGCATGCACCTGCCGATCAAGATTGGTCTGCCAACCCTCGGCGGCACCCTGTCGACCCAAGGTGGTTTGATCTTCATCGCCGGCACCCAGGACTTCTACCTGCGCGCGTTCAACAGCGGCAACGGTGAAGAAGTCTGGAAAGCACGTCTGCCAGTCGGCAGCCAAGGTGGCCCGATGACCTATGTTTCGCCGAAAACCGGCAAGCAATACATCGTCATCACCGCCGGTGGTGCGCGTCAGTCAACCGATCGCGGCGACTACGTGATGGCTTACGCCCTGCCGTAAACCACGGTGTTCACGTAAAGCGCGGCACCTTCGGGTGCCGCGCTGCTTTCCCCCTATTGCTCATGTTTTTTGCAGGAAGATTTACATGCTATCGGCTGTTGGTTTTTCCCGTTCCGACCTGTTCAAAGGCCTGTTGCTGGGCCTGACGTGCACCACCGCCCTCCCCGCGTTGGCCGACAACGATTCCGATCTGTTGACCCGCAGCACCCTCACCGGCGACTGGGGTGGCTTGCGTCACCAGATGGATGAACAGGGCATCAAGTTCACTGGCGACTACAGCGGCGAAATGGCTTACAACGCCGATGGTGGTTTGCATCGCTCGGCGCGTTACTCGCAGAACATCAAGCTCGGCGTGCAGTTCGACCTGAGCAAACTGTACGGCGTCGACAATGCCGGCAAGGTCCAGTTGACCATCAACGATCGTCGCGGCAACAGCGCCTCGGAAGATCTGGTCGGCAACCGTCTGCCGATCCAGGAAAACTACGGTGGCCTGTACACGCGCCTGACCGAACTGAGTTACGAGCGCACGCTGTTCACTCCAGCACTCAATGTGAAACTCGGCTACATGGCCATGGGCAACGACCTCGGCGGCCTCGACAGCGGCATTCTGTGCAACTTCATGAACGCCGGTTTCTGCGGCCATCCGCTGAACATGTCCGGCGGCAGCGGCTGGACCAACTACCCCAATGCGCGCCTCGGTGTGCGGGTGAAATACGACTTGTCGTCTTCCTGGCAACTGCGCGTGGCCGAGTTCAACGTCGACCCGGAAAGCAACGGCAACTCCAGCCGTGCCTGGCACCTCGGGCCAAAACACACCACCGGCACCGTGGTGCCGATCGAGCTGGTTTACAAACACGCGGGCGAGCTGCCTGGCGAATACAAGCTCGGCTATTACTACGACAGCTCCGACGTAAAACGCATCGGCAGCGACAAAGAAGTGTCCGGTCGCGGCGGTCATTATCTGCTGATCGATCAGGCGGTCTGGAACTCGCCAACTTCCGAAGGCCGCAGCCTGCATGCCTTCGGCCAATACTCGGCGGCCAGCGAAGCGGCGTCGCCGTTCAGCAAGTGGTATGGCACCGGGGTGGTTTTGTACAAACCGTTCGAAGGTCGCCCGCGTGACACCGTCGCCCTGGGTTACGGACGCGCCGTGCCGAACCCGCGCAGCCGTGACGTGCTGCAGGACGCCGCATTGAACAACGGCACGGCGTTGCCGAACCTGGACAGCGCCGAGCAACTGATCGAACTCGGCTACGGTTATCAGGCCACGCCTTGGCTGACCCTGCGCCCAAATGTGCAGTACATCATCGAGCCGGGCGCGTTTTCCGGGCAGGACATCGACAATGCACTGGTGTTTGGTTTGCAGATGAAAGCAGCGCTCTGAGGCCCCGAAAAGCAGACAATAAAAAACCCGGCTCGAATTGCCGGGTTTTTTCTTGCCTTCTAGATCACTTTTTCTTTTTGGCCGGCTTATCAGCCTTCTTCGAATCCTTGGCCTTCTCAGGTTTGCTGTCGGCTTTTTTCGCCGACTTCTTCGGCTCGGCGTCTCTTTTCTTGTCCTTCTTGTCGGAAGATTTTGAAAGCGCTGAGGCTGCCGCTGATTTCTTCTCAGGTGATGACTTTTTGTCTTTCAAGTCCTTGCTGGCTTTCGAAGCGTCACCTTTGTCTTTGCTTTTCTTTTCGTCTTTAGCCACGTTGACCACCTCTCGGAGTGTGCCGTTATTGACACATCGCCTGTGCGATTGACCACAAGCTAATCATTAGGCGAGCGGCTCCGACAGCGGTTCAGATTATTTTCAAGCGTTGAAACAGGCCAAATGAAGGCAGCGCCGGCTATCGCCCACGCCACCTTCAGCAACACCTCGTGAATCAGGCCTTGTTGCCCGCCGCCTCCAGCGCCTTTTCAGCGTTGAAGCCATCGAAGTTTTCGAACACGCCCATAAAGCCTGGCACGGTCACCTCGCGCGCCCAGTCGCGCTGCAGTTCGCAGTACATCTGTACCCGGCTGATGAGCTTCGCCCCCGCCTGTTCCATTCGGCGCAACGCCGCCTCGTGCGCAGCGAGCGACGTGCCGCCCACCGCATCGACCGGCACGTAAACTTCATAGCCTTCCTGAATGGCGTCGAGCACCGGGAAGGTCAGGCAGGCTTCGGTCCACAGCGCGGTCATGATCAGTTTCTTGCGCCCGAGCGCTTTGACTGCCTGCTTGAACCCGGTGTCCTCCCAACTGTTGATCGACGTGCGGTCATAGGTTGGCAGATGGCCGAGCACCGCTTGCAACTCTTGAATCGGCGGTTTGTTGCGGCCGGTCGCGACATTGACGGTCGAGTGGATGATCGGCAGGTTGTAGTTGAGCGCCGCCTTCGCAACGCTGGTGATATTGAAGACCAGTTCATCCCGTGGCATCGAGCGGATCGAGGACACCTGAACCGGTTGATAGTCGATGATGATCAACGCTGAATTGTCGGGCGTCAGCAGTTGATCGGTGTGCGGGTTACGGAGGGGTTCGCTTGCCATTTGCAGGTCCTTTTGTATGGGTAACGCACGCGGGTGAAACGGCCGGAGCCCGTGCGGCTAAGGGTTCCAGAATGCACGCGAGTGACGCCGTGCCTGGAAAACCCATTGTGCTGTTCCCCTGTTCGCGGCAGTAGTAGCATCCCGAGGCGAACTGTGTCGCGCCAAGGGGAACGCGGGAATGGATATCGAAGAACTGCAAACCTTCGTCGAAGTGGCCGATGCCGGGGGCATTTCACAGGCAGCGCTGCGGCTCGGGGTTTCGAAATCAATCGTCAGCCGCCGTCTGGCCCGGCTTGAAGCAGAACTGGGCGTGCAACTGCTGGCACGCTCGACGCGCGGGGCATCACTCACCGAGGCCGGCGCGACGTTCCGCGATTACGCCGCCCGAGTCTGCAGCGAAATCGACATCGCCAAGGAAACCATCCTGCCCGCCGGCGCCCTGCGCGGTCGCTTGCGCGTAGCAGTGCCGTTGTCGTTCGGGCCGACACACTTCGCCCCGGTGCTGGCGGAAATGGCTCGCCGTCATCCTCAGTTGCACATGCAGACCTGCTACAGCGATCGCTTCGTTGACCTGATTACCGAGGGCTATGATTGCGCCATTCGCGTGGGTTATCTGCAGGACTCCAACTTGATCGCGAGGCGTATCGGCCCGGTCTACACCAAGCTCGTCGCAAGCCCCGACTACATCAAAGCGCACGGCGCCCCGGAAACCCCGGACGAACTGCACGCTCATCAGGCGCTCATGCAAGGCACCGAAGCCTGGCAATTCATGGCGGCTGACAAGGTCATCACGGTTCGCCCGCAAGGACGCTTCAAGGCTGACAACGGCACGGCCCTCGCCGCGGCCGCAGCTGCCGGCCTCGGCGTCGCCTACTTGCCCGATTGCCTCACCCACGAACACATTGCCTCGGGTGCACTCGTGCCGATCATGACCAACCATCCACCGCCCCCGGCCGGCGCCTACCTCCTCCGCGCGCCGGGCCCGCACCCCGCGCGCAAGATCCGCGTGCTCACGGATCTGCTGATCGAGTACTTCGGCGAATCGCCGCACCTCGCCGTGCAGCCGCTGTCACAGCACGATGAAGCGCCGGCGTCTAGCTGAGGAAAGATCAACGCTAAGCCATGAAAGGGGAATTGAGGTGCCGCAACGCCTGCAACAGTCAACGCGTCGGACTGCATTTATTGCAGACACCACGGCGCTGATCCTGTTTTTCACCACCACCGGCATCCTCAATGAACGTTTGATTGCCGGCATGACGTGGGATCAGGTTCTGCACGCGCGCCTGCTGGGCGCGGCGCTGATGATTCCGGTCGCGCGACCTTACGGTATCTGGCGCGATTGGTTAATGAAGCGCGCCAGTCAGGCTCGGGTGTCGAGGTTGTTATGGGACAGCATCGCGCTGGTCAGTTTTCAGGTGCCGATCTATGCCGCGATCATTGCCTTCAGTGGTGCATCGGGCGAAGGTCTGGTGCGCGGCACACTGGGTGCGGCCGTGATGATGCTGGCTCTGGGGCGACCCTATGGAGCGTTTCTTAATCGGGTGCGGAAGCTGTTTGGTTTGCCGCCGGGTGGGGACAAGCCGATGTCGTTGAAGGGTTGAGTGGCGGGGGAAAAATTCAGGGAAGACCCCATTCAGAAAAACGTGATCTGTTCTTTAATCCCGCTCTACTGGCCAGTTTCAGCAGTTCATGCTCTTGCTCCGGTTTCATAAAAGTGGTCAACGCAATAGGCTCTTCCCTTGAGTACAGGTTGCTGGCAGTCCTTCGCCAGACAAGCAGATGTACCCAGACCGCCATGATTCTCGACGATGCGTAGCTTTATCAAAGATTCCATTTCAGCTGATTCCCAGCCCTCGGGCGAGTCCAGTTTGCGGGCGTACAGGGTTTGATATTTATCCCACTCATCCGCTCGCCAAAACTGCCCGCACCCGGGACATTGCAATAGTTTGATCCAGTCACCCGTTGCCAGGCAGCGCATTCCTGCGACAAACGCCGTGTAACACTGACTGATATCTACCAGGTTGTCTTGACCGTTGCAGGTGCATTGCATGGTTCCACTCCAAATCTTCTTGCTTCTACTCGTTCCACCGTCAACGTCTGCCTCTGCCCCACAGCAGCTGTCCCGCCGCTGGCGCCGTTAACTACATTTGGGCGGCGCCAGTATTCCGCTTGAGACGCCCGAGGTCCCTATTGATCAGCACCTTATGGACTACGCCCACCGGCAACATATAGATGCGCCCAAAGACGTTATGCGTTACGACAGACGATGTGATTGTGAACACATGATCTGTTATCGACAGGCAGATCATGACATCCAGATGTCGGTCTCTTACGCTCAGAACGAGCACGTCGGGGGCACTATGCTCGACCAGAAAAAAATCCAGCTTTTCGCCAGCCTGTATTGCCTCTCGACGGGCGCCAGAGAAACCGCCGATGCGCTTCACGCCAACTAACGAGGAAATCGCATCCCTCGTTCGAAACGCCAGTCGCATGACCAGCCCCGGCTTGGCCCGCATGCAGTTCCAGGCATCAAGAGTGGTTATTTCAACAGGCAGCAGCACCGATCGGCTGTGATAGTAATCAAGATCAGGCAACGCCCTCAGGGTGTGAGCAGGTGAAGGGGTGGTCATACATGATTCCTTTCAATGGGCCGATTTGTTACTCGGCATCACTTTCCTTGCGTCTCTGCGCAACGACTGTGGAGATCATCGACAAACTCCGCGCCCAACCCGCCACGCGGCTGCGGCTGCGGCTGCGGCTGCATTGCACGCACGGCTTCGCACATCTTTTTAGGGAAGTCGATCCCGCTGCTGCGATCTTCATTCAGCGGCGCAATCGGTTCCTTGCCCGGATCAATTGGGGACAGACCCTCAGTATCTGAGGGCCTCTGGTCCAGTGCTTATGCGCTATCTGCAGGACTGGCCCACTGCCCGATAAAGTCGCCAATTCTGCGCTCAATATCACTCTCAACGGTCCGCAGCCGCAGAATGGGAATGCCACTTCTAGCCAGAATCTCGTTTTTCATGGCGTCCCGAGCTGCCTGTACGGGGTGGTCGTGATACCCGCCATCGACTTCGATCACCCCTATCGGTTGCTTGCCCACTTTGAAATAGATCACGAAATCGCAACTGGCGCGCCGCATGAACGCTCGCTGCGGCTCTGTCCAGCTGAGGCCAACCGGCGATGCAAGCTTATCCAGCTGGATCTGTGTGTGGTACTTCAATGCCTGGCACGCCGGGGCGGACAGCGCTTCGCGCAGCAACTGTGCCACGATCTGCTCGGACCTGTAGCGTGAATCCTCGGGCCGCAAGCGGGCGTCCAGGCGTGCCAGAGACTGGTCGTACTCGCGGTACAGCAAGTCGAATGCCGACACCACGGGCGCGCGCACGATCTGCTCGTCTTGCGCGTAATAACTGATGTAGCGAATCAGCGCGGCGATGTGCCCATTGTTGTCCGTGAACACCTCGTCGCCGGTCACCAGGGTGAAGCGATGTTTGGCCCGCGAAACGGCCACGTTGATCATGCGGGGGTCGTCGACGAAATCCAGGCGTGTACGCGCCTGGTTGTAGCGTTTCTTGTCGAGCACCGTGGAAAACACGATCTCGTCGCATTCGCGCCCCTGAAACTTGTGCACGGTGTCCTTGACGAAATCCGCCGGCAAGTGCGTGCCGGACAGGTTGACTTGTGCCCTGTACGGGGCAATGTAACCGCGGCCTTCGCCGTCTATTCCGACGGGTTGCCCCTCCTCCTCAAGCACCTTCAACAGGGAGTCCAGTTCCCGAAGGTTGGTGTTCTGCCTGGCGTGGTTGCCCTTGGCGGTCACCACCAGGCGCAGGGGTTCTTCGCCGTTGTCCTCGGTCATCGGCACCAGTGCGTTGTCGTAGAACTGCTGGTTGCAAAACTGGATGATCCTGGGGTGGCAGCGGTAATGTTCTTTCAGCAGGGTTCTGGGCAGCGCGTCCTGGAACACGGCAATGCATGAATCCAGCAAGCTGTAGCGCTCGCAATCGTAGGCCTCGGCGGGCGCTTGAAGCCCAAGTTTCACGGGGATATGCGGCAACTGGCGGTTGTCACCCACGACAATCAGGTTCTTGGCGCAGCCCAGCGGCAAGATACCCGGCACGATGTCCTGCAAAGAGGCTTCGTCGATGATCACGTAGTCGAGGACCGCTCCCGGCGCGATCGAATTGACGATGGAGTGCGTGCCGCTGCCCAGGATTGGGAAGCGCTGCATAAAGGCATCGAAACGCTCACGGTAGGTTTTGACATCAAAGCTGTCCGACGGCATTACCTGAAGTTGCATATGGCGCTTGAGATGCTGCATCGAAGCGGTTGTGAGTTCTTTGAGCAGCGCCGTGAAATTCGCGCGTGCCAATGCTTCGCGACACTCGCGCAGTTGCGCTTCTTTGTCGCGCAGCGACTGGTCGTAATAATGCATTTGCAGTGCATGGAAAACGGCCATCCGCGCCTCGCCGTCGGCAAATGGCCTGGTGCGAAAGATCCTGAATTTGAACAGTAGCTCGATACGGTCTTTGAGATGAATGCGCTGCTCGCCGAGGTAAGCCAGGTAGGCCATGAGGTCCGCCGTCTTGCGCGGTGTCAGGCCGTACTTGTCGAGCGAGGCTGTGACCGGCACAGCGCTTTCTGCCTGCCACTGCTGCAGGTAGCGTCGCTCGATGACCAACTCGTCCAGCTCGATTTGCAGTTGCGCCGCCCTGTTGTGGTTTTGGAGATGCTGTTTCAAGCGGGCCAGCAAGGCCTGGATCTCATCCAGGGAAAGTGCCGGCTCCGGCACACTTGACGGCCACGCAGGCAGGTCGGAGAAGAAGGCCTTGCGTTTGTCCTGGTTGCCAAGCTTCGCGACCAAGTGGCCTAGGCCGTATTTCTCCAGTTTTTCGTAGACGTTTTCCACAGCAGCATTGTTGTTGGACAACACCGCGACCGTCTGCCCACGTAGCAGAATATTGGCGAGGATGTTGAGGATTGTCTGGGTCTTGCCGGTCCCTGGCGGGCCTTCGATTACGCTGACTTGCGCGCTGAACGCCCGCTCGACGGCCTGAAGCTGACTCTCGTTCAGCCCGAATGGATAGATGAGCCCCTGCCCCGGCGCCAGAGTGCCGTTGCGCCCGGTACAGTAGGCTTGCAAGGCTGTGCCAGCGATGGCCGGCAGTTTTTCGAGTTGGCGCACCACATTGTCGGCAATTTCACGATCATTCTGCGACTTGGCGTGATGCTGTCGCGCGTTCGCCACGGTAGTGAGATAGCGGAAGACCGGCGTGTCCTTCATCGGTGTCGGAGCGGAAAAGCCGATGCCGTCCATCTTGTAGACATAGGGCTTTTTACTGTCCGGGTAGTGCACAACGGCATAGCGCTCACCGTAAATCGTAGCGCTGGCGATGGGCTTGGTGCTGCCGCGCTGGTGCAGCAAGGCATTGCTCAACTCGCGGGTGGGCGAAACCAGGCAATCACTGAGCGGGCGGGTGTATTTTTTCCTGGAGGGGTAGTGACAGGTCAGCTCCAGCAATGCGTCTTTGTCGCTCCAGCGAATCGCCCAGTCGCTGATCTTTGCGGTTTTGTCCTCACCATCCATCTGAATCGAAGCCATATTCCTCGTCCCTATACGCATGACATCCGGCTTCGCTTCGCGCCGGACGCTACCTCTCCAAGAGGTGACATATTGCCATCATTGCCTACAAGGTCGATAGCCCGGCCGTTAACGCCCCCGCAGCGCCGGACGCAGTGACGAGTCGCCGAGCAGATGCAGGGTTTCTTCAAGGACGTCGACGTCAGCGATGAGGCTGGCGAAATCCCAGTAGCGGTTGAACGTATCGGATGTGCGGTGGTAGGTGTTCGAGTCATAGAAATCATGCCGCTTCATGCCTTCCTCGATGCCTCCTTTGAGCAAATCGTCGCCAGTGCTCACCTGCACCGTGGGGATATCAATTTTGGCGAAACTTGCCTGATCGGAGCGAAAAAAATATCCCGCCGAAGGCTCTTCATCGAGGCTGATTTTGCGCCCGAGGGTGTGGGCAGCGCTGACAAACACCTCGGGCAAATCGGACTGATCGCCGTCCACCAGAAACAGGTCACGGGTTCTGCCAATCGGTACGAAACCATCGACATTGAGCGCCGCCACCACATCCAGCCCCGTCTCGCGGATCAACTGTGCGACCCGTGCGGAACCGTGCATGCCGACCTCCTCGGCAGACGTCCAGGCAAAGAGCACCGTGCGCCGCAGCGGCGCCGTGGCGGCCAGACGCCTGGCCAGCTCAAGCAAGACCGCCACACCGATCGCGTTATCGACAGCGCCGGGGTAATAGCCTCTGCCGTCGGCGGTTTTGCCGAGGTGATCCAGGTGCGCGCAGAACAGGACACACTGGCGGGGAAACAGTCGGCCCTTTTTCATCGCCAGCACATTCCGGCAATGCCGAATGACAATGTCGCAATCGAGCCGCAGTTGCAGGTGTGCATCGAGCCGGCACGGGCGTCCCGCCATTGGCCTGGGGGCAGCGATGAATGCATCAAGGTCAACACCGCCGTCGGCTAACAGTCGCCGGGCAAACCGTTCACTGCAGAACCCTTCGAAATCCAGCCGACTGCGCACAGCGTGCGGAAGAAAGCGAAACGGCCGGCGCATTTCGTCCTGCACAAGGTGAAACGCGCTGCCGAACAGTTCATCGGTGTGGACGATAATGACGCCCGCCGCACCCTGGCGGGCCGCTTCCTCGTACTTGTATTCCCAGCGCCCGTAGTAACTCATGCGCTGGCCGAGGAACAGTTCGCCTCCCGGGCTGTTGCGTCCAGGATCATTGGGTAACACCACGACCACTTTGCCGACGACATCCAGTCCGGCGTAATCGTCCCAGTCGAACTGCGCAGCGACAATGCCATAGCCGACAAAGACTAAAGGCGCGTGGTCGAGCCAAACCCTGGTTTGCTGTGAGCGAATCAGCAGTTCATCGTCCTGTTCGAGGTCGTAGCGGGTATCACCCTGAATAATCGTCCGACAACTTTCGGCGCCGGATCGCGCCGTGGCGCAACCGAGAGGTACTGACTGGAACAGGCCCCGGCGGCCCTGCCAGGGCGTCAACCCCTGCGCCCGTACTTTTCGCGCAATCCACAGGGAGGCTCGCCACGCACCGGGCTCCCCTGCCCCGCGCCCGGCAAACCGGGCACCGGCCAGGGTTCGACAGGTGTCGGCGAGCGCTGCCGCATGCAGCTTGTTTTTCAGGTAACCGCGAAACACCGGGGCACGAGAGTTTTTTTGCCTGGTTTTTTTCAGGAGCGCTCGTCGCATGTCGGCTCCTCTTCCTCCGTCCACTTGAACAGTCGTGCGGCGTTGTCAAAGAACACTTGCCGGTGATACTGCTCGTCGATGGCACTGGCGCACGCGGCCACGTAGCCAGGGTAGTCGACGCTGGGCCAGCCCGATCCGAAGAGGAACCGCTCCGGTTTGCCGGTGTAATCGAGCATCCAGCGGATCGGTTCGACCATCAATCGGCCAAGCGTGGCTTGCGAAACGTCGCTTAGCGATCCTTCGATGATCGAACTGAGTTCGAGCCAGACATTGTGGTTTTTCGCCGCCAGCACAGCGGCATCGGTAAACCACGGGTTACCGCTGTGAACCAGAACGAAGTTCACGTCCGGGTGGTCCACGATGACCTCGTCCAGGCTGAGTGGGTGGGCGTACTTGAGCTTGGAGCGATGCCAGCCTGTGTCGCCACTGTGGAACAGCACAGGAACATCAAACTCACGCGCCAGAGCGTACAGCGGCATGAGCCTGGGATCGTCAGCATGCACATGCATAAATCCCAGATTGATTTTGATGGCCCCATAGATACCGCGCGCCAGTCCCTGCGCCAGCGACGCTGGCGACCACTCAGGCTGAGCGATGACCGCACACCTGGCCACGCCCAGCGCCTGCAACTGCCCGGCATCGCAACCGGGGTTATGCGAATCCGTTACGGATGCGCGGATGTCGAAGCGCGCTTGCAGCGCCTTGAATGCTTGCAGACTGTCCGTTCGCGCAAATTCGGTGTGCACGTGCGCGTCGAAAACAGGCCCGGAATAACGACTCATCGAAGACTTCCCTGTGTAGACGATCCTCATTGCCGCGCATCCAGTTGCGCGGTTTCTCAAGCGCTAGCTGCTGGCACTGCTGTAAGAGCGCAGCGCAAACAGCCAGAACACCCGTGACAGACAAACAAACGCGACGGCAAAAAGCAGCGCGCCCATGACTTCCTGCCAGCCGACCATGCCCATCGCCGCCGCAACCGGGACATTGGAAACGAAATACACCGGGACCAGAAACGTCAGGACCATGCGGATCGTCTGCGGAAACGCCGTGACCGGAAACCGCGCGATCTCCATGAGCGTGTAGCTGATGATCCAGACATCACCGATCTTCACAAACCAGATCGACAAGGTGCAGGTAATCAGGAACAACGAGTAGAAAATCGCCACCCCTGCCGCCATCAACCCCAGAAACGCCGCGAGATTGCCCAGCCCTAGCGCACCTTCGCTGTGCATCGCATACACAACGACCGCGAGCCCGATCAATACGCGGGGCAGTTCCCAAAGGCTGATTTTCGAGCATGACACCAGAAACTGGCTGTCGACCGGGCGCACCAGCATGTAGTCCAGATCCCCGGTGCGCACTTGCTCCGACAGCGCATGCAGGCTCGGAAACAGCCAGACCTCAAGCAAACCTTCCAGCACCAGAGCCACGCCGAACAGCGCCAGTACCTGATGCAGGTTCCAGCCGCCCAGACTTCCGACTTCGCTGAACATGGCATCAAGGAAGTACAGCGCCAGGAGCATCCCGACCACCGTGTTCAGGGCATTGGTGACGGCATTGATACGAAACTCCAGTTCCGCAAGCATCGAATGCCTGATCAGCGCCAGCAGCACTTTCAACGGTCGCAGGTTCATATGCCGGCCCCCGAAAAACGCTTCAACCCTTGGCGCCACAGCCCCCGACGCAGCCCCACCAGCAGCACCACCCAGAACAGTTGCACCGCAAACCCCTGCAGCAGATCGCCGTCGGCGGCCTTGCCGATCAGCACCTTGACCGGAAAATCCAGTGAGGCGGAAAACGGCAGCAGCGCCACCAGATGACGGGTCGCTTCGGGAAACAGGTCAACCGGAATCAGCATGCCGCCCAGCACCGTGTACATCGACCAGACCATTGCATCCAGCGCCAGCGAATTGGCCATCCAGAACGCAAGCAGGCCGACGCAGTAATAGATATGGAAAATAATGATCCAGGCCAGCACCAGCGAGACGAGGAACAACGGTAATCGCCAGGCGACAGCTGCCAGGTCGATGGCAAACAACGAGGCGCCGACACAGAACACGGTGATGACGATCGGTGCGCGCACCACCATCTGCCCCAAATGCTCTGCCACGTGAAACCAGAAAGGTGCGACCGGTTTCAGCAGTCGACCGGACAGCGTGCCTTGGCGGATTTCGTCGTTCAGAACGAAGATGACCCATACGGCAGTCAGCTGTCTGACCAGATAGATGCCGAGGAAATACGCCACGAAATCACTGGGCGCATAACCGCCGATGACCTTGTCCCGTGACAGCTCCCACCAAATCATCATCATGAACAACGGTGCGACGCCGCTGATCAACCAGACAAACAACTGCGCCCGGTAGACCACGGTCACCAGCACGCTTGTGCGCAGCAGGCGTCCGGCAATGCCGGGCCACGAAGCCAGCGCAACCATTACGCGTGCTCCTTTGGCAGCAGCAGGCGCGGAAACGCCTGCTCCAGGGAGGGCGTCTGGATCGAGATGTCTGTCACCGGAAAGTTCGCCAGCAGTTGCCCCACGGTGTCGGCGAATTGCTCTTCAGGCACCAACAACTCGGCACTATCACTGTCCAGGCTGAGCAGAGTGCCGTAAACGCTCAGTTCGTCACTGCCCACTTGCGAGGAAAAGCGCAGGCTGACCTGGCGTTCATTGACGTGCGCCTTGACCAGTGCCTGACGTGCGCCATCGAACACCACGCGTCCCTGGTCCAGCACAATGACGCGGTTGGCCAATGCCTCGATGTCCGCCATGTAATGTGAGGTGAGAATAATCGTGGCGCCGGACTCGCGATTGTACTCAAGGAGGAATTTGCGGATGGCGACCTGCATCTCCAGATCGAGGCCGATGGTCGGCTCGTCGAGAAACAGGATACTCGGGCGATGCAGCAGCGACAGGATGAGCTCGCATTTCATCCGCTCGCCCAGCGACAGCTTCCTGACTGGACGCCGAATGATGTCACCGGCCGACAGCAACTGGCACAGCTCATCGATCCGGCGCCTGCATTCGACAGGCGCAATATCGTACAGCGCACCATGAAGATGGAAGGACTCCAGCGCCGGCAGATCCCATGTCAGTTGCTGCTTTTGCCCCATCACCAGGGCGATCGACTTGAGGAACTCCGCGCGCCGCTTGAACGGGTCATGGCCCAATACCGAAAGATGGCCGCCGCTCGGTCGCACGATACCCGAGAGCATTTTCAGCGTGGTGGTCTTGCCCGCGCCATTACCGCCGAGAAAACCGACCACTTCACCCGCGTCTATCGAGAAGGAAACATCCGTAACAGCCGGCACGTACGTCTTCTCGCGACGAAAGTAACGCAACAGGCTGCGCGACTGGTCGTCACGGGCCCGGTAAACCTCGTAAACCTTGCTGATACCACACAGCTCGATTGCTTTTGACATACCTATCCTTGAAATCCCGCATCCTTCACTTCAGTCAACACGCCAGCATGTAACGGTGGCGATCCCTGTATGTTGGCGTACTCAGCCACGGCGAGCCAGCAGTTGATCGTGATGGGCTTGCACAGACAAACCGTCGTCGATCACCAGGCAAACCGCAGGCGCCAGACTCGATCGAGCCAACAGGCCGAGGCCGAGTACTTCTTGCAGTTTGAAACCGGCCGCCTGCAGCAACGCCTTCGTCCGATCGACGTCGACCGTGATCAGGTGCACCAGACACGGCGCCGCCATCAGAGCGGTCGACGCGTTGCCGGGTAACGCCTGACGCTCAAGAAAGGCCAGACGCTGCTGACCGATCATCAAGCGTCCCGGCTCCATTGCGATGCTGACCCGGTCATCCAGGTGTGTGAAGTAATGGTGTTGTTCCTGCTTTGGCCGGGCACAGAGCAATGACACTCCACCGAGCGCAAACAAACCGTTATCCGAGACTTGAGTGGCAAGGTCGCCACCGATGCCGCGCACGTACTCGATGAGCGACACACTGACATCGCCCGTATCACCGGCGGGTAAGTCGGCGATCAGCCAGGCCGGCGCCGTCTCGCCCGCCGGAGCCTTGGCCGACAGGGCCAGGGCTGCGCGCTGCGAGGGCAAAAGGCACGCCAGATGTGCCATCAGATCCGTTGAACACAGCCAGATTGAACAGCCTCGATCGCTCCCCGGCGCGTTGCCCGTGCAGAACTCCAGATACCCGCCGCTCAACCGGAAGAATGCGCTGACGCGGCCATCATCGTGACGCACTTGTCGCGTATGCGCCATGAAGCCTGCGCGGGTGAACTGACCGATGACCTCATCGAACAGGCCTTGCGACACGGGGTAGACGACGTGATCCAGATGGGAAATCACCGGCGCCTTCCCCGCAAAGCACATCGCTCACCCGCTACACCTGGCGACTGCCGCAATGGTTTTTTGCGCTGCGTCACGCAGCTACGCCTGTCGAGGCTTTTGTGCCTCGGGTGCAGAGCGTTACGCCATGCTCGTGCACACCACCACGTTTTTCCTCCTGGCTGACGGCTTGCAGGCCAGCCGCTTCGAAAGCTTCGAGGAATCGGCTTCGTGACCAGCGTGTCAGCTTGACCTCCAGCTCTTGCTCCCATCCCTGCGACTCTTCGCTTTCTTCGTAATAGTCCACCATGACAATCAGCTCGCCACCGGGCGCCAGCAGGCCGGCGGCTTTTTCGATAGCGGCGGTGACGTCTTCGAAGTAATAGAACACCTCCATGGAAAAAATCAGCTCAAACTGCATGCCCGCCGGTGGGCGCCAGTTCATGAAACTCTCGACATCGATGTCGACATTGTTGCAATCCTCGACTCTGGTTCTGCACATGCGCGCCATTTCCTGACTGAGCTCCACAGCCCGGCAATAGCCGTTGGCAAACTTCGAGCGAGCCATATACTCCAGGGCATATCCGTTGCCCGGACCGATCTCCAGGTAGCGACCTGTAGACGATTCAAGCGCGGACAATACCGGCTCGACCCGTGCCCAATGCTCGCGCGCCATGTCCACCGCGCCATCCTCGATGGCCCATTCGTCGAAGAGCGTCTCGACTTGCAGTTCGTGACTCATCCACCACTCCTGTTTACTGCCGGGGTTCGATCCACGCTAGCGGATCCATTGATAAAAATGCACAGCGTTACGGTGCGAGCCAATCACCAGGTGCCCATCATCAGTGAGCAACGGAGAGGAATGAAATCCCGTGTCGTGCTCCAGTTGCCACAAGGTTTGTCCGCTATGTTGCGCCAGGCAGTGCAAACGCTCGTCGGTGCCGACGAACAACGCGTCGCCGCTTGGCAGCACGGTAAAGGGTGTGTAGCGGAACTCGCAGGCGAGATTGACCCGCCACAACATTTTCAGGCTGTGCAGATCAATGCCGTACACGTGACCGTCATTGCTGCCGACGTACGCCACACCTTCCGGTGACAGACTCGGACACGAGACCACGAAACCGTCGGTGTGAAATTGCCGCAGCACCGTACCGTCGGCAGCATCGAAGACAATGATCTTGCCGTCGACTTCGGTGCCGATGATCCCGCGCCCCGAGGCATGATCGATCGCAGCAGTGCCTTCAAACCGGCTGGTTTCGGTAATTCTCCAGCGCTCCTCGCCTTCGGGGCTGAAGCACATCAGCACATTGTCTGTGCCGACGATGACATTGCCGTTCCCGTCCAGTGCCGGCGAGCTATAGAGGTCATCCTCAACCTGCTCGTCGAAGGACTGCTTCCACAGCAACGTGCCCGAAACGTGGTCGACGGCGTAGAGCGTATGGTCGTAGCTGCCGGCGTAGACGATATGTCTGGCGGAGTCGATGGTCGGGCTGGCGTGAAACGGCCCTTGCGCCTGAAACGTCCACAGGCATTCGCCGTCACAGGTTATGCGACGTAGCAGATGGTCCTCGCAGCCCACGACGAAACTGCCGTCCGCCGACACGGCGGGCGAGCTATAGACCGGTCCCTGAGTCGCAAACCGCCACTGCGGCTCGCCGTCACTCAAGCGTACGCACTGCAAGCTGTTGTCCCAGCAGCCGAACAGAATCCGGTCATCAGCGATCCTGCCGGGAATGCTCCATACCCTCTCGTCGCAGGAAACCGTGCGTTGAAAAGCAGGAGGAGCCTGCCAGTTCTTGTGCGAGGTTTCGCGCCAGGGTCTGTGGCTGCGCAGCGCCTGGTTGTTTTTGTACCAAGTGCTTTGCAGGTGCTGCGCATATGCCGTTCCGGGTCCGTTCAGCATGAGGTGTGCCTGGCACTTTCGATACCGCCGCCGTACTTCTCGGAGATTTCGACTTTGTAACCGTTAGGATCAATAAAATAAACGGAACGTGAAGAATGGTATTGAACTTCATAGTCCGGCAGCAACTTTACGCCGTGATCGCGAAGTTGCGTCAGCACCCGATCGAAGTCTTCTACTAAAATCCCGAAGTGGGTAATTTCCAGTCCGTCGTTTTTTACGCCGCGGCCTTCTGCATATTCATGCATGCATAAGTAAAGTGTTTCATTGGCACCGATCGTCATCCAGCGGGTAAATGCGCGAATGCCCACTTCCTTGACTTCGAAGCCAAACACGCGCGCATAAAAATCGCGACTCTCTTCAATGTCGGCGACGTCCAGTTGAATATGATCCACAGCAACTATCTTGATCTTGTCGAGTGCAGCGCTCATTGGACTAACCCTCGATATTCGTCGGGCAATATACCGTCAGCTTGCCAACGGTCGATGCAGGACCTGAAGAAAGGTAATTGTTCTGGAAGGTGCTGTAAGGCGACCTCATAACCGGCGACGCCTGCGGATATATTGGTCGTGTCCAGCGACAAGGTGTCTTTGAATGCCGCCAGTGCCTGATCGAAGTTACCCATTTGCTGATGACAGGCACCGATCATGTACTGCGAATACGTCACGCGTGGAAAACCGATATCGTAAGCTTGCTGATAACGTTGCAACGCACGCTGCCACTGCTGATCCTTGACTTCGATTTCGGCAGCCTCGTGATAGGAAATGCTCCAGTGAGGATCGTAGGCGATCAACTCGTCGGCCACCTGGCGTGCGCTCTCGATGTCGCGGGCGACATAGAGCATTTCCTTGAGCTTGGATTCGTAAACAGTCTTGCGCGCTTCCCTTGCCGGAATACTCGCGCCTTTTTCTCCACGGATGACCGCATCGGCATATTCTTCGGCCAGCAGCATGTATTGTCGCGTGGTTGCCACATCGCCCCGGGCTGCCGGCACCATGGCCAGTCCGCGATAGAACGATGACAGCGAAACCAGATCCACCGGCGCGTCGCTCGAAGCAATCTGCCGGGCGGCCTTTTCGCCAGCGTCGATGAACCATTTATTCAATTCATCATCGATGGAATCGCCTTTCAGTTTCCAGACAATCGCCTGCGAGCAAACGTCCAGAACCCTGGACGGTGGCATACGTTGAGCCTGTAGCAATGCCTTGAGCGCAGTGAAGTCTTGCTGATGCGAAGTGGTCATTTCAAGACGGTTCTGAATGGCAAACCGGGTCAGATGAAATGTCACACGCTGGTCGGGAAACAGTGCCTCGTAAGGTATTTTGGTCAATACCTGATTGGCGTAACGGTACCTGCAACTGGCGGCCAGACACTGTGCAAGGCTCAATTTCTGCACCGGCGGGGCCCATTCCAGCATGTCGGCCAACCACTTGACCTTGGTCACCGGGCCATCCATCGGGTAAGAAAAAAACTCCAGTTCGTCGACACCGATTGCGTGGCGCTGCGCCACTTCAATCAGCGTTGAGGGCTCAAGCAGTTGAGGCACCCGGTAAGGCACCTCATCGAAGTTCTGCTCCGCCAGCCCCGCACACACGGAGCGCGACCAATTCGTCGGATGGGCACCTGAGTCATCATAGAAAAACACGGCGCGCGAAAAAGCATCGTCCAATTTGCTGTGCATATCACTTTCCCTAATGACATGTAGAAACTGCGCTGTCGAGATTAAATACGGCCGAAACAATGCTTCGGCCGTACCTCACAAGACACCGGTATCTTGTGTACAGCGGACAATCAGAGGATGAACAGTGCCGAAAGGATTCGGTTCTGTACGCTATTGAACTTAATCATGTTGAAGCTCCTTTTTAAAAGTATGCATGGCATATCCATGCGATTCCGTTACTTCGTTCACGACCGAATCTTTCAATGCGGCCGAAATGGAAGTTACTGCTTCTCAGAGGATGAACAGCGCCGACAGCATCCGATTTTGTACGCTTTGATATTTGATCATTTCACTGTCTCCATGTGATTTAAAGTTTGCTGCAAATTGCAGCGACGTAAGATTTAGCTGTCGTCCGAAGATACGTCAAGAAAGTTTGTGAAAGGCACGCGCCAGGGCCAAACGAACCTTCTAGTTAGTTCCGTTGGCGTTTTTCGACGTGTATCAATGGTTTAAATGAAAAATAACCCGATCATGTTTTTTGCGATGCGCGACGGTGCACAGAAAGTTACCCGCCGTCGCGCCTCGCAATTTCGGCACCTTCAGCGTTAAAAGGTACAGCAGAAACAAATTGCAACAGTCCGTGGTGAATTGACGCACCTACAAACCTCAACTAGTTTAAACAACCGTCACCGGTGGTAACTGGATGTATCCGCCGTGGGACAGCGCATTCGAATGGAGTTCGACCGGCCGACACCCGCCTCGTCAGCCGTATGATCAGGAGCGATCAACCATGAAGTCCCTTAATCTGGGAATCCTCGCGCACGTCGATGCCGGCAAGACCAGCCTTACCGAACGGATCCTGTTCGATGCCGGTGCGCGTTTGCGCCTGGGCAGTGTGGATTCGGGCAACACCTGCACCGACAGCCTGCTGCTGGAACGGGAGCGTGGCATCACGATCAAATCCGCCGTGGCCTCGTTCGAGCTCAACCACCTGCTGATCAATCTGCTGGACACCCCCGGGCACCCGGATTTCATTGCCGAGGTGGAGCGTACGCTCGCCTTGCTCGACCTCGCCGTCGTCGTGGTGTCGGCCGTCGAGGGGGTTCAGGCGCAAACCCGGGTACTGGTCAACGCCCTGCAACGAATGGCGATACCTCATGTTTTCTTCATCAACAAGGTTGATCGTAAAGGCGCCGATTTCCTGCGCACCCTGGAGGCTCTCCAGGCTCAGCTCAAGAGTCACCCGTTGGCCTTGTGCACTGTGCGAGACGCCGGCACGGCACAGGCCACGGTCGAACGCATTGATCAGGCGTCAGCCGAGGTCACGTCACAGTGGCTGGACGTGCTGTGCGAACACGATGAGACGTTGTTGCACGACTACGTGACGGCGGCGCAGACAATCGACGGTTCGCGCCTTGAACAAGTGGTGCGCGAGCAACTGGGCAGAGGCCTGGTCAATCCGGTGTTTGCCGGGTCCGCCATTACCGGTGTTGGCGTCGCACAGATGATCGAGACGCTCACGCGGTTGGCCCCGGCCAGATGTCACGATGCCGAGGCACCTGTGCTTGCCTCGGTATTCAAGATCGACCGGGGCTGGGGTGGGCACCGGCGTTTTCATGTCTGTGTCCAGGCCGGCGCGCTGCACGTACGCCAATCGATCGAGACGCCGCAAGGCACCAGCCGGATCACCGCCATTCAGGTCTCCGAAAGCGGCGGTCTGCAACCGGCAACGCTTGCCCGCGCAGGCCAGATCGCTTGCGTCACCGGGCTTGAAGGCGTGCGCATCGGCGATCGGATCGGCGCGTGCAGAGAACGCAACACAGCCGCGCGCACCTTTACCCCGCCGGCGATCGAAACCCATGTTTCAGCCGCTTTGCCAGCGCAGACCAAAGCCCTCTGGGAAGCATTGAGCCTGCTGGCCGAACAGGATCCACTGATCGATTTGCGCCGAAACCCGGCGGGGCTAATGTTCGTTTCGCTGTACGGCGAGGTGCAAAAGGAAATCATCCTGGCCACGCTGCAAGAGGAGTACGCCATCGAGGCGGTCTTCGAGGAAAGCTCGGCGATCTGCGTTGAAACCTTGCAAGCGTCTGGTCAGGCCCAGGAATCAATCGATGAACCCGACAACCCGTTTCTCGCCACCATTGGTATTCGTGTCAGTCCAGGGACGGCAGGATCGGGACTCACATTCATTCGTCAAGCCCATGCCGGGCTGATGCCGACGAGCTTCTACAAAGCGATTGAAGAATCGGTCTTCGAGAGTCTCAAGGAAGGCCCGTGCGGCTGGATGGTTCACGATTGCGAGGTGATATTGACCACCGTCGACTATGCATCGCCCTCAAGCACTGCGGCTGATTTTCGACACCTCACACCGCTGGTACTGGCTGCAGCGATCAGCCGCGCCGGCACCGCGGTCTGCGAGCCGCGCAGCCAGTTCAGCATCGAAGTGCCGGCGGCCTTGAGCAGCGCGGTGCATGGTTTGCTGGCCAAGGCCGGGGCCACAATCCATGGCACCACGCTGGACGCAGAGACCGCGCGGATCGAAGGCTCGATCGTCACCACGCGAATCTACAAGTTGCAGCACCAGATACCCGATGTCACCAGCGGCCTTGGTTTTATGGAAAGCCAATTGGCCACGTATACGCCAGTCACGGGCACTGCGCCTCGCCGGGAGCGCACCTTGGCCAACCCTTACAATCGCCAGGATTACCTGCGGCAAGTCAGACTGGGCTTGCGCACCGGACGGCCGGCAAGCAGTGCTTGATGGCTATTGAACCGGCGGCTGGCTGATCTGATTGAGATGACTGACATCGGCGGCCGGCAGGTGCAGTTGTGGCGCCGCCATGATCTCGCGCAATTGCTCGACAGTACTGGCCCCCACCACGGGTGCCACCACCGCAGGTTGCGCCAGCAACCAGGCAAGTGCGACTTGCGTACAGGTGCTGTCGCAGTCCCGTGCAATCCGGCGCAGTGATTCAAGGATCTGCCAGTTGCGCTCGTTGAAGTAATCTCTCTGTACACCCGGCGCGCGCGGAGAATCCGGCAATCCTGCCTGCGGGTGGTACAGGCCAGACAAAAAGCCCTTGGCGAGCGGGTTATACGGCAAGAGTCCGACGCCCTCTTCCACGCACAATGGCTGCAGTTCGGATTCGACACGACACCGTTCGAGCAGGTTGTAGCGTTCTTGAACACTGACGTAGCCGACCAGTGCGTTGCGCTCGCTGATCGCCAGTGATTTCATCAGGCGCCAGGCCTTGAAGTTGGAGCAACCGACGTAACGCACCATGCCCCGCTGCACCAGATGTTCGAAGGCGCGCAGGGTTTCTTCGACCGGAATATCATCGTAGTCATCATGGGCCTGATACAAATCGATGCAGTCGACTTGCAATCGCTCCAGCGAACCCTCCACAGCCTTGACGATGTGCCGCCAGGAAAGCCCCTCGTCATTCGGCCCAGGTCCCATGCGCCCGGACACCTTCGTTGCCAGCAATACCTCATTACGCCTGGCCGTGGTTTGCAACCAGCGGCCGACGAACGCCTCGGAAGCCTTGCCACCGACACCGTCGCCCAGAACCGGGTAGACATCCGCGGTGTCGATCAGGTTACCGCCCGCTTCGACATAGGCATCGAACAAGCGGCGTGAGGTAGGCTCGTCGACCCACCAGTTGCATTGTGCGGTTCCCATCGCAATCGCGGAAACCTTGAGTCCCGAGCGTCCCAGTCGTCTGTAGTTCATGATCGATATCGCCGTCCCTGTTACGAAGCTTCCATGATGTCGCGGGGCAGTATAGTGGAGTCTCGGCACCTGCCCCCTTCAAGGCTGACTGCTTTGCAGGTGTCACAAATACCACCGGTACTCCCGCGCACTGATCTCCTGCATGAATGCCAAATGATCCTGGCGTTTATTCTCGCAATATACATCCACAAACTCTGCGCCCAAGCCCTCACGCAACTGCGGCTGATGCTGCATCGCACGCACGGCTTCTAACATTTCCTTGGGAAAATCGATCCCGCTGTTGCGGTCTTCATTCAGCGGTGTGATCGGTTCTTTAGCCGATTCCAGCCCGTGTTCAAGCCCCACCAGAATCGCCGCCAGCACCAGATACGGATTGGCATCCGCCCCCGCCAAGCGATATTCAACCCGCAGGTTCTTTGCGTCCGATTCCGGAATCCGCAAACACGCATCACGATCCTCAAAACCCCAACTGGCTTTGGTCGCGGTGTTCACCGTGCCGCCCAATCGGCGCATTGAGTTCTGGTTCGGCGCGAAGATCGGCATGCTGTGCGGCAGCAATTCCAGGCATCCGGCGACTGCATGGCGTAACGGCTGCTGCTCATTGGCCGCCAATAGATTATTGCCGGCTGCGTCGTACAAACTGACATGCACATGCATGCCGCTGCCCGGATGTTGCAAGTACGGCTTGGCCATGAAACTGGCGCGATAACCATGCTTGAGCGCCACACCTCGCGTGCTGCGGCAGAATAACGCCGCCCAATCCGCCGCACGCAAACCGTCGTCGAGATGGCCGAAGTTGATTTCAAACTGTCCAGGGCCAAGCTCAGCGGTAATCACCGTGGCGTCGATACCTTGCGCCCGAGTGGCTTCGACCATGTCATCGAGCACCGGCGCGAAGCGTGAAAGACGTTCGATGTGCAGGTTCGGTTGATCATCGGCGTCGTCGGTCAGGTCGTCGCGAGGAAATTGCGGCAAACCGTCGCGCAGCTTTTTATCGAACAGGTAGAACTCCAGCTCAAAGGCCACCACCGGGTGAATG
Source organism: Pseudomonas germanica (assembly GCF_019614655.1). Lineage (NCBI taxonomy): Bacteria > Pseudomonadati > Pseudomonadota > Gammaproteobacteria > Pseudomonadales > Pseudomonadaceae > Pseudomonas > Pseudomonas germanica. Next base: position 3,638,554 of record NZ_CP071586.1, read on the forward strand.
CCTTTGCGCGCCAGGCGCTTAAGCACCTGTGCGAGCACTTCACGGGGTTCGAATTCGATCGGCTTTTCAGTGCCGTCGGAAGTGATCAGCATCTGCCCCAGCGGCTGCGCTTCCCAGGTCACCGGTTTCAGTGTGCCCGGCACCAGACGGCGCACCGCATCCGGATCGCCGTCGTTGAAGCAGTAATCGCCAATCGGGAACAAACCACCCTGCACGCCCAACAGTACGCAATTCTGCGGCAGCTTCAGTACGCTGCCGGCGGCGACTTTTTCGAGCATGTCGATTGGATAACGCTTGCCATAGAAGTGCCCGGGAATGTCCAGGCAAATCAGATCGACATAACGCACCTCGGGGTAGCGTTGGCGAAAGGCACGCACTTCGGCGAGCAGGTCAGCGCAGACAGCGTCCATCGTGTTCATCCTTTGTTGTGATCAGGTGTAGACCCAGAGCACGCGGGTCATCTGCTCGGAGAGGTTGCCGTAGCGGCAGCGGGTATGGCTGTCGAACTGGAAGCTGTCGCCGGCCTTCAGCGTGATCGGTTCTTCGTCGTTGCCCAGCCATAAGGTCAGCTCGCCTTCGAGGACATAACCGCCCTGCTCCGAGCTGTCGGTCAGATGGCGATCACCGCTGCTCGCACCGGCCTCCAGATGGCTTTCGAGCATGGAGAACGAGGCGCGGATCTGCGGCGACACCAGAATGTCGGTGATGCCATTGGCGTAATACAGCGTGCGACGCTCGTCCGGGCGCGTCACCCACGGCAATTCCTTGGGTTTGGGCAGGCTGTAGAAATACGTGGTCGGCACGCCGAAGGTTTCGCTGATTGCAGTCAGGTCCGCCACAGTAGGCCGCGACAAACCGCGCTCGACCTGCGACAGGAAGCCCACCGAACGACCGATCTTGTCGGCCAGTTCCTTCAGGGTCCACTTCTTGTGCTTGCGCAGATCGTGGATGAGGATCGCCAGCGCGGCGATTTCTTCTTGCTTGTTCATGGCCGCGATTCCAAAAAAAGTCTCATCAAATGCTGTCGCGCAGTCGATACCAGGCCTTGCCGATGGCTTCCAGCGGTGCAGCGAAATGTTTGCCACCGGGGAAACGGCCATTGCTCAGGCCCTGGTACAACGCCAATTCATCGCTATCGCCGAGGATCGCATTGGACACCGCACGTGCGGCAGCCAATGTCGGCAGGACGCCGTGCCCCGAGTAGCCTTGCAGCCAATAACGGTTACCCTCGCCGCCAACGTCCGGCGTGCGGTTGATCGTCAGGTCGATATGCCCGCCCCAGGCAAACTCGATGCCGACACCCTGGAGCTGCGGGAACACTCGCTCAAGAAACGGCCGCGTCGCCGCCGCGATGTCCTTGGGCATGCCGCCCAGGTAAGTGCAGCCGCCGCCGAACAACAAGCGGTTGTCCGGTGTGCGGCGGAAGTAATCGAGGACGAACTGGTTGTCGGTCACGCAGACATTGCGCGGCAACAGCGCCTTGGCCTGCTCAGGCGTCAGCGGTGCGGTGGCGACCTGATAAGTGCCCACCGGCAGAATGCAACTGGACAGTTGCGGGTCGAGTTCATCGAGATAAGCGTTGCACGCCAGCACCAGCACATCGGCGCGCACCGAGCCGCGCGCGGTGTTGACCCGGAAACCGTCGCCCTCCTCCTGATAACTCAACGCCTTGCTTTGCTCGTGGATACGCCCGCCGGCCCGCTCGATGGCGGCCGCCAGGCCAAGCGCCAGTTTCAGCGGATTGAGGTGTGCGCCTTGCGGGTCGTACAGCGCGGCCTGATAGCGATCAGTGGCCACCCATTCGGGCAATTGATCACGAGGAATGAACTGCAAGGCATCGTGGCCCCACTTGTGACTGGCCTCGTGTTGCCATTCGCTGAGCAAGCTGACCCGCCGTGGCATCACCGACGTCCACAAATGCCCGGGGCGATAGTCGCAATCGAAACCATGGCGCCCGGGCAATTCGCGCAATTCGTCGGCAGCCCAGCGCATGCCATCCCAAAGCCGTCTGGCCCGCTCATAACCGAGCGCGGCTTCCAGCGGCGGCATATCGCACGACCAGCCAAGAATCGCCTGCCCGCCATTACGCCCCGAGGCCGCCCACGACACGCGACTGGCCTCCAGCACGATCACGCGTTTGCCCGCCAAGGCCAGACGCAGCGCGGTGTGCAGGCCACTGAAACCGGCGCCGATGATCACCACGTCGACGTCATGTTCGCCTTCCAGCGCCGGCCGATGGCGCAGAATATCGGCGCAACTGTGGGCGTAATAGCTGTCGACGTGCTGGCTGGATTGCTGAAACATTCACGACCCCATGAAATTTGTTTCTTGTAATTTCATGAAAATCTACAGAAGAAATTTCACACAGGCAACTCGACCTTCGCGATCAACCCTCCGCTCTTGCGATTGCTCAGCGTCAATTCACCGCCCTGCTCACGGACGATGGCTCGCGCTGCGGAAAGACCCAGACCCACACCGCCGGTGTCACGATTGCGCGAAGTCTCCAGCCGAAAGAACGGATCGAAGACCTGCTCCAACGCCACCTTGGGAATGCCGGGGCCTTCGTCGCTGATCTCGATGCGAATCGAATACTCGTCACGCTTCAACGCAATGACCGGACGCTGCGCATACTTCAGCGCATTCTCCAACAGATTGACGACCACCCGTTTGATCCCCAGTGGCCGGCCTTCATACACCAGATGCGCCGGGCCGCCGAAGTCGACATTGATCTGCTGATCGCGGTAATCATCGACGATGGTTTGCAGCAGCTCCGACAGATCGAACGCCGTGGTCTGCTCGCGGTGGGTGTCTTCGCGGAAGAACGCGAGCGCGGCGTTGATCATCGACTGCATCTCTTCAACGTCGCGAATCAGTTTGCCCTGATGATCGAGATCTTCCATAAATTCGCTGCGCAAGCGCATGCGCGTCAGCGGCGCACGTAAATCATGGGAGATCGACGCCAGCATGTGCGTGCGCTCGGCGATGAAATGCTGGATCTGCGCCTGCATGGTGTTGAAGGCAATGATCGCCTGACGAATTTCGTCGGGGCCTTCGAGCTTGATCGGCGGTGCGCGCAGGTCGGTGCCAAATCTTCTGGCGGCACGCGTGAAGCGCTGCAACGGATTGGCCAGTTGCCGGGTGGCGACCCAGGCGACGAGCAATGTGGCAATCAGTCCCAACGCGATGACGATCACGATACGCACGCCAAATTCCAGACCCCAACTGCGCTCAGGCGGGATAAAGGATAACCAACTGCCATCGACCAATTGCACGACGGCGGCGTAATGCGCCTGGGCACTGCCGTTCGGCCAGTCGCCTGGGCTGAACACCTCGATTTTTCGATCATTGCCCAGCAGTTGCTGCAGCACCGGCACCCTGCTCGCTGGCAGGCGAAGGCCGTCATTGGGCAGATCGAAGTCCGCGCGCTGCGCTTTCCACGACACTTGCAGCATGGCGCTGCTCGCCGCAGCGGCCAGTTGCGGGCGCAGGTTGGCCGGGGCTGCCTCGATCACCCGGGATGTCGCGGCAATTTGCTCGAGCAGGCCGGTGCGTTCAATCGGTGGCCGCGCCCAGATCCCGGCGACTTGCACGAACAGTGCATTCAACGCCAGCGACGCGACCATTGCCGCAATGATCGTCAGGGCGATGCGCCGGCGCAGGGTGTCGCCACGCCACAGTCGGCGAATCACGAGCGGCTGACCTTGGCGGTGAACAGATAACCGCCGTTGCGCACGGTACGGATCAGGTCCGGGCGCTTGCTGTCCGGCTCGATCTTGCGCCGCAGGCGGCTGACTTGCACATCGATACTGCGATCAAAAGCGTCGTGACCATGGCCGTGGGTCAGGTCGATCAACTGCTCGCGGGTGAGTATGCGCTGTGGATGATCGAGGAACACCACGAGCAAATCGAACTCGCCGCCGGACAGCGGAATCATCACGTTTTCCGGTGAGCGCAGTTCACGACAGGTGATGTCCAGATGCCAACCGGCGAAGGCGATCACCGGGCGGGAAGGCTCGACCGGGTTGCGCTGTTCAGCGGCGCGACGCTGCAAGGCACGTACGCGAGCGAGCAGTTCTTGTGGGGCGAACGGCTTGGTCAGATAGTCGTCCGCGCCCAGTTCCAGCCCGACAATGCGATCACTCAGTTCGGCCATGGCGGTGAGCATGATGATCGGAATGCCCAACTGCGCGCGCACCTTCTGGCACAGGCTCAGGCCACTTTCGCCGGGCATCATCACATCAAGAATGATCGTGTCCGGCCGGTTCAGTGCGATCGCCGCCCACATAGCCTCGCCGTGCGGCGCCACGTCGACTTCATAGGCGTGCTGCACGAAGAACTTCTTCAGCAGCGCGAGAATTTCCACGTCGTCGTCGACGAACAGCAATCTGCTCACAGTTACAGAATCCATGCACCAAAAAAAGCCAATCTAAAGCCATTTCGGCGCCCGGGTCATTTATTTCAATCGAGCAACATTTCTACGCAGCAGACATCAAGCGGACATTCTCTGGCAAAACCTCGCGGGCATTCTGCGGCCATTCCAATCCAAGGGGGTTCGCATGAAGCTATTGAACGACAACCATTGCGCCGAGGGGCACAACAGCAATCGTCCCTTGATCCTCAGCCAGCGCACCGCCGCGCTCGGCCCCGACACGCCGATTGTGTTTCAGGAGTCGTGCCTGAGCGTTTCCAGCGATCAGAGCCGCATCGTCCTGCGCCGCTACTTCGAGCAGTTCAGCCCGACCAATGCGCACTGCGTCGAATACGTCCACAGCATTGCTGCCGCCGACCTGATCCAATGGATCATGAGCCACGGCCAGTTGCACATCGAATGCTCGGACAGCATCGCCACGCAACCTCACAAGGAAACCCGTTAATGACCCGCACGCATTCGCTGTGGCTGGCCCTCGCCACCACCCTGAGCCTGTCCGCCTGCAGCAGTAACAAGGTCGAACACAGCGGTTTTCTGCATGACTACAGCGTCTTGGCCGAGCGCCAGTCGCCGTCCGGCCAGCCTGTCCTGGCGTGGGTCAGCCCGGCACTCGCCCGGGGCCGATATACCCAGGTTTACCTGGCGCCAAGCCAGTTTTACCCAAGTGCCGAGCCGACGTCGCGGATTCCGCTGAGCACGCTGTCCGGGGTCACTGACTACTACGATGCGGCGCTGCGACTGGAATTAGGCAAGGTGATGCATCTGGTCAACCAACCGGGGCCGAACACGTTGGTGGTGCGCCCCGCCATCACCCAAGTGGCGACCAGCACTCAGGGTTTGCGCTTTTATGAGTGGCTGCCGGTCACCCTCGTCGCTGCCGGTGTGAGCACGGCGACCGGCATCCGCGATCAGGACAGCCAAGTCGCCACCGAGGTGTCGTTCGAGGACGGTTCGACCGGCGAGGTGATTGCCGAAGTGGTGCGCAAAGGCACCGGTGTGCCGCTGGAGAACGACAAGCAGGTGTTGACCGCCGATGATGTCAAGGTTGTGCTGGATGGCTGGGCCAGCGACCTGCGGCAATCGTATACGGCCATCCGCCGGTAAACACATATCCCCTGTAGGAGCTGCCGAAGGCTGCGATCTTATTGGGACGCGGAGCGTCCCCGGCTGCATTCCCACGCAGAGCGTGGGAACGATCAATCGCAGCCTTCGGCAGCTCCTACACAGGTGTGCAAGGAAAAAAAGCGCCGAGCAGTGAATTATTTCGTGTCCTCATGTATCTGAGCCAAAGAGTACGCGCCATCAAAAAGATGGCATCTACGCGGCACGATGGATCAGCAAAGAGAAGACCCGGATGAAATCACGCAAGAAAACCGTCAAGCCGATCGGCCTGAACGACATCACCATTGTCGACGACGCCAAGATGCGCAAAGCGATTACCGCTGCCGCCCTGGGCAATGCCATGGAATGGTTCGACTTTGGTGTCTACGGCTTCGTCGCCTATGTGCTCGGCAAAGTGTTCTTCCCCGGCGCCGACCCCGGCACCCAGATGATCGCCGCGCTGGCGACGTTCTCGGTGCCCTTCCTGATCCGGCCGCTGGGCGGCTTGTTCTTCGGCGCCTTGGGCGACAAGTACGGGCGACAGAAAGTCCTCGCCGCGACCATCGTGATCATGTCGCTGAGCACCTTCGCCATTGGCCTCATCCCCTCCTATGCCTCGATTGGCATCTGGGCGCCGATCCTGCTGTTGCTGGCGAAAATGGCCCAAGGCTTCTCAGTGGGCGGTGAATACACCGGTGCGTCGATCTTCGTCGCCGAATACGCGCCGGACCGCAAGCGTGGCTTCCTCGGCAGTTGGCTGGATTTCGGCTCGATTGCCGGTTTCGTCCTCGGTGCCGGCGTGGTGGTGTTGATTTCCACTACGCTCGGCGAAGCGAAGTTCGAGGAATGGGGCTGGCGTCTGCCGTTCTTCCTCGCCTTGCCGCTGGGCATGATCGGCCTCTACTTACGTCACGCCCTGGAAGAAACCCCGGCGTTCCAGCAGCACGTCGAAAAGCTTGAGCAAGGCGATCGCGAAGGCCTCGCCGGTGGGCCGAAAGTCTCGTTCAAAGAGGTCGCGACCAAACACTGGCGCAGCCTGATGACCTGCATCGGCGTGGTGGCGGTGACCAACGTCACCTACTACATGCTGCTCACCTATATGCCGAGTTACCTCTCGCACAATCTGCACTACAGCGAAAACCGTGGCGTGTTGATCATCATCGCGATCATGGTCGGCATGCTCTTCGTACAACCGGCGATTGGCTTCATCAGCGACAAGATCGGCCGCAAGCCTTTCATCGTGGTTGGCAGCATCGGTTTGTTCATTCTGGCGATTCCGGCGTTCATGCTGATCAACAGCGGCAAGATCGGTTTGATCTTCGCCGGCCTGCTGATGCTGGCCGTGCTGCTGAACTTCTTTATCGGTGTCATGGCCTCCACCCTGCCGGCAATGTTTCCCACGCACATTCGCTACAGCGCGCTGGCGGCAGCTTTCAACGTCTCGGTATTGATTGCCGGCCTGACTCCGACCGTGGTCGCGTGGCTGGTCGAGAGCACCAATAATCTGTACATGCCGGCGTATTACCTGATGGTCATCGCCGTGATCGGTCTGGCCACCGGGGTGACCATGAAGGAAACCGCGAACAAGCCATTGCGCGGTGCCGCGCCGGCAGCCTCGGACCTCGAGGAAGCCAAGGAACTGCTGCAAGAGCACCACGACAACATCGAGCAGAAGATCGAAGACATCGACGCCGAAATCGCCGCGCTGGAAGCCAAGCGCAAGGAACTGGTGCAGCAGCATCCGCGAATTAACTGAGTCGTTTTATTCACTCATCCAAATCGCCCGGTCAGCCAAATCGGCTGACCGCGGCATCGATGAACTGGCGCACTTTCGCGGTCTTCTGCCGATGCGCCGTGTACAGCAGATGCATCGCTCTGCTCGGCGCCTCAAACCCCTCCAACAACCTCACCAACTCGCCTCTGCGCAATGCCGCTTCAAGAAAGTCGGCAGGCCCCAGCACAATCCCGAAACCATCCACCGCCGCTGACAACAACGCCTTGCTCTCGTTGACGTGCAAGCGACTGCTCACCGGCACGCGCTCGACCTGCGCACCGTTGAAAAACGACCACTCGTGATCGGCAGGCCGTGACCAATAGGCATAACCCAGGCACTCATGTTGTTGCAGATCGGCGGGCACTTGCGGCGTGCCGTGTTCTGCCAGATAGCGTGGCGCCGCGCAGACAATCAAGCGATACGCGGCCAAGGGCCTGGCGGTGAGGCTAGCCGTGGCCAACGGGCCGATCCGGAAAGCCACCTCAAACCCCTCCTCCACCAGATCCACCGCACGGTCTGTCAGGTGCAGATCAATTTCCACTTCAGGGAATTCGCGCAAGAACGCGGTCATGAACGGCATCAGGCTGTACGAACCGAAGGTTACCGGCGCGCTGATCCTGAGCTTGCCGCGCGGCGTGTCATTCATGATTTGCGCCAGCGAATCAGCGGTCTCTGCCTCAGTGACGATGTGCTTGCAGCGCTCGTAGTAGGCCTGGCCCAGTTCGGTCAGGCTCTGCCGGCGCGTGGTGCGATTGAGCAACCGCGCACCCAGCCGCTGTTCAAGGGCGGCCACGTGTTTGGCAACCATTTGCGCCGACATGTCGAGGCGTTGCGCGGCACTGGCGTAGGAGCCCGCTTCGGCCGCCATCACGAAAGCCGCCATGCTGGTCAGCCGATCCATTCGAAACTCCTGTTAGCGAAAGTAAGTAACAGAGTGCAATTTATCTGCATCTGGTCATGAATCATCATAGTGGCTCCCCACCTGACAGAGGAACACACCATGCGAATTGGAATCGTTGGAGCCGGATTCATTGGGCGCGCCGTCGCGCAAATCGCCCTCGCCGCCGGGCACGAAGTAATGCTCAGTAACTCACGCGGCCCGAAGACCATGAGCAGCGTGCTCGCCGGCATCACCGGCTGCCAGATCGGCACGGCCGAACAGGCCACACAGTTTGCCGACGTGGTGTTGCTGGCCATCCCCTACGAACACATCCCGAGCCTGCCGTCAGCCTGGTTCGAAGGGAAAATCGTGCTCGACGCCAACAACTATTACCCCGATCGCGACGGACACATCGCCGTACTCGACACCTTCCAGACCACCACCAGCCGTTTGCTCGCCGAGCATCTGCAGGGCGCCACCGTGGTCAAGGTGTTCAATGCCATCCTCGCCGCGGACTTGCTCACCGATGCCCGCCCGCACGGCTCCAGCGAGCGGCGCGCCCTGCCCGTCGCCGCAGATGACGCTGACGCCAAGGCGTTGGTCGTGGGTTTGCTGGACGAACTCGGCTTCGATGCGGTCGACGCCGGAGGCCTCGATGAGAGCTGGCGATTCGAGCGGGCGAAACCGGCTTACTGCGCGCCGCTGGACAAGTCCGGGCTGGAGATAGCCCTGGCTGCTGCCGAGCGCGAGGTCGAGTTACCCTTGGGCAGTTGGCGGCGCTGATAAAGCCTGAACAGCGTCCAGCCAGTCGTGCTCCGGGTGCAACAGCGTCAAATGTCGAACCAGCCACACGCGTTCCTGCACCGACATCCGCGGTAAAGCCATGGCGAAATCGCTGCGGTCTTTGGCGCGCGTGTGCTTGGCTTTGAACAAGAGAACGGCAGCAGGTCGCAGATACGGAATGCCGGCCGTGCTGCGCATCACCATGTCGGCGCGTGAACAGACAATCGACGGATCGCGTTTATAAACCCAGGTGTCCGGCGTGCCTGGTTCGATCATCACATCCACGCGCCAGGCCTGTGCGGCGCGGTCGTATCCCCAGACCTGAAAAATGTCTGCGGCGGGCAAGCAAATCGCTGACAAAACCTGGAACGTACCGTCCTTCACCGCGTAGAAGTCGAGATCGCTCAGCGCCTGACGAAAACACGCAAAATCCGCCCGCAACACCGTGAACTCCAGATCATTGTGAGTCCGGGTTTGCCGCCCGTGCCACAAGTCCAGCGCCCAGCCGCCGACCACACACCACGGGTAGTTTACCGCGCTCAGACGTCGGGCCAATTCGTCAGGTGTCCAGGGTTGCCATTGCTCTTGATCGGGCACCAGCGGCCGGGCTGTCGTCATGTCTCAGGCTCGTTGTTCTATTGATGTATAACGGGAGTGCGCCATTCGAACCGCTTTCACCACCCGGCTCAAGATTTTTATCAGCTAGCCTTGAAACGGATCGCACGTCATTCAAGGAGCCGTCATGTTCAAGTTCATCAAGACCACCGTGATCGGCGGGCTGCTGTTCATCCTGCCGCTGGTGCTGATTGTCGTGCTGATCGAAAAAGCCATCCACCTGCTGCGCGGGCCGATGGAGAAGTTGTTGCCGATGTTCAAAGGCTATGACGTGGCGGGCGTGACGCTGGTGAGTGTGGCGACGTTGCTGGGCCTGATCGTCCTGTGTTTTCTCGCCGGGCTGCTGGCACGCACGTCTGCGGCGGCGCGGGCGCTGGAGGCCACGGAAAACAAGCTGCTCAGCAACCTGCCCGGTTACCAGTTGTTCAAGGACACCACGGCGCGGTTTGCCGGGCTGGAAAACGAGGACGGTTCCAAGGTCGGCCTGATTGCCGAGGGCGAAGGCTTTCGCCTGTGCCTGATCGTTGAGAGCGTGGATGACTGGCTGACGATTTTCATGCCCGACGGTGGCCCGGCGGGCAGCACTGCCGGTGAAGTGCGACTGGTGCCTGCCGCACACGTCATCGTTACTGAGCTGTCGTGGCTGACCCTGGCTACCGGGTTACGCCGAGGCGGCCGTGGCATGTTGGCGCAGATGCAAGCGTGGGTGCCGAAAGCCTGATCAAGGCGCATTGACCACCACATACGTCACATCACTGCCCTGATACTGCGGCTGGTACCAGGTCGAGCCGCATTGCATGTAGGCGACGTTGTACTGAATCACCTGCACGCAACTGCTGGGCATTTGCGCCGGGGTAAAGATTGCCCCTACCACCGCCGCAGTGGCCGCGACGGTTGCCGTTACCGCCACTGCGGCCGCCACCGGATGGTAGTGATCGTCGTAGCCATAACGGCCATGGCCGTCGACATCAATATCGACATCGCGGCTGTTGTCGATGTTGACGTTTCGGTTGCCGTTGTTGACGTTTCGGTTGCCGTTGTTGACGTTCGTACGGTTACCAACGTTGTTGCCGGCATTGACCCGGTTACCCGAATTGACCCGATTGCCCGAATTGACCCGGTTACCGGCACTGACATTGTTGGTGCGCTGCGGCGCATTGATCCGCTGCGCCCGTTGCGCATTCGGCGCCGGCGCGCGGTTGACGTTGGCGCGGGCATGCCCCTGGGCGCGTTGCCCCCGGGCATCGGCTTCGGCGACATAACCGGCGGTCAGCAGCGTGGCGGCGGCCAGCGACAACAACAAACTCCACGTCATCGACTTGTTCATGTCACTGCCCTCCCTGATCGCTGGCTTGTTTGAACGCAATCGCCACATCGCCTTTGCCCGGTTTGAAGGTGAACTGCGTGTCCGGAATGGTCGGCTTGAGGTTCCACTGATACACCGCGCTGTACTCGGGGAAGCTCTTATCGTCGGTGGTGGTGATCACCAGCTTGCACGGCAAGGGTTTGTCGGAGCGGGTCAGCCACAATTGCCAGTCGATGCCCTCTTGGCGAAACGCCAAATGGTCGCAGAGCTGGCCTCTGATGACCGACGGGCCCACGTACAACGCGGCTTTCAAGGCATCGATCTGCGCCTGATCACTGCCGAACAGAAACAGGTCCTCCATCGGTACCTGCACACCGTAGAAGTTTTCGACCTTGTGCAGGGTTTCCGCCACCGTGGCCGGGGCGTCGACGGTGGTGTAGTACTTCAGGTATGGCGAATACTGGGTGAGTTTTTTGCCGTTATAGAAAAACTCGCGGGTGCGCACATCGCCTTCGCTTTTCGCATACAGGCGATCATGGCCGACCACTTTCAGGGTGTTGGCGGACTCGGTCTTGATCTTCTGCCCGGACTCCAGAACCGTGTCGCGCGAGACTTGGGCGTCGACCTGGAATTTCGGCAGGCTGCGCAGGTAATCGCCCATATCGATGAGCTTGTCGACCACTTGCGGGTTGATCAACGGCGCATCATCGGTGGCCGCGTGAGGGGGCGCCGCCGGCGGGTCTTCGGCGCGGACTCCCGGCGCGAGAACCAGTGTGAACATCAGGCAGACAATACTGGCTGGGGCTTTCATCGGTTCCGCTCCTGTCCCTGCGTGGGCGTTGCGCCCGAAGGGCGACTGACTGACCAGCCTAGACGTCCGCTAAGGTGTACGCCAATGCGTCAGCGAGAGGGATGAGTGTCACGGTAGATTTTCTTTGCGCTGGCTCTCCAGAAGCTCGGTGATATCGGCCGGTTGATAGACCCAGCCGATGAACAATTCATAGCCAACCGCCAGAATCACCGGCCCGGTGAACAAACCAATAATGCCGCTGGTGACCATGCCCCCTAGCGCGCCGATCAGGACTACTGGCATCGGCACCGCGACGCCGCGTCCCAGCAGCATCGGCTTGAGCACGTTGTCGGCAAGCCCGGCAATCGCCATCCACACCGCAAAGATAATCGTGCCGGCGCTGACCCCGTCCACGGCGAAGACATAAATCACGATGGGCAGCGTGATCAGCAACACCGGCAATTGGGTGATGCCCAGCAGCAGCACCATCAAGGCGAGAACACCGGCCGCCGGTACGCCCATGACCACCAGTGCCACGCCGACCAGCAGCATCTGAATAAAGGCGATGCCGACCACACCCTGTGCCACGGCGCGGATGGTTGCCGTGCACAGTTGGGCAATCTGCGGGCCGCGCACCGGCCCGGAAATACGTGTGGTGACTGCAACCGCTGTGCGGTGGCCGCGCTCGCCGTGGTGCATGATCAACCCGGCAACGATCAAGGCAATCACAAACACCACGATGCCTGCGCCGACGCCGGCGGCTTGATGCAACACCACTTTGCTCCAGTCCTTGAGGTGTGGCGCCAGTTCCTGAAACACCCAGCTCAGATCCTGTGACGCATGCATCCAGATGCCGTAAAGCGGCGCGCCAATCAACGGCCAGCCTTCAACACTGGCCGGTGGCGGCGGTATCTCGAACTGCCCCGCTTCGAACGTGTGCATGCTGCCCTTGATCGAATCGGCGATCGAAGCACCCAGCAGGCTCAACGGCAGCATCAGAATCACCAGGCCCAGCAGCACCAGAATGATTGCCGCCCAACCGTAGCGATTACCGAGTTTGGCGCCCAGAGCCTGATTCAGCGGATACAGCGTGACGGCCAGGATCAGCGCCCAAAGCATGACATTGAGAAACGGATGGAAAATGTCGTAGCAGAACAGCACCAGAACGGTGATCAGGCCGGCTCGAATGAGCACGTCGAGCAATGCTCTGGAACTCTGAAACGTTATCAGCGGTTTGTCTTCCATGTCGGCTCTCCTGATTGGGCCAGCGTTGAACCGCTGTGAGCCTAGTCCACTTCCAGCTCATCGTCTTTTAGCCTTAGCGCTCCAGCATGCCGTGACACAACAGATTCAGAACCCCGCGCATGTGCAAGGCGTGCGCGGGGCGATCCGGCACCTCCTGCGTGGCGAGGCGAATGAACGCCATGTTTGCGTATTGGTTGAACAGCGTCGCCACCACGTCGAGATCGATCAATTCGCGCACTTTGCCGGCCTGCTGAAAATGCAGAAGCAGCGCTTTGGTCTCTTCGATCACGGCGGCATTCCACGGGCTCATCGCCTCAGCCAACTCACCGGTCAGCAGGAACGGCGCCAATTCTCGCCATAACGAAGCCGGCATCGCTTGTAGCTGGTAATCGGTCATCAGCCCTTCGAACTCGCACAGCGCTTCCAGCGGATCACTGGCATCGTCGAGATTCGCCCGCGCCTCGCGCATGGCTTGCTCGTCGGGTTGCTTGAGCAAGGCCAGCAGAATCTCCTGCTTGCCGCCGAAATAGTTGACCACGGTGGGGGCGGAAACCCCCGCCTGCACGGCGATCTGGTCCAGCGTGGTAGCCGCAAAACCGTTGCGCTTGAACAACTCGAGCGCCGCCTCGGCAATCACCTGCCGGCGCTGTTCCTTCTGCCGTTCTCTGAGTCCGCTCATGTTGCCTCTGATGATCCTTGCCAATGGCCCTCAGCCTACGGAGATCTTTTTTCACCGACAAATATTTTCTTTACAAAAATATTTTTAGATGACAAAACTTTCTCCGTGCAGCGCTGCAACGAGCTCACTCACTTGCCCTTTGCTCTGGAGATCCGCCATGTCCGCCGAACTCGATTCGACCCGCAGTACCCGCGATTACCAAGCCTCTGACGCCGCTCACCACATCCACGCGTTCGTCGATCAGAAGGCGCTCAACGAGGAAGGTCCGCGGGTGATGGTCAGCGGTGATCGGCTGGCGTTGTGGGATAACGACGGCAAGCGTTATCTGGATGGCATGTCCGGCCTGTGGTGCACCAACCTCGGCTATGGGCGCAAGGATCTCGCGGCCGCCGCGACCGCACAGCTGGAACAACTGCCCTACTACAACATGTTCTTCCACACCACTCACCCCGCGGTGATCGAGCTGTCCGAACTGCTCTTCAGTCTGTTGCCCAAGCACTACAGCCACGCGATCTACACCAACTCCGGCTCCGAAGCCAACGAAGTGCTGATCCGCACCGTGCGCAAGTTCTGGCAGGTGATGGGCCAGCCCGAGAAGAAAATCATGATCGGCCGCTGGAACGGCTACCACGGCTCGACCCTGGCCGCGACGGCGTTGGGCGGGATGAAATTCATGCATGAGATGGGCGGGACCATTCCCGATGTCGCGCACATTGATGAGCCGTACTGGTTCGCTCACGAAGGCAACCTCAGCCCGGAAGCATTCGGCCTGCAAGCGGCGCGGCAACTGGAAGACAAGATTCTAGAGCTAGGCGCCGACAAGGTCGCCGCGTTCGTCGCAGAACCGTTTCAGGGTGCGGGTGGGATGATCATTCCGCCGGCGACGTACTGGCCGGAAATCCAGCGTATTTGCCGTAAATACGATGTGTTGTTGTGTGCGGATGAAGTGATTGGTGGTTTTGGTCGCACCGGTGAATGGTTCGCCCATCAGGCATTTGGTTTTGAGCCCGACACATTATCGATCGCCAAGGGCCTGACCTCGGGTTACATCCCTATGGGTGGCTTGATTCTGTCGCGGCGCATGGCTGAAGCATTGGTCGAGAAAGGTGGCGTATTTGCCCACGGCCTGACCTATTCCGGGCACCCGGTCGCGGCCGCGGTGGCGATTGCCAACCTCAAGGCGTTGCGTGATGAAGGTGTGGTCACCCAGGTGAAAACCGACACCGGGCCGTATCTGCAGAATTGCCTGCGCGAAGTGTTTGGCAATCACCCTTTGGTGGGTGAGATTCAGGGCGTTGGTTTGGTGGCGGCGTTGCAGTTTGCTGAGGACAAGGCCAGCCGCAAGCGCTTTGCCAATGAAAACGACATCGCCTGGCGTTGCCGCACGATTGGCTTTGAGGAGGGATTGATCATTCGCTCGACATTGGGACGGATGATCATGGCCCCGGCGCTGGTCGCCACGCGCACGGAGCTGGATGAGTTGATCGACAAGACGCGGATTGCGGTGGATCGGACGGCGCGGGAGTACGGGGTGCTGTGATCGACTGCGGTCATACCTGCCGTCTGTGAACACCATAAAATCCCTGTGGGAGCTGGCTTGCCAGCGAGGGCGATAGTTCAGACACATCATTATCGAATGGGCTGGCCCCATCGCTGGCAAGCCAGCTCCCACAGGGAATGGTGTAAGCCTGAAAGGGAAAATCGGTTGGAGATCAATCCCGCCGATTACTCCATGCGCCGCTTGGTGTTAAATAGGCGCCAGTCTTAACCTTGTCGCTTATAGCTGTGCAACGAGAACCGATATGAACACCCACTCCAGGAAAAACACCCAAATTCAAACAGCGGTGAGCGCATGATCGAAGTCACCGAAGTTTCCATTGCCCAACTGCGCGCCGCGCTCGAGTCCGGCCAAACCACCGCAGTCGAACTGGTACAGGCATATCTCGCACGCATCGATGCCTACGATGGCGCCGACACCCCAACGGCGCTGAATGCCGTGGTCGTGCGTAACCCTGAAGCGTTGAATGAAGCCCGGGCGTCCGATGCCCGTCGTGCCGAAGGCAAAACCCTCGGCCCGCTCGACGGCATCCCCTACACCGCCAAAGACAGCTATCTGGTCAAAGGCCTCACGGCAGCGTCCGGCAGCCCGGCCTTCGCCGATCTGGTCGCTTATCGCGACGCCTTCACCATTGAACGTCTGCGCGCGGCCGGGGCGATTTGCCTGGGCAAAACCAACATGCCGCCGATGGCCAATGGCGGCATGCAACGTGGCGTCTACGGTCGCGCCGAAAGTCCTTACAACGCCAATTACCTCACCGCGCCGTTTGCCTCCGGTTCGTCGAACGGTGCCGGTACCGCCACTGCCGCGAGTTTTGCCGCGTTTGGTCTGGCTGAAGAAACCTGGTCGAGCGGGCGTGGCCCGGCGTCGAACAACGGCTTGTGCGCCTACACCCCGTCGCGCGGCGTGATTTCGGTGCGTGGCAACTGGCCGTTGACGCCGACCATGGACGTCGTCGTGCCTTACGCACGCACCATGGCCGACCTGCTCGAAGTCCTCGACATCGTCGTCGCCGAAGACCCGGACACCCGTGGCGACCTCTGGCGTCTGCAACCGTGGGTGCCGATCCCGAGCGTCAGCGAAGTGCGCCCCGCCGCCTACGCCGATCTGGCCGCCAACAGCCAAGCGCTGGCCGGCAAGCGTTTCGCCGTGCCGCGCATGTTTATCAATGCCGACCCCGAGGCCGGTACCAGCGAAGCCCCGGGCATCGGAGGCCCGACCGGCCAACGCATCAACACCCGCGCCTCGGTGATCGACTTGTGGAAGCAAGCGCGTCAGGCCCTCGAAGCGGCCGGTGCCGAAGTCATCGAAACCGATTTCCCGCTGGTCTCCAACTGCGAAGGCGATCGCCCCGGCGCGCCAACCGTGTTCACTCGGGGGCTGGTCTCCAAAGAGTTCCTGCACCATGAACTGTGGGACCTGACCGCGTGGGCGTTCGACGACTTCCTGCAAGCCAACGGCGATCCGAAACTCAATCGTCTGGTCGACGTCGACGGGCCGAAAATCTTCCCGCACGACCCGGGCACCCTGCCCAACCGTGAAGGCGATCTGGCTGCCGGCATGGATGAGTACGTGCGCATGGCCGAGCGTGGCATCACCCCGTGGAATGAAATCAGCACCGTGCCTGACGGCCTGCGCGGCCTGGAGCAAACCCGACGCATCGACCTCGAAGACTGGATGGACACGCTTGGCCTCGACGCCGTGCTGTTCCCGACTGTTGCCGACGTCGGCCCGGCGGACGCGGACGTCAACCCGGAGTCGGCTGACATCGCCTGGAGCAATGGCATTTGGGTGGCCAACGGCAACCTGGCGATCCGTCACCTCGGCGTGCCGACCGTCACCGTGCCGATGGGCGTGATGGCCGACATCGGCATGCCGGTGGGCTTAACCTTCGCCGGCCGCGCCTACGACGACTCGAACCTGCTGCGTTTCGCCGCCGCGTTTGAATCAACCGGCAGCAAACGCCAGATCCCGCCACGCACGCCGCCGCTGGCGTAAACGCGGTTAAAACTGTAGGAGTGAGCCTGCTCGCGATAGCGATGTGTCAGCTTGGATAAACTTGGCTGACACACTGCCATCGCTGGCAAGCCAGCTCCCACAGATTTCCGCTCCCGCCACAAAACCCTCATTCAACCCAAAACCCTGTAGGAGTGAGCCTGCTCGCGATGGCGGTCTGTCAGTTAAATTTATCGAGACTGACACACCGCTATCGCGAGCAGGCTCACTCCTACAGGGGGTTGTGTGATGCCGTTCATTGAGCACATCCGCTCAATCCCCTGCCCTACATTCCCGCGATCATCCCAGCCATCTTAATTGCCGCTGGCCACCGACCATGATCGACCGCGCCTCTTCACGCCTCACCCTCCTCGCGCTGCTCTGCGGTCTGAACTCAACCGCCCAAGCCAGCGGCTTTTTCGACGATGCCAAAAGCGAAGTGCTCACCCGTAACTTCTACTTGAGCAACGACTATCGCTCCCCCTCACCGTCCGGCAAAAACTACAAACAAGAATGGGCTCAAGGCCTTATCGGCACTTTCTCATCCGGTTTCACCGCCGGAACGGTCGGTTTCGGCATCGATGCCCACGCCTTCGCCGGGCTGAAACTCGACGGTGGCAGAGGCCATTCCGGGACCGGTCTGCTGCCGGTCGACAGCGATGGCCGCAGCGAAAACGATTACTCCAGCGCAGGCGGTGCGCTCAAGCTGAAAGCCTCGCGCACCACCCTCGCCTTCGGTGAAATGACCGTCGAAACCCCGGTGTTCGACACCTCCGACAAACGCTTGCAACCGGAGTACGCCACAGGCTTCCTGCTCAACAGCGCCGAGTTCGACCACATCAACCTGATGGCCGGGCATTTCACCGCTTTCAAGAACCAGGACAGCTCATCCGGCAAAGGCGATTTCTACGGCTACGGCGCCAATACCGAGGCCGGCGCGATCAGTTTTCTCGGCGCCGATCTGTTCACCGACAGCCCAGTGGGCGGCGCGCTGTATGCCTCCGACCTGAGCGACACCTGGCATCAGTACTACGGCAATCTGCACTTCAAGCAGTCCGGCGTGCTGCTCGACGCCAACCTCTACCACACCCGCGACACCGGCCGAGCGCTGGCCGGCGCCATCGACAACACCGCGTTCAGCCTCTCCGGCAAATACGCCTTCGGCCCGCACGCGGTGATGCTCGGCTGGCAAAAGATCAATGGCGACACACCGTTCGATTTCGTCGGCGGCGACTCGATCTACCTCGCCAACTCGATCAAATACGCCGATTTCAACGGCGCCAACGAACGCTCCTGGCAAGCGCGCTACGACCTCGACCTCGGCGCCTTCGGCATCCCCGGCCTGAAGTTCATGACCCGCTATGTTTCCGGTAGCCACATCGACGGCACCCACGCGCCCAAGGGTGGCGCGTACAACCCGTTCGATCCTGACAGCGGCAGTTACCAGCCGCAGCAAGGTGACGGCGGCAAACACTGGGAGCGCGATATCGATTTGAAATACGTCGTGCAATCGGGCGCGGCGAAGGATCTGTCGGTGCAGGTGTCGCATGTTTCACACCGGGCCAACGAGGCGCAGGCCGGTGATGACATTGACCGTATCTACGTGGTGATCCAGTACCCACTGGGTTTCTAACCCACCGCCCATCCCGAATTGAAACACTTTCCCCTGTAGGAGTGAGCCTGCTCGCGATAGCGTCTTTTCAGCAACATTCATGCTGACTGATACACCGTTATCGCGAGCAGGCTCACTCCTACAGGTTTCTGCGGCGATCACCAGGCTGTGTTTACACCGCCGAACCTGTGGGAGCGAGCTTGCTCGCGAAGGGGCCAGTGAAGTCAGCGCAAATCGCCTTTTAAACTCAGGCGTTTAAAAGACACCTTCAGACACGCCTTTCAGGCTACAAATTCTTGCGCCATTGCCTACAGCTACGCCAGAATCCGCCGGCTTGTGCGCCTTGGGGGCGGGTTCTATTGTGGTGCGGTCGCTGACGAATCAGCGGTCGGGTTTCGCAGCCCGGATCAATCAAGGCGCACAGCGCTCCAGTGCATTGCCATCAAGATTAATGGCAATGATGCTTCATGGCGGCTGTGCGCGGGATACCTTCGGGTATGCCGGGTTCCTTGATTCCCGGTCTGCGAACCTGCGTACAGCTGCCACCTCTCTTCGTTTCGCAGCGAAATGTGGCGGCTCCAGCAATCAAGGAGCTTCACCATGATAAAACCAACACCCAACCCACCCGAAACAGACCTCGCGTCCCCCTACGAATCCCTCGATTCCAAAAAACTCAACGACGCCGCCGAACGCGCCCTCGATCATTACCTCTGCCCACCTGGCTCCACCCCACCACCACGTAAAACCCGCCGGATGTACGCCGTTAACGCAGATTTCAAAAACGAGGAGTTGCTGGCCGACGCCAGCGAAACCCTCGCCTCCGCCAGAACCATCGCCCATGATTTCGCCCACCTCATACCGGCATCGCAACGCAGAACGCTGTTGGGGATCGCGCAACTGATCATGCTCGGCGAACTCGCGGTGAATCGGGTGATGGATAATCTGGAATTGCCGAATTAGTTCGGGTACAGATCGTTCCCACGCTCTGGGTGGGAATGCCTCAACGGACGCTCCGCGTTCGGCTCTGGATGGGACGCAGAGCGTTCCGGGCTACATTCCCACGCAGAGCGTGGGAACGATCAACACCGGCAAGATCAAAAGATCGCAGCCTTCGGCAGCTCCTACATAGATCGGTGTCGGAGCTGCCGAAGGCTGCGATCTTTTGCTTTTGGCAAACTGGCGGAACGCGTTATCAGGTATCAGGGACAAACCCCGTTTGCCCCCAGACCTTTGCCCGACTTTTCGTCTTTTAAACTTCAGTGTTTAAAAGACACCTCCAGACACGCCTTCAAGGCTACAAATTCTTGCGCCATTGCCTACAGCTACGCCAGAATCCGCCGGCTTGTGCGCCTTGGGGGCGGGTTCTATTGTGGTGCCGTCGCTGACGAATCAGCGATCGGGTTTAGCAGCTCGGCAAATTTCAAGGCACGCGAGTATCGCCATTACGTTATGGCGGCTTTGCGTGGGGCACTTCGGTGCGCCGGGATCCTTGAGCCTGGTCTGCTAACCCGCGTACAGCCGCCACCCTATCCGTTTAGCAGCGATGGAATGACGGCTCCACATCTCAAGGAGCTTCACCATGATAAAACCAACACCCAACCCGCCCGAAACTGACCTCGCTTCCCCCTACGAATCCCTCGATTCAAGAAAGCTCAACGACGCCGCCGAACGCGCGCTCGATCACTACCTCTGCCCACCCGGTTCCACCCCGCCGCCACGGAAAACCCGCCGGATGTACGCCGTGACCGCCGACTTCAAAAACGAAGAACTGCTGGCCGATGCCAGCGAAACACTCGCCTCAGCCAGAACCATCGCCCATGACTTCGCCCATCTCGTACCCGCGTCGCAGCGACGGACGCTGTTGGGCATCGCGCAATTGATCATGCTCGGGGAGCTAGCGGTGAATCGGGTGATGGATAATCTGGAGTTGCCGCAGTAGCGGGGATACAGATCGCTCCCACGCTCTGCGTGGGAATGCCTCAACGGACGCTCCGCGTTCGGCTCTGGATGGGACGCAGAGCGTCCCGGGCTGCATTCCCACGCGGAGCGTGGGAACGATCAATCTACGGCAGCCGTTCTTTGGCTTGTTGGAAACTGGCGGAAGGCAGCCGGAGTCGAACCTGCCCGGGAACGGATGCCGTCCCCAACCGGGTTTGAAGCCCGGCCGCGCCACCGGGCGCGATTGCCTTCCTTGAACTCATTGTGCGCAGGCGTTGGCCAGCGCGTTGTCGGGGCGGATCTGGCGGGATTCGCCGAGGCGTCGGGTCAGGCCGACGCGGTCGAAATATTCGAGGTACTGAATACAGCGTTTGCGTCCCAAGCCTAGCGCATCGCGGAAGGTTGTCACCTGGATCTGCGGATTTTCCTTGGCCAGTTTTAACAACACGTCGGCCATTTGACGCAGTTGCGCGTCACTCAAAAACAGATCGCGTACGACTTGATGCATCAAACCCAAACGCGCCAGTTTGCGTAGCAGCAGGCGTACGACGGCATCGTCCTGACCGAGCATTTTCGCGATGTCGCGTACCCACGGCGGGTCAAATCCAGCGTTTTCGAACAGCGGCTGTAATGCCTGCCAGAGACTTTCATCCTCGGCATTCAGGCGCACCTGATGATCCGGCAAATGCAGCCATGGGCCGCTCGCCTGAATCGAGCCGGCCGCCAGCAATTCATCCAGCAAACTCACGAACGTCGGACGCTCCAGCATCAGACCACTGAAGCGGCGCAGGCGATCGCGGTCGGGGCCCATCTGGTCGGGCTCCTGTTCATGAAACTGTGTGAGTTGTTCCAGCAGGGTGAATTTCAACTGCGCCCAGCGTTGCACGTTGAACAGCACCGGGCCTTGGCGGGTGTCGATCAGGCGGACGTTTTTCGCTAACGACCACGACGCGCGCGGGCGATTGAACTGGCGCTCCAGCCTTTGCGGATCGAGGCCGCCGGCGCTGTAGTTGAGCAGCACGGGCAAGACGTGTTCGAGTTCGCCGCCGGAGGCCAAGGTGCGTAGTTGCTCCAGACGTTCAGGGCTGCGCCGTTGTCGCGCCGGGGCGAACGGGTCGAGGACCTGACCGCCACCCAAGGTGCGTTGCGCGCTCTGGTCGCGCAGGATCAGGCGATCGCCCTTCACCGCATGCACCGGCGCATTGATCAGCAGTTGCGCGAACATGCGCTCGCCGGGACTCAGCCGCGGGCCTTCAAGTAAAGCCACCCTAGCGATGACGTCCTGCGTACCGAGGTGCACATGTACCGGGTGAAAGTGTTCGAACGTGCGATCGCCGGGCAGCAGTTTAAAGTCGAAGTCGACCCGTTGTGTTGGCGCGTGCAGCCATTCGCTGAGCAGCCACTGGCCGCGATGGATCTGCGCAAGTTCGAGGCGTTCGCCGGTCAGGTTCAACGCCACCCGCTGGCCGGCAACAGCAAGTTCGGCGGGTTGATTCTGTGCATGCAAGCCGCGAACCCTGACCGATTTTCCGGATGGCCCGAGGGTGAGCTTGTCGCCGACGGCAACTGTGCCCGACAACGCCGTCCCGGTAACCACAATCCCCGCACCGGCGACGCTGAACGCGCGGTCGATGGCCAGGCGAAAACCACCTTCGCGGCTGCGCTCCAGTACTTCACGTTGCGTCTGCAATAACGTCTCGCGCAGTTCATCAACGCCGTGCCCGGTCACGCTCGACACAAGCACGATCGGCGCTTCGGCAAACGGCCCGGCCTCAAGCAAATCCAGCACCTGCCGCTGAACCTCCTCCACCCTGCCCGCCTCGACCCGGTCGCATTTGCTGATCGCCACCACGGCGCGCGGGATGCCGAGCAATTCGACAATTGCCAGATGCTCGCGGGTCTGCGGCATCACGCCATCGTCTGCGGCGATCACCAGCAAGACCAGATCGATGCCCTGCGCACCGGCGAGCATGTTGTGGGTGAATTTCTCGTGACCGGGCACGTCGATAAACCCGGTCAGCCCCGCGCCGGGTTCCAGTTCAGCGTAGAGATAACCGAGGTCGATGGTCATGCCGCGTGCACGTTCCTGCGGGCGGCGGTCGCCGGTTTGTCCGGTCAGCGCTTGTAACAGCGAAGTCTTGCCGTGGTCGATGTGCCCTGCCGTGCCGACGATCACGGGTCGACCTGCAACTGCGGCAATTGCGCGAGCCACGCCGGCTCATCGTCGAGCTGACGCAGATCCAGCCACAGGGCATCGTCGTCAATCCGCCCAAGCACGGGGATCGGCAAGGCACGCAACGCCGCTTCCAGATTCAGCAGGCAACGCCCGCGCAAACGCTTGGAGACTTGCGGGCGCATACACAACGCCGCGCTCGGCAAACGCGCCACCGGTTGGCTGCCGCTGCCGATCATGCCCAAGGCCTTGACTGCGCTAACCTGCCAAACCGATCCCAAGATTTCAGCCATCAAGGGCTTCAAGCGTGAGGCCTGCGCAAAGATATCTGCCTGCGGCCGGGTGAGCAGACGCAAGCTCGGCAGACGTTCGGCCAGGCGATCGGGATCGCGATACAACCCGAGCACCGCCTCCAGTGCCGCCAGGGTCAACTTGTCCACCCGCAGCGCACGTTTCAACGGGTTCTTCTTGATCTTCGCGATCAGCTCTTTGCGCCCGACGATCAACCCGGCCTGAGGGCCGCCGAGCAACTTGTCGCCGCTGAAGGTGACGATATCCGCGCCATCCAGCAGCGCCTGCCGCACAGTCGGTTCCGCCGGCAATCCCCAACGGGTCAGATCCAACAGGCTGCCGCTGCCCAGATCTTCCAGCAACGGCAAACCATGCCGATGGGCCAACTCGGCCAATTCCGCAGTCGGCACGCGAGCGGTAAACCCTTCGATGCTGTAATTGCTCGCGTGCACACGCATGATCAAACCGCTGCGCGGGTTGATCGCCGCTTCATAGTCGCGGGCATGGGTGCGATTGGTCGTGCCGACCTCATGCAGGCGCACGCCGGCGCGGGCCATGATGTCGGGGATGCGGAAGGCGCCGCCGATCTCGATCAGCTCGCCACGGGAAATAATGCCTTCCTTGCGCGCGCCCAGACTGTTGAGCGTCAGCAGCACGGCGGCGGCATTGTTGTTGACCACGGTAACGGCCTCGGCGCCGGTCAGTTCGCGGATCAGGCCTTCGATCAGGTCATCGCGATCACCGCGTTTGCCGCTGGCCAGATCGAACTCCAGATTGAGCGGATAACGCGCGGCCATTTGCACCGCGTCGATGGCTTCTTCGGGCAACAAGGCGCGACCAAGGTTGGTGTGCAGCACCGTGCCGGTGAGGTTGAAGACCCGGCGCACGTGGCTGCGTTGTTTCTGGAGCAGGCGTTCACTGACGCGGCCAGCGAGCACTTCAGGGCTGATTTCGACGGCTGACAATTGCCCGTTCAACACACCGGGGCGCAGTTCATCGAGCAACTGGCGCAAACCCGCCAGCAGTGATTCACGCCCATGACGCTCAAGCAAAGGCACACAGGCCGGATGACGCAACACACCATCAATGGAAGGTAACCGCAGGGACATCAGTCACTCCTGGAGACAGTTCACTGCGCCCCGCAGTGAAAAACAAGAGTGTAGACCTTGAGGTCATTCGTCTCCCGGTGCGAGCAACAGATTCGGTGCCAGCCGCTGAAAACCATCCTGAGCCAGACGCATATCGAGCAGCAAACTGCCGAGATCCGCCGACAACGCCTCGGCATCGGCATCGTTCTCCAGATACACCAGTTTCAGATAGCTGTTGCAGCCCGGACAGACTTCCGCCCTAAGCGGCGCCTGATTGGCAGCATGGCGATCGTCCTCAAGGCTCAGATAATCCAGACCCTTGCTCGACTCGCAATACACGCACTTGACCCGCACCACATGCCATTCGCAGGCGCACAGCGAGCAGACCAGATAACGCAAACCGTTGTGTTTGCCGCGATGGCGGATCACCCCGGCCATCGCCGGTGAACCGCACGCCGGGCATTGGCTGAGGCTGTCGCCGGGTTTCAGTTGCAGATTCGCCGCGCTGAGCAGCCAGTGACTCCAGGCCACTTGCAGCGCTGCGCCAAGAAACGGCACCAGTTGCGCCGGCACCATTGAGTATTGGCCACTGACCAACGCCACGGCCCATGCACGTAACTGACCGGGACTGGCGACCCGCAACGTTGTCACCGCCTCAATGACGGCGGGCTGTTCATCAGGTTCATAACGCTGCAGCAAAGCTTCGAGATAAGCCTGCCAGCCCTCTTCGCGCACCAAGGTATCAGCCGCGAACGGCGGCAAACCATGCTGCTGACAAGCCTCGATCCGCTGCTGATCGAACGGCGCCGTCAGCGGCGGATCATCAAACACCTGCTGCTGCACCCGGCACAATCCGGCAATCAGTCGCAGATACTCTGCCAGCGCATGCCCCTCGGCCAGTTGTTCCAGTCGATCAGCCCGCAGCGCAAACAGGTTCGAAGGCGGCAGATGCAGAAACGGCGGCGAACTCGCCGCCGCTTCGATTTCCCCAGGTTCAAGAATGGTTGGCAAAAGTCAGCCCTTTTTGGTGATCGGTCGCTCCGGCACGTCCGGTTGGCGCTCATCGCGGGTGATCTCGCGATACCAGAGTTCATGGTGTTTCTTCGCCCAGGCGCGGCTGACCCAGCCATGCATCATCGCGTCCACCGAACCCTTGATCCACAGCCCGGCGTAGATGTGAATGATGATGCTCAGCACCAGAATGAACCCGGCCAGCGCATGCAGCAGCATTGCCCAGCGAATCACGGTGATGCCGAAATACGCACTGAACCAGGCGCGCCAGATCACCAGTCCGGTGAACAGCAAACCCAGCATGCACAGGAGTAAAGTCCAGAACAGCAACTTCTGCCCGGCGTTGTATTTGCCTACCGGTGGCACGCTTTCTTCGTCATTGACCAGCACGCGATCAATGCGGCGCATCCACTTGCCGTCGTTGCTGATAAAGAAGTTCGCGCGCCAGAAACTCAGCACCAGACCGAGGAAAAACACGAACATGGCGATGCCCATGTACGGATGCAGAATCCGCGTCCACGGCCCGCCGCCAAACAGGTTGCTCAGCCAGAACAGCGAAGGGTGAAACAAAGCCAGCCCGGACAACCCGGCCATGAAAAACAGGATCGCCACCAGCCAGTGATTGGTGCGCTGGTTGGCGGTGTAACGCAGGATCGTCTTGTTGCTCATGGCCGGTCCTCCCCGCGTGGATCGAAGGTGTGCACCGCCGGATCGACGACATGCACCGAGGTGTCGGGCGGCGTCGGATGTTCATCTTCTTCGACGCGATTCGGGCCGATGCGCACGTAATGGAAGAACCCGGCCAGCACCGCCGCACCCATGGCCAGCAGGCCCAAGGGTTTGCTGATGCCTTTCCACAGGCCCACCAACGGACTGATTGCCGGATCTTGCGGTAAACCAGCATAGATTTTCGGCGTGTCGGCGTGGTGCAGCACGTACATCACGTGCGTGCCGCCAACACCTGCCGGGTCATACAGACCGGCGTTTTCAAAGCCACGGCTTTTCAGGTCGACGATGCGCTCGGCGGCGTGTTCCTTCATGTCTTCCTTGGTGCCGAAGACGATGGCGCCGGTCGGGCAGGTTTTCACACAGGCCGGTTCCAGCCCTACCGCCACGCGATCCGAACACAAGGTGCACTTGTAGGCCTTGTGATCCTTCTGCGAAATGCGCGGAATGTTGAACGGGCAACCGGTGATGCAATAACCGCAACCGATGCAGTGATCCTGATCGAAATCGACGATGCCATTGGCATGCTTGATGATCGCCCCGGGACTCGGGCACGCCGCCAGGCAACCGGGTTCGGCGCAGTGCATGCAGCCGTCCTTGCGGATCAGCCATTCGAGGTTGCCGGCGTCGGTTTCGTGCTCGGTAAAGCGCATCAACGTCCAGGTTTCCGCGCTCAGGTCTTGCGGGTTGTCGTAGGTGCCGTGGTTGTGGCCGACCTCGTCGCGCAGTTCGTTCCATTCCGAGCAGGCGACCTGGCAGGCTTTGCAGCCGATGCATTTGGTGGTGTCGATCAGCTTCGCTACCGCTTCCTGATTCCTCACCGATGGCGGCACCGTGGTGGTGGCCGAGCGGGCAATAATGTCTTGGCTGGCCATTTACAGTTTCTCCACGTTGACCAGGAATGACTTGGATTCCGGGGTCTGTGTATTGCCATCGCCGAGGAACGGCACCAGGGTGTTGGTCAGGTAACCGTGACGCGTCAGGCCGGTGAACCCCCAATGCAGCGGGATGCCGATCTGATGCACGACTTGGCCGTTGACCTGCAGCGGCCGAATCCTTTTCGTCACCACCGCCACCGCTTCGATAAACCCGCGCTTGCAACTGACGCGCACACGATCACCGGCAGCGATTCCCTTCTCTTTCGCCAGCACTTCACCGATTTCGACGAACTGCTCAGGCTGGGCAATCGCGTTCAACTTGCAATGCTTGCTCCAGAAGTGGAAATGCTCGGTGAGCCGGTAACTGGTGCCGGCGTACGGGAAGTCCTTGGCCTCGCCGAGGGTTTCCCAGACCGAATCGAAGATCCGCGCCGCCGGGTTGCTGGTGGCTTTCTTGTTTTGCGGGTGCAGCGGGTTGATGCCGATCGGCGTTTCGAACGGCTCGTAGTGCTCAGGGAATGGCCCCTCGTTCATCTTGTCGACGGCGAAGAACCGCGCGACGCCTTCGGGGTTCATGATGAACGGGTTCATCCCGGCTTCCGGCGGCACGTCGGCCTTGTAGTCCGGCACGTCGGTGCCGCCCCAGGCCTTGCCGTTCCACCACACCAGACGTTTTTTCGGGTCCCACGGTTTGCCGGCGACGTCCGCCGAAGCGCGGTTGTAGAGAATCCGCCGGTTGGCCGGCCAGGCCCACGCCCAGCCGAGATGCTGATGCATGCCGTACGGATCGGCGTTGTCGCGGCGGGCCATCTGGTTACCGGCCTCGGTCCAGCTGCCGGCGAAGATCCAGCAACCAGACGCGGTGCTGCCGTCATCCTTGAGCAAGCCGAAACCTGCCAGTTGTGAGCCGGCCTTGACCGCGACGCCGGTGGCATCGGTGAAATCGGCCACGGCACTGCCGTTGATTTCCTTGGCCAACTCTTCCGGCGAAGGCTCGTCGGGGATCTTGTACGGCCACGTCAGTTTCAGCAGCGGATCAGGGAATTTGCCGCCCTCGGCCTGATAGCGCTTGCGCAGGCGCAGGAACAGCTCGCTCATGATGCGAATGTCGGTCTGCGCTTCGCCCGGGCCATCGGCGCCTTTCCAGTGCCATTGCAGCCAGCGACTGCTGTTGACCAGTGAGCCGTCCTCTTCGGCAAAACAGGTGGTGGGCAGGCGAATGACTTCGGTCTGGATCTCCGCGCTTTTCACATCGTTGTACGGTCCGACGTTGTGCCAGAACTCCGAAGTTTCGGTGGCCAGCGGATCCATCACCACCAGCCATTTCAGCTTGGCCAAGGCGCCCATCACGCGGTTCTTGTCCGGCAGCGCGGCGATCGGGTTGAAGCCCTGACAGAAGTAGCCGTTGACCTTGCCCTGGCTCATCAAGTCGAACATCTTCAGGACGTCGTAGTTGGGGATGTCGAGCTTCGGCAAATGGTCGTAGCACCAATTGTTCTCGGCAGTGGCGTTTGCGCCGTACCACGACTTCATCAGGCTGACGTGGAATTTGCTGTAGTTCTGCCAATAGGACAATTGCCCCGGCCGCAGCGGGACTTGCGTGCGTTTGTGGATGAACTGGGCGTAATCCTGCTCGGTGTCGCTGCCAAGGGTCAGGTAGCCCGGTAGCGCATTGGAGAGCAAGCCAAGGTCGGTCAAGCCCTGAATGTTCGAGTGACCGCGCAAGGCGTTCACACCGCCGCCGGGCATGCCGACGTTGCCCAGCAGCAATTGCACCATCGCCGCGCTGCGAATGATCTGCGCGCCGATCGAGTGCTGCGTCCAGCCGAGGGCGTAGAGAATCGTCATGGTCTTGCCCGGTGTCGAGCAGGTGGCGATCTCTTCCCAGATTTTCTGCATGGCATCGACCGGCATGCCGCAGATCTGGCTGGCGAGGTCGATGGTGTAGCGGCTGTAATGCTGCTTCATCAGTTGATAGACGCAGCGCGGGTCTTGCAGGGTCGGGTCGACTCTGACGAAACCGTCGTCGCCCATCTCGTAACCCCAGCCGGATTTGTCGGTGTAGCTGCGTTTCTCCGCGTCGTAGCCGCTGAAGATCCCGTCTTCGAAGCCGTAGCCTGCTCTGACGATGAACGACATGTCGGTGTAGTTGCGCACGTATTCGTGCTGGATCTTGTCCTCGGTCAGCAGGTAATTGATCAACCCGCCCATGAAGGCGATGTCGGTGCCGGTGCGGATCGGCGCGTAATAGTCGGCCACGGACGCGGTCCGGGTAAAACGCGGATCAACCACGATCAGCCGCGCAGCGTTGTGCGCCTTGGCCTCGGTCACCCATTTGAAGCCGCACGGATGCGCTTCTGCTGCGTTCCCGCCCATCACCAGGATCAGATTCGCGTTGGCGATATCGGTCCAGGTATTGGTCATGGCACCACGGCCGTACGTCGGGGCAAGACTTGCCACCGTCGGGCCGTGTCAGACACGCGCCTGGTTATCGAACCCCAGCATGCCAAGACTGCGAATCACCTTCTGGGTGATGTAGCCGGCTTCGTTGGACGCCGCCGATGCGGCGAGAAACCCTGTGCTCAGCCAGCGATTCACCGTTTGCCCGTTGGCATTCTTCTCGATGAAATTGGCATCGCGGTCGGCTTTCATCAGGTCGACGATGCGATCAAGCGCTTCGTCCCAACTGATTCGCGTCCATTCACTGCTGCCGGGCTTGCGTGTTTGCGGGTAGAGCAAACGACCGGGGCTGTGAATGAAGTCGAGAAGGCCTGCGCCTTTCGGGCAGAGGGTGCCGCGATTGACCGGGTGGTCGGCGTCGCCCTCAATGTGAATGATGCTTTGCGCGACATTCTTCGCGGCATCGCCCTGGCTGTACATGATCAACCCGCAACCGACCGAGCAATACGGGCAGGTGTTGCGGGTTTCATGGGTGTGGGCAAGCTTGAAGTGGCGCACCTGCTCGGCGAAGGCTGGCGTCGGGGCCATGCCCAACGCGCCCAGGCTAGAGCCTGCAAGGCCGATACCGGCGACCTTGAAGAACTGACGACGGCTGAGATCCATCGTGCACTCCTGATCAGGTGGAACCCGGTACTGGTGCCGGGTTTTATCTGGACAATCACGGTTGCGGCAAACGTCTGCCGACTTTTTCACTGTAGACAATGACCACACGATCTGTGTGAAAACCGACCGTCGGCCGTTTGTCGGCACTCCTACTAACAACCGCAAACCCTGTGGGAGCTGGCTTGCCAGCGATGACGTCGGCTCCTCCAACAATGATGGTGACTGACCCACCGCTATCGCTGGCAAGCCAGCTCCCACAGGGTTTGAGTGTGTTTCCAAAGGGACAAGGGTTTATCATGCCCCGCAGGACCATTCCGCCTTCACGAGACCGCGCATGACTTTCGATTTTGATCAGGTATTCGACCGCCACAACACCGGCAGCACCAAGTGGAGCCGCTATTCGGCCGACGTGTTGCCGATGTGGGTCGCTGATATGGATTTCGCCGCGCCGCCGGTGGTGATCGAGGCGCTGCAACAACGCTTGCTGCATCCGCTGGTGGGTTACAGCGTGGCGCAGGACAACCTGCGTGAAGCCATCGTCGCCGACCTCTGGAACAAGTTTTCCTGGAAGGTCAAACCGCAGGAGCTGATTTTCCTGCCGGGCGTCGAGTCGGGCTTCAACATGGCTTTGAAAGCGTTGGTGCAGCCACAGCAGAACGTCGTGGTGCAAGTGCCCAACTACCCGCCACTGCGCCATGCGCCGGGGAATTGGGGGTTGAACAAGGTTGAACTGGAGTTCGTCGCGCAGGCTGACGGCACTTACTTGACACCCTTGGACGTATTGCGTGAATCGCTGAACGGCGGTGGCGCGCTGTTGCTCAGCAACCCGCACAACCCGATTGGCAAGGTGTTTGGCCGTGAAGAGCTGCAAGCGGTGGCGGACATTTGTACAGCGCAGGACGCGTGGATCATCTCCGACGAAATCCACGCCGAGCTGTGCTTCGACGGTCGCGTGCACATTCCGACCGCGTCGCTGAGCGCGGAGATCGCCGAGCGCACCATCACTCTGATGTCGGCGAGCAAGGCGTACAACATCGCCGGCCTCAAGACCTCGTTCATGATCATTCAGAACGCTGCCCTGCGCGAACGCGTCAATCACGCCCGTTGCGGCATGGTCGACAGCGTCAACCCGCTGGGCATGGAAGCCACCCGCGTGGCTTACAGCGAAGGCGGGCCGTGGCTGGCCGAGCTGAAAACCTACCTGCAAGCCAATCGCGACTGGCTGATAGAAGCGGTGCGCAAGCGCTTGCCGGGCGTGACCATCAACGTTCCGCAGGGCACCTATCTGGCGTGGCTGGATTGCTCGGCGCTGGACCTGGACAACCCGCAGCAGTTCTTCCTTGAGCAGGGCAAGGTGGGCCTCAGCGCCGGTCTGGACTTCGGCGATCAACACCAGCAGTTCGTCCGTCTGAACTTCGGCTGCCCGCGTTCATTGCTGGAAGAAGGTATCGCCCGCATGGAGCGCGCCCTGACACAACGCCACACCTGAAACCACCACTAAACCCTGTGGGAGCTGGCTTGCCAGCGATAGCGGTCTGACATTCAACATTAATGTCGACTGATACATAGCTATCGCTGGCAAGCCAGCTCCCACAGGTTCTGTATCGAGTCTGAAGACCGGCGTAAATCCGATCGAACTCACGGCAAACACCCCGGGTCAACCGCCCATACCAGCCATGAGACCTCGGAGACCCGCGATGACCGACTATCCAAAACCACCCTTCCCCGCACAAGCCCAGACCGTTCCCGGTTCGCAACGCAAGATGGAACCCTATCCCGATTGCGGCGAGCAAAGCTATGTCGGCTCCGGACGACTAGCCGGCAAGATCGCTCTGATTACTGGCGCTGACAGCGGTATCGGCCGCGCCGTGGCCATTGCTTTCGCCCGTGAAGGCGCTGACGTGGCGGTCGCCTATCTGAATGAACACGAGGACGCCAAGGAAACCGCGCGCTGGGTCGAGCAGGCCGGGCGCCAGTGCCTGCTGCTGCCGGGCGATATCGCGCAAAAGGCCCATTGCCAGGCCTTGGTCGACAAGACCGTGGAACGCTTCGGCCGAATCGATGTGCTGGTCAACAACGCCGCGTTCCAGATGACCCACGAAACCTTCGAAGAAATCCCCGACGAGGAATGGGTGATGACCTTCGACGTCAACATCACCGCGATCTTCCGCTTGTGTCAGGCCGCGATAAAACACATGCGCGCCGGTTCGTCGATCATCAACACCAGCTCGATTAACTCGGACATGCCCAAACCCACCCTGCTCGCCTACGCCACCACCAAAGGCGCGATCGCCAATTTCACCGGCGGTCTGGCGCAGATGCTCGGGCCGAAGGAAATCCGCGTGAACTGCGTGGCACCGGGGCCAATCTGGACGCCGCTGATCGTCTCGACCATGCCCGATGAAGAAGTGCAGAACTTCGGCGGCAACACCCCGCTCGGCCGCCCCGGCCAACCGGTGGAAGTGGCGCCGATCTACGTGTTGCTGGCCTCGGACGAAGCCAGTTATATCACCGGCCAGCGCTATGGCGTGACCGGTGGTAAACCGATGTTGTGATGACGCCTTCGCCAACGCCTACAGTAAAACTGAAGGCCCATTGAACACGGTGCGATTGCCGTCACATCAAACATTTGAGGGCGGCAGATCATGAGTTTTATCGTGTGGGTCGCCGTACTCGGCGCCGTGCTGCTGACCCTGGCACTGACGTCGTCATACCTGCGCTGGATGCCGGTGACCACCTCGGCGGTTTGTTTGCTGTTGGGAATTGGCATTGGCCCCAGTGGCCTTGATCTGCTGAAACTATCCCTGGAAGACGCCTCGCTGTGGATGGAGCACCTGACAGAAGTCGCGGTGCTGTTTTCTCTGTTCGTCTGCGGCCTGAAATTGCGCCTGCCGCTGCGCGACAAGCGTTGGCGAATCGCCTTCGGCCTCGCCGGCCCCGTAATGGTGCTGACCATCGCCGGGGTGTGCCTGCTGCTGCATTTTGCTTTGCGCTTGCCGTGGGGGCCGTCGTTGTTGATCGGCGCGATGCTGGCGCCCACCGACCCGGTGCTGGCGGCGTTGGTGCAGGTCAATGATGCGCGGGATGTCGACAGCGTGCGTTTCGGCCTGTCGGGTGAGGCCGGGTTGAATGACGGGGTAGCCTTTCCGTTTGTGATTCTCGGCTTGTTGTTGATTCACGGTGATGGCTCTGCCGCCGAGTGGCAGGGCTGGGTCTTGCGCAGTTTGTTGTGGGCGGTGCCCGCAGGTCTGCTCACCGGTTACTGGATGGGCCGAGGTATCGGCCGCGTGACCCTGTCGCTGCGTATTCACAATGACGACAGCACGCTCAGCCCGAACGACTATCTAGCGTTGTCGTTGATTGCCCTGGCGTATGTCGTTGCCGAAGCGATTGGCGGCTATGGTTTTCTGTCGGTGTTCGCTGCCGGGTTGGGCCTGCGTCAGGTCGAAGTCAAATCCACCGGCGCCGGGCAACCGCCCGCCGAGCACTTGGTGCAGCCGGTGGTCGGTCATCAGAACGTCGAACCGCAGCACGCGGTGCACGGCGACACCGAACGGCTGGAAAGCAGCCAGGTCGCCGCCGGGATCATGATGGGCGACATGCTGTCGTTCGGCAGTCTGGTCGAGCGCGCCATGGAAGTATTTCTGGTGACCCTGCTCGGCGTGGTGCTGGTGGCGCACTGGGACTGGCGGGCGTTGCTGGTGGGCGGCTTGCTGTTCTGCCTGATCCGCCCGGCCTGCGTCGCGCTGATGCCTTGGGGCGCACTGCTCAAAGGAAGGCAACGGCTGTTGATCGGCTGGTTTGGCATTCGCGGTATCGGCAGCCTGTTCTATCTGTTTTATGCCTTGAACCACGGGCTGACCGACACGGTGGCCAGCCTGTGTACCGATCTGACCTTGTCGGTGGTGGCGCTGAGCATCTTGCTCCATGGCATCAGCACGCAACCGATCCTCGCCCGTTACGAACAGCGCAAAAAACAAAAAAACTGATTTTTGATTTGCGAATTTATTCGGCGAATTGATCGAATTTTTTTCTATATAAAAATGGATCCCTGATTAATGGCCGGCAGTCACAAGCATAACCCCTCGCCGGATATGTCCGGCGGGGCCCGGCAGGTTCGGTTCCCCTGCGGCGCTACGCCTATGAAACGGAATCCTTGAAGATTAAGGTCACGGTCATGAAAGAATGCTCGACTCCTGCGCAAATCAAGGCTTGCAGAGCACTGGCTCTGGAACGCAATCGTCAATTGTTTGATAACGCCCACACCCTCAACCGCGCAGCCAATGCGCTGCTCGACGTGGCCGATCTGGACATTGAACAGTTTGAGCGATACCGCGCGCTGCGCAAGAAAGCCGATTCGATGTTTGAAGATGCCATCGACCATTTGTGCGTCTTGAACGAAGACTTCCCGCCGATCCCGATGTCCTCGCAGAACTCGTCGGCATTGCGTCGAGAGCTTGAAACTGTGGAATGAGCCAGAACAGCCCCTCACTCTAGCCCTCTCCCAGAGGGAGTGGGAACTGACCGAGGTGAATGGTCGAGGTACGCCGACCTGAGATACCGAGTCGAACGCAGATTCTGACCACGATATTGAGATACCGAGTCGAACGCAGATTTTGAGTACAACGAAGATCTGCTCCCTTCCCCCTCGCCCCCATTGGGGGAGAGGGTTGGGGTGAGGGGGATCGGTCTGAATAGCACCACAAAATCCACGCGAATAAAAAAGCCCGGCTACATAAGCCGGGCTTTTCCCTACCTGCCAATCACCCGCCCGGATTGGTCACCTGAATAAACACCGCATAACTCCCCAGCAACACCCAGAACGTCGCAAAGATCCACGGCGTACGCACCGAAAACAGCAGCGACTTGCGATAGCCCTTGTGGCTCGACTCCATCTCGCTGAACAGCGGCGATTCGTCATACGCCAGGCCCATCAGCGGTTCGCTGTGCAGCAAGTGGCTCTGCTTGAAATGCCAGTGATCGATGATGTCGTACGCCGCGCGAATCCCCGGCCAGGCATTCAGCGAGCTGAGCAGCCCGAGCAGTGCCAGAAACGGTGGCACCACCAGCGTGAACAACTTGCCCCACTCCGGGTTGAGGTTGGCCATGCACGAGGCAAAGGCAATCACCAGAAACGACTGCGCCGCCAGATAAGCGTCGGTACGGTTGGCGAGGATGCTGGTTTCGTACTGGATCTCCCGCCGATAGAAATCCAGCCGTTCCTTGGGTGAGCCAAACATCTTGGCGTCATGTTCGGTCAGGGTTTCTTCAGCGGTGGGCTCAGTCAGTATGCGAGACAAAAGATGCACGCTCCGGGGTGGGGAAAACGTTTAGAAGTCCCCGTTGGCGCCCAAGTTCAGACGGATTGACCGACGCCTTGTTTCATCGATTGGGCAATGATTGCCACCAGATTCATCTGCGTAAACGGCTTGGGCAATCGTGGCAGTTGCGCGGCAAAGCCTTCCAGGCGTTCGGCGTAGCCGGTGGCCAGGATGATCGGCAGATCCGGTTTGAGCACGCGCACGGCATGGGCCAGTTGCGCGCCGCTCATTTTCGGCATGGCCATGTCGGTGATCATCAGGTCGATGACCTCGCCCTGATCGAACAACGCCAGCGCTTGCGCACCGGACGTCGCACTGACCACCCGATGGCCGAGGTCTTCGAGCAGTAGACTGGTGCTGTTCAATACCAGTGAGTCGTCATCCACCACCAGCACGCTGAGTCTTGGTACCACCACGGGCTCGGCGTGTGGCTGCAGCGAATTGCTGACGGTACCCTCGCCGGCCACCGGAATCCACAGTTCTGCCGTGGTGCCCTGGGCCTTTGCACTCTTGAGAATGAAACGGCCACCGAGTTGTTCCATGAAGCCGTGGACCATCGACAAGCCCAGCCCGGTGCCCTTGCCCAAGCCTTTAGTGGTGAAGAACGGATCTCTGGCCGACGCCAGCGTGTGATCATCCATGCCCTCCCCGGTATCGATTACGCTAAGGCAGACGTAACGCCCCGCAGGCAGGTCCGAATGCCCCAGTTCTAGCACCACTTGCGGTTCAGCGCTGATGCTCACCGTACCTCCATCGGGCATGGCGTCGCGGGCGTTGGTCGCCAGATTGAGCAAGGCCAATTCCAACTGATTGGTGTCCGCCAGCACCAGCTCGAGATCGTCGGGAAACCGCGTGTCGACAAGGATACCCGGCCCGAGGGAGCTACGCAGCAAACCGCTGATGCCCTGAACCAATTGCGCGATATCGACCGACTCGGTCTTCAATTCCTGACGGCGGGCAAATGCCAGCATGCGCTGGGTCAGCGAGACGCCACGCAAGGCGCCTTGGGTGGCGTTTTCCAGCAGGCGGCTGATTTTCGCATCGTCGCCCACGCGCTTTTGCACGATCTCGAGGTTACCGAGAATCACCGTCAGCAGATTATTGAAGTCATGGGCGATGCCACCGCTGAGCTGACCGATGGCCTGCATCTTCTGCGCCTGGAACAGCGCTTCACGGGTTTTCTCCAGCGCCTGTTGCGCCTGGTGGGCTTCGGTGATGTCGCGGGTGATCTTGGCAAAACCGAGCAATGTGCCGGTGTCACCACGAATCGCATCGACCACCACATGAGCGAGAAACCGCGTGCCGTCCTTGCGCATGCGCCAGCTCTTGTTCTCGAAGCGGCCCTCGCGGGTGGCGATTTCCAGCGCCCGTTGCGGCTCGCCGAGTTCGCGGTCTTCGGGGGTATAGAACAGCGAAAAATGCTGACCGATGATTTCTTCCGGCAGATAGCCTTTGATCCGCTGTGCGCCCTGGTTCCAGTTGCTGACCCGGCCTTCGGGGCTGAGCATGTAGATCGCGTAGTCGGTGACGCCCTGCACCAGCAAGCGGAACTGCTGCTCGCTTTGCTTGAGGGTTTCTTCAGCCATTTTCCGGTCGGTCAGGTCGCGGGTGATCTTGGCGAAACCGAGCAATTTGCCGTCGGGATCAATGATCGGATCGATGACCACATGCGACCAGAAATTGGTGCCGTCCTTGCGCACCCGCCAGCCCTCGCCTTCGAAACGTCCCTCACGGATCGCCGTATCGAGCGCACGTTGCGGCAGACCGGCGGCGCGATCCTCAGCGGTATAGAAGCGGGAGAAATGTTCGCCGAGAATTTCCGCTTCTTCGTAGCCCTTGAAGCGTTTGGCGCCGGAGTTCCAACTGGTGATGATGCCGTCGGGATCGATCATGTAGATCGCATAGTCGACCACCGCATCGATCAGCAGACGAAAACGCATCTCTTCGATCGCCGCGGTCTTGTTTTTCTCGCTCATCACACTCACCAGCCATTGTCATGAGCAGAAGTATGCGGTAATCCGGCAAATTGGGAAGCGTCCGTCTCGTGATTGATTGCCCACCAGCGCGGCAGCAGCTGTTTGATCCGGCTCTCGGCAAAGCGATCGTCAATCAGCATCACCACGCCGCTATCCTCACGGGTGCGGATGACTCGCCCGGCGGCCTGTACCACTTTCTGCACGCCGGGGTACAGGTAGGTGTAGTCGTAACCGGCGCCGAAGATGGCGGCCATGCGGTGTTTAAGTTGTTCGTTGACCGGATTGAACTGCGCCAGCCCCAACGTGGCAATGAACGCCCCGATCAGCCGCGCACCGGGTAAATCGATGCCTTCGCCGAACGCACCGCCCAACACGGCAAAGCCGACGCCTTGGCTGTGCGCGGTGAACTGATCGAGAAAGGCCTGCCGCGCCCCTTCGAGCATGCCCCGCGATTGCTGCCACAGGGTGATGTGCGGGTAACGCTCAGCGAGTAACGACGCCACTTGTTGCAGATAATCGAAGCTGCTGAAAAACGCCAGATAGTTGCCCGGACGCTCGCTGAACTGCTGCGCGATCAATTCGACGATCGGCTCCAGCGAGGCCTGACGATGATTGAAGCGTGTCGAAATGCGGCTGACGATCTGCACCTGCAACTGCTCGGCGCAAAACGGCGATTCGACGTCGATCCACACGGTGTCGGCGGGCGTGCCAAGCAAATCGGCGTAATAGTGACGCGGGCTGAGGGTCGCGGAAAACAGCACGCTGCTGCGCGCCGCTTTCAGGCGCGGACCAATGAACGCGGCCGGCACCACGTTGCGCAGGCATAACTGCGACAGCGGCTTTTTGCGGTCGAGGTCGCGCTTGCTGATGTCGAACAGGTAATGCTCGTCGTACAGTTCTGCCACCCGGGCGAATTGCAGCAGGTCGAAATAGAAGTTCTGCACGGCGCTGTCGAGACCCTGCGGATGGTCATTGAGGTAATCGCCAATGGCCGCGCAACACAACGAGATCGCTTGCAGGAGTTTTTCCGGGGCCTTGTCGTAAGCCTGATACGCCGCCAGTTGCGGCGCATGCAGCGCGTTCCATTCACGGTTGATCCGTTGCAGGGAGTTTTTCAGCGGTGCCGGCGCGGTTTTGCGCACGCTGCCGAGGGTGAACTGATCAAGACTGGCGCTGTACATTTGCCGGCCGCGTTCGACCAGGTTGTGCGCCTCGTCCGCCAGCACCGCGACTTTCCATTGATTAAGCTGGGCCAGACCGAACAGCATGGCGCTGAAGTCGAAGTAATAGTTGTAGTCGGCGATCACCACGTCTACCCAACGGGCCATCTCCTGACTCAGGTAATACGGGCACACCGCGTGTTGCGCAGCGACCTCGCGCATGGCGGCTTGATCGAGCAGGCGGATTCGGCTGGCCGCTTCCCGCGCGGCCGGCAGGCGATCATAAAAGCCCTGGGCCAACGGGCAGGATTCGCCGTGACAGGCTTTGTCCGGATGTTCGCAGGCCTTGTCCCGGGCGACCATTTCCAGCACCCGCAAGGGCAAGGCTGGTGACTGATCGAACAACACCTGACTGGCATCCAGCGCCAGTTTGCGCCCCGGTGTCTTCGCGGTCAGGAAGAACACCTTGTCCAGTTGCTGCGGCGCCAGGGCCTTGAGCATCGGGAACAGCGTGCCGAGGGTTTTGCCGATGCCGGTCGGTGCCTGGGCCATCAGGCAACGGCCGGTGCTGACGGCTTTGAACACTGATTCCGCCAAGTGCCGCTGACCGGGACGAAAATCGGCATGGGGAAACGCCAGTTGCTGCGCGGCCAGATTGCGCGCCTCGCGATGGGCCATTTCCTGTTCGGCCCATTGCAGGAACAGCGTGCATTGCTGCTCGAAAAAGGCCTTGAGGGTTTCGGCGCTGAAGGCCTCGACCAGGCAGGTTTCCTTCTCGCTGACGATATCGAAATACACCAGCGCCAGATTGATTTGCTCAAGTTCGAGTTTG
The DNA here is from genome assembly GCF_019614655.1 of Pseudomonas germanica. Taxonomy (NCBI): domain Bacteria; kingdom Pseudomonadati; phylum Pseudomonadota; class Gammaproteobacteria; order Pseudomonadales; family Pseudomonadaceae; genus Pseudomonas; species Pseudomonas germanica. The sequence continues at coordinate 3,677,778 of NZ_CP071586.1, forward strand.
CGGCACATCAACCAGCCGTAGATCTTCGCCTGTGCCCAGTGCAACTGGCGGTGATTGGCCGGTTGCTTACTCAGGTCGCCACGGTAGGTTTTGACTTCTTCCAGGCAGGTTTGCGCCGGGTCGTAGCCGTCCGCCCTGCCCTTGACCTTCAACTGCAGAAACTCGCCTTCGAGCGCCACTTCGCTTTGATACTTTTCGCTGCGCCGCGAGGCCACAGTGCGGTGGCCGGCGATGCCTTCCAGCGCCGTGGGCGATGGGGTGAAGCGCAGGTCGAGGTCGCCGGTCTTGGCGGTGAACTCGCACAGTGCGCGCACGGCAATGCTGTAGCTCAAGCGCTCTGCTCCGCCCATTGCACGTAACACACCGCTACTGGCATCTGGTGTTGATGACAGAACTCCAGCCAGCGCAACTGGTTGTCCTGCAGGCGATCGCCGGGGCCTTTCACTTCAATCATTCGGTAGGTTTTGTGCTGCGGCCAGAACTGGATCAGGTCGGGCATGCCGGCGCGGTTGGCCTTGATGTCGAGCAGCAAACGGTTGAACCAGTGCTTGAGATGTTCGGCGGGCAGACAGGCCAATGCCTGCTCAAGCAATAGTTCATTCACCGCGCCCCAGAATACGAATGGCGACTGGACACCCCATTTGTCGACAAAGCGCTGGCGAATGGTCGCGGCATAGCGGCCGTCGTCGAGTTCGCTCAGGCACGCCTGGAACAGCTCGGCGCGGCGTTGCTGGAAATCTTCGTTGAGCAGGTCCACCGGGCCGCGCTGGAACGGGTGAAAGAATGCCCCGGGCAATGGCGCGAAGATCGCCGGCCAGCACAACAAACCGAACAGCGAGTTGATCAGGCTGTTTTCCACGTAATGCACGGGGCCATCGTCATCGTGCAGATGCGCCTGCACGTAAAACTCCACGGACAAGGCTGGGTCGGTGCGCGGCAATTGCAGATCCAGCCGCTCGACCGGTCTGGCCGTTGTGCGCTTGAGTGGCGGGCCGCCGAGTTTGCGCCGCAGCCTTGGCAATATCCGTTGCAGGCCTTGCTGCTCGGCAGCGCTTTCCGGCGCCTGCTCCGCCAGCGTGGCGAGCTCCAGCGCAAACGAGTATTCGCCGCTGCGCTCCAGCACGCGGATCATGCGTAAACGGGCGCCGGGATAGGCGCAGTCGCGATAAATGCTCAGGGCCAGGGCAAACTCGCTGATGCGCTCGCAATACTGGCCGATCTGGAACAGCACCTTGCCACGCCGGCGTTGCAGCCACGGGTTGTCGAAGTGCAAGGCGCTGACCTGCGCAACAATGGTGTCCAGTGGCTCACCGGCCTCGAAACGCAATTGACAGTTGTGCAGGAACAGGCACGCATCGACGTCATCGCGACTGCGCAGGCCCCGCGAGTCGGCGCAGAATTCGACTTTTTCATAAGTGAAGATGCCAAGGTCGGCGAGGACGAATTCCGACCAGTCCTGATACAGGTTGCCGAAGAACATCAGCCGCAAGCGATCGCACAGGTCCATGATGGTCAGGCTGAACAAGCGATCATCGAGCAGCGGAGCCCAGTCGCGCAGGCTGCGAGCGTCTGCAAACTGCTCGGCGAGGAGCGGCAGCCAATCGTCCTTGCGGCCCTTGGGTTGCTCGATAAAGGCTGCGAACGCTTGCAGGATCTCGGCCTTGAGCAACACATCGAACAACTCGGCGAGGACCAGCGGCGCGTGTTCGTCGATCCAGCCGTGCTCCAACAAGGGCTGCGCGGCCTCGGCGATGTCACCGATTTCCACGTAATTGAGTTTGCCGGCACGAAAATGCACACCCTTGCGCATCACCATCCGCACCAGCAGCCCCTGACTCGGGCGGGGCAACGCGTTGAAGTCGCGGATGAATGCGTGTTCCGGCTCGCTCATTACATCGGCATAACGAAGCTCAAGCCAATCAAGCACTTGCCGAAAGTTGTTAAGGTAATAGAACGGGTCGTCGAGGGGATTGGCAGTCACGGGAATTCTGGGCCATGGCAAGCGAGTACTGGTTATGCGTACAGATACCAGCTGTGCCCCACCCGGTGCAAACGGAAAATGATCAATGGCATTTTTTCGCCGGGCTATCGAACTTTTCCCCCGGGGATGGCACCAACCGCGTTAGAGGGCCGACAATGCTCGGCATCACATCGAATGAGGATTTAGAGGTGGGTATGAAAATCAAAGCACTGGGCATCCCTTTCGCCATCGCCGCCGCGCTGGCACTGGCCGGTTGCTCGACCCCGACGGTGGTCACCCTGCAGAACGGCACCCAGTACCTGACCAAGGACATGCCGAAGACCAAAACCAAGGACGGCTTCTATGAGTTCGAGGATATTTCCGGGGCCAAGGTGAAGGTTCGCGCTGATGAAGTGGCCACAGTGCGCGAGGAAGACTGACTCACGGCGATCGATCGTTCCCACGCTCTGCGTGGGAATGCAGCCCGGGACGCTCCGCGTCCCATCCAGAGCCGAACGCGGAGCGTCCGTTGAGGCATTCCCACGCGGAGCGTGGGAACGATCATCAAAGCAGCTTTTTTATTCGAAGGTAGGCATACCCGGAATGCTGCCGTCGCAAGGCATGTACGTGCCACCCCGCTTGACCACTTCCCCCTGCAAGCGCCGGCAGCGTTCCAGATCCTGCTGCGCCATGCGATCAATGCTCAGATTGCCGGTGGTTTGCGGCGGCTTGCCGTCACCCAGGCGCAGGGTCACGAACGGTTGTTCGGGCTGAATCTGAAAGCGGCTCTTCTCTTCGACCGGTTCGACCTCCGCGGTTTTCGGCGGGCTCGGCAGTTGGTCGGTGGTGACGCCGTAACGGCTCAGAATCGAGCTTTGAGGCAGATCGGCGCAGGCATTGGCCGAACACAGCGCCAGTGCGACGAACCCGACATACCCCTTGAAACCTTTCACGTTTGAATCTCCTGTACTCAATGGCGGCTAGCTATAGAACGTGTGCTCACGTGCTGGCTTTAGGCCGCATTTCCTGTTTTCGCAGGGGTTTGAGTCTGGTCGTGGCCATCGAGTCACTTTTGAAACCGAGTTGACTCCAATCGCTAGCAGGCTAGCTCCCACAGGGGATTTATAAACGAAACAGATCCAGTGTGGGAGCCAGCCTGCTGGCGAAGAGGCCCTTACCGGCGCCCCATCAACCTCAGGCGATCACAACGCCGTCAGCACTCAAGCTGTTGAGCGACACCCCGACCAACGTCACCGAATCATTGCCAAACGTCAGCACCGTGTCCTGCCCGACGGTCGCAGCATGAGCCCGGAAATCCTCCGCCGGCAACACACCCTGCACACCAAGAAACACCAGTTTGTCATTGGACGTGAAACCGACCACCCGGTCCTGACCGAACGCACCGTTGAACAGGAACGTATCCGCCCCGCCCCCCGACTCCATCAGGTCATTGCCTGCGCCGCCAACAAACACGTCATTGCCCGCGCCACCCATCAGGTGATCGTTGCCGTCCAGCCCGAACAACCAGTCGCCACCGGCATGCGCCTTCAACGTATCGGCGCCGCTGGTGCCTTTGACGCTGGACTCGTACGCGGTGACGTTGTTGCCGACCTTCAAGCCGCTGGCCGTGACGCTGTGGGTCACATCGTCCTTGAACAGCCCCCAGAGAAAGCCCGGTTCCTTGGTGACAATGCTGCCTATGTCGCGGGTGATGCTGATCCCGCCGTTGGCGTCGCGAATGTACAGATTGCCGGCGCCGTCGTTGGCGAAGTCGAAGTTCTTCACCGCGCTTTGCAGATCGAGGGTGTTGTTGCCCTGCCCGCCAAGGATGACGTTGTAGCCACCGCCATCGCGGAAGGTGTCATTGCCGGCGCGACCTTCCAGGTAATCGTTGCCGCTGCCGCCCTGGATCAGATCGTTGGCGTCACTGCCAATGATGAACGTGCTGCCCTTATGGGTTTCGGCGTTGCGGTTGAGATCCTGTACCCAGGTGTTGGCCCGCGCCGGGTCCGAGAGGTTGGCGACAATGATCGTCGAGTCGCGGCTGGTCAGGTCGTAGAATTTTGAGTCGATCACCCGATTCATACCGTCGCCATACGCGGTCGGCAAGTGCGAGATCCAGGTGGGAATGTTGAGGATCGAGTACGGCAGCAGATTCCACGCGGTCGAGGCGTAGTGATCGTTGAAGCTGACGATGTTGTCGGTGGCCGAGACCTTGGGCGCATCGTGCACGCCGATCGAAGCTCCGGTGAAGGTCGAGCCGTCGAGGGCGCGGAACACCGGGTCGTTTTCGTAGCCGACGTTGAGCACTTTGTCGGTGCTGCTTTGCGTTGGCGAGGCGTAGGCGATGTAGTTGGAGTCGGCAAAGAAACCACCCCACTTGCCACCGCTCAGGTCGGCCATGCTGTTGACCGCCAGGCCACCGAGGCTGTGGCCACTGACGAGAACGTCCTTGCCGCTGAGGCCGTTGGCCTTGGCAAACGCCACCACGTCATTGAGCAGATTGCCGAAGGCTTCACCGACGTAATTCTTCGCGTAATCCTTGGGGCCGAAGGCGGCGAGCAAGTCGTTGATCACGTCACCGATGGAGTCGAGGATCAGGTTCTCACGCGGGCCGCTGGTGCCGCGAAAGGCAACGCCGAGTTCGGTGAGATGGCCTTGGGCGTCGTACTTGCCGAGGATTTCCACTTGGGCGGTGGTGTAACCGGCCTTCTCGCCGAAGAAGGTACCCCGCGCATCGGTTTTGCCGTCGTAGCCCAGTTGCGAGGCGGTGATGGGCGTCCAGCCGGCCTTTTTCACCGCGTCGAGGGCGAGTTTTTCCGAGTCGGGATTCCACGGAATGCCGGGGATCACCCCCTGGGAATCGGTGCCGCCGAGCAGTGCCGTGACCAGCGTGGCGGGCAGGCCGAGGCCGAAGCCGTTGTGCTGATAACCGGCGGCAAAGCCGTTATCGAGGTTGTGGTAGGAATACAGCGTGATCGCCATGGCATCGCTGAACAACGCCTTGGAATCGGCTGTGCCGAAGTTCTTGTAGTCATACACACCCATTGCTATTGCCTCTCTCTTGTTGGAATTGTTAGAGATAGCTCACAGCCAGGGCGCCCCACGGGGACGCCCCGGAGCATTTCGATACAACACTTCTTTAACGCGACATTTGTAGGAGCTGCCGAAGGCTGCGATCTTTTGACTTGCCTCTTAAAAGCAAGATCAAAAGATCGCAGCCTCGTTTCACTCGACAGCTCCTACAGGATTACTGTTTAGGCGAACACGAACGCCGAGTCCGACAGGTTAGCCACTCCAACCCCGACCAGGGTCACGGCATAGTCGCCAATCTTCAGCACGGTGTCGTTGCCGGTCTGCGCCGCGTGCTGTTTGTAGTCATAGCCCTGCCCCGCGCCCTCGACGCCCATGAACACCAGTTTGTCGCTGCCCTGATAACCGTTGATGGCATCAAAACCGAACGCGCCGCTGAACAGAAAGGTGTTGTTGCCACCCACCGCCGTCATCACGTCGTTGCCAGCACCGCCAACGAAGGTCACATGGCCCTTGTCGCTGATCAACTTGTCATCGCCACCGAGGCCGAACAGCCAGTCACCGTCAGCCGTGGCGTGCAGCGCATTGCCGTAGCCATCGCCGCTGAGCGAGTGGTTGTACTGGGTCAGTTCGTTGCCATTGGTCAAACCTTTGGCCGTAACGCCCCAGGTGATTTCCTTGCTGCCCCACCACGAACCCGACTCCTTGCTCACCAGCGCGCCGATGTCGCGGGTCATGCTGATGCCGCCATAGGCATCGCGTACGTACAGCGTGCCGTCACCGTCGTTGGCGAAGCTGAAGTTCTGCAACGGTTTCTGCAGTTCGAAGGTGTTGTGGCCCTGGCCACCGAGCAGGATGTTGTAACCGCCGTCATCACGGAACCGATCATCACCGCCCAGGCCTTCAAGGAAGTCGTTGCCCGCGCCGCCCTTGAGCCAGTCGCTGCTCTGGGTGCCGATGATGAACGTGCTGCCGGTGTGCGGCTCGCCACTGCGGCCGAGATCTTCGACCCAGGTCTTGCCGCGAGAAGCTTCTTCCAGATTGGAGACGATGATCGTCGAGTCTTTATGCGTAAGGTTGTAAAACTTGGAATCGATGACCCGATTCAAGCCATCGGCATAGCCCAACGAGCTGTGGGCCGACCAGTTCAGCGGATTGACGATGCTGAACGGCACCAGGTTCTGAGCGGTGGACGCGTAGTTGTCGTTGAAGTTGACGATGTTGTCGGTGGTCGAATCGTGCGGCTTGTCGTGCTTGCCCATCGAGGCGCTGCTGAATGTGGTGCCATCGAGCACGCGAAAAACCGGGTCGTTTTCGAACCCGATGTTCAGCACGTTATTGCCGGTGCTGCTCTGAGTCGGCGAGGCGAAGGTGATGTAGTTGGCATCCTTGAAAAAGCCGCCCCAGTTGCTCGCGCTCAGTTCGGCCACGCTGTTGACCCCGAGCCCACCGAGGCTGTGACCGCTGAGCAGCACGTCCTTGGCGGCAATGCCGTTGGCAATGGCGAATGTGGCGACCGCCTTGAGCAAATTGTCGAAAGCGTTTTTAGCGTAATTACTCGCGTAATCCGACGGCCCGATGGCGGCCAGCAGGTTGTTTTTCAGGTCGCCGAAGGTGTCGCTGTAACCCAGCCCGCCGGTGCCACGAAAGGCCACGCCGATGCCGATCAGTTTGCCGGCAGCGTCGTATTTGCCGAGCACTTCGGCCTCGGCACTGGTGAAGCCGTCCTTCTCGCCGAAGAACGTGCCCTGCGGCCCGACCTTGCCCTGATAGCCCAGCGCGGTTGCCGTGAGCGGTGCCCAAGCGGTGGCCGGCAGAGGCTTGCCGGTCGGCGTGTAGGCGTACAGCGTCAGAGCGATGGCGTCGCTGTACAACGCTTTGCCATCGGCATTTTTATAATCGAACAGTCCCATGTTGTGCTCTCTCTTCCTTCAAAAACCGGCAGCTCCGCAGAACTGCCGGTACGCCTTAGAACTGCCAGTCGAGGGTCAGACCCACACCGTGGTCCTTCTCGTTCGAGCCGATCAGTCCGTTGTAATCGAGGTTCACCCGCACATCGCGATTGAGCGCCAGACCCGCACGCACACCGACCACCGCCGCATCGCGATCCATCGACACGCTCTGCACGGTGAACGCGCTGTTGCCATTGGCAAACGCCAGATGGCTGTCGGCATCAACGTTGCTCAGGTTGTGCTGCCAGCCGAGGCTCGCGCCGAGTTCCAACTGATGCTGATTCGACAGCGCGAAGCTGCGCTTGGCGCGCACGCCGAGGGTCGACAGCACCACATCGCGGTTGTCCTCACCGCCCTTCAGCGCGGCGGCGTCACCTTTTTCGGTGAAGCTTTCGGTGTTCAGGTGCACATAGGACAGATTGGCGAACGGCTCCAGGTTCATCGGTTGCAGGCCCAGATCATAGGCGGCCTCGGTGAACACTTGAGTGGTTGCGGCATCGTGCTTGGTCTTTTGTTTTCCGCTGACGTCCCCGAACTGCAGGTCACGTTTGACGTCGACACGGTGCCAGCTATAGGCGCCACCGACGGTCAGACGCAGCGCGTCGATCTGATGGCCCAGGTACGCACCCAAGTGGTAGCTGTCGACTGATGCCGACGAATGCGTGCCGCTGCCCATGCTCAATGAGCTGTCGCTATAACCGGTAACGAAACCGAGACGGGTATCTTCAGCGATCAAGCCATCGACACCGGCGAGCAAGCCACCGATAGAGCTGTTGGAGTCGGCATTGTCATGCCCGCCATCGCTTTTGCCCCACGAACCCAGGACCTTGACCCAGGCGTTGCTGCGGTCATCGGTCGGTGCGCCAGCGTTGAACAGATCACGCTCGCGCAGACGTTCGCCAACGGCTTCACGCAGGTAACGGCTGTCGTTGATCAGCATCGTGCCAATGGCCGGATGGATTTCGCCGGACAACTGCTGGAAGGCTTGCTGCGCCGACGCCGCATTCGGCGACAGCAACAGGGTTTCAAACAGCGCGTTACCAGCGCCCAGACGCTCAGCCGCCGCACCGACCGCACGTTGGTTCGGCGTCAAACCGACGCTGGCGAACGGAGCGTCGTTACGCCCGACCGCCAACTGGATGCCATCGGCCGAGTACGCCAGCGTGCCGCCGAGAAAGGCGTAATCCGGCAACACCTGACCAAAGCGCCCTTCAATACCGCCCGCCGCTTGCAGGATGTTGTAGCGCGTGCCGAGCAGGCTTTGCACTTCATTGGTGGTCAGCAGCGTCGGGCTGTTTTCCAGCGACAGGCTCACCGTCGCGCCTTCGATGACCGCTTTGCCAGTGGCGATGATCTGATCGCTGCTGGTGGGCGACAGCTCTACGGCGTAAGTCGAACCCGGTGCAAAGGTCACGTCACCGGCCACATTCATTGTGCCGATGGAGTTACCCGGCGCCACCGTACCGCCGCTGTTCACCGACAGCGCGCCGATTTGGCCGTTGCCGCCGAGGATACCGCCGTCATTCACCGTCACCGCCGATTGCAGCGAACCGTTGATGGCCAGGCGCCCCTGATTGACCAGGGTCGGGCCGCTGTAAGTGTTGTTGCCGGTCAGCACCAGCGTGCCGATACCTTGTTTGGTCAAACCGCCGTGGCCGGAAATGTCGTTGCGCCAAGTGTCGAGGCCGCAGGTGATGTCGGTGCACACGCGCTCGGTCGGTTTGCCTTGATCGATGATCGCGCCGATACCCGGCAGATCGGCAACGAACTGGCCGGAGCCATACGCGCCGTCGATACGGAATTCCGCTGGAATGTCCTGCTCGGTGACGAACATCGACGGGCCGTCGATGCCTTTGCGCAGGTTGATCATGCCCCAGCCGTACAAGGCGTCGATGCCCGGTGCGCCGAGGTCGGTGGCCGTAGTGCGCAAGACCGTGGCGACCTGATCACCGCTCATGTACGGGAAGCGTTCCATCAGCACCGCCATGGAACCGGCGACATGCGGCGCGGCCATCGAGGTGCCGTTGTAGTTTTTGTAGCCGGTGGTCAGGTTGTCGGCGTTGGTGCCTTCGATGATCGCGCTGAAAATCTTTGTGCCCGGCGCCGAGACGCAGAAACTCGCGGTGTAGCCGCAACGCGAAGAGAACGTACTCATGATGTACGGGTTGGCGCTGGCCAGATCCGGGTTCTTCTGCAGCGCAGCGACGGTGATCCAGTTCGGCGCGATGTCCGGGACGAAATAGCCGAGGCCGGCGATGGCGTCCGGGTTGTTGAGGTTGTAGTCATTGCCGGCGGCGAAGATCGTCACGATGCCACTGCGCGCGGCGGCAATCGCACCGTCGTAGGCGCCGCCGGGCTTGGTGCCGAGCAGCGTGCGGATCTCGTTGAACTGCACTTGCGCGTCATTGACGGTGAAGTGCGGGTACGCCGGATCGCGGCCGCCGAGGTCGAAACGGTCAGTGATGCCGATGCCCCAGCTGTTGTTGATGATCCGCGCGCCGCTGGCGATCAGTGCGTCCCAACCGGCCTTGTACACCGCGCCGTCGTTGCCACGAACGATGCCGTCCTCCGGGCCCGGGTCACCGTTGTCGGCGCTGATGATCTGCGCACCGAATGCCACGCCGTGCATCGGCCCGCCGTCGCGACTGCCGGCGGCGATACCGCCGACGTGGGTGCCGTGGGCGCCGAGTTTGCCGTCGGAACCGACCGAGGGCGAACCGTCATAGCGGAACGCATCGCCGGCTTTGACCGGGATGTACGGGTCGGTGTATTCGCGAATCCCGCTGGTGACCAGGGTGACGACTTTATTGCTGCCGGAGAACTCCGGGTGCGCGGCATACACCGGCTGATCAAAGATCCCCAGTTTCACGCCTTTGCCGGTATAGCCGGCGGCATAAGCGTGATCGGCACCGATCGCGCCCAGGCCCCAATCGGCCTGAAATTCGGCACTGCGCCAACTCGACGGATCGCCCGTACGACCGCTCTCCACGTAGGGCGCGGCGTGGGCGGTGCCAATGGCACAGAGCACGGCGAGCGTGAGGGTTTTCAGGGCAAAGCGGCCTCCCGTTTGCGCGGGGGTATTGTTGTTATTCATCCAGCGACCTTCCTTAGTGATGTTGCGAAAAATCCTGATCGTTGCCACTGAGGGCGATGATCGTCGTTGATCGTTCCCACGCTCCGCGTGGGAATGCAGCCCGTGACGCTCCGCGTCACTGGACGCAGAGCGTCCCTAGAGGCATTCCCACGCGGAGCGTGGGAACGATCACCAGAAGCCGGGTTATCTTGCTTAGAACTGCCAGTTCAGGCTCAAGCCAACGCCATGCAGCTTTTCGCGACTGGCCAGTTGTCCGTTGTAATCAAGGTTGACCCGTACATCGCGGCTCAGCGCCAGGCTGGCCTGCACGCCGACCAGTGCGGCGTCGCGCACCAGCGCAGAGCTTTCCACCGCGTACGGCGTGCCACCGCTGGCAAAGCGCAGATGCTGCTCGGAATCGATGTCGCTGAGGCTGTGCTGCCAGCCGAGATGGCCACTCACGTCGAGTGATTGCGCGGGCGAAAGATTGAACGTCTTGATCGCCCGCACACCGAGGGTGCTCAGCACCGCGTCACGTTGATCGCCGGAGCTTTTCAACGCCGCAGCGTCGCCCTTCTCGGTCAAACCTTCAGTGTCCAGATGCACGTAGGCCAGATTGGCGAACGGCTCCAGCGCCAGCGGTTGCAGGTGCAGGCGATAAGCCGCTTCGCCGAACACTTGCGTGGTCGCCGCGTCGACTTTGGCTTTCTGTTTGCCACTGACATCGCCGTATTGCAGATCGCGTTTCACATCGGCGCGATGCCAGCTGTAAGCCGCGCCCGTGCTCAAGCGCCAGGCGCCGAGTTCACGGCCGGCGTACGCGCCGAGGTGATAGCTGTCGACCTTGGCCGAGGAATGCGTGCCCGAACCCATGCTCAGCGAACTGTCGCTGTAACCGCTGACCAGACCGATGCGCGTTTGCTCGTCCAGCGCGCCATCGACACCGGCCAGCAGCCCGCCAATCGAGGTGTTGTAGCCCGCCGTGTCGTGGCTCGAATCGGTCGTGCCCCAGGCGCCGAGCGCCTTGACCCAGCCATTGCTTTGCGCAGCATTGGTATCGTGCAGACGCTCGCCTACTGCGTCACGCAACTGGCGGCTGTCGTTGATCAGCATTGAACTCAACGCCGGGTAGATCTCGCCGCTCAACTGCTGAAACGCCTGTTGTGCGGAACTCGCATCGGGTGAACGCAACAGGCTTTCGTAGACCGAATTGCCCGCGCCCAGGCCTTCGACGGCAGCGGCCACCGAGCGCTGATTCGGCGTTTGCCCGACACTGGCGAAGGTCGTCGAGTTACGTTCGATATCGAGTTGAATGCCATTGGCGGCGTAGTCGAGGCTGCCGCCGATAAACAGGTAATTCGGCAGCACCGCACCGAACTGGCCCTGAATGCCGCCAGCCGCTTGCAGAATGTCGTACTGGCGACCGAGCAGGCTTTGCGCCTCGCTGGTGCTAAGCAGCGTCGGGCTGTTTTCCAGCGACAGGCTGAACGTGGCGCCGCTGATAGTGGCTGTGCCCCCGGCAACGATGCGGTCACTGCTGGTCGGCGACAGTTCAACGGCGTAAGTCGAACCGGGCGCGAAGATCACGTCACCGGCCACGTTCAAGGTGCCGATGGAGTTGCCCGGCGCCACGCGAGCGCCGCTATTGGCGGTCAACGCGCCAATCCGGCCGGAACCGCCGAGGCTGCCGCTGTCATTCACCGTTACAGCGGAAGTCAGCGAGCCGTTGACCGTGAGCAAGCCGCCATTGACCGTGGTCGCACCGCGATAGGTATTGTCGCCGGTGAGGATCAACTGGCCGCCGCCGGACTTGATCAGGCTGCCTTGATAAATCCTGCTCGCCGCTGCCGCATCACGGGCAGTGCCGACCGCGTAATCGGTCTGATCCTGCTGACTGGCACCGGCAGCAACGCCGTTCTGCCAGCCCTTGTCTTGCAGGGTTTGCTGCCAGGCACTGTGCTCAGCAAGGTCTTCAGCCTGCCGCTGAATCAGCGCCTTGTCGGAGATGTCATTGCTCCAGACATCGCGCTGCCCTGCCCCCAAGTTGGCATCAAACGCACCGAGCAATTGCCCTGGCCCGCGCATCGCCCGGTTCAGGTTGGCCACGCCCCAGCCGACCCGCTCGGTCGGCGCAGCGGTGACCGAGCCATCCAGTTGCGTTGCGGTAGTCAGCAGCACTTCGAGCGTCTGCTGATTGGTCATGTACGGGTAGCGTTCCATCACCAGCGCCAGTGCCCCGGTCGCATGCGGCGCCGACATTGAGGTGCCGGACTTGATCGCGTAATCACCACCGGGAATGGTGCTGTCGATCTTCGCCCCCGGCGTGGTGATGCACCAGTATTTGGCGAGGCCGCACTGGTTGTACTTTTGCTGATTGCTTTGATCGAGGCCCGACACGGCCAGCCAGTGGCCCTCCAGATCCGGCTGAAAGTACGGCAGCGCGGAACGCACGCTGGCGTTCGGATAGCCGCTGTTGCCGGCGCTGAATACGTTGATCACGCCGCGCCGGGAAACATCCGCTGCCGCGTCGAGCCAGGTGCCTTTATTCCAGTGCTGAGCGTACGCGGCGTGCAGATCAGCCAGTGTCCGGTAGCTGACATCCGGCGGCTGGCTGCCCCAACTGTTGTTGATCGCGCGCACCCCAGCATCGGCGAGGGCGTCGTATACCGCTTTGAAATAGCGCGGATCGGGGTTGGGGCCGAAGAGAAAACTGTCGTTTTTGTTGGTGTTGCCGACGTAGATTTGTGCGTTGTACGCCACGCCGTGCATGCCGGTACCGTCGCGTGAGGCGCCCATGGTGCCGACGACATGCGTGCCGTGGGAGTCGTTGTTGGGGTTGAGGGTGCCATTGACGTTGAACAGTGAACCGTCAATGTAGCTGCCGCTGGCCAGTACCGGGTGATAGCGGTCGCTGGCGAATTCCGGGTGGGCGGCATCGAAACCGGAGTCGAGGGCGCCGATTTTCACGCCTTTACCGGTGATGCCGGCGGCGTAGGCTTGCTCGGCCTGCATCCGGCTCAGGCCCCAGTCGCGGAGGAATTCGGCGCTGCGCCAACTGCCGGGATCGCCGGGTTGGCCGGTTTCGAGATATTGCGCCTGAACCTGTGTTGCGGAAATCACAAGCAGCAGGGTACCGACCGAAATTGGCTTGATGCGTACGTCCATGTTCACCACTCACTTTTATTGTTTTATGCAGGTTCTTTTGCGGTGTCGCCTGTTCCCCTCACCCCAGCCCTCTCCCCCAGGAGAGGGAGCTGACCGAGGTGTCTTGCCTCATGCATCGACGTGAAAAACCGCGTCGATTGTGGATTCAGCTGGTCTCGCATCGACCTGAAAAACCGGCTCGATGTTGGATTCGGTGCCGCTCGTTCAAGTCGGTGTACTTCTGCAATATCCCCGGATCAGTCCCCTCTCCCTCTGGGAGAGGGTTAGGGTGAGGGCTGTTGAGCGACCACAAATGCCTCATCCACCCGCGCCAGATCCTGCTCGTTCAAGGTCCCGGCGTAGTAATGCAACTTGGTCCAGGCCATCAAATAGTCGTACCGCGCCTGCGCCAGATCACGGCGCGTGGTGAACAACTGCTGCTCGGCGTTCAACGCGTCGAGGTTGGTCCGCTCACCACCGAGAATGCTCTGCTTGGTCGACACCACCAGCGCTTCCGCCGAGCTCAATGCCTTCTGATAAGCGCGCAATTTGCTCACCCCGGACAAACAGGCGCTGAACTGCCGCCGCAGTTCGATCAGCGTCTCACGCGTTTTGCCGTCCAGTTCGTATTCGGCCTGCTCCATAGTGCGGCTGGCCTGACGCGTCGACGCCGACACCCCGCCACCGGCATACAGCGGCACACTGACTTCAAAACCGATGGTGTTGGTTTCGTAGCGCTGGTTGTAGGTGTTGCCGCTTTCCGATTCGTTCTGGCGCATCGAGGCGTAGGCATTGATTTTCGGCAGATGCCCGGCGCGATTGCGCTCCACTTCATAACGCGCGACTTCCACGGCCTGGCGTTGCGAAGCCAGATTCGGGTTATTGCTCACCGCCATTTCATGCCAGGTGTCGTAATTGGCAGGCATCAGCGCGAAGGTCTGGAAGTTCTGATCGAGCGGCGCCAAATCACCGATGTCCACCGCCGGCACGCCGACCAGTGCACCCAGTTCACGCAGCGCGGCGTCCTGTTCGTTGCGCGCCTCGATCTCCTCGGCAGTCGCCAGTTCATAACGCGACTCAGCCTCGAGAATATCGGTACGCGTGCCCTCGCCTTGCTTGAACATGTGTTCGTTCTGCTGGAACTGCTGCTCGTACGCCTTTTTCTTCGCCTGAGCGATGTCGATCTGGTCCTGCGCGAACAGTGCCTTGGTGTAGTTGTCCAGTACGCGAACCAGCAACTCCTGGCTCTTACCGCGAAAGTTCTCGTCGGCAAACAACGACTGCGCGACACCTTTGCGATACGCGGCATAAGCCTCGTAATCGAGCAGCGGTTGTTGCAGGGTCAGCGCCGAGCCGTAACTGCTGTAGTTACGATCGTCGGTACGGTTACGCGCGCGCTCATCGAGAGACGTCGCTTTCGACGAGTTGCGCCCCTTGTTGTAGGTGTAACCGATGCGCGGCAACAGGCCGGCGCGGCCAATGGCGCGGTTTTCCAGGCCGGCATCGCGTTCCTTTATCGCGCCGAGGAACACCGGGTCATTGCGCAACGCCTGTTCGTAGATCTCGAACGGCCCCATGGCCGCCACTGCCGAGTGACTCGCGAGCAGCAAGAATGCTGCTGCGAGCGTGGAAAGCTTATTCATACAGCCGAACATCCTTATTCTTCGGTCAGCGCAGAGCCGGCCCGGTCAAGCAGCGGTTTGAACAGATAGTTGAGCAGTGAACGCTCACCCGTACGCACGAACATTTCTGCCGGCATGCCGGGCTTGATCACCAGACCGTTGAGTTTTTCCATGGCCTGATCGCTGACACTGCTGCGCAACACGTAGTACGGCACGCCGGTTTTCTCATCGACCATTTGGTCGGCGGAAATCAGGCTGACTTCGCCCGGTACACGCGGGGTTTTGCTCTGGTTGAACGCGGTAAACAGGATGTCCACCGGCAAATGCGCGCCGACCTTGTCGATCAGGTTGATCGGCAAGTGCCCTTCCACTTCCAGCGTGGTGCCTTGCGGGACAATCTCCAACAGCGTTTCGCCCTGACGCACGACCGCGCCTTCGGTATGCACGCCGAGATTGACCGCCACGCCATCGGCAGTGGCGATGATTTCGCTGTGTTGCAGATCGAAACCGGCGGAAGTCAGTTGCTCCGACAGAGTCACGCTTTTCAGCTGCGCGTCGGCCAGTTGCGTACGGACCTCCTTCTGATACTCCTCGGCGTGCTGTTGCAGTTTCAGCCGCGACTCGAGGATGCCCTGCTCGACCCGGCCGCTTTCGCCGGTGTTTTCCGCCAGTTGCTGCTGCACTTGCGACAGTTGCCGCTGGTACTCCATCAAGCGGTTACGCGGGATGTAACCGTTGTCGGCCAGCGGTTGCAAGTTGCTCAACTGCTGTTGCAGCGAGTCGGCCTGGGCATTCAGATCGGTACGGGCGCGGCGCATGCCGGCCAGTTGTGCGGTGGCGCCTTCGATGCTCGCACGCAGTCCGGCCTGCTCGCGGTAGTAAGCCTCGCGACGGCTGCTGAACAGTTGCCGCTGACCTTCCAGCACCAGCGCTAGGCGCGGATCCGGGTCATTGCTCAGCTCAGCCGGAAAGGTCACTTGCTTGAGGTTGTCGCGCTCGGCCTGCCAGCGCGCAAGGCTGGCCCAGGCCATGCGGTATTGTGCTTGCAGCGACTGCACGTCAGCGGCGACTTGCGTCTGGTCGAGGCGGAACAGCGGCTGGCCCTGCTTCACGATTTCACCTTCGCGCACCAGAATCCGGCTGACCACACCGCTGCTCATCGACTGCACGGCTTTACGTTTGCCCGACACCACCACCGTGCCCTGCACCGGAATGCCTTGGTCCAGCGGCGCCAACGCCGCCCAGGTGAAAAAGCTGCCGGCGCCGACGATCGCCAGAACCCAGCCCATGCGCGCGAAAAACTTCGCATCCCGCTCCGGGCGTTCAGTGATGTAGGCGTGTTCCATCGTTGCTTCGTTTTCAGTGTTCATGCTTGCGCTGCTCATACACCCGAATTCCTTGTCGAGGGCTGGTACTGACGGCTCATGCTGAGCCCGCCCGGTGCCTGTGCAGGTTTTTCCCGTTGTTGTTCTTGCTGGCCGGAAAGCGCCTTAAGCACGTCCTGACTCTGGCCGAAAGCTTGCAGACGCCCGTCATTGAGGACCAGCAGCTTGTCAGCCTGGGCCAGCACCGAAGAACGGTGCGTCACCAGCACCACCGTGGTGCCTTGGGCTTTGAGCGCGGCGATGGCGCTGGCTAGAGCGGCTTCACCGACGGTGTCGAGGTTGGAATTCGGTTCGTCCAGCACCACCAGACTCGGCGTGCCATACATTGAACGCGCCAGGGCCACACGCTGTTTCTGGCCGCCGGACAAACCGCTGCCGTCCTCGCCCAGTTGCGTGTCGTAGCCTTGCGGCAGACGCAGGATCATTTCGTGCACACCGGCCTGTTGCGCGGCGGCGACGACTTTCTGCGGATCGGCCTCACTGAAACGCGCAATGTTCTCGGCGATGCTGCCGCTGAACAGCTCGATGTCTTGCGGCAGATAACCGATGTACGGGCCGAGTTGGTCGCGGTTCCAGCGATGAATATCCGCGCCATCAAGACGCACGGTGCCGCCAAGGGTCGGCCAGACACCGACCAGTACCCGGGCCAGGGTCGATTTGCCGGAACCGGAAGCACCGAGCACGCCGAGCACTTCGCCGGCATTCAGATTGAAATTGACCATTTGCAGGGTCGCCGCACGTTGCCCCGGTGGGCCGGCACTGACCTGTTCGAAGGTGATCTGGCCTTTCGGCGCCGGCAGCGCCATGGCGTCGTCGCTGGGAGGGAACGCTTGCAGCAGCGCATCGAGACGGCGGTAAGCCAGTTTCGCCCCGCTCCACTGCTTCCACACGGCAATCAACTGATCGATCGGGCTCAGTACACGCCCCATCAGAATCGAACCGGCGATCATCATCCCGGCGGTCATATCACCCTTGATCACCAGCAACGCACCCAGCCCCAACACCAACGATTGCAGGCACAGGCGCAGGGTTTTACTCACAGAGCTGATCACCGCACCGGTGTCACTCGCCTGGTTTTGCAGGCCGAGGAAGCGCGAGTGCACCTGGAACCAGCGCTTGCGCAGGGAACCGAGCATGCCCATCGCCTGAATGGTTTCGGCGTTGTGCAAATGGCTGGTGGCCAACTGGCTGGACTGTTGCGAATAACCGGCGGCTTCGCCCAGCGGCTTTTTGGTCATGTATTCGTTCAGGCAGGCCAGGCCGATCAGCAGCAGTGCGCCTGCTGTGGCGAGCACACCGAGCCAGACGTTGAACAGGTAAATCACAAACAGGTAGACCGGGAACCATGGCGCATCGAAAAACGCGAACAGCGCCGGGCCGGTGACGAATTGGCGAATGTGCGTCAGATCGCCCAGTGACTGCCCGGCGTTGCCCTCGCCCTTGAACAGGTTGCGCTCGAACGCCGCTTGGTAAACCCGCAGGTTGAAGCGGCGCTCCAACTGGCTGCCGATGCGGATCACGATAAAGCTGCGCACCACTTCCAGCAGGCCAATAAAGGCGAAGAAGCCGACCACCATCAGCGAGAGCATCGCCAGGGTCGTTTCGTTCTGCGACGACAGCACCCGGTCATAGACCTGGAGCATGTAGATGGAGGGCACCAGCATCAGCACGTTAATCAGTGCGGTAAAGCAGCCGACGCTGATCAGAATACTTTTATAGTCAGCCAATGCCTTGAATAAGGGAGCGGTGGCTGGGGCCTTCGCCATCTTCATCGATTCTTCCTGAAATGATGGGTCCCGCCGCACTTGGGCGAGGCTTCAATTAATGTTCCGCTTACCTGCGAAAGATGACTTGCAAGTACCCGCTTACACTTTCATAACAACTTGCGTAATTAATTGCGGCGCAGTTGTCAGTTCGCGCTTCTTATAACCATAGCGTGGCGCTTTATATTAAAACTTTGTCGCGTTCTGGATAATCAAGGTTGTTGCGCCACGCGCTCAAGGGTAATCACCAAGCCAGACTTCAAAGTCGTCTGATAAAACCCGTCACGTTGTCGACTGAAAAACTGGATTCTTGAACCTTCCTTGCCGGTGATCGACAGGCCGTCGGGGTCGGGAAACCAGCCGATCGGGGTTGCTTCAAGCCAGGCACCCAGGCAGTCGGCGCCTTGGCCCAGGGTTTGGTTTTTAGCCAGATCCAAGAAGCAAGTGTTCGAAGGCTTGTCCTGCTGCTTTTGCGCTTTTGGATCTTCGCCTTGAGTCGACAAAGTTGCCTGCCAGTGACCGGCAAACGCCGAGGGTTCTTCGAGTCTGAGGCTGCTTGCCATACCGGTTTCTCCTGAAATCATGATGAGCGCCGCCGAGAGCCACGCCATTGCCTTGTAGGTAAAAGCTTTACAGATCATAGGAATATTCGCTCCGGCGTGTAGCCTTGCTTACAGAGCAACACGATGCAAGTGGAGAAAGCGACGTATCACACGCCGCTTTCCACTTCTACATCACGCCACGATGTCGCTGGTCGCTGCCTGGCCAACGGTGCTGACCTGGAAGTCCGCCACGCCGTGCCCGGAGAAGTCCACCGACAGCAGGCTATTGCCACCCGACGAAGTCAGAATGGCGTCGCCGGCAGAACCGGTGAAGCTGCTGACGAAGTGCAGGCCGGCACCGTTGGTGATACCGGTCAGGTCGATTTTGTCCAGACCGCTGACGAAATCGAGGATCTGATCGATCGCACCTGGCTTGGAGTCAGAGCTGGCAGCGAACACAAACGTGTCCGAACCGGCACCGCCCCACAGCTTGTCAGCACCACCGCCACCCCAGAGGATGTCGTTGCCGGCACCGCCCTTGAGTTCGTTGGCCACGCTATTGCCGATCAACAGATCGTTGCCGGAACCACCGATAGCGTTCTCGATGATCGCGCCTTTGGCGATGGATACGTTACCCACCATGCCACCAACGTCGGAGAACGAGGCGTCTTTGAGGTTGATCTTCTGGTTCTGGGTGAAGCCCGAGAAGTCCAGAGTGTCCTTGCCGCCCGCGTCCCACACCGAGAACACCACTTTGTCACTCGACGACGAAGCGCTGAGGAAATCACGGCCAGTGTTGGAGTTGAAGCCGTAGGTGGTGTCACCGGTACGGGTGGTGGTGTTGGCACCGTAGAGCTTCTGGATGGCAGCGATATCGTCCATCAGCGGGCCGGACGAATACGCTTCGACACCACCCTTGCTGAAGTTCTGACTGGTGTTGCTTTCGCTCCAGTAGCTCATGACGCTGTAGCCGCGGGTGTCTTGGCCGTAGGACGCGTCGTTGTAGGTCGGATTGCCATTCCCGGCGTTGTAGTCACCAGGGTGAGCGAGGCCCAGGCTGTGGCCGATTTCGTGAGTCAGGGTCTGACGACCGTAGTTGTTCAGATCCGGATTCTTGTTCTGCGTGTAGCCACTGTTGATCAGGTACCACGAGGTGCCGTCATAACCGGCGCCGGTACCTGGCAGGTAGGCGAACGCTGCAGCGCCATCCTGGCCACCGCTGTAGTTACCGAAGGTCATGTGGCCGTCACCGCCCGAGGCTTTCTCGGTGAAGGTCACGTTGGCCACGTCAGCCCAGGATTGCATGGCGAGCTTGGCTTGAGCTTGTTGTTGTGCACTGAATTGACTGAACCCAGTGATCCCATGCTTGTTCATCGTGCTGGACGATGCCGAGGTCAGGAACGTATAGGTGAGTTCGATCTTGCCGCTGCCGTCCTTGTCCTGGTAGGCAGCGCCGTCGCGCAGCAACTGGGTTGCGGCCTGATCGACGGAAAAGGAGGGTTTGCCATTGACCGTGAGGTTGCCGCCACGATCGTATTGATGGCTGAAGCTATTGATCTGGTTGTACGCCGAGCTGAAGGCTGACAGCTGGAAAGCCTGTTCGGCGGTATCAATAGCATTCGTTTTAACTTTCGACATAAACACACTTCCTTGTTTAGCAATGGAACAGTTTTTGTCCGATAGGACTCTCTCTGGCGAGATCGTCCTATCACTCGCCCAATGAAGGCGTAAGAAACCTGACACAATTTGAAATCTGCCGTAAAGGATTTTTTTGAGATCAAATCGGGCTGTTTCGTAAAACTGCCGTAAACAAAGCGTGCGGAGGTGGAAGAATGTTTTAGTTGCGAAGCTTTTGCCTAATTGTCTGACGATTTTCTATTTAAATATTAAATATGGGTAAGTTGTTTTTTGTTAGGCGCGTCTCACTTTTCTGCACTTTATTAGTGCAATGCCAGTGTATTGATATCAACCAGATTGCTCGCCCAAAGTGTAGGAGCTGACGAGTGAAACGAGGCTGCGATCTTTTGCCTTTGCCTTTCAAAAGCAAGATCAAAAGATCGCAGCCTGCGGCAGCTCCTACAGGGGAAAAGCGGGTCAGCTACCAGTGCGTATCTTGTTCCACACCCGCGTGCGGATCCGGTCAATGTTCAACGGCATCGCCTCCAGCGCAAACAGTTTGCCCATCATCTCCGGGCTCGGGTAAACCTTGGTGTCGTTCTTGATCGCCGGGTCGATCAGGCTGTCCGCCTGCTCATTGCCATTGGCGTAGTGCACATAGTTGCTGATGCCGGCCATTACGTCCGGGCGCAGCAGGTAGTTCATGAACGCATAACCGGCCTTCTCGTCCGGCGCATCGACAGGCATGGCGACCATGTCGAACCAGATCGCCGCGCCTTCCTTGGGAATTGCGTAGCCAATGTCGACGCCATTTTTCGCTTCTTTGGCGCGGTTCTCGGCCTGCAGGATGTCGCCGGAGAAACCGACCGCCACGCAGATGTCGCCATTGGCCAGGTCGCTGGTGTATTTCGAGGAATGGAAGTAGCTGACGTACGGCCGCACTTTCATCAGCAGTGCTTCAGCTTTTTTATAGTCTTCGGGATTTTTGCTGTGGTGTGGCAGACCCAGGTAGTTGAGCGCCGCCGGCAGCAATTCCGGGCCGTTGTCGAGGATCGCCACACCGCACTTCTGCAGTTTTTCCATGTACTCGGGCTTGAAGATCAGGTCCCAGGAGTCCACGGGTGCGTTCTCGCCCAGCACCGCTTTGACCTTGGCGATGTTGTAGCCGATGCCGGTGCTGCCCCACAGATAGGGGAAGCCGTGTTCGTTGTTCGGGTCATTGGTCTGCAGCGCTTTGAGCAGCACCGGATTGAGGTTCTTCCAGTTCGGCAGCTGACTCTTGTCGAGCTTCTTCAGCGCCCCGCCCTGAATCTGCCGGGCCATAAAGTGGTTGGACGGAAACACCACGTCGTAACCGGATTTACCGGTCATCAACTTGCCGTCGAGGGTTTCGTTGCTGTCGTAGACGTCATAGGTGACCCCCATGCCCGTCTCTTTTTCGAAGTTCTTGGTGGTGTCCGGCGCAATGTAGTCGGACCAGTTGTAAACCTTGACCGTTTCCGCTGCCTGAGCAAGGGAAACAGCAAGCATCAGCGGTGCCAGAGCGAGGGTCTTGCGGATCATGGATCGATTCCTGTGTGGGTTTTCTTTTTTGTTGGCAGGCAATCAAAGGATCAAACAATCAGAAAATCAGCACGTAGCTCTTGCGCACGGTTTCCTGGATATCCCAGACACCGAGCGTGTTGGCCGGCAACATCAGTGCGTCGCCACCTTGTATGTGCAGGGTTTCGCCGCCACCGTCGGGGGTGAACGTGCAGCGCCCGGAAATGAAATGGCAGAACTCTTGCGCGGTGATTTGCCGACGCCAGCGCCCGGGCGTGCATTCCCAGACGCCGGTTTCGACGCCGTCATCGCGCTCGACGCTGGTGGTCGAAGCAATCGCCACCGGCTCGCCGAGGGGCACGGCCACCGGGTTGGACTCGTCAAGTTGCAATGTCGCGGTGTTTTTGAACTGGGTAATGCTCATGGTCTGACCTGTCTTTTGGGCTTTCTTAAAGTAAATCGACGTTCAATGCATGAAGCCTTCCATGAAACCCGCCACTTGGCTGGCGAGTTTGCGCCGCCAAGGCGCGGTCGCCGGGTTGGCCAGGGTCTGGTCTTCGTGGACGAAACTTTTGATGATCGCGTTGTAGCCCAACCAGCGGCATGGCTCCGGCTCCCAAGCGCGCAGCGCATGAATGCCACCATCCGGCAGCACCCACGGTTGCTGGGTCAGTTCGCTGTCGCGCTCAAGAATCAAGTCCGCCAGGGTGCGCCCGCCGAGATTGCTCGCGCCGACGCCCTCCCCGCCATAACCGCCGGACAGCGCGATGCCATTGGCGCGATCGCAAAGCATGTGCGGTTTGAAGTGCCGGGACATCCCGAGGTTGCCGCCCCAGGCGTGGGTGATCTGCACGTTTTTCAGCTGCGGGAACAGTTCGCCGAACAGATAACGGCGCAACTCGACTTCATCACGAGTCAGATCAAAGTTATGGCGCAGCTTGCCAGCGAACTGGTAACCGCCACGGGCGCCGAAGATCAGCCGATTGTCGGCGCTGCGCTGGCCATAAGTGACCTGACGGCTGAATTCGCTGAACGCCTGACCCCGGCTGAGGCCAATTTCGTCCCAAGTCGCGGCAGACAATGGCTCGGTGGCGACAATCAGGCTTTGCACCGGTAGCTGATAGCGGCCCAGCGGTGGCAAGGTCACCGAATAACCTTCGACGGCTGGCACGATCCAGCGACTGCGCACGCAGGCTTTCGCCGTGCGTAGACTGCCCGACTGCCAATGGGTAACCGGGCTGTTTTCGTAGATCTTCACGCCCATGCTCTGCACGGTGCGCGCCAGGCCGCGTACCAGTTTCGCCGGGTGGATGGTCGCCACGTGCGGCGCGTAAATCCCGCCATAAGGCTTGGCGACGCGGATCTGCTGCGCCAGTTGCTCGGGGCTGAGCCAACGATAATCGTCGTCGGTCAGGCCTTGGGCGTGCAGTTTGCCCAAGTACTCGCGCAGAGAGGCTTCTTGTTCCGGATAACGCGCCGCGCAGTACAACACGCCGCCCTTGCGGTAATCGCAATCGATGCCTTCGCGTTCGAGGACGACGTCCACTTCATCGGGAATGCTGTGCAGCAGATCAAAGGAAGCGCGGCGCTGTTCCGGCGAGAGGCCGGCCAACAACCGATCTTCGCCGAGCAGGTTGCCCATCAACCAGCCGCCATTGCGACCGGAAGCGCCGAAACCGGCGGTCTGTGCTTCGACAATCGCGATGTCGAGTCCCGGCGCGAGTTTCTTCAGGTAGTACGCGGTCCACAGGCCCGTGTAACCGGCGCCGATGATCGCCACGTCGACGTCCAGATCACGCTCAAGCTCGGGCCGCGCGGTCAGCGGCTCATCGAGTTGGTCCATCCACAAACTGATAGTGCGCCACGCCGGCATGCAAGACTCCGCCACTGAAAACCTTCGATGGCGTCGATCCTAGTGGCTGTGCTCAGTGGATGTCTTGCGCGCGTGCCCGCAAAGAAATTTGTTTCGCGTAAGCCTTGGGCGACTGACCGGTGTGCTGACGGAAACAGCTGTAGAACGCCGATAACGAATTGAAACCCGCAGCGAAAGCCAGTTCATCGATGCGCACCGGCGGCGCGGCGTTATCGAGCGAGCGCAGCAGATGTTGCAGGCGCGCCTGATTGACGTAGCGATAGAAACTTTGCCCGAGCACCTGGTTGAGCAGATAGGAAATCTGATTGCGGCTGTACCCGCACTCCTTCGCCACCCGCTGCAAATCGAGTTCGGGATCAAGATACGGCTGTTGCTTTTCGAAATACTGCTGCAGGTCTTCGGCCATAAAGCTCAACTGACGCGGCGACAAGCCCAGGCGACTGACTGCCGGGCGCTGACTTGACGAGGCCTTGCCAGCAGTTTGCGTGCGCACCAGCGAAGCGTATTCGTTGACGCGCCAGATCAGCCCGTCCCTGACCGTGAGCGCCTCGCTGGAGCGAAACGACACCAGACCGTCGCCGCCGCGCAAGGTCACTTCGTATTGGATGAATGCGGTGTTGCCGTCGACGCGAATGCGGTCGCAATGCTCAAGCAGTTCGTCGGATTCTCGCGGCATACTGACGCGCACGTACTCGCGTAACTCGTTGAGGCCGAGCACGCGGTTCTGGAAAAAATCGTTGTACTGAATGTCCGGGTGGTACAGCGCCATGACGCTGTCGAGGTCGCGGTGTTTCCAGCTCAGGTGATAGCGCATGACCGTTGCAGCCGTGGCTTGGGTCTGTTCAGGGCCGTCGTCGTCGGCGTGCATAAAGGGCTCGGCGCAAAAAACCCGAGCTTGCCCAAGTTCGCCACAGGCTTCAATGACTAATCCATAGTGGCGTTTTGGCGATGATTGCGTAGGCCGTGACTTACATCAAAAAATGCGAAGCAATCGCAAAATGAACTGAAAAATCTCACAGGAATTTCACATGCGGATGCTACTTTTAATGTCAGTCACCGGTTGAGCCAATGAAGGCTCTTCCCACCTAACATGAGCAAACGGAAGCGCTCGATGAAGAAGGCGGGCAACATATGAATAAAGGGTCAAGCAAAGTCACGTTTCCCAACGCATGCCAGTTGATGCGCTGGCATTTCCATCCGATGGGTTTCGAGGCAACGATGGACGCACCGGGCAGTATGATCGCCCGACTGTTCGATCGTGCCAGCGGCGAAACCATGATCGCTATCGCCGGGATCCCGTGCGCGACGGTGATGAATGCAGCGGATGTCGAGCGAATCATCGAGGCTGTGGAGGACGAGCTGGAAGCGTTCATTCCTCCGGAGTCTCTCAAGAGTTACGCATAAGTTTATGATTTAAAACGAAAAGCCCGCAGCGATGCGGGCTTTTTTGTGCTTACGCGGTTTGCTTGGCGGCGCGGTGATCAACGAAGAACGGTTTGCCTTTGGCCACCCGGTCGGACGCCCGGGGCATGTTCACCGCTTGCGCTTCCTGCGGTTCGACATACCAGTAGCAATGGCTGACCGCCCGCGTGATGCCGACATACGCCAAGCGCAGGATTTCGTCTTTTTGCGCCGTGTCGTAGGGCTCGCTGTCGCCCGACTTGCCTAGGCCCGCCATGCGATAGACCTGATTCTTGTAGGGCGAACTGGTCAGATGCTGGCAATCGCCGAGCAGAAACACCGCGTCAGCCTGCAAGCCTTTGGCGCTGTGGTAGGTCAGCTGCTTCAGGCGTCGCGCTTCGTACGGCAAGCTCGAATCAACATTAACTACAGACTGAATATGCTCCTCTATCAATAACTTATCGCTGCTTTTTCGATAAAGCATCAAGATTGAGTGACCTTGACGATAATGTTCGGCAAGGCGCTGGCCCAAGCCCTGATCGTCGCGCTCCAGCACATTGACCGGTTGCAACGGCTTGGGTGCGCCGCTGGCCTTGGCTTTTTTGCCCGGGATCGCCGGTGCCGCGCGAACGATATGTTCGGCGGCATCAATGATGTGCTGGTGACTGCGGTAGTTATCACTGAGCATTACCCGCGTAGTGCTCGGCGACGGGAACTCCTTGTCGAACGCCATGAAATAACTCGGCGAACTGCCGCGCCAACCGTAAATCGACTGCCAGTCATCACCGACGCACAGCAACGACGAACGCTGCGCGCCCCGCCCGACGTGCATGGCCGGGCCACGACTGCGGATTTCCGTCAGACTTGCGCGAATCCACGAGACGATCTGTGGCGAAACGTCCTGAAATTCGTCGATCATCAAGTGCGACAACGGCCTGAGTAACTCGTCGCTCAACAGCTTGAGGTTCTCCGGCGAATGCTCGCTGAACAGCGCGAACATGCGGTTGTAGGTCATGATCGGCGGTTTCTGATCGAGCAAATGATCTTCAAAGGCGCGCCAGAACAGACTCAAGGCTTCAAAGAAGAAACGATCCGGGTCGTCCTTGGCGAAACTCATGCGACCGACCGCGTCAGGCACATCCAGGCCGAGGTTCTCGATGAAGCCTGCCGCCGCCACAAAACAGTCGAGCAATGGCGCGGAAGCCAGCTCACCCTTGACCTTGTAATCGAAGCCCGGCCCGGCACTGGCATCGCCTGCCAAAGTAGCCAGAACACGTTTTGATGACTCATAACTATCAAGCCAAATCAAAGGCTTACGACAGAAAGCTTGAAACAGGGTGCGCTTGACTGCCCACTCTGCGCGCACGCTGAGCTTGGCGTTTGGCCGACTGACCTGCGGGTTTTCCCGCGGATCGAAACCGAGCACCACCCACGCATCCAAGCTCGGAATGTAACCATGACAATGAAATTTCGCGCCGTTGATATCGAAACTCTGCCGATTCGGCTCAATGCCCTTGATCGGCCAAGCACCCGCGCGGAACCACAGATCTTCGATGGCGTCGCACAGCTCTTCGTCGCGCTGGGATGCCAGCTCCGTTACCGCGACGCGCTTCTGCACATCCGGGTGATCACGCTCCAGCTCCTTGAGCTGCAAACCCGCGCGCGACAGTGGCTGAATCAGATGTCGAAAACGCTCGTCCTCGTTGAACAAGCGGTGATAGCAGGCGTTGAGTTGCTGACGTTGCGCATCGTTGATGCGCAGGTCGAACGGATTACTGTCGACCTCCTCCTCAGCACCCTGAACTCGATGACTGAGGTTTTCAAAGGCCTGCAAGCGCTCGAAACCCGGCAAGCTGCGCACCATCGGCAGAATGCGCGAGTGGAAGGTACGCACCAGTTCGCGTGCCTGGCGCAGGTTCAGCGCGTGCCCCCAGAGCGCGAACAGCTCGATCAGTTTGTTGATGAAATCCTTGCGCGACTCGCGGGTGAAGGTCACTACGGTCATCGAATCCAGCTCAAAACCCAGATAGTGGTTGAGCAACAGAATACGCAGAACCAGCGTGGTGGACTTACCCGCGCCCGCGCCGGCAACCACTGAGGTTGACGGGGTTTCGCTGAAAATCATCTTCCATTGCGCGGTACTTGGCTGAGCATGCTCAGGCAACAAACGGGCAACATCGGCCTTCATGCGTTTTTTCAGCTCGGCCGTCAACGGCAGGCGCCAATCATCGAACAGATGATTGTCGACGTTGGGCGGGCGATGCTCGGTGTTGCGACTGTCACGGATCAGCAGCACCTGCCGGCCCTCTTCCAGCCCCTCAAGCTTGCCTTCCTTAAAGCCATATTCGACGCCAGCGGTATGGCCACTGCGGAAACCATCGGCCTGACCGTGCAACCACGACGCACGGTGCTGCGCGCGCAGTCGGGTCAAACCGTGGCCGAAGAAGCGTGCAGCCAGGCGTTTGAACCATGGCATCTCGGCCAAGGGGCGAAGTTCGGGAGGAAGATCGGGGGTGTGTTGCGCCACGCTGACGGGCTCCAGTGTGTGAGGCTGTTGCGGCTATGGTGTCTGTATTTGCCGCTCAGTTCTAGCGAAATGCTTTCAGGTCATTGGTTTAGGCGATGAACTGAAGGTGGGATGAGATGCTTCACAACTATTTTCTTATCGAGTATTTCGATTATAACGCCGCACTTTTTACGCTTTTTATCGATTATTGACTGATAGATGATGGCCGTCATAAACCACCGGTCCCGCGTCGGGTGCGCCCTTCACACCTCGCGTCGAACCTTTTGAGGAGACGATCATGCTTGAACTCAGACCCTTCAGCTCGCTGGGCGGCGCCCATCACGGCTGGCTGGATGCCCATCACCACTTTTCGTTCGCCGAGTACTACGACCCGCAGCGCATGAGCTGGGGCAACCTGCGGGTGTGGAACGATGACGTGATCGCAGCCGGCACTGGCTTTCCCCAGCATCCGCATCGCGACATGGAAATCATCACGTATGTTCGTGAAGGTGCTATCACTCACCAGGACAACCTGGGCAACAAGGGCCGCACCGAAGCTGGCGACGTGCAGGTAATGAGCGCGGGTACCGGCATCGCTCACAGCGAATACAACCTGGAAGCCAAGGACACCAAGATCTTCCAGATCTGGATCCTGCCAACGGAAACCGGCGCACCGCCCTCCTGGGGTGCCAAACCGTTCCCGAAAGGCCAGCGCGAAGGTTTTGTCACCTTGGCCAGCGGCAAGGACGGCGATGACCAGAGCCTGCGGATTCGCGCTGATGCGCGATTGGTCGCAGCCAACCTCAAGGCGGGCGAAACTGCCGAATATTATCTGGATGAAGGCCGTCGCGCCTACCTGGTGCCGGCCACTGGCCTGATTGAAGTCAACGGCTTGCGCGCACAAGCTCGAGACGGCGTGGCGGTAGCGCAGGAACGGGTGCTGAGCGTTACGGCCCTTGAGGACAGCGAAATCGTCCTGGTGGATCTGGCCTGATGGCTTGAATGGCAGGCAAAAAAAGGGGCAACCATCACGGTTGCCCCTTTTTTCATGCGCTCGCCAACATCATCAGCCGGCGATTGCGCCATCCACCAGCGCCTGCGCTTCGACGACCAATTGCTTGAGGTGGTCGTCACCGATGAAGCTTTCGGCGTAGATCTTGTAGATGTCTTCAGTGCCCGACGGACGCGCGGCGAACCAGCCATTTTCCGTCATCACTTTCAGACCGCCAATCGCCTGATCGTTGCCCGGTGCATGGCTGAGAATGCTCTGGATCTTCTCGCCAGCCAGTTCGGTCGAAGTGACCTGTGCAGGCGACAACTTGCTCAGCAACGCTTTCTGCTCCGGATTGGCCTTGGCGTCGACACGTACCGAGAACGGCTCGCCCAGCTCATCGGTCAAAGCCTTGTAGGCCTGGCTCGGATCGCGACCGGTGCGTGCGGTCATTTCAGCGGCGAGCAACGCAGGGATCAGACCGTCCTTGTCGGTGCTCCACACGCCACCGTCCTTGCGCAGGAACGATGCGCCCGCGCTCTCTTCGCCACCGAAGCCGAGCGAGCCATCGAACAGTCCGTCGGCGAACCATTTGAAACCGACCGGAACTTCGTACAGACGACGCCCCAAGCGCTTGGCCACGCGATCGATCAGACCGCTGCTGACCACGGTTTTACCCACGCCGGCATCCGCACGCCATTGCGGGCGGTTCTGGAACAGGTAATCGATCGATACGGCCAGATAGTTGTTCGGCGCAAGCAGCCCACCGGACGGCGTGACGATACCGTGGCGATCGTGATCCGGGTCGCAAGCGAAGGCCACGTCGAAACGTTCTTTGAGACCGATCAGGCCTTGCATCGCGTGGCTGGACGACGGGTCCATGCGAATCTGGCCATCCCAGTCGACAGTCATGAAACGGAACGTCGCGTCGACTTCCTTGTTCACCACTTGCAGATCGAGGCGGTAATGCTCGGCAATCGCCGACCAGTAGCGCACCCCTGCTCCACCCAGCGGATCAACGCCCAGACGCAGCTTGGCGTCACGGATGGCGTCGAAGTCGATCACGTTGATCAGGTCGGCGACGTAGGTGTTCACGTAGTCATGACGATGCGTGGTGCTGGCCTTGAGCGCCTGTTCGTAGCTGATGCGCTTCACACCGGCCAGCTTGTTGGCCAGCAATTCATTGGCTTTGGCTTCGATCCACTTGGTGATGTGGGTATCGGCCGGCCCGCCGTTGGTTGGGTTGTACTTGTACCCACCGCTTTGTGGCGGGTTGTGCGACGGCGTGATGACGATGCCGTCAGCCAGGCCCGAAGTACGGCCACGGTTGTAGCACAGAATGGCGTGGGAAATGGCGGGTGTCGGCGTGTACTCATCACCTTCGGCAATCATCACGGTCACACCGTTGGCGGCCAGGACTTCCAGCGCGCTGGCGCCGGCCGGAGTCGACAATGCGTGGGTGTCGATGCCGACAAACAGCGGCCCGGTGATCCCTTGGGCTTCGCGGTACAGACAGATCGCCTGGCTGATGGCCAGAACGTGCCACTCGTTGAAACTCAAGTCGAACGAGCTGCCCCGGTGCCCGGACGTACCGAACGCCACACGCTGAGTGGAAATCGAGGCGTCGGGCTGTCCAGTGTAGTAAGCCGTTACCAGTCGCGGGATATCGACCAACAATTCTGCCGGTGCCGGTTTGCCCGCAAAAGGACTGAGTGTCATGCAAAACCTCTGAAATAGAGTGGTTCAGGAATAGAGCGCAGTTTACTGGCAGTTTGACCGCAGTGCGATGCGATCTATCCGGGACTCTCCCGATGTTTTTTAACGTTAGTCAGCAGGTGCAAGGCGCAAGGCGTCACCGATTAGCCCGACCACACTGGCCAGGTCATGGTCACCATGGCTCAGCGGGCTCAACCGCAGATGATGCGCATGCAGGCTTTGCAGGCTGAATAGCTCGCCAGGTGCAATAACGATCTGCTGCCTGAGCAATCGCTGGAAGACCTGCGCCATGTTCACTGGTCGCAGCGAATGTACCCACACGGTCGCGCCACCCTCGGGCTCGACAACCTGCATCGCATCGCCAAGACGTTCGCGCAACAACTCGATCAATTGCGTACGACGCTCCTTGAGCATTCGCCGCAATACCAATAAATGCTGATCCAGTCGGCCGCCCCCCAACAACCTGGCAATGGCTTTCTGGCGAATCGGCGACAACCGAAACGCGCGCAACAGGAAATGCCGCTGCAACTCACTGCGCCAATGACGCGACAGCACATAACCGAAAGGCGCCTCGGCCCCGACGAACTTTTCGAACGTGGAAAACACCACTAAACGATCGGGGTCCAGCCAGTCGCGCATCCGTTGCGCGTCATTGCCTTCATGGAGTTCGCTGTAACAATCGTTTTCCAGCACCCAGGTACCATGACGTCCAAGCAAATGCGCGACTGCCTGCTGGTTGCTCAGCGGTAGAAGACTGCCCCGGGGCATGCTCAACACTGACGACAAAAGCATCAAACGCACCGTCTCGCTCTTGAGCACCGACTCCAGCCGCTGAAGATCAATCATGCCCCCGGGGAGCAACGGCAACTCGATGACCCGTACTTTGGCGGCCTCAAGCAGACGCAGGATCACCCAGTCACAGGGCGATTCGACGACCACGGTGGCCCGACGCAACTCAAGCACGGAAATCAGAATTTCCAATACACCGCGCAGGTCTGCGCCGATATAGACGTCATCCGCACGCCAGTAATTGGCCGTGGATGAGGTGTAGCGGGCGGCCAGCACCGTGCGCAACTCCAGCTCTCCACAAGGTTGCACCAACGCATGTGGCTGACGCGGATATTGACGCAGCAATTCCCGCTCCAACATCAATAACGGGCTGTCCAGTGGCTGTAGCGAGGCCGGCTCATCGGCGCTCAGCACGCACATGCCCGGGCGCCTGGCATTGACGTAAACGGTTTCCAGCAGATCACTGCCGCTATCCGGCGAATCCATCATGTGCAGCGCTTGCGCGTAGTACCCGGACTTGGCAATTGAATAAACTCGACCTTCCTTTTCCAGCAGCGAGTAGGCGTACTGGACGGTCGAGATCGACACATTGAGCCGGTCAGACAATTGCCGGAGTGAGGGCAGGCGCACCGCCCCGCTGTTCCCCGCCTCATCTATCAGCAGCGTCAGGTATCGATAAACCGCCTGATAAACGAAGTCATTCTCCCTCGACCCCTTCACAACCCCGTATCCGTGGGCATGGGTTCATCTCCAGGCAAGCGGCTCACGATCAACCTTCCGCCGATCGATCAGCGGTCGGCTCGGCCGCCGCGTCAACCGCATCGACGCTCTGCGCGGCCGATTCTCCAGGCGCAGACATACGAACCGGCCCCATTGCATACAAACGCACAATCAACCTGACCGGCAGCCCACTGACATCCGTCATCCATTTCATGACCTGTTCCGGCGCATGCAGGCCCTGCATCGCCCGGTGCAGATCCGGCAATGCCACCAACATGCCGGGGTGACAATTGCGCAAGAATCGCTCAAGTCCGGCCCCCGCATTAATGAACGGTGAAAACAACAGGCACGTCAGCTGGATTTCATTCAGTTCAAAACTGGCCAGCAGAGAGCTTTCCGCCTGGGCGCGCAGATTCCCGGGCTCCTGCAGATTGTCGAAGCTGACCAGCAACTGTTCGCATACCGGTTCAGGGACCTGTTTTTGCCGCATCGTTATCAGGCTGCTTTTGAGGTAATCACCGACGCCGTCCTCATAGTTTCGCTCCTCGATGATTTGCGCCTGCAAACCTCGTAAATGCGCAGCCACCTTAGGCTCTACGTGTTCGTCATCACCTTGATAAAGCGTCAGATCGTCAACCTGAAACCCCAGAAAATCACTCAACAAAGGCCAGCGCTCTTCGAGTTTGCCGACAATCATGTCGTTGATACTGATAAAGCTGGTACGCCGACAGGCCTCGAATTGCCCCTCCGGACGCCACGCCACCCGCTCCTCTTCGGGATAAAACTCACGGTAATAATCACCACCCAGCCCGTCGAGCAGCGTAAACAGCATTTCAAAGCCGCAAGAACTCACCGGTGGGGCGGCAATCTCAGCCTTCTGCGCGGCACGCCCCAGCCCTTCGAGGAAGATGCTCTGTCGACGCGGGGACTCACTGCCGACCATGGCATCGACGCCATTGTTCCAGCGGGCCACCTGACCATAGAACTCGGCAGTTGCCAGATAAGCGTCATCCCATAGCTCAAGCGGTTCATTCCAGGTTCTGCGATGCCCGATCAGCAGCAGGTTGATACGGTTGGCCTCGCGACCGGCTTCGCTTATGGGTAACTGGTGATCAAACGGCAATACCTCGCGGTGGTCGACCATCACCAGTTCTACCCGGGGATCGTCATACAGAAACAGTGCGCTGTAGCTGCGATGCATGTTTTGCAGGGACACCTGGCTGCTGCCGTTCCAGCGCAGATTGGCCACCCGCAACTGAAAGGTCGCGGGTGAACGGCCAGCGATGGTCAACTGCGCCGCCCGCAGTAACGCCAGCGTGTAACAACTGTCGCGCGACCCTGACTGGTTCACCAGCACCTTGAAATGACCGATGTTCTCCATGCCGCCGGCGGCCACTGCCAGTCGCTGGATCAGCAGCTGCAGCGCCGTGCGTTCTGCGCGCGAGAAGAAACTCAGCAAACGTTGCAATACTTGCTGGTAGACATAGTTCATTGCCTGATCATGGATCGTGCTCATCGGTATTTACCCGGTATAAAAAGTTTCATGCCGCGCAGACTGACACATCAGCCAAGCGACAATTGATCAATAAGTAATAGACGCTCAGATGCTAACACTTACAAGTTTGAAGTTATTTGAAACACTTGAACTGACAAAGCGCCTTCAGTCGTCCAAAAACAGCCTCAAACCACTGTAATTGTTGGAATATTTTTTTCGGAACGCAGTCCTAGGAAATTTCCCACAGGGTCCCACGCCAAGTGAGCACAAGAAAAAGAGAAGCAGTTTCCGAATAGCCCTACAACAATTAAACAGAAGTTGCCGCGATCAACGGTTTTCGACGCGTTATATCGAACAGGACAAATTGAATGCACAGACATGGCTCATTCCTTGAGATGAAAGTAATCATTCAATTATCAGGGCTTATATTGTGATTAGAAGATACAGATAGAGAGCAAAAACCAGTTCAGTTGCTGAACGGGCCCGGGCATAGCGCCAGGGAGCTCGGTTTTTCAGGGGGAAGGTAAACGCACAAGAGTCCGTGGGGCCACGGACTCTGATTAAAGGGGCTTACGCCGGTTCGACCTGCAGAGCGACCCGTTCGCGGCATGGGCATTCGTCCATGTAACGATGCGCTTCGACGAACTCGTTGAACGGAAATACACGCGTCTTGAGCGGCAGCAGCACGCGGTCAGCGGTCAACTGGTTGATGTCACGCAAGGCACGTTGCAAAGCGACGTGATCCTGAGTGATGCCCAATTCCGGTTTGCCGGTGAAGTTGCCGATGCAGTGCACAAAGAACTGGATGTTCTTCTGGAACGCTGCGCAGGCTGGGAACGGCGTCTGGTTGCCGCCTTGCAAGCCGTATAACACCAGGCTGCCACGTGGCGCCAGCACATCGCCCAACAGCGACATCTGCGGGCCGCCGAGACCGTCGAACACCACGTCGACACCACGGTTGTCGGTGATCTTGTTGATTCGCATCAACAGATCTTCCTCTTCGGTGACGATGACCTTTTCCGCACCAAGGGACAGCAGGTACTCGCGTTCCTCGGCTTCCTTGGTCGCGGCAATCACCCGTACGCCCATCGCCTTGCCCAACTGGACAAACGAAGGACCGGCGCAATGGCTGGCGTCAGTAACCAGTGCGAACTGCCCCGGCTTGACCCGCGCCAGATCGGCGTAGGCAAAGTAGGCGATCAGCAGCGGCGTGTAGTGCACGCTGGCTTCGATCGGGCTGAGCACATCCGGATAACGGGTCAGCGCGGTACGTGGCAGTACGATCGACTCGCCGTAAACCGGGTAGTCGTTCGGGCTTTCAGCCGGGAAACTGGCAACCTTGTCACCAACGGACAGGTCCTCGACATCGGCACCGACAGCAGTGACGACACCGGCCATTTCATGGCCGAGGCCCGATGGCAGACGTGCCTGGGACGAAGCCAGGTTCTGACGCCAGAGGGTGTCGTACCAGCTGATGCCGATCGCCTCGACACGCACCTGCACTTCGCCAGGACCTGGCTGAGCGGCCGCATGCTCTTCGCATTTGAGCACCTCGGCCGGACCAAACTTGTGAAAACGGATCGTGCGGGACATCGCAAACCTCGTCAAAGTAACCTCTAATGCCCTGAACTCTATCTGGGCTTTTGACCCAAGACTATCAGTGGCTATTAATAGTCGACATGCCTGTCATTGATTCCGCACCAGGGGCGGCATTGGCAAAATCCATGAAAAAACTGCTGCCAACGTCTCACTCAAGCTGAATTTTCCGGTGCAGAGTACCAGCCTTTCCCCGTAAGATTCATGCCGGCCATTGTTCTCATATGGCCGCTCTCGTCAAGCTTGATGACTCTGCCAGGACTCCAGATGAATCGTAATGACCTGCGTCGTGTCGACCTGAACCTGTTGATCGTATTCGAAACATTGATGCACGAACGCAGTGTGACCCGGGCGGCAGAAAAGCTCTTTCTCGGTCAGCCAGCAATCAGTGCGGCCCTTTCGCGCCTGCGCAGCCTGTTCGATGACCCGCTATTTGTGCGCACCGGGCGCAGCATGGAACCGTCCGCCCGCGCGGTGGAAATCTTCGCCCTGCTCTCGCCGGCCCTCGATTCGATTTCGACCGCCGTCAGCCGTGCGGCCGAATTCGACCCGGCGACCAGCACCTCGGTATTTCGCATTGGCCTATCCGACGACGTCGAATTCGCCCTGCTGCCGATGCTGCTCAAGCGCCTGCGCGCGGAAGCACCGGGAATCGTGCTGGTGATCCGTCGCGTCAATTACATATTGATGCCGGGCCTGCTGGCTTCCGGCGAGATATCCATTGGCGTCAGCTACACCACAGACCTGCCGGCCAACGCCAAGCGCAAGGTCCTGCGCCGCAGCGCGCCAAAATTGCTGCGCGCCGATACCGTGCCGGGGCCGTTGAGCCTTGATGACTACTGCGCGCGTCCGCATGCGCTGGTGTCGTTTGCTGGCGATCTCAGTGGCTTTATTGATGAAGAGCTGGAGAAACTGGGGCGCAAACGCCATGTAGTGCTGGCCGTGCCGCAGTTCAACGGATTGAGTACGTTGCTGGCGGGCACTGACATCGTTGCGACCGTGCCGGATTACACGGCGGACGCGTTGACGGCGGCTGGTGGGGTTCGGGCGGAAGATCCGCCGTTGCCGACGCGCACATTTGAACTGCACATGGCGTGGCGTGGGTCGCAGGATAATGATCCGGGTGAGCGGTGGTTGCGGTCGCGGATTCAGATGTTTTTTGGCGATCCAGATAGCCTGTGAATCCGCGCTGGCAGTTCTGAATATTATTGAACGCAAGCGTAGCTTGCGGCATTCTTCGCAACGAAATTTCCAGGGACGGTAAAATTTGATGCGTACTTCACGTATGCAAGCGCTTGTGCCCCTCGCCTCTTCAAACACCACCGGTGTGATTGAAGGCGAACACTCGCATCCGTCCGGATGCACATGGGGTCAATGTCTCGCAGAGCTGACACCACATCCTCACCATTCCCGATTACTACGACCACCAAGGCTGTCGATCCAGCGAACAGCCCTGGCTGTTCTACGATACGGCTATTCATCACGGCTGCCCGATCTGACCTCTTGAAACGGAACTTCGCATGAGCGGAAAACCTGCTGCACGCCTCACGGACCCCACTAGCTGCCCTCTTCCGGGACATGGCACGAATCCCATTGCCAGTGGCTCGCCCAATGTGAACTTTGACGGGCTTGCTGCCGCCCGGATGACCGACAAATCCGCTTGTGGCAGTCCGATCACGGGAGGCGTCAGCTCGACCGTTTTCATCAATGGTTTGAATGCTGCGACGATCGACAGCACGGGCGGACACGGCAACATCGTTGTGGGCGGTTCCGGAACAGTCATCATCGGCGACACCTTCGTCTCGGCACCTTTCAGCGGTCTGCTGCCGATGCCGGTGCACTTCAGCGACAAGATCAAATTGATCGACGAAAGCACCGGTGAGCCCATGCCTAATCATGCCTACGCGATTCAGCGCGCGGACGGCAGTTTCGAGTACGGCACCAGTGATTCGCTGGGGTTCACTCACGTCGTGAGTTCACACGTGGCAGAAACCTTCAAACTATTTCTGGAAGATTGAAAACATGCCGGCAGAGCAAATCCAGCTTCCCAATGGAAATACCGCGAGTCTGGCCGTCACGCCGACGTTAACACTCGTGAAGGATCAGTCGGTAAAGACGGCTCCCGTTCCCGTAAAGAAGGCGATCGTTTTTTTCATTGGTGGGGCTGCCGACCAAGAGAAATACTATTTTCAAGGCGCGTTCCACAATATCGACGACGCAAAAAAACAGCTCGACGGCAAAATTGCGGGCAGCGCCAAGCTGCCGGCGAAATACACGGGGCTCCCTAAAAGTTATAAGGATGCAAGGGGTTCCGGCGATATCCAGACTCACTTCATCGACAACATTCCCAGCAAATCCTGTCCGGTTTACATCGTCGGCCACAGCCTCGGCGGATGGAACGGCGCACATCTGTCACAGATTCTTTCCGAAGCCGGTTACACCATCAAATATCTGGTGACACTCGATCCAGTGGGTGAAGGATTCCTGGTATGGCTGGGTTCCGACATCTATTTTTCGGAGCCAACGCCTGTCGCTGAAACATGGATCAACATCCGGGCCAACGCCAGTACACCTGACCAATCTGACGGTGTCGCAGAATTCGGGGAGCGTTGGATGATCGAGTCTGGTCCGACCATCAACAAGACCATTGATAGGCACCATGCATCTGCTGACTGGATGTTTATAGAACCTGTGCAAGGGACGAAGTCCGCCTGCGATCTGATTTTTGACTCAATCAACGGTATTTTCGGCCAATGAACAGCTTCCGCGCGGTCATATACCTCGGTGTTCTACTCTGCACCGGCTGCGTAAAAACGGCCAGCATTCCGCCCGCCGACCTCACGCTATCGTCGTTTGAGCTCGGCCCCGCCAATCTGTTCACGGCACACTTCAACTCCACTGTGGATTTGCAGAACGCATTCAATGATTACGAAAACTCCAACCAGCTCAACCCTACCCTGATCTGCTCTCTCAATCGCGACATGGAGTTCTCATCCGAGCATTCAATCGCGGTAAAAGCTGAAGGGCGAGTGAACGCAAGCGATCAAGCCAGGCCCAATTACAAGTTTTCCTCCGACCTGATCTTCTACTACACCAATCCGGATGGTACGCAACGCGACTTGAATGACTACGACGCCATCAAACCGTTGCTGACGTCGCAAACTTCGATCCCGTGCAAAGTTCGCATAACCGCCTATGGGTATGAGGCCTATTACACGAATACGTTATTCATCCCCTCCAGGATCATGATTGAACAGATCTTCAGATAGCCGCGCTTTGCTGAACCTGGCGCAAGGATTTGGAGAAGCGCTGGTCGTCAGGTGAGCCCCCATAAAAAAGCCCGGAAACCTTCCCCGGGCTTTTTCATTTGTGCGCCTCTTTTGCATTTTTGTGCGACACATCCCCTTTCAGGACTCCCGCAAGGCTCTGGCACGGTGTTAGCTTGTAAGCGTATGTGTCTCAACCTTGAGGCACGCCTAACTCACTGCCCTGCAAAGGAATGCCCTTCGTAATGAATGTCCCTTTCAAAAAACTGGCTGCCACCACGTTGATGCTGGCCGGTCTTGCCGTGTTCACGGCGCCCGCGCAAGCGAATATCACCCCGCAGCAGAGCGCTGAAATTCTCAAGACTTACAGTGCAGACAAAGCCACAGACTTCCGCCAGTTCCTCGGCAACTTGGGCAAGAGCGATCTGGCGAAAATCGCTGACATTGGTCCGGCGATTGGCGCCTATCTCGATAACAAGACTTTAAACGCCGAGCAGCAGAACGAAATCTATCGTCTGCTGGGTATCTACACGCGAGCGAAATACAGCGCTGCCGCCACTGAAACCCTGCGCGAACTGGTGGAAATCCCGACCTTTCGCAAGGACGGCGTTGAGCAGCACGACAATCCGGAATTCATCAAGATAGCGGCGAAGATCAAAAGTCTCGCCGAGTCGTTCAATCTGAAATTCCGCAACATCGACAACCGCGTCTACGAGATTTCCCTCGATGGCAGTGGCGATGAAGTGGTTGGTATTCACGCGCATGCCGACGTGGTGCCGGTGACGCCGGAAAACTGGGTGCTCAAGGATGGCACCCGCCTCGACCCGTTCAAGATCACCCTGATCGGCGATCGCATGTACGGTCGCGGCACCGAGGATGACAAGAACGGTATCGTCGTCACGCTGTATGCCATGAAAGTCATCAAGGAAGAAAAACTGCCGCTGGTGCGCAACTTCAAGTTGCTGGTCGACACCACCGAAGAAACCACGGGCGACGCGATCCCTTACTACTTCGAACGCAACCCGACGCCAAACTACAACCTGGCGCTGGACGGTGGTTACCCGGTGGTGATTGCCGAGAAAGGCTACGGCACCGTCATGGCCAACTTTGCCAAGCGCAAAGGTGAAGGCAAAGGCGCGGAAATCATCTCGATGACCGGTGGCCTGGCAACCAACCAGATTCCGTCGGCGTCGGTCGCCACGATCGTCACCGACAAACCTGCGGAACTGGCTGCCAGCCTGCAGAAGGCCGGCGATGACTACGCCAAACGCAATGGCGGCGATTTCCAGGTGAACGCTAAAGTCGACGGCAAAGACGTCAAACTGACCGTGACCGGTGTGTCCGCACACTCCTCCGAGCCCGAATCCGGGGTCAACCCGGTCGCGCGGATGCTGGTCTTTATCAATAGCCTTGATGGCAAAGTCGCGTTCAAGCACAACCACATCACCGATGCCGCGCGTTACGCTGCCGACAATTGGGGTCTGGATTACCTGGGCAACAAGTTGAATGTCGGTTTCTCCGATGCCTTCATGGGGCCGCTGACGACCTCGCTGACCTACGTCGGCATGGACGAAAAAGCTTTCAAACTCGCAGTCAACCTGCGCGTTCCGAAAGGTAAGTCGCCGGAGAAGCTCAAAGCTGAAATCGCTGAGAAACTGGCGGCGTGGAGCAAAAAGAGCCATGTAGCCGTTGCCTTCGACTATTCGATCGCCGAGCCGATGTACCGCAACCCTGAAGGTGAGTGGGTCAAGGCGCTGCTGGCGGTATCGACTGAAAATCTGGGCATGAAACACGAGTTCGGCACCTCCGCTGGCGCCACCTCGGTGCATGAATTGCCGAACGGTGTGCAGTTTGGTCTGGCCATGCCGAACGTGAAATACACCGGTCACACCGATGGCGAGTTCAAGACTGTGGAGCAATTCCAGCTGGATCTGCAGATCGTGACTGAAATGATCGGACGCATCGGCCAGTTGCCGAAACTCTGACCGCATTGTCGAACCCGCCGCCGTGGCGGGTTCGGCATATTTAATCCGCGCATAATCCCCGCCGCGCAGCTTCTCTCCTGACTTTTGCACACCGGGCAACACAGAATTGCCCTCAGAGAGATTGATAGCCACCTAACGAAAGGTGCATGCTAGAGGGCTCGTTCGGGCCTTATATCATTCCGAATGATAGTTACCTTTGCTTCATTCGATTCGTGCCATCACACCCCGCCGAGCATCATCCGCCCATCTTCAATACATTGGCGGATGCATCCATGGAACAGTCACTCAAACATTTGCGCTTCCCGTTGGCCATGTTGGCCGTACTGGTGATGAGCGCCTGCGGCAAGACTCCGGAGACTGCCGCCACTATGCCCGCTGCGAAAGTCAGCGTGGCCAAGGTGCTGGAACAACCGGTCAACGAGTGGGACGAATTCACCGGGCGCCTAGAAGCGCCGGAAACCGTTGAAATCCGTCCACGGGTCTCCGGCCAGATTGATGACGTCGCTTTCACTGAAGGCGCACTGGTCAAGAAAGGCGACCTGCTGTTCCAGATCGATCCGCGTCCATTCCAGGCTGAGGTACGCCGCCTCGAAGCCCTGGTTGCTCAATCCCGCGCCAACGCCACCCGCAGTGAAAACGAAGCCGGTCGTGGTGAACGCCTGCGTGCCAGCAACGCCATTTCCGCCGAACTGGCCGACTCGCGCACCAGCGCCGCTCAAGAAGCCCGCGCCGCCGTCGGTGCCCTGCAAGCGCAACTGGATCTGGCCAAACTGAACCTCAGCTTCACCCGTGTCACCGCGCCGATCAGTGGCCGCGTCAGCCGTGCCGAGATCACCGCCGGTAACCTGGTGACCGCCGACACCACGCCGCTGACCAGTGTGGTTTCCACCGACCGTGTTTATGCCTACTTCGACGCCGACGAGCGTGTGTTCCTCAAATACACCCAACTCGCCCGTAACGGTCAGCGCGGCGCGACCACCCCGGTGTACATGGGCCTGTCCAACGAAGACGGCAACCCGCACCTCGGTCAGATGAACTTCGTCGATAACCAGGTCAACCCGAAAACCGGCACCATCCGTGGTCGCGCGGTGTTCGACAACAGCGATGGCACCTACACCCCGGGCCTGTACGCACGCCTGAAACTGGTCGGCAGCGGCACCTACAACGCCATGCTGATCAACGATGAAGCGGTCGGCACTGACCTGGGCAAGAAGTTCGTACTGGTGATGGATGCGGACAACAAAACCGCATACCGCGCCGTTGAACTGGGTCCGAAGATCGAAGGCCTGCGCATCGTCCGTAACGGCCTGAACAAGGACGACACGATCATCGTCAAGGGTTTGCAACGGGTTCGTCCTGGCTCCCCGGTTACCCCTGAAGTGGTGCCGATGGCCAGCGAACAGACCATCGCGGCACTCGCTCAACAACGTCAAGCGCTGGAAGCCAGCAACCTGCCCAAAGTCGCCCCTGCCAAAGGCGCGTCCGGTTCGGTTGTGAAGCTGGCTGCTACGACCCCACGCGGTTAAGGGACGACAACTCCGATGAATTTTTCCCAATTCTTCATTTCACGGCCGATCTTCGCAGCGGTGCTGTCGCTGTTGATCCTGATCGCCGGTGCGATCTCGCTGTTCCAGCTACCGATCAGCGAATACCCGGAAGTCGTGCCACCGACCGTGGTGGTGCGTGCCAACTTCCCGGGCGCCAACCCTAAAGTCATCGGTGAAACCGTGGCCGCTCCGCTGGAGCAAGCCATCACCGGCGTCGAGAACATGCTGTACATGTCCTCGCAGTCGACCGCCGACGGCAAGATCACCCTGACCATTACCTTCGCTCTGGGCACTGACCTGGACAATGCGCAGGTGC
The DNA here is from genome assembly GCF_019614655.1 of Pseudomonas germanica. Taxonomy (NCBI): domain Bacteria; kingdom Pseudomonadati; phylum Pseudomonadota; class Gammaproteobacteria; order Pseudomonadales; family Pseudomonadaceae; genus Pseudomonas; species Pseudomonas germanica. Next base: position 3,719,612 of record NZ_CP071586.1, read on the forward strand.
AGGTGCAAAACCGGGTGACCCGCACCGAGCCGAAGCTTCCCGAGGAAGTGACGCGCATCGGTATCACCGTCGACAAAGCGTCGCCCGACCTGACCATGGTTGTGCACTTGACCTCCCCGGACAAGCGCTACGACATGCTCTACCTGTCCAACTACGCAATCCTCAACATCAAGGATGAGCTCGCTCGTCTGAACGGTGTCGGCGACGTACAGCTGTTCGGTATGGGCGACTACTCGCTGCGTGTCTGGCTTGACCCGAACAAGACCGCTTCGCGCAATCTGACGGCGACTGATGTGGTCACGGCAATTCGTGAACAGAACCGTCAAGTCGCGGCCGGTCAACTCGGTGCGCCCCCTGCCCCGAATGCCCAGAGCTTCCAGCTGTCGGTCAACACTCAGGGCCGACTGGTCAGCGAGGAAGAGTTCGAGAACATCATTATTCGCGCAGGCGACAACGGTGAAATCACTCGCCTCAAAGACATCGCTCGCGTCGAGCTGGGCTCCAGCCAATACGCGCTGCGTTCGTTGCTGGACAACCAGCCGGCAGTGGCCATTCCGATTTTCCAGCGCCCAGGCTCCAATGCCATCGACATCTCGAACGAAGTTCGCGGCAAGATGGACGAGCTGAAGAAAAACTTCCCGCAAGGCATGGACTACAGCATCGTCTATGACCCGACGATCTTCGTGCGAGGCTCGATCGAGGCGGTGGTTCACACCCTCTTCGAAGCGCTGATTCTCGTGGTGCTGGTAGTGATCCTGTTCCTGCAAACCTGGCGTGCCTCGATCATTCCGCTGGTGGCAGTGCCGGTGTCGTTGATCGGTACGTTTGCGGTGATGCACCTGTTTGGCTTCTCACTCAACGCGCTCTCGCTGTTCGGCCTGGTGCTGGCAATCGGTATCGTAGTGGACGACGCCATCGTGGTGGTGGAGAACGTCGAACGGAACATCGAACTCGGACTGACACCGGTCGAAGCAACCAAACGGGCGATGCGTGAAGTGACCGGCCCGATCATCGCGACGGCGCTCGTGCTGTGTGCGGTGTTTGTTCCGGCAGCGTTTATCTCCGGCCTCACCGGGCAGTTCTACAAGCAGTTCGCACTGACCATTGCAATCTCGACCGTGATTTCGGCGTTCAACTCGCTGACCCTGTCGCCAGCACTGGCCGCCGTGTTGCTGAAAAGCCATGACGCACCGAAAGACCGCTTCTCCAAAGTGCTCGACAAGATCTTCGGTGGCTGGTTGTTCCGTCCGTTCAACCGTTTCTTCGACCGTGCCAGCCATGGCTATGTCGGCACCGTGCGCCGGGTTATCCGTGGCAGCGGCATCGCCCTGCTGCTGTACGCAGGCCTGATGGTGCTGACCTTCTTCGGTTTCTCCAGCACCCCGACCGGTTTCGTACCCGGCCAGGACAAGCAATACCTGGTGGCTTTCGCGCAATTGCCAGACGCTTCTAGCCTGGATCGCACCGAAGACGTGATCAAGCGCATGTCTGAAATGGCGCTGAAACAGCCAGGCGTGGAAAGCGCCGTAGCGTTCCCGGGCCTTTCGATCAACGGCTTCACCAACAGCCCGAACGCCGGCATCGTCTTCGTGACGCTGAAACCGTTCGACGAGCGTAAAGACCCGAGCATGTCCGCCGGTGCGATTGCCGGGGCCTTGAACGGCCAGTACGCGAACATTCAAGAGGCGTACATGGCGATCTTCCCGCCACCGCCGGTACAAGGTCTGGGCACCATTGGTGGTTTCCGCCTGCAAATCGAAGACCGGGGCAACCTGGGCTACGACGAGCTGTACAAAGAAACCATGAACATCATCAACAAGAGCCACAGCGTGCCGGAACTGGCCGGGCTGTTCACCAGCTACACCGTGAACGTGCCTCAGGTCGATGCCGCCATCGACCGTGAAAAAGCCAAGACTCACGGCGTGGCTGTCAGCGACATCTTCGACACCCTGCAGATCTACCTGGGTTCGCTGTATGCCAACGACTTCAACCGCTTCGGGCGCACCTATCAGGTCAACGTTCAGGCCGAGCAACAGTTCCGCCTCGAATCCGATCAGATCGGTCAACTGAAAGTACGCAACAACAAAGGCGAAATGATCCCGCTGGCGACCTTCATCAAGGTCAGCGACACCTCGGGCCCGGATCGCGTGATGCACTACAACGGCTTCATCACTGCAGAAATCAACGGCGCGGCTGCCCCGGGCTACAGCTCCGGCCAGGCCGAGAAAGCCATCGAGAAACTGCTGAAGGATGAACTGCCAAACGGCATGACCTACGAGTGGACCGACCTGACCTACCAGCAGATCCTGTCCGGCAACACCGCGCTGTTCGTGTTCCCGCTCTGCGTACTGCTGGCGTTCCTGGTGCTCGCCGCTCAATACGAAAGCTGGAGCCTGCCACTGGCGGTGATCCTGATCGTACCGATGACCCTACTGTCGGCCATCACCGGTGTGATCATCTCGGGCGGTGACAACAACATCTTCACCCAGATCGGCTTGATCGTACTGGTGGGACTTGCCTGTAAGAACGCGATTCTGATCGTCGAGTTCGCCAAGGACAAACAGGAAGAAGGTCTCGATCCGCTCGCGGCGGTACTCGAAGCCTGCCGTCTGCGTCTGCGGCCGATCCTGATGACTTCCTTCGCGTTCATCATGGGTGTGGTGCCACTGGTGTTCTCCAGCGGTGCCGGTGCCGAGATGCGTCACGCCATGGGTGTGGCGGTGTTCTCCGGCATGCTCGGGGTGACCTTCTTCGGTCTGTTGCTGACGCCAGTGTTCTACGTACTGATCCGTAACTTCGTTGAACGCAGTGAGGCCCGCAAAGCGGCCAAGGCCATGAAACTGGAGGCGCAACAATGAGTCTGAAAGTCTTCCTGCCGAGTCTGCTGGTGCTGGCCCTCAGTGCCTGCGCCGTCGGCCCCGACTACAAGACCCCAGCCACGGAGGCGGCCAATATCACGGCCGCCACCGACGGCGCCGCCGGGCAAAAGAACTTCGACCGTTCTAAATTCGAAGGCATCTGGTGGCAGCAATTCGACGATCCGACCCTCAACCAGTTGGTGACCCAATCACTGCAAGGCAACCGTGAACTGCGTGTGGCGTTCGCGCGCTGGAAAGCCGCCCGGGCGATCCGCGACGACGCCAGCAACGATGCGATGCCGACCATCACCAGCCGCGCCAGCAGTGATCTGGCCAAGGGGCAAATCCCTGGCCAGACCACCGACCGGGTCAATAGCGAACGCTATGACCTCGGTCTGGACATGGCCTGGGAGCTGGACCTGTTTGGCCGCATCCAGCGCAATCTGGAAGCCAGCGACGCCGACCAGCAAGCGGCCGAGGCCGATCTGTACCAACTGCAAGTCACCATGATTGCCGAACTGGTGGACGCTTATGGTCAACTGCGTGGTGCGCAACTGCGCGAAAAGATCGCCGTGGCCAACCTGAAAAACCAAGAAGAGTCGCGCAAGATCACCATCAGCCTGAGAGACGCCGGTGTCGGTGATCAGCTCGATGTCGAGCGCGCCGATGCGCGTCTGGCCAACGTTGAAGCCACCGTGCCGCAGTTGCAGGCGGAACAGGTTCGGCAGAAAAACCGCATCGCCACCCTGCTCGGTGAGCGTCCGGACAAGCTGACCGTTGATCTGAGTCCAAAAGACTTGCCAGCGATTGCCAAAGCCTTGCCGATCGGTGACCCGGGCGAACTGCTGCAACGTCGTCCGGACATCCTCAGCGCGGAACACAACCTGGCTTCGGCCACAGCGCGCATCGGCGTCGCGAAAGCCGATCTGTTCCCACGGGTCAGCCTTAGCGGCTTCCTAGGCTGGACAGCCGGGCGTGGTTCGCAAATCGGTTCCTCGGCGGCCAACGCCTGGGCACTTGGCCCGAGCATCACATGGGCCGCGTTCGACCTTGGCAGCGTACGCGCGCGTTTGCGTGGCGCCGATGCTGAAGCCGAAGGCGCATTGGCGACTTACGAGCAACAAGTGCTGCTGGCACTGGAAGAATCGGAAAACGCCTTCAGCGATTACGGCAAGCGTCAGCAACGCCTGATCTCGTTGATCCGTCAGAGTGAATCAAGCCGCAAGGCGGCTGACCTGGCTGAAATCCGCTATCGCGAAGGCACCACGGACTTCCTAGTGCTGCTCGACGCTCAGCGTGAACGTCTGAACGCCGAAGACAGTCAGGCCCAGGCCGAAGTTGACCTGTATCGCGGCATTGTCGCGATCTACAAAGCCCTTGGCGGCGGCTGGCAACCGGAGACTGTCGCCAGCAAGTAATCGATTGTTAAAGAGCTCCTTTGGTTGGCCGCAACCAACCAAATTTTTTGCCCCGCGTATCATTCGGTCGCGGGGCTTTTTTATGCCTCGCCACATCACCCGAACGCCACTGTTCCCCTGTAGGAGCTGCCGAAGGCTGCGATCTTTTGACTTGCCTTTAAAAGAGCAGATCAAAAGATCGCAGCCTTTGGCAGCTCCTACAGGGATCAGTTTTCCAGCACAGTGACGGTCGCTGTGGTGCCCGCACGCAGGCGGTTCTTGCCGGCATAGTCGCCATCAATGTCGATCCGCACCGGCACCCGTTGCGCCAGTTTCACCCAGGTGTAACTCGGGTTGATGTTGGCCAGCAGCCGACTGCCCGGCGCGTTTTCGCGGTCGGCAATGGCGAAGGCAATGCTCTGCACCGTGCCGCCGAAAATCTCCCCGCTCATCAATTGCACGCGGACCCGATCGCCCTCGCCGATTCGTGGCAGTTTGGTTTCTTCGAAATAACCACTGATGTAGAACGAGTCACTGTCGACCAGCGCCAACAAAGCACCGCCGCTCACCGCGTAGTCACCTTCACGGGTCAGGAGGTTGGTCACGTAACCGCTGACTGGCGACTCGACGCGGGTGCGCTGTAAATCCAGTTCGGCCTGGGTCAGTGCGGCAATCGCCAACTGCACGTTGGCCTCAGCGAGGCCGAGATTGGCTTGATTGCGCAGCAGATCCGCCTGGGCCACCGCCACATCGGTACTGGACTTCTCCCACTCCTCCCCGGAAATCGCAAAACCCTGCTTGAGCGTACGCCGTCGACGTTCTTCGCTTTGCCGCTGCTTGAGTAAGGCTTCGCTGGCAACAATGGCCGCTTGCGACTGCCCCAGCGTTGCCTTCGCCACTTCCACCGAACGCCGCGAGTGCTCCACCGCGAGGCGATAGCGCGCCGGGTCGATCTCCATCAACAGTTGCCCCTTCTGCACATGCTGGTTGTCCTGCACCGCCAGACTGACAATACGCCCCGACACATCCGCCGACAGCGTCACCACGTCTGCCCTGACCCGGGCATCGCGAGTCCATGGCGCGCGCGTGTAATGTTCCCAGGCAAACCAGCCGAGGACGATCGCCAGCAGCACCACCGCCAACGTGATCAATCGCGTGAATAGCACTTTCAAGGCATCAGGCTCCCATCAGCAAAATCAGCGTGGCACACACACAGGCATACAAGGCGCCCTCGAACAGCGCCTCATGCCAGACCAGACGCAACACGCCCAAACGCCGCAATCCCCAGTCCAGCAGCATGAATATCGGAATGGCCAACAATAACGCCTGAGCAATGGGCGGCAGATAGACACCGCCAATCTCGAAATCAATGGGCAAGGGCTGCTTCTCCTTCCGGAACAGAATGCTGGATGGCGTCACCGTGGCGCTGCAGGAATGACACCACGATCAGCAGGGCCACACGCATACGAAACAGCGACCACACATGCTCATGGCTGGCGACGTGCAGTTCATCCAGCTCGTCGCCCAATGTGTGCAGGGTGGCCAGCAATGGCGCCAGTTGAACGTCCTGCCGCCCGGCGACAAAGCGCCCGGTCTTGCGCACGGCCGAAGCGAGACGCTGATTGAAAGCGTCCGTCAGCAATGCATTGTTGTGTGCCTGCTGCCTCAATTGATGCATCGCTACACCCAGAGCTACGCAAGCCAGGCTGATTTCATACAGTTGCTGCATGGGCCGGCTGTTCACCGCCGGCAGCAGGCCGAGCATGCTGGTCAGGCGATCGACCATGCGGCTTTCAAAGGCAAACTGTTGCTCATCGGTCGCGGGCGTTTTGGTCAGCGCATACACCTGCTCGCGCGCTTCGTTATACAAACGGCGAAGGCGCCACGCCGGGCGAAACGGGAAAATCCACGCATAAACGATCAGGGCAAGCATGGCCGCACTGACATAGGCGCCAGCAAATTCGAACCATTGAATCGCCGTGTTCTGCCCGGTACCGACATTCTGCGGGCCGAGCATCAGGAAACTCGACAACCCCAGCCCCATGCCGATGCCTGCCGTCGCCGGGCTGGCCAGACTGATTGCGATCACATACAGCAGCGGCGCCAGCAGCATTGCCAGCAGCTCGAAATCACTGATCGCCGGCACCAGCATGAATTGGTAGAACGCCGAGACCACCAGCGCCAGCCCCAGGCCACGGGCGTAACTCTGCGCGGCCATCAGCGGACGCGGGAACGTCGCCATCAGCGAGCAGAGGATTCCCACCAGAATCATCCCGCCCCGCGCGCCGTCCCACGCGGTTTCGATCCAGATCAATCCGGCGACCAGCAGCGCGGTGAACGCACGGATCGCATTCATCGACGCCAGGGTGAAATCCAGATGCAGAGGGCTGACCTGACCGCGATAAAGACAACTGGCCTCACGCCCTTCCTGAATCGCATCGCTCAGCTCAAGGATTTGCTCCAGTTGCTGCAATAGCCGCGCCTGTTCCCAGCGCAGCGCCCAGGCCAGCGAGCGCAAGGTGGCGCTCATGTTTTCAGTCAACTGCTCGGCCTGATACGCCAACGCCTCGAACTGTTGTTGCAGCTTGACGAAGTGCTGGCGTGCGGGTTCGGGTAGCGCTCGCCCTTGCTCTGCCAACTGATCGAGCAGCGCTAGCTCTTCGGCGCGCAAGCGCTGGATATCCAGCGGCAGATCGCCTTCCCAGCGTTCGGTAAGCAGTTCGCGCTGATGACGTAATGCGGTCAACCGAGAGGTCAGCAGCATCAGTTGGTTGCCCAACAGCAGCACCAGATGGCTGGCACTGCGTAAGCGCGGCGCATCGAAATACAAGTGCCGCCGCAGGCCTTCAAGGGCGCTGATCTCGCCGAGCAGTTGCATTTGCCGGCGCTGGAACTCCGCTTCGCTTTCTTCCGTACGAAGCACGGCGGCGGCATGGCTGGCGGCCAGTTTGATCACCTGATCGACTTTGGCGAAATACCCCTTGGCCACCGCTTGCGGCCTCGCCGTCAGCAGACTGACCACACATACACACGCCACGGCCAGCAAGGTTTCCGTGACGCGGGTTACCGCCAACAGAAACGTGCCGTCCTGGTCGGGAATTGCCAATAGCGCCACGACCACAGCGGTGTAACCACTCAGCACAAACGCTTGCGAGCTGGTGTAGCGCAGCAACGTGCCGCCGGCCGTGCACAGCGCCAGCCACAGGGCCAGAGTGGTAATGAATGGCAGCGGGGCCTGGGGAAAGATCGCCATGATCACTACCGCCACCGCTGCCCCAAGCGTCGTGCCGATCACCTGGCCGAAACTGCGTGCCAGCGCCATTCCGGCCAACGGCTGGCTGACAATGACCACCGCCATGATCGACCACTTGGGCTGATCGAGATCGAACAGAAACGCCAGATACAGCGTCAGCAACCCCGCCGCAATGGTCCGCAGGGCAAACAGCAGGACGGCCTGACCGGGGTGGATCACGGCCTTGAAGTAATTGAACAGGGCTTGCATGGGTAGACTCATCGAAGCAACTTCTGCAAGCGTAGACACTGCAACGAAAGCCTGACGGGTAACTGAGTCGACGCAGTTTGTAGGGCGATTCGCATGCAAGAGTTTGACTCATGGCCGAAGCTGACCGAAGCTTGCCGCTCTGCTCAAGAACGCCTGTTTCGGAAACCTGCATGCCTCAGTCTCGCCGCTACTTGCTTATCAGCCTGGGCCTTGTGCTTATCGTCATTGTCGCGTGGTTGTCCGTGCGCAGCACCGTGCCGGTCATACCCGATGCGATCAAACACGGCTATAGCGAGGCGTTGGATGCCGCGCGCAAGGGGCAACCGGGCGCGGCGCGTCAGTTGTATCAACAACTGGGCCGTCCGGACATTTCGGTCAAGCGCCGCGTGTGGCTGCATGGCGAGCTGCCTAACTATCCGAGTCCACAGGCGTTGAAGCTGGCCGACACAGACCTGCAAAACGAATCCCCCGCCGTGCGCCTGGCGGCGATCAAAAGCGTGGTCGGACTGGTGCCAGGCGGGCAACGAAGCCTGTTGCTCGGGCCAATGCTCGAGGATGAGGATCAAACTGTTCGCTTCGCCGCGATCAACGCCCTGCTTGGCTTGACCCCGGATGAGCTGGGGCTGTATTTCGCGCCGCTGCAACAAGCGATCGACGGTTGGGAGCAAACGCTCAAGGCCCTGCCGGAAAGCGCTGCCAACTACGCGCAACTGGCCCGACTGCATCTACACAACGCCGAACTCAAGGAGGCACAGGTCGCGCTTGAGAATACCCTGCGCATGGAACCCGGCAATCTGCAGGCGCTGGTGATGCAGATCGATGTCCTCGATCGCCAGGGCCAAACCGATGCCGCCCGCCAATTGCTGGGCCAGCAACTCAAGGCACAACCTGACTCGGCTTATCTGCAACATGCCTTGGGCCTTTGGCTGTTGCACCACGATCAGCGCGAATACGCCCTGCTCGGTTTGTCCAAAGCGGTGGAGCTTGAGCCGGACAACAAGGATTATCGCTACGACCTCGCCACCACCCTGCACAGCGCCGAAGAACTGGAAGCGGCGCAGAAGCAGTTGCAGGAAATCGTCCAGCGCCACCCCGCCGACCGCAAGGCGCGGGTCTTGCTGATCAATTACTGGAAGGAAAGCGGACAACTGCAGAATGTGCAGATCCTGCTGGCGCAACTGGAACAGCTGAACCCCGATGATCCTGCGTTACAGCAAGGCCTCTGAAGTACTTTTGACCGCTCGTTGGACACATCCGGCAAGGAATTTCGGAACTGCCATCACGCCATAGGGTCAAGTTAATCAGGCCGCTCAATTAGTTGGCGGCCTCGCTTCCCTTAGTCATGAGAGGGCATTTTTTGTCTACTTCTAACGAGTTGATCAGTGCGAAAGCCGCTACCGGCATTGTGGGTCTGGATGACATCCTGGCCGGTGGTTTGTCTCGCGGTCATGTTTTTTTGCTGGAGGGTGAGCCCGGAACCGGCAAAACCACGGTCGCTTTGCATTTTCTCCTGGCCGGCGCGAAAGCCGGCGAACGCTCGTTGTACATCACGCTCTCGGAAACCGAGCGCGAACTGAGGCAAGGGGCGTCGTCCCACGGCTGGACGCTGGATGACAACATCAAGATCTTCGAGCTGACGCCCCCGGAAAGCCTGCTCAATGCTGAGCACCAGCAGAGCCTGCTGTATTCCTCCGACCTGGAACTGGGCGAAGCCACCAAGCAGATTTTCGAAGCGGTCGAACGTTTCAAGCCCACGCGTGTGGTGCTCGACAGCCTGTCGGAGATCCGCTTGCTGGCACAAAGCTCTTTGCGTTATCGCCGGCAGATTCTGGCCATCAAGCATTACTTCGTGCGCTACAACGCCACGGTACTGCTGCTTGACGACTTGACCACCGAATCCCTCGACAAAACCGTGCACAGTGTGGCCCACGGGGTGATCCGCCTCGAAGAGCTGACGCCTAACTACGGTGCAGAGCGCCGTCGCGTTCGGGTGGTCAAGTACCGTGGCCAGAAGTATCGCGGTGGTTTCCATGACTTCACCATCATGGGCGATGGCGTGCATGTGTTCCCGCGATTGGTGGCGGCTGAACATCGCGGCGACTATGCGCGTTTGCAGCTGTCCAGCGGCATCCCGGAAATGGACGCGCTGCTCGGCGGCGGCATCGAGACCGGCTCCAGTACGCTGATTCTCGGCCCTGCCGGTACCGGTAAATCGCTGATCTCGATGATCTTCGCTGCCGCTGCCGTACTACGCGGGGAAAAAGCCGCGCTGTTTATCTTCGATGAAGAACTCGGCCTGCTGTTCGAACGCATGAAAAACATCGGCATCGACCTGAAAGCCTTGCAGGCCACCGGCAATCTGTTGATCGAACAAGTCGACGCCGCTGAACTGTCGCCGGGCGAGTTCTCCCATCGCGTGCGCCGCTGCGTCGATGAAGGTCAAATCAAAACCGTGGTCATCGATAGCATCAACGGCTATCAGGCCGCAATGCCGGAAGAAAACGCGCTGGTGCTGCACATGCACGAGTTGCTGCTGTACCTGAACCGCAAAGGCGCGGCGACCTTCATGACCGTCGCCCAGCATGGTCTGGTTGGCGACATGCAAGCGCCGGTCGACATTACTTATCTGGCTGACACGGTGATTCTGTTGCGCTACTTCGAAGCACTGGGCAAAGTCCGCCGCGCGATCTCGATCATCAAGAAACGCACCGGCAGCCACGAATCGACCATTCGTGAATACCGTATTTCCACGCAAGGCATGACCATCGGCGAACCGCTCGAGGCCTTCCAGGGCGTACTGCGTGGCGTCCCCACCTACCTCGGTGCGAGTAATCCGTTGCTTCGGGAAGAAAACTTGTGACGGTCCAGGTGCCGCTGGCCGAACGGGCGCTGATTCTGGCGCCTGTGGGTCGCGACAGCCAGATTGCGCTGATGATCCTCAACGAGGCCGGTTACGGAGGGCTGGTCACCCCCGGTCTGGGCTCGCTGTGTACCGAACTGGAGCTGGGTGCCGGCCTGGTGCTGGTTGCCGCTGAAGCGTTGCGCGGGCCGGAACTGGAGGCGTTGTTCCTGCACCTCGAACAGCAACCGGCCTGGTCGGATCTGCCCATTGTGCTGTTGACTCATCACGGTGGCCAGGAACAAGGCCCCTCCTCACGCCTCAGCGATCTGCTGGGCAACGTGACGTTCCTTGAGCGACCGTTTCATCCGGCGACGCTGGTCAGTATGGTTTCCGCCGCATTGCGCGGCCGCCGACGACAATACGAAGCCCGCGACCGGCTGATCGATCTGAGTGAGAGCGAACGGCGCCTGCAGTCGACCCTGGAAACCCTTGAGCAACAGGTCGAAGAGCGCACCGCACAACTGCGCCACAACGAAGAAGCGCTGCGCCAATCACAGAAAATGGAAGCGGTCGGCCAACTCACCGGTGGTATCGCCCACGACTTCAACAACATGCTCACTGGCATCATCGGCAGTCTTGAGTTGTTGCGTCGACGTTTGGCCCGTGGTCGCACCGATGACCTCGACAGCCTGATTGATCTGGGCGTGACTTCGGCCAACCGTGCCGCCGGCCTGACCCATCGCCTGTTGGCATTTTCCCGTCGGCAGTCGCTCGATTCAAAAGCCGTGCAGATGAACACCCTGGTGCAGTCCATGGGCGAGTTGCTGCAACGCAGCCTCAACGAAAGCATTCAGCTGGACATGCGCCTCAACGACAATCTGTGGGTTGCGGAGGCGGATCCCAATCAACTGGAAAGCGCCCTGCTCAACCTGGTGATCAATGCCCGCGACGCGATGCCCGACGGCGGCAAACTGGTGGTCGAGACCAGCAACCAGGTGCTCAAGCGCGAATTCACCGAGGCTTACAACAACCTCGAACCCGGTGATTACGTGATGCTCAGCGTCACCGACAACGGCAGTGGCATGCCACAAAGTGTCATCAACCGTGCGTTCGATCCGTTTTTCACCACCAAACCGATCGGCCAGGGCACGGGACTGGGCCTGTCGATGATCTACGGTTTCAGCAAGCAGTCACGCGGCCATGTCTCGATCGACAGCGAGATCGATGAAGGCACCACAGTGAGACTGTACTTGCCGCGCTTTCGCGGCGAAGAACTGGCCAGCCCCGTCGCCGATATTCCGCAATTGCCGGATGCGCTTGACGGCGAAACCGTGCTGATCGTCGAAGACGACCCGGCCGTGCGCGTGCTGGTTTGCGCGGTACTCGGTGAGTTGGGTTATGCCTTCGTCGAGGCCTGGGATGCGGACAGCGCGGTGCCGATTCTGAACTCGACGCAGCGCATCGATCTGCTGATCAGTGATGTCGGTCTGCCGGGCATGAACGGCCGGCAACTGGCGGAGGTTGGTCGACAATATCGGCCAGGTCTGAAGGTCCTGTTTATCACCGGATACGCCGAGCACGCGGGAGTGCGTGGCGGGTTCCTCGATTCGGGGATGCAGATGATCACCAAACCGTTCACGTTTGACCTGCTGACCGCCAAGGTGCGGGAGATGATCAAAAGCTGATAATACTGAAACTGTAGGAGCTGCCGCAGGCTGCGATCTTTTGATGTTGATCGTTAAAAAAGATCAAAAGATCGCAGCCTGTGGCAGCTCCTACACAGATATCAGGCGAGCAATTCCTGAATCTTTTCCTGCAACACATCCAGGTCGAACGGCTTTTCCAGGATCGGCGCCTTGCGCGTGATCGGGCTGCCGGTTTCGCGGATTTCCTGCGGATAACCGCTGATGAAAATCACTTTAAGGTCCGGGCGCAGCTTAACGGCCGGCTCGGCGATCTGCACACCGGAGATCCCGCCGGGCAAGCGGAAATCGGTGATCAACATGTCCAGATGTGGCTTGCTCGCAAGAATTTCGAACGCCTGCTCGCCGTTTTCGGCCTGCAACACGCGATACCCCTGCCCTGACAGATAATCCGTCAGGACCATCAAGATAACCGGTTCGTCCTCGACGACGAGTACTACATCTTGTGCATCTACGCTCATGGGAAGCCTTTGTTCGGTCAATAGCTGCTGATACGACCGTGTGGTCACTCAGAGGTTGCGTCGGATTTGCCGTTTTCCTGGATTGGCAGACAAACGCGAAACAGGGCGCCTTCGTTGATTTCACTCTCGACGACGATGGAGCCGCCATGGGCGGCGACGATCTGCTCGGAAATGAACAGACCCAGCCCGAGCCCGGCCACTACCGTCTTGGCGGAAACCCGTTCGAACTGTTGAAAAATACGCTTCTGGTTGTCCTGGCTGATGCCGATGCCACGGTCCTGCACCTCGATCCGCGCTTCATCACCTTCACAGTAAACCCGCACCTGGATCGGACTGCGACCGCCGTAACGCAGAGCGTTAGTCAGCAGATTGGTGACTACCTGCTCGATGCGGAACTCGTCCCAATGGCCTTCCACCGGTACTGGCGCGGTAAACGACACTTCGGTTTCAGCGGCTTCGATCTGTTGCGCAAAATTTTGCAGCAGGTTGCTAACCAGTTGCACCAGATCGAAACGACTCGGTCGGATCGACAATTTGCCCGTGCGAATGCGCGACACGTCGAGCATGTCTTCGATCAGGCGGATCAGGCTTTTGATCTGCCGTTCATCGCGGTCGACCATGGCGTGCATCTTGTCGAGGGTAAACGCCGCAGCGTTGTCCCGAGCCAAGTGCATCTTGCGCAACTGGGTTTCGAGGATCAGGCCGTTGAGCGGCGTCCGCACTTCGTGGGCAACGATGGACATGAAGTCATCACGCATGCGCACGGCCTGCTCCAGTTCCAGCTGAGTGTTCTGCAGTTGTTGCAGCAGCGCTTCCTGCTCGCGACGGGCCTGCTCCAGGGCTTCGAGCTGTTGCTTGAGCGCTTTGCTCTGGCGGTACAGATCGACGAAGACATTGACCTTGCTTTTGACCGCATGGATATCCAGCGGCTTGTGCAGAAAGTCCACCGCCCCGCTCTCGTAACCCTTGAACGCATAATTCAGTTCACGGCCGGCGGCGCTGACGAAAATGATCGGGATATTCTTGGTTTTCTCGGTACCACGCATCAACTCGGCGAGTTCGAAGCCATTCATGCCCGGCATCTGCACGTCGAGGATGGCCATGGCGAACTCATGTTGCAGCAACAACGACAGCGCTTCATCCGCCGATAGAGCTTTATAGACGGTACGGTCTTCGCGCTTGATCAGCGCTTCGAGCGCCAGCAGGTTCTCCGGCAGATCGTCGACGATCAGCAGTTTGGCTTGGATATTACTCAGCATGCGATTCGTTCCAGCTCGACAAGCAGACGGCCGATGCCGTGAATGGATAGGACATGATCCGGCTGCTGAATCTTCAGGGCAGCCAAGGGCATGGTGGCGACTTGCGCGTCTTCGGGGTCCTGGACGATGGTCAAACCGCCGCAGCGCTTGACCTCGGCCAACCCGCGCGCGCCATCGTGATTGGCGCCGGTCAGCAGTACAGCGGCCAAGGAAGAACCGTAGGCGTCGGCGGCCGACTCAAACAGATAGTCGATCGATGGCCGTGAGTAATGCACGCGCTCCTCGAGGCTCAACGAGAGGCTGCGATCCTGCTCCACCGACAGGTGATAACCCGGCGTGGCGAAATACACGTTGCCGGCAACGATGTCCTGTTTGTCGGCAGCCTCGTGCACCGGCATCTCCACACGCCGGGAGAAGACCTCGGCCAATTGGCTGCGGCGCTCTTCGGGCAGGTGCAGGACCACAATGATCGGCAACCTGTAGCCTCGGCGTAGCGGTCCGAGCAGGCTCAGCAGCGCCTCGACGCCACCGGCGGAAGCTCCGACCACTATTGCGTCGACGCGAGGTAAATCCACGGCCTCGTTCATGTTTTGCGGTAGATCCGTTCTTGTTTGACCAGCGCTTCGAACTGATTCGCGTAACCGGAGAAATCCAGCGTTTCCTTGCTGCCCAGTACTAGAAAGCCGCGGTGGCACAGCGATTCATGAAACAGACCAAAGGCGCGGTCCTGAAGTTTCTTGTTGAAGTAAATCAGTACGTTGCGACAGGAAATCAATTGAGTTTCGGAGAACACGCTGTCCGTCGCCAGACTGTGGTCGGCGAAGGTCACGTTCTCACACAGGCTCTTGTCGAAAATCGCGTAACCGTAAGCTGCAGTGTAGTAGTCGGCAAACGAGCGCTGGCCACCAGCCTGCTGATAGTTGGCGGTGTACGCACGAACATTCTCCATCGAGAAAATCCCCTGCTTGGCCTTGTCCAGCGAGCGTGGGTTGATATCGGTGGCATAGATGATCGTGCGATCGAGCAGGCCTTCCTCGCGCAACAGAATCGCCATCGAATAGACCTCCTCGCCCGTGCTGCACCCGGCGATCCAGATCTTGATCGACGGATAAGTGCGCAGCAGCGGCACCACTTCCCGGCGGATCGCGAGGAAGTGCGACGGGTCACGAAACATCTCGCTGACCGGAATCGTCAGCAGTTGCAGCAACTGCATGAACGCCGTCGGGTCATGCAGAACCTTTTCCTGCAATGCCGAAATGGTCGCGCACTCGAACTGGCTCAGCGCGTGCTGCACCCGGCGCTTGATCGAAGCGCCGGAGTAATCGCGAAAATCGTAGCTGTACTTGAGGTAGATCGCCTCAATCAACAAGCGCAGTTCGATTTCACTGTTTCGTTCGGCTGGCGTACTGCGTTCCACTAAATGCGTTCCATTTTTGGTAACCACACGCGAATCAGCGAGAACAGGCGATCCAGGTCGATAGGCTTGGCCAGGTAATCATTGGCACCCGCCTGCAGGCAGCGCTCCTGATCGTCTTTCATGGCCTTGGCCGTCACCGCGATGATCGGCAACTTGCGCCAGCGCGGATCCTTGCGGATTTCAATGGTGGCTTCAAAACCATCCATTTCCGGCATCATCACGTCCATCAACACCAGATCGATGTCCTCGACCTCATTGAGTCTTTCAATCGCCTCACGCCCGTTACGGCCGATGACCACGACTGCGCCTTTGGTCTCCAGGGCGCTGGTGAGGGCGAAAATGTTACGCACATCGTCGTCCACCAACAGCACTTTGCGACCCTCGAAGACCTTGTCGCGGCTGCGCGCGGTCTTGAGCATCTTCTGCCGTTCATGGGACAACTGCGATTCGACTTTGTGCAGAAAGAGTGTGACCTCGTCCAGCAAGCGCTCTGGCGAACGTGCGCCCTTGATGATGATCGAGCGCGAGTACTTGCGCAGTTCGGCCTCTTCATCGCGGGTCAGGTTGCGCCCGGTGTAGACGATAACCGGCGGGAACGAGCAGATGTCTTCGGTGGACATGCGCTTGAGCAGGTCATTGCCGAGCATGTCCGGCAACTTCAGGTCGATCACCATGCAGTCGTAGATCGTCGTGCGCAGCAGCTCCAGAGCATCCTGCGCGAGGCCGACGGCGGTGATTTCGATGTCTTCGTCACCGATCAGACGGGCAATGCTTTCGCGCTGCAAATCGTCGTCCTCGACCAACAGCACGCGTTTGACCTTTTGGGTCAGCTTGGCTTCGAGACGGGCGAACACGTCCTTGAGCTCTTCGCGGGTGGTCGGTTTGACCGCATAGCCGATCGCGCCCATGTGCATTGCCGCTTCGACACGGTCCTCGACGGAAATCACATGCACCGGGATGTGCCGGGTTCCGGCGTGTTCCTTCAGGCGTTGCAGCACGGTGAGGCCGGAATGATCCGGCAGGCGCATGTCGAGCAGGATCGCGTCCGGCACGAACTCTTTGGCGAGGTCGTAACCTTCGTCCGCGCCATGGGCCACCAGGCACTGATAGCCCAGTTCATGCGCCAGATCGTAGAGGATGTGCGCAAAGTTCGGCTCGTCTTCCACCACCAGAATGCAGCGCGTGGCGAATGGAGCCTTGTTGCGGTCATCGGCGAAGCGCGGAATATGCACCGGCGCCAACGGCGAAACAACCGGCGCCAGTGGCGCGCTGGCCACCGCCGCTGGCGGGGTAAAGGTCAACGGTGCGAACGCAACTTCATTGGACTCGTTGAACTGCTGCGGCAACAGCAATGTGAACACACTGCCCTGCCCCGGTGTGCTGCTGACGCTGATCGAACCGCCAAGCAAGGTCGCCAGATCCCGCGAAATCGACAGGCCCAGACCGGTGCCGCCGTACTTGCGGTTGGTGGTGCCGTCGGCCTGGCGGAAGGCTTCGAAAATGCTTTCCTGCTGGTCGGCGGCGATGCCGATACCCGAATCGCGCACGATGAACGCGACCCGATCATCCGGCTGGCCAGCGACGGTCAGGCTGACCGCGCCCTTCTCGGTGAACTTCACGGCGTTGGACAGCAGGTTCTTGATCACCTGTTCCAGCCGCTGACGGTCGGTGTAGAGCATGCCCGGTGCGCCAGGTTGCACATCGACGCTGAAGGTCAGCTGTTTGTCTGCCGCCAAAGGTTCGAACACGCTGCGCAGACCATCGGCCAGACGCGCCACGCTGGTGTTCTCCGGAATCACTTCGAGCTTGCCCGCCTCGACCTTGGAGATGTCCAGAATGTCGTTGATCAGGTTGAGCAGATCGTTGCCGGCCGAGTAGATCGACTCGGCAAACTTGACCTGTTCAGCACTGAGGTTGTCCTGCGGGTTCTCCGCCAGCAACTTGGCCAGAATCAACGAACTGTTCAGCGGCGTGCGCAGTTCATGGGACATGTTGGCGAGGAATTCGGACTTGTACTTGCTCGAGCGCTGCAATTCTTCAGCGCGTTCTTCGAGTTGCACCTGAGCCTGATTGAGTTCGGTGTTCTTCTGGTCCATGGCGTCGCGCTGCTCGGCCAAAGTCTGCGCCTGCTCGGCAAGCTGCTCGTTGGTCTGCTCCAGTTCGACTTGCTGGGTTTCCAGATGCGCCTGGGACTCCTTGAGAATCCGCGACTGCTCTTCGAGTTCTTCGTTGGCGGTTTTCAGCTCTTCCTGCTGCACCTGCAACTCTTCGTTGAGCTGCTGGGTTTCCGCCAGTACCTCCTGCAAGCGTTGACGGTAGCGCGCGGCCTCGATGGAGGTGCCGATGTTGCCGGCAATCAGCTCCAGCAGTTCGATATCGCGATCATTGAGCGGCCGCAGGAAACCCAGCTCGATCACACCATTGACGCGGTCGTCATCGCTGGTCGGCACCACCAGCACACTGTGCGGCAAGCCTTCGCCCAGCCCCGAGCTGACTTTGAAGTAGTCCGACGGCACCGAATCCAGACGGATCAACCGCGCCTGCTGCGCCACTTGGCCAACAATGCCTTCGCCGCTGTAGATCGACTGATCTTGTTCTTCCTGCTCGCGGGAGAAACCGTAAGTAGCCACCCGCTTGAGGCCGCCGTGTTCTTCACGCACATACAGTGCGGCCACGGCGGTGCCCAGATATTGCGCGCAGAACTGCAGAATATTGCGCCCCAGCAGATTCAGCGTCAGTTGCCCCAGCACCTGCTCGGCCAGTTCGGTCTGACCATTGCGCAACCACGCCTGCTGCTCCAGACGTTCGGCACTGGCTTGTTGGGCGGCAAGGTTGGCGCTGTAGTTGGTCGACAGGTTGACCAGATCACGCCGGCCGATATAGGCCAGCAAGCCACTGATACCGGCAATGAACACCAGATAGAGGCTGATGCTCCAGATCGTGGTGCGGCGCACGTCTTCATTGCGCGTGGTGCGCAGGACCTGTTCGGTCTCGATGACGTCTTCGAATTGCTTGCGGATCTCGTCCGTCAGGCGTTTGCCGCGTCCGGCCTTGACCGCGCCCCGGTAGTCGCCACTGGAGCGCTGCAGATCGATCATCGACTGGGCATAATTGGACCACTCAACCTGCAAGGCTTGCAGACGGCGCAGACGATCGGTTTGTACAGGGTTGTCGGCGGTCAGTTCGAGCAAGGTACTGAGGGCCACCGCGATGCGCGGCTTGGCCGTTTCGTACGGGTCGAGGAAATGCTCGTCGCCGCTGAGCAGGAAACCACGCATGCCGGTTTCAAGGTCCACGGTCAGCTTCACCGCTTCGTTGGCGTTATTGATCACCCGGTCGGTGTGCTCCACCCACTGGATTACCGACAGCAGATAAGTGATCAGCGACACGAAGAACACGGCACTGAGCACACCGACGCCCAAAGGCAGACTGATGTTGCGACTCAGGAGCTTGCGAAACCGTTGCTCATCAACCGTAGACGGAGAGGACATGGGGCAGCCTTGTCGAACTGTTGAAAAACCGGCAGTTTGCCCCAAAACGACGGCGTGGATCCATTTTTCTCACATCTTTCGCCGCAAATTCCTACATGCACCAGCACCTTTACAGCCTTGAACAGTTATCCTTGCGGTCCCGTCTGCGGCTATGCTTTTTTTGTCCCAGGCAGGGAACTTGTGGCACTGCGCCACTTACTGATGAAAGAGCCCGGCACTTTTGATCGACCGGCGACCCTGAACTGACTTTCGAGAGCCTTAATATGTCTACCCCCGCCCCCACCATCCTTGTCGTAGAAGACGACGACATCGTGCGCATGCTGATCGTCGATGTGCTGGAGGAGCTGGAGTTCAAGGTGCTCGAAGCAGATGGGAGCGAACAGGCTCTGGAGGTTCTCAAGGACGCCACCAAAGAGGTTGACCTGATGATGACCGATGTCGGCTTGCCTGGCATGGATGGCCGCGAACTGGCAGGCGAAGCACGAAAACTGCGCCCCGCCCTGCCGATTCTGTTTGCCAGTGGTTATGCCGAAAACATTGACGCCCCTGCTGACATGCATGTTATCGGCAAGCCATTTTCCATCGATCAATTACGCGACAAAGTCAAAAGCATTCTTCAATAGGTACATCAAGCGTATCGCTCACGGAATAGCTTTGTGCGACTTCTGCATATTGATATTTGCTTACCTCAGCCGTTGCCAGTGCCCCCGCAACACTCGTTTTTGTCGAGCCCATGGATGCCAGTCCGGCGCACGATTGCCATTTCTTCATCGGCAAAATGCTTTACCGCGAACTGGCAGAGGTTTCCTGAGGTGTCAGTTTCTCGCGTTCAAGCGATCTCGTTTAGCGTTCTGCCGCTCCCGGAAGGCACTGATATCACTGCTATCAACCTTCCCTGTCGCAGGTCGCATGCCCTCCGACGCAGACTGAGCCGCCATCACAAGCGCTTCCTGCGCGTTCAGCGCTTCGTTGCCGAAATCGACGGGTGACAACAACTCTCCGTCAGCAAATGGCTGACGTAATTTGTTGCCCACATCCCGGCCCGCTCCCGCCAGCGGGTTGATTTCACTCGCCGCAATGGCCCGATTGATCGCTTTGGGATTGGCGATGAAGTTGCCGGCCGGGTCATAGGCGCCCAGAATCAGACCCGGTGGTAGGTCAACGCCATAATTGATCTCCAGCGGTGGCAGGGTTTTCAAGCCTGAGTTGGGGCGAAAAGCCAGTTCGGTGTTGGCGTATAAATGAAAGCCTTCCACTTGCCGTGCGTCGATGAAATAGGTAAATCCACCCTTCTGTCCCCCATAGACAAAGGCTCCCGCCCCGTCCTTTTTATAGAATGCCGAGGTGGAAATACCCGCGCCATCAGGACTGAGTGCGTCATGAGCGCCGCCATATCCCCCCTTCAAACCGTTGATCTGATCGAGGTGCTTGATCGGTGCGCGCTGGGTAAACCCCTTCTGAAAGATGAGTGAAGGGTCTCGCATGTCTCCCCGAAAGACGAACCCCTGATAAACAAAGCCCTTTTCGGGACCGGACAAGCGGATGACCCGCGTCTCCGTTGCCAGCTTTTGCGCTACGTTCGGGCCGCCTGACAACTCGGCGAGATAACCGGCAACTAGCAAGCCTTTGGCCGCGTCTGGAATCTCTTTTCCTGTCGTGCTCGCCAACTGTTGACGCAGCCGTGTCGCCGAGCGGCGAAAGACCGAAGGCCGATTGCTGTTTTTGAGCGCCTGGAGCACCCGGCGCCCCACGTCTCTCTTGAGCGCAAGCGACAATGTCTTGCCGATCAGCCTTTCGGCTATCGGGCCTGCAAGTTCGGCCAGCAAACCGATCGCGGCGTTGATCCGCAACCGCTCGGTCTCGGAAGGATCATCCGATATCTCTGCACGAATCAAATCGGTCGCGGAAGCCCCGAGTCCCAGGAGAAAAGGAATCAGCATGCGAATCGGAGCAGACGCGAATGCCGCCGTTCCGCCGTAAGGCAACGAGGCGGCAAACGCAACACATTGCAGGAGATAACCGGCCGCTTCCAATGCAAAATCGGTCCAGCGTTCGGCTTCCGTTGAAACGAGCGTATCGATGTCGGCAAGTGCCCGCGCGATTTGACGATCGAACAAATCCTGACCGATATCCGAACTGGATCGAAATACCAATTCCCGATAGTTGGCACGGGTGACGAACACGGGAAATTCTGCGCCGCGATATTTGAAATCACGAACATACGGTTTCTGTTGATCGCGTAACGGCACGCGCTTGAGCAGGCGCTTCTGGAAGTCTTGGTTATTTTCAACAAAACGCCCACGGGCATCATGTCCGGCGGGAAACTCGAAGGCCGCACTGTCTTCCCCCAGGAAAAACACCAGGCCACGGTCCAGATTGCTTCGTCCGATAAAAACAGCGTTATCTACATTCAAATCAGGATCGCTGTGCAAGTTAAGCAAGCGTGGTGGAATCATGCCTTTGAGATACTCGAAAGCGATGACTTGATCATCCAGGGAGCGATCACCACTCTTGATGAATTCCACGACCAACTTGTTCAGCTCTGTTTTTTTCAATAAGCGGCCAAATGCGTTAACCGCAGGCGATCGCAAGTTATCTTTTACATACTGTTTAAAGTCCTCTTGATAGTCCGCATCATTGAACACCTCCCTGAGTTTCTGCGGATAATAGGAAGGCCACTGTATGGTCACTCCATAGAGTTCTTTGAGAACACGCACGTGATAGTCAGTGCAGATTTCTGCGAGAGTGAATGCTTTTTCTTTCCAGACAACCGCTTTTTTCTCTCCTTGGAGCGAGTCGCTGCGCTTGGGCGCTTCCAACTCGTAATACTTAACGCTGACAGCGGAATCATGCTGAATACGCTTGCGAACATCGTCTTCAATGACAATTTCCAATACAGTTTCATCAATACGCTCGCGAATGAAATGAGCAGGATCAAAACTCACCTCATCCATAACTGCGGCACACCCTTGCAGTATCTCCTGAGCCAGCTCTTTTACATTGACGCCTTCCACGACATCCCCTGACGACAAGACCGAACTGGCGTTTCTCGCCCTCGACAATACTGGTGTCTCATCGGCATCTGCCAAAGGGTCCAGCAACCACAGTAACGATTCTTCGGAGCCGGCATAAAGCCCGGATAGTTGATTGTTCATATAGTCTCCTGCGCACAGTACTAAAACGCGGACCGCATCTTTCAACGACTGTGGCGCAAGCGAAACTATCAATACTGCCGCACACTTATAAAGCTAATAACCATTAGCAAATCTTGCACAACAATTACATTAATCAATAGCAGAACAACCCTCTCACCTGCATTTTTACCGTAAAGCCCAAGCATATTGATAACAGTGTTAAATACCGCCCCTGCCATGGTTTAATTGCGCCTTCATCGCATCCCTCGTTTGCTGCACAGGAAAAACTCGCATGATTCAGCCTCCCGCCACCAAAGTCCTGGTCATCGGATACGTCTGGCCAGAACCGCGCTCCTCAGCGGCGAGCGGGCACGTCATGCAGATCCTCGAAACCTTCCTGCAACAAGGCTGGGACATTACCTTCAGCAGCCCGGCCGGCCCCGGCGAGCACAAAGCAGATCTTGCTGCACTCGGCATCTGCGAAGTGGCCATCGAACTCAACAACAGCAGCTTTGACCACTTCATCAGTGAACTGGCGCCGGACATTGTGTTGTTTGACCAGTTCATGATGGAAGAACAGTTCGGCTGGCGGGTTGAAAAACAATGCCCTCAGGCACTGCGCGTGCTGGAAACTTCCGACCTGCAAAGTCTGCGGCATGCGCGCCACCAACGGCTCAAGTCTCGCCTCAAGGTCAATCCGGACCAGAATGATTTCAGTGATGTATTTGCCCCGGCCTTGCGCGACGAGTTCGAACTGATGGCCGAGAGCGATCTGGCCAGACGCGAAATTGCCGCGTTGTATCGTTGCGATCTGAACCTGATGATCTCCGAAGTGGAAATCGAACTGCTGATCGAGCAGTTCGGCTTGCCTCGGCAATTGCTGCACTGGTGCCCGCTGATGATCGACCCGCCGACGGCTGAGCCGGTAGCATTTGCAGAACGGGCGAACTTCTTGAGCATCGGCAACTTCCGCCATGCGCCCAACTGGGATGCCGTGCTGTGGATGAAGAGCACCATCTGGCCGCTGATTCGCCAACAGTTGCCCCAGGCCCAATTGCATATCTACGGCGCCTACACGCCGCCCAAAGCCACGGCGCTGCATAACGCCAGCGAAGGCTTCCACATCATGAACTGGGCCGAAGATGCGTTGCAGGTGATGTCTGCTGCGCGGGTGTGCCTGGCGCCTTTGCGCTTTGGTGCCGGGATCAAGGGCAAACTGGTCGACGCCATGCTGTGCGGTACACCCAGCGTCACGACGCCGGTTGGTGCTGAGGCAATGCAGGGTGATCACACTTGGCCCGGTTCCATTTCAAACAGCGCAATCGAGCTCGCCAACACTGCCGTGGCGCTTTACAAGGACGAGGCGCGTTGGCAAGAAGCTTGTCTGGCGGGAACCCAGCTACTCACCGAGCGCTACCAACAAGCGATACACGGACCGGCACTTATTGAGAAACTTCGGCACTGCCAGCAGCACTTGCAAACACTCAGAAACAACAACTTCACCGGCAGCATGCTGCGCCATCACGCGCACAAAAGCACTCAATATATGGCGCAATGGATTGAAGCAAAAAACCGCAACACCACAGCAAACCAAGACTTAAACCGGGCCTCTACATAACTTGCATTCAAACAGCGATTGGCCAAATACGAACTTGACTCTATAAACATCCTGCGCGCGCACTCATATAACTTTAAATCACTATCCACGCAGGATATACACCATGAACTTTCATGATTTCCAACCCCATCAATGGATGGTCAACACACCACAGATTGATAACTTGTCTCTCAATGAGTTGACCTTACCGGGCACACACAATGCAGGCTGCGACCTGGAAGCCTCCTACGCTCAGCTTCCCGGGAGCCTCTGGCTGGCATGCCAGGACATCCCCTTTTATGCGCAACTCAATCGCGGCTCCCGGGCACTTGATGTACGCCTGCTGTACGACGCTCAGGCACAAGGGCTTGAGAGATTTCGCTTCCAGCACAACGGCTTTACATCTTCGCGCCATCTCGGCGATCTGATCCGCGACGTCAAGGCATTTCTTGAGCGCAGCTTCGATGAGTTCATCATTCTTGACTTCCACGAATTGACAAATGGCAACGCGCAATTCAACCACGCTGAATTCAAACAGTTGATGCTCGAGCATTTTGGCCAACACATGATTCCTGCCGAAAACCGCCACCTGACACTAGGCCAACTTAAAAAAGTCAGCCGACTACAGCGAGTCCTGGTTGCCGCGCCGATGACAAGGGAAACCCGAGACAGCCGGTTCCAGGCACAAATCAATCATAAATGGATCAACCAGACCTTGGTGACCACCCACCAGTTGCACGGCTATATAAAAGAAGTCATGGGCACTTCCATCAGCCACTTGCGTCCTTGGTCTCTGAGCGCAACTTGTTATATCGCCAGCGGCCCTTTGCGCATTCTCAACAATCTGGACAACTGGTTTGATCCCGTAAAATCAGACTGGGCAAAAAAGTGCAATATCATTAACTTCGACTTCATTAAAAACTCGAAAGTGGTGTTTTTTTGCCAACAGGCCAATGTGGAGAAAGCCATCGAGAAGTCCAGAATGCCCCTCCACCAACAGCCGGCTTGAACGAGGCTGGCGCACCACACGGCAAACGAGGCATGATCACCTGGCGATCATGAAAAAGTACTCAGGCCATGACCCGAACCGCCCGCGTGACCGACCCCTCGTACGAGTTGATGGATGACCATAACGGGTTGTCCATCATCTACCGCCAGCACGGTTTTCCGTGCCCACTGGTGCGCTGGCATTTCCACAAGGAATACGAACTGCACTTGATCGTGGCCAGCTCAGGCAAGGTGTTCATCGGCGACTACATCGGCAACTTTTACCCCGAAACCCTGTTTCTCACCGGCCCCAACCTGCCGCATAACTGGATCAGTCAGGTGGCCGAAGACGAGGTCGTGGAGAAGCGTGACATGCTGGTGAACTTCACTGACGAGTTGTTCGAGAGTGGCCACCAAGTGTTCGCCGAACTGAAAACCCTGGCGCCCTTGCTGGAGCGCGCGCAGTACGGCATCGAATTTCGCTGCAAGCGCACGATCCGCCAGGCCATGACGCTGATGCAGCGCATTGCCGACAGTAAGGGCATCACCCGCCTCGGGCACTTTTTTATCCTGATGGAGCTGCTGGCCGCCAGTGATGATTTCCAGCTGTTGTCCGGCGCCACCACCCCGCAACTGGCCGACGAACACAATATCGATCGCACCAACCGGGCCGTCGATTACATCTTCAGTCATTACGCCCGCGACATTTCGCTGGAAGAAGTCGCCGAGCACCTGGGCATGACGCCGACCTATTTCAGTCGCGTATTCAAACAGGCCACCGGGCGCAATTTCATCGAGTTCGTCAATCGGCTGCGTATCAGCAAGTCTTGCGAATTGCTGGCTGATGGCGACAAACCGGTGACCGACGTGTGTTTCGAGTCCGGATTCAACAATATTTCCAACTTCAATCGGCGCTTTCAGCAGCTCAAGGGTATGACGCCCTCGCATTACCGACGGCTCGCCGTGCAGCGCCTGACTGAACAAAACCACCATTGACAACGCAATTCCCCCCCTGTGGGAGCGAGCCTGCTCGCGAAGGCGGAGGATCAGTTGGAAAATCTGTCGCTGACACACCGCTTTCGCGAGCAGGCTCGCTCCCACAATGGACCTCGCAATGCTGTGAAACCTGTACGCATTCGATAGCGCCCCCTCGCTGAAAAGCCCTGCCCTGCGTTCGCCCCACAAATGCCGAGTGCAAAAAAGTATCGATAAAAGTGCTAGGGATGATTTGTCAGTCCTGCGATTGAAGGCTGTAATCAGCGCACATTCTTCCTGCACAGGAAGACACAAAAACAATAACTGTCCTTCTGTAACCCTCCGGGTGCAGAAAAGGAGTGCACGATGCAACCGACTGCAAAAGCTCTGCTTGCCCTCACCTGCATGACCCTCAGCAGCGTCAGCCTTGGCGCCCAGACCCTGACCATCGCCACCGTCAACAACAGCGACATGATCCGCATGCAAAAGCTCTCGAAAACCTTCGAGACCGAGCATCCGGACATCAAGCTCAACTGGGTGGTGCTCGAAGAAAACGTCCTGCGCCAACGCCTGACCACCGACATCGCCACTCAGGGCGGTCAGTTCGACGTGTTGACCATCGGCATGTACGAAGCGGCACTGTGGGGCGCCAAAGGCTGGCTCGAACCGATGAAGGATCTGCCGGCCAGTTACGCCCTCGACGATGTGTTCCCGTCGGTGCGTGAAGGCCTGTCGGTCAAGGGTTCGCTGTACGCCCTGCCGTTCTACGCGGAAAGTTCGATCACCTATTACCGCACCGACCTGTTCAAGGATGCCGGCCTGACCATGCCCGAGCGTCCGACCTGGGAAGAGATTGCCGGTTTCGCCGAAAAGCTCACGAAAAAGGACAAGGAACAGTACGGCATCTGCCTGCGCGGCAAGGCCGGCTGGGGCGAGAACATGGCGCTGATCACCACCGTCGCCAACGCCTATGGCGCGCGCTGGTTCGATGAGCAGTGGAAACCGGAATTCAGCGGCCCTGAGTGGAAAAACGCGCTGAACTTCTATGTCGACACCATGAAGAAATCCGGCCCGCCGGGCGCTTCCAGCAACGGTTTCAACGAAAACCTCGCACTGTTCAACAGCGGCAAATGCGCGATGTGGGTCGATGCCAGCGTCGCCGGTTCGTTCGTCACCGACAAGACCCAGAGCAAGGTTGCCGATCACGTCGGCTTCACCTTCGCCCCGCATCAAGTGACTGACAAAGGCTCGGCCTGGCTGTACTCGTGGGCGCTGGCGATTCCGACCAGTTCCAAAGCCAAAGACGCCGCGAAGCAATTCAGCGCCTGGGCAACCTCCAAAGAATATGGCGAGCTGGTGGCCAAAACTGACGGCATCGCCAACGTACCGCCAGGCACCCGCGCCTCGACCTACAGCGATGCCTACATGAGCGCCGCGCCGTTTGCCAAGGTCACGCTCGAATCGCTGAAAGCGGCTGACCCGAGCAAGCCAACGCTAAAACCGGTGCCGTACATCGGCATTCAACTGGTGACCATTCCTGAGTTCCAGGCAGTGGGGACGCAGGTCGGCAAGCTGTTCTCGGCGGCGCTGATCGGCCAGACCACGGTGGATCAAGCCTTGGCTGCTGCACAGCAAACCACTGAACGCGAGATGAAGCGCGCCGGTTATCCCAAGTAACCCGCAAAGCTCGCTCCTGCCTTTTGTAGGAGTGAGCCTGCTCGCGATGGCGGTTTTCAATCTGAAACAGACGGTGACTGACACACCGCCATCGCGAGCAGGCTCACTCCTACATTAGATCTTCATAGGTCTGTATGACTCGGTTGTGATCGCCATGAATACTTCAACTGCCAAAGCCCACATCGACCTGTCGCAGCCTGCGCGCAAAGTCCGCGTACGCAATCCCGGCTGGTTTCTGGTCAGCCCTTCGGTGGCCCTGTTGCTGCTGTGGATGATCGTGCCGCTGGGCATGACCATCTACTTCTCGATGATCCGCTACAACCTGCTCTATCCCGGTGAAAACCAGTTCGTCGGGCTGGAGAATTTCAGCTATTTTCTGACCGACTCGGGCTTCATGCCCGGCGCTACCAACACGCTGTTGCTGGTCGGCAGCGTGTTGCTGATCAGTGTGGTGTTGGGCGTATTGATCAGTGCATTGCTGGAGGCCAGTGAATTCCTCGGTCGCGGCATCGTCCGGGTCATGCTGATTTCGCCGTTCTTCATCATGCCCACGGTCGGTGCGTTGATCTGGAAGAACCTGATTTTCCATCCGGTCTCGGGGATCCTCGCCTACATCTGGAAACTCTTCGGCGCGCAACCGGTGGATTGGCTCGCTCACTACCCGCTGCTGTCGATCATCATCATTGTCTCGTGGCAATGGCTGCCCTTCGCGATCCTGATTCTGATGACGGCCATGCAGTCCCTCGACCAGGAACAGAAGGAAGCCGCACGCCTTGACGGCGCCGGGCCGGTCGCGATCTTCTGGCACCTGACCCTGCCGCATCTGGCGCGACCAATTGCCGTGGTGGTGATGATCGAAACGATCTTCCTGCTGTCGGTGTTCGCCGAGATTTTCACCACCACCAACGGCGGCCCCGGCTACGCCTCGACCAACCTCGCCTACCTGATCTACAACCAGGCGCTGGTGCAGTTCGACGTCGGCATGGCCTCGGCGGGCGGCTTGATTGCCGTGGTCATCGCCAACATCGCCGCGATCATTCTGGTGCGGATGATCGGCAAAAACCTGACTGACAAAGCCTGAGGCCTGCCATGACTCTTCAACAATCCCGCCGGCTGCAAAGCCTGCTGCTCGGCACCCTGGCCTGGGCCATCGCGATCGTGATTTTCTTCCCGATCTTCTGGATGGTGATGACCAGTTTCAAAACCGAAATCGACGCGTTCGCCACGCCGCCGCAATTCATCTTCACGCCGACGCTGGAGAACTACCTGCACATCAATGAGCGCAGCGATTACTTCAGTTTCGCCTGGAACTCGGTGGTGATTTCTTTCAGTGCTACGGCCCTTTGTCTGCTGATCGCGGTGCCGGCGGCGTACTCGATGGCGTTCTACGAAACCCAGCGCACCAAAGGCACGCTGCTGTGGATGCTCTCGACCAAGATGCTGCCGCCGGTGGGCGTGCTGATGCCAATCTACTTGCTGGCGAAAAGCTTCGGCCTGCTCGACACGCGCATCGCACTGATCGTGATCTACACGCTGATCAACCTGCCGATCGTGGTGTGGATGGTTTACACCTACTTCAAGGACATCCCCAAAGACATCCTCGAAGCCGCCCGCCTCGACGGCGCCACGCTGTGGCAGGAAATGGTTCGCGTGCTGCTGCCGATCGCCAAGGGTGGCCTCGCCTCGACCGTGCTGCTTTCGCTGATCCTGTGCTGGAACGAGGCGTTCTGGTCGCTGAACCTGACCTCGTCGAAAGCCGCGCCACTGACCGCGCTGATCGCTTCGTATTCAAGCCCGGAAGGTTTGTTCTGGGCCAAGTTGTCGGCGGTCTCGACCCTGGCGTGTGCGCCGATCCTGATCTTCGGCTGGATCAGCCAGAAGCAACTGGTGCGCGGCCTCTCGTTCGGCGCCGTGAAATGAACATTGAAAAGCAAAAGATCGCAGCCTTCGGCAGCTCCTACATAAAGCATGCCGTCCTCCTGTAGGAGCTGCCGCAGGCTGCGATCTTTTGATCTTAAAAAAACAACAATGCGGAGGCCCATCATCATGGCCAACCTGAAAATCAAGAATCTGCAAAAAGGCTTCGAAGGTTTCTCCATCATCAAAGGCATCGACCTTGAAGTGAACGACAAGGAATTCGTGGTCTTCGTCGGCCCGTCGGGTTGCGGCAAATCCACCCTGCTGCGCCTGATCGCCGGTCTGGAAGAAGTCAGCGACGGCACCATCGAACTGGATGGCCGTGACATCACCGAAGTCAGCCCGGCCAAGCGCGATCTGGCGATGGTGTTCCAGACCTACGCGCTGTACCCGCACATGACCGTGAAAAAGAACATGTCGTTCGCCCTCGATCTGGCCGGCGTGCCGAAAGCCGAAGTCGAGAAGAAAGTCGGCGAAGCGGCGCGGATTCTCGAACTCGGGCCGATGCTTGAACGCAAGCCGAAGCAGCTCTCCGGTGGCCAGCGTCAGCGCGTTGCGATCGGTCGCGCCATCGTGCGTAATCCAAAAATCTTCCTCTTCGACGAACCGCTGTCCAACCTCGACGCCGCGCTGCGCGTGCAGATGCGCCTGGAACTGCTGCGCCTGCACAAAGACCTGCAAGCGACGATGATCTACGTGACCCACGATCAGGTCGAAGCGATGACCATGGCCGACAAAGTCGTGGTACTCAATGGCGGCAAGATCGAACAGGTCGGCTCGCCACTGGACCTGTATCACAACCCGGCGAACCTGTTCGTCGCGGGGTTCCTCGGCACGCCGAAAATGGGTTTCCTCAAAGGCAAGATTGCCCGCATCGATGGCCAGAGCTGCGAAGTCTCGCTGGATGCCGGCACGCGCATCACCCTGCCGTTCAACGCCGGCAATCTGAGTGTCGGCAGCGCCGTGACCCTCGGTATTCGCCCGGAGCATCTGGAGCTGGCGCAACCCGGCGATTGCAGCCTGCAAGTCACCGCCGACGTTAGCGAACGCTTGGGCAGCGACACCTTCTGCCACGTCACCACCAACGCTGGCGAAGCCCTGACCATGCGCGTGCGCGGGGATCTGGCCAGCCGTTACGGCGAACAACTGAGCCTGCACCTCGACGCGGCCCAGTGCCATTTATTCGATGCCGAAGGTGTCGCATTGACCCGTCCGCTGCGCGCTGCGGCCTGACTTCGAGAATTCCCGATGAAACTCAACCAACAGAATCTCCATCGTCTGGCCGCCGAAGTACAACTACCGGCGTACAGCCTCAGCGAGACCCGCCAGGGCATCGCCCACATCGGCGTCGGCGGCTTCCATCGCGCACATCAGGCGTATTACACCGATGCCCTGATGAACACCGGCGAAGCGCTCGACTGGGCGATTTGCGGCGTCGGCCTGCGCGCCGAAGACCGCCGCGCCCGCGACGATCTCAAGGAGCAGGATTACCTGTTCACGCTGTTCGAACTCGGCGACAGCGACGACACCGAAGTCCGCGTGATCGGCGCGATTCGCGACATGCTGCTGGCCGAGGACGGCGCTCAGGCATTGATCGACAAACTCGCCGATCCGCAAATCCGCATCGTCTCGCTGACCATCACCGAGGGCGGTTATTGCATCGACGACAGCAACGGCGAGTTCATGGCGCACTTGCCGCAAATTCAGCATGACCTTACCCATCCGAACGCACCGAAAACCGTATTCGGTTTCCTGTGTGCGGCCCTGGAAAAGCGCCGGGCGGCGGGCATTCCGGCATTTACCGTGATGTCCTGCGATAACCTGCCGCACAACGGCGCCGTGACCCGCAAGGCGCTGCTGGCCTTTGCCACGCTGCGTAACAGCAATCTGTGCAGCTGGATCGACGCCAACGTCAGTTTCCCCAACGCCATGGTCGACCGCATCACGCCGATGACCAGCACCGCGCATCGCCTGCAACTGGCCGATAAACACGGCGTCGACGATGCTTGGCCGGTGGTCTGCGAGCCGTTTGTGCAATGGGTGCTGGAGGATAAATTCGTCAATGGCCGCCCGGCGTGGGAAAAGGTCGGTGTGCAGTTCACCGACGATGTTTCGCCCTACGAAGAGATGAAAATCAAACTGCTCAACGGCAGCCACCTGGCGCTGACCTATCTGGGCTTTTTGAAGGGTTACCGGTTTGTTCACGAGACCATGAACGACCCGCTGTTCGTGCGCTACATGCGCGCTTATATGGATCTGGACGTGACCCCGCAACTGGCGCCGGTGCCCGGCATTGATCTGACGGATTACAAAAACACGCTGGTGGCGCGGTTTTCCAATCAGGCGATTGCCGATCAGTTGGAGCGAGTGTGTTCGGACGGCTCGTCGAAGTTTCCCAAGTTCACTATTCCTACCATCAACCGCTTGATTGCTGATGGGCAGGAGACTAAACGTGCGGCGTTGGTGGTGGCGGCGTGGGCGTTGTATTTGAAGGGGGTGGATGAGAATGGTGACACCTATTCGATTCCTGATCCGCGCGCGGCGTTTTGTCAGGCGTTGGTGGCGGACGATGCTTTAATCACTCAGCGGTTGTTGGCGGTCGAAGAGATTTTCGGCACGGCGATACCGCGTTCGGCGGAGTTTGTCGCGGCGTTTGAGTGGTGCTGCGACAGCTTGCGCGAAGAAGGTGTGACGCGGACGCTGGAAAAGATTCTCGCAGCCTGATCGTTCCCACGCTCTGCGTGGGAATGCAGCCCGGGACGCTCCGCGTCCCATCCAACAGCAGACGCAGAGCGTCCAATGAGGCATTCCCACGCAGAGCGTGGGAACGAGCGGTCCTGGAGTGCTAATGACAAAACAACAACTCTTCCTAGGCATCGACTGCGGCACCCAAGGCACCAAAGCCATCATCCTCGACGCCGCCAGCGGCCAAGTGCTCGGCCAGGGCGCCGCCGCCCACACGATGATCAGCGGCGCCAACGGTCGCCGCGAACAAGACCCCCAGCAATGGCTGGACGCCTTCGCCATCGCTACCCGCCAGGCATTGCTGGCGGCGAATGTCGACGGTCAGGCGATCCTCGGCATCGGCGTCTCCGGCCAGCAGCACGGTCTGGTCCTGCTCGATGATCAAGGTGAAGTGCTGCGCCCGGCCAAGCTCTGGTGCGACACCGAAACCAGCGCCGAAAACGAGCGTCTGCTCACTCATCTGGGCGGTGAAAAAGGCTCGCTGGAACGCCTCGGCGTGGTCATCGCGCCGGGCTACACGGTGTCGAAACTGCTCTGGACCAAAGAACAGCACCCCGTGGTGTTCTCACGCATCGCACGCACTCTGCTGCCCCACGACTACCTGAACTTCTGGCTCACCGGCCGCGCCTGCAGCGAATACGGCGACGCCTCCGGCACCGGCTATTTCAACGTGCGCACCCGCCAATGGGACTTGCAACTGCTGCGCGACATCGACGCCAGCGGACGCCTGCAAGCGGCGCTGCCTGAGCTGATCGATGCACATCAATCGGTCGGCACCCTCCTCCCGGCCATCGCCGAACACCTCGGCATCAACCCCAATGCGCTGGTCTCCAGCGGTGGCGGCGACAACATGATGGGCGCCATCGGCACCGGCAACATTCAGCCCGGCGCGATCACCATGAGCCTCGGTTCTTCCGGCACGGTGTGCGCCTATTCCGAGGTGCCGAAAGTCAGCCCGGACGCTTCGGTCGCGACGTTCTGCTCGTCCAGCGGCGGATGGTTGCCGCTGATCTGCACCATGAACCTGACCAACGCCACCGGCGCGATCCGCGAGCTGTTCGACCTCGACCTGCAACAGTTCAACGACCTCGTCGCGCAAGCCCCCATCGGTGCCGACGGCGTGAGCATGCTGCCGTTTCTCAACGGCGAACGCGTCCCCGCCTTGCCCCACGCCACCGGCAGCCTGCACGGCTTGACGCTGGACAACCTGACCCAGGCCAATCTGTGCCGCGCCGCCGTCGAAGGCACCACCTTCGGTTTGCGCTACGGGCTGGATTTGCTCCGCCAGAATGGTTTACAAAGCCGCAGCATTTGCCTGATCGGCGGCGGTTCGAAAAGTGCGGTGTGGCGGCAGATCGTCGCCGACATCATGAACACCCCGGTGATCTGTACCGAACAAAGTGAAGCCGCAGCCTTGGGCGCAGCGATTCAAGCGGCGTGGTGCAAATCCTGGTCGAACGGCCACGAAGACACCCTCGCCGATCTGTGCCAGCGCTGCGTGAAACTCGATTCAAGCAGTGAAACCCTGCCGATTGCCGCCAACGTCGCGGCGTTCCAGCAGGCCTATGAACGCTATCAACAGCATGTCGCAACCCTATAAAGAGCAAACAATTATGTATTTGGTGTGTGGCGAAGCCCTGTTTGATTTTTTCAGTGAAGACGACGCCAGCGGTCTGGCCTCGAAGGTAAATTTCAAGGCGATTGCTGGCGGCTCGCCGTTCAACGTCGCCGTCGGTTTGCGCCGTTTGGGCGTGGACTCGGCCTTGTTTGGCGGGCTGTCCACCGACTACCTCGGCCGCCGCTTGCAGCGAGTGCTGCAGGATGAAGGTGTGCGCCCGGACTATCTGGTGGATTTCGCCGCGCCGACCACACTGGCCATGGTCGCCGTCGGTGCCAATGGCTCGCCGCACTACAGCTTTCGCGGTGAAGGCTGCGCCGACCGGCAGCTGAGTCTGGCGCATCTGCCAGCGCTGGGTCCTGAGGTGCGCGGCTTGCACATTGGCTCGTTCTCGCTGGTGGTGCAACCGATCGGCGATACCTTGCTGACACTGGTACAGCGTGAAAGTGGCAAACGCCTGATCACCCTCGACCCGAACGTGCGCCTCAATCCCCAGCCGAATATCGACCTGTGGCGCGAACGCATCGCGACGCTGGTGCCACTGGCCGATCTGATCAAGGTCAGCGACGAAGACTTGAGCCTGCTCTACCCCGAACAGGACCCGCAACGGGTGATCGAAGGCTGGCTCGAACATCGCTGCCAGATCGTCTTCCTCACCCGGGGCGGCGATGGCGCTACTGTGTTCAGCCGCCAGCACGGCACATGGTCAGTCCCGGCAGCCTCGATAAAGATCGCCGACACCGTTGGCGCCGGTGACACCTTCCAGGCCGCGCTGATCACCTGGCTGACCGAGCACGGTCTGGATTCGGTTGAAGGCGTGCAGCAACTCGCTCGCGAGCAGATCGACGCCATGCTCAAGTTCGCCGTACAAGCGGCCGCGCTGACCTGCAGCAAGACCGGCCCGGATCTGCCCTATCGTCATCAATTGAGCTGAGCGCGTAAACTGTCGGCCTTTTTGCGCACGACGGGATAACGGCTTTTGAATTACAGGCAGACGCTTGGACTACTGACACTGGCAACGCTACTGAGCGGGTGCGGCACCTCGCCGCCCCGTTCGCCGGAAGACATCTGTGAAATCTTCCGCGAAAAAAGCGACTGGTACGACGCTGCGCAAGTCACGCAAAAACGCTGGGGCGTACCGATTCAGGTGCCCTTCGCGATCATGTATCAGGAATCCGGCTACCGCTATGACGCCAAGACTCCGCGCAAATACTTGCTCTGGGTAATCCCGTGGGGCCGCGTCTCAACCGCCTCGGGTTATGCGCAAGCCAAAGATGAAGTGTGGGCCGATTACCAGAAAAGCACCGGCCGCAGCGGCGCCGACCGCGAAGACTTCGACGACGCCATCGACTTTGTCGGCTGGTACATGGACAAGACCTATTCGATCAATGGCGTCTACAAGTACGACGCCTACAACCAATACCTCAACTACCACGAAGGCTGGGGCGGGTTCCGCAACAAGACTTACGCGAGCAAAGCCTGGCTGATGCCGACGGCGCGCAAAGTGCAGAACCGTTCGGATGTGTATGCGCGGCAATATGCCGGGTGCAAAGAGGATTTGAATCGGGGGTTCTGGAGCCGGTTCTGGCATTGGTTGTAGTAGTTCCGGGGTCCCGTGTAGGAGCTGCCGAAGGCTGCGATATTTTGATCTTGTTTTTAACAATCAACGTCAAAAGATCGCAGCCTGCGGCGCCTCCTGCATCGGCGACATTGATGGTGCTCTATACGAAAAAAACTCCCCTGCCTAGCTGTCAACTCTGACAGCTAGGCAGGGGAGTTTTTTGTTTGTCTACTGGATGCAGGAGAGCGCTGGCGATCCGTTATCACTCATGGAAGAAAAGCTTATGAAAGCGTTCGTGAAACCACTCATCATTGTCGCCTCATTGTTCCCCATGTTCGCACTGGTAAACAGCGTGCAAGCCAGCCAACCAGTACCTGTTGGTCCTGACACAGGAGAATGCCGGGCATCTGGCGTGGTGGAAACAACCCGAGCTTTGGGCTATTGCGTCGAGAACGGAGTGAAAAAGGCCTGGTTCAGAAATGCAAATCCGACCAAGCTGATTTACCTCAAACCTTTGCAGGCCAATCGGTCCTGCGACAGTAGCTTTCTGACACTGAACATCATGACAGGTACCTGTGATCAGCTTCTGGGACCTGTCTTGGGCAGGGTGCCAGTGTTCTGGCGCGTTGCCGTCCCCAACGAGGAGCCCAAACGCCTGCAACCCTTGGCGCTTGATACCGGAGCAGAACTACGCGCCGCGACGCTCTTTGGCAATGTGGCGGGCCAAAGTATTACCCTTTTGGGTAACACCGCCGTGGTGTGGCCTTTTGAAAAAAGAGGTGAACCGGTCCAGGTCTCGGTCCGAAATGACAATTGTCGGGTCGCCGCTATTGTTGATTCCAATGCCGATAGCTCGACCCTCGTGGCACTCAATTGTCCGCACCTGTTGGGAAACCCGAAAGCCACAATCGCCACGTTCAATGGCACAAAGTACGTCATGAAAGCGCTGAAACTCCCCCCAGCGGCGACGTATTGCGAGGTGGTCGGCATCAATAGCCAGAGTCAGGCTGCAGGCACTTGCCATTACGCCAACAACTTTACCGCTGCAACCTACTGGTCAGGACCTGATGCAGAGGCGAAAACACTGGTGTCCACCGAAAACTATCCGGTGGAAGTCGTACATTTCAATAACAACGGCTCCGCCATCGTTAAAGTCCTGCACTCACAGAACCATGAAATCCCGGCCTTCTGGCGCACTTCAACAGACGATGCAGACCCGCTGCCAACGCCGCAAAACTTCAATAACTGCCGTGTTGACGCCTTGGCCGTGAGTGTTGATACAGCCCTCATGACTTGCGCCTCCGAGGACCTCTCCATACCCAATACTGTCTTTACCTGGAGCCTGAATGGTGGCTTGAACAGTATTCAACCTGCTGCGGGAACTGACGAATACGTAGGAGAAGCAATATCAAGCTCGGCATTGGAAGCGGTCGGCTCGTTTCAGGCAGGCTCGAAAATCAGAGCCTTCATAAGCACACTGCCCTGACCTGTTATTGGGCCAGGGGAGCATCGCCTCTGGCCCTTTTACAACACCGAAAAGCTATAACTCACAATCAACCGGGTCTCATCCACATCCCGGGCAAACTTCTCATAGTTGGTCCGGTAAGTCGCATTCCTCAAACGCAGACTCACATCCTTGAACGTGCCCGTCTGAATCACATACTTCAACTCGCTGTCGCGCTCCCACTCCTTGCCTTCCTGATCACTGCCCAACACCTTGATGTGATCACCGTTCACATAACGGGTCAGGAAGCTCAAACCGTTAATGCCAATAGCCTTGAAGTCATAGTCATAACGCAACTGCCACGAGCGTTCCTGCGCTGCCGCGAAGTCGTTGACCTGCACATAGTTGACCAGATACGGATTGCTGCCATCGAGGTACGGCATCGAGTTGTCGCCGTTCATACGCTGCCAACCGGCGCTGAACGTGTGACCGCTGTGCGCATAGGACAACATGCCGCTCAACGCCCGGTTATCGATAGAACCGGCCTTGGCATCACCGCTATCGGCACTCTTCAGCACACGCAAATCCGCTTTAAGCACACCCCCAGCTAACGGTTGATTACCCAACAGCCCGACAAAGTGCTGACGATAAATGTCTTCCAGTTCGGCGTAGTGATACTGCGCAGTCAGGCGATCGTTGATCTTGTAATCGAAGCCGTACATGTCGAAATGATCGGCGGTGGTGTTGCAGGCGTAGCGCTTGTTCTTGCAGTGCACGCGGATATCTTGCGAATCGGTGGAATCCCGCGCGGTGTACTTGTCCAGGCGCGCGGCCATGAACGTCAAGTCTTTCAGCTCTTTAGAGGTGAGCATGGCGCCGTTGAACATGGTCGGTAGCAAACGACCGTCGTTGTATTTCAGCAACGGCAGATCCGGCAGCAGCGCGCCGTACTTCAGCACCGTGTCCGAAACCTTGACCTTGGCGGTTAGACCCATTTTCGCGTACTGGCCCTTCGATCCGCGCGGGTCGTTGCCGCTGGAAGGCAGCAAGCCGCTGTTGCTGCGGTCGGGGCTGGAATCGAGTTGAAAGCCGAGCATGCCCAGCGCATCGATACCAAAACCCACCGTGCCTTCGGTGTAGCCCGATTGCAGGTTGAGAATAAAGCCCTGTGCCGACTCTTCACGCTTGGAGGCGCCCTGATCGTTCGTGGTGTGCCCATCACGGAAATCGCGGTTGAAGTACACCGTGCGCGACTCGATTTTCGCCGTGGTGTCTTCAAGGAATCCGCTGGCCTGAACCTGTGCGGTAAAACCTGCGCACAGCACAAAGGCTCCGAAGCCAAACGACTGGCGCGGGGTGATGAGGGGAAATGGGGGACGCATGAAAAACTCCAACAATGCAGCGTTTGCGCAAGCGCGCAACAAGCCAGAAAAATAGCTCCCGTCCCGGGTCGAATTGAACCAGGAGAAAGTGAACACGCAGGGGTGAGCGGCAATGATGGCAGATGGCTTTGACGGGCTACAGGCGACTTTAGTCTGAATCTGACTGAGGATTCTTCAACGCCGGGTCGTGGGAAAAGTTGCCGGCAATGAACGCCAATTCGCAGCAAACACCCGGTTTCATTGGGCAAAACACCTCATCTAAGGGTTTTCCCTATACCGCAAACCTGCCAGACCTACGGCTTTTGTGCCTTGAACGAGGCCGCTGAATCCTCCATCATCCGTCACCTGCTTTTTCAACGGACGGAATTCAAGGCATGCTGGACGCCAACGCAACCCACATTACCCTCACGCTTGAAGGCGCCAACGCCGACCTGCAAGTCCTCAGCTTCACCGGTCGCGAAGCCCTCAACCAACCGTTCCGTTTCGACCTCGAACTCGTCAGCGCGCGCCCCGACCTCAAACTCGAAGAGCTGTTGCACAAGCCCGGCGTCCTGACTTTCGGCCCGACCGGCGAAGGCAAGATCCACGGTCTGGTCTATCGCATCGAGCAAGGCGACTCCGGCAAGACCCTGACCCGTTACAGCCTCAGCCTGGTGCCACAACTGGCCTACCTGCGGCACAACCACGATCAGCAGATTTTCCAGCAACTGACCGTGCCGAAGATCATCGCCCAGGTCCTGGAAGATCGCGGCATTCTTGCCGACGCCTACAGCTTCCAGCTCAACGCCGAATACCCGGAACGCGAGTACTGCGTGCAGTACGACGAATCCGACCTGCATTTCATCCAGCGCCTTTGCGAGGAAGAAGGCATTCACTTCCACTTCCAGCACAGCAGCAGCGGCCACAAACTGGTGTTCGGCGACGACCAGACCGTGTTCCGTAAGCTGAAACCGGTGAGCTACCAGCAAGACTCCGGCATGGCCGCCGACAAACCGGTGATCAAGCGTTTCAACCTGCGTCTGGAAACCCGCACCACCCGCGTCAGCCGCCGCGACTACGACTTCGAAAAACCGCAGATCCTCCCCGAAGGCACGGCGAAAAGCACCTTTGCCCCGGACCTCGAAGACTACGACTACCCCGGCCGCTTCACCACCCGCGAGCGCGGCAAGTTCCTTTCCACCCGCGCCCTCGAACGCCATCGCAGCGACTACAAACTCGCCGAAGGCAAAGGTGACGAACCGACGCTGACCAGTGGCCATTTCCTCACGCTCGCCGAACACCCGCGCGCCGAATGGAACGACCTGTGGCTGCTGCTGGAAGTCTTCCACGAAGGCAAACAACCGCAAGTCCTCGGCGAAAACGTCACCAGCGACGTCACCGACAACAAAAGCGATTTCCACCAGGGCTACCGCAACAGCTTCCTCGCCACCCCGTGGGATGCGCACTACCGCCCTGCCCTTGAACACCCGAAACCGAAAGTCCTCGGCAGCCAGACCGCCGTCGTCACCGGCCCTTCAGGCGAAGAAATCCACTGCGACCAGTACGGCCGCATCAAGGTGCAATTCCACTGGGACCGCGACGGTCAGTCCAACGACAAAACCACCTGCTGGATGCGCGTCGCCAGCGGCTGGGCCGGCGCCGCGTACGGCGGCATCGCCATCCCGCGCATCGGCATGGAAGTCCTCGTCACCTTCCTCGAAGGCGATCCCGACCAGCCACTGGTCACCGGTTGCCTGTACCACAAGGAAAACGTCGTCCCCTACGACCTGCCAGCAAACAAGACCCGCAGCACCTTCAAAACCCTGAGTTCACCGGGCGGCAAGGGCTACAACGAATTCCGTATCGAAGACAAAAAAGGCGTCGAGCAGATCTACATCCACGCCCAACGCGATTGGGACGAAAACATCGAGCACGACCAGAAAATCCGCGTCGGCAACGAACGGCACGACACCGTCGAAGCCAACACGCTGAGCGAATTCAAGGTTGAAGAACACCGCATCACCCATCTGGACCGCATCAGCGAAATGCGCGCCGACGAGCACCTGACCGTCGGCGTGACCCAGCACGTAAAAATCGGCACCGCTCAATTCGTCGAAGCCGGCAGCGAAATCCACTACCACGCCGGCGACAAGGTCGTGATAGACGCCGGCATGGAACTCACCGCCAAGGCTGGCGGCAGTTTCGTCAAGGTCGACGCCGGCGGCGTGACCATCAGCGGCGCAGAAGTGAATGTCAATACCGGCGGCGCGCCTGGCGTGGGCACCGGGATCGGGATTTTGGTGCCGTTGATTCCGGGGTTGGCAGCGGCAGACATCGCCGGAAGGCTGATGGAAAAAGCCAAGGCCAACCCGACGTGGCTTGAGTTGAATTTGCACTACGACAATCTGGAGCCAGTGCCGGGCGCGTCTTATCGCGTTGATTTTGCCGACGGTTCGACCCGTGAAGGCGTGCTGGACGATGACGGCTTCGCCCGGTTGGAAGACGTGCCGAAAGGACCGGCCAAAGTGTATTACGGCGAAGATCCGCGGCCGTTCAGCCGCGAAAGTGTCGCGGTGGTGCAGAACTCGGACGAAAAAGTTAACGAAGATTTACGCAAGCTCGGCCTGGACCCGAACCAGGTTGATTTACAAGCATTAGTGGAGAAAGCCGCAGGGAGGCTGACATGAGCGAGGCAGTAGCTGAGAGCGCAAACGACGGCGGCGAAGACCGTAGCGCCGCCTATCAAGAAGCCGCCGTTGAGCTGGCAAAAGGCATCGCGCTAGGCGCAGTGCCGTTTCTGGGGCAAGCCATCGATGCCTACGACACCATTGAATCCGCGATCGTCCTCTACAACGCAGAGTCGACCGATGGCAAGGAAGACGCACAGTTTGACCTGCTGATGGCCGTCATCGGCTGGATTCCAGGCCCCGGCGACGGCCTGAAAAAAAGCCTGCGCATCGTCAACAAAGACCCGCAGCGCTATGCCCCGGTACTGTTCGACCTGCTCCGCTTCGTCCTGCAAGAATGCGGAATCAAAACCAGCCCCGAAGAACTGCTCAAGCAGATATTCAACGCTGGCAAGCTACGCGGCGAACTCGATGAAATCATCACCGGCGTCAAAGGCTCCTCGACGTTCCAGAGCCTGCCCAACTGGGCAAAAACCTCCGTCGTCACCGTCCTCGCCTCCTCCCGCGACAACATGCCGGCCATGGTCGGGATCGTTGAAAAGCGACTGGTGAAATGGAAAGGCATGCAGCGCAACAGCTCAGCCGCCGGCTCTGGCTCCAGCCACCCGAAAAGAGCGGAAAAACCCGCCAACAAAGACTCGTCGGTTGCAGCGAAAGGCACCGATGGCGCCAGTGGCACCCACTCCAACCAGGTCGAAGCCTCGAAAATGGGCCTTCAGGCCCCTTCGAGCATTTTGAACGAAGGTTTGGGAGTGAGTGGCGAACACATTGCGGACTACATCTGTGCAGTGGAGTTTGGCTGGGGCAAGGATTGGGACGGGCATGACAAGGGTGCTGATGGGAAGTGGCTCGAGGGCGTGCCGAGTGGAAGCAAGATGGGCAAGCTTTCGGCAGGCGGGAGTCCTAAGGCGAAGCATGTGCTTTATAAATTGTCTGACGGCGCAAACGGAACGGGCATCGATGCTGTTTGGCGCGCCAACCCGGCCAACAATGGCGGCGAAAAGTTCGCCATTGTAGAAGCGAAGGCTAGCCGCGATGAAGATGCGCCGAAATTTATGCGCAAACCGAATAATACTCGCCAGCCTGGCGTTGCATCCAAGTTAGGGGTCTCGGGACTTACAGAACCGAACGAACTGATAGAGCCGATTGAGAACACGGAAGCCAATACCTCCAATGGAAACAAAGCAAAAGTAAGTAGTGGAAAAAATAAGACCACTACCACCAAGAATGAAAAACGCACCTCTAAAAAAACAAAAAGAATATTGGTTCAAATGAGTGATGAATGGATCGAGGACAATCTGGAAAAAGCAGTTTCTGGATTTTCATTGCACCTTCAAATTGCGGAATCTTACAGCAGGCACTTATTTTACACTCCGTTATATCACACTAGTTTAAGCCCAAAAGAACATGCCAGTGCGCGCCTTAACAACACAGACGAATCGTCCCACCAGAACCATAAAGCCTTCCATTACAGTGAAGCAGAAGTAAAAAGCTTCGTAAACAAACGGAAGAAATCCTTGATAAAAAAACATGGTGCATTAGATTCGCTTAAGCTTGAGGCATAAGAACATGATAAAGAGACAAAAATTTTTCAGTGAAGCTCATTACAATAACTTCTTGAAAGAACATGATGAAGCTAGTGAGCTTTTGAAGACAACCAAATTTAAGTCCGACACGCCTGAAGGTGAGGCGACACTTCGCTCAAGATTTGCTCAGCGCTTAGCACTTCGAAAGCTAATGGCCATGTATACAGCAGGCGAAGAAATATCCTCACTGGTTCCTCAACTTGAATATCTAGTTGAAAAATATGAGATCCGGCAGGCCGCACTAGCCGTATCTGAACAATCTCCTGAAATTTCACCACTCGCAATAGACGATTGGCCACACGAATATGAGGAGTGCGTGCAAGTTATAGGTCTTTGCATTCTATTACATCGCACAGACCTGCTTAAGCGCTTTGTTAAGTTGATAGATAATGCTGGTTATGCGGGCGATGATACACTGTACGAAGATTTACTCTGCAAAATATTACCCGGCAGAGCTGATGTAGACCAATGGTACCATGATGTTTATTCTCCATTAGTGCAAGCTACATATGCAAAAACAAAAGAAGAGGCCACAAGTTTTTTAAAAAAATATTGCAGCCAATGGTATCCGGCGTTTAAACAAGCTCCTTGGCATGATACTCACCTGCAAGGCGAAGAAGGAAATTATGTCGGATACTGGGCGTTCGAGGCAGGAGCTATCGCATTTTTATATGGGATAGATGACAGCAAAATTGATCACATGGTTTATCCAAAGGACTTGGTCGAATACGCCCGGAATTATAAGCCTGCTAATGAATACCAGGTTGCTCGCATAGATGCTGGTCAACCATGCAGTATGACTGGCTATTGGTTCACACCGGCACAAGCGAATTCAAGACGTCACTTCCTTCAAGGTGAAACCATGCCGAGTTTCAGTGACTCCAAATGGGGTGAAACTATTTGGTATTGGTCAGGCGAAGAATAAAATTGCTTCCTATTCGCTCAGAACTTGGCCAACAGTTCTGAGCGAACTACTCATGGCACACTATTACAACCCCTGCAATCCAAATAGTAAATACGCCTCCACATAACTCACCATACACTATAAACACGTTGCATCAGACTCGCTCAAGATGAGACTGGCTAACATGAAAATAAGACAAGCTTATTTTAGCGAAAACCATTATAAAAACTTCTTAAGAGAACACGACGAAGTAATCGAGTTCTTCAAGAGTAACAAATTCAAATCCGACACTGCCGAGGAAGAAGCGTC
This sequence comes from Pseudomonas germanica, assembly GCF_019614655.1. Taxonomy (NCBI): domain Bacteria; kingdom Pseudomonadati; phylum Pseudomonadota; class Gammaproteobacteria; order Pseudomonadales; family Pseudomonadaceae; genus Pseudomonas; species Pseudomonas germanica. Next base: position 3,763,044 of record NZ_CP071586.1, read on the forward strand.
ACTTCGCTCAGATTTTTTTCAGACTCTAGCTCTTGACAAGCTTCTTGCCAGCTATACCGCAGGGGAAAACATAGAGAAACTCGTCCCTCTGTTGGAGGATCTAATTGAAAAATACGAGATCCGTCAAAAAACTCTGGCCGAATATGAAAAATCATCCAAAATATCGCCATTGGCACTTGATGACTGGCCGGATCAGTACGAGGAAGCCGTTCAAGTTATCAGTCTCTGTATCTTGTTGCATCGAACTGACCTATTACCTCGCTTCGTAAAACTCATTGACCAAGCAGGGTATGCTGGTGATGACACTCTTTACGAAGACTTATTAAAGAAAGTTCTGCCAAACCGCCACAACGTCGATCGCTGGTATCACGACGTATATACACCACTTGTACAAGCCCTATACATTAACAATAAAGAAGAATCTTCAAAGCTTCTAAAGAAATATTGCCAACAATGGTACCCAGCCTTTAAACAGGCTCCTTGGCACGATACTCATTTACAAGGAGAGGATGGTAACTATGTCGGGTACTGGGCCATCGAAGCAGCAGCTATTGCATTTTTATATGGCATAGACGACAGCAAAATCGATCACATGGTTTATCCAAAGGACTTGGTCGAATACGCCAGAAATTATCAACTGCGCTCAGAAAATGAATAAACTCCAGAAGCTTTCAGAAAATGCTCCAGATTTATCGTTCGAGTTACCGGACGGAACCTCGGTGGTAAGACTCGGCTTGATCGTTACCTTGTACTTCAAGGACGGTTACACGTTGCAGTGCAAGCAGGCTGTCATGCAGTGTTTCGCGCGTTTCAAGGAAGAATTTGGTCAGCACCTGAAAGGACAGTTTGATCACCGCTACAAAAAACTAACTGATACGAGTTTCGATAAAAAAACTTCAAAAATCCTCAAGACGCCCCCAAACGAACAATACGAGTGGCATATCAGCAGTGCCGCTACAGCCAATGAGGCCGGCGAATATAGTTTATCTGCGTTAAATTCTTTTGAAGTACATGGTGATAAAAAACGCTCATTTCTGAAGATGACACTGCCATGGAGCATCTTGAAAGAGCCCGATGGGGCTACCCGTTATCGGGACTGGATAGGTTACTTGGCTAACCAAGTTAAAGCGGAACATGGATATGGCGGGCTTTCGAGTATTTTGCCCTTCGATTGCGATAGCTATATGCCCATGGAATTCCAACTGGCTCAGCGTTACACGGGGCTCGAAGTTGACTCTTTAGTGACCAATTTCAAACGAGAACTTCTCGACCATATTAAAGGAATCAATTGGTATACCGTTATCGGCAATCGATTCACGGCACGACTGGGCGGCATAAATGCTATAAGTCAATCGTTTAGCGGTCGCAACGATGTAGAAATTCTGAAATACCAATACGGCTTGGTGATTCGTGCCGGCGAACTACCGGATCTAGGCCCCATCGATGAACCATTACCGGCAGTGTATGTAGCGGTAAATCGCGTTTTTAAACCGTTGCGCATACCAACACCTAGTCAACTGCATACATATTCTCAGCATGAAAACTGTTTTGAAGAAGAAAGCACAATTCGTTGGTATGCACGGTTCGACCAAACCGATCCCCCTTCGAACTAACCATAATGAAAAGACAAAATTTTTATAGCGAAAATCATTACAATATCTTTCTGAAGGCATCTGACGATGCTATAAATTTTTACCGCACTAGAACATTTAAATCTGATTCTTCCGAAGAAGAAGAAATGCTTCGCTCTAGATTTTTCAAAGACTCTCTCTGGATAAGCTTTTAGCGACTTACACAGCAGGAGAAGCAGTCCCCTCGCTCACTCCGATACTTGAAGATCTAGTTTCCAAGTATGAAGAGAGGCAAGGGAAACTGGCACAATACGAAATGAATCCTAACATATCACCATTAGCGATTAGTGATTACCCCTATCAATATGAAGAATGCGTTCAAGTCATTGGGTTTTGCATTTTATTACATCGCACGGATCTGCTTCAGCGTTTTGTATCTTTGATCGATAATGCCGGTTACGAAGGCACCGATACACTTTATGAAGATTTGCTTTGCAAAGTTCTACCTGGCAGACACGATATAGATCAGTGGTATCACGACGTGTACTCACCGCTGGTCCAGGCGATTTATTCGGAAACAGCGGAAGATGCCTCTGCTCATCTTGAACGGTATTGCCGTGAGTGGTATGCAGCTTTCGAGCATGCTCCTTGGCACGACACACATCATCAAGGAGAGGACGGTAGCTATGTAGGCTATTGGGCTATCGAAGCGGGCGCTATCGCTTTTTTGTATAGCATCGATGACAGCAAAATCGATCATATGGCTTATCCAAAAGACCTCGTCGAATACGCTAGGAATTATCAACCTTCCAATAAATCTTAGCTTGCTCGTATAAATGCTGGTCAACCAGCAACCATTAATGGTTATTTGTTCACGGTAGTCCATAAAAAATTACGCCGATATTTTAGAAGGTGACATCTTATCCTACATCATGTACTCCCACTGAGGCAGCTCGCTGGCATTGATCGAAAGAGAAAGCTGTCCTACTACTTCGACAAAACCGACTAACACGGATTTGGCAAAAAATGGATATCAGACAGAAGTTCTTCAGCGATTATCAATATAGTAAATTTTTGAAAGAGCATGACGAAGTCATTGAGTTCTTCAAAACAAACAACTTCCAGTCTGACTCGCAGGAAGAAGAAGCGTCGCTGCGTGCAACATTTTTTAAGCAACTCGCGCTGGATAGAGTTTTTGCCGCGTACACAGCCGGAGAAAACATCGACTCCCTAAAGCCATTACTTGAAGACCTAATAGCGAAATACGAGATAAGGCAAGCGACACTTGCCATATATCAAAAGACACCAGATATTTCACCGCTAGCGATAAGTGATTGGCCTGATGAATATGAAGAATGCGTTCAAGTTATAGGACTATGCATACTCTTACATCGCATCGACCTACTTGAACGGTTTGTAAAACTAATAGACCAAGCTGGTTACGCCGGGGATGACACCTTATACGAGGATCTCCTCTCAAAGATACTTCCGAATCGACACGATGTGGATCAATGGTTTCACGATATTTATTCATCTCTAATACAGGCTATATACGCAGACAGCGAAGAGCAAGCAGCGAAACTTCTGAGAAAATACTGTAGCAAATGGTACCCCGCTTTTAAGCAGGCCCCATGGCATGACTTGCACTTACAGGGCGAAGATGGCAATTACGTGGGGTATTGGGCTATAGAAGCAGGAGCTATCGCATTTTTATATGGAATAGATGACGGCAAAATCGATCATATGGTTTATCCAAAGGACCTAGTCGAATACGCCAGAAATCATCAACTTTCTAATAAGCCAGGAGCGCTCGTTTAGATGCTGGCCTACCCAGTAGTCATGACAGGAAATTGGTTTACGCCGGCGCAAGCCGACTAAAGCAAGCGGAGGTGTAGAGACGTGAAAAAGAGACAAAAATTCTTCAGCGAGACTCATTACAAGAACTTCCTGAGGGAGCACGACGAAGTTATAGATTTCTTGAAAACAAACACCTTTGAGTCAGACTCCCCTGAGGAAGAGGCAGCACTTCGCTCTCGGCATTTGCAAAAACTCGCGCTTGACCGGCTTTTGGCGGCTTATACTGCGGGCGAAGAGATCACTTCACTACCTCCCCTCTTAAGTGACTTGATCGAGAAGTACGAGACCAGACAAGCAAAACTTGCAATATTCGAAAACACTCCTGAAATATCACCACTTGCGATTGATGACTGGCCCTACCTATATGAAGAGTGCGTACAAGTTATAGGCTTCTGTATATTACTGCATCGTACCGACCTTCTTAAGCGCTTTGTAAAACTAATGGACGATGCGGGCTATGTCGGCAGTGATACTTTATTTGAAGACCTGCTAATTAAATTATTACCCGACAGAAAAGATGTGGACCAATGGTTTCACGATATCTATACCCCTTTAGTTCAGGCTATCTACGCAGAAAGCAAAGAGGAAGCATCCTCTCGCCTAGAGCAATACTGCTGCCAATGGTATTCAGCATTTGAACAAGCCCCATGGCACGACTTACATCTGCAGGGAGAAAATGGAAACTACGTCGGTTACTGGGCTATAGAGGCTGGAGCAATTGCATTTCTATACGGTATAGACGACAGCAAAATCGATCACATGGTCTACCCCAAAGATCTGGTCGAATACGCTCGCAGCCAGCAACCACAATGAGCTTTTCGAATCCAGCCACCCACCACTCAGCCTGCCCTCTTTCGACGGCAGGCTTTTTTGAGCGGTGAACTCAAGCAGGCGCTTTCCAGTTCAACATTTGCTGCTGCGCGACCTGGAGCAAGTCATTGCCATCCTGCGTCAGCAGGTAAAGCGCATGGGTAATGTGTGGAATGTCTTGCACGTCGGCGTGCTTGAAGCACAGGCAATGCAGGGTTTCGAGCAGGTCGGCGGCGGCGCGGATGCGCTGGACGGCGGCTTCGAGGATGTCTTTCGGGTTGGCTTGGGTGTCGATGAGCAGTGTCGGAGTTTCGGTGACGTTGCTGCTGAGGGGGAGATAGCGGTTTTGTAGCAGTTTGATTATTGGCATATTGATTACTCGATTGTTTCAAAAGTAACCGCCGACACCGTGACCAAACGGTGGGAGGCGGACCGTGTACAGGCTTGGTCAACCGAGAACAATCAACTCAGCTCGCCCGAAGGCGTCCCGCACACGGCCGCCACAGCTATGCACTTCACGGTCAAAGAACTCCGCGGTGCAAATGATGGCACATATGCAATCGATTATTCCCGGGTGACCAAACCCGAACCACTGATTTTGCAGCGGCAACCGACAATAACTGCCCCGCTCCAGCCGCCGAAAGCAGACAAGGCACCAGCCTTTGTAGGAATTCGCCAAACCTTCCTGAGAAAACCGCCGCACTCCCTGACAGCCGGCGTTCAGCTCGGTTAACCATCTCTTAACGCCGTGGTCAAAAACTCTACTGAACCGCACGCCCTCAGCCATTCTGGCTGTTGCCCAGTGCGGCAGGTTCGGGTGCATCACGCCGAACGCTAGAACCGCCACTCGGGAGTCCTTTCATGAACATTCGTCCTTTATTGCTCACTGCCGCCCTCGCCTGCACCGCGTTTGCCGGGCTGGTCCAGGCCAATGACACTTCCGCCACGTCCAAAGCCGTGCCGTATGAGTACGGTATGCCGCTGCATGTGGCCAAAGTGGTGTCGTTGACCGAGCCGCCAACGCAACTGTGCAAAGTGGTTACGGCCGACATGAAGTACATCGATAACGCCGGTAAGCCTGAGGAAATCAGTTATCGGAAATTGTCTGACGCGTGCAACTTCCAGAACTGACAGAAACGTCTGATTTGCGGGTTTGCGGTAGGCGTGGGGAGTTTCGGCGGTTATGCTCGGAGCCCTCCTCACTGCCGCAAGGATTCGCCATGCAGTTGTCGTTTCGCTCGTTGTCGGGCTTCACGTGTTCGTTGTGTTTTTTGCTGGCGCTGGCCTGGGGCGTTTTCCCGCAGAGCCTGCTGGCGATCTGGAGCATCGAGTATTCCGACGCTGCAGGGTTTGTCGCGCGGCGCAGTGCGGTGCTGTTTGCGGCGTTGGGGGTGATGTTTTATCTGGTGCGCAACGCACCGCCGTCGCTGGGGCGCAATGCGCTGAGCAACGGGTTTATCGTCGGTTGTTTTGGTTTGGCGGCGCTGGGTTTTGCGGAATGGCTGAACGGCCATGCCGGCCCCGGGATTTTGCTCGCGGTGCTGGTCGAGTTCGCGCTGGGCCTTGGTTTTGTGCAGGCCCGGCGCGTGACGGTCGAACTGGGTGAAACGGTGCGTTAAACGACTCTGGAGCGTGGGCTGTAGTGATGTTGCACAGTTTGCTGGTTCAGATCCGAGCGCAGCCCGGCGATCAGTTCGTTGATTTCACGACAGCCATTGAGGTGGCTGGCGTCGATGCCACTGACCAACAGATCGACTTGATCGGTCTGGTGATCGCCGAAAACCTTGACGGTCATCGACAAGTCCGGCGACAGCGTGCACTGGCAGCGTTTCGGCAGAAAACTGCTTTCAATGATATTGCGTAGTTCCAAGGCAGACAGAAACATGGCGAAACCCTCTCCTTACTGTGAGATGCCAATCAAGTATTCACGCTGACCGTTGCTGCCCCTGCACGGGTGTGTCCCCGCTGTTTCCCTGGTGCGACAAGCGGTGGTACTGCGAAATGCCCATTGGAGTGTAGGCGCCCAAGGCCGGTGCGCCGCACTGAAAAGACGCATAAAGCGTGCCTTTCATCGGTTCATTTTCACCCTCATGAAATCAAGCACTTGGCGGCGGCGCCAGTATTTGGCTACTTGCAATTTGCAAGAATGGCCTCGGCGGGTACTGCAATTTGCAACTCGACGCTGGTTTGCAATCACGGCCCATGACGGTAAGAATGCCCGTTATCCACCCTACACCCGCACGGAGGCTTCCATGGGTTCTTTACGCGTTTACGCGACCACCGGGCTGTTCATCGCCAGCCTGTCCACCCTCGCCCACGCCGCCAAGCTTGAAGACGTCGCGCCGTACCCGAAGGCTGAAGCCGGGTTCACCCGCCAGGTTATTCATTTGCCCAAGCAAGAGCAGGAAGAAAACTTCCAGGTGGAAATCCTCGCCGGCAAAACCCTTGAAGTGGACTGCAATCGCCAGCGTTTGGGCGGTGTTCTCGATGAGAAGAATCTTGAAGGCTGGGGTTATCCGTTCTATCGACTGGAAAAGGTCATCGGCCCGATGAGCACGATGATGGCCTGCCCGCCCGGCAGCCAGAAGAAACGCGCCTTCGTGCCGGTCGTTGGTGACGGTTTCATGCTGCGGTACAACAGCAAGTTGCCGGTCGTGGTGTATGCGCCGTCGGACGTCGAAGTGCGTTATCGCATCTGGTCGGCGTCGGAAAAAGTCGGTACAGCCCTGCAGGAATAATCAGAACAAGGAGTGCGTTGCTTGATTACCTGCCACGTCCGATACGTCATTGATCCGTACCAACTGCCTGAGTTCGAGGCCTACGCCAAGGCCTGGCTCGGCATCGTCGAGCGCTTGGGCGGCACGCATCACGGCTACTTTCTGCCGTCCGAAGGCGCGAGCAACATCGCTTATTGCCTGTTCAGTTTTCCGTCACTGGCGGATTACGAAAGCTATCGGCACATCGCGATGACTGACCCGGAAAGCACCGCACTGGTCGCCAGTCTGGTCGAGAAAAAGTTCATCGTCAGCTACGAGCGCAGCTTCCTGCGCCCGTTGCTGCCGTAAGCCGCTTCACGCCGAGACGCTGCAGACTGCGGCGCGCTCGGCGACATGGCGCAGGCTGTCGAAGTTGATATTCGCGCCCGAGTCGATCGCCACGAATGTCTGCTCGCGCACCCCGGTCCGCGCGACGTATTGCTTGATCCCCGCCACGGCCAGCGCGCCGGAAGGTTCGGTGATCGAGCGGGTATCGTCGTAGATATTCTTGATCGCTGCGCAGAGGTCGTCGTTGCTGACGGTGATCACCTCGTCGACGCAAAAGCGGCAGACCTCAAACCCGAACGCGCCGATCTGCGCTACCGCCACGCCATCGGCGAACGTCCCCACAGTGGGCAGCACGACGCGTTGATCAGCTTCGAGCGCAGCCTTCAGGCACGCTGAATGTTCCGATTCAACCCCGATGATCCGCACTTCCGGGCGCAGGTATTTGACGTAGGCCGCGATGCCGGCGATCAGACCGCCACCACCTACCGGGATAAAAATCGCATCCAGCGAACCTTGATGCTGGCGGAGGATTTCCATCGCCACGGTGCCCTGCCCGGCGATCACCTCCGGGTCATCGAACGGTGACACGAAGGTGCGTCCGCTCTGTTCTGCCAGTTGCAGCGCATGCGCCAGGGCGAACGGGAAACTCTCGCCATGCAGCAGCGCTTCAGCGCCACGACTGCGCACACCGAGCACTTTCAGTTCCGGCGTTGTCGCTGGCATGACGATGGTCGCCGCAATCCCCAGCTCGCGTGCTGCCAATGCCACTCCTTGCGCGTGATTGCCGGCCGAGGCGGTGATTACCCCGCGCGCCTTTTGCTCTTCACTGAGCTGCACCAGTTTGTTGTAGGCGCCACGGATCTTGAAAGAGAACGTCGGTTGCAGGTCTTCGCGCTTGAGCAGAATCCGGTTGCCCAGCACCTCCGACAGCGCCGGTGCCGCTTGCAAAGGCGTGCGCACCGCGAGGTCGTACACTGGCGCGGCGAGGATCTTTTTCACGTAGTGCTCAAGCAGGGTTTGCTGATCGTATGTGTAACTCATGAACATCTCCTTGGCAGAATTTCACACGGTCCCTGTAGGAACTGCCGAAGGCTGCGATCTTTTGACTTTGGTTTTTCTAAATCAAAAACAAGATCAAAAGATCGTCCGATCGCGGCCCGAGCCTTCGGCAGCTCCTACATGAGCCACACTTCAAAAACCCCGGAGACAGAAAGTAAAAACCCGCCTCTAGGGCGGGTTGGGTGCTGCAGTCGTGAGCTAGCCCGCCAAATGAGGAATGGCGGTAATAATCATTGGCTGGCAGCGCGATACAGTCGAAGTCATGGGCTGGAAATTAGCCTGTGCGCTATTGCCGAGTCAATGGCCAATTTTGCGCGGCAGCGTTAGTCTGGCGACTCTCTCATCACACCACGGAAGGAATGCATGATGTCGATCGCCCTGCCCCTCGCGGCTTTGCTCGCGTTTAGCGGTTACACCGTTTCGGTGATGCTCCAGGCTGAACAGTCGTTGATCGACTTTGGCATCAGCCTGATGTCGCGGCCCGATACCGCGCAGGTGGTGATTGATCTGTATCTGCTGGCCACGCTGGCGGGCGTGTGGATGGTCAAGGATGCCCGGTCGCGTGGGCAGTCGACTTGGTCGGTGCTGCCTTATTTGTTGTTGACGGCGGTTTTCGTATCGATCGGGCCGTTGTTGTATCTGGTGGTGCGTGGGGTTCGCGAACGGCGCAAGGCGGTGGCAAAGTGCAGCCAGATACTATGAACACCTGAAAACCCTGTAGGAGTGAGCCTGCTCGCGATAGCGGAGTGTCAGCCAAAAATGAGGTAACTGACACTCCGCTATCGCGAGCAGGCTCACTCCTACACTGGAATGTCGTGGCATTCAGCCCTTTTTTACGGCGACGAACGCCGCCGTTTCATACGGCACCGTCACCACATCCCTGCCACGCAGTTCCGGCTCTGTGGCGATTAACGCACGAATCTGTTCATCAACCTTCGCCCGCTGCGCCTCCGGCAGCGCGGCGATGAAACTGGTCGAGCGCACCCGATTGAGAATCACGTCTTCCGGCGAGCCGGTATGGCCATGGTGAAACCGCTCGATCTGCAGAGGCGCGAATGCCGGGTGCGGAAACGCTTCGCGCCAGGCACCGGTGTAATAGCGCGGCGTGTCCCCTTCCAGTGCGTTGACGATGGCATCCAGTTTCGGCACCCAACTGACGTCGGTGTCGCGCAGGTTCCAGATCAACCCCAACTTGCCACCGGGCTTGAGCACCCGGGCGATTTCGCTCAGCGCCTCGGCACTGGCAAACCAGTGAAACGCTTGCGCGCAAATCACCGCATCGACTGAAGCGTCCGGCAACGGCAGATCGGTCGCGGTGCCGCTTACGGTCAGCACATCGGGCCAGGCGTCAGACAGCTTTTCCAGCATCTGCGCCACCGGTTCTACGGCGATCACTTGCGCGCCGGTCGCTACCAGACGCCCGGTGAATTTTCCGGTGCCGGCGCCCAGATCGATCACGGTTTTATGCCTGTCCAGACCCAGCGTTACATTCAGCCACTCAGTCACCTGCGGCGGATAGTCCGGCCGCCCTTTCACATAGGTGTCGGCGGCGGTTTTGTAGCCGGCAGCGGCTGAGTGATGGACGTGATCGGTCATGGCAACGCTCCTTACGACAAAACATCGGATCGACGGCAGACGCTGACGAGCATAGCGCTTGAATTTACGCTGAACTTGAACAGTCACTGATAAAGCAATGAATAAAAATTCACCCTGTGGTGTTCAAAGTGAAACATAACCCCCTGTGGAGCCTTGCCCATGACTATCCGTTCCGTTATGTTCGCCGCCCCGTTGCTGGTGGTCGCCGCGATGTCCAGCCAGTTGGCCTTGGCCAATGGTGATGAAGAAGCGCCGGTGCAGAAACCGGAATGCCCGAAAGGCCAGGTCTGGGACAGCAAAACGCAGAAATGCGTACTGCAAACCAGCAGCCTGCTGCCGGACGCTGACCGTACCGATTACGCCTATCGCCTCGCCAAGGCCGGTCGCTACGATGAAGCCCTGGCACTGCTCGATACGCTCAAGCAACCGCACACCGCCAAGGCCCTCAACTATCGCGGTTACGCCACGCGCAAGCTGGGGCGCACTGACGAGGGCATCGGTTATTACCTGCAATCGGTGAAACTCGATCCGCAGTACGCGCAAGTGCGCGAATACCTCGGCGAGGCCTATGTGATCAAAGGCCGCGTCGACCTGGCGCAAGAGCAGTTGCAGCAGATCCAATCGATTTGCGGCACGTCGTGCGAGGAATACCAGGACCTGGCCGAAGCCATCAACGACTCATCGAAAACCTGAGCACTTATAAGGGCCGCCATCATCTTCAACGATCAGGCATTCAGAGCAGAACTCGGGCAGCACCTGGCGCGACTGTGGCGCTACGGTCTACTACTGTCGCGCAATCGACACGTGGCCGAGGATCTGGTGCAAGCCACCTGCGTGCGAGCGCTGGAGCGCGCCAATCAGTACATCGCCGGTACGCGCATGGATCGCTGGTTGCTGAGCATTCTGCATTCGATCTGGCTCAATGAAGTACGCGCTCGTCGCGTGCGTCAGGGGACGGGGCAGGTCGATGCCGATGGTCAACTGGCGTTCGATGGTGAGTACGCCGCGCAGACGCATGTGATGGCCGCGCAAGTGATCCGCCGCGTCGACGCGCTGCCGGAAACCCAGCGCGAAACAGTGTATTTGGCCTATGTCGAAGGCTTGTCCTACCGCGAAGTCGCTGAAATCCTGCAAGTGCCGATCGGCACGGTCATGAGCCGTCTGGCCACCGCCCGCCTCAAACTCGCCGAATACCCACCGCTGCAGACCGTGCCGAAATCCACCGAAGGAGACCGATCATGAACCCACCTTCGGATGAGCAACTGGTCGCCTACCTCGACGGCGAACTCGACGGCGACTATCGCCATCAACTCGACAATGCCATTGCCGAAGACTCACTGCTGAGTCTGCGCGTGCAATGGCTCAGCCGCAGCAACCTGCCGTACAAGAACGCCTATGACGAGCTGGCGCAACAGGCCCCGCTGGAGCGTCTGCAAGCGCGGCTGGACGCCATTCCAGCGCCGCAGCCTCCGGGCTTCAATCGCCGCTGGTTTATCGGTGGCGCCGCCGCTGCGCTGTTGGCCGGTGGCGTGTTGGCCGACCGGTTATTCCTCGGCTGGCACGCCGCGCAATCGAACAACTGGCGGGCATTGGTGGGCGATTACATGGCGCTGTATGTGCCGCAAACGCTCGATCACCTGCCCACCGACGAAGCCTCCCAACGCGTGCAACTGCGCACCGTCGATGCGCGCCTGGGCCTGAACCTTGCGCCAGCCACTTTGAAGCTGCCTGATGCCGAATTCAAACGGGCGCAGATGCTGGAGTACGACGGCGTACCGATTGCGCAGATCGTTTATCTGGATGCGAAACATGGGCCATTGGCGCTGTGTGTGACCCGCTCGAACAGCGGCAGTCAGCCGTTGGCCCATGAGCGTCGGCGTGAGATGAACGTGGTGTATTGGACTGAACGTGAACACGCCTGGATGCTGATCGGACACGACGCCCCGATAGCGCTGGAAGACAAGGCAAAACTGTTAAAAAGCCGCTTAATCACCAGCTAGTTCCTGCACTATGCTCAGCGCGTATTTTTTCCGAGGATGCCTCCACGATGCCAGATTCATCCCGTTCTGCCTTACTGGTGATCGACGTTCAAAACGACTTCACCCCCGGCGGTCGATTAGCGGTCCCCGAAGGAGACCTGATTGTACCGCTGATCAACCGGCTCGCCCGCCAGTTCACCCAGGTTGTCGTCGCACAGGACTGGCATCCGACCGGTCACGCCTCATTCGCGTCCAGTCATCCCGGGCACCAGCCCTACGATGTCATCCAGTTGCCTTATGGCGAGCAGACGCTCTGGCCCGACCATTGTGTGCAATCGACACCGGGGGCCGAGTTTCACCGGGAACTTGACCTGCCTCACGCCCAACTGATCATTCGCAAGGGCTGCAATCCGGATATCGACAGCTATTCGGCCTTTCTGGAGGCCGATCGTCATACCACCACGGGGCTGTCCGGCTACCTGAAAGAGCGCGGGATCGATACGGTCTACATGGTGGGGCTGGCACTGGATTTCTGCGTGATGTTTTCGGCGCTGGATGCGCGGGCGGCGGGGTTCAATACTTATGTGGTGATGGATGCGTGCCGGGCGATCGATCTGAATGGATCACTGGCGGCAGCGATTGAGCGGATGCAAAGTGCCGGGGTCGGGTTGATTCAATCCACAGAGCTGGTCTGAACAACGCAATTCCCTGTAGGAGCGAGCCTGCTCGCGAAGGCGGTATGTCAGCCAAGTATGCGTTGACTGACCCGACGCTTTCGCGAGCAAGCTCGCTCCCAAAGGCAGATTTTCAGCGTCACGCAGCTCAGGCGTTATTGGGCAACCACAACCGAAAGCGGGCCCCGCCCAACGGTGAAGACTCAACGGTCAGTGTGCCGCCCTGTGCTTCCAGCGCGCGACGGCTGATCGCCAGACCAAGACCAAACCCACCCGTAGCCCGATCACGACTGCGATCAAGTCGATAGAACGGCTCGAAAATCCGCTCTCGCTCATCATCGGGAATACCGATGCCGTCATCATCGACCCAGATCTCACAGCCCTCGGCATTGACCTGCACGCCAATCTGAATGCGTTTTTCGCAATAGCGCATGGCATTGCGCAGCAGGTTCTGGATCGCCCGCGCGGTCAGGCGTGGATCGAGCGAGAAGCGTTCGAGCTGACCGTGCAGCAACACATCGATGACGATCTCCGGCGACTCCAGCTCTTCATCGACACTGCCCAGAATGCTGTCGATGAACTCATCCAGCGACACCTCGACCTGCTCCGGCAGTTGCGCCGGGTTCTGCAAACGGCTGTAAGAGAGCAATTCCAGTACCAACTCATCCAGCTCACGAATGTGCGCGACCAGGCCCAACAAGCGCTCGCGGCTGGCGCTCGGCAAGTCATCGGACAGGGCGAGAGCCAGGCCGAAATCCAGACGAGTCAGTGGCGTACGCAGTTCATGGGACACGGCGTTGAGCAGGTCACGCTGCTGATTGAGCAGGTTTTCGATATCGCCCGCCATGGTGTCGAAAACATTGGCGAGGCTGCCGATGTTGGAGCTCGGAGCGATTTTTGTGCGCTCGCTCAAGTGACCTTTACCGAAGCGTTCGGCAGTGCCTTTGAGGCGTTCCAGATCACGCCAATGCGGGCGCAGCCACATCAACAGGCAGGCGAGCAGACTCGCGCCGATCAGGACGTTGATGCTCCAGTACAACAGATTGACGTCCAGCGGATCCGGCGGCACGACCATTTGCACGGCGGTGGTGTCGTCCAGCGGCGTCACCGCCAACGTGCGCCAGCCCCAGTCGCCAATGCGTACGACGTTTTCACCACGGCGCAGGCGTTGCTGCTCGAGAGCGGTGAACCCGGCATCGTCGATCCGCGCGAGGGCGATGTGCAGCGGCTGGAAATCCTTGTCCATCGACGCCGCCAGCGCCGGCCACTGCTCGTGCGGCACGGCGTGAAACTGACGGGTAATCAGCGATTGCAGACCGCGCGAATAATCGAGGTTGTAAGTGACGAAGCGATCCCGGAACGCCATGACCACCAGATCCGGCACCAGATAGATCGCCGCGCTGTAGGAGACGATCGTCACCAGATACAGGCGAAACAGGATGCGAAACATCAGCTCAGCATTCCCACTCTGAGCGGCTGAACAGATAGCCCTTGCCCCACACGGTCTTGATCTTGCGCGCCTCGCCCGCATGGTCGTCGAACTTGCGGCGCAGCTTGGAAATCGCCACGTCCACCGAGCGATCGGTGCCGTTGAATTCGATACCGCGCAGGCGTTGCAGGATCTGATCGCGGCTCAACACTTCGCCGGCATGGCGAGCCAGCACCACGAGCAAGTTGTATTCGCCGCTGGACAGCTCGACCGGCTGATCGCGCCACGTCACGGTGCGCTCGGACAGGTCGATGCACAGATTGCCCATGAGAATGCGGTCATTGGCGGTCAGCGGTTCGCCGAGGCTGCTGCGGCGCAACAAGGTGCGCACCCGTGCCAACAACACGCGCGGCTCGCAGGGTTTGGTGACGTAATCGTCGGCGCCCATTTCCAGGCCCAGCACTTGATCGTGACTGTCATCGCGAGCCGTCAGCATCAGGATCGGCAACGTCGCCGAATCGGCGCGCAATAAACGGCAGACTTGCAGGCCATCAAGGCCGGGCAGCATCAGGTCGAGGATCACCAGATCCGGCGGATTGACTCGCGCCCGCTCGCGCACATGGTCGCCACGGCCGATCACGCTGACGGAGTATCCGTTGCGCTCCAGGTAGCTGGAAATCAGTTCGGCGAGGGCGGTGTCGTCTTCGACCAGGAGGATGTTGGGCATGGGGTGATCCAGAAAGTGCTGTGGCGACTGATAAGGCCCATTCGCGAGCAGGCTCGCTCCCACACTTGGAATGCGATCCCCTGTGGGAGCGAGCCTGCTCGCGAAAGCTATCTATCTGTCGCAATAAATTTCAAGACCTGAAGGATATACGCCCTCGCCCATCCCTGAGCAAAACCCTTACACAATTTCACACAGCGCCTACAAAGCTTCACCGCTAATCTCGGCGTCTGCCCGTAGGATGCGGACATCAATATTGGGGGTTGTACATGTCGAAGAAACTGCTGGCCGGACTCGGCCTGATCGCGATGGCGCTGACACTGAGCGCCTGTGATTCATCCTCGAAAGCCGAGGATCAGGCATCACCGGCCACGGTGCGCATCGAGACGCTCGAAGCGCATCCCCTGACGATCAGCAGCGAACTCAGCGGCCGCATCGCCGCGCCACGCATCGCCGAAGTGCGCGCACGGGTGGCCGGTGTGGTCTTGCAACGCACCTTCCGCGAAGGCAGCGACGTGAAAAAAGGCGATGTGCTGTTCCGCATTGACCCGGCGCCGTTCAAGGCTGACCTCGACAGCGCCGAAGCTGCGCTGCGCAAGGCAGAAGCCAATGCCTTTCAAGCGAAACTGCAAGAGCAACGCTACGCCCAGTTGATCGATGACAAAGCCATCAGCGCTCAGGACTACGACAACGCCCGCGCCAATGCCCGGCAAACCGCCGCTGACGTTGCGGCCAACAAGGCTGCCGTCGAACGGGCGAAACTGAATCTGGGTTATGCCACCGTCACCGCGCCGATTTCCGGTCGCGTCGGCCGTGCGCTGGTCACCGAAGGCGCACTGGTCGGGCAGAACGAAACCACACCG
Source organism: Pseudomonas germanica (assembly GCF_019614655.1). Taxonomy (NCBI): domain Bacteria; kingdom Pseudomonadati; phylum Pseudomonadota; class Gammaproteobacteria; order Pseudomonadales; family Pseudomonadaceae; genus Pseudomonas; species Pseudomonas germanica. The sequence goes on from NZ_CP071586.1 coordinate 3,778,650, forward strand.
TTGGCACTGATTCAGCAGCTCAACCCGATTCACGCCGACCTCACCCAGTCGACCCGTGAACTCAACGAGTTGCGCCGCGCGTTCCGTTCCGGGCAACTGCAGGAAGTCGGCCAGGATCAGGTCAAAGCCACGCTGATTCAGGATGACGGCAGCCTGTATCCGCTGCCAGGCAAATTACTCTTCAGCGACATCACCGTCGACCCGGGCACGGGTCAGATCATCCTGCGCAGCGAATTCCCAAATCCGGATCTCGACTTGCTGCCGGGCAGTTTCATCCGCGTGCGTCTGGAACAGGCAACCATCCAGAACGGCATTACCGTGCCGCAGCGTGCCGTGCAGCGTGACAGCGCCGGCATTGCTCAGGTGCTGACCGTCGATGAGCAGATGCGCGTCGCTGAGCAACCGGTGCAACTGGGCGCGGTGCAGAACAATCGCTGGATCGTCACCGGCGGCCTCAAGCCCGGCGACCGCATCGTCATCGAAGGCCTGCAACACGCCCGCCCCGGCGAAACCGTGCAGATCGACAACACCCCTCTTCCACTTGCCCAGACCTCTGGTCAGTAAGCAGGACGCTTTTCTATGCCGCAGTTCTTTATCGACCGCCCGGTGTTTGCCTGGGTCGTCGCGCTGTTCATCCTGTTGGCCGGTGCGCTGGCCATCCCACAGTTGCCGGTGGCGCAATACCCCGACGTCGCCCCGCCGCAGATCGAAATCTACGCCGTGTATCCCGGCGCCTCGGCGCAGACCGTCGATGAAAGCGTGGTCAGCCTTATCGAGGAAGAGCTCAACGGCGCCGATCACTTGCTGTATTTCGAATCGCAAAGCAGCCTCGGCAGCGCGACGATCAAAGCCACGTTCCAGCCGGGCACCAACCCGGAGCTGGCGCAAGTCGACGTGCAAAACCGCCTCAAGGTAGTCGAGTCGCGCCTGCCGCAAGCGGTCAATCAGCAAGGTTTGCAGGTCGAAAAGGTTTCGTCCGGTTTCCTCTTGCTGATCACCCTGACCTCCAGCGACGGCAAGCTCGATGACGTGGCGCTCAGCGATTATCTGGCGCGTAACGTGATGAACGAGATCAAACGTCTGGAAGGTGTCGGCAAGGCGCAGTTGTACGGCGCCGAACGGGCCATGCGCATCTGGATCGATCCGCAGAAGCTGATCGCGTTCAACCTGACACCGGCTGACGTCAATGAAGCTATCGTGGCGCAGAACGCCCAGGTGTCCGCTGGCAGCATCGGCGATCTGCCCAATCCGTCCAGCCAGGAAATTACTGCGACCATTCTGGTGAAGGGGCAGTTGTCGACGCCGCAAGAGTTCGCCGACATCGTGCTCAAGGCCAATCGCGACGGCTCCACCGTGCGCATCGGTGACGTCGCGCGGGTCGAGATCGGCAGTCAGGAATACCAGTTCGGTACGCGTCTCAACGGCAAACCGTCGACCGCTGTCGGCGTGCAGTTGTCGCCGGGCGCCAACGCGCTGAACACCGCGACCCTGGTGCGGGCGAAGATGGATGAGCTGTCGCGCTACTTCCCGGCGGGCGTGGAATACAAGATTCCGTACGACACTTCGCCGTTCGTCAAAGTCTCGATCACCAAAGTGATTTACACCTTGGGCGAAGCGATGCTGCTGGTGTTTGCGGTGATGTTCCTGTTCCTGCAGAACGTGCGCTACACGTTGATCCCGACGCTAGTGGTGCCGGTGGCGCTGATGGGCACGTTCGCGACCATGCTCGCGCTGGGCTTCTCGATCAACGTGCTGACCATGTTCGGCATGGTCTTGGCCATCGGTATTCTGGTGGACGACGCCATCGTCGTGGTGGAGAACGTCGAGCGGATCATGGCCACCGAGGGCCTGTCGCCCAAGGAAGCCACACGCAAGGCGATGACACAGATTACCGGCGCGATCATCGGTATCACGCTGGTGCTGGTCGCGGTGTTCATTCCGATGGCGTTCATGCAAGGCTCGGTCGGGGTGATTTACCAGCAGTTCTCGCTGTCGATGGCGACATCGATTCTGTTCTCAGCGTTCCTCGCCCTGACCCTCACGCCGGCACTGTGCGCGACGCTGCTCAAGCCGATTGCCAAGGGCGAACACCACGAAAAATCCGGCTTCTTCGGCTGGTTCAACCGCCGCTTCGAGCACCTGACTGATCGCTATCAGGGCTGGGTCGGCTATGCGCTGAAACGCAGCGGCCGTTACCTGCTGATCTACGCTGTGCTGCTGGTTGGACTGGGCCTGTGCTTCGCGCGTCTGCCCTCCTCGTTCCTGCCGGTGGAAGATCAGGGCTACACCATCACGGATATTCAACTGCCGCCCGGCGCTACCAAGAACCGCACGGTGGCCGTGGCTGAACAGCTTGAGGCACATAACGCCAGCGAGCCGGGGATCAGTGACACCGTGGTGATTCTCGGTTTCAGTTTCTCCGGGAGCGGCCAGAACGCAGCCTTGGCGTTCTCGACGCTGAAGGACTGGTCGCAGCGCAGCAGTGATGATGCCGCCAGCTCGATTGCCGATCGCGCCAATATCGCACTGACTGAAATCAAGGACGCCATGGCGTTCTCGGTGCTGCCACCGCCCGTGGATGGCCTCGGCACATCGAGCGGTTTCGAGTTCCGCTTGCAGGATCGCGGCGGCCTCGGCCATGCGACCTTGATGCAAGCGCGCACCGAACTGCTCGCAGCCGCCGAGAAAAGCCCGGTACTGATGAACGTGCGTGAAAGCGCGCTGGCCGAAGCGCCGCAGGTGCAGTTGGTGGTCGACCGCAAGCAGGCCAATGCCCTGGGCGTATCGTTCGCCGATATCGGCAATGTGCTGTCCACTGCCGTCGGCTCCAGCTACATCAACGATTTCCCCAATCAGGGGCGCATGCAGCGTGTTGTCGTGCAAGCCGAAGGCGATCAACGCAGCCAGGTGGCCGATCTGCTGAAAATGCATGTACGTAACAACACCGGGCACATGGTGCCGCTGTCTGCGTTCGTGCAGGCCAACTGGATTCAAGGCCCGGCGCAGTTGACCCGTTACAACGGCTATCCGGCGATTGCGATTTCCGGCGAACCGTCGCCGGGGCACAGCACGGGTGAGGCCATGGCGGAGATTGAACGTCTGGTGGCGCAGGGGCCGAAAGGTCTGGGCCAGGAATGGACAGGGCTGTCGTTGCAGGAACGCTTGTCCGGCAACCAGGCGCCGATCCTGCTTGGGCTGTCGTTGCTGGTGGTGTTCCTGTGTCTGGCGGCGCTGTACGAGAGCTGGTCGATTCCGACCTCGGTGTTGCTGGTAGTGCCGCTGGGCGTGCTCGGCGCGGTGCTGGCGGTGACATTGCGCGGCATGCCCAATGATGTGTTCTTCAAGGTTGGCCTGATCACCATCATCGGTCTGTCGGCGAAGAACGCGATCCTGATCATCGAGTTTGCCAAGAGCCTGTATGACGAAGGTCACGACCTGATCGATGCGACGTTGCAGGCCGCGCGTTTGCGTCTGCGACCGATCGTGATGACTTCGCTGGCATTCATTCTCGGCGTGGTGCCACTGGCCATTGCCACCGGCGCCAGCTCGGCGAGTCAGCAGGCGATCGGAACCGGCGTGATTGGCGGGATGATCACCGCGACGCTGGCGGTCATCTTCGTCCCGGTGTTCTTCGTCGTGGTCATGAAGCTCGTACAACGATTCACCAAACCCCACTGATACCAATTGTGGGAGCGAGCCTGCTCGCGAAAGCGTCCGGTCTGCCAACATCTATGTTGAATCTACCGACGCCTTCGCGAGCAGGCTCGCTCCCACAGGGTTCTTCGTAAACTCGAGTCAGTGGTCATATCCTGCATCGCTGGGCTAAGGTGTCTGAACTACCCTGGCCCATCGAGTCCCCATGCGCTTGCTCGCCCGCACCCACCCTCGCCTGTCTGCCGCCGCCCTCTTCGGCCTCGCCACTGGTCTGTTGGCCCCCGCCGATTCCATCGTCAGCAAAATCCTCATCGGCTGGAACGCCGGTGTCTGGACTTACCTGATCCTGATGTTCTGGCTGACCGTGCGCGCCAAGGCGCCGGACGTCAAACGTATCGCTGAAGTCGAAGACGAAAATGCCGGGCTGGTGCTGTTTGTGGTGTGCATCGCTGCCCTCGCTAGTCTGGCGACCATCACCTTCGAACTCGCGGGCAGCAAAGATCTGGAAACCACGCGCAAGCTCCTGCACTACGGCTTTACCGCCCTCACGGTGATCGGTTCGTGGCTGCTGATCGGAGTGATTTTCTGCGTGCACTACGCGAGGTTGTATTACACCTGCGATAGCAAGGAGCCGGCCCTGCGTTTTGCCGAAGGTCTGACCACGCCCAACTACTGGGACTTCTTGTACTTCTCGTTCACCATCGGTGTGGCAGTGCAGACAGCGGATGTAGGCGTGGCGACACGGGATATACGGAAAATCGTGCTGGCGCAGTCGTTGATCGGATTTGTTTTCAACACAGCAATCCTGGGGTTTTCGATCAATATTGCAGCGGGGCTGTTCGGCTGACGGCGGTGCGAAGCCTTTCAGGATTACCGCCTGCAATTTGATTACCATACGAGCCAGCGAACGATGACTTGATACGCTTTCCAACATGGGAAATCAGGGCATCACGCTTTAAAGTATAAAAACCGTACTGCATATAAAGAAACACCCTTGCAATCTGCAGAAGCATAAAACTACCCGCCTGTACACCTGTCAACTCTGACAGTATACAAAGTTGCGCACACACGTTTATATGTGACATCCATGCATTAAGCTGGATCTGGCTTATGGATAGGTACCCAACTAAATTCGGAGAACGTTCATGAATGCGCCGCTCAATGTAACCATCCAAACCATAAATTCATTCACTGCCCAAATCTTGCGCAATAACGACGTAGTAAACTTTAACGCCAATTACTTCAATCTGAAACTGGAAGACTACCCGGAATTAGGTGGCAAACAATGGGTATTCACAGCCGAGCACATTGTTAGAGTAGATGAAACCCGAATCGACACGAAAACGATTACCCTGCTTTTCCCTGAAGGCACTGAAGGCGGAACTTTCTTCATTCCCGCTACAACCAAGGGACTCAAAATTGACTACATCGACACAGCTGATGCCGAGCCTCATATTTATTCTGCCATCCAAGGCACAGTATTTCTGAACCTAATACGCAAAGGTGATGAAGTCAGCAAAATCGATGGGAATTTTGATATAACCGTTAGCGACACCGAAGGCAGCTCATTCAAAATCTCCGGCCAATTAAGTTACGACACCGCAATCATTTGAAAAATAGCGAACAATAAAAAGGAAGCCTGGCTTCCTTTTTATTTTATGATTCTTATACAAACATTAGAAGTTATAACTCACTCCGACGCTAGCGCTCCAATCCTGGCTGACGGTTTTACTCGTACTGGTATTGACCTCACTGTAAACCTGCCAGGCTTTTTTCGTCGGCGTCCAGTTTATTCCTGCGCCCAACTCCACAGCAGTAGCCGACAGATCATCATTAAATTGAGTGTCATTCACAGTGACCTTGTTATTTTTTATAAATTCTTGTGAAAGTGCGACTTTTAATCGGGGTTGCAATTTTCCACCATTGGCCAAGGCCATTTCGCTGCCGACCGTGGTACCGACCTTGCCGACCAGTGAGCGGGTGTGATCATTACTGACGCGCAAGCCATTATCAAGCGTGTAGTCCTTGCCCTGAGCGATGGCAGCCGCGACTTGGGTAAAGGGTTCCAGGAACACGCCATTTTCAAAAGCGATATGTTTGCCAACCTCGACCGAACCACTGAGTGCCAGATTCTTATAATCACCTTTGGTTCGTGTTCCATCGCTCATAGTGACTTTGGCACTGTTATCGAACTGGTTGATTTTGGTGACCGTATCAACGTAAAAGCCCGTCGCTGCGTCGTACCAGGTTAGATAGCCGCCAAGATATCCGCTGTTGACAGTCGCGTTGCTCCCTCGTTTCAGATCCATCTCGGTTTTGCTATAACCGATAAAGCCTCCCGCCAGCCATTGGCCATCTCCTATCGGTAAAGGTGCGTCTGCCCCCACCGATACACCTTTCTGGCTTTGTGAATAACCGTCACCATAGGCATTGTCAACATTGTATTGATTGCTATAGGTTCGGATCCAGACCCCGGCTTGAGATTGTCCTGTCGATCGGGCGCTGACACTCGGCTCAGCGCCATTCAAACGTCGATCACCGAGCCGATTATTCAACGTAGTCATTTCTGCATAGAGAATAGTCGGTGCAGTTGCAGCAATTGCCAAGGCCGTATTGGTACCTGTGCTGACCGTCTCTTTGTCCGGAGCAAGGTACAACCCCTCCCCTTCCTTTAACAGTTTATAAGTGAATGCTCCCGCATCCACAGAACCATTCAGTAAAGAGAAAGCGGCATCGCCAGTCGCAATGTTACCGATTTTCAAAGGATTACCCGAAGCTGGATCGTTGGCACTGGCAGCTATCAATAACTGGTGGCTCCCTGTAGCCGTACCGGAAACATTCAAAAAATCACTTTCATCAGCGGCAAGATCTGCTCTCATCGCAAAAATACCAGTGCCCGACAGATTGACGATATCAACACGATTAAACGCATCACCGCCAGTCAAATCAACAGTGCCGCCATTAAGATGCAGTTTACTGACCAGGTTGTTTCCGGTCATTTTCCACTGAGCGCCATTATTCACATCGACGCTCGTGGAGTTGTAAATATTCCCCTGGACGACAGACGCAGAGTCAATTACTACAGAAGCACCGCCAGGCACATCGTTAACAATATCCCCTTTGAGAAAGCTTCGGTTATTCACATTAACTGCTGCCGCATTGTGAAGATTACCGGACAACGAGCTATCATTTTGCAATGTGATATTGGCAGACGCGCCATTTGCAATTTCGACGTTTCCAGTGAGTGCGCTGTTATCAACAGTCAGGTTAACTAATCCACCGTTGCCAACCTCTAACAAATTGCCATTTCCGCTAACCAGATCGGCACCATTGCGTACGTGTACGTTAGTAACAATCGAACGCCCGGCGCTATCGACCGCTATAGCGGCACCGCTGCCTCCCGACACGCGCGTGCCATCCAGCACCAGGGTATTGGCGCGATCGATAAAATTATCCCCGCTCAGCAAGATGCCATTCATTCCTCCGACGATACTGCCGCCTTGTGCGAAAACATCGCCGCTGGCCAAGCGTAAACCGTAACCATTGGCGCTATTGGAAATCAGATCAGAACGGGTCAGGTTGAGTGTAGTTTGCGCGCTGACGACCGCTGCTTCTATACCGCCGGTAACCGTAGTTCCAATCAGGGACACCACTGTCTCACGAGGCGCGCTAGGTATACGCCCAACCTGCAACCCTGTGGTATCACTGGTAATCGTGCTGTTTGTGATGACAGCGGTTGAGTTGGTAATGGTGACAGCCGGCTGATTTGCACGCGCCGTGACCGTGGCACGATCGAGCGTCACTGTCGAACCGTTAGTTGCTCGAATATCTTGCAAGGTTCCGGCATTAACAACCAGCTTTGAAGCATTCGAAGAAATATTTAATGTCTCAGCATTATTCACGGTCAACGTAGCACCCCGCCCAATAATAAAGTCCTCCACTGGCGCACTATTATTGATCGTTTCATCGGTGATGATGGCGCGAGCATGAGCCATCGATGTGGACAATACGGAAAAAGCGAGAAACCAGAATTTTCCTGCACGACCCGCCATCAGTTTTTTGTCAAAACAATGCAAAGGCATAAGAATTACCACCCAAAAATAAATCAACAAGGATAACTTGGGGGGGCTTCCCATTAAAGTTTCCTCCCCCAGAATGGCCAGAAGGCTACAGACCAAGTTCTCGCTTTTCTGTAGGACTAATCCTTAACTACTGAAAGAAAAATCTGCGCCGTTGAAAAAACCAAACGGGAAGGCATTTCTCATGCCTCCCGTTTAATCGGACCCGGTTTTATTGACTCTCCCTCTAATCACCTCACTTCATGACAGAACTCACGGTTCCCATTGACCAGAGAAATAATCTTCACTGTGGCATTCGATGTTGCTCGAGTACCATCGGTCCACACCACCGTGTACTTGAGTGATGCATAAGTAATGGCCGGCGCAGGTGCAGGGAAAGGATCCGGGCGCGTCTGGATCGGTACAATCTTGGTCAGATACTCCGCGATCTGACCCGTGATGCCCGTCGTGGCTTCGGTTCCGGTTACAGTAATAGGCACATCTTGATCGGTATCAGTGATTGGCGATTGTCCGGCAGCATCAGTAGTCCCAACCCAATGGGCGGTAATGCTTTGCAAGCCAGCCAGAACAGGATTCGCCGCGACCCTGAAAGTCAAAAACGGCAGAGGTGGTTTGACGCCTCGGATGAATCCAACGGTTGGGCAGTTGATAATCGTGCCGTTGTCGAACAACCTGTCAATGACCGGGTCAGGCACTTCCTTCGCGACAGTTGTCACCGTGACCGTTTCATCCAGAGACCGTTGCGGGTTGATACCGCCGATATACGAGAAGCTCCAGTAGGTCAATTTGTCCCCGGCTTGACCATCAACCACTCTCTGGGCGGGCAAAGTACCTTTGTATTCCGTCAAACCTTCCGGTGAAAACTCATTGACGACAAGTCCGTTGTAGAACCACTTACAAACAACGTCGTTACCCAATGGCTCGGTGGTCGGCAATGGAATAATGACCTCCGGATCTGTCAGCAGATCCGGAGGATTCAGTGTATTCAGAATCTTGTCGACCCCACGAAGTTGCACTTTCGCCAGCAATTTATTGATTTCATCAGGCTCATCCGGGTTTTCCTCACCTGGGTAGGAGAAATCCAGATCGGGAGTTGCCGCCGGGGAGTCTTTCGGAGTGAGACCACGCATCCAGGTCCACACGACACGCGTGCCAACTTCACGAACGTCAGGGTCTCCTCCAGCAAGAGAGGCGTAAATCGTTTTCAAGTCATTCCATTTAATCCTGAAGGTCAACTCGGTATTGGTTCCAAACTCTTGCACCGGAGGATCAAGGTCAATTGTTTCAAAATTCTCGAAAAACACAGTAGCCTTGTCGGTGTCTTGCGTATTTAGAGGACGTAAAACTCTAATCGGTACCCCTGAAGTTCCGTAGAACCTCACATCGGCGAGGTCAATGACGTTATCGCCGGCGGTGTTGGCAGCGTCAATGATCGGAGGAGCGGGGACAGGAAGTGGGACAAATTCGACGATTCGACTGTAGGCGAGCATATCTGCGCTGCGGTTACCCGCCGCATCTTCATAGGCCATGATCAGCCACACGGTACCGTTTGCCAGTTTACTGATGTCCAGCATCGGGATAGACACCTTCCCATCCGCTGGTACAGGATCAACAGTCAAAGTCGGGGTGAGCTGACGTGTAGGCCTTAGCGTTGGGCTCAAGTAAATAAAGCATTTATCTGTAGCTTTAATTTCCCACTTGCCATCTGTGACCGGCAACGTGAACTCCATCCCGGTAGTTCGAATGGTTTCAAGATAGGCCGTATCAATTTTAGCGTTCGCAGGCAGTGGAAAGTCCACTCGGGTGGGTGCCAGAACACGGACATCGCCCTTGTTGTGGAAAGGCGCGAAAGTATCCACGAAACAAGTGGTGATTTCAGAGTATTGAGGGTTGCCGTCCAGTTGTCCCGAACTTTGGATTTTCCACTGGGTAGGTGAGGCAGAACCCGTCGTGAGAATATCCGTGAGCCTGCCCGCAGGCAACGTGACATTCCATTGAGTAGGCCGACCGGAAACAGGGGGGGCCGGTTGACGCAGCCACTCCACCCATGCCCAGCTATCAGGAGCATCCGGGTCGTCGATACCCTCCTGAAAGGCATAGCCCTCGATAACTACTTCGTCTCTGTCACTCGGAAACTCCCATGCGAAAACAGTAACCGTAATGGGAAGATCGGGCTGGCGTGCAACTGTTGTAGTCCCCGCCTGTGCCGCGGCGCTTTTCAATATCGTAACGGGCACTACTCCACCATCTGCCACACCCACAATCACAGGTTTTGGCGAATCTGCCGAAACGCCTATATTTAATCGATTTTTTCTGAGTTCTTTCCGAGAGTTCTCCGCGGCCTGTTGTACAGCGCTTAGCTTCATATCGATTGTCATGTTAACAGCTCCCTTCCGTTTATTAACGACGCCAGCAAAAAAACAACGCAATCCAGCAAGTTTCAAAAAACAATAACAATCAAGGTTCACAGCTGCGATTTTCTCCAGGAATTATCCTGTCTACCTTAATAAGCCCAGGAGATGACTTCGCAAAAGGCACACCGTTTCGGTATATCGAATAGACCGCCAACGCCGAGGAATTTTTTTCCAACGGTTTTACATATTGCACATAATCGGTTATCAAAAAATCATATCCCTCTACCACTTCCTGAGCGGTCAATACCTTCTTCAGTTCGTGGGTAAACAGCACTGGACCGGAAGCATTCAAACTTGCATACCCGGTCCACTCCAAACGCAACTCGTCGTTCTCGAACCAATCCACCAGCGTTGGCACTGGAATGCGCACGATCACCTTCTCCCATAACTTGGGAGTCGAATGGCAATTCAAATATCCGTTCAGATTTCTACTCGGAAATTCAGGCTCAACCAATAAAACAGGTGGCGTGCGTCTAACGACAAGAATTGTGTCGCCCGAGTAAGCGGGATTTCCTTCCGTGATGGTCTCGTAATGCAAACGGTACGTTCCATCGGCGGCGAAGAACCTAGGCGCAATGACTGGCCGATAATCTGGCTCGGTTAGTGGACTCGGATAGTTTTGATTAAAAACCTCGTCCCCCTCCAAATAAATATAAAGAAAATTCGATGACCCAACCGGCGCCGGAAAAGGCCATCTCGGTACTATTACAGTCAAGCCATTTTGATGGGCAATAGGAAGAATGACTCCATTCGCATCGACCTCAATAACTACCGGGGGGTCGTAATCAAATACACCGATTGGATCAGTGCCAGGCCGCCCCGCTAGGTTTGTTGTTTTTGGATCGTTCATTTGACGTACCTGCTTGAATCGGCTTGCAACGCTATGACTTTTATTAGGCGCTTCAAAATGAGTTCCGCCTACTGTCAGATCTGACAGGGTACGTGACCGCTTGTCGGGATTTTCAGGTTGCATACGTCTTCAGGTAGTAGGCGTGTCTTGACGAAGGCGGAGTATTTGGTGTTATCTGAAACCGGTTTCAACGATTAACAAAACTCATCCAACAAAAATAAAGTTGCCACCATGAACGTCTTCTCCACCGCCCGACGCAGCCGTGTAACCATGCTCGACGTCGCCGAGCGCGCCGGCGTGTCCAAGGCCAGTGTCTCGCGCTTCATCGGCGATGACCGCGCCCTGCTCTCCGATGCCATCGCTCTGCGCATCGAGCACGCCATCGCCGAGCTCGGGTACCGACCTAACCAGATGGCTCGCGGGCTGAAGCGCGGGCGCACACGCCTGATCGGTATGCTCGTCGCCGATATCCGTAACCCTTATTCGATTGCCGTAATGCACGGGGTGGAAACCGCTTGCCGTGCGCATGGCTACAGCCTGGTGGTGTGCAACACCGACCGCGATGACGAGCAGGAACGCCAGCACCTGGCGCTGTTGCGTTCGTACAACATCGAAGGGCTGATCGTGAACACCCTTGGCCATCACCGTGACGAACTGCATGAACTGCGCCGCGAGATGCCGCTGGTGCTGGTGGATCGCAAGGTCGACGGGCTCGACAGCGACATGGTCGGGCTGAACAACCCGCAAGCCGTTGAGATGGCGATCACGCATCTGGAGCAGCATGGATATCGGGATCTGGTGCTGGTGACTGAACCGTATGACGGCACCAGCTCGCGGATCGAGCGGGTCAGCAGTTTTCAGGCGCAGATCGCGCTGCACTCGAACCTGGCCGGGGCGGTGCTAGAAACCGGCGATGACCTGAACACGCAACTTCAAACCTTTTTAAACACTCCCGGCGACGGCCCGAAAGCATTGTTTTGCGCCAATGGTGTGGCGGCGCTTACTGCCACAACGACATTGCGGGAGATGGGTGTGCGGTTGTTCGAGGATGTCGGGCTGATTGCCCTGGACGATCTGGATTGGTATCCGTTGGTGGGCAGCGGGATTACCGCGCTGGCTCAGCCGACGCAGGAGATTGGCGCGCGGGCGTTTGAGTGTTTGCTCAAGCGGTTGCGTGGGGATGATGAGGTGGCGCGGGTGGTGGATTTTGCGCCGGTGCTGGTTGAGCGTGGGTCAACCCGTGAGGTTGGCGGTGTTTGAGCTGACGCTATCGCTGGCAAGCCAGCTCCCACAGGTTCAGAGGTGTACCAAGCCTTTGTGTACGACCCGAACACTGTGGGAGCTGGCTTGCCAGCGATGAGGCCCAAAAGGACAACACAGAAACACCTGATATTTTTTTGAACAAAAATGAAACCGGTTTCAGAGGTCAATAACAATGAATAAACCCGCCGTTTCCATCAGCCTGTCCAGCTACGGCGCCGAGCTTGTACGCCAGCGCGGGCAGGATGCTTTCATCGAGGTTCTGGCTGCCGCCGGGGCCAATCGCATTGAGTGGCGCGAGGAACTGCTGACGCGTGAAGACCCTGCGCAGCTGGCGCAGGCCACGCAGGCGCAGGGCTTGCTAAGCATCTATTCCTCACCGACCGAACTGTGGCTGGCCGGTCAGGCGCAGCCCAATCCCGAGTTGATCACCGCACTGCAACAAGCCGAAGCGTTCGGCTCGAAATGGCTGAAAGTCTCCCTCGGCTACTTCACCGACACCAACGATCTGCAAGCCCTGGCCGAACGTTTGAAGCTCAGCCCGGTGCAGTTGCTGGTGGAAAACGACCAGACTCTGCACGGCGGACGCATCGAACCGTTTCAGCGCTTCTTCGCCGCCGTCGAGCAGCACAATCTGCCGATCAAAATGACTTTCGACATTGGCAACTGGCAGTGGCAGGACCAGTCCGCCACCAGCGCAGCCCGCCTGCTCGGCCGCCATGTCGGCTATGTGCACTGCAAAGCCGTGGCCCGTCGCGCCGACGGCAAACTGGTGGCGGTGCCGCCGGCCGTCAGTGACCTGCATCTGTGGGAACAACTGTTGCGGCACATGGCCCAAGGCGTTATGCGCGCCGCCGAATATCCGTTGCAGGGTGATGATCTGGTGCAACTGACCACCGAGCACGTCGCCGCCCTCGCCCGCCTCGGCCAATCGCGTCTGGAGCCTGCTCATGTCTGAGATCGATATTCTCTCGTTCGGCGAAACCATGGCGATGCTGGTCGCCGAGCAGACCGGTGATCTGGCGGCAGTCGAACACTTTCACAAGCGCATCGCCGGGGCCGACAGCAATGTCGCGATCGGGCTGTCGCGCCTGGGTTTCAACGTCGCGTGGCTGAGCCGGGTCGGCGACGATTCGCTCGGGCGCTTTGTGGTCGAAGCCTTGATCAAGGAAGGTCTGGATTGCAGCCACGTCGACGTCGACAAACAGCACCCGACCGGTTTCCAGTTCAAATCGCGCAATGACGATGGCAGCGACCCGCAGGTCGAGTATTTCCGACGCGGTTCGGCGGCCAGTCATTTGTCGCCGCAGTCGATTACGACCAATCTGCTGAGCGCTCGCCATCTTCATGCGACTGGCATTCCTCCAGCGCTCTCGGCCTCGGCGCGGGAGATGTCCTTTGAATTGATGACACGCATGCGCAACGCCGGACGCAGTGTGTCGTTCGATCCCAATCTGCGTCCGAGCCTGTGGGCCAGCGAGCGCGAGATGATCGGCGAGATCAACCGCCTCGCCGCTCTCGCCCATTGGGTGCTGCCGGGGTTGAGCGAAGGCCGTTTGCTCACCGGTTTCGAAGACCCGGCGGACATTGCTGCGTTTTATCTTGATCAAGGTGCCGAAGCGGTGGCGATCAAGCTTGGCCCGGAAGGCGCTTATTACCGAACGCATCTGGCATCGGGATTTGTCGCCGGTGTGCCGGTGGCGCATGTCGTCGACACGGTCGGTGCCGGTGATGGTTTTGCGGTGGGGATGATCAGTGCCCTGCTTGAGCACCAGAGTTTTGCCGAGGCGGTGCAGCGTGCGAACTGGATTGGCAGTCGGGCGGTGCAGAGTCGCGGGGATATGGAGGGCCTTCCAACTCGGGCTGAACTCTTCAGCGAATTTGAGGCCGCCATCGCTGGCAAGCCAGCTCCCACAAGGGTTGATGTTGGCAATGCAATCTTTGACATACCCGAGATCCCTGTGGGAGCTGGCTTGCCAGCGATGAGGCCCTGACAGGCAACCGATTCATTGAACCTGCTGCGACAAAAACAACAAGCTCAGGAGCAAGACCCATGAAAACCGCAACCCTCGCCACCCGCCGCTGGTGGTACATCATGCCTATCGTGTTCATCACCTACAGCCTGGCGTATCTGGATCGCGCCAACTACGGCTTCGCCGCCGCATCGGGCATGGCCGAAGACCTGATGATCACCCCGGGCCTGTCATCGCTGCTCGGTGCGCTGTTCTTCCTCGGTTACTTTTTCTTCCAGGTGCCGGGTGCGATCTACGCGCAAAAACACAGCGTGAAGAAACTGATTTTCGTCAGCCTGATTCTCTGGGGCGGCCTCGCCACGTTGACCGGCGTGGTCTCCAACGCCTATTGGCTGATCGTCATCCGCTTCATGCTCGGCGTGGTCGAAGCCGCTGTAATGCCGGCGATGCTGGTGTATCTGTGCCATTGGTTTACCCGTGCCGAACGCTCACGGGCCAATACCTTTCTGATCCTTGGCAACCCGGTGACGATGCTGTGGATGTCGGTGGTTTCGGGTTATCTGGTGCAGCATTTCAGCTGGCGCTGGATGTTCATCATTGAGGGCCTGCCGGCGGTACTCTGGGCGTTTATCTGGTGGCGTCTGGCCGATGATCGTCCAGCGCAGGCCAAGTGGCTCAACGAGCAGGAAAAGCAGGATCTGGAAAGCGCACTGGCTGCTGAACAGGTCGGTATCAAAGCAGTGAAGAACTACGCCGAGGCGTTCCGTTCGCCGAAGGTGATCATTCTCGCGCTGCAGTTTTTCTGCTGGAGCATCGGCGTTTACGGCTTTGTGCTGTGGCTGCCGTCGATCCTCAAGGCCGGCGCGCAAATGGACATGATCGAAGCCGGCTGGCTGTCGGCGCTGCCGTATCTGGCGGCGGTGATCGGCATGCTTGTGGTGTCGTGGGGTTCGGACAAGTTGCAAAAGCGCAAACGCTTCGTCTGGCCGCCACTGCTGATCGCATCGATCGCGTTTTACGGCTCCTACGCGCTGGGCGCAGAACACTTCTGGTGGTCGTACACGCTACTGGTAATTGCCGGCGCGTGCATGTACGCGCCTTACGGGCCGTTCTTTGCCATCGTCCCGGAGATTCTCCCGGCCAACGTTGCCGGTGGCGCCATGGCGCTGATTAACAGCATGGGCGCGCTCGGTTCGTTCGGCGGCTCGTATCTGGTCGGTTACCTGAACAGCTCCACCGGTTCGCCCGGCGCTTCGTACCTATTGATGAGCGGCGCGTTGCTGCTGTCGGTGGTGTTAACGATTTTTCTCAAGCCCGGCGCCAGTGATCGCGTCGTCGCCAAAGCCGTCGCCACGCGTGCCGTGCCGGCGCACTCCTGAAGAGATTTTTGCCATGAAAAAACAGGTCGTGTTGTACAAGAAACTTTCACCCGCGCTGATGACTCGTCTGCAAGAGCAGTGTGAGGTGACGCTGATCAACAGCCTCGACGCCGACGGCCTCATGCAACTGCGTGATGCCCTGCCCCGCGCCCAAGGTTTACTCGGCGCCAGCCTGAAACTCGACGCAGCCTTGCTCGATCTCGCGCCGCGACTCGAAGCCATCGCCAGCGTCTCGGTCGGCGTCGATAACTACGACATCAATTACCTGAGTCAGCGCAAGATCCTCCTGAGCAACACCCCGGACGTGCTCACTGAAACCACCGCCGACACCGGTTTCGCCCTGATCCTCGCCGCTGCCCGGCGTGTGGTGGAACTGGCGAACATGGTGCGCAGCGGCCAATGGAGCCGCAATATCGGCCCGGCGCATTTCGGCACCGATGTACATGGCAAGACGCTGGGGATTATCGGCATGGGCCGTATCGGCGAAGCGCTGGCGCAGCGTGGGCATTTCGGATTCGGTATGCCGGTGATCTATCACAGCCAGTCGCGCAAACCGGCGGTCGAGGCGCGATTCGATGCGCAATACCGCAGCCTCGAAGATCTGCTCAAGCAGGCCGACTTCATTTGCCTGACCTTGCCGCTGACGGCGCAGACCGAAGGTTTGATCGGCGCCGAGCAGTTCGCGCTGATGCGCCCGGAAAGCATCTTCATCAATATCTCGCGGGGCAAGGTGGTCGATGAGGCGGCGATGATCGAGTCGCTGCGTCATCAACGGATTCGGGCGGCGGGGCTGGATGTGTTCGAGCGTGAGCCGCTGAATCACGATTCGCCGTTGTTGCAACTCAATAATGTGGTGGCGACGCCGCACATGGGCTCGGCGACGTATGAGACGCGGGAGGCGATGGCGCGGTGTGCGGTGGAGAATTTGTTGGCTGCGTTGAAGGGAGAGAGGCCGGCGAATCTGGTGAATCCATCGGCCTGGCAGGGTTGAGATCTTCAGTGCCTGTTCTTGCCTAATCGCTGGCAAGCCAGCTCCCACAGGGTTTTCGGGCGGACACAACTATCATGTCCACCTCAAATCACTGTGGGAGCTGGCTTGCCAGCGATGGGCCAGTGCAGGCAACCCAACACCATCAAGCACTACGCGCCTGTAAAAGCTGCGCCGCACACAACGCAATCCGCGCACAGGCATCCGCCAGTTTCACCCGGTCCAGCACCAGCCCGATGCGAATATGCCCCGCCGCACTCGGTCCGAACGCCTCACCCGCCAGCACCGAAACCCCATAGCCCTCCAGCAACCGTTCGGCAAACGCCTGTGCGCCGAGACCGGTCTGGCGCACATCGACCATCACGAACATGCCACCATCTGGACGGATCGGATACAGCCCCGGGCAACCGCTCAAACGCTCGCACACCAGATCCCGGCGCAGGCGATATTCCTCGCGCATCTGCGTCACTTCCGGCAGGTCTGACTGCAACGCAATCTCTGCGGCTTTCTGCACAAAATCCGGCAGGCCAAACAACATGCTCAGCGACAAATTGACCAAATGCTCGGCCAACGACTTCGGCCCGATCATCCAGCCGATGCGCCAGCCGGTCATGGCGTGGGATTTCGACAGGCTGTTGATCGTCGCCGTGCGCTCGGCCATGCCCGGCAGGCTCGCCGGGCTGACGTGCTGACCTTCGTAAAGCAAATCGCTGTAGACCTCGTCGCTGATCAGCCACAAGTCATGGCGGATGCACAGCGCCGCCAGTTCTTGCCAGATCAGCAGTGACAGGCTTGCGCCGCTGGGGTTGTTCGGACTGTTGAGCAGCATGGCGCGGGTTTTCGGGGTGATACGCGCGGCAACATCCACCGGGTCGACGCGAAAGCCGTTTTCCGGACGCACCGGCACCGGCACCACCGTTGCGCCACACGCGCCAAACACGCCTTCGTAGGTGACGTACATCGGTTCGGCGACGATCACTTCATCGCCGGGATCGAGCAGACATTGCGCCACCGAATACACCGCGCATTGCGCGCCGGGCATGATGATTACGTGGTCGGCATCCACCGCTTGCCCGCTACGCCGACGATGGCGGTCGGCAATCAGCTTGCGCAGCGCCAGACGACCACGCACTTCGGAGTAATGGGTATCGCCCGCCAGCAAACTGTCGATCGCGCCGTGGACAATCGGCAGCGGTGTATCGAAATCCGGGTCGCCCACGCTCAGCAGCAAGATATCGACACCCTCGGCGCGCAGCTCCAGCGCTCGGTCGTGAATCTGCCAGGCAGCGGCTCCCTCCCCGGCGATTCGTTGGGTCAAGGCTGAATAGCGCATGTACGTCTCCTGATTGCGCGGTCTCCAGCCTTCACCGTATCTCAAATCACGAAACGCGCCACCATGGCGTTCAAATCCACCGCCAGTCGCGACAGTTCGTGGGTCGCGGCGCTGGTCTGGTTGGCCCCGGCGGCCGATTGCGTAGCCAGATCGCGGATGTTGACCAGGTTGCGGTCGACCTCGCGCGAGACTTGCGCCTGCTCTTCCGAGGCGCTGGCGATCACCAGATTGCGTTCGTTGATCTGATGGATCGACTGGGTGATCTGCTCCAGCGCAACCCCAGCGGCGCGGGCCATTTCCAGGGTGGTCTGGGTGCGCTGGTTGCTTTGCTGCATCGACGACACCGCTTCGCCGGTGCCGTTCTGGATGCCGGCGACCATTTTTTCGATTTCCTGGGTCGACTGCGCGGTGCGATGAGCCAATGCCCGAACCTCGTCCGCGACCACGGCAAAACCGCGCCCGGCCTCACCGGCGCGTGCGGCTTCGATCGCTGCGTTGAGGGCCAGCAGGTTGGTCTGTTCGGCGATGGCGCGGATCACATCGAGCACTTTGCCGATATCACGGCCCTGCGCGGCCAGGCCTTCGATCATCTGCGCGGTGTTCTGCACGTCGTGGGTCATGGTCTGGATCGCGTCGACGGTTTTCACCACTTGATCGCGACCTTCGCGGGCGGCGTGGGTCGACTGGTTCGAGGCTTCGGAGGTCGACACGGCGTTGCGCGCCACTTCTTCGACAGCGGCGGTCATCTCGTTTACGGCGGTGGCGGCTTGTTCGATTTCGTTGTTCTGCTGCTGCAGGCCACGGGAGGCTTCTTCGGTCACCGCGCTGAGCTCTTCGGCAGCGGCGCCCAGTTGTGTGGCGGAACCGGCGATCTGTTCGATGGTTTTGCGCAGGTTGCTCTGCATGGTGGCGAGCGCCTGCAGCAACTGCGTCGCTTCGTCCTTGCCGTCGACTTCGATGGTTTTGCTCAGGTTGCCGTCGGCAATGGTTTGTGCGGCCAGTACGGCACGGTTCAGCGGGGTGACGATGCTGCGGGTCAGCAGCCAGGCCAGTAGCACGGTGGCCAGCGCTGCGATCACGGCAACGATGATGATCCCGGTCACGGCGCTGTCGTAGTGTTCACCAGCCTTGGTGGCCGCCGTTTTCGCATCGGTCGTGTTGATTGCAATCAGCTTGTTGAGCTGCTCGCCCATCTGGTCAGTACCCTCCTTGATCCGCGTGTTGATCAGGGTGCGCATCTCGTCGAGTTTGTCCTGACGCGACAGCTCAATCATCTGACTCTGCGCTTGCAGGTAGTTGTCCAGGGTGGTTGAGAAGGTCTGGTAGATTTCACGTTCTTCAGGGCCTGCCGGCAGCGCGGCATAGCTGGCCTGAGCCTTGCGCGCCTTGTCGACCAGCACGGCAATGCGCGTTTGCGCCTCTTGCAGGCTGGCCGGCTCGCGATTGACCAGTACACGGAACGACAGGATGCGCATGCGCAGGACGTTTTCCGTTACCGCACTGAGGTGGGTGACACTGGGCAATTGCGTCGAGTCCATATCGATCGAAGCCTGACGGATGATCGACATGCGATTGACGGCGAACACGCCGAGCACGATCACCAACAAGGCGATAAAGGCAAAACCGAGGAAGGCACGGGGCGCGATATTCAGGTTACGCAGGGACATAGTTGAGCTCTCGAAAGATAGAAACTACGAGCGTCCATGCGTCGTCACTGGCCCGAGGGGGGCGGGCTCAGTCTGGCGTCGCTGTTTTAGGAAGTTATGTGCGCGCCTGTTAGCTGTATCGGCCAGGCTTTAGGAAGATTGCGGGTCAATAGCAACTATTTTTCCGGGTGTTACAACAATGAAACACTGTTGATCGCTTGGTGTAGGAGCTGCCGAAGGCTCGGGCCGCGATCGGACGATCTTTTGATTTGAGCTTTTAAAAGCAAAATCAAAAGATCGCAGCCTGCGGCAGCTCCTTCAGGGGTAGATCCCGATCTGGCTCAGCGTTTGGCGGCAAGCTGCCAGACGCGGGCGATGTCGGTGGCGCGTTCACGCAACAGACGCGGTGCTTCGGCACAGGCGTGTTCCAGTGTCATCGGGCCGCTGGTCACGGCAAATGCCGCATCGATACCGTGTTCGTAAAGTTCTTGATAACCCTCGCCCAACGTCCCGGCGATGACAATGACCGGGACGTCGTGCTGCCTGGCAATCCGCGCAACACCGAACGGGGTCTTGCCGCGCAAGGTCTGCGCATCGAATCGCCCTTCTCCGGTGATCACCAGATCAGCGCCTTTGACCGCTTCGGCAAGGCCAACCAGTTCGGCGACCACTTCCACCCCGGCTTGAAACTGCGCGCCGAGAAAAGCCTTCGCCGCAAACCCCAAACCGCCCGCCGCACCGCTCCCCGGTTCATCGCGGACGTCTTTGCCCAACGCTTGTGCACACAGTTCGGCGAAGTGGCCCAACGCCTGATCGAGTTGCTGCACTTGCGCCGGCGATGCACCTTTCTGCGGGCCGAAAATCGCCGAGGCACCGTGTGGGCCACACAGCGGATTGTTCACATCAGCGGCGATATCGAAACGCACCTGCGCCAGTCGCGGGTCGAGTTCGCTCAAGTCCAAGCGTGCCAGTTGCGCCAGGGCCAAGCCACCGGCCACCAACGCTTGATTCTGTGCATCGAGCAACTTCACGCCCAGCGCCTGCATCGCCCCGGCGCCACCATCGTTGGTGGCACTGCCGCCAATCGCCAGAATCACCCGTTGCGCGCCGGCATCCAGCGCTGCGCGAATCAGTTCGCCGGTACCGAAGGTGCTGCTGATGCAGGCATCGCGTTGCCCCAGCGGTACCAATTGCAAGCCACTGGCCTCGGCCATTTCGATAATTGCCGTGTGGTTGTGCGGCAACCAGCCCCACGCGGCGTCGACGGCTGTGCCCAGCGGGCCACGCACGCGGGTACGGCGCAGTTCGCCTTCGCAGGCAGCCAGAATCGATTCGACCGTGCCTTCGCCGCCATCAGCCATCGGGCATTTGATCATCGTTGCCTGCGGCCAGATCTGGGCCAGGCCGAGGGCAATGGCTTCGGCGACGCCTTGGGCACTGAGGCTGTCCTTGAACGAGTCGGGGGCGATGACGATCTTCATGGGAATTCTCCGGTTGCAATGCCCCTCATGCTGCCAGTCGGCCTGCGCCTTGACGCCTGTCCGCTGCACAAGTGGCGGGGGCGTTTATTGTTCATTTTCACAAAGACAGGGAAAGTGGCGGTGAATGTTCGGCCGCCATCGCTGGCAAGCCAGCTCCCACAGGGATTGTCGGTGAACACAAATGTAGTGAACACCATCAACCCTTGTGGGAGCTGGCTTGCCAGCGATGGCGGCCTCAAAATCACCTCACGCCGACAGATCTGTCTGGGGCAACAGCTGCACCCCAAGATAAAGCGCCAGCATCCCGTCCAGTCTTAACGGATCAACCCCACTCAGTTCAGCAATCCGCTCCATCCGATAACGCAAACTGTTGCGATGAATGCCCAAGGCATCGGCGCAGGCCTGACTCTGGCCATCGTGCTCACACCAACTGCGCAACGTCGCCAGCAACTGGCCGTTGCCGTCCTTAGCGATCACCTTGCGCAACGGTTTGAGCAATTCGTCCAGTGCATCATCGTTACGATGCCGCCACAACATCACTGGCAATCGATAGCGGTTCAGCGTCAGCAATCGCGAATGCGGCAACACTTCGCGACCATAGGCGAGCAAGTCGCCCACGCGGCGATAACAACGGCGCAGCCCGGCGAGTCCATCGGCCTGCCCGCCCACGGCAATGCGCAGAATCTTCCAGCCGAGGCCGTCGAGTTTTTCCAGCAAGCGATCATGCTCGACGTTTTGACTCGCCGGCCGACACCACAGCAGTGACGACTTCGCCGAACTCACGCACCAGCTATCGGGATAACGCGACGTCAGCCAGGCACTCAACGCCTCAACGGTTTGCCCCGGCCCATGCTCAAGACCCAGCTCGAACAGATACGGCACCCGCGTCAACTGCGGTTTGAGGCCAAGTTGCTGCGCCTCATCGACCAGACGCGGCGAATCCCCCGCCTCGCTCAGCAGCAGCGCCAGCAAATCATCACAACGCTGGCGCCGCCATTGCTGCTCGGCCTGCTGATTGCGCTGGCCAACGAGCATTTCGGCGGTCATGCGCACCAGTTCGGCGTAAGTGCGCAACTGCTCCGGTTCGCCAGTGATGCCAAGTACTCCGATCAAGCGCTGATCGAGCAACAGCGGCAGGTTGATCCCCGGTTGCACGCCCTTCAAATGCACGGCGGTCTGCGCGTCGATCTCGACCACGCGACCGTTGGCCAACACCAGTTGCGCGCCTTCGTGACGGGTGTTGATGCGCTCCGGTTCACCGCTGCCGAGGATCAGCCCCTGGCTGTCCATGACGTTGACGTTGTAGGGCAAAATGGCCATGGCCCGGTCGACGATATCCTGGGCGAGGTCGTGATCGAGTTCAAACATAGCGGCGGCAATCCTTGATTTATGGCACTGGCGGTTGTTCACCCGCACAGGGTCTGACGGCAAACCCTGTGCGCAGGCACAAAGACAATCCAGCCAAAGGTGGCCGAGACTCTCGGGGCGATCAACGTTAACCTTTGCATCGCAAAAAATCATAATAAAGAGAGAGCCGCTATGTCGCAGAGCGCCGCAGCTACCCAGACCATCGATGACGGTAAAAACGCCGTTTATAAACGCATCACCCTGCGTTTGATCCCCTTCATTTTCATCTGCTACTTGTTCAACTACCTCGACCGGGTCAACGTTGGATTTGCCAAATTGCAGATGCTTGATGCCCTGAAATTCAGCGAAACCGTGTACGGCCTCGGTGCCGGTATCTTCTTCATCGGCTACGTGCTGTGCGGCGTGCCGAGCAATCTGGCGTTGACCAAATTCGGCCCACGGCGCTGGATCGCGGTGATGATGATCACTTGGGGCACGCTGTCGACCTGCCTGTTGTTCGTCACCACCCCGACCGAGTTCTACACCCTGCGGCTGTTCACCGGTGCGGCTGAAGCCGGGTTCTTCCCGGGCGTTGTTTTGTACCTCTCGCAGTGGTTCCCGACCTTCCGCCGTGGCCGGATCATGGCGTTGTTCATGTCGGCGATCCCGGTTTCCGGATTGCTCGGCAGCCCGTTCTCTGGCTGGATCCTCAATCACTTTGCTGCGGGCCAGGGCGGTCTGGCCGGCTGGCAGTGGATGTTTCTGCTGCAAGGCATTCCTACCGTCATCCTCGGCGCCCTCGCCTATTTCCTGCTGAGCGACAGCTTCGCCAACGCCAAGTGGCTGAGCCCGCATGAGCGTGCAGTGCTGGAAGCGGATCAGGCCGAAGATTTGGCGAACAAACCGAAAACCACCTCCGACTCGCTGCTGGCGGTGTTCAAGAACCCGGCGATCTGGGCGTTTGGCCTGATCTACTTCTGCATCCAGAGCGGCGTGTACGCGATCAACTTCTGGCTGCCGTCGATCATCAAGAACCTTGGCTTCAGCGATAACCTGGTGATTGGCTGGCTGAGTGCGATTCCGTATCTGCTGGCGGCGGTGTTCATGCTGGTGGTCGGGCGCTCGGCGGACCTGCGCAAAGAACGCCGCTGGCATTTGGTGGTGCCGATGCTGATGGGCGCGATCGGTCTGGTGATTGCGGTGAATTTCGCGGCCAACCCGGCCATTGCGATTCTGGGTTTGACCATCGCCACCATGGGCGCGCTGACCGGCCTGCCGATGTTCTGGCCAGTGCCGACAGCCATGTTGAGCGCCGGGGCTGCGGCCGGTGGTCTGGCGTTGATCAACTCGATGGGGCAGATGGCCGGGTTCCTCAGTCCGTACCTGGTGGGTTGGGTAAAGGACAGCACCGGTTCGACCGACGCGGCGTTGTATCTGTTGGCGGGTGTGATTGTGGGCGGGAGTCTGCTGGCGTTGCGCATGACGCGGACGTTGCGGGCTTGAGTTTTTGATGCACGGAAGAACGGCCCTTTTCAGGGTCGTTTTTTATTGGGGGTTCGGCTTGGAGTTTGTGGTGTTCTGTAGATCCTTTTCCCCCTCACCCCAGCCCTCTCCCCCAGGGGGGCGAGGGGGAAAGGGAGCCGATTGCCGGGCTATTCAGGATCTGAATTCGACTCGGTATTGCACGTCGGCGTACCTCTTTGAAACACTTCGGTCGGTCCCCTCTCCCTCCGGGAGAGGGTTAAGGTGAGGGTTGTATTGAGCTAATAATTCACTTTGCCGCGTCACGCGCTTCTGGTATTTGATTAGGGCTTTCCCACCGACAAAAGGATTTCGGCATGAGCTTTCGCACTCTCGGGCACTCAGGGTTACAGGTGTCCACCCTCACCCTCGGCACGATGATGTTTGGCGAGCAGACCAGCGCAGAGGATTCGCTGCGCATCATCGACAAAGCCTGGGATCAGGGGATCAATTTCATCGACACCGCCGATGTCTACACCAACGGCCGCTCCGAAGAGATCGTCGGTGAAGCAATTGCCCGGCATCGGCATGAATGGGTGCTGGCGACCAAGGTCGGTTTCGGCCCGGTGGACGGCGTGCCAAACCGCAGCGGCTTGAGCCGCAAACATATCTTCAATGGCATCGATGCCAGCCTGACCCGGCTCGGCACCGACTATCTCGACATTTATTACCTGCACCGTGAAGACCACAACACACCACTTGAAGTCAGCGTGTCGGCGATTGGCGATCTGATCCGTCAGGGCAAGATTCGCTACTGGGGGTTGTCCAACTATCGCGGCTGGCGGATCGCCGAGGTGATTCGTATCGCCGATAAACTCGGTGTTGACCGCCCGGTGATCAGCCAGCCGCTGTACAACATCGTTAACCGTCAGGCCGAGACCGAGCAGATCACAGCAGCGCAAAGCTATGGCCTTGGTGTGGTGCCTTACAGCCCGCTGGCCCGGGGCGTGCTGAGCGGCAAATACGCACCGGACGCCAAACCGGACGCCAACAGCCGCGCCGGACGTCAGGACAAGCGCATTCTGGAAACCGAATGGCGCGTCGAGTCGCTGCGTATTGCCCAACAGATTCAGCAGTACACCGAGCAGCGCGGCGTCGCAATTGTGGAGTTTGCAATCGCTTGGGTGTTGAACAACAGTGCCGTGACGTCGGCGATCGTCGGCCCGCGGACGGAGCAGCAATGGGATGCGTACACCAAGGCGCAGACCGTGAAGATCAGCGCTGAAGATGAGGCATTTATCGATTCGCTGGTCACGCCAGGGCACTCATCGACACCTGGATTCAACGATGTGAGTCATTTTGTGTCGGGGCGTAAACCGCACCAGGCTTGAGTTTGCCCGCCTCTCTTCGACAGCCGACACCCTCGGCTGTTTTTTCAGCGGATCAAAGCGCGATCAAACGGAATGAGTTGATTGATCGTTCAGAAATAACCAAGGACTGATAAATGCCCAATCGCCCCGTTGCGGTTTCCAGCAAGCTTTTGCGCAGTCTGCTGTTCAAACTGCCAGGCGATAAGCTGCGCGATCCCTCTTCCTCGCAAGCAAACGCGACTACCGGCAAGCGCAAACCATCGATTGAATACCGTGCGGATATTGACGGACTGCGCGCAATCGCGGTGTTGTTGGTATTGATTTTTCACGGCGGTCTGGCGCTTTTTCCGTCCGGTTTTATTGGCGTCGATATCTTCTTCGTGATCTCGGGTTATCTGACGACCGCGATCATCATGAAATCGCTGAACAACGGCACGTTCACTTTCTCGGGGTTCTACACGCGTCGAATCTGGCGCTTGCAACCGGCCGTGATTGCGTTGCTGGTCGTTACGCTGATAGTCAGCACGCTGCTGTATTTGCCCGATGACTATGTCGATTTTCTCAAAAGCGAAAAGTACACGTCGTTAATCATCTCCAACCAATACTTTTCCAAAGTGACAACGGGTTACGCCACGCCGGATACGGCGAGCCTGCCACTGCTGCACACCTGGTCACTGGCCATCGAATGGCAGTGGTATCTGGCCCTGCCACTGGGCCTCTGGTTGCTTAACCGCTATCTGGCAAAAAGCGTTTTCAAAGCGGCGGTGCTCGGTTTGACCCTGGCGGCAATGGCGCTCGCGCTGTACCTGTCTTACACCAATCCAGAAAAAAATTACTACTTCTTCACCGCGCGAATTTTCGAATTGATGATTGGCTCCTGCGCAGTCATCTTCGGCACAGGCAAGTTCAGGCTCAATCGCCTGAGCGCCTCTATGGTCTGTGCACTTGCGCTTGTCACGATTATCTATTGCGCCACCCTCGACGATATCCTGCCGGGCTTCCCGCAGTACCACGCCATTGCCGTGTGCCTGGCCACTGCAGCGTTGCTGTTCCAGGGTATTGGTGATGCAAGCATCACCTCGAAACTGCTGGCCTTCAAACCGCTGGTGTTTATCGGCACGCTCTCGTACTCCTTGTATTTGTGGCACTGGCCGATCCTGGCAGTGATAAGTTACATGGGCATCGCCCTCACCCCGCCGATGATCATCTTTTACTTTGTTTCGACGTTCGTCCTGGCCTGGCTCTGCTATGTGCTGGTCGAAAACCGGTTTCGAAAGGCCAGGCTCGGCTTTGCCAAAACGCTGGTCGTGCTAATGATCGTACCGGCTATCGGTCTGTCGCTGCTCCACGCTGCCAGCGTCAGACATGAAGGCTGGCCCGACCGTTTCAACCAAGGCTATAACGAGGTGTTCAATGGCTTGAAAGCCTCTGTTCCAGCCAATCGGGAAGGATGCCTGGGCGTCAGCGATGGCGCCGATCCTGGCTGCATATCAGGCGCCGTGCAGGCCGCGCCGCAAATATTGCTGATGGGCGATTCGTTTTCGAATCATTACTGGGGTTTCGTTGAAACACTGGCCAGGGATGCCAACCTTGCCGTCCTCACACAGGGTTACCCGGCGTGCCTGGCCTTGCCCGGGATCTACCTCTATGACGAGAGTAAATACACGAACGGGCTGTATCAAAAATGCCATAACGCCACTCAACGCTATTACGAGATGATTGCGAAGCAGCATTTCAAGTATGTGATCGTGGGTCAGTTCTGGGAGGCCTATCTCGACGACGACATCGTCACCAGACGGGACGACCCGCGCAGCCCGGAACTGTCGCAACAACGCCTCGGCACCGCGATCCGCAAGGCGCTGGACAAGATTGTCGAGTCAGGCGCTACGCCGGTCCTTCTGGAAAACACGCTGCCCATGCCTGCCGGGATCAACACCTGCCTGCTGCAACAGGTCAAGTTGCGCGGCTTGATGGGCAGTGCCGAGCAAAGCAGTCTCTGCGCCACAGCGCCATGGTCAGGTGCCAAAGAGCCGGTGCTGGAAAAACTCTTCAATGACCTGAAGGCTGAATATCCCGGCTTGATCGTCATTGACCCGAAAATCGTGCAATGCAAAGACGACGCGTGTATGACCACCGTCGATGGCTTGCCGGTCTATCGTGATATTGGTCACGTCACCGATTACGCCTCTTACAAGTTCGGCGAGATGTACCTCAAGCGCTTCGGTAATCCGTTGAAGGTTGCTCAGTGATGTTTTCCTGGCACTGACTACGCTTGTGGAGGAATGGCCGCAGGCTGCGATCTTCGACTTTTAAAGGCAAGACCAAAAGATCGCAGCCTGCGGCAACGCCTAGACGGTATATGTGTGAAGAATATTGAGCATCTGCCCAATATTCAGCACAAAAACCACGTATCCTTCGCGCCCCGTTTGACCATCAACCCGCGAGGACAGTTTGTCTAAAGGTATCGCTCTATCGGTTTCGGCCTCGGTGCTGTTTGCCGTCATGTATTACTACACCTCGTTGCTCACACCGTTGAGCGGCGTGGAGATCTTTGGCTGGCGGATGCTCCTGACGGTGCCGTGCATGACCGTGTTCATGCTGGTGTCCGGGGAATGGCGGCGGGTGCTGGAGCTGGTGCGGTTGATGGCGGCAAAGCCGAAATTGATCGCCGGCCTGCTCGTCTCCTCTGCCCTGCTCGGCGTGCAACTGTGGCTGTTCATGTGGGCGCCGCTCAATGGCTACAGCCTCGACGTGTCGCTGGGCTACTTTCTGTTGCCACTGGCGATGGTGCTGACCGGACGGATTGCCTACGGCGAGAGCCTGTCTTATTTGCAAAAGATCGCGGTGTTCTTCGCCACCCTGGGCGTTTTGAACGAGCTGTATCAAGTCGGCGGATTTTCCTGGGCAACACTGGTGGTGGTGGTCGGCTATCCGCTGTACTTCGTGCTGCGCAAATACCTCAAGACTGACAACCTGGGTGGCTTGTGGGTCGACATGACCCTGATGCTGCCGGTGGCGTACTGGTTTGTGCAGGGTGGCGAGCAAGGCTTCGGCGTGTTCGATCAGTACCCGGGGCTGATGTGGCTGATTCCGTTGCTGGGATTGATCAGTGCGTCGGCACTGGTGGTGTACATCATTGCCAGCCGCTTGCTGCCGTTCAGTCTGTTTGGCTTGTTGAGTTATGTTGAGCCGGTGCTGTTGCTCGGTGTGGCGTTGTTGCTCGGTGAGAGCATCAAGTCCGGGGAGTGGCTGACGTATATTCCGATCTGGCTGGCCGTTGTGGTGCTGGTCTTCGAAGGCTTCAAACACCTGATGCGCCAACGCCGTCCTTAAAAGCGAAAGATCGCAGCCTTCGGCAGCTCCTACATTTGGAATGCGTTTTTCCTGTAGGAGCTGCCGAAGGCTGCGATCTTTTGATCTACAAAAAAAATCCCGACTCTGCATTTCAGCAGGCCGGGATTTTTTCATTTCAGTGGCGGATTACTCAGTGGCAAGCACACCACGACGCACCTGATCGCGCTCGATCGACTCGAACAGGGCCTTGAAGTTGCCTTCGCCGAAACCATCATCGCCTTTGCGCTGGATGAATTCGAAGAACACCGGGCCCATCAGGGTTTCCGAAAAGATCTGCAGGAGCAGGCGCTTATCGCCCTGCTCCGAGGCGCCGTCGAGCAGGATGCCGCGCGATTGCAGCTGATCAACCGGCTCGCCGTGGTTCGGCAGGCGACCTTCGAGCATTTCGTAGTAAGTATCTGGCGGCGCGGTCATGAAACGCATGCCGATCTTCTTTAACTGATCCCAGGTCTTGATCAGGTCATCGGTGAGGAACGCAACGTGCTGGATGCCCTCACCGTTGAACTGCATCAGGAACTCTTCTATCTGGCCAGCGCCTTTGGACGACTCTTCGTTCAACGGGATGCGGATCATGCCGTCCGGTGCGGTCATCGCTTTCGAGGTCAGGCCGGTGTACTCGCCCTTGATGTCGAAGTAACGGATCTCGCGGAAGTTGAACAGCTTCTCGTAGAAGTTCGCCCAGTAGGCCATGCGACCGCGATAGACGTTGTGGGTCAGGTGGTCGATGATCTTCAGGCCGGCACCGACCGGGTTGCGATCAACGCCTTCGAGGAACACGAAGTCGATGTCATAGATCGAGCTGCCTTCGCCGAAACGGTCGATCAGGTACAGCGGCGCGCCGCCAATGCCTTTGATCGCCGGCAGGTTCAGCTCCATCGGACCGGTTTCGATATGGATCGGCTGAGCGCCGAGTTCCAGTGCGCGGTTGTAGGCTTTTTGCGAATCCTTGACGCGGAACGCCATGCCGCACACGGATGGGCCGTGTTCGGCGGCGAAGTACGACGCCACGCTGTTCGGTTCGTTGTTGAGGATCAGGTTGATTGCGCCTTGACGGTACAGGTGCACGTTCTTGGAGCGGTGGGTCGCGACTTTGGTGAAGCCCATGATCTCGAAGATCGGCTCCAGGGTGCCCGGCACCGGCGATGCGAGCTCAATGAATTCAAAGCCCATCAGGCCCATTGGGTTTTCGTATAAATCTGCCATGGTGGCGCCTCATCATTTCTTATCAATTAACCAGGGTTATTTGTCAGTCATGCGAGGTCGGTGGGTGGCGCACAGGAGATGCCACGCACACTGCGGGCGAGGAAGTCACCGTAGATCAGTTGAAACCCGAATATCTTCATTGTCGACCCAAGGCTCTTGCGGGCGAGGCTTCTGCTGCCAGAAGACGATTATTATTGTATGCGTAACCCGATTCTACACAGCGTAAATAGGCTTGTCTGCCCTCCCTATAAAATCCGCTTTTTGGCGCCCGGCGCAAGGGCTTTGTTGCACTATGCTTTTCAGCGGCGCGCCGTTATCCGGCCTGCGTTCGAGAGTCCCACTCCCCCGCAACAGGATGCGCCCATGCCGTTGACCGTCAGACCCCGCCGCAAACGCAGCACCCGCATCGCCGTCACGCTGTTCAGCGGTTTGCTTCCGGTGCTGCTGGGCAGCGCCATTCTTTACATGCAGGCCGGACGCACGCTGGAGCAAGGCTCACAACAGACCGCCGAAGAGGCGCTGCACCAGTTCGAGTTGATGCTCGACAACACCGCGCAAGCGGCGCGCGAATTGCTGCCATTGGCCGGTCAGAATTGCGAAAACGTCAAACTCGCCTTGCGCGAGCAAGTAACCCGCCGCCCGTTCGTGCGCTCGACCAATCTGGTGTGGGACGACAACCTTTATTGCAGCTCTTTGTTTGGCGACTTCAAGGAAGCCGTCAACGCGGGCGACTACAACCAGGGCAAGTTGTGGCTGATGAACGGCAATCCGGTCACCCCCAACACCGCGCTGTTGGTTTATCGGCTCAGCGAAGGTCGCGGCGGCGCATTGACGACACTGGACGGTTACCATCTAAGCAACATGTTGCGTTTGATCGGCCGGCACATGTTGCTGGTGCTGCAAGTGGGCGATAACTGGCTGTCGGGCGACGGCAAAGTCCACACCGGTACCCTCCCCACGCTGCCGATAGCGCAAAACACCCTAGCCTCCTCCCGTTATGCGTTCAGTGTTTCTGCCGGGTTTCCCGAGGGCGAAACCTGGCGCTACATGGTCGATGAATATCCGCCGCTGTTCAGTCTGCTGATTTTTTTTGGCGTGGTGTCGGGGGCCATCGGCCATGTCCTGCAGAAGCGCTCCACTTCACCGAGCCACGAAATGCTCCGCGCGCTCGAGGCTGGCGAGTTCATTCCCTACTTCCAGCCCGTGGTGCATGGCGACAGCAAGGCATGGTCGGGAGCTGAAGTGTTGATGCGCTGGACTCACCCGAAAGAAGGCCTGGTACGTCCGGATCTGTTTATTCCATTCGCCGAGCATTCGGGGTTGATCGTGCCGATGACCCGCGCCCTGATGCAACAAACTGCCGCGCTGCTGGGGCCGCTATCAGCAACGTTCACCGCGCCATTTCATATCGGCATCAATATCACCGCGAGCCATTGCAAAGACCTGGAACTGGTGGAGGATTGTCGAACGTTTCTCGCCGCGTTCGCCGCCGACAGCATCAACCTGGTGCTGGAGTTGACCGAGCGCGAATTGATCGAGCCGACCGACATCACTCGCCAGCTGTTCGAGCAACTGCACGCGCTGGGCGTGAAGATCGCGATTGACGACTTCGGCACCGGCCACTCAAGCCTGGGCTACTTGCGCAAATTCAATGTGGATTTCCTCAAGATCGATCAGAGTTTCGTCGCCATGATCGGTGTCGATGCGTTGTCCCGACACATTCTCGATACCATTATCGACCTGTCGGCCAAGCTTGATCTGGGTATTGTTGCCGAAGGTGTCGAAACTCAGGCGCAAGCCGATTATCTGACCGCACATCACGTCAACTTCCTGCAAGGGTATCTGTTCGGCAAACCGATGCCGGCTACGGAATTCATCAGCGCATTAACTCACCATTAACTAAGCCGGATTAAGACGAGCGTACCGGCCAGGCGCACCAAATTGATACAAAAGACCGCTGTTGTTACATGAGGACAACATCAGGATTTACTCTTGGCGCATTAACTACTACAATTTTTTCAACCTGAGCAAGATTGGCAGGGGAGCCATTTATCACCGAGTCGCTTCAAGGCTCTTGGCTTATTAGCTTTGTTTGCGGTTGGTATCAGCCAAACACACTATTGGAGTAAAGATATTGTCCAGACTCGCTGAATTTCGTGCAGCTGAAAAGGCCCTTCAGGAACAGCTCAAACAGCTGGAATCGCTGAAGAACGATGCCGGGCTCAAGAAAGAAATCGAATTCGAAGAAAAGCTCCAGGGGCTGATGAAAACCTACGGCAAAGGCCTGAAGGACATCGTCGCCATCCTCGATCCGAACCCGGCAAAATCCGCTTTGCAGACCTCTGCAGCCCCTAAAACCCGCCGCGCTCGCGTGGTCAAGGTTTATCAGAATCCGCATACCGGTGAACTGATCGAAACCAAGGGCGGCAATCACCGTGGCCTGAAAGCCTGGAAGGAACAATACGGTGCAGCCACCGTTGATTCCTGGTTGCGCGGTTAATCCAACGCCAACAAAAAAGCCCTGCATGACGCAGGGCTTTTTTGTTGACAATATCTAACAAATGAAATGAATTTCATCGAACAAGTTGCGGGTTTTCTGTAACGTTGCTGAGTCATAAAGCTAAACATTTTGCGGCGCGATGTTGCGATCAAGGCCGCCATTAAACTTTGTGCTTAATCCGTTCGGGTATCTAACCTTCTCCGTGAAGAGTACAGCACCTTAAAGTTTCAAGCTGTTTCTCAGCGCCACTATCTCGTCTGCGCTGGCCTTATAAATCTCAGCTTGCCCGGCGTAGGAAAGAACATAAGCCTTGTCCGCCTTGACTGCCGCCACTAGGGTTTGCGACAACACATGCCGACCGTTTTCGGTGATGGTGCAAGTGGTTTCCAGTGCCGGCAAAGTACCCAGCGTCGCCGGATGCACTTTGTTGCAGACACTTTGGTAACCGCTCTGGAAAAAGTCCTTCTGTATCGACTTGCGCATCTCCAGCAGCACGCCCTGCAAATTGACCTGATGCCCTGCTTCGACATGAGTCATGGTCAATTCCATGACCATCACCTGATTGCCATCGGCGTCATTCTTGACCGCGCGCTGACGGGAAACCTGTGCAGCTGCCTCGGGCAGCGCCTCGACTTGCCAACCGGCTGGCCAGGTAATGCTTGGTTCGTCCGCTGACGCGCAGACCGCCACAAGCGACAACACAAAAAAAACAAACACGGATTTGAACAGTCGGATCATTGCCGGACGCACTCGCAGATTGAGCCGTAAAGTCTGAGGCTCGCCCGCACGCAGGGCAAGCCTGCCCTTTCATTTGGCGATGCCGACAGGCATGCGTATCATTGCGTCCATTCACTCGCCCATAGTTATTGGAGGGCCCATGAGCCTGCACGAACTCAATACGTTCCCCGGCGTCACCGCCACCCCAGACAGCGCAACCCGCAACTTCGTTTTCAACCACACCATGTTGCGCGTCAAAGACATCACCAAATCCCTGGACTTCTACACCCGCGTCCTGGGCTTCTCGCTGGTGGAGAAACGCGATTTCCCGGAAGCCGAGTTCAGCCTGTACTTCCTCGCACTGGTCGACAAAGCGCAGATCCCGGCCGACGCGGCTGCCCGCACTGAGTGGATGAAATCGATCCCGGGCATTCTCGAATTGACCCATAACCACGGCACCGAAAACGATGCGGATTTTGCCTATCACAACGGCAATACCGACCCGCGTGGTTTTGGTCATATCTGCATTTCGGTGCCGGATATCGTCGCGGCCTGTGCGCGCTTTGAAGAGTTGGGCTGCGACTTCCAGAAGCGCCTGACCGATGGCCGCATGAAGAGCCTGGCTTTCATCAAGGATCCGGATGGTTACTGGGTCGAGATCATTCAGCCTGCGCCGCTGTAAAGACTGAAAAGCCCATCACCCTAACCCTCTCCCATAGGGAGAGGGAACTGATTGGGGGATATTGGAGAATTACGCCGACTTGAACGATTGGCGTTGAATCCATAATCGATCAGGTTTTACAGATCGACACCCCACTTCGGACATCTCGATCGGCTCCCTCTCCTGGAGGGAGAGGGAGCTGATTGGGGGATATTGGAGAATTACGCCGACTTGAACGATTGGCATTGAATCCATAATCGACTGGATCTTTCAGGTCGACGGACAGCGCCAGACACCTCGGTCGGCTCCCTCTCCTTCGGGAGAGGGCTGGGGTGAGGGGCAGCTTTTCAGATGCAATAAAAAACCCGTGATCGCTCACGGGTTTTTTCATTTCTGGCTGGACGCTTACGCCGGAGCCGAAGTGCGGATCAGGTGATCGAAAGCACTCAACGAAGCCTTGGCGCCCTCGCCCACCGCGATCACGATCTGCTTGTACGGCACGGTGGTCACGTCGCCGGCAGCGAAGATACCCGGAATCGACGTTTCACCCCGGTTGTCGACGATGATCTCGCCACGCGGCGACAACTCGATGGTGCCCTTCAGCCAGTCAGTATTCGGCAGCAAACCGATCTGCACGAAGATCCCTTCCAGCTCGACGGTACGCAACTCATCGGTGTTGCGATCCTTGTAGCGCAGGCCGTTGACCTTCTCGCCATTGCCGGTGACTTCAGTGGTTTGCGCACTGGTGATCACCGTGACGTTCGGCAGGCTGTGCAGTTTGCGCTGCAATACGGCGTCGGCGCGCAGCTGTACGTCGAACTCCAGCAGCGTGACGTGCGAGACAATGCCGGCCAGATCGATGGCCGCTTCAACGCCGGAGTTACCGCCGCCGATCACCGCCACGCGCTTGCCTTTGAACAGCGGACCGTCACAGTGCGGGCAGTATGCCACGCCTTTGTTGCGGTATTCCTGCTCGCCCGGCACGTTCATTTCACGCCAGCGCGCACCGGTCGCGAGAATCACGCTCTTGGCTTTGAGGGTCGCGCCGCTGGAGAAACGGACTTCGTGCAGCTCGCCGTTTTTGCCCGGGATCAACTTGTCGGCGCGTTGCAGGTTCATGATGTCGACGTCGTACTGTTTGACGTGTTCTTCCAGCGCCGTGGCCAGTTTCGGCCCTTCGGTTTCCTGTACGGAAATGAAGTTCTCGATGGCCATGGTGTCGAGCACCTGCCCGCCGAAACGCTCAGCGGCGACGCCAGTGCGGATACCTTTACGTGCAGCGTAAATCGCTGCCGACGCACCGGCCGGGCCACCACCGACGACCAACACATCAAAGGCCTCTTTGGCGCTGATTTTCTCAGCCTGGCGCTCGATCGCGCCGGTGTCGAGTTTGGCGAGGATTTCTTCCAGACCCATGCGGCCTTGACCAAAGTTCTCACCGTTGAGGTAGATGCTCGGCACGGCCATGATCTTGCGATCGTTGACTTCGTCCTGGAACAACGCGCCGTCGATGGCGACGTGGCGGATGTTCGGGTTGAGCACGGCCATCAGGTTCAGCGCCTGGACCACGTCCGGGCAGTTCTGGCAGGACAGCGAGAAATACGTCTCGAAGCTGAACTGGCCTTTGAGCGAGCGGATCTGCTCGATCACTTCAACACTGGCTTTCGATGGGTGGCCGCCGACTTGCAGCAGGGCCAGCACCAGCGAGGTGAACTCGTGGCCCATCGGGATGCCGGCGAAACGCAGACTGATGTCGGCGCCCGGGCGGTTGATCGAGAACGATGGCTTGCGTGTATCGTCACCGCTGTCGATCAAGGTAATTTGGCTCGAAAGACTGGCAACGTCTTTCAGCAGTTCCAGCATTTCACGGGATTTCGCACCGTCGTCGAGGGAGGCAACGATCTCGATCGGCTGGGTGACCCGTTCCAGGTACGATTTCAACTGGGCTTTAAGATTGGCGTCCAACATACGGGCGATTTCCTTTATTTGAGGCGAAAAAAAGCCCGAGCGAATCTCGCCCGGGCATTTTTATTGGGCGGTGCAGCGTACTTAAGAAGGTGCGGCGTACCGCCCTGAGTTGCGTGTCACAGACTTAGATCTTGCCGACCAGGTCCAGGGACGGCGCCAGAGTGGCCTCGCCTTCTTTCCACTTGGCTGGGCAAACTTCGCCTGGGTGAGCAGCAACGTACTGAGCAGCCTTGATCTTGCGCAGCAGCTCGGAAGCGTCACGGCCAACGCCGCCATCGTTCAGTTCAACGATTTTGATCTGGCCTTCAGGGTTGATCACGAAGGTGCCACGGTCAGCCAGACCAGCATCTTCGATCAGCACGTCGAAGTTGCGGGAGATGACGTGGGTCGGGTCGCCGATCATGGTGTATTCGATTTTGCCAATGGCTGGCGAAGTGTTGTGCCAGGCAGCGTGGGCAAAGTGGGTGTCGGTGGAAACGCTGTAGATCTCTACGCCCAGTTTCTGGAAAGCAGCGTAGTTGTCAGCCAGGTCTTCCAGCTCGGTTGGGCAAACGAAGGTGAAGTCGGCTGGGTAGAAGAATACAACCGACCACTTGCCTTTCAGGTCAGCGTCCGAGACTTGAACGAAGTCGCCGTTTTTGAACGCGGTAGCTTTGAACGGTTTTACTTGGCTGTTGATGATAGGCATTGATGACTCTCCGTCAGGGTTGTGAATTCGATGGGTGAATCCTACCCACTCACTCGACGGATGGCTCATTGGCAAACCTGATGCTGCTGATTTGTTTTCGCTATTAGCTGACTGTATTAATAGAAGAAAACGATCTCTACGACGTAGCCGGTTTATCCGTAATCCGAGCCATCCCCTGGAATGGGCTGGCTTCAACATAGCGCATCGCGGACTTCATATCCTTCCAGCCGACGTAACTCATCAACGATTTCAGATCCCAGCCACTTTGGTGTGCCCACGTGGCAAAGCCGCGACGCAGGGAGTGGCTGGTGTAGTTTTCGGCGGCAATGCCGGCACGCTGCAACGCCTGGCGCAGCAAAGGAATGATGCTGTTGGCGTGCAGGCCCTCCTCATTCAGATTGCCCCAGCGGTCGATGCTGCGGAAAACCGGGCCGCGTACCAGCGCCGCTTCGGTGATCCAGTCGATATAGGCCTGCACCGGGCACAGCTTGAGCAGCGCCGGCGCTTGATAGGTCTGCCCGAGATTTTCCCGATCACCCTTGCTGCGTGGTAAATACAAGGTGATGCCTTTGCCGGCATGCGCTTGCACGTGTTCGATTTGCAAGCGACACAACTCATCGCTGCGGAAGCCGCGCCAGAATCCCAGCAGGATCAAGGCGCGATCACGATAAGCCTTAAGCAGTGACGGACGATCCTGCTGCTCTTTTGCGGTTTGCGCCTCATGCTCCAGCCAGTCGATGACGCGCTGCAAATCCTGCAACTGCAACGGCTCAGCCTGTTTCTCCTGCGCTGGATGCAAAGCCCGAATCCCTTTGAAAACCTTGCGCACCACCGGCGCCTTGGTCGGGTCTGCAAACCCTTGGCTGTTGTGCCACTGCGCCAGCGCCGACAGACGCAGTTTCAACGTATTGATCGACAACTCCTCGGCGTGCGCCACCAGATACCGCGCGACGCTGTCAGCCGTCGCCGGCAAGAATCCGCCCCACTTCACTTCAAAATGCTCGATGGCCGCGCGATAGCTACGGCGCGTGTTGTCACGGGTGGCGGCTTGCAGATAGCGATCCAGATCGCTCATGGGCTGTTTTCTCGCTGGCGTACTGAGACAGGGATGCAGAAACGCATTTTGCCGTCTGACACTGGGTAATACCAGTATATCCCGTGCCTTGGTTATCAAAGGTTTATCTTTATTTTTGAGATGGTACACTGCGTACTTTAGTGGCATGTACCACAGTACGTAACCGTAGGAGTTCACATGGCCCGTGGCGGCATTACCAAAGCACTGGTGCAGATCGCGCGCACAGCGATCCTCGCCCGTGGCGAACACCCGAGCATCGATGCAGTACGCATTGAAATGGGCAACACCGGCTCGAAAACCACGATCCATCGCTATTTGAAAGAACTGGATGACGGCGCTCAGCCCGTTGAAGCCTCGGCTGAGCCTATCGATGACGAATTGACCGCCCTCGTCTCCAGGCTCGCCCAACGCCTCAAAGAACAAGCGCAAGAGCCCATCGAGCAAGCCCGCGAGCAGTTCGAGGAGCAGCGCGAAGCACTGGAGTCGGAGCTGCAACAGACGCGTCAGGCACTGGAAAAGCTCGAACACGAGCACGACATTCAAGGCGCTGCACTGGCACGTGAATCCGAAGCGCTGAACAACACACGCTCGATGCTGCAAACCGAGCAGACCCGCAATGCCGGGCTGAATCAGGCATTGGCCGACTTTGAGTTGCGCTTGCAGGACAAGGACGAGCAGATCCGCTCGCTGGAAGAAAAACACCTGCATGCCCGTGACGCGCTGGAGCACTACCGCAACGCCAGCAAAGAGCAGCGCGAGCAGGAACAGAGCCGCCACGAAGCGCAGGTGCAACAGATTCAGGCCGAACTGCGTCAGGCGCAGCAAAGCGCACTGGTTCGTCAGGACGAGATCACGCAACTGCACCGCGACAACGAACGCCTGCTCACGGAAAACCGTGGCACGCAGCGCGAACTGAGTCTGCTGCAGGATCAGCTCAAGCAGAGTAATCAGCGTCAGGACCAATTGCTGGAGCAAGCGACCCGCGTCGACAGCGAACGCACCCTCCTCCAGGAACGCCTGCGCGTGGCCACGCTGGAAAGCCAGACACTCAAACAGAGCATCGAGGAGCAGACGCTGCTCAACCAGTCACTGGAAAAGGAATTGAATAAGGCTCAGGCAAGCCTGGAAGAAAGCCAGCGTCTGGCGGCTGCCGTTGCGGCAGCGCCAGACTCAGCCAAGCCGAAAGACGCTTAAGCGCCGACCGGCGTACGCATGGTGACGAACTCCTCGGCGGCCGTCGGGTGCACCCCGATCGTGTCGTCGAAGTCGCGCTTGGTTGCGCCAGCTTTCAAGGCAATCGCCAGGCCCTGGACGATCTCACCAGCGTCCGGGCCGACCATGTGGCAGCCGAGGACTTTGTCGGTCTTGCCGTCGACCACCAGTTTCATCAGGGTTTTTTCCTGGCATTCGGTCAGGGTAAGCTTCATAGGCCGGAACCGGCTTTCGAAAATCACCACGTCGTGGCCAGCCTCGCGCGCTTCTTCTTCGGTCAAACCGACCGTGCCGATGTTCGGCAGGCTGAACACCGCCGTCGGGATCATCTTGTAATCCACCGGACGGTATTGCTCTGGCTTGAACAGACGTCGTGCCACAGCCATCCCTTCAGCCAGCGCCACCGGCGTCAGTTGCACACGACCAATGACATCGCCCAGCGCCAGAATCGATGGCTCGCTGGTCTGATACTGCTCGTCGACTTTGATGAAGCCTTTGTCGTTGAGCTGCACATCGGTGTTTTCCAGCCCCAGATTGTCGAGCATCGGACGCCGACCCGTGGCGTAGAACACGCAATCCGCCTCCAGCACACGACCATCTTTAAGGGTGGCTTTCAAACTGCCATCGACCTGCTTGTCGATACGCGCGATGTCGGCATTGAACCGCAGGTCCAGACCACGCTTGGTGAGCTCTTCCTGCAAATGCTTGCGCACCGAACCATCGAAGCCGCGCAGGAACAGATCGCCGCGATACAGCAGCGTGGTGTTCGCGCCAAGGCCGTGGAAGATCCCGGCAAATTCGACGGCGATGTAACCGCCGCCAACCACCAGTACACGCTTTGGCAGCTCCTTGAGGAAGAACGCCTCATTGGAACCGATCGCGTGCTCGCGCCCCGGAATCTCCGGAATCTGCGGCCAGCCACCGGTAGCGATCAGAATGTTTTTCGCTGTAAAACGCTCACCATTCACTTCAACTTCATGCGGGCCAACGATCTTCGCGTGCGCTTCATGCAAGGTCACGCCGCTGTTGACCAGCAGATTGCGATAGATGCCGTTGAGGCGATTGATCTCACGATCCTTGTTGGCGATCAGCGTCGCCCAGTCGAAATTCGCTTCGCCCAGGCTCCAGCCAAAACCGGACGCCTGCTCAAAGTCTTCGGCGAAATGCGCGCCGTACACCAGCAGCTTTTTCGGCACACAGCCGACATTGACGCAGGTCCCGCCCAGATAACGGCTCTCCGCCACCGCCACTTTCGCACCGAAACCGGCCGCAAAACGCGCAGCGCGCACACCGCCGGAACCGGCACCAATCACATAAAGGTCAAAATCGTAGGCCATCTCTATCTCCTCGGCAGGGGATCAGCATACCTGCAGCCACCCATTGGGCAAGCGCTGCC
This sequence comes from Pseudomonas germanica, assembly GCF_019614655.1. Taxonomy (NCBI): domain Bacteria; kingdom Pseudomonadati; phylum Pseudomonadota; class Gammaproteobacteria; order Pseudomonadales; family Pseudomonadaceae; genus Pseudomonas; species Pseudomonas germanica. The sequence goes on from NZ_CP071586.1 coordinate 3,818,659, forward strand.
AGTCATATGGGGGCGCAAAATGAAAAAACCCGCCGAAGCGGGTTTTTCTTACAGACCAATCAAGCGCTCTTAGTAAGCCTTGCCAGTCTTATAGAAGTTCTCGAAGCAGAAGTTGGTCGCTTCGATGTAGCCTTCAGCGCCACCGCAGTCGAAACGCTTGCCTTTGAACTTGTAGGCCATCACGCAGCCGTTCTGAGCTTGTTTCATCAGGGCGTCGGTGATCTGGATTTCGCCGCCCTTGCCTGGCTCGGTTTGTTCGATCAGGTCGAAGATGTCCGGAGTCAGGATGTAACGACCGATGATAGCCAGGTTCGACGGCGCGTCTTCCGGCTTTGGCTTCTCGACCATGCTGTGAACGCGGTAGATGTCGTCGCGGATCATCTCGCCGGCGATAACGCCGTACTTGCTGGTTTCCTGCGGATCGACTTCCTGGATGGCGATGATCGAGCAACGGAACTGCTTGTACAGCTTGACCATCTGGGTCAGTACGCCGTCGCCTTCGAGGTTGACGCACAGGTCGTCCGCCAGGACCACGGCGAACGGTTCGTCACCGATCAGCGGGCGACCAGTGAGGATCGCGTGGCCCAGACCTTTCATTTCGGTTTGACGGGTGTAGGAGAACGAGCACGAGTCGAGCAGTTTGCGGATACCGACCAGGTATTTCTCTTTGTCGGTGCCTTTGATCTGGTTTTCCAGCTCGTAGCTGATGTCGAAGTGGTCTTCCAGAGCACGCTTGCCACGACCGGTCACGATGGAGATTTCCGTCAGGCCAGCGTCCAGAGCTTCTTCAACGCCGTACTGGATCAGTGGCTTGTTTACCACCGGCAGCATTTCTTTAGGCATGGCTTTAGTCGCTGGCAGGAAGCGAGTACCGTAACCGGCTGCTGGGAACAAGCATTTCTTGATCATATAAGTCCTTGAAAGGGCTGTGTGTACGAGTTTCGGCGCAGTCTAATCAGGCGGCGTGCACCTTACAATGCCCCGCACTGGCTAACCGATGCCAACATAGAGAAATATTCTCGCCGATAGTTCCATCGACATCCTGGCGCAGCCAGATCAGCGTAGCTCAAAGCAGTCGACAAACTGAATCACCATACGCTCATCGCCCCCCAATGCGAGCATTTGCCGGTATCATGGCGCCTTTGAACCAGCGAACGAGACAGATAGATGGCCGCGGTAAAAATCGTCAACGGGTATGTGATCGACAAGAAAGACGGCAAGTGGACGCTGACCACGACCAATGGCGAGCACATCGCCGGGCCTTTCGACAGCGAGCAAATGGCGACCGATGTAGCGGCAGTGTTCACCGACACTCCGGCATCGGCCAAGCGCCGTGGCAAAGATCAGGACTGATCGACTGCGACACCCCAAGCCCTGCCCTTGCGCAGGGCTTTTTTGTGCCCACCTACAAACAAGTGGCCAAACGCTATAACCTTTTCACACCGGCGCTGTCAGAGCGTCTAGTCCCTCCCTCGCTGAAGACCACAAACATGAATCTGAAAAAATGGCTGCCCCTGATCGCGGTATTGGCACTGGCCGGTTGCGCCACCTCCCAACCCACATACCTGAACAATGGTGAACAGGGGCTGTCGATCGATTGCTCCGGTGAAGCGAATTCCTGGGCGACCTGCTATGAAAAAGCCGATGCCTCCTGCGCGGGCACTGGCTACCGAATCGTTGGCACCGACGGCACACCCCAGCCCAAGGAAAGTGACAAAACCCTGGGCGTTGATGTCGGCAACTACAAGAACCGCAGCGTTGTCGTGGTCTGCAAATAGACCTTACATATGAATTTCGGCGAACTTGATCCCGAGTCCACGAACGACTTCGATCAGATCGTCGAGACGGTTGAAGGATTCGACTTCGTCGTTATCGTCGACCAGAAAGTAGCTGCGCCCGGCGCTCTTCTTGAAAAACACGATCCACTCACCCGGATTCGCCGGGTTCTGGATGACATGGGTGGCAGAGATCAGGCCCTCTACGTGGCGCTCCCGTACTTGCTCTCGCTTCATCGCGACTCCAGAAATGAAAATGCCGTCACAGCATGACTGCGACGGCATCGGTGCTGATGACGGTCAGTCTATCAGCCGGAAATACACGCATTGGCGGCCTTTTGCACGTCACGCGGGCGAACCGGCACGTTCGACATGCGCTCATGCAACTTGATGCTGCTGCCACCGGAGCGATCTTCGATATCAAACACCGCGGCTGCGCCGGTAGAAAGTTTCCCCGGTACGATGACCTGAACCCCGTCCTTGTGCGGCTGTACTTGCAGCGCGCCGCGGCTGTCTGCCAGTTTATCGGCCAGACACTGGGCATATTCATGGGGTTTCTTGCCGGAGATCACGCTCATGGTCGGCAGCGTTTCATTGATTTCGGAAACACTCGCACAACCACCCACAGCCAGAATCAACGGCAGACACACCACACCCCACTTCATACAAAACCTCCGTTAAAGACCGTCCGACAGCACAAATGCCGTTTTTCTCCGGGGCCTTCTGCATTTAACCCGCATCCGATTGCGAATATCTGTTCAAAATTGTCAAACCAACGCCCGACGGCCAGATAATAACCCGTGCAGGCTGATAAACTGCGCGCAATTACAAGCTATCGTTTTGATTTTGTAGAAAAAGCCCTTCTGGAGGCGCCCATGAAATTCATTCACCAGCGCGAACACCTCAACGAAGACGACATCGTCGTCATTCAATGCTCGCAAATGTGCAATATCCGTCTGATGAACGACGCTAACTTCCGCAGCTTCAAAAATGGCGGCCGTCACACCTATCACGGCGGCGCCTTCGACACCTTCCCGGCCCGTATCACCGCGCCGAGCACCGGTTTCTGGAACATCACCATAGACACGGTCAACCGCCGTGCGATCAGCGTAACCCGCAAGCCGACGCTGACCCACTCGATCAAGATCATCCGTCGCTCCAGCACCAAACTCAGCTGAGACACGCCGTCCGACCAGAAAGGAAAGCATGACCGTGGCCCAAACAACCAAATATGTCATCAAGTACAAACTCAACGGTGAACGCCGCTTCGAGTTCGCGCAGCTGGAAAACGGCACTGAAGAAGAAGCCAAGGCTGCGCTTGACGCGATCCACGGCAAAGATGATGTGATCAGCGAGATCGCCGTCAGCAAAGCGCTGTAAGCATCGACAGGAATTCGACCGCAAGCGGCGGAGTGTTCTGCCGCTACGTCCTGCCTAGACTGACTTTCTTCGACCAAGCGTCAAGGAGTCAGCATGTCGATGTCACCCTCGCGTCTGGATTCGCTCGACTGGGCAAGCCTTGCGCAGCAACTGGATCAGGACGGCTACGCGATCATCCGTTCGCTGCTGCTGGCCGAAACCTGCGATCACCTGAGTGCGCTGTATCCACAGACCGAACCGTTTCGATCGCAGGTCATCATGGCCCGCCACGGTTTCGGTCGCGGCGAGTACAAATACTTTCGATATCCGCTGCCGACACCGGTAGAACGCCTTCGCTGCGCGTTGTATCCGCGCTTGGTCCCCTTGGCCAATCGCTGGTACGAACGCATGCACCTGCCCGAACGTTTTCCGGCGAACCACGCCGAGTTTCTTCAGCGCTGCCATGCCGCCGGTCAACGACGCCCTACCCCTCTTCTGTTGCAGTACGGCCCGCAGGACTACAACTGCCTGCATCAGGACCTGTACGGCGAATCGGTTTTTCCGCTGCAAGTGGCGATTCTTCTGTCAGAACCCGGGCAAGACTTCAACGGCGGAGAGTTCGTTCTCACCGAGCAGCGCCCACGCATGCAATCTCGCCCGCACGTACTCGATCTGACGAAAGGTGATGCGCTGATCTTTGCCGTGAATCAGCGCCCCGTCAAAGGCGTGCGCGGTGATTATCGGGTGACCATGCGCCACGGTGTCAGTCGCCTGCACAGTGGAAAAAGGCATACCCTAGGCATCATCTTTCACGACGCAACCTGATGGCCATGTCCTCAACAACTCTCGACCTGTTCGCTGACCACGAACCCGAACAACAAGCCCGAGCCGAACAGATTGGCGAACAATCCTGGCTATTGCGCGGCTTCGCCCTGCCGATTGTCGATCAATTGCTGCCGGCACTGGACGCCGTTCTCGCAGTGGCCCCCTTGCGCCACATGGTCACACCGGGCGGTTTCAGCATGTCTGTCGGCACCAGCAGTTGCGGTGAGCGGGGCTGGATCACTGATCGCAGCGGCTATCGTTATTCGGCTGTCGACCCGCTCAACGGGCTGCCATGGCCGCAGATGCCGAAATCCTTCGCTGCTCTGGCGCATTCGGCAGCCGAGCGAGCTGGTTTCTCTGGCTTCAATGCAGATTCCTGCCTGATCAATCGCTATGTCCCCGGCGCAAAAATGTCATTGCATCAGGATAAAGACGAAAAGGACTACGCCGCGCCGATCGTTTCCCTGTCACTCGGATTACCAGCCATATTTCTGTTCGGCGGTTTTGCGCGCAGCGACAAGACCCGGCGAATTTCGCTGCTGCACGGTGACATGGTGGTCTGGGGCGGCGTCGACCGATTGCGCTACCACGGCGTATTGCCAATCAAGCAAGGTCAGCATCCGCGCTTGGGTCAACAGCGGATCAATCTGACATTTCGGCTGGCTCGCTAAACCCGAAAAATTTGACCGCAAGGCCCGGAGTGTTGTGCCTGGCGAGGCTGGTTAACCTGAATCAAACAGGTCAACGGATTACTCATCATGAAAACGCTTTCGACGCCGCTTGATACCGAACATGATCCACGCTGGGCCGCCGTGCTCGCACGGGATCCGCAGGCGGACGGACAGTTTGTCTATGCGGTAAAAACCACGGGCATCTACTGCCGCCCGAGCAGCCTGGCACGCTTGCCGAAACCGCAAAATGTCGAGTTTTTCGACACCGCCCAACAGGCCGAAGCCGCGGGGTATCGGCCGAGCAAACGTGCGAGCAAGGATCAAAGTGATGTCGCCGCGCAGCATGCCGCGACCGTTGCCACGGCATGCCGGCAAATCGAGATGGCCGAAAATCCGCCCGCCCTGAACGAGCTCGCAGAGACGGCCGGCTTGAGCCCGTTTCACTTTCATCGCGTGTTCAAAGCCGCCACTGGCCTGACGCCAAGAGCCTACGCCGCCGCCCATCGTTCGCGCAGAGTGCGTGAACGTCTCGCGGACGGCAATTCGGTGACGGACGCTCTATACGACGCAGGCTTCAACTCCAACAGCCGCTTCTACGAATCAGCCAACCAACTGCTGGGTATGAAACCTGGCGACTACCGCGCCGCCGGTCAAAACAACGACATCCATTTTGCCGTAGGCCAATGCTCGCTGGGCGCGATTCTGGTGGCGCAAAGCGAGCGTGGGGTGTGCGCGATTTTGCTGGGTGACGACCCGCACCAACTGGTGTGCGACCTGCAGGATCAGTTTCGCAACGCCAACCTGATTGGCGCAGACAGCGGGTTTGAACAGTTGATCGCCAAAGTCGTGGGTTTTATCGAAGCACCGGCCATTGGCCTGGATCTGCCACTGGACGTGCGGGGGACGGCGTTTCAGGAACGTGTCTGGCAAGCCTTGCGGGAGATTCCGCTCGGCAGCACCGCCAGCTATGCCGAGATTGCCCAGCGCATCGGCGCGCCGACGTCCATGCGCGCAGTGGCCCAGGCGTGCGGGGCCAACCGCCTGGCGGTGGCGATCCCTTGCCACCGCGTGGTGCGCAGCGATGGCAACCTTTCCGGTTATCGCTGGGGGGTCGAGCGCAAGCGTCAGTTGCTTGAGCGCGAGACGTCGGCGTGAACGGTCAATGGAAGCTACGCAACCTGAAAACCTCAGCGATTGACGTCCACCACAACCCGTCCGCGAAGTTGCCCGGCGAGCAGTTTTGGCGCCGCCTCGATGGCTTCACTCAGGCCGATTTCATGGCTGATCAATGCCAGCAGCGAGAAATCCAGATCCTTGGCCAGACGCTCCCATGCTTGCAGCCGGCGGGCCTTGGGCTGGGTCACGCTGTTGATGCCGGCGAGGGTCACACCGCGCAAAATGAACGGCGCCACTGACGCCGGGAAATCCATACCTTGGGCCAGACCACAGGCGGCGACGGTGCCTTCGGAGCGGGTGCTCGCGCAGGCATTGGCCAGGGTGTGACTGCCAACCGAATCGATCACCGCCGCCCAACGCTCTTTGGCCAGTGGCTTGCCGGGCGCTGACAACGTCGCACGGTCAATGATTTCGCCGGCGCCCAACTGCTGCAGATATTCATGCTCGGAGACCCGGCCGGTGGACGCGACGACGCGGTAGCCGAGTTTGCTCAGCAGGGCGATGGCAAAACTGCCGACACCGCCGTTGGCCCCCGTGACCAACACCTCACCCTGCTCCGGCGTCACGCCATTGCGCTCGAGCGCCAGAATGCACAGCATCGCCGTATAACCGGCCGTACCGACAGCCATCGCTTGCGCCGCCGTAAAGGCCTTGGGCAATGGAATTAGCCAATCGCCATCGAGTCGCGCCTTCTGCGCCAGACCGCCCCAGTGATTCTCGCCAACACCCCAGCCGTTGAGCAGCACCTGATCACCCACCTTATAGTCGGGGTGTGAACTGGCTTCCACGGTGCCCGCAAGATCGATCCCCGGCACCATCGGAAACTTGCGCACCACCGGACTGCTGCCGGTTATCGCCAAGCCATCCTTGAAGTTCAGCGTGCTGTACGCAACAGCCACGGTGACATCGCCTTCAGGCAATTGCTCCTCGTTGACCTGTTGCAGGTTGGCGCGGTAACCGCTGTCGTCTTTGTCGATCACAATGGCGTTAAACATGACTGCCTCGCTGGACTGTTTTCAGAATGTCGTGCCTTGAAATAGCACATCGCAACACCCTGCCACATTCGACTTTGCGCCAATCGGCAAATCGGCCGGGTATTTCGATGGCCCGCGTCTATGCTTTTTCGACGGTCGTGGTTTCGCCGAGTTTTTTAAAGAGTTCGCCACTGCCGCGACCACCGGCGTACCAGCAATTTTCATCACGCTTCTGGAGGCCGAAGAGCGGCGGATGTCATCGACGCTGAAAAACTGCACGGGTTGTTCTGAATTTCGAACTGGCCCCGAATCCGGTTTTGCTGCTAAAAACCGGTTTTGCCCCCTGCCCGCTGCACCGTTCGGAGAACCGCCCTCATGAGCCAATGGCCAGACACCCGTCTTCTTGATCTGCTCGGCATTGAATTGCCGATCATCCAGGGCCCGATGGCCGGTGCGACGAATTCGTCCATGGTCATCGCCGTGTGCAACGCCGGTGGCCTGGGTTCGATGCCGGCGGCGATGTTGAGCATCGAGCAATTGCGCGAAGAGCTGAAAACCATCAGCCAGCACACCGACAAGCCCTTCAACGTGAACTTCTTCTGCCATCAGCCACCGGTAGCCGATGAGCAACGTGCACGTGACTGGAAGCATTTGCTGGAGCCTTACTATCGTGAACTGGGCGCCGATTTCGCTGCACCGACTCCGGTATCCAACCGCGCGCCATTCGATGCCGCAGCCTGTGAAGTGCTGGAAGAATTTCGACCTGAAGTTGTGAGTTTCCATTTCGGTCTGCCAGAGAAATCCTTGCTCGAGCGGGTCAAGGCAACCGGGGCGAAAATTCTCTCATCGGCCACGACGGTCGATGAAGCGATCTGGCTGGAACAGAACGGCTGCGACGCGATTATCGCCATGGGCTACGAGGCCGGCGGCCATCGCGGCATGTTTCTCAGTGATGATCTGAGCAGTCAGGTCGGCACGTTTGCCCTGGTGCCTCAGGTGGTCGATGCGGTGAGCGTACCGGTGATTGCCGCCGGGGCAATTGCCGATGCGCGCGGCATGGCGGCGGCGTTTATGTTGGGGGCCTCAGCGGTACAGGTCGGCACTGCCTATCTGTTCACGCCGGAAGCAAAAGTCAGCGCCGCTCACCACAAGGCGCTGCGCACCGCCAAGGAAAGCGAAACAGCGATCACCAATATTTTTACCGGGCGGCCGGCACGGGGCATTCTCAATCGCGTCATGCGTGAGCTGGGCCCGATTTCGCCCCAGGCACCAGCATTTCCCTTGGCTGGGGGTGCGCTGATGCCGCTGCGAGCGATCAACGAAGCAGAGTTTGCCAACCTCTGGGCCGGTCAGGCATTCACCTTGGGCAAAGACCTCGGTAGCGCTGAACTGACTCGACAATTGGCCGAAGGCGCACTGGCAAAACTCGCAAGCCGCTGAAGCTGCACAGCGCGAAGATTCAAACATCCTCGCGCTGATTTTAACCAACACTTCCTGTTTGGCGGCATTTCGCTATATATTTCGCTATATAGCGAATTCACCTCTCGCATCGGCGCAGCCCACTTCAAACAATAGCTGCCCGCTGCACTCGCCAATAACGGAGCTGTTACATGACCATTCGTGCCTCACGTCTTGCCCCTGGTTGCTTGGCCTCTTTGCTCGCCGTCTTCGCCGTCGGCGCAGTTCAGGCTGATGAAGTGCAGGTGGCTGTGGCAGCCAACTTCACCGCGCCGATCCAGGCCATCGCCGCCGATTTCGAAAAAGACACCGGGCACAAACTGGTCGCAGCCTATGGCGCCACTGGCCAGTTCTACACTCAGATCAAGAACGGCGCGCCGTTCGAAGTGTTCCTCTCCGCTGACGACACCACCCCGGAAAAACTCGAAAAAGAAGGCGAGACCGTCAAAGGTTCGCGCTTCACCTACGCCATCGGCACGCTGGCGTTGTGGTCGGCTAAAGAAGGTTATGTCGATGCGAAAGGCGAAGTGCTGAAAAAGAACGAATACCAGCACCTGTCCATCGCCAACCCGAAAGCCGCGCCCTATGGTCTGGCAGCCACGCAAGTGCTGGAAAAACTCAAACTGACCGACGCCACCAAAGCCAAGATCGTTGAAGGCCAGAACATCACTCAGGCCTACCAATTCGTCTCGACCGGCAACGCTGAGTTGGGCTTTGTTGCCCTGTCGCAAATCTACAAGGACGGCAAAGTCAGCAGCGGTTCGGCATGGATCGTCCCTGCGAGCATGCACGACCCGATCAAACAGGACGCGGTCATTCTGAACAAAGGCAAAGACAACGCCGCCGCCAAAGCCTTGGTCGAATACCTCAAAGGCCCGAAAGCCGCTGCGGTGATCAAGTCCTACGGTTACCAGCTCTAAAATGTCACTGACGAGCGCCGATTTCGCGGCGATCTGGCTGACCCTGAAACTGGCGTCCCTGACCACCGCGATCCTGCTGGTGGTCGGCACGCCGATCGCCCTGTGGCTGTCGCGCACCGATTCATGGCTGCGCGGCCCGATCGGAGCGATCGTCGCCCTGCCCCTCGTACTGCCTCCGACCGTAATCGGTTTCTATCTGTTGCTGATGATGGGGCCGCACGGTTTTCTCGGCCAATTCACCCAATGGCTGGGCCTGGGCACTTTGACGTTCAGCTTCACCGGGCTGGTGATCGGTTCGGTGATCTATTCCATGCCGTTCGTGGTGCAACCGTTGCAGAACGCGTTTTCGGCGATCGGCACCCGCCCCCTGGAAGTGGCCGCGACCTTGCGCGCCAATCCGTGGGACACGTTTTTCAGCGTGATTGTGCCGTTGGCGCGCCCCGGTTTTATCACCGCAGCGATACTCGGTTTCGCGCATACCGTCGGTGAGTTCGGCGTGGTGCTGATGATCGGCGGCAACATTCCCGACAAGACCCGCGTGGTTTCCGTACAAATTTATGACCACGTCGAAGCGATGGAATACGCGCAGGCTCACTGGCTGGCCGGGGCGATGCTGGTGTTTTCGTTTCTGGTGTTGCTGGCGCTGTATTCCAGCCGCAAGACCCGTGCAGGCTGGAGCTGATCGATGATCGATGTGCGTTTGAAACGGGTCTATACGGACTTCAGCCTCGATGTCGACCTGCACTTGCCAGGCCGTGGCGTGACTGCGCTTTATGGGCATTCCGGCTCGGGTAAAACCACCTGTCTGCGTTGCATTGCCGGGCTTGAGCGCGCTGAACATGGCTTCATCCAGATCAACGATGAAGTCTGGCAGGACAGCGATAACGGCATTTTCGTCCCGCCACACAAACGCGCGCTCGGCTATGTATTTCAGGAAGCCAGCCTGTTTCCGCATCTGTCGGTGCTGGCCAATCTGCAGTTCGGCCTCAAGCGCATCGCCAAGTCCCAGCGCCGGGTCGACATGGCGCAGGCCACCGAACTCTTGGGCATCGGCCATTTACTCGAACGTCATCCGCAGCATTTGTCGGGAGGCGAACGCCAGCGTGTCGGCATCGCCCGTGCCCTGCTGACCAGCCCGAAACTTCTGCTGATGGACGAGCCACTGGCCGCTCTCGATAGCCAGCGCAAAAGTGAAATCCTGCCGTACCTGCAACGTCTGCACGACGAACTGGACATTCCGCTGTTGTACGTCAGTCATGCCCAGGATGAAGTGGCGCGACTGGCTGACCATCTGGTGCTACTCAGCGAAGGCAAAGCGCTGGCCAGCGGCCCGATTGGCGAAACCCTCGCACGTCTTGACCTGCCGATGGCGATGGGCGATGACGCCGGGGTGATCATTGAAGGGCAGGTCAGCGCCTACGATGCGCAATATCAACTGCTGAGCCTGCAATTGCCGGCCACCGAGATGAGCATCCGTGTGACGCACGCGCCGATGGAACCGGGTCAGACCCTGCGCTGCAAAGTACACGCGCGGGATATCAGCCTGAGCCTGCAGAACAGCGAATTCAGCAGCATCCTCAATCGACTGCCGGTGACGGTGGTCAGCGAACAATCGGCGGACAACGCCGCCCACGTTTTGATTCGCCTGGATGTTGGCGGCACCCCGCTGCTCGCGCGTATTACACGCTACTCCCGGGACCAGTTGGGCGTGCATCCGGGCCAGCATTTATGGGCGCAGATCAAAGCGGTAGCAGTCCTCGCTTAAATCATTCGGCACCACGGCAACGGCGTGCGGTCAATCGTTTTACAGACCGCCGCGCCATCAAAGGAAACTGCCATGCCCGACACCGTGCTGACTGCCGACCTGCCATCCGACCTGCATTACGTCGACGACACCCAGCCCGGTATCACCCGCAAAAAGCTGCGTGGCAAGTTCAGCTATTTCGAGCCGTCAGGCCAGCGCATCAGTGATCCGGATGAAATCAAACGCATCAATGCCCTTGCCGTACCACCCGCCTATACCGATGTGTGGATCTGCCCGGATCCGCGCGGTCATCTGCAAGCCACCGGCCGTGATGCCCGTGGCCGCAAGCAATATCGCTATCACGCGCGCTGGCGCGAAGTGCGCGATGCCGACAAGTATTCGCGCCTGCGTGAGTTCGGTCTCGCGTTGCCGAAACTGCGCAAACAACTGGAGGCGCTATTGGCCGCGCCCGGCTTCAGTCGTGACAAGGTCATGGCCACGGTGATCACCCTGCTCGACGCCACATTGATCCGGGTCGGCAATACCCAATACGCCCGCGACAACCGCTCCTACGGCCTGACCACCCTGCGCAGCCGACATGTCGAAGTCAACGGCAGCGCGATCCTGTTCCAGTTTCGCGGCAAAAGCGGCATCGAACACCAGATCACCGTCAAGGATCGGCGTCTGGCACGCATCATCAAGCGGTGCCTGGAAATTCCCGGGCAGAATCTGTTTCAGTATCTCGATGAAAACGGTGAGCGACACACCGTCAGTTCTTCCGACGTCAACGCCTACCTGCAAACCCTGACCGGTGCCGATTTCACCGCCAAGGATTACCGCACCTGGGCCGGCAGTGCCTTGGCGCTGGCGGTATTGCGCGAGTTGCAATGGGAGTCCGAGACCGAGGCCAAGCGGCATGTGGTGGAGATGGTCAAAGGCGTCGCCAAGCAGTTGGGCAACACCCCGGCAGTGTGCCGAAAATGCTACATCCACCCCGCCGTGGTGGAGAAATTCATGCTCGGCGCCCTCGCTGAACTGCCTCGCCCGCGCGTGCGCAAAGGCCTGCGTGCGGAGGAAGTGGCGCTGGCGATGTTTCTCGAGCGAATGAGCGAGATGACCGACGCACCTTGATCCGCCGCACATCGTCAACTAGGCTAGCCACCTTCCCCTCCTTCGGACGACCGCAGCAGTGAACAATCCAGCCTTCTAAAAATGTACTCGCGACACGCCGTTCTCGGCGCTTGTCAGTTGTCACGACATTTTTTGGAGGTGCCGATGACTCACGTCTCGCGTACACCCGCACTCGTTTCCCTGAATCAACTGGGCTTTCAGTTCGCCAATGGCGCAACACTGTTTGAAGACCTGAACCTGACTTTCGATCATCAACCGACTGCGATCGTCGGGCGCAATGGTGTTGGCAAAAGCGTGCTTGCACGTTTGATTGCCGGGCAATTACAACCCGGCACCGGCAGCGTGGCACGCTCGGTTTGCGTGCATTACGTCGCACAAACGTTCATCGCCACACCCGGGCAAACCGTCGCCGATGCAACGGGGACGGCCCCGGCGCTCAGCGCACTGGAGCGACTAAGATGCGGTGCTGCCACTGCGCACGACTTCGACCTCATCGATGAACGCTGGGATCTGGCCGAGCGCTTGCGCCAGATGCTCGATGGGGCCGGGCTGACCGACCTCACCGGGTCGGATCTGACGGAGCACCTCAGCGGTGGCCAACAAGCCAGAATCGCTTTGATCGGCGCACTGCTGAGTCAGGCGCCATTGCTGGTGCTCGACGAGCCCACCAATCACCTCGACAGCGGCGGTCGGCAATGGCTGATGAGCCTGCTTGAGCGCTGGCGTGGCGGCCTGATTATCGTCAGTCACGACCGCCAGCTTCTGGAGCAGATGCAGCGATTTGTCGAACTCACGACGTTGGGAGTAACAGTTTTCAGCGGAAGGTTTTCGGATTTCACCGAGCAACGCAGGATCCATCAACAGGCGGCGCAGGCACAGCTCGATCAGGCCCGTATCGAACGTCAGCGCGAACGTACGCGGCTGCAACGCGAGCACGACACGATCCAGCGCCATGCCGCCGGCAGCCGTCGCCACGCACAAAGTGCCAACGTTTCGGGCTTCGAGCGGGCAGCGTTGAAAGCCGCTGCGCGGGACATCATGGGGCAGGTAAAAGTCGGCCACCAGGCACGCAAGGCCGATCTGGATCAGCGTGTTCGCGAGGCGTACGAAAACGTCCTGCCCGCCGACGGCGTGCTGATCAATCTGCCGGGCAGCGTGGTGCCGAGCAATCGGCGGGTGTGCACGCTGATCGACGCGTGCTTGCCAGGGTTACCGGCAGATGCGCCCACCACCCGCCTTGACCTCGCCATTCAAGGGCCGATGCGCATCGCTGTCAGCGGTCACAACGGTTGTGGCAAATCGACGCTGTTGAAATTGCTGGCGGGTGAATGGGCGCCGGTAAGTGGCGAGTGCATCACGCACGTGCCTTTTGCTTTTTTCGACCAACAACTGAAGCTGCTGGATGAGCACACATCGATTGTCGATCAGTTGCAGGAACAGCAAACACTTTTGAGCGAAGGTGAGTTGCGCAGCTTTCTCGCTCATCTGCAACTCGACGCACAACGCGTTAACCGCCCGTGCGCCTCACTCAGTGGCGGCGAACGCTTGAAAGCAGCCCTTGCGCTGGCGTTGTGGCGCCAGACGCCCGCGCAATTACTGCTGCTGGATGAGCCCACCAATCATCTGGACCTGGCGTCGGTGCACGCTTTCGAACACGCCTTGCAGGCATTTCCCGGAGCGATTGTCGCGGTTTCCCACGATCAAGCGTTTCTACAGGCGTTAAACCCAAGCCATTGTTTGACCTGGCACCCCGAAGGCTGGCGCTGGCAACCGACGAGCTGACCTGCCTATTTTTTGCACGATTGCCGAGGGCTTCTATAGTTGATCTGACACAAATCAGCTGCGGTGACGCCATGGAAGACATTTTCGTCGTGAAGCGTTGCAACAAGATCATTATTTACGGTCGACGTGCCGAAGACAGCCAGCATGATCCCGCGAAAGCCACTAGCTGGTTTCGCATCTGCGACACACGTACTGGCGGTTTCATCGGCGATGGCCATGACGCGGAAGAGGACGCACGACGTGAATGCAGACGCCTCAACGCAGCGAGTTCCCCATCAGCGGCCCGCCAGTCTTCAGGCTGATGCCGATCAGAAGCGGGTCTATACTGAAACCAGCTGAAGGAGCAGCGCCCCACGGCAGAAGGCTCGCAACACGCGGGCTTTTTGCTGCAGCCCAGGTTTCATAGAACGGAGGTGTTCCATGTCCGAAAAAGAGTCCATCACCACCCTCCTCACCCTGCTCGACGCTCGACAAGCGCGCCTCGCCGCCGCTTGCAAAGAGATCGCCGACTGGGTCGATCACCAAGGTGGACACCCCACCGCCCTGCGCATCCGAGACCGGCTGAACGACATCGAGAAGGATGCTCCGCTGATTCGCAATACGCTGTCGGCGCTAAAGCCTGTTGATCGGCCACTGCCTCGGTTCAGATGAACTCGACCCGGCCAGGGTTTCAGGAGTTTGCTCATTAGCGGTGACACATGAGTCACCGCGCTTGTGTCTGGCCGTTATGTTTATTTTTCCAGTTTTTCACGTGACGACTACATCTGCGCGTCTACAGTGAAGCCACTCCTTTGCAAAGTAACGCCCTCACCCGCCCGCATGCGGGTGTTTTTTTGCCTGCGTCCAAACGGCGAACGGTTGCCGTGCATGAGTTGTCATAACTTATACATGTCGAAAAGGAGACAGTTATGGTTATCCATTTCAACGTCGACGGGCATCTGGCCTGCGGCCATAAAGGCAAACAACTGTCGGCAAGCCGCGAACTCAATCGCGTGAAGTGCCGCAGTTGCCGCAATACCGATGCCTACAAACAGGCGCGAAAGGATCAGCGCAACGCCACCCGCCGCATGGCCCGTCAGGCCAAGACCTCCCACGGCGCGACCAACTGGCGCGCAGAATGGATCGAGCGCCTCACTGCAATGGCCGGTCTTCAGCGCTTGCCTCGCGGCTTTAGCGGGCAAGCATTCGTCTAGCAGCGCGTATAAGCAAGGCACAAAAAAGGCCTGCATGAGGAAACTCATGCAGGCCTTTGCTATTCAGGGTGGCCGAAGCGGTACGCCTTTATGAGCGGCCACTAGCACTAGTGGCAAAAGCCTGACACGGGCAGCACTCACAAAAACATTTCAACAACCGATGCATCCATTTTGATCGCTGGCTCGTAGATTCAATACCCTCACTCGGAGGGCACAAGAGCCAAGGGCTTCCCTACTACGGCAGGCATTCGAGCCAATCGTCTTTGTTCCTGCCAAGTGATGCCCCTTCCCCTCCCTTAAAAACTTTTACTGAGGGTCGCAATCTCTCGTTTTATAACCACTCATTCGCTACCCCACCAGAACTGCAATGAACCAGGTAATGGATTGGACTTGGACAATTGCTGTTGATCAACCACCGTAATCGCTAACGGTCGTCAAACGCTTGGTATATGCGTTGGCAGCAATCCTGTCGATCATTAAGTCGAATGAAAGACGCATCAATCGGAATAGAGCCCGCGAGTACTACGGTAGCCGGCGCCTTTCTCCTTGAGAACCTGAGCACACGAACGGGCAGAAAAGTCCTAAAGGCTTCAACTGGCGTGAGCAATTCAAGATGAAACGCGTCCCTACGTGAGTGGCAGACCAATGTAGCACTGCTTGGCATCGGCACTGGATCGACGCCTTGTCGCTTACCGCCAAGCACACCTTGACCGCTTGCTTCGCCGTGGCATCGCTATGAGAACCATTAATACAGTGCTATTTGTACTTGATATCATTGCGCCATTAGTGCATACACCCTATCCGTGAAGTTCTAACGCGAGATAGAGAATGGATGTGCTGAACAAGCTGAAAAATAATTACGTCAAGAAACGCAAAGCCACCACGGCCCGTACCTATTTAACCTTTCGCGGTTTCTTTCTACGACTGTTCAATGCCGAGAAATACTGGGATGAACTGACTCTCGAGGACGCTCGGCTTTTAGATTTTGGTGTGCAAACGCTGACCGAAATCCTTACCCAGGAACCAAAAACCCGGGACGAGTTGAAAACCTATCAATTGATTCTAAAAAACACCAACGCCAAGCTCACCGAACGGGGAAATTTCCTGCTCGCGTTGGTTACGCTTATGTCTGCTCTAGGCGTGACCAAGCTCACGGAAGCATGCGAGTGGACGAAAGAGCAGTTGTCCGGCTGGAAAATGTTTGCAATCTTCGGCGCAACGATTTTTTTTGCGGTCCAAGACACCTTGCGAGTACGCAACAGAGCAGCAATCCATGAAGAGCTGATCAACGTCATCGAGCATTATCTTCAAGCTACAACGACCGTGGTTTCACACCCCCTGCCGGTGCAAGCGCAGGTACAGGAACCTCTGCCTACGCCCGTTTCGTCGGAAGTGATGAGGCGGTTTATCAGGATGACTTTCAACCGAGGCACTTCTTTCGCATTGTTTAAGGCTAGCATGGTGCTGTTCGGTATCGCCTTGATCGGTATGTCACAAACCGCGCTGACGCTTTACGATAAAGAGGTCGACGCCTATTCGAGCAAGTACAAAATCGAAGCAGTTATTGGCCGACAACTGGACCAAATAGATTGCCCTTTTTTGACGGCCTACAAAGCCGACTGTCTGATGGCACAACATAAAATGGACGCCGTGAGTTCCAGCCTGGACTTGCTCGATACGGTGGTCCGCTGGGCATTCCGCTCCGGTATAGGTTTTTTCATACTCTCGATCACTTTTTTTATCAGTACGCCTCTGGTCCGAGCGTTCTACACAACGAAAAAGCCTTAATGGGAGTGGCTATGCAGCTGATTGTAACTGTTGTATCCAGTTACGATGACCGTACAGAGCACAAACCTAAACCGCGGTGAGGAGCACCGAACTCATCTTTTCACTAACGCGAGCGTAGGGTTTCAGGTTCAGAGGCTATGTCGACTTTCCCATACATGTAGCGCAACGAACTGGCGGCAGACGCCTGGGATGGCCTCACTGTTGACTTTTCGGAAGTTGGCGATGGTCTTGAAAACCGCCGACCGTAACAGGTCCATAAGTTCGAATCCACATAGCCTTCGCTAATATGACAAAGCCCTGATTATTCAGGGCTTTGTCGTTTCTGGCTTTTTATAAAACTCCACAGCCCACACCCAGGATGAAGTATTGCTTTTCGACCAGCGGCTAATTTTTCGAAAAGTCTTGCCTGGCGATTTAGGACTCATTCGAAGCCTTCTACTTCTTTACTGTGCCGCGTCGTTGCGAAGTCCATTTCAAGCAGGACGGCCGAGCATTGCCCCCCCTACGAACTTGGTGATGCGCCCTACCCAACACTCTGCAAGACATCGCTCAGCAGTGTGGCAGTGTCGGCGATGGGATCATCATGCAGACCTCTCTGCCGCCCAAGAAATACCAAAGCGCCACGGAAATTCGCGTTGATTTAGTTTCTGGCGCTCATCGTAGCCACGTCTCCGTGGTGATGCTGAACGGCGGAGGAAAGTCCGTTTTCGAGGGGCATGCTCCACAGCGCTTCAAGGCGGATGACGCCTGATACGAAAGTGCCGGGCTACTGCATCGCATCATTTGTAATGCCAACGCTTCCGATTTCACTCTATTGGTGGCGTGGTGGTTCGTCGATGAGAAATAGGCGCTGCCCAGCCCCTACAGTTGCTACCGGTAGCACTGTGTCCCGCACTCAGTGAGACGCAGTAACTGAGTAGAAAAAATCGGAGTTACTCCGAACTTCAGTCAATACGAAGTACCGGAGTGACAGATGCACCATTACTTGAAGTTAATTTTCTGGAGATTGATATGAAAACTCTCAAAGCCCTGTTCATTTGGGTGGCATTTGGTATTACGACCCCTGTATTCGCGTAGGGCAACAGCGACAGAGTGTTCGAGCGGAATGATGCTCGTCGCGTCAAATCCACTAGCAAATGATCAGTAGTCAATTCGTTTGATAACGACGTTTAGGTATCCTAGACATCACTCCATCTCAGTATCTAACTGTATCGACACGACCAACGCTCGACGATAATGTAGAGGTGATGCATGAAAATCAACGACCACCACTCGAGGAGCAACGGACACCAATGTCTTTATCCGTTCCACAGGAACTGAGACGTAGACCGAGAGCAATCGACCATTTGCGCTCATCGAGCAATACTTGGAGTAACAGATTCTTTGGCGATGAAGGCAAACCCTTCCACCAATTGAATCTCTATCTCCGGATACTTAAATTCCTCTGGATAAACCACAGTACCTTTGAAAGTGAGGACAGCGAATTCTTGGATATCGTCCTCCCCAGACGATACTTCGCGTCGGGTAGCCATTCGAAATGACCACGAAAAGTCCCAAGAAGTAATCTTCGCCTGGTACCATTTAAGAGAATATGGTGAACGAGTCTGAGTACGTCTAGGACTTTTACCTCGACCGTTGTTAGGCTTGACCATATCCACCTCCCTACAGGGCCGAGGGCCGAGTGCCGAACTAGACAAGAAAATCAACCACCAAACTCGACAATGAAAGCCTAGACCTATCCAGTGAACTACACACTGCGCATAGTTCTATTTTATTTACACGAGAGTGGTTATACCTCCGGCCCTCTATAAATACATCCACTTGTACATGTCTCGTGAATACGTACTGCGGATAGCTCTGGAAGCAATGGCTTTAGCTCCTGCCAAACCCAAACGGCTAAAACCTCGCTCGTCGGATTTTCCAGTCCGGGAATTTCATTAAGATAATTGTGATCTAAGCGTTCATACAGAGGCGCGAAAATCTCCTTTATCTCGGAAAAATCCCTGACCCAACCCGACGTTCTATCGACAGGGCCATCAATATAAATTGCAATACGAAAGGAGTGACCGTGCAGGCGCCCACATTTGTGCCCATCTGGAACATTGGGCAGTCGATGAGCGGCCTCAAAAACGAACTCTTTAAAAATCTCCACTGTTCCTCCGGCATCTCACGCGACAAAAACCAAACAGCTAGACTAAATTTTCCAAGACTCAAGGTCGGCGCATAACGTTTCAAACAAAAACTCTACAACTTTGGCTCGCCCCTCACCCAGCGCTGATGCAATGGTGATCACGGAAACCAAAATGGAGTTAACAGTGTGTAAATCGGTTACATCACTCAAACAATTCAATATTTCTTCGAATTTCCCCAACATAGCAGTTTGGGAAAAATTTAATGCCTTCACCACATGGGTAGATGGCGTCAGGTAGAGAATATTCGCACGCGTCCGTAAACCGTAGGCTTCAGTCAGCATGCCATAACCTTCCGAAGGGAAAGCTTCGTCCTGCCCTGAAAGCCTTCTCAATGCTTCCTGAAAAGCCATGGATAGATGAAGAATGACTTCAGAGAACTCTTTCACACTGGCGTCACTGGCCAGGGCTGGAGACAGATCCGAGGAAACCAAAGTAGTCATAATGCCTCCTAAATATTAGTAATGATTACCAGTTAGCTAGGTACGAGTTCCGAACTTCGAACCACCCTGGTCAAATGATCAGTCAAAAGATGAATATCACCATGTAAATTCTGAACTCCATTCCATGGCCGGTTGCCTGTTTTAAAGGACCACTCTCCCGAATCGAGCGTCCAAGCTGTATATCCTTGTAGCTTTCTAAGGCCTAACTTGAATACTGGGGCCAGTGGCGCTCCTGTAGCACACAACTGCTCCATGACGAACCCCATAGAAATAATCCCCGCGCTATGGACGAGACGAGAGCTTTTAGGCGTGTGACCATGCCAAGCATTTCCAAACACCTCCTGGACCGCCTGGAAAAACTCACTGATGGCCAAGAAACACCGATCCTCACCTCCCGACAACTCAATCACCTCCCGACAGTAACCGTCAGATAGGGAATTCATTACCAGTTTCTGGAGCGACGTATCCCCGATGACCCCTGAGGGGTTGGTATGCTGCTTAATCTGTCCTTGCAAAGAAGATCGATCATCATAATTCAGCATTTCCACGATGCGGGCTGCGCGGGCGCGGGAAGTCATTCTGAATGGAAGGCCGCTGACAGACGGGAGCAGTTCATATACCAGCGACTTTGGTAATGGACTGGTGTTGTTGACGAGAATGAATTGCCGGCGAAGCTCTTCCTGATTTTCACACACAAGAGCAGAGACCAGTAACTGGAACGAACTCCCCTCGAGCCCAGCTAACGCAGATAGGCGCTGCTGACCATCCACAACGAACCCAGGAGGGCCGGATGAAATATCCACCTCAATTTCTGCATAGGCTCCATTTCCTTCCACCACCCGGACCCCACTGGTAAACGCTAACACCACAGCATTGGGCATTACCGCATCGGGACGGGAGAGGTAGTCGCGAATCTCTCGTATGTGCTTGGACACCTGTGGCCGCTGAAAGCCATGAAGGGCGCCACGATCATCACGCTTGACTCGGTCGATGCTAGCGATCGCCAAAATCTGCTCAACGGTAGCCGCAAACGATACCACTTGGTGGGTTGGGCTCTGTAACGCCTTGATTGCGCTGAACTTAAGCAATGAATCTCTTCCTTCATTGAACGGCACCCACAGAAGGAGGGGTAGCAGCAGTATTGAGGCTCTTATACCAACCCTTCCGCATAAAAACTAGCTTAAGCGCATTGGCCCATACAGTTATTAAATGGTAAATTGTCAGCCTCAGATAAATGCAACATCCGTCAAAACAGGCCTACAGTTTTCCCATGAGAACCGTCATCATCACCAACTGCACCAATCGAAAACGTCTCGACGGCCTGCCGCCGGTGGTGCTGAACGACGAGTGTTATTCATCGATTGCTGCCATGGCAAAGGCGTGGAAGGGGCAAATAGACGAACGTCCCACAACTCTGATGGCATCTTCACTTTACGTGGGCAGAAGCGTTTCTGACGCGAGGCGCGTAGCAACGAAGTTGGACGCGAAGCTAATGTTTGCGTCGACCGGCTTAGGGTTGATTGAAGGCGATCAGAGATGTCCACCGTACAACCTGACGGTGGCTCAGGATCCGAATTCTATCATCCCACGTCTCGAAAAATTGGGTGTGCGCGCATCAGATTGGTGGGAAGCCGTGAATGTCACCCAATCAAAGGGAAGCGCCCTAGCGGACCTCGTCAGCCAACCCGACATCGACTTGGTGCTCATTGCCCTCTCTTCAAACTATGTCCAGTTGATAGGCGAAGACCTTGGAAAAATCAGGGACACGCAGATCGACAAGCTCAGAATATTCACTTCCCGCCCAGGCATCGAGATGCTTCCCAGCCATTTACGACGCATCGCGATGCCCTATGACGAACGTCTTGAAACCTCAACACTACCAGGCACTCGCAACGATTTCCCTCAGAGAGCCCTGCGTCATTTCATTGAGATTCTTGAACTGTCGAGTGCTCCTGCCGAGATCGCTCGAAAGAGCGTCAGCGCGGCGATGGATCTTTTATCCCTAGCAAAAACGACCATCCGGCGGCGCGCATCGGACAGTGAAATTGCCTACATGCTTGAGTGTGTGTGGGCTGACTACCAAGGCAGTTCCACCCGATTGTTACGCTACTTAAGGGACGACGCCCTGGTGTCGTGCGAGCAATCGCGCTTTCGGAGGATCTGGCAGGACATCAAAGGTCAAGACAGCATAGAGAGCAAAGCATGACGAGCGAAGATGCGATTGTGGTGCGTGCACTACGCACCACGCAAGGCGACAACCTTGATGTGTATGCATTATTCATCAGGGGATCTGACCTGGTCCGAATTGCCGACATCAGCCGCCTGTCGCGCGAAGACAGCAGTCCCCTCAAGGGTTTTCAGCGTCCCGAGATTAAGAGTCATGTCAAAGGGATCGCTGAGTACCTCAATCAGGGAAATGTACTTTTTCCCAATGCAATTATCCTAGCGCTGTCTCCTGACCTGCGTTTTGTTGCAGCACGAGGAAGCAAGCCGACAGGCGACGCGGGGCTTTCGCAAGCGGGTACCCTGACGATCCCTATCAGGGAGGAAGGAATGAGGTCTGCCTGGATAGTGGACGGGCAACAGCGCTCATTGGCGTTGGCGAAAGCGGCCAATTCGGATCTTCCTGTGCCAGTGATCGGTTTTGTGTCCGACAGCCTGACCACCCAGCGCGAGCAATTCATTTTGGTCAACAAGGCCAAACCGTTGCCCACTCGACTGATCAACGAACTACTGCCGGAGACAGGCAGCATCCTTTTGCCCCGCGAACTGAGTGCTCGCAAAGCACCAGCTGAGTTGTGCGGGCTTCTTAGTCGTGACCCCAACTCCCCTTTCCACAAACTCATAAAGCGGTCGTCCGAGCAAAATAGCAAAGCAGTGATCACTGACACCGCTGTAATAACGATGATCCGCAACAGCATCGGTAATCCGTTGGGGGCGTTGGCACCCTATACCTCCAGCATCGACGGAGCAGCGAACGTTGAGTCAATGTACAACTTACTGACGACCTTCTGGCGGGCAGTGCGTGATACGTTTCCTGAGGCATGGGCACTTGAATCCAAGAACAGTCGACTCATGCACTCAGCAGGGATCATCGCCATGGGCGTACTTATGGATCGGATCTACGCCAAAATCGGTGGTCAGCGCGAAACCTACGAAGGCGTGTTACAAGAACTGGCCAGAGTCGCCCCTTACTGCGCATGGACAACAGGCCAGTGGCCGATGATTAATGTCCAGTGGAATGAAATCCAAAGCACCCCTCAAGATATCAAGGCGCTGCAAGAAACCTTGATCCGCCTCTATATGACCAGCGCTCACCAATGAAATTTTTATACGCCGACACCCAAGACTACGTAGACCCAGACTACGATTTCATCAACGATCGAAATGCGCCGGGCCGGAAGAGATACTGGGATGACCAGTATGCGCACGAAATGATGACGCCCGTCCCTTATGACGGGCTCTTGGTCTCGATGAGCGCAGTGCGACCGGCAAATGGCGTCGCTAATTCAAAGGTCCGGTACTCGACTTCCGAGCAGCAGCGCTTCTTGAGAGAAGGCGCACGCAAATTTCTACGACTCGATGGCATTCAGTTCAAAGATACGATGGTCCTAGGGGACTGCGGGGCTTTCGCCTATGTAGAGCACCCTACCCCTGCGTATAGCCCAAGCGAAGTACTAGAGTTCTACTCAGACGCGGGGTTCACCCACGGTTGCTCGCCGGACCACATCATATTCAACTGCGACTCCAGCAATCCTCCAGCGCTGAGCCAGTCGGAAGATGTGCTGTTTCGGTACGAAATTACGCTCAAAAATGCGCAAGAGTTTCTGCGTTTAGTGAAGGAGGCGGAATGGCCTTTCGAACCTCTTGGAGCGGTACAGGGTTGGTCGCCTCAAAGCATGGCGAACGCTGCAAAACAACTCGAAGACATGGGTTATCGCTACTTGGCGATCGGAGGTCTAGTACCTTTGAAAGTCGATCAAATCCATGAGGTGCTGAAAGAGCTTCGAGCGGTCCTTAAGCCCGAGACAAATATTCATCTGCTGGGTTTTGCTAAAGCGGAGAACATCCATGAATTCACCGGATATGGCATTACCAGCTTTGACTCAACCTCCCCCCTTATACGCGCATTTAAAGATGCGAAGTGTAATTACTACATGGGCAATAACACGAGCAAACTGGATTACTACACAGCTATTCGCATTCCTCAGGCGATTGAAAATCCACGCCTGATGCAAGGAATAAAAAAAGGCATTCTGAGCGCAGAAGAGTTACAAATCAAAGAAAAAGCAGCGTTGCTAGCAATCCGCGACTACGATAAAAACCTGCTCGACTTTGATTCAACTTTAGCCGTGCTAGTAGACTATCTCCGACTGACTCTTTCCGGCTCAATATCGTCATCATTAGAAATGGAAAAGGAAATCGCCAAGCACGTCCGACTAATCTCACCCACGCTGAGAGATAAACCGTGGCAAAAATGCCAATGTTCGATTTGTCAGTCAGCAGGTATCGAAACTATTATCTTTCGAGCCAGCAATCGAAACAAGAGACGTGGATTTCATAACTTAGGCGTGTACCACCGCCACCTTCAGAAAACTCTGGAACTTTCGAAACAATGATCTATCGATTTAAGGGTGTGCGTGCCCAACAGGCCTCCGGGCATGATGTATTTTCGTTTGCGGCCACTCCAAATGAAATTTTAGATTTTTCTGAAATTGAGAGAGTCGGCCGCGATGAAGAAGGCCACCTCAAAGGCTTTCAGCGCCATCAAGTCGCGTCGCACATCAGAGATATTCGTGACTATCTTCAGCGCGACGATGCATTGCTTCCTAACGCAATTATTTTGGCCTTTCTGGATGGGGTAACGATTAAAGACCTCAGCGAGGGTATTGTAGAAATCATCATTGATGCTACCGAATCCAAGCCAGGCTTTGTGGTCGATGGACAACAACGACTCAGCGCCCTTGCGACGATGGAAAAACCTGGATTCCAGGTATTTGTATCTGCATTGATTTGTAAAGACTACAACGAACTGCGACAGCAGTTTGTGCTTGTCAACAATACGCGACCGCTGCCAAAATCGCTGATCTATGAACTTTTACCGACGGTTGACGGCCTGCCAGAACGGTTCACGAGTCGTAAATTTGCTGCTCGCATTATTGATTTGTTGAATTTTCTGCCTAACTCCTCTCTATTTGGCGAGATCAAACAACATACGAATCCTAGAGGAGTACTAAGCGACATGGCGATGCAGAAGTTCGTGATGAACTCTGCGAATGATGGCGCGATTCGTAGCTTCATGAAGTTTGATGACTTCGAGGGGCGCAGCATCGAGCTTATCAATAACTTCTTCCATGCAGTGCGTGTAGTTTTCAAATCGGAATGGGAAGGACTAGCGCCCAGGAATTCACGCTTGAAGCACGGGGCGGGTCTGGTTTCTTTGAGCTTCGTTATGGAATTGCTTTACTCCGATCAAGGCACAACCAGCAAGGAAGGTTTTATCAAAGGTCTAAAGCTTTTGAAACCTCATACGGCATGGACAAGTGGCGATTGGCACATTTCTGAAACCGACCGCCGCCCCTGGAATGGTATCCAGAACACGCCCACTGATATCGGATTACTCACCAAGTATCTGACCGAAAAACTCAAGCAAGAACTGAAGCGGCGCTAAATCAGACCCAGTCCCGAGGAGAGCAGTATGCACACCAAAGCCTTAGTTCTTTTTTCAGGCGGACAAGATTCCACCACCTGCCTTGCCTGGGCGCTGGAACGTTACGAGCACGTCGAGACCATTGGCTTTGATTATGGCCAGAGGCATCGAATCGAGCTCGAATGTCGGCTGAGTATCTTGCAGGAGGTACGTAACAGGTTTCCGAACTGGGCCAAGCGGCTCGGTGAGGATCACGTGCTTGACCTCAAATTACTCGGACAGATCAGCGATACGGCGATGACCGCTGAAAAAACCATAGAGTTTGAAAAGAATGGACTTCCCAATACGTTTGTACCCGGTAGGAATCTGCTGTTTTTGACGTTCGCAGCCACTATTGCCTACCGACGGGGCCTCACAGTACTAGTCGGGGGAATGTGCGAAACCGACTACTCAGGCTACCCAGACTGCCGGGACAACACCCTTAAAGCCACCCAGGTGGCATTGAGTCTCGGAATGGACGCTCCCGTGATCATTGAAACCCCCTTGATGTGGCTCGACAAAGCTCAGACCTGGCGTTTGGCTGAAAACCTAGGCGGTCAAGATTTGGTCAGCCTGATTCAAGAAGAGTCCCACACCTGCTACCTCGGGACTCGACAGGATAAACATGAATGGGGCTATGGATGTGGAACGTGCCCAGCTTGCGAACTGCGCAAAACTGGATATGAGCAGTACATTCAAGAACGAGATTGATGATGGTTCAGCGGTGGCGGATCAGTGCACTCGCCACCTATTTGAATCCGATGAGTAAACAAAATGACTTACAGCATCAAAGAAATGTTTTACACCCTTCAAGGGGAAGGCAACCAAGCGGGTCGACCCGCGGTATTCTGCCGATTTGCTGGATGCAATCTCTGGTCAGGACGGGAGCAGGATAGGGCTAACGCGATCTGTACATTCTGTGACACCGACTTCGTCGGAACAGATGGTGAAGGCGGGGGTAAATTCAAGAACGCTGAAGCCCTCGCCCATGCCATTGATTCGTTCTGGCCTATATCCCATCAAGATCATAAGTACGTGGTATTGACGGGCGGAGAACCACTGCTTCAGGTAGATGACGCATTGATAAACGCACTGCACAATCTTAACTTCTGCATTGCTGTTGAAACCAATGGCACCATCGTAGTTCCCTTAGGTATAGATTGGCTTTGTGTAAGCCCCAAATCGAATGCTGCACTTAAAATAACTACTGGAGACGAACTTAAACTTGTCTACCCACAAAAAAACTCAACACCAAGCATGTTTGAACATCTAAATTTCAACCACTTTTATCTTCAGCCTATGGACGGATTGAAAATCGTAGAAAACACTGAGACGGCGATACGCTATTGTAAAAGCAATCCTAAATGGAAGCTTAGCTTACAATGTCACAAAATCTTAGCCATTCCTTAACCCCGACACTGCCCCCCATAACAAAAAACACTAATTGCTCTCGCGATAGCCCCGCCATCAAAAACATCGACTCTGTAGAAGCAACGAAAGCAATAGATCCACTTTAGACTATCTACTATTAAAATTCATTAACTAAACAAACCAGTAAAAATCAACACTCCATGCTCCAAAACCAACTTAAATAACCTAGATAGCAACATTGCGAAATTCAACATAAAAACATCGTAGCGTGGAGTTTCACTAAAACTCTCCATAAAGATCATAACCGAGAGAAATTGAGCCTAAGAGATAATACTGCCTATTCGAAAATACATTTAAGATGTAGCTCAATTACTCCCTTGAATGTACCTATTTTTCGTGACTCCCAGACACCCCGAATTCTGGGCACAACCTTCGATTGGTAATGCCGGACTGCAACCCGCTCACACCGGAATCGCATCATAGCCACTGGTCACTGCTGCGGATTCCACAATGGGTGATGGACTGCAATGAAGCTTCGCTATTGAGGTCGCAACCTTTTTTTGATAAATTGGGAACCGAATACCGACGAAATACCAAGTAACTATAAATCAACTTTTAAAAGCTCAATACAACTGCCACAAAAAGAGATTTTACGAATGCCTTTTCAGAAACCTCTATCCAGAATACTTACAACTTTAGGATCCTGGGCATTAACAATGGCAAAAAAACTCGCCCCCAACAATGCTCAAGAGGAGTTCAAAAATAGATTACGACATAAACTATGGTTTGTCGTAGACATACCTCTTTTTATTGACGAAAAAGCCGTAAAAAAATTACACGACGCACTAAACCGCCCAGAATTCGAAACAAAGTCAAGAAAGGCAAACATATCATCAGTAAACATGACCGAATACAATAGTGAAATTACAGGGGGTGGTGAAATAGGCCTCGCCCCCTTCATGAAGTCGTCAACCACTACAAAGTTTGGCCAAAAACGAAGCTCCAGCACAAGCAAAGGCGCCGAGATCAGCCAAGAAAAAAACGATTCCGCTGAAATGCAATTTGAAAAGATAATAAATTTTTATGCAAACAACTATCCAAACAGAATTTTTTGGGCAAAAACCGATCTTACGGAAGTGTTCAACACCGAAGGACTTTCTCTTTCGTGGACAGATGTATCAGAACTAATAAATACTCCCGCCCCGCGCCCTCTCATAATATTTGAGGTACCTATCGGATCAAAAATAGTACCCATGGCGGCAGAAACAGAGGATGGTAAACTTATAGAAATCTATAAGGACTTTATAAAAAACACAAAAAACGGCAAAGAAATCCCCCAATACAGCTCCATCCCTGCACAAGCACAGATATATTGGGGAAGTTTAGAAAAACACTTCGAGTCATCAGTCGCAATGAAATCCGTAGAAAACGCGACAAAAAACGGGGGCCGAATTGACTGGATAGACTATCGACTTATTTCTCGAGTTGGAAATCAAATCATACCAATTCATCTACACTTAGCCCCAAAAGGAGGATACAGTACTGGTACCTTCGCATATCAAACAATACGTCGCGGACATAAACATGGAATCAAGATAATCGGCACC
The DNA here is from genome assembly GCF_019614655.1 of Pseudomonas germanica. Classification (NCBI taxonomy): domain Bacteria; kingdom Pseudomonadati; phylum Pseudomonadota; class Gammaproteobacteria; order Pseudomonadales; family Pseudomonadaceae; genus Pseudomonas; species Pseudomonas germanica. The sequence goes on from NZ_CP071586.1 coordinate 3,846,754, forward strand.
CTAAAGCAAGGTGAAGACATTAACGTATTAGCAATTTACGAGAATTAAACATGACTATTCTCTGGGTAAGCGATGCTGATAATACTCTCTGGGACACTGATAATATTTATGCTGAAGCACAATTAAAATTACTATCAGAAGTCGAAGAAAACCTTGGCATAAAAGTCGATAAAGCCAACAAACTTAGTTATATAAGAGAAGTAGATCAGCACATTTCAAAACGACATCACCTAGGGCTAAGGTATCCTACAGAGCTATTGATATCGGCACTAAAAAAAAGACTTATCGGTACTCCCATACAGACAGCAGTTAAGCACTCATTGGCTTCAGGGTTAGAAAGTAGCGATAGCTTTTCTAAACATACAGCCCAAATATTTTACAATGACATAAGCGTTACTCCACCATTAAGAAACGGGGTAACGGAGGGATTAGAAGCACTTCACAGTAACGGGGCGACAGTAGTTATTGCCACGGAAGGGTCTATAACAAGAATCAAACGACATCTGAACGAACATAACATTTCGCACCTTGTGGCACTATCCCTTGAAGGCACCAAATCCGTGGTCTTTTATCAGAGGATCGCCAAGCTCTATCAAAGCAAAGAAGCATGGTCCATTGGTGATCAACTAACACGTGATGTTATCCCTGCATTGGAAGCCGGCTTTAACACAATTTACTTTCCTGGCGGCTTTAACCCTTTCTGGCAAGAAAATCACACTCTGCCGAATGAAACCATAGCAGTTACTAGTTACAATTCCGGCGTACAATCGGCAATAAACCCTTAAGTCAAATTATCTAAAAATATCAATTATCATTACCCCCCATAACTTGCAAAATAACTCTAGCCTCCTTCGAATAAAATCGTCAAAGACTAGTGCCGCAGGAACGGTTCGACGGACGCAGTTCGAATGAGCATTAGAATACCACTAAAAAACGCGACTAATTTGTATTGCTTGTGCTGCTCTCACCTTGCCCCCCCGATTCACAGCATGCCGCCTGTTATCTACAGGCATCTTTCGGGCTAGTGGCCCTCATCTCAATTGCTCAAGTTCGCTCATAACACAACTCAAGATGCTAGCACTTCCCTTCCCCATCGGGAGCAGGGTTTGCCGACTGCCACGTGCATCCTTCGCCGCATAATAAGCTTGGTGTTTGCTGCTCTTCCAAGCAAAGACGAAGATATCCGCGTTCGCCGCGAGATGCTTAAGCTTATCGGTTGCCGCCAGGTCTGCGTTCACTTCCACACGCGCCAAAGGCAAGAGTTTTCGAAGAAACTGCCGTGCGCGCTGCCCAGCGGGTTCAGTCAAGGTATAGATACCAATTAAACCGTCGAACTCAGAATACTCTGCTGTTTCGGCGTCCCCCTCTTCCTGAAAGGAGAAAGCCGTTAGCAAGTCGGCGCAGCCGTAATCCTTTGCCAGCAGGGACAAGATCGCATGTTGCGCTTGATTGAGACGGTGAGTGTGGGTGCGTGCTAGCTCCACGACTGCCATAAAGAAACGCAATCGCGACTCATTGTCTAAGGAGACATATAGGGCGAGTACTTCAGTTGCATTGAGCGCCCAGTCGATGTTTCCAGGCGCGTTGTTAGCGTTAAGTATCTCTGTGTAGGCATCAAGCGCTTCGACGTAATCATCCCTCGACGGACCAAGACTGACCAACGCCTGCATGACGACAGAGGCCAACTCGAGCTCATTGGCCGACACCACCTCATTCCATGCGACGATGCGGATTAACATGGTGTAAAGCGGTATGAAGCCACGCACAGGATGTGCCTGGCGATCGACGAAGAACTCCACCAAGGCGCCGAAGGCATCGCGAAACACACATTCTGCCTCACCGCTCGCGTTGCCTATCTTCTCGGCCAACTGACGGCAGGCCTCTGGATCCGAAGCATAGGCCTCAGCACTCCAACGCGTGAGTGCCTCCTCCAGGATCTGCAGCGGAGGGCGCTCACAGCGTCCGGCTTCAACATAGCGAACCCAGGACATCCAATCGGTGTCAGGACGCTCTTGCGACGCTTCTGACGGCTCTGACTGCAACTGCTGCAGTCTGCTCAGATCACGTTTTGTCCATGTTGCCCGCGCGGCTTTGGGTGCATTACCCACCGCTTCGAGCACCCGCCGAGTGGTTTCAATATCCTCTAGTTCCACTGCGCAACGCAGCATGGCAGTGTACGTCCAAGCGCTGGGGAAGGATTCAAAGGACAACTGCAGCGCCAACTCATAGTCGTCATCAGCTAAGGCCTGACGTGCCAATTCAAAGACATCGGAACGCAACGACGGGGCAGACACCAAACGGCTGGACCAATACTCAATCAGTTCTGGCCCGGCTTGAACCGGATAAGCGGCAGCAATGGCCCCGCAACGCGCCACATTTGGTTCGTCCTGCACAAGTTCATAAAGCAGGAAGGCCTTCAGTACATTAGGTTGACGAACACCTTTCCGTTCCTTAAATAGCGGGCCGAAGTGACGCATGATGTCATTTCGAAAAACTGTCAGGATGGCTTCGACATTCGGGTCATCCTCGATGGCTGCGATATAAGTTGCATAAAGCGCCTCGACCAAGTCGGTGATGGTCTGAGCAGGTAACGACAGACCTATAACAGACTTGATCAGCGAGTAATCGTTCGCCAGTTGATACTGGCGACCGAGACCGGCCAACATGCGAATATCCAAATACTTGTGCTGTTCAACATCAATACGGCCGCTGGCAACCAATTCGTGGCGTAAACGTTCAGCATCTGCCTCGTTACCGGCCAGTAGCGCCCGATCAAACTCAGCACGGATCTTGCCGAACGGACGTTGCGTGCGGTCAGGGATGTCTGGGCGGCGGCGCAGCAAACTAAGATACAACTGCAAGGATTGTGTAACATCGCCGCGCGCTGCCGCATTCACTGGCCGCAAGCAGAATACGAAACGACCAAAGCGTTTCTGCAAGGCACACTCGATTTCGTCGCCACAATCGACCTGCAGTGGTTGGCCACGGAAATCGCTGTAACTTGGGCCGACAACAGCTGTCAACTCCTGCACCAATGCAACTGCCGATGCCTCATTGCTAGCCATTGCATACCAATGAGACGGCCCATCAGCATCGAATACAGGCAGCACAATAGGCGATTGGTAGCCTTGAGTAACAAAAGTTGCGATCCACGGGTTTACCTGCTCCAGCCATGCCGCCGGCGCGCTACCACCGACAATGGCTTCCCAGTGCAGGGCATTGCGCCCAAAGAAAAAACGCCCTAGCCAGGACTTTTCCTGAGAGGGCAAGACGTCAATCATGCAGCCTCCCTGTAGCGGGCGAATTCAAGGCGGGTTCGACCAAGATCGTGCTCATCGAGCGAGAACTCGACCCATTCGTCATTGATCATCATGCCGTTGTAGGTCAGGTTCATTGAACCCATCAACAGGCAACGCGTGAGCAGGATGCCCTTGGTATGCAATTGGCCGTGGATGTGCACCGCGAGTTGATCTTCCAGACTATGCTCACGAGTCAAATCGGCGATCCGGGTACGGAAGGCATCGTTGCTGGCTTCGCTCCGGGTGACGATATGCACTTTTGTACCGTAATTCATCAGAGTCACAAGGACATCGGCGAGGCGGATCTCTCGCCGCCCCCATTCGGGATTGAGGGCATCAAAGCTACCGGACCGATTGTCGATCAAGACAACATTGCTGATCCAAGGAGAAACGATCCAAATCTCGTGGCCGGGTTGCAACACTTCGGCCACGAACATAGTCTGCAATAACTCCTGGATCGTGGTGACGCCAGTGGTTTGCGTCTTGAAAATGCGCCGATGGAGAATGTTCATTGCACTGCCTCGACGATTTCAATATCAGCTTCGATCATTGATTGGGTTTGGCGGATGCCCTGTAGGCGGGCATAAGCGCGCAAGTAGCCGGATTCGACCGGATTGGTTACCAGTGCATTGAGCGCGGAAGCTAGGCGAGCACGTTCGGTTTCCGGGCAGGTCAACGTAACTTGGCGGCCGGCGTTGAGTTGCTCGGCAGTTCGCAGCAACCAGTCACGGTCCAGCAGCGAAATGCAGACACGATCGTCGCCGATGGTTTCCACCACCAAGAGGCGCTCGATCAAAGGCAATTCAATGAAGGGATTTCTTATCTTCAGTGCGGACTGGCGAATCGCCCGACCGCGGGGCCATAAGAGGCCATAGATAGCGCCAATGCGCCAAGCCGCGCGGTCGTTGCCTGGAGGGGAGCCAATGTCGGACACAATACGATCGATATCGTCCGATTGGCTTAGGTAATAACTCATAACGCGCAGATCGACCTCTATGCCGATACGCGCCTCCTCACTCTGCCAATGATCAAGCACTCGGGAAAGGTAGAGATCCGTCGCCGCGCCCGATCCCGGTCGCAGAACACGGTTACCAAGCGCCACTAAAAAGCCGTGGAAGGGGGAAAAACCTTCCTGCAACAACTTCCGACGTAAGCGTTGGAAGGACTGTGTCATTTCTTCCTGGCTGGCGGCGGCACGGAATTGGCGCGCCAGTGCGGCGCTTTCCGAATCTCCGTTACCATTGTCCTCGGCCAGCACGGTGACCATTTGTTTGAGTTGATGGTCGATCAACTCAAACTCGCCCATGCTCAGATTGGCGCGTACGGTAGCGAAGAAGCGGCGCGGGTCTTCCGCGTAGCGCCGCATAAATTCCTCGATCAGTCCGTTGCCCCCCGGACTACGCTCGGTAAACCACGCCTCCACCGCTTCTGAGTCAAAGCCGACGGCTTGGCCGGGGAGTACCGGGCCGCGTTCTAAGTCGACCGTCAGGTCTTCCGGATCGATGCTTGGGCATAGGTCGGTAATCGAACGTAGAAGTGCTGCAGCAAGCGTGGAATGGTAGACCCCACGTAGCCACGGTTCCCAGCCGGAATCGATTGGCTCCCAAAGCATGGAGCCAAACTCGTGCAATTCCGCAATCACGATGGGATCGCGCAGACAGGCATCCAGTTCCTGGCGTAACTTTTCTGGACTACCCGCCGTCTCGTCGCCGCCCTGTACCTCGACCACTTGCGACTGAAATAGCAGGCCCAGCACATCTGGAAGCGAGATCGATGCCTGCCCCTGTCGAATAGAGGCGTCGGCCTTGGCCAAGCCGATCTGTCGGTGCATCGCTTCATAGGTCATGGCAGACAGGTAAATCTGTGCTAACCACTCGCGCATGAAGGGGCTCGCGATCATGGCCAAGCGCTCACCGCGCCAAGCAAGGTCAATGAACCGAGCGCTGCGTACTGCGCGCCACTTCGCTTCGTCGCCCGGAATCTGACGTAGGTGCAAATCGGGAGGGATATCGATCTGGAACACCATACCGTCGGCGGAAAATTGCGCTCCCAGACCCACCGCTTGGTTCTCACGTTGAAACACCGTATCGGTCCGCACCTTCTCCGCGCCAACACCAATCTCCGCCGAAGCGCCCACCGCGAAGCGTCGAATCTCTACTGGAGCATGGCGTGAGTGCGTAAAAAAGCCGATACGGGTGACGATCTCTGCCCACCGGCTGCCAGCGGGCGGCGTCAGCCAGCCCGGTTCGATGGTGGCGACGATTTGGCTATGCCATTCCAAGGAGGCATTCGACGAGTCTTTCACTGCCGCCGGGGGGGATTGCGGTGCCAGGCGTACCGGGCGGTAAACTGGCAGAGCTACCGTTTTACCGCCCCGGCGTACCAGATACTCCCCTAGCAGCACGTGGTTACCGATGGCATCGACATCGAGACCGAAGACATCGCTGCAGATGCCCGATCCGCTTTGGAAGTCCGGCGACGGTGCGATCCAATGGCGTTCAGTACGATAGCGCACGCCATAGCGCCGGCTGACGCGACCGGGCGCGAACTCGCGCAGTGCGGCGAACACAGACATTACAGATGCATTGGAGGGACTTGCCGAGTGCGGCTCTGGCAGATCGATGGCGACCTCGGCTAAATTGAGGTCAGCGAAAAGAGAACCCGGAATAAAGTCTGGTAAAGGAGTGTTGAAGGCTTTGTAGTCCTCCTGTGGGTTACCGTCTGCACTCCAGTGGCTCGCTAGGCGCCGGAGCGCGGTCGGCAGCACAGTTGTCAGCAACGGTCGCGGGTACTCCCACAGTATTGCCGACAACTCCTCGTCAGACAGGCGCAGCGCGCGGCGCAGATAGTCGGAGAGACGCCGGCTACCCGCTTCGGTTTCAAGAATACTACGCAGTTCACGTATTAGGCGCTGTCGACGCTGTGCATTGAGCTTGTCGCCACCGCTCAGGTCGCTCCATACGCTACCTGCAGCACCGTCCTGCAGTCGCAATGCCAGATAATCTATGGTGGCATACACTGCTTGCATTCGGGTGATGTATCGGTTCGCCAAGGGCAATGTACGGACAGGCAGTTCCGGATCGAACAGCAAATCGTAACTCTGGTAAGCAGCGCGATCGCGACCATAATCAGACAGCACAACCGCCGTCCAGGGCCGCATACCGCGGGTGCGGCCGCCGCGACCCTTACGCTGCAGGAAACCTGCGATTCCGCGCGGCGCCTTGTGCTGAATCACTGCACCAACGACCGGATCGTCGAAACCCACTTCCAGGACGGCAGTGGCGACAATAACTTCCGAGCTGGCGTCAACACCACGATCCTGGGAGCTAACCCGCTTGATCACTAAACGGTGCTTGAGGCCCTGATGTAAGTCTTGGCAGAAGCGCCAGTCTTGCCCGTTGGCATAGCGCAAGAGAGAGGAACCGGCCTCGCGCAGCACTGCCAAACCGCCGTCAGGCGCATGGCGCATGTCAGGGTCGCCATAGCTATTGCGTCCTTCAGAACTGAGCAAGTCGAAATACAATCGATTGATCACATCTAGGTTATCGGTGAAGACGAAGGTGCGCTGGCCAAAGACGCCGCGACTGACCGACTGTTCCGGTTGCGCGGCTTTTGGATCGAGGCAGCGCTGCAGCACCATGGCGGTCTGAATCGTTGTGGACAGCAATGCCGTGCGCGAGACCGGATCGCCGCGCAGGGCAATCATATACTCGGCACCTTCGGATTCGATCTCGTCAGCACGCGGTGACACTTCATCTACAAGGTTCGCGCGACAACCTGTTAGCGCCGCGAAGAACTGTGAAGCTTCGCGCAAGGTCGCCGACAAGCCGACGAAGCGCAACGATTGATCGAGTAGCCGCTGCCAGCGCCGCATTAGATATGCGACTTGCGCACCGTGCTTACCTTCGTAAGTATGCACTTCATCCATCAACACCAGTTCCGGTGCATGCAGCGCCTTGGGGCCAACGCCGAAAAGATGCATCATCGAGTTGTCCGAGAGGCGCTGGTTCAGCATCTCGGTGGTGGTGAACAGGATGTCCGGTACGGAGTTCTTGAGCGATTCCCGGGTCAGCGGGAACACAGTGCCGTCCAACACTGCTTCACAAACAGCGCACACCAAACGTTCGCATCCCTCCTTACGATCCTTGTGCAACCAGCGCAACTCACCGCCACAGTCGAGACAGGCAAGAGTCGGACAGATCTGATCATTACCTATTTTTGTCCACTCACAGAACTGTGCGGAAAACGGGGTATCTCCATAGAGCGCACCAACGCGAATCGACACCTGATCCTTTTGCGGTAAACCGGCTTGAAGGCTACGGATGCGCTGCAAGACTTCGCGCAACTGATCCTTAAGCAGTTCGGTGCGGGGATACAAGGCGACCGCCTTGACCCAGCGCTCGGCCTTGCCTTCCACCAGCACATGGCGGTAAATCGACGCTAGCGCCGGTATGTAAAAAGCGAGAGTCTTACCACTGCCAGTACCCGCGCAAACGATGGTCGCCAAATCCTTCCCAGTTTCGATCGCGCGCAAAATGCGCTGGGCAGCGCGTACCTGGAAGCCGGACAGACGGACAGTGCGATCGGGGGGCGTTAGCAGCGCTTTTACAGCTGCTAGCAGCGCCGGACTTGAGGCTGCCTCACCTATCATGGTCAACGCCTGCTCGACGGAGATGTCTCGCGCTGGATAACGACGACGACGACGCAGAAAACGGAAGTCGGCAACTAAGCTAGGGGCCTGTTGCCATCCACTTGATCCTGAGTGTTTCGGGAACAGTTGCCGCAAGCGCTGCAGTAAGCGCACGGTTTCCGCCATGCGTGATCGGTAACCGATTGCGCCACCACTCCTGGGCACCTCGGCAATCCATTTGCGTCGTCGTAGTTCCTCCAGAACATCCTCAGCAGAGAAAAAGTCCTCGATGCCATCGTCGATGGCTTCGTCGATGGCTTCGTCGATCAGGGGATTGAGCAAGTCGCTGAGCTCTTCATGACTGAAGACACCATCGACGATGCCCCAGACCAGCAACCTTGCTTCACGCTCTTCGATGCGATCCAGCACCAAGGCAAGAAAACGTTCGCGTGCTTCCAAGATGACTCCGTTCAATTAGCGTGCCCGCACTACATAGTTAGCCAACATGTTATTCGTGCGCAGCCATTCAATGACTTCTTGGGTCAGCAGGTCGAGGTTAGCTCCGTTCCCAGTGGCGGTGGCGTCAAAGAACGCCTTAACCGGAACTGGCACGTCGTCACTCTCGACAAACTGGATGTTCGCTAAGTCCTTCGAACACGCGAGCACCTCGCGCAAAGCCTCAACAGTAGCAGGCACGAGATTACGGTATTGATTGAAACGCTGATACAGGCGCGTATAACGATCCAAAGATATCTGGTTCTCCGGCAGTGCCTGCAGAATGCTCTGCTTGCGTTGCTCGGGAGGGACTCCACCAAACAACTTGCTGCTGAAGTAGACTTTCCAGTCCTGCTTCTGCTGTACCTCTGCCGAAGCTCTGAACTCGGTTAGCGTCGACATCAACTTACTCCAGCGCTGCTTGTTCACCAAGGTAGTGGCCTTAGGTGACTCGACAAAGCGGGCATTGATCTGACTGATCAGTTGTTTCGCCTTATCGATGGCCTCAATTCGCGACAGGGGAACGTTCTCCTCCCGAAGCAAGGTGTTTCGGCGTGCCACGGTCACGATCCGGTTGGCCAGATCCTGCAGTTCATTCCGCTTTGCCGCCAACGCCTCAGCTTCCTCAATGCCACTGCTGGCGGCTTCAGCATGCATCAAACGCACGCGGACATTTCGTGCATCGTTTAAGAGCATGCGGTTGCTCCTTCCAATTCCAGAGCATTCATTTCACTCATGAGGTTTTCGAACAAGATCTGGATCTCGCTAGCCTGCGCCTGGGGGTCCACGTCCTGGAACTGGTCCTCCAATCCCTTAGCGCGCTTCTCGGAAGCGCGTACCACCTTGCCCGCTGCTTCGACGAACCGCGACGCCACGATGAGCGGATGGACGTCAAAACGCCCCATACGACTGACCAACTGGCCATCGCTCTCCCCCGCTTCCCCTTCTCCGGAATTCACAAGCACGGACAGTGCCTCGAGCAGCGCGCCGCTGCGGAACTCTTCGCACAAATTCTTGAAGGCCAGGTGGCCCATGCCAATTTCATCCAAGTTCCAGACACCGGACTCCTTCAACTGGTCTGCGAGCGCCTTGAGTTCTACTGCAATTTCTTGCTTGTCGAAGTTTTCGCCGAGCTCTGATGTTAATTTTGCTCGAATATTACCCGCTCCCTGCAATACTCTGCGCACTAGGAGCTTCACACGCGCTTCGCTCATCACCGCGAGCGCCTGCTTCAGCTCGGTAGAGATCAAGTCAAGCGAGTTCAGATTGGTCACTTCGCTCTCAGGCAGCAAGTAGTCGGTTACCCTCGCCATGTCTATGGCATATGGCGTCTTACCAGCGCCTTGGAAGCTGCCGCAGTAGAAGGCAACGAGTTGGAGTAACTCGGGACGTATTCGTAACGCCTGCTCCTGCAAGGCGCGCCAATCGCCGAATTCTGCAGGTACCCCGTCAGGCAAACGTTGGGGGATACTTGGCGCACCGAACAAGAATGCAGCGAGACTGGCTGGGGTGCGGTAGCGCTCCATAAGACCGAGAATCCTGCTATTTATGGATAGCAATCGTACTGCCATGCCGAGTTTCTGCCGTATTTTAGCCCGCAGGAGCGCCAGCGCCTGCGGCATCAGTCGGTCAACAAGATTGCCGATCCAAACCAGGTCGTCGTCAGCCCCTTCGTAGTACATCTTCCCGTCATTCAATTCGTAAAAGCGAACCACGGCGGCCAGTTCTGTTCGCAATTGGCCGGAGGGATCAGTGTGATCGTCTGCCACCAATAACGCGTTTTCCCCCTTGTTACCTCCCCCCCCGGCGTTTGGTATGAATACATCCGTGGGCATAATAGGCGACTTGATGCAACGCTCGGCTGACCAATCGATCCGCTCATTGAGAGCGGACGCAATCGATTTCCGGATTTGGTTAGCAACTGGTTGCTGGGGTAGACGCTCACTCTTTTGCGCCCATCTCTCAAGAGCCTCAGTGAGGTACTCGTCCTTTGGCTTTGGTTGTGAATTCAGAGACGGTTGAATCGGATCAATCTTCGGCTTACGTTGTAGGGCACTGCGGAACTCGATGTTCGGCCTACTCAGCTTGAAGGCATCGAATACCTCCTTCGGAATGCTGCCGATCTCCTCCGACGTACGAGGAGCATTGCCCCAGATCGCGACGACACGCCGGTAGCGCTCCCGCACTTCTTCAGACACTGGAAGCGAAGCTAGCCACTGCGTGACCTCCGCATTCGTCCCAGGGGCATTGATGTCTGGTGGCGGAAATTGCCCACGTTCGAATGCCGGCCTGCCTGGCAAAAGCAAGCCACGCAAAATATTGTCAATAATGAAACGCGGGGTAAAGACCAGGGCATTGTTCCGGGTGAGCACAGACCGCGCGAGTTGTTCAATGGCTTGCTCTGTGTATGGGAATAGCGGAATCTCGCCCTCTTTCCCAAAAGCGGCCAACACAGGGTCATCGCTAGTATCGTCATGGTCGGCATATGGCCCGATCCAGGCTTCCTGCCCAGCATGCGCTCCACCCTTGATCTCAAAGTGATGCACTAACTCACGGTAGCCCCAGCGCGCAGCATTCAAGTAAGAAGCAACGAGCGCCTTAGTACGGCGCAAAACTTCTTGCTCGCTGGATAATTCGCTTTCTACTTTCCATTCACGCTTTGCACGGGTTGCGATTGTGTCCTCGGAATCTAGATAGCCATCTGTCACTGCGATGACAGAACGCATCGTCGCCAACTCCCTAACCCCATTGCGCACACCTTCCTGGATGAGCACCTTTAGCAATATATCCTGGATACCGGTGAGTGCCTTGAAGTCTTCCACAAAAATCACCAGTTCGCGCTGTTGCTGAAGTAACAGGCGGCGAATCTCCTGGATGACTTCTTGCAAAGTCATACCACCCAAGGATTGGTGCAGATTGAATAGCTGACGAATCGCTTGGTCGACAACCTTGCTCTCGTTGAGCAGGCGAGTAGCTGTACGCATGCCTTCACCTTCCCGAACTAACAATGTCCGAGTGTAATAAGCGTGCGTGGACGAAGCGGCCTTGCTGATGTCTATGGCATCTGGCAGTTGGAAGTCGCCTGCATCAAAGTCCTTGACGTATACCTCCTGCTCAGCCTGATTCTGACCAGCGATAGCTCGCTGCACGAACCTTGGAAATACTTTCTCGCGAAAATAATCGACAAGTACTGGATCACCCATGAACTTAGGTAAATTAGCAGCATGACCCCATTGCTCTTTCAATGCCGAATCTCGAGGATTAGCCCTAACACGAGCCTCTAACCCTTTCGTTAATTCGCCCAAAGCGATCTCTAGCTCTCTTTGGAACCTGATAACTGCAGTTTCGATGTTGAGTTCTTCAGTGAACGCCTTAGAAAACTCTGCCTTGACTGGCGCGTACTCCTCCCCTGGCAGTTTTTCGAGGATCAGTTCCACAACTCTCCGGAGACTGGCGCTCTTTGGGATGCGGATGATCACATATCGGTCATCGTCATTCGTGCTCTGCAGACGAGCCGTTAATATACGCACCATGTGCGATTTGCCGACACCGGATGCCCCGGTGATGGGAACAACATGGACTCCGGAGGGTACATCCTTTGTGATCAGGTACTTGAATAGATCTTCTTCGCTAGCTTCGAACTTTACGCCCGAAGAAATCTGCTTATAACTTAGTGGCGAGGGTTTGTGGACAGCTAGCAAGACGGCATCGTGGGCGCCCTCAGCTTCGTGTTTGATGCAGTCATTAATTTCGTCAGCAGTAGGCCAATAACTCAGCAAACTCATGATGCGTCCCTCAACAAGCTGATATGGGTAAAGCTTTCCCATGTCCGCCCCCCCTGCCCGACGAGCGTTAGTCGTGAACCTGCATCAGCCAGAGTCACCAAGCCGATCATTCCCTGCTTCTGCAAACGCCGCAAAGCGAATGACAGCGCTGTCGACAAGTGTCCGGTAGCAGGTGCTGTCCAACTCTCAGGCCTCAGGACCTGTTCCACTTCAAGACGGTAGACGCCAGAATCCAACACCGGCAAACGTACGGCCAAGCGCGACACGAACTCGGCCGCAGGCACTGTTTCGCCTTTTCGAATAACCTCTTTTAATTCCGAGCGCACCGCTACTGTCGGGTCGAAGAAAAAGCTTGAGTCGTCCCCAGTGGCAAAGCCAAGGAATCTCGCCCAAGACCGGAGCCCAGTCCAACGTGTGTCGTTCAGAAAGATGAATCGTCCTGTTTGCACCTGGGTTGTAATCAAACTTTCGATTTCACCATGCGTGCTTGGTAGCGCGTAGATATCCTGAGTCAGGCACCAGGCCAAACCGCGGCACAGGTCGGCCGTGCGCCCAACCTCCTCTTCCGAAATGCTGCCATTGGCGGGCCACAAGGGCATCCCGTACTCCAAGCGCAAGGCAAGGCCGCGGCAAATGGCGGGCAGGCGCTCCGTAAATGCGTCAACAGACTCCCTCGGTGTCAATTCAATATCCAAACGAACTTGGTCGCGGTCTTCAGCGAACAATCCGAGAGCGACCCAACGGAGCAGCGTTGCACGAGCCCGGGATGCCAGGTCCTTGCGTTTGTCGTTATCGGTTTCTTTGCCGCTTTCCTTATCGATGCCGGAATGCGGGACGCAGACATTAATCAGATCATCGCGAGAAATGGCTTTGTCTCGGGCGACCATTCTGGCCAGAGTCAGGAGTATCGGATGGAGACCATCGTTTTCACGGTTTAGAATGCTCATTGGGTTATCACTTGAATTAGTTTTTCCAGATGCAGCGCATTCGGGGTGACGTCGGCAAGACGGCGCAAGCTATTACCAGGATCCGGCATGCCGAGCGGTAGCAGCACAACATGGAAGGGCCGCTGCAACATCTGGGTATCCATGATGAGTTCAGGGGAGGAGTCCGGTTCCAGCACCGTCAAACGGGCCAGCGGGGAGTAAGGCTCCAGATTGGAGTCCAAAACCGACCGATGTAGCAGTACCCGGTCGCGCGCGAACTGATATAACCGGGTCCACTCGGGAAGGCACACCAGTGGCGATTCAGGGTGGGCTGCCAACTCACGTACGCCGCATGACTGCACCAGCCATCTAGCGAATTGCAGGATGGCTTGTCGGACGCCGTCCCTGGGTCGACTCTCGTCATAGAAGACATAGGCAAAAGCGGGGTCCACCCAAGGAAAATTTTTCCGCCAGGCGTCGGCCGACGACGATAAGACACGACTCACCGGCACGACGACCGGTTCGGCATAGTGCCTGCGATCCTCAGTGTCGAAGCGATCCGCCGGACAGCCGCCGCAAACCTGTGTTACCTGAACCGGCCAGCGCAACGACCGAATACGGTACAACTGTGTAAGCGTGGCACCGACTTCTTGACCGATCTGCTGGTCCAGGCCGCTGGACCGGGGCAGCAGTTGCCGCATCATTTGCAAGTTCCGCTCAGCCGCCTCTAGCGTCTTGTTTCGCGAGGCTCTGATCGCGTCTTCCCAGACTTTGGAAATAAGATGGCCGTCGTTTCGGATTCGTACGCGCACGTTTGCCATTGCCGCTAGCATTGACGAAGCATCCTCACCCGGCTCGGTATCCTGCTCGTCGCGATTGACCTCTAGTTCGAGAGTTATTAGGCCAGCACGCGCCATCAGGATGAGGGTTCGCATGTTCCAGTTAACGTTGTGTTCGCTTCCCCCCGGTAAACCTTCGCGCACGGCGTCGATATTGATGCCCCACAAGTCCTCTTCAGTAGTTGGCTGGCGTGACTGGTACATGGCCTTCCAGCGGCTGAAGCCAAGCTCATCGGAAATTATCTTGGGCTTTGCGAGTCGCTCCGGCAAAGCCCAGTCGGTATCGTCGAATACCAACAGGCTGACCGACGACTTGCCGTCACGGCCACCGCGCCCCACTTCTTGATAGAAGCGATCCAGAGTTTCCGGAATCGTCGCGTGGATCACCGTGCGCACATCAATCTTATCGAGACCAACGCCAAAAGCTGACGTGGCGACAATGCCATCGAGGCGATTGGCTGCCCACTCCAAAATGATTCGCTGCCGCTCGCGATCGGGCGTCCCACCGTCAAACGTGGCTAGGCGGCGCAGGCCTCCGCGAGAACGTAACACTGTGTTCCAAGACGCGATTTCTTCTCGCTTAGTGACGTAAAGAATGAACGGTCGCGGGGCATGTCGCAGTGCCTCAAGTACGCGTTCTTGCTTTTCGTACGTCGATGCAGCCTTGTAGAACCAATATTGCGGTTCCGGGCGAAGATGCACCGCCGATACCATTTGTACCCGTTCGGGGGGGCCGAATAGGCTAGCCAATGTTTCTACCGTTTCATCCGTGAAGGTGGCACTCATTAGCAAGGTTCGAAAACCACGCGGCGCCAACCGAAGTAGGCTGTGGCGCAGACCTGCCAAGGCCTGAAAGGAAGGACGGAACTCGTCTCCCCACTGGGTGACCAGGTGAGCTTCATCAATCACGAAGTACCGCAGCATGCCGTCGGTGGTGGCATCCGACACAACACGTAGTAGCGAAGTGGTGAGCGCTTCTGGTGAGGTGAACAGGATTCGCTGGGTGCCATTGCGCAGACGCTGCCGAATCTCGGCACGCTTTTCTTTCGATAAGCCGCCGTACCAAGCCAGCGGCCAGTCGGGGCGGGAAGGACCATTACTTCGAAACAGTTGCTGCATAGCGCGCTCCTGGTCGAGAGCAAGGGCGACCGTCGGCACGACGAAGATGGTCAGATGGCCATCCTCTTTATTTACTAAAGCGGGGGCCTGCCCGACCAAGCTTTTTCCAGAGCCCGTCGGTAAATTGACCATCAGGGTATCGCCTTCTGGGATCAGAAAGGCGGCACGCACCGCCTCGCGTTGACCCGGGGACGAATAGTTCGTAAAGCCGGTTCCATCATGAATGAAGGGATCCACCTCGCAATGCACCATTCGACGTACTTTCTTGTCGGAAAAGGTATCGGCGAACACGCCATGTTCTCCGCTACCTAGCCACTCTGGATGCCACTCTCGAGCTGTTAGCAGATATGCAGTGGGTCCCGCTTCCATCGCGTCCACCCCATGGTCAGCCCAACTTGCCCGATCGGGCCACCCCCGATCGGCAGGCACACGCAGCCTCATATTCTTGCCCGCGCCGTCGCTGGCGCGGAGCAAAACATGCCGCAACAAGGGTTGCAGGTCGGCATGCCATGTTATGTCGCTAGGCTGGGCTTGCGCTGCACTCAACAACTGGAAAATCCGCTCCAGTAAGCTGTCATCTGCCTTTTCCGACCAATCAGTGGCTACTGGCCAAATCCCGAGGACAGTCTGTAACTCATCGAAACCGAAACTCATGCGCCTTCCTGTATGAAGCGTTGGATAAGGGATACAGGTTCGCTAGAGAGGAAGACCACGCCGGCGACGTCGACCTTTATCGAAGGGGACAATATGCCCCGATGGAGAGCGCGGTTAAGCTCCTGTTCTAACATAAGCTGGTGTGCCTCGGCCTCCGCCTCCCGACCTTGCAAGGACTGGATACGGGTTTGCAACTGGGCGTAGCGTATCTCGTCTTCGGCCACCGCCCGATCCAGCGCGCGGTGCTGCCTCCCCTTCAATTCCGGCCTCGCTATCACAATAGCCAGCGCGCGGTCGCGCATCCGCTCACAGCGCTCCTCCCAGTTGGCAAAAGTATCCGGCGCCACCCTCCGAAAAGCACGTAAGTAAGGTGTCTCAAGATTCTTGTCGATGTATCCCTTACCACCCTTTTTTGCATACTTAGCAATCAAAAAACGCTCAATAAAATGTTGCGGCAGTTCATCTCCGTCCTCGTCCACCCAGACTTGCACCACCGCAGGGCTAAATAAGGAGTCTCCGCGTCTTGCCAGTACAGCCTGTGCTGCTTCGCCCGATTGGCCATGATCGGCAGTCAGAACCGCGATGGCATCATCCAAGCACGCCTCCACCACAAAGTCGAAGCGGAAACAAAGTCGGATTTCTGAAGGCGAAAAATGGTCGAACACTTGCCGCCACATCACATAACTACGGCCACGGTCGTCCAAATCCGAAAATGACATGACAGCCTCAATAAATGCTGTTCCGTAACGCAATGGGCTCACTCTGCGCCTGACGGCAGTAGGACGGTGTACAGCATATGGATAGGATTTCGGTAGGGCAGCACGACTGCCTGGTGCTTCAAAATCAATAGCGCCCAAAAAATCGTTAATGAATCCAGACGAGGGAATGAGTGTCGGTGACTGATTGTTGCCATCCGGCGGGTAGTAGTGAAAGCGGAACGGATCGTCCACCGAATGGGTACCAGGAGTTCGCGGTTCATCTTCCTTGCGGAACAGAAGCGTATCTTCGATCCAATACATCATCGTGTCACGGATGGTCCTCCAATCCCCATCTACTTCGAACAAGTCGTCTAGATCCGCTTCAGGCAACGGCGACAGTTGGTCCAGCGCGTCTTGCTGATCAATCAGTTTGAGTTCGCGGGCCACTAAGCCGGAGGAACCAGCCAAACGATCACGCAACGCGTCAAGTGCTTCTACGCCGCCATGGATCAGTGCACCCGTCAAAACATCTAGTTCAGCCTCAACCAGGTACTGCAGGCTCGAGATGGACTGGTTAAAAACACCCCATCCCTGGTCGAGAATGCCGAACCATGCGGTTTGGAGCGGCGCGTCTTCATCGAGCAATACGTATGACTGCACCGAAGTGCCGGCGCCATAGCGGTCAACACGCCCGATGCGCTGTTCGATGCGATTTGGCTGTAGGGGGAGGTCAAAATGCACCACGACCTTATCCCCGCCCTGCAGGTTGATGCCCTCTTCTGCCTGGCGGTCGCAGACAATGACCCGAATCGCGGAATTGGTTAGAAATTCTCGCCAACAATGCTCATTAACCCCATCACTAACCTCGCCAACATCGTGTCGTATCAGGCCGAGGTTGCTGCGCCTTAAGTGAGCAAAGACTTTGTCAGCGACACTCTCGCTGGCGCAGAAAACTACCGCCTTGGTCGACTCCGGCAACGTTCGCAACCCCACATACAACCGGTCGAGGCGGGTCTCCATCCACTCCTCGTCCTCAATCGCACGGATGACGGTCCTGAGGAGTACCTCCTCTCCGATAAAAGACTTAGACGCGTCGCTCTCTATACTGCGTTGGCGCTCCGCGCAAAGTTGGCGAAGGACACCTAGATCCTCCAAAATAGCGCAAGTCACGGTCCAGTAGAACGCCACGAGCGCCTGCGCCACAGCGGCATCCGCTGAGCCGATCGACAGCGAGGCACTAACGCGCCAGTCCTCTACAACTGATTCGAGACGCTTCATCGCTGAATCCTTAACCGTCCAGACTTGCGCTCCTTTGCGGTCGGGCGTTAAACCCTCTACTTGGCTACGGCGGTTGCGCAGGATGCGGCGATTGAGGCGGTAAGTCTCGGAGATATGAGCTCGCAGGTGCCGCACAGCAATGCAAAATTCCGCGTCATCCTCGTCGGGCAACTCGAGCAACTTCTCCTTCAGTGCTCGAGTCAACTGCGCCAAACGCAGGTCGTTCGGAATACTCTCAGTCAAATCATCGAGCGCAGCATCCATGAAAAAGAAATTGCTCGGATCTAGGGCAGCGACCGTCTCAGCGAGCGCCTGTCGATTGACGATCTTGGCATGAAAGTTCTCTAGATCATCGAGTTGGTAAACCACCGGATCCAGCAGATGAAGCATGCGCAGAAAGCCTTCCTCGTTACGCAAAATCGGCGTCGCCGACAGCAGGAGCAAACGGTCAGTACTCTGCGCCACTTCGCTAATTAGACGGTACAAGTCTTGCTTTGCATCGTCAGCGTGAGGGTCGGCCAAATGATGCGCTTCGTCGATGACAAGCAAAGATAGGTTGGACAGAACGTCGCGCAAACCCTCGTTATCTTCCTGGGGCAGCACAAATACCGATTCATCGATGAAATCGCGCAATCCAAAGCGAACGATTAACTCATCCCGCCATTGGGTCACCAAGGCATGCGGGACTAGCACGAGGACTCGATGCTTACGCAAATCATCGAGCACAACTTGGCGGATGATAACTCCCGCCTCGATCGTCTTACCGAGGCCAACCTCGTCCGCAAGCAGATAACGCTGGGAGTGATCGGTCAAAACGCGTCGCACTACATCAATCTGGTGAGATTCCAATTCGATAGCAGAGGACAGCAAGGCAGAAATGCCAAACGCAGCGCCTCGTTGATGAAGGTAATTCTGTAGGAAGCCAGACCGCGCATCAGCAAAGCGAGGCGTTTCGGTAACAAAGTTACCAAGGAAACTGACCGGGTCTTGGACCGGTCGCTTCCATCGAACAAAGACCTGCTCGTAGCCAAGATAAACGTCGACTTTGTCAGCCAAGCGGATCTCGACGCCTTCACCGTCGTCCTCGCGTACTCGCCCGATACGCCACTGACCATCTAGTTCGTCGTACGTAAAAACTCGGGTATTTCGTCCCAAGCGCTTTTGCTTGATTGAGGATAGAGGTACGTGAACCCGGTGTCGCATCGCGCTGGTCGGACAATCGAAATACTCAACGACACCTATCGAACCATCACGGTCAACGAGTTTACCCAAGCCATCACTTTGAAAATCTTTCACTAAACAGAACATGACACCTCTTGTCCGTGCAATAGGACACCACAAGAGAAATGTCTTCAGCACTTCCTTGGCTGCCTCCAACGTTCGCGTTGAATTACCTCAAAGAGAATACAACCGCCGCCCGTCAGAGTGAACGGATTTTTCAACGCATTAGTACCTGCTAACTGAGCCGTGCCACTTTCAGCCAAACACCATCATTGGGGAATCGGTCAGTGCTTTGTCACCACCAAGCGCCAGCCCGCGCCGCTCGTAGGATGGGATTTGGCCTGCGTGCTGAGCAAGACGAAACCACATCACCGTTCATTGCCTCTTTGTGTCGACAGTTGGGCATGTCGGAAAAATCCACGAATATAGCCTGGCGCAAGTAAAAGCCAACTCTTTCCTTTGTGATGAGATTCGACTCGGTCCACGACCAGGCTGGTCTACACCAACTCGACACCCCCGCCTGCCGCTTCACTGACCGCATCGCCGAGATTATCGACCACGAATGAGCCATTGCCGGCACCGCCTTTAAGCGGGGCGTCGCCGAGCCCGCCATCGAATCTAATAACAGCGCCCCGTGCTGGCAGCGCATACCCCAGATGGAACTCGAACTACAAAAATAAATCAGATCAAGGCTTAGGGGTTCAAAAGTTGACGTCCGACTTCAACTCATCCCACGTCGGCGACAAGATTTTGTTGGCAACCACCCCTATCACAGAAGCGGTGTTTTGGGCTTGCGAAACCACAACTTCAATACCGTTGTTGCTTTTTAGCTTCACTCGGCGAGGATTACCGACTTTGTCCTGTTTGTGGCCGGTAATTGCTACCCAGTGGGCTCGGTAACGAAGCCAGTCAATTTCAGTAATTCTGGACCTCAACTCGGCGACGGTGATAATCGGCTTTCTATCCCAGTTCTGTTTCAAGGTCTTGAGTTGTGCGTTGTAGGCCTCTTCTACTGTCATGCCCGCATTCTTTGCACCAATTGCTCCCAGCAGGGGACCAATTTCGTCTATACGAGAGCGATGATACGCGATAGCTAGCGCCTTCAGTGCAAACGGCCATCCGTGAACATACAACTTTCTGAACGGATCAGCATTGGCGGGAATGGGGTCAACCCAGTCGTCGCCGAAACTATGTTCTAGAATCTCTATAAAGTCCCTAGCAAATGGCAGGAAGCGCGCAACATGGAAGTGCTTGAAATGCTCAGTTTTCAACTTGCCTTCTGATACAACATTCAGCAGCATCTGCTCCATCGTACTCAAGTCAACCAAATACTTTGTAGATTTTTCGCTCGTACTTGTATCTCTACCGGTCCCTAAACGCGATTCAAATATAGTCTCTTGAAGAGCTTTAACTCTCAGTTCGCTGAGAGCTGAAGATGTATCCAAGCTTATCACTAGATTTTTGTTCTTTTTCGAGCCTCGTCCATTTCGATCCGCGAAGCTCTGCCCAGCCTTCCGCTCATCCATATTCAGTTCAATTTCAAGCGTAACAACGAGAGTTTCAAGAGCCCCTGAATCTACCGCATCTTTTGAGTTTGCAACTGAAAACAATGCTGCCGTCTGAGTTTGGCCATCGGATTGCATTAGAGGCGATTTTGGTAGATAAATAATGCCGTACAGGCAATTCGGATTAGATTCATCCAGAGCTACGAAAACTGTTTCTTCAAATACTAAAGAGGATTGCCATCCAGAGATTGTAGGCAAGTACAAAGGCCGGTCTCCGCGGATACCCTCCAAAATATAATCACGGAAATCTATCTTATTTTGTGCTTTCTGCCCTTTAAAATCACTCTGTGTACGCTCGTGCATCTCGCGCATTTTCAGCGCATCATAGTTATCTGGTGGCGGATTGGACGGATCATATCTCACCATATCAACAAAAACGCCAAGGGTGGGATGAACCGTAACTAGAATTCTCCACGGCGCTTCTTTTGATATGACCCCTTTTCGGGTCAAAGTCCCATGAATTTTTATGTAGTTCGAAGTAGGGCTTTGAAATTCGTAAGCGCTTTTCTCGAAGCTTGCGAGTTGCTCAGGGCTTGTTTGCGCTCTAATGATGCGTAAGCCTTGATATTCTTCGTCTTTTGAAATCGAACTAGTCAAGATATACTTTTGCGCTAGATTTGGAATGATCATTACCGAGCCTTAAAGTGTTGGAGCAAAAGGAATGCGAGGGAGAACTGCAGCTTCTTCAATCAGGTATCCGGACCGCCGCAACCACGAAGGAAGCAATACTAATTCTAGATTTAGATTCATCACTTCATTCGCAATTCGCAACTCATTCGTAAATGTAAATGCTGCTATCACTCCCCGAATAGGCCTGAAAGACTCAGCTTTACGCGCCAACGCAACATACTGGATAATTTGACCTAGCGCCTTGTAATCTGCATTAATCTTGAATTCCCATTCCCTTATGACATCATCCGTATCTACGGTACGCATATCGGCGCGCAACAGAGTCCCCCAATAACGTTGTTCGGTACGAGCCAATATTTCACTAGGACGATAATTACTTAAACTCCGCGAAAACTCATCCCGGACTCGACATTCATGTTCAAATATTTTCATTGGATCTGTTACTGCATGCATAAATGCCGCTCTCCATAGCCATCCGACAACGCTACATAACTCGTTTAGGGCGATGATGGGAATCTACACGATTTTTGGCCAATCAAGAATCTATCATGATCAATTCAATTTGATTCGGCGGACATCTGCAGCGCAATGGGACAATGCGTACCTAATCAGCGTTTTTACATCGCAGTTTAAGGCCGTGCCGCCCGCTGGCCGCACCCGTGTCGAAATATGCGAAGCGCTCTCGGCCGACGTTGACTCTAACAGTGGAAGACCTTGCAGGAAGCGGCAAAGCCTGCGCACTGCGCAACCCGCGTAGCGCCGAATCTCCCGAATGTAGATGGTAGGAGCACCCGCTCCACCGAAGGCACATGCACGCTGTACCAACGCCCGCCCACAACAACAATGGTTCGTGTACAGACCAGACAGTCCAGTGTATGCCTGGGCAAGCCCAGACTTCGACACAAGGCCGCACTGCGACCAGTGGTCTCCAGCACTACCCGAGACTTATGCACACGACTGCGGCAGAAGGCTCACGTGCCGTAGTGCGTCTCGATGAGCGAGAGCATCGCTAGCGCGTGCTCGTTGATCTGATCCTGTCCCCAGTCGTCGCCTTTTCCGAGCACGTGGAACATGTGCGCCAGTTTCAAGGAGTCGTACTTGGGTTTGGCGCGGAATGCCGCTTGCTTCTTGAGTACCGCCAGGTTGCTGTACGAGGAGTTTTCACCTGGGCTGAGCAGTACCAGATTGCCAAATCCGTGTAGTAGTTCGTCGGATAATCTCCTGCCGAACTCTTCGTTTTGAGGGTGCACATGTTCGACTGAGTTCTTCGAGGTAATCCTATACCGGTGCAACTTTTCATGGTCAAGCCAGTTAGACGTGCGGCGTTCACGCCATAAAATGTATTCCAGTTTCTGAAACCAGTAGTGCTCGAAGCTCGTGCCGTTGGCTTCCTTGAGGTAAGCCACTGTCGTTGCAATGGATACCGGCTCGGCGGTGTCACTTGACAACAACCGATAGCTCGCCTCCTTCTGGGTCATCTCGGTGAGCGAGAGCTGATTATCGATCTGTTCGAGCAACGCCAGCACCTGATGTTCCGTCATGTATGGCGAGTCGACCAGCCTGCCAAGGAACGGCGTCAGCCAATATTGCGCACTGCGCTCACCCGTGAGGTAGCGCATGCTCTGCAGTTGGCTCAGGTCGGAAGTGTCCTGAGTGATTGAGCGCCAATCGGGGCCATTGCCTTTGCTTCGATTGTTGATGGAACTCAAGCGCAAGGTTCGTTCATCTTCCTCCCCCAGGCGCACCCACTTGACCACCCAGCGGTCGAACTGAAACCGCACGTTCCAGAGGCATTCCATAAACCCCTTGGCTTGCGCCGCAGTGGCCTTTTCGACGAAGCGGGAGAAACAGTCATTAAGGTTGCTGTCGTTGAGTCGTGAGCCGATGTCACTCCAATCCTGAGTG
Source organism: Pseudomonas germanica (assembly GCF_019614655.1). NCBI lineage: Bacteria > Pseudomonadati > Pseudomonadota > Gammaproteobacteria > Pseudomonadales > Pseudomonadaceae > Pseudomonas > Pseudomonas germanica. Next base: position 3,869,798 of record NZ_CP071586.1, read on the forward strand.
CGTCGGTAGATTCGAAACGCATGCATGAGCAACAGACCAAAGCTGACGATCGACTGATAGCGAGCCTCATCCTTCTCCCGCGGATCTTCAACCGACGCATCGTCATTCATTCTCATCGAACGTATTTCGCTGATCGTGCGGCCTTTCGCGTAACCAGCTACGGGGCGATCAAGGGAAAAGTGCTCAAAGGAGTGATCCGTGAGATCGTTGAATTTCAAGCCCCCCCAACTGGCACCAGCGAAGACATCACGTAGGTTTTTCTCGAAGTAATTCCCCATATCTTCGCACGCCTGCCAGATGCCTTCGTAAGTGGCACGGTGCTGCTTGATACGCTTCATCAAGCGTGCCTTGAGGATATCGGTCTGCTCAAGCTGGACCCCGCTGGTGTTCAGCGTCGCGAACAGTTTGTTCAGGTCCATGCCCGCGGGCATGACATTGTTGACCCAGGTCACCTGGTTGAACAGATAGTCCCCGACGCGTTCAAGGGCTCGCTCGCCGCCCACGGCCTGCAACCTCTTGAGTCTGTCGCATGCGACCTTTCGGGCAGCAATCAAGTGTATGAGATAGGGGTTCGAAATCTCCTTTTCGTCCGGCTCGATGTCCGCCGTCAAACCCGCCCAGGCGCTCAACCGTGACTGAACTTCTTCACGAATATTGAATGTGAGTCTCGGCGCATTGCCCAAGATCACAAGCGACCGCAGCGGCGATGATGGCATCAACGCATAGAACGCAAGCGCCAGCACCATCAATGTCGTCATTCGTTGCTGGCCATCGATGAGTTCGTAGGCCATGCCTGCATCAGAGGTCGAGCCCGGAACTACTTCGCTGGTCAGCACCGTGCCGATAAAGTAATGTGATTGCGCGGGTTGACCGTCCGCATCGGGCTCGCTCGCCAGGATGATCTGCTCCAGCAGTGCCTCCACATCGTCACTGGGCCATACATAGGGGCGCTGGTAACAGGGAATGGTCAGCGATATGCCTTGCTGGCATAGCGTGGCGGCAGTCTGCACATTTGACTGGACCTGAGCGTTCATCATTTGCCTCCTTGGCGGGCAATGTCAGCGAGGCTGATTCGTTCGATGGCGTCACACAACGCGGCATCGTACCCAGCAGCCACCCGGGTCGTATCCGGCCAAGCCAGATCCAGGTGAAGCGTGATGGATACCGACTCTACGAAGCGCTTCTTGATACTGTGCTTATCGAGTCCTGCCTCGGTGGTGTTGTAGGTGTAGGTCCGCAAGTACCGAAGTAGCTCCTCATGGGTATGGCTACTGGCGATCCAGTCCATCAGCGGATTTTCCCTGATGTGTGCCTGGACGCCGTCTTCCCGTACGCTGACTTCTTTGATCAGGCGCAGCGAAAAGATCATCCGGAACATCCAGAGACTGGCTTCGAGCAGTTGGGCAGTACCGAACTGGCTGGCGTACATCAGCAAAGCGCAGTCATATGCCCTGCTCAGGAACACGCTGCCGCATGCATCCTGAGACAACCGTTTGTAGTAGAAGCCGAACGAGTCCTTGAGCGGCGGTTTGCCGACGTCGAGCAACGCCCGGCGAAGGCCCTGGAAGTATTCGACGTAGCGCATGGTGTTTACCCCCGTGCCCAGGGGCTGACGCATGGCATACCCCGCTTGGACGATATGCGCTTCCTTGCCGCAGGCATCGCGATGCACCTGCAAGGGCCGATAGGTAATATCGGCGGTATTCGCCAGCGTCCGCTCAGCGAGCTCCGTGACGATCTGCTTGCGCTCGAGTATCGGGTCACGATCACTGGCAACGTTTCGCCAGCGCAGGGTTTGCCAATGCCGGGATTTCATGAGCGTAGCGACTAGGGGCTTGAGATCGCCGAGGCGCTCCCAGGTCCTGGCGAAATCATTCTGCGCAACAGGAATCACGCTGCGCAGATGATAAGCCTTGATGATGTCCGCACCGCTCAGGCGAACACCGGAAGTGTTTTGGGTTTCGAAGAAGCGGTAGGCATCGTCTTCTCGCCGTGTGACGACCAGAGTCACGTTGATGCGGGTGAAATCTATCTGCGGCAGTTTTTGCTGCTCTAGCCATCGAAGATTGAGCTGAATACGCCGATAGCTTTCTGGAGAGTTGAATTTCAACTCAGGTGCGCCTTTGTCACCCTTCTGCAGGTAATGAAGCAACGCCAAGCTGGTAATGCGCTGCTGGCCATCGATGATGTTCAGCAAGCCCCGCTGACGTGCGTTACCACCTTGCTGGTGCAGGATGATGCTGCCAAGGTAGAAGTCGTGGGCCGGCGCACCCGTGCTGAAGAAAGCTCGCAAATCATCGAGCAGCCGCGCCAGTTGCTCTTCGTTCCAACGATAGGGCCGTTGATATTCAGGCAAATGCAGGTTGCCGAAAATACAGCTGCCGTCGCTGGACGGAATCTTCCTGGCGTTGAACACATTGTCCAGGGTCGTGGAAGCAACGGTTATGCCCTCCACATCAAGCGACAGATGTGGGGCAAATTGCCATTCGCTCACGGCTTGGTTCATATGACGATCCTTGTAATGTGTTCGATGGCGGCTAACTGTAGTCAGTCCTGACAGCTCCCCCCGACATTGTCAAAATGCGTGCAGTCGCCTACCCGCGCGAAGCAATAGACTCTTTTTTCTTCTCCACCTTGGCCAAAGCACGATTGAATGCCGTGGCCCTCGCACTACGATCTATGATCAAACTGAACAACGCGTTCTTACCGCGTTCCTGCCTGCGCAGAAACTGAGCGTGGCCGAAGAACGTTAGATTCTCCCGCGCCCGGGAGCACGCGACATTCAGGCGTTGCCGGTCCAACAGGAAACGAATTCCCCCCTGTGTCCGAACCGTCGAATACAGCACGATATCCGCCTCGCTGCCTTGGAAGCTGTCCACCGTATCGATCTTTACTTCGAACACTTGGTCGATAACAGCCAAGTTCTTTTTAAGTGCAGAGAACAGTTTGTTGATTAGGCGTTTTTGAGCGCCGTAAGGGGTAATGATTGCGACGGTCTTGCGTTGAAAACTGTCAGGTGCATCCCCTTGGCGTGCAGCCAGTTTTTGTGCGGACGTTGTCAGAAAGTCAATTATCGCCTTGGCTTCCCCGTCATTGAACAAGCTGGTACCTCCGTCGCCCTCGCTTCCTTCCTTGCCATGAGGAACATCCACCCAGCGGAGACACTGCTCCCCATCCAGGAAATGCTCGCGCTTATGCACCTTTCCGTTGTGCAGCCCCCTCACGTTATCTGTGGTGTAGAACAGATTCGCCACCAGGTCCCCAATCGGCTCTACCATGCGGAACTGTTCCACAAGCCTGCCGAAGCAGGCCGCTGGGAGGTTCTCATACAGCTGCTCGAAAAAGCTGGTTTTGAGGAATGTCTCTTCGAGAAACGGCAAGGCCGTCTTTGCATCGGCCTCCTGCAAGGCACGGCCGATGCTCGGAGGAAGCTGGAAGTGATCGCCGATAATGATTGCCTTACGGCTGCGCATCAGCGGAATGAGCAGTTCGGGAACCGTTGCCCTTCCCCCTTCATCCACGATGCAGATGTCGAACGTGAGCCGATCCATGCCGTAACGCCGCGATGATAGCCCCACGCACGTGGCGCCGATCAAACCGTGATCCTGGACAACAAGTTCAGCCAGTTCGTCATCGAATTTTGATCGGCCCTGATCCGAGGGATGGTAGATGCTATCCATCCAGGCTTCGATCCAATCGGCTTTGACAGGGTTTTCGAGGCTGGCCAAGCTGTAGTCCTGCTGGCGCGCACGCAAGTACTCCATCAGCACGCTCTCGGTCATGCGCGGCTGTATTTCCACTTGAACCTTGTCAGCATCGTTACCTATGCGCAGCACATTGGAACTGAAGCCCGGAAACTGCTCCAGGAAACGATCCAGAGCGTTATCCACCGCTGCGTTCTGCTGCGAAACTACCAAGACCTTGGAGTCTGGCTTTGCGCAAAACAACTGGTGCAACAATTCGACGATGCAGGTGGTTTTGCCTGTACCTGGGGGGCCCTGGACCAAGTACAAATTGGACTCGATGAGGGCTGCCTCAATAACCTTCTTGGCTGCCATCGCTTTGCCAGGCTCCTGCCAATTGGGATCTCGCCACTTCAAGCCATCTGCAATCCGTTCACTCCAGAAGGGATCCGGTTTCGGAGCATACCGGTCCGGCATCAACAGGATCTGCTGCAGGTCGCGGTTTACCAGTCTCCCCCCCAAGAACCCCTGGAGTGCGACCTTTTGCCTTCCCAGGTTTGCCAGTTCCCCCCGGTTAGGGAATCGGATCCGGTACTGAGACGGCTGCAGACCGAGGTAACCACTATTGGGGGCCGGCCGTTTCAGGCCTTTATGCTCGATCTCATAACGCTTTGAAACAACGACCTCTGGCACCCCGTGCAACTCGGCGACCTGCAACCAGCGCTGTTCGCCATTGGCACTTAGGAACAGCTCCTCTATGAACAACCGTGGCGTATTCCGTGCCTTTTCGATCAGCTTCGTCAGGCCGCCGTCCAGACTTGAGTTGCAGGAGCATTCCAGGCTCCGTTCATCCAACTCGGTAACGTCACTCAAACTGAAAACAACATGCCCGGTTTCAGCCAACAGGTAATCAGTTACCGCATTCCACCGTTCAAAGAACTGACCAGCCCGCTTGCGTGCCAGGCCATCACCAGCAAACAGCGACTGCTGTCGGCAAAAAGTGATAAAAGCTTCGAACTGCAAGACATCGCAGAACACGCTATCCTTGAATTTCAAGTCGATCAACCGCACCGGGCAGGGCAAAGTATCCAACTCAACGCTGTCGAAACCGGTGCGTGTCACGCTCAAAATCTCCAATTGAGCCTGCTTGGCGCTGACCTTGGCCTCGACCTGCCACGCGCCGAGTTGCAGAGCGACGATCAGCACGCCATCGACTTCAACCGTACTCCTTAGCTGCCACTCTGCGCCGGCGCTCTCACGCTCCAGGCCTTCGAGGTCGTATACAGCCGTGTCCACGTGGATGAACACTGGCGCCGTACTTTGTTCGCCGTAACGAAGTGACTCCGGGTGCTGTGTCACAGTCATCTGGTCCTTGCTCAACAACAGATCATAGTAGTGAACGTAAACCTCAATACGCTCGCCACGAGGGTAAATCTTGCCGGGGAAGCTAGACTCGCTGCGCGGCAGGAATGCGACGATACCGGTGTTCGCGGCCTGCTGTTTGTCGATGGAACAGAAGCTTGGAAAACATCGCACGGTGTAACCGTCGCCATGCTGTGACGATACTCGTGCTTTTTCTATGAAGGCTGTGCACGGCACGTTTTCAAGTATGTGTTCGGCGTGCAAGGCGCCACGAAACACGCAGGCTTTGAAGAAGTCCGGCCGTTTCGCGTTGCCTATCATCTGCACCGGCACAGCGCTCTGATCGGGGTACTGCATCATCAGCGAGCGCTGTTGCGTGTCAGTCCAAACGTCAGCCTGTTTCTCCTCACGCAATTCGAGCCTCTGGCGATATACGTTGAAGGCCTGATCTATTTCCGCGACTGATGCTAAGACCACCTTACCGCTGTAGAACCAGTCCTCAGGCAGCCGGGACTGCGGCTGCGCCATGCTCATCAGGTCACTGAACTGTTGCCGCTGGGCGAGTTTTTCCAGGGTGCGCAAGTACCACTCGCAGTACGCGAAAAAGCCAGACAGGCGATTTTGTGTGTCTTGCAGGCGACCGCTCAGCAGGCGCAATGCGTTACGCCTGTAGGGGCTGATAGACACATCAGCCAAGTCGCTGGCCAACCGTTGCGCCAACGCGTCGAACTCTTGGGCTGGACCCTGGAGGCGGGATCGGAACTTGAAGCAGTACTCTTGATACTCAGCCTTCAACCCAAGCGCAGCCCTTTCGTGCGCGCGCGCCTGTTCTCTGGCGTCTGCCTTGCTGGCAGCCTGATAGTCACTGCGCGCTCGGGCGTTACGCCGTTCCAACTCCTCATGCAACTCGCGCTCTTCGTCGGTTTCGCTATCCAGGAGCCAGGCGACAGCCGTTGCTCCTAGTACGAACAGGCCAGCGGCAACGTATTGGTACATAGGTCGTTCATCTCATGGCTTGGGCGGAATGAGCGCGCGGAAGCTGTGCGCCAGTTGATCAAGACTGGTGGGTTCCTCCAGGATTTTGTCGAGAACACGCCCCCGCTCCTGGTCGAGAGTGACCATCTGCTCATGCTCCATCTGCAGCCTGGCCATTGCCTGAGTGTGCTCATTGGCGTCTTTATGACGCAGGCGCTCGGTTTCACTCATCTTCTGCATAGCGCCCCATGCCACTTGCTGTGTCTTCTCCTCGGCGTCGCGTACGCGCGCCCTGCTGGCTTCAATCGAGGCTTTGCTCGCCGTAACTTGCTTACCCCAATCGGCAAGCTTGCCGACCGTGGTAATGCCGGATTTGACAATAGCCGTAGTCTGGTCGAGTTTTTTCAAGGTGACCTTCTCGCTGTCGCCTGCCTTCTCGTTGGATGCAGTCTTTTGCGGCTTTGCCTTTTTCATCGTGGGCTCCTTACTCGTCTACAAGCGTGAGTGCTGTACTGAGCTGTGCGTCAACCAGTTGATAATAGGTGCGTTCCAACTTCAACAAAGGTACGCAATCAGGCGCCGATGCCAGCCGCTGTTGGGTCACATGATCACCCAGTCGCTTGATATGCCTGCCCAGTTTCTCCAGGTTTGCAACCCCGATGCTCAGTTTCACGTCACGCTCCTCCAGTTGATTGCGCAATGCGTCCATCTGCGCACTGAACTTCAAGTCTCGCGTCTTGGCCTGTATCCGAAATTGCTTCTCGAGTTCCTTGAGTTCACGGCGCAGTGTTTCACCTTCGGCCTCCAGCGCCTGTGTTTTGCTTTTGGCCTGACGATAATCCGCATAAGCACCCAAGGCATCCAGAAATGCCAGCCCTGCCTCGACGAAAATCAGCGGGCTTGCAGCTGCTTTTCCTGTGCGCGCTATCGTGTACAGGGTCCGCGTCGCGCCGCTGGCTCGCTTGACCCGCTCCGTGGTTTTATCGTCCCAGTCGAACAAGGTCGCGAATACGTTGACAGTGATCATGCCAGTTCCGCCGTTTCGGACGTCATGAGGTTATGGGACAGGACCATTGCATCAGGAGTGCACTGCAGATGACGGCTAAATTGCACCTCATCCATGGAGCACAAAAGCCGCGGGGTTCTGACGCTGGCCTGCATCGAGATGCCTGGCCGCACGGACAATGTGCCAAGCGCTGCCGGGACGGCTGTTTCAGGGATCATGGGTAGTTTGGAATGCCGGGCATCCTCGGCCTCGGCCACTGCATTTTCCGAAAACAGGGTCAAGACACCTGAACTGACCAACTCAATCCGCTGAACACACGTAGGCGGCACGTCGACTGACCATGGGAAATGCGCAACCTGATTAAAGGAATGAGTGATCTCAATCACCGGCAGGGTCAGTAGGGGCAACGCACTTGGTTTGCATTGATTGCCGGATGTATTCAAACGCAACAGCAGTTCCCCCGCAGCGTATTCGACGGGCACCTGCAGTTCGGCTTGCTCATCCTCGTCTTTACCAAGCTCGAACGCCCAGTGCTCGAACTCACTGGCGATCAATTCGCAATCGGCTCCCCAGCAATGTTCGAGAAGTTGCTTCAGCCCGCTCTGCTCAAGCAAGCTCCTCAGGCGGTTTGCATCATCGAATAGTCGAGTTCGTCCTGCCCGCCCTGCTCGGCGAGGCACATTGACGACAACGGCCGAGGGAGCATCACTGTCTGGCATGGGAGGTGCCAACGTCGCGCAGTCGTCGAGCATCATCATGTGCGCCGCATGGCCAGAGAGCGTGAAAGCATCCATCCAGATACTGATGCGCGAGCCCTCAAGCAAGCGTTCAACTTGCACGATGGATGCGCCTCGCGGTGTCAGCCACAAAAGCAGGCCATCATCGCTCTCTTCTACCTGCAGATAATGGTGAGCCTGCAGGTACGCCAACTGGTTGAGCAGCACTGCTTCGCTCAACGCCGTGATATCGATCAACGCGGCGAGTGAAAGCTGCTGTTCGATGGCCCTCAACAAAAAACGCGATACGCCCCCCATGCTGTCCAGCAAGCGATGCGAAAGTGTCAGGCTGTACCGATCAAAGGGCAGTAGAAAGGTTACGGACTTGTCGATTCGAATCAAATTCACAATCCATTGAGTGCAGATTCTTCACAAGCCGGAGGGCTCGACGTAAGTGCATGCCAGGTTATCGTCTGAAGCAGGCGATTCTTTAGGGTGGAGGGCGCTAGGCGTGCCTGAATGACGCGTGGCAGCCTTTAACTCCAATGTGAAATTATACTAAAAACCACCCGGTACCATACTGGAACTATATCAGGAACCACCCTTCGCGTTCGCTCGCACACCAGGTGCGAGCGGGTGCAAAACTGGGGGCATCATTAGTTTTTTATAACTGAAACCACCGCCCTAGAGTCCTATCAAAATGTTCTTCGGTTTCGAAGATCCTTTGTACGATGAGCGGCGCCAGTCCCATAGACGGTCTATCTCATCAAGCAAGCGTTTCCACCACTACCAAGCTGGTTGCGCTGCGCGCTATGCTCCATGCTTGGCGTACAATGAAAAAGCCCAATCTAAAAAGTTCGGGCTAAATCATTGAAACAATATGGACCGGTTTCCTCACTAACGGTGAAACTTCCAGCAAGCAGGCTTTGAAAGGCTAAGCATCATCCCTCGTGCATCGGCGGGATTCATGTTTACCAAGTCGCTCATAGGCTCTTCAAACAGCTTTTCGAGCGACGGCAAGACTGTTCCACGTCGAATCAGTGTCCTCACAAACCGCACCCGACCATTTGAAAAATCGGTGGGGACAGGTTCATCCAGACTGGAGTGCCACAAGATGTGCCCGAGGCGTGAGACCGATTTGTTTCCAGGAAGCGTAACCGTCTCGATCTGCGCTGCCAGAAACTGTTCCTCTTTTAGCCGTCCCGAGATGTCATGAACCTCTGTCGAAAGAATCGCGATGCAGATCTCCTCAACCTCGGACCGCGTGTCCTCGATTCCAGGCCGCAGGACAAGTGAGCACTTGAGCTGCTTGTCAAACAAACAGAGGTCGTGCCAATGGTTTGCAGTGCCTTCAGACGTCAAGAGCAAAGAATCCACGGACATCGATTTCCACTCCCTCGATGTCGGCTCGGCGATGCTCGGCCTGACATCGAAGCGCGAACTGGCGACGCTGACTTGGCACCAGACAGCATTCGCGTAGTCGGAAAGGCGGACAGGAACGGGTAATTCATTAGTGCCGTCGAGGATGATCTGACCGCTCTGATCGATATCAATCTCTTCCTGTGCTTCGAACGGGAGTGTGAACAGCGTCAACCACGGGTAGCCCGTGTGTTCGATCTGTGGCGTGTCGCCAATCAGCAACTCCACGACCACCTCACCGGCAGGACGGTACTGGGCCCCCTGGGTAGGCTTTGGTTTTTGCGAAACGATGAGCCGCAGCGTAACTTCGTCACCCGCATCATCCGTTTTCCAGAATGCCGCGTTCGGCTGCGACGCCGACGCGATGTCGGGGGCCAGCACAGAGGCGCCAATCGTCAAAGTGCTCGCTACCCAATTTATCCCGATACAGATGGATCGCCCTGGCCCGTTGGGATTGGGCACTTTGATCGGAAAGCCGAGTTTCAACGTTATCTCTTCACGCTTGAGCACTTGCGTGAAGATGAGCCCTTCGTGGATCAAGCCTGGATCGTTCAACCAATGCCCTTTAATCGCCCAGGGGCCAGCGAGGGCCGGTTTAACATTCTTGAGCCCTTGCGGATCCTCCATCCTCCGGAATTTGATTTTGAGCATCGACCAGGGCGAAAGGTTGCTTCGATCCGGGCTGACAAGCATCGCCGAATGATTAAACCTTCCGGCCTCGAAACCAACATCAAAACCGAACCCGATGGGACCATCCAGCCTCAAAGGAACAGCAGAACCATCATGGGAGGCACCGGTGCGGACTGGATCAGGACCTGCTTCTGGAAGGTACTTGAATGCGGCTGTCGGATGGCTGGCAAGATGATCTTCGATCTCTCGTGTGCGAGCCTGAATTTCTGCCCGAAGTTGCGCAACGGTGACCTCTCGTTTCACCACCTCTTGATTCAAATCGACAATTTCTGTTTCCAGGGATCCACGCTCCGACTCGGATAGCTTTTGTGGGGCTCCATCAGGCAAAGCATCCGATGCCTCAAGCCTCTGCTCACATTCCGTTCTTTTGACAACGAGATCATCCAAAGCAACGAGCTCTCTATTTAGGTTCTTTTGTACCTCAAAAACGCCTGAATCCCGTTCAAGATAGGGATAAGGGTGGCGAACTGTTTCAACCGAAACCGCTAACCGATCGCCGAAATGGCCATTTTGATGCATGGCCCCGTTAAAGATAGCCATGATAGGTGGTACAACCCCCTCGTCCATGTCTTGCTCGGTCAGCGGAAGAATCAGTGCAAGGGCAGGTTTAGCGATTTCGCGACCATTGTTCTCGTCCTGAACCGGGAATTTCAACCACATGTCACTCTTGAGTAAGTGTAAATCCAGTGAGGATTGGGCATTAACGGAGAAAAGCGCTGCATAACGGCTCGTCAGCCTCACACCGAATCGCCACAGATTCCATCCTCCACGCCAGTCCAGATCTCGCGAAACGGCAACAGCCCCCCGGCCAGTTTTCGATGAGGCATTTGCGCTCACCGCCAGCGCATGGACCGCAGCTAAAGTGCCGGTTGCGGCAAGCCCCGTATCCGTATCCCTTCGACCGATCCAGGCATCGTTTGGAGTGGGTGGCAGGGGGCGGCCGCGCCAGGACCATCGTTGCGGCAGCAAACTGACGGATGCGCAATAACGCAAACGTTGCCTGCCCTCATTGCCAAACAGCCCTGGAGCCAATGTCAGGTCGACAACGCGCCGCTCATTTTCCGAACGCAATTTCAGCAGTTTGGCAGACGACCACATCTGCGACATCAACTCGGGCATCAGCTCGGTAGCAACTTCGATGGGCTGGACAGCCGCCGGCCCCATGAGCCAATCTTTGCCCTTGATCTTCTCGCGCGACAAGGTTTCGAGAACGGCTTTACCCAAACGCTTACCGTTGGGAACAAAGCCGCCGAAGGCCCGCGCATCGGGATCGATTGCCGCTCGAGTACGAAGTTCCAACACCTTACCGGCAGGGCAAACGGCTTCGAGTCGGTCTTCGGCAAGTCGTTTCAGTGCGGCTGCAGCGCCCGCGCTATTGGTTGATAGTCGGACCTGAATTTCAGGACTCATCAAGTTTTCGGATAAGGCTGGCAGGAAAAACACGTCCACCTGCTCACGTTTGGGAAACACCTCCCATAACTCGACATATAATCCGCCGACGGCGGGGTCCGGCATCACACCCTCTTCGACCCGGGAACCACTGGGCGGATTTTCCTCCTGCAGACGATTGAGCGTCTTGATCACAAGCGGCTTGAGTGCCAAGCCCTGCTTATCTTTCGCGAACAGCGCAACATTCGTCCATCGCTCCCAACAATGCCGGTTGGTCCATGGGCCCTTGATCCGAAGAGAGGCGCTAGTGGGCACGATTCCATTCGAAGCAACGGTGCCAAGACCATTGAGGAGGATGGCTGCTGACGGCGTGCGCTGCCCCGCTACCGCCTGGGGGGTTTTCGTCAACGCCCTGATCGAGCCGTCGGCCTTTCGCAACAATCCCGTGATACCCGCCATCTCAATGGCGAAGCCGATTTGGTCCGGGACCAGCGTGAGATAAACGCCGTCGCCTTCCCAGGGTTTGCCTTCGATGGATGGAGCGCTGGTCCAGGGGACCTCGTTGCCCAGCTCATCTTCAGCGGCAGTGCCGCAATCACGCTGCGACAGGGTTGCAGATCCATCTCGAAAAACATCAAGTCGAAACCAAATGGCCGACTGTGCTCCAGCGGCTTTTGCGTGAAGTACCAATTTATCGTCGCTTCGAACGTTTTGCGAAACAGTGACCGCGAGCTCGACTGGGCCCTGCGTCACGACCCACTCGAACCTCAAGCCCGGCGTCTCCGTCGTCGAGGTTCCCGGCCAGTCGGTAAGACTCTCGCCATTCTCATGATCGTAGTTGCAACGAATACCTCCCTGTCCAGGCTTGACGGGTGAAGCTCGCAGTGGGAGCTCATCGGCCAACAAAGCCACTCCACCGGGCAGCGGTGTTGCGGTTTCACGGATGATCGTGGGGCCGCCGATGCCCACCGTCCGGAGGTAGAGACCGAAATCCAGCAGTTGTAGGCGATCAGCCTGAATATCGAGCAGATACGGGTTGTCTTTGTGGCGCACGCAATGTGCCAGAACGGCGCCATTTAACGGCAGGTGCCCAAGACCTTTGTAACGATACCCAAAACTCAGTGCAGGGAGGTCGCTGGCAGGTGGAGGAGCGCCAGCCAGAAATCGGGCCGCAGCAACGCCCGCCGCTGTGCCTTGATCAATTAGCGCTTCACCTGGCATGGGAGCCGTTAACCAGGAATTCGCGTACTCCGCGACAGCGTCGCTGACCCCGATCTGATCGCTCAACGGGTAAGGATTGGGGTCAACCCAGTTAACAGCGTTTGCCTGCGCATCAGGACGGACGATCAAAAAACCGCCATCGTGGAGAGCAGACCCATTGCGTACCTGGAGTTCCCCCCCCGTCGCAACTGGAGGAAGGGGCTGCCCTCCGAACGTTAGCGTTGATCGATTGAGTGAGACCGGATTTACATCGCCCGCCTCGTCTTCCCTGCCCAGAATGAGACCGTAGCCCGCCATTCGAGTCCAGTCGTCAAGATGCCGGGAAAAGGTGCGAAACTGATCGACCTGCAGGGTCAGAGGCAAGGGCAAAGGCGTTATGCGATCGAATGGTTCGGAAGTGGACCCCAACTTCCTGGCGATCTTGATCGCTTCCAGACCGGCGAACTCCATCAGCGTATCAATCAACGTGCCAAGCTCGGGTGCCAACGTGCCAAGCTTCGGTTGAAAATCCTCCGACGCTGTTTTCGCTTGGGTCGCCAGCGTTAGGTAAAGGCCATTCGGATCGCTGGCGTTTCCCTTGTTCAGCAGCAAGGAGCGCATGGAAACTTCAAATCTCTCCGCCAATGGCGTCATCGAGCCCGCCGGGTCGACATCGCCCCAGTGGGTGCGACCACTGACCAGTCCCTCTATGAAGGGTGCGGCATACGCCATGCTCATACTGCTTCGCACCGACTCGAATGCAATGTCCTTGAGCACGCGCTCGACATCGGATGAACCTTGCCCGGGATCTATAATCGACGGCGGGTTGCGAAAAACACGCTCGACACGAATCGAATGCTGTGCATCCGCCGGTTCAGTCGGCGCGAGTGTGAAATCGCGCAAACCGCGGACGGTACCTGTTTGCTCAGGCCCGGGAGAAGCCCACAGTCGCTTGAGGCTATCCAGTGCGTTGAATGGCTGAGTGCCCTGCACGTCGACCGAAAGTCCTGCGGCAACACGCAATGAGGAAGGGGTAAAAATCGAAAAGCCTTCAAGCAGTTTTTCAAGATAGTCGTGATCTGAACGCACAGCGGCGGGATACTTTGCATTCGCATCTCCCGCAGGTAATCGCGCAAGATGATCTTTCAAAAGAAGGGCCGCATCGCGGGAGTTGGCGCTAAGCCCTTCCAGATGCTGGATCAGCGGAACCTCGAAGCGTCCCACTGCATCGTAGCGCTGGGCAAGTACCTGCAAGCCGATAAAGTCAAGAGCCCGGCAGAGGGTGGAGGTTGGCGCTGCAAGATCGTCTTCCAGACTTTTTAATCGTTCTTTGTGCCTGACCTGATCGTGATCAGCCGCAAGCCATTCAGCCATGGCGCGCGGCAGCACCGAAATAATCCGGGCCAGCGGATCCATCGCATCGGCGAGTGCCTGTGGCAGCGCCGCCACACGATCAGCGCTCGGCAGCGACTGATCGTGGTCGGTTTGTATGGCAACCAACTGCTCATAAAGATTAATGATCCGCCCGCTGGGACCATCATGGACAAGACGCTTTTTGGGCAAGCTCGCCTGGCAGATTGCACGCCCCTGTAGGCTATAGTCGAAAGTCCATTGGCCCTCCACTAATTTGGGCGAGCTAACCGGGCGATCAAAAAGGTTTCCTGCCACGTTGACGCGAGGCGCGACAATGAAGATCGCTTCGTCATCCAGTTCTATCGGGAGGTCGACGGCGAGAAGAGCATGAACCTTCGCATTGCAAGGCACCGGATGAGGCATTGCCGAGAGGCGCTCGACAAATCCGGGCACGGTTCCTCTCATGTCCGCTTCAGCTCCGAGAGGTGCAAGTACCAGGCTTTCCGGGCGTATGAGGCCCTGGTCAATCGCGATCGCATCGGCAGCTTTATCAAGAAGCGCGAGAAAGTTGCTCGGGATGACTGGAGCTGGCTTTGAAACGGCGTCTTTGATCTGAATGGCTTGAACGCCACTACCAACGACAAGCCAGGCTTGCCAGGCATCTTTACTGTGCGGAGTCCAATGCTCATCCGACGGATCTAAAGTTGTCCAATGCCAAGGGAGCAACTGACGATGAGTGTGCGCCCCCAACTCCAATTCCGACGCCTGGATATCGGTGAACTCCGCGCAGAGTTTGACTGCGATCCATGCCTCCTGTTGATCCTGAGTCGCTTTGACGCGGTCTGCCTGGATTTTCAACGTGATCATTGCCATGTCATCAACTCCCTGATATCGACTTCATCTTGATAGCGCCGATCAACCAAACGAGGCGGCGTAGTCAGAGGCTTGCTCAGCGCGTCGCTCACCTGCAATGTGATACTCAGCGGCCTGATTGACCTTTAGGGTGTAAAAGCAACTGATCCGAAAACTCAAGCGCAGTGTTCCACGCGCAATCATCTCGCTGCCGTCGTAGGACAGCTCAAGCCGCAGCATGATGCCGGCCGTGACCAGCCCCGCGACGTCTACGCTGCCACGTGCAAGCATGAATGCAGTGAGGGTGGTGACATTGCCGCCACAGCCGGTTGTCCAGGTCAGCGCGATGCTGCAACCCACTTGTAGCCAGACCCCTCCGGAAACGACACCGAAGCCAAAACCGATCCCCACCCCCGCGCAGATCGAGACATCAAGCGTGTAAGAAAGGACGGGTGTCGGTTTTGCCATGGGCCTGTAGGAGAGATGCTGGGAGATGTAGCCACCGCCGTTCAGTAACCAGACAGCCAGCGTGAACGGCGCGTCGCGCGAACCGATATCCAGCGAGGTTTGAATCTCGAATTCGGGTACTGCAATGACTGCGAAACTCGCACCAAATGTAAGGTCGGTGATTCCAAATACACCGGTCTGGATGGGCGGCAACGCCATGGCCAGGCGCGCGACAAGACCCGCCGGCGCTCCATCACGCATAATGGGTTCGACACCCGAGGGTACGGCCTGCTTGGCCTTTGCCATGAGATTAGTGAGAAACTCCAGACTGGGAGCCAACCGGACCCGTTCGGTTGCGATTTTGAAATCGATTCTCCCCGACTTGTCGAACAGCAGAGGGGTCTGTTCGAAAGTGATCACTTCCATGCCACCGGTCACTAGACGCCAGTCACCCTTGATTTGCCCATTGGTCACAGTGGCTGTTTCACCCCCCAGCCCCCTGGATACTCGCGTCATGGCCGTAAAGTGCCCCTTGTCGAGCATCAGGCTGACCGGTCCGAAATCGAGAATGGCGGTCGACTTGTCGAGTTTGACGTCGATATCGGCCTGTAGCCACGCTTCCTTAGTGTTCTTATCGAAGCCTCGGGTTATCGGAACACCTTGTCCCTTCTGCGTGGCAAGATCAGGGAAGACCGCATCCTTGAGCAAACCTTCAAGATCGAGGCCTCCCATTGAGGGAAACAGTTTCGAGATCGACAAGCCCTTGAGACTTTCGGGAATGAAATCACTGCCCAGCCCTTCCACGGGATTTCGAAGTCCGAAGGCTTCGGCAAGATCACCCAGTGCACGCCCCGCCTCCCCCGCTGCCGCCACGGTATCATTGACCTTGTTGGCGAAAGCAATGGCAGGGGTCATGTCGACGATTGGTTTCAAGGCGTCGAACACATAGGCGACCTCAGGCCGGTTGAGGCCCAAGCCATCCGTCTTCGGTGGATCACCCACGGCCCTTAACAGACGCAGAACGTTGTCGCCTTCCTGATAGAGATAACGCGCGTCTTCGACAGCAGTCCGAACACCGTTAACCAGTTCACCGGGTTGAACACCCAGCGTCCGTGCGAGTTGTGTATTGACGTCACCCAGCACACCATCGACCCCCTTGCGAATGCGCTCGACCTGGTCGTTTACCGCGTCAGCAATTTTTTCACGGATAGCCTCAAGAGTATCGTCGGCCCGGATGGCCTTGATTAGGTCGTCCGCGAACTGATTGATGCGCCGCTCTATCTCCAACGCCGCGTGGGTCTCGGACTCCGAAATATCGGCAATCTGACTTTTAAGTTGGTCGGCCCATTTATTCCAGCCGTTCGCCGGTTCAGTGCATGCTGTGGCGGTTCTGTCGAACAGGGCTTTGGCGGGTTTTAAAGCTTCATCGATGGCAGTTATCACATTCTTGTTTAGTGGGGCGATGTTCGTACTGAGGGCGAGTTCTGCTCGTTCTCTAGCCTCAATGATTCGGCTCGGCACTGTGTCGATAGCGTGTTGAAATTCGCTCAGCACGGTGTTGGCGAATGTATGCGCCAGCGCTTCTATTTCGACAGTCACATTGCCTGTCGCGTCGAGCAAGGCCTGCGCACTACTGCGTATTGTTTGAAGTGCCTTGGCGAGTGATTTGGCTAAAACGGCCACCGTCGTAATCAGATCGCGGCTCCATTGCTCCCCTTTCAATTCACCGAGTAATTGGCTGCAAGCGCGATACAAATCGTTGGCGGCGTTGGCCAAATTTGTCTTAAGGATATTGCTCAGGGTTTGCGTCCGGGTATCCATGGTTTTGCATAGACTTTGCAGCGCTTTTTTCACATCAGGGCCGACCGGATATGAAACCGCCTCGATTTGAACGCTAAAATTCACAAGCTGATTTTCGAGGGCATCACACAGGGTGGAAGCTTGACGTGCCATCGATTGCATCGCCATGACGATGCCATCCGATTTGGCGAGGTTTTTCAGGCCAGACTGGATGCGCTCAATGGTCTCTTGCTGGACACCGAGCGAGGAGCGAATTTTATGCTTGAAGTCATTGAGAGCGGGTTCATCAAGAGGCTCCTGCCAGTTATCAATCGACGAACCAACTTCGCTCAACGCTGACTTGAATATTGTGATCTCTCTCAGAATTTCTTCACGCAAACTCTCAATCTTCGCCTGAATGCCAAGCGCTCGATCGATACCCTCGCCATTGACCTCCAGAACCGCATAGGCCTCCGGCAGCGCGGTGGGGATAAGGCTTATTTTTTTACTTAGGGTTTCAGCTTTGCTTATCCACTCCGTCAGTACCTTTTTCGCGTTTTCGACAGGCTGTCCCACCTTGACGTCTTTCAGCGCTGTACTCACTCCATCTATTTCAGACCGTATCTGTTTCAGATTCTGAGCGCTTGCCTGAAGTTGATCCATTTCATGGCGAAAAATCGACTCACATTGACCGAGCAGCCGTTGGTGCTCTGCTTCAAGTTTTTGCTGAATGTCTTCGCTCAGTTTGAGGGTAAGTGTGTGCTGATCCACCTTGGCCCGGGAAATGTTGTCTGTCAGTTCCCTAACGTTATCGCCAATCTCTTCATGCAACGTTTTGAGATCGGTAATCAGTGCAGCACGACAAGCGTTGACTGCGGCGATGAGACGCTCCCTGGAAGTCATACCTTCTCGCCACAGACTCTCAAACCGCCCCGCCACCATGCCGAACATGCGATCAAGACGACCACGGATGGTTGCCGCAAGCATCGCCGCCTGCTCACCCGCCAGACGCGCGTGCTCTTCGCTATCCGTATCCTTTGGCAGCGCTGGATCAGGTGTTGTCGACTGGCGGGGCCGCGCCCTCGACAGGGTGATATTTTTCAGCGTCGAAGCAGGCCCATCCTCCGTGCGACCTGCCGTCAGCCTGACGGGGACTCGGGCATCGACCAGTTCGAGCGTCATGGCTTCATGTCCCTTCGCTTCGCGGGGCGCGGACGGCAACATACCGTCATGCAGGTACTTGCTTCGGTCCGTTGCACCGGACCATTTTCCCTCGCTGACCGTCGGAGCGGGAGCATCACAAAAATCAACGCTCTCCACCGCATGCCACTGGTCGACATTTTCGGAGGTCTCATTCCTGAGCGTCGAGGTATAGAACACCAGCCGTTCCGGGGTAGCGATTTCAATGGCGACTTCAGCGTTGTCCTCACCCGGCATTAACAGATGAACGACAGGCTTGGGGTAGAGGCTGGCGGGACTGTCACTGTCGGCCCCAGACGCGGGCGAAGGCACGGCAAATGTCTTCTGCCAAAGCGGAACGACCCAGCCTTCGTTTCGCACATCACCGCCCCAATCGGAGTCGACAAGCATCCGCCGGCTCGTGAAACGAGCGCCGACCAGACAGCCTGCTTCGCGAACGGCAGTGCCATTCTCCGGATAACGTCGCTCCGGCTGGAGAATCTCTACATATTCCTCGACCTTGCGCAGAATGGGCCGCCCCGCATGTTCATCCTGCTTAAGGCCGATGGGAGAGCGATTGTAAAATTGCGCAGACGGCACCACCGTTCGGCGAAAAACAATGACATGTTTGGCTCGATGCCCGAGCCCACCTATCCGACCGAGGCGTTCAAGCTTGTAGAAGCTCATCCGCCCCATGTCGGTCTCGGTTTCGATGATGGATTTTCCGTCGGCAAACTCAGCCCTCTGGCGACCCCAACCTCCCAGTGCTGACAGATGAACCGCGCCGAGTCGACCACTGTGCGAGAGAGGATTGAGGTAAACCTCCTTCAGAATATTCGCGCTCGGAAACGCCCACGGGATCCCCCCGGAGAATGCCAGGTCGTCCTCGGCCAGAGGAGCGGCGAACGTGTTGTTGAGCGAGGGGTCATCATCGTCCGTCGAATCATAACCTTCGCTGACAGGGAAACGAAAAGGCGTCTCCGGCCCGGCACCGTCAATTTTCGTGCGCAGTGCAAAGGTCAGGCCGTCTGTCGTTTCAAAGTCGGCTTCGGGCTTGGCACTCCATACTTTGTCGACAGCCAATCGATAGTTTGGCGCAGCAAGAATGTCATTGCCGTAGTCCACGATCGCTTTGTCATGTGGACTGGACGAATCGGTGAGTTTCCTGGGTGGGGCTCCGATGATGCCACTCATCTCGGCCAGCCAAATATCCTTCGTCGGAATCAGCCGTGTGACCATGCCGTAAGCAAGCTCGAGCCGCAGATCACGAATCATTGCACCGGGCGCCGCATCACTCACCCGGTTGAGTAGCCGACGAATATTCCACCCAGGCTCACGGGTGTTGGTGGACCGATTGGTCTGATCGAGGGCAATGCGGGTCAACGAGCCAAAACGTGCCGCGGCAGGTTGATCCTGGCCGATATCCTGTGGTTGAGTACCGGTAGTACTTTGCGCGCTCTTTTCCATGGCTTCGCCCAGAATCTGTGGGCCAAGCATGATATTGACGGTTTCAAGGGGGTCGACCACTCGCCACGCGACGTTACCATCGTCCTGGCGTCTGTAATCGGCGATCACCCCGCCTTCGTCCGAATACCTGAACACCGATTGCGCAACGACGACCCGAAAGGGTGCCGGATCAAGCACAAGCAAAGTCACGGGATTGAACGAATGATCGCCGGGTGTCGTCTCGACCTTCCATTCGACTGTCTGATCGGTTTGCGCGTCAAAGACTTCTGTTGCGGTGAGTAGCAACGGGCTGGTCTGATCTTGATGACGGTTAAAGGCCAACAGCAAGGGCTCACGCTCCAGCGAAGAGTCATCCTTTGTCCCCTTGCCCCCTCGTTGCATGGATGGCAGCGGGTCCTGATCCGCCGGAGTGACCGTTGCGGCCAGAAGTCGCAAGATGAGTTCCATGCCGCCGGCGCTATCAAGCCCGGCAGTGCCTTTAGTAAAACTCCTGAGACGTGCAACGTAAGTGATATCTGCCAACTTTTGAAGATCGAACTCTAAACTACCGATTCGCAACGTCTGCAGGATATCTGCCGTCATGGCGCTCAATTCGAAGATCAGCCCTTCTTCCGACGATGAGGGCTGAAGAGCCCATTGATCCTTCTCGGGTCGCTGGGCTTGCAGCGTCATACTTGAATTTCCATCCAGCATGAGGGCCCGCCCTTTCTTGGTTCTGATAGCAGCCAGTTCCACTTTGGCTCGGCGCGAACACTTCTGCGGTTTGATGCTCCAGAGATCTTGGGACAAGCGCGGTTGAAAGGACCTGAGGATGATGCTGCGGTCCGGATCTCTGGCATCCGGCCAAGAGATCGGCGGATATGCTTCGTTATGTACCCGCCGGCGGTGGGGTTGCTCGCTAAGGTCTCCGACCACGTGCCATGGCATGACGTCGCCCCGCAATACGGATATATCAGGCACTGTCGTTGCGCCCGACAGTGGTCGAAGGAGTCGAAGCGGTTTATCGAGACTGGCGCGCATCTCGCCTAGCAGATCGACCAGCGCGCCCTCGATAGATTGCGACAGGGGGAGATCGGCAGTCGCATCCTGATCGAACCGTGCCGTAAACAGCCAGTGGATGATGTCGGGTGGGTTGCATTCAAGTTTCAGTGAATTGAGGTATTGTTCCTGCGCCAGCGAGAAACTGCGACGGGTCTCAAGACTTTTGGGCACATCAAGCCCCGTCACTGCTTTGGCGAACCCCTCCCACAAGGCGGTCCAGACACCGCGACTGACAATCTCGAAATCCAGTTCGGCACGTAGTATTAGCTGCAAAGAGTCATTGTTTGAGGCGTTCATGACCTTGCGAAAACCGATTTGTCTTCGCGCTGACTTCAGACGATCGGGAGGGTCTGCACAGAACAGTGGAATGTGACTGAACGCAGGCGCGTCAGAACTGGCAGCAGGCGCAGTAAAGTAAGCTTGATTATTTCCGACAAGGTCATCGAAGGTGCGATCTTTTGCCGTACTCTTGATGCGGTCAGTGCTGAGCAATGTCTGGGGGGTCACGCCGTTTAAATCGGAAAAGCCGAGATCAAGAATACGGAAGCGCGCGCTTTTTGTTTCCTCGCCGTCAAGCCATAGCCGCCCTGCTTTCTGTCTGTCGCGAACCGCATGTGCAACAAGAAGTGCGCGCGTGTCGTAGCGTTTTGACTTGTATTCAAGCGGCTCCGGTGGTTTGTGAACGCCGAGTGCAAGGGGTATGTGGCAGATCAGGCGAAACTCTTTGAGCTCGGAATCGAGGTTGAAACTGCCGTCCTGCTTGATCCACGCCGAGACTGCATCCAGACGTACACGAGACACCGCCCAATTCGCATCGAGTACGTCGCCGCCGAGATTAACCACCGAGCCTGCTACATCCAGATGGACGAGTGGCTTGGGAACGACAGACGAATCAAGTAGACGGTCCCCCTGAAAGAAATGAACGCGAATAATCCCGTCCAGCCAGAAACTGCAATTCTTCATAGCGCCGGTGGCTGGCCCGACAACGGCCTCCGAATCATTTCCATCACCATCCGAAGTGCAGATGCTGCGCGAAGACGTCACCCAATCGTCAATCAACCCGGCATCCTGTTCCAGATCAAAAATTGATCCAGCTTCAACTGCGCTGAAAAATTTTTCAATCCGCTCTGCGTCAACGAATCGGACTCTCCAAGGCGGCGATTCGCCAGGATCTGCGGCACGTACACCGACAAAAACCGCGATTCTGCGACGCTTGTCTTTGGGAGACTGGGCAATGGCCAGAAATGCGATTTGATCCGTCGGAACGCGCATGTTGTCTTCTCCTTAGCAGCTCGAAAGGAAGGTCGATTGATACAACCAATCAATTACCGGACTAAGTTCTTTGACAGCACATCGCGCGCGACCACGATGACAAGGATCTATTGTTCAAATTGCAACCACGAAATCTACGATAGCGCGCTCAGCAAAGCGGCCTACATAAATCTCATGTTCAAACGGCAACAACGGGTCATTAGGGTTCGCCTGCCTAATGCTCCCGCTCGCCACAATGCGATAAATTTTGCTGGTTTCCAGAGTGCTACCACCGGAAGACGGCAAACGCATCGGATCAGCAAAAAACACATTCTTCAAACGCGACCACAGATGAGGAGTCCCACCGATAACACCACTAATCGGCGGACTCATATGAGGCGGAGGAGCGGCTATTTCCTCAAGATGAACCCTCACATCTCCCACGGCCTGATTTCGAATGATCCTGATCGAAACCCATGCGCTGCCACTTGCAGGTTTCGGCTTGTCTTGTACAGCCTCAACTGGCGGTCGTAATCCTAATGTCTTGAGAAGCTGATAGATGGCCGAACTTCCCCCTGCCAGGACACAAGCAGATAGAAACCTGGATAACGATCCAGCGTTACTTTGACCGCCGGCCATTGAGACAATTTTGTTAAATATGTCGTAATCAAACTGTCTGACGACGGCATAGCCGACTGCAATCATGATGAGTGTCTTTACGGCGCGCTTATTGAAAAACTCCAGGTACAGACGCCATTGAAACAACGTACTGAGGGCAGACTCCAGGACAGCGGCAACCACAAAGGCGCCCACCAGCAACGGAATCAAAACATTGAGATCGGTCATCAGTTCTCTCCATCGAAAAGAGATCCGCTCGCTGGTCTTTCATTCAGGATATGGGTAACGGGATCGTATCTACTCTGCACCCCTGCCCCGCAAATCCCGCATTCAATAACTGGAGGAGAAAGCGTCGCGCCTCGAAGGCCGAGGCTCGGTATTTACGATAGGAATCAGCATTGACTAACACCGGGTCAAAGAGTGTCTTCATTTTCTCCAACTCGCCGACTGCGGCTTCAAGATCGGATTTGGCTTGTGCCACAGTGGAGGTAGCGCTTGAAAGGGTTCGGGCAGCTCTTACTGCCGCACTCATCGCACGTGCTGCAGACTGTGCCGGCGTCTTTGGAGCAACTGCCCCAATGACCCCCTTGAACAACGCTACGCGCCCTTTCCCAAACGCAAAAACCGCTTCAGCCTTTTCCTGCGGCGTCCTTGCGTCATACAACTGGATCCCGAACTCTGCAGTTTCGTAAAGTATTTTCGCTCCATACGCAGAGCCGATACAGACCGGATTACGTGTGAGGACGCAAGTCTCGACAGTAAGGTCGACGGTGACGCCAATCGCCTCAAGAGCCAACTTCTTGTTACCCTTCGCGACAGCCTCTGACGCCTTGCTCACAGCAATTTGGCGACGGTCCAAAGCAGCTATGATCGTGATGACTTCTGAATCGAGTTCGGTCTGGGGCATCGATGCACTTCTAGACGCTTCCTTGGCCAGCGCAGCATCGAACTGCCCAAGCGCCAAGCAGTCTGCCACGTTATATCCAACAATTTGCGTATCAATCAAAGAGGTGCATTGATAGGGCATGGTGTTTCCTCTGAAATAATGCAGCGTCTTCATATCCCTATCGTTCTTGGCGACGCCCGCCGCGAACGTTATCCCCGAAGGTTTAAGGGTTGGCCTACTGACTGTAGCTACTACCCGCCAAATTGCTGTGGCTTTTTCATGGCACTACGCCTTTATCCCTCCTAGCATCTTGATAGACGACATGTTCCTCGTCGGCGGTGTCCAGAGGGGCTCGATGGCTCCAGCCACAGCTGCCGACGTGCAAGCGCCGTCCTTCATCGCGGAAAGTGACTTCATGAGCATGCTCGCAGGAAAACTTTATGGTCAAAAACTGCGATGTTGTGATGAAGGAAGCGATCACCAGCGGGGGTGGTGTAATCCACCCAGCCAGTAGCTGCGTCGAGTCAGCCTCTGACTACGCGTCAACCCGCAGCTTGAAAGTGGGGTTATTCTAAACGCCACCATGCGCCATACTGGAGTTAGATCAGAATCCCCATTTGCGATCGCTCGTGTACCCGTGCAAGTGGGGGCAAAACTGGAGGCAGATTTCCGATTTAACAGCCTGTAACGCCCACCCAGAGCCCTGGTGAAATGTTCTTTGGAAAGCAAGAGTTTGACTGTAAATAACAGACTCTAGACTCGCAGCGCTTTGTGCGCGGAGCAAGAACCATAGCTGGACTTACAGAGACAATCGGCAGTACCGGCGGCAGGGCTGGATGCTGGCGCATTCAACCCACGCGCTTCATTTTTGCTTCGAAGCTGAGATGTCTTGCCAAATGGTGTTCTCCTGCGCAATAAAAAATCCGACTCAAGGGCAGCATATCGTGATCATTAGCCCGTAGAAATCAGATGCTGACCGTCATTTTTCGAGTTTCTCCCGATGCCTCAGGTGGCATGTGAAGTCCAGCCCTCCAGTGGCAACTCTAAGAACAACAAACGCCCATCAGAAGCACTCAACTGTAACGGTAACATCCTTTGCCACCGCTCGAAGTTAACACCTCAGCTTGAGCCCCGGAGCACGGCACACGAGGGAACAGCGAAACTTTCCAGATTGAGGGCGAACAACCTTTAACCCCCCTAACGAAGCATTCGCCGCACGCCTACTTCATTGCGCCACGTTTTACTTTTAACCGATTGACATTCTCGCCGGCCTGATTCGCAAACTCGTGAGGGGTGACATGCTCCTGAAGATTGGCCTCAAGGTACCGGCTCCACCAGTTCATGATCAGCCTGCGCTCTTCAATGAACTCTGCCTTGTGAATGTAGGCGGCACGAACGCTGTTCCGCTCTCGATGGCTCATCTGTCTTTCAATAGCCGTCTCTGACCACAGCCCTGACTCAACCAGTGCGCTACAGGCCATTGAGCGGAAGCCGTGACCACAGATCTCGGTCTTGGTTTCGTACCCCATCGTGCGCAACGCTTTGTTCACGGTGTTTTCTGACATCGGCTTCCAGGCCCTAGCATCACCGGCAAATACCAGCTCGAATGTGCCAGTGAGGGTATGGATCTGTTCAAGCACGGCCACAACTTGCGGCGATAAAGGCACAAGATGAACATCGCCCGCCATTTTCGTCCCCCGCGTTGAATGGCGTACGTCCTCCAGCTCCGGCCGAGTATCCGGGATCTCCCATACGCCACGCTTGAGGTCGAACTCACACCAGCGAGCGAAACGTAATTCACTCGAGCGAACAAAACACGTGCAGCGACAGCATGAGCGTTAGCCGGGTCAGCTCTCGGCCCTTGTAGGCATTGATTCGTGCCAGCAATTCAGGCAGGCGTGATAGGGGCAATGCAGGCCGATGGGAGACTCGCGGCGCTTTGATCAAGCCCTGAAGATCGTACGCAGGGTTTATCGGAATAAGACGAAGGCGTTTTGCCTCACGCATAATACTTTGCAGGTATCTTTGTACCCTTAAGGCGACGTCAATCGTTCCTCGTTTTCTGATCGCCTCCAAAGGTTGCATCAGATCATAAGTATCGAGATCAGCAATCGCGCGGGCACCGATAAACGGGAAAACATAGTTATTCAGACGGTTCAACACATTCTTGGAATGGTCGCGTGTCCATCTGGCCGACATGTTCTTGTGCCAGTCCAACGCAACGCTTTCAAAGGTACGGCCGTTGACAGCATCTTCCGTTTTGGCTTTACGCTTGTTCTCAACGGGATCAATGCCGTCTGCGAGCATCCGCTTCGCATCTAAACGCTTCTGGCGCGCATCGGCAAGGCCAACCACAGGATAGCTGCCGAGGGAGGTCAACCCCTCCCGCCCGTCAGGCTTTACGTACCTGAGACGCCAGCCTTTACGGCCATTGGGTTGGATTAGGAGATAGAGACCGTCGCCGTCGAAAAGCTTGTAGGGACGGTCTGTTGGCTTGGCTAAACGGCAAGCAGCGTCAGTAAGCGGAGCAGTTGTGCGCGACATAAGGGTACTATCCTTAATCGAACCAAAAACTTCCCCTAACTTTACCCTCTAAATGACCGGATTCCAGAAGAATGGACAAGAATCCGACGGAATGCTAAAACGAAAAAACCCGCCAGAAGGCAGGTTTTTCAAGGCTTCCAAAGAACTTAACAGCGTTCAGTGGAATGCAAGATGGTGCCCGAAGCCGGAATCGAACCGGCACGCCCTTACGAGCGGGGGATTTTAAGTCCCATGCGTCTACCAGTTTCGCCATTCGGGCGGTAGCGCGGCGCTGCTTATCTTCTGCTGCACAGTCGCGATCCTGACAGGATCAAGCCTTGAACAGCAGTGCGGGAAATATATACATCACTTCCCGGTGAAGCAAGTTTGCAATGGCCGTTATTCAAGACTAAATCTTGCAGCGCAGTGCAAATAAAAAAGCTCCGTAAATCATGGATCTACGGAGCTTGTTTATAGTGGAGGCCGAGGTCGGAATCGAACCGGCGTAGGTGGATTTGCAATCCACTGCATAACCATTTTGCTACTCGGCCTCAAAGTATCTGCTGTCAGTAGCACAACAACAAACACTGTACAAACTTGGAGCGGGAAACGAGACTCGAACTCGCGACCCCGACCTTGGCAAGGTCGTGCTCTACCAACTGAGCTATTCCCGCTTGGTGATGCGCATTCTATAGAATTAAGAAGCTCCGTCAACCCTTTGATTCAAAAAAGTTTTATTTCTTTTCAACATCAGTCTTCAGGTGCGGCCAAGCGGCGCGCAGGTACTGCACCATCGACCACAAGGTCAGGCCGGCAGAGACCATCAGCAAGGCATAACCCAAGATAACCCAGAAACTGAAGTCCTTCGGGTTGGCCAACAGAATGACCAGCGCAAGCATCTGCGCCGCGGTTTTCCACTTGCCCAGATTTGAAACGGCTACGTGGGCACGGGCGCCGAGTTCGGCCATCCATTCACGCAATGCCGACACCACAATCTCGCGACCGATGATGACAGCAGCCGGCAGAGTGAGCCAAAGATTGCCGTGTTCTTGAACGAGCAGCACCAGTGCCACCGCAACCATGAGCTTGTCGGCTACCGGATCGAGAAACGCCCCGAACGGAGTGCTTTGCTCCAGACGGCGAGCCAGATAACCGTCCAGCCAATCCGTCGCTGCCGCAAAGGCAAACACCGAGGCGGAGGCCATGTAACTCCACTGATAAGGCAGATAGAACAGCAAAATGAAGATCGGAATGAGCAGGACGCGTAGAACGGTAATCAGATTAGGGATATTCATCGGCACAACTGGCTACGAGGTGAAGGGGCATTCTACTCGCTATGCAGGTTCGCATAAATCGACTCTGCGAGCTTTTTACTGATCCCCGGGGCTTTGGCGATCTCTTCGATGCTTGCACGAGTCAGCTCCTGCAATCCACCAAAATGTTTCAACAAGTCGCGACGTCGGGTCGGCCCAACGCCGGCAACGCCTTCCAGCGTTGACGTACGGCGGGTTTTGCCACGGCGTGCGCGGTGTCCGGTAATCGCGAAGCGGTGCGCCTCATCGCGAATCTGTTGAATCAAGTGCAGCGCCGGCGAGTCGCCACGCAAGGTGAACTCATGCGCTGCATCATTTAGATACAACGTTTCGAAGCCCGCCTTGCGAGTAGCGCCTTTGGCGACACCGAGCAGAATCAGATCTGGTACGGCCAACTCGTTGAGAACATCGCGAGCCATCGACAGCTGGCCCTTGCCACCGTCCACCAGCAAGATGTCTGGCAACTTGCCCTCGCCTTCCTTGAGTTTGCTGAAGCGTCGCGTCAAGGCCTGATGCATGGCGGCATAGTCGTCACCCGCCGTGACCCCTTCGATGTTATAGCGCCGGTAGTCCGACTTGATCGCGCCTTCCGGGCCAAAGACCACACAGGAAGCAACCGTCGCCTCACCGCTGGAATGGCTGATGTCGTAGCATTCCAGGCGCTGCGGCGGTTCATCCAGATTCAACACTTCGGCCAAGGCTTCAAAGCGCGCGGCGGTGTGTTGGCGGTTGGCCAGGCGTGCACCCAATGCCTGCTCGGCGTTGGTGACGGCCAGTTGCTGCCAGCGTGCCCGCGTACCGCGCACCCGATGACTGATGGCAAGCTCGCGACCACGCAATTCATGGATCGCTTCGATCAACGTTGGAAAATCTTCATGCACCACGTTGACGATCAGCTCACTCGGCAAATCGCGCTCAGGGCTGCTGATGAAATACTGGCCAAGAAACGCGGCCATGACTTCCGACACGTCCTCTTCGATGCCGACTTGCGGAAAGAAATTCTTGCTGCCCAACACGCGTCCGCCACGCACACTGATCAAGTGCACGCAGGCGCCACCCGGGTTGACGAATGCCGCGATGACATCGATGTCCCCTGTGCCGCCTTCCATGCTTTGTTGATCCTGAACCCTGCGCAGCAGCGCGATCTGGTCACGCAACTCGGCGGCTCGTTCGAACTCCAGGTTGATCGCCGCCTCCTCCATCGCCGTGGACAGCTCGTTGGTCAGCGCGTGACTGCGCCCCTCAAGAAACATGACCGAGTGGCGCACGTCTTCGGCATACACGTCAGGCTCGACCAGCCCCACGCAAGGCGCCTTGCAGCGCTTGATCTGATACTGCAGACATGGGCGGGTACGGTTCTTGTAGTAGCTGTCTTCACACTGCCGAACGAAGAAGGTCTTTTGCAGCAGACTCAGGCTTTCACGTATGGCGCCGGCACTCGGATAGGGGCCGAAGTACTTGCCCTTGGCCTTTTTGGCCCCGCGATGAATGCTCAGGCGCGGAAACTGGCCGTCGGACAGAAAAACATAGGGATAGGATTTGTCGTCGCGCAGAAGGATATTGTACGGCGGCCGCCACTCCTTGATCAGCGTCTGCTCAAGCAGCAGCGCTTCGGTTTCATTGGCGGTGATGGTCGTTTCGACCTGCGCAATGCGCCCCACCAACGCGGCAGTCTTCGGCGCCAGGCCGGTTTTGCGAAAGTAGCTGGCCAGGCGTTTTTTCAGGTTCTTGGCCTTGCCCACGTACAACAGGCGTGCATCGCTGTCGAACATGCGATAGACGCCTGGGCGTCCACTGACTGTCGACAGAAACGCGCCGGAATCGAATGTTTCAGTCATGGTCAGAGGCTGGCATCAACCATGCCGTGACGAACCGCCAACAGGGTCAACTCGACATCGCTGCTGATCGAAAGCTTCTCGAAAATACGATAGCGATAGGTGTTCACGGTTTTTGGCGACAGGCACAATTTGTCGGAAATGATCTGTACCTTCTGACAGCCGACAATCATCAAGGCGATCTGAATTTCGCGCTCGGACAAGGCATCGAAGGGAGAGTCGTTGGAGGGCTGGAAGGATTTGATCGCCAATTGCTGGGCAATCTGCGGACTGATATAGCGTTGGCCGGCAAATACCAGGCGAATCGCCTGAACCATTTCCGGCAAACCCGCGCCCTTGGTCAGATAACCCGCAGCACCGGCCTGCAACAAGCGTGTCGGGAAAGGATCCTCCTCACACACCGTGACCGCGACCACCTTGATATCCGGATGACTGCGCAACAGTTTGCGCGTGGCTTCCAGGCCGCCGATGCCAGGCATCTTGACGTCCATCAGCACCACATCGGGCTTCAACTCTCGGGCCTTGATCAGGGACTCTTCCCCGGATTCGGCCTGGCCAACCACCTGCAAGCCATCGATATCGGCCAGCATACGTGTAATGCCTGTACGAACGAGATCATGGTCATCGACCACTAGCACCCTAATCAAGCAGACACCTCGCGATATGGTCATATTGGGATGCCGGACACCTTAGCAAAAAGTGCCACGCAGACCTAGCGGAAAGCGTCATTTAAAAAGTTTCAATTCATCATTGAAGGCTTGCCGGCCGTGGGTTTCAGAGCACATGTGTACCGATATCAAGCTGCATTCGCAGAAAACACTCGTCCGCGCCCTGAACCTGTAGTCCTTTTCTCTCATACAAGTTTCTCGCCGGATTATTTTCAAATACGGTCAGGCGTAGAGCCGGGCGTCTTTCTTTGCGGACCATGTCGATAACCTGATCGATCGCCCAAGAACCAGCACCCTGCCCCTGATACGTTTCAGCAATCTGCAGTTCACGAATGTACAGCGCGCGTATATCCCGACTGAGACTGAGAAAGCCCACTGGCACATCACCCTTCACTATCAGCCAGTTTTGCCGCCCCAACCACGCCACGTCGAACGCTTCGTCCTGCCATAGCAGGTCATGGCGAATGTAGTAGCGCAGCATGTTCTGACAGGTAAGATCACGGGCAAACGCCAGATCTTCTGGAACCGCCAATCGTAAGTGGAATGTCATCAGGCTTGCACAACAGGAACAATTCGCCCCAGCCATGCACCCACGACGCGCTCGGCCATGACCAACAGATCACCTGCCCCGGCCGCTGCGGCCTCGATAAAGCGACAGTGTAAAAACTCACCGGCAATGAGCAGAGAATGGGCAGCAGCAATGTTTTGTGTCGACACGGTTCATCCTTGGTCATCAAGCGAAGTGCAGAATGTCACAACTCCAGCGCGACGCTAGCAATAGATGTTTCGTTGATTACGCGATAGCAATTTCTGATTGCTGAGGCGTATCGGCCTCTAGTAAGCTCGGCCCATTCATTGGAGACAGACCATGTTCAACGCCCTCTCACAGCTTCGTACTGCCAGCGCCTTGCGCTCGGTTGCGGCTGCCCGGGTGAATGACGTTTGCGCTCCGGTCAGCTTTTATTTTGGGTATTGGTTTAGCCACTGGCGCGCCTGATACCCAAACGGCGCCCATAACAACGGGTCGCCTACCAGAGAATTCTCAACCCCCGGTCGGCCTCCCGACCGGGGGTTTTGTTTTTTCAGCCCCAAACTTTTCAGCAACACACCAGACACTTTGAGGATTCACGAAATGAACTACGCCACTTATTACCGTTACGACAGCTTTAACGCCTGGCGATTTACCAGCTTCCGCTCGGGACAGCCTGCCGCCTCCGATCGGTCACCTACAGGTGGCAAGCACACCCACGTAGCCAATACGGCCAATTGTCGAACACCCCAGTAGGGCCGAGCGAGCGGGAGAACCCGCCGCCAGCCCAGGAAGACCGAATATGAACTCGTCCGTTTCTGCTCTGCCGCTGTCCACCCTGAATCCTGCCAACGAAGCATTGACTCTGCGTCTGCCCAGCTCGTTGCAACTCAAACAGCAATTGCCCCTGAGCAATGCCTTGAGTCAGCAAGTCACCGCCCACCGTCAGGCAGTTCGCGCCATTCTCAACGGCCAGGATCAGCGCCTGCTGGTCATCGTCGGGCCCTGCTCTATCCATGATCCGCAATCCGCACTCGAATACGCTGGCAAGCTCGCTCGACTGGCTGAGGAAGTCAGCGGCGAAATGCTGTTGGTGATGCGAGCTTATGTCGAAAAACCGCGCACCACGGTCGGCTGGAAAGGTCTGGCCTACGACCCGCATCTGGATGGCAGTGATGACATGGCTGGCGGCCTTACGCTTTCGCGTGAGCTGATGCTGGAAATGATCCGCCTCGGCCTGCCGGTGGCCACTGAGTTGCTGCAACCCATGGCTGCCGGTTACTTCGATGACTTGTTGAGCTGGGTGGCCATTGGCGCGCGTACCACTGAATCGCAGATCCATCGGGAGATGGCCAGTGGATTGGGCATGCCCGTCGGCTTCAAGAACGGCACCGACGGCGGTGCCGCCATTGCGGTTGACGCCATGCGTTCGGCAGCCCATCCGCACCGGCATTTCGGCGTCGATAGTCAGGGCCATCCGGCCATCATTCAAACGCCAGGCAACCCCGACACCCATCTGGTTCTGCGCGGCGGCCATAAAGGGCCGAACCATGATCGCGAGAGCGTGACCAAAATCCATGCCGACCTGGATCGCCTGAAGATTCCGAGCCGGATCATGGTCGATTGCAGCCACGCCAATAGTGGCAAGGACCCGCTACGCCAGCCTGGCGTCTTCAACGAAGTGCTTGAGCAACGCCTGCAAGGTGACCGTTCTCTGATCGGCATGATGATCGAGTCTCACCTGTTCGAGGGCTGCCAACCGCTGAGCGAATCCCTGCGTTACGGGGTTTCGATTACCGATGGCTGCCTCGGTTTCAGCGCAACGGAGCGTTTGCTGCTGGACGCATCTCAACGTCTCAGTGCCCAGGCAAAAGGCTGATTATCCGGCCAGCCCCGCGGATTTATTGCAAACCGCAGGGCTGGTCACGCCGCGTTACCCCTCCACTCGCACCTGTGTGGCCGCAGACGTCTGACTGACATCGTCCAGACGTTCAACCGTGTAGGCCACCCGCACGGTCGTGCCATGGTGCTCACGCCAGAATCGGTGCGGCACAATGAAGATCAGCGGCTTCCCCGCCGTCTCCCGAGTGATTTCACGGTCATCCCGATGATTGAACAGTTCCCCGTCGCACTTGAGATAGACCAACTCGCCTTCCTGCGTCCGGGCATTACCGATCACGACGGTGACGCCATCGACGGAGTCCTCTTTCAACAGCACGCCGTCTTCAGCTTCAAGTACATCGGGAGCCTCAAGCTCTCCCCGCAGGAACGGGGTAACGAGAATTCTTGCCGCCTCGGACTCGCGAATGACTCCGCCCGCCTGCTCGACCTGATAGCGCACCACTACCTCGCCGCCGAGATGAGCAGCGATGTGCGCCCCTTCAACCCAGAATGACAGTACGTCTGCGACAGCAAAGGCTTCGACCTTCAAACTGTCGCTGAACGTTGCGGACAATGCGTCAGCGCCCCACAGCAACGTGACTCGATCCCCCGCCGCCATTCGGGCATAAGGCTGGAGCACAATAAGCGTGCCGTCCGGCACCCGCGCCGGATCCAGCGTCCCTCCGACCGCACCCTCGACAATCGGCGCAAGCAATTGTGGCCGCACATCACCCACGGACAAATGCACACGGGCAGACACCGCCGGTTCAGCCGAGCGCGCACTGAACAGTTTCCAGTAGACCGCCAGCGAACCGCCATCCAGTGCAGCGATATGCAGGCCTTTGATCACGAAAACGATGTCTTTGCCGACCTGGGCTTCGCTGACATAGCGAACCATTTCATGCTGATAAGCAAAGCCCTCTATGTCCAGACCGTCCCAACTCAAGAGCAACTGATCGCCGCAGCTCATGTTTGCATAAGGAGCAATACGGACAACGACCTTGCCCAGTGATGGATCAAGCACCGTCCCCTTCAGACTATCAACGGTTGCCGCTGGCAGCAGTTCGTTCGAAACACAGGGGCTGGCGGGGTGGCGCATCCGGTAGCAAAACTCGACTTCGTGCGTGTGCATTAGTGGCTCCATTCCTTGGAAAGAACGCCGCTTTCATGGGCGGCGTCGACAGCCAACATTGAACGCTATTGCGCACACTTTCGATGTCAGCCTCATCCGCCGCGAACATCCGGCAAAGGCCTCCCACCGGGTAGGCAAACTACGCAAAAACGCCATCAACCGAGCGAAAGATGTCCTCAACTTCCGATTCGGATTTCATAAGTATCTGAAAATTCGTACAGCCACTAGTCCAGATTCAACGGCCAAGAGAAGCCCCTTCTTACTTCTTCGGCTGGATGAGTGTTTTAGAGTGGCCTCCGGATTCCCCGATGAACTTCTGCGAAAAAGGTAAGAACATGCAACGGAATGCTTCAACTCGCTATCCCGTCCTGTTGGTACATGGCCTGTTCGGATTCGAGCGCATCGGTCACTTCGAGCTGTTCCATGACGTAAAGGACGCTCTGAAAACGGCCGGCAGCCGAGTGTTTGTTCCGCACCTGTCTGCCACCCATAAAAACGAAACCAGGGGTGAACAATTACTTGCACAGATTGATCGTGTCTTGCGAGGCACAGGTGCAGACAAAGTCAACCTCATAGGACACAGTCAGGGAGCACTGGCTGCTCGATACGCTGCGGCGCTCGCGCCACACGCCGTCGCTTCCGTAACCTCCGTCAGCGGCCCGAATCACGGTTCGGAACTGGCCGACTTTCTGCGTAAGGCCCTGATACCCGGGCGGCTGCCGGAGGTCGTCGCCCAAAATGTAGCGACGCTATTTGCCGATTTTCTATCGTTGCTCAGTGGCAGTGTCACCTTGCCGCAGAACGCACTGGCGGCGCTCAATGCACTGACGACCGAAGGCGTAGGCGAGTTCAACGACAAGTTTCCGCAGGGATTGCCCAGCACTTGGGGCGGACAAGGCCCGGAACAGGTCAACGGCGTACGCTATTACTCATGGAGCGGCGTCCTGCCGGCCAACAGCCCGTCGACACTCGATCCAACCCAAAGCATTTGCCACGCGTTATCGCAGTACTTCATGACCGAAACGCAGCAGAATGACGGCTTCGTTGGCCGCTTCAGTTCTCACTTGGGGCAAGTGATCCGCTCCGACTACCCGCTGGATCATCTGGGCAGCCTGCGCCGCACGGCCAGCACGGCAACCGCACTGCCCGACCCGATTGAGCTGTACGTCGAACATGCTGAACGTCTGCGAGCCGCGAATCTCTGATCAAAGCCACGGACAACCGAACGGAACTTTGCCGAGAATTCGCCCACTGAATCCGGTAGGCTCCACACTTTTACTGAAATAGATTGGAGAGTTTCCCCATGGCTAAAGCCACTGCCCGCCACATCCTGGTTTCCAGCGAAGACAAGTGCAACGAACTCAAGGCCCAGATCGAAGGCGGCGCTGATTTCGCCGAAGTCGCCAAGGCCAACTCCACCTGCCCATCGAGCCGTCAGGGCGGTGATCTGGGTTCGTTCGGTCCTGGCCAGATGGTCAAGGAATTCGACACCGTGGTCTTCAGCGCGCCAATCAACGTCGTGCAAGGTCCGGTAAAAACCCAGTTCGGTTATCACCTGCTGGAAGTCACCAGCCGTCAGGACTGATCCGTCGCCTGATTGCTCGCCAACGGCCCGCCTTCTGGTGGGCCGTTGTGTTTCAGTTACATATACGGCTGGCGACTGACGCGCCTCTCGCGTACAACTTGCGCTTATCGATTTCCCGGTTCCAAGGCTGACAATGCGACTGGTTTTCCCCACATTGATGCTCACCGCCCTCGCCCTGTTGACGGGCGCCACCGGCGCAAACGCTGCACCGCAACACGCGTTGACCGTTTATGGCGAGCCTGCCAAGTATCCTGCCGGCTTCAGTCATTTCGACTACACCAACCTGCAAGCGCCAAAGGGCGGGACAATGCGCCGCTCGGCCATCGAGATCGGCCACTTCGACCATGTCCTTCCTTATATAGACAAAGGCATCGGCGTCACTCAGATCGATGGCTTGCTCTATTCGCCGCTGGCCCAGCGTTCGCTCGACGAGCCTTACACGGTCTACGGTCTGGTCGCGCAAAAGATGGAACGCTCGGATGATGGTCTGTCGCTGCGCTTCTATATCAATCCCAAGGCACGCTTCGCCGACGGCAAAGCGATCACCGCCGAAGACGTGCGTTACACCTACGATTTATTGATGACCCAGGGCAGCCTGCGTTATCGCACCCAGTTTGCCGACGTCAAAGGCGTCGAAGTCGAAGCGCCGCTAACCGTGCGCTTCGATTTCAAGAGTAATGAAAACCGCACCCTGCCACTGGACATCGCGACCCTGCCGGTATTCCCCGAGCATTGGTGGAAGAGCCGCGATTTCGCCGGCGGCGGCGGTTATGAAGCCCCCTTGGGCAGCGGCCCGTATCGAGTCGGCAAGGTCGATTCGGGGCGCAGTATCACGTTTGAACGCAACGCCGACTGGTGGGGCAAGGA
Organism: Pseudomonas germanica; assembly: GCF_019614655.1. Classification (NCBI taxonomy): domain Bacteria; kingdom Pseudomonadati; phylum Pseudomonadota; class Gammaproteobacteria; order Pseudomonadales; family Pseudomonadaceae; genus Pseudomonas; species Pseudomonas germanica. The sequence continues at coordinate 3,905,444 of NZ_CP071586.1, forward strand.
TCTGCCGGTCAGTCGTGGCTTGTACAATTTCGATCATTTCAGCATCGAGTACTTCGGTGATACCGACGTCGCCCGCCAAGTGCTGCGCGGTGGCGCCTATGACTACAACCGCGAGTTTTCGGCCACTGGCTACTCGATCGGCTATGACAGCCCGGCACTGAGCGACGGACGCCTGCAAAAGGCGCATCTGGCCACCGAGGCGCCACAGTCAGCCCAGGGTTTTGTGTTCAACCTGCAGAAACCCATGTTCGCCGATCGCCGCGTACGCCAGGCCTTGGCCATGCTTTGGGATTTCGAGTGGAGCAACCGGCAGATGATGCGCGGTATGTATATCCGCCAGCAGAGCTACTTTTCCAACACACAACTGGCGGCAAGCGAACTGCCCGATGCGCAGGAACTGAAAATCCTCGAACCGCTGCGCGGCCAGGTTCCCGAAGAGGTTTTCACTAAAGTCTTCGAAGCGCCGAAAACCGATGGCAGCGGTGTCATCCGTGACAAACAGTTGCAGGCCCTCGAACTGCTCGAACAGGCGGGCTGGAAACCGGATGGCGATCAGTTGGTGAACGCCCAGGGCGAACCACTGAGCTTCACCTTCCTGGTCAGCCAGAACGGCATGGATCGCTTGTTGCTGCCGTACAAGCGCACGCTGAAACAGATCGGCATCGATCTGAACATTCGCCGTATCGACTCCTCGCAATACGTCAATCGCCTGATGAGCCGCGACTACGACATGATCGTCACCGGCTACCCGGTCAGCACCTCGCCGGGGGGCGAATTGCTCAATTACTTCGCCTCCGCGTCGGCCAACGACCCAGGCGCGAACAACTATATGGTGTTGAAAAATCCTGCCGTGGATACGTTGATCAACGGCCTGATCCGCGCCTCCACCCAGTCCGACATGCTGCATTACGCGCACGCCTTGGACCGGGTGCTGCAATGGAATTACTACTGGATTCCCAACTACTATCCACCGGGCACCTCGACCGTGTGGTGGAACCGCTTCGGCATACCGTCGGTGCAAGCCAGCAATGACGAAGCCATCGAGAGCTGGTGGGAAATCAGCAGCACACCGCTGACCAATCAGCAGATGACCGCGGAAAAAATTGCCCGTGGCAGACCCGGAGGGCCGCACTGATGTGGGGTTACATACTGCGGCGCCTGCTGCTGATCATCCCGACGCTGGTGATCATCCTGCTGGTCAATTTCGTGATTATCCAGGCCGCGCCCGGCGGTCCGGTGGAACAGGCCATCGCCCACCTGCAAGGGATCGGCGGCGCCAGTGTCGGCGGCGGTGCCAGCGAAACCATGAGCGGTACTTCCCGCGCCAGTCGCGGCCTCGATCCGCAACTGATCAAGGACATCGAAAAACAGTACGGCTTCGACAAACCGGCCCATGAGCGCCTGTGGCTGATGCTGAAGAACTACGCACAACTGGATTTCGGCAAAAGCTTTTTCCGTGGCGCGACAGTCACCGACCTGATCCTGGAAAAAATGCCCGTGACCATTTCCCTCGGGCTATGGGCGACGCTGATCACCTATCTGGTGTCGATCCCGCTGGGGATCCGCAAGGCCGTGCACCATGGCAGTCATTTCGATATCTGGAGCAGCACGGCGATCATCATCGGCTACGCGATGCCGGCGTTTCTGTTTGCGATGTTCTTGATCGTGGTGTTTGCCGGCGGCACGTCATTGAACTGGTTTCCGGTGCGTGGCCTGGTGTCGGATAACTTCGAATCGCTGTCGACCCTCGGCAAGATTGCCGACTACTTCTGGCACTTGGTGCTGCCGGTGACGGCACTGGTGATCGGAGGTTTCGCCACGCTGACGATCCTGACCAAGAACTCGTTTCTCAATGAAATCACCCGCCAGTATGTGGTGACCGCTCGCGCCAAAGGCCTGAGCGAGCGTCGCGTGCTGTACGGCCATGTGTTCCGCAACGCGATGCTGCTGGTGGTGTCCGGCATCCCGCAGGCGTTCATCAGTGTGTTCTTCGCCGGCTCCTTGCTGATCGAAGTGATCTTCTCCCTCGATGGTCTTGGGCGCATGAGTTACGAAGCAGCAGTTTCGCGGGATTATCCGGTGGTGTTCGGTTCGCTGTTCATCTTTACCCTCTTCGGCCTGCTGATAAAACTGGTGGGTGACCTGTGCTACACGCTGGTCGACCCGCGTATCGACTTCGCCGCGAGGAACGCCTGATGTTCAAGCTCTCCCCTCTAGGGCGTCGGCGCTTCGAGCGCTTCAAGAAAAACCGCCGTGGCTGGTGGTCGTTATGGCTGTTTATCGGCCTGTTTGTGCTGACACTGGGTGGTGAGTTGATCGCCAATGACAAGCCTCTGGTCGTCAGCTATCAGGACCAGTGGTACTTCCCGGTGTTCAAGCGCCACACCGAACAGGAGTTCGGCGGACAACTGCCATTCCAGGCCGATTATCGCAGCGACTATGTGCAGAACCTGATTCGCAAGGACGGCGGCTGGCTACTGTTCCCGCCGATTCCGTTCAGTGACGACACACCGAACTACGACCTCACCAAACCGGCGCCGAGCCCGCCGACGTCAGTCAACTGGTTAGGCACAGACGATCAATCGCGGGATGTACTGGCGCGAGTGATATTCGGCGCGCGGGTGTCGATTCTGTTTGCCTTGATGCTGACCTTTGTCAGCGCTCTGATCGGCATCGCCGCCGGGGCATTGCAGGGCTACTACGGTGGCTGGGTCGATTTGCTCGGGCAGCGCGTGCTGGAAGTCTGGTCGGGGCTGCCAGTGTTGTACCTGCTGATCATCCTCTCTGGTTTCGTCGAGCCGAATTTCTGGTGGCTGCTGGGGATCATGGCGCTGTTCTCATGGCTGGCGCTGGTGGATGTGGTGCGCGCCGAGTTTCTGCGCGGACGTAATCTGGAGTACGTCAAAGCCGCCCGCGCGCTGGGCCTGAGCGATCGCAAGGTGATCTTCCGGCACATTCTGCCCAACGCCATGAATGCAACATTGAGCTACTTGCCGTTCATTCTGACCGGGGCGATTTCCACCCTCACCGCGCTGGATTTTCTCGGTTTCGGCATGCCCGCCGGCAGCGCCTCGCTGGGTGAGTTGATCGGCCAGGGCAAACAGAATCTGCAAGCACCGTGGCTCGGGTTGACGGCGTTTTTCACCCTGGCGCTGATTCTTTCTTTATTGGTGTTCATCGGCGAAGCGTTACGTGACGCCTTCGACCCTCGATCCTGAAGCGTGGCCATGACTGACAACCTGATTGAAATCCGTAACCTCAACGTTGCCTTCCATGACCAGACCGTGGTGCGCGACCTGTGCCTGGACATTCGCCCCGGTGAGTGTCTGGCCCTGGTTGGCGAGTCGGGCTCGGGCAAATCGGTGACTGCCCATTCGATTCTGCAATTGCTGCCCGAAAGCGAAGCGCAAACCACTGGCAGCATTCGCTATCGCGGACAGGAACTGATCGGCGCCGATCCCAAAGTCTTGCGCGAACTGCGTGGCAACCGCATCGCCATGATTTTTCAGGAGCCGATGACCTCGCTGAATCCGCTGCACACCATCGAAAAACAGATCGGCGAAACCCTGCTGCTGCACCGTGGCCTCGGCGGTAAAGCGGCGCAGGCGCGGATCCTCGAACTGCTCGGACTGGTGGGCATCCAGAAACCCAAGGAACGCCTCAAGGCTTACCCGCATCAACTCTCCGGCGGACAACGACAACGGGTGATGATCGCCATGGCCCTGGCCTGCGAACCGGAGCTGTTGATCGCCGATGAACCGACCACCGCGCTCGACGTGACCGTGCAGCGCAAGATCCTGCTGCTGCTCAAATCCCTGCAACAGCGCCTGGGCATGTCGCTGCTGCTGATCAGCCATGACCTCAATCTGGTGCGCAGCATCGCGCAACGGGTGTGCGTGATGAAGGCCGGGGAAATCGTCGAGCAGGCGCCCTGCGAAACCCTGTTCACCGAACCGAAGCATCCTTATAGCTGCGTGCTGCTCAACGCCGAGCCCGAAGGCGAAGCACTGCCTCGGGATGAGCGCGAAAACGTACTGGAGGTCGACGATCTCAAGGTTGAGTTTGTCGTCGGTGGCGGTCTGTTCCAGCGCAAGCAGTACCTGCGTGCGGTGGATGGCATCAGCCTAAGCATCCAGCGTGGCAAGACGCTGGGCATCGTCGGCGAGTCTGGCTCCGGCAAATCGACGCTGGGTCAGGCGATCCTGCGTCTGCTCGACTCCGAAGGCAGTATCCGCTTTCAGGGCGAGGCACTCGACGGTCTCAATCAGAAGCAAATGCGCCCATGGCGCCGACAGATGCAGGTGGTGTTTCAGGATCCGTTCGGCAGCCTCAGCCCGCGCATGTCAGTCGCGCAGATCATCAGCGAAGGCCTGGAAGTGCATTGCGAGTCAAGCGCTGACGAGTGCGATGAACAAGTCATCCGCGTACTCAAAGAGGTCGGTCTCGACCCGCAAAGTCGCCATCGCTATCCCCACGAATTCTCCGGTGGCCAGCGCCAACGCATCGCTATCGCGCGGGCTCTGGTGCTGAAACCGGCGCTGATCCTGCTCGACGAGCCGACGTCGGCGCTGGATCGCACGGTACAGAAACAAGTGGTCGCGCTGCTCCGCCAGCTTCAGGAAAAACACGGTCTGACTTATCTGTTCATCAGCCATGACCTGGCGGTGGTGCGCGCGCTGGCCCACGACATGATCGTGATCAAGGACGGCAAAGTGGTCGAGCGTGGCGCCAGCCATGAGGTGTTTGCTGCACCGCAGCATCCGTACACCAAAGAGCTGTTGGCGGCGGCGCATCCGGGGTAGGCGTCATATGTGTTCGGCGTGAAACCGGGTCGAGGCTTTCGCGAGCAAGCTCGCTCCCACAAGGTTCACGCCGGACACAAAATTTGGGAAAGACCCAATCTACTGTGGGAGCGAGCCTGCTCGCGAAGGGGCCGGCACAGGCCATACACAATCAGGATCAGCCTCCATGAACACCACCGAAAGCCTCAAGGACTACCAACGGGTGCGCACCCTGGCGATCCGTTCGCTGTTCGAGATCATCGAGCAATCCAGCGAGGGCACGGTGATTGTCGACCGCGATGCCAACATCGTCTGGATGAACGAGCGCTACGCCCGGCGTTTCGGTCTTGAATCGGCTGCAGGCGCGATCGGCAAACCCTGTGAAAGCGTAATTCCCGGCAGCCTGTTGCGCGAAGTCGTGCGCACCGGTCGCCCTATTCTTCTGGACATGCAGGACACGCCGAAAGAGCCTTTGGTGGTGATGCGTCTACCAATCCACGACGACGCCGGCACGGTCATCGGCGCGATCGGTTTTGCCCTGTTCGACGAGTTGCGCACGTTGTCACCGATGCTCAAACGTTACTTGAGCATGCAGGAAGAACTGGCCTCGACCCGTTCTCTGCTGCGCGCCCGACAAACCAAATACAACTTCGCCCATTTCATCGGCACCAGCGCTGCCAGCCTTGAAGTCAAGCGCCGCGCCCGGCGCAGTGCCAGCGCCGAGTCGCCAGTGTTGCTGCTCGGCGAAACCGGCACTGGTAAAGAGTTGCTGGCTCAAGCCATTCACAGCGCCTCGCCACGGGCGCACAAAGCGTTCGTCAGCATCAACAGCGCGGCAATTCCCGAGGCACTGCTAGAGGCGGAATTTTTCGGCACGGCACCGGGCGCGTTCACCGGCGCCGACCGCAAGGGTCGCACCGGCAAGTTGCAGATCGCTCAGGGCGGCACGTTATTCCTCGACGAAATCGGCGACATGCCGCTGCCCTTGCAGAGCAAACTGCTGCGCGTGTTGCAGGAAAAGGAGTTCGAACCGGTCGGCTCCAACGAGGTGATTCAGAGCGACGTGCGCGTGATTGCTGCCACCTCGACCGATCTGCAAGCGGCGATCAAGCGCGGCGAGTTCCGCGCCGATTTGTACTATCGCCTGAATGTGTTGCCGATTCAGGTGCCGCCATTGCGTGAACGCCTTGATGATTTACCGGCACTCAGTGAAGCGATTCTGGAAGAACTGCGCAGCCAACACGAACTGCACCGGGATGCGCTGGCGTTGCTCGGCCAGCATGCCTGGCCGGGGAACATTCGCGAACTGCGTAATGTGCTCGAACGGGCGGCGTTGCTCAGTGATGACTTGATGCTGACTGAGCAGGATATTCGTGCGGCGATTGGCACCTTGACGCCAGTTGAGCGTGCCTCGGTGCCGACGATGGAGACGCTGGCTGACGAGACTTTTGCTCAGGCGCGGGAGCGGTTTGATCGGCAGTTGATTCAGGCAGCTCTTGCGAAATGTGCGGGGAACGTGCCGGAAGCGGCGGTACGATTGGGGCTTGGGCGGTCGACGTTGTACAAGAAGATGGTGGCGTTGGGGATTGCCTGAGTCTCCAAATAGAGACAATGATCTCTTTCTGTAGATCGATTGTTTGAAGATCAAAAGATCGCAGCCTTCGGCAGCTCCTACAGGGGAAATTCGCGTCCGCACTGTAGGAGCTGCCGAAGGCTGCGATCTTTTCGGCTTAACTCAGTCTCTAAAACGAGACAAAGTCATTGAAAGCTTTCAGCCACAACCAATAATATCTATATATTTCAACAGCTTAAACATATGGCACAGATCTCGCTATAGCCTCTCCCACACCCGTTCTACCCACAAAAATAACAATTCTGGAGAGACACACCATGAGTGTGATCATTGCTTTGGCAGCCCTGGCGCTGCTGATGCTGGCCGCCTACCGTGGCTACAGCGTTATCCTCTTCGCCCCGATTGCCGCCCTCGGCGCAGTTCTGCTCACCGACCCTTCCGCCGTCGCCCCTGCGTTCACCGGGGTGTTCATGGAGAAAATGGTCGGCTTCATCAAACTGTATTTCCCTGTATTCCTGCTTGGTGCCGTGTTCGGCAAGTTGATCGAACTGTCGGGCTTCTCCCGTTCGATTGTCGCGGCGGCCATTCGCTTGCTCGGCACCAAGCAAGCGATGCTGGTGATCGTGCTGGTCTGCGCTCTGCTTACTTACGGCGGCGTGTCGCTGTTCGTGGTGGTCTTCGCGGTCTATCCGTTTGCTGCCGAGATGTTCCGCCAGAGCAATATCCCCAAGCGGCTGATCCCGGCCACCATCGCTCTCGGCGCTTTCTCGTTCACCATGGACGCCCTGCCCGGCACGCCGCAGATCCAGAACATCATCCCCAGCACCTTTTTCAACACCACCGCATGGGCGGCGCCGTGGCTGGGCGTGATCGGCACGATTTTCGTGTTCTGCGCCGGCATGCTGTTTCTGCAGCGGCAACGCAACAAGGCGCAACGTGCTGGCGAAGGCTACGGCACTGAATTGCGCAACGAGCCGGAAACCGCTGAAGATCTGAAACTGCCAAACCCATGGCTTGCCCTGTCGCCATTGCTGGCGGTGGGCATCATGAACCTGCTCTTCACCCAATGGATTCCGCAGTGGTACGGCAAGACCCACAGCCTCGCGCTGCCGGGCATGGCGGCACCGGTGACCACCGAGATCGCCAAATTGACGGCGATCTGGGCCGTGCAGGCGGCTTTGCTGGTCGGCATTCTGATGGTGCTGGCGTTTGGCTTTCAGGCGATTCGCAGCAAGCTCGCCGAAGGTAGCAAAAGTGCCGTGAGCGGCGCATTACTAGCGGCGATGAACACCGCCTCGGAGTATGGCTTCGGCGCGGTGATCGCGTCGCTGCCAGGCTTTTTGGTGCTGGCGGACTGGCTCAAACAGATTCCCAATCCGCTGGTCAACGAAGCCATCACCGTGACCCTTCTGGCCGGTATCACCGGCTCCGCGTCGGGCGGCATGAGCATTGCGCTGGCGGCGATGTCCGAGCAGTTCATCAGTGCGGCCCACGCCGCGAACATTCCGCTGGAAGTGCTGCACCGCGTCGCCGCGATGGCCAGTGGCGGCATGGACACCCTGCCGCACAACGGCGCGGTCATCACCTTGCTCGCGGTGACGGGCCTGACCCACCGCGAAGCCTACAAAGACATTTTCTGTATTACGCTGATCAAGACCCTGGCGGTTTTCGTAGTGATCGGCACTTTCTACGCCACTGGCATTGTGTGAGGTATTCATGACGACTCTTTCCGGCAAGACCGCGCTGGTGACTGGTTCCACCAGCGGCATTGGTCTGGGCATCGCACTGAGCCTGGCCAAGGCTGGCGCGAATCTGATTCTCAATGGTTTTGGCGATGCGTCGAAAGTCATCGCCGAAGTCGCCCGGTTCGGCGGCAAGGTCGGCCATCATCCGGCCGATGTCAGTGACCCGACGCAGATCGCCGACATGATCAATTACGCCGAGCGCGAATTCGGCGGTGTCGACATTCTGGTCAACAACGCCGGCATCCAGCACGTCGCCGCCGTGGAGGATTTTCCCGTCGAGCGCTGGGACTCAATCATTGCCATCAACCTGTCTTCGGTGTTTCACAGCACGCGTCTGAGCTTGCCGGGAATGCGCGCCAAAGGCTGGGGGCGAATCATCAATATCGCCTCCGTGCATGGCCAGGTCGGCTCGACCGGCAAAGCGGCGTATGTCGCCGCCAAGCACGGCGTTATCGGCTTGACCAAAGTGGTCGGCCTGGAAACCGCGACCAGCAATGTCACCTGCAACGCGATCTGCCCGGGCTGGGTGCTCACGCCACTGGTGCAGAAGCAGATCGACGACCGTGCGGCCAAGGGGGTCGATCCGCAGCAGGCGCAGCATGATTTGCTGGCCGAGAAGCAACCATCGCTGGAATTCGTGACGCCGCAGCATCTGGGCGAACTGGTGTTGTTTTTGTGCAGCGAGGCTGGCAGCCAGGTGCGCGGCGCGGCGTGGAATATTGATGGTGGGTGGTTGGCGCAGTAATGCTGCGTCCCGGTAGGAGTGAGCCTGCTCGCGATAGCTTTGTGTCAGTTAAATTTTACCGTTCTGGCACACCGCTATCGCGAGCAGGCTCGCTCCCACAGGTGCTATGTGTGCGCTCGACCTTGTGCATGAATAAAACAAGAGGCAAACAATGTCCGACATCCTCTGGCAACCCGACGCCAACCGTATCGCCCAGTCGCGCATGGACAACTTCCGTCGTGCGGTCAATCAACGCCATTCACTGAAACTCGACGATTACCCTGCCCTGCACCAATGGAGCGTCGAGCAGCGCGCGGAATTCTGGCAGGCGATTGTCGATTTCTTCGATATCCGCTTCCACACGCAACCCGATGCCGTGCTGCGCGAAGGCTCGAAGATGCCCGACGCCGAGTGGTTTCCCGGCGCCACGCTGAACTTCGCCGAACACTTGCTGCGGCGGCGTGACGATGCCGTGGCGGTGATCAGCGTGGCGGAGAACGGTCAACGCGAGCAGTTGACCTGGGCCGAACTCGCCGAGCATGTCGCCGGATTTCAAGCCGGTTTGCGCGCCGCCGGTGTTGGTCTTGGCGATCGCGTCGCCGCCTGCATGCCCAATACCTGGGAGACCCTGGTGGCGATGCTCGCCACCACCAGCCTCGGTGCAATCTGGTCGTGCTCCTCGCCGGATTTCGGCACCCATGGGGTGATCGATCGCTTCGGCCAGATCGAACCCAAGGTGCTGCTCACCTGCGCCGGTTATCGCTATGCCGGCAAAGTCATCGAGCAGACCGACAAGATCAACGGAATACTTGAGCAACTGCCAACGCTGAAGCAGTTGATCATCGTGCCTTACGCTCAGCCGCAGGCCCGTGTCGAGGCATACAAGACTCACGCCGAAGTGACTTTGTGGGATGACTTTTATCAGGTCGGCGGCGAACCGGATTTTGTCCCGATGCCGTTCCATCATCCGCTGTACGTGCTGTATTCCAGCGGCACCACCGGCGTGCCGAAATGCATCGTCCACAGCACCGGCGGCGTGTTGCTGCAACATGTCAAGGAACACGGCCTGCATTGCGATCTCGGCCCCGGCGATCGACTTTTCTACTACACCACCTGCGGCTGGATGATGTGGAACTGGCTGGTCTCGGCGCTCGCGGTCGGCAGCGCGGTGGTGCTGTACGACGGCTCGCCGTTTCACCCGGACAACCAGCGTTTGCTCGACTTGATCGACGACGAGCGCATCAGTGTGTTCGGCACCAGCCCCAAGTTTCTCGCCACCCTGGAAAGCAGCGGCGCCAAGCCCCGGGAAAGTCATGATCTGGGCAGCCTGAAGACGCTGCTGTGCACGGGCTCAGCGTTATCCCCGCAAAGCTATGACTTCGTCTATCGCGACTTGAAAGCGGATGTATGCCTGGCGTCGATGTCGGGCGGCACTGATATCGTTTCGTGCTTCGTCAACGCCAATCCGCTGTCCTCGGTGCGGCGCGGCGAGATCATGGGCAAGAGCCTGGGCATGGCGGTCGAAGTCTGGAATGACGCCGGCCAACCGGTGCTCGGTGAAAAAGGTGAACTGGTCTGCACCCGGCATTTCCCGGCCATGCCGATTGGCCTGTGGAATGACCCGGACGGCGCAAAATTGCGGCAATCGTATTTCAGCCTGTTTCCCGGGGTCTGGGCACAGGGCGATTACGCCGAGCAACGGCCTCACGGCGGGATGCTGATCCATGGCCGCTCTGATGCAGTGCTCAACCCGGGTGGCGTGCGCATTGGCACAGCGGAGATCTATCGGCAGGTCGAGAAAGTCAGCGAAGTACTGGACAGCGTCGCTATCGGTCAGCAGTGGCAGGATGACGTGCGGGTTGTGCTGTTTGTGAAGTTGCGCGAAGGGCTGGCACTGGATGACGCATTGGAGCAACGCATCCGTCAGGAGATCCGCGCCAATACCACCCCAAGGCATGTACCGGCGAAGATCGTTGCGGTGACGGACATTCCGCGCACCATCAGCGGCAAGATTGTCGAACTTGCAGTGCGCGAGGTGGTGCACGGCAGGCCGGTGAAAAACACCGATGCGTTGGCCAATCCCGAAGCGCTGGAGCAGTTTCGGGATCGGCTGGAACTGAGCGTTTGAACCCGGCGCTGATACGCTTACGGCAAGCGTTGACGACGGTGCATGGCGTCAGAGGGGTTTGTTCAGCGTAATCACAACCGGCTGACCAATCGCTCTACCGCCACTGGCATCGAGTGCCCTGCGAATGATCGTCATGTTGCGGTCGAATGTCGTTTTGTCCGTAGCCATTTGACTCAGTAACGAAGTGGCAATTGCCAGCGAGTCGGCATTCTCAAAGGCCTTGGATACCGCATGATTGCCAGCGATCGAGTCCGCGACAGGGAGGTTGCCGGACGCAAGATTCAGCAGCTGCGCTACATCCAGTCGCTGCCCGCTGTGGCTTGCATGCTCTGTGTCCGTGGCGTAGCCGACATCCACGGTCTGCGCACTGCCATGAAACAGTTCGTGGATCAGGTCATCGGCCACCACGTCATGGTTGAAGCCCAGATTGACGAAGTGTTTGTTCAGGTTTTGAGTATAAATCTCGATAAACGCAATACCCGATGCGTCGTTGGAGCTGGCACTTTTCCAACGCTTGTAGTTGTTCACATCAAAAGAAGCGAGTGTCTCGTTATGCTTCACTGCATCGAGAAGCGTGTTGCTCACTGAGAAGCCAGCGAAATCAAAGCGAATCAAGCGCAGATAATTCACCAGTCGATCAGTCGCTACCTGCGACGTGTTACCGAACAGTGCCTTCATCAGCAGATCGCCGTCTCGCTTGAACTCATGTCGGCTGATCACAGCAATAGCGTTGTCAATCTTCGCCCGAGCGCGAGGTAGACTTGTTTCGATGAAGTTGCACGTGTAGCTCGCGGGAAGTGTCTTGGTTGAATACGGCAACTGCAAGGGTGTTTGATAGGCGAAGCCGCTCAGCGGTTGACCCCACAACTTGCCACGCCGGTTCAAGGCGTACCATTGGTTGCCGCTGCGGGCCGCCAGAACAGCAACAACGTTGCCAGGCGTGCCGCGAGGTTGCCAGTGACCCAACCCCAAATGGGTACTTTGCGACGCACCGAGCAAATCATAGGACTGCCGACGGCCACTGAGTTTGTGCAATTGGCTGTTGGCCCTGGCAACCAGTTCATGGCTGTTTTTGCTAAAACGCAACAAGCCCTTATTCACCAATTTTCCGCCCGCCTGAATGCCAGAGGGCACCCCATCCAGCGGGTTGAGAAGGGAAACGGCCGAGGTGAATGCCAATCGGGTAAAACGCGCCGCCCTGGATGTGGTTGAAATAGCCTTCGCCGAAATGCTCAAGACTTTGGAGGTGGCTCCTGCCACCGTGCCCACCAGGCCGATGCCATCCATCAGACATCCGTAAACTCCGTCGACGACTTTGTCATGTTCACCCGAGGCAATATCCTCGATGCATTTTTTGAAAGGCACCACCAGGTCGATGAAATAAGTCAGCAATCGCTCGCCCTCCTCCCTGGAAAGTTCAAGCGGAGTCGGTACGCGCACCAGTTCTCTCAGTTCGCTCTTGTTCAGATAAGGTCGATTTTTAACCAGAAACGTGGCGATACGTTCGATATTCGCGTCGTTGAATTTTTGATAGAACCCTGACTTTGGCGTCGACGATGCTTGCGGCGCGTTGAGCATGCCAAAATTATCGATGATGGCCATGCTGCTGGTGAGCGAAGAGTCCTCGGCAGCCGCATGGGTATAGCGTTTTACATCGAGCGGCAGGAGTTGCGTCGCGGTGATGCTCAGTGGAAACGTTAGATCCGCGCTGGCACTCATTCTTGAACGTTGTCGCAGTTTTCGCTCTCGCTTGATGAAAGCCGCCAAGGCGTCATTTTTTCGAGTCTCTGCGCGCGATGTGAACAGTTCGTAGCAGATGTCCGCATTCTCGTGAGACGCATACATCACAATGCCAAAACGTCCCGTGGCGGCATCTCTGCTTTGCATTGTTTCCTGGTCAAGATCAATTTTCAGGGGCCCGCCCAGGCCGCGCGATTTAAAATAAATGGCGGACTCGCGTACGGTCAGGAAGTGAATATCGGCATTCATGAAGACTTGCAAATCCGCCTCTGGCATCTGCGCCAAAGCCAGTTTCACGCTAGACAACATGGCGCTGTTCAAATCATTGAAATGCACAGCCAACTGACGATCCATCTCCTCGTCACAGGATCCTAGCTTCAACAAGTTCGGGTAACGCGCGTAAAGGCTGACACCGGACGGGTTGTAGTTGATGGCCGGCCTGAGGACACCGTTAGTGACCAGGCGCACGGTACGTCTATCCCACTGGCCAGTGACCAGATCACCTGATTGATGCAAGTCGACCATCGACATGACTTGCTGTCCGCCTTTCTCGGACAGTGCTTTTTCGTCCAGGCTGTCGCAACCAGGCGCGGCGACTTGCAAAGCGGATCGGGCAATCTTCGCTCTGTCGGGTAACGGCGTCGAAAATGCCTTGGCGATTTGAGCGAACGTTTCCGAGTGGCGCTCGAATGCATCAATTGCACGTCGGGTAGTGGTTTGCTCGGCCTGCTCAAGTTCAGCGGCGGTCACAATCTGGTTGATCAATGCCCAATCAACGATTGGGTCAATCATGGCCAGGTCACGCTTGTGTTTCTGCGACTCACTGACCGGTTCAAGTTCGCCATACGCCATGACCTGCGCATAGGTCATGCCACGCGTCGCACCGGTTTTCAGTGTCTCGACCAGCATGACGGCGCGACAGAAATTGATCCATCCAATCGAACCCAAGGTAACCGACGAAGGAATCTCCCTGACCAGAAACTCGGGTGCGTTGCGTGCCAACAGCAAGTGGGCAACCAACGGCTCCAGACCAGCCTCAAGCCATTGTCGGGTTCGCAGCACAGCCGTCAGCGCCTCAAGTATGACCGAGGGGTGACGATCAACATTTTTCGGCGCATACAGATCAAGTCCGACCACACGATTACGTTGTATGCCGTGACCAATCGATGGATCAAGGTCGAGCAATATCGCCGTCATCAGCAATTGCCGAAGAATGTCATCGGAAGCCTGCTGTCCCTCGTTCACACCGAACCAGCCCAGTTCTTTCAGGTAGTCACCGGCGAGATTAAGAGCAATCGGATGATTGACGAGTTCAATGACCCGTTGAGCCGCACTCTCATGTGTGACGGCGGCGCGACCGGTAACATTGTAGAGGGCCGTGAGAAGTTTTCTGTTGGGCATCAACTTGGCAGTCGCATTACGAATAGCTGAAAACTGCTCCTCACTTAATACGACAAATGCCGGATCTTCGGTTTGAAAATACTCCCAGTAGTTGCCCGGCTCTGGCACTGGCGGATCAAACTTGAAAAAATCGATCAAATTCCTGACCTTCGCCTTGTTGTCCGGCAAGTTTATGTCATGAAAGCGAAACCATTGATCGAGAGTTATATCGTTATCAGGCCATATATAACCACCGGCCACTGTTGCTATATCCGAAATCAACGTCAGTGCAGATTGTGTCGGAACACTGTATTCAAAGTGCCGCGCCGCGACCAGATCCACCCACCCCCTGACCGCACGGACTTCCATCTTGCCGTCGGGCGTAACGCGCAGAAGTCCGTCATGATCGCTTGCGCCTTCTCTGGCAATCGCACCGAATACCGGGCCGGTAGCAAGTAACTCATTAAGCAAAAGGCTGCCGGGATTGTAGATCTCGAACAACGACGATCCGGCTTGCAACTCTACTTCATGCCCATACCAATTGATCTTTTGATCATCCGTGTATTGGCTTAACGCCGCCTCTAGTTGAGTCAAAACCAATTGACGCTCAACGGCATCGGCTTCATCCCTGCTCTTCCATTCGGAAAGAGCAACAGCCGAAGACCAGAACGTTTTATTCCGGGCCTTATCATTCACACTAGAACCTCACCAAGTAATTAGCTGACAACTTCAGCGCGATGACGTTCTACTTTCTTTGATACGACCAATCCATCTAAAAAACATGAATAACTGTTTCCGCCCCCCACAAACAATCAAGAAAACATTAATCGATCAACCCCCATTCTTCGGACGTTGTATCGTTACCAGCATTTGCCTCTTCAGAAAGTTTCATCCGCAACTTCAAATTATTCACCGAATCAGCATTCTTTAAAGCTTCCTGCGCACTGATTGCACCTTCAGCGACTAATGCGTACAGCGCCGCATCAAATGTCTGCATACCCAGTTCGGTGGATTTTTCCATTATCGGTTTCAGCTCCTCGAACTGTCCGCGCCGAACCAGATCTGCGATGGTTGGCGTGCCCAACAGCACCTCGACAGCTGCCCTGCGTTGCCCATCGACGGTGCGGACTAAGCGTTGCGAGATAAATGCTTTCAGGTTGTTTCCCAGCGTATGCAACAACTGCGGTCGCCGTTCTTCCGGGAACATATTGATAATTCGGTCCAGTGCCTGATTGGCGTTGTGCGCGTGCAACGTCGAGAGCACCAGATGCCCGGTATCGGCGAACGCCAGGGCATGTTCCATGGTTTCGCGGTCACGGATTTCGCCGATCAGCACCACGTCCGGTGCCTGGCGCAGGGTGTTTTTCAGGGCCGCGTGGAAGCTGCGTGTATCGACCCCGACTTCCCGTTGATTGATGATCGAGCGCTGGTGGCGATGGATGTACTCGATCGGGTCCTCGATGGTGATGATGTGCCCGCTGCTATGGCGGTTGCGGTGGTCGATCAGCGCGGCCAGCGAGGTCGACTTGCCCGAATCGGTGGCCCCGACAAAGAGGATCAACCCCTGCTTGAGCATGACGGTGTCAAGCAGTACTGCCGGCAATTTCAGATCGGCAAAACGCGGGATGTCGAGTTTGACATTGCGAATGACGATCGATACATCATTGCGCTGCTTAAAGATATTGACGCGAAAACGCCCGATGCCCGCTCGCGAAATCGCCAGGTTCATTTCCAGATCCCGGTCGAACTCCCGTCGTTGCTCGGCGTCCATCAGGGAGGCGCCGATGGCCGCGGTTTCACCGTTTTTGAACGGGCGTTCGCTCAACACTGTGAGCACGCCGTCAATGCGCGCACTGGGCGGTGCTCCCGTGGAGAGGAACAGGTCCGAACCGTTTTTATTGGACAAAATTGACAACAGCGCATCGATTTCCATGGCAAAAAGCACCCGCGAAGCATTCAATGAACAGACAACGGCCTGCGCCTGGCGCAGATCAACTGCAACAATGATAGACGTCGCCTCAACGAACCACGCTCAGGATTGATGTAATGAATGCTGTACCGAACACCGACGACGCACAGGCACTGATCGCCCGTACCGACTGGAGCCGCAGCCCCCTGGGCGCTGCCGGCAACTGGCCGCAGAGCCTGCGCACCGCGGTGGACATCGTGATTCACTCGCCGATGCCGATGCTGTTGTTGTGGGGGCCGCAGCTCACGCAGATCTACAACAACGGTTTCGCCCTGCTTGCCGGCCACAAGCATCCGCACGCTTTCGGACAGCCTGCGCACCAGATCTGGCCGGAACTTCGCGACTTTACCGACCCTATTTACAGCGCCGTCCTACAGGGCCAGGTTCGCACCTACAGCGAAAGACGCTTCACCCTGCAACGAGACGGCAGAGAATCCGACTTCTGGCTGGATCTGACCTATAGCCCGATTCGTGATGAGACCGCGCAAGTCGCCGGAATCCTCGTCACCGCGATCGAAACCAACGAACGCCGCCGCATCGCTCTGGAACTGCAGCGACGCTCGGAAGAAAGCCTCAAAGCCCAACGGGAAACCGAGGAGCGCCTGCAACTGGCCCTGGCTGCGACCGATGCTGTCGGCACCTGGGATTGGGACATCGGCGAAGACCGCTTTATCGCCGATGCGCATTTCGCCCAATTGCATGGCGTCGACCCCAGCCTCGCCGGTCGGTTGCCGATCAGCGATTACTTGCAAGGCGTGCACCCGGAAGACCGCGCCATGATTGCGCGCAGCATCAAGCACTGCATCACCCACGGCACCGAATACGCTGAGGAATATCGCTTGCAGCAAGGCGATGGCGAGGTGCGCTGGGTATTCGCCCGCGGGCGCTGCTACAAGGATCATCATGGCCGGCCCATGCGTTTTCTCGGCGCGGCGCTGGACCTGACCGAGCGCAAACACACCGAACAGGCGTTGCGCCAGAGCCAGACCGAACTGCAACTGATCATCAACGCCATGCCGATCCTGATCAGTTATGTCGACTGTGAAGAGCGCTTTCGCCTCAACAACGCGGCCTATCTGGATTGGTACGGCCTCACGCCACAGGAACTCTACGGGCGCACGATTCGCGAAGTCATCGGTGAAGAAGCGTATTTCCTGCGCCTGCCCTACATTGCCGAGGCGCTGGCCGGCAGACCGTGCTCATTCAGCCTGTATACCCCGCACCGCGATGGCAGCAATCGCCACGCGCTGATGAATTACCTGCCGCGTTACGCCGCCGACGGCGCGATCAGTGGTTTCTATATCTTTGTGATCGATGAGACCGAGCGCAAGAAAACCGAAGAAGCCTTGCGCAATCTCAACGAAACCCTGGAAGAACGGGTCAGCGCCCGCACCGAACAGTTGGCCCAGGCCAACCAGCGTTTGCAGAACGAGATGTTCGAACGCGAGCGCGCCGAAGATGCCTTGCGCCACGCGCAGAAGATGGAGGCTGTCGGCCAGCTCACCGGCGGTATCGCCCACGACTTCAACAACATGCTCACCGGCATTATCGGCAGCCTCGATTTGATGCAGCGCTACATCGCCAACGGCCGGGCTGACGAAATTGGCCGTTTTACCGAAGCCGCCGTGTCATCGGCCAACCGTGCGGCAGCGCTGACCCATCGATTGCTGGCGTTCTCGCGGCGCCAGTCGCTGGATCGCAAAACCCTCGACGCCAATGAACTGGTGCATTCGCTGGAAGATCTGATCCGCCGTACCAAGGGCGATCCGATCGAACTGACCCTGCGTCTGGCCGAGAACGTTTGGCCGGTCAGTACCGACGTCAGTCAGCTAGAAAACGCCTTGCTCAACCTGGTCATCAATGCACGTGATGCGATGCCCGATGGCGGTGAACTGGTGATCGAAACGGCCAACGTCTACCTCGACGGCAGCGACATCACCACGCTCGAACCGGTCAAGGCCGGCGATTACCTGATGCTGGCGGTCAGCGACAACGGCACCGGCATGACGCCCTCGGTGCGTTCCAAGGCCTTCGATCCATTCTTCACCACCAAGCCCATCGGCCAGGGCACCGGGCTGGGGCTGTCGATGATTTATGGGTTTGCCCAGCAGTCGGGTGGTCATGTCAGCCTCGACAGCCTGCCGGGCCAGGGCACTTGCGTGCGCTTGTACCTGCCGCGCTTGTATGGCGTCGAACCGGAACGGCCGGCCATCGTCGCCGTTGAACAACCGTCGGCGACGGCGACCGGTGAAACCGTGATGGTGGTTGAGGATGACCCAGCGGTGCGCATGCTGGTGCTCGATCTGCTCCGGGAGTTGGGTTATCAGGCCCACGAAGCCGAAGATGCCAAGACCGCCCTGCCCCTGCTGGAGTCCGATCTACGCGTGGATCTGCTGGTCACCGACGTCGGCCTGCCAGGCATGAACGGCCGGCAACTGGCGGAGATCGCCCGCCAGCATCGGCCGGACCTCAAGGTGTTGTTCATGACCGGTTATGCGCAGAAAGCCGCCGAGCGTCAGGGATTTCTTGAGGACGGCATGGACATGGTTGCCAAACCGTTTGCCATTGAGCTGCTGGCCAGCAAGATCCACACGATGATCAGCCAAACCCCGTGACTTGAGGCATAATCCGCGACCCGCCGTCACCCCGTTATCAGGTATCGCACGATGAAAGCCCAAGCCCGCCACATTCTGGTGAAAACCGCCGAAGAGGCCGAACAGCTCAAACAACGCATCGCCAAGGGTGAAGCGTTCGATGTGCTGGCGAAGAAATTCTCGACCTGCCCGTCCGGCAAACGTGGTGGCGATCTGGGTGAAGTGCGGCCGGGGCAGATGGTCGGGGCGATTGATGCGGTGATTTTCAAAAAGCCGCTGCGAACCGTGCATGGGCCGATCAAGAGCAAGTTTGGTTATCACCTAGTGCAGGTGTTTTACCGCGATTAAACACTGCAGCCCTGTAGGAGCTGTCGAGTGAAACGAGGCTACGATCTTTTGATCTTGTTTTTTAACATCAAGATCAAAAGATCGTCCGATCGCGGCCCGAGCCTTCGGCAGCTCCTACAGGTGTTGCATTTCAGGTTCTGGGAATCAATGCCCCCGGCACCTGAATCACCTTGCTGGCCAGCAGATGCCCGGCCTCGGCAGCCTCCACCGGACTGCCGCCCAGCAATCGACTGGCCAGATACGCCGCACTGAACGAATCCCCCGCCGCCGTGGTGTCCACCACCTTCTCGACCTTCTGCGCCGGCACTTCGAACGCTTCACCATCACACTGAATCAAACAAGCTTCGGCGCCACGCTTGAGCACCACTTCCGGCGTGCCGAACTGCGCATAAGCGGCAAACACTGCCGCGCAATCGGCAAAACCGAACAGTGCCTGTTCGTCATCCACCGTCAACAACGCCAGATCAACGTACGGCAATACGTTGCGATAAGCCGCCCGCGCGTCTTCTACCGAGGCCCAAAGGCGTGGCCGGTAGTTGTTATCGAAGACGATGCGCGCATCCCGCTGCCGCGCTTCGATCAAAGTCTGGATAAGTTTTTCCCGGCCCAACGCACCGAGCACAGCCAGGGTAATGCCGCTGAAATACAGCACATCGTAATCCGGCAACGCCGCCAGAATCGGCTCGGCGGCCGGGGTGGTGAAACAGTCGCGAACTGCCGCTTCGTTGCGCCAGTAGAGAAAACGCCGCTCGCCGCTGGCATCGGTCTGGATGCAATACAGGCCCGGCAGGCGACCCGGCAGACGTTGCACCAGATCCAGGCCGATGCCTTCGCTGGTCCAGATCTGGCACATGGCGTCGCTGAAACTGTCATCGCCCAGTGCGGTGACGTAATCGACCTGCGCCTTCTCGCCCATGGCGCGGGACAGATACACCGCCGTGTTCAGGGTGTCGCCGCCGAAGCTTTGTTGCAGGCTACCGTCGGCGCGTTGCTGCAGTTCGATCATGCATTCGCCGATCAGGGCGATGCGTGGAATGTTCGGGCCCAGGGGGCTGAGGGTGTTCATCTTGTGGTGTCTCTGTTGATTCGCGGGTGTCTGGGCGGGCCTCATCGCTGGCAAGCCAGCTCCCACAAGGATTCATGTCGCTCACAGATTTTGTAATCAACACTGAACCCTGTGGGAGCTGGCTTGCCAGCGATTGGCCGCAACTCGGTCTGAAGCCTTAGAAACAAGTCTCCATGCTCTCGATCACCGACAACTGCTCATCCACCAACAACCCCACACGCCACTTGTCGAACGTCAGGCACGGGTGCGACGTACCAAAGGAAATGATGTCGCCCACGCGCAACTCAACGCCCGGCGCCACCGTCATGAACGCGTGCTGATCCATCACCGCCGTGACCTTGCACGCACCGACATCCTCGCCCAGCGCCGGCACTACGCCCGCCTTGTAGCGCAGCAACGGCACCGGCAAACCGGCATCGAACGCAACATCACGCTTGCCCAGCGCGATCACCGCAAAACCCGGCTCGGGCAGCGACTGCACGTGCGCCCAGACTTCCAGCGCCGGACGCAAACCTTCGTGCAGATCGCTGCGACGGTCGAGTACGCAGCACTGCGCCTCTTTGTAGATGCCATGGTCGTGGGCCACGTAGCTGCCCGGGCGCAACACGCTGAGGAAACGCCCAGCGGCGTTTTGCGCTTCAAACGACTCGGCAATCAGGTCATACCAGGCCGAACCCGAGGCGGTGATGATCGGCTTGCCGATGGCGAATGCGCCGCTGTCCTGCAACTGCACCGCCAGGCGCACCAGCGACGCGGCAAATTCACGAATGCCGCTGACGGCGTGATCGCCGTGGATCACCCCTTCGTAACCTTCGATGCCGGTCAGGGCCAGCGCCGGTTGCGCGCTGATTGCCTTGGCCAGCTCAATGACTTCCTGCTCGCTGCGGCAACCGCAACGCCCGCCGACCACGCCGTACTCGATCATCACGTTGAGCTTCACCCCGCGCGAGGCGAAGTACGCGCCGAGATCAGCGACGTTGTCCGGGTGATCGACCATGCAATAGAAATCGAATGACGGATCGGCGAGCAGGTCGGCAATCAACGCCATGTTCGGCGTGCCGACCAATTGGTTGGCCATCAGCACCCGACGCACGCCATGGGCATAAGCCGCCCGGGTCTGGGTCGCGCTGGCGAGGGTGATGCCCCACGCGCCGGCGTCGAGCTGACGCTTGAACAGTGCCGGGGTCATGCTGGTTTTGCCGTGGGGCGCCAGTTCCGCGCCGCTGTCGCTGACAAATTTCTGCATCCAGTGGATGTTGTGCTCCAGCGCTGCACGATGCAGCACCAGCGCCGGCAGGCTGACGTCACGTACCAGGTGCGCGCCGATGGCAGCGTCGCCCTTTTCTCCAGCAGTATTGATGGCAGTGGTCATGGTCGAACTCCTCACATTCGCGGCTGCAGCCAGCCGCCGTTATTCGTTGATGCGCCGGGCGAGGCTGTTGGCGCTCTCGATCAGCACCCGGCGATAGTCGTTGTAATTGTTTTTCGCATCGGCCCGTGGCGCGACGATGCACAAGGTGCAAATGGCCACGCCTTGCGGGTCTTTGACCGGCGCGGCGAAGCAATGGGTAAAGGTGTCGGCAACACTGTCGAAGGAGAAGAAACCATCGATGCCGGCCTGACGGATTTCCGCCAGAAAACGCTCCAGCGGCAGGCGCTCGCCGTCGGGCAGGATGAAGTCGTTTTCGTCGATCAGGTCGATGATTTGTTGATCGCTTAAATGCGCAAGCAGCAGGCGCCCGGAAGCGGTCCACGGGATGGGGGCGTTTTCACCGATGTCGGAGGAAATGCGGAAATGCCGCTCGCCCTCCTTCATCAGTGCCACGGTGTATTTACGCCCGTTGAGCAGACACATCTGCGCGGTTTCACGGGTCTGGCTGACGATCTCCTGCAAGGCATGATCGGCCTCGCGGCTGAGGTCGAAATGACGCAAATGTGCCTGACCGAGGAAGTATAACTGCCGGCCCAGGTAGACATGACCGTCCTTGCCCACCGGCTCCAGAATCCGTCGTTCGAGTAATGAAGCGACCAGTTCGTAAACCGTGGATTTCGGGCTGCCGATGCCGTTGGCGATGTCGTTGGGGCGCAGCGGCTGGCCGATTTCCTTGAGGAAATCGAGAATATCGAACGCCCGGTCCAGACCGCGGGCCCGGCGTTTGATGGTGTCTTCGGTCATGTCATTACTCACTCAATATTCCCTGTAGGAGCTGCCGCAGGCTGCGATCTTTTGATCTTGCCTTTCTGGCGCATCCAAAAATGCCAAAAGATCGCAGCCTTCGGCAGCTCCTACAAGAGCCGCGGTGTATCAGGCCTTTTTCTTGTACGCGATGCAATCGATCTCGACCTTGCAATCAACCATCATGCTCGCCTGCACACAGGCGCGCGCCGGTGCGTGCTCAGGCTTGAAGTACTCGCCAAAGACCTTGTTGAAACTGCTGAAATCCCGCGGATCATCCAGCCACACGCCAGCGCGCACCACGTCTTCCAGGCCATACCCGGCCTCTTCGAGAATCGCGATCAGGTTTTTCATGGTCTGATGGGTCTGCTCGACGATACCGCCCACAATAATCTCGCCATCCACCGCCGGTACCTGGCCGGACACATGCAGCCAGCCATCCGCTTCAACGGCGCGAGCGAAGGGACGTGGCTGGCCGCCAGCGGCGGTGCTGCCGGTGCCGTAACGCGTAATGCTCATGGGTGTTTCTCCTGATGTGAAAACGTAAGATTAAAACCGCGTATTTTTCAGAAACTCAGCCAGACGCGGCGATTGCGGGCGTTCGAACAGTTCCTTGGGAGGCCCCTGCTCTTCGATCCGCCCCTGATTCATGAAAACGATCTTGTCCGAGACCTCGAAGGCGAAACGCATCTCGTGCGTCACCAGCAGCATGGTCATGCCGTCTTCGGCCAGGCCCTTGATCACGTTGAGGACTTCGCCAACCAGCTCCGGGTCGAGAGCCGAAGTGACCTCATCGAAGAGCATCAGGCTCGGGTTCATCGCAATCGCCCGGGCAATCGCCACGCGCTGTTGCTGACCGCCGGACAACTGACCGGGAAAGTGATTGCGCCGCTCCAGCAAGCCGACGCGCTCCAGCCATTTCTCGGCGAGCGCCACAGCTTCATCCTTATGCATTTTCTTCACCTTGAGCAGGCCCAGGGTGACGTTCTGCAATGCGGTCAAATGCGGGAACAGGTTGAATTGCTGGAACGCCATGCCGGTCATCGCACGATGGCGGGCGATGAGTTTTTCCGCATGCCGCACACGCTTGCCGTTGACCTCGTCATAGCCGATGGATTCGCCATCGAGCAGGATCTGCCCGCCCTGGAATTCTTCGAGCATGTTCACGCAACGCAGCAGCGTGGTTTTACCCGAGCCGCTGGAGCCGATCAGCGTCACCACGTTGCCGCGCTGCATGCTCAGATCGACACCTTTGAGCACTTCGACTGCGCCGTACTGTTTGTGCAGGCCGCGGATGTCCAGCAACGCCTGAGTCTGAGGGGAAACTTGAGCTTGAGTCATGGCAAGGCCACCCGCTTTTCAATGTGCCGGCCGAGTAATTCGATGCCGTAGTTGATGACGAAGAACAGAAAACCGGCGAACAGGTAGAACTCCAGGGTCATGAAGTTCCGGGCGATGATCTGTTGGGTGCTGAGGAGCAATTCGGCGACGCCGATCACCGAGAGCAAGGTCGACGCCTTGACGATTTCCGTGGACGAGTTGACCCAGGTCGGCAGGATCTGCCGCAGCGCCTGAGGCAATAGCACGTAGCCGAGCGATTGGTAGAACGTCAGGCCGATGGCCTTGCTCGCTTCCATCTGCCCGCGCGGCAAAGCTTGCAATGCACCGCGAACAATCTCGGCGACGTGGGAACCGCAAAACAGCGTCAGGCCCAAGGCCCCGGCCTGAAATGCGCTGATCTGCCAACCGAGTGCCGGCGCCATGTAGAAACAGGCCAGCACCAACACAAACACCGGCGTGCCACGAATCAGGTCGACGTAAAAACGAAACGGCGCGCGCATCCAGAATTTGCCGTAGGTCAGCACCAGACCGGTGACCACGCCGAGCATCGTGCCGAGCAGAATCGCCAGTGCCGACACTTGCACGCTGGTCAGAAAGCCCTGCCACAACGGCTCACGCGCGACCCACAATTCATGTAACCAACTGGGAGATTCGTACATCGCAGCCTCCTATCGGCGGATCGCCAGACGCTGCTCCAGGTATCGCAGCAGCATGGCAATGAGGTAACAGGCCGCGACATACAACGCCGTGGTCACCAGCCAGGTTTCGATTACCCGGTAGCTTTCGACGTTGATCTTGCGCGCGTAATAGGTCAGCTCCGGCACCGCAATCGCGGCGGCCAGCGAGGTGTCCTTGAACAGCGAAATGAAATTGTTCGACAGCGCCGGCAGCACATTGCGCAGCATTACCGGCACGGTGACGTAGGCCTTGACCTGCCATTCACCGAGTCCGATGGCCAGCCCGGCCTCGCGCTGGCCTTTGGGGATACTCAGCAAGCCACCACGGAACACTTCGGTCAGGTACGCCCCGGCATACAACGACAGCGTGATGATGAACGACGGAATCTTGTCCAGACGAATCCCGAGACTCGGCAACGCAAAGTAGATCAACAGAATCAACACCAGAATCGGCGTGTTACGCACCACCGTGACGTACACCGAAGCCAGCACCCGCAAGGCGCGATGCTTGGAGAGCAAGGCAAACGCCATCAGCAGGCCGATCACGCAGCCGATGGCGATCGACACCAAGGCCAGTTCAAGGCCCAGACCGAGCCCCGCCAGCAAGGTGTCGAAATCGCGCCACACGGCGGCAAAGTTCAACTGATAGTTCATGGTCAGCAGTACCTTGAGCGGGGCGACTTTAATCGCCCCACTCTCACGGGATCATTTGAATTCGACAGGGAAACCGATGGCGGGCGACGGCAGATCAACACCGAACCATTGTTTGAACGAGGCGGCGTAGGTCGGGAATTCAACGCCGGTCATCGCTTCATGCAGTGCGGTGTTAACGAAGTTCAGCCAATCCTGATCGCCTCGTTTGACTGCGCACGCGTAAGTCTGTGGGCTCCACGCATAGGTCGGGCTGCGGTAGCGGCCAGGGTTCTGCACTATCAGGTATTTGACCGAGGACTGGTCAGTGGCGGCGGCATCGGCGCGGCCGGAGTTCACGGCCTGGTACATCAGGTCGACGCTGTCGTACTGATCGACCTTGGCTTTTGGCAATGCTTGATGCACCAGCTCTTCGGCGTAGACGTTTTGCAGCACCGCCACGGTGACGCTGTCGCCGGCGGCTTGCAGGTCTTCGATTTCCTTGTACTTGCTGTTGTTCGGCAGCAGCAGGCCGACGCCTTCGCGGTAGTACGGCAGGGTGAACGCCACTTGCTGCGCACGGCTGGCGGTGACGGTGATGAACTGGCAGCTCATGTCGACTTTGTCGGTGAGCAGATTGGGAATTCGCGCATCGGACGACTGCACGACGAATTCGACCTTGCTCGGGTCGTTGAACAGACCTTTGGCCACCATCCTGGCGATGTCGATATCAAACCCCTGCAACTTGCCGTCCGCGCCCTGAAAGTGCCACGGCGCATTGGTGCTGCCGGTGCCCACGATCAACTTGCCACGGGCCAGAACACTGTCGAGCTTGCTGTCGGCTGCCTGGGCCATACCCATGACAGCGGACGAAGCCACAAGAACAAAAACACACGCTTTGAACAACGAAGGACGGCGATGCATGGCAAGCACTCCAGGATGGTGTTTATTCCGCTATACCGGAACACGGTTTGTTACTACGGAATAGACAGCAGAAAGTGTGCCACAGGATTGGCTGAAAAACATGCGTGTGTAGAAAATCGAACCTATTCAGAGGGTTAGTTGAAAGCCGGAATCAAGAGAAAACAAGACTGCTGCCTGGTGCGCGCTACCAAATGCAACCCTGTGGGAAGTAACGTCACATTTGTGTGCATCCGGATGCCTGATCAAATCCACGATCAAGGTCCAACGCGGGGATGAAAAAGACGTTTGACAAGCCATGACCACTCATCGGATTTACGGCTACACCTGTCAGAGTTGACAGTTGTCGAGGGGCAGATTTACAAGCCTACTGACTTGGCCAATCAGGGCTTGAAAGCACTCTCGATAAGGATATTCGTAATGGCCAACCTCATTAAAAACTACGACTTTTCTCAGCAAGGCGAGCATTGGACGGCGACCAACCCGGAGAATGTGCTCTACGTAACCGGTCACTGCATCGTCGCTGCCCCCGACTCAATCAGTCAGGAAGTCCTCACCGGCAGCGGCGGCGGTGGGCAGTTCATGCTCTCCGCAAGGCTGAAAACTTTACCTAGCCATGCTGCCCGTATCACTGTTGAGCCTCTTCCAACAGGCGAAAAAGTTCACCTTGACCTTCATGGCGGTCAAGAGTGGATAGTGCTGTCGAAGAAATTTGACGTACAGATCTCGACCCTCAAGTTCAAAGTCACGCTGGAAGCCAGTGATGGTGAGTTTGGTGTCCCAGGATCTTATTTTGGCGATGTGGTGCTGTCGAAGTTGCTCTAACACACCGCTGAAGTCAGACAAGCGAGTCGCCACTCAATGGTGACTCGCTTTTACGCCTCGTGAATGCATTGCCGAGTATCGTGAAAAGGAGTTTTCAATGAGTTCGCCAGCCCCTCACTCAGCGCTACCCACTACCTACCGCAAAGCCCTGAAAACCTGGCGTCCGGTAATTCTGTACTTCGCCAACGAACACTGCCCCGCCTGCGAATGGGCCGGGCCGGTGTTTCGCCAGGTTGCCGAGCCGTACCGGCATCGCGCCAACATCTACATGCTCAAAACCAGCGAATCGCCACGTCATCCGCAAGTGACCGGCACGCCGACGGTGCTGTTCTACAAGAACGGCAGGCTGGTGAAAAAGCTCAAGGGGATTGGCACTGAAGAAACGTTGGCGGCTGACTTCGCCTTGCATATTGGCAAGACCAAGGCACCCGGTGCTCATTTGAAACCACGGCATGATCTGCCGTGGTTGCGCCGAACGTTGAGCAGGCTCTGCACGATCACGCGTGCGCATCGGCGGATGATTTGAGGCAATGCATTTACCCTAATCGTTGCGGCGTCTGACAAATCGCTTTCGCGGGCAAGCCCGCGAAGGGGCCGCCACTGTCAGCGCCGGACCTGGATTTACGCGGCCTCACGCACCAACAACACCCGCGTCACCCGCCGTTCTTCAACAGCCTTGACGGTCATCTGCCAGCCTTCATATTCCAGACGATCACCCATCATCGGCAGCCGATCCAGCAAGCTCATCACCAACCCGGCCATGGTCTGATAATCCTCGGTAGGCTCGGCGCCGAAACCGGTGTGTTGGCGGACACGCGTCAGGTTCAACGCACCACTGACCATGAAACCGCCCTGCTCTTCCACCACATCCGGCCCTTCGACTTCGCTGGCATCAGGCAACTCGCCGGCAATCGATTCGAGAATGTCGGTCATGGTCAACACGCCGACAAAATCGCCGAACTCGTTGACCACAAAGGCAATGTGGGTCGACGCTGCGCGCATCTGCTCCAGCGCGTTGAGGATCGAATAGCTGTCGAGAAGATTGACAGTCTTGCGCGCCAGATGCTCCAGGTTCGGCTCAGTGCCAGCCAGGTATTCCTTGAGCAGTTCCTTCTTGTGCACGAAGCCCAGCGGTTCATCCACTACGCCGTCGCGGATCAGCGGCAGGCGAGAGTAGGACGAGTGCATCAACTTCGTGCGAATCGCCTCAGCGTCATCCGCCAGGTCGATGGTGTCGACATCGGCGCGCACGGTCATCAAATGGCGGATCGGCCGCTCGGCCAGTTGCAGCACGCCGCTGATCATCACCCGTTCGCGGCGGTCGAACAGTTCGGCACTCGGCGCGTCACCGTCGTCGAGCAGATCGGAAATCTCCTCGCCAACCTCTTCCGCCGCCAGTTTGCGCCCGCCCAGCAAGCGCATGACCGCATGAGCCGTGCGCTCGCGGATCGGCCGCAAACCCTGCATCGAACGCTTGCGGCGAGCCCGGGCGATCTGGTTGAACACCTCGATCAGAATCGAGAAACCGATGGCGGCGTACAGATAACCTTTCGGAATGTGGAAGCCCAAACCTTCGGCCGTCAGGGCAAAACCAATCATCATCAGGAAGCCCAGACACAGCATGATCACCGTCGGGTGCGCGTTGACGAAGCGCGTCAGCGGTTTGCTGGCGACAATCATCAAGCCAATCGAGATGATCACCGCGATCATCATCACCGCCAGTTCATCGACCATGCCCACGGCCGTGATCACCGCATCCAGCGAGAACACCGCGTCGAGCACCACAATCTGCGCGACGATCGGCCAGAACAAGGCGTAAGCGGCGTTGGTCGTGCGCTCACCGATGTGGCCTTCAAGGCGTTCGTGCAATTCCATGGTGGCCTTGAACAGCAGGAACACACCACCGAACAACATGATCAGGTCGCGACCAGAGAAACTCTTGTCGAACACCTCGAACAATGGCTGCGTGAGGGTGACCAGCCAGGAAATACTCGCCAACAGGCCAAGGCGCATGATCAGCGCCAGCGACAGGCCAATAATCCGCGCGCGGTCACGCTGATGCGGTGGCAGCTTGTCTGCCAGAATTGCAATGAACACCAGGTTGTCGATACCCAGCACCAGTTCCAGCACGATCAAAGTCAACAAGCCTAACCAGGCCGTGGGATCCGCTAACCATTCCATAAAACGTCTCTATCTCTCTCGATGAATTCAGGCTGCCGGACACGGCAAAGCGCAACGCGAAGGCTTTAGGGCCGCGTTAGCAACGATAGTCGGATGTCGGAAAACCGGATGCTGCGAGTGCGTCAAGACCGCGCAATGGCGCGAGGGGAAGGTGCGACTGGGAGGCTCCGAGAGGGTGTTCATGCAAATCCTGAATGAAAAATGGCCTTGGAGCGTACAGGCTTTGGGAACATTTCCTACAGCGGCAAATCATTTCAAAATCTGTAATCCACACCGAAACCCACTGTAGGAGCTGCCGAAGGTTCGGGCCGCGATCGGACGATCCTTTGATCATGTTTTCTAATTCGAAAGTCAAAAGATCGCAGCCTTCGGCAGCTTCTACAGTACGGTGTCAGCGTCCGGCAAAACGCAGCCGGGACAACTGCCGCAAATCCCCTTCGATGTAATAGTCATTCGTCCAACGGTCATCCACCGCCAACGGACTCACTTGCTTCAACGCCAGTTTTTTCGCGAAATAGCGAAAGCGGTAATGCTCATAAAACCGCAGCAGCTCCAGCCCGTAACGATCCGCCAGATCGGTGTCGCCACGAATGATCAGGTAGTTTTCGTCGTTGCCATTGCTCGCTGAAGCGCTGAGGTTGTGGCTGCCGCTGATGATCGTTGGTGTGTCCGTGGTGAAGTCGGTGACCACGGCTTTGGTGTGCACCAGCAGATTGCCTTTCTGGCCTTTCATGTTCTCGCGCAGCCAGCCTTCCAGCCCGGTGTTGAGCAATGCGGTGGCGGCGAATTCGGCGCTGCGGTCGGCGTGAAAACCGGTGATTCGGCTGGCAGTGTTCTGCAGGCCATAACGCAAAATGTCGTCGTGGGGCTGGCCGAGTAACGCGTTAAGAATCGCGTCCGGCAGCGAGAACGCGGTGACGAACAGCACGTCCTTTTTCGCCGCGCTGATGATCTGCACGAACGCCTGCAGATCGGCCCCGCCGGTGCGCGGCGAGAACCCGGCGAACAAAGGTTGCTGCGGATTCATCGGGTTGTGTTCGGTAATCCAGTCACGGGTAACGCCGATATCATCCGGCTGCGCCCAGATCTGCTCGAACGTCTGCAGATAACTGGCGGCAATCGATGCATCGTCCAGCACATGCACCACGTTGGCCTGACGATAAACTCCGTTGGCGGTGAAGTTGGTGCTGCCACATAAAACCGCTTCAGGCTGATGAGTGCCGCTGGCATCAACGCGGCTGAGGACCATGAATTTGTTGTGAAAGATATTGTGGGTCACTCGCCCGCGTTTGCTCGCGGGAGGCAGTGCCGCCAGGCTCGCTTCGTTGATCGTGGTGTCTTCATCATCGGGCCGGGCGTGATACAGCACCCGCACCTTTACGCCACGCATGAACGCCGCGTTCACCGCATCGACGATTGCCTGCAACTGATACTCGTAAATCGCGATATCCAGCGCCCACTGACCATCGACCGCACGCTCGATAAACCCGAGCAATCGTGTGAGCAAGCCGTTTTCCAACCATTGCCGCGGCGCATCGGGCCAGGCTTCGATGGGCATGTTTTTGTTGGCGCTGATCTGCGCGTCGAGATCGGGAAACTTGCGCTGGAATGCCTGACTGGCGGCGACCGCACGGTTGAATATCACGCTTTGATTGCTCGGATGACCGTCATCGGAGGTGATCGTCAGTTCCAACGACTCTCCCAACTGCACGGCATCCGCGGTGCCGTAGGCCAGATGCACGCGATAGTGAAGGGTCATGCCCGGATTGACCGCGTAATCGGCCCAGCGAAATTTCTGCAGCGGGGCTTTATCGCTTGGGGTGGCGTGGAACTGGGGGAAGGTATGCGCCTTGCCAGGGAAGGTCAGGCTGTTGAACAGGAACAACCAGGGTTTGGCGCCCTGCTGCTTTTCGATGGCGAAACCCAACAGGCCTTTGCGCCGGGATTCGGCCAGATCCATGGCCAGCAGCACGCCGTTGGTGCCGGCGTAGGCCTTTACACGGAAATCGTTCTGAGGGTTTTTGACCACAACGCGCATCGCTCACTCCTTGTGATTGGGGCTGGGTGCAGCATAGAGCAGTGATGCGGGTTTTGAGTGTTCGGCTCTAGACCGGGTCGATGCAATCGCGAGCAGGCTCACTCCTACATTTGGAATGCGTTCCCCTGTAGGAGTGAGCCTGCTCGCGATGAGGCCCGACCAGACACAGAAAGTATCAGAGGGAAATCAATTCATCGATATGTCGATACTGCGCATCCAGCGCCGTCGCCAAATCCTTGGCCCGGCCCAACCGGATCGGCCCACGCTCGATATCGATCAGCAACCCCGGACACCCCAGCGCCGGTAATCCCGCCCACTGTTTCAGACGCCCATCGGTCACCACCAGCAAGCGTTGCTGCTCGACAGGAAAGCGCTTGCGCCGCACCGTCAGCCACTGCCCGGCCTGCTCCAGCGCCGCCAGCAACGGCGTGCCACCGCCTGCACCCAAAGCTTCCAGCCACACCCGCAAGCCGCTGGACGCCTTCAATCCCTGCACCTGCCATTTCGGCACCGAGCCACTGGCCGTCAACAATGCGAGTCGCGCCCGTTGCCGGTAAGCATCATCGAACAACTGCGCGAGCAAACCTTTGGCATCGCTCAAGGCCTGATGGCGGCGGGTCGAGGCGGAGGCATCGACGATCACCAGCCACAATTCATGCGGTGAGCGCGTGCGCAGTTGGAACAGCAGATCTTCGCGCGTTCGAGGACGCCCGTTGAGTAACGAACCCGGCCAATTCACCGTACCGCTGCGCGCCTTATGGCGCTTGCCTTGGCGTCCGTTGTCCAGCCGACCGGTGCGGGGTCTGGCATTCGCCCCCGCGTCGGATCGGGGGCGAATGCCTAAAGCTTTTTTGGCCAGCTCGGCACTTCGCGGCGGGCACCGGTGGCGAGCGCAGGCGCCGGCATGTCGCCCCACTGGCCCTGCCCTTCACTCGGTGATGCCTGAGTCGTGGCCGGCGACTGGGCCGGTTGCGGCGGATTCGATGGCGCTTGCTCACGGCGCCGATGGCGCAGGGCAAACTCGGCGACAGCGTCGATATCCTCTGCGTCAATCACCTCAGCTCCGCGCCACGCTGCGTGGGCACGTGCGGCGCGCAACCAGACCAGGTCGGCACGCAGACCATCAACCCCGGCGGCGAAACAACGCTCGGTGATCTGCGCCAGTGCGGCATCATCCAGCGGAATATCGGCCAGGGCACGACGAGCGTTTTCGCAACGCGCACGCAAGGCTTGCTGCTCGGCTTGCCACTGTGCGCAGAACGCTTGCGGGTCGCTGTCGAAATCCAGTCGCCGACGGATGATCTGTCCGCGTTCAGTCGGTGCCGTGTGGCCACTGAGGGCGACGTTCAGGCCAAAGCGGTCGAGCAGTTGCGGACGCAACTCGCCCTCTTCCGGGTTCATCGTGCCGATCAGCACGAACTTCGCCGAATGCCGATGGGAAATGCCGTCGCGCTCGATCAAATTGGTGCCGCTGGCGGCAACGTCGAGCAGCAGATCGACGAGGTGATCGGGCAGCAGATTGACTTCATCGACGTAGAGTACGCCGCCGTCAGCCTTGGCCAGCACACCTGGTGAGAATTGTGCGCGGCCCTCGCTGAGAGCAGCGTCAAGGTCGAGGGTACCGACCAGACGTTCTTCGGTGGCGCCCAGCGGCAAGGTGACGAATTGACCGCTGGCGAGCAGATCGGCCAGGCCCCGGGCCAGGGTGGATTTGGCCATGCCGCGCGGGCCTTCGATCAGCACGCCGCCGATTTTCGGGTCGATGGCGGTGAGGCACAGGGCGAGCTTGAGGTCATCGGCGCCGACCACGGCGGAGAGCGGGAAATGCGGGGTGTCGGTCATTTGGGTTTTCTCTGTCGTGGTCTTGGGTGTGCTTGAGTGTTGTGGTGTGTCAGTCGGGGTGGCCCTCACCCTAGCCCTCTCCCAGGGGGAGAGGGAACTGATTGCGGTGTTCTTGCAAGTTGCGCCGACCTGAATTATCGAGTTGAACTCAGCCTCCAAAGCCAACACAAATCGGCTCCCTTACCCCCTTACTCCCTTGGGGAGAGGGAACTGACCTAGGTGTTCTTTCGAATTCCGTCGACCTGATACGTCGGGCCGAACTCAGACTTCGACAGCAACGCAAATCGGCTCCCTCTCCCTCCGGGAGAGGGCTGGGGTGAGGGTAGCTTTTAGCCGGTTACATATCTTCCTCAATATCCAGCAGCAGATTCTCCAGCGCTTCCTTATAAGCCCCAGGCTCCTGCCACATCCCCCGCTGCTGTGCCTCAAGCAGGCGCTCGGTCATGTCCCGCAGCGCATGCGGATTGTGCTCGCGAACAAATTCCCGCGTTGCCGGATCCAGCAGATAAGCATCGGCCAGCAAAGCGTACTGGTGGTCATCGATCAACTGCGTCGTCGCATCGAACGCGAACAGGTTATCAACCGTCGCGGCCATTTCGAACGCGCCTTTATAGCCGTGGCGCTTGACCCCGTCGATCCATTTCGGATTGACCGCTCGTGAGCGAATCACCCGGTTCAGCTCTTCTTTCAAGGTGCGAATCTTCGGCAGATCCGGTTGACTGTGATCGCCGTGATAACTCGCCGCCGCTTCGCCGCGCAAGCTTTCCACGGCAGCGAGCATGCCGCCCTGGAACTGGTAGTAATCATTGGAATCGAGCAGGTCGTGCTCGCGGTTGTCCTGATTCTGCAGCACCGCTTGTACCTGACTCAGGCGCTGAACGAACTGCTCGCGTGCAGCGGTGCCCTCATCAGCACCACCATAGGCGTACGCGCCCCAGTTCAGATAAACCTCAGCGAGATCTTCACGGCTCTGCCACAAGCGACCGTCGATGGCGCCCTGCACGCCTGCGCCGTACGCGCCGGGTTTGGCGCCGAAGATCCGCCATCCGGCCTGACGCCGCGCGGTGTCCTCATCGAGGCCCGATTGCCGCAGCGCCTCGCGCTCGGCACGCACTTTCGCGGCCAGCGGGTTGAGGTCGTCCGGCTCGTCCAGCGCTGCCACTGCTTGCACGGCGGCGTCGAACAGGCGAATCAGATTGGCGAAGGCATCCCGAAAAAACCCGGAAACTCGCAGCGTGACATCGACGCGCGGACGATCAAGCAGGCTCAGCGGCAGAATCTCGAAATCATCAACGCGCTGACTGCCAGTGGCCCACACCGGACGCACGCCCATCAGTGCCATGGCCTGGGCGATGTCGTCGCCACCAGTGCGCATGGTCGCGGTGCCCCACACGGACAATCCGAGCTGGCGCAGGTGATCGCCGTGGTCTTGCAGGTGCCGTTCCAGAATCAACGTCGCCGACTGGAAACCGATGCGCCACGCGGTGGTGGTCGGCAGGTTGCGCACGTCGACCGAGTAGAAGTTGCGGCCGGTGGGCAGCACGTCAAGGCGACCACGGCTGGGTGCACCGCTGGGGCCGGCGGGGACGAAGCGACCGCTGAGGGCGTCGAGCAGGCCGCGCATTTCGGCGGGGCCGCAGGCATCGAGGCGTGGGGCGACGACTTCGCGCAGATGGTCAAGGATTGCACTGACCTCCACCCAACGCGGTCCTTGTAGGAGTGAGCCTGCTCGCGATAGCGGTGTGTCAGTGGACTCAATGTTGGCTGACACACCGCCATCGCGAGCAGGCTTGCTCCCACAAGGGATTTGCAGGGACTCGGAGATCAACGCAGTGGCAAACAGTTCGAGGCGTTCGCGGGTGTCGCCGGCGGTGCGCCAGACTTCGTCGCCGATCGATTGCAATTGATCGGGGCGCGGGCCAGTCCAAGGGTCGGCCAGCGCGCAATCGAGCGGGTCGAAACCCAGTTCGAACGCTTTGGCCAATGCCCGCAATAAACTCGACTGCGCGCCTTTGCCATCGCCACGCGGTATACGCAGCAAAGCCAACAACGTATCAATGCGCAAACGCCCGCTCGGCGATTCACCAAAAATGTGCAAGCCATCGCGAATCTGCGATTCCTTCAGATCACACAAATAGGTATCGAGACGTGGCAGCCAGATCGCCGCATCCGCATCGCTGTCCAGCGCGGCATCGAGTTGCAGTTCGCGGTCGATCTGCGTCTCGCGGACCAATAGCAGAATGTCGCGCTGCAGTTCACGGGCGCGGCGCGGATCAAGCAGCTGCGCTTCGTAATACTCGTCGGCCAGCAGCTCCAGATTGCGCAACGGGCCGTAGGTTTCGGCGCGGGTCAGCGGCGGCATCAGGTGATCGATAATCACCGCTTGCGTGCGCCGTTTGGCCTGCGCGCCCTCTCCCGGATCGTTAACGATAAACGGATAGATATTTGGCAGCGGCCCGAGCAACGCATCCGGCCAGCAGTTCTCCGAAAGACCGACGCCTTTGCCCGGCAGCCATTCGAGGTTGCCGTGTTTGCCAACGTGGATCACGCCGTGGGCGCCGTAGGTGTTGCGCAACCAGAAATAGAACGCCAGATAAGCGTGCGGCGGCACCAGATCGGGGTCGTGATAGACCGCGCTCGGATCGACCTGATAACCGCGCGCCGGCTGAATACCGACGAAGGTCAGGCCGAAGCGCAGACCGGCGATCATCATCCTCCCGTCGCGGCACATCGGGTCGTTTTGCGGCGTGCCCCAGCGTTCGATCACAGCGCTGCGATTAGCCTCGGGCAGCGCGTTGAACATCGTCAGATAAGCGTCCATGGCGAGGCTTTGCTGGCACGGACGCAGATCAATGGTGTCGAGATCGTTGCTGACGCCACCGAGCAATTGCTCGATCAACTCGGTGCCGCTATTCGGCAGTTCAGCGGTGAGCGGATATCCCTCAGCCTGCAATGCACGCAGGATGTTCAGCGCCGCCGCCGGCGTGTCGAGACCGACACCGTTGCCGATGCGCCCATCACGGGTCGGATAGTTGGCGAGGATCAATGCGATGCGTTTTTCGCCATTCGGCACCCGCGCCAGATCAATCCAGCGCCGCGCCAGTTCAGCGACAAAATCCATGCGCTCGGGCTGCGCGCGATAGCAGACGACATCGGACTGACTGCGCTCACTGCGCCAGGCCAGATCCTTGAAGCTGATCGGTCGGCTGATGATGCGTCCGTCGAGTTCCGGCAAGGCAATATGCATCGCCAGATCGCGCGGGCCGAGGCCCTGCTCGCTGTCACGCCAGCCGGGCTCGTTGTCCTGCGCGCAGATCGCCTGGATCACCGGAATGTTGCGGCGAAACGGCCGCAAGTGCGGGGCCTCAGGGCTGGATTGAGCGAACCCGGTGGTGTTGAGAATCACCCCGGCCTCAACCTCGTCCAGCCAGTCCTCGACCACCGTCAGGCAGCCGGGTTCTTTCAGACTGGCCACCGCGATCGGCAGCGGATTCAGCCCCGCCGCTTGCAGGCGCTGGCAGAACACATCGATGAATGCGGTGTTCGCCGCTTGTAAATGCGAGCGGTAAAACAACACCGCCGCGACCGGGCGTGCAGGCAGCCAATCGGCTTGCCAGTCACTCAGTGCGGCGCTGGTTTTATTCGGGTGGTAAATCGCCGTGCGCGGCAGCGCCTGCGGTTCTTCCCAGACGTAATCACGAGCCAGCCAACGGTTGGCGAGGCAGCGGAAAAAGTCCAGCGCATTGCCCAGGCCGCCCTGGCGCAGGAATTGCCAGAGGCGATCACGATCCACAGCGTTGACGGTGCTCAGGTCGCTGAGTTCCGGATCAGGACGGTCATCGCCCGGCACCAGAATCACCTGCACACCGCGCTCGGACAGTTCGATCAGACGCTCGACGCCGTAGCGCCAATAGGCGATGCCGCCGTGCAGCGAGATCAGGATCACCTTGGCGTGGCGCAGCACTTCGTCGACGTACAGATCGACCGAAGCATGGTTCTGCACCTGCATCGGGTTGGCCAGACGCAGGCTCGGGTAATCTTCCGGCAACTGCTGCGCGGCTTCGGCGAGCAGCGCGAGACTGGAGTCGCCGCTGCACAGGATCACCAGCTCGGCGGGGGTTTGGCCAAGGTCGGCAATGTTGTCATCCGAGACGAAACCGCCGGGCTGAGTCCTGAGCAGGTGCATGGCTTAAACGCTGAGCGCAGCGCGCAGTTGCGCTTCGAGTTGCGCGGCGTCGAGCGCCTGACCAATCAACACCAGTCGCGTGACGCGCGCTTCATCAGCGCCCCACTGACGGTCGAAATGCTTGTCAAAACGCGTACCCACGCCTTGGATCAGCAGACGCATTGGCTTGTTCGGAATGGCGGCGAAACCTTTGACGCGCAGGATGCCGTGCTTGACCACCAGTTGCGTCAGGGCGTCGAGCAGCAGGCTTTCGTCGGCTTGTGGCAGTTCGATGGAGATCGAATCGAAGGCGTCGTGATCGTGGTCATCGTGGTCGTCATCGCCTTCACCGTGGTGGTGATCATGATGGCTGTGGCGGCTGTCGATGTGCTCCTCGGAACCGGCGCCGAGGCCGATCAGCACGTCCAGCGGCAGACGGCCGTTGCTGGCTTCGATGATTTTCACCGCTGGCGGCAGTTCTTCGGCGACTTCAGCGCGGACACGAGCGAGATCTTCCGGGCTGGTCTGGTCGGCCTTGTTGAGGATCACCAGGTCGGCGCTGGCCAGTTGATCGGCGAACAGTTCGTGCAGTGGCGATTCATGGTCGAGGTTCGGGTCGAGTTTGCGCTGGGCATCAACCTGATCCGGGAACGCGGCGAAAGTGCCGGCGGCGACGGCCGGGCTGTCGACCACGGTGATCACCGCATCAACGGTGCAGGCGCTGCGGATTTCCGGCCACTGGAAGGCTTGTACCAGCGGTTTTGGCAGGGCCAGGCCCGAGGTTTCGATAAGGATATGGTCGAGATCGCCGCGACGGGCAACCAGTTCGCGCATCACCGGGAAGAACTCTTCCTGAACGGTGCAGCACAGGCAGCCGTTGGCCAGCTCGTAAACGCGGCCGGTGGCTTCTTCTTCGGTGCAACCGATGGTGCATTGCTTGAGGATTTCACCGTCAATGCCCAACTCGCCAAACTCGTTGACGATCACCGCGATACGACGGCCCTGAGCGTTGTCGAGCATGTGGCGCAGCAGCGTGGTCTTGCCCGAGCCGAGGAAGCCGGTGACGATGGTGACGGGGAGTTTGGCCAGTGTTTTCATCGGTATGCCCTTTGGCAAGCGGCGGGCATACGGGACGAGAACCGGCAACGCGCGTGCGTGCCTGGAGAGTTCGCCACCGGATCACCCCGCCCGGTTGTAGTGAGAATCTGTGACGAGGCAGGTCTCCTGGCTGACGGCGTTCAGGCGCTCGGCCTGGCGTTGGCTGCGCCTTCCCGCGGGCTCATAAGTTGAGCTGGCAGTGGCATGGCAGCGAACATCACCGTTCACAGTTGCGGGGGCAGCCGCGGCATTGACCGCGTTCCCTTCTTAGCTCCGACATACGCCGGAGAACCTCGAATGCGCAAGGCTACGCATGCACGGCAGGCGGGTCAACGCCTGGATCATTGTGGTTATAAGGGCAGCAACTTTTTCATCTAATGATCGCGAACACTTCTCACTTAAAAAGTAGTTGTAAGTTATGTCTTACATGTCCTATCCGTTACATAAAAAAACTACCACCGCGTTAAACCCTGAAATAGAGCGGCTGCGCGCATTCGATTACATATCTTTACAAAAACCAAATTGATAAATCAATACAAGATATGAACGATGAGTTCGCACAAGGACTATGAGTCTCTCAAGAAAGGATTTCTTGCATGGCTGATTATTATCAGTATTTGATCCTGCCTGTTTCTTTCCTGCACCCATGGGTATCCACAACATGAGTGCCGGTAACGCGTTACGGCTTTCAAGTGATGCCGGACTAAAGGAACTTTCCGAACTACTGCGCAATTGCCACTATGCGCACAGTGTTCACTATCCAGCATTGGATGTTGCGCTGCTGGGACGCGAAGCATGCCGGGCATTCAATGCGACCTGGGATCATTTGCATACCGATGCGTATCTCAGCGCAGAGAACGGTCTTCGCGAACGACGCATCTGCAAGTTCCAGTATCGCCAACAGGAACGCCAATGGACGGCGCTGCAAGACTGCCACTTTTTTCAAGCCGAGACCGACAACCCGCTGTTGGGCGGAGTGCAGCGCACCTACACCCGCTGCGAGGCGACGTTCATTGACTCCCCGATTCTGCAGACACTGCTGGCCGCCGACCTGGCACTGCTGGACATGGCGCTGGGCCCGCGCGACTGGCTCGTGACCTGCCATCAGTTCCGTATCCTCTGCGATCAAGGCAATGCTGGCCAGGCCACCCCTGAGGGCCGACATCGCGACGGGCACGATTTTGTCTTTCAACACCTGATTCAACGTCAGCATGTCATCGGTGGCGAAAGCCGGATATTTGATGAAGAAGGTGGCCAAGTATTCAGTGCAACTTTGACTGACTATCTGGAAACCGTCGTCTTGAATGACCGAATACTTCTGCATGAAGTTTCCCCACTGCAAACATCGAGCATTAATTCGGATCGCGGCAGTCGCGATATGTTGATTATCGACTTCGACCTGGCGGACTACTAATGAATCATTCGACTCATGCACTTTCAGTCAGTACCCCCCTCGCGCATAACTTCATCATTGAACAGTTTCAACAGGCGTGCGCACGAAGAACTTCCACACTATCGCTGACCGCCAATGAAAACATATTGTCCGAGACTGCACGCACGCTAGGACAGAATCGCCATTACGAGCGTTACTTGTTCAATGCACAGGCCATTGACGGTCAATGCTATGCCGCCGAATTCAATGGTATGCAGGTCGAACACTTCCCCGAAGTCGAAACATTAAAGGCTTTGGCGACCCAAGCCGTGCAGGCAATGTTTAACGCGCCGTTCGTCGAATACCGCGTGCTCTCCGGCGTGCACTGCACGCTGAGCGTGCTGGCCGCCCTGACCGAGCCGGGCGACTGCGTATTATCACTGGCGCCCGAAAGCGGCGGGCATTTCGCAACCGGGCCTCTGGTGCAGAAGATGGGCCGGCACAGCGTCTTTTTGAAACTGACGGCTGACGGACAAATTGATCTCGGGGATGTTGATCGGCAACTCCAGGCGTGCGGTGTACAACCGGCAGCCGTACTGCTCGACCATGGTCTGACCACACGGGCAATCGCCCTTAAACCACTGCGCGCGCTGCTGAACCGCCGGGGCTTTGAGCGGACACTGATCATCTACGATGCGTCGCACACTCTGGGCCTCATCGCCGGGAAGGCCTTTCCCAACCCGCTTGACGAGGGGGCGGATATTCTTCAAGGCAACACCCACAAATCCCTGGCAGGTCCGCACCGGGCACTGATCGTCTGCCGGCGTGCCGATCTGGCCCAGCGGATCGAGCAAACGCTCAGCGGTGCGCTGGTGTCCTCGCCCAATCTGCCCGGTCTGCTGCAACTGTTCGTCAGCCTGCTGGAAACCCAGCGCTACGGCCAGGCCTACGCTCAACGCATGTGCGCCAATACTCGCCAGTTGCACGACGCACTCGCCGACCTGCCGGGCTGGACGCTGCACCCCTCCGACACGCACCTGCTGTTGCTCGAAGGCGAACTGGCCCGGCAAGCGGCGCAGCAGCTCAATGAACTGGGGATCCGGATCAACAATAAACAGATCAATGGCCGCGACTGCCTGCGCTTCGGTCTGCAGGAAATTACTCGTCTGGGCATCAGCAGCGAAGACCTGGATGCCTTGGCGCACATCATTCGCAATGTCTTGAGCGGTGGCGCCAACGGCGTGGACCGGATTCGTCTGGCTCACATTTGCCAGCGCCTGAACCGGGTCCACTACAGCTTCGATCAGGAGGTTGACTAATGAGTGCAGCGGCCTGCCTGATCATCGGCAATATTCGTGACGGAGAATACGAGGGCCTGATTGCCGAGGGCATCACCCCTTTGCTGATTGCCGATAGTCGCAAAACCAGCAAGATCGCCGATGCGAAACAGATCTCGCCGGTGGCGCTGTACGACTTTTCCAGAGGGCTGACCCCGGATCTGATCCAGCTGACGCAACAGTTGCTGGACGAGCACGGCTTCACCAGTGTCCTGAATTTCCGTGAAGGCTATGTCGCGATCACGGGGCGGCTGTGTGCGGCGCTGCCGGCGCTGGCCCACCTGCACCGTAACGTGGAAAACACGCTGGACAAGGTGCTGCAACGCCAATGCTTCGAACAGTCGCGTAACCTGGATCTGCACGTGGTCTCTCGCCAGGTTCGTATCGACGACCTGCTGGCGCGCCCGGGCGAGCTGCCCTACCCGTTCATCCTGAAACCAGCGAACCTTTACAGCAGCCTGTTCGTACGCTGCATCGACGATCAACAGGATCTGCTCGACTACGCCCGTCATGAATGGCCGGCGCTGCAGCGCTATGTGGCGGGCAAAAGCCGCGAAACCGATCAACTGCTGCTGGAGGAATTTCTCCAGGGTTCCAACCATTCCATCGATTGCACGATTGCCGCCGACGGCACGATCAGCAGTTTTCCGATCGTCGATGTGATTGCCGGCGTCGATATCGATCGCGGCGACTTTCACCATTTCGCCCGCTACACGCCGTCGCTGCTGGAGCCCGACGCAGCGCTGAAGGAGCGTTGCCATCGTCTGGCCCATGACGCCGTGAAAGCGCTAGCGCTCAAAGGCACGTTTGCCCATGTCGAGTTCATTCTCACCCCCCGCGGGCCAAGAGTTCTCGAAGTCGGCGCACGCCCCGGCGGCAGCCGGATTCATGTGATTCGTCAAGCCTGGGGGCTGGCGCTGGATGTCTGCTACCACCGCGCGCTGTCCGCCGAGCCTCTGCCCAGCGCCAGCGAAGCGCCGGATGCGTTCGGCATCGCCACCCCCTTCGCCCGCACAGACCGGCTCTATGACGGACTGCACGGCGCCGACCGGATCTGCCGCTTGCCAGGTTTCCAGCGTTGGTACGCCTACGTCACTCCGGGCGAAGCCATCGGGCCGGTCAGCAACGGTTTTCAGAACTACCTGTACATCGAGTTCAGGCAACCCGACACCGCCCGCCTGCGACAATCCTTGCTCGCCGTCAGCGACATTGATGTCTATGGCGAGCAGCCCACGGCGGCGAACACCAAACACATTCTGCTCATCGGCGGGCGTGATTCGGGACTGGATTGGGATACTGCGCGGCAGTTTCGATTTACTCTCGTCCAGCAACCCGGCGAGTTATCTGACTATCAGCGCGAGCGCGCAACGCTATTGCTGACACCTGACATCGCCGATCTGCCGGCCTATAGCACGATGGTAGAACGGCTGCACCGGCAATCACCATTCGATGCCGTAGTTTCGTTTTCGGAACTGGGCCTGCTGCCCGCGTCACGCTTGGGCGAACGTCTGGGCATCGTCCACAACAACCTGCGCAGTGTGGAAGTCAGTCGCGACAAACTGCTGTTTCGCCAATTGCTCAAAGGCAGTCGCTACGAGTTGCCCACTGCCGCTATCAACCATGGTGCCGAGGCTCGCGCTTTCGTGCTGCGCCATGGCCCGGCCATCGTCAAACCCGTCAACGGTTCGGGCAGTCAGGGCGTCTATGCCATAGACAGGCCCGAGGATGTCGAACACCTCTCGCTGGAGGGAAACAATCTGATCGAGGCCTTCGCCAGCGGCGACGAATACAGCGTTGAATCCCTCAGCCTGGATGGCCAGCACCGGATTCTCGGCATCACGCGCAAATACACCAGCGGTGCCCCCGGTTATGTCGAAACCGGGCATGACTTTCCTGCCGGGCTCGACGAGAAAACCGCCGCGCAGATCGAAGAAGCGGTGCTGTGGCTGCTCGGGCGAATGGGCAACCGCTGGGGCCCGGCCCACACGGAAATCAAGCTGGACGGTTCACGCCTGCAATTCATCGAAACCCAGACCCGCTTCGGCGGTGACCAGATCTGGGAAATGGTCTGGAAAACCACGGGGGTGCATTTGGCAGCCAGCACCATCGCCGCGATGGCCGGCACGTCACTGCCGACGCCCGAGAAAACCTACGCCAAAATGGCGATCCGCTACATCGAGGCGGCCCCGACCGCCGATCCGCAACAGCTCCAGGCACGCCTGCTGCAACACCCGTTTGCATTACGCGTGAACCTCAACCCCGACAAGTTCGGCCAGAGCATCAGCCGTTCCGCAGACCGCCACGGCTACACGCTGCTGGGCTGCAGCGACGCCGACGACCCGGCGGACTTCAACGCCGCGATCACCCACCCAGAGTTCACTACGCAAGGACCAGCGCAATGACCCGTAAAGACCCGCTATATCACATCGAAGGCCCGATCAGCGCTCACTTCCCGATGATCTCCTTTTCCACCAATGTCTACGACAACCCTGCAGACATCCTGGGTTCGATCACCGATCTGGCCAGACATTTCCAAGCGGTCGAGTTCGAGATCGGCGAAGACGCCGAAAAAACCTTCTGGTCGTTGACCGCCGAAGACCGGTCTGAGCTTGCCGGGAAAATCCGCAGCTTCGCCGAACACAATGGCATCACGCTGACCGTCCACGCCGGATGGTGGGGTCGCCAGTACAACCTGTGTTCCCCGGATTTGACTGAACGTGCCCAAGCGGTGGACTGCCTGAGTGCCGCCGTGGAGTTTTCCCACGAGGCCGGCGCCACCAGCGTCACTTTTCATCCCGGCTACAAAGATCAACTGGAAAACGGCGAACTGCTGGACAACCTGATAGTAGCGATCAACGAGGTGACCAAGCGCTGCAACACCGATGGCATCGCCCTGTGCCTGGAGAACATGGGCGGTCAGCGGCCGAAATTCCCGGTCTTCACCGTCGAGGAACACCTGCGCTTTCACAAGGAGACCGGGTGCTTCGTGACCATCGACGTGACGCATCTGTGCTCACTGCTGCCGTATGGTGAAAGCCTGTTCAAAGCCATTGCCGATCTGGCGCCGGTTACCCGGCATCTGCACATTGCCGACCTCAACAACACCCACCATCAACATCTGCCGATTGGCGAAGGCAACTTGCGCCTGAGCGATGTGCTCAATCGCTTCGCGGTCAACGGCTATCGGGGTGTGGCCGTGGTGGAAGAGTTCATTCCGCGCTTCTCCACCGAGTACTACCTGGAAAAAGCCCTGGCCTATAAGAACGGCGTAGAGCAATTGCTGGCCGGCTCGCGGCACAGCACTCATGCTGGTTGAGTCGAACCTGGCAAAACCGGCGTCGCGCAGCGAGATCGCGACCGGTATCCGCGATGCGCTACCGTTCGTCTTCTCTCTGCTGCTGACCTTCACCCTGATCGGCATGCTCGGGCGCCGCCATGGTCTGGATCTTCCGGCCATGGTGGTTTTCAGCGGTACGGTAATGGCCTCGCCGTTGCAACTGACGCTGCTGGAAACCCCCGCGCACCTGCTTAACGCCTTTGGCGTGCTGGTCTCGGCGCTGAGTATCAACTTGCGTTTTCTGGTCTTCACACTGAGCCTGAAATCCAGCCTCCAGGGCCCGGTCAAAGCGTTCGTCCCCGCCCTGGCGGTGATGGCAAAT
Organism: Pseudomonas germanica; assembly: GCF_019614655.1. Classification (NCBI taxonomy): domain Bacteria; kingdom Pseudomonadati; phylum Pseudomonadota; class Gammaproteobacteria; order Pseudomonadales; family Pseudomonadaceae; genus Pseudomonas; species Pseudomonas germanica. The sequence continues at coordinate 3,949,754 of NZ_CP071586.1, forward strand.
GCGGCTTTCACGTTGATGTCGATCCGCAAGGATCAGCAACCGATCAGCCGCCCGTATGCCAACACCGTGTGCTTTCTGCTGTACGCCGCCGCCCTGCTTGGCACCGTGGTCGGGTATTGCTTCGCCAGCGTGGCCGACAACGCAGTGATGGATCACGTCAGTGTGGTGATCGCGATTTTCATCAGCGCTTCGCTTGGCAAGATGGCCCGCGACCGTCACAGCTTCCATGCGCAATGGATTGCCGGCCTGGCCACCGCCGCGAGCTTGCTGTGGCTGGGCGAGGTCAGCTTGCTGCTGGTGCTAGCCATCACCGTTCTGACGAGCTATGTCTATGATTGAACCTGGTACTTTCTGGCTGTACGTACTGATTTGCGCGCTGGTTTCGATCGTCTGCCGCTTGCTGCCGCTGGCCGTCGATGTCGAACGGCTTTCGGCAACTGCCCGCGCTTTCATCGATCGTCTGGGAAAATACACATCGGTGGCGATGCTCGTCAGCCTGCTGGCGGTCTCACTCTATCCTTTGGCCAGCCAGCACCTGGCGGCCATGCCATGGATCCTGCCGGTGGCGTTGGCGTGGCTGCTGAGCCTGACGCGAATCAAATCCTATTATGCGTTCCTGATGGCGCTGGGGGTGTACGTCCTGCTGATCATGCGCTAGGCGCCGATTGACTCAAATCCCCCGCCCATGCTCTCCTACACAACTTGTTACGGGTGCCCTTCACAGGGTGAAACGGGAAACCGGTGAATCATGTGCTTTACTCAAGCCCATGTCAGTCCGGTGCTGCCCCCGCAACGGTAAGCGAGCGAAGCGTCAAAACCACTGTGCCGATACGGTATGGGAAGGTGACGCTTGCAGGTCGGCCTGACGCCAACCCCTCGTGAGCCCGGAGACCGGCCCGCAACACACAGCCCGCATTTGTGCGGCGCTGCACATAACAAACCCGCGGTGGGCGGGCGCTGTTCGAACCTCTGCGAGCCCGACCCGCAGGGGTTTTCATGCGCTCTATTCACCCGCTGACACTCCAGAGGGAAGCGCCATGTCGATCATCAGCAGCACCGGCAGCAACACGGACAAAATCGCCAGCACCACCACCCTGAGCCAACGCCTGACCGCCGCGATCTTTGCATCGATCCTCGGCGCCAGTCTGGTTTACTTTGCCGGCTTCTCGCACATCGAAGCGGTGCACAACGCCGCCCACGATACCCGCCACAGCGCCGCGTTCCCGTGCCATTGAGACCTGCCGACATGATCAAGCGTATCGCGCAAACTGCAGGTTTCTCTGGTCTGCTGGCCGCCCTGCTCCTCACTCTGCTGCAAAGCTTCTGGGTTTCGCCGCTGATTCTGCAGGCGGAAACCTTCGAGAAGTCCGAGCCGGTGGCGGTTCACGAACACGCCGCTGGCGTGGCTGCGCACACCCATGATGCCGAGGCCTGGGAGCCGGAAGACGGCTGGCAGCGCGTAGTCTCGACCACTGGCGGTAATCTGGTCGTAGCCGTCGGTTTCGCCCTGATGCTCGCCGGCCTCTACACCCTGCGCGCGCCGACCAAAACTTCGCAGGGCCTGCTCTGGGGCCTGGCCGGTTACGCGACGTTCGTGCTTGCTCCGACCTTGGGCCTGCCACCAGAACTGCCGGGCACCGCTGCGGCCGATCTGGCTTCGCGGCAGACGTGGTGGATCGGCACGGCCGCTTCGACGGCTGTAGGTCTGTCGCTGATCGCGTTCAGCCGTCACTGGCTGATGAAGGTCCTCGGTGTGGCCATCCTCGCTGTGCCCCACGTGATCGGCGCACCGCAACCGGAAGTGCATTCGATGCTCGCCCCCGAAGCACTCGAAGCTCAGTTCAAAATCGCTTCGCAGTTGACCAACGTGGCGTTCTGGCTGGCCCTGGGCCTGATCAGCGCCTGGTTGTTCCGCCGCAACAGCGCTGGTCAATACCACGCATGACCGATGACCGCGCAGCGCCGACCTTCGTGGTCGGCCTGGGCTGCCAGCGCGGCTGCCCGGCCAGTACGCTGCGCGCGTTACTCGATCAAGCGTTACAGGCGCATCGCATTGAGCTTGAGGCGGTGAAAGCGCTGGCCAGTATCGACTTGAAGCGCGACGAGCCCGGCCTGCAAGAACTTGCTGCACAACTGGCTCTGCCCCTGCTGTACTTCAGCAGTGACGAACTGGCCAGCTACCAACAGCGGCTCAGTCACCATTCACAGATTGCTTACGAACGCACCGGTTGCTACGGCGTCGCCGAAAGTGCCGCGCTTGCGCTCGCTGAACAGCTGATTCAAGCGCCGGCAAAACTGCTGATCTCCCGGCAAAAATATGCTCAGGCAACGCTGGCATTGGCCGGCGCGGCGTAAAATCCCGATAATCCCCGCCATTGATCATGAGCGTTGTTCATCTGCAACGCAGTCGTGCCCTCTTTTACTCAGGATTCAACGATGACCGTCTACTTCATCGGCGCCGGCCCCGGCGACCCGGAATTGATCACTGTCAAAGGCCAGCGGCTGATTCGCAGTTGCCCGGTGATTATCTACGCAGGTTCGCTAGTGCCGGCGGCGGTACTCGACGGCCATCAAGCCGAAACGGTGGTGAACAGCGCCGAATTACATCTGGAACAGATCATCGAATTGATCAAGACCGCGCATGCCAAGGGTCAGGATGTGGCGCGGGTGCATTCCGGCGATCCGAGTCTGTATGGCGCGATTGGCGAGCAGATCCGTTATCTGCGTGAGCTGGATATTCCGTTCGAGATCATTCCCGGCGTGACGGCCACCGCAGCCTGTGCGGCGCTGCTTGGCGCGGAATTGACGCTGCCGGACGTGTCGCAAAGCGTGATTCTGACTCGCTATGCCGACAAAACCGCGATGCCGGCAGGCGAAGAGCTTGGCAGTCTGGCGCAGCATGGCGCGACCATGGCGATTCATCTGGGCGTTAACCATTTGCCGAAGATTCTGGTGGAACTGCTGCCGCATTACGGCGCGGATTGCCCGATTGCGGTGATTCACCGGGCGACGTGGCCTGATCAGGATTGGGTGCTGGGGACGCTAGCGGATATTGCCGAAAAGGTTGAGGCCAAAGGGTTTCGGCGTACGGCGTTGATTCTGGTGGGCCGGGTGCTGGGCAGTGAGGTGTTCAGCGAGTCATCGTTGTATCGCGCTGGGCATGCTCACCTCTACAGACCATGAATTGGAACGCGGAGCGTCCCGGGCTGCATTCCCACGCAGAGCATGGGAACGATCAAAGGCCCTTTCGCGAGCAGGCTCGCTCCCACATTTGATCGCATTTCAAATGTGGGAGCGAGCCTGCTCGCGAATGCATTCCTGAATGTCACCCATAAAAAAACGGCGCTCACGGGGCGCCGTTTTTCATGTCCGCAGCGAACACCTTAGTAGTAGGCGTTTTCTTTCTGCGTGTGGTCGGTCACGTCGCGAACGCCTTTCAGCTCCGGGATACGCTCGAGCAAGGTGCGCTCGATGCCTTCCTTCAAGGTTACGTCCGCCTGGCCGCAGCCCTGGCAACCGCCACCGAACTGCAAAACGGCGATGCCGTCTTCAACCACATCGATCAGGCTGACCTGACCGCCGTGGCTGGCCAGCCCCGGGTTGATTTCGGTTTGCAAGTAGTAGTTGATGCGCTCGTTGACCGGGCTGTCGGCGTTGACCATCGGTACTTTGGCGTTCGGCGCCTTGATGGTCAGCTGGCCGCCCATGCGGTCGGTGGCGTAATCGACAACGGCGTCATCGAGAAACGCTTCGCTGAAGTGATCGATATAAGCAGTGAAGCTTTTCAGCCCCAGCGCGGTGTCTTCAGGTTTTTCTTCGCCCGGCTTGCAGTAGGCAATGCAGGTTTCAGCGTACTGGGTGCCAGGCTGGGTGATGAAGACGCGGATGCCGATGCCCGGGGTGTTCTGCTTGGAGAGCAGATCAGCCAGGTAATCGTGGGCGGCGTCGGTAATGGTAATAGCGGTCATGGAAACTCCTCGCAGGCTTGGGCGCAGTTTACGCCAATCATTGCGCCGGACAAAGTCCTAGTATTTTTGTCGGGAAAGATTCTCGTCCGGCTCCATGTCAACCCGCGCCTTGAGCCAATGGTAGCTGCGCTTTTCCACCCATTCGTAGCTCAACCACGAGCCAACGCCAATCGCCAGCGCGCACAGGGCAAACATCAAATACGGGTTGATCGCGTAGCGTTGCGCGATAAATCCCCCCGCCGACAGCACCAGCACGTGCATGAGATATACCGAATATGAGCAATCACCGAGCAGTTTGAGCACGCGACTGCGCTCGACATAACGCTCAAGTGAGATACACGCCATGACCAGCAATGAGCTCGGCACGCCCCAGTTGAGCATCCTCGGCGCCGGTGCCAAGTGATAGATCGTCAGCAACGCCGCGACGATGGCCACCAGCGGCAGCCACAGTCCCGCACCGATCCAGCCCCGCCGATAGAGCATGCCAATGCCGATCCCCAGCAGAAACTCATAAACGATGTCCGAGCGATAGAACGCGCTGACCCAGCCAAACCCGGTCCAGGCCTGACACACTGCAAACAACAGCGCCGCGACCACCAGCAGGCGCACCTGCAAACGAAACAGCAGCGCCCAGGCAAACAGCACGTAGAAAAGCATTTCGTAATTCAGTGTCCAGCCGACATTCAACGTCGGATAGATACCGTAGCCGCCAGGATTCTCGGTAGGAATGAACAGCAACGACAGAAGCAGATGGCCCCAGTCCACTGTCTGATCCGGCAGCAAAGGTTGGGCGAACACCACCAGCAGCGCCATCAGCAGCGTGTACAGCCAGTACGCCGGGACGATGCGAAACAGCCGGTACAGCAGGAAACGCGCGGGCGGCAGCGGTTTGTTTTCGGTCGAGAGGAAAATCACCAACCCGCTGATGACAAAGAAAATGTCGACGCCCACCGCGCCTTTGTCGATAAAGAACTGGCCGACCGGCCCGCGTGCCTTGAAGTCAAAAAAAATCTGCATGAAGTGGTGGCACACCACTGTCCACGCGGCAAGCGCACGCAGGGCTTGCACTGAAATCAACATCACCTGCTCCCGATCACAATTCCTGAAACACCATTTCACCCTGTGGGAGCGAAAGCGACGGCACATTCAATGTATTCGGTGCCTGACACTCCGCCTTCGCGAGCAGGCTCGCTCCTACAGGGGATTTGTGTGTTACCTGAAGCTGTGACAGTCGGCCTGTTTCAAACGATCAAAGATTCTCGTAGCGGTTCATGTCCAGCACGCCCTCTTCCACCGGATCGGTTTCGTGCAGGTATTGGCTCAGATCGTGGAAATAGAACCAGAATTGCGGGTGACTGCGCCGAATTCCCCAGCGTTCGACGATTTTCTCGAAACGGTTGGCGTCCTTGGCATTTTCCATTGCATCAACAAACTCGGGCACTTGATCGGCCGGAATGTTGAACATGAAGTTCGGATAACTGCTGAGCACGCCCGGAAAAATGGTGATCGTGTCCAGCCCGGGCTGATAGCGCAGCGACTCTCCGAGCAGGAACGCCACGTTGCTGTGCGCACGGTTGCGCAACAGGCTGTAGACCTCGCGTTTGCCGTTGGCGGTTTCAATGCGCAGCATGGTGGCTTCCGGCAGTTGGTCGATGACCTTCAAGCCGGCCGCCGGACGCGAGGTCAGGCGGCTCAGCGCCTGCTCGGCATTTTGCAGGGCCGGGTCAATATTCGGCCGCGAGCAGTAAGCCCCATCGCAGCGGTTGATTGGATCCGGGTGCGCATTGAGATCACCGTAACGCGCCAGTAATTGCATGGCGAAGTCGTATTTAGGGTCTTTCTCATCAAGTTTCAGTGCCGTCGGCTTGTCGTCGTCGATCGCTTCGTAATCGAGCCACATCTTGAACTGGCCGCTGTTCTGATACCAATCGTTGAGGTAATCCTCTCGGGAGTCGGCCGGCATCAGGCGCAGGAAGTTTTGCTCGGCGCCATTGCGGATCAAATCGAAATACAGACGGGTTTGCGCCTGATGGGAGACGTTGCCGAACACATCGAAGTTGACTGCCAACTGGTAATAGGTGCGCTCCAGCAGCGGATAGTCGAACAGCCACATCGTCTGCGGCACCTCGCCGATCAGGCCTTTGGTCACCGAGGCGCTGTCGAAGTGGCGGAAAATGCTCAACAGCGCGTTGTCGTTGCCGGCCCACAGGGTCGACCAACTGGGCGCCGGCAAATCAGCGTAGCTGTCACGGCGCAAGGCTTCGTATTCGTTTCGTTTGTCACGGTAGTTGCGCCACAGGCTCAGTACGCTGCCGACGTCATCGTTCTGCCCGGGCATGGCCAGCAACGGCGTGGCCTGGCCGCGATAGTTCGGGTCAGTGATATAGAGGTCATGTTCCGGCGCTTGGAACAGCGCCCAGAAGTTGTCACGGATCACGTCGGTGGCGATCTGACCACGGCACACCGGGCCGCGAATAAACGTGCGGACGAAGTATTCGGCGTTATCGAGCATGAACTGATAACGCGCCTGCGCCGGGATCGCTTCAAATGTGGCGAACGGGTTGGCGCGGCTCTGCGGGCCGTAGCCCGGCAAGGCATTAACCTGCCAGTTACCGCTATAGAACAGACTTTTGACCCGCGCCATTTTCGCCGCGCTCAACGGATAGGTGATGTGGGTCTTGTGCACGATCACCCCTTGCACCGGCCACAAGCGGTAATACACCTGAGTGCCCGGATCATCGTTGGGGCGACGGGTGGCGATCAGGTCGATTGGCTGCCCAGTCGGCGTGCGCGAACGTACCCACTGGAAATAATGGCCCGGCTCGCCGTCCTTGAAATAGATATGCGCAAGGTACCAATGCTCGTACAACCAGCGACCGACCAGGCTTTGCCGCGCGCCGGGAGTGTTGAGCAGGTTTTCCCACTGGACGATCTGCAGCGCCTCTTTGGTGCTTGGCGCCAGGCTTTGTTCGTCAATCGGCGCACCCGAGGCCAGCCAGCGCTGCAGCGTCTGATATTGCTGATCGGTCAGCCCGGTCACCGCCAGCGGCATGCCTTCTTTCGGATGCGCGCCGGCGTAGCCTTCGAACTCGGCGGGCATCGCGCACAGGTTTTCGCGGTTCAGACCCAGGACGATGTCTTCCGGGAGCTTGGCATTCGGCGTCAGTGGCGTCTTGTGCCCAAGTTCGAGCATGCGCGCCATCAGCGCAGCCTGGCTGCCTTGGGCATCGAGCACCGAATAGAAGTCTTTTTGCTGCCAGGCACGTTTACCGAAGGCATCGTAAAACAGTCGAGTGGTGGGTGCCGCTTGTGTGCGCTCGCCATCGTAGACCGGCATTTTGCTCGCACCACGGGCCGCGCCCTCACCGCTGCCCAGATTCAACTGGCAGGCCGAGTCGTAGCAGGCGTGGCAGGCCACGCACTTCTCGGTGAAGATCGGTTGGATATCACGGCTATATAAGATCGTGGGTTCCTGCGCAACGGCGCCCCAGCTTAAAAGCAGCAATAAAATGCTGATGACGCGGTACGACATGCCCTTGATCCCGATCCTGAAAAAAACGCCGCGATTCTACAGTATGACGCTCGTACCAATATGAGCGATATTCATGCAAAAGCCTCACATGCTCTAAAAGCGCACAGGTTTGCTATGATCCCGCTCCTTCGTAATGGTCTTTCCGAGTAGTCCAAATGTCCGATCGCAGCGTCCGCCTTCAAGCTCTCAAGCAAGCTCTCAAAGAGCGCATCCTGATACTCGACGGCGGCATGGGCACGATGATCCAGAGCTACAAGCTCGAAGAACAGGACTATCGCGGCAAACGCTTCGCGGACTGGCCGAGTGACGTCAAGGGCAACAACGACCTGCTGGTGATCACCCGTCCGGACGTGATCGGCGGCATCGAGAAAGCCTATCTGGATGCCGGCGCCGACATCCTCGAAACCAACACCTTCAACGCCACGCGCATTTCCATGGCCGACTACGGCATGGAAGAACTGGCGTACGAGCTAAACGTAGAAGGCGCACGTCTGGCGCGCAAGGTCGCTGACGCCAAGACCGCCGAGAACCCGGCCAAGCCGCGCTTCGTCGCCGGCGTGCTCGGCCCGACCAGCCGCACCTGCTCGCTGTCGCCCGACGTCAACAACCCCGGCTACCGCAACGTCACCTTTGATGAACTGGTGGAAAACTACACCGAAGCCACCAAAGGCCTGATCGAGGGCGGCGCTGATCTGATCCTGATCGAAACCATTTTCGACACCCTCAACGCCAAAGCGGCGATCTTCGCCGTGCAAGGCGTGTTCGAAGAGCTGCACATCGAACTGCCGATCATGATTTCCGGCACGATCACTGACGCCTCTGGCCGGACCCTGTCGGGGCAAACCACAGAAGCGTTCTGGAACTCCGTGGCGCACGCCAAGCCAATCTCCGTTGGTCTCAACTGTGCGCTCGGTGCCAGTGAGCTGCGTCCGTACCTGGAAGAGCTGTCGAACAAGGCCAGCACCCACGTATCCGCGCACCCGAACGCCGGCCTGCCGAACGAGTTTGGCGAGTACGACGAACTGCCGTCGGAAACCGCCAAAGTCATCGAAGAATTCGCCCAAAGCGGCTTCCTCAACATCGTCGGCGGTTGCTGCGGCACCACCCCGGGGCACATCGAAGCCATCGCCAAAGCCGTCGCCGGTTACGCGCCGCGTCAGATTCCGGACATTCCGAAGGCTTGCCGCCTCTCGGGTCTGGAACCGTTCACTATCGATCGCAACTCGCTGTTCGTTAACGTTGGCGAGCGTACCAACATCACCGGCTCGGCCAAGTTCGCCCGCCTGATCCGTGAAGACAACTACACCGAAGCCCTCGAAGTCGCCCTGCAACAGGTCGAGGCCGGCGCGCAGGTGATCGACATCAACATGGACGAAGGGATGCTCGATTCGAAGAAGGCCATGGTGACCTTCCTCAATCTGATCGCCGGTGAACCGGACATCTCCCGCGTGCCGATCATGATCGACTCGTCGAAATGGGAAGTGATCGAAGCGGGCCTGAAGTGCATTCAGGGCAAGGGCATCGTCAACTCGATCAGCATGAAAGAAGGCGTCGAGCAGTTCATCCACCACGCCAAACTGTGCAAGCGCTATGGCGCCGCCGTTGTGGTGATGGCGTTCGACGAAGCCGGCCAGGCCGACACCGAAGCGCGCAAGAAAGAAATCTGCAAACGCTCCTACGACATTCTGGTCAACGAAGTCGGCTTCCCGCCAGAAGACATCATCTTCGACCCGAACATCTTCGCCGTCGCCACCGGTATTGAAGAACACAACAACTACGCGGTGGACTTCATCAACGCCTGCGCCTACATCCGCGACGAACTGCCGTATGCGCTGACCTCGGGCGGCGTGTCCAACGTGTCGTTCTCGTTCCGTGGCAACAACCCGGTGCGTGAGGCGATCCACTCGGTGTTCTTGCTGTACGCGATCCGCGCGGGCCTGACCATGGGCATCGTCAACGCCGGGCAGTTGGAGATCTACGATCAGATCCCGCAGGAACTGCGCGACGCCGTTGAAGACGTGATTCTCAACCGCACGCCGGAAGGCACCGACGCCCTCCTCGCCATCGCCGACAAGTACAAGGGCGACGGCAGCGTCAAGGAAGCCGAGACCGAAGAGTGGCGCAGCTGGGAGGTCAACAAGCGTCTGGAACATGCGCTGGTCAAAGGCATCACCACGCACATCGTAGAAGACACCGAAGAATCGCGTCAGTCGTTCGCGCGCCCGATCGAAGTGATCGAAGGCCCGCTGATGTCTGGCATGAACATCGTCGGCGACCTGTTCGGCGCCGGCAAAATGTTCCTCCCGCAAGTGGTGAAATCCGCGCGAGTGATGAAGCAGGCGGTGGCGCACTTGATCCCGTTCATCGAACTGGAAAAAGGCGACAAGCCGGAAGCCAAAGGCAAGATCCTCATGGCAACCGTGAAAGGCGACGTGCATGACATCGGCAAGAACATTGTCGGTGTGGTACTCGGTTGCAACGGCTATGACATCGTCGACCTCGGCGTAATGGTGCCGGCGGAGAAGATTCTGCAGGTCGCCAAAGAACAGAAGTGCGACATCATCGGCCTCTCCGGCCTGATCACGCCGTCGCTGGACGAAATGGTTCACGTTGCCCGTGAAATGCAGCGCCAGGACTTCCACCTGCCGCTGATGATCGGTGGCGCGACCACTTCCAAAGCGCACACGGCGGTGAAGATCGAGCCGAAGTACAGCAACGATGCCGTGGTCTACGTGACCGACGCCTCCCGTGCAGTTGGCGTGGCGACGCAGTTGCTGTCGAAAGAATTGAAGGCTGGTTTCGTCGAAAAGACGCGTCTGGAATACATCGATGTGCGCGAACGTACCTCGAACCGCAGCGCCCGCACCGAGCGCCTGAGCTACGCCGCCGCCATCGCCAAGAAGCCACAGTTCGACTGGGCCAATTATCAGCCGGTCAAACCGACCTTCACCGGCAGCAAGGTACTGGACAACATCGACCTCAAGGTCTTGGCCGAATACATCGACTGGACGCCGTTCTTCATTTCGTGGGACCTGGCTGGCAAGTTCCCGCGCATCCTTGAAGACGAAGTGGTCGGTGAGGCCGCCACCGCGTTGTACAAGGACGCGCAGGAGATGCTCGCCAAGCTGATCGACGAGAAGCTGATCAGCGCCCGTGCGGTGTTCGGCTTCTGGCCGGCCAATCAAGTACATGACGACGATATCGAACTGTACGGCGATGACGGCAAGCCATTGGCCAAGCTGCATCACCTGCGCCAGCAGATCATCAAGACCGACGGCAAACCAAACTTCTCCCTGGCCGACTTCGTAGCGCCGAAGGACAGTGAAGTGACCGACTACGTCGGTGGTTTCATCACCACCGCCGGCATCGGCGCCGAAGAAGTGGCCAAGGCTTATCAAGACGCTGGCGATGACTACAACTCGATCATGGTCAAAGCCCTGGCCGACCGTTTGGCCGAGGCCTGCGCCGAGTGGCTGCACCAGCAAGTGCGTAAAGAGCACTGGGGTTATGCCAAGGACGAAGTGCTCGACAACGACGCGCTGATCAAAGAGCAATACAGCGGCATCCGCCCTGCTCCGGGTTACCCGGCGTGCCCGGATCACACCGAGAAAGCGGCGCTGTTCGCCTTGCTCGATCCGCAAGCCGAAGAAATGCGCGCCGGTCGCAGTGGTGTGTTCCTCACCGAACACTACGCGATGTTCCCGGCGGCTGCGGTCAGCGGCTGGTACTTCGCCCACCCGCAAGCGCAGTACTTCGCCGTGGGCAAGGTCGACAAGGATCAGGTGCAAAGCTACACCTCGCGCAAAGGCCAGGAGCTGAGCGTGACCGAGCGCTGGCTGGCGCCGAATCTGGGTTACGACAGTTAAGTTGCGCAATGGACCTGAGAGCGCCCTGCTCTCAGGTCCACTCAATTACCTGTCACGGCGCCAGGAAGGGCCGGGTTGTGGTGAGGATGGGCCGGGTTGCGGCTCCGCCTCGCGAACTGTCGTCAGCGCAGCCAGCTCCGTACGCGTCATTGCCTTCAGTGCATCGATGCGAGCTTCTGCCAGTTCGATCTGAAGTGAATCCACTGCTTCCAGATAAGCGCTGCTGTGTATGTCGGCAAATGTATCCTCCACCTCCTCCTGCCGCCTCCTGGCGTTGAGTTCGAGCGTTTCGAACACCTCGCTGTGGCGATCGCGCAGGTAGCGGATCCAGTAATCGCGTGAAATCAGATTTTCCAGAAACATTTCGGATGCTTCATCCCTGAGCACCGACGTGCGCGCGTCGATCAACTGCTGCCCGCGAATCGGTGCGGCGTACAGCATGTGTTCCGGTTGCGCCGGCAAATCCAGCCCGTCCGGCCAGCCTCGGGTCATGCCGATCCGGTATTGCAGACGGATTTCCGCCCGATCCTTGTTCTTCGCCGCGGCTTCTGCCAGCCGGTCGACCCTTTCCAGGCGGAACAGACGTCGCGTCAGCTCAAGCAAGGCCCTGCCGCGTTGCTCCGGGCGGTGTCGTGGAATATCGCGCAGGGCGTTGTATTCATAGACGCGGGTTTCCAGTTCGCTGAATGACAGGATCCGGCCATCGCCGCAGGTGCCGTGGGTCTCGGCGTTGAGAAATAACAGCTCTCGCAGCTCGGCGTTTTCCGTGGCGGCCTCGATGACTTGCCAGACCCGATGGGTCAAATCAGCGCCGGACAACCGGAATTCAAGGGTATCGGGCAAGGTCGAGAGCAAATGAAAGAACGACTCATGATTGTCCTGATCAGCCAATTGCAGCCATAGCGCCTGCCGCGCGGCACGCGCATCTGCATGTGTGTACGTCATCCAGATTGCCATCGCTGGCACTGCCGCATCCTGCACCGGATCGGCAATCACTTCCGCTGCCTCCACAATGGCATGCGTATCAACCCGCCGGGAACCGCCACCCCCACTGGGGCCATCGCTGTCGGAACCCGAATCCGAATCCGATCCCTGACCGGAGCCAGCATCCGAATCGCTGTCGGTCTCCAATTCGCGTTCGGCAATTTCACGCTGCAGAAAAGCCTGGGAATAACCCATGACATCACGGTCTGCGTTGGCCGCACTGTATTCCCGCAGTTGCTGCAGGCAATTGAGCGACAGGGAGTTTTCGGACAGGTCGGTGCCGTCCACCAGCGCTTGATGGTTGCCGTCCAACAGTCGGTCAGGAAAGACCATGATGTTGTTGCCCGACAGGTCCAGTCGTTGCAAATGCGCCAGATCGAGCACGCCGTCAGGCCAGAATTCCAGACCGTTCTGGCTGAGATTGAGCGTCTCCAGACGGACGAAGGCGATGGCGCTGAACTCCTCCAACTGATTGTGGCTGAGGTCGAGCCAGCGCAGTTGCGTCCCGCCCACGTGCTGATACACGGTTTGTGCCACGGCCAGCCGATTACCGCTCAACTCCAGACGTTCCAGACGGTTCAAACGACCGACAGCTTCCGGCAGCCGTTCCAGGGCATTGCCGTTGAGTCTCAGGGTGGTCAACTCAGGGAACGCCGGGCAAAAGAGGTTGAAGCAATCAACTGAAAACTTGATCCCTGTCAGATCCAGTGTCCGCACATGGGCAAACACGTTTGACAGCGCGGGCAGATCGCTCATGGCCCCCGCTGAAAGGCTCAGCGTCTGTCCGGCGGACTCGGAAAGCGCAGTGAGCCCGTCCCGCCAGCAAGTGCGGATCCTCGTCGCGTCGAAGAACCTTGTGGACGATGACACGCTTTCACCAGGCCCTTGCGTCGCACCGAAAATCCAGCCGTTCAACTCACGCGTCAGCGTCTCGTCACTTGCTCGCCACTGGGTCAGCCTGTCCGCCATTTGCTCCGGGGACAGGCCTTCATCGCGCAATCGGGCAACGCTGGCTTGCGCTTGTTCAAGCGTCAGCGAGGGAAATATCTCAAGTACACGGGCATTCATGTCGAAACCGTCGCCGGGTGCAGAGACAGGCGGGAGTGCTAACAACTGACCGGCGCGCTCCAGTGCACTTTCCGGCGGGGTCCCGCTTGAATTGGCCGGCAATGACGCCGATTGCGCGTCGAACCGTTGCAAGGCGCCTTCCGGCAATCCAATGGACATTTCAATCCGGCGCTGCGCCGCCCGCATGTCCGCCTCGCCTGTAGTACTGAAGCGGTTGTTCTGCAGGCGGGTCTTCAGCAGCACAGCGTCGTTGACAAGCACCTGTTCGGGGAGCGACCCGATGGTGTTATGACGTAAATCCAGCGTTCGCAAATGCGGCAGGCTTTCCGCCCCAGTCGGCCATTGATTGAATCCATTGACGCTGAGGTTCAGCGTCTTGAGCCCGCTCAGGCGAGAAACGTCCAGTGTGTCCAGGCGATTGAGCCGGGCATTGAGATGTTCCAGTTTGTTCAGGGCATTGAACTGGCTCTGAACCTCAGGGGTAACGGCTATAAGGTTGAGAGACAAATCCAGTTGCGTCAGGTGGGTTGCATCGGCTGGCCGGATCGGCAGTTCCGTCAATCCGCAGGCGGTGACTTGCAGACTCGTGGTGCCACTGAATGCCCGGAGAAAATCGCGAATCTGGTCGATCGGCACATTCAACCGATCCAGCCGCACACTCTGTACGTGAGCAAACGCACCGGTTGGCAATTGCGGCAGTTCACTGACCGACTCTTCGCCCTGTACCCATGCGGTGTCCACCAGTTCAAACACGCCGGCATCGTCGAGTTCGGTGCTTGATGCCCAGTTCGTCCCATTGAAAGGACGAACGTCGTCATTCAAGCGATAGCGCCTGCGTATGGCTGCACGCCAGTTCTTTTCCAGAGCACGTACCACCTGTGCATTGGGCTGCGCTTGCCAGCGGGCGGCGGGAATTGCATTACGCAATCCATCAGATGCGGTGGGCTCGTAGAACTGGCGGAAAATTGCGGTGTGCTCCACACGCAGAATCTCCACTGCCTTGAGTCGGGTTTCCGGGGTATTCCAGAGTGTCATGATGCGCTCGGGCAACGGATTGAGGCGGCCGGCCTCGCCCGTCAGGAACTGCAGTTCTCCGGCACAGTAGCGGCGAACCATCAAGTCCAGATCAACCAGATGTCGCCACTGCCCCATGTAGTTTTTCACATAGTCGTAAGCGGGTTTGAACGCTTCATGAGAGAACCTGGACCAGTCCAGCGACAAGCCTGCCCAGAGTTTTTCGTGTCCGACATAGAGCGATTGTGGAATGGATGTGATGGCGGTCTGCGTCAGGTCCAGTCGTTCCAGTTCAGGCAGTTGCTGCACATAGGCCGGCCATTGCGTCAGGCCCGACGCTTCGATCCTGAGTTTCTTCAGGCGTTTGAGGGGCGTCAGATCCAGGCCAGCGGCATGGCTCCGACCGTCGAAAAAATCAAGATGAAGTTCCTCAAGGGCGGTCAACGTCCTCAATTTTGTAGATAGATCGGAAGCCATCACCCTGACTGACGTCCTGAACTTGAGCTTCTTCAGTGCAGACATCCGGGTCACAGTCAAAGGCAAGGTCGTCAGTGCCTGCTCTTGCGCCATGTAGGCGCCAAACAGACTGCCACGCTCCCCCAGCGACAGCTTTTGCACGTTGGCAAATCGCGCCAGAAAGGCGTCCGCATTGGCGTCGGTGATGCCATTGCCGCCAATTGAAAGTTTACGCACATGGGCAAAGTCTGCATTCAGCTCTGGCAGGGGGTCATACGTGAATATCGAGAGTTCATCGGCACCTGAAACTCCAGTGGACAAGGCGTTGCGCCAGCAGGTTTTCAGCGCTTGCGCGGCGCGAAACTTGTGATCCGTTGCGGAACGCTCCCAAGGCGCCGCCGTGGATGTGCCTGCCCATTCATCCAGCGTCGTATTCAACTGCTGCCATTCATGGCGGCGTGATTGCAACAGCTGGAAAATCGCGTTGTCGTCTTTACCCGTCCGGTACTGCTCGAGAATGAAACCATTAGCCTGTTCGTAGGTAAGCTGCGGATAGACATCGCACACATGAGCGGTCAGGTTCATTTGCAACCCGGCGCCGCGTCCGCTCGCGGGGTAACCGATCAACGTAGCGTTCACACGCACGGGCGGCTTGATCCATTTGACCTGTGGCGCGAGCAGCGCAGGCGTATCTGCCTGATGCCGATCGGCATGATCGATGATCTTTTTCTGTAACCGGGCGGACTGCCCCACCTCGGGCACACCGAGGCTGCGGCGCGCGTCATCAGGCAAGGCATACATGATCGATGAGTAAAAGTTGTCGCCGTTGCGAGGCAGGCTGTTGAGTGCAAGACCACGTTCGTCGAACGCCTGAAACTGAGCGCCTTTCTTGATCAGGTATTTCTTCTCGCTGGCTGTTTCACTGCCGATGCTGTCAAGCAGCATGCCGGCGTCATTGCCCTCGCGAACTTCAATGCGAACGCTGTCGGCCCAACCCGGCAACTGCTCCAGCGTGTGCAACGCCAAGCGCCGGCTGTCCGCCGAAGCGACATTTTCACTGCGCAGACCGACATAGGCCGCGACTTGTCGGCTTTGACGCGCGTACCAGCGTGCCTCCTCCAGCAGGCGTAGCGGCACTCGATGGCCTGAGTCAAGTCGCTCCAGATCATCGGAGCGTCCATGGGCCAGCACCGTTTGTGCCGCGGGTTCGCTGAGTCCAGGGCAGGCCTTCTGCAAACGCGCAACCCGGGAATCGATGGGGTCGGTTCCCTTGTAGAGGCTGTCGTAGATCGCCGGCTGACGAGTGTCGGCGTAGTCGGCGATCTGCTTGCCGAACTCTGCCGGCCGGGCATCGCGCACGCGTGCACCTTGCTCGCCCAGGAGCCGGGTGAGTTCTGACTCGTCCAGCGCCGCGAGGATGTGTGCTGGCAGGCCACCGCTGAGGATATCGGCCCGCGATATCTGAATCGGTGCCTTGACGCCGACGTCGCGAAACCGCCGCACGGAACCATACCTGACCGACTTGCCGGACAGTTGCTCGCCGTCGAATACTTCCAGCACCCGGTTCGCCGGCCAGCGCGGCATTTCGGTGATCAGCGGCAACGCAAAGAGATACAGTTCGTCGATCGGTTTTGTCCCGCGCAACTGTTCAACCACCAGTGCCGCGTTGCTATCCGCCTGCATCACGCGCATGGCCTGCGTCAGTTCCGGTGGTGGTAGCGCAGAATCGACGTGCATCTTGCGCAGAGTGGCGTCAGTGACACCGCTGATATCGGCAGCCTTGATCAACTGCGCGTCGGTGAAGGCTTCGGTTGCGTGGCCGATGCGCCGCAGCAGGGTCAGACGATCCCAATCCCGCGGCCGCTCCAGCGTGTGCCGCCAGGCACCGCGTCCGTTGCTCTCCAGCACCGGCTGCCAGGCGCTGGCATCGGTAGGGTGCTTGATGCGCCATTTGCTGATCGACTCATCGTAAAACTGCTCGTAGACCTTGCCGTCCTGGCGTATGAAGGTTTGACCTTCCAGCACATGCTGGCCGGCAGAGTTCGGGCCGGGGCTGTCTGGCAGCGTGACAGCGGACTCGTAAGCTCTAAGGTCGGCTCTCCACAGGCGAGTTTCGCCGTTGGGCAATTTCACCGACTGCAGCCGCTCGATGATCGGCACGGCTCTGGCGCCGGAGATTTTCTGCACCCCGGCCCCCACTCCCGCCATCAACGCAATCTGCGCCAGATTCTCCGCGACATCGATCAGGTGATCCTTCGCCGCCCGACGATCACCCTCACTCCATTCAATCGCGCCTTCCAGGGTTTCAGTCAGCAACTGCCCGGCCATCACCACCATCATGACCTCGCCCAGCACCGGCACGAACATCGAGACAAGGTTCAGGCCAAGCATGCCGATCTGCAGCAGATGAGCGAGCTTGGCGTCACGGGCCTTCGCATCGACATCTGCCGCTGGCACGGCATGGCTTCGTGCGTCGGCCAATACCTTGGCACGGCTCTGGGTGTAAAGGTATTGCCAGAGATCCTCATTGGGCGCCCAAATCCCCCGTCCGCTGCGACCGAACGTCGATGGCGCAATGTAAGGATCAGGCACAGGATCCCACCTGATCTCACGCTCGGGTGGCAGTTCACGGATCCGGGTAAACACCGAACCGCCCGCCAACACCTGCGCCACAGCCAGCCATGGCGAGCGCCATATTGCCCATGCATCGCCCGGTGAATCGGCCGCTTTTTGTCTGAACTGGCTGAAATAATACGCACGCTGGTCATACGGCAGAAACTGGCTCAAAAAACGCTGGTACGCGGTCGGTTCCGCGCCTGGCGCTTGTGCGGGATCGCGGGCGGTGAGCAAGCGCTTGAACTCATCGCGCACCTGTTGGACGGTATAGCGCTTGAGCGGGTGCTCCGGATCGTGAGGGATGTACAGGATCAGCTCGTCGCTGTAGCGGTACTTCTGGCAAATGACAAACACCACGCAGCCGGTCAGCCTTTTTTTCATCACGCCCAGGTCACTGAACCAGACCTGTTTCTCGCCCATCCACGGGTGCATGTTGCCGTGGATCACCGACACAATCATTGCGTGATCCGCCGGCTCAATGTCTTTTTGCAACAGCGCCTGATCGGCTGCGGCGCGCATCGTCGCTTTCTGGCTGGCAATGAAGCGCTCGCTGAGCACCGCCTCTGCCACAGCATCGGCCGGGTGGAAGAATGTCGTCAAATAGGTCTGATACTGCTTGCCGACATCCAGTTCTCGGCAAAGCGTCAGGAACTGCATCACCGTCAGGCCGATGCTCACGTACTCGAATGTACCAGGGGTGGAGGTTGCTACAACGAAACCTGACGTCGAGTGATAAGCGCCCTGCTTGCATTCGTCAGCTTCGAAGTTGTGCAGCGCTGCGTCCAGCATCGAAAGTTTGAGGACCTCGAAGGACGCCAGCTCGATCTTTTCAACGCCCAGTTCGACGGGACGCCGCAGGCACAGGAGCGTCTTGTCGACATCGATTTGTAATTGATGTTGGTCCTTGAGCGCTTTGAGCAGCAATGGCCTGGCAAATGTCTCGACGTCCTGAAGGGTCGCCATGGTTCTATCAAGATCGTTTTGGGCGACAACGCTGGCCTTCATGCTGTCGGCCAGCGTCTTGCGTTGTGCCGGCGTCGCGTCGAGGTACCACGCTGGCAGCGCAGTCGGAACGGTTTTGAGCGCTTCGCGCCGTTGCGGCGAAGCGCTGGACAGCCACGGCGGGATCGACTTTTCGAGAAAATCGCGGTGCAGGCTTTGCGTTGTATTGAGCGTTGTCGGCTGGTTGTCAGCGGCAGCTCGAGCGAGCGGCGCAGCTTGCGTCGTCTCTGGGTTGGAAGGGATAGCGATCATGATCACTCCTAGTTGATGGAGCGATCAGCAGACCATATCCCGTCAGCGGATTTGCGGTATCCGGTTATTGCCGGTCCGGCCGTGAGTAACCTGATATGTATCACTCACGGCGCAATCTTCAACGCCAGTCTGCCCCCGTCAAGGGCGGCTCGATGGTCCCGGTTTCGGCGTGACTCGATCACCTTCTTCGGCCTCATCGGCAAAACTCTGCAGATCGATGATCTCCCGACGTGTCAGCTCGAGCCGTTTCTGGGTGAGCAGCCGTTCCATCGCCTTGCCCAAATTTTCCAGTTCCCGATCGTACTGTCGCGCATCGATTTCACCCCGAGAAAGTCGATCATCCAACACACTCCAGCGCTCTTGGCGTTGCTGATCAACCGCGGAGTCTATCGCCTGCATCTCCAGCGGAAGGCGTTCCTCCAGATAGGTGATCCAGTAATCGCGGGCGATCATGCTCAGTGGCAGTGCGTCAGTTCGTTCCGCCTCGAGGATCGAGGCCCGGGTCTGATTCAGCAGTTCACCGCTGAGGGGTACGTCATAGAGCATGTATGTCGGCTGCCCGGGCAGATCCACCCCATCGCCCCAACCACCGGTCAGACCGATGCGATATTTCAGGCGCACCTCGGCACGATCCCTGCCCCGCCCTGCGGCGTCAGCCAGCGTCTCGATCCTGTCCAGACGAAACAATTGCCGGGACAGACGCAATAACGCCCGGCCCCTTAGCGCCATCCGATGCACCGGGATGTCGTGCAGTGCCCGATACACCGACACCCGCACTTCCAGATCGCTGAATGTCAGAATCCGCCCGTCCGGGCACGTGCCATGGCTTTCAGCGCCGAGAAACAGCAACTGGCGCAATTCGCTGTTCTCCGTGGCTGCTTGCATGACATCCCACATTCTGCGCGTCAGGTCGGCCGGTACCAGCCGGAAGTCGTCCGTGTCGCGCAACAAACGCAGCAGCTGAAAAAAACGCTGGTGATCGGGTTCTCGCGCCAGTTGCCCCCAAATGTCCGCTCTGCGAGCCGCGAGCGTCACATCGCTGTGCTGGAGCCACGGATCTCTTGATCTCGGTGCCACATCGTTGACCGGATCCAGGACCTCTTCGACAGGCAGCACAGCGGCGTCAGGATCGTCCAAGTCCACATTGCCGGCGGCGTCTTCGGGAATGCCGACCGGTTCTGCGCCACCGAACAGATCGCCGAAAAGGTGTGTGTCGATCATCGTCTCAATGTTTCGGCGTGACATTCCCAGCACGTGCAACGCCGACTGCTCACGCGCATAGCGGCGCATGTCCTGCAAAGCAGAAAGGGACAAGCGTCGATTCTCGGAGAGATTGGTCCCCTGGATCGGACGCTCGTGTTCGCCGTTGAACAATTCCCCGGGAATGTGGGTGAGTTCGTTGCCGCTCAGGTCCAAGCTGTGCAACTGCGGCGCCTCGAATACACGGCCAGGCCATGCGGTCAGGTGGTTATAGCGCAAGTCCAGAGTCTGGACGGCGCCAAAGTCGGGCGGGTTGAATACCCGAAGTTCGTTGTAGCCGACATCCAGCCTGCGAAGGCGCGCACGGGCCATCAACGGGTAAAGGTCCGTCGCGTCCGCGAGATCGCAATACTGCATCTCCAGGCGTTCAAGATGCTGCATCCGCAGTACCGGCCCAGGCACCGACACCAGGGGATTGCCACTGATATACAAGATTTCGACGTGGGGAAAAGCCCTGAGAAACCCGTCCGAACCCCGTGTGGTCATGCCCACACCGCTCAGATCCAGCGTTCTGACTGCAGGGATCGGAACTGCCAGCTCCGGCAAATCACCGGTTTGCAGGCCTTGGAAATCCAGGTCCAGCCGGGCTCTGTCGACATGCTCTGTGAGTCCGTCCAGCCAGGCTTCGAAGAGGCGCCTCGCCGCGACCGATCGGTCTCGCGCATTGATCCTGTACGTGTCCGTGCGCACTTCGCGGGTATACAGCCAGTCATTCGCTCGACGGACCAATGCCTCGCAAAGGTGCTGCCATTCGGTGATCCGTGCTTCGATCTGCGCATCGCTCGCCCCCGACGCCCGCAGATTCTGCAAGTGAAGTCGCGCTTGCTCGACCGGCATGATGCGAGTCAAACGTTGCAACTGCGCCGAGGACCCCGTTTGCCCTTGAAGCACCGTCGCGGCTTCTGGAAGCGATAACATCAGGTCGATAAACGACCAGCCTGTTTCCGCAGGAGGGAAAAGCTCCGGCACCGGTTCTGCAGCGAATCGTGCCAGCGTGCCCGGCCCCAGGCCCCTTTGCTGCTCGATTCGCTGCAGCGCCCCGTGCAGGCTTGCTTCACCCTCAGGACTGAATACGTTACCGGCCAGGTTGGCTCTCATCAGCGCGTCGGGATGGGTCAACACCGACGGTGGCAGTGACGAGATCCGGTTGTCTCGCAGGTCGAGCCACGCCAACCGAGGCAGGTTTTCGGCACCGGCGGGCCAGGCACGCAACTGCGTCGATCTCAGGCCCAGGGCACGCAATCGGCTCAACAGGCTGACATCGATGTTGCCCAGCGGGTTGTTACTCAGATTCAACCTACTGAGACGCTGCAACCCGTTGATCTGCCGCTGCACAACAGGCGTTACCTCAATCCTGTTGCCCGATGCATCCAGATGCGTCAGCGCTGACAGCTCATCCGCCGCAAAGGGCAGCTCGGTGAAGGTATTACCGCTGAATTCAAGTGATTCGACATGACTGAATGCGCGGAGAAAGTGCCGAGCCTGTTCAATGGGGACGTCCAGCCTCCCCAGGCGCAGTGTACGCACGTGGGAGAAACTGCCTGCCGGCAGTGGCGGCAACTCGGTGATCAAGTCTGCAGCCGTCAATACGGCTTGGCCTGATCGGGTAACCGGCAGTTCAAATGTCGCCACGTTGGCGGTCAGGCCGTACCGTTGGCGAACCGTGCCATACCAGTTGGTCTTGAGCGCGTTCACAACGTCGGCGTTGGGCCCCATGGACCATTGCCGCCGAAGGGCAGCATAGCGTGTTCCATGCCGCAAGGCAGGTGTGTAGAACGCAGCGAAAATGGCTTCATGCTCCGCCCGAAGCTGTTCGATGGCGGTAACTCTTGCCTGCGGTGTCACCCAGGTCGCGTTGAACGCTTCGGATAACGGGTCAGTGAAACTCGGCATTGGCGCCATCGTATCGAGCTCGGCGCGGCAGAACTCGCCGACCATCTGATGCAGATCAAGCAGGTGGCCCAGTGGGCCGGAATATTGGCTGACGTATTCGTAAGCGCGCCGGAAGGTCGCCGGGGTCACCCTCGACCAGTCGAGCGCCAGCCCGGCCCAAAGTTGCTCGTGATCGTGATACAGCGATTCGGACAGCGTCTCTATCAACGTATGCGTCAAATCCAGACGCTCAAGATGCTCAAGGCGCTCGACGTACGCGGGCCATCGCCACAAGGCACGAGGCGCGTCAATGCGCAGGCTGCGCAGGCGGGTCAAGGGCGTCAGGTCAAGTTCATGCAGGGTGGCTGAGTCGACTCCTGAATAATCGATGCGCAGCGCTTCCAGCCTGACAAGCGAGCTGAGCCGTTGAGAAAAGCCTGGCGCCAGTAACGCCGCATCGGTGGAAAAACGCAGCCGGGTCAGTCCGGGCATCCGGCCGACCGCCTCCGGCAGGGTCGTCAGCGCGCCGGCCACAGACGTGGGGCGATCAGTCTGTTGCCCCAGCTCGCCGATCGACAAATCCGTGACATTCGGGAAGGCCACCAGAAAACCGTCCGCATGGGTATCCGTTATGCCCAGCCCCGCCACGGACAGTTCATTGATATGGGCAAAACGTGTGGAGAGCGCGAGCAACGGCGTATCGCATACCAGCGAGAGACGCCCGGCTTCCACCACTTGCCCGGCCAGCGGGCCATTGCGCCAGGCATTTCTGAGTGCCTGAGCAACTTGCGCCCTGTGCAGCGCAGCCCGACTCCCGGTCGGGCCGGCCTGCCATTGCTCAAGGGTGGTATCAAGTCTTTCCCAATCCAACCGACGGAATTCCAGTTCGCGGAAGATCTGCGCATTACTTCTGCCGCGTTGCTGGGTGAGGAACGCCTCGGCCTGCCGCGCCTCCGGATAGAGATGCGCCACCCGTGACTCCAGCGATGGCGCAAGGCTTGGGCCACGGCCACTGGCATAATAGCCCTTGAGCCTTGCGCTCACCCGCACCGGTGGTTTGAACGCTTTGGCTTGCGGCGCGAGAACGTGCGCAGCTTGACGCCGATGAGCATGGGCCGAGACGATAATTTTATGTTGCAGTTCGCTGCCAGGGCTTCCTTCCGGCAAGTCAATGGCCAGGCGTATGTCATCGGGCAGCGCCTGCAGGAGCGAATGATAGAAACTGTCCTCTGCACCCGACATCCTGCTGAGCGCTTCTGCGCGATCACCAAAGGCCTGATAAGCAGGCCCATTCTTGACCAGATAGCGTTTGACCGGTGCTGCTGGCTCACCGACGCTGTCGAGCACTGCGCCGGTTGTGCTGCCCTCGCGAATTTCCAGGCGCAATGTCTGCGGCCATCCTGGCAACTGTTCCAGAGCAAACAGTGCCAGCCTTCGGCTGTCTGCTGAAGCCAGGGTCTCGCTGTGCAAACCGGCGAACGCACGAACCTGGCGGCCTTGGCGAGCATGCCAGCGGGCCTCTTCGAGCATTTTCAAGGGGGATCGCCCGGTAGCGTCCATTCGGGCCAGTTCCGCCGCCGTTGCATGATCGAGCACATCCTGTGCGGCCGCATCGCTGAGTCCGGGACATTCACGCTGCAGCATGCGCCCACGTATGCCGAGCGGTTCGCTGCCTCTGTAAAGACTGTCGAAAATGGCCGACTGACGTGTATGGGCATAATCGGCGAGCCTGCGACTGAATGCGTCTGGCCTCGCTGGACGAAACTGCGCGTCGGCCGGGCCCAGTAGCTGGCCTACTTCGTTTTCCTGCAGCGCTGCCAGAATTCGCGCAGGCATTTCTCCGTTCAATACCTGCGCACGGCTGATACGGATGACCGGTTTGGGATCAAACCCGGGCAGGGTTGTCTGCGCACCGTACCGAGTCGACGATCCTTCGCCCTCGGCACCGACGAAAAACTCCAGTATCCGATCGGCCGGCCAGTGTGGCATTTCGGTGACCAACGGCAGTGCGTACAGATACCCCTCATCAATGGGCCTCGCTCCGCGCAGTTGCTCGATCATTTGCCTGGCTCCCCTATCGGCGCGAAACAGACGCATCGCGTCGTGCAATTCGGGAGGTGGCGGCAGATGATCCATGTGCATTTTGCGCAAGGCGTTGTCACTGACGGCGCTGATATCGGCCAGCATCAGCAGGGATTCATCGCTGAAGTCATCGGTGATGTGCCCCATGCGCCGCAGCAGTGTCAGTCGCTCCCAGTTCATCGGCTGTTCCAGCGCCAGCCGCCAGGCGCCCTGACCGTTATGACTCAGGACGGGCTGGTAAGCGTCGGCATCTGTGGGATGTTTGAGCCGCCATTGAGCGGTTGACTCGTCGAGTATCTGCTCGTAGAACCTTCCGCCGTGGCGAAAACAGATTTTGCCGTCGATCCGGTACTGCCCCTGTGCATTCGGCCGCACTGATCCACTCAACGTAAGGTGCTGTTCAAAGCCAGTGAAGTCGGGCTTCCACAATCGGGTTTCGCCGCTGGGCAAAGTCACGGGGTGCAGTTGCTCCATCAGCGGCTCCGCTTTTACCGCCGTCAGCCATCTGAAACCCGCGCCGGCAGCCGCCATTACACCGATCTGCGCGAGGTTTTCCGCCACATCCACCAAGTGCGCCTTGGCGGCGTGCCTGTCACCCTCGCTCCATTCGACCACGCCCTCGATGGTTTCGAACAACAACTGGCCAGCCATCACCACGAGCATGATCTCGCCCAACACCGGCACAAACATCGACGCCACATTCAGCGCCAAGAGTCCGAATTGCAGCAGGCCTGACAGTTTGGCGTTTCGCGCACTGGCGTCCGCGTCGGCGGTTGGAACCGCGTGGCAGCGGGCATCCGCGAAGACCTTCTCGCGGTGCTTTTCGTAGAGATAGGTCCAAAGGTCGGAATTGGCAGCCCAGGGAAAAGCCTGCACGTGAGGCCTCAACGTGGCGGCAATATAAGGATCGGGCTCCGGCACCCTCTTCTCGTATTTGGGTGAGGTTTTCCAGATCTCGACAGCGGTCAGTGTGACTTCCAGTATTTTGCGCCAGGGCGACGTCAGCCAATCGGCCGCAGAGTCGGCAACCTTCACGAACTGGCTGAAATAGTAAGGACGTTTTTCGTAGGGCAAGAACTGGCTCAAAAACCGCTGGTAAGGCGTCGGACCGATGTCTGGCGACTGCCCTTGAACGCGAGCGGTAAGCAGCCGCTTGAAGGTGCTCTGCATTTGTGTGCCGGTATAGCGCTTCAGCGGATGTACGGGATCATTCGGCACGTAAAGAATCACTGCCTCGGTGGGGCGATTCCTTTCGGCGATCTTGAACGCAACACACCCCACCAACCTGTGCCTCATCAGGCTCAGGTCCTGAAACCAGACCTGATTGCGACCGATTCTGGGATGTCGCTCACCTCTGATGACAGAAATGATCATCGCGTGGTCTTCCGGCAGAATGTCCTTGGTCAACAAAGCTCGATCAGCCGCCGCGCGCATGGCTGATTTTTGGCTGGCAATGAACCGCCGGCGCAACCTCGCCTCGGCCTTGGGTTTTTTGGGATGGAAAAACGAATCGAGATAGGCCTGATACTTCGCACCGATATCCAGTTCACGGCACAGGCCAAGAAAGTTTCTGACCGACACGTTTACCGGCACAGCCGTGTGGACCTCCGTGGCAGGGTTCTGGATTGCAAACCCGGAGCTGTGGTGAAACGCCCCGTACCGACATTCGTCACTTTCAAAGTTGTGCAGCGCAGCCTGCAGCAAAGGGAGCGTCAAGGATTCGTAAGTTCCGATTTCCTCGCCGAGGATACCGGCGCGTATGGGTCGCCGGAGGCATAACAGGGTTTTGTCGACATCAACCTCGACCTGAAAACGGCTTTTCAGCGCCTGCATCAGCATGGGTCGGGCGAACGCATCAATGTCCTTGAACGCCGCCATGGTCTGGTCCAATCGCGTTTGCGTGCTGAAACTGTGTCTGTAGGTTTCATGCAAAATACGACGTTGTGCCGGTGCCATCGCGCTATACCAGTGCGGCAGGACGGTCCTCGCCTGTTTGAACTCGGCCTTTCTGAGGGCAGAAGCACCGATCAGCCATGGCGGCACCGCAGCCTCCAGAAAAGGCCCGTGCAGGCTCTCGGTAGCAGGCGGTGGTGCAGGCTTGTCCGTGGCTTGAGGAATAAGGAAATCGGGGGACATACATTGCTCCTATAAATGGAGCGACAGCACATCACTTGTATCGGTGGGTTGAGCGGTACAGGGTTATAGCAGTTGTAACGACGTGTCTGCGAACAGCCGAGCGCTATTTGACTATGCTTGAGAGGCACAACTTTCAGCGGAGGGATTTATGGACGATCCAGTCGACAACAAACCGCCGACCTTCTGGCAGATGCTGCACAGCGTGATGGCGGCGGCGTTCGGGGTGCAGAGCGGCAAGAACCGCGCAAGGGACTTCACCCATGGCAAACCCAGCCATTTCGTGATGCTGGGCATTCTGTTCACGGCGGTGTTTGCGCTGACGCTGTTTGCCATCGTCAAACTGGTGCTGCATTTCGCCGGGGTCTGACGCGGTCAGCGCATCAGGGTCTGCAAGGTGAACGGGTAGCGATACGACGCCGGTTGCCCCTTGGCCGAGAGCTTGCGGAAATTCACGCCGTAGTCAGGCGACGTGCCCATGGCCAGCATTTGCCGGGCGTGCGCTTTGTCGATCAATTGCAATAAGGGAATCTGCCGGTCACGGCCGCCGTAGTGATTCAAATCGACGCCTTGCTCAACATCATGCAACTCGACCAACGCCCAGCCGCCCAGGGTGAAATGCCCGCCGACCAGCGCGCTCAAACGCCCGTCAACCAACGCCTGCAAGGCCGCCGGTGAGGTATTGATTGCACTGAACAAGGCATCTTTGCCGGGGACTTTGCCGGTCTCTGCGTAAGCGCGCATCGCGCCGAAGGCCATCTCATCATTGGCCGACCACACCAGCGACACCTTCGGGTAACGGGCAAACAGCTGTTTGGCCTGCTCATAGGCGCGCTCTTGGGTCCAGCCGCTGTAGACCAATTGCCGCAGACGCATCTGTGGGTGTTCGGCCAACGCCCGCTGCATGCCGCGCTCGCGCAATTGTGCCGAGGGGGTGACCTTCAACCCGGAGAACGCCAACACTTCAATCGGCTCAGCAGCAGGCGTCGGCGGGTGCAGGCGGATCAGTTCCTTCATCATCAGGTAACCACCCTCCTCGTCGTTCGGCACCAGGCTGCCGATGCGGTCGTTCCGCTCACCGACCAGCGCTTGCTGGTCAGGTGTCAGCGCCGCGTTGACCATAAACAGCTTCACGCCGCTGTTCTCGGCCAGGCGCAGAATTTGCGGGGCGACGTATTGTTCGTTGACGAACACCAGGTACTCGGGACGATTCGGCCCCTGCAACGCAATGCGCGCCTGAGCCAGGGTCAGTTCGGGTTGGCGTTGGGAATAGAGAATTTGCAGATCGATGCCCAGATCATGAGCGGCCGCCTGCATGAATTGCGAATAGCTGACCCAGAACGCTTCCTGCGTCGAGCCCGGATTCAAAAACAGCACAGACTCTGCCCGCGCGCCGGTCTGAAACAGCGCGCCGAACAACAGAAGACTGATGTGGACAAACTTGAACATGAAGCATCCAGGCCCAAGGAAAAATGGCCGCGCATTATAGCCCTCGTTCCACCGGCTATTGATGCCTGATCCCGTTTTTTGTCCGACAATCTGTCGGAAGCGGGCCCGGATGGGTCGTTTACTGATGACTGACCCAGAATACCGCTGTCCCTACTACGAGAATGATCAGGAACAAAATGGCCCACGCATCGACACTGCTGTCGCTTTTTCTTGCCTTGGTCGGATTGCTCATTGCATCGCCTCTTGTCGGTTTTGTCGGTGATTGCAGAAAGACTCGACCACAGTTAAGACGATGATTGTCCGCACGACAAATGTGGGTTAGTTGACAGCCATTCTCGTTAGGCGATTTGGTTCTTTACATATACTCAAACATCACTTTTGCGCATAACTGCAAACGGGTATATTGCCCCGGCTCCGTTAGGGAGTGCGCGGCCGTGCGCGCAGAATTGCAGAGGCACAATCGGACTCCAGCAAGCGAAAACGCAGTGCTACTCCGAATGGCCCAAGCCTGAGAACAGGACTTATATGTACGTATACGACGAGTACGATCAGCGGATCATCGAGGACCGCGTCAAGCAGTTCCGTGATCAGACCCGACGCTATCTGGCAGGTGAGCTGAGCGAAGAAGAATTCCGCCCCCTGCGCCTGCAAAATGGCCTGTACATCCAGCGCTTCGCGCCGATGTTGCGTGTGGCGGTGCCTTACGGCCAGCTGACTTCGCGTCAGACGCGCATGATGGCCAAGATTGCCCGCGACTACGACAAGGGCTACGCCCACATCAGTACGCGGCAGAACGTGCAGTTCAACTGGCCGGCGGTGGAAGACATCCCGGACATTCTGGCTGAACTGGCCACCGTGCAGATGCACGCGATCCAGACCAGCGGCAACTGCCTGCGCAACGTCACCACCGACCAGTTCGCCGGTGTCGCTGCCGACGAAGTGATCGACCCGCGCCCATGGTGCGAGATCGTTCGTCAGTGGACCACGTTCCACCCGGAATTCGCCTACCTGCCGCGTAAGTTCAAGATCGCCGTCAACGGTTCGACCGCTGACCGTGCGGCCATTGAAGTTCACGACATCGGCCTTGAGCCGGTGCACAACGCCGCTGGTGAGCTGGGTTTCCGTGTGCTGGTCGGTGGCGGCCTCGGTCGTACTCCGGTGGTCGGCGCGTTCATCAACGAATTCCTGCCGTGGCAGGACCTGTTGAGCTACCTCGACGCGATCCTGCGCGTGTACAACCGCTACGGCCGTCGCGACAACAAATACAAGGCGCGGATCAAGATTCTCGTCAAAGCGCTCACGCCGGAAGTGTTCGCACAGAAAGTCGATGCGGAAATGGAACACCTGCGCGGTGGCCAGACCACTTTGACCGAGGCTGAACTGCATCGCGTCGCCAAGCACTTCGTCGACCCGGACTACAAGGCGCTGGACAACCAGACCGCGCAACTGGCCGAGCTGGACAAAGAACATCCAGGCTTCGCTCGCTGGCGCACCCGCAACACCCTGGCGCACAAAAAGCCGGGTTACGTGGCCGTGACCCTGTCGCTGAAACCAACCGGCGTTGCCCCGGGCGATATCACTGACAAACAGCTCGACGCCGTCGCCGATCTGGCCGACCGCTACAGCTTTGGTCAACTGCGCACCTCGCACGAGCAGAACATCATTCTTGCCGACGTCGAGCAAAGCCAGTTGTTTGCCCTGTGGGGTGAGCTGCGTGAAGGCGGTTTCGCCACGCCTAACATCGGCTTGCTGACCGACATCATCTGCTGCCCTGGCGGTGATTTCTGCTCGCTGGCCAACGCCAAGTCGATCCCGATTGCCGAGTCGATCCAGCGTCGCTTCGACGACCTCGACTACCTGTTCGACATCGGTGAACTGGACCTGAACATCTCCGGTTGCATGAACGCTTGTGGTCACCACCACGTCGGCCACATCGGCATCCTCGGGGTGGACAAGAAAGGCGAAGAGTTCTATCAGGTCTCCCTCGGCGGCAGTGCCAGCCGTGATGCGAGCCTGGGCAAGATCCTCGGCCCGTCCTTCGCCCAGGAAGCCATGCCGGACGTGATCTCGAAGCTGATCGACGTGTACGTTGAACAACGTACCGAAGACGAGCGCTTCATCGACACCTACCAGCGTATTGGCATCGACCTCTTCAAGGAACGCGTCTATGCAGCGAATCATTAAGAATAACGCGGTCGTCGACGAAACCTGGCACTTGCTGCCCAAGGATTTCAACATCGACGAGATCAGCAACTGCGACGACCTGATCGTGCCGCTGCAACTGTGGCGTGAACACAGTCGCATGCTCAAGGCTCGCGACGGTGGTCTGGGTGTGTGGCTGGACGCCGACGAAGAAGCCGAGGAAATCGGTGAAGACGTCGCCGAGTTTCAGGTGATTGCCTTGAACTTCCCGGCGTTCACCGACGGCCGCAACTACTCCAACGCCCGCCTGCTGCGCGACCGTTACGGTTTCAAAGGTGAACTGCGGGCGATTGGTGACGTGCTGCGCGATCAACTGTTCTACATGCACCGCTGTGGTTTCGACGCCTTTGCCGTGCGTGCGGACAAAGACCCGTACGAAGCTTTGGAAGGTCTCAAGGACTTTTCGGTGACCTATCAGGCCGCCACCGACGAACCGCTGCCGCTGTTCCGTCGCCGCTGAAGGTTTGCTGCGGACAAAAAAACGCCGGTCATGTGACCGGCGTTTTTTTATGCCTGCTCGAATTACCAGAAGCGCTGCTGGGTCAGCCGACTCCACCAGCTCAGCAGTACGCGGTCGACCGAGCCGCTGGCGGCCATGCCAATACGTTCCTGCAAGCTTTTGCGCTCGGCGTAGTGCAGGTGGTAGACCTCAGCCTTTTTCGCCCGGTCGGCCAGGTACTCATCACTGGTCTTTAGTTCATCGACCAGTTGTTTATCCAGCGCCGCGACGCCGAGCCAGACTTCACCGGTGGCCACATCATCGATGGCCAGTTGCGGGCGATAACGCGCAACAAAGTTCTTGAACAGTTGATGGGTGATGTCCAGATCTTCCTGGAACTTCTCCCGGCCCTTCTCGGTGTTTTCGCCAAACACGGTCAGGGTGCGTTTGTACTCGCCGGCGGTCAGTACTTCAAAGTCGATGTCGTGCTTCTTCAGCAAGCGGTTGACGTTGGGCAACTGTGCAACCACGCCGATCGAACCAAGAATCGCAAACGGCGCGCTGATGATCTTCTCGCCGATGCACGCCATCATGTAGCCGCCGCTGGCCGCGACCTTGTCGATGCACACGGTCAACGGCACGCCGGCTTCACGGATCCGCGCCAATTGCGAGGATGCCAGACCGTAGCTGTGAACCATGCCGCCACCGCTTTCCAGACGCAGGACCACTTCGTCTTTTGGCGTGGCGAGCGTCAGCAGTGCGGTGATTTCATGGCGCAGGCTTTCGGTGGCCGAGGCCTTGATGTCGCCGTCGAAATCCAGCACGAACACACGCGATTTGGTGTCGGG
Source organism: Pseudomonas germanica (assembly GCF_019614655.1). Lineage (NCBI taxonomy): Bacteria > Pseudomonadati > Pseudomonadota > Gammaproteobacteria > Pseudomonadales > Pseudomonadaceae > Pseudomonas > Pseudomonas germanica. The sequence goes on from NZ_CP071586.1 coordinate 3,980,797, forward strand.
TTGTTTCTTCTGCTTCTTCGCGTTTTTCTCGGATTTGGCCTCGCCTTTGCGCAAAGCCTTGAGCTGATCCTTGTCGAGCAACGTCTGCTCCAGGCGCTCACGCAGGCCCTTGTAGAAATCATTGAGTTTGCTGACCTGCAACTGACCGGCCGATTTGCGCCGGCCCTTGCTGCGCAATGCGGCAAAACTGGCAAGCACCACCAGAATGGCGACTACCAGGGTGACGGTCTTGGCCAGGAAGCTGGCGTATTCGGTGAAAAACTCCACAAAGACTCCTTAAACGATGCGCGGATGTGAGACACACGCGGGATGGCTCCAGCATACCCATGCGCCGGCTTGTCGGCCAGCCGTGAAACCTCTGGCAACACCCCTGTAACGGGCATTTCAAACAAGCGTATGTTTTTTCATTGACAGCTACCCGTCATCCTCATAACCTCGCCACAACCTTCAACGTACCGGGATGACGCGGACGTGGGCAGCATCTACTTGATACGACATGGCCAGGCCTCCTTTGGTGCAGACGACTATGACGTCCTGTCGCCGACCGGTGTGCGTCAGGCAGAAATCCTCGGTCAGCACCTCGCTGAACTGGGCATCAGCTTCGATCGCTGCCTCGCCGGTGACCTGCGTCGCCAACAGCACACGGCCACCAGCGCGCTGGCGCAATACGCCGCCAAAGGCCTGCCGGTGCCGACCCTGGAAACCGATTCTGCGTTCAACGAATTCGATGCCGACGCGGTCATTCGTGCGCTGCTCCCGGACATGCTGGCGGACGAGCCGGAAGCCCTCGACATCCTGCGCAACGCCGCACAGAACCGTGGCGAATTCCAACGGATTTTCGCCTTGATCATCGAGCGCTGGCTGGCCGGCACTTTTGACACCCCGGGGCTGGAAAGCTGGCTGGGTTTCGTCGAACGGGTTCAGGCCGGGTTACACCGAATCCTTGAACAGGCCGGCGACAAACAGAAAATCGCCGTGTTCACCTCCGGCGGCACCATCACCGCCCTGCTCCACCTCATTACGCAAATGCCTGCCAGACAGGCCTTTGAATTGAACTGGCAAATCGTCAACACCTCGCTCAACCAGCTGAAGTTCCGCGGTCGCGAGGTGGCTTTGGCCTCCTTCAACAGTCATGCACACCTGCAGCTGTTGAAGGCACCGGAACTCATCACTTTCCGCTGAGTCCGGTTAACTGTGAACCTTGCTGTAATCAACCCATAAGGATCGAACCATGACCTCCGTAGCCGATGCCGTAAAAGCAATGCAAGCCAAGTTCAACCCAGCCGCTGCTGCCGGTCTGGATCTGGTCTTCGGTTTCAACATCACTGACGAAGACAAGCAGTACTCGCTGATCGTCAAAGACGGCACCTGCGATATCCAGGAAGGCGAGAACCCGGACGCCAACTGCACGCTGGTACTGGATAGCGAAACCCTGAAAGGTATCGTCAGCGGCGAAACCGACGGCATGCAGGCTTTCATGGGCGGCAAACTGCGCGTTGAAGGCGACATGATGCTGTCGATGAAACTGTCCGAGCTGTTCCCGTCGTAATAGCGCGTTCAGTGACACAAGAATCCCGCCCCCAGTGGCGGGATTTTTGCGTTTCGGCCCTGTAGGAACTGCGGCACGCTGCGATCTTTTGATCTGGCTTTTTAGAACGCAAAGTCAAAAGATCGCAGCCTCGTTTCACTCGACAGCTCCTACAGGGTTACCCGGTGAACGAAGCGGCCAGCAACTCTCGGGTATACGGATGCTGCGCGGCATGAAACAGCGCATTCGTCTCGCCACGCTCCACCACCTCACCGTCCTTCATCACAATCAAGTCATGGGCCAACGCGCGCACCACCGCCAGGTCGTGGCTGATGAACAGATAGGTCAAGCCGTGTTCCGCCTGCAAACGCCGCAATAACGCGACAATCTGTTTTTGCACCGTGCGATCCAGTGCCGAGGTCGGCTCATCCAGCAGGATCAAGTCAGGCTTGAGCACCAGCGCCCGGGCAATGGCGATGCGTTGCCGCTGACCACCGGAAAACTCGTGGGGATAGCGATGGCGGGTGGCCGGATCAAGACCGACTTCACGCAGCACATCGATCACCGCCCTCTCACGCTCATCGGCGTTCAAATCACTGTGCACCTGTAAACCTTCGGCGATGATCTGCTCCACGCACAAACGTGGACTGAGGCTGCCGAACGGATCCTGAAACACCACTTGCAGACGTTTGCGCAGCGGCCTGAGTTGCTTGCCGCTCAAGTGCTCCAGCGCCTCGCCCTGAAAGCGGATGCTGCCCTGGGCATCCAGCAAACGCAGAATCGCTTGGCCCAGCGTCGACTTGCCGGAACCGGACTCGCCAACAATGCCCAGGGTTTTGCCGCGCTGAAGATTCAAATCAATGCCGTTGACCGCGTGCAACCAAGACTTCGCGCGCAGCCAGCCACCGCCCAAACGGAAGCGCACATTGAGATCGCGCACCTCCAGCAAATCCTCAGCGGGTTCCCGACACAACGCCTCGCCACCCGGCTCGGCGTTGAGCAACTCAATGCTGTAAGGATGCTGCGGCGTGCTGAACAACTGTTCACAAGGCGCCTGCTCGACGATCAATCCTCCACGCATGACTGCCACCCGCTGAGCGATATTGCGCACCAGATTCAGATCATGACTGATGATCAACAGCGCCATTCCCAGGCGCTCCTGCAGTTCTTTGAGCAGCAACAAAATCTTGCGTTGCACGGTCACGTCCAGCGCAGTGGTCGGCTCGTCGGCAATCAACAACTGTGGCTCGCAGGCCAGCGCCATGGCGATCATCACCCGTTGTCGCTGACCGCCCGACAATTGATGCGGATAAGCCTTGAGCCGTTCGCGCGGACGTTGAATGCCCACCAGTTCGAGCAATTGCACAATTCGCTGACGCGCCGCCGCCCCGGCCAGCCCCTTGTGCAGCGCGAGGCTTTCGCCCAGTTGCCGCTCAATCGTGTGCAAAGGGTTCAGTGAGCTCATCGGCTCCTGAAAAATCATCGCGATGCGGTTGCCACGCAATTGGCGCAAGTAGCGCTCATGTACGCCAAGCAACTCCTCGCCAACATAGCGGATGCTGCCATCAATCTGCGTGATGGCCGGGTCAAGCAATTGCAGAATGCTGTGCGCCGTCACCGATTTACCGGAGCCGGATTCCCCGACCAGCGCAAGACATTCGCCGGGGCGGATATCAAGGTCGATGCCGTGCACCACAGACTGGCCATTGAAGGCGACGCGCAGGTCGCGTATTTCGATCAGATGTTCGGGCATATCAAGTCCTCGGATCAAACGCATCGCGGCAGGCTTCGCCGATGAATACCAGCAGTGAAAGGATCAGCGCCAAGGCAAAGAACGCGGTCAGGCCAAGCCACGGTGCTTGCAGATTGCTTTTGCCCTGACCGATCAACTCGCCCAGCGAAGCGCTGCCGGCCGGCATGCCGAAACCGAGAAAATCCAACGCCGATAACGTCGCGATCGCCCCGGTAAGAATGAACGGCAGGTAGGTCAGCGTCGCGCTCATGGCATTGGGCAGGATGTGCCGAACGATCACCTGCGCATCGCCCACCCCCAGCGCGCGTGCCGCTTTCACATATTCCAGGCCACGGCTGCGCAGAAACTCGGCCCGCACCACATCGACCAGGCTCAACCAGGAAAACAGCGCCATGATCCCCAGCAACCACCAGAAATTCGGCTCGACGAACCCGGACAGAATGATCAGCAGGTACAACACCGGCAGCCCCGACCAGACCTCCAGCAAGCGCTGACCGATCAGGTCGACCCACCCACCGTAGTAGCCCTGCAATGCCCCGGCGGCGATGCCGATCAGCGCACTCGCCGCGGTCAGCGCCAAGGCAAACAGCAGCGATACACGTGTGCCGAAAATCACCCGCGCCAGCACGTCGCGCGCCTGATCATCAGTGCCCAGCCAGTTGTCGCCACTGGGCGGACTCGGTGCCGGCTCCGTGAGGTCGTAATTGACCGTGTCGAACGCGAACGGGATCGGCGCAAACCACAACCGCCCGCCCTGCCCCTCGATCAATTGCCGCACCTGCGCGCTACGATAGTCCGGTTGAAACGGCAACTCGCCGCCGAAATCCTGCTCGGTGTAACGCTTGAACGCCGGGAAATACCATTCGCCCTGATACGTCACCAGCAGCGGTTTGTCATTGGCCACCAACTCACCGCCGAGGCTCAGGCCGAACAGCGCGAGAAACAGCCACAACGACCACCAACCACGGCGATGCGCCTTGAAGCGCGCCCAGCGGCGCTGGCCGATGGGAGATAATGTCAGCATCAGGCAGCCCTCGCGGTGAAGTCGATGCGCGGGTCGACCAGCGTGTAGCAAAGGTCGCCGAGCAGTTTTATCAGCAGGCCAAACAGGGTGAAGATAAACAGCGAGCCGAACACCACCGGATAATCGCGCGCGACTGCCGCTTCGTAACTGAGGCGGCCGAGACCATCGAGGGAAAAGATCACTTCGATCAGCAACGAGCCGCCGAAGAACACCGTCACCAACGCTTGCGGCAAACCGGCGACGACCAGAAGCATCGCGTTGCGAAACACATGGCCGTACAACACCTGCCTTTGGCTCAGCCCTTTGGCGCGCGCGGTCACCACGTACAGTCGCGAGATCTCGTTGAGAAAGCTGTTCTTGGTCAGGATCGTCAACGTGACGAACCCCCCAATGACCAAGGCAATCACCGGCAGCACCAAATGCCAGAAATAGTCGGCCACTTTGGCCCACGGCGACAGCTCGGCGAAGTTGTCCGAGACCAGCCCGCGCACCGGAAACCAGTCCAGCGCCGTGCCACCGGCAAACACCACGATCAGCAGCAGCGCGAAAAGGAATCCCGGCAACGCATAGCCGATGATGATCGCCACGCTGCTCCAGACATCGAACGCCGAGCCGTTATGCACAGCCTTGCGAATGCCCAGCGGAATTGACACCAGATAGGTGATCAACGTCGCCCACAGGCCCAGCGACAAAGTCACCGGCAGCTTCTGCCAGATCAGTTCCGTGACGCTGGCACCGCGAAAGAAACTCTGCCCGAAATCCAGTCGCGCATAGCTTTTGAGCATCAGCCACAAGCGCTCGCTGGCGGGTTTGTCGAAGCCGTACTGACGCTCGATATCGGCCACCAGTTTCGGGTCCAGCCCCCGGGTGGCACGAGACTCGCCACCAACAGTTTCGACATGGCTGGAACCCACCGCCGCGCCGACGCCAATGCCCTGCAAGCGCGCGATGGCCTGCTCGACCGGGCCACCGGGCGCGGCTTGCACGATAACGAAATTGACCAACAGGATCGCGAGCAAGGTCGGCACGATCAGCAGCAGACGCCGCAGGCTATAGCCCCACATGGCTGTACTCCTTGGGCATCTGCGCTGATGTCAGTGCAGTCGGGCTGATTTCCCACCAGGTGTCGAGACCGGCGTCGTAGAGCGGGGCAATCGCCGGTCGGCCGAAGCGGTTCCACCACACTGTGGAAATTCCCGGCGGGTAATAGTTGGGTACCCAGTAATAGCCCCACTGCAACACCCGATCCAGTGCATGAGCGTGGCGCAGCAGACTCTGGCGATTGTCGGCCTGCACCAGCCCTTCGAGCAGTGCATCGACTGCCGGATCGCACAGCACCATGTAATTGTTCGAGCCGGGGTCAGCGGCGCCATCGGAGCCGAAGTAATTGAACATCTCGCGCCCTGGCGCCTGACTCACCGGGTAACCGGCGACGATCATGTCGTAGTCGCGATTGCGCACGCGGTTGGTGTATTGCGCGGTGTCGACCTGGCGGATATCAAAGCCGATGCCGATCTGCGCCAGGTTGCGTTTGAACGGCAATAACAGCCGTTCGAAACCTTTCTGGCCATTGAGAAAGGTAAAGTGCAGAGGTTCGCCATTGACGTTCACCAACTGATCGCCCTGAGGTTTCCAGCCAGCGGCTTCGAGTAGCTTCAGTGCCTGCAACTGTTCGCTGCGGACGTTGCCGCTGCCGTCGGTTTTCGGTGCTTCAAACACCGTGGTGAACACTTCATCGGGAATCTGTCCGCGCAACGGTTCCAGAATCTTCAGCTCTTCGGCATCCGGCAATGCAGTGGCCGCCAGCGCGCTGTGGGAGAAGTAGCTGCGCTGACGCAGGTACATGTTGCGCATCATCTGCCGGTTGCTCCATTCGAAATCCCAGAGCATGGCGATTGCCTGGCGCACGCGACGATCCTGAAACGGCTGTTTCTGCAGGTTGAACACAAAGCCCTGCGCGCCTTGCGCAGCACCGGGTGCGAGGTGTTCACGAAGCAATTTGCCTTGCTCGAGTGCAGCGCCCGCGTAGCCGATGGTGAAACTGGTGGCGGAAAACTCGCGGTTGTAATCGAAGCCGCCGGCCTTGAGCACCTGCCGTGACACGTCGGTGTCGGCGAAGAACTCCACACTCAGTTGATCGAAGTTGTAGAGGCCGCGAGTGATCGGCAGATCCTTGGCCCACCAATCCTGTACCCGTTGAAATTTCACGCTGCGCCCGGCATCTACCGCGCTGATGCGATACGGGCCACTGCCCGGCGGAATCTCGAAACCGCCGCCCTCGGCGAAATCACGTGTCCGCCACCAATGTTCGGGCAGCACCGGCAGTGTCGCCAGGTCCAGCGGCAAGGTGCGGCTGTCGTTGTTCTTGAAGAGGAAGCGCACTTGCGTCGGCGACTCGACGATGACCTCGGCGACATCGCGAAACTGCTGGCGGTATTTGAGGCTGCCCTGGGTGATGAACAGGTTGAAGGTGTAGCGCACGTCTTCGGCGGTGATCGGTGTACCGTCGTCGAAACGTGCCTTTGGGTTCAGGTAAAAACGCAGCCAGCGGCGATCCGGATCGAGCTCCATCTGCTGCGCCACCAGACCATAGACGCTGTAGGGTTCGTCCTTGCTGCGATAGGCCAGTGGCGCGTAGAGCCAGCCATCGATGTCGGCCACACCAGTGCCTTTGTCGGTGTAAGGAATCAGGTGATCGAACGGGCCGCTTTCCAGGGAAGACCGGCGCAGGCTGCCGCCCTTCGGTGCGTCGGGGTTGGCGTAGGCCAGGTGCTGGAAGTCGGGGGCGTATTTGGCGGCTTCGCCGTAGACGGTCAACGCCACTTGCGGGGCGGCCAAACTGAACGGCGTTAAAAGCGCACATGCGCTGAACAAAATAAGCCTTGAGAACATGGGCAGATCCTTTTACACGGTGCTGCTACTGGCCTCTTCGCGAGCAGGCTCACTCCTACAGGGTCTGCGGTGAACACAAATCCAATGTAGGAGTGAGCCTGCTCGCGATAGCACCAGAACAGTCAACACACATCCTGCCTACCTGTGATGTGCAACAGGCCGGCGATTTTTATAGAGCAGGCTTTAGATCAATAACTGACTAAAATCCGCACCAACTGCGAAAACCTGGTCTGTAGGAGCTCCCGAAGGCTGCGATTTTTTGCCGTTGGAAGATCATCAGATCGCAGCCTTCGGCAGCTCCTACAGGGCTCGATTCAGAACTTGTAACTGACCCGCGTGTACAGCGTCCGCCCAAACGGATCGCCATATTTGGGGTCGTAGCCGCTCTGGAACGTGTAGGTCTGATTGCTGAACGGTGGTTCGCGGTCAAACAGGTTTTTCGCGCCGAGGGTCACGCTTAAGGTCTTGCGCCAGGTGTAGGTGCCAGCCAGATCCCAGACGTTGTACGAGCCGACGTAATCGTGGGTGTCGCGATCGGAGTCGTGGTAACCGCTGGTGTAGCGGTTGGTCAGGGCCGCGCCGAATGGGCCGTAATTCCAGCTGCCGGTGAGGCTGTGCCGCCAGCGCGCCACGGCGCCCGCCGAAGCAAAGTCGCCGCCACGGAAATCACCCAGCTTGTCGATGTAATCGCCCTTCAGTTGTTGCTGGTAGTCATAGCGGGTGACGTAAGTGCCTTGCAGGCCAATGCCGAAATTACCGTACGGCGTGCTCGGCAAGCGATAGTCGAAGCTGACATCGACGCCATTGGTCTTGATCTTGCCGAGGTTGGCCAGGCCGGTGACGATATGATCGATGGAGCCATCCGGCTTGCGCACCAGGCGATCGGGGTACAGCTCAGGATTCTCGAACACCGCCGATTCCGGGAACTCGGCAATCTGGTTGGCGATGTCGATCCACCAGAAATCCAGCCCGGCAGTCAGGCGTTCGAACGGCTGGTAAACAAACCCAAGGGTGACGTTGCGCGCGGTTTCCGGGCTCAGGTCGGTATTGCCGCCGCTGGTGCGATTGAACTGCTGTGCGCAGTCGCGGTTGGCAATGCCGCCATTGCTCGGATTACCGCCCGCGCACAAACGCGGATCGTTGTAGTTGGCGTTGGTAAAACTGGTAAAGGTCGGGTTGTACAACTCATACAACGACGGTGCGCGGAACCCTTCGCTGTAGGCACCGCGCACTACCAATTCCTTGAATGGCTGGAAGCGGAACGAGTATTTCGGGTTGGTGGTGCTGCCGAAGTCGCTGTACTTGTCATGGCGTACGGCCGCAGACAATTCGAGGCTGTCGAGCACCGGCACGTTGACCTCGGCGTACTCGGCCGAGACGCTGCGATCCCCGGCGACGCTGCCATTCGGATCAACGCCGAGGCTTTGCACATCGCCGGCAAATGCTGCGAAATCCTGATGGAAGTCTTCCTTGCGATACTCGCCGCCCAGCGCCAACGCCGAAGGGCCGGCACCGAACCAGTCGCCGATTTCACGACTGATGCGCCCGTCGATGGCCTTCACCCGCCCTACCGCCGTGGCGTAATCGCCGTCCACCGCGTTGGCCGCCAACAGCGCCGAACCGGCAGCCGTCTGCGGGCCGAACGGGTTGATTACGCCATTGGCAATACCGGTGCTGACGGCACGGTCATTGACGTAGCCGTCCTGAATGCTGTTGATCACTTTGTTCTGATTGTATGAGGCGCCGAGGTTGTAATCCCAGCCGACCAGCGTGCCGTCAAAATTCAGCAGCAAGCGCTGACTGGTGTTGTCGTCTTCGTGCTGACGCGCGCCGACGGCGGTTTCGCGCCAGTTCACGTCGACCGGTTGCGTCGGATCGAGGGCGAAACCGTTCGGCCCGGGGGTGATGCCGTTACCTGGATAGAACGCCGTGCCGGGGTTGACCTGATTGCCCATCAACGTGCCGGGGCCGATTTGCGTGCGGTTTTCGTTACGCGCCCAAAAGTATTCGAGACTGACATTGTGATCGTCGGACAGCTTGCCGGTGGCTTTGGCGAAGGCCGAAGTCTTCTCCGTTTCCGGCACCAGATCGAGGTAATTCCACAGGCTCTGCCGGCAGATGCCGTTGCGCGTCAGCAATCCCGGTGCGTTGCAGCCGGAGCCTGCCAAAGGATTGGTAGCGTTACTGCCCTGACTCCAGTTGGCCGGCGAGGCGGTGCCGGAGGTGTAATCGAGTCCGCGGTTCGGCTGATAGTTGTAGGTGTAACCCCGGTCTTCAGCGGCCAGGCGTTGCTGTTTGTCATAACTGACCACGCCGAACACGTTGAAACGATCATCCTGCAAATCACCGAAGCCCCAACTGCCGCTGAAGTTACGACTTTCACCGCCACCCGAATGGGTTGGCGTGTCGTAGTTGGTGCTGATCTGCCCTTCGGTCAGGCTGGTCTTGGTGATGAAGTTGATCACCCCGCCAATCGCATCGGTGCCGTACAGCGCCGAGGCACCATCACGCAGCACTTCCACGCGGTCAATGGCGGCGAACGGAATGGTGTTGAGGTCGACACCGGAGCCGTTGATCGCATTGGTGGCGTTGTTGCTCAGACGCCGGCCGTTGAGCAGCACCAAGGTCTTGTTCGCGCCGATGCCACGCAGATCGGCATAGGACGCCCCGCCACTGCTCGACCCCACCGAACGCCCCGAGCCAACCGAAGACTGGTTGGCAGAAATGCGACTGACCAGCTCCTCGGTGGTGGTGACGCCCTGCTCGCGCAGCTCTTCGACGCGCAGGATGGTCACCGGCACCGCCGTTTCTGCATCGACCCGGCGGATTGCCGTACCCGTGACTTCGACACGCTGCAGTTGAGTGGTCGGTTCGGTTGCCGTGCTATCGGCGGCGATGGCCGGCAGCGTATTGATTGCCAGCAGCAAGGCCAGGCTCAAAGGTGATTTGACGGGTGAAAACTGAATCATGAACAGCCATCCCTGCGTTTTGGTTTATGCAGGGATGTGCGATGACGAATAAGGATTTATAGAGGGCGATTTAGACTGTTGGGTGCTGAGGTTATGCAAAAAAAAGCCATGCCTCGATATCAAGCCGATGCCATGTCCCTCAGCAACCGTGTATCCAGACCAAAACGTTCTTGAGAGACCATTTTGAACTGCCCCTCTGCGAGGTCGCAGCTCACCAGCAGATTCCACGAGTGGCGAGTTGCCGCCGAGGGAATCAGGACAAACGGATGTTCATCCAGTAATGCGTCGGCAAACCGCTGTTGATTGGGCGACGGCCACGCGGGACTCAACCAGTACGGATTCGGCACCTCTTCGGGCTGAACGACTTTGACCCGTGCATCGCCGATGACCTCAAAGCACGTCAGCACATAAGGCTCTCTGTCCAGTGCATCAAAACTGTTATTGGCTGCCACCTCCAGAATGGCCGAGGACGGGTCGACAGATGCATAGACGACTCGCCGGCCAGGCGCATTCCATCGACCGCCCTTCAGTTTTGGACCCATCCCGCTGTCCCACGTGTCTCCGTAGGCCTCCTGATCCAGGCGCCAGCCATACCAATGTCCTTCCCAGGGCAAGGGATTCATGGGTAACCCCCGTACAGGACCCGACACAAGTATTGCTCGACCATCTGGAAGCCCAGTGGATGACGGGTCAATTCCAACGGCACGTAGCCGTTAAGGTAAGGGGTCGACTTCTGCATCCATATTTCCGCCTGTGGCAGCCCCCCGAACGCCCGAGTGGCCATCTCCAGCACCAGCGCATATTGGTAGGCGACGACACTCTGTTGCGAGTCAAGCCGTACCGGTTTGCCTTCCTTCAACAGCCGCTGCACGGTTCTGACAGATTTGCCGGTGATGCGTTTGACCATGTCTTCGCGCAGGTACATTTCGGAAGTTGAAAGCATGTTGACGACGTCGCTCAGCTCAAAGCCCTCGTCGGTAAGGCGGACAATCAGCATGGCATCATCACCGAGGTCCTGGCCGTGCACGAGCAAATCGACAGGTTTTCCCTCGGCCTTCTTCAGCACCGTCAGCCGGGGTGCTTTTGATGTGGGCATCGCGACATCCTCCATGGGGCATCTGGCGCGATCGTCGATCCAGAAGTTGCGCAGGGAATAAACAGGGGTTTCATGTTCGATGTGTGGGGTACGCATAATAGATCCTTGATCTGGGAGCCTGAGCGTTCAAGCCGCTCAGCGACTTCAATGTCAGGTCCGATGCTATAGATCGCGCTTCCGACGACCAACCTGAAAAGGTCGTCGGAAATATCCCCTGTTTGCCGCAAAACCCGCCGTTTTCCGTAGGACGTAAAACGCGAAATGCCTGCCATCATCCGCCGAAGTGATAACTCACATCCAGCCACCACTGCCGTCCGTACGGGTCATAGTTGCCGGTCGGGTAATACGGCCAACCCGCCGAGTCATCGTGTTTGATCTGATTGAGCACGTTGTTCACGGTCAGCCCGACACTCGCCCGGTCATTGAGTTTGTAACGCGCACTGGCGTTGAACACCGTCCACGGCGACAGACGTCCGTCACCCGCGCCGTTAGTGACCGAGCCGTAACGAATGCCCATCAGTGTCGCCGTGGCTTTCTGGTAATCCCAGGTCAGGCTGGCGTTGACCTTGCTGCGCCAGTCGTAGTTGGTGCGTGAAGTGCGCCAGTCTTGCGTTGGCGCCTCTTCCGATTCCTTGTAGTAGTGCGACAGCAACAGGGTATAGCCCAGCGCCGAACTGAACGCGCCGTACTGCCCGGCACCCCAGCGGATATTGCTCTTGAAGTCCAGACCACTGACCCGCTCGCTGGCGGCGTTGATCGCATTGACCCGAACGCGCTGCAACTGGTTGGGATCGACCGCGGCATTGCCAGCGTTGCGATCGATGCGCGCCAGGGTCGATTGGCAATTGGCCGAGTTGATGTCCTGCGTGCCATTGCGGCATTCGTTCTCTTGTTGCAGCAAGCGGTTTTCATCGACGGTGGTCAGCAGATCATCGATCTCGACGCGCCAGAAATCGGTGGAGAAATCGAAATTGCGCGACGGTGACCAGACGAACCCGTAGGTCCACGATTTGCCACGTTCGGACTCCAGATTAGCGGTGCCGCTCTGGGTGTAATCGACCCGTCCACGATCACACGCGCCCTCCACGCCCTGGCTGCAACCGTAGTAATCGATCTGCGCCGGATAGTAGCCGTTGCTGTCGGATTGATAGATGTAGTTCAGGTCCGGCGCACGGAAACTGGTGCCATAACTGCCGCGCAGCAACAGGCTGGTCACCGGGCGCCATTCCAGCCCGAGGTTGTAGGTCTTCTGTTGTTCGGTGCGGCCGCTGAATTTGTATTGGTCCCAGCGCCCGGCGGCGGTAGCCAGAATCGTGTCGGTGACCGGAATGCTGAACTCGCCGCCCGCCGCATAGCGTTTGCGCGAGCCGCCGGAACTTTGCTGTGGGCTCACGCCGTAAAAAGTGCCGTCGTTAAGACCATCGTCCGGGTCAACGCGATACTCCTGCTTGCCCGCCTCCAGCACCCCGGCGAATCCCACGGGCCCGGCCGGCAGATCGAACAGATCACCGTTGACCGAGGCGTTGTAACTGGTCGACACCGATTTGCTGCTCTGGGTCAGGTTGCCGCGAAACTGTTGCCATTCCTGCGGTGTCAGCGGCCGGTCGAGACGCGAGGCATCCGGAGCAAACACCGGGTAACCGCCGCTGACACCGAGTTGAGGGCCAAGGTAGAAATCCTGAATCGACGACAGTGGCGTATAACGCGTGGTCCTGACGCTGCGATATTCCGAACGATTGGCCGCCAGATCGTAGCTCCAACCGGTTTCGGCGATCTTGTCCGAGACGCCGAGGGTGCCGGTCCACGAGGTATCGCGCCACTTGCTGTTGTTGCTGGTGCGCCCGCCAATTTCTTCCTCACCGAAACGGCGATACCAGCGCTCCAGATTGCCGCTGTTCTGGTTGATGAAGTCCGGTGAGGTGAAGGTCGGCCCGCGCGTGTTGTTCTGGATGTGGTCGAGGCCGTACATCAAGTCGGCGAAGACCTGGCCGCTGTCGCTGAAATGCCAGGTGCCACGGGTGTAGCCGTCGTAGTTTTCCTTCTGGGTCTGCACGGTCCAGTAATCGTTGTACATCTGGTCGGTGCGGCAGCGCCCGCCGCTGTTGACCAGTTTGTTGTCGAAGGTGCCCTGATAAGCACCGCAACCCGGTCCCAGATAACGACTGTTGCTCAGGTCGCGGCGGTAACCGACGTCCGCCAGCGGGCCGTTTTGCATAAAGCCACGGTCATCGGCCCAGATCGGATCGCGGTTAGTCAGCTCCAGACCGAACAAGCCGTCAAAATCCCCCCAACTGCCGCCGCCGCTGATCTGCAAGCGCTGGTTGTCACCGCCGCCGCGCTCACTGGTGCCGCCCTTGAGGTTGACGTCGACGCCGTTGATCTTGTCCTTGAGGATGATATTGACCACCCCGGCAATCGCGTCCGAACCGTAAATCGCCGAGGCGCCGCTGCTGAGAATTTCGATACGTTCGATGACTGCCGACGGAATATTCGCCAGGTTGGTGAAGTTGACCTTGCCGTCGTACGGCGTCGGGTAGTCGGCGACCCGGCGGCCGTTGATCAGCACCAGCGTATGGTTCGGGCCGAGGCCGCGCAGGTTGAGTGCGCTGGCCGCCGGTTGCCAGGTGTTGCCGTAATCTTCGCCTTGGGTCATGCCGGTGTTTTGCGTTTGTGTCGCCAAGGCGTCGTAGACGTTTTTGTAGCCGCGCGCTTCCATTTCTTCGTGGGTGATGACGTTGACCGGTGTGGCGCCATCGCTCTGCGCGCGGGCGATGCGTGAGCCAGTGACGGTGACTTTTTCCATGCGGTAATCGGCGCTGGTGACCGGCGCCACGGCGGTGACTTTCGCCGGCGCTTCGGCTTCGCGAACCGTTAAACCCTGAGCGCTTTGCTCGACTTGCAGACCGCTGCCGAGCAAGGCCTTTTCCACTGCCTGACGACCGCCCAAAGCCCCGCGCACCGCCGCACTGCGTTTGCCTTGCACCAGTTGCTGACTGAAGGAAATCGGTACGCCGCTCTGCCGCGAGATGTCCAGCAGCACTTCGTCCAGTGGCCCAGTGGCGATGTCGAAAGTAAACACCGCTGCGGCAGGTTCCTGAGCAACCGCCGCCCATGGACTGATGCCCATCGCCAAGGCAGCGGCGAGGGTCAATCGAGGTAATTGTTGTTTGATTGAGAACATCGAAGGGTTTCCCTGTTGAAGGCATCTGCAGGGAATGAGCAGCGGGCCAGCGCTTTTTATAGGGCGGCGATTAGGCCAAGAAGTTATGGGTTTATAACCGCGCGTCAATGCTGACCCAGTACGGGTTGTGCCAGGTCACGCGGATCGGCAGCGAGCGTTCCAGCAGTTGCAGGGTGCGGTCACTGTCGTCGAGCGGATAGAGACCGCTAAGGCGCAGATCGGCGACTTCAGGGCTAAGGTGCAAAATGCCGCGACGGTAGCGACGCAGGCTGTCGATAACCTCGTGCAATGGCCGGTCGCGAACTTCCAGGCGACCCTGCACCCAGGCACTTTCCTGACCGTTGCTGCGTTCCAGCGACAACAGTCCGGCGCCGTTGAACAACAGACTTTCGCCTGCCTGCACCACTTGCCGCGCGCCACCGGTAGTGACCACCTCGACCTGTGAATGAAGCATCACCAATCGCGTCGCCTCCTCGCTGTACTGAACGAGAAACTTCGTCCCCAGCGCCCGCATGCGACCGTGCTCGGTCTCGACCACAAAGGGTCGCGTCGGCTCTTTCGCTACATCGACCAGCAACTCACCGCTGCGCAATGCGAGCAACCGTTGTTGACTGTCAAACAAAGGCACCACACGACTGCGCGCATTGAGCGTCAGCGCACTGCCGTCCGCGAGGGTGAAGTCACGTCGCTCGCCGGTCCCGGTCGACAACTCCCCCGCCTCCGGCAGCCAGCCGTAACGCCGCCCTAGCAACCCGGCCAACAGCGCAATACCCAGCACACTCAAACTGCCGCTGATAAAGCGTCGACGACTCGACGGTGCATTGAGGCTGTGCAACAAACTGCCGCGCGGCACGCTGCGCAGGCTCGGGTTGCGCAGCAAATTCAGGCCGCCGCCCATTTGCTCGATGACTTGCTGATGGCGTGGATCGGCGCCCCGCCAGGCCTCGAACGCGGCGCGCTCAGCCGTGCCCGCCTCGCCCGACTGCAACAACGCCAGCCATTGTGCCGCCTCGTCGATCACTGCCTCGTCCGGCCTCATGCTTGCATCGCCTGATAGCAGCGCTTGAACGCTTCGACCATGTATTGCTGCACGCGACTGGTGGACACCCCGAGGCGCTCGCCGATCTCGCTGTAAGTCAAACCGTCGAGCTGGTGGTAGAGAAACGCTGCTTTGGCCTTGGCCGACAGCCCATTGAGCAAGCGATCGACCGCCAGCAGCGCTTCGATCACCAGCGCCCGTTCTTCCGGAGACGGGTGCACCGGCTCGGGCGCCAGCGCCAGGCTTTCCAGATAGGCGCGCTCAAGGTCCTGGCGCCGCCAGCCTTCGTAAACCAGCCGCCGGGCGATGGTGGTCAATAGCGCGCGTGGCTCGCGAATGGCTGTGGGATCCGGCAGCGCCAACACCCGCAGAAAGGTTTCCGATGCAATGTCTTGCGCACTGTGCGGACAACCGAGCGTGCGGCCAACGGCAGCGCACAGCCAGCGATAGTCCTTTTGGAACATCTGCCCGATGATCTGGTAATGCGGGTTGTGCCCACCCATGCCTTGCTCCCTAAAACGGGTCCCACCCGCTGCGAAAAACCATCGTTCTGCCGGGATCGTCCGGCTCTGATCAGGCGCGACTGTGCAATAGCCTCGAAGACATTTGAAGTAATAAAAAATCAGCACAAGCAAACCATTGAGCATAAGGCGCTTGGTCGCCGCAGAAACATTGGCTGACAGAACGTTGACCTCGATCACTGGCGCGTGGGTGGTCACTGATTAATCTCGCGGCTCAATCGAAGGCCAGGGACGGCTCAGCGAGAGCCCACGGCCGAATCCACTCAAGGAAGAGCAATCATGCGATCACTCAACATCATTCTGCTGTCGTCGGCCTTCAACGGCCTGACCCAACGCGCCTGGCTGGAACTGCGCGAGGCCGGGCACTCGCCCAGCGTCGTGCTGTTTACCGATGAACAAGCCGTATGCGAACAGATCGAACACAGCGGCGCCGATCTAGTGATCTGCCCGTTCCTCAAGGACCGCGTGCCGCAGGCGCTGTGGAGCAACACCGAACGGCCGGTGGTGATCATTCATCCGGGCATCGTCGGCGATCGCGGCGCGAGTGCCCTCGATTGGGCGATTACCAACGAGTTGCCGAGCTGGGGCGTCACTGCGCTACAAGCGGTCGAAGAAATGGACGCCGGCCCGGTGTGGGCCACCTGCGAATTCAACCTGCCGGCGGGCCTGCGCAAATCCGAGCTGTACAACGGCCAGGTCAGTGATGCGGCGATTCGTTGTATTCGCGAAGTGGTGGAGAAATTCATCGAAGGGTTTGAACCGGTTGTCCTCGACTATGCCGATACGAAAGTACGCGGACGCTTGCAGCCGAACATGAAGCAGGTCGACCGCAGCTTCAGCTGGCACGATTGCGCACGCTTCATCAAACGCTGCATCGATGCTGCCGACGGCCAGCCCGGCGTGTTGGCGAGCCTCGCTGGCGGTCAGTATTACGTCTACGACGCGCACCTGGATTCGCGCAGCGGCGTGCCCGGCGAGATTCTCGCGGTGCATGACGATGCGGTGCTGGTCGCCGCCGGTGATCAAAGCCTGTGGATCGGCGCGCTACGGCGCAAACCGCAACCTGGCGAAGAGACCTTCAAGCAACCGGCGCGGCACGTGCTGGCCGGGCAACTGGCCGAGGTGCCTGTGCTGGACTGGTCGATCGCCACGCATCCGTTCAGTAACGAAGCCTATCAACCGATCCGCTACCGGGAATCCGGCATCGTCGGTGAGCTGACCTTCGAGTTCTACAACGGCGCCATGAGCACCGAGCAGTGCCAGCGCATGGTCGCCGCGCTGCGCTGGGCCAAATCCCGTGATACCCAGGTGTTGTTGATCAAGGGGGGGCGCGGCAGTTTTTCCAACGGCGTGCATTTGAACGTGATTCAGGCCGCGCAGGATCCTGGCGCCGAAGCCTGGGCGAATATTCAGGCAATCGACGATGTCTGCGCAGAACTGCTGACGGCCCGGCAACTGGTGGTCAGTGGCGTTACTGGCAACGCCGGCGCCGGTGGCGTGATGCTCGCACTGGCGGCCGACATCGTCTTTGCCCGCGCCGATATCGTGCTCAATCCGCATTACAAGAGCATGGGCTTGTACGGCTCCGAATACTGGACCTACAGCCTGCCCCGCGCCGTCGGCCCGGCAATGGCCGAGCAATTGACCCAGGCTTGCCTGCCGGTAAGCGCGGTGCAGGCGTGGCAACTGGGCATGGTTCAGGAAATCGGCCCGCGCTGCCCGGACGAGTTTGACCTGTGGTTGCTGCAACGGGCCAACAGCGTGGTGAGCGATCCGACTTACGCGGCGGTACGCGAGCGCAAGGTGCGGGTTGATCAGGTGTTGATCCAGCAGTGCCGTGAAACCGAGTTGCAGGAGATGCAGGAAGACATGCTGTACAACCGTAATCAGTTTGCCGAGAAGTGCCGAAACTTTGTCTTCAAGCGCAAGGTGTGTGGCACGCCGGCGCGGTTGATTGAAGATTGGGCGCGGGTGCGGTTGACCGAGTTGGCCAGTTGATTTTGGCGGTGACTGCTTTCCCCTCACCCTAGCCCTCTCCCAAGGGAGAGGGAACTGATTGGGGGATGCTGTAGAGGTTCGCCGACATGAACGATCTCTACTGAATCCATAATCGACGCGATCTTTCAGGTCGATATATGACACCAGACACCTCGGTCAGTCCCCTCTCCCAAAGAAGAGGGAACCGAGCCGGGGATATTGAAGATTTACACCGACCTGAGGGTCTTGCTCTGAATCCATAATCGCCTCGATCTTTCAGGTCGATGCATGACGCAAGACACCTCGGTCAGTCCCCTCTCCCTCCGGGAGAGGGTTAGGCGGGCGGCGATCCGATGAGGGGCTTTTGCCTTTACAATGCCCGTCACCTCAAACACCGGCCCGCCCATGGACATCGATCTCGCTCGCACCTTTCTGGAAATCGTCCGTCACGGCAGTCTCGCCGCTGCCGCGCAGAAGCTGTTCGTCACGCAAACGGCGATCACCGCTCGCGTGCAGAAACTCGAAAGCCAGCTGGGCAGCACGCTGTTCGTGCGCAACCGCGCCGGGGCGAAACTGACGCCCAATGGCGAGGCTTTTGTGGTCTACGCCAATCAACTGGTGCAAACCTGGGAAGCCGCGCGCCGCGACCTGCCGCTGCCCGAGGGCTATCACAACGTGCTGCACATCGGCGGCGAAGTCAGCCTGTGCAACCCATTGATGCTCAGTTGGGCGGCGGAACTGCGCGAGAAGATTCCGGGGCATGCCCTGCGCATGGAAATTCGCGACGGCGAAAACCTGCTGCGCCAGCTCGAACTCGGTGTGCTCGACGCCGCGCTGGTCTATCAGCCGGAATACTGGCCGGGTTTGCAGGTCGAGCAAGTGCTGGAAGAAAAACTGATTCTGGTGCGCGCCCCCGATCGTCCCGATCCCTACGTCTACATCGATTGGGGCCCGGACTTCCGCCGCCAGCATGACGCCGCCCTGCCGGAAAAAGCCAAAGCGGCGCTGAGTTTCAACCTCGGCCCGTTGGCCCTGCAATACATTCTCGAACATGGCGGCAGCGGCTACTTCCGCACCCGCGTGGTCCGCACGTATCTGGAAAGCGGCGCCCTGGAAGCGGTGACCAAAGCCCCGGAGTTCGGCTATCCGACTTACCTCGTCTACTCACGTGATCGCGATTCGGCGACGCTGCAGCAAGCCTTCCATCTGCTGCGCGAAGTGATCCGCACCGATGATGACTGGTCGCAACGCTGGAACCCGCTGAGCTGAAGCGGCGGCTTCACAGCCGATCATGGCGCATGTGCCATTGAGGTCCGGCCTGCACATACGGCCGGATCGGCTAATCTGCCGGGTATAACAACAATCCCGCAGGTGATGCAGTGAGGCAGACCACCGAGGCATTTCGCAGCCGCTATCGTGCGGCCATTCATCCGCTGTACAACCCGTGGCTGCACGGCGCCTTCGTGCTGCTGTTCGGTGTGTTGGCCGTTGGTGGTTTCTGGAGCAGCGTGCAGCAGGTCAGCCTGCTGGAATGGCTGACGGTGCCGTTAACCCTGCTGTTTTTCAATTTCGCCGTGTACATGGTCCATCGTCATCTCGGCCACCACAAAAAGACCTTCGCGAAAATGTTCTACGCCCGGCATGCCGGCGATCATCACAGTTTCTTCACCCCCGGCCACATGACCTACGACAGCGCCCGCGACTGGCGAGTGATTCTGTTCCCCGCGTGGCTGATCGTGCTGCACACACTGCTGATCACCCTGCCGTTGTGGTGGCTGATCGCACAGGTAAACGCCAACGTGGCCGGGTTGTTTGGCGGCTGCATGGTCCTCGGTTATCTGACTTACGAGATATTCCACGCCTGCGAACACCTGCCGCCACACAACCCGCTGACCCGCCTGCCGTGGATCCGCCAGATGCGCCACTTGCACGAGCTGCATCACCGCCGCGAGCGCATGCAGGAGCGCAATTTCAACATCGTTTTGCCGTTGATGGACTACCTGTTCGGCACCCTTTACCGGGAGCCGGAAATCACCCCTTTGAGCGATTCGAAAATGCCCATGACCCACCTGCAACACCCGATCGATATCGCTGGTGAACCCATCGCCGTGCTGGCCTATGCCGCCAGTGTCAGTCGCTGGCCGGAGTGGCACCCCTCGTCGCTGAAAATCGACGGTGCGCAAGGCCCGTTGCATGCCGGCGCGCGCTTCGAAGAGGACATTCATGCCGGCGGGCGCGCGGGCCATTTGCGCTGGGAAGTCACCGAATACCTGCCCGGCCGGCGCTGGTGCGCGCGGGCGCAGGGCGA
The DNA here is from genome assembly GCF_019614655.1 of Pseudomonas germanica. NCBI lineage: Bacteria > Pseudomonadati > Pseudomonadota > Gammaproteobacteria > Pseudomonadales > Pseudomonadaceae > Pseudomonas > Pseudomonas germanica. Next base: position 4,001,085 of record NZ_CP071586.1, read on the forward strand.
TCATGGTTTGTCGCTGCTGCTGACCTATGAATGCAGCCCCGAGGGCAGCGGCACGCGTTTTGTGCGCACGCTGGATTATCGCTTCGACGGACTGGGCATGCGCATCGCCAATCGCTTGCTGCTCAAACGGCGCATCGAGCGCGAATCCGCCGCATCGATGCTGGCGCTGCGCGACATGGCCGCCCGCTACCTGGCCTCGGCGAGGGCCAGCGCGTGAAGCTGAGACATCTGCTGTTGTTGCTGGTCCTCATCGTCATCGGCTTTTTATTGTTGATGCCCACCAAGGTCGAACCCGTGGCCTGGACGCCGCCGCCAGCACCATCGCTGACAGAAGGTCTCTACGCCGAGAACCAGAAACTCAAAGGCGCAGCGCAGGTCGGGCCGAGCGACATCGAAGGGCCGGAAGCCTTGCTGCTGGAAAGTGACTTCCTGATCACCGGGCTGCACGACGGCCGACTGATCCGCACCAGCCTCGACGGCCAGCAACGCAAAGTACTCGCCGACACCGGTGGCCGCCCGCTGGGCCTGGCCCGGCATCCGAACGGCATGCTGGTGATTGCCGACGCGGTCAAGGGTTTGCTGTCTCTTGATGCGCAGGGTCAGTTGGTGCCTTTGACCACGGCGGCCAATGGTCTGGCGTTCGGGTTCACCGATGACGTCGCCATCGACAAGTCCGGGCACTACGCCTATTTCAGCGATGCCTCCAGCCGCTGGGGCTACGGCCATGACGGCGAAGCAATCATCGAGCACGGCGGCGATGGACGCCTGCTGCGCTATGACTTCCAGAGCGGCAAAACCAGTGTCCTGCTAGACAAGCTGGAGTTCGCCAACGGCGTGACCCTCGGCCCGGATGACGCCTATGTGCTGGTCAACGAAACCGGCGCCTATCGCATCAGCCGCTATTGGCTGACCGGGCCGAAAGCCGGCACTCACGACCTGTTTATCGATAACTTGCCGGGGCTGCCGGACAACCTGGCGTTCAATGGCAGTAATCGGTTCTGGGTGGCGTTGTATGCGCCGCGCAATGCTCTGCTCGACGATACCGCCGGGCATCCGCTCGTGCGCAAGATGATCGTGCGGGCGTTGGCGGTTTTGCCTAAGCCGGTGGAGAAGCGCGGGTTTGTCCTGGGGCTGGATCTGGAGGGCAAGGTGATTGCCAATTTGCAGGATGCCAGCAGTGGCAATTACTCGCCGATTACCACGGTGCGTGAGTATGGGCCGTGGTTATATTTTGGCTCGTTGAAGGCGACGCATATGGCGCGGATGCCGTTGGATGTGGCCCTGAAGTGAATCTGGCAACTTTGTGGTGATTGCGCTGACGCCTTCGTCGGAACGCCGCCCGGAGCAGGCTCGCTCCCACAGGGTTATTTGCTGACCACAGCATTTGGGCTCAACACAATCCACTGTGGGAGATTCTATGGTTGAGGGGAAGCCCTCAACTGACTTTTGTCTGGTATTCGCTTTGCCCTTTCAGCAAGGCGAATACCACCCGAGCAAGTTTGCGAGCCAGCATCACCAACGCCTGCGTGGTGCTGAAACCCCGTGCTCTTTGGGCCTCGTAAAACCCTTTCCAGGCTTTCGTACGGCTAGCCGACATCGCAGCGTTGTGCAAAAGTCGGCGGGCCTCGGGGTCTCCGCGCTTGGTCAAGCTGCGGCGACCGTCCTTTTGCCCTGATTTCGATACCCTTAAATCCATGCCCAGGAAGGCGATAAACGCATCCGCGTTGCTAAATTCCCCCCGCTGAAACGCCGTGAGCAGGCGCGCTCCGGTCAGAAATCCAATGCCCTCAACTTTCAGGCAACGCTTCAATTGGCCGAGCAAACCGGCTTGTTTGAGCTGATCGTTGATCGTCTTTTCGATCATCGTTTCAAGCCGCTGCATGGATTTTATTTGTTCAGCAAAAGCTGCCTTCAATAGCGGCTCATTCGACCAGCTCTGCACCAGGCCGACCCTTGCCTGGACCAAAGCCGCGCGGCGGCGGAAAAGGCTCAGGAGCTGGCGGTACAGCGGTGATGGCGGGGTCCAGGGGCGCAACTCCTCGGCTTCGTTCTTCAGGTAACGGGCCAGCAACTTGGCGTCCAAGGCGTCGGTTTTGGCGCGGATCTTCACGCCTTCGCGGTAATGTTTGAGTTCATAGCCGCCCACCATGTAAATCGTGCAACCGGCCGCATAGGCCAAATCAGCGAATTCCAAGTGGTAGATGTTTGTAGCCTCAATGGCAATAGACACGGGGCCGAGCAAGGCCTTCAGCCACTGCTTAATGGATGTTTTGGTGTTGGGAATCGCTTCAAGCAGATCGCTATCGGCCTGATAAATCACCAGTTCATTTTTGGCGACATCCACGCCAACGATCGGATTTGATAGAGCGACTGGCATTACCACAGGATTTCCTCCGGGATAAGGTTTGAGCACTTGAAGGGCTCACCCAGAGGCGCAGGCTTGTTCCTATCGTCGGTCTAGCCAGATGCATTCTTTATCGGCGCTTGGGTGAAAGGAGGAGGGGCGAAATCTCCCACGGTCTGTGCTGCGTCAACAGTCAGAATCGAGCCTTGTCCCTCCTCCTCCCTTCAAGTCCTACCATACAAGCGAGCCTGCTCCGGGCGGCGTTCCGACGAAGGCGGTCTGTCAGTTGCTGGACTTGTCGAACTTGTCCGGATCTTCGTCTTCGGGCAGATCCTCATCCGGCTCTTCGGGATTGGCCGTGGTATGTGCCGGGCTGTTCGGTTCGGGATGCGTGGGAACCGGGTCGAATGCGCCCTGCTCTTCACTGGGGAATTTGGGATCGTTCATAAGGCACCTCGCAATGAGTCGGATGGAATACTCTGTACATTCGAGGTGCCGGTCGTGGCAGTCGTTCCCGTCAATCCGCAACCGCAGGTCGGCGGATCAATGGCGAATCAGGACGGCGCCTGCAAATGGCTGACGATTTCGTCTTTGACCTTCAGGCGCCTCTCTTTGAGCTTTTTCAATGCGTCGTCGGTGGGAGCATCTGAGGTGGCCGTTTCGGCTTTGACCACATCGGCGTCGGCTTGGGAATACTTGTTGATCAGTGAATCCAATCGTGGATCCTGGGTGCGTTTTTGCTGGATCTCTTCCTTCGTGTAACTCAAGTCCTGAAACAGGTCATGGGGAACCGGCATGGAACACCTCCGTCAGTTGATCGGCTGGCCAACGCGACCGATTGCGCTGGCCAGTTATCAGAATGGCCTCGGTTGCACGGTTCTGTCGACCACCTGTCAGACCAGCGGTGCCCGTTCGTCGCCCTGTCGCAAATGCGATCAAACCTTTGCTCGCCGTGTTCCCTCCATTGGTTAACACCAACAAAAACTGCGTGGAGATACACCAATGGACGGATTCAACCTGCGTCATCTGGTCCTGGCTGTCGCGTTGAGCAGCGGCATGGGCAGCGCTTTCGCTGCGACTGACAATGACTTCGTCGATAACGCCGCTGCCGGTGGTATTGCCGAAATCGAAACCAGCCGCCTCGCCTTGGAAAAAAGCCAATCGGCTGACATCAAGGCCTTCGCCAATATGATGATCACCGACCATGGCAAGGCCAACGATGAGCTGGCGACCATTGCCAAAGCTAACGACATCGAAGTCCCGGACACCACGACATTGGTCAAACAGGCCAAGGAAAAAATCCTCGAAGTGCGTGATGAGTCTTTCGACGCGGCGTACGCCAACAATCAGGTGAAGGCGCACGAAGAGACCATCGAGCTGTTCAAGAAACAAGCCAATACCGTGACCGATGACAAGGTCAAAGGTGCGACGGAACTGAAGGCGTTTGCGCAGAAAATGTTGCCGGCGCTGGAGAAACACCTCGCCGCCGCCAAAGAATTGCAGGCCAAGCATCCGAGCAAGTAAAAAGCTTTACCCTCACCCCAGCCCTCTCCCGGAGGGAGAGGGAGCCGGCCGAGGTGAATGTTCGAGTTACGCCGACCTGAAACTTCGGCTTCGAACTCAGGTACTGGAGTGCAACTCCGATTTTGAACTGCCCCCGATCGGCTCCCTTTCCCCTCGCCTTTCCGGAGAGCGAGACGGAGCCGATCGTGTTGAATGTTCGAGTCACACCGATCTGAAATCTAGAGTTGAACCTGGCTTTTGAAAGGCACCGAGATCGGCTCCCTTCCCCCTCTCCCCCCTGGGGGAGAGGGCTGGGGTGAGGGGGATCGATGTCAGCAACACCACCACATCCAAGCGAAAAAAGGCCGCATCCTAAGATGCGGCCTTGTCATATCCACCGAACATCAACCGCCATCCGTATCAATATCAGCATCCGTCTCCTCCCCCGGCTTCGCCCGATCCGGCTGCGGTTTGAAACCCGGGCTGAACTCGTTGTCGTTGTCCGTGTGCTTGTTCTTCTGATCCACTGCCGGGTCTGCGCTCTGCGCCTGACCATCCTCGCCCTGCTGCTGTGTCGGCGACGGTTGCCCCGGCACCTGCGGGTCAATCGCTGGATCATTGCGGTTAATCGGCTCGCCAGATTGGCTCTGCTGCTTCGTTTGCTCGTTCATGGCCACCTCGTTGGTCAAACACGCCCGACACACATCCGCCGGGTGTTAAAGATTCGAAGCCTGGCCCGCGCCAACGTTCAAAACTTCGCCGCCCGCTTGATGGTGCCAATCGGAACGCCGCAATTACCGGCTCAAGGCCCGAGCCAGAAACGGCGCGGTTTTGCTCTTCTTGCTCGCCGCAACCTTCTGCGGTGTACCCGCCACCACGATTCGACCGCCCTGATCCCCCGCGCCCGGCCCGATGTCGATCACCCAGTCACTCTGCGCGACCACGCGCATTTCGTGCTCAACGACAATCACCGTGTGCCCAGCCGTCACCAGCGTATCCAACTGCTCCAGCAACCGATCGACATCACGCGGATGCAGCCCGGTGGTCGGTTCGTCCAGCACGTACAAGGTCGCGCCGCGCTGGTTGCGTTGCAATTCGGTGGCCAGTTTGATCCGCTGCGCTTCGCCACCGGACAACTCCGTGGCCGGTTGCCCCAGGCGCAGATAACCCAGGCCAATATCGCGCAGCACTTCGAGTGACCGGCGAATCCCCGCTTGCTCGGCAAACACCGTCACCGCTTCCTCGACGGTCAATTGCAGCACCTGCGCAATGCTCAAACCCTCCCAGAGAATCGCCAGGGTCTGCGGGTTGTAGCGCGCGCCATGGCAGGTCGGGCACGGCGCATAAACACTGGGCATGAATAACAACTCGACACTGACAAAGCCTTCACCCTCGCAGGTGGCGCAACGGCCCTTGGCGACGTTGAAGGAAAACTGTCCGGCGTCGTAGCCGGCAGCCCGTGCCGCGTCGGTCGCGGCGTAGAGCTTGCGCACGTTGTCGAACAGCCCTGTGTAAGTGGCCAGATTGGAGCGTGGCGTGCGGCCGATGGGTTTCTGGTCGACCTGCACCAGTCGCTTGATCGACTCCAGCCCCGACGTCACCTGGCCGCTGCTGACCTGCGGCGCGGCGTCCTCGAGGCTGAGTTCTTCCGGCTCACTGTCTACCGTCGGCCGCCCTAACTGCGCGCCGACCAGTTCCAGCAAGGCCTGACTGACCAGACTCGATTTGCCCGAGCCAGACACGCCGGTCACCGAGGTAAAGCAGCCCAGCGGAAATTCAGCACTGAGATTATTCAGGTTATTGCGGGTGATCCCGTCGAGCTTCAGCCACGCCGTCGGTTTGCGCGCGGTGCGTGCCTGGCGCTGCGCTTCGGCAAACAGGTAGGCGCGAGTCTGCGATTGCTCGATCTCGGCCAGACCTGCCGGCGGGCCGCTGTACAGCACCTGCCCACCCTGCTCGCCCGCCGCCGGGCCGACGTCGATCAGCCAGTCGGCGCGGCGCATGGTTTCCACGTCGTGCTCGACCACAAACAGCGTGTTGCCGTCCGCCTTCAAGCGCTGCAACGCCTCGAACAACGCCTCGCCATCGGCCGGGTGCAAACCGGCGGAGGGTTCGTCGAGCACGTAGATCACCCCGAACAATTGCGAACCCAGTTGCGTCGCCAAGCGCAAGCGCTGCAACTCACCGGACGACAGCGTCGGGGTGCTGCGCTCCAGCGCCAGATAACCGAGGCCCAGATCGGTCAGGGTGCTGACCCGCTCCAGCAGATCCTCGGCAATGCGCTGCGCCGCCAGGCGCTTCTCCAGCGACAGGTTTGGCGTGTGGCGCACGTCTGGCGCGCTGCCGTGGCCGCTGGCACCGTGGGCCACGCGCTGCTGGCGCGCCTCGCGGGTTTGCGCGTGACTTAAGGTCTCGCCGGTTTCTTCAGCGTGTTCGAGGTAGCTGGCCGCCGCCACCGGCCGCAGCACCTCGGCCACTTGCAGCAACGGCATCTGCGACAGCTCGCCGATGTCATACCCGGCAAACGTCACCGACAACGCCTCACGTTTCAGGCGTTTGCCATCGCATAACGGGCAAGGGCTGCCGAGCATGAACTGCGAAACGCGCTTCTTCATCAGCGCACTTTGCGAGTGAGTAAACGTGTGCAGAATGTAGCGCCGGGCGCCGGTGAAGGTGCCCTGGTAACTCGGCTCCATCTTGCGTTTGAGGGCCACGCGGGTTTCTTCCGGGGTCAGCCCGGCGTACACCGGCACGGTCGGGGTTTCTTCGGTGAAGAGAATCCAGTCGCGCTGTTTTTTCGGCAGCTTCTTCCATGGAATGTCGACATCGATGCCCATGGTCACAAGGATGTCGCGCAGGTTCTGTCCCTGCCACGCCAGCGGCCAGGACGCCACCGCGCGCTGGCGGATGGTCAGGTTCGGGTCCGGCACCATCAGCGCTTCGGTGACCTCGTACACCCGGCCGAGGCCATGGCATTCGGGGCACGCGCCTTGCGGGGTGTTCGGCGAGAAGTCCTCGGCATACAACATCGGTTGCCCCGGCGGATAACTGCCGGCGCGCGAATAGAGCATGCGGATCAGGCTCGACAGCGTGGTCACGCTGCCCACTGACGAGCGCGTACTCGGCGTGCCGCGTTGCTGTTGCAGGGCCACGGCCGGCGGCAGGCCTTCAATGGAGTCGACATCCGGCACGCCGACCTGATCGATCAGCCGTCGCGCGTACGGCGCCACCGACTCAAAGTATCGGCGCTGGGCCTCGGCATACAAGGTCGAGAACGCCAGTGACGACTTGCCAGACCCGGACACCCCGGTGAACACCACCAGCGCATCGCGGGGAATGTCGACATCAACGTTCTTCAGGTTGTGTTCACGGGCGCCACGTACCCGGACCATGCCGGTGGGCGCTTTGGAGGTGCGTTTGGAAGTCATCGACCTGCCTTGGTGAAGGAATGTTCTACGTTCAGCTACCGAGCACCACCCGAATCATCTGCAACATGGCTTCCGGGCTGTACGGTTTGCCAAGCAAGTGCGTGTCAGGGCTTAACTGGTGATTGCGTGAAATGATGTCGCGGGTGTGCCCAGAGGTGAACAGCACGGCCACCGGCGGTGTCTGCACCTTGGCCCAAGCGAACAGGTCGGAGCTTTTGATCAGCCCCGGCATGACCACGTCAGTGAAGATCAGGTCCACCTCGACACCTTCGAGGAGCATTTGCATGGCCGCATCGCCATGACCGGCGGTCAGCACGCGATAACCCTCCTCGCGCAACAATTCGACCGCCGAAGCGCGCACGGCGTCATTGTCCTCGACCACCAGAATCGTTTCGTGGCCGCCGCTCTGCTGCCTTTGCAGGCTGGGCGCCTCATCAAGGATCGGCCGCAGACTGCGCGGGAAGTACAACTGCACCCGCGTGCCCTCGCCGAGGGTGCTGGTGATCTCGACATGCCCGCCGCTCTGTTTGACGAAGCCAAACACCATGCTCAAGCCCAGCCCGGTGCCCTGACCGTCAGCCTTGGTGGTGAAGAACGGCTCAAACACTTGCTCGAGAATCTCTGGCGGGATGCCGGCGCCGGAGTCACTGACCGCGACGCGGACAAACTCACCGGGAACGATGCCTTTACCGGCACAGAACTCGCGTTCGAGCCGCACGTTAGCAGCGCTGAGCGCAATGGTGCCCTCGCCCTTCATCGCATCGCGAGCATTGATCGCCAGGTTGAGAATGGCGTTTTCCAACTGGTTGCGGTCGACGTTGATGTGCCACGGCTTTTGCGGCAGTTGCACGTCGATCTGAATGGTTTCACCCAGCGCTCGCTGCAGCAATTCGCCGACACCTTCGAAAATCTGCTGCGGGTTGCACACCGCCGGCGACAAAGGCTGGCGCCGGGCGAACGCAAGCAATTGCGAGGACAGCTTGGCACCGCGTTCGACCGCTGCCAGCGAGGCGCTGACGCGGCGCTGCACGTTGGCATTGTTCGGTTCATGGCGCGCGAGCAGATGCAGATTGCCGGCGATCACTTGCAACAGATTATTGAAATCGTGGGCGACGCCGCCGGTCAGACCACCAATCGCTTCGAGCTTCTGTGACTGGCGCAACTGCTCTTCAGCCGCCAGCCGCGCCTCGACTTCTTCGCCTACGCGCTGTTCGAGGTTGCGGGTAAATTTGAGCAGGGATTCTTCGGCAATCTTGCGTTCATGAATGTCGATCAGGACGCCGGGGAAGCGCAACGGCGCACCGTGTTCGTCGAACTCACAGGCGCCACTGGCCAACACCCAGGAATAACTGCCGTCACTGCGCCGCACGCGATATTCGGCGTTATACGGTTCACCGGTCTGCACGGAATGGACGACCCGCTCCTGCACCCAGGCGGCGTCATCGGGATGAATGCGCGACTCGGCGATGTCCTGCGGGAGGTCGCTAAGATCCTGATCCGGCGGATAGGAGAACGTGCGGGCGAATCGCTCGTCTGCCGACAACGTGTTGTTTTTCACGTCCCAGACAAACGAGCCGAGCAAGGCCCCGGCATTCAACGCCAGACGCACCCGCTCGTTGTCGGCGCGGTAAGCACTTTCGGCTTCCTGCCGCCGGCGTTCGGAGTGCATGAACTCGGTGGTTTCCACCACCATCGCCATCACTCCGGCCGGCTTGCCGTCATCATTGGCCACCGGGCTGTAATACAGGTCCATCCAGACGTCTTCGGGGACGCCATCGCGCAACAGCACCAACTCTTTATTGCGAAACGACAAGGTGCCGCCGGCCAGGCAGGTATCGACCACATTCCGGTTGAAATCGGCGACTTCCGGCCAGCCCAGCTCCACCGGCGCACCGAGTAGATACGGGTGCCGACCACCGGCAAATTTCGAATAGGCGTCGTTGTAGATCATGTACCCGGCATAGCCCCAGAGCATGACCATCGGCAGCGGCGACGCCAGCATCAGTTGCACCGCGCTGCACAGGCTGGCCGGCCAGCTGTTCAGCGGACCGAGTTCAGTATGGCTCCAGTCGAACGCACTGATGCGCCCGGCCATTTCGCCTTTCCAGCCGTCACAACCATGGCTATCGGATAAAAACTGCATCGACTGACTCAGTGTCCTGTGGTGATTGCCCGATAAATCGCGACGCCATAACGACGCGACGCCCGTCTGTTTCGAGCGCCTCCAGTCGCATTGGTTTCATATGATATATAGCCGATTTCATCCCCTCCCGGAACCTAAACCCCGATCAGGTGCTTGAGCGGATGGTAGCCGGTTTTCATTTTGGCGGCGGCGTCGAGAATGGCCTTCTCGATGCCGTTCAGATGCGTGCAGGTCAGCTCGATGGCGGCGCTCTGATTGCCGGCCTCGATGTATTCGATCAGGCGCAGGTGTTCGTTGTCGCGGCAGACTTCATGGCTGTCGTCGTCCAGCGCTGCAGCGTATAGCGAAGCGCGGGAGATCAGTTTCTGGAACCAGTCGAGCAGCACCGGGTTATTCAGGCTGCACGCCAGTTTGATGTGGAACTCACCGAGCAGATGGATCAGCCGTTCGTGATCTCCCGCCGCGTGGGCTTCATCTTCCAGCAGCAGGTGTTCGCGCAAATCCTGCATCGCCGCGCTGTCCTTGCGCCGGCACAGTTCGGTAACGATGCCGATCTCGATCAGCCGGCGGGTTTCAAACAGCGAGCGGAGCTCTTCATTGCTCGGCAGCGACACCGATGCCCCTTTATTCGGCTCGGTGGTGACCAGTCCATCGGCCTCCAATTGCTTCAATGCCGCGCGCACCGACGTGCGGCTGACATTGAATAATTCGGCTAGCGAGGCCTCACCCAGTTTCATCCCCGGGCGCAACGAACGCTTGCTGATCGCCTCGTAAACCCCTTGGTAGACGCGGTCGACCGTGGTTTCCGGTTTCTTTTCGGTCATTTGGGCACTCCTTTAACGTCGAGCAACTGAGTGCCACGCAGGATATAGCCTTCGGCTTCGAGATGCAGGGTCTTGATTGCACGTTGAGTGCGGATCACCCATCGAGGCGGCGTCGCGCTACCTGCCTGCTCGTTGCAAGCAGGACACATGTGCCGGGAGGGGGCGGTGAGCAGGCTCACGCGTACATTTGATCTTTCCCACGCAGTGCGTGGGAAAGATCTTACCGGGTTCAGTCAGTGCCGTACTTCGGCGAGCGCGGGCCGTATAGCAGGCCTGCCCGGTGTCCGGCCGAGAGCAGACGATTGCTCGCCACACCGGCAATCGGGTAGCCGGCATCGGTGGAGCTGTTGATGATCTGCTTCACTGCCGCCGAGATCAGCATGCCGACGATACCGCCGGCATTGCTATTGCCGCCCTCTTCGCTCGACGCCCGGGCCGAACCGGTCCACAGCGTCGTGCCACTTTTCAGGTCGACCAGTTTCGCCGTCGCGGTCACTGCCGTTTCGCTGCTGATCACCATGTAGCGCGTACCGTATTCGGTCACGGTGATGTACAGCGCAGCGTCCGCACCGAAGATTTCCTTCAGTTTGCCTGGCGGTGCCTGATGGATGTCGTCCGGGGTGCTCAGACCATTCTGGCGGAACGTCTCATCAACCAGCGCAATCGGCAGCACGTAGTAACCGGCTTCGGCCAGTGGGAAGGTCACCTGCGACAACAGGCTGTAGGACGCCTTCACATCCGGCGAAGTGTTCAGCGGAGGCAGCACCAGAATGGTTTTCGGCCGCGCCTGTTTGTAGGCCGAGTAATCCACGGTCTTGGGCGCAACGCAGCCACCCAGCACGGTCAGGGCCAGACCGGCGGCCAGCAGTTTCAAGGTGCGCGCGATCATTTCGCGTCTCCGGTCTTGGCGTTTTTGAGCAGGAAATCCATGTACGTTCCGGACTCGGGGAACAGGGTTTTCTCGGTTTTGAACTGCTGCACCATCTGGTCGTCCTTGCCCATGCTCAGATAGAGCAGGCCAAGGTGCGCGTGGTAACCCGGCGGTACGGCCTTGCCGGTGGAGCGGATTTTCTGCAGGTCACGTTCCAGCGCTTCGGCCTGGGCTTCTTTCGGCTCTTCGCCTTTGAAGTATTCGTAGACCTGGGGCTCGTAACCTTCCCACTGGTATAGGGTTTGCGGGCCGGAGGCACAGCCGGCCAGCAAGGCACTGGCGGCCAGCGTCAGCGCCATTAACGAGCGCGACAAATTCAGAGTCATGGGGTGTTGCTCCTTGCAATGGGCGTCGATCAGTTGCCCGGTTTCCAGGCACCGGCGTTCATGCCATCGACCAGACGATTGATCGCCTCGCGCATGGCCAGATCCAGTACTTTGCCGTTGAGGGTGGAGTCGTAGGCAGCGGTGCCGCCGAAACCGATGATTTCGCGGTTGGACAAGGCGTATTCGCCGGCGCCCTGGGTCGAATAGACCACTTCGGAGGTACTGATATTGACGATATTCAGGTTGACCTTGGCGTAGGCCACCTGAGTCTTGCCACGGCCGAGGATGCCGAACAGCTGGTGATCGCCGGTCTCTTTGCGGCCGAACTCGGTGACGTCGCCGGTCACCACGTAATCAGCACCTTTCAGACGCTGAGCCTGGCCCTTGATCGCCGCTTCCTGCTGGATTTCACCCATGTTGTCGCGATCCAGCACGCTGAAGCGGTTGGTCTGCTGCAAATGGGTGATCAGGATGGTCTTGGCCTGACCGCCGAGACGGTCGACGCCGTCGGAGAAAATCCCGCGCATATAGCTGGAACGGTTGTCGAACTTGCCCACGGCCATTGGCACGCGAACGCCGGTCCAGACCTGGGAGGCGCTTTCAACCTTGGCCACCGGCAAGGCGCGCGAGCTTTCGGTCGCGCAACCTGAGAGTGTGCCAGCCATCGTGCCAAGCACAGCAATCGCGACGCCTGAGACCAGCATCCGGGAGATCATTCTCACTGAGTATTCCTTTGAAAAACGGGGATGTCCCGGCACGACAATGCGCAGCGGGAGCTGAAAAGGGGCGGCATTATGACAAAGTGCCATCATTCGTGACAGGTTTTTTTGACGCCAGTGAATTGGCTGTTCCGGACTCGATCGTTCCCACGCTCTGCGTGGGAATGCAGCCACGGACGCTCCGCGTCCGCTCTGACGCGGAGCGTCACGGGAGGCGTTACCACGCAGAGCGTGGGAACGATCAGATCAGGGCGCGCTAATGGAAATCGCGGCTCTGCACGCGGATGCCGTTGAGCAGCGGGCTGAGGTCGCTCAGGCGGCCGGCGATCAGGTGGCGCACTTCGCCTTCGCGCTCCCAGCGGCCGTCGACTTTCAGCAGTTGCGAGCCCACCAGCACTTGCCGTTGACGCTCGGCCAGATCTCGCCAGACCACCACGTTGACGTTGCCGAACTCGTCTTCCAGGGTGACGAAGGTCACACCACTGGCGGTGCCCGGTCGTTGCCGTCCCGTCACCAGCCCGGCGATGCTCACCGGTCGGCCATGTTCGACTTCAAGCAACTCCTGCGAACTGCGGCAGCGCCGGGCTTTGAGTTCGCCGCGCAACAGTGCCAGCGGATGCGGCCCCAACGTGGTGCCGACGGTGCTGTAATCGGCGTGCAGATCCTCGCCAACGCTGGGTTTGGGTAGTACCACCTCCGGCTCCTCCTGACTCGGCAACCCGGCAAACAGGCCCAGCTGTTTCTGCACCCCGGCGACTTCCCAGCGCGCCCGATGCCGATGTCCGGCCAGGCCACGCAACGCCCCGGAATCGGCGAGCAACGCCTGCGCCCGACTGTCGAGCGCCGCCCGCTCGCCCAGGTCGGCGACATCGGCAAATGCCCCGCGCGCGCGCGCCGCTTCGATGCGCCGGGCATCGTCCTCGCGAAAGCCCTTGATCATCCGCAGACCCATGCGAATCGCCGGTTGCACCGTCGTGGTGGTTTCCAGGCTGCAATCCCAGTCACTGGCGCGCACGTCGACCGGGCGGATCTGCAACTGATGCCGGCGCGCATCCTGGAGGATCTGGTCCGGGCTGTAGAAGCCCATTGGCCAGCTATTGATCAACGCGCAGGCGAACGCCGCCGGTTCGTGGCACTTGAGCCAGCAACTGGCGTAAGTCAGCAAGGCAAAACTGGCGGCGTGGGACTCGGGAAAACCGTAGCTGCCGAAGCCTTTGATCTGTTCGAAAATCTGCGCGGCGAACTCCGGCGTGTAGCCGTTCTTCTTCATGCCGGCGGCGAGGCGTTCCTTGTGCGGTTCCAGTCCGCCGTGGCGTTTCCACGCAGCCATCGAGCGACGCAACTGATCAGCCTCGCCGGGGCTGTAATCGGCGGCGACGATGGCGATCTGCATCACCTGTTCCTGAAACAGCGGCACGCCGAGGGTTCTTTCCAGAACAACCTTGAGCTCTGGTGACGGGTAGGTTTCCTCTTCTTCCTTGTTCCGGCGACGCAGATACGGATGCACCATCCCGCCCTGAATCGGTCCCGGGCGGACGATGGCCACCTCAATCACCAGATCGTAGAACTTCGCCGGTCTCAGGCGCGGCAGCATCGACATCTGCGCCCGCGACTCGATCTGGAACACGCCGATGGTGTCGGCGCGGCTGATCATGTCGTAGGTCGGTTTGTCTTCGGCTGGAATCGTCGCCAGGCTCAGATCCAGATTGCGATGGTGGCGCAGCAGGTCGAAGCAGCGGCGAATCGCGCTGAGCATGCCGAGGGCGAGAATATCCACCTTGAGCAGGCCGACTGCATCGAGGTCATCCTTGTCCCACTGAATGATCGTGCGCTCGGCCATGGCGGCGTTTTCCACCGGCACCAGCGTGTCCAGCGGCTGCTCGGAAATCACAAAGCCGCCGGGATGCTGCGACAGGTGCCGGGGGAAGCCGATCAACTGCCCGGTCAGGCTCAGCACCCGGCGCAGCACCGGGCTGTCCGGGTCGAAACCGCCTTCGAGCAAACGCGCGACCGGCGGTGTTTCATCGCTCCAGTGGCCGCAGCAATCAGCCAGTGCGTTGATCTGATCCGGCGGCAGGCCCAAGGCCTTGGCCACGTCGCGTACTGCGCCGGCAGCGTGGTAGGTGCTGACCACCGCCGTCAGCGCCGCACGACCACGGCCGTAACGGCGAAACACGTATTGCAGGACTTCTTCGCGGCGCTCGTGCTCGAAATCGACGTCGATGTCCGGCGGCTCGTTGCGCTCCTTGGACATGAAGCGCTCGAACAGCAGCGTGGTGCGATCCGGGTCGATTTCGGTGATACCCAAGGCAAAACACACCGCCGAGTTAGCCGCAGAGCCACGCCCCTGACACAGAATTTTCTGCTCGCGGGCGAAGTGCACCACATCGTGCACGGTGAGAAAGTAGCTTTCGTAACCGAGTTCGGCGATCAGCTTCAGTTCATCGTCGATCTGCTTGAGCACTTTGCCTTGCGGCCCCTGTGGCCAGCGCCAAGCGATGCCCTCTTCGGTCAGATGCCGTAGCCAGGAACTGGGGCTGTGCCCCTCCGGCACCAGTTCTTTCGGATACTGATAACGCAACTCGCCCAGGTCGAAGGTGCAGCGCCGGGCCAGGCTCATCGACTCATCCAGCAGAGCCTGCGGATACAACTCGCGCAACACTTCGACACTGCGTAAATGCCGTTCGCCATTGGGATGCAGGCGTAACCCCGCCTCGGCCACCGGCACGTGATGACGGATCGCAGTCATGGTGTCCTGCAAGGCACGCCGGCCACGGGCATGCATGTGCACATCGCCGCTGGCCACGGCAGGAATCTGCAACTCGGCGGCCAGCCCCAACATCGCCGCCAACCGCTGCTGATCGTCCTGGCCACGATGCAATTGCACCGCCAGCCACAACCGTTCGCCAAAGGTCTGCTGCAGCCATCGACCCTCCTCCACGTCATCAAGCGAGTCCGGCACCCACAACACCAGCAACCCCGGCAACGGCTCGGCGAAGTCTTCGCGCAGCACCTGATACTGGCCTTTCTGCGTGCGCCGTCGGGCGCGGGTGATCAGGCCGCAAAGCGCTTGATAGCCCGCCAGATTCTCCACCAGCAGCACCAGTTTCGGGCCGTTTTCGATACGCACTTCGCTGCCGATGACCAGCGGTAGCTCCACCGATTTCGCCGCTTGCCAGGCCCGAACGATTCCGGCCAGCGTGCACTCATCGGTGATCGCCAGTGCCTGATAGCCGTGCTTTTTTGCGCGCTGGAACAGTTCCAGCGCACTGGACGCACCGCGCTGAAAACTGAAGTTCGACAGGCAGTGCAGTTCGGCATAACCGTCGTTCATGCAAACCAGCCTTGCAGCCACAGCGGACCGCCCTCACCCACCGCCCGATAAGCCCAGCCCTGCTGTCCGGCGCGATTCTGGATCAGGTAATAATCACGGCGCACGTCGTCACCGTCCCACCAGCCGGATTCGATGCGCTCCGGGCCCATGAGAATCCGCGCCGAACCTTCCGCCACGCTTTGTGGCTCGCCGAGCAACCAGCCCGGACGATGCACGTTCGGCAAGCCTGCGCAGCGTTGTTTATCAACGCCGTGCTGCCACGCGCACTCGGGACGATGATCGGCCTGAAAACGCAACCCCTGCACCGCGTCATCGCCCAAGCGCGCACGCAGGCGTTCGCGCAACTGCTCCCACGGCAAGGTCTGCTGCGGACGGTCGTCGAACAGTTGCTGAAACTGCGGCACGAAACTCGGCAGGTCCTCGGCGCGCAGACGAAAGCCGCGCACGGGCGCCTCGACTTGCACTTGTTCCAGCCGGCCACGGGCCAGTTCGAAGAGCATCGCCGGATCACGTTCGGCGCTGAGCAGGCCGACCTTGATGATGCTGTCCGGCAGCCCGGCGTGTTCCAGGTGCAGATCGAAGCGCTGCACGCCGCTGTCACGCCCGCAGAGGAACGCCGACAGATCGCCGGTCAAACGGCGTAACGGGAACAACAGTGCCTGATGGGACTGCACGTCGAAATTCAGTTCGATGCGTACGTCGAAACGATCCGGCGGCAGGTAAAACGCCAGCGCCAATGGCCGCGCGCCGAACAGCGTGTCGAGATGCTTGAGCATCTGCGCTTCGAAGCGCCGGGCCAGCGCCTGACGCGGCAGGCTCTGCACCTGACTGAGATTGCGCAGGCCCATACGTGATAACGCCGTGGCCACTGCGGGTTCCAGACCGACGCGGTCGACGGGCAACTGACCGAGATGATGCTGCAAGGCCTCGCCGTCCGGCACCACCAAGCCGTCATAGGCGTTGGCCAGCACCCGCGCCGCCACGGGATTCGGTGCCGCGACGATGCGATGGCGGAAACCCAGATCAGTCAGTTCCCGGCGCAGTCGTGCTTCGAACTGCGCCCACGAACCGAACAGACCCAGGCTCGATTCGATCTCGAACACCACGGTGCGCGGGTAATGCACGCTGACCTGCGAGCTGAAACGGTAGGCCCACGCGGCGAGAAACTGCTGCCAGTGTTCGACCTCGGCGGCCTCGTAATCAGCCGTGGCAAAGCCTTTGCTCATGGCCTGGGCGGCGGTCATCGACTGGCCTGCGCGCAAACCAAGCTTGCGCGCCGCCGGATTGACCGCTTGCAACACCCGGCGCTGGGCCGGGCCGTTAAGCAGCACCAACGGTTCATCGGGATCGGGCCGCTGACGCAGCACGGCGTCCAGAGCCAATTGCGGAAACAGGATACACACCCAGCGCATGGTGACCTCAGTGCCCCACAGCAAAGGCAATCGGTGCCGTACGCGCCAGCCCGCCACGGCACTTGAGTACGCGCAACTGTGCAGGTCTGGCGTCGATGGCAATGCGTAACGCCGCCGGTGACGGGTTGATCGCTTCGCTCAACGGCCGCCAGGCAAACGCCAAGGTCTGACCGGTTTCCGCCGCCACCTGCAAACGGCGCAACGCGCGATCATCAGCCTTGTGCGGCCAGCACAGCACCGCGCCGCAACTGCCCGAACGTAAACATTGTTCCGCCGCCCACAAGGCATCGCGCTCGGTGGCCTGGATCACCGACAACTGGCGCAGATCGACCCCGGCGCTTGCCCACGCCTGCGGGTACGGCACGAACGGCGGCGCCACCAGCACGATGCGCTCGCCCGCCGCCGACAACCGCGCCAGCGTCGGCCAGACTAGCTGCAGTTCGCCGACACCGGGACCGGCCAGGAGGATTTCGCTCAACGCCGCTTCCGGCCAGCCACCGCTGGGCAGTGCCGCGTCCAGCGCGGCGTGGCCGGTCGGCTGCGGGCTGGCGGCCGGTGGCGCAGGGCGGCCTTTCCAGACCTGGCCGCCATTGAACAGCGTATCCAACGCAACGACGGCGCCCATCAGCCTTGCCTCACCAGACCGCAAAACACCCCTTCGATGGCCAGATCCTGATCGTCACGCACGACAATCGGCTGATACGCCGGGTTGCGCGGCAACAGGCGCACGGCATCGCCCAGCCGTTCGAAGCGTTTGATGGTGACTTCACCGTCGAGGCGCGCTACGACGATCTGGCCGTTGAGCGCCTCGGGATTGCGCTTCACGCCGACCAGATCGCCGTCGAGAATGCCGTCCTCGATCATCGAATCGCCCTGCACCCGCAGCATGTAATCGGGCGTGCGGGAGAACAGCGCCGGGTCGAGCAGCAAGCGGCTATGGATGTCGGCATCGGCGCCAATCGGCGCACCGGCAGCGACGCGGCCGAGCACGGGGATGTCGAGCAATTCCGGGCGTGCCGGCTGCCCGAGCAGGCGAATGCCCCGGGCCTGATGCGGATTGACCTCGATAAACCCGGCTTCGGTGAGCGCAAGCACATGCTTGCGCGCCACGCTGCGCGAGGCAAAACCAAAAGCCTCGCTGATTTCAGCGAGGCTTGGGGGCTGACCGTGTTCGGCGATTCGATCGCGGATAAAAGTCAGAATGGCAGTACGGCGGGGAGTCAGGTTCGTCATGGAGTACATTTGTACTCCTGTAGGATTTTCCTGACAAGCGCCGCAGGTCGGCCCAGGCCGACGCAGGAGTTGCCGAAGGTTCGGCAGCGCCTGCATTGATCTTCAATGGCCACTTGATCAGGGTGAAGTGGCCTGCCGATACTCGCGTGGCGTAAACCCGGTCGACGCCTTGAACTGGCGCGTGAACGCGCTGTGATCGGTGTAGCCGCATTGCAGCGCCACGTCCGTTATCGGCAGGTCGGTGTGCAGCAATCGATGCGCGTGTTCCAGGCGTACTTTCTGGATCATCTGCCGTGGCGTCAGGTGGAATACCCGTTTGCAGTAACGCTCCAGTTGCGCCACGGAAATGCCGGCGATGCGGGTCAGTTCACCGAGGGTCACACGGCGATTGAAATTCCCGCGAATATGCTCATCGACAGCCGCCAGCCGCTCGAATGCCGGGTGGGTTTCACTGGCCGATTGCAGGTCCACCGAAATCCCCGCCAGACCGATAATCACCCCGTCACGGTTATACAGCGGCTGCTTGTGCGTCAGGCACCACCCCGGTTCGCGGCTGCCGTACAGATGCAGTTCGAGCTGATCCTCCAGCACAAAACCCTCCTCCAGCACCTTGCGATCCTGCTCGGTGTAGCCCGGCCCGAGTTGCGCCGGAAACACCTGCGCGCTGGTCTTGCCCAGTAACGGACGCAAATCCTTCAAGCCACAGCGCTGCGCCAGCGTGCGGTTGGCAAGCACGTAACGGGCCTGCACATCCTTGATGAAAATCGCCGCATTGGGGATCACATCAAGCATCGGCAACAACAGCGCCGCGCCGGCCAAGAGTTCCTCCAGTGTCTGCGGACGCTGGCCATTCATGCCTTGAGCCAGGATCGAAAACGCCTGCTGCATCAAAGATTCCCCTCGTAACGTGGACAGACCAAATGCCCGCCATGCGCCGTTCGCCCGCAGATTGCAGCATCGTTCGCGGCGTGTCGAGGGCCATGTTTTATCGGCGTCATTGTGCTGATTTCGTCATCGAAGCCAGCAAAAAACATCAATCGCCGCGAGGTCGATGAGTTCAAAGTCTGGCCGTCCCAGTGACACAACTGCCTATCCAATAACTCACAAGAAGGCGATGCCATGTCAGGCCAAGGCAAGTTCAAAAAACAGCTTTCACTGATCGACCTCACATTTATCGGGCTGGGGGCGATCTTCGGTTCCGGCTGGTTGTTCGCGGCCAGTCATGTGTCCGCCATTGCCGGCCCGGCGGGGATTTTTTCCTGGCTGCTGGGCGGCTTCGCCGTGTTGTTGCTGGGCATCGTTTACTGCGAACTGGGCGCCGCATTACCGCGCGCCGGCGGCGTGGTGCGTTATCCGGTTTACTCCCATGGGCCGCTGCTCGGCTACTTAATGGGTTTCATCACCCTGATTGCGTTTTCCAGTCTGGTCGCCATCGAAGTGGTCGCTTCGCGCCAATACGCAGCGGCGTGGTTTCCCGGCCTGTCCAAAGCTGGCACCGGCGATCCGACGATTCTCGGCTGGCTGGTGCAGTTCGGGCTGTTGTGCGTGTTCTTCCTGCTCAACTACCGCAGCGTGAAGACCTTCGCCAAGGCCAATAATCTGGTCAGCGTGTTCAAGTTCATCGTGCCGCTGCTGGTGATCGGGGTGCTGTTCACCTTCTTCAAACCGGCCAACTTCGAGGTGCAAGGCTTTGCCCCGTTTGGCCTGTCCGGCGTCGAGATGGCCGTGTCGGCGGGTGGCATCATTTTCGCGTATCTGGGCCTGACGCCGATCATCTCGGTGGCCAGTGAAGTGAAGAATCCGCAGCGCACCATTCCCATTGCGTTGATCCTCTCGGTGCTGCTGTCGACACTGATTTACGTGCTGCTGCAAATGGCCTTTCTCGGCAGCATCCCGACGGAAATGCTCGCCAACGGCTGGGCCGGAATCAGCAAGGAATTTGCCCTGCCGTATCGCGACATCGCGCTGGCGCTGGGCGTGGGCTGGCTGGCGTATCTGGTGGTCGCCGATGCGGTGATCTCGCCGAGCGGCTGCGGCAACATCTACATGAACGCGACCCCGCGAGTGATCTATGGCTGGGCGCAGACCGGGACCTTCTTCAAGGTCTTCACCCACATCGATGAAAAGTCCGGCATCCCGCGCCCGGCGCTGTGGCTGACCTTCGCCCTGTCGGTGTTCTGGACGTTGCCGTTCCCGTCGTGGGAGGCGCTGATCAACGTGGTCTCCGCTGCGCTGGTGTTGAGCTACGCCGTGGCGCCGGTGTCGGTGGCTGCGCTGCGCCGCAATGCGCCGGACATGCCACGGCCGTTCCGGGTCAAGTGCATGGGCGTGCTCGGGCCGGTGTCGTTCATCATCGCCGCGCTGATCGTCTACTGGTCGGGCTGGAGCACCGTGTCGTGGCTGCTCGGCCTGCAGATCCTGATGTTCGTGGTCTACCTGCTCTGCGGTCGATTTGTGCCAACCGCTCACCTGAATCTGGCCAGCCAAGTGCGTTCCTCGGCGTGGCTGATCGCCTTCTACGCGGTGACCATCGTGCTGTCGAAACTCGGCACCTTCGGTGGCCTCGGCATCCTTGCCCATCCATTCGACACCCTTGTCGTCGCGGCGTGTGCCACCGGCATTTACTACTGGGGCGCGGCGACCGGTGTACCGGCGCATCTGCTGCGCCTGGAAGAGGACGACGAGGACAGCGAAATCGCTTCCCCCGCCTCGACCGTCTCTGCGCGCCCTGCCGGCGCCTACTGAAATCATCCAACGGGACATGTTCATGAAACGAGTACACGTGATTGATTCCCACACCGGCGGTGAACCGACGCGCCTGGTGATGAAAGGCTTCCCCGAGCTGCCCGGCAACAGCATGGTCGAGAAGCGCGATGCGCTGCGCACTCAACATGATCAATGGCGCCGCGCCTGCCTGCTGGAACCGCGCGGCAATGATGTGCTGGTCGGCGCGTTGTATTGCGAACCGGTCTCGGCGGACGCCACTTGCGGGGTGATCTTCTTCAACAACGCCGGCTACCTCGGCATGTGCGGCCACGGCACCATCGGCCTGATCAACTCGCTGCAGTACCTGGGGCAAATCGAACCGGGCGAGCACAAAATCGACACCCCGGTCGGCCCGGTCAGCGCCACGTTGCATGACGACGGAACCGTCACCCTGGGCAACGTCCCCGCTTATCGCCATCGCAAACAAGTGTCGGTGGATGTGCCGGGGTTCGGCCGCGTATTGGGCGACATCGCCTATGGCGGCAACTGGTTCTTCCTCGTTTCCGAGCACGGCCAGACGCTGACCATGGACAACGTCGAACACCTCACGGCGTACACCTGGGCGATGCTCAAGGCCCTCGAAGACCAAGGCATTTACGGCGAGGACGGCGCGGTGATCGATCACATCGAACTGTTCGCCGATGACGATCAGGCCGACAGCCGCAACTTCGTCATGTGCCCCGGCAAAGCCTACGACCGCTCCCCGTGCGGCACCGGCACCAGCGCCAAACTCGCCTGTCTGGCCGCCGACGACAAGCTGCAACCCGGCGCAACCTGGGTGCAGGCAAGCATCACCGGCAGCCAGTTCGAAGGTCGCTTCGAATGGCAAGGCGAACGTATCCGCCCGTACATCACCGGCCGCGCCTACATGACCGCCGACAGCACCTTGCTGATCGACGAAGCAGACCCGTTCGCGTGGGGCATCTGAACCGCCACGCTGACTTTTCACCTCAATTTGAATGATGTGCCAAGGAGTTAAAACAATGAGCGACAACATCTTCACCGGTTGCATGCCGGCCCTGATGACACCGTGCACCGCCCAGCGCAAACCGGACTTCGACGCGCTGGTGGCCAAGGGTCGCGAGCTGATCGACATCGGCATGAGCGCCGTGGTTTATTGCGGTTCGATGGGCGACTGGCCGCTGCTGACCGAGGCCGAGCGTCAGGAAGGCGTGGCGCGTCTGGTCGCGGCGGGTATTCCGACGATCGTGGGCACTGGCGCGGTGAACTCACGCGAAGCGGTTTCCCACGCGGCCCATGCGGCGAAAGTCGGCGCGCAGGGTTTGATGGTGATTCCCCGCGTGCTGTCTCGCGGCGCTTCGGTCACCGCGCAAAAGGCCCATTTCGCCGCGATTCTGCAAGCGGCGCCAAATTTGCCGGCGGTGATCTACAACAGCCCTTACTACGGCTTTGCCACCCGCGCGGATCTGTTCTTCGAACTGCGCCGCGAGTACCCGAACCTGATCGGCTTCAAGGAATTCGGCGGTGGCGCCGACCTGCGTTACGCCGCCGAAAACATCACCTCCAAGGACGATGACGTGACCCTGATGGTCGGTGTCGACACGCAAGTGGTGCACGGTTTCGTCAACTGCAACGCCACCGGCGCCATCACCGGCATCGGCAACGCCCTGCCCCGCGAGGTGCTGCAACTGGTCGCCCTGAGCAAGCAAGCGGCCAAAGGTGACGCCAAGGCCCGGCGTCAGGCGCGGGAACTGGAATCGGCGCTGGCGGTGCTGTCGTCGTTCGATGAAGGCTGCGACCTGGTGCTGTATTACAAACACCTGATGGTGCTCAACGGCGACAAGGAATACACCCTGCACTTCAACGAAACCGATGCGTTGAGCGACTCGCAGCGGCGGTATGCCGAGAAGCAGTATTCGCTGTTCCGTCACTGGTACGAGAACTGGTCGGCGGAACAGAACTTCGCCTGATCACGTCCCCCTCACCTGCCGCGAAGCCTTGTGATTCGCGGCAGGCCTCCCTCTTTTTATCAGGAAGACACCATGACTTTGACGGGCCACATGCTGATCGGGCAACACATGATTGCCGGCAATCGCAGCGCCATTCGCGGGATCAATCCGGCTACGAATGAAACGCTGGAACCGGCGTACGCCGGTGGAGCGGCCGAGCATGTCGAACAGGCCTGCGCGCTGGCCTGGGCAGCGTTCGATGTTTATCGCGAGACAACCCTGAATGTCCGCGCTGAATTCCTGCAATGCATTGCCGAAGAAATCGAAGGCCTCGGAGATGAACTGATCGACCGTGCCCACGCCGAAACCGGCCTGCCGCACGCGCGTCTGCTAGGTGAACGCGGGCGTACTTGCCAACAACTGAGAATGTTCGCTCGCACGGTCCGCGCCGGTGAATGGCTGGATGTGCGTGTCGATAGCGCGCAGCCGCAACGCCAGCCGTTGCCGCGCGCCGATCTGCGTCAACGGCAGATCGCGCTGGGGCCGGTCGCGGTGTTTGGCGCGAGCAATTTCCCCCTGGCGTTCTCCGTGGCCGGCGGTGACACCGCATCGGCGCTGGCCGCCGGTTGCCCAGTGATCGTCAAGGCCCACAGTGCGCATCCCGGCACCAGCGAACTGGTCGGCCGCGCAGTCGCTCGAGCGGTAAAAACCTGTGGTTTGCCGGAAGGCGTGTTCTCGTTGCTGTACGGTTCCGGCCGCGAAGTGGGCATTGCGCTGGTCACGGATCCACGGATTAAAGCAGTGGGTTTCACCGGCTCGCGTAGCGGTGGTCTGGCGCTGATGCAAGCGGCGCAAGCGCGGCCCGAGCCGATTCCGGTGTACGCGGAAATGAGTTCGATCAATCCGGTGCTGCTGTTTCCGGCGGCGCTGGGCAATCGCACGCAGGCGTTGGCTGAAGGGTTTGTGGCTTCGCTAACATTGGGCGCGGGCCAGTTTTGCACCAATCCGGGCTTGGTGATTGCCTTGAAAGGACCCGCGTTGGACAAGTTCATCGCCGCCACCGCCGAGCTGATTCAACGCAGCCCCGCGCAGACGATGCTGACACCCGGCATCTTCAGTGCTTACGAGTCTGCCGTGAATGCGCTGGCCGAAAATGCCAGTGCGAACATCACAGGTGTTGGTTTGAGCGGCAACGGCCCTAATCAATGCCAGGCCCATGTATTCGTGACCGAAGCCGCAGACTTTCTCGCCGATCAGCGCCTGCAAGCCGAAGCGTTCGGTGCGGCGGCGCTGATCGTGCAATGCGGCAGTGAAGCGGAAATTCGCCAGGTGACCGAACATCTGGAGGGCCAATTGACCGCGACACTGCATCTGGATGACCAAGACCTGCAACAGGCGCGTGCATTACTGCCGACGTTGGAGCGCAAGGCCGGCCGGTTGCTGGTCAACGGCTGGCCAACCGGCGTCGAGGTGTGTGACGCGATGGTGCATGGCGGGCCTTTCCCGGCCACCTCCAACGCCCGCACGACTTCGGTCGGTACCGCGGCGATCCTGCGTTTCCTGCGCCCGGTCTGCTATCAGGACTTCCCGGACAGCTTGCTGCCTACTGCACTGAAACAGGCCAATCCGCTGCAATTGCGCCGTCTGCTCGATTGCCAAAGGGAAGCCCAGCACCATGGCGAATAACGGCTCCCACGACATCGCCGTGGTCGGCGCCGGCATCATCGGCGTCGCCTGCGCACTGCGTCTGGCTCGCCAAGGGTTGCGCGTGGTCGTGATCGATCAGCAGCAACCCGGCCACGGCGCCTCGTTCGGCAACGCCGGGCATCTGGCGACCGAGCAGGTGTTTCCAATTGCCGACGTGTCCATCCTCAAACGCCTGCCGGCCATGCTGATGGACCCGATGGGGCCGTTGCGTCTGGACTGGAAATACCTGCCGCGCGCCCTGCCATGGTTCACCCGCCTGCTGCTGAATCTGCGCCCGACGCCTTTTCAGAACACCGTGGCGGGTTTGCGCGCGCTCAATGAAAACAGCCTGGACGCCTGGCAGCGCTTGCTCGCCGACATCCAGAGGCCGGACTTGCTGAAGATCGATGGTTCGCTGCTGGTGTTCGAATGCCCCGAATCGCGTCAGGCCATCCAGGCATTACAGGCTCGCCTGCATCAGCAGCAGGTACCGGTCGATTACTGGCAGGCCGGCGCCATCCGCGAAACCGCGCCGCAACTCAGTGAACAGATCCAGGGCGGTTTGTTCTTTCCACGCACCGGGCACTTTATCGATCCCTTCCGCGTGGTGTGCGAACTGGTCGAAGCGGCCAAGGCCAGCGGCGTGAGTTTTGTCCAGCAACAGGTTCAGGGCGGCTACGTGCAGGAGCACGGGGTTACGCTGACCACTGGCAATGGCGGCCTGACTGCAAGCCGCGTCCTGATCGCCTGCGGCGCACATTCAGCAAAACTCACCGCCGCCCTCACCGGCAAAAAAGTCCCACTGGACACCGAGCGCGGCTATCACCTGATGCTGCCGCAGGAACATGACCGACTGCCCTTCCCCGTGACCTCGCTGGAGCGCAAATTCATCATGACGCCGATGTCCGAAGGGTTGCGCCTGGCCGGCACGGTTGAATTCGCCGGACTGGAGAAACCACCCAGCATGGAGCGTGCGTGGCAATTGCACCGGTTGAGTCAGGGTTTGTTTCGTCAGGATCTGAATGCTGAAGCAGCGACGCCGTGGATGGGTTTTCGACCGTCATTGCCCGATTCATTACCGGTGATCGATCAGGTGTGTGGGGGCAAGGTGTTGCTTGCTTTTGGGCATCAGCATCTGGGGCTGACGCAGGCGGCGGTGACGGCGGAGATGGTGGTGCGAATGGCGGGCCTGTCCGCCTTTCCGGCAACGGCATTGCCGAGTGGCGAGCCCTATAGGTTGGCGCGTTTCTGACGGCACTGATCTGCAAGTTCGACGGTGAGCGAGCGTAGCTGCGTTGCCGCCGTTTTTTTTCAACATCAAGAGCGCCCGATAGGAATAGGCAATGCTCGAAGATAAACCGGCATAGGTACCCCCGTTTGCTGATCGCTACCATGGACTCAGACCTGACCCAATGGGAGCTCGACATGACTCACGCTAAAACCCTGTTCATCACCGGCGTCAGCAGCGGTTTCGGCCATGCGCTGGCCAAAGAAGCTATTGCCAACGGCCACCGTGTCATCGGCACTGTGCGCAATGAAACCGACCTGAAAAACTTCCAGGCACTGTCCCCGGACAACGCTTACGGGGTGGTGCTGGACGTCACTGATTTCGAGCGTATCGACAGCGTCGTTGCGCAAGTCGAAGCCACTCACGGTCCCGTCGACGTTTTGGTCAACAACGCCGGATATGGCCACGAAGGCATTTGCGAAGAATCACCGCTGCAAGACATGCATCGTCAATTCGACGTCAACGTGTTCGGCGCGGTGGCGGTGATCAAAGCGTTTCTGCCCTTCTTTCGCCAGCGTCGTGCGGGGCACATCCTCAATATCACCTCCATGGGTGGCACCATTACCATGCCGGGCATCGCTTACTACTGCGGTAGCAAATTTGCGCTCGAAGGGATCTCCGATACCCTGAGCAAGGAGCTGCAGCCGTTCAACATCTTCGTCACTGCCGTCGCACCGGGTTCGTTCCGCACGGATTGGGCGGGCCGTTCGATGCAACGCACCGCGCGCAGCATTGCCGACTATGACGCCAGTTTCGATCCGATCCGCAAAGCCCGCGAAGAGAAAAGCGGCAAGCAACTCGGCGACCCGCAAAAGGCTGCCCAAGCGATGCTGCAGATCATCGCCAGCCCGACACCACCGGCCCACTTGCTATTGGGCAGTGACGCCTTGCGTCTGGTCCGTGACAAACTGAAAAATGCAGCCAGCGAGATTGACCAATGGGAAGCGCTGAGCCGGTCCACCGATCATTGAGAGAGGATGTGATGACGCAGGTCGATGCAGGCACCGCGCGCATGGTGCAGCTCATGAAAGCCCTCGCACCGATCGAAGGCTACAATCTCAGCGCCCTCGAAGGCGTGCGCTTCCTGCGTTCGAATCGCCCCCTGACGCGCACCCCGGTGCTGTATGACCCCGGCATCGTGATTCTCTGCCAGGGCCGCAAACGCGGCTATCTGGGAGAGGATACCTACGTCTATGACGCCCAGCACTATCTGGTGGTCTCGGTGCCGATCCCCTTCACCATGGAGGCCGATGCCACTGAGGCCGAGCCGATGCTCGCGATCTACATGCACCTCGATTTCCAGTTGGCCAGCGAGTTGATGCTGCAAGTGGATGACGTGCATGGCCCAAGCGATGCCCCGCCCAAAGGTATGTATGCCTCGCCGATGGACGCTTCACTGCGGGCAACCACCCTGCGTTTTCTGGAAGCGATGAGCGTTGCCGGCGAAGCGCAAATCCTCGGGCCGTCCCTGTTGCGGGAAATCTATTACCGCATCCTGACCGGTGAGCAAGGTGGCTCCATGCGCGCCGCGCTCAACCGACAGGGACATTTCGGCAAAGTGACCCGTGCGATCCGCAAGATCCATAGTTGTTATCAGCAGCGACTCGACGTCGAGCAACTGGCCCATGAAGCGAGCATGAGCGTGCCGAACTTCCACCTGCACTTTCGCAGCGTGACCGACACCTCACCCATGCAGTATTTGAAGTCGACGCGTTTGCATCAGGCGCGCCTGTTGATGTTGCGCCAGGCCATGAGTGCCTCGGCAGCCGCCTTCAACGTTGGCTATGAAAGTGCTTCGCAATTCAGTCGTGAGTTCAAACGCTTCTTCGGCAGGACGCCACAGG
Source organism: Pseudomonas germanica (assembly GCF_019614655.1). NCBI lineage: Bacteria > Pseudomonadati > Pseudomonadota > Gammaproteobacteria > Pseudomonadales > Pseudomonadaceae > Pseudomonas > Pseudomonas germanica. The sequence continues at coordinate 4,028,776 of NZ_CP071586.1, forward strand.
CAGAGATTGAATGGATGAAGGCAACGTATGCACTGCCATTGCCGACCACAGCGTCGGAGTATGTTTCGTCGCATTGACGGTCACGCCACAAACGAAAAGCCTGCTTTTCAGGGCAGGCTTTTTTCGTTGTGTGTAGCGGTGAGCGCTGAACGTGCACTAGTCGTAAAACGCCTCAACCAACACCCGACTGCCGACAAAAAAACTGTCCGCCACCAAGCGCAACGGCTGCACATCCAGGTCACTGGCCTTGTCGCCAATCAACTGCTGAAAATGCCGATACACCGCTGCGTACTCACCCTCCTCCGACACTGCTTGGCGCACACCGTCGATGCTCAACAGCGCGCCGCCGTTATCCAGGCGCAACACGCCTTCAGCGCAACGCACCTCGATGCTCCACAGCTCATCGTGCCCATGGTCAAAATCAAATTCCGCGCGCACATCGAGGCGGCGCGGGTCGGACATTTTGATCGACGCGGCAATTGGCGACTGGCAGTTGCTCGGTACGCGCAGTTCAGCCGATTCGACAAACAACGGCAGCGCCAGCAAATGAGTGACGATCGACAAGGCATTGATGCCCGGATCGAATACGCCGAGGCCGCCGGGTTGCCAGATCCAGGCCTGACCAGGGTGCCATTTGCGCACGTCTTCTTTCCAGTCGATCTGCACGCTTTGCAGGGTACGCGAGGCGAGCCAGTCGCGGGCAGCTTCGATGCCGGGCGCGTAGCGTGAGTGCCAGGCAAACAAGGCGCTGACGCCCTGCCCGGCAGCCTGATCGACCAGCGCCAGCGCCTCGCCCAAGGTGGCGCACGGCGGTTTTTCCACCAGCACGTGTTTGCCGGCGGCCAGTGCTTGCTGCACCAGCGCAAAACGACCTTGCGGCGGCGTGCAGAAGGCAATCGCATCCACCGGCGGACCGTTTTCCAGCAACTCGCTCAAGGACTGGAAGTTCTCCACGCCCGCGCAGGGTTTGCCTTGAGTGGCGACGGAGACCAAGTGGAAAGCGGGATTGGCGTTGATCGCCGGGACGTGTTGATCCTGGGCGATCTTGCCGTAGCCCACCAGACCGAGACGGATTGGTTGCATCAATGACTCCTGTTTTGATTTTGTTGTCGTCAGTGAACCGGGAGATTACCTGCAAACGCCACAAGCGTCTGTCCGCGCAATGTCACAACGACGCACAGGATCAGGCAAGGATTGCACAGGAATGCACTACTGCCCGCAGCGCTGAACAAGCAACAATGCCTTACGACAAACCGATTGAGGATGTTCCCATGCTTGTTCAAGCCTATGGTGCCCACGCTGGCGACAAACCCCTTGAGCCGATGCAGATCAACCGCCGCGCGCCGGCCGCCCATGATGTGCAGATCGACATCGCGTTCTGTGGCATCTGCCATTCCGACCTGCACCAGGTACGGGCGGAATGGGCCGGTACGCAGTTCCCGTGCGTACCGGGGCACGAAATTGTCGGTCGTGTTTCGGCTGTCGGCGCGCACGTCGCGGATTTCAAGGTCGGTGATCTGGTCGGCGTCGGTTGCATCGTCGACAGCTGCAAACATTGCGATGACTGCGAAAGCGGGCTGGAAAACTACTGCGACGGCATGATCGGCACCTACAACTTCCCGACCCCGGATGCACCGGGCTGGACGCTGGGCGGCTACTCGCAAAACATCGTCGTGCATGAACGCTACGTGCTGCGCATCCGTCATCCCGAAGCGCAACTGGCCGCCGTCGCACCGCTGCTGTGTGCCGGCATCACCACCTACTCGCCGTTGCGCCACTGGAACGCTGGCCCGGGCAAAAAAGTCGGTGTGGTCGGCATCGGCGGCCTCGGCCACATGGGCATCAAACTGGCCCACGCCCTGGGCGCCCACGTTGTGGCGTTCACCACCTCCGAATCCAAACGCGAAGCGGCCAAAGCGCTGGGTGCCGATGAAGTGGTGGTGTCGCGCAATGCCGAAGAAATGGCCGCCCACGCCAAGAGTTTCGACTTGATCCTCAACACAGTCGCCGCGCCGCACGATCTCGATGCATTCCTCGTGCTGCTCAAGCGAGATGGTGCGTTGACGCTGGTGGGTGCGCCGGCCACCTCGCACCCTTCGCCGAACGTGTTCAATCTGATCATGAAGCGCCGCACGATTGCCGGTTCGATGATCGGCGGCATCCCGGAAACCCAGGAGATGCTGGATTTCTGCGCCGAGCACGGCATCGTTTCCGACATCGAACTGATCCGCGCCGACCAGATCAACGACGCCTACGAGCGCATGCTCAAGGGTGACGTGAAGTATCGTTTCGTGATCGATAACGCAACGTTGGCCGGCTAAACCTCAGCGCCCATTGGCCATTAAGCGCGGCCAATGGGCCATTGAATTCCGTCGCCGGGATTTGACAGGCCCGGCGTTGCTCGCCAGAGTCGCACCCCTTTGCCTGCCATCAAGGGGTTGCCGTTGAACGAACAGACATTGTCCATGCGCCTCGAGCGGGTGGCTGCCCACGTACCTGCCGGTGCGCGACTGGCGGATATCGGCTCGGATCACGGCTATCTGCCGGTGGCGCTGATGCGTCGTGGTTTGATCACTGCGGCGGTGGCTGGCGAGGTTGCGGCGACGCCGTTCCACGCGGCTGAACGCACCGTGCGCGAGAATGATCTGCAGCAGCGCATCAGCGTGCGCCGGGCGGATGGTCTGGCGGCGATCAAACCCGACGACGGCATCACCGCCGTCAGCATCTGCGGCATGGGCGGTGAAACCATCCGTGACATCCTCGACAACGGCAAGGCCCACCTCAGCGGCGAGGAACGTCTGATCCTGCAACCCAACGGCGGCGAGCAACCGTTGCGCCAATGGCTGATGGAAAACGGCTACCGCATCCTCAGCGAAGAGCTGCTGCGGGAGAACCGCTTCGACTACGAAATCATCGTGGCCGAACGCGCTGAACCAGTGACCTACACCGGTCAAGAACTGTACTTCGGCCCGCTACAGATGCAGGCACGCAGTCCGGAGTTTCTGGCCAAGTGGCAACGCATACTGAACGAAAAGCAAAAGACCCTCGGTCAGTTCGCCCGGGCGCAGCAGGCTTTGCCCGAGGCGAAGGTACGAGAGATCACGCGACAGGCTGAATGGATCGCGCAGTTGCTGGCTTGAGAAGCCGTGGCCGGCAGGTGCGCATGCGCCAATTCCGCGGGCAGGCTCGCTTCCAGATTCTGGTATTGACCTCACGTCAACACTTCGCCCTTTCGTCCCTGGGCTTTGCTTTTGTCACCGTCACACTTGAACGGGAGTCCAAGTGTGACGGTGACGTGATGCTGCCCTCCCTTGAATTACAGTTGAGGGATAACGTTGTAAATCTCTGGCGGAGAGAGTTCTGAGTTCGCTTGAAAACCCTGACGTCATTGCCTTCCTCCGCAGCCGCTACCGCCCACTGCATTCAAATTACATTTCTTCACTAAGGTCAAACGCCACGCCGCTGGCTCTCCGTCAGCGGCATTACAGCACTCAGCTGACGACCGCACCCTTCGGGCCACTGGCAATCAGCGCAGCGCCACAGGCGGTTTTCATGCCATCGAGCGCGATGGGCGTGCCATCGACGGTGTAGGTGCTGCTGCCCTCGGCAATCGGGAATATCCCTTTGCACAACGGGCAACTGACCTTGTGACCGACACCGGCAATCGGCTTGCCATTGAGGTCAGTCCGGGAGAAGGCTTCGAGGACCTTGCCACCGTGAGTGGTGGAGTCGCCCAAGCGAATGGCGTCTTTCATGTTGTCACTCCTTTGACCAAGCCGCTGATATTCCAATTGATCCACGGGATCAATCAAACGCGAAACCGGTGGTGAACCGGCTTCAATACTCCTTACTCAGCCATCCAGACATCTTCATAGTCGGCTGTATCGATGATGAATTTTGCGCCAGTGGGCAGACAAAGATAATTCACAACCTGAGGCAACATTTCACTCAGGTGGTGAACATGGACAGGCTTGTAGAAGTCATCCGCGTCAGAGAACTCACCACAGTGAATAAACCAGCTGATATTGCCGTCTTCCGGCAATTGAACTCTTGTGCCATAAATCGGCGACTTGCCAAGCGAGTCAATAGCGATCGCGACCATCTCTTCGGGCGGTTGCACAGGCATTCCATACTTGCTACAGATTTCTGTTTGCGCCTGGTCCGGATAAACAGCGTCAGCCTTTTGCATAAATCAGATCCCCAGCTTGGTTTTCATACATTTTGAATACGATGATGCATGCCCACCCTGTTTTTTTGAGCAGACGGGGCAGTGTGACTGCACAGCCAACAACGAGGACTGATGCGTCACATCGTTAGTGCCCGTTCGATAATACTCCACCACCAAGGCATCTTTGTGATCAGCAACCATTTTAGGCGCCACGGTTCCACACACCACACAAGGTAGGCCCTGTACCGAGGCGGTTTGCGCCGTAGTAGGCCCACACGCCGAACTTCGAGCGTAAGGCTTTGTAATGCCAGGTTTTGGCATCGCTTTCCAGCTCGATCTTCGGTTTGACGAAGTCGTAATCGCGACGCGTGGTGCGGCTGGTGCGGGTGGCCAGACGCAGGCCGAAACGTTTGACCACCGGTTTGTCGGCGACCAGTCCGGAGTCCTGCTGATAGGCCACTGGCGCGAGTTTCGGGAACACTGTCTGGTCATCGCCGAAGGTCAGTTTGTGGCCGCTGGACGTGTGCTGGAAGTGGTAGTGAATGCCCTCCTCTTCACACAGGCGCTGGATGAAATCCAGGTCCGACTCGTCGTACTGCACGCAGTAAATACGCTCGGGGTAAATCGCGCTGAGCTGGAAGTGGTAATCGCTGGCGAGGATGCCGTGTTCTTCCAGCACCTGGCTGATGATCTGCTGCACGGTCATCTGCTGGAAGATGCGCTGATTGACCCGGTGCGTGAGGTACGCCAGTTGCGGGCGCAGGGAAATCTTGTAGCGGGTCAGGCGCTTGCCCGCCTCGCCCTGGGCAATGCTGTAGACCAGCCCGTGAATGCCAGTGCCAGTTGGCGACAGCTGAAGAAACGCCAGTTTGTGCAGCACGCTTTCGAGGTTGATCGAGGCCTTTTCGCTGACCAGTTCCAGCTCGAATTCGAATGGCGTGTTGAGTGCCTCACGACCGGTAAACGACAGCACTTGGAAATCGCTGTCGACGCCATCGACGGTCAGATTGAAATGAGGCTGGTTGGCCGGTGAGAACATTCCCTTGTCCCTCGCGCAGTGCTGCGACGCGCCTCAGATTGCAAGAATCTGACGCGATAAATTCTTTAAAAGTGAGTGCGCCCCGACCAGCGATGCCAGCCGGGGCGGTACAACCATCAGCCGCGATTAAACGACTGGAGCACGCCAGTCATCGGAACCCGAAGTACCGGAAACTTCGTGGGTCCAGGTGATTTTGCGGTAGGTGAACTGCACTTCTTCCAGGTGGGTGAAATGCGCGTTGCCTGGATCCTGGCAGTTGTGCATTTTGTTGTTGATGGCGACGATGATCGCGTCTTCCAGTTTGGTGGTGTAGTAGTGCTCTTGGGTGCCTTGCGCCGAAGTGCGGTACCACTGGATAACGATTTCGCTCATGCGCTCGCCGGAAGTCAGCGCAGCTTGCAGCAGAGGCGAAGCCTTGTCGTAGACCTTGGTGATGACCACTGGCTTGTGCACGCGCTGACCGGTTGGCTGACCGGACTGTGGGTCACGCGGGATGATCACGTCGTGGGTGAAAGCCTGCACCATGACCTGGTCTTCATGACCTTCCTGAAAGGTGTTGCCAACGGAATCGGCGGTGAACGCGCCGGCAGTGATCAGACCTTGTTTTTCGCCGGTAACCGACATGTACGCTGGTGTTGCCATGGGATGCTCTCCTTGCTTAAAACACACAACCGGACAGGCACCATTGCCTGTCCGGGCAGGCTTGAGCTGTCAAACTCCATGCCAGCTATCACAAAACCATTATTCTTCAGCGCCTTAAACAAACGACCCGTACGCCGACCTTTGAATAAACGAGATTAAACAAATAAAAGTGCGCAACTTTTTGCGCAGTGGTGTGCAAGAAGTTGCGCACTTGGCTGAAAGCCCCGGTTCATAAGGCCTGCACAGACTTTCCCGGATGAAAACAGGCCAGGTACTGCGCAACTTCTTGCGCACTTCACCGCACGCAGCCATTTGATACACCACATCACAAATGATGTACCTCAAGCCCCATTTATCAATTCCCGCCTGCCTCTTAAAGTCCTCTCCAACAGCCGCCCATCACTCCGACGGGCCAGCGACTGGAGATACCCCAAATGCCTTTCATCAGCGTACGTATCACCCGTGACGGCGTGACCCGGGAGCAGAAAGCCCAGGTCATCAAGGAAATCACCGAAACGATGCAGCGGGTGCTGCACAAGGATCCGAAACTCACCCACATCGTGATCGAAGAAGTCGACACCGATAACTGGGGTTATGCCGGCATCACCACCACCGAGTATCGCCAGCAGCTGTCGGACTCGCAGTCATGAGCCGGGCCGTGAAAATCGATTTCGTCTCGGATGTCGTTTGCCCTTGGTGCGCGTTGGGCGCCACCGCTCTGGAGCAAGCGATCCGCAACCTGGCAGGCGAAGTCGACGTGGAGCTGACCTACAAACCGTTCGAACTGAACCCCGACATGCCCGCCGAAGGTGAACACGCCATCGAGCACATGATGCGCAAATACGGGCGCAGCGCTGAGCAAGTGGCGGACCGTAACGCGATGATCATCGAACGCGGCGAGCAGATCGGTTTTCACTTCGACCTGGAAAAACGCAGCCATTTCCACAACACCTTCGACGCCCATCGACTGCTGTTCTGGGCCGCCACACAAGGACGTCAGCGTGAGTTGAAGCAGGCGCTGCTCAAGGCCTACTTCACTGACGGCAAGAACCCGAATGACCACGCCACGCTGGTGACACTGGCAGGCGCAGTCGGACTCGATGGCCAGCGTGCGCAAGAGCTTCTGGCCACCGCTGAGTTCAGCCAAGCAGTGCGCGAACTCGAACGGTTTTATCAGCAACGCGGCATCGATTCGGTTCCGGCCATGGTTCTTGATGACAAACAGGTCATCCCCGGTTCCCAGTCCGTCGCTTATTACGAGCAAGCGTTACGTCAGGCAGCACAGGTTGCGGCTCACGCCTGACCTTCGAAATCCGTTTATTCAAACCATCCAGATTGCATGAGGAAACATCATGAGCACGTCCAAGAAAGTTGTAGTGATTACCGGCGCCTCGCAAGGCATTGGCGCAGGCCTGGTCAAGGGATTCCGTGAGCGCGGCTATCAGGTTGTCGCGACATCCCGCTCGATCAAACCGTCCACTGACCCGGACATTCTCGCCGTCGCCGGTGACATCGCCGACCCGCAGACCGCCGAGCGCGTGATCCGTGAAGCCGTCGCACATTTCGGCCGTATCGATACGCTGGTCAACAACGCCGGGATCTTCGTCGCCAAACCCTTCACCGAATACAGCAAAGAAGACTACGCACAGGTCGTGGCGACCAACATGAGCGGCTTCTTCCATATCTCGCAACTGGCAATTGCCGAAATGGAGAAAAACGCCAGCGGCCATATCGTCAGCGTCACCACCAGCCTGGTCGACCACGCGATTGACGGCGTACCGTCGGTGCTCGCTTCGCTGACCAAGGGTGGCATCAACGCGGCGACCAAGTCTCTGGCCATCGAGTACGCCAAGCGTGGTATTCGGGTCAACGCGGTATCACCGGGCATCATCAAAACGCCGATGCACGGCGAAGAAACCCACGCCGCCCTCGGCAGCCTGCACCCGGTTGGGCATATGGGCGAGATCGATGACATCGTGCAGGCGATCCTGTACCTGGACGGCGCGAACTTCGTCACTGGCGAAATCCTCCATGTCGATGGTGGTCAAAGCGCTGGCCATTGATACCTCCCCGCAGCGCCGTCGGTGTGTACCGGCGGTGCCGCTTCATGAGATAAGCCTGAGAATGAACCGTCAGTTGATCCTCGGTGTACTCACATGAAGCGCCATTTTGATGACTTGCAATTGGGCAGTATCGAACTGTTTTGCCTCGCCGCTGAAGCCGGCAGTTTCACCGCCGCCGCGCAGCTCGCCGGTGTAACTCCGGCCGCCGTGAGCCGGTCAATTCTTCGCCTCGAAAAAAGATTGGGTTCACGCTTGTTTGCCCGCACCACGCGCAGCATTCGCTTGACCGAGGCCGGTAGAAACTTTTTTCTCCAGTGCAGCCAGGCGCTAACGCAATTGGTCGAGGCGCAACAAGAAGTCATGGGCGCACAGTCGTCACCCTCAGGGCTGTTGCGCATCAGCCTTCCCACCACTTACGGCCATCACCGCATCCTGCCGCTGCTGCCGAAATTCCGTGCGCTCTACCCTGACGTCACCGTCGACATCCACTTGGGCAACCGCAATATCGACTTTGTCGGCGAAGGCTACGATCTGGCGATCCGCGTCCGCGCCCAACCGGACTCGACCATGGTCGCGCGCCTGTTGGAGGATGCAAAACTGGTGGTGGTCGCGTCTCCCGACTATCTGAAAAAGGCTGGCACACCGCAGACGCTGGAAGACCTGGTGCAACACGAATGCATTCAGTTCGAACTGCCGAGCAGCGGACGGCGGATCTCCTGGCTGTTCGAGGAAAACGGCCACGACCGTGAAGTGTATTCCGACGGCGGCTACTCCTGTTCTGATGATGTGCTCGGTGGCGTGACCCTGGCCAAGCATGGCGCCGGGGTCTTTCAGACCTACAAATTCATTGTCGAAAAAGAACTGGCCGACGGCAGCCTCGTCGAGGTGCTCGAGCCGTACGCCGGCCGCTCGCGACCTTACACCTTGCTCTACCCGCATGGCCGCTATGTGCCGCAACGGGTCAGGGCTTTTGTCGATTTTCTGCTGCAGTTTCGTGATGAGTGGGCGCAGGCGTAACGCGGTACAAGGGTTAAATCGGTTGAAAGGCGTTCGCCATCAACCGGAAAAGGACTTGTTCGCGCTGACAGCCGGGCGCTGCTGGAAAATTTACAGGGCCGGCGCCATGCTATGCTTCGGAAGAGAAAACGAGGGGTTCATATGACGGGTTCAGCCACTGGCGGCGTTGCGAGCGAAGTCCGCAAACTCGCCCAAAAGCATAAGGTTACCGCTGAGCGTGACAGCATGAGCTGCATGGCCGCGACCATTACTCGTCTGGCAGGCGATGCTGTCGAGCTGGATGGGATTGAGCAATTGCTCGTCAATCTCAAACGTAAAGGTGTTCTCAACAAAGCAGAAATCATGGCCCTTCAAGGACGCTACCTCCAAGAGAAAAGGCGTTGCAAGAGGCAGCTTAGCGCATGACTTTTGACCCCTTCGGCGATTTCGAGACTGAAGGTTATCTTCAAAACTCGCTCAAACTGAAAGACCCTCTTGAAGTCAAAGAGTCCGAGCATCTCTCCTTCGAAGCCAGTATCGAAGATGCCCTTGCCTATCTCGCCAAGCAAAAACCCATCGACTACAAAGCGGTCCTCAAGACCCACGAAATCCTGTTCTCCGGTTTTTATCCGTGGGCAGGAAAAGACAGAAATGAACTGGTCCCCCACCTCGCAGTATTCAAAGGGTCGAAAGATGATCCGCATCACACGATATTCGAACGTCCTGACCTGATCAAAAGATCCGTGGAATACGCCTTTGAACTCGCAGCAAACAAAAAACGTTTTCGTCAGCGCCCCGGCGAAGTAATGGGCCAGTTGGCGTCCGCCCACCCGTTTTTGGATGGCAATGGCCGCACAATCCTGCTCATCTACATGGAGTTGTGCTATCGGACCCGGTTCGCTATCGACTGGTCGAGAACCAATAAAGACGACTACTTGCGAGCACTCGCCGACGAGATTCGAGACCCTTTCAAAGGCCATTTGGATGGTTATCTGACCCCCTTCGTCGTCGATATCTCCAGCCGCGATGAATGGCCAGCAATGATTGGCGGGATAAAGGGTCTGGACGGACTCGACAAGGAAGGGATTACGTATGAAAGCCTGGATGATCCGGAGGTCCAGCGACTTTATAAAACGTATCGAGCAACTTCTCTTGAATAATCCGCGCTCTCCGTGGTGTCGCGGTTGAATTCCGGGGTTTGACTTAACAATGACAAAAGCCTGCTTTTCAGGGCAGGCTTTCGTTTGGATCGCGCAGGCTTACTTCTGCTGAGCGGTGAGCGCCGAGTAGCTGTTCATCAGGTTGCGGTAGTTGGGAATCCGCTGCGACAGCAGATTACCCAAGCCTTCAATATCGTTGCGCCAGTCGCGGTGCAGCTCACAGGCCACCGAGAACCAGTTCATCATCTGCGCACCGGCCTGGGTCATGCGGCTCCACGCGGCTTGTTGCACAGTGGTGTTGAAGGTGCCGGAAGCATCAGTTACCACAAACACGTCGAACCCTTCCGCCAGCGCCGACAAGGTCGGGAACGCTACACACACATCCGTTACCACACCGGCAATGATGATCTGCTTGCGGCCAGTGGCTTTGATCGCCTTGACGAAGTCTTCGTTGTCCCAGGCGTTGATCTGACCTGGACGAGCGATGTACGGCGCGTCCGGGAACATCTCTTTCAACTCCGGTACCAGCGGGCCGTTCGGGCCTTGTTCGAAACTGGTGGTGAGGATGGTTGGCAGTTCGAAGAACTTGGCCAGATCCGCCAGGGCCAGCACGTTGTTCTTGAACTCGTTTGGCGAGAAGTCCTGCACCAGGGAAATCAGGCCGGTCTGGTGGTCAACCAGCAGCACGATGGCGTCGTCTTTGTTGAGGCGGTTGTAGGTTGGAGTGGTCATGATTTGCTTCCCTTTTGAGTTTTTGAAGTTGTTGTTGCGTTCAAGTTGGGTACAGATTACTGACGCACAGGAACGGGATAAATCGGCTGAAAAGCGTTTATCCGTCAACTCAAAAAGGACAATCTCTAGCGACCACAATCGCGCCACCTCGCCCACCGAGCGCGTGCTGTTGAGCAGGAAATTGCGCGCCGCGTGCATCCTGCGTTCGAGCACCCGCTCACTAACGGGCATGTGCCGAAGCAGCCGCCCTCACCCTAGCCCTCTCCCTCAGGAGAGGGGACCGATTGGGGGATATTGGCGATGAACGCCGACGTGCAATAGCGCCGGTGAATTCAATACCGCCAAGCATCGCCGATGCCCGCGTAATCGACGCGACCTGTCAGTTCGATGCGTAACGCAAGACGCCTCGGTCAGCTCCCTCTCCCCGAGGAGAGGTGACCGATTGGGGGATATGGGCGATGAACGCCGATGTGCAATAGCGCCGGTGAATCCAATACCGCCAAGCATTGCCGATGCCCGCGTAATCGACGCGATCTTTCAGGTCGATGCATAACGCAAGACACCTCGGTCGGCTCCCTCTCCCCGAGGAGAGGGGACCGATTGGGGGATATTGCCGATGAACGCCATGTGCAATAGCGCCGGTGAATCCAATACCGCCAAGCATTGCCGATGCCCGCGTAATCGACGCGATCTTTCAGGTCGATGCGTAACGCAAGACGCCTCGGTCGGCTCCCTCTCCCTCCGGGAGAGGGCTGGGGTGAGGGGCTGCCGTTGCAGCGTCGAGCTCGGCTTACAAGGTGTAGGAAATCCCCACCTGCACGGTTCTTGGTGAACCTGGATAGGCGTAGACGTTACCGAACGCGCCCTCTTCATAATCGCGGTCAAACAGGTTTTTCAGGTCAAGGTTGAGCCGCACTTTCTCGTTGACCTTGTAGAAGCCGAGCAGGTCGACAACGGTGTAACTGTCCATCGAGAACGCGGTATTGGCGGTTTGCCCGGCACGCTGGTCGACGTACTTGAGTCCGGTGCCCAGGCCCAGGCCTTTTAGCGCACCGTCCTGAAACTCGTAGACGTTGAGCAGGCTGAAGCTGTTCTGCGGAATGTTCATCAGGCGCGTGCCAGATCGGATCACGTTGTCTTTGGTCACCTCGGCATCGACGTAGGCGTAGCCGCCGATCACCCGCCATTCGGGTGTCAGGTTGCCGGCGACGTTCAGGTCGAAACCACGGCTGCGCACTTCTCCGGCGGCGACGTTGAAGGTCGAGTCAACCGGGTCAGTGGTCAGCACATTGCGTTTTTCGATCTGGTAGATCGCCGCATCCACGCTCAACTGATGGTCCAGCGCTTCCCACTTGATGCCCATTTCGTAGGACTTGCCCTTCTCCGGTGCGAAGCCTCCGCCCGTACGACTCGCGCCGGTATTGGGCTTGAACGAGCGCGCCGTGTCGGCATAGATCGCCAGGGTCTCGGTCAGGTCGTAGGTCACGCCGAGGCGTGGAGTCACCGCATTGTCACTGGCCTGCCAGTTTTTGCCGCCCGGCACATAGGTTTCATAGTCGTGCTCGAAACGCTCAAAACGTGCGCCGGCCAAGACCTTCAGACGCTCGGTCAACGCGACCTGATCCTGTACAAACGCGGCGTAAGTCTTGAGGTTTTCCTTGTCGTGGGTTGGCGTGCGCGTCAGTGCCGGACGCGGCTGGCCGTAGACCGGATCGAAGATGTCGATCGGGTAGGCGCCGACCGCGCCGCTGGAGCGCTGAATGATCGACTTGTAGTCATAATCTTCATACTCAATGCCGGTCAACAAGGTGTGCTGCAAACCACCAGTGCTGAAATGCCCGGTCAGATTGAGCTGGGTGTCCTTGTCGGTCCATTCCAGTTTGCGGTAGTTGAAGTTGCGCCCCAGGGTTCGACCGTCATCGGCAATGCCGTTGGCCTCGATCGCATTGCCCTCAAGCGAACCGTCGAGCCACTGGAAACCACCGCCCAGCGTCCAGTCATCATTGAGCAGATGATCGAAACGCAGTTGCGCCATGTTGTTGTCGTTGTGCAATTTGCCGGCGTCTTTTTCGCCGAAAAACGTGTCACGCGAGGCGGTGCCGATCTGCTTGGCGTAACGCGTCACGCCGCGATCCAGCGGATGATTGTTGCGCATGAAATCACCCTCGAAGATCACCCGGGTGGCATCGCTGGCCTGCCAGGTCAGCACTGGCGTGATGCCGTAGCGCTCGGTCTCGACGTGATCGCGGAAGGTATCGCCGCCCTCACCCACCACGTTGAGTCGATAGGCCAGGCGCCCCTCTTCATCCAGCGGGCCGGAGGCGTCCAGGGTGCCGCGCTTCATGCCTTGATCATTCAACTGACTGCCCAACGTGACCGTGCGCTCGGCCAACGGCTGCTTGGACACAACGTTGAAGGTGCCGCCGGGATCGCCACGGCCGTAGAGCATCGTCGCCGGCCCGCGCAGAACTTCCAGACGCTCGATGGTGTTGGCATCGGGCATGTTCGGGTAGCCGCGATTGATCGGGAAGCCGTTGCGGTAGAACTCGCCGGTGGTGAAACCGCGCACGGTGAACGTCGTCAGGCCCTGCCCGCCAAAATTGTTCGCCCGGCCGACGCCGCCGGCATAGTCCAGCGCATCTTGCAGACGCGTGGCGCCGAGGTCTTCGACAGCATCCTTGGTGACCACGCTGATCGATTGCGGGGTTTCATGGATCGAGGTGTCGGTACGGGTGGCACTGGCAGAACGTGTGGCGCGGTAACCCTGCACCGGGCCGTCAGCCCGTTCGTAATCCGCTGTACCGACCACGTCGGTCGCCTCCAGCTCTAGCGCTGCGGGTGTTGAATCGGCCTGTTCGGCCCATGAGGAAGGGGACAACGCCTGCAGCACGCAAATTGAAAGCAGAGTACGACGCATGAAATGAAAACCTTACGAATAGGCCAGAACGAAGGGTAAAACCGCCAGCAAAACGCGGCGATGGTATACCAAGCGTTCCGTTATTGAAACTTATTCCCATTCGTATATCTAACCGATCGAGTGCCGACAGGTAGGTCACCCATTGCGTCGCACAAAAACCTTGGTCAAACGTGCAATAGTTGTTTCGTCATCGCCATCGAGGTCTGCAGCGACTGCCCGGTACGCTGCAATTTGTTCAGCAAACTGGCGCCCAACCACAGCTGATAAAGGGTTTCCGCCAGATGCCGGGCGTCGCCTGCGGGCAGGCTGTTTTCGGCCTGGCCCTGCTCGATGCACAGAGTGATGCGCGCCACCACTTGCTCGGCGCCATCGCGCAAGGTCAGGCGCATCGACTCCGACAGGTCGGCGACTTCGGCACTGAGTTTCACCACCAGACACTCATCTCCGTGGCCTTCGAGGGTGCAGCGGTTCTGCCAGCCCTGCCAGTAATCCATCAGCCGCTCATAGGCGCTCAGCCCCGGCAGCGTCAGGCGCCGTTCCATGTCGGCGAGATAGCCGACGAAGTAATCCGCCAGCAACGCCTGACCGTACAACTCTTTGGATTTGAAGTAGTGATAGAACGAGCCCTTGGGCACACCGGCGGTTTGCAGGATTTCGTTGAGGCCGACACTGGTGAAGCCCTTTTCGGCCATCATCCGGTGGCCGGTGTCGAGCAAGTGTTGGCGGGTGTCGTCGTAGGTCGGTTTCATTGGGCGCGAATTACCAGGCAATAGACCAGTCGTATATTTGGAGGAACGGAAGTTTGCCATACCTGTCGATGAAAAACCGCAGGATAAAAAATTACTAGACGACTGGTCTAATTGGAATCTATGCTGCGCCCCGACAAACGTTTTCTGACCGGTGTGGCCGATGCGCGAATGTTTCGCCCAATCGAAGACGCCCAACCTACGCAAGGTGCTCTATGAAAATCTTGATGGTTTTGACTTCCCACGATCAACTCGGCGACACCGGCAAGAAAACCGGCTTCTGGCTGGAAGAATTCGCCGCGCCCTACTACGCCTTCAAGGACGCCGGCGCCGACGTCACCCTGGTTTCGCCAGCCGGTGGCCAGCCGCCGCTCGACCCGAAAAGCGATGAGCCTGATGCTCAAACCGCCGAGACCGATCGCTTCCGCCAGGACCCGGCCGCACAACAGGCACTGGCCAACACCGGCCGCTTGGCCGACGTCAACGCTGATGACTTTGATGCCGTGTTTTACCCGGGTGGCCATGGCCCGCTGTGGGATCTGGCCGAAGACAAGCAGTCGATCGCGTTGATCGAAGCGTTTGACCGCGCCAACAAACCCCACGGTTTTGTCTGCCATGCACCGGGTGTATTGCGTCATGTCCTTACCGCTGACGGCAAACCGCTGGTGCAGCATCGCCAGGTCACCGGTTTCACCAACGCCGAAGAAGAGGCAGTCGGCCTGACGGACGTGGTGCCGTTCCTGATCGAAGACGAGTTCCAGCGTCTCGGCGGTTATTACTCGAAAGTCGCTGACTGGCAGGTTCATGTGGTCGCCGACGGGCAACTGGTCACTGGCCAGAATCCGGCCAGTTCCGCCGCCGTCGCCGAGAAACTGCTGAAGATGCTCGGCTAAAACCTCGAACAACCCTTCCAAACGCCGGGTGCGTGTTGCCCGGCGTTATTTTTTCGCCCAGCCTATAGACGACTGGTCTAATAAACCACGAGCAAGGTCATTCATGAACCACAGCAGTTTCTTCACCCCCGCCAAACTGGGTCATCACATCCTGAAAAACCGTATCGTCCTGCCGCCCCTCACCCGTCAGCGCAGCACGCAACCGGGCAATATCGCCAACGAGCTGATGGCCGAGTATTACCGACAGCGCGCCGGCGCCGGTTTGCTGGTCACCGAAGGCACACAAATCGAACCTCGTGGCCAGGGTTATGCGTGGACGCCGGGCATTCATACGCCTGAGCAAATCGCCGGTTGGCGCAAAGTCACCGACGCCGTGCATGCCGTGGACGGGGTGATTTTCGCCCAGTTGTGGCACGTTGGCCGTGTCTCGCACACCGCGTTGCAGCCCGACGGCGCAGCTCCGGTTTCAGCCTCCGCCGTGGCCACCGACCGCGTCAGCGTGTTTATCGAAACCACGCCCGGTGCCGGTGAACTGGTCACCCCGTCGGCACCTCGCGCACTGAGCACTGATGAAGTTCAAGAACTGGTGCAGCTGTATATCCAGGCTGCGCGCAACGCCATGGACGCGGGTTTCGATGGCATCGAATTGCACTGCGCCAACGGTTATCTGGTCAACCAGTTCATCTCGGCCCACAGCAATCTGCGCACCGATCAGTACGGCGGCTCGCTGGACAATCGCCTGCGTTTTCTGCGCGAAGTGGTGGCCGGTGTTGCCGAATGCATCGGCAAGGAAAAAGTCGGCGTGCGCTTCGCCCCGCTGTTCACCACCACTGATGAAGCGCGGACCTATTTGGGCATGGTCGAGGAAGACCCGCACACGACTTACATCGAAGCGATCAAAGTGCTGCAGGACGTGGGCATCGCCTATCTGTCGATCGCCGAAGCCGATTGGGACAACGCCCCGGCGATGCCGTTGACGTTTCGTCAGGCCGTGCGCGCAACCTTCAGCGGCGCGATCATTTACGCCGGGCGCTATACCGCCGAATCCGGGGCGCAACTGCTCGATTCCGGACTGGCAGACTTCGTCGCTTTCGGCCGCCCGTTCATGGCCAACCCCGATCTGCCGGCGCGGATTGCCAATGACTGGCCGTTGAACGCGCTGAACCCGGCGACGGTGTATGGCGGCACCGCCGAGGGCTATGTGGATTACCCCGTTTATCCCGGCTAACCCTTTCCACGCGGCGTCAAGCGCTCCCGCAACAGCGGGAGCGTTCATCCGAGTCGCAGTGAAAGCCCTTGTGGGAGCGAGCCTGCTCGCGAAAGCGGCGTGTCAGTCACTCACAATGTTGAATGTGACGACGCCTTCGCGAGCAGGCTCGCTCCCACAGGGGGGATGTGAATATTCACCGCACAAAAACCTATACACAGACTACAATCTGTACAACTATCTGGACTTAGCACTTAAACGTCCACGCGGCAGCCTGCTGCCCTTACGCTGAATTCGTGAAATGAACAAAACCCGTCGGCTGTGCCTGGTATTGGGTGACCAGTTATCGTTTGATCTGGCGTCATTGGCCGGTCTGGATAGCGAACACGACCGTGTGCTGATGGTCGAGGTTATGGAAGAAGCCACCCATGTCGCCCATCACCCGCAGAAGATCGCGCTGATTTTCAGTGCCATGCGTCACTTTGCTCAGGCGCTGGAGAAACAGGGCATCCAGGTGCATTACGTGGCCCTCGACGACCCGCAGAACAGCGGTTCGGTGCCCGGCGAGCTGAAGCGCTGGCAGACTTTGTTGCAGGCCAGCGAGTTGCACGTGACGGAGTGCGGAGACTGGCGTCTGGAGCAATCGCTCAAAGCATGTGGTGTGCCGATCCACTGGCACGCGGATGGCCGCTTCCTGTGCAGCCGCGATGAGTTTCGCGCTTGGGCCGCAGGCAAAAAACAGTTGCGCATGGAGTTCTTCTACCGCGAGATGCGCCGCAAAAGTCGCCTGTTGCTCAACGGTGACGGCACGCCGGTCGGCGGCGCGTGGAACTTTGACGCCGAGAATCGCAAAGCTTTGCCGAAAACCGTCAAGGCACCCTACCCGGCCGGTTTTGCCAACGATGCAATCACCGTCGAAGTCCTCGCCTTGGTAAAACACCGTTTCGCCAGTCATTACGGCAGTCTGGAGGACTTCAACTATCCGGTGACGCACGCCGATGCCCAGGCGCTCTGGGCGTACTTTCTCGACTACGCCCTGGCCGGCTTCGGCGACTATCAGGACGCCATGGCCAGCGACGAGCCGTTTCTGTTCCATGCGCGCATCAGCGCGGCGCTGAACATTGGCCTGCTCGACCTGCGCCAGCTCTGCGCTGATGTGGAGTCGGCCTATTGGTCCGGCAGCATCGCGCTGAATGCTGCCGAAGGTTTCATCCGCCAACTGATCGGCTGGCGCGAATATGTCCGAGGCGTTTACTGGCTGCACATGCCCGAGTACGCCGAAGGCAATGCATTTGCCAACCAGCGGCCATTGCCGGAGTTCTACTGGACCGCTGCAACCAAAATGAATTGCATGCGCCAGGCCATCGGCCAAAGCCTCAAACACGCCTACGCCCATCACATCCAGCGCCTGATGGTCACTGGCAATTTCGCCCTGCTCGCCGGCATCGCGCCGAAGCAGATCTGTGAATGGTATCTGGCGATTTACATGGACGCGTTCGATTGGGTCGAACTGCCTAACACCCTCGGCATGGTCATGCACGCCGATGGCGGTTACCTCGGTTCCAAGCCTTATTGCGCCAGCGGCCAGTACATCAACCGGATGTCCGACTACTGTCGCGACTGTGCTTACTCGGTGCGCGAAACCACGGCCGACAACGCCTGCCCGTTCAACGCCCTGTACTGGCATTTCCTGATGCGCCACGCCGACCTTCTACGGGGCAATCAGCGCATGGCGATGATGTACAAAAACCTCGACCGCATGCCGCCAGCCAAACAACAGGCACTGTGGCAACGCGGCCAACAGTTGCTCGACACGCTGGATAACGGCGACTTGTTATGAAAACGCACGCGCCCGTGCCCCGCGTGCAACTTAAACAGGGCGCCCCGGGTCAATGGCTCACAAAGCTTACGAAGCAACCTGGGTGTTCGCTTGAAACACGCCTATTGAACGCAGACCAATAATCAAGGCATGAGGGGTGGATATCCTGAAACAGCTTACTCGCGAGGAGCTTGAGTCCGAGGTCACGCGCCTGCGCCTGGCCGTCAAAGCGACCTGCGACGCCGTCTGGGACTGGGATCTGACAACCCATCAGATTGTCTGGAACGACGCGTTGGAACAGGCGTACGGCTATGCCCCCAGCGCCATCGAACCGACGTGTGACTGGCGCTTTGCGCAGATCCACCAGCAGGATCGCGCGCGGGTAGAGACTTCGATTCGGGCGGCGATGGCGGGCACAGGCACCACCTGGAGTGCCGAGTACCGCTTCCGCTGTCAGGACGGATCCTACGCCGAGGTGCTCGACCGCGGGCATCTGATCCGCAATGCCGACGGCAAAGCCGAACGCATGGTCGGGGCCATGCTCGACCTGACCCGTTCGCGCAGTGCCGAAACCGCACTGCGCAAAAGTGAAGAGCGCTTCAGCACCATTCTGGAAACCATCGAAGCCGCCTTCGCCATCGTCAAAGTCAAATTCGACGCCGACGACTACCCCATCGATTACTGCTTCGTTGAAGCCAACCCGGCGTTCGAGCGTCAGGCCGGGGTCAACCTGCGGGGCAAGTGGGTCACCGAGTTTGCGCCCAACCTGGAGAAATTCTGGTTCGAGACCTACGGCCACGTCGCCAAGACCGGCGAGCCGGCCAACTTCGAGAACTACGCCAACACCTTCGAACGCTGGTTCGACGTACGCGCCGTCCGTGTCGGTGACCCGGCCGATCGGCAGATTGCGATCTTCTTCAGCGACGTCACCGAGCGCCGCGACGCGCAGGAACGCTTGCGCGTCAGCGAGGCGATTGCTCGGGAAAACGTCGAACGGGTCCAACTCGCCTTGGCCGCCGGCGCCATTATCGGCACTTGGCACTGGCACTTGCCCACCGATCGTTTCTACGTCGACGAAGCTTTCGCCCGGGTCTTCAACCTTGACCCGGCACTGGGCCGTGACGGTCTGAGCCTGGAGCAAGTGGTAGTCACCGTGCACCCCGATGACCGCGAGGGGCTGACAGTGGCAATCAATGACGCCCTTGCCCGCGGTGGCGCCTATTCGCACCAGTACCGAGTGCGCGGCGGGGATGGCAAATACACTTGGATCGAAGCCAACGGACGCGTCGAATGCGCCGAGGACGGCACGCCTTTACGCTTTCCCGGCGTGCTGATCGATGTCGAAGACCGGCGCAATGTCGAAGACGAACGCGACCGGGTCACCGCCGCTTTAAAAGCGCTCAACGACACACTGGAACAACGGGTCTCGGCGCGCACCGCAGAACTGATGCAAGCCGAAGAGAAGTTGCGCCAATCGCAGAAAATGGAAGCCGTCGGGCAACTCACCGGCGGTCTGGCCCATGACTTCAACAACCTGCTGGCGGGGATCTGTGCCTCTCTGGAGCTGATGGAAAAACGCATCGCCCAAGGTCGTCTGAAGGACATCGACAAATACATGCTGATCGCCCAGGACGCCGCCAAACGCGCGACCGCCCTGACCCATCGCCTGCTGGCGTTCTCCCGCCGGCAGACCCTCGATCCTCGGCCGACTGAAGTCAACGCGCTGATTGCCGGCATGACCGAACTGATCCAGCGCACCGTCGGCCCGAGCATTCGCCTGAAAACGGTCGTTGCCGCCGATCTGTGGCCGGCGCTGGTCGATGCCAGCCAACTGGAAAACGCTTTGCTCAACCTGTGCATCAACGCCCGTGATGCGATGCCCGATGGCGGCAGCATCACCGTCGAAACCGCCAATCGAACCTTGGATGCTGAATCAGCGCGCATACGGGAGATGCCCGAAGGGCAATACCTGTGCCTGTCGGTTGCAGACACCGGTACCGGTATGAGTGCGGAGGTCATGGCCAAGGCCTTCGACCCGTTTTTCACCACCAAACCACTGGGCCAGGGCACCGGGCTGGGGCTGTCGATGATCTACGGTTTCACCAAGCAATCCGGCGGGCAGGTGCGGGTGCAGTCGACCGTGGGGCAAGGCACCATCATCTGCATTTACCTGCCGCGCTACCGCGGCGAAACGCAGCGCAACCACGATGACACGCAAAACTCGGCAACCCTGCCGGCAAAGGCCGGTGAGACCATCCTGATTGTCGACGACGAACCCACCGTTCGAACGCTGCTCAAAGACGTGCTGAACGACCTCGGCTACAACCTGCTCGAAGCGGCCGACAGCGTTGAGGGACTGGAAGTATTGCGTTCCAGCGCGCACATCGATTTGCTCATCACCGATGTCGGCTTGCCAGGCGGCATGAACGGCCGGCAGATGGCCGATGCGGGCCGGGAAATCAGGCCGAGGCTGAAGACTTTGTTCATCACTGGGTACGCGGAAAATTCAGTGATCGGCAACGGTCAGCTCGGCCCGGGCATGCAGGTACTGACCAAACCGTTTGCCGTCGACACGCTGGTGTCACGAGTCGGTGGCCTGCTGTCCATCGACGTTGAGTGAGGGTTGCGCAGCGGATGTCATGAACCTGTTGCGCCCTGCCGTTTTCGCTTGATACAGCGCTTGGTCGGCGCACTCGATCAGAGCGCTCACCGGCTCCAGGTGCGGACCGTGCGCAACGGCGATGCCGATGCTCAGGCTCACACGAGCCACCGGACTGGTGGGGTGGGCAATGTTGGCTTGCTGCAGGCGCTCGATAATCAGCTGCGCCACCACCGCAGCGCCGCCCATATCGGTGTCGGGCATGATCACGGCGAACTCTTCGCCGCCGTAGCGCGCCACCAGGTCCGACGGTCGCCGCACACACTCATCCAGCACGCTACCGACGGTTTGCAGACAAGCGTCGCCGGCAACATGCCCGAAGGCATCATTGAAGCGCTTGAAATAGTCGATATCGATCATCAGCAAGGCCAGTGACGAACCGTCGCGCTTTGCCCGACGCGCCTCTGTGGCCAGGGTCTGGTCGAAGCAGCGCCGATTCGCCAGCCCGGTCAGCGCATCCTTCATGGCCAACAACTCGAGTTGCCGATTGGAGCCGAGCAACTGCTGCTGAGCGATGCGCAGTTCGCCTTCAACCTGGGTCCGGCGCCGAATATCGAGGATCAAGAACCAACCGATCAGACCGGTGAGCCCCAACAGCCCCGCCACCACCACCGCCGACAGCAGTGCCTCGGTTCGCCACGCCTTGAGCGCTTCACGCTTGCCGATGGCGACCGTGGTGATCAGTGGCAACTTCTCACTTTTGCGGAAGGCGTAGAGGCGTTCGACGCCATCCAGGCTGGAGGTATAAGACGCGGTGCCGACCGATTGATCGACCAGGTACTTGGCGTAGATCGGCGACTTGGAAAAGTTGCGGCCCATGTCCTGCTCGCGGAAGGGATAGCGCACCAGCAACGTGCCGTCGGTATAGGACAAACCGATGGCACCGTCCTGGCCGATGTCGAGTTTGCCGAACAGGCGCAGAAAGTTTTCCACGCCCAGCGTCACGGCCACAACCCCGGCGAACTCGCCGCGATCATCATTGAAACGGCGGCTGACGGTGATCACCCACTCCTGATTGGAACGGCTGCGGATCGGTGGCCCGATAAAGGGTTCGCGGCTCGGATCGGCGCGATGATGAATGAAATAGGCTCGATCAATACTGCTGGCACCGACCGGAATCGGCCGGTTCGACGACATCAGCCAATGACCATCTCGGTCATAGATGGTGATACCGCTCATTTGTGGCATCAACGGTTGCTGGCGGTTGATCAGCGCACTCAGGCGCTGGATCTGCGTGGGGCCACTGCCTTCGGTTTCCAGGCGTTCGACCAGCCCGAGCAACAGCAGCGAACTTTGCCGGACAATGCCTTCGGAATAGGTCTCGAGTGCCTGGGTCAGGTTCAACCCGTGCACGTTGACTTCCTCCAGCGCGCGATCGCGCGAAGACAGCACTTTCCAGATGGTCAGCGACGCCAGGGAGCAGCCGATGACCAGCAGCAAGAGGATGACGAGGTGGGTATCACGCTTCACGAAAGTACCTAATGGAAAGTCCGGTTTCCGGTTCCGGCCGTTACTGATTCAAGGCAATAACAGCGGTCGTATGTCCTCGACCGGCGCAAGGATACAAGTAGCGCGTCGAACGTGCAGCAACCGTATGACGGAACGTCGTTTTCAGCCCCTTGACGTTGTTTCGCAACGACACAGCCGTGGCCTGCAACTTATATTCACGGGCGCAGGTCATTAGGCTTGCTGAGGTTGAATCCATCCGCAAACCTCGAACATTGAAGACACCGCCGTGGCCGCTGACCTCGATCGCCGCAACAACCTGTCACTGGACAGCCTGAACTTTTTCCTCGCCGACGTGCGCGACGGCCTCGGCCCCTATCTGGCCATCTATCTGTTGGCGGTGCATCACTGGGAGCCGGCCAGCATTGGTCTGGTGATGACCATCGCCGGGGTCGCAGCGCTGATCACCCAGACACCCGCCGGTGCCTGGGTCGACAACAGCCGGCGCAAACGTGCGTTGATTGCGATCGCCGCGCTGGTGGTGACCGGAAGCTGCCTGGTGCTGCCGTTCGTGACGTCGTTCACTTGGGTGGCGCTGACGCAAACCTTGAGCGCAATGGCCGCCTCGATATTCGCCCCGGCCATTTGTGCGATTACCCTGGGCATGACCGGGCCACGGGCGTTCACTCGGCGAACCGGGCGCAACGAAACCTTCAATCATGCCGGCAATGCCTGCGCCGCACTGCTGGCCGGTATATTTGCCTACCTGTTCGGCCCGGTCGCAGTGTTCTATCTGATGGCGGCCATGGCTTTGGCCAGTGTCATTGCCATCACCTGCGTTTCGCCAGCAGCCATCGACCATGATCTGGCGCGCGGACTGGATCCAGCCGACGCCTGCCACCGCCAGCCTTCCGGTTTGTCGGTGCTGCTGAGCAACCGGCCGCTGTTGCTGTTCGCCATTTGCTGCGCACTGTTCCACCTCGCCAATGCGGCGATGTTGCCGTTGGTGAGTCAAAAACTCGCGCAAGCCAATTTGCAGATGGCCACCCCGTTGACTTCGGCCTGCATCGTGGCCGCGCAACTGGTGATGGTGCCGGCGGCATTACTGGTCGGGGCGAAAGCCGATCTATGGGGACGCAAGCCGCTGCTGCTGGCCGGATTCCTGATCCTGCCCTTGCGCGGCGTGCTTTATACGCTGTCGGACGACGCCTATTGGCTGGTCGCGGTGCAACTGCTCGACGGCGTCGGCGCCGGTCTGTTCGGCGCCTTGTTTCCGATCATGGTCAAAGACCTCACCCAGGGCACCGGCCACTTCAACGTCAGCCTCGGCGCACTGACCACGGTGTTCGGGCTGGGCGCGGCGCTGAGCAACGGCCTCGCCGGACTCGTGGTGCAAGAGGCCGGTTACAGCGCGGCGTTTCTGACCCTGGCCGCTATTGCGGCGGTGGCGGTAGTGTTGCTCGCGATCGGTGTTCCGGAAACTCAGCGCAGTGGCCGGCAAGCTGAAACCGGATTGGTCGAGGCCAGCACTGAATCTTCAGCGTAATCCATATCCCGTCCCTGCCCTCTCATCGCCGCCAAATCGTGTTTGCGCGGCATTAAAAATCCAGGACTCAGTGGATCAGGCAAGCAATCCAGAGGAATGCACTTCGGCGCCGAGGCGCTGATCGAGAGAATGTTCGTGCACAGGCTCAGACGAATAAACCCTCAATCGCAAGGACATTCCAGTGAAAGGTTTTTGCTTGGCCTTCGGGCTGCTCTTCAGTACTTTTTCAGCCATGGGAGCCGATATGTCGAACGGCGCAGACAACTTCTACACCAGCGATAAAGTGACCGTGGAAAAGGTCACCTTCAAGAACCAGTACGGAATGAAGGTCGCAGGCAATCTGTTCAGCCTGAAGAACCTTGACCCACAGTCAAAAAATGCCGCGATCATCGTCGGCCACCCGATGGGCGCAGTGAAAGAGCAAAGCGCCAATCTCTACGCGACCAAAATGGCGGAACAGGGTTTCGTCACGCTGTCGTTCGACTTGTCCTTCTGGGGCGAAAGCGAAGGACTGCCACGCCAGTCGGTTGCGCCGGACATTTATGCCGAAGACTTCAGCGCGGCGGTGGACTTTCTCGGCACTCGCCCACTGGTCGATCGCGAACGTATCGGTGTTATCGGTATTTGCGGCAGCGGCAGCTTCGCCATCAGCGCCGCCAAGATCGACCCACGTTTGAAGGCGATTGCCACCGTCAGCATGTACGACATGGGCGCCGCCAACCGTAACGGCCTCAAGCATTCGCTCACGCCAGCGCAACGCCAATCGATCATTGAACAGGCGGCGCAGCAGCGTAACGCGCAGTTCTGGGGCGGCCCGGTCCGCTACACCGGCGGCACACCGCTCAAACTCACCGGCAACGCGGTGGGGGACGAGTTCTACGATTTCTACCGCACCCCGCGTGGCCAGGTCACTCCGGCCGGTGCTTCGCCGCAGACCACCACCATGCCGACGCTGATCAGCAATGTGAAGTTCATGAACTTCTACCCGTTCAATGACATCGAGAGCATCTCCCCGCGCCCGCTGCTGTTCATCGCCGGTGCTCAGGCGCACTCCCGCGAGTTCAGTGAAGACGCGTACCAGCGCGCGGCCGAACCCAAAGAGCTGCTGATCATTCCAGGGGCCGGCCATGTCGACTTGTACGACCGGGTCAACCTGATTCCCTTCGCCAAATTGACCACGTTTTTCAGCCAAAACCTGAAGTAACGCCATCGTAGCGCTGCCAGCGCTTTAAAGCGCAGACACGACAAAGCCTGCTTTTCAGGGCAGGCTTTTCGTTTGCAGCACGTCAGCTTACTTCTGCTGAGCCGTCAACGCCGAATAGCTGTTCATCAGGTTGCGGTAGTTGGGGATGCGCTGCGACAGCAGATTGCCCAACCCTTCAATGTCGTTGCGCCAGTCGCGGTGCAGCTCACACGCCACCGAAAACCAGTTCATCATCTGTGCGCCGGCCTGAGTCATGCGACTCCATGCAGCCTGTTGCACTGTGGTGTTGAAAGTGCCGGAAGCGTCGGTCACCACAAACACCTCAAACCCTTCTGCCAGCGCCGACAAGGTCGGGAACGCTACGCACACATCCGTCACCACACCGGCAATGATGATCTGCTTGCGGCCAGTGGCTTTGATCGCCTTGACGAAGTCTTCGTTGTCCCAGGCGTTGATCTGGCCTGGACGAGCGATGTACGGCGCGTCCGGGAACATCTCTTTCAGCTCTGGCACCAGCGGGCCGTTCGGGCCTTGTTCAAAACTGGTGGTGAGGATGGTCGGCAGCTCAAAGAACTTGGCCAGATCCGCCAGGGCCAGCACATTGTTCTTGAACTCGTTCGGCGAGAAGTCCTGCACCAGCGAAATCAGGCCGGTCTGGTGGTCGACCAGCAGCACGATAGCGTCGTCTTTGTTCAGGCGGTTGTAGGTTGGAGTGGTCATGGTGTGCGTCCCTTTTCAATGTTGGAAAGTTGTTGTTGCGTTCAAGTTGTGTACAGGTTACTGACGCATCGAAAAGGGATAAATCGGTTGAAATGTGTTTCACCGTCAACCTGAACAGGACAATTCAACGACGGTGTTCTCTTCGTTCCCACGTTGAAGCCAGCAAATTCAGGGTTATTAGCTAATAACACCTTCATTAAACCGTCGCTCAAACGTTGTACTAGGATAGGATCCAAGTCTGCGGTTTTTCGTCGACCAAGGAGATCGTCGACAGGGCTGCAGACGTTTTTGAATTAACGCCTCTCAGGGATGACACGCATATGAATTCACACTTGTTCCCCCACATCGGCAAGGTCATCGCCAGCACCGGCAGCCGGCACTTTCCGCGCATGCTGCATGACCTGATCCTGACGCAACTGGCGGTCGACGCCACGCACATCCGGCAGATGCGTGTCGAACCAGTGGGCCGCGCGTCGAGCCGCAGTGAGCCGGAGCCGCTGAAAGAGCCGGCCCTGCTCGCCGAAACGGTGTTTTCCGAACACAGTGCGGCAGCTCACCATTTACAGAATCCGCCGGCCGCGACCAGTGCGGACGCCTCGCAACTGCACCTGACCCGGCGCAAGGACGGCTATCGCTACGTGATTTCGGTGTACCGCAACGGCGAGTCGCAACGCTTTTCCGCGCAGGAGCGCAGCCTGTTGCAGGACATCTCCCCGGTGCTGCTGCCGATGGTGGAAAAACACATCAACGCCCTGCAACCGGCCACCCCTGATCCACAAATTCCGTCCGAAGCAGCCGAAGGCAGCGGCCTGGAAACCTTGCGCCTGCGCTTTGACGAGCGCTTGGAGCAACTGGGGCTGAGCCTGTCCAACCGCGAAACTGAAGTCTGCGTCGGCCTGCTCGCCGGTCGCACGGCGCCGGAACTGGCGGAGCAATTGGCGTTGAAGGTCAACACCGTGGAGAGTTATCTGAAACGCGCGGCGATCAAGTTGGGCATCAGCGGGCGGCATTCGTTGATGCGCTGGATGTATTCTCCGTTGGAGACGTTGGCGTCGAGTGCGGCTTGATACACCGGGATTAGCGAAGGCTTGGCTTTTTGGGTGGTGTCAGTGAGATTCCCCCCTCACCCCAGCCCTCTCCCCCCAAGGGGGGCGAGGGGGAAAGTGATCTGGCTTAATGATTCTGGACACCCCTAAAGGGCGTTAATCTACGCCCAACGATGAGGTGTGATTTGACCAGACGATATTTTTCAACAGATTTCAAACGGGATGCGGCTTGCCTGGTTTTGGATAAAGACTATTCGGTGAGTGAAGCCTGTGAAGCAATGGGCGTGGGCCCTACAGCTCTGCGCCGCTGGGTTGAACAACTGCGTGCGGAGCGCAGCGGCAAGACGCCTGAGAAGTCCAAGGCCATGACCGTTGACCAACAACGCATCCAAGAACTGGAAGCAACAATTCGACGGATTGAGCGCGAGAAGGAAATTTTAAAAAAGGCTACAGCTCTCTTGATGTCGGATTCCCTCGATCGGTAAGGCTGGTCGAGGAGTTAAGCGAGCAATATCCAAGATCCGAGTTGTGTGGCGTGTTTGGCATCAACCGCAGCAGTTATTACGAGCGTCTGAAACAGCGGGCGAAAGTGCATGTCGGGCGCGATCGCCTAAAGATCAAGGCTGCCGAATTACATGAGCAAAGTCGCGGCTCAATGGGCGCGCGCAGCCTGTCAAAAGCGCTGTGTAACGAAAAAGAGTCGGTAGGTCGTTACATGGCTCGTAGCCTGATGCGCGAGCTCGGTTTGAAGAGCCAGCAACGGCGCAGGCATCGGTACAAACCCAGCGGTGCGGAGGCGCAATACGCCCCCAATCATTTGGAGCGTAAATTCAATGTCGAGGCCCCCAATCGAGTGTGGTGTGGCGACGTGACTTACATTTGGGCCGGTACTTACTGGGTTTATCTGGCTGCTGTACTTGATCTGCATGCCCGCCGCATCGTCGGCTGGGCGATGTCCAGAAGTCCGGATTCAGCTCTGACCTGTCGAGCGTTAAAGATGGCTTTCGAGTCGCGAGGACGCCCTGAAAACCTAATGTTCCATTCGGATCAGGGCTGTCATTACAGCAGTAAAGTGTTTCGTGAAACGCTGGCGGACATGCGCATAAAACAAAGCATGAGTCGACGGGGAAACTGCTGGGATAACGCTCCGATGGAACGTTTCTTTGGCAGTTTGAAATCTGAATGGATACCCAAGGCTGGCTACCGAAACGAAGATGAGGCCAGTACCGATGTATTGCGCTACCTGACCCATTATTACAATCGGATCAGGCTGCACAGTCACAATGGCTACCGAACTCCGGTGGACATGGAGGCCCTGGCGGCATGAAAAAGGGTAAAACCCTATAACCGTGTCCAGTATCGTTTGACCAGATCAAAGGGAGCCGATCTCGGTTGAGTTCGAAACTGAGTTCGACTTGGGAGCCGTTTCAAAACCTGAGTTCGACGCGATATTTCAGGTCGGCGTAGCTCGAAAGAACATCTCGGTCAGTCCCCTCTCCCTCTGGGAGAGGGTTAGGGTGAGGGCACTCCCGCGACGTGCTCCAATGCCTGATTCACCGCCAACTCCCCCAACATCACCACTTGCGCAATACCCAACAAGGTCTGGCGATGCGGCCCCTCCAGCATCCCGGCAAAATCACACAACATGACCGAGGCCGAGGCCAGCGATTCACAGGCGTTTGCCAGCAGGGATTCGGTATCGGTTTGCGGGTTGACCCGGAACATAGCGTTGGGCGTATAGGGCGTGGCCATGATGTTGGCTGCAGTAACCGGCGGATCGGATGTCTTGGACATAAGCTCAAACTCCTTCTGCGCAGCGAGGGAGCAGGCTCCCTCGCGCGGCAGTTTCGCAATTAGTTGGGCAAGCGCTGATTGTCGAGGACGCGACTCACCACCAATTCACTCAACATGATCACCTGCTGCAGGATCAGCATTTTCTTGCGGTGAGGGCTGTCGATCGAGTCGGCAAGGTCGCGGGCCATGTCACTGGCCGAGGACAGCGATTCGTAGGCTTCGACGAGCAGGGTTTCGTCGTCGACGGTGGGGTCAATCAGGTAGATCTTGCCGGTTTTGCGGGTGGGTTTTGAGGTTTTGAGCGCGGAAGGATTGAGGTAGAAATTGATCGCCCGTTCTGTGGCCTCTTTGATGTTTTGAGGTTCCAGTGCGGCGTCGTAGGGGATCGGGTCGGTGTCCGGAGGGTTCGGCGTAACTTTGAACATATTCATCTAATTCCTGAAATAGGGCCGCGACCGTTCTCTACTAAAAGAAGGGTGGCGGCTGTGCACAGGTTAGTAGACCGGTGGAATTAGCAAGACCGGCGCGCCCGAGGGCGCCCTGCGCACAACCACCATTGAGTGCAGGCAGAGACGCACCTGACTAAATGGAACTCATGCACTTACTAATACCAATCGGGCTACTAAACCCGACCACTGATAGGCAGTGGCAGGGAAACGATAGAGCCCATGGGATAAGCGCACAAGCCGGCGGATTCTGGCGTACGCGTAGGTAACGACGCAAGGTGTTGTAGGCGGTATGACGTAACGGTTCGTGTAATTTAAACGGGCAATCGGCGTTGTGTTTATTGATGGAAATTCTGGATGGCGGTGGTTCGAGGTTTTGCGGTGTGTCAGTGGGATTTACCCCCTCACCCCAGCCCTCTCCCTGTATGTACCGGAGACATGGTGGACAGGTGTTCGGAGACATGGTGGACACATTTTAATAGACACATTGCTCATCGCGAAGGAGATGGCCTGTGTCTTGGGAAGAGGTGTCCACCGTGCAGCTTCGTTCAGAATTCGTGCTGTTGGCTCGGCAAGAAGGGGCCAATGTTCGGCAGCTTTGCCGTCGATTCAATATCAGCCCAAGCACTGCCTACAAATGGCTCAACAGGTTTGAGACCTCAGGTGCAGAGGGATTGATCGATCAGTCTCGACAACCAAAGACATCACCCAAACGTTGCGCTGACGATGTTGAGCAGCAGATTCTGACCGTGAGTCAGGAGTACGCCGCTTGGGGCGCTCGCAAGCTCAAGCGTGTGCTGGAAGACGACGGCAAAGTGATGCCTTCGGTCAGTACCGTGCATGCGGTTTTACAGCGTCATTCGCGCGTTGATCCAAAGGCCGCTGAGATCAAACCGTTTATCCGGTTCGAGCATGAAGCGCCCAACGATCTTTGGCAGATGGACTTCAAGGGACATATCAGCCTGGCTCAGGGGCGTTGCCATCCGTTGACGATATTGGACGATCATTCACGGTTTTCGCTGTGCATCGCGGCATGCATTAATGAGCAGCGCCAAACCGTTCAGGAGCATCTAATCAGGACCTTTCGGCGTTTCGGCCTGCCTTTACGCATGACGATGGACAACGGTTCGCCATGGGGTGATCAGACAGGTGTTTATACCGCACTGGAGGTCTGGCTGATGAGCCAGGGCATCAAGGTCGGCCACTCCCGACCTTATCACCCGCAAACCCAGGGAAAGCTGGAGCGCTTCCACCGCAGCCTGAAAAGGGAAGTCCTGCAAGGCCAGCTCTTCATCGATCTGGACGATGCGCAACGGGCGTTTGATATCTGGCGTGAGATTTACAACCAGAAGCGCCCGCATCAAGCACTGGGCATGCAGGTTCCTGCTACTCGCTACAGCAGTAGCCCGCGGGAATATCAGGAGCAACCGGCGGCGCCTGAGTACGATGATGGGGATGTGGTCAGGAAGGTTCAGGTGAAGGGCGAGATCTACTGGGGCAATCGTGAATACACAGTTGGAAAGGCATTTTACGGGAGGTCAGTGGC
This sequence comes from Pseudomonas germanica, assembly GCF_019614655.1. Classification (NCBI taxonomy): domain Bacteria; kingdom Pseudomonadati; phylum Pseudomonadota; class Gammaproteobacteria; order Pseudomonadales; family Pseudomonadaceae; genus Pseudomonas; species Pseudomonas germanica. The sequence continues at coordinate 4,059,565 of NZ_CP071586.1, forward strand.
TATCAGGGAAACGACGGAGGACGGCATCCACGATGTCTACTGGAGTAGACATCGTATCGCCCGAATCGACTTGAACTTGCAGATCGTGACGGCAGGTAAGAAGATCTAAAACCGTCCACCATGTCTCCGAACATGTGTCCACCATGTCTCCGGTACATACACTCCCCCAGGGGGGGCGAGGGGGAAAGGGAGCCGATCTTTGTGCTGTTCAAAACCTGAGTTTGGCTCGGTATCCCACGTCGGTGTACCTCGAAAGAACACCGAGATCAGTCCCCTCTCCCTCTGGGAGAGGGTTAGGGTGAGGGCAATCCCGCGACGTGCTCCAATGCCTGATTCACCGGTAATTCCCCCAACATCACGACCTGTGCAATGCCCAGCAGATTTGATGAGGGTCAGCCCTTAATCCCGCGCCAACGCCTCAATCGGATCAAGCCGCGAAGCATTCCGCGCCGGCACAAAGCCAAAAACAATCCCGATCAACGTCGAACACACCACCGCCGTCAACACCGACCCCAGCGAGAACACCATCTCCCACTCCTTGATAAACACCGAAAACAAATGCCCGATGGCATACGACAAGGAAATGCCAATCGCCCCGCCCAACAAACAGACCATCACCGCCTCCACCAGAAACTGCTGACGAATGTCCGACTGCCGCGCCCCCACCGCCATCCGAATACCGATCTCGCGGGTCCGTTCGGTCACCGACACCAGCATGATGTTCATCACCCCGATACCGCCGACCACCAGGGAAATCACCGCAATCAGCGACAGCAGCAACGCCAGTGAGCGGCTGGTTTTCTGCACGGTCTGCAAGACGCTGTCGAGGTTGTTGGTGAAGAAATCCTTGGTGCCGTGGCGTTGCAGCAGCAGTTGGGTGACGTGTTCTTCCACCACTTTGCTCGGCTGGCCGTCCTTCATGCGCACGCTGATGCTGTCCAGATAACGCTGGCCCAACACCCGCCCGGCGGCGGTTTCGTAGGGCACCCAGACGTTGAGGGTCTTGCCCGAGGCAAACAGGCTTTTATCCTGCGCGGCCACGCCGATCACTGTGCACGGCAGGTTGCCGATCAAAATCACCTGGCCTAACGGGTCAACATCCTGCCCGAACAGACGCTGCCGGGTGTTGTGATCGATAACCACCACCTGCGCCTGCCGCCGCGCATCGCTTTCGCTGAACGGGATGCCGGCGGCCATTTTGATCCCGCGCACTTTGAAGTACTGATCGCTGACGCCGTTGACCTGCGCATCCAGATCGATATTGCGATAACGCAACAACAGACTGCGGCCAATCATCGGCGTGGCGCTGTCGACGTAGTACAACTGATTCAGCGCGGTGACGTCGGCCGGCGTCAGGGTTTCAATGGCGGCGGCACGTTTGTCGCCATAACTGCTGCCGGGATAGACATCGATGGTATTGCTGCCAATCGCCGCAATGTCCTTGAGCACGTAGTTCTTCGCGCCCTCCCCGACCGCCGAAATCGACACTACGGAAGTGATGCCAATGACGATGCCGAGCATGGTCAGTAAGGTGCGCATGCGATGGGAAATCAAAGCCACCCAGGCCATGGCGAACGCTTCTTTGAATAGCCCGAGACTGGCGACCAGGCGACGCGAAGCGGTGGCTTTCGGTGCCACCGGTTCTTCGCTGAGCAGGTGCGTGGTATCGCGTTCGTTGCTGCGGTCGCTGAGGATTTCGCCGTCGCTGACTTCGATGATGCGCTCGGCATTGGCCGCCACTTTCGGGTCGTGAGTGACCAGAATCACCGTGTGCCCCGCCGCGTGCAGCTCCAGCAGGATGCGCATGACCTCCTTGCCGCTGGCCGTGTCGAGGGCGCCGGTCGGTTCGTCGGCGAGGATCACTTCGCCGCCGTTCATCAAGGCGCGGGCGATACTCACGCGCTGTTGCTGACCGCCGGAGAGCTGGCTCGGCCGATGCGTCAAATGGCCTTCCAGACCCAGTCGCGCCAACAACTCACGGGCACGGGCATGGCGTTGAAGCTGTGGCGTACCGGCGTATATCGCCGGCATCTCGACGTTGTGCATCGCGCTCAAATGCGGCAGCAAGTGGTAACGCTGGAAGATGAAACCAAAGTAATCGCGGCGCAGCTCGGCCAGGGCCTGATTGTCCAGATCGCGGGTTTCCTGGCCGTTGATCCTGTAGCTGCCGGCGGTGGCGTAATCGAGGCAACCGAGGATGTTCATCAGCGTCGATTTGCCGGAACCGGAGGCACCAATGATCGCCACCATTTCCCCGGCATTGATCGTCAGATTGATGTTGTTCAGCGCGAGAAACTCGCGGTCGCCAGCGGTGAAACTGCGGGTGATGCCGGTCAGCTGTAGCAGTGGCTCAGTCATGCTCAGGCCCCCGCCACATTGTTCACCGGATCACCGATCACCACGCGGTCGCCTTCTGCCAGACCGGCGTTGATCTGCACTTTGACGTTGTTGTTGATCCCGGTCTGCACATTGCGCGACTGCGCGTGGCCCTTGGCGTCGAGCACCCGTACCGGAAAACTGCCATCGGCATTGCGCGGGCCGAGCGCCGCCACCGGCACGGTCAGCACCGACTTGGCGGTGTCGAGGATAATGCGCACCTGCGCGGTCATCGAGATGCGCAGGCGATGATCGGGATTGGGTACCTCGAACAACGCGTTGTAGAACACCGCGCTGCTTTGCTTAGGCGTGCCGGCGGGCGGTGTTTCAAGAAAGTTCTGCGGCGCCGGGTCCGTGCCGCGCAGTTTCGCGTAGTAGCGTTTGTCCTCGCCGAGAATGGTGAAATACACCTCTTGCCCCGGGGCGATGTGAATCACGTCGGCTTCGGACACCTGTGCCTTGACCGTCATGGTGTCCAGATCCGCCAGTTTCAGCAGGACCGGTGCCAATTGGCTGGCGATCACGGTCTGGCCTTCCTGAGTGACCACGCCGACCACATCGCCATCAATCGGCGCAACAATCCGTGTGTAGGCCAGATTGACCTTGGCCGTGTCGATCTGGATGTGCGCGCTTTTGATCTGCGCATCCAGCGACATCAGATTGGCCTGTTGCACCTGATAATCCGACTCGGCGTTTTCAAAGTCCTGGCGCGAGATCGACGCGTCGTCCTGCAAGTTCTTGTAGCGCTCGTAAATCGCTTTGGTCTGCCTGAGCTGAGCCTGGGTCGCACGTTTTTGCGCTTGCAGGTTTTCCTCATCAACCTGGGCCTGGCGCAAAGTGTTCTGCAACACCAGCGGATCGATTTCCGCCAGCCACTGCCCTTTCTTCACCTTGTCGCCAACCTTGACCTTGAGCGACTTCAATTGCCCCGACACTTGCGCGCCGACGTCCACTTGCTTGATGCCTTCGAGCAACCCGGTGGCGAGCACCGCGTTTTCAATGTCACTGCGTTCCACCGGCGCGGTCAGGTATTGCGGCGCCTCGGCCGGTGCCTGCACCGTGTAGAACGCCAATCCCGCTACTGCCACTAACGCCAAACCCATACCGACTTTGCGCAACTTCGACTTTTCCATAATGACCACAAGTCCGTTCAGGGGTGAACCCGGCCAGCGGCCGGGCTCTGGTAGATAAACAACAATCAGGAAACCACTTGGCCGGCCGGCACTTTCAGGCCGTCATGCCACCACGCCGCGAGACTGAAAACGTTGGGCGCCTTGAGAATCGTGAAGTGGTTGCCCGGCCCGTACCACACCGCCAGATCCGTCACCTGGCGTTGCCAGCCTTCAACCATCGCCGCTTGCTCGCGCTGATTGCCCCACGCATCCAGCGTCGGGTCATCGACCAGCGCCAGCCGCACCGGCCCGGTGTAGGCCAACTGCGGTTGATAGACCGTGCGCAAGGCTGTGGCGAAGGTGCGGACCGGGCCGTGCATGGCCTGCGCTGACGAACGCGCAGACAACACACCGGCGCGCACCATGCCCTCGTGCAACAGGCGCATTTGCGTGGTGTCGTCAGCCTCGGCGAACGCCAGCGGGTCGATGCCCAACGACTTGCCGCTGGACAGTTGCAGCGTCTCGATCAAGCGTTCCAGTGCGGCAGTCGTGGTGTACGGTTTGCCCGCCGTACCGTTGCCGCCGGGCGATTCGCTGTCGATCAGGGTCAATGACGCCACCTCACGCCCCGCCGCCTGTAACTGCGCGGCCATGGCATGCGCGACCCACCCGCCGAAGGAATGGCCGATCAGGTGCACCGCACCTTGCGGATACAACTGCTCGACAGCTTGCAGATAGCACTTCGCTGCCGCTTCAACCTGGCTGTGCGGCACGCCGCTGCCATCGAGCCCACGCGGTTGCAGGCCGATGATCGGCCACTCCGGGCCCAAGGCCTCGGTCAGGTGAATGAACCCGGTGACACTGTCGCCCGCCCCCGGCACGCAGAAGATCGGCGCATGCCCGGCGTGCCCGCTCTGAATGGTCAACAGCGGCTGATAGGCCTCTGGCTCCGGAGCCTGCGCAGCGGCCATAGCCTGACTCAAGGCCTGGCCGAGCGCCTGAATATCCGGAGCTTTCATCATGCTGCGGTGATCACCCGGGACATCGATGCAGCGCAGCAAACTTGTACTGATCTTGTTTTCCCAACCGCGGGTCGGACTCGGCTGCGCCTGCCCCGGCATCAGTGCCTGAGCGCGGAACAAGTGCACCGGCTGACTGGCCGGGCTGACCCGGTAATGCGCCAGCGCCAGGCCATGAGCGGCCTCACGATCGAAGTAACTCCAGGCATCCGCTGCACTCAGTGCGGCCAGTTCCGGGTCAGGCAATTGCTGTTCGCAGCAGCGCTGGAACAGCTCATCGAACGCAATGCGTTCGACTTCAGCCTCCAGCCGCTCGACCTCAGCCAACGCTGGCAGCCCTTCTGCACCGCGCATCTGCGAGCGCGCGCGGCAGTGCTCCAGCAACTGATGCTTGTCGCGATGCGCGCCGCTCCAGCGGGTTTTATCCTGACTGGCCGGATGCGGCGCGTAGGTATCGAGCAGACCGACAAACGCCACCGCCTCATCGAGGCCGAGCAACTGCTGAGCGATTTCATACGCCAGCAAGCCACCAAACGACCACCCGGCCAGACGATACGGTCCATGCGGTTGTACCGCCCGGATAATCCCGACCATCCGCGTGGCCATGCACTCAAGCGTGCGCAGCTGCGGCTGCCCCAACGGCACACCGGGCAAACCGTAAATCGGAAACTGCCCCTCGATGTGCATCGCCAATGCCGGGAAATACACCTCCCTGCCGCTGAACTCATGGATCAGGAACAGCGCATCGCCGCCCTCGCCCGGCCGTACCACGACCAGGCCATCCGGCTGTTCGGGCACCGTGTTGCGCTGACAGAGCAGCGCGGCCAGCGACTCGACACTCGGACGCTGGAACAGCTCCGCCAGCGTCACCTGTTGCCCCGCACGCTGCAGCAGGTTGACCAGACGAATCGCCAGCAGCGAATGCCCGCCTAATTCGAAGAAGTTGTCGTGGCGTCCGACCTGCTCGACATTCAGCACCTCAGCCCAGACCCGCGCCAACACGGTTTCGACCTCGCCTTCAGGTGCTTCGTAATGTCGGCTGAGTACCGCGTCGAGGCCCGGCGCCGGCAGCGCCTGACGGTCGATCTTGCCGTTGGGACTCAGCGGCAAAACGTCGAGCGCAACAAACGCACCCGGCACCATGTACTCGGGTAACTGCTCAAGAATGAACGCGCGCAGCGTGTCGATAGCCGGTGCAGCACTGCCCTCGCGCAAAGTGAAATACGCGACCAGTCGTTCGTCGCGCATCAGCACGACCACCTCGCGCACACCCGGGTGCTGGATCAACCGCGCTTCGATTTCACCGAGTTCCAGGCGCAAACCATGCAGCTTGACCTGGAAATCATTGCGCCCGAGGAATTCGAGGTTACCGTCCGCGCGGTAACGCACCAGATCGCCGGTGCGGTACAAGCGGTCACCGGGCACAAACGGACTGTCGATAAAGCGCTCGGCCTGCATCTGTGGCAGTCCCATATACCCTCGCGCCACGCCGATACCGCCGATGTGCAACTGGCCAATAACACCGAGCGGTACCACTTGGTCATGCGCATCGAGCACGTACAAACGGGTGTTACAGATGGCCTTGCCAATCGGCAATTCGGTGGATGGCACGGGCATGTGCGGTTCCAGTGTCCACGCTGTGCTGTCGACCGTGGCTTCGGTCGGGCCATACACGTTATGCAGGCGCACCCACGGCAGTTGCTGGCGCACTTCGCGGGCCAGGGCCGCCGTGAGTTCGCCGCCACCGCAGAACACATCGGTGAGGCTGGTGCATTCACTGACGTCTTGCAGCTCGAGAAATTGCTGCAACAGCGCCGGCACGAACTTGACCACCGTGACCCGCTGTTGACGAATCACTTGCGCCAGATACGCCGGTTCCCGATGGCCGCCCGGCCGTGCCAGCACCAGACGCACACCGGCCGTCAGTGGCCAGAAGAATTCCCACACCGAACCATCGAAACTGAATGGGGCTTTCTGCAACAACGCGCCCTCTGGAGCTGGCGGGCAAATCTGCGAGCCCCAATGCACCAGATTGCACAAGCCACGATGTTCGAGCATCACGCCTTTTGGTGTGCCGGTCGAACCTGAGGTGTAGATCATGTACGCCAGGTTCGAAGGACTCAGGCATGGCACTTGCGGATTGCTTTCCGACTGGTCGTGCCAGGTGCATTGGTCAAGGTCGATCAGCATTGCCTCAGCCTCGGCAAACAGCGATCGCGTGGCCGTCTGCACCAGCACCGCCACCGGCGCGCAGTCCCTGAGCATAAAGTCCAGGCGCTCCGCCGGATAAGCCGGATCCAGCGGCACGTACGCGCCACCGGCCTTGAGAATGCCGAGCAACCCCACCACCAGATCGAGCCCCCGCTCGACGCACAGCGCCACCCGCGCATCCGGCCCAACGCCTTGCTCACGCAGGTGATGCGCGAGGCGGTTGGCACGCGCATTCAGCGCGCGATAGGTCAGGCTGTGTTCGCCCGACTGCACGGCGATGGCGTCCGGCTGACGCCGCACCTGTGCTTCGAACAGGCTCTGCACCGGTTGCTCGACCGGGCAATCAAGCGCCGTCGCGTTGAAGTCGCCGAGCAGGCGTCGCTGCTCATCCTCGGCAAGCAACTCGACTTGCGCCAAAACCGCCTGATCATCACTGACCAGCGCCGCCAGCAAGCGCTGGAGGTAACCGACAAAACGCTGCACGGTCGACTCATCGAACAGCGCGATGGCGTAGCGCAGCGAGCCACGCACCCCGTGCTGGCTTTCGCCCAGACTCAGCGACAGGTCGAACTTCACAAAGTGATTTTCCCCGGCCAGACCTTCCAGCGTCAGCTCGCCGAGTGCCAGGGCTGGCGCCACGCTGCTGTCCCAGCTCAGCAAAGTCTGGAACAACGGTGTGTGGGAAAGGCTGCGCAGCGGCCGGGTGATTTCCACCACGTGTTCAAACGGCAGATCCTGATGCGCCTGCGCGGCCAGCGTCTGCGCTTTGACCCGCGCCAACAACGCTGCCCCCGTCAGATCGCCCGAGGTATCGATGCGCAGCGCCAGGGTGTTGACGAACATGCCGATCAACCCTTCGATTTCGGCGCGGGTACGGTTGGCGACAGGCGAGCCGATGACCACATCGGACTGCCCGGACAGACGCGTAAGCAGCATCGCCCAGGCGCTCATGATCACCATGTACGGCGTCACGCTGTGGCGCTGACAAAACGCCTTGAGACCGGCGCTGGTCTGCGCGTCCAGTACGATCTCGACACTGCCGCCGCGGTGATCCTGTTGCGCCGGTCGTGGACGATCAGTCGGCAGGCTCAGCAACGCCGGAGCGCCGGCCAGGGTCTGCTGCCAGTAATTACTCTGGCGCTGCAACACCTCGCCGCTCAGCCAGCGCCGTTGCCATACCGCGTAGTCGGTGTATTGCAAGGCCAGCGGTGGCAGCGGATCGGCCTCGCCGTGGCTGAACGCCTGATACAGCGCCATCAACTCATGGGTCAGCACGCCCATCGACCAACCGTCGGAGATGATGTGGTGCATCGTCAGCAACAGCACATGGTGCTCATCGGCCAACTGCACCAGCCGTCCACGGATCAATGGATCGTCCTGCAAATTGAATGGTCCGCGCGCTTCCGTATCGAGCAATGTGCGCAAGGCCTCCTCGGTCTGCGGCTGTTGTCGCCAGTCTTCCACAATCAGCGGCAGACCACTGTCGACCGGGGCAATCAGCACCTGTGCTTCGTCGTTCAGTTGGGTGAACCGACTGCGCAGGGTTTCGTGACGAGCGACGATTCGCGCCAATGCCCGTTGCAGTGCCACGGCGTCGAGTCGGCCACGCAGGTGCAAGCCCAGAGGAATGTTGTAGGCGGTGTTGCCGCCATCCATTTGCGCGAGGAACCACAAGCGTTGCTGGGCGAACGACAACGGCAGTGCCTGATCGCGCGGTGCCGGCAGAATCGGCGGCAAGCTGCTGCGTTCGGCCTGACTCAACACTTCGGCGACCGCCGCCAGTTCCGGGTTGGCAAACAGATCGGCCAGCGCCAGCTCCACGCCCAATTGCTGGCGCACCTGGGAGAGCATGCGCATGGCCAGCAATGAATGGCCGCCGAGCTCGAAGAAGTTGTCATAGCGACCGACCTGCCCGACCTGCAACACCTCGGCCCAGACCTGCGCCAGGCTTGCTTCCAGTGGATTGGCCGGTGCCTCGTAGGCCCGTCTGAGCAGTGCCTCCTGCGTCGGTGCCGGCAGCGCCTTGCGATCGACCTTGCCGTTGTTGTTCAACGGCAATACATCGAGTTGCACCCACGCGGTGGGCACCATGTATTCCGGCAGTCGCGCGTGCATTTGCGCGTGCAGTTCAGCGCTGTCCAAATGCTCATCGTGCGCCGTGTAGTACGCCACCAGACGCGGGGAGTCCTGTCCGTCGCGGCGCGCCAGCACCACCGCTTCCTTGATCCCCGGGCAATTCAGCAGGCGGTTTTCGATTTCTCCCAGTTCGATGCGGAAACCGCGAATCTTCACCTGATCGTCGTTGCGCCCGATGCAATCGAGTTGGCCCGGCGCCAGCCAGCGCGCGAGGTCGCCGGTGCGATAGAGCAACGCGCCCGGCATTTCGCTGAACGGATCGCAGAGGAATTTCTCGGCAGTCAGATCCGCCCGGTTCAGATACCCCAGCGCCACGCCCTGCCCGCCGATGTACAGCTCGCCGGTGACGCCCATCGGCACCGGCTGCTGATACGCATCGAGCACGTAAACCTGCGTGTTAGCAATCGGCCCGCCAATCGGCACGCTCTCGGCGTTTTCTGCCACTTCGCGCACTTCAAAGGTTGTGGCGTAGGTGGTGGTTTCAGTCGGGCCGTAGCAATGCACGATGCGCAGTGTTGGCGCCTCGGCCAACAGGCGACGAAACGCCGCCGGATCGCCCCGCTCACCGCCGCACAGCAGAATCCGCAGGCCCTTGAGCGCCTGCGGAATCAGTTGCACGTATTGATTGAACAGCGCGGTGGTGACGAACAGGATCGTTGCGCCACTGCTGCTCAGTTCACGGCCGAAGGCATGCGGATCGAGCAAGGTTTGATGGTCGATGATCACCACGCGACCGCCATTGAGCAGCGGCCCCCAGATGTCCATGGTGCTCGCATCGAACGCCGGGTTCGAGGCGAAGACCACACGATCCTGCGCATTGAAATCGGCGTAACCGTTGTTGAGCACCAAGCGGCCGATGCCCCGGTGCGGCACCATCACTCCTTTCGGCGTGCCGGTCGAACCGGAGGTGTACATGATGTACGCCAGCGACTCGGACGACTGCAGCAGGTTCGGGTTGTGCGTCGGCTGGCCGTTGAGGGTCAGCTTGTCGAGGTCGATACGCGGCGCGGCGTAGTCGATGACTTCGTCGCTCAAGGTCAACAACGCCACCGCGCGGCAATCCTCGACCATGAACGCCTGGCGCTCGCTCGGTGCATTGATGTCCAGCGGCACATAAGCGGCCGCGCATTTGGCAATGGCCAGTTGCGCGACCAGCAACTCCAGCGAACGCGGCAGCAGGATCGCCACGTGATCGCCCGGCTGCACGCCGTGCGCGATCAGGTGATGGGCCAGGCGGTTGGCTTGCGCGTTGAGTTCAAAGTAGCTCAGCGAATGCGCACCATGCACGGCCGCCACAGCTTTGGGATGCGCGGCTGCCTGCTGTTGGAAAACCCCGTGTACGGTCAGTGTTTGCGGGTAGCCTCGCGCCGTGGCGTTGAAGTCGTACAGCAAGCGCTGGCGCTCATCATTTGCCAGCAATGGCACACGTTCCAGCACCGTTTGATCATCGGCAATCATCGCTTCGAGCAGACGTTCGAAGTAGCCGATGTACCGCTTGATCGTCAGCGCATCGAACAGCGCCGTGGCGTAGTTCAGCGTGCCGCGAAGCACTCCGTTGACCTCGCCCAGTGTCAGCGTCAGGTCAAACTTGGCGACATCGCCGGTCCCGGCAACACCCTCCAGCGACAGCTCGCCCAAGGCCAATTGCGGGCCAACGCTGCCGTCCCAGCTTAACGTGCTCTGGAACAACGGGCTGTGCGCCAGGCTGCGCACCGGGCGGGCGATTTCCACCACTTGCTCGAACGGCAGATCCTGATGCGCCTGCGCTTCCAGTGTCCGCGCCTTGACCTGTGCCAGCAGCGCTTCGACGCTGGGCGCGCCCGAGGTGTCGATGCGCACGGCGAGCGTATTGACGAACATACCGATCAGGCCTTCGGTTTCAGCGCGGCTGCGGTTGGCCACCGGCGCGCCGATCACCACATCGGATTGCCCGGACAGCCGACTCATCAGCAACGCCCAGGCACTCATCAGGGTCATGAACAGGGTCGCGCCATGACGCTGGCTCAACGCTTTGAGGCCAGTACTCAGGCGCTCGTCCAGCAACACTTCGACGTTGCCGCCGGTGTAATCCTGCTGCGCCGGTCGCGGGCGATCGGTGGGCAGCGTCAACAAGGCCGGCGCACCGTCGAGGATCTGCTGCCAATATTGGCTTTGCTGCTGCAGCACTTCACCGCTGAGCCAGCGCCGTTGCCATAGGGCGTAGTCGCCGTATTGCAGCGTCAGTGCTGGCAGCGGATCCGGTTGGCCTTGGCTGAACGCCTGATACAACGCCATCAACTCGCCGGTCAGCACGCCCATCGACCAGCCGTCGGCAACGATGTGATGCACGGTCAACAGCAGCACATGATGATCGTCAGCCAAACGCACCAACCGTCCACGAATCAACGAATCGTTCTGCAAATCAAACGTTGTCGAGGCTTCCTGCGCCAGCAATATTTGCAAGGTGTGCTCGGCCTGCGGCTGTTGGCGCAGATCTTCTACGCGCAGCAGCAAACCGTTATCGACCGGGGCAATCGACACCTGCGCGCTGTCGTCGAGGCGGATGAAACGGCTGCGCAGGGTTTCGTGGCGGGCGACGATCCGCGCCAGCGCCGATTGCAGGGCATCGACGTCGAGGTGACCGCGCAGGCGCAAGCCGAGAGGAATGTTGTACGCCGAGTTGCCACCCGCCATTTGCGCAAGAAACCACAGGCGTTGTTGGGCGAAGGACATCGGCAGCGCCTGATCACGCGGTGCCGGCAAGATCTCCGGTAACGCGCTGCGCCCGGCGCGGTTCAATACTGCAGCGATTGCGCTCAATTGCGCATCGGCAAACAGATCACTCAGCGCCAGTTCGACGCCGAGGCGCTGACGGATCAGCGAGACCATGCGCATCGCCAACAGCGAATGACCGCCCAGTTCGAAGAAGTGATCGTGACGGCCGACCTGCCCGACTTGCAGCACTTCGGACCAGATCTGCGCCAGCGCGGTTTCCAGTTCACCTTGCGGTGCCACGTATTCGCGGGTCGGCAGCGCGGCCAGATCCGGTTTCGGCAATGCCTTGCGGTCGACCTTGCCATTGGCGGTCAGCGGCAAAGCCTCGAGCCGGACAAACGCTGCCGGCACCATGTAGTCCGGCAACTGCGTCAGCAGATGCTCGCGCAACTCGCCCACTGCCAGTGGCTCGGCCCCCGCCTGTTCGGTGAAATAGGCCACCAGTCGCGGCTGGCCGGGTTGGTCCTCGCGGGCCAGCAACACCGCTTCGTTGATACCAGGGAGCTGATTGAAGCGAGTCTCGATTTCGCCCAATTCAATGCGCATGCCACGGATTTTCACCTGGTCGTCGTTACGCCCCAAGTAGTCGAGCGAGCCGTCTTCGCGCCAACGGGCAAGGTCACCGGTGCGGTACATGCGCGCATTCGGCAAGGGGCTGAACGGGTCGCGCAAGAAGCGCTCGGCAGTCAGGTCGGCGCGATTCAGATAACCCCGGGCCACGCCCGCGCCACCGACGTACAACTCGCCCATGACGCCCATTGGCACTGGCCGTTGCTGCTCGTCGAGCAAATAAACCGCCGCGTTCGCCACCGGTTTACCGATGTGCAACGCCGCGCCAACGTCGATACGCCCGGAAGTCGCGACCACGGTGGCCTCGGTCGGGCCGTAGTTGTTAATCACGGCGAAGCGCTGCTGACGGCTGAACTGGCGCAAGCGATCGCCACCGATCAGCAAGGTGCGCAAGGTCGGATGATCGAGGTTCTGACTGAACGCATATTCGGCGACCGGTGTTGGCAAAAAGCTCACGTCCAGCGGCTGCGCACGCCACCAGTCGAGCAACCCATCGATGTCTTCAGCGCCGTCATGGGATGGGGCCAGGTGCAGGGTCGCGCCCGCGCACAGGGCCGGCCAGACTTCCCACGCCATCGCATCGAAACCGAATCCGGCAAGGCTTGAGGTGTGGCTGCCGGCGCGTAAATCGAACGCTTCACAGTGCCAGTCGACCAGATTGGACAACGTTTGATGTTCGACCATGACCCCTTTGGGCAGACCGGTCGAACCCGAGGTGTAGATCACGTACGCCAGATGCGTAGCGCTCAGGCCCGGCACTGCAGGGTTGTGCTGCGCCTGCGCCGGCCATGCGCACAGATCGACATCAATCACTGGCACGCTCAACAGCGGCAGTCTCTGGTGCAGATCGCTTTGCGTGAGCACCGCGACCGGTGCGCTGTCGCTCAGCAAATAACTGATCCGCTCGGCAGGATGCGCCGGATCGATCGGCACATAGCCGGCGCCGGCCTTGAGGATGGCGACCAGCCCGACCAATGTATCCAGGCCCCGGCGGGCGACGATGGCCACGCGGTCATCGGCTTTCACCCCGATGGCGATCAAGTGATGCGCCAAGGCATTGGCCTGGCGATTGAGCTGCAAGTAAGTCAGTGGCTGTCCGGCAAACACCGCTGCAATAGCCTGCGGACGCTCGGTGACCTGCGATTCGTAGCGCTGGGCAATCGTCAGCTCACGCGGGTAGTCAGCCTCGGTCGCATTGAAATCCACCAGCAACTGTTCGCGCTCATCTGCCGGCAGGATCGACAACCGGTCAAAGCCCACGTGCGGCGTGTGCTCCAGTGCCTCCAGCAACGTCATCAACGCTCCCTGCATGTACCCGCAGATACGCTGCGCATCAATGCCGGCCCCGGCCAATACCTTCAGGCGGAAGTCTTCACCGAGATCATCAACGCTGAGAGTCAGGCGATAGTTGGTGTGTTCCTCGGCAGCGAGCAATTGCATGCCGTGCCACGCCGCTTGCACCTCAGCGGATATCGGCCCGACCGGGGCGCTGTGACGATAGTTGAGCAGCGTGCTGAACAGCGGCGTGCCCGCCGGCATGGCGCTGCATTGCTGCACCTGCGCCAGTTGCGCATGTTCATGGGCCAGCAACTGACTCAGGCGTTCGTGGGTCGCCAGTGCGGCGCCTTTGACGCTATGGGCGTTCAGCTCGATGCACAGCGGCAAGGTATTGATGAACACACCGAGTGCCCGCTCCGATCCTTCACCGCCCTGCAATCGCCCGAGCAACACCGTGCCAAACACCACGGCGTCGCGTCCGGACAATTGCCCCAGCACCTGTGCCCAGGCGAGGTGCATCAGGCTGGCGGCGCTGACCCCCAAACGCCGGGCCTGCTGACGGATGCTGTGGCTCAGCGCGTTTTCCAGGTCCAGTTGCGCCTCTTGTGCAGGGCCGTCGCTGGCCAGATTCTGCCCGTAAGGCAAGGTCGGCTCATCAACAGCGCCGAGCATCTCGCCGAAGAAACTGGCGTGCGCTTGCGCGGTCAGGCCGGAACGGGTGTGCGCCACGTAATTGCGGTACGGCATCGGTTCGCTCAGCAGCCCGTCGTTGCCCAGCAGAAACGCCTGCATCTCGTGCTGCAACACCTCCAGCGCCACGTGATCCATCACCAGGTGATGGAACAGCAGCAACGCCACCACGCGTTGATTGGCCTCATCGCGGCCGTGCACCACGCGCATCAGCGGCGCCTCGGTGACGGGCATGCGGTAGTTATCGATGGTGAAGCGTCTGCGCAACTGGCTCAGCGCATCGCCCGCTTCGGCGTCTAGCGGCAAGGCCTCGCAGCCCAGCGAAGCCTGACGCCAGACCACTTGCACCGGCTCTTCCAGCCCCTCCCAAAACAGCGACGTGCGCAGAATGTCATGGCGTTCGATTACCCGTTGCAGGGCATCAGTGAACACTTGCAAACGCTGTTCATCAGCGAAGGCAAACTGCGCCTGCAGCACATATGGATCGCCGTGCGCGGCCGACAGATGATGGAACAGGATGCCGGTTTGCAAAGGTGCCAGCGGGTAGATGTCCTGAACATTGCGCACACCGCCGGGGACGCTTGCAACGATACGGTCGATCGTCGCTTGGTCCAGCGCTACCAGCGGCAACAATTCGGGTGTGATGCGCGGGCAATCGGCCGCAATGAGGTTTGCCGGCACCGCCGCATCAGGTTCTCCGCCCACAGCCGCAGCGAGCGCGGCCAATGTCGGCTGGCCAAAGAGCACACGAATATCCGCCGACAGGCCGGCCCGACGCATGCGCGCAACCAGATTGACCGCCAGCAACGAGTGACCGCCCAGTTCGAAGAAATGATCGAAGCGCCCTACCCGCTCGACCTTCAGCAACTCGGCCCAAATCCCGGCAATCACGGTTTCGACTTCACCGATCGGGGCTTCGTATTCCCGGCTCAGCAGCGCAGTCTGGTCGGGAGCCGGCAAGGCCTGGCGATCCAGTTTGCCGTTGGGGCTCAGTGGCAAGGCCGGCAAATACACAAACACGGCAGGCACCATGTAGGCCGGCAGATGCTTGAGCAATTGGCTGCGTAGCTGATCTGTTTCGACGAGTTCGCCGCTGTAGTACGCGACCAGACGCTGATCGCCCGGCACGTCTTCACGGGCCAGCACCGCCGCTTCGCGGACACCGTCGACCTGCGCCAGATGCGCCTGAATCTCGCCCAGTTCGATGCGTAAACCACGGATTTTGACCTGATCGTCATTACGCCCCAGGTACTCGATATTGCCATCGGCCAGATACCGTGCGACGTCACCCGTGCGGTACAAACGTGCGCCGGGATGATCACTGAACGGATCGTCGAGGAAACGTTCGGCGGTCAGCTCAGGCCGATTCAGATAACCCCGCGCCACCTGCACGCCGCCCAGATACATCTCGCCGACCACACCCCATGGCGTCGGTTGTTGGTGAGTATCAAGGATGTACACGCGGGTATTGCACAGCGGTTTGCCAATCGGTGGCGCGCCTTGCGGTACCGGCGAATTCGCCTCCAGCGTCCATACGGTGCTGTCGACGGTGGCTTCGGTCGGGCCATAAACGTTGTGCAGGCGTACCTGCGGCAGACGTTCACGCACGCTGCGTACCAACGCGGCCGTCAGCGCACCGCCACCACAGAACACATCGGTAAGGCTGCTGCACTCGCCCACCTCTGCCACTTCAAGGAATTGCTGCAACAGCGCCGGCACAAACTGAACGACGTTGACCTGTTGCTCACGAATCAGTTGCACCAGCGCGGCTGGATCGCGGTGGTCGTCCGGGCCCGCGAGGATCAGACGCATACCGCAGCTCAACGGCCAGAACAGCTCCCACACCGAGGCGTCGAAACTCAGCGGGGTTTTCTGCAACAGCGCGGCGCCGGTAGAAAGCGGACACAGGCTGGCGCTCCAGTGCAGCAGATTGCCCAGGTTGCGGTGCTCGACCATCACGCCCTTCGGCGTGCCGGTGGAGCCGGAGGTGTAAATCACGTAGGCCAGGTTCGCGGCGCTCAGGCCTGGCACCTGCGGATTACTTTGCGCAAGGTCTTGCCAGGTGCAATGGTCGAAATCGACCAACACACCGGCCCACTCGCCGATCAGCGCACGCGTCGGCGCATGCACCAGCACCGCCACTGGTGCGCTGTCCTCAAGCATGTAGGCCAGACGCTCAGCAGGATACCCCGGGTCCAGCGGCACATAAGCGCCGCCGGCCTTGAGAATCGCCAACAGACCAACCAGCAATTGCGGCCCGCGCTCGACGCAGATCGCCACCCGCGAATCGCGGCCCACGCCGCACTGGCGCAGGTGATGGGCGAGCTGGTTGGCGCGACGGTTCAACTCGGCGTAACTCAAACGCAATTCACCGGCCACCACGGCATCCGCGTCTGGCGTGCGCAACACCTGCGTCTCGAAGCGAGCATGAACAGTCTGCTCAAGATCGTGGGTGACAGTGGTTGCGTTCAGATCGACCAGCAGATGCTGACGCTCATCGTCCGCCAACAACGTTACCTGCTCCAACACCGCTTGATCGTTGCTGACCATCGCCTGCAACAGGCGCTGGAAGTAGCCGACGTAACGTTGAATAGTCGACTCATCGAACAAGGCAACGGCGTACTCCAGCACACCGCGAATGCCGTCCGGCGCATCTGCCAGCGTCAGTGACAGATCAAATTTGGCAAAGTGGCTCGGTTCGGCAACGCTTTCCAGCGTCAGCTCGCCGAGACTCAGGCTGGCACCGTGGCCACTGTCCCAACTGAACATCGCTTGAAACAACGGGCTGTGCGCCATGCTGCGCGCAGGCTTGGTGATTTCCACCACTTGCTCGAAGGGTAGATCCTGATGCGCCTGCGCCTCCAGCGTTCGCGCCTTGACCCGCGCCAACAGCGCCTCGGTGCTCAACTCGCCCGAAGTATCGATACGCAGCGCCAGGGTGTTGACGAACATGCCGATCAGGCCTTCGATCTCGGCGCGGGTTCGGTTGGCCACCGGCGAACCGATGACTACTTCGGCTTGCCCGGACAAACGACTCAACAGGCTCGCCCATGCGCCGAGCATGAGCATGTACATCGTCACGCCGTGACGCTGGGCCAAAGCCTTGAGTCCGGCACTCAGGCGTTCGTCGAGCACCACCTCGACGGTGTTGCCGGCGTAATCCTGCTGCGCCGGGCGCACACGATCAGTCGGCAGCGTCAACAGTGCCGGAGCGCCCGCCAGGGTCTGTTGCCAGTACTCACTCTGGCGCTGCAACACCTCACCACTGAGCCAGCGCCGCTGCCACACTGCGTAGTCGGTGTATTGCAGCGCCAGCGGCGGCAGTGGATCTGGTTGACCGTGGCTGAACGCCTGATAAAGCGCCATCAGTTCACGGGTCAGAACCCCCATCGACCAGCCATCGGAGATGATGTGGTGCAGGGTCAGCAGCAGCACATGATGATCGTCGGCCAGCCGCACCAGGCGTCCGCGAATCAGCGCATCGTCTTGTAAGTCAAACGGCCCCGAGGCCTCGCCCTGAATCAGCGCCGCCAAGGTCTGGTCGGCTTGCGGATGCTGGCGCAGGTCTTCAACGCGCAGCAGCAGACCGCTGTCGACCGGGGCGATCAGCACTTGCGCATGGTCATTGAACTGGGCGAAACGGCTGCGCAGGGTTTCGTGACGCGCAACGATACGCGCCAAGGCTTGTTGCAGCGCATGCTCATTCAGTTGCCCACGCAGGCGCAGGCCGATGGGAATGTTGTACGCGGTGTTGGCGCCTTCCATTTGTGCGAGAAACCACAAGCGTTGCTGGGCGAACGACAGCGGCAACGCGCCGTCACGAGCCACCGCGACAATCTCCGGTTGCGTGCTGCGCCCGGCTTGCGCCACCGCCTCGGCAACCGCTGCCAGTTCGGCGTTGGCAAACAGATCGCCCAGCGCCAGCTCGACACCAAGACGCTGGCGAACCTGGGACACCATGCGCATGGCCAACAGCGAGTGACCACCGAGTTCAAAAAAATGATCCTGACGCCCGACTCGCTCGACTTGCAGCACCTGCGCCCAGATCTGCGCCAAGGCGCTTTCCAGTTCGTTGTGCGGCGCCTCGTATTCGCGGGTGAACAGCGCCGCTCGCTCGGGTTTCGGCAGGGCCTTGCGGTCGACCTTGCCATTGGCGGTCAACGGCAGCGCGTCGAGTCTGACGAAGGCCACCGGCACCATGTACTCCGGTAACTGGGTCAACAGGTGCGCGCGCAACTCGGCCACGGCCAACGGTTCGACCTGGCTCTGCTCGGTGAAATACGCCACCAGTCGCGGTTGGCCCGGCTCATCTTCACGCGCCAGCAGTACGGCTTCCTGAATACCGGGCAACTGATTGAGGCGGGTTTCGATCTCCCCGAGTTCGATACGCACGCCACGGATTTTCACCTGATCGTCGTTACGCCCCAGGTACTCGATCGTGCCGTCCGCGCGCCAGCGTGCGAGATCGCCGGTGCGATACATGCGCGCATTCGACAAGGGGTGGAACGGGTCGTGGAGGAAGCGCTCGGCGCTCAGGTCGGCACGGTTCAAATAGCCGCGAGCGACCCCGGCACCGCCAACATACAACTCGCCCATGACGCCAATCGGCACCGGACGCTGCTGTTCATCGAGCAGATACACCGTGGCATTAGTCACCGGTTTGCCGATGTGCAAGGCATCGCCTGCCTCGATGCGTCCAGAGGTCGCAACCACGGTGGCTTCGGTCGGGCCGTAGTTGTTGATCACGTCGAACTGCTGATTGCGGCTGAACTGGCGCAAGCGGTCGCCACCGATCAGCAATGTACGCAACGTCGGGTGTTCAAGGTTCTGGCTGAAGGCGTATTCGGCGACGGGTGTCGGCAGAAAACTCACGTCCAGTGGCTGCGCGCGCCACCACTCGAGCAACGCATCGATGTCCTCGGTGCCCTCGTGAGTCGGTGCCAGATGCAGGGTCGCGCCGGCACACAGCGCCGGCCAGACTTCCCAGGCCATGGCGTCGAAACCGAACCCGGCAAGGCTTGAAGTGTGGCGACCGGCGCACAGATCAAACGTTGAGCAATGCCAGTCGACCAGATTCGACAAGGTGCGGTGTTCGACCATCACGCCTTTGGGCAGGCCGGTGGAGCCGGAGGTGTAGATCACGTAGGCCAGATGCGCGGCGGTCAGGCCCGGCACCTGCGGATCAAGGGTCTCGCTCAGCGGCCAAGTGCGCGGGTCAAGATCGATCACCGGCACCGCCAGCGTCGGCAAGCGCTCCCGCAGATTATTTTGGGTCAGCACTGCAACGGGGGCGCTGTCGCTGAGCAAGTAGTGCAGACGCTCGGCCGGGTGCGCCGGGTCGACCGGCACATAACCGGCACCGGCCTTGAGAATCGCCACTAGCCCGACCAGCGTATCGAGGCCACGGCGGGCGACGATGGCGACGCGATCATCGGGTTTCACACCCAGTGCGATCAGATGATGAGCCAAGGCGTTGGCATGCCGGTTGAGTTCGGCATAGCTCAGTTGCTCACCCAAGAACTGTGCTGCCACAGCTTCTGGCCGCTGCGCCACTTGGGCCTCGAAACGCTGGGCAATGGTCAACGTCGCGGGGAAATCGGCGTGACTGGCATTGAACGCCAGCAAAACCTGTTCGCGCTCGGCCGCTGGCAGAATCGGCAACTGGTTGAGCGCGGTGTCCGGCGCCTGCTCCAGCGCCAGCACCAGACTTTCCAGGGCGCAGTGCAAGTAATCGCAGATGCGCTGTGGATCGACCTCGGTGGTGGCCAGCAAGGTCAGGCTGAAGGTATCGCCGAAATCGTCGACGCTCAGGGTCAGCGGATAGTTGGTGCGTTCTTCGGAGCTGATCGTGCTGATGCCTTCCCAGGCCGCCAGGGTCTCGGCACTCGCCGTCGCCGCGTTGTGGCTGTGGCGGTAATTGAGCAAGGCACTGAACAACGGCGTCGGCGCGACCACGCCGCTGCAACGCTGGGCGAGTGCCAGTGGTGCGTGTTCGTGGCGCATCAGCGTGGTCAGGCGTTTGTGCGTCGCCTCCACCGCCGCACGCACGCCTTGTGCATCGACATCGACCCGCAACGGCAAGGTGTTGATGAAAATCCCCAGCGCCCGCTCGGTGGCTTCGGCGCCTTGCATACGGCCCATCAGCACCGTACCGAACACTACGTTTTGTTTGCCGGTGAGCACCGCCAGTACCTGCGCCCAGCCCAGATGAAACAGGCTCGCGACACTCACGCCGAGCTGCCGCGCCTGTGCGCGCAGACGCTGGCCGAGCAACGGATTGACCGGCAGGCTCAGCTCAGCGATACCGAGGCCGTCGCCCTGCACATCCTGCAAACCGTAGGGCAGCGTCGGCTCGGCTATGTCAGCGAGCATGTCGCGGAAAAAAACCTCGTGCTCAGCTTCGCTGATGCCCAGCCGCGCCTGCGCCACGTAATTGCGAAACGGCACCGGCCGGCCGAGCGATTGAGCCTGGCCAGTGAGGCAGGCGAGCAGTTCGTGACGCACCACGTCGAGCGCCGAGTGGTCCAGCGCCATGTGATGGAACAACAACGTCGCGACCACGCGCTGACCGCCCTCATCCCACGCGTAGGCCAGACGCATCATCGGCGCGCACCGGACGTCCAGACGGAAATGCCGCGCATCGAAACGCTCGTGCAGTTGCTGCAGCGCATCACTTGCGCCGTCTGCCAGCACGATCTCTTCCATCGGCAACGGTGCCTGACGCCAGACCACTTGCAGCGGCACGTCCAGCCCTTCCCAATGCACCGCCGTGCGCAAGATGTCGTGGCGATCGATGACCTTTTGCAAGGCTTGAGCGAAGTCCTGCAGCCGCTCGCGGCTGCTGAACGCAAAGTACGATTGCATGACGTACGGATCGCCCTGCTCGTTGCTCGCGTGGTGATAGAGAATGCCTTCCTGCAACGGCGCCAATGGGTAGATGTCCTGCACATTGGCGGCGCCGCCTGGTACCTCGGCGAGCAAGCGGTCGAGGGTCGCCTGATCCACGTCAGCCAGGGTCACCATCGCTGGGGTGATGCGCGTGGTGCCGGGGAGAATGCCGTTGGCCGGAACGTCAATCTGGCCGACGCGGGTGGCCGAGTATTGGCCGGCCTTGATCAGTTCGATCAGCGCCGGTTTGTGCTCGCGCAGCGCGGCCAGCAGCGCCGGATCGCTCAACGCCTGTTTGTTGCCGTTGACGCGCAATTGCTCATCGGTCACCGCCAACTGAATGTCTTTTGTCTTCAGGGTTGCCAACAGTTCGAGCACATTCACAGGACGATCTCCATTCTTTCCGTAATTGCGGCGTAGCCGGCCAGGGTCGGTTGTTCGAACAACCCCCTGACATCGGCTTCCATGCCTTCCTGACGTAACCGGCCGATCAGACTGACCGCCAGTAATGAGTGACCACCCAGTTCAAAGAAATGGTCGTGACGCCCTACCCGCTCGACGTTAAGCAGCTCGGCCCAGAGCCGTGCCAGGGTGATTTCGACGTCGCCAACCGGGGCTTCGTATTCGCGGGTTTTCAGCGATTGCTGATCCGGCGCCGGCAGCGCCTTGCGGTCGAGCTTGCCGTTGGGGCTCAGCGGCAAACTATCGAGATGCACAAACACCGTAGGCACCATGTAATCCGGCAAATGCTCGAGCAGTTGACTGCGCAGCAGGTCGATTTCCAGCCGTTCGCCGGTGTAATACGCGACCAGACGTTTGTCGCCGGGCACGTCTTCGCGAGCCACCACCACGGCTTCCTGCACACCTTTGATCTGGGCCAGGCGCGCCTGGATTTCGCCCAGCTCAATACGCAGACCGCGGATCTTCACCTGATCATCGTTACGCCCCAGGTATTGGATGTTGCCGTCCGCCAGATAGCGGGCGACGTCACCGGTGCGATACATCCGCCCGTTGGCCTGGAACGGATCGTTGAGGAAGCGCTCGGCACTCAGCTCAGGTCGGTTCAGATAACCGCGCGCCACCTGCACGCCAGCGATGTACAGCTCGCCGATCACGCCTTGCGGCACGGGTTGCTGTTGCGCATCAAGGATGTACATGCGGGTGTTGGCGATCGGTTTGCCAATTGGCGTGTTGTCCGGGGTCTGCTCGATCGTTCCCGCGCAGTCCCACGCGGTGACATCGACGGCGGCTTCGGTCGGGCCGTACAGGTTATGCAACGCGCTGCCCGGCAATTGCAGTTTGAAACGCCGCACCACACGGCCCGGCAACGCCTCGCCGCTGCACATTACCTGCCGCACGCTGTCGCAGCGTGTGGTGTCGCTATTGGCGAGGAACACATCGAGCATCGACGGCACAAAGTGCAGCGTGGTGATGTTTTCGGTTTCGATCACTTCAGTGAGGTATTGCGGATCCTTGTGTCCGTCGGGCCGCGCCATGACCAGGCGCGCGCCGGTCATCAGCGGCCAGAAGAACTCCCACACCGAGACGTCAAAACTGAATGGGGTTTTCTGCAATACCGAATCGGCAGCGGTCAGGCGATAGGCGTCCTGCATCCACAACAAGCGGTTGACCACCCCGGCATGTTCGTTGACCACGCCTTTCGGTTGGCCGGTGGAGCCGGAGGTGTAGATCACGTACGCGCTGTGTTGGGGTGTCAGCGCCGGGATTTGCGGATTGTCGGCAGACAGGGATTGCCAGGTGTTCTGGTCGAGGTCGATTACCGGTGCCGAGAACTCTCCCAATAGCGTGCGGGTCGCCCCGTGCACCAGCACCACGGCCGGCGCGCTGTCCTCGAGCATGTAGGCCAGACGCTCCGCCGGATAGGCTGGGTCCAGCGGCACATAAGCGGCGCCGGCCTTATTGATCGCCAGCAGGCCGATGACCATTTCCAGGCTGCGCTCGACGCAGATTGCCACCCGTGAATCAACCTGTACGCCAAGGCTGAGCAGGTGCCGGGCCAAGCGGTTGGCGCGTTCGTTCAACTGCGTGTAGCTCAATGCCTGGTCGCCGGCGACAACGGCCACAGCCTGTGGCGTACGCTGCACCTGCGCTTCAAACAAGCCGTGCAGCGTCTGCTGCAAGTCGTAATCGACGTCGGTGGCATTGAGGCCGAACAGCAACGCCTGCCGCTCCTCGTCCGGCAACACCGTCAGGCAGTTCAACGGTTGTTGCGGTGTGTGCTCCAACGCTTCAACCAGCGCGATCAGCGCGTTGTGCATGTACTGGCCGAGGCGTGCTGCACCGATGCGCGAAGGGGTCATCACCGTCAGTGCGAAACCACTGCCGAGATCATCGACGTTGAGGGTCAACGGGTAATTGGTGCGCTCCTCGCCGGCCAGGGATTCGATGCCCTGCCAGGCCTCGCGCTTGGTAGTTTGCTGAGCTTCGCTGTCGCTATGGCGGTAATTGAGCATCGCGCTAAACAGTGGTGACGGTGCCGCGACACCGCTGCAACGCTGGGCCAATGCCAGCGAAGCATGTTCGTGAGCCAACAGCGCACTGAGCCGCGCATGGGTCGCCTTGACCCCGGCGCGCACATCGGTTTCGTCGACATCCACGCGCAATGGCAAGGTGTTGATGAACATGCCCAGCCCGCGATCTGCGCCCGCCCCACCCTGCATGCGGCCCAGCAGCACCGTGCCGAAGACAACGCGCTCCTGAGCGGACGTTGCCGCCAGTACCCGCGCCCAGGCGAGATGGAACAGACTGGCGACACTGACGCCGAGCAAGCGCGCCTGGCTGCGCAACCGCTGCGCCACCGTGGCAGGCAGCGCTTGGCAGACTTCCTCGATGTCATTCCCGTCGCCGTGCACGTCCTGCAAACCGAATGGCAGCGTCGGTTCGTCGATGTCACCGAGCATCTCGCGGAAGAACACTTCGTGCTCTTGTTCGCTAACGCCGAGGCGGGTCTGCGCCACATAGTTGCGGTATGGCACGGCGGGCACAGGTAGTCGCTCATCACCGTGCAAAATCGCCTGCATTTCTGCGCTGACCACCGCCAACGCGGTGTGGTCCATGGCGATGTGGTGGAACAACAGCATGGCAACCACGCGTTGATTGTCCGCGTCGAGGGCGTACACCAGACGCAACAGCGGTGCTTGGTCGAGGTCCAGACGCCAGTGCCGCGCATCGAAGCGCGCACGTAGTTGATCGATGGCTTCGCCCTGCGCGGGCTCCAGCGCCACAGCTTGAACCGGCAACTCCGCACGGCGCCAGACCACTTGCACCGGCGCCGCCAAGCCTTGCCAGACCACCGAAGTGCGCAGGATGTCGTGGCGCGTCATGACCTGACGCAACGCCGCCGCGAACCGTTGAAACCGTTCAATACTGTCGAACGCCAGACACGATTGCAGCAGGTACGGATCGCCCTGCGCGGCGCTGAGGTGGTGATACAGAATCCCTTCCTGCAACGGTGCCAGCGGATAAATATCCTGCACATTGGCCGCGCCGCCCGGCACCGTGGCGACGATGCGCTCGATACTGGCCTGATCCAGTTGCACCAGCGTCAGCATGTCCGCAGTGATGTGCGTGCAATCGGCAGGAATCAGATTGTCCGGCACGGCGACCTCGCGGCCACTGCCCACCGCCGCCGCCAGCGCGGCCAGGGTCGGTTGGCTGAACAGCACACGCACGTCGGTGCTCAGATCGACCTGACGCATGCGCTCGATCAGCGTCACCGCCAGTAATGAATGCCCGCCCAATTCGAAGAAGTTGTCGTGACGGCCGATCTGTTCGACCTTGAGGACGTCCGACCAGATCTGCGCCAAGGCGATTTCCACCGAACCTTGTGGCGCGGCATATTCGCGGCTCAGCCACGCCGTTTGATCCGGTTCTGGCAACGCCTTGCGGTCGAGTTTGCCGTTGGCGGTCAGCGGCAGTGCTTGCAGGCGCACGTAAGCGGCAGGCACCAGGGCATGCGGCAACTGTGCTTGCAAATGACTGCGCAAATCCTCGATCTCGACGTTCAGGCGTTCGGTAAACCAAGCCAGCAACTGGCCGTCGCGTACCAGCACCACGCAATCCTGCACGGCTTCGTGAGCGCTCAACGCCGCTTCGATTTCGCCCAATTCGATGCGCACGCCGCGCAGTTTGACCTGATCATCGTTGCGCCCCAGGTATTCGACGTTGCCATCAGCCAGCCAGCGCGCGAGGTCGCCGGTGCGGTACATGCGCGCCTGCGGTTCATCGCTGAACGGGTCGTCGAGAAAGCGTTCGGCAGTCAGCTCGGGGCGATGCAGATAACCGCGCGCCACGCCGGCACCGCCGACATACAACTCGCCAGCAACGCCAACCGGTACGGGGCGCTGCTGGTCATCGAGCAGGTAAATCTTCGCGTTGGCCATCGGCCGACCGATATGCAGCACCTGCCCGGCCTCGACCGCGCCGCAGGTGGCAACCACCGTGGCTTCGGTCGGGCCGTAGTTGTTGATCACCGCGAACGTCTGCTGACGCGGGAACTGGCGCAATTTGTCGCCACCGATCAGCAACGTGCGCAAGGTCGGGTGGCCGAGGTCACGACTGAAGGCGTATTCGGCGACGGGCGTGGGCAGGAAACTCACCTGCAACGGCTGCGCGCGCCACCACGCCAGCAATTCGTCGAGGTGCTCGTTGCTCACCGATTGCGGTGGCAGATGCACGGTCGCGCCGATGCACAGCGCTGGCCAGACCTCCCACGCCATGGCATCGAAACCAAACCCGGCGACACTCGACGTGTGGCTGCCCGCGTGCAGGTCAAAGGCGCCGTTGTGCCAGTGCACGAGGTTTTCCAGCGTTGCGTGTTCGACCATCACGCCTTTCGGCTGGCCGGTGGAGCCCGAGGTGTAGATCACGTAGGCCAGATGCGCCGGGGTCAGCATCGGCACCTGCGGATTGCGGTCCGGCAGATGCGCCCAGTCAAGGCGATCGAGATCGATCACGCGCGCAGCACCGAGCAAATCACGCGTCGAGGCCTCGGCCAGAACCGCCAATGGAGCGCTGTCCTCCAGCAGGTAGGCAATGCGTTCCGCCGGGTAGGTGGGGTCGACCGGCACATAACCGGCGCCGGACTTGAGGATCGCCAGCAGCGCCACCAGCATCTGCGGGCTGCGCCGCACGCACACGGCGATGCGGTCGTCAGGCTGCACGCCAAGGCTGAGCAGATGGTGGGCCAGGCGGTTGGCGCGTTGATTGAGCTGGCCATAGGTCAACGCTTGCCCGCCCTGCACCACCGCCAGCGCCTCCGCCCGTTGTGCCGCCTGAGTCTCGACCAGCGCATGAAGGGTTGCGCCACGGCGAAACGCGACGGCACTCCGATTGAAATCGACCAGCAGTCGCGCCTGCTCCGGCAGCGACAGAATCGGTAGCTGATCGAGTGGCGTCTGGGGCTGCTGCTCCAGCGCTTGCACCAGTTGCTCCAGTGCGGTGTGCATGTAACTGCAGATCCGCTGCGCACCGATCTCGGCGAGCGCCAGCACGTCCAAGGCAAAACCGTCGCCCAGATCATCCACCGACAGGGTCAGCGGATAGTTGCTGCGCTCCTCGCCACCGAGCATGCGCACGCCTTGCCAGATCCCCTGGCCGTCGCGCGGCTGTTGTGCGGCGGCGCTGTGCCGGTAATTGAGCAAGGCGCTGAACAGCGGCGCAGAACCCGGCGTGCCGCTGCAGCGTTGAGCCAGCGCCAGTGACGCGTGTTCATGAGCGAGCAGCGCCGTCAGCCGCGCGTGGGTGGTTTTCACCCCGGCGCGCACGCTCTCAGCGAGACCCACCCGCAGCGGAAGGGTATTGATAAAAACCCCCAACGTGCGGTCGGCGCCCTCACCGCCCTGCATACGCCCCATCAACACGGTGCCGAAGACCACGTCGCGACGGCCGGAAACGACGCCCAACACTTGCGCCCAGGCCATGTGCATCAGGCTCGCCGGGCTGACGCCCAACTGCCGGGCCTGTTCGCGCAGACGCCGATTGAGCGCGGCATCGACCGCTTGCAGCGCTTCTTCGATACCACGCCCGTCGCCCTGAACATCCTGCAGACCGAAGGGCAAAGTCGGCTCGTCGATGTCGCCGAGCATCTCGCGGAAGAACGCTTCATGTTCCTGCTCATCGGCGCCGAGGCGTGCCTGCGCCACGTAATTGCGGTACGGCATCGGCGGCGTCAGTGTGTCGAGCTGATCGAACATCAACGCGTGCATTTCCCGGCCGATCACGTCCATGGCGGTGTGGTCGAGAATCGAGTGATGGAACAGCACGATGGCGACGACTTGCTGTTGCGCCGGATCCTCGGCGTAGACCATGCGGATCAACGGAGCTTGATTAAGGTCGAGGCGGAAATGCCGGGCATCGAAACGCGCGTGCAGCTGTTCGAGAATGTCGCCGTCCTGCGCATCCAGCAGCACCTGCTGGACGACCATCTGCGCCTGCCGCCAGACTACTTGCTGCGGGCTCGGCAAGCCTTGCCAGACCACGCTGGTGCGCAGAATGTCGTGACGGGCGATGACCTGCTGCAAGTGCTCGGCGAAGCTGTGCAAACGTTCAAGACTGTCGAAGGCCAGACGCGATTGCAGCAGGTACGGATCGCCCTGTTCGGCACTGAGGTGGTGATAAAGAATGCCTTCCTGCAACGGTGCCAGCGGATAGATATCCTGCACATTCGCAGCACCGCCCGGCACCGTCGCGACGATACGATCGATGCTGGCCTGATCGAGTGTGGTCAGGGTCAGCATGTCGGGCGTGATGTGTGTGCAATCGGCCGCAATCAGATTTGCCGGCACATCGATTTCCCGGCCACTGCCCAAGGCCCGCGCCAGCGCGGCCAGGCTCGGTTGGTTGAACAGCACGCGCACATCGGCGCTTAAACCGGCCTGACGCATGCGTTCGATCAGGCTCACCGCCAACAGCGAATGGCCGCCGAGTTCGAAGAAATTGTCGTGACGGCCGATCTGTTCGATGTTGAGTACGTCGGCCCATATCTGCGCCAGCGCCATTTCGACCGGGCCTTGTGGCGCTTCATATTCACGGCTGAGCCAGGCGTCCTGATCCGGTTCGGGCAAGGCCTTGCGGTCGAGTTTGCCGTGAGCCGTGAGCGGCAGGCTGTCCAGTCGCACGTAAGCGGCCGGGACCAAAGTGTCCGGCAGCCGCGCGTGCAGATACTGGTGCAAATCGCCGATCTCGACAGACTCGATTGCGGTAAACCAGGCGACCAGACGGCCGTCGCGCACCAGCACCACGCATTCGCGCACCGCGGCGTGAGCGCTCAGCGCCGCTTCGATTTCCCCGAGTTCTATACGCACGCCGCGCAGTTTTACCTGATCATCATTGCGCCCCAGGTATTCGATATTGCCGTCCGCCAGCCAGCGAGCGAGGTCGCCGGTGCGGTACATCCGCGCATGCGGTTCATCGCTGAACGGGTCGTCAAGGAATTGTGCTGAGGTCAGTTCCGGACGATTCAGATAGCCGCGCGCAACCCCGGCGCCGCCTACATACAACTCGCCTTGTACACCGGTCGGCACTGGTTGTTGCTGACGGTCCAGCAAATAGACTTTGGCATTGGCAATCGGCCGGCCAATGTGCAAAACCCGCCCGGGCTCGATGCGCCCGGACGTCGCCACCACCGTGGCTTCGGTCGGGCCATAGTTGTTGATCACATCGAACGTCTGATCTCGCGGGAACTGGCGCAATTTATCGCCACCGATCAGCAATGTGCGCAGGGTCGGATGGCCCAATTCACGACTGAAGGCATATTCGGCCACCGGGGTTGGCAGAAAGCTCACCTGCAACGGCTGCGCGCGCCACCATTCGAGCAGTTCATCAAGATGTTCGTTTTTGATCGAAGACAGTGGCAGATGCACGGTCGCGCCAACGCACAACGCCGGCCAGACTTCCCAGGCCATGGCATCGAAACCGCAACCGGCGACGCTGGCGGTGTGGCTGCCGGCATGCAGATCGAAGGCTTCGGCGTGCCAGTGCACGAGGTTTTCCAGGGTGCGGTGCTCGACCATCACGCCTTTCGGCTGTCCGGTGGAACCGGAGGTGTAGATCACGTAGGCCAGATTCGCCGGGGTCAACCTCGACAGCACTGGGTTGGTGTCAGGTAAGTGCTGCCAGTCGCCGGCATCCAGATCGATGACGGGAACAACGCCAAGCAGCTCGCGCGTCGACGCCTGCGCCAGCACCGCGATCGGGTCGCTGTCCTGCAACAGGTAGGCGATGCGCTCTGCCGGGTAATCCGCATCGATCGGCACGTAACCGGCGCCGGCCTTGAGAATCGCCAGCAGCGCGACGAGCATGTCCGGCCCGCGACGCAGGCACAGCGCAACACGGTCATCGACTTGCACGCCGAGACCGATCAAGTGATGGGCGAGACGATTGGCGCGCTGATTCAGTTCACGGTAGCTGAGCCGTTGCTCGCCCTGCACCACCGCCAGCGCTTCGGGATGTGCCGCCACTTGCGCTTCAAACAGGCGCGGCACGGTCTGCGCCGGCGGGAATTCACGACCGCTGATGTTGAAGCCGACCAGCACTCGCTGCCGCTCACTCGGCGACACGATCGACAGTTGCTGCAACGGCGCCGTTGGCGTGTACTCAAGTGCCGTGACCAGGCTGTGCAACGCGGTTTGCAAGAAATCGCAGACCCGCGCGCCATCCACTTGCGGCACGGCTTGCACGTTCAGGCGGAACCCGTCGCCGAGGTCGTCGACACTGACCACCAACGGATAGTTACTGCGCTCGCGGGAGCTGAGAATCTGCACGCCGTCCCACGTTACAGCGGCCGACTCCGGCGCACTGTGGCGGTAGTTGAGCAAGGTGCTGAACAGCGCCTGCGACCCGGCGACACCACTGCAACGCTGGGCCAGCGCCAACGAAGCCTGCTCATGGCCGAGCAACTGCGCCAGACGTGCATGGGTACCCCGCACGCCGCTCTCTACCGAATCAGCCCCGACGCTGACGCGCAGCGGCAAGGTGTTGATGAACATGCCCAACGCCCGATCTGCGCCTTCGCCGCCCTGCATGCGCCCGAGCAATACCGTGCCGAACACCACGTCCTGCTGGCCGGACACCTGCGCCAACACCTGAGCCCAGGCCTGATGCACCAGACTGGCCACACTGACACCGAGCCGCCGCGCCTGCTCACGCAGACGTTTACCGAGGTCGGCATCGAGCTCGGAATGACTGTCGAGAATGTCGCTGCCGTCGCCGTGCACGTCCTGCAGACCGAAGGCCACGGTCGGCTCGTCGATATCGCCAAGCATCTCGCGGAAGAACGCCTCATGGGCCTGATCATCAACGCCGAGCCGCGCCTGGGCGACAAAGTGGCGGTATTGCACCGGCGGCGGCAGATGCTCGCTGCGACCAAGCATGACGTCATTCATTTCCGCGACCAGCACGTCGAGGGCGGTGTGGTCGAGGACGATATGGTGCATCAGGAGAATGCCGATCCAGCGCTTGTGCGGCTGATCTTCGGTGTAGACAAAACGCATCAGCGGCGCGCGATTGAGGTCCAGACGATAGTGGCGTGGATCGAAACGCGCCTGCATCTGCTCGAGCACGTCGCCGTCGAGTTCGTCAGCATCGACGCGTTCCAGCGCCAGTGGCGCCTCGCGCCAGACCACTTGCACCGCCTCTTCAAGCCCTTCCCAGACGATGCCGGTGCGCAGAATGTCATGGCGCGCGATCACGCCGTTCAAGGCGCGAACGAAGGTTTTGATCTGCGCCAGACCGTCGAAGGCAAATTGCGCCTGCAACACATACGGATCACCGGCAGCGGTGGCCAGATGGTGATAGAGAATTCCCGCCTGCAAAGGCGCCAGGCCATAGATATCCTGCACATTGGCGATGTCGCCCGGCACGGTTGCAACGACACGGTCGATCGCGGCTTGATCGAGATTGGTCAGCGGCAACATGGCCGGGGTGATGCGCGTACAACCTGGCTTGATCAGGTTGTCGGGAACGACGATGCCGCGTTCGCTGCTCAAGGTCGCCGCCAGCGCGGCCACACTCGGCTGACCGAACAGCACGCGCACGTCACAGTGCAGATCCTGTTGGCGCATGCGTTCGATCAGCTTCACTGCCAGCAGCGAATGACCGCCGAGCTCGAAGAAATTGTCATGGCGGCCGACCTGCTCGACACCAAGCAATGTCTGCCAGAGACCAGCAATCAGATTCTCTACCGCTCCGACCGGCGCTTCGAAACCGCGCCGCGCGAATGCATCGCTGTCCGGTGCCGGCAAGGCTTTGCGGTCGAGCTTGCCGTTGGTGGTCAGCGGGAAGGCTTCCAGGCGCACGAAGGCGCTTGGCACCATGTAGTCAGCCAACCCCGCCAACAGATGATCACGCAATTGCGCCACATCCGGCGCAGCGCCTGCGTCGGCCAGCCAGTAGGCGACCAGACGCTGATCGCCGGGGCTGTCCTCACGAGCGATTACCACGGCTTCGCGCACGCCTTCGCAAGTAGACAGCCGCGCCTCGATCTCGCCCAACTCAATGCGGAAGCCGCGAATTTTCACTTGATCGTCATTGCGACCGAGGTATTCGAGGCTGCCGTCGGCGGCCCAGCGCGCGAGGTCGCCGGTTTTATACAGCCGCGCATCGACATTTTCAGTGAACGGATCATTGATAAAACGCTCGGCAGTCAATGCTTCACGATTCAGATAACCGCGCGCCACCCCGGCCCCGCCGACGTACAACTCGCCAATCACGCCGACCGGTACCGGTTCGCGCTGAGCATCGAGGATATACAGTTGCAGATCGGGAATACGCACGCCAATCGGGCTGACGCCGAGCAACTGCGCGTCGGCGGCTTGCAGCGGTCGATAGGTCACGTGCACGGTGGTTTCGGTGATGCCGTACATGTTCACCAGCCGCGTGCCGGCATTGCCGACCCGCGCATACCACGGCTTGAGCAAGCCCGGCTCCAGCGCTTCGCCGCCGAACACCACCTCCCGTAACGAGTGTTGCAGCTGACTGCGGCCCTGCGCGGCGATCAGTTGGCGGAAGGCGCTCGGCGTCTGGTTAAGTACGGTCACGCCGGTCTGGCAGAGCAATGCATAGCAGTCGTCCGGCGAACGGCTGACGGCTTGCGGGATCAGCAGCAATT
Organism: Pseudomonas germanica; assembly: GCF_019614655.1. Taxonomy (NCBI): domain Bacteria; kingdom Pseudomonadati; phylum Pseudomonadota; class Gammaproteobacteria; order Pseudomonadales; family Pseudomonadaceae; genus Pseudomonas; species Pseudomonas germanica. The sequence continues at coordinate 4,091,727 of NZ_CP071586.1, forward strand.
GCCCGCCGAACGCCAGCGCGGCCCAGATTTCCCAGACCGAGAAGTCGAACGCGAAGGAATGGAACAACACCCCGATGTCTTGCGGGTTGAACTGGAACCAATCGTGGGTGGCGGAAAACAACCGCGCCACGTTGCGGTGCTCGACCATCACGCCTTTGGGTAAACCGGTGGAACCGGAGGTGTAGATCACGTAAGCCAGATGCGCCGGGGTCAGCTCAGGGATCTGCGGATTGCTGTCGAGTTCGGCCTTGAGGTGAGCGCTGTCGAGGTCGATCTGCGGCACTTCGAGAGCGGCCACGCGCTCGCGCGTCGCCGTCTGCATCAGCACTGCTGCCGGGGCGCTGTCCTGCAAGGTGAAGCTGATTCTGTCGAGCGGATAGGCCGGATCGATCGGCACGTAACCGGCGCCGGCCTTGAGCACCCCAAGCAGGCCGATGATCATTGGCGCGCCACGCTCAACGCAGATCGCCACGCGGTCGTCGGGACGAATGTTCAGGGCCAGCAGATGATGCGCCACCTGGTTGGCGCGCCGGTTGAGTTCGCCGTAACTGAGGGTTTGTCCGTCGAATATCAGCGCCGTGGCCTCAGGCTGGGCCTGGGCATGGGTTTCGAATTGCTGGTGAATCAACAGGGTTTCCGGGAACTGTGCCAGCGGCGAATTGACGCCGTACAGCAAGTGTTCGCGTTCGCTCGCCGGGAGGATGCGCAGCGTTTGCAGCGGCACATCGGCGCTGGTTTGCAAGGCGGCGAGCAGACTCTCCAGCGCCGTGTTCAGGTACGCGGCCATGCGCTCGGCCCCCAGCGCTGCATCCGCCAGCGCGGTGATGCGCAAGTCGGCGCCGAGGTCATCGATGTTGATGGTCAGCGGATAGTTGGTGCGCTCGCGGGCACCCAACACCTGCACACCGGGGGCGATGTCGATCACCTCCGCCACTTCCTCAACGCTGCTGTGTCGGTAGTTGAGGATCGCGCTGAACAGCGGCGTCGGCACCGCAACGGCGCTGCAGCGTTGCGCCAGGGCTAGCGAAGCCTGCTCGTGCGCCAGCAGCGCGGTCAGGCGCCGATGGGTCGCCAGCACGCCGGCGCGCACGCTTTGCTCGCCAACATCAACGCGCAGCGGCAAAGTGTTGATGAACATGCCCAACGCTTGCTCGCCGCCCTCGCCCGCGTCCATCCGCCCCAGCAGCACGGTGCCGAACACCACCGCCGTGCGCCCGGACAATTGCCCGAGCACCCGCGCCAGGGCCAGATGCGTCAGGCTCGCGACGCTGACGCCGAGCTGCCGTGACTGCTCGCGCAACTGCCGGCTCAAGCGGCTGTCGAGCATCAGCGAGGCTTCCTCGATGGCGTGGCCATCGCCCTGCACATCCTGCAAACCACAGGGCAGCGTCGGCTCGTCGATATCCGCGAGCATGTCGCGGAAAAATGCTTCCTGCGCCTGCTCGTTACCGGCTTTGCGTGCCCTGGCCAAGTGATCGCGATACGGCACAGCGGCAGGCACTTGCGCGGTCTGCCCGAGCAGACAGGCCTGAATTTCCCGGCGCAGCACATCCAGCGCCACGTGATCCATGATCATGTGATGAAACAGCAACAGCGCGACCACGCGGCCCTGCGCGGCATCCTGCGCATACACCAGGCGCAGTAAAGGCGCTTGCTGCATGTCGAGACGGAAGTGTTGCGGGTCGTGGCGTGCGAGCAGTTGCGTGAGCACGTCGGCGGCACTGTCGACGGGGACTTCCTCACACACCAGCGGCGCCTCGCGCCAGACCACTTGCAGCGCTTCGTCGAGATATTCCCAGACGAACGAGGTGCGCAGGATGTCGTGACGTTTTACCACCCAGCGCAGCGCGTCGGCGAAGGCGTCCAGCCGTTCCTGGCTGTCGAATACGAAGCGCGCCTGCGAGATGTAAGGGTCACCGGCAGGGGCCGAGAGGTGGTGATAGAGCATGCCTTCCTGCAACGCGGACAACGGATAGATGTCCTGCACGTTGGCGGCGCCGCCCGGCACCGTGGCGACGATGCGGTCGAGGGTTTCCTGATTCAGTTGCACCAGCGGCAGCATGTCCGGGGTGATGCGAAAGGCCGGGCTCAGCCAGTCGCCGCCGTGTTGGGCGACCAGCTCCAGCAGTTGCGCCTTGTGCGCCGCGAGGCTGTCCCACAACGCGTCATCCAGCGCGTCGTCGCTGCCCAGAATGACCAGGTCTTCATCTTCCTGTTGAAGGCGGATCGCATGGGTGGAAATGGCAGCCATCAGTTCGCTGAAATGCATGAGGTAACCTGCTGTAAATTCGAAAAAAAATGAGCGCGCAGCAGCGAGTCCATGCAGGCGGCGCGCAGCCTGGAAAAACTAAAACATCGGGGCGTGGGTGTCTGACATGGGAAGCGGGGACAAGCTGCCAGCGTGAGCACCGCAAGTCCCCGTGGGAGCGAGCCTGCTCGCGAATGCGTTGGTTCAGTCAATGTTGATGGCGACTGACACAGCGCTTTCGCGAGCAGGCTCGCTCCCACAGGTTTCGTGTCCGACGATCAGAGCCGGCGTTTGCGGTTGAGGCTCGGGATGGTGGTCTGGGCGATTTCGACCTGCTTCGCCTGCCGCGAGGTCTGTGCCGCCAGCGCGGCCAGCGTCGGCTGGCTGAACAGCGTGCGCGCGTCGACATGCAGGCCAGCCAGACGCATGCGCGCGACCAGACTGACCGCCAGCAACGAATGCCCGCCCAGCTCGAAGAAGTTGTCGTGCCGGCCCACCTGCTCGACCTTGAGCACCTGCGCCCATATCTGCGCCAAGGCGGTTTCCACGTCGCCTGCGGGGGCCTCGTAAGGACGACTGAGCAGCGCCTCCGCCCCCGGCTCCGGCAACGCCTTGCGGTCGATTTTGTCGTTTGGCGTCAAGGGCAACGCCGCCAACCTCACGTAGGCGCCAGGCACCATGAACTCCGGCAACTGCGCCAACACATGCGCTCGCAATGCTTCCAGCGTCGGTGCAGCCAGTTCGGCGCGCAGGGTGTAATAAGCCACCAGCCGCTCATCGCTTACCAGCACCACCGCCTCGCGAATGGCCGGGTGTTCCAGCAGGCGCGCTTCAATCTCGCCCAGCTCAAGACGCACCCCGCGCAGCTTGACCTGAAAGTCGTTACGACCGAGGAATTCGAGGTTGCCATCGGCGCCATAACGCACCAGATCACCGGTGCGATACAAGCGATCACCAGGCACGAACGGACTGTCGATAAAGCGTTCGGCCTGCAATTGCGGCAGTCCCAGATAGCCCCGCGCCACGCCCACCCCGCCAATGTGCAAATGCCCACTGACGCCTGACGGCACTGGCTGATCAAAGGCATCAAGGACGTACAGCCGCGTGTTGCTCAGGGCCTTGCCGATCGGTACCAGTGTCTGCGGCACCGGCTCGCCGGGTTGCAGCGTCCAGCCACTGCTGTCGACCGTGGTTTCGGTCGGCCCGTAGACGTTGTGCAGGCGCACCCACGGCAGGCGCTCGCGCACTTGCCGGGCCAGCGCGACGGTCAACTCGCCGCCACCGTTGAGCACATCGGTCAGGCTGGTGCACTGGCTGACATCGTCCTGTTCGAGGAACTGCTGCAACAAGGCCGGCACGAACTTGACCACGGTTATGTTTTGCTCACGAATCACTTGCGTGACATAAGCCGAATCGCGATTGCCATCGGCTCGCGCCAGGACCAGGCGCATGCCCGAGCACAGTGGCCAGAAGATCTCCCACACCGAACTGTCGAAACTGTACGGGGCCTTTTGCAGCAACGCCCCGTGTTCAGTCGGCGGCGACAACTGCGAACCCCAATGCACCATGTTGCAGGCGCTGCGGTGCTCGATCATCACGCCTTTCGGCGTGCCGGTGGAGCCGGAGGTGTAGATCATGTAGGCCAGATTCGCCGCGACGAGACCGGGTACCTGCGGATTCTCGTGCGGTTGGTCCCGCCATACACCGAGATCGAGATCGATCAGTGGCACGCCGGGTTCGCCGAGCAAATCACGCGTTGCGGCATGCACCAGCAGCGCGACCGGAGCGCTGTCCTGCAACATGTAGTTGAGCCGTTGCTGCGGATAATCCGGATCGAGCGGCACATAAGCACCGCCGGCCTTGAGAATGCCCAACAGACCGATCACCAGTTCAGGCCCGCGCTCGACGCAGATCGCGACCCGCGAATCCGGTTGCACGCCGAGCCCGCGCAGATAATGGGCCAGGCGGTTGGCCTGCTCGTTCAACTCGCGATAGCTCAGGCGTTGCTCGGCGAACTGCACGGCGATGGCATCCGGCTTGCGCTGCACCTGTTGTTCGAACAGTGCCTGAAGTGGCTGATCCAGCGGGCAGTCGACTGCCGTATCGTTGAACTCGATCAGCAGCCGTTGCAGTTCTTCCTGCGGTAACAACGGCAGGCTATTCAGCGGCCGCTGCGGCGTGTTCTCCAGCGCTTCGACCAACACGCTCAGCGCTGACTGCACATAACTGCAAATCCGCTGCGCACCGATGCTCGACAGGGTGCGGGTGGTCAAGCGCAAGCCTGTGCCGAGGTCATCGACACTCAGGGTAAACGGATAATTGGTCCGCTCCTCATTAGCCAGGGTCTCGATGCCCTGCCAGGTTTGCCGCGAGGTTTTTTGCTCGACATCATCGCTGTGCCGATAGTTGAGCAAGGCGCTGAACAGCGGTGCCGGCGCAGCAACGCCGCTGCAACGCTGGGCCAGCGCCAACGAAGCGTGTTCATGGGCAAGCAACGCGCTCAGGCGCGCATGGGTGGACCTCAGCGCTGCGCCCGCACCCTCGCCGACATCGACCCGCAGCGGCAAGGTGTTGATGAACACCCCGAGCGCCCGATCGGCACCCGCGCCACCCTGCATGCGGCCCATCAACACCGTGCCAAATACGACACTTTGCTGCGCGGAGGTCGCCGCCAATACTTGCGCCCAGGCGAGGTGGATCAGGCTGGCGATGCTCACGCCCGCCAGGCGCGCCTGCTGCTGCAGGCGCTGATAGAGAGCGCTGGCCAGCGCCTGCTCGGCTTCTTCGATGTTGCTGCCGTCGCCCTGCACGTTCAGCAAAGCGAACGGCAAGGTCGGCTCGTCGATGTCGCCGAGCATCTGCCGAAAGAACGCTTCATGCTCCTGCTCGCTGACACCCAGGCGCGTCTGCGCCACATAGTTGCGGTACGGCACCGGTGCTGCCAGCGGTTCGCCGTGCCCGGACAGGCTGGCGTGGATTTCTTCGCGCATCGCCTCCAGCGCAATGTGATCCATCGCCAGGTGATGGAACAACAAGATGCCGACCACCCGATTGTGCGCGGGATCACGGGCATACATCAGGCGCAGCAGCGGCGCCTGACTGACATCGAGGCGATAACGCCGCGCGTCGAAACGCTCGTGCAATTGATCGATGATCGCGCCACGGGCAGGATCAAATTCAACCTCCTGCACCGGCAAAATCGCCTCGCGCCAAACGACCTGAACCGGCGACGTCAGCCCTTCCCAAACCACCGCCGTACGCAGAATGTCGTGCCGCGCCATGACCTGACGCAGCGCAGCGGCAAAGGCCTCGACCCGCTCGAGGCTGTCGAACGCCAGCAGCGATTGCAGCAAATACGGATCGCCCTGCGCAGCGGTGATGTGGTGATAGAGAATGCCTTCCTGCAACGGGGCCAACGGGTAGATATCCTGCACATTGGCGGCACCGCCCGGCACGGTCGCGACGATACGCTCGATCATCGCCTGATCCAGTTCAACCAATGGCAACATGTCCGGCGTGATGTACGTGCAATCGGGCGCAATGCGGTTAGCCGGCACCTCGACTTCGCGGCCGCTGCCCTCTGCCGCCGCTAACGCCGCCAGTGTCGGTTGGTTGAACAGCACGCGAACATCGCTGCTCATGCCAATCTGGCGCATGCGTTCGATCAGGCCCACGGCCAACAAGGAGTGGCCGCCCAGCTCGAAGAAATGGTCGTGACGCCCTACCCGGTCGACCTGCAGGACCTCGGCCCAGATCTGGGCGAGAGCGATTTCGACGTCACCTTGTGGCGCCTCGTATTGACGGCGGATCAGCGCGTCCGGCCCCGGTGCCGGCAACGCCTGGCGATCGAGTTTGCCGTTGGCGGTCAGCGGCAAACTCGCCAGGCGCATGTAAGCGGCCGGCAGCATCGTGGCCGGCAAGCGCGATGTCAGGTGCGCGTGCAGTTGCAGGATGTCCAGCGCTTCACGCTCGGTGAACCATGCCAACAGTTGACCGTCGCGCACCAGCACCACGGCTTCCTGCACCGCGTCATGGCTGGCCAGTGCGGCTTCGATCTCGCCGAGCTCGACACGCACCCCACGAACTTTCACCTGGTCATCGTTGCGACCGATGTACTCAAGATTGCCGTCGGCGCGCCACCGCGCGAGGTCGCCGGTGCGGTACATGCGCGCATCAGGCTGCGCACTGAACGGGTCGTCGAGAAAGCGTTCGGCCGTCAGGTCCGGACGGTTCAGATAACCCCGGGCAACCCCGGCGCCGCCAACATACAGCTCGCCAATGATGCCGATCGGCACCGGACGCTGCTGATCATCGAGCAGATAAGCCGTGGCATTGCTCACGGGTTTGCCGATGTGCAACGCCTGCCCCGGGCTGATCAGCCCCGAGGTGGCGACCACCGTGGCTTCGGTCGGGCCGTAGTTGTTGACCACCGCAAAACCTTGCGCTCGGCTGAACTGGCGCAGACGATCGCCGCCAATCAGCAAGGTGCGCAAGGTCGGATGATCGAGTTTTTGGCTGAAGGCGTATTCGGCAATCGGCGTCGGCAGAAAGCTGACATCCAGCGGCTGCGCACGCCACCAGGCAAGCAGCGCATCGATGTCTTCGCTGCTTTCGCTCGCGGGTGCAAAATTCAGCGTTGCCCCGGCACACAGCGCCGGCCACACCTCCCACGCCATTGCGTCAAAACCGAAGCCAGCCAGGCTTGAGGTATGCTGCCCGGGGCCAAGTCCAAACGCCGCACAGTGCCAGTCGACCAGATTGCCCAGCGTGCGGTGCTCGACCATCACGCCTTTGGGCAACCCGGTGGAGCCAGAGGTGTAAATCACATAGGCGAGGTGGTGGGTGTTCAACCCCGTCACGTCGGGATCGGTCAAGTTGTCGAGCGGCCACTCGCGCCGATCCAGGTCGATCACCGGCAGCGTTGTGGTGGGCAGACGATCACGCAGATCGCTTTGCGTCAGCAGCGCCACCGGAGCACTGTCGCTGAGCAAGTAACTCAGACGCTCGGGCGGATGCGCCGGATCAATCGGCACATAAGCAGCACCAGCCTTGAGAATCGCCAACAGCCCGACCAGCGTGTCCAGGCCACGGCGTGCAACGATTGCCACACGATCGTCAGGAACCACGCCGAGGCCGATCAGATGGTGGGCCAACGCATTGGCTTGCCGATTCAGCTCGGCATAAGTAAGGGTTCGTCCCTGATACGTCGCGACCACAGCGTCCGGCTCTTCGGCCACTCGCGATTCGAAGCGCTGATGAATCAGTCGGCCTTGCGGATAACTGACCCGGGTGTCGTTCCACTCATTGAACAGGGCCAGTTCTGCCGGGCTATTGAGGTTGAAATCGGCGATCGCCAGCGCCGGGCATTCCAGGCCTTGCTGCAGAATTAGCAGCAAGCGTTCAGTCAACGCCGCGATCTCGTCAGCCGTGAAATAGGCCGGTGAATACACCAGATGCAACCAAGCCTTGTCGGTGTAACGGTTGCTGCGCAGGTGAATGGCCAGCGGAGTCGCCTCGTGCTGGTTGGAGACCTTGACCGAGTGTCCCGAAGCCTCACCGTAACGGTAGTCATGGTCGTCCTGTTCGTAGGACAGCGACAGCTCGAACAGTTGCGTACGGTCTTCGCGCAACAGGCCCAGCGCGCGGTTCATCTCGCTCAGCGGGTAGCGTTGATGGCGGAAATCCTGCTTCAGGTCAGCGCCGATCGCCTTGATCAATTCAGCGAATGACAGCGCTCGCCCAAAGCCCATGCGCATTGCACTGACCTGGGTGAACAAGCCCAAGGTGCTTTTGAAGCGGGCACCGGAGCGATTGAGAATCGGCAAACCGATCACCCATTCATCACGTTGGGCGGTACGACTGAAATACACATGCAGCGCCGCCAGCAAGACATGAAACGCCGAGCCGCCCAGTGGCCGCGCGGTGTCTTTCATGCGTTCGTGCAACAGCGCTGGAAATGCCTTGACGTGGATCCGAGCGGGCGCCGCTTCAGCGTCGAGGGGGTCGCGATGACGAGGGGTCAACAAGGGTTCGGGAATACTGCGGTACTTGTCCAGCCAGTAGCGTTGGTCGCGCTCATAGCGAGGTGATTGATGGTAGCGCGCGTCATCTTCGATAAAGTCGACATAGGACGGTGTCGCCATGCGCGGGCGCTCGCCACGGCAAAACGTGCTGTAGATCTCGCCCACCGACTTGAACAGCAGCGCGAACGCCCAGCCATCGATGATCAAGTGATGGGCCTGGGCTGCCAGCCAGTGACGATGGCGATCGAGGCGAATCAGACTGAAGCGGAACAACGCGTGCCCGCTCAACACAAAGGCCTGCGCCATCTGTGCTTCAACCAGCGCCCGGGCCGCCGCCTGTGGATCGGCTTGCCCGCTGAGATCAAACAGCGGCATGGCCACCGGCAGCGCCTGCGCAAACCCTTGCAACGGCAGCCCGTCGCGACCCACGTCCGATCGCAGAACAATGCGCAAGGCATCATTCGCTTCCACCAGACACTCAAGCGCCGATTGCAGCAATGCCGGATCCAGTGGCCCGGTCAGCTCCACGTAACCGCCAATGTTGTACAGCGGCGAATCTCCGCGGCTCAATTGGTCCAGCCAGATATCCCGTTGGGCGGCAGTCAGCGCGAATGTCTCGACAGGCACGGACAGATCGTCCGCCACGTTGGCAGAAGTAGGCTGCATAAGATCCTTCTCATGAAATTTTGCCGGTATTCAAGCATCGGCCCCGGCGCCGACATGACACCTGAAACCCGGACAACCACCAGGCTCGTAAGCGCCTGTCTGACCTTGCGGGCGTGTTTACCGTAGGCACTGTCGAAAAGTTCGGAGAGGAAACACTGAAAAGCTTGTAGGAAAAAAACCACATAGCAGCGCCGCCATTTACCCGAACGCTGCCGATCAGAATTCCCCTTCGCCAGGTTTTCCGGGGCTTGAGCGTGACTGAACAGTCACACTCGCCGTTACGCCGGCGTTTAACAGCGTCAGAACCCCGGCGCCAATATTCAGAAATAGTGGCACTTTGTGTCCCTGTTTTCCCCTACAGACGTAGGACAAATCCATAGGCTTAAATCCCGCTCCAGATCATGTTCAAGGAGAAATGACTGCGTGGGCGGCTTTTACAGAGACGGCAGACGATTCAGTGATGGCTCTGAACCAAGGATGAAGGATATGAATCTGACCGGCAGCATTCGTAATATGGAAAACCCACACTTCTACTGGCAACTGGGTGAGTTGATAGCAAGCACCGGCGATGATCACTTCGCCACGAACATGTTCCAGTTGGTCGACACCTTGGTGCCGGTCAACCGCGTGGATCTCAGTGAGTGGACGCTGGATGAGCGTCAGGCCAGCGTGGTCGACATCAAGCCGTTGGGCAGCGCCGGTTTGACGCAGACCTGTGCCGCGCCCGATCCGCTGGAAAGCCCCGACGATCATCCGCTGCTGCAGAAGATGATCGAGATGAACGACTCGCTGCTGATTCAACTGAAAGCCTCGCTCCAGCCTCGCCATCCGCAACACAGTGCCCATCAATGCAATCTGGTTTCGCGTACGTCCAACCGCCGTTGCGTGATTTCGTTTTACCGACCGCATACCCAACGGGTGTTTTCCCTGCCGGAGCTGTCGTTTCTCAAGAGCCTGTCAGACACCCTGCTGCCGCTGATCGAACGTCACGCGCAGATCAGTCGGCAAATCCTCGCCCGGCAACCGCGCCAACCGTTGGCCGAGCTGGATCAGGCGCCGCTGGCGCAGGTGTTCGATGAGCGCCTGGCATTAAGCGACATCGCCCTGTCGGTGCGCGAGAAAGAAGTCTGTCTCGGCCTGTTGACCGGCGGCACCGTGCCGCAAATGGCGGAAAAGCTGCGGGTCAAAAACAGCTCGATCGAGACGTACCTGAAACGCGCCACCGCCAAACTCGGCGTCAGTGGCCGCCATGGCCTGGCGAAATGGATGGCCGGGGCCTGAGCACAACGCTCTTTTAATGCATGAGGCAGTTCGATGTTGACGTTGCGACTTTCCCTGCTGTCCATCGCGGTGCTGATGGGCGGTTGTTCATTGATTCCCGAGTATCAGCGCCCCGCTTCCCCCACTGCCGCGCAGTATCCGACAGCAACGCAGCCAGCCACGAGGGCTGAGGACTGGCGCACGCTGTTCACGGATCCGGTGCTGCAACAACTGATCGAAAGCGCGCTGGTCAACAACCGCGACCTGCGCGTGGCGGCACTCAACGTCGAAGCCTTTCAGGCGCAATACCGCATTCAGCGCGCCGACCTGCTGCCGGCGGTGTCGGCCAATGCCAATGAATTGCGCCAGCGCATGCCGCCGAGCGTGACCCAAGGCAAAGCGCTGATCAATTCGACGTACTCGGTCAACCTCGGGATAAGCGCTTATGAGCTGGACTTCTTCGGCCGCGTGCGCAGCCTCAGCGAGCAAGCGCTGCAAACCTGGCTTGCGACTGAAGAAGCGCGGCGCAGCGCACAGTTGAGTCTGGTGGCCAACGTCGCCAACGCCTACCTGACCTGGCGCGCCGATCAGGAGTTGCTGGAACTGACCCGCGACACCCTTGCTGCCGATGAACAGAGCCTGCACCTGACCACCCGCAACCGTGAGGCCGGCAAATCGTCAGCGCTGGAGCAGGCGCAGGCCAGAACCAGCGTCGACAGTTCACGGGCCAATCTGGCGCGCTATCAGCGTCAGGTCGCCCAGGACTTGAACAGCCTGACCTTGCTGGTCGGCGCGCCGGTGCCGAATTCTCTGCCCGCGCGTCCACTGGCCAGCGAGCTGGTGCGGCAACTGCCCGCCGGCCTGCCCTCGGATCTGCTGCAACGGCGTCCGGACATCCTTCAGGCGGAGTACAAACTGAAAGCAGCCAACGCCAATATCGGTGCGGCACGGGCGGCGTTTTTCCCCAGTGTCAGCCTGACGGCGAATGCCGGGACGTCGAGCCGCGATCTGTCCGGGCTGTTCGGCGGTGGCTCTGGCGCCTGGACCTTTCAGCCGCAGATCAGCCTGCCGATTTTTAACGCCGGCAGCCTGCGCGCCAGCCTGGATTATTCGAAGCTACAGAAAGATGTGGCGGTGGCCGAATACGAAAAATCGATTCAAACCGCATTTCAGGAAGTCGCCGACGGCCTCGCTGCGCGCAGCACTTATCAGCAGCAATTGCAGGCGCAGCGCGATCTGGTCGCGGCCACACAGACTTACTACAACCTGGCGCAAAACCGTTATCAAAACGGCGTCGACAGCAGCCTGACATTCCTCGATGCGCAGCGCTCGCTGTTCAGTTCGCAGCAAGGCCTGATCACCGATCGCCTCGCGCAACTGGTCGCCGAGGTCAATCTGTACACCGCGCTGGGCGGGGGCTGGAGCGCCGATGAGTCACGCGCGCAGTAAGCCGCAGTCACTTTTCCTTACACCTTTTGTCGCGCGATCCTGCGCCGTGCGGCGATCCGTGGCCGGCGTCTGCCTGCAGTTTGGTATCATGCGCCGCTTTTACGGTTAACCCCCCGCCAGTCCTGCTGACTGACGGGCTGCAAAAGGCGGTATTAGATGACGGCTTTGTTGACTCGCCGCAAGGTGCTTGCGGGAATGGGCGTACTCGGGCTCGGCCTGCTCGCCGGCTGCGACACCCGCGGCCAACTGTCGTACAAGTACGGCAAGGATCTGAGTAACAAGATCATGGGGCGCACCTTCAAACTGAAGAACACCGATGGCGAAACCATGACGCTGTCTAGCTTTCGCGGCATGATGCCGATGGTGTTCTTCGGCTTCACCCAGTGCCCGGCAGTCTGCCCGACCACCCTCGCCCGCGCGGCGAAAATCAAGAAACTGATGGGCGCCGATGGCGATCGTTTGCAGGTGATCTTCATCACCCTCGATCCCGAGCGCGATACCCCGGAAATCCTCGACGCCTACATGAAAGCCTTCGACCCGACGTTCGTTGCGCTGTACGGCACACTCGAGGAAACCGCGGCCACCGCCAAGGAATTCGACGTGTTCTACGAGAAAGTCCCGGCCGGCGACACCTATACCATCTCGCACACTGCCACCAGTTACGTTTACGACTCCAACGGCGGCTTGCGCCTGGGTCTGTCCACCTCGCTTTCGGCAGAACAATGCACGGAAGATTTGCTTACTGTTATGGAGGTTTGCTGATGCAACCTGTTCTGAACCACATCAAACGCGCTGTCATCGGTCTGTCTCTGCTGGGCCTGGCGTTCCAGGTGTCCGCGCAGACCAAAGTCGACGACGCCTGGGTCCGTGCCACCGTGCCGACCCAGTCCGCCAGCGGCGCGTTCATGACCCTCACCGCCGACAGCGACAGCAAGTTACTCAGCGTCGCCACGCCAGCGGCCAAAGACGTGCAGATCCATGAAATGACCATGAAGAATGACGTCATGAGCATGGGCCCGGTGAAGTTCGTCGAGCTGCCGGCCGGCAAAGCGGTCAAGCTTGATCCGAACGGCTACCACGTGATGCTGATGGGCCTGACCGCTCAGTTGAAAGAAGGCGAGAGCGTGCCGCTGACCCTGATCGTGGAAAACTCCAAGGGCGAAAAAGAAACAATCGAAGTGAAGGCACCGGTTCGTGCGCTGACCAACATGGAAGGTCACGATCACAGCAAAATGCACTGATCTGACTGAGCGGCAATAAAAAAGGGGCGGCCTGATCGATGATCAGGCCGCCCCTTTTTTGTATTTGATCTGCGCAGTATTAACGCTTGCGGGCCAACGCCTTGCGCACGCTTTCCCGTGACATCCCCGAGCCGGAACGGGGCACGGCCTTATCTACGGGCGCCTTGGCCAACTGTTCCTTGCGCTTTTCCACCTCACGCCACTGATAACCGAGATATCCGCCTGCCGCCACAATCCCCAGCCAACCGAACACCGAACTGACGAAGAACCACAGCCCGAGGGTGATCCACACGGTTTTCGAGGTGAATAACTTCAAGCTGTCATCGGCAGGCACCGGTTCAGCCGGTTCAACCACTGCCTGCGTCACCGGTACTCTGTGCACCCCATCCAGATCAATGCGCCAAGCGAAGTCCGCCCCGGCCACCGGAATGTTTAGCTGATTACCTTCAGCACGATGCACCCGAATGTCGCCATCGACGAGCGACATGGAGCTGAAACTGATCTGGGTTTCATAGTGAATCTCGCCGTTGACCTGGGTCACGACCGTTCGTTTTTGGTCAGTGGGGGTGTCGCGCATGCCGATTCCTTGAGCGTTCCACGTCGGACGACGTGCGATGGGATAATCCGTTGGAGTCGAATGCTACTGAGTGGCTATTACGCTGTCCAGAAAACGTGCCCCTAAGCTGCAGACCTACGCGAAATCCTCCGGCATGAGTCTGTTCGAGGTTAACGGCCGGATGGAAAGCGTGCTTTACATCGAATAAATCTTCGGCGACCATGTAAAGGGTCTTTTACATAGGAAGTGAAGAATGAACCGGTACTACCTCGAATTGGGCGCAGCATTAATCATCTACATTCTGGTGCTGACAGCATCATTGATTGCCTCGCAATACCTGATGGACGCCCCCATCGTGATGCGCTCGGCCGTCGCAGTGACGCCAGTCATTCCGGCGGGACTGATGTGCTGGGCCATCGTGCGCAATATGCGGCGCATGGACGAAATGCATCTGCGCATCCAGTTTGAAGCGTTGGGGTTTGCCTTCGCCGCCTCGGCACTGTTGACCTTCAGCTACGGTTTCCTGGAAAACGTCGGCGCCCCGCATATTCCGTGGACGTGTGTATGGCCGGTGATGGGGCTGATGTGGATTGTCGGCCTGCAAATTGCGCGACGCCGCTACCAATGAAAAACCGTCTCAAGGAATTGCGCGCCGAGCGCAAATGGTCGCAGGTCGATCTGGCTGAACGCCTGAGCGTGTCGCGTCAGACGATTAACGCTATAGAAAACGAACGCTACGACCCGAGTCTGCCACTGGCCTTTCAGATTGCTCGGGCGTTCGAGTTATCAATCGAAAGCATTTTTGATGATGGCGAGCGTTGATTTGAACCGACGGAAGCGTTGCTTTGCCACGATTACCAATATTACTTCAAACGCGCAGGTCAATTTCCTTTAGCTATAAAAAACTGTCATTTTTTACAGTTACTCAAATTTTCTTTGCTCTTTACGCTATGCCTTGCCTGCAATGACTGCAGCCTATCGCAACGAACTGGAGCAATGAACGATGAATGCAAACAGAAACGAAAATTTTCCTTTTGAATTCCAGGGACTGGATCTTCAAAGCAACACGATCTCATTGTCGAAAATCGGAGATATAGGCGCCAAAGTCACGCCGGAGCAAGACATGACGCGCTTTAATCTAGCCCTCTCATTTGCGAATGGCAGTTCGCTGGATACCAATATCTCAAGCCTAGAAACTGGCAAATCGTATGCAATCGCCCCCCGTTGGGGACTGGAACTCAGCAAAGGCAAAACAGTTAACTGTCTTTTCCGCTGGTGGCCAGGCGATAACCAGTTCAGTGAAAAATTCAATGTAGTTGATTGACCGCTGAACCGGAATGGCCTGTGATGACCAGGCCACTCTGGTTCAGCAGTACGAAGCGCGAAGCAAACGCGATCGTGAATAAAGCTCGCGCACGCTACTGACTTTCAACTCCCCGCAGCACCATGCGCCTCTTCAAAGAAGTAATCCTTCCAGCTGTCGGCCTTGTTCTTCAGCACACCCAGTTCCTGCAACTTCTCGGCATAGATAAAGGTGCGCTGCGGCACCACCGTGAAGTCGATTTCCGGGTCTTTGACGATTTGCTCAACCAGGGCCAGCGGCAACTTCGACTGTTCGACACGAATGTACGCCTGAGCCGCCGCCGGCTTGTCAGCCTTGATGATTTTCTCGGCTTCGGCCAAAGCGTCGTAGAACGCCTTGTAGGTTTTCGGGTTTTCGTCGTGGAATTTTTCTGTGGTGTAGAGCACGTTGAACGTTGCCTGACCGCCGAGCACGTCATAGGAGCTCAGCACTTTGTGCACGTTGGGATTCTGCAAAGCCTGGTACTGGAACGGCGGGCTGGAGAAATGCGAGTTGATCTCGGAGCCGCCGGCGATCAGCGCGGCGGTCGCATCGGGGTGCGGCAGGCTGACTGAAATATCGTCGAATTTCTTGTACTGCCCGTCACCGAATTCCTTGGCGGTTTCGATCTGCAAGGTGCGTGACTGGAAGCCCACGCCGGCAGCCGGCACGGCAATCCGGTCCTTGTCGGTGAAGTCCTTGAGCGTTTTGATGTTCGGGTTGTTGGTCAGCAAATAGTTGGGCATCGAACCCAGCGCGGCGATGGCTTTGACGTTCTGTTTGCCTTTGGTGCGATCCCACACGGTGAGCATCGGCGGCACACCGGCGGACACCACGTCGAGGGATCCGGTAAGTAATGCTTCGTTCATCGCGGTGGCCCCGGAGATGCTGTTCCAGTCGACCTTGATGTCGAGGCCCTGCTCCTTGCCGTGTTTTTCGATGAGATTCTGGTCGCGCACTACATCGAGAATCAGGTAACCGATGCCGAATTGCTGGGCGATGCTGATCTTGCCTTCGGCCTGGGCGCCGGTGCTGAACAACGCACTCGCGGCCAGGGAGGCGGCCAACAGAGTCAGTGCAGAACGTTTGAACGGTGTGGCCATGACAACCTCGCAGCATGGGGGTGGTGTGCTGAAAGGCCTGACTTTATCGCTATAAAAAATAGAAATTAAATATCTTTATCGCATATCGATAGCACGGGTTGTCGAGCGAACGGAGGCTGCAATCTTGTGATGCCGGGTTTCGATAACAAGATCAAAAGATCGCAGCGTGCCGCAGCGCCTACATTGGAATCCGGTGGCGGCTCGACGGGTTAAACAGTCTGAAACAATAAATCCACCAGCCTCAATATCGTCGATTGCTGTGCCACGCGAAGGCCGGTCAGGCCTGCAGACACTCCATCACCTTCAGGGGCCACCGCACCAGCACATCAGTTGAGGGTTTAAAAGGGCGATCAGACAGTCCACCCTTGGTATCATCGCGCACACTTTTATGACGATTTAATGGCTGGAAGGTCTTTTTTGTGAGCGCTCTTTTTAACCGGTTGCGGCAGCCGCATGCCCGCCTCTTTTCCCTGATTGTCCTGGTGCTCGTGGTGCCGCTGTGCCTGCGTGCGGCGCTGGGTTGGTCGGCACCGCTGGGCTATTTGTCGGATCTGGCCATCGGTAGCCTGTTGGTGGTGTTGCTGCATCGCCGGGCGTGGTGGCTGGCCTTGCCGGTGTTGCTGTTCTGGGGATTGCTGGCGGTGGCGACCGCTGAACTGGTCAGCGCGGTTGGTCGGCTGCCGACGCCTTCGGACATTCATTACCTGATCGATCCGCAGTTCGTGGAAAACTCCACGGGTGGCGGGCTGGCGCACCCGGCGCTGGGCATCACTTTGCTATTGGCCCTGCTGTTCTGGCTGCTGACCCGGTTTGCCAACCGCGACCTGCCACGTCCGCCCCTGCCCCGCGCTGCCTGGAGCGCACCGTTGGTGTTGTTCGCCGCCCACTGGGGCGCGCAGAACCTGTGGCCAAACGAAGCGGATCCGTGGCGTCAGTACAACCTGCCGCACCAATTGCTGGCCAGCGAGGTCGCCGATCTGCAGATCCAGGCCGAGGAATGGCTGGACGGTGATGTCGAAGAACCCGCGCCGGCGATGGCCGGTCTCACCGACGTCGACCTCAACGGGCAGAAACTGCTGGCCGCGCCGGGACAAGCACGCAACGTGCTGATCATCGCGCTGGAAGGCATTCCCGGGGCTTACATCCGCGCCAACCGCGAGGCGATCGGCAGCCATTATCAGGAAGACCTGATGCCCAACCTCAGCCGCTGGGCCGAGCGCGGCATGAACACCCCGGACTACGTGCTGCATACGCACCAGACCATTCGCGGTCTGTACGCGATGCTCTGCGGCGATTACGACAAACTCAACAACGGCACGCCCAAAGGCGTGGAAATGCTCACCCTCAACGAGCGCAATCAGGCCTGCCTGCCGGCGCAGCTGCGCGAACACGGCTTCAGCACGCACTATCTACAGGGCGCCGGGCTGCGCTTCATGGCCAAAGACAAGATCATGCCGCACATTGGTTTCGATGCGACGCACGGTCTGGAATGGTTCAGCAACAGCAATTATCTGGAATTCCCGTGGGGCAAGGATGACAAGGCGTTTTTTGAAGGCGCGCTGGATTATGTCGGCCAACTGAAAAAGCAGAAACAGCCGTGGATGCTGACGCTGCTGACCGTCGGCACCCATCAGCCCTACTCCGCGCCCGAGGAATACCTGGAGCGCTACGAAACGCCGAAACAGGCCGCCGTCGGTTATCTCGACGATGCGCTGGAGCAATTCCTCAGCGGCCTCGAGCGCCAGGGCGTCCTGAAAGATACGCTGGTGGTGATCACCTCGGACGAATCCCATGGCATTGACGGCGTGCGCCTGGCCTCTTCATGGGGCTTCAACCTGACTCTGGCGCCGGAGCATGAACAACTGCCAAGGCTCAACAAAGGCGTGTATGGCCACGTCGATCTGAGCACTTCCATACTCGACTACTTCGACTTGCCGGTGCCTTCCGCGCTGAGTGGCCGCTCGCTGTTTCGCGACTACGACAGCGGCCGCGAAATCATGTCGTTCACCAACGGCAAGCTGCGCTATCACAACGGTCAGGGGATTTTTTCCGAGTGCGACATGCCGCGCCGCTGCCGCTACTACGAAAGCGCCGGTTTCATCGCCGAGAGCGCCACGTACAAAGGCAACTACAGCGGTCATCCGGCCCGGCAGATCGCCGCTCGCGCCAATGCTCTCGACCTGTCGCTGCTGCGCACGCCGCTCAATCATCGCTATCAGTTCGGCAGCACCAACGTCATCCCGCTGCAAGCGCAAATCAAGGATGACTGGGCCGACAACCTGATCGGCGCGCAGTACCTGGAAATGCCCAAAGGCTCGCACACCCGCGTGCGCCTGACCGTGCGCTCAGTCGATCCGCAACAAGCGGCGTACATTCAGCTCAAGGCCAAAGAGTTTGAACAGGACGTGCAGATCGGTCTGCCGCAGGAGATGGTGGCAACCGCCGAGCAGCCACTGGAAATGAACTTCAGCTTCGACAACCCGCAAGAGCGCAAAGCGTTTTCTTTCCATTTGCTGGGGTATGGCTTGGGCGCGGTTGAGGTGACGGATTTCAGTGTGATTACCGAGTTGCCGGGGCAAGAGGACATCCTTGACGACGTGCCGGAGGACGACACGGCTCAATCCACCTGATCACGCCCGTGTAGGAGCTGCCGCAGGCTCGGGCCGCGATCGGACGATCTTTTGCTTTTAAAATAGAGATCAAAAGATCGCAGCCTGCGGCAGCTCCAGTGGGAATCAGTGATTATCAGAACGTTGTGCGCAACCCGACCTGAATGCTGCGCCCTTCTGCCGGCGCAATGTCGCGCAGAATCGAACTGGCGTAACGCACGGTTTGATTGGTCAGGTTCTCGGCATTGACGAAGGCCAGCCATTGGCTCTGACCGACATCGAAGTGATACCCGACATTGGCGCCCAGCGTGGTGTAGCCGTCAGTGCTGCTTTCATTGTCCGGCACGCGATGCTGTGAACTGGCGTGTTCAACATCAATGCGCGCCTGCCACTTGTCCAGTTCCCACAGCAGCCCGGTGCTCAACCGCAGCGGCGCGATGCGTGGCAAGTCTTCGCCGGTATCGAGGTTCTTCGCGCGGGTGTAATCGCCGGACAACTCCAGCGCAAACTTGCCGTATGCGCTCTCGCCGAGCTTCCAGTGATCCTGCGCTTCAAAGCCGCTGAAGCGCGCGCGCACACCGGAATAGGTGTATTCGGGAATACCGTCGGCGTCCTCTTCGCCCTCGTCATTCAACCTTCGGCCCGTACCGAGCAAGCCGATGTAGTTGGAGAAGTGGCTGTAAAACACACCGACACTGCCCTTGTGCGTACCATTGTCGAAGCGCAGCGCAAGGTCACTGGACACGGCTTTTTCTTTCGACAGCCCGGCATCGCCGACTTCATAAGTGCCGGTCGCGACGTGGGCACCGTTGGCGTAAAGCTCATAGAACGTCGGAGCGCGCTCGGTGTAGCCCAGCGTCGCGGCCACCGACCAGATCGGCGTCAGCGTGTACACCGCACCGGACGACAGACTGCCAGCGGTGAAACTGCTGGATCGATCGGCGTTGGCAAAGCGCTCGTTACCCTTGGCGTCCGGGTCGACCGTGGTGTGCTCAAGGCGTCCGCCGAGGGTGAACAGCAGCCGGTCGGTGGCTTGCAACTCTTCCAGAATGAACAGCGCAGCGGCATCGGTATCGGTCTGCGGTACAAACGCTTCTTCGCCGAGTGCCGAGAACTCGTTGCGGCTGACCTGCGCACCGATTACGCCGTTGAACGGCCCCAACGGCTGGTGCCGCGCCTCGACCCGCGCCTCGTAACCTTTGTTCTTGAACGTCGTGCCGACCTCGCCACCTTCGATTTCGCGATGCTCGTAATCGGTGTAACCCGCATCCAGCTTGATCGAACTGAACGGCCCATCGAGATTGCGGATCTCCGAGGCGAACGCGTAGTGCTCCTGTTGCATGCGGATGCGCACGTCTTGTTCAGCGGGCGAACCGTAGTTGGAGTCGTAGTTGCTGTAGGACAGGCCAGCGTATCCGTCATCCCAGGTATACGACCCGCCGACCGCGCCGCCGTCCTGGCGACCATCACTGTTGCCCAAACGATGCTTTTTCGAATCACCGTCGTCGTTCGCGCGCTCGCGGCTGGTTTTCGCGTAACCGGGGATTTTCAGATCATTAAACTCGCGGGCACTGGCGTCCAGATGCAGGGCGAATTGACCGTTACCGGCCTCGAGTTTGCCGGCGCTGCTACGCGTGGTGTCGGCACCGCCGTAGCGCAACTCACCGGCGCCATGGATTCCGTCGATAGCCTCGGTCGGAATGCGGTTATCAAAAGTGTTGACCACCCCGCCAATGGCACTGCCGCCGTACAGCAGCGCTGCCGGACCACGGACGATTTCAACGCGTTCGACGTTGACCGGGTCCAGCGGCACCGCGTGATCGTAAGACAGCGACGAGGCATCCAGCGCGCCGACACCGTTGCGCAGAATACGGATGCGGTCACCGTCCTGGCCGCGAATGATCGGCCGGCTCGCGCCCGGGCCGAAGTACGACGAAGACACCCCGGGCTGCTTGTTCAGGGTTTCACCGAGGCTACCCTTCTGTTGAAACGTGAGGTCGTCGCCGCTGAGCACGGTCGATGGCGAAGCGAGTGTCTGGCTGCCGAGCGGATTGCCGGTGATGACTTGCGGTTGCAGTTCGAGGGTGTCAGCGGCGAACACCGGGGATGCAAAAAGCAGCGCGGCGGCCAACGGATTGAGGCGTCGTTGCAGGGGTTTAGAACGGGCAGGCATTGCAGAATTTCCATGCGCTGAAAAGTGAGGATCGCTGCCAGCGTTTTTCTTTAACGCTGGTAGAAACAGAATGAAACGAATTTTATGTTATACAATAACATTTCTTCTTGTCATCCCGATTTTCACTTTTTGTTTTTTTGCAGAGGCTCAACAACGCATGTTTCCAGCAGGTAGCCGCTATCGGCTGATCCGTGAAGCGCTCCGAAAAACGCTGAAAGACTTTGCCTATCAGCACCCAATAGTCGGCCTATTAGCTGACTTCCCCAGTCGGGTCTAGCCTTACTAGTCCGAAGTCGGCACGAGCCGGCCGTAGCAGACCTGATAAGGACCCGAACATGGCAAACGAATCGAAATGCCCGTTCAACCACGCCGCCGGTGGTGGTACGACGAACCGTGACTGGTGGCCGAATCAACTCAACCTGAAAATCCTCAGTCAGCATTCGCCAAAGTCCGATCCGTTGGGCAAGGATTTCGACTACGCCAAAGCTTTCAAAAGCCTCGACTTTCAAGCCCTGAAACAAGATCTCAATGCGCTGATGACCGACTCTCAGGACTGGTGGCCAGCCGACTTTGGCCACTACGGCCCCCTCTTCATCCGCATGGCGTGGCACAGCGCCGGCACTTATCGCACCGCCGATGGCCGTGGTGGCGCCGGCTCCGGGCAACAACGCTTTGCACCACTGAACAGCTGGCCAGACAATGTCAGCCTCGACAAGGCCCGCCGCCTTCTGTGGCCGATCAAGCAGAAATATGGCCGCAATATTTCCTGGGCCGACCTGATCGTTCTCACTGGGAACGTCGCGCTGGAATCCATGGGTTTCAAAACCTTTGGTTTCTCCGGTGGCCGCCCCGATGTGTGGGAGCCGGACGAAGACGTCTACTGGGGTTCGGAGCACGAATGGCTGGGCGGCGACAGCCGTTACGGCAAGGACAAGTCCGCCATGCAGGAACCCGGTGACGGTACGTTGGTTGCCGAGCCGGATTTGCATGGCAAAGAAGAGAGCCGCACCGATCAGGGCGAACGCAATCTGGAAAACCCGCTCGCAGCGGTGCAAATGGGCCTGATCTACGTCAACCCTGAAGGCCCGGAAGGTAATCCTGACCCGGTCGCTTCAGCCCACGACATTCGCGAAACCTTCGGCCGCATGGCCATGAACGATGAAGAAACCGTCGCGTTGATCGCTGGCGGTCACGCCTTTGGTAAAACCCACGGCGCCGGCCCAGCCGATAACGTCGGGCCAGAGCCGGAAGCGGCCGGCCTCGAAGAACAAGGCCTCGGTTGGCGCAACGCGTTCGGTACCGGCAAGGGTGGCGACACCATTACCAGCGGTCTGGAAGTGACCTGGACCACCACACCGACGAAGTGGAGCAACAACTACCTGGAAAACCTGTTCGGCTTCGAGTGGGAGCTGAGCAAAAGCCCGGCCGGTGCGCATCAGTGGATTCCGAAGAACGGCGCCGGTGCCGGTACCGTTCCCCACGCCCATGATCCGAGCAAAAAGCTTTCGCCGACCATGCTCACCTCCGACCTGGCGCTGCGTTTCGACCCGGCTTACGAGCAGATCTCGCGGCGCTTCCTCGCCAACCCGGATCAGTTGGCCGATGCCTTCGCCCGCGCTTGGTACAAACTGATCCACCGCGACATGGGCCCGCTGTCTCGCTACCTCGGCCCGGAACTGCCGAATGAAGAACTGTTGTGGCAGGATCCGATCCCCGCTGTCACTCATCCGCTGATCGACGAAAGCGACGCGGCTGCGCTGAAAGGCAAAATCCTCGCGTCAGGCCTTTCGGTGTCGCAACTGGTCTCGACCGCATGGGCCGCTGCCTCGACGTTCCGTGGCTCCGACAAGCGCGGCGGCGCCAACGGTGGTCGCCTGCGTCTGGCACCGCAAAAATTCTGGCAGGCCAATCAGCCTGAGCAACTGGCCAAAGTGCTGCAAACCCTTGAGGGCATTCAGAACGACTTCAACAGCGGCGCTGCTGGCAAGAAAGTCTCGCTGGCAGACCTGATCGTATTGGCCGGGAATGCCGGGGTCGAGCAAGCAGCGAAAAACGCTGGCCACTCGGTCACGGTGCCGTTCACACCGGGACGTACGGACGCCTCGCAAGAGCAAACCGACGTTGATTCCTTCGGTTTCCTTGAACCGATTGCCGATGGCTTCCGCAACTACAGCAAAGGCAAATACACCGTTTCGGCCGAGGCGTTGCTGATCGACAAGGCGCAATTGCTGACACTGACCGCACCGGAGATGACTGTGCTGCTGGGTGGTCTGCGGGTATTGAACACCAACGTCGGGCAAACCCGGCATGGTGTGTTCACTTCGCAGACGGAAGCACTGACCAATGACTTCTTCACCAACCTGCTGGACATGGGGGTGGAGTGGAAGCCGACTTCGAGGGATGCGGATGAGTTCGAGGGGCGTGACCGTAAAACCGGCAGCGTGAAGTGGACGGCGACGCGGGTTGATCTGGTATTCGGCTCGAATGCGCAACTGCGGGCATTGGCTGAGGTGTATGCCAGTTCGGATGCCAAGGAGCAGTTCGTCAAAGACTTCGTTGCGGCCTGGACGAAGGTGACGAATCTGGATCGGTTTGATTTGAAGTAATTTTTCGGAAAATAAAAACGCCGCATTGTTTCAATGCGGCGTTTTTTTGTGTGTACGGCTTGGGTTTTGTGGTGATGCGTGAATCCTGCCCCCTCACCCCAGCCCTCTCCCCCCAGGGGGGCGAGGGGGAAAGGGAGCAGATCTTCGTGCTTTTCAAGTCCTGAGTTCGGCTCCGGACTTTCAGATGTGAAACTCGTACATCCACCTCGGTCAGTCCCCTCTCCCACTATGAAAGAGGGAAAGGGAGCAGATCGGGGGCCGTTCAAAGTCTGAGTTCGACTCCGGACCTTCAGGTCGGTGTCACTCGACCATCCAACCCGGTCAGTCCCCTCTCCCTCTGGGAGAGGGTTAGGGTGAGGGCCGGTCCAACGCTGGAACACCGACGCCAACACACCATCAAGCCAGGCTCTTGCTCACCACCTCATACACATCACTCGACAACTGACCCGACGCCCGAATCCGCTCCAGCTCGCCCTTCATCAAGGCCTGACGCGCATCGTCATATTTGCGCCAGCGCGTCAGCGGCGCCAGTTGGCGCGAAGCGATCTGCGGGTTGAAGCCGTTCAGCTCGATCACCAGATCCGCGAGAAAGCGATAACCTGAGCCATCGGCCGCGTGGAAGTTGATCAGGTTCTGCCCGGCAAACGCACCGACCAGTGCACGCACCTTGTTCGGGTTCTTGATGTTAAACGCCGGGTGTTGCATCAACGCTTTAACCCGTTCCAGACCGCCCGGCAAGGTGCTGCCGGCCTGCACGCTGAACCACTGATCCATGACCAGAGGATTGTCCTTGAAGTGCTCGGCGAAACTCGCCAGCGCCAAGGCTTTCTGCTCTTCAAATGGCGAGTTGACCAACACGGCCAGCGCAGTCAGGCGTTCGGTCATGTTGTCGGCCGCTTCGAATTGCTCCAGCGACGCCGCCAATACTTCCGGCTTACCGCTGAGCATCAAGTACGACAATGCAATGTTCTGCAGCGCGCGACGAGCAAAGTGCTCGGCCTCGGCCACATACGGGGTCTTTTTCGACAGATCACGATTGGCTTGATAACGCAGCCACAGAGCTTCGAACAAACCTTCCGCCAGTTGCTGACGCGCGAACTCACGGGCGATATGAATGGCATCGACATCCGCCACTTCGCTGATTTCAGTGAGGTACGCCTCACCCGGCAACGAGAGCATTTCGGCGACCATGGCCTGATCGAGCGACTCATCCGACAGCACCGTACGCAGCGCCGACACCAGACGCGGATCGAGTTTCAGGCTTTCGCCTTTCTGTTGCTGGCCAATCAATTCCTGCAGGACTTGCACCGACAGTTGCTGACCGGCATCCCAGCGGTTGAAGCCGTCGCTGTCGTGCTGCATCAGGAACATCAGTTGATCGCGGTTGTACGGGAAGCTCAGTTTCACCGGCGCGGAGAAGCCGCGCAGCAGCGATGGCAGCGGCTGTTCAGCGATATCAACGAAGGTGAAAGTCTGCTCGGCTTCGGTGACCGAGATCACGCGGGTGGTGCCTTGCGCCGATGCCTCGCCGCTCAGACGCAAAGCAATCTCGTTACCTTGGCTGTCGAGCAGGCCGAGTTCGACCGGAATCACGAACGGCAGTTTTTCAACTTTGTCCGGGGTTTCCGGGCAGCTCTGGCGGAAGGTCAGGCTGTAGCTTTTCGCGGCGGCGTCGTACGACTCGCTCACCGCCAGACGCGGCGTGCCGGCCTGGCTGTACCAGCGTTTGAACTGGCTCAGGTCGACACCGTTGGCGTCTTCCATCGCTTTGATGAAGTCGTCGCAGGTTACCGCTTGGCCGTCATGGCGTTCGAAGTACAGATCGCTGCCCTTACGGAAGCCTTCGGCGCCGAGCAAGGTGTGGATCATGCCAACCACTTCCGAACCCTTCTCGTATACGGTCAGGGTGTAGAAGTTGGAGATTTCGATAAAGCTGTCCGGGCGCACAGCGTGAGCCATCGGGCCGGCATCTTCGGCGAACTGGTGGGTGCGCAGATAAGCCACGTCCTGAATTCGCTTGACCGTGGCCGAGTTCATGTCGGCAGAGAAGCCGGAATCACGGAATACGGTGAAGCCTTCTTTCAGCGACAGCTGGAACCAGTCGCGGCAGGTCACGCGGTTGCCCGACCAGTTGTGGAAATACTCGTGGGCGACGATTGCTTCAACGCGCTGGTGTGCGGCGTCGGTCGCGGTTTCGGCGCGGGCCAGTACGGCGCTGGAGTTGAAGATGTTGAGGCCTTTGTTCTCCATTGCGCCCATGTTGAAGTCGTTGACGGCGACGATCATGAAGATGTCCAGATCGTACTCGCGACCGTAAACCTCTTCGTCCCAGCGCATC
This sequence comes from Pseudomonas germanica, assembly GCF_019614655.1. NCBI lineage: Bacteria > Pseudomonadati > Pseudomonadota > Gammaproteobacteria > Pseudomonadales > Pseudomonadaceae > Pseudomonas > Pseudomonas germanica. The sequence goes on from NZ_CP071586.1 coordinate 4,117,341, forward strand.
GACTTCTTCAGGCTATTCATCGCGTGCTGGCACTTGTCGATGTTTTCCGGCTCGACGTAAATGCGCAGTGCAACATCGCGGTTGGTCATGGTGGTGAAGCTGTCTTCAACGCACCACAAATCACCGGCCACCAGCGCAAACAGGTACGCCGGTTTCATGAACGGGTCTTCCCAGGTTGCCCAGTGCCGGCCGTCTTCGCCCGGGCCCGAGGCAATCGGGTTGCCGTTGGAGAGCAGCACCGGATAGCTGTGCTGTTCCGCGACCACGGTGGTGGTGAACTTGCTCATCACGTCCGGGCGGTCGAGGTAATAAGTGATCTTGCGGAAACCTTCGGCCTCGCACTGAGTGCAGAACATCGTGCCGGACTTGTACAGGCCTTCCAGCGCGGTGTTGGTTTCCGGATGGATCTTCACGCTGGTGTCGACCGTGAAAGTTTCGCTGGCCGGTTGCAGGGTCAGGTGGTTTTCCGTGAGCTGGTATTGGCCGTCAGACAGTTCCTGATCCGCCAGCGTTACCGAGAGCAGCTCCAACTGCTGGCCATCGAGCACCAGCGGCGGCAGGCCCGGGCCACGCGCCGGGTTGCGGCGCATGACCAACTGCGCGTGCACCAGGCTGTGATCCTCGAACAACTCGAAGGTCAGGTGTGTTTCGTCGATCAGGTACTCGGGCGCCTGATAGTCCTTCAGGTAAATCATCTTCGGTTGTTCGGTGCGCATGCTGGCGTCCTTATTGATGCACGGCGAGCTGATAAGCCGTGTACTTGCGAATGTTGATCACGCCGGTGTCGAAGATCAGGTACTGGCCCTTGATCCCCAGCAGCGTGCCTTCGGCAATCGGGTTCTTGTCCAGGTTGAAGCTGACGATTTTGGCCGGGTATTGCTCGACCGGATAGCGGATTTCCAGCGGTTCTACATCGGCAATCGTCTGAATAGCCTGTAGGCCGAATCGCTCCTGCAAACCTTGCAGGCCTTCGGCGCAGCTTTCGAATAACTGGTCACGTACCTGCGCCAGATCGACCGCCGCCGCATCGCCCTTGAGCAGCGCGCGCCAGTTGGTTTTATCCGCGACCTGACTGCGGAACAGGTCTTCAACGAAGCCCGATTGCTGCCGTGTCGAGACGCGCATGATCGGCAATGCCTGACATGCGCCCTGATCGATCCAGCGAGTCGGCAGTTGCGTAGCACGAGTGATGCCAACCTTGATCCCCGACGAATTGGACAGGTAAACCACGTGGTCGGTCATGCAGAATTTCTCGCCCCACTCCGGCTCGCGGCAGGTGCCGGCGTCATAGTGGCAGCGCTCCGGGCTCATGATGCACAGGTCGCACTGCGCCAGTTTGGTCATGCACGGGTAGCAGTAACCCTGACTGAAACTGGTTTTGGTCTTGCGCCCGCAATGGGTGCAGTGGATCGCCCCCAGGTATTCCAGACGCACCGTACTGCCAATCAACGGATTGACCGGGACCTCGACGTCATCCAGACGAAACGCGTATTGCACGTTCGGCCCGTCCAGGCGCGCCGACATTTTGCTGATTGCACCGCGGCCAATCTCGATCAATGGATGGCATCCGATTTGAACAGAATGTTCGGCACTTCGATCGACTTCGATGCACATTCCTGCGGGCCCATGTAACCGGTGCGCTGGTCTTCAGGCAGGTTCTGGATTTCCCAGGCGATCATCGCTTGCAGCGACAACTCGCGCTGTTCGGCGGTGAGTTTGCCACCGTCGGACCACTTGCCGATTTCCACGGCCAGTTTCAGGCTCTCGTAGATGTCCGGGGTGATGTTGTTGATCATGTCGTTAAAAGAGGACATCAGGGTCTCCGTGCTCTTTATCTACTGAAATTTTAGGCGGCCAGTTTACGGCGGTTATACAAACCGCCCAACAAACCGGTGAAGCATCCGATGAGTAACCCGCCGACGTGGGCGGCGTTGGCGATTTCGCCGAAACCGATCATCGAGATCAGCCCGGACATGCACACCAGCAACCACACCAGCATCATCACCAGCACGCCACGCGGCAGGCGATAGGCTGGGTTCGGCGCCAGCAGTTGGAAGATCCAGCAATGCCCAAGCAAGCCGTAAAGCACGCCGGACAGACCGCCGAACAACGTCGCGCCGCTCCAGACAAACTGCGCGTAGTTGGAAACCAGGCTGAACAGCAGCGTCAGGCCGATCAGGTTAATACTGCCCTGGCGCGACTCGATACGCCGCCCCAGCTCCCAGTACCACATGCCGTTCATGGCCAGATGGAGGATGCCGAAGTGGATCAGCATCGGCGTGACCAGACGCCACCACTGCCCTGCCGCCAGGCTGTCGGCCAATGGCGTGAAATGGATGTACTCGCCCACAACTTGAAAATCGAGAAAGGTCAACCAGCGCAGCGTTTGCAGGTTTTCGCCGAGGTACGTCAGCCCGCCAACGATCAGGCACAACAACAGGATGAACCCGGTGGCCTTGGCGTATTTCAGTTGCTCGGCGAAGCTCGGCCGCTTGAAGGTTGGCGCGACGGGAATGTCCATTTGCTGGTCGGGATCACCCGCCGGAAAGCGCTCGTACAAGGAGCGCACGTCTTCGCTGATTTCCGCCGGTGCCCACAGCACTTGTTCGCCGGCCTCTTCGCTGACCCGATGCGGGACCTGCATGCGTTGCAGCAGTTTGACGAAACCACTCAAGTCCACCGCCAACGGCAGACGCAATACCGCTACCGCACTCATTGCAGCACCTCCGGCCGCTCGACATCGACCCAGACAAATTTATGCGGATCCAGACGTGTTTCCTGATCCAGACGATAGGCGACCAGTTTGCCGTAAAGCACCGCGCTGTAATCCAGGCACGCGAGGTTCGGGCGGATCGGTGCTGGTTTGCCACTGCGCCAGTAATGGCCGACGAACAGCAGTGGCTCGTCGACGCCGTAGCGCAGCAGGTTGTTTTTTTCGCTGGACGTCAGCGGCTTCTGCGCCACCGGATCTGGCAGTGCATCAGGCTGGAAAACGATATCGCCGTAAGTCTTCGGATCGTCTTCCCAGAACTTGGTGCGGAAGAAAGACCGCACCAGACCATCGCCGCTGGTCATGGTCAGACCATCCGGCAGGCGCATGTCGGTGCCGCGCAACAGACGGTCGAACACGGTGCAGGCGAAGCTGTCCGGCACGGCCGAGGCCTGGAGGAAGTGTTCATCGATGCAGCCATTGGGGAACAGCGCGCGCAACGGCTCGATCAGGCCGGCATCCCAACAGGCATGCACGACGCGGAAGCGGCCGGCGTCGACAAACAGCGGCAACTCATAGAACCAGCGTTGGAAATCGTGCCAGTCACCGGGATGGTCTTCGAACTGGGTCAGGGTTTCGTGCAGCAGACGCGCGTGGCGCGGCGTGTGTTCGCGAACGAACTGCTTGCCGCTGCCTGGCGGCGCCGGCGTGCTCCAGCCCAATGCGTTGAATTCGTGGTTGCCCATGATGCACAAGGCCTGACCGGCCTCGACCATGTCGTGGACGATGTGCAGCGCCTCGCGGATGCGCGGGCCACGGTCGATGATGTCGCCGACGAACACGGCCATGCGCGATGGATGCCGCCAGACCCCGCCCTGCTTGTGATAACCGAGACGGTCCAGCAAGTGTTCAAGGGTCAGGGCGCATCCGTGCACGTCACCAATCAGGTCATAACTGCGCGCGGGATCGAGCATCAGTCGCCTCCACCACCCAACTTGCTGCCCCAGCCGAGCTTGGTGCGGCAGACTTCGTAATAGTTGTGGTCGAGCGGGTGAATCAGGCGCAGCTTCTGCGCTTTCTTGCTGACGGTGATGGTGTCGCCCGGCGCGCAGGTGAAATGGTTCTGCCCGTCACAGGAGACTTGCGGGTAAATCTGCATGTTTTTCGACACGACGATTTTCAGCTCACTGTTGCCATCGACCACAATTGGCCGGCTCGACAACATATGGGGGTACATCGGCACGATCACAATGGCATCGAGCTTGGGATGCATGATCGGCCCGCCGGCAGACAGTGCGTACGCGGTGGAACCGGTCGGCGTGGCGACGATCAGGCCGTCGGCCTTCTGGCTGCAGACAAACTGGCCGTCGATGTACAGCTCGAACTCGATCATCCGCGTCGATTTGCCCGGGTGCAGCACCACGTCGTTGAGCGCATCGCCCTGACCAATGGCCTCGGCGTGGCGGCGCACTTCGGCTTGCAGCAGGAAGCGGTTTTCCACCAGATAATGGCCGTCGAGCACCTTGGCGACTTCGACTTCCAGCTCGTCCGGGCGAATATCGGTGAGGAAACCGAGGCTGCCACGGTTGATCCCCAGCACCGGAATATTGTGTTTGGCCAGCGCACGAGCGGCGCCGAGCAGGCTGCCGTCACCGCCGACGACGATGACCATGTCGCAGACTTCGCCGAGCATCTTGCGCGACGAGGTCTGCAGGCCGTGGCCCGGCAGGACTTCGGCGATGGTGTCTTCGAGGATCACATGCAGGTGACGATCGAGCAGAAACCGTTTCAGTCGGCGGACGGTATCCAGCACCTGGGAACTGCCCAGGCGACCGATGATGCCGATATTACGAAATTGCTCCATGGGACCTCTGCGGACAATCGAAAACGCGAAAAACCCGATTATGGGCGAAAGCGCCGCTTAGACAAAATCCTTTCAGCCTCAAGGGTGTGCTCGTGTTTACGGCTATGCTCGCAAGATGATCCTATTTCCCGACTTGCTGCAGTTGCCCCACCAATTACGCCACCCGGAAGTGCGTGATCTCGCGTGGGTGATCCTCGCCCCGCCGATGCTCGCCACCACGCCGTGGCCGCAGCGCCATCCGCTGGCGAGCAGCGATTGGGTGAACGACCCAGAGCGACTGGAACACTGGTTGCGCCAGCTCGACCGCGACAGTTATGGCTTGCTGCATTGGCTGTCGCAGGCGCGCACGCGGCGTCTGGGCTTGTATTACGAGCGCTTGTGGCAATTTGCAGTTCAGCATGCGCCGGGGATCGAACTGATTGCCGCCAACCTGCCGATCCGCCGTGAGGGCCACACCCTCGGCGAACTGGATATGCTGCTGCGTGACCGCGATGGCGTGCATCACCTGGAACTGGCGATCAAGCTTTATCTCGGCCCGCAGAATGGCGACGGTCGTGATCCGGCGCAGTGGCTGGGGCCGGGGTGTCATGATCGGCTGGATCGCAAACTGGCGCATCTGGCCGAGCATCAACTTCCGATCTCGGCGCGCCCGGAAAGCCGCGAAGTGCTGGCGGCGCTGGATATCGAGGTGTTCAGTGCTCAGTTGTGGCTCGGTGGTTATCTGTTGTACCCGTGGCCGGGGCAGGCCGAATCACCGAATGGTGCACATCCGCAGCATTTGCGCGGCAGTTGGCTGCATCAAAAGGATTGGCCGGCGTTTGTCGCACAACGCCCGGCCGGGCGCTGGCAACCGCTGCCCCGCCATGCCTGGCTGGCGCCGGCGCATTATCCGGCGGATCAGACATGGGCTTTGGAACACCTACGGATGTGGCTGGAGGATCTGGAACCGCTGGCGCCGGCGCAGTTGATGGTGCGCCTGATCGAGAATGCGCGGGGGGAATGGGAAGAGGCGGAGCGGTTGTTTCTGGTCTCCGACCTTTGGCCGAATGTCCCCGGCCAGGCCTGATTTTTTTGTGTCGCCCGTACCGGCCCCATCGCTGGCAAGCCAGCTCCCACAGGTTTTGTGGTGTGGTCCAGGTAGTGAGCACACCACAAAGTTAATAGGAACTGGCTTTGTGGTGTGACTCAGGTAGTGAGCACACAGAAGATCCCTGTGGGAGCTGGCTTGCCAGCGATTGCGGCCGACTCGGTCTAAATGGACAGCCGCACAGCCAAAGCCGCCAACGTCACCAACAACACCGGCACCGTCAACACAATCCCGACCCGGAAGTAATAGCCCCAGCCAATGTGAATGCCCTTGCGCTCCAGCACATGCAGCCACAACAACGTGGCCAGGCTGCCAATCGGCGTGATCTTCGGCCCTAGGTCACTGCCAATCACGTTGGCATAGATCATCGCTTCCTTGACCACTCCGCTGGCCTGACTGGCATCAATCGACAACAAACCAATCAACACCGTCGGCAAATTGTTCATGATCGATGACAGCAACGCGGTCAGCACACCCGTGCCCATTGCCGCGCCCCAAACGCCATGACCGGCAAAGACATCCAGCCAACCGGCCAGATACACGGTCAGCCCGGCATTGCGCAGGCCATACACCGCCAGATACATGCCCAACGAGAAAATCACGATCTGCCACGGTGCCTCTTTCATCACCTTGCGCGTGGAAATCTTGTGGCCACGGGCGGCGATGCCCAGCAACAGCGCGGCACACACGGCAGATATCGCACTGATCGGAATGCCCAGCGGCTCCAGCGCAAAGCAGCCGATCAGCAGAATCACCAACACCGCCCAACCGGCGTAAAACGTGGCTTTATCGTGGATCGCGGTTTCCGGATGCTCGAGTTGCTCAGGGTCATACGTCGATGGAATGTCGCGACGGAAAAACCACAACAGCATGCCCAGCGTCGCCGCCACGCTGACGAAGTTGACCGGCACCATCACCGCTGCGTAGCGGTTGAAGCCGATGTGGAAGAAGTCTGCCGAAACAATGTTGACCAGGTTCGATACCACCAGCGGCAGGCTCGCCGTGTCGGCAATAAAACCCGCGCCCATGACGAACGCCAACGTCGCCGCCGGGGAAAACCGTAGGGCCAGCAACATCGAAATCACGATCGGCGTGAGGATCAGCGCTGCACCGTCATTGGCAAACAACGCCGACACCAATGCGCCGAGCAGCACCATAAAAGCAAACAGCTTGCGCCCACTGCCCCGCCCCCAACGCGCCACGTGCAATGCAGCCCAGTTGAAGAACCCGGCTTCGTCGAGCAGCAGGCTGATGATTATCAGCGCGACAAAGGTGCCGGTGGCGTTCCAGATGATCTGCCACACCAGCGGGATATCGCTCAGGTGCACAACGCCGAAGATCAGCGCCAACACCGCGCCAAGCGTCGCACTCCAGCCGACGCCAAGGCCTTTGGGTTGCCAGATGACAAGGGTAATGGTCAGCAGGAAAATCAGTGACGCAGCGAGCATCCGCAACAGCCTTAAATTGAAATGGGGTTATGAAGCCAACACAAAACCTGTAGGAGTGAGCCTGCTCGCGATAGCGGACTGTCAGTTACCAATTGGTCGACTGACACACCGCTATCGCGAGCAGGCTCACTCCTACATTGTTCCGTGTACAGGTTACTTTTTGTGTTGCTCTACGAATTGTCCGTAGGCATTGATAAAGCTTTGCAGAAAAGGTTTCACCGACTCGCTCAACTTGCCCGCCTCGTCAAACGCCGAACCCGCGCCGCCCAGATACGCTTCCGGTTGCTGCATGCACGGCACGTTGAGAAACACGAACGACTGGCGCAGATGCTGATTCGCGCCGAAACCACCGATCGCACCCGGCGATACGCTGATCACCGCCCCCGGTTTGCCACTCCAGACAGCCTTGCCATAAGGCCGCGAGCCGACGTCGATGGCATTCTTCAATGGCGCCGGCACCGAACGGTTGTACTCGGGCGTGACAAACAGCACCGCGTCGGAAGAACCCACTTTTTGCCTGAAAGTGCTGTAGGCTGCCGGCGGTGAGTCGCCGTCGATGTCTTCGTTATACAGTGGCAGATCGCCAATTTCGACAATCTCAAGCTTGAGGTTAGCCGGGGCCAGCTCCGCCAGTGCCAGGGCGACTTTGCGATTGATCGAAGCTTTGCGCAGGCTACCGACCACTACAGCGACGTTGTAGACATTGCTCATGGAAGAACTCTCGATGGTCCGTGGGAGGAGCCCGTAGTTATAGATGATCCGGTGACGACTCCACCAGCACACAATGGGAAATTCCCGCGCGCTGATTATTTTTTTCCTGTAGGAAAACTTACAGGCCTTGATAGCGGTCTACCAAGCCGCAAATCAAGCGTTTTATCTCCAGAGGTTCTAAGCAGATGGCAGCAGTACTGGTCGGTCAGTTCCATGCAAGAGATGCGGAAGGCCGCGTTTATTCCGTGCATGAGTTCCAGGAATCCAACCCGTCGGCAGACGGTTCCACTGGCTCGGAGCCGATTTACAAACTGGCCATTGGCGATCGCGTCAACAAGGTCAACGACAACGAGTTTCTCCTGGTTCAGTCAGGCATCACCCTGACCCGTGAGCCTGAGACCACCGTCGCTTCATAACTGGCCGTTATGAGCAGAAGTCATATGCGCAGAGTTGGGGTAGGATTCAGCCACTGACCCCACCTGCTGAACATGGACTTCACGCATGCGTTTACGTCATATCGAAGTGATTCAGGCGCTCTTGCAGACCGGTCACCTGGGCACCGCCGCCGAATGGTTGCAGTTGCCGGTGGCCGAGGTCGAAGAGCGTTTGCGCGAAGCCGAGAGTCAGTTGGGGTTCATGCTGTTCGCCAGCGTACGCGGGCGCCTGCAATCGACGCCCGAAGCGCGGGCATTGCAGGTCGAAATCGCCCACGTTTATGAAGCGCTGGAGCCAGTGCAGCGTCTGGCCAGCAGCCTCAAACAATACCTCGCCCCACCCTTGCGCATCATCGGCACCCCGCCGCTGGCGCAACAATTACTGCCACAAAGCCTTGCCGCCCTGCGCCGACGCCTGCCCGATGCACCGTGCAGCCTGCTCAGCGCGCCAACCCGCGATATCGTCCGCAGCCTTTTGCTGCGCGAAAGCGATCTCGGCTTGAGCCTGCACGATCCCGAACACCCCGACATTGATTGCCGGCCATTGGCCCAGGGCAAGCTGCAACTGCTCGCCCCCCATGGCTGGCTGCAACCAAAACAGAAATACATTTCCCTGCAAGATCTCGCTGGCCAGGCCATGGTCGGCCTCGAAGGCCAGGACCCGCTGAGCCCGGCGCTGGAAAACAAACTCCAGGCGTTGCGCCCGGCACCGAGCATCCAGACCCGCGTACAAACCCATCAGATGATGCGCAGCATGGTCGAGGCCGGCGAAGGCCTGGCCATCGTCGATCCGTTCACCGCACTGGGTGCGCGCGCCGCCGGACTCGACGTGTGCCCGCTGTCGCCGGCCGTGCCGATCAGCCTCTATGCCCTAACGTTCAAGCACATCGCGCCGGCATCGGCGATTCAGACGCTACTGGCGATCATCACGGAACAAGCCGAGGCGATGCTGTCGAGCTGAGCGGGTTTTCCAACGGGTTATCGAACAATCGATACCAGAACAGCGCCACTTCGGCGGTGTTCGGATCGATGCCGCGATAGCGCAACTGGTCGATGCCACCCATTACATAGCCGCAACGCTCATACAGCCGACAAGCGCCGAGGTTGTTGTTCTGGGTTTCGAGCATGATCCCCGGCAGTTTTTTCTTGCGACTCCAGAACTGCGCGACATCGAGCAACGCCTTGGCCACGCCATGGCGCCGCGCCGGCGCATGCACCGCCAGCTCATCGATATGGGCAAAGCCGTTCCAGTTGGTACTGATCACCAAATGGCCGACCGGCTGATCATCCAGATACGCCATGAAAATCGCGCTGTCCGGCGCGTTATGAAAGGCGCTGAACTCTTCCGGATCGATGCCGTAGCACTTGCGGTACGGCACGATCGGCGTCACCCGCCATTGCTCGACAGGCTGGCCGATCACGGCAGCGCCATAAGCGGCGACTTCGAAACTGAAATCGCTGCCCCAGATATACGGCGCAAAGCCTTCATCGGCGACGCGCACCGACAGCCCTGGGTATTTCGGATTCATGACCGGTTGCATACTGGGAAAAGTCCTCATTCCTTGACGCAATCGACGGTGTATTGCCGCCCATTGCCTTCATCTTCGTGCTGCAATCCATGCACATCCGCGACAAAACCGGGGAAGCTGCTATCGAACGTGCGAGCAAATTTCAAGTAATCGATGATCGAGCGTGTCGACTCGGTAAAGCGTTCGCCGGGCATGATCAGCGGAATCCCCGGCGGATACGGCACCAGCATCACCGCGGCGATGCGTCCTTCCAGATCATCGATCGGCACCGCCTCGACTTCGCCGCGCACCAGATGATCGTAAGCGTGCGCCGGTTTCATGGCAATTTCCGGCAACACGGTGTACATGCGTTTGAGGTGTTTGGCCGTGGCATTGCTGCGATAACAGGCGTGCAGTTGATCACACAAATCCCGCAGGCCCATGCCGCGATAACGCACGGTGTCTTGCTGGGCAACACACGGCAGGCAGGTGTCGAGGCGCACATTGGCGTCGTAGCTGCGTTTGAATTCCAGCAACTCGGTGAGCAGCGTGCTCCATTTGCCTTTGGTAATGCCCATGGAGAACAGCACCAGAAATGAATACAGACCCGTCTTCTCCACCACCAGCCCCCGCTCCCAGAGGAATTTACTGACCACCGCCGCCGGGATGCCCTTCTCGCTCAGCGCGCCGCCGGCGTTCAACCCCGGCATGACCAGCGTGACTTTGATCGGGTCGAGCAACACGTAATCGTCGCTGACCTCCCCAAAACCATGCCACTCGGCATCCGGCTGCAATAACCAGTCTTCAGTCTGCACGCGGTCGATGCCCTCGACACCCGGCGGCTGCCAGATCGAAAACCACCAGTCATCGGCGGCGATGTGCTGCCGCAGATTGGCCAGCGCGCGACGGAAGCTCAGCGCTTCGTCAAAGGTCTCCTGCAACAGCGAACGCCCGGCCGGGCCTTCCATCATTGCCGAGGCAACGTCGAGCGAGGCGATGATGCTGTACTGCGGCGAAGTCGAGATGTGCATCATGAACGCTTCATTGAAACGGTCACGGTCCAGTTGCCGCGCACCGCCGTCCTGCACATGAATCATCGAGGCCTGACTGAAGGCAGCGAGCAGCTTGTGCGTGGAATGCGTGGTGAATACCAGCGGGCTGTCTTCGCTGCGCGAGGTGGCCATGCCGTAGCGCCCGGCGAAGAATTCGTGAAACGCCGCATAGGCGTACCAGGCCTCGTCGAAATGCAGCACCTCGACGCTGTTGCCGAGACTTTGCTTGATCAGCTCGGCGTTGTAACAGAGGCCGTCGTAAGTCGAATTGGTGACCACGGCGAGTTTGACTTTCGGCGCGCGGCCCTTGGTCAGCGGGCTGGCGTCGATCTTGGCCTGAATCGACTCGCGGCTGAATTCGCTCAGCGGGATCGGGCCGATGATCCCCAGCTCATTACGCTCAGGGCACAGGTACAGCGGGATCGCCCCGGTCATAATGATCGCGTGCAAAACAGACTTGTGGCAGTTGCGATCGACCAGCACCAGATCGTCGCGCGCGACCATCGAATGCCAGACAATCTTGTTGGCGGTCGAGGTGCCATTGATCACGAAAAAGGTGTGATCGGCGCCGAAATTGCGCGCGGCGCGCGCTTCGGCTTCGGCGAGCGGCCCGGTGTGATCGAGCAGCGAACCGAGCTCCGGCACCGACACCGACAAATCCGAACGCAGGGTATTTTCACCGAAGAACTGGTGAAACGCCTGCCCGACCGGACTCTTGTGATACGCCACACCGCCGCCATGGCCAGGGGTGTGCCAGGAATAATTGGAGTCGGCGGTGTGCTGCACCAGCGCCTTGAAAAACGGTGGCAACAAGCCATCGAGGTACTTGCGCGCCGCGCGGGCCACTTGCCGGGCGAGGAACGGTACGGTGTCTTCGAACAGATAGAGAATGCCGCGCAGTTGATTGAGCTCGGCCATGGCATCGGCCGGCGCATTTTCCAGGGTGACTTGCTCGCCCAGGGCAAAGATCGGCAGATCCGGTGCACGCACCCGCGCCAGCCCGATCAATTCGGCCATGTTCTGTAAAAGATGCGAGTTCGTACTGGCGTCCTCGGCGGCAATCAGCATGCACGCCAGACCATGATGGGTCGACGCGACCAACCGCCCTTCGGCGTAGTCGGTGGCCGACACGATACTGAAACCTTCCTGCTCCAACTCTTGGGCGATGCCACGGATACGGTCACCGGCGACCGTGTCGGCCTTGATGTCGCGATGAACGATCAACACCGGAAACTTCAAATCTTTGTACATGAGGCTCAGTGTCCTGAGGCGGCCGAATTGAATCGGCCAATGCACTCAAGGGTAGAGGGTTGCAGCGAATGTGGCGAGGGTGGCCAGTTGGCTTCATGCCGCCAAAAGCAAAGATCGTCCGATCCGTTGATCTTCAAGCCTGGGCGTCAGCTTCCGCGATCTGCGTCCACATCGCCGGGCCACCCGCAGACTTGGCAATAATTTCCAGCCGCACCAGATGCGCCGCCAGTTCTTCTTCCGTCGCACGAATGATCCGCGCAGGCTGACGATCAGCCGGCAAGCGGCGAATCTCGGTCGCCGAGTTGTCCGCGCCCTCGCCCGTGCCATTGCCGTCTGAAGCGTTGCCGGCCAGCGACAGGCTGGTCTGGCCACCGGTCATGGTCAGGTAGACGTCGGCGAGAATCTCCGAGTCGAGCAAGGCGCCGTGCAGTTCACGGCCGGAGTTGTCGACGCCATAACGTTTGCACAACGCATCGAGGCTGTTGCGCTGCCCCGGGTGACGTTCCCGAGCCATCATCAGGGTGTCGAGGATTGAGCAGTGCTGGGTGATGTCAGCGCGATCGTGCTGCCCCATCAGGGCGAATTCGTTGTTGATGAAGCCAACGTCGAACGCCGCGTTGTGGATGATCAGCTGCGCGCCTTTGATGAACTCGAAGAACTCATCGGCCACTTCGGCAAAGCGCGGCTTGCCGACGAGGAATTCGTTGGTGATGCCGTGGACGCCGATGGCGCCTTCATCACTCTCGCGATCCGGCTGCAGGTAAACGTGAAAATGCCGGCCCGTCAGGCGCCGACCGATCAGTTCGACACAACCGATTTCAATGATCCGGTGACCATCGGTCACCGGCATGCCGGTGGTTTCGGTATCGAGTACAACGGATCTGGTGGCCATCAGTGTTCAGCTCTCAACGGGTCGATCTTGCAAAAAACGCGGATGTTAACACGCTCGGCGGGGTGTTTCAGTCAGACCGTGGCGCGCCCTTCGCGAGCAGGCTCGCTCCCACATTGAATGTGTTGTGAGCACGATCCAGTGTGGGAGCGAGCCTGCTCGCGAATGGCCACACCACGGTTCAGAAGCGAAATCAGCTCTGCTTGTAACCGCGAACCTCATCCACCCCACGGTTAGCCAGCTGGTCAGCCCGCTCGTTACCGTGATGGCCAATGTGCCCACGCACCCACTTCCAGGTAACCTTGTGGCGGTTGACCTGCTCGTCCAGCTCTTTCCACAGATCAGCGTTTTTCACCGGCTCCTTCGCTGCGGTTTTCCAGCCGCGCTTCTTCCAGTTGGCCATCCACTCGTTGATGCCCTTCATCACGTACTGCGAGTCGGTCACCAACAATACTTCACACGGCCGCTTCAAGGCTTCGAGGCCACGGATCGCGCCGAGCAGTTCCATGCGGTTATTGGTGGTGTTGGTTTCGCCACCCCACAGTTCCTTTTCGACGCCCTTGCACACCAGCAAGGCGCCCCAGCCGCCGGGGCCGGGGTTGCCTTTGCAGGCGCCGTCAGTGAACAGCTCTACGGTGTCGACGCTTTCAACGCTTTCGCTCATGCCAATCTATCCAGAAAAATGCCTGTCCTGCCGATCACGGATCGACAATGACCGAGGCCGGGACACACCCGGCCACAAATAAAAGAAGGTTTACGGTTCGATACGACGGCGGTTGACCTTGGCCATCGGCAGCGGAATCAGCTTGCCCATCGGCTCGCGCCGTTCCTGACGCAACGGTCGCAGTCCGACCACAATCTTGCGCGCGACCAGTAAATAGAAGCCGCCACCCGACAATTGCCAGTCACCGGCCTTGCGTTCCCAGCCGGCCAGACGGGCCTGCCACTTGGGTGACGCGAGCGGCGGACGATAGCACCCGAAGCGGCGTTTCTCCAGCGCGAAGCCCAGCAGATTGAGCCAGTCGGCGACCCGCGACGGCGAGATGCAGCGCGCCTGGCGCAAGGCGTCGTGGGCGAACACATGGCGCAGCCCCCAGGTGCTCCAGGGGTTGATGCCGATGATCAGCAAATGCCCACCGGGACGCACGCTGCTCGCTGCTTCACGCAGCAAACCGTGGGGCGACAGGCAGAAATCCAGACCGTGCTGCATCACCACCACATCGGCGGCATGCTCGCTCAGCGGCCAGGCCTGCTCCTCGCAGACGATCTCGACCCCGGGCAACGGTGCACCGAGGCGCACATTGCGCTGCACTTGCGGTGCCGACGGCGGGGTTTCGGCCGATGGCCCGTAGTGCACCAGATAACCGCCAAAGAAACGGCCCAACTCGTCTTCGAGCATGCGCCGCTCTTCATCGAGCAGAAATTGCCCGAGCGGGCCGGACAGCCATTCACGGGCTGCACCGATCAGGGCCAGCCAGTCAGGATCAGCCTGTGCGAACGCTTTATCACTCATCGCATTCTCCAAAGCGCCAGGAACTACTAAGATGCGCCAATGTTTTCCGCTTGGCGAATTCCGACGATGATACAGATCAGTGCCCTGCCCGCGTTCACCGACAACTACATCTGGTTGTTACAGGATCACCGCACCCAGCGCTGCGCCGTGGTCGACCCGGGCGATGCCGCGCCGGTTCAGGCGTGGCTTGCAGCGCATCCGGGCTGGGTGTTGAGCGATATCCTGATCACCCACCACCATCATGATCACGTCGGCGGCGTCGAACGCCTGAAAGCGCTGAGCGGCGCAAAAGTCTACGGCCCGGCCAGCGAAAGCATCCCGGGGCGCGACGTGGCGCTCGAGGACAACGACACGGTCAGCGTGCTCGGCTGGGACTTCGACGTCTATGCGGTGCCCGGTCACACCTTGGGGCACATTGCCTATTACCACCACGGCCTGCTGTTTTGCGGCGACACCCTATTCGCCGCCGGTTGCGGTCGCCTGTTCGAGGGCACGCCGGAGCAAATGCACCACTCGCTCAGCCGCCTCGCTGCTCTACCGGAAGATACCCTGGTCTACTGCACCCATGAATACACCCTGAGCAATCTGAAGTTTGCCGCCGCCGTCGAGCCGGGCAATCCGGACATCGCCGCCCGTCTGGAAAAAGTCACTCAGCAGCGGCAAAACGGCGTCATGACCCTGCCTTCGACCCTGGCACTGGAAAAGCTCACAAATCCGTTCTTGCGTACCTCTGAAACATTAGTTACACAAAAAGTGGACGAACGGGCAGGCGCTCAAAACCGGGCGCCGAGTGAGGTATTTGCGGCTCTGCGGGCTTGGAAAGATAAGTTCTAAGCCCCCCACCACTTGGTACAAAAATTCTGAATGGTTGACCGCAGGGGGTGCGCTTTCTAGAATCGCCCGACATTTTTGCCCGGAACTTACTTCCAGCCAATGTCGTCATCCATACGTAAGTCCGTCAATTCAGACGCATTGACCCGCCTGGCGCAAGCCATCGCGGTGGCTGTGTCCGCCACGCTGGCGGGCTGTTCCAGCCATGCTCCGCAGACTGAAGCGACCCATACGCCGAACATTGCTGCGCGAGCCAAGCAGAAGCCTATCTGGCTGTCCGAAAAGCCCAGCCCACAGGTTCCCCAGGACATCTGGGAACGCATGCGCCAGGGCTTTCAGCTGCAGGAAGGTCTCGGCGTCAACCCGCGCATCGAGCAACAGCGCCTGTGGTTCGCCAGCAATCCCTCTTTCCTCGAGAACGCCGGCGAACGCGGCAGTCTCTATATTCACTACATCGTCGAACGCCTCGAAGAACGCAACATGCCGCTGGAACTGGCCCTGCTGCCAGTGATTGAAAGCGCCTACAACCCGATGGCCTATTCCCGGGCCGATGCAGTCGGGTTGTGGCAATTCATTCCGTCCACAGGGCGTTATTTCAATCTGCGTCAGACGCGCTTCTACGATGGCCGTCGCGACATCACCGCCTCGACCACGGCAGCGATGGATTACCTGACCCGCCTGCACGACATGTTCAACGGCGACTGGTTGCTGGCCTTGGCGGCGTACAACGCCGGTGAAGGCACGGTCAGCCGCGCCATCGAACGTAACGAAAAGCTCGGCCTGCCCACCGACTACTGGAACCTGCCGTTGCCGGCGGAAACCCAGGCCTACGTGCCGAAGCTGCTGGCGCTGTCGCAAGTGGTGCTGGCGCCGGAAGCCTACGGCGTGAACCTCAACCCGATCGCCAACGAACCGTACTTCCAGGTCGTCGAAATCAACCAGCGCATGGACCTGTCCAAGGTCGCTGCGGTGGCCAACATCGACGAAGACGAACTGTTCCAGCTCAACCCGGCCTTCAAGCAACGCACCACCATCGACGGCCCTCAGCATTTGCTGGTGCCGACGTCGAAGGCGCAATTGCTGACGGCCAGTTTGCAGACCATGCGTCCGGAAGAGCTGATCAGCCCGCGTTCGCTGAAACCAGTCTTCGAAGGCGCCGATCCGTCGGAAGTGGCGCAGCTCAAGCGTGCCTATCGTGTGAAGCGTGGCGACAACCTCGGTTCCATCGCCAAGGCCAACAAGGTCGAAGTCAAAGACCTGCAGCGCTGGAACAAGCTGACCGGCAAGAACCTCAAGGTTGGTCAGACCCTGGTGATGCAAGACACCACCAAGCGCGCGCCGGCACGCAAATCCGGCCGGGTCAACACGGTGATTGCGGCCAACAGCAAGAGCAAAGGCAAGGACGACAGCGCGCAGCAAACCCAGTACAAGGTCAAACGCGGCGACACGCTGTACGTCGTGGCCAAGCGCTTCAACGTTGAGATGCAGCATCTCAAGCGCTGGAATCCGGGTGCGGGTAAAGCACTGAAGCCGGGGCAGATGCTCACGGTTTATCAGCCGCACTGACAGAAGAGCCCCTGAGTTTTCAGGGGCTTTTTTTGATCACGTTTTTGAGGTGTGCATTAGATCCATCCCCCTCACCCCAGCCCTCTCCCCCCGGGAGAGGGTTAGGGTGAGGGGCTTTTGAGAACTTGAGTTCGACTCGGTGCAGCACGTCGGTGTAATTCTTCCAAACACCACGATCAGTCCCCTCTCCCTCCGGGAGAGGGTTAGGGTGAGGGGCTCTTTAACCCACATCTTTTTCCTGTCCAGACAAGCTGTTACTGTACGGCCCACTAAGCCCAAGCCGCCTGGATCGGATCTGACTTGAAGCGTCCCCTCCTCCTGCTCCTGATCAGCCTGGCCTTGAGCTCAACCGCAAGCGCGACGATTACCGAAAGTCACGGTTATGCGCAGTTCGGCACGCTCAAGTACCCGGCCAGATATACCCACTTCGACTGGGTCAACCCGCAAGCGCCCAAGGGCGGTACGTTGCGGGTAATGGCGTTCGGCACCTTCGATACGGTCAATCCGTACACGTTCAAAGGCACCAGCCCGGTCACCACCGCGAATTTCCTTCAGTACGGCATCAATGAACTGAACGAGCCGCTGATGGTTGGCACCGGCCAGTATTCGCCGTCCGGTGACGAGCCGGCGTCGAGCTATGGTTTGATCGCGCAATCGGTGGAGTACAGCGAAGATCGCAGTTGGGTAGTCTTCAACCTGCGCCCGGAAGCGCGTTTCCACGACGGCACGCCGATCACCGCTTATGACGTCGCCTTCTCCTATCGAACGCTGCTCAAGGACGGCCATCCGCTGTACCGTACCGCGTTGCAGGAAGTGCTGCGGGTCGACATTCTCAACAAGCAGCGCATTCGCTTCGTGCTCAAGCGCTCGGGCAATCCGCTACTGATCCTGCGCCTTGGCGAATTGCCGGTGCTGCCGCAGCACTACTGGAAAGACCGCGACTTCAAGGCCACTACCTTCGAACCGCCACTGGGCAGCGGCCCCTATCGCATCACTTCGGTGACGCCGGGCCGGCAGTTGATCTTCGAGCGGGTCAAGGATTACTGGGGCAAGGACTTGCCGGTCAATCGCGGCAAGTACAACTTCGATCGCATGGAAGTCGAGTTCTACCGCGACAGCGATGTCGCCTTCGAAGCATTCAAGGCTGGCGAATTCGACATTTACATCGAGCATCAGGCGAAGAACTGGGCCAACGGCTACAACTTCCCGGCCATACGCCGTGGCGATGTGATCAAGGCACAGATCCCGCATCAGATCCCGACCCAGAGTCAGGGCCTGTTCATGAACACCCGCCGTGCGACGTTCTCGGACGTTAAGACCCGTGAAGCGCTGGGCCTGATGTTCGACTTCGAGTGGACCAACCGCGCACTGTTCAGCGATGCCTACAAACGCACCACCAGTTATTACCCCAACAGCGAGTTCACCACCTCCGGCCTGCCGGTCGGGCATGAATGGCTGATGCTCAAGCCGTACAAGGAACAACTGCCGGCCAAGCTGTTCACCGAGCCGTTCACCCTGCCAAAAACCGATGGACGCGGCATTCCCCGGGAAACCATGCGCAAGGCATTGGCATTGCTCGCCGAAGCCGGCTGGAAGCTCAACGGTCAGCGCCTGCAAAACGCTGACGGCCAACCGCTGCGGTTCGAGCTGCTGCTGGTCAATCCGAACCTGGAGCGCCTCTACCAGCCCTATATCGAGAACCTCAACAGCATCGGCATCGACGCGCGCCTGCGCACCGTGGATCGGGCGCAGTACAAACAGCGCCTCGATCAATTTGATTTTGACATGATCTCGATGACGCTCAACCAGACCCTCAGCCCGGGCCTGGAGCAGTGGCAGTACTTCCACTCCAGTCAGGTCGGGGTCAAGGGCAGCAAGAATTACGCAGGCATTGCCAACCCGGTAGTGGATCACCTGCTCGAACAATTGCTCGCCGCGCGCACCCGCGACGAGCAGGTCGCCGCTGGCAAGGCGCTCGACCGCGTGCTGCTCTGGCAGCACTACAGCATTCCCAACTGGTACCTCAATTATCACCGTCTGGCCTACCGCAACCGGTTGGCCCACGTCACCACGCCGCCCTACACTCTGGGCCTGAGCGCGTGGTGGCTGAAGTCTTCGGAGAAAGATCAATGAAACCGATCCGCGCCCTGCTCGTCCAGGCCAGCGGTTTGCTGTTCGCCGGGCTGGCCTTTGCCGCTCCGCAACACGCCGTGACCCTGTACAACGAGCCGCCGAAATACCCAGCCGATTTCAAGCATTTCGATTATGTGAACCCCGACGCGCCCAAGGGCGGCATCTTCCGTCAGGCCGGTTTCGGCGGCTTCGACAGCCTCAACCCGTTTATCAGCAAAGGCGTGCCGGCCGACGATGTCGGGCAGATCTACGACACCTTGACCAAACACAGCCTCGACGAACCGTTCACCGAATACGGCCTGGTCGCCCGGCAGATCGAAAGAGCCCCGGACAACAGCTGGGTGCGTTTCTACCTGCGCCCCGAAGCGCGCTTCCACGACGGCCACCCGGTACGCGCCGAGGACGTGGTGTTCAGCTTCAACACGCTGACCAAGGAAGGCTCACCGTTGTTTCGCGGCTACTACAGCGACGTTTCCGAAGTGATCGCCGAAGATCCGCTGAAAGTGCTCTTCAAGTTCAAGCACACCAATAACCGTGAACTACCGCTGATCCTCGGCCAGTTACCGGTGCTGCCCAAGCACTGGTGGGCCGATCGCGACTTCACCAAGGGCAACCTGGAGATTCCGCTGGGCAGCGGCCCTTACAAGGTCGCCGAAGTGAAGGCCGGACGTTCAGTGCGTTACGAGCGGGTCAAGGATTACTGGGGCAAGGATCTGCCAGTCAACCGTGGCTTCTACAACTTCGACACGATGACCACCGATTACTACCGCGACAACACCGTCGCGCTCGAAGCGCTGAAGGCCGGACAATTCGATTACTGGCTGGAAATGACCGCAAAGAACTGGGCTAACGCCTACAACATCCCGGCGGTTACCGAAGGCCGTTTGATCAAGGAACAGATCGCCAACAGCAACCCGACCGGCATGCAGGGCTTCGTCTTCAACCTGCGTCGCCCGGTGTTTCAGGATGTGCGGGTGCGTCAGGCACTCGGTCTGCTGTTCGATTTCGAGTGGACCAACAAACAACTGTTCAACAGCGCCTACTTCCGCACCCGCAGCTATTTCGAAAACTCGGAAATGGCCGCCACCGGCCTGCCCGATGCCGATCAAGTGGCGATCCTCGAGCCGTTCCGCAGCAAACTGCCGGCGCAGGTGTTCAGCGAAGCGTTCGAGAATCCGAAGACCGATGCCAGCGGCATGATCCGCGCGCAGCAGCGCGAGGCCTACCAACTGCTGCAAGAAGCTGGCTGGAAGATCGTCGACGACAAAATGGTCGACGCCACGGGCAAACCGGTGGTGATCGAGTTCCTGCTCGCGCAGACCGAATTCGAACGCGTACTGCTGCCATTCAAGCGCAACCTCAGCGACCTTGGCATCGATCTGGTAATCCGCCGCGTCGACGTTTCGCAGTACATCAACCGCGTGCGTTCGCGGGACTTCGACATGATGGTCGGCAGCTTCCCGCAGTCCAACTCACCGGGTAACGAACAGCGCGAATTCTGGATGAGCGCCGCTGCCGACAAACCGAGCAGCCGCAACACCATTGGCCTGAAGGATCCGATTGTCGATCAACTGGTCGAAAACCTGATCAACGCCGACTCACGCAAAAGCCTGGTGGCCCACGCCCGCGCACTGGATCGCGTGCTGCAATGGGGTTACTACGTGGTGCCCAACTGGCACATCAAGACCTGGCGCGTGGCGTACTGGAACCACATCGGTCACCCGAAAGTCTCGCCCAAGTACGACATCGGGATTAATACCTGGTGGGTCAAGCCCGACGCCAAACCGGCAGTAGAAGTCGAAACCAAACTGCAAGCCGACCCTGTGGGCACGGAGTAATCAGATGCTGGCGTATATTTTTCGGCGACTGCTGCTGATCATCCCGACCCTGTTCGGCATTCTGCTGATCAACTTCGTGATCATCCAGGCCGCGCCCGGTGGCCCGGTGGAACAGATGATCGCCAAGCTCGAAGGCTTCGAAGGCGCCACCAGCCGCATTGCCGGCGGCGGTGCCGAGGTGTCGGTGGCCGGTTCCTCCTATCGCGGCGCGCAGGGTCTGGACCCGGCGCTGATCAAGGAAATCGAGCACATGTACGGGTTCGACAAATCGGCCCCGGAACGTCTGTGGATCATGGTCAAGAACTACGCGCAGCTGGATTTCGGCGACAGTTTCTTCCGCGACGCCAAGGTCATCGACCTGATCAAGGAAAAGATGCCGGTGTCGATCTCGCTGGGGCTGTGGAGCACGCTGATCATGTACCTGGTGTCGATCCCGCTGGGGATCGCCAAGGCCACCCGGCACGGCAGCCATTTCGACGTCTGGACCAGTTCGGCGATCATCGTCGGCTATGCGATCCCGGCGTTTCTCTTTGCGATCCTGCTGATCGTGGTGTTTGCCGGCGGCAGTTATCTCGACTGGTTCCCGCTAAGGGGCCTGACCTCAAACAACTTCGATGAACTGAGCTTCGGCGGCAAGATCCTCGATTACTTCTGGCACCTGGCGCTGCCGGTGACCGCACTGGTGATCGGTAACTTCGCAACCATGACCCTGCTGACCAAAAACAGCTTTCTCGACGAAATCAACAAGCAATACGTGGTCACCGCCAAGGCCAAAGGCCTGACCCGCCATCGCGTGTTGTACGGCCATGTGTTCCGCAACGCCATGCTGCTGGTGATTGCCGGATTCCCGTCGGCGTTCATCGGCATCTTCTTCACAGGATCCTTGCTGGTGGAAGTGATTTTCTCCCTCGACGGTCTCGGCCTGATGAGCTTTGAAGCGGCGATCAACCGCGATTACCCGGTGGTGTTCGGTACCCTGTTCATCTTCACCCTGCTGGGGCTGGTGGTGAAACTGATCGGCGACCTCACCTACACCTTGGTCGATCCGCGCATCGACTTCGAAAGCCGGGAGCATTGAGATGAACCTGTCCCCTCTCAACCGCCGCCGCTTCGAACTGTTCAAGGCCAACAAGCGCGGCTGGTGGTCGCTGTGGCTGTTTCTGGTGCTGTTCGGCCTGAGCCTGGGCGCCGAGCTGATCGCCAACGACAAGCCGTTGGTGGTGCATTACGACAACAATTGGTACTTCCCGGCGATCAAGCGCTACCCGGAAACTGCGTTCGGCGGCGAATTCCCGCTGGAAGCCAACTACAAGAGCCCGTACATCCGCGAACTGCTCAAGGCCAAGGATGCGTGGGTGTTGTGGGCGCCGATTCCCTACAGCTACCAGAGCATCAACTACGACCTGAAAGTCCCGGCCCCGGCGCCGCCGTCGGCGGACAACCTGCTCGGCACTGACGATCAGGGCCGCGATGTGCTGGCGCGGGTGATCTACGGTTTCCGCATTTCGGTGCTGTTCGCGCTGACGTTGACCGTGCTGAGTTCGATCATCGGGGTGATTGCCGGTGCGTTGCAGGGCTTTTATGGCGGCTGGGTCGATCTGGCCGGGCAGCGTTTTCTGGAGATCTGGTCGGGGCTGCCGGTGCTGTATCTGCTGATCATCCTCGCCAGTTTCGTCCAGCCGAATTTCTGGTGGCTGCTGGGGATCATGCTGCTGTTCTCGTGGATGAGCCTGGTCGACGTGGTGCGCGCTGAGTTCCTCCGTGGCCGCAACCTTGAATACGTGCGCGCGGCGCGGGCGCTGGGCATGCAGAACGGCGCGATCATGTTCCGCCACATCCTGCCCAACGCGATGGTCTCGACCATGACGTTTATGCCGTTCATCCTCACCGGCGCCATCGGCACCCTCACCGCTTTGGACTTCCTCGGTTTCGGCTTGCCGGCCGGCAGTCCGTCGCTGGGTGAACTGGTCGCCCAGGGCAAATCCAACCTGCAAGCGCCGTGGCTGGGCATGAGTGCCTTCGCCGTGCTGGCGTTGATGCTGAGTTTGCTGGTGTTTATCGGCGAGTCCGCTCGCGACGCCTTCGACCCGAGGAAGTGAAATGAATCAGGACAATCTGATCGAAGTGCGTGACCTCGCCGTCGAATTCGGTTTCGGCGAGCGCGTGCACCGGGTCGTCGAAGGCGTGAGTTTCGACATCAAACGCGGCGAAACCCTGGCGCTGGTCGGCGAATCCGGCTCGGGCAAATCGGTCACCGCGCACTCGATCCTGCGCCTGCTGCCCTACCCGATGGCCCGCCATCCAGCCGGCAGCATCAACTATGCCGGGCAAAACCTGCTGGGGCTCAGTGAGAAAACCATCCGCCACATCCGTGGCAACCGCATCGCGATGATCTTTCAGGAGCCGATGACTTCGCTGAATCCGCTGCACTCGATCGAGAAGCAGATCAACGAAGTCCTCGGCATCCACAAGGGTCTGACCGGAAAAGTCGCGACCAAGCGTACGCTGGAGCTGCTGGACATGGTCGGCATCCCCGAGCCGCACAAGCGTCTCAAGGCCTTGCCCCACGAGTTGTCCGGTGGCCAGCGCCAGCGTGTAATGATCGCCATGGCCCTGGCCAACGAACCGGAATTGCTGATTGCCGACGAACCGACCACGGCGCTGGACGTGACCGTTCAGCTGAAAATCCTCGATTTGCTCAAGGAATTGCAGGCTCGATTGGGCATGTCGTTGTTACTGATCAGTCACGATTTGAACCTGGTGCGAAGAATTGCGCATCGCGTATGTGTCATGCAGCGCGGTTGCATCGTCGAACAGGCATCGTGCGCAGAGCTGTTCCGTTCGCCGCAGCATCCGTACACTCGGGAATTGCTCGGCGCGGAGCCCAGCGGAGGCCCGGCGAGCAATAAAATCGGCGCGCCGCTGCTTGAGGTCGAGGACCTGAAAGTCTGGTTCCCGATCAAGAAAGGCCTGCTCAAGCGCACGGTGGATCACGTCAAGGCAGTGGACGGCATCAATTTCAGCCTACCGCAGGGTCAGACCCTGGGGATCGTGGGAGAAAGCGGTTCCGGCAAATCCACGCTGGGTCTGGCGATTTTGCGGCTGATTGGCAGCAAAGGCGCGATCCGCTTTGAAGGCAAGCAGCTAGACTGCCTGACGCAGAACGAGGTTCGCCCGTTGCGTCGGGAGATGCAGGTGGTGTTTCAGGACCCGTTTGGCAGCCTGAGCCCGCGCATGTGTGTCAGCGATATCGTTGGCGAAGGCCTGCGGATTCACAAGATGGGCACCGCTGAGGAACAAGAGGCGGCGATTATTGCGGCATTGAAGGAGGTAGGTCTGGATCCGGAAACCCGGCACCGCTACCCCCACGAATTTTCCGGTGGGCAACGGCAACGAATCGCCATTGCCCGGGCTTTGGTGCTGAAACCGGCGCTGATCCTGCTGGACGAGCCGACGTCGGCGCTCGACCGCACGGTGCAGCGGCAAGTGGTGGAGCTGTTGCGTTCACTGCAAGCCAAGTACAACCTGACGTATTTGTTTATCAGCCATGATCTGGCTGTCGTCAAAGCGCTGAGCCACCAGTTGATGGTGGTCAAGCATGGCCAAGTGGTCGAACAGGGAGACGCGCAAAGTATTTTTGCCGCCCCCCAACATCCGTATACACAGCAGTTGCTGGAAGCCGCTTTTTTGGCACCAGCCACTGCGCAATAACCTGAAAGAGGAGCAACACATGGGTTTTCTCGCCGGTAAGCGCGTACTGATCGTCGGTGTCGCCAGCAAGCTGTCCATCGCATCCGGCATCGCTGCCGCCATGCATCGCGAGGGCGCTGAGCTTGCCTTCACTTATCAGAACGACAAACTGAAAGGTCGTGTTGAAGAATTCGCCCAAGGCTGGGGTTCGAGCCCTGAGCTGTGCTTCCCGTGCGACGTGGCCAGCGATGAAGAAATCGCCAAGGTCTTCGAAGCACTGAGCAAGAAGTGGGACGGCCTGGACTGCATCGTCCACTCCGTTGGCTTCGCCCCGGGCGACCAACTGGACGGCGACTTCACCGAAGCCACCACCCGTGACGGTTTCCGCATCGCTCACGACATCAGCGCCTACAGCTTCGTGGCCCTGGCCAAAGCCGGCCGCGAAATGATGAAAGGCCGCAACGGCAGCCTGCTGACCCTGTCGTACCTGGGCGCTGAGCGCACCATGCCGAACTACAACGTGATGGGCATGGCCAAGGCTTCGCTGGAAGCTGGCGTACGTTACCTGGCCGGCTCCCTGGGCCCGGATGGCACCCGCGTCAACTGCGTATCGGCTGGCCCGATCCGTACCCTGGCAGCCTCGGGCATCAAGAACTTCCGCAAGATGCTGGCCGCCAACGAAGCGCAAACCCCGCTGCGTCGCAACGTCACCATCGACGAAGTCGGCAACGCCGGCGCCTTCCTGTGCTCCGACCTGGCGTCGGGCATCAGCGGCGAAATCATGTACGTCGACGGCGGCTTCAACACCACCGCCATGGGCAACATCGAAGAGTGATCTTCGGTTAGCCAATAAAAAAACCCGCCGATCTGGCGGGTTTTTTTATGCCTGCAACACTGTCCCCTGTGGGAGCGAGCCTGCTCGCGATAGCGGTATGTCAGGCAATGAAGAGGTTGATGGCCGGACGCTATCGCGAGCAGGCTCACTCCTACAAGCGATCTGCGGTGCATTCGCTAACAACGCTTCAAGGCCTGCTTGTGCACATACATCGCGCTATCGGCATCCGCCAGCAGCCGATCCACGGTCTCATGGCGCTTGGCGTCATATTCGATCTGGCCCACGCTAAAGCGAATCGCATAGCCCCGATGCAACGTGGCATTGCGCTCTTCGAGAATATCCTTGAGCCGCGCCATGATCGCCGTCGTTTCAATATGGCTGGAGCCGGTCAGCAGCGCGACAAACTCATCCCCGCCCAAACGCCCGACCACATCACTCTCGCGAAAGGCGATGCGCAGCACGTCGGCAAAGGTTTTCAGCGCACTGTCACCCTCGGCATGCCCATACAGATCGTTGATCTGCTTGAAGTCATTGAGGTCGAAAAACAGCAAGGTTGCCGGCCGTTCCAGCCGTGCGCAGGCGTCCAGTGCATGCTGCGCCAGTTGTTTGAAACCACGGCGATTGGACAGCAACGTCAACTCATCCATGCTCGCGATCTGCACAGCGGCCAACTCTTGCTCGGCCATTTCCGCCAGATCACGCAACAACGCGCGCTCTTCCTCGTCAAGGTCGCGGGGCTTGGTGTCGATCAGGCACAGCGTGCCCATTTTATTGCCATTGGGCACGGTCAGCGGGTAACCGGCGTAGAAGCGAATGTTCGGCGCGCCTGTCACCAACGGGTTGTCATGGAAGCGCACATCCTCGCGGGCGTCCGGCACCAACAGCAGGCCGTCGTTAAGAATCGCATGGCCGCAGAACGAGACATCCCTCGGTGTCTCGCTGACATCCAGGCCCACGCACGACTTGAACCACTGCCGATTGGTGTCGACCAACGTCACCAGTGCAATCGGCACATTGAACAGGCGTTTCGCCAACCGTGTCAGTCGGTCGAAACGTTCTTCAGGGGCGGAATCGAGCAGCTCAAGACCGTGCAACGCTTGAACGCGCGCCGTTTCATTCGCAGGTTTTCCTGGAACCAGCATCAGCACACTCCATTGGCAACAATGCTTCCAAGCGTAGCGCTAATTTGGCAATGGCTCACATTTGCGCCACCGGGCATGGCCCGCCCGCATCGGCCCAGAGCTTGAATTGCGTGACAAAAATATCGTGCGGCACTGGCACCGGCGCGCGCCCTGCCCCGGGATTCCAGCCCCACAGCACCAATTTGTCTTCGCTGACATGCTTGATCAGTGCAGCAAAGTCGCGATCGCCATTGCTCGAACGGTCCTTGATCATCGCGCAGAGCTTGTCCGGTGGCAGGCCGATCCAGGCCATTTTGTGCGCCGCCGGCGGCAGGCTCCAGTGCGGCGCGCCCGGTGGCGCATGCGGGCCGTAACTGGCCGGCGGATTGTTTTCCGCGTGGCAGGTCGCGCAAGGCAAACCGGCGGCGCCCTTGCCGTCCATGCCGCGCACCACGTTCATCGCATGGGGAATGCCGGCGTCGAACTGCAACGGCGAATCACCGGGAATGTGACAGTTCTGGCAGCGCGGACTCTGGAAGACTTTCTGTACCGTGGTGAAGGCTTTCAAGGCTTCCTGATCATCGGCAAACAGGTCCGAGGCATAACCGCCCAGCCCCAGTAGAACCACCGTGCCCAACACTAGATGTCGTTTCATCTCACACCCCCGACAGTTGCAGCGGCAACTCGCGCAGGCGTTGCCCGGTCAGGGCGAACACCGCGTTGGCCACGGCTGGCGCGGTCGGCGGCACACCGGCCTCGCCGATGCCACCGGGTTTGTCGCTGCTGGGCACGATGTGCACTTCCACCACCGGCATCTCGTTGACCCGCAGCACCTGATAATCGTGATAGTTGGATTGCACGACCGCGCCGTCCTTGAGCGTCAGTTTGCTGTGCAGCGCCATGCCCAGACCGAAGGTGATGCACGATTCCATCTGCGCCGCGATACTCTGCGGATTCACCGCAATCCCGCAGTCCACCGCACAGACCACGCGATGCACGCGAATCGCCAAATTGTCCTGCGACACCTCCGCCACCTGCGCCACGTAGCTACCGAACGACTCGTGCACTGCCACGCCCAACGCATGGCCATCCGGCAATGGTGCTTTCCAGTTAGCCTTTTCCACCGCCAGATTGAGCACGCCCAAATGCCGAGGATGATCCTTGAGCAAGGTTCGTCGGTACTCGACCGGATCCTTGCCCGCCGCCGTGGCCATTTCATCGATCAGCGATTCCATGACAAAACCGGTATGGCTATGGCCAACCGAGCGCAGCCACAACACATTGATGCCCGTTTGCGGCGAATGCAGATCGACCTGATGATTGGCCAGGCCTTTAACGTAAGGACTGTCGGAAACGCCTTCGACCGAGGTCGGGTCGATGCCGTTTTTGACCATCGTCGCCTCCATCAGCGTGCCGGTCATGATCGACTGCCCGACCAGCACGTGCTGCCAGCTCGACGGCAAACCATCAGCGCCCAAGCCGATCTTCGCCTGATGCAAGAACATCGAGCGGTAGTAACCGCCACGAATATCGTCTTCCCGCGACCACACGGTTTTCACCGGCATCGCGGCGGCTTTCGCCACGTGCACGGCTTCGGCGACAAAGTCAGACGTTGGATTGGCCCGACGCCCGAAACCGCCACCCAAAAACTCAGTGTGGATCTCGACCTGATCAGGCTTCAGCCCGGTGATCTTGCCGGCGACCATTTGATCCAGCGTCTGAAACTGCGTACCGGTCCAGATTTCGCATTTCTCGGCGCTGATTTTCACCGTGCAATTGAGCGGCTCCATCGGCGCATGAGCCAGATAAGGCACGCTGTATTCGACATCGATCTTCTTCGCCGCTTTGCCAAAACTGCCCTTGGCATCACCGGCCTGACTCGCCGACGTGCCTTGCGTCGCGGCCAGTTTGCGGAAACTCGCCAGCAGTTTTTCGCTGCTCAGGTCCGCATGCGGACCCAGGTCCCAATCGACCTTCAGCGCATCACGCCCCAGTTTCGCCGCCCAGTAATGCTCGGCAATCACCGCCACGCCCGTCGGTACCTGCACCACTTTGTGTACGCCCGGCACCGCCAGCGCTTCAGCGCCTTCGAAAGATTTAACAGTGGCACCGAATACCGGTGGGCGCGCGACCATTGCGGTCATCAAGCCTTCAAACTGCACGTCCATGCCGAACTTGGCGCGGCCGGTGATTTTCTCCGGTGTGTCGAGGCGTTTGGTCGGTTTGCCAATGACCTTCCAGTCCTTGGCTTCCTTGAAGGTAATCGACTTCGGATCCGGCACCGGCAATTGCCCGGCGGCATCTGCCAGCTCGCCATAAGTTGCACGCTTGTCACCGGCAATCACCACGCCCGATTCAGTGCGAATGGCCGACGGTGCCACCTCGAAGCGTTTCGCCGCCGCCTCCACCAGCATCTGCCGCGCGGTCGCGCCTGCCAGTCGATAGCGGTCAAACTCCATCCACGTCGACGTCGAGCCGCCGGTAATCTGCATGCCGCCAAAACCGGGCATGCCGTAATCCGCCGCCGACGCGGGCGAGTGCTCGACGCGGATCTTCGACCAGTCCGCGTCCAGCTCCTCGGCAATCAACATGGTCAGGCCGGTCCAGATGCCCTGGCCCATCTCCGAATGCCCGAGCAACACGGTGACGCTGTTGTCCGCCGCGATGCGCAAAAATGCATTCGGCGCAAACACCTTGCCTTCATTCTCGGCCGCATAGGCAAACTTGTGGCCGCCAGGGACGACAAACGCCACCACCAGACCGCCGCCCAACAGGGCGCTGCCTTTGAGAAAACTCCGACGCGATACAGGACTGTTCATCGTCTATCTCCCACAGATTGAATCAGCCGATTTCCGATGCACGCTTAACCGCTGCGCGAATGCGGGGATAGGTTCCGCAACGGCAGATATTGCCGGAGAGCGCCTGATCGATATCGCTGTCGGTGGGTTTGGGGATTTTCGCCAGCAGCGCGGCAGCAGACATGATCTGCCCCGACTGGCAGTAACCGCACTGCACCACGTCAAGTTCGGCCCAGGCTTGCTGCACCGGGTGCGAACCGTCGGTGGACAGCCCTTCGATGGTTAGAATTTTCTGGCCATGGGCCACGGCGGTCGCGGGCGTAATGCAGGCGCGCAACGGCGCCCCGTCAACGTGCACGGTGCAGGCCCCGCACTGGGCCATGCCGCAACCAAATTTGGTACCGGTCAAGTGCGCGACATCGCGCAGGACCCAGAGCAACGGCATGTCCGCGGGGACATCGAGCTCCTGATCCTTGCCATTGATATTCAAGGTCAGCATCGGGGAATTTCCTCAGACTCACGGTGTTCTGAAGGGGCGCCGCTGTGGCCATCAAAGCCTACGCGCGCCTCGGCTTATCCCTTTCAGCAAAGCCTAATTTGCGCACGAAGCCAGACGTTGCGACCACCGGTCATGCAGATGTCGACTTTAATCCTACAGTTGATAACGGCTCGCACTGAGCCATCGCAGTGGAAAACTCGTCATGAGCGAAACCGGTCCGCGCTGACCGCGCGGGTTACCCATCAGATTGGTCTGGAGTTGCGAACATGGGATTTGTCACCAGCAAAGACGGCGTCGAGATTTTCTACAAAGACTGGGGCCCGAAAGACGCGCCGGTGATCCACTTCCACCACGGCTGGCCGCTCAGCTCGGACGATTGGGACGCACAGATGCTGTTCTTCCTCGGCAAAGGCTTCCGGGTGGTTGCCCATGATCGCCGTGGGCATGGACGTTCGAGTCAGGTCTGGGACGGGCACGACATGGATCATTACGCCGACGATACGCTGGCTGTGGTTAATCATCTGGGCCTGAAGAACGTCGTGCATGTCGGCCATTCGACCGGTGGCGGTGAGGTGATTCATTACATTGCCCGGCATGGTCAGGACAACGTTGCCAAAGGTGTGCTGATCAGCGCGGTACCACCGTTGATGGTGCAGACCGAGAGCAATCCGGGTGGGCTGCCGAAATCGGTATTCGATGACTTTCAGGCGCAACTCGCGGCGAATCGCGCGCAGTTTTATCGCGACATTCCGACCGGGCCGTTTTATGGCTACAACCGGCCCGGGGCCACGCCATCGGAAGGGATTATTGCCAACTGGTGGCGTCAGGGCATGATCGGCGGAGCGAAGGCGCACTACGATGGGATCGTGGCGTTTTCGCAGACCGATTTCACCGAAGACTTGAAGAAGGTCACGGTGCCGGTGCTGGTGATGCATGGCGAGGATGATCAGATTGTACCGTATGCGGATTCAGGGCCGTTGTCGGCGAAGTTGCTGCCCAATGGCACGCTGAAGTCGTATCCGGGGTTCCCCCACGGGATGCCGACGACGGAGGCAGAGACGATCAACGCGGATCTGCTGGCGTTTATTCGCGGCTGAGATCATTGGCAGCCATACACTTCCCCCCTGTGGGAGCGAGCCTGCTCGCGAATGCGATCTGTCAGTTGAACTTGAGCTGTATGACCCACCGCATTCGCGAGCAGGCTCGCTCCCACAAGGGGGATGTGATTGGGCTCACGTCCATTATTCCTCCATGCGCCCCGTGCTTTCACGATCACGCTCGTAGTGGTGAGCCAGTGGCAGCGCCGGTAACCACGACTCGCGGCGAATCGTCCAGAGTTCGTAGGTAGGTTTGAACTGATTAGGCTCATCGAGCGATCCGATGTTGACCTCTACTTCATCTGCCGAACGTGTGAACACCGGTGAGCCGCAACGCGGGCAGAAAAAGCGCCCGTTGTAGTCGCGGGTTTCGCCGGTGACCTTCAACGCATCCTCGGGAAATATGGCCGAGGTGTGAAAGAGCGTGCCGTGGCGTTTGCGGCAGTCGAGGCAGTGGCAGATGCCGACTCGGTAGGGCTGACCTGTCACTTCGAAACGGACATCGCCGCACAGGCAACTGCCGGTCAATAGATTCATGTCGCACCTCCTCTTCAGAATTTGAAATTAGCGACAGCCCTCACCCTAACCCTCTCCCAGAGGTAGAGGGAACTGACCGCGCTGAATGTGCAAGTTGCACCGACTTGAAATACCGAGTCGGACTCAGGTTTGAAGAGCACAAAGATCAGCTCCCTTTCCCCCTCGCCCCCCTGGGGAGAGGGCTGGGGTGAGGGGGAAAAATCTCACAGACTCACGCAAAACAGAAAGCCGCCACCAACCGACATTGCCCATGTGTAAACGTCATCCGGTTATCACGTTTAAAGCACACAAACCGTTACGCCATCCTCCCTACAACACCTTGCGTCGTTACCTACGCGTACGCCAGAATCCGCCGGCTTACACGGCTATGTGCGGGGCTATATCGTTTGCCTGTCACTGCAAAACAGTGATCGGGTTTGGTAGCCCGCGTCGGTACCGCCGTATGGCGCCACCTTATTCAGTCTCTTTATTCGCGGCTGTGTTTTATATGGTGGACATGCGTGGGGCTCATTCGTGAGCGCCGGGTTTCCGTATCGACCGGTCTACCAACCCGCGCATGGCCGCCACCCTTCGTTTGGTAGCGAGAGTGATGGCTCCTATTTATATCGATACGAGACTTCATCTATGTTCAAAATTACGCCCAACCCACCACAAACCGATCCAATTCCCCACGATCCGTCACTTGACCCGCAAAAGGTCAAAGAGGCCACCGACCGCGCCCTCGACTACTACCTCCGGCCCGAAGCACTAGGGGCGCCGCCAAGCTCACCCAAGTTTCGCCCGGTCTATTTGGTCGACCCCACGCTGGATGACGAAACCCTACTGGTCGAAGCCTGTGAGTCGCTTTCCTACGCCCACTCCATGGCCGGTAACATCGCCAACTCGATAGGCGGCCCGGAGCGCAAACCGCTGCTGGCGCTGCAACAGGTGATCATGCTGAACGAGCTGCTGGTCAATCGCCTGCTGGACAAGCTGCGCGTGCCACAGTAGTCACCCAAAGGATGAGTGCAGGGTTACCCCTCCACTCATTCCATGGATTGATGAGCAGAATTCATCAAGCCATCCTGATTTAGCCGTCTAGTGCCCCCCCGTCACCTCGCTTACTGTGCTCCCCACGCCCAACGGGAGATCGACATGCACAAGCGCACACGCGGCAACCGTTCACTCGAAGTATCCGCCCTCGGCGTTGGCTGCATGGACCTGAGCTATGGCTATGGCTCGACCACCGCTACTCAGGACATCGCAGAACCGCAAAGGATGGAGCCTTTCACGATGGCCACTGACACACGCAGCAGCGCTGCCCTTCCCGCACTTATGGCGTTCTGCCTGATCGTTGGGTCGATGTTCAGCGCTACCACTCAAGCAGCCGAGACACCGCAATCCATGACCACTCCGCAAACCACCGCACAGGCCCTGTCGGGTAAACAACAGACGATTCCACTGATTGCCGCGTTCATGGCGACCAGCGACATGCGCAACCTCAACTCGGCGCTCAACCAGGCACTCGACGCCGGCCTGACCATCAGCGAAACCCGGGAAATTCTCGTGCAGCTCTACGCCTATGTGGGTTTTCCGCGCAGCCTCAATGCCTTGAACGAGCTGATGACGGTGGTGCAGGTACGCAAACAACGCGGCATCGAAGATGCGCCGGGGCGTGAGCCGGGCCGGGCGATTCCAGTTGGGGATGAACTGCTGGCCAGCGGCACCGCGAATCAAACGAAAATTTCGGGCGCCCCGGTCAAAGGCCCGGTGTTCGAGTTCGCCCCGGTTATCAACCAGTTCCTGCAAACCCACCTGTTCGGCGACATCTTCGAGCGCGACAACCTTGACTGGCAAAGCCGTGAACTGGCGACCGTCGGGGCGCTGGCTGCAACGCCGGGCGTAGAATCGCAACTGCGCGCGCATATGGCGGCGAGCCTGCGCGTCGGGCTCAGCGCGGCACAGTTGGCCGAGGTCACTGAGCTGCTGAAAAAGCACGGTGATGCGCAAACCGCCGAACGTGCAAATGCAGCGCTCAAAGAGGCTTTGGCGGCTTCGAAAAAATGACCGAAAAATGGACCTGATATCGATTTCTCAAAAATATCGGCGTTCGGAGTTGTGTGGGTGCGCTGATCTACAAACCCTGGCTTGCGATCAGCGTCCATACTGTGGTTTTTCAGAAGTCGGGACTCCGCCATGCCCTCCCCCGAATCCAGCCTTTTGCAGAGCTGGCACGACAACGCTGATGTCTGGATCGAGGTGATACGCAGCGGCGCCATCGAAAGCCGTCAGCAGGTTACCGATCAAGCGATTTTGTTGGCGATCATGGGCCGGCAGCCGCAGCGTGTGCTCGACCTCGGCTGCGGTGAAGGCTGGCTGTTGCGGGCGCTGGCGGATCGGGGGATTGATGCCGTCGGGGTGGATGGCGATGCGCGGCTGGTCGAAGCGGCGCGTCTGGCGGGGGCGGCGCGGGTGCATGTTGCGAGTTACGAAGCGCTGGTCGATGGCAAGGTCGATATCGGTCGTGACTACAACCTGGTGTGCGCGAATTTCTCGCTACTGCATCAAGACATAATTCCGCTGCTTGCCGCGATGAATGCCTTGCTTGTTCCCACAGGTGTTGTGGTCATTCAGACACTGCATCCATGGTCTGTCGCGGCAGGCGATTATCAGGATGGCTGGCGCGAAGAATCGTTCGCGGGATTCAAAGGTCAGTGGCAGCCGATGCCGTGGTATTTCCGCACGTTGTCGAGCTGGTTGAATGCGCTGGACATGGCCGGGTTCCAATTGGCCGGTTTGCAGGAGCCACAGCATCCGCAAAGTCCA
Organism: Pseudomonas germanica; assembly: GCF_019614655.1. Taxonomy (NCBI): domain Bacteria; kingdom Pseudomonadati; phylum Pseudomonadota; class Gammaproteobacteria; order Pseudomonadales; family Pseudomonadaceae; genus Pseudomonas; species Pseudomonas germanica. Next base: position 4,151,558 of record NZ_CP071586.1, read on the forward strand.
GTGCCGCAGTCCTTGCTGATGGTTGCCGAGCGCCGCTGAGATTTCAGAAACACCATCAATCATTGTGGGAGCTGGCTTGCCAGCGATGGCGTCGGGTCAGTCAACATTGATGTTGAAGGTGCTGGCCTCATCGCTGGCAAGCCAGCTCCCACAGTGGTTTGGGTGTGCCAGGAATTTGTGACCACCATACAAACCTGTGGGAGTGAGCCTGCTCGCGATGACGGTATTTCAGGCGACATCAATGTTGAATATCAGACCGCAATCGCTTGCAGGCAAGCTCCCACAGTGGTTTCGGGACCACGGATGCGGTACTGCGCCAGCAGGCGCATGACGTAGCCAATCTTGATCAGGGTCGGGCCGAGGATGGTCAGCGAATGCATCGCCACCAGCAGCGCAATCGGCATGTGGCCGTTGTAGAGATACGCGCCGTATATGCCAGCGAGCAGCATGAGCAGACCAGCGACGAGGATTTTGCTCGACAGGTGCAGAACGTTCAGCGGGCTTTCAAAGAAAGTGAGCATGGTGGCGTACTCCTGAGCGGTTCGTTTAGGTAAGTTGAGTACATCAAGTCTCGTGCCCGATTTTCAATTCAATAAAATCAGTTTGTTGCACGATAACGAGTCAATTTGACACAAGCCGGACGCAGTCAATTCGACCTGAAACCTTGTCATTACGACTACATAAAGACACGGTAAGAAAATCCGGTCTGCGGCTCGGTGTCTCCGTCGTCAGGATTTCCAATGCTCGGCAATTGTCGATCTACGGCACCGGCAATCGACCAAGGACTGACTACGCTGTAAATCCAGCTGTCTAACCTGCCGAGGATGACTGCCATGCAACGCTTTCAAAAACTCACCCCTTGCCTTTGGTTCGACGATCAGGCCGAAGCCGCTGCGAAGTTTTACTGCTCAATCTTCGATCACGCGAAAATCACCGGCCTGACCCACTACAGCAAGGTCGGTCAGGAATTTCATGGCAAACCGGAAGGTGCGGTGATGACCGTCAGTTTCGAACTCGACGGCCAGACCTTCACCGGCCTTAACGGTGGGCCGATGTTCAAATTCAGCGAGGCGATCTCGTTCCAAGTCAATTGCCAGAATCAGGAAGAGGTCGACCATTTCTGGGGCAATCTGTCCGAGGGTGGCCCCGTCGAAGCCCAGCAATGCGGCTGGCTGAAAGACAAGTTCGGCGTGTCGTGGCAGATCGTGCCGGTGGCGTTCATGCACATGATGCTGGATGCCGACACCAGCAAATCGCAGCGAGCGATGCAGGCCATGTTCACGATGAAAAAACTCGACATTGCCGAACTCGAACGGGCCTTTGCCGGCCAGAGCTAATACAATGGCGCCCTGGCCTGCCGGGAATAACAACGATGAAACACGCTGCCGCCAAACACCCTGAAAAAGCCCCGCGCTTCTGGCGCGACGCGGCGCTGCCGTTCATTGAAGCGCGGGCCATCGCCGATGGCCGCGAGGTCTGCTACGCGCGGCATTCCCATGCGCACTTTTCCATTGGCGCGATCACCGCCGGTCGCAGCACCTATGTGCATGAGCAGGCGCAGTTCGAGGTCGCGGCGGGCACTGTGGTGCTGATGAACCCCGGCGATGTGCATGCGTGCAATCCGATCGATGATCAGCCGTGGTCGTATGTGATGCTGTACGTGGAAACGCCCTGGCTGACGGATTTGCAGCATCAGTTGGGCTTTGCCGGTGATCTGCAGTTTCGGCGTTTTTCCACCACTCACCTTGATGACACTGCGCTGTTCAACGAACTGAACGGGCTGTATCAAACGTTAGTCGACCCGCAACAGGATGTGCTGCGCAAGCAAAGCGCGGCGGTGGAGTTTTTCAGCGACCTGCAACTGCGTTTGAACCCCGCCGGCCCCTCTCTGCGCGAGCCAAATTTCAAACTGGAACGCGCTGCCGATTTCATCCGCGAGCACTGCACCGAAGTGCTCAACCTCGACGACATCTGCGCCGCTGCACAGCTTTCACCGTCGTACCTGATCCGCGCCTTCAAACAGCATTACGGCATGACGCCCCACGCATTTTTGGTCAACCAGCGCATCCAGTTCGCCCGCGAGCGTTTGCGCAGCGGGGAGTTGATCGCTGATGTGGCGCTGGAAGCCGGGTTTGCCGACCAGGCGCATTTTCAACGAGCGTTCAAGCAGCATCTGGCGGCAACGCCCGGCCAATATCGCGGCTGACACCTCATCTGAAAATCAACACTTCCCCCCGTGGGAGCGAGCTTGTTTGATCGTTCCCACGCTCTGCGTGGGAACGCAGCCCGGGACGCTCCGCGTCCCTTCCAGAGCCGAACGCAGAGCGTCCGTTGAGGCATTCCCACGCGGAGCATGGGAACGATCAATCGCTGGCCAACACATTCAGATATTGACATATCGGTAAATTCCGATATCGTCGCGGCATGGAACTACTCGAAATCTTCAAAGCCCTCTCGAACCGCACACGCCTGGAAATCCTCAAAGGCTTGAAGGATCCCGAGAAACACTTTCCTCCCCAGGACGAAGGTGACGTGCATACGGTGGGTGTTTGCGTCAGCAGTATTCAGGAAGGCGTCGGGCTGTCGCAGTCGACGGTGTCCGATTACCTGGCGACGCTGCAACGCGCCGGCCTGGTCGAAGTCAGGCGTATTGGGCAGTGGACCTATTACAAACGCAACGAAGCAGCGATCAGCGCGCTGGCCGAGATCATCGGCAGCGAGCTGTAATTTTTTGCCCCACGATATCGAGAATTCCCGATATCCCTTTTTACCGAAACGAGGAAATGCAATGAAAGCGATGATCCTTACTTCATTTGGCGGCGCGCAATCGTTCGAACTTTGCGAGGTACCCAAGCCAGTGCCACAAGCGGGCGAAGTCCTGGTACGGGTGCACGCTACCTCCATCAACCCGCTGGATTATCAGGTTCGCCGTGGCGACTATGCCGATCTGGTGCCCCTCCCCGCCATTACCGGGCACGACGTCTCCGGCGTTGTCGAAGCGGTCGGGCCGGGGGTGACGGCGTTCGGGCCGGGTGACGAAGTCTGGTACACCCCGCAGATTTTCGACGGCCCAGGCAGTTATGCCGAATACCACGTGGCGGCCGAAAGCATTATCGGCAAGAAGCCGCCCGCACTGAGCCACCTTGAAGCGGCAAGCCTGAGTCTGGTTGGCGGCACGGCGTGGGAAGCGCTGGTCGTGCGGGCGGCGCTCAGAGTCGGCGAGAGCATTCTGATCCATGGCGGCGCGGGTGGCGTCGGTCATGTCGCAATCCAGTTGGCCAAAGCCATCGGCGCGAAGGTTTTTACTACCGTGCGTGAAGGCAATTTCGAGTTCGCCCAGCGTATGGGCGCCGATGTGCTGATCGACTACGAAAAGGAAGATTACGTCGAGGCGATCCTGCGCGAAACCGCTGGCCACGGCGTCGATGTGGTGTTCGATACCATCGGCGGCAACACCTTGGCGCGCAGTCCTGACGCGCTTGCACAGCTTGGCCGCGTGGTGTCGATCGTCGACCTTGCCCAGCCACAAAACCTGATTCAGGCCTGGGGCAAGAACGCCAGTTATCACTTCGTTTTCACCCGGCAAAACCGCGGCAAGCTCGATGAACTGAGCGCATTGATCGCGAACGGTCAGTTGCGCCCGCACGTTGGCGCGGTCTATGCGCTGGCCGACATCGGCCTCGCCCATGCCCGGCTGGAGACGCCCAACAACGGCCTCCAAGGGAAGATCGCGATTGCTGTCGTGCCGTCGTCTCAAGTCGACAATCGCTGAACTCACTTCGAGGAGAACATCATGGTTTACGAGATCGCTCTACTACCCGTTCACCAAGAACAAACTGAAGCGTTTCGGCGTGCGTTCGCCGAGGTCGAGCCTTTGCTCAAACGGGCAAAGGGTTACGGCGGCCACCTGCTCGCGCCAGGAATCGAAACGCCTGAGGTGTTCAATTTGATTGTGCGCTGGCAATCCCTTGAGGATCACACGCCGGGGTTTGAAGCGAGTGAAGACCATCGGCTGTTCATGCTGGGCCTGGAGGAGTATTTTTCGGACGAGCCGAAGGTCTGGCACATCGAAGGTGGCGCGTTTCAGCAGCCATTCAACTAATCAATCTCTCGGCTACCCGTGATCCATTGTAGGAGTGAGCCTGCTCGCGATAGCGGTCTATCAATCGACATTTATATTGACTGATACACCGCTATCGCGAGCAGGCTCACTCCTACAGGGTTTACGGTAGCAGCAGGTATATCGCGCTGACGGCCAACAACCCCGCCATCACCCGATTGAACCAACGCATTCCCGCCGCATTGCTCAAATACCCACGCAAAAACGTCCCAGCATACGCCCAGCAGCCGACCGACAGATAACAAATCACCAGATACACCGCCGCAAACTGCCACACCAGCCGCGCCTCGCCATCAGCGACAAACGCGCCCATACCCGCGACGCATGCCAGCCAGGCTTTCGGGTTGAGCCATTGCATCACCGCGCCATACAGCATCGATGGCGCCCGCCCTGACTCACCGGCATTCAACTGTCCGTCATCCATGGCCAGTTTCCACGCCATGAACAGCAGAAACGCCACGCCGGCCAGTTGCACCACACGGGTCATGAACGGCCAGAGCTTCAACACCTCATGCAGGCCCAATCCCATCAACACCAGCAACAGCACAAACCCCAGCGTCGCTCCGGCAACATGCCGCTGACTGGCGCGAAAACCGAACTGCGCCCCGGAACTCAACGCCACGATATTCACCGGCCCCGGCGTGATCGACGCAGCCAACGCAAAAGCCGCCATGGAAACAATCAGACTCATCGCACACCTGCTTCAAATCGAGGAACAAGGTGCTCACGGTAGCGAGCACCCGGTCCTCGGTATTGAAGAAAATGCCCCTGTGATCCTGATCGTTCCCACGCTCTGCGTGGGAATGTAGCCCGGGACGCTCCGCGTCCCTTCCAGAGCCGAACGCAGAGCGTCCGTTGAGGCATTCCCACGCAGAGCGTGGGAACGATCAAACGACACAAATCCCCTGTGGGAGCGAGCCTGCTCCGGGCGGCGTTCCGACGAAAGCGGTGGGTCATTCAGCACTGCATTGCCAGGACGACCCCATTCGCGAGCAGGCTCGCTCCCACATAGAAGCTGTGTTCAGTCCAAACGCGGCACGGTGAAGCGGAACTCGCTGCCCTGCCCCGGTTCACTCTCGGCGAAGATCCGCCCGCCATGGGCTTCGACGATACCTTGGGTGATGTATAACCCCAGACCGGTGCCGGTCGGATTGCCCTCTTTCACCGTCCAGTAACGGTCAAAGACGTGCGGCAGATGTTCCTTGGGAATGCCCTCGCCGCTGTCGCGCACAGTGAAAACGATATCATCGCCGACCGACGTGGCATGCACGCCCACCGTGCCCAGGCGCGGGGTGAACTTGATCGCGTTGCCGACCAGATTAGACAGCACCTGAAACAGCCGCTCGGGGTCGGCATGGATACGCAGATCGGGGTCGGCGGCGAAGGAAATGCTGATGTCCTTGTCCAACGCCAGCGGCGCGAGCAACGCCTGCGCCTCCTCGAACATCTGCCCGACATCGAGTTTCTGCGGGGTGATGGAGTAGCGCCCGGCGTCGATTTTCGAGGTATCGAGCAGGTCCTCCAACAGCGTATTCATGCGCCCGGCGGCCTGCTGCATGGTGTCGATGGCCGTGGAGATCCTGCGCGAAGTGTGCGGGCCGTCGGAGCTGAAAGCCTTCTGCATCATGCCGCAGAGCATCGAGATCACGGTCATCGGGTTACGCAGATCGTGCGACACCACCGCCACCAATTCATCGCGGGCGCGCACCGCTTCCTGCTCACGGCGGACCTGCCGGGCCAGATCGTTTTCCAGTGCCGAACGGCGCAGATCATTGGCGGCGAACAAATCACCGTGGCTCCACTTGGTGGAGATCCCGGCCATCTCTACTTTCCAGATTTCGAACGAGGTACGCGGGCGCAAACGCAGGCCGGCGCCGGAGTTTTCCAGGTCCAGCGGCTTGCGCGGATCGCCGCTCCAATTGATGTTCTCCTTGACCTCGGGACGGAACCAGAACACACCGTTGTCCACCGGTTTCGGCAAGCTCATGGCGAGCACGCCGCTGGCCACCTGCTGATACTGCGCGGCCGGCGGGTAGACGCTGGCCAGGTGATGACTGGCAAACACTGGCTCGCCGCTGTCCTGCAGCCACTTGTGCAAGGCGCGAATGTCTTCCGGTTCCGGGCAGTTGCCGTAACGGTGCAGTTGTTTGTCTTCGATGATCGCGATGCCGCCGGCATTGGTCAGCGCCATCAACGTCTGCGGTTGATTGGCCAGACCGTCGAAGACATTCTGCGGCGAGTCGATCATCGCCTGATTGAGCAGCGCCAAGGCTTCGACTTTTTCTTCACGCTGACGGCTGATCTCCAGCGCTTCCATGGCGCTAATCTGCAACGACAGTACCTGGCCGATGGTCTGGCACGCCGCACGCAACTCATGCGGCACGTGCAGTGGCTGACGATTGCCGCAACTGATCAGGCCCCAAAGCTTGTCACCCTTGAGCAGGGAAATGCTCATCGACGACAACACGCCCATGTTTTTCATGTACTGGCAGTGGATCGGCGACACACTGCGCAGGGTGGCGAAACTCAGGTCCAGCGGCGTGTTCGTGTCCGGGCGCAGCTTAGGCACCAGCGCTACCGGTTGGTAGTCGGCATTGGGGATGATCCGCAGCCAATTGGTGCGATACAGCTCACGCGCCTGTTCGGGAATGTCCGACGCCGGGAAAAACAGGCCATTGAACACTTCCATCGACGGGTCGGAGGCTTCGGCGATGACCTGACCGTGGCCCTCCTCCTCGAAACGATAGATCAACACCCGGTCGTAACCGGTCATGGCCTGAATTTCCTTGACGCTGATGTCATACAGCGCCTGCAACGTGGTGGCCCCTTGCAGACGCTGGAGCATGCGCCCCAGATGCGTTTGATTGCCGGCGACATTGCGCGGCTGGAAATTTTCCACGTGGATTTCCAGCTCCAGAATCAGCACACCTTGATGGCGGTGCAGCAAACCCTCGAATGCCGTGCCGTTGAGCCTGAAGCGCAGCGGCTGCACATCGGACAGCGACGGTTGCAGTAAAGCTTCGCGCACTTGCGCCGCTTCGGCGTCGCCGATCAGGCTTTCCAGTGGCTGGCCGATCAGGCTTTGCGGCACCCGGGCCAGCAGGCTTTCGACGTTGGCGCTGACCTGAATGATCGCCAATGCAGGTTCGCTCAGGGTCAACAGCAAGCCGTGGGGCTGGATCGCACCGGGGAAACGAATCGGCTCGTCGGCACAGTTGGCCAGCAGTTCTTCAAAGGCTTCTTTGTCTTGCGGGTTCATGCCAGTACCTCCCGGCTTTCGAGCCAGCGCTCGAAACAGCTGAATGTGGTTTGTGCGGCGGTGACGACAGCGCCGCGCTCGGCGGCGCTCATTGGCCGACTGCCGAGGTATTCGATAAAGTCACGCCAGCGCCGGCCCGTGGCGGCGCCGTAGATATCGAGAAAAGCCGCGCCGTTATCGGCTTCCAGGCCTAACCGCGTCGAGATTTCCCGGCGCAGAATCTGCCCGCCCAGCGTCGCCCCCTCGAGGACGTAGAGCACGCCAAGGCAGGCAGCGCTTGAGTCGATGACCGGCAACTGCTCGCACTGCGGCAGGTTTTGCAGCGCTTCGGCAGATACGCCCAGCGCGTGCAGATCAGTGCGCAAGGTTAGCGCTTTGAGTCGAGGCGTCAGATCAAAATCGGCAGGAATTGCATCACTGCGGAGCAAGGCGTTTTCCAGCGGCAGATAGAAGCAGTAATAAGCCTGCATCAACCGCACAAAAGCCTGGGTATCGAGGGTATCGGAGAAAAAAGGAAGGCGTTTTTCCAGTGCGATGTGCAGTTCGGCAGTGCCGGCTCGCAGATCTTGCAGCACCGGTGGCACATAAACTTCACGGGCCTTTGCTTGCATGTAGATCGCTCTTGGTGGGGCCGCCGGGGGCCAAACGGGGTGAATGCAACGTCGGTGAAATTTTACACGGCTATCGCGGTTTCTGACCGGCCGGATAGATATTTCTGCCGAAACCATCACCCTCTCAGTCATTCAGAGTGAAGGCATCTGCAAAAAGTTCGACCGCGTTGCCCAACGGCACCGGGCGCTGTACCGCGACAGCGCCGCGTGACTGTATGGGTCTGAGCGCCCGGAGGCTGTGCTAAAAATATCGCTCTCGTTTCTGGAGTGCCGTCATGGATCTCGCCACGCTCATCCTGTTTCTTCCGGCCTGCTTCGCCCTGAACATGGCCCCCGGGCCGAACAATCTGCTGTCGGTCAGCAACGCCACGCGTTATGGCTTTCGCCGCGCCTGCACGGCGGGCATCGGACGGATTCTGGCGTTCGCCGGGATGATCGCACTGGCCGGTGCCGGTCTCTCAGTGGTGTTGCAGACTTCGGAATGGTTGTTCCATGCGATCAAGATCGTCGGCGCGGCGTATCTGTTGTACCTGGCCTGGCAGTTGTGGCGGGCCAATCCCGAGGCCGAGCAGCAAGTAACAGGCGGGACCGTTGGCTTCTTTGCTTTAGCACGACAGGAGTTTCTGGTGGCGGCGGGCAATCCGAAGGCGATTTTGCTGTTCACCGCGTTTCTGCCGCAATTCGTCGACCCGGCGCGCCCGGTGGCGGCGCAATTCGCCGTACTCGGCGTGCTGTTCCTTTTATTGGAGTGGATCGCCATCAGCGCCTACGCCTGGATGGGCCTGCACATGCGCCGCTGGTTCGCCGAGCCGCGCGGCAAACGGATCTTCAATCGTTGCTGCGCAGGCCTGCTGTCGGCGGCGGCTTCGGTGCTGTTGATGGCCAAACGCGCTTAAGCCTCGGACGGGCCTTTGAGTTCGACCTGATTGCCGTCCGGGTCGAAGCAGTACAGCGACAGCCCTTTGCCCTCGGCGCCGAAGCGTGACTCGGCTTTGGCCACGCTCAAGCCGAAGGATTGCAAGTGCGCGCGCAGTGCTTCTTCGTCGAACGGCTCGATGCGCAGGCAGAAGTGATCGACGTTACGCCGTTCGCTGCCGGCCGCCCCGCCGCCCTTGCGGCCGAGTTCGCCTTGCAGGTCGACGAGGTCGATCATCGACGTGCCGGCGCGCAGGTGTATCAGGCCCAACGGTTCGTTGCGCTTGACCACTTCGGCACCGAACACCTGGCTGTAGAAGTCGATGCTGCGCGGCAGGTCCGCGACGCGCAGGACGATGTGATCGATATGCTGGATGGAAAACGGATGCATCGGACACACCTCAACAAACGGTAGGAGCTGCCGATAGCGGCGATCTGGGATTTTGGGACGCGGAGCGTCCCGGGCTGCATTCCCACGCAGAGCGTGGGAACGATCAAGATCGCAGCCTGTGGCAGCTCCTACACGGTAGTTCAGAGGGGTTGAAAATTCACTGTCGATTTTTCGGTGGAGCCATCGACAAACTGGTTTTACTCTCAGCCCATGAACATACAAACCGCTGTCCTGCCGCCCCACGCCGAGATGGTTCGCGCCATGCTCGAACGCGACACTGCCTACGAGGGCGTGTTCTTCACGGCCGTGAAAACCACCGGGATCTTCTGCCGCCCCAGTTGCACGGCGCGCAAACCGAAACCGGAGAACGTCGAGTTCTTCGCCCACGCCGACGACTGCCTGTCGGCGGGCTATCGCGCCTGCCTGCGCTGCAAACCACTGGATGCCGCAGCCATCGCCCCGGACTGGGTGCAACGGCTGCTCAACGCCGTGGACGCCGATCCGGAGGTGCGCTGGAGCGACGCACAATTGCTCGCTAAAGGCATCGAGCCGCTGAAGCTGCGGCGCTGGTTCAAGCAGCATTTCGGCATGACCTTCCATGCGTGGCTGCGCACGCGCCGCTTGGGCATGGCGCTGGGCGGGATCAAGCAAGGCATCTCGATTGATCACGCCGCGTTTGATTCGGGTTATGAATCGCTCAGCGGTTTTCGCGATGCCTTTCAGAAGTCCTTCCACATCACCCCGGGCCGCGCCGGACACAGCGAGCCGCTGCTGTTCACCCGGTTGACCACGCCGCTGGGGCCGATGATTGCCATGGCCGAACGCCGTGGCCTGGTGTTGCTGGAGTTTCTTGATCGCCCGGCACTGACCCGCGAAGTCGAGGAATTGCAGAACCGCTACGGTTACGCGGTGGCGCCGGGGCACAACGCGCATTTGCAGCAGATCGAGGCGCAACTGGCGCAGTATTTCGCCGGCCAGCTGAATACCTTTACCGTGCCATTGCACCTGCCCGGCAGCGAGTTCGCCCGGCAGGTCTGGTCGGCGCTGCTGCAAATCCCTTACGGCCACACCAGCACCTACGGCGCCATCGCCGCCGGTTTGGGCAAACCCGGCGCCAGTCGCGCGGTCGGCCTGGCCAACGGGCACAATCGGCTGTCGATTGTGGTGCCTTGTCATCGCGTGATCGGCGCGGATGGCTCGCTGACCGGCTATGGTGGTGGGCAGCCGCGCAAAGCGTTTCTGCTGCGACTGGAAAACGCCGCCGTGCAGCTCACGCAACCCCTGGCATTCTGACGAATCGAATCAACTGACAAGAAGGATTTTTGATGAACGCGCTCGCTACGCAGTTTCACCAGTTGCACCAGCAAGGCCTGTTGATGCTGACCAACGTCGGCGACGCCACCGGCGCGCGACTGGTCGAGCACCTGGGCGGTAAAGCCGTGGCCACCAGCAGCGCCGCAGTGGCCTGGGCCCACGGCTACCCGGACGGCAACGCTCTGCCCCTCGAACGGCTGGTGTCGACGGTAGAAGCCATCGCCCGGGTGATCAGCGTGCCGTTGACCGTGGACGTCGAGGCCGGTTATTCCGACGACCTCGGGCGCGTGGCGGAAGTGTTGGATGCGGTGATTGCGGCGGGTGCTGTTGGCATCAATATCGAGGACGGTTCTGCGGATCCGGAGTTGCTCGCGCGCAAGATCGAAGTGGCACGTCAGGTGGCCAACAAGCGCGAGGTGCAGCTGTTCATCAATGCGCGCACCGACGTCTATCTGAAAAGCCTGGTTCCGGCCGAAGATCGCGTCGCCGAAACCCTGCGTCGCGCTGCGTTATATCAAGCGGCCGGTGCCGATGGCCTGTTCGCGGCGGGCGTCACGAGTGCCTATGAAATCGAGGCAATCTGCAAGGGCACGGCGCTGCCGGTCAACGTGCTTGGCTTCGCGTGTTTGCCGTCGCCTGAAGAGCTGCTGGCGCTGGGCGTACGCCGCTTGAGCGCCGGCTCCGGCATTGCCGAATTCCTCTATGGCGCGATGGGCGGGCTGGTGAAAAGCTTTCTGGCCAGCGGCAAACTCGACAGCCATGAACTCAAGGCGTTCACCTACGGCGAAGTCAACGGCTTGCTGAAATAAATGGCTGACGACTATCAAGCGGCCAGCGCGTTTCTGGCCGCGCTTGATCCGCACTGGCGGCGCCATATCGAAGCGATCGGCCGGTGCCTGCATCAACCGCATCCGGCGCGCGATCCTTATGAGTCATTGGTGCGGGCGATTGCTTATCAGCAGCTGCATGCCAAGGCCGGCGATGCGATTGTCGGGCGCTTGGTGGGACTGTTTCCGGGGCAGTCATTTCCGCGTCCCGAGCAGATTCTTGCGACTGATTTCGAACGCATGCGCGGTTGCGGGTTTTCGGCGAGCAAGATTGCGACGATTCAGAGGATTGCTCAGGCGACGCTGGCGGGTGTGGTGCCGGATTACGCTACGGCGCTGGCGATGGATGACGAGGCGTTGATCGAGCGTTTGGTCAGTTTGCGCGGGGTGGGTCGCTGGACGGTGGAGATGTTGCTGATCTACAGCCTGGAGCGCATGGATATTTTGCCGGCGGATGACTTTGGTGTGCGCGAGGGTTATCGGCGATTGAAGGGGCTCGAGGTGCAGCCGACGCGCAGACAGATGGTCGAGATTGGTTTGGCGTGGCGGCCGTATCGGACGGTGGCGGCGTGGTATTTGTGGCGGGTGCCTAAACCGTTGCCCTCACCCTAGCCCTCTCCCAGAGGTAGAGGGGACTGATTGGGGGATATTGGAGATTTACACCGACCTGAAATAGCATCTGTGAATCCACGATCGACAAGACTTCTCAAACCTATAATCGACTGCCCTCACTAGCTCTCTCCCAGAGGCAAAGAGGACTGATTGGGGGAGATGGGAGATTTTACGCCGACCTGAAATAGCGTCTGTGAATCCATGATCGCCAAAACTTAGATCCATAATCGACCGGATTTCTCAGGTCGATGGATGACGCAAGACAACTCGGTCAGCCCCCTCTCCCTCCGGGAGAGGGCTGGGGTGAGGGGCCTTTGACTGTATCGCACTGTATATCCCGAAGCCGCAGACACACCAAAAGCACAATCCCCACACCGTCGACACACACCCGATACACCCCAACGCTGAAATGCCCCGGTCGATTTCACTCAACTCACCGGAGCTGCATCATGACCGCCACCCTTTCAACCGCCATCAAAACCCTGCACCTGAACCTCGACCGCGCCGGCACCTGGCTCGCCCCTCTGACCCTGCGCCTGTTCATCGCCTGGGAATTCTTCGAATCCGGGCTGGAGAAACTCAACGGGCAGAACTGGTTCGAAGACATCCAGGACAGATTCCCCTTCCCATTCGATCAACTGCCGGCAACGCTGAACTGGGAACTGTCGATGTGGGCCGAACTGATCTGCGCACTGGCGATTCTGCTTGGCTTCGGCACGCGCATTTCGGCGGTTTCGCTGATCGTGGTCACCGTCGTGGCGACCGCCGCCGTGCACTGGCCCGCAGACTGGTCGTCACTGAGCGAACTGGCGCAGGGGTATGCGATCACCAACAAAGGCTTCGGCAACTTCAAGCTGCCGGCGATTTACCTGGCCGCGCTACTGCCGCTGGTGTTCGCCGGGGCGGGCAAGTTGAGTGTCGATGCGTGGCTGGCGCGGGTGTTCTGGAACCGAAGCACCCGCTGAGGCTCAGTGCGCTCGATCAAGCCCCACCAGCAACGCGCTATCGCGACTGTAGATGTCCGGTGAGTAGCGCACGCGGCCGCTGCTGTCGACCTGGGCCGTCCAGTAGGTCATCAGGATCGGCACCGGTGCCGACAAGCGAAATTCGTGAGTGGTGCCGGTGGCCAGCAAGGTTTCGGTGCGGGCCTTTTCCGCCGGGGTGAGCAGCAGATCACGCAGTTGCATTGGGTGTTCGACCCGCACGCAACCGGAGCTGAAAGCGCGTGGTCCTTTTTCGAACAGCGCCTTGCTTGGCGTGTCGTGCAGGTACACCGAGAACGGGTTGGGGAAGCGGATGACCATTTGCCCCAACGGATTACGCGGCCCGGCGTCCTGACGCAGCATGATGTTGCCGGGGTTGTCCCAATCGATGTCCGCCGCCGCCAGCGGCTGCCCGTTGGCGTCGAGCACTTGCAGGTTCTGCCGGCTGAGGAAGGTCTGGTCCTTGCGGATTTCCGGCAGCTTGTCTTCTTTCCAGATGGTCGGCGGCACGGTCCAGGTCGGGTTCAGGGTCAGGCGTGTCACCCGCGATTTCAGCAGCGGCGTCTGGCGTTCGGCTCGGCCCACCTGAGTGCGCGTCTGCCACACCGGTACGCCGCCCTGATACAGCGTCAGTTCCGCGGCGGCGACGTTGACCAGCAAGCCATCGGGCTCCATGTCCTGAGCCATCCAGCGGAAACGTTCGAGGTTGACCCGCAACTGCTCGCGACGGGTCAGCGGACTGATGTTGAGTTCGGCAATCGTGCCCGGCCCGACTACACCGTCAGCCTGCAGCGAATGGTTGGCCTGAAAACTCTTCACGGCGTCGACCAGCACGCCGTCATAAGCATTGCCGGGCGTACCAACGACCTGAGTCAGATAACCTTCGTTGTAAAGACGCTGGGCCAGTTCCGGCACGCGTTTGTCTTCCATGGCCGGGCGCAACAGCGGCCCGCTGCCCACCGCCTGCCATTGCGGCAAGGCTTTGAGCCGTTGCGCAGCGTAGAGCTGACGCAGGTCCTGATATTGCGCCAGGCGCGGTCGGGCCAGTTCGAACGCGGCGGGAATGTCGTGCATGCCCGGTACCGCGATGGCCAACAATTCCGCCTGACGGTCGCGTGGGGTGGCGTCGGCATGCCACAGCGGTTCGAAGTGTGATTGCAGCAAGCTTCCGTAATGCAGATCCTGCAGGGCCTGGAGGTAGTTGCGGCTGATGTCGATGTCGGCACACAACTCGCCATCCTGCGGCGCTGTGGTCGCGATCGGATAGCGTTTTGGATTGAGGCCATCATCGGCCAACAACTGTAATTGCGCCTGCAACATCGGCAATCGCGCAGATTCACTCGCCCACACCGGCATCCAGTCCTGCTGCTGATAGAAGGCCTGCAATTGCGTCAGCGCCGGGCCGTTGAGATGCGCGGCAATCGCCGGGCACGACTGCGGCAGATTGATCATTACAGCCTGCAACGGACTTTGCGGCTCGACCGGCATTTCTGCCGGTGGCGTCGGCAGTGTTTCCAGCGGCGGCAGCGGCTCATCGGCACAAGCGACAAACGGCGCAGCGAGCAAACAAATGCTCAAGTAGCATGCGTACTTTTTGAACAACTGCTTTACTCCAATCCATGGCCGTCCAGATGATGGCCAACCTTACATCAGGTGCGCTTGAGAGTCAGGCTCGATCGACGGGCTTGCGGGTATTGACTGGGAGTCAGGAGCCAAAGTGCCAAATAAGTAGCAAGTGAGGACACTTTATAAAATGTTGACGTTTTTGCGCCGACTTCTGTTGACTGCCACCGCTCTCGTCGTGACCAGTCCAGTTTTTGCCGCCGGCAAACCATCGCCGGTTCTCTACACCAGCCTCGCGCACGCCGCGCCAGAACTCAATCCCCAAGCGCTGAAAGGTGCGTTGAACGCCATGCAGTGCGCGGTCAACAACGGTGCGAAACCGTCCCGCCATCTGGCGATCATCGACTATTCGCAGCCATCCACCGAACGCCGTCTGTGGATCTTCGACCTCAACAAAAAGAAACTGGTGCTGCGCGATCTGGTTGCCCACGGCTCCAACTCCGGGGAAAACTTCGCTACGCAGTTTTCCAATGTCGAAGGCAGTTACCAGTCGAGCCTTGGCCTGTTCCGCACGCAGGAAAGCTACAGCGGCACCCACGGTTATTCGCTGCGCATGGACGGTCTGGAGCCGGGTTTCAATGACATGGCCCGCGATCGCGCGATCGTCATTCACGCCGCCAGTTATGTGAATCCGTTGTGGAGCAAGAAACAGGGGCGCATCGGCCGCAGCCAGGGCTGCCCAGCGGTTCGGCCACAGATCGCCAAGCAGGTGATCGACCGGTTGAAGAATGGCCAGTTCATGTTTTCGTGGTACCCGGATCAGCGCTGGCTGAAGTCGTCGCCGTACCTGAACTGCCAGCCGCAGCAGGTGGCGAGCATCCTCAACACCCACGCGAGCTGACGGCACAACCTGTAACCCTGTGGGAGCTGGCTTGCCAGCGATAGCGGTGGATCAGTCAATGAAATTTTGACTGTGCAGGCCTCATCGCTGGCAAGCCAGCTCCCACGAGGATTTGAGTTGAGTCTGGAAAATCTTCGTACACCGTTTCATTACAACTTTGTCATTCAGCTGTCGGTTTGCCGTGCGGATCGCTCGGTAGCCTGAAGTTGTCCCGGCGCCAATGCCGATCAACTCCGACCACTGAGTGACTGACCATGAAAACCCTTCTGCTCGCCTTCACCGCCCTCCTCGCCACCGGCAGCGCGTTCGCCGCGAACATGCCCGACACCGCCGTGATTCATGACAAATCCGGTTTCTACGTCAATCTGGATGTCGACAAAGTCCTGTCCAGCACCGATATTTCACAAGCGTGTGGCGTGGTCCCGGCGCAATTGAATTACCTCGACCATCAGGGCCGCGAACATGTGCTGGACTATCAGGTACAAGGCAGCGGTTGCATCAATGACCATTGAGACTGATCGATGAATATTCTGGTTGTCGAAGACGAACCCAAGGCCGGCAATTACCTGCTCAACGGTTTGCAGGAACTGGGTTACAGCGTCAGCCTCGCCCGTGACGGCGCCGACGGCCTGCACCTGGCGCTGGAACACAGTTTCGATGTGATCGTGCTCGATGTGATGATGCCGAAAATGGATGGCTGGGAAGTCCTGCGCCGGCTGCGCAAGGAAGCTGATACGCCGGTGCTGTTCCTCACCGCCCGCGACGATATCGCTGACCGCGTCAAAGGCCTCGAACTAGGTGCCGATGATTACCTGATCAAGCCGTTTTCCTTCGCCGAACTGGTGGCGCGCCTGCGCACCCTGACGCGGCGCGGGCCGATCCATGAAGACGAACAATTGCAAATCGCCGACCTGCAGATCGACGTGCTCAAACGCCGCGTAAGCCGCGCCGGGGTGCGCATCACCCTGACCAACAAAGAGTTCGCGTTGCTGCAGTTGTTCGCCACTCATACCGGCCAGGTTCTCGCCCGTTCGCTGATTGCTTCACGGGTGTGGGACATGAATTTCGACAGCGACACCAACGTGGTTGATGTCGCGGTGCGCCGCTTGCGGGCGAAGATCGATGACCCGTTCCAGCTCAAGCTGATCCATAGCGTGCGTGGCATCGGCTATCGCTTCGATACGCAACCATGAGCGCCCATCGCCCGTATTCCCTGACACTGCGCCTGGCGCTGGTGTTTGCCCTGCTCGCGTTCGCCTCGCTGGCCGGCCTCGGCGCCGCGCTGTACGGCGAACTCGAAGCGCAACTGATTCGCCGCGACGACATCTCACTGGTCAGCCGCGTCGATCAGTTGCGCACCTTTCTCAATGACAGCAACACCCTCGAATTGATCAAGAACAAACCGGCGTTGTTCCAGAACATGCTTGGTAATCGCGAAGCGTTGCTGACCATTGGCTCGCCGGGGCAACCGCCGCTGCTGGTGGTCAATCCGGGCAATCTGAGCACGCCTACGTTGCCGCCGGTGCCCAGCGACCAGCCGATGACGCTCAAGGACGTGCAGCACTTGCCGAGCGTCGACGGCGTGCCGTTTTCGGCGGTGGCGGCGAGTATCGATTCCGGTGAACTGGGCAACTTGCAAGTCACCACCGGGCGTTTGATGAGCGAGCGCACGGCGATGCTCGCCAACTACCGCTTGAGTGTTTATGGCCTCGCCTCGCTGGCGGCACTGTTGCTGGCAGTGGTGGGCTGCCTGCTGGTGTATCGCGGTTTATTGCCGTTGCGGCGACTGGCGAAACACGCGCATGGCATTGGTGTCGGCAACCTTGGCGAACGCCTTGCCAGCAGCGGTGCACCACGAGAATTGCAGCCGATGATCGAAGCCTTCAATGCCATGCTCGACCGCCTCGCCAAGGGCTTTACGCAGTTGAGTCAGGTGTCCACCGACATGGCCCATGAGTTGCGCACGCCGATCAACAACCTGCTCGGCGAAACCCAGGTCGCGCTGCAGCAGAACCGTAGCATTGAGGCCTATCAGCAGTTGCTCGCCTCTAACGTCGAAGAGCTTGAGCGGCTGACGCGGATGCTCGACAACATGCTGTTCCTCGCCCGCACCGATCCGGCCAGTGCGCTGAGCCAGCGCCAGGAGCTGGACGCGGCGGATGAGATGCAGCGCATTGCCGATTATTTTGAAGGATTGGCGGCTGATGTCGGGATGTACATTGAGGCTCGTGGTAGCGGTGTGATCTGGGCCGAACCGATGCTGCTGCGCCGTGCGCTGGCCAACCTGTGCGCCAATGCGATCAAGTACGGTGCGGCGGATTCGACGGTGCAGGTGGAAGCGATTGCCGAGTTGGATGGCAGTTATCTGCGGGTACGCAATCAGGGCACAACCATTGCCCCTGAACATTTGGCGCGGCTGTTCGAGCGTTTTTACCGCGTCGATCAGTCACGCGAGCGCTCAGCGCAATCCAATGGTTTGGGCTTGTCAATCGTCGCGACCATCATGCAGTTGCATCAGGGCCGCTATAGCGTCAGCAGTGCCGATGGCATCACCTGCTTCGAACTGTTCTTCCCCGCCCGGCAAGACAGTACAAATCCCCTGTAGGAGTGAGCCTGCTCGCGATAGCGGTGGTTCAGCCAACATCCTCATTAACTGACACACCGCTATCGCGAGCAGGCTCACTCCTACAGTTGAACTGCGCTCGGCTTATGATCAAAGCCATAGCCATCAATGCCACCGCGACGCCAAAAGTGATGTGCAAGCCGCTGGCAATGGCGGTTGCAGGGGCCTGAGTCGGATCGCCCGCCGCCAGCGCAAACACTGCACCCATCACAGCCGCCCCGGTGATCAACCCCAGATTACGTGCCAATCCAAGCATCGCCGAAACCACACCGCGTTGCTCCTGACGAACTCCGGCCATCAACCCGGTGTTGTTCGCCGCCTGAAACAGCGCATAGCCGACGGCGACCACTGCAATCGACAGCAAATAGGCGGGCAACCCCAGACTCATCGGCAACAGCGCCAACAAGCCACAACCGCAGGCCATGGCGAGTAACGCGCCCGGCACGATGCGCCGCGCGCCGAAGCGGTCCACCAGACGCCCGGCCGGCACACCGCCAAACGCAGACAACAACGGCCCGAGCGATAACGCTAAGCCGACCACTGCACTGCTGAGGCCCAATCCGCGACTCAGGTAAAACGGTCCCACCACCAGCGTGGTCATCATCACGGTCGTCACCAGCAAGGTCAGCGCCAGGCTGCTGCTCAATCGCCGGTCAGCGAACAGTGACAAGCGTATCAGCGGCGCCTTGGCCTTCTTCTCGATCATGAAGAACAAGCCCGCGCCGCCCAAGCTGGCCAGCAGCAACGGCAACATGAAACCTTCCTGCGTCATTGCCAGCGCATAGGCCGCCAGCGTGAAGACCAGCACCGCGCTGCCAGAATAATCGAACGTCACTCGCGGCCCTGCTGCGCGATCCACCGGCAGAAAGCGATACACCAGCCAGACATTGAGCAAGCCCAGCGGCACGTTGAGCAGGAAAATCGCCTGCCAGCCGACATGCGTCATCAACAACCCACCCAGCGACGGCCCAAGACTGGTGCCCGTCGCCGACATCGTCGCCAGCAAGCCCATCGCACTGCCTGCCCGCGTCTTCGGCACCGCATCGGCCACCAACGCCACTGTCAAAGCGAACATGATCGCCGCGCCGACGCCTTGCACCGCCCGTGCGCCGATCAGCCAACCCAGTCCGGGAGCCAGCGCACAGGCCAACGAAGCGCTGGTGAAAATGCCGATCCCGATCAACAGCAGTCGACGTCGACCAAAACCATCGCCCAGACGCCCGACGCTGACGATCAACGTGGTGATCGCCAACAGGTAAGCGAGCACGATCCATTGCACCTGTTGAAACGTCGCCTCGAACGCCGTCGCGAGGATCGGCAAGCCGGCGTTGGCGATGCTGGTGTCCAGGGAAGGCATCAACATCGACAAGGCCAGACTGGTCAGCGCCCAGCGGGCGGGAGTGCTCAGAGGTTCTTGGGGCATGGCAGGCTCACAGTGCAAAGGTGATGCGTCAAAGCCTGAGCCTCGACAACACACGGCGCAAGACGCATGCTTTGCACTCAATACCTGCATGGAACGCCATGTTATGACCACCCCGGATCTGAACCTGCTGATCACCCTCGACGTCTTGCTCCGCGAAGGCAGCGTCGCCCGCGCCGCCAAATGCCTGCGATTGAGCCCGTCGGCCATGAGTCGCGCCCTCGCCCGTTTGCGCGAAACCACCGGGGATCCCTTGCTGGTGCGAGCAGGTCGTGGCCTGGTGCCAACGCCGCGCGCACTCGAATTGCGCGAGCGGGTCAGTCATCTGGTGCAGGAAGCCGAGGCGGTTTTACGCCCTGCCGAGGTGCTCGACCCGCGCCGCTTGCAACGCACCTTCACCCTGCGCAACACCGACGGCTTTGTTGAAACCTTCGCCGCTGCCCTGCTCGCGCGTATCGCTGCAGAAGCGCCCGATGTACGCCTGCGCTTTGTGCAAAAAGCCGACAAGGACAGCACGCCGCTGCGCGAAGGCCGCGTCGATTTGGAAACCGGCGTGGTCGATGACAGCACCGATCCGACGCTGCACAGCCGCATCCTGTTTCAGGATCAATGGATCGGTGTGGTTCGAGAGGGGCATGCCTTGCGTTCGGGAAAAATCACCAGCAGGCGCTTTGCCGGCGGCGAGCACATTCTCATTTCACGACGCGGGCGCAGCAGCGGACCAGTAGACGAAGCGTTACTCGCGCTCGGTCTGACGCGGGACATCGTCACCTCGTTCGGTGGATTCTCGGCGGCGCTGACGCTGGTGCGTGAGTCAGACCTGATCGCCACGGTCCCGCAGCGTCATACCAGCAAACTGCGCACGGGCCTGCACAGTTTCGCCCTGCCCTTCGCGATGCCGGACATCAGCGTGTCGATGCTCTGGCACCCGCGCATGGACGCTGACCCGGCGCATCGCTGGTTGCGTGATTGTGTGCGGCAGGTCTGCGCTTAGCGCGCGTCGCCACCGGCAGGTTTGTAGAAGAGAAATTTTTTCGTTTCAGCGGTCTTGCGATATTCCTTGGCCCAGCTCGGATGCACATTGCGGTCGTGGAAATACAGCGCGCCGTTGGTGCGATCCTTGAGCTGGCGGTTCAGCGCTTTGCGGGCGATATCCTTGGCCAGCGTGTATTCGGCATCTTCCTTGACCTGATCCGAACGCCCGTCACACCACCAGGAAAACTGGCAGCTCTTGGTTTCCGAACCTTGTTTGACGACAGCGCACACCGTGTCGGGGAAACCTTCGTGGCCGAGGCGATTCATCACCACACTGGCCACCGCTTCCATTTCCAGCGTGTCTTTGCCTTTGGCTTCCCAATAGATACTGCGCGCCAGGCAAGTGATCGGATCGTCCAGCGGCGCCGCGCCGGCCGGGTCGACCGCTTGCACTTCGGTCGGGGTGATGGCTTCGGCTTTCGGTGCCGGTGCGGCGCTAACCTTGTCCGCCGCTTTCTCTTCCAGCACTTGGGCTTTTTCTTCAGCCTTCGCTTTGATCGGGGCCTGATCGGTGGCCCATGCAGAGCCTGCCAACAGGGTGAATACGAGACAACCCGCCCAGCCTTTCAATCCCATGTCTGTTCTTCCGGCAGCGCCCGAGTCGGGCAAGGTGTTACGTCGGGGAGACACCCGTATCCCGGGGTCTTCGGTGAGTGTAGACGGCAAACCCAGAGACAAAGTTGCGCAGAAAAACCGCTGAATGAAGAAAAAAGACATTGCACTCACCGGGGGCCTTTCGCGCATCATGGGCGCATTCAGCTCAAGGGAGATTTCCATGCGCTTCATGCCATTCGTTCTGCGTCTTGCCGCTTTGTCCGTGGGCGTTATGTTTGCCATTCCGG
Organism: Pseudomonas germanica; assembly: GCF_019614655.1. Lineage (NCBI taxonomy): Bacteria > Pseudomonadati > Pseudomonadota > Gammaproteobacteria > Pseudomonadales > Pseudomonadaceae > Pseudomonas > Pseudomonas germanica. The sequence continues at coordinate 4,172,974 of NZ_CP071586.1, forward strand.
CGCTGGCTGGCGATGAGTCGCAATTGATCGAGTCGATCAACAGCTACCGCAGCCAGCCACAGCGTTGCGGGTCGCAGGCATCGAATGAACTGCCACCGCTGTCGGCTGATCCCCGGCTGAGATTACGCGCCAGCGGTGCTGTCGATCTGCAACAAGCCATGGCCAGCGCCAGCTACCCGATGGTCAATGTGCAGGCGATCACGCTCAACGGCCCGCGCGATGCGGCGTCGGCGATGAAGGCGATTCAGGAAAGTTTCTGTCAGGTGGTGCTTGATCCGCAGTTCGTCGATGTCGGTGTCAGCCGCGATGATCGTGACTGGCGCATCGTGTTAGCGCGGCCGCTGCTGTCGGCCAAGCTGGGGGATGCGCAAAGTGAGGGGCAGAAGTTGCTCAGTGAGCTCAATGCCGCGCGCAGCCAGGCGCGTCAGTGTGGCGGTCAGGCGTTCGCCGCTGCCGCACCGCTGGCCTGGAACGCGACGCTGGGCACGATCTCTCAGGATCACAGCCGCGACATGGCCAACAACAATTACCTCGACCACAAGGACCGCGACGGCCGTACCCCGGGCGATCGCGCGGAACTCGCCGGCTACAGTGGCCAACTGGTCGGCGAAAACATCGCCGCCGGACAAGACACCGTGCACAAAGTCGTCGAAGGCTGGCTCGCCAGTCCCGGCCACTGCGCCAACCTGATGAACCCGCAATACCAGGAACTCGGCGCCGCCTACGCGACCGACCCGAAAAGCAGCGCCGGCATCTACTGGACCGCGATGTTTGGCGCTCAATAAGCCGCTCTCAAGTTCACCACCTTCCCCTGTGGGAGCGAGCTTGCTCGCGAAGAGGCCAGTACATTCAACATCAACATTGTCTAACCTGACGCCTTCGCGAGCAAGCTCGCTCCCACAGTGATCGGTGCAATCCCCGTCATTCTCGGCCAACACAGCTCCCTCAGTGCTAAGCGGTGTATCCATGATCTGTGATACTCAAAACTCGGGTCATCGATGGCGTCAATCGATCAGTCACTAACAGTGATTGGACGCCATGGAACGCTGCCCATAACCTACGTTGCCCCCACTCTTTCCACAGCGGTTTTCATTCCTGCGAGGCTTCCTTGTCAGAGCGTGTCTTGATCGATGGTTACAACCGCCGCGTCGACTATCTGCGCATGTCGGTGACCGACCGCTGCGATTTCCGCTGCGTCTATTGCATGGCCGAAGACATGCAGTTTCTGCCACGCCAGCAAGTGCTGACGCTGGAAGAGATCTATCAACTGGCGCAGAGCTTCGTTGTCCTCGGCACACGCAAGATTCGTCTCACTGGTGGTGAGCCGCTGATCCGTCCGGGCGTGGTCAAGCTGTGCGAGCAGATCGCCGCCCTGCCCGGCCTGCGCGAGTTGTGCATGACCACCAACGGTTCACAACTGGGCAAACTCGCCGCGCCGCTGTTCGACGCTGGGGTCAAGCGCCTGAACATCAGCCTCGACAGCCTCGATCCGCAGCGCTTTAAACAGATGACCCGCACGGGCGATCTGACGCAGGTGATCAACGGCATCGATGCCGCGCGCAAGGCCGGTTTTACCCGCACTAAACTCAACGTCGTGGTGATGCAGGGCCGTAACGATGAGGAGATCAACGATCTGGTCAGCTTCGCCATTGATCGTCAGCTCGACGTCTCTTTCATCGAAGAGATGCCGCTGGGGATCATCAGTGAACACAGTCGCGCAGAGTCGTTTTTCTCCAGCGCGCAGGTGCGCGAAAAAATCGCCGAGCGCTACACCCTGATCGACTCGGCAGAATCGACTCAAGGCCCGTCGCGCTACTGGCGGCTGGCCGAGGCACCGGAGATTCGCCTGGGTTTTATCTCACCGCACAGCCACAACTTTTGTGGCACCTGCAACCGTGTGCGCCTCACCGTCGAAGGGCGCCTGCTACTGTGTCTGGGTAACGAGCATTCGGTGGATCTGAAAGCGGTGCTGCGTGCGCATCCGGGGCAACCGCAGCGGCTGGAGAAAGCCATCATCGAGGCGATGAAGCTCAAGCCGTATCGGCACAATTTCGAAGTGAACGACGACGTTCAGGTCGTGCGCTTCATGAACATGACCGGCGGCTGATCCCGCCAGTTTCATCGGTTATCGGAACCGCACAGCATGATCATCAGACCCAAGGTCAACCAGTTCGCCATTCTCTTCACCCTCAAGGGTTCGATTGCCAAGCGCATCGCCATGCGCACGTTGATGGTCACCCTGCTCGCCTCGGCCATCGTCCTGGTGGAAATCCTCCATCCGAGCAACTTCACCAAGGTCAATGCCACGCCGTTTACCTTGCTCGGTTTGTCGCTGTCGATCTTCATGAGTTTTCGCAACAACGCCTGCTATGACCGTTGGTATGAAGCTCGTAAAGCCTGGGGCGAGGTGATCGTGCACATTCGCTCGGTGATTCGCGAAACCCATGTGATTCGTGAATCGGCTGAACGCAAGCCGTTGCTGCTTAATCTGTGTGGCTTTGCTCATGCGCTGAACGCGCGGTTGCGCAAGGAAAGTGAAGCGGACGCCAGTAGCCAATGGATCATTCCCAAACCTGATCCGCAGACGCCGGATTACAGCGGGCGCATTTTGCAAACGGTCGGCCAGCAGTGTTCCGATCTGCATCAGAACGGTGAACTGACTGAGTGGCGCTACATGCTGCTGGCCAATCACCTGACCAGCCTGACCCAGGCGCAAGCGGTGTGCGAAAGGATCAAGACCACGCCGCTGCCGTTTCCTTACACGCTGTTGCTACACCGGACGATTTACTTGTTCTGCATCCTGCTGCCGTTCGCCATGGCCGAACCGCTGGGCTGGCTGACACCGTTGTTCACGGCGATTGTCAGCTACACGTTCTTTGGCCTGGATGCGATTGCCGATGAACTGGAAGACCCCTTCGGCCGCGATGAAAACGACCTGCCAACCGATGCGCTGGTGCGCACCATCGAACGCGATATCCTCGCTGAGCTTGGCGCAGAAGTCCCCCCGGCGCTGAAGCCTGTGGACTATGTGCTGAGCTGATCCTTAGCTCTCCAGACACCTCAAAACCCTGTGGGAGCTGGCTTGCCAGCGATGAGGCCGTATCAGCCAACATCAACGCCAACTGACCTGCCGCCATCGCTGGCAAGCCAGCTCCCACAGGTTCTGTGTACATCCTCAACATCAAGCATCACCTCAAATCATTGTGGGAGCTGGCTTGCCAGCGATGAGGCCGTATCAGCCAACATCAACGCCAACTGACCTGCCACCATCGCTGGCAAGCCAGCTCCCACAGTTTTGATTGGTGTTGAGGTCAGAACAGTTCGTTGAAGGGAATAAAGCGCAGCGGGTCCCCGAGGTTGTGCGTGCTGTTCTCGGGGATTTCCACCAGGCCATCGGCCCAGGTCGCGCCGAGCAGGACGCCGGAGCTTTGATTCGGATAGAGCACCGCTCGCCCCGCTTCCAGCTTCACCCGCAGGTATTCACGACGGCCGCCAGCCTTGTGCCAATCGAAACCCGCGTTGACTGTGAAGCTCAGCGGCATGAGATCTTCCACGCCTTGTATGCGCAGCAGATACGGCCGTGCCAACAACCCGAACGTCACCAGCGCCGAGGTCGGGTTGCCCGGCAAACCTATTACCGGCACCGTGCCGAAATGCCCGACCGTCAGCGGTTTGCCAGGCTTGATCGCCAGTTTCCACAACAGCGGTTTGCCGTTGTCGCGTAGTACCTGTCCGAGGCAATCGGCATCACCGGCAGACACGCCACCCGTAGTCAGAATCAGATCAGCGCTCACTTGCAGTTGCTCAAGTTTGAGCCGCGTCTGCGCCGGTCGATCCGGGAGGATGCCGGCGTCGATCACTTCGCAGCCCAGCTCCCGCAACCAGTGGCCGAGCAATACGCGGTTGCTGTTGTAGATACTGCCGGGGCGCAACGGCTGACCCGGCTCGACCAGTTCATCACCGGTCGACAGCAGCGCCACACGCGGGCGACGCACCACGTGCAGTTGCGCCAGCCCTTGCCCGGCGGCGACCGCCAGTTCGAACGGTCCAAGGCGTTTGCCGGCGCGCAGCAGGATGTCGCCGACGCGATTTTCCTGACCTTGCGCGCGGATGTTCTGCCCCGCTTTCAGTGGCTGCAAGAAGCACACGCGGCTGTCCTCCAGCACTTCGACGTTCTCCTGCATCTCGACGCAGGTAGCGCCGGGCGGCAGCGGTGCGCCGGTAAAAATCCGTGCGCAGGTGCCGGGCAGCAACGTGTCCGGCGCCTGCCCGGCGTAAACCTTTTGCGAGACCTTCAGCGGCTGTCGGTGCAGATCGGCGAGATTGAGCGCGTAACCATCCATGGCGCTGTTCGGCCACGGCGGCAAGTCGAGTGTCGCCAGCAGATCACTGGCCAGCACCCGCCCACGCGCATCGTCGAGCGCCAGCAGTTCGCTGTCGGCCAGACGTTGCTCATTGGCCATGCCGAGCAATTGGTCGAGAGCGTCCTCGACCGGCATCAGCGGTGCCTTGCTCATCCGCGTGGCCCACAGGCTTGCACGGCTTTCAGGTGCGGGACGAAGTTGCACGGGCGATGACGGTTATCCAGTTGTTCGGCAAGAATGCCTTCCCACGCGGTGCGACAGGCGCCGGTCGAACCGGGCAGGCAGCACACCAACGTGCCGTTCGACAGCCCGGCCAGCGCACGGCTTTGCACTGTGGACGTACCGATATCCAGAATCGAAATCGCCCGGAACAGTTCGCCGAAGCCGTCAATGTGTTTATCGAACAGACAGGCCACCGCTTCCGGCGTGCTGTCGCGACCGGTAAATCCGGTGCCACCAGTGATCAGCACGACCTGAATACCTTCGTCGGCGATCCACTGGGCGACCTGCGCGCGGATCTTGTACAGATCATCCTTGAGCAAGTTGCGCTCGCTCAAGGTGTGCCCGGCTTCCAGCAAACGACTGACGAGCAACTGGCCGGAGGTATCGCTGGCGTAATCGCGAGTATCGCTGACCGTCAGCACGGCAATATTCAGGGGGACAAACAGGGCATCGGCTTTTGCGCTCATGGCAGTTCTCCGGCAGCATTTAATCAACATTGCTGAGCAGCCTAAGTGCCACTTATGAGCAGTGTCTAATCACTCCGGCCAACCACATTATCGACCGCCTCTATCGGTGCCTTTCACGTTGTTGCATGCCAGTAAAACCGGGCCTTATAGAGCTGATCGATAGTCCTTCAAGCACTTCTGATTGGACGAACAACTGTTCAGATGAGATCGTCGCAACCTGCGCTTTTCGTGCGCCACGCGCATCTGCGTTACTACTCAATCAAAAAATCCCCATCAAGCAGGTGCCATCGTGGACATCAAACAACTCAAGTTCCTGATCGCGCTGGACGAAACCCGACACTTCGGCCAGGCCGCCGCACGCTGCCACATCACCCAACCGACGTTGTCGATGCGCCTGCGCAATCTGGAAGACGAGCTGGATCTGGTGCTGGTCAACCGTGGCCAGCGTTTTGAAGGTTTCACCCAGGCCGGCGAGCGCGTATTGGCGTGGGCACGCACCTTGCTCGCGGCCCATGACGGTTTGTTCGCCGAAGCGGCGGCGTGTCGCGGGCAACTGGTGGGTAGCTTGCGTCTGGGCTTGGTGCCGCTGAGCAGCTTCAACCCGGTCAATTACATTCAGGGTTTGTCGGGGACGTATCCGGAGTTGAAGTTCAGTCTATCGTCGCTCAGTTCTGACGAGATCATCGCCCGGCTGGGCAACAATCAGCTCGATCTGGGCGTGTGCTATTTGGATCACGTCAACCCGAACTATTTCGAGTTTTTCGAGATCGGCGAAACCCGTGTCGGTCTGCTCTACGACAACCGCCACTTCCAGTTCGAAGGCTCGCAAATGAGCTGGGAAGACGCCGCCGAACTGCCGCTGGGGATGATCACCGCCGGCATGCATTACCGTAAATCCATCGACTTGAGCTTCCGCAGCCGTGGACTCAGTCCGCAGCCGATCATGGAAAGCGACTCAACCTATCAGCTATTGCAGGCGATTCACCAAGGCTTCTGCTGCGCGATCATGCCGCTGGACAGTGGCCTGGAAGAGCCGATCGAGCACCTGTCGTTCATGCAGTTGCCGGATGCCAGCGTGCTCGCGCCGCTGGGCCTGGTGATGCGCAAGACCGAACCGCGCTCGGCGATTGCCGAGAAGTGTTTTGCCGAGGCGCGGAAGTTGTTTGGGGTAGAGGTTTCTACCGAATAAATGGTGTTGAATGTCAGGCCGTCTTCGCGAGCAGGCTCGCGAAGACGGCCGCTGTTAGGACTGCAGATTGTGCATCGGGTCGAGGCGCGCGCGAGTGATCGAGGTGCGGCGTTGCGCAGGAGTCTGGCGCACGCCTGAAAAGCAAAAGCCCCTCACCCTAGCCCTCTCCCCAAGGGAGAGGGGACTGATTGGGGGATATTGCAGAAGTACGCCGACGTGAAAGAATTGTGGTGAATCCATGACCGACCAAACCTTTCAAGGTCGATGTGAAACGCAAATTACCTCGGTACGCTATCTCTCTCTGAGTAGCTGGCCGGCCGCTCGTCCTCAGGCGTCTGGCTGAAGACCCAATCCATAATCGACTCGATCTTCCAGGTCGATGGATAACACCAGACACCTCGGTCGGCTCCCTCTCCCTTCGGGAGAGGGCTGGGGTGAGGGTTGAAAGTCTGATTAGATAGCCGCTCCGCCAGGATTCAACCCGGAGTCTCGCTTGAGCACAGCGCCGAACAACCTGCCCCGCCCCGATCCCGTCACCCTGCGCCAGGCCTGGCGCTTCTGGCTGAAACTCGGCTGCATCGGTTTCGGCGGCCCGGCCGGGCAGATCGCGATCATGCATCAGGAGTTGGTCGAGCGCCGACGCTGGATCTCTGAAAAGCGTTTTCTGCACGCGCTCAACTACTGCATGTTGCTGCCTGGCCCCGAGGCTCAGCAATTGGCGACGTACATCGGCTGGCTGCTGCATCGCACCTGGGGCGGTATCATCGCCGGTGCGTTGTTTGTGCTGCCGTCGTTGTTCATTCTGATTGGCTTGTCGTGGCTGTACGTCGCGTTCGGTGACGTGCCGGCGGTGGCCGGAGTGTTTTACGGGATCAAACCGGCAATCACCGCGATTGTGTTGCACGCTGCGCATCGCATCGGCTCGCGCGCCCTGAAGAATGCCTGGCTATGGGCGATTGCCGGGGCGTCGTTTGTGGCGATTTTCGCCTTCAATGTGCCCTTCCCTTTGATCGTCCTCGGGGCCGCGCTGATCGGCTATCTGGGCGGACGATTCGCGCCGCAACGATTCAGCAACGGCGGCGCGCGCAACAGCGAGAAATCCTTCGGCCCGGCGTTGATCGACGACGATACACCGGCCCCCGAACATGCCCGTTTCAGCCTTGCGAGGTTGCTGCGGCTGCTGTCGGTCGGCGCCGCGCTGTGGTGTTTGCCCATGGCGATACTGACTGCACTATTTGACTGGGACGGCACGTTCACGCAAATGGCCTGGTTCTTCACCAAAGCTGCGCTGCTTACCTTTGGCGGCGCTTACGCGGTGCTGCCTTACGTCTATCAGGGCGCCGTCGGGCATTACGGCTGGTTGACGGCAACGCAGATGATCGACGGCCTCGCCCTCGGCGAAACCACGCCGGGCCCGCTGATCATGGTGGTGGCGTTTGTCGGTTTCGTCGGTGCCTACGTGCAACCGGCGTTCGGCCCCGAACATGCCTTTGCCGCCGGGGCGCTGGCGGCAACGTTGGTGACCTGGTTCACCTTCCTGCCCTCGTTTCTGTTCATCCTCGCCGGCGGGCCGTTGGTGGAATCGACGCACAACGAACTGAAGTTCACCGCACCGCTGACGGCGATCACCGCTGCCGTGGTCGGGGTGATTCTGAACCTGGCGTGTTTTTTCGCCTACCACGTGTTCTGGCCGAATGGTTTTGCTGGGGCGCTGGATGTGTTTTCGCTGATGCTGGCGGTGGCGGCAGCATTGGCTTTGTTCGTTTTCAAACGCGGCGTGATCAGTGTGTTGATCGTTTGCGCCCTCGCCGGGCTGGGCTTTCACCTGATGCGCTGAACTTTGGCCCGCGAATCTCCCGTTTACACGCCCGCGAATTCCCCCTTACTATCCGGGCACACCGGTCGGCGGCTCAGCCCGCCACCGACGTTTTCCGCCAACGGAAACACGCGTTATGAGTACGTCACTAAAACAACCAGAATCGTTGAACGTCTCTACCCTGCGCGCCCTCTCTCACAGGGGCGGCGTATGAATCGTATCGTCAATCTCCCCATGGCCCTGCGCCGTTCCAAGCTGCGTCACTCCGCACGCCCGCCGGATATCGCCCGGTCTGTCTGATCGCGCCCGTTAAAGAACCGCGACAGTCCCCTACTTCTTGATATCCCTGCCAGGACACCTACGCCTTTTTGTCGCGTCGTGTCCGGCCCGAATCTGCGCGCCTGTGCGGCGCCATCGTGAGTGATCGTTATGAAATTCGCAGCTATTGAAGACGCACGCCTGTTCCTTGAACAGAACCCCGATATCGACATGATCGAGCTGTTTATCCTCGACGCCAACGGCGTGCCGCGCGGCAAGCTGTTGCACCGCGAAGAACTGCTTGCCGTGTACCAAAGCGGTCGGCCGCTACCCAGCACCATCCTCGGCCTGACCGTACAGGGTGAAGACGTCGAAAACTCCGGTCTGGTCTGGGATGTCGGCGACATCGACTGCCGTGCCTATCCGCTGGAAGGCAGTCTGGTACGCCTGCCATGGCGCAAGATTCCGACCGCCGCCGTGCAGGTCAGCATGCATCCGACCGAGGGCATGCCCGCGAGCATCGCCGACCCGCGACACTTGCTGATCAAGGTTATCGACGGGCTCAAGGCCGAGGGTTATCACCCGGTGATGGCCTGCGAACTGGAGTTCTACTTGCTCGATGCCAAACGCGATCACAACGGCCGCCCGCAACCGGCACTGGACGCGGACGGCGGTCGACCGCGACACACCCAAGTCTACGGTTTGCGTGAACTGGAGCAGATCGAACCGTTCCTCGCCGACCTCTACAGCGCCTGCAAACTGCACGGCATTCCGGCGCGCACGGCGATCTCCGAATACGCGCCGGGTCAGGTGGAAATCACCCTTGAACATGGCGATGCGCTGGAGGCGATGGACCAAGCCGTGCGCTACAAACGTCTGGTCAAAGCCATCGCCCATAAGCACGGCATGCAGGCAACGTTCATGGCCAAGCCGTTCGATGATCTGGCCGGCACCGGCATGCACATGCATGTGAGTCTGGCCGATGGCGAGGGACGTAACCTCTTTGCCTCGGAAGACCCGGCCGGCACCCCGCTGCTGCGTACGGCGATTGGCGGCATGCTCGCCTCGCTACTCGATTCGTTGCTGCTGTTCTGCCCGAACGCCAACTCGTACCGGCGCTTCCAGGCCAATAGCTATGCACCGTTGGCGCCAACCTGGGGCGTCGACAACCGCACCGTCAGCCTGCGTGTTCCCGGCGGCCCGGCCAATACCCGGCACATCGAACACCGCATCTGCGGCGCCGATGCCAACCCGTATCTGGCGGCAGCGGCGATCCTTGCCGGGATTCATCGCGGCATTCGTGAAGACCTTGATCCGGGTGCACCGGTTGAAGGCAATGGCTATGCGCAGGCGAAGGAATTGCTGCCGACGGATTGGCTGACGTCGCTGCAGGCGCTGGAGAATTCGGTGTGGGCACGGGATGCCTTGGGGCAGGAATTTCTCGGGGTGTATCTGGCGGTGAAACGTGCCGAATACCGGCAGTTCATGGCCGAGGTGGGTGAGCAGGATTGGCGCTGGTATCTCACCGAGGCCTGAAGACTCACCCCTACCCCCTGTAGGAGTGAGCCTGCTCGCGATAGCAGTGTGTCATTCAGCAATAATGTGTCTGACATGGCCTCATCGCGAGCAGGCTCACTCCTACAGGGGAGCGCGTACAACCTAAGAATTCGTGTGGACACTGACATGACCGAACGCTGCAATTCCTACTACACCGCCACCCTTAACCAAGACACCAACTACCCGACCCTGCAAGGCCGGCACAAGGTCGACGTGGTGATCATCGGCGGCGGCTTCACCGGCGTCGCCACCGCTGTCGAACTCGCCGAAAAAGGCCTGAAAGTCGCCATCGTCGAAAGCCACAAGATCGGCTGGGGCGCCACCGGGCGCAACGGCGGACAAGTCACCGGCAGCCTTTCCGGCGATGGTGCGATGCGCAAACAGATGCGCGCGAAACTCGGCGACGAGGTCGATGATTTCATCTGGCACCTGCGCTGGCGCGGACATGAAATCATCCAGCAACGCGTCGACAAGTACGGCATTCAATGCGATCTCAAACACGGCCACTTACACGCTGCGTACAAACCCAGCCACATGACTGATTTGCGTAAGGATTATGAAGAAGCCGTGCGTCGCGGATTGGGCGATGAGGTCAGCCTGCTCGACCGCAGTCAGGTACGTGATCTGCTGCAAAGCGACCTGTACCACGGCGCAATCAAGAACACCCGCAACATGCATCTGCACCCGCTCAACCTGTGCATCGGTGAAGCGCGGGCGGCGGAAAGTCTCGGGGCACTGATCTTCGAAAACAGCGAAGTGCTGGAGATCATTCACGGCGCTTCGCCTAGCGTAAGAACCGCCCACGGCCAGATCGACGCCAAGCAGGTGATGCTCGCCGGCGACGTCTATCACAAGCTCGAACCGGGACAGCTCAAGGGCAAGATTTTCCCGGCCATGGGCGGCATCGTCACCACCGCGCCACTGGGCGATCTGGCAAAACAGATCAACCCCGAAGACCTTGCGGTGTACGACTGCCGTTTCGTGCTCGACTACTACCGCCTCACCGCCGACGGCCGCCTGTTGTTCGGTGGCGGTGCCAACTACAGCGGCAAGGACTCACGGGACATTGCCGCCGAACTGCGCCCGTGCATCGAGCAAACCTTCCCGGCGCTCAAAGGCGTGCAGATCGATTACCAGTGGAGCTGCGCGATGGGCATCGTGATCAACCGCATCCCACAACTGGGCAAGCTCTCGGACAACGTCTGGTACTGCCAGGGCTACTCGGGGCACGGCATCGCGACGACGCACATCATGGGCGAAATCATGAGCCGGGCGATCACTGGGCAGATGGAGCAGTTCGACACGTTTGCCCAGTGCCAGCACATTCGCGTGCCGATGGGGGATTTGTTGGGTAACCCGTTGCTGGCGGCGGGGATGTGGTATTACCAGATGCTTGAGCGACTTCGCTAAGCCTGTGTTGATCCTGCTGACCCCATCGCTGGCAAGCCAGCTCCCACAGTGTCCGTGGCGTACCCAAATTTCATGTACACCGCAAAAACCTGTGGGAGCTGGCTTGCCAGCGATGAGGCCATCAGCCCCACTACAAAACTTCAATCCGCCAACTGCTCGACCACAATCCCCAACCGCCGGTAATCCTCGACACTCCCCGACGCCACATGCCGCTCGGTAATCAACGTATGCAGGCGCGTACACGGCGCCACCACAAACGGCTCCACCGCTCCCAACTTGTCCGCCGAAGTCACCGCAATCACCCGCGTCGCGCCCTCCAGCATCGCCTGCTTCACCGGCACTTCATCGAAATGCAGCGAGGTAATCCCCATCTCCGGATGAATCGCGCACACCCCGGTAATCGCCAGATCTGCCTTGATCCCCGCCAGCAGCCGCAGCGCCTCATGCCCTCCCGCCGCCATCGTCCGCGGGTTCAACTGGCCGCCGGCGAGAATCACCTTCACCCCCTTGAATTCCGAGAGCGCAATCGCCGTCATCGGTGAAGCCGTCACTGCCGTGATACTGATATCTGCACGCAACGAGCGCGCCACCTGCAACGTGGTCGAGCCGGAATCGAACAGCACAATCTGCCCGTCTTCAATCTCCTGCGCCGCCCGTTGCGCCAGGCGGATTTTCACCTCATCCGTCTCGTCCAGCCGGGTGAAATAGTCCTTGCCGGAGTCTTTCGGACGCGGCAGCGCCCCGCCGTGCACGCGTTGCACCAGCCCGGCGTTATCCAGTTCGGCGAGGTCGCGGCGGATGGTGTCTTCGGAGACTGCGAAGTGCTGACTCAACTCGGACGCCATAACTTTGCCGTCACGTTCGAGGAGCAAGAGGATTTTCTGCCGGCGCAGGGATGGTAGTTCAGCCGCGGAATGATCGTGCATGGTTGTGCCTGTTTGTGCTTGTAATTGCAGGTTTCGCGAGATTAGCGAAAGCCTTGCACGAACACAAACCGACGGGGTATCAATTGTTTCGATCATTGGAATCAACAAGGCGAATTTTTTCTTTGCTTTCAACCTGTTCAGAATGGCCCCACTCTAAAAGGCTCAGGATGAACACCTCATGAATCTCAATTTTGCGTTTGCGTGCATGATCGTCGTGTCGTTTGCGATTGCCCTCGGCCACGCCTGACAGCGCCTCAGACCGACGCCAGCAATTGCTCGCGCAACCATTTGTGCGCCGGATCGCGGTGCGAACGTTCACCCCAGAACATCGCCATCTCGTAGCCGGGTACTTCCAGCGGCGCGTCGACCACTTGCAACGCCTGGTTGCCATGCACCAGGCGTGACGGCAGCATCGCCACCAGATCGGTGCTGGCCAACACCGACATCGCCATCAGAAAGTGCGGCACCGACAACACCACTTTGCGCATCAGCCCGACATCGGCCAACGCCCGATCGGTCACCCCGAAAAAGCCCCCGCCCTCGCGCGACACCATGACGTGTTCCAGCGCGCAGAATTGCTTGCGTGTGGGTGCAGACTTCAATCCCGGATGGCCAACTCGACCAGCCAGCACATAACGCTCGGTGAACAGCGGCCGCCGATGCAACTCCGGCGGCGCGTCTTCGCTGATGTGCAGCGCCAGATCAAATACACCCTGCTCGGCCTGTTTGACCAAATGCGCCGGGGTCAGATCGACCACCGCCAGCCGCGTGCCCGGCGCCTGTACGCGCAAGCCGTTCAGCGCCGGCAGCACCACCGTCGTCTCGCCGTAATCGGTCGCGGCGATTTTCCAGGTGTGCGTCGCCTGCGCCGGGTCGAACGCACTGGCCGGCGCCACCGCCCTCGCCAACGCCTCCAACGCTTCGCGCAACGGTTCACGCAGTTCATCGGCGCGCGCCGTCGGGCGCATACCACGCGGCCCGGGCAACAGCAGCGGATCACCAAAGATGTCGCGCAACTTGGCCAGATGCACGCTCACAGACGGCTGCGACAGGTTCAGCCGTTGTGCCGCGCGGGTGACGTTGTGCTCCGACAGCAACACATCGAGGGTCAGCAGTAGATTGATATCCAGTCGTCTCAAATTATTCATGGCTATACCAGACATATCAGACATTCATTTCCAATATACCTGTTGAACGCCGATCCTGCTGTTACTCAGCTAACGGAGCTTCAACATGAATGTCTTACTCGTTTACGCGCACCCAGAACCGACGTCCCTCAACGGCTCGCTGCGCGACTTCAGCGTCCAGCGCCTGCAAGCCGCCGGCCACACCGTGCAGGTCTCCGACCTCTACGCGATGAACTGGAAAGCCACCCTCGACGCCGACGACGCCCCGCAGCGCGACGCGACGAAACCGTTCCACGCCTCCCTCGACTCGAAAGTCGCCTACGCCGAAGGCACTCAGGCTACCGACATAGCTCGCGAGCAGGAAAAACTGTTGTGGGCCGACGCGCTGATTCTGCAGTTTCCGCTGTGGTGGTTCACCATGCCGGCGATTCTCAAAGGTTGGGTCGATCGGGTGTACGCCTACGGTTTTGCCTATGGCGTCGGCGAACACTCCGACAGTCGCTGGGGCGAGCGTTATGGCGAAGGGAAAATGCAAGGCAAACGGGCGATGTTGATGGTCACCACCGGTGGCTGGGAATCGCACTACGCACCGCGTGGGATTAACGGGCCGATTGATGATTTGTTGTTTCCGATTCAACACGGGATTTTGTACTACCCCGGTTTTGAAGTAGTGCCACCGTTTGTGGTGTATCGGACTAGTCGGATGGATGCGGCGCGGTATGCCGAGACTTGTGATGAGCTGGGGCGGCGGCTGGATGAGTTGTGGAGTGCACGGCCGATTGGGTTTCGGCAGCAGAATGGCGGCGAATACGAAATTCCTGCTTTGACGTTGAAGAGCGATATCGCACCGGATAGCGAAGGCTTCCAATCACACATCCGCTAGCGCCGCATCGACCACGTAGAGCAAAAGCCCCTCACCCTAACCCTCTCCCAGAGGGAGAGGGGACTGACCGAGTTGTTTTTTCGAGCTACGCCGACCTGGTATATCGAGCCGAACTTAAGTTTTGAACAGCCCACAATCGGCTCCCTTCCCCCTCGCCCCCTTGGGGGAGAGGGCTGGGGTGAGGGGGACGGATCTAACTGACACACCGCAACATGCAGGCATCAGTGGCTCCGGTCAGGCTTCTTCGCGCGCCCGACGCACCTGCACCAACAACGCCGGCGCGAAATGCAGCAACACCATCCGGCTCAGATGGTGAGTCAGAATAAACACCACATTCAGCCCGCCACCAAACGCGACAATCGCAATCGTCTCAATCGCCCCCGGCATATACGCCAGCCATAGCGACAGCGGATCGCTGCCCAACCAGCGTGCCGCGACTTCAGCAAACACCGCCGCGACCACGATCATCAAACCAACCGAGACCAACGCCGTGCGGCCGTGACGCGTCAGCTCCGCGAAGCCGAGACCTTGAAACCGTGAGCCGATCCGCACGCCGAGAATCAGCGCCGCAAGATTCAAACTCCAGTCTGGCATGTGAAACCCGTGCAACCATCCCGATTTCACAAACACCGCCGTAATGATGATCGCCGTGAGCATGAACGGCGCCGGTACACCGATCACCAGCAGTAAGCGCCCGAGCAGCACGCTCAACGCGATCACCGAAAACGCGGTTAGTGCCATGCCTGTCGTTAAAGGATCACCATCGGCAACCGCCACGGCAGCGGCTTGACCGGGAATCAAGAAACTCACCAACACCGTGATGAGCAGCAAGCGCATCAGATGCACGATGATGACCTTGCTCGACGCCTTTTCCGACTCGAGTAGATCGAACACTGCGGCCAGCGCACCGGGATAAACCGCCAACAGCGCATCAGTGCGGTTCCAGCCTGCACCGCGCGTCAGCCACCATCCGGCCAATGCGATCTGCACTGCCAGGCAAATCAGCAACACGCCGAGGCTCGGCAACATCGTCGAGGCCGTCTCGCTGTCCCACGCTTCGAACATCAGCCCGGTGGCGATGCCCAGCGTGACCTGGATGTAGCCCAGTCCATAAGGAGTTGCCGGCGCGATACCAGTTTTGCTGGCAAACAATGCGGTAACGACAATCGAACCCAACAGCAGGCCATGGGGTACGCCTTCGAACTGCAACAGCGCGCCGAAACCGGCAGCAATCAACAAACAGAGAATGGATTTCATAGTCGCCTTCCTGGCTTTTTACCTGACACACCACAACCCGTGTAGGAGCTGCCGAAGGCTGCGATCTTTTGACTTTTGTTTTTAAAAGCAAGATCAAAAGATCGCAGCCTTCGGCAGCTCCTACAGGGGATGTATTCGTTTTCAGCCGCGCAACCGGCCAATCGCCCGGCGGTATTTTTCGATTCGTTCGAGGTCCTCCCAACTCGGCGAGGCAATCCGCGACAGGTCGCTGTTCTCTTCCAGATCCGCCAATTTCACCACCCGACCGATCGGGTTCTGCGCGGCGCGGTCGACGAAGTCTTCATAGGACTCGCCCGGCACTTTGGTCACGGATTCGATAGCGCTCAAAACTTCCTCGCTGAAACCTTCCTTGCGCAAGTCATCGAGACTGATACCGCAATCCTCAACCACATCGTGCAGCACGGCGACGATGCGTTCTTCCTGCGTGCTCATGCGCAACATGACTTTCAACGGATGCAGAATGTACGGTGCACCGCCCTTGTCGACCTGCCCGGCATGAGCCGTGGCGGCAATGGCGATAGCGCGTTCGAGGGTCTGGGTCATGGGAGTCTCCGAGGGTTAGACGCCGTAGCGGCCGCCGACATGGATGTTGCGTTTGAGCCAGTTGCCGATTGCTTTCAATCGTCCGACTGGCTCCGCAGGCCCGGAATGACGCTGAAGAATCAACGACACCAAGGTAGCCTGATCGGCTTTCGGATGAGCATCGATCAATTCGGCAACCCAGGCACAATCAGCCTTGTTCAGATGCTCACGCCAATCGCCGGGCCAGGCGTCCAGCTCATCCAGCGCCAACCATCGCGCACCGCCCTGCTCGGCATGCCCGCCACCTATTGACTGCTCGAAACACAAAGGCGTGGCCGGCCGGGACAGGTCGATGCTGAAAATGTAGACGTCGTGGGTTTTGTGTTGCGTCGTGGGAGCGTTGTTGCGGCTACCGATGACCATCATGGTGATGCTCCATTCCTTGGGCGCTAATGTTTCTGATTGTTTCGCAGTGTACGCGACGGGAGCAAATCAAAAACCCGATGGAACCTCCCTCCTCCACAGAATCTCGAATCTGTATTAGCGCCAAATCACCGATCAGACACGGCGCCATTGAAGAGGAAACCCCGATGAACATTCGCTTCCTGCTTCTGATCGCCACCTTCGCCATCATCCCCACCTGCGTCATGGCCGAAGGCTGCGACGTCCAGACCCAATCCTCCAGCGCCTCGGTACCAGCGGTGGAAACCCACAGTTGTTATGAATACGAAGGCATGCCCGTCAACTCCATCGACTGGTCGTGCAGCAACGAAAGCAAAGACATGCTCAACAGCACAAAAACCAAGGTTGAACATTGCGCCGATCACTACCAGGCCACGTGTATCGCCACGATCACCCAGGAATCCCTGGCCAACCCGCACTCAACCAGCAAAGACAAAAACGCCAAAGCCCTAAACATCCCCGACAACGCACAAGTGACCACGTATTACTACGACGTGGAACATTTGGCGCAGGCGCGGATTGATTGTGAGAATGGCGGCGGGCATTGGAAAACGAAGTAAACGACTGATATCCACGCTTGCGACAGACAAAGAAAAGCCCGGCTTAAAAAACCGGGCTTTTTAGTGCGCGATTTCCGTTAACCACCGCCATTACCACCACTGCTGCTACCGGACGGTTGACCCGCAGGGCTGGGTTTGGAGGCAGAAGGCACCGGCCCATTGTCGGTCTTGCCACCATCACCACCCTTGGGCAGCGAATCGGCATCCGGGTCGGCATTGGTGGCTGGAGACGCCGGTTCACGAGTCTGGCTGTTGCCGTCGTTGGCTGTCGGAGTCGGCGTTTCGCCAGCCGCGATCGCGTACAGCGAACTGCCGGACAGCAACGCCGCGAGGGTTAACACCGCGATTTTATGGTTCAGCATGGTGGCTTTTCCTTTGCGTGGGGAGTTACAGCATTGGAAGAAGGTGTGTGGCGAACGTGCGGTGTGTCGGACGAATGGTTAAGAATTGAAGCGAAAAAAAACGCCTGTCCAGGCATCGGTTTTTGAGCATTCGTTACCGGATTCGGACGATCAGCGCTTCATGGTTTTGCATTGGCTGCGCAGATCCCAATTGCTGATGCTTGCACAGGTACTAACTTTCCTGGCTTTACAAAACGCACGTTAATCAAGGTCATTGATAGACGCGCAACTACCGCCCTTCTCACCCTCACACATAGTGCGTACATCCGAATCATTGATGCTCGCGCAACTACTGCCTTTCCTGGCCTCACAATATTTGCGTTGCTCTTGATCATTGATGGAATTGCAACTGGCAGACGCGTAAGCGCTGAATAGCAACAACATGGCAAGAATCAATTTCATCTCACACTTCCTTGGGCTTGCCGGGAAACAGCCTGGTACTGGTTGATCCGTTCAATGAGCGTCGCGAAACGCCGTCAAATCGACATCATTTTTGAGAAAAGCTCCAAATCGAGAAATGAGCTGAACGCCGATTCGAGTGCTGAAAAAACGGTGGGAAAACACCTCCTTTGTTGAGGGGATTCATACCCGATGGGCTACGAAACAGTGCCGAACTGCTTAGTCCGCTTCTCCATCCATACCTCACGTCCCGGAATGCGACGACTGCGTCGCCGAGCGGGGGCAAGCCCCCTAACCACAGGGTTGTATTAGTGTCCTACAGGTTGATTGTGACTGCCAGAATTGCTGCCTAGAGTAGGGATGTCGCTGACGGTATTAAGCAAAGGGGTGTCGCAGCCCTGACAATAAGTGTAGTACCCAACACCCCAATCGCAACCACGCTCAAAATCCGTTCAATGGTGGCTGTGTGCGGGAGGCCTTCGGGTCTGCCAGGTTCCTCGCATCCTCGGTTTGAGACCTGCACACAGCTATCACCCTTCGACTCACAGCGAATGGCATTAGCTTTCTCCCAGATACGAGGAAGCTTTACCTATGCAGACGGATAAACCGCTCCACCACTACGCAAAAATGCCCCCCCCCGCCACGGAGCGCCCGGTTCGCCTATCGAAGCCGACGCCCCCACTGCGTGACCTCCATGACTGCCTCGGCGAACGCCTCAACGCCGTCCTCAACTATCTAGACTTAATCGCCTGCACCAGCCTGCCCGACTACTACGATCACGACATCAACACTACCACCAACATCGCCAGAATCATGGTGCAAAAATGTGAGTGATGTGTTTCAGGGTGATTGAGTAACCGGGGGCTTGATCATACCCATCACTCGTGCCTCTTCCAAGAAAGGGAGCTTGATGGCACTCTGACACCAAAAAACCTCTGCCACTCAAAAAAATCCAAACTCAAAAGGAATTTAAAGTGAAAACCACCCTCACGCTCAATCAAACCATCTCGCCATACAACAAGAAGTCCATCACTGAACACGCCCTTACACCCGGGGACATATTATTATATTCAAAAGTAAGCGATGGCTTACCAAACAATATAGCCGACGCCACAAATGGTTTTTTTCATCATGCAGCCCTTTACTTAGGAAAGTGCCCAACAACAAATCTATCTCGCATATTACACACGGGGCCAGCAGGGGCTAAGATAGATCACGAAAACCTATCCCTCCCAACAACTTTTGATGGCGTATTTGTCGTCAGGACAAACACCTCTATCAATATAAATAAACTAAACGCTTTAGCACTTTCAAGCGTTGGCATTCATTATGACTATTCTAGATTACCGTTCGTAGGTTTGGCGGCTTGGGATAGAAGATGCTTTGTCAATGGAAGCATGATTTTCAAGCCTTTCACAAATAAATTCTCCAGAAAAATCATCACCCGTCTTAATAGAGAAGGCTCGCACAACGTCTGTTCTGGCTTAACTTTGGATATCCTGTCGCAATCCATTGCACCAAAATTATTCACGAATGCGTGCATAAACTTAAGTCAAATGAGTCCGAACTGTATTTGGCAGGAAGCCACTTTGGACAAACATAATTTTTCCACTTACTGCTTAGAACCCATTTCAACACTTCAACTTCAACGCAAAAAAAGATCTATATTCCGGGCATCACTATCACTAGCAGTTAACTAAACACCCCCCCACAACCAGAAACACGAAGAAAATGACAAAAAATAGAGTGCACAACCCATGGACCCGCTAACCACTTCGACAGCAATGCTACTAGCAGTAGCCGGCGTATCCACTCTTGCATTTATAATTAAAACCACCATAAAAAATACTGTAAAATCTGCAATACAACACGGATTCGACCGAGAACTCGAGAGCTTAAAACAGCAAAACCAAACAGCCCTCGAAAAAATAAAGCTGGAAAACCAAAAAACCATTGAAGAACTAAAATCGCTTTTAGCCAACGAGAACACTGAGCGCATCGAATATCTAAAACGCGAAATACAGATAAAAGATAGATCTGCAAAGATTGCCGAATTAATTGCGGAATGGTTAACTTACCCTGAAGAACAAAAGACACTTAACACATTAACTATAGAGGCTTTCCTTTGGCTACCTGATGATATACTACAAATGTTATCACAGGTGCTTTCACACTCCCCTACGGCTCCAAACATCAGAGAAGTGCTAGCAAAAGTACGACAACATCTGATTACAGAGTCAATTCTTGACCCAAAGGAATTTATTATATTCCAACAAGAAACCACGAGAAAAATTATTCACCATCATCGCAAACAAGACTGACCTGAACTTAAAAAGCAGGATACCAACTAAACCGCCAGCCAACGTGATGGCGGCTTAGTTAGAAACAAGTATTTTCAATTAAGCAATATACTAAACTCAAATTAAAAATTCGCCGGCGTATTCGCACTAATAATCTCAGCCTCATCCGCCCCGATATTCCGGAACTTATGCGGCAGCGTCGTCGGAAAGTAATACCCATCCCCGGCATTCAACACACTCACCGACCCATCCACGGTCAACTCAACCGTGCCCCGCGTCACCAACCCACACTCCTCGCCCTCAGCATGCACAATCGGCTCTTCCCCCGAACTCGCGCCTGGTGCGTATTGCTCGCGCAGCAAGCGCATCTGCCGGCTGGGCACCGAGGCGCCGATCAGCAGCAGTCGCAAGCCATGGCGGCCGAGGTCGGGTTGTTCGTTGGCGCGGAAGACGTATTGGTGTTCGCGCGGGGGTTGGTCGAAGGTGAAGAAGTCGGCCAGGGACATCGGTATGCCTTCGAGCAGCTTTTTCAGTGAGCTGACGGAGGGGCTGACGCGATTCTGTTCGATCAGGGAGATGGTGGCATTGGTCACGCCGCTACGCCGGGCCAGCTCGCGCTGGGAGAGTTTGTAGCTTTCGCGTACTAGTTTGAGTCGAGAACCCGTATCCATGACAGCCTTATGTGAGAAGTACTTAGGCTCTGCGCGAAAACTGCCTGCGCGACGATCATGCTGCGTTAAAAACAGGCTCGGAATGCTCATGTAGGGCCCTACAATCCGCTTCCTCGCCTGTTTTTGCCTTGCCTGATCGCCGCTCGGCGGTTCTCGCGCAGACCCACGGGTAATGGGGGTGGGTGGCGGGTGCCGCGCGAGGGGCGCGGATCACGTTGCTCCCGTGTCCCGGAACCGTGAAAGGCGGCTATTAAATCACGTTTGCCGGTGTTGCTCAGCAGGTTCGATGGACGGAGGGGTAAAAGTCCTTCTTGCCTTGGTAATACAGTCCTGTAGGAGTGAGCCTGCTCGCGATTCGGTGGCACATTCAACATTATTTTTGACTGGATGGCCGCCTTCGCGAGCAAGCTCGCTCCCACAGGTTTTTTGGTGTTTCTGTGGGAGGGATGGTGGCTGGACTGGCCTCATCGCGAGCAGGCTCACTCCTACAATTTGATCTTTGGCATTTCAGCAGGATTGATTTTGCCTTTGCTGGCCTCTTCGCGAGCAGGCTCGCTCCCACAGTTGGACATCTGGGTGTCAGTGACATCGGTGGTGTTGCTGCAGCATTAAAAAACCGGCGGGGTCTTGGGGGCCGCCGCCGGGGAGGTAACTTAGATGCCGAAACGGTCGCGCAGTGAGTAGTAGACAGCACCGAGGGCGGTCAGTGGCGCGGAGAAGGTGCGGCCGCCGAGCATTGGCATGTGCGGCAAGGACGCGAAAGCGTCGAAACGTTCGGCGTCGCCACGGATCATTTCCGAGATCAGTTTGCCGGCCAGGTGCGAGCAGGTGACGCCGTGGCCGCTGTAGCCTTGCATGTAGTAGGCGTTTTTCTCGATGCGGCCGAATTGCGGCATGCGTGACATGGTCAGCAGGAAGTTGCCGGTCCAGCGGTAGTCGATCTTGACGTCTTTGAGCTGCGGGAAGGTCTTGAGGATCTTCGGGCGGATCAGTTGTTCGATGTCGTCCGGTTCCCGCGCGCCGTAAACCACACCGCCGCCGTAAAGCAGACGGTTGTCGGCGGTGAGGCGGTAGTAATCCAGCAGATAGTTACAGTCTTCGACGCAGTAGTTGTTGGTGATCAGGCTGCGCGCCTGCTTTTCGGTCAACGGCTCGGTGACGACGATCTGCGAACCGCACGGCATGCTTTTCGCGGTCACGCGGTTATCCAGACCTTGCGGCAGATAAGCGTTGCCGGCGATCAGCAAGTACTTGGCGCGGACCTGACCTTTGGCGGTGCGCACGACGTTGGGCTCGCCATATTTGATTTCCACGGCCGCCGATTGCTCGTAGATCTTGCCGCCCAAACGCGTGATCGCAGCCGCCTCACCGAGCGCCAGGTTAAGCGGATGCACGTGACCGCCCTGCATGTCGAGCAGACCACCAACGTAAGCATCGGAGCCAACTTCACGACGGATATCCGCTGCGTCGAGCATCTTCAGATTGCGGTTGCCATAACGCTCCCAACCGCGCTTCTGCTCGGCCAGACCGTTGAGTTGTTTCTTGTTCATCGCTGCGAAGATGCCGCCCGGGCGGTAGTCGCATTGGATGTCGTATTCCTTGATGCGCGAACGAATGATGTCGGCGCCTTCGAAGATCATGCTGCCGAGAATTTCCGCAGTCTTGTCGCCGTAGCGCTCTTCGATCACGTCGACGTCGCGGCTGTAGGAGTTGACCAGTTGACCGCCATTGCGACCGCTGGCGCCGTAGCCGACTTTGGCCGCTTCCAGCACCGTCACTTTGTAGCCCGCTTCGGTGAGGAACAGCGCCGAGGACAGGCCGGTGTAGCCGGCGCCGATGATGCAGACGTCGCAC
Source organism: Pseudomonas germanica (assembly GCF_019614655.1). Lineage (NCBI taxonomy): Bacteria > Pseudomonadati > Pseudomonadota > Gammaproteobacteria > Pseudomonadales > Pseudomonadaceae > Pseudomonas > Pseudomonas germanica. The sequence goes on from NZ_CP071586.1 coordinate 4,195,640, forward strand.
TCGACCGACTCTTCCAGAACCGGAAAGTCGATGACTTCATTGCGAGTGGCGGCGTAGTAGCTGTTTACGTGTTGCTGTTTCATACGTTTCTCCGAGGGCCGCCAATCAAAGGCGACCACCGCTGTAATAGAGTCAGAGCTTGATCCAGGTCGCTTTCAGCTCGGTGTACTTGTCGAACGCGTGCAGCGATTTATCGCGACCGTTGCCCGACTGCTTGAAACCACCGAACGGTGCGGTCATGTCGCCACCGTCGTACTGGTTGACCCAGACGCTGCCGGCACGCAGGCCACGGGCGAAGTTGTGCGCCTTGCTCAGGTTGCTGGTCCAGACGCCGGCGGCGAGGCCGAAGATGCTGTCGTTGGCGATCTGCAGCGCTTCTTCGGCGGTGTCGAAGGTGATCAGCGACAGCACTGGGCCAAAGATTTCTTCCTGGGCGATGGTCATCGCGTTGGTCACGCCGTCGAACAACGCCGGTTGCACATAGAGGCCGCCGGTTTCTTCGAGGGTGCGTTGGCCGCCGGCGATCAGTTCGGCGCCCTGCTCGCGACCGATGCTGATGTAGCGCAGCACATTGTCGAGTTGACGCTGATCGACCACGGCACCGACGGTGGTCGCCGGATCGAGTGAATGACCCGGTTTCCACGCTTGCAACGCTTCCACCAACAGCGGAATGAATTGCTCGCGAATCGAGCGCTCGACCAGCAGACGCGAACCTGCGGTGCAGACTTCGCCCTGGTTGAAGGCAATGGCGCCGGCCGCTGCTTGTGCTGCCGCACGCAAGTCCGGTGCGTCGGCAAACACCACGTTCGGGCTCTTGCCCCCTGCTTCGAGCCAGACGCGTTTCATGTTGCTTTGGCCGGCATAAATCATCAGTTGTTTGGCGATTGCCGTGGAGCCGGTGAAGGCCAGCACGTCGACGTCCATGTGCAACGCCAACGCCTTGCCGACGGTGTGGCCGAAGCCCGGCAGGACGTTGAACACGCCTTTCGGAATGCCCGCATCCAGCGCCAACTGCGCGATGCGGATTGCGGTCAGTGGCGATTTTTCCGAAGGTTTGAGAATGAACGAGTTGCCCGCTGCCAGCGCCGGAGCGAATTTCCAGCTGGCCATGATCAACGGGAAGTTCCACGGCACGATGGCCGCAACCACGCCCGACGGCTCGCGAGTGACGAGGCCGAGTTGGTCGTGCGGTGTGGCGGCGACTTCGTCGTAGATCTTGTCGATGGCTTCGGCGCTCCAGCGGATCGCGTTGGCGGTCGCCGGGATGTCGATGCTCATCGAATCGCTGATCGGTTTACCCATGTCGAGGGTTTCCAGCAGCGCCAGCTCTTCCTGGTTCTGCAGGATCAGATCGGCGAAGCGAATCAGGATGCGCTTGCGCTCGGCCGGGGCTTTTTTTGCCCACACGCCGGATTCAAAAGACTGACGCGCGACTTCAACGGCGAGGTTGGCGTCGGCTTCATCGGTGCTGGCCACGGAGGCGAGGTAACGCCCGTCGACGGGGCTCAGGCATTCAAACGTGTCGCCACTGATGGCCGGGCGGTATTCACCGTTGATGAACGCGCGGGCTTCGATGGTCAGGGACTGGAAGCGTTGTTCCCAGTCGTTGCGGGTCGTTGTCATTGTTGTGGCTCGACAAGGGGGGGATTGGGGGTGTCGGGGTGTTGTGTCTGGTTTGAGATGGCTGCCCTCACCCTAGCCCTCTCCCGGGGGTAGAGGGGACCGACCGAGTTGTCTTGGGAGATACACCGACCTGAACGACCGAGTCGAATATAGATTCGGCAAAAATCGTTCAGGTCGGCGGATTCCCCGAGCATCCCCGAATCAGTCCCCTCTCCCTCCGGGCGGTCCGACGTTTCGGGAGGGTTAGGGTGAGGGGCTCTTCAGCTTTTGAGGGCCTCAGCCAATCACACCGTATGCAGATACCAGTTGTACTCAAGGTCAGAAATCGAGTTCTCAAACTCGGCCAGCTCACTTTCCTTGCACGCAACAAACACGTCGATGTACATCGGGTCGATGTAGCGGGCCATGACTTCGCTGTCGTCCAGTTCGCGCAGTGCGTCGCGCAGGTTGTTCGGCAGGCTCTGTTCGTTCTGCTCGTAGCTGTTGCCTTCCACCGGGGCGCCCGGCTCGATCTGATTGGTCAGACCGTGGTGAATACCGGCCAGCACCGAAGCCATCAGCAAGTACGGGTTGGCGTCAGCACCGGCGACGCGATGCTCGATACGCACAGCATCGGCCGACCCGGTTGGCACACGAACCGCAACGGTGCGGTTATCGATACCCCAACTCGGCGAGTTCGGTACGTAGAACTGCGCGCCGAAGCGGCGGTACGAGTTGACGTTCGGGCAGAGGAACGCCATTTGCGCAGGCAGGGTCTCCAGCACACCGCCGATCGCGTGGCGCAGCGCGGCGTTCTGCTCGGGATCCTCGCTGGCAAAGATGTTGTTGCCCTCTTTGTCCAGGATCGAAATGTGCACGTGCAGACCATTGCCCGCCTGGCCCGGATACGGCTTGGCCATGAAGGTGGTGTCCATCTCATGGTCGTAGGCGATGTTCTTCACCAGACGCTTGAGCAGGACGGCGTAGTCGCACGCCTTGATCGGGTCGGAGACGTGATGCAGGTTGACTTCGAACTGCGCCGGGGCGCTTTCCTTGACGATCGCGTCAGCCGGGATGCCCTGCTCTTTCGCGCCTTCGAGGATGTCTTGCAGGCAATCGACGTATTCGTCGAGGTCGTCGATCAGGTACACCTGAGTCGACACCGGACGCTTGCCGGACACCGGCGAACGTGGCGATTGCGGACGACCGTTCACGTTGTCCTGGTCGATCAGATAGAACTCGAGTTCGAATGCCGCGCAGATGGTCAGGCCGAGGTCGTCGAATTTGCGCACGACGTTGGCCAGCACTTCACGCGGGTCGGCGAAGAACGGCTGGCCTTCGATCTCGTGCATGGTCATTAGAAGTTGTGCGGTTGGGCGCTTCTGCCACGGTTCGATGCTCAGGGTGCCGGGGATCGGGTAGCAGATGCGGTCAGCGTCGCCGATATCCAGACCCAGACCGGTGCTTTCCACCGTGGAGCCGTTGATGTCGAGCGCGAAAAGCGAGGCCGGCAGGTTGATGCCTTTCTCGTAAACCTTATGAAGACTGGTGCGTTCGATACGCTTGCCGCGCACCACACCGTTCATATCCGCAATCAGAAGGTCGACGTACAAAACCTCAGGATATTTCTTAAGGAATGCGTTTGCTTCGTTGAGTTGAACGGTACGCAGAGGGACCGACATGATGCACCTATTTAGCTGTTAATTATTATGTTCACTGCTGTTTCGCCGAGCCAGTCAACCCGAACGGCAAAGTGAAGTCAATAGCGAACAGATGGCCGTTCAGGGTTTATTTTTCGGGCTTTTTTTAACACTTGCGTGCCAATACAGGCGCCACAGCCCCGAGAATCATGAAGATTTGATGAACGGCGTTTAGAATTTTTTACATGGCAGTTGTTAATTAAAATCAACGAGGCTAAGCTCCGGAAAAGCTCGTTCAAGTGTCAAACTTCGAGGTGAATAAAAATGGCATTCAAGCCATTGATCGGCGTTACTGCCTGCGTCAAACAGATTGGCCTGCACCCCTATCACATCAGCGGCGACAAGTACGTACGTGCTGTCAGCGTTGGCGCTAACGGGCTGCCAGTGGTCATTCCTTCCCTTGGCAAGCTGACTGAAATCGAAGACCTGCTCGGTCAACTCGACGGTCTGCTGCTGACCGGCTCGCCCTCGAACGTGGAGCCCTTCCACTATCAAGGCCCGGCCAGCGAACCCGGCACGGATCATGATCCGGCGCGGGATGCCACCACCCTTCCTTTATTACGTGCAGCCATCGCGGCGGGCGTTCCGGTGCTCGGCATTTGCCGGGGCTTCCAGGAAATGAACGTGGCGTTCGGCGGCAGCCTGCATCAGAAGGTGCATGAGCTGCCAGGCATGCTTGATCACCGTGAAGCCGACAGCCCTGATGTGGCCGTGCAATACGCGCCGGCTCACGCGGTGACCGTGCTTGCTGGCGGCGTGTTCGAGGCGCTGGGATTGCCCGGCGAGTTCCAGGTCAACTCGATTCACAGCCAGGGCATTGATCGCCTCGCTCCCGGCTTGCGTGCCGAAGCGGTGGCGCCGGACGGCTTGATCGAGGCGATCTCGGTCGAGCACAGCCCGACCTTCGCCCTCGGCGTGCAATGGCACCCGGAATGGCAAGTGCTCGATAACCCGAACTACTTGAAGATTTTCCAGGCATTCGGCGCGGCTTGTCGGCAACGGGCGGCGCGGCGCAACCAGCGCTGACACACCCCAAAGGTCACAACGATTTACTGCCCCCACGGACGTCGGGTGTGCCTTTGCGCATCCGTCATTCGTGAACAACAACACCCGTAATAACAACAAGTACGACCCAGGCAGCCAGGACGGCGGCGCCGAACAAGCCAGGACAACCCACTGAAAATGTGGCCCCTGTAGGAGCTGCCGAAGGCTGCGATCTTTTGATGTTGATTGTAAAAAACAAGATCAAAAGATCGCAGCCTTCGGCAGCTCCTACAGGGATATGTGTGAGGGGGATGGTTGTTCCTGGCTTGCAATCCACTTAAGCCCGGCCACATTGGCCCGGCGAACGAAACCTGTTGGGAGTTTCACATGGCAAACGCCTCCAGCACTTACAGGAAGGCACTTGAAGGTCATCAGCAACCGAAAAAGGTGCTGGTGAAAGTCGATCGTGTCACCAAGAAGTTCGACGAAACCGTGGCAGTGGACGATGTGTCCCTGGAGATCCATCAGGGCGAAATCTTCGCCTTGCTCGGCGGCTCCGGTTCGGGCAAATCGACCCTGCTGCGCATGCTCGCCGGTTTCGAGCGGCCGACCGAAGGGCGGATTCTGCTCGACGGCGTGGACATCACTGACATGCCGCCGTACGAGCGGCCGATCAACATGATGTTCCAGTCCTACGCGCTGTTCCCACACATGACCGTCGCGCAGAACATCGCCTTCGGCCTCAAGCAGGACCGTTTGCCGGCCAGTGAAATCGATGCCCGTGTCGATGAAATGCTGCGTCTGGTGCATATGACTCAATACGCCAAACGCCGCCCGCACCAGTTGTCCGGCGGTCAGCGTCAGCGCGTCGCCCTCGCCCGCTCGCTGGCCAAGCGTCCGAAGCTGTTGCTGCTCGACGAGCCAATGGGTGCGCTGGACAAAAAGCTGCGTTCGCAGATGCAACTGGAACTGGTGCAGATCATCGAACGCGTCGGCGTGACCTGCGTGATGGTCACCCACGACCAGGAAGAGGCCATGACCATGGCTGAGCGCATCGCGATCATGCACCTGGGCTGGATCGCGCAAATCGGCAGCCCCGTCGACATCTACGAAGCCCCGGTCAGCCGCATGGTCTGCGAATTCATCGGCAACGTGAACGCCTTCGATGGCACCGTGGTGGAAGACCTTGAAGGTCACGCGATCATCCACAGCCCGGACTTGCAGCAGAAGATCTACGTCGGTCACGGCGTCAGCACTTCAGTGCAGGACAAGTCGGTCACCTACGCGATCCGTCCGGAAAAAATGCTCGTCAGCACCACCCAACCCGAGTTCCGCTACAACTGGTCCGAAGGCAAGGTGCATGACATCGCCTACCTCGGCGGTCACTCGGTGTTCTACGTCGAATTGCCCGGCGGCAAAATCGTCCAGTCGTTCATGGCCAACGCCGAACGCCGTGGCGCGCGCCCGACCTGGGACGACAAGGTCTACGTCTGGTGGGAAGACGACAGCGGCGTGGTACTGCGCTCATGAAAACCTTCAATCAGCAATTCCTGCGCCTGGTGCCCAGCGGGCGAAAACTGGTGATCGGCATTCCGTTCATCTGGCTGTTCCTGTTCTTCATGTTGCCGTTCTTCCTGGTGATGAAGATCAGTTTCTCGGAAGCCGCGCTGTCGATCCCGCCGTACTCGGAGATCTACACCTACGCCGAACAGAAATTCCAGCTGATGCTCAACATCGGCAACTACACCATGCTCGGCGAAGACGAGCTGTACCTGTCGGCCTACCTCGGTTCGCTGAAGGTCGCGGCGCTGAGCACGCTGATGTGTCTGCTGATCGGTTTCCCGATGGCCTACGCGATCACCAAGACCGGCAAGGAAACGCAAAACGTCCTGCTGCTGTTGATCATGATGCCTACTTGGACCGCGATCCTGATCCGCGTTTACGCATGGATGGGCATCCTCAGCAACAACGGTTTGCTCAACGGGTTTCTGATGTGGACGGGGCTCACCGACCACCCGATCGAGATCCTCAACACCAACACGGCCGTGTATATCGGCGTGGTCTACGCCTACCTGCCGTTCATGGTGTTGCCGCTGTACGCCAACCTGGTGAAGCACGACGGCAGCTTGCTGGAAGCCGCGCAGGACCTGGGTTCGAGCAACTTCAACAACTTCTGGAAAATCACCGTGCCGCTGGCCAAGAACGGGATTATTGCCGGCTGCATGCTGGTGTTCATTCCGGTGGTCGGTGAGTTCGTGATTCCCGAACTGTTGGGTGGCCCGGAGACCCTGATGATCGGTCGCGTGCTGTGGCAAGAGTTCTTCAATAACCGCGACTGGCCGGTGGCGTCTGCGCTGGCGGTGGTGATGCTGTTGATCCTGATTGTGCCGATTCTGCTGTTCAACCGCAGCCAGGCCAAAGAGATGGAGGCACGGGGATGAAACGCTTCGGTTTTTCCAAGTTCATGCTGATCTTCGGCCTGATGTTCATTTATCTGCCGATGCTGATTCTGGTGATCTACTCGTTCAACGCCTCGAAACTGGTGACGGTATGGGGCGGCTGGTCGGTGAAGTGGTACGTCGGCCTGCTCGACAACACGCAACTGATGGGCTCGGTGGTGCGCTCGCTGGAAATCGCCTGCTACACCGCGATTGCTGCCGTGGCGCTGGGCACCCTCGCCGCTTTCGTGCTGACCCGCGTCACGCGCTTCAAGGGTCGCACGCTGTTCGGTGGTCTGGTCACCGCGCCGTTGGTGATGCCTGAAGTGATCACCGGTCTGTCGCTGTTGCTGCTGTTCGTGGCCATGGCGCAGTTGATCGGCTGGCCGCAGGAGCGTGGCATCGTCACGATCTGGATCGCCCACACCACGTTTTGTGCCGCTTATGTCGCGGTGGTAGTCTCCGCGCGCTTGCGGGAACTGGATCTGTCGATCGAAGAAGCGGCGATGGATCTCGGCGCGAAACCGTTCAAGGTGTTTTTCCTGATCACCATTCCAATGATCGCGCCGTCGCTGGCGGCGGGCGGCATGATGTCGTTCGCCTTGTCGCTGGATGACCTGGTGTTGGCGAGCTTCGTTTCCGGCCCGGGTTCGACCACGTTGCCGATGGAAGTGTTCTCGGCGGTGCGTCTGGGCGTGAAGCCTGAGATCAACGCCGTGGCCAGCCTGATTCTGCTGGCGGTGTCGCTGGTGACCTTCCTGGTCTGGTACTTCGGCCGCAGGGCAGAAGCCAACCGCAAGCGGGCAATTCAGGAAGCGATGGATCAGACGGCGAATGAGTCGTGGCAGCAACCGCAACAAGCCGCCACCGCATAACCCTGTAGGAGCTGCGGCACGCTGCGATCTTCTGATCTTGATGTGAAAGATCAAAAGATCGCAGCCTCGTTTCACTCGACAGCTCCTACACAAATGTAGTCAGCCCCTCGGTCAGCCCCTCTCCCCCTGGGAGAGGGTTAGGGTGAGGGGGCTTTGCGTAACGTGAATAAAAAGAATGGAGTTGTACCGATGAAAATGTTTGGCAGGACTCTGCTGACACTGTCCTTAATGGGCGCAATGGTCATGGGCGCCCAGGCCAACGACAAGGTGCTGCGTGTTTACAACTGGTCTGATTACATCGCGCCGGACACCGTCAAGAAGTTCGAGGACGAGACCGGCATCCGCGTGACCTACGACGTCTTCGACAGCAACGAAACCCTCGAGGCGCGTTTGCTGGCGGGCAAATCCGGCTACGACCTGGTCGTGCCGTCGAACAGTTTCCTGGCCAAGCAGATCAAGGCCGGCGTCTATCAGACGCTGGACAAATCGAAGCTGCCGAACTGGAAGAATCTCAACCCGGTGCTGCTGAAAAACGCCGCCGCCAGTGATCCGGACAACGCCCACGCGTTCCCTTATATGTGGGGCTCGATCGGCATCGGCTTCAATCCGGCCAAGGTCAAGGAAGTGCTCGGCGCCAACGCCCCGACCGATTCATGGGATTTGTTGTTCAAACCGGAAAACGCTGAAAAACTCAAAGCCTGCGGCATCAGTTTCCTCGATTCGCCGACCGAAATGATCCCGGCCGCCCTGCACTACCTGGGCTACCCGGTGAACGACAAGGACACCGCGCACATCAAGGAAGCCGAGGCGCTGTTCATGAAGATCCGCCCGAACGTGGCGTACTTCCACTCCTCGAAATACATCTCGGATCTGGCCAACGGCAACATCTGCGTGGCGGTCGGTTACTCCGGCGACGTGCTGCAGGCCAAGGCTCGCGCGGTGGAATCGGGCAACAACGTGGTGATCGACTACAGCATTCCCAAAGAAGGCGCCGGCAGCTTCTACGACATGGTCGCGATCCCCCGCGATGCGGCGAACGTCGAGAACGCCTACCTGTTCATGGACTTCCTGATGCGCCCGGAGATCATCGCCGAGATCACCAACAGCAACGGCTACAGCAACGCCAATGCGGCGGCGACGCCATTGGTGGATGAAGCGATCCGCAACGACCCGGGTTCGTACCCGTCGCAAGCGGTGATGGCGACGCTGTATGCGGTGCCGGATCAGCCGATTGCCACCCAGCGGATCATGACCCGTGGCTGGACCCGGGTGAAACTCGGTAAGTGAGCCGATGATCGTTCCCACGCTCCGCGTGGGAACGCAGTCCGGGACGCTCTGCGTCCCAAAGCGTGACGCGGAGCGTCACAAGAGGCATTCCCACGCAGAGCGTGGGAACGATCAGTGTAAAAATTTCCCGTTCACGCAGCGCCTTACCACCGCTGCACCCTGCAATGAACGGCCTCACCTGGCTTCCTCGGTCAAGGTGAATTTCAGGCGCCCTCGGGCGCCTTTTTTTGTGCGCTCAAATCAGCGGCCAATCCTGCAGGATGCGATAGCGACCCTTGTGCGATTCGAACAAGGCAAAGCGTTCGGCATGCAAGAAAAACTCCGGCGGCGTGGCGGATTCCGGCTCTGGCGCACGGTAGTCTCGGGCGAGGGTCAGATGCGGACGAAACTCGCGGGGCGTCTCTTCAAAACCAAAAGGCAACATCGCCTGCTCCAATGCGTAGACCAGCCGCAGCAGCGCCTGCGGGGCCTGCTCGGGGGCGAGCGACAACACCCCGGCGCGATGCCAGACCTGCAGTCGATCAAGCGGAATTCTCAAGGCCTCTCCCGGCGTACGCACTTGTCCGGCGGCCTCGCAGACTTCGTTGATCTGCGCCAAGGGCACGGCGCCGAGAAACAGCAGCGTCAGGTGGAAATTGTCCGCCGGCACCGGCTTACCGGTTCGCAAACCCAACTCCCCGCGCCAATGAGCAATTGCCTTGCGTTGCACCGCCGGGCAATCGAGGGCGAAAAACAGTCGCTTCGCTTCTTCGGTCATGGCCCTGCTCCCCTGTTCAAAGTGATCCGCCGGATTCTACACAGCCTGATCTGACGACTCGTGACAGGAAGCTATAGTTCAAGGATTGCCATCAACCGGAGGCCACCATGCGCGAGATCCTCAGCAAAGAACCGTGGTGGGCCCGGCCGCCCAATCCTGGGCAGGATGAAAGCGAACTGGAATGGGGCTGGCTGGTGCATTACAGCGAGGGCGAGCCGCGCTTCGAATTCGTCCGTGAACGCCCGACGGACGAGCAGATCCGCAACCGTAAAAGCTGCAGAATCACTCCCTCGGAGTGAACACAATACCTGTAGGAGTGAGCCTGCTCGCGATGGCGTTCGCACATTCAATGCTTCATTGACAGACCCACCGCGATCGCGAGCAGGCTCACTCGTACAAAAGATTTACGCTGGTTTCAGGGTTCGAGGATATTTTTAAAGCCACCAAAGATCATCCGCTGGCCATCAAACTCCATTGGATTGACGTCCGGTTGCATGCGCGGATCTTCCATCATTTTGCCCATGCCGGCGTCCCGAGTGGCCTTGTCGGGCCAGATCAGCCAGCCGGATGAAACCGTCTCGCCCTCCTTGAGTTTGACCGCCATCGGAAATGACGTGACCTTGCCCTCCGGCACGTCATCGCCCCAGCACTGCATCACATCCTGTGCACCGTATTCCTTGAACAGTTTCGCCGCGATTGCGCAGTGCTTTTTGTACTGCTCACGATTGGCAGTCGGCACCGGCGCTACGAAAATATCGATGTAAGCCATGATCACTTTCCTTGCACGTTGGGTTCGATCTGCTGATTGGTCGATTGCGGCGGCTGCCATTCGACACGATTCCCCCCCAAGCCGACCGACGGTTCATCAACCCTATCCAGATTGCGCTCGACCTGCCCGGCCAGGTGCAACGTGCCGGCCATAACGCCAGTCGTCGGGCTCTGCACCAGTTTCAGCCAGGCTTTGTCGAAGGTGCTGCCCAGACTGGTGCGAATCAGCGCTTCGCTGTCGGGTCGGTCATTGGCCTGGAGGATGGCGCGAATGCCGGCGACACCGACCGAGATCAGCCCTCCAGCCAGTTTCCCCGCCGCGGCCGCTACAGCACTGGCGGCCCCGCGCGGGGCCATTTCCGCTTCCATCCGCTGACTGGCGCGCTTGGCCACCGGGGCCATGCCAGCATCGGTCGAGGCAATGCCCTTGGCGCCGCCGTCAGTGTGGATCTTGTCGATCAACGCGGCATAGGCCGGCAAGGTGTTCAACGGTTCCGTGCTGATCACTTGAAACAACGAAGCATCGCGCGCTGGCGGCGGGCCCAGTGCAATGGCAGGGATTTTCTGCAAACGCCCGTTGAGCTGAGCGACAGGCACACCATGACGCTGGGCGATGAGCGGCATCTGTTGCGCCATCAACTGCGCATAGAACGCCGTCGCCTGCCCCAGAATCGCATCCGGATCGATCTCCACCGCAACCGGCGCCAGCACCCTTTCCTGATATTGCTCAAGCAGATACGCCGCCAGCCGCTTGGCTGACGCATCTTGCTCACCGCCGGCATTGATCGTGTACCAACTGACTTTCATCGACAGCCATTCCTGGGTCCAGTAGCTGCTGAACCACGGAATGAAATTTTCTTCAGTTTGCTGATAGACCCGAGTGCGCCAATGTTCCATCGAACCACGGGCGAAGACTTTGACTTGCTCGGTGGACTGCTGCGAAGCACTGACGATTTCGCGGTCGATCTGCTGCCAGGTGGCCGGCGAGACAAACACGGCCTGCGGCGCTGACACCGGCGCCCGCGCCGAGGTGGCGCAGCCGGCCAGCAACAACAGTGCGGCGACGAGCAGCGCACGCGAGTTCACGGTGGCGGTGTCCTTGAGATGAGTGGGATGCAGATTTGAGTATAGGTGTGTCAATTGAGCCTGATGTTGGATGTACCGGCCTCATCGCTGGCAAGCCAGCTCCCACAAGGATTTCCAGCAGCCGCAGATTTTGTGATCGCCTCAGAACCTGTGGGAGCTGGCTTGCCAGCGATAAGGCCATCAGCAACACCCCAAAAACTCTAACCATCACTGCCATCGATATTCACCATCGCCACGATTGCCTTCCGCCCACCGCCCATCAAAGGCACGATTGACCCATCCGAAACACAACGAGGAGTTCACAACATGATTCACACCCACGTCACACTCTCCGTGAGTTTCCCGGTGTTCGGCAGCAACTATTACGACCAGCACGCCGTGTCGCATAAGGCTCAAGCGCTGGTGTTCAACGAAGATTTCGAAGATCTGCTGATGCCCGCCGCCACGAATCATTTCAACAATGAAGTGGTCGGCATCAACGATCAGTTCCGTTTTCTGAGCGACATTCTCGCCACCCATTTGCTGGACATCGAGGCCTCTGTGCCTGCGCGATCCAGCGTCCGGGCGAGCGCTCATTTTTAATTGCAACAGGCACAAAAAAGCCCACTGGCCGTATCGGCGCAGCGGGCTTTTTCACATCAGGATTGCGCCGTTCAGCGCTTCCAGCACTCGGCGTAACGCGAGCAGACGTTGTACTGCGCATCCATTTTGGCCATACGGTCGAGATGGCGTATGACGGTTTCGCCCATGACCTCCTTGGACGACTGGAAGTAGTACGTGATCATGCCGGTTTCCATGTCGGCCTGCACCGCATTGCCACGCTTGCCGGAAGTACCATCGACGGCAGACCATTCTTTCAAGCGCTTGTCGTCGATACTGCGCAGACGTTTGCGATACTCGTCGCTGGAACGGGTGATCGCCTCGCTGGGAATCGCGGAACCCTCAATGTTGAAGGCGTCTAGATTCTGACGGTACAGCGCCCAGTAATCGTCTGGCAGTTCAAAGCCCATTTTCGCCTTGCGCTCGCTGACCAGCGAATCGAGTTTTTCCGGCGTAAACGTCGTCGCGGCGCGCGTCTTCGCGTCGGACTTCAACACCACGAAGAGGCTGCCATTGACGATGCGGTCGATCATGACCGTCCGCTCCGGCGTATCCGGCAGCAGCACTGGCGGCTTGGGAAAGATCGGGTTGCGCCCGGCACAGGCCGCCAGCCCCTCGCGTTTCATCGGGAGCGGCGTGCGTACGTCCTTGCCATCGATGCGCTGCACGCGCTGCATCAGCGTCGAACACTGGCGGCCCTTGAGGTCGAAGGTCAGCTCATATTCTGTATCGCGCTGAGGTTTGAAGCTGAAACCCGACCCGCACACGGCATAACCGGTCTGGGTGTTGACCTTCAGGTACATTTCCTTGTCGGGCGGCAGCTTGATTTCCAGGTAGCTCTTGGCCTTTTCCGGGGGCGCCACGCTCATGCCCACCCGGCGCGCACTGTCGAAGATGAACAGGTTGTTGAGCAAGCCGGTGGTCTGGCCATCGCAATGCTCTGCATCGTAATAATCCACCGACGCGTTATCGGTGCTGGCGACAAAGCGCAGCTTAGCGGCATCAGGTGCGACCGAATCCTGATAGGTTCCCAACTGGGTGCACCCCGACAGCAGCAGGCCCGACAGAACTGCACTGATAACAACGGGTATACGGCGCGACAGCAAAGCCACAGACATGATCATCCTTGGGGGAGAAGGGGAAAAAAAACGGCGATGCTACTGAATTGCCATCATTGCGTCCACTCCCCCGCGTCTGCGCGACTGTTCTACTAATGGGGCGCGCAGAACTCAGTCAATCATCATCCCGATCGCGGTAGTAGCGACGCCCGTCGCGACGATCATCGCGGTCGTCCCAGCGCCGGTCGTGGTCGTAATTGCGGCCATGATCGCGGTCGTAATGCCGGCCATGGCGGTGGTCATCATCAAAATCCGCCACACAGCCGCCGAGCAATACGGCGGCGGTCACGGTCAGCAGCATCGTTGTAGCGCGCTTCATTCAATACTTCCCTAAAACCAAGGTCTTGACGACGGAGTTGGCGACGCTGCCCGCGCCTTCAGGACGCGGTGCGCGCAGCCGCAGATACGACCGGGCAAAACGCCTTTGATTCAGTGGCCACTATCGACCGTTTGTCGCCCAGCCCGCGCTGACCGAGCGGCGGCGAAACGCCACCTATACTCCTTGCAACCAAGCACCACGCAATGGATCTGCGCCCTCAATAACAACAAGCAGAGGTGGACCATGGTCTGGCAGCAAATTTACGACCCGTTCGGCAACCCGGTGATCTCCACGCTCATGGCCGCCGTACCGGTGGTGGTGATGCTTGCGGCGCTGGCGTTCTTCCACGTCAAGGCGCATCTCGCGGCGCTGCTGGCGCTGGCGTCCGCCCTGCTGATTTCGATTTTTGCCTTCGGCATGCCGGCGAGCATGGCCGGTTCTGCGGCGTTGTTCGGTGCGGCGAATGGCTTGCTGCCAATCGGCTGGATCGTCCTCAACATCATTTTTCTGCACCGTCTGACCACCGAGAACGGCTCGTTCAAAGTGCTGCAGGATTCCCTTGCGCGGATCACCGATGACCGCCGTTTGCAGTTGTTGCTGATCGCATTCTGCTTCGGTGCGTTTTTCGAAGGTGCGGCGGGGTTCGGCACGCCGGTAGCGGTGACCGGGGCGATTCTGATCGGGCTGGGGTTTTCGCCGTTGGCCGCGTCAGGTCTGGCGCTGATCGCCAACACCGCGCCGGTGGCATTCGGCGCACTCGGTACGCCGATCATCACGCTGGCCAAAGTTACCGGGCTGGATGAAATGGAACTGTCGATGATGGTTGGTCGGCAGTTGCCGTTTTTCTCGGTGCTAGTGCCGTTCTGGCTGATCTGGGCCTTCGCCGGGTGGCGCAAGATGCTGGAGATCTGGCCGGCGATTCTGGTGGCCGGCGTCAGCTTCGCGATCCCGCAATTTCTGGTGTCGAACTACCACGGCCCAATGTTGGTGGACGTGATCGCCGCGCTGATTTCCATGGCCTGTCTGACGCTGTTTTTGAAGGTATGGAAACCGGCGACCATTCACACCTCGGCAGCGCTTTCGGGGCGCGTCGACAATTCCAAAGTCGAGGAAGAAAAAGTCACTGCCAGCGCCGCGTTCAGCGATCAGGCGCGCCCGGCGGTGATGCGCGCGTGGATGCCGTGGATCATCCTCACCGTATTCGTTTTTGCCTGGGGCACTCAAGGCTTCAAGAATATGTTCGACACCCGGCCCGCGATTGATCCGGTCACCCAGTCGGCCAAGCTTGATCCCGCTGGCAAACCGCTGCGCGAGGCCAACCCGATTTTCGCCCCGGCGGTGACGTTCACCAGCCTGCACCTGCAAATCGAAAAAGTCCCGCCCGTGGTTGCCGCGCCGAAAGCGGAAGAAGCGGTGTACAAATTCACTTGGCTGACCGCCACCGGCAGCGGGATTCTGCTGGCAGCAATTGTCGGCGGTTTGCTGATGGGCTATTCCATCCCGCAACTGATCAAGCAGTACCTGCGCACGTTGTGGGTGGTGCGGTTTTCGTTGATCACCATTGCAGCGATGCTAGCGCTGGGGTTTCTCACGCGCTACTCGGGACTCGACGCGACCATGGGTCTGGCGTTTGCCGCGACGGGGATTTTCTACCCGATGTTCGGCACGTTGCTCGGTTGGCTGGGAGTGGCGTTGACCGGGTCGGATACCGCGTCGAACGTGTTGTTTGGTGGTTTGCAGCGGGTGACGTCGGAACAGCTCGGGATCAGTCCGATCCTGATGGCGGCGGCGAACAGCTCCGGCGGGGTGATGGGCAAAATGGTCGATGCGCAATCGATCGTGGTCGCCTCCACCGCGACCCGTTGGTACGGGCATGAAGGCGAGATTCTGCGCTATGTGTTCTTCCACTCGATTGTGTTGGCAATTCTTGTCGGCGGGCTGGTGACGTTGCAGGCGTATGTGGCGCCATTTACCTCGATGGTGGTGGGCGGGCATTAGTCCGGCCGAACACATTTCAAATGTGGGAGCGAGCCTGCTCGCGAAAGCGGCCGGTCAGGCAATGAAGATTTTGGCTGGGCCGACCTCTTCGCGAGCAGGCTCGCTCCCACAGGGATGTATGTAAGGCAGAAGATTGATGAGCTGTGCGCATAACTCTATAGCGCAAATCCGACAAAACCTTTTCCTCTTTCCGGCAGTCACTCCTTAACGAGACCGGCGATGACGCTGGCTGCCTGCTTGGGCCATTCACGACCCTGCTGCCCTGATGAAGAGAGAAAAGGAATCGAACCATGACGATTTCCCGACGCGGATTTCTGATCCTCGGCGCCGTGACCGCCACTGCCTTCGCGATGCCGCCGTTTATCAGCCTCAAGGCCTATGCGGCCAACCTGGAGCAACCGGCCATGAGCAAAGTGACGATCAACGTCAACGGCAAGCCGCGTGCGCTTGACGTCGACACCCGCACGACCCTGCTCGATGCCTTGCGCGAGCACCTGCACCTGAGCGGCACCAAAAAAGGCTGCGACCACGGCCAGTGCGGCGCCTGCACGGTGATCGCCGATGGTCGACGCATCAACTCTTGCCTGACCCTGGCGGTAATGCACGAAGGCAGCGAGATCACCACCATCGAAGGCCTCGGCATGCCGGACAATCTGCACCCGATGCAGGCCGCATTCATCAAGCACGACGGCTATCAGTGCGGCTATTGCACACCGGGGCAGATTTGCTCGGCGGTGTCAGTGATCAAGGAAATCCGCGACGGTATCCCCAGCCACGTCAGTGAGAGCCTCACCGAGGCGCCGCAGTTGATCGCCAGAGAGTTTCAGGAGCGCATGAGCGGCAATATCTGCCGCTGCGGTGCCTACTCGAACATCATAGAAGCCATTACCGAAGTCGCGGAGGTACCGGCATGAGACCGTTCAATTACAGCCGCGCCGACTCCCCCGCCGCTGCCGCTGCGCAAGCCGCACAGGTCGAAGGCGCACGCTTCATCGCTGGCGGCACCAACCTGCTGGACTTGATGAAACTCGACATCGAAACCCCGCTGCACCTGATCGACGTCAACCACCTCGGCCTGGATCAGATCGAAGCCACGCCCGAGGGCGGCTTGCGCATCGGCGCGCTGGTGCGCAACACCGATCTGGCGGCCGATATGCGCGTGCGGAAAGACTACGCCCTGCTCTCGCGCGCCTTGCTCGCCGGGGCTTCCGGACAGTTGCGCAACATGGCGAGCACCGCCGGCAACCTGCTGCAACGAACGCGCTGCCCGTATTTCTACGACACCCATCAAGCCTGCAACAAACGCAATCCCGGCAGCGGTTGCGCGGCGATTGGCGGGGTCAGTCGGCAACTCGGCATCATCGGCGTCAGCGACGCGTGCATCGCCACGCACCCGAGTGACATGGCAATTGCCATGCGTGCCCTCGATGCGCAGATTGACACGGTGAAACCCGACGGCAGCACCCGCAGCATCGCCATGGCCGACTTTCACCAGTTGCCCGGTACCACGCCGAACATCGAAACCAGCCTGACGCCCGGCGAGTTCATCACCTCGGTGACACTGCCCGCGCCCGTCGGCGGCACCCACATTTATCACAAGGTGCGTGATCGTTCGTCCTACGCATTCGCGCTGGTCTCGGTCGGCCTGATCCTGCAAAAAGACGGCAGCGGCCGCGTTGCGGTCGGCGGTATCGCGCCGAAACCGTGGCGGGTTGAAGCGGCCGAAGCGCTGCTGCCAAAAGGCGCCAAAGCCGTCAGCGAACGCCTGCTCGACGGCGCCACGCCGACCCACGACAACCAGTTCAAACTGACCCTGGTCGAGCGCACGCTCGGCTCGGTGTTGGCGCAAGCGAGGGATGAAGCATGAAATTCGACACGCCCGCCACCACCAACCCAATCGACCAGTTGAAGGTCATCGGCCAACCCACCGAGCGCATCGAAGGGCCGTTGAAAACCTGCGGCCAGGCCACGTATGCCTACGAGCAGCATGAAGCGGCCGCCAATCAGGCCTACGGTGTCATGGTCGATGCGGCCATCGCCAAAGGGCGGATCAAAGCCATTCATCTGGACGCGGCGAAAGCCGCGCCGGGCGTGCTGGCGATTGTCACCGCCGCGAATGCCGGCAAGCTCGACAAGGGTCAATACAACGCCGCCCACCTGCTCGCCGGTCCCGAAGTGCAGCATTATCAGCAAGCCGTCGCGCTGGTCGTCGCTGAGACCTTCGAACAGGCCCGCGCCGCCGCGCAACGGGTCAAGGTCGATTATGAAACCACCGAAGGCAAATTCGATCTGGCCAGCGTGAAAGACTTGGGCGTCGAGCCGAAAGACGAGTTGCCCGACGTCAATCATGGTGACTTCGACAAGGCCTTTGCCGCCGCGCCGGTGCAGTTCGATCAGACTTACACCACCCCGGACCAGTCCCACGCGATGATGGAACCGCACGCGACATTGGCAGCGTGGAAAGGCGATCAACTGACGTTGTGGACCTCCAATCAGATGGTCGCGTGGAGTGTCGGCGACATTGCGAAAACCCTCGGCCTACCGAAGGAAAAAGTTCGTTTGGTCTCGCCGTATATCGGTGGCGGTTTCGGCGGCAAGCTGTTCATCCGCGCCGACGCGATTCTCGCCGCCCTCGGTGCGCGCATGGCTGGCCGACCAGTGAAAGTGGCCCTCGCCCGCCCGCAGATGGCCAACAACACCACGCACCGTCCGGCGACAATTCAGCGCATCCGCATGGGCGCCACGGCGGACGGCAAGCTCACCGCCATCGCTCACGAAGGCTGGTCGGGCAACCTCGCCGACGGCAAGGTCGAACTCGCCGCACAACCGAGCCAGTTGCTGTACGCCGCCGAAAACCGTCGCGTGAGCATGCGCCTCGCGCCGCTCGATTTGCCCGAAGGCAACGCCATGCGTGCGCCGGGTGAAGCACCGGGGTTGATGGTGCTGGAAATCGCCATGGACGAGATGGCCGAGCAACTGAAGATGGACCCGGTGCAATTCCGCATTCTCAACGATACGCAGGTCGATCCGGTGAAGACCGAACGGCCGTTTTCCCAGCGGCAATTGATCAAGTGCCTGCAGACCGGGGCCGAGAAATTTGGCTGGGATCAGCGCAAGGCTCAACCGGGCAGCCGTCGTGAAGGTCGCTGGCTGATCGGCATGGGCGTGGCTGCGGCGTTTCGCAACAACCTGCTGGTCAAGTCCGGCGCCCGCGTTCATTTGGAGCGTGACGGCAAGATTGTTGTGGAAACCGACATGACCGATATCGGCACCGGCAGCTATACGATCATCGCGCAGACTGCCGCCGAGATGATGGGCGTTGGCCTCGACGCGGTGGTGGTGCGGCTGGGTGACTCGAACTTCCCCGTGTCGGCCGGCTCCGGCGGCCAGTTCGGCGGTAACTGCTCGACCTCCGGGGTCTATGCCGCGTGCGTAAAACTGCGCGAAGCAGTGGCGAGCAAACTGGGGCTGGCGGCGGACCAGGCCAAATTCATCGACGGTCAGGTGCGCGTCGGCAGCAAGAGCGTGCCATTGCGCAACGCGGCTGAAGGCGGCGCGCTGGTCGGCGAGGACAGCATCGAGTTCGGTGATCTGGCCGAGAAGTATCAGCAGTCGACCTTCGGCGCACATTTCGTCGAAGTCGCCGTCGACGCGGCCACCGGTGAAGTACGCGTGCGGCGCATGTTGGCGGTGTGTGCAGCAGGGCGGATTCTCAATCCGACATCGGCGCGCAGTCAGGTGATTGGTGCGATGACCATGGGCGTCGGTGCAGCGTTGATGGAAGAGTTGGCGGTGGACAAGAAACTTGGTTTTTTTGTCAACCATGACCTGGCCGGGTATGAAGTGCCGGTGCATGCCGACATTCCGCATCAGGAGGTGATTTTCCTCGATGAGACCGATCCGCTGTCTTCGCCGATGAAGGCCAAGGGTGTCGGTGAGTTGGGGATTTGCGGGGTCAGTGCGGCGGTGGCGAATGCTATTTACAATGCTACGGGGGCTAGGGTGCGGGAGTATCCAATCACCCTCGATAAAATCCTCTCTTCACTGCCGGAGATGATCTAAACGCCTGAAAAGAGCCCCTCACCCTAGCCCTCTCCCAGAGGGAGAGGGGACCGATCCGGGGATATTTGAGGGCTGCACCGACGTGAACGTCTTGCTGTGAATCCATAATCGACACCGCACTTTCAGGTCGGAGTGCTGTGAATCCGTAATCGACACGGCACTTTCAGGTCGGAGTGCTGTGAATCCGTAATCGACACGGCACTTTCAGGTCGAAGTGCTGTGAACCCGTAATCGACACGGCACTTTCAGGTCGAAGTGCTGTGAACCCGTAATCGACACGGCACTTTCAGGTCGAAGTGCTGTGAACCCATAATCGACTCGGTCTCTCAGGTCGATGTATGGCGCAAGACACCTCGGTCGGCCCCCTCTCCCTCCGGGAGAGGGCTGGGGTGAGGGAAATCAGGTGGCGCACCAGCATGGGGTGCTAGTGCGCTACCAACAGCTTTCAGTCAGCTCGCGGATATTGCTCATCACTCACCTGCTCCATCCAATCCGCGACTTTGCCATCGAGCACTTCAGCAATCGCGATATGAGTCATCGCCGTGCCGGGCGCCGCACCGTGCCAATGCTTGGCCCCCGGCGCAATCCACACGGTATCCCCTGGACGAATCTCACGAACCGGCTGCCCCCACTCCTGCACAAACCCGGAACCGGCCGTGACGATCAAGGTCTGTCCCAACGGATGTGTATGCCACGCGGTGCGCGCGCCCGGCTCAAACGTCACCGTCGCACCACTGACCCGCGCTGCTTCGGTGCCTTTGAACGGCGCATCGACCCGCACAGTGCCGGTGAACCAGTCCGTTGGGCCCTTGGCCGAAGGTTGCGAACCATTCGGTGTGACGGTCACTCGTGGTGTTTCATTGGCCTGCACCTCACCCGCTAACAGGGAAAGGGTCAATGCAGAAGCGGCAATCGGGTTCATGGCGGTTCCTCCGGATAAACAAAGTCAGCACTCTACCGGCGTCAACTCTTCAGATAATCGACTAGAATTCGAAAAAACTTATGCAGGACACTCATCAATGCTTCGAGAAAACGCCACCGACCTGCTCGCCTTCCTCGCCGTGGCCCGCGAGCGCAGTTTCACCAAGGCCGCGGCCAAGCTCGGTGTCTCGCAGTCCGCGTTGAGCCATACCATCCGCGCACTCGAAGCCCGTTTGGGCCTGCGTCTGCTGACCCGTACCACCCGCAGCGTCTCGCCCACCGAGGCTGGCGAGCACCTGTTGCAAACCATCGGCCCGCGCTTCGAAGAGATCGAAGTGGAACTGGCGGCACTGAGCAATCTACGTGACACCCCGGCGGGCAAGATCCGCCTCAACGCCACCGATCATTCGCTGGACTGGCTGCTGCGCCCGGTGCTCAAATCCTTTCTGCCGCAGTACCCGGACATCAGCGTCGAGGTGAGCTGCGACTATGGTTTCGTCGACATCGCCGGCCAGGGTTTCGACGCCGGCGTGCGCCTGGGCGAAGACGTCGCGCAAGGCATGATCGCCACCCGCATCGGCCCCGACATGCGCATGGCGGTGGTCGGTTCACCGGCCTATTTTGCCAAACGCGCCAAGCCGCAAACGCCCCGCGACCTGACCGACCACGCCTGCAACAACCTGCGCCTGCCGACCAATGGCGGGTTGTACAGCTGGGAGTTCGAGAAGGATGGCGAAAGCCTGAAAGTGCGGGTCTCCGGGCAAATCACCTTGAACGGTGTCTACCCGTTGCTCGACGCTGCGCTGGACGGTTTCGGCCTGAGTTACATCCCGGAAAACATCGTCGCACCGTATCTGGCCGACGGCCGATTGCGGCAAGTGCTGGAAGACTGGTGCCCGACGTTTGCCGGTTATCACCTGTATTACCCGAGCCGTCGTCAGGCTGCGCCGGCGTTTGCGTTGTTGCTGGAGGCGTTGCGCTATCGCGGCTGAGCGCCGTCTACGAGATCGATTAACCCAGCAGCGCAATCAACTGATGCCGCTGCGCATCGGTGAGCATCGGCCCGAACCCGGCCTTGGCGTTATCGGCCATATAGCGCGGATTGCCCGTGCCCGGGATCACGCAAGTCACCGCCGAATGCGAGAGCAGAAACTTCAACGCCAATTGTGGCCAACTGTTGACCTGCACATCCGACACCCAGCCCGGCAGCGATTTGCCTTTGAGCCGGGCCAGCAGTCCCCCGCCACCGAACGGCCGATTACAGATCACCGCGACGCCGCGTTCGCGGCACAAAGGCAAAATACGTTTCTCCACGCCTCGGTCATCGAGGGCGTAGTTGATTTGCAGAAAATCCAGTGGCTCGGCCTTCAGCACCGCTTCGACTTCGTCGTAGGCCGAGGGTGTGTAATGGGTGATGCCGATGTAACGGATGCGCCCCTGGGCCTTCCATTCACGTAGGGTCGGCAGGTGGGTTTGCCAGTCGAGCAGGTTGTGGATCTGCATCAGGTCGATGCGTTCGGTGCGCAGCAGGCTGAACGACTGCTCCATCTGCGCGATGCCTTCCTTGCGCCCGCGCGTCCACACCTTGGTCGCCAGAAATGCTGGCGAACGCGGTTCGTGGATCGATAGCAGTTCACCGGCAGTCTGTTCGGCGCGGCCATACATCGGTGAACTGTCGATCAGCGTGCCGCCCTTTTTGAACAGCTCATCGAGCACCGCCGGCAATTGCCGATAGGCCGGGTCACCGGGCGCGACGTCAAAGCCGCGATAGGTGCCCAGGCCCACGATTGGCAGCGACTCGGCACTGGACGGGATGGCACGGGTCTGCATGGTTTGGCCTCCGGTGGTCGCGGACGTGGTGGTTGTGGCCAGCGCCCGATCAAAGGTGAAGACCGCCGAAACCCCGGCAGCCAGCGTGAGCAATCGGCGACGGGAGTAACCCTCAGTGTGGCTCATGCTGGTTCCCCTGTTGCGCTGATCTGTTGCATGTTGTGTGTGCGAGCGGCCCGGTTGCAGGGCTGAACTACACTGCGACAGCGATCCTTCACACACCGTTAAAAGTAGCCGAATGTCCCGAACCTTGATGTCACTCGTCGCATTGATCGTTGCCGTGTACCTGGTGCTGTGCGCGGCGCTGTTTTTTTTTCAGCGCTCGCTGATCTATTTTCCGCAGCCCAATGCCGTCAGCGGCAGCGACTCACAACTGATCCTGTCGATGCCGGACGCGCGGGTTTCAGTGATCACCCGCGAGCGTGTCGGGCCACGGGCGCTGATCTATTTCGGCGGCAATGCCGAGGACGTGTCGCGCAATCTGCCGGAGTTTGCCGAGGCGTTTCCCGATTACGCGGTGTATCTGCTCAACTACCGCGGTTTCGGTGGCAGCGGCGGTTCACCGTCGGAAGCGGCGATTGCCGAGGATGCCTTGGCACTTTTTGATCAGGTGTACGCCAGCCACCCGCAGGTTTCGCTCATTGGCCGCAGCCTGGGATCGGGCGTCGCGGTGCGTCTGGCCAGTCAGCGGCCGCTGCAACATTTGATTCTGGTGACGCCTTACAACAGCCTTGAAGAAATCGCGGCGCGGCAATACCCGTGGGTGCCGGTGAAGTGGTTGCTCAAGGAGCGATTTGAGTCCGGCAAGTACGCCGCGCATATCCGCGTGCCGACGTTGCTGCTGGCGGCCAGTGACGACGAGGTGATCCCTCGCGCCAGCACCCAGCGTTTGCTGGAAAGTTTCCCGCAAGGCGTGGCGCTGCTCAGAGTGGTACCGGAGTCAGGGCATAACTCGATTTCCGACCGTGCGCAGTATTTGCAGTGGATGGGGGATCTGTTGAATCGCTAATGAGGATTCACCCGTGCTTTTTGTGTTGGCTGGGCGAACGCTATCGCTGGCAAGCCAGCTCCCACAGTTTTTGCGGTGAACACAATTTTTGTGTACGGCTCCGTCCCCTGTGGGAGCTGGCTTGCCAGCGATGAGGCCAGTCCAACCACGCTTAATCGTCCTGAAACATGCAGCAAGTCGTCGCCCCACAATAAACCCCCTCCCCGCCCCTTGAACCAAGTCGAAAAAGACCAGTCCTACTCGCGCCGCTTTCTGCGGTTCACTCAACTTTTGCGCTGTCCTCCTTCAGAGCTGCCCGTCTCATGCGCCACGCCGTTCGTTCGTCTCGCTTCGTTTCGCTGTGCCTGCTGATCCTTTCACCGCTGTTCGCTGAAACCGCCCATGCCGGTGCGGAGCGACAACTGGTGGCTGCCATCAACGACTATCGTGCCCATCCGCAGCGCTGCGATCGACGCCCGGCGCAACGTCTGGCACCGTTGGCGCTGAAGTCGAACCTGGCCTTGCCGATCGGTTATCGCTACGCCGGTGGCATGCGTGAAGCGCTGAAGTCGTCCGGGTATTCCGCCATCGCGGTGCGCAGTATTCGCGTGATTGGGGCCGAGGACGCCGAAGAGGCCTTCGACCTGCTGCAAGACGAACACTGCGCCGCGCTGCTGGATGCGAGCTACGCCGACATCGGTGTCAGTCGTTCGCGTAATGAATGGCAAGTGGTGTTGGCGCAACCGGTGCTCGACAGCCGTGTCGGCGATAACCGCAGCGTCGGCAAGGCCTTGCTCGCTGAGGTAAACGCCGCGCGCGCCCGGCCACGGATGTGCGGACGCCAGCGCTTCGCCGCCGCCCGGCCGTTGAGCTGGAACGCAGCACTGGGCGCAGCCGCGCAGGGGCACAGCAAAGCCATGGCTTACGGCAACTACTTCGCCCACCGCGATCCGGACGGCGACCTGCCTGCCGATCGCGCCCGGGCGGCCGGCTATCGCGGTCGGCAGATCGGCGAAAACATTGCTGCCGGACAGAGTTCACCGGGCAAGGCCATGGCTGGATGGCTGGCCAGCCCCGGGCACTGCGCCAACCTGATGAATCCGATGTTTACCCAGGTCGGCGCCGGGTTTGCCAGTGAGACGCGCAGTGACGAAGGGGTTTACTGGACGATGGTGTTTGGCGCGCAGTGACTGGCAGCGTCCAGTGCCAATTTCAATAGTTCCTTGCGCAGCATTGAGGGTGCCCGCACGGCCAATCCGCCCTGCCAGTCGAGTGGCAACAAGCGATTGAGCTTTTGCTGGCTGACCTCGGCTGGCGCCAGAAAGCAGCTTTCGCGGTCGCGGATACTGATCACATTCAGCAGCCAGTCATCGCCCTGCTCTGCCATCCAGCAATTGATCATCGGCCGGTGCTTTTGCAGCAAGGTGTCGGCATCCCAAACAGTCATTTGCGCGAAAAAGCATGGCAGGTTGCTCTCGGGTTTCATCCGTTTCGAGTCGGCTGCCAATGCAGCGGCAAGGTTCGACTCGATGTTGGCCTGGCACTCGAGAAAATATTGCCGAGGCCAGTCTGCCGGCAGTTTTGCCCGTGAAGCGAGGTCGGCGTAAGCCTCGATGTCCGCTGGCGTGGTCATCTGTCCGGTGAAATTCTGCGTGTTGTCGAGAATCGCGGTGGCCAGCAAAGCGGCACTTTGCACGCTGATCTGCAGCAGCACACCGGCCGCCTGCCAGCGCTGAAAAACCTGAGTTGCCGCCGCGCCGATCGGGCGAATATCGGCAGCAGACCCAAGCTTCTGCGCCCAGTAATGCTCGTACCCCGGATGATGATCGATGACTTCCACCACCCGTTCGAGCACCACCAACGGGTCGAAATGGTGATAGTCCGAGACATCGACCAGGACAAACTCATCGTCCAGCGTCGGCTGGCAATCGTCAAAAGCAGCAGCCCAGCCGAGCACGGTGTGCGAAACGCTGGCGTTGGGTTGTGCGCTGCTCATGGCGCGGGCAGGAATGCCTCGCAGATTGAGCAGTTCTGCATAAGCGATGCAGCAGGCGTAGGCGTCGATGTCCAGATAGGACGCGCCGGAGGTTATGATTTTCATGGGCCGGCAAAATCGCACATTTTCATGACGTTGTGGTGACAGCGAAAAGATCGCAGCCTCCGGCAGCTCCTACACAGGATTTATGGTTTCCCTGTAGGAGTTGCCGAAGGCTGCGATCTTTTCATCTTCAAGCCGCCCGCTGCCCTCCCGCGACCATCGCCGAAGCCGCCAGCATCGCCCGCAACAACACCGCACACCCGGCCGCCAGATCATCCGGCGCGGCGTTCTCGATTTCGTTGTGGCTGATGCCGCCTTCGCACGGCACGAAGATCATCCCGGCCGGTCCGAGTTCGGCGAGAAAAATCGCGTCATGGCCGGCGCCGCTGAAGATGTCCATATTCGACAAGCCAAGCCCTTTTGCTGCGCTGCGCACCGCTTCCACACAGCCTTTTTCGAAGTACAGCGGCGGGAAGTCCGCGGTCGGGGTCAGTTCATAAGTCAGGCCGTGTTCTTCGCAGGTGGCGTCGATGACTTGCTTTACTTCAGCGATCATCGAGTCCAGACGCGCCGGTTCCAGATGACGGAAGTCGAGGGTCATGCGCACTTCGCCAGGAATGACGTTGCGCGAACCGGGATAGGCTTGCAGGCAGCCGACGGTGCCGCAGGCATGCGGCTGGTGGCCGAGGGCGGCGCGGTTGACGGCGCCGACGATCACCGAAGCGCCGACCAGTGCATCTTTGCGCAGGTGCATCGGCGTCGGGCCGGCATGCGCTTCGACGCCGCGAAGTTTGAGGTCGAACCACTTCTGCCCCAGAGCACCGAGCACCACGCCGATGGTTTTCTGTTCGTCTTCGAGGATCGGGCCTTGCTCGATGTGCGCCTCGAAATAGGCGCCGACCTTATGCCCGCTGACCTTGCGCGGGCCAGCGTAGCCGATCGCGTTGAGCGCTTCGCCAACGGTGACGCCGTCGGCATCGACTTTGGCGAGGGTTTCTTCGAGGGTGAATTTCTCGGCGAACACACCGGAGCCCATCATGCATGGGGCGAAGCGTGAGCCTTCTTCGTTGGTCCAGACCACCACTTCCAGCGGCGCTTCGGTTTCCACACCGAGGTCGTTGAGCGTGCGCAGGACTTCGACGCCGGCAAGCACGCCGAAGCATCCGTCGAACTTGCCGCCGGTGGGTTGGGTGTCGATGTGACTGCCGGTCATCACCGGCGGCAGGTTGGGATTGCGCCCCGGGCGGCGGGCAAAGATGTTGCCGACGGCATCGACCGTGACGCTGCATCCGGCGTCCTTGCACCATTGCACGAACAGGTCGCGGGCCTGGCGGTCGAGATCGGTCAGGGCCAGGCGACAGACACCGCCCTTGACCGTGGCGCCGAGCTTGGCCAGCTCCATGAGCGACGCCCATAAGCGGTCGCGGTTGATGTGCTGATGGGTTGATTGCAGAACGTCTACGGCTGCGTTCATGGGGATCTCCTCAGGCTGCTTTTCCTATGGATACTGCTGTGGTGTCTGTCAGGCCGACATCGCTGGCAAGCCAGCTCCCACAGGTTTTGGGTTGAACACACAATTTGTGTACGACTCAATCCTTGTGGGAGCTGGCTTGCCAGCGATGGGGCCCTCACTTACACCGCTGATTTAACGACCGAAGGCTGCGCACGCATCACGCACAACCCGTAATAAATAATCCCGCCCAGCGCCGAGCCGGTGAACCAGCCATAGCTGTAGAACCAGCTGAACGCATCGCTACCCAGCGACAGCAAGGTCAGCACCACCGGCACACCGAACGCGAGAAACCCGGCCCAGTTCCACGCCGGATAGACGTCGTCGCGGTATAAACCGGCCAGGTCCAGTTGCTGTTTCTTGATCAGGAAATAGTCCACCACCATGATCCCGGCGATCGGCCCGAGCAGGCTCGAATAACCCAGCAGCCAGTTGGAATACACGGTTTCCAGGCTGACATCGGAGACGATCAAACCGAGTTTTTTCAGCAATTCATGACCCATCAGCAACAGTCCGACAAACCCGGTCAGCAACACCGCTTTGGTGCGGTTGATGACCTTCGGTGCGATGTTCTGGAAGTCGTTGGTCGGTGAGACGATGTTCGCGGCAGTGTTGGTCGACAACGTGGCGATAATGATCAGCGCCATGGCCACCGCGACCCACACTGGGCTCTGGATATGACCGATCAGAGTGACCGGATCGGAGACGGTGACACCGACCAGTTTCACCGAAGCGGCGGTCATGATCACGCCCAGCGATGCAAACAAAAACATCGTCAGCGGCAGGCCGAAAATCTGCCCGAGGATCTGATCCTTCTGGCTCTTGGCATAACGGCTGAAGTCAGGAATGTTCAGCGACAACGTGGCCCAGAAACCGACCATTGCGGTCAGCCCGGCGGCGAAGTAACTGACCACACTGGCGCCCTCCGGACGTTTAGCCGGAATCGCCAGCAGCTCGGTCATCGACACATTGGGCATCGCCCACACCAGCAGCCCGATGCCGACCGCCACCAACAGCGGCGCCGACAAGGTTTCCAGCCACTTGATCGACTCGGCACCGCGAATCACCACCCACAGATTCAACGCCCAGAACACCATGAAGCCAATCACCTCCCCCGTGCCGCCGAGGGATTTCCAGCCCTCGAACACCGAGCCGAGAAACAGGTGAATCGCCAGCCCGCCAAACATCGTCTGAATGCCGAACCAGCCACACGCCACCAGTGCGCGAATCAGGCACGGCACGTTGGAGCCGAGAATGCCGAACGACGAGCGCAGCAACACCGGAAACGGGATGCCGTACTTGGTGCCGGGGAAAGCGTTAAGTGTCAGCGGAATCAGCACGATGACGTTGGCGAACAGAATCGCCAGCAGCGCTTCACCGACGCTCAAGCCGAAGTACGCCGTGAGCACGCCACCGAGGGTATAAGTCGGCACACAGATCGACATGCCGACCCATAGCGCGGTGATGTGCCACTTGTTCCAGGTACGTTCGCGCACCTTGGTCGGTGCCATGTCGTGGTTGTAACGGGGACTGTCGAGGACGTCGCTGCCGGCTTCAAGCTCGAACAAGCCGTCGCGCTCGGTCACTTGCGATCTGATCTGTTGCATGGCCGCTCCACTGTTCTTCTGATTATTTTTTTGCTCATCAGGCGGCTTGCACACGAGTGCGCGAGCCGGACGATGGCCGGAGGAACTGACAACTTTCGTGCACCGGCCATGGTGTCAGCGGCGGCATCAATAAACGTGCCGGGTGCCCCGCTTACGCATCGGGCGGTGTTTCAAACGCTTTGCAACTTTCTGATATTCATCAGTTTTAATTATTCACCGGATGAGTTCGCGGAAACTTGTCTGGGTGCTCAGGCTAAACACTTGGCAAGTTGTCCGAACAGACAGGACTCAATCTGGTGCACTGCATTTATTTTCACCGTGAGCGAGCAACCGCAGCTCAACTTCAAGCGGCTGATTTCACATAGGAAATCTTGCTCATATTTCCATCCTGTCAAGTGCGTCAAAATGGTGAACGGCCTCACCATTTTGGTGATTTATAGTTTTTATTCTTATTTTTCATACACTTAAAACAGTCATAAGCTTATAAAAAATAATCTTGATCTATTGCAAATCTGCGACTAGCTTCTATTCCTGACAGCGCTGACAGGAATACGACCTGCAACGCTGTACATCAATAAAACATCTAGAACCGGCACAAGTCGGTCAATGCCTGCGAGGAACTCGGAATGTCTCTGTTGATCCGTGGCGCCACCGTTGTTACCCATGATGAAAGTTATCGCGCCGACGTCTATTGTGCCGACGGCGTGATCAAAGCCATCGGTGAAAACCTTGATGTTCCCGCCGGCGCCGAAGTCCTCGACGGCAGCGGGCAATACCTGATGCCTGGCGGCATCGATCCGCACACGCACATGCAACTACCGTTCATGGGCACCGTGGCCAGCGAAGATTTCTATAGCGGCACGGCGGCCGGTCTGGCCGGCGGCACCACGTCGATCATCGATTTTGTGATTCCCAATCCGCAGCAGTCGCTGATGGAAGCCTTTCATCAGTGGCGCGGCTGGGCGGAAAAGTCGGCTTCCGACTATGGCTTCCACGTCGCAATCACCTGGTGGAGCGAGCAGGTGCGTGAGGAAATGGCCGAGCTGGTCAGCCATCACGGGATCAACAGCTTCAAGCATTTCATGGCTTACAAGAACGCAATCATGGCCGCCGACGACACGCTGGTGGCGAGTTTCGAGCGCTGCCTGGAACTCGGCGCGGTGCCGACCGTGCACGCGGAAAACGGCGAGCTGGTTTATCACTTGCAACGCAAGTTGATGGCCCAGGGCATCACCGGGCCGGAGGCGCATCCGCTGTCGCGGCCCTCGCAGGTTGAAGGTGAAGCGGCGAGCCGGGCGATTCGTATTGCTGAAACCATCGGCACGCCGTTGTATCTGGTGCACGTTTCGACCAAGGAAGCCCTCGACGAAATCACTTATGCGCGCAGCAAGGGCCAACCGGTTTATGGCGAAGTCCTCGCCGGGCATTTGCTGCTCGACGACAGCGTCTATCAACACCCGGACTGGCAGACCGCTGCCGGTTACGTGATGAGCCCGCCGTTCCGTCCGCGGGGTCATCAAGAGGCGCTGTGGCACGGACTGCAAAATGGCAATCTGCACACCACCGCGACTGACCATTGCTGCTTCTGCGCCGAGCAAAAAGCCGCCGGGCGCGATGACTTCAGCAAGATTCCCAACGGTACGGCGGGTATCGAAGATCGCATGGCAGTGCTTTGGGATGAGGGGGTTAACTCCGGGCGTTTGTCGATGCAGGATTTCGTCGCCCTCACCTCCACCAACACCGCGAAGATCTTCAACCTGTATCCACGCAAAGGCGCGATTCGTGTGGGTGCCGATGCCGATCTGGTGCTGTGGGATCCGCAAGGCACCCGGACCATTTCCGCCAAGACCCACCATCAGCAGGTGGACTTCAACATCTTCGAAGGCAAGACCGTGCGCGGTGTGCCGAGCCATACCGTCAGCCAGGGCCGGGTGGTCTGGGCCGATGGCGACCTGCGCGCCGAGCGCGGGGCCGGGCGGTACATCGAACGGCCGGCGTATCCGGCGGTGTTTGATTTGCTGAGCAAGCGGGCTGAGTTGCACAAGCCAGTTGCTGTGAAACGCTGAAAGCGGCCTTCGGCCTATCGCTGGCAAGCCAGCTCCCACAGGGATCTGTGGTGCTCACAAAACCTTGTGGGAGCTGGCTTGCCAGCGATGAGGCCATCCCGAACGCCACAAAAACCACTGCCCGATAGAGGCAGAGAACCTCAAATAACCGTGAGGCAAAAAACCGTGATCGAGACCCTGAACCATCTCCCCCACCCGCACGAAAGCGCGGCCGCCCTCGCCGGGCATTTCACCGATCTGGCGCCGCCGCTCAATGCCCGGCAGGCGCATCTGGAAGCCTCGCGCTGCCTGTATTGCTACGACGCGCCGTGCGTCAACGCGTGCCCCAGCGAGATCGACATCCCCTCGTTCATCCGCAACATTCATCAGGACAACGTCCCCGGCGCGGCGCAGAAAATCCTCTCGGCGAACATCCTCGGCGGCAGTTGCGCCCGAGTCTGTCCGACAGAAATCCTTTGCCAGCAAGCCTGCGTGCGCAACAACGCTCAGGAATGCGCGCCGGTGCTGATCGGCCTGCTGCAACGCTACGCCGTGGACAACGCGCACTTCAGCGAGCACCCGTTCCAGCGCGCGGCTGCCAGCGGCAAACGCATCGCCGTGGTCGGTGCCGGGCCGGCCGGTTTGTCCTGTGCGCATCGCAGCGCCATGCACGGCCATGACGTGGTGATTTTCGAAGCTCGGGAAAAGGCTGGCGGCCTCAATGAATACGGAATCGCCAAGTACAAACTGGTCGACGACTACGCGCAGAAGGAACTGGATTTCCTTCTGCAGATCGGCGGCATCGAGATTCGTCACGGGCACAAGCTCGGCGAGAATCTGACGCTGAGTGAACTGCATCAGCAGTTCGACGCGGTGTTCCTCGGCCTCGGCCTCAACGCAAGCAAGCAACTCGGTTTGGCCCACGAAGATGCCCCCGGCCTGCTCGCTGCCACCGACTACATTCGCGAATTGCGCCAGGCCGATGACCTCACGCAACTGCCACTGGCCGAACGCTGCATCGTCCTCGGCGCCGGCAACACCGCGATCGACATGGCCGTGCAAATGGCCCGCCTCGGTGCCCGCGACGTCAATCTGGTGTATCGCCG
Source organism: Pseudomonas germanica (assembly GCF_019614655.1). Lineage (NCBI taxonomy): Bacteria > Pseudomonadati > Pseudomonadota > Gammaproteobacteria > Pseudomonadales > Pseudomonadaceae > Pseudomonas > Pseudomonas germanica. Next base: position 4,227,279 of record NZ_CP071586.1, read on the forward strand.
TGGCGCCGCCGACATGGGCGCCACCGGTCATGAACAGGACATCGCCAAAGCCAACCAAGTACGTCTGCTGACCTGGGCGCAACCGGAAGAGGTGCTGCTCGACGCTCAGGGCCAGGTGCGCGGCATGCGTTTCGCCCGCACCGATCTTGTCGACGGTCGCCTGCAAACCACCGGCGAAACTTTCGAGCTGGCCGCTGATGCGATCTTCAAAGCCATCGGTCAGGCCTTCGACGGCAGCGCCCTCGCCGACCCGTTGGCCCGTGAACTCAAGCGTCAGGGCGAACGCATCTACGTCGATGAAAACCTGCGCACCAGCATCCCCGGCGTGTATGCCGGCGGCGACTGCACCAGCCTCGATCAGGACCTCACCGTGCAAGCCGTGCAGCACGGCAAACGCGCCGCCGAGGCGATTAATGCTCAACTGATGCTTAACGTGGAGGCTGCGTAAATGGCCGATCTGTCGATTGTCTTCGCTGGCATCAAAGCGCCGAATCCTTTCTGGCTGGCCTCTGCGCCACCGACCGACAAAGCTTACAACGTGGTCCGCGCCTTCGAAGCGGGCTGGGGTGGCGTGGTCTGGAAAACCCTCGGAGAGGATCCGGCGGCGGTCAACGTGTCGTCGCGTTACTCGGCGCACTACGGCAATAACCGTGAAGTGCTGGGCATCAACAACATCGAGCTGATCACCGACCGTTCGCTGGAAATCAACCTGCGCGAAATCACTCAGGTGAAGAAGGACTGGCCGGATCGCGCGCTGATCGTTTCGCTGATGGTGCCGTGCGTGGAGGAATCGTGGAAATACATTCTGCCGCTGGTGGAAGCCACCGGCGCTGACGGTATCGAGCTGAATTTCGGCTGCCCGCACGGCATGCCTGAACGCGGTATGGGTGCGGCGGTCGGTCAGGTGCCGGAGTACGTCGAACAGGTCACGCGCTGGTGCAAGACCTATTGCTCGCTGCCGGTGATCGTCAAACTGACGCCGAACATCACCGACATCCGCGTCGCCGCCCGCGCCGCCCATCGCGGCGGTGCCGATGCAGTGTCGCTGATCAATACGATCAACTCGATCACCAGCGTCGACCTGGAACACATGGTCGCCCTGCCCACCGTCGGCAGCAAAAGCACCCACGGCGGTTATTGCGGCTCGGCCGTGAAGCCGATTGCGCTGAACATGGTCGCCGAAATCGCCCGCGATCCGCAGACCCAGGGCTTGCCGATCTGCGGGATTGGCGGCATCGGCAGTTGGCGCGATGCCGCGGAATTCATGGCGCTGGGCAGCGGCGCAGTGCAGGTGTGCACGGCGGCGATGCTGCATGGGTTCCGCATTGTCGAAGAGATGAAGGATGGGTTGTCGCGGTGGATGGACAGTCAGGGTTACGCCAGCATCGCCGAGTTTTCCGGGCGCGCGGTGGGCAATACCACGGACTGGAAGTACCTCGATATCAACTATCAGGTGATCGCCAAGATTGATCAGGACGCGTGCATTGGTTGCGGGCGTTGCCACATTGCTTGTGAGGACACTTCACACCAGGCGATCAGCAGTCTGAAGCAGGCGGACGGCACGCATAAATATGAAGTGATTGATGAGGAGTGTGTGGGCTGCAATCTGTGCCAGATCACGTGTCCGGTGGCGGACTGTATCGAGATGGTGCCGATGGAGACTGGGAAGCCGTTTCTGGACTGGAATCATGATCCGCGGAATCCGTATCACGTTGCGGTCTAGCCCCTCACCCTAACCCTCTCTCTGTATGTACCGGAGACATGGTGGACAGGTGTTCGGAGACATGGTGGACACATTTTAATAGACACATTGCTCATCGCGAAGGAGATGGCCTGTGTCTTGGGAAGAGGTGTCCACCGTGCAGCTTCGTTCAGAATTCGTGCTGTTGGCTCGGCAAGAAGGGGCCAATGTTCGGCAGCTTTGCCGTCGATTCAATATCAGCCCAAGCACTGCCTACAAATGGCTCAACAGGTTTGAGACCTCAGGTGCAGAGGGATTGATCGATCAGTCTCGACAACCAAAGACATCACCCAAACGTTGCGCTGACGATGTTGAGCAGCAGATTCTGACCGTGAGTCAGGAGTACGCCGCTTGGGGCGCTCGCAAGCTCAAGCGTGTGCTGGAAGACGACGGCAAAGTGATGCCTTCGGTCAGTACCGTGCATGCGGTTTTACAGCGTCATTCGCGCGTTGATCCAAAGGCCGCTGAGATCAAACCGTTTATCCGGTTCGAGCATGAAGCGCCCAACGATCTTTGGCAGATGGACTTCAAGGGACATATCAGCCTGGCTCAGGGGCGTTGCCATCCGTTGACGATATTGGACGATCATTCACGGTTTTCGCTGTGCATCGCGGCATGCATTAATGAGCAGCGCCAAACCGTTCAGGAGCATCTAATCAGGACCTTTCGGCGTTTCGGCCTGCCTTTACGCATGACGATGGACAACGGTTCGCCATGGGGTGATCAGACAGGTGTTTATACCGCACTGGAGGTCTGGCTGATGAGCCAGGGCATCAAGGTCGGCCACTCCCGACCTTATCACCCGCAAACCCAGGGAAAGCTGGAGCGCTTCCACCGCAGCCTGAAAAGGGAAGTCCTGCAAGGCCAGCTCTTCATCGATCTGGACGATGCGCAACGGGCGTTTGATATCTGGCGTGAGATTTACAACCAGAAGCGCCCGCATCAAGCACTGGGCATGCAGGTTCCTGCTACTCGCTACAGCAGTAGCCCGCGGGAATATCAGGAGCAACCGGCGGCGCCTGAGTACGATGATGGGGATGTGGTCAGGAAGGTTCAGGTGAAGGGCGAGATCTACTGGGGCAATCGTGAATACACAGTTGGAAAGGCATTTTACGGGAGGTCAGTGGCTATCAGGGAAACGACGGAGGACGGCATCCACGATGTCTACTGGAGTAGACATCGTATCGCCCGAATCGACTTGAACTTGCAGATCGTGACGGCAGGTAAGAAGATCTAAAACCGTCCACCATGTCTCCGAACATGTGTCCACCATGTCTCCGGTACATACACTCCCAAAGGGAGAGGGGACTGATTGGGGGATGCTTCAGAAATCCACCGACATGAACGATTTGCTTTGAATCCATAGTCGAAACAGCCACACGCTCGGACGGCTTTGAATCCACAATCGACGCGGTTCTTCAGGTCGATGTACTTCGAGAGACACCTCGGTCGGCCCCCTCTCCCTCTGGGAGAGGGCTGGGGTGAGGGTCTGCTTCTAGGGCTCCAGCCCGATCCCACGCAATATCACACTCGTCACCGTCTGCACCGCCCGCTCAAACTGCATATCCGACAACGGCTGATGCTCATTCAGAATATTCACCTGATGATCAAAGTCGGCATAGTGCTGCGTCGACGCCCAGATCATGTACAGCAAACTCGACGGTTCCACCGGCAGAATCCGCTTGTCCTCGACCCACTGACGAATCTTCGCTTCCTTCATTTTCGCCCAGTCATACAGGCTGACATCCAGCGCCTCGCCCAACGTTGGCGCGCCGTGGATGATCTCGTTGGCCCAGACTTTCGAGCCGTACGGTCGGCTGCGCGAGTGGTTCATCTTGGCGCGGATGTAGCTGCTCAGCACCACGCGCGGATCGTCGAACATCTCAAAGCACAGCGCATCCTGTTTCCATACTTCCAGCAGATCGAACAGCACCGCGCTGTACAGCTCGCTCTTGGTGCTGAAGTAGTAATGCAGGTTGGAGCGCGGCAGTTGCACTTCAGCCGCGATGTCGGCCATGGCCGTGCCGCCGAAGCCTTTTTCGGCGAAGACTTTTTCCGCCGCGAGGAGAATTTTCTCGACGTTGTTGCGACGAATCTCGATCTTGTGATTGCCCATGAGGGCTCCCTGACAACAGCGTTGCCCAAGACTAGCATCCGCTCTGGTCCGCGGGCGACCGCTGCAAACAAAACTTCGTACTGGCGTGAGCGGATGGCTAAACTGACGCTTCTTCACTCCTGCCTCAGAGGTATTCGCGATGCTGTTCAAGAACGTCCTGACCACCACTGCCCTGCTCGCTTCACTGTTCGCCGCATCTTCCGTATTTGCCCACGCCCACCTGAAAAGCCAGATCCCGGCCGCCGATAGCACAGTCGCAGCTCCCGCCGATTTGCGCCTGACCTTTTCCGAAGGTGTCGAGGCCAGTTTCACCAAAGTCACGTTGACTCGCGATGGCGCACCGGTCGCGGTCAAACCGCTGACCACCGAGGGCGACAAGAAAACCCTGATCGTTACCCCCGCAGCTCCTTTGAGCGCCGGCGAGTACAAAGTCGAATGGCACGCAGTGTCTGTCGACACGCACAAAAGCGAAGGCGCCTACCAGTTCAAGGTGAGTCAGTAATTCATGAGTGAAGCGCTGGTGCTGTGCCGCTTTGTGCATTTCATCGTGGTGTTGATGCTGTTCGGGGCCTGGTTGTTCAGGCCGTTGCTGCTCAAGGATGAAGCGCCGCAAGTGGATCGGCACCTGGCGCGACTGGCGCGTTGGCTGGCGACTGTGGCACTGCTCAGCGGAATTGCCTGGGCGCTGTTGATCACCGCGAGCATGGCCGGTTCGGCAGCGGCGGCGTTTGACCCAGACACGGTTGCGCTGGTGCTGGGTCATACGTTTTTTGGTCAGGTGTGGCGTTGGCATTTGCTGATCAATGCCGCGCTGTTGGCGCTGTTGTTCACGCCTTGGCGCTCAAGCATGCCGATGCGACTGGGCTTAAGCGCATTGTTGCTCGCGACCCTGGCACCGGTCGGGCATGGTGCGATGCTCGATGGTTTGAGCGGGCAATTGCTGATTCTCAACCAGATCGTTCATTTGACCTGCGTGGCGGCGTGGCTGGGTGGTTTGTTGTTGCTGGTGATGATTCTGCGTCAGCCGACGGAACCGATGCGTGAAATTTTGCGGCGCTTCAGCGGGATCGGTTATGCCTTGGTCGCGGGGTTGCTGATTACGGGTTTGATTAACGTCCGCGTGCTGACCGGCCAGTGGTGGCCGACGCCATTGTTCAGCGGGTTTGCGTTGATTCTGCTGATCAAGGCGCTGATCGTACTGGGGATGCTTGGCTTGGCGCTGTTCAATCGTTTGCGGATTGATGATTGCGAGCAGCGGATGGGCGCGCTCAGGCGCAGTGTGATGCTCGAATGGCTGCTGGGCATTGGCGCGGTTGCGGCTGTCTCGCTGCTCGGTACCCTACCCCCGATGATCACAACCTGAAACACGATCCCCCTGTGGGAGCTGGCTTGCCAGCGATGGCGGTGTGTCAGGAACAAATATTTCGGATATGCCGACGTCATCGCTGGCAAGCCAGCTCCCACAGGGTTATCTGTTGATCAGTGGGGTTGGGTGTCGCCCGCTGCGGTGTCGATGCTGACCACCACCGACATCCCCGGCCGCAAACGCTCCTCTTCCTGCTGATCCGGATCGATGGTGATCCGCACCGGCACCCGCTGGGCAATTTTGACGAAATTGCCGGTGGCGTTGTCCGCCTGCAACAGGGCAAATTCCGAGCCCGTCCCCGGCGAAATATGCTGCACATGCCCGGTGAATCGGCGGTGATTCAGCGCATCGACGGTGAAGCGCACCGGTTGCCCGACGCGCACGTTATCCATCTGGGTTTCTTTCATGTTGGCGATCACCCATTTCTGGTTTGGCACCAACGCCATCAACTGCGCTCCGGAGTTGACGTAGGCACCGAGGCGCACGCCGATCTGCCCGAGCTGGCCGTCACGCGGGGCGACGATGCGCGTATTCGACAGATCAATCCGTGCCAGTTGCACCGCCGCTTCGGCGCTGGCCACGGCCGCCTCCAGCGAGCCACGATTGACGATCACCGTTTGCAGATCCTGACGGGCGATTTCCAGATTGGCCTTGGCTTGCGCGACCGCCGCAATGCTTTGCGCATTCGCCGCCAGCGCGACGTCCATCTCGCGCTTCGACACCGAACCGTCGCGTACCAATTCCTGATTCCGGCGCAGATCCGCTTCACTCTTGCGCAACTGCGCTTCGCTGTCGGCCTGCGCCGCCTGACGCAATTTGATCGTCGCCTCGGCGCTGTTGCGTTGCTGCACCACATTGGCCAACGCGGCTTTCTGCACCGCCAGTTGCGCCAGTGACTGGTCGAGTCGCTGCTGATAGATGCGGTCGTCCAGACGCACCAGCAAATCCCCGGCCTTCACGTACTGGAAATCCTGCACCGGCACCTCGTAAACATAACCGGCGAGTTGCGGGCCGATGATCGTCACCTGCCCGCGCACCAAGGCGTTTTCGGTAGTCTCAACCGCACTGCTGAACGGCGGCAATTGCCAGGCATACAAAACGATCAACACGCCGACGATGGCAATCGCGGCAAAGCCCAGCGAAGAAATGATCCGCACGCGCAGCGAGCGCGGCTCGGTGTTCGGCGATGACGGCGGTGCCACACCCTCGGGCGTGGCGGCAATGGCATTGGTGGTTGTGGTGGTCGGTTCGGTCATGAAGAAGTGGCACCGCTCGAAGGTGTGGAAGGCGCGGGGGCGACGGCTTTGGTGGTGCTCATCAGCCACAGCGCACGAATGGACAGCCAGATCATGGTCAGCACAGCAATCACGGCGATCAACATGAACACATCGTTGTAGGCCAGTACATTGGCCTCACGGGTGGCGGCATTGGACAGGCTGCGAATACCCGCCAGATTGCGCAAACTCGGGTCGGCCAACAGCGAGCCATACGCCGAACCGCCGCTCTGCACACGCGCAGCCACCAAAGGGTCAGACAGCGTCAGGTGCTCAACGATTTGACTGGAATGAAATTTTTCCCGGACGATCTGAAAAGTGCCCAGAAGCGCCGCACCGAGCAGGCCACCGAGGTTGTTGCAGATCCCGAACAGCACGGAAAAACTCACCAGATTGCGCGGATTGGTCAGCACGTTGCGCGTACCGAAAACCATGGTCGGGCCGAGGAAAAACGTGCTGCCGAACGCCAGCAGAAACTGGCTGAAGTAGAGGTTTTCCGGGCGGGTCAGGTTGTTGGAAAAGCTGTCCATCACCGACCCGGTGGCCATCAGTGCCAGCGAGATAATCAGCGGCATCAGCAGGTGTTTGGGGTCGATCGTCAGCGCACTGGTCAACAATCCCGCAACACTGCCGATCAGCATCACCACGTACAGGCTGTGCAGTTGCTCGTAGCCCATGTTCAGGTTCTGCATGAAACCGACCGCACCGGTGGATTGCTCCGAGGTGACCATGCGAATCAGGGTCACCGCCAGCGCCAGGCGGATCATCGTCCCGCTGCCAAGCCAGCGGGTCATCAGCAGCGGGTTGCTGCGGTTATGTTCGATGGCCAGACCGGCGAGGATCAAAGCAATCGAGGCAGCCAGCGCGTAGCCGATCCAGTTGGCCTCCAGCCACCAGTCAATCCGCCCCAGCGACAACACCGCACACAGCAGCGCCACGCCAGTGGCGAGAATGGCGAAGGTAAGAAAGTCGAGTTTTTCGAAGGTTTTGAAGCGGTCGCCCGGTGGCAACTTGAGCATCAATACGCAGCCCAGCGACAGCAGTGCCATGCCTAGTTCGAACAGATACAAGCCGCGCCATTCGGCGATCTGCAGCAAGTCTTCGGAAAATAATCGCGCCAATGGCAAGGCCAGTTGCGAGGTGCCGAGGCCGAGTACCAGCGCCTTCAGCCGCCACTTCGCCGGGAACGCCTGGACCATGTAATACAGGCCCAGCGAACTCAGCGCCGCGCCCACCATGCCGTGGGCCGCGCGCACCGCCACCGCGGAATTCAGGTCGTTGACGAACAGATGGCCGAAAGTCACCAGCGCATACAGCACCAGAAACACTTCGGTGAATGCACGCAAACCGAACTGCTGACGAAACTTCACCAGCAACAGGTTCATCGACACGTTGGTCATTACGTACGCCGCCGGCAGCCAGGCCATTTCCGCCGTGGTCGCGCCGAGTGCGCCTTGCAGATAAGGCAGGTTGGCCACCACCAGCGAGTTGCCCAAGCCACCGGTCACCGCCACCAGTAAACCGACCAGCGCATAGGCCAGGCGCTTGGGGTTGGAGTGCAACGGCGTCGAGGGGGAACCGGGCAGACTGGGTTTTTCGTGGGGCTGCCAGTTGCGCGGGGCGTATTGATCCATGGAAAGGCCTTGTGCGGAACGTGGGTGAAGTTTGCCGCAAATTCACCGGCAACACACATCCCATGGACAACACAAATCTTTGTAGGAGCTGTCGAGTGAAACGAGGCTGCGATCTTTTGATCCTGTTTTTTAAAAAGCCAGATCAAAAGATCGCAGCGTGCCGCAGCTCCTACAAAGTGATCTGCGTCGCGACGGCAAGTCATCGTATAACTTGCTGTTGACATTCCCGGAAAACCGAGGAAATATCCGCAACCATGTTGTACGACGACGTATGACAAATAATAAAAACAACAAACGCAACAGGGAGCGTCACAGTGAGCACACTCGTCTGCAGTTCCGTCCGCCCTTCCCGCTTTGCCACGCTGCGCCCGCACACCACCCTTGGCCTGATCGGTTGCAGCAGCCTGGCCTTGGCCTTGCCGATGAGCGCCGATGCCGAAGGCTTTCTCGAAGACAGCAAAGCCACGCTGAACCTGCGCAATGCCTACTTCAACCGCAACTTCGTCAACCCGGCCAACCCGCAGGGCAAGGCTGAAGAGTGGACGCAGAACTTCATTCTCGATGCCAAATCCGGCTTCACCCAAGGCACGGTCGGCTTCGGGCTCGACATCCTTGGCATGTACTCGCAGAAGCTCGATGGCGGCAAAGGTACGGGCGGTACGCAACTGTTGCCGATCCACGATGACGGGCGTCCGGCCGACAATTTCGGACGGCTCGGCGTGGCGTTGAAGGCCAAAGTCTCCAAGACTGAATTGAAGGTCGGCGAATGGATGCCGGTGCTGCCGATCCTGCGTTCCGACGATGGCCGCTCGCTGCCGCAGACCTTTCGCGGCGGCCAGATCACCTCCACCGAGATCAATGGCTTGACTGTCTACGGTGGCCAGTTCCGTGGCAACAGCCCGCGCAATGACGCGAGCATGGAAGACATGTCAATGAACGGCCGCGGCGCGTTCACTTCCGACCGCTTCAACTTCGGCGGCGGCGAATACACCTTCAACGACAAGCGTACCCTCGTCGGCGTGTGGTACGCCGAACTCAGCGACATCTACCAGCAGCAGTATTTCAACCTCAGCCACAGCCAGCCGTTGGGCGACTGGACCCTCGGCGCCAACCTCGGTTTCTTCACCGGCAAGGAAGACGGCAGCGCCCAAGCTGGCGACCTCGACAACAAAACCGCGTTCGCCCTGCTTTCGGCCCGCTACGGCGGCAACACCTTCTATGTCGGTCTGCAAAAGCTCAGTGGCGACGACGCGTGGATGCGGGTCAACGGCACCAGCGGCGGCACCCTCGCCAACGACAGTTACAACGCCAGTTATGACAACGCCAAGGAACGCTCCTGGCAGTTGCGCCACGACTACAACTTCGTCGCCCTCGGTGTTCCGGGCCTGACCCTGATGAACCGCTACATCAGCGGCGACAACGTGCACACCGCCACCACCAATGACGGCAAGGAATGGGGCCGCGAGTCGGAACTGGCCTACACCGTGCAAAGCGGCCCGCTGAAGAGCCTCAACGTGAAATGGCGCAACGCGACGATACGGCGGGACTTCAGCACCAACGAGTTTGACGAGAACCGGATCTTTATCAGTTATCCGATTTCGTTGTTGTAAAGCCAGTCGTCACACCGAGTTTCCCTGTGGGAGCGAGCCTGCTCGCGAAGGCGGCGTGTCAGTCGATACAAGAGTTGCCTGGACCGGCCTCATCGCTGGCAAGCCAGCTCCCACAGGATTTTGTGGTGAATGCGGTAATTGAAAACAACGCTGATACCTGTGGGAGCTGGCTTGCCAGCGATGGCAGCGGCAGATTCACCATCAATGTTAATTGACACACCGCTTTCGCGAGCAGGCTCGCTCCCACATGGGATTGCATTGCAAGTACGGAACGGTGGTGATCGAAAAGAGAACCGGGCCTTCCGTCATTTACACCAAAAGTCGCGTTGACAAGTTCCGGAAACCCTACCGATACTTCAGCGCAGTCATACGACAACCTACAACAAACCTAATAACAACGTGTAAGGGCTTGCCATGACGTCTACTTCAACTCCCCGCGCCCCGTTCAACCGTCTGCTGCTGACCGGCGCTGCCGGGGGCCTGGGCAAAGTTCTGCGCGAACGTATGCGCCCTTATGCCAATGTCCTGCGCCTGTCGGACATTGCCGCCCTCGCCCCGGCCGTCGATGATCGTGAAGAAATCGTGGTCTGCGATCTGGCCGACAAACACGCCGTGCATCAACTGGTCGAAGGTGTCGATGCGATCCTGCATTTCGGCGGCGTCTCCGTCGAGCGGCCCTTCGAAGAAATCCTCGGCGCCAATATCTGCGGCGTGTTTCACATCTACGAAGCGGCGCGCCGGCATGGCGTGAAGCGAGTGATCTTCGCCAGTTCCAACCACGTCATCGGCTTCTACAAACAGGACGAACCGCTCGACGCCAGCTCCGCGCGCCGCCCGGATGGCTACTACGGCTTGTCCAAGTCCTACGGCGAAGACATGGCCAGTTTCTACTTCGATCGCTACGGCATCGAGACTGTCAGTATCCGCATCGGCTCCTCGTTTCCCGAGCCGCAAAACCGCCGAATGATGCACACCTGGCTGAGTTTCGACGACCTCACGCAATTGCTCGAACGCGCGCTGTACACGCCGAACGTCGGCCACACCGTGGTCTACGGCATGTCCGCCAACAAGGACGTCTGGTGGGACAACCGCTTCGCCAGCCACCTCGGCTTTGAGGCGAAGGACAGCTCCGAAGTGTTCCGCGAAAAAGTCGAGGCGCAACCGATGCCGGCCGCCGATGACCCGGCGCGGATCTATCAGGGCGGCGCGTTTGTCGCCGCAGGTCCGTTCGGCGACTGATCACCCTGACAACGACGCGAAGGAATGAGTATGCAAGCCGAATTGATCGTCGATGCCCGCAACGCCGTGGGCGAAAGCCCGGTCTGGGTGCCGCAGGAAAACGCGCTGTATTGGGTGGATATTGCCAACGGCGGGCTGCAACGCTGGAGCGCCGACACCGGCCACGTGCATGCCTGGAAAACCCCGGAAATGCTCGCCTGCATCGCCCACCATAGCGGTGGCGGCTGGGTCGCCGGCATGGAGAGCGGCTTTTTTCATCTGCACCCGCACAGCGACGGCAGCCTCAACAGCGAACGGCTGGCCAGCGTCGAGCACAGTCGCGCAGACATGCGCCTCAACGATGGTCGCTGCGACCGACAGGGCCGTTTCTGGGCCGGCAGCATGGTGTTGAACATGGGGCTGAGTGCGCCCGAAGGTCGGCTCTATCGCTACGGCGCCGGGCAGTCTGGCGTGATCGCAGCCCAGCTCGACGGCTTCATCGTGCCCAACGGCCTCGGCTTCAGCCCTGACGGCAAGACGATGTACCTGTCCGATTCGCACCCCGACGTGCAACTGATCTGGGCGTTCGATTACGACACCGATACCGGCACGCCGTCGAACCGTCGTGTGTTCGTCGACATGAACCACTTCCCCGGGCGGCCAGATGGCGCTGCCGTGGATGCTGAAGGTTTCTACTGGATCTGCGCCAACGACGCCGGCCTGATTCACCGCTTCGCGCCGGACGGTCGTCTTGATTTCTCACTGGAGGTGCCGGTGAAAAAACCGACCATGTGTGCCTTCGGCGGCAGCCGCATGGACACTTTGTTCGTCACCTCGATTCGTCCCGGCGACGACCACGATCCGCACTCTCTGGCCGGTGGCGTATTCGCCCTGAACCCCAACGTCAAAGGCCTGCCGGAACCGCTGTTCAACGATTTGCTGTAACACCCGCCTCTGCTGCACCGCTGCGCCTTGAACACAACAATAACAAGACTGGAGACTCACCCCCATGTACTTCAAACGCACCTTGCTGGCCGCTGCAATCCCGCTGATGTTTACCTTCACTGGCGCCGCTCAGGCCCTGCAACTCAAATTCGCTGACATTCATCCCGCCGGTTATCCAACCGTGGTGGCCGAAGAAAACATGGGCAAGACCCTGACCAAGGAAACCAACGGCGAGCTGACCTTTCAGTACTTCCCCGGCGGTGTGCTGGGTTCCGAAAAGGAGGTCATCGAGCAGATGCAGGTCGGCGCAGTACAGCTGTCTCGCGTCAGCCTGGGTATCGTCGGCCCGGTGGTACCGGACGTGAACGTGTTCAACATGCCGTTCATCTTCCGCGACCATCAACACATGCGTAACGTCATCGACGGCCCGGTGGGCGACGAAATCCTCGACAAAATCACCAACTCCGAATTCGGCTTGGTGGCCCTGGCCTGGATGGACGGCGGCACGCGCAACGTCTACACCAAGAAACCGGTGCGCAAGCTCGAAGACCTCAAGGGCATGAAAATCCGCGTGCAAGGCAACCCGATGTTCATCGACATGATGAACGCCATGGGCGGCAACGGCATCGCCATGGACACTGGCGAGATCTTCAGCGCCTTGCAGACCGGCGTAATCGACGGCGCGGAAAACAACCCGCCAACCCTGCTCGAACATAACCACTTCCAGAACGCGAAGTACTACAGCCTCACCGGTCACCTGATCCTGCCAGAGCCGATCGTGATGTCGAAAATCACTTGGGAAAAACTGACCCCGGATCAGCAGACGCTGGTCAAGACCGCCGCCAAGGCTGCCCAAGCCGAAGAGCGCGTGCTGTGGGACAAGAAGTCCGCTGCCAGTGAAGAAAAACTCAAGGCCGCCGGCGTCGAGTTCATCGAGGTCGACAAGAAACCCTTCTACGACGCCACCGCTCCGGTGCGGGAAAAGTACGGCGCGAAGTACGCCGACCTGATCAAGAAAATCGAAGCCGTTCAGTAACGTCTCCCGCTCCGTCCTCATGAACAAGGCCCGGTGCGCCCGATGACTGCGGCGCGCCCGGTTACGGTGGAACCCGATGAAGAATCTACTGCTGCGTATCAACGACAAGATCTACATGACGTGCATCTGGGTCGCCGGCCTTTCCGTTCTGGCGATCTCCCTGATGATTCCCTGGGGCGTGTTCGCCCGCTACGTGCTGGGCACCGGCTCGAGCTGGCCCGAGCCCACGGCGATCCTGCTGATGATGGTGTTTACCTTCATCGGCGCCGCCGCCAGTTACCGCGCCGGTGCGCACATGGCCGTGGCCATGCTCACCGATCGCATGCCTCCACAACTGAGATCTGCAGCGGCGATATTTTCACAACTGCTCATGGCGGCGATCTGCATCTTCATGACGATCTGGGGCGCCAAACTGTGCATGTCCACTTGGAATCAGTTCATGGCTGCTCTGCCCGATCTGCGGGTTGGCGTGACCTACTTGCCCATTCCCGTGGGCGGTTTGCTGACGCTGATTTTCGTGCTGGAAAAACTCTTGCTCGGTGATCAGAGCAAACGGCGGGTCGTGCAGTTCGACCTGGTGGAAGAAAGTGAAGGTGCCGCTTAATGGACGCTTTGATACTGCTGGGCAGTTTTATCGTATTGATCCTGATCGGCATGCCCGTCGCCTACGCACTGGGCGCCGCCGCGCTGATCGGTGCATGGTGGATCGACATTCCGTTCCAGGCGGTGATGATTCAGGTCGCCTCGGGGGTGAACAAATTCTCGCTGCTGGCCATTCCGTTCTTCGTGCTGGCTGGTGCGATCATGGCCGAGGGCGGCATGTCTCGCCGGTTGGTGGCGTGTGCCGGGGTGCTGGTGGGGTTTGTGCGCGGTGGCCTGTCACTGGTCAACATTGTCGCCTCGACCTTTTTCGGCGCGATCTCCGGGTCGTCAGTGGCCGACACCGCGTCGGTGGGTTCGGTGCTGATTCCGGAAATGGAACGCAAGGGCTATCCACGGGATTTCTCCACCGCCGTGACCGTCAGCGGCTCGGTGCAAGCCCTGCTGACTCCGCCAAGCCATAACTCGGTGCTCTACTCCCTGGCCGCCGGTGGTACGGTTTCGATTGCCTCGCTATTCATGGCCGGCATAGTGCCGGGCCTGATGATGAGCGCCTGCCTGATGGTGCTGTGCCTGATCTTCGCGAAAAAGCGCAACTACCCCAAAGGTGAAGTCATCCCGATGCGCCAGGCGTTGAAAATCGTCGGCGAGGCCCTCTGGGGCATGATGGCGATGGTGATCATCCTCGGCGGCATCCTCTCGGGGATCTTCACCGCGACCGAATCGGCGGCGATTGCCGTGCTGTGGTCATTCTTCGTCACCATGTTCATTTACCGCGACTACAAATGGAGTGAACTGCCGAAACTGATGCACCGCACCGTGCGGACGATTTCGATCGTGATGATCCTGATCGGTTTCGCCGCGAGCTTCGGCTACATCATGACCCTGATGCAGATCCCGGCGAAGATCACCACGCTGTTCCTGACCCTGTCGGACAACCGCTACGTGATCCTGATGTGCATCAACGTCATGCTGCTGTTGCTCGGCACGGTGATGGACATGGCGCCGCTGATCCTGATCCTGACGCCGATCCTGATGCCGGTGATTCTCGGTATCGGTGTGGATCCGGTGCAGTTCGGCATGATCATGCTGGTCAACCTCGGGATCGGGCTGATAACACCGCCGGTAGGCGCGGTGCTGTTTGTCGGTTCGGCGGTGGGCAAGGTCAGCATCGAGAGCACTGTGAAAGCGCTGCTGCCGTTTTACGCGGTGCTGTTCCTGGTGTTGATGCTGGTGACCTACATTCCGGCGATTTCGCTGTGGTTGCCACATCTGGTGTTGTAAGCGGTTAATGGATCGCAGCCCTCACGGGCTGCGATTTTTGCTTTACGCCCGCAACAACATATACCCCGCCACCACCAGACAGACACTGGCAAATCCCACCTGCAACGCCCGCGCCGGCACCCGCGCACAGAGCTTACGGCCGATGATCATGCCGACAATGCTGGCGACGATAAACGCCGCGCCCTGCGCATCAATCCGCACACCGGCGTGAAACGAGCCGATCACCCCGATCGCCGAAATCAGACTGATCACCATCAACGACGTCGCGACAATCCCGCGCATCTGCACGTCAGTCAGTTGCTTGAACGCCGGCACGATCAAGAAGCCGCCACCGACCCCAAGCAAACCGGACACCACCCCGGTAATCGCGCCCAACGCCGCCAGCGTTGCGGTGCATTTGGCGGTCCAGTCGAAGCGCCCGGTTTCTTCATTGAGCATGCAATTCTTCTGACCCCAACTGGCATGGCCATGATCACTCGGCCCTTCCTGCTGACGCTCGCGGCGCAGCATGCGCCAGGCCACCATGACCATAAGCAGACTGAACAGGATCATCAGGATTTTCTCCGGCAACTGGTGCGCGAAGTAAATGCCCAACGGCGAAAACACCGCGCCGAGCGCGGCAATCAACAACGCCGCACGATAGCGCACCAGGCCATGACGCAGGCCATCGATCGCACCGACCGCCGCCGCACTGCCCACCGCAAACAACGCCACCGGCGCTGCCTGAGTCATCGTCCAGCCGAGGCCGAGGACCAGCGCCGGCACCGCGAGAATCCCACCGCCGGCCCCGGTCAAACCGAGCACCAACCCCATCACCACACCAAACAGGCTTGCCAGCAACATAGGATGTTCTCAGTCGACTTTGGACAGGCCGGTCAGCCACTCGCGCCCTTTGAGCATGCCGTTCCAGTAGAACCACGGCAGCAGCGTCGCCTTGAGCAACCACGCCGAGCGCCGCGCCACGGTCGGGTCCAACGGGAAGGTCGGCAGCAACTTACCGGCATAACCGAACTCGGCGAGGATCACCTTGCCCTTCTCCACCGTCAGCGGGCAGGAACCGTAACCGTCGTACTTCAGCGGCAGCGATTGTTGCTTGCGCAGAGCCAGCAGGTTTTCCGCGACCACCACCACTTGTTTACGCACTGCTGCGGCGGTTTTCGCGTTGCTGGTGCCGCAGATATCACCCAGCGCGAACACGTCTGGATAACGCGGATGCTGCAGGCTGTGCGGATTGACTTCACACCAGCCGGCCGCGTCGGCCAAGGGACTTTGCGCGATGAAGTCCGGCGACACCTGCGGCGGCACCACGTGCAACAGATCGAAGGTTTTCGCTACGCGGCTGACGTTGCCGTCGGCGTCCTTGATCTCGAACCAGGCGGTTTTCGCCGGGCCGTCGACCTTGACCAGATTCGAGTTGAACGCCAACTGCGCGTTGTATTTTTCGATGTACTTCATCAGCGGCGGCACGAACGTCGCCACGCCGAAAAGCGCAGCGCCGGCCAGGTTGAATTCGACCTGGACGTTGTTCAGCGCACCGTTTTTCAGCCAGTGATCGCAAGACAGATAAAGCGCTTTTTGCGGCGCACCGGCGCATTTGATCGGCATCGCCGGCTGGGTGAACAGCGCTTTGCCGCCGCGCAGTTTCTGCACCTGATCCCAGGTGTACTGCGCGTGCTGATAGCTGTAATTGGAGGTGACGCCGTGCTGGCCGAGGCTCTCTTGCAAGCCTTCGATCTTCTCCCAGGCCAGACGCAGGCCGGGGCAAACAATCAGGTTTTGATAGCTGACTGTGCGTTGATCGTTGAGGGTGAGTTGGCGCTTGTCCGGGTCGATTGCGGTGACCGCCGCTTGCAGCCAGTTTGCTTGCTTGGGCATGACCTTGTTCATCGGCCGGGCGGTGTCTTTGACGTCGTAGGCACCACCGCCGACCAGCGTCCACGCCGGTTGATAGTAATGCTGGGCGCTCGGTTCAATCACGGTGATTTTCAGCGCCGGATCACGCTTGAGCAGGCTGGCGACAAAACCGATACCGGCCGTACCGCCGCCGATGACCACGATGTCTGCACTGATGGATGGGCCCCAGTGTTGATCGTTCATTGCTTGTTCCTTTTGCTGCACGCAAGGATTGTTCAGCGTCTATACAAAACCCTGTGGGAGCTGGCTTGCCAGCGATGGCGGAGTTTCAGTCGCCATCAATGTTGGCTGATACGCCCTCATCGCTGGCAAGCCAGCTCCCACAGGGTAAGTGATGTATTGGCTGGCATTTATTGATGGCCGAGACTTTTCAGCACGGCGCCGCAATACAACCCGGAGAGGGTCTTCATGACCTGAATGACTTCCGGACTGGCGAGGCCATAGAAAATGTACTTGCCTTCACGACGGGTCGCGACCAGGCCTTCATCCCGCAGGATGCCCAGTTGCTGGGACAGCGTCGGCTGGCGCACGCCGGTCATCTTTTCCAGTTCGCCAACGTTGCGCTCGCCCTGGGTCAGTTGGCAGAGGATCAACAGGCGATCCTCATTGGCCATGGCCTTGAGCAAGGCGCAAGCCTTGGAAGCCGAGGCGCGCAGTTGGGCGACTTCACATTCGGTCAGACTGGATTGCATTTGCACGAGGCCTTCAAGGTCACTTAAGCTGCGAACATTATGTTTTTAGATAAAGTGTTGCAACCCATTTTCCTCGTTCAGGTTGGTGTCCATGCCCGCGCAGATTGAAGCTTTCCTCGACCCCGCCTCCTCGACTTACAGCTATGTGGTCTATGAAGCCGACGGCGGGCAATGTGCAATCGTCGATCCGGTGCTCGATTACGACGGCGCCGCCGGGCGCACCTGCACCGCCCAGGCCGACAAAATCATCGCCTTCGTTCGCGCGCACAACCTGCAAGTGCAGTGGCTGCTGGAAACCCATGCCCACGCCGATCACCTGTCCGCCGCGCCTTATCTGCGCCGGGAGCTGGGCGGGAAAATCGCCATTGGTGAATCGATCAGCAAAGTGCAAAACGTGTTCAAGGCACTGTTCAATCTGGAGCCGGAGTTCTGCGTCGATGGCTCACAGTTCGATCACCTGTTTGCGCCGAACGAGTCATTCAGGATCGGCAATCTCAAAGCCACTGCCCTGCATGTGCCTGGGCATACCCCGGCGGACATGGCCTACTTGATCGACGGCGAACAGATTCTGGTGGGCGACACCCTGTTCATGCCTGATGTCGGCACCGCGCGTTGCGACTTTCCCGGTGGCAATGCCCACCAATTGTTCAACTCGATTCACAAACTGCTGGCCTTTCCGGCCAGCGTGAAACTCTACGTTTGCCACGACTATCCGCCCGAGGGTCGTGAGTCGCAGTGCCAGACCACTGTCGGTGAGCAGCGCAAAGGCAATATTCATGTGCATGACGGGATCAATGAAGCGGCGTTCGTCGAGATGCGCACCAAACGTGATGCCGGGTTGGGCATGCCGACTTTGCTGCTGCCGGCGATTCAGGTGAATGTGCGGGCGGGGAATCTGCCGGCGGCTGAGGACAATGGCGTCGTGTATCTGAAGATCCCGATCAACAAGCTTTGATTCACAGCATTCAGCGACAGTCCGTCACTCCGGGTTCCCTATATCGACTGCCACCCGTCTCCGACATTTCCCAAAGTGTAAGTTCCGGTTCTGGCGGAGTCCTTCCGCCTTTAATGAATACTGCCGAGTAACAGGGTTTGAGATCTTCCGGTTGTAATTTCTGTAGCGCGACAACCGGAGTGATGTTTCTGTCTGCAGCGAGTTGCTTGAATGCGTCATCCTCAATCAGACGTTGGAACGCGCCCGTATTGGCCACAGTTGCCGAGCGACCGTTATCAATCTCTAGCGGCCATGGCTTTACCCATAGATGAGTGTGGCCGTAGACAAAAACCTCGAACTGGCCGAATTCAGCCTGTCTGGCTTTGACATGTTTTTTAAGCGTCGCCGCAAGGGGCACGAACGCTGCGGCCATCGCTGATGTGAGTGAGGGACTGCATGGGTGACCACCGGTATTCAGGGCTGCGCTCGTGCACAGCAATCGAAGATCCTCCTCACTCATAGTAGTAAGCAATTGAGTTAATTCGCTGCGCAATCCGCTACCGGCAGCATCCGGTTTATCGAGCAGCATCTTGCTTGCATCCCCGTCAGGCAGCGAATCACTGAACAACAAATAGCCTCTTCTCAGCGCTGCTTCCCGGTCAAAGTCCGGATCTTCACCAGGCTGTTGCCCAAGCGCGCCAGACTTTTGCGCCCATGACGTCTCGAATATATTGAACGCAATAAACTTTGCGATATCTCCGGCGGTTCCGAAAGCCCCCCGCTCACCCATACGGTAACGTGCACCAGCCGATTCCGGGTTCAGATTATCAATAACTGGATAATGAGCTTCCTCTGCGTTAAACAGCCGTTGCACAAAACGCTCTCCCCAAGGTCGGATCATTAATTGCTGACCATCACCGGACTCAGTAGTCACCACAGGCCAATCCTTGAACGCGTTGACGTCACTGCCAATCTGCTGACCATGCTCGGCCAAGACCTGATGATCCTCGGACATCCACACCCCTTTACGGACAAATATTATGCGTCCGCTATCTCCCCCCAACTCTTTCGCGACAGGAGCCCAAACTTGAGGAATCAACAGGGCAGCATCGTGATTGCCAGGCACCACATGAATTCGATTGGAGCCTCGCAATGAAAAGTTTTTCAAAGCCTCAAAGTCTTCGGTATGAGCTTGCGTAATACGTGTCGACAGATCGACAAGTTCGTTGATCGAACAACCTGCTCCAGCGCCTGTTCCCTCACATTTAATGTCGTCAGGGAGTTGCCACATTTCCAGAAAATCCCCAAGAATTACGAGATCAACTCTGTCATTACCTTTTCTCGATATGGATGCAAGGAAACCTTTCAACGCCTGGCTCCATCGAAAGTCTTCGTAGGGATGCCACTGTGTTTTGCTGCTATGACCTAGACCGAAATGTAGATCGCTAATAAAAACGCTCAGGCGCTCTTCGTTCATTCTTGCGGGTTCAGCAGTTACTGTCGACACACCTAAAATGCTGATCAATGTCAGCAGCATTCCTTGCCATTCACGCCTCATGGTTGTTCTCCAGAACTGTCATTGGATGCTAATGGTGCCTTGCACATTTTTAGTTGCGGGTCGCCGATGATCTGAAATTCAAGGGCCATGTCGGCGTATCCTGAATTTTTCCCGTAGGCGTCGATGGTTTTCTGCATGGCTTGATTGAAGATGTCCATCAGCGAAGCCGTACTTGCGCTTGCCCGCAACTCTTTAACAACCGACACAAAACTGACTGACAACCGTGTGCCAAAATCTGAATCGACAAAAAAAGGTGAGGCAATCACCGCCCCTACCCCTCGGTCGACTAACATATCGACAAAGGTTCGGTCGGCAGCCGCGGCTCCCAATGTGGAGCACGCGGCCAGAATCGCGATGCTTCCAGGCACAAAGCGACGCCTTATATCAGTGCTCAAAACTTGATCAGGCAACCCGCTTTTGGAAAAGGTGATTCCGCCGTTGCCATAATGAGCAAGTAACAACAGAGCACTACTTTGAAGCGTCGTTGAGCCAGGCTGCATGACAAAGTCGAATAAATCGTTGTTGCTCTGATACCACTTGATGTCAGTACCTTGCACTCGCCAGTCTTCTTTCATTAGTAGTTCGGCGGAGTCTGCACCAACATCATCAAGTTTTTTTGGAATCGCGAAATCCCATGCACTGAAACAACTTTCCTGATCAGTTTGCCGAGCACCCTGCAACGGCTGAACAACAGTGACTCGTTCGGAAAACAGTCGTTTAGGCACATTCGCACCCAACAAACCCAATGGCAAGCTTTGCATCTCACCCCAAGGGTCGAAATAACGCACCAAAAGCACAGGATTATCTTGACGCAGCCCCAACTTCCTGAGCATGACTTGAGCACCATCGGCCTCGACTTGATCCTCAGGTTCCTTGCCACTAAAAAAAGCGTTACTGAATTGTTGGACTACCTGACTGTAGGGCTGAGCCGAACGCAAGCGTTTATGGGTACTAACCAGCGCGTTGGGCAACATTTTTTCTTGAAATTGCTTCCAGTCAGAACCTAATTCCCAAGCGTAAATAGTCCCATCGGTAGAGTAGGCGGCGCGATCAACTAGAACAGCGACAGTTGAGGGGGGGCCTTCTCCTACGGGAATTGAATCGAACAAGTGCAAAGCAGCATCTGCCTTGAATTGCTGTTCACCCCATCGCCCGAGATCCATTAGATGATCTATCCCTGAAACCAGTCTCCCGCCCTTCAACCCCGTCTCACAGCTTTCCTGAGTTTGACCAAGCTTGTTCACCGGGATACTCACCACGATGTAATCCAAGGGACGTAATCCTGAGGCATCCCAAATAGAGAGTGCTATTTGAGCGCATCCAGGCCGACGAGCGATCAAAGACCAAGCCAGTGGCTTGTCTACACTTAAAGCGACGGCCAAGTCATTTAGCGACAATGTCTTCTGGCGAGCCTTTTCACGGAGAGACTCATCACCCGCTTTAGAGCCAAGCTGATTCATCCGTACCTTGAATGTCTGGGCGCGCAATGTCTCCGCAGGAGCAAACTTAAGCGTCGACCCCAACAATATAGGCCGAATCACCAATTGGACCTCCACCTCAGAAGACTGAGATGCTATTTCCTGGCTCAATCTGCTGCTGATAGCACCGCCTAATGCCCCGGGGTAGAAGCCACGCCCCAGATCCAAAAGAAACTCATAGGGTTTGCCGACCACCAATGAGCTCCTCAACTGCTCAGGTGAGGACTGAAACCATGCGTTCCAGTTTATGGACAAGGGAGGATGTACAGCCGATCTTGTAAAGTCTCTGTCGTGGGGGGCCGGCATCGGACTTGCCGACGTACTTTTTGTCTTACTGAGCGAGACAGGGACACTTCCCCTACGAATTTCATCCACTACCCCCGCGCCTATCTGTTTAATTAAAGACGCTTCGCTTTTAGCGATGGCTGCATGCCAATCCTTGCGCTCATCCGTATCAAAATCGATCCACGTAATTTGGGGGTTTTTGGGAGCAGCTTCCACTGTATCCCACTCAACATCCGAGGTATTTATTGAAATATCTTTCCTGGCTTTCTCAATCGCTTGAGTGATGCGTTCATTATCCTTAGACGACATTAAAAAAAATGGTGAATCCAGCTTCCGTATAGCGATTAAGGAAAGAAAGCTGTGATCCGTCTGAGCGACATATCCAGACTTTAATCCACTCAATTGGGAGTACATCATCTCTGCAGCATCGATACGCCCTTCGCTCAATGCAGATACCATCTGAGCATCGGACATCGCTATTGTCTTCGCTCCAACATCCGACCACCCTTTCAAATCCCCACTTTCATCACTTACAGCAACTACAGCATCCTTGAAGTCCCCGGGAGAGCGCCGAGGAAGTTTACTGACGAACACTTTGCTTCCGCCATACCAAATCCCCCCCAAGCTGGAAATCTTTATTTCCTTTAGTTGTTTAGTGGCCTTTTCACTCAATGAGCTCTCTTGGGAAAATCCAAAAGCTTGATAGTTTGAGAATGTGAACGGCAGTTCATAAGCCTGCAAAGCCGGTGCCAATTTTGTCAATGCGGAAATAGGAACGATAGCAACGCCCACTTCACCATTCAGGACTTTAGTTACCGCTTCACCAGCGGACTCAGCCCTACCAATCCTGACTTCAGCCACGTCTCTCAATGATTCCTTGAGAGACTTTATTGAAGAATTGAATGTAGGGTTGTCAGGAATCGCAACGTCGATAATAAAAGGGCGGTCATGAGCCAGTACAAATGAAGAAAAAACCGCCCAGCACATCGGGATCAGAAATAGAGAACTCGGTTTCAACGAAATTGCGTACCCACCGTGCGCATTCTCTGCCCTATCCATTTGACCACCTCAGTAAAAGGCAACGCTCAAAGGTAATTGCAGAGGAGGACGACAGACTCTCTTTTGCCTGTATGACTAAAGCACAGCCTACCCAATGGCAAAGTGCTGGCAGATGAACGGCTAACTACCCAGCGTCAACCCATTCGCCGGCAACGGCAGCGCCGTTTTATAGCGCACCTGCTTCAGCGCAAAACTCGACCGGATATTTGCCACACCCGGCACTTTGGTCAGGAAGTCCATCATGAAACGCTCAAGTGACTGAATGGTCGGCACCAGGACCCGGATGAGGTAATCCGGGTCTCCGGCCATCAGGTAGCACTCCATCACCTCCGGACGATCGGAAATCGCTTCCTCGAAATGCTGCAACGCCTCCTCCACCTGTTTCTCCAGGCTGACATGGATGAACACGTTCACATGCAGCCCCAGCAGGTCGGCATCCAGCAGCGTTACCTGCTCGCGAATCAGCCCTAATTCCTCCATCGCCTTGACCCGGTTGAAGCACGGTGTCGGCGACAGATTGACCGAGCGTGCGAGGTCGGCGTTGGTGATGCGCGCATTCTCCTGAAGGCTGTTGAGAATGCCGATGTCGGTACGGTCCAGTTTGCGCATGAGACAAAACCACCTGTTTTTTATGTTTATGCAGAATTTCTATCTGCAAATCATCTCCAGCGCAACGAAACAGAGATAAATATTCTTCTTGCCCGGGCCTATGATTGTTGTAGGACAAGATTTCTTCTACCGAAGAATGACTGCCAGCTCACTACAAGAAATTCACAAGATCGAGCGTAGAAGCCATGACCCAAGCGTATGAACCGCTGCGTCTGCACGTCCCTGAACCCTCGGGCCGTCCAGGCTGCAAAACCGACTTTTCCTACCTGCATCTGACCGATGCCGGTACGGTGCGCAAACCTTCCATTGACGTCGAGCCTGCCGACACCGCCGACCTGGCGCGTGGGCTGATTCGCGTGCTCGACGATCAGGGCAACGCCCTCGGCCCTTGGGCTGAAAACGTGCCGGTAGAGATTCTGCGTAAAGGCATGCGCGCCATGCTCAAGACGCGGATTTACGACAACCGCATGGTGGTCGCCCAGCGTCAGAAAAAAATGTCGTTCTACATGCAGAGCCTCGGCGAAGAAGCCATCGGCAGTGCTCAGGCATTGGCCTTGAACATCGACGACATGTGCTTCCCGACTTATCGCCAGCAAAGCATTCTGATGGCCCGCGAAGTGCCGCTGGTCGACCTGATCTGCCAACTGCTGTCCAACGAGCGCGATCCGCTCAAGGGCCGTCAGTTGCCGATCATGTACTCGGTCAAGGACGCCGGTTTCTTCACCATCTCCGGCAACCTCGCCACCCAGTTCATTCAGGCCGTCGGCTGGGGCATGGCTTCGGCGATCAAGGGCGACACGAAAATCGCTTCGGCGTGGATCGGTGACGGCGCTACCGCCGAATCGGACTTCCACACCGCCCTCACCTTCGCCCACGTTTATCGCGCGCCGGTGATCCTCAACGTGGTGAATAACCAGTGGGCGATCTCGACCTTCCAGGCCATCGCCGGTGGTGAAGCCACCACCTTCGCCGGACGCGGCGTCGGTTGCGGCATCGCCTCGCTGCGCGTGGATGGCAACGACTTCTACGCGGTGTACGCCGCTTCTGCCTGGGCTGCCGAACGCGCCCGCCGCAACCTCGGCCCGACCATGATCGAGTGGGTCACCTACCGCGCGGGCCCGCACTCGACTTCCGACGATCCATCCAAATACCGCCCGGCCGATGACTGGAGCCACTTCCCGCTCGGCGACCCGATCGCCCGTCTCAAACAGCACCTGATCAAGGTCGGCCACTGGTCAGACGAAGAGCACGCCGCCGTCAGCGCCGAGCTTGAAGCCGAAGTGATTGCCGCGCAGAAACAGGCCGAACAGTACGGCACCCTTGCCGGCGGCCAGATTCCAAGCGCCGCGACCATGTTCGAAGACGTTTACAAAGAGATGCCGGAGCACTTGAAGCGCCAGCGTCAGCAGTTGGGGATCTGACATGAACGATCACAACAACAATATTCAGTTGGAAACCGCCATGACCACGACCACCATGACCATGATCCAGGCCCTGCGCTCGGCCATGGATGTGATGCTTGAGCGTGACGACAATGTGGTGGTGTTCGGTCAAGACGTCGGCTACTTCGGCGGCGTGTTCCGTTGCACCGAAGGCCTGCAGACCAAGTACGGCACCTCGCGCGTATTCGACGCCCCGATCTCCGAAAGCGGCATCGTCGGCGTGGCCGTGGGCATGGGCGCTTACGGTCTGCGTCCGGTCGCCGAGATTCAGTTCGCCGACTACGTCTACCCCGCCTCCGACCAGATCATTTCCGAAGCGGCGCGCCTGCGTTATCGCTCGGCCGGCGAGTTCACCGCGCCGATGACCCTGCGCATGCCTTGCGGCGGCGGCATCTACGGCGGCCAGACCCACAGCCAGAGCATCGAGGCGATGTTCACTCAGGTTTGCGGTCTGCGCACGGTCATGCCATCCAACCCGTATGACGCCAAAGGCTTGCTGATCGCCTCCATCGAAAACGATGACCCGGTGATCTTCCTTGAGCCGAAACGCCTGTACAACGGCCCGTTCGACGGCCACCACGATCGCCCGGTAACGCCGTGGTCGAAACACCCGCAAGCCCAGGTGCCGGACGGCTACTACACCGTGCCGCTGGACGTCGCCGCGATCACCCGTCCGGGCAAGGACGTGACCGTGCTGACCTACGGCACCACCGTCTACGTCTCGCAAGTCGCGGCCGAAGAATCCGGCGTTGATGCCGAAGTCATCGACCTGCGCAGCCTGTGGCCGCTGGACCTGGAAACCATCGTCAAGTCGGTGAAGAAAACCGGCCGCTGCGTGGTGGTTCACGAAGCCACCCGCACCTGCGGTTTCGGCGCCGAACTGGTGTCGCTGGTGCAAGAGCATTGCTTCCATCACCTGGAAGCGCCGATCGAACGCGTCACCGGTTGGGACACCCCCTACCCGCACGCGCAAGAGTGGGCGTATTTCCCAGGGCCGTCCCGAGTGGGCGCAGCGCTGAAACGGGTTATGGAGGTCTGAATGGGCACGCACGTTATCAAGATGCCGGACATCGGCGAAGGCATCGCAGAAGTAGAACTGTCGCAGTGGCACGTCAAGGTTGGCGATCTGGTCGTTGAGGATCAGGTGCTGGCGGACGTGATGACCGACAAGGCGATGGTCGATATTCCATCGCCGGTACACGGCAAGGTAATTGCCCTCGGTGGTCAGCCGGGTGAAGTGATGGCGGTTGGCAGTGTGCTGATCAGCATTGAAGTTGAGGGTGCTGGCAACCTGAAAGAGTCCGCCGCTCCTGTTGTTACGAAAGAGCCTGTTGCGCCGAAAGTTGAAGCGGTTGTTGAGAGCAAACCTGCTCCAGCCGCCCCACGTCCGGCTCCTGTTTGCCAAGGCCCGATGGTTGCCCGCGAAGCGGATGAGCGCCCACTGGCCTCCCCGGCCGTGCGCAAACATGCGCTGGATCTGGGCATTCAACTGCGTCTGGTGCGCGGTTCCGGCCCGGCCGGTCGTGTGCTGCACGAAGACCTTGAAGCCTATCTGGCGCAAGGTCAGTCCAACGCTTCGGCACCAGTGGCCGCCGCTTACGCCCAGCGTAACGACGAAGAACAGATTCAAGTCATCGGCATGCGCCGCAAGATCGCCCAGCGCATGCAGGACGCCACTCAGCGTGCCGCGCATTTCAGCTACGTCGAAGAAATCGACGTCACCGCGATTGAAGAACTGCGCGCACATCTCAATGAAAAACATGGCGCCAGCCGTGGCAAGTTGACCTTGCTGCCGTTCCTCGTTCGCGCTCTGGTCGTTGCCCTGCGCGACTTCCCGCAGATGAACGCACGTTACGATGACGAAGCCCAGGTCATCACCCGTCTCGGCGCGGTGCATGTCGGCGTCGCCACACAAAGCGATGTTGGCCTGATGGTGCCGGTGGTGCGTCACGCCGAGGCGCGCAGCCTGTGGGACAGTGCTACAGAAATCTCGCGTTTGGCCAACGCCGCGCGTAATGGCAAGGCCAGCCGTGATGAACTGTCCGGCTCGACCATCACCCTGACCAGCCTCGGTGCGCTGGGCGGCATCGTCAGCACGCCGGTGCTGAATCTGCCGGAAGTAGCGATCGTCGGCGTGAACAAAATCGTCGAACGGCCAATGGTCGTCAAAGGCCAGGTGGTGATCCGCAAGATGATGAACCTCTCCAGCTCGTTCGATCACCGCGTGGTCGACGGCATGGACGCGGCGCTCTTCATCCAGGCCATTCGTGGCTTGATCGAACAACCCGCCACTTTGTTTGTGGAGTAAGGCGCGCATGCAATCTCTGAACACTACGCTGCTGATCATTGGCGGCGGCCCCGGCGGCTATGTAACGGCGATCCGCGCCGGACAACTGGGCATCCCGACCATTTTGGTTGAAGGCCAATCGTTGGGCGGCACCTGCCTGAACATCGGCTGCATCCCGTCGAAAGCGCTGATTCATGTGGCTGAGCAGTTTCACCAGACCCGGCATCACAGCCAGCATTCGGCGCTGGGCATCAGCGTTTCGGCGCCGACGCTCGACATCACTAAAAGCGTCGAGTGGAAGGACGGCATCGTTGATCGCCTGACCACCGGCGTCGCTGCACTGTTGAAGAAGAACAAGGTTCAGGTCATCAACGGCTGGGCCAAAGTCATCGACGGTAAAACCGTGGATGTCGGCGACACGCGCATCCAGTGCGAGCATCTAGTGCTGGCCACTGGTTCGACCAGCGTCAATCTGCCGATCCTGCCGATTGGCGGGCCGATCATCTCCTCCACCGAAGCGTTGGCGCCGAAATCCGTGCCGAAACGTCTGGTCGTGGTCGGCGGTGGTTACATTGGTCTGGAACTGGGCATCGCTTATCGCAAGCTCGGTGCCGAGGTCAGCGTGGTTGAAGCGCAGGATCGAATCCTGCCGGCATATGACGCTGAACTGACGCAACCGGTGCATGACGCGCTGAAGCAACTGGGCGTGAAGCTGTACCTCAAACACAGCGTGCTGGGTTTCGATGGCACCTTGCAGGTGCGCGATCCGGAGGGCGAAACCCTGAACCTGGAAACCGATCAGGTGCTGGTCGCCGTCGGCCGCAAACCGAATACCCAGGGCTGGAACCTCGAAGCGCTGAACCTGGATATGAACGGTTCGGCGATCAAGATCGACAGTCGCTGCCAGACCAGCATGCGCAACGTCTACGCCATCGGCGATCTGAGCGGCGAGCCGATGCTGGCCCACCGCGCCATGGCTCAGGGCGAGATGGTTGCCGAGTTGATCAGCGGCAAAACCCGTGAATTCAACCCGACTGCGATTGCTGCCGTGTGCTTCACCGACCCGGAACTGGTAGTGGTCGGCAAGACGCCGGACGAGGCCAAGGCTGCGGGGCTGGACTGCATTGTTTCGAGTTTCCCGTTCGCCGCCAATGGCCGGGCGATGACGCTGGAGTCAAAAAGCGGCTTCGTGCGCGTGGTCGCTCGTCGGGACAACCATGTGATTGTCGGTTGGCAAGCGGTGGGCGTTGGCGTGTCGGAGTTGTCGACAGCGTTTGCGCAAAGCCTGGAAATGGGCGCGCGGCTGGAAGACATCGGCGGCACGATCCATGCGCATCCAACCCTGGGTGAAGCGGTGCAGGAAGCGGCGTTGCGTGCCCTGGGGCATGCGTTGCACCTGTAGCTGCGTTGATCGTTCCCACGCTCTGCGTGGGAATGCAGCCTGGGACGCTCTGCGTCCCAAAAGCCGAACGCGGAGCGTCCGATGAGGCATTCCCACGCAGAGCGTAGGAACGATCAAGCGTGGGAACGATCAGTGGAGCGAATTCCGGCTGCGAAACCGCTCAAGAATGAAGTATTGTTGTGCCCATCCAAAAAACGTCAGAAGCCTTGAACCGTTTCGGCGGTTGTTCAGTGATAGAGGGTGTCATGGGTAACGAAAGCATCAATTGGGACAAGCTGGGTTTTGACTACATCAAGACCGACAAACGCTATCTGTCGTACTTTCGCGATGGCGAGTGGGACAAAGGCACCCTGACCGAAGATAACGTGCTGCACATCAGCGAAGGCTCGACGGCCCTTCACTATGGCCAGCAATGCTTCGAAGGCATGAAGGCCTATCGTTGCAAGGACGGCTCGATCAATCTGTTCCGCCCGGACCAGAACGCCCTGCGCATGCAACGCAGCTGCGCGCGTCTGCTGATGCCGACGGTCGACACCGAGCAGTTCATCGAAGCCTGCAAAGCCGTGGTTCGCGCCAACGAACGCTTCATTCCGCCATACGGCACCGGCGGCGCGCTGTACCTGCGTCCGTTCGTGATTGGCGTCGGTGACAACATCGGCGTGCGCACTGCGCCCGAGTTCATCTTCTCGATCTTCTGCATCCCGGTCGGCGCCTACTTCAAGGGCGGCCTGACCCCACACAACTTCCAGATCTCCAGCTACGACCGCGCCGCCCCACAAGGCACCGGCGCAGCCAAGGTCGGCGGCAACTACGCTGCCAGCCTGATGCCGGGCTCGAAAGCCAAGAAAGCCAACTTCGCCGACGCGATCTATCTGGATCCGATGACCCACACCAAGATCGAAGAAGTCGGTTCGGCCAACTTCTTCGGGATCACCCACGACAACAAGTTCATCACCCCGAACTCGCCGTCGGTTCTGCCAGGCATCACCCGCCTGTCGTTGATCGAACTGGCCAAGACCCGTCTGGGCCTGGAAGTGGTTGAAGGTGATGTGCTGATCGACAAGCTGTCGGACTTCAAGGAAGCCGGTGCTTGCGGTACGGCTGCGGTGATCACCCCGATCGGTGGTATCAGCTACAACGATCATCTGCATGTGTTCCATAGCGAGACCGAAGTGGGTCCTGTGACCCAGAAGCTCTACAAAGAGCTGACTGGCGTGCAGACCGGCGACATCGAAGCGCCAGCGGGCTGGATCGTCAAGGTTTGATCTGACGGCAATTGATGTAGAAAAGCCCTCCACCGAGTGATTGGTGGGGGGCTTTTTTATGGCGTTTGGCGGGGATTGTTGTGTAGGGCTTGAGATCTTTTCCCCCTCACCCCAGCCCTCTCCCCCAGGGGGGCGAGGGGGAAAGGGAGCCGATCTATGTGGTATTCAAAATCTGAGTTCGACGCGGACTTTCAGGTCGATGGATCAAGTCCAAACACCTCGGTCGGCCCCCTCTCCCTACGGGCGGTCCGACGTTTCGGGAGGGCTGGGGCGAGGGTATGCTTTTAGCTCTTCAAGGCAATCCGTTTGCCTGCACGGTTGGCAATCCCACTCGCCTGCCCATTCTGCTGCTTCCCCATCCGCGCCTGCGTAATCAACCCGGGAATCAACTCCCCCTCCGGCAGATTCTTCCAGAACCGCGCCGGCAAATGCCCCTGCATGACCTTCTCGTTCAACCGCGCTGGATTAAAGATGTGGCTGTAATAGGTCAGCCAAAGATCACCATGAGGATCGTCGACATTCTGCGCCAACTGCTGCCATTCCAGCGGGCATTGACGCTGATGGATCAATTGCTCGCCATCGTAATAGACCCCGTCACGCGGGGTGGCGATCAACCAGCGATGACGGCCCATTCGCCCGATGAAATGCTCACTGGCGCTGTGCAGAATGTCGTGGGCCGGCTCATGCCAAGCTACATATTGCGGACCCGCGCTGGATGAAGGGCGTTCGATGAAGCGCACAAACGCATGCAGATGATGGGCTTCGCGATTGACTTGTTTGATCCGTCGCTGCAACTCGCTACCGAGTTTGTCCCCGGCCATCATCGCCGTGCGATCGCCATGGCTGACGCGCCACAACACTTCATACAACAGGCTCCAGCGTTGATCTCCGCGATAGCGCGAGGCTTGTTCCAGCGTATCGAGCAACACGCGCGGGATCTTCGCAGTAAACGGCCCCTGCCCTTCAGGCACCGGCTCATCACTGGCAAACAGATCAGCCACGCCTTGCGAAGCCCAACTCACCAGACTCGGGTCGACTTCATGGCTCAGCAGCCAGCGCGCCTGCTGGCGCCACGTGTCGAACAAATCGTCGCAATCAAGATTGATCATCCCCACAGCCCCATCTGCTGTGGCATCGGCCGGTCGCGCAATTGCTGATAGAGCAAGTGGCTGGTGACTTCAGCCTGCTGCGGATGGTAGTCGCTGGTGATGATGAACGGCTTGGCCTTGGCCAGCACGCAGCGCATGCGCGCGACGTCTTCGTAACGAATGCGCCGCTGGCGACGTAGCTCGACCAGACGTTCGGTGGTGCGCAAACCAATCCCGGGAATACGCGCGATCAACGACGCTTCAGCGCGGTTCAGATCCAGCGGGAACACTTCACGATTCTGCAACGCCCAGGCCAGTTTCGGGTCGATGTCCAGCGCCAGATTGCCCGGCCCCTTGAGCAATTCATCGGCGCTGTAGCCATAGCTGCGCAGGAGAAAATCAGCCTGATACAAACGGTGTTCACGCATCAGCGGCGGCGCAGCGAGAGGCACGCTTTTCGGGCTGTCGGGAATCGGGCTGAAGGCCGAATAGTAGACCCGGCGCAGACGGAAATTGCCGTACAAGGCCTGGGCGCTGTGAAGGATGGTGCTGTCATCGGTGTCGTCGGCGCCGACAATCAACTGTGTGCTCTGCCCGGCCGGGGCGAACTTCGCCGAGCGCGGTTCGTTCAACACGGTCTGCACGCCAGTGTAGATGGTGTTCATCGCCTGTTTGATCGAAGTGATGTCCTTCTCCGGCGCCAGCACTTGCAGGCTGGCATCGGTGGGCAGTTCGATATTGACGCTCAGGCGATCGGCGTAGCGGCCAGCCTCTTCAATCAATGCCGGATCGGCTTCGGGAATGGTCTTGAGATGGATGTACCCGCGAAACTCATGCTCTTCACGCAGCAGCTTCGCCACCCGCACCAGTTGCTCCATGGTGTAGTCCGCCGAACGAATGATGCCGGAACTGAGAAACAGCCCGCTGACGCAGTTACGCCGGTAGAAATCCATGGTCAGCGCCACGACTTCCTCGGGGGTGAAACGAGCGCGCGGAACATCGCTGGAGCGGCGGTTGACGCAGTATTGGCAATCGTAAAGGCAGAAATTGGTCAGCAGAATCTTCAACAACGACACGCAGCGCCCGTCCGGCGTGTAGCTGTGGCAGATGCCCATGCCATCTGTCGAGCCCAGCCCGCTCTTGCCTTCGGAGCTGCGCTTGGGCGCGCCGCTGCTCGCGCAGGAGGCGTCGTACTTGGCGGCGTCGGCGAGGATGCTCAGCTTGTCGATGATTTGCATGGCGCGGGCTCTATACTGTTTGCATATACAGTATAGGGTCGACAACGGTGATACAAGGTGGCAGATGCGCCCCTCGTCGGTCAGAAGCTGAAAATCAAAAGATCGCAGCCTTCGGCAGCTCCTACAGGGATTCGGTACGGTCGGAATTTATCGGGTGGGCACGCTTTACGGCTGGCTGCGATCTTTTGATCTGCCCGTCTACCGGTAACTCAACGCCAAACCGCGCACCAATATCCTTGCGCCCCAGCGCCGTCAACGCTAACGCCCGACTGTCCAGATCCTGTGTCACCCACTTGCGCTTCAACGCCGTTTGCAACAGCGCCGCGCCCAGCGAACCACCGAGATGCGGCCGGCGCATGCTCCAGTCCAGGCACGGGCAGGCAAACTTGCGGCGCAGGCTGGTCAAATCCTGCACGTCTATTCCCAAACCAAGAAACAACGCCTCGCCGGTGTCACTCAAACGATACGCCTGCTCGTCGCTTGCCACCAACCAACCAGCCTCGAGCAAACGGTCGTGCAGCAACACCGCCAGCGTCCCGGCCATGTGGTCGTAGCAAGTGCGGGCGAATTGCAGGCGATCCGGTGTGTGCGCCTTGAACGTCGGCGCGGCGTTCTGGCCAATCACCATCAACGCTTCCAGCGCCTGCGCCACGCGCTGATCGGCGAGGCTGTAATAGCGATGACGGCCCTGAACATGCAGGCGCAGCAGTGCCAGGTCCTTGAGTTTCGCCAAGTGCACACTGGCGGTCGAGGCGCTGACTTCGGCGATCGTCGCCAATTCAGTGCTGGTGCGGGCGTGGCCGTCCATCAGCGAACAGAGGATTTTCGTTCGCGCCGGCTCGGCGATGGCGGCAGCCACTTGGGAAACGCCGATGTCTTGATGCTCTGCGTGCATAGTTCGCTCCCGGACGAATCATCGTCGTTGCGCAGTGGAGATAGTAGCAACACTTTCCCCGCCGACAAGGATGCAAACCATGAACCCGATCAGCGCAGCAACGCACGCCGATCCTTATCCCTACTACGCCGAACTGCGCGCAGCAGGTGGACTGACGTTTCATCCAAAGCTGAAACTGTGGGTCGCCAGCAGCGCCCGGGCGGTGTGTGCGGTGTTGGCCCACGCCGATTGCCGGGTGCGTCCGGCGCAGGAGCCGGTGCCCAAAGCAATTGCCGAAAGCATGGCCGGCAAAGTCTTTGGCCAACTGATGCGCATGAATGACAGCGAACGCCAGCGCTGTCCGCGTTCGGCCATCGAGCCTGAGCTGGCAGCGCTAGACCTTGAACCAATCAATGCTTTGGTCGCCGCACGACTGATCACAGCGGATACCGACGGTCTGTACAAAGCCATGTTCCGTGGCCCTGTGTGCGTGGTCGCGGGACTTTTGGGATTCACACCGGCGCAAGCGCGGGCGATCAGTGAATTGACGACGGACTTCGTCGCCTGCCTGTCGCCGTTGAGCAATGATCTGCAATTGGCCGCAGCGGACGCGGCGGCCGAACACCTGCGCGGCTACTTCATCGAGTTGCTCGCCGAACCCGCCAGCGACTTCCTCAGCGCGATCCAGCAGCGCTTCACCGGCGATGAGGAAACCTTGATCGCCAACCTGATCGGCCTCTGTTCACAGACGTTCGAAGCCTGTGCCGGCCTGATCGGCAATACGCTGCTGGCGCTACGTCGGCAGCCAGCGTTGCGCGGCGAATCCATCGAAGCACTGCTCAGCGAAGTCCAGCGCTTCGACCCGCCCGTGCAGAACACCCGGCGCTTTGTCGCCGCGTCCTGTGAGATTGCTGGAGTACGTGTCGAAACGGGCGATGTGATTCTAGTGCTGCTGGCCTCGGCCAATCGAGATCCGGCGCTCAACGAACAGCCGGAGCAGTTTCTGCCACAGCGCGCCAACCGCCGCAGTTTCAGTTTTGGCAGTGGCCGGCATCAGTGTCCGGGGCAAGCGTTGGCGATGAGTATTGCCGGAGCTACGGTGCGGGAAATACTCGCAAAGGGCATCGATCTGATTTGCCTGAACTGGCACTACCGGCCCTCGCTCAATGGGCGCATTCCAGTATTCAGCGACGTTGGCGCCTGAAACTCCGCATTCGCGAGGAGGCTCGCTCCCACAAGGTTACGAGGTGTACACACTGTTGAAATCACCTTGGAAACTGTGGGAGCGAGCCTGCTCGCGAAGAGGCTAGCCCAGTCACTGCAAAATATGGCTCAAACCGCCCACTGCAAAATCAACCAGCTGTTAGCGCCGCTGATCACCACAAACAACCCCCACGCCAACACCCGGGTTGGCCAGCGGTTCACAAAGGGCCCCATCAGCTTTTTATCATTGGTCATGCGAATCAATGGATACAAGGCAAACGGCAATTGCAGACTCAACACCACCTGACTCAACACCAGCAACTTGCCGATCGCGTTATCGCCCATCAGCCACACGCCGACGAATGCCGGAATCAACGCCAGTCCGCGAGTAATCAAGCGCCGCTGCCAGCACGGGATCCGCAGGTTCAGATAACCCTCCATGATCACCTGGCCGGCGATGGTGCCGGTGAAGGTCGAACTCTGCCCCGATGCCAGCAGCGCGACGCCGAACAACACGCTGGCCAGCGCGCCGCCCACCAGCGGGTCTAGTAAGTGGTAGGCGTCCTGAATATCCACCACCTCGGTGTGCCCGGACTGGTGAAAAGCCGCCGCAGCGAGAATCAGGATCGCCGCATTGACCAGCAACGCCAGCGCCAGCGAACCGATGGTGTCGATGCGCGCCAGTTTCACCGCGTCCTGCTTGCTGGCGAGGTCCTTGCCGATCATCCGCGTCTGCACGATCGAGGTGTGCAGGTAGAGGTTATGCGGCATCACTGTCGCACCGAGAATACCGATGGCCAGGTACAACGGCGCCGCTTCGCCAATCGCCGCCAGCGACGGTTTGAAGCCTTGGGCGACGTCCGGCCAGTAGGGTTTGATCAGCAGCAGTTCAACGAAGAAACACACACCGATAGTCGCCACCAGCACCAACATGATCGCTTCCAGTCGGCGGAAGCCGCGATTTTGCAGGGCCAGCA
This sequence comes from Pseudomonas germanica, assembly GCF_019614655.1. Classification (NCBI taxonomy): domain Bacteria; kingdom Pseudomonadati; phylum Pseudomonadota; class Gammaproteobacteria; order Pseudomonadales; family Pseudomonadaceae; genus Pseudomonas; species Pseudomonas germanica. Next base: position 4,262,408 of record NZ_CP071586.1, read on the forward strand.
CCAGCAAGGTGTCGAACGCCGTCAGGGCAATGCCGAAGGTCAGCGAACAGCCGAGCAGCAAATGGAACGCCAGCGCACACCCAAGCACTTCGGCCAAATCGGTGGCGATAATCGAGATTTCCGCCAACACCCACTGCAAGCGCGCAGTCGGCGTGCTGTAGCGCTCGCGGGACAGTTGCGCCAGATCGCGCCCGGTGGCGATGCCCAACCGCGAACACAGGCATTGCACGACCATGCCCGCCAGACTCGCCAGCAACACCACAAACAACAGGCTGTAACCGAAGCGTGAACCGGCCTCGATGGCGGTGGCCCAGTTGCCCGGATCCATGTAACCGATAGACACCAGCAACCCGGGGCCGGCGAAACGCAGCACGCGTTTGAAGAACGAGGCATTGGGATCTACCGCGACACTGCCAGCCACTTCCGGCGGGCAAAACGGCGCGGTGGCGATTTTGGGCAAGCTGAATTTCACGCACACATCCAGAAACAAATCGGAAAGACGCAGCTTAGACGTTTCAGCCGAAGCCTAGAAGATCAAAAAATCTATCGACTCACACCCAACAACTGCTCACGCAACTCGGGATTGCGCGTACGCGGATCGAGCCAGATATCAAAAAACGCCCGGGCAAACAGCGGGTCATCGATCTCATGCTGTAATTGCTGGCCGACAAAAAACCGCGCGCCCTGCCCTGGCAGATAGACCCCAGTAATCCGCGTGCCAGCCTGCACATCGACGAACGATTGCTGCATCTGTACCTGCCAACCGGCCAATTGCGTCGGGCTGACGCTACTCCCTGACAGTCGTTTGATTTCATCGACGCTGGCCTTGACCAGGTCGTCGCGAGAAATCTTGCGACGGTAAATCAACTCCAGCGCAAACGGCTGGTCGTCGTCCAAGGGCCGCGCGGCGCTCCACAGGCGTGCGTTGTAGACATCGAACCCGAACACGCTGAAATCACCGGTGCCGATGATCTGCGCGCCGGGCACGGCGTCCTGCCAATTGGCCCAGGTCGGCGTCAGCAACAACGCCCACAAGCCGATGCCGCAGCATCCTCGCACCAGCTTCGGTGTTCTTCTCATCGCGGCATCGACTCCGGTAAACCCTGATACACACAGCATAGCCGGGTATCGCCCTCGATACTTTGTATACAAAAACTGCGCACATAGGCAGCAATCGCCGATCGACAATGCTACCGTGGCCTACCCTCAACGGACGGAGACACCTGCGTGCTGATCCTCAAACTGCTGCTGATTCCCGGTTTTCTGCTGCTGATTTCCCTGGCAGGCAAACGCTGGGGGCCGAGCGTAGCCGGGTGGCTGTCGGGATTGCCGGTGGTGGTCGGGCCGATTCTGTTTTTCCTCGCCATTGAGCAGGGTCCGGCGTTTGCCGCGCAATCAGCGGTGGCGGCGTTATCGGCGATGTTCGCGATGATTGCGTTCTGCATCACCTATGCGCAGGTCGCGCAACGGGCGAACTGGCCGTTGGCGCTGACGGCTTCGCTGTCGGTGTGGGCCGTCATCGCGGGGGTGTTGTCACTGATCCCGGCGTCGCTGCCGTTTTCCGTGGCGGTGGCGGCAATTGCGCTGCTGGCATCGCCGTATCTGTTTCCCACGGTGCAACCGGTGCTCAGCGGCCCGGCGCCGAAGTCGGACAAACTGATCTGGCGAATGATCGCCGGCGCCGCGTTGACACTGGTGGTGACGATGCTCGCCAGCACCGTCGGCGAGCGCTGGAGCGGTTTGCTCGCGGTGTTCCCGGTACTCGGCAGTGTGATGGCGGTGTTCTCGCAACAAACGCGCGGCCCGGCATTTACCGCCGCATTGTTACGGGCGACGGCGACCGGCATGTATTCGTTTTCGGCGTTTTGTCTGGTCTCGGCGCTGACCTTGCCAAGCATGGGGCTGAGTGGATTCGCCGTCGGTGTCGCGGTGTCGGTGGCCATGCTCGGCGTAACCAAACGCCTGTTGGCCCGTCCGTTGGCGAAAGCGCAGGCGCAGTAACCGCTCAGACGATTCGCGCTGGAACGCCCGCCCTCCTCCGTGGGATGATCGCCCGCCTCGCGCGACCATCCACCGGAGATTCACATGTCATTGTTGAGCAAAAAAGCCGTCGTCCTGCTGGTGGCGGCCCTCGCCGGTTTCGGCGCCCTCCACGCGCAAGCAGCGAAGGAAAAAGCCAGCGCCGAGAAAGTCACGATGCTCGATGGCAAGTTCACTTTTGTGCTGCCTAAAGGTTTCATCGCCGACCCGCTGCCGGCCAGCCCGAGCGGGACCAAGGGCACGATGTACACCAACGAGGCCACAAAAACCGTGGTCATTACCGCTGAAAACCAAATCCCCGAAGGCCAGCACGTCAAGGACAACGACGGCCAGTTCCTCGACAGCACCGTCTCGAGCTTCATCGACGACCAACGCAAGGCCCTGCCGGACTTCAACAAACTCAGCGAAAAAAGCCTGACCCAGAAAGGCACCGGCCTTGGCCTGCGTCAGGTCGACAGCACCGCGACCCAGGGCGGTGGCCAGACCCTCAACACCACGCTGATGGCCGGCTCCGGCACGAAGATGGCGTTGGTGCAGGTGATCTCCCGCGCCAGCGACAAGAAAGGTCACGATGCTTTGGTGAAAACCATCCTCAAGGATTGAGCTGCTGCAGCCAGCCACTCAAGTCGCGCAGCTCGGCCGCACTGATACTGTGGCCGACGCCGGGATAGGCATGGAACTGCGGCTTGTAACCGAGTTTCTGTAGTTGCGTGTTGGCCTCGGTGCCGTTTTTATACGGCACCGGATCATCGGCGGTGCCGTGGCCGATAAAGATACTCAGCGGCAACGGCTGCTGCTCGCCTTTGAGTTCAGCTTTCAACACTGGCAATAAACGCCCGCTCAACGCAGCGATCCCGCCGACAGCGACTGGCGGCCGCAGCCCCACTTCGTAGGTCATCATCGCGCCCTGGCTGAAACCGATCAGGTACACCTTGCTCGGGGTGGTGTGATATTTCTGCGCCGCTTGCGCGACAAAATCGCGCAGTTTCTGGCCACTGACCTTCAGATCATCGGTCTCGCCGTTGTAGGCACCTTCGCCTTTCTTGCGAAACCACTGGAAACGTCCTTCGCCCAACGACAACGGCGCCTGCACCGACAGGTAGTTGTATTGCGCCGGGAGCTGGAATTTCATGCCGATCAGATCGGCTTCGTTACTACCGTAGCCGTGAAGAAAAATCACCAACGGACGCGCCTCGGCGTCGGCGTGCACCTGTTCGATGTACTTGAGTGGCAGATCGGATTGCAGCGTGGTTTGCGCCTGCACGGCGCTGGACGCCAGTAGGGTCAAGAGAGCAAAGACCTTCAACATAGAGCCTTCCTTCACGGAGTGTCGGGTTCGGGGGGGAGCCTAACATCCTGCGGCGTGGATCCAAATTCGGTGGTGCTGTCGATGCCGCCATCGCTGGCAAGCCAGCTCCCACAGGATTTGTGTGAACACAATGTTTGTGAACACCTTCAATCACTGGGGGAGTGTCGGGTTCGGGGGGAGCCTAACATCCTGCGGCGTGGATCCAAATTCGGTGGTGCTGCTGATGCCGCCATCGCTGGCAAGCCAGCTCCCACAGGATTTGTGTGAACACAATGTTTGTGAACACCTTCAATCACTGTGGGAGCTGGCTTGCCAGCGATGAGGCCAGTACCCCCAATGAAGGTTTATATATTGGGTTTGCTGATGGCCCCTTCGCGAGCAGGCTCGCTCCCACAGGGGAATGCATGTCCAGGGTGGGAGCGAGCCTGCTCGCGAAAGGGCCCGCGAATCCGACGAAGATCTGTCAGTCGTTGGTCAATTTCCCCGTCCGAAACGCCACCCGCCCCGCCACTTTCGCCTGCCAGATCCCCGGCTCGGTATAGCGCCCGCGATCCAGCGCAAACAACACGCCACTGGTGCCGGCACGAACAGTGGTGACGCGATCCTGCAACGGATCGACCACCTCGAACAACGCATCGCCCTGCTCCACCCACTCGCCAGCATTGCGCAGGAAACTCACCACACCATGGTGCGGCGCGAACAGGTATTCGGTGCCCTCGAACGGCAGGCCTTCGCAGCACTCGCTCGGTGCCGCCGGCCACTCGCCGCTGATAAAACCCTGCTCGGCGAGGAAACCGAGAATCGCCTCACAATTGGCTTGAGCCTGATCGACCCGGGTATCGCCCATGCTGCCCAGTTCCAGCGTGGTCGCCAGATTCGCCGCCGGAATCGCGGCATTCGGGAATGCCCGCGCCAGACGCAGCCACGGCGTCGAGCAGGATTCATCGAACGAGCTGCCACCGGAATCTTCACACAGCAGCGCCACGCCGGCCTTCAAGCGCGCCGCCAGCGATTGCCACTGTGGCCAGTGCTGCGGCAGCGCGTACAAGTGAATCGCCGCGTCGAAATCGCAATGCAGATCGAGGGTGATGTCGGCATCGCAGGCATGGCGCAGCAACAGGCGATGCAAGGCTTCCAGTTGCGAGGCCGGTACCGGCAGTTCATCGAATACCTGGCCCATGGTTTGGCGGATCAGTGCAACGTTGGCCTCGGCATCAGTGCCCAGACGCTCACCGATCAACGTCCCGACCGGTGCGCTGAGTTCGACGAAGGCGCGGTTGAAATTCTTACCGCTGCCCAGTTCGAAGCGGCCCATGTGCGCGCCTTGCACATGTTGATCGAGGCCGATCGGGTTGGCCACTGGCACCAATTCGATCACGCCCTGCAAACGGCCTTGCTGCTCGAGTTGGTTGAGGCGTTGCTTGAGTTCCCACGCAGTGCGCATGCCCGGCAGTTCATCGGCGTGCAGGCTGGCCTGGATGTACACCTTGCGTGGGCCGGCGCCATAGCGGAACACACTTAGCGAACGTTCGCTGCCCAAGTGGCTCCAGGGCAGAACATGGTCGATGCGTTGCATGGGTAACTCCTCAATATCTGGATCACAAAGATCCCCTGTAGGAGTGAGCCTGCTCGCGATAGCGGTGGGTCAGCCAACACATTCATTGAATGACACACCGCTATCGCGAGCAGGCTCACTCCTACAAGGGTCTCATCACAATTAGAGCGCAAAAAAAGTGGCCACCGCGCAAACGGGGCCACTTTTTTCTACGGCGTATTAATGGCCGTACACATCAAAGTCGAAGTACTTGTCCTGGACTTTCTTGTACTCGCCATTGGCGCGGATTTCGGTGATGGCTTTGTTGAATTGCTCGGCCAGCGCGGTATCGCCCTTGCGCACTGCAATGCCGGCGCCGCCACCGAAGTACTTGGCGTCTTCGTAGGTTGGGCCAACGAATTCAAAACCTTTACCCGCGTCGGTTTTCAGGAAACCGTCGCTCAGGTTGACCGAGTCAGCCAGCATCGCGTCGATACGTCCGGAAACCATGTCGAGGTTGGCTTCCTGTTGCGAGCCGTAACGCACCAGGTCGATCCCGGCTGGCACCAGCACTTCGGTGGCGTAACGGTCGTGGGTGCTGGCACGTAGCACGCCGACTTTCTTGCCCTTGAGCTCGGTCAGCGGGTCTTTGACACCGGAGCCTGCCTTCATCACGAAGCGCGCCGGGGTGTGGTAGTACTTGATGGTGAAATCGACGTTTTTCTTGCGGTCGTCGGTGATGGTCATCGACGACAGAATCGCGTCGATCTTCTTCACTTTCAGCGCCGGGATCAGGCCATCGAATTCCTGCTCGACCCAGGTGCATTTGACTTTCATCTGCGCGCACAGCGCATCGCCGATATCGACGTCGAAACCGGCGAGTTTGCCGTCAGGGGTTTTCATCGAGAATGGTGGGTAACCGGCTTCGATACCGATGCGGATCGGCTTGGTGTCTTCGGCCACAGCGGTCAGGGACAACATCGACAGTGCCAGGGCACCGAACATCACTAGCTTCTTCATTTATAACTCCTGTGTGCGGAGGCTTTTATTGGCAGCTTTCGATTCAGCGTTCGGTCATGGCCAATTGGCTACAAAAACCGAAGTGGCCGGCAGTCTATGGCGGCGCGCACAGGGTAAATTGTGTTTAAGCGACAAATACTTATGAAAGATCGGCGCACCGATTGACCGGGGTCAACGGGTGCGCCGTCGTGGTGCAAAGGCTGTAGGACAAGAGCACTTCCAGCGCAGAAAAACGCTGACTTCCCTGTAGGAGCTGCCGCAGGCTCGGGCCGCGTTCGGACGATCTTTTGATCTGGCTTTTTAAACATCAAGATCAAAAGATCGTCCGAACGCGGCCCGAGCCTGCGGCAGCTCCTACAAGGGGATCAGCATTCGCAGCCGATGGCGGTTTTGACAACTGGCTCAACGCTCAGTTGAAAGCCTTCATCCAGCCATCCGGTAACCCCGCCGATCATCTCCTTGACCGGATACCCCAGCGCTGCCAGTTTTACCGCTGCCTTGTTCGCGCCATTGCAGTGCGGGCCGGCGCAATAGACCACGAACAGCGTGGTTTTCGGGTAGCTGGCCAGTTCCGCGGCCGTCAGCAAACGGTTCGGAATATTGATCGCACCCGGCACGTGCCCGCGCTCAAAGGCCAGCGGCCCACGGACATCGACCAGGACAAAATCAATCTCGCCAGCCTCTTGGCTACTGAACACGTCGGAACAATCGGTTTCGAAAGTCAGACGATTACTGAAGTGCATCAGGGCGATCGCCGACGGCGCCGCAGGGATGTCGCGAACCAGACTGACCATGGGTGTTGCTCCTTTATCTGAACGGGTGTGAACAGACTTTATCGAGCGGCCGCTTGCGGCTACAGTGGCGCACAAGACACTCACCGGGAATTTTCCGCCAAATGCCGACATCACCAGGTTTGGTCGCAATTCTGGCCTACGACGGCCTCTGCACATTCGAGTTCGGCATCGCCGTGGAGGTCTTCGGCCTGACCCGGCCGGAGTTCGATTTCCCGTGGTACACCCACGCCATTGCGGCGGTCGATCAAGGCCCGATGCGCGCCTTGGGCGGCATTCAGGTGCTGGCCGATGGCGGCCTGGAATTGTTGGCCGAAGCGCGCACCATCATCATTCCCGGCTGGCGCGACCGCAACGTGGCGGTGCCTCCAGCATTGATCGACGCGTTGCGTCAGGCCCATGCCCGGGGCGCGCGCTTGCTGTCGATCTGCTCCGGTGTATTTGTGCTGGCGGCCACCGGCCTGCTCGATGGCCACGGCGCCACCACCCATTGGCGTTACACGGCGGAACTGGCGCAGCGCTTCCCGGCGATTGCTGTCGATGCCGATGTGCTTTACGTCGATTCCGGTCAGTTGATCACCTCGGCCGGCAGCGCTGCCGGGATCGATGCCTGCCTGCATCTGGTGGCGCGGGACTTCGGCACGCAAGTCGCCAACTCGGTGGCGCGGCGCCTGGTGATGTCGCCGCAACGCACCGGCGGTCAGGCGCAGTTCATTCCGACACCGGTCAGCCCGACGCCGCGCAATGATCTGTCGCGCGTCATGCAGTGGGCGCGCGAGCGTTTGCATGAACCGCTGGAAGTGCGTGATCTGGCCAGTGAAGCGGCGATGAGTGAGCGCACGTTTCTGCGGCGGTTTACCGAGGCCAGCGGGCAGTCGCCGAAGGCGTGGTTGCAGCACGAGCGGTTGGCGCGGGCGCGGGAGTTGCTGGAAAGCACGCCGGACAATACAGAGCAGATTGCCGAGCGTTGTGGTTATCGGTCGGTGGAGAGTTTTCGGGTGGCGTTTCGCGGGGTGGTGGGTGTGCCGCCGTCGGTGTATCGGGAGCGGTTTGGGCGGGGTGTGAGGGTTGAATCCTGAGGTGATTTTGAAGGCGCCTTCACGAGCAGGCTCGCTCCCACAGTTTGGAATGCGTTCCCCCTGTGGGAGCGAGCCTGCTCGCGAAGGCGCGCAGTCAAACGCAGCATCATTTAGACATCAGCCACAAGGCTACAGCGCCTTGCGCCTTTGCCTACAACTACGCCAGAATCCGCCGGCTTGTGCGGCTTGGGGGCTGCCGGTAACTTGGTTCGCGTCACTGAATGTTCAGTGATCGGGTTTAGTCGCTCGGTTTCATCTCTAGCTTGCAAGCAGTTATTCAGTCTGGCATTTCCATGCCTGCACTCAATGGCGGCTATGCGTAGGGCGCTTTCGAGCGCGCCGGTTTAGCTAGGAGTCCGGTCGACTAACCTGCGTATAGCTGCCACCCAATGTTTAGTCGCAAACGGTGTCAGCCTCATTGAGGTTTCCTAGCATATGTTCAAAATCACGCCAAATCCGCCCGAAACAGACGCGGAAATCGATCCAAATCCAACGTCCCCCTACTCCACACCAGGTTCCAGAAAACTCCACGAAGCCGCCGAACGCGCCCTCGACCACTACTTGAAACCCACACCGCCTTCACCACCACGCAAACCCAGCACCATGTTCCTCGTCGACCCGAACACCGGCGCCGAAGACCTCATGGCCCATGCCTGCGAATCCATGGCCTCGGCCAGCATCATGCTCAGCGACTTCGCCGCCCTGCTCGACTCGCCCTACCGCAACACCGTGCTCGGCATCCAGCAAGTGGTCATGCTCGGCGAACTCGCGGTCAACCGCGCCCTCGACAAAATCGACCCCGCCCTGAGGCAATAAACATGTCCAACAAAACCGATGCACAAGTCGTCGCAGCACTGGTGGCCATGGGCTTCAACGAACGGGACGGACGCTGGGCACAAAACGCCTGCCTGGTGCTCTTCGAAAGCGAACGCGAATCCATCGTCGCCTCCGCCGTCACCGCCCTTCCCCAACTCGATGAACTGGAAATCGACGCCGTCCTGCCCGCACTGCGCCGCGTAACCCGCCGGTTCCCCTCACTGCAAAAAACCGTGGCCGACACACTGGCCGAAATGGCACACGCAGCCTGATTGACCGTGTAATCGTTCTTCGCGAGCAGGCTCGTTCCCACACTAGATCGGTGGTGCACTCAAATCCCATGAGCATCCGCGATTAACTGTAGGAGTGAGCCTGCTCGCGATGGCTTTCTTTCTGCTAACAAATATCTGAAAACCAGACCATAGGAAGGCCCGAGCGAGTTGGCGTACCTGCCGATGTACCAATCCTGATTTTTTACACTTGTAACAACTGTCGCAATTTCAGACCCGTCCTACATCCATCAAACGTCCATTCATTTAGCGTCCGCATCGTTTTCTGACGAAAGAACAAGGACGCTCATGGCGCGAAAGACAGACAGACCTCGGGTTCAAAATCCACCGGCCGGTGACGGACACCACATCACTAGCCGCTATATGACCGACAGCGAGTTGGCAGAGCGGGAAGCTAGACAAACCGCCTATGACAACATGCTTGCCAGACAGCAAGCTTACGAAAATAGCCAAATCAAACAGCCACAACAGCCTATGCCCGATGCAAAAGGTTGCGTGTTCGCTAAAAGCTGCCAACTTCCGGATGGTGTAATCAACCATGTCAGTAGTACCGGATTTATTCCGGTCGAGAAGTTGGCTGATTTTGGAGAGTTGTCTTTGTTGGGCGGCCGCGAACGAGACACTGCTGGCAACATCCCTCTGAAAAAAGTAGGAGGCCGTAATTTTCCCGCTGAGGCAGGAACGCTTCTGTTAGCTACGACTACCACTGCAAGCCCAGGCGCAAGTGCGGTGAGTGGTGCAAGCGCAGTGACGGGAGGTGTTGTCGCTGGTGCATTGCTCGGCATGGTTGCTCTGCTTTGGCCTTCGAGTTTGGGCGACAGCTCGCTATACACAGAAGAACAACTTAAATCGCTTGAGAAAGGTCGCACTCGTGTCCGATTGCGTTTAGAACAACAGGCCGACGGCACCTTGAAAGGATATGGGTACAACACCCAGACGCGCAGCGATTGGGAGATGATTCCTGTCGTACGGTTCGTGAAGCAAGGCACCCATCAAGTCGCAGATTTCGGTAATGGCGCAAAATTGATCTGGACACCCGCCGTAGACCCCACCAAGACAACGGTAATTCCACCGTTGGAAAGCACACCACGAATACCCCAAATTTGGATTTACCCGCCGACTGAGCAAGCAGACAAGATCATCGTTAATCCGGTTTACCCGCCTGAGTACCGAGATTTCATCCTTGTTTTTCCTCCAAACTCGGGAATTAAACCCCTTTACATTGTTTTGGCGCTTGAGTTCGATGCAGCCAGTTACCACGGCAAAACAGATACATCCATAAAAAGTAAAGGACCAACCAATGGTCAGGAAGCGCTAGAAAACTCGGTTCAGGTCAAACCTACATCACCACGTAGAATCGGAGTTGATCCAGAAACAAATGAGCTAGTCGTCTTCGATCGCACAGGTGGAGATGTTTATCACGGCCACGTAAGGCCATGGGATAAACTTCACCAAGATATGAAAAATGCGCTGATCAAGGCTAAAAAAGTAGACAACAAAGGCAGAATCCTGGGAGATACAAAGTGAGCCTCATCTATCAAGATCCATCCATAAGCCATGACGAGGCCATAAGACTCCTTTCCAGTGACAAGGATGCAAACGTAATCGCCGCACTCGTATCCATTGGCCTGAATGAAACCGATAGAAAATGGGCTCAGGACATCTGCCTGAAACACCTCACCAGCACAGCCGAAGCAATTGTGGCCGCTGCGGCTACTGCGCTCGGGCACATCGCTCGCCGACATGGCGAGGTGGATACTGAAACAGTTTTTGCGGCACTTGAGTCCGCTAGGCAAACACATCCTTCACTGCAAGGGATCATTGAAGACACGCTTGACGATATAGACGTATTCACCTGATCCACCCTGACGGCATTTGGATGAAGTAACGGACTTCATCCAAATCAACGCCCCCCACCTCAATCCTCCCGCGTCAACACTTCCAACAACTCAATCTCAAACACCAGATTCGAATTCGGCGGTATCTTGCCCATCGTCCGTTCGCCGTACCCCAAATGCGCCGGCACCAGCAATTTGCGCTTGCCCCCCACCTGCATCCCCATCAAGCCCTGATCCCAACCCTTGATCACCCGCCCGGTGCCAATCACGCACTGGAAAGGTTTGCCACGGCTGTAGGAAGAATCGAACTCGCTGCCGTCTTCCAGCCATCCGGTGTATTGGGTGGTGATCAGCGCACCTTTGACGGCGGCTTTGCCTTCGCCGGCCTGAAGATCGATTACCTGCAGTTCATCATTCATAACATTCACTCTATTGTTCAGCCGGCCGCCGTTTTCCCAGAAATGCCGGGGATTGGCAACCTGCCAGCGCAGATCAACATGGTATCCGAACCGAGTAATGAAGCATTAACATAGCCAACCGCCACTACCCCACGGATCGACTCGCCATGCTGGCAGCGCCCGAATGACTCTGTTCTGGATCAGCCTTGCCGTGGCCGCGATTTTGCTCGCCGTCATCGCCGTGTTGCTTTGGCGCGAACGCGGTTTGCGCAGGCAGCTCGCGCACTACCGGGATCTGCTGAGACGGGCCGCCGATGGCCAACACATTCAGCAGGACGGCGACGTCGAGCGTTTCAAACGCAGCCAGTACTTTGCGCGCATCGGCACATGGGACTGGGAAGTCGACACGGATCGACTGTACTGGTCGGATGCGATTTACGGCATGTTCGGCTTCAAGATCGGCGAGATCACCCCGTCCTATGCGCTGTTCTGCTCCTGCGTCCATCCGGACGACCGCACCAAGGTGCGCGAAGGTGAACTGCGTTGCCTGGAAACCGGCGAGAACCACGATGAGGAGTACCGCGTGGTGTGGCCCGACGGCACGATTCGCTGGCTGCGGGAAACCGGCAACGTGGTGCGCAACGACCACGACGCGGTGGTGAAAATGATGGGTGTGGTGCGCGACATCACCGAAGAAAAAGCCTCGGCCAGCTACCTGCAACACCTCGCTCACTTCGATCCGCTGACCGGCCTGCCCAATCGCCTGGTGCTGGAACAACGCTTGTCCGAAGCGCTGGATCAAGCTCGCCAGACCGAGACTCGTGTCGCACTGGTGTTCGTCGACCTCAACGGTTTCAAAACCATCAACGACCGCTACGGCCATGCCGCCGGCGACCGGGTGCTGATCACCATGGCCACGCGGCTGAAACGCATCCTGCGCGCCACCGACACCGTCGCGCGCATTGGCGGCGATGAGTTCGTGGTGATCCTGCAAGGCCTGGCGCCGAGCCTGAGTTTGCAGGACGAAGCGCGCAGCATCTGCCAGAAAATCTTCATCGAACTGTCGCCCCCGATCAGCATCGGCAACGACCAGCGCCACATCGGCACCAGCCTTGGCGTGGCGGTGTTTCCGGACCATGCGACGGCTATGGACCGCTTGCTGCACATTGCCGATCTGGCGATGTATGAGGCCAAGCGCAGTGGCAATAATCAGTATCGGTTGGGGGGTGGGCAGGTGTTCAGTCACGTATAAATTCAGATGCCAGTCACACCAAACACCATTGTGTTACTCGCGAAAAAGCCTCGAGCGTTGCGCGCGCCGTCTACCGAAGGCAGGTTATCTATACTTTTTGAAACCTGTAGCGATCACCTATATAAAATTCCAGCTTCGAATACGGGAACATATTTCAATCATATTGCTCTCAATCTCGGGACGAAACTTCAAATTACTACGACTAAATGACCTCACATACTCTTTTGCCTTTTCAAACTTATTAGTGTACTCAGTAGCTTGCGTGGCTTCATGCCGTGTCAAAAATTCCAGTATTGACTCATACATTCCGATATCCCCAACCCCCTCTAGCGCATTCACTGACTTAAACGACTCCGCAGGAATGCAATTTTCAATTTCTCTGCACTCTGTGACCCACGAATACCCGCCTGACTCTTCTAGAGCACCCATAGCCTTTATTACTCTAGCCTTAAGAGGATCATTTTTGCTGCGCCTATCGCCATCACAAATGAGCACCGCATTTTTGTTAATCCTCAAGACATTTAAAGCCTCGCTGCCCTCATGCTCGGGAACAGACATATCGAAATGTTTCAAGAGACTTCCGCCAAAGTAAGCAAACTGAAAATGCACTCCTTCCTGAATCTCTCCCTTACCAAATATTTCGATAAATTTATTAATAAAAATACGATCCGATGGCCCTTCCACCCAGAGCAAACCATTCGCCTGTAATAGATCGCTGGCTTTATTTCCGAGATCAGACAACACACGATATCCGTGAGAACTATCGCTAACAACGAACCCAACCACTTCGTCATTTACTTTTTGAATATGATTTATTTGCGCGTTATTCGATTCACTGTACGTATCAATGGCCACACTGGAGTGAGTCGTTATAAATATATGGCAATCATTACTTACCGCAAAACTTTCAAGGTACTTAAATAGTCTGCGCTGCAGACTAGGATGCAGATTATTCTCTAGTTCTTCAAAAGAAAATATATACTCGGAAACCAGGGCATCTTCAAACACTGGTCGAACCAACAGATTCAGCAACACCAAAATAATCGTTTTCAGCCCGCTTCCAGACTGAGACAGCGGATAAAGCTTGGCCCCTTCCTCAGAAAGATAAATTTCCCAGACGTCTCTAGCCTTGTGATATTTGGTTGTCATTTCAATAAAGCGAGTGTCTGGACTGAACACCTCATTCAACGCACTTAAAAATATCTTTGTAATTAGTTCCCTATCCCGTTCTGAATGATGGGAAAGTGCATGAACTATTTGCGTCGCACCTACACCATTGCCCGTGAAAACAATATTTTTCTTATCAACTTCCGGTGCAATATCGCGATCCGCATGTAATCTCACATGTTTTTTATTGAGAATACCCTGAGGCGCGACCCTAGCACTACCAGTCTCATCGCGAAAAAATCTAGATGAATAGCGCTCAACCAGCGCATACTCCTCAAACTCCGAAACCTCACAACTTACGCCGAGAAAATCAATCGAATCTTCAGATTCACTATAAGTAACAACTGCTCCCTTGAGATGTTCATGACCCACAAGCTCTGACTCGGGTTCACCTAGGTCGATGGTCTCATCAAAATCAATTTTCGCAATTATATCGTCAGTCAGCGTTTGGAAAAGCTCAAGCTCCGGAAAATCACTTCCACCCCAAGTATCTAAAGCACACAAAGTGTCCAATATATCTATAAAACTTGACTTGCCAACATTATTTCTACCGATTAACAAATTAATGTTTTCGATACGATGAAGGCTTACTCCGCGAGACTTGAAACACTTGTAATTTTTGACGGAAAAACCGAAATTGATAGTCATGACAGTCCATGTAATCGCGACAAATAGTCATTTTGCCACTACCCCATACACCGATGTCAATTCAATGTAGTAGATTGATGAACATTAGCCTCGCGTTGAAGACGATCGCTTTCGCGATACGGTGGTCACTTTTTCAATCTGTCCTGGCCTCCCTTCATCTAAATGCCCCAAGGGGTTTACCCGAACGGCGCTCGATTGCAATCAACCGTCCATGGCTGATTATTGCCGGAGGTTTAACGCTCGACCGGTTGCATCTCGACAATTGTCCCGTTGGTGATCATCACCATCACGTACTTGTCGTTGATCTGCACCCATTGGGCCTGCTCGATCGGTGCTTTCAGACCTTTGGCTTTCCAGTTTTGCAGGGCCTTGTCCTTACGCTGATACATTTCAGGCGCACGGTCGTTGACCTTCAACTCCCGGTCGCTGACCGGGGATTGCACGGCTTGTTCATTTGAGGTTTGCGCCGCTTGAACAAGTGGGCTGATCCCGGCAATGCCGGCGATGAGGGCCAGGCTGGCGATTAGGGTTTTGCTGTTCATCGGTGAACCTCCTGAATTGTGTAGTACCTCAACTCCGACTGCGTGGGGCGGGAATCATTCCTTTTTTACCGGGGGTGGGCGCTAGAGGAAATCAAGAGCCCCTCACCCTAGCCCTCTCCCGGAGGGAGAGGGGACTGACCGAGGTGTTTGGCAGAAGTGTGCCGACGTGCGATACCGAGTCGAATGCAAGTTTCAAAACCAACCGAAATCGGCTCCCTCTCCCTCGGGAGAGGGCTGGGGTGGCGAAACCATAAACAGCCGTTACAGCAGCAATGGATTTGTACCCAAAAAACCCCATTGATCCACTTTGCACATCAATCCATGCCAATAATGCAATTAACATCCGGTTACACCTGCGCCACCATCCACCTCAATAAAAACCGTGCGCCGCCCTCCCGTCGCGCACGTCATAAAAGCGGTGGAGTACTTTTCTATGACAGCCTCAATCCCTCACAACGGCTCGCGGGCCGGTGCCATTTTCCGGGTGACCTCGGGCAACTTCCTCGAACAATTCGACTTCTTCCTCTTCGGCTTCTACGCCACGCAGATCGCGGCGGTGTTCTTTCCGGCGAGCAGTGAGTTCGCCTCCCTGATGATGACCTTTGCGGTGTTCGGCGCAGGCTTCTTGATGCGTCCGCTCGGCGCCATCGTGCTCGGTGCGTACATCGATGACGTAGGTCGGCGCAAAGGGTTGATCGTCACGCTGTCGATCATGGCCAGCGGCACGATCCTGATAGTGCTGGTGCCCGGTTACGAAAGCATCGGCCTGTTTGCGCCGGCACTGGTGTTGATCGGGCGCTTGCTGCAGGGTTTCTCGGCTGGGGCGGAATTGGGCGGTGTGTCGGTGTATCTCGCCGAGATCGCCACGCCGGGCCGCAAAGGTTTCTTCACCGCTTGGCAGTCGGCCAGTCAGCAAGTGGCGATCATCGTCGCCGCCGCTTTGGGCTACGCCTTGAACGCATGGATGGCGCCGGATGTGGTGGCCGATTGGGGCTGGCGGATTCCGTTTTTCGTCGGCTGCATGATCGTCCCGTTCATCTTTTTCCTGCGCCGTAACCTGGCGGAAACCGAAGAGTTCGCCGCACGCAAACACCGCCCAAGCATGGGCGAAGTGTTCCGCACCCTCGGCCAGAACTGGGGCGTGGTACTCGGCGGCATGTTGATGGTCGCGCTGACCACTACCGCGTTTTACCTGATCACCGTGTACGCGCCGACCTTCGGTAAAACCGTGCTGCACCTGAGCACGTCCGACGCGCTGTTGGTGACGCTGCTGGTCGGTGTGTCGAACTTCTTCTGGTTGCCGATTGGCGGCCTGTTGTCCGACCGTATCGGCCGTCGCCCGGTGCTGATTGCCATGTCGCTGCTGGCCCTGGCCACGACTTATCCGGCGCTGTCGTACCTGGTGCAGGCGCCGAGCTTCAGCCACATGCTGCTGTCGCTCTTGTGGCTGTCGTTTATCTACGGCTTGTACAACGGCGCAATGATTCCGGCGCTCACCGAGATCATGCCGGTGGAAGTGCGGGTTGCCGGTTTCTCCCTCGCGTATAGCCTGGCCACGGCAATTTTCGGCGGTTTCACCCCGGCGATGTCGACCTTCCTGATTCAGTACACCGGCGACAAAGCCGCGCCGGGTTACTGGATGAGCATCGGTGCGCTATGTGCCTTGTGCGCCACTCTTTATCTGTACCGCCGTGCCGGTGGTCGTCTGCAACCTGTCGCGGCCTGAGGAAAACACGCCATGAAAAAACTGTTTACTGTCACCGCCCTGCTCGCCGGTCTCGCGTTCAACCTCGCGGCCCAGGCCGAAGAATTGAGCGTGATGACCTCCGGCGGCTTCACCGCCGCCTACAAAATCCTCGGCCCGAAATTCGCCGCCGCCTCCGGCAACACACTGACCACCAGCCTCGGTCCGTCGATGGGCAAAGCACCCGAGGCGATCCCCAATCGCCTCGCGCGCGGTGAACACGCCGACGTGGTGATCATGGTCGGCTATGCCCTCGATGACTTGATCAAACAAGGCAAGGTCGACCCGGCTTCGCGCGTGGAACTGGCCGATTCGCGGATCGGCCTGGTGGTGCGCGAAGGCGCGCCGAAACCGGACATCAGCAGTGTCGACGGCCTGAAGAAAACCCTGCTCGACGCACAATCGGTGGCCTACTCAGACAGCGCCAGCGGCGTCTACATCGAGCAGCAGTTGTTCAAGAAACTGGGCATCGAAGATCAGCTGAAGCCGAAGGCCAAGATGATTGCGAAAATCCCGGTCGGCTCGGTGGTTGCCACTGGCGACTACCAATTGGGCTTCCAGCAGGTCAGCGAATTGCTGCCGGTGCCGGGCGTGAGTTTCGTCGCGAAGATTCCGGAATCGGTGCAGTCGGTGACGCGTTTTGCCGCTGGGATTCCGGTCGGCGCACAGCATCCGCAAGAAGCCAAAGCGCTGCTCGCTTACCTCGCCGCGCCGGCCGCGCAAGCAGACGTGCAGGCCACCGGACTGGATTCGGTCAAGCGCTGACAATCGGCGGCTGGACCTTCATTTCCACCACCAGCCGCTCCAGTTCCAATGCCGCCGGGGTCAACGTGCGCCCCCGGCGCTTGATGATGCCGACACTGCGCATCACTTGCGGATCGGTCAGCGGCACCCGCGTCAGGATCGGATGATCCGGCCCAGGCATCGCCATGAGCGGCACCGCCGCCACCCCCAACCCCGCCTCCACCAGACCGATCATCGTTGTCACATGCCGGGTTTCGCAGACGCTCGAACGCTGCGGCACCACCGTGCTCAACGCCTGGTCGAGCAGAAAGCGGTTGCCGGAGGTCTTGTCGAGCGAGATGTAATCCTGCTGATAGAACTCATCCCACGTCACGCTACTGCGCCCGGCCAACGGATGATCGCGGCGACAAGCGACGACGTAGCACTCCTGCACAAGCGGTTCGAACTCGACTTTGGCATCCTGCGTGCCGAGAAAACTCAAGCCGAAATCCGCCTCGCCATTGACCACCGCACTCAAGACATCGTGCGCACTGGAGTCGAGCACTTTGACTTTGATCCGTGGAAATTGCTGGTGATAGCGCGCGATCACGCGGGGCATGAAGTAGTACGCCGCCGAAGGCACACAAGCAACGGTGACATGGCCCAAACGGGTCGATGCGACTTCGCTGATGCCCAATAACGCAACGTCGAGATCATCGAGCAAACGCTCGACACTGGGCATGAATCCGCGCCCGGCCTGGGTCAGGCTGACCTTGCGTGTGGTGCGTTCGAAGAGTTTTACGCCGAGGGCGTCTTCAAGCTTTTCGATGCGCCGGCTCAACGCCGGTTGCGAGAGGCGCACGGTGTCGGCGGCCTTGCGGAAACTGCCCTGCTCGACCACGGCGCGAAAAGCTTGCAGGTCGTTGAGGTCGAAGTTGATGGCCATGGCGGGACTCGGGAGATTGATTCGCTTAGGTTATAAATGTAACCAATTGATGCAACTTATTACAGGCCACATGAAGATTCCCTGTAGGAGCTGCCGCAGGCTGCGATCTTTTGACCTTGATTCTTCGAAGGCAAAAGCAAGATCAAAAGATCGCAGCCTCGTTGCACTCGACAGCTCCTACAGGGGATCTTCGGTGGATGAAAAGTCGCTGTAGCCCTTATCCTTGTCACCCCCGCCGTACCGTTGTCAGGAGTAACCCCCCATGCCCCATGAAGGCAATCTGTTGCAAGCCGCTGTCGTCTTTCTGTTCGCGGCCGTGCTCACCGTGCCTTTGGCCAAACGTCTGCAACTGGGCGCCGTGCTCGGTTATCTGTTTGCCGGGGTGATCATCGGTCCTTCAGTGCTGGGCCTGATCGGCAACCCGCAAAGCGTCGCGCATATTTCCGAACTGGGCGTGGTGTTGCTGTTGTTCATCATCGGCCTTGAGCTGTCGCCGCGACGTTTGTGGGTGATGCGCAAATCGGTGTTCGGCGTTGGTCTGGCGCAGGTGTTGCTGACGGCTTCGGTGATCGGCGTGCTGGCGCTGTCGGTGTTTGGCCAACCGCTGAACAGTGCGATCGTGCTCGGCCTCGGTCTGGCCCTTTCCTCGACGGCATTCGGTCTGCAAAGTCTGGCCGAGCGCAAGGAACTGACCAGCCCCCATGGGCGGTTGGCGTTTGCGATTCTGTTGTTTCAGGACATCGCCGCGATCCCGTTGATCGCACTGGTGCCGATGCTGGCGGGTGGTGCTCACGACACCAGTAACGCGGAAAGCCTGAACCATGCGTTGCAGGTGCTCGGCGGTATCGCCGTGGTCGTGGTTGGTGGGCGTTATCTGTTGCGGCCGGTATTTCGCGTGGTGGCGAAAACCGGTCTGCCGGAAGTGTCGACGGCCACGGCGTTGCTGGTGGTGATCGGCACGGCGTGGTTGATGGATCTGGTCGGTGTGTCGATGGCGCTGGGCGCGTTTCTTGCCGGTTTGCTGTTGGCGGATTCGGAATATCGCCATGAACTGGAAGCGCAGATCGAGCCGTTCAAAGGTTTGCTGCTCGGGCTGTTTTTCATCAGCGTCGGCATGGGTGCCAACCTCAGCTTGCTGCTGAGTGCGCCGATCACTGTGCTGGGGCTGACGCTGCTGTTGATCGGGCTGAAATTGCCGCTGCTGTTCGTCGTCGGGCGTCTGGCTGGTGGCTTGAACAAGGTCAGCGCGATTCGCCTCGGTATCGTCTTGGCGGCCGGTGGTGAATTCGCTTTTGTGGTGTTCAAGATCGGTCGCGACCAGGGCCTGTTCGAACCGCGTTTGTATGACTTGCTGGTGTTGACCATCACCCTGTCGATGGCGGTGACGCCGTTGTTGCTGCTGATCTGCGCGCGGCTGGTCAGCCCAAAAGTGCAGCCGGTGGAAGTGCCGGAAAAATACCGTGAGATCGACACCGACACGCCGCGTGTAGTGATCGCTGGCATGGGCCGGATGGGCCAGATCGTCGCGCGGATTCTGCGTGCGCAGAACATCAAATTCGTCGCGCTGGACACCTCGGTGGAAACCATTGAACTGTCGCGCAGTTTTGGCGGTGTGCCGGTGTTCTACGGCGACCCGATGCGCCCGGAAATCCTCAATGCGGCCAAGGTCGGTGAGGCGGAATATTTCGTGATTGCCACGGATGATCCGGAGACCAATATCAAGACCGCCGAGGTGGTGCGCAAGCTGTATCCGCACATGAAGATCATCGCCCGGGCGCGTAACCGTCAGCACGTGCACCGTTTGGTCGATGTTGGCGCGGAGGCGATTCGTGAGACGTATTACTCAAGTCTGGAGATGAGTCGGCGCACGTTGGTCGGGCTCGGTCTCACCCAGGCTCAGGCCGATGCGCGGATCAAGCGTTTCAAGCACCACGACGAACAGGTGCTGGAGGCGCAGCACGCGATCTACGACGACGCGGCGAAAGTCCTGCAAACCGCCCAGGAAGCCCGGGCGGAACTGGCGCGGTTGTTCGAATCGGACCAGCTAGAAGAAAAATCCCGCAACACCTGAGCCACACCCGATTGTTCCCACGCGGAGCGTGGGAACGATCATCTTGCCAAGGTCAGGCCAGTTCCAGTTCCAACGCTTGCTTGACCGGCGCGACTTCAAAGCGGTCCGCCAGAAACGGCGTGATATCCAGCGGCAACGGCTCATCGTTGACCAGTTTGTCCAGCAGCACACCGGTAATCGCCGAGGTCAGAATGCCGGTGCGGAAGTGTCCGCAGGCATTCAAATACCCTTCCACCCCACGCATGGGTCCGAGAATCGGCAACTCATCCGGCGAGCCCGGACGCAAACCCGCCCAGGTGCGTTTCAGATTGACGTCCTTGAGTTCCGGCAGGCAGCGCACCGCGCCCTGCACCAGCCCGGCGATTTCCGGGTAGGTGGTGGTGACGTCGAAGCCTTTGTCTTCGGTGGTGCTGCCGATCAGGATCTCGCCGTTGTCCTTCTGCGCCACGTAGCAGTCGCTGGTGGTCAGGCAGCCGTTGAGAATCTTCGGCATGCGCTCGGTCAGCAGAATCTGGCCCTTTACCGGTTTCACCGGGATACGAATACCCGTCGCCCATTCACTCAAGTCCGCCGCCCAGGCACCACCGGCGTTGATCAGCGTCTTGCAGTGGAACACGCCCTCCTCGGCCGTCTGCACACCGGTGACGCGACTGCCGTGATGCAACACACCGGTGACGTTGGTGTTGACGAAGATGTCGACGCCGTTCTGCCGTGCACCTTCCATGTAGGCATCGGCGAGGCGGAACGGGCTGACCTGGTGATCGCAGAGAAACTCCAGTGCCCCGCGTGCTTCGTGGCTGACGCTCGGTTCAGACTCGCGTAGCGCCGCTTGGTCGAGCCAGCGCACCTGATCGGCCAGGTGCGGAATGCAGCCGACGATGTGCTCGGCGTAGAGCCGGTCTTCATCGTCGTAAATGACGAATTTCAACCCGGTCTTTTCGAACTTGAAATCCATGCCGTGGTTGTCTTTCAGCTCACGGTGCAGCGCCGGGTACAGCGCGTTGGACTGCAGGGCGAAATCGAAGAATGACTCCGGCAGAATGTGCGGCGTGCTTGCGTCCACTGCCACCGCCGCGCCCTGGGTTTCGCGCTTGCGGTTGGCCGACATCATGCGGAAGAAAATCACCCCGCAGCCGAGGCCGACCGACTCACCGATCGCCCACAAACCGCCGGCCGACGCACGGGTGGCGTTGCCCGGGCGCTTGGCATCGATCAGCGCCACTTTGAGGTTTTTGCGCTTGGACAATTGATAGGCGCAGGACGCCCCGATCACGCCGCCGCCGGCAATGATCACGTCGTAGAACTTACTCATGGGCAGCGGCCTCCGTGCCGACAGACTGGAACGCGGAAAAAGGAATCGGATCAATCGGGAATCGCGGGCGCAGCCAACCGACGTCCTTGCGCCCGGTCGCTTGACGCAAGCGATCGCTGCAGTAGCCGACGCACATGCGCCCCTGGCAATCGCCCATGCTTACGCGGGTGCGCATTTTCAGGCTGGCGATGTCTTGCACGCCTTGCTCCAGCGCCAGGTCGATGTCAGCGCGGGTCGCGTGTTCGCAACGGCAGATCACCGTGTCAGCGGCAGGCAATGCGGTCTGGCCGACGCCGCGTTCGGTGTAGCGATCCACAGCAGCACGAAAGCGCACGATGGCTTTGAGTTTGCTCAAGTAGCGGTCGCGGCGCACACGCGCCAATTCCTCTTCGAGCACGCCGCGTTGCAGGAGAATCGAGGTTGCGGCGATCTTGCCGGCGAGCATCGCCGCTTCTCCACCGCGAATCCCGCCCATGTCACCGGCCAGGTGCACGTGGGGTTCGTTACTTTGCTGCCAGACGTTCGCGTTGGCGCGCAGATAACCGTCATCGCTGAAGCCGTGATCCAGGCCCATCTGCTGGCTCAGTTGGGTGCGCGGAATAAAGCCATAACCGACCGCGAAGGTCTTGGCTTCGAAACGCTCGACGCGGCTCATGTCCGGTTCCCACGTGGCCGAGTACGGCGCGACGCTGACGCTTTTCAGCTCGCCCTCGCCATGCGCCTCGACCACGCCCCAGCCGTAGTTCATCGGGATGCCGTGCAGTTTCAGGTAGGCGAGCATGCTCAAACCATCGAGAAACAATTGCGGCTTGTTCAGCAGCGCCAGACTTTCGCGGGCAATCTTGCCGAACGCGCAAGCCTCATACACGCCCGCGACGCTGACGCCCGACGCATGCAACTGCGTCGCCACCAGCGGCAGCAACGGCCCGGTGCCGGCGATGATCACCGGCCCTTGCGGCTTGACCACGCCACTTTTGATTTGCAGTTGCAGACCGCCGAGCATGATCACCCCCGGCAACGTCCAGCCCGGAAACGGCACGCTGCGTTCGTGGCAACCGGCAGCCAGGAGCAATTGCGGATACTCGATCTCGTGCAATTGCTCATCGCCATCCAGCACTACCAATGCACGAGTACCTTCGGCGCCGACCACACGATGGTTGAGGCGTACATCGATCAGCCCGGCCTGTTCCTGAAAATCACCGTGCAGTTTGCCCAGCGCTTCGGAGTAGCGCGGGCCGAGATAATCCAGCTGCACGCCGTCACGCAGCGGCCCGCGATAGACCACACCGCCAAGGCGTGAAGCTTCTTCGAGCAAGGTGCAGCGCACCCCGTGGCGCGCCAGTTCGATGGCCGCCGCCATCCCCGCCGGGCCGCCGCCGACGATGACCGGTTGCTGGCTCATGCGATCACCTCCTGCGCGGTGATGCGGTTGACCTGGGTTTCGATCTGCATGCCGTCGCGCACGACGGTCTGACAGGCACGGCGTTTGTGCCGGCCATTGATTTTCACCAGGCAGCACTGGCACACGCCCATGCCGCAATAGGCGCCGGTGATCTGGTCGTGATCGTTGCGGGCAATCTGGCGAACGCCGAGGGACTGGATAACGCTGAGGACGGTTTCGCCGATGGCGGCGGTGACCGCTTGACCGTTGATGTGGACGGTCATGTCCGCCTGCGCCAACGGCTGGATATCGAAGGTTCTTTCTTGGCAGTGCATTGCTATGTTCATCCGTGAGAGTTCGGTTGAGGTGGTGTCAGCTCCTTGCTGCACTACACCGGGTCGACGCGTTTATTGTGGCTGTGAGGGGCGTCGACGCAGCTACTTCGTCAGCGCAACAAGGTGCGCGTGAAGCACTGTAGTTCATGCCTCAGCAAAGGCCTGGATCATTTACGTTAGGCGATATCGCCCGGCGAAATATTGATCCAGGCCAGTGAAAGCGGCTGGATTGTCCAACGATCAATTGGAGAAGACGTACTGCCCTTTGATCTTCCTTGTACCGACCAAAGCGAGGTCCGGAAACAGCAGCGATTTGACCCAGGCGGCGTAGAACACCATGGCCAGAATGAACGCCACGCCGAGCAGAGTCGACACGGGTTCTTCACTGAAGCCGTAGAATTCACGAGGAATCTGGCTGATCGTGAAGGTGACATAGATTGTGTAAATCACCGCGATGCCCTTGTAAAAGCCCCACGCAAACAAGAGCGGAATCACGCCAATAATCAAGACCATGGTCAATGCCATAGCGATGCCACCGTCATTGATTTGAAGCAGCCCGGCTATCGCCCCGAGAAGTCCCCAGATACCCATCAGTGCGACCAGAATGTTGACTTTAACGGCGTGTCGTTTTCTCAGGGCGGGATCCGGATGCGCCCCGATCCAGCCCGCCAGCACTCGATCCTTGACCTTGCCACCCGAAAACGCCTTGAAGGTTTCGGCCCTGGAATGCCCGCTATCGAGCATTTCGACGACTTTTCGTTTGATTGCTTGCTTGTTCAACGTATTCATCCTTAAACGTGCGCGCAACGGCCGCCCCGTTGCCGACGCGGATTTTCCCCTTGTTGCCCGTCAGAAAGCAAAAAGCCGCTTCCACCCGAAGGTGGAAACGGCCGAGGCATGGGCCTCAATGGAGCAATCAGTGCACGAACAGGGCGATCAGGATGATGATCGGGATCGGTACGCCGAGGAAAAACAGCAGTAATGAGCGCATGGTGATGCTCCTTGTTTAACGGACTGGAGTGGTCGTGGTGTAGGTGTCGACTTCTACGTACTCGACGGCATCCCGACGACGACCGCCGTAAGTAGCCGCGAGGCTGGCGAAGAACGCACCGGCCAACAGCGAAATGAACATCCACAGCGAGGTCAAGGCAGCGACTTTCGCAGCGGTGTCGGCGGCTTGTTGAGCTTTGACTTTGGCGTCGGCGAGGGCTTTCTGAGTGCGCGCATAAATCTCGTCAACGCGACGTTCGGCATCGGCCTGAGTCAGGTTGGTACGTTGCGCGACCAGTTGTGCGAGGTAAGTACGGTCTTCAGCACTCAGCTGACCGTTGGCCAGGCTTTGCGCAAAGATGCGGGCCACAGCGCCATGAGCGGCGTCATCGCTGACAGAGGCCGGACGGTCATCGCGGAACAGGCTGTCGATGTAGTAGCCGTACTGGTTGCTGTCGGTGTTGGCCGCCGCAGAACCGGCTGCTTGAGTCATGGCGCTGGCAGCACCGCCAGCCACACTGGCACCGGCCTGCACACCACCACTGATCACGCTGCTGACCGAACCGACCACCAGCACTGCAGTGACCAATGTAGCCACACACCAGGCCAGGAAGCCGTGCGCGGTGTCGCGGAAATACACCTCGTCACCGTGCATGTTCGCCCACTTCACCCGCAAGCGACCGGCGATATAACCGCCCATGCCAGAAGCGATGATTTGCGTCAGCGCCAGCCAGACAATCGTTGAAATGCCCAGGCCCTTGGCGCTGACGCCCTCTCCGGCCCACGGTGAAACGGCAGAGAAACCCAAACCGAACCCGAGCAGGACCAAAATCATCGACAGGGCAGCGGCAGCCGCGGCACCTGCGAAAATCGCGCCCCAGGACACGCCCGAAACGCTGCTCGACTCTTCAACGGCAGGATAAAACCCATCAGAAGATCTATTCATTGTTGTTCTGCTCCAGGCATGAAAAATGGTGTTACAACTCGTCAGCAGAGGAATTGCAGTGACCGTGCCATTCGCGAAAATTAAATAAAATTTTTAATTTCAATAAGTTAGAAAGAATGAACTTACGCAAACCTTGCAAATTGCAATAATTGCCGGATAACAGCGGGTTTTATGCATTGGCCTCAAGTATCAATAGCGCTCCAAATCTGCGTTTGTGACAGGTCAACATGAAAGTTAATTTAAAGCGTCAGCGGAATTTCTTGGCAAAATGCTGCCATTCCGTTTGAACCGATCAGCAGGCCTGCCTATGACTCGTATCTTGACCATCGAAGACGACGCCGTGACCGCTCGGGAAATCGTCGCCGAACTGAGCAGCCACGGGCTGGAAGTCGACTGGGTCGACAATGGCCGCGAAGGGCTCGACCGCGCCGTGAGCGGCAACTACGACCTGATCACCCTCGACCGCATGCTGCCCGAACTCGATGGCCTGGCCATCGTCACCACGCTGCGTACCATGGGCGTGGCCACGCCGATCCTGATGATCAGCGCCCTCTCCGATGTCGACGAGCGCGTACGCGGCTTGCGCGCCGGCGGTGATGATTACCTGACCAAACCGTTTGCCACCGACGAGATGGCCGCACGGGTCGAAGTGTTGCTGCGTCGGCAGAACAGCGGCGCTACTCAGGCAACGACGCTGCAAGTGGCCGACCTCGAACTGGACTTGATCAGCCATGAAGCGCGCCGCGCCGAACAGGTGCTGACGCTGTTGCCGACTGAGTACAAGCTGCTCGAGTTCCTTATGCGCAACAGCGGCCAGATCCTTTCGCGGATGATGATTTTCGAAGAGGTCTGGGGCTATCACTTCGACCCCGGGACCAACCTGATCGACGTGCACATCGGCCGTCTGCGCAAGAAGATCGACGCCGCCGGCCATGTGCCGTTGATCCGCACGGTACGGGGCTCGGGTTATGTCATTGCCGAACCCGTCTGACGGCTGGCGCTCCTCCAGCAGCCGATTGCTGGCGCTGTACAGTTCGCTGTTCGTGGCCTGGAGCGCGATCCTCATGGGGGTCATGTATTACGAGGTCTCCGGCTACCTCGACAACCTCGCCAAACACTCGTTGATGCAACGTCAGCACCTGTTTTCGCACTTTCGCGGCGAACAACTGGAAGACGCCCTCGCCGCCAGCATGACCTTCGACATTCGCGGCATCGACGCCTACGGCCTGTTCGACGCCAACGGCGTTTACCTCGGTGGAGCGCTCCAGCAGATCCCCGAAGGCCTGCCGCTGGACGGCAAGATCCACATGCTTGCCGAATGCGCCGACTCCGATGACCCGACCCTGCCCAATGACAGCTGCGATGCGGTGGCCACACAAACCCGCGATGGGCGCTGGCTGGTGTTGCTGCGCGACAACGGCTCGCTGTTCGCCGTCACGCGGATCATTTTGCATGCGTTGTTCTGGGGCGTGTCGCTGACGATTCTGCCGGGCATTGCCGGTTGGCATTTACTGCGGCGTCGGCCGTTGCGGCGCATCCGGGCGATTCAGGCCAGCGCTCAGGCGATTGTTGCCGGCGACCTGACCCGGCGCCTGCCGCTGTCCAATCGCCGCGATGAACTGGACATGCTCGCGGCCATCGTCAATGCGATGCTGGAGCGCATCGAGCGCTTGATGAATGAAGTCAAAGGCGTCTGCGACAACATCGCCCATGATCTGCGCACGCCACTGACGCGCCTGCGCGCGCAGTTGTATCGCATGCAGCAGCAGGCTGGTGAAGGTTCGCAGGAAGCGGCGCAACTGGATCTGGTGCTCGCCGAAGCGGACACGCTGATGGCGCGGTTTCGCGGGTTGTTGCGGATTTCCGAGCTTGAGGATCGCCAGCGCCGTTCAGGTTTTGTCGAGCTCGATCCAGTGCAATTGCTGGAAGAACTGCACGAGTTTTATTTGCCATTGGCCGAGGAAGGCGAGCTGCGTTTCGAGCTGAACATGCCGGAGACCCTGCCGCCGCTCAATGGTGATCGGGCGTTGCTGTTCGAGGCCTTGGCCAATCTGCTGAGCAACTCGATCAAGTTCACGCCACCGGGCGGCACGGTGATGTTGCGTGGGGTGAACGCCGGTGGGCAAACGCGGATTGAGGTGCACGACTCAGGGCCGGGGATTCCCGAGGCTGAGCGTGAGGCGGTGTTCCAGCGCTTCTATCGCGCCGAGGGTGGGCAGCCGCAGGGTGGCTTTGGCCTCGGATTGTCGATTGTGGCGGCGATTGTCAGCTTGCATGGCTTCAGTCTTGAAGTCGGCAGCAGTGATCTGGGCGGGGCGAAACTGCTGCTCGATTGCCGGCAGAGCCTGATCGAAAACTCCTGATTCCCGACATGATCGTTCCCACGCTCTGCGTGGGAATGCCTCAAGGGACGCTCCGCGTTCCAGCTTGCGAAAGGGACGCGGAGCGTCCCGGGCTGCATTCCCACGCAGAGCGTGGGAACGATCATCAACTCAGGTTGGGTAATTGGCTCGGAGTGCCTCGAGGCCACCCTGATAGATGCCGTTAAACAACGCCACCACTTCCTCATCACTCACGCCTTTGGCGTTGAAACGACCCGACCACGTCACCCGTGCACCCTGCCCTTGGGCCTCAACCTTGATCGTCGCCAGGTAATCAGTCGCCGGGAACGGTGCCTGTTCGATCGAATAGCTGTAAGTCTTCGCGGCGTTATCGAACGCTTGCAGTCGCTCGATTACCACAGCGCCGTCAGCGGTTTGCAGGGTGCGCACGCGGCCACCGTCGCTCAGCTCACTGTTGGGAATAAAGGGCAGCCAATCGGGCAGCGTGTTGAAGCCGCCGATCAATTGCCAGACCTGATCGGCCGAGGCCGGAATGTCGATGGTTGCGGATGCTGTTGGCATAAATAAACGTCTCTCCAGAATTCAGATAGTCAGGCTGTCGACCACGCCGCCATCGACGCGCAACGCGGCGCCGGTGGTGGCCGAGGACAGCGGCGAAGCAATGTAGGTCACCAGATGCGCGACCTCTTCGACATCCGCCACGCGCTGGATGATCGAGGTCGGGCGGGCCTTGCGCACAAAGGCGTCGGCTTCATCGCGCAGGTTGCGCCCGGATTCGGCGGCAGCCTCCTTGAGCATGTCTTCCAGGCCGTCGGTGAAGGTCGGCCCCGGCAGGATCGCATTGACCGTCACCCCGGTGCCAGCCAGACGTTTGGCCAGACCGTGGGACACCGCCAGATTGGCGCTTTTGGTGACGCCGTAGTTGATCATGTCGGCTGGCGTGGCCACGCCGGATTCCGAGGAAAGAAAGATCACCCGGCCCCAGCCCTGCTCGACCATCGCCGGCACGTAGTGCCGCGCCAAGCGCACGCCGGAAATCACATTGACCTCATAGAAGCGCGTCCACTCGCTGTCCGGCGTATCGAAGAAATCCACGTCATTAAAGATGCCGAGATTGTTCACCAGAATGTCCGCGCGCGGCTCAGCGGCGAAGAGTTTTTGCGCGCCCTCGGCCGTGCCCAGATCCGCAGTCAAACCACGCAACTGCGCCCCCGGCACTTTCTGCCGAATGCTCGCCAGCGCCTGCTCGACCTTGGCCGTGTCGCGGCCGATCACCACCACGGTGGCGCCGGATTCGGCCAGCGACTGGCTGATGCCCAGACCAATGCCGGCGGTGCTGCCGCTGACGATGGCCAGTTTTCCACTCAGATCAATCTTCATGCTTTCACCTCATCGATTGGCAATGGTGCACGTTCAGAAACCAGTCTGGCGTCGCGCATCGCCTGCCAGAAACCGGCAGGAATGATCGCCGACAACGCCGCGACATCTTCGGCGATACGACCGGGTTTGCTCGCGCCGGGAATCACTGCAGCGACCGTCGGATTGGCCAGCGAAAACTGTAGCGCGGCGGCTTTGATATCAACGTTGTAAGCGGCGGCGATGCGTTTGATCTGCTCGACCTTGGCGATGACTTCAGGGCTGGCCTGCTGGTATTCGAAGTGCGAGCCGCCGGCGAGAATGCCTGAGCTGTAAGGGCCACCGACAACGATTTCAACGTTCTGCGCCCGAGCCGCATCCATCAAGCGCTGCAGCGGGCGTTCGTGATCAAGCAGCGTGTAGCGACCGGCCAACAGGAAACCGTCCGGCTGCGCTTCGCTGAGATCAAGGGTCAGTTCGCACGGCTCGACTTTGTTCACGCCCAGGCCCCAGCCTTTGATTACGCCTTCTTCGCGCAAGCGGGTGAGCACTTTGAATGCGCCAGTGCGGGCCTGATTGAAGTACTCCAGCCATTGATCGCCGTAAAAATCCTGAGCGATGTCGTGCACCCAGACGATGTCGAGGCGATCGGTTTGCAGACGCTTGAGGCTGTCTTCGATCGAACGCATAGTCGCGTCGGCGCTGTAGTCGTTGACGATCTTGTTCGGCCGACCGTGCTCGAACACCCCGCTCTTCTCGCCGAGATCGCGGGCGGCGGCGTCTTCGATTTCATCGAGAATCACCCGGCCGACCTTGCTGCTCAGCACGTAGTCGTCGCGTTTGTACTGCTTCAGTGCTTCGCCGAGGCGGATCTCCGAAAGACCGGAGCCGTAGAACGGCGCGGTATCGAAGTAGCGCACGCCGGCATCCCACGCGGCGTGCACGGTGGCCTGCGCTTCTTCTTCGGGGATGGCGCGGAACATGTTGCCCAGTGGCGCGGTGCCGAAGCCCAGTTGACCGGGAAGTTTGTCTTTCAAGCTCATTGGATTGTCCTCATACGTTCTTGGTCGGCGTGACCGTTGAGCAGATCCTAGATTGCGACACCGAGACCGTCCAAGACATAATCTGCAGCACTTGAGTCCCTATAGGTCTGACATGATCGACATCCGCCAATTGCGCTACTTCGTTGTAGTCGCCGAGGAAGAACACGTCGGCCGCGCCGCCGAACGGCTGCATATTTCCCAGTCGCCGCTGAGCCGGCAGATCGCCCAGCTCGAAGAGCGCCTGGGCCTGACGTTGTTCGAGCGCAGTCAGCAACGCATTCGCCTGACCCGCGACGGCCAGACCTTCCTCGCCGAAACCCGCGCCCTGCTCACCCACGCCAATCGCCTGGAATCCCTCGGCAAACGCCTGGGTCGTGGCGAAGAAGGCGGTTTGTGCATCGGCTATATCGAAAATGCTATGCACGCCGGCGTCTTGCCCAATGCCTTGCGCGTGTTACGCGCGGATCGTCCCAACGTACACGTCGCGTTGTACAACCTCAGCTCCGCCGAGCAATTGGAGGGCTTGCGACAGCGTAGTCTCGATATCGCGTTGGTGAGCGAGCCGCCGACCGATGACGATCCGGATCTGCTGAGTTTCCAGGTGCTCGATGACCCGATGCTGCTGGCGTTGCCGGAGCAGCATCGTTTGGCGCAGCAAGCGGCGTTGAGTCCCGAGGATCTGGCCAATCAGGAATGGATCGGCGTGCAGCCGCGTCAGGATGCCAAAGATGAGTTTGCCAGCGCCTGCATTCGCGCCGGCTTCACCCCGGATGTGCGCATGCAGGCGACCGAACCGTTTACCGCGCTGGGTCTGGTGGCGTCGGGGCTGGGGATTGCGATGATTCAAAAAGGCCTGAGCCATAACGCACCGCCGGGTGTGGTGCTGCGCGAACTGCCGTGGCTGACGTTGACCACGCCGTTGTGGGCGGCGTGGCACCGGATCAACTTGCGGCCATTGGTCGAGACCTTCCGCAAAGTCCTGACTGACGGTGAGATAGCCGCTGACTGAAAGGGCTTCTTCGCGAGCAAGCTCGCTCCCACAGGTTCAGAAGTGATCTCGCATTCTCTGTACGACGCAGATCCCTGTGGGAGCGAGCCTGCTCGCGAAGGGGCCGGCACATCCAACATCGAATGTGACTGACCCAAAGCCTTCGCGAGCAGGCTCGCTCCCACAGGTTTTGCGGTGGATCTACACTCATCAGATCAGCATCCAGCCGTGAGTTGACCATGAGAATGTCCGCACAAATGACCGTCGTCGCGGTACTCGCCACCCTCGCCTACCTCGGCCTGGCGGTGTGGGGCATTGGTGGTGTGGCTATGTTCTTTTCCCACGGTTCGCTGGTGATCGTCGCATTGGCGACGGTGGCGATGGTGATTGCTTCGCTGTTCAGTGAGGTCAACCTGAGCACTGGCGAGCGCGAAGACCGCGCCAATCGCTGGGTGATTCCGGCGTTCGGTGTGATCGGGCTGCTCAGTGGTTTTCTGCCGGCTTACTGCGACCGGGTGAATTTCTGGACGCTGGGCGGTGAAGGCGTGCGCTGGCTCGGCGCATTGCTGTTTATCGTCGGCGGCGTGCTGCGGTTGTGGCCGGTGTTTGTGCTGGGACGGCGTTTCAGCGGACTGGTGGCGATTCAACCGGGGCATCGGTTAGTCACCGATGGCATTTATCAACGGCTGCGCAATCCGAGTTATCTGGGGTTGTTGATCAATGCCGTGGGCTGGGCATTGGCGTTTCGTTCGGTGGTCGGGTTGATGCTGGCGGCGCTGACGTTGATCCCGTTGATTGCCCGGATTCACTCGGAAGAAGCCCTGCTGCGGGCGCAGTTTGGCACGGAGTACGACGCTTATTGCGCACGGAGCTGGCGGTTGGTGCCGGGGGTTTACTGACCACGGGGCAACACTTAACCCTGTGGGAGCTGGCTTGCCAGCGATAGCGGTAGTTCAGTCAAATTTATAGTGACTGACAGGGCCTCATCGCTGGCAAGCCAGCTCCCACAGGGACTGTGTTGTGTCAGTTTTTTTGCAGGTGAAGTTTGCCGTCGTTGTCGACCTTGACCTGCACCGCAGCATAACTGGCCAGCGTCGCATGGGCCGTTTCCAGCGGATGCTGATGCGTCGTGGTGATGATCATCAGCGGTGCACCGGCCGCTTCGGCAGCCTGAATACCGACGGTGGCGTCTTCAAAGATCAGGCAATCATGCGGCTCCAGGCCCAGTCGTTTGGCCGCCAGTAAATAGCCGGCCGGGTCGGGCTTACCCGCCTTCACATCTTCAGCGGTGATCATCACCGCAGGCGTTGGAATCCCCGCCGCCGCCATGCGCCGCAACGCCAGATCCCGTGGCGCCGACGTCACCATCGCCCAGCGATTTTTGGGCAGGCTATTGAGAAATCTCGCCGCTCCGGGTATCTCGACAATGCCTTCGACGTCTTCGATTTCCGCCTCGGTGATGAACGCCGCTTGCGCCTCGGCATCCACCCCCGGCAGGTTCAGCCGGGTGATAGTGTCGATCGCGCGCACACCATGAATGGTCGGCAAAAACGTTTCCACATCGACGCCATGGCGCACGGCCCAGGCTGCCCAGATCCGCTCGGCGGCGGCGATGGAGTTAAGGACGGTGCCGTCCATGTCGAACAGAAACGCGCCGAACGCGCGATCGAAGACGTTATCGTGAGCAGACAAAAGATCGCATCCTTTGACAAGACTGGGCGGATTGGCCGGGCAATGTAGCATTTTTGCCCGGCGATTCGTCCCGGCATCTCAGTGCAGGCGCGGAGCCTTGGACTTGAACGCGCTATCCACGCAGTCGAGTAACTGGCCGATGGCCCACGGCTTCTTGATGAACGCCACCGGGTGCTTGACCCCCGACGTCTCCGGGGTTTCATAGCCGGACATGACCATGACCGGCTTGTCCGGCCAGCGTTCGCCGACCAGATTGGCCAACCCGGCGCCATTGATTTCGCCGGGCATGGTGATGTCGGTCAGCAGCAAGGCCACTTCCGGCGCGTGCTCTTCCAGATACAGCTTGGCGTCATCCGCGCTGGTACGTGGCTCGACTTTGAAACCTTCCTCCTGAAGAATTTCGCAGAGAAACTCCAGAATCAACGGATCATCCTCAACCACCAGAATCAATCCGTCAGGAAGGTGCGCGCTCGCCGTAGGTATTGGGCACATGGAACTGCACTCCCTGAATTGCATTAACGATTTAGCGGCTTGAATCCGCTGCTTAACTGGTATGAGCAGCGGGCTCTGCAGAAATTCACTTTTGATACAGGTCTTTTGCGAAACGGCGTTTTTGCCCGTCAGCGGCAATCGTTCGCGACGGTGTATTTGTGGTTAAAATGCCGGCCCTTTTGCTTGCCGATTCTGACCGATGAACCCTGAAGCCCTCGCCACCCTCCACGCCCATCTGCTGCTGGCCCTCGCGGCTGCACCGAGCGAAACCCGTCGCCTGTTCCACGGGCGCGGTCGCTGCTGGGCCGGGCTGGAGCAGTTGACCGTGGACTGGCTGCAAGGCGTGGTGCTGGTGTCGCTGTTCAAGGAACCGGCGCCTGAGCAACTGGACAATCTCAAGGCGTTGCTGCTGGGTCTCACAGATTCCGCCGAATGGAAACAGTCTGGCGCGCACACGTTGCTGATCCAGCATCGCTACTTGCCACAGAGCACTGCCGAATGGTTGCTGGGCGATGAAATCGAAGAAATGAGCATCGTCGAGGGCGGCTTGCAGTACCGCGTCGACCTGGGGCGCAAACAGAACGCCGGGCTGTTTCTCGACATGCGTTACGGGCGCAACTGGGTGCGCGAGCAGGCCAACGGCAAACGTGTGCTCAATCTGTTTGCCTACACCTGCGGTTTTTCCGTGGCGGCCATCGAGGGCGGCGCCAGTCATGTGGTCAACCTGGACATGTCCCGCGCGGCCCTGAGCCGTGGCCGCGACAATCATCGCTTGAACGGCCATGATCTGAGCAAAGTCAGTTTCCTCGGCCACGACCTGTTCAAGTCCTGGGGCAAGGTGATCAACAGCGGCCCGTATGACCTGGTGATCATCGACCCGCCGTCGTTCCAGAAAGGCAGCTTCCTGCTGACCAAGGATTACCAGCGCGTGCTGCGCCGCTTGCCGGAATTGCTCACGGCGCAAGGCACAGTGCTGGCGTGCATGAACGATCCGGCGTTCAGTTCGGACTTTCTGATCGATGGCGTGACGCAGGAAGCGCCGGGTTTGCGCTTTGTAGAGCGGCTGGAGAATCCGCCGGAGTTTCCGGACATTGATCCTGAAAGCGGTCTCAAGGCCCTGATCTTCCAGCGCACTATCTGACACCCCGAAGATCCCTTGTAGGAGTGAGCCTGCTCGCGATAGCGGTCTATCAGTCAAATAGGTGATATCTGACACACCGCTATCGCGAGCAGGCTCACTCCTACAGGGGGATTGTGTTGGGTCAGGGAGTTGGTGGGCGCAGCACCAGCGCAAACAACTCTCCATGCCCGGTGACATTGAGCTTGTGATAAAGATTGCGCCGATGCACCTTGACCGTCTCCGGCGAAATGCCCATCTGCTGGGCCATTGCCTTGCTGGAGAAGCCCTGCAAAATCAGCCGCGCCGTATCGACCTCACGCACCGTCAGCCGCGCGTCGAAGCGGTCAAGCAACGTTGCCAGATCACCGACTGGCGTTTCCGCCACCGCGCCCTGCGGCGGCAACAACTGCACATGCCGACGCATCGCCGCCAGCACCCAATCGCGCACGCACAGCAACCGGCCCTGCTCGGCCATGTCGAACGGCGTCGAACGGCCCAATGACAAGCCGAGCACGCCGCCCTCGACGTTGATCATGAACTGCAACTCGTCCTCGCCCACCACCGAACGAAAGTAGCTCAGGTAATACTCGCTGTGCAGAAACTGGTCCGGCGCCACCGAGGCGAGGCTGTGCAAGCCGTCGGCAATACCGGTCGAGGCGGTTTGATAGAACGGATCGAGCAGGTACATCCCGGCGCTGTAACCGGCCAGCTCCTCCTGCTCGTCCGCGTGGCCCTTGCTGTCGAAGTCGATCAGCAATTGCGGCGCCTGCCCGGCTTTCATCAACGCCACCAGCGCGTTGTCCAGCGGCACCAGCAGCCGCAACGTGTCTACCAGCGCACGCCAGAAACCGTCCTGACCGACACCGGCAAATACCCGCGCCAGGCTCTGATGCACTGGCAGTTCCTGCAGCAACGCGTCCACGCACTACCCCTTTTGAGTAACCCATGATGGGAATGGGTCAGGCGTGACCGGCCCGATAGGCTGACCACTCCTGTTCATCACCGGCCTGCACAGGCCAGGAGTGCCGCATCATGCGTGGTCACCGTGGCTGTATCAACCTCAGCATTCAACTGGGCCTGCTGGTCGGTATTGGCGCCAGCTCGATCGCCATGGCCGCTGACGCGCCGAGCGTGCACGTCTACAACTGGTACGACTACATCGGCCCGAACACCCTCCACGACTTCCAGCGCGACAGCGGTATCCAGCCGGTCTACGACACCTTCGACAGTGCCGAAGTCCTCGAAGGCAAATTGATGACCAGTCGCAGCGGCTACGATGTGGTGGTGGCAAGCAACTTCAGCCTGCCGACGCTGATCAAGGCCGGCGCGCTGGCCCCGCTGCCACGCGAGCAACTGCCGGGCTGGAAGAATCTTGATGCCGATTTGTTGGCAAAACTGGCCAACAACGATCCCGGCAATCAATACGCCGTGCCGTATCTGTGGGGCACCAACGGCATCGGTTACAACGTCGACAAGGTGCGCGCAGCGCTAGGCGACAAGGCACCGGTGGATTCGTGGGATCTGGTGTTCAACGAAGCCAACCTCGCCAAACTCGGCCAGTGCGGCGTGGCGATGCTCGATTCGCCGTCGGAGATGCTGCCGGTCGCCCTGCACTATCTCGGCTTGCCCCCCAACAGCACCGATCCCGAAGACTATAAAAAAGCCGAAGCGCTACTGCTGAAACTGCGCCCGCACATCGCCTATTTCAACTCGTCGAAATTCATCAGCGACCTGTCCAACGGCAACATTTGCGTGGCGGTCGGTTGGTCCGGGGCGATGCTCGAGGCCAAGACCAATGCCGAGCAGGCCAACAACGGCGTGAAGATCGCCTACAGCCTGCCCAAGGAAGGCGCGCCGGTGTGGTTCGACACGTTGGTGCTGCTCAAGGACGCGCCGAATCGGCCCCAAGGGCTGGCGTTTATCGACTATCTGCTGCGCCCCGAAGTGATCGCGCCGGTCAGTGATCATCTGTCGTACCCCAATGGCAATCGCGCCGCGACAGCGCTGGTGGCCGCCGCCACGCGGGACAACCCGGCGGTTTATCCATCGGCCACGGCGATGGCCACGCTGTACACCCTTGAACCCCTGCCCAAAGCCACCGAACGGGTGCGCACGCGGGTGTGGAGCAAGGTCAAGAACGGCCAGTAACCCCTTTTGAACATTTCACCAAACCCTGTGGGAGCGAGCCTGCTCGCGAAAGCGGTGGGTCAGGCACTGATGTGTTGAAAGTGCCGACGCCTTCGCGAGCAGGCTCGCTCCCACAGGGGCGGTGAACAACCCTGCATTTTTTAGAGAGACAGAAATCAATGAAACCTCGTGCCCGTGACCTCAACATCCGCATCGGTCAACTGCATCCTGGCCCGCTCAACGCCATCACTGATGTACCCGGCGTACGCGTCGGCCACGGCAATGTTCGCGGACGCAGCAGCGCCGGACGGGATATCTGCACCGGCGTGACGCTGATCGAACCGCGTCCGGGTTCGACCAATCAGCAACCGTGTTTTGCTGGCGTGCATGTGCTCAACGGCAATGGTGACGCCACCGGGCTTGAATGGATTCGCGAGGCGGGTCTGCTGACCAGCCCGATTGCCTTCACCAACACCCACAGCCTCGGTGTGGTGCGCGATGCCTTGGTTGTCCTGGATCGTCAGCAGCAACCCGACGACGGCCGTCTCTACTGGAACATGCCAGTGGTGCTGGAAACCTTTGACGGCTTGCTCAACGATATCAACGGTTTTCACGTGCAGCCCGCGCATGTGGCTGAAGCCCTGAAAAACGCGGTCAACGGCCCAGTGACGGAAGGCGCCGTCGGCGGTGGCAGCGGCATGATCTGCCATGAATTCAAGGGTGGCATCGGCACCTCGTCGCGGCGCTTGAGCGCTGCGCAGGGCGGCTGGACCGTCGGCGCGATCGTCCAGGCCAACCACGGCATTCGCAGCGAACTGCGGGTCGATGGCTACCCGGTCGGGCGCTACATGGAACAGAAAGATTCGCCGTTCTTGCGGGCATCGTTGCCACATCCGGGCATGGGTTCGATCGTCGTCTGTCTGGCCACCGATGCGCCGCTGTTGCCTCATCAATGCACGCGTCTGGCGCAGCGTGCGAGCCTCGGTCTGGCGCGCACCGGCGGCGGCAACGAGGATCATAGCGGCGACATCTTCATCGCCTTCGCCACCGGCAACGCTCATGTGCCACCGGCGGCGTACGAAGGCAAAGGCGCGCCGACCTGTGACGGCTTGCGCATGGTCAACAATGACCATATCAGCGAGCTGTTCCTGGCCGCGACCGAGGCGGTTGAGGAAGCGATCATCAACGCCTTGCTGGCCAGTGACAGCACCGAAGGCAACGGTCACTCGGTGCCGGGACTGGATGCCGAAACCCTGCTCGCTGCCCTCGAAAAATCAGGCTGGCCTGGCACCCGTTGACAGCGCAAAAACACTGTAGGAGCTGCCGGAGGCTGCGATCTTTTGATTTTAAGAACAAGATCAAAAGATCGCAGCCTTCGGCAACTCCTACAGGGGTTATGTGAAGATTTGGCTACCGAGTTCCCTTGCAACCGCCAATTGCTCCGATGGATCGCGCAACTCCGATTCCGGCAACAACGTCGAACTCAGCACCGTCGCTCCGCAGTAGTCGAAAATCCCGTGCTCAATCTGCGCCTTCATCGCAGCGCCATAGCCGTGGCGCTCGTAAGTGCGTGCATCCGCGCCGGCGAGGCCGACCAGATGCACGCGCAGGCGCTGCAGCAGCTTCACATGCTTGAGGTCACCACTGAAATCGAAGGCCCAGCCATTGCTGAACACCCGATCGATCCAGCCTTTGAGCTGCGCCGGCATCGACCACCAGTACACCGGATACACCAGCACCAAGGTATCGGCGCGGTCGATGCGTGCCTGCTCGGCCAGGACATCAGCGGGCGGCGCGGACTCGCGGTGATGCACGGCGAAATCCGCCGCGCCAAAACATGGCTCGAAGCCCTCGGCATAGAGATCGGCGATTTCAAAAGTGTTGGCCGGGTTGGCCTGAACAAGGCTTGCAGCGATTTGCGCGGCGACGCTGTGGGTCAGCGAGCGTGGGTCGTGATGCGCGACGACGATCAAGGCGTGCATGGCAATTCTCCGTTTGGTGATTGTTCACCAAGGCTTATATACTCTTGGTAAGTTACGAACAGTAAGTTACGTTTGGTATATAAACGATGTCAACCACTGAAATCAGCGAACCCGACTCCCCCGCTCCGCGGCGTCGCCTGTCCCGTGAAGATCGCCTGCGCCAATTGCTCGATGTCGCCTGGCAAATCATCCGCGCCGAAGGCTCTGACGCCCTGACCCTCGGCTATCTCGCCGAAATGGCCGGGGTGACCAAACCGGTGGTGTACGATCATTTCGTCACCCGAGCCGGTTTGCTTGCAGCGCTCTATCGGGATTTCGATGCTCGGCAAACGGCGTTGATGGACGCCGCGATTGCCCGAAGCGAACCGACACTGACCGGCATCGCTTCGGTGATTGCCACGGCGTACGTTGATTGCGTGATGCTGCAAGGCAGAGAAATCCCCGGGATCATCGCAGCGCTGGCGAGCACTCCGGATCTGGAGAAGATAAAGCGTGAGTACGAGGCGATCTTCCTCGAAAAATGCCGTCGCGATCTACAACCGTACGCCCACGGCGGGGAAATTACTCAAGCCGGATTGCGCGCAATGCTCGGCGCTGCCGAAGCGCTGTCGCACGCGGCGGCCAACGGTGAAGTCAGCGCGAAAGAGGCCAGCGACGAGTTATTCGCAACCATCCTTGCCATGGTCGGACGCGCCGCCGTTCGGGCGACTGGCGGTACTTGAGCCGTCACTTGCACACTCCTACGATGGAATCACGCAGTGGCTCCGCTCTTCGGGCGCTGCGTAGGCACGGGTGCTCTGAACCCCAATCAAGCCCGTGCCTTGCTTCATGCGCATCTTGAGCCTCGAGGGCTCTACTTCCTCCCCATCAAAGAGCTTTGAGGCTCTTTTTTTGTCTGCGCAAATCAGTAGCCCGGCGCCTGATCGGCGTGAATCGAACGCTATGCTGCCTGCGCCAGCAACTCGCGATAGTCCTCCGGGCTGCCCTTCACGGGCCCCGCCAACCCCAAGGCGCGGATCACCTTGAACGTCAAACCCGGCTGAATGGCGCCCACAAAAAAGCCCTTGCTGCGCGATTCACAGCAAGGGCTTTTTCGCCGAAGCGAGGTCAGTGCACGGTCAGGCGCTGGCGGACAAAATCCTCGACATGGCGAGTGGTCTGATCGAGGTGCCGGTCGCGCTGTTTCTCGGCATCGAGCATCGCCCGTTTGCCATTTTTCTGCAGCAGGTAGGTGTGGATCTGCTGCACTTCCAGCGAGCGGTAAATCGGCGTGGTGTCGATAAATCCGCGCAAGCCATTGCTGCGGTAATGCCGGGTGCTCATCAACACCTGGGTTTCACGCTGGCCAATCACCTCAAAGTCCAACGCTTCGAAGTGCGGGACTTTGCCGATCGTGCAGGCCAGCTCCGCATGGGGATAACGCCCGACCATCTCACCGATCATCGCCCGCGCCACGCCCTGGCGCCGATGCCCTTCGCGCACCGCCATGTAGGCCACGCTGCAGGCTTCCCAGTCGCCCTGCACCGGCAGGTACAACAGAAAACCGATCACTTGCTCCGGATCATCCTCGTCGGTGGCCACCAGCAACTCCACGTCGATACCCTTCTCGCCATTCAACGCTTCGAGATACAGATGCACCTCATAGCCAACTGCGTACTGATAGACGTTGTACAGCAGGTTGCTCGGGCCGAGGCCGACCGCGCTGATGTCGGTCAGGTAGTCGACGACCATCTGCAGGATCTGGCTGTTGACGGCCTCGGGGCATGGGGATTTGTAGTGGGTGATGCGTGGCATGACGAACTCCGACGGTAAAAAGCGTTGCCGACCGCCGCAGCGGTCGACGAGCCGCGACATCATACCGTGACGCACGCGCTCGACGTCTAAAGTTCCTGTTCCGAGCGCCGATGTAACGGTCTCCTACAAATGTCACCACCAGGGATCGGCCATGTACTACCCGCGCGAAGCTGCCAAGGATCACCTTTACAACCGTATCGTCATGCTGACCGTTGCTTGCTGCGTGGTTTTGCTGCTCGCTGCAATGGCGCACAAGTCGGGCATGCTTTATGGGGCGCTGAGTTTCAACGGTGTGGAAACCCGCGGCAGCGTCACGGCACTGGAAAAGATTCCAATGAACGCCAATGGCAAGGTCATTCACTATCAATACACCGATGCCCAAGGCCAGACCCATGAAGGGCAACACGCCGACGAACGCTACGTCGAGCATACCCAATATGAAGTCGACGGCCCCATCACCCTGCTGGTGTCGCCGTGGATGCCGGATAAAAGCTGTATCGCCAGCCAGTTGCAGAGTTACCGTACGAGCTTCTACATCATGACCGGCGGTGTGTTGCTCGCACTGCTGTTTCTGCTGATCTCGGGCAGGACGTTCTGGCAGATTCAGGCAATGAAAGAACAAGACCGGTTTTATTGAGTCCAGCCTCACAGGCAACAACCATCACGCGCGCCGGGCGTCTTGCTGCGGCGCCATCCTGACGTTCTCGCACCGCCCTCCCTGAAAAAAATTTCATCCACCTCAGACGGGATCTTTCGCAAATCAGGCATCCAATTCTGCAGCTGCGTTCACTTTTCAACGCAGGCCTTGAGGAGTTGTCATGAGCGTTTTGCGTTCCCTGTCCAAATGGCGAAAAACCCTGCTGCTGGTGTCGTTGACGCTGGCGGCGCTGAGCAGTGCCCCGGTGTTTGCGCAACCGGTGGTGATCGTCCAGCAAGCTCCACCGCCGATGCGCATGGAAGTGATGCCCGGCGCACGTCCCGGTTATGTCTGGGATCAAGGTCATTGGCGCTGGCAAGGACGCGGTTACGTGTGGATACCCGGCCACTGGCAACCGGTGAGGTACGGCGCGCGCTGGAAACCCGGGCACTGGCAGGCACGCGGACCAAACTGGTTCTGGGTCGAGGGGCATTGGGTGCGATGAATGCGCGACAGCCTGACCATCACTTCTTGCGAGAACACCTCCATGTCGAAGACCGTTAAAGCATTGCTGGCCGCCACGCTGGTGGCCGTTACGTTGTCCGGTTGCGTCGTCGAGCCGGCCCGTCCGCATCGGCCTCCGCCGCTGGTCGAAGTCGTTCCGGTGATGCCGGCGCCGGGTTATCACTGGGTTGCCGGGCACTATCGCTGGGGCGGCAACCAATGGCGCTGGGTGCCGGGGCACTGGCGGGCCTATTGATTGCAACGGCGGGCGTCACTGCTGTGGCGCCACCACTTTGAATTTGATGGCGATGTCCTTGGACACCACGGTGTCCGCCCACTCCCCCGCGCCGAGGCCGAACTCGTCACGGTTGAGCACCAGCTCACCGTCGAAAACGCCGATGGCGTTGTCCGGTTTCAATTCCACCGGTACCTGAACCTCACGGGTGATGCCTTTGAGGGTGAGCTGGCCGTAGATCAAGTAAAGATTTTTGATTTTTGGATCTTGGGTAAAACGCTTGGATTCGAACACCGCCACGGGGAATTTTTCAGTGTCGAACCATGCCGGTTTCACCAGCTCGGTGTTGGCGTCTTCGCTGCCGGCATCAATGCTGGTGAGGTCGATATGCAACGAGGTGTGGGCGTCGGCGAGGTTGTCGGTGTCAAAGTCCAGCGTCGCCTCGAACTTGCCGAAGGTGCCGTAAACCCGCGAGCCCATCTGGTTGTAGGTGAAGCTGATCTGGCTGGCGGTGGTGTTGACCCGCGTGTATTCGTCAGCCTGCGCGGCACAGACGACGCACAGCGAACTCGCGGCAGCCAGCAGTATTCGGATCGACATCGGATTCTCCAGGCGGGGCTTGCCGTCGAGGGCCTCGATTGAATTAAGCAAACATCCGACTGTTACGCCAGCGCCTACACCAGCCGCTCGATCTTCTGATGCTGCCAGACCAGTTTGTAATAAAGGGTCTGCAACACCAGCATGCCCAGATAGGCCACCGGAAACGCCATCCACACGCCCTGCAAACCATATTGGCCGTCCAGCCAGTACGCCGCCGGCAGTTGCACACCGACAACGCAAATGATCGCAATGATCACCGGCACCAACACTGTGCCGCTGGCGCGCATGATCCCGCCGATGATGGCCTGGAAGCCAAAGACCAACAGGCTCCACAGCATGATGTGCAGCAGATGCTCAGCCATTGCCCGGGTCGAATCCTCGGTCAGGAACAGCCCCAGCAACCAGTGCGACAGCAGATAGCCGAGCACGATCAAGCCGCCGGTCAGGCACACGTTGATCAACAGCCCGGTGCGCAGAATCGGCCCCATGCGCTCCAGTCGCCCGGCGCCGATGGCCTGTGCACCGAGAATCGACGCGGTGATCGCAATCGACAACGCCGGGAACTGCACATAATTGACGATCTGCGTCACTGCGCCATACGCCGCCGTCGCTTGCGAGCCGTGCTGGTTGACCAGCGCCAGAATCACCAGCTCCGACAGCGACAGCACAATCATCTGCACGCCGGTCGGCAGGCCGATGCGCAAGACCTTGCCGAGAATCGCCCCGTCAAGGCGCAGCGCGGTGAAGAACTCCCGATCCGGCGCCAACGGGTGCCCCTTGCGAATCAGGCGCCACGCCAGCCACGCCATCGCCGCCAGGTTACCGGCCAGCCCGGCGTACGCCGCACTCTGAATACCCAATTGCGGCAAGCCGAACCAGCCGCGAATCAGCGCCGGGGTCAAGGCCAGCCCGACGCAGGTCGAGACCATCAGCGCCAGCAACGGCGACAGCGTATCGCTGACCCCGCGCAACAGCTGGGTGAACAACACAAACACCAGCAGCGACGGCAAGATCCACATCATCACATGGGCATACGCCACCGCATCGTCGAGCACATCCGCCGGCGTCCCCAGCCCCGCCAGCGCCTGCCGCGCGAACACGCTGCCCAACACCGCCGCCACCAGACCGATCAACACCCCGAGCAGCAGCGTTGCCCCGGCAATCGCCTTGACCATGTGCGGCTCACGCGCGCCCCACGCCTGACCGATCAACACTCCGGCGCCAGCGCCGAGGCCGATCACCAGTGCGATAAAGAAGAACACGATGGGAAACATCCCCGACACCGCCGCCAACGCCTGGGTGCCGAGCATCTGGCCGATGTAGATGCTGTTGACCGTGCCCGACATCGATTGCAGAAAGTTGGACAGCACCATCGGCGCGAGGAACAGCAGGTAGGTGTGCCAGAGTGGGCGTTGGGCGACGGCTTGCATTGAATAGAGGTCCATCTCGACGGCGGGAGGGCTGATGGAGGATAGCTTCGGTGAGTTGCACGCGGGGCGCAATTAACATTTCAATTGGGTGTTTATGACCCGTGACCGCGCCTGTGTAACGGACACGGTTCTGTAGGTGCAAGTTCAGAGCTGTGGTAAACAACTGCCCACTTTCACTTCTCTCATTGAGGCTCTGTTCATGCCGCGCTTTGCCCATCTGCTGACCGCCACCGTCCTCGCCGTGCTCACCACCAGCGCTCACGCCGCCGCGCCCGCCGAAACGTTGAAGCCGTTGCTGGAAACACTCAACGAACGCCTGAACATTGGCGACCTCGTCGCGCTGACCAAATGGGACAGCGGCAAGCCAATTCAGGACAGCCCTCGTGAGGCGCAGGTCATCGCCAACGCGCGAACGCTGGCCACCGAGCGCCAGCTCGACGCGGAAGACGTGGCGCAACTGATCGCCGCGCAAATGGAGGCGAATAAACTGGTGCAGTACGGTTTGCTCGCACAATGGCAAGCGTCCGGCGCCGCGCCGGACACCCCGCGCCCCGACCTGGGAAAACAGATTCGCCCGCGTCTGGATGAACTGCAAACCCGCCTGCTGCAGCAATACGCCGATTTCGCGCCGTATCGCCATGATGCGAATTGCCCGGCGTGGCTGGCCAAGGCGCGCAGCGGCCTGACCCACG
The DNA here is from genome assembly GCF_019614655.1 of Pseudomonas germanica. Classification (NCBI taxonomy): domain Bacteria; kingdom Pseudomonadati; phylum Pseudomonadota; class Gammaproteobacteria; order Pseudomonadales; family Pseudomonadaceae; genus Pseudomonas; species Pseudomonas germanica. The sequence goes on from NZ_CP071586.1 coordinate 4,306,614, forward strand.
ACGCGCTGCATGAACTGGCCCTGACACGGGCGACCGGTGAGTTGTGTGTGCGGGCGGCGAACTCGCGCTGAGAAACGGCCAGATCAAAAGATCGCAGCCTGCGGCAGCGCCTACAAGGGGGATTGGTGAACCATCATTGCGGTCGATGTTCACCATCACGGCAATGAAGTTCTCATAAAAATTCCACGGCGTAACATCAGCTCCATACCAACCAACAACACCCCGGAGCACACGATCATGAAACGCCAGACCCTTCTCAGCATCGCTTTCTCGGTTTTCGCCATTAACGCTTTTGCCGCCACCCCGGCACACACCCAAGTCGCAGAAGGCGGCTCGGACAAGTTGATTGAAAGTCGTGTTGCTGAGGGCGGTTCTGATCGCCTGATCGAACGCCGTGTTGCTGAAGGTGGCGCTGATCGCCTGATCGAACGTCGTGTTGCTGAAGGTGGCGCTGATCGCCTGATCGAACGTCGTGTTGCTGAAGGTGGCGCTGATCGCCTGATCGAACGTCGTGTTGCTGAAGGTGGCGCTGATCGCCTGATCGAACGCCGTGTTGCCGAAGGTGGCGCTGATCGCCTGATCGAACGTCGTGTTGCTGAAGGTGGCGCTGATCGCCTGATCGAACGCCGTGTTGCCGAAGGTGGCGCTGATCGCCTGATCGAACGCCGCGTCGCATAACTCTGCGGCTTCATCGCAATCACAATGAAAGCCCGGCCTGATCAGCCGGGCTTTTTCACGTCCGGCGCCATCCATCTCCCGACTGGCCACCCACCGCCCATTGCGCATACCATGCGGCCACAACTCCAAAACAGACCTCGACTGCCCATGCTCAAAGCCAGTCTGCGTAGCCACCTCACCCTTTGGTTTGCCGGTTTATCCCTGCTGACGCTGCTGAGCGTGGGCTTCTATGTCGGCCATATCGCCACGGAACAAATGAAGCAAGCCAGCGGCAATGCGTTGCTCAACACCGCGCGCTCGGCCGCATCGTTGTTGGGTGAACGACTGCGCGAACGCCAGTTGGAGGTGTATCTGCTCAGCCGTGCGCCGCATCTGGAGCGTGGTGATCTGGATAACCCGGCGATTCTGAAATCGATGCAACTGCGCACCCAGGCCCGCACCGAGTATGCGTGGATGGGCGTCACCGATGCCGAGGGCAAGGTGCATCAGGCGGTGAACGACTTGCTGGTCGGCCAATCGGTGCAGCAACGGCCCTGGTTCCAGGCCGGGTTGCGCGGCGAGTACACCGGCGATCCTCATGAGGCGGTGTTGCTGGCGAAAATGCTGCCGGCCCTGCCGAACGGTGAACCGCTGCGCTTCATCGATTTCGCCGCACCGATCCGCAACGCAGACGGCCAGGTGATTGGTGTTCTTGGCGCCCACGCACACTGGAGCTGGGTGACGCGCATTGTTGAGTCGGCGGCGCTTTCGCATAAAAACTCAACGCCGGATATCGAAGCGTTGATCATCGATCACGATGGCAAAGTGCTCTACCCGGAAGCGCTGATGGGTCAGCAACTGGCAATTGACACCAAAAGGCAAGGCTGGACGGCGGGCAACGGATTCCTCACCAGCGTGGTCATCGTACCGACGCCATCGAGTACGGTGCTGTCATGGTCGATTGCCGTGCGCCAGCCATTGGAAACCGCACTGCAACCGGCGCGCCTGCTGATGTACAAATTGCTGATTCTGGGTGTGGTCGCGGCGGTGCTGTTCGGCTTGGTGGCTTACTACCTGGCGCTGTACCTGAGCCGACCGATCGAACAGCTCGCGCGCTCGGCGCGGCAGGTGCAAAACCAACAACCCGGTGCGCAATTCCCGCTGCAACACCCGGTGCTGGAAATTGCCCAGCTCGGCCAGTCCATTGATGCCATGACGCAATCGCTGCTCGGCAAAGAGCGCGAGCTGCAAGAGGCCAATGCCTCGCTGGAAGCAACCGTCGCGCAACGCACCGCTGCGCTGACGCAGGCCAATGCCGAATTGCTCAGCTTGGCGACCCACGACAGTTTGACCGGCGTTTACAACCGTCGCCGTTTCGACGAGAAACTCACCGAATACACACTGCTGTTCCGCCGCACCGGACGTCCGTTCTCCCTGCTGCTGATCGATGCCGATCACTTCAAGCGCATCAATGATTCCCACGGCCACGCAGTGGGTGATGATGTGCTGCAACAATTGGCGCAGTTGATTCAGAGCAGCTTGCGCACCACCGATTTCGTCGCCCGTTACGGCGGCGAAGAGTTCGCTGTGCTGTTGCCGGAAATCGCCAAACCCGACACTCCGGAAGTCGTCGCCGAGAAGATCCGCGTGGCGGTCGCCGAAGCTCACTTCCCGGTGATCGGGCAAGTGACGGTCAGCATCGGCATCGGCCTGGCGGACCCGGCCGATAACAACCACAACGCACTGATCAAACGCGCCGATCAGCAGTTGTATCAGGCCAAGGCGGCAGGTCGTAATCAGGTGGCGTGATCAGCCCTTCTTCACTTCGCAAATCCCGTTGGCCCGGTTCTTCCCGGTGTACGACACCGCAGGCGAACCGTCGGGATTGATGCTCAGGGAAATGGTCACGCCCGCGCCTTTGGCTTCGAAGTAGTTCTCATTGAACTTCTTCAACTGGCCTTCCTTGCCATTGATGTAGATCGGCCCGCCTTCATCGGCGTGCACTTCGATCTTGCCCGGGCACGTCGCGTTGAGCATAGGGATGCCGGCATGGGCGATTGCGCTGACAAGCAACAGCGGGGCTGCCAGTAGCAGAGATTTCATGGTGAGCTCCTTGAGTGCAACGGTGTGCCGGACGATAGGGAAATACCGCACAAGTACCCTATCGACCCGTGACCGACCGCAGCGTTCCGCGAACACGATCGCCTTGTGCCGATTACTGTTTCAAGTGATCGACCAGCTTGTTGACCACCAGATCGGACACATGGCTGAACGCTTTGCGCAACGCCTCGGGATCCGTGGCGTACTGCTCCGGTGTATAGGCGATGGTGTTGGCATCGTTGGATACAGAGATCGTGTCGAAATTACGCCATACCGCTGAGCCGTTGCGCTTGATTTGCGCCGTGGCACCGATGACGGGATACAACACGGTGCTGAAGTTCTTCAGGCAGAGGCCCCATTGCGAGACCAGAATTTCGACCTCGGCATCGGCTCGCTCACCCTCGCCCACCACGGTAAACAGATGTTCCTGCTGTACGCGTTTTTCGAAGCTTTGCCGGATCAACTGGCTCAGGTCGATGCCATTGGCCTTCATGTTGTTGCGAATCGCCAGAGTGATATCGCCGGTGGCCACGTCCGCCGCTTTCGTCCCTGCCACAGAGCCCGCCCCCGTTAACGCACCGGCGCCAGAAGTCGAAGCACCTGAGGCCATACCTGCCGCTGCGCCGGCTCCAGCACCCAGGCCGGCGCCCCAGGCCTGCGTCATGCTGGTGTATTGAAAGTTATCGACGGCAACAAACACCGGCAGCACTTTCACGGTTTTGATCTGCTGGCGGTCTTCAACGCTGAGATCTTTGGTCACGCAACCCGTCAGCAAAACGAGGGCAGCAACAGCGACGAGTAGCTTTTTCATGTCATTTTTCAATCAGGGACTTGGGTGTCCGGCATATCGCCCGAACACCGCAATACTTGAGTCGCGAAGAAGACGTAGTGGTGACGGTCATGACCCTGGCGGCGGAATCAATCGAGCGTGATGGAGGGGGTGCCACAGAGAGCATCAACCGACATCGCTGCACCTCAAAAACACGCACGCCCTGTAGGAGCTGCCGTTATTGCGTGAAGGTCTGGAGGTACGCCAGCAAATTGTCGAGTTTTTCTTCGTCGCTCAAGCCCCAGAAAATCATCCGCGTACCGGGCACCACGCCTTTCGGATCCTTCAGATAGGCGATCAGCGTTTCGCGATCCCAGGTCACTCCCGAGTTCTTCATCGCATCTGAATACACGTAATTCGCTGACGTACCGGCGGGCCGACCGATGATGCCATTGAGTTGCGGACCGAATCCGGGGCGGGCCGATTCGCCGACCTGATGGCAGCCGCCGCACAGACGCGGAAAAATTTTCGCGCCGGCTTCGGGGTCGCCTGCGGCGAGGGTGAACGTACTGGACAGGCCAGTGGCGAGCATCAGGGCGAGTGACAGTGCAGCGGTGTTTTTCATCGAGAGTTCCGGATCGGTCTGCATCGGGCGACGCAAGGGTAGCATTATGTTTTTACAGGTAAGCGCCAATGATCTTTCTGACTTTGCTCAACGCCTGACGCAACACGTCCATCTCTACCGAGCCCAACGCCAAGCGAATCGCATGTGGCACATGACCCGCCACCGAAAACGGTTCAGCCGTGGTGACGGAAATCTGCTCGTGCATCAGCTCGACGACAATCTGATCGGCGCGCACGTCTTCCGGCAGCGGTAGCCACAGGAAATACGACGCCGGATGGCCAATGCTCGGCAGTCCTTTCAACACTTCGGTGGCCAGTGCCTGCCGCACCTTGGCGTCGTTGCGCTTCTGTTCCTCAAGCACCGTCACCGTGCCGTCGTCGAGCCAGCCACAGGCGATGGCAGTCATGACGCCTGGGGTGTTCCAGGTCGTGGCGCGGATGATGCGTTCCAGTGCTGGCACCACGTCGGTCGGGGCGGCGATGAAACCGACACGCAGGCCTGTGGCGATGTTTTTCGACAGGCCCGACACGTACACCGTGCGCTCCGGCGCCAGATCGATCAGCGTACGCGGTGGGTTTTCAACCAAAAAGGCGTAGGCCGCGTCTTCGATTATTGTCAGATCATGTCGCCGGGCAATAGCCACCAACTGCTCGCGCTGCGCCAGCGGCATCACCGAACCCAACGGGTTGTGCAACGTCGGCATGCTGTACACGGCGCGCACCGAGCGGCTGCGACAGAGTTTCTCCAGCGCGACGAGATCCGGCCCTTGATCACCGAGCGGAATGGCTACGACTTCCAGATGCAGCGCTTCGGCCAGCACCTTGAACCCGGAATAGGTCAGCGCGTCGGCGGCAATCACATCGCCGGGTTTGAGCAGCGCCATCAGCGTCACTGCGAGGCCTTGCTGGGCGCCGTTGACGATCAGCACTTGCTCGGCCTCGACCCTCACCCCGCGCGTCAGCAGGTGCCGCGCGACCGACGCGCGCTCGTGGCCGCGCCCGGCGTGCGGTTGATAACGCAGCAACGCCTCCAGATCGCCGGACAACGCCAATTGGCGCAGCGCTGTGCGCAACAAATCCGCCTGACCGGGCAACGACGGATAATTGAAATTGAGGTCGATCATGCCGACCGCCACTTGTTTCTGATCGATGCCCTGCCCCGGCGACAGCGAGGTTTCGCGGACAAACGTGCCGCGCCCGGTCTCGCCGCTGATCAGGCCCATGGCCTCCAGCTCTGCATATACCCGCGAGGCCGTGACCAGCGCCAGCCCTTCTTGAGCGGCCAGTTGCCGGTGGGTCGGCAACCGTGTACCCGGCGGCAACATCCCCGAGCGGATGTCCGCCGCGTAGGCGTCAACCAGTGTCTTGTAGCGCGAACGTGGCATGCCGGATGTATCCATGACAATTCTTTGATTGTGCTGATTCTCGGCTCTAGCATGGCTGCAATGCAACCCACTTCCGAGCGTGAACGGTGATGGAAAGGACTTCGAATCTGACGACCCCGGCACTGGAAAAAACCAGTGGCTGGATCAACGGTTTTATCGGCGTGGTGATCTTCAGCGGTTCGCTGCCGGCCACGCGTATGGCGGTGCTGGAGTTCGATCCGGTGTTTCTCACGGTGGTCCGCGCCGCCATCGCCGGGGTGTTGGCGGTGGTGCTGTTGTGGCTGTTTCGCGAGCGGCGCCCGGCGCGCAATCAGTGGTTGTCGCTGTTGATTGTCGCGCTGGGCGTGGTGCTTGGTTTTCCGCTGTTGACCGCCCTGGCGCTGCAACATGTGACGTCGGCGCATTCGATTGTGTTTGTCGGCTTGCTGCCACTGGCCACAGCGATTTTTGCTGTGCTGCGCGGCGGTGAGCGGCCGCGACCGGTGTTCTGGATTTTCTCGATGCTCGGCAGCGCGCTGGTGGTCGGCTTCGCGCTGGCACAAGGTCTGACTGCCTCGCCCACTGGCGATCTGCTGATGCTCGCGGCGATTCTGGCCTGCGGTCTCGGTTACGCCGAAGGCGCGAAGTTGTCGCGCACTCTCGGCGGCTGGCAGGTGATTTGCTGGGCGCTGGTGCTTTCGCTGCCACTCATGGCGGTGTTGAGTGTGTGGCTGGCGCCCGCCTCGTTCAACACAATCAGTCTGTCGGCGTGGCTATGCCTGGGTTACGTGTCGCTGTTCAGCATGCTGATCGGTTTTGTGTTCTGGTATCGCGGCCTGGCTCAGGGCGGGATTGCCGCGGTCGGTCAGTTGCAATTACTGCAGCCGTTTTTCGGTCTGGCGCTGGCGGCGACCCTGCTACATGAACAGGTCAGCCTCGGCATGCTCGCCGTGACGTTTGGCGTGATCCTGTGTGTCGCCGGGGCGAAGAAATTCGCCAAATGATCTTCAGGCACCCGCCTTCCACTCGCGTGGGCTGAGCCCGGTCTTGCGCCGAAACGCCCGGGCCAGCGCCGAAGGACTTTCGTAACCGACCTCTTCGGCAATCAGCGCAATCGGTCTGCCTTCGCGCAGGCGTTTCTGCGCCAGGCTGACGCGCCAACTCAGCAGATAATCGGCCGGCGTTTGCCCGACAACCCGGCGAAACTGCTCGGCGAACCCGGCGCGGGACAGGTTGGCGACAGCGGCCAGATCCGCCACGCTCCACGGTTTTTGCGGTTGCTCGTGCATCAGGTTCAAGGCACGGGACAGCCGTGGATCGGCCAGCCCGGCGATCATCCCCGGTTGTTGTTCGCGACTGCTGATCAAATGCCGCAGCAACAGAATCACCAGCAGTTCGAACAGGCGATCCATCACCGCCACCCGCCCGCAATGACCTTCGAACGCTTCCTTGAACAGCCATTCCACGGTGTTGCCCAACTCCGGGATGTCCGTCAGTTTCAGCACCAGATAATCCGGCAGCGCCGCCGCCAGGGCATTGCCGGAGCCGCCATCAAACGTCAGCGTGGCGCAGACCAATCGGGTGTCCATGGCTTCATCGGCAAACATGCGATGGGTAAAGGGTCGGGGGAAGAAGATCAGCGACGGTTCGCTCAGGCGAATCTCACGCTCGTTGCCCGGTTTGAGCAGCAATTCACCGGCCTGCAAAAGATGCACATGCCCCACCGGCTCGTTGTCATGAACGCTGACGCCGCAAAACGCGCCGCTGTGGAACGTACCGGCATTCACGCCGAAATGGCTGAGCAATGTTGAAAGGCGATCCATGGACGACTCCGAGGGCATATCTGGACGATCTGCCGCATATCCTCGACGATTTGCCGCCAATCCACCAGCCTCACTGCATAACATGACCTCCATCCCCGGCGCACTTCGCACCGGACTTTCGGAGAATCAACATGAGCCGCATCCACGCTATCAGCCTCGAAACCGCCGCCGACGCCAGCCGCCCTGTGCTGGAAGGCGTGAAAAAGAAAATCGGTTTCCTGCCCAACGTCTTCACCACCCTGGCCAAAGCACCGGTGGCCCTCGAAACTTACGTACAAGCCTCGGCGATCCTCGGCAAGACCTCGCTGAACGCCCAGGAAAAAGAAGCGGTGTACCTCGCCACCTCACAGGTCAACGGTTGCGACTACTGCCTGGCGGCACACACCTTGTTTGCCGGCAAAGCCGGGCTCTCGGCGCAGGACATCGTCGCCGCACGCCAGGGCGAGCTCAACGCCTACGCAACCCTCGCCCGCCAATTGACTGAAAGCCGTGGCCACTTGAGTGATGAACAAATCGCCGCCGCCCGCGCTGCCGGCATCGACGACGTGAAGATCATTGAAGTGATTGCACTGGTGGCCGTGCAGAGCCTGACCAACTACCTGAACAATGCGGCGCTGACCGATATCGACTTCCCGGCCATCTGAAGTCTGGCCACACAACAACACCAGTGGGAGCGAATCTGCAAGCGCTAGCGGCGTGTCATTCAAAGCATCTTTGACCGACCCGACGCCATCGCGAGCAGGCTCACTCCTACAATTGGATCGCCTACAACCCGCCAGAAACAGGTCGGCTGTCAGGCCGCCTTCGCGAGCAGGCTCGCTCCCACAGTTTTAACGTGCGTACAACCCCAGCGGCAAAGCCGCCCCACTCAACAGGATGAGCGTTAGCTCGGCTGCAGCTCTTGATCTTGATCTTGATCCACGGGCGACGTCGGAAGGCTGAGTGGAGGGATTCATCCGGGCGTTGGAGCGCAGCGACCGTTTGGCGCAGCCAAACACAGCGAGAGGAGGTGCAGCGAAGCAAACCGGAGACGCTGCGCCCGGATCGATTCCGGAGCGAAGGGACCCCGAGCCCCAGCGAGCGGGCCGGACGTAGGAGCAAGCGTTTTTGGTTACTTTTTAGGCGTTTGTAAAAAGTGACCCGCCGTAAGGGCGGAACCCTAAGTGGCCGTTACCGCAGCAACGGATATGTACTCAGTAATCCAGACAACCATAGCCAACGCCCACGACTGATCAGTGATGCTCCTCCCCCGCCCGCTTAAGCAACTTCTTGCACCGCTCAGACAAATGAAACACCTGCAAATGCTTACCCGCCTTGGCATAGCGCTCGCGCAGAGTCTTCAACGCCGCAATCGCCGAATAATCGACAAAACTCAAATGCCGACAATCCAAAGTCACCCGAGCCGGATCATTAGCCGGATCAAACTGATTGAGAAACGGCGTAGTCGAAGCAAAAAACAACGTGCCATGCAGACGATAAAGCTTGCTGCCGTCAGCCTCCAGATGCTCATCGGCATACAGCTCACGAGCCTGCTGCCAGGCAAAGTTAAGCGCAGCGATAATGATGCCGCACAACACCGCAGTGGCCAGATCAGTGAACACAGTGATGGTAGTCACAGCAATGATCACCAGCACATCATTGAGCGGTACTTTGTTCACCACCCGCAACGACACCCAGGCAAAAGTCTGCTGCGACACCACAAACATCACACCCACCAGCGCCGCCAGCGGAATACGCTCGATCAGCGGCGACAGAAACAGAATGAACAACAGAATCAGCACCCCAGCGACAACGCCAGACAAGCGCCCGCGCCCACCGGAACTGAGGTTGATCACGGTCTGGCCGATCATCGCGCAACCGCCCATGCCACCGAATGCGCCCGAGACCATATTGGCCGCACCGAGCGCCACGCACTCGCGATCCGGATAGCCACGGGTTTCGGTGATTTCATCGGTCAGGTTCAACGTCAGCAGGGTTTCCAGCAGACCGACCAGCGCCATCAGAATCGCGTAAGGCGCGATGATGCGCAGGGTTTCAAGATTCCACGGGATGTCCGGCAAAGCGAACGTCGGCAAGCCGCCGGCAATGTGCGCCATGTCGCCGAGGGTGCGGGTCGGCAGGCCGAACAGATAGACCAGCAGACCGACGCCGAGGATTGCCACCAGTGCTGGCGGCACTGCACGGGTCAGGCGCGGCAGGATATAGACGATGGCCATGGTCAGCGCCACCAGCCCGGCCATCAGGTACAACGGCGTGCCGCTGAGCCAGTCCTCACCGCTCTTGAAATGTTCCAGTTGCGCCAGCGCAATGATGATCGCCAGGCCGTTGACGAAGCCGAGCATCACCGGGTGCGGCACCATGCGCACCAGTTTGCCCAAGCGCAGCAAGCCGAACGCCATCATGATCAAACCGCCAAGCAACACCGTCGCCAGCAAATACTGCACACCGTGCTGCACCACCAGCGCAACGATGACCACGGCCATCGAACCGGCCGCGCCGGAGACCATGCCCGGCCGCCCGCCGAACAACGCCGTCAGCGTGCAAATGATGAACGCGCCATACAGGCCCATCAGCGGATTGAGGTGCGCCACCAGTGCGAACGCAATGCATTCGGGCAACAGGGCAAACGAGGTGGTGAGTCCGGCCAGGACATCGGCGCGCAGACGAATCGGTTTCATGGCTTACCTATCGAGCAGCCACCGAGCGCGGCTGCAGGTGTTCGGGAAAAAGAGGGTTGCGGATGTTACGGAATTGTCGCGGATCGGGCCAGTGAACGCTGACACTTGTCGGCTCGGGCTTTATGCTGGCGCGCTCCTCTGGTCATTGAGTTCGACATGTCTGCATTTCTGAGCGCCCGCGAGGTGTCTCAGCGTTTGCGTGAAGCGGCGCTGGGTGTGCTCGCTTTCAACATCTGCGATGTGCCCACCGCAGCCGGACTGGTTGCGGTCGATATCGAGGGCTGGCGCCTGCTGCTGGATGTTGAAGGTGGGCGGTTACACCACTGTGAATTTGCCCGCAGCGACGATGGGCAAGAAGGTGCGCTGGAGAGCTGGCAGCGTTACGGCACCGATCCGGTGAGTTTGCTCAGTACCTGGGAATTGGCGCAGATAGAGCAAATGCTCAACGCGCAAACGAACGAGGTTGCTCAATGATGGCACTCTGCCCATAATTCGCGCCCTCCTCTATTCCCACGCAAGGAACTGCCGTGAAGAAGTCGCTGTTGTTGATCCCGATGCTGGCCCTGCTCCTGCAAGGCTGTGGCATGACCATGACCCGTTACGAACCAAGCTTCGAGAACGTGCAGAAGCTAAAACAAACCCCGCCGCTGCACGCGATCAGCAATCCTCAGGTCACGGCCGAATCCGGTGAAGGTTCGCTGGTGGTCCGTGCCAACCCGGTTCGCTCGCCGTCCGGCAGCATCCCGGCACACATTCAGGATGCGATCACCGAAGAACTGCGCAAGGCCGGTCTGCTCGATCCGCAGGCTCAGCGTCAGTTGAAAGTGCTGGTGGTGAAGAACGAACTGTCCGCCGGCATGGGCACGGGCGACGGCAAACTTGCTGCACGTTTCACCCTGCTCAACGGCAACAATGTGGTGTACGACGCGACCAAGAATGTCAGCAGCCAATGGAGCAGCAGCTTCTTCGGCTTCATTGCGATCCCGAACGCAGTCAACGCTTACAACCCGATGGTGCGTGACTTGCTCAAGGAACTCTACAGCGATCCACAGTTCATTCAGGCCCTGAAGTAAGGGCAAAAAAAAGAGCCGCAATTGCGGCTCTTTTTTTCGCTTCAGCCCCGTGGAATGCGGGTTTCGAGTGCCGAGTATTTCAGGTTCTTGCTATCAACCATCTGCTTGAGCAGCGCGTTGACCTGACGGGTGAAGGTGTCATTCACCGCGTCTTTAGGCGTGTTGGCCATCAGCGGGATGAACCAGATGCCGATCCAGGTACCGATCGCATCGTGGTTGCTCGCGGTGGTCAGGGCCTGACCTTGGCCGTCCATGCCTTCCAGGCTCAAGGTGTACTGATCGGTGCCGTACGCCGGGATCACCATCATGCTGAAGCCGCTGATGAAGGCCAGCACCATGGAACCGGCATTCGGTGGATGGTTGTACATTTTCAGACGCAGGCTGTAATCGCCCGGCTGCTTCTGGAACTCGTCCAGGGTGACACGGCCGAACAAACCCGAGTCAGTGAGAATTTTTTGCAGCTGTGGTTTCAGTTGATCGCGCGCTTGCGGCACTTCCACGGCGGAGCCGCTTTTCGGTTCGCCCTGGTAGAAGTCGAAATCGACGTAGACGTTTGGCTTGTTGGTGTAGCTGGCCATCGACGGCATGGTCACCGGCGCCACTTCGTCTTTGGTGAAACTGGCACAACCGCCCAGCGCAAGTACCAGCCCCAGCGCCAGCATTTTCCCGAATTGCATGATGTCCGTCCCTATGTGTACAAGACCAAATGATGGCATTGCGCCTTCATTGTGAAGGCCGGGCGGATTCTAGAGAGAGCGGCCTTCGGGCGAAAGCCTGAATTGAGGAAATCAGCAAAAAATTTTGCTCAGCCCTGCCGCAAGTCGAGGTTGTAGGTGTAATAACCGCTGTCACGCACGTAGCCGAGGGATTCGTACAAGCCTTGAGCCGTGAAGTTGTCGGTGGCGGTTTCCAGCACCAGCCCTTTGGCACCGGTCGCCAAGGCAAAGTCGCGTGCAGTGTTCATCAACAATCGGCCAACCCCACGCCCACGGGCGGCGGGCGTGGTGAACAGGTCGCTGAGTAGCCAGGTGCGGTGGGCATCGATGGACGAGAACGTCGGATACAACTGCACGAAACCCAGCGCCTCGCCCTTTTCATCCTGAACCAGAAAAATCGCGGATTCATCGTCGGCCATGCGCGCGGCGATGAAGGTTCGTGATTGCTCAAGGTTCGACGGCTGCTGGTAAAAGCCTCGGTAAGCGTCGAACAACTGCGCCACCGCATCCAGGTGTGTCGCGTCGGCCCGCAGTGCCTGAAGGGTCATGTGCCCGCTCCGTTTCCAGTCAATGATCGAACCAGCATAGCGCCGCCCTTCGAGTGTGCTGGCTTCATCGCTATATAGTTTTGTATATTGCGAAACCGAAATCGCCAGAATCTTTCCATGCCGTCCAGCCAACCTGTATTGCCATGAGTGCCATCCGCGTACGCAACGAGCAGTTGATCCTCGCCGCTGCCAGCGAGGAATTCGCCGCCAACGGCTTCAACGCCACCCAGACCCGCGATATCGCGGCGCGTGCCGGGGTGCCCAAAGCCAATCTGTATTACTACTTCCAGAGCAAGGAAAACCTCTACAGCAAAGTGCTGCTGGGGTTTGTCGAGCCGCTGCTGGAAGCCTCGGCGGTGCTGCGTGAAAGTGATGATCCGCTGACGGGACTGCGCGCCTACGTGGCCGCACGCATTCGCATCGCCCGCGAACATCCGGCGATTGCCAAGGTATTCAGTGGCGAGTTGCTATTGGGCGGTCGCCAGTTGCCGGATGAGTGCCGCGATCTTTTGCAGGCCGAAGCGCGGCGCAACGTTGAATGTCTGCGCAGCTGGATCGAGCGCGGTTTGCTCGCTCCGGTGGATCCGGAGCATTTGATGCTGTTCATCTGGTCGGCGACGCGCACGTACACCAATATCGGTTGGCAGATGGGCCGGATCATGGGGCGCGAAGTGCCGCAGGACGAGGATTATCAAACGGCGGCACAGACGATCACGCGCATGGTGCTGGAGGGCGTGGTCGTAGCGCCGCGGGTGGGCGAGATTCGTGGGGTGTTGTTTGCGACGTGATGGCGCAGTGCTGCGCCGATCAGGGCATGAAGTCTACGGGGAGTTCCAGATGATCTTTCATGCGCTCGTTCCAGTCGTGCAAGGCGCCAGGTAGACGTTTTTTCCATTTCGCAACATCGGTGTAATAGCGCAGCCGCGAGTGTCCGGTGTTGTCGTAGGTAACCAACAAGACCCAGAAATGGCCATCGGCTGACCGCATCACGATGCCGGTGCCACCCAGGCCGCGCATCCACATCTCCCAGACCTGACTACCCGGCACATCAGCGGAAGGTTCAGCGGTCATCAACGAGCCGGACTTTTCCACCAGCGTCTGATAATCAGTCTTGAGCAACGTGTGCAGTGCCTGGTTTTCTTCCGGTGTTTGCGCCAGGCCCAGGCTGAGCATGTCGTAATCCAGCGTCAGCGGTTGCTGCGAAGCGACAAAACGACCGGTGTAGTAGACGCCCAACCCGGCACTGCAATATCCGCCTGCACCGACGATAGAAATATCCAGCACACCATTGATGGGGGTGAACAACAGGGTGCACTGGTCTTCCGAGTAAACGGCTTTACCGTCCTTGAGTGTGGCAACGCCATCCAGATCACCGGAGTTGGCGCCCTCAGCCGCCGTGATGTCGATGCTGATGTGCGTGGGATCGCGGCGCTGGGTTATGACTGTCGCCGAGGTTGCGGTCCCTGGCGGAATGAGCTGCCAGGTCGCGTCCCAACTGAAGGGCTGGGTGGCGTGTTCAAGTTCGGTCAGGCGCATTAAATACTGCCGACGCAAACAGGCTGTCTGATCGCCACAGGCGTTGCGGTTTTTCAGCCACTGTCGCTGGTCTGCCTTGAGGGCTTTGGCGTCGGGGACATCAGCCGATGTCGAGTGCCAGAGCTTGCCCAGCTTCTCATCGAGTTGCGAGATCTGCGGGTCGCCACAAATGGCTTTTTCAGTTTTGCTGGCGGCACTGGTGCAATCAAAACTGCTGGCGTGGGTGATAGAGGCAAACGCAAGGCACATCAGCGCCAAGGCATGACGCAGGGAGATAGCGAACATCGAGAGATTCCATTCTTCGGACGGCGCGCAGTATGCCAGTGCTGCCAGCGGAAATCCCTGATGTACATAGCAATCAGGATTTCGCAATCACTGTAGGAGTGAGCCTGCTCGCGATAGCGTTCGGTCAGACGATGTTGCATCAAATGCCACACCGCTATCGCGAGCAGGCTCACTCCTACAGGTTTTGTGTGGATGGTCAGAACGTGATGCTGGCAGCGGGTTTGACGTCGATACGCGCCACCGAGCCAGTCAGATGCGCCAGATCCTTGTTGTGCTCGGCGATGATGTCTTCGGCGCTCATATTGCCGTTGTCGACGGTGGAATGCGCGTCGGCGGCAAGCACTACGTCATAACCCAGCTCATGGGCCCGGCGTACGGTCGCATTGACACAGTAATCGGTTTGCAGACCGCAAATAACCAGTCGTTCGAAGTCTTCGCTTGGCAAAAATTTACCCAGGTCAGTCTGGTAAAACGAGTCCCGGGTGGTCTTGCGTACGCGCAAGTCACTGGCGACGGTTAACAGTTCATCAGCCAGTTGCCAGCCTTCGGCACCATGGGCCAACGGGCTGTCCTCTTCTTCATGCTGGATCAGCACCACGCGCACGCCAGCCTTGCGTGCGCGAGCACTGAGACCGTTGATGGTGTCGATCACACGCTGAATGTCGTAGCACTGATATTCGCCCGAGCAGAGGGCGCGCTGGACGTCGATGATCAGTAATGCGGTGGTCATGATGAGCCTTCCTTGATCAGTCCTTGAGACAGGGGCGGACGTAAGCCCGCCCCCTTTTTACGCTCCTCAGTAACCCAGTGACAAGCCCGTGTTGCGGCGTGGATCGTTGGCGCCGTAGAAACGGTTTTTGCCGACCGGCTTACCGCCCAGGGAAGGTGCACCCACCAGAATCGCGGCGATGTGGTTGGCGTCCTGCGGACCGGCGAACTTGTGACCCCAGCTCTCGAGGAGCTTCTTCGTGTCGGGGCTGGCGGCGAAGTCTTCGAGGTTGGTTTCCTCCGGCATCCACTGCTGGTGGAAGCGTGGCGCATCGACCGCTTCCTGCAGGCCCATGCCGTAGTCGATGACGTTGAGCATGGTCAGCAAAGTCGCCGTGATAATACGGCTGCCGCCCGGTGTACCGACCACCATCACCACTTTGCCATCCTTGGTGACAATGGTCGGGCTCATCGACGACAGCGGTGCCTTGCCCGGAGCAATCGCATTGGCTTCGCCCTGCACCAGGCCGTACATGTTCGGCACACCGACCTTGGAGGTGAAGTCGTCCATTTCATCGTTGAGAATCACCCCGGTCTTGCTCGCCATCACGCCCGCGCCGAACCAGTCATTGAGGGTGTAAGTGACCGACACCGCATTGCCCCACTTGTCGACGATCGAGTAGTGAGTGGTGTTGCTGCCTTCATGGGGGGCTACGCCGGGTTTGAGTTCAGCCGACACGCCGGCCTTTTGCGGCTGGATGGCGTCGCGCAGTTTGGTCGCGTAGTTCTTGTCCAGCAGATGCTCAATCGGATTTTTGACGAAATCCGGATCGCCCAGGTAGCTGTTGCGATCAACATAGGCGTGGCGCATGGCTTCGATCTGATAATGCATGCCCTGGGCCGAATGGAAGCCCAGATCCTTCATCGGATAGCCTTCGAGGATGTTCATGATCTGGCAGATCACTACCCCGCCAGAGCTTGGCGGCGGCGCCGAGACCACGTGATAACCACGGTAGTCGCATTCCACCGGAGCCAGTTCGCGGGTCTTGTATTTATCGAGGTCAGCCTGGGTGATGATGCCTTTGTTGGCCTGGCTGGAGGTGACGATGGCGTCGGCAACCCAGCCTTTATAGAAGCCGTCGGCGCCTTTTTCGGAAATGGTCCGCAGGGTTTTGCCGAGATCCTTCTGCACCAGTTTCTGCCCGACCTGCATCGGCTCGCCGTTATGCAGGAAGATCGAACCGGAGTCGCGCATGTCCTTCTTGAACACGTCGGTGGCGTACTCCAGCAACTCGACGTCACCCTGCTCCAGCGCAAAACCGTCTTCCGCCAGTTTGATCGCCGGCGCAATCATTTCCTTGCGCGGTTTGGTCCCGTATTTGCTCAGCGCCAGCTCCATGCCGGACACGGTGCCCGGCACGCCCACCGCCAGGTGGCCACGGGTACTCAAGTCGGGAATGACGTTGCCTTCCTTGTCGAGGTACATGTTGGCAGTGGCCGCCAGTGGTGCTTTCTCACGAAAATCGAGGAAGGTCTTGCGCCCGTCTGCCAGTTGAATGGTCATGAAGCCGCCTCCGCCCAGGTTGCCTGCTGCGGGATAGACCACCGCCAGCGCGTAACCCACGGCGACCGCCGCATCGACGGCATTACCGCCACTTTTCAATACGTCGACGCCGACATGGGTGGCCAGATGTTGCGCGGTGACCACCATGCCGTTTTCTGCGGCAACCGGTGCCACTGACGCCGCGTGAGCCATGAGACAGCTGAGTGCCAGTGAGGTCGCTATCAGCGATTTGGCCAAAGGTTCGTACTTCATGAGTCGATCTCTTTTTTGTTTTCAGGGTCTGTGCAGAACAGAGGGGGGGAACGCTGCAAAAGCACCAAGCAGTATGGTCGGCTTTGCGTATTGCGCCTCCCCGATCAGGCAGTATGCTGGGCGCTGTTGCCGCCCTGCTCCGGAGTCTGCCGTCATGTCTTATACGTTCATCACCGTGCCATCGCCCGTCGGCGAGCTGAAGCTGGTCGCGAACGGCTCACGACTGGCGGCCATCCTCTGGGAAAACGATAAACCCGACCGCGTGCGCCTCGGGCCGATGAGCGAGGCACACGACAATCCGATCCTGATTCGAACGGCTCGACAACTTGAAGAATATTTTTCCGGGACGCGTGACTGTTTTGATCTGGAACTGGATTTCGCTGGCACCGATTTTCAGAAAAAGGTCTGGGCGGCGCTGCTGACCATTCCCTTCGGCCAGACGCGCACCTACAGCCAGATTGCCAGACAGATTGGCAATCCCGCTGCTGTGCGGGCAGTAGGCGCCGCCAACGGACGCAACCCGATTTCCATTGTGGCGCCTTGTCATCGGGTGATCGGCGCCTCGGGGAAGCTCACCGGGTTCGCCGGGGGGCTAGAGGCGAAAGAGCACTTGCTGACCCTGGAGGGTGGCGACTGGTCGACGGTTGGCAAAACCGGGGATTTGTTTTAGTCAGTTAACACAGATCAAGAGATCGCAGCCTTCGGCAGCTCCTACCCTGGAATGCGTTTTCCTGTAGAAGCTGCCGAAGGCTGCGATCTTTTGATTTATCAGGTAAACACGTTATTCATCGCCGCGTACTGCAACAGCATGATGGTCTTGGCGTCGCAGATCTCGCCGCGCTGAAACGCCGCCAGCGCTTCGTCGAAGCTCCACTCCAGCACCTCAAGTTCTTCAGTCTCTTCTTCCAGACCACCACCTTCGCTGACCTTCGATGCCGCGTCGTATTCGGCAATGAAAAAGTGCAGCTTCTCGGTCACTGAACCCGGACTCATGTAGGCCTCGAATACCTTCTTCACATCGTGCACGCGATAACCGGTTTCCTCTTCGGCTTCATCGCGAATCCGCTGCTCCGGCGCAGCGCCCTCGAGCAAGCCTGCAGCCACCTCGATCAACAAACCATCATGACCATTGACGAATACCGGCAAACGAAACTGCCGGGTCAGTACCACCGTGCGCTTTTCACGGTTGAACAGCAGAATCGCTGCGCCGTTACCACGGTCGTAGACCTCACGGGTCTGACGCTGCCACTCACCGTTGTTGCGGTGATAGTCGAAGGTAATTTTCTTCAGCAGGTACCAGTCGTGGGACAACACCTGAGTGTCGACGATGCTGACCCGCTCGGCTGTGTTGGACATGACGCTTGATCCTGTTTCCTGAATAAGCCGCCATGGTCGAATAATTGCGCCAACAAAAAAAGCCCGGCAGCGCTACCGGGCTTCTTTATTTGCAACTAACGAGCGACGTGCGACCGCGAGTCATCGATATCCTGCTCGACTGAACGAACCCCGTGAATCAACGGCCCATAACGCCGGCTGAACTCCCAGTTGTACGGCACGCCGTCCTTGCTGGTGCCGTTGTCCCAGTTTACCGACCAGGTCATCAGGCCTTTGATCGGCAGCCCTTTGATCGCCAGACGTTTGAGGACGTTACCGACCACGGTTTTGTCGATCACATAACCGGTTGCCGCCGCATCGTTGTTGGCCGGCAGGCCTATGACGAATTTGTCCGCCGCGATGCGGGTGAAGCCGCGTGTGCCGGTTACCAGACTTTCGGTCAGGTAGTAGAGGAAATCCTCTTTCAACGCATCGTTGTTCTGCGCAATCCACGCGCCCGCGCCGTTGTTGGCTTCCTGCACCCAGACCCCGTCGCCACCCTGGTTGTAGAACTGCGGGGCGATGAAGTCGTAGTAGCCTTCCAGGGCCTGCAGGTAGCTAAGGTATTTGCCGGTGCTGGTCAGGTATGGAAACTCCGGGGCCATGCTGATGATGAAGTGCTTGCCTTGGCCTGCGTAGTGATCCTTGACCAGTTTCAGTGCGGCCGGCAGGACGGTCTTGTTGGCCGCGAAATCAATCGCGCTCTGTTCAAGATCAATATCCAGGCCGTCGAAGCCGTAGGTTTCCACCAGACGGATGATTTCATTGGCCAGCGGTTGTTCCTGACCGCTGCGCAACTCGATGTGCGCATCGGCGCCACCGAGGGAGATCAACACGGCCCGCCCTTGGCTGTTGAGCACGCCGACCTGACGGCGGAACTCGGCATCGGAAACGTTGAACGGCTTGAAGGTCGGAATCCCGCTGCCCTTCATAAAGGCCACCGCGACCACGTTGTACTCCTTGGGCACTTGCTCCAGCGACAGGCTGGCGAAGCGGCCCTGACGATAACCATCGCTCGGGCCTGCGGGCCAGTTGTGCCAGAAGCCCATGAGGATCTTTTTGCCGGCAATGCTCGGCATCAGCGAGGCGGCATCGCTCGCGGCGTTTTGCACTAAAGAGAAATCGATTTTTGACATGTTCTAATCCTTCAGAACGTGTGGGTTTGGCGACGCAGCGCCGTTATTTGAAGTCGACGTCGAAGGCCTGATAGAAAGCGTTGCCGGTGTTGGCGACGATCCACATCAGCACGATCACGTGATGGCCTTTTTTGTTGGCCGGCAGTTTCACCGCGTGATTGACCTTGGCCTTCAGCTCATTCGGGTAGCTGTAATACGGCACCTGAGTGTAGAAGTCCTCGAAGAACGGTTGGCTTTCCAGTTGCGCACGGGTGATGCGCTGTTTCGGGTCCCAGCCGTCCTTGGTGATCAGCCAGCGATAGCCGCGAGTGGTGTGCGGCGCGGTGTATTCCCACTTGATTTCGAGGGTTTGTCCCGGGGTGACATTGAGCAGCGGCCAGGTGAATGGACGACCGAGTTTCTTGCTCATTTCTTCATGGGTGAAGTTAACGCAGTCGCGGGCATCACTCTTGCCACCGCTGAGGATATAGCCGTCGGCCGGTGGCGTGACACTGTCCGAGTCGCTCTGGTATGGCGCCGGAAACGGCCCCGCTGCCAGCGCCGGGAAATTCTTGCCGCCTTCCATTTCGTTAACCTGCCAGGCGCCGAGCAATCCTTGCTCGATCGCGACCGCACCGCGGCTTGCAGGGGAAATGACACGACCGTGTCGCAGTTGGGTTTGTGCTTGTGGTTGATTCATGTTTTTCACTCCGTTGATTTAAGAACTCTCCTTTCCGAGGAGAGGCCTTCAAGCTAACGGAGGCGAATTTTTTGTCCATCGGCGGTTTTGTGGCAGTCAGCGGATGAAGGCCAGCAAAACACTGCAAATACTGGATGCATATCCAGTCATTTACGATAATACCCACCCGAGATGACGCCAAAAGATTACACGCCGATGCTGCAAAAACTGCCATTCAGTACTCACGGCAACTGTGCCTTGAACTCCTTTTCGTACTGCCCGGCGAGTTGTACTTTCTGTTTCTCGTTGAGCAATTTGCCGGCCATCTGGAAGAACTTCTGCTCTTCTTCCTTCAAATGATGATGAACCTTGTCCGACAGCTTCTTCGCGGTTGCCAACCACGCGGGACTGGACATCTCGGTCTCGTCGAGTTCTTCCATCATCTCGTCCATTTCATGGTGTTCAGCGATGGCATGGCGGCTCAGATCGACACCCTCGTCTAGCTCCATCAACGGAATGTAGAAATGGCGTTCTTCGGCGGTTTCGTGGGCTTGGAGTTCGGCTTTGAGTTGTTTGTACGCCTCGACCCGCTCCGGGGTGTCGCCGCTGGTTTCGATCAGGGTTTTGGCGTAGCTACGCTGGCGCTCATGGCTTTCGCGAAGGGCTTCGAAAATATTCATGGGGGATCCTCATCAACCGCGTGCTGGAATGACGCTGTAAAAGCTAGACCCCGGCGCGTGAGCGGCAGTTCCACCGGGTTGAGAGGGGCTTGGAAGATCACCGCCGGGCAGGATAGGCTGCGGGTTCAAACCACAAGGAAGTCAGGCATGAACTTGCGCATCGAGTTGTCACAACATTCCACAGAAGAAGAACGCCAAGCGATTCTCGCCCCCCTGCATGCCTATAACGTGGCCAAGGCCGGGATCGCGGTATCCGAACCGCTCACCCTGCTGGTGCGTGACGATCACGATCAGATTCTGGGTGGACTCTATGGCCGGCTGGTCTGCCAGTGGTTGTTCATCGATTTGCTGTCAGTGCCTGAAGCAGGCCGGGGCCAGGGTATTGGCTCGAAACTGATGCGCATGGCCGAAGAGCTGGCGCGGGAGAAAGGCTGCATCGGCGCATGGCTCGACACGTTCGACTTTCAGGCACCGGAGTTCTACAAGAAACTCGGGTACAGCCAGTTTGGTGAGATTGTCGATTATCCGCCGGGGCACAAGCGGCATTTTTTCCAGAAGCGACTTGTAGGTTGAATGTACCGACCCCTTCGCGAGCAGGCTCGCTCCCACATTTGGAATGCATTCCACGGTAGGATTGAGCCTGCTCCGGGCGGCGTTCCGACGATGCCGACAGCCACGTCAACGCATGATCAGAGGCAAGTCGCCAACGCGGCCAACCGGCGCTTGGCGACAAAATCATCCTTCTGCGCGTAGTAATTCAGCGTCGTACCCGATGCTTCGGTGAGCACATCGACAAAAGACTCTGCCGAACGGGTATACACCGTCGTACCGCCCGATTTACGCGGTTCCAGATACGCCGCCGCATCCACGCCAAACACCGCTTCGTCCTGCCAGCCGAACTGCACACAACGCGCCACGTCTTTTTCGGCTTTGTCCGACGTCAACACTTTGTACGGGGTTTTCGTGCGAGCATCGTCCATCACCGAGCCTGCGCAACCGGCCAGCAGTGTCGCGGCCAGCGCTACCATCAGAATTCGCATTGCATTCGCTCATTCAGAAAAAAGCGGACTGTATCATCGCAGCAGCAGGAATCGTTCTGCTTTACTGCATTTATAGCGCGACAGGCGCAGGCCGCTGCGGCAACCTAAGGTCATCAGCCTCACAAGGAAAACACATGGCGCCTACCGACCAGCGACATGAACACGCCCTGAAAGTATTTCTCGAGGCGCGTCCCGAACTACGCGTATCCCTCGACCACCTCAACCCGCTACTGGCTCAGGCCAAAGGCGAAACGCAGGCGCAGTATCGTGAGGAGCGACTGCATGAAGCATTTGAGGCCGAAGCGGAAAGTCTCGGACTTTTTGCCTGGGAGTTGACCTTGCAACTGACGGCTGATTCGCCTGAGGAGTATCAGGCGCAGCGGTTGGAAGTACACCGTGAAGTCGCGGAAATGGCCGGGATGGGTTGGCCGGAGTATTGCGATCTGTATGGCATAGAACCATAACCGCCGCCCAAGGACACTTCTACCGATGCTGCCATCCGCCTCGACTCACCGCGCCAGCCCCGGGCATCTGCACACTCAGAAGTGGCGCGGGCGGATTGGTCTGGCGCTGGTGGCCAGCCTCTCGGTACTGGCCGGCATGACCGACGCCATCGGCTTTATGGCCAGCGGCGACTTCGTCTCGTTCATGAGCGGCAACACCACCCGACTTGCCGTGGCGATAAGCGATGGTGATATCGGGCTGACCCTGCGTTTGTTGATCCTCGTCGCCACTTTTATAGCCGGGAACGCCTTGGGCGTTATCGTTGCCCGTTTCGGTGGCCGCCGGGCGCTGCCGCTGCTGCTGTGTATCGCCACCCTGCTGTGTGCGGCGGCCGCCTGGCCATTCGACACCCAACTGCCGGCGCTGATGGCGGCGATCATTGCGATGGGCATGCTCAACGCGTCGGTTGAAGAGGTGAACGGCTTGCCGGTCGGACTGACTTACGTGACTGGCGCATTGTCGCGGTTCGGCCGTGGTTTGGGACGCTGGATGCTCGGCGAACGACGCAGCGGCTGGCGGGTGCAACTGGTGCCGTGGAGCGGGATGTTTATCGGCGCGATTCTGGGGGCGGTGCTGGAACACCACTTGGGACTCCAGGCGATGTTTGTCAGCGGTTTGCTGGCTGCAATCATCGGGCTGTTCTCCCTGAAAATCCCGCGCCGCTGGCAACTGGGCTACATGCCCCGTTAACGGACTCCTCAACCAACGCTCATGTAGGAGCTGTCGAGTGAAACGAGGCTGCGATCTTTTGATCTTGCTTTTAAAGATCAAGATCAAAAGATCGCAGCGTACCGCAGCTCCTACAGAGATCGTGTTTCGCTGCAAGCGCTGCGATCCTTTGCGGTCTGCAATGCTTTATCATGGCCGCAGTTTTGCTGATCGAGTCCGTCATGAAGTTCGCCATTGCGCTGTTTTCCGCCGCCCATGCGCCCTCCTCGCGCCGCGCCCTGCTGTTTGCACAAGCCGCGCTGGCCGGTGGGCATGAAATTGTCCGGCTGTTTTTCTATCAGGACGGCGTTTACAACGCTTCGGACGCGGTGGTCACGCCGCAGGACGAACTCGACCTGCCCAAACAATGGCGCACGTTCATCAGCGAACAGAAGCTGGACGGTGTGGTGTGCATCGCCGCCGCCCTGCGCCGTGGCGTGCTGAACGCTGAAGAAGCCAAGCGCTATCAGCGTGACGCCGTTTCCGTCAGCGCGCCGTGGGAATTGTCCGGCCTCGGTCAGTTGCATGACGCGGTACAAGACGCTGACCGCTTGATCTGCTTCGGAGGTGCGTGAGATGGCTAAATCCCTGTTGATCATCAGCCGTCAATCGCCATGGTCTGGCCCCGCGGCCCGCGAAGCGCTGGACATCGTGCTGGCCGGTGGCGCCTTCGATCTGCCCATTGGCTTGCTGTTTCTCGATGATGGCGTCTTACAACTCGCCGCCGGGCAGAGCGCCAAGGCCCTGCAACAGAAAGACTTGAGCGCTAACCTGCAAGCGCTACCGATGTTTGGTGTCGAAGAGTTGTTCTACTGCGCAGAGAGCGCCAGCACTCGTGGCCTCGGCACTCTGTCGCTGGACGAAGCGCAGCCGCTGGCCGCCGAGCAAATCACCGCCCTTATTGACCGTTACGACCAAGTGATCACCCTCTGATGTCGACTTTGCATGTGTTGTCTCATTCCCCGTTTGGCGACGATCGCCTGACCAGTTGCCTGCGCCTGATCGGCAGCGCTGATGCTGTGTTGCTGTCCGGCGACGCGGTCTATGCTCTGCAACCGGGCACCGCGCCGTTCACCGCACTGCAAAGCCGCCAGATCAAATTGTTGGTTCTGGCCGAAGATGCACAGGCTCGCGCCATCGAAGTCCCGGACTGGGCTGAGGCCATTGATTACCCGGCCTTCGTCGAGCTGTCGATCCATCACGACAAGGTCAACAGCTGGTTATGAATGCCATGACCGTCGGCGCCCGCGCCATCGAACTGGACAAGGACGGATTCCTGGTCGACCTCAGCGACTGGTCGGCAGACGTCGCGAGCGCCCTCGCTGCCGCAGAAGAAATCGAGTTGACGCCCGAACACTGGGAAGTCCTCGAACTGCTGCGCAGCTTCTATGCCGAATTCCAGCTGTCCCCGGCCACCCGGCCATTGATCAAGTACACCGCACTGAAACTCGGCCCGGACAAAGGCAACAGCCTGCACCTCAACCGACTGTTCAAAGGCACCCCTGCCAAACTCGCCGCGAAACTGGCGGGCCTGCCCAAACCGACGAATTGCTTATGACCGACTTTCCAGCGCTGACCCTCGAAACCCCTGCCGAACACCCGTTCGCCCAATTCGTGCGCATTCTTGGCAAAGGCAAACGTGGCGCTCGCGACCTGACCCGCGAAGAGGCGCGCGAAGCCATGGGCATGGTGCTCGACGACAAGGTTGAAGACACCCAGCTCGGCGCGTTCCTAATGTTGCTGCGGCACAAGGAAGAAAGCGCCGAGGAGATGGCCGGCTTCACCGAAGCCCTGCGCGAGCGCTTGCAGGCGCCGGCGCTGAACGTCGATCTGGACTGGCCGACTTACGCTGGCAAGAAGCGTCATCTGCCGTGGTATCTGCTGGCAGCCAAGTGCCTGGCACAGAACGGCGTGCGCATTTTCATGCACGGCGGCGGCGCACACACCGCCGGGCGTCTGTACAGCGAGCAATTGCTTGGTGAATTGAACATTCCGCTGTGCCGCACTTGGCAGCAGGTCGGCACGGCGCTGGATAACGGTGGCCTGGCCTTCATGCCGCTGGTGGACTGGGCGCCGCAATTGCAGAACATGATCGATTTGCGCAACACCTTGGGCCTACGCTCACCGATTCATTCCCTGGCGCGGATTCTCAATCCACTGGGCGCGCGTTGCGGCCTGCAAAGCATTTTCCATCCTGGGTATCAAGCCGTGCATCGCGATGCCAGTGGTTTGCTTGGCGACACGGCGATTGTGGTCAAAGGCGATGGCGGCGAAATCGAGATCAACCCGGATGCCGACAGCCACCTCTACGGCACCACCGGCGGCGAGAGCTGGGACGAGGAATGGCCGCAATTGTCGGCGCAACGCCACGTCAAACCGGCGACCCTGGACGTCGAACACCTGAAAGCCGTATGGCGTGGCGAGATGGTCGACAGTTACCCGCAAATGGCGTTGATTGCGACCATGGCGCTGGCCTTACGCGGCCTCGGTCAAAGCCGTGAGCAAGCCTTCGCAACCGCCGAGCACTACTGGGCCGCGCGGAACAAATCGATTTAACCGATCATTCGCGCCCGATCTTTGCGCTTTTTGTTCGAACTCATCGGAATAGACTCGACTCCAACGATTATTGGTTTACGGAGTCTTGATCATGGGTTTACTCGTCGATGGCCACTGGCAGGACAAGTGGTACGAAAGCAGCAAGGACGGCGCCTTCCAGCGCGAACAGGCCAAGCGCCGCAACTGGGTAACCGCCAACGGCGAACCCGGCCCCAGCGGTGAAGGCGGTTTTGCCGCGGAGGCCGGGCGCTATCACCTCTATGTTTCGCTCGCCTGTCCGTGGGCGCA
This sequence comes from Pseudomonas germanica, assembly GCF_019614655.1. Lineage (NCBI taxonomy): Bacteria > Pseudomonadati > Pseudomonadota > Gammaproteobacteria > Pseudomonadales > Pseudomonadaceae > Pseudomonas > Pseudomonas germanica. Next base: position 4,332,255 of record NZ_CP071586.1, read on the forward strand.
TCGCACGCTAATCCTGCGCAAACTCAAAGGGCTGGAGAGTCTCATCGACGTCTCGGTGGTCAGTTGGTTGATGCTGGAAAATGGCTGGACCTTCGACACGGCGCTCGGCTCAACCGGCGATAAGCTCGATGGTTTTGAATTCATGCATCAGCGCTATACCGCCGACACTGCCGATTACACCGGCCGCGTCACCGTGCCGGTGCTGTGGGACAAAAAGCTCAAGCGCATCGTCAGCAACGAATCAGCGGAGATCATCCGCATGTTCAACAGCGCGTTTGATGGTTTGACCGGCAATGATCTGGATCTCTACCCGGCGCCATTACGCGACGAGATCGATGCGCTGAACGAGCGGATTTATCCGGCGGTGAACAACGGCGTGTATCGCGCAGGTTTTGCGACGTCGCAACAGGCTTATGAAGAAGCGTTCGATGAGGTGTTTGCCGAGCTGGATCAGTTGGACCGGCTGCTGGGTGCCAATCGCTACTTGTCGGGTGAGTACCTGACGGAAGCGGACATCCGTTTGTTCACCACGATGATTCGTTTTGACGCGGTGTACCACGGCCACTTCAAGTGCAACCTGCGGCGGATTGCCGATTACCCGAATCTGTCGAACTGGCTGCGTGAGCTGTATCAGTGGCCGGGGATCGCCGAGACGGTGGATTTCCAGCACATCAAGAACCACTACTACGGCAGTCACAAGACGATCAATCCGACAGGGGTTGTGCCGAAAGGGCCGGAGCAGGATTTCACCGTGGCCCATGATCGGGCGCGTTTGAGCGGCAAAGGGGTTTGGTACCGGGGCTGAGATTTGTATTGTTTTTGAGGGCCCCATCGCTGGCAAGCCAGCTCCCACAGGGATTTTGGTGATACTGAAGATTGCAGCTTCAACACAAAACCTGTGGGAGCTGGCTTGCCAGCGATGGGGTCAACTCGGTTTTCAGACCTGCGCCTGAGCCCCTTCGAACCACGCCAGCTTCTCGCGCAGTTGCACCACTTCACCGACGATGACCAGTGTCGGCGCATGCACTTCATGCTCCGCCACCAGTCGCGGCAGGTCAGCCAGCGTGCCGGTGAAGACGCGCTGATTGACCGTGGTGCCCTGCTGAATCAATGCCGCCGGGGTATCGGCTGAACGACCATGTTTGATCAGTTGTTCGCAGATGACCGGCAACCCGACCAGGCCCATGTAGAACACCAGCGTCTGCGCCGGCGCGACAAGGTCGGCCCAAGGCAGATCGGTGGAGCCGTCCTTCAGATGGCCGGTAACAAAGCGCACCGACTGCGCGTGATCACGATGCGTCAGCGGAATCCCGGCATATGCCGCGCAACCACTGGCCGCCGTGATACCCGGCACAACCTGAAACGGAATGCCGTGAGCGGCCAGTTCTTCGATCTCTTCGCCACCACGGCCGAAGATAAACGGATCACCGCCCTTCAACCGCACCACACGCTTGCCGGCCTTGGCCAGGTCGACCAGTTGCTGGTTGATCTGATCCTGTGGCACGGCGTGATCAGACCGACGTTTGCCGACGTAGACCCGCTCGGCATCACGACGGCACAGCTCAAGAATCGCTGGCGCCACCAAGCGGTCGTACAGCACCACGTCGGCTTGCTGCATCAGACGCAACGCCTTGAAGGTCAGCAGGTCTGGATCGCCCGGGCCTGCCCCGACCAGATACACCTCACCGGTCGTGACCATGGCTTCACCATCGATCTTGGCTTGCAGCAGACGCTCGGCTTCGGCGCCCTGCCCGGCCAGTTGCCGGTCGGCAATCGGCCCCTGAAACACGTCTTCCCAGAAACCACGACGCTGCTGCACATCCGGAAACAGGCTTTTCACCTGATTGCGGAAACGCGCGGCGAGCCCGGCCAATTGGCCGTAGGTCGATGGAATCCAGGTTTCGATCTTGGCGCGGATCAAACGCGCCAGCACCGGCGCATCGCCGCCGCTGGACACGGCTATGATCAGCGGCGAACGGTCGACGATCGCCGGGAAGATCACACTGCACAAGGCAGGCGCGTCGACCACGTTGACCGGCACGCAGCGCTTGTGCGCATCGGTGGAGACTTGGGCGTTCAGCGTCTCATCGTCGGTGGCGGCAATAATCAGCCCGCAACCGTCGAGATCCGCTTCGACGTAACCGCGCAACAGGCATTCACCGCCAGAAGCGGCGACCAGTTCACGCAGTTGCGTTTCGATTTCAGGTGCGACCACCCGCAGCAGCGCACCGGCATCGGCCAGCAGGCGGGATTTGCGCAAGGCAATTTCCCCCCCACCGACGACCAACACACGACTGCCGCGCAGGTTGTGAAACAGCGGCAGATATTTCATTTAGCCGATGACCTCAAGGCCACCCATGTACGGCTTGAGTACGTCCGGCACACGGATCGAGCCGTCGGCCTGCTGGTAGTTTTCCAGCACGGCAACCAGCGTACGACCAACCGCCAGACCGGAACCGTTCAGGGTGTGCACCAGCTCAGGCTTGCCGGTTTCCGGGTTGCGGAAACGCGCTTGCATACGACGGGCCTGGAAGTCGCCGCAGTTCGAGCACGAGGAGATTTCGCGGTACTTGTCCTGGCTCGGGATCCACACTTCGAGGTCATAAGTCTTGACCGCGCTGAAGCCCATGTCGCCGGTGCACAGCGCCAAGGTGCGGTAAGGCAGACCGAGCAATTGCAGGACTTTTTCAGCGTTGGCGGTCAGGCCTTCCAGCGCTTCCATCGAAGTCGATGGCTCAACGATCTGGACCATTTCGACTTTGTCGAACTGGTGCTGACGGATCATGCCGCGGGTGTCACGGCCCGATGCACCGGCTTCACTGCGGAAGCACGGAGTGTGCGCGACGAACTTGATCGGCAGCAGTTTCGAATCGACGATTTCGCCCGCAACGATGTTGGTCAGCGACACTTCAGCGGTCGGGATCAGGTACAGATCGGCTTCGCCTTCGCGAGCGATCTTGAACAGGTCTTCTTCGAACTTCGGCAGTTGACCGGTGCCTTGCAGCGCCGGCGCCTGAACCAGATAAGGCGTGTAAGCCTCTTCGTAGCCGTGCTCGTTGACGTGCAGGTTGATCATGAACTGCGCCAGGGCGCGGTGCAGACGCGCGATCGGGCCACGCAGCAGGGCGAAACGCGCACCGGACAGCTTGGCGGCGGTTTCGAAATCCAGCCAGCCGAACTTCTCGCCCAGGGCAACGTGATCTTTCACTTCGAAGTCGAACGCGGTCGGCGTGCCCCAGCGGCGCACTTCAACGTTGTCGTCTTCGTCTTTGCCGACCGGCACGGATTCGTGCGGCAGGTTGGGGATACCGAGCAGGATCGAGTCCAGTTCGGTCTGGATCGCGTCCAGCTCGACTTTACCGGCACTCAGTTCGCCCGCCATGCGCTCAACGTCCGCCATCAACGGCGCGATGTCTTCGCCGCGCTGCTTGGCCTGACCGATGGATTTGGAACGCGCGTTACGCTCAGCCTGCAGTGCTTCGGTGCGGGTCTGGACGGTCTTACGCTGTTCTTCCAGCGCTTCGATGCGCGCGGTATCCAGGGCAAAGCCACGGGAAGCCAGGCGGTCCGCTACGTCCTGAAGGTTGCTACGTAACAGTTTGGAATCGAGCATGTCGGTTTCTCGTTATCAAAGTTTGGTCAAAGACAGGCCAGCCCACGTCGCGAGCAGCCCGCCGAATACGCTGAGTGCCGCATAGCCCAGGGCCAGCGGCACTTGCCCGCTTTCCAGCAGGCGCACCGTATCCAGTGAAAAGGATGAAAATGTCGTCAGCCCCCCAAGGAAGCCGACCATCAACCCGGCGCGTACCTCGATCGGCACTTCCGGGCGTATCAAAAACAGGCCGTACAACACGCCAATCAGCAGACAGCCCACGATATTAACGGCCAGCGTCGCGGTATAGAAGTGCCGCGGCCAATTGGCGTTGACCCAATTACCGGTGGCGAAGCGCAACAAGGTGCCGGCAACCCCGCCGGCGGAGACCGCAATGATCAATGGAAACACTATTTTCTCCGCTGCCGAGGGCTTAAACGATCGAGTTGGGCGAGGTGGTTGAGCTTCTCGCCGATCTTCAATTCCAGGCCACGCGGCACCGGTTGGTAGAACGGGATGGGATCAAGCTCTTCCGGGAAATAGTCTTCGCCAGCGGCATAAGCGTCCGGCTCGTCGTGGGCATAGCGGTATTCGTCACCGTAGCCCAATTGTTTCATCAGTTTGGTCGGTGCGTTGCGCAGGTGCAACGGCACTTCCAGCGAACCGTTTTCAGCGGCGGCACGCAGCGCGGTTTTGAAGCCCATGTACACCGCGTTGCTTTTCGGCGCACAGGCCAGATAGGTGATGGCCTGGGCCACGGCCAACTCGCCTTCCGGACTGCCGAGACGCTCCTGCACCTCCCACGCCGCCAAGCACAGGCTGAGGGCGCGCGGGTCGGCGTTGCCGATGTCTTCGCTAGCCATACGCACCACGCGTCGGGCCAAGTACAGCGGATCGCAACCGCCGTCGATCATTCGCGCAAACCAGTACAGTGCACCGTCGGGGTTGGAGCCGCGCACGGACTTGTGCAGCGCCGATATCTGGTCGTAGAACGCCTCGCCGCCCTTGTCGAAACGCCGACGCGTATCGCCGAGCAGGCTCTGCAGCAACTCGGTGCCGATTTCGCTGTTGTCTTCAGCCAGGTCCGAGGCGTTTTCCAGCAGATTGAGCAGACGCCGGCCATCGCCATCGGCGGCGGACAGCAGCATCTGGAAGCCTTCATCGTTGAGCGTCAGGTTGCGCTTGCCCAGCCCACGCTCTTCAGTGAGTGCGCGATGCACCAGTTTGCGCAGCGCCGCTTCGTCGAGGCTTTTCAGCACGTAGACGCGGGCACGCGACAGCAGAGCATTGTTGAGTTCGAAGGAAGGGTTTTCGGTGGTGGCGCCGATGAAGATCAGCGTGCCGTCTTCAACGTACGGCAGAAACGCATCCTGCTGGGATTTGTTGAAACGGTGCACTTCATCGACGAACAGAATCGTGCGCTTGCCGTACTGGCCGGCCTGCTGCTTGGCGATTTCAACAGCCTGACGGATCTCTTTGACCCCGGCGAGCACTGCCGAGACCGTTTCGAAGTGCGCATCGGAGACTTCCGCGAGCAACCGCGCCAAAGTGGTTTTACCCACTCCGGGCGGCCCCCAGAAGATCATCGAATGCAGGGCACCCTGCTCCAGCGCCTCACGCAGAGGCTTGCCGCGAGCGAGCACGTGCTCCTGACCGACGTACTCATCCAGATTGGTCGCACGCAAACGCGCGGCCAGTGGCTGGGCAATCGGTGCACTGCGAAACAGATCCATCACGTAGCGTTGAAACCTCTATTTGATCAGGTCGATCTTTGCCCTTGTGGGAGCGAGCCTGCTCGCGAAAGCGGTGTATCAGCCACTATTAATGCTGGATGAAATATCGCTTTCGCGAGCAGGCTCGCTCCCACAGGGTTTACGTGTTTATTCCTGGATCACGTCGGCACCCTTGGGGATGTCGAACTTGAACTTCGATGCCGATACCGGCTCGTTGGCCTTAACGCCGGTAAACAGGATGTTGGTGCGCTGGCCGACGCTGTCGATCAGTTGCATATCGTTGAGCAGACCGTTGCGGAACGACAGACGCAGGTTATCGAACAGAGTGTCTTTGGTTTTCGGCTTGAGGGTGAAGTCGATCACGCCGCCCGCCTCTTTCGCGCTGATATCAAAACTCTGGCTGATCTTCGACACATCACCGGACAGCAGCAGCGCCGGGGTCTGGGTCAGACGCTCGTCGAGCTTCTTGATGGTCGCCTGTTCCAGATCCGGGTCCCACAGGGTGACTTTCTTGCCGTCGGAAACCATGGTCTGCTCGTTTGGCGCATTGGTGTGCCAGTAGAACAGGCCCGGACGCTGCAGGGTCATGTTGCCGGTGGTTTCCTGCAACTGCGTGCCGCTGCCGTCGAGGGTCAGCTGCGAGAAGTTCGCGCTCAGGGTCTTGGATGTTTCCAGCAATTGGGTCAGACGCGCCACGTCCTTTTGATCGGCGTGGGCCGTGAGAGTGGTCAGCGCCAGTACTGGCAGCAGCATGCGGATAAGACGCATGGGAGTCCTCTTGAATACTCGTTGGGAGAGCGGCGGCACATCATTGTCCCGCCTCTTGCGTTTGCAATCAGTCGCGTACCGGGCCTGGGGCCAGGACTTCACGGGAACCGTTGGTGTTCATCGAGGTGACGACCCCGGCCATTTCCATGGCTTCGATCATCCGTGCAGCGCGGTTGTAGCCGATCTTCAGCTTGCGCTGTACCGCGGAAATCGAGGCGCGACGGCTTTCCAGCACAAACTGTACAGCTTCGTCGTACAGCGCGTCGGCTTCCGGATCATCGCCGTCACCGCCACCGCTGCTGCCTTCAAAACCGCTGCCGGCTTCTTCGACACCGTTGAGGATGTCATCGTTGTATTCCGGAGCGCCGCGCAGTTTCCACGCTTCGACCACACGGTGTACTTCATCGTCGGATACGAACGCACCGTGAACCCGGATCGGCAGGCTGGTGCCCGGCGGCATGTAGAGCATGTCACCGTGACCGAGCAGCTGTTCGGCGCCACCCTGATCGATGATGGTGCGGGAGTCGATCTTGCTCGACACCTGGAACGCCATACGCGTCGGAATGTTGGCCTTGATCAGACCGGTGATCACGTCCACCGATGGCCGCTGGGTGGCGAGGATCAAGTGAATACCGGCAGCACGGGCCTTCTGGGCGATACGGGCGATCAGTTCTTCAACCTTCTTGCCGACGATCATCATCATGTCGGCGAATTCGTCGACCACCACGACGATGGTCGGCAGTTTCTGCAGCAGCGGCGCTTCGTCGTGAATGCTTTCACGCTTGTACAGCGGATCGCTCAACGGTTCGCCGGCATCCTGCGCTTCCTTGACCTTGGCGTTGAAGCCGGACAGGTTGCGCACGCCCATTTTCGCCATCAGCTTGTAGCGGCGCTCCATCTCGGCAACGCTCCAGCGCAAGGCGTTGGCGGCGTCCTTCATGTCGGTAACGACCGGGCACAGCAAGTGCGGAATGCCTTCGTAGATCGACAGTTCCAACATTTTCGGGTCGATCATGATCAGCTTGGCGTCTTCCGGGCCGGACTTGAACAGGATCGACAGGATCATCGCGTTCACACCCACCGACTTACCGGAACCGGTCGTACCGGCCACCAGCAAGTGCGGCATCTTCGCCAGGTCAGTAATGACCGGCTTACCGCCGATGTCGTGACCCAGCGCCAGGGTGACCGGCGATTTGAAATTGTCGTACTCAGGCGTCGACAGCACTTCGGAGAAGCGCACGATCTGCCGGTCTTCGTTGGGAATCTCGATACCGACGGTGGTCTTGCCCGGAATCACCTCGACCACACGTACGCTGGTCACGGCCAGCGAACGCGCGAGGTCTTTGGCGAGGTTGGCGATGCGGCTGACTTTCACGCCGGCGGCAGGCTGAATTTCGTAACGGGTAATCACCGGACCCGGGTGGATCGAATCCACCGTGACCTCGACACCGAACTCCTTGAGCTTGATCTCCAGCAAATGGCCAACCGCCGCCAGGGATTCCGGTGAGTAATTGAGTTGTTTCTTTTCCGCCGGATCAAGAATCGAAATCGGCGGCAAAGTGCCTTCCACGGCGCTGTCGACGAACAACGGCACCTGTTTCTCTTTCTGCACGCGCTTGCTTGGCTCGGGCGCCTTGGCCGGGGCCGGGGCGATAACCGGCGGCACTTGTTTCTCGCGGTCGGACATGTGCTTGCTCAGGGCTTGCTCACGTTCGATCAGGCGTTCTTTGACTTTGGCTTGTTCGCGCTTGTCAGTGACCGTCGGCGCGACCACGTCATGCACGCGATCGTCGACTTCACGCAATTGCGCAACCAACTGCTTGCGCTCGGTACGGGCCGACCACCAGCGATTGAGCGCGCCTTGAAACAGTTCGAACAGATCAAGGGTGATCTTGCCGGTGATATCCATCACCTTGAACCACGACAGATCAGTGAACACCGTCAGACCGAACAGGAACAACGCAATAAACAACAGGGTGCTGCCCTGAATATTCAGTGCATTCTTCGCCAGATTGCCGAGGCTTTCGCCCAGCGCGCCACCAGCTCCCGCCGGCAGGCCCGAGGCCGCGTGAAAGTGCAGATGCGCCAGCGCAGCGCCAGACAGCACCAGAAACACCAGACCGATCAGACGCCAGGAGAACAGCCAGCCGCTCCACTGCCACGGCTCGTGGCGCTGGCGGAAAATCTGGTACGCCTTGATCGCCAGCAGCAACGGGAAGATATAGGCGAAGTAACCCAGCACCATGAACAGGATGTCGGCGCTGTAGGAGCCCGCCGGGCCGCCGAAATTCTGTACGTCATCGATCTTGCTGTTGTGGCTCCAGCCTGGATCGTCCTTGCCGTAGGTCAGCAAAGCCATCATCAGGAACAGGCACAAGGCGCCGATGGCGATCAATGCACCTTCCTTGAGCCGGTAGTGCAACTGTTGGCGCCAGAGCGGGACGACTGTTTTTGGTGCTTCGGTGGATTTCTTCAAAACGCTTCTTTTCCTGCGCCCAAGGCGCGTCCATCTATTGAATGACGATAAAAAACTGCCCAATCCAGGCAGGTAAAAAAGTGAACGAGCGCAACTGAGACTACTTTTAACACTGTGCTGCCGCTTTTATAAATACAGCACACGGCGAACATTCTGTAACAGCCCGGCATTGTACGGGTTTGTGCGTCCGATGCCATGCTTCAAGCCCCAGGATTGAGCATAGTCAAGCACACAGAGGCCGCGACTCAATTTGAGCATGCATTACCTTTTGTGACAAAGGCTTATGAGGTCTATTTGATGAACGTAGCGAAGCATTCACGCCTGATCATCCTTGGCTCCGGCCCGGCCGGTTACAGCGCTGCCGTGTATGCCGCCCGCGCCAACCTCAAACCCGTGGTCATCACCGGCCTGCAGGCCGGTGGCCAGCTCACCACCACCGTCGAGGTCGACAACTGGCCCGGTGACGTCGAAGGCCTCACCGGCCCGGCGCTGATGGAACGTATGCAAAAACACGCCGAACGCTTTGCCACAGAGATCGTTTACGACCACATCCACACCGCCAAGTTGCAGCAGCGCCCGTTCGAGCTTATCGGCGACAGCGGCACTTACACCTGCGACGCACTGATCATTGCCACCGGCGCCTCGGCGCAGTATCTCGGCTTGCCCTCGGAAGAAGCCTTCGCCGGCAAAGGCGTTTCCGCCTGTGCGACCTGTGACGGCTTCTTCTATCGCAATCAGGTGGTCGCCGTAGTCGGCGGCGGCAATACGGCGGTTGAGGAGGCACTTTATCTGTCGAACATCGCCAGGGAGGTGCACCTGATCCATCGTCGCGACAAGCTGCGTTCGGAGAAAATCCTTCAGGACAAACTGTTCGAGAAAGCTGCGAACGGCAACGTGCGCCTGCACTGGAACCAGAATCTCGACGAAGTGCTCGGCGATGCCAGCGGCGTCACCGGCGCGCGACTGCGGGACAGTCATACCGGCGAAACCCGCGAACTGGCGTTGGCCGGCGTATTCATTGCCATTGGTCACAAGCCCAACACCGACCTGTTCCAAGGCCAGTTGCCGATGCGCGACGGCTACTTGCGGGTCAAGGGCGGCAGCGACGGCGACGCCACCGCCACCGAGATTCCCGGGGTATTTGCCGCCGGTGACGTGGCTGACCACGTTTACCGCCAGGCGGTAACATCAGCCGGTGCCGGGTGTATGGCCGCACTGGATGCCGAGAAGTATCTGGACGACATTCCTGTCATTTAACGGCACACTTTATCGCGGGCCAGACGCCCCACCGCCCTCCCCTTCTGTAAGCCTGGATGCCATGCTGACTTGGTTACAACGTAATTCCCTGACTTTTCCGCCACTGGAAAAGGCCATGCGCGACCCCAACGGATTGCTGGCTGCGGGTGGCGATTTGTCGGCCGACCGGCTGATTCAAGCTTATCGCCATGGCTGCTTTCCATGGTTTTCCGAGGGTCAGCCGATTCTCTGGTGGTCGCCGGATCCGCGCACGGTATTGTTTCCCGACGAACTGCATGTCTCGCGCAGCCTCGGCAAACTGCTGCGTCAGGAACGCTATCAAGTGACCTTCGATCAGGATTTCGATGCCGTGATCCGCGCCTGTGCCGCACCACGGGATTACGCCGATGGCACCTGGATCACCGAGGCGATGCAGGACGCCTATGTCGAACTGCATCGTCGCGGCTTCGCGCATTCGGTGGAGGTCTGGGATCAGGGCGAACTGGTCGGTGGCCTGTACGGCCTGGCGATGGGCCAATTGTTTTTTGGTGAATCGATGTTCAGCCGCGCCGACAATGCCTCGAAATTCGGCTTTGCCACCCTTGTGCGGCACCTGAAAGACTCGGGATTCGTGCTGATCGATTGCCAGATGCCGACCGATCATCTGCACAGCCTCGGCGCCAGAGCCATTCCCCGCCAGGAATTCGCCGACTATCTGGCCCGCCATCTGGACCAACCCAATCGTGCCACCTGGGTTTGCTGAGCGACTTTTGCGCGCGTGGCTTACACTTAATTCACCAGCTTATCCCGAGGGTTGATCATGACCGAGTTGGCGCGATTGAAGTTCTATGCCACTCAGCCTCACTCTTGCAGTTATCTGCCCGAGGAGCAGGCCACGACCCTGTTTCTCGATCCGAGTCAGCCCATGGATGTGCATGTCTACGCAGACCTGTCGGAAATGGGCTTTCGTCGCAGCGGCGATCATCTGTACCGGCCGCATTGCCAGAACTGCAATGCGTGCGTACCTGCGCGCATTCCCGTGGCGCAGTTCATGCCCAATCGTCAGCAGAAGCGGATTCTCAAGCGCAATACGGATTTGCAGGTGCGCCCGGCCAAACCGCAATTCAGCGAAGAATATTTCGATCTGTATCAGCGTTACATCGAACAGCGTCACGCAGACGGCGACATGTACCCGCCGAGCCGTGATCAGTTCGCAACGTTTCTGGTCCGCGACTTGCCGTTCTCGCGTTTTTACGAGTTCCGACTCGACGGACGGTTGCTCGCCGTGGCGGTCACCGATTTACTGCCGAACGGTTTGTCAGCGGTGTACACCTTTTACGAACCCGCCGAAGAACGCCGCAGCCTTGGCCGATTTGCCATCCTCTGGCAAATCGCCGAGAGCCAGCGCCTCGGGCTTGAGGCGGTATACCTCGGTTACTGGATCAAGAACTGCAAAAAGATGAACTACAAGACGCAATATCGCCCCATCGAACTGCTGATTAATCAGCGCTGGGTGATCCTCAACTAAACCCAAGCCGTAAACCCCTTGGCGTAAACCCCATTTTTCGGGCACAATGCACGCCGCTTTTGCCTGGCGCAGTTGCACCGGGCCATTCATTGGATACCGAGGGCTTTACTGCATGTCGAAAGAAGACAGCTTCGAAATGGAAGGCACTGTCGTCGACACCCTGCCCAACACCATGTTTCGTGTGGAGTTGGAAAATGGGCACGTCGTAACCGCGCATATTTCCGGCAAGATGCGCAAGAACTACATTCGTATTCTTACCGGTGACAAAGTGCGCGTCGAGCTGACGCCCTATGACTTGAGCAAAGGGCGCATCACTTACCGCGCTCGTTAATCAAGTCAATACAGAACGCCCGGTTTATGCCGGGCGTTTTTGTTTGTCTGCGTTTTGGGGTTTGGGGTTTGGGGTTTGGGGGCATATCCGTTTTTTCGGGTGCGGCCGCTGGCGGTTTCGCTCTTACAGCGAGTCCCTTTTTCAAACGCCAAAAAGGAACCAAAAGGCTTTGCCCCTGGCGTACGGCACTTCGCCTAGGCTCAGCGTTCCCTCGCTACGGTGTCCATCCTGGGGCATCGCCTACGGTTTGCTTCGCTGCACCTCCTCTCGATGTATGCGGCTACGCCGCACGGCGCTACGCGCCTACCCCCGGATGAACACCTCCGCTCGGCCTGCCGATGGGGCAAAAGATCAAAAGCCAAAGCTAGATCAAGAGCCAGATCAAGAGCCCCTCACCCTAACCCTCTCCCGGAGGGAGAGGGGACTGACCGTGGTGTTTGGGGGAGGTATGCCGACATGTGGTACCGCGGTGAACTCAGGTTTTGAAACGCCCGAAAATCGGCCCCCTCTCCCTCGGGAGAGGGCTGGGCGGGCGGCGTTCCGATGAGGGGCAAATCCACCACAAAACCACAGCCGACCGCGCTGTGCTCTTCACCACTCAACAGGATGAGCGTTAGCTCGGCTGCAGCTCTTGATCTGTAAGGCGACGTCGGAAGGCTGAGTGGAGGGATTGATCCGGGTGTGGGAGCGCAGCGACCGTTTGGCGAAGCCAAACACAGCGAGAGGAGGTGCAGCGAAGCAAACCGTAGGCGCTGCCCCCGGATCGATCCCGGAGCGAAGGAACCCCGAGCTTTAGCGAGTGGGCCGCACGTAGGAGCAAGCCTTTTTGGTTACTTTTTCGGCGTCTGGAAAAAGTGACCCGCCGTAAGGGCGGAACCCTAATCAGCCATCACCGCAGCAACGGATATTCACCCAAAAACCCCAGACAACAAAAAGGCGCCCGAAGGCGCCCTCTTGATCCAAGGCCGTCAGGCCATTTCTGCAGTGGTCTCGAAGTCAAACGTCAACTCACCATCCTTGATGTCGATGTGCACCACACCGCCATGCTCGGCCAGCTCGCCAAACAGAATCTCCTCCGCCAACGGACGCTTGATCTTGTCCTGGATCAGACGTGCCATCGGACGCGCACCCATCGCCGAGTCATAACCACCCGCCGCCAGCCAACTACGCGCAGCATCAGTGACCTCAAGCAACACACGCTTGTCTTCCAACTGCGCCTGAAGCTCGGTGAGGAACTTGTCCACCACACTTTTGATGACCTCATGGCTGAGGCGACCAAACTGGATAATGGTGTCCAGACGGTTACGGAACTCCGGCGTAAAGCTCTTCTTGATCACTTCCATCGCATCAGACGAGTGGTCCTGATGGGTGAAACCGATCGAAGCACGCGCCGCCGTTTCGGCACCGGCGTTGGTGGTCATGATCACAATCACGTTGCGGAAGTCCGCCTTGCGCCCGTTGTTGTCGGTCAGCGTACCGTGGTCCATCACCTGCAACAGCAGGTTGAAGACTTCCGGATGTGCCTTCTCGATCTCATCGAGGAGCAATACGCAATGCGGTTGCTTGGTGATCGCTTCGGTCAACAGACCGCCTTGATCAAAGCCGACATAGCCCGGAGGCGCACCGATCAGGCGCGATACGGTGTGACGCTCCATGTACTCGGACATGTCGAAGCGAACCAGCTCGATCCCCAACGCCTTGGCCAATTGCCGCGCAGCCTCGGTTTTACCAACACCGGTCGGGCCTGCGAACAGGAACGAACCGACGGGCTTGTCAGGCGACTTCAGGCCGGCACGCGACAGTTTGATCGCAGTCGACAGCGAATCGATCGCCGCGTCCTGACCAAACACCGTCAGCTTCAGGTCACGCTCGAGGTTACGCAGCAGCTCCTTGTCGGAACTGGTGACGTGCTTCGGCGGAATCCGCGCGATTTTCGCGACGATGTCTTCAACCTGCGGCACCTCGATGCGCTTCACACGTTTTTCGACCGGTTGCAGGCGCTGATAGGCGCCCGCCTCGTCGATCACGTCGATGGCCTTGTCCGGCATATGCCGGTCATTGATGTAGCGCGACGCGAGTTCTGCCGCAGCACGCAATGACTCATCGCTGTATTCGATGTTGTGGTGCTGCTCGAAACGCCCTTTCAGGCCGCGCAGGATACCGATGGTGTCTTCCACCGATGGCTCGACGACATCGACCTTCTGGAAGCGACGCGCCAAGGCACGATCCTTCTCGAAGATGCCGCGGAATTCCTGGAACGTGGTCGAACCGATGCAACGGATGTCGCCAGACGACAGCAACGGTTTGAGCAGGTTCGAGGCATCCATCACGCCACCAGACGCAGCGCCGGCACCGATGATGGTGTGGATCTCATCGATAAACAGGATCGCCTGCGGACGTTTTTTCAGTTCATTGAGCAGCGCCTTGAAGCGCTTCTCGAAATCACCGCGATACTTGGTGCCCGCGAGCAGAGCACCGAGGTCGAGCGAGTAAACAACGCTGTTGGCCAACAGATCCGGCACCTGGTTGTCGACAATACGCTTGGCCAGACCTTCGGCAATCGCGGTTTTACCCACGCCCGCCTCGCCCACCAGCAGCGGATTGTTTTTGCGCCGACGCGCGAGAATCTGCGCGACACGCTCGACTTCCGATTCACGGCCGACCAACGGGTCGATGCGACCCTGGCGCGCGAGCTCGTTGAGGTTGCTGGCATAAGCATCCAGAGGATTGCCTGAAGAAGAAGACTCACCGCCCTCGTCGTCCTGCATATCTTGTTCACCTTCAGAGTGATCGCCATGCCCCGGCACTTTGGAAATGCCGTGTGCGATGTAATTGACGACATCGATGCGCGCAACGCTCTGCTGTTTCAGCAGGAACACTGCCTGACTCTCTTGCTCACTGAAGATGGCAACCAGCACGTTGGCGCCGGTTACTTCGCGTTTGCCCGAGCTCTGTACGTGGAAAACAGCACGTTGCAGTACACGCTGGAAGCCCAGGGTTGGCTGGGTTTCACGATCTTCGTCATGAACGGGGATCAATGGCGTGGTGGAGTCGATGAACTCCTGCAGATCATGCTTGAGTTTGTCGAGGTTTGCGCCGCAGGCACGCAAAACGGTGGCGGCAGCCTCATTGTCCAATAGGGCCAGCAAAAGGTGTTCGACGGTCATGAATTCATGACGTTTCGAACGAGCCTCCTTGAAGGCTAGATTGAGGGTGACTTCGAGCTCGCGGTTTAACATAGCTTCACCTCATACCCAAGTGGTCGGCGATTAACCGTCCTTCTCGATTTCACAGAGTAGCGGATGCTGGCTTTCCCTGGCGTACTGGTTGACCTGCATGGCCTTTGTCTCGGCGATGTCGCGGGTAAACACTCCACATACTGCCCGTCCTTCTGTGTGAACGGCCAGCATGACCTTGGTCGCCAGCTCGCGATTCAGGTTAAAAAACACCTCGAGCACTTCGACGACGAAATCCATCGGTGTGTAGTCATCATTAAACAAAACCACCTTGTACATCGGCGGCGCCTGTAACGCAGGCTTTGCTTCCTGAACAGCAACGCCTGCCGAATCGTCGTCGTGCTCCTGTGGAAGATCCTTTTGGAGAAGCGGGCGATCCTGATTGAATGTTAGTCGAATCTGGCTGATTGCATGCATGGAAAGAAAGGTTCGTCAGTTGTGCAAATACAGTGGTGGGGGCGGTTGTCCACGTTTTCAACTCCGACTGCCCGGTCACCTTGACTATCGGGAAAACGGTGTTACAACCAATAGAGCCCACAGTGGGTAAAAAAGATCCGCGGAGTCAATCCTTTTAACGGATTAGATTGCGGATGAATTGGATGATACTCCAGCGATGGAGTCTGTTGCAGAGGGATTTGAGCATGGCTGTCGGCAAGGTGAAATGGTTCAACAATGCCAAGGGATTCGGCTTTATCAATACCGACGCCCGCGAAGGCCGCGATGAAGACGGAAAAGAGATTGATTTCTTTGCGCACTACTCCGCCATTGAGATGGAGGGGTATAAAACGCTAAAGGCCGGACAACTGGTGAGTTTTGAGATTGTTCAAGGTCCCAAGGGGCTGCATGCCCTAAAAATCACAAACGTCATCATTGAACCATCCAGCCCCGCTGAGAGTGCTGCTTTTGGCGCTGCCGCTGCTGCTGCCGCCGCAACTGCCAAAGCGTGAGCTGACTGATCTTCACCTGAATATCCCAAGCAATAAAAAACCGCCTGACTCAATGAAGAGTCAGGCGGTTTTTATGTGCCCGCGTTTTACATATGCGAAATCAGCGCATCGCCGAAACCCGAAGACGAAACCAATTTGGCTCCGTCCATCAGACGCTCAAAGTCATAGGTCACAGTCTTGGCCGAAATAGCACCGTTGGTGCCCTTGATGATCAGATCCGCCGCTTCGGTCCAGCCCATGTGCCGCAGCATCATTTCTGCCGAGAGAATCAGCGAGCCAGGGTTGACCTGATCCTTGCCAGCATACTTCGGCGCCGTACCGTGGGTCGCTTCGAACATCGCCACGGTGTCGGACAGGTTCGCACCCGGCGCGATACCGATACCGCCCACTTCCGCCGCCAAAGCGTCGGAGAGGTAGTCGCCGTTCAGGTTCAGGGTCGCGATCACATCGTACTCGGCCGGGCGCAGGAGGATCTGCTGAAGCATGGCGTCAGCGATGGCATCTTTGACCACAACATTCTTGCCGGTTTTCGGGTTTTTGAACTGCATCCACGGGCCGCCGTCGAGCAGGGTCGCGCCGAATTCTTCGGCGGCCACTTCGTAGGCCCACTCTTTGAAGGCACCTTCGGTGAACTTCATGATGTTGCCTTTGTGCACGATGGTCAGCGAATCGCGGTCATTGTCGACCACATATTGCAGAGCCTTGCGCGCCAGACGCTTGGTGCCTTCCAGCGAAACCGGCTTGACGCCGATGCCGCAGTTTTCGTCGAAACGGATCTTGGTGACGCCCATTTCTTCTTTAAGGAATTTGATGACCTTGGTGGCTTCCGGCGAACCGGCCTTCCACTCAATGCCCGCATAGATGTCTTCGGAGTTCTCGCGAAAAATGGTCATGTCGACGTCGGCGGGCTTTTTCACCGGGCTTGGTACGCCTTCGAACCAGCGCACCGGGCGCAGGCAGACGTACAGGTCGAGTTGCTGACGCAGGGCCACGTTCAGCGAGCGGATGCCGCCACCGACCGGGGTGGTCAGCGGGCCTTTGATGGAAACCACGTAATCCTTGACGGCATCGAGAGTTTCCTGAGGCAACCAGGTGTCCTGATCGTAAACCTGAGTGGCTTTTTCCCCGGCGTAGACTTCCATCCAGGAAATCTTGCGTTTACCGCCGTATGCCTTTTGAACTGCAGCATCGACAACCTTGATCATCACCGGGCTGATGTCGACACCAATGCCGTCACCTTCGATGAAGGGGATGATCGGGTTATCAGGAACATTGAGAGAATGGTCTGCATTGACGGTGATTTTGTCGCCGACGGCTGGAACCTGAATCTTCTTGTAACCCATGCTGAACTCCATTGTTTGGATTGAACATCTGGCTTGGTCCGAGCGTAACCCAGTTAAATCAACACGCAAACCCTCTGTTCGTGGCGCGCCTACATCTCGTTTCGTACAAGCCTGAAAGCAAAGGGAAAAGCGCCAAACTCAAGCATTCGCGACGACTCTACGCCCGACCCCGCCCTGCGACCTTTAGACCAATGGACGAGAATCGTTGCATATGAACCATCGGCAGATTGCCAGCTACCTATGTATAATGCCGCCCGCTGACCACAGGGTCACGACGGCTGGCCTCTCTAGCACGAGACTTTCCGCCTGATTGGTCGGGTTGTTACCGCAGTCCGACTGCTTGACGCTCTACTGATGCACCCAACATCACCGCGAAGAATCTCGACATTCGGTTCATGGATGACTTTGAACGAACGCGCTTACCCGGCGCCCCTCGAGTTTCTGCGCACGCTTTAGCAAAGAAGAGAGAGTTAATCCGAATATGCCCACCCGCTCGAAGATCATCTATACCTTCACCGACGAAGCTCCAGCCCTCGCCACCTATTCCCTGCTGCCGATCATCGAGGCTTACACCGCCTCGGCCGATATCGCCGTGGAAACCCGCGATATCTCTCTTGCAGCACGTATTCTGGCCAGCTTCCCCGAGCAACTGGGCGACAAAGCCGTAGCCGACCACCTCGCCGAACTGGGCGACCTGGCCGTTACGCCTGAAGCCAACATCATCAAGCTGCCGAACATCAGCGCTTCGGTGCCACAGTTGCAAGCCGCGATCAAAGAGCTGCAAGCTCAGGGTTACAACCTCCCGGACTACCCGGAAACCGTGACCAGCGACGCCGACAAAGATGCCAAGGCACGTTACGACAAGGTCAAGGGCAGCGCCGTGAACCCGGTTCTGCGTGAAGGTAACTCTGACCGTCGCGCTCCGCTGTCGGTGAAGAACTACGCGCGCAAGCACCCGCACAAAATGGGCGCCTGGGCCAAAGACTCCAAATCCCACGTCGCTCACATGAGCACCGGCGATTTCTACGGCAGCGAAAAAGCTGCCCTGATCGACGCCGCTGACGCCGTGAAGATCGAGCTGATCGCCAAAGACGGTACCGCTACCGTTCTGAAAGAAAAAACCACCGTTCAGGCCGGCGAGATCCTCGACTGCGCCGTAATGAGCAAAAACGCCCTGCGCGCGTTCATCGCTGCTGAAATCGAAAGCGCCAAGGCCCAAGGCGTGCTGCTTTCGGTTCACTTGAAAGCAACCATGATGAAGGTCTCCGACCCGATCATGTTCGGCCAGATCGTTGCCGAGTTCTATAAAGACGCCCTGACCAAGCACACTGACGTGCTGGCCGAGATCGGCTTCAACCTGAACAACGGCATCGGCGATCTGTACGCGCGCATCAAGGCCCTGCCGGCCGAGCAGCAAGCTCAGATCGAAGCTGACATGGCCGCGGTCTACGCTGCTCGCCCATCGCTGGCGATGGTCAACTCCGACAAAGGCATCACCAACCTGCACGTGCCGAGCGACGTTATCGTTGACGCCTCGATGCCAGCGATGATCCGTGACTCCGGCAAAATGTGGGGCACTGACGGTCAGCTGCACGACACCAAGGCTGTGATCCCGGATCGTTGCTACGCGACCATCTACCAGGCTGTGATCGAAGATTGCAAAGCCAATGGCGCTTTCGACCCGACCACCATGGGCAGCGTGCCAAACGTTGGCCTGATGGCGAAGAAAGCCGAAGAGTACGGCTCGCACGACAAGACTTTCCAGATCAAGGCTGACGGCGTGGTTCGCGTCACCGACAGCAAGGGCAACCTGCTGATGGAACAGGCTGTTGAAGCCGGCGACATCTTCCGCATGTGCCAGACCAAAGACGC
This sequence comes from Pseudomonas germanica, assembly GCF_019614655.1. NCBI lineage: Bacteria > Pseudomonadati > Pseudomonadota > Gammaproteobacteria > Pseudomonadales > Pseudomonadaceae > Pseudomonas > Pseudomonas germanica. The sequence goes on from NZ_CP071586.1 coordinate 4,351,317, forward strand.
GCCGATCCAGGACTGGGTCAAACTGGCCGTCAACCGCGCTCGCGCGAGCAGCACTCCAGCGATCTTCTGGCTGGACCCGATGCGCGCTCACGATGGCGTAGTGATCGAGAAAGTTCAGGCTTACCTGAAGGATCACGACACTACCGGCCTGGACATCCAGATCATGGCGCCGGTCGACGCCATGAAGTACACCCTGCAGCGCACCCGCGAAGGCAAGGACACCATTTCGGTGACCGGCAACGTACTGCGCGACTACCTGACCGACCTGTTCCCGATCATGGAACTGGGCACCAGCGCCAAGATGCTGTCGATCGTGCCGCTGATGAACGGCGGTGGCCTGTTCGAAACCGGCGCCGGCGGTTCGGCACCGAAGCACGTGCAGCAACTGGTTGAAGAGAACTTCCTGCGCTGGGATTCGCTGGGTGAATTCCTTGCACTGGCAGCGTCCCTTGAGCATTTGGGTGTGAACTACAACAACCCGAAAGCCCTGGTGCTGTCGAAAACCCTGGATCAGGCCACCGGCCAGTTCCTCGACAACAACAAGTCGCCATCGCGCAAAGTCGGCAACATCGACAACCGCGGCAGCCACTTCTATCTGGCGATGTACTGGGCTCAGGCCCTGGCTGCCCAGACTGAAGACGCTGCACTGCAAGCGCAGTTCGCGACTCTGGCCAAGACTCTGACCGAGAACGAAGCAACCATCGTTGCCGAGCTCAACGCCGTTCAGGGCAAGCCAGTCGACATCGGCGGTTACTACCACGCCAATGCCGAGCTGATCAGCAAGGCCATGCGCCCAAGCGCAACCCTCAACGCGGCGATTGCTGCGCTGGTTTAAGGTTGTAGCGCTGTAAACGAACCCCGGCCCTGTGCCGGGGTTTGTGTTTCCGGGCTTTATGACCACCACAAAACCCTGTGGGAGCTGGCTTGCCAGCGATAGCGGTGGATCAGTCACCTTCAATGCTGAATGATAGGCCGCCATCGCTGGCAAGCCAGCTCCCACAGGGATCGGGTTCCAATATTCAGAAACGAGGACACCGTATGGAATGGCTCCCCCACATCACCGTCGCCACCATCGTCGAGGACAACGGCCGCTTCCTGATGGTCGAGGAACACAAGGCCGGGCGTAACGTGCTCAACCAGCCCGCCGGCCATCTCGACCCGGACGAAACCCTGATCGACGCCGCCGTGCGCGAAACCCTCGAAGAAACCGGCTGGGACGTCGAACCTACCGGCGTGATCGGCATTTACCTGTACACCGCACCGAGCAATGGTGTGACCTACCAGCGCGTGTGCTTCAGCGCCAAAGCCGTGCAACACCACCCCGATTACCAACTCGACGACGGCATCGTCGGCGCCAAGTGGCTGACCCGCGACGAATTAATCGCCCAGCGCGATAACTGGCGCAGCGAGCTGATCATCCGTTGCATCGACGATTATCTGGCCGGCCATCACTTCAGCCTCGAACTGATCCGCCCTTCTCTTTAGCCTTGAGGCCGCGAGCCTGCTAGAATCGCGTCCTTTTTCAAGACACTCATTGAATCCCTATGCGTGATCCAGCCCCTTCTGACACATCCAAGAAGCGCGTCATTGTCGGCATGTCCGGCGGCGTGGACTCTTCCGTTTCCGCTCTCCTGCTGATCGAGCAGGGTTACGAGGTGGAAGGCCTGTTCATGAAGAACTGGGAAGAAGACGACGGAACGGAATACTGCACCGCCATGGACGACCTGGCGGATGCTCAGGCTGTCTGCGACAAGATCGGCATCAAGCTGCACACCGCCAACTTCGCTGCTGAATACTGGGACAACGTGTTCGAGCACTTCCTGGCCGAATACAAGGCCGGCCGTACGCCGAACCCGGACATCCTGTGTAACCGCGAGATCAAGTTCAAGGCGTTCCTCGACTACGCCATGATGCTCGGCGCCGACCTGATTGCCACCGGCCACTACGTGCGCCGCCGCGACATTGATGGTCGTACCGAACTGCTCAAAGGCCTCGATCCGAACAAGGATCAGAGCTATTTCCTGCACGCCGTTGGCGGCGAACAGATTGCCAAGACCCTGTTCCCGGTCGGCGAACTGGAAAAGCCGGAAGTGCGCGCCATTGCCGAGAAATACGAGCTGGCCACCGCCAAGAAGAAGGATTCCACCGGGATCTGCTTCATCGGCGAGCGTCGCTTCAGCGATTTCCTCAAGCAATACCTGCCAGCGCAACCGGGCGAGATTAAGACCACCGAAGGCGAAGTCATCGGCCGTCATCACGGCTTGATGTACCACACCATCGGTCAGCGCCAAGGCCTTGGCATTGGTGGTTTGAAAGACGCCGGCGATGAGCCGTGGTACGTGCTGCGCAAGGATCTCGACACCAACGAACTGATCGTCGGCCAGGGCAACAACCATCCGTGGCTGTTTTCCAGCGCCCTGCTCGCTTCGGAAATCTATTGGGTCAACCCGATCGACCTGAGCCAGCCGCTGCGCCTGACCGCGAAAGTGCGTTATCGCCAGAGCGACCAGACCTGCACCCTGGAAAAAACCGCCAGTGGCTACCGCGCCGTGTTCGACGAGCCGCAACGCGCGGTGACGCCGGGTCAATCGGTGGTGTTCTACGACGGTGAAATCTGCCTCGGCGGCGGCGTGATCGAAGTGGCCGAGCCGTGGAGCGGCCAGGCATGAGCCCGACTCAGGAGCAACTGACGGCGCTCGGCGGCGTGTTTCTCGCCGCCGTGCTGGTCGACCGGATCGCCAAGACCGGCCAGACCAACGAAGCCGGCCTGAGCTGCATGCTCGGCAGCCTGCTCGTGCGCGACCCGAAGGACACGCTGGACGTGTACGGCGGCGACGACATCAATTTGCGCGAAGGTTACCGTGCACTGATCGGCGCCCTCGAGCGCGACCCAAGCACATTGCAGCGCGAGCCACTGCGTTATGCCCTGTCGATGCTCGGCCTGGAACGTCAACTGGCCAAGCGCAACGACATGCTCGACATCATCGGCAAGCGCTTGCCGCAGATCCAGTCGCAGGTCGAGCATTTCGGCCCGGCCCACGAAAACGTGGTCGCGGCTTGCGGCGCGCTGTACCAGGACACCCTGAGCACCTTGCGCCAACGCATTCAGGTGCATGGCGACATGCGCAATCTGCAGCAGCCGAGCAATGCTTCGAAAATTCGCGCTCTGTTGCTTGCCGGCATTCGTTCGGCGCGCCTGTGGCGGCAGCTCGGCGGCCATCGCTGGCAGTTGGTGATCAGCCGGCGCAAGCTGCTCAAAGAGCTGTATCCGTTGATGCGCAGCGAGTAAATCGCCCTGCAATAAAAGCTTTGTAGTCTGTAACGCGTAATACGCCGGTCAGTTGGCAACGGACCGGCGGATTTTTTCATGTATGATACGCGCCCCATTTCGTTGCCCGACTGTCCGAGAACACCCCATGCAGCTTTCTTCGCTCACTGCGGTTTCCCCTGTTGACGGCCGCTACGCCGGCAAAACCCAGGCCCTGCGCCCGATTTTCAGCGAGTACGGCCTGATCCGTGCCCGAGTTCTGGTTGAAGTACGCTGGCTCCAGCGCCTGGCCGCCCACGCTGGCATTCCTGAAGTACCAGCCTTCTCCGCCGAGGCCAACGCCGTTCTCAATGAACTGGCTGAAAACTTCTCGCTGGAGCACGCCGAGCGCGTCAAAGAGATCGAGCGCACCACCAACCACGACGTCAAAGCGATCGAATACCTGCTCAAAGAGCAGGCGGCCAAGCTGCCGGAGCTGGCCAAGGTCAGCGAGTTCATCCACTTTGCCTGCACCAGCGAAGACATCAACAACCTGTCCCACGCCCTGATGCTGCGCGAAGGCCGTGACGACGTGATGCTGCCGCTGATGCGCCAGACCGCCAACGCCATCCGCGAACTGGCCATCCGTTTCGCTGACGTGCCGATGCTGTCGCGCACCCACGGTCAACCAGCCTCGCCAACCACTCTGGGTAAAGAGCTGGCGAACGTGGTTTACCGTCTCGAGCGTCAGATCGCTCAAGTCGCTGCCGTGCCGCTGCTGGGCAAGATCAACGGCGCTGTCGGTAACTACAACGCCCACCTGTCGGCCTACCCGCAGATCGACTGGGAAGCCAACGCCCGCGCCTTCATCGAAGACGAGCTGGGCCTGGGTTTCAACCCGTACACCACGCAGATCGAACCGCACGACTACATCGCCGAGCTGTTCGACGCAATTGCGCGCTTCAATACCATCCTGATCGACTTTGACCGTGACATCTGGGGCTACATCTCCCTGGGTTATTTCAAGCAGCGCACCATCGCTGGCGAAATCGGTTCGTCGACCATGCCGCACAAGGTCAACCCGATCGACTTCGAAAACTCCGAAGGCAACCTGGGCATCGCCAACGCACTGTTCCAGCACCTGGCGAGCAAACTGCCGATTTCCCGCTGGCAGCGCGACCTGACCGACTCCACCGTACTGCGTAATCTCGGTGTCGGCTTCGCCCACAGCGTGATCGCCTACGAAGCCAGCCTCAAAGGCATCAGCAAACTGGAGCTCAACGAGCAGAAGATTGCCGCTGACCTCGACGCTTGCTGGGAAGTATTGGCTGAGCCGATCCAGACCGTGATGCGCCGCTACAACATCGAAAACCCGTACGAGAAGCTGAAAGAACTGACCCGCGGCAAGGGCATCAGCCCTGAAGCGTTGCAGACTTTCATCGACGGCCTGGACATGCCAGCGCAAGCGAAAGCCGAGCTCAAGCAACTGACTCCGGCCAACTACATCGGCAACGCTGTAGCGCAAGCCAAACGCATCTGATCGACCGCTTGATCCGTTTGAGACGCCCGGCCGCGCCGGGCGTTTTTATTCCCGTCTGAAAAGTGCTTTTTTTCAATAGGTTACATATGAATTCCGATATTCCTCTTCAACTTCTGGGCGGCCTCACAGCACGCGAATTCCTGCGCGACTACTGGCAGAAAAAGCCACTGTTGATCCGTCAGGCGATTCCTGACTTCGAAAGCCCGATCGACGCCGACGAACTGGCCGGCCTGGCCCTGGAAGAAGAAGTCGAATCGCGCCTGGTGATCGAGCATGGCGAGCGCCCATGGGAACTGCGTCGCGGCCCGTTCGCTGAAGACGAATTCAGCAAGCTGCCGGAAAAAGAGTGGACCCTGCTGGTTCAAGCGGTCGACCAATTCGTCCCGGAAGTCAGCGAACTGCTGGAAAACTTCCGTTTCCTGCCGAGCTGGCGGGTCGATGACGTGATGATCAGCTTCGCCGCCCCGGGTGGCAGCGTTGGTCCGCACTTCGACAACTACGACGTATTCCTGCTGCAAGGCCACGGCAAGCGCAACTGGAAAATCGGCCAGATGTGCGATTCCGAGAGCCCGCTGCTGCAACACGCGGACCTGCGCATCCTCGCTGAATTCCACGAGACCGAAGAATGGGTACTGGAACCGGGCGACATGCTCTACCTGCCACCGCGCCTGGCTCACTGTGGCGTCGCGGTCGATAACTGCATGACCTACTCGGTCGGTTTCCGCGCACCAAGCGCTTCCGAAGTGCTGACTCACTTCACCGACTTCCTCAGCCAGTTCCTGACTGACGAAGAGCGCTACACCGATGCCGATGCGCAGCCGGCCAGCGATCCACACCAGATTCAACACGATGCACTGGATCGCCTGAAAGCCCTGCTCGCCGAGCACATGAGCGACGAACGCCTGCTGCTGACCTGGTTCGGCCAGTACATGACCGAGCCACGCTATCCGGAACTGGTGGCCGGCCCGGAAGAAATCGAAGAAGAAGACTTCCTCGCCGCCCTACAGGATGGCGCCATTCTGATCCGCAACCCGAGTGCGCGCCTGGCCTGGTCGGAAGTCGATGACGACCTGCTGCTGTTCGCCAGCGGCCAGAGCCGTTACCTGCCGGGCAAGCTACGCGAACTGTTGAAGCTGATCTGCGCCGCTGACGCCCTGCACACTGACAACCTCGGTGAGTGGCTGAACGACGAAGACGCTTGCGGCCTGCTGTGCCAGTTGGTCAAGCAAGGGAGCCTGGGGTTCGCTGATGAATAAAATTCGCGTTCGTGTCGCAGACTGGCAGAAGGACATCGCCGAGATCCGGCGCATTCGTGAAACGGTGTTCATCGCCGAACAATCGGTGCCACCTGAGCTGGAATGGGACGCGGATGACGCGACCGCCGTGCATTTTCTGGCGTTTGAAGGCGACTTTCCGATTGGTACTGCGCGCCTGTTGCCTGATGGGCACATTGGCCGGGTTTCAGTGCTGAAAGACTGGCGCGGCATGAAAGTCGGTGATGCGCTGATGCAAGCGGTGATTGCTGAAGCTGAAGAACGTGGATTGAAGCAGCAAATGCTCAGCGCGCAGGTTCAGGCCACCGCGTTCTATGAGCGCTTAGGCTTCAGCTTGGTCAGCGAGGAATTCCTCGAAGCCGGGATTCCGCATGTCGACATGGTTCGGCATTCGGCCTGAGCTCTGCCCTGATCATTCCCACGCTCTGCGTGGGAATGCCTCTCGGGACGCTCCGCGTCCCTTGCGGCATGTGACGCAGAGCGTCACTGGCTGCATTCCCACGCAGAGCGTGGGAACGATTACGCCCCGACATCAACCGATGCCGGGGCGTTTTGCTGTCTACGATTCAACTTGCCCCACCCAAGGCCGACAAACTGGCAATATCAAGCCTTTCGAAAGCGGAGATAACGGACATGTCCCTACGCACCCTGCTCACCACCCTGCTGCTCGGTTGCAGTTTTTCGGTGATGGCAGCCACAGAAATCGTGCCTCTCAATTACCGCACCAGCACTGACATGCTGCCGATGGCGCAAGACTTCCTCGGCAAGGACGGTCAGGTCAGCGCCTATGGCAACCAACTGATCATCAAGGCCGAGCCGGACAAGATTCAGGAACTCAAGGCGCTGATCACCCAACTCGACACTGCGCCCAAGCGTCTACTGATCACCGTCGACACCAACGAAAACAATGGCCGTGGGGACGAAGGCTATTCAGTCAACGGCTCTCAACCAAACCAGACCCGCATCATCAGCCGCAGCACCGCCAGCCGTGAGGGCGGCGTCCAGCAAGTTCAGGCCACCGATGGCATGCCGGCGCTGATTCAGGTTGGCCAGAGCGTTCCGATCACCAATGTTCAGAGCGATTCCTACGGCGGTTACAACAGCCAGACGCAATACCGCAACGTCACCCAGGGTTTCTATGTCACCGCCAGCGTCACCGGCGACATCGTTCACTTGGCGATCAGTACCAACCGTGACCGCATGAGCCAGGAACGTCCCGATGTAGTGAACGTGCAAAGCACCGACACAACTGTCAGCGGGCGCCTCGGCGAGTGGATCACCCTCGCCGGCGTCAATCGCCAGACCCAGGCCGACAAACAGGGCCTGACCCGCAGCTACTCGACTCAAGGCCGGGATGACATGACCTTGCGGGTGAAAGTCGACGCCCTGGACTAAAGCACCGAAAACTGACTGATTAGTCGTATTAGACGAAAGATGTAGTGCTTGAAAAAAAGCACTACAAAACGTTTGACGGGGTAAAAAAGCGAAGGCATGATGGCCTCGCTCCCGCTAATCAGAGGCCCTGGCAAGGGCCTTCGAAGCGATGTTCGCACCTACCCCGCGAACCGCTTCGTGTCTGTACCGCCCACAAGGTGTGTTTGACGAGGTTGCCGACTGGAACGAAGTTGTCCCGAGGGACGGAAGCGTAATTAGGTAACCCGGCTTCACACTGTAGACCGTATAAAGGCCCACGACGCCCGAATGCGCCCGCAGTCCGCCACTACCTGCTCACTTCCCCTCGAGCCTATCGTTCATCCCGTCGCCTACCCCGCCGAATCCGACTTGACCACCTAAGCTTCTGGTCAGCGAGCGCAGGAATTTTCCACCGCAGAACAACTTTTCATAAAGACGCGACGAGGTTTATCTCCATGGCACTGACACGCGAACAGCAAATTGCAGCCCTCGAAAAAGACTGGGCTGAAAACCCGCGCTGGAAAGGCGTGACTCGCACTTACTCCGCTGCTGACGTCGTCCGTCTGCGTGGCTCGGTTCAACCTGAGCACACCTTTGCAAAAATGGGCGCCGACAAGCTGTGGAACCTGGTCACCCAGGGTGCCAAGCCTTCCTTCCGTCCTGAGAAAGATTTCGTCAACTGCATGGGCGCTTTGACTGGCGGCCAGGCTGTTCAACAGGTCAAAGCCGGTATCCAGGCGATCTACCTGTCGGGCTGGCAAGTGGCTGCGGACAACAACTCCGCAGAATCCATGTACCCGGACCAGTCGCTGTACCCGGTGGATTCGGTTCCAACCGTGGTCAAGCGCATCAACAACTCGTTCCGTCGTGCTGACCAGATCCAGTGGAAAGCCGGCAAGAACCCGGGCGACGACGGCTACATCGACTACTTCGCGCCGATCGTGGCTGACGCTGAAGCCGGTTTCGGCGGCGTACTGAACGCCTATGAGCTGATGAAGAGCATGATCGAAGCAGGCGCCGCTGGCGTTCACTTCGAAGACCAACTGGCTTCCGTGAAGAAGTGCGGTCACATGGGCGGCAAAGTACTGGTTCCGACTCAGGAAGCCGTACAGAAGCTGACCGCTGCACGTCTGGCTGCCGACGTTGCCGGTACTCCGACCATCATCCTGGCCCGTACCGACGCTAACGCTGCTGACCTGCTGACTTCCGACTGCGACCCGTACGACCAGCCGTTCGTAACTGGCGAGCGCACTCAGGAAGGCTTCTACAAGGTTCGCGCCGGCCTCGATCAAGCCATCGCCCGTGGCCTGGCTTATGCGCCGTACGCCGACCTGATCTGGTGCGAAACTGCCAAGCCGGATCTGGACGAGGCTCGTCGTTTCGCTGAAGCGATCAAAAAGGAATACCCGGACCAACTGCTGTCGTACAACTGCTCGCCGTCCTTCAACTGGAAGAAAAACCTGGACGACGCGACCATCGCCAAATTCCAGCGCGAACTGTCCGCCATGGGTTACAAGCACCAGTTCATCACCCTGGCCGGCATTCACAACATGTGGCACAGCATGTTCAACCTGGCGCACGACTACGCCCGCAACGACATGACTGCCTACGTGAAGCTGCAGGAGCAGGAATTCGCTGACGCCGCCAAGGGTTACACCTTCGTGGCTCACCAGCAGGAAGTGGGCACCGGCTACTTCGACGACATGACCACTGTGATTCAAGGTGGCTCGTCCTCGGTAACCGCACTGACCGGTTCGACTGAAGAAGAACAGTTCCACTGATTCTGCTTCGCTGAGCAAACGGCCTTTGCGGATCGTATAGAAAGCTAACCGCAGAGCCGCAAAACTGACGCCCCGACTGGTTCGGGGCGTTTTTTTTGCCCCGATTTAATGAACACCACAAATCCCTGTAGGAGTGAGCCTGCTCGCGATAGCGGTGTGTCAGCTTGCGCATACGGTGACTGACCCACCGCCATCGCGAGCAGGCTCACTCCTACAGGGATCGGTGTCGTTCGGAGAAAACATTGATCCAGAGCGGTACAACCGTCAGAAAAATCCGCTAAAACGGGCGCCGTCGCTAATTGCAGTAACGTGCAAGTAAGACAACTTCCCGACTGACATCCCGTTAAACAGTTACAAAACACCCTCAAACGATATTAATTATCATTTAGCCACAACTATGTTCGTTACATTCCCTACAAAACATTATTTGCATAAACCCGCCTAATGCCCGCAACGCATGGGCTGCAGGGCATTGGAGATGCGCTATGTCCTTATTCCAATAAATAATTTCGCTATAGGAATTTTACTTGCAGGGTGTTTAGCCATAAAATCAGCGCGATTGATTGCTGCGACATATCGTCACTGCCTATTTCTTTATCAAGCTCAGAGACCTTTGCTCTCTGTTAAGGATTACCAGCATGCCCGAAGCGACAGGACTCATGGCCCACAATTGGGGCTTTGCCATTTTCCTTCTGGGTGTCGTCGGCCTGTGTGCCTTCATGCTTGGCGTCTCCAGCCTCCTCGGGTCAAAAGCCTGGGGTCGCAGCAAAAACGAACCGTTCGAGTCGGGCATGCTACCTACCGGTGGCGCCCGCTTGCGGCTCTCAGCCAAATTCTATCTGGTCGCGATGCTCTTCGTGATCTTCGATATCGAAGCCCTCTTTCTCTTTGCATGGTCTGTGTCCGTCCGCGAAAGCGGCTGGACCGGATTCGTCGAAGCTCTCGTTTTCATAGCAATTCTGTTGGCAGGTCTTGTCTACCTGTTCCGAGTGGGCGCCCTTGACTGGGCTCCGGAAGCTCGTCGCAAGCGGCAGGCGAAGCTGAAACAATGAGGCTTTGGCAATGCAATACAATCTCACCAGGATCGACCCCAATGCTCCTAACGAGCAATATCCGATTGGCGAACGGGAAACCGTTTCCGATCCGTTAGAAGATCAAGTCCACAAAAACATTTTCATGGGCAAGCTGGAAGACGTGCTGAGTGGCGCGGTCAACTGGGGACGTAAAAACTCCCTGTGGCCGTACAACTTCGGCCTGTCGTGCTGCTACGTGGAAATGACCACCGCCTTCACGGCGCCCCACGACATCGCGCGCTTTGGCGCCGAAGTTATCCGGGCATCGCCGCGTCAGGCCGACTTCATGGTTATCGCCGGCACCTGCTTCATCAAGATGGCGCCGATCATCCAGCGTCTCTACGAGCAAATGCTCGAGCCGAAGTGGGTTATCTCCATGGGTTCGTGCGCTAACTCCGGTGGCATGTACGACATCTACTCTGTGGTTCAAGGGGTGGACAAGTTCTTGCCCGTGGACGTCTACGTACCTGGCTGCCCGCCCCGTCCGGAAGCATTTCTGCAAGGCTTGATGCTGCTGCAGGAATCGATTGGACAGGAGCGTCGTCCGCTTTCCTGGGTCGTTGGTGATCAAGGCGTGTATCGCGCCGACATGCCTTCGCAGAAGGAACAGCGCCGCGAACAGCGAATCGCAGTCACCAACCTGCGCAGCCCTGACGAAGTCTGATCCAGATCTGTTCTGAAATAGAAACGAGAAGCTGGCTTCATTCTTTACGTTGACCGAAAGCGAAAAAATAACCATGACTACAGGCAGCGCTCTGTACATCCCGCCTTATAAGGCAGACGACCAGGATGTGGTCGTTGAATTGAACAACCGTTTTGGCCCGGAGGCGTTCACCGCCCAGCCAACCCGCACCGGCATGCCGGTGCTGTGGGTGGCGCGTGCCAGACTCGTCGAAGTCCTGACTTTCCTGCGCAACCTGCCCAAGCCGTACGTCATGCTCTATGACCTGCACGGCGTGGACGAGCGTCTGCGCACCAAGCGTCAAGGGCTGCCGAGCGACGCCGAGTTCACCGTGTTCTATCACCTCATGTCGCTGGAGCGTAATAGTGACGTGATGATCAAGGTCGCCTTGTCCGAGAGCGACCTCAGCTTGCCGACCGTCACCAGCATCTGGCCGAACGCCAACTGGTACGAGCGTGAAGTCTGGGACATGTTCGGTATCGACTTCAAAGGTCACCCGCACCTGTCGCGCATCATGATGCCGCCGACCTGGGAAGGTCACCCGCTGCGCAAGGACTTCCCGGCGCGCGCCACCGAATTCGATCCGTACAGCCTCAACCTCGCCAAGCAACAGCTTGAGGAAGAAGCCGCGCGTTTCCGTCCGGAAGACTGGGGCATGAAGCGTTCCGGTCCGAACGAGGACTACATGTTCCTCAACCTCGGCCCGAACCACCCTTCTGCGCACGGTGCGTTCCGCATCATTCTGCAACTGGACGGTGAAGAGATCGTCGACTGCGTGCCGGACATTGGCTACCACCACCGTGGCGCCGAGAAGATGGCCGAGCGTCAGTCGTGGCACAGTTTCATCCCGTACACCGACCGTATTGACTACCTCGGCGGCGTGATGAACAACCTGCCGTACGTGCTCTCGGTCGAGAAGCTGGCCGGCATCAAGGTGCCTGAGAAGGTCGACGTCATCCGCATCATGATGGCCGAGTTCTTCCGGATCACCAGCCACCTGCTGTTCCTCGGGACTTACATCCAGGACGTCGGCGCCATGACTCCGGTGTTCTTCACCTTCACCGACCGCCAGAAGGCGTACACGGTGATCGAAGCCATTACCGGTTTCCGTCTGCACCCGGCCTGGTACCGCATCGGTGGCGTCGCGCACGACCTGCCACGCGGCTGGGAAAAACTGGTGAAGGACTTCGTTGAATGGCTGCCAAAACGCCTCGACGAATACACCAAGGCTGCCCTGCAGAACAGCATCCTCAAGGGCCGTACCATCGGCGTAGCCCAGTACAACACCAAAGAAGCCCTGGAATGGGGCGTCACCGGTGCTGGCCTGCGTTCGACCGGGTGCGACTTCGACCTGCGTAAAGCGCGTCCGTACTCCGGCTACGAGAACTTCGAGTTCGAAGTACCGCTGGCTGCCAACGGCGATGCCTACGACCGCTGCATGGTTCGCGTCGAAGAGATGCGCCAGAGCATCAAGATCATCGACCAGTGCATGCGCAACATGCCGGAAGGCCCGTACAAGGCGGATCACCCGCTGACCACGCCGCCGCCGAAAGAGCGCACGCTGCAGCACATCGAAACCCTGATCACGCACTTCCTGCAAGTTTCGTGGGGCCCGGTGATGCCGGCCAACGAATCCTTCCAGATGATCGAAGCGACCAAGGGCATCAACAGCTATTACCTGACGAGCGACGGCGGCACCATGAGCTACCGTACCCGGATCCGCACTCCAAGCTTCCCGCATCTGCAACAGATCCCTTCGGTGATCAAAGGCAGCATGGTCGCGGACATGATTGCGTACCTGGGTAGTATCGATTTCGTTATGGCCGACGTGGACCGCTAAGCATGAACAGCACGCTTATCCAGACAGACCGTTTCACCCTCAGTGAAACCGAGCGCTCGGCCATCGAGCACGAGCTGCATCACTACGAAGACCCGCGCGCGGCGTCGATCGAAGCCCTGAAGATCGTTCAGAAAGAACGCGGCTGGGTGCCGGATGGCGCCCTGTACGCGATCGGCGAGATCCTCGGCATCCCGGCCAGCGACGTTGAAGGTGTGGCGACGTTCTATAGCCAGATTTTCCGTCAGCCGGTTGGCCGTCACATCATTCGCGTCTGCGACAGCATGGTCTGCTACATCGGTGGCCACGAGTCGGTGGTCAGCGAAATCCAGAACAATCTGGGCATCGGTTTGGGTCAGACCACCACCGACGGTCGTTTCACCCTGCTGCCTGTCTGCTGCCTCGGCAACTGCGACAAGGCACCGGCGCTGATGATCGACGACGACACCTTTGGTGATGTGCAGCCTGCTGGCGTCGCCAAACTGCTCGAGGGCTACGTATGACCCTGACATCTTTCGGTCCTGCCAACCGCATTCAGCGTTCGGCTGAGACTCACCCGCTGACCTGGCGCCTGCGCGATGACGGCGAAGCCGTGTGGCTCGACGAATACCAGGCCAAGAACGGTTACGCCGCTGCGCGCAAAGCCTTCGCCGACATGGATCAGGACGCCATCGTCCAGACCGTGAAAGACGCCGGCCTCAAAGGTCGCGGCGGTGCAGGCTTCCCCACGGGCGTGAAGTGGGGCCTGATGCCCAAAGACGAATCCATCAACATCCGCTACCTGCTGTGCAACGCGGATGAAATGGAGCCGAACACCTGGAAAGACCGCATGCTGATGGAGCAACTGCCCCATCTGCTGATCGAAGGCATGCTGATCAGTGCTCGCGCGCTGAAAACCTACCGTGGCTACATCTTCCTGCGTGGCGAATACACCACCGCCGCCAAGCACCTCAACCGTGCCGTAGAAGAAGCCAAGGCAGCGGGCCTGCTGGGTAAAAACATTCTCGGCAGCGGTTTTGATTTCGAGCTGTTCGTCCACACCGGCGCCGGGCGTTACATCTGCGGTGAAGAAACCGCACTGATCAACTCCCTCGAAGGCCGCCGCGCCAACCCGCGCTCCAAGCCGCCCTTCCCTGCCGCCGTCGGCGTGTGGGGCAAGCCGACCTGCGTGAACAACGTGGAAACCCTGTGCAACGTGCCGGCGATCATTGCCGACGGCGTTGACTGGTACAAATCGTTGGCCCGAGAAGGTTCCGAAGACATGGGCACCAAGCTCATGGGCTTCTCCGGCAAAGTCAAAAACCCTGGCCTGTGGGAATTGCCATTCGGGGTCACCGGTCGCGAGTTGTTCGAAGACTACGCCGGCGGCATGCGCGACGGCTTCAAACTCAAGGCCTGGCAGCCAGGCGGAGCCGGTACCGGTTTCCTCCTGCCAGAACACCTCGACGCACAAATGTACGCCGGCGGCATCGCCAAAGTGGGCACCCGTATGGGTACCGGCCTGGCCATGGCGGTGGACGACAGCGTCAACATGGTCTCCTTGCTGCGCAACATGGAGCAGTTCTTCGCTCGCGAGTCGTGCGGTTTCTGCACCCCGTGCCGCGATGGTTTGCCATGGAGCGTCAAGCTCTTGATGGCCATCGAACAAGGCCGCGGTCAGCCAGGCGATATCGAGACCCTGCTGGGTCTGGTCAACTTCCTCGGCCCTGGCAAGACCTTCTGTGCTCACGCACCGGGTGCCGTGGAACCGTTGGGCAGTGCCATCAAATACTTCCGTCCAGAGTTCGAAGCCGGTATCGCGCCAGTCAGCGCCGCCGTCCCGCCTCTGGCAAGGCCGATCGTAATCGGCGCGTAAACGCTTAAAAAGGCGAAGGGTCCGTGCCCTTCGCCTTTCGTCCGATGACGCCTTTCGGGGCTGACTGGATTCGGACGGATAACAAGATTCCATTAGCCACGCCCGCTGACACCGGGCCAACGAAGACCTTTGAACCATGGCCACTATCCACGTAGACGGCAAAGCGCTCGAAGTCGACGGGGCAGACAACCTGTTACAGGCATGTCTGTCGCTGGGCCTCGACATCCCTTATTTCTGCTGGCACCCCGCGCTTGGTAGCGTCGGGGCCTGTCGCCAGTGCGCGGTCAAGCAGTACACCGACGAGAACGACACCCGTGGTCGCATCGTCATGTCCTGCATGACCCCGGCCACCGACAACACCTGGATCTCCATCGACGATGAAGAATCCAAGGCGTTCCGCGCCAGTGTTGTTGAATGGCTGATGACCAACCACCCGCACGACTGCCCTGTGTGCGAAGAAGGCGGTCACTGCCACCTGCAAGACATGACCGTGATGACCGGCCACAACGAGCGCCGGTATCGCTTCACCAAACGCACCCACCAGAACCAGCAACTGGGCCCGTTCATTTCTCACGAAATGAACCGCTGCATCGCTTGCTACCGCTGCGTGCGTTTCTACAAGGATTACGCCGGCGGCACCGACCTCGGTGTGTTCGGCGCCCACGACAACGTGTACTTCGGTCGCGTTGAAGACGGCACCCTCGAAAGCGAGTTCTCCGGCAACCTCACCGAGGTCTGCCCGACCGGTGTGTTCACCGACAAGACTCACTCCGAGCGCTACAACCGTAAGTGGGACATGCAGTTCGCGCCGAGCATCTGCCATGGCTGCTCCAGCGGTTGCAACATCTCCCCGGGCGAGCGTTACGGCGAACTGCGTCGCATCGAAAACCGTTTCAACGGTTCGGTGAACCAGTACTTCCTGTGCGACCGTGGCCGTTTCGGTTATGGCTACGTCAACCGCACCGACCGTCCACGTCAGCCGCTGCTGGCCGACGGCACCAAACTCGGTCTGGACGCTGCGCTGGATAAAGCCGCTGATCTGCTGCGCGGGCGCAATATCGTCGGTATCGGTTCGCCGCGCGCCAGCCTCGAAAGCAACTACGCGTTGCGCGAACTGGTCGGCGCCGAGCACTTCTACTCGGGTATCGAAGCCTCCGAGCTGGAACGCATCCGTCTGGTCCTGCAAGTGCTGAAAGACAGCCCGCTGCCAGTGCCGAACATGCGTGACATCGAAGATCACGATGCGATTTTCGTCCTCGGTGAAGACCTGACCCAGACCGCCGCCCGTATGGCGCTGTCGCTGCGTCAATCGGTCAAAGGCAAAGCTGAAGACATGGCCGAAGCCATGCGCGTTCAGCCTTGGCTCGACGCGGCGGTGAAGAACATCGGTCAGCACGCGCTGAACCCGCTGTTCATCGCCAGCCTGGCGGAAACCAAGCTCGACGACATCGCTGAAGAATGCGTACACGCCGCTCCAGACGATCTGGCGCGCATCGGTTTCGCCGTGGCTCACGCTCTGGACGCCAGCGCCCCTGCCGTTGAAGGTCTGGACGCTGAAGCACTGGAACTGGCCAAGCGCATCGCCGACGCCCTGCTCGCGGCAAAACGTCCGCTGATCATCGCTGGTACTTCGCTGGGCTCCAAAGCCTTGATCGAAGCCGCCGCCAACATCGCTAAGGCGCTGAAGCTGCGCGAGAAGAACGGTTCGATCAGCCTGATCGTGCCGGAAGCCAACAGCCTTGGTCTGGCCATGCTCGGTGGCGAATCGGTCGACGCGGCGCTGCAAGCCGTCATCGACGGTAAGGCTGACGCGATCGTTGTGCTGGAAAACGATCTGTACACCCGCACCGCCAAAGACAAAGTCGATGCCGCACTGAATGCTGCGCAAGTGGTGATCGTTGCTGACCATCAGAAGACGGCTACCAGCGACCGCGCGCACCTGGTTCTGCCAGCAGCAAGCTTCGCTGAAGGCGACGGTACTTTGGTCAGCCAGGAAGGTCGCGCCCAGCGCTTCTTCCAGGTTTTCGACCCGCAATACATGGACGCGAGCATCCTGGTTCACGAAGGCTGGCGCTGGCTGCACGCCCTGCGCGCGACCCTGTTGAACCAGCCGATCGACTGGACGCAACTCGACCACGTGACTGCTGCCGTTGCTTCGAGCACCGAGCAACTGGCGCGTATCGTCGACGCAGCACCGTCCGCCGCGTTCCGCATCAAGGGTCTGAAACTGGCGCGTGAGCCGCTGCGTTACTCCGGTCGCACCGCGATGCGCGCCGACATCAGCGTTCATGAACCGCGCACCCCGCAAGACAAAGACACCGCGTTTGCCTTCTCCATGGAAGGTTACTCGGGCTCTGCCGAACCGCGTCAGCAAGTGCCATTTGCATGGTCGCCGGGCTGGAACTCGCCACAAGCGTGGAACAAGTTCCAGGACGAAGTCGGTGGTCACATTCGCGCTGGCGACCCGGGCACCCGCCTGATCGAAAGCACCGGTGATTCGCTGAACTGGTTCGCTGCAGCGCCACGCGCGTTCAACCCGGCGCCGGGCACCTGGCAAGCCGTGCCGTTCTTCCACCTGTTCGGCAGCGAAGAAAACTCTTCGAAAGCCGCCCCGGTTCAAGAGCGCATTCCGGCTCCATACGTGGCTCTGGCCAAGTCGGAAGCGGATCGTCTGGGCGTCAACGACGGTGCCCTGCTGAGCCTGAACGTGGCCGGTCAGACCCTGCGTCTGCCGCTGCGCATCAATGAAGAACTGGGCGCCGGTCTGGTGGCATTGCCTGCGGGCATCGCCGGCATTCCACCGGCATTCGCCGGCGTATCCGTCGACGGTCTGCAGGAGGCAGCGCAATGACCTGGTTCACCCCTGAAGTGATCGATGTGATCCTCTCGGTCGTCAAAGCCATCGTGATTCTGCTGGCCGTTGTGGTTGCAGGCGCGTTGCTCAGCTTTGTCGAACGTCGCCTGCTGGGCTGGTGGCAGGACCGTTACGGTCCGAACCGTGTTGGCCCGTTCGGTATGTTCCAGATCGCCGCCGACATGCTGAAGATGTTCTTCAAGGAAGACTGGACCCCGCCGTTTGCCGACAAGGTGATCTTCACCCTGGCACCGGTGGTGGCCATGTCCGCCCTGCTGATCGCCTTTGCGATCATCCCGATCACCCCGACCTGGGGCGTCGCGGATCTGAACATCGGCCTGCTGTTCTTCTTCGCCATGGCCGGTCTGTCGGTCTACGCGGTGCTGTTCGCCGGCTGGTCGAGTAACAACAAGTTCGCCCTGCTCGGCAGCTTGCGTGCGTCGGCGCAGACCGTGTCCTACGAAGTGTTCATGGGCCTGGCCCTGATGGGCATCGTGGTGCAGGTCGGCTCGTTCAACATGCGCGACATCGTCGAGTACCAGGCGCAGAACCTGTGGTTCATCATTCCGCAGTTCTTCGGCTTCTGTACTTTCTTCATCGCTGGCGTCGCCGTGACTCACCGTCACCCGTTCGACCAGCCGGAAGCGGAACAGGAACTGGCCGACGGTTACCACATTGAATACGCCGGTATGAAATGGGGCATGTTCTTCGTCGGTGAATACATCGGCATCATCCTGATCTCGGCGCTGCTGGTCACCCTGTTCTTCGGTGGCTGGCACGGTCCGTTCGGCATCTTGCCGCAACTGGCGTTCGTCTGGTTCGCACTGAAGACCGCGTTCTTCATCATGCTGTTCATCCTGCTGCGCGCTTCCATTCCGCGTCCGCGTTATGACCAGGTGATGGATTTCAGCTGGAAATTCTGCCTGCCACTGACCCTGATCAATTTGCTGGTGACCGCTGCGGTCGTGTTGTGGAACACGCCTGCAGTCGCGGTTCAGTGAGGATTTGACCCATGTTCAAATATATTGGCGACATCGTTAAGGGTACTGGTACCCAGTTGCGCAGCCTGGTCATGGTCTTCGGCCATGGCTTCCGCAAGCGCGACACCCTGCAATACCCGGAAGAAGCGGTCTACCTGCCACCACGCTACCGTGGTCGCATCGTCCTGACCCGCGACCCCGATGGCGAAGAGCGTTGCGTTGCCTGCAACCTGTGCGCCGTGGCTTGCCCGGTGGGTTGCATCTCGCTGCAGAAAGCGGAAACCGAAGACGGTCGCTGGTACCCGGACTTCTTCCGTATCAACTTCTCGCGCTGCATTTTCTGCGGTCTCTGCGAGGAAGCCTGTCCGACCACCGCGATCCAGCTGACTCCGGATTTCGAGATGGCCGAGTTCAAACGTCAGGACCTGGTGTACGAGAAAGAAGATCTGTTGATCTCCGGCCCCGGCAAAAACCCTGATTACAACTTCTATCGTGTTGCAGGTATGGCAATCGCTGGCAAGCCGAAAGGCTCCGCGCAGAACGAAGCCGAACCGATCAACGTGAAGAGCTTGCTGCCTTAAGGAAGAACGATGGAATTCGCTTTCTATTTCGCATCGGGTATCGCTGTTGTGTCCACGCTTCGCGTAGTCACCAACACCAACCCTGTGCACGCCCTGCTCTACCTGATCATCTCGTTGATCGCCGTGGCCATGACTTTCTTCGCACTCGGCGCGCCGTTCGCCGGCGTGCTGGAAGTGATCGCCTACGCCGGCGCCATCATGGTGCTGTTCGTGTTCGTGGTGATGATGCTGAACCTCGGCCCGGCCTCGGTTCAGCAAGAACGCGTCTGGCTCAAGCCCGGCATCTGGGCCGGTCCGGTGATTCTCGCCGCCTTGCTGCTGGCCGAACTGCTGTATGTGCTGTTCGCTCACCAGAGCGGCCAGGCCATCGGCCACACCACCGTAGACGCGAAAGCCGTGGGCATCAGCCTGTTCGGTCCGTACCTGCTGGTGGTCGAACTCGCCTCGATGCTGCTGCTTGCCGCAGCCGTCACGGCGTTCCATTTGGGCCGTAACGAGGCGAAGGAGTAAGACATGCCTGCTATCCCTCTCGAACATGGTTTAGCCGTCGCCGGCATCCTGTTCTGCCTTGGTCTGGTCGGCCTGATGGTCCGCCGCAACATTTTGTTCGTGTTGATGAGTCTGGAAGTGATGATGAACGCCTCTGCACTGGCGTTCATTGTTGCTGGCGCCCGTTGGGGCCAGCCGGATGGACAGATCATGTTCATCCTGGTGATCAGCCTTGCAGCCGCCGAGGCCAGTATTGGTCTGGCGATCCTGCTGCAACTGTATCGCCGCTTCCACACGCTCGATATCGACGCTGCCAGTGAGATGCGCGGATGAATCTTATCTTTCTGACTTTCGTATTCCCTCTGATCGGTTTCCTGCTGCTGTCGTTCTCCCGTGGACGCTGGTCGGAAAACCTCTCGGCACTGATCGGCGTGGGTTCCATTGGCTTGTCGGCGATCGTCGCCGCCTACGTCATCTGGCAATTCAACGTCGCACCTCCCGAAGGCGGTCACTACACCCTGGTGCTGTGGAAGTGGATGGCGGTCGAAGGCTTCAAGCCTGACTTCGCCCTCTACGTCGACGGCCTGTCGATCACCATGCTCGGCGTGGTCGTTGGCGTCGGTTTCCTGATCCACCTGTTCGCATCCTGGTACATGCGCGGCGAAGCGGGCTACTCGCGCTTCTTCTCGTACACCAACCTGTTTATCGCCAGCATGCTGTTCCTGGTACTCGGCGATAACCTGTTGTTCCTGTACTTCGGCTGGGAAGGCGTGGGCCTGTGCTCGTACCTGTTGATCGGTTTCTACTACAGCAACCGCAACAACGGTAACGCCGCACTCAAGGCCTTCATCGTGACCCGGATCGGCGACGTGTTCATGGCCATCGGCCTGTTCATCCTGTTCCAGCAAGTGGGCACGCTGAACATCCAGGAACTGCTGGTGCTGGCACCGCAGAAATTCCAGGTCGGTGACTTCTGGATCACCCTGGCGACCCTGATGCTGCTGGGTGGCGCTGTAGGTAAATCGGCACAACTGCCGCTGCAAACCTGGCTCGCGGACGCAATGGCCGGTCCTACTCCGGTTTCGGCACTGATCCACGCCGCGACCATGGTGACCGCCGGTGTCTACCTGATCGCCCGTACCCACGGTCTGTTCACCCTGGCGCCGGAAATCCTCCACCTGGTCGGCATCGTTGGTGGCGTGACCCTGGTTCTGGCCGGTTTCGCCGCACTGGTACAGACCGACATCAAACGTATCCTCGCCTACTCGACCATGAGCCAGATCGGCTACATGTTCCTGGCGCTGGGCGTTGGTGCATGGGATGGCGCGATTTTCCACCTGATGACCCACGCCTTCTTCAAGGCCCTGCTGTTCCTTGCTTCCGGTGCGGTGATCGTTGCCTGCCACCACGAGCAGAACATCTTCAAAATGGGCGGTCTGTGGAAGAAACTGCCACTGGCCTATGCCAGTTTCATCGTCGGTGGTGCTGCTCTGGCTGCTCTGCCACTGGTTACCGCAGGCTTCTACTCCAAGGACGAAATCCTTTGGGAAGCGTTCGCCAGCGGCAACCACGGTCTGCTTTACGCAGGTCTGGTCGGCGCGTTCATGACTTCGCTGTACACCTTCCGCCTGATCTTCATCACGTTCCACGGTGAAGCCAAGACTGAAGCCCACGCCGGTCACGGCATCTCGCACTGGCTGCCACTGTCGGTGCTGATCGTGCTGTCGACTTTCGTCGGCGCCATGATCGTGCCACCGCTGCACGGCGTGCTGCCAGAAAGCGTTGGTCATGCCGGTGGCGAAGCCAAGCACAGTCTGGAAATCGCTTCGGGCGCCATCGCCCTGGCCGGTATCCTGCTGGCAGCGCTGCTGTTCCTCGGCAAGCGTCGCTTCGTCACGGCAATCGCCAACAGCGGCATCGGCCGTTTCCTTTCGGCCTGGTGGTTCGCTGCCTGGGGCTTCGACTGGATCTACGACAAACTGTTCGTCAAGCCTTACCTGGCGATCAGCCACGTACTGCGCAAAGACCCGCTCGACCAGACCATCGGTCTGATCCCGCGTATGGCCAAGGGCGGTCACACTGCCCTGAGCCGCACCGAGACCGGTCAACTGCGTTGGTACGCTGCTTCGATGGCTGCTGGTGCCGTGCTGGTGATTGGCGCCATCGTGCTGGTAGCGGTCTGATATGAACCTTGCGAATTTGCGAAAGGAAACGAGCCCGTCATGATTCTGCCTTGGCTAATCCTGATCCCCTTCATCGGCGGCCTGCTGTGCTGGATGGGTGAGCGCTTCGGCGCTACCCTCCCGCGCTGGATTGCGCTGTTGACCATGACCCTGGAACTCGCCCTCGGCCTCTGGCTGTGGGCCCACGGTGACTATTCATTTGCACCGGCGCCTGGCGCCGATCCGACCTGGGCGCTTGAGTTCAAGCATGTCTGGATCCAGCGCTTCGGCATCAACGTGCACCTGGCCCTCGACGGCCTGTCGCTGTTGATGATCCTGCTGACCGGTCTGCTGGGTATCCTCTCGGTACTGTGCTCGTGGAAAGAGATTCAACGTCACGTTGGCTTCTTCCACCTGAACCTGATGTGGATCCTGGGCGGCGTTGTCGGCGTGTTCCTCGCCCTCGACCTGTTCATGTTCTTCTTCTTCTGGGAAATGATGCTGGTGCCGATGTACTTCCTCATCGCGCTCTGGGGTCACAGTTCTTCGGACGGCAAGAAAACCCGGATCTACGCAGCGACCAAGTTCTTCATCTTCACTCAGGCTTCCGGCCTGATCATGTTGGTGGCGATCCTCGGTCTGGTGCTGGTCAACTTCAACAACACCGGCGTGATTACTTTCAACTACGCCGACCTGTTGAAAACCAAGATGTCGATGACCACCGAGTACATCCTGATGCTCGGCTTCTTCATCGCCTTCGCGGTCAAGCTGCCCGTCGTACCGTTCCACTCGTGGTTGCCTGATGCCCACGCCCAGGCGCCGACTGCCGGTTCCGTCGACCTCGCCGGTATCTTGCTGAAAACCGCTGCCTACGGTCTGCTGCGTTTCGCCCTGCCGCTGTTCCCGAATGCTTCGGCCGAGTTTGCGCCGATTGCCATGACCCTCGGTCTGATCGGGATCTTCTACGGTGCGTTCCTCGCTTTCGCACAAACCGACATCAAGCGTCTGATCGCCTTCTCTTCCGTTTCCCACATGGGCTTCGTGTTGATCGGCATCTACTCCGGCAGCCAACTGGCCCTGCAAGGTGCAGTGATCCAGATGCTCGCGCACGGTGTGTCGGCGGCGGCACTGTTTATCCTCAGCGGTCAGTTGTACGAGCGTCTGCACACTCGTGACATGCGTGAGATGGGCGGTCTGTGGTCGCGTATCGCTTACCTGCCGGCGATCAGCCTGTTCTTCGCAGCCGCATCCCTGGGCTTGCCGGGTACCGGTAACTTTGTCGGTGAGTTCCTGATCCTGATCGGCTCCTTCGCCAGCTGGCCGTGGATCACTGCAATTGCCACCTCCGGTCTGGTGTTCGGTTCGGTCTACTCGCTGATCATGATCCACCGTGCCTACTTCGGTCCGTCGAAATCGGATTCGATCCTGCACGGTATGGACGCTCGCGAACTGATCATGGTGCTGGGCCTTGCGGTGTTGCTGATCTACATCGGCGTGTACCCGCAACCGTTCCTCGACACTTCTGCCGCCACGATGCATGGCGTTCAGCAGTGGCTCGGCACCGCCTTCACTCAACTCGCTTCGGCCCGGTAAGAGCGCTATGGAATTCACGATTCAACACTTTATTGCGCTTGCGCCACTGTTGATCACCAGCCTCACCATTATCGTGGTGATGCTGGCAATCGCCTGGCGCCGCAACCACTCGCAGACCTTCCTGATCTCGGTCGCCGGTCTGAACCTGGCCTTGCTGTCGATCCTGCCAGCCCTGAAAGTCGCGCCTCTGGCCGTGACTCCACTGCTGCAAATCGACACCTTCGCTTGCCTGTACATGGCGCTGATCCTGGTCGCCACCCTCGCCTGCGTCACCCTCGCCCACGCCTACTTGGGTGATGGCGGTTCGGGTTACCCGGGCAACCGTGAAGAACTGTACCTGCTGATCCTGATGGCCGCCGCCGGTGGTCTGGTTCTGGTCAGCGCGCAGCACCTGGCCGGTTTGTTCATCGGTCTGGAACTGCTCTCGGTGCCGGTCTACGGTCTGGTGGCTTATGCCTTCTTCAACAAGCGTTCGCTGGAAGCCGGCATCAAATACATGGTGCTGTCGGCCGCCGGTTCTGCATTCCTTTTGTTCGGTATGGCGCTGCTGTACGCAGACTCGGGTTCGCTGAGCTTCGTTGGCATCGGTCAGGCTCTGGCTGCGACTGGCCTGCCTAGCTCGCTGGCACAACTGGGCCTGGGCATGATGCTGATCGGTCTGGCGTTCAAGCTGTCGCTGGTACCGTTCCACCTGTGGACGCCGGACGTTTACGAAGGTGCTCCGGCACCGGTGGCTGCGTTCCTCGCGACTGCGTCGAAGGTTGCGGTGTTTGCGGTGATGGTGCGTCTGTTCCAGATCTCCCCTGCTGCCAGCAGCGGCGTCCTGAGCGACGTGCTGACCGTTATCGCCATCGCCTCGATCCTGTTCGGTAACCTGTTGGCCCTGACCCAGAGCAACCTCAAGCGTCTGCTCGGTTACTCGTCCATCGCGCACTTCGGCTACCTGCTGATCGCGCTGGTGGCTAGCAAGGGTCTGGCGGTGGAAGCCATCGGCGTGTACCTGGTGACTTATGTGATCACCAGCCTCGGCGCCTTCGGCGTGATCACCCTGATGTCCTCGCCGTACAACGGCCGTGACGCGGATGCCTTGTACGAATACCGCGGCCTGTTCTGGCGCCGTCCGTACCTGACCGCCGTGCTGACCGTGATGATGCTGTCGCTGGCGGGTATCCCGCTGACCGCGGGCTTCATCGGCAAGTTCTACATCATCGCTACCGGTGTCGAATCGCACCAATGGTGGCTGGTCGGCTCCTTGGTACTGGGCAGCGCCATCGGCGTCTTCTACTACCTGCGCGTGATGGTCACCCTGTACCTGATCGAACCAAACCTGCGTCGCCACGACGCCCAGCTGCACTGGGAACAGAAGGCAGGCGGCGTGATGCTGCTGGCCATCGCCCTGGTCGCGTTCTTCCTGGGTGTGTACCCGCAGCCATTGCTGACTCTGGTTCAGCAGGCGGGTCTGGCGGGCTGATTGCCTGGCTGGCTAGAAATGAAAACGGCACCTTCGGGTGCCGTTTTTGTTTTTGTGGGATCTTTTACCAATGCTATGCCCTTCCTACTGAAATCCCCGAAATCTCGCGCCCTACTGTTGGGTTCCTCCTACAGCCAGAATTTGGCTTTTTGCTTATCTTGTTCGACGTAAAAGACATCGATCCAAATCGAGTCCGTCTTCAGGAACGAGAAAATAAAACTCCAGCGGAAATCAGAAATGAACAACACAAATGGCCAATCAAAACCTGAGGACGCGACCAGACCGACACCTCCCCATAAACCTTCTGTTCCGGTTGTACGTCGCGTCGTGAACGAGAAAGTCATTAACCGTAAAGAAATAGCGCTGGATCGCAAGTAACGTAGAAGCACAAAAGTCTACTAGCTACGCAAAACGGCACCTTCGAGTGCCAGTTTCGTTTTGTAGAGTTACCGTCAAAAGATCACAGCCTTTAGGAGATGCCGAAGACTGAGGTCTTTTGATCTCAACGCCCTCCCCTTTTTAGGAATTTGCCTGCAAACCCCTGAGCAATGGCTGACATTCCGTAGAAGACATTTTTCGTTAAATTCGGGGATCACATATCAAGTGGAGATCCACGAACCATGAAGCGGGATATTTATTCAGAATTGATGAATGGCCTTGATGCGTTAGCCGAAGAACGCCAAGGCAAAATCACCTTGAAGAAGACCCGGGTAACACGGATCGGCGCCATGAAAGGCAAACTCATACTTCCCGCCGAAATTGATGCATCTGTATCACATGGCTTGCTGGATACCTTCGAAAGATAAAAGCCACATCCGCTCACATGTGATCTATCAGAATCATCCGGATTACTGTGGGAGCGAGCCTGCTCCGGGCGGCGTTCCGACGAAGGCGTCGGCACATCAACCCTCTTCAGAGCCTGGCACTCCGCTTTCGCGAGCAGGCTCACTCCTACAGATTGTGTGTCGTTCCCAACACTCAGGTACACCTCAGACCACTTGTGGGAGCGAGCCTGCTCGCGAAGGCGTAGACACTTTCAACATCTTGATTGGCTGACACTCCGCTTTCGTCGGAACGCCGCCCAGAGCAAGCTCGCTCCCACAGGTTTGTGTGGCGTTCACTCAATCCATATAACCACATGACGAAATTGTAATTCCCCCATCACCTCGACGTTATCCGCAGTTTGCAACGATGTCACCCGGCGACCATGCCGGCGGGCCCTGCCCCGCCGAACAATAAAACCCACGCCGAAGCACGTTCCCGTTCTGCCGAACCCAAGGAGTGTTTGATGGTTAACCCTACAAAAATATCGATGGCCGCTTTAGCGGTGGTGGTCGGCGCCGGGCCGTCCATGGTGTTTGCAGAAGACAAACCCGAAGGCTTTGTCGAAGGCAGCAGCCTTACGCTGCTCAACCGCAATTTCTACTTCAATCGTGATCATCGCAATGGTCAGTCCAGCCCCACCGGCAACGGTTATTCCGAGGCTTGGGCGCATGCCGTGATCAGCAAGTTCGAATCCGGTTTCACCCAAGGCACCGTCGGAGTTGGGGTCGATGCGTTTGCGATGATTGGGCTGAAACTCGACACCGGTGACGGCCGTAATGGCGGGCGCAGTTCGTTTGATGTGTTGCCGGTCAACAGCGACGGCGAAGCGCGGGACGAATACACCAAGGTCGGCGGCGCCGCGAAAGTGCGGGCGTTCGATACGGTGATCAAGGTCGGTGATGTGTTCCCGGCTAACCCGGTGGTTGCGGCGGGTGACTCGCGCTTGTTGCCGGAAAGTTTTCGCGGGGTGACAGCGAGCAACACCAGCATTGAAGGTCTGTCGGTGCAGGGCGGTCGGTTGCACGCGATGAGCCAACCGGTGTCCAGCGACATGCGCGAGAACTTCGCGACCTTCTACGCAGGCCCGGTCAATTCGCCGTGGATCGCGTATGGCGGCGGTGATTATGCGCTGAACAAGAATCTCAGTTTCAGCCTGTACTCCAGTCGCCTGAAGGATGCGTGGAACCAGTATTACGCCGGCACCGCCTGGACCTATCCGCTCTCGGATGACCTATCGCTGTTCGGTGGCCTGAACTATTACAAGGCCATCGACGAGGGCAAACAACTGCTCGGCGAGTTCGACAACAACATCTGGAGCGGCCGCGTTGGCGTCAAGCTTGGTGCCCACTCCGTCGCCCTCTCCCACCAGCGCAACAACGGCAATGACGACTTCGATTACCTGCGCCAGTCCGATTCGATCTTCCTCGACAACTCGATCCAGTACAGCGACTTCAACTCGCCGAAAGAGCGTTCGTGGATGGTGCGCTATGACCTCGACATGAGCACTTATGGCGTACCCGGTCTGTCGTTCATGACCCGTTACGCACGCGGCACCGACGCTGATTATTCCAACGCTAACGCCGTGTATATGCGCCGCGATGCCGAGGGCAATCCGCTGACCGATCAGAAACGTTGGGAGCGCGATATCGAAGTCAAATACGTGGTGCAAAGCGGTTCGATGAAAGACCTGTCACTGCGCTTGCGCCAAGCCACAACCCGCGCCACGGCGTTCGAGTCGGATCTGGATGAAGTGCGGGTGATTGTCGAGTATCCGCTGGCGATTCTTTGATTGCGCGGTTGATGCAAATTCACCTTTAGAAGCTCCTTGCTCCTTTGGTAAGAGGTGAATCTTTTGGCGTCCTTCGGGGCGCTTTTTTTTGCTCTGCGTTTTGCCGTGGTTATGTATTCCAGGTTCAGGCCCGGCCCTCACCCTAACCCTCTCCCAGAGGTAGAGGGGACTGACCGCGCTGCTTAGTGGAAATACATCGACCTGAAAAACCGGGGCGTACTCTGGTTTTGAATGGCTCGAAAGCCTGTTCCCTTTCACCCTGGAGGAGAGGGGACAGACCTAGTTGGTTGTCGAAGATACATCGACCTGAAAAACCGAGGCGTACTCTGGTTTTGAATGGCTTGAAAGCCTGCTCCCTTCCCCCTCGCCCCATGGGTGAGAGGGGACTGACCGAGCTGGTTGTTGAAGATACATCGACCTGAAAAACCGAGGCGTACTCTGATTTTGAATGGCTTGAAGATCCGCTCCCTTTGATCTGGTCAAACGATACTGGACACGGTTATAGGGTTTAGGTCATTTCTCATGCTGCCAAGGCTTCCATTGCTACCGGAGTCCGATATCCGTTGTAACTGTGCAGCCTGATCCGATTGTAATAGTGGGTCAGGTAGCGCAACACATCGGTGCTGGCTTCGTCTTCGTTTCGGTAACCAGCCTTGGGTATCCATTCAGATTTCAAACTGCCAAAGAAACGTTCCATCGGAGCGTTATCCCAGCAGTTTCCCCGTCGACTCATGCTTTGTTTTATGCGCATGTCCGCCAGCGTTTCACGAAACACTTTACTGCTGTAATGACAGCCCTGATCCGAATGGAACATTAGGTTTTCAGGGCGTCCTCGCGACTCGAAAGCCATCTTTAACGCTCGACAGGTCAGAGCTGAATCCGGACTTCTGGACATCGCCCAGCCGACGATGCGGCGGGCATGCAGATCAAGTACAGCAGCCAGATAAACCCAGTAAGTACCGGCCCAAATGTAAGTCACGTCGCCACACCACACTCGATTGGGGGCCTCGACATTGAATTTACGCTCCAAATGATTGGGGGCGTATTGCGCCTCCGCACCGCTGGGTTTGTACCGATGCCTGCGCCGTTGCTGGCTCTTCAAACCGAGCTCGCGCATCAGGCTACGAGCCATGTAACGACCTACCGACTCTTTTTCGTTACACAGCGCTTTTGACAGGCTGCGCGCGCCCATTGAGCCGCGACTTTGCTCATGTAATTCGGCAGCCTTGATCTTTAGGCGATCGCGCCCGACATGCACTTTCGCCCGCTGTTTCAGACGCTCGTAATAACTGCTGCGGTTGATGCCAAACACGCCACACAACTCGGATCTTGGATATTGCTCGCTTAACTCCTCGACCAGCCTTACCGATCGAGGGAATCCGACATCAAGAGAGCTGTAGCCTTTTTTAAAATTTCCTTCTCGCGCTCAATCCGTCGAATTGTTGCTTCCAGTTCTTGGATGCGTTGTTGGTCAACGGTCATGGCCTTGGACTTCTCAGGCGTCTTGCCGCTGCGCTCCGCACGCAGTTGTTCAACCCAGCGGCGCAGAGCTGTAGGGCCCACGCCCATTGCTTCACAGGCTTCACTCACCGAATAGTCTTTATCCAAAACCAGGCAAGCCGCATCCCGTTTGAAATCTGTTGAAAAATATCGTCTGGTCAAATCACACCTCATCGTTGGGCGTAGATTAACGCCCTTTAGGGGTGTCCAGAATCATTAAGCCAGATCACTTCCCCCTCGCCCCCTCGGGGGAGAGGGCTGGGGTGAGGGGGCAGGATTTTGAGGTCAACGCAAAAACAACTGTTAAAAACTGGCCATTGATAACTACGCGTTTGGATCTACGTTATCCAGTGCCTTGTTCACCGCCAGTTCGCCAAGCATGACCACCTGCGCGATGCCGAGCAGGGTCTTGCGATGGGTGCCGCCCAGAAGCGCGACGAAGTCACCGAGCATCACCGTGGCAGAGGCCAGGGATTCGCTGGCGTTGGCCAGTAATGATTCGGTATCGGCTTTGGGATTGACGAGGAACATCTGGCTGGGGATGTATGGCGCGGACATGATGGCGGCTGAGGGTTTGAGGTGGAAATCGAGGGCGCGGTCGGCGGCTTCGTGGAGTTTTCGGGTGTCGACGGAGGCGTAAGGGGATGTTGAGTTCGCGTCGGGGATTGCGTCTGCTTCGGGGGGATTTGGGGTTGGCTTTTTCATAATGTTTTACTCAGCTTGAAGGTGGAGCTGGCCCTTTCGGTTCCACGCGAAAGGGTGGCAGCTGTACGCAGGTTGGAACCCGGGCAACTGAGCAAACCCGACAGACTCGAAGTCTCCCGCGCACAGCCGCCATAACGGAGTGCACACATGAAAGTGCGCAAGCATACGTCATGAACAGTGCGTCTTGCTTCAGTTGATCCGCAGGGTTCCAATCCCGATCGCTGAATTGGCAGCGACCCACACAGGCTAGAGAGCGGACGTCCGACGGACAACCTGAAAACATTGTGGGAAGGTTCCGGACTTCTCACACAACCTTTAAACATCACGAATTGAAATACGCAGCGTGATATTGCAATTCGGCCCCTGTAGGAGCTGCCGAAGGCTGCGATCTTTTGATCTTGATCTTGATCTTGAAAATCAAAGTCAAAAGATCGCAGCCTTCGGCAGCTCCTACACGGGACCGCGTTTCGCCGTGAAGGATTCAGCTCCCGCCGTTTCGACACACGCCCATCACGCTGTACTTGATGGTGTTGAGCTGACCTTTGGAGTCCTCATATGTCATGGCGGTCGGCACGACATTGCACGCCGCCTGCGGCTTCACCACGCTCACCACTTTGACCACGTCCAGCTTCATTCCGTATTCGTAATCCTTCACCACCGGCGGCGCTTTGCCCTGGTTGGCGGCGTACTGTTCCATGGCTTTGCTGTTGGCGCTGAGCGCGCGTTCAAAGGTGCGGTCACCACCGCCTTCGGCCAGCACGTTCGCAGACATCGCCATTACGCCGACGAACGCGATCCACTTGAGCATGTTCATATCCATTTCCTTCCCGTCCCGGCTTGAAAAAAAAGCCCGGCATCGATGCGCGATGAAGGGCTTGTTCAGGTGCAGCAGGCTTACAGGTCGCGGGTTTTGTCGTCTTTCTTGTCAGTGACGACAACCGGGTTGCCGGCGGCTTTTTCCTTGGCGACGAACAGTTCCATGGAGCGGTCGTTGCTGGTCATCATCCGCTCGAATGTGCGGTCGCCGCCGCCTTCTGCCAACGCTACGGAAGAGATCGCCAGAGCGGCTGCGAAGGCAGTGAGTTGGGTAAGTTTCATCGTTGATTCCTCGTTTAAGTAACTGACGGGATCAAGGTAACAATCCGAACCTATCGTGACGGTGGCGGGGAAATTACATATCCGTTATGTGCCCGGCACTCTCCTGAAGCCGAACACAAAACCTGTAGGAGTGAGCCTGCTCGCGATAGCGGTGGGTCAGTCAATGTAGATCTGACTGATAGACCGCTATCGCGAGCAGGCTCACTCCTACAGAGGGGATTACCTATTTAGTTGGAACGGCGTCCTCATCCCGGCGATGGGCGAGTTGGTAGAGCGCCGGCAAGATCAGCAGCGTGAGGATCGTGGAAGACAGAATCCCGCCGATCACCACGGTCGCCAGCGGACGCTGCACCTCCGCGCCGGTGCCGGTCGCAAGCGCCATCGGGATGAAGCCCAGCGACGCCACCAGTGCTGTCATTAACACTGGCCGCAAACGAGTGAGAGCACCTTCGTGAATGGCGTCCGAAAGCGACCGCCCCTCCTCGCGCAAATTACGAATAAACGCAATCATCACCAAGCCGTTCAACACCGCCACCCCGGACAACGCGATAAACCCGACCCCCGCCGAAATCGACAGCGGAATATCCCGCAACCACAGCGCCATCACCCCGCCGGTCAAGGCAAACGGAATCCCGGTAAACACCAGCAAGCCATCCTTCAGGTTGTTGAACATCATGAACAACAACCCGAACACCAACAGCAACGCTACCGGCACCACAATCTGCAAGCGCTTGGCCGCCGATTGCAGTTGCTCGAACTGCCCGCCCCAACTGGTCCAGTAACCGGCAGGGACCTGCACGTCACGTTCGATCACTTCGCCGGCCTCGCTGACAAATGAGCCGATATCACGCCCGCGCACGTTGGCACTGACGATCACCAGTCGCTTGCCGTTCTCGCGGCTGACCTGATTCGGCCCGAGCACCAGGTCGAGGCTGGCGACGTCTTGCAGCGCGATGAAGCCGATCTGATTCGCAGCGCCACTCAGTGCCGGCACTGGGATCAGCAGTGCCGACAAGCCGTCGATGTCCTTGCGCATGGCATCTGACAAGCGCACGACCATGTCGAAACGCCGATCGCCCTCATACAACGTCCCGGCCTGACGCCCGCCGACCGCAACGGCAATGGTGTCCTGCACATCACCGACGTTGAGTCCGTAACGCGCGGCTTTATCGCGATCGATGTTGATGGTCAGCACCGGCAACCCGGTAGTCTGCTCGACCTTCACTTCGGATGCGCCGTTGACCTTCTGCATGGCAGCAGCGATTTTCGCAGCGGTGGCGTTGAGCACGTCCATGTCATCACCAAACACCTTGACCGCGACGTCGCTGCGCACGCCGGAGATCAGCTCGTTGAAACGCAACTGGATCGGCTGCGACAGTTCATAGTTGCTGCCCGGCAGCGTCGCGGCGGCGGCTTGCAGTTCGGCCATCAGGGTTTCGCGGGACTTGCCTGGGTCCGGCCACTGGTCCTTGGGTTTGAGCATCACGTAGCTGTCAGAGATGTTCGGCGGCATCGGATCCGAGGCGATTTCGGCCGTGCCTGTGCGGGCAAACACGCGCTCGACTTCCGGCACTTTCGCCAGAATCAACGTCTCCAGGCGCTGCTGCATATCCACCGATTGCGTCAGGCTAGTGCCCGGCACGCGCAGCGCTTGCAGGGCAAAATCCCCTTCGCTGAGGCTCGGCACAAACTCGCTGCCCATGCGACTGGTGAGCATACCGCTGAGCACAATCACACCCAACGCCGCGCCCACTGCGATTGCGCGATGGGACATGACCCAGGCCAGCGCCGGCGCATAAACGCGACGTGCGCCACGCATCACCGCGCCCTCTTCTTCCTTGACCTTGCCCGTGACGAACAGCGCAATCGCCGCCGGCACAAAGGTCACCGACAACAGCATCGCGCCAAGCAAAGCGATGACCACGGTAAACGCCATCGGGTGAAACATTTTCCCTTCGACACCACTCAACGCGAAGATCGGCAGGTACACCACCATGATGATCAACTGGCCGAAAATCAGCGGTCGCCGCGCCTCTTTCGCTGCGGCAAAGACTTCCTTGAAACGCTCGGCACGGGTCAGCAAACGTCCGTGATGCTGCTGCGCATGGGCCAGTCGACGCAGGGTGTTTTCAACGATCACCACCGCGCCGTCGACGATGATGCCGAAGTCGAGCGCACCCAGGCTCATCAGGTTGGCGCTGACCTTGTTGCTGAACATGCCGGTAAAGGTGAACAGCATCGACAGCGGAATCACCATCGCGGTAATCAGCGCCGCGCGGATATTGCCGAGGAACAGAAACAGAATCGCGATCACCAGAATCGCGCCTTCGATGAGGTTCTTTTTCACCGTGGCGATGGCTTTATCGACCAGGTGCGTGCGGTCGTACACCGGCACGGCGATCACGCCTTGCGGCAAGGATTTGTTGATTTGTTCGAGTTTGCTGGCGACCGCTTGCGAGACTGTGCGGCTGTTCTCGCCGATCAACATGAACACCGTGCCGAGCACCACTTCAGCCCCGTTTTCCGTGGCCGCGCCGCTGCGCAATTCGCGGCCGATTTCCACTGTCGCGACGTTCTTCACCCGGATCGGCGTGCCGTCAACGTTGGCCATGACAATGTTGGCGATGTCCTCGGTGCTCGCCACTTGCCCAGGCGCGCGAATCAGCAATTGCTCGCCGCTGCGCTCGATGTAACCGGCGCCGACGTTGGCGTTGTTGCGCTCCAGCGCGGTGACCAGATCGGTGAGGGTCAGCTTGTACGCGGCCAGGCGTTTCGGGTCCGGAGCGATCTGATATTCCTTGGCGAAACCGCCGATGGTGTTGATCTCGGCGACGCCCGGCACGTTGCGCAATTGCGGCTTGATGATCCAGTCCTGAATCACCCGCAGGTCGGTCGGCGTGTAGGCTGTGCCGTCGTCCTTGAGTGCGCCCTCCTTGGCTTCCACTGTCCATAAAAAGATCTCGCCGAGGCCGGTGGAAATCGGCCCCATCACCGCTTCGGCGCCTTCGGGCAATTGCTCCTTGGCGATCTGCAGACGCTCGTTGACCAATTGCCGGGCGAAGAACAGGTCGGTGCCGTCCTTGAAGATCACCGTGACTTGCGACAGGCCCGAGCGCGACAGCGAACGGGTCTGTTCAAGTGCCGGCAAACCGGCCATCGCGGTTTCAATCGGAAAGGTGATGCGCTGCTCGGTTTCCAGCGGCGAGAACCCGGCGGCGCCGGTGTTGATTTGCACCTGGACGTTGGTGATGTCGGGCACGGCGTCGATCGGCAGTTTTTGATAACTGGCGATGCCGAGGCCGGCCATGAGCAGAACGGCGAGCAGCACGATGATGCGCTGCTCGATGGCAAACTGGATCAGGCGTTCGAACATGGGATTCTTCCGGATCAGTGGCTGTGCTCGGCTGAGGCTTTGCCCAGCTCCGACTTGAGGACGAAGCTGCCGGCGCTGGCGACTTGCGCGCCCGGTTCCAGCCCTTGTGTGATTTCCACATGGCCGGCTGCGCGGCTGCCCAGCTCAACCGCGCGCGCTTCGAAACCGTCGTCGGTACGCACGAACACCGTGGATTTGTCCTCGACGGTCTGGATCGCAGATTCCGGTACGGCGACTTTCGCTTCGCGGCTGTCAGTGGCGACCAGCGCGGTGACGAACAGGCCGGGACGCCACGAGCCTTGTGGGTTTTCCAGGGTGACGCGGACGGTCGCGGTGCGGGTTTGTTCGCCGAGCAAGCTGCCGACGTAAGCCACGCTGCCGACCACTTCTGCGTTGAGTTCCGGGGCGCTGACGGTGACCGCTTTGCCTACTTGAACCTTGTTCAGATCCTTCGGTGACACGCCGAACGTCACCCACACTCGCGACAGATCCGAGAGGGTGAACGCCGCGGTACTTTCATCAACGACCTCGCCCGGCGTCAGGTGTTTCTCCACCACCACGCCGTCGAACGGTGCGCGCAATTCGTAGCGGTTGCCGCCAGTGGCGACCACGCTGCCGCTGAGCACGCTGATCTTTTGCCGCGCATTGCTCACGGCGATTTCGGCTTCTTGCAGTGCCTGGCGCGCCTGGAGGAAATCCTGCTCGGCGGAGATCTTGTCCTGCCAGAGCTTTTTCTCGCGCTCATAGGTGGTGCGCGCCAAGGCCAAACGACGTTGCGCGGCAGCTTGCTCACTGCGTTGATCAGATATCTGCTGACTGGCGATCACCGCCAGCAACTGACCCTTCTTCACCGTCTGCCCGAGGTTGACCGCCACCGTCTCGACCACGCCCGGAACGCGCGGTACAACGTGGGCGGTGCGGTCTTCGTCGAAGCGCACTTCGCCGGGGAACGGCAGGCCGCGGCTGATGTTTTGCGGTTTTGCCTCGGCCAGTTGAATGCCGGCAGCACTGATCTGCTCCGCACTCAATTCGATGTGCCCCTCTTCGGCATGGTCAGCCGCTGCACCCTCTTCGGCGTGATCGGCATGCTCAGAAGTCTCGTCGGCATGCGCGTCGATGCTTGCGTTACCTGACCACTGCGAGCCGATACCAATGCCCAGCGCCAACGTCGCCACCGCGACAATCATCAATTTTTTATCCATGGAAACTCCTCTGCGCCGAGCCATCGCGCAGTTGTCTGAAAAGTGAAATTCAACGGCTGACGCTGAGGTCGCCGAAGATCCGTTCGATGCGTACGCGGGCGTCGGTGGCTTCGCTGACGGCCTGGATGTATTGGCTGCGAGCGCTGATCAAGGTGCGTTGCGCGTCGAGCACATCGAGAAAGCCGAACTTGCCCATTTCGAAACCGCGCGTGGCGCTGTCGACCGCACTTTGCGCGGCGGGCAGGATGGTCTGGTTGAACGCAGTGACTTCGCCGTTGGCGGTCTGCCATTGCTCAAGGCTGGTCTGGACTTCCGTGCGCAATCGCAGCTCGGTGGCGTTGCGCAGATCCCGCGCCTGATCGGTTCGGCGCGCGGCCGCGAGCACGTTGCCCTGATTGCGGTTGAACAGCGGAATCGGCATCGACAGCCCGACCACATTGACCCGTTCGCGCTCGGTTTCGCTGTACTGGCTGCCGATGCTCACGGTGAGATCGGGAATGCGCTGGGACTTTTCCAGGCCCAGCGATGCTTCGCGCTGATCGATCTGCAACTTGGCCAGACGCAGTTCGGCAGTCTCGTTCAAACTCTCGAGCAATCTTGTCGGTGGGGGTACGGCCGGCATGCTTTGCGTGAGCGCCTGCACCTTGGTCGACGTCGGCAATGCCGCGCCCATGACTTGCGCCAATTGTTGGTACGCGGTGGCCTGATCGCGCTCTGCCCGGCTCAGTTCAAGGCGCACTTCCGAAAGCTGCACTTGCGCCCGCGTGCCTTCGACCGGCGACGATTTACCCGCCTCGATCCGTCCTTGCGCCACCCGCAAACCGTGCTCGGCCAATTGCAGGGATTGACGCGACAGCTGCAAGCGTTGCTGCGCGGTTTGCGCACTGTTGAACGCCTGAATCACATCGGCACGCAAGGCATTGCGCTTGCGCTCCAGTTCGATGCCGGCCGCGTCTTGCGCACGACTGGCGACATCGATGCGTGCACCGCGTTTGCCGCCCAGTTCGATCGGCTGACTGAGCATCACCGTGGTCGTGCGCGACTCGCGGCGAGTGTCTTCGGCCTCCCACGACACTTCAGGGTTAGGGATCAGCCCGGCCTGTTGCCGATCGCCTTGGGCGATGCCGATTTCCCATTGCGCGGCGGCCAGTTCCGGGTTGCCGGCAAAGGCGCTTTGCAGGGCTTGATCCAGGGTCAGGGTCGAGGCACTCGCCAGGCCGGCGCTGGCCAACAACACCAGGCCGCTGACTGTTTTTTTCAGGCGTGATTGCGCCGTCAGTTCTATTAAACCGGGCAATGGAAGTCTTCCTTTATTCAAGAATCTCGGATGCCGCCACGGTAGGGTTTTGAACTTATCGACAAGGTGACTGGAACATTACAAATCCGTTATCCACGGTTTACCGAAGTTGTTTTGTTCTAGGATGCGAAGTGCAAATGGCGTTATCGAAATACATGGAAACAAAAACACGGTAGTTATCTGCTGAACAGCACTTGCCGTAAGTGAACTCAAGAGAATTTGGTGGTCAGCACTGCGACCTACTGTCGCAGAACACTGATCTAAAGCGCTTGGGCGTTGACCCTGTAGCCGCTACAACCTTTATTGTCCGCACTCCCCTCACCCCAGCCCTCTCCCGGGGGGAGAGGGAGCCGACCGAAGTGTCTGGCGTTATTTATCGACCTGTTACATCAAGTTGATTATGGATTCAGTAACGTTCTTTCACGTCGGCGTAGTTCTGAAATATCCCACGCTCAGTCCCCTCTCCCTCCGGGAGAGGGTTAGGGTGAGAGCCTTTTAAATTAAATACCCATTAAATATAAGTGGTGAAAGATCATGCGAATCCTTGTCGTCGAGGACGAGCTTAAAGCTGCCGAATACTTGCATCAGGGTTTGACCGAAAGTGGTTATGTCGTTGACCACGCCGCCACCGGTGCCGATGGCCTGCACCTGGCGCAACAACAAGCCTATGACCTGATTATTCTCGATGTGAACCTGCCGGAACTCGACGGCTGGGGTGTGCTGGAACAGTTGCGTCGCACCCATTCGACGCGGGTGATGATGCTGACGGCGCGCGGGCGTCTGGCCGACAAGATTCGCGGCCTCGATCTGGGTGCCGACGATTATCTGGTCAAGCCGTTCGAGTTTCCCGAACTGCTGGCGCGGGTGCGCACCTTGATGCGTCGTAGCGAAAATATCCCGGTGCCGCAGGTGCTGAAAGTCGCTGATTTGGAGCTCGATCCGGGCC
This sequence comes from Pseudomonas germanica, assembly GCF_019614655.1. NCBI lineage: Bacteria > Pseudomonadati > Pseudomonadota > Gammaproteobacteria > Pseudomonadales > Pseudomonadaceae > Pseudomonas > Pseudomonas germanica. Next base: position 4,388,884 of record NZ_CP071586.1, read on the forward strand.
GCCATCGCGCGTTTCGCGGACAACAGCGTATTGACCTGACCACCAAGGAGTTCGCCCTGCTGCATCTGCTGATGCGCCAGTCCGGCGAAGTGCTGACGCGCACACAAATCATCTCGTTGGTGTGGGACATGAATTTCGACTGCGACACCAACGTGGTCGAAGTGTCGATCCGCCGCTTGCGGGCGAAGATCGACGACCCTTTCGACAGCAAGTTGATCCACACCCTGCGCGGTGTCGGCTATGTGCTGGAGGCGCGGGAATGAAACCCTCCAGCCTGTCGATGCGCCTCGGTTTGACGGTGAGTATTCTCGGCGCGCTATTGGTGGTGTTTCTGGCGATCCTTGCCTATTTCGCGTTGACCCATGAGCTGAATTCGCTTGCCAGAGACAGCCTGGAAAAGAAGATGGCGCAGGTCGAACACAGCCTGTCGTTGTACGTCGATGCCAATGAAATCACCGGCAAGCCGCATATTCTGCTCGATCAGGTGATGGGGCATGACAACCTGACGCTGACCATTTATGACCGCCTCAATCGGCGCTCGCCGCTGCTCAAGTCCGGCTCGGGATTGAGCGATCCGCGCGTCGAATTGAAAGCGGTGCGCGCCACCACCGATCAACTGACCTACAGCGACAGCACCGACGCTGATGGCAAGAAATTCCTCACCGCCTCGAAACTGATTCGCCTCAAGGACAGCAGCAGCGTGCCGGTGCTGCTGTCAGTGGATAACGCCCACGATGAGGCGCTGCTAAGCGCCTATCTGCGCTCGACGCTGATTGCCTTGCCGTTGTTGCTGGTGTTTATCGGTCTGACCGCTTGGGGCGCGGTGCAGCGTGGTTTGGCGCCGCTGCGCGAGTTTCGCAAAGTGGCGGCGATGGTCTCGACCCAGGATCTGGAACACCGGCTGTCCGTGGTGAACATGCCGCAGGAACTGAGTGAACTGGCGCAGGGCATCAACTTCATGCTGCATCGGCTCGATGCCGGGGTGCAGCAGTTGTCGCAGTTCTCTGATGACTTGGCGCATGAGCTGCGTACGCCAATCAATAACCTGATGGGCAAGGCGCAGGTGACCTTGTCCCGCGAGCGCACGACCGAGGAATACAAGGACGTGCTGGTGTCGTGCACCGAGGAACTGGAGCGCGTGGCGCGGATTGTCTCGGACATGTTGTTTCTCGCGCAGGTCAGTCATCCGTCGGCGCTGGCGCCGTTTGAAGCGGTGGCGCTGGAGGTTGAGGCGGCGAAGGTCGCGGAGATGTTTTCGTTGTCGGCGCAGGATAAGGATATTCATTTGAATGTCATTGGCAGCGCACAGGTGATGGGCGATCGGTTAATGATTCAGCGGGCTATTTCCAATCTGCTGTCCAACGCGCTTCGTCATTGCCCGAACGGGAAAACCGTGACGCTGCTGATCGAACAGAGTGCGACGCAGGCATCCCTGCTGGTCAGCAACCCCGGCGCCGGGATTGAAGCGCAACACCTGCCACATCTGTTCGACCGCTTCTACCGCGTCGACAGCAGCCGCTCGCGCTCGCAGGGCAGCACCGGATTGGGGCTCGCAATCGTGCGCTCGATCATGAGCCTGCATCAGGGTGTGGCGGAGGTTAAGAGTTTGCCGGGGGCGATGACGGTGTTCCGCCTCGGTTTCCCTGCGGTGCCATCAACGGCCCCATCGCTTGCAGGCAAGCTCCCACAGTGATTTGCGGGGTACCCGAATCTTGTGAACACTAAAAAAACCTGTGGGAGCCTGGCTTGCCAGCGATGGCGGCGGGTCAGTCGATATTTTTGTACGATTTTTTACCGATTTGCTCCCGTCCCCACACAAACGCCGAAAGCTCTCGCCGCAACCTCCGTTTTGTCCTACAGCCAGTTTTGAGCAGATGGCTCTATGGTGGAGGCCTTGGCAGATGGAATACCGACGAGAGGCAAAAAATGAACAGGGATATCGTTTGCGAATGGGCTGAAGAGGTGTATGAATTGGCAGCGCTGAAATATTCTGGCTATATTTGTCCAGAATACAGGAGTGAGCTGATGATCATCGTTCCGCTGGCTGAAGCCAAAAATAATTTATCCAAACTCGTCGATGATGCCGCTGCTGGCCAGGTCATCACGATTGCCAAGCATGGCCGGCCGATGGCTCGCCTCGTTCCCGTAGGAAAACCCAGCGCTCAACGTATTGGCGCAATGAAAGGCAAACTGGTGTTACCGGACGATTTCGACTCACCATTGCCCGATGACATGCTTGATGCATTTGAGGGCACTCAAGCATGAGGCTTCTGCTCGACACGCACATTTTGCTCTGGACGCTCAGTGATGACGCCAGACTGTCCGGCAAAGCCAGAAAACTGATTGAGAACGCCGCCGAAATCTACATCAGCGCCGCCACCTTCTGGGAAATGGCGATCAAGGTCGGGCTCGGCAAGCTGAATGTTGATCTGGAAGAAGTCCGCCAATATTGTCTCGACAGTGGCTTTATCGAACTGCCAGTGACTGCAGAGCACGCCATCGCCGTGAAGGATCTTGAGCACCATCATCGCGATCCGTTTGACCGCATTATCGTGGCCACAGCAATGACCGAACCGATGAAGTTGCTCACAGCCGATGCTTTGGTTGCTCGGTACACCGATCTGGCTGTTTTAGTCTAATCACCTCCCCTGAACCTGTGGGAACCAGCCTGCTGACGACGGCGGCGGGTCAGTCGATATCTTTTTCGTATGACACACCGCTATCGCGAGCAGGCGAAGGCCTACAGAGGTTTGCGGCGTACACCGCATCTGTGAACGATGCAAAAAACTGTAGGCCTTCGCCTGCTCGCGATAGCAATGGCAAAGGCAGCAAAAAAAACGGCACCTTGCGGTGCCGTTCGCCTTTCACAGTTCAGCTTTTACTTCCGAGCATCCGCCCATGATTTCAGCAGTTCGTTGTAGCTCACGGTCTCGCCCTTCGGCTTCTCGTTCGCCAGTTTCGGCTTCGGTGCGCCCGGTTGATCGAACCAGTACTGAGCATCGCGCTCCGGATTCATCTTCGGTGCGCAAGTGGCCTGAGCCTTTGAGCGTTCCAGACGCGTCATGATCGCGTCCTGATCTTTCGCCAACCCATCCAGCGCTTGCTGCGGAGTCTTCTCGCCGCTGGCCGCTTCGGCGATGTGGCTCCACCACAATTGCGCCAGACGCGGATAGTCCGGCACGTTGGTGCCGGTCGGGGTCCATTGCACGCGGGCCGGGCTGCGATAGAACTCGACCAGACCGCCAAGTTTCGGCGCCAGGTCAGTCATCGCTTGCGAGTTGATGTCCGACTCACGAATCGGCGTCAGGCCGACGATGGTTTTCTTCAGCGACACGGTTTTCGAGGTGACGAACTGCGCATACAGCCACGCCGCGAGCTTCTGTTTCTCAGGTGTGGACTTCATGAACGTCCACGAGCCCACGTCCTGATAACCAAGCTTCATGCCCTCTTCCCAATACGGCCCGCGTGGCGACGGCGCCATCCGCCATTTCGGCGTGCCGTCGGCGTTGACCACCGGCAGGCCCAGCTTGGTCATGTCGGCGGTGAACGCGGTGTACCAGAAGATTTGCTGCGCAATGTTGCCCTGCGACGGCACCGGACCGGATTCGGAGAAGGTCATGCCCGCCGCTTCCGGTGGCGCGTACTTCTTCAGCCAGTCGACATACTTGGTGGTGGCGAACACCGCCGCCGGGCCGTTGGTGTCGCCGCCACGGGTCACGCTGGAGCCGACCGGGTGGCAGTCCTCGACGCGAATCCCCCACTCGTCCACCGGCAAACCGTTGGGCAACCCTTTGTCGCCGCCACCGGCCATGGAGAACCAGGCATCGGTGAAGCGCCAGCCCAGCGACGGGTCTTTCTTGCCGTAGTCCATGTGCCCGTAAACGCGTTTACCGTCGATCTCCTTGACGTCTTCGCTGAAGAATTTGGCGATGTCTTCATAAGCCGACCAGTTCACCGGCACGCCCAATTCGTAGCCGTACTTTTCCTTGAACTTGGCTTTCAGATCGGCGCGTTCGAACCAGTCGGCGCGGAACCAATAGAGGTTGGCGAATTGCTGGTCGGGAAGTTGATAGATCTTGCCGTCCGGCGCGGTGGTGAACGAGATGCCGATGAAGTCCTTGATGTCGAGGGTTGGCGAGGTGAAGTTCTTGCCTTCGTTGGCCATCAGGTCGGTGATCGATTCGGTCTTGCCGTAGCGAAAGTGCGTACCGATCAGGTCCGAGTCGTTGACCCAGCCGTCATAGATATTCTTGTCCGACTGCATCACCGTCTGCATTTTCTCGACCACGTCGCCTTCTTGCAGCAGGTCGTGGGTGAGCTTGATCCCGGTAATTTCGCTGAACGCCTTGGCGAGCACTTTCGACTCGTATTCGTGGGTGGTCAGGGTCTCGGAAACGACCTTGATGTCCATGCCGCGAAACGGCTCGGCCGCTTTGATGAACCACTTCAACTCTTCGAGTTGCTGCTCGGCCGTCAGGGTCGACGGTTTGAATTCACTGCCGATCCATTTTTTCGCCGCGTCTTCGTAGGCATCCGCCCACGCGGCGGCGCTCAAACCGCTGAGTGCCAGCATGGCTGCCAATGAAATGCTATGTCGCAGCTTATTGTTTTTGTCGAACATAGAGACCTCCTGTTTAAGTTGTGGAGCCGCGTTGCCGAACGACTCGACTAGCCCCAACGCATCACAGCCAACAGCCACACCAGGGACAACGCGGACGCTACCCAGATGCTCCAGTCGGTGGCGCCGATCACCAGCAAATGCAGGTAGGCGCTGCCGAGAAGACCGATAAACAAACGATCGCCACGGGTGGTGGCAATCGGCAGAAAACCTCGCCGCAGGATGCTCGGCGAGCGCAATTCCCACGTCGTCATGCCGACCAGAATCAGGCCGATGACGATGAAGAATGCTGCGGTAGGCGTGGTCCAGCTCATCCATTCCATCATCAGCTCCTCAGACCCGACCGAGGGCAAAGCCCTTGGCCACGTGGTTGCGAACAAACCAGATCACCAGCATGCCCGGCAGGATGGTCAACACCCCCGCCGCTGCCAGCACGCCCCAATCGATACCCGAGGCCGACACCGTGCGCGTCATCACCGCCGCAATCGGCTTGGCGTTTACCGAGGTCAACGTGCGCGCGAGCAGCAGTTCGACCCAGGAAAACATGAAGCAGAAAAACGCCGTGACGCCAATGCCGGAACCGATCAGCGGGATGAAAATCTTTACGAAGAACTTGGGAAAACTGTAGCCGTCGATGTAGGCGGTTTCGTCGATTTCCTTCGGCACGCCGGACATGAAGCCCTCCAGAATCCACACCGCCAGCGGCACGTTGAACAGGCAATGCGCCAAGGCTACGGCGATGTGCGTGTCGAACAGACCAATCGACGAATACAACTGGAAGAACGGCAGTAGAAACACCGCCGGCGGCGCCATGCGGTTGGTCAGCAGCCAGAAGAACAGGTGCTTGTCGCCGAGAAAACGGTAGCGCGAAAACGCATAGGCCGCCGGCAACGCCACGCTCAGCGAGATCACCGTGTTCAGGCTGACGTAATACAGCGAGTTCAGATAACCGGTGTACCAGCTCGGATCGGTAAAGATCACCTTGTAGTTCGCCAGCGTGAAGTCCTGTGGGAAAAGCGTAAGGCCGCCAAGGATTTCGGTGTTGCTCTTGAACGACATGTTCAGCAGCCAGTAGATGGGCACCAGCAGGAACAGGATGTACACCAGCAACGGAATAAGCTTTCTTTTGCTCATGGCCGGGCCTCAGCGGTTGGCGTCGGAGTGCGTCATGGCGGTGTAGAACAGCCAGGACACCAACAGGATGATCAGGAAGTACACCAGCGAAAACGCCGCTGCCGGACCGAGGTCGAATTGCCCTACGGCCATCTGGGTCAGCGTCTGACTCAAGAAAGTCGTGGCGTTGCCCGGCCCGCCGCCGGTGAGCACGAACGGCTCGGTGTAAATCATGAAGCTGTCCATGAAGCGCAGCATCACCGCGATCAGCAGTACGCTCTTCAACTTGGGCAACTGAATGTGCCTGAACACCGCCCAGGCCGAGGCGCGGTCGATCCGCGCGGCCTGGTAATACACGTCGGGAATTGCGCGCAAACCGGAGAAACACAGCAGCGCCACCAATGAAGTCCAGTGCCAGACGTCCATCACCAGCACCGTCACCCAGGCGTCCATGGTGTTTGCCGCGTAGTTGTAGCTGATGCCCATCGCGTTGAGGCTCGAACCCAGTAGACCGATGTCGGCACGGCCGAAAATCTGCCAGATGGTGCCGACCACGTTCCACGGGATCAGCAGCGGAATCGCCAGAATGATCAGCACCACCGACGACCAGCGGCCCTTGGTTGGCATCGTCAGCGCAACGGCAATACCCAGCGGAATTTCAATCAGCAACACGCACGCCGAATAGATGAACTGACGCAGCAGCGAGTCGTGCAAACGCGGATCGAGCAGCACTTGTTTGTACCAGTCGGCGCCGACGAAGTAGCGGCTGGACTGGTCGAAGATGTCCTGCACCGAATAGTTGACCACGGTCATCATCGGGATCACCGCACTGAATGCCACCAGCAGGAACACCGGCAATACCAGCCACCAGGCCTTGTTGTTCTGCACCTTGTTCATGGCTGCACCTCTTCATCGGCTTCAAGCAGAAACTCATCGGCATAGACCATCAGCCACTGCGCCGGAAAACTGATGTACGCCGTACCCTGGGGCACCGGTTTGTCTTCGGCCAGACGCACTTTCAGCGGTGCACCGTCGAGGTCGAGGGTCATGATCTTGTAGGTGCCGAGGTCTTCGACGTGTACGACCTTTGCCTGCATCGCGTCATCAAACGGCTCGTCCCACACGTGAATAAACTCGGGGCGGATGCCGACCTTCAGATTTTTCCACTGGCCGTGTTCGATATGTCGCTGCATCGCGTCAGACAGCGGCAGATGCGTCGAGGCGAAACCGACGCCGCCGGGTTGTGGCTGCACGTCGATCAGGTTCATCCCGGGGCTGCCGATGAAATAACCGACAAAAGTATGGCTCGGCCGCTCAAACAGTTCCCGAGGCGTGCCGAACTGGACGATCTGGCCGCCGTACATCACCGCAATCTTATCGGCGAAGGTCGAGGCCTCCAGCTGATCGTGGGTGACGTAGACCATGGTGATGTTGAACTGCTCGTGGATCTGCTTGAGCTTGCGTCGCAATTTCCATTTCAGGTGCGGGTCGATCACCGTCAGCGGTTCGTCGAAGAGGATCGCCGAAACGTCGTCGCGGACCAGACCCCGGCCCATCGAGACTTTCTGTTTTTCGTCAGCGGTGAGGTTGCGCGCCTTCTTGCTCAGGAGGTTTTGCAGGTCGAGGACTTCGGCGATTTCCTGCACCTTGCTGTGCACTTTCGCCTCGGCCATGCCCTGATTGCGCAGGGGAAAAGCGAGGTTATCGAACACGGTCATGGTGTCGTAGACCACCGGGAACTGGAAAACCTGGGCGATGTTGCGCTTCTCCGGCGTCAGGTCGTTGACCGCTTTGCCGTCGAACAACACGTGGCCCTGCGAGGGGCTGAGCAGGCCGGAAATGATGTTGAGCAAGGTCGACTTGCCGCAACCCGACGGCCCGAGCAAGGCGTAGGCACCGCCCTGCTCCCAGACGTGATCCATCTCGCGGATCGCGTAATCCTCCGCGCCGCTGGGGGTTTTGCTGTAACTGTGGGCGAGGTGCTGCAAACGGATTTCGGCCATCAGGCAACCCTCGCGACACGCCGGCCCGGTGCTTGCACCAGCCGGCCCTGCGCATCGAAAACAAACAGTTTGTGGGTCGGGATGTAAATGCGGATCGGCGCATCGACGTCGTATTCGTGAACGCCGGGCAGGTGCAGCACCAGCAGGAAATGCTCGTTGCGCACGTGCAGGAAGGTTTCCGAACCGCTGATCTCGGCGACTTCGACGGTCACTGCCAATTCCAGATCGTCATCGTTGCTCGGCACCAGCGAGATATGGCTGGGGCGCACGCCAAAACGAAACTCGCCCTCACCCACCGGGCGCAGATCGACGTTCAACGGGAAGTGCACAAAATTGGCGAAACTGACTTCGTTGCCAGCGATACGACCGGGCATCAGGTTGATCGGTGGCTCGGAGAACAATTCGGCGGCGAGCACGGTTTGCGGCTGGTGATAGACCGAAGTCGACGGGCCGCTCTGAATCACCCGGCCCTCGTGAAGAATGGTCGTGGTGCCGCCGAGTGCCAGCGCTTCGTTGGGTTCGGTAGTGGCGTAGATCGCGATGGTGTGGCGCGCCTTGAACAGCTCGCGCATTTCCTGGCGCAGCTCTTCGCGCAGTTTGTAGTCGAGGTTGACCAGCGGCTCATCGAACAGGATCAGCTCGGCATCCTTGACCAGCGCACGGGCCATGGCGGTGCGTTGCTGTTGACCGCCGGACAGCTCCAGCGGATAGCGCTGCAGAAACTTCTCGATGCGCAGCATCTTCGCGGTTTCCTGCACTTTGCTGTGGATGATCTCTTTCGACACACCGGCCTGACGCAGCGGCGAGGCGATGTTTTCGAACACGGTCATCGTCGGGTAGTTGATGAACTGCTGATAGACCATCGACACGTTGCGCAGACGCACCGGACGTTGGGTAACGTCGACGCCGTTCATCAGGATGCGGCCGCTGTCCGGTTTGTCCAGACCGGCCATTAAACGCATGAGGCTGGTTTTGCCGGACAGCGTGCGGCCGAGCAAAACGTTGAAAGAACCAGGTTCGAATTTCAGGCACGCATCGTCGATCCAGATCTGGCCCTCGACGGTACGGCTGACGTGCTCCAGGGTGAGTGACATGGCTCGGCCTTTTTATTATTGGAGTCAAGCGACCTGTGCACGGGAGCGAGTTTCGTGCCAGAAATGGCAAGTGATTGATTTGTCGCGAAAATCGTTGAAAGCGCGGAGAACAGGCGTTCATTGCTGAACACATTTGAACAGTTGGCCGATTGACAATGAACAATAGTGAACAACACTCTATGAACGCTTTTTGCCCGATCTCGTAAACACGGAAGATCCCTGTAGGAGTGAGCCTGCTCGCGATAGCGGTGTGTCAGTCAATGCAAATCCGTCTGATAGACCGCTATCGCGAGCAGGCTCACTCCTACAGGGATCTGTGCAGGTTTCGAAGATCGGGTTCATAACAACAATAAAAATCGCTGCATCAGAGGCCCACTGCCATGGCCGCACCTGCCCCGCCGCTGTCCCACGACGCGATCGTCCAGACTTCCTGGCAACGTTGCCGCGCGTTCGGTCTCGACCACCAAAGCACGCCAGCCTTCGATCAACTGCCCGCCGCCGGCATCGCGCAGTTGCTCGACAGCCACCATTCACTGGTGCAGACCACGCACCAGGAAGTCCTGCCCTATTACGAAAACATCCTCAGCAATTCCAACTGCCTGATCATGCTTGCCGACAATCAGGGCCAGGTGCTGACCTCGTGGGGCACGCAACGCTTTATCGAGCCGAATCTGGCCCGGGGGTTTCAGGCTGGGGCGAGCTGGATGGAGCGCTGCAGCGGCACCAATGCGATCGGCACGGCGCTGGCTTGCGAGCAAGCGGTGCATATCGAGCACGATGAACACTTTCTGAAAGCCAACCGTTTCATGACTGGTTCCGCTGCGCCGATTTTTGACGCTGAGCGCAAGGTGATCGCGGTGCTCGATGTGTCCAGCGACAGCTACCTGCCGCCCTCGCACACTTTGGGCATGGTCAAGATGATGAGCCAGACAGTGGAGAACCGGCTGATCCTCAACCTGTTCCATGGCCAGCACTTTCAACTGACCTTCAACACCGGGTTGAACAACCTCGACAGTCAGTGGGCCGGGTTGTTGATCTTTGATGAGAGCGGTCAGGTGCTGTCGGCCAATCGCCGGGCGGACAATTTGCTCGGCGTGCGCTTGTCGCGGGTCAGCGTTGAAAGCCTGTTCAAGGTGTCACTGCTGGAGTTGATCAATCAGCCCGATGGGTTGCCGTTTGCCTTGCAGACGTCCGGGCGTAACCGTTTTCAATGTTTGTTGAAGCGGCCGAAACAGGCGCCAATTCAGCCTCGGGTGTTTGCCGAACCGAAAAGCATTGAAGTGCCATTAAAACCACCCGCGGGCGCTATCAGCCTCAGCACCCTGCACTTCGGCGACAGTCGCGTGGAGAAAGCTGTGCGCCAGGCTGAGCGTTTGCTGGAGAAAGACATTCCGCTGCTGATCCATGGCGAAACCGGTGTCGGCAAAGAGGTCTTCGTCAAAGCTCTGCATCAGGCCAGCTCGCGCAGCAAACAGGCGTTTATCGCCGTCAACTGCGCGGCGATCCCCGCCGAACTGGTGGAATCCGAATTATTCGGTTACGAGAAAGGCGCGTTCACTGGCGCGAATCAGAAAGGCAGCATCGGACTGATTCGCAAGGCTGACAGAGGCACGTTATTCCTCGATGAAATCGGCGATATGCCGTTGCCGACGCAGGCGCGGTTGTTGCGGGTGCTGCAGGAACGTTGCGTGCAACCGGTGGGCAGCAGCGAGTTGTTTGCGGTGGATTTGCGGATCATTTCGGCGACTAACCGCTCTTTGCGTGAACAAGTGCAGTTGGGGCGGTTTCGTGAGGATTTGTATTACCGCATTGGTGGATTGACGCTGGAGCTGCCGCCATTGCGAGAGCGCAGTGATAAAGAGGCGTTGTTTAAACGGTTGTGGGAACAGCATCGCGAGCCGACGCAGTGGGCGGGATTGAGTCAGGAGGTGCTGGAGTTGTTCAGCCGTCATCCGTGGCCGGGGAATTTACGTCAGGTCAGTAGCGTGATGCAGGTGGCGTTGGCGATGGCTGAGGAGCAGCCGGTGAGGCTGGAGCATTTGCCGGATGATTTTTTTGTTGATCTGGAGATGGAGCCGGTGGAGAGCGCGGCGCCGCTGGGGGTTGATTTGAATGATGTGGAAGCGTTGAACCGGGAGTTGAAAGCGGCCGGGGGGAATATTTCGCACCTGGCGCGACGGTTGGGGGTGAGTCGGAATACGCTTTACAAGCGGTTGCGGCAGATTGAAGGTTGAGTGAACCGCCCTTTCCCTCATCGGAACGCCGCCCGCCCATCCCTCTCCCGGAGGGAGAGGGAGCTGACCGAGGTGTATGGCGCCGGACATCGACCTGAAAGATCGTGGCGATTATGGATTCGGCGCAAATCGCTCAGGTCGGTGTATTTCCTGAACATCCCCCATTCAGTCCCCTCTCCTGGGGGAGAGGGCTAGGGTGAGGGCGAAAATTCCGGCTCAACATGCGCAACCGAAGCCGCCTCCAATGTGCGCAATCCCACCATCACAACAACCACCATCATGATCCCAGCGCCAATGGCCACGCCAAACCCCGCCCGCGCGCCCCACGCATCAATCACCAGCCCCGCCAGCATGCCGCCCAGCGCAACGCCAATGCTGATACCGGTGGTCATCCACGTCAGCCCTTCGGTGATCCGCGACGGCGGGATGATGATCGTCCCCAGCTTCATGACCACCACCATCGTCGGCGCAAACGAGATGCCGGCAATAAACAGCGTCGCTGAAAGGACATAAACGTCCGTGGCAAAAATGGGCAGCACGCCAGTGAACGCCGTGACCAATATCCCGATCAGGAACTGTTTTTCGATCGCCAGGGAAACCCTCATCGCGCCAAACGTCAGGCCCGCCACCAGTGAGCCGAACGCATAGGCCGCGAGGATGAAGGTCGCCGCCCCCGGCCAGCCTTGCGCATTGGCGAAGGCGACAACAGCGACATCGATTGCTCCGCCAATGACCCCCATCGCTAACAACGCGAGGACAATGGTGCGCACGCCGGGGATCAGCAAGGTTGAGCCGCTATGGCTGGCGTGACCGACGACAACCTTCGGCTCTGTCTGGCGTTGCAGCAGAAACGCCGTGACCCCGACAGCCAACAGCCCGACCGCAACCAGCGGCCCGGCTTCGGCGAAAAAGCTCACACTCAAACCAATCGCCAGTGGCGGGCCGATGATGTAGGCGAGTTCGGTCAATACGGTGTCCAGCGAGAACGCCGTGTGCAACTGCGGCTTGCCCCGGAACAACTGCGACCATCGCGCGCGGATCATCGATGGCATGCTCGGCATCGTCCCCGCCAATGCTGCCAGAACAAACAGCAAGCCGGCAGGTGCGCGCCAATAAACAGCGATGATCAGGGCCAGCAACATGGCAATGCTGAACGCCGTGACGACAGGTAGCACGCGGCTCTGGCCATGCTGATCAACCAGTCTGGAGATGTGCGGGCCGAGCAACGCATTGGCCAGGGTGAAAGTACCGGCGACTGCGCCGGCCAGCCAGTACACCCCGGTTTGCTGCACCAGCATGGTGATGATGCCGATGCCGATCATTGCCTGCGGCAAGCGTGCAATGGAACTCGCGAGCACTAGCCCGGTGGCGCCGGGGGTGGTTAGCAGTTCGCGGTAGTGATTGGCCATGGTGTCTCCATTCGATATTCGTCGCCGCTCAGCATCCGGCTGAACGCGTTGCCGACATCAAGACCTACGCGAACGTCAAAAGCAACCCTCACCCCAGCCCTCTCCCAGGGGGAGAGGGAGCTGACCGAAGTGTCTGGCGTTGTGCATCGACCTGAAAAACCGAGTTGATTATGGATTCGGCAAAAATCGCTCAGGTCGATGTATTTCTTGAGCATCCCCCATTTAGTCCCCTCTCCCTCTGGGAGAGGGTTAGGGTGAGGGGCTTTTCTGGCGGCCAAACAAAAACCCGCACAAGGCGGGTTTTGTTGATCGTTCCCACGCTCCGCGTGGGAATGCAGCCTGGGACGCTCCGCGTCCCTGATCTCAGTCAGCCAGACGCCAGGTAGTCCCACCCTTGCCGTCTTCCAGCACAACACCCATCGCCGTCAGCTGATCACGAATCCGATCCGACTCAGCCCAATCCTTCCCGGCCCGCGCCGCCAGACGCGCCGCAATCAGTGCATCAACCTCTGCCGCATCGACACGCCCTTCAGCGCCCGCCTGCAGGAAGTCATCCGCCTCCAACTGCAACACACCCAACACGCTCGCCAGCTCTTTCAGACGCGCCGCCAGACCTGCCGCTGCATCAAGATCGCTCTCACGCAGACGGTTGATCTCACGCACCATCTCAAACAGCACGGCGCAGGCTTCCGGCGTGCCGAAGTCGTCGTTCATCACCGTGGTGAAACGCTCGACGAAGGCTTCGCCGCCCGCCGGCGCCACAGTCGGCAGGCCTTTCAACGCGTGGTAGAAACGCTCGAGGGCGCCTTTGGCGTCCTTGAGGTTGTCTTCCGAGTAGTTGATCGCGCTGCGGTAGTGGCTCGACACCAGCAAGTAACGCACGACTTCCGGGTGATACTTTTCCAGCACGTCGCGAATGGTGAAGAAGTTGTTCAAGGACTTGGACATCTTCTCGCCATTGATGCGGATCATGCCGCAATGCATCCACGCGTTGGCGTAGGTCTTGCCGGTGGCCGCTTCGCTCTGGGCGATTTCGTTTTCGTGGTGCGGGAACTCGAGGTCGCTGCCGCCGCCATGAATGTCGAACGTCTCGCCGAGGCAGCAGGTGGACATCACCGAGCACTCGATGTGCCAGCCCGGACGCCCGGCGCCCCACGGCGATTCCCAGCTTGGCTCGCCCGGCTTGGCGGCTTTCCACAGCACGAAATCCAGCGGGTCCTGTTTCGACTCGTCGACTTCGATGCGCGCGCCGATGCGCAGGTCTTCGATTTTCTTGCGCGACAGCTTGCCGTAGCCCATGAACTTGGCGACGCGGTAGTACACGTCACCGTTGCCCGGGGCGTAGGCGTAACCTATGTCGATCAAGGTCTGGATCATCGCGTGCATGCCCGGAATGTGATCCGTAGCGCGCGGTTCCATGTCCGGCTTCTTGATGTTCAGGCGCGCTTCATCTTCGTGCATCGCCGCGATCATACGCTCGGTCAACGCTTCGAACGATTCACCGTTCTCGTTGGCCCGGTTGATGATCTTGTCGTCGATGTCGGTGATGTTGCGCACGTAGGTCAGGTCGTAACCGCTGAACCGCAACCAGCGGGTCACCAGGTCGAACGCGACCATGCTGCGGCCGTGGCCAAGGTGGCAGTAGTCGTACACGGTCATCCCGCAGACGTACATGCGCACCTTGTTGCCATCCAGCGGCTTGAAGACTTCTTTGCTCTTGGTGAGCGTGTTGTAGATCGTTAGCACGTTATTTCCCTTGACGCTGAATCACTGGCCCCACGAATCACGCAGGGTCACGGTACGGTTGAATACCGGCTGACCTGGTTTCGAGTCCTTCAAATCCGCAACGAAGTAACCTTCGCGCTCGAACTGGAAACGGTCTTCCGGCTGTGCATTGCCAAGCGATGGCTCAGCACGACAACCGGTGAGTACCTGCAGCGAATCAGGGTTGATGTTGTCGAGGAAGCTCGCGCTGTCTTCAGCCTTCTCAGGGTTGGCCGAACGGAACAGACGATCGTACAGACGCACTTCGCACTCGACGCTGGCCGCGGCCGGCACCCAGTGGATCACGCCTTTGACCTTGCGGCCTTCAGGGTTCTTGCCGAGGGTTTCCGGGTCGTACGAGCAACGCAGTTCGACGATGTTGCCATCGGCGTCCTTGATCGCTTCGTCGGCACGGATCACGTAGCTGCCGCGCAGACGCACTTCACCGGCCGGTTCCAGGCGCTTGTAGCCCTTCGGCGGCTCTTCCATGAAGTCGTCACGGTCGATGTAGATTTCCCGGGCGAATGGCAGCGCGCGTACGCCCATGTCTTCTTTCGGGTGGCGCGGCAGTTCGAGGTTCTCGACCTGGCCTTCCGGGTAATTGGTGATGACGACTTTCAGCGGACGCAGTACGCACATGGCGCGTGGCGCGGTCTGGTCGAGGTCGTCACGGATGCTGAATTCGAGCATGCCGAAGTCGACCACGCCGTCGGAACGGTTGGTGCCGATCATTTCGCAGAAGTTGCGGATCGATTTCGGCGTATAGCCACGGCGGCGGAAGCCCGACAGCGTGGACATGCGCGGATCGTCCCAGCCATTGACGTGCTTTTCATCGACCAGTTGCTTGAGCTTGCGCTTGCTGGTGATGGTGTAGTTGAGGTTCAGACGGCTGAACTCGTACTGACGCGGGTGCGCCGGCACTGGCAATGCGTCGAGGAACCACTCGTACAGCGGACGATGGCTTTCGAATTCCAGGGTGCAGATCGAGTGGGTGATGCCTTCGATGGCGTCCGACTGACCGTGGGTGAAGTCGTAGTTCGGGTAGATGCACCACTTGTCACCGGTCTGGTGGTGATGCGCGTGACGGATGCGATACATGATCGGGTCGCGCAGGTTCATGTTCGGCGAGGCCATGTCGATTTTGGCACGCAGCACGCGGGCGCCGTCCGGGAACTCACCGGCACGCATACGCGCAAACCAGTCGAGGTTCTCTTCTACCGAACGGTCGCGGAACGGGCTGTTCTTGCCCGGCTCGGTCAGGCTGCCACGGTATTCCTTGGCCTGCTCAGGGGTCAGGTCGTCGACGTAAGCCTTGCCGGCCTTGATCAGCTCGACGGCCCAATCGTGCAACTGGTCAAAATACTGCGAGGCGTAGCGCACTTCACCGGACCACTCGAAGCCCAGCCATTTGACGTCGCTTTCGATCGCGTCGATGTATTCCTGGTCTTCCTTGGCCGGGTTGGTGTCGTCGAAACGCAGGTGCGTGACGCCGCCGAACTCCTGGGCCAGGCCGAAGTTCACGCAGATCGACTTGGCGTGGCCGATGTGCAGGTAGCCGTTGGGCTCCGGCGGGAAACGGGTGACGATCTGGGTGTGCTTGCCCGAGTCCAGGTCTGCCTGGATGATCGGCCGCAGGAAATTGACCGGCACGGCAGGGCCGGACTTGGCATTCGAGGTAGGGTCGACAGTGGGCTTGCTCATAGGATCCTTGACTTACATGTGCGCGGCCGCAGAGGGGGCCAGACAAAACAAAGCCGCTATCATAGCCGATGCTGTCAAGGGGCTGACAGAGCACGGCCTATAAAGGAGCGCATTTAATCGCGGGGATTTGGAAAAACAGCCTCGAAATTCGCGCCTGTCACGCTAAACTGCGCACCTTGGCCCACGGGCTGAACCGGTAACGGGGCGAAATGTCCCATTACCCACGAATTCCTTATAAAACGCTTCATTGAAAAAGAGCACCGATCATGACTCAAGTCAAACTGACCACCAACTTCGGCGACATCGTCATCGAACTGGACGCGGAAAAAGCGCCAATCACCGTTGCCAACTTTCTCGAATATGTTAAAGCCGGTCACTACGAGAACGTGGTTTTCCACCGTGTGATCAAGGGTTTCATGATCCAGGGTGGTGGTTTCCAGCCTGGCATGCAGGAAAAGAAAGACAAGCGTCCAAGCATCCAGAACGAAGCCGACAACGGCCTGAAGAACGAGAAGTACACCCTGGCCATGGCTCGCACCATGGACCCGCATTCGGCATCGGCGCAATTCTTCATCAACGCCACCAACAACAGTTTCCTCAACCACACCGCCAAAACCGCTCAGGGCTGGGGTTATGCAGTGTTCGGTAAAGTCGTTGCAGGCACTGACGTTGTCGACAAGATCGAAGGCGTGGCGACTACCTCCAAGGCCGGCCATCAGGACGTACCAGCAGACGACGTGATCATCGAGAAAGCCGAGATCATCGAAGCGTGATATTGCTGATTTCAGACTTGCATCTGGAAGAGGAGCGCCCGGACATTACCCGGGCGTTTCTGGATTTACTCGCCGGACGCGCCCGCTCGGCGAGTGCGCTGTACATCCTCGGCGACTTCTTCGAGGCGTGGATTGGCGACGACGCCATGACGCCCTTCCAGCGTTCCATCTGCCAGGCCCTGCGCGAACTGAGCGACAGCGGCACGGCAATTTTTCTGATGCACGGCAATCGCGACTTCATGCTCGGCAAGGCCTTCTGCAAGCAGGCCGGCTGTACGTTGTTGAAGGACCCGAGTGTCGTGCAGTTTTACGGCGAGCCGGTGCTGTTGATGCACGGCGATAGCCTCTGCACCCGCGACGTCGGCTACATGAAGCTGCGGCGTTATCTGCGTAATCCGATCACGCTGTTCATCCTGCGTAACCTGCCCTTGAGCAGCCGCCATAAACTGGCGCGCAAGCTGCGCAGTGAAAGCCGTGCACAGACGCGGATGAAGGCCAATGACATTGTCGATGTCACGCCTGAAGAGATTCCGCGGATCATGCAGGCGTTTGGCGTGAAAACCTTGATTCATGGCCACACCCACCGCCCGGCGATTCACAAGTTGCAGCTTGGTGAACAAGCGGCGAAGCGGATTGTGTTGGGGGATTGGGATCGTCAGGGGTGGGCGTTGCAGGTGGATGAAAGCGGTTACGCATTGGCGCCGTTCGACTTCGCCCCGCCGCTGGCTTTGCCGCACGGCTGAAGATCGCTACCCCCTCACCCCAGCCCTCTCCCCCAGGGGGCGAGGGGGAAAGGGAGCCGACCGAGTGCAGCTCAAAACCCGCGCTCGACTCCCGACCTCAAATCACGCTTTCCCCAAACCGGAGTTCAAATCGGTGACTCAGGTCGGCGTACCTCGAATGCACACCACGGTCAGTCCCCTCTCCCCCAGGGAGAGGGTTAGGGTGAGGGGCTTTTGACCTTAGTGCCCTGAAGCCGCAGGCCCCGCCTTCGCAGCAAACGGCGGCTTCGCCAGCCACACAATCAGAATCAACCCCATAAACCCCCAGCCCAGCAGCGTGAAGTAATCCACGGTGGAGAGCATGTACGCCTGGCTCGTCAAAATCTGATCCATCTGCGCATAAGCCGACTGGCTCGCCCCGCCCAAATGATTCAAGGTCTCGCGAGTCGCCGGTTCGAAAGTGCTGATGCTCTCACTCATATACGCATGATGCTGATCCGCGCGGCGAATCCAGATCCACGTGGTCAGCGACGCCGCAAAGCTACCGCCCAACGTCCGCAGAAAAGTCGCAAGACCAGCACCATCGGCAATCTGGCTCGGCGGCAGGTCCGACATCAGAATGCTCAAGGTCGGCATAAAGAACAGCGCCACACCAATGCCCATGAACAACTGCACCAGCGCAATGTGCTGGAAATCCACTTCATTGGTAAATCCGGCGCGCATAAAGCAACTCAAGCCAATCGCCAGAAACGCCAGTCCGGCCAGCAAACGCAGGTCGAACTTGTTAGCGTACTTGCCGACAAACGGCGACAGCAGCACCGGCAGAATGCCGATCGGCGCTACGGCCAGACCGGCCCAGGTCGCGGTGTAGCCCATTTGTGTCTGCAACCACTGCGGCAGGATCAGGTTGATGCCGAAGAACCCGGCGTAACCGAGCACCAACACTAGCGTGCCGATGCGGAAGTTGCGGTAGGCGAACAGCCGCAGGTTGACCACCGGATGCTGGTCGGTCATTTCCCAGATTACGAACACCGCCAGCGCGATCACCGAAATCGCCGCGCCGATGATGATGAAGTTCGACTCGAACCAATCCAGGTCATTGCCCTTGTCGAGAATCACCTGCAACGCGCCAACACCAATGATCAGCGTGATCAGGCCGACGTAATCCATCGGCTGACGGCTGGTTTCCACCGGACGTTTGGCCAGTTGCGAGCGCACTACCATCACCGCAAAGATGCCGATCGGCACGTTGATGAAGAAGATCCACGGCCAGCTGTAACTGTCGGTAATCCAGCCACCGAGGATCGGCCCGGCAATTGGCGCAACCACCGTGACCATCGCCAGTAACGCCAGGGCCATGCCTCGCTTCGCGGGCGGATAGACCGCGATCAGCAGGGTTTGCGTCATCGGGTACAGCGGCCCGGCGACCAGACCTTGCAGCACGCGGAAGCCGATCAGTTCCGGCATCGATGTTGAGATACCGCAGAGAAACGAGGCCAGCACAAACAGAATGGTGGCCCAGAGAAACAGCTTCACCTCGCCGAAACGGCGGCTGAGCCAACCGGTCAGCGGCAGCGCAATCGCGTTGCTCACGGCGAACGAGGTGATCACCCAGGTGCCCTGCTCCGAACTCACCCCAAGGTTGCCGGATATCGTCGGCAGCGCCACGTTGGCGATGGTGGTGTCGAGCACTTGCATGAACGTCGCCAGCGACAGGCCGATGGTGCTGAGCAACAGGCTGGGCGGCGTGAAAGAGGCGTTATTGCTCATTGTGAATCCTATGAAACCTGATTAGCGCCGGGCTCTCTGTAGGAGTGAGCCTGCTCGCGAAGGCGGCCTTTCAGACAAATAAATGCTGAATGACCCACCGCTTTCGCGAGCAGGCTCGCTCCCACAGGGTGAGGGATCAGCGTTGCGCGGTTTTGCTCACCGCGGCGCTGTTGTCGTGGATCAGTTGCGCAATCATCGCGTCGGCTTCGGCCAGCTGGCGATCGTAGACGTTGGTGCTGAACGAAGCCTTTTGTGGAGGCTGCTGTGCCAATACCGGGCCGCTCTGGTCGTGCAGGTTCACTTCAACATTGGTCGACAGGCCAACGCGCAGCGGATGCTTGGCCAGTTCTTCAGCGTTGATGTGAATCCGCACCGGCACACGCTGAACGATCTTGATCCAGTTACCGGTAGCGTTCTGCGCCGGCAGCAGAGCAAACGCGCTACCGGTACCGGCGCCAAGGCTGTCGACGGTGCCGCTGTATTTCACGTCGCTGCCGTAGATATCGGATTCGATGTCGACCGGCTGGCCGATGCGCATGTCACGCAGTTGGGTTTCTTTGAAGTTGGCGTCAATCCACAGCTGATCCAGCGGAATCACCGCCATCAACGCCGTGCCCGGCTGCACACGCTGACCGAGTTGCACGGTGCGCTTGGCGACGTAACCGGTGACCGGCGCGATCAAAGTGCTACGAGCATTGGTCAGGTAGGCCTGACGCAGATCTGCAGCCGCCGACATCACGTCCGGATGCGACGACACCACGGTGTCATCGACCAGCGCGCTGGTGGTTTTCAGCTGCTGCTTGGCGTTGGCCAGGGCGTTCTGCGCCGAGGTCAGGTCGTCGCGAGCGTGGGACAGTTCTTCCTGAGAAATCGCCCCGCCCTGCGCTAGGTTTTTCCGGCGGTTGTAGTTGTCCTGCGCCTTCTGTACTTCGGCCTGTTGCGCATTGACCTGGGCTTTCATGCCGTCAACGTTGCTGTAGAGGCCGCGTACCTGACGCACGGTGCGCGCCAGTTTCGCCTGGGCACTTAGCAGACCGACTTCAGCGTCGTTCGGGTCGAAGTTGATCAGCACCTGACCTTCGTGAACCAGATCACCATCGTCAGCACCAATGCTGACCACGGTGCCGGTCACCAGGGGGGTGATTTCGACAACGTTGCCGTTGACGTAGGCGTCGTCAGTGCTTTCGTTAAAGCGCCCGATGAATTCGTGATACGCCCAGACGCCGGCGCAGGCGAGCGCGACGACAACGGCCAGCACCAGCAGCATCACTTTGCGTTTGCGCGGGTTACCGGTGTCCGGGGTGTTGCCTTGAGCTTGGGTGTTTTCGGCAGTGGCCATGACAAGTACCTTGAATTAGTTGTGCGGCGTGGCTGGGCTGGCGTTGGCTGCGGTCAGGGTGTCACCCTGGAAGCCGCCGCCCAGCGCTTGCATCAGTTGAATCGACAGGTCGATCTGCTCGGCATTGAGGTTGGCCAGTTGACGCTGGGCCTGCAGCAATTGCTGCTCAATGCTGAGCACGTCCAGGTAGTTGCCGATGCCGGAACCGTAACGCTGGACGACGGTGTTGTAAGAATCCTGAGCAATGTCGGTGGCGTGTTGCTGCGCACCGATCTGCCGGCCGATGTCACGCAACTGGTTGAGCGTGTCGCTGACATCGCCCAGTGCCTTCACCAGACTTTTGTTGTACTGCGCCACCGCTAGGTCGTAATCGGCGTCGCGCGCATCGAGGTTGGCGCGCAGGCGTCCGCCGTCGAAGATCGGCACCGAGATGGTCGGGGCAATGTTGAAGAAGCGACTGGCCGAACCGAACATCGCATCACCCAACAAGGACTCGGCACCGGCCGAGGCCGACAGGTTCAAGTTGGGATAGAAGCGGGTTTTCGCCGAGTCGATATCCTTGCTCGCCGCTTCAACGCGCCAGCGCGCAGCGACCAGATCCGGGCGACGACCGAGCAGTTCCGCCGGCAGCACCGACGGCACGGCGACAGCGCTGGCTTGCAGGACTTTCGGTCGGGCAATTTCGTTGCCGCGATCCGGGCCTTTGCCGAGCAGTACGGCCAAGGCGATCTTGGCGCTGTTCAGGCGTTTTTCTGCGTCGATCAGGCTGGCTTCGGAACTGGCTTCCAGACTCTGGGTTTGCTGGAACTGGTACTGGCTGTCGATCCCGGAACTCAGGCGACGCTGGCTCAGGTCGAGCATCTGCTTGGTGCGTTTGAGGTCTTCGTTGGCCAGGTCATAAACGATGTGCGCCTGACCGAGATCGCTGTAAGCGCGAGCGACGTCGGCGGCGAGGGTCAGTTGTGCAGCCTGACGATCGACCTCAGCGGCGCGAGCCTGGCCCAGTGCGGCTTCCCACGCATCACGCTGGCCGCCCCAGAGGTCGAAGTTGTAATTGAAACCGGCGCTGACGTTACGCACGGTGGCGTAGGCATCGCCCTGCCCTCGCGGGTCCTGATCCTTGGCCAGACGCGAACGGCTGATGCCGGCGCTGGCGTCGAGGGTCGGATAGCGTTCGGCGTCGGCGGCATACGCGGCGGCGCTGGCCTGATGGGCGCGCGCTGCGGCGATTTGTATGTCCGGGCTGTCGTGCAGCGCTTCGCGGATCAGACCGTCGAGCTGCGGATCACCGAGGCTGGTCCACCAGTCGCTTTTCGGCCAGGCGGCCGGCGACAGGGTCACGCCGTTGAGAGACTGGCCGACTTTCAGATTTTTCGCATCGAGGCTCGCGCCTGAAGTGTCGAGGCCGCTGTAGTTGGCGCAACCGGCGAGAATCATCGCCGACAGCACCAGCGTCAGGCTGCCGCGCAAGGTTTTACCGCTCATTGTGTTCACCTAACCGCTGGATGGTGATCGGGTCACCGGCTGCCAGCAGGATTTTCTTGAGGATGTATTCCAGGGTCTTCAACTCGTCCGGAGTGACGGCGCCGGCCAGTTCATTCATCGCATCGGCGCCGATATGCGGCAGACGATCGGCCAGTTGCTGGCCTTGCTCGGTCAGCTTGAGTTGCACCTGACGGCGATCGCCTTCGCTGCGCCGGCGAGCCAGAAAGCCTTTCTGCTCCAGACGATCGAGCATGCGCGTCATCGAGCCGCTGTCGAGCGACAGGTGCCGGCATAGTTCGGCCGGGGTATCGACGCCGAACTGGGCCATGATGATCAACACCTTGAACTGCGCGGCGGTGATGCCGTGGGGTTCCATGTGGGTGTCGATGATCCGGTCCTTGAGCAGCGCCGCACGGCCCAGCAACAGGCCGAGATGGCAATGTTTGAATTCGTCCGGGGTGAAATGCTTCATTTGCTCACCTAATAACTGCCTAGGCAGTGAATGTATGTCGAGATGTTACTGCCTAGGCAGCGAATGTCAATGGAATAGTTAGGAGGCTTGGTAATTAGTTGACCAGTGGACTGGGTTTTTGTGTTGCACAGGCGGACGCCATCGCGAGCAGGCTCACTCCTACAAGGGAACGCATTTCAAATGTAGGCCTTCGCCTGCTCGCGATTGGAGCGACTCGGTGTGAAGTCGGTCAGGATTCGTCAGAAGGATGCACAGGTGGCGGTTGCACCGGATGCACCTCACGCCCGCGCAACGCAGTGCCCACATAACCAAAGGCCCGCTTGCTCACCGCATAAATGCTGTGCCAGCCCGGCGGTGCCGGCTCGATTGCAGCATGCAACGCTCGCGCATAATCAAGCACCAGTCCGGGCGTCCACGCCATCGCCTCGGCGCGTTTGCGCACTTGCGCGGCAACCCAGAACTCGGGGCTGAAGATGACTCGGGTGAAATCCAGCATGCTCGAATGGCCCCGGTTCATCGCCCCTTCCAAGGCCGCTTCGAGGCTATGGGCGACGGCGCTGGAACAATTGCGACTGGTCAGGTTGTACGTGCTGTTCTGCCGATACTCCGTCCAGAACGCATGCAGGCGCCGGGCGTCGTAATGAGCAAAACTGACCTGCACCGAAGACGGACACCAGTCAGCCACCTCGCCGGCATAGTCCGGCAAAAACCTACCGGCAACATCGTTGTTCGGCGTCGCCCGCAGCAAGCGCACGAAATCCCCCGCCGAACGATCAATGTCGTCCTGCGGGTAATGGCTGATGTAAATGTCCGGCCCGCATTCCAGCGCCGCATGGCCGGCGGAAATCACGCCGTTGATGTCGACCGCCGCGATGTAGCGGTTGAGCAGCCGATTGCGCACCAGGGTGTCATCCACGGTGCCACTGGGGGTCCAGACGTGAATCACCAACGCGTCGCTGCTGGCCGGCGCACTCACTGCAGCAGGACTGGTCAGCGGCAGCTGGTTTTTGAAGCGCACGGCTTGCCGCAACAAGGCGCAACCGGTGAGGAAAAGGCTCATGCCAATGCAAAACGGCACCGTGCCCTTATACAGCGTCGGATACGGCTCAAGGATAAACACGCCAAAGCCGATTTCGAACAACCCCGCCAGCAACGACACTTGCCAACCGACAAAGCGCACCACCAGCGCCGCCGCCAACCGAAAACCGCCATCGAGCAAAAAAGCCCCGCCAAACAGCACCGCCAGAATCAGCCCGGCAGCGTGTTGCCGGTCGACGATCAGCAGTCCCAGCAAGAGAAAAGCCAGTCCGCGCGCTCTGCGCAGGGCCGCAGCGGTCCCGGCTTGCGGTGCCGGCACCAGCAGCAGGATCAGCGCTTCGAGCAGCAACAGATAGCCGAAGAGATGCAGCGGAAAATACAGAACGCCGTCCAGCGCATCAATGAAGATGCCCACTCCGGCCGCGCCCCAGACAATGCCCGTCAACGCCAGCGCGGACCAACGCTTGCGGACGAATTCGTGACCGAGCAAGACCATACTCAAGCGGACCATATGACCTCTCTGGTGAACCGGGGGCCGCACAACCTGCACGGTTTTCAGGCTGTGGTGAGTCTAATACATCGCCGCGTTTGCGCAGGCGCGGGAGCGTGTTCTAAGAATCGCCTGATGTCCATCGGCAAACGGCGTGTTTAACGTACGCCGCTCTTTGGCCAATTACGTAAACCCCTTCATGAAGCGTTTCAAACTCCAGCGCCTGCTCCAGCTAACGAAAATGATTCACACGCTATGTCTGTCGTTACTTTTCGCGCCCAGCTACGCAGGCGCGGCTAATTGCTCGTTCTTCCCGGGCCATCATCAAACAACTCTCACTATGCAATTACCCACTACACTTTCGATTCCTCGTGATACACCTAACGGCACCGTAATATATGAAAGTCCTTCATTAACACTTGGACCTACGCCCAGCTCGTATAGATGTACTAACGAGTTTTCATATGGTGTTCAGAACAACGTCGGTGTGTCTAAATCGGGTGACCTTGTTTACGCAATCGGAAACACCGGGCTCGCATGGCAGTGGTCCTTCAGAGAAGGTATAACCATACCCATTTATCCGGCTATTCGCCGAGCAGCGGGCGGGTACGGATGGGACACCACAAGACACGTGCTACGACTATTCAAAATAGCGGATGTAATCGATGTACAGAAAATCCCGGCAGGAACACTGGGGACTTTCCATGCAGATGGTGTATCACCACTAGCAATGGCGACCAATGGCACAACGATTGTGCCTCAATCCTGTGAAACGCCTGACATCAAAGTAGACATGGGGTCGCATGACATGAGTAGCTTTGCCCACAACGGAGCATATTCTGAGCTGGTCAAATTTGACATCAGCCTTAACAATTGTCCGCCAGGCATAAAAAAAGTAACTTATACACTCAAGCCTACCCCAACTTCTCCCTCGCAAAATTCCACGAGGGGTATCGTACAGCTGAGTGCAGATTCGACTGCTCAGGGTGTGGCTTTGCAAGTACTCAATAGCGATGGAAACCCCTTGGTTTTAAATCAAAGCTATGTATTCGCAGACTATCCCTCTGTGGGAGGCAACTTGAAGATCCCCCTGAGCGCTCGTTACTTTCGCGTCGCTGAAACAGGTGGCAATGGTGGGTTTGACAAGGGCATGCGCGCCGGAACAGCCAACGCAACGATTGCATTTGTCATGAGTTACCTTTGAATCCATTGATGCGTTGCTATAGCCAATTGTTTGCGCAGCTCTCTTTAAGAATCGTCTGATTTTCATCATGCCCGGCCGCTTCTACTGTGCCGGGATGCGATTGAAGAACTACCTCCACCAGATCAGCCCGATCCTGTCCTCGCCCGATGCGGCGCGGCGTCTGCTGCGCATTTTTGCCCTGGTGCTGCTGGTGGGCATTCTCGGCGGCGTCTACAGCTTTCTGCTGTTTACCTTCAACAATGAGATTTCCCAACGGCGCAGCTACATGAGCAGCGCCATCGCCGAAGCGCATACCTTTTTCACCACCCGCGAAGCACTGCTGGAAAGCCTGAGCCTGTCGGCTACGCACATGGCCAACATGGATTTGCCGGTCTCCGAGGAAGAGATCCGCCTGCTGCTCGGGCAAGCGCCGGGGCAGCAATGGAGCATCTGGCTGACCCGACGCATGCGCGATTACCTCAAGGCCCGGCAGCTCAACCTGGTCTACGTCAGCAGCGGCCCCCGGACCCAAGTGTTGCGGCTGTACAACGCAACCGCGGTGATCGGCCGTGTCCCCGAGACCATGCTCGAACAACTGCAGACCCTCAAGCACCACAACAGCGGCAACGTCAAAGAACTCTGGCTGACCCATGCCGCCGACGGCCACTCGCAGCTATACATCTTCATTCGTCTAGACGCGCGCGATATCAACTCCGGCTGGCTCGGCCTGGAAATGGACGACCGCGAAGTCTCCAGCGCCCTGAACGACCACAGTGCCGGCGAGTTCACCATGTTCAACTCCCAAGGCAAACCGCTGTTCAGCAACAGCCACAAACCACCGCCAGAACAGCACCTGCCGTTGCTGCGACAACAGGATTTCTTCGGCTTCGTCGGCGATGGCTGGCTGCCCGAGCAATTGGTGTTGCGCAAGCAGCTGAAATCCTCGGACTGGCAGCTGACTTACTCCATCGACTTGCTGGCGGTGCTGCGCGCCCTGTGGCCACAAATGCTCGGCGCGCTGCTGTTCTGCGTGTTGAGTATCAGCCTGGTGTGCCTGTTGGTCCGTCGTCTGGAGCATCGTTTCATCACCCCGGCGATCCAGCGCATTCAGGCGCTGGTGGAAAGCGAACTGTTCAGCCGCGACGTGATTCAGACCGCGCCGGTGGCGCTGTGCGTGCTGCGCCGCAGTGACGGCCAAGTGGTGCTGGATAACACCCTCGCTCGGCAATGGCTCGGCCCGTGCAGCGAGCAACTGGGCGCCGGCTGGATCCGCGATGCGTTCGACCAACACTCGCCGTGCCTGACCGATTACTTCGAGACTTCCGACGGTCGTCACCTGTACCTGAGCTGTGCGCCGACCCGCTACAAAGGTGAAGACGTCTTGCTCTGTGCGTTCAGTGACATCAGCGCTCGGCGACAGATCGAAGCAGCGCTGGAACAGGCGCGCCAATCGGCCGATGCCGCCAACGAAGCCAAGACCTTGTTTCTGGCGACCATGAGCCACGAAATACGCACCCCGCTCTACGGCGTGCTGGGCACCCTGGAGTTGCTCGCGCGCACGCAACTGGACACTCAGCAGAAAAGTTACCTGCGGGCAATCGAAGGATCATCGGCTACGTTGCTGCAGTTGATTTGCGACGTGCTCGATGTGTCGAAGATCGAGGCCGGGCAACTGGCTCTGGAGCTGAGCGAGTTTTCCGTCCCGGGACTGGTGCACGAAGTGGTGCAAGGCTATGCCGCCGCCGCGCAAAGCAAAGGTCTGCAACTCTATGCCTGCCTCGATCCGCAACTGCCCGATTGCCTGCTGGGCGATGTCAGCCGCGTACGGCAGATCCTCAATAATCTGCTGAGCAACGCGGTCAAGTTCACCGATTCCGGGCGCGTGGTATTGCGGGTCAGACTGCTCGCTCGCGAAGGCGAACGCGTGTGCCTGCAATGGCAGGTTTCCGACACCGGCAAAGGCATCGCCCATGACGATCAGGCGTTCATTTTCGAGCCGTTCTACCAGACCGCCGGCAACACCAATGTGGTCGCCGGCACGGGCCTCGGTCTGCCCATTTGCCAACGTCTGACGCACTTGATGAACGGCACTCTGCGCATGGTCAGCGAGCCGGGCCTGGGCAGCAGTTTTTCCCTCAGCGTGCCGCTGGAGCAACGCTGCGGCAACGCACCCTCTACTGCTTTGCCGCCCTTGGCCGCGGACCTCATCTATGTCGTTTCGCCCGTGCGCGAACTGGCCGACAGCATCAGTGGCTGGTTGCGCCGCTGGGGCGCCCGCGCGCATATCGGCGCACCGGACGGCATCGAGCCTGATGCGACGGCGGTGCTGCTGGAACTGTACCCCGCAGCCTTCGGACAGCGCCCGAACCTGGCATGGCGTGGCCCGCGCGTACTCGCCAGCGGTGACGGCGCCCATGAGCCGCAGTTCAGCGGCGACGGTTGGCAGGTCAATCTGAATGATCTGTTGGCGATCCAACGCGCCGTTCGCCAGGCCCAGAGCGGCCAGATCGTTCACCGCCCGCAAGACAGTGAACCCCATGCCCTGCGTCCGTTGCGCCTGCACATTCTGGTGGCCGAAGACAACGTCATCAATCAGTTGATCCTGCGCGATCAGCTCGAAGAACTGGGCTGCACCGTAGCGCTGGCCAGCGATGGCGAAGAGGCCTTGTCGCTGTGGCCCGACGCTGCGTTCGACATCGTCCTGACTGACGTCAACATGCCCCGACTCAACGGCTACGAACTGGCCAAAGCCCTGCGGCGCCTCGGTTGCAGCATCCCGATCATCGGCGCGACCGCCAACGCCCTGCGCGGTGAGGATGCGCTGTGCCTGGCTGCGGGCATGAATCACTGCCTGGTCAAACCTTTTACGCTACGAGCCTTGTTCGCTGTCCTGGCTCCCTACGAACGAGTCGTCCATGAAGCCCTGTAGCATTCTGATTGTCGAAGATCACCCCTTCCAGCACCTGTATTTGCAGAACCTGTTCAGCGAGTTGGGCGACTTCGATCTGGCGTGCGCCAAGGACGGCGAAGAAGCATTGGACTGCCTGAAACAACGCGACTTCGATCTGGTGCTCACCGATCTGCTGATGCCGGGCATGGACGGTGTGCAGTTTATTCAGGGCCTCGCCGCGCAACGTTCGCGCCCGGCATTGGCGATCATGAGCGCCGCCTCACGACGCATGCTGATGGGCGCGAGCCTGGTGGCGAGCAACCTGCAAGTGAAAGTCATCGGGCTGATTTCGAAACCGGTGAATGCCGCCGCCCTGCGCTGCCTGATCGATCAATTGCAGGCGCTGCGCCAGAGCGTCCCGGCGGCGATCCATCCCGGCATCGATCGCCAGAGTATTTGCAACGCCCTCGACAACGGTGAACTGCAAGCCTGGTTTCAACCGAAGAAGGCTTTGAACAATGGCCGGATCGTCGCCGCCGAAGCGCTGGTACGCTGGAATCATCCTGAACATGGCACGCTGCTGCCCGGGGTATTTTTGCCGGCGTTGATTGCGTTCGGTCTCGAAGAGCCGTTGCTCTGGTGCGTGCTGAAACAGGCGATCGCCGCCCAAGCGACCTGGCGCGAACAGGGCTATGACATTCCGGTTTCGGTCAACCTGCCCACGCACCTGCTCAACAGCCACGACCTGCCCGACCGCATCCTCGCTTTCGTGCTTGCCCATCAAGGCTTGCCCGCGCGGATCTGTTTCGAGTTGATGGAGTGCTCGGTGCCCGATGACATCAGCAATTTCTACGCTGGCGCGTGCCGTCTGCGGATCAAGGGTTTCGGTCTGTCGCAGGATGATTTCGGCAAGGGCTACAGCTCGTACATGAACCTGGTGTCGGCGCCGTTCACCGAACTGAAAATCGACCGCGCGCTGGTGCAAGGCTGCAACGCCAACGCCGAACTCGCGCAGGCGCTGACCAGCATTGTCAGCCTCGGTCGCCAGCTGGGTCTGACGGTGGTGGCCGAAGGCGTAGAAACCGCACAAGAACTTGCTCTGTTGCGTAAAATCGACTGCACTCAGGTTCAGGGTTTCCTGATCTCCCACGCCGTTTCAGCCGATCAGTTCCAGCACTTGCTGACCCACGACGGGCCGGCGAACGCCTGGTGAGCGGCAAGTGGCTGTTATTGAACGTCGCTCGCTACCGAGGTCACTGTGTCCCAAGGCTGCCCCATCACCGCTGGTCAGGCGCTGTAATGCCGCATACCAATGCATTTCTGGACAAACTGGCCAGCAGTTCGCTTCGTTTGAACAAAAGTCTACTGCTGCTCGGCGCCCTGGTGTTGCTGCTCTTGGGCATCAGCTATCTGGGGGTGCAGCGCATGCTCGAAGAGCAGCGCGACACCCTGCAATTTCACTTCGCCCGGTTGATGGAAAATATCCATGAGCAGGAAGTGTTCCTGCGCGATATCTCCCAGGCCAGTGCCAAGGGTCAATATTTCCCTTTAGTGGTGTTGCCCACCTATTCGCAAAAACTGCTGCCCGAAGAAGGCCCGAATGTCTATGAGGGCCGTGGCTTGCCGTTTTCACTGCCGTTCAGTGTAAAGATCGATCCGCAGAGAATCGCCGCCGACCAATACCCCAAGGTTTTCGCGCTGGGCAGTTATCTGGCCGCCTACTACAGCGCGTTCTGGGCGGCGTCGCACTATCAGTCGCCGCAAGTGATCCTGCTCAATGGCCCCGACAATTTCGACGTGGCCGTGCCCTCCGCCGGACGCTTGCGCGGTGCCGGCCCGATGCAGATCGGCGCGTTTGCTCAAGTGATGAGCCAGGTGAATCAGCATGCACGCGAGCAGCCGTCATCAGTCGCTGATCATCAAGTGCATTGGGTGCCCTACCCGCCCACTCAGGACAGCGAGGCAACACCGACGCTGCTGGCCTACGTCAGGATCAATCTGCTCCAGCCTATGCAGGCCATCGAGGGCGCCGATTCCTGGGTGGTGCTCGGCACGTTGCTGAAACTTTCCCAGATCAACAACATCGAGCGCTTGATGGAGTGGTCGATTTACGATGACTTCACCTTGATCACCCCGGCCGGCGTGGTCTTGACCGGCGCACAGAGATCCGACCAGGAACTGGATGAGGGGATAAATTTCGACCGTGACGGCCTGGTGTTCAAACTGAGCAGCCCCGGCGCACAGCACTGGACCGCGATCTACGTCATCAGCCTGCGCAGTTTTCTCAGCTATGCGCTGTGGCCATTGCTGTGCCTCGTGGCAGTGGTGCTGGCGTTGCTTGGTTGCGGTCGGGTCATCAATCGCTGGTACACCGCGCGCGTGATCATCCCCGCGCAAAGTGCGCACGCGAGCATCGCCGAAAGCGAGGCGTTCAGCCGTGCGGTGATCGACACCGCACCGACCGGCCTCTGTGTGATTCGCCGCAGCGATCACCACGTGCTCCTGGAAAACCAGCGCGCCCAGCAATGGCACGACAGCAGCCGTTTGATGAGCCTGCTCAAGTCACACAGCGAGTCCGGCCATGCCGATCTCGAGATCGACGGGCGTCATCTGCATCTGGCTTTCGTCTCGACGCGCTATCAAGGCCAGGATGCCTGGTTGTGTGCGTTGCATGACGTGACCCGGCATATCGAAGACGCCGCCGCCCTGGAAGAAGCCCGTCATGCGGCCGACTCGGCCAACCAGGCCAAGAGCCGCTTCCTCGCCACCATGAGCCATGAAATTCGTACCCCGCTCTACGGCGTGCTGGGCACCCTCGAATTGCTCGGGCTGACTCCGCTCGCCCCGCGCCAGCAGGATTATCTGGACACCATCCAGCGTTCCTCCGCCAGCCTGTTCAAGCTGATCAGCGATGTGCTCGATGTGTCGAAGATCGAGGCCGGGCAAATGACCCTTGAGCTTCAGGACTTCTGCCCGCTGGAGCTGACTGAAGATGTCGTGCGTACTTACAGCGCATTTGCCCGCGCTAAAGGCCTGCAACTGTATGCCTGCATCGATTCGGGCTTGCCGGATCAACTGCGCGGTGATCCGTTGCGCATCCGCCAGATCCTCAACAACCTGCTGAGCAACGCGATCAAGTTCACCGACAACGGTCGCGTGGTACTGCGCGTGCGCGTGGTGCAAAACATTGCTGGCAGCGCCGAAGTGCAATGGCAGGTCAGCGACTCGGGGGTGGGGATTTCCCCGGCGCAGCACCAGCAATTGTTCGACCCGTTCTATCAGGTCAACGACGCCGACAGTCAGGCCGGCGCGGGTCTGGGCCTGGCCATCTGCAAATGGCTGTGCGAGTTGATGCTAGGGAAGTTGAGCGTGGTCAGCGAACCGGGACTGGGCAGCAGTTTTACCCTGCAACTCACGCTGGAGAACAAGCCGGGCGCATTGGCCGACTGCCCCGCTTTCGTGGCCGGAAGCCCCGCCGTTTATGTACGTGCACCGATCAGCGAACTGGCACTGCACCTCATTGCCTGGCTCAAGCGTTTTGGTCTGGATTGCCGCTTGGTGACGACCGAGATGCCACCATCCTCGGCGCTGCTGGTGGACCTCACGCCTCTCGACAACGCTCCGCACTGGAGCGGGCCACGGATCGTCGCCATTGCGGGCGGCCCCAATCCGGCGCAGCCAAGCGGTGCAGACTGGGCGGTCGACGCCGACGATGTGCGCGCAATTGCCTGGGCGATTTATCTGGCACAACACGGCGCCAATGCGCAGCGCCCGGCCTCGTCGCAGGCGAAGACCCGACCGTTGAATCTGCAAGTGCTGGTGGCCGAAGACAACGTGATCAACGCGGCAATCATCAAAGAGCAACTGGAAGCACTGGGCTGCGCGGTGGTCGTCGCCGCAAATGGCGAACAAGCCTTGGCGCAGTGGGCGCCCGGCCGCTTCGATCTGCTGCTGACTGACGTCAACATGCCGGTCATGAATGGTTACCGACTCGCCGAGGCTGTACGCCAGCAGGACTCGACGCTGCCGATCATCGGCGTCACCGCCAACGCCCTGCGCGAAGAAGGCGAACGCTGTGCCGCCGTCGGCATGAACGCATGGATGGTCAAGCCGCTGAACCTCGCTACCCTGCGCACGCAACTCGAGCAACATTGCAAAATCGCTGTGGCCCCCGTTATCGATGCCCCGCCGCCGCTATCTGCAAAAATGCGCGAGTTGTTTGTCACTACCCTGCGCCAGGACATTCAGACCACCCTGACGGCACTGGATGCCGCCGACGCCAACAGCGTGGCGCAGCAACTACACAGCATGGCCGGAGCGCTGGGGGCGGTGCAGATCAACGCCATGGCCAGCGCGTTTGTCGAGCTGGAATGTCGCTTGACCGGCATGGCCGTGACGCCCGCTCTGGCCGTGGCGGTGCGACAGAATCTGACGCGGCTGCAAGATCTGCTCGACTCCCTCGAATAACTTCACTCTGGATAAATCACTCATGGAAACCTTCAACGTTGTCATTGCCGATGATCATCCCATCGTGCTCCTGGGGGTAAGGGAACTGGTCGAGCGTGACCAACGCTTTCGCGTGGTGGGCGAAGCCGTAGGCTCCGATGAGCTGATCAAGCTGCTGGAGACCAAGCCTGTAGATCTGTTGATCACCGACTTCAACATGCCTGCCGATTCGACCTATGGTGACGGCCTGAAACTGGTGGAGTACCTGATAAGGCACTTTCCCAAGGTTCGAGTGCTGGTACTGACCATGATTTCCAATCCATTGATCCTGACGCGCCTGCAGGAACTGGGTGTGCTGGCAGTCATTCAGAAAAACCAGTTGCACGACGAAATCCAGACCGCACTCAAAGCCATCGCCAAAGGCAACCCGGTGCGCTGGCAGGCACCCGCGCCGATATCCGTAGTGAACGACGGCGCTGATCTGGATGAACGGTTTTCCCGCTTGTCGCCCAAGGAGCATGAAATTCTGCGTTTATTCGTTCAGGGCCAGGGCGTCAACGACATTGCCCGTCACTTGAACAGAAGTGCTAAAACCATCAGTACGCAAAAAATATCGGCAATGCGCAAACTTGAAGTCTGCAGTGATCAGGACTTATTGGCTTATTGCATAGAGCGCAACTTGTTTAACTAACAGGTAATGACA
The DNA here is from genome assembly GCF_019614655.1 of Pseudomonas germanica. Taxonomy (NCBI): domain Bacteria; kingdom Pseudomonadati; phylum Pseudomonadota; class Gammaproteobacteria; order Pseudomonadales; family Pseudomonadaceae; genus Pseudomonas; species Pseudomonas germanica. Next base: position 4,422,131 of record NZ_CP071586.1, read on the forward strand.
CTCTAGTTAAAGACGACTTCTAGGAATCGTCTGATGTTCCAGCAAAAGTGCGCGCTATATCGTGTTGTTGTTTTAACCCCAACCATTGGAAAACAACATGAAAAAGCTGACTCGCGCACTTCTCGCCCTTTCGATCATTGCCGCTGCCGGCAACGCTCTGGCAGAAGATCCACCGGCCCCAACCCCGACTAAGGCTGGTAGCGGCACCATCAACTTCACCGGCACCATCAACAACGATGCCTGCTCGGTTGAAGGCGCCGGAAGCAACAAAACCATTTCGGTCAACATGGGCGAAGTGTCGATCAAGGACATGGGCACCGCCACTGCACCTAAAGGCAACGGCACCCTGAGCGCCGAAAACTTCGACATGAAGATCAACTGCAACGCCGGCACAAAAGTGGCGATGATCTTCGAACCAACCAAGGGCGCAGGCTCGGGCATCGTTGCCGGGACCAAAGTGCTGAAGCTGATCGACGGCCTGGGCGCTGCGAAGAACATCGGTATCGCCTTACTCGACTCCAACGGCGCGTTGATCGACCTGAGCTCGCCATCCACCGCGAAGATCGAAAACACCCTGCAAGACAGCAACACCACGCTGAAATTCTCGGCCGCCTACGTCACCACCGCCGATGTGGCAACTGCCGTTGCCGGTCGCGGCGATGCCACCCTGCCGTTCACCCTGCAATACGAATAACCCGCGCGAATGCTCGAGCCCGGTGCGGGGCCACGCGGCTCCGCGCTTTCAATCACTTGCGCGGTAACCATCATGTTTTATCGTCACTCATTGTCCTTTTGCGCAGGCCTGCTGGGCCTGTTCGTGGTCAATCAGGCCACGGCCGGCATTTCCTTGAGCAGCACCCGTCTGGTCTTCGACGGCCAGCACAAGGAAGCCGGCATCACCGTACGTAACAGCGGTGCAGATGTCCTGGTCCAGTCGTGGATCGACACCGACGCCAGCGAATCCGCGTCCGTGCCGTTTGCGGTTACGCCGCCGTTGGTGCGCGTCAGCGGCGACGAACAGCAAATACTGCGGGTCATCTACGAAGGCACCGGCATGCCGAGCGACCGCGAATCGGTGGTCTGGCTCAACGTGCAGGAAATCCCCCAGAACGCGAAGACCCAGAACACTTTGCAGCTCGCTGTGCGCCAGCGCATCAAGGTGTTCTTCCGCCCGGCCGGCCTGAAAAACAACGCCTATCTAGCACCGGGCGAATTGACCTGGCGCTTGGCCGAGCGTGCCGGCAAAAGCGTGCTGGTGGTGAACAATCCCGGCCTGTATCACGTGTCGATTGCCGATATCACCTTGCAATCCGGCGCACTCAGCGAGCACCCGTTTGATTCGATGATGATTGCCCCCGGCGAACGCAAAGAGTTCGACCTCAAACAACTTCATTCAACTAATGCGGCAAATTTGTTGTTCAGCAGCATTAACGACTATGGCGCCCAAGATCGTTATACCGCGCAACTTTCCAACAGCGCTGACACCAGCGCCAGTCCAAAGAAAGAAACGCCATAACTCGCGAATCGCTCTGATCGCACACTTTCACTGTATTTCTCTTCGCTCCGTTAGTTCGTATCGGAGGTGATATAGGGTTCCTGCATGTTTTTACTCAAACGCGACGGTTTGACGTCGTTGTTGATCGCCTCGGCTATCAGCTCGGCGTGCCAGGCTGACGGCGAAGAACAGTTCAACACGTCGTTTCTGCAAGGTGCCGCGTCGACTGTCGATGTGCAATCGCTGCTCGCCAGCAACAGCGTACTGCCCGGCAACTACCGGGTTGACCTCTACAGCAACGACACGCTGGTCGGTCGTCGCGACATCGACTTCCGTCGCCACCCCGGCAACGGCAAGATCCAGGCCTGCCTGACCCTGGAAATGGTCCAGCAATTGGGCGTCGACATCGCCAAGTTGCATGCCAGCGGCAAACTCAACGCTGACGACCCGAACGCCTGCCTCGACCTGCCGGCATTGATCGAACATGCCAGCGTGCGTTACGACGTGCCGCGCCTGCGCCTGCTGGTCAGCGTGCCGCAAAGCGCCATGGAACGTGGCCGGCGTGGTTACGTTGACCCGGCCCTGTGGGACGAAGGCGTGCCTGCGGCGTTTATCAACTATCAACTGAGCAGCAACCGTAACAGCACGCAGACCGCCAACACGCTTTCCAATAACGTCGGCTTGCGCAACGGCATCAACCTCGGTGGCTGGCGCTTGCGCAACGAGTCCAACTTCAACAGCAGCACGGGCCAGCCGAGCACCTTCAAAAGCAACCGCAGCTATCTGCAACATGACCTGACCGCGTTGAAAGGCCAGTTCAGTGCCGGGGATATTTTCTCCGACGCCGACCTGTTTGACAGCGTGCGCTATCGCGGCTTGAAACTGGCCTCCGATGACGGCATGCGCGCCGACAGCGAGCGCGGTTATGCACCGGTCATTCGCGGGATTGCCCAGTCCAGCGCCACGGTGGAAATTCGTCAGAACAACTACATCCTCTACACCACCAACGTGCCGCCGGGCCCCTTCGAGATCAGCGATATCTATCCCAGCGGTTCCAACGGCGATCTCGAAATCACGATTATCGAGGCCGACGGTCAGCGCCGGGTGACAGTGCAGGCATTTTCCAGCCTGCCGATCATGGTGCGCCAGGGGCAGTTGAAGTACAGCGTCTCGGCCGGCCGCTACAACAGCAACAGCGATGATCAGCAATCGCCGCAGTTCGTCAGCAGCACGCTGGCCTATGGCATCAGCAGCAACTTGTCCGGCATCGTCGGCGTACAGGCGACCGAGAATTTCCAGGCGTTGTCCGTGGGCGCCGGGCGCAATACGCCGATCGGCGCCGTGTCACTGGACGTGACCCATTCCGCCAGCCGCACCTTTGGCCAAGTGGTCAAAGGCAACAGTTTGCGCGCGCTGTACGCCAAGACATTTACCGGCACCGACACCAGCTTCACCCTCGCCGCCTATCGCTATTCGACCGAGGGCTATCGCACCCTCACCGACCACGTCGAGGAACTGAGCCACGAGGGCGAAAAACGCACGGGCAACTCGAAAACCCGTACCGACCTGACCATCAACCAGAGCCTGGGGACTAACCAGCAATATGGCAGCGTTTACCTCAACGCCAGTGACCAGCGTTATTGGGGGCGCGGCGGATCGCAAAGCCTGTCGGCGGGTTACAGCAACTATTGGGGCGATGTCAGCTACAACCTCGGCGCGACTTACACCAAGGACGTCGGCAACTATGGGCCGGCGAACAACGACACCCTGGTCAACCTGTCACTGTCGTTCCCGCTGGGTTCAAAACCGCGCGCGCCGAGGGCGTTCGTTTCCGCGAGCACGCAGAAAGCCACCGACAGCACCCAGGTCGGGATCAACGGTTACCTGACGGAAGACAGCGACACTTATTACTCGGTGCAAGGCGGCAACAGCAGCACCGGAGGCAGCAGCGGTTCAGCCAACCTGAGCACCCGCACCTCTGTGATGGACATCAGCGCCGGTTACAGCCAGGGCCGCGGCTACAACTCGCAGAATCTCAATCTGGCCGGCTCGATCGTCGGCCACGGCGGCGGGATCAACCTCGGGCAAACCGTGGGTGAGACGTTTGCGTTGGCGCAGGTCGAAGGCGTTTCCGGGGTGAAAATCGGCAGTTTCTCCGGAGCGAAAACCGGGCGTAACGGCTATGCCGTGGTGCCCAACGCGCAACCCTATCGGGTCAACTGGATCAACCTCGATACCCGCGATCTGGGCGGCGATATCGAGATCGACAATGCGACCCGGCAAGTGGTGCCGCGCCGCGGTGCGGTGGTGCTGGCGCGCTATGCGAGCAAGACCGGTCGCCGTGTGCAATTTGCCTTGTTCGATGCGCAGCACCAGCCGATTCCCTTCGGCGCGTCGCTTGAAGATGGCGCGGGTAAGCAACTGGCAATCTCCGACCCGAGCGGCAAGGCACTGGCGCTGGTCGCGGACGACGCCGGCACCCTGACCATCAATTGGCAAGGCCAGCGCTGCGAGGCGTCGTATGCACTGCCCGAGCGGGACAAGGCGTTGAACTACGAGCGGGCCTCCCTGGTGTGCCGCGCGCCAGTGGCTGACTGAGAAGACGCCATCGCTGGCAAGCCAGCTCCCACAAAGTCCTTGGCGCACACAACAATCATGTACGCCACAGAAGCTTGTGGGAGCTGGCTTGCCAGCGATTGAAGCGACTCGGTTCAGGAGAAAGCGCGATCTAGAAATCGCGCTTGTAGAAAATATCCAGCGAACTGGCCACGCCACTGGCCGCTTCGACATAAACCTTCTTGCTCAGCTTATAGCGCAGCGCAATGGTGCTGGCCGGTTCAAACACGCCAACGCCATAACGCAAACTGAGCTTCTCGGTAATATTGCCGCTGGCCACCACACTGGTGGCATCGCCGCTGCCTGCCGTGTCGAGCTGGAAGTCCTGAATACCCAGATCCTTGGCCAGGCTGCTGGTGACCCCGGAGCTGCCCATCAGACCCAGACCCAATGCCGCTTGCGCGAGCATGTTGTTGTCTTCGCCGTTGGTGCTCAGCGGACGACCGAGGACCAGATAGGACAACGCCTGCTCCTGGCTCATCGCCGGCTCGGAGAAGATCTGTGTGGTCGGCTGCTCGGCGCTGCCACTGAGGCGAATACCGGCGATCACGTCGTCGGTCTGGCGGATCGCTTCGATGTCCAGATACGGCTGATCGAGGGGGCCGGCGAACAACAGACGCGCACGACGCACTTGCAGGCGCTGGCCGTAGGCACTGTAGCGGCCGTCGTTGAGCCACAGTTCGCCACGGGTGTCCATGTTGTCGCCGATGTGCACATGGCCTTTCACGTTGGCAGTCAGGCCAAATCCAGCGAAGGCCAGTTTGTCTTCGCCGACCACCACGTCGATGTCCATTTTCATCGCCATCGGCGGTTTGCCCTCTTCGGTCTGCGCGCCGACGATGATCGTGTCATCGGAGACTTTCACCGTTGATGGCGGCAATTCGCGCACGGTGATTTCGCCTTTGGGCACCTGCACTTTGCCAGCGATTTTCAGCTCGTCGCCGGCCATGGACATCTTCAGGTCCGGCGCCACTTCGAGCTTGGCATAGGGCTCGACGGTGACCGGCAATTGCGTGCCTTTGAGCGCCAGATCGACCATCAGTGCCTGACCCCAGGCGATGTTACCGTTCAAGCTGCCCTGCCCGCTCTTGCCACTTTTCCAGCCGCCGTCGAGGCGTACCGATTCGCCGGCAATCAGCGCGGTGAGTTGCAGGTTCTGCAGCTCCATCGGCAACTCGGCGCCGGACACTTCGCCGTCGCTGAGTTGCACGGTGCCGTTGACCAGCGGCGCGAGCAATCCACCGGAAATCGTGCCGCTGCCATTCAGGCGCCCGGTGAGTTTTTCAACCATCGGCACAAACGGCCGCGCCACCGACAAGTCCAGCCCGGAGAGACGGAACGAGCCGCTCAACGGTTTGTTTTTCGGCAGTGGATTGAGCTGCGCTTGCACCAGCAACTCGCCGAGTTTACCGCCGACGAAGTTGAGTTCAGTGTCGACGCGCTTCGGTGTGAGTTTGCTAGTGAGTTTCAGGGTCTGGTACGGGAAGTCCAGCCACTGATCCTTTTCCTTCATGCGCAAGGTGCCGCCGCTGGCGTCGATGCTGACCACGCCGTTCGGGCCGCTGGCCGGCAGATCCAGTTGCAGATCGGCATTGAGCTTACCCTTCCAGGCGAAATCTTTTGGCAGCCATTGCGCGAGGCTTTCGATCGGGAACTGCTTGAGGTGGTAGCGCAGTTTCGGCTCCGGCATCAGGCGTTGATCTTCACCGCACAGGCTGGCGTCGCCGGACATCCAGCAATGAGCGCCAAAGTTGATTTTACCGTCTGCCAGACGTTCGAGCTTGGCCGGGCTTTGCAGTTTCCAGTCCTGGCCACCCGCCTGAATATCGCCACTGGCCAGACGACCACGCCAGTTGCCCTTGTCCAGATTGCCATCCAGACCGAGGGCTAGTTTCAGCTTCGGCCCGATCAGGTCGAGGTTGAGTTTCTGGTTCTTGATGTCGCCTTGGGCGCTGGCGGTCAACACACCCAGATTGGTGTCGCCGGCCTGAATGCCGCTGCCCTTCAGATCGATCTTTGCCCGCTGCGCACTGTCGAGGGTGGCGTCGAGGTTGATGCTTTGCAGGCGATTGTCCTGGAAGGCCAGTTGCGAACCTTGCAGGTCGAGTTTGCCCTGCGGTGCTTTCAACGTGCCGGCGACATTGACCTGCCCGTTGACCTGCCCGCGCAGTTGCGGCCAGAGCTGAGCCAGACGCGACAGCTTGATATCAATCTGCCCGGTGAGTTTCTGTTGCAGACTGCCCTTGCCGCTGATGCTGTTGTCGCCGAGACGGATTTGCAGGGCATTCAGATTCCACTGTTCGCCAGCGCCATCAGCCTTGGCCTGGAGGATCGCCGGTTGCCCACGCAATTTGCCTTTCAAGTCGAGGTCGGCGGTGAGGCTCAGGCGTTCGTTTTTCATTTCGCCTTGGCTTTTCAGCGGTCCAGCTAACGTGCCCGGCAATTCGGCGACCCAGTACGCCGGGTTGAGCGCCGACAGTTCCAGCGCGGTGTCCCAGGCGATACCGTCGGCGAACTGCACATTCACATGGCCTTCAGCCTTGCCCTGCCCGGCTTCCATTTTCAGTTGCGGCAAGGCGACCTGTTTCAGGCTGCCGCTGAACGGACTGCTCAGGGTAAACGCGCCGGCCGGACCATCCAGAGCGGCGGCGAAGTTGCCGAGGTATTGACCATCGGTGTAGGAGACTTCGCCCGTGAAGGTGCGCAAAGCGACCTCAGGTTCGTCGATTTCGTTGTAGAGCCGATGCCACGGAAAGTCCTGCCAGTTGATTTTGGCTTGGGCGCTGAGGCCTTTACTCCAGTCGACGCTACCGGTGAGTTTCAGGCTTTGTTTGTCGTTGGCTGTCAGATCAAGGCCGGCGATCTGCGCGCCGCTGGCGTCGACCTTGCCTTGAAGCAGCAGCGCCACCGGGCCTTTATCGGCGGGTAGCGTGGCGTTGCCGTTGAGCTGGTAGCCGTTTTTCAGGTCGCCTTCACCCGTCAACAGCAATTGATTGAGTTGCAGGGTGTCGGGCAGGTCAGCGCTCGGTTTGAACGCGTCGCTGGTGATGCGCACTTTGGCTGGCAGATTTTCCGCCAGCGGTTGCAACTCGCCGCTCAACTGGCCATCAAGGTAACCACGGCTGTCGGCGTGCAGATTGAGGGTTTTCAACAGGTCGCCGTCGATCTTCAACGCCAGCGTCCAAGGCCCCGTGCCCGGCGACGGCAATGTCAGGTCACCGGCGATGTTCAGCGGCCAGTTGCCGGTCGGCGTGAGTGTGCCGGACAGGTTGAGGCTGAGCTCGTCGCGCTGCAATTTCACGCTGTCGATCTGCATGCCCTGGGCGGTCCAGTGCGCCGCCAGTTGCAAACCCTTGAGCTGCTCGCTGCCGTTGAATAACAGGCTGCCAACCTGCACGTCGCCCAGTTCGATGGCCACCGGCAATTGCAGATCCGGCAGTTTGATCGGGCCGCTTTCGGTAGTTTCTTCGCTCGGCGGGAATTGCAGAATGACCTGATCTGCCTTGAGCTGTTCGATGCACAGAGTCATGCGCGTCAGGCACAGCGGCGACCAGGCGAAGATTGCCTGGTTCAGTTCGACGCGACTGCTGTCCTGCTGCCACAACAGATGATCGGCGCTCCATTGCCCGCCAAGGCGCCCCTGGAAATTCTCGACGCTGAGCCCCGGCACAAGGCCCAGTACCCAACGGCTGCCAGCCGCCGTGCCGAGTACGGCGGTGACGCTCAATACAATCAACAACACCAGCGCCAGCAGCGTCAGCGCCGTAATTTTCAAACCACGCTTCACAGCTCAGGCCCCATGGAAAAGTGCAGCCGGATGCCGCCATCGTCGTCGAGTGCGTGGGCCAGGTCGAGGCGGATCGGCCCCACCGGCGAGACCCAGCGCACACCAATGCCGACCCCGGTCTTGAGGTTCGGCAGTTCGAGTTTATTGAAGGAGTTGCCTTGGTCGACGAAGGTCGCCACGCGCCATTTTTCGGCGATCGAGTATTGATACTCGACGCTGCCAGCGACCATGTAACGGCCGCCGATTCGGTCGCCATCGGAGTTTTTCGGCGACAGACTCTGATAGTCGTAACCGCGCACGCTCTGATCGCCACCGGCAAAGAAGCGCAGCGACGGCGGCACCGAGTTGTAGCCGTTGGTGGCGCTACCGCCGACCTGCACGCGACCGAGCAAGCGATGTTTGTCGAACACCGTGGTCAGGCCTTTGACCAGCGCGGTGCCATACAGAAGGTTGTTGTCCGAGCCGAGGCCTTCCTTCGCCACTTTGCTTTCGAAGCTCAGGCGATAGCCGTTGTGCGGGTCGATGCGGTTGTCGCTTTTCAGATACGAGTAACTGATGCCGGGCATCAGCAAGGTGCTCAGGCCGGAGTCATCGCCGAGTTCATATTCTTCACGCTGCCATTTCAGCGAGATCACCCGCTGCCAGCCGCTCGGCAATTTGCTGTGCCATTCCGGGCCGAAGGTCAGCAGCTTGCTGAGCGTGTCGGAACCGTCGATGTCTTCGAACTGATAACCGCCGGCCCAACGCAGTTTGTCGGTCAGCGGCGGGTCAAGCGGGATGTCGTAGAACAGCCCGACGTTTTGCCGTGGCGCCGACAGCTCGGCTTCCCAGCCATAGCTGTCGCCTTGCGGGTTGACCCAATGGCGCGTCCAGTTGGCTTTGATGCGCGGGCCGACGTCGGTCGAATAACCGAGGCCCAGGCCCATGGTCCGTGGCTTGCGCGTGTCGAGTTTGACGTCGACCGGGATCACGTCATTTTTCGCGGTCGTCGGTGCGGCATCGACGCGCACGCCTTCGAAATAGCCGCTCGATTGCAGGTCGCGATTGAGTTCGGCGATCAGCTCGGAGTCGTACGGCTCACCCTCCTTGAACGGCACCATGCGTTGCAGCAGGTCTTCGTCGAACGGCGTGTCGCCTTCGAATTTGACCTTGCCCAGCGCATAACGCGGGCCGCTGTCGTAGATCAGTTCGATGTCGGCCACCCCGGCGCGCGGGTCGACCATAAGTTTTTGACGGGTGAAATGGCCACTGAAAAAACCGAAGCGCGAGGCCTGATTCTGAATAAGTCTTTTGGCGTCTTCATAACGCCCATGGTTGAGCACCGCACCGGACTTGAGCGCGTCGCTTTTCGGTACACGAAAGGATTTGAGGGAGGCAGCCGGGCCGTCGACACGAATGGTGACGTTGCGCAGGTGAATAGGCTCGCCGGGATCGATGTTCAACACCAGGCGCGGCTTGTCGCCGCCCTTGACGTCACTTTCAATCTGCGGCTGGTAGTAGCCCAACGCCTGAGCCGCTTTGCGCGCCTGCTCTTCGGCACCGCGACTGAAGCGCTGCAGGGCTTCTTCGTCACGATCGCCGAGGCTGCCGATATAGCCTTCTATATTGGCCTTGAGTTCATCGTTGGACGGTTTGATCCGCACATCCAATTCACTTTGCGCCAGCGCCGTGCAGCTGGTTAACAGCAGGAGCACGCCACTGGTAAATCTTCCTGGAAACTTCATAGGCGCGGATGCTATCACGGGCTTGGGAGCGTGATAGAACAGGAAATTTCCCAAGAAGTTCGATTGTCATGCTGTTGCAGTTTGTAACACCTGCGGATTGGCGTGGAAAAATACGTGTTCGCGCACCGGGCCGACGGCAACTTCGCCGATCTCTTCGTAACCCTGCCTTTTATAGAATTCCAGATATCGTGGGTTGCCAGTGTCGAGCACTACGCCTTGCGAGGTTTCGTCAACGGCGCACCAGTTGTGTACGGCGGTCAGCAATTGTTCGCCGAAGTGTTTGCCCTGGAACTGCGGGTGAATGCCCAACAAGGGAAGCATGTGCACGGAATCGCTGGGCACACACGCGGCGACGGCGTCGTGGTATTCCAGATAGCGTCGGGTGCAACGAAAACCGGTGCTGAGCACCATGCGCAGGCGCCACGCCCAACTCTCGGTGATGCCCAAACGCCGTTGCGGTGGCGCGATCAGGGCGATGCCGATCAGGCGGTCGTTGACCAACAGGCCGATGGCGGGCAGGTCCTGCAGAAAGTGTTGTTTGACCAGTTCACGCACCGTCGCCCGCACCCGTTGCTCGTAGCCGGGGCGCTCGGCTTCGAACAGGTAGCCGAAGGTCGGTTCGTGGCGATAGGCCTGATAAAGCAGCGAGCGGGCTTCGCGGGAATAACCGCGGTCGAGCATATGTATGTCGGCGATGGCGGTCTGGGTTTCAGGCATGACGGTGAATCTCCCCGGGGCGCGTGCAAATGGCGGCGCTCTTGTTGGTACGAACCTTGTGGTGGTGACACAGTTCCCCACAGGTATAGACCAACTCGGGATCTTCATCGACCGGTGGGGCCTCATCGCTGGCAAGCCAGCTCCCACAGGTTTCTCTGGTGTACATGAATGTTATGAACGACGCCGACATTGTGGGAGCTGGCTTGCCAGCGATGGGGCCCTCCGGGACAACACATGTCCCACAGGCCAAAATGATTTCTCCCACACTGGCCCATCTCCCCCATGTCAGCTAGCATCGCCCTTTTGCCAGGACTGCCGACCATGAAGATCGTTTCCTTCAACATCAACGGACTGCGTGCCCGTCCGCATCAGCTGGCAGCGCTGATCGAAAAACACCAGCCGGACGTGATCGGCCTGCAGGAAACCAAGGTCCACGACGACCAGTTCCCGCTCGAAGAAGTCCGCGCCCTCGGCTACCACGTGTATTTCCACGGCCAGAAAGGCCATTACGGTGTGGCGATGCTCTCGCGCAAGGAGCCGATCGCCATCCACAAAGGTTTCGCCACCGACGAAGAAGACGCTCAGCGTCGCTTTATCTGGGGCACGTTCGCCGACGCCAATGGCGTACCGGTGACCATCATGAACGGCTATTTCCCTCAGGGTGAAAGCCGCGACCACCCAACCAAATTCCCCGCCAAGCAGCGTTTCTACAGCGATCTGCAAGCGCTACTGGAAAGCCAGTTCCACAACGAGCAGCCGCTGGTGGTGATGGGCGATGTGAATATTTCCCCGGAAGACTGCGACATCGGCATCGGCCCGGACAACATGAAGCGCTGGCTGAAAACCGGTAAATGCAGCTTCCTGCCGGAAGAGCGCGAGTGGATGGCACGCCTGAAAAATTGGGGTTTAACCGACAGCTATCGCCACTTGAACCCGGATGTGACCGACATGTTCAGTTGGTTCGACTACCGCAGCCGTGGATTTGAGGATGAGCCGAAGCGCGGGCTGCGCATCGATGTGATTCTGGCGTCCCATGGTTTGTTGCCGCGGGTGAAGGCAGCAGGTGTCGACTATGAATTGCGCGGGATGGAAAAACCGTCCGATCATGCGCCGATCTGGCTTGAACTCAGCTGATCTCAGCCAAGATCAAAAGATCGCAGCCTTCGGCAGCTCCTACATTTGGAATGCGTTCCCCCTGTAGGAGCTGCCGAAGGCTGCGATCTTTTGATCTGTCATCTTTTGGTCATGCGCCTGACTTAATCTCCCCGGCAATCCCCTTGGCTTGATTCGGTGCCGGCATGACCCTGCGTGTTCTGTGCGTGTTTCTCTTGAGTGCGTGGCTGACGGTTTCTGCCGCCGCCCTGCCCCTTCCTGAAAACGGCCCCGCGCTGCGCATTCAAGGTTCCAACACCATCGGCGCCGAACTCGGCCCCGCACTCGTTGAGGGCCTGCTGCAAGAGCAAGGCCTGCTGAAAATCCACCGCGAAACCCCGGACACCGCCAACGAACTACGCATCGTCGGCCAGACCAGCGAAGGTAAACGCGTGGTCGTTGAAGTCGCCGCCCACGGTTCCAGCACCGGTTTCACCGCGTTGAAAAATGCCAGCGCCGACCTCGCCGCGTCTTCCCGCGAGATCAAGGACAGTGAGTTACAGACCCTGCAATCACTGGGCGACCTGAAAAGCCCCGCCGCTGAACAAGTCATCGCCATCGACGGCCTGGCGATCATCCTTCATCCCGACAATCCCCTCCAACAACTGGACACTGAGCAACTGGCGCGGATCTTCGCCGGCGATGTGAAAACATGGGAAGACCTCGGCGGGCGTGGTGGTGCTATTCATTTATATGCGCGCGATGATCAGTCCGGCACTTACGACACGTTTAAGGAGTTGGTCCTGAGTCGTCGTGGGAAAAGTCTGAGCAACGCGGCGAAAAGGTTTGAGTCCAGCGAACAGTTGTCCGACGCGGTGAGTAGCGATCCGCAAGGCATCGGTTTCATCGGTTTGCCCTACGTGCGTCAGGCCAAAGCCGTGGCCATTGCTGATGGCGCATCGCAGTCGATGCTGCCGCTCAACAGCCTGATCGCTACCGAAGACTATCCACTGTCGCGGCGGTTGTTCTTCTATCTACCGCCCGAAAGCAACAATCCTTGGGCGAAAGCCTTGGTGACGTTTGCGCAGAGCCGTCAGGGCCAGGCGATTGTCGCGGCAAACGGTTTTATCAGCCAGACCGTGCACGCCATGAGCGTCGCACCGAACGCGTTGATGCCCGAGGGTTATCAATCCCTCAGCCGTCACGCCCAGCGTCTGACGGTGAATTTCCGTTTTGAAGAAGGCAGCGCGAGTCTGGATAACAAGGCGCGGCAGGATCTGGCGCGGGTGATCGACTATATAAAGCGGCGTGACAAAACCGAACGCGCGGTGACCTTGGTCGGCTTTGGTGATGCCAAGGATGATCCGGCGCGGGCCGATTTGCTTTCGAAGCTACGGGCAATGGCGGTGCGGCGGGAATTGGTGAAGAACGGCGTGGTGTTGCGCGAGGTTCGCGGGTTTGGCGCGTTGATGCCGGTGGCGGCGAACAATGCGGATGAGGGAAGGATCAAGAATCGGCGGGTTGAGGTTTGGGTGTATTGATATCACCAGATCGTTCCCACGCTCCGCGTGGTAACGCCACCATGGACGCTCCGCGTCCACTGTGACGCAGAGCGTCACGGGATGCATTCCCACGCAGAGCGTGGGAATGATCAGGTGGATCAGCGTTCGCTACGCAACATTTCCTTCGGCACATACTTGCCGATCTCGAACTTGCCGATCGCCGCACGGTGCACTTCGTCCGGGCCGTCGGCCAGGCGCAGGGTGCGTTGCATGGCGTACATGTAGGCCAGCGGGAAATCGTTCGATACCCCGGCCCCACCATGCATCTGAATCGCTCGGTCGATCACCCGCAGTGCAACGTTCGGCGCAACGACTTTGATCTGCGCGATCTCGCTTTTCGCCACTTTGTTACCGACGGTGTCCATCATGTACGCCGCCTTCAGCGTCAGCAGACGTGCCATGTCGATTTCCATTCGCGAGTCGGCGATCTTGTCGACGTTACCGCCCAGACGCGCCAGCGGTTTGCCGAATGCAGTGCGGCTTACCGCACGTTTGCACATCAATTCCAGAGCCCGTTCAGCCATGCCGATCGAGCGCATGCAGTGGTGAATCCGGCCTGGGCCAAGGCGACCTTGCGCAATTTCAAAGCCGCGGCCTTCACCGAGCAAAACGTTTTCGAACGGCACACGCACGTTGTCGAACAGCACTTCGGCGTGGCCGTGCGGAGCGTCGTCGTAGCCAAACACCGGCAACGGACGGACGATTTTCACCCCGGGGGTGTCGACCGGCACGAGGATCATCGAGTGCTGCGCATGGCGCGGCGCATCGGGATTGCTCAGGCCCATGAAGATCAGGATCTTGCAGCGCGGGTCGCAGGCGCCGGAGGTCCACCATTTTTTGCCGTTGATCACCCACTCGTCACCATCACGCACGGCGCGGGCAGCCATGTTGGTCGCGTCCGAAGAGGCAACGTCCGGTTCGGTCATGGCGAATGCCGAGCGGATTTCACCGCGCAACAGCGGTTCGAGCCAGCGCTGTTTCTGTTCTTCGTTGGCGTAGCGCACCAGCACTTCCATGTTGCCGGTGTCCGGTGCCGAGCAGTTGAACGGTTCCGGCCCGAGCAGCGAACGGCCCATGATTTCCGCCAATGGTGCGTATTCGAGGTTGGTCAGGCCGGCACCGAGTTCCGACTCAGGCAGAAACAAATTCCACAGACCCTCGGCCTTGGCCTTGGCTTTGAGCTCTTCCATGATCGCCGTCGGCTGCCAGCGATCGCCTTCGGCAACCTGGCGTTCGAACACCGCCTCGGCCGGGTAAACGTAAGTGTCCATGAACGCGGTCACGCGCTCACGCAGTTCTTGCACCTTGGGCGAATAAGCGAAATCCATGATCAATTACCTTCTTGGGCAGAGGTTGTTTAAGTCATGCAATCGATGCTAGAACAGCGCTGATAATTTACCTAGCCTATTCTCGGCGTGTATAAACATTCATCACCGATATATGATCGGCTGATTACCAGCCCCTAAATCACCGCCCTTAATAACAAGAGAAGCCGCGTTATGAATCTGAGTAAGGTCGACCTCAACCTTTTCATCGTCTTCGACGCGATCTATACCGAAGCCAACCTGACCCGCGCCGGGCAGATTGTCGGTATCACCCAGCCGGCGGTGTCCAACGCCTTGGCGCGGTTGCGCGAAACCTTCAACGATCCGCTGTTCGTGCGCACGGCTCAGGGCATGGTGCCGACGCCGATGGCGCAGAACATCATCGGCCCGGTGCGCAACGCTTTGTCGCTGCTGCGTGTGTCGGTTCAGGAAAGCCGCATTTTCAACCCGGCGCAGGCGGTCAAGACCTACCGCATCAGCATGACCGACCTCACCGAAGCGGTAATTCTGCCGCCGCTGTTCCAGCGCCTGCGCCGTCTGGCGCCGACCGTGATTATCGAAAGCTTTCTGTCCAAGCGCCGCGAGACCACCAAGGAACTGGCCGCCGGGCGTCTGGATTTCGCCGTGGATGCGCCGCTCAACACCGACCCGCAGGTGCGCCACGTCAAGCTGATGGAAGACCGTTACGTCTGTGCGATGCGCAAGGGGCATCCGATGGCAGGCAAGGAAAAGCTCTCGCTGGATGATTACCTGTCGCTGACCCATATCCATATTTCCAGCCGTCGCAGTGGTCTGGGTTATGTCGATCTGGCGCTGGGCAAAATGGGCATTCAGCGCAAAATTGCCCTGCGCTCGCAGCACTATCTGATGGCGTCGCAAGTGATGCAGCAGACCGACATGGTCATGACGGTGCCGGAGCGCTTTGCCCGTCGGCATGAACTGCAGGCGTTTAATCTGCCGGTGAATGATGTGCCGCCAGTGGAGACGCATCTGTATTGGCATGAAAGCACTGACCAGGATCCGGCGAATCGCTGGATGCGCGAGCAGATGATCGAGTTGTGCCAGCAGGTGACGGCGCAGGAGAAGAAGCTGGATAAGGTGTAGGGCTTTTTACCGCGGCGCTGCCATCGCGAGCAGGCTCACTCCTACAATTGGTTGCATCTCTTCAGATGAAACACGGTCAACTGTAGGAGTGAGCCTGCTCGCGATGAGGCCAGCATGAACACCACAGATCATCCTTCTTGACGTAAACGTCAACCTGCCATTAGCTTAGCGCCAAGACCTTTTTCCGAGCGCTTCCATGAGCAGCCAGACTTACAGCATCTCCGACCTCGCCCGCGAGCTGGACATCACCACCCGGGCGATCCGCTTTTACGAAGAGCAAGGCCTGCTCAGCCCTGAGCGCCGTGGCCAAGAACGTATCTATTCGCCACGCGACAAGGTCAGCCTGAAGCTGATCCTGCGCGGCAAGCGCATCGGTTTCTCGCTGGCCGAATGCCGTGAACTGATAGAGCTTTACGACCCTTCCAGCGGTAACACCAAACAACTCAACAGCATGCTGGCGAAAATCAGCGAGCGCCGGGAACAATTGGAGCAGCAGTTGCTCGACATTGAGCAGATGAAGCTGGAGCTCGATACCGCCGAAGAGCGCTGCGTGCAGGCACTGGAGCAGACGCTGAAGAGCCAGCAGGCCATTCAGTAACAACCCCATTCCCTGTGGGAGCGAGCCTGCTCGCGAATGCAATTTGTCATTCGACATCTATGGTGATTGACCCGGCGCATTCGCGAGCAGGCTCGCTCCCACAGGGGGATATCCGCAGACTTCAGATAACTACAACAGGTCAACCGTCATGTCCCTCCCCTCCCAAGTACGCCTGATCGAAGTCGGCCCGCGCGATGGCCTACAGAATGAAGCCCAACCGATCAGCGTGGCCGACAAGGTGCAACTGGTCGATGCACTCAGCGCTGCCGGCCTTGGCTATATAGAAGTCGGAAGTTTCGTTTCACCGAAATGGGTCCCGCAGATGGCGGGTTCGGCCGAAGTGTTTGCACAGATCCAGCGCAAGCCGGGCGTGACCTACGGCGCACTGGCGCCGAACCTGCGTGGCTTCGAAGATGCCATCGCCGCAGGGGTCAAGGAAGTCGCCGTGTTCGCGGCCGCGTCTGAGGCG
The DNA here is from genome assembly GCF_019614655.1 of Pseudomonas germanica. NCBI lineage: Bacteria > Pseudomonadati > Pseudomonadota > Gammaproteobacteria > Pseudomonadales > Pseudomonadaceae > Pseudomonas > Pseudomonas germanica. Next base: position 4,438,620 of record NZ_CP071586.1, read on the forward strand.
TTCTCGCAGCGCAACATCAACTGCTCGATCAGCGAAAGCCTGGCGCGCTTCGCACCGATCATGGAAGCGGCGCAACAGCACGGCGTTACCGTGCGCGGTTACGTGTCCTGCGTGCTCGGTTGCCCGTACGAAGGCACGGTCGCGCCGGAACAAGTGGCGATGGTCGCGCGCGAGCTGTATGCGATGGGCTGCTACGAAGTTTCGCTGGGCGACACCATTGGCACCGGCACCGCTGGCGCGACTCGCCGTCTGTTCGAAGTGGTTTCAGCGCAAGTGCCACGAGAAAAACTGGCCGGGCATTTCCACGACACCTACGGCCAGGCCATGGCCAATATCTATGCCAGCCTGCTCGAGGGCATCTCGGTGTTCGACAGCTCTATCGCGGGCCTCGGCGGCTGCCCGTACGCCAAAGGCGCGAGCGGTAACGTTGCTACCGAAGACGTGGTGTACCTGCTCAACGGCTTGGGTATCGAGACCGGTATCGACCTGGACGCCTTGATTGCTGCGGGTCAGCAGATCAGCGCGGTGCTCGGCCGCCCGAGCGGTTCGCGCGTGGCCAAGGCTCGTAGCGCGCAGTGAGGGGGAAGGTGTTACCGCTGTGTCCGGAATGTGGGTTCAAGCGAGTAACACGGAAACAAATTGTCTGGTTTCGTCGGAGTGAAAAATCTCTGAAATTTTCAAACTATTGATTTATAAGGATTTTTAAAAGTTGGCACGGCTTCTGCTATCTCTATGGCATAACAAGAATAAAAAGCAGCAAACCAATAAAAATAAGACGTACCGACTCTGACATAACAAAAACAACACGGCAGAGACGCAGCTAACAGATTTTTTTGGAGAAGGTGTGCTTTTCAGGGTGCTCTCAGGAGTGACCCGCAACCGGGCAGAGAACAATAAAACTACCTTCAGGTAGCTCCCGAATCGGTTGGATCGCTTAGCGAGAAAGTAGATCAGCGCTCAAAAAAATACGTTTGCTCTTGACCCCGGATGGGGGTCGCCAAAAACAGCGGTAAAGGGCCACGGTTGCCAAAAACAACAACAGACCGACCCTCAATAATAAAAAAGAGCACGCGACGACAAAATTAAAGGGGAGCTTCGGCTCCCCTTTGTGCTTTCTGTGATTTGTGTTTTCACCGCAAATCCATGTGGGAGCTGGCTTGCCAGCGATGGCGTCAGGTCAGCCAGCATCAATATTGAATGATCCACCGCAATCGCTGGCAAGCCAGCTCCCACAGGGGTGGTGGTTAACGCTCGATTGTTTTCAGTTCTTCGATACTGATCTCACGCATCCTGAATTTCTGGATCTTGCCCGTCACCGTCATCGGAAACTCTTCAACGAACTTGAAATGCCGTGGCGTCTTGAAATGCGCGATACGCTCCTTGCACCAGGTTTGCAGCTCCAGCTCCGAGGCGCTGTGGCCGGGGTGGAATTTGATCCAGGCAACAATCTCCTCACCGTAACGCGAGCACGGAATGCCGATCACCTGCACATCCGCCACGGCCGGATGGGTGAAGAAAAACTCCTCAAGCTCACGCGGGTAAATATTCTCGCCGCCACGAATGATCATGTCCTTGTTGCGCCCGGCAATGTTGACGTAGCCCTCCTCGTTCATGCTCGCCAGGTCGCCGGTGTGCATCCAGCCCGCGTCATCGATGGCTTCGGCGGTGGCTTGCGGATTGTTCCAGTAACCGAGCATCACGCTGTAGCCACGGGTGCACAGTTCGCCGATGGTGCCGCGCGTCACGAGGTTGCCGGCTTCGTCGATGATCTTGCTCTCCAGCTGTGGCTGGGTGCGGCCGACGGTGGTCACGCGCAATTCCAGCTCATCGGTCGGGCCGGTTTGCAGCGACACCGGGCTGGTTTCGGTCATGCCGTAAGCGATCTGCACTTCGCTCATGTGCATCTCGCTGATCACCCGACGCATCACTTCGATCGGGCACGTCGCGCCCGCCATGATTCCGGTGCGCAGGCTCGACAGATCGAATTCGCCGCGTTGCGGCTGGTCGAGCATGGCGATGAACATGGTCGGTACGCCATAAAGACCGGTGGCTTTTTCTTCGGCGACGGTTTGCAGGGTCAGCAACGGATCGAAGGCATCGCTGGGGTAAATCATCGTGCTGCCGTGGGTGATGCAGCCAAGATTGCCCATGACCATGCCGAAGCAGTGGTAGAGCGGCACCGGGATCACCAGACGATCGCGCGGGGTCAGGCCGATGCTTTCACCGACCATGTAGCCGTTATTGAGGATGTTGTAGTGGCTGAGGGTTGCGCCTTTGGGGAAACCGGTAGTGCCGGAGGTGTACTGGATGTTCACCGGTTGATCAAAGTGCAGGCTGTCGCTGCGTTCGCGCAGTTGATCGGGAGAGATGCTGGTGGCCAGATCGGCCAGTTGCGACCACGGCAGAAAACCTGACGGTGGTTGCGCGTCAAGGCTGATTACCCCACGCAGTGCGGGGAGGCGTTCGCTGCGCCATTGGCCGATGGGTTGCTCGGCCAGTTCCGGCACCAACCCTTGCAACATGGCGTGGTAGTTGGAGGACTTGAACGCCCCGGCGCAGACCAGCCATTGGCAGCCGGATTGCTTGAGCACGTATTCGAGTTCGGAGCTGCGATAGGCCGGGTTGATGTTGACCAGGATCACGCCGATTTTTGCCGTAGCAACTTGGGTGACGCACCACTGCGCGCAGTTCGGCGCCCAGATACCGAGGCGATCGCCGGCCTGCAAACCCAGGGCGAGCAGCGCTCTGGCGTGCAGGTCCACCGCATCGGCCAGTTGTCGCCAGGAGTAACGCAGCTGCTGATGGCGCACGACGAGCGCTTCGCCGTCAGGGTATTGCGCGGCGGTGTGATCGAACTTCTGCCCGATGGTCATCGCCAGCAAGGCTTTGTCCTGAGATCCACGGGTATAGCTGCGCTGCGGGTTTGCACTGGGTTGATCCATGACGACCCCTATTGTCTTTATTTATGGGTTGCCGACGGTCACTTGTAGGAGTGAGCCTGCTCGCGATCTCGATCCTACTGTCAACATTTACGTCGACTGACACGACGCCATCGCGAGCAGGCTCACTCCTACAAAAACCAATCAGCTTTCAATCTTGAACTGCCCTTACTCTCGCTCAAGTTGACGTTAACGTAAAGGGTGATTGACAGCCATCCATCGCAGGCTTACGTTAACGTAAAGGTGAGAGCTGAGTGACCGCCCTCCCCACCCTACAAAAAAGCCAAAAGGTGACCCATGAGCTATCCATCCCTGAACTTCGCCCTCGGTGAAACCATCGACATGTTGCGCGATCAGGTTCAGTCCTTTGTCGCTAAAGAGATCGCCCCGCGCGCGGCGCAGATCGACAGCGACAACCTGTTCCCCGCCGACATGTGGCGCAAATTCGGTGACATGGGCCTGCTCGGCATCACCGTGCCGGAAGAGTACGGCGGCGCTGGCCTGGGTTACCTGGCGCATGTGGTGGCGATGGAAGAAATCAGCCGTGGTTCGGCCTCTGTAGCGCTGTCCTACGGTGCGCACTCCAACCTTTGCGTCAACCAGATCAACCGCAACGGCAACCACGAACAAAAAACCCAATACCTGCCGAAGCTGATCAGCGGCGAACACGTCGGCGCCCTCGCCATGAGCGAGCCGAATGCCGGTTCCGACGTGGTCTCGATGAAACTGCGCGCCGACAAACGCGGCGACCGCTTCGTCCTCAACGGCAGCAAAACCTGGATCACCAACGGCCCTGACGCCAACACCTACGTGATCTACGCCAAGACCGATCTGGAAAAAGGCCCACACGGCATCACCGCGTTCATCGTCGAACGCGACTGGAAAGGCTTCAGCCGCAGCAATAAATTCGACAAGCTCGGCATGCGCGGCTCCAACACCTGCGAGCTGTTCTTCGATGACGTCGAAGTGCCGGAAGAAAACATTCTCGGCGTACTCAACGGCGGCGTGAAAGTGTTGATGAGCGGCCTCGATTACGAGCGCGTCGTGCTGTCCGGCGGCCCGACCGGGATCATGCAGTCGTGCATGGACCTGATCGTGCCGTACATCCACGACCGCAAGCAGTTCGGCCAGAGCATCGGCGAATTCCAGCTGATCCAGGGCAAAGTCGCCGACATGTACACCCAACTTAACGCCAGCCGCGCCTATCTCTATGCAGTCGCTCAGGCCTGCGAACGTGGCGAGACCACCCGCAAGGACGCCGCTGGCGTGATCCTCTACACCGCCGAACGCGCCACGCAAATGGCCCTCGACGCGATCCAGATTCTCGGCGGTAACGGTTACATCAACGAATTCCCGGCGGGCCGCTTGCTGCGTGACGCCAAGCTGTACGAAATCGGCGCCGGCACCAGTGAGATCCGTCGCATGCTGATCGGCCGCGAACTGTTCAACGAAACCCGCTAACGGAGCTGACCATGGCTACCCTGCACACTCAGCTCAACCCCCGCTCGCCGGAGTTCGCCGCCAACAGCGCGGCGATGCTCAAACAGGTCGACGCCCTGCACACCCTGCTCGCCCAAGTGGCGCAGGGCGGCGGCGCGAAAGCCCAGGAACGCCACACCTCACGCGGCAAACTGCTGCCGCGTGAGCGCATCAACCGCTTGCTTGATCCGGGTTCGCCATTTCTGGAGATCAGCCAACTGGCCGCCCACGCTGTGTATGGCGAAGACGTGCCGGCCGCTGGTGTGATTGCCGGGATCGGCCGGGTTGAAGGCGTCGAATGCATGATCGTCGCCAACGATGCGACGGTGAAGGGCGGTTCGTACTACCCGCTGACCGTGAAAAAACATCTACGCGCACAAACCATCGCGCAACAGAATCGTCTGCCGTGTATCTATCTGGTCGATTCGGGCGGCGCCAATCTGCCGCGTCAGGACGAAGTGTTTCCGGATCGTGAGCACTTCGGGCGGATCTTCTTCAACCAGGCCAACATGAGCGCGATGGGCATTCCGCAGATCGCCGTGGTCATGGGCTCGTGCACTGCCGGCGGCGCCTATGTGCCGGCGATGGCGGACGAAGCGATCATGGTGCGCAATCAGGCGACGATTTTCCTCGCCGGCCCGCCACTGGTGAAGGCCGCGACCGGTGAAGTGGTCAGCGCCGAAGACTTGGGCGGTGCCGATGTGCACTGCAAGATTTCCGGGGTCGCCGACCATTACGCCGAGAGCGACGAACACGCCCTCGCCCTCGCCCGCCGCAGCGTTGCCAACCTTAACTGGCGCAAACTCGGTGACGTGCAGCAACGCGCGCCGATTGCGCCGCTGTACGCCAGCGATGAGTTGTACGGCGTGGTCTCGGCTGACGCCAAGCAGCCGTTCGACGTGCGCGAAGTGATTGCGCGACTGGTCGACGGTTCGGTGTTCGATGAATTCAAGGCTTTGTTCGGCACCACGCTGGTGTGTGGCTTTGCGCATCTGCACGGTTACCCGATCGCGATTCTGGCGAACAACGGCATCCTTTTCGCCGAAGCCGCGCAGAAAGGCGCGCACTTCATCGAACTGGCCTGCCAGCGCGGCATTCCGCTGCTTTTTTTGCAGAACATCACCGGCTTCATGGTCGGCCAGAAATACGAGGCCGGCGGCATCGCCAAGCACGGCGCAAAACTGGTGACAGCGGTGGCGTGCGCCAAGGTGCCGAAATTTACTGTGATCATCGGTGGCAGCTTCGGCGCCGGTAACTACGGCATGTGCGGTCGCGCTTACGACCCGCGCTTCTTGTGGATGTGGCCGAACGCGCGCATTGGCGTAATGGGCGCCGAACAGGCCGCCGGCGTACTGGTGCAGGTCAAGCGCGAACAGGCCGAGCGCAGCGGCCAGGCCTTCAGTGCCGAGCAGGAAGCCGAGATCAAGCAACCGATCCTCGACCAGTACGAAGAACAGGGTCACCCCTACTATTCCAGTGCCCGGCTGTGGGACGACGGCGTCATCGACCCGGCGCAGACCCGCGATGTGCTGGCCCTGGCCTTGTCCGCGTCGCTGAACGCGCCAATCGAACCGAGCCGCTTCGGCGTGTTCCGGATGTGATTTTTTGTGGGAGCGAGCCTGCTCGCGAATACGCTTTGTCAGGTAGTGGAAATGTCGACTGATACAACGCGTTCGCGAGCAAGCTCGCTCCCACAGGAACCGTGGAGACGGATGAACATGAGCGATTTCAACACCCTCGAACTGCAAAGCGACCCACGGGGTTTCGCGACGCTGTGGCTTAACCGCGCGGAAAAGAACAACGCCTTCAATGCCGAGATGATCCGCGAGCTGATCCTCGCGCTGGACAAAGTCGCCAGCGACGCCAGCCTGCGTTTCCTGCTGGTGCGTGGTCGTGGCAAGCACTTCAGTGCCGGCGCTGATCTGGCGTGGATGCAGCAATCGGCCGAGCTCGATTACCACACCAATCTCGACGACGCTCGCGAATTGGCGGAGCTGATGTACAACCTCGCCAAGCTGAAGATCCCCACAGTGGCCGTGGTGCAAGGCGCGGCGTTCGGTGGCGCGCTGGGGCTGATCAGTTGCTGTGACATGGCGATTGGCGCCGATGACGCGCAGTTCTGCCTGTCGGAAGTGCGCATCGGTCTGGCGCCGGCGGTGATCAGTCCGTTCGTGGTGCAGGCCATCGGCGAACGCGCTGCGCGTCGATATGCCCTGACCGCCGAGCGTTTCGGCGGACAACGTGCACGGGAAATCGGTTTGTTGTCCGAGAGCTATCCTGCTGCCGAACTTGATCAGCAAGTCGAACAGTGGATCAACAATTTACTGCTCAACAGCCCCGCCGCCATGCGCGCCAGCAAGGATCTGTTGCGTGAAGTCGGTAACGGCGCGCTGACCCCGGCGCTGCGCCGCTACACCGAAAATGCCATCGCCCGTATCCGCGTCAGCCCTGAAGGTCAGGAAGGCTTGCGCGCCTTTCTGCAAAAACGTCCGCCGAGCTGGCAAGCCGCAACCACCACCAAGGAGCCGCGTTGATGAGCGTACCTGTTCTCACCACCCTGCTGGTGGCCAACCGTGGCGAAATCGCCTGCCGCGTGATGCGCACTGCCAAAGCCTTGGGCCTGACCACGGTTGCCGTGCACAGCGCCACCGACCGTGAGGCGAGGCACAGCCGGAAAGCGGATATTCGCGTGGACCTGGGCGGCAGCAAAGCCGCCGACAGTTATCTGCAGATCGACAAGCTGATCGCAGCGGCCAAGGCCAGTGGCGCGCAGGCGATTCATCCGGGTTACGGGTTTCTCTCGGAAAACGCCGGGTTCGCTCGTGCCATCGAAGCGGCCGGGCTGATTTTCCTCGGCCCGCCCGCCTCGGCCATCGATGCCATGGGCAGCAAATCCGCCGCCAAAGCACTGATGGAAACCGCCGGTGTGCCACTGGTGCCGGGTTATCACGGCGAAGCGCAGGATCTCGACACCTTCCGCGATGCCTGCGAACGCATCGGTTATCCAGTGCTGCTCAAAGCCACGGCCGGCGGTGGTGGCAAAGGCATGAAAGTGGTCGAGGACGTCAGCCAGTTGGCCGAAGCCCTCGCCTCGGCTCAGCGTGAAGCGCAGTCGTCGTTCGGCGATTCGCGCATGCTGGTGGAGAAATACCTGCTCAAGCCACGTCATGTGGAAATCCAGGTGTTCGCCGATCAGCATGGCAACTGCCTGTACCTCAATGAACGGGATTGCTCGATTCAACGCCGCCATCAGAAAGTCGTCGAAGAAGCGCCGGCACCCGGTCTGTCCACGCAACTGCGGCGGGCGATGGGTGAAGCAGCGGTGCGTTCGGCACAGGCGATCGGTTACGTCGGCGCCGGTACGGTGGAGTTCCTGCTGGATGCGCGCGGTGAATTCTTCTTTATGGAGATGAACACGCGGTTGCAGGTCGAGCACCCGGTGACGGAAGCGATTACCGGTCTTGATCTGGTCGCCTGGCAAATCCGCGTTGCCCGTGGTGAAGCACTGCCGATCACTCAGGAACAAGTGCCGTTGAACGGCCATGCGATTGAAGTTCGCTTGTACGCCGAGGATCCTGCAAATGACTTCCTGCCGGCGACCGGACGTCTGGCGTTGTATCGCGAATCGGCCGAAGGGCCAGGGCGCCGGGTGGATAGCGGGGTTGAAGAAGGTGATGAAATTTCGCCGTTCTACGACCCGATGCTCGGCAAGCTGATTGCCTGGGGCGAGGATCGCGAACAGGCTCGGTTGCGCTTGTTGAGCATGCTCGACGAGTTTGCGATTGGCGGTTTGAAAACCAACATCAACTTCTTGCGGCGGATCATTGCGCACCCGGCGTTCGCGGCGGCGGAACTGGATACCGGGTTTATTCCGCGTTACCAGGAGCAATTGCTGCCTGCACCGGGCACGCTGAGCGATGCGTTCTGGGCGGCGGCGGCTCAAGCGGTGGCGCAGAGCCTGCCACAACTCGCACGCCAGGATGACCCTGCTTCGCCTTGGTCACTCAATAGCGGTTTGCGTGCGGGGCTGCCGCCGGAAATCACCCTGCATTTGAGTTGCGAGGGGCAGGATCGCGCCTTGACGCTGAATGCTGCCGACCACGCCAGACTGTTCGGCGAAGCACTTATCGTCGAGCACGAGGGCGTTCGTCGTACGTTGCGTGCGATTCGCCAGGACGATGCGTTGTACCTGCAATGGGAAGGCGAGTTGCGCCGTATCGAGACGTACGATCCGATCAGCGCCGTCGAAGCCCGCCACAGCCATCAGGGCGGCCTGACCGCGCCGATGAACGGCAGCATTGTCCGTGTGCTGGTCGAGGCCGGGCAATCGGTTGAGGCCGGTGCGCAACTGGTGGTGCTGGAAGCGATGAAGATGGAACACAGCATCCGTGCGCCGCATGCCGGGGTGATCAAAGCGCTGTATTGCCAGGAAGGTGAAATGGTTGGCGAAGGCAGCGCTTTGGTTGAGCTGGAAGAAGTATGAACGGGAGGATCGATCCTACGCCTGGCGAGGATCGATCTGACTAGTAACGCGCCGTTGCCTGCACCACAACACCGATGATTCGACACTCATCGGTCAGCAGGGCTTTCGGCCACGTCGGATTGAGCGGCACCAGGTAACGCTGGCCGCCCTCTTCGTCGAGTTTGCGAAAAATCGCCTCCGTACTGTCGGGCCACTGGGCGATCACCAGTTTACCGGGCAGCGCTTCGGCGGCCGGGTCGACCAGAATCAGCATGCCTTCGGCAATGCTCTGGCCACTCGGTGCGGTCATTGAATCTCCCGTCACCGTCAACCAGAACGCCGGGCCGCGCGCGTGGTAATCCGTCAGCTCGAAGCGCTGTTTGCCGGACGCCTTGCCGTAGGACGCCGGATCGCTTTCACGCACTTCGCACGTCGTCTGCCAATCGCTGACCGGGTAACGGAAGTACGGGTTGTACTTCTGCGCCAGCGGCATCTCGTCTTCGGACGTGGGTTGCGGTTCACGGATCACCAGCACCACTTCGAGGAAATCCATGCCCAGCGCTTGCAGCACCCGGTTCATTTCAGTGATACCGGGTTCGCGACGCTTGTTCAGCCAATGGCCGATCCCGCCTTGGGACATGCCGACGCGCTCTCCGAGCTCTGTTTGAGTGATTTTGAGTTCACTCATCTTGGCCTTGACCAACTCAATCCATTTATCCATGTGCAGCACCTTACGTGGACGCCTTCGGCCAGCAAAACACATATTGTAGTATTTAAATTCTCGTCACAACTACACAGAGTACTATTCTGAAGGCACGGATTTTCAATCGACCAAGGAGTGCCCCCTCATCATGAATATCAGCAGCAAAGACTTGCCCGATCTGCAAATGGACACCACCTTCACCTCGCCCCAAAGCAATGCGGCGGCGCAACGCGCGCTGGACTATTACTTGAAACCAGCTGTGTCAGAACCTGAGGTCGACGAGCGTTTTTTCGATGTCAGGCGCCATCTCAGTGGCGAGGAAGCCCTGGTGCATGCCTCGGACCTGTTGCGCTGCGCAGCAGCCACGGCGTTCAAGGCAGCCGAAAACCTGCAAGGCGCGAGTCGCGATCTGGCATTTTCAGTGGTGCATATGGTGGATATGGCGCGGGCGATGGTCGACCATTCACTCGATGGCGATGAAGCCTGAGAAACGGAAGTGCAGGCGGACGGGAAAGAATTTTCCAATCGCGCAGGTAAAAACATTTGACTTGCAAATGATAATGATTATTATTGCAAGCAGCTGGTCGCGAGATCAGTCGATGGACCAGAGACCTTAGGTCGGTCTTCTGGACTATCTCCTCATCAGGCTAATCACGGTTTTTGACCCGGCTTTTTGCCGGGTCTTTTTTTTGCCCGTTTTTCAGGCTTATGGCTTCAGGCTAATGAAGTCTTTAGGTGCTGCAAATTCGATGGCGCGGATAATATCAAAAGAATATTGGTTGGCAAGCGAAGCCCGGCCACATTGGGGCAAACTAATGCCAATTAGCACTTGAGAATCAATCGCACAGTCTCTAAGCTGCTTGCGCGTCATGGAGGACGCCCCCCGCCACACACCGCAATTCCCCTCGGTTTCAGCCCTGCCTGCGTGTACAGTAACGGCCATAAAAATCATATTCAGGAATCGATTATGACCGTGGCCAAATCTTCGTTCGACATCAGTGCCAACTTCGACAGCGGCAACATCCAAGTCATCGACATCAGCAATCCGCTCAATCCGGTTCTGGCCATTCGTCCGGATACTCGCAGCGCGCATTTCCAGTGGTTTCACTTCAAGGCCAGCGGCCTGCATGTTCATCAGGAACACTGGTTTCGCCTGGTCAACGCCAGCCAGTCCTCCTATAACAAAGCCTGGACCGGCTATCAGGCAGTCGCCTCCTACGACCACGTCAACTGGTTCCGCATTCCAACCAGTTTTGAAGGTGACAGCCTGCGTTTTTGCCTTGAGGCGGAGCAAACCCATGCATGGTTTGCGTATTTCGAACCCTACAGCCGTGGCCGTCACGACTGGCTGATCGATCAGGCCCTGAGCAAGGCCGGCACCGAACTGCTGGCCACCGGCAAGAGCGTCGAAGGTCGCGATATTCAACTGCTGCGCAAAGGCACCGGCGCCGAAGGCCAGCGCAAAATCTGGATCATTGCTCAACAGCATCCGGGTGAGCACATGGCCGAGTGGTTCATGGAAGGCGTCATCGAACGCCTGGAAAGACACGACGATCCCGTGCTGAACAAACTGCTGGCCAGCGCTGATTTGTACCTGGTGCCGAACATGAATCCGGACGGTGCCTTCCACGGTCACCTGCGCACCAATGCGATGGGCCAGGACTTGAACCGCGCTTGGCAGAACGCCAGTCAGGACGTCAGCCCCGAGGTACTTTTCGTACAGCAGCAAATGGAAAAGTATGGCGTCGATCTGTTCCTCGACGTACATGGCGACGAAGAAATTCCCCACGTATTCACTGCCGGTTGCGAAGGCAATCCGGGCTTCACGCCGCGCATCGAGAAGCTCGAAGAACACTTCCGCAGCCACCTGAAACACACCACCAAAGACTTCCAGACCAAGTACGGCTACACCCGCGACGAACCGGGCCAAGCCAACATGACCCTGGCGTGCAACAGCGTCGGACAGAAATACGACTGCCTGTCACTGACCCTGGAAATGCCGTTCAAGGATCACGACGACCATCCCGACAAGGTAACCGGCTGGTCGGGCAAACGCTCCAAACAGTTGGGCAAAGACGTGCTGACCACCATCGCCGACATGGTTGATACCTTGCGCTGATCCCCTCCTCCGTCCCTCAAAAGATCGCAGCTTGTCTGCGATCTTTTGCTTTCTGCCATTCGTACTTTCGTGCAAACAGGTTGCAAAATAAAACCTGAATCAATACCGTGACCAAGGTTTTATTTTGAAACCTAAAAGGATGCGGGATATGAAACCTCTCAACAGCAGCGCCGTTTTGCTTTTCTCTGTGGCCTGCGGTCTGGCCGTGGGCAACGTGTATTACGCCCAGCCATTGCTGGACGCCATGGCTGAAGCGTTTGCGATGTCGCCGGCGACTATCGGCATCGTCATCACCCTGACGCAAATCGGTTACGGCATCGGTCTGGTGCTAGTGGTGCCCCTCGGCGATCTGCTCAATCGACGCCGATTGATCGTCACTCAAACCCTGCTGTCGGCAGCGGCGTTGTTGATGATCGCGCTGGCGCCCAGCAGTGTCTGGCTGCTGCTCGGCATGACGTTGACGGGGCTGCTCGCCGTGGTGACGCAGGTGCTGGTGGCTTACGCCGCCACACTGGCGATCCCGACACAACGCGGGCGCGTGGTCGGTGTGGTGACCAGCGGCATCGTCGTGGGCATCTTGCTGGCACGCACGGTCGCCGGCGGCATGGCCGATCTGGCCGGCTGGCGTGCAATCTACTTTCTGTCGGCAGGGCTGACACTATTGATGGCGTTGCTGCTGTTTCGAGTTCTACCCAAGCATGAATCCCCACAACCGGCGACTGGCTACATTGCACTGATCGCTTCGGTTTTCAGTCTGTTCAAAGAAGAACCGGTACTGCGCCAACGCGCGATCCTCGCACTGCTGACCTTCGCCAGCGCAATGGTGCTGTGGACGCCGATGGTGTTGCCACTGGCCGCGCCGCCACTGTCCCTGTCGCACAGTGAAATCGGTCTGTTCGGTCTGGCCGGCGCAGCAGGTGCGCTGGCCGCCGCACGGGCCGGACACTTGGCTGATCGCGGCCTCGGCCAATGGGTCAGCGGACTTTCGCTGTTGCTGATGCTCGCCTCCTGGCTGCCGATCGCCCTCACCCAATCCTCGTTGTGGGCATTACTGCTGGGTGTGATCACCCTCGATTTGGCTCTGCAAGCCGTGCACGTCACCAGCCAGAGCATGATCTACAGCGTGCGCCCCGAAGCGCAAAGCCGTCTCACTGCCGGTTACATGCTGTTCTACTCGATCGGCAGCGCGCTCGGTTCCATCGGCTCGACCGCGATGTACGCGTGGGCCGGCTGGATCGGCGTGTGCCTGCTCGGCGCCGGCATCAACGCCGTGGAGCTGGCGTACTGGTGGCTGACCCTGAAACGTGGCGCATCGCTACGATGCGCCAGACAAACGGGTTAGCTGCGATCGCGACCACGCAACATGCTGTCGAGCACCTCGTCGCGGCGGACCCAGCCATGAAACAGCGCCGCCGCCAGGTGCAGCAGCACCGTCAGGAACAGCAGATAGGCCAGATACCCGTGAGCCTTGCGCAGAAACGCGAACAACTGCGCGTCGGCCGGAACGATCGCTGGCAACTGCAACGTTGTGCTGAGCATCACCGGTTCACCAGAAGCGCTGATCATCGCCCAACCGAGCAACGGCAACACCAGCATCAACGCGTAAAGCAGCAGATGGGACGCCTTGGCCGCCAGTACTTGCCAGCCCGGCAGATCGGCGGGCAACGGTGGCTGGCGCGTGGTGAGCCGTACCAGCAAACGCACGATCACCAGCGCCAGAATCGCAATGCCCAACGGTTTGTGCAGATGGATCAGCCATTCATGCCGCTCGGACACCGAGGTGACCATGCCGGCGCCGATGAACAGCATGGCGATGATCATCAGCGCCATCAGCCAGTGCAGCAGCCGCGCCAACAGGGCGAAATGCGTCGGTTGAGTGCTCATGGACGAGCCTCCTGTTTGGCGGCGGGCAACTGACTGACTTCGCTGGTGCGACGCAAGTAGGAATTGGCGTAACCGGCGGAACGGGCGGCGAGCAACGGGTCGTCGGAACCTTGAATCCCGGCCGGCAGCACCAGCGGGTCATAGTTGATGTCCCGGCATTCGCCGCTCAATTGCGGCTGGGTCTTTTCCAGCACCAGTGTGCCCGCGTTCAATACTTTGCGCCCGGCCGGCCAAGTCTTGCTGGCGTCGTTCACCGGATCCTCGGGATTGGCCAGAGTGATATTCAACTGAAAACGCAGCGGTGCAGACGACAACCGTTGCACCAGATCTTTCTCGAGAAAATCGCCGCCCTCAGGCGCACTGGCGCCCGCAGCATCGCGCGCCAACGGTGTCATGCTCCAGCGCACGGCCTGTTTTTTACCGCTGGCGTCGACCAGATAAAACGCGTTGACGCTGTTATAGGTTTCGGTGGCATAACTGGCCGACGGTTTGGCCGTCTTCACCCAGGTCAAAAACGGCACGGTTTCCGGGTGCGCGGCGAAGAACGCCGGAACCTTCGCCGGATCAGGTTTACCGGTGGCCGGATCTGGCGATTGCGCCTGTTGCAATTGATAAAACGCCTCAGGCGTACCGACCGGGAACACCGGCATGCTGTTCATCCCGGTGCGCCACTGCTGCCCGTTAGCCTGGGTGAACCGCAACGCCAGACTGCGAATCGGCACGCTGCTGTCCGGTGCATAGGGATTGCCCGCCGGCAGCGCAAAACGCCCGACCACTGGAGTCTGCGGCTCGTTGAACACCTGCGCGGTGGAGAATACCCGTGCCTCACCACTGCTTTCGAAATGCCCGATCACGCACACGCCTTTGGCGTGATTACGACGAAACCCAGGATGCACGCCATTGTTCTTCTCCAGCACATCGACCAGCGCCTTTGGCGTCAGGCGTTGTGGGTCGAAGTTACCGTGAACGTAGGCAAACACCCCGGCCACCGCGGCGACTACCACGGCAATGCCGCCCAGACGCAATATCAGGCTCGCGGCACTCAGTGGCGGGCGCTGCGGCCCGCCGGGCGGTGAAGCGTTGGGTGAGGTGCGATCAACCATGAAGGACTCCAGGGCCAATGGCCACAAGTAGGAAGAATCAGCAAGACGCGCCTCGTCCGGGTTTATTCCACACAACGGTATTTATTTTTCCGAACGTGGAATAACCTCCAACGGCGGGCGTCTCCCTAGTCCACAGCGTAGTGACTAGCAGAATTTCATGAGCGAATTCGACGAACAGTTGAGAGAAATCATTCCCAGATTGCGCCGCTTTGCCGTGTCGTTGACGCGCAACAGCAGTAGTGCTGACGATCTGGTGCAGGCCTGTCTGGAGCGTGCCCTGTCGAGTTGGGGCGACAAACGCGCCGACGGCGACTTGCGTGCCTGGCTGTTCGCGATCCTCTATCGGCAGTTTCTCGACGCCCACCGGCGCTCCCGGCGTTATGCGCGAATGCTCGAATTCTTCACCGGTCGCGACGATGCCGAACCGTCGGTGGAGCGTACCGTTATTGCTCAGTCGACCCTGCAAGCCTTCGACCGACTGCCCAGCGAACAGCGCGCGCTGTTGCTCATGGTTTCAGTGGAAGGCCTTTCCTATAAAGAGGTCGCCGAGATTCTCGGCGCCCCGATCGGCACCGTGATGTCGCGCCTGTCCCGCGCCCGCCAGGCCTTGCGCCAACTCAGCGACGGCGAAATCAGCAGCCCTTCTTTGCGGATACTTAAATGATCAGCCTGCCTCCCAACGAGCGTGACCTGCACGCCTATGTCGACCACCAACTCAGCGACACCGACCGGCGTGTGCTGGAAACCTGGCTGGCCAGTCACCCGGACGAAGCGGCGCAGGTTCGCGCCTGGCAACAGGATGCCCAGCAACTACGCGCGGCACTCAGCGGCGCGTTGCAGCAACCGGCCAACCCAGCGCTTGACCCAGCGATGATTCGCCAGCGCCGTCAGCGCCAGTCGCGTCGTCATCTGGCCAGTGCTGCGGTGTTGCTGATCGCGGTCAGCCTCGGCGGTTTCAGTGGCTGGCAGGCCCGGGAAATGACCCTCGTGCGCCCGGCCATGTTGCCGATGACCGACGCCTTGCAGGCCTATCGCTTGATTGCCCAGCAAGGCATGTTGCCCGCCGATTACCAGGTCGAGAGTGCCGACGACATGCAGCGCTGGCTCGACCGCTATTTCACCCGGGCCAGTCGCTTGCCCGACCTGAAGGCGGCCGGGTTTGAACCGGTCAGCGGACGCTTGCTCAGCACTGATGAAGGTCCGGCGGCGATGGTGGTGTATGAGGATGGCAGCGGCCACAAAGTGAGTTTCTACGTGCGCCCGCCGGGGCCGAAGAACACCTTTTTGCCCCGTGGCAGCCGCAGTGATGGCGACTTGCAGGCCGAGTACTGGTCGGGCGGCGGGTACAACTACGCGATGGTCAGCCCGGTCGATACACCGGCGGCGCAACAGCTCAAGCAATCACTGCAATTCTGAAAACACCGCTGTTCTATGTAGGAGCTGCGGCACGCTGCGATCTTTTGACCTTGTTCTTAAGGGCAAGATCAAAAGATCGCAGCCTCGTTTCACTCGACAGCTCCTACAAAGGATCGTGTCAGCTCAGAAACCTACGTCCAAAACCACATTATCCAGATAAGTGCCCGCCGGCGGCGTGGTCTGGTCGGTGTAGATCTTCGCGTTGTAGTTGAAGATCTGGCTGCCCGTGCCCAAGCCGTTACCCGGATTGACCTCGGCATCGGTACTCGCCCGCCGCGCCGCGCCGACGCTGCCCCAGCGCGTGGTGCCGGCACTTTTGAAAATGTCGTAGGCCAGATAATTGCTCCCGGAAATCATCCGTCGCCGGCCGCCGACACTCACCGCGTTCTGCCCGTCGCTCAGCCCCACGGTATAGGCACTGCCCTTGGTGCAGGCCAGATTGATGGTTTGCCCGGTCACCGGGGTGAACGCGCTGATCACCGGAGCGCTGCCGAACGCAATGTTCGGCGCAGTAATCGTGCAGTCGTTGGACACCGTCATATTCACCGTCAACGAGGTCGTGCCACTGGCGATGTCGCGCCCAAGACAGATAGAACCAATACCAATCCCCGAGCAGTAATTCCAGTTCCAGAAAATACTCAGGGTCTCGGTGTACACCCCGGCGGCGACGTTGCTGCCAATGGTTGTGCCGAGATACAGCGGCACGGTTTTCGGCGTTGTACCGTTGAGCAGGCCCAAGGCATCGATGATGCCGTTGCGCGCAAAGTCGTAGGCCGTGCCACGAGTCAGCGGGTAGCTGGTGCTGTTGTTGGCGTAGACCGTGTAGTTGATGACATCGCCGGTCGGCCCGACCAGACCACTTTGAGTCGAAGAAACGGTGCCCCAGAAGTGGTCGTTGCTGGTCAGCAGGGACAGCAGCGAACCGGTACAGCTCAAACCTGCATTCAGTGTTGAACTGGGTTGTGAAGTGGTGCGCACGGCGATCGAACTGAGCGTACCGAACGCTGCCGGCGTGGTGCTGACCACCGAGCACGCGGCCTGCGCCGCGCCCGGCAGCATCAGCGCCAGCAACAAAAGCAAGCGTGCGTAGATCATTGGCACACCAACGGGCCAATCAGCGGCACCTGGTCCTGATTCATATCGACGCTGAACTGCGCCTGACAGGTCTTGCCGTCGGCCAGCGTGACCTGCAGCGAGTTCTGCGCCTGCAGGTTTTCCAGATAGACCAGCCCGTCCCAACCGACCACCGTCCGTGTGCCGCTCTGCTCATGCAACACACCCGCGCCCAGCGGCAGTTCGCGCTGTTGCGCGTCGACCAGCACGATGCTCGCGGCAATCACTCGGGCCAGCGGAAACTCCAGCAGATAACCGCTGCCGCGCCTTACAGCGATGCGTTGTTCGACATTGGGACTGCGCACATTGGCCGGCAGATTCAGTGGGTCGATTTCATACTTGCCCCGGTAATAGGCGCTGCTCCACGGCACCAGCAGATGACCGTTCTTGTCGGTCTGACCGACCTGCTGGTTTTCGTAGCGCACCGGAATGTCGGCGAAACCATCGGTGCTGACCACTACAAACGCATCGTCGATGCGGTTGGCGGCGAACACCTGACGGTCCATCCACACCAACGAACCACTGGCATCGGCCCAACGGGTTTCAGCCTCGGAAGTGCCGTAGACACCAGCCTGCAACTGCACCGATTGCAGCCGCCAGGTGACGTCGGCCTGGCGATAATCGGCGCCATCACCCTTGGCGTAGCCGAGGTTGAAACCCACGCCGCCCTCAGTCGGCACCGCACGACTGTAGTTGACCCGTTGCTGGCTCTGCCCGGTTTTACTGCGATCGCTGCTGATCGCCAGGCTGCCACGCAGATCGAACGGAATCACCAGTTGCGCCTGCACTGCCCAGTTGCTGTCGCCGATTTCGCGGTTGGCCGACAGGTAAAAACTGCTGTTGCGCCACAGCGGTTTGCTCCAGCTGAGGTTGAGCAGCCGCGTGCGCGAGTCGTCCGCCGCACGAACATCGAAATAACCGGCCCCGAGGCTGCCCCAACGCTCAAGGTTAAGGCTTAAGGTCGCCTGTTCGCTGCGTCGACTCAGGCTGATGTAGGAGCTGTCGACCACGGTCAGGTCGGCATATTGATCGTGACGTTGCAGGCGCTGGTAGGAAAAGCTGAAGCGCTGATTGCTGTACTGGTAGCCCAGGCTCAATTGCTGACCGCCCTCGCCGTCGAAGCGGCTTTGACTCAGGGCACTATTGAGTACACCGAAATTACCCAGCCGCAGGTTGCCGCCGAGGCCGCCCAGTGTCAGCGAATCGGCCGCTTCGGCATGGCTTTCCAGGGTAAAACTGTCGCTGACGCCGTAACGCAGGCTGCCAGAGGTGACACCCGAGCCGTAACTGAAGTCCTTCAAGCCGTAGTCGCGGCGCAACGTACCGGCCGCCACGGAAAAATCGCTTAAGCCTTTTTGCAACAACGTGCTGGTGACATAGAACGGCACCGTGGTCGACACCTGCCGACCCAGTGCATCGGTGGTCACCACCACCGCTTCGCCAGCGCCGTTGATGAATGGAATATTGGTCAGCGTATAAGGCCCAGGTTGCAAATCTGCGCTGCTCGACTTGTAGCCATTGATGAACAGGTCCACCGAGGACGGCACTGCTGCTTCACCGGCAAATTGCGGCAACGGATAAGTCACCAGATCCGGGCGTACGGCAAAGTCCCGCGAGAACTGCACGCCGCCCAGACGCACCGAACTGCTCCACGGCAACGCACCGCTAATCACGTCACCGGCCTCGTAGGTGAGCATTCGCTCGTCATCGGAGTAACGCCACGTGGTGTCGTAACGCAGGTAACCGTTGTCCAGCGTGTTAAGCGAGTCACCAGACAACGTACGCCGGTATTGCCCGGTGTTGGACAGCGTGCCCCAGCTGTCGAACAGCCGCACTTCGTTCCACGCCGCCAGGTAAGTGCCGGCATCGTCGGTGTCGTTGAGGTACAGATCGTAGTTGAACAGTGCGCCGAAACTGCTCAGCGCCGGGGTGCGCGGGTAAGCCTGGCGATTGCCGATGAACTGTTCCGGCAACCAGTCCGGCGGCACGTCCAGCAGCAGGCGCTGACCGACACTGTCGTAATCGCTGTGCAGCCCCGCCAGGCTGTCGAGATCGACCTCGGCGCCAAGGCTGTCGGGCAGTTTCATGCCGGTCTCACGCAACGCCGTCACTGGCACGAACAGGCGCCCGTCGCGCTGCTGCACCGCCACCACGCGACCGGTATTCATCTGGTTGACCACCAGTTCCAGAAACAACTGTGCATCACTCACGGCCTCCATGCCGCTCGGTGGCGGCGGCAGATCGCCGGCCCCGGATGGTTGAACAAACATCAGGCAACACGCGCCAGTGATGAGCCACAACGGACGCTGAATACGACGAACCCGTCCTGGGCTCATACCCGTTTTACGTCCGTCAATGGACTGAATCCTCCCTGATACCGCTTTAGCCGACGTCAGATAACTGCGCTACGACTCACTCACTTGGCAGGTGTAATGCTCTGCACCTGCGGCGCGCCGTTCACCCGCACCTGCAACGCCGAATCACCGGCCAACGGCCCCGGTGCCGGCCACCGCATTACCGCCCCCGGCAGCACGTACCCCAGCAGCCCTTCGGCAAGCGGTCTGCTCTGCCCCGCCTGTTTGATTGCCACGTCAGTCAGTCGCGCATGCACCGCGCCCTGATTACGCACTTCCACATAGGGCCGGCCGTCCACGGCCACCGTGCGCCAGCTCAATTGCGGCAGGCCGACACCCTTGGGATCACGCGCGCGGCTGCTGTCTTCCTTGCTCCACAGCCCGGCGCCATAGGCAAACAGCGGCACCGAATAACGCATCTGGAAGCGGATCGCTGCGGCGGTTTTGCCTCCATCAGCGGTCGCGGGTTGTGCGGAAGGAATTTCGTCAATGATGATCCGATAGGCCAGTTCCTGCCCCGGTGGCACTTCCTTGGTTCGGGTCAGACGCACCAATTGTTTCTGTCCCGGCTCGATTTTCGCCACCGGCGGGCTGCCGATCACGTCGCGCTGGTTCTGGTATTGCTCGGCGAAACCACTCTGGCTCCAGCCGAACACGCGGATCTGCAGATTGGCGGTTTCGCTACCGCGATTCTCCAGCCACAGCGCACTGGCCTGCTGATCAGCCTCCAGCACCGGATCGATCGGCCAGATCAGCACCGAACTCGCCGCGTGTGCCTGACTTGCCCCAAGCATAACCAGCGTCCACATCGCACAGCGCACGAACGAATGCAGTGACGTAACTGACCCCATAAACCTGCTCCTTGTCGGCCATTCAACTTCGCCTTACCACGACAGTTGCACCTGCAACACGTCGCTGTACGTCCCCCCAGGCTGATTGCCCGGCAATTGCACCTGACCGTAAATCGGCAGGCTGATGTTGTTCGCATCGCTGTAGGCCACCGCCACACTCTGGCCGATGCCCAGGCTCTGGCTGTATGCCGCATCGCTAAACAGCGCATACGCCACCCGCGCAGTGCCGCTGTTGACCTGCATGTGCCGGCCGCTGTTGTTGTACTGGCCGCCATCAACGCTCATGTTCAGCGTCACGCCCGGCGTGCATTGCAATTGCACCCCACCCGTCAGCGCGACCTGCACGGTGCCGGTGGCCAGTGCCGAACGCGAACCGAAATTCAGCCCGCCATAGTTCGACACCCCGCCCACCACCAGACACCCGGCAGTGACCGTGGCACTGACCTGAAAGCTTTGGCTCGTTGCTGCGGTCAGCGGCAGCGGCGCACTGCCTGCGCAGAGCAGGAGCAGCGCGGCACAGCCATGGCGGCGCATGGCATCAGAACGTCAGTTCTACGGCGACAGTGTCGGTGTACGTCCCCGCCGGCAAACCGGCCTTGCCCACTGCCTGACCGTAGATGTTCACTGTCTGCGCGACACCGGTACTGGCGGCGAGGTTGATCGTCCCGTCAATCGCCAGCAGTTGCGAGTGCCCGGCATCGGTGTACAAGTCGTACGGCACGTAATTGGCAACGCCGTCGTACAGCGCCCGCGTGCCACCCGGTGACATTCCGTCGTGGGAGCCCGCGCGTACCTTGACCGTCGGCGTGGTGCCGCTGGAGCAGAGAATCGACAACGCCCCGCCGCCGCCGCCCAACACCTGCCCGGTGGCGGTAGTGAACAGGCTGTTGGCAGTGCCGAAGTTCAACGCACCGAAGTTCAGCCCGGTGGAACCGCCAGCGCCGTTGACCTGACAGCTGCTAATCAGAATCAGGCTGGAGGTGATCTGGCCAGTGACCGTGGTGGCGGCGTTGGCACCGGAAGCCAGCGCCAGGCCAAGCAACGACAAACCTATCCTTGATGCAAACATACGCATGGTGTCCGTCCTCTACGGGGTTACCAGTCGAGCGTCACCGTCAGGGTGTCGGTATAGACCCCTGCCGGTACCGCACGGGTATTCGCCACCACCGTGCCAAATACCGGAATGGGTATCTGCGCACCGCTGGTGACAGCGAAATTGTGTTGCTGGCCGATGCTGTAACTCCGGACGCCGGAGGGATCGACAAACAGCTGATAAGGAAGGGTCTGGCGACCGTTGCTCAGGCGCCGGGTATTGCCGTCACCGTGGGTGCCGCCGTCGATGGTGACGGTGAAACCGGTGACCGAGGGGTTGCAGGCGACGTTGAGTTTGCCGCTGCTGTCGCCGTCCAGACTGGCCTTGATCGGCGCGTTCCAGGTGGGCCCCTGAAGGCCGAAGTCGAGGGTGCCGAGGGCGCTGAGCGGACTGTCGGGTGTGCTGGTATTGGTGACTTCGCAGCCGGCAATCAGGATCAGCCGCGCATTGATCTGCCCGCTGACCGCCGCTTGCGCCTCGTCTGCGAGCAATGCCAGCGTACCTGCCGCCACCACCATCCAGTGTTTGCCTGTCATTGCGCCCGTCCCTGCTCCTTTACGCTGACTCGATCACCGCGCTCATCATCGAACGCCTTCCTTGCGCACCCGCGTCCAGCGGCTGCCTTGAAACCACACTCACCAGGTGACCGTCACCTTGACCAGATCCGAATAACGGCTGACCTGCGGCACCTCAGCCAGGCGCTCGATCCGCGCGTAAAGTGGCAACTCCACCGTGCCGCTGTCCGGCACCCGCCCACTGACCGGAACATCCACCACCAGCGGCACCCGGCGCGCCGCGTCCTGATACAAGCGGTACGGAATCGGTTTACTGCCTGTTGAACCGACCATATAGCGAACTTCCCCGACACCACCATGCAAGCCGCCGTCGACACGCATCTGGTACGGCGTGTCCGGATTGCACTCCAGCCGTGGCAGGCGTTGATTGGTCAGCGCCGCTGCCAAAGGCCCGGCCGGGTCATCGAGACGTGCAGTGCTGCCGAAATCAAGCACGCCCAGTTGCTCAATGCCAGCGTTGCGCTGCTGGCCGATCAACTGGCAGCCGCGTTGCACATCGACGCGCACTTCAACCTGAAGATCCGCCGAATAGACAGGTGCAGCGAGCACACCCAACAGCCCCATAACCCCATGTACATTCACTGCGCCATTCCTTGTCAGTGATCGCTTGCGACGTCGTTTCTGTGATTGAGGTTAGCAACGGTCGACGATTCCGCCAGTCGATTGGATCCATGGATCGGCCGGGATATGTTTCGAAAGATTGGCAACGGGGCGAGCCATGTCGCTAAAAAAGGCTGTACGTGCCGCACAAATTTGTTCAATAACCGCCCACTGTCGACACGTCGCGGTGGCTGGTCATCTCGGCGTCTGGTTACACTACATCGCCGCGCTCCCGGGAGCCGGTTTTGACGAACACGGAGACGCCGACAGTGCCTGCCCACCCGCCGAAACGATCGCGACTGATCCAGCGCTGGCCGGCGTTGCACCGCTGGTTCGGCAAGGGTTTGCCGGCCGGCGCCGGGCATGACGCCAGTGCCCAGTCGATCCGCGATTACTTCCGACACAAGGCCAGCGGTCAGGGCTACACCCTCAGCCACAGCCAGCAGCGCGTCATCGAGTGCATGGCGCAGCAGGCCAGTCTGCTGTTGGCCGCCAGTGGCCGAACCGCGCCAAGCCTGTATCTGTTCGGCGCCGTCGGGCGTGGCAAGAGCTGGCTGCTCGACGGCTTCTTTCAGGCGCTGCCGATCACCCAGAAACGACGCCTGCATTTCCATCAGTTTTTCGCGCAATTGCATCAGGGCATGTTCAGCCATCGCCTGCAGGACGATGCCCTCGAAGTGACTCTCGACGAACTGCTGCAAGATTGTCGGGTGCTGTGTTTCGACGAGTTTCATGTGCATGACATCGGCGATGCCATGCTTATCACCCGGCTGTTCAAGGCGTTGTTCAAACGACGGATTCTGCTGCTGGTGACCTCCAACTATGCGCCTGAAGGTTTGCTGCCCAATCCGCTTTATCACGCCCGCTTCAAACCGGTGATCGAACTGATCAATACGCACATGCAGGTGATGGAAGTCGGCGGCCCGCACGATTACCGCAGCCAGACGCGTCACTCTGCACACCAGATATTCACCCAGGGACATTACGTGTGGCCGGCCACGCCAGCACAACGCACGGCCCTGGATCTCCCGCCTGCAGAGGCACCGGCCGTTGCGCTAACGGTCGGCACCCGGCAGTTTCAGGCGCGGTTTTTTGAGAAGCGGCGGGTCGGTTTTACCTTCAACGATCTGTGCGAACAGCCAACGGCGGTGATGGATTACCTGGAACTGTGTCGCCGTTTCGACCGCTGGATCATCGATGATCTGCCGGAACTGGCGGAGTGCTCGATCGCCGCGCAACAACGCTTCATCAACCTGATCGACGTGCTGTACGACCAGGACAAGCACCTGACGCTACTCGGTCGTTTGCCCTTGTGCGCTAGCCTGGATGGCAATGCCATTGACCTGGCGCGCACACGCAGTCGGTTGGGGCAGTTGCAGGAAGTGCACGGGACGATCTGAGCACGCCACTCCCCTGTGGGAGCGAGCCTGCTCGCGAAAGCGCCCTATCAGTCAAAACATCAGCTTCTGACACTCCGCCTTCGCGAGCAGGCTCGCTCCCACCAAGGGCATCTGAAGTTTCGCCACCTAGCCAATTTCAAATCAGGGTATTGCCGTTATCATGTCGGCCATTCCCGGCGCCCCAGCGGCGCGCCCCTGATCAATAGCGAACACCAAACATGCACACCCTTGCTCAATTGCGCGCCGGCGAGTTGTCGGGCATCACTCGACTGGATCTGTCTTGTGGCCTGACCGAATTCCCGCGCGAGATTTTCGATCTGGCCGACACCCTGGAAATCCTCAACCTCAGCGGCAACCAATTGAGCAGCCTGCCGGACGACTTGCATCGCCTGACTCGCCTGCGCGTGTTGTTCTGCTCCGATAACACCTTCACCGAACTGCCCGCCTGCCTCGGCCAGTGCGCGGCCCTGACGATGGTCGGCTTCAGGGCCAATCGCATCGTCAACGTACCCGGTGCCGCCCTGCCGCCTCAGCTGCGCTGGCTGATCCTGACCGACAACTGCATCGAAAGCCTGCCGAGCGAACTTGGCGAGCGCCCTGCCCTGCAAAAACTCATGCTCTCGGGCAACCGTCTGCAAACGCTGCCCCCCTCGCTGAGCAACTGCCATCGACTGGAGTTGCTGCGCGTCTCCGCCAACCGCCTGAGCGAACTGCCGCAATGGCTGCTCAGCCTGCCGAGCCTGACCTGGCTGGCTTATGCCGGTAACCCGCTGGAAACCGAGGCCGACGCCGCCGCACTCGAGGCAACGCCGCAAATCCCTTGGTCGGCGCTGCGTCTGGAACAACGGCTGGGTGAAGGCGCCTCGGGGGTGATTTCCCGGGCGAACTGGCAACGCGCCGATGGCGCAGTGACGCCGGTCGCGGTGAAACTGTACAAAGGTGAAATGACCAGCGACGGTTCGCCACTGCACGAAATGAATGCCTGCATCACTGCTGGCCTGCATCCCAATCTGATCCGCGTCGAGGGACGCATCAGTGGCCATCCCGACGGCCAGCAAGGATTGGTGATGCAGTTGATCGATCCGTCTTTCCGCAACCTCGCTGATCTGCCGAGCCTGGCGTCCTGCTCGCGGGATGTGTACGCCGATGACTGCCGGTTCAGTGCCGAGGTCGCGCTGAACATTGCCAAAGGCATCGCTTCGGCAGCCGAACACTTGCACCGGCAAGGCATCACCCACGGCGATCTGTACGGGCACAACATTCTGTTGAACGAGCGCGGCGATTGCCTGCTCGGGGATTTTGGCGGGGCGTCGTTCCATGCTATTGCCGATACGGCGGAAACGCGCGCGTTGCAACGCATCGAAGTGCGTGCGTTCGGGGTTTTGCTGGGGGAATTGCTGGCGCGCATCGACTCGGGGTTGAGTGATGAGCAGCGTGCGGTGCTTGAAGAGCTGGAGCGGCGTTGCTGTCAGGCGGATGTGCTGGCGCGGCCGGGGTTTGCTGAAGTTATTACGGTGTTGCAGGAAAGCTGACTGCTGCGCAGTCAATCGCGGGCAAGCCCGCTCCCACAGTGTCCGGGTCGTTCACAAAATGTGTGGACACCTCTGAACCTGTGGGAGCGGGCTTGCCCGCGATGAGGCCATCACTGACGAAACAGATCAGCCCGCCAGGCCAACAAACATGTCCTGCACGTCATCATGGTTGTCGAGGCCTTCGAGGAACGCTTCAACTTCAGCCATCTGCTCGTCACTCAAGCCGCTGACCGGGTTCTTCGGCTGGTAGCCGAGCTTGGCCGACAGCACGGTGAAACCCTGCTCTGGCAACGCTTTCTGCACCGAATCCAGGTCGGTAGGGTCGGTCAGGAACAGCGTTGCGCCGTCTTCGCCCGGCTCGAAATCCTGAGCACCGGCTTCGATCGCGGCCATTTCCGGATCGGCGTCCGGGGTGTCCGGCGAGGCTTCGATCATGCCGACGTGGTTGAAGTCCCAGGCCACGGAGCCGGAAGCCCCCAGTTGGCCTTTACGGAACGCCACGCGGATTTCGGCGACGGTACGGTTGATGTTGTCGGTCACGCACTCGACGATCAGCGGCACCTGGTGCGGGGCGAACCCTTCGTAGGTCACACGATGGTATTGCACGGTTTCACCCAGCAGACCGGCGCCTTTCTTGATCGCGCGATCGAGGGTTTCTTTTGGCATCGAGGCTTTCTTGGCCTGTTCGACCACCAGACGCAGGTGTGCGTTGGTGGCGGTATCGGCACCGTTGCGGGCAGCGATGGTGATTTCCTTCACCAGTTTGCCGAAGATCTTGCCCTTGGCGTTGGATGCCGCTTCTTTGTGTTTAACCTTCCACTGTGCGCCCATTACTCACTCTCTTGATCTGTGGCGCCGAGACATCTATTGGCCGACGCGTGGCGCCAAGTTTATACGGCCTAAAGTCGGCAATCGACCAAAAAAACGCAATGTGGAATCGACATCTTCACCAGAGCTTGTAGGGGAATTCTGAAAAACGCCTTTGACATGACCATTCAACGCTGCGGTTTCGTACCCTCTCAGGCCCGTATTGCCTGACAGAGCCCGTTCGAATGCTCAATGACAAGGAAAGTCCTTTTACCCTGACCCTGAACGACAGCGGTCTGTGCCTGCCAGTGGTGCGCTTTCACGGCGAGGAAGCGCTCAACCAGCCCTACCGTTTCGATATCGAACTGATCGGTTTGGCCCCCGCCGTGGCGCCGGGCACATTCCTGCACCAACGGGCCTTTCTGCGTCTGGACGACCATCATGGAATCCACGGCGTGATCGACAGTGCCAGTTGCGAACATCGCGGTACGCACCGGATCGGCTATCGCGTGACGGTCGTGCCGCGCTTGCACAGGCTGGCTCAGCCGAGCAAACGGCGAGTGTTCGTGCAACAGAGTGTGCCGCAGATTCTCCAGCAGTTGCTCACGGAAAACGCCCTGCCCGCCGACGGCTACCGGATTGAAATGACTGTCGGCCGCTACCCGATCCGGCCTTTTTGCATCCAGTACGAAGAAAGCGATCTGGCGCTGCTGCACAGGCTTTGCGAGGAGGAAGGCATTCACTACCACTTCGAACACCGGATGGACGGACACGTTGTCGTGTTTGCCGATGACAGCCTCAGTCTGCCGCAAACGCCGGTACTGGTTCCGTTCAAGGCCTGTGAGCAAACGCCTTCACCCTGCATCGCTTCGCTGTACCAGCATCATCACGCCGCGCCCGTCGCCACGCTGCATGCCGTGCGTAACCGAGGGCAGCGGGCGATCAGCGACGAGGCCGCCAACCACATCACGGCAAATCCCTTGCCGCAGGCATCTTCCCTCGAACAACGACACCACGAACAACGCAGCCGTCGACATCTGGAACGGCAACGCTGCCAGCATCGCACGATCAATGGCCGCAGCGACCGGATCGGCTTGCTCAGTGGACAACTGCTGCAAGTGTCGGCGCATCCGATCAGCCACTTCAACGAACAATGGCGGCTCACCTCGATACGTCATCACGGGCAACATCCGTCGATTCTTGACCCGACCCCACCCCTGTACCGCTACGAAAACGATTTTACCGCCCAGCCCTGGTCAAGCGATTTTCGCCCGGCGCTCAACCAACCGCGTCCAGGCATTGCCGGTTATCACCTGGCGCTGGTGCTGGGACCTGCCGGGCAACCGGCGCAGCTCGATGAACAGGGTCGGGTCGCCGTCAGGCTGTGGCCCTCTGAACATCTGCAAACCCTTGATGACGAGGCGATCTGGCTGCCCATCGCCATGACTCGCGCCAATGGCCGAGTGGCACGGGAGGAACTGCCCTGCGCCGGCAGCGAAGTGTGGGTGAGTTTCCTTGACAGCGACCCCGACCGGCCGATTCTGTGTCTGGGCAACTCACGTAAGCCCACACCTCGCGAACCACCCGCACGTGACAGCCTATTACTCGACTGGCTACTCGACAGCGGCGCACGCTGATCCCTTTGTAAGAGTTGCCGCAGGCTGCGATCTTTTGATTTTGATCTTAAAAACAAGATCGAAAGATCGCAGCCTGCGGCAGCTCCTACATCAACACGCCGTGCTTCAGGCTTTGTCAGCCTTGCCTGCCGCCGCAGCGAATTTCGCCAGGCGCACATCCAAATGCCGAGGACGCCGCCCGTGATCCTCGGCGCGCTCCTTGCGGCGGATGGCGTTGCGCACCATCAACGAACCGAGGTAGCGGATTGGCTCCGGCGGGAAATAACCCAGCGGCCCGTTGACCAGCGGCGAACGGGTCCACGGGTTGTCCAGGCCCTGCACCAACGAAGCAAGAATCTGCCCGCCCATGTGGCACGGGCCGACGCCGCTGCCGGAATAGCCGAAGCCGTAAAACACATTGCCGGCGCTGCTCATCTGGCCGAAGAACGGCAAACCGGTGACCGAGCGATCCGACGGGCCGTTCCAGGTGGCATCGACTTTGACATCGGCAAACGCCGGGAAGAAGTCGGCGAGGCTATTTTTCAGCAGGCCGGCATAAGGCGATGGCTGATCGAAGACCGGCAGCATTCGTCCGCCAAACGCGAAGGTGTTACCGCCCTTGCCGAGCATGATTCGGCCGTCCGGGGTGTTGTGGTAGTAGTGCACGAAAATCCGCGAATCGAGCACAGTGACCCCGCTGGTCAGGCCGATCTGCTGTAACAGATCCGGGCGCGGCTCGGTGATCAGCATGTCGCTGGAAACAATCGCCACGCTGCGTTCGAACTGTGGAAAGGCACGGGCCATCCACGCATTCATCGCCAGCACTACGCGATCGGCAACAATACTGCCGTTCGGTGTTTGCAGGCGCGCCGGGCGCCCTTCTTCCAGCCCGGTCATCGCCGTGCTTTCGTAAATATTCACACCCAACTGCAACGCCACGCGACGCAAGCCACGCACCAGTTTGCCCGGTTGCACACTGGCCGCCGCCGGCGAGAACCAGCCTTCCAGATGCTTGCTCGAACCGGCCATGCGCTGCACATCGGCCAGCGGACTCTGGGTGAACGAGTTGATACCGTTGCGCTCGAGTGCGGCAATCACTGCATCGGTCGAACCGACCTGCGCGCGGTTGGTCGCGGTATATAGCGTGCCGTCGAGACGGTAATCTGCATCGACGCCGTACTGCTCACAGAACTCGCCGATCGCGTGGATACTGCGCTCCGATTCCTTGACCAGGCGCACCGCTTCCTCGACGCCAAACAAGCGTTCAAGGGTGAAATACTTCGCCGACCACGACAGTGCACACCCGCCATTGCGCCCACTGGCACCGGCGCCGCAGATGTCCGCTTCGATCAGCAAGACATCGAGTTCGGGGTTTTGTTGCTTGAGCATGATCGCCGTCCACAACCCGGTATACCCGCCGCCGACGATGCACACATCGGCGCGGACTTCGCCTTGCAACGGCGGGCAGGTTTGCGAGGTGTCGGCCTGCAAGGCCTGCTCCAGCCAAAACGGTCTCATGGGGTTTCTCCAAGTCAGATGGCCACGACCCAGCCTGCCGCGAGCGTCGCAGCAGGCCACGAGGCAAGGGTTTCAGGAACGCAGGGGTTTGATCGTCAGCGGGCAATTGGGGATAGAGGCGCGCGGTTCCATCACGCCAACCGGGCGGCTGTTCCAGTGCGGAATCAGCACCAGCGCCGAGAACAGCGCGCAACCGGCGAAGACGATAAACACCGTCACCGAGTCGAAGTAACCCGGCAGCAAACCGCCAAGTACCGCGCCAACCGAGCCGCAGCCGTTGACGAAACCGGCCGCCGTGGCGCCGGCCTTGGCTTTGCCGAAGTCGATCGCGGCGGCACCGCTGATCATCGAGTCCGGCCCATACAAAGTCAGGCCCATGACGAACAGCAGCGCGACCACCAGCAACACACTGCCGGTATGCAACGCGGCCATAAACAGCGCCAGCGTCACGGTCAACGCCAACAGGCTCAACACGCAGGCCGGCATCCGACGGGCGCCGAAGAGTTTGTCCGAAGCCAGACCGATGAGGATCGGCCCGAGCAACCCGGCCAGTTCGAATGAGGTGGGAATGATCGCCGCGCCGACCTTGCCGACACTGGGCATCTGTTCAAAGACAATCACCGGCCCCCACAACAGAATCGCGTAACGCGCCGGTTTCAACATGAAATACGCCAGGCCCAATACCAGCACCGTGCGGTTACGCAGGATTTCCTTCAAGGGCTCCCAGACGCTGAGTTTGCTGTTGGCTTCGGTTTCTTCCGCCGTCAGTTCAGGCTCCGGCTCGACCGCCGGCAAGCCGACGTCTTCCGGCTTGTTGCGCTGGAAGATAAAGAACAACACCGCCACGACGGCAACCACCACCGCACTGGAAATGAACGCCGCGTGCCAGGTGCCCATCAACGTATACGCCCACCAGCCGGCGAACGGCGACGCTACCAGACCACCAAACGCGTAGCAGGAACTCCATAACCCGAGCACTCGCCCGCGTTGTTGGGAAGGGAAAAAACTGCCGAGGTTTTTGCACAGCCCCGACCATCCAGTGGACTGCGCCAACCCCTGTATCAACATGCAGGTGGCGAAGATCGGCAACGTCGCGTAACTGCCCATCACCAGCGCCGCTGCGGCGGAAATCAGCAAGCCGCCGAGCACCACGACCCGTGGGCCAAAGCGGTCAGCGAGCATGCCCCAAGTGAACTGGCCGAGGGCATAAGCCGCCAGATAAATCGCATCGAGGTTGGCCATGGCCATCTTGTCGAGCATGAAGGTAGGGTCTTCGGCGATGCCCAGTTTGGCCACCGAAAACGCTTTGCGGGTGAAATAGAAAGCGGCGTACGCAAGCCAGGTAATCGCGAAAATCTGCACGCGCCAACGCGCAATGGTGCCGATGTGCTTGTTCATGGTGGTTCTGACCTCAGGGTGTGAGTGTGCCGGCAGAATCGTTAAGAAAAACGCCTGTGTTTTTATTGTTGAGCACTGCGATATCACCCCGTCCCTGTGGCGATATCGGTCAGATGAGTCCTGTTGTTGCACGCACAGGCTCATGGCTACCGTGCGGCCCGAGCGGGCAGTCAGCGATGGCGTGAGCCGATCAAAGCAATTACTGTTTAATAAATAAAATCGATTTATCGTATTTCACACATAAGCTCAGCTTGTTACTGACTAAGCGATCAGGTGACTTCATGTCGGTGTCCCACGCCCAACTCAAAGCCTTCCACGCCGTGGCCGTGCATGGAAGCTTCACCAAAGCCGCCGAGCGCCTTTTTCTCACGCAACCGGCGATATCCGACCAAGTGCGCAAACTCGAAGAGCGTTTCGGCGTTTTGCTGTTTCACCGCAATAAACGTTCCGTACGCCTGACTGACTTGGGCGAACGCTTGCTGGCGATCACCCAGCGCCTGTTTGTGATTGAAGCCGAAGCACAGGAACTGTTGCAGGAATCCCAGGCCTTGCAGACCGGCAGCCTGATTCTGGCAGTGGATGCGCCGGTCCACGTGCTGCCGCAGATCGCGCGCTTCTGTGAGCGCTATCCGGGAATCAGCGTGAAGATCGAGACCGGCAACACCGATGAATCGTTATTTCGCCTGTTCAACTATCAGGCCGATCTGGCGTTGCTTGGCCGCGATGTCAGTGATGAACGCTTGCTGTGTGTGCCGCTGCGCAATGATCCGATGGTCGCGTTCGTGTCGCGCCATCATCCGTGGGCCGAGCGTGAATCGATCTGCCTGGCAGACCTGGATGACACGCCGCTGGTGTTGCGTGAACACGGTTCGGTAACGCGGCAGACGCTGGAAGAGGAAATGGCCCGGGCCGGATTTCGCATTCGTCCGGCGATTCAGGTCGAGGGCCGGGAAGCGGCGCGTGAGGCGGTGGTGGTCGGGATTGGCGTTGGCGTGGTGTCGGCCGCGGAGTTTGGTGCGGACTCGCGGGTGTGTGCGTTGCCGATTGTCGACTGCACCCGACGGTTGACGGAGACGCTGGTGTGTTTGCGCGAGCAAAGCAATCGACGGGTGGTGGCGACCTTCCTCGATATGGTCCGCGACAGCCTCCCCGGTTCCTGATCGTTCCCACGCTCTGCGTGGAAACGCCTCAACGGACGCTCCGCGTTCGGCTTTGGATGGGACGCAGAGCGTCCCAGGCTGCATTCCCACGCAGAGCGTGGGAACGATCACGGGGCGGTTGGCGCCAGGCCAAAGAACGCCTGAATCAAGCGCAACTCCCGTCGCCGCTCCATGCAGCCGATCATGTGCCGATTGACCAGCCCGTCCCCGACAATCGGAATCGCCACCACCCGCGGATCATGGCTGACCTCCACCGATGACACCACGCCAACGCCCAACTCGGCCGCCACCGCTTCGGTCACCGCCTCACGGCTGTCCAGTTCCAGCAACACGCGAGGATGGATCGACGCCTGCGCACAGGCCTCATCAAATGTACGCCGGGTGATCGAACTCGGTTCGCGCAGCACCATGATCACCTGATCCAGATCCTTGAGTTTCACTTCCCCGGCGCGCATCGCCCACGGGTGCCCTGCCGGCACCAACGCGCAAATCCGTGATTCGCTCAATGCCTGCAGGTGCAGGCCTTTGCGCGGCTCCACTTCGGTCAACACCGCCACATCGGCGTGTTCCGACAACAATGCAGCGAGGGTTTCCTGGGCATTGCCCAAGCGCAGGTTCACCGTAATTCCCGGATACCGCGCGCGCAGGCTCGCCAACATTGGCATGACCATATGCGGCCCGTCCGCCGCCACTTCCAGTCGCCCGGTGAGTAATTGCCGGTTGGCCTCGAGCATCGTCTGCGCCTCTTCCGCCAGGCCGAACATCGCGCGGGTGATCGCCGCGAGTTTGGTGCCCTCCTCGGTCAGTTCCACCCGTCGCGCGGTGCGCCGCAACAGGGTGATCTGGTAGTGCTCTTCCAGCGCCTTGATGTGCCCGGTAACCGCCGGCTGACTGATGAACAAGCGCGCGGCGGCACGGGTGAAGCTGCCTTCACGGGCCACGGCGTCGAAGGCGCGGAGCTGGAACAGGTTCATGGATAACTCTCACTGATGGCTGGCATAACAACAAACAATTTGATTGATGCAACGGCGAATTGCAACGTATGCCCCGTAGCTTCATCCCACAGCGCTATCCGAGGACACACGAATGAGTATTGCCGAACCCATCCTGCTCACTCCCGGCCCGTTGACCACTTCGGCCCGCACCCGCCAGGCGATGATGGTCGACTGGGGGTCATGGGATGACCGCTTCAATCAACTGACTGCCAGCCTTTGCGAACAACTGCTGGCGATCCTCAACGGCGCCGCCACTCACCACTGCGTACCCTTACAGGGCAGCGGCACCTTCGCTGTTGAAGCGGCAATCGGCACATTGGTGCCGCGTGACGGCAAAGTCCTGGTGCTGATCAACGGCGCCTACGGCAAGCGTCTGGCGAAGATTTGCGAAGTGCTCGGCCGCTCGTTCAGCACCTTCGAAACCGCTGAAGATGAACCGACCACCGCCGCCGACGTCGACCGCTTGCTGCGCGCCGACAGCAATATTACCCACGTCGCCCTGATCCACTGCGAAACCAGCACCGGGATTCTCAATCCGCTGCCGGAGATTGCCCAGGTCGTTGAGCAACACGGCAAACGCCTGATCATCGACGCCATGAGTTCCTTTGGCGCTCTGCCGGTGGACGCGCAGAAAGTGCCGTTCGACGCGCTGATCGCCGCTTCCGGCAAATGCCTGGAAGGCGTGCCGGGGATGGGTTTTGTCTTCGCTCGCAAAGAGTCTTTGGCCGCAGCCGCTGGCAATTCGCACTCGCTGGCGATGGACCTGTACGACCAGCACGCTTACATGATGAAAACCGGTCAATGGCGCTTCACCCCGCCGACCCACGTGGTCGCGGCGCTGCATGAAGCGCTGCTGCAATACAACGAAGAAGGTGGCCTGGCGGCACGCCATGCGCGTTATGCCGCCAACTGCCAGGCGCTGATGGACGAGATGGGCAAACTCGGTTTGCGCAGCTTCCTGCCGGCGGCAATTCAGGCGCCGATCATTGCTACGTTCCATGCGCCGCAAGATCCGCGCTACCAGTTCAAGGATTTCTACGAACGCGTGAAAGCCAAGGGTTACATCCTTTATCCGGGCAAATTGACTCAGGTCGAGACCTTCCGCGTCGGCTGCATCGGTCACGTCAGTCCGGGCGAAATGCGCCAGGCCGTTGCAGCGATCGGCGAAGTGCTGCGCGAGATGGAAGTGTTAGAAATCTAAGCCACACCAAAAATCCCCCTGTAGGAGTGAGCCTGCTCGCGATGAGGCCGTGCCAGTCGACGAAGATGTTGAATGATCAACCGCTATCGCGAGCAGGCTCACTCCTACATTTGAATTGCATTGCCAACTCAGGAATTTGATTGCCATGAACTACGTCAACCCAAACAAGCTGCAAGCCGCGATCCTCGACTGGGCCGGCACCGTGGTCGATTTCGGCTCGTTCGCGCCGACGCAGATCTTCGTCGAAGCCTTCGCCGAGTTCGACGTGCAGGTCTCCATCGAAGAAGCGCGTGGCCCGATGGGCATGGGCAAGTGGGACCACATCCGCACCCTCTGCGATCAGCCGCAAGTGGCCGAGCGTTATCGCAAGGCGTTCGGCCGCACGCCGACCGACGATGACGTCACCGCCATCTACAACCGCTTCATGCCGCTGCAGATCGAGAAGATCGCCGAACACTCGGCGCTGATTCCCGGCGCACTGGAAACCATCGCCAATCTGCGTCAGCAAGGCATCAAGATCGGCTCCTGTTCCGGCTACCCGAAGCAGGTGATGGACAAGGTCGTCGAGCTGGCCGCCACCAACGGCTACGTCGCCGACCACGTGGTTGCCACCGACGAAGTGCCAAATGGCCGTCCGTGGCCGGCTCAGGCGCTGGCCAACGTGATCGCGCTGGGCATCGACGATGTCGCAGCGTGCGTGAAGATCGACGACACCGTGCCGGGCATTCTCGAAGGCCGCCGCGCCGGAATGTGGACCGTGGCGCTGATCTGCTCAGGCAACGCGTTGGGTCTGGACTACGAAGGGTTCCGTGCCTTGGGCAGCGATGAACTGGCCAGCGAGCGCAAACGCATTCACGCGCTGTTCGAAGGCTCGCGCCCGCATTACATGATCGACACCATTACCGATTTGCCGGAAGTCATCGCCGACATCAACAAGCGTCTGGCCAACGGTGAAATGCCGCAATCGAGCTGATCCCTGCCGCTTGCTGCAAAGAAAAACGCCAGTGTCTGCACGACGCTGGCGTTTTTTATTGGCAAGCCCTGACTCAGAGCATTGAAAGTCCGATCAGCCTCAGGCAAATCCGCCAAAGCGGATTACAGTTAAAGCATGCCGTCGGCCAAGAACGGCAGGTTTGAACCCTGATCTGTGAGGAAACACCGTATGCCGTGGACAAGTTCCGAATCCCGCTACAGCACCGTCTCGGTCCTGTTGCACTGGCTGATGCTGGTCCTGTTGGTGCTGGTGTACGCCAGCATGGAGTTGCGCGGTCTGTTTCCCAAAGGCAGTGGCGGGCGCACGCTGATCCGCGAAGTGCATTACATGCTCGGCCTGACCGTGTTTGTGCTGGTGTGGTTTCGCCTGCTCGCGCGCAGCATTGGTCCGGCGCCAAAAATCTTCCCCGCCTCACCGCAATGGCAAACCGTGCTGGCGCGGCTGATGCACTGGGCGTTGTACCTGTTCATGATCAGCATGCCGATCCTGGGCTGGCTGATCACCAGCGCCGAAGGACATCAGGTGATGTTCTATGGTTTTGACCTGCCGCTGTTGGTCGCGGAAAACAAAAATTTCGCCAAGCAGGTTGAGGGCTGGCATGTGCTGATTGCCACGATCGGCTACTGGTTGATCGGCCTGCATGCACTGGCGGGGATTTATCACCACTATGTGGTGGGCGATAACACGCTGCTGCGGATGATGCCCAAGCGCGGCTGAATATCAGCGGCTGGCGCTAAACCCACGCCGGCCCTGCAAGCCTCCGGTGTGGATGAAGATCAGCCGCGTGCCGGGCGCGAACCTGCCTGCCTCGACCTGTTGCTTGAGCGCCAGCAACGCCTTGCCGGTGTACAACGGCTCCAGTGGGACGCCGCTGGCCTGCTCGGTCTGGTCAATGAACGCGAGCAGCAGCGGATCAACCTTGGCAAAACCGCCACGGCTGGCATCGATCAACTCATAGTCGGCAGTGGCCAGTCCAGCTGACCGCATAATCGACTCGACCTGCGGCGCCACGCCGTGATCCTCAGGGACTGCCAACGCGCCATAGACTCGGTGCGCACCCGCCTCGGCGAGAACCAGTCCGGCGAGTGTCGTCCCGGTGCCGCAGGCCAGCCACCAACCGTGATAGTCGCTCCAGCCCAGCGTAGGCAATTGCGCTTGCGCCTGTTCCTTGATAGCTGCACAACCGAGCGCCCCTGCAAGTCCACCTCCACCCTCGGGAACCGCTTGCAGATTGGGGTATTGCTCGTGCCAGGGTTGCCAGAATCCCGGCTCGTTGCGCGCGCGATAACCGTCATAACCCAACCAATGCGATTGCATGCCGCACGCCTGCAGATCCAGCACCGTGGGAGTTTCCTGCGCATGCCCGCGCAACAGCCCCACGGTTTTGAACCCGAGCCGTTGCCCCGCCGCTGCCAACGCGTGCAGATGATTGGAATGCGCACCACCGAGACTGATGATGCCCTCGGCACCCATACGGTCGGCGGCTTTGAGGTGTTCGACGAGTTTGAACCATTTGTTGCCGCTGATCAGCGGGTCGATCTGGTCGAGGCGCAGGATGGCCATTTCAATGCCGGCGGTTGCGAGCCAGTCGAGGTGAAGGTGTTCGAGAGGGGCTTGGGGTAGCCAATCGGTGGGAGGCAAAAGCATGGGCGACGATTCGATCTGGACAGAGCCGGCATTCTAGTCGCTCACAAGCCGCCATCGCGAGCAGGCTCACTGTATGTGTAAATGACACAAAACCTGTGGGAGCGAGCCTGCTCGCGAAGGCGTCGTATCAATCGACATTTGCATCGGTTGACACACCGTTTTCGCGAGCAGGCTCGCTCCCACAGGTTCAGCGGTGGAGCTTAAAGTTCAGCAGCGAGGCGCGAGCCTTGGTTGATCGCGCGTTTGGCATCCAGCTCAGCCGCGACATCCGCACCGCCGATCAGGTGCACGTTCTGCCCCGCTTCCACCAGACCGTCATGCAATTCACGCAGCGGATCCTGCCCCGCGCAAATCACGATGTTGTCCACCGCCAGCACTTGCGGCTCGCCGGTTTCACCGATGCGGATATGCAGGCCTTGGTCATCGATGCTCAGGTATTCAACGCTGTTGAGCATTTGCACCTGCTTGTTCTTCAGACCGGTACGGTGAATCCAGCCAGTGGTTTTACCCAGACCATCACCGACCTTGGTTTTCTTGCGCTGCAACAGAAACACTTCGCGGGCCGGCGCGTGCGGTGCGGCTTTGATCCCGGCCACACCCCCACGGGCCTCCAGTTGCGTATCGATGCCCCACTCTTTCCAGAACGCGGCGCGATCCTGGCTGGTGGCCACGCCTTGGTGAACGAGGAATTCCGAGACGTCGAAACCGATACCACCGGCGCCAATCACCGCTACGCGTTTACCGACCGGCTTGCGCTCAAGGATCACGTCCAGGTAGCTCAGCACCTTGGCATTCTCGACACCCGGAATTGCCGGCACGCGCGGTGCAATGCCAGTGGCGAGGATGATCTCGTCGTAACCGCCTTCCACCAGTTTCGCGACATCGACGCGGGTGTTCAGGCACACCTCGACATTCGTGGTCTGCAACTTGCGTTTGAAGTAGCGCAGGGTTTCGAAGAATTCTTCCTTGCCCGGCACGCGTTTGGCGATGTTGAACTGACCGCCGATTTCGCTGGCCGAATCGAACAACGTCACCTGATGGCCACGCTCAGCCGCCACGGTCGCGGCGGACAAACCGGCAGGGCCGGCGCCAACCACAGCGATTTTCTTGATCTGCTGCACCGGCAGATAATTGAGTTCGGTTTCGTGGCAGGCACGCGGGTTGACCAGGCAACTGGTCAGCTTGCCGCCGAAGGTGTGATCGAGGCACGCCTGATTGCAACCGATGCAGGTGTTGATTTCGTCAGCGCGGCCTTCAGCGGCCTTGTTGACGAAGTCCGGATCGGCGAGGAACGGCCGCGCCATCGAGACCATATCGGCATCGCCTTCAGCCAGAATCTGCTCGGCGATTTCCGGGGTGTTGATGCGGTTGGTGGTGATCAGCGGAATCTTCACCGAACCGCGCAGCTTGGCCGTGACCTTGCTGAATGCCGCACGCGGCACTTTGGTGGCGATGGTCGGGATCCGCGCTTCGTGCCAGCCGATGCCGGTGTTGATGATGGTTGCGCCGGCCTGCTCGATGGCTTTGGCCAGGGTGACGATCTCGTCCCAGGTGCTGCCGCCCTCGACCAGATCGAGCATCGAAAGACGGAAAATGATGATGAAGTTCGGCCCTACCGCCTCGCGCACACGACGAACGATTTCCACCGGCAGGCGCATACGGTTTTCGTAGCTGCCGCCCCAGCGGTCGGTGCGGTGGTTGGTGTGCGCGGCGAGGAACTGGTTAATGAAATAACCTTCCGAGCCCATGATCTCGACGCCGTCGTATTCGGCGGTCTGCGCCAATACCGAACAGGTGACGAAATCGCTGATCTGCTTCTCGATGCCTTCCTCGTCCAGCTCTTTGGGCTTGAACGGGTTGATTGGTGCCTGAATCGCGCTCGGCGCGACTTGTTTCGGGCTGTAGGCATAACGCCCGGCGTGGAGGATCTGCATGCAGATCTTGCCGCCCGCGTCGTGCACTGCGCGGGTGACGATGCGGTGCTTGAGCGCTTCTTCCTCGGTGGTCAGCTTGGCCGCCCCGGAGTACACGCCGCCCTCGTCGTTCGGGCCGATACCGCCAGTGACCATCAGGCCAACGCCGCCACGGGCACGTTCGGCGAAGTACGCCGCCATGCGCTCGAAACCGCCCGGTTTTTCTTCCAAACCGGTGTGCATCGAACCCATCAAGGTGCGGTTGCGCAGCGTGGTGAATCCCAGGTCCAGCGGGGCCAACAGGTGCGGGTAATGAGCGGCGGTCATCGGTAACTCCACAACGAGCGATCACGGAAAAGTTGCGGGCGCTCTGCGGCTCCCGTCAGTCATGTTCGACAGACTAAGAGGCGCATCGCTGTCACTCAATGACCGTAACTGACAACTTATTGATCCAAATGCGCAGCACCCCTTGGCAATCAGGTCCATGGGCCCTACCCTAGTCGCCATACCCTGTACCCGGTAGCTGTTGGTTTTCATGCGCAAACTTTTGTACCTGTTCTTCTCCATGGCCCTCGTCGCCGCCCTGACCACCTACGCCATGTGGGCGGCGGACCGGCCGGCGGGCCATTACCTGTCGGACTTACGCATTAAAGTGGCGATCGATCAGGGCATCCCCGCCGATCGTGGCAATCTGCTGGGCATCCAGCCCGAGCTGTTTCCCACCGATTATCAAAGCACCGAACGCTTGCACCGCAAACTCGCAGCCTATCTGCAGCAAGCCCAGGATCAAGGCCTGCTGAACGACAAAACCGTCGTGGTGTTGCCGGAGAACGTCGGCACCTGGCTGCTGCTCAGCGGCGAGAAAGACGAGCTGTATCAGGCCCCGACCCTCGCCGAGGCGATGAACTGGCTGGCGGCGAGCAATCCCTTGCTGTTCGCCCGCGCCTGGCTCAGCGCCAACGGCAGCGACCGCCTCAACGACGCGTACCTGCGGATGAAAGCCAAGGCGATGGCCAAGGATTACCAGGCGCTGTTCGGTGGTCTGGCCAAAGAATTTCACGTGACCCTGGTGGCCGGCTCGATCGTATTACCGGAACCCAGCGTTCGCGATGGCCAGCTCAAACCCGGTAGCGGTGCCCTGTTCAACAGCAGCGTGGTGTTCGGCCGCGATGGCGTGCCGCTGGGCCAGCCGCAACGGCAGATGCACCCGGTATTCGATCAGCGCGAAGTGCTCGAAAGCGCAGACAAACACGCGCTCAACGTGGTCGACACCCCGGCCGGACGCCTTGGCGTATTGATTGGCAGCGACAGTTGGTACCCCGACAATTACCGCAAACTCGACGAGCAAAACGCACAATTGATCGCGGTACCGGCGCAGGTATTCGGTCAAGGTGCGTGGAATCAGCCATGGCGCGGTTACAAAGGTTCAAGCACACCGGGGTCGGTCAGCCTCAAACCCGGTGAAGTCACCGAAGGACAAGCCTGGCATCGGCTGACACTGACCGCGCAACCACCGAGCAGTCGAGCGATTGCCGGCATCAGTGTGTTCCTGCGCGGGCAGTTCTGGGACAAGGCCAGTGCCGGTCAGAGTTTCCTCAGCAGCAACGGTCAGCAGTTCGCCGATGGCGATGCCCGTGGCGCGCGTTTGTTGAACATCTGGTTGTAAGCCATGAAGCCCCTGCCGATGCGCCTCGGGGACCTGTCGGTGGGCTTCGTTCACAGCCTCGCCGACGCCGTGCGCAGTCATGGGGCGGATCCGCAGCCGTTGCTGGAGCAATATGGTCTGGACGCCGCGCGACTGGCCGAGGCCGGGGCGCGTTTGTCGATTCCGCGCTATATGCGCCTGGGCCACGCGGCGATTCAGTTGACCGGTGACCCGGCGCTGGGCTTGCGCATGGGTCAGCTCAGTCGCCTGAGCCAGGCCGGACTGGCCGGCGTTACCGCCGCACAGGCGCCAACCGTGCGCGAAGCCGCGCGCTGTCTGATCCGTTTCGAGGCGTTGTACGGTTCCAACTATCGCGGTCAGTCCAGTTTCCACGAAGATGCCCATGGCGCGTGGCTGCGTTTCTATTCGATCAGCCCGTACAACGCCTATAACCGTTTTGTCGTGGACTCGATCATTGCCGGATGGCTGCATCAGCTCTCCAGTGTCAGCCGCGAACCGCTGCGCGCCGAACGCATTGAAATCGAATTCGATGAGCCGGACTACCGCGAGGCGTACGACTTGCTGGGGGATTGCCCGATCCAGTTCGGTGCCGAGGGCAATCAACTGCGCCTGAGCCTGAACAGCCTCGCACAGCGCAAT
Organism: Pseudomonas germanica; assembly: GCF_019614655.1. Lineage (NCBI taxonomy): Bacteria > Pseudomonadati > Pseudomonadota > Gammaproteobacteria > Pseudomonadales > Pseudomonadaceae > Pseudomonas > Pseudomonas germanica. The sequence goes on from NZ_CP071586.1 coordinate 4,479,797, forward strand.
CCCGAGCATTGCCCGAGTACCTGGCGGCATCTGCTGCAATTGTGTGAACGTGAGCTGGAGCAATTGACTCGCACCCGCAGCCTGCGCGAACGCATCACTCAACTGTTGGGGCCATTGCTCAATGGTGGCCGGGAACCCGACCTGGAAGAAGTGGCGGCACGCCTGAAGCTGCCGACCTGGACGTTGCGGCGCAAACTGGCCGAGGAAGGCACGCAGTTTCGCGCAATCCTCAATGACACTCGCCGGGACCTGGCGATGACTTACATCCGCGATACCGAACTGGCATTCGGTGAAATCGCCTACCTGCTGGGTTTTGCTTCAGCCGAGGCGTTCCAGCGCGCCTTCAAACGCTGGAGCAGTCAGACGCCCGGCGAATTCCGCCGCAGTCACCGCAAGACGGCATAAACGCAGCTGCAAGCTGCAAGTTAAAGCTCGGTGGCGTCTTCGGCTGGCTCGGGTGGGTCCAGTTCAAAGGCCTGGTATTCGAGCAGCTCTTCTTGATATTCATCCATCGTGTAATCCCCCTGCTGCTCTCTTGAATGGGCCTGAGCAAATGCCCAGTGCCTCGAGCTTAACGTGCTCGTATGAAGGAAAAGTGAAACCCGGCCTTCATGAATAAAACGTAGCAGGTGGTCAGGAATTTATCGCAGGATTTTTGTCAGGGGAATGTAACTAGATTTTAAGTGCACCAAAAACCACTGTGGGAGCGAGCCTGCTCGCGAAGGCCTCGGCCCCTTCAGCACATAGGTGACTGAAGGTCCGTCTTCGCGAGCAGGCTCGCTCCCACAGGGATTTGGGGTGAGGCTGGTTTATTGGCCGGACGCTGGCATCGCCGGAATCGGCTCGGAGGGCGGCGGGATGTCCGGGTTGGCCGGTGGCGTGATGGTTTCGGTCGTCGATGCTGGCGCCGGTTCCGCGCTCGGGGCCGGAGTGATCGGCGCGGCCTCTGCTGGTGGCGCAACCGGTTCAGACGTCACTGGCGCGACCTCGGCAGGTGCGGGAGCGGGCTCCACTGCAGGAGCAGGGGTTGCGGCGGGCGCAGGCGTTGGCGTTGGCGTTGGTACCAACGCTGCCGGAGCCGCCTTCGCCTCAGGCACGCCGAGGTCAGCCTTCGGCTTCTCTTCGATATGCGCGGCTTTTTTTGCTTCCGCCGGCAGGAACAACTCCACCAACGTGAAGAAGCGCTCATAGAACTTCTGCGACGTCACCGTCTCGCTGGCAACCTTGACCATCGAATCGTCGGACGAGCCGATCGGCATCGACACCGAGCCCAACACCCCCACGCCGAGGCTGGCCGAGTTGTTGGTCTTCTTCAGCGCGTAGCGATCCTGCAGGGCGTTGGCGAACATCGTCGCATGGTGCCCGGCACTGCCGTCATCGGCGCAGACCACGTTGAAGCTGATCTCCATGTGGGTGTCGCCGGTTTGCTGGAAGCTCTTGTGGCCACTGACCAGTTTCGGGTCACTGCTGGTGATGATGTAGCCCTGGCTGAGCAATGCACGGCGCGCCGCTTCGCAGCTGACCGCGTCGGTCACCGGGTAATTGCGCGAAAACGTACCGGAGTCATCGAAGTTCTCATGCTCATACATCGGCTTGTCTTTCGAACAGCCGGCAACAGCGGTCAACAACAGCGCCAACCCGACAACACGCATGGGAGTGGAAATCAACATTGAACATCCTGAGAGAAAACAGTCCGGGGCGTATTGTGCAACAGATCACGCCCCGGCGGCGCATGGATTAGTGTCTTAAAGCAGTTACAACTCTATCGACCTTCAGTTGCGGGAAAAAGTCGCAATGCCAGATGATCGATGAACACGCGCAACTTTGCCGTGGCGTGGCGACTGGATGGCCATAGGACCCAGAACTGTCCGGTGTGTTCCAGATGCGTATCAAGCACGCGACGCAAACGGCCTTGAGCCTCGGCCTCCCGGGTCATGAAATCCGGCAGACAGGCAATGCCCATGCCGGCCAGCGCCGCGTGGCTCACCGCCTCAATCGACGTGCTGACCAACCGTGTCGGCAACGTCGCCTCTGCGGCGCCTTCCACGCGGATCAGCGGCCAGGTTTCCAGTTTGCCAGTGGCATGAAACGTATGCCGAAGGCACGCGTGAGCCGCTAGATCGCCGGGCTTTTGCGGCTCCCCGCGCTGCTCCAGATACGCCGGACTGGCCACTAGCACCATATGAAACTCGCCCAACGCTCGCGCCATCAGTCGGGAGTCTCGTGGTTTGCCGGTGCGGATCACCGCGTCGAAGCCTTCTTCAACCACATCGACCATGCGATCAGTCAAGTCCAGATCCAGTTCAATCTGCGGGTACAACGCCATGAACTCGTTCATCACCGGCATCACTAGGCCATGCACCTGCGGCAGGCTGATGCGTAACTTGCCGTGGGGTTTGGCAGCGGCGTCACACAACTCAAACTCCGCCGCCTCGACTTCCGCGAGAATCTTGCGACACCGCTCAAGAAACAGCGCACCTTCACTGGTCAGCGTGACGCTGCGGGTGGTGCGTTGAAACAGCCGCACACCCAGTCGCGCTTCCAGTCGCGCAATACTTTTGCCCACCGCCGACGATGACACCCCTTGCAGCCGACCAGCTTCGGTAAAACTGCGAGTCTCGGCGACCTGAACAAACACCGAAATACCGCCCAGGCTATCCATACCAATCTCCCATTGCTGACATCCGTGTCCGATATGTTCGGAACCTTAACCCGTTTTTCGCCGATGTGCAGCGCCCTACCCTGTGCTCCTCGTCAACTCTGCACATGGATGCCGGCTCATGAACGACACACAACTCGATTGCCCCACACTTGAACGCCCCGTCGACCGCCGCGAGCGACTCCCCCTCGGCGCGCTACTGGCACTGGCCACCGCCGGATTCATCACGGTCATGACTGAAGCCATGCCTGCCGGCCTGTTGCCGCAGATGAGCAGCAGCCTGAACGTTTCCCAGGCGCTGATCGGCCAATTGGTCACGCTGTACGCGATCGGTTCGATACTCGCTGCAATTCCCCTGACGATCGCCACCCGCGGCTGGCGCCGCAGACCACTTTTGCTGTCCGCTATCGGCGGCTTTGCCATCGCCAACAGCATCACCGCCCTGTCGGAGTGGTACTGGCTGACCCTTATCGCACGCTTTATCGCCGGGGTATTTGCCGGTTTGCTTTGGGCACTGCTGGCGGGATACGCGAGCCGCATGGTCGCCCCACACCTGCAAGGTCGCGCCATTACCGTGGCCATGCTCGGCGCGCCGCTTGCGCTGTCGCTGGGAATACCCGCAGGCACCCTGCTCGGCACCCTGGTCGGCTGGCGTCTGAGCTTCGCCATCATGACCGCGCTGACCGTTGTGCTGGTGATCTGGGTACGCTGGCAAGTACCGGATTTCGCCGGCGAACGCGTGGGAAACCGCCTGCCACTGCGTCAGGTATTGACCTTGCCTGGCGTGCGATCCGTGTTATTGGTCACCCTCACCTACGTCGTCGCGCACAACTTGTTGTACACCTACATCGCGCCGTTCCTGCAACCGTCCGGGCTGGACGCCAATGTCGACCGCGTGCTGCTGGCATTCGGCCTCGCTTCAGTGTTGAGCTTATGGATCGTCGGCAGCCTGATTGACCGCTGGCTGCGCGAACTGGTGTTGATCAGTGCCGGGTTGTTCATGCTGTCCGCGATAGCACTGGGCCTGTGGCGCGACTCGCCCAACGTCATTTACATAGCCACCGCCATCTGGGGACTGGCGTTTGGCGCCATGCCATCGCTGCTGCAAACCGCCTCGGCGAAAACGGCGAAAGAGGCTGCCGATACGGCGCAATCGATGCTGGTTACCCTGTGGAATGTCGGGATTGCTGGTGGGGGCTTGGTGGGTGGTTTGTTGCTGGGAAACCCCGGGGTGGGGGTATTCCCGTGGATTGTTGCTGGATTGTTGGTGTTGACTTTGTATGTGGCGGTCAAAGCTCGGGATCATGGTTTTCCAAGAGCCGGATGAGATCGGATGCCCGGCTGAATTAGCTCCGGTCTGCGGGAAATGGGTCGATTGGCAGGCCGCCTTCGCGAGCAGGCTCGCTCCTACAATTGGAATGAGTACATCCGCAAAAAACAGGTCGGCTTTCAGGCCACCTTCGCGAGCAGGCTCGCTCCTACAATTGGAATGAGTACATCCGCAAAAAACAGGTCGGCTGTCAGGCCGCCTTCGCGAGCAGGCTCGCTCCTACAATTGGAATGAGTACATCCGCAAAAAACAGGTCGGCTGTCAGGCCGCCTTCGCGAGCAGGCTCACTCCTACAATTGGAATGAGTACATCCGCAAAAAACAGGTCGGCTGTCAGGCCGCCTTCGCGAGCAGGCTCGCTCCTACAATTGGAATGAGTACATCCGCAAAAAACAGGTCGGCTGTCAGGCCGCCTTCGCGAGCAGGCTCACTCCTACAATTGGAATGAGTACATCCGCAAAAAACAGGTCGGCTGTCAGGCCGCTATCGCGAGCAGGCTCGCTCCTACAATTGGAATGAGTACATCCGCAAAAAACAGGTCGGCTGTCAGGCCGCCTTCGCGAGCAGGCTCGCTCCTACAATTGGAATGAGTACATCCGCAAAAAACAGGTCGGCTGTCAGGCCGCCTTCGCGAGCAGGCTCGCTCCTACAATTGGAATGAGTACATCCGCAAAAAACAGGTCGGCTGTCAGGCCGCCTTCGCGAGCAGGCTCGCTCCTACAATTGGAATGAGTACATCCGCAAAAAACAGGTCGGCTGTCAGGCCGCCTTCGCGAGCAGGCTCGCTCCTACAATTGGAATGAGTACATCCGCAAAAAACAGGCGGCTGTCAGGCCGCCTTCGCGAGCAGGCTCACTCCTACAATTGGAATGAGTACATCCGCAAAAAACAGGTCGGCTGTCAGGCCGCCTTCGCGAGCAGGCTCACTCCTACAATTGGAATGAGTACATCCGCAAAAAACAGGTCGGCTGTCAGGCCGCCTTCGCGAGCAGGCTCACTCCTACAATTGGAATGAGTACATCCGCAAAAAACAGGTCGGCTGTCAGGCCGCCTTCGCGAGCAGGCTCGCTCCTACAATTGGAATGAGTACATCCGCAAAAAACAGGTCGGCTGTCAGGCCGCCTTCGCGAGCAGGCTCGCACACAGAAGAGCAACAGCAGAACGCATGCGGCTTTTGCTCCTCACCACTCACAGGATGAGCGTTAGCTCGGCTGCAGCTTTTGATCCTGATCTGAAGGCCCGTCGGCAGGCTGAGTGGAGGGCTTGATCCGGGCGTGGGAGCGCAGCGACCGTTTGGCGAAGCCAAACACAGCGGGAGTAGGTGCAGCGAAGCAAACCGGAGACGCTGCGCCCGGATCAATCCTGCAGCGAAGGAACCCCGAGCTTTAGCGAGTGGGCCGAACGTCAGGGCAAAGACCTTTGGTTCCTTTGGGGCGTTTGCCAAAGGGACTCGCCGTAAGGGCGAAACCGCCAGCGGCAACACCCGCAGCAACGGATATTCACCCAAAACCCCAAGAACATGGCCGGCCCAAAGGCCGCCACTACCCAAAGCCCAAAAAAAAGCCCCGACCTATTCAGGCCGGGGCTCTCATCACATCTCAGTCAACCATCAAAACCGCTTGATGTCAGCCTGAGCTTCCAACTGCTTGCGATAAGCAGCAAAGTCCTGCTGCCCCTCACGCGAAGCAAGGAAACGACGGTACTGAACCTTCTCTTCATCCGTCGGCGCAGCCGCTTCGTTAACACCATTCAGACGCACGATCATCAGACTGCCATCCGGCAACGTCACGCTGGTGAACGTCGGCTTGTCCTTCGCAGCCGGCTTCGGCATACGGAACAACGCTTGCAGCACCGCCGGATCAACACCTTCCTGACCACGGGTGGCCGCTTCAGTGGCTTTCCAGTTCTGACCATCAACCGCCTTGTCCAACGGCGCCTTGCCATCGCGCAGATCCGCGATCAGCTTCTCGGCCTTGGTCTTGGCAGCCGCGCTGGCGTGTTCTTTGGTCAACTGGGTGCGGATCGCCGCACTCACGTTTTCCAGCGGCAGTTGCGCAGGCTTGAGGTGTTCCTTGGAACGCAGCACGATCACGGTTTCCGGATCCAGCTCGATGGCGGTGCTATTGGCACCTTCGTCGATCACTTCGGTGCTGAACGCAGCAGTAACCACGGCGCGGTTCGCCGCAACACTTTCGCCACCTTCACGGCCGAATGGCTTGGAGGTGTGCACGGTCAGCTTCAGATCTGCCGCTGGCTGAGCCAGGTCAGACGCTTCGAATGCGGAGTCTTCCAGTTGCTTGGTCGCCTCGACAAAACGCTGCTCGACCTGAGCGGCTTTCAGCTCGCGGGTGAGCTTGTCTTTCAGGCTGGCCAGGGTCGGCACTTCAGGCGCTTCCACACCCAACAGCTTGATCAAGTGATAACCGAAGTCGGTACGAATCGGCTCGGACACCTGGTCTTTCGACAAGGAGTACAAGGCTTTTTCAAACGCCGGATCGTAAACGCCAGGGCCTGCATAACCGAGGTCGCCGCCATTGTTGGCCGAACCCGGATCCTGCGAGAACTCTTTGGCCAGCGCTTCAAACTTCTCGCCCTTGGCCAGACGCGCCTGGACGTCTTCAATCTTCGCTTTGGCCTGAGCCTCGGTGGTCTTGTCGTTCACTTCGATCAGAATGTGCGCGGCACGACGCTGTTCCGACAGGTTGGCGATCTCTTTCTGATACGCCGCCTGCAGGTCTTCGTCCTTGACGGCAACCTGATCGAAGAACGAAGACTTCTTCAGTTCTACGTAATCGATGATCACTTGATCCGGAGTCATGAACTCCTTGGCGTGCTCGTCGTAGTAAGCCTTGACCTCGTCGTCGGTCAGTTTGACCGCCGCCGGGTCAGCCTTGACGTTCAGGGTCGCGAAATCGCGGGTCTGTTTTTCCAGACGGGCAAATGCCAGCACTTCGGCGTCAGTGACGAAACCACTGCCCGCCACACCGGCGCGCAGTTGGCCGATCAGCATTTCCTGAGCCAGCATCTGGCGGAATTGCATACGGCTGTAACCCAGTTGACGGATCACCTGGTCGAAACGCTCGGAGCTGAACTTGCCGTCCACCTGGAATTCAGGTGTCTGCAGGATCACTTGGTCCAGTGCGCCTTCGGAGAAAGCGAATTTCGCTTGCTCTGCACCTTGCAGCAGCAGCTTGCGATCGATCAGACCCTTGAGGGCCGATTCGCGCAGCATTTTTTCGTCGAGCAAGGAAGCATCGAAGTCCTTGCCCAGCTGTTGCATCAGCTGACGGCGTTGCATATCAACGGCCTGGCTCAGCTCGTTCTGGCTGATTTCATCACCGTTGACCTTGGCCGCCTCATTCTTGTGAGTCGTGGCCTGGAAAATGGCGTCGAAACCGGTCAGAGCCATCAGTGCAACGATGACCCCGATAATGGTCTTGGCAATCCAGCCTTGTGAATTGTCCCTGATATTCTGCAGCATGCGTCCCCCAGAAACGGTTGAACTTCAAAATTAGGCAACCGTGGAGCGTGGGTAGAATCCGGATAGAAGAAAGGCGCATCCGAGGATGCGCCTTCTCGTAACTGGCGGAGCGGACAGGGCTCGAACCCTCGATCCCGGCGTTACAGACAACTGTTTCAGCTACCTGTTCTACCGCTCCGCTGCCAAGTCAGGCATGACCCCGACCCGGATGGGTAAAAACCTGAAAACTTAGTTAACAGCTTCTTTCAGTGCTTTACCGGCTTTGAAACCTGGCTTCTTGGCAGCCGGGATTTCCAGAGTCTTGCCGGTTTGAGGGTTACGACCGGTACGAGCCGGACGGTCCGTCACGGAGAAAGTACCGAAACCAACCAGAACAACGGAGTCGCCAGCCTTCAGAGCGCCAGTGACGGATTCGATTACAGCGTCCAGCGCACGGCCAGCAGCAGCTTTCGGGATATCAGCGGATGCAGCGATAGCATCAATCAGTTCCGACTTGTTCACTCTAAGTCCCCTTATATCTATTTTGAGATGATTCTAAGTTTTTTGGTGAAAGCAAAAACGAGTGCTGAATGGCCTACAGACACTTAAGAGCCGCTTTATAACAAGGGCTCTAAAAAACTGTCAAGGAAGCCCCCCAGGCAAAAGCGTATTAATGCGTGCTAATTCTTTCCTTAGAGTCAGACTCACGTTTTTCGTCCTTGGCAACTATCTCGGGAGCCACATCCGGCAAGGGCTCCGGCGCGTATTGCAGCGCAATTTGCAGGACCTCGTCAATCCATTTAACCGGTTTAATCTGCAGATCCTGCTTGATATTGTCAGGAATCTCCTTCAGATCACGTACGTTCTCTTCCGGAATAATCACGATCTTGATTCCGCCGCGGTGAGCCGCCAGCAGTTTTTCCTTCAGACCGCCAATCGCCAGCACTTGACCACGCAGCGTGATTTCACCGGTCATGGCGACATCAGCGCGCACCGGAATGCCGGTCAATGCCGACACCAGCGCCGTACACATGCCTACGCCAGCGCTAGGGCCGTCTTTCGGCGTCGCCCCTTCCGGCATGTGGATGTGCGTGTCGCGCTTCTCGTGGAAGTCCAGAGGAATGCCCAGGCTCTTGGCCCGGCTACGCACTACAGTGAGCGCGGCAGTGATCGATTCGACCATCACATCGCCCAGCGAACCGGTTTTGATCAACTGACCCTTACCCGGCACAACCGCGGCTTCGATGGTCAGCAATTCACCGCCAACCTGAGTCCAGGCAAGGCCGGTGACCTGACCGATCTGATCCTGTTGCTCGGCCAGACCGTAGCGGAATTTGCGTACACCCAAGAAGTGTTCCAGCAAGTCAGCTGTCACTTTCACCGAGAAGCGTTTTTCCAGTGCGTGCTCTTTAACGGCCTTGCGGCAGACCTTGGCGATCTGACGTTCGAGGCCACGCACACCGGCTTCACGGGTGTAGTAACGGATGATGTCGCGGATCGCTTCAGCGTCGAATTCCAGCTCGCCCTTTTTCAGACCGTTAGCGGCGATCTGCTTTGGCGAGAGGTATTTGACGGCGATGTTGATCTTTTCGTCTTCGGTGTAGCCCGGCAGACGGATCACTTCCATCCGGTCGAGCAGCGCCGGCGGGATGTTCATCGAGTTCGAGGTGCACAGGAACATCACATCCGAGAGGTCGTAATCGACTTCCAGATAATGGTCGTTGAAGTTGTGGTTCTGCTCCGGATCGAGCACTTCCAGCAACGCCGACGCCGGGTCGCCACGCATGTCGCTGCCCATTTTGTCGATTTCATCGAGCAAGAACAGCGGGTTGCGCACACCCACTTTTGTCATCTTTTGAATCAATCTTCCTGGCATCGAACCGATGTAAGTCCGACGGTGACCACGGATTTCCGCTTCATCACGCACGCCACCGAGGGCCATGCGCACGAATTTGCGGTTGGTGGCATGGGCAATCGACTCCGCCAGCGAGGTTTTACCCACGCCCGGAGGACCGACCAGGCACAACACCGGGCCACGGATTTTCTTCACGCGCTTTTGCACGGCGAGGTATTCAAGGATACGTTCCTTGACCTCTTCGAGGCCGTAGTGATCGGCATCGAGAATGTCTTCTGCGCGCGCCAGGTCCAGGCGTACCTTGCTCTGCGCCTTCCACGGCACTTGCACCAGCCAGTCGATGTACGAGCGCACCACGGTGGCCTCAGCGGACATCGGCGACATTTGCTTGAGCTTGTTGAGCTCGGCAGTGGCTTTGGCTAACGCGTCTTTCGGCAGACCGGCAGCGTCGATACGCTTCTTGAGGTCTTCGATTTCGTTGTGGCCTTCGTCGCTGTCGCCGAGCTCTTTCTGAATGGCCTTCATCTGCTCATTCAGGTAGTACTCGCGCTGACTGCGCTCCATTTGCTTTTTGACGCGGCCACGAATGCGTTTTTCGACTTGCAGCAGATCGATCTCGGCATCCAGCAACGCCAGAACGTGCTCGACCCGGGCCGACAAATCGATGATTTCGAGGATTTCCTGCTTCTGCTCGATTTTCAGCGCCATGTGCGCCGCCATGGTGTCGACCAGGCGACCCGGCTCATCGATGCTGTTGAGCGACGACAGGACTTCAGCCGGGACCTTCTTGCCCAACTGTACATATTGTTCGAACTGCGACAGCAGTGTGCGCACGAACACTTCGGATTCGCGCTCGGCAGCGTCGACTTCTTCGATCAGCGAGACTTCGGCACGGCAATGGCCGTCGACTTCGCTGAAGCGTTCGACGGTGCCACGCTGCTCACCCTCGACCAGAACCTTGACGGTGCCGTCAGGCAGCTTGAGAAGCTGTAGAACAGTGGCGATGGTACCTACGCGATAGAGAGCGTCTTCACCGGGATCGTCGTCAGCCGGGTTTCTCTGGGCCAGCAGCAGGATCTGCTTGTCGCCCGTCATCGCGGCCTCGAGGGCTTCGATGGATTTCTCGCGCCCCACGAACAGCGGGATAACCATGTGCGGATAAACCACGACATCACGCAATGGCAGGAGAGGCAATTCGATGGTTGTCTTCATGATTTCGCCTCTACGGCGGCCATATGGCCGTAATCAGATGGAATTGAGCTTGAAACCAAGATGGGGGCTGCCTTGAAAAAAAACAAGCACAAAGCGGATGTAAAAAATGACATAAAAAAAAAGAGGCCCGAAGGCCCCTTCTTTATTCCAGCAGACTGGACGCTTAAGCGTCCGGCGCTGCCTTGGCCGTCGGCTCACTGTTTTCGTAGATATACAGTGGCTTGGACTTGCCTTCGATCACGCTTTCATCGATCACGACTTTGCTCACCTCGGACTGCGAGGGGATTTCATACATCGTGTCGAGCAGTACACCTTCGAGAATCGAGCGCAGACCACGAGCACCGGTTTTACGTTCCAGGGCACGCTTGGCGACCGATTTCAGTGCGTCGGTCCGGAATTCCAGATCCACGCCTTCCATCTCGAACAGCTTGGCATACTGTTTGGTCAGAGCATTTTTCGGCTCGGTGAGGATCTGCATCAGCGCAGCCTCATCCAGCTCGTCCAGCGTCGCGAGGACCGGCAGACGACCGACGAATTCCGGGATCAGACCGAACTTGACCAGATCGTCAGGCTCGACTTCACGCAGGGATTCACCGACTTTCTTGCCTTCTTCCTTGCTGCGTACTTCTGCGTTGAAGCCGATGCCGCCCTTGGTGGAACGGTTTTGAATAACCTTCTCCAGACCAGAGAACGCACCACCGCAGATGAACAGGATGTTACGGGTGTCGACCTGCAGGAATTCCTGCTGCGGGTGCTTGCGACCACCTTGCGGCGGTACGGAAGCGACCGTGCCTTCGATCAACTTCAGCAAGGCCTGTTGCACGCCTTCACCGGAAACGTCCCGGGTGATCGACGGGTTGTCGGACTTGCGGGAAATCTTGTCGATTTCGTCGATGTAGACAATACCCATCTGGGCTTTCTCTACGTCGTAATCGCACTTCTGCAGCAGCTTCTGAATGATGTTCTCGACATCTTCACCCACGTAACCCGCCTCGGTGAGGGTGGTTGCGTCGGCAATGGTGAACGGAACGTTCAGCAAGCGGGCCAGTGTTTCGGCCAGCAGGGTTTTACCGGAGCCTGTCGGGCCGATCAGCAGGATGTTGCTCTTGCCGAGTTCGACGTCATCAGCCTTCTTGTCACGCTGGTTCAGGCGCTTGTAGTGGTTGTACACCGCTACGGCCAAAACCTTTTTCGCACGCTCCTGACCAATGACGTACTGATCAAGGATGCCGCTGATTTCTTTAGGCGAAGGCAATTTATGCGCGCTGCTCTCGGCCTGGGCTTCCTGCACCTCCTCGCGGATGATGTCATTGCACAGGTCGACGCACTCGTCGCAGATAAAGACCGAGGGGCCGGCAATCAATTTGCGCACTTCATGCTGGCTTTTGCCACAGAAGGAGCAATAGAGCAGCTTGCCGTTGTCCTCGCCGTTGCGGGTGTCAGTCATTCGTTCGATCCAAATCCGATAGGCTTGCAACACAAGATGAAGGCTATTGCGGGCTTTTTCAAGCCCGCCGCTGATCAGACAAGCCGACCAAGCCTATTTTGAGCTGCTTATTTTAAGCTGGGCGCTGGTTGATCACTTCGTCGATCAGGCCATATTCCTTCGCAGCTTCTGCACTCATGAAGTTGTCGCGATTGGTATCACGCTCGATTTCTTCCAGAGTACGCCCGCTGTGTTTGGCCATCAGCGTGTTCAGACGCTCGCGAATGAAGAGGATTTCCTTGGCGTGGATTTCGATGTCCGACGCCTGGCCCTGGAAACCGCCCAGTGGCTGGTGAATCATCACGCGCGAGTTCGGCAGGCAGAAACGCTTGCCCGGGGCACCTGCGGTCAGCAGGAATGCGCCCATGCTGCAGGCCTGGCCGATGCAGGTGGTCGACACGTTCGGTTTGATGAACTGCATGGTGTCGTAGATCGACATGCCTGCAGTCACCGAACCGCCCGGGGAGTTGATGTAGAGATGGATGTCCTTGTCCGGGTTTTCGGCTTCAAGGAACAGCAGTTGCGCACAGATCAGGTTGGCCATGTAGTCCTCTACCGGACCAACCAGAAAGATCACTCGCTCCTTGAGCAGGCGCGAATAGATGTCATAGGCGCGTTCGCCACGAGCAGATTGCTCGACAACCATCGGGACCAGGCCGCCGGCGGCCTGGATATCAGAGTTCTGCTGAATATAAGAATTACGGAACATGCTCTGCAGTCGCTCCCAAATAGTTATGTCTTGAATACGCATAAGCCAGCTCGAGAGCTGGCTTATGGTGTGTACTTCTTAACGCGGAATCAATCAGTCGGCTTTTGGAGCTTCTACCGGCTTGACTGCTTCTTCGTAAGAGACCGCTTTGTCGGTCACACTAGCTTTCTGCAGAACAGTATCCACAACTTGCTCTTCCAGCACAACCGAACGCACTTCGTTCAGCTGCTGCTCGTTTTTGTAGTACCACGACACAACCTGCTCAGGCTCCTGGTAAGCGGAAGCCATTTCCTGAATCATTTCGCGAACGCGAGCTTCGTCAGGCTTCAGGTCGAATTGCTTGACCACTTCAGCAACGATCAGACCCAGCACGACGCGGCGCTTGGCTTGCTCTTCGAACAGCTCGGCCGGCAGTTGATCAGGCTTGATGTTGCCACCGAACTGCTGAACAGCCTGCACACGCAGACGGTCAACTTCGTTGGACAGCAGCGCCTTAGGCACTTCGATCGGGTTGGTGGCCAGCAGACCGTCCATTACCTGATTCTTGACCTTGGATTTGATCGCCTGACGCAGTTCACGCTCCATGTTCTTGCGAACCTCGGTGCGGAAACCGTCGATGCCGCTTTCCTTGATGCCGAATTGAGCGAAGAACTCTTCGTTCAGCTCTGGCAGCTTAGGCTCGGAAACAGTGTTGACAGTAACGGTGAACTCGGCGGTTTTGCCAGCCAGGTCCAGGTTCTGATAGTCCTCTGGGAAGGTCAGGTTCAGAACGCGCTCTTCGCCAGCTTTAGCGCCAACCAGACCTTCTTCGAAGCCCGGGATCATGCGGCCGGAACCCAGCACCAGCTGAGTGCCTTTGGCGGAACCGCCAGCGAACACTTCGCCGTCAACCTTGCCAACGAAATCGATGTTCAGCTGGTCTTCGTTCTGGGCAGCGCGATCGGCCACTTCAAAACGGGTGTTCTGCTTGCGCAGGATGTCGAGCATCTTGTCCAGGTCAGCGTCAGCTACGTCAGCGCTCAGGCGCTCAACGGTGATGCCGTCGAAACCGGCAACGGTGAACTCAGGGAACACTTCGAATACAGCAACGTATTCCAGGTCTTTGCCCGCTTCGAGCGACTTAGGCTCGATCGATGGCGAACCTGCCGGGTTCAGCTTCTGCTCAACCACAGCTTCGTAGAAGGAGGACTGGATCACGTCGCCTACGGCTTCCTGACGAGCATCAGCACCGAAACGGCGCTTGATTTCGCTCATTGGCACTTTGCCTGGACGGAAGCCAGCAATCTTGGCCTTTTGGGCAGTCTGCTGCAGACGCTTGTTGACCTGGCTCTCAATGCGCTCAGCCGGCACGGTGACGCTCATGCGGCGCTCAAGAGCAGTAGTATTTTCAACAGAAACTTGCATGGATATTCCTCGTTGCACAGACGTTAGCCGGCCGTTTCCGACCCCAGAATCAAGGGCATGCATTCTAGTGGGTCAAACTCAAGAAGTCACCCTACTGAAAACGGGTAAAAAAACAGCAGGCAATTTATAGGGATCGATGCACGGATGCAGCGCGTCCCACAGGCGAATACAACCAATCACGCCAGGGCTCTGCGCCAACCGCTTCTATATATAGAAGAGGCTGCCAATCAGTCCCTGACGGCCGAACCTGCAAGCAAGTCCGGCGAGCAGCACAGCATCATCGAGCAACATAAATACGACGAAGCGCCCTGCCCCTGCGCCCCGAAACCGGCAATCGCCGCTTTTCAGAACCGCTAAAACAAAAAAGGCGCCAGACTGTTAAATCTGGCGCCTTTCGAAATATGGGGTGGACGATGGGGATCGAACCCACGACAACGGGAGTCACAATCCCGTGCTCTACCAACTGAGCTACGCCCACCATATTGCGTAACAAAAAAGCCAAACAACTTCTTTGTTGAAACCTCACCAGCCCGAAGACATGAATGAAGCTTTAATTGGTGCGGATGAAGAGACTCGAACTCTTACGCCTCGCGGCGCTGGAACCTAAATCCAGTGTGTCTACCAATTCCACCACATCCGCGATGAAGCTTTTAAAGCAAAGGCGCCAGACTGTTACATCTGGCGCCTTTCGAAATATGGGGTGGACGATGGGGATCGAACCCACGACAACGGGAGTCACAATCCCGTGCTCTACCAACTGAGCTACGCCCACCATATCGCGTTACTTGTGCCAAAGCTGCCTAATGGCGCACCCGGCAGGACTCGAACCTGCGACCATCCGCTTAGAAGGCGGATGCTCTATCCAGCTGAGCTACGGGCGCCTTATTAATCTGTACTCTTAAAGGACTACAAACTAAGTGCTTTCCAGTGTTGCAGAACCTTGATTCCGCTTCACCTTCTTAACCAGTGCTAGGCTGTGCCCGACAAGTGCGACGAATAGTATAGAGCGCTCCGAAGGTCGTCAAATCCTTTTTGAAAAAAATTCATTTAATTAAAGGAGTTAGAGGAATTTGCTGACCAAGCGCCTTTGCCCTCACCGCTCGACATGCGAGAATGCGTTCTCATTTTTTCCCCTCTCGATGGTTAATCACGCGCAATGACTGCACAACTAATCGACGGCAAATCGATCGCCGCCAGCCTGCGCCAGCAGATCGCCCAACGAGTTGCCGAGCGTCGCCAGCAAGGCCTGCGCACTCCCGGCCTCGCGGTGATCCTGGTCGGCAGCGATCCTGCCTCTCAGGTTTATGTCTCGCACAAGCGTAAAGACTGTGAAGAGGTTGGCTTCCTCTCTCAAGCCTACGACCTGCCCTCCGACACCACGCAAGACGCGCTGACCGATCTGATCGATCGCCTCAACGACGACCCTGCAATCGACGGCATCCTGCTTCAGCTGCCGCTGCCCGAGCACCTGGATGCCTCCAAATTGCTGGAGCGCATTCGCCCGGACAAAGACGTCGACGGCTTCCATCCTTATAACGTCGGCCGCCTGGCCCAGCGCATTCCGCTGCTGCGTCCCTGCACACCTAAAGGCATCATGACGCTGCTGGAAAGCACTGGCGCTGACCTTTATGGCATGGACGCAGTGGTCGTCGGCGCCTCCAACATCGTCGGTCGCCCGATGGCGATGGAGTTGTTGTTGGCCGGCTGCACCGTGACCGTGACTCACCGTTTCACCAAGGATCTGGCCGGCCACGTTGGTCGTGCCGATCTGGTGGTGGTGGCCGCCGGCAAGCCGGGCCTGGTCAAAGGCGAGTGGATCAAAGAAGGCGCGATCGTGATCGACGTCGGCATCAACCGTCAGGACGACGGCAAACTGGTCGGCGACGTCGTCTACGAAACCGCCCTGCCCCGCGCTGGCTGGATCACTCCAGTGCCGGGTGGCGTAGGTCCGATGACCCGCGCCTGCCTGCTGGAAAACACGCTCTACGCGGCAGAAACCCTGCACGCCTGAGTGGTACTTTCAGCACTAAGAAAAACCCGCCTCGTGCGGGTTTTTTCATGCCTGAGAAAAAACTGTAACCGTTCGCCGGAAACCCCTCTTTTTACAGGCCTTTTCACGAGTTTTTCAGGTCATTCAAACAACCATCGACAGATCTTCAGCCATACTCCTAGAATGCGACGCTTTGAAGAAATAACCCGTTACAAACTAACGGAATATCCAACCTTTATGAGTTCGCCCGCGTGAAAATTCGTCTTTCGATTCTGAGCCTGTTTTTTGCTTTTACAGGCACATTCATCACGCCAACGATCAACGCTGCGGAAACCACCGCTGCCCCACGTGACGCTTCGAGCCTGAAGATCGCCTCCGGCAGCGCACTGCTCATGGATATGCAGACCAACAAAGTCATCTACTCCAGCAACCCTGACGTGATCGTGCCGATCGCTTCTGTCAGCAAGCTCATGACTGGATTGGTAGTGGTTGAAGCCCGGCAGAACATGGACGAATGGATCAATGTCGATATCAGCAACACACCGGAAATGAGGGGTGTGTTCTCTCGAGTCAAACTCAAGAGTGAGCTGCCGCGTCGCGAGATGCTGCTGATCGCCTTGATGTCTTCGGAGAACCGCGCGGCCGCCAGCCTCGCTCACCACTATCCGGGAGGTTACGCGGCCTTTATCGCGGCCATGAACGCGAAAGCCAAGGCACTGGGCATGACCAGTACGCACTTTGTCGAACCGACAGGCCTGTCGGAGCGTAACGTTTCCACCGCCCGCGACCTGAGCAAGCTGCTGGTGGCCGCGCATAAGTACCCGCTCCTCAGCGAACTCACCACCACCAAGGAAAAGACCGTGTCTTTCCGCAAACCTAACTACACCCTGGGTTTCCGCAATACCGACCACCTGGTGAACAAGGCCGACTGGGACATCAAGATCACCAAAACCGGTTTCACCAATCCTGCCGGTCACTGCCTGGTGCTGGTGACGAAGATGGGTAACCGTCCGGTCGCGCTGGTCATTCTCGACGCCTTCGGCAAATACACCCACTTCGCCGATGCCAGCCGTATTCGCAGTTGGGTGGAAACCGGTAAGAGCGCCAACGTTCCTGCGGTGGCGCAACAATACAAGGCCGAGAAAAACCTTAAGTCACGCCAGAGCGGTGTGGTTGAAGCGTCCAAGTAACCCGAGCGCGCAAGAAAAAGCCCCGAATCCTCGGGGCTTTTTTTCGCCTGCATTTCAGTCATTGGGCAGCGGCATCTTGTCGTCATCAGGAATGCCATCGCCTGCACTTGGATCCCGCGAATGTTCCGGCTTCATGACATTAGGTCGGGCCATCGGATCGCGCAGCGGGCTGTCCGGATCCAGCACCGGATCAATCTCCGGCTCCGGCGTCGTGGGCACGCTGTCCGGTTTTTGGTCATCGAAGCTTGAGTCAGTACTCATACGCACCTCTCATCAAGGTTTCAGATTGGCTAACGGGTCATAAGGTTTGGCCGGTGTCTTGTGGTCTTCACCGGGTTTCACGTCTTTCGGCGCCTTGGCCGGGCCAACCGGATCGACTTGCGGATCGTCGACGTCCGGCGAGTCCGGGTCGAAACCCAGATCATGACCCGACGAGTGCTCGGTCGAATGCGGCCCTTTCGGGGATGGGGAATCTGCCATGTTCGCCTCCTGATTCACCCGCAGAAAACGGGTTCTATTCGTAGGAGGCTTGCCGGGCGCAGTCGTGCCCGGCAAATGACGAACGGGAACTCAGTGGGCTGCCAGCGCCTTGCGCGCCTGCGCCGCTTCGTTTTCCTGACCGGCCTGGGCCAGTTCATCGGCTGCTTTGAGCCAGCGCTGACGGTCAACGGCTGCCGGGATCTGCGACGGTTTCTGGATCAGCACGGCCCAGCCACCGGATTTTTCCAGTGCCGACTCAAAGGAGCTGAAACTCATCAGTTCGCGACGGTTCATGCCGGCACGCAGCAAGACCTTCTGTTTGTTGCGGTCGTAACCGGACAGGATTGCGTAACGCGGCTCGGCCCAGAATGCCGCCCCCTCGCTGAAGCGCACCATCACCGGATAGCCTGCCGCCACTTGGGTCAACAGTGCGGGCAGGTTGCTGTCCAGCGGGTAAACCACCATGCCGTACTCGCGGGCGAGGTTTTGCAGGTTCCGTTGCAATTTGTCTTCGGCACCCGGCAAGTGCAGAGGTTTCTCGAGCAACCCCGGAGTGATCACGATGCCCTGCTGCGACAACAGGCTGGCCAACACTTGCGGGCCGCTCTGATTGGCTTCGCCGCGATAGAACGTGCCACTGAGTTCGACCCGCTCCGGCAGACGCTTGACCTCAGGCGCCACAGTACCTGCACATCCGGCCAACACGGCCGCACAACCCGCCACCACTAGCGCCGCACGAATTCGAGAAAATACCTGCACCATCATCACTCTCTGTTCAGACGCCGGTCATCGTGTTCCGGCAACGCCTGCGATCATAGGGCCGCGCCCGGCTGCGGTATAGCCTTAAGCGGCAGACCCATCGATTGCATAGAGCAAACTGATTGGTCGCAATCGACCTTTGGTCAATAGTCTGAAACACCCCATTGTCTAGACTGTCACTGAAACAGAGCGAATTGAAAAAGTGTGGGCCCGATGCAGGGCGAAGAGGAGGCACTGATGAGCCTGACCATGACCATCGTAATGTTGATTGCCGGCTGGCTGGCCGTGGCCGCTGCCATGTTGTGGGGGGTGCTGCGGGTTTCGCGGCGCCATCATCACCATCCGGTTCAGCCTGCTGCGGTTGAGAAAGCCGAGAAGCAGCGGGTACGTCACGCGGCCGCACATTGAAATTGAACAGCAAAGGCAAAAGCCCCTCACCCTAGCCCTCTCCCTGTATGTACCGGAGACATGGTGGACAGGTGTTCGGAGACATGGTGGACACATTTTAATAGACACATTGCTCATCGCGAAGGAGATGGCCTGTGTCTTGGGAAGAGGTGTCCACCGTGCAGCTTCGTTCAGAATTCGTGCTGTTGGCTCGGCAAGAAGGGGCCAATGTTCGGCAGCTTTGCCGTCGATTCAATATCAGCCCAAGCACTGCCTACAAATGGCTCAACAGGTTTGAGACCTCAGGTGCAGAGGGATTGATCGATCAGTCTCGACAACCAAAGACATCACCCAAACGTTGCGCTGACGATGTTGAGCAGCAGATTCTGACCGTGAGTCAGGAGTACGCCGCTTGGGGCGCTCGCAAGCTCAAGCGTGTGCTGGAAGACGACGGCAAAGTGATGCCTTCGGTCAGTACCGTGCATGCGGTTTTACAGCGTCATTCGCGCGTTGATCCAAAGGCCGCTGAGATCAAACCGTTTATCCGGTTCGAGCATGAAGCGCCCAACGATCTTTGGCAGATGGACTTCAAGGGACATATCAGCCTGGCTCAGGGGCGTTGCCATCCGTTGACGATATTGGACGATCATTCACGGTTTTCGCTGTGCATCGCGGCATGCATTAATGAGCAGCGCCAAACCGTTCAGGAGCATCTAATCAGGACCTTTCGGCGTTTCGGCCTGCCTTTACGCATGACGATGGACAACGGTTCGCCATGGGGTGATCAGACAGGTGTTTATACCGCACTGGAGGTCTGGCTGATGAGCCAGGGCATCAAGGTCGGCCACTCCCGACCTTATCACCCGCAAACCCAGGGAAAGCTGGAGCGCTTCCACCGCAGCCTGAAAAGGGAAGTCCTGCAAGGCCAGCTCTTCATCGATCTGGACGATGCGCAACGGGCGTTTGATATCTGGCGTGAGATTTACAACCAGAAGCGCCCGCATCAAGCACTGGGCATGCAGGTTCCTGCTACTCGCTACAGCAGTAGCCCGCGGGAATATCAGGAGCAACCGGCGGCGCCTGAGTACGATGATGGGGATGTGGTCAGGAAGGTTCAGGTGAAGGGCGAGATCTACTGGGGCAATCGTGAATACACAGTTGGAAAGGCATTTTACGGGAGGTCAGTGGCTATCAGGGAAACGACGGAGGACGGCATCCACGATGTCTACTGGAGTAGACATCGTATCGCCCGAATCGACTTGAACTTGCAGATCGTGACGGCAGGTAAGAAGATCTAAAACCGTCCACCATGTCTCCGAACATGTGTCCACCATGTCTCCGGTACATACACTCCCCGAGGGAGAGGGGACTGATCGAGTTGTTTTCTCGAGTTACACCGACCTGAAATATCGAGCCGAACTAAAGACTAAAACACTCCACAAATCGGCTCCCTCTCCCTCGGGAGAGGGCTGGGGTGAGGGGCTGGCTCTATTCCACACTGAAAATCTCGAATCGAAAAAAAGCCGCCTGACCCCAAAGAGTTCAGGCGGCTTTTCACTTTCAGCGGTTACGCCTGCTCAGCCAGCTTCTTCTGCCTAGCCCTGCGCGACATCATGTTCAGCACTTCAATCGCTGCCGAGAACGCCATCGCTGCATACACGTAACCTTTCGGTACGTGGGCGCCGAAGCCTTCGGCGATCAGCGTCATGCCGATCATGATCAGGAAGCCCAGAGCCAGCATCACCACCGTCGGGTTGTCGTTGATGAACTTGGCTAGCGGTTCAGCAGCAAACAGCATCACCAGCACCGACACCACCACCGCGATGATCATGATCGGCAAGTGTTCGGTCATACCGACCGCAGTAATGATGCTGTCGATCGAGAACACCATGTCGAGCATCAGGATCTGGCCGATAGCCGCGGCAAAACCCAAAGTGACTGTCGAGGTCGCCGACTTCGGATCTTCCGGCGCCGGGTCCATGCTGTGATGGATCTCGGTCGTAGCCTTCCAGACCAGAAACAGACCACCGGCAATCAGGATCATGTCCTTCCAGGAGAAGGCCTGGCCCAGGATCTCGATCACAGGTGCGGTCAACTGCACGATGAAGGCGATGGTGCTCAACAGTGCCAGACGCAGGATCAACGCCATGCCGATACCGATACGGCGTGCTTTCTGCTGGTACTGCTTGGGCAATTTGTTGGTCAGGATCGAGATAAAGATCAAGTTATCGATGCCGAGCACGATTTCCATCACCACCAATGTGGCCAAAGCAACCCAAGCGGTGGGGCTGGCGGCGAGCTGTAACAGATATTCCATGGGTCAGTCCTGACTCTGTGTAAGACGAATTAGATGGTCTTGGAGGAAGATTCGGAGTTTTCCGCGTCTTTTTCCGGTGTTTCTTTTTTCTCGATCAACCCGCCGGTGGCATCACTGAGTGCCTGCTCAGCGGCTTTATGGGTGTCGTCAATCGCTTGCTTGGCGCTTTCGGCCGCTTTGCCCATCAGTTGCTGGGCGCTTTTCTCGGCCTGATCGCAACCGGCCATAAGCAGTAAAGACGTAAACATCAATGCTGGGATTGTGTATTTCATAAGGTTTCCTTCGAATGAACAGACAGGCTCACAGACCGGCCGTCGATGGCTGGGCATTCTAGGGAGACAAACACTTCAGGAAAATTCGTATTTTTAGCGGCTATACTTCGGTTTTCACGAAGTGATGACACTCATGCTCAACTACCGCCAACTGCATTACTTCTGGGTTGTGGCCAAGACCGGCAGCATCGTGCGCGCCTGCGAGCAACTGAACCTGACGCCACAGACCATCAGCGGGCAGATATCACTGCTCGAACAGACGTATGGCATCGAGTTATTCAGACGCGTCGGCCGGCAACTCGAATTGACCGAAGCCGGGCGACAAGCCCTGCCCTACGCCGAGCAGATGTTCCAGCTCGGCGGCGAACTGGAACTGATGCTGCGTGCCCAGCCCAACGAGCAGCAGATCCTATTCCGCGTCGGCGTGGCTGACGTGGTGCCTAAATCAATTGTCTATCGCCTGATCGCGCCAACCATGGAGCTGAACGAGCCCCTGCGCATTACCTGCCGCGAAGACAAACTCGAACGTTTGCTCGCCGATCTGGCGATCCAGCGCCTGGATCTGGTGATTTCAGACAGCCCGATGCCCTCGCACCTCGACATCAAGGGCTACAGCCAGAAGCTCGGTGAGTGCGGAATCAGTTTCTTCGCCACCCCGGAACTGGCAGCCAGATACGGTCAGGATTTCCCGCGCAGCCTGCACGGTGCGCCTCTGTTGATTCCCGGACCGGAAACCGTGGTGCGCAGCCGCTTGCAGCGCTGGTTTGCCGAGCAGCAGATCCAGCCGCAAATCGTCGGCGAGTTTGATGACAGTGCGTTGATGCAGGCGTTCGGCCAATCCGGCAGCGGGATTTTTATCGGTCCAAGCGTGATTGCCGATGAAGTGAAGCGCCAGTGCGGCGTCGAGCTGATTGGCCAGACCGACGCAGTGACCGAGTCGTTCTATGCCATCTCGGTAGAGCGCAAGGTCAAGCACCCCGGCATCGTTGCGATTACCGAAGGTGCCCGACGCGAGCTATTTACTGCGTTATGAAGCCTCGGCGCACATTTCGCGCGGCTTGAGCGTCATCAGCACCATGGCGAGGAACACCGACAGCAAAATGAACCCGGCGGCGGCAAACCCGAGGAAGCCCAGACCCGCGCTGTCGATCACCCGGCCACCGACGATGGCGCCCAGGCCGATCCCCAGATTGGCCCCGGCGATATTCAACGAAGCAGCAAACGCTGGCGCTTCCGGCGCGGCTTTCATCAGGCGCACATGGCTGACCAGGAACAACGCAGCCTGAGTCACGCCCCAGATCCCCATCGCCACCGCCAGCCCCAGCGGCGAATGAATGTTCGGTACCAGCGAGACCATGCCGGCAATCATGAACGCACAGAACAACACCGACGCCCCCAGCGGATGGCGATCCACCGCACGACCGCCCAGGGAGTTGCCGATCAGACCGACCGCACCGAAAGCCATCAGGCACCAACCGACCACGGTGCCGTTGAACCCGGCGAGGCGCTCAAGAATGTCGGCCAGATACGTGTAAGCGGTAAACATGCCGCTGAACACCAGGATCGACAGCACGATGTGGCCGATCATCAACGGGCTGCGCAGAATCTTGAACTGCGAGCGGAAGCTGACCTGATGTTGGTGCAGGCTGGTTTTCGGCAGATAAACAAACAGCAACAAGGCTTTGGCAAAAGCGATCACCGCCAGAATGCCAAAGGCACTGCGCCAGCCGAACGCATCGGAAATCAACGTGCCAACCGGGATGCCGAACACCGTGGCGCAGACAATGCCGAAACCGATCTTGGCGATCGCGCGACCGGCGAAATCCGGGCCGACGATGTCCACTGCGGTCTCACTGGCCAAGGCCCAGAACACCGGCAGACCGAGCGCCGGGATCAACCGGGCAATCGCCATCACCCAGATGTTCGGCGCCAGCGCCGCCACGGTATTGGCCAGGCCAAACATGATCAAGATGCTGATAAACAGCTTGCGCCGCTCGAAACGGGCGAAATACGCGGTCAGGAAAGGCCCGAACATCGCCACGGTAAAAGCGAATAAAGTCACCAGCAACCCGGCCTGCGGGATGGTGACTTCGAGGTCTCGGGCAATCGCCGGCAACAGGCCGACGATGACGAATTCCGTGGTCAGCACCGTGAACCCGGCGGCAGACAACAGAAGAATGGGCAACAGCATGCGCAACTCCAGCAAAACGACGACACCAGCGTTGACCCGAAGGCCCGCTGGCGAAATTTGAAAATAAGGATGTGCAATCTTAACAGAGTGTGTCCGGGCTGACTTGCACAAACCTGCCGACTTTGTTGCCTGATCCGGTGGCAGATCGTCACATGCCTGAAGGATAAGGCCTACGCTGTGATAAAGTCCGCGCCCTGAAAAACGTACAACCTGCTCAACGACCGGTTTATTGGCGTTGATGTCGCGTCAACACTTTCGGTTCGTGGCGGTGGTCTGCCCCTGTTTTGCCATCGCTTTACGCAACCTTGCACCCTATAAAAAATCAGAGATGCCGCTATGACCGCTTCATCCCCTTCTCTACTGCAACGCCTCAAGAACCTCAGCCTGGTCACGCAGATCCTCATCGGCCTGATCGCCGGTATTGCCCTGGCGCTGTTTGCCCCGGAAGCGGCGAAAGGCACGGCGTTCATCGGCAAAGTGTTTGTTTCAGCGTTGAAAGCCGTCGCACCGATTCTGGTGTTCGTGCTGGTGATGGCCTCGATTGCCAACCACAAGCACGGCCAGGAAACCCATATCCGCCCGATCCTGTTCCTCTATTTGCTGGGCACTTTTGCGGCGGCGGTCGTGGCCGTGGTTGCGAGCATGGCGTTCCCATCGCACCTTGTGCTGTCGACCGACAACGTTTCGGTGACGGCGCCGGGCGGTATCGGCGAAGTGCTGCAAAGCCTGTTGTTGAGCGTGGTCGATAATCCGGTCAGCGCACTGATGAACGCCAACTTCATTGGCATCCTGGCGTGGGCGATCGGCATGGGCATCGCGATTCGTCATGCCGGCGACACCACCCGTGAAGTGCTGGGTGATCTGTCCAATGGCGTGACGGTGATCGTGCGCGTGGTGATTCGCTTCGCACCGCTGGGCATTTTCGGTCTGGTGGCATCGACACTGGCCACCTCCGGTTTCGGTGCGCTGATCGGTTACGCGCACCTGCTGGCCGTGCTGCTCGGCTGCATGCTGTTCGTGGCACTGGTGATGAACCCGCTGATCGTGTTCTGGAAACTGCGTCGCAACCCGTATCCGCTGACTCTCAAATGCCTGCGTGAAAGTGGCATCACCGCATTCTTCACCCGCAGCTCGGCGGCAAACATTCCGGTCAATCTGGAATTGAGCAAGCGTCTGGGTCTGCATGAAGACACCTATTCGGTGTCGATCCCGCTGGGCGCGACCATCAACATGGCCGGTGCGGCGATCACCATCACCGTGCTGACCCTGGCGGCCGTGCATACGCTGGGTATTGCCGTGGATATTCCGACGGCGATTCTGCTCAGCGTTGTCGCCGCCATTTGCGCCTGTGGCGCTTCGGGCGTGGCGGGTGGTTCGTTGCTGTTGATTCCGCTGGCGTGCAGCCTGTTCGGTATTCCAAGCGAAATCGCCATGCAAGTGGTGGCAGTCGGTTTCATAATCGGGGTGCTGCAGGATTCGGCAGAGACGGCGCTGAACTCGTCGACTGACGTGTTGTTTACCGCTGCGGCGTGTTTGGGTGAAGAAGCGAAAGCCCAACGCACGGCTTGATATTCGCTGTAATGAAAAGCCCGCCATGGTGTGAACCTGGCGGTCTTTTTTGTGGCTGAGATCTTTTCCCCCTCACCCCAGCCCTCTCCCCCCAAGGGGGCGAGGGGGAAAGGGGGCAGACCGAGTGCTGCTCAAACCTGAGTTCGACTCGATAGATCAGGTCGGCGTATCTAGAACAAACAACTCGGTCAGTCCCCTCTCCCTCTGGGAGAGGGCTAGGCGGGCGGCGTTCCGATGAGGGCTTTGACGTTTTAGAACGCGCCCATGTAATCACGCTTGCCCACTTCAACCCCGTTATGACGCAGCAGCGCATAGGTGGTAGTGACGTGGAAGAAGAACTGCGGCAGACCGTAAGTCAGCAGGTAAGCCTGACCACTGAAGCGCTTCTCTTTCGGCGTACCCGGACGAGTAACGATTTCGATGCCTTCCTTGCCATCGATCTGCTCTGGCTTGATCTCGCCAATGTAGGCCAGCACCTTGGCAATCAGGGCTTGCAGCTCGGCGAAGGTGGTTTCGGTATCGTCGTACTTAGGCACTTCGACTTCAGCCAGACGCGAGGAAACACCTTTGGCGAAGTCAACGGCGATCTGCACCTGGCGGGTCAGCGGGAACATGTCCGGGTACAGACGGGCCTGCAGGAAAGCGTTCGGATCGATGTTTTTCTCGGTGGCGTGGGCTTCAGCCTTTTTCAGGACATCGCTCAGGGCGTTGAGCATTTGTTGAAAAACCGGGACGGATGCGGCGTACAGGGAAATGGTCATGGCAGTCTCGTGTGGTGGCTGGGTGGAACAAGGAGGCGATTATAGCCATGCTTGATGACCACACGGCTTGCCTTTTGTTTGGCAAGGATTAGGCTAGGCGCCTTCGACTGCAGAGGGAACGCGCGATGACCACAGAGACAGAATCCAGCTTCGACGAACCACGGCTCAACGCAACGGAAATCCGTATTCTCGGCTCGCTGATCGAGAAACAGGCAACCAGCCCGGAAACCTATCCGCTGACTCTCAATGCGCTGGTGTTGGCCTGCAATCAGAAAACCAGCCGCGAACCGGTGATGAACCTGAGCCAGGGTCAGGTCGGCCAGAGTTTGCGGGCGCTGGAAGGTCGCGGTTTCGCCAGGCTGGTGATGGGCAGTCGCGCCGACCGCTGGGAGCACAAGGTCGACAAGGCGCTGGAACTGGTGCCAGCGCAGGTGATTCTTAGCGGACTGATGTTTCTGCGCGGCCCGCAAACCGTCAATGAACTGCTGACCCGCAGCGGGCGCATGCATGATTTCGAAGACGCAGAACAGGTTGTGCATCAGCTTGAGCGATTGATTGCGCGGGGGCTGGCGGTGTTGATTCCGCGTCAGGCCGGGCAGCGCGAAGACCGCTATACCCATGCGTTGGGTGATCCGGCGGATAGCGAGGCAATTATGGCAGCGCGGCAAAGTCCGCAGGATCGCGGTGCAAGCAGTGGCGTTTCGGTTGAGCGTATCGAAGAGCTAGAAGCGCGAATCGCAGCGCTGGAAGAACGCCTGGCCCGCCTCGAATAATCACACAAAACCAATGTAGGAGTGAGCCTGCTCGCGATAGCGGTGTGTCAGTCACATCATTTTTGGATGACACACCGCTATCGCGAGCAGGCTCACTCCTACAAGGGATCTGCGTGTTATTCACCATCCCAGTAATCCACGCCATCCGCCTGCCGTGCCACTGCGACAAAGCCTGAGGCATTGCCCTCAGCATCGACCTTGAAGTTATCCATCACCACGTACTTGTTCGAATCCGGGTATTCGCAAATATCGGGCTGCTGCTGGGTGCTCACCGCCAGATAGCGCAATTCGCCCGAGCTGGTATTGATGATCTGATGCGCCTTTTCCGGCCCACCCGGCGGGCAAGCAATCACGTCGCCTTCGCGGATCGGGAAACGCTCGGCGCCCAGACGCACCTCGCCCTCCCCGGCCACCACGTAAAACATCTCTTCGTTGACCCGATGGCTGTGAAACGGGCTGCCGCGCATGCCCGGTGGCAAGGCATACAGGCGATAACCGAGTTTCTGCGAACCCAGTTGCTGGCCAATCCGCGCCATGCGCTGTTGATAGCGCCCGGCGGTTTCGCCTTCCGGGGCCAGGGCTTCGGGCAGGGGTTCGAGTTCGACCTGATGCAGGTTGAGGATGGGCGGATGCATGGGAGCCTCGGTCACGGTTTTTATGGTGGGCAAGTCTGTGCTTGCTGGGGAGGCAGTATAGGCAATGTTCAGATCTGAATCCGTAGTGAGGCCATCGCGAGCAGGCTCACTCCTACAGGGTGAACGCTTTCCAACTGTAGGAGCGAGCCTGCTCGCGAAGAGGCCCGCCCTGCCACCACAACACTCAATCAGCTCCGGGCAAACGCCACCGCCGCCGCAAACTGCTCTTCAGTCGGGCGCACGCCGGTGTACAGGACAAACTGCTCCAGCGCCTGAATCGCAATTACCTCAAGCCCGGTAATGACCTTTTTACCCTCGGCCCGGCCCCGCACAATCAGCGGCGTCTCCGACGGGATCGCGACCACATCAAATACCGTCTCAGCCGCAGCAATAACTTGAGGCTCAAACGCCAACTGCCCCGCTTCCGGTCCGCCATCCATGCCCACCGGGGTCACATTGATCAGCATTTGCGGCCGCTCCTCCCCCAGGTCCGCCTGCCAGCGATAACTCAGCGAATCCGCCAACGCACGCCCTGCCCGCTCATTGCGCGCAACGATCAAACCGTTTTTATAACCACCGTCACGCAGGGCGCTGGCCACCGCCTTGGCCATGCCGCCGCTGCCGCGCAGGGCGAAGGTCGATGCCTTGGGCACCGCGTGGGTTTCCAGTAACTGCGCCACAGCGATGTAATCAGTGTTGAAAGCCTTGAGATGGCCGTGGGTGTTGACGATGGTATTGATCGACTGGATCGCCGCTGCCGATGCATCCAGTTCATCGACCAGCGCAATGCACGCTTCCTTGAACGGCATCGACACGCCGCAACCACGGATGCCCAACGCGCGAATACCGCCCACCGCGCCGGTCAGGTCCTGGCTGCTGAAAGCCTTGTAATAGAAGTTCAGGCCCAACTGCTCATACAAATGGTTATGAAAACGCAGACCGAAGTTACCCGGGCGCCCCGACAGGGACATGCACAATTGGGTGTCTTTGTTCGGGTTCATCTGCATGAAACTTCTCCTTCAAACGCACTTTCGGATAAACGGGATTAGCCAGCCCATCGGCTTCTGAATGATCATAGAGGCCTGTATTAAACGTGTTCCGGGACCATCAAGCGTCACGGTAAAGAAGCCGGTACAGACCTTACACAAAATTTACCCAGCGGCTGTGCTGATTTTCAGAATTTCGCTGTCTTAGAAGTATCCCCGCGACAACTGTGGGCCTGGTGCAGGCCCTGCCGCCGGGTCGAAGAACCGAGGATTTATCATGATTCGTAAACTCCCCATTCTGGCCTTGTTGATTGGCGCACTTGCTGTCACAGGTCAGGCAGAAGCCGGTGGTGGCCACGGCTGGCAAGGCCCTGCGGTGTTTGGCGCGATCGTCGGCTCGGCCATCATCGGCTCGGCGCTGATCAACCAGGATCGGCCGGTATATGTGCAGCAACAGCCAGTTTATGTGCAGCCGCAACCGGTCTACGTGCAGCAGCCGCCACCACCGGTCTACTACCAGCCAGCACCGGTGTATGTGCAGCAGCCGGTGTACATTCAACAGGCCCCCGTCTATTACGGCCCGCCTCGCGGTTATTACGGTCGGCCACATGGCTACTATGGCGGTCCACGCTGGTAACCAAAAAACAAAGCCCTGCTTTTACAGCGGGGCTTTTTTATGACCGTTGGTCGGCCAGCGTCTGAAAAAATCTCGCCAAGGTCGCTGTGAGGACAGTTTCACCGGCTAAAGTCGGCATGATTGTTTGACCGTTGTGTACTTTTCCATAAAACGGTCACTTATTTGTCATGACGGAACCGCAATCTGAATCCGTCCGTAAACAACAGGTTGATAACAACAAGGACGACTGTATGCCAACACAAAACCCGCACCGCATCGTCGGCCTGTGCACCTCCAGCAAGGTGTACAGCGCGCTGACCGAGCTCAAGCACCTGGAAGGCCATCGTTGCGCCAAGTTCCTTTCGCTGCTGGCGGAAAACCTCGTGCACAAAGGTTTGCTCAACGAGCGCGAAGTCATGCACATGCTTGATCAAGTGGTCGACTGAAGCCTCAACGGCATCAATGACCACTATCGAAAGCGTTGATTGTCCGTAGAACCGGCGAATCTCTAAGGTAGCTCCATTGATAGATGGAGGTACTCGTCATGGCTCAGGTTCAAATCATGTCCGTTATCGGCAGCGCCGTCCCCGCTTCGCTCAGGGCCACGGGCCTGCTCGCCTGCTGGTATCTGATGCGTGACGGCGAAGCGATCAGCGGCCCGCTGACTTCCTTGCCTGCTGCGCAGGCACTGTCGCAGAAGATCGTCAGCGCGCCGTTTCACGCTTAAGGCAGTTGCACTTTGGGCTTGGTCTCGGCGAACAGCGCCCAGCTCGACATGAACAATGCCGCGATCAGCGGCCCGATCACAAAGCCGTTGAGACCGAAGACTGCCAGGCCGCCAAGGGTCGAGATCAGAATCATGTAGTCGGGCATTTTGGTGTCCTTGCCCACCAGAATCGGCCGCAGCACGTTGTCCACCAAACCGATCACGAAGACCCCGAACAAGCCCAACACCACGCCCTGCCAGATCATCCCGCTGAGCAGGAAATACACCGCCACCGGCGCCCAGACAATCCCCGCGCCGACCGCTGGCAGCAACGACAAAAACCCCATCAACACTGCCCACAGCAGCGCGCTGGGGATGTCGAGAAACCAGAAAATCGCCCCGCCCAATGCGCCCTGCGTCACCGCGACCACCAGATTGCCCTTCACCGTCGCGCGTACCACGCGGTTGAATTTCAACTGCAAGCGCCGCTTGTGGCCTTCCTCCAGTGGCACGGCGGTGCGCACCTTGCGCGCCAGCTCGGCGCCGTCACGCAGAAAGAAAAACAGCAGATACAGCATGATGAAAAAACTCACCACGAATTCGAATGTGCCCTGGCCAAAACTGAACGCCTGACTGGCCAGCACCTGGCTACCCTGCATCGCCGATTTGACGATTTTCTCGCGCAGGCCATTGAGCTCGCCCATGCCGAAACGGTCGAGCAAATGCTGAAAGTATGGCGGCAGGCTGTGCTTGAATTGCGCCAGATACGCAGCGATGTCCAGTTCGCCGCTTTCGATGTTCTTGTAGACCGCCGCGCCTTCCTGCACCAGCAGCACACTGAGGATGATCACCGGCAGAATCGCGATCACCAGGCAGACCGACAAGGTACACAGGGACGTCAGGTTGCGCTGCCAGCCGAATTTCGCCTGCAGCCGGCGTTGCATCGGCGCAAACACAATGCCGAGAATCACCGCCCAGAACACCGCGCCGTAGAACGGCAAGAGGATCCAGATAAACGCCACCGTGACCAGCAACAGCAGCACGGTGAGGGATTTGAATTGAAGGCTTTTTTCGTTCATGTCCGATCCATGTCAGTCAGGCGTCATGCACGCCCCGATGCTTAGTCAACCGCGGCCTGCACGAGTGCCATCTTTATTCATGGAGCATAGTTGCGGATCAGCGTTAGCCGCTTATCGAGCTCGTTCACCCACAACAAAACGCGCTCAGTGCAAAGCGTAGATCCAGATCAATAAGCCGCGCCCGAATCCGCCTTACCCTGCCGCGCTTTTGCGACCGACACCGCCATGATCCCTACCCTCGCCGCCCCCGAACTGCTCGCCCCCGCTGGCACCCTGAAAAACATGCGTTACGCCTTCGCTTACGGCGCCGATGCGGTCTACGCCGGCCAGCCGCGTTACAGTCTGCGGGTGCGCAACAACGAGTTCGATCACGCCAATCTGGCGCTGGGGATTCGTGAAGCGCAGGCGCAAGGCAAACGCTTTTACGTGGTGGTCAACATCGCCCCGCACAACGCCAAGTTGAAGACCTTCCTCAAGGATCTGGCACCGGTCATCGACATGGCCCCCGACGCACTGATCATGTCCGACCCGGGATTGATCATGCTCGTGCGACGACATTTCCCGCAGATGCCGATTCACCTGTCGGTGCAGGCCAATACGGTGAACTGGGCGAGCGTCGAGTTCTGGCAGCAGATGGGTTTGAGCCGGATCATCCTGTCGCGGGAATTGTCGCTAGAGGAAATCGGCGAAATCCGTGAGCAGGTGCCGGACATGGAACTGGAAGTATTTGTCCACGGCGCGCTGTGCATGGCCTACTCCGGGCGCTGTCTGTTGTCGGGTTACATGAATAAGCGCGATGCCAATCAGGGCACCTGCACCAATGCTTGTCGCTGGAAATACTCAGCGCAAGAGGCCACCGAAAACCAGCTCGGCGAGATCGTCCAGACCTTCCAGCCAGAGCCAACGCTGGGGCTGGGCACGCCCACCGATCAGGTGTTCCTGCTGCAGGAAGCCAATCGCCCCGATGAATTGATGCCAGCGTTCGAGGACGAACACGGCACTTACATCATGAACGCCAAGGACCTGCGCGCGGTGCAGCACGTCGAACGCTTGACGCGCATGGGCGTGCATTCCCTGAAAATCGAAGGCCGGACCAAATCGCACTTCTATTGCGCGCGCACCACCCAGGTGTATCGCCGCGCGATTGATGATGCGGTGGCCGGGCGTGAATTTGATCGCAGCCTGATGGCGGATCTGGAATCACTCGCACAGCGTGGCTACACCGAAGGATTTCTGCGTCGGCATGTGCATGACGAGTACCAGAATTATCAGCACGGCAGTTCGGTGTCGGAGCGTCAGCAGTTCGTTGGCGAGTTGACCGGCGAGCGGCGTGGGCGGTTGGCAGAGGTCAAGGTGAAGAACCGCTTTGCCTTGGGTGATCATCTGGAGTTGATGACGCCGAAGGGCAATTTCCATTTTGATCTGCATGAGTTGCAGAACGCTAAAGAAGAAGCGATCGAGGTGGCACCGGGGGATGGGCATACGGTTTATGTGCCGATTCCGGATGCGGTGGATTTGCGGTTTGGGTTGTTGATGCGGGATCTGCGTGATGCCTGAGAAGGCCCTCACCCTAGCCCTCTCCCAGAGGGAGAGGGGACCGATTGGGGGATATTGGAGAAGTTCACCGACCTGAAATTACGTCGGTGAATCCATCACCGACACTTCATCAAGAACATTGGACTTGGCTGAATCCATAATCGACTCGATCGTTCAGCTTGGCTGAATCCATAATCGCTCGCGATGAGGCCAGCAAACTCAACATAAAAACCAAGTCTCAGCGCCGATCATCCGACAACGGCGTCGGCTCATCCGCCGGCGGCACACCCTCATCGTCCGCTCCCGGATCTTTCCAATCATCCGGCCGGTCGGCGTCACTCAATGGATCGCGCCCCGGGGGCATTCCCATCGGTGAGTCGTGATCAGCCAGTGTCGGTTCATCGGTACCGGGCAGCGGCCGGGTCGAATCGGTGGGCAGCACGCCACCCTGAAACAGCAAATCGTTAGCCATGACGCACCTCACTCAGGAGGTCCGGAATATCCGGGCCGTTCAACTTGGAATCAGCCCTTTGCACGGCGTGCTATCGAACAGACCAACGGCCATCAACCCCGCGCGGAAAACCGGTCGCGGCTGTTGGTCAGATGCAGCCACATGGCCGCGCGCGCGGCGTCCGCATCCTGACGCTTGATCGCATTCAGAATCGCCTCGTGCTCCAGATGAGCCAGTTGCCCAAGTTTGCTCAGATCCGCCGCACCGCGCTCGGCGGCGTTGAGCCGGTGACGCGGAATCATCGCGCTGCCCAGGTGCTGCATGATCTCGCTGAAGCAAACATTGCCGGTGGCCTCGGCAATCAGCAGATGAAAGCGCCGATCCGCTTCGACGCAACTGTCGTTGTTGTCCAGCAGACGCTGATAGTCATCCAGCGCCTGGCGCATCTGCAGCACTTGCGCCTCCGTGCGCCGCTGCGCCGCCAGCGCCGCCGCTTGGGTTTCCAGGCCCAGACGCAGTTCGAGAATGCTGCGCACACCGAGCGCCGTGTCGACATTCAGGCGTAAGCCCTGCTCCGCAACACGCTCGATGACAAAGGTGCCGATGCCGTGGCGCGTCTCCACCAGGCCGGAGGCCTGCAACTTGGAAATCGCCTCGCGCACCACCGTGCGGCTGACACCGTGTTCCTGAACGATGGAATTCTCTGACGGCAGCTTGTCGCCGGGCGACAGTTGGCCGAGCAGTATGCTTTGCGTGAGCTTCTCCACCAGGTCATGGGCGAGGTTGTGCGCACGTTTACGGGCGGGAGCGTCGAGGTCTTCTTGCATGATCGGTTCCGGTGATCGGGGCTTGTGGATCGTAGCATCCTGCGGGGATGACGAAATTGAGTCTAGCGGCTCAACTTGTATGACAACACTCAAATAAACGGAAATACCTTCAAACACTCCTGACAAACAGAACCGTGTCTCCCTGGGGGTGACGCGATGTTCTACGCCTTAAAAAACCCAGTAAACATTGATCATTAACGCAAAAAAGCATAAAAAACCGGCATCCCAGAGAAAAATAATCGGCCAACCCTACTTGTAGGACAAAATTTCTAGGTTGTATGATGTCTAGCAACAACGCAGCACCTGCCCTACCCCGCATAAAAATAATCAGTGGGAGAAAACCAAGTGAAAACCTCCGTCTCCGGGATGAACGAGGGCGTCGATTCGACACTCGCGTCCGCCATCTCGAAAGTGAAACGCCACGTCCTGCCGCTTTTCGTGATCATGTTCATCGTCAATTACATTGACCGGGTGAACATCGGTTTCGTCCGCACTCACATGGAACATGACCTCGGTATTGGTGCCGCCGCTTATGGCTTCGGCGCCGGTCTGTTCTTCATCGGTTACGCGCTGTTCGAAGTCCCCTCCAACATGCTGCTGCAGAAAGTCGGCGCACGCATCTGGCTGACCCGCATCATGTTTACCTGGGGCCTGGTCGCCGCCGGTATGGCGTTCATCCAGAACGAAACCCACTTCTATGTACTGCGCTTTTTGCTCGGCGTGGCCGAGGCAGGGTTCTTTCCCGGGGTGATCTACTACTTCACCCGCTGGCTGCCCGGCGCCGAACGCGGCAAGGCGATTGCGATCTTCCTCAGCGGCTCCGCCGTGGCCTCGTTGATCTCCGGCCCGTTGTCCGGTCTGCTCCTGCAAATCAACGGGCTGGGCATGCACGGCTGGCAATGGATGTACTTCATTGAAGGGATGTTCTCGGTGGGACTATGCGTGTTCGTCTGGTTCTGGCTCGACGCCAAACCCCACGACGCGAAATGGCTGACCCGCGCCGAACAGGATGCATTGGTCAACGCCATCGATGCTGAACAGAAGGCCCGCGAAACCGCGACGCCAATCCGGCCATCGATGGGCAAGCTGCTCAAGGACCGCCAGATCATTCTGTTCTGCCTGATCTACTTCTTCATTCAACTGACGATCTACGCGGCAACCTTCTGGCTGCCAAGCATCATCAAGAAAATGGGCGAGATGAGCGACTTCCAGGTCGGCCTGTTCAACTCGATTCCGTGGTTGCTGTCGATCATCGGCATGTACGCTTTCGCCTCGTTCTCGGCCAAGTGGAAACACCAACAGGCGTGGGTCGCCACCGCCCTGTTGATCGCCGCTGCGGGGATGTTCATGTCCACCACCGGCGGGCCAATCTTCGCTTTCGTCGCGATCTGTTTTGCCGCGCTGGGTTTCAAATCCGCTTCGTCGCTGTTCTGGCCGATTCCGCAGGCGTATCTGGATGCACGCATCGCGGCGGCGGTGATCGCGTTGATCAACTCGGTCGGCAACCTCGGCGGCTTCGTCGCGCCGACCACTTTCGGCCTGCTCGAAGAACACACCGGCTCGATTCAGGGCGGCCTCTATGGCCTGGCCGCGACCTCGATCATTGCCGCGATCATCGTCTTCTTCGCGCGCACCACGCCGAAACCTGCGGCTGACATTGCCGTCGCCGATGCCGCGCCAAAGCACGCCTGACGTCCATTTTTAAAGATTGCAAATAAGAAGGATAAAAACCATGACCGCACACGACACCGCCAAAGCCCCGATCATCACCGACATGCAAGTCATCCCGGTGGCCGGCCACGACGGCATGCTGCTCAATCTGAGCGGCGCTCACGGGCCGTTTTTCACCCGCAATATCGTCATCCTCAAGGACAACGCCGGCCACACCGGCGTCGGAGAAGTGCCAGGTGGCGAGCGTATTCGCCAGACCCTGGAAGACGCGCGCAGCCTGGTGGTCGGCAGCCCGATCGGCACGTATCAGAAGATCCTCAATCAAGTGCGCCAGACCTTCGCCGACCGCGATGCTGGCGGTCGTGGTCTGCAGACTTTTGACCTGCGCATCACCATCCACGCGGTGACGGGCCTCGAAGCCGCGCTGCTCGATCTGCTCGGTCAGCATCTCGATGTACCGGTGGCGGCGCTGCTCGGCGAAGGTCAGCAACGTGATGAAGTGAAGATGCTCGGTTATCTGTTTTACGTTGGCGATCAGCGCGAAACCGACCTCGCCTATCGCAGCGAACCGGACGCCGACAATGACTGGTTCCGCGTGCGTCACGAGAAGGCCATGAGCGCCGAAGCCGTGGTGCGCCTAGCCGAAGCTGCCCACGCGAAGTACGGTTTCAAGGACTTCAAGCTCAAGGGCGGCGTGCTCAGTGGCGATGCGGAAATTGAAGCGGTGACGGCGCTGGCCGAACGTTTTCCTGATGCGCGGATTACCCTCGATCCGAACGGCGCTTGGTCACTGAAAGAAGCCATTCGCTTGTGCCGCGATCAGCATCAGGTGCTCGCCTATGCCGAAGACCCGTGCGGTGCGGAAAACGGTTATTCCGGTCGAGAGGTTATGGCCGAGTTTCGTCGTGCCACGGGGCTGAAAACCGCCACCAACATGATCGCCACTGACTGGCGTGAAATGGGTCATGCGATCCAGTTGCAGTCGGTAGACATTCCGCTGGCTGACCCGCATTTCTGGACGATGCAAGGTTCGGTGCGCGTGGCGCAGATGTGCCATGAATGGGGTCTGACCTGGGGTTCGCATTCCAACAACCACTTCGATATCTCGCTGGCGATGTTCACCCATGTCGCTGCCGCCGCACCGGGCGAGATCACCGCGATCGACACCCACTGGATCTGGCAGGACGGCCAGCGGTTGACCAAGGCGCCGCTGCAAATCATCGATGGTCTGGTGCAGGTGCCTAAAAAACCGGGGCTGGGTGTCGAGCTGGACATGGACCAGGTGGCCAAGGCCCACGAACTGTATAAAGGCATGGGCCTCGGCGCGCGGGATGACAGCGTGGCGATGCAGTTTTTGATTCCGGGCTGGAAGTTCGATAACAAGCGGCCGTGTCTAGTGCGCTGATCATCAACCCAAACCGATATCCCCACAGGCTCACTTCTACTGGGAATAGGGGTTGAATCCGAGTAGCTGGTTCAACAAATGAACCTGTGGGAGCTGGCTTGCCAGCGATAGCGGTGGGTCAGCACATCGATGTTGGCCGTGCCGGCCCTATCGCTGGCAAGCCAGCTCCCACAGGGGATGATGTGAGTCATGTAGAGATTTGCAGAAGCCAGGTTTTGAACGCTGTCATCGCCGTCGTTTCAGGGCGCGACTGCAACCGCGTCAACCAATAACTCCCCGTCGTAATCTCGATCGCAAACGGCTGACAAATCGCCTCCGCCGCCAGTTGCCGGGCGAACATCAGCGGCGGCGCCAATGCCACCCCACCGCCCTGCAAAGCCGCCTCCATCATCGCCAGCGACGAGTCGAACACGATGCTTTGCGGCGGCGCAGCCTGGGTCGCCAACCCGGCCGCCTGAAACCACTCCGGCCATTCATCGGTGCGATAGGAGCGCAGCAGCGTCTGTTGCAGCAAATCCCCCGGCGATTGCAATTGCCGAGCGATCTCCGGCACGCACAACACCGACAGCGGCGCATCGAGCAAACGCGTCGCCTCAATGCCATGCCACGCCCCGGCACCGAAGCGAATGGCGTAATCCAAACCCTCAGCGGCGACATCCACGCGATTGTTGTTGGTCGACAGCCGCAAATCTATGAGCGGATGTTTCGCCCGGAAGTCCGCCAGCCTCGGCAATAGCCACCCTACGGCGAACGTACCCACCGCGCCAACGGTCAACATTTCGCGATACTGTCCGCCAGCGAGGCGTTCCAGAATCTGCGCGATGTGATCGAACGAGGTGCTCAGCACCGGCAGCAAGGTTTCACCCTCACTGGTCAGCATCAGCCCACGGGGCAGGCGTTTGAACAGGGTGACGTTGAGTTGCGCCTCAAGGCTTTTCACCTGATGGCTGACCGCCGCTTGGGTGACGCACAGCTCCACGGCCGCGCGAGTGAAACTCAAATGACGCGCGGACGCTTCAAAGGCACGCAGTGCATTCAGCGGCAATTGCGGTCGAATCATGCCCAGCCCCAAATTTTTCTAATGGCTCGTGCGAGTTTTCGTCGTTTGTCGATTGGTACCGCGCTGACTAAATTGGCGGCGCTGATCAGTCGCCCAACACAGAAATCGCCCGCAGTGTAGCGGGATAACGTCATCAACACTCATGGAGAGTGGTTCATTCATGTCATCCATTCAATCGAGCAAAGTCATTTCCTGCGCCGCTTTCGGTCTGCTCTTCGGCACCAGTGCCTGCTTCGCCGCCGTGCCCGACGATGCGCAACTGTCAGCGCTGGTCAACGCAGCGGTGACGCCGGTGATGCAGCAACAGAACGTTCCCGGCCTCACCGTAGCGCTGACCATCAACGGCAAGGCGCATTACTTTAACTACGGCGTCGCCAGCAAAGACACCGGACAAAAAGTCAGCGAAAACACCTTGTTCGAAATCGGCTCGGTGAGCAAAACCTTCACCGCCACCCTCGCCGGTTACGCCCTGGCGACCGGTAAACTCGACCTGTCGACCAAGGCCAGCCAGCTCTGGCCTGATCTGAAAGGCAGCACCTTCGACAACATCAGCGTGCTGCAACTGGGCACCTACAGCGCCGGCGGCTTGCCACTGCAATTTCCGGACAACGCGGATTCGCCTGACAAGATGCTCGGCTATTTCCAACAGTGGAAACCGGTTTATCCGGCAGGCAGTCATCGCCAGTATTCAAATCCAAGCCTTGGATTGTTCGGTTATCTGGCGGCGAAGAGCCTCGGCCAGCCGTTTGACCAAGCAATGACGCAAACCCTGCTGCCGAAACTCGGTTTGCAGCACACCTACCTCAGCGTGCCGGCCGCGCAAATGGACCTGTATGCCCAGGGCTATGACAAAAACGGCAAACCGGTGCGCGTCACGCCCGGTGCGCTGGATTCGCAGGCCTACGGGGTGAAAACCAGCGCGGTGGACATGCTGCGTTACGTGCAGGCCAACCTGAAACCTGAAACGCTGGAAGCGGTACTGCAAAAAACCATCGCCAATACCCACACCGGTTATTACACGGTTGGCGACATGACCCAAGGCCTGGGTTGGGAAATGTACCGCTACCCGATCAGTCTCGAGCGTTTGCTCGCCGGCAACTCGACGGAAATGGCCATGGAGGCGCACAAGGTGCAGTGGCTGAATCCGCCGCAACCGCAACCGGAAGATGTGTTGATAAACAAGACCGGCTCGACGGGTGGCTTCGGGACTTACGTGGCGTTTGTGCCGAGCAAGGATATTGGCATTGTGATCATGGCGAACAAGAACTTCCCGATTCCTGAGCGGGTGAAAATCGCCCATACAATTCTTAGCGCTGTTGCTGACTGAAAATCAAAAGATCGCAGCCTGCGGCAGCTCCTACATCGACCGAGTGAAAAACCCGATCCTGTAGGAGCTGCAGCAGGCTGCGATCTTTTCGCGGACAAAAAATGGGCGACCTGCTGAGGTCGCCCTTTTTTTAATCAGGCCATGCCATCAATCATCCGGCATTTCCGGCGGCTTAGACGGTTTTGCAGGCTTGGTCGGCTTTGCGCCTTTCGTACCTTTGGCCGGTTCAGGCTCGGC
Organism: Pseudomonas germanica; assembly: GCF_019614655.1. Lineage (NCBI taxonomy): Bacteria > Pseudomonadati > Pseudomonadota > Gammaproteobacteria > Pseudomonadales > Pseudomonadaceae > Pseudomonas > Pseudomonas germanica. The sequence continues at coordinate 4,519,136 of NZ_CP071586.1, forward strand.
AGCAACTGGCGCCTGAGCCGCAGCGGCCGCTTCCTTCTCAGCCATTGGCATGGCATCAATGGTGTCAAAGATCTTCTTCAAATCCACCGACTTCGATTCGTCCCCGGAGCTTTCCAGTTTCTTCTCGCCATCCTTGCCCACCAAAATCACTTTGGGCAACGCGCCGGCGCCAAGTTTCAATGCGCGGATCAGCGCCATGGTGTCTTGCTGGCCCATGTCCTTGCCGTCGAGCTGGCCGGACATGTTGAGGATGGTGTAGACCTTGATGTTGCGGTCGGCTACGCCTTTTTTGTTCGCGGGGTCTTCCAGCGACTTTTTCAGGCTTACCCACACGGGGTCGACCGTGCTTTGTGCGATCACGATCAGCGGTCGGGCGCGGCCCATGTCCCCGGCGATGGGCGAATCGTTGTCAGCGGCGAACAAGGGGCCGGCAATCGCCAGCAAGAGTGTCAGGGTCAATGACCTGATGAGCATGCGCATCTCCTTTTGATATCCACGCTCTAATGATTGCGCATCGTGGCGATTGTTCCGGGACAACCCGGCAAATATCTTCCGCCTAGTCAGAAGCTTAGGACAGGCGCGACATTGCGCAACATATCCGAGGTGATCGCAACGCGGATTTGATTACCTTTTATGACCGCATTAGGGTGGTAGTTCTGCCCATGAAATGGAGTTCACCCGCATGCACATCGATTACCTGTGCGATCACCCCGAATTGATCGAAGAACTGGCCACGCTCAACTTCAAGGAGTGGGGCGAGTTTCGCCCCGGGCAAACCGTCGAACACCGCATCGAACACATGCGCGAATCCTGCGGCAAAGGCGCAGTGCCCAGCGTGGTGGTGGCGCTTGAAGGTTCACGTTTGCTGGGCGGCGCGCTGCTGATCGAAAGCGATCTGAAGCTGCGCCCGAACCTGACGCCATGGCTGGCGGGGGTTTATGTGAAGGCTGAGGAGCGCGGTCGCGGGATTGCTTCGCAACTGGTCGATCGAGTGGTTGCAGAAGCGGCGGCGCTAGGCGTGCCCGAGTTGTATCTGTACACCGACACGTCGCAGTCGCTGTATGCGCGACTGGGTTGGGAAGTGGTTGAAGAGCTGGTCTACGACGATTTGCCGGTGACGGTGATGAAATACGCCACCCGCCAGTAAGAACACCCGTAGGAGCTGCCGAAGGCTGCGATCTTTTGATCTTTAAAAACAACATCAAGAGATCGCAGCCTGCGGCAGCTCCTACATGAGACCGTATTTGGCGGGGCCAGATCAGAACGCCAGTTTGTAGCCGATCAGCACCAGCATCGTCGCCAGGCACGGGCGCAGCACTTCATCGGAGATGCGTCCGGTCAGGTGGCTGCCGAGCCAGATGCCTGGCAGAGAACCCACCAGCAAAAAGCCCAGCACGCCCCAATCCATGTTGCCCATGCTCGCGTGGCCGAGGCCTGCAACCAGGGTCAGCGGCACGGCGTGGGCGATTTCGGTGCCGACCAGACGCCGGGTCGGCAGCAGCGGATAGAGGATGAACAGCGCGACAGTGCCGAGGGCGCCTGCACCGATCGAGGTCAGGGCGACCATGGTGCCGAGGATCAGACCGGTGATCACAGTCATCACGTTCAGGCGCGAACCGCTCGGGTTGTAGTTGCCGCCGGCGCGTTTGTGGGCGAAGTCGAGCAAGCGTTTCTTGAAGAAGATCGCCAGCGCCGTGGCGAACAGGACGAAGCCCAATGCCTGTTTGATGATGGCGTTCATCGCGTCCGGCGCGGTGTGCAGGGTGCTGAGGAACCACAAGGTCATAGCCACCGCCGGCACGCTGCCGAGGGTCAGCCAACCGGTGATGGCCCAGTCGATGTTCTTGTTTTTGCGATGGACGAGTACGCCACTGGATTTGGTAATGGCGGCGTACAGCAGGTCAGTGCCCACCGCCGTTGCCGGGTTGATGCCGAACCACAGCAGGATCGGCGTCATCAACGAACCACCGCCGACACCGGTCATGCCGACAATAAAACCCACCACCAGCCCGGCAATCACCAGGCCGAAATTTGCCAATTCCATTAAACCGTCCAGAAAAACGACAGGAAAAATCTGGCCCGCAGCATAGCGATTTTTCTTATAACCACATATATCGATGCGGTCTATCGTTATGCCATATCGACCTCACCATCGCTTTACTGTAGGAGTGAGCCTGCTCGCGATAGCGGTGTTTCAGTCACTGAGTTCGTCACTGATAGACCGCTATCGCGAGCAGGCTCACTCCTACAGGGGATTTTTGGTGAGCCTTAGATCAGTGCACCCTTCGGCCAGGTTTGAAGCTGTGGTTTTTGTTGGCCCACACCGTGGCCAGCGCAATCAGCGACAGAATCAGCAACGCCCACGGAAACGACATCGCCCCCGCCCGATCCAGCAACAACCCGCCAAACAACCCGCCCCCGGCAATCGCCACGTTCCAAGAGGTGGTGAGCATCGCCTGCACCACATCGACGTGATCACCTGCCGAGTCCGCCGCCGAGGTCAGCAGCAACGTGGCCGAACCGCCAAACGACAATCCCCACACCGCCATGCAGGTATAAATGATCAGCGGCGACGACGCTGCCAACGCCAGAACCAGCGCCGTCAGCGCAAACACCGCGAGGCTGATCAACGTCAGCCAGCGCAACCAGCGATCCACCAGCAGACCGATGATCCAGATCCCACCCAGCGAACACAGGCCAAATACCAGCAGCACCAAATCGACCCGATCGGCGAGCCCGGCCTGCATCAGAAATGGCGCGATGTAGGTGTAGAGAATGTTGTGCCCGAGCATCCACGTCAGCACCACGAACAACACCGGTCGCACACCCGGCAGGCGCAGCGATTCGAGCAACGGCAGACGCTCCTCGCTGGTTTGCCCCGGACGATCCGGCACGGCGATAACAATCCACGCGGCCAGCACCAGAGCCAGCGCCGACATGATCCCGAACGACGCACGCCAGCCGATCAGATTGCCCAGCCACGTCCCCGCCGGCGTGCCCAGTGACAGCGCCACCGGGGTGCCAAGCATGGCAATCGCCAGTGCTCGACCCTGTTGATGCACCGGCACAATGCCGCGCGCATACCCGGCCATGATCCCCCACGACAACCCCGCCGCCATCCCGGCGAGAAAGCGCGAGGCGAGGGTCAAACCGTAATGGCTGGAGAACGTGGTGACGGTGTTGAACAACAGAAACCCGCCGACCGTCATCAATAACACCCGCCGTCGCGGCCAGCCGCGTGTGGCGACGGTCAGCGGAATCGCCGCGACAATCGAACCCAGTGCATACAGCGTCACCAGTTGCCCGGCGAGTACTTCACTGACGTTGAGCCCGGCACCGATTTGCGGCAGCAGCCCGGCGGGCAGGGTCTCGGTGAGAATGGCGATGAACCCGGTCATGGCGAACGCCAGCAACGCGGCATAGGGTAGTTTGTCCGCACGGGCGGTGCGGTCGACGCGGCTGAAATCGGCGCTTGCAGGGTCGGTCATGACGGGAGCGGCTCCATTTTGATCAATAGCGGCGTCGGATTGTATACAAAAAATAGGCGCACCATTTGATCAATGTGGGAGCGAGCCTGCTCGCGAATGAGGTGGACCAGTCAACTCTTCAGCGCCTGAAGGAACGCTTTCGCGAGCAGGCTCGCTCCCACATTGGATCTCTGCCCACCACAAAAACTTGTGGGAGCTGGCTTGCCAGCGATGAGGCCAGGCCAGGCAACATAGTTTTGCCTGACCCACCGCCATCGCTGGCAAGCCAGCTCCCACAGGTTTTGTGCTGCATTGATGATCACCGCCCCAACCGAACTCACTGCACCGGCAAGAAATTCAGGAACAACAAACTCTGCGCGTAGTTAAGGCCGATCCGCCGATAACGCTCATCAAGCATCTGCGTGATCAGGTCCAGCCGCGCGACGATTTTGCCGAACTCGGTGGCGAAGCTCAGGTTGCTGCCCTCCTCCGAGATCTCATTGGAAAACAGCAGCGGCTGCCCTTCCTTGTTCTGCCGCTGGGACAAGATCCACGTGGCTTTTTCGATATTGCGTGCAGCGTTGTGAACGAACGTCGGGTTGATCGCATCGGTCATGTAGAACTCAGTGCGATTGCCATGGGCGGTGACCAGCATGCTGCCGATGGCATAGATGAACGCGCCGACACGGTCGCCGAGAAACTCCGGACTCATCGCATAGCTGAGCGCCGCCAAATCTTTTCGACCGCCAAGCACCGGCAACGGCTGTTGCTGCTCCACGGCCATCCGCACCTGCTTCACAGCGGCATGGATGTTGAGAAACCCTGACTTGCGCAGCTCGTCCGGGTTGCGCAGGTACAGCTTGGCTTGCAAGCGATAGAGGCTGCTGAGGTTGTCGCGCATCGCCAACGTGGCCATGCGGTCGACGCTGGTCTGCAGGAACTCCTGCGGCTTCCCTTCACGCATCTGATTGAAGAAACCATTGCCGTCCTGGTGACTGCAACCGCTGAACAGCAGCGACGACAAACAGGCCAGCAACAGGCACGGGCGGCGGAAAAAAGCGGCGATCAGGGCAAAAGCTCTCGGCATGAAATCTCGAACAGGCACATTCCTGTGCGGCGGGAGTCACCGCATCCTGGCCATGGATAGAGCCGCCGATTGCGAAAAAGTGCAGTGGTGCGCACGACCAGCCGACCTTCGGCAATGTTTGCCCAACCAATTAGTCTGTCTTTATTGTTGAAATAAACGATTAATCAACTATAAATCTTCACTGCACACACAAATAGCATGACTAGTTATCCTGTAGGAGCTGCCGAAGGCTGCGATCTTTTGACGTTGGGGTTTAGAAGCAAGATCAAAAGATCGCAGCCTTCGGCGGCTCCTACACGGCATCGGCGCCATTTTGAAAACAACAACAAAAAGGAAGGTCAACCATGCTTCAATCCCGTCACCTGCTCTCCGGCCTCGGACTGTCCCTGATGATCGCCACCCTCTCCGCCAACGCGGCCGGCCTCAGCGCCGAACACAAAGCTTTCGGCAAAACCAATGACGGCACGCCCGTCGAGCAATACATCCTGCGCAACAGCCACGGCATGCAAGCCACCGTCATCACCTACGGCGCGACCCTGCAATCGCTGAAAGTCGCCGACAAGCACGGCAAGTTCGACGACGTCGTGCTCGGCTTCGATGATGTCCAGGGTTACCAGAAAGGCACCGCCTACTTCGGCGCAACCATCGGCCGCTTCGGCAATCGCCTCGCCGAAGGTGCCTTCGAACTCGACGGCAAGCGCTATCAAGTGCCGCAGAACGATAAGACCAACGCGCTGCACGGCGGCCCGCAGGGCTTCGACAAGAAAGTCTGGAAAGCCCAGGAAACCAAGGACAAGGATTCGGTCGGCGTGACCCTGACCTATCTGTCGGCGGACGGCGAAATGGGTTTCCCCGGCAACCTCACCACCGAGGTGACTTATCGCCTCACCGACAACAACGAGCTGCGCATCGACTACAAGGCCAGCACCGACAAACCGACCGTGCTCAACCTGACCAACCACAGCTATTTCAACCTCGCCGGCGCTGGTAATGGCGACATTCTCAAACAGGTCGCCACCCTGCACGCCAGCCATTACACCCCGGTCACCGCCAAACTGATCCCGACCGGCGAACTGGCACCCGTGGCGGGCACGCCGATGGACTTCAGCAAACCGACGGAGATCGGCACGCACATCAAAGCGGATCATCCGCAGCTAAAATTCGCTGAGCCGAAACAGGGTGGGTTTGATTTCAACTGGGCGCTGGATACCAAGGGCGATATCGGCAAAGTTGCTACTGAGGTGAGTGACCCGCAGTCCGGTCGTGTGCTGCAGTTGTTCACCACGGAGCCGGGTGTGCAGTTCTATACCAGCAACTTCCTCGACGGCACCGTCAAGGGCAAGGGTGGCAAGGTCTATCCGCACTGGGGCGCGTTTACCCTGGAGACTCAGCACTATCCGGATTCACCGAATCAACCGGACTTCCCGAGTACTCGGCTTGATCCGGGGCAGGCTTACAGCCACAGCGTGGTGTTGAAGTTCTCCGCAAAATAACTCGCCCCGCCGTACCTGATCGTTCCCACGCGCAGCAAAGGAATGCCTCAAGGGACGCTCCGCGTTCCAGCTCGCGAAGGGACGCGGAGCGTCCCGGGCTGCATTCCCACGCAGAGCGTGGGAACGATCTGGTCTATCCTGCTGCCCACTAAAAGGTATCGACACATTCAGCAAGGAGGTTTGCATGCGTACCCTCGAACTGGCCGGCGTCCAGGTTCCAATCATTGGCCAAGGCACCTGGCGCATGGGTGAAGACCGCTCGGCGCACAAGCGTGAAGTGGCGGCGCTGCGCACGGGGATCGAGCTGGGCATGACCCTGATCGACACGGCGGAAATGTACGCCGAGGGCGGCGCCGAAAGCGTGGTTGGCGAAGCCATTGCCGGTCTGCGCGATCAGGTGTTTCTGGTGAGCAAGGTCTACCCGCACAACGCCAGCCGCAAAGGCATCCCGCAGGCCTGCGAGCGCAGTCTGCGGCGGCTCGACACCGATTACATCGACCTCTATCTGTTGCATTGGCGCGGCCAGTATCCGCTGGAAGAAACCGTCGAAGCCTTTGAACGCCTGTGCGAGGACGGCAAGATCGGCCGTTGGGGCGTGTCGAATTTCGATGTCGACGATCTCGAAGAACTCTCCAGTTCGGTCTGCGCGACCAATCAGGTGCTCTACAACCTCGAAGAGCGCGGTATCGAATTCGATCTGCTGCCGTGGTGCCAACACCAGCGCATGCCGCTGATGGCTTACTGCCCGATTGGCCAAGGCGGCGCGATGCTGGCTGAACCGCTGATGAATGAGATTGCCGCTCGTCATGGCGTAACCCCCGCACAGGTTTCGCTGGCGTGGATTCTGCGTCAGGATGGTGTGATTGCGATTCCCAAGGCTGTGCGACCGGAACACGTGCAACTCAATGCACAAGCCGCGCAACTGCAACTGGAGGCCGGGGATCTGGCGGCGCTGGACCAGGTTTTTAAAGCGCCACAACGCAAGCAGCGGCTGGCCATGGTCTGAGCCGCCGACTGGCGAGGGCTTCGCGATGAGAAGCACAGATCAGTACGACCCGTTCAACCTGCAACGTTTTGTCCAGGCCCAGGACCCGGTGTTCGAGCGCGTGCAACGCGAACTTGATGAGGGCCGCAAACGCAGCCACTGGATGTGGTTTGTCTTTCCGCAGTTCGCCGGCCTGGGCGGCAGTGAAATGTCCCGGCGCTTCGCCATCGGTTCAGCCGAGGAAGCCCGGGCCTATCTGGCCCACGAGCTGCTCGGCGCGCGCCTGCGTACCTGCACGCAGTTAGTGCTGAAGGTGAAACAGCGCTCGATCGCGGAGATTTTCGGCCATCCCGATGACCTGAAGTTTCATTCCTCGATGACCCTGTTTGCTCAGTTCGCCGCTGAAGACAGCGTGTTCACTCAAGCGCTGGAGCGCTATTTTCACGGCATTCTCGATGAATGGACGCTGCAATTGCTCGACTCAAAACAGGCCCAGTTGCCCCCCGATCAGGGTTGAGAAATCGTCGTCGACAAACGGCAGAATCGCATCCGCCACCGGTTGCAGTTGCCGTGTGATGTAGTGGTCGTAGTCGATGGCGGCGCGGCGCACTTCCAAAGGCTCCGGGCCGGCCAGGGTGATGACGTAGCTGATCCAGCCGCCGTTCTGGTATTGCCGTGGGCGCCCGTGCTGGGCGTTGTAGTCGTCGGCCAGCCGCGCCGCACGCACATGCGGCGGTACGTTGCGCTCGTAATCGTCGAGGGTGCGGCGCAGGCGTTTGCGGTACACCAGCCGATCATCGAATTCGCCGGCAAGGGTTTTGCGCACGTAGTCGCGCACGTAATCCTGATAGGGCTTGCGCTGGAAAATCCGCTCGTAGAGTTCCTGCTGAAATTGCCGGGCCAGCAGCGACCAATCGGTGCGCACGGTTTCCAGACCTTTGTAGACCATTTCATCGCTGCCGTCGGCGCGGGTGACGAGGCCGGCGTAGCGTTTCTTGCTGCCCTCCTCGGCACCGCGAATGGTCGGCATCAGGAAGCGTTTGTAGTGAATTTCGAATTGCAGTTCGAGGGCGCTTTCCAGTCCGTACTCCTCCCGCACATGTTCGCGCCACCAATCGTTGACGTGCTTGACCAGTGCATGACCGATGTTCGCCGCCTCTTCCTGCCCGTGCGGACGACGCAGCCAGACGAAGGTCGAATCGGTGTCGCCGTAAATCACCGCGTGGCCCTGCTCTTCAATCAACTTGCGCGTGCGCAGCATGATCTCGTGACCACGCAAGGTGATCGATGAAGCCAGCCGCGTATCGAAGAAGCGACAACCGCTGGAGCCGAGCACGCCGTAGAAGGCGTTCATGATGATTTTCAGCGCTTGCGACAACGGTGCGTTGTGCTCACGCTTGGCGGTCTCACGCCCCTCGGCGACACGTGAGACGATCGCTGGCAGGCAATGGCGAGTACGCGAGAAACGCGCGCCACGGAAACCCGGCACGGAATCGGCGTCATCCGGGTGTTGCAGGCCTTCGATCAGGCCCACCGGGTCGATCAGAAAGGTGCGTATGATCGACGGATACAGGCTCTTGTAATCGAGCACCAGCACCGATTCATACAGGCCCGGCTGTGAGTCCATGACGAAGCCGCCGGGGCTGGCCTGCGGGGGATTGGTGCCGAGGTTCGGCGCGACAAACCCCTGACGATGCATCAACGGCATGTACAGATGCGTGAACGCCGCCACCGAGCCGCCGCTGCGATCGGCCGGCAGCCCGGTGACGCTGGCGCGTTCGAGCAAAAAGGTCAGCAATTCAGTCTTGGCGAAGATCCGCGTGACCAGTTCGCAGTCCTTGAGGTTGTACTTGGCCAGCGCCGGTTTGTCCTCGGCGAACATGCGGTTGATTTCGTCCATGCGCTGGTACGGGTTGTCGATGGACTTGCCTTCGCCGAGCAGGGTCTGCGCGACGTTTTCCAGACTGAACGACGGGAAGCTCCAGGTCGCTGAACGCAGCGACTCGATGCCATCGATGATCAGCCGCCCCGCCGCCGAGGCGAAGTAGTGATTACGGCTGCCATGTTCGCGCCATTGCATCTCTTCGCCGCCACGGCCGATCTTCAGCGGCACGCCGAGGCGCCGTGCGTGTTCGTGGAGGATGCGCAAATCGAACTGCACAACGTTCCAGCCAATGATCGCGTCAGGATCGTGGCGGGCGAACCAGTCGTTGAGCTTCTTCAGAATGATGGTGCGCGAGTCGCAGTATTCGAGGTCGAAATCGACGATGCTGTCGTCGCCATTCGGCGCGCCAAGCATGTACACCTGACGCTCGCCACAGCCTTCGAGCGCGATGGAGTACAGCTCGCCGGTTTCGGTAGTCTCGATGTCCAGCGAGACCAGGCGCAGCTTCGGTCGGTAATCGGGGTCAGGTTTGAGCTGGGCGTTGAGCAACACGCCGTCGGCATCGGGCGTGCCGCTGAACTGCACCGGCGCAGTGATGAAGCGCTCCATCAGGTAGCGTTCCGGCGGGCGTACATCGGCTTCGTAGACGTCGACCCCATTGCGGTTGAGCGCGGTTTCCAGGCGCATCAATTGGCCGTGTTGCTGGCAATACAGACCGAGCACCGGGCGATGCTCGAAATCCTGCAGGGCCAGCAGGCGCAGTTCGACATTCTTCTCGCCATGCAGCAGGCGTTCGGCCGCTTCGCGCTGCTCAGCGGGGATAAACGCCACCGACGGCTGATGCGGCAAACGCACACGACGGGGCCCGGCGTCAGTCGCCAGCCAGAACTCGACTTCGGTGCCGGCCGGGGTATCGCGCCAATGCCGGGTCAGGACGAAGCCCTGCGGTAAATCCACCACTGCAACCTCAGGAATTGAATCAGAGGGGCATTCTACGCGGCATTGCGTGGGATGACCCTGGCGATAAATCGGCGTCAACCACGGAAAAAACCGGCGAATGACGTTTTTTGCGTGTTATCTGCCGCTTTGCCACCTTGCCCTGCGCGCTTGCGTCTACGATGCTTGGAGAACAACGACAACACCTGAGTAACCACCATGAAGACCGTCGCCCAACTGCTCAAGCTCAAAGATCAGAAAAATCAGGAAGTGCACCAGATCAAGCCTGATCACATGGTGCTCGAAGCGCTGATGAAGATGGCCGAGAAAAACGTCGGCGCCTTGCTGGTGGTCGAAGACGATAAGGTGGTCGGCATCATCAGTGAACGCGATTACGCACGCAAACTGGTGCTGCATGGCCGCTCATCCGTGGGCACGCCGGTGCGCGACATCATGGTGGCGAACGTGATCACCGTCGACACCCACCAAACTGTCGACACCTGCCTGGGCATCATGTCGGACAAACGCCTGCGGCACTTGCCAGTGGTGGAGAACGGCAAGTTGATCGGCTTGCTGTCGATCGGTGACCTGGTCAAGGAAGCGATTGCCGAACAGGCAGAGCTGATCAAGCAACTGGAGCAGTACATCCGCGGGGAATAATCCCCGTCCTCCTCATGATCGTTCCCACGCTCCGCGTGGGAACGATCATCGTCGGTCAGGACGGCCAATGCCGGGCGAAGACCGGTGCCAGCACCGGATGCCGGTCAATCCGCTGCAGCCACGCATAAAACCCCGGTCGCGTCTGGCGCAAATGCTCGCGACTGCCCGCCCAGCGTGTCACCACCGCCGCCAGCACATCCAACGCCCCCGGCGTTTCGTCATCCAGATACAGCTCGGCGGAAAACTGGTCGGCAAACACCTCCCAACTCCAGTGCAAACGCTCGCGCGCGCCGGCGACCAGATTCTGCCGCGAGGCTTCGTCGGGCATCAGCAGCCAGCGCTCCGGATAATCGATGACGCCGATCGCCGCGTAGCAGTTGCTGACGATGTAGACCAGACCGCGAATCGCCTGATCACGATCCTCTGCTTTGGCAGGCAGCAAAGCGGACTTGGGAAACGTCAGCCCCAAGTGAATCAGGATCGCCGCGCTCTCGGTGATGGCGCCGCCATCGGGCAGTTGCAAGGTCGGTATCTGCTTGAGCGGATTGAGCTGCGCCAACGCCTCGGCAGCTTCGGTGCTGGCTTCGACATCAATGAAACGGTAAGCGATCTGGCACAGCTCCAGCGCCGCTTCGATGGCCGCCGCGCCTGAATTTCTGTGCCCATAGAGCTGGTACATATCCAATCCCCCCGAAAAGACCATTGCCACAGGGTAGATGGCTGTAGCGTGGATGTAGAAATAATCTGCCTGTGTATCGGCTTTGGCACGGTTTTCCCATGCACTCGCGACTTGCGAATTCAAACCTCGCAAAACAGCGCTTGCGGTGCCCATCCCGCACCAAGAGCAATCATCGAACGTTATCCGCGTTCTTGTAAGGTGCGATACCGAACCAAAAGTTCGCGTATCCGAGCTGGCAACAGGAGTTCACCGCGTGAATCTTCAAACGCTCTGCCGCATCACAGCCTCTTTGCATTTATCCGTTCGCCGCCGAGTTCATCCGAACAGTCCCGGCTGCCTTCACACTTACTTTATTACCTGACACTTCGACAGCGCACTGCGTTCGGCAATGAGTTATTGGCCGACGGCAGCGTGCTATTTATTTTTTAAATAAGACTCGGACAGTTATTGCACAAGCGCAGTGTGCATTGAACGACAGCAGGATTGTCGAACAATAACTTTCAGCATCATTACAAGTGCACCAAAACTGCTCCACAGCTTTTAACTATTCAGTAGTTCAAACAGTGATTTCATTTAAACAACAACAAGGAACATGCCCCGTGAGCCGCTAAAACATTGACCCGCACCAATTCGGTCCGCCGCGCACCAGCAAGTGCCCTGGCCGCAAGCCAGGCCGCCGCTCTATCCCGCCGATCAGCGTGATATGGCGCACAGCCTGACTCGCCTGTGAAAAAGCTCCCTCGACCGGAGTAACGGCAATCTGCGCGCCATGGAAAAACCCCGACAAGGGTAAAACTTATATAAATGCGACATGGGTAACACTCATGAAATACGCACTCTACATTTCAGCAACATGTGGCACAGCGGTTGCTATGTGTAACAAGCATGAGACACCGACCGTTGTCTTACGTAATAGAAGAACAACCAGGGAATGGCTAATGAACAGTCGAAGTCGATGACGCCAAGCCAGTAAGTTTGCACAAGCCTTGTTAACCGGATAGTTCAACTATCGGCTTCTGCTCACCTTGAAGAAAGTTGCACCCACCCACTCGAACATCTCCTGGATGTTCGGACGGCACCTTATTGCCCTTCATCAACCCGAGGGAGCTTTAATGAACGATGCGGTAAAGCACAGAACCCTGCCGGGGTCGTTGCGGGAAGCGCCAATTCCGCCGCCTCCGGGCAGGCCGGCGTTTAAAGCCAACACTTCGCAACCCGGCGGTCTGAATAAACAGCAGATGGTGTTGCTGGTCGCTGTGTCGGCACTGATACATGGCGGCGCCTGGTGGTTTCTCCAGCAATCCAAAACAGAGCCATTGCCAACGCCACCGCAGATTCCGGAAATGACCGTCGAGCTGACCAGCCCGACGCCACCGGCACCGCCCACACCGGAACCGCCACCACCGCCGCCTCCGCCACCGCCGCCGGAACCGGAACAACCGGTGGAAGACGAGGATGCGGTCAAACCACCGCCGAAACCGGTGGAGAAACCCAAGCCGATCGAAAAACCGAAACCGGTCGAGAAGCCGAAACCGGTGAAAAAGGTCGAGCCACCGAAAGCGCCACCGGCGCCGGCACAACCGGCGGCTCCTGCTGCCCCGGCCACCCCGAGCGCGCCACCGGCTCCTGCCGCCGCGCCGGGTCCGGTCAAGGAGTCGGCAGCGATTTCCGGTCTCGCCAGCCTTGGCAACCCGCCGCCGGAATACCCGTCGCTGGCACTGCGGCGCAACTGGGAAGGCAGCGTGGTACTGCGCATTCAGGTACTCGCCAACGGCCGCGCCGGTTCGGTGACGGTGACCAAATCCAGCGGCAAACCGCAACTGGATGACGCTGCTGTTGCCGCCGTGAAGAACTGGAAATTCATTCCGGCCAAACGCGGTGACACGCCGATTGACGGCTTCGCCACCCAGACCATCGATTTCAAATTGCCGCAATAACCGAACGCTCAATCAACGCACAACCGAATAACGCAAGCGAGGTGTCACCATGAACGATTTGTCTTCGATGATTGTCCCCGGCGTGCTCTGGGGTCTGGTGCTGTTTTCCGTGGTCAGCTGGGCGATCCTGCTGGTCAAGTCGGCGCAGTACCTGCGGCAGAAAGCGCAGAACAAACAATTCAGCAAAGCCTTCTGGGGCGCGCCGGATCTGCTCACCGCCGCCGAACACGCCAGCCAGTATCCGGGCGCGCTGGCGCGTATCGCCAGCAGCGGTTTCGAAGCGCTGCTGGTGGAAGATTCGCCGCGTACCACCCAGCAATTGGCGCACACCATCAACCGTTCGGATCGCCTGGAACGCAACCTGCGCCAGCAGATCCAGAAGGAACGTCGCTCCCTGGAAAACGGTCAGGCGATCCTCGCCAGTATTGGCAGCACCGCGCCGTTCATTGGTTTGTTCGGCACCGTGTGGGGAATCATGGAAGCGCTGAAAAGCATCGGCGAAACAGGCTCGGCCAGCCTTGAAGCGGTCGCCGGTCCCATCGGTCACGCGTTGATCGCCACCGGCGTCGGTATCGCTGTCGCCGTACCGGCGGTACTGATTTACAACTTCTTCCTGCGCCGTTTGAAACTCGCCTCGGCAGACATGGATGACTTCGCCCACGACTTCGACGCCCTCGCCTCGCGCAGTGCGTTTTCCATCAGCCGTCAGGCCATCGCCAGCAAAACCACGGCCGCCGTGCGGGAGGCCAGCTGATGTCCTTTTCCACTCAAGACAGCGATGAAGTGCTCAGCGAAATGAACGTCACGCCACTGGTCGACGTGATGCTCGTGCTGCTGGTGGTGTTCATCGTCACCGCACCGCTGATGACCAACGCGATCAAGGTCAACCTGCCGAAAACCGACGCCGTCGCCCCCGCCGAGAAGAAGGATCCGGTGGTGGTCAGCGTCGATCAGGACGGCAAGTTCTATCTGGCCAAGACCGAGCTGGCCCCGGAATCACTGGAAGCCAACCTCAAAGAGGTCAAGGCCAAGGACAGCGAAGTGCGCGTGCAGTTGCAGGCCGACTCCGCCGTCAATTACGGCCAGGTGGCCAAGGCCATGGCGTCTATCGAACGCTCGGGCATTACCAAAATATCGGTGATGACCACCCACTGAGTGCGGTGCCGGCCGCGTACTGAAAACACGCGTCCGGCACCGCTGACCGAATCCCGTCGTAAACGGCCGACCGAAAAAACGCCACGCGTCTTCGGAGGGGATCGGCTTGCTTGAAGAAAGTGGTTTTCCGCACGCGGTATCACCGATAGCGGAGCAATGAGGGGCTCACAAGGCCAATTCGATAACGTCTAAAAAGTCGGAAATAACCATGCTGATGAACACTCCACGCTTCACGCTCAAACCATTGGTGGCAACGATTTCTCGCCACCGTTTTGTTCCGTTGTATCTGGTGGCCATGGGGATGGGCGCCGGGACTGTGCAGGCGGCCGAGGACGACAACGCTAACGTCCCGGCAGCTGCGGCGGTGGTTGCGCCGACCACGCAACTGCAACGGGTGGAAGTGACCGGTTCGGCGATTCGCCGGGTCGATGCGGAAACGGCGGTGCCGATCACCATTCTCAAGGCCGATGAGCTGCGCAAACAGGGCGTGACCACCACCGCCGAACTGGTGCAGCGCATCACCGGTAGCCAGTCGATCAACAACAGCGCAGGCTCCGTGGGCGCAGCCACTGGCGGCGCCTCATTCGCCGACATGCGCGGCATCGGCGCAAACAAGACGCTGGTGCTGCTCAACGGTCGACGCCTGGCCAACAACGCCTTGTCGGGGACCAACTCGGCCGGCGGCGCGGTGGATCTGAACATGATCCCGTTTGCCGCCATCGAACGTGTGGAAGTGCTGCGCGACGGCGCCTCGGCCCTGTACGGCACCGACGCCATCGGCGGCGTGATCAACTTCATCACCAAGAAATCCCTGACCGACGGCCAATTGACCCTCGGCGGCGAAACCCCGACCCACAGCGGCGGCGGTGCAACCAAAGACATGAGCGCCAGTTGGGGCTACGGCGATCTGGAAGAAGACCGTTTCAACGTCCTCGGCGTGTTCAACTACAACAAGCAGCAGAACCTCGACGCCAACGACCGCTCCTTCGCCACCGACTACGCCCCCGGTCGCGGCCTCGATCAGACCTCCGGCACCGCGTTCCCCGGCAACTACAGCCAGAACGGCAACGCCACCAACCCGCTGGCCAACAGTAATTGCAACGGCCCCAACCTGATCGCCCGCGACGGTTTGTGCCGCTTCAGCACCCGCGAATACATCGACCTGGTGCCGCAAACCGAGAAGACCTCGTTCTTCGGCAAAACCACTGGCAAGCTCGGCGACGATCACAACGTCAATCTCGAATACTTCTGGTCGCGCAACAACAACGCCACGGCGATCGGCCCTGCGCCGTTGACCGGTCTGAGCCTCGATTCCTCGTCGCCCTACTATCCCGGCAACGGCATCACCCCGGCGCCAACCGATTTCGCCCTCGACCCGACCCAACCGGTGGACGTCAACTGGCGTGAAACCGCTGCCGGCCCGCGTGAATCGAAAGACCAGAACACCAGCCAGCGCTTCCTGCTCAGTTTCGATGGTCTGGTTGGCGGCTGGGATTACAACGTCGGCGCCTCGTACAACCAGAACAAAATCGTCTCCAGCGTCACCAGCGGTTTTGTCAGCGATCAGGCGATGATCAATGGTCTGGCCAGTGGTTTGCTAAACCCGTTCGGCCCGCAATCGGCGGCCGGTCAGCAGTACATCGACAACGCGGCGTATCACGGCGCCTATTCCACCGCGGTGGGCCGTGTAGCCGGTTTCGATGGTCGTATCAGTCGTGAAATCGGCGACTGGTTCGGCGCAGGTCCGGCCGGTCTGGCCCTGGGTGGCGAGTACCGCAAAGAGAAATTCCATCAGGATTTCGAGTCGTTCGCCGGCGACATCCAGAGCCTCGGCATCGACCCGGCCGGCAGCGTCGAAGGCGACCGCAGCGTGAAAGCCGCCTACGCGGAAATCAACGTACCGGTGCTCGACAGCCTCGAACTGTCCGCCGCCGTGCGTCACGACAAATACAGCGACTTCGGCAGCACCACCAACCCGAAATACTCGTTCCGTTATCAGCCGTTGAAAGAGCTGGTGGTACGTGGCGCCTACAGCGAAGGCTTCCGTGCGCCGTCGCTGTATGAGTTGTATTCGCCGCGCAGCATCACCTTCACCCAGGGCTACTACAACGACCCGGTGCTGTGTACCGGCGGTGTGGTGCAACCGGGCGGCAACGGCGGCCGCGATTGCGGTCAGCAGTTCCTCAATCAGATTGGCGGCAACGAAGACCTGGCCCCGGAGAAGGCGCGTAACGTGACCCTCGGCTTCGTGTATCAGCCGATCAACAACCTCTCGGTGGGTCTGGATTTCTGGTGGATTCACATCTCCAACCAGATCCAGCCGTTCCCGGAATCCACCGTGTTTGATCAGGCCGGTTCCTACCCGGACCGCTTCGTGCGCAACGCCGACGGCACGCTCAACTACATCGTCACCGGCAACGCCAACCTCGGCATCGTCGAAACCAACGGTGTCGATGTGTCGCTGGACTATCGCTTCCCGAACACGCCGTACGGTCAGTTCGGACTGGGGCTGCAAGGCACTTATGTTGACGAGTACGACTTCCAGAGCACCATCAAAGGCCCGTTTACCGACAAGGTCGGCGACTTTCAGGGTGACGGCGTGATCGCCCGCTGGAAGCACAACCTCACCGGCAGCTGGACCTTCGGCGCGGCGCGGGCAGCACTGACCAACCGTTTCACCACGGGTTACAACGACTACGACCGCGACACCCACGCGCGCGTGGCGTCGTATTCGGTCTGGGATCTGTCGGCCGGTTACACCTTCAACAAGGTGCTGGATGTCGATGCCGGGATGAAGAACGTGTTCGACCGCAACCCGCCGTTTTCCAACCAGGCCTACAACTTCCAGAGCGGCTATGACCCGCGCTACACCGACCCGCTGGGCCGTACTTTGTTTGCGCGCATGACTTACCACTTCTAAAGAACGAGCACCATAAAACCCTGTGGGAGCTGGCTTGCCAGCGATGGCGTTGTATCAGTCGACATTTACTTCACTGACATACCGCTATCGCTGGCAAGCCAGCTCCCACATGGGGGCCGGGTTTCTTCAGGGATTTTCAGGGTGACTTCATGAGTTTTTTGCGCAACATGGCGGGCCTGCTTTTGGGCAGTGCGCTGTTATGCACCGGCACTTCGGCGCTGGCCGGCGGCAGTTATGCGCTGACGGTGTACGGCGAAGCGCCGAAGTATCCGGCGAACTTCGAGCATTTCGATTTCGTCGATCCCAAGGCGCCCAAGGGCGGTTCGCTCAGCCGTGCGTCGATGGAGATCGGCCAATACAACTACATCAGCCCGTATGCCGATCAGGGCATTTCCGTGGTGCAGGTCAACGACTGGGTGTATTCGCCATTGGCGTTCCGCTCGCTGGACGAGCCGTACACCGTTTATGCACTGGTCGCGCAGCAGATCGAGCGCGACCCCGATGGACTCTGGGTGCGCTTCACCCTCAATCCACAAGCACGTTTCGCCGACGGCACGCCGATCACCGCTGAAGACGTGCGCTACACCTTCAACCTGTTGATGACCAAGGGCAGCCTGAGTTATCGCCAGCAATACGCCGATGTGCAGGACGTGCTGATCGACGGCCCACGACAGGTGCGCTTCACCTTCAAGAACAACCTCAACCGCACCCTCGCACTGGATCTGGCGACGATGCGCGTGGTCCCCGAACACTGGTGGAAAACCCGCGACTTCGCCAATGGCGGCGGTTTCGAGCCACCGCTGGGCAGCGGCCCGTACCGGGTGAGCAAGGTCGACGCCGGGCGCAGTATCAGTTTCGAACGTGATCCGGACTGGTGGGGCAAGGACTTGCCGGTCAGTCGCGGCATGTACAACTTCGACACGCTCACGGTGAATTTCTACGGTGACACCGACGTCGCCCGGCAACTGCTGCAGGCCGGCGCGTTCGACTACAACCGCGAGTTCTCCTCGTCCGGTTATGTGGTCGGCTATGACAGCCCGGCATTGCGCGACGGTCGTTTGCAACAGTCGATCCTCGCCCCGGACAAACCCACCGCCGCTCAGGGCTTCGTGTTCAACCTGCAGAACCCGTTCTTCAAGGATCGCCGCGTGCGTCAGGCGATCAGCCTGCTGTGGGATTTCGAGTGGACCAACAAACAGATGATGCGCGGCTTCTACGTGCGCCAGAACAGCTTCTGGCCGAAGAGCGAAATGGCCGCCACCGCCCTGCCTGACGCCGAAGAATTGAAGATCCTCGAACCGCTGCGTGGGCAGATTCCCGACGAGGTTTTCACCACGGTGTACCAGGCACCGAAAACCGATGGCAGTGGCTACATCCGCGACAAACAACTGCAAGCGCTGAAGCTGCTCGCCGAGGCCGGCTGGACGCCGCAACACAATCGTCTGGTCAACGCTGCGGGTGAGCCGCTGGAGTTCACTTTCCTCGACGGTCAGGGCGGCTTCGATCGCATGTTGCTGCCGTTCAAACGCACCCTCGCGCAGATCGGCATTACGCTCAATCTGCGCCGGATCGATTCGGCGCAATACATCAACCGCCTCAACGCCCGCGACTACGACATGATCGTCGTCGCTTTCCCGCGCAGCGGCGATCCGATCGTCTCTCCCGGCCGCGAGTTGTACAGCCTGTACGCCTCGCAAAGCGCCACGCAAGTCGGCAGTTCGAACTCGATGGTGCTGGCCAATCCGGCGGTCGATCAACTGATTGACGGACTGGTCCAGGCCAACAGCCGCGAAGCCATGGTGCATTACGCCCGCGCCCTCGATCGGGTGCTGCAATGGGGTTACTACATGATTCCCAACTACTACTCCAAAGGCACACCGACGGTGTATCAAAACCGCTTCGGCATGCCACCCGTGCAACCGGCGTATGACGAAGGCCTCAACACCTGGTGGGAGGTAGCGGCCAAGGCGCTGACCACCCAGCAGATGCACTCTCAACTCGCGGGGGGCCAGTGACATGCTGCGTTATCTGAGCCGACGATTGCTGCTGATCATCCCGACGCTGCTGTGCATTCTGGTGGTGAATTTTCTGATTGTGCAGGCCGCGCCAGGTGGGCCGGTGGAGCAAGCCATCGCCCGCTTGCAGGGCTTCGGCGGGCACAGCATGGGCGGTGGTGGCGAGGTTGCGGCGGTTGGCGGCGCGGGTCGCAGCAGCCGTGGTCTCGACCCCGCGCTGATCGAGGAAATCAAACACCATTACGGCTTCGACAAACCCATGCACGAACGCCTGTGGCTGATGCTGAAAAACTACGCGCAGCTGGATCTGGGCAGCAGTTTCTTTCGCGGCGCCAAGGTCACCGATCTGATTGTGCAGAAGTTGCCGGTGTCGCTGTCGCTGGGCTTGTGGGCGACGTTGATCACCTACATGATTTCGATCCCGCTGGGCATTCGCAAAGCGATCAGGAACGGCAGCGCGTTTGATGTCTGGAGCAGCACGGCGATCATCATTGGCTACGCGATGCCAGCGTTTCTATTCGCGATTCTGTTGATCGTGGTGTTTGCCGGTGGCAGCTACGTCAACTGGTTTCCGGTGCAGGGGCTGGTCTCGGATAACTTCGACAGCCTCAGCACGATGGGCAAGATTGGCGATTACCTCTGGCACCTGGTGTTGCCGGTGACGGCGCTGGTGATTGGCGGCTTCGCCACGTTGACGATCCTGACCAAGAACAGCTTCCTCAACGAGATCAGCCGCCAGTACGTGATCACCGCCCGGGCCAAGGGGCTGACCGAGAGGCGCGTGCTCTATGGCCACGTGTTTCGCAATGCGATGTTGTTGGTGGTGGCCGGAGTGCCGTCAGCACTGATCGAGGTGTTTTTCGCCGGCTCCCTGCTGATCGAAACCATCTTCAACCTCGACGGCCTCGGGCGCATGAGTTACGAAGCGGCGGTGTCGCGGGATTACCCAGTGGTGTTCGGTGCGTTGTTCCTGTTCACCCTGTTCGGCCTGTTGATCAAGCTGATCGGCGACCTTTGCTACACCCTGCTCGACCCGCGCATCGACTTCTCGGCGAGGACTGCCTGATGTTCACTCTCTCCCCTCTTGGTCAGCGTCGCGTGGCTCAGTTTAAGGCCAACCGCCGTGGACGCTGGTCGCTGTGGCTGTTTATCGGTTTGTGCCTGATTTGTCTGGGCGGTGAGTTGATCGCCAACGACAAGCCGTTGGTGATCCGTTATCACGACGCTTTTTACTTCCCGATCCTCAGCGATTACCTGGAAACCGATTTCGGCGGCGAGCTGCCGTTTCAGCCGGATTACGCCAGCAGCTACGTGCACAAACTGATCGAGGATCAGGGCGGCTGGATGCTGTTTCCGCCGATCCCGTTCAGTTACGACACGGTCAATTACGACCTTGCGGAGCCGGCACCGAGCCCACCGTCCTCAAGCAATTGGCTGGGCACTGACGATCAGGCCCGCGACGTGTTGGCGCGGGTGATTTTCGGCACGCGGATTTCGATTCTGTTTGCACTGATTCTCACCGGCATCAGTGCGTTGATCGGCATCGTTGCCGGGGCGTTGCAGGGTTATTACGGTGGCTGGGTCGACTTGCTCGGGCAACGGGTGCTGGAGATCTGGTCGGGGTTGCCGGTGCTGTACCTGCTGATCATTTTGTCCGGGTTCGTCTCGCCGAGTTTCTGGTGGTTGCTGGGGATCATGGCGCTGTTTTCCTGGCTGGCGCTGGTTGATGTGGTGCGCGCCGAGTTTCTGCGTGGACGCAATCTGGAATACGTCAAAGCCGCGCGAGCGCTGGGCCTGACCGACAACGAGCTGATGTGCCGGCACATCCTGCCCAACGCGATGACCTCCACCCTCACCTACCTGCCGTTCATTCTCACCGGCGCCATCGCCACCCTGACTGCGCTGGATTTTCTCGGCTTCGGCATGCCGGCCGGCACCGCGTCGCTGGGCGAGTTGATCGGACAGGCCAAGCGCAATCTGCAAGCGCCATGGCTGGGGCTAACGGCGTTTTTTGCTTTGGCGCTGATTTTGTCGTTGTTGGTTTTCATCGGTGAGGCTTGCCGTGATGCATTTGATCCCCGGAGCTGACATGAACGACAACCTGATTGAAATTCGCGATCTGCGCGTCGCATTCGCCGGACAAGAAGTGGTGCACGGTTTGAACCTGGATATCCGCCGCGGCGAGTGCCTGGCACTGGTCGGAGAGTCCGGCTCAGGCAAGTCGGTGACCGCGCATTCGATCCTGCGTTTGTTGCCGGGCAAGAACGTCAGCAGCAGCGGCGCGATCCGCTACAACGGCGTGGACTTATTGCACGCCAGCGAGCAGCAGATGCGCGGCTTGCGCGGCAACCGCATTGCGATGATTTTCCAGGAGCCGATGACCTCGCTGAACCCGCTGCACACGGTGGAAAAGCAAATCAGCGAAGTACTGGAGATTCACAAAGGCCTCAAGGGCCGCGCTGCCCGTGAACGGACGTTGGAGCTGTTGGAACTGGTCGGCATTCGCCAGCCGTTGCAGCGCTTGAAAGCCTATCCGCATCAACTTTCCGGTGGTCAACGGCAACGGGTGATGATTGCGATGGCGCTGGCGAATGAGCCGGAATTGTTGATCGCTGACGAGCCGACCACGGCGCTCGACGTCACGGTGCAGCAGAAGATTCTTGAGTTGTTGATCGAGTTGCAGCAACGCCTCGGCATGTCGCTGTTGCTGATCAGTCACGACCTCAATCTGGTACGGCGCATCGCGCAACGGGTATGCGTGATGCGCCATGGTGAAATCGTCGAGCAGGCGGATTGCGAGGCGCTGTTTCGCGCGCCGCAGCATCCTTACAGTCGGTTGTTGATCGAGGCCGAACCGAGCGGTGCGCCGGTGCCCAGTGAGTACGACCACAACCTGCTCGAAGTCGATGATTTGAAGGTGTGGTTTCCATTGCCCAAGGCGTTGTTCAGTCGCCAGCAGGATTACATCAAAGCCGTGGACGGCGTGAGTTTCACCCTGCAACGCGGCAAGACTTTGGGGATTGTCGGTGAGTCGGGTTCGGGTAAATCGACGCTGGGTCAGGCGATCCTGCGGTTGGTCGAGTCCGAGGGCAATATCCGTTTTGGTAACAAGCAACTGAGCTTGCTCAATCAACGTTTGATGCGGCCGTTGCGGCGGCAGATTCAAGTGGTGTTCCAGGACCCGTTCGGCAGCCTCAGCCCACGGATGTCAGTGCAGCAGATTATTGCCGAAGGCTTGCTGACTCACGGTATCGGCACTGAGGCTGAGCGGGAAGCGGCGGTGATCCGGGTGCTGGAGGAAGTCGGCCTCGATCCGCAGAGCCGCCATCGTTATCCCCACGAGTTTTCCGGTGGCCAGCGCCAGCGCATCTCCATCGCCCGCGCACTGGTGCTGGAGCCGGCGCTTATTCTGCTTGATGAGCCGACCTCGGCGCTGGATCGCACGGTGCAGAAACAGGTGGTGGAGTTGTTGCGGCAATTGCAGATCAGGCATGGGCTGACCTATTTGTTCATCAGCCATGATCTGGCGGTGGTACATGCGCTGGCGCATGACTTGATGGTGATCAAGGATGGCAAGGTGGTTGAGCAGGGTTCTTCACGCGAGATTTTCGCCGCACCCAAACACCCCTACACCCAAGAGCTCTTGAACGCCTCCGGCCTCAAGCCCGACACAAAACCCTGTGGGGGCTGGCTTGCCAGCGATGGCGCCGGGTCAGTCGACATCCCCTTCGCTGACCCACCGCTATCGCTGGCAAGCCAGCTCCCACAGGTATAGAAGTGATCCAAAAAATATTTTTCAGGCACTGCATCCAAACGCCTCCGTCACGGGTAGTCCCTGTAACAGCCCTCTTCGGCTGTCAGCGGTCTACCCTTTTCGGAGATAACACTGATGAACATCACCCAGCTGATTGGCCTCACCGGTTTGCTCGCCCTGTCCTCGACAACCTTCGCCCAAAGCAGTTACCCCGACGCGATCAAAGTGCCGGACGGCCACAAGATTGCGATGGAAACCACCGGCGTCGGCGAGATCACCTACGAGTGCCGCGACAAGCCCAACGCGGCCGGGCAGACCGAGTGGACGTTTGTCGGTCCGAAAGCGGTGCTCAATGATCGCAGCGGCAAGCAGGTCGGCACCTACTTCGGCCCGCCAGCGACCTGGCAGGCCAAGGACGGTTCGAAAGTCACCGGCACGCAACTGGCCGTGGCGCCGTCGACTCCGGGCAACCTGCCCTATCAACTGGTCAAGGCCAACCCCGCCGAGGGTAAAGGCGCGATGAGCGGCGTGAGTTACATCCAGCGTGTCGCGCTCAAGGGCGGCGTGGCACCGGGCAGTGAATGCACGACGGCGAACAAGGGCAAGCAGGAAGTGGTGAAGTACCAGGCTGATTACATTTTCTGGGCGGCGAACTGATCTCCGGAACACCACAAATCCCCTGTAGGAGTGAGCCTGCTCGCGATAGCGGTGTATCAGTGAAGAATATGCTGCTGATACACCGCTATCGCGAGCAGGCTCACTCCTACAAGGGGAATTATGTGTTCTGGATGTTTACGGAATGTGAGCTAGATTGCACGACATGCCTTTAGCCGAATCCGTTTTCGATTACGAAGCCCATCTCGCTGCCTGTGCCCGTGGCGAGCGTGCGGCCCTGCGCGATTTGTATGTGCAGGAAGGCCCGCGTCTGCTCGGCGTGGCCAAGCGCCTGGTGCGCGATACGGCGCTGGCGGAGGACATTGTTCATGAGGCCTTCATCAAGATCTGGAACGGCGCGGCGGGGTTTGACCCGGCGCGCGGTTCGGCGCGTGGCTGGATGTTCAGCGTGACCCGGCATCTGGCGCTGAATCTGCTGCGTGATCACGGCCGGGAAACGCCGTTCAGCGAGGCCCACGAAACCGCTGCGGACGATGCCAGCTTCGACGCCCACGCGCATTCGGCGCGCATCTACCATTGCCTTGAACAGCTGGAGCCACAACGGCGCAGTTGCGTCCTGCATGCTTACGTCGACGGCTACAGCCACGCGCAAATTGCCGCGCGCCTCGACACGCCGCTGGGCACCGTCAAAGCGTGGATCAAGCGCAGCCTCAATGCCTTGCGGGAGTGCATGGGATGACCAGCGAATCAGCGCAAGAACGGGATGAACTGGCCGGCGAATATGTGCTCGGCACGCTGTCGTTCGAACAGCGCAGCGAGGTGCAACGGCGTTTGCCGAATGATCCGCAATTGCGCGCAGCGGTAGACGCCTGGGAGCGGCGTCTGCTGGAGCTGACGGATCTCGCGGAGCCGCAGCAACCCTCGGCGCAGTTGTGGCAACGCATCGAGCGCAGTATCGGGCGACTGGCGCGGCAAGCACCTTCAACTTCATGGTGGAACCTGCTGCCGCTCTGGCGTGGGTTGAGCGCAGCCGGTTTGGCCGCGACGTTGATTCTGGGTTCTATCCTGCTGACCCAGACCACGCCGAAACCCAGCTATCTGGTGGTGCTGGTTGCGCCGCAGGACAAAGCCCCGGGCTGGGTGATTCAGGCGAGCAATTCGCATGAAATTCAACTGATCCCGCTCGGCGTGGTTGAGGTACCAGCCGACAAGGCTCTGGAATTCTGGACCAAGGCTGACGGCTGGCAGGGGCCGGTTTCGCTGGGGCTGGTCAAACCCGGGCAGGCCTTGTCGGTGCCGCTGGACAAGTTACCGCCGCTGCAACCCAATCAGCTATTCGAGCTGACACTTGAGGGCGCCAATGGCTCGCCGATCGGCAAACCGACCGGGCCGATTCAGGCGATCGGGCGTGCGGTGAAGGTGCTGTGAGGCTCTGATCTGCGGGTTCCGGCAACCATCATCGGCATCGATGTTCACCATCACGGCAATGAAGTTCTCATAAAAAATCCCGGGCGTAACATCTGCTCCATACCAACCAACAACACCCCGGAGCACACCATCATGAAACGCCAAACTCTTCTCGGCATCGCTTTCTCGGTCTTCGCTATCAACGCTTTCGCCGCTACCCCGGCCCACACCATGATCGCCGAAGGCGGCTCGGACAAACTGATCGAAAGCCGTGTGGCTGAAGGTGGTTCGGATCGTCTGATCGAACGTCGCGTTGCTGAAGGTGGCGCTGATCGTCTGCTGGAACGTCGCGTCGCCGAAGGTGGTTCGGATCGTCTGATCGAACGTCGCGTTGCCGAAGGTGGCTCGGATCGTCTGATCGAACGTCGCGTTGCCTGATGATTGGCTGTAAGCGCAACAACCCAGAGAAACCCGGCTCCCTTGGCCGGGTTTTTTATGTCTGCCTGATTTATCCGGCCTTGGCCATGCAGCGCTTGTAGCGCTCGTCCACGCGCTTGGCGAACCAAGCTGTGGTGAGTTTGCGGGTGATCTTCGGGCTCTGCAGCACGATCCCAGGCAACACCGCGCGCGGCAGCTTTTTCCCCTCCGCTTGCTCCGCCAGTTCGAACACTCGCTGATAGAGCTTGGTCTCTTCGAATTCCAGGGTTTTGCCCTCCTCCAATTGGTCGCGAATCGTCGGGTTGCGCATGCCCAGCGACTTGCCGAGGGTGCGCACCGCCAGTTCCGTGCCGCTGGGCATGATCGAGTCGTAGCGGATCAGGTCGCCATCGAGCGCCAGCGGGATGCCCGAAGCGCGGCTCACCGCATTCTGAAACGCGGCATTGCGACTGGCGTACCAACCGGCGTTGAAATCGGCAAACCGATACAGCGGCTCGCGATAACTCACCGGATAACCGAGCAAATGTGCGATGCCGAAATACATGCCACCACGGCGGCTGAACACTTCACGGCGGATCGTGCCGTCAACCGGATACGGATAATCCTTGGCGTGCTGTTCGGCAAATTCGATGCTGACCTGCATCGGCCCGCCGGTGTGCACCGGGTTAAAACCGCCGAACAGCGTACGGCCCATCGGCACCCGGCCGATGAAGTCGTCGAAAATACCACTGAGTTCTTTCTCACTGCGCGCCGTATTCAAGCGTTCGCTGTAGGTCCTGCCGTTGGTTGAGCGCACTTGCAGCGCGCCGCTGACCAACAAGCTGGGGATGTGCACTTTGGCGGCGCGACGGTCGATTTCGTCGCGAGCGATTTTGCCCAGGCCTGGCACCGTGGGGTCGGCCTGGAAGGTCGATTCCTGCTCGGCCACGGCCAGCACCGAGCAAAGATTTTGCGTGGTCGGGCTGATGTTCTGCGCGGCAAACGCGGCGTAGATATCGGTGGCCCAGCCTTGGCGATCGGCAGTCTTGGCCGGCATCAGCCGCACGATCTCGGCCTTCACTTCAGCAGGCGCACGGGGCACCGGCTCGGTACTGCGTTGCCCCGCGCAACCGGCGAGCACCAGCAGTACGGCGAGCGTGATCGGTAATTGAAAGTTGTGCATGAAGCTTTATCCAGTCCGTTAAGCCCAAACCACCATACACAATCCGTGTAGGAGCTGCCGCAGGCTGCGATCTTTTGATTTTAAAAAACAAGATCAAAAGATCGCAGCCTGCGGCAGCTCCTACAGGTGATGTGTGTTTTGAGAGGGTGATGACAAACTGATTGCAAAACGTTACTGAGAAAACCTATCATTTGCGCCTGGAGTCGCATTTGCGCAAGGAGTTCCCGCGCCGCCCTTATTTTTCTCACCGGCCGTGCGCCTCCAGGTATCTACATGCCCGTTCCAGCTCGACTCGCCGTCCCGTTTCGCCCGACGCTTCTCGCCCTGCTGTGTTCCCTGACCATCACCGCCCAAGCCGCAGAAGGCGATACCAAAGCGCTGGTGCTGGACGACGTCAACGTCAACGCCCAAGCCCCGACGCCCAACGCCCTGCCCCCGGTTTACGCGGGTGGTCAGGTCGCCCGTGGTGGTCAACTCGGCGTGCTCGGCAATCAGGACATGATGGACGTGCCGTTCAGCGCCGCGTCCTACACCGAACAATTGATTCAGGATCAGCAGGCCGAAGACGTCGCCGACGTGCTGCTCAACGATTCCTCGGTACGTCAGGCGTCCGGTTACGGCAACCAGGCGCAGGTCTTCATGATCCGTGGCTTGCCACTGAACGGCGACGACATTTCCTATAACGGCCTGTACGGCGTGCTGCCCCGGCAGATCATTTCCACCGATGCCCTGGAGCGCGTGGAAGTTTTCAAAGGCCCGAACGCCTTTATCAACGGCGTGACCCCGACCGGCTCCGGCATCGGCGGCGGCGTCAACTTGCAACCGAAGCGCGCCGGCGATGTGCCGCTGCGTCGTTACACCACCGACATCAACAGCGAAGGCCGTATCGGTCATCACTTCGACATCGGTCAGCGTTTCGGTGAAGACAACCGCTTCGGCGCCCGGATCAACCTGTCCCAGCGTGAAGGTGACACCGGTATCGATCACGAGAACCAGCGCTCGAAACTGTTTGCCATCGGCCTCGATTATCGCGGCGACGCCCTGCGCCTCTCCGGCGACTTCGCCTACCAGAAAGAACGCGTCAACGGTGGTCGTAACTCGGTCAACCTCGGCACTGCCACGCACATTCCAGACGCGCCCTCGGCCGACACCAACTACGCGCCGAAGTGGGGCTACACCGACATCGAAGACACCTTCGGCATGCTTCGCGCCGAGTACGACCTGAACGACAACTGGACTGCCTACGCCGCTGGCGGCGCCAAGCACACCCGCGAAGTCGGGCGCTACAACTCGACCACGCTGGTCGGTAACAACGGCGCGTCGTTCACCACCGGCTCGTTCATTCCGCACGACGAAGACAACACCAGCGTGATGGCCGGCCTCAACGGTAAATTCAACACCGGGTCGGTCAGCCACAAGCTCAACTTCGGCCTGACCGGCATCTGGGCCGAGCAGCGCAGCGCCTATGATTTTGACCTGACCCAATACGCCAACAACATCTACCACCCGGTGCAAACGCCGTCGCCGGTGGGCAACTTTGCCGGCGGCGACTTGAATGATCCCGGCATCGTCGGCAAGACCTTCAACCGCAGCATCGCACTCTCTGACACCCTCGGTTTCTTCGATGATCGCCTGCTGGTCACCGCCGGCCTGCGTCGCCAGCAACTGGTGGTGCAAGGCTACAACTACGCCAGTTGGGGCAGCGGCGGTCGCAAGTCGAGCTACGACGAATCGATCACCACACCCGTCTACGGCGTGGTGTTCAAGCCGTGGGACCATGTGTCGTTCTACGCCAACCACATCGAAGGTCTGGCCCAGGGCCCGACTTCGCCGACCAGTTCCGGTGGTTTCCGTGTCACCAACGGCAACGAAGTCTATGCGCCGAAACGCTCCAAGCAGACCGAAGTCGGGGTGAAAGTCGACATGGGCACTTACGGCGCCAGCCTGGGTGTTTATCGCATCGAACAGCCGAGCGATGGTTACTGCGAAATCGACAGCGCCACCACCTGCACCTACGTGCGTGAAGGCGAGCAGATCAACAAAGGCGTGGAAATGAACGTGTTCGGCGAACCGATCAATGGTCTGCGCCTGATCAGCGGTCTGACCCTGATGGACACCGAACTGAAGAACACCCTCAATGGCGCCAACGACGGCAACCGTGCGATCGGTGTGCCGACCTTCCAGTTCAACGCCGGTGCGGATTGGGACGTGCCGGGTCTGCAAGGCGTGGCGCTGAATGCGCGGATGCTGCGTACCGGCGGTCAATACGCTGACGCGGCGAACAACCTCAGCCTGCCGACCTGGAACCGCTTCGATGCGGGGGCGCGTTATGCGTTCAAGGTGTCGGAGAAGGACGTGACCGTGCGTCTGGGCGTGGAAAATCTGGCGAACAAGAAGTATTGGGAATCGGCTCAGGGGGGGTATCTGACTCAGGGTGAGCCGCGGGTGGCGAAGTTGTCCGGGACTATTGATTTCTAAGGCTGAAAAGCCCCTCATCGGAACGCCGCCCGCCTAACCCTCTCCCAGAGGGAGAGGGGACTGACCGTGGTGTTCTTGCAAGTTACACCGACCTGAAATATCGAGTCGAACTCAAGTCTTAAAAAACACACAAATCGGCTCCCTTTCCCCCTCGCCCCCTGGGGGAGAGGGCTGGGGTGAGGGGGTAAATTTCACTACCGCCAATACCTTCCCGCCGAACACCCAAAAAAGGCCCCACAGCCTCACCGCTGCGGGGCCGTCTTCCGTCTGGCCGATCAACTGGCCAGCCTCTCCTTCTGATCCATACTTGCTGCACAGCAAACGGAGGACAGGCCCATGAACCGCAGCGACGTTCTGATCATCGGCGCCGGTCCCACCGGGCTGGTGCTGGCCCTGTGGCTGAGCAAACTGGGCGTGCGCGTGCGGATCATCGACAAGGCCTCCGCGCCCGGTACCACGTCGCGAGCGCTGGCGGTGCAGGCGCGCACCCTCGAGTTGTACCGGCAACTGGACCTCGCCGACACCGTGGTGCGCAACGGCCATCGGGTGGCGGCGGCGAATTTCTGGGTCAACGGTAAACCGGTCGCGCAGTTGCCACTGAACCGCATCGGCGAAGGCCTGACGCCGTACGCGTTCGTCGAAATCTTCCCGCAGGATCAACACGAACGGCTGCTGATCGAGCGTCTTGAAGACTATGGGGTCACGGTCGAACGCGATACCACCCTGGAAAGCTTCGAGGAAACCGGCGACGGCCTCACCGCGCACTTGCGCCTGCCCGATGGCGAGCAGGAAATCTGCCAGGCCTGTTATCTGGCGGGATGTGATGGCGCCCGCTCAGTGGTGCGCAAAACCCTCGACACCGGTTTTCCCGGCGGCACCTATCAGCAGATTTTCTACGTCGCCGACGTCAAGGCCAGCGGCCCGGCTATGAACGGCGAGTTGCACCTGGATCTGGATGAGGCGGACTTCCTCGCCGTGTTTCCCCTGGCCGGCGAAGGCCGTGCCCGTCTGATCGGCACGGTGCGTGATGAGCGCGCGGATCGCGCCGAAAGCCTGGAATTCTCCGACGTCAGCAGCCGTGCCATCGAACATCTGAAAGTGCATATCGAAGACGTGCACTGGTTCTCGACCTACCGCGTGCATCACCGCGTGGCCGAGCATTTTCGCAGCGGTCGTGCGTTTCTGCTCGGCGATGCCGCGCATGTGCACAGCCCGGCGGGCGGTCAGGGCATGAACACCGGCATTGGCGACGCGATCAATCTGGCGTGGAAACTCGCCGCTGTGCTCAGCGGTGGCGCCGAACCAAGCCTGCTCGACAGCTACGAAACAGAACGCATTGCCTTCGCCCGCCGACTGGTGTCGACCACCGACAAAGTCTTCAGTTTTGTCACTGCCGAAGGACGCATGGCCGATCTGCTACGCATGCGTGTGGCACCGTTTCTGATCCCGAAAATGGCTTCGTTCGAGGCCAGTCGCGAGTTCCTTTTTCGCACCGTGTCACAAGTCACCCTCAACTATCGCGGCATGCCGCTGAGCCAGGGCGCCGCCGGCCACGTGCATGGCGGCGATCGCTTGCCGTGGGCGCATGATGGTGAGGGGGATAATTACGAACCGCTAAGGCAACCATGCTGGCAGGTGCACGTGTACGGCGACACCAGCGACGAAATGATCGCCTGGTGCAATGAACACCATTTACCGCTGCATGTGTTCGACTGGCGCCCGGCGTTTGACGCGGCAGGATTAGGGCGCAACGGTTTTTATCTGCTGCGCCCGGATACTTATGTGGCGATTGCCGAAAGCAGTGCGGATCCGAAAGTGATTGAACGCTACTTCCGCGATCACGGCATCCGCCCGTTCTTTGCCTGCCTCTGACCCAAGGAAACCACAAGAACCTGTGGGAGCTGGCTTGCCAGCGATAGCGGTGGATCAGTCAAGATTGATTTTGACTGTGCTGACGCTATCGCTGGCAAGCCAGCTCCCACAGGGTTGTGCGTTGGTCTTTAGATCCCGGCCAATGCCAGATCCATCGCAAAGTAAGTAAAGATCAAATCAGCACCCGCACGCTTGATCGCGCCCAGACTCTCTCGCACCACGCGATCCTCATCAATTGCCCCGGCCTGCGCGCCGAACTTGATCATCGCGTACTCGCCACTGACCTGATACGCCGCCAGCGGCAGGTTCGAGGCCTCACGAATGTCGCGGATGATGTCGAGGTAAGCGCCGGCCGGCTTGACCATCAGCGCATCGGCGCCTTCCTGCTCGTCGAGCAGCGATTCGCGCAGGGCTTCGCGGCGGTTCATCGGGTTCATCTGATAGCTTTTGCGGTCGCCTTTCAGCGCACTGCCACCGGCCTCGCGGAACGGGCCGTAGAGTGCCGAGGCGAACTTGGTCGAGTAAGCCATGATCGGAATCTGGGTGAAACCGGCGGCATCCAGCGCCTGACGAATCGCCCGCACTTGTCCATCCATCGCTGCTGACGGCGCGATCACGTCGGCACCAGCGCGGGCCGCCGCCACAGCTTGTTTGCCGAGGTTGATCAGGGTCTGGTCGTTGTCGACTTCATGGTTGTGCATCACGCCGCAGTGGCCGTGATCGGTGTATTCGCAGAAGCAGGTGTCGGACATCACGATCATCTCCGGCACAGCGTCCTTGGCGATGCGCGACATGCGCGAGACCAGACCATTCTCGCGCCAGGTATCGCTGCCGTTGCTGTCCAGATGATGCGACACGCCGAAGGTCATCACCGACTTGACGCCAGCACGGGCATAACGCTCGATTTCGCTGGCCAGTTTGCGCTCGGGAATGCGCATCACCCCGGGCATGCTCTTGATCGGCACGAAGTCATCGATTTCTTCTTCAACGAAAATCGGCAGGACCAGATCGTTCAGGCTGAATTCGGTTTCCTGGAACAGGCTGCGCAGGCTCGCATTGCGGCGCAGACGGCGGGGACGTGCTTCGGGGAACTGACTGGACATGGGGGCCTTTCCTGAAAACGGCAGATGAGACGAAAGTCGTAGGGGGCGAAGCTTATGCCTTGCGGGGCGCGCGGTACAAACCTGGATCAATCAAGAGTGCATTACCGGGCGGGTAACAATCTTTCAGAACACTGTAAATCCCTGTGGGAGCTGGCTTGCCAGCGATGGCGGTGGTTCAGTCAACATAGATGTCGACTGTACCGGCGTCATCGCTGGCAAGCCAGCTCCCACAAGGTTATGTGTATAGCCCGAAAATCATGAGGGGATGGTCAGGCCGCGAATGACCGCAGGGCGGGCGAGGAATCGCTCCAGTACGCGGGTGACATTCGGGAAGTTGCTGATGCCGACCAGATCACCGGCCTCATAAAACCCAATCAGGTTACGCACCCACGGAAACGTGGCGATATCGGCAATGGTGTAACGCTCGCCCATGATCCAGTCACGACCCTCGAGCCGGCCGTCGAGCACCTTGAGCAGACGCTTGCTTTCATCGACGTAACGATCACGCGGGCGCTTGTCCTCGTAATCCTTGCCAGCGAATTTGTTGAAGAAACCGAGCTGGCCGAACATTGGACCGATGCCGCCCATCTGGAACATCAGCCACTGGATGGTTTCGTAGCGCTGCGCACCTTCCTGCGCGAGCAACTGGCCGCTTTTGTCGGCCAGATAAATCAGGATCGCACCGGATTCGAACAGCGCCAGTGGCTGATCTTCGGGGCCATGCGGATCCAGGATCGCCGGGATCTTGTTGTTCGGGTTCAGCGAAAGGAACTCGGCAGACAATTGATCATTGCTGTCGAAAGCGACCTTGTGCGGTTCGTACGGCAGGCCGATCTCTTCGAGCATGATCGAGACTTTGACACCATTGGGCGTCGGCAAGGAATAGAGCTGAATCCAGTCAGGGTACTGCGCCGGCCATTTCTGGGTGATCGGGAACGCGGACAGATCGGTCATGGGAAGCATCCAGTCACAAATTAAAGCCTGATCATAATGTAGGCGCTGCGCAGGCAGCGATCTTTTGATCTTGAGCCTTTGCAGCCTGCAAAAAGATCACAGCCTGCGCCAGCGCCTACATGAACCCGTAACATCCTGTCGCTAACCTGCCACCAGGCCGCTGAACGTAGCCGTTAGAGTGCTGCGCACTCGGACGATCGAACCAATCGGCCCTCAGGGGACTCTGAGCTATGCCTTTGTTGCAGAGGAAGCCGTTCAAGACAGGGAAAACACCCGGTGCTGGGAGCCCGCGGTGTAAAGGTTTGTCAGCCTTAACCGAATTTGTTGAAGAACCTTTTATTTCATGACGATCCTTATGCGATTCGCCAAACGTTTCAAACACCGCGCATATGTGGCCCTGCCTTCCCTGCTGGCCGTCAGTGCGCTGTTCCTGTCGCTGGAGTCCAGCGAAAGCCGCGCGCAACCGGTGGACGGTACCCAGACGCTGGTGTTCCTGCGCCATGCGGAGAAACCCGAAGGTGGCCTCGGCCAGCTCAACTGTCAGGGCCTGAACCGCGCCATCGACCTGTCGACGCTGCTGCCGGAGAAATTCGGCAAGGCCGATTACGTGTTTGCCGCCAACCCGACGCGCAATGTCGAGGAAGGTGAGCTGGATAATTCCTACAGCTACATTCGCCCGCTGATGACCATCAGCCCCGCCGCGATCAAGCTCGGCCTGCCGGTGAACATCGAGTTCTCGGCCAACGACACCAGCGATCTGGCCCGCGAACTGCTGGAAGACAAGTATCACAACTCGACGATCTACACCGCCTGGTCCCACGGCTATCTGCCAGAGCTGATCAACAAGGTGGCGGGCAAAGCGGTCGGCGAGAAGCAGAACATCACCGAGGACTGGGCGGGCAACGATTTTGACTCGCTGTATGTACTGACCCTGACCTGGCACAACGGCAAGGCCAGTCTGCAGAGCCACAGCTACAAGCAGGGGCTGGATCATGGCAAGGAAACCTGCCCGACCTGAGTCATCTTCTGTCTGAACCGGCCCCATCGCTGGCAAGCCAGCTCCCACAGGGTTCTAGGGTGTACACAAAATCCATGTACATCCGCAATAACTGTGGGAGCTGGCTTGCCAGCGATGAGGCCAGCAAAAGCACTATCAATCCTTCTGATTCACCCGCTCACGCAGATACTCAAGCACCGCCCCACGCTCCCCGGCAAACTCGATCCGCCCGCCCTTCTTCTCGCGCTGAAACACATACATCGGGTCGTAATACTCACGCAGCAACCCTTCGATCCAGCCGCGATGCAAGTCCACCGCCCCACTCCGCCCCTGCTCGATCAACGCCTCTTCCATCAACAACAGCATTCGCCGATGACGCTCGCCGCCGAGGCGTTTTTGCACATTGTTGAGGCTTTCCAGCAAGCGTTCAGAAAACAACGTGAAGCCCTCTTCACCGTGCACAGCCGTAAATTCCGCAGACAGATCCACCACGTAATCACGCAGAATCCGCTCCACGCGATCGTCAAAACTGTCTTCCAGCCAGACCATCGGGTACTGCTGCATGCCCTGATACAGCGGCAGCGGCAAGGCGCAACTGCCGACCACCCGGCTCTCGTCCTCCAGCACGAACTGCGCAAACCCCGCGTCGCGTTTCTTGAGAATGTCGATGGCCAGGCGGTTTTCAAAATCGATGTTCGACGGCTGTCCGGTGGCGCGTTTGCCGAAGCTTGAGCCACGATGATTGGCGTGCCCTTCCAGGTCCAGGCCATTGCGCAACTGCACCAGCACTTCGGTCTTGCCAGTGCCGGTCATGCCGCCGAGCAGGACGAAATCACATTGCGCGATGGCCTGTTCAAGGGTGTCGATGAGGAAGTTGCGCATCGCTTTGTAACCACCGCCGATGCGCGGATAGTCGATGCCGGCCTCGTCACGCAGCCATTGCTGAGTGATCTGCGAGCGCAGGCCGCCACGAAAACAATACAGATAACCGTCAGGATGGGCGCGGGCAAAATCGGCCCAGGCCTGGATGCGCTCGGCCTTCACCGCGCCCGACACCAGTTGATGGCCCAGCTCGATGGCGGCCTGCTGGCCGTGTTGCTTGTAGCAGGTACCGATCTTCTGCCGTTCAACGTCGTTCATCAGCGGCAGATTGATCACGCCGGGGAACGCGCCCTTGTGAAATTCGACCGGTGCGCGGGCGTCCATCAACGGCCGGTCGTTGAGAAAAATGTCTCGGTAGTCAGTGCAGTCGCGGAGCATCAAATCACCTCGACTGCGTTCGTCTGTCGCTCAACCAGTTCGCCGATTGGCGCAAGGTTCAGACCCAGTTCGGCGGCAACAGCGAGGAATTCTTCATTGCCTTGCGGCGTCACCGCGATCAGCAGACCGCCACTGGTTTGCGGGTCGCAGAGCACGCGTTTGTGCAGTTCCTGCACGCGGCCCACCTTACTCGCATAGCTGTCGAAGTTGCGCAGCGTACCGCCGGGGACACAACCTTGATCGAGGTAATACTCGACGCTGTCCAGACGTGGCACACGGTCATAGGCGATGCGCGCGGTGAGCTGGCTGCCATCGGCCATTTCCACCAGATGCCCGAGCAGGCCGAAACCGGTAACGTCGGTCATCGCTGTAACGCCGGCGAGTTTGCCGAAGCGACTGCCGGGTTTGTTCAGGGTGCACATCCAGTCGCGGGCCACGCCGACGTCGGCCGGGCGCAACTTGCCCTTCTTCTCGGCGGTGGTGAGGATGCCGATGCCTAGCGGTTTGGTCAGGTACAACAGGCAACCGGCGGTGGCGGTGTCGTTGCGCTTCATATGGCGCTTCTCGACCAGACCGGTGACGGCGAGGCCGAAGATCGGCTCTGGCGCATCGATCGAATGCCCGCCTGCCAGTGGAATGCCCGCCGCGTCGCACACGGCACGGCCGCCGCGAATCACTTCACGCGCCACTTCCGGCGCCAGCACATTGACCGGCCAGCCGAGAATCGCGATGGCCATCAGCGGATCACCGCCCATCGCGTAGATGTCGCTGATCGCATTGGTCGCGGCGATGCGGCCGAAGTCGAACGGGTCATCGACGATCGGCATGAAAAAGTCGGTGGTCGAGA
Source organism: Pseudomonas germanica (assembly GCF_019614655.1). NCBI lineage: Bacteria > Pseudomonadati > Pseudomonadota > Gammaproteobacteria > Pseudomonadales > Pseudomonadaceae > Pseudomonas > Pseudomonas germanica. The sequence goes on from NZ_CP071586.1 coordinate 4,555,242, forward strand.
CCACACCGCGCTCGGCATCGATCTCGTAGACCGCCGCGTCATCGCGCGAGGCGTTGCCGACCCACAGTTTCGGATCAAGGTTCTGCGCACCGCTGCCGGCCAGAATCACTTCCAGCACCTGCGGGGAAATCTTGCAGCCGCAACCGGCGCCGTGGCTGTATTGGGTCAGACGAATCGGCTCGCTCATGGGGGAGTCTCAGGCTGTTGATGGGGCCGATTCTAGCAGAGCACGCCGGGTCTATCCGATCGTCGATCGTTCCCACGCTCCGCGTGGGAATGCAGCCCGGGACGCTCCGCGTCCCTTCACGGAGCCGGAACGCGGAGCGTCCCTAGAGGCGTTACCACGCAGAGCGTGGGAACGATCATCTGGCGACAAGGCAAAAAAAAACCGCCCTTACGGGCGGCTAAAAGTGCTTCGCCCCTAAATCAGAAGCCCAGGCTGAAGCTGATGGTCATCGCATGGTCGTTGCTGTCGTTCGACAGTTGACCCGAGTAGCCGACGCCGAGTTTGCCGGTCGGGCTGATCTGGAAGTCGACCCCCGCTTCAACAATCGCGCTGTCCTTGGCGATCGGCACGCCCTGGGTGCTGAACGAGGCGCCGCCGTCGATGAAGGTCAGATCAGCGTCAGGCTTGGTGTCACCAAAGGCATGGCGCCAGCCGAGCGCCGCGCGCGGGGTGAATTGCCCGCCGTTGGCCAGGGTGATGACTTTGCCGGCGCGTACACCGAGGGTCGAGAAGGTGATGTCTTGATCGGCATCGGCTTCCAAGCGTCCTACTCCGCCTTTTTCCTTGGCTTTGTCGGTGTCGTAGTTGACGTAGGCCAGACCGGCGAACGGCTCGAGGGCAATGCCGCCCGCGTCGATGGCGTAACCGACTTCACCGAACACCTGGGCGCTGCGCGCGTCGTAGTTGGCTTTCAGACGGTCGTTGTAGCTGCCGACGCTGACGTTGCGTTTGGTTTCGATGTCGTGCCAGCTGTACGCGGCGCCGAGGCGCACTGCGAGTGCATCGAACTGCGAATTGAGGTACGCCGCCAGATGGTAGCTTTCAACGGTGGCATCCGAGCGACGATCATGCGCATCGAGATCGCTGCGGGTGTAACCGGCGGCCATGCCCACGCGCCACTGGTCATCGAGTTGCTTGTCGGTGCCGAGCATGAAGCCGCTGAGGTTACGGTCGAGTTTCGCCGCGTTGCTGTCGCCATCCGACTCACCCCACGCACCAAGAGCCCGCGCCCAGCCAACCATTTCGCCGTGGCAACCGTTGCTACTCAACTGGTTGTCACTTGGCGCCAGAGCACGGCGTGGATCATCCGCCGCGCTGCATGACGGTTGGCGCATGCGATCGTTGACTGCGTCACGCACATAACGCGAATCCTCAAGGATGGCACTGGCGGTGCTGGCGTGGATCTCACCGGACAGACTGTCGAAGGCATTGCGCGCACCGGCAACACTGAGGTTGACGATCTCGTTCTGCAACGCCGCACCGGCCGGGCCGTTGTTCGACAACGCGGTGGCGGTGCGGAACTGGTTACCAGTGGCGGCGACATCGGCGAACGAATTGCCATTGCGGCTGACCACCAGGTTCACCGCGTTGGCGTCATACACCAGTGCTGTGTTGAGGAACGCGTATTGCGGCAGGTCCGCAGCGCTGAAGGTGCCATTCACGCCACCGCCCGCCGTGATCAGCGAATACGTGGTGTTGCCGGTGAACGGTGCCAGCGAATTCACTTGCAAAGCGCCGCCCAAGGTTGCGGTGCCACCGACGGCCAGCGGTGTCGCGGTTGGCGAACTGACGGTCAGCGCCAGCACCCCGTCGCTCGCATTGGTCAGGTTACCGGCCACGCTCAGGGTTCCTGCTTCGGAGCCCGAGGCGACAACGCCATGGTTGACCACCGAGCCGACGCTGCCATTACCGCTCAGGCCGGCGCCGTTGGCCACGGTGACTTGCCCACCCAACGAAGCGCGCGCCGCACGGCTGCCGACTTGCAGCACGCCTTGATCGACCGCGACTGTGCCGCTGAACGGATTATCACCGGTCAACAGCAAGGTGCCGGTACCGCGTTTGAGCATCGCGCCAAGTCCGCGCAGCGATCCATTGAACTGACCATTGAAGTTCTGCAAGAAGAGCAGCGATGCGTTGTTGAGGATATTGCCCTGCAGGCTGGTGGTGTTACCGACCAGCGTACCGCCGCTGACCGTGGTGCCACCGCTGTAGGTGTTGGCGCCGCTCAATACCAGCGTGCCGGAATCGAGTTTTTCGATGCCGCCCGTGCCCACCAGCGGCGCGGAGATTTCTGCGCTCCCTCCGGCATTGACCCGCACCGGTGCGAGGCTGCCGTCCGTGCCGTTGACCGGGGTCAGCGTACCGCCAGCCCCTGGAACCAGGCTGTAGCCGCCGGAGAGGAATTGCAGGCCGGTGAAGTTCTGATTGCCCTGCACCGTAACCGTACCTGCCTGACCGCCGAACACCGCGAACTGACCATTTGAAGCCAGCGCCTGAGTACCACTCGGATCGGTCCAGTTGGTGTCCGGCCCCCACACACCGCTGCCGCCACCGATGCTGCCGTCCGGATTGGTGGTGCCACCGTTCCAGAACTGCACCTCACCCGGGGTGCCTTGCACCAGCAGGTTGATCTGATTGGCGATGGCGGTTTGCAGGGTCAGGTTGGCCGCCGACACCGGCAGGCTACCGTAGACCAGACCGTTGTCGATCAGGCTGCCGCCATAGCTGAACAGTTGATAAACCCCAGTGCCGAAACCGCCGGCGTTGCTGATGTTCAACGTACCGTCGAGGGTCAGGTTGCCGGCGACATTGACCACCGTGGTCGAACTGGCCGCCGAGCCGAGGCTGAAGTCCAGATTGGTCCCCGACGACAGTGCCAGCGAACCGACTGACAATGGCGTTGCCGTACCGCCACCCAGCAGCGTCGCGCCGCTGGCCAGTTGCACGGCACCCCCAAACTGGCCACCGCCGCCGATGCCCGCACCGCTGGCAACGTCGACATTGGCGCTGTTGAGCACGCCGTTGACGATCAGGTTGCCAGCCTGCACCGACGTGTTGCCAGTGAAGGTGTTGTTGCCAGTCAGCAGCAACTCTCCAGCCCCGGTTTTGTTCAGCGTGCCGGCACCGGTGAGGTTACCGGTGTAGCTGCCGTCGGCGTTTTGCTCGAAGGTCAGCGTTGCGTTGTTGACGATCGCACCTTGCAGGCTGCTGGTGTCACCGCGCGTCGTGCCGCCGTTCAGCGTGGTGCCACCGCTGTAAGTGTTAGCTCCACTGAGAACGAGATCACCGCTACCGTTTTTCAGCAGACTGCCGGTGCCGGTCACCGCACCGATCAATGTGGTGTTCTGATTACCGGCCAGGGTCAGTTGAGCGCCAAGGTTGATGGCATTGGCCAGTTGCAGCGCTGAAGTGCTATCGAGGGTGCCATTGCCGATCACATTGAGCGCACCGCTGCTGATCGCACTGTTGTTGCCAAGAACCAGCGTGCCGCCGGCGAGTTGAGTGCCGCCACTGAAAGTGTTGCTGCCGTTGAGGGTCAGGCTCGATGCGCCGGCCTTGATCAGGCTGCCGCTGCCGCTGACCACGCCGTCGAGGGTCAAGGCGTTGGAGCCGGCAACGGTCAAACCACCATTGACGACCACGTCGTTGCCCAGACTGACGGCCGCGTTGCTGTCCAGCGCCGTGCCGTCAGCAGCGGTCAACACACCAGTGCCGAGCGCCGCGTTGTTGCCAACCACGATTTTGCCGCCATTGAGCGCCGTGCCGCCGGTGTAGCCGTTGGCCGCGTTGAGCACCAGCGTACCGCTGTCGTATTTGCCCAGCGTGCCGCTGCCGTTGAGCGCGACACCGATGGTTGCCGTGGCGTTCGGGTCAACCCGCACCGTGGCATTGCCCAGTGAACCGTTGACCAGATTCAGCGAGCCCGCCGTGCCATTCACCAAGCTGTAGCCATCGGTGACGAACTGCAGGCCGGTAATGGTTTGCGCGCCGTTGACGGTCACCGTGCCGGCCGCACCCTGGAACACCGCGAAGCTGTTGGTCCAGGCCTGGTTGGTAGTGCCGTTGACGTCGGTCCAGTTGGTGGTGCCGGTGCCCCAGGTGCCGCTGCCGCCTTCGACCGAACCGTTGGCCACCAGTTGATTGCCGTCCCAGAACTGCACGGTGACGCCCGGTGCGGTGACCAGCAGGTTGATCTGATTGGCCAGCGCGGTTTGCAGTTGCAGATCGCCCGGGCTGACGCTACCCGGCAACGTGCCGAAGAGCATGCCGTTGTCGGTCAGGCCGCCGGTGTAGTCGATCAGGCGATACACACCGCTGCCGAAACCGCCGATGTCGCTGACATTGAGAGTGCCGTCGAGGGTCAGGTTGCCGCCAACGCTGACCAGCGCATTGCCGCCACCGGACACCGGTGTGCCAAGTCCGACGTCGAAGTTTGAGTTGCCGTTGAACACCAGCGAACTCACGTTCAGCGTACTGCCGGTGACGCCCGCCAGATGACCGCCATCGGCCACCGTCACGGCACCGGTCAAGGTGCCGCTGCCGCCGAGGGTGCCACCGTTGTTGACCAACACGTTGCCGCTGGTCAGCGAGCCGTTGACCTGCAAGGTGCCGGCGTTGACGCTGGTGTCGCCGGTCAGATCGCTGATGCCGCTGAGGGTCAGGGTGCCGCTGCCGAGTTTGCTCAGGCTGCCGTCACCGCTGAGGATGCCGGCGAAAGTGCTGCTGACGTTGTTGCCGCCAAGGCTCAACGTATTGCCCGTACCGATCAGCGCAGTGCCGCTGCCGGTTAGGCTGGCGAGGCTGCCCGAAGCACCGAGATTCAGCGCCGCGCCACCCGCGAGATTGACCGTAGCGTTGTTGCCCAGCGCTGCGCCACTCAGTGTGGTCAGGCTGCCGGACGCCACATCGAACGTGCCGCTGAAGGTATTGTTGCCACTCAGCGTGACGTCGGCCAGACCGTTTTTGCTCAACGTGCCGGCGCCGGCAATCACACCGCCAAGGGTCAGGTTGTTGTTGCCGGCCAGGGCCAGATTCGCGTTGACGTTGAGGTTGTTGGCCAGCACCAGTGGCGCGGAGTTATCGAGGGTGGAAGCGCCGGCCACGGTCAGCGCGCCACTGCCCAGCGACGCGCCTGTACCAAGGGTCAGCGTGCCGGCATTCAGCGTGGTACCGCCGGTGAAGGTGTTGATGCCGTTGAGGGTCAGGTTCGACGCGCCGTCCTTGATCAAGCCACCCGCGCCGCTGACCACACCCGCGAGGGTCAGATTGTTGCTGCCGGTGTTGCTCAGATTGGCATTGAGCACAACGTTGTTGCCCAGGCTCAGCGCGCTGTTGCTGTCCAGCGCCGAGGCGCCCGCCACGGTCAGGTTGCCCAGGCCCAGTGCCGAGTTGCTGCCGGCGGTCAGGGTGCCGGCGTTCAGGGTGGTGCCGCCGAGGAAGTTGTTGTTGCCGCTGAGGGTCAGGTTGGCCGCGCCGTTTTTGCTCAGGCTGCCGGCGCCGTTGACCGTACCGGCCAAGGTCAGATCCGCCGTGCCGCCGATGCCGAGATTGCCGGCCAGGTTGACCGCGTTGTTTACCGAAACCGCCGTGCTGGCATCCAGCGTCGTACCGCCCGCCGCGTTCAACGTGCCGGAGCCGAGCGCTGAGTTCGACGCCAGAATCAGTCCGCCGGCATTCAGCGCCACCGGGCCGAGGAAAGCGTTATTGCCGCCGAGGGTCAGATTGGCCGTGCCGGTTTTGATCAAGCCACCGGTGCCGCCAATCACGCCGTTGAGGGTCAACGCATTGCTGCCGACCACGGTGAGGTTGCCGTTGAGCGTCGCCGCGTTAGCCAGTGTCACCGCCGCGTTGCTGTCCAGTTGCGTACCGGCATTCGCCGTCAACGTTCCGGTGCCGAGTGCGGTGTTGCTGCCGACGATAATCTTGCCGCCATCCAGTTGCGTGCCGCCGGTATAGGTGTTGGCACCACCGAGCACCAAGGTGCCTGCATCGAGTTTATTGAGGATGCCGCTGCCATCGATATTGGCATTGATGGTCGCCGTCACGCCCGGATCGACGCGCAACGAAGTGGTGCCGCCGGTGCCGTTGACCGCCGTGAGTTGCCCCGCCGCACCGTTAACCACGTTGTAGCCATCGGTGAGGAATTGCATGCCGGTGAACGCTTGCGTGCCGTTCACCGTCACAGTGCCGGCGCTGCCCTGGAACACCGCGAAGTCGCCGGCCCACGGCTGGTTGACCAGACCGTTGGCATCGGTCCAGTTGGTGCCGACCGCATTCCACGTGCCACTGCCGCCATCGACCACACCGTTGGCAATGGTCTGGCTGCCGTCCCAGTAACGGATGTTGCTGTTCGGCGCGGAGACCTGAATGTTGATCTGATTGGCCACGCCGGTTTGCACCAGCAGATCGCCGAGGCCGTAGCCGACCGGCACGCTGGCGACGTCCAGACCGAGATTGGTCAGGCTGCCGGTGTAGTTGAACAAGCGATACACACCGACGCCGAAGCCGCCGGCATCGGTGACATTGAGATTGCCGTCGAGAGTCAGGTTGCCACCGACATTCATCAGCGATGAGGTCGACGGTGTGCCCAGTGCCACATCAACGTTACTGCCGGCGCCGAGAGTCAGAGCACTCGCCGACAAGGTGTTGCCCGACGACAACGCGAGATGCCCACCGTTGTTGATGTTGACCGCGCCGAGCGCAGAGCCGGTACCGGTCAGGGTGCCGCCGGTATTGACGTTGAGTTGAGCACTGCCCAGCGAGCCGCTGAGATCAACGGTGCCGCCATTGATCGCGGTGTTGCCGGTGATGCCGTTGATCCCGGTGAGGTTCAGCGTGCCAGTGCCGACTTTGACCAAGCCGCCGCTGCCGCTGAGATCACCGTCGAACGTACTGGTGACGTTGCCGCTGCCGACGGTCAGGGTGTTGCTGCCGGTCAGTTGCACACTGCCGCTGCCGGTCAGCGCGCCGAGGCTGGCGTCACTGCCCAGATTCAACCCGGCACCGGCACTGATGTTGACGCCGGAGGTGTTACCCAACGCGTTGGTATTGAGCGTGGTGACGCTGCCCGAGACGATATTCAGCGCGCCGGTGAAGGTGTTGTTGCCGGCCAGAGTCAGGTCAGACAAACCATTTTTGGTCAGGCTGCCGGCGCCGTCGATGATGCCGTTCAAGCTCAAATCGTTATTGCCGGCCACGGTCAGCCCAGCGTTCAAAGTAACCGCGTTACCAATGCCAAACGAAGCGCTGTTATCCAGCGTTGCCGCGCCACCGACGATTAATGCGCCGCTGCCCAGACCGTTGGCATTGCCCAGGGTCAGCGTACCGGCATTGAGCGTGGTGCCGCCGCTGAACGTGTTGTTGCCATTGAGGGTCAGGTTGGCCGCGCCGTCCTTGATCAACTGGCCGGTGCCGCTGGTCACGCCGCCGAGGGTCAGGTTCTGCGTACCGCCCACGGTCAGCGCCGCATTCAGCGCGACCGCGTTGTTGAGGCTGACCAGCGGCGAGTTGCTGTCCAGCGTCGCGGCGCCCGCGACGGTCAGCGCACCGGAACCCAGTGCCGAGCTGTTGCCGACGGTCAAGGTGCCGGCGTTCAGCGTGGTGCCGCCGGCGTAGTTGTTGGCGGCGTTGAGAATCAGATTGGCCGCGCCGTCTTTCACCAAACTGCCAACGCCGCTGACCAGACCGGTCAGGGTCATATTCGCCGTGCCGCCGATGTTCAAGGCACCAGCGAGTGCCACGGCATTGTTCAGGCTGACGGCCGTGTTGGCGTCCAGCGTGGTGTTGGCCGCCGCGTTCAACGTACCGGAACCCAGCGCGGTGTTGCTGCCGACGGTCAGTTTGCCGGTGTTCAACGCGGTGTTGCCAAAATAAGTGTTGGCGCCGTTGAGGGTCAGGTCGGCAGCGCCGTTCTTGGTCAGTCCTCCGATACCGGCGACCACGCCGCCGAGGGTCAGCGCATTGGAGCCACCCAGGGTCAGAGTGCCGGCGAGGTTGACGTTGTTGGCCAGGGTCGCGGCGGTGCTGGCATCCAGCGAGGTGCCGTTTGAGGCGTTCAGTGTGCCGGTCCCGAGGGCGGTGCTGGAACCGACAATCAGTGAACCGGCATTCAGCGCCGTGGTGCCGGTGTAAGTGTTGATGCCGTTGAGGGTCAGGCTGGATGCGCCGGTCTTGATTAAACCATTGCCGCCACTGATCACCCCGCCGAGGGTCAGCGCGTTGGCGCCGCCGGCGGTGAGGTTGGCGTTGAGAATCACGTTGTTGTTCAGGGTCACGGCCGAACTGCTGTTGAGCGTGCCCGCACCTTCCACCGACAAGGCGCCGGTGCCCAGTGCGGCGCCGTTACCGACCGTCAGGCTGCCGGCATTCAGCGTGGTGCCGCCGCTGTAGGTGTTGACGCCGCTGAGCGTGAGATTGGCCGCGCCGTTTTTCACCAGTTGGCTGGCGCCGCTGATCACCCCGCCAAGGGTCAGCGCGTTGCTGCCGCCAATGCCCAGGCTGTTGTTGAGAATGACCGCGTTGTTGAGTGTCACAGCGGAATTGCTGTCAAGGGTGGCCACGCCGCCGACGGTGATGTTGCCGCTGCCGAGCGCCGCGTTGGCGCCCGCGGTGATCGTGCCCGCGTTCAACGCGACCGCCCCGAGGAAGGTGTTGGCGCCATTGAGAATCAGGTTGGCCGCGCCGTTTTTGGTCAGCCCGCCGCTGCCGCTGACGATGCCGCCGAGGGTCAGGTTGGCGCTGCCGCCGACGTTCAGGTTGCCGCTGAGCGAAACGGCGTTAGTCAACGCAACGGCGGTGCTGGCGTCCAGCGTGGTACCGGCTGCCGTGGTCAAAGCCCCGGTGCCCAGCGCGGTGTTGGAGCCGACAATCAGCGTGCCGGCGTTGAGCGCGGTGCCGCCGGAGAACGTGTTGTTGCCGCTGAGGCTCAGGTTGGCGGTGCCGTTCTTGATCAGGTTACCCGCACCGCTGACGACGCCACTCAGGCCCAATGCCTGCGTGCCGCCAAGGGTCAGCGCCCCGGTCACTGCGACGGCGTTGGCCAACGTCACCGCCGCCGTCGCATCCAGCGTGGTCCCGGCGGCGGTATTCAGTGCGCCCGTGCCCAGCGCGGTGTTGCTGCCCACCAACAGGCTACCGGCATTGAGCAGCGTGTTGCCGCTGTTGCTGTTGTTGCCGGTCAACGTCAGGCTGGCACTGCCGGATTTGGTGATGCCGCCGGTGCCGGACAATACGCCGCCAAGGGTCAGGGCATTGCTGCCGAGCACGTTGAGCGCACCGGTCATGCCGATGTTATTGGCCAGCGTAACGTTGGTGGTGCTGTCCAGACTGGTGCCGGCGGCAGTGTTCAGCGCACCGCTGCCCAGCGAGTTGTTGTTGGTCACCAGCAGGCTGCCGGCGCTGAGGGTGGTGGTACCGGTGAACCCGGTGTTGACGCCGCTGACAGTCAGGCTGCCGCTGCCGGTTTTGGTCAAGCCACTGCTGCCGCTGATCAAACCACCGAGGGTCAGCGCGCCAGTGCCACCGGCGGTCAAGGTGCCGCCGAGGCTGATGGCGTTGGCCAGGCTGATGGTGCCCGGTGCGCTCAGCGTTGTCGCGCCGGTCACATTGAGCGTGCCAGTGCTGAACGCCTGATTGTTGCCCACCTGCACCGTGCCGCCGTTGAGCGTGGTGTTGCCCAGATAGGTGTTGGCGGCGCTGAGATTAAGCTGGCCGGTACCGGCCTTGGTGAAACCGCCGCTGCCGGAAATCACCCCACTCAGGGTGGTCGCGTTGCTGCCTTGTAGCGTGACGCCGGCGGCGCCGAGGGAGATCAGATTGCTGATGTTCAACCCGGCGTTGCTGGCCTGCAGAACCCCGCCGTTGGAGGTGAGCACACCGCTGCCGAAGGTGGCGTTGTTGTTGAAATTCGCGATACCGCCGTTGAGCGTGGTCGCGCCACTGACCAATGGCCCCTGCAAGGTCCAGGTGCCGCTGTTGAGGGTCAGGTTGTTGAAGTTGATGTAGGTGGCGCTCGATGCCGTGCCAGTCCCGGTGATACCACCGCCGACACCAGCCGGGTTTTGCAGGATCAGGCTGTTGGTGCCGCCCGCACCGCCATCCACCGTACCGGTCGGGGCGAAGGTCAAGTTGATGCCGATCAAACCGCCGAGGCCGACGCTGATCTGTACACCGTCACCGACGTTGACGCTGGAGCCGGTCACCGCCGTAAAGGTGTTGGTGCTCGCCGCGCCCATCGACACACCGCCGGTAATCGCACCGGCGTTGGTGAAGGTGTTGCCCGCCGCCGAGGTTTCGAACGCGATCCGGCCGTTGATCACACCGGTGCTGCTGTTGGTCATGTTGACCTGCGAACCACCGTAGACGCCGATCACCGGGGTATCCGCCAACGTGATGCCGCCGATCGAGAGTCCAGTCGAGCTGATGGTGCCGTTGTTGGTGATGCTGGTGGTGCCGGTTGCCGCGTTGTTAACCGAAAGGGCCAGGCCGTCGATGCTCGTCAGGTTCAGCCCCAGTAACATCCCGGTGCCCCGCATGATCGCGCCAGCGTTGTTGAGCACGCTGACCGTGCTGGTAGCGCCACTGCCGATGAATGCCCCGCCACTCAACACCGACACCAGACCGAGGACTGCCGGGTCGATGATGCCGGAGTTGTTCAGGGTGATGTCGACCCCCGTCAGGTCCATGACATGCCCGCCAAGGGTCGCGTTCATCTGCGCGCCGCTGTTGACGTTGACCGTCAGGTTGTTAGAGGCACTGGCGAAGTCGTTGGGAACCAGTGGCAGTGGCGGCACCCCCGTACACGTCACGATTGAACCGGCCGTGGAGCACGTGGCCAACGCAGGTGCGCTGACCCCGCCCAACAGCAGCCCGGCGACGCTCAAGTGCACAGCAAGGGAAAGAGGGGAAAAACGCGAAACGAGGGCGACACCAAACCTTGCTTCCACGGGCTACTCCTTGTCGTGGCCAATTTCTTCCTTGAGGGCGCGCAGAACCGTGCTTATTCCACACGCGAATCAAGACTGCGACGGTCATCACAAAACCGCGTTATTGGGGACAACGCTAGTAGACGCCCGGCAATGGGGCACGGATTAAATGGTGTTAATACTTTAATACTAGAGGGGTCTGGAATCAGCGTTTCAGCCCGTATCCATGGGCCTTCAGCCTGTCGCAGAACCTGTAGGAGTGAGCCTGCTCGCGATGGCGGTGTGTCAGTCAGCCCACGTTTTATTGATAAACCGCTATCGCGAGCAGGCTCACTCCTACAGGGGTTTTGCGGTGAGCAGGCATACCTGATCAGTCCGTCAGTTAAATTTGCGAATTCATCGATATTTCAGAGCATTGAGAAAACTGGTACGCCTTGTGCAAACGTTTGCGTAACGTCAATACCAACGTTTTCGTAACAAAACCGTACAAGCCCACGGAACACGGGCCTCGATCCGCAAAAAAAGGACTTTGAATGCCCATCGCATGCCCTTTTCGCGCACCGTTTGCGCGCACGCTCGCTGTTTCCCTGCTACTGACCGGCGTTACCGGAGTTCTCAGCCACAGCGTTCTGGCGCAACCGGCGCCAGTCGAAGAATCCGCCCAGGGCGAAGCCCTCAGCCCCGAAGCCAGCCCGCCAAAAAAAGGCGCCTATCTGTCGGACTGGTACAACCAGGACCTGATGCTGATCGGCAGCAAAGACATCAGCTTCGGCCCGCAACCGGCCGACGACATCTATCTGGAATACGAGTACTTCGGCCGCAAAGGCCCGTTCGAGTTGTACGGCTACATCGACATTCCGAAGATCTTCAACATCGGCAACAGCCACGACAAAGGCGTGTGGGATCACGGCTCGCCGGTGTTCATGGAGCACGAACCGCGCATTTCCATCGACTACCTCGCCGGCCGCAGCCTGGCCATCGGCCCGTTCAAGGAATGGTATGTGGCGTTCGACTGGATCTATGACCACGGCAGCCGCAAAGAGAACCGCGCCAACACCCTCTACAGCGGTTTCGGCACCGACATCGACACCCATTCGCGGGTCAATCTGTCGGCCAACCTCTACGGTCGCTATCAGTGGGAAAACTACGGCGCGAGCAACGAATATTCCTGGGACGGCTACCGTGCACAGCTCAAGTACATCGTGCCGATCGATAAATTCAGCAACGGCGCCTCATTGACCTACATCGGCTTCACCAACTTCGATTTCGGCTCGGACATCCATAAGGACAACCCCGCGCGCACCGCCAATGCGACGGTGGCGACCAACGTCCTGCTCTACTCGTTCACGCACTTGCGCTTCACCCTGGTCGGCCGTTATTTCCACAACGGCGGCAACTGGGAAGACGGTAGCGAGCTGAATTTTGGCGACGGTAATTTCCGCGCGCGTTCCAACGGCTGGGGTTACTACGCCGGCGTCGGTTATCAGTTCTGAATCAAGGAGTTTTCCATGCAAGCAATGATGCGTTTGACCCTGGCCGGTGCGGCCGTGCTCTCCTCCACCGCGTGGGCCGCCGAAGCACCGATGCAACCGAAAGTCGTGCTGATCACCATGTTCGCCCCCGAGGCGCAGCATTGGATCGATCGCCTGGAACTGAAGCAGGAAATCCGCGTGCCGGGCCTGTCCGCCGAGTACCCGAGCATCCGCTGCAACACCCAGCAGGTGTGCCTGCTGACCACCGGCATGGGCCAGACCAACGCCGCCGCCTCGACATTGGCGTTGGCGCTGTCGCCGAAATTCGACCTGCGCAAAAGTTACTTCCTGATCGCCGGTATCGCCGGCGTCAGCCCGAAACACGGGACTATCGGCACCGCCGCGTGGGCGCATTATCTGGTGGAGTTCGGCACGCAATGGGAGATCGATTCGCGCGATGCGCCGTCGAGTTGGCCGACCGGCTACCTGGGCATCAACACCAAAGGCCCGAACGAAAAACCACCGTTGGACTACAAGACCGAAGTCTTTGAACTCAACCCGAAACTGCAGGCCAAGGCGTTCGCCCTGAGCCACAAGGTTGAGCTGAGCGAAAGCAAGGAATCCGCCGCGTGGCGCCTGAAATACCCGTCGGCCCCGGCCAATCAACCACCGGTGGTGACCCGTTGCGACACACTGGCCGGCAACACCTGGTTCTCCGGCACGCGCCTGAGCGAACGGGCCGAGGTCTGGACCAAGTTGTTGACCGATAACAAGGGCGAATACTGCACGACGCAGCAGGAAGACAACTCGACCTATGAGGCCTTGCTGCGTGCAAGCCGTGAAGGTCTGGTCGACGTGCAACGTCTGGCTGTGGTGCGTGCCGGCTCCGACTTTGACCGTCCTGAGCCGGGCGGCAGTGAAGTGGACAACCTGCTCAAGTACGCCGATCAGGGCGGCTTCGTACCGGCGCTGGAAAACCTCTATCGCGCGGGGAATCCGCTGGTGCAGGACATACTGAAAAACTGGTCGGCGTGGGAAAACGGCGTCCCGCAATCCTGAGCCCGACACCGATCTACTGTAGGAGTGAGCCTGCTCGCGATCGCGGTGTGTCAGTTGATACATGGGTGACTGATACACCGCAATCGCGAGCAGGCTCACTCCTACAGGGGTTTTGCGGTGTATCAGGGAATTAGGATGACCTTGTCACCGCTGCCCTGATTCACATCGGCGTAGCGCGCGAAACCTTCGGCCAACGGCGCCTCGACCAACCCTTGCGGCAACGGCAACAACCCTTCATCAAAGAACCGCCCGAACTGCTCGAGCATCGCCGCACACGCTTCAACGCCATACAACAACGAATTGATCCCGACCACCGAACCGCCCTTGCGATACAGCGCCAGTGCCGGCAGTTGCACATGCCCGTCCACCGGCGCGGCGATGATCGCGATCCGGCCGAAGGTGGCCAATGCCGCCACCGACGCTGGCAACCAGAAACCGGTGGTGTCGAAGATCACATCGGCGCCGCCGCGATACACCGCATTGACTTGCGCACTGAGGTCTTCGGGTTTATCCAGCTGAATCGTCTGATAACCCTGCGCCTGCAACTCCGCCACCTGCTCCGGGCGCCGCGCCGCCGCGAGCAACTGCGCGCCGCGCACTTTCGCCAGCGCCAAAGCAGCGGTGGCCACCGCACCGCCACCGATCACCAGCAAACGTGTTTCAGCCGTTACCAGACTGCGTTCCAAAGCATCCCACGCCGTCGTGTACGGCACGCCGAGGCTGGCGGCTTGGGTGTAACTCAGATGCGAAGGTTTGTGCGCCACACCATTGGCCGGCAGTTTGACGAACTGCGCATGGGAGCCGTCGGCAAAAAAGCCCAGCTCACGACCAGTGCCCCAGACTTCCTGACCGATCAAGGCCTGCGGGCCTTCGACAACGACACCGGCAAAATCCCGACCGGGAATCCGTGGCAGCGTGGTGTAGGGGAAACGACCCAGGACGTTTTTCACATCGCTGGGATTCAGCCCGGCAGCCTTGATCTGCACCAGCACTTCGTCAGCGCCGGGTACCGGGGTCGGCACCTCGACGTAACGCAGGGCAGACAGATCGCCGGTTTTATCGAATTGCAGTGCTTTCATGGGGACATCCACCGAAGGAAAAGAGGGATTTCAGGACAGCCAGCCCGCGACCAGTTGCCGGCCCATCGGCCACAACTGCTCACCGGCCAACATGCCGAGTAAACCGACCAGCGCGATAGCCGGTGGCGCCGGAGAACGGAAATCCAGCGCGCCGTACAACAGACCGACGCCCAGACCGATGGCTAGCGAAATCAGGTAATTCATGGGGAGGAACTCCGCCCGTGGAAAGGAATGGGCAAAGTTTAGGGAGTCGGCGAGGTTGGCATCGGCCAAGGACTTCTGAATTTCGGACAAACCAACCACAGTCACCACAAAACCCTGTGGGAGCTGGCTTGCCAGCGATGAGGCCTATACATCCGATCCTCATCGGCTGACACACCGCTATCGCTGGCAAGCCAGCTCCCACAAGGTTCTGTGTAGGTTCAGGATATAGCGTCGTTACAGAGTGAATTGCGAAGGGGCGACGCCCAGTTCGCGACGAAACATGTCGCTGAAGCTACTGGGTGAATAGCCGAGCTCCCGGGCAATCACACTCACCGCCACGCCCTGAATCAACTCCGCCACCGCCGTCGCCAGTTGTACCTGCCGCCGCCACTCGGCGAAGCCCATGCCGAGGCTGTCCTTGAACAACCGCGCCAGCGTGCGCACGCTGGCCCCGGCATTTGCCGCGTGCTGCTCGAACGGAATCTCCAGCGACGGCGCTGCCATTACCGCTTGGCACAGGTTCATCAAACGCCGATCGGAATCATCCGGCATCGGGATCTTCAACTGTGAACGCCTAGCGCGTTTCAGTTCCAGCAAGGCCAGCCCGACCAACGCCTCGTAGTAGGCCGGTTCACCGCTGTCGCCCTGCTCCACCAGCCCGACAATCAACTCGCGCAACAAACCACCGACCTCGATCACCTGCACCGTCTGATCCAGCGTCGCCGCCAGCGCCGGACGCAGGTAGATATTGCGCATCTGCAAATCCGACACCACCCGAATCCCGTGCGGCACCCCCGGCGGCAACCACACCGCGCGCTGCGGCGGCACCACCAGCGCCTCGTGCGGGGTCTCGACCCACATCACCCCGCTCATCGCATACAGCAACTGACCCCAGACATGCTCATGCGGCTCGATAAACAAGCCGCGCGGATACGTGCGTGCGAGCGGTTGCACGGGCACATCGGTATCGCTGAGATCGGGCGGTGCGGCAAGGGCCATGGCGAGCATTCATTGGGGTTGGCGGGGAAACCATGGTAACCAGTGCGCCACGGCGTCGCCAACGATAGAGACCGTCGGACAATCCGAATGAATTTTCCCGGTGCGCCGCGATCCCTCTAATACTACAGGGAGGAATACGGGCTTTATGAACAACGCAAAACTCTATGTCATCGAATACACCCTCCACGGCACGCCCAAGTCCTTCATTATCCGCTCGGACAAGATGGACAATGTCGAGGCGTGGCACTGGGCGAGCTGCGACGCCGGCGTCGGTCGCATCCCGCGCTTTGGCCGTGAGAAGGTGCAGAAGACCAGCAAGCCGATGGCAGAAAAATTCGGCGTGGAAAACGTCGTGTGGCGACCGACCAGCTAAGCTCAGCCTGGTGATCGGCATCATTCGGGGGAATGCACCATGACCAACATCAACAGCCCGGCACATCTGGACTATGGCCTTGATACGTTGTTCGGGCGTATCACCAAAAGTGTGGACTGCCGCGTTGGGCTGGAGGCGGTCGTAGATGATCCGTTTCGCTTCGCGTTGCGAGTGCCGGCACCGCTGCCGGAAGACCTTGATCAAGCGAAAACCGTCGTGGTCAGGGTTGAGGGGCGAAGGCTGCAGGGCACGGTGCGGCATACCGAACGGATGGACGATGAAAGTCTGAAACTGGAAGTGGAGCCTGATTAGGCTCCACTTTTTTATGCGTCGTTCGTCATCCGTGGGCGCATTTACAGCCCTTGGTTGAACACTCTTCGCCACTCTTGTGGTGGTGAGCGCAGGCTTCACAGCAATAGTGTTTGCCGTGGACGGCGTAGGCATGATCGCCTTCCTTGATCGTGCATTTGCAGTTGGGGCAGTCGCATTTTCTATCGGGCATGGGACAGACTCCTTGGGTGGGGGTTGTCTGGGGCTTGAAGGGCAAGCCCTAACACCCAGTGTAGGAGCTGCGGCAGGCTGCGATCTTTTGATTTTGTTTGGGATTGGGATTGGGGGCATATCCGTTGCTGCGGGTGTTGCCGCTGGCGGTTTCGCTCTTACAGCGACTCACTTTTCCAGACGCCGAAAAGTAAGCAAAAGGCTTTGCCCCTGGCGTACGGCACTTCGCTGAGGCTCAGTGTTCCCTCGCTACGGTGTCCATCAGGGGGCATCGCCTACGGTTTGCTTCGCTGCACCTCCTCTCGATGAATGCGGCTGCGCCGCACGGCGCTGCGCGCCTACCCCCGGATGAACACCTCCGCTCGGCCTGCCGATGGGGCAAAAGATCAAAAGCCGAAACAAGATCAAAAGCTAGATCAAGAGCCCCTCACCCTAGCCCTCTCCCAGAGGGAGAGGGGACTGATTGAGGTGTTTGGGAGAGCTACGCCGACGTGCGATACCCCGCTGAACTCAGGCTCTGAAAAGCAAACAAATCGGCCCATCACCCTCAAAGAAAAAGAGGGACTAACTGAGGTATTTGAGAGAGCTACGCCGACTTGCGATACCGCGTTGAACTCAGATTCTGAAAGGCTCACAAATCAGCCCCCTATCCCTGAAGGAGAGAGGACTGATCGAGATGATTGAGCGAGCTACGCCGACTTGCGATACCGCGTTGAACTCAGATTTTGAAAAGCCCACAAATCGGCTCCCTCTCCCTGAAGGAGAGAGGACTGATCGAGATGATTGAGCGAGCTACGCCGACTTGCGATACCGCGTTGAACTCAGATTTTGAAAGCCCACAAATCGGCTCCCTCTCCCTCGGGAGAGGGCTGGGGTGAGGGGTGAATCCAACACCAATCCAAAGCCGAGCACGCTGTTGCTCCTCACCACTCAACAGGATGAGCGTTAGCTCGGCTGCAGCTTTTGATCTGTAAAGCGACGTCGGAAGGCTGAGTGGAGGGATTGATCCGGGCGTGGGAGCGCAGCGACCGTTTGGCGCAGCCAAACACAGCGGGAGTAGGTGCAGCGGAGCAAACCGGAGACGCTGCGCCCGGATCGATCCCGCAGCGAAGGAACCCCGAGCCCCAGCGAGTGGGCCGCACGCAGGAGCAAGCGTTTTTTTGCTTACTTTTTTTAGGCGTTTGTAAAAAAAGTGAGTCGCCGTAAGGGCGAAACCCTAAGCAGCCGTTACCGCAGCAACGGATATGTACCCAACCCAGGTCACCCAGCCTGACGCGAACTCCGATACATAAACACCAAAGCCAACCCCAAACACCCCATCGCCAAAATCCGACTGGAAGAAAGCTCAATCGCCGGATTCCCCAGCCAGCCAAAATTATCAATCAACATCCCCATGCCCAACTGCCCGACAATCACAGCCACCGTCGCCACAGCCGTCCCCACCACCGGCACCGCCCCGACCATCACCATCATGTAGACCACACCAAACAGCGCCCCGGTCAACTGCCACTTCGGCACATCCAAAAGACTCACCGCATGCGCCGGCTCAAAAAACAAAATCAACAACCCGGTCGACACCGCACCCACAACGAACGTCAGCAAACTACTGCGCAACACCCCGACGCTCTCACCCAAACGCCCATTGATCGCCGCCTGCACACTCAACACCGCACCGGCCAACACCACCACCGCCAACAAAATAACCAGACTCATCACTCACCCCCGCGCAATCAAAACAAGTGCCGCCACAATCAACCCCAACGCCAGCCAGCGCTCAGCATTGACCTTCTTGCGCGTCGCGCCGAACCAGCCGAAATGGTCGATCAACACACTCTTGCCGACCTGCCCGGACAGAATCGCGATCATGGTCATGGCAATGCCGATATGCGGCGTCGCCAACGTCAGCACCACCACATACATCGGCCCCAGAAAACCACCAATCAACTGCCAACGCGGCAGATCCGTTAGTGCCGGGCCTTTTTGCGGACCGGCGAACAACAGCAGTAAAAACAGAATCGCCGAGCCGACACCAAAGATGCTCAAGGTCGCCCACAGATGCCCGACCTGCACACCCAAAGGACCGAGCAACCCCGCCTCCACCGACAACCCCATGCCCGCGAGAATCACCAGCGGCAGCAGCAACAAGCGCAACCCTGATTTCGTCGCCGGAGCGCTGACACTCACCTCATCCAACGTCTGCATAAACAACATTCCACTCAAGTAAACGATGGCGCGGATTATCGGCTGGCGAAGCTGTGCGATAAATGGGAGCATCCGGACAACACTTTTGCGTAACTCGCATAGCAGGACAAATGATGCACGGGCTAAACGAACTCGGATTCAAAGCGCTAAGGCTGTTTGTGGCGGTGCTCGATCACGGCAGCTTTTCCGAAGTCGCCCGTCGGGAAGGCGTGGCACCCTCCTCGATCTCCCGGCAGATCCAGTTGATGGAGCAGGCGCTCAATCAGCAATTGCTCTATCGCCACACCCGAGCGGTGACGCCAACCGAAGCCGGGCGCATGCTCGGTCACCATGCGCGGCTGGTGCTGGTGCAACTGGAGGAAGCCGAACAGGCGCTGCAGGAACAGCAAAGCGAACCCACCGGCCTGGTGCGCATCAACGCCCCGGTAGTATTCGGTCAGCGGCATCTGACGCCGTGGTTGGGGAAGTTGTGCGCGCGTTATCCGAAGCTGCAACTGGATATCCAGCAGACCGACCATTACGTCGACCCGTTGCAGGAAGGCGCTGACCTGCTGTTTCGCATCGGCCCGCTGCACGACTCAAGCATGCAGGCACGGATTCTCGCGCCGCATCGCTTTCAGGTCGCGGCCAGCCCGGCGTATCTCAAGCGCCACGGCACGCCGCAGAAACCTGAAGATCTGGCGCAACACCATTGCCTCGCCTACAAAGGCGCGGCCGGCCAGCAGCGCTGGTTTTTCCGCCGCGATGGCGAAGACTGGACGCCGTACTCGGTGAAAGGCCCGATCACCGGCAACCACGCCGACACCCTCACCCAAGCCGCCGAACAAGGCCTGGGGCTGGTGATGTTTCCGTCATGGCTGATTGGCGAAGCAGTGCGCGACGGCACGCTGGTGCCGGTGCTGGGGGAGTATCAGGTGTCGAACAGCCTGGAGCCGCAGCAGATTGCGGTGTTGTGGCCGGGGAGCCGCAGGTTGTCGGTGAAGGTGCGCACGGTGATTGATTTCTTTGTCGAATGTTTTGGTGAAGTGCCCTATTGGGATCGACCTTGAGTCTTTGAAGATCAAAAGCCCCTCACCCTAGCCCTCTCCCGGAGGGAGAGGGGACTGACCGAGGTGTCTCGCGTCATCCATCGACCGGAAAGATTCAGTCGATTATGGATTCAGTAAAGCTGTTTCAGGTCGGCGTAGTTCCATAGCATCCCCCAATCAGTCCCCTCTCCCTCCGGGAGAGGGTTAGGGTGAGGGGCTTTTCAGGCTGTCAGATCCGGAACTGCCCGACCAGTTTGCCCAGGCGCTGCCCCAGCTCCGCCAAACTACGCGAAGTCTGCGCACCCAACTGCGTCTCATCGGCCACGCTGTCCACCGCCACCGCAATCTGATGCACGCTGCGGTTGATCTCCTCCGCCACCGCCGTCTGCTCTTCCGCCGCACTGGCAATCTGCGCGTTCATCGAGTTGATCGTCGCAATCAACGATGCGATCGCGTCGAGCGAAGCACCGGCCTGATTGGCCTGCTGTGAGGTGCCGTCACCCGCCTCGCTGGAACGACGCATGGCTTCAACCGCTTGCTGCGTACCCGCCTGCAAACGATCGATCATCCCCTGAATTTCCTGCGTGCTGATCTGCGTGCGACTGGCCAATGCCCGCACCTCATCCGCCACCACGGCAAAACCACGCCCGGCCTCACCGGCCCGCGCCGCTTCAATCGCGGCGTTGAGCGCCAGCAGGTTGGTCTGCTCGGCGATCGAACGAATCACCCCGAGCACGCCGACAATCGACGTCACGTCTTGCTGCAGGCTGTCCAGCGACACGCCGCTGCTGCGGATGTCATCGACCAGCGCATGGATCTGCTTGATGCTGCCAGCCACCACGCGTTTGGCGCTCTGGCCTTCTTCGTCGGTCTGCTGAGCGGCGACGGCGGCGTTCTGTGCGCTTTTGGCCACTTCCTGCGCGGCGGCAGACATCTCGTTGATCGCCGTGGCAACCTGATCGGTCTCGTGGCGCTGACGCTCCATCGCCTGATCCGAACGCTGGGCCTGATCGGACACTTGCGTCACCAGACCGGTCAGTTGCGTGGTCATCTCGGTGATCTGCCGCACCAGACCATGAATCTTGTCGACGAAACGGTTGAACGAGCCCGCCAGTTCGCCAAGTTCATCCTGGCTGGTGATGTTCAAGCGACGCGTAAGGTCGCCCTCACCCGCTGCAATGTCGTCGAGGTTGGCTTTCATCAGGGTCAACGGACGCAAAATGGTATTGGCCAGCAGCATCCCTGCCGCCGCGATCACCAACAGCACCACCACCGCGACGCCGACGATGCTCAGCACCACGCCTTGCATACGTTCCTGCACCTGCGCTTCGACCAGTGCCACTTGCGCTTCGATGCCGTCGAGGTTGACCGACGTACCGACGGCCATGTCCCACTTCGCCAGGTATTCGGTGTAACCGAGCTTTGGCACCAGCACGTTGGCGTTGCCCGGCAGTGGCGAGCTGTATTGCAGATAGTGGGTGCCGTCCTTCGCCACTTTCACCAACCCGAGATTGACGTAAACGCCATTCGGGTCGCGGTTGTCCTTGAAGCTTTTGCCCACGCCTTCGGGGTCGTTGGCTTTGAACAGGCGCACGGTCTCGGAGTCGTAGCCGAAGAAGTAGCCGTCCTTGCCGTAGCGAATGCCCGAGAGCAGTTTGATCGCCTGCGCCCGCGCCTCAACGTCACCCGGCGCGGCCGCGTCGTACAGCGGTTTGATCGTGGTCATGGCCACGGCGACGTAGCTTTGCAGAGTGGCTTTGGCATCGCCGAGCAGGCGCTCGCGGGTCTGTTCGACCTCTTTGTGCGCCTGTTCCTGGAGGATGAACAGCGTGGTCAGGCTGATGACCAGGGCAAAGAGCAACACCGGGAGAACGGCGAGGGAGAGGACTTTAGCCTTGAGGCTCAGGCGCATTGTGGGGGCTCACTCTTTTGGTTTTATTGGCGTGGTTAAAGGCTTTAACGGCACGCGCAAGCAAAAGTTGAGCTTCGGTATGAGGATCGTTCCCACGCTCTGCGTGGGAATGCAGCCCCGGACGCTCCGCGTCCAACAACGTGACGCAGAGCGTCACAAGAGGCATTCCCACGCAGAGCGTGGGAACGATCACCGGAGAGGGTTCAGAGGACCATCGCGGCCACCCAGCCGAACGCCAGCAACGGCAGGTTGTAGTGCAGGAACGTTGGCACGACGGTGTCCCAGATGTGGTGATGCTGGCCGTCGATGTTCAGGCCGGAGGTCGGGCCGAGGGTCGAATCCGACGCTGGCGAACCGGCGTCGCCCAAAGCACCGGCGGTGCCGACGATGCAGACTATGGCGATCGGGCTGAAGCCCAGTTGCACGCACAGCGGCACGAAGATCGCCGCCAGAATCGGCACCGTGGAAAACGACGAACCGATGCCCATGGTTACCAGCAACCCGACCAGCAGCATCAATAGTGCACCGATGCCCTTGCTGTGATTGATCCACGATGCCGAGGATTCAACCAGCGTCTGCACTTCGCCAGTGGCCTTCATCACCTCGGCAAACCCGGAGGCGGCGATCATGATGAAGCCGATCATCGCCATCATCTTCATGCCCTCGGTGAAGAGGTCATCGGTCTCGCGCCATTTCACAATGCCCGACACCGAGAAGATCAGGAAACCGACCAGCGCCCCGATAATCATCGAGTCCAGCAGCAGTTGCACGATGAACGCAGCAGCAATCGCCACACCGGCAATCATCAGGCTCAGCGGGTTGTACTGCACCGCCACTTGCTCGACCTGCTCGATCTTCGCCAAGTCGTATACGCGCCGCTTGCGATAGGTGATGAACGCCATCGCCAGGCCGAAGACCATGCCCAGCGCCGGAATGCCCATGGCGTGGGTGACATTGATACCGCTGATGTCGACACCGCTACGGGCAACGTTGGCCAGCAGGATTTCATTGAGGAAGATGTTGCCGAAGCCCACTGGCAGGAACATGTACGGCGTGATCAAACCGAATGTCATGACACAGGCGATCAAGCGGCGGTCGAGTTGCAGCTTGGTCAGCACATAGAGCAGCGGCGGCACCAAGAGCGGAATGAACGCAATGTGGATCGGCAGAATGTTCTGCGAGGCAATCGCCACTACCCACAACAGGCCAATCAGCAGCCATTTGACGCTGCCACCGCCGGTCGAGTGCTGGCGATCGACCATTGCCAGCGCCTTATCGGCCAGCGCATGAGCCAGGCCGGACTTGGCAATCGCCACGGCGAAAGCGCCGAGCAAGGCGTAGGACAACGCCACGGTCGCGCCGCCGCCCAAGCCGCTGTTGAACGCCTTGAGCGTGGCGTCGATGCCCAGACCACCGGTCAGGCCGCCGACCAGCGCGCCGACGATCAAGGCGATCACTACGTGCACGCGGGACAGGCTGAGGATCAGCATGATGCCGACTGCCGCTATGACTGCGTTCATTTCACTTCCTCGAAAAACACTGCGATGGAAAACACATCGCCAGACAGGATGAGTCCGCCAACGGAATACCGGCGGATTTGCAAAGAGGGTCTTATTAGAAGGGCGCGCACTGTGCCGCAGCGAACTTCCCTTGTCAAAGCCAACACCGCCTCCAGTGATCGTTCCCACGCTCTGCGTGGGAACGCCTCACTGGACGCTCTGCGTCCGCTTTGGGACGCGGCGCGTCCCGGGCTGCATTCCTTTGCTGCGCGTGGGAACGATCAAGAACAGGGTTTCCAGCCTCCGCATGCGGCAATTGGTCATATTGTGTTTCAAGGATAAAGAAAGCCGAAACGCGGCCGTTACAGTGCAAAGTCTCAGATATTTATCGAATAAGGACGTCTCCATGTCGCTCAGACAACTTTCCATCCAATGGAAAATCACCCTGCTCGCCGGCCTCTGCCTGGCCGGTATCGTGACCCTGTTGGTAGGTCTTTCGCTGTATCGCATGGAGCACAGTTCTGAACTGGTGAAAGCTTCGAGCATGGAAATGCTCACCGAGTCGGCGCAAGCGCGCATCGAATCGCAAGGGGAAGTGCAGGCGGCCGGCATTCGCCAGCAGTTCATGGACGCCTATCAGTACGGTCACGGCTTCTCGCGGCAGGTACTGTTTCTGCGCGAGCAGGCCGAGAAGCGGTTCCTCGATGCCTTCGACCTGCGCGAAGACATGACCCGTCAGGTCAAATCCGCGCTGCAAGCCAACCCTGACCTGCTCGGCCTGTCGCTGGTATTCGAAGCCAACGCGCTGGACGGTAAGGACGAACTGTTTGCCGGTCAGGCTGAACTCGGCAGCAACGACAAGGGCCGTTTCGCCCTGTACTGGTCGCAACCGACCCCGGGCAAAGTCACCTCCATGGCCCTGCCGGAAAGCGACATGGCCGACACCAGCACCGGCCCCAGCGGTCAAGCGGCCAACGCCTGGTTCACCTGCCCGCGCGCCACACTCAAGCCGTGTGTAATCGAACCGTACTTCTACGTGATCGACGGGCAAAACGTGCTGATGACCAGCATCGTCTTCCCGCTGATGGTCAACGGCAAAGTCATCGCCTCGCTGTCGGTCGACATCAACCTCAACAGCCTGCAAGCGATCAGTCAGGCCGCGAGCAAAAAGCTCTATGACGGCCAGACCGCCGTGAGCATCATCAGCCCCGCCGGCCTCCTCGCCGGTTACAGCCGGGATGCCGGCAAACTCAGCCAGCGTCTGGATGCCGTCGACAAGATCAGCGGCGCCGAACTGCTGAGCAAACTGGCTTCCAGCACCAGCGTCAGCAGCCTGCACAGCAACGGCCAGTTGAAAGTGCTGTCGCCGTTCCAGCCGATTCCCGGCGGCCCTTCGTGGGGCGTGCTGCTGGATGTACCGGAAAAAGTTCTGGTCAGCCGCGCCGAAGCGCTCAAGCAACAGCTGGACGCGAGCAATAATTCCGGCACGTTGATCGAACTGAGCCTTGGCGTGCTGGCGGCGTTGATCGGCCTGCTGCTGGTGTGGCTGATGGCGCGCAGCGTGACCAAGCCGATCCTCGGCGTGGCGCACATGCTGGAAGACATCGCCAGCGGCGAAGGCGATCTGACCCGCCGTCTGGCCTACGACAAAAAGGACGAACTCGGACAACTGGCCGGTTGGTTCAACAAGTTCCTCGACAAGTTGCAGCCGATCATTGCCGAGGTGAAACGCTCGGTGCAGGACGCGCGCAACACCGCCGATCAGTCCTCGGCCATCGCCACTCAGACTAGTGCTGGCATGGAACAGCAATACCGTCAGGTCGATCAGGTCGCCACCGCGTCCCACGAGATGAGCGCCACTGCACAAGACGTCGCCCGTAGCGCGGCACAAGCTGCCGAGGCGGCCAAGGATGCTGATCGCGCTACCCGTCAGGGCCTGACCGTGATCGATCGCACCACGGCGAGCATCGACACCCTCGCCGCCGACATGAGTGCGGCGATGGTGCAAGTCGAAGGGCTGGCGGCCAACAGCGAGAAGATCGGCGCGGTGCTGGAAACCATTCGCGCCATCGCCGAGCAGACCAACCTGCTCGCGCTCAACGCCGCGATCGAAGCGGCGCGTGCTGGTGAAGCCGGACGTGGTTTTGCCGTGGTCGCCGACGAAGTCCGCAACCTCGCCCGCCGCACGCAAGAGTCGGTGGAAGAAACCCGTCAGGTGATCGAGCAACTGCAAACCGGCACGCAGGATGTAGTCGGTTCGATGGGCAACAGCCACCGTCAGGCTCAGGGCAGTGTCGAACAAGTCGGCCAGGCGGTGACTGCGCTGCGTCAGATCGGCGATGCGGTGACGGTGATCAGCGACATGAACCTGCAGATCGCCAGCGCCGCTGAAGAGCAAAGTGCGGTGGCGGAAGAGATCAATAACAACGTGGCGACGATCCGCGATGTGACAGAGTCGTTGTCCGGGCAGGCGAATGAGTCGGCGCGGGTGAGCCAGTCGCTCAATAGCCTGGCGAATCAGCAGCAGAGTTTGATGGATCAGTTTCGCGTTTGATTCGCAGGTTGTGGGGTGTCAGTGGGATTCCCCCCTCACCCCAGCCCTCTCCCCCCAAGGGGGGCGAGGGGGAAAGGGAGCCGATCTTCATGTCATTCAAAACCTGAGTTCGGCTCGGTATTTCAGATCACGGAAGGCTTTCAAAACCTGAGTTCGACTCGATATCTCCGGTCCAGGGAAGGCTTTCAAAACCTGAGTTCGACTCGATATCTCCGGTCCAGTGAAGGCTTTCAAAACCTGAGTTCGACCCGATATCTCCGGTCCCGGGAAGGCTTTCAAAACCTGAGTTCGGCTCGATATCTCCGGTCCCGGGAAGGCTTTCGGAACCTGAGTTCGGCTCGGTATCTCACGTCGGTGTACCTCGAACAAACACCTCGGTCAGTCCCCTCTCCCTCTGGGAGAGGGTTAGGGTGAGGGGCTTTTAGAGGCTCACCGCCGAGGCAACTCGATCACCACTTTCAACCCGCCCCACTCACTCTCGCCCAACACCAGCAACCCGCCCCACGTATCGACGATGTCGCGCACAATCCCCAGCCCCAACCCATGCCCGTGGGTCTGCTCATCCAGCCGCGTACCGCGACTGAATACCTGAGCGCGCTGTTCCTCGGGAATCCCCGGGCCGTCATCTTCCACGCTCAGGGCGAATCCATCCGTACGTTCAATCACACTCAGACGCACCTCGGCGTCCGCCCACTTGCAGGCGTTATCCAGAAGATTCCCCAACAGTTCGAGCAAATCCTCGCGATCCCACGGCAGTTGCAACCCCGCTGGCGCGACATAACTCAGCGCCAAATGCTCGCCATGAATCATATTCAACGTCGCCAACAACCCCGGCAGCTCCGCATCGCAATCAAACAGCGCCCCCGGCAGTGCATCACCGGACAGCCGCGCACGGTTCAACTCGCGATTGAGCCGTTGCTGCACCTGCTCCAGCTGTTCCTTGAGCACCTTGCGCAACTCGGGATGCGCATCGAGTTTTTCACTGGCGGCCAGGCTCAACAACACCGCCAAAGGCGTTTTCAATGCATGCCCGAGATTGCCCAAGGCATTGCGTGAACGCTTGAGGCTGTCTTCAGTGTGCGCGAGCAAATGGTTGATCTGCGCCACCAGCGGTTCCAGTTCCACCGGCACCTGATCATCGAGTTGCGAACGCTGGCCCTGCTGCAATTGCGCGATCTGCTCACGAGCCCTTTCCAGCGGTTTCAGCGCGCGGCGCACGGTCAATCGCTGCAAGAACAGAATCAGTAACAATGCCGCCAGACCGAGGCCGAGGCCGATCTGGCGCATGCGCTGAAAGCTCTCGCGCACGGGGGTGTAATCCTGCGCGACGCTGATCGAAATCGACTGGCCCAGGCGCCGATAATCCGAGCGCAGCACCAGCAACTGCTGACCGTCCGGCCCCAGTTGCAGATTGCTGTGCAACCCGGGATGGTCGAGCAGCGGCAGGTCCTGATCCCACAACGAGCGTGAACGCCAGTGGCTGTCGGCAAAATCGATACGGAAGTAGTGCCCGGAAAACGGCCGCTGGTAGGCCGGGGACAGATGTCTTTCATCCAGTTGCAGCCCTTGTGGGCCACGAACCAGCGCCACCAATAGGCTCTCGCTGTCGTTGCGCAGGCCGGCTTCGAGGTAGCGCTGCAAACCCACTTCGAACAACCACAGACTGGTTTGCGCCACCACCACACCGACGACCACCATCACGCTGATCAAACCCAGGCTCAAGCGGCGCTGGATCGACCTCACGAAGCCTGCCCGCCGAACAGGTAACCCTGGCCGCGACGGGTTTCTATCACGCTTTTGCCGAGCTTGCGCCGCAGGTGATTGACGTGCACTTCGAGGACGTTGGAATCGCGCTCGGTTTCACCGTCGTAGAGGTGTTCGGCGAGATGGCTTTTGGAGAGAATCTGCTCCGGGTGCAGCATGAAATAACGCAGCAGACGGAACTCGGCGGCAGTCAGTTGAATATCGGCGCCGTCGCGCACCACGCATTGCCGACCCTCGTCCAGATGCAGACCGGCCGCCTGCAATGTCGGCTGATTGGCCTGGCCTTTGGAGCGGCGCAGCAGCGATTGAATGCGCAACTGCAGCTCTTCGGGGTGGAACGGTTTGGTCAGGTAATCATCGGCGCCGGCCTTCAGACCTTCGATGCGCTCGGCCCAGGAATCACGCGCGGTGAGAATCAATACCGGAATCGCCAGACCGCCGGCGCGCCACTGCGCCAACACCTCAAGCCCCGGCACACCCGGCAGGCCGAGGTCGAGAATGATCAGGTCATAGGGCTCGCTACTGCCCTGATACAACGCATCACGACCGTCCGCCAGCCAATCGACCGCGTAACCTTGTCGTTGCAGGCTGGCGAGCAATTCGTCGGCCAGCGGTACGTGGTCTTCCACCAAAAGCAAACGCATCGATCAATCTTCCTTGTCTTTCACAAGTTCGCCGGTATCGGCCTTCAAGTGCAGCTCACGGGCGACACCTTCGACGGTCAGCAACTCGACTTCATAAATATAGACGTCGTGTTTTTCTTCCAGCTCGACTTCCAGCAGTTTTGCGCCGGGATAGCGATCCAGCGCCTGCTGCAGCACTTGCTCCAGCGGCAGGATCACGCCCTTCTCACGCAGACTCAGGGCTTCGTCCTGATCGAGGTCACGCGCCATCGCGGCCGAGCAGAAAATCACCAGCGCCAATGCCGTACGGCTGGTGGCGCGAACATTAACCTTCATTACTTATCCTGATGATCCTTGAGAACCTGCCCAGTCACCGCGTCTAATTCCAGATCCCAATCGACGCCCTGCGGATCGCGCATTTCGATCTGGTAGCTGTACTTGCCGTACTCTTCTTCCAGCTCGGTTTCAGTGATCGTCGAACCCGGGTGTTTGTCCAACGCGGTGGCGTTGAGCTTCTCGAAGGAGACGATAGTACCAGCGTCGCGCAGACGCAGGGCTTCGTCAGGGCCGAGATCGCGGGCATGGGCAAGGCTGGCAGTGAAACCGATAATCGAGGCAATGGACAGGGCAGTCAGGGTTTTCATGGTGTCTCCATATTTTTATGTGTTGCATACGGTGGGCACCTTAGCGGGATGAACTTAACTGAAACTGAATTGCCATCATTGCTCCCGCTCAATACATATCCCCGCGTAGGAGCTGCCGAAGGCTGCGATCTTTTGATCTTGTCTTTTCAAAACAAAATCAAAAGATCGCAGCCTTCGGCAGCTCCTACAGGATTTTGTAACATGTGCTTATAATTGTTCGCTTGCTAACGATCGAGACCGGTATGACCGCCATCCACATCAAATTCCCCGCCCTCACCCTCAAAGCCGGCCCACGCGCCATGGCGCGCATTCGTGCCCAAGGCTTGAATGCCGCCGACGTCGGCACCCTGCCCGGCGCTGCCGGTGGGCCGAAGGCGTTGGGGATTCAGGGGCTGGATCTGGCGCTGTTCGGTGAATGGCTGCCCAGCGCGCCGCGCGAGCGTTCGCTGATCGGCGCCTCGGTCGGTTCCTGGCGCTTCGCCAGTGCCTGCCTGCCGGACGCCGCCGAAGGCATCCGGCGTCTCGGCCATCTGTACGCCGAGCAGAACTTCAACAAAGGCGTGACCATGGCCGAGATCAGTCAGAGCTCGCAGCGCATGCTCCATGACCTGCTCGACGGCCGCGACGCGAGCATCCTCGACAACGCGCATTACCGCCTGAACATCATGGTGGTGAAAAGTCAGGGGCGCCTGGCTGATGACCATCGCGGTCGCCTGGGTCTGGCGCTGGGTTCGGTGATCGCCGACAACTTGCGCGGCCGCGCGCGCCTGTCGCGACACTTCGAACGCTTGATCATCCACGACCCACGCCTGGCCCCGCCGGTGAATGCGCTGAACGACTTCCCGTCGCGCTTCGTCGCCCTGAATGCCAGCAACCTGCGTCAGGCCTTGCTCGCCTCGGGTTCGATCCCGATGGTCATGGAAGGTGTACGGGATTTGCCGGGCGCCGGTGCTGGCACTTTCCGCGATGGTGGTCTGCTCGATTATCACCTCGACCTGCCCTACAGCGGTGACGGCATCGTGCTCTATCCGCACTTCACCGACCGGGTCATTCCGGGCTGGTTCGACAAGACCCTGCCGTGGCGCAAGGCCTCGGTGGAGCGCTTGCAGGACGTGCTGCTGCTCGCGCCGTCGAAGGAATATCTGGCGCGCCTGCCCTACGGCAAATTGCCTGACCGCAACGACTTCAAGCGCTTTATGGGCGATGCAGCGAGCCGGCAGAAATACTGGCACGCAGCGATGGACGAGAGCCGCCGCTTGGGCGATGAATTTCTTGAACTGACTGCCAATGGTCGCCTCGCCGAGCGCTTGCTGACCCTTTAGTCAGCACGGCCAAACACAAGCTGGTAAACTCGCCGCCTGCCCGAATCGCTGCGGCGAACGCCATCTGAACAGAGCCGAAAATACTGTGGAAATCTTCAAGGAATTTACTTTCGAATCCGCCCACCGCCTGCCGCACGTCCCGGACGGCCACAAGTGCGGGCGTCTGCACGGTCACTCGTTCAAAGTGGCGCTTCACCTCAGCGGCGACCTCGATCCGCACACCGGCTGGATCCGCGACTTCTCTGAAATCAAGGCGATCTTCAAGCCGCTGTACGAGCGTCTCGATCACAACTACCTGAACGACATTCCCGGTCTGGAAAACCCGACCAGCGAAGTACTGGCCAAATTCATCTGGAATGAAATGAAGCCGTTGCTGCCGGAACTGAGCGCGATCCGTATTCACGAGACCTGCACCAGCGGTTGCATCTATCGCGGTGAGTAACTTCTGAAACCCAGATACTCCTGTGGGAGCGAGCCTGCTTGCGAAAGCGGTGTGTCAGCCGACATTGATATCGACTGACACACCGCTTTCGCGAGCAGGCTCGCTCCCACAAGGAAACAGTGATTTGCCAGAGAACAGCCTTCACGGCTGTTTTTTTACGCCTATGCTTTTTGGCTCCCACCCGCCAAGAGGACAGGCCCATGACAGACTGGCTGCTGGATCAGGTCTTTGACTTCAACGGCCGACAGGTCCGCTATGCCGTGCGCGGCGATGGCCCGCCGCTGGTGTTCGTGCATGGCACGCCGTTTTCGTCATACGTGTGGCATCGGATCGCACCGCACTTTTTCGCCACGCATCGGGTGCATTACTTCGATCTGCTGGGCTACGGGCGCTCCGAGCAACCGGACGCCGATGTCTCCCTCGGTGTGCAAAATCACCTGCTGACGCAACTGCTCGATCACTGGAATCTGCAACGCCCTGACGTCGTCGCCCACGACTTCGGCGGCGCCACCGTGCTGCGCGCACATCTGCTCAACGGCAGGGATTACCGCAGCCTGACCCTGATTGATCCGGTCGCGCTGACACCATGGGGTTCGCCATTCGTGCAGCATGTGCGTCAGCATGAAGCGGCGTTTAGTGGCATCCCCGACTACATTCAGTGCGCCATCGTGCCGACCTATATTCGCGGGGCGATTCACCGGGATATCCCCGACGACGAACTCGCACCCTATGTGCAGCCGTGGCTTGGCGATCCGGGGCAAGCGGCGTTCTATCGGCAGATTGCGCAGATGGATGAGCGCTATACCCGAGAAGCAGAAAGCCTGTATCCAACGATCCGCTGCCCGGTACAGATTCTCTGGGGCGAGCAGGATCAGTGGATTCCCATCGAGCGTGGCCGCGCGTTACATCAAATGATCCCGGGGTCACGATTCCACCCGATTGCCAACGCCGGACACCTCGTCCAGGAAGACGCCCCCGAAGCCATCGTCGCCGCCCTGCTGCGCTTCCTCTGACCTTGATCGTTCCCACGCTCTGCGTGGGAATGCCTCAACGGACGCTCCGCGTTCGGCTTTGAAGTGGGGCGCGGAGCGTCCCGGGCAGCATTCCCACGCAGAGCTTGGGAACGATCAAAAACAAGATCAAAAGATCGCAGCCTTCGGCAGCTCCTACATTGGGGCTCCGGTGTATTCAGGTGCACTGTTTTCGCGCTTGCCGACGCGACTCGTCTATACATAACCCGCGCCATCCGGCATTTGGCACGACCACTGCAACCCTCCCCCGCGTCTCCTCCACTCCAGCAAGGACCGCCCCATGACGCAGAACGATCCCGGCAACGATTACCCCCTCAGCGAAGTCCCCATGCATGCACGCAAAGGCCTGGCCTCGACGGCGATGGTGCTGCTCGGTTTCACATTTTTCACCGCGACCATGTTTGCCGGCGGTAAGCTCGGCGTGGCGTTCAGTTTCGCCGAGATGATGGCGGTGATCGTCGTCGGCAATTTGTTACTCGGTTTGTATGCGGCGGGCCTGGGTTACATCGCCTTCAAAAGCGGCCTCAACTCAGTGCTGATGGGGCGCTTCTGCTTCGGCGAAGTTGGCAGCAAGCTCAGCGACCTGATCCTCGGTTTCACCCAGATCGGCTGGTACGCCTGGGGCACGGCGACGGCTGCCGTGGTGATCGGTAAATATTTCAATCTCGACGAAAGTACGGTGCTCGGCCTGATGGTCCTGTTCGGTCTGCTGTTCTGCGCCACGGCCTACGTCGGTTATCGCGGACTGGAGATTCTGTCTTACATCGCGGTGCCGGCGATGATGTTGCTACTGATGCTGTCGATGTGGGTGGCGACGGTGAAAGTCGGCGGTTTCGAAGGTTTGCTCAGCGTCGTCCCGACAGGTTCGCTGGACTGGTCGACGGCGATTACTCTGGTGTTCGGCACCTTCGTCAGCGGCGCCACGCAGGCGACCAACTGGACACGCTTCTCGCGCTCGGCGCGGGTGGCGGTGCTGGCCAGCCTGATCGGATTCTTCATCGGCAATGGCCTGATGGTGCTGATCGGTGCGTATGGCGCCATCGTCTACCAACAACCCGACGTGGTTGAAGTGCTGCTGTTACAAGGTTTCGCCATGGCCGCGATGGCCATGTTGTTGCTGAACATCTGGAGCACCCAGGACAATACCATCTACAACTTCGCCGTCGCTGGTTGCAATCTGCTGCGCACCGGCCGACGTAAAACCGTGACCCTCGCCGGTGCGGTGATCGGCACTCTGCTCGCACTGCTGGGCATGTACGACATGCTGGTGCCTTACCTGATTCTGCTCGGCACGGTGATTCCACCGATTGGCGGGGTGATCATGGCGGACTTCTTCTTCCGTTGGCGCGGGCGTTATCCGCGCCTGGCCGACGCACGGTTACCGGCGTTCAACTGGCCGGGACTCGGGGCCTATGCGGTCGGCACCGTCGCCGCGTTCAGCTCGCCGTGGGTCGCGCCGCTGGTAGGGATCGCTGCTGCCGCGCTAACGTATGTCATCGTCACCGGCGTACTCGGCGCTCGCAGCGCGACCGCGCCACTACAAGACTTATAAAAAGGACTCGCCTGATGCACATCATCAACGCCCGTTTGCGCAACCAGGAAGGTTTGCACGAATTGCACCTTGAAGACGGTCTGATCCGCAGCATCGCCCGGCAGACCGAAGCGCCGACCCTTGGCCCGGATGACCTCGATGCCGGCGGCAATCTGGTGGTGCCGCCCTTCGTCGAACCGCACATTCACCTCGACGCCACGCTGACCGCTGGCGAGCCGCGCTGGAACATGAGCGGCACATTGTTCGAAGGCATCGAGTGCTGGGGCGAGCGCAAGGTCACCATCACCGAAGAAGACACCAAGACCCGCGCGAAGAAAACCATTCAGGCCCTGGCCGCCCACGGCATCCAGCACGTGCGCACCCACGTCGACGTCACCGACCCGCAACTCACCGCGCTCAAAGCCATGCTCGAAGTGCGCGAGGAGAGCCGTCACCTTATCGACCTGCAAATCGTCGCGTTCCCGCAGGAAGGCATCGAGTCGTTCCGCAATGGCCGCGAGCTGATGGAAGAGGCGATTCGCATGGGCGCCGACGTGGTCGGCGGGATTCCGCATTTCGAATACACCCGCGATCAGGGCGTGAGTTCGGTGAAGTTCCTGATGGACCTGGCCGAGCGCACCGGTTGCCTGGTCGACGTACATTGCGACGAGACCGACGACCCGCATTCGCGCTTCCTCGAAGTGCTCGCCGAAGAAGCGCGCAGCCGCGACATGGGCGCGCTGGTCACCGCTAGCCACACCACGGCGATGGGTTCCTACGACAACGCCTACTGCGCCAAACTGTTCCGTTTACTCGGCCACTCCGGGATCAGTTTTGTCTCCTGCCCGACCGAGAGCATTCACCTGCAAGGGCGCTTCGACAACTTTCCCAAACGCCGTGGCGTGACCCGCGTGAATGAGCTGCTCGAAGCCGGCATGAACGTGTGTTTCGGTCAGGATTCCATCGTCGACCCGTGGTATCCGCTGGGCAACGGCAACATTCTGCGAGTGCTTGAGGCGGGGCTGCATATTTGCCACATGCTCGGTTACCGCAACCTGCAAAGTGCGCTGGATCTGGTCACCGACAACAGCGCCAAAGCCATGCACTTGGGTGAGCGTTACGGCCTGGAACAGGGGCGTCCGGCGAATCTGCTGATTCTGTCGGCGGACAGCGATTACGAGGTAATTCGTAGTCAGGGGCTGCCGTTGTATTCGATTCGTGGCGGCAAGGTGTTGATGAAGCGGCAGATGCCGGTGGTGGAATTCAGTACCGCGCTGAGCTGAGACTTGTGTTGAGGCCGATGGCCCCATCGCTGGCAAGCCAGACTCCCACAGGGTTTGATGCTGAACACAAAACTGAGTACAGCCACTATCCACTGTAGGAGTGAGCCTGCTCGCGATAGCGGTGTATCAGGCGATATTATGTTGAATGTATTTCCGCTATCGCGAGCAGGCTCACTCCTACAGGGTTATGTGTTTGAACATACTATTTGTGTTCACCACAAAACCCTGTGGGAGTCTGGCTTGCCAGCGATGGCGGTTTTGAATTCAGCCCATCAGCCGCGCCGTACCAAACAATCTGACCCGCACTAATTCTCCGTCCGCCTCTTCCAGCAAAATCGGCGCCGTGCCACCGGGCATGACCACTTGCACTTCTCCCGCCGCGACCCAACCCACTCGCCACGCCGCGCAAGCCACCGCACTGGCGCTGGTCCCGGATGAAGCCGTCGGCCCTTCGCCACGCTCGAACACCCGGGCGAGGATTCGCTGCGGCGACTCCAGCACCGCCCATTGCAGATTGACGCCCGCCGGGCACGGATCAC
Organism: Pseudomonas germanica; assembly: GCF_019614655.1. Classification (NCBI taxonomy): domain Bacteria; kingdom Pseudomonadati; phylum Pseudomonadota; class Gammaproteobacteria; order Pseudomonadales; family Pseudomonadaceae; genus Pseudomonas; species Pseudomonas germanica. Next base: position 4,590,232 of record NZ_CP071586.1, read on the forward strand.
CGCCACCGGTGGGCATGGCGTAGGCGATTGCAGTCAACCCTTCGCTCAGGGGGGATTCACGCATCGGCTCGTTGCTCGGCAACGCCGCTTCGTCGGCGAGCAGGGTTACGCAATGCGGGTTGCCGATGCGCACGAACTGGCTGTGCGCCCACTCGCAATCAAGTTGTGCCAAGGGCGCGACGTGGCTCACGTCCCGACCGTTGAACTGAAGGCTCTCAACCACCTGCGCGCCCACGGCATCCGGCCCGAATCGCGGTTGGCCGAGATCAAGCCAGAAACCTTCAACGCCTTCGACTTCGGCCGGTTTCACCGAGGTCTCCACGGCGTCACCCTTGTCGTGATGCACGCGCAACAACGCGCCCTCCTCCGGCATCAAGCCTTGCTCGGTCAGCGCCTGCGAGAAAATCGTCAGGCCGTTGCCACTGCGCTCGGCGAGGGTGCCGTCGGTGTTGACGATCAGCACGTCGAATGGCGGCGACGTCTGGAACGGTCCGATCAGCAGGCCGTCACTGCGGTGGGATTTGCTGTTTGCCGGGCGCTGGCCTTCGGGCCAGTCACAGCAGAGTTTGATTGCTGCTTCGCTCCAGGACTGACGCGACGAGGCGCATCCGGACGCGCTGGCAGGTAAATCAACGCCCGCCTCGCGTAATTCGGTGGGCGAGATCACGCCATAGATATTGCCGCGTGCATCGTAGAATTGCGTCATCAGTGTTTGCCCCTGTCGCCGAAGAAGGCCACTGTAAAACGCAATCCCTTGTGGGAGCGAGCCTGCTCGCGAATGCAGTGTGTCAGTCGATATATTTTTCAGCTGACACTGCGCCTGCGCGAGCAGGCTCGCTCCCACAGGGGGATGTCCATGACCGCTTATTGGTGAGTCTCTGTTCCCACAGGGTAGGATGTTGTCTGTACTTCCCCGAATGGCCGGCGATCGAACCTCGTCGCTGAATCACTGTCCTTCGGGGACGCGATGTTTTTTGCCAAGGATCGATATGACCAGCCTCAACCCCCAAGACACTTTCGTCCCCGGACGCCTGCAACAGATGTCCACGCGCATCGCCTTTTTCATCGCTGGGCTCGGCATCGCCGCGTGGGCGCCCTTGGTGCCGTACGCCAAGGCCCGCGCCGGACTGGATGAAGGCACGTTGGGCTTGCTGCTGTTGTGCCTCGGCGTCGGTTCGATTCTGGCGATGCCGCTGGCGGGGATTCTGGCCACACGGTTTGGCTGTCGGCGCGTCGCTACCGGCGGTACCTTGTTGATCTGCGCGGCGCTGCCGTTGCTGGCCACGGTGTCGTCGATACCGGCGCTGATCGCCACGCTGTTCATGTTCGGCGCTGGCCTGGGCACGGTGGATTCGACGGTAAACCTGCAAGCGGTGATCGTCGAGCGCGCCAGCGGCAAGAACATGATGTCGGGTTTCCACGGCTTGTTCAGTCTCGGCGGGATTGTCGGCGCGGCGGGTGTCAGTGCCTTGCTCGGCCTGGGTTTGACGCCACTGGCCGCCATGCTGGTGGTGGTTGTCATGCTGATCGCGGCATTGTTCAAATGCGTGCCGCACATGCTGCCCTACGGCAGTGAAAGCTCCGGACCGGCATTCGCCATCCCTCACGGCATCGTGCTGTTTATCGGCGGGATGTGCTTCATCGTGTTCCTGACTGAAGGCGCGGCGCTGGACTGGAGTGCGGTGTTTCTGGCGCAGGAACGCGGGATCGACACGGCGTACGCAGGGCTGGGTTATGCGGCGTTTGCATTGACCATGACGGCCGGACGTTTGATGGGTGACCGGATTGTGCGGATGGTCGGTGCAACACGGATCATTTTGTTTGGTGGTCTGTTGGCAGCGGCCGGCCTGTTTCTGGCGACATTCGCGCCAAACTGGGAAGCGGCGCTGGTCGGTTACGCGTTGGTCGGCGCTGGTTGCTCGAACATCGTGCCAGTGCTGTACACGGCAGTGGGCAAGCAGACGGTGATGCCGGAAAGCATCGCGGTGCCGGCCATTACCACGCTGGGTTATGCAGGGATTCTGGCGGGGCCGGCGGTGATCGGCTTTGTCGCCCATGCCAGCAGTTTGAGCTTTGCCTTTGGCTTGATGGCGGTGTTGTTGGTGGCAGTGGCCATCGGCGGCAAAGTCCTGAAAGTCTGAAGCAAAAGATCGCAGCCTGCGGCAGCTCCTACAGGAACGCATTCCAATGTAGGAGCTGCCGCAGGCTGCGATCTTTTGATCTTATGCTTTAGAAGCCGACACTGGCCTGCACAAAGAACGTGCGCGGCGCGCCGACATACATCCCCGAGTTGTTGTCGCTGGAGCGAGTGAAGTACTGCTTGTCGAAGATGTTCTTCACCCCGGCGCCCAGTTTCAAATTCGACACCTGCGGCCCGAAGTCATAACCCCCACGCACGTTCCAGGTCACGTAACCCGGGATGTCGCCATATTGCCCATCTGCCGTGCCATCGGTGATGTAGTTGCCGTTGAAACTGCCGTCGGCATTCACACCGGTGCCCGGCGAGCGCTGTTTCGACTGAGCGAAACCGTCGATGTTGTAGGTCCAGCGGTTGATGTCGTAACGCAACCCGACGGTCGCCACCTGCCGCGAATAGAACGGCAGATCACGGCCCTTGAAGCCCGGAATCTCACCTTCGTAGGTCGCACGGGTGTAGGTGAAACCAGCGTTGGCGGTCAAACCGTCTAGACGTGGATCGAGCGCCGCCATGTCGTAATGCACCGACGCTTCAAGGCCCTGGTGCTTGGTCGCGCCGAGATTCGTCCAGCCGACATCGTTGCTGATGTATTGCAGCTCGTCATCGAAGTCGATGTAGAACAGCGTCACTTCCCCGCCCCACACATCGTCGTTGTAGCGCGTGCCGATTTCGTAGGTCTTGGCCTTTTCCGGCTCCAGACCGTTGGCGGTCTGATCCCCCGAACCACCCTGGCCGAGCTGGAAATACTGCAAGCTGCCGAACGAAGTTTCGTAGTTGGCGAACAGTTTCCAGGCGTCCGACAGGTGATACATCACGCTCAGCGCCGGCAACGGTTCGTTGCTCTCGATGCTGCGGTTTTTCGCCTGCACCGGTTTACCGGCCGTGTCGAGCACGGCGCGGTCATGCCAGTCGGTGCTGATGTGTTCGAAGCGAATGCCGGGAGTGATGGTCCAGTTGCCGACGTCGATCTTGTTGTCGAGGTAGACCGAATTGGCCTCGGTGCCGCCCGTGCGGTCCTGGAACACATGGCCGTCGGAGGTCGGCGTGAGCACCGGCTGGTTGTTGACCAGCGCCACACGGCTCGACGATTCGTGCATCGCCTCTTTCAGGTAGCGATAACCGACGCTGACTTCCTGCGTGGTCGGGCCGACATCGAAGACCCGCGACACCCGTGGCTCGATACCCAGGGTGTAGTAGGAGCGCGGATAGGAGCTGAGGGTTTTCTGGTCGCGGGCGGCGATGGTGCTGCCACGGAAACTGTCGGTGTAATAGGTGAGGATTTCCGCTTGGGTGCGTTCGTCGATCTGGCGGATCCACTTGAACGACACGTCTTTGCGCCGACCGGTGAATTGGTCGTAGTCACGCACCGAGTCGTACGGTTTGGCGTCGTACTGCTTCTGCGTCAGACCGCCGGGCATGTCGGCCGTGGCGTCGTAGTAGTGGAAGTTGAGGCTGAAATCGTCCTGATCGGTCGGCGCCCAGTGCGTCTTGAGCAACACGTCGTCGATGTCGTTGCCGTTGTTGCGCTCGCGGTAACCGTTACCGTTGACGCCGGAATACAGCAACGCCACGCCCATGCCATTGTCGGCGGTGCCGCCGAGGAACGCGGTGTCGATGTGTTTCCAGCCACCGTACTGGGTGGTTTCCAGGGTGGTGCCGATTTCACCGGTGGCTTTTTCCGGGATCGCCCGGGTGACGAAGTTGATCACCCCGCCGACGTTTTGCGGCCCATAACGCACCGAACCGGCGCCGCGTACCACGTCGATGCTGTCAAGATTGCCCGAGGAAATCGGCGCCATAGACAGTTGCGGCTGGCCGTATGGGGCAAACGCCGCCGGCACGCCATCAATCAGCACGGTGGAGCGCGGCGACAGACGCGAAGTCAGACCGCGCACGCCGACATTGAGGGAAATGTCACTGCCGCCGGTGCCGTTGGAGTCCTGCACCTGCACGCCCGGCACACGCTTGAGCACGTCACTGACGTTCATTGCGCCCTGTTCAACCATCGCTTCGCGGCGGATCACCGTGCGCGCGCCGGGGTGGTTCTGCACCACGGCGGCGTTGGCATCGCCTAGCCAGTCACCGACCACTTTGATGTCGGTCACGCCCAGTTCCAACGGGCCGTTGCTGGCGGCGGAGGTTGCGGCAGGCGACAGCGTCACCGAACCTTCGTTGATCTGATAATCCAGACCACTGCCCTGCAGCAATTGGCGCAGCGCCTGCTCCGGGGAGATATCACCATCGACCGCCGGCGCCTGTTTGCCGGCGACCAGATCCGGGCTGAAAAACACTTGCAGCGATGTCTGCTGGCCCAGTTCGCTCAGGGCCTGGCCCAGTGGCTGCGCACGGATATGAATGGCTTCACCGGCGAACGCCAGCGGCATGCCAGCGTTGACCGCCAGCGCAAGAGCCAGCGGCAGCCAAGGGGATTTTTTGTTGTTGGCAGGGGTGTTCTTCACGTCGTACGTAGTCCTGTGAATCGCAAGAGTGTGCGGCTGTTAATGCAAACCAGTTGCAGTTGTACAGGAAGACGCTGAACTCGAAAAAAACCTGAATTTTATTTTGAGATTATTTCCTGACTGCCATCGGCAAGGGTGCGAACGGCCACCGGCAGGATGCTCGGCAAGGCTTTGAGCAAGGCATCGGTGTTGTCGGATTTGAACACGCTGGTCAGGCGCAGACTGGCCACGGCCGGGTTGGCAACAGTCAGCGGCTTCTCACGATAACGCGACACTTCGGCCGCGACTTCGCTGAGGCTGGCGTTGTTGAACACCAGTTTGCCGCTGCGCCATGCCGTCAGTTCTGCTGGATTGACCGAGTAGGCGGCGGCGACTTTACCGTGTGCATCGACAGAGGTGCCGAGGCCGGCGGTCAGGTTGATGAATTGATTGTCCGGCGCATCACGCCCCTGCACTTTCACTGTGCCCTGCTCAACCGCCACGCGGGTTTGCGTGACGTCGCGGCGCACATCAAAACGCGTGCCGGTGACCGTGACCTTGCCGCTGCCGGCCTCGACCACGAACGGTCGCGAAGTGTCGTGCGCGACGCTGAACATCGCCTCACCTTCGGCCAACTCGATGACGCGACGATTCTTTTCGTAACGCACCTGCAAGCGGCTGCGGCTGTTCAGATCGATCAACGAGCCGTCCGGCAGCGCCACGTGTTTGCGTTCGCCTAGCGCCGTGGCGAACTCGGCGCTGTAGCCGCCCGGATGATTCAAGCCACTGAACAAGCCCAGCCCGAGCGCCACCGCCAGCACACTCGCAGCCACGGCATAACGCAACAACGGACGGCGTTGGCGACGGTTCGGCGGGGTTTCAGCGAGGGCTTTGAGGCGTGGCGCCGGGAGCAGATCGGCCGCCGACCACAAGCCCTGCAGCAACTGAAATTCGTCACGGTGCTGCGGATGTTCATTCAGCCAGGCGTCAAAGCGCTGCTGCTCGTCGGCACTGACGGCCGGCTCCTGCAAACGCACAAACCAGCGAGCCGCGTCATCGCGCACCGTTGTTTGCCCGCACGCGCAAGCACGCGTCTCCATCATGGAATGTCCTGTTGGGCTGAAGATGAAAGGGGGCAGCGGCTCATGACTGCAACCCGTCCAGTCGATCACGCAGATGGCGCAGGGTGCGGATCATATACTTTTCCACCATGTTCTTGGACAGCCCCAGGCGTTCGGCGATTTCCGCCTGAGTCAGGCCTTCGATCTTCTGCCAGACGAAAATTTTGCGGCAGTTGATCGGCAATTCAGCGAGCGCCCGTTCGATGGAATCGGCCAACTGGATCGCACGCATGTAATGCTCAGGGTCGCCGATTGACGACTCACTGTGATCGATGTCCTGCGACTCCATAGCGCCGCGCCGATCCTCACGCCGATAACCGTCGACCGCGATATTGCGCGCGGTCTGGTGCAAATACGCCCGTGGCTGCTGCACCGCTGCCGAATCGGACTCAAGCACCCGCACAAAGGTGTCGTGCGCCAGATCCTCGGCCTGCGCGCGATTGCGCAGGCGACGAGTCCAGGTGCCGATCAACTCTTCGTAGTGCTCGAAAAAGCCGGGTCTGCGGGGACGCATGGGGGTTTTGGCGGCGTGCTGAGGAAAGGGGCATGAATAGTAATGCTTCCTATTAAGGCGAAGCAATGGATTCCTCGACCGACCGTCCGGGTCACCTGTGCAGCTCAGCGTTTTATCGAAATCACCCCACTCATGTATTCATGGAGATCACGCAGATCCTTAACACTCCAGGCGTGCGGCGGTATTTTTACCCCGTTTTCCTTTAGCGTTTTCGGTATCAGGTTGCCGTTTGGGCGAAGGATGATCGACGACACAATCACGCCCGGGTATTCATTCAGGCGTTTTTTGAACGCGGAGGTTGTCAGGTCAGGTGTGGGCGGATTGCTTTTGTGCGCCAGCGGCCCTGTTCCTTTGATATCGGCGCCGTGGCACACAGCGCAGCGCTGCGAATAGAGATTTTTGCCATTGCTGTTATCCGCGAAGGACACGGATGTTTGAGTGATCAGCAAAGTCCCGAGTAAAACGGCGGATGCTATTTTCATTGTTTGCCTCCATGGCATTTAAGAGGCGCAAGATAGTCGAGTTTTAACGCCCGGCGCAAAACCAAAGTGGGAGCGAGTCTGCTCGCGAAGGCGGTACATAAGTCACTCATTGCATTGACTGGATGGACGCTTTCGCGAGCAGGCTCGCTCCCACAGGGTTTGGTGGTGGATGCGGGTTCAAGTGCATCCATCACTGGCCAGTGAGTCAGCCTTTTTCGTCGATCCCGGCTTGCAGGGTCTGGGTGTCCAGATGCCCGCTAAGGGTAACCGGCCCGACTTTCAGGTTGCCGTTTTCCAGGGAAACCTTCGGTGCGTTTTCCTCAGCTTTATGCGGCAGATCCAGGCCTGCCTTCACGTCATAATCGCGGTTGCTCAGATCAGCACTGCTGACCTTCGAACCACCCAGATCGACCTTCCCTTGCGTCGCCGAAATCCGCGCGCCGGTCAGTTGTGTCGCGCCGCCAACTGCGAGGTTCACGCCTTGGCTGGCACTGATCCCGGACGCTTGCGCCACGCTGTTCTTGTGCGCATATTCCCCCTGCGCGTTCAGCGTCGGCTTGTAGTCGGTGCCGGCGAGCTTCTCTTTTTCGCTCGGTGGATTTTTCTTCGCGGTCAGGCCCAGATCGACATCGACCTTGGCGTGGTTGCTCGAGTCTTGACGGCTCTCGACGGTCAAATCACCCGCGACCTTGCCGCTGACAGTTTTCGCGTCGATCCGCGCACCCGCCAGCTGTGCATCAGCGGCGCTGTTCAACACCACGCTGTCAGCCTTGATCTGGCTGTTCTGCTGGGTGCTGCCTTGCAAGTAATCCACACCGACTTTCGCCCCAGCATTGAAACCGTGATCGCTGCTGGCCTTCTCATCTGCGGCGGTCGGGGTTTTGCTGCTCAGGTTGCCGCCGGCGTTGAGCGCGACATTCCAGTTATTGCGGTGGTCGGTGGACTGCGCCGATTCCTGCACATAGCCGCCCTTCTGCGCGTCGATGCTGACGGTCGGTGCGCTGACTTGCGTGCCTTGCAGGTGAATCGAATCACCGCTCAAGACGATGCCGTTCTGGCTGTTGAGTTGGCCACCGGTGAGGGTCTGCGACTGCTCGTTGACCCGACCGATGTTGAAGTTGCCACTCAGATTGCCGCCCTGATCACGGCTCTTCTCGCTACTGGTTTTGCTGCCGCCGCCCTTCAAACCGCCGCCGAGGTTACTGCCGGTCGCGGTGTGAGTGTCGGTTGCGGCTTGCAGATCGAGCTTACCGTCAGCGTGCAGATCGATGGCGCCAGCGCTGTCGATCTTGCTGCCTTGTTGGACTTGATCGCCGCCGCTGCTGAGTTGCACCGGACCGTTGCCGCTGATGCTCGCCACATGGGCCTGCGTGTCAGTGGTCTGCTTGCCGGTGTGATCGAGCTGGAAACCGGCGCCGAGGTCGACGTTGGTGCCATCGGTGCCCGGCAAGGTGCCGACCGTCAGCGAGCCATTGCCGCGCAGGCTGCTGTCATTGTTGCTCTGGCGGTCGTTGGCCTGATTCAGCGCCAGATCACCGCCGGTGTTGATGCTCACACCGCCCTGCCCGCCGTCGAAACGGCTGCCTTCGAACTGCGCATCACCGCCGATCTTGATGTTCACACCCTGGCTGCCGGCATAAGCGCCGACGACGGCGGTGGAACTGTCCTTGCTCGACGCACTGCTGCCACCCGCGCCGCTGCCAGCGACGTTCACGTCTTCACCGGTCTTGGTGTAGACGCGCACGTCGACCTTGGCATCCACCGCGTTAGCGCTGCTGTTGTGCGTGTTGCTCGCAGCGTCGGCAAGCAGTTTGTCAGCGCTGATGTTCACTTGGCCGGCGCTGGCGTTGTATTGCGTGCCCTGGTCATGCAGCCTGCCAGTGGTTTTCACATCGACAGTGCCGCCGTCAAAACGGCTGACCACAGCGTTGCTGCTCTGCTCGGTTTTGCTGGCGCTGCCATGACCTACTGCAACGTCGATACCGACATTCGGCTGACCGAGATTGGCCAGTGTGTCCTTGTCCGGCACCTTGCCGTTGAGCACATCCTTGACCGCGCCGGCGATCGGCCGAGCAATGTCTTTGTATTCGACGTTGGCGCCGATGTCCGCCGACCAGTTGCTCTCGCTATGCGTGCTGCTGTCAGTGTTGCTGGCCGCACGGTTGTCGATCTCGTTGGCGGCGACGTTCAGACCGTTGCCGGCCTTGAGTTGTGCACCTTCGGTAGCGAGTTTGTCGGCATTGATCGTCAGGCCGCCGCTGCTCTGCACACTGGTGGATCGCGCGGTGGTTTTGCTGGTGGAATCCTGCGCCGTGCTGTGGGCGAAATCGACGCCGCTACCAGCACGGTCGAGACCGCCGGTGTAGTAGAAACCACCGCCGGTGCTGGAGGTGTCGGTGGAGGTTTTGTGGCTGTCAGCTTCGGCCAGCAACGACACGTTTTTGCCGCTCAACGTCGTGTCGCCTGCAGTGGACTTCACCTCTGCGCCTTTGAGCGTAACGTCACCGCCCGACTTCACCTGCACACTGCCACCGCTGAGGCGGGAGCCCTGCTGGGTGACGTCGTTGCGAGTAACCGTTTGCTGTTTGTCCTCGTAATGAATCCCGGCGCGATACTGCTCTGGCGTTTGCTCTTTGGCGTACGCATCGAAGCCACGTGTTTGCGTGGTGTCGCTGCTGTCGTGAGTGTTCTGCGCGGAATGCACATTGACGTCGCCTGCCGCGTCGGCCGTCAGCGCACCGTCAGCCTTGACCGTCGAGCCAGCCACCTCGATGTCCTTGGCGCTCTTGAGCTTGAGGTTGCTGTCGGACACCAGTTCGCTGCGCACGGTGCTGCTGTCTTTACTGTTCTGCCGCGACTCGTCCTTGGTAATGCCGAAGAATTTGCTGTCCTTGTCGTGGTTGTTGCTGTGCGAGGTGTCCTGCACACCATCGATCACCAGCGAACCCTTGTCGCTAATCACGCTGGCGTCGGTGCCGCCACGCACCTGGCTGCCGCTGATGCGCACGTCGTCAGCCTTGACGATCAGTTTGCCGGTGGCGTTGATTTTGCTGCCCTGATGCTGGGTCTTGCCCTTGTCGACATCGCCGGTCTTGCCGAAGAAACCACCGCCGACCAAATCACCCGAATAGCGATTGTCGCTGCTGCGATTAGTCCGTGTGGCGGTGGCGATTTCCACTTGTTTGCCGGCCAGTTGCAGGTCGCCGGCGCTGCTCAACTCAGCGCCTTCGGAGCGCAACAGCGCGGCGGTTTGCAGGGCGATATTGCCAGCCTTCAACTGGCTGGTGACGCTGCGCTGTTCTTCGCTGCTGCTGTTCCAGTCGGCTTTCCACAGGTGTTTGCGGTGGTTGCCTTTATCGGTCTGCGTATGGCTTTCGGTAGCGGCAGTCAGGCGCAGATCACCAGCGCTTTGCACGCTCAGATTATTCGCGGCTTCGACTTTCGCGGCTTTCAGTTCGGTGTCTTTGCCGGACGACAACTTGGCGTCGCGGCTGGCAATAATCTGGCTGCCGTGCTGACGCGATTCGCTGTCGGTCTGGGTGCGATCGTAAGTTTCCCAGGTAATGCCGATGGTGCTGTTGTTCCAATTTTCGCGCTTTTCCTGAAGCTTGCGGCTTTCGACCGTCGACAGGGTCAGGTTGCGTTTGGCATCGAGCGTGACGTCGCGGCCGCCAACATCGGTGGCAGCCAACGTCAGATCCTTGCCGCTGTGCAAGCCGACGTCGCCCTGACTACTGCGGATACCGGCGCGGGTCACGTCGAGGCTGTTGGCCACGGCCTCACCGCTGACACTGAGGTCACCGGCCGAACGAATCTGCACGCCGTCACGCCCGGCGACTTGTACCGCGCCCACCCGCACGCCCGCGCCTTCGGCGGTGCTGACAATATTGATGCGACCGGCCTGCATCGCGCCGAACAGGCTGGCGTCGATGCGTTGATCAGACGTGTTGCCCGCCGGATCCACGGTTTTCACCTGACCGCTGGCGTAATCCACCTGATTGCGTCCCACCGTGAGGTTCAATTGATCACGCGCAGTGATCGCGCCCTGACTGTCGATACGCGGCGCGATGAGGTTGATCGAGCCCTCGCCGTTGCGCAGGCCACCGCCCTGAATCTGCAACTGACCGCTGGCATCGCGGCTGTTCAGACTTTGCAGTTTGCCGTCATTCAATTCCGGGCGACCGACCACCAGATTGGCATTCGGCGTATTGATGAAACTACCGCCATTGACCGAGATGCCGTTAGGGTTGGCCAACACGTAATCGGCTGCACGACCGAAGATTTCCTGCGCGCCATTGATGGCGGAAGGATTGCGACTGATCACTTCGTTGAGGATCACGCTCGCCGCCTGGCCTTGCAGTTGCGGGTTGGCCGCCAGTTGGCCGGCCAGTTGCGATTGCCCGGCCTGCAAGGCGTTGTTCAGCACCAGGCCTTGGCGGTCGACGTTGTAGTCGAGGAACTGGTTGTGCGACAGGCCCGAACCGTTGGGCGCGACGATGTTGACGATGGGCACACCGCCCTGGGTCTGCAATTGCGCGGTGCCGCCGGGCCCCGGTGCGACCACGACGCCGCCGGCCATCGCGCTGGGCAGGTGCACGGCGAAGAACAGGCTGGCAATCGCCCAGCGCAATTTGCCCCGAGGGGAAAGATGAAATGCAAAGGTGTGTGCTGGCATAAAAACGTCTCCATGTGAGTACGGCATCACGTCGCGCGTTTAGTCTTGGCCGTGGCTGACGCGCTCAGATCCGACGGCTGTTTATTCACTGCGTTGTTCAGATTTGCAGGCCCACCCGCATCAGCCAGGTTTCAGGCTCGTGCTGCAGACCGTTCGGGGTGTTGAGGGCGCGCTGGTAATCGACGTCCACTTGCAGGTTCTTCCAGCCCAGATTCAGGCCGACACTGGCACCACTCAGGCGTTGGCCCTGCGCGCCGTGATCGGCCTTGATCCAGCCGTGGTCGAGGCCCACACGCGGGGTGATCTGCAGCGACCATTCACTGCGCAGTGGCAGGCGCAAGGTGTTGCGCCAGATCGCGCCGCTGGCGCCGGAGGCACTGCTGACCCGATAGCCGCGCACCGCCGAGTCGTCGGTGCCGAGCAGCTGTTCGATGGCCGGCAACGGATCGGGGCTGTACTGCAAATTGAGTTGGCTCTGCCATTGCCATGCCTGCGCGCCAAGCTGACCATTGCGCCACTGACTGAGGCCGGCGCGGTATTTGCGAAACTGCGCCTTGGGCAGGTTGTTGATCTGATGTTGTGAGTCATCGTCGGCGCCAAACCAGTGCAGGCCTTGGGCGTAATTGACGTCAAGGTTCCACACCGCGCGGTCGAGCCAGAACAGATTGAGCCCGGCTTCGGCGACGGTCAGGGTCGGGCTTTGAATACCGAGGCGAACGTCTTGCAAGTAGCTGTCGACATCCTTGTGCGCCAGTTGCAGGTTGGCGCTGAGCTGACGACTCTGGTCGCGCCACAACACACGGTCGGCGCGCAGGCTGACCTGATCGGTGATGCCAGTGCTGTGAAAGGTCACGCTCGGCAGTTTGAACGGCGCACGATATTCGGCGTGGCTCGCGAACACGCTGTAGGTCCAGTAGCCGTAGGGGATCGCGTAATACAGGCTGGCATTGCGGCTGTAGCGGTCACCCTGATTGAGGGTGTCGCTGGCGCTGAGACTTAACAAGTCGTTGAGTTGCAGTGGGCTGTCGAGGCTCAGGCTGACGGTGTCGCGATCACGTCCAGTGCTGGCGCTGCCGAGGTTGTCGAACCCCGCGTTCAAGGCCCAGTGCGAATGCGCGGCGGTGCGCGACCGCAGGATGATCCGCGAGGCGCCGGGCTGACTGCCGGGGGCGATGTCGGCGGTGAGATCGATCGAGCGCAGGCGATTGAGTTGATCGAGGCCCTGCTCCAGATCGCGCAGATTCAGCGGCTCGCCGAGCATGTTTGGAAACGCGCCCCCGAGCGACACCGGCTGGCTCTGATCGGCCAGTTCGATGGACTCGATGTAACCTTCGTCAATGCGGATATCCAGCGACTGCCCCGCTGCCGGTGCACTGACCAAATACGGGCGGCTGGCGATATAGCCCTTGTCGACGTAGATCGCGGTGATGGTCGCCAGCAGATGATTGATCTGGCCGACGCCCATGCACGGCGCCAGCAGCGGTTTGATCTGCGCGTTGAGTTTGTCGCTGTCGATCAGCGTGACGCCGCCGATGCGCGCACCGCTCAACGGCCAGCAACGTTCATCGGCGGTGACGGTTGGCGGGATGGCCGGGGTGACCGGCGCCGGGCCGAACGCGCCGCGTTCCAGTTGCCGCTTTCTTTGCTCAAGTTGCAGTTGTTGCAGATCGCGCTGCTGCTGTTGCTGCTGGCGCAGCACTTCCTGGCCCGGCGCGACAGGTTCGGCAGCTTCAATCGAGGAGGCACAGACACTCAACACAAAGGCCGACAGCAGCGGGCAAAGCGGGGAACCACGGCGAAAAACAGCGCGAAACGGAAACGGCACGCAACATCCTTGCGATCATCAAATGGCGTAATGCCATGTCATCAATGATCGTGATAGTCGGAGCCATCCCACACAAAAGCAAGACGCTTCCTACAGCGCTTACATTTCTTAAACAATTGCTTTGCCTGGCTTTATTGTCAGCAGCAAGGCCACGGCGCTGCACGTTATCAGGGTTTCCCCGAGGGCCTGAGAGCCTTCGACGAGCGTCAGTCCACCCTGACGGGAGTCAGGCGAACCTTGATTTCTGCAGCTTATAGATGCGTGTTACACCACGCTCCAAAACCCGAGCCCAGCACGAGCCGTCCTCGTTCAATCAAGCAACTGACGATCGGCACCAGAAATCATTTGCGACTAAATATTACCTACGTCATATTACAGCCGTAATAACGATCCGCTTACGCAGGTAATCCGCCATGACCAGCATGCCCACCCTCGAACCTGTTGTGGTAAAGACCAAGCCGCCCCTGCTTAAACGCGTTTTGCTTCCGGGCGCAGGATTGCTCGCGCTGATTTTCGCCGGTATTTACGCCATGCACTGGTGGGGCGCGGGGCGTTTTCTTGAAGAAACCGACGATGCCTACATTGGTGGCGATGTCACGGTGATCGGCCCGAAAGTCGCCGGTTACATCGACGAAGTGCTGGTCAGCGACAACCAGCACGTCAAGGCTGGCGACGTGCTGATTCGTCTCGACGCCCGCGACTATCGCGCCAACCTCGCCAAAGCCGAAGGTGCCGTCGCCGCCGAAGAAGCGCTGCTGGCCAACCTCGACGCCACCGAACAACTGCAACAAGCGGTGATCAGTCAGGCCCGCGCCGGCATCGACGCCGCTGGCGCAGAAACCGCACGCTCGCGGGATGACAACGCGCGCTACAAACGCCTGGTGACGACCAATGCGGTGTCGGTGGAAAGCGCACAACGCGCCGACGCGACCTTCAAAACAGCGCAAGCCCTCAGTGCCCGCGCCCAGGCCGAACTGCTCGCCGCGCAACGCCAACTGGCGGTGATCGACACCCAGAAACAACAGGCCCGCGCCGCCCTTCAACAAGCCCGGGCCGAACGTGATCTGGCGCAACTGAACCTCGGCTACACCGAACTGCGCGCACCGTTCGATGGGGTGATCGGCAATCGCCGCGCACGGGTTGGCGCCTATGCGCAGGCCGGTTCACAGCAGTTGTCAGTGGTGCCGGCCAGCGGCTTGTGGGTCGATGCCAACTTCAAGGAAGACCAATTGGCGCGGATGAAACCCGGGCAGCGCGTAAGCATCCGTGCCGACGTGCTCTCCGGCCAGGAATTCCACGGTCGCCTCGACAGCCTCGCCCCCGCGACCGGCTCGCAGTTCAGCGTGCTGCCGCCGGAAAACGCCACCGGCAACTTCACCAAAATCGTCCAGCGGGTGCCGGTGCGGATCCTCCTCGACCCGGCTGACGGCGTGCTCGGTCACTTGCGTCCGGGCCTCTCGGTAACGGCAGAAGTCGACACCCGTGCGCAACCGGAAACCAGCGCCGTGGCCGTCGCGCCATGAGCACCACCCTCACCGCCCCGGCGCAGCCATTCAACGCGGCGGACATGGCGACCGCGACCAAGGTGTTCGCCTTCGCGACCATGTGCATCGGCATGTTCATTGCGCTGCTGGATATCCAGATCGTCTCGGCGTCGCTGCGCGATATCGGCGGTGGGCTGTCCGCCGGTACCGATGAAACCGCGTGGGTGCAGACCAGTTACCTGATCGCCGAAATCATCGTGATTCCGCTGTCGGGCTGGCTGTCGCGCGTGTTCTCCACGCGCTGGTTGTTCTGCGCTTCGGCGGTCGGCTTCACCCTCGCCAGCCTGCTCTGCGGCATCGCCTGGAACATCCAGAGCATGATTGTTTTTCGGGCGCTGCAAGGTTTTCTCGGCGGCTCGATGATTCCGCTGGTGTTCACCACGGCGTTCTTTTTCTTCACCGGCAAACAGCGGGTGATCGCTGCGGCAACCATCGGCGCCGTTGCGTCATTGGCACCGACCTTGGGACCGGTAATCGGTGGCTGGATCACTGATATTTCTTCGTGGCACTGGTTGTTCTACATCAACCTGGTGCCGGGGATTTTCGTCGCTGTAGCGGTACCGATGCTGGTGAAAATCGACCAGCCGGAATTGTCCCTGCTCAAAGGCGCGGACTACCTGAGTATGGTGTTCCTCGCGCTGTTTCTCGGCTGCCTGGAATACACCCTCGAAGAAGGCCCGCGCTGGAACTGGTTCAGCGACCAGACCATTCTGACCACGGCGTGGATCAGCGGCCTCGCGGGATTGGCCTTCATCGGCCGGACCTTGCACGTGGCCAATCCGATCGTTGATCTGCGCGCCTTGAAGGATCGCAATTTCGCCCTCGGCTGCTTCTTTTCGTTTGTCACCGGCATCGGCCTGTTCGCGACGATTTACCTGACGCCGCTGTTCCTCGGCCGGGTACGCGGCTACAGCGCGCTGGACATTGGTCTAGCGGTTTTCTCCACTGGCGTGTTCCAGATCATGGCGATTCCGCTGTATGCCTTTCTGGCCAATCGCATGGACCTGCGCTGGATCATGATGATCGGTCTGGGTTTGTTCGCGGTGTCGATGTGGGAGTTCAGCCCGATCACCCACGACTGGGGTGCGGGGCAATTGATGCTGCCGCAAGCGTTGCGCGGGATCGCCCAGCAACTGGCGGTGCCGCCGGCGGTGACGTTGACTTTGGGTGGGTTGGCGCCCTCCCGTTTGAAGCATGCTTCGGGTTTGTTCAACCTGATGCGCAATCTGGGCGGGGCGATTGGTATTGCGGCGTGCGCGACCATTCTCAATGACCGCACCAACCTGCACTTCACGCGGTTGGCCGAACACTTGAACAGCAGCAATGAAGCGATGAATCAGTGGCTGTCGCAAGTCGGCGGCAACCTTGCAGCGCTGGGCCAGAGTGGCGACGTCGGTGTCACCGCCAGCCTGCGCCAGTTGTGGCTGCTGACTTACCGCGAGGCGCAAACCCAGACCTACGGCGACACCTTTTTGATGATCGGGGCATGCTTCGTCATCGCCACCGCGATGGTGCCCTTGATGCGCAAGGTGAAGCCACCGGCGGCGCCGAGTGCGGATGGGCATTGATCCAGCTTTCTGAAGTTTCCCCGGCCCCTGTAGGAGCTGCCGAAGGCTGCGATCTTTTGATCTTGTCTTTTAAAAGCAAAGTCGAAAGATCGCAGCCTTCGGCAGCTCCTACAGAGGATTGTGGGCAGCTTAAGCCTGTGGGATTTTGCGGAAGCCCACCGCCAGACGATTCCAACTGTTGATGGTGCTGATTGCCACGGTCAGGTCGACCATTTCTTTCGGCGTGAATTGCGCTGCAACCACGTCGTAATCTTCGTCCGGTGCGTGGGTCAGGCTCAGTTGGGTCAGCGATTCGGTCCACAGCAGCGCGGCACGTTCGCGGTCGCTGAAGAACGGCGCTTCACGCCAAGCGGTGACCGCGAACAAACGGCGCGGGGTTTCGCCGCCCTTGATCGCATCGGTGGTATGCATATCGATGCAGAACGCGCAGCCGTTGATTTGCGAAGCGCGCAGCTTGACCAACTCGATCAGGGTCTTTTCCAGCGGCAGTTTGGACACCGCCGTTTCCAAAGCCATCATCGCTTTCAAGGCGTCTGGGGAAGCGGTGTAGAAATCGGCACGAGGTTGCATGGTAGCTCCGGGTAGCAAGTGAATGTGTGGCTACGTTAGCCCTCACACCCGGTTCGACAAATAGCCAATATTGCCGAAGATCAGGAGGCCACTCGGTTTCGCTGCTGACCACTCGTCAGCCACCCGGCACCAAGGGTTCTGCGCGTCAGACCAATATCAGGTACAGACCCTTTATGGAGACGGATCATGATCACGCGCAAACTCACTTCGTTATTACTCGCCGGGTTGCTGGCCACGGCATCGACCGCGAGCTTCGCCGTCAACGACGGCGCTGACGCTACCGGCACCAAATCCGGCGGACCGACCAGCACCACCACGCCGCCAGACAACACGCCGGGAGCGCCTTCCGGTGGTAGCGGTTCTTCGGGTATGGGATCCGGGACTGGCACCAATGGTGGCGCGAGCGGTTCGGGCTCGGGGGCTGGCGGCGGCACAGGTTCGGCCGGCGGCGGCACTGGCGGTGCGGGCGGTGGCACTGGCGGCTGAACGAACAAGAGCCATCCCAAATAAGTACGCTATCCAATGTAGGAGTGAGCCTGCTCGCGATGGCGATTTGTCAGTTATGCAACTGTTTGCTGACACACCGGCATCGCGAGCAGGCTCACTCCTACAGGGTAAAACGTGTAGTTCAGCGATCGGAGCGCATCAATTCGGCCAGGCCGCTATCCAGCGATAACACCGCTGCGCGATTGCGCCCGGCATTTTTCGCCTGATACAGCGCCGCATCGGCGCGTTGGATAAATACTTCCAGGCTGTCATTGCCGCTCGGGATAAATGAATAGCAGCCCAGACTCACCGTCAGATAACCGGTCGGCGAGCCGCTATGGGTGATGTGCTTGTCGATCACGCTGCGCCGAATCTGCCCGGCAATTGCTAGCGCGCCGTTGATGTCGGTGTCCGGCAACAGCACCGCAAACTCCTCGCCACCGTAACGTACTGCCAGATCGGATTTGCGCTGACAGCACGCCCGCAGCACCTGAGCAACCTGGGTCAGACAATGATCCCCGGCGACGTGGCCATAGGCGTCGTTGTAGCGTTTGAAGAAATCGATATCGAGCATGATCAGGCTGACCGGACTGACCTGCCGCGCGCCCCGGGCAAATTCGATCTCCAGCGAACGCTCGAACAAACGTCGATTGGCCAATCCGGTCAGGCTGTCGTGGGTCGCAATCTGCTCCAGTGCGCGCTGGGCCTTGCGCAGGTTTTTTTCGATCCGTTCGCCGTCGCGCACTTGGTGAATGAACACCCAGCCAAACAGGCCGACGCCGAGAATCACCAGCGCGACAATCACACTCGACTGGAACGCACGCTCGTACCAGCCCTTGAGAATCGTGTCGCGCGAGGTCGCAGACGACACCACCAACGGATACGCCGACAAGCGTCGATAACCGTACAAACGCACAACACCATCGACCACCGAATTGATCATCGCCGTGCCGGCCGCCGCCTCGGGCAGCAACGTGCGATAAATCCGTCCTTGCGCCAGCGACGTGCCGATCAGGCTCTCATCAAACGGACGGCGGGCAAGCAAAGTGCCGTCGCTCAAGCCAAGAAACATGATGCCTTGGTCATCGAGGCTGAAGCTTTCGAAGAAGCGGTCGAAGTACGACATCTTGATCCCGGCCAGCAACACACCCTGAAAATTGCCGGCGTGATCATTGACGCGTTTGGAAATCGGGATGATCCACTCGCCGTTCTCGCGGCTGCGAATCGCCGGGCCGATGTGCGCCAGCGTCGAAGCGTTCTGTTGGTGGAATTTGAAATACTCGCGGTCCGCCACGCCATTGCCACGGGGCAGATCAGTAAACGAGGTAATCACCCACTGCCCATCACGATCGAACAGGAACATGCCGTGCAGCTGATCGAGTTGCTGCACGCGCCGGGCGAAGGTTCTCTGCAGACGCGGCTTCTGCGCGGTGCCGTAACCGTCCTCCTGAATCCAGTCGACCAGGCTGGTCATCACCAGATCGGCAGCCAGGAAGGTGTCCTCGGCCTGCTGGGCCATCGCCCGGGTCAGGTTGCTCGACGCGACTTTTGCCACCGCCAGATCCTGGCGTCGCGACTGCTCCAGTTGCAGGTACAGCAAACCGGACAAGCACAACCCCACCGCAACGATAAACAGCACAGCCGCTTTGCGTAGCGGCAGGCGTTTAAGGGTGCCACCGGGGGCCTGATGTGGATCGTGAATGGGGATAGGCAAAAGCAAGTCCTGGGCAGGTACGACAAGGGCGCCAGCAGGGAAACCCTTATGTTTGTGAGCGTAGCCCACCGGAATCTACGGGGCAAACGCCCCGCTCCCGCCCAGGTATATCGGCGCGCAGCGAATTTGGATGATCGCTGTTCGCAGATTTATTTTCGATGCCTCTTTAGGGTTAGTCAGTTATGAAGGGCCAGGCGCCGCATCGCACTGTGCAGATGCGCCCGCGCACTTTGCGCATCGCCCTCACGCATCTGCTCATAAGCCCGCTGTGCAATGGCGTGGGGCACCGGTTTCAGCTCCCGTTGCGTGGCAATCGCCAGCAGCTGCACCTGCGCGGCGCGCTCCAGGTAATAGAGGTCGTCCCAGGCTTCGGCGATGGTCGGCGCGGCAACGATCACACCGTGGTTTTTCAGGAACAGAATGTCAGCATCGCCCATGACACTGGCGATGCGGTCGCCTTCTGACGCGTCCAGCGCCAGACCGTTGTAATCCTCGTCTACCGCCGTGCGCCCATAGAACTTCAGCGCGGTCTGCCCCAGCCACAAAAGCGGCGGCCCTTGCAGCAGGCACAACGCCGTGGCGTGAGGCATGTGGGTGTGGAACGCGACTTTCACTCGCGGCAGTTGTTTGTGCAGGCGCGCGTGGATATAGAACGCCGTGGCTTCCGGATGGCCTTCGCCTTCAACCACATTGCCGTCGAAGTCGCAAACCAGCAGATTCTGCGCGGTGACTTCGGCGAAGGCATAGCCATAGGGATTGACCAGAAACAGATCGTCATGCCCCGGCACCATCGCCGAAAAGTGATTGCAGATGCCCTCCTCCAGGCCATGCAACGCGGCCAATTGAAAGCATGCCGCCAGCTCGGTGCGTGCGGTGATGATCGCTTCTGTGTCGAGGTTCAGCGCTGTCAAACGTGCAGCCTGCGCACTGGCGGCCAGGGTGTGAGCCATGACGTTTCTCCGTTACCAACCGAGGGATTTGAACAGCGGCAACACTTGATCGAGGCGGTTGAGGATGGCGTCGGGGCGATAGTCCGGCAGCAACTGGCGACCGGTACCGCGATCGATCCATACACAACGAAAACCCATGTCCCGCGCCGCCGTGTGGTCGAGCATGGGGCTCGCGCAGATGTGCACCACCGCTGCGCGGCTGACGCCCAATTGCTCATGAGCGTAGTCGAACAGCCGTGGCGCCGGCTTGTAGGCACCGGCCTGTTGCGCGGTGATCACCCGGTCGATGTAGCCGCCGAGTTGCGCGACGTTGCCGGCAATGATGTCGTCGTCGGTGTTGGAGACGATGCACAGTTTGAAACCCATGGTTTTCAATTCACGCAGGGTCTCGATCACCTCGGCAAACGGCGGCATTTTCGGGATCGCGGCGGCCAGACGCTGGCTGTCTTCGGGCAGGCTCGGCAGGCCCAATTCTTCCAGGGCCAATTGCAGGCCGAGGGTGCTTAGCTCGCGGAACGAACGGTGCGGCGGGGTCTGTTCGAGGCGATGTTCGTGGCGGTCATAGACGTCGATCAGCTGCCCGACATCGATCTGATGCTCGCCCTTCTCGCTGAGAATTTCCCCGACGACGGCTTTGAGGCCTTCGTCCCATTGAATCAACGTGCCGTAGCAATCGAAGGTCAGCCATTGCGGGCGCGGTGTGTGAGTCAGTGTCATTGGTCGAGTCCTCCGGGGTAAGGACTTCAGCTTATGAGCGCCCGGTGATAGTGTGAAATTAAATAAATAGCCAATCGTCAGTTGAATAACCACTATCGAGAGCACTGCCATGCTGGATCTGGAACTGCTGAAAACCTTTGTCTGCGTGGTCGACGAAGGCGGCTTCACCCGCGCCGCCGATCGCGTGCACCGCACCCAGTCGACGGTCAGCCAGCAGGTGCGCAAACTCGAAGAGCTGGTCGGCCACGCTTTGCTGCTGCGCGACCGTACCGGGCTGAATGTCGCCGTCACCGAACACGGCGAACTGCTGATCCACTATGCGCGGCGTTTGCTGGCGCTTTCGGCAGAAGCCACTGAAGCGCTGGCCAGTGACCTCGACCTGGAAATCCTCCGTATCGGCATGCCGGAAGATTTCGACGCGCGGCGCATGGCGCTGATCCTTGCCGGCTTCACCCGCAGCCATCCGCAAGCACGGCTGGAAACCCTCAGCGGCATGAGCCTCGATCTGCGCCAGCGCCTCGATGCCGGCGACATCGACATCGCCCTGATCAAACGCGAACCCGACAGCGGCCCGGCGTGGGCGACCTGGCCGGAGCGGTTGGTGTGGGTCAAAGGCGCAGAATTTGATTCGTCCGCTGGCGTGCTGCCGTTGGCGTTGTTTCCGCAAGGCTGCCTGTATCGGCAGCGCGCCATTCGTTTGCTTGATGTTGCCCAGCGACCGTGGCGTGTGGCGTTCGGCAGCCACAGCCTGACCGGGATTCAAGCGGCAGTGGCCTCAGGGTTGGGGGTGTCAGTGCTGCCGGTGTCGGCGGTGTTGCCTGAGCATCAGGTGTGTACGGATCTGCCGGAACTGGCGTCGACGGAGTTGGCGTTGGTTAGTCGGGACGGTGTGTTGAGCGGGTTGCAGCGCGGTCTGGTGGAGTTTTTGCGTGGGGAGTTGGGGGTGGATGCGGGGGGATTTGCCTGAAATCCCCCCGTTTTTATCATTGGGGTTTGTTGATTTCCCGTAGGAGGTCCGCGACGGGAATGTTCATGGTGTTTGAGTAGTAGGGTTTGTAGCCGTAGGCGGTGACGACGACTTTGCAGGGGATTTGTTGTTTGTTGGAGAGGAGTTGGTTCAGTTCTGCCGCTGACAGATCCCTCTCCGTACTTCGGTTGCTGGAGGTTTCAGTGATAAATGTACTGGTCGAAAAGGAGAATTTGGAGTTGCCGTTTTCGCGCACATCAGAATCTACCAGCCCCACTGCAGAAAACTGAATAGCTTTGCCAACCGAAAAATCGTGGTCATCCGCTAACGCGCATCTCAATGTCCCCGAAGCCATCCCTTGCCTTTCGCCTCGGCCAAACAGGTTCAAAACATCCACATCGGATTGATATTTGATGACATATAAAAGGGGACTCGACCTATCTACGGACACATAACTCAAATTTGCCGGAGGCTGTAAATGGTCCTTTGCACATCCCGAACAGACAGCGAGAACCACGCAAAGGAAAAACCTGAACATCACGAAAACTCCTTCATGATTGAGTCAAACAGCAAGTCACTTGCAGACTTATCATCAGCGATTGGGGCGTTTAGCAATCCCAGAGCGTTAGCATGATTCGTGTCGACATTTACGTTAAGTGACGGTCAGCAGGAGATAATCCATTTTTCCCCGAAGTCCGCGACTCCGTCTGATGGGTCTCTCTTGGAAGGTGTTGCCTTGATATTGATCCAATCAACCGAAACTGGCGCGGGACGTTCGCGATAAATGTCTGAGCCCAGCCAAACCAGAGCCCCTTCACCCACAGGATCCAGGGTGATCAGCATCTGAACCCTGTAACCCCAATCCGACATTATTCTGGACAGGTGCGCACCATTCCAGCCGCCGAGGCTATGGCCCACGATATAGACGGGACAGCTTTTATACGGAATAAGGCTTAGCACGTGCCGTTGAATGTCCTGCTTTCCTCTGACTTCGTTGTAACCCAACCATTCCGATTTATATTTTCCTTCTCCCTTTAATGTCTC
The DNA here is from genome assembly GCF_019614655.1 of Pseudomonas germanica. Lineage (NCBI taxonomy): Bacteria > Pseudomonadati > Pseudomonadota > Gammaproteobacteria > Pseudomonadales > Pseudomonadaceae > Pseudomonas > Pseudomonas germanica. Next base: position 4,613,044 of record NZ_CP071586.1, read on the forward strand.
AGTGCGCCTATCAAATGCACGTCGTGCATCCTGGATGTTTTCATAAGGCCCAGAAAAATAATAACTCTCCTTATCTCCCGCACCTCCGATAAAAACCACAATCGCCTTGGTACTCTCCACCGGCACAGGCTTGTCACTGACATCCTTCTTGTCCGTCAGCGCATGTTCCTTGTGAAGCTTGTAATTGTTGCCCTTCGCGCACGTTATCGTTTCAGCAGCCATGCCTCACTCCTCCAAAAACAACTTGATGGTTTCAGGCAGGTGCGAGCTGACTTGGTGAGTAAATCCGTTGGCGTCAGACACCCCATGTTCCAGACGTCCGTCAGCGCGCTGAATCACGTAGGGATGATCAGGCATGGGCTCACCGGTCACGTCATTGACCAGTTTCAACCTGTCAGTGAAATGCACCGGCATCGGCAGCAAACCACTGAAGGGAGCCGACGTCACCGTGTCACCGATGATGACCGTGCCAGAACCGCCGATGACGACGTTGCCGTGCCCACCGGTGCTGTCCAGTGTCGCGGCGTTCAAACCGTTGATGAACACCGTCGACGCAACAGCACCGGTAATCGGGCTACCGCAGGCGGATTTGTCAGTCATCCGCGCAGCCGCCAAGCCGTCGAAATTCACATTCGGGGAGCCACTGACAATGGAATTGGTGCCATGTCCCGGCAATGGGCAGGCGGTTGGATCGGTGACGCGGGCGGCGGGTTTTCCGCTCATGAACAGCTCCTTGCAATGTAACGAGGTCATCCTTTCGGGGGCGCAAGCATGCGGGACTTCGCCGGGGGCTTCAAACCTTCAGACCAAAAAAGGCGCCCGATCGGGCGCCTTTTTGATACGTGGAAACCGCTCAGCTTAGCGCGCCGGCGGCACCCGAATATCCCCCGCGCGGCACTGGGTTTTCACACCCTTGCCACACGCACCGAACTGCAGATCCTTGCCCATGCACACGCGCACTTCCGACAGTTCCGGGCCGCTGCAAATGACCGCGATGCCATCCGCCGGAATCCCCGGGTTGGCCTTACGGAACAGGTCAGCGATTTCCTGCGCCTCGAAGTAATACGAGGAGCTGAACGGTTGCAGTTCCTGCGGGATTTTCACCGCGCCAACGGCTTTGTCCGATTCATCGAGATAACCCATTGCGCCGAGGCCGCTGCAAGTGCCGTGTTTGGACCATTCGTGGTCGAGCAGTTTTTTGGTCGGGAAAAGTGTCAGGCCTTTGCTGGTTTCCGCCGCATTCAAGGTGGTCAGCGGCGGGCAGGATTGCGGCCAGCCACCCTTGGCGTATTGCGGCCACAAACCGTGCAGCACGAACCCATAGCCCTTGCCCGTGCACTGTGAGTCGTCTTTGTGCGTCAAACAGAAGGTTGGCGACCAGGACAGCGCCAGCAGGTAGTAATCGAACACTCCCGCCACCGATTCTGCCTGGGCCTTGCTTGACTGCGATTGCCGCGCCGAACTCAAACCGATGCTACCGGCCGTCAGCGCAATCACCGCCAAAATTGTAAACAGCTTTTTCATATACCCACTCCTTTGGGACGCCTGCGTCCATGGTTTTCGATCCTGACCGACTTGGCCAGCGCTGATTTCGCCACGCTTGTGTTGCAAGCGCATGACGCAAGGCAAAGCCGTACGCCGTTGAAAGGTCTACGATTAACAGGCAGCCACCAAACCAAGGGAACCAAAATGAGTAAAGCAGACGAACTCGCCGCCAAACTCAAACAAACCCGGCATACCCACGCGGATGCGGCACTGGAAATCGATTGCTGGCCTGCTCAGGTGTATGACTTGTACCACCGCATTGAGGCGTGGTTGCAGCCCGTCACCGAAGTAGGACTGAAGATTCGGCGAAATCCTACGCATGTTTGCGAAACTTCACCGGATGGTGAGGCGCATGACTACGCAATTGATCAACTGGTGATCGAGGCCAATGATCGAAGCCTGACATTCGATCCCATTGCGCGGTTTACCGAAGATGGCGCCGGGCGGGTGCAGATTACCTTGCCGGAAAGAAACACTTATCTGTTGCGAACCGTCGATGAACACCACGAAAGCCACTGGTGGTTGCAAACCGTCGAAACCGGGCAGGAATTGGATGCCATCGCCCTGACCGAAAACAACTTGCTGCAGGTCGTGCAGGAAGGGCTTGGCCTCTAGGATCGACAGCCCCGGCAGACCTTCTATTAACCTCTTAGAGTTGTACTGATGACACGACTGATTCAAAACCAGCAACAACTCGCTCAATGGGCGCGCGAAGTCAAAGGTTCATTGGACATTGCCGTCGCCTTTTGGGGCGAGCGCGCCATAACGGAACTGGGTCTGGATCAACGCCGTGGAGACGTCCGCATTCTCCTCGACTTGTCTGCAGGGGCGACCAACCCCGCAGTGGTCAGGCAACTGCTCCAACTGCATCCAGCGAACATTCGCAGCCTCCCTCGACTCCATGCCAAGGCTTACATTGGCGAAAACGAAATGATCGTGGGAAGCGCCAACGCGTCAGCCAATGGCTTGGGCATTGAAGGTCAAGCAGCCAATCACTGGATTGAACTCGGCATCCTGACGGACGATACCGTAGCGATACAGGACGCAAAACGCTGGTTCGCTGAACGCTGGTCTGAGTCGGATGCCATCGATGTCGACAGTGCCTACTTCAAACAAATCGAAGCGGCCTGGACAGCCCGGCAAAAATTCCGGCAGGCGCAAGACACACAGCCAGACTCGCTGATCGCGGCGGCCCTGAAAAACCCTGAAGCTTTCGGCTCGGAACGCTGGTTTGTCACTGTCGACATTCACGATATGTCCACCAAAGGCAAAAAGGCTCTGGCGCAGAAGTCGACGGAACAAGGGCAACCGGCATTTGGCTGGGAGAGCTGGAGCGATATCCCGCAGCATGCACACTTCATCAGCTTCTATCACGATGGCGAGCAGTTCTGCTTTGCAGAAGAGGACGGCGCCAATGAGCCAGTCTTCTACTCGGCTACCGGGCAAGCCGAGTTCATGCAGTATGTGAGCGCCAGTCATATCCCAGGCTACAAAAACAACCTGGGAGCGCTGCACGAATGGCTACCGCTGTTACACAAAGCCAAAGCGAGCACTGCCAACTGGAAGTCCGAGGGTGGAATGTGCATGGATCTCGGGACGTTTGCCGCGTTAAACCTGTCAAAACTGTAATCCCCGCCTCAGCCAACTGAAAGCTGGCGCTGGTTAGCCTCCCCGTCATGAGTTAAACGGGGATTTCCAGCGCATGCCTTCCAACCCATCACGACGCACCTTCGTCAAAGGCCTCGCCGCCAGCAGCCTGCTCGGTGGCCTGGGCCTGTGGCGCACGCCGGTCTGGGCGCTCAATGCGCCCGGTCAACTGCATGAACTGAGCGGCAGCAACTTCGAGCTGTTCATCGGCGAAACCCCGGTCAACTTCACTGGCAGCCCACGCACGGCGATGACCATCAACGGCAGCCTGCCCGGCCCTTTGCTGCGCTGGCGCGAAGGCGACACCGTGACGCTGCGGGTGCGCAACCGGCTCAGCGCCAGCACCTCGATTCACTGGCACGGCATTCTGCTGCCGGCGAACATGGACGGCGTGCCGGGCCTGAGCTTTCACGGCATCGAACCGGGTGGCGTGTACGTCTATCAATTCAAGGTGCGGCAGAACGGCACCTACTGGTATCACAGCCATTCCGGGTTGCAGGAACAGGCCGGCGTCTACGGCCCGCTGGTGATCGACGCCAAAGACCCTGAGCCGTTCCACTACGACCGCGAGTTCGTGCTGATGCTTAGCGACTGGACCGACGAAGATCCAGCCAGTCTGCTGAAAACCCTGAAAAAACAATCCGACTACTACAACTTCCACAAGCGCACCGTCGGCGATTTCATCGAGGACGTCAGCGAAAAAGGCTGGGGCGCCACCGTGGCCGATCGCAAGATGTGGGCAGAAATGAACATGAATCCCACCGACATTGCCGACGTCAGTGGCGCCACCTACACCTTCCTCATGAATGGCCACGCGCCAGATAACAACTGGACCGGCCTGTTTCGCCCCGGGGAAAAACTGCGTCTGCGCCTGATCAATGGCTCGGCCATGACCTACTTCGACGTGCGCATTCCCGGACTGAAAATGACCGTAGTCGCGGCGGACGGCTTGCACGTCAAACCGATCAGCGTCGATGAACTGCGCATCGCCGTGGCCGAGACTTACGACGTCATCGTCGAGCCGGACGCCGAGGCATACACCCTGTTTGCCCAGGCCATGGATCGCAGCGGTTATGCCCGTGGCACGCTCGCCACTCGCGCCGGGTTATCTGCGCCCGTACCGGGTCTGGACCCGCGCCCACTGGTGACCATGGACGACATGGGCATGGGCGGCATGGATCACGGCTCGATGGACATGAGCACCATGGATCACTCGGCGATGGGCCCGATGCAATCCCATCCTGACAGCGAAAAAAACAATCCTCTGGTCGACATGCAAGCCATGACCACCGCGCCCAAACTCAACGACCCCGGCCTCGGCCTGCGCAACAACGGCCGTCGCGTGCTGACCTACGCCGACCTGCGCAGCACCTTCGAAGACCCGGATGGCCGCGACCCGAGCCGCACAATCGAACTGCACCTGACCGGGCACATGGAGAAATTCGCCTGGTCGTTCAACGGCATCAAGTTCTCCGACGCCAAGCCCTTGCGGCTGAAGTACGGCCAACGCATCCGCCTGGTGCTGGTCAACGACACGATGATGACCCACCCGATTCACCTGCACGGCATGTGGAGCGATCTGGAAGACGAAAACGGCGACTTCCAGGTGCGCAAACACACCATCGACATGCCGCCCGGCACGCGCCGCACCTACCGCGTCACCGCCGACGCACTCGGTCGCTGGGCCTATCACTGCCATCTCCTGTACCACATGGAAACGGGCATGTTCCGCGAAGTGCGGGTGGAAGCATGAAGGGGCCGCTGATGACTCGACTCACCGCGTTTTCTTTGCTGCTGGTCGGCAGCTCGGCGATGGCCGCCGGCGACATGCCGGGCATGGATCACAGCCAGATGTCCGGCATGGATCATTCCGCGATGCAAAGCATGGACGACGGCAGGATGCAGCCCGCCGCCCCGACGGAAAGTCGCACGCCGATCCCGCAGTTGACCGACGCCGACCGCGCCGCCGTATTTACCAGCCCCGGCGGCCATAAAGTCCACGACAGCGCGATCAACACGTACTTCCTCGCCGACAAACTCGAATGGCAGGACGCCGATGACGGCAGCGCGTTGGCCTGGGATCTGTCCGGCTGGATCGGTGGCGACATCGATCGTCTGTGGCTGCGCTCCGAAGGCGAGCGCAGCAACGGCAAGACCGAAGACGCAGAGATTCAAGCACTCTGGGGCCACGCGATTTCGCCGTGGTGGGACGTGGTCAGCGGCGTGCGTCAGGACTTCAAACCCGGCGCGCCGCAGACTTGGGCTGCATTCGGTGTGCAGGGCATGGCGCTGTACAACTTCGAAGCCGAGGCCACTGCGTTTATCGGTGAAGGTGGCCAGAGCGCGCTGCGGTTCGAGGGTGACTACGACATTCTGCTGACCAACCGCCTGATCCTGCAGCCCACCGCTGAACTCAACATCTACGGCAAAAACGATGCGCAATGGGGTATCGGTTCCGGGCTTGCCAACACTGAAGCCGGCCTGCGTTTGCGTTATGAAATCCGCCGCGAATTTGCGCCGTACATCGGCGTGACGTGGAACCGCACCTACGGCAACACCGCCGATTACGCCCGCGAAGAAGGCGAGAAGCGCAGCGAAGCGCGCCTCGTGCTTGGCGTGCGGATGTGGTTCTGAATTCCCATTAAAAAACACTCCAGAGGTCTTGCATGCGCACCTTGAAAATCACCCTTGTACTCGCCAGCGGCTTGCTCCTCAGCAGCCTCGCTCAAGCCCACCCGAAACTGCTCTCGTCGACTCCCGCCGAAGGTGCCGACGGCGCCGCGCCCGGCAAGATCGAACTGCATTTTTCCGAGAACCTGCTGACAAAATTCTCCGGCGCCAAACTGGTCATGACCGAAATGCCCGGCATGGCCCATTCGCCGATGCCAATGAAAGCCAAAGTCAGCGCCGGCAGCGATCCGAAAAGCATGCTGATCACCCCGCTCGCGCCGCTGCCCGCCGGCACCTACCAAGTCCAATGGCGCGCAGTGTCTTCCGATACGCACCCGATCACCGGCAACGTCACGTTCAAAGTGAAGTGAGCAATGGCTGAACTGATCAACATCGTGCTGCGGTTTGCGTTGTATGTGGATTTGCTGCTGTTGTTCGGGCTGGCGTTGTTTGCGCTGTACAGTGCTGGGACGCTGCTGCGGTTTCGGCCGATGCTGCGCGGGATGGCATTGATCGGGGCGTTGTTGTCAGTGGCAGGATTGGTGCTGATGACCCGCGCCATGAGTGGCGAAACAGCGCTCGCGGCGCTGTGGCCACATCTGCAAATGATGCTGCTGGAAACCGATGTCGGGCTGGCGTGGGCAGTGCGGATTATCGCGCTGATCGTGGTGTTGATCAGGCCGGGCGCGTGGCTCGCATCGATGGCTGGCGCCATCGCCCTCGCCTCTTTGGCCTGGAGCGGACACGGGGCGATGGACGAAGGAATACTGCGGTTCTGGCATTTTCTCAGCGACATTCTGCACCTGCTCGCGGCGGGCGCGTGGCTGGGTGCGATGCTGGCGCTGGTGTTGATGGCGCGGGGGTCGGTCGATGAAGCTCGCATTCGTTCGCTGGCGTTTGCGGTTCGGCGTTTTGAGTGGATCGGTGCAGTGATTGTGCTGACGCTGTCGATTACCGGCGTGGTGAATTACCTGTTCATCGTCGGTGCGAGACTGGACGAAATCTTGCTCGGCACTTACGGGATGCTGCTCGCGATCAAGGTTTTACTGTTTGCCGGGATGTTGGTGTTGGCGGCGTTGAACCGCTTTCATCTTGGTCCGGCGTTGGCGCAAGCGTTGCGCAATGGACAATATGTCATCGCGGCAAATGCGCTAAAACGCAGCGTTGTCGTTGAACTGGCAATCGCATTGCTGATCGTGGCGCTGGTGGCGTGGCTAGGCACGTTAAGCCCGGAAGCAGGGTGACACCCGGGAAAGCCTTTCACTACACTGGGCCACCGTCCTTCTCAGAAGCCCCGATCGCAATGACAACCCTAAAAAGCACTATGATCCTCTGCGGCCTGCTGACCGTGGCCGCCGGCGCCCACGCCGAACCAAGCGCTTCGCACCTCGACAGCATCCAGCAACAAGGCCAGTTGCGCGTCTGCACCACCGGCGACTACAAGCCCTACACTTTCAAACGCCCCGACGGCGATTTCGAAGGCATCGACATCGCCATGGCCCGCTCGCTGGCCGACAGCCTCGGCGTCAAAGTTCAATGGGTGCAAACCACCTGGAAAACCCTGATGCCGGACATGCAGGCCGGTAAATGCGACATCGGCATGGGCGGCATCTCGGTGACGCTCGAACGGCAGAAAAAAGCCTACTTCAGCAACACCCTCGACACCGACGGCAAGATCCCGCTGGTGCGCTGCGCCGATGTCAGCAAGTATCAGACGATCGAGCAGATCAACCAGCCCAATGTGCGTCTGGTCGAACCTGCCGGCGGCACCAACGAAGCCTTCGTCCATGCCTTCCTGCCCAAAGCGCAACTGGCCCTGCACGACAACGTGACGATCTTCCAGCAACTGCTCGACAACCAGGCCGACGTAATGATCACCGACGCCTCGGAAGCGCTGTATCAGCAGAAACTCAAACCGGGGTTGTGCGCGGTGAATCCGCATCAGTACATGCAATATGGCGAGAAGGCCTATCTGCTGCCGCGCGATGACATCAGCTGGAAACTGTATGTCGATCAGTGGCTGCACTTGAGCAAAGTCACCGGCAAATATCAGCAAACGCTAAGCGAATGGATTGCCGTACCGGCCGCGCAGTAATCCTTAATCGTCATGCAGCATGCCGGAGCTGTACTGATTGAGACTGCTGCCGATACTGTTGCCACCGAACTTCAACGTATTGGCGTTGCGCGCCTCCGGCGACTGACAGTCGCTGGAGAAACAACGGGTGGTGGTCAAACCACCCGCGCCGGAACAGGCACTCAACACCGATACTGCAGCAGCAATCAACAGCACTTTGACGACATTCAGGCGCATGGCACGATTCCCCTCGGGATGAACAGCGACGATCTTGTCTCAGCAGACTAGGCCTGCTTCGCACGCGGCAAGATGAAACTTTGCTGATCGACAGCGCGCGTTCAGAATCGACTAACCACCAGACAAGAACCGCCACGTGCAATCGGATCAGCGCAATTCAACGCCAGGAGGCCCAAGCTTGAGACGAGAACTGAGCCACGCCGATCTATACAAAATCCGCGCAGCCCTCTCCGATATTTTCGTCGACACCGGTGTCGATTACCCCTACATCGCCCGGCAAATCGAAGGCTATGATCCAGAACAGGTTAAAGACATTCTGTATGCCGAAGTTGCCGTCGTCTGCGCCTGGAACCTGGAATGTGTACTCCCGCCGGTCTGGACAGGTTTCGAACCCGATGCGTTGAACAGGGACATCGAGCAAATGCTGCTCGCAAACACGAACAGCTGGATTCGGCGGCAACTGCATAAGCTGCATACCGCGTGGTTGCGATTCAGCTATCGGGAAGTCTGGGCAGAGATTACCGCTCACTGCAAAGGCTGGAATTAATACAGCCCTGCGTGGCAATGGCGCATCAACGACATACAACGCGTTGAAACTGAAAAGATGATTGCCCCTCTGCCCGTTCAGTCCTTTCCCGGTTTAGGAATCGCAATCCGGCTCCCAGTCTTGACCTCGCGCAACGCCAGACTCGACTGAATCGAGGCAATCCCCACCTGACGCCTGAGCACCTGCTCAATGAAGTCGCTGTAGCTATCAAGATCCTCCGCCAACACCTGCAACACATAATCGGCATCGCCGGTGATCTTGTGGCAGGCCACCACCTGCGGCAATTGCGCAATCACCGCCTCGAAGGCGTCCGGCGCGTGGTCGGCATGGGTGGAAAAGCGAATGTGCACGAACGCCATGATATCCAGCCCGAGCATTCGCCGATCGAGGTTGGCCTGATAGCCCTTGATGACCCCGGCCTCCTCCATGCGCTTGCGCCGTCGCCAGCACGGCGTAAGGCTCAGCGAAAGTCGCTCGCTGAGTTCAGCGTTGGAAATACTGGCGTCTTCCTGCAACAACTCAAGAATCGCCAAGTCGGTTTCGTCGAGGCTGATGCGTTTGGATATTTTTTTCTGCATGACGCTATTCCTGAGTAAAAACGCCCGATTAATCCACAAAACCACGAACACAAAGCAAAGAAAGCGCAGCCCAGCCGGAACAGAATATTTGCACTGGCTAACAATAACGGATGCGCAGAATGTTTACAGTTTTCAGTGATTCCCACCGTTTGCACCACGGCACCGAATTGAAGGACGGCGTGCTCAAACCGTCATTCGAACAACCCAGTCGGGCCGACACCGTGCACAACCGCGTCAAGCAAGTCGGCCTCGGGCAGATCGTTGAACCACGCGCGTTTGACCGCTCGTGCTACGTCAACGCGCACAGCGAGCGCTACGTCAGTTTTCTCGAAAGTGCCTGGAGCGAATGGAGCGCAACCGGTCGCACCCACGACGCCTTGCCGCTGGTATGGCCGGTGCGCGATCTGGCCGGCGAAGAGGTGCCGACGTTCATCGACGGCAAACTCGGTTTCTATGCGATGGATGCCGGTTCGCCGATCACCGCGACGACCTGGCAAGCGGTGAAAACCAGCGCCGACATCGCCCTCACCGGCCTGGCCCTGATCGATGAAGGCCACGACAGCGCCTTCGCCCTGTGCCGCCCGCCCGGCCATCACGCCGCGCGCGAATACATGGGCGGTTATTGCTACCTCAACAACGCCGCGATTGCTGCGCAACAAGCCATCACTCAGGGCGCCAAACGTGTCGCGGTGCTCGACGTCGACTTCCATCACGGCAACGGCACGCAGAACATTTTCTACCAGCGCAGCGACGTCATGTTCGTCTCGTTGCACGGCGAACCGGCGGTGTCCTATCCGTACTTCTCAGGCTACAGCCACGAAGTCGGCGCGGGTGTCGGCGAGGGTTACAACCTCAACTATCCCCTGCCGAAAAACACCACGTGGGAGAGCTACCGCAACGCCCTGCTCCACGCCTGCAAAAAGCTCCAGCAGTTCGCCCCTGAAGTGCTGGTGATTTCCCTCGGTGTCGACACGTTCAAGGACGACCCCATCAGCCACTTTCTGCTGGAAAGCGATGACTTCATTGGCATCGGCGAACTGATCGCCAGCGTCGGCTGCCCGACCCTGTTCGTCATGGAGGGCGGCTACATGGTCGATGAGATCGGCATCAATGCAGTGAACGTGCTGCACGGTTTCGAGAGCAAACGCAGCTGAGCCGCCCGCCGCTCTACAACCTTTCAATGACTGGATCGGAGAATAAGACCATGACGCTTTTTATTGATGTCGATGATGCTGCACGCCTGTTCACCCAAGTCGGTATCCGCCGCGCCATTCGGGAAATGGCCGGCTACATCGAAGCGGATTACGCACGCTGGGCGCAGTTTGATAAATCACCGCGCACAGCCAACCACTCTGCAGACGGCGTGATCGAGTTGATGCCGACCGACGACGGCCAGCAGTACTCGTTCAAATACGTGAATGGCCACCCGAACAACGGCCAGCAGAATTTGCTCACGGTCATGGCCTTCGGTCTTCTGGCCGATGTGCAGAGTGGCTACCCCACCCTACTCAGCGAACTGACACTGACCACCGCCGTGCGCACCGCCGCAACCTCGGCGCTGGTGGCGAAATCGCTGGCTCGTCCGGGCGCGACCTCGATGGCCCTGATCGGCAACGGTGCGCAAAGTGAATTTCAGGCGCTGGCCTTTCACGAAATGTTGGGCATCAACGAAATCCGCATCTTCGATATTGATCGCGACGCTTCACTCAAGTTGAAGCACAACCTCGCCGCATTCCCGGAAATCGACGTGATTCTGGCCAGCTCGGTGAAGGACGCGGTAAAGGGCGCGGACATCGTCACCACCGTTACCGCCGACAAAGCCTACGCAACCATTCTGACCCCCGAAATGATCGAGCCCGGCATGCACATCAACGCGGTCGGCGGTGACTGCCCGGGTAAAACCGAACTGCACGCCGACATCCTGCGCAACGCCCGGGTCATCGTCGAATTCGAGCCGCAGACGCGCATTGAAGGCGACATTCAGCAACTGGCAGCCGAGTCCCCGGTGATCGAATTTTTCCGCATTGTGCTGGGCGAAGTGGCCGGACGCGAGAACGACACGCAGGTGACGGTGTTCGATTCGGTGGGCTTTGCTCTGGAAGACTTTTCCTCACTGCGCTACCTGAAAGACCTGGCTCAGGCACAGCAAATCGGCCAGCGCATCCACCTGGTGCCGACGCCGGCGAACATCAAAAACCTCTTCCAGTTGCTCGATCCGCAACCGGCCAAGGCCTCGCGTCTGCGCACCGTCAGTTGATCGGTAATGAGCGCCCCCAAGCCACAGGGGGCGACTCACCTTGTGCTTAGCCGCTGCACCTCTAACAAGAACGCTCGACACCTACTTTCTGCCAAAACTCAAAAACATAAAATCAAGAGGTTTTGCAATGAAATCGACCCCTTCCGGGCTGCCTGAACAGCCCGCGCTGCAGCGCACGCTCAGCAATCGTCACATCCAGTTAATGGCCATGGGCGGCGCCATCGGGACCGGCCTGTTCATGGGCTCCGGGAAGATCATCGCCCTCTCCGGGACGTCGATCATCCTTATCTACATGATCATCGGCCTGTTCGTGTTTTTCGTCATGCGCGCCATGGGCGAAATGCTCCTGTCCAACCTCAACTTCAAAACCTTCGCCGACTTCGCCGGTGCCTACCTCGGCCCGCGCGCGGCGTTCTTCCTCGGCTGGTCGTACTGGCTGAGCTGGAGCGTGGCGGTGATCGGCGATGCCGTCGTGGTCGGCGGCTTCTTCCAGTACTGGTTCCCCGATGTCCCGGCGTGGATACCCGCCGTCGGCATGCTGGCGACCCTGTTCGCCCTCAACGTGCTGACCGTCAGGCTATTCGGTGAAGTGGAATTCTGGTTCGCGATCATCAAGATCATCGCCGTCGTGACCCTGATCGGCGTCAGCACCGTGCTGATTGCCAGCTCGTTCGTCTCGCCCAGTGGCGTCACCGCGTCCCTGAGTCACCTGGTGGACAAACAGGCAGCGTTCCCCAACGGCTTGTTCGGCTTCTTCGCCGGATTTCAAATGGCGATCTTCTCCTTCGCCGGCACCGAGCTGATCGGCACCGCCGCCGCCGAAACCCGCTCGCCGGAGAAGACCCTGCCCAAAGCGATCAACTCGATTCCGCTGCGGATCATCCTGTTCTACGTCCTCGCGCTGACCTGCATTATTGCCGTGACCTCGTGGCAACAGGTTTCTCCAGTCAAAAGCCCCTTTGTCGAACTGTTCCTCGTCGCCGGATTTCCCGCAGCCGCCGGCATCGTCAACTTCGTGGTCCTGACCTCAGCGGCCTCATCGGCCAACAGCGGCGTGTTCTCCTCGAGCCGCATGCTGTTCGGACTGGCTAACCAGGACAACGCGCCCGGCCTATTCCGCCGACTGTCGAGCAACAGCGTGCCACTGCTGAGCCTGGCGTTTACCACGCTATTGATGCTGGTCGGCGTGCTGGTGCTGTTCATCGTGCCGGAAGTCATGACCGCGTTCACCATCGTCTCTACCGTGTCGGCGATTCTGGTGATCTTCACCTGGTCGACCATCCTTGCGTCTTACATTGCCTACCGAAAAAAACGTCCGGATCTGCATGCGAAGTCGACTTACAAGATGCCCGGCGGCGTGCCGATGGCTTGGTTCTCGTTGGCATTTTTGGGGTTTGTGCTGTGTCTGCTGGCGTTGCGGCCTGACACGCGCATTGCCTTGATGGTGATGCCGGGGTGGTTTGTCTGGTTGGCGATTGCTTACCAGTTGACGCGGTTGAGGAGGCCTAAATCTGCGGTTGAGTCGGCGAGTCAGTTTGGCTAGATCTGCAAGCGAAAGCCGTCACCTTAAGGTGACGGCTTTTGTTTTCACTGAAAGGCTGTGCCAATCCTCGATCGATCGGATGAGTACCAGATTCCGGTGACTTTACCGGTAATGTCTTCGAGTGCGACCTGGCCCATAAAGCGGCTGTCGTTACTGCTGTCGCGGTTATCACCGAGCAGATAAACATGATCTTTCTCGACCACCGTCTGCGGCGTTTGCAGATAACGAGGATCCTTCACGCGATCTGGCGGTGCAAAGAACAGCCCCATGTTTTCGCCGTTGCGAATGACCTTACCGTCAACAATCGACAAGGTATCGCCACCCACCGCCGCCACACGTTTGACCGCCTCCGTGCCGTTGTAGCGATAAGTCACAATGTCGCCCACTTGCAGCGCGTCGATGCGCATTTTGGTGACGATATAGTCACCGATCGAAAGGGTCGGAACCATCGAGCCAGAGGGGATGAAGTAAGTCTTGAACCCCAGCGTCGGGCCTCGCAATGGCCCCAAAAGAATCAGCGTGAGGATGACCAGCGCCACCACGTAAAACACGTGGAAGCGGGTGCTGGGGCTGTTCACCGGACGGTCGTTTTTGCGCACCGATATCGCTGCTGCCGTGGCTGAGCCGAGTTTCACCAGGACGATAAAGGTAGCGAAGACATAAAGGCCCACCGGCGTGGCAGGCACCCCGCAGACACCGAGTAAAATCACACCCAGATAAAGTAAAGCGGCAACACGCACCGCCCACTTCACCTGACCGGCATACACCAGACCCCAGCCGGCCACCAGGCACGACATCACGAATGCTTGCAACGGCAGCTTTGGCTTATCAGGAGCAGACATAAATTCTCTTCACGTAAATGGCTGAAAATCAAGCGCCCGGCCTATTCAGCCAACAGGGCGCTACGGGCAATGCAGAGGGGTTATTTAGCGGAAAAATAACCCGTCGTACGCAACTGCAGGCTGTACACCCAGATACCAAACACCAGTGCATATTCTTTGAACATCGGCAGAGTCAGCAGATGCACAACCGAACCGCTGTTCATCTGCGACAGAGAAAAGGCAATTCCCAGAATCAACGCGAGCATAAAGCACAGCGAACTGATCTTCTTTCTCGCCAGCAACAGCAAGCCGCCGACAAACATCAACAATGCCACCACGCAGACGTTCAACAACATCAGGAACGAAATATCCCCTTCCCGCGCTTGCTGAAACCCGTCATGAGCCACCCACAGACCGGCCTGAATCAATACGACAAAGCAATAAAAAACGGCCATGAAGACAACGGCGGGACGTGTGTTGTACCAAGCTCGGGACGATGTAGCTTCCATGGTGCGGCGACTCCTGAGTAAAGGCGCGGAATGCTACTAAATGGCCATCACCCTGTCCATTTCCCCGCCCTCATCCCGGCTGCTTTGCCCAGCGCGAACAGCCCCTCCGTGACAACGGCTGAGCCGTTCGCCACAAAGGGGGCTGATTTACGCTTTCACCTCAACGTTATCCAACGCCTGATTCACCGCCAATTCCCCCAACATCACCACCTGCGCGATGCCCAAAGCGGTTTTTCGGTGCGAGGGTTCGAGTGCGGCGGCGAAGTTGTTGAGCATTTCCGAGGCGGAACTCAGCGTTTCACTGGCATTGGCCAGCAGGGATTCTGAGTCGTATTTGGGGTTTGCGAAGTACATGCGTTCGGGTTCGTTGACGCTGGACATGATGTGGCCGGCGGGAAGGAGGTAGTGATCGAGGGCGCGCTCGGCGGCTTCGTGGAGTTTTTTGGGGTTGAGGGAATCGTAGGGGGATGCGGGATCGGTTTCTGGTGGGTTGGGCGTTACTTTGAACATAGATGGAACCTCTAGCGCGATTACTAAAAGGAGCCATCACCCACGCTACCAAACGATAGGTGGCGGCCATACGCGGGTTGGTAGACCGGTCGCACTAGAACCCGGCGCCCACGAATGGGCCCCACGCATGACCACCATGAAATCCGAGTCCTGGGGAAGCGACTGAATAAGGTGATGCGATGCATCTAGACACGAAGCGGGCTACCAAACCCGATCACTGGTTTTCAGTGATGTGGGGGACGATAGAGCGTGCGGGCTAGACGTACAAGCCGGGGGATTCTGTCTTAGGTGTAGGGGGAGGCGCAAGGTTGTGTAGGCCATCAGCGGCGGCACCGAGGTACTTTTAAACAAGCATAGCGTTATCGAACGACTCGTATCAGTGAACTGAAAAAAGTGAAACTGTTTCCAACAAATAAACCCGCCCCTCTTTCAAACTGATTAATCCGGTTAAACCCCTTCGCTTTTTGACAGTTCCTAAGTAAACTGTAACTATGGCCTGAAAAAGGGCACTACCGGTTCTATGCCTGTAATAACCTCAAAATGAAACTACCCAATTTCTGATGAGCACTCACTAAGCTATGCGCACTTTGACTTAAACACCCTATCTATTTTCCTCATTACCCTTCCACACTGTAATGCAATTAAAAAATGAAGCACAGATATTACAATAGACATCAACAAAAACACCATTACCGTTGTGATTGAACCTGGAAAGCTATCACTTCTAGAAATAAGCTCCTCTACAGGCTCCGCATAACCCGCAACTGTAGCTACTACTATCGACATAAAAGGAAGCCATAAAGAGCAAGCACGCACCCCTAGAGCAAACTTATTTTCATTATTCTCAAGCGCTGTTAAAAAAACCGTATTAAGCTGTGCCACTTTCATGACCTCAGATTTTTTGTGCTTTTCAAGTGAAAGCAATGAAGCATGCACCCCTCGGAGATTCAACCAAACACCAACAACAAAAACCATCGACATCAATGCCATTACGATAACGAAATCATTGGCCGGTATTTCTGTCCCAAGTATCGGTATCTGCCTTACAGGAAACTTTACCTCCTTCATTGTATTATCTGTCATATTAATTAAAAAACTGCGCGTAGAATATTCATGCACCAAGTCTTCATAAGACAAAGAGCGCAATCGGAAAAGATTTTTCTCCCCAATCTTTTCAGCAGTGCATGCAGAATCAACCTTACCAACTGGTTCTTTTTCGCCCAAAACCTCAAACGACACAAGTTCCCTGTAGCAATCTTGTGTTTTTAGAGTGCGACTAAGTATACGGTGAGCTTCAATTCCCGCGAGCTGCGCGTCTTGAAAACTAAACCTCTCTAGGTAAGCATGAAGCAAGATTAGAACAGATATAAGTATAGCCGTACTTATAAACCAACGCAGCCTATTTGCCGACGCTTTAAAAACTTCAAGTTCTTCTTGCATAATATCCATGAGCGGCGACCACCTTACGTTGGTTAGCTAGACTAAGCGTAGTCGATGTATGGATTTGCAAACGTGCTCACGCCTAAGGAAGGAGGGAAGCTGGGCGCGATACACCAGGGACTGCCGCATGAAGGAAAAAAAAGGGGGGGGGGCGGATTTATTTTCATCCAACTCCCTTTCGTTAGCGAGCGACTAACCTCTTCCCCAGATTGACTTCCCGAAGCCCTCCCCAACCTCAATCCTGATAAACTCCCTACCTCCCAGCTTCCCCAATCCAGAACCGCCAATGCCGTCTATCACCGCCACTCCCACCCCACTCTCTCGCCGCTTCTCCGTCGCCCCGATCATGGATTGGGTCTAGAAGTCCATGTAGGGGACAAATAGGGGACAGACCACAATATTCAATCGCTACGTCACACCTCATCAGCGAGCAAGAGCACGGAGTAACAACGCGTAAGCCTCCGTCCTATCCCAATCCTGATAAACTCCCCCACCTTCGCCCCTCTGATCCAGATTCCCCCAAATGCCTCTACAACCCGCCCCACTCTCCCGCCGCTTCTCCGTCGCCCCGATGATGGATCGAACTGACGCTTCTTTTACCTCCCGCAAATAAAGACCCAAACGCCTCGCCACCATCCCGCGTACCAGTTGCGTACCAGCTCTGTTCTTCTCCCTCCTCGTCCCATCCCCTCTGCCGACTGCGTTAGCAAATTTTAAGCAGCGGTTCTCGGCTCCAATCCTGGCACTGTCTATCGTCGTCTCAGGCGTGCTTCGTGAGAGTTAGAACCGCGCGCATGAAAGGCCAGCGAATCGCCCCGTCTGTGCCTCACTCCGTTTTCAGGTTGACCCGTGGGAAAAAGGTAATTTTGGTAATTTTCTTTTTTAAAGCCACAAAAAACGAATAGATTCAGTAGGTTAGATGGATTTAGCAAAGGTAATAATAGGGTAATAGGAAGGTTAGAAAATTACCCTTAGTCGAAGTAATTTAATCCATCTACGAAACCCTTTAAAATCAGCCACTTGGTGGAACATTACCTCCGGCGTTACCAAAAATTACCTTCAAAGGTAATACCTCAAAGCCACGATTTATAAGGCCCGCAGCCGATTTTCTACACCGGCTTACCAAAATTACCTTTTTCCCAGCCCCGAACTGAAATCAGCCACCTCTGGTGCCTGCTATGCTTCCAACTTTCCGAACGGAGTCGAATGAATGGCCAGCGAATATTCCCTCACCGTCGTCCTCGAAAAAATGTACGAAAATCAACTGGGCCTTGAAGCTGCGTTGATGGAACTGGTGCTGTTAGTCGAGCAGCAGGGACACGAGGCCGTGGGGGAGAATGCCCGCGTGGCACTTGAGCGGATTGGAGAAAATGCTGGATTTATTAGGCAAGGCTTTGCTCGCCTGAGAGCTTCGGAAGATGACTGACGGCTGCACCGTTCTCGAAGCTCTCGAAGCGACAACAGGACAAAGCCCCTTTGATCTCACCTTAGAGAGAAGCTTCAAGGAATAGTCTCCTCGCGAAAATGATGACCGGGGACCAGATTCCCCGCTCCGCCATATCGGGGACGCTCGACACCTTCATGAATTTTCGATAGCTTCCTCAAACGTTATCGCTAGCTCCCTTCTGACAATGAGTTTTGAGGGCAGGACAATGCATAAAATACGTTACTTGCTTGATTTAAAAAGGAATGCTACATGGACGAAATAAGAATCGAGAACCTTAGGAGCCTAGTCGATACGGGCTATATCAAACTAAAAAATATTAATGTCTTTCTCGGGCAAAATAGCTCTGGAAAGAGTACTTTCATAAGAACCTTCCCTCTTTTAAAGCAAAGCAATCAACAGAAGACAAAGTCTGGCATTTTGTGGTACGGACCATACGTTGACTTTGGTTCTTTCAAAGAAGCAATACACGATTCAAAATCCCCAGCGAAAGACACAATAAACTTTACATTTGTAATTAATGACTTGAACGTAGAGCCTGAGAATTTCCATTACTTCTCCAAGAGAATCTCACCAAACTTCTCTTCCACAATTAGCCCTGGAAGAGTTGAAGTCACCGCCAAAATTTCGAAAGACAACCATCAACTCTCTGAATACTACGTAAAAATAAGATCTCATATAATTAGAATAGTCGTAGGAAATGGCGTAACACTTGAAAAATTTGAGATCGATGGTGCAGACCATACCGCCAGAGCAGATCTATATTACAACTTCTATTTACACTATGGAATTTTGCCAGTACTGCTTCCGGCAAGCATAGTCAATGAGTCACCACTCGATGCTGGCCTATTGAAAGACGTGACGAATGAGTTCAAAACAATTGGTAACTTCGATAGTAAAACATTTGAACTTCTGACCTTTGAAAGCTGCGTAAGCATCTCAACTCTTTCACAAGCTTTAAGATTACCTGCAATTCTAATCTCGCAGAGCATGCTTGAAAAAGTAAGCCGATACGTAACTATTCGTGCTTTGCCAATGATCTGGGACTCACTACGTGACAACATAAACAACTCAGCTGGAGGCGTACAATACGTAACACCCATTAGGGCTTCTGCGGAAAGGTATTACCGCATGCAAGGGCTTTCTGTTGAAGAACTTGATCCTCAAGGTACAAACCTTGCGATGTTTTTGCATAGCCTATCAACTAAAGAGGCTAAAGAGTTCTCTGAATGGACACAAAAACATATGGGATTTGCTGTTTTATCAAAAAGCAGCGAGGGGCATGTTTCAATAGTAATTTCAGAGAAGGACAAAAAACAAGTTAACATGGCCGATACTGGCTTCGGCTTTTCTCAAGTTGTTCCAATTCTTGCACAAATATGGAAATCCACAAGGTCCGATGAGCGGACTAAACGCATGATATATTATGTTGTCGAACAACCAGAGCTCCACCTACACCCTAAAATGCAAGCAAAACTGGCAGACATATTAATTTCAGCGATAAAAAGAGGAAAAAACCAAAACATCAGATTGGTAATTGAAACACATAGTGAAACCTTCATAAACCAACTCGGAAAAGCGATAGATAAATCCCTTATTACTCCAGATGATGTGGGAATTTATCTATTTGAAAAAAACGATTCGGATGGGAAAACAAAAATAACTGAATCTGCTTTCGATTCTCAAGGCTTCTTAACCCAGTGGCCTTATGGCTTTTTTGACTCTTAAGGCTCGCTATGATTTTTTATTTAGACCGAAGCCTCACTACAATAAATAACGCAAACGTTAACTCGCACTTTATTGACCTAATTGAAAACTTGTGCTCTGCAAGAAAAAACGGACGCCACATAATATATTCCGAAATACCTACAATAGAACACGTAAAAAATTTAGACAACTTAAGTGATCGCGCCAAAGCCACTCTCGCGCGAGTAGCAAAGAGAGTCCGAGGAAAACTTTCGATATTCAACGCCTGTTCCACTTATGTAAAGATTGTCTCCACCCCAAACACCTTCCAAAAAATAACACTCCCAGACGGAAAAGAGGAAATCCAAATTTCATCTGACTCCATTTCAGGGGATGACTTATTCTCCAAGACCCGCCTATTGGTAGAAAACAGAACAGACGGGATTTTCTATGGCGGAATCGCCAAAATGTCTTTGCATGACTCGCCACAACTACAGAACGTCCTACTAAACTATGAGATAATAACTGGTGGTGGTAGTCAAACACCTCGAGAGTATCAGAATTTAAAGACAACCCAAAACTTAACGTTGTGCATGGTCGACAGCGACGTTGACTATCTCGGTGCTCCTTTCGGAGGAAATACTGCAGCCCCAATATACAACATGGACATCACCACTCCTCCAGTCACTGCACGCTCATTAATTCTTAATTGTTATTCCGCAGAAAACCTTATTCATCCTTTGATGCTAAAGCATGCGATGAAGCTTCGCGGCACAGAACCATGGTTCATTGAGATCAATCACTATTATCAAAAAGATCTCTGGATGTTTCTAGCTCTTAAATCAAGAAAAACCTGCCTCGACTTTAGCACTCAGAATGATAAAACCAAATACTGGCTTTCCAAGAGATCGGAGTTCCCTACCCCACCTTGCGCTCCATTATGCATTCCGGCTTCTTGCAGTATATTCTCTCCATTACACAATACTACCTTAGCGAAAATCGCCACATTCTTAGAAGATGAGAACTACTCTTTCAAGTCTGAAATAACATTTAACAACCATTCTATATTTTCAGAATGGAATTCAATTACCACACATTTACTCTCATGGGCTTGTTCTGGAGATAGAATCAGTACACTTTGAACAATAAGACAACACCCCTACATTCAGATTATGGGTTAGGGGTGTTAACCACGATTCGAGTAAAAATTACAATCCTCCTACGTTAGGCGCTGCTTTAAACTTCATATCATCTTTATGTTTACATCATCGCTTTCAATAAATTTCCACCTTTCGATCATAGGATTAGTTTTCTCCCATTTACCGTATGAAGTCATGGTTCCAAAATACAAAATCGTCGAAAAATGATGTTTTTTTTGTTGCAGCCCTTGAAATACATGGCCTGCGTTCATCATTCGTTATGGAACCAAGCTAAAAGCTCCGCACAAGTAATATTGCAACCCGTTGCAAAAGCTTGCACAAATTGCAAAGGATAAAGCTCGTGCTCCCCGCCTGCCAGGCGTGGGTTAGATCTCTGAATGCACTCCAGTCTCCATTTCAAAAAAAACAACTGGAAAGCCCGTTGGCGGGAGGGGGATAAGTGCTTTTTCAGCAGATTTTTTCTTGGATGCAGGATTTTCCACGGGCCGATCAGCTGCGGGCATCGAATCAGAAATGCACGTCTTCACTGGTCGAGAGATGCCGTCAGTCGCTCCATTGATGTTGAGTAATACGCCTATCGATATACTGTCTGCATATACAGTACTTCAGCAAGGTAGGCATGGCCGATGAATGTGGAATCTGCTGGAACCCCGACGACTGAAGCGCCCTCAATGGCGCAGTGGCGGATCATGCTGCGTGATGAGGTGTCGTTACTCGCAATGCCTGGTGCCCATCACAAAGCGTTGCTTCGGCAAGCGCATGCACTGCACCAGGGCCAAGTGATTGACGCTGACAAGCTTGGCGACTTGCTTGAGTTAGCGGATGCGGCGCTGGCCTACGCTGTTGAGTCGTTACTTGACCTCGACGCTGACGAGTAGGAGAAGCGATGCACGTACTTGTCACCCCAATGCGTCTTCGTGGTATCGCGCTGGATCCGAAGGAGCGGCGCCGGTATCCGGCTATCCGGGGCAACGTGATGGTCAATTCTACTCAATGCCATGAATTAGGCCGTGCAGCTAACGTTGCCCGCGTTGAGGTGGGAATGCCACTTGATCCGGATCCGCTGCCGCCTTTGCTTGATGCGACTTTGGCAGGGATGGCCGTTACAGGATTCGTATTAAGCGGCATTGAGTACATCGATGGCTGCGCTTATGCGCAATCTTGGTGGTGTAGGCTGTCTTGACTTGTGTCGATAGGGAGGTGACCTCCCTATCTCGCGTTGTAATAGTCTATAGCGTGTTCATCTGATCGAGATTAAATGCATCCCAAAAAGGGCCATTTTGAGAAAAACTTCTGTACTCGTTCGGTAAGTTTTTCGAATTTATTATTACCGCCTCCTTTATTTCTTCTAACGTTTTGCCTCCGAGAATAATTTGCAGCTTCGAAAAGTGTTTGCGCTGAGTCGCTCGAAGGAAGAATTCATATTCTTCGTGAAAAGCAGAATAGAAAAAAGTCTGAGGGTACCAAGGTCGAGAGCTAGAGGTGACGAAAGATGCGAGAGTAATAAGCAGCTCTGCTTCTTTCAAACTAGAGAAAGGTGTGTCTTGCCGATCTGCCTGCCGCTTTACTAGCTCTCCTGCTGTGCTCTTGTAAGTGCCGCCATCAGCGGGCTTTAGTACAGTCCCTAAAGTTGACGAGAATGTCCAGAACGAGCCGAACCCATCGAATTTTCGTCCACGATCTCTTTCTGCTTTTGGTAGCAGAAACTGTGTCTCAAATATCATTTTTAGGATTACTGTTTTTTCGCTCCTCATTAAAGTGGCGATGATGTAGATGAATAACTCATAGGCAAATAAGTGGAGAGCGTCAAGCCATGCCTCGTTCCAAGGGTTGAGTTCTTCTGGCTTTGATTTTAGATCCAGAA
This sequence comes from Pseudomonas germanica, assembly GCF_019614655.1. Classification (NCBI taxonomy): domain Bacteria; kingdom Pseudomonadati; phylum Pseudomonadota; class Gammaproteobacteria; order Pseudomonadales; family Pseudomonadaceae; genus Pseudomonas; species Pseudomonas germanica. The sequence continues at coordinate 4,635,576 of NZ_CP071586.1, forward strand.
TCTTCTCGAGAACCTTGAGAATGACTTCGCCGAACGAATTCTCATCTGCGCGGTTGACCTCCAGTGAGATCCAGTCAACTAACTGGTCTCTGACATCTTTTAGGCGGGCGCAGTCACCCAAAACTCGCTCCCCCAAGGTTTCTAAATCTGGTGGCGTACGCACCCTCATAGAATCTACAAACTCATAGCAAGTCGTTAAGAAGTCTTCCCGATACCCAGGTATTCCGGGCTTATTTTGAAGCACTGCTTGTCTAAGTGAATAAAATTTTGTTGCACTTGGAGTTGCATTTTCAGACGCTTCGGCAGTTATATAACCAGGAGGCTTTCCGATAGCAGGTTTACGATGCAAAGGCTTGCCATGCAGAAGTCTAACAAGTGTTTCCCAGTTTTCATTCACCGCTTCGGGAGAGGAGAAGTTTATATATATCGCCGAGCTGATGAATAGGGGGGTATACGCCTGTCCGGCTTCATCGTACTCACAAATGATAGGAATAAATTTTGTCTGGTTTACTTTCTCGTAGACTTGTTTAGAAATGATTTGGGATTCGGTTCCCACTCCGGAAATTTTCGCATCGGCCTTTTGAGAGTAAACTCTGTCACATATAACAAGTACATGAGAAATTGTCTCATCTAAAACCATGCTCTCCATAAATGCGAATTTATTGTGCCCCTCCTTCAAATCGTAAATATCAAGCACGACATCGATGCCATCTTCAAGCAAACGGTCGGCCCAAGACTTCACCAACTCTTGATGAGTTGGTGAACTCCAACTGTAGGAAATAAAAACCTTTGGTTGCATGTCTATCCCTCCCTTTAGACGAATCCACATCATAGGACAAATCTTAGGGTTTATAGGGTTATCGTGCGTTGCAGTGCTTCTAATCTCTTCGCGCTCTTGGAAAAGGTCTCGAAAATCGTGGAAGAAGCCGGAGGAGCTAACGGGGGGTGGACATGAGTGGCAATTGCCGAATTCATATCCCCTACAATCGCCAACAACTCAACCATCAGCTCAAGTGTGTTTACGGTTTCTGATCCAATCCAGCTCTTGGGCGCTTGCAAGCGTTGACTTACGCCAGCCAAGCTGTGACGCAGTCCTTCTATACGCTCCTGCATATCAGCGCCCACCGTGGCGTTGTGCTTCTGCCCCACAACCACGTTCAGATCCCGGCCGGTAGCCTGGTGCAGATCGTCCACCGCCGCCAAACTCGCGGATCCGCCCGACATTAGCTTGAGCGCGCCCAGTGCCTCAATCTTCTTCACACCACCCACAGACTCGGTTGAGTGGTCATCGATCGTCTGCGTGTGGCTCTGGAACTGCTCTCGGTTGTCCAGGGCTTCAACCTCGCGCTCAATCGCCTGATCCCGGATCTTGCCATCGGTCTGGCGTAGCCAGTTGCCTTCGGCGTCGACACGCTGCTGGGCGGCAGCGCTGTGTTGCCACACCTGATCACCTTTCGGCACCTTCGGCATGCTCAGCCCATGCGGCAAGATCGATTGGATGTAGGGCTTGTTCGGCAGGCCGTAGGCGAAGCACACCACGACCCGCGTGCCTTCCTCCGGAAAGGCGTAAATGCCCATTTCCTCGCCACCGGTGGGCAGCGGCAGAGGAACGCCAGTGAGCGCCGGCATGGCCGGATCTGGCTCGTCATCCGGGCCGAGTACGACAATGTCCACGGCGTACCGCGGCCGGAAGTCATCGCACAGTCCGGCGTCCGCCGGCGCGTCGGCCACGGCGGTAACCCGGGCAAAACGCGGCAGGTGGTAACCACCAGTGAGTTCGGGGAATTGGCGCTCTACAGCGCGGCGGATTGCGTCTTCCATCGGATAGCCATCTGGTCGTTGGCAAGCGACACCGTGGTGATGCGCTCGCCGTTGTTGATCGTTGCACCTGGGCGCAACCCGGGAAGGGCCGCGACCATCGCGCTCTGGGTGCCCTGGTAGCCGTCGAACAGCTCCGTGGGGATTTGCAGCGGCGCACGTGCGCCGAAAAAGCTGTCGGCCCAACTGCCGGCGAAGACTTCGCCGTTGCCCAGCTGGTGCCAGGTGAAGTCGGGAATGCTGAATACCCGGGCGAGACTGTCCATCGCCTGGTAGCCGGCAGCGAGGCTGTAAAAATACGGCGCCTTCACGCTGGCATAAGGCCGATCGGGAACACGGAAGCGCAGGCCGGTCTGTTCGCTGACCTGGGCCAGCACGGCGCGCAGATCCACATGACGCAGGTTCAACGGCAACGGGTTGGCCAGCACGGCGGCCAGCTCACGACAGAACAGCACCTGTTCGACCGCGTTGGCGGCCGTGCAGCGCTCGACGTAGCCGATAAAGTGCCGTTGCAGCGTGCCCTCGTTGTAGCCGATATCCAGCGTCACCAGCCCTTTCAGCGGCACAGGGGATTGAACGGTGAAGTTCGCCCGACCGGGGCTGGTAGCGTCCAGCCTGACGTCCTCCTTGATGAGAGCGATCGGGGCGCCGTTGATGGAAAGTATCTTGTGCAGCTTCACGTTGGCTCACTCCCGCCCAGCCACTTATCCACACGTCCCAGCACCTTTTCAAAGCCGCTCAGCGCGGGGTTGTCGCTGATTCCTTCACCGTTGCCGGCACCGCCGTCACCGACCGGGCTACCCGGGGCGCCTTGAGCGTCTACCTTGTTGCCGGCGCGCCGGCCTTCGACTTTCTCCGGGTTCGACTCGCGCTCGCTTAGCGTGAATTGCACAAGCCAGGCTTTCAGCGTGTCCGCTTCCCGAGCGCTGACGCCGTCGGAGAATTCCACCTGACGCACGCCGAAGGCTTCCGCCGTGTCGTTCACGATCCGGTACAGGTGCAATTGCCCGCCGCTGGCCGTGGTTTCAGCCATGCGCATCAAATCTGTCAGCTGGGTTTTATCCACAAAGGGAATCATCAGCGAGACGGCCAGCGTCTTGGGCTTAAAGCCCTTGTGGGCCTTGTCGGTGTTGCTGGTCTGGCCGGACATGTCGCCGCTTTCGATTCGCAGATTGGCCGTGACTTTGAGGTTCTTGCCTTGGACTTTTTGCCCGTCGAGTAGCAGCGTCATAGGCCCACCAGTTCCTGCACGAAGCTCAGCCCTTGTTTGCTGCCGACCAACAACAGGCCGGCGCACTGAATCCATTCGTGGCCCGGGGCGTCGCCGGCCAACAGTTCGCGGCGCAATTCGCCGGCAGTGCCCGGGCCGATCATCCGCGCGCGCATGCTCACGTCAGGGTTTTCCCCAGCCAGTAGCTTTTTCAGGTCCGCCAATTGCTTATCCCGTCCCTGCTGCTGGGCACTCTTGCGTGCTGCCAGCGCCGCCAGATCGGCCAACGGCGAACTGTCGGCGGCGTATCCCTCCAGCACCGCCAGTTGGCCAGCCATTGACTGTTTGGCAGCTTTGACCACTGTGCAACGTTCCAGCGGCAGACCCTGCCAGCGCGGCAGCGGCCCGGCGCCGGGGATCTCCCACTTTTCACTTTCCAGCTTCAGCAGGTGTTGCGCCCGACGCTCGGTGCGCACCAGGTCAGGAATCGGCAGCAGTGCATTGAATCGCGCCAAGCCGCTGGCCAACTGTTCCAGGCGCGTGCCCAGGAACAGGATCGACAGCGCGTATTGCGGCCCGGTCGGGCGCCCGCTGTCGCTGGCGTCTTCCAGTTTCTTGGCCAGATGTTCCAGCGCATTGGGCGCCGACAGAAAGCGCTGATAGCCCGCACCCTGGCCAACGCCGCTTTGAAACGGCGTCACGACTAGGCACGCCGGAACCTGCCCCATCTGCTCGGCCAACGCTGCGCGTCCGGCCGCGATCGCGCCTTTTGCTGCATCACCGACCGGCCCCGGGTTGGTGTTGGCCAGTCCACTCAGGCCAGCCAGGCGCTGGGCGGTACTGGCCAGTTCGCCACCGGCCAGATCCTTGGCTGCTGACAGCCCACCCATCCATTGCGTGGCCTGCTCCGGCCAGCGCATCGTCACCGGTGCCCAAGTCATGCCGGCGGCGTCCAGGTGATGGCTTTCATTGCCTTCAGATTTTTGCCTTTCTGAGCCTTCGCTACAGCTTGGCGCAGTGTTTCCGCGCGCTGTTGCGCCGCTTGCCGGAAGCGCACCAGGTCAAGGCTGACTTTCTGCAACTGGGTGATCGTATGCGGCCGGAAGGCCAGCACCTGGTCGGCGTCATAACACGGGTAAACGTCGTCCAGGCCCAGCAGCACCTGGCCGTTTAAATTCACCTGGTCATCGATCGCACTGCTGTAGTGGTATGGCTCGCCCAACGCGCTGGAACTGAACCCGCCGGCAATGGAGGCCGTACAGTCGGCAGCGATCATCTGCAGTTTCTTGTCACGCAGAGCAGCCAGCACGGCTTCAATGTCGTCGATCCATTGGCCATCCTTCCAGATCTGGTTCGGCCCGGGCTTTTGCATGGTGTAGCCGGACGGCACGGGGTCGAAGCCTTTCAACGTCAGCGGCTCGCCCGTCTCGGTGCTGTACACCACAACGCCACTGAAGTAATCCACAAGCTGCCAAGCTTTGCCGTTCCACCACGCGGCTTTATGTTCCGGAACCGCTGGTGGTGCGATCTCCACGCAGCCACCGGGTATCAGATACACGCCCTCTTCCAGCGGTGATTCCTCAGCTTTCACGGCACCAATAAAGATGCCGAGATAGTCGGTCTGATAAACGATTTTGTCCGTCATGCTCGATCTCAATACTTGATGCAGAAAAGAAGGGCCAAGTTTTTCGGCCGGGTTTCGGTACCGCCGGCGGCGGCGACTGTCACGCCGTGGGTGTGCGCACCGCCGCCACTGACGCCAACGTTGTGCGCGTGCTGGCCAGCGGCGCCGATGCCGACGTTATGTGCGTGGTTACCCTGATAGTCGGTGCGCATCGGCCGACCGTCGGCATTCTTCCCGCCGCCGATCTCAAGTTCAGTCCAGACGCTGCCGCCTGCCGGGTAACCCACATTGACGCCTGCACCGTTGTCGACCGTTCGGAACCCGTGGTCGTGATTGCCTTGCGCGTCAGTCCAGGCACTGTGGACGTGGTTGCCCTGCGCGTCTGTCCAGGCAGTGTGCAAGTGATCACCAACGGCAGCGGCCGAGGCCGAGTGAGCGTGAGAATGCAGCGCCATGTCCTGGAACGACCCGAAAACCCGACCGGGATCCACACCACGCCCATCGTCCCAACCTCGCGGAAACAGACCCCGCATGTCAGGCAAATTTAACGTGGTTGAACCGTCGCCGGCCCCGTAGTGCGTACCAAGCCAAGCGAAAAGTTGCGCGTACGTAGTGCGGGAAACCGCCGCCCCGTTGCACTTCAGCCAACCCACCGGCGCCCATGACATGGAGAACGCTGCCACCATGCCGGTCATCGAATCGCCGACTTGCTTCTGCAGTTTGTTCAGCGCGGCGGTCGTCGCCAGAATCTCGCTACTGTTGGTGGTTGGGTCGTCGCTCTTTGCGTTGGGCAGGTTGCCAAGTCCGACGTCTTCTTTGGTCGTCGCCCGGGCGCGCAGATTCGCGTAATCACCCTCACGCGCCGCGAAGTGTTGAACGAGTGGCCCAGCGATTGGCTCGGGCTGACGCTCGTCCCAGAACGCGGTCGGGGACGTGTAATGGGCGATCGGCACGCAGTAATGGCGCACGCCGGCGGCGTCGGTGTAGTCGGCCTGTTCGCCATAGACGACTTTCCAAGTCGCTACCCGATCGTTCAACTGCCGTTCCAGGCAGACGTCGAGTGTGATTTTTCCAGCGGGAATAACGCCGGTGAACGGCAAAGGCTTCGTCAGCGAAACGCGGATGCCTTCAATGTAGGCAGTACCCGCGCCCAACTGAAACCCGTTTTCGCTCTTGCCGAATGCCAGCGAGTTACCAAAAAAACAGGCGCGACCGTACAGCTCGCGATTGCTCAGCCGCTCACGCTCATCGATGCCGGCAAGACGCACGGTAAAGTCATGCTGCCAGGTGCTGGCATCAATCATGATGCCGGTCAGTTGCATGGCACCGTCATAGGCCACCAGAAAGTTACGGGTGACGTTGTTGCCGATCTGCTGCGGCGGGATGTTCCTGCGCTTCTGTTGCAGCGGTACGTAGGACACGGCGAACAGCAGGCCGTCCGCGTCCTCAAGGCCGACCCAGTTAAAGTCCCAGTCGCCGATATCCGAACCCAACTGGGCGCTGTACACGACCTGGTTTGGATTCACGAAGCCGGCGTTTTCTTTGGGGATGTCGTAGACGTGGACAATCTGCGCCGCAGGCGGTTTGCCGGCAGCACGGTCGACCGGGGTTTCAGGGTTCAGGTCGGGCACGTTGGCGAAGATGAACCGCGTGATGGTCAGCGGCTTTTGTTGACCTTGTTTAAGGGCGATTTGGCTTTCGCCGGCCAAAGTAATACTGGCGCTCACGGTGCGCTCCTACAGGCTGGCAACCAGCGTTTGCTGGTCGTCGTTGAAGTCAATCAGGGCGATTTGCAGCCCCACGGGGGTGATGGTCACGAAGTCATAACGGCGACAGGTGCGGCCGTATTGCTGGATCAGCACGCGCAACAGCTCAGGGTTCAGCGACAACTGGGCGTTGCTGAATTTCAGCAGTACGACGTCCCAATCCCGATCGGGCTGGCGCTCCTCGATCTCGACGTAACCCACGCCAAGACGCATAAAAATGCGCTTCAAGCCGGCGGTGCTTCCGGCGTCGACGGAGTTGATAAAGGCGTATTTCACACGCAGGCGGAACAGGGATTCCGGTTCACCTTGAAAGCGCGTCACGTCGCGCTGCCAGGCCCACAGTTCAAGAATGCTCATGTGGCAGGTATCGGGATCGATCTGCGAATAGGGCCAGCGCAGCCAACCGGTGACGGTTTCCCACCACGCCTGTGCAGCACTGACCAGCTTTGAAAGCTCAGTGCCTTCAAGCCAGAACGGCAATTTGATCTTGATCACTGAATCACCACCGTCAGGTTCTCCAGTCGAGGAATAGACAGACCATTTACCGCATCCACCATCGGCGTGATTTTCACGGCTTCAATGTTTGGGAATTGTTCGTGCAGCTCGGTGCAGAGGCGGCTTTTGCTGAATCGCGCTTGCGGATAAGTCAGCGTGGGCTGGTAGTCGCGGGGGGTGCTTTCGCGAAAGGCAGCACGCACAAAGAATTCCACCTCCTGCTTCAGTGTGGCTTTCTGCTCTGGCGTCTGATTCGGGAACGGCCAGACGTTCACGACCATGCTGGAGAGAGTTTCCGGCATGACCATGGCCAGCAGATCATCGCCGTGGCCGTGGTTGCCCTGGTCGCGGATATGCGCGTTGATCTTTTCCAGGTAACTGGCCGCCGGCACACCCGCGTCAAACAGCACATAGGCGTTTGCACTGCCCGGCCCACGCGGTGCGCCGTGTTCGAAATACACGCCGTCCGGACGTACGCCCGGGAAGGCCGAGATCATGGCGCGATACACCGCGTCGGTGTGCCACTGGTTCACCGCCGAGAACTGATTGCGCACACGCAAACGCAGCTGGTCGTTCGGTTCCGGATCCGCACCTGGTGATTCCAGCCAACCGTCCTTGTTCACCACCTGGACAATGCCGGGGATGGGCACCGGCAAGATCGCGTAGTAACCCGGGGCGAGGTTGAAGCCACTGCCGGACTCGATCGCCTCCACCGGCACTTCCAGCTGCAGCTGGCCTGCTGCGAATGTCGCCGGCGCCGTGGTGACCAGTTTGTAGACGTTGCCGTTGATGGCCGCTGACTGCACCACAATGCCTTTTTCCAGCTCTAGCACGCCGTCCGGCACAGCCCGGGTAAACAGCAATTTGCCTTGGGCTTTGGTCGCACCCTTGCGCTCGACGTTGACCGCCCAAGCGAGCATGTCCAGCCAGGCGTCCACCGCCGTTTTCACAAAGAAGTTCGGCAGCACTGACAGACACAGAAAGTCCAGCAGCCACAACACCGGTTTGGTCACCAGCGCAGTCATCACCCGCCAGAACGGCGAATAACTGCTGGTGTTGGCCACCTTCGCGCCTTGGGCTTCAACCTCCTTTTCCCACGCGGCCTTCAAACCGGCCTCGGTGGTCGGGATGCCGGCGTCGGCGATCACCTTTTTAAAATCGACCTGGCTCACAGACTTACCTCAATCGAACCGAATTTCAGGGTTTTCGCAGTGACCAGGTACACGCCCGGTTCCTGCTGGGTGATGCGTGCCGTACCGGGCACCAGGCGCTGATCGTTCTCGACCAGCAGTTCCAGTTGCTGGATGCAGTCGCGCTGCCGCAGCCGATCGCGCTCAGCGACCAGCGTCACCAACAACCCGCTGTCGCGGATCATGTGAGCGATGTCCTGGGCGATGCAGGCGCGGTCATCGATGAGCAAAGGTTGATGCGACGGATCCAGTGCCAGGTCGTTGTCGACGATCAAGAGGTCTATGTATTCGCTCATCCGCCGACCGCCATGGCGACCATGTTTTCCACTTCCAGCGGGTTCATCGGTTTGGCGGTGTGAATGATCACGTTCTCCACATGCGTGCCCTTGCTCTGGCTGCTGTTGTTGTTCTGGATGCTGGTCAGCAAGCCACCGGGCGGCACCGCTGAAGGGCGCGCCGGCGAAAGGCTGGGGATTGCCGCGTTGATGGTCTGCTGGGCTTTCTGCGCCGCGTTGGCGGTGTCAGCGGCATTGGTCGCAGCATCGACGCCAGGCACGTCAGGCATGCCGCCGAAACGCGCTTCGATGTTTACGCCCGGGATGCTGTTCAGCAGCTCGATCACGCCGTTAACGGCCGTGGTGAAAATGCCGACGATGCTGTCCCATGCCGCCTTGGCCATGCCTGCCCAACCGCCCATTGAGTTAAACCAGTCGGACAGCTTCTGGAGCTTGTCGGCGACGAACTGGAACGCGGCCGTATTCATCAAGGCAGACGTCCATTCGTCCCAGTAGTGAACCGCCGCGACAATGACCGCCACCAACGCGAGAACACCGACCACAACCCAAACCATCGGGTTGGCCAACAGTGCCGCGTTGACCAGCCAGATCGCGCCCTGCCACAGCAGCATGGCCCCACGCACCAGGGCAAGGCCGGCGCTGAGCGTGTAGATCACGGCCATGTAAGCCAGAATTGCCAGTTTCTGCAGGACGAAGCCGGCAACGGTGCGCAGGTTGAGCAGCTGGACAACCTTCCACACCGACACCAGACCCAGCCAGGTCATCCGTGCAACGCCGACCACGACGGTCAACAACGACATGGCGCCGACGATCGCCATGATGGTCAGTGCGGTGATGCCGATCACCCGGGTGATGTTGGGAAACAGCTGCGACCAACGCACCAGGGTTTTGCCGATGTCCACCATCTTGTTCATGAACGGCGTCAGCACCGGGATCAGCACCTGACCAAACACCACGCGCATGACCTCGACCAGGGACGCCCACTGTTGCCACGGATCGACCATCGCCCGGGCCATCTGCTCGGCATTTTCGAGACCGCGCACCTTGCCCAGCTGCTCGATGCCGTTGCGCAGCCGATCGGTATCCTTGGCCAGCGCACCGATTATCTGGGCGCCTTCACCGCCGAACGCTTCGACCAGTTTGGCCCCGGCAGACGCGGTGGTCAGATCACCGAACTTGCCCTGCAGCTTGTCCAGGATGGTCATCATCGGCAGGACTTTCCCCTGCTGATCGGTGAACTGCATGCCGAGCTTTTCAGAGGCGGCGCCGATGTTTTCGAAAAACGCTTTGTAGCGCCCGCCAGCGTCGCCGCCTTCCATGGTGCTGCTCAGCGTGCCGATCACCGCCATCTGTTCGGCGAGATCGACGCCGGATGTGGTGGCGATCGCGCCGGCTTCCTTGAAGGCGTCCTTCATCGCGGCGCCGCTCGTGCGAAACAGCTGCACGGCCAGCGCGGTTTGCCCGCCGAGTTTTTCCACCCACGCGCCCTTCCCCATCGCATCCGCTTGGGACTTCTGCAGGTTGTAGAGCGTGCCGACGTATTCACCCATGGTTTCGGCGTCGGACTTGGTGGCCTTTGCCAGCAAGTTACTGGTGTTGGTGAACGTGGCGAGCTGGTTGCCGGCAAGTCCCTTAATGGCGCCCTCGATCAGGTAAGCCGAGGCCACAAAATCCTTGGCGTTCTCGCCATAGCTGACGGCGAATTGCAGCGACTTGGCATTGAGCGCAGACAACGCATCCTCGGCCACGCCCAGCGATCGGACGTCGCCCAGAGCGCGATTGACCTCCAGCGCCGGTTCCATGGACTCACGAATCCCGACCACAGCCGCCGTCACGCCAGCCATGCCCAAGCCGATCGTCTTGATGTGCTGTTCGCTCTGATCCGCAAGCTCGGAAAAACCCATTTTCACCTTGCCCAGGGGCGCGGTGACCTTGTCGGTCAGGCTCAGGATGAAAGCCAGGCTGGCGCTACGGTCTGCCAATGTCGTTACCCGTTCAGCGCAAGAGCGATGCCGTTAGCCACGGCAAACTCCATGCGTTTCCAGTATTCGTCCTCCAGCCACTTGGCCGTCCCCATCGCCTCGGGCGTGGGTTCGGCACCAGGTAGCCAGCGGCTCGTCAGGGCCATGAGCTGGCCCAAGCCGTTTTCGCTTAAGCGCTCAGCGTGCTCGTGCGCTTTTTTACGATCACCTCAACGTTCGGCGCGTACTCCTCAAGCAGCGCGCCGGCGAGCTGCATCACCATCACGGGATTGCCGAGCAACGGTTTCAGCGTGGCCTTTTCCTCTTGCTTGACGGTGGTCATCAGCAGGTTATTGCCCGGGGCGACCTTGTTGGTCTGGGTCAGGGCATTGAAGTATTTGGTCACGTCAGCCGGGGTCAGGCTGAACGTGAATTCCGCTTCGCCGACTTCCAGGGTAATTTCGGTGTTGTTCTGTTGGCTCATGGGGTAGATCTCTTGTTGAGGTTGGGAAAATTTGTGTCCTGGTGCGCTGGCGATCGCAGGCACACGCCACGGACGTATTGCTGCAGTCCGAGGATCATTTGCCGGCTTAAGGCGAGTTGATCTCGAAGGGTGAAATAATCCGGTCGAGCGTCTGCTGCGAGTTCGGCGCGTCCTGCATCAGCCACGCGGGCGGTGCCGGTGGTGGCGGGCACAGATCCGGTGGCGGGACAGGTGGCGCGGACGAGCAACCGGCCAGAGCCATCGCCAACAGCGCGGCGCAGGCGCTCGTTTTCAGTGAGTGCATCGGTCAATTCCTGGGTGTTTCGTTGGTCGATCGCGTCCCGCTCGGCGAGCATTTCGCCGCTGATGCGTGCCGCTTCCCGCAGGCCGCTGGCCTCCCATTTCGCGCTATCACGCTCGCGCCTGGCTTCGTCGCGCTGGCCTTCGAGCGAGTCAAAACCGATCCAGGCGACCAGGCACAACACGACCAGGAACAAGGCTTGGCGCAGCATCACAAGCCCTCCGCACACAGCCGGGATTCGGCCAGCCGGCGGTTGTGCAGGCCCGGAATAAAGCGCTTCTGGCCCTTGGCGTCAGTCACAAAGGCCCATACCGGCGTCTTGCCGTCCGGCGCCCATGCCAGAGCTTTGCAGCCCTCGGCGATGCGGCCGGCGTTGATAAGCGCGACCGCTCGACTGGCGCAGGTGCTGGTCACGCCGAAGTTGTGGCCATGACTGGTGAGTGCGTCGAACGTGGTCTGTCCCACGTTCGGGTTGGTGATGCACTCGGCGAGCTGCAGCTGCGTTTTGCGGATCACCAGTTGCTCCACCTCGGCGCACTTGGCGGGTGACCAGTAGTCGCCGACGACGACCGGGTACGGGCTGGTAAACCGGGTGATGCCCTTGCAAACCGTGGGCAGCCCACCGGCGAGCTTGTCCGCATAAACGGTGTTCTGGCCGTTGCCTTCCCAAGTGCCCAGGAAGATCACCAGCGGGGCGCTGGCCAGCGCAATCACACCGGCCTGAATCCTGCCGCGCAGGCTCATGGAAACCACACCCGCAGCAGTGCCGGCACAACCATTTGCAGGACGGCTCCGACCAGCGTGAGGATGGTCAGCAAGCGGCCGACCTTTGCGCCGATATCGTTTACCGCGACCGTCAGGGTCTGCTGGCCAGCGTTCAGTTCCGACAGTTGCCCGGCCATATGCTCAAACCCTTGTTCCAGCTTGGTCACGCGGGTCGGCACGGTTTCATGGCGGTCTTCCAGCTCGCCCAGCCGGTGTTCGAAGACAGCGAATTTCTGTTCCAGCACTCCGAGGCGCAAGGCGTCAGTGGTCATCAGCGTTTACTCTGCTCAAAGCCCGTCTGGCACGGGACGCATCGCGTTTTACCGCCCAGCGCACGGCGTGCCGGCGGGATCTCTTTGTCGCAGTCCTCGCAATGGGTCAGGCTTGGCCCAACCGGCACAGGCGTCAGTAGCTGGGCCTTGATCGCCTGGTCACGTTGGCGTTGCTCCAGCTCCTGGGCGCGGTCGAACCAGTCCACCATTAACGGATCCCCTCGATCTCGGCCGCAGCCAGGTAGGGAACGCCGTTGATGTGGATAAAGTCCGGACTGGTGACGTCGAACGGCACCTTGTGTTTGGTCTTCTCGCCACCCTTCGGGTCGATCGACAACAGGCTGGAGATCTTCACCTTGCAGCCGAACGCCTCCACACGCAGTTCGTCCTCACCGGCCTTAGCGAAGAACACCGCATCGAACGGTTTCAATTCGCGATAGCTGCCCGCCGATCGCGCCGCGTCGATCAGCAACTCAAAGTTGGAGCTATCCAGCTCCAGTTCACCGGCAGCGGCCACGTCGCCGTCGACGTAACCGTCAGGCACGCCCCGGGTTTGGGCCACGGCCGAGTTGTCGGTGATGTCCAGGGTGCAGCTTTCGACGTGCAGCGCGATATCGCCCAGGCTCACGTCGAAGTTCTTGCCGCCAATCTTTGCCATGGGGCGTTACTCCGCTTTGTCAATGGAAAGATCCAGGGCAATGTTCGCCGTGAGGTCTTTCGGGCAGTTGAGGGGTTTGAGCTTGATGTAGGCCGCGACTTTGGTTTTGCTCTGCCACTCCAGCACCAGGTCGCCGTCTTTCGGCGGCTCGATGTCACCGGGGAACACCTCGCCGTTGAACTTGATGGACTTCGCCATGGCTCGCAGTGGCGCCATCAATTGGTTGGTATTCACCGCCATGCTGTTGGGCGTGTTGTTCAAGCGACGATCAGCGACACGGCGGATCAGCAGCGGACGGATCAGGCGAGCGGCCTTATCGGTGATGCGCAGGTATTCCACGACCTGAAAGTCACTACCGGGGGTGTCCAGCATGTTGCAGTCACCCCAGTACACACCCGGATAGTCGGGATAGGTCTGGGTGACAGAAAACCGCGCCCGATCCAGTTCACTGCGTACAGCGGACGGCAGCGGAATCAGCTCGCTATCAATGGGCACGTCGCCAAGGCCCAATACCGGGCCGGTGGCCACGCGCATCGGGCTATCAGCGATGCTGACTGCCGAATTAGCCAAGCGGCCAGCCAGCACGCCCAGGTCATTGCCGTGCAGTTGCGGTACCGGTGAAACGCGCGGCGCTGCCAGACCCGCTACCAACGCTTTTTGCTCGGTGAGGTACTGCGCCCAGGTCTGGTCGACGGCGATCCCGGCACTGCTCGCCAGAAAGAAAACCCGGCGGCCGTAGGTGTTGTTGAGGGCAACGGCCGCGTCATGCATGGCCGACAGTTCGTCACCCTTTGTCACGGGTTTGGTGATAATTACCCCTTCCACCGACACCCCTTGTTGCTGGGTTTTCTGCAGTGCGGTGGCCCAATCGCCTTCGGGGCCGACCGGAGCCGCCATGCAGGCCCAGCGCTGGCCACCGTTCAACCGAGCGGCGGTAATCTGGGTTTTCAGGTCGCTCGCCGGGATGCCCAGGGCGGCGTCCAGATCGCTGTCGGTGTTCAGCGGGATGACCTGGCCGACGTTTTTGGCGGCAGGGCCGATGAAAAGAAAGTAACGCTCAACCTCTGTCACGGCACCCTGGCCTAGATTGAGGTTGTCGACGGTGACTTGACCGAGTGCCATGTAGTGCCTCGTTAACGGGGTGAAGTTAGGATTTGTTGAAAGACCTGGTTAACCAGCTCGCGGGTTTCATTGCCGGTCGCCACGCCGAGGAACTGACGTTTTGGCAGGGTGATGTCCCAGCTTTGCGCGCCAGATGTCTCGGTTTTCTCATCGTTCAGAATTCGGATCAGCAGACCGGCCTTGGCGTAGTTCACATGCTGTTGAATCCATGCAACCGAAGGCCTAGCCGGCGTCTTTTTGCCCTTCTGGCGGACGCGAAAACCCAAACGGCGCAGGCGTTTCGCTTGTTTTTCAGTGCATGCGATGCCAGGCGGGACGGTGTTCCAGCGGCGCATCTGGGCAGCGGTGCGCCGCTCGGTGGCGCCGTTGTGTTGTTGCGTGGCGACCCAGCGAGTCAGCGCGTTTTTCCAACCCAGTTCGGCTTCGTCGGCGCTGACTCGCGTGACTTGCAGCAGCTTGGCCAGCCCGGCTTCCATCTTTTTCTTGCCCTTGGCTGATCCCTTGCGCTCGGCGAACGGCGAGCCGTCAACGTTTTGCTGGGCGCGCTGACGCTTGCGACTCATCGAACGCACGCGCTTGGTCACGTTGTTCAGCAGACGACGGCGCAGCACCGGCGGCAGCTCCAGCAGCGCCAGTTGAGCGTCGACGTTGAGTAGGCCCCTGACATCGAGGTCGCACGGATTAGCGCTCACCGGTGGCCACCTCGCCGTTCTCGGCAATCCACAGGTCAAACGGGACGAAAGCCCAGCTCTTGCCGAAGGCGTCGATCTCGCCGGTAGGGTCTTCGGCCAAATACTGCGGCTCGACAAACTCCAGCGTGATTTCCACGTCGAACAGATCGTTATCCAACGGCTCTACAAGGAATTCCGGCGCTGGCAGTTCATGGTGGTCGCGGTTGGTGTCGTGGTTTTCCAACCAACTCCCAACCAGAGCCATCAGGCGCGCCGGATGGTCGGCGAAACGCTCCAGGACAATCGCGGCGCGATAGTGCATGTCGGCAAAGTGCATGCCGTCGACGTCGGGTTTCCAGATCAGCGAGAGCTTCACCTGCTCGGTGAAACTGTCGAGCTGTTCAGGCGCGACCAGACGGCGTTCCCGTAGGTAGGTGGTCAGCCCTTGCAGCTTGGTCATAGCAGCGCCGCCGTGATTCGGCCACGGCCTTGCAGGGCACGAACGGCGGATTGGCTGAATGCCAAGAAGATTTCTTTAAGCTCGGGCGCTTCCTTGGCGGTGTTCTCAGCGCTTTCGCGGCGGGTAACCGATGCAAATTGAGGCAAGGCGCTGGCCTTGGCGCGGCAATACACGGCGCGCTTGTACAAGCTGACCCGCAGTGCGCTTTCAGGCGTCGACTGTCCGGCCGCTTCGACGTTGGCAATGCCGAGGAGCTGCCAGCGGTTTTGGAGCTTGGCCAGGTCTGTATTGACCTCGGCCATGGCAATACTCAGGGCGTCGACCAGCAACGTGCCCAGGAACTCCGCCGGCAAGCGGTAGCCCTTTTGGAACTCGGACACGGAGAGGTTCGGCCAAAAGCCGTCGTTCTCAATCGTCTGTTCCACAAAGGTGGTGGGGTTCCCGGAAAAGCTCATTGCTGGCCGCTCAAATAGGGCGGGGAGACTGTTTTTCGTGGGGCTGGCCATGAATGGCAGACACACGTCCACAGTTCCCCGCTGGGGGGGTAGTCGGTTATTGGGCGCCGATCACGGCGGGTGCTTGTTTGGCGATCGCCTTGCGGCACTTCGCAATGCGCGTCTCATTGCCGGCTTTCGCGTACAGCTCAGTGGAACGTTCCAGGTGCTGGAGCGCGGTTTCCCACTGCTCGGCCTCCATGGCGCGCATGCCGATCAACTTGTGGTACTTGCTCGGGATCTGCTCGGTCAGCTCCCACTCACCGTCGACACGCGGCAGCAAATCGGACAGGTACGGCTCCGGGCTGCGCTGCGCGTTGTATTCGGCGTAAGCCCAGTCGATCACGGCGTCCGCAACGAAGGTTTGCACGTCGCGACGCTTGAACCGCTCGGGCATTTCCTGCCCCTGCCCGATCGCAAAGTCCGCCAGTGCCAGGCCGTCTTCGAACTGCTCGGTGTCGAATAGCCAGACCATCACCTGCACCAGGACACGGTTCGGCATCACCAGGCCCGAATCCATGTAACGCTGAATGAAGTCCTGATACTTGGGCAGCAGTTCCTCGCGCTTGAGTGCCTGACGCCCGGCGAGACCCTTGATATCGCTAAGGCGCTGCAGATCCTGGTCCAGAGAGGCTTCCATCAGCAGCAGGTGCTTTTTCGCGTTGGCCGGGCTGCTCAGGGCTTCCGCCGGCGAATACGCCAGCGGTGCGGCGGCTGCAGCGATTACTGCAGCGGTTCCCTGTGCCAAAGTACGGCGCTTGTGGGCAAGGGCCAGGCTCATGCGGCCAACTCGACGTTTTCAGTAAACGCGATCTTTTCCAGCTGTTCGATCACGTAACCTTCGTTGCGGCTGTTGTAATCCTCGACGCGGGAGCGTTTCGGGTTGTCTACGGTTTGCTTACGCCAGCTGGAGTCCTGGAAGTAGATCGACAGGTTGTCCCAACTGGTGACCAGTACGCCGTTAACCGGGAAGAACGGCACGCTGAAGCTTGGCAGACCACCATAAGTGGCGATCACTTGGGCGTCCTCGATGCGCTCTTTTTCGGTGGGTGTATCACCCTGCTTGGCGTACAGCTTGGCCTTGTCAGCCGCCAACAGGTCGGTGCCGATAATGGCGATCAGGTCGCCGCCATCGCGCAGACGCTCATCCACCATTTGCTTGGTGTCATGCACCAGAGCGTCCAGGTTGGCGTAATCACCGCCCTGCCCCAGGATTACTTTGCCAGCGGTTTTGCCTTCCTTGAGTACCTGCTGTGGGGCCTGCTCGCGCAGTTGTTGCAGCCAGCCCTTGTTCACGTCCTGCAGCATTGGGTAAGCGGCAATATCGGTCTGTGCAGCGGCTTTCAGGCCGTGAAAACCGACCATGATGCGGTCCAGCGCGATCTGTTTCTGCACAGCAGCCGAGTAACGTTGATGGAAGTCCGGGAATTTGGCCCAGGCGTCGATTTTTGCGTACGGCAGACCCACGTCCGACTCGGTGGACGAGAGTTCGTAGGTGGTGTTTTCGAGCTCGGAGGCGTCTTTCGCCTCGCGATCGGTGGTCTTGGTGTTAGTACGGCCAGTCACCGGGCCGGACACACCGATGAACACCTTCTCGCCCTTGATTTCGCTCACGCCAATGACGTTGATGCGCGAGAGGAAGTCCGACTTGGCGGTGATGGCGTCGTTCAGTTCCTGGGTGATGGACGGCTCAACGCTGAACATCTTGCTGGACAGCTCGACACCATAGGTTTCGGCCATGGCAAGTTGCATGGCTGCATACATCTTGGCGCCGTAGGCGCTCAGGGAGCGGGCCATGTCAGAGTACCCGCGCTTTGGTTTTGTCGGCTGCGCCGGTGGAACGCGGCAACTGACGGCCGG
Source organism: Pseudomonas germanica (assembly GCF_019614655.1). Taxonomy (NCBI): domain Bacteria; kingdom Pseudomonadati; phylum Pseudomonadota; class Gammaproteobacteria; order Pseudomonadales; family Pseudomonadaceae; genus Pseudomonas; species Pseudomonas germanica. The sequence goes on from NZ_CP071586.1 coordinate 4,653,023, forward strand.
TGCTGGTGTTCTGCAGCGTGGTGAACTGTTGCTGCAGACTGGTCAGAGCTGCCAACACTGCTTTGTTGGAACTGCCGCCGTTGCGCTTGAATTCGCGTTCTTCTTCGGCGGTGGTGACGATCTCGTCGACTGCCGCGCTGACGTCATCGATCGGGGCTTGATCGGGTTCTGGTGCGTCTTCGGCTGCAGGCTCAATCACGGCCTGAATGCCGGCAGCGACGACCAGCAGCTGGGCCAGCAGGGCTTTCAGAGCCGTGGCGGTAGCATCATCCATTGGGGGTTTGCTCTCGGTTGGGGTTTGCGGAGTGGTTTCGGCGGCGGTGTCGTCAATGCCGAAACGCTTGAATAGGCGGGTGAACATGCCGACAAGACGGCCAATCTCGCCCTGCGCTTCGGTTTCGCGTAGAGGGCCGAGTTCTTGAGATGCGGCGTAGTAAGCATCGCGGCTGGTGCGACTGGAGAAGTAGAGTTCCTGCGTGCCGACGCTGGCAGGTTCGTCGGTGACGGCGATACCGGTCATATAGGCTTTGCCACGGCCCCGGAAATTCGGCTTGATCTCGATGCTGGTGAACAGCTTTTCGCCGGCGTCGTTCAGGCGCAGCAGCTTGTCGTTTGGCTTCAGTTGCGCTTCAAGGGCGACTTGGCCAGGCTCCAGATCGTCGCCCTCCTCGACCAGGCGCACAGCGAAAACCGTTCCGTGGGATCCGAACCAGCGTTCGTGTTCACACCAGATAACAGCGGTGTACAAAGTCGGCGTGTAGGTCTCGGCGATGTCGCGCAGTTCCTGGGGAAGGATCTCGCGGCCATCGACGGTCGGGCCGCTGGTGGCTACACGTTTCCAGTAGGAGACAAGGGAACGGGGCATGAGTGGTGACTGCGCTCAATCGTTGAATGAGCCGCCACGATAGGGAGCCGTTTACCGCCAAACAAACGGTTGAAATTCAGGGTTCTCCTATTTTCGAGAGATAGGCGGATCGCAGCATTTAACTCCGCGTTTCCGGGGTTTTCGCCGCATAGACTGCGGCCCATGAACTACCCGACCGAAGTTAAAGAAGCCGCAAAACGCCTCTACCTGCGCCGCTGTTCGGTGAAGGAAATACAGGCGCATTTGAAGCTGCCCAACATACGAATCGTGTACTACTGGATCCGCCAAGGCGGCTGGGACGAGATGCTGACGGATGAAGAACCGTTGAGCGCGGTCAACCGGCGAATCACCCTGATCCTGGAAAAGATCGATCCGCTGACGAAAGCCGAACTGGACGAACTGGAGCGACTGACGGGCCTACTTGAGCGGCTGAAAAAACTTGCGGCCAAGCCTGCACAGGCTGCGCCGTCGGACGCACCGGGGGAGCCTCGCGAACGCCAGCCTGGTCAACGTCGTGAACGCGGCGAAGGCGGCGCCAAGAAGCGCGAAAAGAAGGCCAAGAACGACGTCGGCGGCCTGACCGAAGTGGACTTCCTCGATAAATTCATCTCGAAGATGTACGGCTACCAGAAAGAGCTGTTCGAGGCGAAACAGAACCCGCTGACACGCCGCGTCCGGAACATCCTCAAAAGCCGACAGGTCGGCCTGACCTACTACTTCGCCGGCGAAGCGTTCATGGACGCCGTGTTGAGCGGTGACAACCAGGTGTTTCTTTCGGCCAGCCGATCGCAGTCCGAGATCTTCCGCAGCTACATCATCCAGTTCGCCAAGCAATGGTTTGATATCGAGCTGACCGGCAACCCGATCACGCTCAGCAACGGTGCCGAACTACGCTTTCTCAGCACCAACAGCAGCACTGCCCAGGGCTATCACGGCCACGTCTACGTGGACGAATATTTCTGGATTCGCGACTTCGAAAAACTCAGCACCGTGGCCAGCGCTATGGGCACACACAAGAAGTGGCGCAAAACCTATTTCTCGACGCCCAGCGCCGTGTCGCACCAGGCGTACCCATTCTGGTCGGGCGATGAATTCCGCAACAGCAAACGCGGCAAGAAGGCCGGCGGCGTGTGGCCGAGCGAAGCGGCTTACACGCAGGGCGCGCTGTGTCCGGACGGCCAGTGGCGCAAGACGATCACCCTGGACGATGCGATCGCCGGCGGCTGTGATCTGTTCGACTTGGAGCAGCTGCAGCTGGAGTACGACGAAGACAAATTTCAGCAGCTGTTCTACTGCAAGTTCATCGACAGCACCCAAAGCGCATTCAGCCTCAAGGATCTGGAACGCTGCTATTCGGATCTGTCGTTGTGGGAGGACTACAACGCGGAGCTGGATCGACCTTTCGGCAACAGTCCGGTTTGGCTGGGCTACGACCCAAGCCGCACCCGCGACGACGCCACCTGCGTGGTCATCGCGCCGCCACTCGAACCCGGGGCGAAATTCCGGATTCTGGAGAAGCACAGCTGGCGTGGCCACTCGTTCACCTACCAGGCTGCACAGGTCAAGAAGCTGACCGAGCGCTTCAACGTCCAGCACATCGGCATTGACGTCACCGGCGTGGGTTACGGCGTGTTCGATCTGGTGCGCGACTTTTACGCCAAAGCGACGCCCATTCACTACAGCCTTGAGGCGAAAAACGCTCTGGTGCTCAAAGCCCAGGACACGATCCAAGGCAGTCGCATCGAGTGGGACGCCGGCTGGACCGATATCGCCCAGGCATTCCTGACGATCAAGCGCGGCGCCACCAACAGTGGCCAGATCACCTACAGCGCATCGCGTACCGAAGCCACCGGTCACGCCGACATTGCCTGGGCGGTGATGCACGCCCTGTCCAACGAACCTTTGAACACCAACAAGCGGCGTCGCAGCCGCTACGTCACGAGTAACCAGAGTAGCCATGGCCAACCGCAAGCGCAGAAAGCAACACGTAGCCCAACCAACGCAGCAACCGATGCGCTCATTTACGTTCGGGGAACCGGAACAAGTACTGTCCGGCAACATCGGAGAGTACGTGGGCGTGTTCCCCAGCGACGACGGCAAGATCTACAAACCTCCGGTGTCACGGGCTGGCCTGGCCAAGCTGCTGCGCGCCAACGCGCACCACGGCGCCATTCCAAAATTCAAACGCAACCTGCTGTTGCGTGAGTTCATCCCCTCGGCAGGCTGCAGCACGGAGACGATGGGTCGTGCAGGGCTGGACTACATGGTGTTCGGAGAGTCGTATTTCTACAACGACACCAACGCGTTCGGCCAAGTGCTGGAGCTGCAGCACCTTCCGGCCATCAACATGCGGGTAAAGGTCGACGGAGGTTTCGTGATGCTGCTGCCCGACAACAAGGAAATGGAGTTCGAACAACACGAGATTTCACACGTCCTGGATTACGACGTGGAACAGAACATTTACGGGATCCCGGACTACTTGGGCGGCCTGCAGGCGCTGCTGCTCAATGAGGCGGCCACCCTCTTCCGCCGTCGGTACTACAGCAACGGCGCGCACGCCGGTTACATCTTCTACACCAACGATCCTGACCTGACCGAAGAGGACGAAGACGAGCTGCGCGCCCAGATCAGTGCCAGCAAGGGCGTGGGCAACTTCCGCTCGATGTTCGTCAACATCCCCAACGGCAAGGAAAACGCGATCCAGATCATCCCCGTGGGTGACTTCCAAGCGAAAGACGAACTGGAGAAGGTGAAGAACATCACCCGAAACGACGTTATCGCCGCCTGGCGCATGAACCCGGCACTGGCCGGCATCATCCCGGAAAACACCGGTGGTTTCGGAGACATCGAAAAGATCGATCGCGTGTACACCAGCAACGAGATCCGGCCGATCTGCCAGTTGTTCAACCAACTGAATGACAAGCTGCGAGAAGATAGGCGCTTCAGCTGGAAGCCTGCTCCTGAAGCAGTGGATACAACTACTTGAACAACCAAACGGAGAGAAAGCCACTACATATTGTGGCAATATGGTGGCGATCAGCTGCCCCTGGGGAGGGACACAATGAGAGTTGTATGCAATTGCGGACACAAGGGCCGGATTGCCTCGCGGGAAGAGGTAACCAGAGCCTTTGTAAAACTGTACTGCCAGTGCCTGGACGCAAAGTGCGGGCACACATGGGTGGCAAATCTGACGTTCTCGCACACGCTCAGTCCGTCATCGCAGACATTCGAGCGGATGTTGATCGATCGCTTGCGGGAAATGCCCCGAGCGAAGCAGCGGGAGCTTTTCGAGCAGTTGGGATCGCAGGCGGTGGCGTAGTTGCAAACCGCCAACGCTATAGCGCCGGCGATCGGGATCATTCAAGGAATGACGGTCAGCCCTCTACTTTCTCCTTTGGGTTGATTGCCAGTATCTCGGCCACGCGACGAACCTGTTGCTGTTCAATGCGGCTCAGCCGGCGATACAGATCGATCAGTCGACGCTCAATGTCCGTGAGTACGGTAGTTTCCGACCCGGCGTGTTCGAGGTTGATGTGATCGTTCTTCTTGCGATCCAACATGCTAACTACTCCATAAAGTGCATTGCTGAATGGACTTTATGGGGTGTGCGCAACTGCATTGGAATAAGAGATACCCCAATGACTGTGCGGGATTGTTGCGAGTTAAGACCGGTGCCGGGCGGCGTCGTCGGCCATCGCTTCAAGGAAACGACGAATCGCCTTCTGATCATCATCAGGGATCGACCTGAATTGCATGATCATCTGTTCTTCCGAGGGGCTAAAAAGTTGGCCCAACGGTGTCGCATGACGTCCCGTAAGCACGTAAGCCGCATCTACCCCCTTCTCTTCCAGGGCCGTGACGTAACGAAGGTCAAGAGAGCTGGCTCCCAGTTCGTAGTTCTTTTGCGTTCCCCTACTGACTCCCAGTAGGACTCCAAACTCTGTTTGATTTAACCCCAAGCGCTCGCGCTCTTCCCTGAGGCGTTCACCTACTCGATCCGCTATGAGCATTTTTTTAGTCACCACCATTGACTTGATCATTTTTTTGACCAAGAATCACCACAGACAAACGCAAACAAACACAAATGAACAGAGGGAACACTATGCCCGCCACCATTACGCACGAGCAAGCCCGGGCGGCTCTCGATCGAAAGGGACTAAGTATCGCGGAGTTCAGTCGCAAGCATGGGCTGAACAAAAATTTGGTCAGCGACCTTTTGAACGGTCGGATCAAAGGTCGCCGAGGGGAGGCACATCGCGCCGCCGTGTTGCTAGGCATCAAAGACGGCGTAATTGAACAGTAATCGCGGCGCTCCACAGGGAAAAGTAGAAGTTGAAAAGTCCAATCCTAGACACTCGCAAAGAAGTCATGAGCGAGATCATCCGCAGCTACGCTGGCGGACGCGAAGCCGCTGCTGCGCGCTTGGGTCTGAAGCTTAAAAAATTCGACAACCATGCCTACGAAAATGCTGGTTGCAGTCCCCTCAGCGACTTACAAGTTTTCATGCTCGAGCAGGACTGTGGAACTCAGCACTTCCCTACTTACGTCGCCTCGATGTATGGGGGACTGTTCGTACCGGTGGCCGATCCTGAAACGCTCGACAATGTCGAACTCTACAAACGCTCCGTGCAGGTTTCTGCAAAGCGAGGGTGTGTTGATCAAGCAATTGCCGCCGCTCTTGAAGACGGTTCGATCAGTGATGAAGAAGCCGAATTCATCATGGACGCGCATAACCTCCACGTAGCAGCAAGGCACGCAGAAGTGCTGGCTGCCATCGCTCTCTACCGCGCAGGAAAGGCTCAATGAACAATTTGTCTGCAGTACCGGAATACCAGGATGTCCTGCAGAGCGCCGCGCTGGCGTTTCTTGAGCGTCACCACTGCGAACACCTGAGCGACGATCAGCAACTGTTCAGCCGGGCTGTTCAATACCTGGTTGCAGACTACGACGTGCAAACGCAGGTCGCTGAAAAAATCGTTCACCTGGCAGGCACCACCATGGTCGCCGTTCGCGATCGGCAACGCCTGAACATCCAGAGCAGCACGTCGACGCACACCGTGATCGTTGATCCGGTCACCGGCCGACAATGGGCCGTACCGGTCAGCCTCATCTATGAGCGAATCATCAACGCGCCGGACCTTGGCCGCTTTCGCTTAGCCAACTCGTAACACCAACCCTCACACAAACGCCTGCCCCGCACTCCGTGGGTTTGGGTGAGCTGCGCCCCAAATCGAGGTTTCAAGATGGGAAAAGTCGTAATTGTGACCACCCAGCTGCCACCTGCAGAGGCCGAGGCACTTCTGGCTGCGATGCGTGAGCAGTACCGCTTGAGCCTCAACGACTACTGGTACGCGGATGAATACCGGTATGTCCCGCAAGAAAAACGGCACAGCTCGATCCTCGAAAGAACTCCGGTGATGGCCGCCCAGAAACGCCTGATGGCCGCCCTCTCCCTCAGCCTCAAAGCAGTGAAGTAATCATGAAAGAAGATCTCCGCCACGACGTGTTGCAACGCCTCCAGTTCGATTTCGGACTGAAGCACCGCGTAGGCACCGATTACATGCGCGGTGGCACCTGCCCCAAGTGCAAGAAAAAGGAGCTGTATTCCCGATTCGATACACCATGGATGGTGATCTGTGGTCGCCCGGAAAAGTGCGGCCATACCCTGCACGTAAAAGAGCTGTACGACGATCTGTTTGAGGACTGGAGCAAGCGTGCGCCGGCGACGGACCAGCACCCCAACGCCACTGCACGGGCTTATCTGGAGTACGCCCGGGGCTTTCGATTTGAACTGATCCAGGGCTGGTTCACGCAGGAAAGTTTCTACTCGCCTGAACACAACGCCGGCAGCGCCACGGTGCGCTTTGCGCTGGAAAAAGGCGGCTGGTGGGAACGGCTGATCGATCAGCCGCACCGTTTCGGCAAGATGAAAGCACGCTTCAAATCCAAGGACAGCTATCGCGGCGTCTGGTGGTGCCCCCCTTGCGTCGACCTGCTCGAGGTCAAGGAAATCTGGATTGTCGAAGGGATCTTTGACGCCATCGCTCTGGTGCACAACGACATCGCGGCCGTATCGGCCATGTCGTCCAATGCGTTCCCTGGGGACTCGCTCAAGGCCCTGATCAAAACCCGTGAGGGCGGCAAGCTGCCCAAGTTGGTCTGGGCGCTGGACAACGAACCGAGCGCCAACGCCTACACCCGGCGCTGGGTCCGCGAAGCCCGTGCCCTGGGTTTCGTCTGCGAGTCAGCACAGATCCCGCAACGTGACGGCCGCAAGTCTGATTGGAACGACCTGCACCAGCGCTGGAATTTTATTCAGGACGACACCAAGCGCGCCGAACAGATCGCAACGGACCTCAAACAGGCCCGGCACCAGGGCGCCCTGCTGCTGGCAGAAAGCGCAGCGGAAAAAGCCCTGCTCATGTACGACTGGAACAAGCGCGGGGAATTTCACCTGGGTTTTGGCAACCGTCTGTACTGGTTCAAGCTGGACATGGAGAAATTCAACCGGGCCATGTCCGACATCGAGGACAGCGAGAACCACGACGACCAGCTGCTCAACCAGGCGCAACAGCGCGAGAAGGCGCTGCAGCAGTCCGGTAGCGTCGTGGAGATTGCCAACTGCTACCCGCAAGCCTTGTACTTTCAGCGCAACGAAGTCACCGACGAGTCCTGGTATTACCTGCGCGTGGACTTCCCCCACGACTCTGAAAGCGTAAAAAACACGTTCACCAGCGGCCAGCTGTCCGCCGCCAGTGAATTCAAAAAGCGCCTGCTCGGCATGGCCGCCGGCGCCATGTTCACGGGCAGCGGCCAGCAGCTCGACAAGCTGATGAAGGACCAGCTGTTCGGCATCAAAACCGTGTCGACCATTGACTACGTGGGCTACAGCAAGGAATACGCCTGCTACGTGTATGGCGATATCGCAATCAAGGACGGCACCACCTACAAGGTCAACAGCGAAGACTATTTCGAGTTCGGCAAGTTGCGCCTGAAAACCCTGCAGAAAGGCGTCCCGATCAAGCTGCAGCGGGACGGTAAAGACTTCAACGAGCAGTGGGTGCGGTTGCTGTGGACCTGCTTCGGCGCCCAGGGCTTCGTTGCGCTGGTGTTCTTTTTCGGCTCGCTGTTCTGCGAACAGATCCGCGCGCGTTACCAGTCCTTCCCGTTTCTGGAAGCCACCGGTGAAGCAGGTGCCGGCAAAACCACTTTGCTCAACCTGCTGTGGAAACTGCTCGGACGCGAAGGCTATGAAGGCTTCGACCCGATGAAATCGACCAAGGCCGGACGCTCGCGCCTGATGGGCCAAGTCTCAGGTATGCCGGTGGTGTTTCTGGAAGCCGATCGCCATAGCGACGATCGGGCACACGCGAAAACCTTCGAATGGGATGAGCTGAAAGACTTTTACGGCGGCGGCACGCTGGCCACCAAAGGCGTCAAGACGGCGGGCAACGAGACGTACGAACCGCCATTTCGGGGAACGATCGCCATCAGCCAGAACGCGGCGGTGATTGCCCACGAAGCGATCATGACGCGCATCGTAAAACTGCACTTCGTACGCCCGACCGTGACCCCGGAGAGCCGTGCGGCCGCTGATCAGCTGAACGCATTGGACGGCGGCGTCCTCAGTCATTTTCTGTTGAAAGCGGTGGGTAAAGAATCCGCTGTGCTTGATCTGTTCGCCCAGCGAATGCCCGAACACGAAGCCAAGCTGCGCCGCCTGCACACGCACTGTTTTGCCTGCAGCACGGCCTATGTCAGCGACCAGGGCAACTGCAGCAGTTGCGGTTATGACCTGCGCGGCTACATCCGCGTGGAGCGGATCAGCAAGAACCACGCACAACTGCTTTCTCTACTTGATGCACTGCGCCTGATTCTGAAACTGGATGAGCCTCAAATAGCCGCGACCCAGCGCCAAATCGTCCGCATGGCGATTGAGCGCCAGGCTTCGATCAGCTCCGACCACCCGGCCGTTGCTGAATTCTGGGAAGTCTACGACTACCTCGAGTCTCTCAACGATGACCCCTTGGTTGATCACAGCAGTGACCCAAGCGTCATCGCGATCAACCTCAACGAATTCAGCGAAAGAGCTGCTGAACACAAACAGAAGCTGGCCGACGTGGCCACGTTGCGCGACCTGCTCAAAGAGTCCCGCTCGCACAAGTTTCTGGAAGCAAACAAGGCCGTACATAGCGCAGTCCGCGCAGCCATGAACAGCAGGACACCCTTGGCGCCGGGTCGCCCTACCACGGTCAAGTGCTGGATCTTCAAAGCGTGAAAAGGAGGCTACACCGATGCAAATCCAAATCTTTATGGGCAATGCCGGCGACGGCAACACAAGCAAGCTGCAGGAGATCCAGAACCGGTTGGAAGGGATCGGCGAAAGCCAGCCGGTCATTCAGGCCGGTGCTTATGGGGTGGACGGACTGCTGCAGATTCTTGAGGTTCGTGCCGCAGGTGGCCAACGTGAAATCCTGGTGGACGCGTGCAGCCCACAGCAGATTTTGAGCGTAATCGAATGGCAGTCCTGCACTGAGGAAGATCCGAAGTACGCCGACCTGATCATTCACCTGGCCCGCCAGGACTGACGGAATAAAGAAACGATGTCGAGGAGTTGCACCTCCCCGACATCAACCACCACCGAGGGCAACACCATGGAAGTACAGCACCAAAGCAGCAGTGATTCGAAGGCTAACACACTCATCAACGGTGACCCGCATGCTCGGCATCTGATGGCTATCAGAATCGTCGGTACAGCACTGTTTGATTACCAGGTACGGAAAACCGAGGTAGCGCGGATCCGTCTCGAATGCCTTACCACTTTCGCCAAGGAGTTGGGCGACATCGACGCGGCAGAGTTCGCTGTTGTCGCTCAACTACTGGCTGGCAGCTCAACAGCCAACCTAACCCCAATTGATCGACCTAACTCACTCGAAGGAATCGCACTATGAAAACGTTGTTTGTACTGATGGCTCAATACAATGGCCAAGTGGTAATTCCGCTGGATCGAGTGTGTCAGGATTATTTCACGCACCTGACAACAGACATGTTCCAACGCAAAGTGGGGGCCGGCCAGATAAAGCTCCCTATCACTCGCATGGAGCCGAGTCAGAAAAGCGCGAAAGGTATTCATATTGCAGACCTGTCGGCTTACCTGGATGAGCAGCGCGCTGCAGCAGTCAAAGAAAGTAACCAACTGAATAGCGCACCGCGCAGCAGTTAACTCACTTCAACGTTTTGGCGCCTAGCTTTACGGGCGCCTGCAGGATGCGCTCGAACCACTCCCAAGTTGCATAAACATCCCCTCGCCCGCGCAGGTGGGTATAACGGCGCATCGAGTTCCAATCTCGATGTCCCGACACACTCGCCACTCGCGGAATATCCCAGTCCATTTCGAAAAGCCGGCTGACGCCTTCGTGGCGCAGATCGTGAAAGTGCAGATCTGCGATGCCCAGGATTTTGCAGGCCCTTGTCCAGGACGTGGACACGGATTCAGCGCTGTAAGGAAAAATCTCAGGCAACACTTTAGGCATGGTCTGAAGTATCGCCCATGCTTCTGGCGGCAAATGACACCAGACGTCGTTACCGATCTTCTGGCCTGGATTCTTCATGTCACGAACCAGCACCCGCTGGCCAGCTTCGTCCAAGTCATCCCATAGGATCCGAGTGATCTCTTCTTGCCTACGCGTGGAAAACAACGCGAAACCCGTCAGCTTAAGCATGTTGATAGAAGTTGGACGACGGGTTTGGATATCCCGGAAGTGTGTAAGCAGCTTGTCAAGTTCGTCTAGGGCGGGCCGGCGATCGCGTTCGCGGCTTTTCATGTTGTAACCGAGCTTTTTTAATACTCGGCGCGCATCCACCATTGCATGCGGATCCACCTCATAACCCCAAGCGGGTCGAGCGATCGAGAGAACCGCGCCCAGATGTGCGAGATCGTTGCCAGCGGTCTGAGGCTGAACGCCCCCACCCTCCTTACCCATGCGCCATAACGCATACTCGACCAGGTGCTGGCTGCTTATATCTCTGTCGTTCAACTTTCCCAGGTAGCACTCGCTAATTGCCTTCAACGTACCGAGCTTCGTTTTCCCGAGAGGGCGCGCCTTGGTCATTTCAGCCAAGTAGCGATCGATCATTTCCTTGATCGTCGCACCAGGTCGGTTCGCCCGCTCGATCGCACCTGGTGCGTCCAGCTCGGTTTCTCTTTTACGCACCCAAGCCTGTGCGGCCTGTTTTCGGGCGAAGGTCTGACTCTCTTGGTAAACTTGCACCCCATCGCGAAACAGGCGTATCTGTGCCGTGTAACTGGTGCTGCCGTCGGTGCGTTTCCGTGCTCTGATCGTGGCCATAGTCAACTGGTACAATTGGAAAAGTGATTGGTACATTGTACCAACCGACCTCAGAAAACGCCTATTTACCCCCTGAAATCGGCCTAGAACACGTAGAGCAAAATGGTACATAAATCAGCTACATACCCAACAAACACCGGCTCTACGCTGTCTAGAAGGTTCTCCGTTGCGCCCATGATGGACTGGACTGACCGCCATTGCCGTTTCTTCCTACGCCTCCTGTCGAAGAACGCCCTGCTCTACACCGAAATGGTCACCACCGGCGCGCTGCTCAACGGCGATCACGAACGTTTCCTCCGTCACAACGAAGCCGAGCACCCTCTCGCGCTGCAGTTAGGCGGTAGCGTTCCATTGGACCTGGCCGCCTGCGCCCGCATGGCCCAGGAGCACGGTTACGACGAGGTGAACCTGAACGTCGGCTGCCCAAGTGATCGTGTGCAAAACAACATGATCGGCGCGTGCCTGATGGGGCATCCGCAACTGGTGGCGGATTGTGTGAAGGCAATGCAAGACGCAGTGACGATTCCAGTAACGGTAAAGCATCGCATCGGCATCAACGGTCGGGACAGTTACGCGGAGCTGTGCGATTTCGTCGGCACCGTCCGCGATGCCGGCTGCACCAGTTTTACCGTGCATGCGCGGATTGCGATTCTGGAGGGGTTGTCGCCGAAGGAGAATCGCGACATTCCGCCATTGCGCTATGACGTGGCGGCGCAACTGAAGGCGGATTTTCCGGAATTGGAGATTGTGCTGAATGGCGGGATCAAGACGATGGAGGCCTGCCATGAGCATTTGCAGACGTTCGACGGTGTGATGTTGGGGCGTGAGGCTTATCACAATCCGTATTTGCTGGCGGAGGTGGATCAGCAGTTGTTTGGCAGTTCGGCGCCGGTGATCAGTCGGGCTGAGGCGTTGGCGCAGTTGCGTCCTTATATAGCCGAGCATTTGCTGGCCGGTGGGGCGATGCATCACATCACGCGCCATGTGCTGGGCTTGGGCACGGGGTTCCCGGGGGCGCGGAAATTCCGTCAGTTGTTGTCGGTGGATATTCACAAGGCCAAGGATCCGCTGGCGTTGCTGGATCAGGCGGCCGAGTTGCTTGAAGGTCGTTGATTGATGGTTTGAGTGTGCGGGCGACGCATGAGCGTTGCCCGCTGTTTTGTTGTACTGACAGGATGTCTTTTGTTTATGCCCGCGTTTACTTTTTCTGCTTTCAAGCGCTTCACCCTCCTCGCCTTGTTCAGCTTCACTTCCGACGTTTATGCGCACTGCGATGGCTTTTGTATGGGCCGTACCGATACGCCGTGGGAGGTGACGCAGTTTTCCGGCTTCACCCTGGTGTCTTTATTCCTCGCGCCTATTTCGTCTAGCCAGGAAACGACCGACAGCCATAAACGTGTTTACTCTGCTGAAGAACAGGAAGACGCGCGACTCTATCTGGCCAGCGACGGCATGCTGCAGGCCGCGTATTTCACCTCGGCCTTGCAGCGCTATCGACAGGAGTCGCCGGATTCGGCGTTAAACGATCTCGCCGTTGCGGCGTTGATCAGCGCTCAGTGATCAGGCGGCCGCTGCGGCGGTCCAGTTGACCCAGCCAAACAGCCACGTTGCCAGAATCAACAAACCAAACGCGATCCGATACCAGGCGAACGCGGCGTAGCTGTGGTTGGCGATAAACTTGAGCAAGCCGCGCACGGCGATCATGGCGAAGATGAATGCGGTGACGAAGCCGAGGGCGAAGACTGGCAGGTCGTTGGGCTGGAATAGATCGCGGTATTTGTAGCCGGAGTACACGGCGGCGCCGACCATGGTGGGCATGGCGAGGAAGAACGAGAACTCGGTGGCGGCTTTTCGCGACAGGCCGAAGAGCAGGCCACCGATGATGGTCGAGCCGGAGCGCGAGGTGCCGGGAATCATCGCCAGGCATTGTACGAATCCGACTTTCAGTGCGTGGGACCAGTGCATATCGTCGACGTGTTCGACGCTGATCACATGGCTGCGCTGTTCGGCCCACAACATGATGATGCCGCCGACCACCAGTGCCACGGCGACGGTGATCGGGTTAAACAGGTATTCGTGGATCGCGTCGGCGAACAATACGCCCAAGACCACGGCGGGCAGAAAAGCGATCAGCAAGTTGAGGGTGAAGCGTTGTGCATTACGTTCGGTGGGCAGGCCTTTGATGATGTCGAAGATCTTCGGTCGAAACTCCCAGACGACGGCAAGAATGGCACCCAGTTGAATAATGATGTTGAAGGCCATGGCGCGTTCGCCGCCGAATTCCAGCAAGTCGGCGACGATGATCTGGTGGCCGGTACTCGAGATCGGCAAGAACTCGGTCAGGCCTTCTACCGCACCTAATATCAACACCTGGAAAAGGGTCCAGAAATCCATTAATCCTCCGTCAGAGCGCTCTTGGTGAGCGACCGGGTAATAACACTCAGGGGTTGAGTATCTGAAGTTACACAATTGGCGTATATGAAGATCAAAAGATCGCAGCCTTCGGCAGCTCCTACATTTTGAAATGCATTCCCCTGTAGGAGCTGCCGAAGGTTCGGGCCGCGATCGGACGATCTTTTGATCTCAAAGAATAGGTCTTATGAATTGCCACACTCAAGCCATGTTAATAATCGTCGGCCGACGAACTACGCAGAAAATATTTAGGTCTTTTGCAAAAAAAAGTTGCTCTGACAATAAAGTGTGATCAAAATCACATTATTCAGAGATGGCCAGACAGTGGCAGATAGACATAGAGATAGCCATCGCAATAAGCTCAAAATAGTGGCACCATTGCATATCGCCACCATCTAAGCAGTAGTTCACCCCTCCGAGAAAATCAACTAAAAGCTTGAAAAGCTTAATTATTGTTAGAAAACTCGGGAGCCACGTCTAAAAATCGCGTGAATGTTACCAATTGTCAGTCACAGATGAGAACCGGTGCTTTAACATCCCGATGTCAGCACTTAATTCGAGTCAATGCATGATGCTCTCAGCGAACTTAGCGACTAGAAGCCCGCGCCCGACAAACGACGAACCTGGTGTTCTTACTCTGGGTCGTACCCGTGGCGTGGCTGAACATTTCAAAGCGCTAGTCGCCCAGCATATACGTACCGATATGGCGCTCGAAGCCAGCGCGTACACTAGTTCATATCAGTTGAATGAACAGTCTGGTTCGTATCGAGCGATCTTCCTGGTTATCGACAGCCCTCAGGCCCTCGAAGACAATCTTGCCCTGGTCGAGAACCTGCGCAGCGACAACTTGAAACCAATCATTTGCGCGGTCATCACCGGTCGCGGCGCCTTCAACAAGATCAAATATTATCTGGCTGGCGCGGATGTTTGTATCAAGCTCAATACCCTTTCCGACGATGGCGCCGAGTTGCTGGGCGAGTTCTTCAACAGCGAAGAATGGCAACGCGATATCGATCTGACGCTTGATCCGACGCGTATCTGCCTGATGGGCACCAGCAAGAAACTCGATATCTCGTTTGCCGAAATGAAGATCCTCGAAGCCTTCGCGCAAACCAGTAATCACATTCTGAGCCATGATGAAATCGCCAGCATCATGGGCCTCAACACCAATTTCTACGACCCTCGAGCGCTGGAGAAATCAATCAGTCGCTTGCGTGGAAAAATCAAGGACATGTATGGTACAAACGCGATTCAGAGCATTCGCGGCTATGGCTATCGCCTGCTGCGGGGTCTGATATCGACTGCCTGACTCTCGGGCAGCCATCCCATTTGCATACGTACGAAGGATCGTCTAATGCAACCATATAGCTCCCGTTCTGCTTCACGCCTGTTTGAAATCAAGCAATTGAATGAGCGCGACAACACGCCCCATAACAATAAAACTCCATAACATAGCAGCAGATCGAGTGGAATTTATCGAGGGCCAATCTTGGGCCCAGACCCTGCCTATCGATTACTTCCGAGGAAGTCATTGCTCGCCTGCCGATTTATCTTTTAGCCAATTTTGGTATGTATTCAGGAGAGAGACATGGAAACTAGTACAACCCTCCCAAGGAAATATTTTGTTGTCGTGACTCACAGTACAACGTCGCAACGAGAACTGGAGAGCATGCTGTCCAGTGAACGTTTCAATTCGTTTGAAGGGGTTGATTCGCCCTCTTCCGCTCCAATGGTGATGGAGTTCACATATCCAGGCATCAGTCGAAAAAATATCCCGCGCAGTATCGAACACGATACTCAGCGAATAGTGGCCACACTCGAGTCCGAATGGCGCGCCGCGCAATCGGCTAATCCTTTCCAGAATGTCCCGGTCATTACCGGGGAATCCCGCGACATGCCACCTGCCGTTGAAGGTGATATGCCTGGCAATGAAACCTGGCATCTCGACCCCGCTCAGGGTGCACTGGTCAAAGAAGATGTCGAAATCAGCCTGACTGGCCTGGAAACAGCACTGGTCAGAAAAATGCTCAGCCATGAAGAGCGTGTTGTCAGTCGTGACGAGCTGATTCTCAGCATAGGTCGAGAACCGGAACAATATCGCGGCCTGGAAATGTGCTTGAGTCGCCTGCAAGACAAATTCAAAAGCGCCAGTAATGGTGAGCGACTGTTTCGTGCTGTCAGAAACCGCGGTTATTGCCTGATTCAGGAAGTCGTCGCGTAACCCCGCAAGACCTCCACGAACAGAACAAACAGAAAAAAGTGCGATTACAAAAACAACAAGAGCACTCTGTTTGGCTTGATTTTCCTCCCTGAAGTAAATATTCCCTGCCTCCACCCTCCAACAGTAACAAATACAACATACTTTATTCACCCCTCGCTCTACGACCTTTTCTAACACCCTTCTATTTAATTATTAAAAAATTGGCACTGTGCCATCTTGTTAGAACTCGTCAGACACCATTCCAGCCAATAACTTAGTCTATTGACTGACGACAGTTCGGCATATCGATGTTGTTACCTCAGGACACTCGTTAAAACAAAAACAATAAGTCTGCATAACAACTCGGATTTCAACTGTTGAAACCTGAATGGACGTCTTTTGGGGATACCGTATGGATCTTTCTTTAAGTATCAATCGAAGCACAGGCCTCAAGGGACTGACCTTTTGGGGCCAATGGGCGCTGGCACAAGGCTTTGTCGTGACGCTGTTGTTCATACTCGCCGAGCAGCACACCGGGACGGTCGCGTTCTACTACCGGATGTGTGCAACCCTGGCGGTACTGGCGTCGGTGCCGGCGTATACGTTTAGCGGTGTTTATCGCAAGCGTGACAACTACCTGACCGGTCTCGGTCGGTTGTTCATGGGTTGGTCGATGACCATGGCGGCGCTGGCGTGCATCGCCTTTGTCTGCCAGGCCGATGAGCTGTTTTCGCGGCAGGTGATTCTGAGCTGGGCGGTGTATGGCTTCCTCGGTCAGGCGTTTCTCTACGCTCCGCTGCATGCGTTTTCCAAGTACTACCAACGGTCGCGTAAAAGCGAGCACAAGACGCTGATCGTCGGCACCGGCGAACTGGCGCTGGGTCTGGCAAAGAAGCTCAGCCAACTGGAAAATCTGCCGTTGGTAGGTTTGGTCAGCAATGGCGATGTGTCTGCACTGGATTCCGATGCACCGCGTGTGGTCGGCGATCAGGAACAGTTGTTGGAGCTGATTGAGGCGCATGACATCCGCCGCTTGTACATCACCCTGCCGCTGTGTGAAGCCGCGAAAATCGAGGCGATTTATGGTGACTTGCTGGGTGCCAACGTCGACGTGGTGTGGGTGCCGGACTTGAACAGTCTGACGCTGCTCAATCACTCGGTGAAGGTCGTGGACGGTCTGCCGGCGATCTACTTGAACGAAAGCCCGCTGACCAGTCGCCCTACCGCTGCTTTGAGCAAGAGTCTGGTGGAAAAAACCGTGGCGTTTCTGGCGATCATCGCGCTGAGCCCGATCCTGCTGATCATTGCGCTGGCGGTGAAGATCAACTCGCCAGGCCCGGTGTTTTTCAAACAGGATCGCCATGGCTGGAACGGCAAGGTGATCAAGGTCTGGAAGTTCCGCTCGATGCGTGTTCACGATGACCGTGACGTGAAGCAGGCCAGCCGTAATGACTCGCGCATCACCGCAGTCGGTCGCTTTATTCGCCGCACTTCGCTGGATGAACTGCCGCAACTGTTCAACGTATTGCAGGGACATATGGCCCTGGTCGGCCCACGCCCGCACGCCGTCGCGCACAACAACTACTACTCGGGGAAAATCCTCGCGTACATGGCGCGTCACCGGATTAAACCGGGGATCACCGGCCTGGCCCAGATCAGCGGCTGCCGCGGTGAGACGGACACCATCGACAAGATGCAGAAGCGTGTCGAGATTGACCTGCAGTACATCAACAGCTGGTCGTTGTGGCTGGATCTGAAGATCCTGGTGAAGACACCGTTTACGTTGCTGTCGAAGGATATTTACTGAGGTTCGAAGCTGGATACCGCAAGGGGACGAAAGTCCCCTTTTTTGTGCCTGGGATTTGAGGATGGAATCGGATCTTGGATGGATGCAAAAACTGTGGGAGCGAGCCTGCTCGCGAAAGCGGCGGGTCAGGCAATGATGATACTGACTGTGCTGACGCCTTCGCGAGCAAGCTTGCTCCCACAGGGATTTGTGTTTGGCTCACGCCTTGTGGCTAGACACATAACCTGTGGGAGCTGGCTTGCCAGCGATGGCGGTGGGTCAGCCAATATCAATATTGAATGTGCCGACCTCATCGCTGGCAAGCCAGCTCCCACAGGGATTCGGGATTGGCTCGGGATTTGTGGCGTGACAAATAACCAATGTAGGAGTGAGCCTGCTCGCGATGACGGTGGGTCAGGCAACAGGGATTGTCGACTGGTTTGACGCTATCGCGAGCAGGCGAAGGCCTACAGGGGATTTGTGGTTGGCTCAAGCCTTGTGACTAGACACATAACCTGTGGGAGCTGGCTTGCCAGCGATGGCGGCGGGTCAGCCAATATCAATATTGAATGTGTCGACCTCATCGCTGGCAAGCCAGCTCCCACAGGTTTCAGAGGTGCTTCGGATATCCGCGCTTACTCCGTGATCTTCTCGAAATTCCGATAAAACATGTCCCCTTCCCGGCTATCGGTCATCGAGTGCAATTGGTAGCTGCGGCTCAGTCGCGCACCACCGTCACGGGTCAGCGGGGCCCAGACCAGGTTGGCGCGGCGCATGGTCGACATGCTCATCATTTCGTCGAACGGGATCGACAGGTAGATGCCTTTGTCGAAACTACCTTCGCCATACTCCGCACTGCCCGCCGTGGTGATCGTCGCCCACGCACCAAAACGCACGCCATTGAAGAATTCGCGCGAGATGTCCAGCGTACCGCCCCAGTCCCCGGCCAGATAACGCCCGACGCTAACCGCCGCCAACGTATCGAACGGCAAATCGGTATACGCCGTGACATGCCCGGTCACCACCGAGTAATCACGCAAAGCAAAACCCTGATCGAAATCGCGCTGACGCACCCAGTTCAGATCCGCCCCCACCGACCAGCGCTCACCGGTCGGGCGGAACAACACTTCACCGCCGACACCGGCAAACATCGACTCCAGATAACCGCCATACACCATCCCATACCAGTCTTTATCCAGTTGCTCGGCATGGCTGACCTGGAATAACGGCATGGTCGTGTTAGACGTGGTCAGGTACTGACGCAAATCCGTGCGCACACGCGGCAAGCCGCTCGGCGCGTCGTAGGTGAATTTATCGAAGTTGTTGGCCAGGTTGGCACTGAGCAAACCGCTCCACCAAGTGTTGCGGTTGAAACGGTATTCAGCGTCGGCATCGGCGCTCAATTGATAGAGCAAGCCATCCGGACCGCCGACGTTCTGCTTGAAGCCCAGCCCCACGCCATAGCTGAAATGCTGCGGTGCTTCGGTGTACAGGGTCTTCTCGTTGTGTGGCATCGCCGGGTTGATCTCGGTGGTGCGGTGCAGCGACTGCAGCGGCTCTTCGTTGTTGATCACCTCGCGGAAGGTCTGGCGCGGCAAACTGGTTTCTTCCAGCGGCAAGTCGTAGCGCTTGTTGACCACAGTGAACCAGTCGATGTCGTCGTTGACGCTGTTGTCGAGAATCCGGCTCGCCCGCCCGACAGCCTTGGACGAATGGAAGTAACGCTGCTGCTCGCCATAGACGATCAGCTCGGAATCACGCTGCGTAATGCGCTCGACCTTGTAGCCGGCATTCTGCTGCAAACGCTGCGAGACGTTGGCCCAGTTGACCTGATCCATCGCCGTGGTCGGTGCCTTCGCCGGCAGCGGTTCCGGGGTCGGGTCGTAGGTCTTGGCCGGCGCTTTGCGGCTGACGAAATTGGTGTGGAAGGTCACGCCGAACATCGCCGTATTACCGCGCTCCCACGCCGCGCTGACATCGACCGAATCGGTCACCTTGAATACCGCGCCAAGGTTGATCGGCGAGTCCTGTTTGATCTCGTTGTCCTTCGGCTCATGCTTGTAGTCGTTGCCTTCGAATTCGAGTTTCAGGCTGAGACGATCCCACGGCGTCTGATAGCTCACGCCACCGAAGAACGACGGCCGGCCACGGAAGTACGAACCCGAGTTGACGTCACCGGTGCCCTCGAGGGCCGGACGGGTATCGAAGCGATCGCTGACGTAGCCCAACGGGTTGTCGATGTCGCCGCGATTACCGAGGTAACCCCAGGCAATCCCGGCGCTGAAATCGAAGTTGTCGTAGCGTTTGTTGGCGACGAAAAATTCACTGGAGAACAAACCGGTACCACCGATATCTCGGAAGCCCAGGGCCACGTCGGGTAGCCAGTGACTTTCCTGCCACAGCCGGACTTTGACGTCGACCGCCTTGTCCTTATAGCTTTGACTACCGCTGAGGGCCTCCGAGCCGTACGGCCGGTTGGTGATCGCGGTGTAGCGAAACGAGCCTTCGAGCCAGTCCAGCGGCTGCAGCGAAACGCTGTAGCGGCTGTACGGTTCGGTGCGGTTGGCGTTGACGCTCAACTCGCCGGCCGGGGCCATGCGCGCGGTCGGCGTCTGCAGCAGACCGGTGCCACCGAAGTCATTCTGGGTAATGCGCGGCTCGGCATGAGCCAGACCGCAGGGCAATAACAACACAGCTGCAAAACGTAACTTCAATGAACCACCTCGGCCAGCTGCGTGGCAATGAATTCGGCCAACTGCTGATTCAGTTCAGGTAGAGGCGGATCAAGATCATCATTTTTCAACGGCACCAGAATCTTGCTGCCGGCCACGGGAAAGTGTCCGGACTCGCGATTCCAGTGGGCGATACCGACACGTTGCGACGCCCCGTTGGGCTGGATCAGCCACAGGTAATCGGCTTCGGCATCGGCCAGAATCGAACAGCCTTGCAGATACTCACGGGCCTCCTGCAACGGCTGATACGGCAAGCGGCACGGCTCGGCGACGGCACCGAGCACTTGCACTTCGTCGACGCGCTTCGGATAGATCAGACGATCGCCGTCATCGAGGCGAATGTTGCGCGCGAAGCCGACTTCCAACGCCACCGGATCGAGATCGGCGATCTGCCGCCCCGTTACCGGCATCTGCCGCACTTGTTCGGCAATGCGCTGCGCCAGTGCCGCCCGACTCGGCCGGTCGAACAGCATCGACATGCGTTGCAGCACATCCAGATCAAACAGCACACCGACCTTGAGCCGTGTCTGCGCCTCAATCAGCGACTGCCGCAGCAAGCCGCCCGCCAGCCAATAGCCTTCGGCATTCGGCACCGCTTCGCTGATCACATCGAGCAAGCGCCCACCCGGTGGCAACGCGACCGGCCCGGGATTGGCGACATCACCCGACACCGTGACGGCCGCCTGACTCACACTCGCGACCAGCATCAAGCTCGCCGATAACATTTTCAGGCGCATCACGGCAGGTGCCTGCGATCAGGGGTCAGTTGCACGACCTTGACGCGCAACTGCGACGTCAGCTGCTGCTCGCTCTGCAAGATGAAACCGTCACGCGGGTCGACCCAGTAACGATTGGTCGCGCTCAGGCCGATGGCCGGGGCGTCAATCTGCTCATCGACACGCAGCACGGTGTATTCCTTGTCGAGAATCTGCAGGGTCTGTTCGGAACGGCGGGAGAAGCGGCTGTTGACGATCACCCCGACTTCCTGACCTTTGTAGAGGTCGATCCAGCGCCGCGTGGTGAAACCGTCAGCGACGTGATGCAGGCCCTGTTTGAACGGCGAGTCATCGGCCAGCCGCGTGCCATCGAGATCGCCTTCCAGACCCAAGCCAATGCTGCGTACGGCGAGGCCATTGCGCAGCAGTAACACTTGTTTACCGGAGGCGACCCAGAACTGCAGGTCTTCCCGTTCGCGCACCAGCGCCAGCACCCCGGAGCCGGACGGCGTGGTCAGTTTCAGTTGCGGGTAATTGACCCCGGCCACTTCAGACGCCGACACGTCGACCTCATCCGGGCCGACGACCGCCGCTTTAAGGTTATTTAACGAAGCGCTCATCAGCGGGTTACAGCCGCACAGCAACGAGGCCGCCATCAGGCACAGGCCAACTTTCAAAATGTTCAAAGTCGGCGACCTTATTTGCTGTTGTTACTGTATTCGCTCCAGTTCTTCGCAGCGGAAGCGCCAGTGCCGACAATCGATGCCGACGGCACCAATTGGCTGATCAGACGGTTCCAGCGAGTCACGTTCGCAGGCCCGACATACACCACGTCTTGCGGGCGCACTTCGAAGTGCGAAGCGAGGGCCATGGCGGTCGGCGATTCGGCTTCCAGCTGGTAGATCTTCGCCGGTTCGACATCAAGGTTTTCCACGCCACGAATGACATACACAGCGTTGCCATTGGAGGTGGTCTGAGCCAGGCCGCCAACCGAACCCAGCACGTCGGTGAGGTTCATCGTCGCGGTCTTGAAACTCAGTGCACGCGGTTGGTTGACCTCACCCATCACGTAGATGCGCTTGTTGTCGTTGTACGGCAGATACAGCTGATCGCCACCCTTGAGGTAGACGTTCTGCAACTCGGAATCCTGCTGATTGAGCGAGTCGAGATTGAGCGGATAAGTGCGGCCCTTACGCGTCAGCAACAGCCCGGACAAATCGGCGTTGTTGGTGTCGATGCCGGCCGAACCGAGGGCTTCGACCACGCTCAGCGGATTGGTGGAAATCGCTTGCGGGCCGGCCTTGGCCACCGCGCCGGTGACCACGACTTTCTGGCTGGCGAAACGCAACACCGCGACATCTACTTGCGGCTCGGCGATAAACGCCGACAGCCGTTGTTCAATGTCCGAGCGCAGTTGCTGGATGGTCCGGCCAGTGGCCTGGACTTCCTTGATGAACGGGTAATAGAGCGTGCCATCGGAGCGCACCAGACGGCCGTTGGCATCGATCTGTTGTTGCGCGCCGGACGGGGCCGTCAGCTCAGGGTGATCCCACACGGTGATATACAGAACATCATTGTTGCCGATGCGGTATTCGGCCGGCGTCGCCAACAGCTCCGGCGGCAGCGACTCACGCTTCTGCGTGGCGCGGTTCATGGCAATCAGCTTCGGCGTGATCGGAATCAGCTCGACCCGGCTGCTTTCGCTGGCACCCTGGCGGGTGATGTCACTGGTGCTGAGGTATTGACCGGGGGAAAACATGCAACCTTGCAAAGCGAGACTTGCCAACATTAAAAGATAAACACTACGAGTCATAATGGCACTACGCTATTCAAGGGCGAATCCAAAAACAAAGTCACCCGACTTGCGTCGGGCGACCTTGTACTGCACTAACAGAACTTCCTGTTAGTTATGCGTGCCGGTTGTACCGGTGGTACCCGTCGTACCGGTGGTACCGCCGTTGGCACTGCCACCGCTGTTAGACGCCGCTACAGCACTGGCAACCATTGCAGTACTGGCTGCGGGCGCTTGAGAAGCCGCCACGTTGCCACCTACATTGGTTACCGCTGTCAACGGTGCTTCAGCGGCGGCAGCCCAGTTGCTCAACATCGTCAACAGGGCAACTGCCATCACTTTTTTCATATCAACTCCTTTCTAACATTCGACCTGTTAAAAAACCGGCCTGAGTTAGCGGTGGTGAGTTCAAGTCCGCAAAAAGCGCGAACATGATCCGTCGTTCTTTCACAGTCTTACCCAACTGATAAAAGTCGAACGGCAGGTTTATATCTACGGATTTACAAAAGGCATTACCAGTGTAATTTCCCGACGTTATCTAACAACCTGACTGAAAATAACATTGAGCTAAATAGCCATCATCGCAAGTAGCCCTTGGGATGATTCGATTGCCAGCGCCAAGTATCAGTGACCATGTCCTGCAAGTTGCGCGTAGCTTTCCAGCCCAGCTCTTTTGCCGCCTTGGAGGCGTCGGCCCAACTCTCGGCGATATCCCCGGAGCGGCGCGGCATCATCCGGTACGGCACCGGTTGCCCGCAGGCCTGTTCGAAGGCGTGGAGCACCTGCAGCACGCTGTAGCCATCGCCGGTGCCGAGGTTCCAGGTATGAATGCCGCTGCGTTCGGAGATCGACTGCAACGCCTTCAAGTGGCCGTCCGCCAGATCGACGACGTGGATGTAATCGCGCACGCCAGTGCCATCGATTGTCGGGTAATCGTTGCCGAAGATCGACAACTCTTGCAGGCTGCCGACCGCCACCTGACTGATGTACGGCACCAGATTATTCGGGATGCCGTTGGGGTCTTCGCCCATATGACCGCTATGGTGCGCGCCGATCGGGTTGAAGTAGCGCAGCAAGGCGATGCTCCAGCGTGGCTCGGCCAGGCTCAAGTCACGCAGGACATTCTCGACGATCAGCTTGGACTGGCCGTAGGGATTGGTCGGATTGCCGGTGGGAAAATCCTCGCGGATCGGCATCTGCTCGGGCTCGCCATACACCGTGGCCGACGAGCTGAACACCAGGCGGAACACCCCCGCCGCCGCCATTGCCTGACACAGATTGATGCTGCCGCTGACATTGGTTTCGTAGTACTCGAGCGGCTTGCGCACGCTCTCGCCGACCGCTTTCAGGCCGGCAAAATGCAGCACCGCTTCGATGTTGTGCTCGCGGAATATCCGGTCGAGCAGTGCCCGGTCACATACATCGCCACGGATCATCCAGGCACTCTTGCCACAAATGCCTTCAACCGCGTGCAACGCGGCTTCGCTGCTGTTGCAAAGGTTATCCAGTACGACAACTTCATAACCGGCTTCAAGCAATGCAAGTGTGGTATGCGAGCCGATATAGCCGGCGCCACCCGTTACCAGAATCTTCATAGTGCTATCCGTCTTTGGATGAGTGACAAGTAGCGTGTCAAGCCTGTTTTATTGAAGATGTGTCACACTCCACACAAACAGGCGACAACAACCGAAAACAAAACTAGTTCAATGACTGGCAATAAATATTTTTGCAGGTCACACTGTATTGCTCGTTACTTATTAGCACTCCCTGTGCGCTCATCACTATCAACAGATACCGACTAAAAATAACTAATAAAGCATTCGCCGACATCTCATAACATTGTCATGTTTTACCGGCCCAACTAATTGCCATTAACAACCTGACTCAGGTATTAAAGTAGGCCTTCAATCAATATTGAAACTTGCAGCCATTGTTTATGGCTCGCATCCGTCGCCTGTGTTCCATGACTGTCCAGGATACTTTTATGATTCGTAAATGTTTGTTCCCCGCTGCCGGCTATGGCACGCGTTTCCTGCCGGCTACCAAAGCCATGCCGAAAGAGATGCTGCCGATCGTCAACAAGCCGTTGATCGAGTACGCCGTTGAAGAAGCGCGGGACGCCGGCCTGCAACACATGGCCATCGTCACCGGTCGCGGCAAGCGTGCGCTGGAAGACCATTTCGACATCAGCTACGAACTTGAACACCAGATTCGCGGCACCGAGAAAGAGAAATTCCTCGCCGGCACCCGCGAGCTGATCGACACCTGCACCTTCTCCTACACCCGTCAGGTGGAAATGAAAGGTCTGGGCCACGCGATTCTCAGCGGTCGTCCGCTGATCGGCGATGAGCCGTTTGCCGTGGTGCTGGCCGATGACCTGTGCCTGAACCTCGAAGGTGACGGCGTGCTTACGCAGATGATTGAGCTGTACAAGAAATTCCGCTGCTCGATCGTCGCCATCCAGGAAGTCCCGGCCGACCAGACCCACAAGTACGGGGTGATCGCCGGCGAGCTGATGTCCGACGGCATCTACCGCGTCAACAACATGGTGGAAAAACCGGCCCCGCAAGACGCGCCGTCGAACCTGGCGATCATCGGCCGCTACATCCTCACGCCGGACATTTTCGATCTGATCGCCGACACCCAACCGGGCAAGGGCGGTGAAATCCAGATCACCGACGCACTGATGAAACAGGCGCAGAACGGTTGCGTGCTGGCCTACCAATTCAAAGGCCTGCGCTTTGACTGCGGTGACGCCGAGGGTTACTTGCAGGCGACCAATTTCTGCTACGAAAACGTCTATCTCAAGGGCCGCTGAGACGGCTCCCTTCACCCAACGAGGCCACCATGAACATTGCACAACATTCCGTAGAGATTGAACGCGAGGTGGGTAACCTCGGGGTGATGAGCTGGCTGTCCCGCCATCAGCCGTTGCCCAGCGCCAACGAGTCCTGGCTGGGCACGATTCTGCTGGTGGAGCGGATTGGCGTGTTTCCGGCGTCCGGTGATATCCGCCGGCCGCTGCGTGATCCCTATCCCCTGCTTGCTCATCTGAAAAAGCTGTATGGCGAGCAGGCGCTGGAAATGGATGACCGTGATGGGCTGAAGGTGATCTTCGGTGACTGGCGTTTTCGCGTGCGAATTTGCTGCAACGACCCGGCGATCATCATCAACGTTGAGACTCGGTGCGATACGCGGTTGATGCCGCAGAAGATTGCGGAGTTGCTCGAGCAAGTAGACGCCTTCGAATAACTCCCCTCACCTGATCGTTCCCACGCTCTGCGTGGGAATGCATCCAGTGACGCTCTGCGTCACCCAGCGAAGGGACGCGGAGCGTCCCGGGCGGCATTCCCACGCGGAGCGTGGGAACGATCACCGCTCTGGGGTTTGCGTGTTATTTAGGGGAGGCGTCGCAACGATCCTTGGCGCCCATGATCCAGCCATAGAAGTAATCAGCAATCACCTTCCCGCCCGTGGCCGGCACCGGATGAATCTTGTCCGGGCCGATCATCGCCGCCGAGTAGCGTTTGACGTCAGGGCCGAACGCGCATTGCAGATTGGCGTAGCCCAGACGTTGCTCTCGCGCCCACGGCTCAAGCACCTGCGCATACGCCGACATCGGGTAAGCGCTGGAGCGCGTGGTGTCCTGACGCATGATCAGGTTGATGCTCGCCTGCGGTTGAATCTCGCGCAGCATGCCCACCAGCCCCTGAACGTTCTGCAGATACTGCGCAGGCTTCACGCCGAAACCCTGGTCATTGCCGCCGAGCATGATCAGGTAAACGTCGGCCGGAATCTTCGACACCGCGGCTTTCCACTGCACCTGCCATTGCGGATCCTGGTGATAGAAGTCCGCCGAGGCCGCACCGGAGGCTGCCAGTTTCGAAACCCGCACGCCATTCTGATCGTTGCTCATCCACAGGCCGAACAACGTCGGCGCGCCTTTCACCACTTCCAGTTTGAAGGACCAGTCTTTCACTGCCGAGAGGCCTGTCAGCGGTACTTCCTGCACGCCCGAACCTTCAAGCTTCAGGGGTTGCCAGTCTTGCGCGGGAGACCAGCGGTAGCGGATCTCGCTGGATTCGCCGTTGCCCAGATAAAGCAGTTTCGCCTGAGTGACAGCGGTATCGATGCGCGGCGTCGGACTCGCATCCACTTGCAACCATGCACCGGGACGGCCTGTCACCGTGCGGCTGTCCGGACTCGCCTGGCCCAGGTCTGAAACCTTCCAGTCGCCGCCGAAGTACTTGTCACTGCTGCGGGTGTATTTGAAATGGGTGCCGCCCAGCGCCGCGCCGTGGTTGAAACCGACGTAACCCGGCCCGGCAAAACCCACTTCCCCGGCCACGCGCTGCACCAGTTTGTTCAGGTAAAAATCCTGTCCGGCGCTGTAGCTGTCGCCGATCACCGAGACCGACAACACCTCGCCAGCCTTGCCTTCACGCCACTGCGCAAAACGCTCGCGGGCATCGCCCACCTGAACCACCGACGCTGCCACGGGTTGCGCGTCATCTACTGCCAACATGCAAAATTTCCTTCAGTCCGAAATGGCCCACTGAATGCCGGGATGTACACAGATCAACTGTAGGAGTGAGCCTGCTCGCGATAGCGGTGGGTCAGGTAATGAAATGCTGACTGACAGACCGCAATCGCGAGCAGGCTCACTCCTACAGGGATTGTGTTCGACAAAGATCCGCTGCTCGCGAAGCTCTTAGCTGCTTTGGGTTTGCGGCACCGGAGTGATGGGCGCCAACGGTTTCTTCTTCGCCGCGCGCTCACCAAGGAACAACACAGAGGTGAAATTGAACCGGCTGAAAACCATCGACAACACCACCGGCCCGAGCAAGCCACAGCTCAAGCCACCGAGTACCAGCAGGCTTTCATCCTTCACTCCCAACCGTCCCAGCACAAACCGCGACGTCGCCGCAAACAACACATGAAACAGGAAAATCGCATACGAATAACCACCGAGCCACGTCAGCGCTTTTGAGCGCATATCACTCGACAGCAAGGCGATGCAAGACACGCAACCCACGGTCAAACCAATCAGACTGCGACGATCGACAATCAACTCACGATCAATCGCCGCGACATACAACAGCGTCAGCGAGATCAGCACAAACACCAGCGGCCCGATCACCTTGAAGCGCTGCTTCAACACGTCGACATTTTCCTGGCCAATCATCCCCGCCACAAAAAACGGCAGCAGATAAATCGCACCGTTGATCCCGAACGCATCGAACTTGAACGGCGGCAGCAGAAACAACACTGCCGCAAACGCAAACAGCCCATACAAGCGCGTCGCCGAACGCAACATCCCGCGCCACTCCAGCAGCCCGACGAACATGAAAATGATGAACACCGCCTGCAGGAACCAGAAGTGGTTGATCGGCACCCAGAACGACAACAACGCGTCGATCACACCGACATCCTTGTTCACCCCCGGCCCGACAGCCTGCAACACCGAGAACGGCACACCGACGCAAAACAGCGGCACGATCAAGCGGCGCACCTTGCCGCTGAAGAACGCGGAAAAGTCATTGCCGCGGATTTTGTAGATCGAATAGATGTACCCGGAGATGAAGGTGAACAACGGCATGCGCACGTACACCATCGAATCGGCGAGCACCCGGAACGGCGAGCCGATATCGATCTTCAACCCGCCACCCAGCGGGCCGATGACGTGATAGAGCACCAGCAACAGGCACGCCAGGCCGCGCAGGGTTTCGATCTCCAGGGACTTTTTCTTGCTCGACATAAAGCACCTGCCTCAATTCAGAATTCTTGATTCAACCTGCACCGGTTTGTTCGCCCGCAGCATCAAGCCCAGCCCCACGAACAACACCGGCACCACCATCGAGAAGTGCCGGGCGAAGGAGCCGAAGTCCGGCTCGAACAGGCCTTGCACCAGCAGAAACGCCAGCGGAATGGCGATCAGTTCCTTGGGTTTGGTCTGGATCGGCGCGCCCTTGTAGTCGGTCGAGGTGATGACTTTGAACAACAGCAACGCGGTCATGATCATCAACGCGACGAAGATCACCTGACCCGGGCCGGACAGCAGAATCAGCTCCACCGGGAATGACAAGCGGAAGAAAATGATCATCGAGTCCAGCGCCTGCGAAACGAAGTCGCTGCCGCTGAGCCACGACACGATCAACGATTTCGAGCCCTCCTCGCCCGCCGTGCGTAACTCGTTGTTACTGGCGCGGATCGACGACACCGGAAAGCCCAGGGCGAGCTGGATCGACATCGCCACCGCCAGATAAAACAAGAACAGCATCAGGAAGAACGTCGTGCGCGACACGTACTTTTTCATCACACAGACGCCGACCCACGACAGCGAAAACAGAATCCAGTAGGGCCGGATCAGCACGCCGTAGATCACCGCCGAGAGGAAAAATCCGCCGCGATATTTTCGCGTCAGCGAGCTGAGCAAAATGCTCAACACCGCCACCGACACAATGATTTCCTTGGTCAGGTTCTCCAGGAAAAACGAACGCACAATGCCCCACAGACACAGGGTGCCAAAGATCGCCAACGGCATGCGCCGAAACACCACCACCGGAATCGCCGTGAGGAAAAAATTGCAGAACATGCCGTAGGCCCAGGCATTGGTCAGGTTGATCCCGGTGGGCCGCAGCAGGAATGCCGAACACTCGTAGGACGAGCGATCGGGCGAGAACGGGTTCCAGAAATTGCAGTTGTCGGCACGCGCGTAGGACGACCACAAGGTCATCGCATCCGGCCCAGGATCACGTGGGATCAACAGCGGCATCGCCACCGAGAGAAACAGCCCGGTGAAGAGGATCAGGAATGAGATCGACGAATCGAGTCGCTTGCCACGAAACTCGATGCACGGCAGCTTCAGGCCCATGACAACGCAGCCTTTTTCCCGGCCGTTGCGCGGGTCAGCACGGCAATCACCAGCAGTTGTACGATGATCGCGAAGACGTTGCCCCACGCCGCGCCGTAGATCGAATAGTGCTTGATCAACACATAGCTGACCGGCACCGAAATCAACAAACAAATGGCAGCGCTGGCCAGTGACACCCGGCTGTTTTTCGAAGCAATCAGACCGCCCCAGACGATGTCGCCAATCGCGCGCAAAGCGAAGGAAAAAATCAGCACGCCGAGGATCGCATTGTCCGGACGCGGCACGCTGGTGGCGACGTAATCGAGCACCACGTTGAAAAACACATAGATCGCCACTGCCACCGCAGCCGACACGACAAGCGAGCGCATGACCCACTTGTTGATGAACAGTTGCTTGACCGTGAATGCCTGCTGATCAGCCTGAAAACGCTTGGCCAACACCGGAATGCCGACCACCGCCACCACCGCATACGACAGCGCCTGCAAGGTGTTGGCCGCTGACCACGCGTACACGTATTGACCCAGTTTGGCGTACGGTTCGAGGTCGGCGATCAGAAACCGCTCGGCGTACTGACTCAACGCGATCAACCCGGTGCCGAGGTAAAACGGTAATCCCGCTTTCCACACAGTAGCAGTGGCCAGTGTCCCGGCTTCTCGGCCGTGATGAACGTTCACCACGATCAGGTAACCGGCGATGATCACCAGCACGTTGGCGACCACCCACAGCCACAACACACTGGCGATTCCCGAGACCCAACCGAGCATCATCCCGCCAACGGCCAACACCGCCCATAGGCCGGTCTTGATGAAAAACAACAGCGCACCGGCCGTGGCTTTCTGCGCGGAAAACACGAACGAGTTGATCTCGAACGACAGGTGCTCAGTGAGCAACACCAGCGTCACGCAGAGAATCAGCGCGGCGCTCGCTTCAACTGTCTGGAACAGTGAATAAATCAGCACCGTCACCACCGACAGCACCAGCCCCACCGCTAGATACAGCAGCAGAACCTTGTCGACCACGCGGCGCGAACTGCCGCCGACGCTGATCAACCGATTGATCTCGGAACTGAAACCGACGCTGTAGAACTTCGACGCAATCAGCGACGCCGCGACCACCACACCGTAAAAACCCAGCGCTTCATACCCGAGGTAATGGGTGATCGCCAACACCAGCAAAAACTTCGCGCCCAATGCACCGCCACGAAGCAGTAGCCGAAATATCATCGAACGACACCTTTGATGATCTCGTCCATGGCCACGGTTTTTGCCTCGATCTCACGGCAGGTATCGGTCAGGCGTTTGCCGAAGTTAGACAGCGCATTCGGCGCGTAAACCGTGTCGATGATGGTGTCGACGTTGATGTCGCCGCCGTTGATCACCCAGTCTTCCACGCCCATGTCCTGATAGGCGCCGAAGCCTTTGCGTTCGTAGCTGATGTGGTACGCCGGCACGCCGGAGAGCAGCGACTCGATGGCGCCGTGCAGGCGCACGGAAATCACCAGGTCCGGCTGATATTTGGCAATCGTTGCTTTCAACGACAACAGGTCTTCGCTGATGCCCAACTCGCGATAGAACGCGCCGTCATCGTTGCCGCGTACCGCGCTCTGTACGGCGCAGACCACTTTGCTTTTGTTCTTCAGGCGCTGCAGCAGCAACTTCAGATTGGCGACGTAAGCGACTTTCTTTTCCTTGCTCCACTCCGGCGGCTTGCGCAGCACCACGCAGACTGTGGCTGGCGACGACGCGCAGCGGGTGAATTTTGCTTGCTGAAGGATTTTGCTCGCCAGCGATTGCACGGCCAGATCCGGCGCGCGGTAGACGTTTGCGCAGGCATCGAAAATGGCCGAAGAGCGGTTGTCACGGACGAATACCGCGTCGGCGCTGGCGTAATGCTCGACGATCTTGCTGCTTTCGCCATGGAACGGGCCGATGCTTTGCGGCAGGTACACCGACGGCACTTTGCTGAGGATCGCGGTTTCCAGTTGCTTGGCGTGGCCGAGTTTCAGCTTGATATGTTCGAAAGCACTTTTCGAGCGCATGTAGCCGCCGCCGACGCCGACGATCAGGTCGGTTTTCTTCAACAGATCCGCCAGCCCGGCGTAGGACTGGTTGAGGAACACCGCTTGCTTGACCCGGCCCAAACCCTTGGCCGCCATCACCGGCGCGTCGAAACGCGGGTGCGGCAAATAGCTGAAAGAATCCGGATCGGAAGCCACGACACTGATCGCGGTGTCTTCGCCAAAGTTGCGCTGCACCAGGGCAATGGCCAGATCGACGAGCAAGCCGTCACCGGAGTTGGACGCACTGTAGCCATGCAAAATCGTTACGTTCATATGCTTGAGTTCTACTTAAAAAGTGGGAGCGCGATACAGGTCGTAGGTCTGGCGAATCATCAACGCGGCGCTGAAACGCTCGCGGACAATGCTCCGTCCTTCGTTGCCGAGGTCGAGCAAGCGTGGCTTCTGGATAATCGTCAGCACGTCGGCCAATGCCTGGTGATCACCGGACGGGAAGACATAACCGGAGACTTCATTGGTGACCAGTTCCGGTAGCGAGGTGCAGTTGCTGGCGATTACCGGCAAACCCATGGCCATGCCCTCCAGCGGCACCATGGCGAAACCTTCCCAGCGACTCGGCACAATCAGCGCATCGGCTTTCTGATACAGCGCCTGCACTTCGCTCGGCGTGACCCATGGCAGGTATTCAACAGAGTCCATCGGCGGGCACTCCACCGCGTCCTCGTTCACCGCACTGCCGACCACGGTCAGCTTCAAGTCTTTGCGCTGCACGTTGGCGAAGGCCTTGAGCAACACGTCGAAGCCTTTCTGATAATCGAGGCGACCGACGAAGAGCAGATGAATCGGCTCGGGACTCGCCGCTTTCGGCGCGTCATCCTTGTGGTGAATGCCGTTGTAGATCAGCTTCATGCGCTTGCGCTCGATGCCGAAACGCGCGGCTTTGTCGAGTTCGTACTGGCTGACGCAAATGATCACATCGGTGACTTTCTGCAGCACCCGCTCGATCCACGCATAGACTTTCTGCTTGGTCGGCGAGCTTTCCATCAAGAACGAAAACGCGTGCGGGCAGTAGACGATTTTCGGCTTGCGCCACGGTCGCAGCAGCACACATACGCACCGGCCGATCACCCCGGAAAAGGTGCTGTGCAAATGCACCACGTCGGGTTTTTCCTTGAGCATCACCTGGGTCAAACGCCAGGCAAAACGCAGCAACGACGGCACGTTGCGCCCGGTGCGGGGAAAGGTGCGGATCTGCTGCGCGCCGATACCGTGCAACTCTTTGGCCTGATCATCCGGCACCAGGTACACCAGCTCGTAGTTCGCCGCATCGCCTTCAGGCGAAGCCGAAATCGTCCGGATCACCGTCGCGACGCCACCTTTGATCGTCTCTGCCACGTGCAGTATTTTCTTCACAAATCACCCACTTCAAACAGGAAAAAACAGTCGCTGACAGTCAGGATTTGTCGGACGCGTATTCGTAGTTGTAATAGCCGTAACCGCCATTGCCGTAGTAGCTGGCCGCACGCTTCTCGACGCCGTTGAACACCGCGCCTTTCAACTCGATGCCGTTCTGCGCGAAGCGGCGAATGGTCAGTTCGATCTCTTTGGCCGGGTTCACCCCGAAGCGCGTGACGATCAGGCTGATCCCGGCTTCACGGCCGACGATGGCCGCATCGGTCACCGCCAGCAGCGGCGGCGTATCGATGATCACCAGGTCGTAGCGCTCGCTCAGTTCCGCCAACAGCTCGCGGAAGTTGGCGTGCATCAACAGCTCGGAAGGATTCGGCGGCACCTGGCCACGGCTGATGAAGTGCAGGTTGTCGATTTCGACCTTGTTGATTGCCTGATCGATGCTGCAGCGCTTGACCAGCAGATCGGACAAGCCGTTGGTGATCGGCGTGTTGAGGGTTTTGTGCAGGTGACCTTTGCGCATGTCGGCATCGATCAGCACCACACGCTGACCGCTCAACGCCATGACCGCGGCGAGGTTGGACGAGACGAAGGTCTTGCCGACCTGTGGGCTCGGCCCGGAAATCATGATGCGGTTGTTGGTCGAATCGAGCCCGGCGAAATGCAGGCAGGTGCGCAGGCTGCGGATCGATTCAATCGACAGATCCGTGGGATTACGCAGGGCCAGCAGGTACGCCGGTTTGTCGACACCGTCGCGGGCGCGGCCTTTTTTGTTGTCTTCTTCATCCTGCAAGGCGCTGTACGGAATCGACGCGTACACCGGCAAACCGAGTTGCTCGATGGCTTCCGGGCCTTCCAGACCACGGCTCAGGGATTTGCGCAGCAGCACCAGCGCCACGCCGACAAAAGCGCCGAGGAAGGTGGCGATCAGCACGATCAGGGCTTTTTTCGGTTTGACCGGACTGGTCAGGTCGACATCCGCTGCGTCGACCAGACGCACGTTACCCACGGCACCGGCGCGGACGATGTCCAGCTCTTGGGATTTGTTCAGCAACTGCGTGTAGATCTGCGAGGCCACTTCGACATCGCGGGTCAGGTTGAGCAGCTCTTGTTGCGTGGCAGGCAGATCACCAACCTTGCCTTCCAGCGACTTCTGTTGCTGGGTCAGTTCGCCGATCTGGCTCATCAACGCGCGATAGGCCGGGTGCTGTTTGGTGAACTTGCGATCCATCTCCGCCTGCTGCATTTTCAGCTCGGAGATCCGCGTTTCCAGCGCTACCGACTGACCGAGCACCGACTGGGTTTCCAGCGAGATGTTCACGGTCTTGCCGTGGGTCTGATAGGCGTTCAGCGCATCGCTGGCCTTGGCCAGATCACGCTTGACCTGCGGCAACTGGCTTTGCAGGAAAGCCAGACTCTGCGCTGCTTCCGCCGAGGTGCGGCGCACGTTCTGATCGACGTACAGCGCGGCGATCTTGTTGAGGATCTTCACCGCTTCGGCGGCGTCGCTGCTGGCCAGCGCCAGTTTGATAATCCCCGATTCCTTGCCCTGTTCGGAGATATCCAGTGCGTCCTGATAGCCCTGAATGGTCACGATTCGCGGATTGCGCACCACTTCGAAACGCGTACCGGGATTCGCCAACAACTGGGTGATTTGCCCTTCTACGCCATCCTGCGCGAAGGCTTCACCGGCGACGCCTTCCACCAGCAGGTTGTCGTTGTCATCGAGTAACTGGAAGTGCTTCTGTTCACCGGCGATCAGGGTGAGTTTCTTGCCCAACAGTTCTTTCGGCAGATTGAGCCGGGCGAACTCCAGACGCTCACCACCCCAGGCGTAACTGTTCAGACCGAAACGCGGCGCCGCGACACTGGTTTCAGTCTCGCCGCGATAACGCCGGGCGAGAAAGCCGCCAATCATCGGGAAGGTGTTGGGGGTGACATCGATGTCCAGCCGCAGGTCGTCGACGGTTTTGCCGATCACCGCGCGGGATTTGATGATGCCGATTTCGGTCACCGACGGCGATTGCCCACCGAGCATGCTGTTGAGGTCGGAAAACCCGAGCATGTCGTTCTTCTTCGGCTCGACCTGCACCAGCGCATTGGCCAGGTACACGGGCGTGGCCAAAACCGCGTACGCGACACCGGTGACCATGAAGGCGCCGGTGAGCGCGCCGATCAACCATTTCTGGTCGATCAAACTGCCGAATATGCCGAGAAGATCAATACTGTCTTGATCATTGTCGCGGGTGCCGATGACGGACGGTAACTGCATAAGTCTGTTCTTACCATTCATTGATCTGAAGAATATTCATCAACGCGCGAGACGTTGTGCCCATGAGCTAACAGCATCTTCAATCAATGCATGGGCATGAATAAAAGCGGCCTTGCCTTGACGATATGGATCTTGTATTTCGCGCTCGCTCTGCCACTTGCCGAGCAGAAATACTTTGCCCCTCGCATGAGAGGCAATCTTCAGTACTTGATTAACATGCTGTTTTTCCATGACCAGAATCAGGTCTGATTCATTGACGATGTCTGCGGTCAGTTGCCGTGCCATGAAGCCTTCGGCGTTATGGCCATGGTCTTCGAGCACTTGCCGCGCGGACGCTTCTACACCCTCGCCCACCCGCGCCGACAGGCCTGCGGAGGAAACGGTGATCGCTGAGGGGGTCAGCGCGTTACGCAACATCAGCTCTGCCGTCGGACTACGGCATATATTGCCCACGCAAACGACAAGGATCTTTCTGAACAAGGTTTTACTTTCCTGTGTAATGTCAAACGGCCAACATCCGAGAGCAATTGAATGAACCCTCAAGATCTTCCTGCACTCAGAAATAGATTCGCCCTGTTAGTACCGAAGCATTAAGTACCACAGCGTTTAAAAGCTCCCCAACCACTATTAACGGACTAAAAATAACTGTGATTTTCAGATGATTGTTTCCCGACAAAAACTAACATTCGCGCACTAAGTGCCATCACCTCACTCGAAAATTGAGAAACGAGATCATTTATTCGCAGTTGTCACTTCTCTTCGGGAGAGCAGACATGAAACCAACACATCTCAAAAGACTCGGCGCTTTGGCGTTGATGGCGCTGGGTGCAACTCAGGTTCACGCCAGCGCCCTGTTTCCCAACCTTCCAGCCAAGAACATCGGTGTGCAGGTGAAGATCCAGAACTTCACAGCCACCGACGCCGCGCAGATCAAATCGGCAGGCTTCGGTTTTGTCCGCTTCGGTGTGTGGAGCGACAGCCTGACAGCCAAGGCTTATCAGAAACAGGTCAGCGATGCCTTTGCCGCAGCACAGTCTGCGGGCTTGCCGGTGTTGCTGACGGTCCGCGCGATCAAGGCGTTGCCCGCCACCTCGAGCGCCGAAGTGACCACTGCCGGTGAAGGCTTCGCCAAAGCCGTGACGGGGCTGCAACAGTCGTACAGCGCGCAACTGGTGGCGATCGAGTTATGGAATGAGCCGGACCTGGAAACCTACTGGCCGACGCGCAATTTCGACACCACGTTTGTGCCGTTCATGAGCGGCGTGTGCAAGGCTCTGCAGGAGCAACCGCTATCGACACCCGTGATCGGTTACGGCTTCGCCCGCCCGCCTAGCGCAGGCTCGGCTGCAACCGTGGCGCTGAACCGCATCGTCAGCGAATACCCCAAATGCCTGAGCGCCGTGTCCTACCACCCCTACGGCATGACCGCCACGCAGATCAGCAACGCGCAAAACTTCATTCAGCAAAACTTCCATCTGCCGGGAGTCATCAGTGAATGGGGGATCTCGGCACTTGCCTCCAATGGTGGGCCTGAAGGACAAGCAAGCAAGATCAACACGTTTATTGGCGATGTTAAAAAACTCAATATTCCGCTGACGTCCATTTATGAATGGAAGAACAGCGATTCGGGCAGCAACGATCGCGAGAAGAACTTTGGCCTGCTGACCTCTGACGGTCAGCCGAAACCGGCACGTATGTCCGTCGAAGCCCTGTTGAACGCCCAGTAGCGCATGCACAACCGGCCTGTACGCAGGTCGGTTGCTTTGAACCTGTTGGCTGTTTTGGCATCGTATTCATCGATACCGCGCCCCGCCTTTCAAACAATCGTTTTCAGGTTGTTGCTGCAGGGGCCATCGATACACGCACCTACCCTTGAGTGGCCGTCAGCGCTCGGGTAATGTCATCAGACCCATAGGACAGAGCACGCCCATGACTTCCAAGCTGGAACAACTCAAACAATTCACCACCGTTGTTGCCGACACCGGCGACTTCGAAGCGATCGCCCGAGTCAAACCGGTCGACGCCACCACCAACCCTTCCCTGCTGCTCAAAGCGGCGGCCATTCCGGCCTACGCCGAGCTGCTGAACGCCTGCGTCAGCGACTGCAAGGGCGATGTCGGCCTGGCCAGCGACCGTTTCGGCGTCGCGGTGGGTCAGGAAATTCTCAAAGTGATCCCGGGCCGTATTTCCACCGAAGTGGATGCGCGCCTGTCGTTTGATAAAGATGCGGTACTGAAGCGCGCACATCGCCTGATCGAACTGTACGACAAGGCCGGCATTGGCCGTGATCGCGTATTGATCAAGATCGCCTCGACCTGGGAAGGCATCCGCGCCGCCGAAGTGCTGGAGAAGGAAGGCATCCAGACCAACCTGACCCTGCTGTTCTCCTTCGCCCAGGCCGCCGCTTGCGCCGACGCGGGTGTGTTCCTGATTTCGCCATTCGTGGGCCGCATCTACGACTGGTACAAGAAGGCCAACGGCAACGACTACACCGGTGCTGATGATCCGGGCGTACAGTCGGTGACCCGCATCTACAACTACTACAAGGCCAATGACTACAAGACCGTGGTCATGGGCGCGAGCTTCCGTAACCTCAACCAGATCGAGCAACTGGCCGGCTGCGATCGCCTGACCATCAGCCCGGACCTGATCGACAAGCTGGCGGCCGATACCGGCAAGCTGGAGCGCAAACTGGCCCCGGGCAACGCCGGTGAAGCCCGTCTGAGCCTCAACGAAGCGCAATTCCGCTGGTTGTCCAACGAGGACGCAATGGCCACCGAGAAACTGGCTGAGGGCATCCGTCAGTTCGCTCGCGACCAGGAGAAGCTTGAGGCGCTGTTGCAGGCCAAGCTGTGATTTGAGTTAGCGAAATGCAAAAAGGGCGAACCTGTGAGGGTTCGCCCTTTTTTGTTGCTGCCGGAAATTGTAGGTGTTCTTGCTCGCGAAGAGGCCCCTCCGGTCGGCATCACTTAATGCCGCTCGAGGGCATTCACCAGGTCATGAAACGCTTCCCGGTTGGAATCGTTCAGGCCCATGAGGATCTTGTGCGCTTCGAGCACCTTGATCCGCACCACTTCTTCCGACTGGTCCTGATCAGGCAGGTCGTCCAGACACTCGGGACATGGCACCGGGTGGTTGACGATGTTGAACACCTGCTCGAAACCCATCGATTGCAGCAGACGGGTGATGTCTTCGTGGGTGGTGACGACGGTCGGCAGCAGGCCGACCTTCTGCCGCGACAGGATCGACAGTTTGGCCAGCAGGCCCAACGTTGTGCTGTCGATGCTGCGGGTTTCGGTCAAATCGATCACGATCGCGTTGAAATTCAGCGCGGTGAAGATTTTCTCAATAGTCGCATCCAACGCCGAACACAGGGTCAGGCGAACTTCACCGACGAACTTCAGGACAAAGGTGCCGTCCTGCTCGGCGAACTGGATTCTACCGGTACTCATTAAAGATTCCTGCTCAACACCAACAGGGCGATATCATCCGGCATCTCCCCTAGCGTGGCCAATCCAAACACTTGCCGCAGACCATCCAGGCTGCCGCCCGCCGACTTCACCCGTTGAGGCAAAGCGGCTTCTTTTTCTTTGAGCGTAGGTTCTGGCAA
Source organism: Pseudomonas germanica (assembly GCF_019614655.1). Lineage (NCBI taxonomy): Bacteria > Pseudomonadati > Pseudomonadota > Gammaproteobacteria > Pseudomonadales > Pseudomonadaceae > Pseudomonas > Pseudomonas germanica. The sequence continues at coordinate 4,692,058 of NZ_CP071586.1, forward strand.
AAGATCCAGAATGCCATCGGACATCAGCGTCAGGCTGAACGTCGGCGGCAGCTCAAGCACGTGATCTTCGTAAGTGGCTTCATTGAAAAGCCCCACTGGCAGACCACGCCCTTCGAGATAACGAACACTGTCAGGCGTGTACAACACAGGCAACGGCAGATGGCCGCCGATGCTATAGGTCAACAAACCGGTCTCCTCGTCGATGACTCCACCGACCATTGTGACGTGTTTACCCAGCTTACAACTGATCAGCCCCCGGTTGATATGACCAAGGACTTCCGAAGGCTTGAATTCCGGCAAGGTGCCGTTGCGCTTGGATTCGAACAGCAAGCGCGTGGTCATGAACTTCAGCAGCACGGTGACGAAGGCTGAAGAAGCGCCATGCCCGGATACATCGGCCAGGTAAAAGGCGACCCGGCGCTCATCGACACGGAAATAGTCGACAAAATCACCCGACAGGTACAACGACGGGATGATCTGGTGCGCGAACTTGAACTCGTCGATGCTCCACGGGCTTTCCGGCAGCATGTTCATCTGTACCTGGCGACCGGCGTTCTGGTCTTCCTGGAGCAGGTTCAGGCTGGCCTCAAGCTCGCGGTTGGCCTTTTCCAGCTTCTCGCGGTAGCGCTGGTTCTCCACCAGCAGGCGCGCACGATCAAGGGCCCGGCGCACAGAGTGCTCGAGCACAGCCAGATCTTCGAGAGGCTTGATCAGGTAATCCGCCGCGCCCAGGCGCAAAGCCTCGACCGCGTCGTTCATCACGCCGGCACCCGACACCACGATCACCGGCGTTTGCGGCGATCGCTCGGTGACCTGACGGATCAGTTCGAGACCGCCCATCTGCGGCATGCGCAGATCGCAGATGACCAGGTCGGGCGTGTCTTGCTCGAATACCTGAAGACCCTGTTGGCCGTTGCTGGCCTGCAGGACGCTGAAACCACTGTCTTCCAAATAGGCCGCGAGGCTCGCGCGCACTACTTCGTCATCATCGATTATCAGCAGCGTGGCACTGGTTTTTGGCATGTGGGCAAACGGCGCCAGAATTAGGTTGGCGTAGTTGGCGGGGCATCTGGCCCTGCGCAGACTACTGGATTCGCTTTCTAGCCTCTCTGCTGCACCGCTTTCGAGCATTGACTGCAAACGCGGTTGCACCAGAGGTGCCCTTCTAAGGCGCAGACGGTACTCCCATCCGCAGAGCGTTTCAAGCATGCGCCGATGGTCGCTTGACGACTTTACTTGTCAAATCACCGAGAGTTATAAGAACAGCTCAAACCGTAACCCAATGGAAGGACGAACCTATGAGTCAAACCAGTCGGGACTACAGCGAAAAGCGCGATTTCATCCGCATGCGGGTCGATGCCGATGTCGTGTTGATTCATGAAGGGGATGAGGTTTCAGGGGTGTGCATCGACCTCTCCAGCAGTGGCATGCAGGTCGAAGCACCGCGCCAGTTCACGGTCGGTGACCGTTTGAGCGTGCGGATCGACTCTGAACACGCAGCGTTAAGTGGGCTTGAAGCCGAGACCGAAGTGGTGTGGATCAGGCCACAGGACGGCGGCGGCCAGAAGCTCGGCCTGACCATTCTGAAAATGAAATAGCTACACACAAAAAAGGCGACCCTGAGGTCGCCTTTCTTTTTACCGGTCGAGATTAAAAATCGTCTTCGACCTGGCCATCCTTCACTTTGAACTCGCGGTTCTGCAAGTAAGCGTTGCGGATGAAGGTGTACTTGTCGCCGCTGATCAGCTTCTCGCTCGACAGCAGGCTGGCGCGGGTGTCGACGATGTTCAGACCGAAGATCGAGTTACGCGTAGGCACGTGGTCGATGTAGCGGTACATACCGGTATAGCTGTCGACGTACTTGGAAGGCGCATCGCGCAACGTGCTCGGCCCCATCAGCGGCAGCATCACGTACGGACCGCTACCCACGCCCCAGTAACCGAGGGTCTGGCCGAAGTCTTCGTCGCTGCGGTTCAGGCCCATTTTGGTGCCGACATCGAAGAAGCCGAGCAGACCGAACGTGGTGTTGAAGATCAAGCGCGCCGTGTCGACGCCAGCGGCAGCCGGTTTGGCCTGCAGGATGTTGTTGGCAAGGTTGGTGACGTCACCGACGTTGCGGAACATGTTGTGGATGCCGTCTTCAAGGAACTGCGGCGTGACAAACTCATAGCCCTGGGCCAATGGCTTCAGCGCGTAAGTGTCAACGAAGTCGTTGAACTGGAAAATCGGGCGGTTGACGCTTTCCCAAGGGTCTTCTTCCGTTGCCGCCTGAGTGGCGAACGGCGCCAGCAACAGGCCGGCACATACACTTAGCTGAGCGAGCGGATAGCTCCAGCGCATAGAAAAACTCCTTGGATTTGTACTGTCGCGGACATCGGAGTCCGGGCATTAAGGTCGCTAGTATAAGCGTAAACGCCGGTTTGGACAGTCGGCCAATTGTGCAAAGTTGTAGGACGCTTCCCACGTCGCGCTTCACATAGCCGTCACGCAACTGTCACCTGGAATGACTAGCCTTATCGCTATTTCAGGGACGTTGCCATGTCACATGCCGAAACCTTGCCCCTCGCCGCGCCGGGCCTGACAGCCGTACTGTTCGGACTCAGCGGCTGTCTGGTGGATTTCGGTGCTCGTGCCCGGCAACAGACGATCGCCCTGCCCGAGCATGCCGAGGCAACACCGGGCGCGCTCGACAGCCTGCACAATTTGCAGCGCCAGCAGATTCCCTGCGCCTGGCTGGATGAACTGCCCCCTGCGCTCGCCCAATCGTTGTCGGCCTTACTCCCGGCGTCAATCAAACCTGCGCAACATTCGGCAACAATCAATCCGTGGCCTGCGCCGAACGCCTGCTGGCAAGCCTTGATGGACTTGAACGTCGCCAGTCTGGACGGCTGCGTATTGGTCAGCGGTGAGCCGCGCCTGTTGCAGGCCGGCCTGAACGCCGGGCTATGGACCATCGGCCTCGCCTCCTGCGGCTCGCTGTGTGGCCTGGCACCCCACGAATGGCAAGCCTTGAGCCAGAAAGAACGCGAACACTTGCGCGGCAAGGCGACCGTGCAGTTATTCGGGCTGGGCGTGCATTCGGTGATCGATCATTTGGGCGAACTCGACACTTGTTTGGCAGACATCAGCCTGCGCCGCCTCAAAGGCGAAAAGCCCTGATCGGGATCATGCAGGTTTGCCGGGAGTGGATTAATCTAAAGGTCAGCCATAGACCTTTGGCGCGCGGCTGCGGTCAATGCCAGTGCCTATTGATAAAAGGAAAACACCATGCCCGCCCAAGAACTGCAAAAACAGCTCGAGACCCTGCGCGAGCAGCTGGAGCAGAATCCGCCGCTGACGGAAGTTGAGCGTGAAGACTTACATGCGTTGATGGCGCAGATTGAATCGGAAATCCAACTGGAAGCGGCTACTCAAGACGCCAGCATCGTCGATGGTGTGAATCTGGCAGTGGAGCGTTTCGAAGTCGAACACCCGACCATTGCCGGCACCCTGCGCAATATAGTCAATGCGCTGGGTAGCATGGGGATCTGATTCCCCCGTAACGCAAAAAGCCCTGCCATCACTGGCAGGGCTTTTTCATTTCCGGACTTGAAATACAGTCCCTAGTGGGAGCGAGCCTGCTCGCGAATACGGTGGATCATTCAACGATGATGTCGACTGACACTACGCATTCGCGAGCAGGCTCGCTCCCACATTGGATATCGCACATTCCGGATCTTTATTGACGCACGAGCCGGTGGTTCGGCAGCTGTAAGCTTTCGGTGCTGCGATACGGGTTGATATCCAGACCGCCGCGACGCACGTAACGTGCAAATACCGTTAATTTCTCAGGTTTCAACAAGCGCTGCAGATCGAGGAAAATCCGCTCCACACACTGCTCATGGAAGTCCGAATGCTGACGGAAGCTGACGATGTATTCCAGCAAACTCGCATGATCCAGCGCCGAGCCGCGATATTCCACCACCACACTGCCCCAGTCCGGCTGACTGGTCACTGGGCAATTGGATTTGAGCAGATGGCTGTGCACGCTCTCTTCCACAATCCGCGAATCATCGCAACGTAGCAGTTCCGGGCGCGGATGCTCATAGTTGCTGACACTGATATCCAGATCGTCGATGCACACGCCCGGCAACGCCACGACGCCTTCCGCTTCAACGTCTTTCAGGCTGCGAACCCGCACCCCTACCGGTTTGCCGGCGGCGGCGGACAAATCCTTGATCAGTGTCGCCTCCAGGCTCGCAACGTCGGCAAACGCGGTCTGGTTCAGCGAGTTCAAATACAACTTGAACGACTTCGATTCGATGATATTCGGCGAATCCGCCGGAATGCTGAACTCGCCGATCGCCACCACCGGCTTGCCCGACGGCAGCAGCCACGACAGCTCGAAGCAGTTCCAGAAATCCACACCTTTATACGGCAGGGTTTCGGCGGTCAGGCCCAGTTCGGCCCATTTCGCGGTGCGCGGAATCGGGAACAGCAGGGACGGCGTGTATGTGGCGATGTATTCGCTGGATTTGCCCAGCGGCGAATGTTCGGCTGCGGGATGCATGGCGGAAACCTGACTGAAGAATCAGCGGATTCTACCAGTCTTTGCCCGCGCCTTTGAGTGCTTACTGACTGACCGTCAGTTTGCCGACCATGCCCGCCTGATAATGCCCGGGAATATTGCAGGCAAATTCCAGGATCGTCGCTTTGCTGAAGGTCCAGGTCAGCTCGGCAGTTTTGCCCGGCTCGACCAGCACGCTGTTCGGATCGTCGTGCTTCATGCCGTGGCCCATCGCCGCGTGATCCATGCCAGCCATGTCGTGGGACATTTCCTTCATACCGGTAGGCGTAAGCATGCCGCTTTGCTGCATCTGCAACATTTCCTGCTGGTGTTTGGCGTGCATCGCTGCGTCACCGAGGTTGAATTCGTGCAACAACTGGCCTTTATTCACCAGCACAAAACGAACGGTCTCACCGGCCTTGATCTGAATCGCCTTGGGATCGAAGGACATATCACCCATCACCACCTCGATACTGCGCGTGGCGTTGGCGGCAGGTGCTGGCTGGCCAAAATCGTAGGTGTGAGCTGGCGCGGCCCACACTGGCGAACTCAGCGCCACCAGACAGGCAGCCAACGTCAGGGATTGGCGTAAAAACATGGTCGTTCTCCAACAAGTTAAGGTTCAGCCTGTGGGAGACTTTAGCCGGCCTGCGCTGGCACCTACCTGACAGGCAGATTACAACTTTGTCAGGTTGGCGCTTACCGCACGCGCTCACGGTATAAAGCCTTAGTTACTACAACCCGAGTCGCCCATGAAACTGTTGATCGTCGAAGACCAAGCGAAAACCGGCCAATACCTGCGCCAGGGCCTGACCGAGGCCGGGTTCAACACCGAACTGGTGGCCGACGGCAACAGCGGTCAGCAACTGGCGCTGAGCGGTGATTACGCGCTGCTGATCCTCGACGTGATGCTGCCGGGTCGCAGCGGCTGGCAGATTCTGCAAGCGGTGCGCAGCGCCGGACTGGATACGCCGGTACTTTTTCTGACGGCCAAAGACGCCGTGGAAGACAGGGTGCATGGCCTTGAACTGGGCGCCGACGACTATCTGGTCAAACCGTTCGCCTTCTCCGAACTGCTGGCGCGGGTGCGCAGCCTGTTGCGTCGCGGCAGTGCTACACAGCAAGAAACCAGCCTGCAATTGGCCGATCTGCGTCTGGACCTGATTCGCCGTCGGGTCGAACGCAGTGGCCAACGCATTGATCTCACCGCCAAGGAATTCGCGCTATTGGAAATGCTTCTGCGCCGTCAGGGTGAGGTGCTGCCGAAATCGCTGATCGCCTCACAGGTCTGGGATATGAATTTCGACAGCGACACCAATGTTATCGAAGTGGCGATCCGCCGTTTGCGCCTGAAAATCGACGACGAGTTTCCCAACAAATTGATCCACACCGTGCGCGGCATGGGTTACGTGCTCGAAGAGCGTGGCGCCTGATGAGCCGGCTGTCTCTGAGTTCGCGTCTGGCCTTGTTGTTTGCCGCTTGCACCGCCGTGGTTTCACTGTTTGCCGGGGTGCTGTTCAACCGCGCCAGCGAGGCGCACTTCATCGAACTCGACCAACAGCAACTGGACGGTAAGCTGATTGGCCTGCGCCGCGCCTTGCAGGATGTTCAACCCGCTCAACGTGAGGCGCGGCTGGCGGATGAGCTGAGCCGTCAGGCCGATCTGTCGTTGCGCATTACCGGCACTGACGGCCAGCGCTGGTATGACAGTTCGACGCAAATCCCCAAGGATTTGCCGCAACAATCCGGCCTGTTGACAGTTAGCAACGACGGCACCGATTACCGCGTGCTCAACGCCCCGCTCTACCCGGAAAACGCCGATTCCCCGCAACTGACAATGCTGCTGGACATCACCCATCACCAGCACTTCCTGCAACGCATGCAGCATCTGATCTGGCTGACTGTCGGTCTCTCGGCACTGGCCACCGCTTTGCTCGGTGCCTGGGCAGCACGCAGCGGCTTACGGCCATTGCGGCGCATGAGCGCGGTCGCCCGTGGGATTTCCGCACAATCGCTGAATGCGCGACTGCCGGAAGCGCAAATGCCGCCCGAGCTTGCGGAAATGGCCCACAGCTTCAACGCCATGCTCGCACGCCTCGACGACTCGTTTCAGCGGCTCTCGGCGTTTTCCGCCGACATCGCTCATGAGTTGCGCACGCCATTGTCGAACCTGCTGACCCACACTCAAGTCACCCTCACCCGCCCTCGGCCGATCGAGGATTACCGCGAAGCGCTGCACAGCAACCTCGAAGAGCTGCAATGGATGGCACAACTGGTCAACGACATGTTGTATCTGGCCAAGGCTGACCACGGTTTGCTGATGCCCAAGCGCGAAGCGCTGGAACTGGCGGACGAGACCGATGTGTTGCTGGAGTTTTTTGCGCCGCTGGCGGAGGACGCCGGGGTCAAGCTGACGCGCGAGGGCCATGCGCGGATCGAAGGTGATCGCAGCATGTTGCGCCGTGCCTTGTCGAATTTGCTCGATAACGCGCTGCGGTTTACCCCGGTCGAGGGCTACGTGAGCTTGCGGATCGTTGATCAACCGAACGCGGTACGCATTTCAGTCGAAAACAGTGGCGAAGGGATTTCTGCGGAGTTGTTGCCACGCCTGTTTGATCGATTTTATCGGGCCGATCCGGCGCGACAGGAAGGTAGCAGTGAGCATGCGGGATTGGGGCTGGCGATTACTCAGTCGATCGTCCGCGCCCATGGTGGGCAGATTCATTGCGAATCTGAAGCGGGATGGACGCGGTTTGTGATTGAGCTACCTCGAACCTGATCGTTCCCACGCTCTGCGTGGGAATGCAGCCCGGGACGCTCCGCGTCCCTTCCAGAGCCGAACGCGGAGCGTCCGTTGAGGCGTTCCCACGCAGAGCGTGGGAACGAGCATGGAGTCGCTTACGAATATCTCAACGCGTGAGCCGGTTCGATCTTCGCCGCCCGCCAGGCCGGATATACCGTCGCCAGGAAGCTCAGAATAAAGCCCGCCGAGCAGATCAACAGCACATCCCCACCCTGCAATTCCGACGGCAAATTGCTGACGAAATACACATCAGAACTGAAGATGTGCTGCCCGCTGACTCGCTCGATCCAGCCCACGATCTGACTGACATTCAGCGCGGCGATCACGCCCAAAACGCCGCCAATGATCGTGCCGACAATCCCGATCACGGTGCCCTGAACCATGAAGATCGCCATGATCTGTCGTGGCGTGGCGCCGATGGTGCGCAGGATCGCGATGTCCGCGCCCTTGTCGTTCACCACCATAATCAGGGTCGCAATGATGTTGAACGCCGCCACCGCGACGATCATCAGCAACAGCAGGCCGATCATGGTTTTTTCCATCTTCATCGCACTGAACAGGCTGCCCTGGGTGTGGGTCCAGTCGTCAGCCTTGAACTCAGCGCCCAGGCCGGCAGCGATGTCCGAAGAGACTTTCGGCGCGGCGTACAGATCCTTGACCGCCAGACGCACGCTCTGTACCTGATTCGGCTGCCAATGCTGCATGGTCGCAGCGTCCGCCACATGGATCAGGCCCATCGAGCCGTCCAGTTCAGCGCCAACCTTGAACACGCCCACCACGTTCAGACGCTGCATGCGCGGGGTGATGCCGCCCGGTGCGGTGCTGACTTCCGGGACGATCAGGGTGATCTTGTCACCGACGTTGAGGCGGAAACGGCGCGCGGTGATTTCACCAATCACCACACCAAACTCGCCCGGCTTCAAGGCATCAAGACGACCCTGCACAATGTGCTGAGCAACGATAGAAACCTTGCCTTCCTGCGCCGGATCAACGCCGCTGATCTGGATCGGCTGCATCAAGCCCTTATAGGAGAGCATGCCTTCCATCTCAGTGAACGGCACGGCGGCGGTCACTTCAGGATTTTTCATCGCGGCGGCGGCAACCGGCTGCCAGTCATCGATCGGCTTGACGCCCACGATGGTGGCGTGCGGAACCATGCCGAGGATGCGCGAGCTCATTTCGCGCTGGAAGCCATTCATCACCGACAACACCACGATCATCGCCAGCACGCCGAGGGCGAGGCCGATCATCGAGGTCATCGAAATGAACGAAACAAAGCGATTGCGGCGCTTGGCGCGGGTATAGCGCGTGCCGATAAAGATCGATAACGGTCTGAACATTCGCTGGGGCACCGTATAAAAATAAAAGACCCGACGTCTTTGCAGGCGTCGGGTTTCAGCCAATCAGATGGGCGTCAGGCAACCTTCTTGCAGGTGCAATACGCGATCCATCTGGCGGGCCAGGTTCATGTCGTGGGTCACCACCAGGAACGCCGTGCGCATGGAGGTGCTGAGTTCCAGCATCAAATCCTGAATGCCTTGCGCGGTGTGCGAGTCGAGGTTGCCAGTCGGCTCATCGAGCATCACCAGGCCCGGCTTGTTCACCAGGGCGCGGGCGATGGCCACACGCTGACGTTCACCGCCGGACAGTTCCGCCGGTTTGTGCTCCAGGCGATGACCGAGGCCGACGCGTTCCAGCAACGCCGTGGCGCGCTGACGCGCTTCCGGGATCGGCGTCTTGCCGATCAGCAGCGGCATGCAGACGTTTTCCAGTGCGGTGAATTCCGGCAGCAAGTGGTGGAACTGGTAAACGAAACCGAGCGCACGATTACGCAGCAGGCCACGCTTCTTCTCGCTCAGCGCCGACAGTTCTTCACCATCGAGCCAGACGCTGCCCTTGGTCGGCGTATCGAGGCCGCCGAGCAGGTTGAGCAAGGTACTTTTGCCCGAACCCGAGGTGCCGACGATCGCGACGCGCTCGCCCGGGTGTAACTCCAGTTGCAGGCCGGCCAGTACTTCTACCGATTCCGGGCCTTCCTCGTAAGATTTGCCCAGGTTGCGGCAGCTCAGGATTGCTTGTTCACTCATGCCCGACTCACTCATAACGTAGCGCCTCCGCCGGCTGGGTGCGCGCGGCACGCCAGGCTGGATACAGGGTGGCGAGGAAACTCAGGACCAACGCAGCGGCGCAGACCATGACCACATCCTGGCTCTGCACCTGCGACGGAAGATAATCAATGAAATACACGTCAGCATTAAGGAATTTGTGGCCGATCAGGCCTTCCAGTGCCGAGATCGCCGCGCTGACATTAAGCGCGGCGAAAATACCCACCACCGCGCCAATCGCCGTGCCGACCACACCGATCACCGTGCCTTGCACCATGAACGTGCGCATGATCGTGCCCGGCGTCGCGCCCAACGTACGCAGAATGGCGATGTCGCCCTTCTTGTCGTTGACCACCATCACCAGCGTGGAAATGATGTTGAACGCAGCGACGGCGACGATCAGCAACAACAGCAGGCCGATCATGGCTTTTTCCATACGGATCGCCTGATACAGATTGCCGTGGGTGCGGGTCCAGTCGCGGGCGTAGTAGTGGTCTTCGCCAAGCTGCTGGGCGATGTTCCATGCCACACGCGGTGCCTGGAACAGGTCGTCGAACTTCAGGCGAATGCCCTGCACCTGATCAGGCTTCCAGCGGTGCATCTTCGCCAGATCCTGCAGGTTGGTCACGCCCAGATAGCCATCGAGTTCGCCAGCGCCGACATGGAAAATGCCGACAACGGTGAAGCGCTTCATGCGCGGGAACATCCCGGCCGGGGTCACGCTGACCTCCGGCGCGACGAAGGTGACCTTGTCTCCGATGCCGACGCCGAGCTTGGTCGCAGCCTTGTCGCCGATGACGATGCCGAAGCTGCCCGGCGTCAGATCGTCGAGCTTGCCCTGTTTCATGAAGTTGTCGATGATCGACACATTGCGCTCGAGCGCAGGGTCGATGGCATTGAGCAATACCTTGGACACCTGACCGTTATTGGTCAGCAGGCCCTGCATCTGGGTGAACGGCGCAACCGCCGTCACCTGCGGGTTCTGCTTGACCTGGGTGGCCAGGCTTTGCCAATCGTTGATCGGCTCAGTGGATTCAATGGTCGCGTGGGGCACCATGCCCAGCACACGGGTGCGCATCTCATGATCGAAGCCGTTCATCACCGACAACACGACGATCATCACGACCACGCCAAGGGCGAGCCCGATCATCGAAGTCAGGGAAATGAATGACACAAAATGATTGCGACGCTTTGCACGGGTATAACGCGTGCCGATAAATACGAAGAGAGGTCTGAACATGTCGGGGCTTGTTCGGAGGGAAAAGGAACGTCCTTGTGGCGGGGGTCGATAACCAGCTTTACACTCAGACCACCGCCGCTACCATGGGTTCGCCATGTCGACATTAGATGAAGAAGATCGCCGCGAATACTACCGTATCGAGGACACGATCGCACTGGAAATTCGGCCCCTGTCTGCTCCCGAAGCCGCAGGCCAGGAAGTGTTGCAGGATGCTTCCCCACTGTTCAACCTGCTCAGCGAACTGCACCTGAGTGAATTCGAGTCGCAACACCTGTTGCGGCAGATCAGCGAGCGCGACCGGGCCATTGCCGCGTTCCTGAAATCCCAGAACAAACGCATCGACCTGCTCAGCCAGGTGGTCGCCCTGACCGTACTCGGTCATATCGGCGAGCCGCAACCGGTGATCATCTCCGAAGGCGGGATCGACTTTCAGCACCCGACACCGATTGCCACCGGTGCACACCTGTCAGTGAAACTGGTGCTGATGCCGCAAGCGCTGGGCCTGTTGCTGCGCGCTCGCGTCACCCATTGCGATCGCAAAGGCGAAGGCTACGACGTCGGTACCGAGTTCGAACACCTGACCGACGCCCAGCGCCAGTTGCTCGCCCGCTATATCTTGCAGAAGCAGGCTCAGGAACGACGTCTGGCCCGCGAACAGAACGAATCAGGCATTTAATTTAAGGAAGAACCGTGACCCTCATCTACGGCCACCGCGGCGCCAAGGGCGAAGCACCGGAAAACACCCTGAGCAGCTTTCAGGAATGTCTCAAGCACGGCGTGCGCCGTTGCGAACTGGATCTGCACCTGTCCAAGGACGGCGAGTTGATGGTCATCCACGACCCGACCCTCAAACGCACCACGGAGCGGCGCGGCAAGGTCGTCGAACACACCGCCGCCGAGCTGGTGACCTACGACGCGCGCAAGGGCGGCCCGGGCTGGATCAAGCCGTGCCCGATTCCGACGCTGGAAGAGTTGTTCGAGAAGTGTGATTTCGAGCATTGGCAACTGGAGGTCAAAAGCGCTTCACGTACTCGCGCCGCAACCACGGTGCTGGCGATTCGTGAAATGGCGCAACGGCATGGCCTGCTCGACAAGGTGACGATCACCTCGAGTTCGCGGGAAGTGCTGAAAGCGGCGCTGGATCTGGTGCCGGACGTGTCGCGCGGATTGGTGGCCGAATACGCTTGGCTCGACCCGTTGAAGGTCGCGGCCAGCTATGGCTGTGAGATTCTCGCGCTGAACTGGACACTGTGCACGCCGGAACGTCTGCAAAAGGCGCAGCGTCAGGGGCTGCATGTGTCGGTGTGGACCGTCAACGAGCCTGCGCTGATGCGCAGACTCGCCGACTTCGGCGTTGACAGCCTGATTACAGACTTTCCCGGTTTGGCCACTGCCACCCTCGAGAATTGCTGAAATCGGTCTCCCCGGCCGGCTCAGGCCACCGGCCGGAGCCCGTCAAAAAAGCCGGTTGAGGCCGTCGTACGCCGCTACCCGATAGGCTTCGGCCATGGTCGGGTAGTTGAACGTGGTGTTGACGAAGTACTTCAGGGTGTTCAGCTCGCCCGGCTGGCTCATGATCGCCTGGCCGATGTGAACGATCTCCGACGCCTGATAACCGAAGCAGTGAACGCCCAGCACTTCCAGGGTTTCACGGTGGAACAGGATCTTCAGCATGCCTTGCGGCTCGCCGGCGATCTGCGCACGCGCCATGCTCTTGAAGAACGCCTTGCCAACTTCGTACGGCACTTTGGCCTGGGTCAGTTCCTGCTCGTTCTTGCCGATCGAGCTGATCTCCGGAATGGTGTAGATGCCGGTCGGCACGTCATTCACAAAGCGCCAGCTACCGTTATCGACGATGCTGCCAGCAGCCGAACGACCCTGGTCGTGGGCGGCACTGGCCAGGCTCGGCCAGCCGATCACGTCACCGGCACCGTAGATGTTCGGCACGCAGGTGCGGTAAGCCTCGTCGACCTCGATCTGGCCACGGCTATTGACCTTGACGCCGATGTTTTCCAGACCGAGCTGATCGGTGTTGCCGGTACGACCGTTGCACCAGAGCAAGGCGTCGGCCTTGATCTTCTTGCCGGACTTCAGGTGCAGGATCACGCCGTTGTCGACGCCTTCAACGCGATCGTAATCTTCGTTGTGGCGCACGGTGATGTTGTTGTTGCTGAAGTGGTAGCTCAACGCCTGGGAGATTTCCGAGTCGAGGAAGCTCAGTAACTGACCACGGTTGTCGACCAGCTCGACCAGTACACCCAGACCACTGAAGATCGACGCGTATTCACAACCGATCACGCCGGCGCCGTAAACGATCAGTTTGCGCGGGGTGTGGCCGAGGCTGAGGATGGTGTCGCTATCGTAGATACGCGGATGGTGGAAATCGATGTCCGCCGGGCGATAAGGACGCGAACCGGTGGCGATGATGATGTGCTTGGCCACCAGTTTCTCGACCACACCGTTGGCGCAAACCACTTCGATGGTTTGCTCGTCGGCGAAGCTGCCGGTGCCGAAGAACACGTCGACGCGATTACGGGCGTAGTAGCCGGTACGCGAAGCGACTTGTTTGGAAATAACCTTTTCGGCGCTTTTCAACACGTCCGGGAAGGAGAACCAGCGCGGCTCGCCGATCGCCCGGAACATAGGATTAGTGTTGAACTGCATGATCTGCCGCACCGAGTGACGCAGTGCCTTGGACGGGATGGTGCCGAGGTGGGTGCAGTTGCCGCCGACCTGGCGACGGCTGTCGACCATCGCGACCTTGCGCCCTGCTTTGGCGGCGTTCATTGCCGCGCCTTCTCCCGCCGGGCCGGAACCCAGCACCACCACGTCGTAGTTGTAGACAGCCATGCGTACTCCTCAGAACAGGCCGCGGTGCCAGCAGCACCGGCGGCTAAATCACGCCGAACGGCGGCGCGAAGGAACAATTGGGGGTCAATCAAGAACCCGGATACAGTCTATAGAAGCGTCAACGCCGCGCACATTAACCCTTGGTCGCGTCGTAGGCTACTTTTGCCTGCACTACAACGCCAGCTTTCGTATTGTTCTCAGTCAGTTTTTGCGCCACTGAGGCGTTCGAAAGCCTTGTTGGTGCGAACGACAAAACCTGTATCGGCACGAATCACAAAGAATGCACCAATGTCATGTTTTTCCGCATAGTCCCACGCCCTTTCAGGGCCGAGAATCAGCAACAGCGTCGATAGGCCATCGGCCATCAACGCTGAAGGATGAATCACCGTGACTGACGCCAGATCGTGTAGGACCGGTGCACCGGTACGCGCATCGAAGGTGTGGGAATAACGCCGACCGCTCTGCAGGAAATAGTTGCGGTAGTCGCCGGAGGTGGAAACGCCGTAGCCGTCGACATTGATGATGCGCTCGGCGACCTGTTGATCGTCACGAGGTTCTTCCAGCGCGATGCGCCACGATGAGCCGTCAAGCTTTCGCCCCTTTGCCTTTAGCTCACCCGTGGCTTCAGCGAGGTAATCGTGGATGCCCATGGCATCGAGCCGTGCCGCGATGGTGTCGACGGCATAACCGGCGGCGATGCTGTTGAAATCGACTTCGACGGCGGCGTCCTTGCACAACTGCTCGCCATTGATGCGCAAGTGCTGATAACCGACGCGCGACATCACCTCGGCGAGTGCGGCGGCGCCAGGGACTTTCTCTTCGCGCCCCTGCGGGCCGAACCCCCAGAGATTCATCAGCGGTTCGACAGTCAGGTCGTAGGAGCCTTCGCTTTGCGCTGACAGTTGTTCGCCCGTGCGGACCAATTCGAGTACCGCTGCAGGCATTTTCTGACAGCTATTGGCGGGTAAAGCGTTGAAGCGCTCGATGTCCGAATCGTTGCGATAGGTGGATAGCTGCCGATCGACTTCGCCGAGGATCCCCTCCACTTCACCGCGAACTTGCTTCGGTTCGGGCAAGCCGGCGCGGCGCACATACTTGATTGAATACGTGCTGCCCATGGTCGCCCCACCAAGGCTTTCCATGGAATCGCCATTGCCGCAGCCAGCCAATAAGCCAGCCAGCATCACAAGCCCCAGCAACCGTCTAGTGAACAATTATTCATCTCTCCGTAAAACCGCGACGGCCATTATGAATTAAAGGATCTGCAACATCTTTATACAAAATCCAATAGCGAGTACCTGAACATGTCCTCCACCACGGGCAAAGGCAAAGCGATTTTTCGCGTTGTCAGCGGCAACTTCCTCGAAATGTTCGACTTCATGGTCTATGGCTTTTACGCCACAGCCATTGCCAAGACCTTCTTCCCCACCGACAGCGCCTTCGCTTCGCTGATGCTTTCACTGGCCACTTTTGGGGCCGGCTTCTTGATGCGTCCGCTCGGGGCGATTTTCCTCGGCGCCTACATTGACCGTCATGGCCGTCGCCAAGGGCTGATCATCACGCTGGCGTTGATGGCTGCCGGTACGGTGCTGATTGCCTGCGTGCCGGGCTACGCCACCCTCGGCGTCGCCGCACCGCTGCTCGTACTGTTCGGTCGGTTGCTGCAAGGCTTTTCCGCTGGCGTAGAACTGGGCGGCGTATCTGTCTATCTGGCAGAGATCGCCACACCAGGCCGCAAGGGTTTCTTCGTCAGTTGGCAGTCTGCGAGTCAGCAAGCGGCGGTGGTTTTCGCCGGCCTGCTCGGCGTCGGCCTCAACCACTGGCTGAGCCCGGAACAAATGGGTGACTGGGGCTGGCGCGTGCCGTTCCTGATCGGCTGCATGATTGTGCCGGTAATCTTCGTCATTCGCCGCTCGCTGGAGGAAACGCCAGAGTTCCAAGCCAGGAAACATCGCCCAACCCTGCGGGAAATTGTCCGCTCGATCGGTCAGAACTTCGGCATCGTCATCGCCGGCATGGCACTGGTGGTGATGACTACGGTGTCGTTCTACCTGATCACTGCGTACACCCCGACGTTCGGCAAGGCTGAGCTGCACCTGTCGGATTTCGACGCGTTGCTGGTGACGGTGTGCATCGGCCTGTCGAACTTCTTCTGGTTGCCGGTGATGGGCTCGGTGTCTGACAAGATCGGCCGTAAACCCTTACTGCTGGCGGCGACGATTCTGGCGATCCTGACCGCCTACCCGGCGCTGTCGTGGCTGGTGGCGAACCCGAGCTTCAGCCATTTGCTGATTGTCGAGTTGTGGCTGTCGTTCCTCTACGGTTCGTACAACGGCGCGATGGTGGTGGCGCTGACCGAGATCATGCCGGTTGAAGTGCGTACGACCGGCTTCTCACTGGCTTACAGCCTGGCAACCGCGACGTTCGGCGGGTTTACCCCGGCGGCGTGTACTTACCTGATTCATGTGCTGGACAACAAGGCTGCGCCGGGGATCTGGCTGAGTGGTGCGGCGGTGTTGGGATTGATTGCGACGTTGGTGTTGTTCCGGGGCAATAAGCACGAACTGCGTACCGCGCAAGCGGCCGTCCCTGGCGGCGCCTGACAGGACGCCATCGCTGGCAAGCCAGCTCCCACAGGGTTTCAGGTGTTAATGCAATTGTGTAATTAACCAGTAAACCTGTGGGAGCTGGCTTGCCAGCGATGAGGCTGGCCAAGGCAATAGAAGTTTTGCAGGCATAAAAAAACGCCCCGAACAAAGTCGGGGCGTTTTCATGTGCAGCTATCGCTTAGCGCGGGAACGCTGGCGGGTTCACACCGGCCATGTCTTCCATCACGCGAACCACCTGGCAGCTGTAGCCGAACTCGTTGTCGTACCACACGTACAGTACAACGCGGTTGTCCTGAACGATGGTCGCTTCAGCGTCGACCACACCGGCGTGGCGCGAGCCCACGAAGTCAGTCGAAACCACTTCCTGCGAGTTGACGAAGTCGATTTGCTTGTGCAGATCGGAGTGCAGCGCCATGTAGCGCAGGTACTCGTTCATCTCTTCACGGGTGGCAGCTTTCTCAAGGTTGAGGTTGAGAATGGCCATCGACACGTTTGGCGTCGGAACGCGGATCGCGTTACCGGTCAGCTTGCCGGCCAGCTCAGGCAGGGCCTTGGCAGCAGCGGTGGCAGCACCGGTCTCGGTGATGACCATGTTCAGCGCGGCGCTACGGCCACGGCGATCGCCCTTGTGGAAGTTGTCGATCAGGTTCTGGTCGTTGGTGTACGAGTGAACGGTTTCGACGTGACCGTTGATGATGCCGAACTTGTCATTCACAGCTTTCAGCACCGGCACGATGGCGTTGGTGGTGCAGGAAGCGGCGGACACGATCTTGTCGTCAGCGGTGATTTCGTTGTGGTTGATGCCGTGAACGATGTTCTTCAGCTTGCCTTTGCCAGGCGCGGTGAGAACAACGCGGGCGACACCCGGGCATTGCAGGTGCTGGCCCAGACCATCGGCGTCACGCCATACACCGGTGTTGTCCACCAGCAGCGCATCTTTGATGCCGTACTGGGTGTAATCCACCTCGGTCGGGTTCTTCGCGTAGATCACCTGGATCAGGTTACCGTTGGCGGTGATGGTGTTGTTTTCTTCGTCGATGGTAATGGTGCCGTTGAACGAACCATGGACCGAATCGCGACGCAGCAGGCTGGCGCGCTTGGTCAGGTCGTTGTCGGCGCCTTTGCGCACGACGATGGCACGCAGACGCAGGCCGTCGCCACCACCGGTTTTTTCGATCAGGATGCGCGCCAGCAGACGGCCGATACGACCGAAGCCGTACAGCACAACGTCAGTGCCTTTACGTGCGGAAGCGTTTTGCTGGCCAACCACGTCAGCCATTTCTTCACGAACGAATTGCTCGGCGCTGCGGCCATTGCCTTCGTTACGGAATTTGAACGCCAACTTGCCCAGGTCTACCGAAGCCGCGCCGAGCTTGAGCTCGCTCATGGCTTTAAGCAGTGGGAATGTTTCGTGGACGGAGAGTTCGCTGTCGTCGGAAGAACGGTGGCGCGCAAAGCGGTGAGCTTTGAGAATCGCGATGACAGACTGGTTGATCAGGCTGCGGCCATAGATCGAGCTCACCACGTTGTTATTGCGGTAGAGCTGACCGATAAGCGGAATCATCGCTTCTGCGAGTGCTTCACGGTCGATCCATTCACCAAGACACTGGTCGGGCTTCTGAGTCACGGTAACCTTCCACATGTAGGGGCAGAAAAAAGGGGCTACATTATGCCGCCGACAACCTCTTGTAGCAATGTGCGCTTGTCGCGAAATCGGTAACAAAATTCCGTTCAAAAAAATTACGCCTCTCTCAAGCCCAGTAAAACCGGGGCTTTCAGCGCAGTCAATTTTTCGACGACTGTTAGACGATGTCTGTAACCCTCCGTAACACCAGCCACTTTCGGCACTACATAACCACAAAAAAACGGCTGGTTTTTATGGTTACCACTACATTTCGTCCAAACAGCGAAGATAGACGTAGTCTGCAACTGACAGGCGGCACCGGACGCCGCTACAATTACCGACTTTGTCGCAAAGCCTGGAGCTCAACCTTCCGTGCCCGTTCTGCGTCTACCGCTACTCCCTGCCGAGGCAGGTAAACAGCATTGGGGCAATCTGCCCGGTGCTGCCCTCAGCCTGGCGATTGCCGAGGCTGCCAGCGCTGCCAAGCGCTTCACCCTGCTACTGACCGCCGACAGCCAGAGTGCTGAACGACTGGAACAGGAGCTGAGTTTCTTCGCCCCGGATTTGCCCGTTCTGCATTTCCCTGACTGGGAAACCCTGCCGTACGACCTGTTCTCGCCCCACCAGGACATCATTTCCCAGCGCATCGCCAGCTTATATAGGCTGCCGGAACTGGCGCATGGCGTGCTGGTGGTGCCGATCACCACAGCGTTGCACCGTTTGGCGCCGACCAAATTCCTGCTCGGCAGCAGCCTGGTGCTGGATGTCGGGCAGAAGCTCGATGTTGAACAGATGCGTTCGCGACTCGAAGCCAGTGGCTATCGCTACGTCGATACGGTTTATGAGCACGGCGAGTTCACCGTGCGCGGTGCGTTGATCGACCTGTTTCCGATGGGCAGCAAGTTGCCGTATCGCATCGACCTGTTCGATGACGAAATCGAAACCCTGCGCACCTTCGACCCGGAAAACCAGCGCTCCATCGACAAGGTCGAATCGGTCAAGCTGCTGCCGGCCCGTGAGTTCCCGCTACAGAAAGACGCGGTCACCCGTTTCAAGGCACGCTTTCGCGAGCGTTTCGACGTCGACTTCCGTCGCTGCCCGATCTTTCAGGATCTGAGCAGCGGCATCACTCCGGCCGGTATCGAGTACTACCTGCCGCTGTTCTTCGACGAAACCTCGACCCTGTTCGATTACCTGCCGCAGGACACCCAGGTGTTCTCTCTGCCGGGCATCGAGCAAGCGGCGGAAAACTTCTGGAACGACGTGCGCAATCGTTATGAAGAGCGTCGCGTCGACCCTTCGCGTCCTTTATTGCCGCCGGCAGAATTGTTCCTGCCGGTGGAAGACTGTTTCGCCCGTTTGAAGAGCTGGCCACGTGTGGTCGCCAGTCAACAAGACGTGGAAACCGGCGTCGGCCGCGAGCGCTTCCCCGCGCAAGCCCTGCCGAATCTGGCAATCGAGGCCAAAGCCACGCAACCGCTGGCGGCACTGTCGGCATTTCTCGATGAATTCCCCGGACGCGTGCTGTTCACCGCCGAATCCGCCGGCCGTCGCGAAGTCCTGCTGGAGTTGCTTGAACGCCTGAAGCTGCGACCGAAAACCGTCGACAGCTGGCCGGACTTCGTCGCGAGCAAGGATCGTCTGGCGATCACCATTGCCCCGCTCGATGAAGGCCTGATGCTCGATGACCCGGCGCTGGCCCTGGTCGCGGAAAGTCCGCTGTTCGGCCAACGCGTGATGCAACGCCGCCGCCGCGAGAAGCGTGCCGACGGCAATAACGATGCGGTGATCAAAAACCTCACCGAGCTGCGCGAAGGCGCGCCGGTGGTGCACATTGATCATGGTGTCGGTCGCTATCTGGGTCTGACGATTCTCGAAATCGACAATCAGGCCGCCGAATTCCTCACCCTCGAATACGCCGAGAACGCCAAGCTTTACGTGCCCGTAGCTAACCTGCATTTGATCGCGCGTTACACCGGCAGCGACGATGCGCTGGCCCCGCTGCACCGCCTCGGCTCGGAAACCTGGCAGAAGGCCAAGCGTAAAGCCGCCGAACAGGTGCGCGATGTTGCCGCTGAACTGCTCGACATCTATGCCCGGCGTGCCGCTCGCGAAGGTTATGCATTCGCCGACCCGAAAGCCGATTACGCGACGTTCAGCGCCGGTTTCCCGTTCGAAGAAACCCCGGACCAGCAATCGACCATTGAAGCCGTGCGCGAAGACATGCTCGCGCCGAAACCAATGGATCGCCTGGTCTGCGGCGACGTCGGTTTCGGCAAGACCGAAGTGGCCATGCGTGCGGCATTCATCGCCGTGCACGGCGGTCGTCAGGTGGCGATTCTGGTGCCGACCACCCTGCTCGCCCAGCAGCACTACAACAGCTTCCGCGACCGCTTCGCCGACTGGCCAGTGACCGTCGAAGTGATGAGCCGCTTCAAGTCGGCCAAGGAAGTGAACGCGGCTATCGCTGATCTGGCCGAAGGCAAAATCGACATCGTCATTGGCACGCACAAGCTGCTGTCCGACGATGTGAAAATCAAAAACCTCGGGCTGGTGATCATCGACGAAGAACACCGTTTCGGTGTGCGTCAGAAAGAACAGCTCAAGGCCCTGCGCAGCGAAGTCGACATTCTTACCCTGACCGCCACGCCGATTCCGCGCACACTGAACATGGCGGTGTCGGGCATGCGCGACTTGTCGATCATCGCCACGCCGCCAGCGCGACGCCTGTCGGTGCGCACTTTCGTCATGGAGCAGAACAAGAGCACGGTCAAAGAGGCCCTGCTCCGTGAACTGCTGCGCGGCGGCCAGGTTTACTACCTGCACAACGATGTGAAAACCATCGAGAAGTGCGCCGCCGATCTCGCCGAACTGGTGCCGGAAGCCCGCATCGGCATCGGTCACGGACAGATGCGCGAGCGCGAACTCGAACAGGTGATGAGCGACTTCTATCACAAGCGCTTCAACGTGCTGATCGCCTCGACCATCATCGAGACCGGCATCGACGTGCCGAGCGCCAATACCATCATCATCGAGCGCGCCGACAAGTTCGGCCTGGCACAACTGCACCAGTTGCGTGGTCGTGTCGGCCGCAGTCACCACCAGGCTTACGCCTACCTGCTGACGCCGCCGCGCCAGCAAATCACTTCGGACGCGGAAAAGCGTCTGGAAGCGATTGCCAATACTCAGGATCTCGGCGCCGGTTTCGTGCTCGCGACCAACGACTTGGAAATCCGTGGTGCCGGCGAACTGCTCGGCGATGGCCAGAGCGGGCAGATTCAGGCCGTGGGCTTCACGCTGTACATGGAGATGCTGGAACGCGCGGTGAAATCGATCCGCAAGGGCGAGCAACCGAACCTTGATCAACCGCTGGGCGGTGGCCCGGAAGTCAACTTGCGGGTGCCGGCGCTGATTCCGGAAGACTACCTGCCGGACGTTCACGCGCGTCTGATTCTGTACAAGCGCATCGCTTCGGCCACCGACGAGGAAGGCCTGAAAGATCTGCAAGTCGAGATGATCGACCGCTTCGGCCTGCTACCGGAACCGACGAAGAATCTGGTGCGCATCACAGCGCTGAAGTTGCAGGCCGAGCAATTGGGCATCAAGAAGGTCGATGGTGGCCCGCAAGGTGGGCGTATTGAGTTCGCCGCGCAAACCCCGGTCGACCCGATGACGCTGATAAAGCTGATCCAGAGCCAGCCAAAACGCTATAAATTCGAAGGCGCGACGATGTTCAAATTCCAGGTACCGATGGAACGTCCGGAAGAGCGCTTTAATACTGTAGAGGCGCTGTTTGAGCGCCTCCTCCCGAAATCTGTTTGAAGGACGCCCAATGCGCCTGTTCCGCTCAGTGACTTTGCTACTTGCTTTGGTAGCCCCTTCGGCTTTCGCCGATGACCTGTATCAGGTCGAAATGATTCTGGTGCGCCAGAACGCCGTGCCGGCAATCGTCAGCCGCGCCGCGCCGGAAGACTGGGCCGCTGGCGCCCAGCGTTTGAGCGACGAAAGCAAACGCACACCGGCGTTGAATGACGTCGTCAGCAAACTCACCGCCAGCGGCGACTACAGCGTGCTGATGCACAAGGCCTGGCAGCAAACCCTTGGCGAAGCACCGGCAAAAGTGGCGGTCAGCGACGGTCAGGAGCAGTTCGGTCAATTCCCGATCGAGGGCACGCTGGAAATGAAACTGGGGCGTTTCACCGATGTGAACGCCGATTTCTGGGTCAATCAGATCGACGCCAATGGCCTGGTCACCACCAGCGAGCGCCTGAAACAGGACAGTCACACCAAGAACGGCCAACTCAACTACCTGGACAACGGTCATCTGGCCTTGCTGATCAAGATCACTTCCCTGACCGCGCCAGCGCCACGGGAAGCGCCTGAAGCGATTCCGGACTGATCGAAGTCCTTATGTCCCCGCCCCTGAGTAAACCGTTGGCACCCTCCTGGGTCAGCCGATTCAAGGAACAGAGCCTGGAGCGTGGCCGCCGCTATGCCCTGGAAAACCGGGTACGCATCGCCCAGGTCGGCGATGCGACCATCACCGCCAGTTGCGAAGGCTCTGGCGGTAACGTTTACCGCCAGACCATCCAGCTGCGCGAATCCGCCAAAAGCACCTTGCTGCTGGTCGATGCAAGCTGCACCTGCCCGGTTCGCAGCAACTGCAAACACTGCGCAGCGGTGCTCCTGAAAGTGCAGGAAACCCTCGATTACCCTGCCGCCGCCAAAGACGCCGAACTCTTGGAAAAGCTGCAAGCCGTGCTGGAAAACCGCAGCCCGAAGGCGCCACCGCAAGTGCTGGTCGACAATGTGCAGCCAATGCCGCGCCTATGGCTGGCCAGCGTCGAGTTCAGCGCCTTCGAACCGCGCAACGGCAAGATGCAGCGCTACATTCAGCATCGCGCGGCGTTGTCGTTCAGCTATCTGGATGAATACGTCAGCGGACAAAAGAACAGCGACATCCTGATTCGCCAGGAAAGCCAGACGCTGCGCGTCAAACGCCATCCGGATGTCGAGCAGTCGTACCGCGAACAGTTGCGCATCCTCGGCTTTCGCATCGCCACCCGCCAGAGCAAAGCCCTGCCGGAGAGCGCTGGCGAGCTGTACGAAATGGTCAATGACAGCGCTTGGCTGACGTTCACCCTCAACGACCTGCCGAAACTGCGCAGCCAAGGCTGGGAACTGCAGATCGACGAGGAATTCGGTTTTGACCTGACCGCCGTTGATGACTGGTACGCCACCGTCGAGCAGGTGCCGGAACGCGATTGGTTTGATCTGGAACTGGGGATCATCGTCAATGGTGAGCGCCTGAGTCTGTTGCCTATCTTGCTCAATCTGATGCGCTCGCACGCGGAAATCCTCAACCCGGAACGCCTGGCGCGCCGCCGCGATGACGAGCTGATTCTGGTGAATATTCCGCAGCGCAACAGCGAGCACGGGCCGTTGCAGGTGGCCTTACCCCTGGGTCGGCTGAAGCCGGTGCTGATGACGCTCGGGGAGTTTTACTTACAAGAGCCGGGCGAAACCACCCTGCGCCTGAGCAAGGCCGATGCCACGCGTCTCAATTCGCTGGAAGGCCTTCCGCTGCTGTGGGAGGGCGGCGAACAGATCCGCACGTTTGCCCAACGTCTGCGTGATATTCGTGATTTCAGCACAGAAGCACCGGAAGGTTTGAATGCGACGTTGCGCCCTTATCAGCTCGAAGGCTTGAGCTGGATGCAGTCGCTACGGCAACTGGAAGTCGGCGGGATTCTTGCGGATGACATGGGGCTGGGTAAAACCCTACAGACCCTGGCGCATATTCTCAGCGAGAAAATCGCCGGACGCCTCGATCGTCCGTGCATGGTGGTGATGCCGACCAGCCTGATTCCGAACTGGCTCGATGAGGCGGCGCACTTTACGCCGCAACTGAAAGTGGTTGCCCTGTATGGCGCCACTCGCAAAAAGCATTTCGATAACCTGGCCGACTTCGACCTGATCCTCACCACCTACGCCCTGCTGCCAAAAGACGTCGAACGTCTGGCCAAGCAGCCGCTGCATGTGTTGGTGCTGGATGAAGCGCAGTACATCAAGAATCCGAACAGCAAAGCCGCCCAGGCCGCGCGCGAGCTTAACGCACGTCAACGGTTGTGCCTGAGCGGTACGCCGCTGGAAAACCACCTGGGCGAGCTGTGGTCGCTGTTTCACTTCTTGCTGCCGGGCTGGCTCGGCGACGTAAAAAGCTTCAACGCCGATTACCGCGTGCCGATTGAAAAGCGCGGCAGTGAAGTCAGACTTCAGCACCTCAACGGTCGGATAAAACCGTTCCTGCTGCGCCGCACCAAGGAACAAGTGGCGACTGAGTTGCCGCCGAAAACCGAGATCATCCATTGGGTCGATCTCAACGAAGCGCAGCGCGATGTATATGAAACCATGCGCCTGGCGATGGACAAGAAGGTCCGCGACGAGATCACCCGCAAAGGCGTGGCGCGCAGCCAGATCATCATTCTTGAGGCGCTGCTCAAGTTGCGTCAGGTTTGCTGCGATCTGCGCCTGGTCAATGACGCCACCCTGCCCGCTCGCGGCAGTACCTCGGGCAAGCTCGACAGCCTGATGGAAATGCTCGAGGAGCTGTTCGAGGAGGGCCGGCGGATTCTGCTGTTTTCGCAGTTCACCTCGATGCTGTCCTTGATCGAAGACGAGCTGAAAAAACGTAATGTCGCTTACGCGCTGCTGACCGGCCAGACCCGGGATCGGCGCACGCCGGTGAAGGAATTCCAGAGTGGCAAGCGTCAGATTTTTCTGATCAGCCTGAAGGCCGGCGGCGTCGGTTTAAACCTGACCGAGGCCGACACGGTGATTCATTACGACCCGTGGTGGAACCCGGCCACCGAGAATCAGGCGACGGATCGTGCCTATCGGATCGGTCAGGAGAAACCGGTGTTCGTCTACAAGATGATTGCCCGGGGCACGGTGGAAGAGAAGATTCAGCACCTGCAAAAGGAAAAATCCGACTTGGCAGCGGGCGTGCTGGATGGGCGCAAGGCTGGGGACTGGAAGTTGCAGAGTAATGATATTGAGGCGTTGTTTGCGCCGTTGCCGGATAAGTCCGACAAGCGTTGAGATCTGCGTCGCCTGTTAGATAGCCATCGCTGGCAAGCCAGCTCCCACAGGTACCGAGTTGGAACACAGTTTTGTGTACGACTCCCAACCCTGTGGGAGCTGGCTTGCCAGCGATGGGGCCATCAGATATTGCTCTATTACTTAGGGTTCAACCCTTGGCAACAGGCAACGGCGCAAATAGCGCCTCAATGTCGCTCTGCTCCAGTTTCCAGCCACCTGTCGTCCCCCCCTCAAGCACCGCTCCGGCCAACGCCGCTTTCTCCTGCTGCAGCGCCTGTATTTTTTCCTCTACCGTGCCACGAGCAATCAGCTTGTAAACGAACACCGGGTTGTTTTGCCCGATTCGATACGCACGATCGGTGGCCTGATTCTCCACCGCCGGGTTCCACCAAGGGTCGAAGTGAATCACCGTGTCCGCAGCGGTCAGGTTCAAACCGGTACCACCCGCTTTGAGACTGATGAGAAACAGCGGCACCTTGCCGCCCTGAAAATCCTTCACCGGTGTGCGTCGATCCGTGGTGTCACCGGTCAACAACGAATAGGCAATGTCACGTTGCTGCAATTCTTCCTCGATCAAGGCGAGCATTGAGGTGAACTGCGAGAACAGCAGGATCCTGCGACCTTCGCCGAGCAACTCTTCGAGCATCTCCATCAAGCTGACCAACTTGCCACTGCCGGAGCGCAGCGCCTTCGCTGTCAGCGGCATGTTGATCAGGCGCAGGTCGCAACAGACCTGCCGCAGCTTGAGCAAGGCATCCAGAATGATGATCTGACTGCGCGCCACGCCACTGCGGGCAATTTCGTCGCGCACTTTTTTATCCATCGCCACGCGAACGGTTTCATAGACATCGCGCTGGCCGTCGCTGAGATCCACCCAATGGATGATTTCGGTTTTCGGCGGCAGTTCGGTGGCCACCTGATCCTTTTTGCGGCGCAGTAAAAACGGCTTGATGCGCGCTGTCAGGTGCTGCATACGCTGAACATTGCCGTGCTTTTCGATTGGCGTGCGGTAATCGCGATTGAAGGACTTGCTGTCGCCGAGCCAACCGGGCATGAGGAAATGAAACTGCGACCAAAGCTCGCCCAAGTGGTTTTCCAATGGCGTGCCGCTCAGGCACAAGCGCTGGCGGGCCTGCAAATCGCGTGCGGCCTGCGCGGCTTTGCTGAGCGGGTTCTTGATGTTCTGCGCTTCGTCGAGAATCAGCACGCTCCATAACTGCGGCTGTAGAACCTCGAGATCCCTCGGCAGCAAAGCGTAAGTGGTCAGTACCAGATCGTATCCAGCCAGATCAGCGAAATCCTTTTGCCGCCCCGAGCCGTGCAGCGCCAACACTTTCAACTGGGGGGTGAAGCGCTCGGCCTCGTCGAGCCAGTTGGGAATCAGGCTGGTCGGCATCACCGCCAGAGCCGGACAATCAAGGCGTCCGGCGTGTTTTTCCGTGAGCAGATGCGCCAAGGTTTGCAGCGTTTTGCCCAGCCCCATGTCATCGCCCAGAATGCCGCCTACTTCAAGCTCGCGCAGGGTTTGCATCCAGTTCAGACCTTCGAGCTGATACGGGCGCAGTTGCGCGTTAAGGCCGGCCGGCGCAGCGACCTGGGTGTGACTGGAATTCTGCAAGCGCTTGGCGAAGGTGCGCAGCCGCTCGCCACCCTGCCAATCCAGCGGCACGCCATCGAGCATACTCAAGCGCGCGGCATCCGGGACACTCAAGCGCAGTGCATCGCCCTGATGACCGCCCAGGTACAACTCGCCCAGCGTGGCCATCAGCGGTTTGATCCGACTCAGCGGCAGCGCGACCTTGGCGCCCGAAGGGTCGCCAAAACCGCTGGGCTTCAGTTCGATCAGGAGTTTTTCGTCATCGCTGCGTTGTGCAAGATTGACCGGGTCAAGCAAGCGCGGCTGGGTGCGCAACAAGTGCAGAAGGATCGGTAGCAAACTGTAGCGCTGGCCATTGACGACGATACCCAACTGCAAATCAAACCACTGATGCCCAGCCTCTTCTTCGACCTCGGCGTACCAATGCTCGACTGGCTGCACATTGAAATGAAAGCCGGGACTCATCTCGACTTCCCAGTTCGAGGCGCGCAACGTGGCAAGCCCTTCGTGCATAAACCCGAGCCAGGCGGAATCATCCGGCAACGTGAACATCTCGCCGGGACGATCCAGCGAGCTCTTGCGCGTGGTTTTCTTGAAGCCGAACTTTTGCAGGATCTGACGCAGTTTCTTTTCCACCGCAGGCTGGCGTTGAATGCGCTGGGTTTCGGTGCCGTTGAGGATCATTACTTCCGGGTTGCGATCCACCGTCGGCTGGCCGTTGTAGGTAAACACCAGGGCGGCGCGGTGCTCAAGAACGTATTCCCAGCGCGAGCGCTCCCGACCGCTGACGAGGGTGAGTTGCGGCTGCGGTAGTACGTCGTCGATGATTCGTTCGGTCAGTTGGTGTGGCGGCGGGATTCTCGTTGCCGCACTCATGCGATGACTGAACTGCATGGCCTGACGCGCCGGAATGTCCGGCGCCAGAGTCAAATGACTGGCCAGTTTTTCATCCAGTTCATTGAACAGAGGGCCAATCTGCCGCTGTTCACGATCCAGGTAATAAAGCGGCTCCAGCGCCAGCACGGTTTCCTGCGCAGCCTCGGCACTGCTCCACTGCGCGCGGAACCCGCCGTCGGCCTGCTCGGCCCAGGCGAACTGGCCGATGCGTTTCGCGCCAGACATCAACGGTTGCAGATCCTCGAAATCGAGGAACAGCCGCGAGGTGCGCAGGAGCATTTCCAGCAGTTCGGCGCCGCTGCTGCCTTCCAGCGGATAGCCGCTGTAATAGGCGTGATGGGAGTGCATGGCAACCAGCAGCCTGGCGACGCGCAGATCCAACTCGGACAGGTAGCCGGGCTGACGCATGAGCATTTCCGCCAGCGAATACATCGGTTTGACTTCGCGCAACTCGCCGCTCTTGAGCTGGGAGACCTTGAAAATATCGAGCAGCCACTTGCCGCTCACTGACGTCGGCTTGAGCTTGTAAAACAGGCGCGTGCCTGCAGTTTGCGCGCCTTCTTCGATGGGCTTGGCCGGCACGGGAATGGTCGAAAGCCAATGTTCCAGCGCCCGCCCCAACTGGGTCTGTGCGTTACTTTCGGACGCTTCATGATCACTGCCCTGCAGGTGATAGAGCACCGCAGCGCAGTGTTTGCAGTCGATTGAGACAGGACAGGTGCACAGGCAACGCAAGT
Source organism: Pseudomonas germanica (assembly GCF_019614655.1). NCBI lineage: Bacteria > Pseudomonadati > Pseudomonadota > Gammaproteobacteria > Pseudomonadales > Pseudomonadaceae > Pseudomonas > Pseudomonas germanica. The sequence continues at coordinate 4,720,167 of NZ_CP071586.1, forward strand.
TGACGGAACCCAGCCGATCTTCGGACAGGTAAATGGTTTGTTCATACGCCTGATCTTCCGAACCGACGCAGAACGCCTCGATCTTTCTGTCATCGATCTCGATGATCTCTACCCGATCATCGGCGGCATAAGCCCGAGCCTTGGCCAGCGCGTTGCTAGTGAATGCCCGGGCCCAGGCCAACGACTTAAGCTGTTCGATGATAATGCTCATGGGCAGTCCTTAGCCGGCCAACACCCGCGCCAACGCCGACTTAACCTTGCCCATGCCGTCATGCAAGGCCTGCTCGATCTCGGCCATGGTGATTACTTCGGTGGTTTTTCCCGCTGCCGGGTTAACCACCAGCGCCAGACAGGCGTAATCCAGATCCAGCTCGCGGGCCAGTGCAGCTTCCGGCATGCCGGTCATGCCGACGATGTCACAGCCATCGCGCTCCAGACGCACGATCTCCGCCACGGTTTCCAGACGCGGGCCCTGAGTGCAGGCATACACGCCTTGATCGCTGTATTCGCAGCCTTCGGCAGCCACCGCCGCAATCAATTGCTGACGCAGCGGCTCGCTGTAGGGGAAGCTGAAGTCGATATGGGTGACGTGCTCCAGATCATCGGCGAAAAAGGTGTGTTCGCGGCCGCTGGTGTAGTCGACGATCTGGTGTGGCACGCAGAAATGCCCGGTGCCCATGGCCGGGTGAATACCGCCCACCGCATTTACCGCGATGATCGCTTCGGCACCGGCCTGCTTCAACGCCCACAGGTTGGCGCGGTAGTTGACCTTGTGCGGCGGAAAGCGATGCGGATGGCCGTGACGGGCGAGGAACAGCACTTCCTTGCCGGCGTATTCGCCGATCTGCACGTCGGCCGATGGCGCGCCGTAGGGGGTGTCCACCGCCAGCGATTGGCGAATGGTCAAGCCTTCGAGCTGGGTCAGGCCGGTGCCACCGATGATTGCGTAAACCGTCATAGCGAAAAATCCTTAATCGATCAGTTGAGCGTCTTTGAGCGCGCTGATGGCGGTGAGCCAGCGCGGATCCTGACGATATTCGGTGCTGGCAATGGCCTGACCGCGCATGCGCGCGATTCGGGCCGATGGCTTGACCTTCATGCGTTGTGCGGCGCTCAAGGCGAGCTCTGCAGCAGCGCGGTCGTTGCACACCAGCCCCATGTCGCAACCGGCAGTCAGTGCGGCTTCGATGCGGCTGGCGGCATCGCCAACAACGTGGGCGCCGGCCATCGACAGGTCGTCGCTGAAGATCACGCCGTCGAACTGCAATTCGCCGCGCAGGATGTCCTGCAACCAGCGCCGGGAGAAGCCGGCAGGCTGCGAGTCGACTTGCGGGTAGATAACGTGGGCCGGCATCACAGCGGCCAGTTGTTTGCTGAGCCTGGCGAAGGGCACGAGATCGTTGGCGCGGATCTCGTCCAGGCTGCGCTCGTCATTCGGGATCGCCACGTGGGAATCGGCTTCGGCCCAGCCGTGGCCAGGAAAATGCTTGCCGGTAGCAGCCATGCCCGCGCTGTTCATGCCGCGAATGAACGCTCCGGCAAGCACTGCGGCGCGCTCCGGATCGCCCTCAAATGAACGGGTGCCGACAACAGCGCTGCGCTGGTAATCCAGATCGAGCACCGGGGCGAAGCTCAGGTCGAGCCCGACCGCCAGCACTTCGGTGGCCATGATCCAGCCGCATTGCTCGGCGAGGTATTCGGCGTTCGGGTTGTCGGCGATGGCACGCATGGCCGGCAGGCGCACAAAGCCCTGACGCAGGCGCTGCACGCGACCGCCCTCTTGATCCACCGCCAGCAGCAGATCAGGACGAACTGCACGAATGGCCGCGCTAAGCTCACGCACCTGACGCGGATGCTCAATGTTGCGCGCGAAAATGATCAGGCCGCCCACTTCGGGCTGACGCAACAATTGGCGATCTTCGGCCGTCAGCCAGGTACCGGCGACGTCCACCATCAACGAGCCTTGCAGGCCAGCAGTCATAGAGATTCCTTGAAAACGAAAAACCCGATCCGCAGCACATCGCTACCCTGAGCAATGCTCGGCAGGTTGGCAATTTGTATGGATTTCGGGTTCAGAACGAGAGTCGGCATGGGCGGCTAGCTTAGCGGATACAAGCTGCCGCGCCCACCCGTGCCCGGTTAAACCTTGGCGGCGACCGGCGTTGATTTGCTGCGCGGGCGCAGTTGTGCGGTAGCCATCGCCGCATCGGTGACGCCGGTTTCGGCACGCATGCCCGCAGCGAGGAACGGCACCATCAGGCGCATCACTTGCTCAATGGAGGTGTTGACGCCGAAATCGGTCTCGGCAATTGCGCGCAACGCCTTGATGCCAGACATGCTGAACGCCGCGGCGCCGAGCATGAAGTGCACGCGCCAGAACAGCTCGATCGGCGGAATGCGTGGCGCGGCTTCGTTGACCAGCAGCATGTAGCGACGGAACACCTTGCCGTACATGTCTTCCAGATAACGGCGCAAGTGGCCCTGGCTCTGGCTGAACGCGAGGCCGAGCAGGCGCATGAAGATCGACAGGTCATTGCCGCTGCGTGGTTGCACCACAAGGGCCTGCTCGACGAGGATTTCGAGCAGCTCTTCAAGCGTCGGCTTGTTTTCAGGCTTGGCCTGACGGCGCTCCAGCTCTTTATCGAGGCTGATGCAGAACGGCCCGAGGAAGCGCGAGAAAACCGCTTGAATCAGCGCTTTTTTCGAGCCGAAGTGATAGTTCACCGCTGCCAGGTTGACGCCGGCCTTGCTGGTGATCAAACGCAATGAGGTTTCGGCGAAACCTTTCTCCGCGAACAACTGCTCGGCAGCATCAAGAATGCGTTCAACGGTTTCCGACTGGGCCATGGCTACTCCGCCTGACAAACACTTGTTTGAAACATACGTTTCAGCCTGTGCCTTGTCAAGCCTGCCGGTTCGTTTTGGGAATGGTCGGTCAGCTATTTAACCACACAAGCCCAACTCATTAATAAGCACGAATACCGACCGTCTGGCGGCCTGCAAAAAAACGGGCATTGCCAAGGACGCTTCACTGTATATAATCACAGTCACTGTATAAAAAGACAGAGCGATCAATATGCTAAAGCTGACGCCACGCCAAGCCGAGATTCTGGCCTTTATCAAACGCTGCCTCGAAGACAACGGCTACCCGCCAACCCGTGCGGAAATCGCTCAGGAACTGGGCTTCAAGTCGCCGAACGCGGCTGAAGAACATCTCAAGGCTCTGGCCCGAAAAGGCGCCATCGAGATGACACCGGGCGCTTCTCGCGGTATTCGCATTCCCGGCTTTGAAGCCAAGGCCGACGACTCTACCCTGCCAATCATTGGCCGGGTCGCTGCCGGCGCGCCAATCCTCGCTCAGCAGCACATCGAAGAGTCTTGCAACATCAATCCGGCCTTCTTTCATCCGCGCGCCGACTATCTGCTGCGCGTACACGGCATGAGCATGAAGGACATCGGCATTTTCGATGGTGACCTTCTTGCCGTGCACACCACCCGCGAAGCACGTAATGGCCAGGTCGTCGTTGCCCGTATCGGCGACGAAGTGACGGTCAAACGTTTCAAGCGTGAAGGCAGCAAGGTCTGGCTGATTGCCGAAAACCCCGAGTTCGCCCCTATCGAAGTCGACCTGAAAGATCAGGAACTGGTGATCGAAGGCTTGAGTGTCGGCGTAATCCGCCGCTAAAGGAGGCTTTATGCAGTTCCCACACACCCCCCAGCAAACACAACTGCCTTTATTCGAAGCGTTTCTGGCGCAACCGATGGCGCCGATCCTGAAAGACGTGGTCGAACGCCCCTGGAATGCCGAACCCGAAGTATTCAGTGAGCTGTCACTGCGTGGTGCGGCCGGGAACTGCCTGAACCTGCTCGCCCCGATTCTTCGCGAACTCAGTGAAGATCAGGACGCACGTTGGCTGACATTGATCGCGCCACCTGCCAGCCTGACTCAAACCTGGCTGCGGGATGCCGGCCTGAACCGCGAACGTATTCTGCTACTTCAACCACGGGGCGCTCAAAGCGCCCAGCAACTGGCGTGCGAAGCTCTGCGGTTGGGGCGCAGCCACACTGTGGTCACCTGGCTCAACCCGCTAAACACCCACTCGCGGCAACAACTGATCAGCGCCGCACGCACGGGCGAAGCTCAGAGCCTGAATATTCGTTTGGGTTGAGGGTTGCTACTACGCGCTGTGTGAAGCGCAGGGCTTCTCCAGGGACAGAGAAGCCGATCTGAAGCGGTAACGTTAAAAAGCAAAGGCGCGGATCAATGAAGAACCCGCGGCCCCTCTTCCTTATCAAACTCGCCTTCGACCATACGACCGGCCATCTGCACGCCGACGCTTAGCATCGCCTTGGCAATTTCTACATGCTGACCTTGAAGGAACGCCTTGGCATCGTCGGAGAAATCCAGCGTCACCAGAGAACCCTCGTCCTCAGCCCTGCGCAGTTCGATTCGGCCGTCTGGTAACTCGACAATTTCTAGAAAGGACGTTGGCATAAAGGTCTGTTCTCCACGAAAGGCAGGGATTATATAGACATCATTCAGGCTTCGCTCGGGATCTTGACCAGCAGCATGTTTCAGATTGCCACCGTGTCAATCACCCTCAGCACTCGTTCAAGCCTTCGCGAAAGCGAATCGCCAAGCCTTTCAGATTCTGCCGCCAGCTCTCCAGCTCCTCTCGACTCAACTCTTCTGGCGCTTCTTCTTCATCCAGATTAATCGCCTGAATTAGCGGCTGAGTCACGTCCCCTTTGGGCTTGTGTGGCACCCGTGGCGGCTGGAACAGCGCCGAATGCGCTGCCAGCAGTTTTGCCAGCCAGGTTTCAGAGTTGCCAGCGAGTTCGACCATCTCGGCCAACTCGGGAATCGCGATCGACTCCAGCACCTCACGTGTCAGCAGCATCTCGGCGCGTGGTGCATTGGCCTGCGGCAGACGATAGAAACCAGCGATCTCGTGACAGAGACCGAGCAAGGCGCCGTAAAGGTGAAACAACGCCGATTCACGCCCCGCCTGAATCAACGCCAGCGAATTCATCGCTCGCCCCTCTTCGGCGCGAGCCAGAGCTTCGAGCGACAGTCCGGCGAAATAGATCTTCTGGTTGGTGCGGGTATAGAGTTCGTGAGCCATGACGGCGCTCTCCACAACGAAATAATTGCTTCACACAGGCCGGACAGTGTCGTGGATCAGCCGATCCCACCGCAAGCACAAAACAAAAAGGCCGCATGAAAACCCAAGAGTTCTCATGCGGCCTTTCAGTATCAGGCTAAGGCTTACTCAGCTTTTGGCTTCGTACGCTTGTCTTCAACCGTCCACTTGCCGCCGTCGAAGTACGCCTTCCAACCGGTAGGCTTGCCATCGACTTCGGTCTGTACGTATTGCTCCTTGGTCTTGCGGCTGTAGCGAATCACCGCCGGCAGACCATCAGGATCTTTCTGTGGAGCGTCGCAGAGGAAGTGGTACTTCGGATCGATCTCGTCCTTGTGCGGCAGAATCTCGATCACCAGCGGAGCACGGGTCTCGCGGTTTTTCGGGAACTGACTGGCCGCCAGGAACAGGCCGGAAGCACCGTCGCGCAGGATGTAGGTGTCGTTGACCTTTTCGCATTTCAGCTCAGGCATCTTCACCGGATCCATCTTCGGCGGCGCCGCGTCACCGCTTTTCAGCAGTTTGCGGGTGTTTTTGCAGGTCGGGTTGGTGCAACCGAAGAACTTGCCGAAACGGCCAGTCTTTAGCTGCATCTCGCTGCCGCACTTGTCGCATTCCAGGCTCGGACCTTCGTAGCCCTTGATGCGATAGCTGCCTTCTTCGATTTCGTAGCCGGCGCAATCCGGGTTGTTACCGCAGATGTGCAGCTTGCGCTTCTCGTCCAGCAGGTAAGCGTCCATCGCCGTGCTGCAGATCGGGCAGCGGTGCTTGCCACGCAGTACCAGCGATTCCGACTCACCCTCGTCGTCCGCAGCGATTTCATCGCCCGGCACCAGGTTGACGGTGGCCTTGCAGCGTTCTTTCGGCGGCAGGCTGTAGCCTGAACAACCGAGGAAAACGCCTGTCGACGCGGTACGAATCTGCATCGGACGACCACAAGTCGTGCACGGGATGTCGGTCATGACCGGCTGGTTGGCACGCATACCGCTGTCCGGGTTTTCGGCTACTTCGAGTTTCTTTTTGAAGTCGCCGTAGAACTCGTCCAGTACGTTTTTCCAGTCGCGCTCGCCCTGCGCCACGTCATCGAGGTTCTCTTCCATGCCTGCGGTGAAGCCGTAGTCCATGAGGTTCGAGAAGCTTTCCGACAGACGCTCGGTGACGATGTCGCCCATCTTTTCCGAGTAGAAACGACGGTTGTGCAGGGTCACGTAACCGCGATCCTGAATGGTCGAAATGATCGCAGCGTAAGTCGAAGGACGACCGATACCGCGCTTTTCCATTTCTTTAACCAGACTGGCTTCCGAGTAGCGGGCCGGCGGTTTGGTGAAGTGCTGCGATGGATCGAGCTTGATCAGCTTCATCACGTCGCCCTGCGCCATATCAGGCAGAACGTCGTCATCACCCGGTTTGGCAATCTGCGGCATGACACGGGTGTAACCGTCAAACTTGAGGATACGACCCTTGGCGCGCAGCTCGAAGTCACCAGCGCCTACGCTGACGGTGGTCGACAGGTATTGCGCCGGCAGCATCTGGCAAGCGAGGAACTGGCGCCAGATCAGCTCGTAGAGACGCTCAGCGTCACGCTCCATACCCGCCAGCTTGCTTGGCGTGGTGTTGGCGTCAGAAGGACGAATCGCTTCGTGAGCCTCTTGTGCGCCTTCCTTGCTGCTGTAGACGTTCGGCGTTTCCGGCAGGTACTTCTTGCCGAACTCGTCTTCGATGTAAGTACGCGCCATCGCCACGGCATCAGCCGAGAGGTTGGTCGAGTCGGTACGCATATAAGTGATGTAGCCGGCTTCGTAAAGACGCTGGGCCATCATCATGGTTTTCTTCACGCCGAAGCCCAGGCGGTTGCTCGCAGCCTGCTGCAGGGTCGATGTGATGAACGGCGCCGACGGCTTGCTGCTGGTCGGTTTGTCTTCGCGCTTGACGATGCTGTAGCTGGAAGATTTGAGTTTCTCCAGCGCGGCCATGGCCTGAGCTTCGTTGAGCGGCTTGAACGCTTCGCCTTTTTCGCGAGCCACTTCGAAACGCACGGTGGAGCCTTTGGTGGTGCCGAGATCGGCATGCACTTCCCAGTACTCTTCCGGGTTGAACGCGCGAATTTCACGTTCACGCTCGACCACCAGCTTCACGGCAACCGATTGCACGCGACCGGCGGACAAGCCACGAGCGATCTTCGCCCACAGCAGCGGCGAGACCATGTAACCGACAACGCGGTCGAGGAAGCGACGCGCCTGTTGAGCGTTGACACGATCAATGTCCAGCTCACCCGGTTCCGAGAAAGCTTCCTGAATCGCTTTCTTGGTGATTTCGTTGAACACCACACGCTTGTAGCGGCTGTCGTCACCACCGATGGCTTCGCGCAGGTGCCAGGCAATGGCTTCCCCCTCGCGATCCAAGTCGGTTGCGAGATAGATGGTGTCAGCATCTTTGGCGAGCCGGCGCAGCTCTTCGATGACCTTCTCTTTACCCGGGAGGATCTCGTACTGGGCTTTCCAGCCATGATCGGGATCGACACCCATACGCGAGACCAGCTGCTTGCGCGCTTTCTCTTTCGGCGAGAGCACCGGACCTTCGCCCGCAGCAGCCTTACCGCGCTTGGCGGCTGGCTCTTTGCTGGCGCTAGCCGAACCGCTGGTGGGCAGGTCTCGGATATGGCCGATACTCGACTTCACCACGTATTGGTTACCCAGATACTTGTTGATGGTCTTGGCCTTAGCCGGGGATTCCACAATGACCAGCGATTTGCCCATGGATCAGAAAATTCCTGAATTCTAGAAGTGAAAGGCGGTTGGCGCCTGACGCGGCACCGCTATATATAGTTGATACAAGGTGAGGTCAAGCACAGGGTTCTGTGCGCACTCGCCTTATGCCTTGGAAAAAAGGCTCGGTTCGGCTTGCACCAAAGCAAAGCGTGGCACCTGCTCGCCGTCAACCTCGACTGACTCGAGAAACATGCTCAGAGGGCGTACCCAAAAGCCGTAATCGCCATACAGGGCTTGGTAAAAGACCACTTCTTCTTCGGTCTCGGAATGCCGCGCAACACTGAATACGCGGTACTGCGGACCTTTGTAATGTTGGTAGAGCCCAGGTTGTATCGGCATGCTTCGGCCCTCACTCAAATTTTTTCAAAAATAAAAACAAAATAAATCCACAAAAACAAAAACCGGGGCACTTGGCCCCGGCTTCCATCGACGAGACGCTTAAACGCGTTCGAAGACGGTGGAGATGCCTTGGCCGAGACCAATGCACATAGTGGCCACCCCGAAGGTGCCGCTATTCTGCTTCATCACGTTCAGCAAAGTGCCGGAAATACGGGCACCGGAGCAACCGAACGGGTGACCCAGGGCGATCGCGCCGCCGTGCAGGTTAACCTTCTCGTTCATCTTGTCGAGCACTTTCAGATCTTTCAGCACTGGCAGGGCCTGTGCGGCGAAAGCTTCGTTGAGCTCGAAGAAGTCGATATCGTTGATGCCAAGGCCCGCACGCTTCAGGGCTTTTTGTGTCGCCGGAACTGGACCATAGCCCATGATTGCCGGATCCACACCCGCCACTGCCATCGAACGGATAACCGCCATTGGCTGGATACCCAGGTCCTGCGCACGCTGCGCCGACATCACGATCATGCACGAAGCACCATCGGTGATCTGCGACGAAGTACCGGCAGTCACGGTGCCGCCCTTTGGATTGAAGGCAGGCTTGAGGGCCGCCAGACTTTCCAGGGTGGTTTCCGGACGAATGGTTTCGTCGTAGTCAAACAGTTTCAGGAAACCGTTCTCGTCATAGCCCTGCATCGGGATTATTTCGTCTTTGAACTTGCCTTCCACGGTGGCCTTGTGGGCCAACTGGTGGGATCGCACGCCGAAAGCGTCCTGTTGTTCGCGAGTGATGCCGTGCATTTTGCCGAGCATTTCAGCGGTCAGGCCCATCATGCCCGAGGCTTTCGCCGCGTACAGCGACATGTGCGGGTTCGGATCGACACCGTGCATCATGCTCACGTGGCCCATATGCTCGACGCCGCCGACCACGAACACGTCACCGTTGCCGGTCATGATCGCTTGCGCAGCGGTGTGCAGCGCACTCATCGACGAGCCGCACAGACGGCTAACAGTCTGACCGGCCGAGGTGTGCGGGATCTGGGTCATCAGCGAAGCCATGCGCGCGATGTTCCAGCCCTGCTCCAGGGTCTGGTTGACGCAGCCCCAGATCACGTCCTCGACTTCTGCAGGATCGACCTTGGCGTTGCGTTCCAGCAACTTGCTGATCAGGTGCGCCGACATGTCTTCGGCGCGGGTGTTGCGGTGCATGCCGCCCTTGGAGCGGCCCATCGGAGTACGACCGAAGTCGACAATCACGACGTCTCTAGGATTCAAGCTCATAAGTTCACTCTCACTCTAGTTGGGGGCGCTTAACCGAAGAAGCTCTGGCCGTTTTTGGCCATTTCGCGCAGCTTCGCGGTCGGGTGGTACAGCGCGCCCAAATCAGCGTACTGGTCAGCCAGGGCAACGAACTCGGCAACACCGATCGAGTCGATGTAGCGCAGTGCACCGCCACGGAATGGAGGGAAACCGATACCGTAGACCAGACCCATGTCGGCTTCGGCGGCGGTTTCAACGATGCCGTCTTCCAGGCAACGCACGGTTTCCAGGCACAGCGGGATCATCATCCAGTTGATGATGTCTTCGTCAGTGACTTCACGCTGCTCGTAAACGATCGGCTTGAGCACTTCCAGCACCGATGGATCGGCGACTTTCTTCTGCTTGCCTTTCTTGTCGGCCTCGTAGGCGTAGAAGCCCTTGCCGTTCTTCTGGCCCAGGCGCTTGGCTTCGTACAGCACGTCGATGGCCGAACGACGGTCATCCTTCATGCGATCCGGGAAACCTTCAGCCATCACGTCACGACCATGGTGACCGGTGTCGATGCCGACCACGTCCATCAGGTACGCCGGGCCCATCGGCCAGCCGAATTTTTCCATGACCTTGTCGATACGGACGAAGTCGACACCGGCGCTGACCAGCTTGGCGAAACCACCGAAGTACGGGAACAGTACGCGGTTGACCAGGAAGCCCGGGCAGTCGTTGACGACGATCGGGTTCTTGCCCATTTTCTTGGCGTAGGCAACGGTGGTGGCAACAGCCAGCTCGCTGGACTTCTCGCCACGGATCACTTCCACCAGCGGCATCATGTGCACCGGGTTGAAGAAGTGCATGCCGACGAAGTTTTCCGGACGCTTGAGGGCCTTGGCCAGCAGGCTGATGGAAATGGTCGAGGTGTTGGACGCGAGGATGGTGTCCTCTTTGACCTGACCTTCGACTTCAGCCAGTACGGCTTGCTTGACCTTAGGGTTCTCGACGACAGCTTCGACAACCAGATCCACGTGACCGAAGTCGCCGTAGGACAGGGTCGGACGAATGCCATTGAGCACTTCAGCCATTTTCGCAGCGGTCATGCGACCTTTATCAACGCGGCCAACCAGCAGCTTGGCGGCTTCGGCCAGACCCTGCTCGATACCGTGCTCGTTGATGTCCTTCATCAGGATCGGCGTACCTTTGGAGGCCGACTGATAGGCGATACCGCCACCCATGATGCCGGCGCCGAGTACAGCGGCCTGCTTCACGTCTTTGGCGATTTCGTCGTAGGCCTTGGCCTTTTTCTTCAGCTCCTGATCGTTCAGGAACAGACCGATCAAGCTCTGCGCGGCAGAGGTCTTGGCCAGTTTGACGAAGCCGGCGGCTTCGACTTCCAGCGCCTTGTCACGACCGAAGTTCGCGGCTTTCTGGATGGTCTTGATCGCTTCAACCGGCGCTGGGTAGTTCGGGCCAGCCTGACCGGCGACGAAACCTTTGGCGGTTTCGAAAGCCATCATCTGTTCAATAGCGTTCAGCTTGAGTTTTTCAAGTTTCGGCTGACGCTTGGCCTTGAAATCGAACTCGCCGGAGATGGCGCGCTTGATCAGTTCAAGGGCAGCTTCCTGCAGTTTTTCAGGAGCAACCACGGCGTCGACGGCACTGACTTTCAGGGCGTCTTCAGGGCGGTTTTCCTTACCGGAGGCAATCCACTCGATGGCGTTATCGACACCGATCAAGCGCGGCAGACGCACGGTGCCACCGAAGCCTGGGTAGATGCCCAGCTTGACTTCCGGCAGGCCGATCTTGGCTTTGGTCGACATGACGCGATAGTCAGCCGCCAGGCACATTTCCAGACCACCACCCAGGGCGATGCCATTGATGGCCACTACGGTTGGGACGTTGAGGTCTTCGAAATCGCTGAAGATCTTGTTGGCTTCGAGATTGCCAGCAACCAGCTCGGCATCCGGCAGCTTGAAGTTATCGACAAATTCGGTGATGTCGGCGCCGACGATGAACACGTCCTTGCCACTGCTGACGATCACGCCCTTGATCGAAGCATCTGCCTTGATGGTGTCTACGGCCTGACGCAGTTCGTTCAGGGTTAGACGGTTGAACTTGTTGACGGACTCACCCTTGAGGTCGAATTTCAATTCGACGATGCCACTTTCAAGAGCTTTAACCGTGATGGCTTTACCTTCGTAAATCATCAACTGATCTCCACGATATGGAAGCTGAACAGTACACGTCGGACGCAGGCGAATGGCTCGGCAGGACGCTTTTTCGTCGATGCTAACGCCAATCCACCCGGCACACCCGCCAACGCGATAGTCGGGATTCTGTAGGAGCAGTCTGTAAGACAAACGCTCAATTCATACGCCCGTTTGATTTGGGTACGTCACCTTCACGGAATTTCCGACAATTGTCAATCGCCCAAAATACGGGTTGAAATGCGACTTTGCGGTCATTTCTGTAAGACGAAGACCCGCAACACGCGTCTGCATGTGAAGCCATTCATAGAATCAATAGTTAGAAAAGTCGCCCTAATTCGCAGCAGCCCGAGTTTAAAGGGCTACGCTGGGTGGACTACAGAGAGATGTACCGACCAAGTCAGCATCAAAAAAGGTTTCCGGCCTGCCTGGCCACCCTGCCCGATGAATCATGTCGGGCTTTTTATTGCGCGTCTGCCGGACGTTCCCCACCGTTGCAGTGGGAAAAGTCCGCGCGTCACGCCAGTGCTTTCAGAGTGGTGTCGATGTCCTGCAACACCGACGCTTCGCCCTTCTCGCCCCAGTACAAGGCGATCATCTGCTTGTCTGCTTCGACTTTGAAAACGTTGCCGGGCAACTTTTCGAAATGATTGAGCAGCGCCCGATCTTCGCAAACTTCCTGCCATTGATTGACCCACACACCCGGCGATTTTTGCCAGTAAGTCCAGCAGGCAGGCGACTTGCCACGACGCGGCCGATGATACTGCGCACACGGATTCGGCGGCTCTTGCGCCAGCCAGTGCGGCCATTCCTGAGGCGCCAGTTGCATGGCCAGACCCATGCGCCGCGCCTCCATGCGCAAGGCGATGCGACCGCTTTGCGCACGCGATGGGCGCAACCACGCCAGCGGACTCAAAACCACCAGCAGGATTGACACCACCAACCAGACCGTCATATCTCTATTCCCAATTCTTGGTGAGCGCATTGTGTCACCTTGGAACCAATGCGCTTGAAACCAGCCATACTTAACAATATTGAAACCTCACGAGGAGCACCTCATGCCCTACCACCACATCCTGGTCGCCGTAGATCTGACCGAAGAGTGCGACCCTGTGATTCACCGCGCCCGAGAGCTATCGGTGAGCAATGGCGCCAAGCTGTCGCTGGTGCATATTGTCGAACCGATGGCCATGGCATTCGGCGGCGACGTGCCGATGGATCTGTCACAACTGCAACAACAGCAGTTCGATCAGGCCAAGGAGCGACTTGAACGTCTGAAGCTCAAATACACCGAACTCGAAGGCGCCAACTGCCACCTGACCTACGGCCAGCCACGCCAGGAAATCCATCATTTCGCCAAAGAGCAAACGTGCGATTTGATCGTAGTCGGCAGTCATGGCCGACATGGCCTGGCGCTGTTGCTCGGCTCGACCGCAAACGACGTACTGCACGGTGCGCCTTGCGACGTCCTCGCCGTCCACCTGGTCAAACGTTGAAACACTGATCATTGTGGGAGCGAGCCTGCTCGCGAAGGCATCGGCACATTCAGCATTAATGCCGCCTGACACACCGCATTCGCGAGCAGGCTCGCTCCCACATTGGGTCTCCACCCGCATATGAAAAGCCCGGCGTTCATCACTGAACGCCGGGCTTTTTCACATCAGGATCAATCAGGCATCCAGCTCCGCCCAACGCTCCACCAACGCATCCAGCTCAGCCTGCAACTGCTCCAGCGAAGCAATCACCTTGGCTGTTTCAGCCGCTGGGCGCTGATAGAAACCAGCTTCAGCCATTTCCGCCTCTACCGCAGCAATCTGCTGCTCCTTGGCATCGATATCGCCCGGCAACGCTTCCAGCTCGCGTTGCAGCTTGTAGCTCAGCTTCTTCTTGGCCGCCGGTGCTGCAGCGGCAGGCGCAGCAACCACAGCAGGCTCGGCAGTAACCACTGCCGAATTCAGGTCAGCCTTGCCCGATTTGCTTTCAGTCACGCCCAACAGACGCGGCGAACCGCCCTGACGGATCCAGTCCTGATAGCCGCCGACGTATTCACGCACCTTGCCTTCACCTTCGAAGACCAGGGTGCTGGTGACCACGTTGTCGAGGAATGCCCGGTCGTGGCTGACCATCAGCACGGTGCCGTTGAAGGTCAGCAGCACTTCCTCGAGCAGCTCGAGGGTTTCCACGTCGAGGTCGTTGGTCGGTTCGTCGAGAACCAGCAGGTTCGCCGGCTTGCTGAACAACTTGGCCAGCAACAGACGCGCACGCTCACCACCCGACAGCGCCTTGACCGGCGTGCGGGCACGCTGTGGGCTGAACAGGAAATCGCCGAGGTAGCTCAGCACGTGACGGCTCTGGCCGTCGATATCGATGAAGTCGCGACCTTCGGCGACGTTGTCGATCACGGTTTTTTCCAGATCCAGTTGATGACGCAACTGGTCGAAGTAGGCCACGTCGATCCGCGTGCCCTCTTCCACTTTGCCGCTGGTCGGTTGCAGACCGCTAAGCATGAGTTTCAGCAGGGTGGTCTTGCCGGTACCGTTGGCGCCGAGCAGACCGATACGGTCGCCGCGTGTCAGCACCATCGAGAAATCCTTGATCAGGAACGGGCCGCCCGGGTGAGCGAAACTCACGTTCTCGAGGACCATCACCTGCTTGCCGGACTTGTCGGCAGTGTCCAGCTGAATGTTGGCCTTGCCGGTGCGCTCACGACGCTCGCTACGCTCCACGCGCAAAGCTTTCAGGGCGCGGACGCGGCCCTCGTTGCGGGTGCGGCGAGCCTTGATGCCCTGGCGGATCCAGACTTCTTCCTGGGCCAGTTTCTTGTCGAACAGCGCGTTGGCGGTTTCTTCGGCGGCCAGCGCGGCTTCTTTGTGCACAAGGAAACTGGCGTAGTCGCCGTTCCAGTCGATCAGGCCGCCGCGATCCAGTTCGAGGATGCGCGTGGCGAGGTTTTGCAGGAAGGAACGGTCGTGCGTGATGAACAGCACGGCGCCCTGGAAATCTTTCAGGGCTTCTTCGAGCCAGGCAATCGCACCGATGTCCAGGTGGTTGGTCGGTTCGTCGAGCAGCAGCAGATCCGGCTCGGACACCAGCGCCTGCGCCAGCAGCACGCGACGACGCCAGCCGCCGGATAACTGGGCGAGGGTCTTGTCGGCCGGCAGTTGCAGACGGCTCAAAGTGCTCTCGACCAGAGTCTGCAAGCGCCAGCCATCACGGGCTTCGAGGTCTTGCTGAACGTGCATCAGCTTGTTCAGGTCTTCATCAGTGACGCAGTTCTGCGCAAGGTGATGGTATTCGGCGAGCAACGCGCCCACGCCATCAAGGCCTTCAGCGACTACGTCGAACACCGTCCGATCGTCGGCCACCGGCAATTCTTGCGGCAATTCGCCGATTTTCAGACCGGGGGCACGCCACACCGAGCCTTCATCGGGCTTCTGGTCGCCCTTGACCAGTTTCATCATGCTGGACTTGCCAGTGCCGTTGCGGCCGATGATGCACACCCGCTCACCACGGGCGATCTGCCAGGACACCTTGTCCAACAACGGCATAGCGCCGAACGCAAGGGACACATCGCTGAATTTGAGCAGGGTCATGAGCTTCTCCAAAAACCGGGCGCGCATTCTACCTGAGTTAGGGCTTCAGCAGGCCGGCAATTTGTCTGTCGAAGCACTCTGCACAACATTTGTTGCGAACTTGTGCTGCGAGGCCCGCAAAGCTTTCGCCGCTTGCTGGCAAAAGGCTAAGCTAAAGACAATTCAGTGCTGACCGAGGTCGGCACTTGTCATGATTTCTCTGCCCGGATGTCTCATGCGCAGTCGCCTTTTCAGTGTCTTGTCCTGTTTGCTACTTACCGCCGCTGCCGCTCAATCCGCCCAGGCGGTGGACCTGTCCACCCAACGCCAGTATTACGATGAAGCCAAGCGCGCCCTGGCCAAGGGTGATACCGGCCCGTACTTTCGCTACAGCCAGGCGTTGGCCGATTACCCGCTGGAACCGTACCTGGCCTACGACGAACTGACCGCGCGGCTGAAAACCGCGAGCAACGCGGAAATCGAAAAGTTCCTCGCCGAACACGGTGACCTGCCCCAGGCCAACTGGATGAAATTGCGCTGGTTGCGCTGGCTCGCCGACCGTGGCGACTGGGCCACCTTCGTCAAGTATTACGACCCGAAACTCAACTTCACTGAACTGGACTGCCTGAATGCGCAGTACCAGATCAGCAGCAACCATAAGGCCGAGGGGTACGCCAATGCTGAAAAGCTCTGGCTGACTGGCAAATCCCAACCCGCCGCGTGTGACGCGCTGTTCGGCATCTGGGCAGCCGATGGCCAGCTCACTGAACAGAAACGCTGGGAGCGCACCAAACTTGCCGCTCAGGCCCGCAACTATCCATTGGCCAACAGTCTGGTCAACGGCCTGACCACCCTCGCCCCGCGCGGTCGTTTGCTGGTCGATGTCGCGCAGAAACCCGAACTGCTCAATCAGCCTTCGCGCTTTACCCCGGCCGATGAACCGATGTCCGATGTGGTCAGCCTCGGCTTGCGCCGACTGGCCCGTCAGGATCCGGACAAGGCCATGGCGTTGCTCGACGGTTACGCCAGCAGCATGCACTTCTCCCGCGATGAAAAAGTCGCGATTGCCCGGGAAATCGGCCTGACCCTTGCCCGTCGTTTCGACAGCCGCGCGCTGGACGTGATGGCCAAGTACGACCCGGAACTGCGCGACAACACCGTCTCGGAATGGCGCTTGCGCCTGTTGCTGCGTCTGGCCCGCTGGGACGACGCCTACCAGTTGACCCGCCGTCTGCCGCAGGATCTGGCCACCACCAACCGCTGGCGCTACTGGCAGGCGCGTAGTCTGGAACTGGCCCAGCCGCAGAACCCGGAAGCGCAGACCCTGTACAAAAACCTTGCGCGCGAACGTGACTTCTACGGTTTCCTCGCCGCCGACCGCTCGCAATCGCCGTACTCGCTGAACAACAAGCCATTGGTCCTCAGCCAGGCGCTGATCAACAAGGTGCGCAACACGCCGGGGGTACGCCGCGCGCTGGAATTCCATGCCCGTGGGCAAATCGTCGACGGTCGTCGCGAGTGGTATCACGTCAGCCGCCATTTCAATCGCGATGAAATGGTTGCCCAGGCGAAACTCGCTTACGACTTGAAATGGTATTTCCCGGCGATCCGCACCATCAGTCAGGCGCAGTACTGGGACGATCTGGATATCCGCTTCCCGATGGCCCACCGCGAAACGCTCGTGCGTGAAGCCAAGGTACGTGGCCTGCATTCGAGCTGGGTGTTTGCCATTACCCGCCAAGAAAGCGCGTTCATGGACGACGCACGCTCCGGTGTCGGGGCCAGTGGCCTGATGCAATTGATGCCCGGCACCGCCAAGGAAACCGCGCGCAAATTCAGCATTCCGCTGGCCTCGCCGCAGCAAGTGCTGGACCCGGACAAGAACATCCAGCTCGGCGCCGCGTATCTGAGCCAGGTGCACAGCCAGTTCAACGGCAACCGCGTCCTCGCCTCCGCCGCCTACAACGCAGGTCCTGGTCGCGTGCGCCAATGGCTGCGCGGCGCCGATCACCTGAGCTTCGACGTGTGGGTCGAAAGCATTCCGTTCGACGAAACCCGTCAGTATGTGCAGAACGTGCTGTCGTACTCGGTGATCTACGGCCAGAAGCTCAACTCGCCGCAGCCGCTGGTGGACTGGCATGAGCGCTACTTCGACGATCAGTGATCACCTGACTGACGCCAACTAACGAAAAATGCCCGTATCGCGAGATACGGGCATTTTTTATGGGCACAACCTGAGCGGCTATTTAGTGAATGGCAGGATCGGTGACAGGATTCGTTGACGCGCTCTTGCCATCATTGAACTGCAACGCTGCCAACCGCGCATACAGCGGATTGCTGGCAATCAGTTCCTGATGGGTGCCAATGGCCACAAGCTTGCCCTGATCCATTACCGCAATCCGGTCAGCGTTTTTCACCGTGGCCAGTCGATGCGCGATCACCAGCGTGGTGCGGTTTTGCATCAGGCTCGGCAGGGCTTCCTGAATCAGGTGTTCGCTCTGCGCATCAAGGGCGCTGGTGGCTTCGTCCAGCAGCAGGATCGGTGCGTCGACCAGCAACGCCCGGGCAATGGCCAGACGCTGACGCTGGCCACCGGAAAGACCGAGGCCACCATCGCCGAGATGGGTCTGGTAACCGTTGGGCATTTTCTCGATGAAGTCGTGGGCATGAGCAATTTTCGCAGCGTCCTTGACCTGCTCCAGCGTCGCCCCGGGATTGCCGTAACGAATATTCTCTTCAACACTGCCGAAAAACAGCGCCGGCGATTGTGATACCAGGGCGAAGTGACGGCGCAGGTCCAGCGGATCGAGGCTGGTCAAAGGCACGCCATCAATCAGGATCTGCCCTTCCAGCGGATCATAAAAACGCAACAGCAAGTCGTACACGGTGGACTTGCCAGCGCCGGACGGCCCCACCAGCGCTAGTGTCTCGCCAGCGCGAATGGTCAGATTCAAACCGTTGACGGCGTAGCTTTCCGGACGCGAAGGGTAGGAAAAACGCACGTCCTGCAATTGCAATTCACCCCGCACGCGCTCCGGCAAGGTCACCAGCCCGGTAACGGGCGGCTGGATGATGTTTTCCGAACCCAGCAGTTCAGCGATACGTTCGGCGGCCCCGGCCGCGCGCTGCAGTTCGCCGATCACCTCACTCAACGTGCCAATCGCACTGCCGACGATCAGGCTGTAAAAGACAAACGCCGCCAGTTCGCCCCCGGTGATGCGCCCGGCGATTACGTCCATGCCTCCGACCCACAACATCACCGCCACGGCGCCGAGCACCAGCACGATCACCATGGTGATCATCCACGAACGCTGAAAGATGCGTTTGCGCGCGGTGTCGAATGCGTCCTCGACCGTCGTCGCAAAACGTCGCTCGTCCTGAACCTGGTGGTTGTAGGCCTGCACGGTTTTGATCTGGCCGAGGGTTTCCGACACATAGCTGCCGATATCGGCGACCCGGTCCTGGCTCAACCGCGACAGATTGCGCACGCGCCGGCCGAATATCAGGATCGGTGCAACCACGAACGGCAAGGCAATCACCACAATGCTGGTGAGTTTCGCATTGGTCACGAACAGCAGGATGACGCCACCGATGACCATCAGCAGGTTGCGCAGGAACATCGACAGCGACGAGCCGATCACCGATTGCAGCAGCGTCGTGTCAGCGGTCAGTCGCGACTGGATCTCGGAACTGCGGTTGTTCTCGTAAAAGCCCGGATGGAGATAGACCAGATGGTTGAACACCTCGCGGCGGATGTCGGCCACGCAGCGCTCGCCGATCCACGACACCCAGTAGAACCGGGCAAACGTACCGACCGCCAGACCCAGCACCATCAACATGAAGATGCCGATGCTCTGGTTGAGCTGATGCGGCGACTGAGTCATGAAGCCCCGGTCGACCAACAGCTTGATCCCCTGCCCCATCGACAACGTGACGGCGGCCGTAACGATCAACGCCAGCAGCGCAGCGATGACCTGCCAGCGGTAAGGGGCCAGGAATCGACTGGTCAGACGCAGCGCGCGACGGTGTCGTGAAGAAAGCTTCGGGGTCATTCAGGTGTACATCCGTGTTGATGAAAGGGCTAGCGTAAACCTTCTTTGGGGTGGAACTCTGTAAATCACAATGAGTCAGGTTAAATATGCCCCCAAAGACTAGGCCATAGTTGCTATCGGTCTAACGTCAAGGTTGAGACGAACGGTCATTTCTGTTGGACTGGAATGGCCGCTCATGACGGATCGAAAGGCGCTGTCACAGCCTGGTCACGTGGCGGCTTTAATCTGGGTATACAACCTGATGAGGAGACAGGCCATGTCCTTGCAACACAGCAGCGATGACAAGATTGAAGTGATCCGCACCAAGCCCGGCCAATCTCTGGGTTGCTCGATACTGGATAAGGATGGGCGTGAAGTACCGATCACTGAAGAGATGATCCAGCAAGCCTGCAGCGAGCTGGAGAAGCGATTGGTCAAGCCTGCCGAACAAAAGTGATATAGCCACCGTCTTCCTGACCCGGCCCCTTTGGCCGGGTTTTTTCTGCCTGCAGATCCGGGGACATTTGGCGCGACTTTCGCGAGCAGGCTCGCTCCCACAGGAGATCGTCAGTGAGTGCGAGATCCATATGGGAGCGAGCCTGCTCGCGAAGGGGCCGACCCGGTTTCTAGACAGTCACCGCACCCAGTGCCGCGACTATCTTCGCCAACACCGGCGAATCCCCTTCAATCCGCACCTTCAGCCCTTCAATCTCGCGCCGCACCGGATACTGTTTACGCAACACATCGAACGCCGCCCGCTGCTCGCCGACATTACCTACGAGGCTGCGGCGAAAATCCGCATCATCGCGGCGCGGGTCGTACACGCCACGACACAACATCGCCAGCGCCCAGGCCGGATCGCTGTCGCCATGCAAGGTCACTTGCGACAACCACGGCGCCGGTAGCAGCTCACTGAGTTGAATGCTTGCTGGCTGGCCGATGAATTGGCAGTAAGCCTGATAGATCTGCGCCGTTCCGCGCTGTTTGCCATCAAGGCTGTAACCGGCAATGTGCGGAGTGGCCAGTACGCAAAGTTCGGCCAATGCAACATCAACCTCAGGCTCGGCCTCCCAGACATCAAGAACGGCTTGCAGGTCTTCACGCTCCAGCAGCACTTCGCGCAGCGCGGCGTTATCCACCACCGGACCACGCGCCGCGTTGATCAGCCATGCACCGGGCTTGAGCTGCTGCAGACGCTGCTGATCGAACAGATGCCAAGTCGCACCAACGCCGCTGCGTGTCAGCGGTGTGTGCAGACTGATTACGTCACACTGCTCAATGATTTGCTCAAGGCTCACGTAATCGCCGCCCTCGGCAGCCTGACGCGGCGGATCGCAGACTTTGACATTCCAGCCCAACTCTTTCAGAACCTTGATCAGGCGCCCTCCCACCTCACCGGCGCCGACGACACCATAAGTCCGCTGAGTGAGATCGACACCTTCGATTTCGGCGAGGGTCATCAGACTGCCCAGCACATAATCGACCACGCCTCGGGCATTGCAGCCGGGTGCACTCGACCAGGTGATGCCGGCCTCATTGAAGTAGTCGAGATCCAGATGATCGGTGCCGATCGTGCAGGTACCGACAAAGCGCACCTTGCTGCCCTCAAGCAACGTGCGGTTGACGTTGGTCACCGAGCGCACGAGTAACACGTCGGCCTGCGCGACCGTCGCACGGTCGATGGAACGGCCCGGCACCCGGCGGATCTCGCCGAAACCGGCAAAAAAGGCATCGAGCAGCGGGATATTTTCGTCGGCAACAATCAGCATGGCGGGCTCCTTAGGCGGATCGGCAGTTTAGGTGCAGATCGGTCGCCGGGCCAGCGGGCTTTGCGCTTACAAATCCGCAACAGAGGATTTTTCCTGACCAAGGCGTCAGCGGCGTAGAATGCGGCGCCTTGCGCATCAACAGCTGTGGACGTTTTTCCCGTGAATTCTGTAACTGATCAACCTGTCGCCGTCTCCCTCACTCGCCCCGCGCGGATTCGCCTGGAGTTCAAGAACCTGCTCGCCCTGGCGTTGCCGATCATCATCGCGCAACTGGCGACTACGGCCATGGGCTTCGTCGACGCGGTGATGGCTGGCCGCGTCGGGCCAAAGGATCTGGCAGCGGTGGCGCTGGGCAACTCGATCTGGGTGCCGGTGTTTCTGCTGATGACCGGCACTCTGCTGGCAACCACGCCGAAAGTCGCCCAGCGTTTCGGCGCTGGCACCCACAGCGAAATCGGCCCGCTCGTGCGTCAGGCGCTGTGGCTGGCGCTGGTGGTCGGACTGATCGCCACCGCGATGCTGGTGGCCGCCGAGCCGGTACTGCACCTGATGAAAGTCGATCCAGAGCTGATCGGCCCGTGCATGCAATACCTGCACGGCATCGCCAGTGGTCTGCCGGCAGTGGCGTTCTATCACGTGCTGCGCTGCACCAGTGACGGCATCGGCCGTACGCGTCCTGCCATGGTGCTGGGCCTGTGCGGTCTAGCGCTGAACATTCCGCTGAACTACATCTTCATCTATGGCCATTTCGGTGTGCCGGCGATGGGCGGCGTCGGTTGCGGTTGGGCCACGGCCATCGTGATGTGGGTGATGGCGCTGGGGCTGGCCGGTTATGAGCGCTGGGCACCGGCCTATCGTTCGAGCGAAATATTCAGCCGTTTCGACTGGCCACAATGGACAGTGATCAAGCGTCTGCTGGCGATTGGTCTGCCTATCGGTATCGCCGTGTTTGCCGAGTCGAGCATTTTTGCCGTGATCGCCCTGCTGATCGGCAGTCTTGGCGCCACCGTGGTGGCCGGGCACCAGATTGCCCTCAACGTCAGTTCGCTGGTGTTCATGATTCCGTATTCGCTGGGCATGGCGGTGACCGTGCGCGTCGGTCAGGCACTGGGCCGCGAAGAACCACGCGAAGCGCGTTTTGCCGCTGGTGTCGGCATGGGCACCGCGCTGGCGTACGCCTGCCTGTCGGCGAGCATGATGCTGTTGCTGCGCGAGCCGATTGCGGCGATCTACACCGCTGACCCGACAGTGATTCACATCGCGGCGATGCTGATTGTGTACTCGGCACTGTTCCAGTTTTCCGACGCGATCCAGGTCACCGCCGCCGGCGCGCTGCGTGGCTATCAGGACACGCGCGTGACCATGATCCTGACCCTGTTCGCCTATTGGGGCATTGGTTTGCCGGTGGGCTATGCCCTCGGTCTGACCGACTGGCTCGGCGAACCACGCGGCCCGAGCGGTTTGTGGCAGGGTTTGATCGTGGGCTTGAGCTGTGCGGCGTTGATGCTGTCGATTCGCCTGACGCGCAGTGCGCGCAAGCGTATTCGGATCAGTCGCTCGGCGGGTTGATCGCCCATAAAAAAGACCTGCAGATGCAGGTCTTTTTTTTGCCTTTGATCAGGACTTTTTGCGGATCCAGTACAGATATGTACCGGCGTCTTCGTGCTGGCTCACCAGTTCATGGTCGAGAAACACGCAGAACTTGGGGATATCGCGTTTGGTCGACGGGTCGGTGGCGATCACTTTGAGCAGGCCGCCGGGCACCAGGTCACGGATGTGCTGGTGCAGCATCATCACCGGCTCCGGGCAATTGAGACCGGTGGCGTCGAGGGTGCCATCGACCGGGGTATCGATCATTTCACTCATGATTCACTCCTGAAACTGGCCGGCATTGTCGCGCATTGCCGGGTATTCGGTCATCTATGGCGTTACGCCACACCCTATGTAGGAGCTGTCGAAGGCTGCGATCTTTGCTTTTTAAGATCAAAAGATCGCAGCCTGCGGCAGCTCCTACAGGGGTTTTGCGGTGTATCAGCGGGATTTGGCTTTCTTGGTGTCGTGACGGCGCAAATGGCAGGTCACTTCTTCGCGGTCGTGATACAGCTGTTTGCAGCCGATATCGACCTTGATCCCGCGTGCCTTGAAACCATCGGCAATGCGTTCGAGCAAGCGCTTCACTTCGGCGTAACGCTGCTTCATCGGCAACTTCAGGTTGACCACCGCCTCGCGGCAATGCCCTTCGCCGATCCACTCTTCCAGCATCGCGGCATTGCGCGCCGGCTTCTCGACGATGTCGCAGACCATCCAGTCCACCGGTTGCTTGGGCTTGAAGGTGAAACCGTCTGCCATCAAATGCTGAACCAGTCCGGTATCCATCAGACTTTCAGCCATCGGGCCGTTGTCGATCGCGGTCACCAGCATGCCGCGATTGACCAGTTGCCAGGTCCAGCCGCCCGGCGCGGCGCCGAGGTCAACGCCGGTCATGTCGCTGTGCAGGCGATCTTCCCACTGATCACGCGGGATAAAGTGGTGCCAGGCCTCTTCCAGCTTCAGCGTCGAACGGCTCGGTGCTTCACGCGGGAACTTCAGACGCGGAATGCCCATCGGCCACATCGCTGAATTGCCGGCATCGGCCATGCCGAGAAACACTTCACGACCGCTCTTGAAGGTCAGCAGCAGACGCGGTTTGCTGGCGTCATCCACCAGTTTGCCGGCGCCGGTCAGCGCCTTGCGCAGCGGGCCTTCGAATTTCTTGCAGAAATTCGACAGTTCCTTGCCGTCGTTGGTGTCGACGACTTCCAGCCACAGGCTGCCGCACACCGGGAATTCGGCCATGTGCGCAAGGATCACGCTGATGCGGTCGGTTTCAGGCAAATCGATGAAAACCCCACGCGCCCATTGGCGCGGGAAGATCAATTCGGCGAAACGCTGACCGCGCATCAGGCGCTCGGCGCCGTCTTCTTCGGTGCAGACAAACTCGGCGCAGGCGGTAGCCGCTTTGGCCTTGGCGTAGCCGGCCACGTTGAGTTGCGCGGCGAGGTCGGAAATCTCCGAACAGACTTCGCCTTCGAAGCCTGGCCGGCAATGCATGAATAGGGTGTTCATTCTTACTCCTGGGCAGCGGGCGATCATTCGGCCGCCGCGCGATGCTCAGGCCTTGCGTTGAAGCAAAGCCTGTCACGAAAACCGGCGCATGATAGCCGATGTCGGAACCTTGGTTCCGCTCATAGAGTCCAGTTATTAGCCAGCTACCTAAAACAGGGCTAGGTTTAAAGCTCTATTCGTCCCCTCAATCCGTAGCCGTGCGGATTCAAAGGAGTGATCGTAATGCCGTCCCTCGATAGTCTGAAAACGCTCAAAACCCTGCAAATCGATGACAAGACCTACCACTATTTCAGTTTGCCGGATGCCGCCAAAAGCTTGGGCGACCTCGACAAGCTGCCCATGTCGCTGAAAGTCCTGCTGGAAAACCTGCTGCGCTGGGAAGATGAAAAAACGGTCACCGGCGCCGACCTCAAGGCGCTTGCCGCCTGGCTCAAGGAGCGCCGCTCCGACCGCGAAATCCAGTACCGCCCTGCCCGGGTATTGATGCAGGACTTTACCGGCGTACCCGCGGTGGTCGACCTTGCCGCCATGCGTGCGGCGATGGCCAAGGCCGGTGGCGATCCGCAGCGAATCAACCCGTTGTCGCCGGTGGATCTGGTGATCGACCACTCGGTGATGGTCGACAAGTTCGCCACCGCCAGCGCGTTCGAGCAGAACGTCGATATCGAAATGCAGCGCAATGGCGAACGTTACGCCTTCCTGCGTTGGGGCCAGAGCGCTTTCGACAATTTCAGCGTGGTGCCGCCGGGTACCGGCATCTGTCACCAGGTCAACCTCGAATACCTCGGCCGCACGGTGTGGACCAAGGATGAGGACGGCCGCACCTACGCGTTCCCCGACACGCTGGTCGGCACCGACTCGCACACCACCATGATCAATGGTCTCGGCGTGCTCGGCTGGGGCGTCGGCGGGATTGAGGCGGAAGCGGCGATGCTCGGGCAACCGGTGTCGATGCTGATTCCAGAAGTGATCGGTTTCAAACTGACCGGCAAGCTCAAGGAAGGCATCACCGCTACCGACCTGGTGCTGACCGTCACGCAAATGCTGCGCAAGAAAGGTGTGGTCGGCAAGTTCGTCGAGTTCTACGGTGACGGCCTCGCCGACCTGCCGCTGGCCGACCGCGCGACCATCGCCAACATGGCCCCGGAATATGGCGCGACGTGCGGCTTCTTCCCCGTTGACGACGTAACGCTGGAATACCTGCGCCTGTCCGGCCGGCCACCGGAAGTGGTGAAACTGGTCGAGGCGTACACCAAGGCTCAAGGCTTGTGGCGTCTACCCGGTCAGGAACCGGTGTTCACCGACAGCCTGGCGTTGGACATGGGCAGCGTCGAAGCCAGCCTCGCCGGGCCGAAACGCCCGCAGGATCGCGTTTCGCTACCGAATGTCGCACAAGCGTTCAGCGACTTCATGGATCTGCAATTCAAACCCACCAGTAAAGAAGAAGGACGTCTGGAAAGTGAGGGCGGTGGCGGCGTCGCGGTGGGCAATGCCGATCTGGTCGGCGAAACCGAATATGAATATGAAGGCCACACTTATCGCCTGAAAAACGGCGCCGTGGTCATCGCCGCGATCACGTCCTGCACCAACACCTCGAACCCGAGCGTGATGATGGCCGCCGGCCTCCTGGCGAAAAAAGCGGTGGAGAAAGGCCTGACCCGCAAACCTTGGGTGAAGAGTTCGCTGGCACCGGGTTCGAAAGTGGTCACCGACTACTACAAGGCTGCGGGGTTGACGCAATACCTAGATCAGCTCGGCTTTTCCCTGGTCGGCTATGGCTGCACCACTTGCATCGGCAACTCCGGGCCGCTGCCGGAACCGATCGAGAAAGCCATCCAGAAAGCTGATCTCACCGTCGCTTCGGTGCTCTCCGGCAACCGCAACTTCGAAGGCCGCGTGCATCCATTGGTGAAAACCAACTGGCTGGCCTCACCGCCGCTCGTGGTCGCCTACGCCCTGGCCGGCAGCGTGCGCAGCGACATCAGCAGCGAACCGCTGGGCGAAGATCAGCAAGGCAATCCGGTGTACCTGCGCGATATCTGGCCAACCAGCAAAGAGATCGCCGACGCGGTCAATCAGGTCAGTACGGCAATGTTCCATAAGGAATACGCCGAAGTGTTCGCCGGTGATGAACAGTGGCAAGCCATTGAAGTGCCGCAAGCGGCGACGTATGTGTGGCAAGACGATTCGACTTACATCCAGCATCCGCCATTTTTCGACGACATTTCCGGCCCGTTGCCTGAAATCAAGGATGTCAAAGGTGCACGGGTGCTGGCCCTGCTGGGTGATTCGGTGACCACCGACCATATCTCCCCCGCCGGCAACATCAAGGCCGACAGCCCGGCCGGGCGTTATTTGCGCGAAAAAGGCGTGGAGCCACGGGACTTCAATTCTTACGGTTCACGGCGTGGCAATCATGAAGTGATGATGCGCGGCACCTTCGCCAACATCCGTATTCGCAACGAAATGCTCGGCGGTGAAGAAGGTGGCAACACGATCTACATTCCGACCGGCGAAAAACTGGCGATCTACGACGCGGCGATGAAGTATCAGGCTTCGGGAACGCCGCTGGTTGTGGTTGCCGGGCAAGAATATGGCACCGGGTCCAGCCGTGACTGGGCGGCCAAAGGCACCAATCTGCTGGGAGTCAAAGCGGTGATCGCGGAAAGCTTCGAGCGAATTCACCGTTCCAATCTGGTGGGCATGGGCGTATTGCCGCTGCAGTTCAAGCTTGATCAGAACCGCAAGAGCCTCAATCTCACCGGCAAGGAAACCTTTGAAATCCAGGGTCTGACCGGCGTCGAGCTGATACCGCGGATGAATCTGCCGCTGCTGATCACCCGTGAGGACGGGCGCCAGGAGAAGATCGAGGTGTTGTGCCGGATCGATACGTTGAATGAGGTGGAGTACTTCAAGTCGGGCGGGATTCTGCATTACGTCCTGCGCCAATTGATCGCCTCGTAACGCACAAACCAAAGTAGGAGCTGCCGCAGGCTGCGATCTTTTGATCTTGCTTTTAAAAGCCAAAGTCAAAAGATCGCAGCCTGCGGCAGCTCCTACATACAGGCGAAAAAAAACCCGCCGAAGCGGGTTTTTCCCAAGACCATTATCGACTCCCTGTCGGCAGCGATCCTTGCAAATGGTCGATCATCCTTGATCCTGAAACACTCCCTGTGTCTCAGTTGATGTGTGTAGATTACGCGGTGGATCCAATCGCCAATAGTCGTAAAAGCTACCAGCGCGTGTAGGACATTCGCCATAGCAACCCTTCCGAAAACCCTTAGCCGTGTCATGCAGAAAGCATGGAAGCCACGATCTAAGCGACTTTCAGCGGCCCTGAGGCCTGCTTCCAGCACCACCGTGCACATAGCCGGCTATCGCTGTCGTTCAGGCAAGATTCGAAGGTCTCAACCACCGTCACGCTCGCGGGCCTTGGCGCTCTCAGCAAGAAACTGTTCGAGCCGGCTCAACTGCTCTTCCCAGCCACGGCTGTCCATGTAATACGCCTCTTTCTGGCGAATGTCAGGAATGTGCGCGAAGCCTGATTCGGACACTTTCAGCAACGTACCGCTCTCGAAGTCTTCCAGCTCGAACCTGACCAGCGTAGTCGGCTCCTGTGAATAGTCGATCTTCGGATTGACCGCATACGGATGCCAGCGAAACGAAAACAACTGCTGCGGCTCGACCCGCTCGATCAGCACGTTCCACAACACGTGTTCATAACCCGGATACGTGACCTGCCCTTGCGTCCATTCACCGGCAATAAAACGCCTGCCCTCCAGCGCCACCCCAAACCACTGGCCAAACGCCTCGGCATCGACCAATGCACGCCAGACATGCGAACGCGGCGCCTTGAGCGTGATTTTGCGTTCGAAACTATTGGGTACTGGTTTCATACGTCACCTCCTGTTTTGAACACTAGGCCTGTATGACCACATGTCCAATGTGAAGTTGTATCAAGGCGGTGCAGTCATTCATCAGCAAAGACACATCAAGCTGCACTTTTTGACCGTTGCTGTGATGGATCCAGGCACCCTCCGCCCAACGAAACTGTTACCTTCTCCAGCGAATTTGAATCTACAAGGACGAATCATGCCGCCATCCCTCGCTGAACGTTACCGCGGAGCCCTGCTCGGTCTTGCGTGCGGCGACGCTGTCGGTACTACGGTTGAGTTCAAACCACGGGGATCATTCCCACCATTGACCGATATGGTCGGCGGTGGCCCGTTCCACCTCAAGCCAGGGCAGTGGACCGATGACACTTCCATGGCCCTCTGTCTGGCAGAAAGCCTGCTGAACAAGAATGGATTCAACGCTGCCGATCAGATGGGGCGCTACCTCAACTGGTGGCAATGGGGTTACCTCAGTTCGACCGGTGAATGTTTCGATGTCGGCATGACCGTCAGCCAGGCGCTCGCGCAGTATCAACAAACCGCTGATCCCTTCGCCGGCTCGACCGACCCGTACAGCGCCGGCAACGGTTCGCTGATGCGTCTGGTGCCGGTGGTGCTGTTCTACTTTCCCGATGCCCGGAAAATCCAGAGCTTTGCCGCCGACAGTTCGCGAACCACCCACGCAGCACCTGAAGCCATCGAATGCTGCCAATTGTTGGCCGGGTTGATTGCCAGAGCGCTTGAAGGCGCAAGCAAAGCAGAACTGCGTCAGTTGCCTTTCGCCAGCTTCTCGCAATCCAAGGTCGCCGCCATTGCGCATGGCGAATACCTCGTTCTGTCCGAGACGGACATCAGAGGCAATGGCTACAGCGTGCAGTCCCTGGAAGCGGCGCTGTGGTGCTTTCACCAGACGGACAGCTTCGAAGCGGCCATTTTGCGAGCGGCCAACCTGGGGGATGACGCCGATACCACCGCTGCGATCACCGGTCAGTTGGCCGGCGCCTATTACGGCGTGCGGGGCATTCCTGCACATTGGCTGGAAAGGCTGCACGATGGTGAAGAGATTGCGGCCATCGCCGACCGTTTGCTCGACGCCTCCCGAATGCGCCTGCCTGAATAAGTGCGAAGCAGCCGCTACACTGCTCGGCACTTATCTTCGATACAGCGAGACTTGACCATGTCCCCACGCCTGCTTCTGGCTCTCACGCCCTTTCTGTTCACTCCCCTCGCCCACGCCGCCGTGGACTGTGCAAATGCCAGCGATCAAGCGACGATGAATCAGTGCGCCGGGCAAGACTTCAAAGCGGCGGACAAAGAGTTGAACACCGTGTATCAACAGATCATCGGGCGCTTGAAGGACAACCCGGATGGCAAGAAGCTGTTGGTCAGCGCGCAGCGGGCGTGGCTCGGGTTTCGGGATGCCGAGTGCAAGTTTTCATCGTCGGGAGTTACTGGCGGGAGCGTTTATCCATGGGTTTACAGCAGTTGTCTGACAGGGGTGACCAAGCTGCGGGTTGAGTCGCTGAAACAGTATTTGAAGTGTGAAGAAGGTGACATGAGCTGCCCGGTGCCTGGGGCCTGATTTTTTGCGGCGGCTTTGAGGATCCTTCGCGAGCAGGCTCGCTCCCACATTGGAACGCATTTCAAATGTGGGGGGCGGAGAACATCTTTCACCTTTACGGAATTTGATGACGAGCACACTGACAGACCTGCTGAAATGGCGCTATGCAACGAAAAAGTACGACCCTTCCCGGACGGTGTTCGATGAAAAAATCGAGCGCATTCTGGAGGTGGTACGGCTAACGCCGACATCAAGTGGACTGCGGCCCTTTGAATTGCTCGTAGTGACCAATGCAGAGTCTTGGCTCGGCTCTGATCGCTGCGGCATTTGAAGAAGTCGACGCGACACCGATGGAAGGTTTCGACCCGGCAGCCATCGATGAAATCCTCGGACTCACGGCCCGCAACTTGCGCGGTGTAGTGATTCTGCCGCTGGGGCATAGAGCCACTGAGGGAGAGTGGTTGGTCAACTTGAAAAAGGTTCGGCGCTCGCGGGAAAACTTCATTACCGAGATCAAGTAAGACCTGTAAGAGCGGGGACTGAAGCATGCTTGTGGCGCATGCCCCCCCGCTCCAATCATTCGCTGAACCCGTCATCGATATCAGCGTTCACCGCGTGGGGCGCGCCCCTCCCCTGCTCTCGACTTGCTTCGAACTCGAGAGCCTATCGACATTGAAATCCCCGCAAATCGATTGAACTGAGGTTCATTCTATGGCCTCTGCGTCCGATGCTAACAACGTCCCTCACAAAACAAGAACAATTTATTATTGCCATTCGATAATTTAACATCGAGAATTAGTCATTCCCAATGACACCGCAAGGATTTTTCATGAGTACTCGTAACAACGGATTGGCACTGCAGCGCATGCATTGGGTCGGATTACTGGCAGCGATTCTTGTCTGGGTCTTAGGGGTGACCGAGGTCGGTGGCAACGCTTCGATCTGGTTCTTCCAAACGGATGAAATGCTCGCAGCTCTGCTCTACGCCTTCGCCGAAAACTCGCCGCAATTACTTGACCCGTTTGTCGAAGGTGCCCTGCTTGCCCCCGATACATGGCTCTCGCCACTGGTCACTGCGCTGCTCGTCGTTTTGGATTTCCTGCCCGTCCTGCTTTCGACCTACGTGCTCTGGCTGACAGGGTTGTTTTTCCTGCGCTTGTCCCGCGGCGAAACCTGGACCGAGCGCAACATCAAGGTGCTATGGCGAGTGGGGATTCTTTGCATCATTTCTCCGGCCGCCTACCCACTGGTAGAGACTTTGCAAGGTTTGGCCCTGTCTATTGATCTACCGCCAGGGGATCGTATTTTTCAGTTCTCGATCGGCCTGTCTTCCACTTCTGCCTACGAGATTGTCAAAGGCGTATTGCTCTGTTTGTTTTCAATTATCATGCGCGATGCAAAAGTACTCAGCGATGAGCAAAGCCAATACATATAGAACAATACAATGACCATTATCGTCCGCCTTGACGTTGTCATGGCCACGCAAAAAATTCGCTCGAAAGAGTTGGCCAGCCTGCTGGGCATCACCGAGGCCAATCTGTCATTACTGAAGAATGGCAAGGTCAAGGGCGTGAAGATGGCCACCCTGGACAAGCTCTGCGCAGCACTGGATTGCCAGCCAGGCGATTTGCTGGAATACCAGAAAGACTGAGCCTTGCGCAGACGTGCAAGTTAATTGTCGCCAGTCCACACCGTTTAACTCTTATTCAATCCTTAGTTTGTAAGGCGGCTTTGTCATGACCCGGTTTTTACTTTGCGCGCTGTTTTTACTGACAGCGTTGATCAGCGGCTGCGCCACGCAAATGGACGTAGCGCTAAATGCGACACCCGATCCGGACTATCATTTTGACCGAAAGGCGACTGTGCTGGTGACGTCTGCGAGTGGCAGCGACGAAAACGCTCTTAATGCCCGCTACTATCTTCGCGACATGGTTAACGCGCTGAAAGACAGGGGTTTCCAGGAGGTCTATACCGACGCCAGTCTGCCGAAAAACCACGCGCCGATAAAAATGACTGTCAGTCTCGATATTGGCAGTCGACAGGTGACTTACCGCTATACCGCCACCGACTATGGGCAAGTGCCGACCAGCACCTCTACGGTGTGCAAGACCAGAAAGAAAAAAGACGACCGACTGACCTGTACGAGTAAACCGAACACCACCTATGGACCGGTAGGGACCTCGGAGCGCACCGGTTACACCACGCTCAGCACCTTCGTTGCCACTGCCCGCGACGAAGTCAGTAAGCGCCCGGTCTACCTGCTTCGCGCGTCGTCCTATAACGAAGACTGCCAATCCACCAAGGTTGAAGCCTTTCTGGTGGAACAAGGCTTGCAGAACCTGAACTTCGAGGATCGCGTGCAGCGCAACTACACCGTCACGATGCCCGAGGGTTACCGCTGCAAATAGTCTTTGCAAGACAGTTCAAGGTAGCGGTTCAGCTTGCATGAGCCGCTACTGTGAACTGTTGAAGGTTAAACGTGCGGGTCACCCGGCGCTTTCGTCGGCGCAGCGTATTGCGGCTTGAGATGGCCGTCCTGATCAAGCAGCCAAGCGTCCATGATCTGCCGCACCACAGGGCCGGCAACACGACCACCGGCCTCGCCGTTCTCAATCATCACCGAAATCGCAATCTTCGGATGCTCGGCCGGCGCGAAGCCGACGAACAAGGCGTTATCACGATGGCGCTCCAGGGTTTTCTCGCGGTTGTAGCGCTCGCCCTGCTTGATCGCCACCACTTGCGCGGTACCACTCTTGCCAGCGATGCGATATTGCGCACCGGCCGCGGCCGCACGCGCGATACCTCGCGCATCGTGCATTACCATCTGCATACCGTGATTGACCTGCTCCCAGTCTCGCGGATCCTTGAGCAGGATGTTCGGCATCGGATGTTCGTCGACAGGAGCGACACCGTCGACGGTCTTGGCCAGGTGCGGCCGGTTCCATACACCTTTGTTGGCGATCAATGCCGTGGCCTGAGCCAGTTGCAGCGGCGTGACCTGCATGTAGCCCTGGCCGATGCCAAGGATAACCGTTTCGCCCGGGAACCAGGCCTGACGGCGGGTCGCGCGCTTCCACGCTTGCGATGGCATCAGGCCGGGCGACTCTTCAAACATGTCCAGCGAGACCTTCTCACCCAAGCCGAACATTGCCATGTAATCGTGCAGGCGATCGATGCCGAGCTTGTGCGCAAGGTCGTAGAAATAGGTGTCATTGGAACGCATGATCGCCGCGTCCATGTCCACCCAGCCGTCGCCACTGTGGTTCCAGTTGCGGTACTTGTGATCGAAGTCCGGGAGTTGGTAATAACCGGGGTCAAAGACGCGCGTCTGCGGTGTTACGACGCCGGCGTCGAGGCCGGCGATTGCCACTTCTGGCTTGATCGTCGAGCCCGGTGCGTAGAGCCCGCGCAGCACACGGTTGAACAGCGGCCTGTCGATCGAATCTCGCAGTGCCGAGTATTCCTTGGAGCTGATACCGGTGACGAATAGATTCGGATCGAAGCTCGGATTGCTAACCATGGCCAACACCTCGCCCGTCGACGGATCGAGCGCTACCACTGAACCACGACGATCACCCAGAGCGGCTTCGGCGGCTTCCTGCAGTTTGATATCGAGGCTCAGGACGATGTTCTGGCCCGGGACCGGGTCGGTATGTTTGAGCACACGGAGTACGCGACCTTGAGCGTTGGTCTCCACTTCTTCGTAACCGACGTGGCCGTGTAATTGCGCCTCGTAGAAGCGTTCGATGCCGGTTTTGCCGATGGATTGCGTACCGCGATATTCGACCGAGTCGAGGCTCTTCGACTCTTTTTCATTGATCCGCCCGACGTAGCCGATCGAGTGGGCGAAATGCGCGCCGAGCGGGTAATGCCGGACGAACTGGGGTTCGACATCGAGGCCCGGGAGGCGGAACTCATTGACGGCCAATACAGCGATTTGCTCTTCCGTCAGCTCATAGAACAGCGTCACCGGCGTAAACGGGTGACGGGACTGCTTCATGGCTTTATCGAAGACTGTACGATCTTCTGCAGGCAAGTGCAGGAGGTTGATGACCTCGTCCAGTTCTTGATTGACGTCGGTGGCGCGCTCGCGGGTGATGGTCAGGTTGAAACTGGGGCGGTTATCGGCGAGCAAGACGCCGTTGCGGTCGTAGATCAAGCCGCGTGTCGGCGGGATTGGCAGTACGTGGACGCGGTTGTTTTCGGAGATCGTGGAATGGTAGTCGAACTCCACCACCTGGAGGATGTACAGGCGCACGACAAGGGCGCAGCTGATGGCGAAAACGAACAAGGCGCAGGCGATCAACCGTTTGTTGACCAGGCGCGTCTCTTTTTCGTGGTCTTTGATCGGGATGGGTTCAGGCATTTCTACAGCAACTCTTTGACATAAATGAGTGCCGATCCGTGGGCATGACATCAGTCCGTTAAAAAAAACGAGCTGCACCATACCAAAAACTGCCCGGTCATTTCAGAAGGATTTTCCCCAATGGCCATTTCTTGCGACAGCTGGGACAGCGTTGTCCTGTGAAAACTTTCCCGCGGGCAAAACAAAACCCCAACTGCTTTCGCAATTGGGGTTTCGGAATTTAATCTTGACGATGACCTACTCTCACATGGGGAAACCCCACACTACCATCGGCGATGCATCGTTTCACTGCTGAGTTCGGGATGGGATCAGGTGGTTCCAACGCTCTATGGTCGTCAAGAAATTCGGGTACTGAGTCGTGGCCAAATGGCCTCGCTTCAGCAAATTGGGTATGTGATAGCTTTCGGTGTTTGTGAACATCGAACTTTCGGTTCGTTTCGTCTTCACACACCGCAATCTGGTCTTTCGACGCAAATTGCTTGGGTGTTATATGGTCAAGCCTCACGGGCAATTAGTATTGGTTAGCTCAACGCCTCACAGCGCTTACACACCCAACCTATCAACGTCGTAGTCTTCGACGGCCCTTCAGGGAACTCAAGGTTCCAGTGAGATCTCATCTTGAGGCAAGTTTCCCGCTTAGATGCTTTCAGCGGTTATCTTTCCCGAACATAGCTACCCGGCAATGCCACTGGCGTGACAACCGGAACACCAGAGGTTCGTCCACTCCGGTCCTCTCGTACTAGGAGCAGCCCCTCTCAAATCTCAAACGTCCACGGCAGATAGGGACCGAACTGTCTCACGACGTTCTAAACCCAGCTCGCGTACCACTTTAAATGGCGAACAGCCATACCCTTGGGACCGGCTTCAGCCCCAGGATGTGATGAGCCGACATCGAGGTGCCAAACACCGCCGTCGATATGAACTCTTGGGCGGTATCAGCCTGTTATCCCCGGAGTACCTTTTATCCGTTGAGCGATGGCCCTTCCATACAGAACCACCGGATCACTAAGACCTACTTTCGTACCTGCTCGACGTGTCTGTCTCGCAGTCAAGCGCGCTTTTGCCTTTATACTCTACGACCGATTTCCGACCGGTCTGAGCGCACCTTCGTACTCCTCCGTTACTCTTTAGGAGGAGACCGCCCCAGTCAAACTACCCACCATACACTGTCCTCGATCCGGATAACGGACCTGAGTTAGAACCTCAAAGTTGCCAGGGTGGTATTTCAAGGATGGCTCCACGCGAACTGGCGTCCACGCTTCAAAGCCTCCCACCTATCCTACACAAGCAAATTCAAAGTCCAGTGCAAAGCTATAGTAAAGGTTCACGGGGTCTTTCCGTCTAGCCGCGGATACACTGCATCTTCACAGCGATTTCAATTTCACTGAGTCTCGGGTGGAGACAGCGCCGCCATCGTTACGCCATTCGTGCAGGTCGGAACTTACCCGACAAGGAATTTCGCTACCTTAGGACCGTTATAGTTACGGCCGCCGTTTACCGGGGCTTCGATCAAGAGCTTCGCGTTAGCTAACCCCATCAATTAACCTTCCGGCACCGGGCAGGCGTCACACCCTATACGTCCACTTTCGTGTTTGCAGAGTGCTGTGTTTTTAATAAACAGTCGCAGCGGCCTGGTATCTTCGACCGGCATGAGCTTACGGAGCAAGTCCTTCACCCTCACCGGCGCACCTTCTCCCGAAGTTACGGTGCCATTTTGCCTAGTTCCTTCACCCGAGTTCTCTCAAGCGCCTTGGTATTCTCTACCCAACCACCTGTGTCGGTTTGGGGTACGGTTCCTGGTTACCTGAAGCTTAGAAGCTTTTCTTGGAAGCATGGCATCAACCACTTCGTGTTCTAAAAGAACACTCGTCATCAGCTCTCGGCCTTAAGATCCCGGATTTACCTAAGATCTCAGCCTACCACCTTAAACTTGGACAACCAACGCCAAGCTGGCCTAGCCTTCTCCGTCCCTCCATCGCAATAACCAGAAGTACAGGAATATTAACCTGTTTTCCATCGACTACGCTTTTCAGCCTCGCCTTAGGGACCGACTAACCCTGCGTCGATTAACGTTGCGCAGGAAACCTTGGTCTTTCGGCGTGGGTGTTTTTCACACCCATTGTCGTTACTCATGTCAGCATTCGCACTTCTGATACCTCCAGCAAGCTTCTCAACTCACCTTCACAGGCTTACAGAACGCTCCTCTACCGCATCATCCGAAGATGATACCCGTAGCTTCGGTGTATGGTTTGAGCCCCGTTACATCTTCCGCGCAGGCCGACTCGACTAGTGAGCTATTACGCTTTCTTTAAAGGGTGGCTGCTTCTAAGCCAACCTCCTAGCTGTCTAAGCCTTCCCACATCGTTTCCCACTTAACCATAACTTTGGGACCTTAGCTGACGGTCTGGGTTGTTTCCCTTTTCACGACGGACGTTAGCACCCGCCGTGTGTCTCCCATGCTCGGCACTTGTAGGTATTCGGAGTTTGCATCGGTTTGGTAAGTCGGGATGACCCCCTAGCCGAAACAGTGCTCTACCCCCTACAGTGATACATGAGGCGCTACCTAAATAGCTTTCGAGGAGAACCAGCTATCTCCGAGCTTGATTAGCCTTTCACTCCGATCCACAGGTCATCCGCTAACTTTTCAACGGTAGTCGGTTCGGTCCTCCAGTTAGTGTTACCCAACCTTCAACCTGCCCATGGATAGATCGCCCGGTTTCGGGTCTATTCCCAGCGACTAGACGCCCTATTAAGACTCGCTTTCGCTACGCCTCCCCTATTCGGTTAAGCTCGCCACTGAAAATAAGTCGCTGACCCATTATACAAAAGGTACGCAGTCACAGAACAAAGTCTGCTCCCACTGCTTGTACGCATACGGTTTCAGGATCTATTTCACTCCCCTCTCCGGGGTTCTTTTCGCCTTTCCCTCACGGTACTAGTTCACTATCGGTCAGTCAGTAGTATTTAGCCTTGGAGGATGGTCCCCCCATATTCAGACAAAGTTTCTCGTGCTCCGTCCTACTCGATTTCATGACTAAGAGATTTTCGCGTACAGGGCTATCACCCACTATGGCCGCACTTTCCAGAGCGTTCCGCTAATCTCAAAGCCACTTAAGGGCTAGTCCCCGTTCGCTCGCCACTACTAAGGGAATCTCGGTTGATTTCTTTTCCTCAGGGTACTTAGATGTTTCAGTTCCCCTGGTTCGCCTCTTGCACCTATGTATTCAGTACAAGATAACCATCTTATGATGGCTGGGTTCCCCCATTCAGACATCTCCGGATCAAAGTCTGTTTGCCGACTCCCCGAAGCTTTTCGCAGGCTACCACGTCTTTC
>NZ_CP071586.1:4760000-5302500 GCF_019614655.1 Pseudomonas germanica
CATTGAATCTCAAGGAGTTTTCCGTTTCGACTGCGCCGGAAGTGGGGCGAATTATAGACATCCTGAATCTGCCGTCAACCGTTAATTTCACTTTTCTATCGATTGGCGGAAAAGACGGCCTCTATATAGACGTGATCGCAACGAATGCGCAGTATATTGCCCACTATCAAAATAAAACCCTGCTTTTTTACCTTGGACGATGCCGCGCAATGAATGACCAGCCACGCTCTCTTGCCTCAATGCTGTTCCCGGTTGGCCTGCTATTAATAGCCATGGCATCAATCCAGTCCGGCGCCTCACTTGCCAAAAGCATGTTCCCCATCGTGGGCGCTCAGGGAACCACTACGCTGCGGCTGATCTTTGCCAGTGTAATCATGCTGTTGATACTGCGTCCCTGGCGAGCCAGGCTGACCGCCAAGTCGCTACGCACGGTCATCGTTTACGGCATGGCTCTAGGCGGAATGAATTTCCTCTTCTATATGTCATTGCGCACTGTACCGCTGGGGATTGCCGTTGCCCTCGAGTTCACCGGGCCGCTGGCCGTAGCCATCTATGCCTCCCGTCGTGCTATCGACTTTCTCTGGATCGCTCTCGCCGCCGCGGGATTGATGTTGCTGATTCCAACAGGTGCCACCAGCGCCGGAATCGATCTGGTCGGCGCTGGGTATGCATTGGGAGCAGGTATCTGTTGGGCGCTCTATATCCTGTTCGGCCAGAAGGCAGGTGCCGATAACGGTGTGACGACCGCTGCATTAGGCGTAATGATCGCGGCATTGTTCGTGGCCCCTATTGGCATCGTGCATGCTGGTTCAGCGCTTTTGACCCCCTCCCTGATTCCCATTGCCATTGGCGTAGCCATTCTATCCACCGCCCTGCCCTACACACTGGAGATGGTCGCACTTACCCGCATGCCGGCACGTACATTCGGCACACTGATGAGTATCGAACCGGCTTTCGGAGCCTTATCGGGCCTGCTGTTTCTGCACGAATTCCTCACACTGTCACAATGGATGGCGATCCTATGCATTATTCTGGCGTCTGTCGGCGCAACCATGACCATGGGTAGCGCCGCGAAGCCTGCAATAGCGGCTGACTGAAAGAGGTTTTGACGAAGGTCTGGCAATTGGTGCGTATTTAGGCCATGTTTAGACCCGTAACCCAATGCCAGACATGGATTTTTTCGGACAGGGATTTCAAAACGCTTAGAGCGCAGGCGAACACAGGCAAACCCGGGCATTAGACTCGTGGCCGCTATAAGGACGGTAATGAAACGAATTTTGATACTGATCGCCATACTGGCTATTGCGGGTTGTGCGGCGACTTCGGAAACCAAGGTAAAACGCGGAAAAAAAGGGCTGCACATCAACTGCTCAGGGCTATCGTCCTCCTGGGACAAATGCTACGCCAGCGCCGCCAATGCTTGCTTGCCGAAAGGCTATAAGGTCATCGCCAAATCCGGTGACACCGTGGAAGAACC
This sequence comes from Pseudomonas germanica, assembly GCF_019614655.1. Classification (NCBI taxonomy): domain Bacteria; kingdom Pseudomonadati; phylum Pseudomonadota; class Gammaproteobacteria; order Pseudomonadales; family Pseudomonadaceae; genus Pseudomonas; species Pseudomonas germanica. The sequence goes on from NZ_CP071586.1 coordinate 4,761,478, forward strand.
CGGCGATTACCCGTTCGGTCTCAATCCTGCGGGTTACACCAGTCGCAGCATGATTGTCATCTGTAAATAGATCAGCGCTGCGCGGCAATCTGCCGGCCAATTTCTTTATGGCTGGACTTCAGCACCGCTTGCTGAACGTCCGGCGTGGCCAACATGCGCGCCACCACCAAGGCCCCGACGCATTGCGACAGCACCGACCACGCCAGGGTCTCGCTCTCAAGTATCTGTGCCCAGCGCTCTTGCAGCCGACGAATCCATAACTCGGCTTGCTCCCGTACTTGGATATCCGATCGGGCAATTTCCGCGCCCAGCGCCGGCAACGCGCAACCGGCTTCAGGTTGTTCTACGTGAGCCATGCTCAGATAGTGCTTGAGACAGCGCTCCAGTCGCTCACGATCCTGCGCGCCCTCGCCCCCCAGTCGCTCAAGGCTTTGCCCCAACTCTCGCTCGACGATGGCGGTGAACAACGCATCTTTCGACGAAAAGTGACTATAGAACGCCGCGCCACTCAATCCGATAGCCTTCATCAAGCCGTCGACGCCTACCGTGGAAAACCCCGAACGCTTTGCTGACAGCGAACTGCTCTGCAATAGCTTTTCCCGAGTTTCCAACTTGTGACTGGCGGAGTAACGCATGTGTTTGCCCTCGAATCGACTGCCTTGACGTGGTCTGGATCCTAGCATAACGTTCGTTCACTTAACGATCGTTTAATAAAGGCATCTATCCATGAATAACAAGAAGGTCGTATTAGTGGTTGGCGCCGGCGATGCCACGGGAGGGGCGATTGCCAAGCGTTTTGCCAAAGAAGGATTCATCGCCTGCGTCACCCGACGCAGCGCCGACAAATTGCAGCCGCTGGTGGACGCGATCAAGGCTGAAGGCGGTGAAGCCCACGGTTTTGCCTGCGATGCGCGCAAAGAAGAAGACGTAATCGCTCTGATTGAAGACATCGAGACTCGCCTCGGTCCGATCGAAGCTTTTGTATTCAATATCGGCGCCAATGTGCCGTGCAGCATTCTTGAAGAAACCGCACGCAAGTATTTCAAGATTTGGGAAATGGCCTGTTTCTCAGGCTTCCTCAATGCCCGTGAAGTGGCCAAACGCATGGTCACGCGCAATCGCGGCACGATTCTCTTCACCGGTGCCACCGCTGGGCTGCGTGGCGCTTCCGGATTCGCCGCATTCGCCGGCGCTAAGCACGGCATCCGCGCACTGGCGCAAAGCATGGCGCGGGAACTCGGGCCGATGAACATCCACGTCGCCCATGTGGTGGTCGATGGTGCGATCGACACCGATTTCATTCGCAACAGTTTCCCCGAGAAGTACGCCACCAAAGATCAGGATGGCATCCTCAATCCCGAGCACATCGCCGAGAACTACTGGTATCTGCACAGTCAGCCACGGGATGCCTGGACGTTCGAGCTGGATCTGCGCCCCTGGAACGAACGCTGGTAAGGCCCCGCCATAACAATAACGACAGAGACGCGAAAATGACTAAAACCGTGGAGTTCTATTTCGACCTTGGCAGCCCTGCCACCTATCTGGCCTACACCCAATTGCCGAAGATTTGTGCCGAGACGAACAGTGAGCTGATTTACATCCCGATGCTGCTCGGTGGCGTATTCAAGGCAACCGGCAACGCGTCACCGGCAATGATTCCGGCGAAGGGTCGGTATATGTTTCAGGATCTGGATCGCTACGCGAAACGCTACGGGGTACCGCTGAGATTTAATCCGCATTTCCCGATCAACACACTGATGCTGATGCGTGCGGTCACGGGTATCCAATTACGTCAGCCAGAACGCTTTGAGGCGTTTATCGATTGTCTGTTCACGGCGCTATGGGTTGAAGGACGCAGCCTTGACGAGCCCGCGACTGTCGCCGCTGTACTGAGCGAACACGGTTTCGACCCGCAGGAAGTTCTGGCGCTGAGCAACGATGAATCTGTCAAAGCAGCGCTTAAGGAGAACACCGAAACGGCGGTTAAACGCGGCGTGTTCGGCGCACCGAGCATGTTCATCGGTAATCAGCTGTTCTTCGGCCAGGATCGGCTCGACTTCGTTGAGGAAGCCTTGCGCCAAGGCTAAGCGATCATTCAGGCGCTGGACACAGCGCCTGAATTCAGCCGATCAGATCGCCGCAGTACGGGTGTTCAACCACTCCAGCGCAGCCCCCTCAAGCAACGGACTCAGGCGCTCACGCACTTCTGTGTGGTAGCTGTTGAACCATTGCTTCTCTTCCTCAGTCAGCAGCGCCGGCAGCAGGCATCGCGTATCGATCGGGCACAGCGTCAAGGTTTCAAACTTGAGGAATTCACCGAATTCGCTGCTACCCGCCTCACGGTTCATCGCCAGATTCTCGATACGCACGCCCCAACGGCCCGGACGATACGTACCCGGCTCGATCGACGTGATCATCCCCGGCTGCATGGCCGTCTGCGGCGCAGGCGCGGCCTGATAGGCAATCACCTGTGGTCCTTCATGGACGTTAAGGAAGTAGCCAACGCCGTGACCAGTGCCGTGGCCGTAATCCACGCTGTCGGCCCAGATCGGCGCACGGGCGATGGCGTCCAGCAGCGGCGAGAGAATGCCTTTCGGGAACTGCGCGCGCGACAGCGCGATCACGCCCTTGAGCACGCGCGTGCAATCGCGCTTCTGCTCTTCGCTCGGCGTACCGACCGGCACCATCCGCGTGATGTCCGTGGTGCCGCCCAGGTACTGTCCACCCGAGTCGATCAGCAGCAAGCCGTCACCCTCGATCACCGCGTGTTCTTCTTCGGTCGCGTGGTAATGCGGCATCGCGCCATTGGCGTTAAACGCAGCAATGGTGTTGAAACTCAGCGAGACATAATCCGGACGACGCTCGCGAGCAGCGGTGAGCTTCTCATCGATGGTCAGTTCGGTAATGCGTTCGCGGCCCCAAGCAGATTCCAGCCAGGTAAAGAATTCGCACAGCGCCGCACCGTCCTGCTCCATGGCTTGGCGGATGTGTTGAGCATCGGCTTCACTTTTCTGCGACTTGGCCAGCGTGGTCGGATTCAAGCCTTCGACCAGTTTCACTGCGCTGTCGAGATTATCCAGTAAACCGCTGGTCACTCGTGCCGGATCGACCAGCAGGCTCGCGCCACTCGGTACGGCACGCAGGGCATCAGCGACTTCGCTGTAATCACGCAGCGTTACGCCATCCTGTTCCAGCACAGCGCGCAATTCGCCATCAACTTTGCTCAGCGCCACGAACAACGTCGCCTGCTGCTGATCGATCAAAGCAAACGAAACAAACACCGGGTTGAACGACACATCGCCGCCGCGCAGGTTGAACAGCCAGGCAATGTCGTCGAGGGTGGCGATGAAATGCCAGTCGGCCCCGCGCTCCCGCAAAGTTTCGCGCAGTTTGGCGAGTTTCTCGCCACGGCTGACCGTCGCCTGCGGTGGCAGATGCTGATAGATCGGTGCATTCGGCAGGCTCGGGCGATCACTCCAGACTTCCTGCAGCAGATCGATATCGGTACGCAGGCGCGCACCGCGTGCTTCAAGCTTGCTGCTCAGGGTACGCGCCGACGCCACGGCCATCACCGCACCGTCAACCGCGACCACACCACCTTCCGGTGTTTGCTCGGCCAGCCAGTCCAGCGGACTCGGCTGACCCGGTTGCAGTTTGACCAGTTCGATGCCGCTGCCCTTGAGTTCCTTGGTCGCTTGCTCCCAATAACGGCTGTCGGCCCAGACACCGGCGAAATCAGCGGTGACGATCAATGTCCCGACCGAACCATGGAAGCCCGACAACCACTGCCGGCCCTGCCAGTAACCCGGCAGGTATTCCGACAAGTGCGGGTCGGCGGACGGCACCAACAACGCATGAATGCCTTCACGGCGCATCAGTTCACGGGTCTGCGCCAGGCGCTGGGGCACCGATCCTTCGGTCGAGGTCTGGGTACTCATCATGTCTCCTGCTAATCACTTCATCGTTATTGTTCGTAGCCGAGAGATCGGCTCGTTTAAAGCCCGGTCGCCCAGAATGCCGGAGCACTGGCGCAGGCGGTCTTGATCAATGCACAAGCCTTGTCGATATCCTCGGCGGTGGTGAAACGACCGAGGCTCAGCCGAATGGTGCGACCGGCCAGGTGCGCGTCATGCCCCAGCGCCAACAACACGTGGGATGGCGTGTTACTGGCCGAGTTGCAGGCCGAGGTCGCGGAAAAGGCAATCGAATGGCTCAACGCCGCACTGTTGAATTCACCTTCGCTGAAGGTCAGGCTCAAGGTGTGCGGAATGCGTTGAGTGGCGCAACCATTGAGACGTACGCCCGGCAGGCTGAGCAGTTGTTCGAGCAAGCGTTCACGCAACACGACGATAGTTTTTTTCTCGTCATCGAACGTCTCGGCGGCCAGCGCGAACGCTGCGCCCATGCCGGCAATCTGGTGCGTCGCCAACGTCCCGGAGCGCAAGCCACCTTCATGTCCGCCGCCGTGAATCTGCGCCTGTAACCGCTGCTGCGCCCGTGGGCCAACATACAATGCGCCGATGCCTTTGGGGCCGTAGAGTTTGTGTGCGGAGAAGGACATCAGATCCACCGGCCATTGCCCCAGATCGATTGCCACTTTGCCGGCGCCCTGCGCCGCATCGACGTGGAACAATGCCTCGCGACTACGCACCACTTCGCCAATCGCTTGAACATCATTGACGGTACCCAACTCGTTGTTGACCAGCATCAGCGACACCAGAAAGGTATCGTCGCGCATAGCTTCACTGACCGCTTGCGGGGTGATCAGGCCATCGGCATCCGGCACCAGATAGGTTACGGCGACGCCGGCGTCCTGCAATTGGCGGGCGGTATCGAGAATGGCTTTGTGTTCGATCTGACTGGTAATGATGTGGCCGCCGGGGACACCGCGGGCCTGCGCCACGCCTTTGAGGGCAAGGTTATTGGACTCGGTGGCACCGGAGGTCCAGACGATCTGCTCAGCCTTGGCGCCGACCAGTTCGGCGACCTGTCGGCGGGCCTGCTCGACCGTGTGTCGGGCTTGCTGGCCGAACGCGTGGGAGCTGGAAGCCGGGTTGCCAAAGTTACCGTGAAACCCCAGACACTCGATCATCACCTGGATGACCCGCTCGTCAACCGGGGTGGTGGCGGCGTAATCGAAATACAACGGACGTGTGTTCATAAAAGACTCGCAGAGCGTGTTCCGGGATCAGGAGGCTCGTGTCTGCAAACGGCACGGCGCAGCCTTGTGAGCTGCGCGTCGGTTCGAGAGCGTCATCAATACCTGATCGGATGCCGTTAAAGAAGAACAACTTCATTTAAAAGTGCGTAGGAACGCTCCTGAAGCCGAGCTTAACAGGCATCCGGCCTGCGGTTGAAGCAATGCGTCAGCTAAAGCTTTCGAGAAGTAACGGGTACAGCGAAATCACCAGCAATGCGGCCATGCCCCAGTTGAACACGCGCAACCAGCGCGGATCCTTCAGCACATTGCGCAACAAAGTACCGCAGGCGGCCCAGACGCCGACGCTCGGCAGGTTGATGATGGCGAACACTGCAGCAATCACCACGACATTGGTGAAATAGCCCTGCATCGGCGTGTAGGTGCTGATGGCCCCGATGGCCATGATCCACGCCTTGGGATTGACCCACTGAAACGCGGCCGCGCCGAGGTAGCTGATCGGCTTTGCCTCGCCTTCGGCGCTGTCGCCGACCGGTCCCGAGTGAGCAATTTTCCAAGCCAGATACAGCAGATAGGCTGCGCCGACATAGCGCAGAACCGTGTAGAGAATCGGGTAGGTCTGAAACACCGCACCGAGGCCAAAGCCCACGGCCACGACCAGAACGAAGAAGCCGCAAGTGATCCCGAGCATGTGCGGGATGGTGCGGTTGAAGCCGAAATTCACTCCCGATGCCAGCAACATGGTGTTGTTCGGCCCCGGCGTAATAGAGGTGACTAGGGCAAACAGGGCAAAGCCCAACAGCAGGTCAAGCGAGAGGTTCATGGCAGGCAATCCATCAGGGTCATTCAGGTGTAGACCCTATCCCACGCCGCCCGGCAAGCCCACGGACAGTTGGGGAAAACTTCCACCAGTACAGTTTGTTTTCAGCTAGGACGACCGTGCAGCTGTACGGCACGTTCGGCGCTCATTTCAGCTTTCTTGTCGAACTGAGTCTGACCGAGCAATTGCGCTTTTTTTGCGTGGTATTCGTCGAAGGACAAGCCGCTGCGATTCAGTGCTTCCATCGCCAATTCACGGGATTCTTCATCGGTGTAAGGGCGCAGTTCCGGTGCTACATGCCCAGCACAACCGGCGAGTACGGAGACAGCGAGCAACAGGGAAACGGTGAGTAAACGATTCATGGGAGCGTCCTGGCGAGCAATGGGGGGTCGATGGACAAAGGCTACGCCCGGGCACGCTTGCGCAGAAATCAACGCTCTCAATAGTGGCTATCAGGAAATCGACACGTGCTGGCGCATATGTCTTAACGATCTATAAATATCAATTAACGTTCTTTTACGGAATAACAAACTGCCTTTATAACTCCCTGCATGCGCTGAGCACTGTTGCTCCAGCAACTGTTGCTCAGCCAACACTGATTCAACAAAGCACCCTGCTACTCACAGGCGCGACCGCCGCGCTAACGCTCAGCGCCTTGTAAACCGGGGCTTCCAGGAATTGGTACAGCGCTTGCTCTGACCCGGTGACTCACTCACTGCTCGCTGAGCAACTGTTGAAAAAAGGAACTGATCATGTCGCGTCCCCTGAAAGTCGTCGCCCTCTCCGGCGGCACCTGGCGTCCGTCCCGTACTTTGGTGCTGACCCAAGCCTTGCTCGCCGAACTGGCCGGGCATCTGACCATCGAAAGCCATTTGATCGAACTCGGTGATATCGCTCGCCCGCTCGGTGGCGCGCTGTCGCGTCAGGAGCTCAGTGCCGAGGTTGAAGCCGAGTTGCAGGCCATTGAACAGGCCGATCTGCTAATTGTTGCCGCGCCGGTTTATCGCGGTTCTTATCCGGGCTTGCTCAAGCATCTGTTCGACCTGATCGACCTCAACGCCTTGATCGACACCCCGGTGCTGCTCGCCGCTACCGGCGGCAGCGAACGCCATGCGCTGGTGCTCGATCACCAGTTGCGGCCGCTGTTGAGCTTCTTCCAGGCCATGACCTTGCCGATCGGCGTGTACGCCACCGAAGCCGACTTCGCCGATTACCAGATCACCAGCGAGCTGCTGAAGGCGCGCATCCGCCTGGCGGCCGAACGCGCCGCGCCGCTGTTCGCCACCCAAATCAAACCTTTGCTGAAAATCGCCTGAGGAGCCGTTCATGGATGTTTTCTGGTTCCTGCCGACCCACGGTGACGGCCACTATCTGGGCACTACCCAAGGTGCGCGCCCGGTCACCCTCAATTATCTGAAACAAGTGGCGCAGGCGGCTGACAGCCTCGGCTACCACGGCGTGCTGATCCCCACCGGACGCTCCTGCGAAGACTCCTGGGTGATCGCCTCGGCGCTGGTGCCGCTGACCGAACGTCTGCGTTATCTGGTGGCGATCCGTCCGGGAATCATCTCGCCGACGGTGTCGGCGCGCATGGCTGCGACGCTTGACCGGTTATCCAACGGCCGCTTGCTGATCAACGTCGTGACCGGCGGCGATCCGGACGAAAACCGTGGCGACGGCAGTTTTCTCAGTCACGCCGAGCGCTATGAAGTTACCGATGAATTCCTGAAAATCTGGCGCCGCGTGTTGCAGGGCGAGGCGGTGGATTTCGACGGCAAACACCTGAAGGTGCAGAACGCCAAAGCCCTCTATCCGCCCGTGCAGAAACCCTATCCGCCGCTGTACTTCGGCGGCTCATCCGATGCCGCGCATGATCTGGCCGCCGAACAGGTCGATGTCTATCTGACCTGGGGCGAACCGCCGGCCGCGGTTGCGGAAAAACTCGCCGACGTGCGCGAACGAGCGGCGCGGCATGGGCGCAAAGTGAAGTTCGGCATCCGCTTGCACGTGATCGTGCGCGAGACCGCCGAAGAGGCGTGGAAAGCGGCGGACAAACTGATCGAACACATCAGCGACGAGACTATTGAGGCGGCACAGAAATCCTTTTCCCGGTTCGACTCCGAAGGCCAGCGACGCATGGCGGCTTTGCACGATGGTCGTCGCGACAACCTCGAAATTGCCCCCAACCTGTGGGCCGGTGTCGGTCTGGTGCGTGGCGGTGCCGGTACGGCGCTGGTCGGCGATCCGCAGCAAGTGGCGGCGCGGATCAAGGAATACGCGGATCTGGGCATCGAGAGTTTCATCTTCTCCGGTTATCCGCATCTGGAAGAGGCTTACCGCTTTGCCGAGCTGGTGTTCCCGCTGTTGCCCGAGCCTTACGCCAGTCTGGCCGGGCGTGGCGTGACCAATCTGACCGGGCCGTTTGGCGAAATGATTGCCAATGATGTGTTGCCCACAAAAGCCTCGGCGTAAACAAATCCCCTGTAGGAGCTGCTGCAGGCTGCGATCTTTTGACTTTGATTTCTAAAAACCAGATCAAAAGATCGCAGCCTGCGGCAGCTCCTACAAGGGCAGTTTGAATTCAGGAGTGTTGGTGTGACCGCCAAACCGCAAAGTGCCTTGTTATCCCCATTGCAGACCGCCCGCCAACTGACTGCCGAGTTTGCCCTGACCGCCGTCGAACGTGACGAACGTGGTGGCACGCCAAAAGTCGAGCGCGATGCCCTGCGCGACAGCGGCCTGCTGGCCCTGAGCATTCCCACCCGCTACGGCGGCCTCGGCGCGAGCTGGAGCGAAACCCTGCAGGTCGTTCGCGAATTCGCCAAGGTCGACAGCTCGATCGCCCACGTTTTCGGTTTTCATCATTTGATGCTCGCCACCGTGCGCCTGTTTTCCCGGCCGGAACAATGGCAGCCGTGGTTCGAACAGACCGCGCGGCAGAACTGGTTCTGGGGCAATGCGCTCAACCCGCTCGACACTCGGACCGTGGTCAAGGATCTCGGCGGCTGGCGCGAATTTTCCGGGAAGAAAAGCTTCTGTTCCGGCGCCAGCGACTCACAAATGCTGATCGCCTCGGCCGTCGATGAGAGCGCTGGCGGCAAATTACTGATCGCGGCGATTCCCAGCGGCCGCAGTGGTATCACCCTGCACAACGACTGGAACAACATCGGCCAGCGCCAGAGCGACAGCGGCAGCGCGACCTTTGAACGGGTGCGGGTCGAAGAGTCGGAATTGCTCCTCGATCCCGGCCCGCTGAGCACGCCGTTCGCCTGCCTGCGGCCATTGATCGCGCAACTGACTTTCACGCATATGTTTCTCGGGATTGCCGAAGGCGCCTTTGAAGACGCGCGGCAATACACCCTCAATGAAACCCGGCTCTGGCATAAATCCTCGGCGCGCGATGTGCGTGAAGATCCATACGTGCTCGCGCATTACGGCGAGTTCTGGGTGGCGCTGGAAGGCATTCGTCTGCTGGTCGAACGCGCGGCCGCATTGCTCGATGAAGCCTGGGCCAAGGGTGCGAATCTCAGTGCCGAGGAGCGCGGCCAAGTCGCGACAGCGATTGCCACCGCGAAAGTTGCCGCCAGCCGTCAGGGCCTGGAGATTTGCAGCCGTCTGTTCGAAGTGACCGGCGCGCGTTCCACCCATGCTTCCCTGCGCCTCGATCGTCACTGGCGCAATCTGCGCACGCAAACCCTGCACGACCCGCTGGACTACAAACTCCATGAGCTGGGCGACTGGGCGCTGAACCAGTCGCTGCCGGTGCCGACTTTCTATTCCTGACTTGCCTGCATTTGAACTAAAAAGAAGGACGAGCCCATGCAACTGCTGACCCTACCGCCCTCCCCCGCGCTCGCCACGTCGATCCGCGCCACCGCGCAGGTGTTCGAAGACCCGAAATCCCAGGCCCTGCTCGCGCATTTGCAACAGGTCGCGCCGAGTGAAGCCAGTGTGCTGATCATCGGTGAGACCGGCACCGGCAAAGAGCTGGTAGCGCGGCATATTCATAACCTCAGCAACCGCCGTCATCGGCCGTTTATCGCGGTCAATTGCGGGGCGTTTTCCGAGTCGCTGGTGGAAGCGGAATTGTTCGGTCATGAAAAAGGCGCGTTCACCGGTGCGCTGAGCGCCAAGGCCGGATGGTTCGAGGAAGCGGACGGCGGCACGTTGTTTCTCGATGAGATTGGCGATCTGCCGATGGCGATTCAGGTGAAGTTGCTGCGGGTGTTGCAGGAGCGCGAAGTGGTGCGGCTGGGCTCGCGCAAAAGCATTCCCATCGATGTGCGGGTGCTGGCAGCGACCAACGTGCAGTTGGAGAAGGCCATCAATGCCGGCCATTTCCGCGAGGATCTGTATTACCGCCTCAACGTGGTCAATCTGGAATTGAGCCCGTTGCGTGAGCGTCCCGGCGATATCCTCCCGCTCACGCGCCATTTCATCGAGGCCTACAGCCAGCGCCTGGGTTATGGCCGCGTCAGTATCAGCCCCGGTGCCGAGCACAAACTGCGTGGCTACAGTTGGCCGGGCAACATTCGCGAACTGGAAAACGTCATCCATCACACCCTGCTGATCTGCCGCAATGGCGTGATCGAACGCGATGATCTGCGCCTGTCGAACCTGCGTATCGATCGCCCGGACGATCATCACAGCAGCGCCGATGATTCACCGGAAGCGTTGCTGGAACAGGCCTTTCAAAAACTGTTCGCGCAACAGGCCGGTGCTTTGCACGAGAAAGTCGAAGACGCCTTGCTGCGCGCAGCGTATCGCTTTTGCCATTACAACCAGGTGCACACCGCAGCACTGCTCGGTCTGAGCCGCAACGTCACCCGCACGCGTTTGATCAAGATCGGCGAACTGGCAGTCAACAAGCGGCGACTCACGGAAAACCTGCAGGGCGAGCGCCTGATCCAGTTGTCGATCTAGCCGACCAGGTGGCAGTGCAGCGCATCGTCGTGACTGCGGGCGATGCTGCTCAGCACCTGAAATGAATTGAAGGTGATGGTTTTCGCCTGATGGGTGTGAATCAGTTGCCAGAAATCCTGCTCGCCGCTTTCAAAGCTGCGAAACGCCGCCTCCCCCGCCTCGCGGGTCTGCCATTGGAGAAAACTCAGCACGCGCCGGCCGTCATCGCTGGCCTGCACACTGGCACTGACAAAACCGTCGTAGCGCTGAGCCAGACGCTCGGTTTGCCTCGATAGTGCAGTCACCAGCGCAGGTTGTTGGCGTGGTTCGATTTCAAATTCGATCAGTTGGGTAAAACTGCGGTTGTTCATGGAATGCCCCCAGTCAGCGTAAGACGAGCCTTGCGACTCGAAGACCTGCAGGGTAAAACCTCTAGTTAAGTCAAGGTCAAGAGCTGTCTGCAGATGATCAGCAAAGAAAATGTGCACAAGCAGTTAACAGTCGGCGAAGTCGCGGCGCGCAGCGGTGTCGCCGTCACCGCCCTGCACTTTTATGAGTCCAAAGGCTTGATCAAGAGCCAGCGCAATGCCGGCAATCAGCGCCGTTATCCGCGCGAAGTGCTGCGCCGGGTGGCGTTGATCAAAGTCGCGCAGCGGCTGGGGATTCCATTGGCGGAGATTGGCGAGGCGCTGAAAATCCTTCCGGATGATCGTGCGCCCAGCGCGGCCGACTGGAAAATCCTCTCGGAGCAATGGCGCCGAGAATTGGATGAACGGATCGAACAACTGACGCTACTGCGTGACCGGCTCAATGGCTGCATCGGTTGCGGGTGTTTGTCGATGGAGGCCTGCCCGCTGCGCAATCAGGGCGATGTACTCGGCGAACAAGGCCCGGGGCCGCACTTTCCAAAGGATTGACTGCTCGTCGGGCAAAAACCTGCACGGCGAGGACGGTTCTATAGTGAGTCTTCCACAAATCCGGTGGAGTCCTGTCCCATAGAACAACAATTCAGGGAGAACGTCATGAGCGTCAAACCCATTCCCGAGGGGTATCACAGCATTACCCCGTATCTCGGCATCCACAAAGCGGCCGAGGCCATCGATTTCTATAAAAAAGCCTTCGGCGCCACCGAAGTCATGCGCCTGGCCATGCCTGACGGCGGCATCGGTCACGCCGAACTACGCATTGGCGACAGCGCGATCATGCTCGGCTCGCCGTGCGATCAGGGACCGTTGAGCAATCCCGATAAAAGCGTGTCAGTTGGTTTGCATCTGTACGTAACCGATGTCGACAAGTCCTTTCAGCGAGCGCTGGACGCGGGGGCGACGACGGTGTCCGAGGTCAAGGATCAGTTTTACGGTGATCGCAGCGGAACATTGAAGGATCCGTATGGGCATCTGTGGTTTCTGGCCTCGCGCAAGGAGGATCTGACCGAGGAACAGATCAAACAGCGGGCGATGGAGATGTTTCAGCAGGGTTGAGCATCTCAGTGTCTGGACTGGCACTATCGCGAGCAGGCTCACTCCTACAGGGGAACGCATTCCAACTGTAGGAGTGAGCCTGCTCGCGATGAGGCCATAACTATCAACACCCATCACACTTCATGAACCTGCCCACCACGCTTTGCCCATTGCCGCAAACGCCGGACAATTTCAGGATGCAGCCAACCAGAACCCTGAAAAAGGATCAGCCCGATGTTTGCCGGATTCCGCAAAGACCAGCGTCACGTCAACGGCGTCGACATTGCCTACCGCCTCGGCGGCAGCGGCCCGGGCCTGTTGCTGTTGCACGGGCACCCGCAGACCCATGTGATCTGGCACAAGATTGCCGAACAACTGGCCGAACACTTCACCGTGGTCGCCGCCGACCTGCGCGGTTACGGCGACAGCAGTCGCCCGGCCGCTGATGAGCTGCACGCCCATTACTCGAAACGCGAAATGGCCCGCGACAATGTCGAGTTGATGCAGGCGCTGGGCTTCGAGCAGTTTTCGATTCTCGCTCACGACCGTGGCGCGCGGGTCGCCCATCGTCTCGCGCTTGATCACCCGAACGCCGTGCAGCGCATGATGCTGCTCGACATCGCCCCGACCCTGTCGATGTATACGCAAACCAACGAAGCCTTTGCCCGCGCGTATTGGCACTGGTTCTTCCTGATCCGCCCGGCACCACTGCCGGAAACCCTGATCGAAGCGGATCCGGAAGGCTATCTGCGCAGCGTGATGGGCAGCCGCAGCGCAGGACTCAAGCCGTTTACCGATGAAGCCTTTGGCGAATACCTGCGCTGCCTGCAACGACCGGGCAGCGCTCGCGGCATCTGCGAAGACTATCGCGCCAGCGCCGGCATCGATCTTGCGCACGACCGCGCCGACATCGCCGCCGGGCATCAGCTGAATCTACCGCTGCGCGTGTTGTGGGGCGCCGAAGGTACGGTCGGGCGCTGCTTCGATCCGCTCAAGGAATGGCAGCAAGTGGCGTCGAACGTCAGCGGTCAGGCATTGCCCGCTGGCCATTACATTGCCGAAGAAGTCCCCGAACGGTTGCTCGCCGAAGCACTGGCCTTTCTGCGCTGACCGGAAACACTGGATCTCGGTGCTATGCTGGCGGCTTCTGCCGCCAGTGTTCGTTTTTGACATGTCCCAGAAGAAAGACACCGTGCCCCTGCCCGAAGACCTGCGCGTACTGCTCACCGTAATCCGCAAGAACGGCTTTGCCGCTGCAGCGGATGAGTTGGGCCTGTCACCGGCCTACGTCAGCAAACGCATCCAGATTCTCGAAACCACCCTCGGCACGCGCCTGCTGCACCGCACCAGCCGTCGTGTCTCGCTGACCGAGGACGGTGAGCGCGTGCAGCGCTGGGCGTTGCGCATTCTCGATGATTTCCAGCAGTTGCACGATGAACTCTCCGACGCCCACGGCAGCCCGCGTGGGCGTTTGCACATTTGCAGCAGTTTCGGTTTCGGTCGCAATCACGTAGCCCCGGCGGTGTCGTTGCTGGCCGAACGTTATCCAGAACTGGAGATTCGCCTCGACCTGTTTGACCGGGTGGTGGACATCATCAACGAAGGCTTCGATCTGGAGATCCGCGTCGGCGATGACCTGCCCGGCCAGCACATCGGTCGACGCCTGGTCAGTAACCGGCGGGTGCTGTGCGCCGCTCCCGGTTATCTGCAACGTCGCGGCACACCGCAGACGCTGGACGAACTGCAACAGCACGATTGCCTGGTGATCAAGGAGCGCGACAACGCCTTTGGGATCTGGAATCTGGATCGCGATGGCGGGCAAGAGAGCGTGCGGGTCAGCGGGCCATTGTCATCAAACAACGGCGAAATCGTTTTGCAATGGGCGCTGGATGGACGTGGGGTTTTGTTGCGGTCGTTGTGGGATGTGAAGCCGTTGCTGGAGCAAGGACGCCTGGTGCAGGTGCTGGAGGATTACAGCCAGAGTGCCAATGTCTGGGCGGTGTACCCGACGCGGCTGGCACATTCGGGGAAGTTGCGCGCGTGTGTGGAGTTTTTGCAGGCGCATTTCAAAAGCCTGTCGCTATAGCTCAAAACACCACAAAAACCTGTGGGAGCTGGCTTGTCGGAACGCCGTATCGCAGCGATGGCGTCAGCTCAGCCAACACAAATGCTGGAAGTGCCGGCCTCATCGCTGCGATGCGGCGTTCCGACAAGCCAGCTCCCACAGGTTATGCGTTCAGCCTAACCAAGGGTTGTTGGCCAGATGTTGGCGTTCGAAGGTTTTGATCTGCTCGCGCCGTTGCAAGGTACTGCCGATAGCATCCAGACCGAGGATCAACGCAGTCTTGCGCAGGGTGTCGATCTGAAAATCGATCACGCTGCCATCCGCAAGACTAATCCGCTGCGCCTCCAGATCAATACTGATCCGCGCCGTTTCAGCCTGACCGACAAGCTGTCCGATGCGTTGCACCTGCGCTTCATCCAGGGTGATCAACAACACCCCGTTACGCTGGCAATTGTCGTAGAAGATCCCGGCAAAACTGCTGCCGATCAACGCGCGGATGCCCATCTGCTGCAAGCCCCAAACCGCATGTTCGCGGCTGGAACCGCAGCCAAAATTCGCTCCGACTACTAGAAAACTCGCGCCCTGCCATGTCGGTTTGTTCAACACAAAATCGGGATCGGGGCTGCCATCGCGCAGAAACCGCAGATCGAAAAACAGCCCGCGATCGAGTCCTTGGCGGTCAATGCCTTTGAGGAATTGTTTGGGCATGATCACGTCCGTGTCGACGTTGGCCGCCAGTAACGGTGCGGCCCGACCGCTGATGTGGGTGAAGGGTTGCAGGCTCATGGGCGTTCTCCAAATTGGCGAATATCGGTGAGTCGACCGCAGATCGCAGCGGCGGCGACCATGGCCGGGCTCATCAAATGAGTGCGCGCACCGGCGCCCTGACGGCCTTCGAAATTGCGGTTGGTACTCGACGCGCAGCGGTCGCCGGGCGCAAGTACGTCGTCGTTCATCGCCAGGCACATCGAGCAGCCAGACTGACGCCATTCAAAACCGGCATCGATAAAGATCTGCGCCAACCCTTCGGCCTCGGCCTGAGCGCGAACTTCGCTGGAGCCGGGGACGATCATCGCCCGCACATGTCCGGCCACTTGCTGACCGCGCACGACGCTGGCGGCATCGCGCAGGTCTTCTATCCGCGCGTTGGTGCACGAGCCGATAAAGGCGTGGCTGATAACAATGTCGCTGAGCGCCATGCCCGCTTCGAGGCCCATATAGTTGAGGGCGCGGCGCATGTCCTGACGCAGGATCGGATCGCTGATCGCTTGCGGATCTGGTACCCGCGCACCAATTGCAGCTGCCTGATCGGGGCTGGTGCCCCAGGTGACCATCGGTTCCAGGACGCTGGCGTCAAGGTGAATCTCGCGGTCAAACAGCGCACCGGGATCACTGCGCAGTTCGCGCCACTTCTTCACGCCCTGTTCCCATAGCTCTCCTTGCGGCGTTCGCGGCTTGCCCTTGAGATAGGCGAAGACTTTGTCATCCGGGGCCATGAATGCGCCGCGCGCTCCAGCCTCGACAGCCATGTTGCAAATGGTCATGCGCGCTTCAACGCTGAGGGCATCAATGGTCGAGCCGCAGAATTCGATCGCGTAACCGCTGGCCCCGGAAGCACCGATGCGGCCGATCAGGGCCATGATCACGTCTTTCGAGGTCAAACCCGGCGCCAACTCGCCGTCGACGGTCACGCGCAGGCTTTTCAGTCGTTTGTAGACCAGCGTCTGCGAAGCCAGCAGGTGTTCGATCTCGGAGGTGCCGATGCCGAAACCGAAAGCACCGAGTGCGCCATAGGTGGTGGTGTGGCTGTCGCCAGCGGCAATGACCATGCCAGGCAGAATAAAGCCCTGCTCGGGGGCGATAACGTGTTCGATGCCCTGACGCTTGTCGAGGATGTCCAGCAACTCGATGCCGAAGTCCCGGCAGTTCTCCGCCAGATACGACACTTGCCGCGCGCCGCCGGCGTCGGGCATTGCTGCGATACGCACAGGCGTGGTCGGGTTGACGTGATCGACCACCGCCAGCGCCGTGCCCGGCCGCCAGACGTCGCGCCCGGCCGCGCGCAAACCGCTGAAAGCCTGCGGGCTGGTGTATTCGTTGATCACCTGACGATCGATATACAACAGGACATGACCCTGATCGTCGAGGCGGCACACCGTGTGCGAATCGATGTGTTTGTCATAGAGGGTTCTGGCGGTCATCAAGGCGCTCACTCAGGGAAATCAGGTGATTCCCATCATAGGGAGCGCGGGTCGGCCATCAATTGGCAGACAGTGATGGCGTGGATCATGAATCGTGTTTGATCCCCTGTACGCAGCAAAGCCCTGTGGGAGCGAGCCTGCTCGCGAAAGCGGTGGATCAGGCAACGGATGAAGTGACTGACCCGGCGCTTTCGCGAGCAGGCTCGCTCCCACAAAGGGATTTGTGGTGAGCGGGGAATTGGGAAACATTTGCTTTCATATCACCTTTCGGGATTTGTCCCGCTCATTCGTCCTATAGAGATGCAGGCCGTTCGCGTAGGCAAAAGCCACGTTCGGTCTTTCGGGGTCTGCCGTGCTGCGAAGCCCGTAGCCACGCGCCCTTTCACCGCTATAAAGACGCGCAATCATGTCGAAGAAATCCCGCTCCAAACTGTGGTTCCTCGTTCATAGCTGGCTGGCGTTACCGATCTGGTTCTTTGTCCTGATCGTCTGTGTCACCGGCACGCTGGCGGTGGTCAGCCAGGAAATCGTCTGGCTGGCCAACCCGCAGATGCGCGCCAGCCAGCCTGCGGACGATGCGCCGCTGCTCAGCTATGACCAGATCATGGCAGCGATCAAAACAGCCGAACCACAGACCATCGTTGAAAGTATCAGTCGTCCCGACGAATCCCACTTCGCCCTCGACGTTGCGGTCAGCTATCCGGACGGTCGTTCGCAGACGGTCTACGTCAATCCTTACACCGGGGTGATTCAGGGCCCTGCCCCGACGTTCGATTTCAAGGCCTTCACCCGCGCCCTGCATGGCTGGTGGCTGGTGCCGTTCACCAACGGTTTCAGTTGGGGCTGGTATCTGGTGTCGTTCCTCGGCGTGCCGATGCTGGTGTCGCTGATCACAGGTCTAGTGGTCTACAAGCGCTTCTGGAAAGGTTTTCTGCGTCCGACCCTGCGCGTGCGTCACGGCGCGCGGATCTTCTGGGGTGACTTCCATCGCTTGTGCGGTATCTGGTCGATCTGGTTCATTGCGGTGATTTCCATCACCGGGATTTGGTTTCTGATTCGGGCGATTCTGTTCGACAACCAGATCGCCATTTCCAGCGAGCCGATCATTCCGGCCATGTCCCGCGAGAGCGTGCCGATCTCTGCCGCCGGCACACCGCCGCCACGGATCAGCCTGGACCGTGCCGTCGAGCTCGCGCAAGAGAAGATTCCGGGGCTGGAAGCCAGCTTCGTCAGCCTGCCGGGCAATGCCTACAGCCACATGAGCGTCGGTGGGCGCGGCTGGTATCCGTTGATGTTCCAGACCGCCACGCTCAATCCGTACAACGGCGACATCGCCGCTTCACGGCTTCTGTCCGATCGTTCGTCGCTGGAGTTCGTCACCGAGTCCATGCGGCCACTGCACACCGGCGACTTCGGCGGCATCTGGATCAAGCTGATCTGGTTCTTCTTCGGTTTGATCCTGAGCATGATGATCCTCAGCGGCTTGTTGATCTGGACCAAACGCACTGCGCTGGCCACCGCCAACGCGTTGAAGCGCGAAGACAAGAAACACCGCCTCAAGGCACAACCGGCGATGAGCCGTGAAACCTCGGAGGCCAGCCTGTGAGCAAATCAATCACCAAGGCACAGCCTTCTCGAATCGCGCGTTTCTGGCACAAATGGCGCTTCCACATCAATGTCCTGCTGCTGTTGATCCCGCTGGGGTTCATGCCCAAATACTTCGCCGACGCCTCTCTGTTTCGCGGTGACAGCGGGCTGGGCCAACATGAAATCGGCAATATCCAGGTTGGCCCGTGGAGCCTGCGCCTGGCCGAACTGCGCAACGAAGCGCCGGTGCTCACTGGCCCGGCCGGCTACATGAAAGACTTCAGCGCCGCCCTTTGCGATGCCTGTGTCGAGCAGGTCAAGGCCACCTACCTGCGCATCGGCAAGCCACGCAGCCTGCGCGCCGCCGGTACGATTTTCTTTGGCACGCCATACCGCATGGGCACGCAGATGCCGATCCCGGAGAAGACCAGACCCGACGCCGAACTGTGGATCACCATGGAAGGCTGGGACGGCAGCATGCATCAGGCTTCGATTCCCCTGAGTCAGGCCTCCCCCGCCACCTTCGCCTGGCTGAACAAACAAGGAGTCAAACCATGACTTGTTCCCAACGCCCTTCCCGCCTGCGCCTGAAGGCCGTGCTGCTGGTGCTGTGCGCCGGTTTCAGCGCCAGTGCGCTGGCTCACAACCCGATGTGCGAATGTAAAGCCATCGACGCCGAGCAGATCAAATGCACCGGCGGGTTCTCCGACGGCAGCGGCGCGCCGGGGGTGACCCTCGATGTGATCGGTTACGACGAAACCATTCTGGTGCCGGGCAAACTCGGCGCCGATTCCACACTGACGTTCAAGAAACCCGGCAGCGAATTTTACGTGCTGTTCGACGCGGGCCCGGGCCACGTGGTGGAAATCGACCAAGCGGATATCGAAGCCCCATGAGTACGCCCACTCGACAAATCGTGCGTCCGGCCGGTGCCGGTCATGAAACCCTCAATGTGCTGCTGTTGTGCCTGTTGATCCTCGCGGTCGCAGGTTCTGTGGTCGCGTGGCGCGGGGTTTCCCATGAGCCCGAGCCAGTGGCGACTAACCAGCTCGACGCACGCCGCGACCTCAGTGCTGCCGAGCAAGGCATCTATGCCGACCTGCGGGTGACCCTCGATGAAATCCGCTTGCTGCGCGAGGAACAACAAGCCCTGCCGACGCCGCAGAATCTGGCCGACGAAGGGTTTGCGCCATTTGCCCAGGATGCGAGTTCGGTCAGCCGCGGTGGTCATGCCTGGCAATTGCTGGCGGACGCTGCGTATTTCGGCCAAAGCCAGAATCCGGCCGTCGCCGGTTCGTTTGTGATGCTGCTCAGCGCCGATGACAAGGCTGCGCCGGACATCTGGCTCAGCCGCGATGCTGCCGCTCAAGCCCCGGCGCAACTCACTGCGGCGGCGCTGTCCGCTGCCGGCTGGAAACAGATCGTCGCGCAATACGATGCCGGGGTTACCCGCGAACATCGCCATTGATTCCTCGCCCTCCTCCGAGAGAAGACCGCTTGCCCATGTCTATTTCATCGCCACGCCGTCCATTGTTACGCCTCTTTTTATTGGGCCTGTGTGCCTGTCTGCTGAGCCCGTTGGCCAGCGCCGATCAGGCCAAACGCCTGCGCATTGGCATCACCCTGCACCCTTACTACAGCTATGTGGCCAACATCGTCGGCGACAAGGCCGAGGTGGTGCCGCTGATCCCGGCCGGTTTCAACCCGCATGCCTACGAGCCACGGGCCGAAGACATCAAACGCATCAGCGGGCTGGATGTGATCGTGCTCAACGGCGTTGGCCATGACGACTTCGCCGACCGCATGATCGCCGCCAGCGAAACGCCAAACATCAAAACCATCGAAGCCAACGAAAACGTGCCGTTGCTGGCGGCCACCGGGGTCGCCGCACGCGGGGCCGGCAAAGTGGTGAACCCGCACACGTTCCTGTCGATCAGCGCTTCTATTGCCCAGGTCAACAACATTGCTCGCGAACTGGGCAAACTCGATCCGGACAACGCCAAGACCTACACCCAGAACGCCCGCGCCTACGGCAAACGCCTGCGGCAGATGCGCGCCGACGCGCTGGCAAAACTGACGCAAGCGCCGAACGCGGAACTGCGCGTGGCCACGGTGCACGCGGCTTACGACTATCTGCTGCGTGAGTTCGGCCTGGAAGTGACCGCCGTGGTCGAGCCGGCCCACGGTATCGAGCCGAGCCCAAGCCAGTTGAAGAAGACCATCGACCAGTTGCGTGAACTGGACGTGAAAGTGATCTTCTCGGAGATGGATTTCCCGTCCACTTACGTCGACACCATTCAGCGTGAATCCGGCGTGAAACTGTACCCGCTGTCGCACATTTCCTACGGCGAATACACCGCCGACAAGTACGAAAAGGAAATGACCGGCAACCTCAACACCGTGGTGCGGGCGATTCAGGAGTCTGGCGCATGACTTCCAGAGAAACGATCTCGAACGAACTCGAATCCCCTGTGGGAGCGAGCTTGCTCGCGAAGGCGCCAGGTCAGCCAACATCTTTATCGAATGACACACTGCATTCGCGAGCAAGCTCGCTCCCACAGGTTTCGGGGCCGACTTTGGATTTTGCGGAGGTTTGTCTGACGCTGGGGCGCACGACGATTTTGGATAACGTCACCTTCCAGGTGCAGCCCGGCAGCGTACATGCCCTGGTCGGCCCAAACGGTGGCGGCAAGAGTTCGCTGATCAAGACCCTGCTCGGGCAAATGCCCCATCAGGGCCAGCTCAGCCTGCAATGGCCCGGCGAACCCGGCACCATCGGTTATGTACCGCAAGCGCTGGAATTCGATCGCGGTCTGCCGATGACCGTCGACGATTTCATGGCTGCCATGTGCCAGCGACGTCCGGCGTTTCTCGGTTTGAGCAAGCGTTACGCCGGCGCCATTGGTGAAGCGCTGGAACGCGTCGGCATGCAGGACAAACGCAAGCGCCGCATGGGCGCGCTGTCTGGCGGTGAGCGGCAGCGGGTGCTGCTCGCCCAAGGTTTGATTCCGGCGCCGCAATTGCTGGTGCTGGATGAACCGATGTCGGCCCTTGATGAAGCTGGGATTCAAGTGTTCGAACGTCTGCTCGGCGATTGGCGTGCAGCGGGCATCACCGTGCTGTGGATCGAGCACGATCTGGAAGCGGTTGGGCGTCTGGCCAGCCGTGTCACTGGTCTAAACCGCCGCGTGCTGTTCGATGCCTCACCGCAAGAGGCGCTGACCCCGGAACGTCTGCTGACCTTGTTCTCGACCCATCCACGGAGCGCTGCCTGATGAGTTACGAAGCCTTTCGTTTGATGGTGCAAGGCTGGGCCTCGTCCGGTTATCTGCCGGAAGCGCTGGCCTACGGTTTTGTGGTCAATGCGTTGCTTGCCGGCCTGTTGATCGGCCCGGTACTCGGCGGCCTTGGCACTCTGGTAGTGGTCAAGCGCTTCGCGTTTTTTTCCGAAGCGGTGGGCCATGCGGCGCTCACCGGTGTAGCCATCGGCATTCTGCTCGGCGAACCTTACACCGGGCCCTACGGCAGCCTGTTCGGCTACTGCCTGCTGTTCGGCATCCTGCTCAATTACCTGCGCAACCGTACCGGTCTGGCACCGGACACTTTGATCGGCGTATTCCTCTCGGTGTCACTGGCACTGGGCGCAAGCCTGCTGCTGATTCTGGCGGGCAAGATCAATGTGCACATTCTCGAGAACGTACTGTTCGGTTCGGTACTGACGGTCAACGGCAACGATCTGGCGGTATTGGCCATCGTCGGTTCGCTGGTCATGGCGCTGGCCCTGCCGCTCTACAACCGCATCATGCTTGCCAGTTTCAACCCACAACTCGCGGCGGTGCGCGGGGTGGCGGTGAAGACCCTGGATTATCTGTTCGTGATTCTGGTGACGCTGATCACCGTCGCAGCGGTGAAAGTCATCGGCGCGATTCTGGTCGGCGCGCTGCTGGTGATTCCAGCGGCGGCGGCACGTTTGCTCAGCCAGTCGCTCAAGGGCTTCTTCTGGTGCTCGGTGTTGATCGCCACGGTCAGCACACTGTGCGGGATCCTCGCGCCGATCGTGTTTGATCTGCCGATTCCGTCCGGCGCCGCGATCATTCTGGTCGCCGGCATTGCCTTCGCCCTCGCCGCCATTGCGCGCGGGGTTGTCCCGAGTCTGAAAGGGAATCTTGGATAAATGAGTTTTTCACTGCGCAAACTGACCCTGGCCATGACCCTGTGCGGTGTGATCTGCACGCCGTTGATGGCCGCCGAAAACACTAAACCGCTGCGAGTGCTGGCCTCGTTGCCGATCACGTATGGCTTGGGCGAAGTGCTGCTCAAAGGCACTGACGTCAGTCTGGAACGTGCAGCCCCCGCCAATTTGCCGGGCAGTCGCCAGACCGCGTATTTCACCGGTCGCGGTGCGCCGGCGCTGAGCAAACTGGCAACCGGAGCGGACGCGGTCATTGGCGTGCGTTCACTGTGGGCCGATGATCCGCTGTACCCGATCGCCCGTCGCAGCAATATTCGCATCGTTGAAGTTGATGCGGCGCGCCCGGTCGACGGCGCCCTCCCGGGCATTGCCGTGCAACCGGATCTGAAGGTTGATGGTTTGAACAGTCAACCGTGGCTGGCGAGCAACAACATGGGGCGCATGGCGGACGTGATGGCGGCGGATCTGGTGCGCCTGGCACCTAGCGCCAAGCCTGCGATCGAGGCGAATCTGGCGACGTTGAAGCAGCGTTTGCTGAAGCTCAGCGCCGACAGCGAGGCGCGGTTGGCGAGTGCCGACAATCTGAGTGTGATGAGTTTGAGTGATCACTTTGGTTATCTGATCGGTAGTCTGAATCTGGAACTGATCGGCGAGGATCCACGCCCTGATGCGGAATGGACGCCGCAGGATCTGAAAAAACTGACGGCGACGCTCAAGGACAATGATGTGGCGGTGGTGCTGCATCATCGGCAGCCATCGGAGCCGGTGAAAGCGGCAATTGCTGAGTCAGGCAGTCGTTTGGTGGTGTTGAGTACCGATGCGGTAGATCCGGTGGCGGAGCTGGAAGGCAATGTGGATTTGTTGCTTAAGGGTTTGAGCGGGGCTTAGTTTCAGCCGGAACCGCGTTATCGTTCATCGCGAGCAGGATCACTCCTACAGGGCGAGCGCATTCCAAATGTAGGAGTGAGCCTGCTCGCGATGAGGCCAGCCCCGCCGACACAAATTCAAGGCAAGAAAAAACCCGCTGACTGTTTCCAGTCCAGCGGGTTTCTTTTTGCCCGGCCGCTTATTGCGCGGCGGCCTGGGCTTCCATCTTCTGACGCAGACTCAGCGGACGCATGTCGGTCCAGACTTCTTCGATATAGGCCAGGCATTCCTTTTTCAGGCCGCTCTTGCCCACGGTGCGCCAGCCTTGCGGCACGGCTTTGTAGTCCGGCCAGATCGAGTATTGCTCTTCGTGGTTGACCACGACCTGAAAGAGGATGTCCTCGCGGTCGAATACTGACGTCATGCTGGTTCTCCATCGTTATAAGGGTGGGCTGCACGCTGAGTGCAGCCGGGTATGTAGAAAGAACGTTCGGCGCGGCGAAAAATTTACAGCGCAGCGGTGGCAGCGGCCAAAGCACGGCCAAAGATTTCTGCGACACGGTCGATTTCGGCGGCAGTGATCACCAGCGGCGGCAGGAAACGTACTACTGCGCCATGCCGACCGCCCAGCTCCAGAATCAGCCCACGCTTGAGGCATTCGCGCTGGACCAGCGGCGCCAGTCGTGCGAACGCCGGCGGATGACCGAGCGCATCCGGTGTGCCGTTCGGCTCGACCAGCTCGACGCCGAGCATCAGGCCGCGACCACGAATGTCGCCCAATTGCGGGAAGTCCCGTTGCAGGATGCGCAGGTGCTCGCTGAGGCGCTCGCCCATGGCAGCAGCGTGTTCGCAGACCTTGTGCTCAACCAGATAACGCATCACCGCAGAACCTGCCGCCATGGCCATTTGATTGCCACGGAACGTGCCGGCGTGCGCGCCCGGCTGCCAGGTGTCGAGCCAGTCGCGATAGACCACCACGGCCAACGGCAGGCTGCCGCCGATGGCTTTGGACAACACCACCACATCCGGGGTGATACCGGCGTGTTCGAAGGCAAACATCTTGCCGGTGCGGGCGAAACCGCTCTGGATCTCGTCGACGATCAACGCCACACCCGCCTTTTCGGTGATCCGGCGCAAGCCGCGCAGCCACTCGATGTCCGCCGGAATCACACCGCCCTCGCCCTGCACCGCTTCGACGATCACCGCTGCGGGCAGTTGCACGCCGGCTTCCGGGTCGTTGAGCAAGTTTTCCAGATAGCTCAGGTTAGCCTTCACGCCCGCCGCGCCACCAAGGCCGAACGGGCAACGGTAGTCATACGGGAACGGCATGAACTGCACGCCATTGCTGAGCAACGCACCTAGCGGTTTTTTCGGCCCCAGGCTGCCCATCAGGCTCAGCGCGCCCTGGCTCATACCGTGATAACCACCGGAGAACGACAGCACGGTGCTGCGCCCGGTCGCCGTGCGTACCAGCTTCAATGCCGCTTCCACGGCATCGGTACCGGTCGGGCCGCAGAACTGGATTTTCGCTTCAGCCGCGAGGGCAGATGGCAGCAGGCCGAACAGGTCCTGGACGAACTGATCCTTGACCGGCGTGGTCAGGTCGAGGGTATGCAATGGCAATTCATCGGCCAGTACCTGCTGGATCGCTTCGATCACCACCGGGTGGTTATGCCCCAGCGCCAGCGTGCCGGCCCCGGCGAGGCAGTCGATGAACGTGCGCCCTTCAACGTCTTCGACATACAGGCCTTTGGCGCGCTTCAGTGCCAATGGAATGCGTCGTGGATAGCTGCGCGCGTTGGACTCCTGCCGGGCCTGACGAGCCAGCAATGGCGATTCATTGAACTGGTACAGCGTTTCGGCCGGCGCCGAGGTAACCCGGGCCGACGACTCTTCGATAAGGCTGGTGGCGACTGACATCTCTCGACCCCTCAATTGGCTATGGATAGTGACCAAAACAGCACACCGGACAGGTGCGCATTCCGATCGCGGGGCGCACTTGCAGGTTTTCCTGTTCTGGAAACGCTTAAGGGGCCTGAGGATTTAGCCCGTGATCGTGTTGTCAGGCCGGCGCTGCCAACGACTTGTGCATGGGCAGGGTCTGCACGCCTTGGTATTCGACGGGCGGCGCTGACTCGCGATAGCCCAGACGGCGATAAAAAGTACGGCCGGTGCGCGTGCTGTTGAGATTCGCTTGAGCAACGTCGCGAACCCGCAACCAGCCTTCCAGATCGTGCATCAACGCGCGCCCGACGCCCCGGCGAAAGGATTCCGGCTGCACGTAACACAGGGAAATGTCACCACTGGCCTGTGCCATGCCGACACCGACCGGTTTGTCCGCCAGTAAAGCCATGCATAAATAGAAGTGCGGGTCGGCGAGGCGGGCGCTGATGAAGTCGGCGGATTGCTGAGTGATCCAGGTGCTGACCCGTGTCGGATCGTTACGGTGGTCGAGCGCACAACCGATACGGATCGAACGTTCGATGATGCGGCTGATGATGCCGGCGTCGGCCAGTGTGGCGGGACGAATGCAGATGGGTGCTTCCATGGCGCAATTCCCTCAATCCATTGAGTCAAAGCTGCGTTGACCTTACCCCCACCCCTGCCGGATAGCGAATGTCGAAAAGTTACATTTGATGTGTCTGGCGCGATTTCCTGTAGGAGCTGCCGAAGGCTGCGATCTTTTGATCTTGATCTTGAAAAACAAAATCAAAAGATCGCAGCCTTCGACAGCTCCTACACAAGTTCTACTGGAATCAGACAGGTTGCAATGGCATGGTCAGCTCGACACTCAGGCCATCCGGGCGGCTGTCGAAATGCAGGGCGCAGTCGCAGCGCTGGACGATCGCCTGAACAATCGCCAGGCCAAGGCCGCAACCGGTGCTCTGGCCGTTGCGCCAGAAGCGTTGGGTCAGGTGTTGCAGATCATCCGCCGCAATCCCCGGGCCATGGTCGCGCACGACAAACCGCACACGGTTGCCAATGGTTTCCAGGCTCAGCTCAACCGCGCAGTTTTCTGGCGTATGGCGCAGGGCGTTGTCGAGCAGATTGCGCAGCGCCGCAATCGACAGCACCGCCGGCATTTGCAGCGGTGCAACGGAAAGTCCGGTCGGCAGTTGCAGTTTGATGCGCTGGTGCTCGCCACCGGTGGCGTCCTGGATCGCCAGGCGTGCCACTTGCTCGGCGCTGCACTGCGAACCGTCATCGAACGACAGACTACCCTCGACCCGCGCCAGCAACAGCAACTGTTCGAGGGTGCGATGCAAGCGATCGGCGCCCTCCTCGGCCCGCGCCAGCGACTGATCGCGGGCGCTGCCATCGGTCATGCGCGCAACTTGCAGGTGGGTCTTGATCGCCGTCAGCGGGCTGCGCAGTTCATGCGCCGCGTCACCGGTCAGGCGCCGCTCGCGCTCGATGGTTTTGCCGATGCGTTGAAACAACTGATTTTGCGTTTCCAGCAGCGGCTTCAATTCGCTGGGGAAGGTCTGGATCTGCAACGGCTCAAGCGAGTCGGCATTGCGCCGCATCAACGCTTCACGTAGACGGTTGAGCGGCGCCAGCCCTTGGCCGATACCCAGCCACAACAGGCACAGACAACCGAGCAGCGCCACGCCCACCGGCACCGACGCTGCCAGCAGGATCGACATGTTCAGCGCCTCGCGCTCGATCTGCCGGTCGGCTGTGGTAATGCGCACATCGCCCCGGGCGAGGGTGAAGCTGCGCCACGGTGCACCGTCGATCATCTGGTCATGGAAGCCCATTTTCTCGGCTTCCAGCGCTTGTTCGGGATTGTTGTGGCTGCGCGCAAGAATTTCCCCACGCAAGGAGCTGACCTGACAGGCCATGCCACCGGGGATATTCAGTTGTTCGGCACTGAAATGCGTGCCCTCGCCTTTGCTCGGCAGCGTCGGCAACTGTTCCAGCAGCCCGGCGACCATGCGCGCCGAGGCCACCAGACGCTGGTCGAGAGAGAACATCATCTGATTGCGCAGGTCACTGAGCATCCAGGCCGCCGCCAGCGCCCAGATCAGCGCAAATGCAGCGCCGAGGGTCAGGCTCAGGCGCAGTCGCAGACTCATCACTTGCCTTGATCTCCACCGTCGGCCGGGCCAAGGCGATAGCCCAGACCGCGCACGGTTTCGACGATGCCTTTGCCCAGCTTGCTGCGCAGGTGATGGATGTGCACGTTCAGCGCGTTGCTTTCCAGTTCATCGTTGAAGCCGTAGACACTGTCCTTCAATTGCTCGGTGGACAGCACCCGGCCACGATTGTGCAGCAGCGCCTGCAACAGCGACTGCTCGCGACGCGACAGGTCCACCGGTTGCCCGGCCAGCGTGGTTTCGCGGCTGCTCGGGTCGTACGTCAGTGCGCCATGCTCGATCAGGTTGACGCTGCGCCCGGCGACCCGGCGCAACAGGGTTTGCAGGCGGGCGAACAGTTCGCGCAGATCAAACGGCTTGAGCAGGTAATCGTCAGCCCCGGCCTGCAAGCCGTCAACGCGGTCGGTGACCGAGTCGCGCGCGGTCAGAATCAGCACCGGAATTTCCAGGCGGCTCTGCCGCAGTTGTTGCAGCAACTTGAGGCCATCTTCGTCGGGCAAGCCGAGATCGAGCACCATCACGTCAAATTCGGCAACCTTGAGCATCGCCCGCGCTTTCGATGCGGTGTTGACGTGCTCAACGGTCAAACCCTGAGCCGTGAGACCGGCAACGATGCCGCTGGCAATCAGCTCATCGTCTTCGCAAACCAGTACGTGCATGGTGAGTCCCGTAGAAAAAAGCCGATTAGGCAGTTGGCCGATTAAGCTGACATTATGCCCCGAACGTCACAGCGACAAGGGCGTGGCGGTTAATCATCGGTTAATCGCCGCCGCCCATTGTGCACCTCACTTGCACAGGGACAAGGCTCCTCCATGCGTCATTTTTTTCTTTTGTTTGCTCTGCTGATCTCCAGCCTGGCCCAGGCCGGGAACAATCCATTTGAGACAAAACCGGAGTTTCTCCTGGTCGACCAGGCATTCGTGCTGACATCCGAGCGCCTAGAATCCGGTGAGACCCAGTTGTTCTGGCAAATCGCCGACGGTTATTACCTGTATCAGAAACGCCTGAAATTCGAAGGGCTGAGCGCAGAGCAACAGCCCGCGCTGCCTGAAGGCGAATCCCACAGCGACGAGTTTTTCGGTGAGCAACCGGTCTATCGCCAAGGGCTGGAAATTAAAATTCCAGCCTCGGCCACGGGGCAGATCAAGGTCGGCTATCAGGGCTGTGCCGATGCCGGCCTGTGCTATCCACCGCAAACCCGGGTCATCGACCTGGGCGGTAAAGCGCCAGCCACGACAACACCGGCGACAACAGCGACAACGAACGACCAGGCACCGGATCAAGCCCTGGCCAGCAGCCTGCAAGAACACGCGTTGGGCTGGAGCTTGCTGGCGTTTTTCGGTTTCGGCTTGCTGCTGGCATTTGCGCCGTGCTCATTGCCGATGCTGCCGATTCTGGCCGGAATGGTCGTCGGCAGTGGTGCCACCCCGCGTCGCGGATTTGTACTGGCCGGCAGTTATGTGATTTGCATGGCGCTGGTGTATGCAGCGATGGGCGTGATTGCCGCGCTGCTCGGCGCGAACCTGCAGGCATGGTTGCAAAATCCATGGCTGCTGGGGACCTTTGCCGCGATCTTCGTGGTGTTGGCGTTGCCGATGTTTGGCTTCTTTGAACTGCAATTGCCGGTGGCCCTGCGCGATCGCCTGGAACACGCCTCGCGCAGTCGCAGCGGTGGCAGCGTGATCGGTGCCGGAGCGCTCGGTGCATTGTCCGGTCTGCTGGTCGGCCCGTGCATGACCGCGCCACTGGCGGGTGTCTTACTGTATATCGCGCAGACCGGCAACGCGCTGCACGGTGGTTTGATTCTGTTTTCGCTGGGCATCGGCATCGGTGTGCCGCTGCTGTTGCTGGTGACCGTTGGCAATGGCTTCCTGCCCAAACCCGGTGCGTGGATGAACCTGCTCAAAGGCGTGTTCGGATTCTTCTTCCTCGCCACTGCGCTGGTGATGTTGCGCCCGGTGCTGGATGCGTCGTTATGGCTGGGCCTGTGCGGCGCGCTGCTGTTGATCGCCGCGTTCTGCGCCTGGAAACAGTCCGAAGGTTTTGGCCGCGTTGCGCAGTTGTTCGGCGCCAGTTCGCTGCTGCTCGGGCTGTGGGGCAGTTTGCTGGTGATTGGTGCGGCGGGCGGCAGCGATGATCCGTATCAACCGTTGCAGGTCTACAGTGCCGGCCGCGCTGGCGCCGCCGCGCCTTCGGGTCATGAAGCGTTCACCACGATCAAGGAGCCGGCGGCGCTGCAACGCGAACTCGATGCCGCCAAGGCTCAGGGTCAGTGGGTGCTGCTCGATTACTACGCCGACTGGTGCAAGTCTTGCCTGATCATGGAGAAGCAGGTGTTCGGTAAGGACAACGTGATGCAGGCGTTGAGCAACGTGCGCCTGCTCAGGCTTGATGTCACCGACGACAATGCCGCCAGCGCTGAACTGCTCAGCCGCTACAAAGTGCCGGGACCGCCGACGTTCATCTGGATCGGTGCTGATGGTCTGGAGCGCCGCAGCCAGCGCATCACCGGCGAAGTCGACGCCGAGACGTTCCTGCAACACTGGACTGCCACCCGAGATGCCCATTAATGCTGACTTTCACCCTCGGCACCTTTGCCATCGCGCTTAACCACCTGCTGCTGATCAGTGCCCTGGCGCTGGCGACCTTTGTCGGCTGGCGGGTGGCCAAGCGTGGCGGTGATAACCCCGAGTCAGCATTGTTCAGCCTGTTTCTGCTGGGCATGCTCGCGGCGCGAATTGCCTTTGTGCTGCTGTACTGGTCGCACTATCGCAATGACCCGTGGCAGATCATCGATTTGCGCGACGGTGGTTTCCTCGCCTGGCCGGGGGTGATCGTGCTGTTGCTGGTCGCCCTGTATCGCGGCTGGCGGCGTCCAGGGCTGCGTCGCCCGTTGGGTTTTGGCGTGGCCAGCGGCGTGGCGTTCTGGCTGTTGGCGACGTTGTCGTTAAACCTCTACGAACAAGGCACCCGACTGCCGGACATCTCTCTGCGCAACGCGGCCGGGGAAACCATCCAGCTCAGCGATTATCAGGGCGGCCCGCTGGTAATCAACCTGTGGGCGACCTGGTGCCCGCCGTGCCGGCGCGAGATGCCGGTGCTGGAAAGCGCTCAGCAACAACGCCCGGATCTGACCTTCCTGTTCGTCAATCAGGCCGAAAGCATGCAGAGCGTGGCGACGTTTCTCGAAACCCAGGGCCTGAGCCTCAATAACGTGCTGTTCGACCGCAGTGGTCGGCTGGGTCAGGCCGTCGGTTCCATGGCATTGCCGACTACGCTGTTCTATAGCCCTGACGGTCGGCTGCTGACCAGCCACCTGGGTGAGCTGTCCAACGCCAGCCTGGCGCGCGCGCTGGAAAACTTCGCCACCCCAACCCCGAATTCGAACCCGGCCACTGCACCGGCCACCTCTGCAAGGAAACTGCCATGCCCCGCCTCCGCCACCTGCTGACGCTGACTCTGGGCACCGCCCTGCTGCACTTGCCGTCGGTGCAGGCTGCTGAAGAACTGCCCGCGGCGATCAAGCAGATCGAAGCCAAAGGCGCGAAAATCGTCGGCCAGTTCGACGCCCCCGATGGCCTGCGCGGGTATGCGGCGCAGTATCAGAATCGCGGCATGGCGCTGTACCTGACCCCGGATGGCAAACACGTGTTGCTGGGCAATCTGTACGACGCCGACGGTAAAGACCTGAGCAGCGAGCCACTGCAAAAACTGGTCTATGCGCCGATGGCCAAGGAAGTCTGGGCCAAATTCGAGGCGAGCAACTGGATTCAGGACGGCAACAAGGATGCACCGCGCACGGTGTACCTGTTCAGCGATCCGAACTGCCCGTACTGCAACATGTTCTGGGAACAGGCACGGCCATGGGTCAAGGCCGGCAAGGTGCAACTGCGGCACATCATGGTTGGCATCATCCGCGAGGACAGCCCGGGCAAATCCGCCGCGTTGCTGGCCGCGAAAGATCCGGCCAAGGCCCTGGAGGATCACGAAAAAGCAGGCAAGGGCAGCTCGCTCAAAGCGCTGAAAGACATTCCGGCGGCCGTGCAGACCAAACTGGCAGCGAACATGCAGTTGATGGAAGACCTGGATTTGCAGGCGACGCCGGCGATTTTCTACATGGATGACAAGGGTGAGTTGCAACAGCAACAAGGCGCGCCTTCGCCGGACAAGTTGGTGAAGATTCTCGGCCCCAAGTAACGATTACTGGCTCCCGCCTCAGTGCGGGAGCCATCAATATTCGCTTCGGCCGATAATGTCCTCCAGATACTCCGTTGTCCCCTGCTCTTTCAGGAACGTCGTAACCTCAGCGATCCACTGTTGATCCGACGTGATGCCCGCCCAGGCGTGCGTAACCGCCCAGTGATAGGGACGATCATCAAAGGTGCTGATCAGCGCCTGATTCAATGTTCGTACATCAAAATCCGGATTTTTTGCGCTTTGCATCATCAGTGAGCTGAACACTCGCTGTTGTGTGTCTTCGCACAATTTGACCTGCCGGGCCTCTGTGGAGCTCAAAACGATAAAGTCGGGCTTGATGCCCTCGTCGAGCGCTGCCTGCAACCGGTAGTGGCCATCGATGATCACGTACGAGCACAACGCGCCCACATACCAGAGCAAGATGGGCGGCAAGCTGCCTTCCCTGGCTTTTTTACGCCACCATTTCATCCGGCCTGCCAATGGATCCACCGTGTGCAAGCCGATCAGATGACCCAGATCCCAATCGAGCCAATGCACGGTTTGCGGCTGCACATTGTCGAGAATGCCGTCACCGCGCGCGTACCATTTCGGCAAATGGCTGGAAGCTTCTGCAGGCGTTGAGAAATACCAGCCCTTTGCGCCTTCACCGTAGGTATAGCGGGCAGCAGCGGGCAGCAGAGGACGCGCCACCCAATGGCCGGGATAGAGAAAGTCCGCCTGATTATCCATCAACCTGTTGATGAAATAACGGCACCAGTGGCGGATGCGCTCATCAGGGGGTAAATCAAAATGTTCCTGAACGTCAGCCGCACCAATGGCAGGAACCGGTGACGAGTCCAGTTGAGTGGACTGCGGATTGCGAACCAGCCACGCACCGTAATACGAGGTGGCGATGGTGCCCCAAAACAACGGGATGTCGTTGAGCATCAGCTTCATCCGACCGTTGTTACCGCTCTGCAGATGCAGCGGAGGTTTGGCTGATTTCGCTCGTTTGACTTCAACGCTCAAGCCGGCCCACTTGTCCTCAAGATCCTTGAGATCGCGCCAGTAAAATTGCTCCACATCAGTCCCTTAATGATTGTCTTTGCGGGCGGCAGTATCTCAGATTTCAGCTTTGCGGTGCCTGGGCTGGCCCCATCGGCGGATCTGCGCGCGAAGCCGGCTCGCTCCTGCTTTTAGCCGCGCGTCCTCAGTCAGGGTGCGGTCGAGTATCGGAGCGAGCTTGCCCGCGAAGTGCAATTACCCGGTAATTCGGTTGCGCTCGCTGAGGAAGGTAAGCAACGCCTCGGTGACAAACTGCGGATTCTCCAGATTGGAGATATGCCCCGCTTCCGGCACCAACACCCACGGGCAACCGATCAGCTCGGCCATTTCTTTAGCTTCTGACGGTGGCCGTGGTTTGTCCTGATCGCCGCACATGACCAGCGTGGTCGCCGCATTCAACTTGCCCAACCGTGGCAACAAGTCATCACGGCCAAAGGTGATTCGCCCCATCGGCACGATGCTTTCGCGCAGCCGATCCGAAGAGTACGCCGCCAGTTTCGCGCGGAAATCCTGATACAGCGCCGACTGCGGATCGATCCCCGGACGGAAGAAAATCGGCACAACGATATCCAGTAGTTGCTCGGAGATTTCGCCGGTTTCCTCAATTTGCTTGAACAGCGAGAAGTAATACTGACGGGTGGGTTCAGGTTCGACGCCAACGTAGGTGTCCATCAATACCAGACCGTTGATCCGTTGCGGTGCCGACAACGCCAGACGCACGCCCCACATGCCGCCGACCGACAGGCCAATCAGGGTGACGCGGTCGATATCCAGATGATCGAGCAGAGCCTGCGCCTGACTGGCAATGTCATCCAGTGATGTCGTGCCTTCAGGCAACCGTCCCGACTCACCGTGGCCCCACAGATCCAGGGCAATCACCCGATAGTGCGGCGATAACGCGGCGATCTGCGGCGCCCACATGGCCTGATCCCACAGATAACTGCCGGCCAGCAAAACTGCCGGACCAGTGCCTTGATCAATGTAATGCAGCGCTTGTCCGTCAACCGTGAAAAAAGGCATCGACCACCCCCCGCGACAAAAAAAGAGAACCGGCAGACTGAGCTGCCGGTTCTTTATCGTCAACCTTGGAAATGTACATGAATGTACCGGCCTCATCGCGAGCAGGCTCACTCCTACATTTTGGAATGCGTTCCCCTGTAGGAGTGAGCCTGCTCGCGATGAGGCCATTGCAGGCGCTAAGGAACTAGAAGCCCTCCAGCTCCGCCATCAGATCATTCAACCGATCAACCTTCTCCTCGGTGATATCACTCGCCGCCAATCCATCGACGTACTCAGCCAACTCCTCTACCGTGCTGCACTCGAACATCGCCCGCAGCGGCACATCGCGTTGCAGGGTTTTCTGCACCCGCGAGGCGATCTGCGTGGCCAGCAACGAATGCCCGCCCAGCTCGAAGAAGTTGTCGCGTACACCGACCTTTTCGACCTTCAGCACCTCGGCCCAAATATCAGCCAACGTCTGTTCAAGATCATTGCGCGGGGCCAGATAATCCTGGCTCTGCAACAGGCCGATCTCCAGCGCCGGGAGGGCCTTGCGGTCGAGCTTGCCGTTGGCATTCAGCGGCATTTGCTCGAGCCACAACCAGTGCAGCGGCACCATGTACTCTGGCAGTTCGGCGCGCAGGCGCTGCTTGATCCGCTCCAGGCGTTCGCTCGGATTGAGTGCTGAATCGGCCGCAACCAGATAACCGACCAAGTGTTTACCGTTGACGCCCTCCTGCACAGCGACCGCGCCATCGCGCACTTCCGGCTGTTCATGCAGGCGCGCTTCGATCTCGCCCAGCTCAATGCGATAACCGCGAATCTTCACTTGGTGATCGACCCGGCCAACGTACTCCAGCACACCGTCACTGCGACGCCGCGCCAAGTCACCGGTGCGATACAGACGCTCGCCCGGCGCACCGAACGGGTTTGGTACAAACACCGGCGCCGTACGCAACGGATCGCTGACATAACCGCGCCCGACGCCGGTCCCGGCAACACACAACTCACCCACTGCGCCCAACGGCACCAGTTCCAGCGCGCCATCGACCAGGTACAGCAAGTTGTTGTCGGTCGGCGTGCCGATCGGCAGGTAACTGCCGCGCGTCGAGGCCATGTCGACGCGGAAGAACGCCACGTCGTCCGAGCACTCCGCCGGGCCGTACGCATTGACCAAACCAATGTCCGGATAACGCAGCAGCCATTGGTGCGCCAGCTCCGGCGGCATTGCTTCACCGGTCGGCAGCATCCAGCGCAAGCCATCAAGACTCAGGCGCTCCGAGGCGAGCATGCCCTGAATCAACGAGGGCACACTCTCCAGCACGGTGATGCCCTGCGCTTGCACATGCACCAGCAAACCTTGCGGATCGTGGGCGATGGTGTTCGGCACGATGTCCACTCGCGCTCCGAACAACGGCGCGGCAAGGAACTGCCAGACCGAAATATCGAAGCTTTGCGAAGCGGTCTGTGCAATCACATCGGCATCACTCAGATCCAAGTACGGCACCTTGCTCAACTGGTTATTGAGCATCCCGCGCTGCTCGACCATCACGCCTTTCGGCAGGCCGGTGGAGCCCGAGGTGTAGATCACGTAGGCGAGGTTGTCCGGGCCGCTGTAAATGCCCAGGTTCTGCGCCGAAGTCGCTGCCGCCTGAATCTCCTCCCACACCAGCAAGCGCGGGCGATTGGCGCAGCTGAATTCATCCAGCAAAGTCTGCGCTTGTTCAAAGCATGCTTTGGAGCAGACCAGCACCGGCGTGCGACTCAGCTCGATGATGCGTTGCAGACGCTGGCTCGGCAGGCCCGGATCCAGCGGCAGATAACCCGCGCCGGCCTTGAAGCTACCGATGATCATGCCGAGAAGATCAAGGTTACGTTCGCCGAGCAAGGCCACCGGTTGATCCATCTGCACACCGGCGGCGATCAGTGCATGACCGAGACGGTTGGCGTTGTGGTTCAGCTCGACGTAGCTCTGTTGTTGATCAAGGCACGTAGCGGCAATCCGTTGCGGATGCGCAGCGACCTGCGCTTCGAACAGCGCAACGTAGCTTTGCTCCAGCGGATAATCGTGGGCACTCTGGTTGCAACCGTGCAGCAGGAAGTCCTGTTCCTCTGTGCCTAGCAGCGGCAGATCGGCCATGTCGCCATGGAAGCCATCGACCAGCGCCAGCAGCAGACGTTTGAACTCGCCGAGCATGCGTTCGATGGTCGATTCGTCGAAATAACGCTGGTCATACGACAGGTGCAGACCGAGGTCATCGCCTGGGTAACACACCGCCGTCAGCGGGAAGTTGGTGTGCGTACGGCCCGAGTCCGAAGTCGCATTCAAGCTCTGCGCATGATCGAGTACCGAAACTTCCACCGGGGCGTTTTCGAAGACAAACAGGCTGTCGAACAGCGGCTGGCCTTTCGGCAATTCGCTCTGTTCCTGGATGTTCACCAGCGGCAGGTATTCGTACTCGCGCAGTTGCATGTTGCTGTCGAGCAAACCACTGAGCCACTGACGCACGCTGCTGCGCTGATCGTCCTCAGGCATTTTCACCCGCAGCGCGATGCTGTTGATGAACAGGCCGACAGTTCGCTGCATTTCCGGCATGTCCACCGGGCGCCCGGCCACGGTCACACCGAAGAGCACGTCACGATCGCCGCTCAGGCGCCGCAGGACCAAGGCCCACGCCGCTTGGGCGAAGGTGTTGATGGTCAGTTGATGGGCCTGCGCCAGTTCCCGCAGACGCGCCCCGTCCTCGACATTGAGGCGGGTGTAGCGGTCGCCGACGACCATGCCGCCGCTTTCACCGGCATGTTCACGCAGGAATGGACGGTCGCTCGGGATCGGCGTGGTGCGCTCAAACCCTTGCAGATTGTGCTGCCACCACTGCCGCGCCTCGGCCAGGCTCTGACGTTGCAGCCAGCCAATGTAATCACGATAACGCGGCGGCACGGCGAGTTGCGTTTCACGGTCCTCACCCAGTGCGGTGTAAATCTCGAAGAAGTCGTTCATCAGCAACGAGCGGCACCAGGCATCGATGAGGATGTGGTGGTTGCTCATCATGAACCAGTAACGCGCCGCGCCGACCTTGATCAGGCGCAAGTGGAACGGCGCCTGATTGAGCAGATCGAAACCGGCCTCGCGCTCGCTTTTCAGCAGGGCTTGCAGCTTCGGTTCCTGCTCGTTTTCAGCAATGGCGCTCCAGTCCAGATATTCGATTGGCGTACGACCCGGCGTATGAATCACTTGCAGCATGTCTTCGCCGACGTTCCAGCAGAACGAGGCTCGCAGCGCTTCGTGACGGGCGACCACCGCTTGCCAGGCCTCAGCGAAACGCTGCGGGTCGAGTTCGCTGTTGATGCGGTAGCGATCCTGCATGTAGTACAGGCCAGTGCCCGGTTCGAGCAAGGTGTGCAGCAACATGCCTTCCTGCATCGGCGTCAGCGGATAAACGTCTTCGATGTGCGCGGCCGGCACCGGCAAGGCATCGAGTTGCGCCTGAGTCAGTCTGGCCAGCGGGAAGTCCGATGGCGTCAGGCCGCCGGCCTCGTCTTGCAGGCAATGGGTGATCAGGCTTTGCAGTTCACCAAGGTAGGCGTCGGCCAGATCGTTGATGGTTTGCGCGTCATAACGCTCGGCGCTGAAGGTCCAGCGCAGGAGCAATTCACCGCCGTAAACCTGACTATCAATGCTCAACTCGTTGGGCAATGGCGCCTGCGGATCGTGGGCGGCACCGACCGGCTCGTCCAGCGGACGGAACAGCGCATCACTGCCGAAGCTCTGGTCGAACTGGCCGAGGTAGTTGAAGGTGACCGGCGCATGCGGCAGCGCGGCCATGCTGCGCTGGCTGAGGTCATCGGCGAGATAACGCAGCACGCCATA
Source organism: Pseudomonas germanica (assembly GCF_019614655.1). Classification (NCBI taxonomy): domain Bacteria; kingdom Pseudomonadati; phylum Pseudomonadota; class Gammaproteobacteria; order Pseudomonadales; family Pseudomonadaceae; genus Pseudomonas; species Pseudomonas germanica. The sequence goes on from NZ_CP071586.1 coordinate 4,798,941, forward strand.
ACCTAGGCCTTTGTGCGGCACCGCGCGCAGTTGCTCCTTGATTGCCTTGATCGAAGCGCCCTGCCCCGCAGCTTCTTCGATGTTGTGCGGGGTCAGACGCAGCGGGTAAGCGCTGGTGAACCAGCCGACGGTGCGGGTCAGGTCGATCTCGTCGAACAGGGTTTCGCGGCCGTGACCTTCCAGTTGAATCAGCGCCGACGGTTGACCGCTCCAGCGGCACAACACTCGGGCCAACGCCGTCAGCAGCAGGTCATTGACCTGCGTGCGATAGGCCGCCGGAGCCTGTTGCAACAACTGTTTGGTGTGCTCGGCATCGAGGCGCACGCTGACAGTTTGCGCATGGCGATTCTGCTGGCCGCCCTGTGGATTTTCGCAGGGCAGATCAGCGTTCGGCCCGGCCAGTTGGGTCTGCCACCAGTCGAGTTCTTCGCGCAGTGATTCGCTGCCGGCGTAGGCCTGCAAACGCGCAGCCCAGTCCTTGAAAGAGCTGGTTTTCGCCGGCAGTTTTACCGCTTGTTCGGCGTCGAGTTGGCGATACACGGTTTGCAGATCGTCGAGCAAAACGCGCCACGACACGCCGTCGACCACCAAGTGATGAATCGCGATGAACAGGCGTTGCTGACCTTCAGGGCCGTCAACCAGCAGGGCACGCAACAACGGACCTTGCGCAAGATTCAAGCTGCGTTGGGCATCAGCGAACAGCGCTTCGCACTTGTCCATCGATGCGACGCGTACTTGCCAGAGAACAGCAACGTCGGACACCGGTTGATGCGTGGCTTGCCACTCAGCATTGGCCTCGGTGAAGCGCAGACGCAAGGCGTCATGCTGCTCAATCACCGCCAGCAGCGCCTGCTCCAGACGATGCGGTTCCAGCGCCACAGTTGGCTCCAGCAACAACGCCTGGTTCCAGTGCTGACGTTCAGGGATTTCCGTGTCGAAGAACCAATGTTGAATCGGCGTCAGGGCCGATTCGCCAGCCACCAGGCCCTGCTCGGCCGTCACCTGCTCGGTACGACTGGCTACAGCGGCCAAAGTCTGTACGGTCTGATGCTGGAACAGATCACGCGGGCTGAAATGAATACTTTGCTGACGCGCACGGCTGACCACTTGAATCGACAGAATCGAATCGCCGCCGAGTTCGAAGAAGTTGTCGTTGAGGCCGACCTGTTCGACGTTGAGTACCTCGCACCAGATCTGCGCCAGGGTCTGCTCCAGTTCGTTACTCGGCGCGACGTAGTCCTGACGATTCAACTCAGGATCCGGCGCCGGCAAGGCGCGGCGGTCGAGTTTGCCGTTGGCGGTCAGCGGCATGCTCGCCAGCAGAATCAGGTGGGTCGGCACCATGTAATCCGGCAGTTGTGCCTTGAGGTGCGCCTTGAGGGCGTCGCGCAGTTCAGCCTGACGGGCTTCACTTTGCTCAGCAACTTCGGTGACCAGATAGCCAACCAGTTGTTTGCCGCTCGGGGCATCCAGTGCGAGCACCACGGCTTCACGGATCGAATCGTGATCAAGCAGACGCGTTTCGATTTCGCCCAGTTCGATACGGAATCCACGGATTTTCACCTGATGGTCGATTCGTCCCAAATATTCCACCAAACCATCGGCACGCTGGCGCACCAGGTCACCGGTGCGATACATGCGCCCGCCATCGGTGGCGAACGGGTCAGCGACAAAACGCTCGGCGGTAATGCCCGGACGGTCGTGATACGCCTGCGCCAGACCGGCCCCACCGACGAACAACTCACCGGTCGCACCTTGCGGTACCAATGCCAAATCGGCGTCGAGAATGTACGCGACACGCGCGCCAATCACGCTGCCAATCGGCACGCTGCCGGCGCCCTCGTCCAGCACCTCCGGCGCCAGACTGGCCAGCGGCATGACCACGGTTTCGGTCGGGCCGTAAGCGTTGAAGAACATCGCCGGTTTGAACGCCGCGCGAATCCGTTGCAGGTGTTCACCGGTCAGCGCTTCGCCGCCGGTAATGATCATCCGCACCGGCAAGATTTCGTTTTGCGTTGAGAGGAACTGCGCCAACTGGCTGCCGTAGCTCGGGGTGAAACCAAGCACGTTGATTTTATACGTGCGGATCAAACCGCAGATTTCTTCCGCGTCCCACTGACCCTGCGCACGCAACACCACCTGCGCGCCACTGAGCAACGGCACCAACAGACGCTCGGTCGCCGCGTCGAAGTTGATCGAATAGAAATGCAGTTCGCAGTCGTCCGGGCGCATGCCGAAACGTTCGATCACGGCTTGGCAGTGCATAGCAATTTCACCGTGGGAGACCACCACGCCTTTCGGTTTACCGGTCGAACCCGAGGTGTAAATCAGGTACGCCTGATGCTGCGGCAGACTGATAAACGGCAGCTCGCTGGCCGGGTAAGCGGCGAGTGCCGCGCTGTCGTCTTCCAGACACCAGCGCGCCACACTTGGCGGCAGATCGCCGAGAGCTTTGAACATGGCGCGATCACTGAGCAGCAGGCCGATGCGGCTGTCTTCGATCATGTAATGCAGACGGTCGAGCGGGTATTCCGGGTCTAGCGGCACGTACGCACCGCCGGCCTTGAGAATCGCCAGCAGGCCGATGACCATTTCCAGCGAACGCTCCAGCGCCAGGCCAACGCGCACTTGCGGGCCGACACCGCGCTCACGCAAGGCCCAGGCCAGACGATTGGCGCGGGCGTCGAGTTCGGCGTAGTTCAGGGTCTGCCCGGCGAAGGTCAGGGCCGGCGCGTCTTTGCGCGCCAGCGCCTGTTCGGCGAACAGGTGATGGATGCACTGATCGAGACGATGCTCACCCGACTCGATGCCGAGGCTATCGAGCAGGTGCTGTTGCTCAGGCGCATCGAGCAGCGGCAATTCACTGAGGCGCTGTTGCGGATCGGCGATCAGCGCTTCGAGCAGATTGCGCCAATGCTTGGCCATGCGCGCGATGGTCGGCTCGTCGAACAGATCGGTGCTGTAAGTCAGGCAGCAACCGAGGCGATGGTCGAGGTCGGTGACTTCCAGGTTGAGGTCGAACTTGGTCGCTCGTGCATCGTTGGCCAGGTACTCGACGGTCATGCCAGCGAGCATGCGGCTCTGCTGGAATTCCCAGCGCTGCACGTTGCACATCACCTGAAACAGCGGGTTGTACGCAGCGCTGCGCGGCGGTTGCAAGGCTTCAACCAGATGATCGAATGGCAGATCCTGATGCGACTGGCCTTCGATCACGGTGTGACGCACCTGCTCGAAGAGTTCGCCGACCGACATCATGCCGTCGAGCTGGCAACGTAGCACTTGGGTGTTGAGGAATGCACCGATCAGCCCTTCACTTTCCGGGCGAATGCGGTTGGCCACCGGCGCGCCAATGCGCAGATCAGTCTGGCCGCTATAGCGGTAAAGCAGCGTCGCGAGTGCGGCGGTCATGGTCATGAACAGGGTCAGACCGTTTTGCGCGTTGAACGCACGAACCCGCGCGGCGAGTTCGTCGCTAAGGTCGAAACGGAACAGCTCACCCTGATGGCTTTGCACTGGGGGACGCGGACGGTCACCCGGCAATTCCAGCAGCGGATGTTCACGACCGAGTTGCGCGGTCCAGTAGTCGAGTTGGCGCTGACGCTCGCCGGATTCCAGCCAGTTGCGTTGCCAGACGCTGTAGTCGAGGTACTGCACCGGCAGCGGCTCAAGCGGCGAATCACGGTCATCGACAAAGGCTTCGTACAGCGCACTGAGTTCTCGGGCGAAAATATCCATCGCCCAGCCTTCGGTGACGATGTGGTGCAGAGTCAGGACAAAGTAATGTTCGTGCTCGGCAGTCTTCACCAGACAGGCGCGCAGCAGCGGGCCGGTTTCCAGATCGAACGGCAGATGAGCTTCGTCATCGGCCAGTTGCTGAACCTTTTGCTCACGCACATCGGCGGCAAGTTTTGAAAAATCCTTCCAACCCATGCGCACACCGGTTTCGCCATGCACCTGCTGACGGGCGACGCCGTCGACGCTCGGGAACGTGGTGCGCAGGGTTTCGTGGCGCAGGATCAGCGCTTGCAACGCCGCCTCGAAACACTCGACATGCAACACGCCGCGCAGGCGCGCCATGCCGCCAACGTTGTACGCCGGGCTGTCCGGCTCCATCTGCCAGAGGAACCACATGCGCTGTTGCGAGTACGACAACGGCACCGGTTGGCTGCGATCGACCTTGTCGATCGGTGGCTGTTTGTTCGTGCGACCGCTGGCCTGGATCAGGTGGATCTGTTCGGCAAAATCACCGAGTTCGCTGTGTTCGAACAAGGCGCGCAACGGCAGCTCGACGTCGCAGGCCTGACGAGTACGCGAGATGATTTGCGTGGCCAGCAGCGAGTGGCCACCAAGGGCGAAGAAGTCGTCGCGCAGACCGACTTGAGGCAGACCGAGCACTTCGCGCCAGATCGCGGCGATCTGCTGTTCAAGTGCAGTGACCGGTTCGACGTGTTCACGCACTTGCCATTGCGGCTCGGGCAAGGCGCGGCGGTCGAGTTTGCCGCTGGGGCTGAGTGGCATGGCGTCGAGACGCATCAGTTGCGCCGGGACCATGTATTCCGGCAGCTCGGCGGCCAGCGCGGTTTTCAGGCGAGTGTTTTGTTCGTCGTGATCTTCGCTGGCATCGGTGGCGGTGAAGTAGCCGATCAATTGCGCGCCGGCAGCGGTTTCACGCACCAAGACCACGGCTTGGGCGACGCCGTCCTGTGCGAGCAAGCGTGCTTCGATTTCTTCCGGTTCGACGCGAAAGCCACGCAGTTTGACTTGCTGATCGAGACGGCCGAGGTATTCGATCACGCCATCGGAGGTCCAGCGCGCGCGGTCGCCGGTGCGGTACAACCGCGCGCCCTGCTCGCCCAATGGATCGACCACAAAACGTTCAGCGGTCATCGATGGACGACCAAGGTAACCACGAGCCAGGCCGATACCGCTGATGCACAACTCACCCGGCACGCCTGCCGGCACTGGATTGAGATCGGCGTCGAGCACGCGGCAGATCACGTTGCCCAGCGGACGACCAATCGGCGAGCGCTCACCATCGGCAGTGGTGCAATGCCAGTGGGTGACGTTGATCGCGGTTTCGGTCGGGCCGTAACGGTTGTGCAGTTGCACCGCTGGCAGTTGCGCGAGGACGCGGTTGCGCAGTTCGGCGGGCAGCGCTTCACCGCCAGAGAATACCCGGCGCAGGCTGGTACATTCAGTGCTCAGTGGTTCGTCGATGAACAGCGAGAGCAATGGCGGCACAAAGTGCAGCGTGGTCACGCCATAGGCCTGAACCAACTGGGCGATGCGATGCGGATCGCGATGTTCGCCGGGGCCGGCAATCAACAGACGCGCGCCGGTGATCAGTGGCCAGAAGCATTCCCACACCGACACGTCGAAACTGATCGGTGCCTTTTGCATCAGCACATCGGTTTCATCGAGGCGGTAGGTGTTCTGCATCCATTGCAGACGCTCGGCCAGTGCCGCGTGGGTGTTGCCGACGCCTTTCGGTTGGCCGGTGGAACCCGAGGTGTAAATCACGTAAGCGAGGTTGTCGCCGTGCAGGTGCAAGCCCGGTGCCTGGCTCGGCCAGTTTTCCAAGTGCAACGCGTCCATGGCGATGACACTGACGCCATCGCTGGCCGGCAAGCGGCCGAGCAATTCGGTTTGGGTCAGCAGCAGTTCGACGCCGCTGTCGCTGAGCATGTAAGCCAGGCGATCCGCCGGGTAATCCGGGTCCAATGGCACATAGGCGCCGCCGGCCTTGATGATCGCCAGCAGGCCGATCAGCAGTTGCGGCGAACGCTCGGCGGCGATGGCCACGCAGACATCCGGGCCGACGCCTTTGTCGCGCAGATAATGCGCAAGGCGGTTGGCTTGCGTGTGCAGTTCGGCGAAATCGAGGCTGCCACCGTCCCACACCAGCGCGGTGCGTTCCGGGGTCAGGCGCGCCTGTTCATTGAGCAGTTCTGGCAGCCATTGTTGCGTCGGGGTGCATGGCGCAACGCCCCAGTGTTGTTGCTGATCGTGCTCAGTGGCGGTCAGCAGTTGCAGATCACCGATGGCTTGCTCCGGACGTTCGCAGACGTCGCGCAACAGGTTGCTGAAATGCTCGGCCAGACGCTCGATGGTCGCCACATCGAACAGTTCGCTGGCGTAGTCGAAAGACAGGGTCAGGCGACCGTTACGGTCTTCTTCGCTGTGCAATTGCAGGTCGAACTTGGCTTCGCGGCTGTGCCACGGCAGTTCTTCGGCGAGCAGACCCGGCAGACGTTTGAGCGCACTCAGATCACGTTGCTGGTGGTTGAACATGACCTGGAACAGACCTTGTTCGCGGGCCTGCGGGAAGGCTTCGAGGAGTTGTTCGAAGGGCAGATCCTGATTCGCCTGGGCACCGAGTGTGGCGTTGCGGGTCTGGGCCAACAGCGCAACGAATGACAGGCGCGAATCGATCTCTGCTCGCAGCACTTGGGTGTTGATGAAGAAGCCGATCAGGCCCTGGGTTTCCAGGCGTGGACGGTTGGCGTTCGGTACGCCGATGCGGATGTCGCGCTGACCGCTGTAGCGATGCAGCAGGCTCTGCAATGCCGCGAGCAACAGCATGAACGGGGTCGATTGCTGAGCCTGTGCCGTGTTACGGATCGCATCGCTGAGGCTCGCGCCCAGACGCACGGAGTGACGTGCGGCGCTGTGAGTTTGTTTGGCGGATCGTGGGTAATCGGTGGCCAGCTCCAGCGCTGGATGCTCGTCGCCCAACTGCGCTTTCCACCACGCCAGTTGCCGCGCGCTCTCGCCTTGCGCTAGCCATTGACGCTGCCAGCTGCCGTAGTCGGCGTACTGGGTTGGCAATGGCGCGAGGTTGGCTGTCGCTCCTTGCGAAGCAGCGGCGTAAAGGCGCGAGAATTCGTCGATCAATACGTTCAGGGACCAGCCGTCGGCAATGATGTGGTGCAGCGTCACCAGCAATTGGTGATCTTCGTCGTCGAGACGCACCAGCGTCACCCGCAGCAGCGGACCTTTTTCCAGGTCGAACCGGGTGCGTGCTTCGTCTTCGCGGATTTGTTGCGCACGGGCCTCGCGCTCGGGCGCCGGCAAGTCGCTGATGTCGATCAGTTGCAGGTTGAATTCGGTGCCGGCAATCACTTGTTGCAGAGCCACGCCGTCGCGCTCGAAGAAACGCGTGCGCAGGGATTCATGGCGCTCGATCAGTTGCTGGAAGCTGGCATGCAAGGCGTCTTCGTCCAGTTCGCCGCGCAAACGCAGGGCACCGGGAATGTTATAGGCGCTGCTCTGTGGGTCGAGTTGCCAGGTGATCCACAAACGGTTTTGTGCCAGCGATTGCGGCATCGGCTCGCTGCGCGACAGTGTGGTGATTGCACCTTGGGCGCTGCCGCCGTCCTGCTGCTGTTGCGCAACGGCTGCGGCGAACGCTGACAGGGTCGGTGCTTCGAACAACAGGCGCAGGTTCAGCTCAAGCGCGAGCTCTTCACGCACACGGGCGACCACTTGCGTAGCGGCGATCGAGTTGCCGCCGAGCAGGAAGAAGTGATCGTCGGCGTTGACCTGTTTGACGTTGAGTTGCTCAGCCCAGATCTTGCCGATCAAGCCCTCAAGTTCTGAGGCGCTGGTGACTGCGCCCTGGCTTTCAGCGGTGCTCGACGGGAACACCGCGTAGCTGTCGAGGCTGCCATCGGCCAGACGATTGCGGCACGCCGAACGCTGCAATTTGCCACTGGAAGTTTTCGGCAAGGCGCCGGGATTAAGCAGCACCACCACGCTCGGGGCTTCCTGAAAAGCCTCAGCCACGGCTTGGCGAATGGCTTTGATCAACGCCTCCGGCGGGAGGATTTTCTGCACGCTGCGGCTGATTTCCGCCGCAATGCCGATGCCCTCCTCGCCATCCTGATTGACCGCAAATGCAGCGACGCGACCCTTGCGCACCACTTCCACTTCGTTCTCGACCGTTTTTTCGATGTCCTGTGGATACAGGTTGTGGCCGCGCACGATCAGCATGTCTTTCAGGCGTCCGGTGATGAACAGCTCACCGTCGCGCATGAAGCCCAGGTCGCCGGTGCGCAGCCAGGTGCGGCCGGCGTGCTGGACGAAGGTCTTGGCGCTCGCTTCAGGATTGCGCCAGTAGCCGTGGGCGATGCTCGGGCCTGCGGCCCAGACTTCGCCGACCGCGTTGTCGGCGAGTTCGACGAGTGTGTTTGGCTCGACGATCAGCACCGCGTGTTCCGGTTGGCTGATACCACAACTCATGATTGGGCTGCCATCGCCCGGCTCGGCGCGGTTTTGTGCCAGCGCCTGATCGTCCACGCGCAGTGCCGGGATACCGGTGCCGCGCGGGGTGCCGGCGACGAACAGCGTGGCTTCGGCCAAACCGTACGAGGCCATGAAGCTGTGCTCACTGAAACCGCATGCGGCGAACTTCTCGGCGAAGCGCTCCAGGGTGTCGAGACGGATTGGCTCGGAACCAGAATAGGCCACGCGCCAGCGACTCAGATCGAGACGTTCCAGCGCCGACTCGCTGACCCGTTCGCTGCACAAGCGATAGGCGAAGTCCGGTCCGCCGCTGATGGTGCCGCCGTATTCGCTGATCGCTTCCAGCCAGCGCAATGGCCGACCGAGGAAGTACGCCGGCGACATCAGAATGCATGGCACGCCGCTGAAAATTGGCTGCAGCAGACCACCGATCAAACCCATGTCGTGGTACAGCGGCAGCCAGCTGACGATGACATCGTCAGGGTTCACGTCGATGCCGAAACCGTGACGGATCAGGAGTTCGTTGGCGACCAGATTGCCGTGGCTGACTTGCACGCCTTTGGGCAGTGCAGTCGAACCGGAGGTGTATTGCAGGAAGGCGATGTGGTCTTGCGGCAGGCTCGGTTCAACCCAGTTTTGCGCCAGTGTCTTGTCGAGAGTGTCGACACACAACAACGGCGGCGCACCCTCGATCTGCTGCAAGGCGTCGCGCAGGTCGGCGCTGGTCAGCAGCAGACGCGGTTCGGCGTCGGCAATGATCGACAGCAAACGCTCCTGATGGTGACGGCGCGCGGATTCCGGCGGATAGGCCGGCACTGCGATCACGCCGGCGTATAGGCAGCCAAAAAATGCCGCGACGTAATCCGGACCGCTGGGGAACAGCAGCACCGCACGGTCGCCGAATTCAGCGTCAGCCTGCAACGCGGCGGCGATCATGCGTGCGCGCTCATCCAGCTCACGATAACTGAGTACCACAGCCTGCTCTTCGTTTTCGGCGAGAAAACGCAAGGCCAGTCGATCCGGCGTCAGGGCCGCGCGGCGCTGGAGGGCTTGGACCAGGGTGCTGGGGAGTTCGAACGCGTCGGTCATGAGGTTTCCTGCCTGAATTCGGCTTGCTAATGGAATCGGGTTTGCTGCGTCACGCCCCTCGAAGGGCATGCAGGGCGCGGTCTGTGCCGACCGCGCAAGGCTGCGGAATGCGGTGTGGCCGGGGTTGTGCACCGGGAACCATTCACCAATGAGAACGGATGACGTCTTGAAATAATTAGTCGGCAGGCTGGATCGCCAATGGGGCCGGGGTGTGGCGGCGTGTCGCAGTTCTCAGAACGCACCTTTGTGGCGCATTACTTCTCTTTCTCAATTGACAATCATTATCATTCAACATAATTTGTCGCTCGATGTGTAGGACGCCCCCATCCCCCAAGGCGTCCCACGAACCTATTTGGCAGCAAGGTGATTTCCATGACGGAACAAGTATCCACAAGCAAGTGCGATTCACCGCTACTTCAGGCATTCGTCGACAATCGACTGATTCTGGTCAAGATTGCAGCCCGCATTACCGGCTGCCGGTCGCGCGCCGAAGATGTGGTGCAGGATGCGTTTTTCCGACTGCAATCGGCGCCACCGATCACGTCGTCGATCAAGGCTCAACTGAGCTATCTGTTCCAGATCGTGCGCAACCTCGCCATCGATCATTACCGCAAACAGGCGCTTGAGCAGAAGTACTCCGGCCCTGAAGAGGAAGGGCTGAATGTGGTCATCCAGGGTGCTTCGCCGGAAACCTCGCATATCAATTTCTCGACCCTGGAAAACATCGCCGACGCGCTGACCGAACTGCCCAGCCGCACGCGCTATGCGTTCGAGATGTACCGGCTGCACGGCGTGCCGCAAAAGGACATCGCCAAGGAACTGGGCGTTTCGCCAACCCTGGTCAACTTCATGATTCGTGATGCACTGGTGCACTGCCGCAAGGTCTCGGGCAGCCGTCAGGATGCGGTAGCCGTGGGTCGTCGCTGAGACCGCGCCGACAGATAAAAAAGATCGCAGCCTTCGGCAGCTCCTACATGGAAATGCATTCCTCTGTAAGAGCTGCCGAAGGCTGCGATCTTTTGCTTTTAAATGACCTCAAGCCAACTTGCAGTGATCAAAAAACCGCTCACGCCCCAGCATCATCAGCGCCGCGCGCTTGTGCGGAAAGTCGAATTCCTTCTCGCAGTGAAAGCACTGATTCTGCATATGGCCGATCATCTTCGCGTTGTCGGCCCGCGGCTCGGCGACCACCCGCTGAGTGCGCGGATCATCAAGAAACAGGTAATGCACCAGCGCCGATAACCAGCTCGCCACTTTATGCGGGCCACGGTGCTCTTCCTCGCCGACCAGCATGTGAATACCGCGATCGTAGTTGTCGGCATCGTAGAACGGCGCGATGCGATCTTCCTTGGCCCAGTAGGCTTCGAAATAGGCAAACGGCTGATCATCGAAACAGCCAATCAGCGTCAGCGTATGCGGGTCAGCATCGAGCTTGCTCAGGTATTCGCGATGCTTCTCGAGGCTGCCCTCTTCCTGCCAGAAACTGGCAACGCGCGGGCTGTTCTGCCAGCGGTTGAAGCGCGCCAGGTCTGCTTCGATCTCTACAGTGCGCAGGGAAATCCACGCACCAAGGCGGGCATCGAAACGCCGATACACTTCACCGCGCGGTTTGACTGGCCGCAGCGGATGACGCTTGCCCTGGCTGATGACCATCTGCTGCGGATAACTACCACTCAGCGAAGTGCCGAGCCACGGTTGCGGCAACTGCCAGAACAGCGTGCGCTCGCAGCGATATTCGCCGGCCACTTCGGTGCTCACCAGCAAGCCACTGAGCAAGGCTTCGGTCGGTGGCTGATCGAGTTGCCAGGTCAATTGACGGCACGCCGGATCCCGTGCGAACAGCCAGTAACAGGCTGCCCACAACGCCTGCCCGGGCGGCAACGCAAAACGCTCATCGATCTGGATCGGCCCCTTTGCGTCTCGATCGAGGCGCAAGCGGATCAGCGGTTGTCCGTCCAGGCTCAGGCTCAGACGGTTTTCGCTGACATCAGCGATCAGTTGACTGCCCGCAGGCAAGGCCAGGGAAGTCAGGTCATTCAGATTGGACATGGGTCGGGCTCACGATAATCGTCGACAGTTCAACGATGGGACGTGATCCGGGAGGGAAAATTTAGGCTTTGCCCAGAAATCGCTGCCTCAGTGGTGAGGCACCGGCACTACGGCAATCTTGTACGGATCGAAAATCTTCAGCATTTCACCGTTGTCGCGCAAACCCTGCAACAACTTGCCAAACGCCGCGCCGGTGATCGGCGCGGTCGGACGAAGAATCGCGTAATGGTGATAGACCTGATCGATGCGCTGCGACACCAGCAACTCGTCGCGCACCTTCTCGTTACGCAGCAGGTAATCGAACAGATAGGAACGGGTCACCAAGGCAACATCGGCGCGCCCGCGCAGCACCATCAGCAGGTTGCTGTCGTGGGAATAGGTCAGCGTGGCGTTGTAATTCTGTGCGAGGTATTTCGGGTCAGCGTTGAAGTTGGCGAACTCGTAGTGATAACCGCTGAACAGAGCCAGGCGCTTGCCAGTGAGGTCGGCGAAATAATTCTGCTGCCGGCCATCTTCGCGTTGTGCGACGAAAATTTCCGCATCCTCAAGACCCATGTCGACATCTGTGTGGGGAATTTCCTTCCAGCCCCAATCGGGATTCTCGAAAATTGCCATGTCGATCCGGCCCTGCTTGAAGTCACCGAAACGCCGGGGAATCGAGGTGGGCACGAGGACGAACTGATAGTCGCTTTGCAGGCGATTGAGGGCCTCGACCAATTGCGGCAGAAGGCCTGTGTCGGCACCGTTTTCCGGGCGAACGGTGTAAGGCGGAAAATGCGCCGCGCCGACCCGGACCAATTGCGCTGCCTGAGCGGGCAATACCCAAAATGCAGCCAGCGCTGCGAGCATCAAGCCCGCGGCCGTCCGAATTGGCAAAGACTTCAAAACACCCCACTCCCCGAAAAAATACCGATCAATGCATTCAAGCTAGGCGGTTTCGCCCAGTTAGCCAGTTTCCCGGCCCGATAGAAAGTGCTTCAACGCTCTTCGAGGACCAGAATCAACGCCTCGTCGGCCAACTGATCGAGGCTCAAACTGCCGCCGGCACGGAACCAGGTGGTCGTCCAGGACAGTGCGCCAGTGAGGAAACGTCGGGTAATAAATACATCGCCACGGATAAATCCTGCGTCCTTGGCCTCACCCAGCACTTGCAGCCAGATGTCCTCGTAGACATCGCGCAGTGCCAGCACTTGGGTCTGACCTTCTTCGGACAGCGAACGCCACTCATAAACCAGCACCGCCATGGCTTCACCGCTGCCGCCCATGATTGACTGCAGTTCGCAGCGAATCAGCGCCAGCACGCGTTCGCGCACATTGGCCGCATCGGCCAGAGCTGCCCGCATTAACGCGGTGTTGTAGCGGATGGTTTCCTCCATCACCGCCCGGAGGATTTCATCCTTGCTTTTGAAGTGATGAAAAATGCTTCCCGACTGGATGCCGACGGCGCCGGCCAGATCGCGCACCGTGGTACGTTCGTAGCCTTTGTTGCGGAACAGGTGAGCGGCCACTTGCAGCAATTTGCCGCGGGCGCTGTCAGGGTCGGTCAACTGGCCTTCGTCGACCAAATCGCGCATGACCCTCAGGGCTTTTTGCTCGTCCACCCGTTCTCTCCTACAGTCGATCAGTCTGTTGCCCCCTGAAACCGCAGGGTTGCGCGCAATTTAAGCCGCCAGCGGCAACCAAGCAAGCGCTTGGGCAGAAGATAGTTTCAACTGTTTACAAACCAAGCGCTTGCTTGGTAGCCTCCAGACACTTCTGTCGCAGGTTGCTGAGTCGGAGATAAAAATGCCCACCACCGTTCGCATCGGATGCGCCAGTGCATTCTGGGGAGACACCTCGACCGCCGCCGCGCAGTTAGTGGACGGCGGCAAGCTGGATTATCTGGTGTTCGATTACCTGGCCGAGATCACGATGTCGATCATGGCCGGGGCACGCATGAAGGACCCACAGGCGGGGTTTGCCGGCGACTTCATCGACGCGCTGACACCTCTGCTGCCACAACTGGCCGAGCAGAACATCCGCGTGATCAGCAATGCCGGCGGGATCAATCCGCAAGCCTGCGCCGCCGCCCTGCAAGCGGCCTGCGACAAGGCCGGCGTCGCACTGAAAATCGCCGTATTACTGGGCGATGATCTGCAACCACAGCTCAAACAGCTCAGCGGCATCACCGAAATGTTCAGCGGCGCCCCGCTGCCGCCAATGTGCGTGTCGACCAACGCCTACCTTGGCGCGCCGGGCATTGTCGAAGCGCTGCGCCTGGGCGCCGACATTGTCATCACTGGGCGCGTGGTCGACAGCGCGGTGGTCAGTGCGGCGCTGGTGCATGAATTCGGCTGGTCATGGCACGACTACGACAAACTCGCCCAGGCTGCGCTCGCCGGGCACATCATCGAATGCGGCGCGCAATGCACCGGCGGCAATTTCACCGATTGGCGCGAAGTGCCGGATTACGAGCACATCGGCTTTCCGATCGTGGAAGTCAGCGCCGACGGCCAGTTCATCGTCAGCAAACCGCAAGGCTCAGGCGGACTGGTCACCCCGCTGACTGTCGGCGAACAGATGCTGTATGAAATCGGCGATCCGCAGGCGTATCTGTTGCCCGATGTAGTCTGCGATTTCACTGGGGTCAGACTTCAGCAACAAGGCAAGAATGCCGTGCACGTCCACGGCGCCAAAGGCCTGCCACCAAGCGATAAATACAAGGTCAGCGCCACCTACCCGGAAGGGTTTCGTTGCACCGCCAGTTGCCTGATCGCCGGTATCGATGCAGTGGAAAAAGCGCAGCGGGTCAGTCAGGCGATTATCGACAAGACTTCGCAAATGTTCAGCCAGCGCGGCTGGGCGCCCTACAGCGAAATCAACATCGAACTGCTCGGCAGCGAAGCCACCTACGGCCCTCATGGCCAACGCCGCGACAGCCGCGAAGTGGTTATCAAGCTCGCCGTACGTCATCCAGACAAACAGGCGCTGGTACTGTTTTCCCGGGAGATTGCCCAGGCCGCCACCGGCATGGCGCCGGGGCTGACCGGCATCGTCGGCGGGCGGCCAACGGTGTATCCGCTGATTCGTCTGTTTTCATTCCTGATCGATAAAAGCGCCTGCACAGTACAGATCGACATGGCCGGTCAACGTTATCCATGCGCCCTGCCTTCGCTCAGCGCACTCGACAGCGCGGATTTGCCCCTGCCCCATCAGCCGCCCAAACCACAGGGCCGCGCCGATGCCAGTGTGGCGCTGGTGAAACTGGCCGTCGCGCGCTCCGGTGACAAGGGCAATCACAGCAACATTGGCGTGATGCCGCGCAAACCCGAATACCTGCCGTGGATCGCCGAAGCGCTGACCCCGGCCGTGGTTGTCGACTGGATGAGCCACGTACTCGACCCGATCCACGGCCGGGTCGAACGCTGGTATCTGCCCGGCACCCACAGCCTGAATTTTCTATTGGAAAACGCCCTCGGCGGTGGCGGCGTGGCCAGTCTGCGCATCGATCCGCAAGGCAAAGCCTTCGCCCAGCAACTGTTGGAAATCCAGATCCCGGTGCCGCAGAGCATCGCCGAACAGCTCGACTAGAGGATTGTTTGCATGGCTTACGCGTCGATTTTCAACGCCGGTCTGTTCAGCGGCCAGACCATCATCGTCACCGGTGGCGGCAGTGGCATCGGTCGCTGCACCGCCCATGAAGTGGCGGCCCTCGGCGCCAATGTACTGCTGGTCGGGCGCAAGCCGGAGAAACTGCAAAAGGTCACCGACGAAATCGCCGAGGACGGCGGCCGCGCGCACTGGAAGGCCTGCGATATCCGCGATGAAGAAGCGGTAAAACAACTGGTCAGCGAATTGATTGCTGAACACGGACCGATCCACGGTCTGGTCAACAATGCCGGCGGCCAGTACCCGTCGCCCTTGGCCTCGATCAATCAGAAAGGTTTCGAAACCGTGCTGCGCACCAATCTGGTCGGCGGTTTTCTGATGGCGCGGGAAGTGTTCAACCAGTCGATGAGCAAACACGGCGGCAACATCGTCAACATGCTCGCCGACATGTGGGGCGGCATGCCCGGCATGGGTCACTCTGGCGCGGCGCGGTCGGGCATGGACAACTTCACCAAAACTGCCGCGTTCGAATGGGGTTATGCCGGCGTGCGGGTCAACGCGGTGGCGCCGGGCTGGATTGCCTCCAGCGGCATGGACACTTACGAAGGCGCGTTCAAAGCGGTGATTCCGACCCTGCGCGAACACGTGCCGCTCAAGCGTATCGGCACCGAGTCGGAAGTCAGTGCGGCGATTGTTTTTTTGCTTAGCCCGGCCGCCGCATTTATCAGTGGCAGCACCTTGAAAATCGACGGCGCGGCCAGCCTCGGCAGCCGTGCATGGCCGTTGCACAAGGCGACCCACAGCGAGTCGTTCAACGGTTTCCACCGCGCGTATTTACCCGATGTGCTGAAGGACAAGGAGTAAGCCATGCCGCAGATCCAGTCCCGACTCGACCCGCACAGCGAAGCGTTTGCCCGCAACCGCTCGGCCATGCTCGCGGCGATCGAACATGTGCAGCAACTCGAACAGAGTCTGCTGAACAAGGCCACCGAAGCCAAAGCCAGGTTCGACAAGCGCGGGCAACTGCTGCCCCGTGAGCGCTTGAATCTGTTGCTCGATCCCGGCGCGCCGTTTCTCGAACTGGCCAGCCTCGCCGGCTACAAGTTGCACGACGACAAGGACGGCAGTTCCGCCGGTGGCGGACTGATCGCCGGTATCGGTTACGTCTGCGGCATTCGCGCGATGGTGGTGGCGAACAACAGCGCAATCAAGGGCGGGACGATCTCGCCCACTGGCCTGAAAAAATCCCTGCGCCTGCAACAGATCGCCCAGGAAAACAAACTCCCGGTGATCACCCTCGCCGAAAGTGGCGGCGCCAACCTCAATTACGCCGCCGAGATTTTTGTCGAAGGCGCGCGCAGTTTTGCCAATCAGGCGCGGATGTCGGCAATGGGTTTGCCGCAGATTACCGTGGTGCATGGTTCGGCCACAGCCGGTGGCGCTTATCAGCCGGGGTTGTCGGATTACGTGGTGGTCGTGCGCGGCAAGGCCAAGCTGTTTCTCGCCGGTCCGCCACTGCTGAAAGCGGCCACCGGCGAAGTCGCCACCGATGAAGAACTCGGTGGTGCCGAGATGCACGCGCAGGTCGCTGGAACGGCCGAGTACCTGGCGGAAAACGATGCCGATGGCGTGCGTCAGGTGCGCGAAATTCTCCGTATGCTGCCGTGGAACGAGCAACTGCCGTGGCTGCCGGAGCCACAATACAAAGAGCCGCTCTACCCCATCGATGAATTGCTCGGGCTGATCCCCGACGATCCGAAAAAACCTTACGACGTACGCGAAATCATCGCGCGCATTGCCGACGAATCCTGCTTCGTCGAATTCAAGGGCGAGTTCGATCAGCAAACAGTTTGCGGCCAGCTAAAGATTCAGGGCCGCGCCTGCGGGTTCATCGGCAACAACGGCCCGATCACACCCAACGGCGCGAGCAAAGCGGCGCAGTTCATTCAGTTGTGCGATCAGAGCCAGACGCCGCTGCTGTTCTTTCACAACACCACCGGTTTCATGGTCGGCACCGAATCCGAGCAGCAAGGCGTGATCAAACACGGCTCGAAACTGATTCAAGCGGTAGCCAATGCACGTGTGCCTAAACTGACGATGGTCGTCGGCGGTTCCTACGGTGCCGGCAACTATGCGATGTGCGGACGCGGACTCGATCCACGCTTCATCTTCGCCTGGCCGAACAGCCGCACGGCGGTGATGGGCGGTGCGCAGGCCGGCAAAGTCTTGCGCATCGTTACCGAAGCCAAGCAGTTGAAGGACGGCCTGACGCCAGACCCGAAAATGCTCGACATGCTCGAACAGGTCACCGCGCAGAAACTCGACAGCCAATCCACCGCGCTCTACGGCAGCGCCAATCTGTGGGATGACGGGCTGATCGACCCCCGCGACACGCGCACCCTGCTTGGCTACTTGCTGGACATCTGCCACGAGGCCGACATTCGCAAGCTGCAACCCAATAGCTTCGGCGTCAGCCGGTTCTGACCGCCACGGACCCTACGGAGAACAATAACAATGATCTTCACCCCGGAACACGAAGCCCTGCGCCGCACCGTCCGCCAGTTCGTCGAGCACGAGATCAATCCGCACGTCGATGAATGGGAAAAGGCCGGACGCTTCCCGATCCACGAGATTTTCCGCAAGGCCGGCGACCTCGGTTTGCTGGGTATTTCCAAACCGGAAAAATTCGGCGGCATGGGCCTCGACTACAGCTATTCGATTGTCGCCGCCGAAGAGTTCGGCACCATCCATTGCGGCGGCATTCCGATGTCGATCGGCGTGCAGACCGACATGTGTACGCCTGCCCTCGCCCGCTTCGGCTCCGATGAACTGCGCGAAGAATTCCTGCGCCCGGCAATCACTGGCGAACAGGTCGGCTGTATCGGTGTTTCCGAAGTAGGTGCCGGCTCTGATGTCGCCGGGCTGAAAACCACCGCGCGCAAGGACGGCGACGACTATGTGATCAACGGCAGCAAGATGTGGATCACCAACTCGCCGAGCGCCGATTTCATCTGCCTGCTGGCCAACACCTCGGACGACAAACCACACATCAACAAATCGCTGATCATGGTGCCGATGAACACGCCTGGGATCAGCCTCAGCTCGCACCTGGACAAGCTCGGCATGCGCAGCTCGGAAACCGCCCAGGTGTTTTTCGACAACGTGCGCGTGCCGCAGCGCAATCGCATCGGCCATGAAGGCGCCGGATTCATGATGCAGATGCTGCAGTTTCAGGAGGAACGTCTGTTCGGCGCGGCGAACATGATCAAGGGCCTGGAATATTGCGTCGACAGCACCATCGAGTACTGCAAGGAGCGCAAGACCTTCGGCAATCCGCTGATCGACAATCAGGTCATTCACTTCCGCCTCGCCGAATTGCAGACCGAAATCGAATGCCTGCGCGCGCTGGTCTATCAGGCCACCGAACAGTATGTAAAAGGCCAGGACGTCACGCGGCTGGCGTCAATGGCCAAGCTCAAGGCCGGACGCCTCGGCCGCGAAGTCAGCGACAGCTGCCTGCAATATTGGGGCGGCATGGGTTTCATGTGGGACAACCCGGTGGCCCGCGCCTACCGCGATGTCCGGCTGGTATCGATTGGCGGCGGCGCCGACGAGATCATGCTGGGGATTATCTGCAAACTGATGGGCATCCTCCCGGGGAAAAAGAAATGAGCAGCCTGCCGCAATGCCAGACGCTGTTGCTGGAACTGCATGGCGGCGTGCTGCACGTCACCCTCAATCGGCCGGACAGTCGTAATGCGATGAGCCTGCAGATGGTCAGCGAACTGCGCACGGTGCTGGCGGCTGTGCGTGATGACCGCGCTGTTCGGGCGTTGGTGCTCAGCGGTGCCGGCGGGCATTTTTGTGCCGGCGGCGATATCAAGGACATGGCCAACGCCCGCGCTCAGGGCACCGAGGCTTACCGCGATCTGAATCGCGCGTTCGGCGCCCTGCTGGAAGAAGCACAGCACGCACCGCAAGTGCTAATCGCTGTGCTGCAAGGCGCGGTGCTCGGCGGTGGTTTCGGTCTGGCCTGTATCAGCGACATCGCGATTGCCGATCATCAAGCGCAATTCGGTTTGCCGGAAACCAGTCTCGGTTTACTGCCGGCGCAGATTGCGCCGTTTGTGGTGCAGCGCATCGGCCTCACCGAAACCCGTCGACTGGCACTGACCTCCGCACGTTTCGATGGGCACCAGGCACGCCGTCTGGGGCTGGTGCATTTCGTCGAGCAGGATGCACAAGCGCTGGCTGAGCGGCAGGATGAGGTGTTGCAACATGTGCTGTGTTGCGCGCCGGAGGCGAATGCCATGACCAAGAAATTGTTGTTGGCGAGTGCCGGGCAGCCTTCAAGTGAATTGCTCGATGAGGCGGCGCAGTGGTTTAGCGAAGCGGTGACAGGCGACGAAGGGATCGAGGGCACCATGGCATTTGTGCAAAAGCGTAAACCTCGGTGGGCCACTTAAAAGCATCGCGAGCAGGCTCACTCCTACAGGGGAAATCCATTCCAAATGTAGGAGTGAGCCTGCTCGCGATGAGGCCATCACATTCACCGCCAAATACTCAGGAAGATCACCATGCCCGCCATCCACAAAATCCTGATCGCCAACCGCGGTGAAATCGCCTGCCGCATCCAGCGCACCGCCCAAGCCTTGGGCTATCGCACCGTCGCCGTCTTCAGCGATGCCGACGCCAAGGCCCTGCACGTTCAGATGGCTGACCAAGCCGTTCGCATTGGTCCGTCCCCCGTTCAACAGTCATACCTCAACATCCCTGCGATCCTCGACGCCGCTCGCCGCAGCGGCGCTGACGCGATCCATCCCGGCTACGGCTTTCTTTCGGAAAACGCCGAGTTCGCCCGCGCCTGCGAACAGGCCGGGCTGATCTTCATCGGCCCCAGCGTCGAAGCCATCGAATTGATGGGCAGCAAACGCCAGTCAAAAATCGCCATGCTCGAAGCGGGTGTGCCGTGCATCGCCGGTTATCAAGGTTCCGAACAGGACGATGCGACCCTGCTGCGTGAAGCGGAGCGCATTGGCTATCCGCTGATGATCAAGGCCAGTGCCGGCGGTGGCGGGCGCGGTATGCGCCTGCTGCACAGCGGCGCTGATTTGCCGGCGCAATTACGCACCGCGCGCTCCGAAGCACTGAACGGTTTCGGCAGCGACGAATTGATCCTCGAACAGGCATTGATCGAACCGCGGCATGTCGAAGTGCAGTTGTTCGGCGATCAGCACGGCAACCTGATCTACCTCGGCGAACGCGATTGCTCGATCCAGCGTCGCCATCAGAAAGTCATCGAGGAAGCGCCCTGCCCGGTGATGACCGCCGAACTGCGCCAGGCCATGGGTGAGGCAGCATTGAAGGCTGGCCGCGCAGTGAACTATGTCGGCGCCGGCACCGTGGAGTTTTTGCTCGATGCGCGCGGGCAGTTCTACTTTCTGGAGATGAACACGCGCCTGCAAGTCGAGCATCCGGTGACTGAATTGATCACCGGGCTGGATCTGGTCGCGTGGCAATTGCTGGTCGCCGAGGGGCAGCCGTTGCCGCTGACCCAGGACCAGGTGCAGCTCAACGGACATGCCATGGAAGTGCGGCTTTACGCCGAAGATCCCGCGCAAGACTTCCTCCCGCAAACCGGTCGAGTAGAAGCCTGGGAGCCGGCGCTGCAGCACGGTGCGCGAATCGATCATGGCTTGCTGGAAGGGCAATCGATCAGCCCGTTCTACGACCCGATGCTGGGCAAAGTGATCGCCTTTGGCGCCACCCGCGAAGAAGCCCGGCGCAAACTCTTGCGCGCGGTACAGGACACGGTGTTATTGGGCGTGCAAAGCAATCAACGCTTGCTGGCCAGCCTGTTGCAACATCCGCAGTTCATCAGTGGCGAATTCAGTACTGCGTTCATTGCCCGGTACTTTAGCGAACACCCTTGCTTGCACCGTTACATTGCGAATGCCGAGGAACTGGCGATTGCAGCGATGCTTTTCTATCAATCAAGCGCCCTCGCCCACCGCGCGCCGCTCACCGGCTGGCGCAACAATGCCAGTGTGCCGCTGCATTATCGACTCGGGCTTGATGATCAGAACTGGACAGCGCAACTGCTCGCTCACGCGCAAGGCGCCTTCACCGTGCAGGTTGCCGAGCGCACGCTCGAGTTAAAACTCATCGACCAGGACACGCAATCGCTGACACTGGAACTCGACGGTTTGCGCCAGCGTCACGCGTATCGACTGGATAGCGGGCACCTTTGGCTGTTCAGCCATCCCGGCAGTCTGCACCTGGAGTATCGAACTCACGCGGTGATCGACAGTCAGACCAGCGTCAGCTCCGGCACTCTGAAAGCGCCGATGGACGGCGCCATCGTCGACGTTCTCGTCAGCGAAGGCAGTCCGGTCAGTAAAGGTCAGTTGCTGGTGGTGCTGGAGGCAATGAAAATGGAGCACCCGCTCAAGGCCGGCATCGACGGCGTTATCAAGCGGGTGCAGGTCAAGGTCGGCGATCAGGTAAAAAATCGTCAGGTTCTGTTACAGGTCGAGTAGTCGCCCACACGCCCGTGCGGGTTTTGACTACGCTCTGAGTTATCAGAACGCGGAAATCAGGAACCCTGCGATGCCTCACTGGCTGGTCATAGATCTGGAAGCCACCACCGATGAGGGTGGCTGGCCAGTCACCGAAATGGAAATTATCGAGATCGGCGCCACCCTGGTCGATCGCGCCGGGCGCGAGCAGGATCACTTCCAGCGTTTCGTCAAACCGACGCGACGGCCGTTGCTCACGCCTTTCTGTCGTGAACTGACACACATCACCCAAGCCAATATCGACTCGGCACAGCCGTTGACTGAAGTCTGGCCGGCGTTCGAACGCTGGCTCACGCAACATCAGACACGCCTTGAAGGCTGGGCCAGTTGGGGCGATTACGACCGCAAGCAGTTGTTGCAGGAATGGCAGCGTCTGCAAATCGACAGTGGCTTGAGCAAGGTGCCGCACATGAATCTCAAACAACGCTTCGCCAAGGCCCGCCGCCTGGAGCGTCCATTAGGCCTCAACGGTGCGCTGCAATTGGCTGGCATGCAGTTCAGCGGCCAGCAGCACCGGGCGCTGGAAGATGCGCGCAACACCGCGCGGTTGTTGCCACTGGTCTTGCCACTCTAGGGTCAATTCGAGAACTAACCGGACAGACGCCGGGCAGGTGACGGCGCGAAAAGCCTTGTGCATACTGGCCGCCTCCAATTTCTAACCCTTTTCGAGGAATCGCCCATGTTTAAAGTCAACGAGTACTTCGACGGCACCGTCAAGTCGATCGCCTTTGGCACCGCTGAAGGTCCGGCGACCATCGGCGTCATGGCCCCGGGCGAATACGAATTCGGCACCGCTCAGCGTGAAATCATGCATGTGGTTTCCGGCGCACTGACCGTCAAACTGCCCGACAGCAGCGACTGGGAAACCTTCGCCGCCGGCAGCCAGTTCAACGTCCCGGCCAACAGCAAGTTCCAGCTGAAAGTTGCGGTCGACACCGCTTACCTGTGCGAGTACCGCGGCTAAACCCACGGCTTTCACTGCGATAAAAAATGCCCGTGTCCAAGGACACGGGCATTTTCGTTTCAGAGACGGATTACTCGAGAATCTCCACCGGCATGCCGACTTCGAGTCGGCCATTGTTGTCGTTGACCAGATTCTGGCCGAACATCGCACCATCGGCTTCGGCGCGGTACTTCTGCAAGGTGGCCAGAGGCTCGCGATCGGCACTGCGCTCACCGGTTTGCGGGTCGATGGTGGTGAGGATGCAACGCGAACACGGCTTGACCACGCGAAACTCGACGTCACCGATGCGAATGCGCTTCCAACTGTCTTCGGCATAAGCCTCACTGCCTTCGATCACCAGGTTCGGCCGAAAACGCAGCATTTCCAGCGGTCGTCCGACCTTTTGTGCAAGATCCTGCAGGGATGCCGCGCCGATCAACAACAGTGGAAATCCGTCAGCGAACGCAACCTGATCGTCATCCTTGCCGAAGCCTGCCTGGGTGGTCCGGGCGCGATCCAGCGGCACCTGCACCAGCCGGGTCGGCTTGCCGATGAAATCGCTGACCCAGCGCGCCGCCTCATCACCGGCATCCGGCACGCGCAAGGTGTCACGCCAGATCGTCACGCCGCGCAGTTCGGCATCGTTGCCCGGCAAGGCGATTTCGATGGGAGGCTGTTGCGGCGCACTAAGGCTCAGACCGCCCTGCGCATTCCATAGCGCCGACAACTGACTCATCTTCGCTTCAGCGCGCTGGGTAAGAAAGCGGCCGCTGGCCTCGTCCACGAGCATCCAGCGTCGATCGCCATCAAGCCCCAGCTTGTCGAGATCAACACTTTGCAGCACATCGACTTTGCCGGATTTCAACGGGTAACGATAAAGCGCGCTCAGACGCAGCATGGCCAGCTCCCTGAAGGGTAAAAACGCCACCCTATACGAGCTTGATCAGGAATCAAAGAGCAATAACTGTAGGAGTGAGCCTGCTCGCGATAGCGGTGTGTCAGGTAATGATTCGGGGCTGACACACCGCGATCGCGAGCAGGCTCACTCCTACAATGGGTGTGTGATCAGGCCGGAACTTCGTCGAGCATCAGACGCTGGCGAACGACGTCGACCAGTTTGTCCGGCTGGAATTTGGAGAGGAAGTTGTCGCAGCCGACCTTCTTCACCATCGAGTCGTTGAAGCTACCGGACAGCGAGGTATGCAGCACCACGTACAAGCCACGCAGACGCGGATCGTTACGAATTTCGGTGGTCAGGCGATAGCCGTCCATTTCCGGCATTTCCGCATCGGTGAAGATCATCAGCAGCTTGTCGGTCATGTTCACGCCGGTATCCGCCCAGGCCTTGAGCATGTTCAACGCCTTCAGGCCATCGCTGGCAATGTGCATTTTTACCCCGAGCTGGCCGAGGGTGTCGCGCAATTGCGAAAGTGCCACGTTGGAGTCGTCCACCAACAGCACTTCACGGCCACGGGCGCGCTCGAGCACCGGATCATCGAGTTTTTCACGCGAGACCTTGGCGTTGTACGGGACGATTTCGGCGAGGACTTTCTCGACGTCGATGATTTCCACCAGTTGATCGTCGACCTTGCTGATCGCGGTCAGATAGTGCTGACGCCCGGCGCTGGTCGGCGGCGGCAGAATGGCTTCCCAGTTCATGTTGACGATGCGATCCACACCGCCCACCAGGAAGGCCTGCACCGAGCGGTTGTATTCGGTGACGATGATCGTGCTGTTGGGCCCCGGCACCAACGGACGCATACCGATCGCCTGCGACAGATCGATCACCGGCAAGGTCTGACCGCGCAGATTGACCACTCCGCATACAAACGGGTGACGCTGCGGCATCAAAGTCAGTTTCGGCAGTTGCAGCACTTCCTGAACCTTGAACACGTTGATCGCGAACAACTGACGCCCGGCCAGTCGAAACATGAGAATTTCCAGGCGATTCTCACCCACCAGTTGCGTGCGTTGGTCTACCGTGTCGAGAATGCCGGCCATCAATGACTCCTGGGCTTGTTCTGATGAATTCACTATGTGAGGTTATCGGCGGCAAATCGCAGTTCTTGATTGCCATACCCGACCCCATCAAAAATGCCATGAACAGGCATTGATGTCACATTAACATCATGGTTTACTGGCCCGGTGATTTTCATCTGCTACATTCTCTGCGGCGCGACCTCGGTTTGCACGGTAGGTTCCCGCGCCTAAGGGATTCCCCTAGTAACAATCAGGCCCAACCTGATATTCGCAATATCCAATAGCCATTAATGTGACGCCATTCTCATTGCATGAACGGAGTCAGGCTATTGTGTGCGATCGCAGTTCAGTGGAAACAAGCCCTCTGGAACCTCTCAGTCTGTGCACTTGCACGTCTGGGCGCGATCTCCCGACGATTCACGATCGTCGCCACACACGGCATTCCCTCATCAGACATGACGTTGTGGAGATAAGCATGCCAATGGACCGCAAAGAGTGGGTACAACGCTTCCCCGAATTCCTTGTCGAGGCCGAGCAACTCCTGGCCAAGTCCGAAGAATGCCTCAGCCACCTGCAATTGATCAGCAATGACAAGGACGCCATCGAGTGCATGCTCAGTACTCTGCTGAAACTCGCACGCAGGGCTGAAGCCCTCGCGCTTGAGGCGATTTCCGAGTTTTCCCTGCACATTTACAGTCTGCTCAACCTCAATCAGGAACACGTCGACCTTCACGAACAGGCCCTGCAGGCCTTGCAGGATTGCTTCACATTGATGGCCTGGCAGCTTGAACTGGTCGATCAGCAGACCGGGCAACTGAGTCTGGATGAAAGTGAGCAGGCTTTGCTGCTCGAAGCATTCGCCTTCCAGGTCAGCCAAAGCCGCCATCAGCCGCCCCGGACGGGCAAACGTTTGCCCCAACTGCCCTACTCGGGACAAGCCTGACCCGCACTCGGTACCCGCGCAAGCACTTGGAACACAAGCGTTGAACGTCGCAATTGAATAGTTCATACCTGCCAGCGACAAGTCGAACTAAATAATCACTGAAAGCCGACGCCGATATTTTGTGCCGGCCTCAGGGTTTACCTGTGTGCAAACAAGCACAACTTCAGGCAACACTGACATCTATCGAACACAACAAATCGACTTTTCCATTATGGAACTTGCGTCCAATATCACGTATTTCCTGACTCAATGGACATATATAGCAAACGCGACCAACGGTATCTTAAGTGGTATTATGCCGCCCATTAGTTGCTTTCAAATTAGTGGCACAGTGACTTCAGAGATCGCTGTCCACTGATAGTTGGCGGCCAATACGTTTACTGAACCGCGTTGAAATCAATAATATAATTGACAGCATTTTCAGACAGAGACCCGTCAGCCTCCGGCCGGTCTGCCCGCAGCGAACATCCATTGGCTCCATCCGTTATGTACGCCAGCCTCAAGTCAATCACTACATGGCCACCCTCCCGCGAAAATGCTCGCCGGTTCACACTCATACTGTGTGTCGCGGCCACGCTCGGCAGTCTGCTGACCTACGCTCTTTCAACACCACTTTGCCTGGGATTGCTGCTGCTCGAGATCGCTGCTACTGCGTGCGTCTGGGTGCAATATCGACTGTCACGCAAATCAATCAAGTTTCAGCCGCAGGAACTCGCTGACCGCTTGCTGGAAGTCCAGGAAAACGAGCGCCATCGCCTCAGCCGCGAACTGCATGACGATATCGGCCAACTGCTAACGGCCGCCAAACTGCAAAGCGAATGGCTCAAGCGGCGCATGCCCGACGACTTGCAGGAACAATGCACCGCGTTGTGCGACACCCTGGAAGAAACCCTCAACAAGGTGCGCGACGTTTCAGCCATTCTCAACCCACGCCAGTTGACCAGCCTGGGACTTGAAGCCAGCCTGCGTGCGCACCTGCTCAAGACATTGGCCAACACTAACGTGCACTGGAGCCTCGATTGCCAGCAGCGGCTCAATGGCATTCCGGAAGAAATGGCAGTCGCCGCCTTTCGTATTACCCAAGAGGCTGTTACCAATATCCTGCGTCATGCCCAGGCAAAAAATCTGGTGATACGCGTGCAACGTCTGCCCAAAGGTCTGACGTTGCTGATCAGCGATGACGGCCTGGGATTCGCCCCGGCGGCCAACCCCGGTCGTGAAGGACAACGAGGCATGGCCGGGATGGCCGAACGAATCGAGCAACTGGGTGGCACCCTGAACGTCATCAGCGAACCGGGCAAAGGCACTCAAATCGAAGCACTCTTCCCGTGGGCGCCACGCGCACTCGAGCGGGCCAGTACGAATAAGGTTATGCGTTGACTTGCAACTTACTTCTGGTGGATGACCACTCGCTGATCAGGGCCGGCGTGCGCGCTCTGGTGCTGGATATTCCCGGTTACGCGGTGATTGGCGAGGCCAATGACGGTTCGCAGCTGCTCGAAATGGTCGAGCAACTGAATCCGGATATCGTGTTGCTGGATATCTCCATGAAAGAAACCGGTGGCCTGGAAGCCCTGCAACGGCTCAAGCGGGTACGCCCGCAGAGCAAGGTGCTGATCCTGTCGATGCACACCGATCCGGCGCTGATCATGCAGGCGCTGGAATCCGGCGCCCACGGCTACCTGCTCAAGGACACCACAGCGACAGAACTTGAGCATGCACTGGAAGCCTTGCGCAACAACGAGCGCTACCTGAGCCCGGCCATCGCCCATACCGTGATCAATCAAGCCCTGACCCGTAATCAGAAGCAGCAGCCGGAGGCAGCCGACTCGCACAATCTGACCGCGCGCCAACTGGAAATCCTGCGCTTGATCGTGCGCGGAAAATCCACCCGGGAAATCGCCAATGGCCTGGGCCTGAGCATCAAGACTGTCGAGACCCACCGTTCACAGATCATGAAGCGACTGCAAATCTACGACGTGGCGGGTCTGGTGCTGTTCGCCGTGCGTGAGCAGATCATCAGCCTGGACGACTGACCAGCCCGGCGCTGCTCAACAAGGGAGAATGTTCCGGCAAATGCACGCGCAACGCCGCCGGACGCGCCTCGAATCGCATGCTGTCACCTTCGAGCGGTTCGCCATCAAGATTGATGCACAGCCCCTCGGCCACCTTGATTTCGACCCATGGCAAACGGGTGCGAACAAACATGTTGTCGATCCCGAAGCCATCGCTGAGCAGCGTCTTCAAGGTGCCCACCAACTCCTGTGGCGCCGGCAGAATACTGATATCCAGCAAGCCATCATCGGCCAGCGCCTCCGGGCACAACACGTGTCCACCGCCGGCCTGTCGGCCATTGCCGATACCCAGTGCCAACAGCTCGCCACGCCAGTGAAAATCCGGCCCCTGAAGTTCGCCGTAAGCGGCATGCAGCTCGCTGAATCGTGACAAGCCAGTGAACAGATAGGCAGCACCGCCAAGTACTTTTTTCAAGTCCTCGGAGGTATTGGCCGTGACCTGGCTGCCGAAACCACCGGTGGCCATGTTGAGAAAAATCTGCCCGCCCACTTCACCCAGATCGATGGCGCGCGGTGGCACATCGAGCAGCTCAAGGGCTTCGGCAGGCTCCAGTGGTACGCCGGCGGCACGGGAAAAATCGTTGGCAGTGCCCAAAGGCAGGAGTACGAGACTGGCTTTGCCAGGATGCGCGGCGAGCGCTTCGGCGATATCGCGCAAGGTGCCATCGCCGCCCCCGGCAATGATTTTCGTGTAGCCGTCAGCCAAGGCTTGTTCTACCCAGCGCTGTGCGTCCCCTGCCTCCCAGGTCAGACGCACGGCCAGCTCCCAGCCTTGCTTGCGCTTGTCCTCGACGGCGGTGCGTACCGCCTCGTTGATTGCCTGCTTGCCATGCAGAATCAACAGCGCCCGGCGTTCACTCATAACATCACTCCCAAATTGATCGGTTAAGACATCTTGACCACTGGCGCACGCAAAAAAGCCGTCATACCCGTAATTAATTCAGCCTCCTGGCGCCGGACGTCCTACACAGCGGTACTTTTTCTTACAAAACATGCGGAATCGGCTTAATTGACCCGGTTCGAGCATTGAGTCACCGTGTGTTGGCGGTATCGATTTTCAATCCAACACACAGGGACGTGCATGTAATGAGTGGATACACCCCATGGGCTCTTGCCGGTTCGAGAGCTGGAAAAGGTTGCAAGCAAACAGTTGAAACAATCGGTGGATGCTTCCATGCCTGGTCATGAAGCGAGAATACCCATGAGCCCGGTTGGCCCCATTGTCGAAAGTCGCGCGAATCACAAGTCCGATTTCAAAAACAGCGCCAGAACCACTGGAGAAGTTGATATGGAACCCCGTGTTACCGAGCTGGAAACCCATCTCAAATACCTTCGACGGGACATGGACGAAATTCGCGGTGATGTCCGAACGATCAAACACCGGCTTGCCTACTCGGCGGGTGCAACAGCGGTAGTGCTGGGTTTGCTGGGCTGGGTGGCCAATAGCCGATTCGATCAGCTTGTGACATTGATCAGCAATTAATTGAATCAGTCATTGCAGGCGCCGCCTGAGTCAGCCGACGCCTGCATTTACGAGATAGCGATCAGTCGAGCAAGTCACTCAGCGGGATGAAGACCACTTCGTCTCCGACGCTCAGCGTGCGACCTTCCAGCACTTCGACCAATCCATCTGCCCACGCGGCGCTACGCAGTACACCTGAGCTCTGGTTGCGGTAGACAGTCGCCCGTCCTTGCTCAAGACGGCCTCGCAGGTACTCACGCCGATTGCCTGCCACCGGCCAGTCAAACCCCGCTGGCACGGTGAACTTCAGCGGCTCGACGACCCGAACGCCCTGACGGCGTAACAGATAAGGCCGAGTGAGCAGCGCAAAGGTCACCAGTGTCGACGCCGGGTTGCCTGGCAAGCCAATGACCGGCACGTTGCGGAAATGGCCAAAAGTTAGCGGTTTTCCGGGTTTGATCGCCAGCTTCCAAAGGGCAAGCTCGCCCTCTTCACGCAATGCGACACCCAAAAAATCCGCCTCACCCACCGACACGCCACCGGTGGAAAGAATCAGATCAACATCCTGCAACTCACCCAGACGCGCTCGGGTTGTGGCCAGATCGTCCGGAAGAATACCGGCATCAACTACCTCACAGCCCAGGCGTTGCAGCCAACTGCACAGCAACACTCGATTGCTGTTGTATATCTGTCCCGGCCCCAGGGCCTGGCCCGGCTCAACCAATTCATCGCCAGTGGAAATCACCGCGACACGAACCTTGCGCACGACCTTCAACCCGGCACAGCCCAACGATGCGGCTAATCCCTGCTCTATCGGACCCAGCCGAGTTCCGGCGGGCAGGATCAGTTCACCGACTGTGGTTTCCTGACCTTGCGGGCGAATGTTCTGCCCGGCCTTCATCGGTTCAAGGAAACGCACCCTTTCATCGGTTTGAACCTCAGCGTTTTCCTGCATTTCCACGCAATCAGCGCCCGCGGGCACCGGCGCCCCGGTGAAGATCCGTGCACAGGTGCCCGGCTTCAGCGGTTCGGGGGATTGCCCGGCAAACACCTTCTGACTGACCGGCATCGGTTCGCCCGTCCAGTCGGTCAGATTCAGCGCATAACCGTCCATGGCACTGTTTGGCCAGGGTGGCAGATCCAGCGTCGAAATCAGGTCTTCGCTCAGCACACGCCCCTGAACCTGAGCCAGCGGCAAATACTCATGCTCGACAATCAGCGAGGCCTCGGCCATGTCGAGCAGGCGCTCCAGCGCCAGCTCGACCGGCATCAGCGCTCCGGTCTTGCCCGGCTTACCCACGGGATTCACAAGGCGCTGCCTGCTTCAAATGAGTCACGAAGTTGCACGGACGATGACGCGCGTCCAACTGCTCGCCCAGGATGCCATCCCAACCGGTGCGTACGGCATTGGTCGAACCTGGCAAACAGCACACCAGCGTGCCGTTGGCCAGACCGGCCAGCGCCCGGGACTGAACTGTCGAGGTACCGATATCGGCTACCGAAATCTGCCGGAACAACTCCCCAAACCCGTCGACCTGTTTATCCAGCAGGCAGGCAACCGCTTCCGGCGTGCTGTCACGACCGGTAAATCCGGTACCGCCGGTGATCAGCACGACCTGCACGACATCGTCGGCAATCCAGCTGGCGACTTGCGCGCGAATTTTGTAGAGGTCATCTTTGAGCAAAACCCGCTCCGCCAAACGGTGGCCCGCCGCCGTCAAGCGATCGACGAAGACCTGGCCTGAGGTGTCGGTTTCCAGAGTTCGGGTGTCACTGACTGTCAGCACCGCAATATTGAGCGGCACGAAAGGTACATCAGCCTTGGCTTTCATAGGCTCGTCCAGTTGTAGGAGAAACAGCCCGGTGTTATATCACAGCGCCCTATTTTTTCGCCGCCCCTCTGGAGAGCTGCCATGACCCGCGATTCGCAATTGCCCCCCTGCTCCATTCTGCTCCTGGCAGGCGGGCGCGGCCAACGCATGGGCGGTCAGGACAAAGGTCTGGTCGAGTGGCTGGGCGAACCGTTGATTGCACATTTGCAGCGTAAGGTACGCGGGCTGACTGACGACCTGATCATCTCCTGCAACCGCAACCGCGCGCGTTACGCACCGTTTGCCGATCAATTGGTGGTCGATGACGAGGACGATTTTCCGGGGCCATTGGCGGGTATTCGTGCCGGTCTGAAAGCGGCGCGCCATAGCCACCTGCTGGTTTTGCCGTGCGACGTTCCGCGAATTGACGCCGCGCTGCTGCAAAGCATGCGCGAGACTGCCAATCAGCATCCTGAAAAACCTTTAATGTTGCGCCATGACGAGCATTGGGAACCCTTGCTGTGTGTGATTCCGGTGGCCCTTCTAACGGCCTTCGAAGATGCCTGGAATGCCGGTGAACGCAGCCCCGGCCGGGTCATGCGCAATCTAGGCGCCACTGCCCTGGAGTGCCCTGAAAACGACCCGCGGCTGGCCAACCTGAACACCCCCGAACTGTTAAATTCCCATAACACTGTGTCAGACTGACACCATTCAAGGAACTCTCAAGCCTTGTATACGTCTCAAGCTCAGTAACCAAAAGAATTCCCATTCGGAGACACACCCATGACTCAACGGACCCTCGCCACTTTCATGCTCGCACTGGGCCTTGCCACCCTCGCCGGTTGCTCGTCGCCTACAGTGATCACCTTGAATGACGGTCGCGAAATCCAGGCCGTCGACACCCCGAAATACGATGACGATTCGGGCTTCTACGAGTTCAAACAGCTGGACGGCAAAGAAACCCGCATCAACAAGGATCAGGTTCGTACCGTTAAAGAGCTGTAAGCTCTGGTTCGATACCGGATACAGAAAAGCCCGCATTGATTGCGGGCTTTTTCATGGGCGCTCTAAAAAGTGAAGTCAGTATCACCACTGCAAGGTGATCCGGCTCTCGAATTCGCGCTCCTCACCGGTCACCGGGTCGATAAACCGCAAGCCTTGCGCCAGCAGCTTCAAAGGATTGGCATAGTCATCCTCGACGTCTTTCAGCACCTGGGGATAAAACGGATCGTTGCAGATGCTCGCCCCCAGCGCAGTCATGTGGACGCGCAGTTGATGTTTCTTGCCGGTCACCGGAAACAATCCATAACGCCACAGATCGCCATGCTTTTCCCGAACCTCCACCGCCGTTTCGGTATTGCTGGCTCCGGCGCCTTCCTGCATGCGGAAAAACGGTTCTCCGTCGACCAGACGGCTCTTGTGCACCAGGGGGAAATTCAGATCGGGCAGTGCCGGAGCGATGGCCTCATAACGCTTGTCGATCTGCCGCGTGGGGAACAGCGACTGATAAGCCGATCGGGTTTGCGGATTGGCCGAGAAAATGACCAGCCCCGCCGTATGCCGGTCGATGCGGTGCAGCGGCACCAAGTGAGGATTGTCCAGGCGATGAATCAGCCTGCGTAACAGGGTTTGCTCAACGTATTCGCCGGCGGGCGTCACCGGCAGAAAATGCGGTTTGTCAGCCACCACCAGATGTTCGTCCGCATACAGGATCGACTCGACTACCGGGATCGGCTTCTCGTCCGGCACTTCGCGAAAATAATGAATCCGCAGACCTTCCTTGTAAGGCAAGTCCACCGGGATCGGCTGGCCATGGCCGTCCAGCACACGTCCCCGAGCGATGCGGTCCAGCCATTGAACGCGGTCAATGGCGCTGAAATGCTCGCACAGACAATCGAGTACGGTCAGCCATTTACCGGGCGGCAGATAAAGCGTGCTCGCCTGATTCTGAGCAGCAGAAAATGTAGATGTGGACATACGAAAATCGAACCCTCAATGCAGGGCGGCATTATCCAGCACTGAGGGAAACGAACCTAGCGCAGAATGTTCAGGCCGGAATTGTTTTCAGCGCTGCGGCGTCAGTGAATTCCTTGAGCCAGCGCAATACATCAACTGCCTCCCAGCGGCCCGGATCGTACAAGGCGTAGAGCAGCCCCTGATAACCGACCACATCCAGTTGCTTGTGGTAACCGGCACGCTGAAATAAGGCCTCGATTTCGGCAAAGCAAGTGTTGAAATGCAGCTTGTTGAACGGCGTCTTGCCTTCCGTGACCAGCCCGTCCAGGCGCAATTCGAGAACGGCCTCGCGCACCACGTCAACCGACATCCGGTTCACGCTGTTTTTCAACTGTTCGACATTGACCACGGTTCATCCCTCTGACGCATTTACTGTATGAACATACAGTAACCGATGAAACCGCAAAATGCCAAGGAATGCATGGCAGTAGCGACCGGCGGGATGAACCGGAAAATGCGGATCAACGCAGAAATGCCACAACCTCATCAGCGCTGAATGGCCAGCCCAGCTCAGCACCTGTATCGACACGGCGCAGTACCGGAATTCGCAGGCTGTAAGCCGCATACCAAGCCTCATCCTCAGCAATATCGACCAGTTCAACCAACAAACCATGCTCGACAAGAGGCATCAGCTCGGCTTCGGCGACTTCACACAAGTGGCATCCAAGGGTGCCGAACAGCTGACATTCAGGAGGCATGATTGCTCAACCAAAAAATGAGTGGGCCTATTCTAGGCCGCACCTGAAAACCCGTCGAGCCAGCGCCGCCCAAAGGCTCCAGCTCCCCAACAAAGGTTCACAGGCAAAACCCTGACGCAAATCAGTCCACAGAAAAATCATTTGCGCGATCCTCCCGGTCTTTTTGCCTCTACGCTTGAAAAGCCTGATCTGCCATCGGAGTGTCCAGTGTTTGCCAATCTGTTGATCATCCTCGCCTCGTCCCTCGTGGTCATTGCCCTGTTCCGTCGCCTGCGGCTGCCGCCGGTGCTGGGCTATCTGTGTGTGGGATTGCTGGTGGGGCCAAGTGCATTCGACTGGGTCAACGAAAGCGAACACTTGCCTGACGTAGCCGAGCTGGGCGTGGTGTTTCTGTTGTTCTCACTGGGCCTGGAGTTCTCCCTGTCGAAGATGATCGCTCTGCGCCAGGTGGTTTTTCGTCTCGGCAGCCAGCAAGTGCTGATCAGCACGGCGCTGCTCGGTCTGTTGCTGATGCTGTTGGGCATGCCGATGACGCCAGCGCTGTTGCTCGGCGCCGGGCTTTCGTTGTCATCAACGGCGATTGTGACCAAAGAATTGGGCAGCCTCGGCGAGGTGTTCAGCAGTCATGGCCAGAATGCTGTCGGCGTTTTGCTGTTTCAGGACGTTATCGCGGTATTGCTGCTGACGTTGGTGCCGGTGTTCGCCGGCAGCAGCGAGCAAGTCTGGTACTGGGCGTTGCCTTTGACCCTGGCAAAAACCGTGGTGCTGTTTGTCGGTCTGCTGCTGGCCAGTCGCTGGTTACTGCCGCGGCTGTTTCATGAGGTGGCCGCCTCGCGCTCGGCAGAACTGTTTGTGCTGCTGGCGCTAGTGATTGTGCTTTTGACCGCCTGGCTGACGCACCTGCTGGGGCTGTCCCCTGCCCTTGGTGCATTTCTGGCCGGCATGTTGCTCGGTGAAAGCCACTATCGACACCAGATCGAGGCGGATATCCGGCCGTTCCGCGACATTCTGCTCGGGGTGTTTTTCGTCAGCATCGGCATGCTCATCGACCTGCAACTGTTCGTCAGTCACAGCCTGCTGATCCTCGGGCTCACCGTCGGCTTGATGGTGATCAAGGGTATCGTCGTCGCCTTGCTGGTGAAGTGGCGCGGCAGTGACAGCGAAACAGCATGGCGCAGCGGTCTGGCGCTGGCCCAGGGGGGCGAGTTCTGCTTCGCCCTGATGGCACAGATGCAACAACACAGCATGATGCCCGAAGCACTGAGCGACCTGCTGCTCGCAGCGACGTTCTGCTCGATGTTGTTGACGCCCCTGTTGCTGCGCGCAGCGCCACGCATCGCAGCAGTGCTGCACCGCAAACCCAATCAGGAGGCGCAGATCGAAGAGATCAGCGCACTCAATGCCGACCTCAACCAGCATGTGGTGATTTGCGGCTACGGCCGCGTCGGCCAATCCATCGGTCGTTTCATGCGCAACGCCAAGCAGCCTTTTATTGCGCTGGACAATGACCCGGTGCGGGTACAGGAAGCCGCCAGTGGAGAAAGCGACGTGCATTACGGTGACTCGTCGCGCGGCGATCTGCTGACTGCTGTTGGCCTGTTGCGCGCCAGACTGCTGGTGGTTGCCGTGGATCAGAGCGACATTGCCCTGCGTATCCTCAAGGAAGCACGTCGGCTCAACGCCCACGTACCGATACTGGTGCGTACCCGCGACGACAGCCAGTGGGCCGAACTGAAAGCCGCCGGCGCCACCGAAGTGGTGCCGGAACTATTGGAATCGAGCCTGATGCTCGCCTCCCACGCCTTGATCATGCTTGGCTTGCCGGCACATCAGGTGCAGGAAAAAGTCGATCAGGTGCGCATCGACCGCTATCGGCTGCTTCACGGTTTTTATCCCGGTAGCGACGATGCCGAGACTTAATCCTGACTTACCGCGCCGATCTTGTGCAGCGACAGGTCGGCGCCGTAATACTCTTGTTCCTGACTCAGGCGCAGCCCATGCAACGCCTTGATCACGCCGTACACAGCGAAGCCACCGATCAGCGCCACCGCGACACCCAGCGCGGTGCCGATCAACTGGCTGATCAAGCTGACGCCGCCAATACCGCCGAGCGCAGTCTGGCCGAAGATCCCGCAGGCAATCCCGCCCCACACGCCGCACAAGCCGTGCAATGGCCACACACCCAAGACATCGTCGATGCGCCATTTCACCTGGGCGGCGGTAAAGCACCAGACAAACAGTGCACCGGCGATCGCGCCCGTCACCAGGGCACCAACCGGATGCATCAAATCCGACCCGGCACAGATCGCCACCAACCCGGCCAACGGGCCGTTATGCAGGAAGCCCGGGTCATTACGTCCGACAAGCAGCGCCGCCATGGTGCCGCCGACCATCGCCATCAACGAGTTGACCGCCACCAGACCGCTGACGCCTTGCAGCGTCTGCGCACTCATCACGTTGAAGCCGAACCAGCCGACAATCAGAATCCACGAACCCAACGCCAGAAAGGGAATGCTCGACGGTGCGAACGCCACCAGACGACCGTCGCGATAACGGCCATTACGCGGCCCCAGCAGCAATACCGCCGCCAGCGCCAGCCAACCACCCATGGCGTGCACCACTACGGAACCGGCAAAGTCATGAAAAGCGGCACCAAACTGCGCCGTCAGCCACGCTTGCAAACCGTAGTTGCCGTTCCAGATCATGCCCTCGAAAAAGGGGTAGATGAACGCGACAATCAAGGCCGTAGCGCACAACTGCGGCACGAAACGCGCGCGCTCGGCGATACCGCCGGAAATGATCGCCGGGATCGCTGCGGCAAAGGTCAGCAGGAAGAAAAACTTCACCAGTCCATAACCGTGATCGGCACTCAGTACCGCCGCCGGCTGCATAAACGTCACGCCATAGGAAATCCAATAGCCTATAAAGAAATAGGCCAGGGTCGAGACGGCGAAATCACTGAGAATTTTCGACAGCGCATTGACCTGGTTTTTCTGGCGCACCGTACCGACTTCCAGAAAGGCGAAACCGGCATGCATCGCCAGCACCATCACCGCACCGATCAGAATGAACAAGGTATTGGAGCTGTGAACCAGGGTGTCCACAGCGCTTTGCAGATTTTCCATAAGCAGGCAGACCTAAAGGCGAAAAAGGCACCAAAGCGGTTCATACGCACATTTCATGCACCAAGTTGCGACCGCGCAGTCACAGATCCGAAGGTCCGGCGAACCGCTTTGGCGCACGAGGTCGATGTCCTGACACGAACCGGGCTTGTTTGGGATAAGGTTTCTCGAGGCGCACGCCCGACAACAGCGCACAACCGCCGGGGAACGCACCACGACACAGCAAAAGTTGTACCAGTCATTTGTACTGAACCTTCGCGCAAGGCTCATACTCGAACGCTTCAGACGTCACTTACGGAGATCCACCCATGGCCAGCATCAAGGCAAAGACCGCTCAAGAAATCCTGATGAACGACTTCCAGACTTTGGTCGCCGACACCGAACGCTTGCTCGAGCACACCGCCACCCTGGCCGGCGATCAGGCCGATGAGCTGCGCGAGCAGATTCACGACAGCCTGCTGCGCGCCCGCGAAACCTTGAAACTGACCGAAGAAACCTTGCGTGATCGCGGTCAGGCGGCAGTCACTGCTACCGAAGATTACGTCTCGGCCAACCCTTGGCAGTCCGTCGGTATTGCCGCCGGTGTCGGCTTCCTGATCGGCCTGTTGGCTACCCGGCGCTGATTATGTCGATCGGTGAATCCGGCCCGACTGCGGGCACCGCCTCTTCCACGCGACGCCTGGGCGCCGCCGTTCTCGGTCTGCTGCACAGTCATGTCGAATTGTTCGGCATTGAATTGCAGGAGCAGAAATCACGTACCGTCAGCCTGTTGCTTTTCGCAGGCCTGGCGTTAGTCTTTGCCCTGTTATTACTGGTGGGCTTATCGACACTGGTGATGATTGTGTTCTGGGACACTTATCGCCTTGCTGCGATTATCGGCCTGTGCGTGTTCTATACCCTGGCCTCGATCTTCTGCGCGCTGCGCCTCAAGGCTGCGATCTTCGATGAGTCCTCGCCTTTCCACGGCACGCTCGAAGAGCTGGCCAACGACCGGGAGCGCCTGCTGCCATGAGCCTGCCTGAACTGCCACACAACAGCTCGCGTCGGGAAATGCGCAAGGCGTTGATCCGCTTGCGCATGGAAATGCATCGTCAGGAAATCCGCCATGAAGCCGGGCAAGTGTTGCAGCCTCTGCAGCGCATGCGCGGCATGTCGCAAAACCTGCAAGGTGGTTTCGGCATCAAACACGCGCCTTTGTGGGGCGTGGCCGCCGTTACGCTATTGGGTTTCATCACCGGCAAAGGCGCGAAAAGCGGCGGTGTCGGTGGCCTGACCCGCTTGATCCGGCTCGGCACCAGCCTCGGGCCGCTGATCAAACTGGTGATGCAGAGCTCGGCGAAACGCTAAACAGATACATCTGGCTACATTCTTGCACTGTCGGCGGGATGAATCTCTTTATCCGGAGATTCGATCCCGTGCGCCTACCCGGTCGGCGGGGTTCACCAGAACAAGAACCACTAAGGAGGCCCCGTGATCGACGGGCAACCGCTCGCCTGCTTTCAGCCTTTCATCGATACCGCCACCGGACGCATTGCCGGCGTCGAAGCGCTGGGGCGCCTGCGCCAGGCCGACGGTCAACTGAACTCGGTTGGGCCTCTATTCGCCGACCCGCGCACGCCCGCCATTGCCCTGCGCCGTCTCGACCGGCAGATCCGCGATAACGCCTTGAGCCGCTTGCATGAAGCGCCGGCAGACTGGTTTCTCAGCCTGAACATGTCGCCACGCTGGATCAGTCGCCTGCGCGCCGATCAGGCCCTGCCCAGCCTCAAACAATTGGCGCGCTACGGTATCGATCCGCAACGCATCGTCTTCGAGATCACCGAACTGGGTGGCAATGGTCAACGTCTGGCCGAAGTCGTCGCGCGCTATCGCGAGGCGGGAGCAAGAATCGCCATCGACGACTTTGGCGCCGGCTACTCGCAACTGGATCGGGTGCTGGCGCTGCAACCGGACATTCTCAAACTCGATATGCGCCTGTTCCAGGCCGCGGCACTGGGCGGGCCGAGCAGCGACGTGGTCAAGGCCCTCGCGCAGATGGCCGAGAAGACCGGCTGCTGGATCATCGCCGAAGGCGTCGAGACCGAAGCGCAGTTGAATTTCGCCCTGGAATGCGGATCGCGCTATGTGCAGGGATTCCTGTTCGCACGGGCACAGGAGGCGTTTTTCCCCAGTGACGCGTTCGTCCAACGCTTCGCCGAGCTGCGCCAGCGCTATGTCCGGCAGAAACTCGTGGAGCGCGGACGACTGATGCAAATGCGCCAGCAACTCGCTGAACTGATGTCGATCCTGCAAGCCTGGGCTCAGGCCCATGCCCCTTTGAGCGCTTTGCCACAACTGGACGCCTTCCCCTGGCTGCTGCGGTTTTATCAATGCGATCGCCACGGCACGCAACTGACGCCCAATCTGGAATGGCGGCAGCATGGCTGGGTCGCCGACAATCGCTATCTGGGGCACAACTGGTCGTGGCGCCCGTACTTCTATCATTTGCTCGCCGAAGGTTGGGAGGAGCGGCGCTTGACGCTCTCCAATACCTACCGCGATGCCACCAGCAATCAGTACTGCCTGACAGCCGGGCAGTTTTTCGACAACGGTGAACGTTTGCTGCTGATCGACATTGACGCCGCCGGACTGTAGTTCCGCTTGCAGGGGCGGACGTGAACCGGGAAGCTAGGGGCCAACGCCCCCAGTCACCTGACGGAGAGAATCAGCCTTGGATTGGCACACCCTGCTCAACCGCGAACGCCTCGGCAAGCCGCTGCACAGCCCGCAAGAACTTGGCCGCAGCCCTTTCCACAAAGACCATGACCGCATTATCTTCTCCGGCGCCTTCCGCCGTCTCGGGCGCAAGACCCAGGTCCACCCGGTCACCAGCAACGATCATATTCACACGCGCCTGACCCACTCGCTGGAAGTCAGTTGCGTCGGCCGTTCGCTGGGCATGCGGGTGGGTGAAACCCTGCGCAATGCCTTGCCCGAATGGTGCGACCCGGCCGATCTCGGCATGGTGGTGCAATCGGCGTGTCTGGCCCACGATATCGGCAATCCGCCGTTCGGCCATTCTGGTGAAGACGCCATCCGCCACTGGTTCCAGCAGGCCGCCGGACGCGGCTGGCTCGACGGCATGAGCGAAGCCGAACGCGCTGACTTCCTCAATTTCGAAGGCAATGCCCAGGGTTTCCGGGTCCTGACTCAGCTGGAGTATCACCAGTTCGACGGCGGCACCCGACTGACCTACGCCACCCTCGGCACTTACCTGAAGTACCCGTGGACCGCGCGCCACGCCGACTCCCTGGGCTACAAGAAACACAAATTCGGCTGCTATCAGAGCGAGTTGCCGCTGCTCGAGCAGATCGCCCACAAACTGGGCCTGCCGCAAATCGAAGACCAGCGCTGGGCGCGTCACCCGCTGGTGTACCTGATGGAAGCCGCCGACGACATCTGCTACGCGCTGATTGATCTCGAAGACGGTCTCGAAATGGAGCTGCTGGACTACGCCGAAGTCGAATCGCTGCTGCTCGGGCTGGTGGGTGATGATCTGCCGGAAACCTATCGCCAACTCGGCCCGCAGGATTCGCGCCGACGCAAACTGGCGATCCTGCGCGGCAAGGCCATCGAGCATTTGACCAACGCCGCCGCACGGGCCTTTGTCGAACAACAGGACGCCCTCCTCGCCGGCACGCTGCACGGCGATCTGGTCGAGCACATGCACGGCCCGGCCAAGCGTTGCGTGCTGAATGCCAAGGACATCGCCCGCAAGAAAATCTTTCAGGACAAACGCAAAACCCTGCATGAAATCGGCGCCTATACCACGCTCGAGATTCTGCTCAACTCGTTCTGCGGCGCGGCGCTGGAACAACACAACGGTCGTACACCGTCGTTCAAAAGCCGGCGCATTCTCGATCTGCTGGGCAGTAACGCACCGGATCCGCAGGGTTCGTTACACACGTCGTTTCTGCGCATGATCGATTTCATCGCCGGCATGACCGACAGCTACGCCAGCGACATGGCGCTGGAAATGACCGGGCGCTCCAGTCACTGACCCGCTCGCCTACGGGCGGCCATAACGATGGCCGTCCGTATCCACACAGCCTGTGATTATCGACCCACAAGTGTCGACGGGCGTCTGATATGGCTGGAATAGCGGCAATTATTGCGCCGATGACTCAGCAACTTTAAACATCTTTAAAAAGCCATTTACGGCCAGTACTTGCAAATCATTCAAGTCAAACTATAAGCCCGTTCAAATCCAGCACTTCCTTACGTCAAACCTAGTTTGGTTGTAGTCCGTTTCCTCATTAATTGTAGGATTAATCCGATATCGTGACTGAAGCCATGTCACTTCATGCGAGTGCTCATTCAACTGAGCTAAGGTGCGCGCTTTATTCGTGCTTGCATGGGATTTGATTATGAACTCCGTTTTTATTGTCGACGATCACCCGGTCATCCGTCTCGCCGTTCGAATGCTGCTGGAGCATGAAGGTTACAAGGTCGTCGGTGAAACCGATAACGGAGTCGATGCCATGCAAATGGTGCGCGAGTGCATGCCCGATCTGGTCATTCTCGATGTGAGCATCCCCAAGCTGGATGGCCTCGAAGTACTGGCTCGCTTCAATGCCATGGGTTCCCCGTTAAAGATCCTGATCCTGACGGCACAGTGTCCGACGCTGTTCGGCATTCGCTGCATGCAATCCGGCGCATCGGGTTATGTCTGTAAACAGGAAGACTTGAGTGAACTGGTCAGTGCGATCAAAGCGGTACTGTCCGGTTACAACTACTTCCCCAGCCAGGCATTGAATCCGGTGCGCAGCGACGATATCCGTTTTGCCGAACTTGAATTATTCAAATCTGTTAATGATCGTGAGTTGATGGTCTTGCAACTTTTCGCCCAGGGTCGCACTAACAAGGAAATAGCCAAGGGCATGTTTCTAAGTAATAAGACCGTCAGCACCTACAAAAAACGTCTGATGCAAAAACTCAAGGCCAAATCCCTTGTAGAACTTATCGAGATGGCCAAACGAAACGCACTCGTGTGAGAGCCCGCATGCCCAGCCGTTTAAAGGACTATTTAATTGCGTTGAGCGCAGGTTTTTACCTGAGCGCCAATGTGTTCGCCATGCCCGGCACCTCACCTGACTATGCCTTGCTCAGCCGGTCGGCGGACGAGCCAGTTCCGGTCACGCTCGAAAACTCCCAACGGCAGTGGCTGCTGACACGTAACGAACTGGTCGTGGGCACCTCCGCGCCCGACTACCCGCCTTTTGACATGACGACCAGTGGCAAGGATTACGAAGGTCTGACGGCCGATTACGCCGGGCTCCTAGGCCAGGCCACCGGTCTACCGATCCGGGTGCAGCGCTTTCCCTCTCGGGACGCGGCGATTAGCGCACTGGTCGATGGCCGGATCGACCTGCTCGGTACCGCGAACGGCTTCGAAGCGGGCAATGCCAACCTGGCGCTGTCGATACCCTACGCCGTTGACATGCCGGTGCTGGTTACCCGCGAGGACGAAACCCGCTCACTCACCGAAGGCCTGGCCGGACTGCGATTGAGCATGGTCTATCATTATCTGCCGTTGCCCGAAGTCAAAGCGCTGTACCCCAAAGCGCTCATCACCTGCTACCCCTCCTACCAGAATGCAATCAACGCCGTAGCGTTCGATCAGGCCGATGTGTTTCTCGGCGACACGCTTTCAACTCACTACATGATCAACAAGGGTTATCTGAACAACGTGCGCATGGCCAATTTCGGCAAGCAGGAAGCCCAGGGATTCAGCTTCGCCGTGCGCCGCAACAACCCACAACTGCTGGCCATCATCGACACAGTACTAAAAGCTGTGCCGGCCAGTGAGCGTGACAATATTGCCAAGCGCTGGAGCGCTGGCAGTGATCTGCTGCTCACCGACCGGAAACTGCAACTGACCCAGCGCGAAGAAGCGTGGCTCAAACAACATCCGGTGGTCAGTGTGGTGGTCAATGAAGCGTTCGCGCCGCTGACATTCTTTGACAACGACGGTAATTTTCGCGGCATCAGTGCCGACCTGCTCGAGCTGATCCGCCTGCGCACCGGCCTGCGTTTCGAGATCCGTCGCAGCCGCAACGACGCGGAAATGATCCAGCAGATCGACCGTCATCAAGCCGATCTGATCGCCGCATTACTGCCGACGGCGGAGCGCGAGAAAACCCTCAACTTCAGTCGTCCCTATCTGGAAAACTCCTACGTTCTGCTGACCCGCAAAAGCGCGGATGGTCCGACCAATCTGGGCAAGCTCAAGGGCAAGCGACTGGCGATTGCCCAAGGCAATCCGATGGTCGAGTACCTGCGTCGGGAATATCCGCGCATCCAGTTGATCGAAACGGCAGATACGTTCAGCGCGGTGTCCCAGCTCGCTGAAGGCCATGTCGACGGTGCGGTGAACTCGCTGGTGATTGCCAACTATTTCATTTCTTCGCGAATCTTCAATCAGGCGCTGCAGATCACCACCACGATCGGCACGGGCCAGGCGGCGTTTTCACTGGCGACCGCGCGGGACAACACGGAACTG
This sequence comes from Pseudomonas germanica, assembly GCF_019614655.1. Lineage (NCBI taxonomy): Bacteria > Pseudomonadati > Pseudomonadota > Gammaproteobacteria > Pseudomonadales > Pseudomonadaceae > Pseudomonas > Pseudomonas germanica. The sequence goes on from NZ_CP071586.1 coordinate 4,842,080, forward strand.
ACGTCGATCATCAACAAGGCGTTGTTGAGCATCGCGCCCGACGAACTGGGGGTGATCAATGGGCGCTGGCGCGGTTACTCCACTGTCTCGCAGAACATCTGGCACAACTACCAACGCCTGTTCTATCAAGTGATCATCGGCGCTTTCCTGTTACTGCTGTTGCTGTTGGTCTGGAACGCTTACATGCGCCACCAGATCAAAAAACGCCAGGCTGCCGAACGAGCGCTGAACGACCAGTTCGAATTCATGCGTTCGCTGGTCGACGGCACACCGCATCCAATTTACGTGCGCGACCGCCAGGGCCGGTTGCAAAGTTGCAATGAGAGCTATCTCGAAGCATTCAATGCCCGCCGCGAGGAAGTCATCGGCAAAAACGTCATCGAGGGCTCCCTGAGCAATGCCTTTGAGGCCCAAGCGTTTCAGGCCGATTACCAGCGTGTCATTGCCGAAGGCACGCCGATGGTCGTCGACCGGCCCCTGCACATCGGCAACCGGCGTCTGACGATCTATCACTGGATACTGCCGTACCGCGACTCCAGCGGTGAGGTGAAAGGCATCATTGGCGGCTGGATCGACATCAGCGAGCGCCGCCAGCTGTTCGACGAGTTGCGTACGGCCAAAGAACGGGCGGATGAGGCCAACCGGGCGAAAAGCACCTTTCTGGCGACCATGAGCCACGAGATCCGCACGCCGATGAACGCGGTGATCGGCATGCTCGAACTGACGCTCAAACGCATGGATCCGCAGCATCCGGATCGCTCATCCATCGACACCGCGTACCACTCGGCCAAGGACTTGCTGGGTTTGATCGGCGACATTCTCGACATCGCACGGATCGAATCCGGGCGTCTGAGTCTTTGCCCGGAACGGGTCAATCTGGTCGATACGGTGACGTCAGTCGCCAGGATCTTCGACGGTCTCGCCCGGCAGAAAAACCTCTCCCTGCAAGTCATCTTCAACCCACCAGATCTGGCCGTCGATGTGCATCTGGACCCACTGCGTTTCAAGCAGGTGCTGTCGAATCTGGTCAGCAATGCGATCAAATTCACCGAACAGGGGCATGTGCGGATCACCCTCGACCTCATGAACACCGATGTACCTGCCCGCGCCCTGATGCAGCTGACCGTACAGGACAGCGGCGTCGGTATCAGTGCCGAGGATCAGCAGCGCTTGTTCGAACCGTTTGCCCAAGCGGAAAACAGCAGCCAGCAAGGCAGAGGTGGTGCCGGCCTGGGGCTGGTGATCAGCCGCAACCTGTGCGAAATGATGGGCGGGCAATTGCAATTGAGCAGCCAGCCTGGCATCGGCACCCAGGTCTGCGTCTCGCTGGCACTGGAAACGCTGCCGATACAGCTGAGCACGGTCAAAAGTGAATCCCCAATCAAGGCATCGCAGACCCCCTTACGCGTGTTGGTGGTGGACGACCATCCCGCCAATCGCCTGCTGATGTGTCAACAACTGGAGTTTCTCGGCCATCACTTCAGCATTGCCGAGAACGGTTGCAGCGGCCTGGAACTGTGGAAGACCGGTCACTTCGATCTGGTGATTGTCGACTGCAACATGCCGTTGATGAATGGCTATGATCTGACCCGCGCCATTCGTCAGCAGGAACTGCAAGCGCGCTGTCCGCCATGCACCGTGCTGGGTTTCACGGCCAATGCGCAGCCCGAAGAAATCCAGCGCTGCAAGCAGGCCGGCATGAACGACTGCCTGTTCAAACCCCTGAGCCTGAGCCTGCTCAGCCAGTGGGTCGATGGCATCACACCGACATCAGCGCCGCCGGCTTTCAACCTGCAAAACCTGAACATGCTGACCGGTGGCAATCCGGCCCAGGCTCGCCGTCTGCTGGCGGAATTGCTCAAAAGCAGCCGTCTCGACCGAGAGGAACTGCTCGCGCTGTCGCCGGAACAGGATCGCGGGGCGCTGGCGGTGGTCGCTCACAAAATCAAGGGCGCGGCACGTATCGCGCAGGCATCGCGCGTAATCGAGTGTTGCGATGCCCTTGAGCAGGCCTGCGCCGAGGCCATGGCGACAGACGAAGTTGCTCGCCGTTGCGAGGCGAGCAACCGCGCCATGCTCGAACTGGAGCAGGCATTACAGCAACAATTGGCGGTGTCGGATCGAAGCACAATGAGCTTGCCTTAACTATGCTTGGCGCTGAGCAGTGAGTTAACCATCATGGAGAGTCCGAAATGCCCAGCCCACTGCGCCCGGAGCAACGCCGGTTTCCGCTGCATGTACACATCAGCGTCATGTTCACATTCCTGTTGCTGCTCACCGGGGTCGTACTGGGCCTGTTCAATTACCACCAGACGACGCAGATCATCCTGTCGAGCAGCGAAAAGCTGTTCGAAAGGATCGAACAAGACGTACGTCTGGACATGTCCGCAACCTATCAGCCGATTCGTCACCTGCTGAGTTTGCTGGCGGATGACCCCGCCACTCAGGCCGCGCGCCTTGAACAACGCTTGCCCTTGCTCCGACCGTTTAGCCAGTCGCTCAACGACAATCCCAATCTGGCATCGCTATATCTGGGTTATGCCAATGGCGATTTCTTCATGGTGCGTCCGCTGCGCAGCGCCGCCATCAAGACATTGCTCAAGGCCCCTGAAGCGGCGGCGTATCAGGTCTGGAGTATCGAACATGACCCGCAGGGCGCGGTGCACTCGCAATCGCTGTTTTTTGACCAGACATTGTCGCTGATCAGCCGTCAGGACAACCCCGACGACAGCTACGATCCGCGTAGCCGCGCGTGGTTCAACCATGCTCGCCAGCAAAACGAACAAATCACCACCGAGCCCTACGTGTTTTTCTCCACGCGCAATGTCGGCACGACGCTGGCCCGACGCAGCGGCGAGAACGCCGTCATCGGTGCTGACCTGACGCTGGTCGCCCTGTCGGCGGCGCTGAGCAAACATGTCGTCACACCCTCCACCGAAATTGCCCTGTTCGATGCCGACGGCAACGCCGTGGCCTATCCCGACAGCGAACGCCTGATCGTCGACAGTAGCGGCGCGCATCTGGCCAAAGCGGCGGATCTGAGTCCGGGCTTGCATGCGCTGTTGTCCGGCGCAGCCGCGGGCAATCGCCTGGAAGCCGATGGTCGCCAGTGGATCGTCGCCCGCAGCAGCATTCAGGAGGGCGGCCCGAAAGGTTTGCAGTTGGCGCTGCTGGTGCCCGAGGACGAGTTATTGATCGATGCCTACCGCCTGCGCTGGCAAGGCGCGCTGATCACCCTCGCGACCCTGCTGCTGTGCTTGCCGCTGGGCTGGGTGATTTCGCGGATATTGGTCAAGCCGTTGCATGCGCTGGTCAAGGAAGCCGACGCGATTCGCAGTTTCGATTTCAACTTTCCTCTGGCCCGCCGCTCGCCGGTGCTTGAAGTCGACCAGTTGAGTGTGTCGATGGCGCGGATGAAAGACACTCTGGCGAGTTTCTTTCGGATTACCGACACCCTCGGCGCCGAAACCCGCTTCGCCCCGCTGCTGCAACGGGTGCTGTTTGAAACGGTGCAGATTGCTCAGGCACAGGCAGGGCTGATCTATCTGCGTGAAAGCGACAGCAGCCGCATGGAGCCATACGGGCTGGTGATCGATGGTACGTCTCAGGCGTTGGAAGCATTCGACATTCAGGGACACGACCTGCAACAGAACAAAGGGCCGGCGTGGTTTGAACAATTGGTCGGCGCCAACAACGTGGTGAGCAACTTCGGCGTCGATCAGGCCGGCGACTTGCAGAAGGTCCTGCTGGCAATGCAATCGCCCCGCATCCATCTGATCGGCATCCGCCTGCACAACCGCCACGACGAAACCATCGGCCTGCTGATTCTGCTGGTGAGCGACAGCGGCACGGCAGCCGATCTGGAAAAACTGCGCCCTGATCGCATCGCGTTCCTCCAGGCTGTCTCGGGCGCGGCGGCGGTCAGTATCGAGAGCCAACGCCTGCAAGCCCGCCAGAAGCAATTGCTCGACGCCTTCATTCAACTGCTCGCTGGCGCTATCGACGCCAAGAGTCCGTACACCGGCGGCCATTGTCAGCGCGTGCCAGAGTTGACGCTGATGCTCGCCCAAGCGGCAGCGGCAAGCGAGGCGCCGGCGTTCAGTGCCTACCAACCGAGCGAGGATGAATGGGAAGCCTTGCACATTGCCGCGTGGCTGCACGACTGCGGCAAAGTGACGACGCCGGAATATGTGGTCGACAAGGCCACCAAACTGGAAACCATCAACGACCGTATTCATGAAATTCGCACGCGTTTCGAAGTGCTCAAGCGTGATGCCTGGATCAGCTATTGGCAGGCGTGTGCTCTGGGCGGCGATGAGACTGCACTGGCCAAATTGCGCGATGCCACGCTGACGGCGCTGGACGACGATTTTACGTTTGTCGCGCGCTGTAATCTGGGCAGTGAAGCGATGGCAGAGGCGGATCTGCAGCGCCTTGACCATCTGGCGCAACGCACCTGGCTGCGCACCCTTGATGACCGCTTGGGCGTGTCATGGGAAGAGAACCGGCGTCAGGCGCGCACGCCGGCACCGAATCTGCCGGTCAGTGAAAAGCTTTTGGCAGACAAGCCGGAGCACTTGCTTGAACGCGACCCGAACGAGTTGATCCCCGAAGACAATCCATGGGGCTTCAAACTGGATGTACCGCAACACAAATACAATCGCGGCGAGCTGTACAACCTGAGCATCAACCGTGGCACCCTGACCCGCGAAGAGCGTTACATGATCAATCACCACATGGTGCAGACGATCATGATGCTCAGCCACCTGCCCTTCCCCGGCCACCTCGACAGCATTGCCGAAATCGCCGGCGGCCATCATGAAAAAATGGACGGCTCCGGTTACCCGAAACGCCTGAAGCGTGAGGACATGAGCCTGCCCGCGCGGATGATGGCGATTGCCGATATCTTTGAGGCGCTGACCGCAGCCGATCGCCCGTACAAAAAGGCCAAAACGCTGAGCGAGGCCTTGGCGATCATGGCCACCATGTGCCGTGAGGCGCACATCGATGCCCAGCTGTTTGGATTGTTCATCAACGAAGGCGTTTACATGCAGTACGCCGTGCGTTTTCTCGATCCCGGTCAAATCGATAACGTCGATCCGGCCAGCCTGTTGCACAAGGCTGGCCTCACCGCGTGATCAGCAGTCGGTCAGACGCAGGAAAATTGCCGCCAGTTGCTCGATGCCGGCCTGATCCTGCGCGGCAAAACGCGACAGTTTCGGGCTGTCGAGGTCGAGTACACCGATCAGGCGCCCTTCCTTGACCAACGGTACGACCAGTTCGCTGTTCGAGGCGCTGTCGCAGGCGATATGCCCCGGGAACGCGTGTACGTCTTCAACGCGCTGGGTTTGCCGAGTGGCCGCCGCCGCGCCACACACACCACGGCCAAACGGGATGCGCACGCAGGCGATCTGCCCCTGGAACGGACCAAGCACCAGTTCTTCGTTGCGGTTGAGGTAAAAACCCGCCCAGTTCAGGTCATCGAGCTGGTTGAACAGAAACGCCGAAAACTGCGCGGCGTTGGCGATAAAATCACGCTCGTCCGCCAGCAGCGATTCCAGTTGTGCGGCCAACATGCCATAGCCTTCGAGGCCCTGGCCGCTTTGTTGCAAATCAATCATGCCTTGTGCTCCAACAATTTCAGTCCCACCCAGTAACGGGCGAATTGGTACGCGCAACGTCCGTTGCGATTACCGCGGCCGGTGGCCCAACGCACCGCAAGGATGTCCAGTGCTTCGTCGCGCTGCCAGCTCAGGCCGGCCTTGGCGGCCAACTGGCCGATCCAGTGTTCGACGACGTTAAGGAAGTGTTCTTGGGTAAACGGATAGAACGACAGCCACAGACCGAAACGGTCCGACAGCGCGATCTTGTCTTCAACGGCTTCGCTGGGATGCAGTTCGCCGTCGACGCGTTTCCAGTTTTCGTTATCGCTCTCCTTTTCCGGCACCAGGTGGCGGCGGTTGGAGGTGGCGTACAGCAATACATTGTCCGGGGCCTGCTCAAGCGAACCGTCGAGGACGCTTTTGAGCACGCGATAATCGCCTTCACCGGATTCGAACGACAAGTCATCGCAAAACAGCACGAAGCGTTGTGGCAGCTTGCCGATCTGCTCGACCACCCGCGGCAGATCCGCCAGATGATCACGCTCGATCTCGATCAGGCGCAGGCCGGCGGCGGCGTGTTCCGCCAGCAAGGCCCGCACCAGCGACGACTTGCCGGTACCGCGCGAACCCCAGAGCAACGCATGGTTGGCCGGCATACCATCGAGAAACTGCTGGGTGTTGCGCCCCAGTTGTTCGAGCTGACGGTCAACGCCGATCAGGTCGGACAGGCGCATGTCGAGGCTGACGTCCAGCGGCATCAGATAGCCGCTGCGCCCGTCGCGTTGCCAGCGCGCCGCCAGACAAGTGCCCCAGTCGATCACCGGCCGTGGTGCCGGCAACAACGGTTCGATACGCGCCAGAACCGACTCGGCGCGTTCAAGAAAAGCATTTAATCGGGAATCCACGTCTTCTCCTCGGGCACGTTCACAGTGATGATGGTGAATCCTGCGACGACACACAGATAAAAATCACCCTACCAAGCCTTGTTACAAGGCGATTCGGGAACCTCGGTATCCATACATGATCGACTATGCTTGAGCAGCGAAGGGAAACGGAAGTGGTTCAACACCCCATGGATATCAAATTCACCCACCGGCTGTCTTACAAGCAAGCCAGGCTTACCGTGCTGGTCGGGTTCATTCTGGGCACGCTGCTCAGCCTGCTGCAAATCGGCATCGATTATGCCAGTGAAGACGCCTCCATCAACCGTGAAATCCTGTCTTTGCTGGAAATCAGCCATAACCCGGCCTCACGGATCGCCTACAACATCGACGCCGAACTGGCGCAGGAACTGACCCTGGGCCTGTTGCGCTCGCCGGCAATCATTTCTGCGCAACTGATCGACAACAACAATACGGTGCTGGCCAGCGTCAAACGCCCGGAACTGCAAAGCGGCTATCGGGTCATCAGCGACTTCCTGTTTGGCGCCAAACGCCAGTTCGAAGACCGTCTGTATCTGGATCATCTGCCCAATGAATCGCTGGGCGTGTTAAGCCTTGAGGTCGACACCTATGCGTTCGGCAGCCGCTTCCTGCGCCGCGCCGAGGTGACCCTGCTCAATGGCTTCGCCCGCAGCCTGATTCTCACCGGCATCCTGTTGGCGCTGTTCTATGTGATGTTGACCAAACCACTGGTGCGGGTCATCCGCGAACTCAGCGGGCGCGACCCGCGCAGCGCCGAGCCGACCACGCTGGAGTGCCCGTCCGGGCACGGCAACGATGAAATCGGCGTGCTGGTCAAAGTCGCCAATCAGCAATTCGAGAACATTGCCACCGAGATCCAGCAGCGACGCAACGCCGAAAACCGTCTGACCGACTACCTCGGACAACTGGAAAACATCGTCTCGGCGCGCACCGCTGAACTCAAGGCGATCAACGCACGGCTGAGCCAGTCCAATCAGGAACTCGAAGTCGCCCGCAGCACCGCCCTGGAAATGGCCGAGGCCCGCTCGGCGTTCCTCGCCAACATGAGCCATGAGATCCGCACGCCGCTCAACGGCCTGCTGGGAATGATCGCGCTGTCACTCGACGGTCCGTTGAATGCCGAACAGCAGCAACAACTGTCGATCGCCCACGACTCGGGCAAAGTGCTGGTCGAATTGCTCAACGATATTCTCGACCTGTCGAAGTTCGATGCCGGGCAACTGGAGCTTGAGCACATCCCGTTCGATCTTGGCTCATTGATCGAAGACACCGCCAACCTGCTGTCGCAGAATGCCGCGCCGAGCGTCGAACTGACCTGCCTGATCGACCCGCACTTCCCGGCACTGGTACTGGGCGATCCGACCCGCGTGCGGCAGATCGTCAGCAATCTGCTGTCCAACGCGCTGAAATTCACCCGCTTCGGCCGGGTGGATGTGCGCTTGTCGGCGTACAAGGATGGCGTGCGCATCGAGGTCTGCGACACCGGCATCGGTATCGCCCAGGACGCGCAGCTGAAAATCTTCCAGCCGTTCACTCAAGCGGGCGCCGGCATCACTCGACAATACGGCGGCACCGGGCTGGGTCTGGCGCTGACTTACAACCTCTGCGAAGCCATGCAGGGGCGCCTGACCATCAGCTCCGAGACCGGGTTCGGCAGTCAGTTCTGTGCCGAGCTGCCACTGCCGTGTCATACCCGCGCACTGGTTCCGGCGCCGCTGCACGGGAAAATCCTCGCCATCACCGCTGCCAGCAGTGGACTGGCGGAACTGTTGCAGAGCCTGCTGCCGGTGTGGGGACTTACATATGAGCAGCGCACCATCGATGACTCACTGCTGGGCCTGACGCCGGACGTGGTGATCACCGATTGTCCGGAGTGTCTGTTCGGCTTGCGCCCGACGCTTGGGGCGCCGATTTTGCTGGTAACCGCCTACGGCAGTTTCCTGCCGAGCGAAGAAGCCGCCGCACTCGCGCCTCTGCAGCAACAGGCCCGACCATTGGCGCGAAATGCTCTGTACCAGAACCTGCGACGCACCCTGCAACCGGACGTGGTCGCCGTTAACGATGCGCAACTCGAAACGTCTCCCTCGGTGCGGCGCGGGCGGGTGTTGCTGGTTGAGGACAACCCGGTCAATCAACTGGTGGCCAAAGGCATGCTCGGCAAACTGGGCTGCGAGGTCATCGTCGCCGCCCACGGTGCCGAAGCGCTGGATCAGTTGGAGTATCACGAATTCGATCTGGTGCTGATGGACTGCAACATGCCCGTGATGGATGGCTACGAAGCCAGCCGGCAGATCCGTCAGAGCGGGCGCTGGCCGAGCCTGCCCATCGTCGCTCTGACCGCCAACGCCATGTCCGAGGAACGCGAACGCTGCCGCGCAGCCGGCATGAGCGACTATCTGGCCAAGCCGTTCCGCCGTGAAGAGCTGGCGGCACTGCTCGATCAGTGGATCCCGACTACGCCAGCGCTTTGATCTGTCCCAACAAGTGATCAAGTCCGCTGCGCAGGTCATTGAGACGGTCCAGATCCACCCCGCTGTCGCACAACAATCGGGCCTTGAGCGGCCCGACCTGCTCGCGCAAGGCTTGGCCTGCCGGTGTCAGACTCAAGTGCACTTCGCGCTCGTCACGCGTTGAACGCTGGCGCTGTACCCATTGCAACTGTTCCAGACGCTTGAGCAATGGCGTCAGCGTGCCCGAGTCCAGTGCCAGACGCTCGCCCAACGCCTTAACCGTCGGTTGCTCCGGCGCAGCGTCCTGCCATTCCCACAACACCAGCATCGCCAGGTATTGCGGGTACGTCAGGCCGAGCTGATCGAGCATCGGTTTGTAGGCACGAATCACCGCCCGGGAAGCGGCGTACAGCTTGAAGCACAACTGGTTGTCGAGCTTCAGCGAATCGACCGGCAAGCTGTTCATTTGAGCAGGGCTTCGATCTCGCCGCTCAGCTCCTGCGGCTTGGTGGTCGGGGCAAAACGCTTGACCAGTTTTCCGTCCTTGCCAATCAGGAACTTGGTGAAGTTCCACTTGATGCCTTGGGAGCCAAGTAGACCCGGCGCGCGTTTTTTCAGCTGCACGAACAGCGGATGCGCGTCTCCACCGTTCACGTCGATCTTCTTGAACAGCGGGAAGCTGACGCCGAAGTTCAGCTCGCAGAACTCACTGATCGCCCCTTCGTTACCCGGCTCCTGCTTGCCGAACTGATTGCACGGAAAGCCCAGGACCACCAGACCCTGATCCTTGTAGGTCTGCCACAGTTCTTCGAGGCCTTTGTACTGTGGGGTGAAACCGCATTTGCTCGCGGTGTTGACTACCAGAACCGCTTTGCCGGCGAAATCGGCCAGGGTCTTTTGCTCACCCTTGATGGTGGTGCACGGAATGTTCAACAGGTTGTCGCTCATGGCGTCGGGCTCCGCAGACAGTCAAGAAAGATCAAACATAGCGAGCAATTAAATTGTGTGCAATTTAATTATCGAATAATAAGGCGACCCGAAGGTCGCCTTCATTCGTTTATGCGCGTGGAACCAGATCCAGGCAAACCGAATTGATGCAATAACGCAAACCAGTCGGCGGCGGGCCGTCCGGGAATACATGACCCAAATGCGCATCGCAGCGCGCGCACTTCACTTCCGTGCGGATCATGCCGTGGCTGATGTCACGGATTTCGGTCATCGCGCTTTCGCCAATCGGCGCGTAGAAGCTCGGCCAGCCGCAGCCGGAATCGAATTTGGTCTTGGAATCGAACAGCGCTTCGTTGCAGCAAACGCAGTGGTAGACACCGTCGGTTTTGGTGTCGTTGTATTTGCCGGAGAACGGGCGCTCGGTCGCACTCAGACGACAAACTTTGTATTGCTCAGGGTCGAGCATCGCACGCCATTCTTCCAGGGTTTTTTCCAACTTTTCCATCATCACACCTCAGCGGCTGAAAAAGCCCGATCTGTACCTTTTCCACGGATCGGGCGGCACGTATGATTGCGCCTCGTCACGCACCAGTCTGGCAGCCAGACCGGGCGCATTCAAACGGATTATGGGAGCCACGGCTCAAGACGTCCGCCTGTGTGAAGACGCAGGAATCCCAGTACGGTTGTCCACCCGCCGCCTGGATCGTTCATTTTCGGGATCACATCGCCATGCAGTTCAGCAAATCGAACAAGCTCGCCAACGTCTGCTACGACATTCGCGGCCCAGTGCTCAAGCACGCCAAACGACTGGAAGAGGAAGGCCAGCGCATCCTCAAGCTGAACATCGGCAACCCGGCGCCGTTTGGTTTCGAAGCGCCGGACGAAATTCTTCAGGATGTGATCCGCAACCTGCCGACCGCGCAAGGCTACAGCGACTCCAAAGGTCTGTTCAGCGCGCGTAAAGCGGTGATGCAGTACTACCAGCAGAAGAATGTTGAAGGTGTCGGCATTGAAGACATCTATCTGGGCAACGGCGTATCCGAACTGATCGTGATGTCGCTGCAAGCGCTGCTCAACAACGGCGACGAAGTGCTGGTGCCCGCCCCGGACTATCCGCTGTGGACTGCCGCCGTCAGCCTCGCCGGCGGTAACGCCGTACATTACCTGTGCGACGAAGGCGCCGACTGGTTCCCGGATCTGGCCGACATCAAAGCCAAGATCACCCCGAACACCAAAGCGATGGTGATCATCAACCCGAACAACCCGACCGGCGCGGTGTATTCGAAGGAAGTGTTGCTGGGCATGCTGGAAATCGCCCGCGCGCACAATCTGGTGGTCTTCTCCGACGAGATCTACGACAAAATTCTGTACGACGATGCCGTACACATCTGCACCGCGTCGCTAGCCCCGGACTTGCTCTGCCTGACCTTCAACGGTCTGTCGAAGTCCTACCGTGTGGCGGGTTTCCGCTCCGGCTGGATCGCCATTTCCGGACCGAAGCACAACGCGCAGAGCTACATCGAAGGCATCGACATGCTGGCCAACATGCGCCTGTGCGCCAACGTGCCAAGCCAGCATGCGATCCAGACCGCATTGGGCGGCTATCAGAGCATCAACGACCTGGTGCTGCCGCAGGGTCGCCTGCTGGAACAGCGTAACCGCACCTGGGAATTGCTTAACGACATTCCAGGCGTGAGCTGCGTCAAGCCGATGGGCGCGCTGTATGCGTTCCCGAAGATCGACCCGAAGGTCTGCCCGATCCATAACGACGAGAAATTCGTCCTCGACCTGCTGCTCTCCGAGAAACTGCTGGTGGTACAGGGCACGGCGTTCAACTGGCCGTGGCCGGATCACTTCCGCGTGGTCACCCTGCCCCGCGTCGACGATCTGGAAATGGCCATCGGCCGTATCGGCAACTTCCTCAAGTCCTACCGCCAGTAACTGGCCAGCAGTGCGCAACGGCCAAACGTTGCGCACTGTCTGATTCAGCAACACTTCTGCGTTCCGCGTCCGCGCACGCCTTCTACACTTGCGATTCGTACCGTTTACCTGCGTCCAGCTTAATGGCGACGGGTCGCGGCTGGCCGTCATCCCTATCGTTATCTGTCGTGGGAAATGTGCCAGGCACCGAAGAATCCGCTGTAGGACACAGTTTGAAATAGTCACTCAGTTGAATAGCCCGGTGCAGCACCTTATATACCCCGCAGTACGCTACATCTTTAGCTTGAGGAGATTTCTACAACCATGATGCGCATCCTGCTGTTTTTGGCCACTAACCTGGCGGTCGTGCTGATAGCCAGCATCACCCTGAGCCTTTTCGGCTTCAACGGGTTCATGGCGGCCAACGGGGTTGATCTCGACCTTAGTCAGCTGCTGGTTTTCTGTGCAGTCTTTGGTTTCGCCGGCTCGCTGTTCTCGCTGTTCATCTCCAAGTGGATGGCGAAGATGAGCACTGGCACCCAGATCATCAGCCAGCCACGTACCCGGCATGAGCAATGGCTGCTGCAAACTGTCGAGCAACTGTCCCGCGAAGCCGGGATCAAGATGCCCGAAGTCGGTATTTTCCCGGCCTACGAAGCAAACGCCTTCGCCACCGGCTGGAACAAGAACGACGCACTGGTCGCGGTCAGCCAGGGCTTGCTCGAGCGCTTCTCACCCGATGAAGTGAAAGCCGTGCTGGCCCACGAAATCGGCCACGTCGCCAACGGCGACATGGTCACCCTGGCGCTGATCCAGGGCGTGGTGAACACCTTCGTGATGTTCTTTGCACGGATCATCGGCAACTTCGTCGACAAGGTGATCTTCAAGAACGAAGAAGGCCAGGGCATCGCCTACTACGTGGCGACCATTTTCGCCGAACTGGTACTGGGCATTCTCGCCAGTGCGATCGTCATGTGGTTCTCGCGCAAGCGCGAATTCCGTGCCGACGAAGCCGGCGCCCGCCTGGCCGGCACCAGCGCAATGATCGGCGCACTGCAACGCCTGCGCGCCGAACAAGGTCTGCCGGTGCACATGCCAGACACCCTTAACGCCTTTGGCATCAACGGTGGTATCAAACAGGGCTTTGCCCGCATGTTCATGAGCCACCCGCCGCTGGAAGAGCGTATCGACGCCCTGCGTCGTCGCGGTTGATCCGACCGGTGTAACAATGAAAAAGGCCCGCAGTGATGCGGGCCTTTTTTTGTTTCTGTGCAAATAATGGATTGTTGCTGATGACCTCTTCGCGAGCAGGCACTGTCAGCCAAAAACTATCGAGAAGAAACCCGATAAACCCGCTCCTCCAGCCGCGTCACGCCAGCCTGAAGGAACTTCCCGCTCTCCCCCAGCACATCCTGCTCTTCCAGCACCGGCACCTGCCAGGCACCACTCAGCAACCGCTGCACCTCATCATCCCCCACCGCAAACGGCGGCCCCGGCATCTGCGCCTGATCGTAATCCAGGGTAATCAGCAACCCGTGCACGCCCTGTGGGAGGATCTGCTGAAGATGCGCCGCATAACGCTCACGCATCGGCGCCGGCAAGGCAATCAGCGCGGCGCGGTCGTACAACGCGGCGCAATCGGCCACATCGGCGGCCGTCAGCGCAAAAAAGTCACCGCACCACAGTTCGATGGCATCACCGCGATAGACCTTGAACGCGCCCTTCTGGCTAATCTGCGGCTGCACCTGATATTCACTGAAAAAGTCCTCGATAGCCTTTTCCGACAGTTCGACCCCGAGCACCTGATGACCACGTCCGGCCAGCCACGCCAGATCCAGACTTTTCCCACACAGAGGCACGAGCACTCGCGCCGCAGCCGATACCGCCCAGTGCCGCTGCAAATACGGGTTTACCTCGGGCAGATGGAAACCAATCTGCCCCGAAGCCCACTTCTTGTGCCAAAACTCAGGCTGCATGCATCACTCCCAATAATTCGATCAAAAAGCGTTAAAACTTATATTAGATTTAGATCAATGATCTGACTGAAGATGAAGCCATCTTAACGCTCAGGAACCCGCCATGTTGCCCAGCCTGTTCATTTCCCATGGTTCACCCATGCTGGCCCTGGAGCCCGGCGCCAGTGGCCCGGCTCTGGCTCGTCTGGCCGCCGAATTGCCGAAACCCAAAGCCATCGTCATCGTCTCCGCGCACTGGGAAAGCCAGGAACTGCAGGTCAGCAGCCATGCACAACCGGAAACCTGGCATGACTTCGGCGGCTTTCCCCGGGCGCTGTTTGAAGTGCAGTATCCGGCGCCGGGTAATCCACAACTGGCTGCTGAGGTGGCTGATCTACTGACTGCCAACAACCTGCCTGCCCGTCTCGATCCGCAACGCCCGTTCGATCACGGTGTTTGGGTGCCACTGTCGCTGATGTACCCGCTGGCGGATATTCCAGTGGTGCAGGTTTCGCTACCGAGCCGCGCGGGCCCGGCGCTGCAAACCCGGGTCGGCCGCGCGCTGGCGAGTCTGCGTGATCAGGGCATTTTGCTGATCGGTTCCGGCAGCATCACGCACAACCTGCGCGAACTGGACTGGCACGCCGGCCCGGAAAGTGTCGAGCCGTGGGCGCGGGATTTCCGTGACTGGGTGATCGAGAAGTTGGCGGCCGACGATGAGGCAGCGCTGCATGATTATCGCCAGCAGGCACCAAATGCGGTGCGCAGCCATCCGAGCGATGAGCATTTGTTGCCGTTGTATTTTGCCCGGGGCGCGGGGGGAGAGTTCAGCGTTGCTCATCAGGGTTTCACGATGGGCGCGCTGGGCATGGATATTTATCGTTTCGGTTGACGCCTTCGCGAGCAGGCTCGCTCCCACAAAGGCAAAAAACAGGCAAAAAAAATCCCCGAACCAGTCGGGGATTTTTTATGTGCGATCAATCAGCCCAAGGGCGGATCAATCTTCGCGATAGCGACGCAGTTTCAGCTGCTTACCGGCAACGCGAGTGTCCTTCAGTTTGGTCAGGAGTTTGTCCAGACCATCTTCCGGCAGCTCGACGAGGCTGAAGCTGTCACGCACCTGGATGCGACCGATCGCTTCACGGGCCAGACCGCCTTCGTTGAGGATGGCGCCCAGCAGGTTTTTCGCAGCGATACCGTCACGCGCACCCAGCGCGGTACGGCAACGAGCACGGCCTTCGCCCAAAGGCATTGGCGCGCGACGCTCACGGTCACCACGATCAGGACGATCACCGGTGCGCTCAGGACGGTCGCCACGCGGTGCGTTGTTCGGCACCAGTGGACGTTCCTTCTCGATGGCAGCCAGGTTCAGCGCTTGACCGTTGGTGGCTTTGCGCAGCAGCGCAGCAGCCAGAGCACGCGGGGTGCAGCCGATGTCTGCAGTCAGACGATCGAGCAGCTCACCGTGGGTCGATTCGGCATCAGCGACCAGTGGCGACAGGCTGTTGGTCAGTTTCTTGATGCGTGCATCGAGAACGGCTTGAGCGTCCGGCAGGCGAACTTCAGCGACTTTCTGACCGGTTACACGCTCGATCACTTGCAGCATGCGGCGCTCACGTGGAGTCACCAGCAGCAGTGCACGACCTTCGCGACCGGCACGGCCAGTACGGCCGATACGGTGAACGTAGGACTCTGGGTCGTACGGCATGTCAACGTTGAACACGTGAGTGATGCGCGGAACGTCCAGACCACGAGCAGCTACGTCGGTCGCGACAACGATGTCCAGACGGCCATCTTTCAGCGAGTCGATGACGCGCTCACGCTGGTTCTGGGCGATGTCACCGTTCAGCGCCGCGGCTTTGTAGCCTTTGGCGTCGAGGGCGCTGGCCAGATCCAGGGTCGCTTGCTTGGTGCGTACGAACATGATCAGAGCGTCGAAATCTTCCACTTCCAGCAAGCTGAGAACGGCCGAAGTCTTCTGGTCAGCGTGAACCAACAGGTGAGCCTGTTCGATCGCGGTAACGGTCTGGGTCTTGGTCTGGATCTTCACGTGTTGCGGATCGCGCAGGTGGCGTTCGGCAATGGCGCGGATCGACTGCGGCAGGGTCGCCGAGAACAAAACGGTCTGACGGGTCGCTGGCAGAGCCTTGAAGATGACTTCCAGGTCATCCATGAAGCCCAGTTTCAACATTTCGTCAGCTTCGTCGAGAACCAGGTGGTTCACGGTCGACAGAACTTTTTCGTCGCGACGCAGGTGGTCGCACAGACGGCCCGGAGTGGCGACAACGATCTGTGCGCCATTACGGATTGCTTTCAGTTGTGGGCCCATAGGCGCGCCGCCGTAAACGGCCACAACGGTAACGCCCGGCATTTGCTTGGCGTAGGTTTCAAAAGCGGTTGCTACTTGCAGCGCCAACTCACGAGTTGGCGCCAGGATCAGGGCTTGCGGTTCGCGCTTGGCAGGATCGATGCGGTGCAGAATAGGCAGTGCGAACGCGGCGGTTTTACCGGTACCGGTTTGCGCCTGACCAATCATGTCCTGGCCGGCCATGATGATCGGGATCGATTGCTGCTGAATCGCCGAAGGCTCTTCGTAGCCAGTCGCTGCGACGGCTGCAAGAATATTCGGGTTAAGATTAAAAGCGGCGAATCCGCCGGTTTCCTGGGTCATGGGTCTGCCTCTAAGTGCATCCGCAAAGACCCATGCTCCAAAGCTGCGCATGCCGTGTTGAGACTCAAGAGTCGCCCTGGCAGCTTTGTCGGCGGGGATTTGCGAAAACGAATGAATGAAAAAAAGAATCGTCCGGGAAGAGCCCGCAATGCGGACGTGCAGCCGAAGCTGACTTCGGGAAATGCGCTACCTAAACGCGGCCCGGTTAAAGGCCGGCGCGCACTATACCGGATTTTGCCCAAAAAGGGAGCTTTTTTTATTGCCTGAATGAGCGTGTCACCGCTGTGTAACGGGGTTTTGCGGATAATCGCGCGAAGGTCTATTTTTCAAAGGCCCGGCCCTGCGGGCGATGACGCTTAAACGATTCACTGATGTGCGGCATACCGTCGCTGCACCCGCCCTTCCCGCCCGAGGATTTCGCCATGAATCAGCCCTGCCCCGGCCGCGTCAGCCGTGAACGTCGTGGTCACGTCCATCTGATTGGCTTGGATCGAGCGGCCAAGCGCAATGCTTTCGACCTCGACCTGCTCAACGAGCTGAGCCTGGCCTACGGCGAGTTCGAGGCCGACAGCGAAGCGCGGGTGGCGGTGGTGTTCGGGCATGGCGAGCACTTTACCGCTGGCCTGGATCTGGTCAACGCCAGTTCGGCCCTCGCCCAGGGCTGGCAGGTTCCGACCGGCGGTTGCGATCCATGGGGTGTTTTCGTCGGGCCACGGGTGAGCAAGCCAGTGATTGTCGCCGCGCAGGGTTACTGCCTGACCATCGGCATCGAGCTGATGCTGGCAGCCGATATAAACCTGTGTGCGAGCAATACCCGCTTCGCGCAGATGGAAGTGCAGCGTGGGATCTTTCCTTTTGGTGGTGCGACTTTACGTTTTCAGCAGATTGCCGGTTGGGGCAACGCGATGCGCTGGCTGCTGACCGGCGATGAGTTTGATGCGCACGAGGCGTTGCACCTGGGGTTGGTGCAGGAAGTCATGGCCAGCGAAGACCTGTTGCCGCGGGCGATTGAATTGGCTGAGCGGATTGCCCGGCAGGCGCCGTTGGGGGTACAGGCGACGTTGATGTCGGCGCGGCAGGCAAGGTATGAGGGTGAGACGGCGGCCGCGCAAGGGTTACCGGCGTTGGTGAAGAAATTGTTGGCGAGTGAGGATGCCAAGGAAGGGGTGCGGTCGCTGGTGGAGCGGCGGCCTGGCATATTCAAGGGGATCTGAGAATTATGGCGCCTGTCAGGGCGCCATCGCTGGCAAGCCAGCTCCCACAGTGACCGAGTCGTTCACACATTTTGCGTACGGCGCGAACCCTGTGGGAGCTGGCTTGCCAGCGATGGGGACAGCACTGACGCCTCAGGTGGCTGGGCGAATACTGTTGATCAACGACTGCAACGAATACCCCAACCGCGGCGCCAGCGCTTCAGCCCGGGCCGTCAGTGCCTGCATGTCCAACTCCTGATCGAGGTCCGCCGGCACAATCAGAATCACGTTGCCCTCCTTCACCGGCAATTCCCAGTAATGCCGGTGATAGAGCCCGCGCAACAACGCCGCGCCCAGAGGCTTGCCGTCATCGGTGGCCCACTGATTGATCACCAGCCAGCCACCCGGATTCAGACGCTTCTGGCAGTCGCCGAGAAAACTCCAGGCCAGATGCCCGACGCCCGGGCCGACATCGGTATACAGGTCGACAAAAATCAGATCCGCCGGCTCAGCCGTCGGCAGTAACTCCAGCGCATCGCCAACACGGATGTACAGCCGCGGATCATCGTCCAGGCCAAGGTATTCGATGGCTAGGCGCGGCACATCCGGACGCAGTTCAATGGCTTCGACATCTTCCAGCGGCAGGAACTTGAGGCAGGCCTGGGTCAATGTACCGGCGCCGAGTCCTAGAAACAGCGCGCTCTCCGGCTGCTCGTGGCACAACGCGCCGATCAGCATCGCCCGGGTGTAATCGTATTCGAGCCAGCTCGGGTCGGCGGTGAACACGCAGCTCTGCTCGATCGCATCGCCGAATTCGAGAAAGCGGTAATCGGCCACTTCCAGCACGCGAATCACGCCGAACTCATCCTGTACTTCGGCGAGCAGATGCTCGACGCGCTCCTCAGTCATTTCGTCTCCTGATGGTCACCGGGCGCGGTGACGCGATGGCACCGCTGTGGCGCCGTGGCAAAGCGGCGATTGTCGGCGATGGGGCGGGAGCAGGTCACGCACTAATTGCTGCTACCATGGGCTTCCCGTGCGTAGAACCAATTAGAGACCGTGATGAGCCAACCGTGGAGTCCTGATAGCTGGCGCGCCCTGCCGATCCAGCAACAACCCCAATATCCTGACGCGGCGCATCTGCGCCAGGTCGAGCAGACGCTGGCCAGTTATCCGCCACTGGTGTTTGCCGGCGAAGCGCGCGAACTGCGCCGCCAGTTTGCCGAAGTCACCCAGGGCCGGGCATTCCTGCTGCAGGGCGGCGATTGCGCGGAAAGCTTTGCCGAATTCTCCGCCGCGAAGATTCGCGACACGTTCAAAGTGTTACTGCAAATGGCGATCGTCATGACCTTCGCCGCCGGCTGCCCGGTGGTCAAAGTCGGGCGCATGGCCGGTCAGTTTGCCAAACCACGTTCGGCCAACGACGAGACCATCGGTGGCGTGACGCTGCCGGCCTACCGGGGCGACATCGTCAACGGCATCGGCTTCGACGAAAAGAGCCGCGTGCCGGATCCGGAGCGCCTGCTGCAGTCCTATCACCAGTCCACCGCGACCCTGAACCTGCTACGCGCGTTTGCCCAGGGCGGTTTTGCCGACCTGCACCAAGTGCACAAGTGGAACCTCGATTTCATCGCCAACTCGGCGCTGGCAGAAAAATACAGTCACCTCGCCGACCGCATCGATGAAACCCTGGCGTTCATGCGCGCCTGCGGCATGGACAGCTCGCCGCAACTGCGCGAAACCAGCTTCTTCACCGCCCACGAAGCACTGCTGCTGAACTACGAAGAAGCCTTCGTGCGCCGCGACAGCCTGACTAACGATTACTACGATTGCTCGGCGCACATGCTGTGGATCGGTGACCGTACCCGTCAGCTCGACGGCGCGCATGTCGAATTCCTGCGCGGGGTGAACAACCCGATCGGCGTCAAAGTTGGCCCAAGCATGGACCCCGATGACCTGATCCGCCTGATCGACGTGCTCAACCCGGACAACGATCCGGGGCGCCTCAACCTGATTGCTCGGATGGGCGCGAACAAGGTGGGCGATCACCTGCCGGCGCTGATCCGCGCGGTGCAGCGCGAAGGCAAGCAAGTGCTGTGGAGTTCCGACCCGATGCACGGCAACACCATCAAGGCCAGCAGCGGCTACAAGACCCGCGACTTCGCGCAGATCCTTGGCGAGGTTAAACAGTTCTTCCAGGTGCACGAGGCGGAAGGCACTTACGCCGGCGGCATTCACATCGAGATGACCGGGCAGAATGTCACCGAGTGCATCGGTGGTGCGCGGCCGATTACTGAAGATGGCTTGTCGGATCGATATCACACGCACTGTGATCCACGGATGAATGCTGATCAGTCGCTGGAGTTGGCGTTTTTGATCGCTGAAACCCTGAAACAGGTTCGCCGCTAGACCGCGTCGCCTCCTTCGCGAGCAGGCTCGCTCCCACACTGGATTTGTGTCGTATACAAAACCCATGTGGGAGCGAGCCTGCTCGCGAAGAGGCCGGTTCAGTCGCCCCCAATCTGTGCCAATGCCACCCGCAACCGCGCCGCACTCTCGCGCTGACAATTCAACTGCACCCGCGCCAGCCCCAACCAATCCGCCATCCGCCGCAGATTCTCCGCCAGCGCCAGCATCCCCTGCTCATCCAGCCCCGGCTCTTCCTCGTGCACCGCATGCACCGCCAACTGCCCCGCCGCCCGCTCAGCCCGCAAATCCACCCGCGCAGCAATCCGCTCGTTGTGCAAAAACGGCAACACGTAATAGCCGTAAACCCGTTTGTCCTGTGGCGTATAAATCTCCAGCCGATAACGGAAATCGAACAAGCGCTCAGTCCGGCTGCGTTCCCAGATCAACGAATCAAAGGGCGACAGCAGCGCACTGGCCATGACCTTGCGCGGGACGCTCGGCTCCGGCAGGCAATAGGCGATTTGCCGCCAACCGGCAACCTCGCACATCTGCAACTGCCCGGCTTCAATCAGTTCCGCGAGACGTGGCCGCGCATCCGCCGGATTCAGGCGAAAGTAATCACGCAGGTCTTTTTCAGTACCGACACCCAAGGCCTGTGCCGCGTGCAACAGCAACCCGCGTTGCGCTTCGGCTTCATCAGGCAACGCCTGTTGCAGGATCGATGAAGGGATCACCCGCTCCGGCAAATCATACAAACGCTCAAAACCACGCCGCCCCGCCACCGTCACTTCACCCGCCGCGAACAGCCACTCCAGCGCATGTTTTTCCGCGCTCCAGTCCCACCACGGCCCGGCTTTGTCTGCACGGGTTGAAAGGCTGCCGGCGCCCAACGCGCCCTGCTCTTGCACCGAATTCAAGACCCGACGCACCACGTCCTGCTGCTCGCGACCGAATCTGGCCAGTTGCTGATAAATATCCTCGCCACGCCTGGCCCGCTGCATGCGCCAGCCCAGCAACGGATACATCGACATCGGCAGCAACGAGGCTTCGTGTCCCCAGTACTCGAACAACGTGCGACGTCGCCCCGAACTCCAGGCAGCCTGGTCGAGCAAGTCGGAAGAATAGGAACCGAGACGGGAAAACAGCGGCAGGTAGTGCGAGCGCACCACGGCGTTGACGGAGTCGATTTGCAGCAAACCCAGCCTTTCGATCAGCCGGTTGACGTGTGGCGCCTTGACGGTCGGCGGCTGGCGCCCGTTGAACCCTTGGGCAGCCAGCGCCAGTCGTCGCGCCTGTTTGAGGGAAAAGGCCAGAGTCGCGGGCATGAGCATCTCCTTGTCTGCTCGCAACCTACCTCACTGGAAGAGGGTTTGTGTAGCGTTCTGCTGATCATTTATGCAACGGGTCATTTATGCATCGGATCATCCCAGAACGGCCGCACGGACTCGTGTTCAACATCGGCACGACTGACGCCGATGTCTTTCAACGCTTCGTCGCTCAGACTGGCAAGCAACTCGCGTTCACGGTGCAATTCGTACCAGCGGCTAAACTTGTGCAGCAGGTCGGAAACGATATGGCCGTGGCCGGAAAATTTTGCGTCATCTACATACTCTCTTTGACCTTTCATCGTGTTGCCTCCTTTGTGGATGGCTCAAGTCTCGCGCCGGCGCTAAGATCAATCCAACGAATGTTTCTGATGGCATGCATCACGGAGATTCATCAATTGTCGGCCTACCCCAGTATCGATACCGATGTCCTGCGCACCTTTGTCGCGATTGCCGATCAGGGCGGTTTCACCCGCGCCGGCGAAATGGTCAACCGCACGCAATCGGCGGTGAGCATGCAGATGAAGCGCCTGGAAGAAGACGTGTTGCAGCGGCAGTTGTCTGAGCGCGACGGACGCCAGGTGCGCCTGACCGCTGAAGGCCAGGTGCTGCTCGGATACGCGCGGCGCATCCTCAAGCTGCACAGCGAAGTGTTCAACACCTTGCGCGAGCCGCACATGGTCGGCACCGTGCGCATCGGCACGCCGGATGACTACGTGATGCGTTTTCTGCCGGGGATCCTGTCGCGGTTTGCGCAGTTCTATCCACTGATCCAGATCGAAGTGCATTGCGAATCGACCAAACAACTGTTGCAGCGTACTGACCTGGATTTGTCGATCGTCACCCGTGAACCGGGCAACGAAATCGGTCAGTTGCTGCGCAAGGAGCGTTTTGTCTGGGCCGAGGCGCAGAATTTCAGCGCCCACGAACAAACGCCACTACCTCTGGCGATGTTCAACAGTGATTGTTTCTGCCGCTTGTGGGCGTGTAACGCACTGGATGCGATGGGCCGCGAATACCGCATCGCTTATAACAGCACCAGCCTCTCGGCGTTGATGGCGGTGGTGAGTGCGGGTCTGGCGATCACCGCGCAACTGGAAAGCCTGATCACCCCGGACATGCGCATTCTCGGCGCCGCCGAAGATCTGCCGCTGTTGCCCGAGGCCAGCATCATGCTGATCCGCAACCTGAACAATCCGTCGCCGATAACCGAGTGCCTGGCCGAGCATATCGTCGAAGGTTTTAAACTTTAAACGCGAGCATCACCGCACACAGCACCAGGAAACCGCAGAACAGCCCGCGCAGAAGTTTTTCCGGCATGGCGTGGGCAACTTTCACCCCCCAACTGATGCTCGCCAGACCGCCGATGGCCAGCGGCAGGCCAATCATCCAGTCCACTTCGTTATGCACCGCGTAGGTCACCAGGGTCACGCCGGTGCTTGGCAACGCCAGCGCCAGCGACAAGCCCTGAGCGACCACTTGCGTGGTGCCGAAGAGGCTGGTCAGCACCGGCGTTGCCACCACGGCACCACCGACACCGAACAAGCCGCCCATGGTTCCGGACGCCGCACCGAGGACGCCGAGCCAAGGCCAGGAATAGCGCATCTCGGAAGTCGCAGCGGGTTGCTTGCCGAACATCTTCAGCAGGTTGTACGCCGAGAGCACCACCAGGAAAGCGACAAAACCGATGCGCATGGTTTGCGCATCGATACCCACCGCCCAGATCGAACCGATCCACGCAAAGCAAAAACCCATCACCGCCAAGGGCAACGCATGCCGCAGTTCGATGCGATTGCGCTGGTGATAGCGCCACAGCGCCAGCATCACGTTCGGCACCACCATGACCAGCGCCGTGCCTTGGGCAATCTGCTGATCGAGGCCGAACCACACACCGAGCAACGGAATGGCGATCAAACCGCCACCGATACCGAAAATGCCACCAAGGGTGCCAAGCGCGGCGCCGAACAGCAGGTACAACAAAAACTCCATCACAGCTCAATTCCTCTTACGTCAGGCGATTCATCCTACGCAGTCGTGGCTGGCGGGGAAACGCACAGCAACGCACAATGGCTATGCTGATTTCGCACAAGCGTGAATTCTTATGAACCCCAACCAACTGACTGAACAGTTAGGGCTGTTTCTCGATGTGCTGGAGAGTGGCAGTTTTTCCGCCGCCTCGCGCCGTCATCCGCTGACACCTTCGGCCGTTGCGCGACGCATCGACAGCCTGGAAAGCGCCGTCGGCAGCCAGTTATTTATACGCAGCACCCACGCCGTCAGAGCCACACCCGCCGGTCTGGCGTTTGCTGAACGTGCCCGGCGCATTGTCGCCGAGTTGCAACTGGCGCGGGCCGAAGCCGTGTCCTTGAGCAGCGCGCCGGAAGGCTTGATTCGCATCGACGCCCCCGCCGCGTTCGGGCGACGGCATCTGGCACCTGTGATCGCCGACTTTCTCGTCCTCTACCCGGGGCTGGATGTGCAGTTGCACTTGATCGACAGTTTCGTCGACATGGGCGGCTCGAACCTGGGCAAGGTCGATCTGGTACTGCGTGCCGGGCAAATGGCTGACACGCGATTGGTGGCCACGCCTTTGGCGAGCATGGTGCGCATAGCCTGTGCCAGTCCTGACTATCTCAAACGCCGGGGCGTGCCCGGCAGTCCGGCACAACTTGGTGAACATGACGGTCTGGACTGGGAAGGCCTCGCCCCGCCCTTCGCCTGGCGGTTCGAGCAGGACGGCCAGATGCATTTGCACCGCCCGGCGCGCATCCGCATGAGCGCCAACAATGCCGAAGCGCTGGTGTGTGGGGCTTTGGCGGGATTAGGGATTGCGCATTTGCCGACCTGGCTGGCGAGCGAATACCTGCTGCGCGGTGAACTGGTCCCGCTGTTCTGCGAGAACGGTCTGCCGGCCCCGGAATCCACCGGCATCTACGCACTGCGCATGGAACAGCAAACCAACTCGCGCAGCCGCTTGTTGCTTGAATACCTCAAAACTCGTTTCAGTCCAGTGCCGCCGTGGGATCTGGCGCTGCAACGGGATCTCGGCCGCCATTAGATCCGGAGAATTATCTGGCGCATTAAAGATTCGAGCGCTAGATTCATGACCATCACCGAACAAGGCTTTGACATGACTTCCCAACGCGACACCTGCGACGACCTGCTGCTGGATAACCAGGCCTGCTTCGCCCTGCATTCCACTTCGCTGATGATGACCAAGGTCTACAAGCCGCTGCTGCAAGCCTTGAACCTGACCTATCCGCAGTACCTGGCGATGATGGTGTTGTGGGAGAAGGATGGATTGACGGTCGGAGAAATCAGCTCGCGGTTGCTGACCGATCCCGGCTCGCTGACTCCGCTGCTCAAACGCCTGGAGGGCGAAGGGTTGCTCAGCCGCACGCGCAGTCGTGAGGATGAGCGGGTAGTGATTGTCGAGCTGACCGAGCAAGGCCGAGCGCTGAAAGAAAAAGCCCAGACCGTTCCGCAATGCATCCTCGGCGCCAGCGGCTTCTCTCTGGAACGCCTGCAGAAGCTGCAATCAGAGTTGCAGGCGCTACGCGGTCACTTGCAAGAAAGCCTGATCTGACCTTCACACAGTCCCTGTGGGAGCGAGCCTGCTCGCGAATGCGTAGTGTCAGTCGGTATGAATGGTGACTGATACACCGCATTCCCGAGCAGGCTCGCTCCCACATTGGGTTCATCGACAGCAAAATATTTTCACCACCTGATCTACCGCGCAATCCGCTCTAACTCAAGCCTTACAGCCACCCTCTCATACCCGCCCCTTCGTGGAAGTGCAGCTTTTTCAAAAATTTATCTTGCGCACTAAATATTCGCGCGATACATTCACCTCGCACTTACTTAGCGCACAAACAATTAGCGCACAAAACCACACCCAATGAGGCTCACACCATGCAAACTCTCTACACCGCAATCGCAACCTCCACTGGCGGCCGTGATGGTCGTGCGATCTCCAGCGACAACATCCTCGACGTCAAACTCGCCACTCCGAAAGAACTCGGCGGTGCCGGCGGCGCGGCGACCAACCCAGAGCAACTGTTCGCGGCCGGCTACTCGGCCTGCTTCATCGGCGCACTGAAATTCGTCGCCAGCCAGACCAAACGCAAAATCCCTGACGACGCCTCGATCACCGCTCATGTCGGTATCGGCCAGATCCCCGGTGGCTTCGGTCTCGACATCGATTTGCACATCAGCCTGCCTGGCCTGGAACAAGCCGACGCACAAGCGCTGGTCGACGCGGCCCATCAGGTCTGCCCGTACTCCAACGCCACCCGTGGCAACGTCGATGTGCGTCTGCACGTCACCGTTTAACTGCTGATACCCCAGGCCCGAACAGGAAATGAACATGCACACTTTCAGCAAAGTCTTGACCGGTACCCTTCTCGCCCTGTCCATCCACAGTGCATTTGCCGGTGATGTCGAACACAACACTCAGGCATTTCTCGATGTGCTGAATGCCGGCACCGGCAAACCGATGGAACAGCTGACACCCAAAGATGCCCGCGCCGTGCTGGTCGGCGCGCAGTCCGGGGTCAAGTTGACGCTGCCCAAAGCGGACATAAGCGAGAAAACCATCCAGGTCGATGGCCAACCGTTGAGCCTGACCATCGTCCGGCCGGCCGGGGTCAAGGGCGAGCTGCCAGTGTTCATGTTCTTCCACGGTGGTGGCTGGGTGCTGGGCGATTTCCCGACGCACGAGCGGCTGGTGCGGGATCTGGTGGTCGGTTCAGGAGCGGCGGCGGTGTTCGTCAATTACACGCCTTCACCGGAAGCGCATTACCCGGTGGCGATCAACCAGGCCTACGCGGCAACGAAGTGGGTCGCCGAGCACGGCAAAGAAATCAATGTCGATGGGAAACGTCTGGCCGTCGCAGGCAACAGCGTCGGCGGCAACATGGCGGCCGTGGTTGCACTGATGGCCAAAGACAAAGGCACGCCGGCGATCAAGTTCCAGGTGCTGTTGTGGCCTGTGACGGACGCCAATTTCGACACCGGCTCCTACAACCAGTACGCCGAAGGGCACTTCCTCACGCGCAACATGATGAAGTGGTTCTGGGACAACTACACCACCGACGCCAAGCAGCGAAACGAGATTTACGCGTCGCCGCTGCGGGCCACCACTGCACAACTGAAGGGCCTGCCGCCAGCACTGGTGCAGACCGCAGGCGCCGATGTGCTGCGTGATGAAGGTGAAGCCTACGCACGCAAACTCGACGAGGCCGGTGTAGCGGTGACGTCGGTGCGTTACAACGGCATGATCCACGATTACGGTTTGCTTAACGTGGTCAGCCAGGTGCCGGCAGTACGTTCGGCGATGTTGCAGGCATCTGAAGAACTCAAGCAACACTTGAAGTAACCACAATCCCCTGTGGGAGTGAGCCTGCTCGCTCCCACAGGGGATTGTGTGAAGCTCAAATCGCAGGCACAAAAAAGCCCGGCTCAATGGCCGGGCTTTTTCTTTCCGTAAAAAGCAGTGCTTATTTGGCACGGCCTTTGTAGGAACCGCCTTCGCGGGTGTCGATTTCGATCTTGTCACCGATTTCGATGAAGTCAGCAACTTGCAGCTCGGTACCGTTGGCCAGCTTGGCTGGCTTCATGACTTTGCCGGAAGTGTCGCCACGAGCCGAACCTTCGGTGTAGTCAACTACGCGCACGATGGTGGTCGGCAGCTCTACGGAAACCAGACGCTCTTCGAAGAAGATCGCTTCGCAAACATCGGTCATGCCTTCTTCAACGAAAGGCAGAACAGCTTCGATGTCTTCAGCGTTCAGCTCGTACATGGTGTAGTCAGTGGTGTCCATGAACGTGTAGGTGTCGCC
The DNA here is from genome assembly GCF_019614655.1 of Pseudomonas germanica. NCBI lineage: Bacteria > Pseudomonadati > Pseudomonadota > Gammaproteobacteria > Pseudomonadales > Pseudomonadaceae > Pseudomonas > Pseudomonas germanica. Next base: position 4,869,317 of record NZ_CP071586.1, read on the forward strand.
GCTGATGAAGGACAGGGTCGCTTCTTTGCGGTCGAGGATTACGTCGTCCAGTTTGTCGTCAGCGCTGTAAACGATCTCGGTCTTGTAACCGGTCAGCAGGTTTTTCAGCTTGGTCTTCATGATCGCGCTGTTACGGCCCGACTTGGTGAATTCAGCTTTCTGAACCAGCCAAGGATCGTTCTCGAGACGGATCACGGTACCGGGTTTCAGTTCTTTACCAGTTTTCATTGCGAATATCCGAATTTGGATGGGATTTACAAAAATCTAGGCCGCGTATCATATCCAATTTAGGTAAAACTGTACCAGCGCTGCGGCAAGATCGGCCTGCAAGCCTTGTTCCAGACACCACGCTTCGGCATTTTCCTGCAGTTCTGGCCAATGATTGCGGACTTCGAGCCACTGTTCACCGATGGGCTGACCGGCGCTCCAGGCTCGCCACAGACCGTTCATCGCCTCGGCAGCGGCCGGTGATAGACCTTTTGTGTAAAGCGCGAGGAAGGCATCAAGCTTGTCCAGATGGATGTCTTCGTCCTGCTGATAGATGTGCCAGAGCATCGGCCGCCCCGCCCACTGCGCCCGCACGAACGAGTCCTCACCACGCACCGCGTTGAAATCACAGCACCAGAGCAACTGATCGTATTGATCCTGACGGACGAACGGCAACACCTGCACAGTCAAAGACTGCCGCACATTAATCTCGCCCACCCTCAGGGTCTCCACCCCGAGCCAGCGCGCCACGTCGCCAAGAATCCGCCCCTCCGGCACCAACAGGTGAGTCGGCGCAGAGTCCGCCGCCAAAACGTCCAGCCAACTGGCCAGCCCGGCATTCTCGTAGGCAAACAACGAAATCAGCTCGGCGTCAGACGCAGGATCGATCCCGAGACCTTGCAGGAATTGCCGTTGAGCTTCGGCATCCTGTTGAAACTGCCGACGCTGCTCGAGCAAGCCGCGCTCACGCAACAGCCCGCCAGTGCCTGGCTGGAATCCGGGAAAGAAAAAGAACTTCTGCACCGATTTGTATTTGACCGACGGCAAGCCGTGACAACCAATCACCCAGTCTTCGGCGCTGAGATAGTCGAGGTTCATCCACAAGGGCGGCGGCTCTCGCGTGGCCATCGCGTCCATGTAATCACTGGGCAACTGACAGGCGAACGCAGCGATCACCACATCCGCCGCCTCTATGTGCACCCACTCGGCTGGCCAGTGCCGCACTTCGACACCTTGTTGCCATTGCTGTGAGGCGTTGATATCAATCGCCGGACAAATGCGTTCGAAGGCGCGCAGATCATCGACCCACAATCGCACCGTCAAACCGTGCTCAGCGGCCAATTGCCGGGCCAGGCGCCAGGTCACGCCGATGTCGCCAAAGTTGTCGACCACGGTGCAAAAAATATCCCAGCGGGGTTTCAATTGCGGCATTCAAGACTCCCGTTGGCAAAAGCTGCGATTGTCCGCATAAATCACCTCGCGCAGAAGAGCCGACGGCGATTAATCTTCGTGCGACAATCGCCACTTGCCCGCAATCATCCGCCAGGAGGCAGCCATGCCGTATCGCCCCAATCCGCGTCGCCCGTTGCCTGTTCAGCTTAGCGCGCTGCATTTGACCGGCAGCATTGCCCTGGGCATGTGGCTGGGCTTTGTCGCCATTGCGCTGACTTGCTGGCTGCTGTCGCAGTTTGTCTTCAAAGAACAACTGGCACCGGTTGCACAAGCGGTGCAGCAACTGGCCAATCCGCCGGCCGTGCAGGTACAACCGGATATTGCGCCGCCGAGCCCGCAGTTCCAGCAGTACGAAGAAAACCTGCGCAAGAACGAACAACAGGCACGTCTGGATCAGGCACGCGGCAGCACGCGTAACCTGTCCAATCCGAAGTGCCAGTTCTGGCTGCAACAGGATCAGACGGCCCCGAGCGAAAAAAGCCGCGCCAACGTTTTGCAATTTTGCGATTGATCATGAACAAGCACATCGTCCACCAACTGATTCTCGACAAACTGCGCATCGACCTCGACATCGCCGAACGCGCCGCGCAAACCGCTTACGAAACCGCGACGCACGAAGAAAACATCGCCGAAAACAAGTACGACACGCTGGGTCTGGAAGCGTCGTATCTGGCAGCCGGGCAAGCAAAACGGGTCGAGGAAATCCGTAAGTCACTGGCGTTGTGCCAGAACCTGACGCTGCGAGCCTACGATGAAAATCGTGGTATCGAAGTCGGTGCCCTGCTCGGCCTGGAGGACGAAAAGGGTCGCGAGCAATGGCTGTTTCTGGCGCCGGATGCAGCAGGCCTGAAAGTCGATGTGGTCGGTCAGCCGATTACCGTCATCACTCCGCGCTCGCCGCTGGGCAAAGGTCTGCTGGGCAAGTGCGAAGGTGATGAGGTGGAGATTCTGGTGGCGGGCACCCGGCAACAGTTTGCTGTCACCGAGGTGCTTTGATTCAACGAATCAGTGAACCGGCAGTTCGACGCCGTCGAACAGTTCTTCCAGTTCCTGCTTGTTGTGGCACTGAATGGCTTTGGCCATGACTTCGCGAGTCAGGTGCGGCGCGAACTTCTCGATGAAGTCGCACATGAAGCCGCGCAGGAAAGTGCCGCGACGGAAACCGATCTTGGTCACGCTCGATTCGAACAGTTCGCTGGCGTCCAGCACCACCAGATCGTTGTCGAGTTTGGTGTCGACTGCCATTTTAGCGACGATGCCCACGCCCAGCCCCAGACGCACGTAAGTCTTGATCACGTCGGCGTCGGCTGCGGTGAACACCACTTTCGGTGTCAGACCACGATGGCTGAAAGCTTCGTCGAGTTTCGAACGACCGGTAAAACCGAACACGTAAGTCACGATCGGGTATTCGGCCAGCGCTTCCAGGGTCAGCTTTGGCAACTTGGTCAGCGGATGGCCCTGCGGTACGACCACGCAACGATTCCAGCGGTAGCACGGCATCATCACCAGATCGCCGAACAGCTCCAGCGCTTCAGTGGCGATGGCAAAATCCACAGTGCCATCAGCGGCCATTTCGGCGATCTGCATCGGCGAACCCTGGTGCATGTGCAGCGCCACGTCCGGGTATTGCTTGATGAAATTGCTGATCACCGGCGGCAGTGCATAACGTGCTTGGGTGTGGGTGGTGGCGATCGACAGGGTGCCTTTCTTCTCGTTGGAGAATTCCTGGGCGATCTGCTTGATGCTTTCGACCTTGCGCAGAATCTCACCGGCGGTGGTGATGATGCGCTCGCCGGCCGGGGTCACGCGGGTCAGGTGTTTGCCGCTGCGGGCAAACACTTCGACGCCGAGTTCGTCTTCCAGCAGGCGGATTTGTTTACTGATGCCCGGTTGCGAGGTGTAAAGGCTTTGGGCTGTAGCGGAAACGTTGAGGTCGTGGTGCGCCACTTCCCAGATGTAGCGCAATTGTTGAAGCTTCATATGAATCCCTCAAAGCAGGTAGACGCCACGGGCATCAGCGACGGTATATAACTATATTAATGGTTTGAATAATAAATCTAGAACTTTTTTATCAAAGCGCCATTATTCCTGCCTTAGCGATCCTCCCGCCGCCGCCGCTCCACTAACGGCACCAGATAAACCGGCACCTTGGCCAATTGCAGGACCCGCGCCGCCGTGCGCCCCAACGGCGTTTCCGCGCCCACCCCATGGCTATGACTGCCTACGATCAGCAGATCGACGGAGAGTTTCTGCACCTGGTCGAGAATCACCTGCGACGGATCGCCCTGCAGCACGCGCACGGCGCGAATGCGCTGCAGATCCAGCTCGCCTTCATCTCCCAATTCTTCGCGAAAACTGTCCAGCACCCGCTGCTCGATATTGGCAATGACAGTTTTCAGACCCTGGCTGTGAAATTCGTTCAATGCCTGCTCGTCGAGATAACTCTGCAATACCGATTCGGCAAACAACCCCATCGGCTCCACCGCGTGCACCACGTACAGATCGGCATTGAACGTTCGCGCCAATGCCAGGGCATGCTGCATGACTAACGGTGCGTACAGACCGAGGTCAGTGGCATACAGCATCGAACGAATCATATGACCTCCTCGCGTGCCAACATGGCGGAGATTTGATTCAGCTTAGCAGTGCCTTGGCGACTACGACGGGCGACGCAACGTCTTGAAGCACAGGGCTTTAGATGGACGGCTCATTGCTGATGCCGTGAGGCACGTGACCGGTGGCGACCACTTCGCGGGCGAGTTCGCAGTGGCCGGCCTGATCGTCGAAAAACACGTCGGCAGCAAACGCTTCGAGAAACGCCGACTTGGTCAGGCCACCGAGAAACAGTGACTCGTCGAGACGAATGTCCCACTCGCGCAAGGTGCGGATCACCCGCTCATGGGCCGGCGCCGAACGTGCAGTGACCAGCGCCGTGCGGATCGGGCAATCGTCATCGGGAAACTCGCGCTGCAACAGATTGAGCGCCGCCAGAAAGCCCTTGAACGGCCCACCGCGCAACGGCTCGCGAGCCGACTCACGCTCCTTGGCCTGAAACGCTTCGAGCCCGCCGGACTGATAGACGCGTTCCGACTCGTCGGAAAAAATCACTGCGTCGCCGTCGAAGGCGATGCGCAATTCGTCGCTGGCCGCACGGCTCGCTCCGCCGGAAAGAATCGTCGCAGCGGCGAAACCGGCATCCAGCGCCGCGCGCACATCTTCGGCATGGGTCGACAAAAACAGGTCACAACCAAAGGCTTTGAGATACGGATACGGACTGCGCCCACCGACAAACGCCGCACGGGAAATCGCCAGACCGTAATGGTGAATCGAGTTGAACACGCGCAGGCCGGTGTCGGCGCTGTTGCGCGAGACCAGAATCACCTCGACCCGTGCTCGGCCGAGGCGACTGTTGAGTGCCAACAGTTTTTCCACCAGCGGGAAGGCATCGCCGGGCGCAAGAATTTCGTCTTCGTGCTCGATCTGATATTGCCGATAGGCTTCAACGCCGCTCGACAGATAGACCTTGTGGCTCTCGCTCAGGTCGAACAAGGCGCGCGACGAAATCGCCAGCACCAGTTTGTCATCGATGTTTTTGGCCATGCTTTCCCCCAGAGCGACCGGCTTAAATGTTGCGCCGGTCGATAAAACTCAAATTGCGATACAACGCTTCGATGCGCGGCAACTCACAACCCGCTGCTTTCGCTGCCGCCAATGGCCGAGCGTAGATCGCTTCCAGCTCCAGCGGTCGTTTATGCAAAAAGTCGTGGTACATGCTCGGCCAGTAGTCGGGCATTTTCTCGGTCATCATGAACAGATACTCGGCGTATCCCGGCGGCACGTCGTGGCCGCAGGCCTTGGCGCCCTGCACCACTTCGGCCATCAACGCCTGGATCAACGCGCGGCTGTCGACATCGGCCATCAACGGCGTGGTGCTTGCACCGAGCAACACCGAGAGTCCGTTGTAGGGAATATTCCACACCAGTTTCTGCCAGCGCGCCTGTTGCAGATTGGGCATTGCCTGGGAATCGATGCCGGCAGCGCGAAACAACCCGCTGCCCTCCTCGACAATCGCCATGCGCGCGCCATCATCCATGGCCGGGCCGCTGTGATAGCCAACGTTGACCGCGCCGAGTGCCTGATGGGTCACCAGACCCGGACCTTCGCGGTGTACGCAAATCAGGCACAAGCCGCCCAGCAGATGCAAGGAATCGGGAAGCAGCTCACGCAAGCTGTCTTCGACGTCGAGACCGTTTTGCAGCACCAGTACTTTCGCGTCCGGTTTGGCCGCTTGAATGATTGAAGGCGCGAGACCTGCGTTGCTGGTGGTTTTCGCCCCCACCAGCAACCAGTCGCACTTGGGCATGTCTTCGGCGGACGAATAGGCCTGCGCCGGATGCAACGTCAGCGGGCCATACACCGCGCTGTTGATTTGCAAACCGCGCTCAGCCACCGCCGAAAACTCGCTGCGCAACAGAAAGTGCACGTCGAAACCGGCGCGCGCCAGCATCACACCGTAAAAACCACCAATTGCGCCGGTGCCGATGATCCCTACGACCGGTTTATTCACTGCCCCCATCATGGCAACTCCTCTGCAATTCGCCCCAGTGCCTGCGCCAGCGCCGCGTTCAACGCATCGGCCGTCAGGCGCGTGTGCAATGCCCCAAAGAACTCGCCGTCGCGCACCACGAACAACGCCGGTAAATGAAAGACCTGATAGCGCTCGACCAACCCGCCGTTGTCGCCGGCATCGATCCAGCACAGACGATCAATCCCCAGCGCCATAGCCGGCAACACTTCGCGGGCATAACGGCAACTGGCGCAGCCGACGCTGGTGAAAATCACCAGCGAAACGCCGCTCATCGCCAACAGCCGTTGGTCGGCGTCGAAATCGGTCAGTTCGGATTCGACCACTATACTGGGGGAAACAATGTCAAATGGCTGACACAGGGAGTCTGTGCTCATGGGACGTTTCATTCCTCATCCGGACGAGGTGCCGGTTGAATTAACCTTGCTCAAGCCTGAGTGTATTTCCAGGCAACAGCTGCACACTATCAGCCTCGGCGGCATCGCTTGCAATTACCACCGTGCCTGGCGCCATGGCACGGCGCTGCAAGTGCGCATGCCGTCAGTGAATGCCGACATTTGTTATCCGGGCTACGTGGCGTGGTGCCTGCGGCGCAAAAAAGGCTATCTGGTGGGCATCGCGTTTACCGATGAGCAGACGCTGTTCAGTGCGCGAATGGGTGAGCAAGTGTGTCAGATCGAGCGCTACTGCCGCATGCACGACACCCACGATGACCTGCAAGAAATTCAGGCGGTGGCCCTGCAATGGGTCGAGCAACACGCCGACGAGTTCTCCCACGACAGCGTGCGCAAGGCTTTTGCGCAGCCAGCGCTGGACTAAAGCACCTTTTGCCCATTGTCGAGCAGGCGCTTTACGCGCTAAGGTTCCGCTCCCCGACGCGCTTAAATCTGCTGTGCTCCGCCGCGCGGGGATCGCTGGCGGCCGGCACCCGTGACCTGACGAGTAAACGATGGCTGATTTACCGATCAACGACCTAAACGTCGCCTCTAACGAGACCCTGATCACTCCCGATCAGCTCAAGCGTGATATCCCTCTGAGCGATGCTGCCCTGCGCACCGTCACCAAGGGCCGCGAAGTCATTCGCAACATTCTTGATGGCACCGACCACCGTCTGTTCGTAGTGATCGGCCCGTGCTCGATCCACGATATCAAGGCTGCCCACGAATACGCCGATCGCCTCAAGGTGCTGGCTGCGGAAGTTTCCGACACCCTGTATCTGGTCATGCGCGTGTATTTCGAGAAGCCACGCACCACCGTGGGCTGGAAAGGCCTGATCAACGATCCATACCTGGACGACTCGTTCAAGATTCAGGACGGTCTGCACATCGGTCGTCAGTTGCTGCTGGATCTGGCCGAAAAAGGCCTGCCGACCGCGACCGAAGCCCTTGACCCGATTTCCCCGCAGTACCTGCAGGATCTGATCAGTTGGTCGGCCATCGGCGCACGTACCACTGAATCGCAGACTCACCGTGAGATGGCTTCCGGCCTGTCCTCGGCCGTCGGCTTCAAGAACGGCACCGACGGCGGTCTGACTGTGGCGATCAACGCCTTGCAGTCGGTCTCCAGCCCGCATCGCTTCCTCGGCATCAACCAGGAAGGTGGCGTGTCGATCGTCACCACCAAAGGCAATGCCTACGGTCACGTGGTGCTGCGCGGGGGTAATGGCAAGCCGAACTATGATTCGGTCAGCGTTGCCCTGTGCGAGCAGGCGCTGAACAAAGCGAAGATCAAGCCGAACATCATGGTCGACTGCAGCCACGCCAACTCCAACAAGGATCCGGCCCTGCAACCGCTGGTGATGGAGAACGTCGCCAACCAGATCCTCGAAGGCAACCAGTCGATCATCGGCCTGATGGTCGAAAGTCACCTGAACTGGGGCTGCCAGGCGATTCCGAAAGACCTCGCCGACCTGCAATACGGCGTGTCGATCACCGATGCCTGCATCGACTGGTCCGCTACCGAGAACACCCTGCGCAGCATGCACGCAAAGCTCAAGGATGTTCTGCCAAAACGCCAGCGCAGTTGATACACGTTTTACAGGCATAAAAAAACGCCGGGCAATGCCCGGCGTTTTTGTGTATGCGATTCAGATCTTGGCGGCGCGGCGCTGATGACGCTCCATGTAGCGCTCGACGTAGGAGCACGACGGGATCACCGTATAGCCCATTTCTTCGGCGTACTGCAGCGCGCTTTCGGTCAGCGCTGCGGCAATGCCACGGCCACGCAGGGCATTGGGCACGAAGGTGCGATAGATATCCAGGGTCTGTTTCCCCAGATCCATATAGGTCAGGTAGGCACGATGACCGTCCACATTGGTCTCGAACTGATGACCAGCCTGGTCATGGTGGATGGACAACGCCTCGCTCATCACTACTCCTCGCGGGTCTTGAATTCTGACCCCTACCTTACCGATGTTTTTCCGGCGAAGGAACATCTACGCCACCCCGTGCCTGATGGACACCGAGAAGAGCCACACCGATCTCGCGCAACCTGGCACCTGATAAATAGTAGGCACCATTGGCAAAAATGCTCAAGGTACGCTCGTCATCAAGCGGGTTGACGGGGGGTTGCTCCGATGGACGCAGGGTGGGCCTGGAAGAAGATCTTGCCAAACCGGTCACCTGAACATTGCCGGATGTTGAGACTTAAGACGTGCAGCCTTTTTTAAAGTCACCTCAACATGGACAAAGATAAGCGAAGCAGCACGCAAATTCGGAACAAAAGTGTCGACGTATTCATCTAGAAAGACTTTAGCCAAGACTGCAAAAACAGCACGTGGCAACGGGAACTTTTTCGCATTAACTCGCTCAGCTCGGGGCTTGTAGCTGTATATTTTTTAAACAGCGCAGTTAAAAGTTGCTCGAAAAAGAATCAACGCCTACAATTTTTTTTGCTTCTTGCCTTACGTCAGTTTACTTACTACAAGTAATGGGTAGTATGTACGCCGGCTATTTCCTCAATCGTGAGGAGACAGCCACTTAATTGAAAGTCCTTGAAGGGGAACACGATGAACAACGTTCTGAAATTCTCTGCTCTGGCTCTGGCCGCAGTTCTGGCTACCGGTTGCAGCAGCGCATCGAAAGAAACCGAAGCACGTCTGACCGCTACTGAAGACGCAGCTGCTCGCTCCCAGGCTCGTGCAGACGAAGCTTACCGTAAAGCTGATGAAGCTCTGGCTGCTGCTCAAAAAGCACAACAGACTGCTGACGAAGCTAACGAGCGTGCTCTGCGCATGCTGGACAAAGCTAGCCGCAAGTAATAATCCTTCGGGGTTGTTATCGAGCCGACCCGATTTTTCGGGTCGGCTTTTTTGTGCCCGATGCTTTTGCCCGGGCATTAAAAAACCCGCCGGCGCTGTACGCATCGGCGGGCCTTTAACCTCGACTTACTGCTGCAAGTCGATCGGTGTACTCGAAACCATCGGGGCCGAGGCACTCGGCGTGCCGATTTCCGTTGGCAGGCCATCTTCGGCCGCGACCACATCACGCACCACATCCCAGTTCACGCGCAGGTTGCTGGTGACGTCTTCACGCTTGAGCATCGCGTTGATCACTGCGGTGTGCTTGTCGACCACAGACGGGTTGCCCTTGTCGTCGATCGGCGTGTGCGCTTCCAGATAAACCTTGCCGCCACTGCTGCCGAACTTGTAGGCATCGTTGAGGATACGCACCGACGTGCCTACCGGCACCATGCCGGCCATTTCCAGCACGTTATTGTTGAACATGCGGAAGCAGCCGTGGCTGGTACGCATGCCGATACCGAATTTCTTGTTCGAACCGTGGATCAGGTAACCCGGCGTACCCAGGGTGAACTTGAACGGGCCTAACGGATTGTCTGGGCCGGCCGGCACTACGTTTGGCAGCGGATCACCGTCTGCGGCGTGTTCAGCCTTGATCGATGCTGGAGGCGTCCAGGTCGGGTTTGGCGTTTTGGCGATGATCGAGGTGTGTGCGATTGGCGAACCCCACCCCTCGCGACCGATACCCAGCGGGAACGTGTACACCACGTTGCGGCCTTTCGGGAAGTAGTAGAGGCGGTATTCGGCAAGGTTGATAACGATGCCTTCGCGCGGGCCCGGCGGCAGAATGAAGCGGGTCGGCAAGACGATTTCAGTGCCGGCACCCGGCAACCAGGCATCGACGCCCGGGTTGGCCGCGACCATCTCCGAGTAGCCCAGATCGTACTTCGTGCCCAGATCGGCGAAGGTGTCTTCGTACTTGGCTTTGATCACCTGCACCTGACCGATGATGTCTTCACCGGGTGGTGGCAGGGGAAACTCCAATGCAGCAACGGGACCGGCCACACACAGGGCGGCAAGTGACAGGCAGCGGGTGACGGCAGGAAAGCGCGGCAACATCCGGAAAATCCTTCGCATGATCAACAAGGGTATAAGAGCGCGATTGTACACCGCACTTTGAATATTCGGGGAGCCACGCCGATGGAGCGTGCTGAATGCGAAAAGATCGCAGCCTTCGGCAGCTCCTACAGGATTACGCGAACCCATGTAGGAGCTGCCGCAGGCTGCGATCTTTTGCTCTTAAAGCTCGAAACGCAGCTCTGGCCAGATCGGCGAGGTGCCGCGCTTCTGCGATTCCAGAATCGCCCGGCACAGCGAACACAGGCGCTGATCCTGAAACACCCGGCGATCAACGCTCGACCAGCGCGGTTGCGCCGGCAGCAAGCTGCCGCACAGGGTGCGATCAGCCGAGCCACCGAGTTCGAGTTGACGGGTCACCAGATGCACCCGCACTTCCTGGCAGGCGAACAGATCCAGCTGTTCGTCAGGCTCGATCAGTTGGTAGGCAAACAGGGACCAGGCAGAACGCGACATCGGGGGCTCCAGATAAGGGGGCGCCACATTAGCCGAAAGCCTGTCCTTAGAAAAGCCTCATAACAGCGGTTTTAGCGTCGGCCAGACATTTTCCAGCAACTTGCCCTGAGCCCCGGCTGCCGGGTGCAGACCATCGGCCTGCATCAGGTCCGGATGACCGCCCACACCGTCGAGAAAAAACGGCACCAGGGGGATCTTTTTATCGTCGGCGAGTTTGCCGTAGACCTCGGCGAAGGCATCGGTGTAACGCTTGCCGTAATTGGGCGGCAGTTGCATGCCGAGCAGCAGCACCTTGGCCCCGCTCTGACGAGAGCTGTCGATCATCGAGGCAAGATTTTGTTGCAATTGAGTTGGCGGCATTCCACGCAAGCCATCGTTGCCGCCGAGTTCGAGGATCACCAGCTCAGGCTTATGCTCTGCAAGCAGCGCCGGCAGCCGTGCCTGGCCTCCGGCGCTGGTGTCGCCGCTGATGGAGGCATTGACCACTTTGTCGTCGAAACCCTCCTGTTTGAGCCGTTGTTCGAGCAACGACACCCACCCCAAGCGGGTATCCAGTCCGAAACCGGCGCTGATACTATCGCCAACGATCAGGACAGTACCCGCCGCTGCGTTCTGGGCCATGCACATCAAGGCCAGGCCAGCACTCAAAAACCACACACGCATCGGATTCTCCATGGGCGCAAGCATTCTCACCGCGAAGAACCTCAGCAAAGTGGTTCCCAGCGCGGAAGGTGAACTGACTATCCTGCACGAACTCAGCCTGGAACTGAACAAGGGCGACAGCCTCGCCATCGTCGGCGCGTCCGGTTCGGGCAAATCCACCCTCCTGGGCCTGCTCGCCGGCCTCGACTTGCCGAGCAGCGGCGAAGTCATCCTCGCCGGCCAGGGCCTGAGCAATCTTGATGAAGACCAGCGTGCACGCATTCGTGCCGAGCATGTCGGCTTCGTCTTCCAGTCCTTTCAGTTGCTCGACAGCCTCAACGCACTGGAAAACGTCATGCTGCCGCTGGAACTCGACGGCCGCAAAGATGCGCGTGACCGCGCCACCGAATTGCTCCAGCGCGTCGGCCTCGGCCAGCGCCTGACGCACTCGCCGCGCCAGCTCTCCGGTGGCGAGCAGCAACGTGTGGCCATTGCCCGCGCCTTCGCAGCCGAACCTGACGTGCTGTTTGCCGACGAACCGACCGGCAACCTCGATAGCCACACCGGTGAGCGCATCAGCGATTTGCTCTTCGAATTGAACAAGGAACGCGGCACCACCCTGGTGCTGGTGACACACGACGAACGCCTGGCCCATCGCTGCCGGCGCCTGATCCGTCTTGAAGCCGGGCTGTTGGTCGCCCCTCTGGAGCCTTGATGGCACGTTTGCCGCTGTTGCGTCTGTTCAGTCTCGCCATACGCCAACTCATGCGCGATGCCCGCGCCGGGGAATTGCGCGTGTTGTTCTTCGCGCTGGTGGTGGCGGTGGCGGCAAGTACCGCCATCGGTTATTTCGGCGCCCGCCTCAACGGCGCCATGATGCTGCGCGCGACCGAATTTCTCGGTGCCGATCTGGTGCTGGAAGGCAGCTCTCCAGCCCGTGAAGAACAGATTCGCAGCGGCACCGAACTGCGCCTGAAGCATGCGCAAGTGGTGGAGTTTTCCAGCGTCATCGCTACTGACAATGGCATTCAGTTGTCGAGCATCAAAGCCGTCGACCGCGCCTATCCGTTGCGCGGCGAACTGAAGAGCGCGCCAGCGCCTTTCGCCACTGAAGAAACCGGTGGCGAACCGCAACCCGGCGAAGCCTGGGTCGAGGCACGCCTGCTGACCGCGCTGGATCTGAAAATCGGCGACAGCATCGATGTCGGCATGAAGACATTGAAAATGACCCGCGTGCTGACCTACGAACCGGATCGCGCCGGCAACTTCTATAGCCTTACGCCGCGGGTCATGATCAACCTCGACGACCTCGCGGCCACCGGCGTGGTACAGCCCGGCAGCCGCGTGAGTTACCGCGAACTGTGGCGGGGTGAACCGCAGGCGCTGGAAACCTATCGGCAACTGATCAAACCCGGGCTCGCCGCGAACCAGCGGATTCAGGACGCCCGCGATGGCAACCGGCAGATTGGCGGTGCACTCGGTAAGGCCGAGCGCTATTTGAACATGGCCAGTCTGGTCGCCGTGCTGTTGGCCGGTGTCGCCGTGGCGTTGTCGGCTAACCGTTTTGCCAGTCGCCGCTTCGATGCCAGCGCCTTGCTGCGCTGCCTCGGTCTTTCGCGCCGGGAAACCATGGTGCTGTTCAGTTTGCAGTTGACCGTGCTCGGCTTGTTCGCCGCGCTCAGTGGAGCGTTGCTCGGCTGGTTGGCCCAACTGGGCCTGTTCGCGCTGCTGCATGATTTGTTGCCAAGCGACGTGCCACCGGGCGGTCTGTTTCCAGCGATCGCCGGGATCGGCACCGGGCTGGTGGCCTTGGCCGGTTTCGCTTTACCGCCGCTGGCCGCACTGGGTCGTGTGCCACCGTTACGTGTACTGCGCCGCGACATGCTGCCGATTCCGTCGAGCACCTGGATGGTTTACGGCGCCGCCCTGGGTGCGCTCGGCCTGATCATGTGGCGCCTGAGCCTCGATCTGCTGCTGACATTCGCTCTGCTCGGCGGTGGCGTGGTCGCCGCGTTGGTGTTGGGCGGTCTGCTGTTGTTACTGCTGCAAAGCCTGCGGCGGATGCTCGCCCGTGCTTCGCTGCCGTGGCGGTTGGGTCTGGGCCAGTTGCTGCGCCATCCCTTGGCAGCGGCTGGTCAGTCGCTGGCATTCGGTCTGATTCTGCTGTCGATGGCTTTGATTGCCCTGCTGCGCGGCGAATTGCTCGACACCTGGCAAAACCAGTTGCCGAAAAATGCGCCGAACTACTTTGCTCTGAACATCCTGCCAGCAGACAAACAGGCGTTCACCGATCATCTGATCAAAGTGTCCGCGCAAGCCGCACCTCTTTATCCGGTCGTACCCGGCCGATTGATCAGCATCAACGGCGAAGCTGTGCAGCAAATCGTCAGCAAGGATTCGGCGGGCGATCGCGCTGTGCAGCGCGACTTGAGCCTGACCTGGGCGGCGGATTTGCCGGCGGGCAACAAGCTCACTGCCGGTGAGTGGTGGAAAGATCAGCCAACCGACGGTGTTCCCGGCGTATCGGTGGAAGGCAAAGTCGCCGAAAGCCTCAAGCTCAAACTCGGCGATCACATGGTGTTCAGCGTCGGCGGCGTCAATCGTGAAGCGAAGGTCACCAGCCTGCGCGAGATCAACTGGGACAACTTCCAGCCGAACTTCTTCATGATCTTCCAGCCCGGCACCTTGAAGGATCTGCCGGCGACTTACCTGACCAGCTTCTATCTGGCCCCGGGCCATGACCAGCAGATCGTCGAACTGTCGCGTACCTTCCCGGCGGTGACCATTCTTCAGGTAGAAGCGCTGCTCGAACAGCTGCGCAGCATCCTCGCCCAAGTCACTTTGGCGGTCGAATATGTGCTGTTGTTTGTGTTGGCAGCGGGTATGGCCGTGCTGTTTTCCGGTTTGCAGGCAACGCTGGATGAACGTATCCGCCAAGGTGCGCTGTTGCGTGCATTGGGCGCGGAACGGCAGTTGCTGATCAAGGCGCGGCGCATCGAATTCGGCCTGCTTGGTGCAGTCAGCGGATTACTCGCCGCGATCGGCTCGGAAGTGGTGAGTCTGGTGTTGTATCGCTACGCGTTCGATCTGCCGTGGCACCCGCATCCGTGGTTGCTGGTGCTGCCATTGATTGGCGCGGCGTTGATTGGTGGCGCCGGCGTGTTCGGTACGCGCCGGGCACTCAATGCAAGTCCACTGACAGTGTTACGTGAGGGTTGATAGACTCAAGCGGTCTTAATCACAAGAAGTTGCCATGAGCCGTTATCGCCCTCCCCGCACCGCCGGCACCGCGCTGATCACCCCTGAAGGTGAAGCGCGGATGCGCGCCGAATTCCATGAGTTGTGGCATGTGCGCCGCCCGCAAGTGACGCAATCGGTCAGCGAGGCCGCGGCTCAAGGCGATCGCTCGGAGAACGCCGAGTACACCTATGGCAAGAAGATGCTGCGCGAGATCGACAGTCGCGTGCGCTTTCTGACCAAACGTCTGGAAGCGTTGAAAGTCGTCAGTGAAAAACCCAGCGATCCGAACAAAGTCTACTTCGGCGCCTGGGTGACCATCGAAGACGAAGACGGCAAGCAATCGCGCTACCGCATCGTCGGCCCCGATGAACTGGATCTGAAACTGGGCCTGATCAGCATCGACTCGCCACTGGCCCGCGCCTTGATCGGCAAGGCGCTGGATGCAGAAGTCCGGGTGCAGACGCCGACCGGCGAGCAGTTCGTTTACATCGTCGCCATCGACTATCCGTAAAGCGAATCAGCGGCGGGTGATCAGGCCCTGCCGCGCAACGCGGACCAGTTGCTTGATCATCTCCGGCGCATCTTCAGCGCTCGGTGTCTGAATCACCGCGAGATCAAAACTGTCACTGGCAAAACGTGACAGCGACTCGCCGTCTTCAACGAACTGGATCAGGAACGCGGCAGGACCGCCACTGCGCCGTGGCCAGCCATCGAGATAACGCAGCAGCGTTGGCTGATGTTTGCCGCCAAGAAGGATTTTCGGGTTGCGCTGGGTGATATGCGCCGTGATCGGTGCGGGACGTGCTGGAGGGCGTAGTGCATTCATCGTGTCGTGTCTCTGCCTCAAAAGTCTGCATGGCAGGTGAGAGGCAACACCGAACCAGCGCTTTAGCGGTATTTCGAAGCCCTGTTCCGGCTTCTGACGGCAACTGTTTAAGTCACCTGGCGCCCCGCAAGTAGCTGTTTAAATCGGCGCATGGGCAACATCCTAGAGAACGTGACCGATCAGTGTCAAGAATCAGCCGCAACAAAAAAAGGCCCGCACAATGCGGGCCTGTTCCTTGAGCCAGAGCGCTTAACCGGCGATGGCGCGATCCACCGAGAGCTTGCCGGCGCCTTCGATCAGGACGGCGAGGCTGCCACCGAGCAGAGCCAGGGCGAACTCGTAACCGTTGTTGGCCATAAACAGACCGTTGCTGATATGTACGGTGAAGATCGCCACCAGCGACAGGAAGGTCAGGCCCAATGCTGCCGGACGCACCAGCAGGCCAATGATCAACGCCAGGCCAGCGAAGAACTCAGTACCGCCCGCCAATGTGGCCATCAGGTAGCCCGGGTGCAGACCGATGCTGTCCATGTACTGCGCCGTGCCTGCCAGACCATAACCACCGAACAGACCGAAAAGTTTTTGCGAACCGTGAGCCGCGAAGATCACGCCGACAGCGATGCGCAGGATGGTCAGACCGTAGCCAGCGCGAGTGAACAGTACTTTGTTGATCAGAGAGCTCATGGGCATTCCTTGTTTTTGCGAGAAGTTGTGTGTGTTGGTTGGCCGCTATATTAATCAATAAATTCCATGTTAAAAGCGCAAATATTTCGCCATAACAATCAGTTTATTAGATCATTTACGTGAGACGACTTTTTGTACCCCGGGCTCCAACGACTCCCGCTCCCGGTCGAACGCCAAGTAATACTTGTTCACGCTATTAACATAGCTGACCGGCCCCATTCCTACCTGCTCCATGGCGATGCGCTCGACCTGGAAGAACCACTGGTTGGGATTCAACCCGCGCCGCCGGGCCTCGGCGCGCATGCCCTGCACGCGCTCAGGGCCGATGTTGTAGGCCGCCAGGGTGAACGCCATGCGTTCACGCTCATTGAGCTTGGGGCTGTTGAAGAACTTGCGGCGGATCATCGCCAGGTACTTGGCCCCGGCCTGCACATTCGCATCGAGATTCTGAATGTTGTTCACGCCGACTCGCTGAGCGGCAGAAGGCGTGATCTGCATCAGCCCGGTCGGACCACTGCCGCTGCGGGCATTGGGTTGCAGGCGTGACTCCTTAAACGCCAGTGCGGCCAGATTCAGCCAGTCCATGTTCTGCGCGTCGGCATGCTTTTGCAGGGTCGGGCGCAGTTTTTCCAGGCGCTGGCGATCAGCCTTGGCCAAGGGATAGTGGACTTGATAGAGACGACGATAGATGCGCAAAAACGCCGCATCTTCATTGGATGGCTTCTTGTAACCGCCGAGAAAGCGATCGATGCTCGCGCGCAACATCGAGGCATCGCGGCGTACGAACCAGTACTCCTCGCCCGGCTCGCTGATTATCAGTTGCCGGTCAAAACGCAGCTTCGGCAAGATCTTGCCCCAGCGCTCGGCGATAGGTTGCTCG
Organism: Pseudomonas germanica; assembly: GCF_019614655.1. Classification (NCBI taxonomy): domain Bacteria; kingdom Pseudomonadati; phylum Pseudomonadota; class Gammaproteobacteria; order Pseudomonadales; family Pseudomonadaceae; genus Pseudomonas; species Pseudomonas germanica. The sequence goes on from NZ_CP071586.1 coordinate 4,886,445, forward strand.
ACGATGGTCAGGTGGAAAATGCCACCCTGAACCATCTCCAGCACGTCTTCGACCGCCAGGGTCGGATCGACCCATTCGATCTTGATCGGCGCCAGTTTGTGCAACGCCAGTTTCTGATTGAGCTGACTGACCGCCTCCCCCGCCGCACTGCCGGTGGGCAACGCCAGGGTTTTGCCGGAAAGCTGCTCGACCTTGGTGTAGCGCCGCTCGCCCTTGATCCCTACCAACACCAGCGGCACATTGCTGGCAATCGGTTCGCTGCTGGCTACGGCATAGCCCGGTTGCAGATCGAGCAATTCGCCCGGCGCGACCAGATCACCTTCGCCACGTTGCAAGGCGCCGAGCAGTTGATCCTTGGCTTTGGGAATGATCTTGAGGGTGACTTCCTGACCATCGCGGGCGTGGCCATTGAGGTATTGCTCGAAGGCGCGCAGGCGATGGTATTCGACGCCGATGGCCTGGCCCTGGACTTCGCCGGAGCTGTTGCGACTCTGATTGACCAGTACGCGCAACACGCGGCTGCTGCGAATCTCGGACAAGTCACGCACCTTGGCCGCCGGCACGGCTTGCAGTGGCCCGGGCAGGCGCGCGACCGCCGTCATCGGCAGTAGCAGCGAGCCACACAACAGGAGCAAAACCGAGGGACGAACCATCCACTCTCCGGAAAGAATACGGGGCGATTTCATCTTTAAAAGGTCGAAATCACCGACGAAAACAGAGCGCCATGAGCGCTGGCAACGTGCGAGAGACCGGCACAGTAATGGCACTTCTACCAAACCGGTCTGCGTCGCGGCATCAACAGACAGCTATAACTCGTTGTAGTTCTTGGCTTTTCTTATGAATCTACAGCTCTGGTATGCTTTCCGGCCTTCGGCCCGAGGTAGCAACCATGCAACTCATCGATATCGGCGTCAACCTGACCAACCCCAGTTTCGCCGACAAACATCAGGCCGTACTCGAGCGCGCCTATGCCGCGGGCGTATGCCAACTGGTGCTGACCGGCACCAGCGTCGAGGGCAGCGAGCAAGCCTTGGAGCTGTGCCAGCAACTCGATGAAAGCGGCCAGCGCCTGTTCGCCACCGCCGGTATTCATCCGCATTCGGCCAGCGACTGGAACGCAGACAGCGCGCGCCGCCTGCGCAATTTGCTGAAAGAATCCAATGTCGTCGCGGTAGGCGAATGCGGGCTGGATTTCAACCGGGATTTCTCCCCGCGCCCACAGCAGGAAAAAGTCCTTGAGGAACACTTGGCGCTAGCCGTTGAACTGCAAATGCCAGTGTTCCTGCACGAGCGTGACGCCAGCCAGCGCCTGCTGGAAATACTCAAAGACTTCCGCGATCAATTACCCGCCGCTGTAGTGCATTGCTTCACCGGCGAGCAAAAAGCCTTGTTCAGCTATCTCGACCTGGATCTGCATATCGGCATCACCGGCTGGATCTGCGACGAGCGCCGTGGCACGCATTTGCATCCGCTGGTGAAAGAGATCAAACGCGGGCGCTTGATGCTGGAAAGTGACGCGCCTTACTTGCTGCCGCGCTCCTTGCGCCCGAAGCCGAAGAACGGGCGTAATGAGCCGGCCTATCTGACCGAAGTACTGCGCGAAGTGGCGCTGCATCGTGGCGAAACCGAGGAAGATCTGGCGGCACACACCACCGCGTGTGCCCGCGCGTTCTACAACCTTCCCGCATTGGCGTAAGCCACAAAAGATCGCAGCCTTCGGCAGCTCCTACAGGGCATACGCCATCCCAATGTAGGAGCTGCCGAAGGCTGCGATCTTTTGATCTCTTGACCCACATCAAATCGAGCCTTCTGCATAGCGGCACAATAATGGCACCTTGCCAAAACTGTTTCCGCTATCAGAGAAGACCTCCATGGGTGCCTGGCTTAGCAATATCTCGCTGAAATACAAATTCTGGGCGGTCAATGCGGTCGCCTTCGTCACTACCCTGTTGCTGGTGCTGTACGCCGTGCAACTCGAACAACAGGCGCGCAGTCACGCATCACAGGCCTCGGCGCAAGCCCAAGCACAACTGCTTAAAGCCTGGCCGGTCGGTCAGCCATTGCCCAAGGCCGATCAGGTGTTGACCTTCAAACGCGGCGAAGCACCGCGCCTGAATGATCAGCCCTTGCTGGAAATCACGGAAAGCAACGGCTGGAACGAGATCAATCACCTGCCGCTGTTCGGCGAAAATCCGTTGATGGGCGCCGAAGTGTTCAGCCGCGCCGATGGCCAGCAGGTCGCGGTGATTGCCTATGGTCCGAGCCTGAGCCAAGTGTTCAGCGAACGTTTCGCCAACTATGCGGTGGCGGTGTTCATCCTGATGTTCGCCATGCTGTGCGCCTCGCAACTGTTAATCCGCTTCCTGCTCAGCCAGCTCAACACCTTGAAAGACGTGATGCTCCACGTCGAGAAAAGCGGCGATCTCTCGGCCCGTGTGCCGCTGGCCGGCAAAGACGAAGTCGGGCAGATGGCCAATGCGTTTAACGCGATGCAGGCCGGTTACCAGCGCGTTGTGACGACCGTCGCCAACACCGCGCGGCAACTGGATGTCGGCGCGGCACGGCTAGCGTCGAGCATGAACGAAGTGCGCCACGGCATGCTCGGCCAGCAGAGCGAAACCGATCAGGCCGCCACCGCGATCAACGAAATGACCGCCACCGTTTACCACATCGCCCAGCACGCCGGCGCCACCCGCGACCTGTCGCAGACCGCCGATGGCCTCGCCGGCAGCGGTCAGCAAGTGGTCGCGCGGGTGCAGCAGTCGATTGCCGGACTCTCCAGCGGAGTGCAGCAGACGGCCGAGATGATTCAACGGCTGGCCGAGGACAGTCAGAAGATCAACGGCGTGGTCAGCGTGATTCACAGCATTGCCGAGCAAACCAACCTGTTGGCACTGAACGCCGCCATCGAGGCGGCCCGCGCCGGTGAGATGGGCCGCGGCTTTGCGGTGGTGGCCGATGAGGTGCGCAACCTGGCCAAACGTGTGCAGACCTCGACCGACGAGATCACCACGATGGTCTCGGCCTTGCAGGCCGGCACTCGCGATGCGGTGGATTTCATGCAGGAGAGTTCGTACAAGGCCGACGACTGCGTGCAGCAGGCGCAGGAGGCTGGCGCGGCGCTGGCGGAAATCACCGGCGCGGTGGCGCAGATGCGTGAAAGCAATACGCAGATTGCCGTGGCAGCGGAGCAGCAAAGTCAGGTCGCCGAGGAGATGAACCGAGCGGTGGTGAGCATTCGCGATGTGACCGAGAACACGGTGCAGCAGACTGTGGATTCGGCGACCACGAGTAATGAACTGGCGACGTTGGCCGGGGAATTGAGCAAGGCGATCGGTCAACTGAAACTCTGATGCCCCCTTCGCGAGCAGGCTCGCTCCCACAAGGGGATTTGTGTGCGCACTGATCCAATGTGGGAGCGAGCCTGCTCGCGAAAGCGTCAGCCCCGGCAACATCGAATCTTGCGATGACGCCTATCACTTCAATAGCCAACCTTGATTCGCCGCCCTCCGTGCCCAGGCCTATTCTTCAACCATGTGTTCAACAAGGATCGAGGAGTAGAAAACATGGGCAAACGTCATCCCAACCTTCCCGCGTGGCAATGGCGCGCATACCCGGGCAATCATCAGCACCCGACCAATCTGGTGCTGCACCTGATTGCCGTGCCGTTGTTTATCGTCGCGTTTCTGCTGATCGTCTCCGGGGTGTTCAGCCTGAGTCTGGCCAGTGTGGCCATCGGCGTGATCGGCATCATCGCGGCGCTGGGTTTGCAGCGCCACGGCCACAGCCTGGAGGCGCAAGCCTCCGAGCCGTTCAGTGATCGTAAAGATGCGATGTCGCGTTTACTGGTCGAGCAGTTCCTGACCTTCCCGCGCTTCTTTCTCAGTGGCGGCTGGTGGCGCGCCTGGCGTGAACGCCACCGTCGGCATTGAGTCAGGCGAAAATCGTAACGGTCTGGCGACTCATCGCAATCAACTCTCCTTCCGCGCTCCACAACTTGGCGGCGACATGGCCGTATCCATCGGCGGCATACTCGATGTCGGCCAGGTACTGGCACCAGTCCAGCGTGCTCAAGTCGCGTAGTGGCTGAACGAATTCGATGGTCCAGGTCAGCGTGCTGCCGGGTGCAGGCTTCTTCAGATACGGCAACAGCGCGGGCGGCCACGCATCGACCAAGGCCAGCAGATGCGCCTCGTTGACCGGTTCTTCTTTGACATCCCCACGCAAGCGCACCCAGCCGCCCATCAGCCGCGATTGCGTGCCGGTGAACGGCATGCCGCCGACACTCCAGCGCATTGCCAGATGACGCATGAACTCCGGGGTCACGCCTTTGATATAGGGTAATTCCTGGCATTCGTCCCAGTGTTTCATTGACGGCGCCGGATAGGCTTCGACTGCCACCTCCGACGGCCGCGAAGCACCGAAGCTGCCTTGAACGATCGTTACCACCTGACCATTCTGCATCGCCCGGCCCATGACCTGGCTGACGGCCTTGCCTTCGCGCAGTACATCGACTTCGAAACTCACCGGGACTTCAGGTTCGACAGGGCCGACAAAGGTGATCGCCAGCGAACGCACCGGGCGATCTGCCGGGACTTTCGCGCGCATGGCTTCGTATTGCAGCGCAGCCACCAGACCACCGAAACTGGCACGGCCCTGGCCCCATTCGGCAGGGATCGTCAGTTCCGGTTGGCGGCGGACCGCCTCGAGCAGATCGCTAAAGCGCATGGCAACCTCAGAAAACAAGAAAGGAATGCAGGGATCTTAACCAGAGCTGCAGAGCGCCGCAGCGTCTATTCCGGTCAAATGGGCTGACAGAAAGGCCTTAGCGTATTTCAAATACAGACACAAAACCCTATAGGAGCTGCCGAAGGCTGCGATCTTTTGATCTTGTTGTTAAAAATCAAAATCAAAAGATCGCAGCCTTCGGCAGCTCCTACAGGGGATATCGCGGGGCTAAGGTTATTTGAAGCAGGCTGAACTGAGTTTTTCCAGCACGCGATCAGCCTTGCTTTCGGCTTTGATCATGGTCGCCTGCCAAGTGGCGACACAGGGCTGCAGATCCGCCTCAAGCTCAGCCTTCGCCAGCCACTGCCAGCAATCGTGCCAGTCGCCCAGCGCGCCTTGGGCAGACTTGAGGCGAGCCAGCGCCGCCTCGGGCAAGCGATCCAGTTCGGGATAGGCGTCGATGCCGTAGCGCACGCGCTTGATCAACAGGCGCAGGCGATGACGGTCGTGAGCGGGGTCGTGCAGCGCCTCGTCGAGTTTCTGCCATTGCTTGCCCAAGCGTTTTTCGATGCGTTTGTCCAAGCCCTTGAGCAAGCCCTGACGCTGAGACGCACGCAGAAATCGCGGGAAAGCGTCGAGAATCATCAACAGCGAAGCCACCTCGGCGCTCGCCGCCAGCGCCGGATAGGCCTCGGCCATTTGCGCCATGCGCCGTTGCGCGGCCTCAGGCTGATCATGCAGGAGCAGATACGCCGCGAGCACTTCGCGATCACGCCACGGCGTGGTCAATTGGCCGACCGCCGAGGCGGCATCTTCCAGTTGCTCGACCCCGGGCAAGCCACGCAATGGCCGCAACAGACTGCGCAAGCGCCGCACTGTGGTGCGCAGATCATGCAGCGCCTCGGGGTCGGTCCGTGCAGTGAGCCGTGCCTGACAGGCTAGCAGGCGCACTTCCAGACTCAGGACATGAGCCACCAACCGGTCAACCAACGCAGACATCACTTGCTCCTGATTCAAATGGCTTGAAGATCATTCTGCTGCCCAGCGAACGCAGCCTCCTTGCTTCACGTCAGCAGCTTAGCGGCCGGCGCGGGATTCGCGAATGTAGAAACGCGCCTTCTCGGCTTTCTTGCTGCAGCCTTCGAACCCTTCGAATTGCTGCTGAGTCTTGGCAGCGGTCAGCAGCGACAACGCTTTGGAGTAGCTGACAGTGCCGGCAAAGCCTTCAGCCTTGGCCAGATCCAGCTCATGCCAGGCCGCGTCGAGCTGGCTGCCGCAGCTGTCGCGGTAAGCGGTTTTACCGGCGCAACCGGCCAATGCCAGAGCCATCAACGGCACACAGATCCAGGCTTTCATCACTCACACCTCAAAATAGGTCAACAGTCGTGCAGGTAAGACGGTAAGGCTGCGAAAAAGTGCCTTGCCGGCGGGTGAAACCGCGCAACTGAGAAGGATAGCGCTGAAGGGCCATGCAGTAGCGAAAAAACGACGTCACCGGCGCACTCAACGACCTCGGCGATTGAGCCTGCCCGGCGATGGGTGCATTGTGGAACCTTGTCGGGAGGACGCTGGATGAAAAAAAAACGTGTCGCGCTGGTACTGGGCTCCGGTGGCGCCCGGGGCTATGCCCATATCGGGGTCATTGAAGAGATCGAGAAACGCGGTTACGAAATCGCCTGCATTGCCGGCTGTTCGATGGGTGCCGTGGTCGGCGGGATCTACGCCGCCGGCAAACTCGATGTTTACAAGAACTGGATCGAAAGTCTCGATTATCTGGATGTGCTGCGCCTGGTCGACGTGAGTTTTCGCCTCGGCGCGATTCGCGGCGAAAAGGTCTTCGGGCAGATCCGCAAGATCGTCGGCGATGTCAACATCGAAGACTTGCGCATCCCCTACACCGCCGTCGCCGCTGACCTCACCAACCAGCAGGAGATCTGGTTTCAGGAAGGCTGCCTGCATCAGGCGATGCGAGCCTCGGCGGCGATTCCCAGCCTGTTCACCCCGGTGATGCAGGGCAATCGCATGCTGGTCGACGGCGGCATTCTCAACCCGTTGCCGATCGTGCCGGTGGTGTCGAGCCACTGCGATCTGATCATTGCGGTCAATCTCAATTCGACCAATCAGCGTCACTACAAACTGCCGGTGATCCAGCGCCCTGCCGCTTTTCGCTCACGCTTCGATAGCCTGATCAGTTCGCTGGGATCGAAGATGCCATTCCGCCGTACACAGGCCGAGCAATTGTTGCGGCTCGAACAGGAAGCGCTGCGCGCCGAAGCGGCGGACATCAATCCCTGGCTGGACGGCGCCGAGCCGGAGAGCCAGCAACCGGCAGCCGCGCCCGAGCGTGAAGGCGCACCGAAATCGGCGACCGGTTCATTCATCATCGATAACGTCGGACCGGCCTCGTTGCTGGACTTGATCAACCAGAGTTTCGAGGTGATGCAGACCTCGCTGGCGCAGTACAAGATCGCCGGATATCCGCCGGATATCCTGATCAATGTGCCGAAGCGGGTGTGCCGGTTTTTCGAGTTTTACAAGGCGCCGGAGCTGATCGCGTTGGGACGCGAGATTGCGCGGGATACGCTGGATCGGTATGACAGTGAGCAGAGCAGAGAGCCCTGAAGTTTTCCGCAGTCTTTAAGGGCCTCATCGCTGGCAAGCCAGCTCCCACAGTGATCGAGGTGATACACAGATTTCAATCACAGCTGAAAAACCTGTGGGAGCTGGCTTGCCAGCGATGGCGTCTGCCGGGACAACAAATGGCTAAAGACTGTTGTCACTCAACAGCCGATAGCCAACCCCCGCCTCGGTCACGATAAACCGCGGCCGCGTCGGATCATCCGCCAGCTTCTGGCGCAAATGCCCCACCACAATCCGCAGATAATGGCTGTCCTCGGTGTGCGTCGGCCCCCAGATATCCTTGAGCAATTGCTGCTGGGTAATCACCCGCCCCGGATGCCGTGCCAGTTGCGCCAGCACCGCGTATTCCTTGCGGGTCAGCGCCACTTCGACACCGTCGAGCAACACCCGCCGATAAGCTAGATCCACGGTCAGCGGGCCGAAGCTCAGCGCCGCCTGCTGCGCCTCCCCTGCCGGAGCCTGGCGCAACAAGGCGCGGACTCGGGCGAGAAACTCCTGAATGCCAAACGGCTTGGTCACGTAGTCATTGGCGCCGCCATCCAGCGCCTGGACTTTCTGCCCTTCGCTGGCGCGCACCGACAGCACCAGCACCGGCGCCGTCGCCCACTCGCGAAACTCGCGCAGCACTTGCTGGCCATCCATGTCCGGCAGGCCTAAATCGAGCACCAGCAGGTCCGGTTTGTTCAGCGCCGCTTGCGCCAAACCCTCGGCACCGTTGCCGGCCTCGAGCACTTTATAGCCCTGTGAGGTAAGGCTGATGCGCAGGAACTTACGGATCTGCGGTTCGTCGTCGATGACCAAAATGGTCGTGGTCTGGCTCATGAATTCACATCAACACAAATGATTGGCAAGAGAGTAGCGCAGTCAGCTTCAGCCTTCATCGTCCATCCCCGGTTGCGTCTGCAACGGCAAGTGCAAAGTGATGCAGGTGCCGTGTCCCTCGATGCCGTCGGCGACGCTGATGCGCCCGCCGTGTGCGCCGACCATGCCCTGACAGATCGCTAGGCCGAGGCCCGTGCCCTGGCCGCCACGATCCCCTCGGGCAGCGGTGTAGAACATGTCGAAAATCTTCGCCCGCTCATCCTCCGGAATCCCCGGCCCTTCGTCGCTGACCGAGAAGAAAATCTCTTGGTCATCCGCGCCTGCGCTCAGTTGCAAGCGACCGTGAGCGGGTGAGAAACGTGCGGCGTTTTCCAATACATTGACCAGCGCCTGTTCGATCAGCGCCGCATGCACGAACAACAGCGGTAACTCGGCCGGCACATCAGTGCTGACCTGCAACGGCGCGAGCACCGCGCGCAGGCGATTGAGCGAACTGCCGACGATATCGGCCGGCGACACCCAGTCCCGCGCCAGCTTCAGCGCGCCGTGGCCGAGGCGGGTCATGTCGAGCAGATTCTGAATGTAGCGATCGAGGCGCTCGGCTTCATCGCGGGTGCCTTCGAGCAGTTCACGACGATCTTCCAGCGGGATCGCTTCGCCGAGGGCCAACAGGCTGTCGATGCTGCCGCGCATGGCCGTCAGCGGCGTGCGCAAATCGTGGGATACGGAGGCCAACAAGGCACTGCGCAGTTGTTCGGTTTCACCGTGCAGGCGCGCGGCTTCCAGGTCATCAGCCAACTGCGCGCGCGCCAGCGCTTGGGCGAGCGGCTGACTCAATGCGGTGAGCAAGCGCCGACGCTGGCCACTCAAGGTCTGGCCTTCTTTGGCGCAGACACCGAGCAGCGCCAGCGGCCCGTCCTCGACCGACAGCGGCCACCACCACCAGCGTCCGAACGGCAGCGTGCCAGTGCCCATGCCTGCCGGTTGATCGTGTTGCCAGGCCCAGTCAGCGGCGGCGCGTTCGGACTCGGTAAACTCCAACGGCCCGCCGGTCTCGACCTTCCAGCCGCCCTGCCCGTCCCGGTTGAGCAGACATAACTGCAGATCGCTCCAGCCATTGAGGTGTTGCGCGGCAGCGCTGACCACCGCTTGGCGATCCGTCGCGGCAGTGAGTTTGCGCGACAGGTCGAGCAGTTCAGTGGTCTCTTCCTGGGTGTCGCGCAGGGCCTGCAATTGCCGACGCTGACGCGCCGCGAGGTTGCCGGTGAGCGCCGCCATCAACAGGAAAAACAATAGAGTCAGGACGTCTTCTTCGCGCTGAATGCTGAAGGAAAAATTCGGCGGGATAAACAGGAAGTCATAGGTCAGAAACGACAGCGCGGCACAGGCCAGCGCCGGGCCGAGACTGCTGCGCACCGCCACCAACAGCACCGCCGCAAGGAACACCAGCGAGATGTTCGGCAGCGGCAGCACGCTCGACACTGCCCACGCCAGGGCGGTGGCCAATACGGTGGCGACCAGCGCCAAGGCATAGTCGAACCACACCAGGGTCAGCGCGTTGCGCGGGCGCGGTTGATGCTGTTGCTGATCGCTGTCGAGGACGTTGATTTCCAGTCCGTGGGCCTGACGCAGAAGGCGCGCTGCGAGTCCGCCGCCGAATAGACGCCGGCGCAGACGTGGCCGGGACTGCCCAACCAACACCAGGCTCGCACGGCGTTCGGCAGCGTGCTGGATCAGGGTTTTTGCCACCTCACCGGCGCGCAGCAACACCACTTCACCGCCCAGGCGCTCGGCCAGTTGCTGAGCGCTTTGCAGGCGCAGGCGCGATTGCTCGTCGCGTACGCTGCCGTTATCGACATGCACCAGACTCCACGGTAAATGCCGGCGCTGGGCAACGCGACTTGCATGGCGCACCAGGCGTTCGGCCTGAGCATCACCATCGACGCCGACCAGCAAGCGCCCGCGCACTGCCGGGGCCGCCTGACCGAGTTGGCGATAGCCTTGGGCGAGATCGTTATCGACCTGTGCGGCAGCGGTTTGCATCGCCAGTTCGCGCAATGCGGTGAGGTTGGTCTGGGTGAAAAACGCATCGATCGCCGCACGCGCCTGCTCCGGCACGTAGACCTTGCCTTCACGCAAGCGCTCGAGCAATTCGCGCGGCGGCAGGTCGATCAGCAGCAGTTCGTAAGCTTCTTGCAGCACCCAGTCCGGCAGGGTTTCGCGCACCTGCACACCGGTGATGCCGCGCACCTGATCATTGAGACTTTCCAGGTGCTGGACGTTGACCGTGGTGAACACGTCGATGCCGGCGGCGAGCAGTTCCTGAATGTCTTGCCAGCGTTTCGTGTGGCGACTGCCGGGGGCGTTGCTGTGGGCCAGCTCATCGACCAGCACCAGTTTCGGTTTGGCCGCGAGAATGCCGTCGAGGTCCATTTCTTCGAGCATCACGCCACGGTATTCCGAGCGCACCAACGCTTGCTGCGGCAAGCCGCCGAGCAGCGCTTCGGTTTCGGCGCGGCCATGGGTTTCGACGACGCCAGCGATGACTTTCACGCCTTGGCGCAATTGCGTGTGGGCGGCCTGGAGCATGGCGTAGGTCTTGCCGACACCGGGAGCGGCGCCGAGGAAAACCTTGAGCCGGCCACGGCCGTCACGGGGCAGGTCTGCTAACAGCGCGTCGGCGCGGCCGGAGTCGCTCATGCTTGATGTTCTCTCTTGCTGATAGTTATGCGATGTTCTTTCGGCCCTATTCGCGAGCAGGCTCGCTCCCACATTTGGAACGCATATTCCTGTGGGAGCGAGCCTGCTCGCGAATGGCCGCGCCGCTGATTCAGAGTTTTTCCAGTGCCATATTCAGCTCAAGCACATTCACCACCGGCGGCCCCACCAGCGGCTGTTCGATATGCGCATCGAGCAGTTGCTGAAGAGTCGATACCGGCAAGTTTCGCGCTGCCGCAACTCGCGCCAGTTGATAGGCAATTGCCGCCGGTGGCAAGTGCGGATCGAGGCCACTGCCGGAGGTGGTGAGCAGGGCCAATGGCACTGGGCCTTGGCCGGGAACCTGGAGTTTGTTGGCGTCGTCGATCACGCGGGTTGCCAGTGCCGGATTGCTCGGGGCCAGGTTGCTCGCGCTGCTGGAAACGGTCGCAAACGCACCGGCGGAGGGACGTGGATGAAACCACGCATCGCCGACAAAATCCTGCGCGATCAGCGACGAGCCGCGGACCTTGCCGTCGGCGTCTCGCACCAGGCTGCCATTGGCTTGGGCGGGGAATGCGACTTGCGCAACACCGGTCACCACCAGTGGATAGGCGACACCGGTGACCAGGGTCATCAGCACCAGCAGGCTCAGGGCCGGACGTATCATTGTGGACATTTCAAGATCCTCGAATTCGTTGGGCAAACTTTTGCGGGGTGTCAGGGAGATCTTTTCCCCCTCACCCCAGCCCTCTCCCCCAAGGGGGCGAGGGGGAAAGGGAGCCGACTTGTATGCTTTTCAAGACCTGAGTTCGGCTCGGTATCTCAAGTCGGTGTAGTTCATGCAACCACCTCAATCAGTCCCCTCGCTATAAGTGCGCGAGGGAAAGGGAGCCGATTTCTGTGCTTTTCAAGACCTGAGTTCGGCTCGTTATTTCAGGTTGGTGTAGCTCTCGCAAACACCTCAATCAGTCCCCTCTCCCACGAAGGTGACAAGAGGAAAGGGAGCCGATCCTTGTGCAGTTCAAGACCTGAGTTCGGCTCGGTATTTCAGGTCGGTGTACCTCTGTTGAACCACTCGGTCAGTCCCCTCTCCCTCTGGGAGAGGGTTAGGGTGAGGGGCTTTTTCCGGCCTCACACCAGATGCAGCGCCGTGAGCAACATGTCGATCGCCTTGATCCCCACGAACGGCACCAGAATCCCGCCCAGTCCGTAGATCAGCAGATTGCGTCGCAGCAACGCTGCAGCACTCGCCGCCTGCACGCGTACACCGCGCAGCGCCAGCGGAATCAGCACAACGATGATCAAGGCATTGAAGACGATCGCCGAGAGAATCGCGCTCTGCGGACTGGTCAGTTGCATGATGTTCAGCACGCCCAGTTGCGGATAGATCGAAGCGAACAACGCCGGCAGAATCGCGAAGTATTTGGCCACGTCGTTGGCGATGGAAAACGTCGTCAGCGCACCGCGTGTCACCAGCAACTCCTTACCGATCTGCACCACGTCGAGCAGCTTGGTCGGGTCGCTGTCGAGGTCAACCATGTTCGCCGCTTCGCGTGCAGCCTGGGTGCCGTCGTTCATCGCCATACCCACGTCAGCCTGGGCCAGCGCCGGGGCATCGTTGGCGCCGTCGCCGCACATCGCAACCAGACGACCGTCGTTTTGCTCGTGACGAATGCGCGCGAGTTTTTTCTCCGGCGTGGCCTCAGCGAGGACGTCATCGACGCCTGCTTCAGCGGCGATGGCAGCGGCGGTCAGCGGGTTGTCGCCGGTGACCATCACGGTACGAATCCCCAGTTTGCGCAGTTCGGCAAAACGCTCACGAATGCCGGGTTTGACCACGTCCTTGAGATGGATCGCGCCAAGCAGTTTGCCGTCGGCGCAGACCAGCAACGGCGTGCCGCCGCTCTGGGCGATCTTGTCGATTTCCCGCGACAGGGCCGGAGCCAGATCCGAGCGCTTTTGGCCGAGGAAACTCAGCAGCGAATCCACCGCACCTTTGCGGTAGACACGACCTTGATAGTCGACGCCGGACAAACGGGTTTCAGCGCTGAACGGCACAGCGGTCAAGGTTTCCAGCGCCGGCTCAGGCTGCGGGTGCAGACCACGCAGGTATTCGACGATGGATTTACCTTCAGCGGTTTCGTCAGCCAACGAGGCGAACAGCGCGCCTTCGGCCAGCTCGCGACCACTCACACCCGGCGCGGCATACACCGCACTGCAACGACGGTTACCGAAGGTGATGGTCCCGGTCTTGTCGAGCAGCAACACATGCACGTCGCCCGCCGCTTCCACCGCACGACCGGACTTGGCGATCACATTGAGGCGCACCAGACGATCCATCCCGGCGATACCGATGGCCGACAGCAGACCGCCAATGGTGGTCGGAATCAGCGTGACCAGCAGCGCCACCAGAAACACCAGCGGAAGGCTGCCGTTGGCGAAATGGGCGAACGGTTGCAGGGTCACGACCACCAGCAGGAAGATCAGGGTCAGGCCGATCAGCAGAATATCCAGCGCCACTTCGTTCGGGGTTTTCTGGCGTTTGGCGCCTTCGACCAGCGCAATCATGCGATCGAGGGTCGACTCGCCCGGATTGGCGGTGATCTGCACCAGCAACCAGTCGGAGACCAGTCGCGTGTTGCCGGTGACGGCCGAACGGTCACCGCCGGATTCGCGAATCACCGGCGCCGATTCACCGGTGATCGCCGCTTCGTTGACCGCCGCGATACCTTCAATGACTTCGCCATCACCGGGGATCATCTCCCCGGCTTCGACGCGCACCACATCGCCTTTGCGCAGACTTGCCGCTGGCACCACTTGCAAGCTGCCGTTAGCCTGTTTACGACGTGCGCTGAGGCCTTCGCTGCCGGCCTTGAGGCTGTCGGCACGGGCCTTGCCGCGACCTTCGGCCAAAGCTTCAGCGAAGTTGGCAAACAACACGGTGAACCACAACCACAGGGCGATTTGCGCGGCCACGAAGGTCGGTACATCCGCGTCAGGAATGAAGCACAGCACGGTGGTGAATATCGCCGTCAACTCAACCACCAGCATCACCGGCGAACGCTTCAGTTGCCGTGGGTCGAGCTTGACGAAAGCTTGCACCAGCGCCGGCCGCCACAGGGCCGAGATCGCGGTTTTCGGTGCTTCTGCCGACTTGGTCGGCTCTGCAGGTTTTGCAGGAACGTGCATATTCATGATGGATTCCTTAGAAGCCCATACTTAAATGTTCGGCAATCGGGCCGAGCGCCAGAGTCGGCAAGAAGGTCAGGCCGCCCACCAGCAAAATGGTCACGGTCAACAGGGTCACGAACAGCGGGCCATGAGTCGGGAAACTGTTCTGGCCGATCGGTGCGGTTTTCTTCATCGCTAGACTGCCGGCCAATGCCAGAACCGGAAGGATGTAGCCGAAGCGACCGATCAACATGCCCAGGCCCAGCATCAGGTTATGGAAAGGCGTGTTCGCGCTCAGGCCACCGAACGCCGAGCCATTGTTGGCGCTCGCCGATGTGTAGGCGTAGAGCAACTGGCTGAAACCGTGCGGGCCGGGGTTGCTGATGGTTGCCGCGGCACTGGGAACCGCTGCGGCAATCGCACCGAGCACCAGCACGCCAACCGGCATCACCAGCAAAGTCACCACCAGCAATTGCACTTCGCGCGCCTGGAGTTTCTTGCCGAGGTATTCCGGCGTACGGCCGATCATCAGACCGGCGAGGAACACCGCGATCAGCACGTTGAGCAACATGCCGTAGAGCCCGGCACCGACGCCGCCGAAGATCACTTCGCCGACCATCATGTTGACCAGCGCGACCATGCCGCTGAGCGGGTTGAGGCTGTCATGCATGCCGTTGACCGAACCGTTCGAGGCGGCCGTGGTGGTCACCGACCACAGCACGGTAGCGGTGGTGCCGAAGCGCGCTTCTTTACCTTCCAGCGGCGCGGTCTGTTCAACGGCAGCGTTGTTCAGGGTCGGGTTCGGTTGATATTCAGCCCACAGCGAGGTCGCGCCGCCGATCAGGAACAGCGCGAGCATGCAGGCGATGATCGCGCGGCTCTGACGCAGGTCCTTGACGTAGTGGCCGAAAGTGAACACCAGCGCCACCGGAATCAGAATGATCGAAGCGACTTCGAACAAGTTGCTCCACGCGGTCGGGTTCTCGAACGGATGCGCCGAGTTGACGCCGAAGAAGCCACCACCGTTGGTGCCCAGTTGCTTGATCGCAATCTGACTGGCCGCCGGACCGAGCGGGATCACTTGATCAACGCCCTGCATCGTCACTGCGTTCACATACTGCGCGAAGGTTTGCGGTACGCCCTGCCAGACCAGATACAGCGCCAGCAGCAGGCACAGCGGCAACAGGCCGTAGAGGGTGGCGCGGGTCATGTCGACCCAGAAGTTGCCGAGGGTTTTCGTCGATTTGCGGCCGATGCCACGGCACAGTGCGACCAGAACGGCGAGGCCGGTGGCGGCGCTGACGAAGTTCTGCACGGTGAGGCCGACCATCTGGCTCAGATAGCTGAGCGTCGCTTCACCGCTGTAGGACTGCCAGTTGGTATTGGTCATGAAACTGACCGCGGTGTTGAACGCCTGGGTCCATTCCTGGCCGGGCAGATTTTGCGGGTTCAGCGGTAAGTGATCCTGAAACAGCAGAATCGCGAACAGTAGGAGGAAACCGGCGAGGTTGAAGGCCAGCAGCGCCAGCGTGTACTTCTGCCAGCTCTGCTCGGCGTTAGGATCAACCCCGGCGATGCGATAGCAACCGCGCTCGACCGGGCCGAGAACCGGTGTCAGCCAAGTCCGCTGGCCTTCCATCACTTTGTAGTAGAAGCGCCCGAGGAACGGCGCTGGCAGCAAGACCACCGCAAAAAACGCGAGGATCAGCCAATAGTCATAACTGTGCATAGCCGCTCCTAGTTCCGATCCGCGCGCAACAGCGCAACCAACAGATAAATGAACAGCCCCACTGCCAACAGCAGTGACACCCCGTCCAGAACGCTCATGGAAGATCTCCGTGTTACGGCGTATTGCCGCGTGTGGAGGCATTGTCGGAAAGGAGGCTGTAAAGGAACGAGAGCGAGGGGTCTGGCTGGGCATAAAGAAAGCGTAAAGAGTGGGTTTATGCCGGCGTTACAGGTGGGTTTTGCGCCGTATGGGCAGGCCTCTTCGCGAGCAGGCTCGCTCCCACAATTTGAAATGCATTCCCCTGTGGGAGCGAGCTTGCTCGCGAAGACGGCATAACGAACAACATCGCACTCAACTGGCGCACAAAAAGCAGCTATTCCACCGCGAACATCCCCGATACGACAGCTTTCAACTCATTACGACTTGTTTCACAGCAATGGCACGCCCACTGCACACGCCCTCCCCCGAGCTTTCCAAACCGTTCAGGGAGCAAACGCATGAACACACAACTCAAACCCACACTGGGCACCTTGCACCTGTGGGGCATTGCCGTAGGGCTGGTGATTTCCGGGGAATATTTCGGCTGGAGTTACGGCTGGGGTGTGGCCGGGACGCTGGGTTTTCTGGTGACCTCGTTCATGGTCGCGACCATGTACACCTGCTTCATTTTCAGTTTCACCGAACTGACGACCGCGATTCCTCATGCGGGCGGGCCGTTTGCCTATAGTCGTCGAGCGTTTGGTGAAAAAGGCGGATTGATTGCAGGCCTGGCGACGCTGATCGAATTCGTCTTCGCGCCACCGGCCATCGCGCTGGCGATTGGCGCCTACCTGAATGTGCAGTTTCCGGCACTCGATCCGAAGCATGCGGCGGTCGGCGCTTACATCGTGTTCATGGGGCTGAACATTCTCGGGGTGAAACTGGCGGCGACCTTCGAGCTGGTGGTCTGCGTACTGGCGGTGGCCGAGTTGCTGGTGTTCATGGGCGTGGTCGCGCCGGCCTTCAGCTTCAGCAACTTCGCACTGAATGGCTGGGCCGGTTCGGATGTGTTCGGTGCGCCAGCGATTGCCGGGATGTTCGCCGCGATTCCGTTTGCGATCTGGTTTTTCCTGGCGATTGAAGGCGCAGCGATGGCTGCCGAAGAAGCCAAGGATCCGAAACGCACGATTCCAAAGGCCTACATCAGCGGCATCCTGACGCTGGTGTTTTTGGCCATGGGTGTGATGTTCTTTGCTGGCGGCGTGGGTGACTGGCGCACCCTGGCCAACATCAACGACCCGTTACCGCAGGCGATGAAAACCGTGGTCGGCGATAACTCCGGCTGGCTGCATATGCTGGTATGGATTGGCCTGTTCGGGTTGGTGGCGAGTTTCCACGGGATCATCCTCGGCTATTCACGCCAGTTCTTCGCCCTCGCCCGCGCCGGCTATCTACCGGCCTCGCTGGCGAAACTCTCGCGCTTCCAGACGCCGCACCGGGCAATCCTTGTCGGCGGCATCATCGGCATCGCCGCGATTTACAGCGACGGCCTGATCAACCTCGGTGGCATGACCCTTACCGCCGCGATGATCACCATGGCCGTGTTCGGTGCGATCGTGATGTACATCATGAGCATGCTCAGCCTGTTCAAACTGCGTAAATCGGAGCCGAATCTGGAACGCACCTTTCGCGCGCCGTGCTATCCGCTGATTCCGCTGATTGCATTGGTGCTGGCGGTGGTGTGTCTGGTGGCGATGGCGTGGTTTAACACGTTGATCGGCTTGATCTTCCTTGGCTTCATGGCGGTCGGTTTCTGCTACTTCCTGCTGACCGGACAACTGCGTGCCGACGCACCAGCCGATGCGATGCTCACCGGCCTGTAACGACCCGTCTCCTGTAGGAGCTGACGAGTGAAACGAGGCTGCGATCTTTGCTTTTCAAGATCAAAAGATCGCAGCCTTCGGCACCTCCTACAGGGATTTCGGGTGTACCGGGTGCAAGCGGCCTAGAATGGAACCACTGCGAGTTCACTTCGCTCAAAAGTGGTATGCAGCGTTGCACGGCGAAATCCTCGTCCGTCGACCTGCCCTTAAGGAGAGCCGTTATGCCTTGGTATGCCTGGTTGATTCTGGTCGTTGCAATCGGCTCGATCGTCGGCGGATTAATGATGTTGCGCGACACCGCCAATAAGGTCGATCTGACCGATGAAGAACGCCGACGCGTTGCCCAACGCAATGCCGAAGCGGACGCCAAAGACGCCCAAGACCGCTGAACACAACCCCGCCTGATCGGCGGGGTTTGCGCTTTTTATAGCCATTGGAGCTATCTGCACGCTTTTAAGAAGTAGAAGTACAGTCACCATCTAATTTTCCTTGGTTAAGATGGGGACATTGTTGCGGAGAGTTCCAGATGCGTTATTCGCAGGACCATAAAGCCCAGACCCATAAGCGCATCATCAAGGAGGCTTCGGCACGCTTTCGCAAGGACGGAATCGGCGCTACCGGCCTGCAACCCCTGATGAAAGCGCTGGGTCTGACCCATGGCGGTTTCTACTCACATTTCAAGTCCAAGGACGAGTTGGTCGAGAAGGCCTTGCAAGAGGCCGGCAACCAGGTCGACGGGTTATGTGCCGAGATTTTTGCCCAGGACAACGCGCTAGATGTGTTCATCGAGACGTATCTGTCCGAATGGCACCAGACATCGCCAGATGAAGGCTGCCCGCTGCTGACCATTTCTTCCGAGTTGGGGCTGCGCGGGCAACCGAGTCCCACCAGTGACGTGGTACTCAACGCACGGCTGGAGCAGATCGAAAACAGCCTCGAAGGCGAGAACAGCGCTGACCGCGCCATCGTCATCATGTCGACCCTGGTCGGTGCACTGATGCTGTCGCGCAGTGTCGCGGATGCCGGGTTTGCGCAACGCATCCTCGATATCACCCGCGATCACCTCAAGAACCGCGACTAAGCCTGCCAGCGCTTGAACAATACGCTGGCATTGACCCCGCCAAACCCGAAACCATTGGACAGTGCATATTCGATCGGAATTGACCGCGCCTCGCCATGGACGATATCCACACCGGCACTCGCCGGATCCGGGTTGTCGAAGTTGAGCGTCGGCGGCACCACCTGATCACGGATCGCCAATAGCGTGAAAATCGCTTCAAGCCCACCGGCAGCGCCGAGCAGATGACCTGTGGCCGATTTTGTCGACGTCACCGCGATTTTATTCTCTTCGCCGAAAACACTTTTGATCGCCGCCAATTCACCCAGATCCCCGACCGGGGTCGACGTGGCGTGGGCATTGAGATGCTGCACCTGATCCGGCTCGATACCCGCCTGCGCCAATGCCAGCGTCATCGCCCGACGTGCCCCACTGCCATCTTCCGGCCCGGCCGTCAGGTGATAGGCGTCGGCGCTGGTGCCATAGCCGACCAGCTCCGCCAGCGGCGTCGCGCCACGCGCCAACGCATGCTCCAGGGATTCGATCACCAACAACCCCGCGCCCTCGCCCATGACGAAACCGTCGCGCCCGCTGTCGAACGGCCGCGAGGCGCGCTGCGGGGTGTCGTTGTAACCGCTCGACAGTGCCCGCGCTGCCGCGAAACCGGCCAGACTGACGCGGTCGATGCAGGCTTCCGCACCGCCACACACGGCAATATCCGCTTCGCCGGCGCGGATCAAGCGCGCCGCATCGCCGATCGCTTGGACACCCGCAGCGCACGCCGTCACCGGCGCACCCAAAGGCCCCTTGAGGCCGTGTTGAATGGACACGTGACCCGCCGCGAGATTGACCAGAAACGACGGGATGGTAAACGGTGACAAACGCCGAGGACCGCGACTGTCGGTCGTGCGTACGGCGTCAGCAATCGCGCCGAAACCACCGACACCGGAACCGATGATCGTTGCGCTACGCTCCTGACTTTTGCTTTCTGAAGGATGCCAGTCGGCCTGCTCCAGCGCCTGTCGGGCAGCCTCCATGGCGAACAGAATGAAGCGATCCATCTTCTTCTGCTCCTTGGGCGGCGTGGCGCGATCCGGATCGAAACCTGCTTCAGCGTCCTCTTCCAGCGTCGGCACCGCGCCGCCGACTCGCGTGGGCAAATCAGCGACCGTTGCCTCAGGCAAGTTACGCAAACCAGAACGCCCAGCCAGCAAACGCTGCCATACGACTTCGAGATCGCTGCCCAAGGGTGAAACCAGGCCCATGCCCGTGACGACTATTCGACGCGAATCCATACTGTGGTGACCTCTGATCAATTCAATTGCCGGACTTATAGCGTTGCGCAGCAGCACTGCGGGAAAGGTTCGGCGCCATGACATGGCGAGCCGCAACAAAGGCGTGCCATTCGCCTGCGTCAGGCAGCGAAGGAATGGTGATCAACTCGCCCTGATCCAGACCGGCCAGCGCCGCATCAACCATCTCGCCCGCCTCCATGACCATTTCTGCCGGAATGCCACGGGCATCGATACCGGAACGCTCCCAGATTTCGGTGCGGGTCACACCCGGCAGCACGGCCTGGATCTGCACGCCGGTGCCTTCGAGTTCAGTGTTCAGCGACTGCGTCAGGCTCAGTACATAAGCTTTGCTGGCGCTGTAAGTAGCGTTGAAACGTTCCGGAAACAATGCCACCACCGAGGCGATATTGATGATCGTGCCACGCCCGGCCTTGGCGAAACTGGCAGCAGCCGCCGATGCCAGGCGCGTGACGGCGGTGATATTCAACTGGATCAACCGCTCCAACTGATCCATGTCGGCGTTAGCCAGTAAACCGTCCGACGCCACACCGGCGTTATTCACCAGCAAACTGATGCTGGAATCGCTGCGCAGGCGTTGTTCGAGTTTGAGTACATCATCCTTTTGCGTCAGGTCTGCTTTCAGCACTTCGACCTGAACGCCGTGGGCATCCCGCAACTGGCTCGCAGCACTTTCCAGACGATCCTTGTCACGGGCAACCAGCAGCAAATCAAAACCACGCGCCGCCAGGCGCTGAGCGTAAATCGCACCGATTCCGGACGATGCGCCAGTGACGAGAGCAGTACCTAGAGATTGTGCGGAATTCATGAGAATGCTCCTGGAATGCTTGATGAAGGGAGTTGCCGATGAGATGTGTTGGCTCGACGCAGCGGCAAATTATTATAGGCATAATCCAAACGCAATATGATAGCCGTAATTTTAAATCGTCGGACTGCTGCCCTCTCTTCCACTACCCGCAGCCATGCGCTGCGCAAGTAAAAAAGGCCGGTCAATGACCGGCCCCCTTGGCATTAAACACTCAGCTTAGTTGACTTCCAGCTTGTCGCGATTGCGATCCAGAATCGCCTTACCGATACCCTTCACTTCCAGCAACTCATCCACCGACGCAAACGGCCCGTTTGTTTCACGATAAGCAACAATCGCTTTGGCCTTGGCCTCTCCGACTCCCGCCAGTTCCTTTTGCAGCGTTGCCGCATCGGCATCGTTGAGGTCGACTTTTGCGCTTTGGGAAGGTGCAGTTGTCTCCATCACCAACGGCGCCTTGGGTGACTCCGCCGGCGCAACAGGCGCGGCAATAGCGGCGATCGAGGCGCTGGTGAGGAAAGCAAAGATCAGAGAATAGAAGTAACCGGTACGCATTAGTGACGCTCCATCATCGTTTGAGAAAGCAGCTTTTCCGAAGCTGCTCTCCAAACTTAGGTCATGGTGGAGGGATGTCAAAAATGCGTGCGTTACAGGATGTGAAACAATCAGGGTTCGAGACGACGCTGCTGGTAGATCCAGTCGACGATCTCGCCATCGGGGGTATAGCCGCTGACGGTTTCGCGCAATAACTGGCGAACGCGCGAGTAATCATCCTCATCAACCGCCGCCAACAAACTGGCCAATCTAACCTTTAACACTTCCCAAGGTAGATGATCCTCATTGGCCGTCATGATCATCGGATGCGGTGTTGCAGCGACGTTGTCGCCGATCAACAGCTCTTCATAGAGCTTTTCACCTGGACGCAACCCCGTGAACTCGATGGAGATGTCGCCCTGCGGATTGCGATCGGAACGAATACTCAAACCGGACAAGTGGATCATCTTCTCTGCCAGTTCGACGATTTTCACCGGCTCGCCCATGTCCAGCACAAACACATCGCCACCCTGCCCCATCGAACCGGCCTGAATAACCAGTTGCGCGGCTTCGGGGATGGTCATGAAATAACGGGTAATCTTCGGATGAGTGACGGTCAGCGGCCCGCCGGATTTGATCTGGCTGTGGAACAGCGGAATCACCGACCCGGAGGAGCCCAGCACATTGCCGAAGCGAACCATCGTGAAACGGGTTTTGTTAACCCGGGAAACTTTTGCATTGTCTCCGAACAATACCGGCGCGACTTCACGACTGAGCGCCTGAAGCGTCAACTCCGCCAAGCGCTTGGTACTGCCCATGACATTAGTGGGCCGCACCGCCTTATCGGTCGAGATCAGCACAAAATTTGCTACGCCGGATTGCAAGGCAGCCTGAGCAGTATTGAGCGTCCCGATTGCATTGTTCAACACACCCTCGGCGATGTTGTGTTCGACCATGGGCACATGCTTGTAGGCGGCCGCATGATAAACCGTGTCGACCTTCCAGGTTTTCATCACATCGAGCAATTTATCCTGGTGACGTATGGACCCGAGTATGGGAAGCAATCGAACCGGAGCCGACTCTCGAGAGCTGCGTTGCTCCAGCTCTGAAAGAATGTTGTAGAGATTGAATTCACTGTGTTCGAACAACAGAAGCGCGGTTGGCTCCAACGCAAAAATCTGCCGACACAACTCCGAACCGATCGAACCGCCGGCACCTGTGACCATGACAGTCTTGCCTTTGATACAACGCTCCAGAAGATCAGGCTGAGCTGGAACGGCATCGCGCCCCAGCAGGTCCGCAATATCGACTTCCTGAATATCTTCGACCTTGACCCGGCCACTCGCCAGATCGGAAAAATTCGGCACACTACGAACATGCAGTGGAAAGCCTTCCAGCAAGTTAAGAATTTCCCGGCGCCGAGCACGAGTCGACGATGGCAACGCGAGAAGGATTTCCTGCGCTCCTGTGACGTCGATCATCTGCTGAATATGCTTGGGTTTGTAAACCTGCAGGCCTGAGATCGAGCGATCGGAAATACCCGGGTCATCATCGATAAAGGCAACAGGGCGCATAACGCGCCCCATACGCAGTGCGGCGACAAGTTGATTGCCTGCAACACCTGCGCCGTATATCGCAACTTTGGTCAGACCATCGTCGCGGCTGGCAAAAGGAACATGCTGCGCGGCTGTAAACCAGTCCCCCATGAAGTATTGCCGCATACATAACCGCAACCCCCCAATGATGACCAGGCTCAACCACCAGTAATTGAAAATGATCGAGCGAGGCACAACCGCTTCGTGATTGCTGTACCAATAAACGACAACCGCCAGAATCAGCGAAGACAAACTGACAGCCTTGATAATCGCAATCAGTGCATCGTTGCCGAAATAGCGCATGACGGCACGGTACATGCCGAAGCGAATGAACAATGGAATGGCCACAACAGGGGCGCAGACGAATAGCCAGAAGTGGACTTTGAAGGGGTTGTACATATCATCGATACCCAAGCGCACGATGAATGCCAACCACAGGGCCACCCAAACCAGAAAGATGTCTGTGCCAACCTGTATCAGTCGTTTGCGCCGCCGTGGAAGTCCAACGAGACGCTCTCTGACTTTATCCATTAACTCTTCAAGCACCTCAGTTTCCCTCTTTCAAATGCTGATCACCGTAATGAATCACCACAAGCCGCCATCATGACTCTAAACCTGGATACCAGAACTGTGTTCTTTTCCATACTAAGCGGTCTTTTCGAGCTCTCCCGCATGAAACCTGATCGCGAGAAAAACCAGCGGGATATAGGCTAAAAGTACACCCCATACGCCGCCAAGCCCAAACCGTGTAACACCTACCGCAATCGGCAACAGCCAGCATAGATTGATCAAGCCTGTTGCCAAGGTTACGGGCAAATGCCGGCCAAATTGCCTGGAAGCAAACTGATAGGCGTGGCTTCTGTGAGCCTCATACAGTTTGTCTCCTCTGAGCAGGCGCCGGAACAACGTGAAGGTGGCATCCACGATAAACACACCGAGCAGGATGAGCCAGCCCCAAAATAGTGAAGGATCATGCCACGCAGCCTGCAGAGAAAGACCGCCCAGAACAACGCCAAGAAATCCGCTACCCGCATCACCCATGAAAATTTTTGCCGGCGGAAAATTCCAGCAGAGAAAGCCCATCACCGCCGCAGCCAACATCAACGGAGCCCAGATCAACGCTGCTGCACCGACAAGCCAATACAACACACACGCCCCAAGACAAACACAAACCGCCTCGACACCTGCGATGCCATCGATGCCATCCATGAAGTTGTAAAGATTGAGCAGCCATACGAGATAAAACAGTGCCAAGAAATGACCAAAGATACCCAGATCGACCTGCGCTCCGAGTACCTCCACCACGGGCATGCCGCCCATCCAGAACAACAGCCATCCCGCAGCCAGAAAATGCCCCAGCAGACGCCAGCGCGCCGCGATATGGCCGTGGTCATCCATGAAGCCAATCACTGCAACCAGACTTCCAGCGCCGGCAACAGCGAGAAAAGCGCTACCCGAAGTAATTCCGACGCCCCATAACACTACTTGCGCAAAAACAAATGCGATCACTATCGCTACGCCACCGCCACGAGGAGTAGGCACAGAGTGCGAACTGCGCGCATTCGGAATATCCATCAAACTGCGCGCCAACGCGTAACGGCGTAACGCCCAAGTGAGGGAGAAGGATAGGCAGAGAAAGACGGAAAGGAACCATCCATAAGTCATGATTTGCGGGTTTCCAGAAAATGCTGTGCGGTCAGGCCTAGGCCCTTATCGACACTGATGGGCGGGGTCCAACCCAGTAACTGTCGATTTTTACTGATATCGACCTGCAGAGAGCCGAAAAGCCGCTGAGATATAGACCGCCGTCCTACCAATGCCAACAGCCGCTCCATCATCCATACCGGAACAGGCAAGAGATAACTGGTCTTCCCCAACGCTTGGCCCAGCTTGCGCAACAGGTCACTTGTAGAAACATCTTCGCCATCGCTCGCCATAAAAGTTTGATTGGCAGCACCCGGATGGTCGGCACAGGTCACGATGAGATCCACAAGATTGCCTACTGACACCAGACTGCGGCTATTACGCACTGAGCCAAATGGCAACGGAACACCACGATCCAGCCATTGCATCATAGTGAGAAAATTAGCTTTCACCCCCGGACCGTAGACCAGAACCGGGCGAATAATCACCACTTCCATATCCGTAACCTGCGCCAGTCGCTTCAAGCCCTGCTCGGCTTCAAATTTGGAAATGCCATAAGCGTCAAGCGGGGCAGGCACATCATCAGCGTAAAAAGGAGCGCCTGGAGAAGTGCGCTCGCCGTTAACTTTCACCGAACTGACGAAGATAAACCGTTTAACTCCCGATGCCGCAGCCTGACGAGCGAGGTTCAAAGTCGCGTCGACATTGATTTCCCGGAAGGCAGCCAAGGGATCGACCGCGACTTCGTCCATGACGTGAACGCGCGCTGCCGCATGAACGACAACATCAACTTCTGTCAGGACGCGACTCCAATCGTTAGCCCCACTGAGACCTTCGAAGGGTATAACGTCCACGCCTGGAGCATGCTCATGAGTTCTGGAACGCATCGGCGCGACGACAGAACAATCCGATTCCAGCATTAGCCGATCTATAAGTGCTCTCCCCAGAAAACCATTACCGCCGGTAATCAGGAATGTCTTGGATCTCATGAAAGCACCTTGAGCTAAGAAATCAATGCTTGCCTGTCGACAACAGCCTCGTTGAAGCGGCAAATGGATGCGTGACTGCAGCAACCATGGAGATCGCTTCGTCGAGGGATATGCGAGTGGCAGTCTATTGAATTACGCGATTCTTGGCCACTTCAAAGCAGCAGGAAAAGACAACTTGCGCCACGTCATAAAAACACACCCTGAAACCCGCCTTCATTGAGGCAAAATTCACTGCTGCATTTTGCGCGGCTTACAGACTGTTAACAAACCAAGTTCTTTGGCAAACTCACGCACACACTCTGCAACAAGCAATATTAAATGAAACAAACTTTGCTTGAGAAAAACTTGCGCGCAAGTAGCCAGACAATAAAACGAAAAAAAATCGACTCTAATTATCCGCAAACATCCGCCAGACGAGGCATTGTCCTGACAGCCCATTAACATGGGTTGCGAAAAGCTTTATAGCAACGAGCGATAAATATCAGCGTAAGATTGCGCCATCAAACTTGAGGAAAACACCTCCTCAAACCGGCGTTCGGCGGCCAAGCCCATCCTGGCAGCTGTCGCAGGTTCGCTCCACAGCCTTGTCATAGCCTGTGCCAATGCAATGGAATCCCTGGGAGGGACGACCAATCCGGTTTCTTCGGCAATATTGATGTAGGTGGTGCCCGATCCAATTTCACAAGAGATCATCGGTTTTCCGTACATAGCCCCTTCGAGCAGGGAAATTCCGAAAGACTCCGATCTCAAATGCGACGGAAAGACAAAAGCGTAGCAAAGTGTCAGCAGCGCAGCCTTGTCTTCGTCAGGTAACAACCCCAGAAAATGCACGTTGGACACACCCGCTTCCGCGGCTTGAGCCTTGAGTTCTGCTTCAAGATGCCCGCCTCCAAGAATGGCCACCGGTAACCCGGTCGTCCTGGCTGCCTCAAGCAAAAAATCCAGGCCCTTGTAATAACGCAGGGCACCTACAAAAAGAAAAAAACGCTCACCCAACCGGTCTCGCCAGAATGCCAGTTTCTCTGCAGAAGGGACGGGATAAGTCGAGCGATCCAGACCGTAAGGAACAACACGTACCTTATCTTCAAATCGTGTCAAAACCGGGCTGCTTGCCAGATAATTTGGCGACGACGCGACAATACAGTCAACACTGGACAGGAAGCGATTCATCAATGGCTGATAAAGTTTGAGCAGCGTTTTCTGCTTGACGATATCGGAGTGATAGCTGACCACACTGGGCTTGCCGACTCGACTCGCAAAATGAACGAGATCCATGTAAGGCCACGGAAAATGGTAGTGAACAATATCCGCTTCTCGAGCCAGCTCGATGAAATCCCTGAGCGCCGAAAACGAGAATCCCGTAGAAGCAACGTGAAGATCCAGTTTTGAGCGATGGGTCAGATGATGCGCAATCGGTTCATTGCGTGCAGCCCCTCGCTCACTGAGATAGAGCACCTGGGACTCGTACCCGTGTTGTAAACCACCTTCGGCAATCTGAAAGATGACTTGTTCGATGCCCCCCATTGTCTCCGGGTAATAAGTCTTGAAGAAGTGCAGAACCTTGATCATCGCCCGTCGACCACCTTCTGATAAACCTCGAACGTTTCTTTTGCGCACCGCTCCCAGGAAAACTTCGCTGCGTGCAGTAATCCCTGTTCAATGGCACTGGCGCGCCACACCTCATCTTCAAGGCCTCGGCGCAAAAGCTCAGTCAACGCCAGCGTGTCCGTTGCTTCGCACATAAGTGCCGCATTACCGGCAACCTCTGGCAGGGAAGAACTGTTGGAGCAAACGACGGGAACGCCCGAACTCATAGCCTCTAGCACCGGTAAACCGAAACCCTCGTACAACGAAGGGAAGGTAAATAGCCGCGCACCGGCAAACAACAGAGGCAAGTCTTCGCTGGGAACAAAACCGAGATAGTAGGCCCAGCCCTCGCGACGTGCGCTTTCAAGCCGGTTATGAATATCCTCGTTTTGCCATCCATAGTAACCCGTCAACACGAGCGGCCAGCGCTTGCGCAGCTCCAGTGGCAGACGTGAATAAGCATTGAGCAAGGTATCAATATTCTTGCGCGGCTCGATGGTACCCACAAACAAGCTGTAGCCGCCCACCTCAAGACCATGTCGCGACAGAGTCAACCGAAGGTCGTCCGCGGACCGAGGATGAAACTCGGCAGAACTGGCCAACGGCACAGTGTGAATCCGCTCAATAGGCCAGGAAAAATAGTCGGACAACTCTTTACGCGTGTATTCAGAGTCCGTTATCAAAGCATCAGCCCTGACCAACGTCGTCTTGAGCTCCTTCTGCAAATAGCGCACAAGTTGCGGCGCATGACAGTGGGACCACGTAAAGGGAGAAAGATCGTGAAAGGTAGCAACACTGCGTCCGGCAAACGGAGGCAGATAATAATTGGGGCTGTGGTAAAGAAATTCACCATGACCTTTAAGCGCTCGCTTCCTGAGCAATGGCATCAGCAAACGATAGGCCTCAACCGCCAGGAAATTCTTCTGAACGGCTCGCTTCAGACCATAACCGTTACCCGACGTATCGGAAGCAGCAGGCAACGACGGTAGAAATCGCCGACCTGCAAAAAACTGCAGGTCAGTAATTTCACGATTCTGCTGCAGTCGCAGCGCCAACTCATAGGTGTAGCGACCAATGCCGGTCAGTGGAAAACGGACCGGCTCAACAGAAAGAATTAACTTCATTTATCAACCGTCAGCATCCAGCTCAGGGTTTCGCTCAAAGGCGCCGTTGCCCATCCGGGAACCAGATCCCGCAGCTTCGAGTTATCCCCGCACAAGGTTTTCACCTCGTTGGCGCGAACAAACGCTGGATTCACGTCGACTTCGATGTCATGCCCAGTCAGCGACTTGCACAACTCGATAACCTCTCGAAGTGAGTGCGTTTGTCCCGAACTGACATTCACGATCTGCCCCAAGGGTTTCGCGTCGATCAAACCACGATAAGCCTTGACCAAAGCCCGAACATCACTGAAGTCGCGCCAAACATCGAGGTTACCCAATTCAATCCTTGGCGCCTTGCGCAGGAAATGGGAGACGATTTTCGGCAACAGGAAGTTCTCGGCCTGCCCAACACCTGTGTAATTGAATGGCCGCGCGATAACTATGGGAAGACGATCCATCCAGAGCTTGGCCATGTACTCCATGGCCAGCTTGCTAACGGCGTAATCGTTGGCAGGAGCCGGCACTGTAGCTTCCGACAACATGCCACCTGATGCATTGCCATAGACATTGGCGCTGCTAGCAATCAGAACGCAATCCGGAGCCTTCCCGCTAGCGGCAATAGCATCCAGCAGATTACGCGTGCCTATCAAGTTGACCTGATAGAACGCATCCGCCGCACCATGTCCGACAAATGCCAGAGCTGCAAGGTGCACAACGACATCCGGCTGAATCTTTGCCAGCAACGTGCGTAGACCAATACCGTCAGCCAGATCGACTTGATGATAATTGTGATCGTCGGAGGGTTGACTACCCATCCCGACAACTTCGTAGCCATGAGCTTGCAACTCAGCCGCCATGTAGCGACCGGTAAATCCATGAATACCCGTAATCAGCGCACGTTTGCCAGCATTGATCATCAGAAAGAGAACCCTTGCTTGTTACGGCGCAGGTCAGCCTCGACCATCATGCGGCAAAGCTCTTCAAGCGAAGTTTTCGGTTCCCAACCCAACACTTCCTTGGCCTTGGCCGGGTTGCCGATCAGCAACTCAACTTCGGTAGGACGGTAGAACTTCGGATTGATGGTAACCAGTACCTTGCCGGTAGCAGCATCAGTGCCCTGTTCGGCTTCAGCAGTACCCGACCAGGAAATAGTGATACCAGCGGCCTTGAACGCCATGGATACGAAATCACGGACGGTCTCGGTACGATTGGTCGCCAATACGAAGGTATCCGGTACGTCGGCCTGCAGCATACGCCACATACCTTCTACGTACTCCTTGGCGAAACCCCAGTCACGCTTGGCATCAAGGTTGCCCAACTCCATTTTATCGAGCAGGCCGAGCTTGATCTTGGCTACGGAGTCAGTGATTTTACGAGTTACAAACTCACGGCCACGCAGCGGAGATTCGTGGTTGAACAGGATGCCGCTGGTCGCAAAAATACCGTACGACTCACGGTAGTTGATGGTCATCCAGTGAGCGTAAAGCTTGGCGACACCGTAAGGGCTGCGCGGATAGAAAGGCGTGCTCTCGACCTGCGGGATGGCCTGCACCTGACCAAACATTTCAGACGTCGAAGCCTGGTAGAAACGCACCTTTGGATTGACGATGCGGATCGCTTCCAGAAGGTTCACAGCACCAAGACCAGTGATTTCAGCAGTAGTGATTGGCTGCTCGAACGACACGCCCACAAAGCTCTGCGCGGCGAGGTTATACACCTCGGTGGCTTCAGTGGTTTGCAGCAAACGGATGCTGGCAGAGAGATCTGTCAGATCATATTCGACCAAATGCAGGTTAGGGTTCTGCTGGATACCCAGCTCTTCGATACGCCAGAAATTGACAGAACTGGTACGACGGTAGGTACCGTAAACGGTGTACCCCTTCTCCAGCAGCAGTTCCGCCAGGTAGGCGCCGTCTTGACCGGTAATGCCAGTAACGATTGCTTTCATGCGAATCCTCTAAACTCCATTTGAACGTTGTTGATAACAAGAAAAAATCTAGCCTGGCAATGCGGATGAGGCCAAGACTGTGCATTTTTTTGCGGAACAGGAGAATAGTACCCCATGAACCGCCATTTGCCGCCCCCTGGGCGACTTTTTAGACGCTTGGATTAACCTGCCCGGGGATCCTGGCGAAAGTCATCGGCAAGCCTGCAAGCCAAATTTTTCGCGAGCTCGCGCAATTCAGGTACAGCTGTGGCTTCCCATAAATCGGCCTTGAGCATCGGCCCTATATAGGAAAGCCATGTTGAAACATTCCCGTCAGCATTTTTAACCGCCAGGCGTTCATCTACATGCAAACCCAAACCCAGTAAGTCTGGCTGGAGAAGTCCTTCATCGCGTAATTGGGTAATCAACCGATCATCGACATACCGTAAATTCGAATTGGGCCCGGTACAATTGATAACCTGCCCGACATCGACATATTCGGTCTGATCGCTACCCCGTCTCTGAAAGCTCACACGCACGCCCTCGCCTTCAGGGCTCATGTCCTTGATTCGCCCTGCCAAGGAAATGATTCGTCCGCTGCCCAGAGCCTCTAGAAAGCGCTCATGGGTCTCAGGGGCAACACGATGACGATGCACATCCCAGTAGGGTTGCAGGTGGCGCAGAAAACGGCGTCGCTCGATCTCCGGCAATCGAGCCCAAAGCGCTGGCGTTGCGGGACGCAAGGCTGCAATGAAATCCCTCCAGTCCCGTCCTTCAGCAGCACCCGCTTTAACAAGACTGCGAACTTCGCGAAGATAATTGCTCGCTGTAGGCTCCACGCCAAACAATCGCTCGCTGATTCCTGCATTCGACGCCAGTCCCTTACCATGAGGGCGATGAGCCAATGGCTGCAAGCCACGGCGCGACAGCATGTAGATTGGGCGTGAATTGCGCTGATCGATGTTGAGTGCTACATCCAGAGCGGTCAGCCCGGCACCTATAAGAAGGACGGGCTTGCCTGCATCGGGTAACAGACGTTCACGATCCCAAGGATCCTGCTGATAGCAGCCAGCGGAGATGGCAGGTGCAACACATTGAGGATTCAGTGGGGCAAAGTGTCCAAATGCGAGTACGACGTGATCTGCACGTAATTGCTCCCCATCTGCCAGTTCTACGATCACGCCCTTCTGACCAGACCTGAGGCTGCGCACCTCCGCCGCCAATCGCTGAAGCGAAGTGTCTTCTGCACGCTCCACGGCCGAATCCAGCAAGAAAGACAGGTAATCGCCGTAAAGCTTACGAGGCACAAATGATGAGCCCGAAACGCTCCGATCGGTTTCCTGGCAAAACTTTTGAAAAGATTCAGGTTCATCTACCAAAGCTGTCATGTTGCCAACCGGAACATTGAGCAGATGCTGAGCACTATTTGTTCCATACGCCAGGCCACGAGCCATACCGCCTGAGCGGTTGATCAAAATAACTTGAGCGCCAGGCGGGCAATGCTTCAAAAACTGAATGGCCGTTACTGTCCCACTAAAACCTGCGCCGATAATGACGAGAGTCTTCATGCCACTACCCGCTGATTCAGACAGTCGAGAATTTTCGCCACGCAGGTTTCCAGATTCTCTTCCAGAGTATTGACACGAACATCGGGATTCAGCGGGCTTTCATAGGCCGAGTCGATTCCCGTGAAGTTCTTGATTACGCCGGAGCGAGCCTTCCCGTATAGGCCTTTTGGATCTCTGCGCTCACACTCTGACAAGGGAGTGTCAATGAAGACCTCGATAAATTTTTCATCGCCGATCACATCGCGAGCCAAGGCACGATCATGTTGAAATGGGGAGATGAATGCAGTGATCACGATCAGGCCGGCATCCATGAACAATTTGGCCAGCTCTGCAATTCGACGAATATTTTCCTCCCGGTCAGCATCACTGAACCCAAGGTCTTTACACAGACCCAGACGTACATTGTCGCCATCCAGCAAATAAGTATGTCGACCACGCTCGACCAGAGCCAGCTCCAGCGCGTTTGCGATGGTGGATTTGCCAGCGCCACTCAACCCGGTCAACCATAAAGTGATCGGCTTTTGCGACTTGACCAGCGCTCTCGTTGAAGCGTCGACAACAGACGCCTGGAAAACTAAATTTTTATTGGACACACCGGTACCTCGTATCACTGACATCTCAGATTATCATTGAATTCGCGTACTCACGACAGCGGCGTCGGAAGCGACCTTTCACCCCGCTCCAACCCACCGCCAAGATCTCCAAGACAATAGAGGATAACCCCGTCGTACCACTGATCGATTGAAAGGTGGGCGCCGAGCGTCACTCGAGACGACCCGGCGGGTAACATTTTGTAATGCACTCGCCGAATACGGGAACTTACTTTAGCTGGCCAATTTCAACGCGCATCAATCAATTGACAAGCAAATCTTCTTGGTTCAGTTCGAGAAATGCATTCAATTCCGCCGGTGTACCTAATACATGGACGTCATTAACAGCAAGATCAGTTATAGAAATTTTCCGGCCTTCGGCAATCAGTTGTCGATAAAGTGGCGCAATGTAACGCTCGCCGCGAACAAGATTTTGGGAGTCAGCAAAGAAACGGTCATAGGCTTTCTCATAGTCTTCAGCTCGTGAAAACCAGTACAGACCGATTGATGCGAAATCCGAAATACGCTGCTTTTCAGCCAAATCGGTAGCCCACTGATCATCGCCCAATTTTACGAAACTCCAATGATCGCCCGGAACCTGGAAGCACGGAACCCATCCATCAGCACCCTCACGAATAGACTCTGGGAGCAAGGCGCGTGGATTAACGTACGTATCGATATTATAAATAAGCAGAGGATCCTCCGGCCGCCAGAATTCACGTGCCAGATACGCACTTGTCGCTTGGCCATCAGTTACCTGCCCAATCTCGATAACGTGCACATCACGAAGCCCCATTGCCTCGCTCTGCCTGCGAACGTAATCAGCCGAGTTATTTTCTTCAAGGCATACAAAGATCACACGGCAATCGGTTGTAAGAAAATTCCGTAAAGAAAGCATCGACCAATCGAACAGACTTTTGCCGTGCGCGGGGATTTCATACTTTGGTACCGTATATCCAGCCTCATAGAAGCGCGATCCGCGGCCCGCCATAGTAATAACAATATTCACCGACATCTCAGACTCCTACTCCTGCCCCAGCAATTTATGGATTTCTTCTTCGGTCATGTTGAGGAACTCGTCCGGGCGCACAGATCGATCATCAATATAGAAGCCGCGTTTTCTCGGCCAAGGCTTGCCAAACAGAATTTCGTCGTAAGGAACTTCCCACTTAGCGAGCCACTCGAGAAGAACTGGTGCAGTATGTTTATTAATAAGCGCCAGATTACCCTTATAAGTGTTCATATTACGCGCAGTGAACAGTAAGATTCGATAACCTTTAGCCTGGTATTCGCGAAGTTTAGCCAGCATGGCCTGATCGGGAATCAGATCTGCGTACGACTGATTCGCCGTTTTAATTCCACACAGCGTGCCGTCAATATCAACGACCAATACACCGTCGACGCTCTCAAACTCTTGATTCACTTTCAACCTCATTGAGTATGTGGTGAGCGTTCAGCAGGAAAGCAATCACCTTGTTTGGATAATCTATGTGCAGCGGCAGCATCGACAAAAACAATGATGCTTCGCCCAGACGCATGACGCGAACGTCGTGGCCTGCCGCCTTGACTCGCTGAACAAAGACAGGTTTCAGGACGGCGTGATTGGTGTGTTTAAAACTCAGCAACAACTGATTACTGTCGGTGAAACCTACATTGTAGAGACCATTGTTAATAAAATCGTAGTCGCCCAATGCGCTGTGCGACACCTTGCACAGATCATACAAAGGGTGTGTCCACAGCCCCTCCTCCGTCAGCGCCCCTTTAGGGTCGATCAGCTTTAGCAGATAGCGTTGTTGATCATAAAGTATATTGGAGAAGCAAGGGTCACCGTGCCCGACCACACGGTAATCAAATGCAAATCCTTTCTCGAAGCGTTTGTAGAGCTTCACAAAACGCTCTAGCTGGCGTGAAACATCCAGTTCAGGAGTAGCGCTAGCAGCCAAACGATTGATCCGCTGTCCCTCCTCCATCGCAAGAAACTGCTCAACCCGTTTTTCAAGTTTATTAACGAACAGTTCTCGCGCCGTGGCAGCCGACTGCTCCTTAGTGCAGGTTTGTCTTGAGCGCTCCGCGAGAAAAAACAGCAGACGGTCAACAAAAGAAGTGAACGTATCGGGCTCAAAAGCGCCGTGAACCCATTGCAAAGCAGTATCTGCCAAGTAATAACGCAGCATTTTGTAAGATGCGCGATCACCATCATCCTGAAAATCAAAAGGCTGTATCAGCCAAGGCCGCATGCCTTCGGGAGCGAGGCTATAAAAGGAATACTCCGCGCGCATCTTGGTCTTGTCAGTGGATCGCTTCGTGTAGTAATACGCGTCCATTTGCATTTCGTTGAAATGGCGCGTTGCTGTAGAACCGCTGGTGTAAGAAAGGAAATCGCGGATCTTGCCTAAATCCAGGGGTTCGACCGACTGCAAACGCTGAGCGCCCTGCCACGCCCTATCCCATGTATGAAGAGGTGCCGCCAGAAACGCCGACCATTGGTCGACCAACATGTGGGCATTGCGCAGAAATACCAGCATCGGTTTGTACAACGTATCGGTAAAGTCCTCTTCAGCATACGGCAGGCGCTCTATCAACTGGGTGAGGCGTTCAGGTTGTGAAAAGCCGGCACGCCCGGCGATAACGCAGACAGATGTATCCTCACTACACGCTTCCAGTGTAGAGCGCAGCGCGACAAGATCATCTTCATTCTGCAAACGAATCACACGTGATCGACTCCACGCCGGCAGCGCGGTAAGGAAATGTTCGATCAGTGGTCGGCGCTTGAAGACGATATCACCGAATCGGCGGGAGCCAACCAAGCTGCGCACTTCACCAAAGGCGAACTCGCGATCATCAAGGATAAGCAATAGTTTGGTATATGCTTCAGACATCTCGGGTCCTTAGAATTTTGGAGCGCGCCGGCAACGAAACGACGAGCAGAAATACCAATGTCAACGCCACCAGACCCAGCGACTGGTAGAGACCGAAGGCATTCGAGACTCCCCCGCCGCCGGGTAAGCTCGCCAGCAAACCGGAGGTGAACAGCGCCGCGAGATCCGGATCTCCGATCCCAAGCTGGTTAATAAATAAAGACAACGCCAGAATCTCGACAGACCAGATAAGTACAGAGAGCAGCAGGAAACCTGACACACGCCCCTCGACGGACTTATAGATCGCGACTTCAAGCCTGCGTAATACTTGGCTCGCGCGTAGCACGGTCAGTCCGCGCGGCGTGTAGCTAGTCAGTACAAGATGACGATTCAAATATACAAAGATCTTAGCAACAGCGAAGAACCCCAACAGACTCAAACCACTGGCCAGTACAAATAATACAAAGACAGTGCGCATTGCGGGCACGACTTGAATATTAAAAATGTACAACCCCAGAATAAAGGCGGAGATCACCACTACATCTCCAAAGCGCTCCGCCAACCATACCGCCAGCGCCTTCTGCCGTTTCCCGTACACATGAAAAAAGGAAGCAAGGCGTAAAATCTCGCCCAGCTTGAATGGCAGAAAGCTACTTGGAAAAGCTGTCAATGTATGCGCCGCAACCAGAGGAAACGCCTTATCGCGATCATCAAGCGTCAACAGCACCAGGCGCAGCATACGCAATACATGTGAGCCGAGATAAAGCAGAGTAATACCCACCAGACCAGCCCACTGTGTCTCACGACCAAAACTGGCGATATCCGGCGCACGTAACCACAGCCAACCCATCACCACGATCAGCAGCAGTCCGAAGTAGACCTTCAAGCTTTTACTCATTGGAAGCTGAGCCTTGGCTATAGCGAATTTGCCCCGTGTAAGAATCAAATGCCCGAGAGCGCAGTTCTGTAGAAACAAAGCTATCGCGGCGCATGCCAAATCCCGCAAGCAACCTCAAGACTTTAAATGCTTGACGGAACAATCTGACGTTCGATATCTGGTCGTCTTCTCTCCAACTGATGGGGAAAAAACGCACTACTTGCTTGCGCTGATAGCTTGCCAACAGCATCACATAATTGAACGTCAAGTCGTCAGGAAATGCTTTGTAGTAGAAGTCACGATACGCCGCCACACGATAAAGGTTCAATCCAGATCCCAAATCATAAATAGCACGCATTGTGACCATGGAAAACAGTGCGTTATAAACCCGATTACCGAATGTACGGAACCAGGAATATCCTTTCAAACGGCTACCACGCATGAAACGTGCACCTAACAAGCAATCAACACCTTTATCCAACTCTGATTCGAGCTGAGGCATCAAATCACGAATATCGGCCTGGTCGTCGCCATGCAGCACAACAAGGTAGTCAAACCCATTATCTACTGCATAGCGAAAGGCTGCTTTGTGCGATCCTCCCAGACCATAGTTGTCATCGTTACACCAAGCGATGAAATTACAATTCTTTAGGACCAATTTGCCGCGCTCAATGGCAGCCTCCAGGGTACCGTCAGGCGAGCGGTTATCAACAACCATAACGGTATCGATCCTAGCCTGTACGCTCTCATCAAACTGATCGATAACGCGAGTAATCTGCGTTTCACAGCGATAGGCAGGGATGAAAACCAGGATTTTCGGATTAGCTTCGGACTTGGCCATCGGAGTCAGTACTCATAAATTTCGTAAGAACAGTCATAAACAGGAAATTCGTCAATAAATTAACGGGCGTGACCATTAGCTTCGCCAGAACAGCCGCTGGCAGTGGCAGTACCTGATCAATCCCAAAATCTACCAGTTTTACAACGACGATGGAAATCAGCATCGAATACCCTAAGATAGACACCGCTTGATAAGTCCAATAGATCGGTAGAAAAATATATTTTCCGTGCCCACCTTGTTTGAAAACCCGATTTAGCGCAATCAACCATACGTATGTAACACCGACCATGGATGATGCGAAATTCGCAAAGGCAGGTGACACATCAAAAGCCTGGGTCAAAGTCGTATAGGAAAGCAGATCAAGAATCCACCCGACTCCAGACACCAGTAAGAACCCTAGAAACAACTTCATTATTTATTTTTTCCAGCGGCCTGAAAACCGTCAAATGAATACAACCCGGGTCCTTCGCTACCATATTCGCCGCCCGAAAGCGGAACAAAAGGAATCTTTTTGGGAGGTTTGAAATAATCATCAAAGCCTTCCGGCCTAAATATTTTAACGACCCGACCATCTTTCTGTAAGCTCATACCGAATACTGGCCACGTCCAGACCCAACGATACTTATAAGCATACTCCCGCTGCTCCGAAATCAGTATTTCTCTCACTGACTCAGGCTGTAAAATTGGCCCTGGCGCCACACTAAGCTCGTGCAGAGCGGCATTCTTGAATTCGAGCCATTGTATACTATTGGAGACCTGCCAGAGCGACGCGGACAACAGGCTGACTGAGAGCGCGACAATCGCAAAATAAGCACCACGCACATCAAAATTAACTTTTGCACGCACAAATATAATTGAAGAGAGCATCCATCCCGTGGATCCGATAGTCATCAGAAACCGATAATTAAACTCTCTGCGCGGATCAGTCAGATTGAAATCCTGTATTGCTGAAACCCCGGCATACACCGCAAGACCCGACAACGACAAAAATATTAAAAAGACCAGCAAAAAAATTGCTCCGCCGCCCGCGCTTATGCTACGAGCTATCCATCCGTAAAGCCCAGCAACAATAAGTAGAACAGTTGCCAATAGACTTATTCTAGTATTGCCTACCCACATTTCCCGCGGCATTGCAAAATTGACAAGCTCTAGAAAGGCATTTGTTTCCTGACCAACCGGATGACTAAACTGCCAATATAGAACAAACAGCGACTGGGCTAGGCCGACAGCGCCAAGTACATAGAGGTGTAAATTTTTACAAAAATTACCGCCTGTTCCGCCGAACCAGAATGCAGTCAGCGCGCCAAAAAATATACTGCCGCCCCAAAGAACCAGATTTTCATGCCCTCTGAACAATATCAAAGAAACAATAGCTATCACTAGCCAGTCAAACCATCGAAAATTTATCTTCAACAGCAAATAATGAATCAGCAACCAAGCAAACGCCAAAGATATAAAAGACTGATTAAGAATAAATATATCGGATGGAATCGCGCACGTAACCAGACTTGCTAGAGCAAAGAAAAAAACGCGATAGTCATTTGCCCGACGACTCAATAAAAAACAGAAAAAATAAACAAACACCGGCCCCAAAAACGTTCCAGCACCAAACAGGAACCTCAACCAGCCTAGGTTTTCCACTCCTAACTTAATAGCAATAGCAACAGGAAGTTGATTTACTATATTCGCAAACAACCGTATGTGCTTTGGATCATCGGCAACTGGCCATACCTTATTCTGACTCAACAGTTGCACAAAAAAATTCGAACCGTCAGCGTACAAGACTCTTTCACTTAGAATCGCGTGACCAAGGTAAACCACGTAAAACACGCAAGCCAATATTACAAGGACCAATGCGAGCCACTTCAATGGCCTCACGCCAAAATCATTGCTATTCAAAACGCTGCCCCCTCGTGCCTAAACTTATTGCATCTCTGTGATTGGCAGCCGGTAAAAAACAGACGCCATCAACGTTATGCAAATATGCCACTTGAACCTTCGATCCCCCAAGCCAATAGAGGCTCAAATCACCCACCAATAAAGTCACAGCCACTTTCAAAGAATCACTTTCAATACCGACCATATTTCCTTCTCCGTCGACCAAGTAGCATGCGACCTTTATAGAATCAATTCCCTCTAACAATTCGAGGAACGACTTATAAGTAAACTCAAAGCCTGCTCCTCGCAAAAAACCAATATATAAACTCGAACGCTATATCAGAAGCTCGTTGCATGTGGTGATAAAACGATCACCGATAACCGACCAGTCATACTCATGAGTAATGCGTTGTCCGTTCTCCGCCAGTGTCGCGCACAATGCAGGATCTCGAATCAATCGAGTGATTGCCTCTTCTAATCCTTCGCGCTCCGTCAATACGGCATTGACACCATCAATCGCCATATCATGAAAAGCTGCACAAGCACTGTTCGCAATTACCGGTTTACCGGCCAACCAAGCTTCCAACAGCACGATGCCGAAGCTCTCGCTACTACTCATGTTAATCAATGAAAGACACGACATGAGCGCTCCACGAACAACATTCCTGGGCTGCTTGCCCAAGTAGCTCGCATGGGCAGATAACACGGGCACACCGTCATCGTCAGGTCCAATCAGTACTACATGTAAGTTCTTACCATTTGCATTTAACTTTTCAACGGCTGCAATCGTGTCTTTATAGCCCTTCGCGCCTGATTTTCTGCCCAACACTAAAACAAAGGGGCGATCTACCGAAAAGACAGCTCGAAAGGCATCTACGTCGTCTTGATGGAATATTTCACTGGTATCAATCCCGGCTGGCAGATAACTGACATTACCCCCTCGGCGACGATAAAACTCGCAAGCAGCAAGAGGCGAAGCTAATACCAGACTAGCGTCTCGTGCCGCGTCATTAATGTCTGGAAAATGGTAAAAATCATCATCTAAGTGCGCGTGAGGTATGATAATTACCGGCACCCCGTGCCGCTTGGCACTTTCAACCGCGACAACAGCCGGGCGAAATACGTGATTATGAGTAATCACCAAATCATAATTACTTACTTGAGACTCAACATAATTCTCAAGGGCTTCGGAGAAAGGACCGCGTATATCACTTAGCTTAACATTCAAGGGATCACGAGTCCCCTTGGCAGCGTCCGCCAACACCTCAAACGCCGTCTCGGCATCGACAGTAGCCAAATTAACCAGCGACGGGTTGGAGATATCAAGCTGCACGCTATTGAAATACAACGCTGTCATCATAAATGCCAGAGGACGAGGATCTTCATGTCGAGAGGATCCAATTGATGTTGTTATTTCCAACTCCCCTGCCGGAGCGGAAAACGCCAACACAAACTGCCCCTGAACTTCCGAGCTCAGGATTATCACCCCTTGAGCGTCCATTACCGTCACATAAGCCTTTTGGTGGGCGAAGCCGTCAATTCGAACGTCTGTATCCTCCACAACATACAACCCACACGTGGCATACGCCCAGCGAGAGGCTTTTATTGCCTTACCTTCCGGCAATGCCCAGCCCCAAGTCAGGCCACTGCGATCAAATCCCGTTTTCACAGAATCCGAGATGATACGCTCGAATGTCGGTTGCAATTGCCAGGCACGCTCCAGCCCCTGCGTCGCGGATTGCCCCATTGATGGCTGAATAGGAAAGCGAGCAAATCTGACGTTGTGCATATTGATGAACGCACTGTCATTCGCGTTGAAATGATAGTCTTCCGCAAATCGGAATTTGCTGTGCATCGAGCTGACTTCAGGCGCAACAACA
Organism: Pseudomonas germanica; assembly: GCF_019614655.1. Taxonomy (NCBI): domain Bacteria; kingdom Pseudomonadati; phylum Pseudomonadota; class Gammaproteobacteria; order Pseudomonadales; family Pseudomonadaceae; genus Pseudomonas; species Pseudomonas germanica. Next base: position 4,927,143 of record NZ_CP071586.1, read on the forward strand.
TCAATTTGAAAGTTGTTATTTCTGCCAAGAGCCCTCAACAGTTGCTCAACCATCAACTCAGCACCGCCCATGGCAGGAGAGGTATAACGATAAGTTACAAAGAGCACACGCTTCTTAGGGACTGAAAGGCCTTTTAACGCGTAAACAAAATCTGCCGCCAGCGCCTGCATGGACAAGCAACGATTAAATATGGACTGACGTAACAGTCTTACTTCGGGTGTTTGCAGTTCCACATCGGACAGCGCAGTCATTATCGCCGAGGGAAAATCCTCCAGCGTCACTACATTGATATGATCTTGAATGACGTCAGGATACCCTCGCTGCCCAAAAATCGTCGTCACCACAAATAATCCGTTGGCGAGATAGTCGGCCAACTTCACATTCGAACCGCTGCCAGACATCATGGGGTTGATGGCAATGGAACATGACTGCATAACTGCGGACTTGTCCGAATCATCCAAAACACCCCATAGATGAACATTTCGAGTCATCTTGCCACTAATCGAACTGCACACGGAGCCGATCAGATGGAACTCGACGTCCGGGCAGTTTGGAGCAATGTGCTCAACAATGTAGTTCGCGGAGTCAACATTGGGCATATGCGCGGAGCCAAGAAAAACCGCGGACCGGGCAGAAATACCGGCCTGAATTTTACTTGCATTTTCTGCATCTACTAATGCTGCAGGCGCAGATCCATTGCGTACAACTATCGCGGGCCCTGCTGTACGACGCTTTCTGAGCAGACTATCGGCATCATCGTCAGAAACAGCAATCGTCAGCGCCGAAAGTTCAACGGCTTTACGCTCAAACTCAGCAACATCATCTATCAAAGAGTGCCTGAGTGGATGGTGTTCCAATAGACGCGTTTTCAGCGTCAATTCATTATTCTGGGACGAGTAAACAAATCGGTCAGCATGTGCGACTGGTAACTCCACCATGAATGGATGCTCAATTACAACACTCTGAGAGTTCCCCCTCAAGGCCTGGTAGACTTTGACCAGCAGAGGATTAAGTGCGCAATGTCGGCCGGCAACGATGTCGTCGCACGATATATGCGATTGTGCATTGACGTATTGTAACTCTCCTAGATGCTCCGCAGTTTTTGGAACAGCGATGACTAATGTATTGTCATTGTGACGATCTACCTGCAAGAAACGATCACTGGAAAAGCATAAAAATACAACCGTACTCGTCTCGGAAACTGCGGCGTATAATCCACGCGTCCTAGTTGCACCACCGCCAATTCCCGCAAAAGAATTGTAATCGTTCAATACCGTTACAAGATTCTTTGGAGTATTTTCTTTATTGCGTTGATAGACATCTACTATTTTTTTACTAGCGTTTTCAGCAATGGCATCCCATGTATAGTTGGCATTTACAAATGATAGTCCGGCCTGACCTATACACGAGAGACGCTCAGGAGAGTTCGCTGCATCTCTAATGGCCTGACCAAACGACTCCAGTGAAGAGATGAGAAAATGCTCGTCCTCCTGACCAGAAAGTCCCCTCACACCGAACTCAGTTGAAAGAACCGGCAGACCTCTAGCCAGATACTCCAACACCTTAATATTGGACCCACTGCCAGTGGACATAGGATTCAATGCCAAGTGGCTAGCCCCCAGCAACTCCTCTTTCAGCGTATCGCTCACCCGACCATGACGGATGACGTTAGCGGGATACTTACCTTCAGGGAGGCATGTACCCAAAATATTGAACTTCACCTCTGGCACTAGAGGCGCAATTTCATTAACAAGTGTCAGCGCAGCTATCTGGTTAGGTAAATGGCCGCTGCCCATGAAAACAGTAGAAAAACCTGAGTTCGAATTTTCCTTCAAAGACGCCGTTCGAACAGGTGTCATACCGTTAGGAACAAAGACAGTTTCGAATTTCGCAGCTGGCGCCAAGTCACGGAATGCGACGAGGTCATCGTCACCGCAGTAAAAAACCAGATCCGAGAGTTCAAGTATCTTCTTTTCCAGCCCTATTACCAAGTTCGGAATATCATCCGATCCGGCATCGCTATGCAAGGAACGATAGAGGATACTTTCGCAATTCTGAGAGTTATAAACACGTAGTTTACTATCAAAACCGGCAAACACGTCATAGTCGATGGTAAATGGGAAGTCATGGATAATTATATCCGCCGACTCATACTCTTCAAGATAAGCATCGTGCAAAGCGCCTGGGTACTTGGCACACACAGCAAGGGCAGGACCTGACAGATCACCTTTCCCGGAAACTTTGGACAGTGCAGCCCAGACTTCATTAAACGCGATATCCTTAGGAATTCTACGCTCGATAAAGTTGACACCATGAAAAACACGCTCTTCATCACTGCCTTGGTGAGTTGAGCTCAACAAGGTAACTTGATGCGTACGACTCAGAGACCTGTAAAAATTAAAAACCCTAGATTCACCACCATTCGAGACAGGCGTAAATGCAGGAAAAAAGCTAAATGCCAATATTTTTTTCAAAATAAATACTCAGTAGAAAAAAGACTCAAGGGGTGATTTCAACTCTTCACCGTTCCCTTTTTTCTTAAAACTTGAAAGCTGTGCATATGAAGTTGACGTGTCTACCGTGGTGCTGGATGGACTCACGGCGCCAACATGACTCTGTTGCATTCCCCACGCAATCCGTTTAAGCCGGGCCTTCAATACCGGGCGACGCGAAAGAAAACCGACAGCCCAACCCTTGATTCTCGGATTTTCAACTGCCTTTCGCATTAAACGAGAAATGAAAGATTTTAGCTTGTGCTTGATCTTCAATAATGGAGAAGCCTTCAAATTAGTACCTGGGTCCTTTATCAGCTTGTTCAAAACTCGCAACGGCCTGGTTAGCCGCCATGAAGCACTCGTCATTAATTCTTTAATCTGTCTTTCAAGTTCGAACACTAACGCTTTAGACTCCAAATGCGCACACTCAAACTCAGCCTCCCTCAATACGAGTTTGTCCTCGACCTTCTGACGCTCCGCGTTCGCTTCCGATATTTTAGTTTCAGCTTCGACTAGGATTTCAGCAAACTCCAAACACTTGGCGTCAAGTGCTCTTACTTTTTCCGTCTCGGCTAACAAACTTGTTTCTATGGAGCTATATCTTTCGTGCTCACCAAGTAACTTCCGCTGATGATCAACGCTCGCGTCCACCACCCTCTTCTCAAAACCGAGAACTAATTCACGCGCTCTTTCAGCATCCCGAATTAGACTGGCGCCGGGATCGGTTCTATAATCACGTTGCCAAACCAGAGGCTCGCTTGCTTTACGAAGCGCAACAACCTCATCAATAAGCGTCTGTGATGTCCCTGATAGAAGTAATAGACCATGGGCCCGTTGCTCAACGCTGTTGAAGAAAGCTTTGTCTTTAGCACCGTACACGGCTTGAGGAACTGAGCATTCAGAAAAATCGAGCCCGTCGATACCCATTTCCTTAAGAGCATGGGTAATGTCATTTCGGCACTCTAAACTGTCGCTGAGTCGATCAATATTGATCTGCAGTTCAGAGTGCTTCAGGCCTTCTTTCAAGCCTAGAAACCAAAGCACATAAAAAACAAGGTAACTGTTTTCCGGAGACAAGCGGTTCTGGTAGAACCACGAAAACTTCTGAAAAATGTTCCCTTCCGTCAAACCGTTGAATCCGATTTCGTCGATCAAGCGATTAATAATTTCGGGGTGATGCGCACCATTGATACACATCTGATTTGCATCATCAAAGTAGTGATCCACCTTGTAAGACCACCACTGATCCCAAGGATTTCGCCAGAGATAAATATGACGACCGCCCAATGCATTCTTGATCACACCGATACGAGAGCTTGTACGACACTCTTGTATAAGTGGTCTGCCTTTGGCCGAAGATATCAAACCTGATAAGTATGGTACGCCCGCCTGCTCTGGAGTCGTGGCAAAATAACCATCATAGATGCAGGACTCGTCTAGCTTCGTTATACATTCGTCAGATACGCTATACAACTCGGAATAATACGCCCCCTTCATATCCGGATGACGCAGCACTTTTGCCAGATTGTCATCTGCAGCAAGCATGCTTTCACGCTCGTTGCGCGCAGACAAGACAAACTCGCTCATCGGTTCCTGATAACACCAGTAGCCTGCGCTCGAGCTTCTAAAAACACTAAATATGTAAGTACTTCCCGCCCGAAACAAAGAGTGAACAAATACAGGGCAGGTTTTAGAATCCTTTAAAATGCTCACCCTCTTACTCCATTGCAAGTTCGAATTTTGCTGGGACATTTATAACGCCAGTTTTCGCAAACGTACCCTCATCTGCTCGCACGCGAAACAGGACAACATCAATACGGCGATGCAAAAACAAAGCAACATCACCCGTGTCATCCCGTACACCGCAGTTCACGTAATAGGTTCCGGGGGCAAATGAATTACCAAATTCAAATTTTAGCAGGAGCGTTTCGCCGGCACTGAAGGTTCTGCCTTTCACTTCAGGCATATCCGCGGTATCCATACCAAACAGCGCAATACCATCACGCGTCTTGACCATGAAGGCAAAGGCGATCTGTGTCACCTCCTCGGTAAAACGAACGCGATACTTCAGTATCAAACTATCGTTGCTGCCAAAAACGTTGGCAGGATGCCCCTCCGAGCTTTCCATCCATATCGACTCAACAACCGCGCGGCCGTCGCCATAAGAAAGTTCACAACTACTCAGCAAGCTGGGATCAACCACAGCCTCGACACTCTTTGCGACTGGCAGAGCCGATTTCTTCCCACCGCCGAACAAAACTTGTTCGTAGGTATCGCATACGTCTTTCGCAGCACCAAAAGCGGCGACACTTCCATTCTGAAGGAAGAGCGCTTTATCGCAGATTTTTTTAACTGTTTCAGTATCGTGAGTCACAAAAAGCAGAGTTGTGCCCTTTTCACGAAACTGTTCAATCCGTCGATAGCACTTTCGCTGAAAAGCAACGTCCCCCACCGACAAGGCTTCATCGACGATGAGAATCTCTGGACGCACTGCCGTTGCCACTGCAAATGCCAGCCTCACCTGCATACCGCTGGAATACACACGCACCGGTTGATCAATGTAATCACCTATGTCGGCGAACGCCTCGATTTCCGACATATGCAGAGAGACCTCCTCCAGAGAAAGCCCAAGCAACTGACCGGCCATATAGGCATTCTGTCTACCCGTAAAATCAGGGTGAAACCCCATACCCAACTCGAGCAGAGCGGCGACTCGCCCATTTATGTCTACACTCCCGGTTGTAGGTTGGGTAGTGCCCGTAATCATTTTCAGCAACGTGCTTTTGCCTGCACCATTGACCCCGATTATCCCTACCGCCTCACCTGCATTTACAGAAAAGCTGATGTCTTGTAATACCCACTTAAGGGTATGTCGGGGCTTTAGTTTGGGAATGAGCCACTCAGCCAATCGCCCCCAACGCGTGCGATATTGTTTGTATGCTTTGCCCAGTCCAACAACCGTAATGCTACCCATCAAAGTTCGTCCACTATTTCGCCTGCGTGCTTGCGGAAAAAACGCATACCCACAAAACACAAAAACACCGCCAGGGTGGTGATCGGCCACAAAGTTTCCCATTGCGGCCACTGACCGGAAACAAGAACCCCTTGAAAGGCGGCCATAAGGCTGGTCATCGGGTTAAGGTCAATAAACACGCGCAACTCTTTGGAGAGCGCGGTAATCGGATAGATGATGGGAGTCAGCCAAAACCAGAATGTAATGAAGATCCCAAAGAACTGTCCGACATCGCGGAAAAACACATTGAGCACCCCCAATGTAATGCCGAGCCCTATTGAAAAGAGGATCAGAATCAACAGCAACGGGACCAAGGCAAGAAATGCCAAACCAGGAAAATTACCGCTAATGATTAGAAAAGCAGTAAAAAGACCGAATGTGATGATGAAATTTATGCCGGCATTCGCGACAACCACGACTGGAAGGCACAACCGTGGAAAACTGATTTTCTTCAACAAGTTGGCATTATCGAGAAAAACAGTCTGACTTCTCCCGACCAGTTCGGCAAACAGCCCCCAAGTAAGTATCCCCGCGCACAGGTAGATACTGTATCCAAAGGTGCCTTCGACACCCGGCAACTTGGCTCTCATCACCTCAGCGAAAATAACGGTATATACGATAATCATCGCCAACGGATTGAGTATCGTCCACAACGCACCCAGCAAAGAATTTCTGTATTTGGACTGAAACTCTCGTTTGACACTTCCTGAGATAAACCCGCGATAGTTCCAGAGCGCTTTAAGCATAGAACTCATTGGTTCTCTCCTAAAATCAACCCCTCAAGCAGTGCAAGCTGCGATGAAAGCGTGGCTTCATTGGCGCGAGATTCGACGTTCAATCGCAATAGAGATTCCGTATTGGACTCTCTAAGATTGAAACGCCAGTCACCAAAGTCCATGCTCAAGCCATCAGTCATATCGATCGCTGGATTCAGCGGAAGATAGGCCTTGCGTATTTTTTCAATAATCGTCGGCACATCATCAACGCGATAATTGATTTCACCGCTGCATGGAAAATCGGAAATTCGTTCGTCAACTAACTGAGCCAGGCTCTTTCCATTAGCCGACATCAAAGCGGCTACCAGCAACCACGGAATCATGCCGCTGTCGCAGTACGCAAAATCACGGAAGTAGTGGTGAGCGCTCATTTCGCCGCCATACACTGCATCCTCCTCGCGCATACGCTCCTTGATAAATGCATGGCCGGTTTTACTTTGCACGGCGATACCACCCGCTTTCTCAACGCGCTCGATGGTGTTCCAAGTCAGTCGAGGATCGTGGATGATCTTGCTGCCAGGGTGCTTTATGAGCAGCATTTCGGCCAAAAGGCCAACCAGGTAATAACCCTCGATAAAACGCCCATTCGCATCGAAGAAAAAGCAGCGGTCAAAATCGCCATCCCAGGCCAGTCCGATATCGCACTGGTTCGCCAGTAGTGCATCACGCGTCAACTCGCGATTCTCAGGCAATAATGGATTTGGGACGCCGTTTGGGAAGGTGCCATCAGGCTCTTCATTGATAAACAGCAACTTCAGAGGTAGTCGCGCGGCCAGCGCCTGGAGTACAGGGCCGGCTGCGCCATTACCTGGGTCTGCGAGGATTTTCAAAGGTTTCAGTGCGCTGATGTCGACGTAAGTCAGCAAATGGTCGATGTAGGCACTCTTATCGAACGCCTGACGGACTGTCCCCTTTTCTGCCACCAGGTCACCCAGGTCACCCTGTTCGACGCGTTGGCGGATGGCATCAAGACCCGTGTCACCACTGATAGGGCGAGACTCTGCTTTGACGAGTTTCATCCCGTTGTAGCCTTTGGGATTGTGGCTGGCGGTAATCATCACGCCGCCATCAACTTTGTAGTGGCTTGTGGCGAAGTAAACTTCCTCCGTGCCGCAAAGCCCGATATCGATGACATCGCCGCCGGCCTCGGTAATGCCCCGCATCAGCGCTGCAGCCAAGGATGGACTTTCAAGCCGCATATCCTGACCAACCACGAAATTTTTCGCACGTAATTCAACTACGAGCGCGCGACCAATGCGGTAGGAAATATCTTCGTTGAGTTGAGCGGGAACCTGACCACGAATGTCATAGGCTTTGAAACACTGCGTCACGATAGGAGGATACATTCTACTCACATAGCTGAAATGTCCGATGCCGCCCTGAGGCGGCAACGGCAAGAATGGACCGCCAGGCTTGATGTCACTGGCGCTTGAACCCTGCAAGGCGCAGGGCTCGCATCGGGTTCAGTGTCGTTATTTGTCGACACGACCATAGTTATCTTCAAAACGCACGATGTCGTCTTCACCCAGGTAATCACCACTCTGCACTTCGATCAGCACCAGATCGATGACTCCCGGGTTCATCAGGCGATGTTGGTGGCCGGCGCGAATGAACGTGGACTCATTGGTGTTCAGCATCAGCTCCTGCTGATCGTTGACCACGATTGCCATACCGCTCACAACGATCCAATGCTCACTTCTGTGGTGATGCATTTGCAGTGAAAGAGAAGCTTTTGGCTTGACCACAATGCGCTTGATCTTGAAACGCTCGCCGTTTTCCAGCGTGGTGTAAGTACCCCAAGGACGATGCACCGTACGGTGAAGCAAATGTACCGTATGACTGCAGGCCTTTAGCTGATTGACAATATGCTTCACGTCTTGAGCGTGATCCTTGTGAGCAATCATCACCGCGTCGGGAGTATCAATGACCAGCAAGTCCTCAACGCCGACAAGCGCAGTCAACCTGTCTTCACTGTTGACATAGTTATTGCGCGAATCATGGGACAGTACCTCGCCCTCAAAGCGGTTACCGTTCTCGTCGGGCTCGGTCAATTCGCTGACAGCGTTCCACGAACCGATATCACTCCAACCAATGTCACAGGGAACAGTCGCAACTTTGGAAGAGCGCTCCATCAACGCGTAATCGATGGAAATATCCGGCACCGCTGCGAATGCTTCGGCATCAAGGGCCAGGCAACGGTATTTGGCGGACGAGGTCAGACGCGAGCTATCGATCGTTTTGCTAACCGCCTCGACTACATCCGGAGCATGCTGACGAAGCTCTTCCAGGACGGAGCCCACACGGAAGCAGAACATCCCGGAGTTCCAGTAGTAGTTCCCCGCGCTGACGTAGTTTTGAGCGGTTTCAAGATTAGGCTTTTCGACAAAACGCGCGACTTTCAAGCCACCTTTAAGAGGGGCATCCTTCTGCGCTTCAATGTAACCGAACCCAGTCTCAGGGTAGGTTGGCTGAATACCAAACGTTACCAACCAGCCGTCGGCAGCCAGCGCCATGGCGCTGGAAACGGCCGCAGCGAAAGCCTTTTCGTCTTTGATCAGGTGATCAGCAGCCAACACCAGCATCTGGGCATCGGGGCCGTGGGTGGATTCGAGTTGAAGTGCCGCTGCGGCAACGGCCGCCGCTGTATTGCGACCAAAGGGTTCAAGAATGAAAGCCTGAGCATGCTTGGCAGAATTGACTGCGCTGTACTCATCTTCAGTCTTGAACAAGAGTTCGCGGTTGGTCACCGTCAGAACTTCCACGACACCTTCCAGACGCGAAGCACGAAGGAACGTTTTCTGGATTAGATTCTGGCCATCTGGCAGTGCCATGAACGGCTTTGGATGGGTTTCTCGAGAAACAGGCCACAACCGGCTGCCCACTCCGCCAGACATAATTACGGGAATCAGTTCCATGCTCTCAATCCTTAGTCCCCTCTCCAGTGGATACTTCCAGAAACGGGTTCAATTATATTTCCGGTCATTTGTGCGTCCTGACTGACGCAAATACTTGCCCCAAGCCGCAAGAAAAAAACAGCCGCTCGGCCTAAATCCAAATCAATACGCAACACCCGGATCCTTGCCGATCAACGATTGGGGCAGGGCTTCTTTTATGAGGCGTACCCAATGAGGCGAAGCTGCCCGCCCACGACCGCGAGTCGTAAGAACCGGTATGATTGCTGATCATTCTACAGCTTGTGCTTGGACATTAATAACTCCCTCCCGGCGGAAGGCACAAAAAAACGCCCTTAAAATTGAAAGCATCCGAACAAGATCGATATCAAACCGACATCAACCCGGCTCGGCGTAACCACATCACAATCTCTACGAAAAATGGCTACTGCGCCAACAATGTCAGCCCTCGCGCACTGCGGAATCCAGAAGCTTCTCCAGGTACTGCCCATAGCCGGTTTTCTTCAGACGCTCGGCTTGAGCACGCAACTGCGCCATGTCAATCCAGCCATTACTGTAAGCAATCTCTTCAAGGCAGGCGACCTTCAAGCCCTGGCGCTTTTCGATGGTATGCACGAAGTGACTGGCCTCTAGCAGCGAATCATGCGTACCGGTATCAAGCCATGCGAAGCCTCGACCGAGCATTTCAACCTTCAGCGACTTCTGTTGAAGATAAGCGAGATTGACATCGGTAATTTCGAGCTCGCCGCGCGCGGACGGCTTGATCTTCTTGGCAATATCGACAACCTGATTATCGTAGAAATATAGACCTGTCACAGCGTAGCTGGACTTGGGCACTATCGGCTTTTCCTCGATACTCAATGCTGATCCATTAGCGTCAAACTCAACCACACCAAAGCGCTCGGGATCGGATACGTGATATCCGAAGATAGTTGCACCGTCCTCCTGCAGACCGGCCGAACGCAGGTTGTCCGAGAAGTGCTGACCGTAGAAAATGTTGTCTCCCAGGATCAGACAGCACGGATCATCGCCGATGAACTCCTCACCGATAATGAAAGCCTGAGCCAGCCCGTCCGGGCTTGGCTGTTCGGCGTAACACAGCTTGATGCCATATTGGCTACCGTCGCCCAACAGCTTTTGAAAGCACGGCAAATCTTCAGGCGTGGAAATAATCAGAATTTCGCGCATCCCCGCCAACATCAGCACGGACAAGGGATAGAAGATCATCGGCTTGTCGTAGATCGGCAGCATCTGCTTGGACACGCCAAGGGTCAGCGGGTGCAAACGAGTACCCGAACCGCCAGCGAGGATGATGCCTTTACGATTTATCGTGGTCATTTATTGAGAACTTCCGTAAGCATTCGGGTTACGCCACTGCGCCAATCCGGCAAGTGCAAAGAAAAATTGTCGCGCAGCTTTCCCGTATTCAACCGGGAGTTCAGTGGGCGACAGGCTGGCGTTGGGTAGACAGACGTTTCGATCGCATTGATGCCTTTCACACAGAGCTCTTCCCCATGCGCTTTGGCGAAGTCAATCACGTGAGTTGCATATCCATGCCAAGAGACTTCGCCAGCGGCCGCCAAGTGATAAAGACCCGACAATTCAGGACGCAGAAAAACCTGTCGAAGGGTCAAGGCACTGATGTCCGCAATCAGGTCTGCACCGGTTGGCGCCCCGATCTGATCAGCGATGACACTCAGACTTTCGCGCTCTTTTGCCAGACGCAACATGGTTTTGGCGAAATTATTGCCACGAGCGCCATAAACCCAGCTGGCGCGAAAGATAAGATGCTTGCAGCCGGATTCGATGATCAATCGCTCTCCCGCAAGTTTGCTGGCACCGTAGTGATTCACCGGAGCCACGGCGTCACTCTCCCGCCATGGTGCAGATCCATGCCCATCGAAGACATAATCTGTAGAGTAATGAACCAGCCACCCGCCAAGCGCTCTGACCTCTTGCGCCAATACTCCAACAGCACGCGCGTTCACAAGATCTGCCAGCTCAGTCTCGACCTCAGCCTTGTCGACTGCGGTGTAAGCAGCCGCATTGACCACGACATCTGGCCTGATTGCGCGGAGAGTTGCCCGTAACCCATCAATATTGCTCAGGTCACCGCACAAGCCATCGGTTACTTGACGATCCAGTGCCACCAACTCACCGAGGGGCGCGAGAGATCGCTGCAACTCCCAACCGACCTGGCCGTTTTTTCCCAGAAGAAGGATTTTCATGCCTTGCCCGTACGATCTGCGTAGTTCTGATCAATCCACTGCTGATAGCTGCCGCTCTTCACATGCGCGACCCATTCAGTATTGTTCAGATACCACTCCACCGTTTTGCGGATACCACTATCAAACGTTTCTTCCGGCGCCCAACCAAGCTCTTGCTGTATCTTGCTTGCATCAATCGCGTAACGCTGATCATGACCGGGGCGGTCCTGCACGTAAGTGATCAGACTCGCATGGGGGCAATGAGGCGAAGCCGGGCGCAACTCATCAAGCAGCGCGCAGAGAGCATGCACTACTTCGATATTTTGTTTCTCGTTGTGGCCACCAATGTTGTAAGTCTCGCCGATGACGCCATCGGTGACGACTTTGTAGAGCGCGCGAGCGTGATCCTCCACATACAGCCAGTCACGTACCTGGTCGCCCTTGCCGTAAACCGGTAGCGCCTTGCCTTCCAGAGCGTTAAGTATGATTAGCGGAATCAGCTTTTCCGGAAAGTGGTACGGACCATAGTTGTTCGAACAATTGGTAACCAGGGTCGGCAGACCATAGGTGCGAGACCACGCGCGAACCAGGTGATCGGAGCTAGCCTTGCTGGCAGAGTAAGGCGAACTTGGCTGGTAGGGCGTGGTTTCGGTAAACAGATCTTCAGGCCCTTCCAGATCGCCGTACACTTCATCAGTAGAGATATGATGAAAGCGAAAAACGGCTTTACGACCTTGCTCCAGGCCGCTCCAGTAATGACGCGCTGATTCCAGAAGCGTGTAGGTGCCAATGATGTTGGTCTGGATGAATTCCGACGGACCCGATATGGAGCGGTCAACGTGCGACTCTGCCGCCAAATGCATGATCGCGTCAGGCTGGTGCTCACGCAGAACTCGATCCATTTGACCGCGATCACAAATGTCTACGCGCTCAAATGCATAGCGCGAGCTCTGACTCACATCAGCCAGAGACTCCAGATTGCCGGCATAGGTCAGCTTATCGACGTTAACGACAGAATCGCCGGTATTGGAAATGATGTGACGGATAACTGCTGAGCCGATAAACCCGGCGCCGCCGGTTACTAGAATTTTCACGCGGTACCATGCCTTTGAGCTGCTGACAGCGATTCGGGAGCGCTGTCCAATCCACGAATGCAAAAGCTACCAATCGTAGCTTTTATCAAATTCAGTCTGAATGGGTGTGAAAACCTCACAACCAAAAGAGGATCGCATTTTACAGCTTCATAGGCGTTTTACTATTGGATATAGCTAAGCCTGGAAGCAAGCATATGAGGCTTTCACTCTGTCAAATGCTTGCGCGCAGCTCTGTTTTTACTCGCGACTCTTGATGAGCGCCCCAAAAACCAGCCTAACACCGGCCCGATCAGCATCCCGACAAGCAAAGCCAAAACCACGATCAACGAAATCGGCAACTGAGGCCCAGACAACCCCAGAAACAATAACGAAACCGACTGCTGATTCTCGAGAACAAACGCCAGAATCACCAAAATCAGTAAAAGAATAAAAACGCCAAGAAGTATGCGCTTGAGGTTACGCATCAGCGCCCCCTTGAAAAATAGCGAAGATCAAACCCCCTCCTCCTCTTCCTCATTCACCCGGTCACGCAATTCTTTACCCGGCTTGAAATGCGGAACGAATTTACCGTCAAGACTGACGGATTGGCCGGTCTTCGGATTACGACCGACGCGCGGCGCGCGGTAATGCAGGGAGAAGCTGCCAAACCCACGGATCTCGATACGATCACCGGTGGCGAGGCACTGGGACATTTGTTCAAGCATGGTCTTGATGGCCAGCTCCACATCCTTGGATGAGAGTAGCCCTTGATGGGTGACAATTCGTTCGATCAACTCCGACTTCGTCATATTTTTCCCTTCTTTTTCAAGCAGCTAGATCAGCGCTTGAAAGGTTTTAGCACGCCCGGAAGATTTTGAACAGCCCAGGGATTGACATATCTTCCTCCGCGTCGAAACGCCCGTTTTCAGGGCATCACAGCAACAAACAGGGCACAGCATGCTTAACGGCATATCACCAGCATGGTTCGCGTCACGTAGCCCGCCGGGTTGAAGCCAAAAGGAAACTCATCTTCATCCTTGGCATCATCTGACCTCGTGATCACTTTGTAGCCCGCGCCCTTGCACTCCTTCGCCGCGCGCTTCTGGCATTTCTCCCAGCCAGAGCCCAATCCAGAGCAGTCGACCTCTATGCCACTGACGCCACGCACCGCATGAGTTTTGGCACTGGTCGTACAGCCAGCCAAAAACAACACAGCTATGAGGACAATAAACTTGTTCATCCACTTCCTTATGCCAGGCAACTGCCCGACGACTACACGCTTAAGACCAAGCTTAGTCGTGAATAGGCGATTGATCCGATTAAAGAAACAGACCGCCCAGAAGCGGGATTGGTTTCACTAAAACCTTCATGCATGACTCGAAACACTAAATAGCGGGCACAAAAAAGGGCGACCGAAGTCGCCCTTTTTATTGCCCAATCAGAACTTAGTTCTGTTTGGCCGCCATTGCCTGGCGCAGCAGGCCAGCCATGGTGGTGTCAGCTGCTTCACCTTCCGGAGCCGATTTCAGGCTCTGGATAGCTTCTTTCTCTTCAGCATCATCTTTCGACTTGATGGAGAGTTGGATCACGCGGCTCTTACGATCAACGCTGATGATCTTGGCTTCTACTTCCTGGCCTTCTTTCAGAACGTTGCGCGCGTCTTCAACGCGGTCACGGCTGATTTCGGAGGCTTTCAGAGTCGCTTCGATATCGTCGGCCAGAACGATGATGGCGCCTTTGGCGTCAACTTCTTTCACGGTGCCAGTAACGATTGCGCCTTTGTCGTTAACCGAGACGTACTCGGAGAACGGATCGCTTTCCAGTTGCTTGATACCCAGGGAGATACGCTCGCGCTCTGGGTCAACCGACAGGATAACGGTGTCCAGCTCGTCGCCCTTCTTGAAACGACGAACAGCTTCTTCGCCAACTTCGTTCCAGGAGATGTCGGACAGGTGAACCAGACCGTCGATGCCGCCGTCCAGACCAATGAAGATACCGAAATCGGTGATCGACTTGATGGTGCCGGAGATTTTATCGCCCTTGTTGAACTGGCCAGAGAAATCTTCCCATGGGTTAGATTTGCACTGCTTGATGCCCAGGGAGATACGACGACGCTCTTCGTCGATGTCCAGAACCATAACTTCCACTTCGTCGCCGACTTGTACGACTTTCGAAGGGTGGATGTTCTTGTTGGTCCAGTCCATTTCCGAAACGTGTACCAGACCTTCAACGCCTTCTTCCAGCTCAGCGAAGCAGCCGTAGTCGGTCAGGTTGGTTACACGAGCGGTAACGCGAGTGCTTTCTGGGTAACGGGCTTTGATAGCAACCCATGGATCTTCGCCCAGTTGCTTCAGGCCCAGGGAAACACGGTTGCGTTCGCGATCGTATTTCAGAACCTTAACGTCGATTTCGTCACCAACGTTGACGATCTCGGAAGGATGCTTGATGCGCTTCCAAGCCATGTCGGTGATGTGCAGCAGGCCGTCCACGCCACCCAGATCGACGAATGCGCCGTAATCGGTGAGGTTTTTGACGATACCTTTGACTTGCTGGCCTTCCTGCAGGGATTCCAGCAGAGCTTCACGCTCGGCGGAGTTCTCGGCTTCCAGGACGCTGCGACGGGAAACGACAACGTTGTTGCGCTTCTGGTCCAGCTTGATGACCTTGAATTCCAGCTCTTTGCCTTCCAGGTGCGTGGTGTCGCGCACTGGACGGACGTCAACCAGGGAACCTGGCAGGAACGCACGGATGCCGTTAACGTCGACAGTGAAGCCGCCTTTAACCTTACCGTTGATAACGCCCTTGACCACTTCCTCGGCTGCGAAGGCTGCTTCCAGAACGATCCAGCATTCAGCGCGCTTGGCTTTTTCACGGGACAGCTTGGTTTCACCGAAACCGTCTTCAACCGAGTCCAGCGCAACGTGAACTTCGTCACCGACATTGATAGTCAGATCGCCAGCGTCGTTGTAGAACTGCTCAAGCGGGATGAGTGCTTCAGACTTCAGGCCAGCGTGAACGGTTACCCAGCGAGCTTGGTAATCGATATCAACGATAACACCGGTGATGATGGAGCCTGCCTGAAGGTTCAGGGTTTTTAGGCTTTCTTCAAAGAGTTCCGCAAAGCTTTCGCTCATTTTAATTCCTGTAAATGAGGGCGAAGGATACGCCCATCTCCACACCCCAGACGGTGTGGGTTAGTTTCATATAGAAGAAGCGTCGCAGGACTATGACTGGTCCCCTGCGGCCTTCTTGGTCACCCGGCGATATCGCGAATGGCGATCTCGCTCATGATGCGTTCAAGCACCTGATCGATGGACAACTCCGTGGAATCCAGCTGTATGGCGTCAGCCGCCGGCTTAAGCGGGGCTACCGCTCGCTGGGTGTCACGCTCGTCGCGTGCACGGATCTCATCTAGCAGACTCGACAGACTAACACCCTCGACTTTGCCCTTCAACTGCAAATATCGACGGCGCGCCCTCTCCTCGGCACTGGCGGTCAGGAAAATCTTCAGCGGTGCATCCGGAAAAACCACCGTGCCCATGTCGCGACCATCGGCCACCAGACCCGGCGCTTCCTGAAAAGCACGCTGGCGCTGCAGCAGCGCCTCGCGTACGGCCGGCAATGCAGCCACTTGCGAAGCGCCGGAGCCGACGCTTTCGGTGCGGATCACATCGCTGACTTCGTCACCTTCCAGAATGATCCGTTGCAACTGACCTTCGGTCGCCGCAATGAACTGAACATCCAGATGAGCGGCAAGCTTCTTCAGCAGCTCTTCATTGGTCAGGTCGACACCATGGTTATGCGCAGCAAATGCCAGCAAGCGGTACAACGCACCGGAATCCAGCAGGTTCCAGCCCAGACGCTTGGCCAGTATTCCGGCTACGGTGCCTTTGCCCGAGCCGCTTGGCCCATCAATGGTGATGACCGGTGCAATGTTTTTCACGACTGAGCCTCTTGTGCCACACGAATGCCGACCTGCCCGCACAGCGCGAGGAAGTTGGGGAACGACGTCGCGACGTTGGCGCAATCATGGATGCGGATCGGTGCGGTGGCGCGCAGGGAGGCCACACTGAAAGCCATCGCGATACGGTGATCGCCGTGACCATGCACTTCGCCGCCGCCGATCTGGCCGCCGTCGATGATGATACCGTCCGGGGTTGGCTGGCATTTCACGCCCAGCGCCAACAGACCGTCCGCCATCACCTGGATACGATCCGATTCCTTGACCCGCAGCTCTTCAGCGCCAGTCAGCACGGTACGCCCTTCGGCGCAGGCAGCCGCCACGAACAGCACCGGGAATTCGTCGATGGCCAGCGGAACCAGCTCTTCGGGAATCTCGACACCTTTGAGTTTAGCTGCCCGCACGCGCAGGTCAGCCACAGGCTCGCCGCCGACTTCACGCTGGTTTTCCAGGGTGATGTCAGCACCCATCAGGCGCAGGATGTCGATCACGCCGGTACGGGTCGGGTTGATGCCGACGTGCTCAAGCACCAGTTCCGAACCTTCAGCGATCGACGCTGCGACCAGGAAGAACGCCGACGATGAGATGTCGCCCGGCACTTCAATATGGGTCGCAGTCAGCTTGCCACCGGACTCAACCGATGCCGTAGCGCCATCAACGCTTACCGAATAACCAAAACCACGCAGCATGCGTTCGGTATGGTCACGGGTAGGTGCCGGCTCGGTCACTGTGGTCTTGCCTTCCGCGTACAGACCGGCGAGCAGCAGGCAGGATTTCACCTGAGCACTGGCCATCGGCATGGTGTAAGTCAGGCCTTTGAGTTTATGCCCGCCACGAATAGTCATCGGTGGACGACCTTCGGCAGCAGTTTCGATCACGGCGCCCATTTCGCGCAGCGGATTGGCCACGCGGTTCATCGGGCGCTTCGAAAGCGAGGCATCACCCGTCAAAACACTGTCGAAGTTTTGCGCAGCCAACAGGCCGGACAGCAGACGCATCGACGTGCCGGAGTTGCCCAGATAGATCGGGCCCGGCGCCGGTTTCAGGCCGTGCAGGCCGACACCGTGAATGGTCACGCGGCCGTGGTGCGGGCCTTCGATGACCACGCCCATGTCGCGGAATGCCTGCAAGGTCGCCAGGGCGTCTTCGCCCTCAAGGAAACCTTCGACTTCGGTGACACCTTCGGCCAGCGAGCCGAGCATGATCGAACGGTGGGAAATGGATTTGTCACCCGGTACGCGAATCCGACCGGACAGGCGGCCACCAGGTTGAGCCAGGAAGATCAGATCGTTGGAATTCATAGCGTCCACATAGGCCCTGCGGGCCAGGATTTTACTGAAATGCTCGCGGGCAACCCGGGCGCGCGTGAAGACGCCCAACAATTGGTGCCCATCCCCTGCATCGACCGCGTCGCGCAAAGCGTCGAGGTCGCTGCGAAATGTATCGAGTGTGCGCAGGACAGCCTCGCGGTTGGCGAGGAAGATGTCGTGCCACATCACCGGGTCGCTTCCGGCGATTCTTGTGAAATCGCGGAAACCGCCCGCAGCGTAACGGAAGATCTCAAGATTTTCATTGCGCTTGGCCAATGAATCGACCAGACCGAAGGCCAGCAGGTGCGGCAGATGACTGGTCGCGGCCAGCACTTCATCATGACGCTCGACTTGCATGTGCTCGACATCGGCACCCAATTCGCGCCACAGACGATCGACCACAGCCAATGCGGCCGGGTCGGTTTGCTCAAGCGGCGTGAGGATCACTTTGTGGCGACGGAACAGCTCGGCATTGGAGGCTTCCACCCCGCTCTGCTCGGAGCCGGCAATCGGATGGCCCGGCACGAAACGCGCCGGCATACCGCCAAACGCCTCGGTCGCCGCGCGCACCACATTGCCTTTGGCGCTGCCAACATCAGTCAGAATCGCCGCCCCCAGATCAATACTCGCCAAACGCGCGAGCACTTTTTCCATGGCCAGAATCGGCACCGCCAACTGAATTACGTCAGCGCCCTGACAGGCCACCACCAGATCATCTTCACAACGGTCGACCACACCCAACTCGACCGCCAGCTTGCGCGATTGCGGATCGAGATCGACCCCGACCACTTCGCGGCAGATGCCACTTTCACGCAAGCCTTTGGCAAACGAACCACCGATCAACCCCAGACCGACCACCACAAGGCGCCCGATCATAGGTGCAGCAGATTGCAGTGCAGTGACATCACCCACGAGCCAGAACCTTGCGCAGCGCTTCGAGGAAGCGGCTGTTTTCCGCCGGCAGACCAATGGTCACCCGCAGGTGGTTCGGCATGCCGTAGTTGGCCACCGGACGCACGATCACGCCTTCGCGCAGCAAGCCCTGAAATATTGGAGCCGCGACTTGGCCGAGGTCGACGCAGATGAAGTTGCCTTTGGATTCGATCCAGCTCAGGCCCAACTCACGGAAACCGGCTTGCAGCTGCTGCATACCCGCCTCGTTGAGCTGGCGGCTTTGCGCCAGATATTCCTCATCCTTCAGCGCCGCACAGGCTGCCGCCAAGGCGAGGCTGTTGACGTTGAACGGTTGGCGAACACGGTTCAGCACGTCCGCCACCACCGGGGTCGACAGACCGTAGCCAACACGCAATGCCGCCAGACCATAAGCCTTGGAAAAAGTGCGCGAAACCAGCAGATTGGGGTAAGCCGCGAGGAAATCCAGACCGTCCGGCAGATCGCTGCCTTCGGCGTACTCGATGTAAGCCTCGTCCAGCACCACCAGTACATGCTCCGGAACATCCTGCAGGAACTCGTCCAGCGCTTCTGCGCCGAACCAGGTGCCGGTCGGATTGTTCGGATTGGCGATGAACACGACACGGGTATTGGCATCGATGGCCGCGAGCATCGCCGGCAGGTCATGCCCCCAATCCTTGGCCGGCACCACTTTGGCTTGTGCGCCGACGGCCTGAGTGGCGATCGGGTACACCGCGAACGCGTGCTCACTGAACACGGCATTCAGGCCCGGCGCCAGATAGGCACGCGCGACCAGCTCAAGAATGTCGTTGGAGCCGTTACCCAGAGTGACCTGGCTCAGCTCGACACGGCATTGCTCGGCCAGCAGGGATTTCAGCGCAAAACCGTTGCCATCCGGGTAACGGGTCAGCTCGGCCAGCTCTTCGCGGATGGCTGCCAAAGCTTTCGGACTGGCGCCTAGCGGGTTTTCGTTGCTCGCCAGTTTGACGATTTTGGCCGGATCCAGGTCCAGCTCGCGCGCCAGTTCATCCACAGGCTTGCCCGGAACGTACGGCGAAAGTTGTTGCACGCCCGGCTGTGCCAGAGCGAGGAAATTGCCACTCATTTGCTACCGCCCTTAGAGAACTGCTTTCGGGTAGGAACCCAGCACTTTGAGTGCTACTGCTTCCTGACTGATCTTTTCCAGCACACCTTTGATCAACGGATCACGGTGGTGGCCGACGAAGTCGATAAAGAACACGTAGGTCCATTTGCCGCTGCGCGACGGACGGGTTTCGATGCGGGTCAGGTCGATCCCGTTGTCATGGAACGGCACCAGCAGCTCGTGGAGCGCACCCGGCTTGTTGCTCATCGAAACGATGATCGAGGTCTTGTCGTCGCCGGTCGGCGGCACTTCCTGGTTACCGATCATCAGGAAGCGCGTCGAGTTATCCGGACGGTCTTCGATCTTCTCGGCCAGACGGGTCAGGCCATACAGACCGGCCGCCATGTCGCCGGCAATCGCCGCCGAGTTCCACTCGCCCTTGACCCGCTTGGCCGCTTCAGCGTTGCTCGACACCGCGACGCGCTCGACATTCGGGTAATGCGCGTCCAGCCACTTGCGGCACTGGGCCAGCGACTGCGCGTGGGAATAGATACGACTGATGCTGTCGGTCTTGGTGTTTTCACCGACCAACAGGTGATGGTGAATGCGCAGCTCGACTTCGCCACAGATGACCATGTCGTGTTCGAGGAAGCTGTCCAGCGTGTGGTTGACCGCGCCCTCGGTGGAGTTTTCCACCGGCACCACGCCAAAATTCACCGCACCGGCCGCCACTTCACGGAACACTTCGTCGATCGCCGCCATCGGCTTGCTGATCACCGCGTGACCGAAGTGTTTCATCGCTGCAGCCTGGGTGAAGGTGCCTTCAGGGCCGAGGTAAGCCACTTTCAGCGGCTGCTCCAGCGCTAGGCACGAGGACATGATTTCGCGGAAAAGCCGCGCCATCTCTTCGTTGCCCAGCGGCCCCTGATTGCGCTCCATCACGCGCTTGAGCACCTGAGCTTCGCGCTCAGGACGATAGAACACCGGCACTTCGCCTTCGGCCAGCGAGGCCATCTTTACTCGCGCGACTTCCTGGGCGCAACGCGCACGCTCACTGATCAGCTCAAGGACTTTGGTGTCCAGAGCGTCAATACGAACGCGCAGTGCCTTGAGTTCTTGCTCGGACATCAGCCGTGTTCCTTCTCGAATTCAGCCATGTACGCCACCAGCGCGTTAACGGCGGTGATGTCGACGGCGTTGTAGATGGAGGCGCGCATGCCGCCCACGGAGCGGTGGCCCTTCAGATTGAGCAAGCCGCGCTCTTCGGCACCGACCAGGAAAGGCTTGTCCAGACGATCATCAGCCAGACGGAACGGCACGTTCATCCACGAGCGGTCCGACTTGTTGATCGGGTTGCTGTAGAGGCCGCTGGCGTCGATGAAGTCGTACAGCGTGCGCTGCTTGACGTCGTTGAGCCTGGCGATCGCTTCAACGCCACCCTGCTCTTTCAGCCACTGGAACACCAGACCAGACAGGTACCAGGCCAGCGTCGGCGGGGTGTTGTACATCGAGCCGTTATCGGCCGCGACTTTGTAGTCGAGCATGGTTGGGCACAGCGAACGCGCCTTGCCGAGCAGGTCTTCGCGGATGATGTTGACGACGATGCCGCTCGGGCCGATGTTTTTCTGTGCGCCGGCGTAGATCATGCCGAAACGCGAGATGTCGACCGGACGCGAGAGGATGTCCGAAGACATGTCCGCTACCAACGGCACGTCACCGGTTTCCGGGATCCACTGGAATTCCAGACCGCCGATGGTTTCGTTCGGCGCGTAGTGAACGTAAGCGGCGTCTTTCGACAGTTTCCACTCGTTCTGGCCCGGGATGGCGAAATAGTCGTAAGGCTTGGCGGTGGCGGCAACATTGACGTGACCGTAGCGCGAGGCTTCTTCGATGGCTTTCTGCGACCAGATACCGGTGTCGATATAGTCGGCCGAGCCGTTTTCCGGCAGCAGGTTCAGTGGAATCTGCGCGAATTGCTGGCTGGCGCCACCTTGCAGAAACAGCACTTTGTAGTTCGACGGGATATTCAGCAGGTCACGCAGATCCTGCTCGGCCTGAGTGGCGATGGACACGAACTCATCGCTGCGATGGCTCATTTCCATGACCGACAGACCCTTGCCGTGCCAATCAAGGAGTTCACCCTGGGCACGTTGCAGGACAGCTTCAGGAAGCGCCGCAGGACCGGCGCAGAAGTTATAGGCTCGCTTGCTCACATCCAATCTCGCTCTGATTTGGTGGTATCACGCAATAAATCACACTACCGATCAACACGGCCCTGTGGGAGCGAGCCTGCTCGCGAATGCATCACCGCGGTGCGTCAGAGGTACCGCAGCGCCTGCATTCGCGAGCAGGCTCGCTCCCACAGGGGATCTCCATGATGTCGAAATTTCATACCGGACAAATAACAAGGGGGCGAATTCTCATCCGCCCCCTCGTTTGTCCGCTTATTCTTGCGGTTCTTCGTCTGCTGCGGCGTCGAGTTGCTGGTCTTCGGCAGCATCGTCGATCACGACGTTGCCTTCGAACTCCTCGCCCTCTTCACCCTCAAGCTCTTCACCTTCAACTTCCGAAGGCTCCTGAACCCGCTCCAGCCCAACCAGGGTTTCATCCTTGGCCAGCTTGATCAGTGTGACGCCCTGAGTGTTACGACCCAGGCTCGACACTTCGTCGACACGGGTACGCACCAGAGTGCCCTGATCGGAGATCAGCATGATTTCTTCACCGTCCTGCACCTGAACCGCGCCGACCAGACGGCCGTTACGCTCGTTGCTGACCATGGCGATAACGCCCTGACCGCCACGCTTGTATTCAGGGAACTCGGTGATCGCCGTACGCTTGCCGTAGCCGCGCTCGGAAGCAGTGAGAATCTCGCTGCCTTCTTCTGGAATCAGCATGGAGATCAGCTTCTGCCCTTCTGGCAGACGCATGCCACGCACACCGCGGGCGGTACGGCCCATGGCGCGAACTTCGGATTCCTTGAAGCGAGTCACTTTGCCGCCGTCGGAGAACAGCATGATTTCCTGCTCGCCATCGGTAATGGCGGCGGAGATCAGGATGTCGCCTTCGTCCAGTTCCAGCGCGATCAGACCAACGCTGCGCTGACGGCTGAAGGCCACCAGCGGGGTCTTCTTCACGGTACCGTTGGCGGTCGACATGAAGATGAACGGGGCTTTCTTGCGGTCAGCAGCCTTGATGCGAGCACGACGTTCTTCATCGGTCTCGTTGCTGTTTTCGATTTCTTCTACATCAGCCTCGGCGCCTTCGGCTTCTTCTTCATCAGCCTGACGCTTCATGGCTTCGAGATCGACCGGCAGCATGGTGGTGATGTATTCACCTTCGCTCAATGGCAGAAGGTTGACCAGCGGACGACCACGGGCGGCGCGGGACGCTTCCGGAATCTCGTAGGTCTTGAGCCAGTAAACCTTGCCTTTGCTGGAGAACAGCAGCAGCGTGGTGTGGCTGTTGGCAACCAGCAGGTGAGCGATGTAGTCCTCATCCTTGACGCCGGTGGCCGACTTGCCTTTACCGCCACGACGCTGAGCCTGGTACGCAGCCAGTGGCTGGGTCTTGGCGTAGCCACCGTGGGAGATGGTCACGACGCGTTCTTC
The DNA here is from genome assembly GCF_019614655.1 of Pseudomonas germanica. NCBI lineage: Bacteria > Pseudomonadati > Pseudomonadota > Gammaproteobacteria > Pseudomonadales > Pseudomonadaceae > Pseudomonas > Pseudomonas germanica. The sequence goes on from NZ_CP071586.1 coordinate 4,950,494, forward strand.
TTCCGGGATCATGTCACCCAGGGTCAGATCGAGACGGGCATCGAGAATCTCGGTGCGACGCTGATCGCCGTATTCGGCGCGGATCACTTCCAGCTCTTCGCGGATCACTTCCATCAGGCGCACGGCGCTGTTGAGGATGCGGATCAGCTCGCCGATCTGGTTGAGGATCTCTTGATACTCGGCCAGCAGTTTTTCGTGTTCCAGACCGGTCAGACGGTGCAGACGCAGTTCCAGAATGGCTTGCGCCTGTTCTGGCGACAGGAAGTACTTGCCTTCACGCAGACCGTATTGCGGATCGAGGTTTTCCGGACGGCACGAGTCGGCACCTGCACGCTCAACCATCGCCACCACTGCCGAGGATTCCCACGGCGTGCTGACCAGCGCTTCTTTGGCTTCCGACGGCGTCGGCGAAGCCTTGATCAGGGCGATGACCGGGTCGATGTTCGACAGGGCAACGGCCTGGCCTTCGAGGATGTGCCCACGCTCGCGCGCCTTGCGCAGTTCGAACACGGTACGACGGGTGACGACTTCGCGACGGTGACGAACGAAGGCTTCCAGCAGATCCTTGAGGTTAAGGATGCGTGGACGGCCGTCGATCAGCGCAACGATGTTGATGCCGAATACCGATTGCAGCTGGGTCTGGGCGTAGAGGTTGTTGAGGATCACCTCAGGCACTTCGCCGCGACGCAGTTCGATCACGACGCGCATACCGTCCTTGTCGGACTCGTCACGCAGTTCGGTGATGCCTTCCAGCTTCTTCTCTTTGACCAGCTCGGCGATCTTCTCAATCAGACGCGCCTTGTTCAGTTGGTACGGCAGCTCGGTGATGACGATCTGCTGACGGCCACCGACCTTGTCGATGTCTTCGATGATCGAGCGGGCGCGCATGTAAATACGGCCACGACCGGTACGGTAGGCTTCGATGATGCCGGCGCGACCGTTGATGATCGCGGCGGTCGGGAAGTCCGGACCGGGGATGTATTGCATCAGTTCATCGACGGTCAGCTCAGGGTTGTCGATGAGCGCCAGGCAACCGTCGATGACTTCACCGAGGTTGTGCGGCGGAATGTTGGTCGCCATGCCCACGGCAATACCGCTGGAGCCGTTGACCAGCAGGTTGGGGATACGGGTCGGCATGACCGCCGGGATCATTTCGGTGCCGTCGTAGTTCGGCACCCAGTCCACGGTTTCTTTGTGCAGGTCAGCCAGCAGCTCATGCGCCAGCTTGGTCATGCGCACTTCGGTATATCGCATGGCCGCAGCGTTGTCGCCGTCGACCGAACCGAAGTTGCCCTGACCGTCTACCAGCAGGTAGCGCAGGGAGAAAGGCTGTGCCATACGAACGATGGTGTCGTACACCGCGGTATCACCGTGCGGGTGATACTTACCGATCACGTCGCCGACAACACGGGCAGATTTCTTGTACGGCTTGTTGAAGTCGTTGCCCAGCTCGCTCATCGCGAACAGTACGCGACGGTGCACGGGCTTGAGGCCATCGCGCGCATCCGGCAGTGCACGGCCGACGATCACGCTCATCGCGTAGTCGAGGTAGGACTGTTTCAGCTCGTCTTCGATATTGACCGGGAGGATTTCTTTGGCCAGTTCGCCCATGAGAAGCCTGATTCCTTTTTCTGGTGAAACTTCGTCATATCCATATGGGACCAACGAAGCTCGTCGGGGCAGACCGAGTGCCATGCACCGACTTACGACAAATCAACATTGGATCGCGGATTTGCGCAGTAAAGACAGCTCCGTGGAGCTGCCTCGGAAAACGCCGGATGTTATCACAAGAGCCGCCACGCACCTATCCCCCTGATGCGCATGGAGCATAGTTAGTTGACCGGTGACAGGCTTAACGGGGACGAGAGAGGCTCAGAGCTTCTTTGAATGCAGAATTGGGGCTTGGTTTAGCGATGTTTATTGACATTTAGGACCCCAAACACCTGTAGGAGCTGCCGAAGGCTGCGATCTTTTGATCCTGACCTGTAAAAAGCAAGATCAAAAGATCGCAGCCTTCGGCAGCTCCTACATTGAGCAGGCCAGCATCAATGCAGGCGTTTGCGGCACATCAACTGGGCCATTTTCGCGGTATCCGGGCGCTCGACGATGCCTTTTTCGGTGACAATCGCGTCGATCAGGTCGGCCGGCGTCACGTCAAATACCGGGTTGAACGCTTCAACGTCCGCGCCGACGCGCTTGCCACCCACTTCGAGCAACTCGGCGCCATCACGCTCCTCGATCGGGATGTCGTCACCGCTGGCCAGATTCATGTCGATGGTCGAACTTGGCGCCACCACCATGAAACGCACACCGTGGTGCATGGCGTTGACCGCCAGTTGGTAGGTGCCGATCTTGTTTGCCACGTCACCGTTGGCGGTGATGCGGTCCGCACCGACGATCACCCAGGTCACGCCTTTGGTTTTCATGATGTGCGCAGCGGCGGAGTCGGCATTCAGGGTGACCGGAATGCCTTCGTTGGCCAGTTCCCAAGCGGTCAGGCGCGAACCCTGCAGCCACGGACGGGTTTCATCGGCGTAAACACGCTCGACCATGCCTTCCAGATAAGCCGCGCGAATCACCCCCAGCGCCGTACCGAACCCGCCGGTAGCCAGCGCACCGGTGTTGCAGTGAGTCAGAATCGCCTGCGCATTGCCCTGGTGCTTGCGGATCAGGTCAACGCCGAGCTGGGCCATGGTCAGGTTGGCTTCGCGGTCGCTTTCATGAATGGCAATGGCTTCGGCTTCCAGCGCCGCCAACGGGTCGGCGTTGCCTTTCAGACGATCCAGTCGATCGTGCATACGGCCCAACGCCCAGAACAGATTGACTGCGGTCGGACGAGAATCGGCCAGCAAGGCGAAATCTTCTTCCAGCGCCGCAGCCCAGTCGCCACCTTCGGCCAGACGGGCACGGGCCGCCAGCACAATGCCATAGGCCGCGCTGATGCCGATGGCCGGCGCACCGCGCACCACCATCGAACGAATCGCCTCAGCCACGCCGGCGGCGCTGGTGTAGGCAATCCAGGTTTCCTCGAATGGCAAAATACGCTGATCCAGCAGGTGGAGCGCGCCATCTCGCCAATCGATGGCCTTTACTTTCTCCGCAGCCAACAGTCGATCGCGCATCCCTCACCCCGCACTCATGAACAAAAGCCGCCGATTATAGCGATCCCCCCGCGAAGACGCTCGGGTATACTTCGCCATCCTTTACAAAAGCACTGGAACCGACCCTCGATGCCGAAACCTGCCATTGCGCTCGACTTATTATTGCTGCCGACCTGGCTGGTACCCGTCGAACCTGCAGGCGTTGTGCTCAAGGAGCACGGCCTGGGCATTCGCGACGGTCGCATCGTGTTTATCGGCCCGCGCGCCGAAGCATTGAAGTGTAACGCCACTGAGATCCGGGAATTGCCGGATGTGCTGCTCGCCCCCGGTCTGATCAATGCGCACGGTCACGCGGCGATGACGCTGTTTCGTGGCCTGGCCGATGATTTGCCGCTGATGATCTGGCTGGAAAATCACATCTGGCCGGCCGAGGCCAAGTGGGTCGATGAAGATTTCGTTCGCGATGGGACTGATTTGGCTATCGCCGAGCAGATCAAGGGCGGCATCACCTGTTTTTCGGACATGTATTTCTTCCCGAAAGTCGCCAGCGAGCGTGTGCACAACAGCGGCATTCGCGCGCAGATCGCCATTCCGATCCTTGATTTCCCGATTCCGGGCGCCAGCAGCGCCGATGAAGCCATTCGTCAGGGCGTCGAGTTGTTCGGCGATCTCAAGCACCATGAACGGATCAAGATCACCTTCGGCCCCCATGCACCGTACACCGTCGGCGACGAAAACCTGGAGAAAATCCGCGTGATTGCCGAGGAGCTGGACGCCTCGATCCATATGCACGTGCACGAAACCGCTTTCGAAGTTCAGCAAGCGCTGGAGCAGCGCGGCGAACGTCCGCTCGCGCGCCTCGGTCGTCTCGGCCTGCTTGGCCCGCGCTTCCAGGCCGTGCACATGACCCAGATCAGCGATGACGACCTGGCGTTGCTGGTAGAAAGCAACACCAGCGTGATCCACTGCCCGGAATCGAACCTCAAACTCGCCAGCGGCTTCTGCCCGGTCGAGCGTTTGTGGCAGGCTGGCGTCAACGTGGCCGTTGGCACCGATGGCGCCGCCAGCAATAACGATCTCGATCTGCTCGGCGAAACCCGTACCGCTGCACTCCTAGCCAAAGCCGTCGCCGGCTCGGCCACTGCGCTGGATGCCCATCGAGCACTGCGCATGGCCACGCTGAATGGCGCGCGCGCACTGGGGATCGAGGCGCAAGTCGGCTCGCTGGAAATTGGCAAAGCTGCCGACATCGTCGCTTTCGACCTGTCCGGCCTGGCCCAGCAACCGGTATATGACCCGGTCTCGCAGCTTATATATGCCACCGGTCGCGATTGCGTGAAACACCTGTGGGTCGCTGGCAAGCAACTGCTCGACGACCGCCGCCTGACGCGCATGGACGAAGAGCAACTGGGCGCCACCGCCCGGACCTGGGGCCAGCGCATCAGCGGCCACACCGAATCGTAAACACCTTGGCGCAAACGCCAGGGCTACAGCACTTTTAAAGTTTTAGAGGATTTAACATGAGCAACGTCGACCACGCCGAAATCGCCAAATTCGAAGCCTTGGCCCATCGCTGGTGGGACCGCGAAAGCGAGTTCAAACCACTGCACGACATCAACCCGCTGCGGGTCAACTGGATTGACGAGCGGGTCAATCTGGCCGGCAAGAAAGTCCTCGACGTCGGTTGCGGCGGCGGCATCCTCAGCGAAGCCATGGCGCAACGCGGTGCCACGGTGATGGGCATCGACATGGGCGAAGCGCCGCTGGCGGTCGCGCAACTGCATCAGCTGGAATCCGGCGTCAGCGTTGAGTACCGCCAGATCACCGCCGAAGCTCTGGCCGAAGAAATGCCGGAGCAGTTTGACGTGGTCACGTGCCTGGAAATGCTCGAGCACGTGCCGGATCCGTCGTCAGTGATCCGCGCCTGCTTCCGCATGGTCAAGCCGGGCGGTCAGGTGTTCTTCTCGACCATCAACCGCAACCCGAAGGCGTACCTGTTCGCCATCATCGGCGCTGAATACATCATGAAGTTGCTGCCGCGCGGCACCCACGACTTCAAGAAATTCATCCGCCCGTCCGAGCTCGGCGCCTGGAGCCGCATGGCCGGCCTGACCGTCAAAGACATCATCGGCCTGACCTACAACCCGCTGACCAAGCACTACAAGCTGGCCAGCGACGTTGACGTCAACTACATGATCCAGACCCTGCGCGAGGAGTAAGCCGATGGCGATCAGAGCAGTTCTCTTCGACATGGACGGCACCCTGCTCGACACGGCGCCGGACTTCATCGCCATCTGCCAGGCCATGCGTGCAGATCGCGGCTTGCCGCCGATCAACGACAAGCACATCCGCGACGAGATTTCCGGTGGCGCCAAAGCCATGGTCGCGGTGACGTTTTCGATGGACCCGGAATCGCCGGGCTTCGAAGAACTGCGTCTGGAGTTCCTTGAGCGCTATCTGGTTGGCTGCGCCGTGCACAGCAAACTGTTTGACGGCATGGGTGAACTGCTGGCCGATATCGAAAAGGCCAAGCTGATCTGGGGCGTGGTGACCAACAAGCCACTGCGCTTTGCCGAGCCGATCATGCAGCAACTGGGATTGGCTGAGCGTTCGGCGCTGCTGATCTGCCCGGATCACGTGAAGAACAGCAAGCCGGATCCGGAGCCGTTGATCCTCGCGTGCAAGATGCTTGATCTGGATCCGGCGACGGTGCTGTTTGTCGGCGATGATCTGCGTGATATCGAATCGGGGCGCGATGCCGGTACGAAAACGGCAGCGGTGACGTTCGGCTACATCCACCCGGACGACAACCCGCGGCATTGGGGGGCGGACGTGGTGGTGGATCATCCGTCGGAGCTGCGCAAGGTGCTCGATAGCGCGCTTTGCAGTTGCTGAGACCTGACGCAGAGCGTCATTGGCTGCATTCCCACGCAGAGCGTGGGAACGATCTGACTTGATGAGGTTTTTATGTTTGATTACTCCGCTCGTCCCGAATTGCTCAAGGATCGGGTCATTCTAGTCACCGGTGCCGGTCGTGGCATTGGCGCGGCGGCCGCGAAAACCTACGCCGCCCATGGCGCTACGGTACTGCTGCTGGGCAAGACCGAGGCCAATCTGACGCAGGTGTATGACGAGATCGAAGCTGCCGGACATCCGCAACCGGCGGTGATTCCGTTCAATCTGGAAACCGCCCTGCCCCATCAGTACGATGAGTTGGCCGCGATGATCGAGACCGAGTTCGGCCACCTCGACGGTCTGCTGCACAACGCTTCGATCATCGGTCCACGCACGCCGATCGAACAGTTGTCCGGTGAAAACTTCATGCGCGTGATGCAAGTCAACGTCAACGCCATGTTCATGCTGACCAGCACCCTGCTGCCGCTGCTCAAACTGTCGCAGGATGCCTCGGTGGTGTTCACCTCCAGCAGCGTCGGTCGCAAAGGCCGTGCGTACTGGGGCGCTTATGGCGTATCGAAGTTCGCCACCGAAGGCTTGATGCAAACCCTGGCCGATGAAGTCGACGGTGTCGCGCCGGTACGCTCCAACAGCATCAACCCGGGCGGCACGCGCACCAGCATGCGCGCCCAGGCGTATCCGGGGGAAAACCCGCTGAACAACCCGACGCCGGAGGAGATCATGCCGGTCTACCTGTACCTGATGGGCCCGGACAGCTCGGGCATCAACGGCCAGGCCTTCAACGCGCAATAACTGCCATACGTCGCTTTTGTTGCCGCGGCAGATTCCTGTCGCGGCATGCATTTGCCGCTGGCGACCGTCATATTTCAGTCAATTTTCCAGCACACTCCTCCCCCTTGATCAGCCAACTTATTGATTCAAAACGGTTTAAATAAAACCGAACCGAATGGCACGACTTTCGCTCTAAATTTCCTCAAAGCATGCCGTGTGAAGGCAGTGGGGCAAAGCCGATTTCGATAGCTGACTAATCGTCTTCAGGCAGACTAAACTTACGCCAAATGTCCTACGGGACTGATGGATCAGTATGACGCGCAGCCCATAGCCGCTCTCACCCAGCCTGTAAGACAGACTTACTGCTTTAGGGGCTCACGCCATATGAAATCACCCTCCCAGACCAATGCAATTGACTTTGACAGTGCCAAATTGCAACGCCTGGGCTTTGGTCAGCTGCCTCCCCTTCTGGAGCGACCGGCCAGTCTTGCGCAATTGCGCCAGCAAATGAGCCTGCAACTGCAAACCAGCCTCGAACCGCAACGCATCCTCGGTCTGTTTTTCCGCGAAGTTCAGCGCCTCGTGCCCCTGGACGCGCTCAGCTACGTGCATCAGGGCAGCGACCTGCGCCTGGAATTCGGTGCCCGCGGCCACCACTCGATCAGCTATACCCTGAGCCACGAAGGCGAGCACATGGGCGAACTGGTGTTCCGTCGCAATCAGCGTTTCAACGACACGGAACAAGGTCAGCTGGAGTCGTTACTCTCATCCTTGCTGTACCCGATGCGCAACGCGCTGCTTTATCGCGAGGCGACTCAGAGTGCCCTGCGCGACCCGCTGACCGGCGCCGGTAACCGCATCGCCATGGAGCAAACCCTGCAGCGGGAGATCGATATGTCTCGCCGACATCAACAACCGTTGTCGCTGCTGATGCTCGATATCGACCACTTCAAGCGGGTCAACGACAGCCATGGCCACAGCGCCGGCGATGACGTGCTTAAAGCCATCGCCGCGACAATCAAGGCGCAACTGCGCAACGTCGATATGGTGTTCCGTTACGGTGGCGAAGAGTTTCTGGTGCTGCTGTCCAACACCAGCCGGGAAGCGGCAGCGATGGTCGGCGAACGACTGCGTTATGCGACGCAGGCGGCCGAATACTATGCGGATGGACATTTGATTGAATTGACGGTGAGCCTGGGCTGCTCGACGTTGTTGCCGGGGGAATCGGCCGACAGCTTGCTGCGCCGCGCTGACAGTGCGTTGTATGTGGCCAAGCGTGAAGGTCGCAACCGCCTGGCGATGGCGGGCTAAGCCTTTCAGGCAACACAAAACAGTGTGGGAGCGAGCTTGCTCGCGAATGCGATCTGACATTCAACCATGAGTTGACTGGCATACCGCTTTCGCGAGCAGGCTCGCTCCCACATTGGTTTTGCGTGAAGACGAATATCAGCTCTCGACTACCGCCCTGCGCTCTCGGTTGACCAGCAAGCGTTCCGACGTCTCCAGTTGCATGCAACGCTCCAGAAACAGATACATGTAGTCATAGCTCTTGCAGACGGCCTGACGCAACTCGGCCTGCAAGGCCTTGCTAGGGTTCATCCCGGCCAGGGTGCAGATGATTTCCAGCGCCTCCCACGGATGGGCATCGTCGTACTGGGCATGCATCTTCAACCACTTCATCGCGCGCTTGCGATCCTCTTCGGGAAACGCTGCGGCATACACGCCGGTGGAGCAGACCAGCGCCGACCACTCCCCGGTCGCGCCTTCGATGGCATAGTTGGTGGCCGCGATGGCCACAATCAACGAATCGGCTGAGCTGGTGTGCCAGCACCAATGACTCAAGGCATGCAGTTCGGGCGGCACATGTTGGGCCTGAAGGTCTTCCAGACTGACGCCATGTGCACGACTCCAGTGCACCCAATAATCCGCATGATTGAGTTCGACGCGGATATTGCGCATCAGCCAGCGCCGCGCCATGTCTTCGCCCGGATGCCGGGCAAACCTGGTTTTGGTGAGATTCTGCGCCATGTACAACGCAAACTGCTCAACCACCGGCCAGCCCCCGATCAGGTACTGACGCATGGTTCTGGCGCTGAGTTTGTTATCACGCATGCGCAGGTAAAGTTCATGTTCGACAACCCGGCGCTTGCTCTCGCTGCAATCCTCAATGAGCTGTTGTGCCCAGGCAGGATAACTTGCAGCTTCCATGAGTGGTCCGGTTCGGTTGAATGTGTCGATCACTGTTCGGCTCCTTTTGATTTGTGATTGTAAGGATCGGCGAGAGACTTCAACGGAACGTGCCAGGCGCTTTGAATAACAGCGGTTGCGGTCTGGCGGGCCGACTTTGCAAACTGTCGCAGGTAAACAACTGTGGGCGTTCTATAACATAACCCTGAGCGTAATCCACACCAATTTCAAGCAGGGCCTGCTCGATCTGGGTTGTTTCAACAAACTCGGCAATTGTCTTTTTACCCATGACATGCCCGATGTGATTGATCACTTCGACCATTGCGCGGTTAATCGGGTCGTCCAGCATATCCTTTACGAAACTCCCGTCGATCTTCAGGAAGTCTACAGGCAAATGTTTCAGATAAGCGAATGAAGACATTCCGGCGCAAAAATCATCTAACGAAAAATAGCAACCTAAGTCTTTGAGTTCATTAATAAATCTTATTGCACTGCCCAGATTTGAAATTGCACTGGTTTCTGTAATTTCAAAACAAATCATTTCAGGCGGTATTGCATAGTTAACAAACTGTTCCCGCAGAAAGTGCAAAAACGCGTCATCTCCTATAGTAATGCCTGACAGATTAATCGCACACATTGCTAAAGGTTGTTGATGTTCTTGTGCAATACATTGAGCAATAACCTTAAATACATTCTGAACTACCCAACGATCCAGTTGACTCATCAAACCATAGCGCTCGGCTGCGGGAATGAAACTGTCCGGCAGAATCATCCGCCCGGCTTCATCGTGCAGACGCAGCAGAATCTCGATATGCCCACCGTTGTTGTCACCCGACTTGAGCGGAGCGATTTCCTGGGCGTACAGACAAAAACGGTTTTCTTCCAGGGCCATGTGCAAGCGTTGCACCCAGGCCATCTCACCAAAGCGCAGGGACAGTTCGGAATCGTCAGCGTGATAGACCTGCACGCGGTTACGGCCCTTTTCCTTGGCCATGTAACAGGCCATATCTGCGGCACGCAATGAGGCTTCGAGGGTCGTCGGGATTTGTGCGATATGCACCAGGCCAATGCTCACGGTGGTCAGGAACGGCCGCCCCTTCCAGACAAAGTGCAGATTCTGCACAGTCTGACGCAGCGCCTCGGCAATCTTTTCCGCCGCATCCGGCGCGCAGTTCTCCAGCAAGATGCCGAACTCGTCACCACCCAGTCGCGCCAGCGTATCGCCCTCGCGCAGTCCGGACTGCAGCAGCGTACAAATGTGCCGCAATAACTCATCGCCGGCGGCATGGCCGCAGGTGTCGTTAACCAGTTTGAATTGATCAAGATCGAGGAACATCAGCGCATGCCGCCCGGTATGGCGCGTGAGATTGTGCAGCGCCTGCTCCAGGCGATATTCGAACTCGCGACGGTTAGCCAGCCCGGTCAGCGCGTCATGGGTGGCCTGCCACGACAGATTGGCGATGTATTGCCGTTCCTGGGTCATATCGTGCAAGACCAGCACCGTGCCACTGACCTTTCCGGCATTACGGATCGGCGCGCCGACCAGGGTCACCGACAATGTCGTGCCATCGAGGCGCTGGATCAGCTTCGAGTGCTCGCTGCCGCCACTAAGCTTGCCGCTGAGAATGTGCTCGATCAGGGTCAGCCCTTCGGACTGGGCGTTGTCGTCGAGCAGATTGAACAATGCCGCCAGCGGCAAACCCGCCGCCTGTTCGGCTTTCCAGTGGGTCATGGCTTCAGCGGCCGGGTTCATGTAATCGATAGCGCCGCTGACGTCGGTGGTAATGACGCCATCACCGATCGAATGCAAGGTAACGTGCGCCCGATCCTTCTCCAGTTGCAGCGCCTCGGCAAAGGCATGGCGCTGTTTTAGCAACTTGTGCGTACGCCACAGGGCCAGCACGATCAACCCCAGCGCCGTGGCGAGATTGGTCAACAGCAGCAGCCGCAGGATCATCCGCGAGCCTTCGCCCAAGGCATCGCTGAAGGCTTTCGCAGCCGGAGTCACGCCATCGTTGATGGCGAAAATCCGTGCCTTCCAGTGCTGGATATCAGTGCTGCTGGCACTGTTTTGCGAAATGCTGCGGTGCATCTCCTGCGCCACGTCATCCAGCTCGACCAGGTAGGCGTCACCGACCGTCCAGCGGTCAATTGCGGTTTCCAGATAACTGAAATGGTGGAAGTTGAGGTACAGCCAGATCAGGCTGGAAACGTCGTCCGGGTGGTTACCACCCTTTAGAATGCCTTCGCGCGCCGCGGCCAGATCCGGCGGTTGATGATCCAGCGCCAGACGCAACTGATGCCCGCCTTGCGGCACACCGATCGCAGTGCGGTACTTGAGGAAAATCGCCTCGTCACGGCTGTCGGCGTAGAGATTGAGGTAGTAAATCGCGTCTTTCTGGCCCTTGGACCAGAGGCTTTCACCAGCGACGTAACCGCGAACCGCCGAGAGCACGTAAAGACTCACGCCGCCCAATAACGCTTGAAACAACACGACGGCAATAAATGGCCAGACGATGCCCAACAACCGTGGCGTTCCGAGAGTCCGCTTTTGCTTCATGAGATCCCTTGCGCAAGCACTGCCAGATGAACACCGGAAAATCCCGCTCCTGACAGCTCAGCCTAGGCTAATTTTCGCCAAGTCAAAGGGACAGCTCTGCCGTCCACTAGGTCGATTGTGCAAATGGCGGGACTGTGCGGGAGTTCCGAGTGATTTTACTTAATGCAATTCAAGCACTAAGCACAGAAACCGGCACGAAACTCAAGGGCGCTGGATCTGCTGCAGATGACCATAGAGCTTGGCATACAGGCCACCGTCGGCAATCAACTGCTGATGATCGCCGTCTTCAGCGACCTGGCCACCATCGAACACCAGCACGCGATCAGCCTGTTTCACCGCCGACAGTCGGTGGGCAATGATCAGCGTGGTGCGGCCATTGAGGAAGCGCGCCATGGCCTGGTGCAGGTTGTACTCGGTGGCCGCGTCGAGGGCCGAGGTGGCTTCGTCGAGGATCACGACTTTCGGTTCGGCGAGGATCATCCGCGCGATGGCCAGACGTTGCCGCTGCCCACCGGACAGGCGCACGCCGGAGCGGCCGACGATACTGTCCAGACCATTGGGCAAGGCGCGGATGGTCGCTTCGAGCTGAGCGATTTCCAGCGCCTGCCAGCACGCCTCGTCACTGCGGGTGCGGCCCATGGTCAGGTTGGCGCGCACGGTGTCGTTAAACAGCGCCGGGTGCTGCAACACCACCGCGACGTTTTCGCGAACCGTGTCCAGACCGATTTCCTGCTGGGTCGAACCGCCGAAGCGGATGGTGCCGGACAGTGGCGTATACAGCCCGAGCAGCAATTGCACGAGGGTACTTTTGCCGCCGCCACTGGCGCCGACAATCGCGACTTTTTCACCGGGAGCAATCGACAGATTCAGCTGATCCAGCACTAGGTCATCGCCGTAGCCGAAGCTCAGGCCCTGTACCTGAATACCTACGGTGTCACGGCCCTTGAACGGATCGACACCGCCGGGATATTGCGGCTCATCGGCGCGCGCCAGCAGTTCGTTGATCCGCGCCAGCGCCCCGCCCGCCGCGTAATAGGCGTATTGCAGATTGAGCAGTTGCTCGACCGGGCCGATCATGAACCACAGGTAACTGAACACCGCGAGCATCTGGCCGATCGACAGGTCGGAGAACAACACCGTGAGCATCGCCGCCGCGCGGAAGATGTCGATACCGAACTGGAACAACAAACCGCTGGCACGGTTGGAAGCGTCGGTTTTCCACTGCGAGTTGACCGCGTAGTTGCGCACTTCCTGCGCCCGCAGACCGAGCCGCCCGAGGAAGAAACCCTGACGGTTGCCGGCACGGATCTCCTGAATCGCATCAAGGGTTTCGCTCAACGCCTGGGTGAAGCGCGAGGTGCTGTCGTTCTCGAGTTTCTTCAGGTGTTTGACGCGTTTGCCCAACTGCACCGTGGCGTAGATCACCAGCGGGTTGAACAGCAGAATCAGCAGCGCCAGTTTCCAGTGCATCCACAGCAGGATGCTCGCGGTGCCGACCAGCGTCAGCATCGCCACCAGAAAGCGACTGAGGGTTTCGCCGACGAATTTGTCGAGGGTATCCAGATCAGTGACCAGGTGCGTCGTTACTGTGCCGCTACCAAGGCTTTCGTATTCGCCGAGGGAAATCCGCTTGAGGCGTTCGATCAAACGCACGCGGATACGGTAGACGATGTCCTTGGCCAGCCGTGCAAACAGCCGCGACTGCAACACGCCGAAGCACAGCGAACTGCAACGCAGGGTAAGGGTCACCAGCAGCATCAGGCCTATATAGCCGGCCGCTTGCTGCCACATCGTCGGCAGCACATGGTTCATGACTTTCAGCGCGGCATCGCCATGGCCGAGAAGGACTTCGTCCACTAGCAATGGCAGCAGCAATGGGATCGGCACGCTGCACAGCGTCGCCAGCACAGCCACGCCGTTGGCAATCCATAGGGATTTTTTGTGAGTGAGTGCCAGTCGCCGGACTTCTGCCCAGCTCAGCCGGTCGACACGCTTTACGGCTGGCGTGTCATCGGCCAGGTCAGGCACAGGCGGCGCGCTCCAGCCAGCGGCCGAGCAATGGCGACAGTTCGCTGAGCGGTTGATAGCCATTGGTCAGCAGCGCCAGTTGGCCATTGCGTTCGGCGAGCAGGGTCGGGAAACCGGCGATGCCCAGATCTTGCACCCAACTGAAATCGGCCTGAGTGGCTTTGTGTTGATCGGCATGATCGAACAACGCCGCGAACTCGATGCGCGGCACACCCGCCTGCTCCGCCAACTCGACCAGTACACTGGCTTGGGTGACATCGCGGCCTTCAGCGTAAAACGCCTGCTGGATCAGCCCGACCAACTTCCACGCGCAATCCGGCGCCAGACTGCGCGCCGTGACGATTGCGCGGCAGGCAGGCTCAGTGTCGTAGACAAAACCGTCGGGCAACGCGCCGTCAAATTTGAACGGCTGGCCGGTGGCCTCGGTGACCGCTTGCCAATGTTCAAGAATGTAGCGACGCGTGGTCGGCTCCAGCGCCGAGCCGCTGCCGGTGCGCAAACCACCGACCACCAGATGCAACTCCACCCCGGCTGCTTGCGCCTGCTCGACCAATGCCTTGGCCACCGGAGCAAAACCCCAGCACCACGAACACATCGGATCCATCACATAGAGCAGGCGCGCAGACATGGTTAAGCCTCGGTGGATGCTTGCTTGTAGTTGTAGCCGATCGGGTGCGGCTGGTTACGCGCCTTGGCCAGTTCGATCTGTTTCTGCCGATCGATGGCGCTGCGGCGGGTTTTCTCGCTCAACGTGTCCCAGCAATGCGGGCAGCTGATGCCGGCAACGTAATGCTCGCTGGTGCGATCTTCAACGCTGACCGGTATGCGGCAGGCATGACATTGATCGTAGTCGCCTTCGCTGAGGTCGTGACGCACGGTCACGCGGTTGTCGAACACGAAGCAGTCGCCCTGCCACTTGGTTTCTTCCTGCGGCACCTCTTCGAGGTACTTCAGGATGCCACCCTTGAGGTGGTAAACCTCTTCGAAACCCTCGCCGAGCATGTAGCTCGAAGCTTTCTCGCAGCGAATGCCACCGGTGCAGAACATTGCGACCTTCTTGTGCACGGCCGGGTCGAAGTGTTCTTTGATGTAGTCGGGGAATTCGCGAAAACTGGTGGTTTTCGGATCGATGGCGCCTTCGAAAGTGCCGATCGATACTTCGTAATCGTTACGGGTGTCGATCAACAGCACTTCCGGGTCACTGATCAGCGCGTTCCAGTCTTGCGGATCAACGTAGGTGCCGACCTTTTTGTTCGGGTCGACGCCTTCGACACCGAGGGTGACGATCTCTTTCTTCAGTTTGACCTTGGTGCGATAGAACGGCTGCTCGTCGCAGTACGACTCTTTGTGATCGATGTCGATCATGCGTGGGTCGTTCTTCAGCCAGGCGAGCAGACCGTCGATGCCTTCGCGAGTGCCGGACACCGTGCCGTTGATGCCTTCTTCGGCGATCAGCAGGGTGCCTTTGATCTGGTTGTCGACCATCGCTTGCAGCAGCGGCTCGCGCAGGTTGACGTAATCTTCGAGGGTGACGAACTTATACAGTGCCGCCACGACAATCGGTTGTGTCATGGGTATTTCTCCAGGTGGCTACCCTCGCAAAGGGTGAACCGGATTCAAAAAAAACGCGCCGGGTGAGCGGCGCGTTGCGGATTCTAGCAAAAAACCGAAGCTTAATGCTTACTGCCGCCAGCACAGGTCGGCGATGCCGGAGCGGCGCCGATCTCTGCCCATTCCTGCGGGGTGTAGGTGTGCAGCGCCAACGCATGGAACTCGCCCATCAGCTCACCGAGCGTGCCGTAGACTTTCTGGTGGCGCTTGACCCGGTTCAGGCCGTCGAACTGCGCGCTGACCACTACGGCCTTGAAGTGCGTCTGCAACCCGCGACTGTGCATGTGGCTTTCATCCAGCACTTGCAGGTGCTCAGGCCGAAGCAGGGCCAGCGTCGATTCGATGCGTTGTTGCATGGTCATCACGAACTCCGCTTACTTCTTCTTGGCCGGCGCAGCAGCGCTTTTCGGGTCCAGCTCTTTGGTCATGTCGTCGAGCAGCTTGTTGACGACAGGCACGGCGCTTTCCAGTTTGGCCTGGGTCATCTGGGCCGATTGCTGAGTCAGCTGCGGCATTTTTTCCAGGACTTTCTTGCCCAGTGGCGACTTGTAGAACGCGACCAGATCTTTCAGCTCGGATTCGCTGAAGTTGCTGGTGTAAAGCTTGACCATGTCAGGCTTGAGCTTGTTCCAGCCGATGGCCTGGTCCAGGGCGGCGTTGGCCTTGGCCTGGTAGGTTTCCAGAACGGCTTTCTTGGCTTCCGGGGCTTTGGTCTGTTCAAAACGCTGAGCGAACATTTGCTGCACTTGCATGTACACCGGAGTGCCCAGCTTGTCAGCGTGCGCCAGGGTCAGGAAAGCTTCAGCACTGGCGTTGTGGCTGGCGGTATCGGCAAGCACCTGGCCGCTGGCGCAAACCAGTGCAACCGCGGTGCAGATGGCACGAAGACGAGTCATCGAGTTTCCTTTTCAGCTAGGCGAGGTAAAACCCCAAGGGCGACCATTCTGCGCCTAAAAAACCTCGTGGCTCAACCCCCGAGCCTTGCCGTGCTTGATTGGCCGGGTTTTACCGGTCAACAATCGGTTCGAGGGAACCACCACGGCCGATGCCGGCCTAAACTGCGCAAACAGACCAACAGGAGTGTGCACGATGAGCCGTATCGAAACCGACAGCCTGGGCCAGATCGAAGTCCCGGACGACGCCTACTGGGGTGCTCAGACGCAACGCTCGCTGATCAACTTCGCCATTGGTCAGGAACGCATGCCGCTGCCGGTACTGCACGCTCTGGCCCTGATCAAGAAAGCCGCTGCACGAGTCAACGACCGTAACGGCGATTTGCCCGCCGACATCGCCCGCCTGATCGAGCAAGCTGCCGACGAAGTGCTCGACGGCCAGCACGACGACCAGTTTCCGCTCGTCGTGTGGCAGACCGGCAGCGGCACGCAGAGCAATATGAACGTCAACGAGGTGATTGCCGGGCGCGCCAACGAGCTGGCCGGTAATCCGCGCGGCGGCAAGACGCCGGTGCACCCGAACGATCACGTCAACCGCTCGCAAAGCTCCAACGACTGCTTCCCTACCGCCATGAGCATTGCCACCGCCCAGGCTGTGCAGGAACAACTGCTGCCGGCGATCGCCGAGCTGTCCGGTGGTCTCGCCGAACTGGCGGCGCGGCACATGAAACTGGTGAAGACCGGTCGTACGCACATGATGGACGCGACACCGATCACCTTTGGCCAAGAGCTTTCCGGTTTTATCGCGCAGCTGGATTACGCCGAACGCGCAATCCGCGCTGCATTGCCAGCGGTGTGTGAACTGGCTCAGGGCGGCACCGCGGTCGGCACCGGGCTGAATTCGCCGCATGGTTTTGGTGAGGCGATTGCTGCAGAACTGGCGGCGCTGTCCGGCCTGCCCTTCGTCACCGCGCCGAACAAGTTCGCCGCCCTCGCCGGCCACGAACCGCTGACCAGCCTGTCCGGTGCGCTGAAAACCCTCGCCGTGGCGCTGATGAAAATCGCCAACGACCTGCGCCTGCTCGGCTCCGGTCCCCGCGCAGGTTTTGCCGAGGTGCGGCTGCCGGCGAATGAGCCGGGCAGTTCGATCATGCCGGGCAAGGTCAACCCGACCCAGTGCGAAGCGCTGTCGATGCTCGCCTGTCAGGTACTGGGCAATGACGTAACTATCGGCATTGCCGCGAGTCAGGGTCACTTGCAGTTGAACGTGTTCAAACCGGTGATCATCCACAACCTGCTGCAATCGATTCGCCTGCTCGCCGATGGCTGCAGCAACTTCCAGCAGCACTGCATTGCCGGGCTGGAACCAGATGCCGAAGTCATGGCCAGACATCTGGAACGAGGGCTGATGCTGGTGACGGCACTGAATCCGCATATTGGTTATGACAAGTCGGCGGAGATCGCCAAGAAGGCTTACAGCGAAGGGCTGACTTTGCGTGAGGCGGCGTTGGCGTTGGGCTATCTGACGGATGAAGAGTTTGATGCGTGGGTGCGGCCGGAGAATATGATCGAGGCTGGCGCCAAGGGCTAAACAGCAAAAGATCGCAGCCTGCGGCAGCTCCTACATTGGAATGCGTCCTCTGTAGGAGCTGCCGCAGGCTGCGATCTTTTGATCTTCAAGCCATACGCATGCGCCGCGCCTTGAGCCCGGCAATCAACGAAGGCCCCAACGCCACCAGCGCCGAACCCAACACCACTAACACCGCCCCGCCATAGCCAAGCCCATTGATCTGCTCGGCATGCACATAGTCCGGCCAGATCCCAGCCGCAATGGCCACTGCGCCAAAGGTCACCAACGGCGTGATCGCCAACGTCGCACTGACCCGCGACGCCTCCCAATGCGCCAGCGCTTCAGCGAACGCGCCATAGGCAATCAGCGTGTTCATACAGCACGCCAGCAGCAGCCAGCCCTGTAACGGGCTGAGGTTAAGCGCTTCGAGCGGATGCACCCACGGCGTCAGCAACAGTGCGCAGAACAGGTAGATCACCATCATCACCTGCAACGAATTCCATACCGTCAGCAATTGCTTCTGGCCCAGCGCATAGAAGGTCCACACCGTCGACGCCAACAGCACCAGCAAAACCCCGGCGGTGTAATCCGACAACGAGGTCAGCAGCTCCGCCAGACGCTGATTGAAAAACAGCACGAAACCGATCAACAGCACCGCCAACCCGATTCCCTGACCAATACTGAAACGCTCCTTGAACACAAACAGACTGGCGATCAACAACATGATCGGGCCCATCTGCACCACCAGTTGCGCGGTGCCGGGGCTGAGCAGATTGAGCCCCATCAGGTACAACACATAGTTGCCGACCAGCCCGAGCACCGCCATCAGCACCAGCCAACCGCCCCTGGGACCCAGCACTTTGCGACTGGGCAGACGTTTCACCGCCGTCAGATAGATGAACAGACAGCCACCGGACACCAGCAGACGAAACCAGGTCACCGTGACCGGGTCCATCACCAGCAACAGCTGTTTGAGCTTGATCGGCAGGATGCCCCACAGAAACGCGGTCAGCAGCGCCAGGAACAAGCCGTACACCCAGCGACCCGATGAAATGTGCATGGAAACCCCAAAGCCTGCTGACAAGTGCGCTCATTCTAGGCGCGCCATTAACCGACACACAGGGACAGTTAAGGTCAGGACGTGAATGAAACTGTGCAGGTCGCAGCATTAAATTGACGTCGTGCCGTTGATCGGCTGCACAGGCGCGCCAAATGCTTCAGGCATAAGCTCATTGGATCCCTTCCAGCACATCCGCCAAGGAGACCGATCATGTTAGCAATGCGCGCCCAGGACCCAGCACCTGCTACGCACTTTCGCAGCGACCGGGTGTGTCGGGTCAATGGTGAACTTTATTTCAGTACACGGGAAAATACCCTTGAGGGGCCGTTTGAGAGTGCCGTACAGATTGAGAAGGAAATCCAGGCTTACATCGCGCGGATGCAAGGACTGAATTCCAGTCGTTAAGCGGTAGTGATCCAATCGCTGGCAAGCCAGCTCCCACAGGATTAGTGGCGTACACAATTTGTGCGACCGCTACGAAACCTGTGGGAGCTGGCTTGCCAGCGATAGCAATGGAACAGACAACAAAAATGCTCTGGCTTAGCTAACCGCCTCAAACAACCCGGTCGCGCCCATCCCGCCACCCACGCACATGGTGACAATGCCATAACGCAAATTACGCCGCTGCAACTCCCGCACCAGATGCCCGACCTGCCGCGACCCGGTCATACCAAACGGGTGACCAATGGAAATCGAGCCGCCATTGACGTTGTATTTCTCATTATCGATCTCCAGCCGATCCCGGCTGTACAGGCACTGCGAAGCAAACGCCTCGTTCAGTTCCCACAGATCGATATCCGCCACCTGCAAGCCTTTGGCTTTGAGCAGCTTCGGCACCGAGAAAACCGGGCCGATGCCCATTTCGTCCGGCTCGCAACCGGCCACGGTGAAGCCGCGAAAAAATGCTTTCGGCTTGAGGCCCAACTGCAAGGCTTTCTCCAGGCTCATCACCAGCGTCATCGACGCACCGTCGGACAGCTGCGACGAGTTGCCCGCCGTGACCGAACCATCCTCAGCAAACACCGGTTTCAACCCGGCGAGACTTTCATAGGTGGTGTCCGGGCGATTGCAGTCGTCGCGATCAACCACACCGTCGAGAATCTGCAATTCACCGGTGTTTTTGTCCTCGACGCGGTACTTCACCGCCATCGGCACGATTTCATCGTTGAACAGTCCCGCAGCCTGCGCCTGAGCGGTGCGGATCTGGCTCTGCAATGAATAGCGATCCTGCGCTTCACGGCTGACGCCATAACGCCGCGCGACCACTTCGGCGGTCTGGCCCATCGTGTAGTAGATGCCCGGCGTTTGCTGTTTGAGCAACGGGTTGATCAGGTGATCGGTGTTGACGCTTTTCATCGTCAGGCTGATCGACTCGACGCCGCCGGCAACGATGATGTCGCTGCAACCCGAGGCAATCTGGTTGGCAGCAATCGCAATCGCCTGCAAGCCCGATGAACAGAAACGGTTGAGGGTCATGCCGGCGGTGCCGGTGCCCAAACGCGACAGCACCGCGACGTTACGGCCGATGTTGTAACCCTGCGCGCCTTCGTTGGAGCCGGCGCCGACGATGCAATCCTCGACGCTGGCCGGATCGATGTCGTTGCGCTCAAGCAGCGCGTTGACGCAATGGGCCGCCATATCATCGGGGCGGGTCTGGTTGAACTTGCCGCGAAAGGATTTGGCCAGGCCAGTCCGCACGCTGTCGACGATCACCACTTCACGCATGGCATACCTCATTGTTTTAGTCGGTTGAGAGTGGACCGAGCATAAGTCCACCGCATCAACCACCGCGACAATCATTCACCCCGCGTATGCGCGTCTATCGGCTCAGTCCTTGTGTTTCTTCGCGTGCTTGTCGGATTTCTCGAAGGCCTCTTCCAGTGCACGGTTGATCGTGCGCAACACCTTCACCCGAGCCCAGCGCTTGTCATTGGCCTCGATCAGCGTCCATGGCGAGATTTCCGAGCTGGTGCGGTCGACCATATCGCCGACGGCAGCGCGATAGGCGTCCCACTTGTCGCGGTTGCGCCAGTCGTCTTCGGTGATCTTGAAGCGTTTGAAGGGGATCGCTTCGCGCGCCTGAAATCGCTCCATCTGCGTGTCTTTATCAATCGCCAGCCAGAACTTGACGACGATCACTCCGGCGTCGGACAGCTGCTCTTCAAAATCGTTGATTTCGCCGTAGGCACGCAACCAGTCGGCCGGCGTGCAGAAGCCCTCAATCCGCTCTACCAGCACCCGGCCGTACCAAGAGCGGTCGAACACGGTGAACTTGCCGCGCGCCGGAATGTGCCGCCAAAAGCGCCACAAGTACGGCTGAGCGCGCTCCTCCTCAGTCGGTGCGGCGATCGGCACGATGTTGTATTGCCGTGGATCGAGCGCCGCCGCGACCCGACGGATCGCCCCGCCCTTGCCGGCGGCATCGTTGCCTTCGAACACCGCCACCAGGGCGTGGCGGCGCATGCGTTTGTCGCGCATCAGCCCAGACAAGCGCGCCTGCTCGGTGATCAGTTGTTCTTCGTAGTCTTTCTTCTCCAGACGCTGGGTCAGGTCGAGGCTGTCGAGCAGGTTCAACTGATCGACCGGCGTGCCCAACGGCGCGGCGCTGACATCGTGCGGATGCACGTCCGGACGCTTCAGCGCATTTTGCAAACCTTCGAGGAGAATCTTGCCGACCGCCAGGCTGCGATAGTTGGCGTCGGCGCCTTCGATCACATGCCACGGCGCGTAATCGCGACTGGTACGGCGCAGCACGCGCTCGCCGTATTTGACGAACTTGTCGTAGGTTTCCGATTGCTGCCAGTCCAGCGGGCTGATGCGCCAGCTGTGCAGCGGGTCATCAGCCAGCGCCTTGAGCCGGGCCTTCATCTGTTTTTTGGACAGGTGAAACCAGAATTTGAAAATCAGTGCGCCTTCATCGCAGAGCATCTTTTCCAGACGCTCGGCGCCGGCGATCGCCTGATCCAGACGCGGATCCTTGAACAGGCCCTGCACCCGCCCCTGCAGCATCTGGCTGTACCAGTTGCCGAAAAAAATGCCCATGCGCCCCTTGGCCGGGAGCATTCGCCAGTAGCGCCACGCCGGAGGCCGTGACAACTCCTCATCGGTCTGCTGATCGAAGGTGCGCACTTCGATCAGGCGCGGGTCCATCCACTCGTTGAGCAACTTGACCGTCTCGCCCTTGCCCGCGCCTTCAATGCCGTTGATCAAGATGATCACCGGAAAACGCTTCTGCTGCTGCAGTTCGAACTGAGCTTCGAGCAAGGCTTCACGCAATGCCGGGACGGCCGCATCAAAGGTGTCTTTGTCGATGGCGTGACCGATTTCAGCGGATTCAAACATGGGACGGCTCCTTCCAGGATTCAGCAAGACTAGCGGATTGGGCACAGCAGCGGCGCAGAAATTCCCGCGGCTGGCGGATTGTCCGTGAGTCAACGGGCGCAAGCCTTGCCATGGATCAAGCAGCCCCTGCGCGATCGGCTAGAATGGCCGCCTTGTCGTTGCCGAGCCTGCCATGAAACCTGTATTGCCCCACGCCCAACTCGATTGGGATGACCACGGACGCCCGCGTTCGCGGGTGTTCGATGACGTCTACTTTTCCGATCAGTCGGGGCTGGAAGAAACTCGTTACGTGTTCCTCGAACAGAACCGCCTGGCCGAGCGTTTTGCCGCGCTGCCGGCGGGTGGGCGACTGGTCATCGGTGAAACCGGTTTTGGCACCGGGCTGAATTTTCTCTGCGCCTGGCAGTTGTTCGAGCAACACGCCATGGCGGGTGCGCGCCTGCATTTCGTCAGCGTCGAAAAATACCCGCTGAGCCCCGCCGACCTGAAACGTGCCTTGGCCCTGTGGCCGGAACTCAAGCCGCTGGCCGATCAGTTGCTACGGCATTACGTGGCGATCCATGCCGGCTTTCAGCGCATCACCCTGGCCCACGGCCGCGTGACGCTGACGCTGTTGATCGGCGATGCCCTGGAACAACTGCCGCAGCTCGACGCGCAGATTGATGCGTGGTTTCTCGACGGTTTCGCCCCGGCAAAAAACCCCGACATGTGGACTGCCGAACTGTTTGTCGAGCTGGCGCGACTGGCAGCGCCCGGCTCAACCATCAGCACCTTCACCAGTACCGGTTGGGTCCGCCGTTTGCTCAACGCCGCCGGGTTCAAAATGAAGCGCACGCCGGGCATCGGTCACAAGTGGGAAATCCTCCGTGGCGAGTTTCTCGGCTGGCCGGCGGAAGTGACGCCGCCGACACCGGAAAAACCCTGGTTCGCTCGTCCTGCACCGATCGCGGCTGAACGTCGAGCGCTGGTGATTGGCGCCGGTCTCGCCGGCTGCGCCACCGCGTCCAGCCTGGCCGCACGTGGCTGGCAGGTGACGTTGCTCGAACGCCATGCGGCGCTGGCGCAAGAAGCCTCGGGCAATCCGCAGGGCGTGCTGTACCTGAAATTGTCTGCCCACGGCACGGCACTGTCGCAACTGATCGTCAGCGGTTTCGGTTACACCCGACGCCTGCTGGAAACCCTGCAACGCGGCACCGACTGGGACGCTTGCGGCGTGCTGCAACTGGCGTTCAATACCAAGGAAGCCGAGCGTCACGCCCAGTTGGCCGAAGCCTTCCCGGAAGACCTGTTGCAGTGGCTGGATCAGCCCGAGGCGCAGGCCCGTGCCGGAGTCGGTCTGGCCCATGGCGGCTTGTACTATCCCGAAGGCGGTTGGGTGCATCCGCCGGCGCTGTGTCAGGCGCAAGCGGCGCAGGCGAACATCGAACTGCTCAACCATTGCCAAGCACTGCAACTGCGCAGGGTCGATGACCAGTGGCAAGCCCTCGACGGTGACCGCTTGCTCGCCAGCGCGCCGGTCGTGGTGTTGGCCGGTGCCGCCGACATCAAATGTTTTGCGCAGAGCGCCGAGTTACCGCTCAAGCGCATTCGCGGGCAGATCACCCGTCTCGCCGAAACTGCAGAAAGCCAGGCACTGGCCACTGTGGTCTGCGCCGAAGGCTACGTCGCGCCTGCCCGTCTGGGCGAACATACCCTCGGCGCCAGTTTCGACTTCAACAGCGATGACCTGACGCCGACCACCGCCGAACACGTGGGCAATCTGGCGATGCTCGAAGAGATCTCAAGCGATCTGGTTACGCGTCTGCACATCAGCGAACAGCCCGTCGAAAATCTTCAGGGCCGCGCAGCCTTCCGCTGCACCAGCCCTGACTATTTGCCGATTGTCGGCCCCCTCGCCGACCGCGAAGCGTTCCTCGACACCTACTCGGTGCTGAGCAAAGACGCCCGCCAAGTGCCGGACATCGCCTGCCCTTGGCTGGACGGTTTATACGTCAACAGCGGCCACGGCTCACGCGGACTGATCACCGCGCCATTGTCCGGCGAACTGCTCGCTGCGTGGCTGGACAACGAACCGCTACCGCTGCCACGCAGTGTCGCCGAAGCCTGTCACCCCAACCGCTTTGCATTACGTCGGTTGATTCGCGGCAAATGAACTGAAGACCACGGGCCATGACGGTGGCCCACTGGTCTGACGGCGCCGCTTATAACTTATCGTTCTAAAACTCCCACAACCGCACCGGGTCAGTTTCTGAGTACCGGCCATTTTGGCCGCTGAAGAAACACCCTCCCCAACGGAAAAACCGGTAAGGACTTTATGTGCGGATTAGCTGGCGAGTTACGTTTTGATCAACAACCTGCAGACCTTGCAGCGATCGAGAGAATCACCCATCACCTGGCCCCTCGCGGCCCCGACGCGTGGGGTTTCCATGCCCAAGGGCCGATTGCCCTGGGTCACCGTCGCCTGAAAATCATGGACCTGTCGGACGGCTCGGCGCAGCCGATGATCGACAGCCAGTTGGGCTTGTCCCTGGCCTTCAACGGCGCGATCTACAACTTCCCGGAACTGCGTGCCGAACTTGAAGCGCTGGGTTACGCCTTCTACTCCGGTGGCGACACCGAAGTGCTGCTCAAGGGCTACCACGCCTGGGGCGAAGCGCTGCTGCCGAAGCTCAATGGCATGTTCGCGTTTGCCATTTGGGAACGCGACGCCAAACGCCTGTTCATCGCTCGCGACCGTCTCGGCGTGAAGCCGTTGTACCTGTCGCGCACCGGTCAGCGTTTGCGCTTTGCTTCGGCCTTGCCGGCGCTGCTCAAGGGCGGCGACATCAACCCGATCCTCGATCCGGTGGCGCTCAATCATTACCTGAATTTCCATGCCGTGGTCCCCGCGCCACGCACCCTGCTGGCCGGCATCGAAAAACTGCCACCGGCGACCTGGATGCGCGTTGAAGCCGATGGCACCACCGAACAGAAAACCTGGTGGACGCTGCCTTACGGCCCACACGATGATGAGAAAAATCTGACCCTCGAAGATTGGGTTGATCGCGTCCTCGACAGCACCCGCGAAGCGGTGGCGATTCGTCAACGCGCGGCAGTAGATGTCGGTGTACTGCTGTCCGGCGGCGTCGATTCGAGCATGCTCGTCGGCCTGTTGCGTGAAGTCGGCGTCGACAACCTTTCGACCTTTTCCATCGGTTTCCAGGATGCCGGCGGCGAACGCGGTGACGAATTCCAATACTCGGATCTGATCGCCAAACACTACGGCACTCAGCATCATCAACTGCGCATCGACGAGAAAGAGATCATCGAGCAATTGCCCGCCGCGTTCCGCGCGATGAGCGAGCCGATGGTCAGCCATGACTGCATCGCCTTCTATCTACTGTCGCGCGAAGTGGCCAAGCACTGCAAAGTGGTGCAGAGCGGCCAGGGTGCTGACGAGTTGTTCGCCGGTTATCACTGGTATCCGCAAGTCGACGGTGCGGCGGATCCGTACGCGGCGTATCGCAATGCGTTTTTCGACCGCAGCTACGATGACTACGCCGCCACCGTGCAGCCGAAATGGCTGACCGCGAACGATGCCGCAGGCGACTTTGTGAGAGAACATTTCGCCCAGCCCGGCGCCGATGCGGCGGTGGACAAAGCCTTGCGTCTGGACAGCACGGTGATGCTGGTCGATGACCCGGTCAAACGCGTCGACAACATGACCATGGCCTGGGGTCTGGAGGCGCGTACGCCGTTTCTCGACTATCGACTGGTAGAACTCTCGGCCCGAGTGCCTGGCCAATTCAAGCTGCCTGACGGCGGCAAACAAGTGCTCAAAGAAGCCGCGCGCCGAGTCATCCCGAGTGAGGTGATCGACCGTAAAAAAGGCTACTTCCCGGTGCCGGGCCTCAAGCATTTGCAGGGCGACACGCTGAACTGGGTGCGCGAACTGCTGCTCGATCCGAGTCAGGATCGCGGTCTGTTCAACCCGGCCATGCTCGACAAATTGCTAACCGATCCGCAAGGCCAACTGACGCCGTTGCGCGGTTCGAAGTTGTGGCAACTGGCTGCCCTGAACCTGTGGCTCAGTGAACAAGGAATCTGATTGATGAAACCCCACGCCACGGCCATCAACCAACGGCTGCTACGCGGTCAGACGCCGTCCTATGAACGCTTGCAGGCGCGTCTGGCCGAAGACGGCAGCACGCTGGCCGCCGACCCGATTGCCGTACATTGCGGCTGGGGCCGGTTGCTGATCGGCCACACGTTTCCCGACCCGGCATCGCTGGCGCAGGAGCTGCTCAAAGAGCAGCCCGGCGAGCGTGATATCGCGCTGTACGTCGCGGCGCCGCAGCAGATCCTCGGCCTGGAACCGACGCAACTGTTTCTCGACCCGTCGGACACCCTGCGCCTGTGGTTCAGCGATTACCGCCAGGCCACCCGTGTGTTTCGCGGCTTTCGTATTCGCCGCGCGCAAAGTGAGGCGGACTGGCAGGCGATCAATCTGTTGTACCAGGCGCGCGGCATGTTGCCGATCGACGCCACGCGGCTGACGCCGCATCATCAGGGCGGCCCGGTGTACTGGCTGGCCGAGGATGAAGACAGCGGCGCGGTGATCGGCAGCGTCATGGGCCTGAACCATCAAAAGGCTTTCAACGACCCGGAAAACGGCAGCAGCCTGTGGTGCCTGGCGGTTGATCCGCAATGCTCGCGGCCGGGTGTTGGTGAAGTGCTGGTGCGGCACCTGATCGAGCACTTCATGAGTCGCGGCTTGAGCTATCTGGATCTGTCAGTTCTGCATGACAACCGGCAGGCGAAAAACCTCTACGCCAAGCTCGGCTTTCGCAATCTGTCGACCTTCGCCATCAAGCGCAAAAACGGCATCAACCAGCCGCTTTTCCTCGGCCCGGGGCCAGAAGCGCAGTTCAATCCGTATGCGCGGATCATCGTTGAAGAAGCTCATCGACGCGGCATCGACGTGCAAGTGGATGACGCCGATGCCGGGCTGTTCACTCTCAGCCACGGCGGGCGTCGCGTGCGTTGCCGCGAATCGCTGAGCGACCTGACCAGCGCGATCAGCATGAGCCTGTGCCAAGACAAAAGCCTGACCCACAAAGTGCTCAAAGGCGCCGGACTGAACCTGCCCTCGCAGCAACTGGCCGGTAATGCCGACGACAATCTGGCCTTCCTCGATGAGCATCAACGGGTGGTGGTCAAACCGCTCGACGGTGAACAGGGCCAAGGCGTAGCGGTGGATTTGCAGAGCATCGAAGAGGTGCAGCAAGCCATCGAAACGGCGAAGCAATTTGACAGCCGCGTGCTGCTCGAAAGCTTCCACGAAGGGCTTGATCTGCGGATTCTGGTGATTGGCTTTGAAGTGGTGGCCGCGGCGATTCGCAAGCCGGCGGAAGTAGTCGGCGATGGCCAGCATTCGGTGGGCGCGTTGATCGAGGCGCAGAGCCGTCGTCGGCAAGCGGCGACCAGTGGCGAAAGCAAGATCCCGCTGGATCACGAAACCCAGCGCACCCTGCATGCGGCGGGCTATGACTACAGCAGCATTCTGCCGGCGGGCGAGCATCTGTTTGTCCGCCGTACGGCAAATCTGCACACCGGTGGCACGCTGGAGGATGTCACCGCGATTCTGCATCCGACGTTGATTGATGCCGCCGTGCGCGCGGCGCGGGCGCTGGATATTCCGATGGTCGGGCTCGACTTGATGGTGCCAGCGGCGGATCAACCGGAGTACGTGTTTATCGAGGCCAACGAACGCGCCGGTCTGGCCAACCATGAGCCGCAGCCGACGGCGGAACGCTTTGTCGATTTGTTGTTTCCGCACAGTCAGCCGGCTATTTAACCCTTTCCTGATCGTTCCCACGTCGAGGCGTCGAACCGTCTGCGTGGGAACGCCTCACCGGACGCTCTGCGTCCACTCTTGGGACGCAGAGCGTCCCCGGCTGCATTCCCACGCAGAGCGTGGGAACGATCAGTGCTCAACCCATCAGGAGTTTCCATGACCACGCAAATCCCCGAACCGGATCTCAACTACCTGCAAAAAGTCTTGCTGGAAATGCTCGCCATTCCCAGCCCCACCGGGTTCACCGACACCATCGTGCGTTACGTCGCCGAGCGTTTGGAAGAGCTCGGCATCCCCTTTGAAATGACTCGACGCGGCACCATTCGCGCCACGCTCAAAGGCAAGAAGAACAGCCCCGACCGCGCCGTTTCCGCGCACCTGGACACCATCGGCGCCGCCGTTCGTGCGATCAAGGACAACGGCCGCCTGACCCTCGCCCCGGTCGGCTGCTGGTCGAGCCGCTTTGCCGAGGGCAGCCGCGTCAGCCTGTTTACCGACAACGGCGTGATTCGCGGCAGTGTCTTGCCGTTGATGGCGTCCGGGCATGCCTTCAACACTGCCGTCGATGAAATGCCGATCAGTTGGGATCACGTTGAACTGCGTCTGGATGCCTACTGTGCGACCAAGGCTGACTGCGACTCGCTGGGCATCAGCATCGGCGACGTGGTGGCATTCGATCCGCTGCCGGAGTTCACCGAAAGCGGTCACATCAGCGCCCGTCACCTCGATGACAAGGCCGGCGTTGCCGCGCTGCTCGCGGCACTCAAAGCCATCGTCGACAGCGGCCAGGAGCTGATGATCGACTGCCACCCGCTGTTCACCATCACCGAGGAAACCGGCAGCGGCGCGGCGGCGGCGCTGCCTTGGGACGTTAGCGAATTCGTCGGCATCGACATCGCGCCGGTCGCTCCCGGACAGCACTCCAGCGAGCATGCGGTGAGTGTGGCGATGCAGGATTCTGGCGGCCCGTACGATTATCACCTGTCGCGACATTTGCTGCGTCTGGCCGGTGAAAACGAACTGCCGGTGCGCCGCGACCTGTTCCGCTATTACTTCAGCGATGCGCACTCGGCGGTGACCGCCGGCCACGACATCCGCACCGCCCTGCTCGCGTTTGGCTGCGATGCGACCCATGGGTATGAGCGCACGCACATCGACAGTCTGGCGGCGTTGAGTCGTTTGCTGGGCGCTTATATTCTGAGCCCGCCGGTGTTTGCCAGTGATGCGGCGCCGGCCAATGCCTCGCTTGATCGCTTCAGTCATCAGATTGAACATGACACGCAGATGGAGAGCGATACGCGAGTGCCGTCGGTGGACAGTCTGGTGGGGCAGCGTTCCGATAGTTGATCCGGCTTTGTGATGACAGGACTGGCCCCATCGCTGGCAAGCCAGCTCCCACAGGTATCGGAGGTGTACACAAATTTGTGTTGCCCCAATTACTGTGGGAGCTGGCTTGCCAGCGATGAGGTCGGTACAGGCAACACAAAACTGGCAGGCAAACCGCAATCGCCGTAGCATCCCGCCATTGATTCAGCCGAGGTGCCCATGCTTATTCCCCACGACCAACTTGAAGTCGACACCCTCACCCGCCTCATCGAGGATTTCGTCACCCGCGACGGCACCGACAACGGTGATGACACGCCGCTGGAAACCCGCGTGCTGCGCGTGCGTCAGGCATTGACTAAAGGCCAGGCGCTGATCGTCTTCGACCCGGAAAGCGAGCAGTGCCAGTTGATGCTCAAGCACGACGTGCCCAAGCACCTGTTCGACTGAAATCCTCAGCGAACTTTCTGCGTGGCTTGCTTGCGCTGAATCCGCTCATAGACCTCCGCGCGGTGCACGTTGACCTTTTGTGGCGCCTCGACGCCAAATCGCACGCTGGCACCGTTCACTGACAGAACGCGCAAGGTGATGTCATCACCGATTGAAATCAACTCACCAACGACACGGCTGAGTACAAGCATGAGATTCGTCCTTCAGGGTTAGCGAACCCTGAAGATGCGCGGCTTGCCGCGCCTCTTCAATGCACGGCGCGCAAATCAGTTTTGCCTTACACCCATGATCGCCGCGAGCTGTCAGACACTTCCCACAAAAGGTCTTCAGGCAGCAGAAAAGCGTGGCCCGAACAGAATCACGCTGGCGCCGATCACGCACAGCGCCACGCCGATCCAGTCCGAACCCAAGGGACGCACGCGCTCGACCACCATCAGCCAGCCAATCGAAGCGACGATGTAGATGCCGCCATAAGCGGCGTAGGCACGACCGGCATAGTTGGCTTCAACACGGGTCAGCAACAGTGCGAACAGGGTCAGGCTGAGCAGCGCAGGAATCACCCACAAGGCACTTTTGCCCTGACGCAGCCACATGAAGAAGGCGAAACAACCGGCGATTTCAAACAGCGCCGCAAGAAAGAACCACAGGTAATTGAGCATTGACGTGTCTCGACAGGGTGACCATTGCGGCCACCCTAGCGACGCTGTCTCCGACGGGCAAGCTCAGCCGTTGCTCTGTTTGGCTTTGGCGCGCATTTTCTCCGCCATTGAGGTCATTTCGTTGTAGAGCAGTTGCGGGTTCTTCTGCTTCAGCGCCCAGGCCATGCGCCCTTGTTCGTGGGGCAGGATCATGAACTCGCCAGCGGCGACTTGCTGATAGATGTAGTCAGCGATATCCGCCGCCGTAATTGGCGAACTTTCCAGCAACTTGCCGACCTGCGCTTTCATCGCCGGGGTCGGCCCACGGAACGAATCGAGCAAGTTAGTCTGGAAGAACGAGGGGCAGACCACGTGCACGCCGACTTCCTGCTGCGCCAGTTCGATCAGCAGACTTTCCGACAGTGCTACCACGCCGGCCTTGGCCACGTTGTAGTTGCTCATCGCCGGGCCTTGCATCAGTGCCGCCATGGAGGCGATGTTGATGATTTTGCCTTTGCTTTGTTCAAGCAGCGGCAAGAACGCCTTGCAGCCCTTGACCACGCCCATCAGGTTGATCGCGATCTGCCAATCCCAGTCTTCCAGGGACAGTTCGCTGAAAAAGCCACCCGAGGCCACGCCGGCGTTGTTGACGATGATGTCGATGCCGCCGAGCTTTTCTTCACAGGCCTGAGCGAACGCGGTGAGCTGGCTGTAATCACGTACATCACAGCGCTGGGTAAAACCGTCGCCACCGGCCTCGCGGACCATTTTCAGGGTTTCCTGAAGACCGGGTTCGCTGACGTCGGACAAGGCCAGTTGCCAGCCTTCACGTGCCCAGCGCAGCGCGATTTCGCGACCCAGGCCCGAGCCCGCACCAGTGATCATCATGCGATTTTGCATAGCACACAGCCTTGTTGTTCTGGGAAAGATGCGCCGAGTGTAGCGAAGGATCGGCGCGCGCCCACGCTCCATCAAGTTGCTGAATGCAAGATCAAAAGATCGCAGCCTTCGGCAGCTCCTACACGCGTTCAATGTAGGAGCTGCCGAAGGCTGCGATCTTTTGATCTTGTGCTTCAAAGGAAATAAACGAGCAATCCAAATACATTAAAAAAACATTGAATTTTCTTTCACGCGCACCGGTCGGAATTTGTAAGCCGTCTGGAATTACTTAGTCTCCAGTCGCCCTTGAATACCAAGACTTCTCGAACACTATCAACAAGGAAATCGACATGGGCACAATTCTAATCATTATCCTGATCCTGTTGCTGATCGGTGGTCTGCCGGTCTTCCCGCACTCCAGAAGTTGGGGCTACGGTCCATCGGGCATTATCGGCGTGGTGTTGGTGGTGCTGTTGGTGCTGCTGTTACTCGGTCGGATATAACGATTCACGCGTAAAAAAAGAGGCCCTGTTAAGGGCCTCTTTTTTATTGCGCGGATCTTTCTGTTATAGATCGATCAGTCCGGCTTGCCGTGGATGACACCGGCGGTGTTATCCATCAGGCTCTTGGTTGCCGTTTGCAGGAACGCTTCGAGTTTGAGTTTCAACTCGGCGGTGCGCGGCGCATTCGGTACCACTTCGGCGTGCGGATTGGCCCCCAGTTG
Organism: Pseudomonas germanica; assembly: GCF_019614655.1. NCBI lineage: Bacteria > Pseudomonadati > Pseudomonadota > Gammaproteobacteria > Pseudomonadales > Pseudomonadaceae > Pseudomonas > Pseudomonas germanica. The sequence continues at coordinate 4,982,383 of NZ_CP071586.1, forward strand.
GTACTGCCACATCTTCGGCCCCATATCCTTGTCTCTCGGCAACACCAGAATCTGGTCAGCGGTGACGATAGCAGTGGTCTGCTCGCTGCCCGACGGCTTGATCACACCGAAACCGGTGTCGCCTTCCGGCAGGTTGAGCAAGTCGCGGCCCCAGCACTGGTGACGCACTTCGCCGCCGAGACGGCCCATGATGGTTGGCACGATATCGATCTGCGTACCCACTGTGTGGTCACGCGTACCGAACTTCTCCTGAATGCCAGGTGCGATCATCAGCATCGGTACGTTGAAGCGGCCCAGGTCCATTTCGGTGATCTGGCGCTCGTTGCCGAAGCCGTGGTCGCCGACGATGACGAACAGGGTTTCCTTGAAGTACGGCTCTTTGCGCGCCTTCTCGAAGAACTGACCCAGCGCCCAGTCGGAGTAGCGCATGGCGGTCAAGTGTTCGTTGAGGCTGCCGCGATCGGTCACGCGCTCGACCGGCAATGGCGTCGGCAAGGCGTATGGCGTGTGGTTAGACAGGGTTTGCAGCAGCGCGTAGAACGGCTTGCCGTTTTCCCGCGCCTTCAACTCCTGCAGACCACGGTCGAACATGTCCTGGTCGGACACGCCCCAGGTCGGATCGGAGAACACCGGGTTGACGAAGTCGTTACGGCCAACGAAGTTGGTCATGCCCTGGTTGCTGAAAAAGCCCGACTGGTTGTCCCAGGCGAAGTCGCCGTTGTAGACGTATACGTCGTCGTAGTTGCGGGCGCTGAGCACCTGCGGCAAGCCGGACAGTTTGTGGCTGCCTTCCGGGGTCTGCATCAGGTATTCGAAACCTGGCAGGTTGGGGAAGCAGGCCATGGTCGCGAACATGCCCTGATGGGTGTGCGTACCGTTGGAGAAGAAGCGATCGAACAGCAGACCTTCCTTCGACAGTTTGTCCAGGTATGGCGTGATGTTGCCTGGCGCGCCCAGTGCACCGACCGAGTGACCGGCCATGCTTTCCATCAGGATCACGACGACGTTCTTGATCGGCAGGGTCTTGTCGGCCGGCGGCGTGTAATCACGGCGCACAGCGGCAATATCGGCATCGACCAGTTTTTCGTCTGGCATCAGCAGCATGTCGCGCACGACTTTCTGCGCCTGCTCTTGCGGCAACGTCGCTTTCCAGATGTTGTCGCGATCTTCGCCCATGCGAGATTTGGCGGCCTCGATCAGCGACAGCGTGGCGTTGAGGCCGAGCTGGTTGGCGAAGTTGGAATCGGTGGTGTAGACATCACCCCAGCGCATCGGCGGGCCCTGACGCAAGGTGCCACGGGCGGCAGCCACGCAGATCAGCAGGCAGACCATGAACACCGCCAGACGGGTGTACCACGGCGCAACTTGACGAGTACCCACGCTGCCGCCGCTGAACGGTCCGCGTGGACGCGTGGCACGATCGGCGCCTTTGAACGCAAGGGTCAGGATGACAGTGCCGATGGCCCACGCCAGCAGATAGCGCACTACCGGAAAACCGTACCAGAGCATGCTCATCACGGTTTTCGGGTCTTCCTTCACGTACTGGAACACCAGGCCGTTGAGGCGCTGGTGGAACTCGCGGTAGAAGTCCATCTCCATCAGGCCGAGGAACAGCGCGATGCTTGAGGCGATGGTCAGCCACAAGCGGAAGAAGCCGCGTGCGGCCATGGCGCGGGCACTGAACAGCGCCAGCACCAGCGGAATGCACAGGTAAACCACCAGGCGCAGGTCAAAACGCAGGCCGTTGGCGAAAGCTTCGAGGAAGGTCGAAGCCGGGGTATCGAGGATCATCTCGCGGTTGTAGACCAGCAGCGCGAGGCGCAGCACGGAAAACATCACCATCATGACCAGCGCGCAAAGCAGCGTGTAGGCCAGATGCGATTTGACGGTCGGTTGCAGCAGGCGAGCAGAAGATCGCTGCTGATTCAGGGCGTCCGGGTTTGCCATGTCGTTTTAGGACCCATTGGAAGTTGAAGTTGCAAAAATACAGCGGCGCCATGCCCTCTATTGGTCATTCCAGACCCCGGGGCTTGCGCGGTGCGCAAATGTTGCACGATCACCCGCACCATTGCCATTGATTACTGCCCCGCCGCTAGACACTTTCATTTACAGCAGCGGACAAACAGCGCGGGCGAATTGTCAGGAACACTTTGTGAAAATTTCGTGCAACGCATATCTGGAAACACAATATAGATACAAAACAAAACGCCCCGACTTGTTCGGGGCGTTTCGTTGAACGCGGGCCGATTACTTCTCGGCGCGCTCTTTCAAAGCTTTGAGGGTGTTGAACGGAGCATCGACGACAAATTTGTTGGCAACCATTGCCGGCACGCTGCCACCTGGTTCGGTGTGCACTTGATAAGTGACTTCAACCTGGTCGCCCTTCGGTACGAACTTCCAGAAGCCTTTGACCTGCTGCACGCGGACAAAGCCTTTTTCTTCAGGAACGTACGTCGGCAGACCTTTGAGGTTGCGGGTCAAGCTGCCGTCGGCGCCTTCGACGGTGGTGACTTCGATCACCGAGTCACGCGGGGTGACTGGCCAAGGGGTGTTGAACTGGGTGTAGGTCCAGCTCTGATCGCCCTCGTGCTTGAGCAGTTTCTGGGTCTTGCACTCGTGAATCCAGGCGCAGGCGCCAGCGACGTCTTCCTGCAGTGCGCGCAATTTGGCGACGGTGGTTTTCATCAGCGCAACACCCTGGTAGGACTTGTAGTCCGAACCTGGCACTTCACTCAGGGACACCTTGATACCGTCCTCGTTCTTGGCGACTTTCCAGTCTTCAGCCTGAGCGACGGAGGTGGCCAGCACAGCGGTCAAACCACACAACACAGCGATACGATGCAGCGAACCCATAGTCTTATTCCTTATTGTTGAAGTTCCGTTCGTTTGACACATCACGCCGCCGTCATCTGCTCCCACCAGCCAATCAGCCTGATCGCTTCTTCCGAGCTGCTGCCACAGACTTCGACATCCGCCGCGAAGCCGGAACAGACTGCCGGGCGCTCGGGGCGGCCGAAAATGCTGCACAGGTTTTCGACCGAGAGTTGCACGCAACGTTCGCCGGCAGGTTTGCCATCAGGCATGCCGGGAATTGGCGAACTGATGGAAGGGGCAATGCAGCAAGCGCCACAGCCTTCACGGCATTTCATGACGAACAATTCCTCGCGACGGGCGATGTGTAAAAGGGACGCGGAACAGAGTAACCGCTAAAACGGCTGTTTCAAATTCCCGGAACCGGGGTTTTCACCGATAACTGAATGTGACTGACCAGTCTCCGACAAAGCGTCTGGTCTGCGGGTCACAGATGAGCTGAGTTTACTGCTTGAATTCAAAGTCCAGCGCCGCACCTTCGACTTCACGGCGCTCTTCATTGCGCAGTTGCAACTGCATTTCGTTGCTGAGCAAGCGGCCGTTGAGCTGGAATCCGTTGTTTTTCTCGCCAAACATCTGCGGCAGGATCGGCTCGCGCTTGGGCAATTCAACTGTGCCCTTGGGCTTCAATTCCTCGACCATGTCCTTGGGCAGGCTCAAATCGAGTTTGGCCGACGGCAACTTGGTTTTTACCACTTCACTGGCGGGTTTCGATTTCGAGGCGACTGGCTTGCGCTTCTTGATGACTTTTTGCTGAGGTTTCTTCGCGGGAGTTGCCTTTTGCGCTGGCGTGTATTTTTTTGCCGGGCTCGTCGCCGCCAGTTTTTCCTGAGCCGCAGCGGCCACGACGCCAGGCGCATGACCGATCATCAGCAAACCCAGCAAAACCCAAGCGGCAGGAGCAATCGCTTTCATGAACCCAACAGTGGCAAACGGCAGATGGCCATATGCTCGCTTGTTGGGCGCCACAAGACAAGCATCACCCACCGCTCGTTCAGAATCCGCCAGCGGTTTCCTGACACAGTTGCGTCGCCAGCAACCCAAGGGTCATCAACGCCCGCTCCGCCTCGCGGTTCCACGGAATCCCGCAGTTCAGGCGAATACAGTGGTTGAACTGCTCGGTATTACTGAAGATCAGTCCCGGCGCAATGCTGATGCCCTGCTGCAGGGCGCGCACATGCAATTCCTGAGTATTCACCCTACCCGGCAAGCTCACCCAGAGGATGAAACCGCCCGTAGGCCGGGTCATTTGCGTGCCTTCGGGGAAGTACTGCTGCACCGCCAACTGGAACGCGCTGAGGTTTTTTCGGTATTCCTGGCGGATGTACCGTAAATGCCGGTCATAACCGCCGTTTTCCAGATAAGCGGCAATCGCCATCTGCGTCACGCTGCACGCCGAATGGGTGCTGAAGGTCTGCAGTCGCTGGATTTCCTGCTGGTACTTGCCAGCGATCATCCAGCCGATGCGCACACCGGGTGACAAGGTTTTGGAGAAGCTCGAACAGTAGATCACCCGATCCAGTCGGTCATAAGCCTTGAGCGCTTTGGTTTTGCCCTGCTCGAACATCAACTCGCCATAGATGTCGTCTTCGACAATCTGGATGTCGAAGTCCGAGGCCAGACGCAGCAACTGTTTCTGCCGCTCTTCGGGCATGGTGCCGCCCAGTGGATTGCTCAGGCGCGTGGTCAGCACCAGCGCTTTGATCGACCACTGGTTGGCCGCCAGTTGCAAGGCTTCGAGGCTCATGCCGGTGGCAGGATCGCTGGGGATTTCGATGACTTTCAGGCCGAGCAGATCGGCCAGTTGCAGCAAACCGTAATAGGTCGGCGACTCGGCAGCGATCAGATCGCCCGGACGGGTCAGCACACGCAACGACATCTGCAGAGCATCGACGCAACCGTGGGTGATCACGACTTCCGACGGATCGACCACTACACCGGCATCACGCATGCGGATCGCCACTTGCCGGCGCAGCGGTTCGAAACCGGGGCTGAACATGTAGCTGAAGGCGCGTGGGCTATGAAAACGCGTGACCTTGGCCAGTTGCTGATGCAAGGCGCGCACCGGCAAGTAATCGACACTTGGCACGGCAGCGCCGAGCGGGAACACACCTTCACGGCGTGATTCGACCAGCACCTGTTGAATGATGCTGCTGCGAGTGACCAGACCGGGACGTTCAACCCGCGCAATGTCCGGTGTCGGTGCAGTCAGCGCAGGCGTTTGGTGTACGTAATATCCGGACTGCGGACGTGCGCGAATCAGCCCCTGATCTTCGAGATTGGCGTAGGCCTGCAACACCGTCGCATGGCTGACGTTGAGCTGCGAACTCATCTTGCGTACCGAAGGCACGCGCTCCCCCGGTTGATAGACCCCACGGCGGATGTCTTCGGCCAGTTGCTGAGCAATACGTTGGTAGAGCAAGAGATTGGTCATGACGCAGCACTCGATTTCACGGGCATTTTATTCTTGTGTGAAACAATACCGGAACAGTTTAGAAGTGTACTGGGACAGTTGCCACATTACTCGACCATACAGTGCGGTGTCTGCCCCCTACTGTACGGATTGCGAGCCAATCGACAGACGTAAAAAAGCCCGGCACTGCATGACAGCCCGGGCTTTCCAGAGACGCAACCCTTAACGGGCGGCGCCGAGCTGGCCTTTTTCATCGGAGAAGACAATTTCAACCCGACGATTCTGTGCCCGCCCACGCTCGGAAGCGTTGGCGTCCACCGGGTATTCGTCGCCGTAGCCTTCGACCTGAATGCGTTTGTCGTCGATGCCCAGGTCCATCAGCACGTCCGCCACCGATTGCGCGCGGTCACGGGACAGCTTGAGGTTCTCCTGTTTGCCGCCGGTGCTGTCGGTGTAGCCCTCGATGCGCACTACACGTTTGGGGTTCAGTTGCAGGAACTGGACGATTTTCAGCACAACACGGTTGGCCGAGTTTTTCAGCTCCGCTTCACCGGTGTCGAACAGCACATCGCCGAGGGTCATCACCAGACCACGGTCGGTCTGCGTGGTGGCCAGTGCTACGATCTGTTCTTCCAGCCATTTGCCCTGTTGCTGCACGCTGAGCAACTTCGATTCACGCAAGGCCAGTTGCAGGCGCTGACGCTCCAGCTCAAGTTTGGCTGCGCGCTCCTCATTGAGCACCTGATTGGTATGCTCGCGGGCGATTTCGCTGTAGCGCTGGCTCAGGTAGGCGTAGTGCACAACATCGGAACCGCTGCCCCAATAGGTCGACAGGCGATCGGCACGAGCCAGGGACTCACCGGCGCGGATCACGTCTTTCGGCGCGATGCGCAGCACGTTGGAGTCTTCCTTGACCTTCTGAAAGTCGGCGCTGGCTTCCTGCAGAGCGGATTCGCTGTGCTGACCGGCGCAGCCGTACAGGCTGACGCAACCGGCGAGGATCAGGCCGCCTACAACTTTCGACTTGAGGCTCATTGGGCATCTCCCAGTTGCTTGCGCAGACGGACGATGCGGGTGTTAAGCACATTCACCTGTTCTTGACTTTTTTGCGTCAGCACTTTGGCTTCGGCCAGACGTGCATCCAGCTCGGCCTGTTCGGAGCGCATGCGCGCATTCCGGTAGGACTGGTCAGCCATGTTGCCTTTGGCGCGGTTGTACTTGGTTTCGGCCAGTTTCATTTCCGGCACTTCATCGGCGGTGGCGCCAACAGCCTTGGCCTGGGTGATGGCTTGCTCGGTCAGGCGCATTTGTTCATTGGGTGCCGGATCGGTCGCGCAACCGGCCAGGGCCAGAACGGCCACAGCCGCGAAAAGAGGTCGAATACTCACTAAGAATCCCTACTGTTTTGGGGCACTGACAGGTTGTGGCGGCTGTTGCTGCTGCGCCTTCCAGCGCTCGATATTGCGTTGCAGCGCGGCTTCCGTCAGTCCGGACGCGGGCAATTCTGTCATCTTTTTGGCCAACTGTCCGCGCAACCACGGATCGTTGCATGCCGAGTTATGCGAAACCGCGAGGAACAGCCCCGGCCGGTCGACCGGTTGCTCGAACACCAACAGGTCATTGGCCATACCCAATGCCTGCGCGGCGGCCATGCCCGAGTATCGGCCGGCGAGTACATATTCCACTTCGCCCAAGAGCAGTTTCTGTAGCGCCTGAGTGAGGTTGGCTGTCCGGGTCAGGGTCAGATTCTGCTCGGCGAAAGTGCCAAATGCCTGGGTCATACGAGACTTTTCCGACAACGCACCGACGTGACCGTGCAGGTCTTTGGCCTCGCTGTAGACCAGCGTCGAGCCTTTGCGGGTCCACACCAGATAGTCGTTTTCCAGCAACGGCGGATGGATGTAGTCGAGGTTTTCCAGCTCATTGAGGGTCAGCGGCGCGTCGGCGAGCATGTCCATGCGCCCGCTGCGCACTTCATCGAGGGCTTGCGAACGTTTGCCGGCGTAGAGCAATTCGACTTTGATGCCGAGGTCTTTGGCGACTTGTTGCAGCAGATCAGCGCTGGCACCGATCAACTGCTTGGGATTCTGCGGGTCCTGCCACAGGTACGGCGGCGCATCCGGGCTACCGGTGACGACGAGGCGCTCGCATTTGCCAGCGGCCATCGCCAACCCCGGCAACAGGGCCAACCCCAACAACCATCCGCAGCGCAGATCCATGGCAACACACTCCCACTCAAATCCGAGACAAAAAAAGCCCGACCAAAAGGTCGGGCTCTTTATAAGTGAAGCCGCTGGATTAGACCAGCTTCTCCAGCTCAGGGACGGCTTCGAACAGATCAGCCACGAGACCGTAATCGGCCACCTGGAAGATCGGCGCTTCTTCGTCCTTGTTGATCGCAACGATCACTTTGGAGTCTTTCATACCGGCCAAGTGCTGGATCGCGCCGGAGATACCGACGGCAATGTACAGCTGTGGCGCAACAATCTTGCCGGTCTGACCGACCTGCATGTCGTTCGGTACGAAACCTGCGTCGACCGCGGCGCGCGAAGCACCGACAGCAGCGCCCAGCTTGTCGGCCAGAGCGTACAGGTGTTTGAAGTTGTCGCCGTTCTGCATGCCGCGGCCGCCGGAAACGACGATCTTGGCAGCGGTCAGCTCAGGACGATCGGACTTGGCCAGTTCTTCGTTGACGAAGCTGGAAGTGCCCGCGTTGTGCGCAGCAGCAACTGCTTCAACGGCAGCCGAACCACCTTCAGCGGCAACCGGGTCGAAACCGGTAGCACGTACAGTGATCACTTTGATCGCAGCGGTCGACTGCACGGTAGCGATAGCGTTACCGGCGTAGATCGGACGCTTGAACGTGTCAGCGCTTTCGACCGAGATGATCTCGGAGATCTGGTCAACGTCCAGCTGCGCGGCAACGCGCGGCAGGATGTTTTTACCGTTGGAGGTCGCGGCAGCCAGGATGTGGCTGTAGCCAGCGCCCAGCTCTACAACCAATGGCGCAACGTTTTCCGGCAGCTGATGCGCGTAAGCGGCATTGTCAGCGTTGAGGACTTTGCTCACGCCAGCGATTTTCGCAGCGGCTTCAGCCACGGCGCCAGCGCCTTGACCTGCAACCAGAACGTGGACGTCGCCGCCGATTTTGACCGCAGCAGCCACGGTGTTCAGTGTGGCCGGGGCCAGCACTTTGTTGTCGTGTTCAGCAATAACCAAGATAGTCATTTAGATTACCTTCGCTTCGTTTTTCAGTTTCTCGACCAATTCAGCTACCGACTTAACCTTGATGCCCGCGCTGCGTGCAGCCGGCGCTTCGACTTTCAGGGTCTTGTTGGTGGAGGCGGTGGAAACGCCCAAAGCGTCCGGAGTCAGCACTTCGAGAGGCTTCTTCTTGGCTTTCATGATGTTTGGCAGGGACGCGTAGCGCGGCTCGTTCAAACGCAGGTCGGTGGTGACGATGGCCGGCAGTTTCAGGGAAACCGTCTGCGCGCCGCCGTCGATTTCACGAGTCACGGCAACGCTGTCGCCGGAGACTTCGACTTTCGAGGCGAACGTGCCCTGACCGTAGCCGCTCAATGCAGCGAGCATCTGGCCGGTCTGGTTGTTGTCGCTGTCGATGGCCTGCTTGCCGAGGATCACCAGCTGCGGCTGTTCCTTGTCGACCACAGCCTTGAGCAGCTTGGCCACGGCGAGCGAGGTCAGATCTTCAGTGGATTCGACGAGGATGGCACGGTCGGCACCCAGAGCCAGTGCGGTACGCAGTTGCTCCTGAGCGGTGGTCGGGCCGATGGAGACGACGACGATTTCAGTCGCAACACCTTTCTCTTTCAGGCGTACGGCTTCTTCCACTGCGATTTCGCAGAACGGGTTCATCGACATCTTGACGTTGGCGAGATCGACGCCGGAATTGTCCGCCTTGACGCGAACCTTGACGTTGTAATCCACAACGCGTTTGACAGCTACAAGAACCTTCATGGATTCCTCGTTACTCTCCGGTGAAAAGAAAGTCGCCTAGGCGAACCTGGCGGTTGATGCTCATCAGGCTAAAGGGCACCTCTAAAAACGCCGACTCGGGTGTCAGGTGGCTGCACGGTGGAGGACCTGCGACCGTTCGTCAGGGGTGACCGACGGGTCATTGATCTTCACGCTGTGTAAACTGCGCGCCGGACCTGCGCTGCGCATCACCTTGTACTGCCTGTGCCCTGTCTTTAGACGTGCTCTTGAAACCGCCAGTCTGCCTACGACGAGCGCAAAACCGCCCGTATCTTGACCGGAACGCCTATTCCGGTCAATACAGCAAAATGACCATTCATAAGCCGCGCTTCTTTGATTTCTCTGGGCTGGAGCCAATTCAAACAAACGTTTGTATTGGACGCTCGGAGTGGTGTAGATATAATGCGCCGCCTAGAGAGAAAGGTCGGACTCCAATATTCCCCTTGACGTTAACGTAAAGGAATAGCGGATGCGACATCAAACCTCCAAATTAGAAAAAAAACTGTTGAGCCTTGAGTAGGAGATAGCCTGTGGAACGCGAATACATGGAATTCGACGTGGTCATCGTCGGTGCCGGCCCCGCTGGCCTGTCCGCCGCCTGCCGTCTGAAGCAGAAGGCCGCCGAAGCCGGTAAGGAAATCAGCGTCTGCGTGGTCGAAAAAGGCTCCGAAGTCGGCGCACACATCCTGTCCGGTGCCGTGTTCGAACCACGCGCTCTGAATGAACTGTTCCCGGACTGGAAAGAACTCGGCGCCCCGCTGAACACGCCAGTGACCCGCGACGATATTTTCGTACTGAAAAACGCCGACAGCGCGCAGAAAATTCCTGACTTCTTTGTGCCCAAGACCATGCACAACGAAGGCAACTACATTATCTCCCTCGGCAACCTGTGCCGCTGGCTCGCCCAGCAGGCCGAGAACCTCGGCGTGGAAATCTACCCGGGTTTCGCCGCTCAGGAAGCACTGATCGACGAACAAGGCGTAGTGCGCGGGATCATCACTGGTGATCTGGGCGTCGACCGCGAAGGCAACCCGAAAGAAGGCTTGTACACCCCGGGCATGGAACTGCGTGGCAAGTACACGCTGTTCGCCGAAGGCTGCCGTGGCCACATCGGCAAGCAACTGATCAAGCGCTACAACCTCGACAGCGATGCCGACGCCCAGCACTACGGCATCGGCCTGAAAGAAATCTGGGAAATCGACCCGGCCAAACATCAGCCAGGCCTTGTGGTGCACACCGCTGGTTGGCCGCTGGACATCATGGGCACCGAAAACACCGGCGGCTCGTTCCTCTATCACCTGGAAAACAACCAGGTGGTGGTTGGTCTGATCGTTGACCTGTCCTACAGCAACACTTACCTGTCGCCGTTCGACGAGTTCCAGCGCCTCAAGCATCACCCGGTGCTGGCCCAGTATCTGGAAGGCGGCAAGCGCATCAGTTACGGCGCTCGCGCGATTTGCAAAGGTGGCCTGAACTCGCTGCCGAAAATGGTCTTCAAGGGCGGCGCGCTGATCGGTTGCGACCTCGGCACCCTGAACTTCGCCAAGATCAAGGGCAGCCATACTGCGATGAAGTCCGGCATGCTCGCCGCAGAATCCGTGGCTGACGCGCTGTTCGCAGAAAAGGACGGCACTGAAGAGCTGACCACTTACGTCGACGCGTTCAAGAAGAGCTGGCTCTACGACGAACTGTTCGCCAGCCGCAACTTCGGCCCGGCGATCCACAAGTTCGGCGCCATCGTTGGCGGCGGTTTCAACTGGCTGGATCAGAACATCTTCGGTGGCAAACTGCCGTTCACCCTGCACGACACCAAGCCGGATTACGCTTGCCTCAAGCTCGCGGCGGACTGCAAGAAGATCGACTATCCGAAGCCGGACGGCAAACTCAGCTTCGACAAGCTCAGCTCGGTGTTCATCTCCGGTACCAACCACGAAGAAGAACAACCTTGCCACCTGAAGCTGACCGACCCGAGCATCCCGATCAGTAAGAACTTGCCGCTGTACGACGAACCGGCGCAGCGCTACTGCCCGGCCGGTGTGTACGAAGTGATCACCAAGGAAGACGGCGAGAAGCGCTTCCAGATCAACGCGCAGAACTGCGTGCACTGCAAGACCTGTGACATCAAGGACCCTTCGCAGAACATCACCTGGGTCACGCCGGAAGGCGCTGGCGGCCCGACTTACCCGAACATGTAAGTCGAACCGCTGAACATCAAGGCTCCCGAATCGGGGGCCTTTTTGTTGCCCAAAATTTACTGCATCACTTGACTCCCTGTGGGAGCTGGCTTGCCAGCGATGGGGCCGTGTCAAACGACATCATGGCAAACTGAACCACCGCTATCGCTGGCAAGCCAGCTCCCACAGGGATTGTGAAAATCATCAGGCAGCGCGCTCGTCACCCGGGCTGCGCTCGAAATAGCGCTTATATTCACGGCTGAACTGCGACGTACTCTGATACCCCACCCGATGCGCCACCTGCGCCACACCCAGGCCTTCGGCGACCAACAACGTCTGCGCCTTCAGTAACCTCAGGCGCTTCAGATACTGCACCGGCGACAACAACGTGCTGCGTTTGAAATGCTCATGAAAGGTCGACACGCTCATGTTCGCGCAACCGGCCAGCGTTTCAACGTTCAACGGCTCGGTGTAATGCGCATGCAGATGACTGATCGACGCCGCCACCCGCGCGAATTGCCCTTGCTGCTCGACCAATGCCCGCAACACATCCGCCTGCGGCCCGCGCAACGCGGTGAACAACAATTCACGCACCCGAGCCGGCCCAAGAATCTGGCATTCCAGCGGATCGTGCAGGCAACTCAGCAAGCGCTCGACGCAACCGCGCATGGCATCGTCGAGTACCACTGAGGTCATCGACTCCGGGGTCTGCGCCGGGATATGCCGGCCCGGCGCCAGCCCCATGGCCAGCACCAGCTCACCGAGCAACACCCGATCAATCGCCACCGAAACACCGAGCAACGGCGCATCCGGCAAGGCAAACGTCTCGCATTCGAACGGCACCGGCAGCGCCTGAATCAGATAGTGCCCGGCGCCGTACTCCATGGTGCGCGGCCCGAGAAACGCCAGTTTGCTGCCCTGGGCGATGATCATCAGGCTCGGTTCGTAAATGTGCGGGCCACGGGCAACGTCGCAACTGGCGCGCAACACTTGCACACCGGGCAACCCGGTCGGGGAATAACCATCGCGCAGCGCCAGCGGCTCGATCAGCGAAACCAGCCGCGCATTGGCATCAAGATGACGGGTCAACTGCATCGAATTGCTCTTCACAAAAAATCACGAAAATAAGGGATGAAAGCATCATCGCAGATCCTTTTGCCAATGCGACCGATCAAACCCGCATGCCGGAGGATTAGGCATGAGACCCGGAGGAATCGTCATGGCCGGACCGACAGTCGGCGCCCAGAATGCGCCGCCTCACTTGTTCCTGCTTTTGCGAGGTTTCACATGTACACCGCCATCGGTTATGCCGCCCAATCGGCCACCACCCCCCTCGCCCCGATGAAATTCGAACGCCGCAGCCCGCGCGCCGATGACGTCGCGATCGAAATCCTTTACTGCGGCGTCTGCCACTCCGATATCCACCAGGCGCGCAACGAATGGGGTATCGCCGTTTACCCGCTGATGCCCGGCCACGAGATCGTCGGAAAAGTCACCGCGATCGGTGCGAATGTCACTCAACACAAGGTAGGCGACCTGGTCGGGGTTGGCTGCATGGTCGACTCGTGCCGCACCTGCGAAGCGTGCCAATCGAACCTTGAGCAATACTGCCTCGAAGGCCCGACCATGACCTACGCCACCCCGGATCGGGTCGATGGCAGCAACACCATGGGCGGTTATTCCGACAGCATCGTCGTCAGCGAGCACTTCGTCGTGCGCATTCCGGAAAAACTGGCGTTAGCCAGCGCCGCGCCAATCCTCTGCGCCGGTATCACCACCTACTCGCCGCTCAAGCACTACGGCGTGAAGGCTGGCGACAAGGTCGGGATTCTCGGCATGGGCGGTCTGGGCCACATGGGCATCAAGTTCGCCAAAGCCATGGGCGCCGAAGTGACGCTGTTCACCCGTTCGGCAAGCAAGGCTGAAGAAGGCCGCCGTCAGGGTGCCGATCATGTGATCGTCTCCACCGACGCCGAGCAGATGAAAGCGGCTGCCGGTTACTTCGACTTCCTGCTCGACACCATTCCGGTGCAGCACGATCTCAACCCGTACCTCGACACCCTGCGCTTCGACGGCGTGCACATTCTGGTCGGTCTGATCGAGCCGATTGATCCACCGGTACACGCCGGCAAACTAGTGATGAGCCGTCGCGTGCTGGCCGGCTCGTTGATCGGTGGCGTCGCCGAAACCCAGGAAGTCCTGGATTTCTGCGCCGAGCACAACATCACCTGCGACATCGAAATGCTCGACATCCGCCAGATCAACGAGGCTTACGCCCGGATGATTGCCGGTGACGTGAAGTACCGCTTCGTGATCGACATGGCGACGCTCAAGGTTTAAACCTTCAGGCCTAGCTCTGCCGACAGCCGGGCTGTGACCCCTTTGATCAGGGGAATCAGCTCGGCCATTTTTTCCAGCGGCATGTACGGCACGGTGCTGGCGATACTGATCGCCGCCACGATGCCCTTGCTCGCATCCCGAATCGGCGCCGCCACGCAGCGGATCGACGGTTCGTTGTCCTCCAGATCGAAGGCGTAGCCCCCGGCGACGTACTCGGTCATACGCTGCTCAAGCTGCTCCCACGACTGCTGAGGATGCTGCGGCCAGAACTGACTCTTCCCACCTGCCGGCAGACTGATGTCGTACAGACGTTGCCAGTCTTTCGGTGAGTCATCGAGCATCAATGCCTTACCAATACCGGTGCGCGCCAGCGGCATGCGATGGCCGACCCGCGAACGCATTTCCGGGCCGTTGCGCCCCGGATTTTTCAGCAGATACAACACTTCATCGCCTTCGCGAATGCCCAAGTGCACGGTGTCACCAGTCAGCGCCGACAACTCGTCCAGATACGGCCCGGCCAGGGTCACCAGCGGCAACTCTTCACGCGCCTGGAAACCCAATTCGATCAGCTTCGGTCCGAGCAGATAACCGACTTGCGGCACCACGCGCAGGTAGCGCTCGTCGACCAGGCAACTGGCCAGCCGATGGGTGGTGCTGCGCGTGGTACCGATTAGCCGGGCAATCTCCTTGAGATCGCGGGCGCCACTGGCCACCGCTTGCACCACGCCGAGACCGCGCAATAGCGTCTGGGTGCCGGTGGGTGCGGCGTCCTTGGTTTTTTCCGGAGCGTCTTCCTGCATATCCAGCCTTTTACCGTTGAGCGAAGGAACGGGCGGCATTATGGTCGCCCGACGCAGACCACTACAACTCGATACGCTCGACCTTGCCGACCAGCAGCACGTAGGACAAAGCACCGATCAAGGCGAGAACCGCGATATAGGTGATCGCCGGGGCGAACGAATCGCCGCTGGCAAGGAAACCGATGACGATCGGCGTAGCAATTGCCGACAGGTTGCCGATGAAATTGAACACCCCGCCAGTCAGCCCCAACAACCGCGCTGGCGCTAACGTCGACACCAGTGACCAAGTGATCGAGGCCAGACCGTTGCCGAAAAATGCCAACGCCAGAAAGGCAATCACCAGCGGCGTCGACTCAACGAAGTTGGCGCCGATGATCGAGGTGGAAATAAGCAGCCCGCCAATGATCGGCAACTTGCGCGCAAACCCGACGGTGTAGCCGCGACGAATCAAGAAGTCGGAAAAGAACCCCGAACACAGCACACCGATGAACGCGGCGAGAAACGGCAGCGACGCCAGCAGGCCGGACTTGATGAAGTCCATGCCGCGATATTTCACCAGATAGGTCGGGAACCACGTCAGGAAAAACCACAGCGTCGAGTTCAGGCAGAACTGGCCGAGGTAGATACCCCACAACTTGCGCTTGGTCAGGACGATGCCCAGATCGGTCCAACTGAACTTGGCTTTGACCTTGGCCGACTCTTGCTGAATATCAACTAGACCACCGCCCTCGCGGATCAGGTCGATTTCCGCTTCGTTCGCGCCTTTGAAATCCCGTGGCTCGCGATACACCGCGTACCAGATCGCCGCCCAGATAATGCCGACAGCGCCTGTTGCGACGAACACCATGTGCCAGCCGAATTCATGTTGCAGCCAGGCGAGCACCGGAGTGAGAAATGCCAGACCAACGAACTGTCCCGACGTGTAAAAACCAATCGCCGTGGCGCGTTCCCGCTCGGGAAACCACGTCGTGACCACACGGCTGTTGATCGGATAAGCCGGCGCTTCCAGCGCACCGACCGCCATGCGCAATACAAACAACGCGATGAAACTCGCAGCGAAACCGAGCATCACCGTAGCCACAGACCACAACAACAAAGCGACGCTGTAAAGAATGCGCGGCGGCACGCGATCGACCAACCAGCCGCCGGGGATCTGCATCGCGGCGTAAGTCCAGCCGAACGCGGAGAAAATCAGACCGACGTGAATCGGATCGATGCCCAGCTCACTGGTCAGCGCCGGCGCAGCAATCGACAGGTTGCTGCGGTCGAGGTAGTTGATGACCACGGTGATAAACAGCAACACCATGATGAAAAAACGCTTACGGCTGGGCGTGACTAAAGACGCCTGCCCGGTGAGGGTTTGCGGTTGCATGGGGAGAGCCTCTTTTTATGTTTATTGAGGTCGGCCTGAGGCCTGATCGTTCCCACGCTCCGCGTGGGAATGCAGCCCGGGACGCTCTGCGTCCCAAAAGCGCACGCAGAGCGTCCATTGAGGCATTCCCACGCAGAGCGTGGGAACGATCTCATCGGGTGTGTCAGGGACGACTCACCACTCGGCAAAACTGCCATCGGCATGACGCCAGATCGGGTTGCGCCAGCGATGCCCGACCGCTGCGCGCTCGATCACATATTCTTCGTTGATCTCAATGCCCAACCCCGGGCCGTTCGGAATCTTCACAAAACCTTTGTCGTAATCGAACACCCGCGGATCCTTCACGTAGTCGAGCAAGTCGTTGCTCTCGTTGTAATGGATGCCCAGGCTCTGCTCCTGGATAAACGCGTTGTAACAAGCCGCGTCCAATTGCAAACACGCCGCCAGCGCAATCGGCCCCAACGGGCAGTGCAGCGCCAGTGCCACATCGTAGGCCTCGGCCATGTTGGCGATCTTGCGGGTTTCGGTGATGCCGCCCGCGTGGGAGGCATCCGGCTGGATGATGTCGACGTAACCTTCGCTCAACACGCGTTTAAAGTCCCAACGCGAGAACAGCCGCTCACCCAGAGCAATCGGTGTGCTGGTCAACGGCGCCAGCTCTTTCAACGCTTCATAGTTTTCGCTGAGCACCGGCTCTTCGATAAACATCAGTTTGTACGGGTCGAGTTCCTTCATCAGCACCTTGGCCATTGGCTTGTGCACGCGGCCATGGAAGTCGACGCCGATACCGACGTTCGGCCCGACCGCGTCACGTACGGCGGCGACGTTGGCCAGCGCCAGATCGACTTTCTCGAAGGTATCGAGGAATTGCAGTTCTTCGGTGCCGTTCATTTTCACCGCAGTAAAACCACGGCTCACCGCCTCTTTCGCCGCACGCGCGGTGTCCGCTGGACGGTCGCCGCCAATCCACGAATACACGCGAATCTTGTCACGCACCTGACCACCGAGCAGATCACTCACCGACACGCCAAGGGCCTTGCCCTTGATGTCCCACAACGCCTGATCGATACCCGCCAGCGCGCTCATGTGGATCGCACCGCCACGGTAGAAACCGCCGCGATAGAGCACAGTCCAGATGTCTTCGATGTTGCGTGGGTCTTTGCCGATCAGGTAGTCGGACAATTCTTCAACGGCAGCCGCGACGGTGTGTGCGCGGCCTTCGACCACAGGCTCGCCCCAACCGGTCACGCCCTCGTCGGTTTCGACCTTGAGAAAGCACCAGCGCGGCGGGACGATGAAGGTGGTGAGTTTGGTGATTTTCATCTTTTTGTCTCTCTTGTAGATGCAGCGCACGCAGCGCCAAAAAGTCTTAGCGAAGGGCCTTCCACGCGGCCACATAGGCCTTGGCATTCACCGCCACTTGCTCCGGGGTCATGCCCGGTTTGAACAGTCCGGAACCGAGGCCGAAACCTTTTACACCGGCATCGATAAACGCCTGCATATTGTCCGGCGTGATGCCGCCGACCGGCGCCAGTACCGTTCCCGTCGGCAACACTGCGAGCCAGGCTTTGACGACCGCCGGGCCCATCTGCTCGGCCGGAAACATCTTGAGAATGTCCGCGCCCTCCTCCAGTGCCGCGAAAGCCTCGGTCGGCGTGGCGACACCCGGCGACAGAAACAGCCCCGCCGCTTTCGCCGCACGCAAGACCTTGGCGTCACTGTGCGGCATGACAATCACTTGGCCGCCGGCTTCTTTCACCAGCTCGACCTGTGCCGGGGTCAACACCGTGCCGGCACCGATCAGGCAATCGGCGGGCAGGGCCTTACGCAGGATGCGGATACTTTCGTACGGCGAAGGGGAATTGAGCGGTACTTCGATGACGCGAAATCCGGCCGCATACAGGACTTCTCCGACAGCGGCGGCTTCCTGCGGATGCAGTCCCCGCAGGATCGCGATCAGACCGTTTTGCGCCAATGCTTGCTTGAGCATGTCAGGCCTCCAGTCAGGGTTAACGGGATGAGGAATCGATCAGTCCGGCGGCCAGCGCCAGTTGCCACAGACCACGCTCGGTGGCCTGTTCGGCCAGCGTCACGTTGGCGAAACCGCAGGCAGCGAGGGCACGGCTGTAGCGCGTGCAGAGTTGCGCGTTGCCGATGAGGATGATCGAAGGAAGATTCGGGTTGTTGCGGCGACGCCGCTGAACCGTGGCGAGCGCCGCCAGTTCATGGCCGATCATCAGGCCGGACAGATAATCCGCCTGCGCGGTCGGGCTGAGTTCGCCGGTCAGGCCCAAGGTACGGGCACTGAACAACGTCGACAGCACGCCGAGTTCGCCGTCCGCCGACTGCGCAACCTGCACACCACGGTCAAACGCCAGAGCATCGAACGCCGCCCCCTGCTTCAGGGTACGGCCGAGAATGCTGTGTTCACTGAGCACGGCGAACACTTCGCCGGTCATGAACGTGTCGAAATGGGTGATGCAGCCATCGACGACGTCCACCCATTTCGAATGACTGCCCGGCAGACCGATCAACAGATCAACACCCGCCTCAATCGGCAGATTCTGCAGCACGCCGAGCACTTGGGTTTCTTCGCCGCGCATCACGTTCGGCAGGCGCGAACGCTGAATCACACCCGGCACGATATGCACGCGGGTGCCGCGCAGGCTGACAATTGTTTGTAGGGAGTTTCCGAGATTGGCGACGTTCGCCGGCGTCTCGCAGTAGGCTGCTTCACGCCAGCCCTGTGCACTGCCGACCATGCCGCAAGCTATCACCGGTAGATTCGGCTGCGCATCGAGCCAGTCGCCGCACGCCTCGTCGAAGGCCAGTTCAAAACCATCGGCGCATTCGCGACCGTTGATGACTCGCGGAGTCTTCGGCAGTTGCATGATCCCGGACGACAGCGCGCGCTGCTCCAGCACCACACCGTCCGCTGCGAGTTTGTAAGCACGTAATGAGGTCGTCCCCCAATCGAGCGCGATCAATTGCGCCAGCATCGCTTCACCTGTTTTGTTTTTGGCAGTGAGTGCGACGGACTATAGACCTCTCAGACGGGAAATCTCAATATGTAATTTTGCATCCCACATTATGGGATAAAGCAATCATTGCACGCGCTGCTGTTCAATGACGTGTACGAGGTCAGTTGCTGGAATCAGCATTGACTTCGAATAGTATCCCCCGAATGAGTAAGCTGAGGTAAACACTCTGCAAGAGACGGCGTTACGTTCATTTAATAATGCCAGCAGTTCTTCCGCGCTCATGAAAACATTTGAAACGCCCTCATCCTCCTTTCTCACTGCGGACAATCTAGACGTATAAATATGGTCTAAACCAGACTTATCGGCGTCAACCTCAACAAGATTACCAACAAAATAATTAGTCAATTTATCGGAGTTTTCAAATTCAAGCTCTTTATCCAGAGAGCAAAACAATGTTTCACCCAACTGTGTTTCTCCCGTCGCATCCTTAAAAAAATTCAACACATCGGTCTTCGAACTAAAGCGAACACTCCAAGACAAACTATCGCCCCCTGTAGCGACAGAAATGAATTCAATCTCGGTATCAGGAAGAATCGGCCGCTTGGCACAAGAACTACATAGAAGCATCGTCAGCACAATAAATAGTCGTATCATTTTTTCGATTCCAAATATTGAGTCACTCGCTCATAAACTATATCGCACGCAGACTTTCCACTTTGAAGTTTGGAGGCGAACAGCATACCTGCTTGCCGGTGATTCGCACTGACCGCCTCATTTATATTCGGTCCAGATGTCATGATCCAGCGCTCTCCCAAACTGGCAACAGTATCTGAATCGTCTTTTTCCTTGGGGGATGCCAATATATTTATCCAGTAATCTGCCACGGGCTTTGGCGTCGTAAAATAGATATCAGAGAACATCCATACACCTGTACCACCGCCAACAGGATCGAGTGTTACCAACATCTTGACTGTATAACCTCGTTCTTTCAAAATCGAGGTCAAATGTGCACCATTCCACCCCCCAAGGCTATGACCAACAATCACAAGATAAACCGTCTTATCACCTTTTAACGGGCGTATTACATACTTCTCGATATCCTTCTCACCGCGAACATCCTTATAGCTTATATAAGGTAAATTAACGTCGAGCTTTTGTTCCGGAGACAGTCTGTTCGACAACTGATTCCACGCATTTTGCACGTTATGATGAGGAGGTTCATTCTGATAATACTCCTCTTTATCCCCAGCACCGCCAATAAAGAAAACGGCTACCTTTTTCACTTTGACAGTAACTTGCTTGACGCTCTGGTCAGTCTTGCAGGTCAACTCATGGCCAGCCACTTCAGTTTTGCAGTCTCTGAGTGCAGGATTTTCGACTTCCATTTCGATCACTCTACAAACAATTTAATAGTTTCAGCCAAGTGAGAACTCACCATATGGGTAAAGCCCTGCTCATTGGTGATGCCATGTTCTATGCGCCCATCACCTCGCTGGATCGCATACGGATGATCGGGGATAGGCTCGCCAGTCGCCTCATTAACCACTTGCAACCTGTCCGTAAAATGCACCGGCATCGGCAACAGCCCACTAAACGCTGCCCCTCCGCCACTCTGGCCGATAATCACCGTCCCCGAGCCACCCACCACGACATTGCCGTGGCCTCCGGTGCTGTCGAGCGTGGCGGCATTCAAGCCGTTGATAAAAACGGTGCCGGAAACTGCCCCGGTAATCGGACTGCCGCACGCCGATTTATCGGTCATGCGCGCGGCGGCGAGGCCGTCGAAGAAGACGTTCGGCGAGCCGGAGGCAATCGGGTTGGTGCCATGGCCTGGCAATGGGCAGGCGGTAGGGTCGGTGACGCGTGCAGCGGGTTTACCACTCAATTCAAAGCTCCTTGCTTCAGGGGTTCCGGGTGCGGCTGATGAATATCGATGTCGGTCGCGGCGAACCGCCAGCGGTTGTCGACGGGGTCGAACAGGGCGTGGCAATGCTCACGGCTGTCGGGTGATGCGGCGGTTTGCAGGTGTCGCCAGGCTTCGTCGGTTTGCCAGGCCAGTTCGGCCGGCGAGGCGTCGTCGAGTTCGTTGAGCCAGGCGTTGTAGTTGCGCAGGTGATTACGCTCGTAAGTCGATTGCAGCAGTTCGGCCATTTGTGCGCCGAGGTCGAGATGATGCTGGGCCGTCCACTGGCCGATCTCGGAATAGACGTACCAGCCCATCGGCATCAACCCGCCGTCCTTGAGCAGCGAATGCCCGGCAGGGGCGACGAAACCACAGCAAATGTGCAGCATCAGCCAGCCTTGATGGGCGTCGATAAACGCCGTCGGATCGAAAGTGCGCAGCGGTATCACGCGGTAATCGGCGAGCCCGGCACTGCGCGTCATCAACTCAGCATCGAGGCGTGACACGAACGCACGAATGGCGCTGCCGCCCATGCGGTTTGTCATGCACAGAATGTCGACCGGTTGGCGCTGGGGGTTGTCGCTCGAGCCTGAGTTTTTCACTAGGCCATACAGACGCATTGTCGCCCGTAGTCCGCTCATCGCCGGTCACTCGTTGACGCAGCGAAGGCTCCACGGGCGTGGAGAAGTTGTGCCAGAGGCATTGCAGGTGTCGTCCGTGAGCGCGCAAAAATGGCGCGTAGAATGCCGGACTAGAGCGCTGGCGACAATCGAATTACTGCCGGATTGCCATCATCGTGTTCAACCCTCGGCAAACTCACGCAAAACCTGGCCATCCATGCGGTAGCGCACCCACTCTTCCTGAGGTTGCGCGCCGAGGGATTTGTAGAATTCGATCGCCGGCGTGTTCCAGTCGAGCACGCTCCATTCGAAGCGGCCGCAGTCGTTGTCGCAGGCGATTTTTGCCAGGTGGCGCAACAGGGTTTTGCCGGCACCGCCGCCGCGTTGCTCCGGGGTGATGTAGAGGTCTTCAAGGTACAGGCAATTGCTGCCGAGCCAGGTCGAATAGCTGAAGAAAAACACCGCGAAACCGATCGGCAGACCATCCCGCAGGCAGATCAGACCGTGGGCGGTGGCGCCTTCGCCGAACAGGCTGCGTTCGATGTCGGCGACGCTGGCGATGACTTCGTGACGGGCCTTTTCGAAATCGGCGAGTTCAGTGATGAAGGCGAGGATTTGCGGGGCATCGCTGGGGGTCGCCGGGCGGATTTCGATCGTCATGGACGGGCCTTGTCGGAAAAAGGAAAACGCCATACTAAGACGGTGCGCGGCGCTCGTCACATGGCAAAACACACACTACCCTGCGCAATGTTGCAAAAACAGCAGTCCCCTGTGGAAGCGAGCCTGCTCGCGAAAGCGTCCTTTCAGTCACCTGCATTGTTGATTGACAGACAGCATTCGCGAGCAGGCTCGCTCTCACACAGTGACTTCGACAGTCTAAAAGGATGTTTATGAACCTTGAGTTTTTTACACCGGTGGCGGCACTGGCAGCAGAGTTACTGCCGTACGCATTGGAGCCGTCCGACGACGGCGCTCACGACCTCGCCCACCTGCAACGGGTCTGGCACAACGTGCGTACGCTGCATGAAGAAGAAGGCGGTGATCTTGAGGTGTTGTTGGCCGCCGTGCTCTTGCACGATTGCGTGGCCGTCGAGAAGAATTCGCCACTGCGTTCGCAGGCTTCGCGGCTGGCGGCAGATAAAGCTTCGTCAGTGCTGGCCGATCTGAACTGGTCCGAAGAGAAAATCGCCGCCGTCGCCCACGCCATCGAAGCCCACAGTTTCTCCGCCAACATCACCCCGCTCACCCTCGAAGCGAAAATCGTCCAGGACGCCGATCGGCTCGACTCACTCGGCATGCTTGGCGTCGCCCGCACTTTCTACATCGCCGGGCGCATGGGTTCGGCGCTGTACGACCCGCAGGATCCCGAAGCGAAACAACGCGATTACGATGACACACGTTTTTGTCTCGATCATTTCCAGACCAAACTGCTGCACCTCGCCGACGGTTTCCAGACCACCGCCGGCCAGCGTCTTGCGCAGGTCCGTCATCAACGTCTGAAGGGTTTCATGGAACAGTTCAAGGAAGAGATTGGCATTGTTTAAGCCGTTACTCCGGCGTGCGCTGAACCTGACTTCGCCAACTTCAGACCTAACCCGCTCACCTGGCGTGCTAAACAGATGACGCTGAATTTCCGGTCAAGGAACCGCGTCATGTCGCAAGCATCACCCCAGGTATCAGGCAAGCTGTTCGGCTTGTTCTGCCTCGCCAGTTATCTGCTGTCGCTGTCTTACGGCTCGACGTTTTTATTGTCGCTGTTGATCAGTTCTCGCGGCGGCAATGAACACGATGCCGGCAGCGTGATTTCGGCGGCGATGCTCAGTACGTTTGTCGCAGTGCTGGTGTCCGGGCATCTGTCGGACTGGCTCGGTGCGGCGCGTTCGATTGCCCTGTTTGGTCTGTTGCTGGTGGCGGCGAGTCTGGGCTTTGCAATGACGCCGGGATTCGGTCATCTGCTGTTGTTTTTTGGTTTGTTACTGGGCCTGGGCTGGGGGGTGTTTTACACCTTGGGACCGATCATCGTTGCCAGTCTGGTGACGCCGGCGCAACGGGCCAGGTATTTCGCGTTGCTGTCGGGCAGCATGATGACTGGCATCGGCAGCGGCCCGTTACTCGGGCGCGCCGCCAGTGCGTTGGGTATGCCTGTGACCTCGGCGTTTTATCTGGCGGCGCTGGCAAGCCTGATCGGCGCGCTGCTGTTCTGGCAACTCGGCGCAAAACTGAAAAGCACACAGGCGACAACCACCGCGAAAATCAGCTGGCAAGCAACCACTCAAGTGCTGGGCTCGCGCGCCGTGTTCCCGATCATCATGGTCGGTCTCGGCGGTTGCGTATTCGGTGGCCTGTCGAGCTTTCAGACCAGCTATGCCGCTGCGCGCTCGCTGGATTATTCATTGTTCTTTCTGGGCTTCATGAGTGCGGCGATCAGCAGTCGAATGTTGATCGCGGGGTATGTGGTCAAGCGTGACCCGTTGCGCGCGTCGAGCCTGCTGTCAGGGTTGATGTTGAGTTCGATTGTGCTGTTCGCGTTCGGCGTGCACGGCGGGTTCACTTACCTGCTGGCGGCAGTGCTGCTGGGTGTTGGTTATGGCCTGACCTATTCGGTGATCAACGGTCTGGCCGCCAACGAAGCACCGGCCGGCACCACATCACAGGCGCTGTTGCTGTTCAGTCTGGCGTACTTTATCGGCGTATTCGGCTTCCCGTTGCTCGCTGGCAAAATCATCGTCGAACACGGCATGGCAACGCTTTTACACACTGTGTTGGTAGTGGCATTGATGAACTGGCTGATCACCCTTGGTCGTCTGCTCTGGCGTCGACTGAATGTCAAAACCGTACCAGCGATTTAGACCGTTCGTCGTTCATCAGGCACCAAACCGCTCAGAGGGCAGACCAACGACAGGTAAGGATTCCAATCACTGGAGACGCCCTATGATCCCGTCAAGGTTGACCGCTTTCGTATTCAGCGCCCTGCTCTGCCCTGCGGTTTTCGCCGCATCCGCCACGGCTGCGGGCACTGGCCCTACCGACCCGACCCCGCCACGCGCCCCCGCCATCAACAGTGCTCCCGGTATGAATACCGATGGTTCCGGCGTGCCCTTGATCAATCAGCCGCCCGCCACCGGTACTGATCCGCGCACCCAGGGCAGTGACCCGGGTCGTCAGGGCGGGATGAACACTCCCGACGCCCCCGCCACGCCAGACAACGCGGGCCCCGGCGTCGGCTCCAAAACCACCACTGGTGGCTCCGGTTCCGAAGGCTCCGGTCAGTAGTTCGCCGACGCGAGCGTCCTATTCAATCCAATGAAGAGGTAACCATGAACGTCGATAAAAACCTGGAAAAAGAAGTCCTCACCCGCCTGCTGCATGCTCATCCGAGTGGACTGGGCAAGGAAGTGCTGGACAATTACCGGGGCGAGAAAGTCGTGGCCGGCGCCCTCGCCGCCTTGCAGGAACGTGGACTGATTCACCACGGGCATGTGACCTGCAACGAGGCTGGCGAGCATTCGTTGAACCTGCCGATCAAGCTCAGTGCGGCCGGGGTTGAAGCGGCGCGCAAGCTGGATAGCTGAGCGATATGATCGTGTGATCGTGTGATCGTGTGATCGTGTGATCGCTAATCATGCAGGAGCGGCTGTTGGCTGCGATCTTTGCTTTTAGAAGATCAAAAGATCGCAGCCTTCGGCAGCTCCTACATTGGATCTAAGGCGAACAGAAATCCCCTGTGGGAGCGAGCTTGTTCGCGAAAACTATCTATCAGGCGCTGCTGGACTTGCGGATAAACGCATCCACTTCATCTGCCCCCGGCGAAGTCGCCGGTCCCCAGCGTGTCACCGCGATAGCCGCTGCCGCATTCGCCCGCCGCGCGGCTTCATGCGCTGACAAACCCTGCGCCAACCCGGCGACAAACACCCCGGCATGTGCATCACCGGCACCATTGCTGTCCACGGCTTTCACGGCAAACCCCGGCACATGCCGACGCTCGTTGGCCTGTTGAATCCAGCAACCCTGCGGCCCGTCCCGCACCACCATCAGCACCTCTTTGGGCAGATGCTCAGTCAGACGATCCAGCGCTAAAGCAATGTCTTCAGCCCCAGTAAAGCGCAACGCCTCAACACTGTTGCTGGTCCACACATCAATGCGCGGCAGCAACGCTTTCATCAGCAGCGAGTCCGGCGATTCAACCAACGGGCCCGGATCGAACACCACGTTGATCGACTCCGGTAACGCCAACGTCCAGTCGAGCAACGCTTGGGCCTTGCCTTCGTGGAGCAGGCTGTAGCCGCTGAGATAAACGTAATCGCCCGCCTCGGCCACAACGCTGTTCAGATCCTCTTCGGTCACCTCACCTTCAGCGCCGATGTAGGAAATGAAACTGCGCTCGGCCGACGCATCGGTCAGCGCGACGCACAAACCGGTGTCTTTCAGTGCGGGTTCGGTGATGCCGATGTGAATCCCCTCGGCGTTCATCGCCTGGCGCGCGAGATCACCGAAACGCCCAGTGCCATGGCGACCGAGGTACACCACCGACAGGCCATTACGCACCGCCGCCGCCATCACGTTGAAACCGCCGCCTGCTTCGAAACCGGCCGACTGCGCCAGCACGTCACCGCCAATCTGCGGCAGCTTATCCACGGCCATGACCAGGTCGATAATGACCTGGCCGGTGTGCAACATCTTAGGCATGAGCATTCTCGGTTTGCGCGGCGCGGCGGTCTTTCGCCCCGCCAAGGACAAAGTAAATGCCACCGGCGACCACGAAGGTCACGATCCAGCCGAGGCCGTTGTGGCCCAGCCAAGAGTCGGACAGGAAGCCTTTGAACCAGACGTTTTCAGCAGTGGTGCCAATGGTGGTGAAACTGAAGCCAAGGACGATGGCAATCGCCCAGGCGCCGAACGCGCGCCACTCGATGCCGCCGTGATACCAGTAGGCGCTGCTCGGGCTGACGTCGAGCAGGTCTTTCGGGCTGTAGTAGTGACGGTGAATCAGGTCGACGACGAAGATCCCGACCCACGCGGTGATCGGCACCGCCAGCAGGGAAATAAAGGTAATGAACGGGCCGTAGAAACTGTCGGCGATCAGCATGAAGTAGATTGAGCCGGCGAAGATCGCGACGATATCCACTACCACGGCGTAGACGCGTTTGACCTTCAGGCCAAGGGTCAGCGTGGTCAGACCGGCGGAGTACACCGACAGGTTGTTCGACAGCAACAAGCCACCGAACGCGGTGATCAGGTACGGCACGGCCATCCACGTTGGCAGCATGTCGCGGATCGCCACGATCGGGTCAGTCGCCGAAGCGAGGTCGTTGTTGCCCACCGACAGCAGACCGCCGAGGGTAATCAACAGCACCAGCGGAATGCCCGCACCGAACGCTGCTGATGCAACCAAACGCACGGCTTTGACGCTGCGATGCTGATAGCGCGACATGTCGGCGCCAGCGTTGGCCCAACCAATGCCGGTGCCCGCGGCCATGGTGCCGATACCGATGATCATTGCGCTCATCGGTGCTGGCGTAGCGTTGAACACGGCGCTCCAGTCGATGGTCGCGCAAAGGAAACCACCGACGAGAATGTTCAGCGCGCCGAACACGTAAGTGGCCCACTTCTGGATCACCAGCAGCGTCGCGTGGCCGAGGCCGGATACCGACAGAGTCAGCAGCACGAAAATCGCGATGAAGATCAGCGTCAGTATCGGCGCACTTTTCGCTTCCACTGGCGAGCCGAACAGGATCGAGCACAGCGACAACAGCACAAATGCAGCGGTGGTGGTGTTGACCGTTTCCCAACCCAGGCGCGACATCAGCGAGACCAGCGTCGGGCCGATATTGCCGCGCACGCCGAAGATCGCCCGCGACAAGGTCAGGCTCGGCGCGCGGCCACGGCGACCGGCAATCGAGATGATCCCGACCACCGCGAACGAACCGGCAGCGCCGATGATTGCGACGATGATCGCCTGCCAGATCGCCAACCCGCGAAATGCGACCAGCGTGGCGCCCAGTGGCAGACCGAGGATGGAGATGTTAGCGGCGAACCAGACCCAGAACAGTTGCAGCGGATGCCCGTTGCACTCGGCTTCCGGTACCGGTTCGATGCCGCGGGTTTCCAGTTGCCCGGCGCTTTGCCCGACGGTTGATGAACTCATGAAGGTGCTCCTGTTTGCCTTTTTTGTGGTTGTGGCAATGATGCAAAACGACAAGACATCGCGGCCGTCCTCGGCCTGTCTGCGCGATCCATTGCGGGTTGTAAATTCGATTATGCGGTGCGCCTATCGCTGGCAAGCCAGCTCCCACAGGGATCAGGGTGTACACAAATGTGTGTTCACAGCAAAAACCTGTGGGAGCTGGCTTGCCAGCGATGGCGTCATTTCACTCAGCGCAACGCCAACAGCCCCTGCACCAACGGCTCAAGCTCTAGGTGATTAACCGATTTGACCGTGTCGATCATCGGCACTGGCCAGCTCTCAAGACCCAGGCAGGCCCCGAGCATGGCGCCGAGAATCGCCGCGATGGTGTCAGTGTCACCGCCAAGACTGGCGGCCATGCACAACGCATCAAACGCGCTCATCTCGCCGACGGCCACTTGCTGCGCCAGGGCAAAGGAGACCACCACCGATTCCTGCGACGCCACCGAAGTACCGATCACGTCATAGAGCAGATCCGCCAGCAAAGCCTTGTCGCTATCGACACTGATGGTGCGCGCCCAACTGATTCGCGAGGCAATGCGCCCACCGGCCACCCAGTGCCCGTGCGCCTCGGCTTGCTGAGCGATGTGCTGGCCGAGGTTCAACGCCTCGCCCAGGTCCATGCCATTGATGCCGGCAGATACCACCGCTGCCACCGCCGCCGCACTGGAAATCCCCAGCGTGGTGTTGTGGGTGACCTGACAGGCCTGTACCACCGCTGCGATAAACCGCTGAGGATCGGCAACATCCGCCGCGATCCCTACCGGCGTAATGCGCATGGCCGCGCCGTTAGTGGTGCCGTAGCGTCCGGCCTCTTCCGGCGAATGGCCGGCGAGGATCATTTCGATGGCGCGCTTGGTCGACGGCCCGAGCAAGTCCTGCGAGCCCTTGGCCTGCATCTCGGCCTCCCACTCGATCAAGCGTTGCGCGAGGATCGCCGGTTCGATGCGGCCTTTGCCTTCGACCAGCAACTCACCGACCAGAATGGCTTGTTCAGTGTCGTCGGTGATCGAGCCTTTGGGCATGTTTGCGGCGATGGGTTGCAAGGGACCTGCATCCTGCAGATCGGTGATTGTGCCGAAGCGGGTCTTGATGGTTTCGCGGTTCAGCGATTGCGTCGGCATGCCCAGCGCATCACCGAGGGCCAGGCCATAGAAAGCACCAAGGGCACGGTTGAGCGCGGTCATTTCGATTCTCCAAATTGCAGGTGCAAACGGAAATGCACCGGGTCGAGCAGGCTTTCGACCAGCTCCATAAAACGGTTCTGGCGATCGTAGGTGGTGCGCAACGCCTTGAGGAAAACCGTGCCGACCGGGCGCCCGAGCAATTCGGCGTCTTCGGCATTCAACGGCTCGGCACCGATCCACTGATCACCGCGTTCGCCGATATAGCCGTAAGCGGCCAAGGTGATGGTCAGGGAATTGTCGATCAGGCCGACACGCGGCAGGCTTTCCAGGCCGCCGGTGGCCGGCATCAAAGAGCGTTCGAGAGAGACCAGCGTGCCGTCGTTGGAGCGCCGACGGCGGTCGAGGGTAATGAATTGGTCAGTGCCGAACCGCGAGAGCAGATCGGGCCGGGTCACGGCTTCCAGACGCAGCACTTCGGTATTGATCAGCGCGCCGCTGTCGGCCAGCGCCTGCGCCCAGCCGCTGCGCTGGTCGAGCGCGACACCGTCGAAGGTGACGATGGAGCCGACGCCGCTTTGCGTGGCGATGTAGTTGCGCCGTTTCAGTTCGGCCAGCGCTTCGCGCAGCGTGCCTCGGCTGACTTTGAATTCTTGAGCCAACTGATGTTCGCCGGGCAACAGAAAGCCGTCCTCCATGAGGCCGCTTTCGATGCGTCGGACGAGTTCGTCGACCACCCGTTGTTTCTTGTCAAATCGTACCTGTCTAATCATGTACAAATTGATACCCGAAACTAGCGTGGGCGGGCAAGGGATATTTAGCGAGAGTGACGAAAGGCGGGAGAATCAAAAGCCCCTCACCCTAGCCCTCTCCCGAAGGGAGAGGGGACTGAATGGGGGATGCTCAAGAAGTACGCCGACCTGAAAGTGCTTCGCCGAATCCACAATCGACCTGAAAGTACTTTGCCGAATCCATAATCGACTAGGTCTTTCAGGTCGATGCAGGACGCAAAGCACCCCGGTCGGCCCCCTCTCCCTCCGGGAGAGGGCTGGGCGGGCGGCGTTCCGATGAGGGGCTCTTGATTTTTAGCGTTGTTTCAGACGGTCGATGACGACGGCCAACAGCAGGATCGAACCACGGATAACATATTGGTAGAAGGTATCAATGTTCTTCAGGTTCATCGCATTCTCAATGATCGCCAAAATCAACACCCCGGCAATCACATGCCGAATCATGCCGATCCCACCGCTCAACGACACCCCGCCCAACACGCAAGCCGAGATCACCGTCAGTTCAAACCCCTGACCTATCATCGGCTGCCCAGAGGTCATTCGCGACGCCAGAATCACCCCGGCCAGCGCACCGATCACACCGTGCACGGCAAAGATAATGATCTTGGTCCGATCAACGTTCACACCCGCGAGCAACGCCGCTTCCTGATTGCCACCAATGGCCATGGTGTTGCGCCCGTAGGTGGTGTAATTCAACAGCCAACCAAAAAACAGGAAGCAAACAATGGTGATCAGAATCGGCACCGGCACGCCAAACAGCTGGCCGTTACCGAAGACGAAGAATGATTCCTGCGACACGCCCACCGCTTTGCCGTTGGCAAAAATGTAAGCCAGACCGCGAACAATCTGCATGGTCGCCAACGTCGTGATCAAGGCGTTGACGCGCAACTTGGCAATCACGATGCCGTTGATCAACCCGACAATCAGGCCCATCACCAGCGCCGCGCTGACACCGAGAAACACGCTATTGGTGTCGCGCATCACCACCGCCGCAACTACCCCGGCGCAGGCAATCACCGAGCCGACCGACAAGTCGAAATGCCCCGACGCCAGGCAGTACAACATCGTGCACGCGGCGATCCCGGTGGTGGAAATCGCCAAGCCCAATCCGCGCATGTTCAGCGGCGAAAGGAAGTTGTCGATCAGCAAGGTGCAGGCGACAAAAATGCCCACGGCCGCCAGCAGCATGACCCAGTCGTCGAGGAAGCGGCGCATGTCCAGAGGTTTGCGCTCTTTGGGCAGGGTTTCGTTTTGGGTTGTCATCATAGTCACCTCTCAGTTCGCCACGCCGTCAGCGCGGTGGCGCGGCAAAGCCAGTTGCAGCAGGTTGGATTCATTGGCCTGATCGCGGCCGATTTCGCCGCGCAGGGCGCCTTCGCAGAGCACCAGAATGCGGTCGGAAATACCCATCACTTCCATCAGGTCGCTGGACACCACGATCACCGAAATGCCGTCGGCGGCGAGGTTATGGATGATCTGGTAAATCTCGGCTTTGGCACCGATGTCGATGCCGCGCGTCGGTTCGTCGAGCAGCAGGACTTTCATCGGCATCGACAGCCAGCGACCGAGAATGGCCTTCTGCTGATTGCCACCGGAAAGGAATTTGATCTGCTGACCGGCGTGCGGGGTTTTCACTTTCAGGGCTTTGATCTGTTTGTCGGCGTTGCCCTTTTCCCACAGACCGCGAATCAGGCAACCGAGGCCCGAATGGGCGCCGCGTGCGCTGATGTTGATGTTTTCGGCGACGCTGGCCAGCGGGATGATGCCTTCCTTCTTGCGATCTTCCGGGCAGAGCAGAATGCCCGCAGCAATCGCGTCGCGCGGTGAGCGCAGTTTCAGTTCGTGACCGCGCAATTCGAGGCGTCCGGCGGTGTTGCGTTCCAGCCCGCTGAGCAAGCGAAACAGCTCGGTGCGCCCTGCCCCGACCAATCCGAACAGGCCAAGAATTTCACCTTTGTGCGCTTCGAAACTGATCGGCTCGCGCAGACCCGGGCCGAGCAAACCATCAACCTTCAGCGCGACGGCACCGCGTGGTCGATGGCGATAATCGTAAATGTCCTGAATGTCGCGGCCGACCATGCAGGTCACCAACTGATCGTGGCTCAACTGGCTCATGTCGTCGAAGGTGCGCACGTAGCGACCGTCCTTGAACACCGTCACGGCGTCACAGATGCGGAACACTTCTTCCATGCGGTGGGAAACGTAGAGCACGACTTTGCCCTCGTCACGCAGGCGTCCGATGATCGCCATCAAGCGGTCGATCTCACGGGCCGAAAGGCTGCTGGTCGGTTCGTCGAAAGCGATGACGTGGGCGCCGCGCGACAGCGCCTTGGCGATTTCCACCAATTGCCGCTGGCCGAGGGACAAGCGCCCGACCTTGGTTTGCGGATCGATTTCGTCGGCCAGGCCTTTGAGGCAGTTCAACGCTTGCTGGCGTAAAGCACCGCGATTGATCAAACCGAAACTGGCCGGCAGATGGCCGAGGAACAGGTTTTCGGCGACGGTCATTTCCGGCACCAGATGCAGCTCCTGGTGAATCACCGCGACGCCGCTGCCGATGCTGTCAGCGGTCGACTTGAACGCCATGGTCTGCTCGCCGATCTGCAACTCGCCGCTGCTCGGGATGTAAGCACCGCCGAGGATTTTCAGCAGGGTCGATTTGCCGGCGCCGTTCTCGCCCATCAAGGCGTGAACCTGGCCGGGATGGGCGACAAAGCTGATAGCGTCCAGCGCTTTCACCCCGGGAAAGGTTTTGCCGATCCCGTTGAAGCGCAGGCTGCCGCTGGCGCCGTGTTGTTCTTGTGTTTGTACTTGCGCGTGCATAAAGCCACCTCTTCACACCGAAAAACGGCCCGGCTGCCCGGGCCGTCGCGGCATCAGTTCCACAGGCCGATTTTTTCCAGCTCTTGCTTGAAGTTCTCGCGGGTGATCAGGGTGACGTCGTCCATCGCGGTGTACTTCGGCGGTTCTTTGCCGGTGGTGACCCACTCGTACATCATCTCTGCGGTTTTGTAGCCTTCGATGTGCGGGCTTGGCAGCATCGAGCCGAAGAAACCGCTATTAGGCTTTTTCAGTTCGCCGATGGCGTCGGTGCCGTTGATGCCGATGCCGATCACGTTGGCCGCAGCAAACCCGGCGGCTTCGGTGGCGCGCACGCCGCCGAGCACGGTGTTGTCGTTCATACCGCCGATGATCAGGTTTTTTGCGCCGCTCGGCAGTTTCACCAGCGCCGAGTTGGTGGCGTCCATGCTGCCCGGTACGTCGAGGGTTTTCAGCGCAGCGAACAGAATGTGGTCTTTCGGCATACCGGCGTCTTCAAGGGATTTCACCGAACCGTCGGTGCGCTTCTTGCCGGTATCGAGTTCGTTGTAGGTGTTGACCACCGCGTAAGTGTCTTTCCAGTCCCAGCTACGCTTTTTCGCTTCGGCGACCATGGCGTTGCCCTGTTTCTGGCCAACTTCAAACGCGGCCATGCCGAGGTACGGCACGTCTTCCATGAACTTGCCGTTGGCGTCGACGAAACGGTCATCGACGGCAATCACTTTCAGGTCGTTGAGTTTGGCTTTGGCCATGATTGCCGGGCCGAGCGAGACGTCCGGCGGGCAAATCACAAAGCCCTTGGCACCGTTGGCAGCAAGACTGTCGATCGCCGAGAGGGTTTTCTCCCCGTCCGGCACGGCAATCTTGATCAGTTCAAAGCCCTTGTCCTTGGCGGCTTTCTCGGCGAAGGCCCACTCGGTCTGGAACCACGGTTCTTCCGCCTGCTTGACCAGAAAACCGATTTTCACGGTGTCGGCAGCGAGCAGCGCACTGCTCAGGCTGAACGCGGTGACCGCCAGGGCGGTACTGCACAGGGTACGAATCCCGAAACGACGTTTCATAAGCTGACTCCTTGTTATTTTTTTTGAGCAATGTTTGAAAAGCGTTAAAGCGTGTTCCTGCAAAATCTTCTGACAATAGTCATATCGTATGATGATTGGATTTCACACGGATTTATCCGCGTGAAAGCCACTGTGCTCAGTCGTGGTACATCACCGAGCGCCCACCATCGATGGTGATGCATGCAGCATTGATGAACGGCGCTTCATCACTGGCCAGAAACACCGCGGTCATCGCCACTTCAAGCGGCTGACCGATGCGCTTCGGCGGGTGCAGATCGAAGGCGCGCTGACGCTCGGCGTGCGGGTCGGCGAATCCGTTCCAGTAGTCGACGTTCAACTGCGTCTCGATATAGCCCGGGGCGATGGCGTTGACGCGGATGCCCTTAGCGGCATACTCAATGCCGAGCGCGCGGGTCAGGCCGAGCAAACCGTGTTTGGCCACCGGGTACGGAAAGCAGCCGGGAATGATGTGGCTGGAATGGGTCGAAGCAATGTTGATGATGCTGCCGACGCCCTGCTCGATCATCTGTGGCAGCACCGCTTTGCAGCCGAACCAGGCGCCGTCCAGATCAATAGCGAAGCAGCGACGCCAATCTTCTTCGGTCATGACCAGCGGATCACAGAACACGTTGACCCCGGCGCAGTTGACCAGCACATCGATGCGCCCGTGCAGCTCAACGGCGCGTTTGGCCATGGCATGCAGGTCGGGCTGATGCGAGACATCCGCCTTCAGCGCTTGCACGTCGTAACCTTGCTCACGCCAGTGCACGGCAACCGTTTCGACTTTTTCCGCCTGAATATCACTGATCACCAGTTTCGCTTGCTGCGAGGCGAACGCCGCAACAATGGCTTCGCCGATGCCTTGGGCGGCGCCGGTCAGCAGCACGACCTTGTTTTTCAGACGCTCGCCCCTCGGCGGCGCAGGCACCGGCGGCAGGGAAAGAGGTTCAGCCATGGATCAGGACTCCTGTTTCGCAAGCACAAAAAAACCGGGCATCTGCCGATGTCCGGTCTGGAAGGCGGTTGGAACGAAACAGGCAAGCGCAGGCGACAGCTTGGGGCCGTTGCGAGACGCGGACTCCACACGGGAGTGCGATAGACATTCGCTGCATCACTTCACCTGTTTTGTTTTTTTAAGTGTGAGTGCGTGTTACTGCTGGAGCCGACTATAAACCCGACTGCCGAATAATCTCAATATATAATTTTGCATCCCATATTTTGGGATTTAACCAGCAAACCGCGTACAGAGTTTTCCTGCAACATCCACGCGTATCGACAGCACTGCGCCATCCAATGGATGGTTGTTCGGGCTCTGGGCGCTGGTGATGAACAGGGTTTTCAGGTCTTCACCGCCGAATACACAACTGGTCGGGCGGCTGACAGGCAGATCGATCCTGCGGTCGACCTTGCCGTCAGGCGTCAGGCGCAGCAGGCAGCTACCGTCCCAGCGGGCATTCCATACATAGCCTTCGGCATCCATTGCTGAACCGTCCGGGCCACCGTTCTGATCAGGGCCGTACCAGGGAGTGGCCACATCAAGGTTGCCGTCGGCGTGAATAAAATAGCGATACAGCGTGTCATCGAGACTGTCACCGAACAGGACAGTGGTGCCGTCGTCGCTCCACAGCAGCGTGTTGGGAATGCCCAGGCCGCGCAGCAATGGCGTGACACGTTTATCCGGATCAATGCGGAAAAGGCCACCGGAGCGCTGGGTGATCGGCAGATCTTCGCCCTGCTCACCGATGTTGTTTTGCATGGTGCCGAGCCACAGTCGCCCCTGAGCATCGCAACGCGCTTCGTTGGGGCGATTGCCCGGTTGCGGGTCGGCGACGCAGAACAGCGTCAGGCGTGGTTCGAGGCCCGGGGAATCTAGGTCGAGGCGATAGACGCCGCTGCTCAGGGTCACCAGTGCATCGCCGCTGGCGCAGGGGATGAAGGCGGAAACGTGTTCGGGCATCTGCCAGATCTGCACGTTCTGGCCGATCAGACGCAGGGCCTGTTTGCCGGCAATGTCGACCCAGTACAACGCCTGGGTCGGCGCGTCCCAGAACGGGCCTTCACCGAGTCGGGCGCGGTGTTGGGTCAGGGCGGTCCACGGCATATAACGGTCTCCATTGTTCTTGTGATTTTCTGTAGGAGTGAGCCTGCTCGCGATGGCGTAGTGTCAGTTGACTTCAATGCGGCTGATATACCGCTATCGCGAGCAGGCTCACTCCTACAGGGGATCTGGGTGTTAGCCGGCTTTTTTGTCGGCCATGACTTTCGGGTAGAAGCGTTTGATCGCCAGGTCGGCGTTGTCGATCAGGGTCATGCACGCCCACACGCCGCGCGCTGAATCGCGGGCGGCAATGGCATCCGCCATGCCTTTGTGAATCGGCAGCGTACGGCGTAGTTCATCGGGATCAGCGGCGGAGACTTCGAACGATACCGCCAGCAACGCACCGAGCGCCGGGACCATTTGTTCAATGAATTGATTGTGGCTGGCCGCGAGGATGCATTCGTGGAAGAACTGGTCGGCGCGGTTGTAATCGGTGCCGCTGTCGACCGCGCGCTCGAGGGCGTTGTAAGCCAGTTGCACCGCTTCGATCTGGTCCAGCGTCGCCCGCTCACATGCCCAGCGCACGGCCATCGGTTCGATGGTGCGGCGCAGGTCAAGCAAGTCATCGACAAAATTTTCCGGCAGGCCGTTGCGCGACAGCCAACCGACCACTTGCGGATCGAACAGGTTCCAGCGCCGCACCGGCAGCACGCGGGTGCCGACTTTCGGCCCGACTTCGAGCATGCCTTTGGCGACGAGGGTTTTGATTGCTTCGCGAATAACCGTGCGACTGACGCCGAGCTGTTCACCCAGATCGGCCTCGACCTTAATGGTCTGCCCCGGCTTGACCTGGCCAGCGGCGATCCAGCTGCCCAGCCAGTCGACCGTGGATGCGTGAAAGCTGCTGGACATGAACACCTCAAAGCGGGTCGCGATGGGTGATCAAGCTAATCATCATACGATTAGCTGTCAACGACAAAAAAGATCGCAGCCTTCGGCAGCTCCTACAGGTGTAAGCCATGTAGGAGCTGCCGAAGGCTGCAATCTTTTAAGGTTCGAGGCCGATGCGGAAGAACTCTCCGCCGCTCCATACACCGAGCCAACGCTGCCCGTCGATTTCACGGCTCACCGCCAGTTCCACCAGTTGATAGAACACATTGCGATGAATCAGCGCTTCAAGATTGGTACGCACATGCACGTAAGGCGCCGGCTCTTGGGTCGTGGGATCAATCTCGACGCGGATCGGATGCTCCGGCCCGGCCTCAGCGGTTTCATCAACGTTGGTGGTAAAGCGCAACAGCTGCGCCTCCCCTTCGCCTTCAACCTCGACCGCAATCGCCACAAACGGCGCGTCGTCGACCTTGATCCCGACCTTCTCGACCGGGGTAATCAGGAAGTAATCATCGCCGTCGCGGCGCATGATCGTGGAGAACAATTTGACCATCGGCTTGCGCCCGATCGGCGTGCCCAGGTAATACCAGGTGCCGTCGCGGGCGATGCGCATATCGATGTCGCCGCAGAAGTCCGGATTCCACAAGTGCACCGGCGGCAAGCCTTTGGTTTTCGGGATCTGTCCCAACAGGTCATTGGCTTTTTGCGGGCCACTCATGGTGTTCTCCTTGAATTATTGGTCGCCGACTCCCAACAGGCTGCGCGCGTACTGGGCAAGTGGCGGGCCGATCAGGTCTTCGGGCTTGCTGTCGTGGAACGTCAGTAAACCGCCACGACTCTTGATCCGTGCAGTATCAATCAAATACTGGGTGCTGGTCTCGATCAACATGATCTGAATCACGCCGCCGTCGATGCCGAGACGATCCACCGCTTCTTCATCGAGCCACTCATCGGAGTTGCCGATGCGGTCGTCAGCCTTGGCGAAACGCGTGTACAGCAGATAGTGCGCACCGGCATCACGAGCTTCACCCATCGCCTGATCGAGGCCTTCCGGCGCGCGAGCACGGCGGACCATCGGGAAGTACTCGACGAAGCCTTTGAAGGCTTCTTCGGCCACCACGTTCGGGCGCGGGTAGGAACCGCCCGGCGGTGCGAACGCGCCTTGGGCGATGTAGATGAACGAGTCCGGCTGAATGCGGAAATTATTCACGCGACGGCTGTCGCTGTGATCCAGCAAGCCCGCGTCGCTCATCTGGTAGCGAGTGCCTTCGGCCATATCGCTGACAGTCATACAGCCGCCAAGCGCCAAAACGGCCAGCAGCAAAACCAGGCTACGCATCCTATTCCTCCAGAGGCCGGTGACGGAAAACCGGCGAATGGCCGTTGGATGCAGCTTTTGCGCCAGCTCTGGTTCTTCGTTGATTGTTAGATCGTATTCGCGAGCAGGCTCGCTCCCACCAGTGGAATGCATTCCAAGGTGGGAGCGAGCCTGCTCGCGAAAGCGGTTGATCAGCCGCCGATAATTTTCATCACTGTCGCGCCGCCAGAGAACGCCACTTCCTGCTTGTCGCCCAACGCCTTGACCAGCAAACGCTGGAGCGCCGGCAGCGCCTGATGACGCGGCTTGTCGAGCAAATCGCCGACATAGTGACGGTTGCTCGACGACAGGCAGCCATGCAGCCAACCAGTCGACGACAGGCGCAAGCGCGAGCAGGTCCGGCAGAACGGCACGCTTTCGTTGGCGATCACGCCAAAGTTGCCCAGGCCAGGAATCGCATAGCGCACCGCCGTAGCGTCAACTGGCGCGTCGGTTTGCGCGTACTCGTAACGTTCGCCAATCAGCTGCAGCAATTGCTGCAGGCTGACGAACTGTTGCAGGAACGCATTGGAGTCCTTGGCCAGATGGCCCATGCGCATCAGCTCGATAAAGCGCAGTTCGTATCCGCGCTCCAGGCAGTAATCCAGCAGCGGCATCACCTGGTCGAGGTTCTGCCCGCGCAATGGCACCATGTTGACCTTGATCTTCATCCCCGCCGCTGCCGCTTGATCCATGCCGTCGAGCACCGTGGCCAGATCGCCGCCACGGGCGATGCTGCGGAAAGCAGCGGCGTCGAGGGTATCGAGGGACACGTTGATCCGGCGCAGACCGGCATCCACCAGCAGTGGCAGTTTTTTTGCGAGGAGTTGACCGTTGGTGGTCAGGCTGATGTCTTCCAGGCCCATCTTGCCGACGGCGGTCATGAACGATTCGAGTTTGGGGCTGACCAGCGGCTCGCCACCGGTAATTCGCAGCCGCTCGATGCCGGCGGCTTCGATCAGATACGCCACGCCACGCGCCATGGCTTCGGCCGACAGTTCATCCTGCGCAGCCACCAGCCGCTTGCCGTTCGGCACGCAGTAGGTACACGCGTAATTGCAGGCTGAAGTCAGACTGATCCGCAAATTGCGAAAACGCCTGCCTTGACGGTCAACGATCATGATCACTCCGGCGATAGAAAATCGAGCCGCTAAAACTTGACTCACAAATCAAGTTTTAGCAAGCCCTATGCCTGAGTATATTCCTGCGTTACTGCGTCATGTAGCGAAATCATGGCGCAATAAGGCGGCTGAATGGCTCAGCTGCTTGGCGTTTCCGGGTCACGCTTGCGTTTGTTGCCCATGCGCACGCCAATGTCCATCAGGAACTGGAAGAAACCTTCCTGATCTTCCAGCACATTGCTCCAGAACGGCGAGTGATACAGCGCAACAGCGCCGTGCACCAGCGCCCAGGAGGCGCAGTAGTGGAAGTATGGCGGCACGTCTTCGAGCTTGCCTTCGCTGATACGGCCCTTGATCAGCAAGGTCAGGCGTTCGAAGTTCGAGGCACGGATCTTGTGCAACTCCTCGACCATTTCCGGCACCTGATTGCCTTTGACGACCTTCTCTTCGAGACGGTCGAACAGGCGATAACGCTGCGGGTCGCGCATGCGGAATTCGAAGTAGGCGCGGGACAGCGCTTCCTTGTCCTTGTCGACATCGGCCGAATGCAGCAGCTCGTTCAAATCGCGCTCGTAATCAAGCATGAGGCGCAGATAGATCTCGGCCTTGGATTTGAAGTGCTTGTAGATCGTGCCTTTGCCGATACCCACGGCATCAGCAATCATCTCGACGGTGACACTGTCTTCACCTTGGTCGAGGAACAGCTTGAGCGCGGTATCGAGAATTTCTTGCTCGCGGCGACGAAACTCACGGACCTTACGAGGTTCTTTGTGCATAAGAAAAGGTCTGAAGGGTCAAAATTCGAAGCCGCGTATTATGCCTAACTTGCGCAAAAATGCACGGATCATCCGACCATATCTGTGTTTCATGTTCATTTTGAGAACGTTTTGGGCGCAATGAGAACTCAACTGAAGCGAACGTATTCCAAATTTGTTTAAAAACCCCGACCGGCTAACTGGACTGCACGCCAGACTGATCAATACTTGAACTGTCGGGCGACATCTCCCCCAAGTGTCGTGCCGGTAAAGGTACCAAGGGACCGCGTGCCTTTGTTTTACTCCTAATGGTCTTAACCCGGATTCACCCCCCAGAACCCGGGTTTTTTTTGCCTGCGATTTGGCTAAGGCCTACAGGGCAGATTTAACACTGGCCAGCGGGAACAGACGCTTGAAGTTTTCGGTGGTCTGCTCAGCAAAATGTTCGTAGTTCTCTCCGCGCAACATCGCCAGGAATTCCGCCACTTCGCGCACGTACTGCGGCAGGTTCGGCTTGCCGCGATAAGGGATCGGCGCCAGATACGGTGAATCGGTTTCCACCAGCAAGCGATCCGCCGGGACCTTGCTCGCGACGTCGCGCAACGCATCAGCATTGCGGAACGTGACAATACCCGACAGGGAAATGTAATAACCCATGTCCAGTGCAGCCTTGGCCATGTCCCAGTCTTCGGTGAAGCAATGCAGCACACCGGCCTGAGGCAACGCCGCTTCGCGCAGCAATTCAAGGGTATCGGCACGCGCGCCACGGGTGTGGATGATCACCGGTTTGCCGGTCTGCTGCGCCGCTTGCAGGTGCAGACGAAATGACTCCTGCTGCAGTTCGGCAGCTTCCGGCTCATAGTGATAATCGAGGCCGGTCTCACCGATCGCCACGACTTTCGGGTGATTGAGTTCGTGCAACAGCCAGTCCAGCGCTGGCGCCGCACCGGGTTGTACATCGAGCGGATGCACGCCGACCGAACAATCGACATCGTCATAACGCTCAGCCAGGGCTTTGACGTCGGCGGCGTTATCGGCACTCACGCCGATGCACAAGAAGTGCCCTACTCCGCGCTCACGGGCCGCATCCAGTGCAGCATCCAGCGAGCCGTCATGGGCGGCGAGGTCGAGGCGATCAAGGTGACAATGGGAATCTACAAGCATAAAAAGACGGCTACTTACATCGTATGAGTGGGACGGTCGGATTTAAGCGCTCCGGCCAGATGGGTTTCGATGCGACTGCGCGCCGTGTTGTCGCCATCGTTGAACTGTACGCCGACACCGGCAGCACGATTGCCTTGCGCCCCTTTGGGGGTGATCCACGCGACCTTGCCGGCCACCGGGATCTTCTCGGCCTCGTCCATCAGGTTGAGCAGCATGAACACCTCATCGCCCAACCGGTAACTCTTGTTGGTCGGGATGAACAAGCCACCGTTCTTGATAAACGGCATATAAGCGGCGTAGAGCACCGACTTGTCCTTGATGTTCAGGGACAAAATGCCGTTGCGCGGCCCGGGGCTGACGGATTCATTCATGTTGACCTCCACTGCTGATGTTCAGAGTCTAGGTACACATTCTTATCTTTGACCAGGCAATCCCGCCCATTGCACCAACAACGCTTCCAGCAGCAAGGCCGGATTGAGGTTGGCTTTGCTCATGACCTTCTGCCGCTGGGCGAGAATCCAGTCCTGAATCTCGAGGACTTTGCCTTGCGCACTTTTCTGCGCCAGGTACTGCACGACTTTGCGCATGTCGGTCAGGCCGAGGCCGGCTTCATCCTGAGTCAGTTGATAACGCAGGATCAGGCTCGACCAATCGCAGAACCAGTCAAACAGACGCAGCATCGGAATGCTTTTCCACTCCTCAGCCAGTTGCGTCGGCGATTGCTGTTGCTTGAGCAACTTCTTCACGCCCTCGACCACTTGCGCGCGTTGTTCACGCACGCCCTGGGATTGCAGACTGACGGCCATCAACGGCGAGCCGGCGGCCAGCGTCAGCAGTTCGACACGTTCGCCTTCGGAGCAGTCCGGCAGCGCCTGAGCCAGCCATTGCAGGCTCATCGCCTCGCCCGGCAGCGGACAGGCCTGCTGCACGCAACGGCTCTTGATCGTTGGCAGCAAGCGGCTGGTCTGGTGGCTGACCAACAGCAGAACGGTATCGCCGGAAGGCTCTTCAAGGCTCTTGAGCAAGGCGTTGGCGGCATTGATGTTCATCGACTCGACCGGCTCGATCAGCACCACTTTGCGCCCGCCCAGTTGCGCGGTCTGCACCACGAAGCTGACCAGATCGCGGACCTGATCGACCTTGATCGCCTTATCGGCTTCTTCCGGTTCGAGAATGTAATTATCGGGGTGACTGCCGGCCTTGAGCAGCAGGCAGGATTTGCACTCGCCGCAGGCTTGCGGCGTCGGCCGCTGGCACAACAGGCTGGCCATCAAGCGTTCGGCCAGCGCACGTTTGCCGATGC
Source organism: Pseudomonas germanica (assembly GCF_019614655.1). Taxonomy (NCBI): domain Bacteria; kingdom Pseudomonadati; phylum Pseudomonadota; class Gammaproteobacteria; order Pseudomonadales; family Pseudomonadaceae; genus Pseudomonas; species Pseudomonas germanica. The sequence continues at coordinate 5,024,462 of NZ_CP071586.1, forward strand.
CGGCCGGGCCATGCAGTAGATAGGCGTGGGCGTGCTGTTTACGCCCGGCCAGTTGCTGCCAGAGGCTGTCCTGCCATGGATAGGCCTCAGCCACGGGCCAGCTCCAGCAAATTCGGAATCAGGGTATCCAGCGATTGTTGAACCTTGGCCAGTGGCTGACCGGCATCGATGCGCACATAGCGCGCGGGATCGGCTTCGGCGCGCTTCAGAAACGCATTGCGTACAGCCTCGAAAAACGCCCGGCCTTCCAGTTCGAAACGATCCAGACGGCCACGGGCACTGGCGCGGGCCAGGCCGATTTCTACCGGCAGATCGAAAATCAGCGTCAGATCCGGACGCAGGTCGCCCTGCACGAAAGTTTCCAGTGTGGCGATGCGCTCCAGCGACAAACCGCGACCGCCGCCCTGATAGGCGTAAGTCGAATCGGTGAAACGATCACAAAGCACTACCGCCCCCCGGGCCAGCGCCGGTCGAATCACTTCAGCCAGGTGCTGAGCGCGCGCGGCGAATACCAGCAACAACTCGGCGTCCGGGTTCATGACCTCGTCGGCCGGCGCCAGCAGCACGTCGCGAATCCGCTCGGCCAATGGCGTGCCACCCGGCTCGCGGGTCAGCACCACTTCGATACCGGCGGCGCGCAGGCGCTCGGCAAGGTATTCGCGGTTAGTGCTTTTGCCGGCGCCTTCCGGGCCTTCCAGGGTAATAAACAAGCCAGTCACAGGCAGTCCTTAATCAAAGTCATTGCGTGTTTTGTGGGGCGGCAGCTTCTGGAGCCGGCGCAGATTCCTGAGGCGCAATTTGTGGCAACGATTCCGGCGCTGTATCCGGAGAGGCAGCGGGAATCGCCTCTTCAGGAGCGGGAGCGGTTTCAGGCGTTGTCGCCGGCGCAGGGCTGGAACGGTAATCGGCACGGCGTTTGAGCTGGTACTCACGCACCGCATTATTGTGCGCATCCAGATCATCGGAGAACACATGGCTGCCATCGCCACGCGCAACGAAGTACAGGCTGGTGCCATCCACCGGGTTCAGCGCCGCATGAATTGCTTCGCGCCCGACCATCGCAATCGGTGTCGGCGGCAGGCCGGGAATTACGTAGGTGTTGTAAGGCGTCGGCTCTTTCAAATGCGCCCGAGTCAGCTTGCCGGTGTAGCGATCGCCCAGACCATAGATGACGGTCGGGTCGGTTTGCAGCTGCATGCCCAGCGCCATTCGACGTACGAAGACGCCGGCAATCTGCCCCCGTTCCTGCGGCACACCGGTTTCCTTCTCGACCAGCGACGCCATGATCAGCGCTTGATAGGGTTCGCTGTACGGCACATCGGCAGAACGACTTTCCCACTCTTTCGCCAGCACTTCATCGAGGCGATCAAAGGCTTTCTTCAGCAGTTCGGCATCGGACATGCCGCGCACAAAGCGGTAAGTGTCCGGGAAGAAACGGCCCTCCGGGAACAACCCTTTATGACCAATCTTCGCCATGACGTCGCTGTCGCTCAAACCGTTGAGGGTCTGCTCGACCTTATCGTCTTTGGCCAACGCCGCGCGCACTTGATGGAAATTCCAGCCCTCGACCAGCGTCAGGCTGTACTGGACCACTTCACCGCGCTTCCACAAGTCGATCAGACCGTTGACGGTCATGCCCGGCTGCATACGGTATTCGCCGCTATGGATCGGTGTACCGGCGAGATTGAAGCGCCAATAGACTCGCAACCAGAATGCGTCCTTGATGACGCCATCGGTTTCGAGGGAAAGGAACGTACGGGTCGGAGTGGAGCCTTTCGGCACATCCAGCAGTTCTTCCTGCGTGATGTTCAGAGGCTGTTCCAGTGCGGAGTGAATCTTCCAGGCGCTGGCGCCCATCAACAGCCCTGCCAAAACCAGTCCGGTTTCCAGCAGCAGCAAAAGTTTACGTCTCACAAATCAGGCATCCAGTAGGGCGCGGGCAATGGTTTGCAGTTTACGGGTGAGCGGGCCAACCGGCCAGCTCAGTGCAGCGTAGGCGCGTACCGGCCAGACGCCATACACGCTGTTGCAGACAAACACTTCATCGGCCCATTGCAGTTGTTCGAGGCTGATGTCGGCGATCTGCGTGGGAATGGCCAGTGACTCGGCCTGAAACAATATTTCGGCGCGCATCACACCGGCAACGCCGCAGCGTTTCAGATCCGGCGTGATCAATACACCGTCGCGCACCAGAAACACATTACTGAACACCCCTTCGATCACTCGACCGGCTTGATCAAGCATCAAGCCTTCGGCGTGCTCGCTGTCCTGCCATTCGGCACGGGCGATGACTTGTTCCAGTCGATTGAGGTGTTTGAGTCCAGCCAGTAAAGGCTGTCTGGAGAGTCGCGTGTTGCACGGAAACAGGCGAATGCCTTGTTCAGTATGCACAGCGGGATAAGCTGCCGGAGGATTGCCTTGCAGAATACGTCGGCCAGGCGCCGCCGGATCAGGTGCATAACCGCGCAGACCGTCGCCACGGGTGAGGATCAGCTTGAGTACACCCTCGCCCATCGCTGCCGCATAACTCAGCAGCTCGTGGCGAACCCGTTCAATATCGGCGGCGATGGCCAGACGCGAACAGCCATCGGCCAGACGCGTCAGGTGCCGATCCAGCAGGATCGGCTGTCCATCACGCACGGCGATGGTCTCGAACAGACCGTCGCCGTAAGCCAGGCCGCGATCTTTCAGCGACAGAGCGTCAGCCGGTTGACCGTCGACCCAGCTGTCCATCAGCCTGCGAACCGACGGAACGCCAAGGTGCCGTTGGTGCCGCCAAAACCGAAGGAGTTGGACAGCACGACATCGATGTCCATGTTGCGCGCAGTGTGCGGCACGAAATCGAGATCGCAGCCTTCATCCGGCTCATCGAGGTTGATGGTCGGCGGTGCCACTTGGCTGTTGATCGCAAGAACGCTGAAGATCGCTTCAACCGCGCCCGCCGCACCTAACAGGTGACCGGTCATCGATTTGGTCGAGCTCACTGCCAGTTTGTAGGCGTGATCACCGAACACGGTCTTGATCGCATTGGCTTCGGCGAGGTCGCCGGCCGAAGTCGAAGTACCGTGAGCGTTGATGTATTGCACTTGATCGGCGTTGATCTTCGCATCGCGCAGCGCGTTGGTGATGCAGCGTGCTGCACCGGCGCCGTCGGCAGGTGGCGAGGTCATGTGGAACGCGTCGCCACTGGTGCCAAAGCCGATGAGTTCAGCATAGATGGTCGCGCCGCGCGCCTTGGCGTGTTCCAGCTCTTCGAGAACCAGTGCACCGGCACCGTCGGACAGGACGAAACCATCACGGCCCTTATCCCATGGACGGCTGGCGCGGGTCGGTTCGTCATTGCGGGTCGACAGCGCACGGGACGCGCCGAAGCCACCCATGCCCAGACCGCATGCGGCCATTTCGGCACCGCCGGCAATCATCACGTCAGCTTCGTCGTACATGATGTTGCGTGCCGCCATGCCGATGCAGTGCGTACCGGTGGTACATGCAGTGGCGATGGCGTAGTTAGGTCCCTGTGCCCCCAGGTGGATGGACAGGAAACCGGAAATCATATTGATGATCGAGCCAGGTACGAAGAATGGCGAGATTCGACGCGGGCCCGTCTCATGCAGGGTACGGCTGGTTTCTTCGATGTTGGTCAGACCGCCGATCCCCGAACCCATGGCCACGCCAATGCGTTCACGGTTGGCGTCGGTGACTTCCAGACCAGCGTTGCGTACAGCCTGAAAGCCGGCAGCGAGACCGTACTGAATGAACAGGTCGAGCTTGCGCGCTTCCTTGACCGACAGGTATTCCTCGACATTGAAGCCCTTTACCGAGCCGCCAAAGCGGGTGGAATAGGCAGAAAGGTCGGTGTGTTCGATCAGACCAATGCCACTGCGGCCAGCCAGAATGCCCTGCCAACTGCTCGGCACATCCGTGCCCAGTGGCGACAACATACCCATACCGGTGACTACGACGCGTCTACGCGACACAGCACTCTCCTTTTTCAAATGACGATTTTGCATCAGGCCTAAAGAAAAAACCGCACGCCATGATGGCAGTGCGGTTTTTCCATGACAGCAAACAACGATTACAAACTATTACGCCTGGTGGCTAGTAACGTAGTCGATTGCAGCTTGTACAGTAGTGATCTTCTCAGCTTCTTCGTCAGGGATTTCGGTCTCGAATTCCTCTTCCAGAGCCATCACCAGCTCAACGGTGTCAAGGGAGTCGGCACCCAGGTCTTCTACGAAGGAAGCAGTGTTGACCACTTCTTCTTCTTTAACACCCAGTTGCTCGGCAACGATTTTCTTGACGCGCTCTTCGATGGTGCTCATACCTTGTTTTCACTCCTAATGGACAAATTCAGGCAGCTGGCCAGTGGGTAAGTGTATAGAAAGACTTTTCAGTTTTTCAACTGAAAGCTTCACTCCTCAAACCCTGCAGCCCTCTGCCTATAAATAGATTGCAGCTTTATAACGGATTTTAGACAGCTCGTATGACATTTTTTTGAAGCAATCCGTCACATTTTACTTACATGTACATCCCACCGTTCACCGGGATTGTAGCCCCAGTGACGTATGCCGCACCGTCGGATGCAAGAAAAGCGACCACAGACGCGATCTCTTGAGCTTGCCCCAGACGACCCAGCGGAATCTGCGTCTGCAAGGCTTCACGCTGTGCTTCAGGCAGTTCGCGCGTCATATCGGTGTCGATAAACCCTGGGGTTACCGAGTTGACCGTAATCGAACGCGAACCGACTTCACGCGCCATTGCACGGCTGAAACCTTCCAGACCGGCCTTGGCGGCTGCATAGTTTACTTGGCCTGCGTTGCCCATGGCACCCACCACCGAGCCAATACTGATAATTCGACCCCAGCGCGCCTTGGTCATACCGCGCAGAACGCCCTTGGACAGGCGATACAGACTGTTCAGGTTGGTATCGATTACGTCGTACCACTCGTCGTCTTTCATGCGCATCATCAGGTTATCGCGGGTGATGCCGGCATTATTGACCAGGATTGCCACCGGCGCACCGAACTGTTCCTGAATACCCGCCAGCACTGCACTGACCGATTCATCGCTGGTGACATTGAGTTCGAAGCCGGCGCCCTGAATACCGTTTTCCTTCAGGGTCGCAGCGATACGCTCGGCGCCCGAAGCGGAAGTCGCGGTGCCAATGACGATGGCGCCCTGACGACCCAGCTCCAGTGCGATAGCCTGGCCGATGCCGCGGCTTGCACCGGTGACCAGTGCAACTTTACCTTGCAGACTCATGCAAGTTTCTCCTGATTCAGGCTTGCGCTGCGCGAGCGGCAGCGAAAGCGTCTGGGGTATTGAGGTTGGATGTCGCCACGCCTTCGGCGCAACGCTTGTTCAGACCGGCCAGGACTTTGCCCGGGCCGCATTCGACCAGATTGGTCGCGCCCTTGGCAGCGAGAGTCTGTACCGACTCGACCCAGCGCACTGGCTTGTACAATTGTTCGAGCAGATCACGCTTGAGGGTTTCCAGATCGGCCGGCACTTGTGCGCTGACGTTCTGTACCACCGGGATCTGCGGCACCTGCCAGTCGATGGCAGCAATGGATTCGGCGAAGCGCTCAGCGGCCGGACGCATCAGCTCGCAGTGCGACGGCACGCTCACCGGCAGCGGCATGGCACGCTTGGCGCCACGCGCCTTGCAGCCTTCGATCGCGCGCTCGACGGCAGCCTTGGCTCCGGCAATGACCACTTGGCCCGGCGAGTTGAAGTTGACCGCGCTAACTACTTCACCTTGCGCCGCTTCGGCGCAGGCAGCCAGCACATCGGCATCTTCCAGACCGAGGATGGCAGCCATGCCGCCCTGCCCGGCCGGAACAGCTTCCTGCATCAACTGACCGCGACGCTCGACGAGCTTCACCGCATCAGCCAGTGTCAGGCTGCCGGCAGCAACCAGCGCGCTGTATTCACCCAGGCTGTGACCGGCAACAAAGGCCGGACGCGCACCACCTTCCGCCAGCCACAAACGCCACAGAGCGATCGAAGCGGTCAGAATGGCCGGTTGGGTTTTATCGGTTTGATTGAGCAGCTCTTCCGGGCCCTGCTGGGTCAGCGCCCACAGGTCATAGCCCAGAGCCTCAGAGGCTTCTTTGAAAGTTTCGAGGATCAACGGATATTCCGCGCCCAGCTCGGCCAGCATGCCGAGGGACTGCGAACCTTGTCCTGGAAAGACGAATGCGAGGGAAGCAGACATGTAACAAGCCCCTAATGATCTTGTCGTCGGAAAATGGCGCCCCACTGGGGACGCAAGAAACTGACAGTTGGATGGCCCTTTGAACCGGGCGGTCACATTTAAGCATTGTCCGACGAAAACGCCTAAGACAACAAATCCTCCAGACGACCATGGAGACGCTCGGGAAGATTTTCCTGAATCTCGATCAGCGCACGGGAAATAGCACTCTGAAAGCCCTGAACACCGGCCGAACCGTGGCTTTTCACCACGATACCCTGCAAGCCGAGAAAGCTTGCGCCGTTATGTCGCGCCGGCGCCAGATCCGCCTGCAAACGCTTCATCAGCGGCAACGCCAACGCCCCCACGACACGAGAGGCCAGATTCTTTTTGAACAGCGCCTCGATACGCGCAGCAATCATCGTCGCCAGACCTTCGCTGGACTTGAGCAGGATGTTGCCGACGAAACCATCACACACCACAACATCCGCCTCGCCGCGATACAAACCGTCGCCTTCGATAAAGCCGATGTAATTGATGCCACGGGCAGCCTGCAACAGCGTCGCAGCCAGCTTGACCTGCTGATTGCCCTTAATGTCTTCGGTGCCGATGTTCAGCAGCGCGACGCGCGGGCGATGGATGCCCAGCGTCTGCGCCGCCACCGAGCCCATTACCGCAAATTGCAGCAAATGCTCGGCGCTGCAATCGACGTTGGCGCCCAGATCAAGCAACTGGCAATAACCCTTCTGCGTCGGGATAGCCGCCACCATTGCCGGCCGATCGATACCGGGCAGCGTCTTCAGCACGAATCGTGACAGCGCCATCAACGCACCGGTATTGCCGGCGCTGACACAGGCCTGAGCCTTGCCGTCACGCACCAGCTCAAGGGCGACACGCATCGACGAGTCCGGCTTGCCACGCAAGGCCTGGGTCGGTTTTTCGTCCATGGTGATGACTTCGCTGGCCGCAACAATCGTCAGGCGCGCGCGATCGGCAGCCGATTGGCCGTGGATCAATTCTTCAAGAAGGGAGGGTTGACCGACGAGGGTCAGGTGCAGCGAGGGCGTAGCAGACAGGCAAGCAAGGCTGGCCTGAACAATGCTGCGGGGACCGAAGTCCCCGCCCATTGCGTCAATCGCGATGACTTGAGCGGACAAGTGATTACTCGTCAGCGCCCTTGTCGATCACTTTACGGCCACGGTATACGCCTTCTGGCGATACGTGGTGACGCAGGTGAACTTCACCAGTGGTTTTTTCTACAGACAGGGTGCTAGCCTCGAGAGCGTCGTGCGAACGGCGCATGTCACGGGCAGAGCGGGATTTTTTGTTCTGCTGAACAGCCATAATTGATTAACTCCTAAACGTTTGGGTCACGCTTTAACTGCGCCAATACACTGAACGGGTTGGACCGCGTTACCTCGTCCTCGCTCGGTTCGGGCTCATCTGCTCCCGCCGGCTGCTGGCATTCTTCCGGATGATGAGCAGGCACAATAGGCAAGGCAAGCAAAAGCTCTTCCTCGACCAGTGACTGCAGATCCAATGGATCTTCGCCCAGTTCCAGCACGTCATAACCTTTCGGTAACGACTGGGTATTCGCACCCTCCTTCACTACAGCGTAACTGCATTCGCTGTGGATCGGCAGGGTGACCAGCTCAAGACAACGCTGGCAAACCATTTTGACCTCGGTGTCGATAAAGCTGTGGATCACCACAGATTTACGTTCATCTCGTTCAAAAACGAATTTCGCCTGCACCGTACCGACATCGTCGGAAAGCGGGTCGCAGAGTCTCTTCAAATCGGCCAGCAGCAGTTCACCTTGAAGGGTGGTGCCACGGTCAGCCAATTTGCGCGGGTCAACGTGAGGTGGAATCGGGTCATTCAACATAGGCGCAGCATTATAGGGATGCACCCACCCATGTCAAAGGAAATTGTGCCCTGTCCGTCACTTGCGTGCCTCCGCTAGAATTCGCACCTGCCTCAGGAGACGCGAATGCTGCCTTTATTACTCGCTTCAAGCTCGACCTATCGTCGGGAATTGCTCGCCCGCCTGCACCTGCCGTTCGTCTGCAGCTCGCCGGATATCGATGAAAGTCACCGCCCGGGCGAATCGGCGATCGAACTGGTCAAGCGCCTCGCCGAACAAAAAGCCCGGGCATTGGCTGACAGCTATCCCACCCATCTGATTATCGGCTCGGACCAGGTTGCCGTGCTCGGCGAGCAGATCATCGGCAAGCCGCACACCTTTGAGAAGGCGCGCGAGCAACTGATGGCCGCCAGTGGCGCCAGCGTGACATTCCTGACCGGCCTTGCGCTGCTTAACAGTCAGACCGGCCAGTGCCAGGTCGATTGCGTGCCGTTCACGGTCCACATGCGCACGCTGGATCAGGCAAGCATCGAACGCTATTTGCGCATTGAACAGCCTTACGACTGCGCAGGCAGCTTCAAGGCGGAAGGCCTCGGTGTGAGCCTGTTTCAATCTACCGAAGGCCCTGATGCCACCAGCCTGATCGGCCTGCCGCTGATTCGCCTGATCGACATGCTACTGGTTGAAGGCGTACAGATGCCTTAAAGCAAAAGATCGCAGCCTGCGGCAACTCCTACACCGATCTCTGTAGGAGCTACCGCAGGCTGCGATCTTTTGATCTTTACAACGAACTAACGCAACGAAGGTCCGTGGAAACCCATCCACATCGCCAATTGCTCTGCCACGCTGGCACCGAGCTTCTTCGAGAAACGATCGAACGGCGACTCCTGAACAGTGAAGTCGACCAGCTCTTTCTCGCCAATCACATCACGCGCCACCGAACTGGTATTGCCCAGACCATCGATCAAGCCCAGCGGCAGCGCTTGCTCACCCGACCAGACCAGCCCGGAGAACAGCTCCGGATGCTCTTTGTCTTTCAGACGATCGCCACGGCCCTGCTTGACGCTGTTGATGAACTGCTTGTGCGTGGTGTCCAGCACCGTTTGCCAGAACGCCGTTTCATCAGACTTCTGCGGCTGGAACGGGTCAAGGAACGACTTATGCTCGCCCGAGGTGTACGTGCGACGCTCGACACCCAGTTTCTCCATGGTGCCGACAAAGCCGTAACCGGCCGCCGTCACACCAATCGAGCCAACCAGACTCGCCTTGTCGGCATAGATCTGATCCGCCGCACTGGCAATGTAATAAGCACCGGAGGCGCCCAGATCGGAAATCACCGCGTAAAGCTTGATCTCCGGATGCAGACCGCGCAGACGCTTGATCTCGTCATACACATAACCCGATTGCACCGGACTGCCGCCAGGACTGTTGATGCGCAGGATCACGCCTTTGACCTTCTTGTCCTCGAACGCCGCCCGCAGGCTGCCAACAATGTTGTCGGCACTGGCGGGCTCTTTGTCGGCGATCATGCCGGTGACGTCGATCAACGCGGTGTAGTTCGGCCCGCGCGTGGCGCTCTTTTCCATGTCCATCAGCGGCGTGAACAGGATCAGCGCCACAAACAGATAAACAAACGTCAGCAGCTTGAAGAAAATCCCCCAACGCCGCGAACGACGCTGTTCCTGAACACCAGCCAGCAGAGTCTTTTCCAACAGCTTCCAGCTTTTTTCGTCACCGCCGTCGGCACTTGCCTTGGCCGGTGCTTTCCATTCGTCGGTCATGCCATCCACCCCAGCAAAAACGTATTAGGCCTGCTTCCCCAGCCAGGCATGCAATTCGGAAAAACGGTCGATCGACAGACGTGGCTCGAATTGTTGCAGCGATTCGATCGATTGCGCGCCATAACTGACCGCGACCGAATCCATCCCCGCATTACGCGCCATCAACAGATCGAAGGACGAATCGCCGACCATCAAGGCCTGCTCCGGGCGCACACCACAATGAGCAAGGATCTGCTCCAGCATCAGAGGGTGCGGCTTGCTCGCAGTTTCATCGGCAGCGCGGGTGATATCGAAATAATCTTCCCAGCCATTAGCCTTGAGCACTCGATCCAGTCCGCGACGATTCTTGCCGGTCGCCACCGCGAGGTGATAACCCTGCTCGCGAAAGGACGCCATCGACTCGACTACGCCTTCGAACAACGGCGAAGGCACAGCTTCTGCGGCGATGTAGTGATCGGCGTAATACTCGCGAAACGCGGTCATTTCGGCGTCACTGATCTCGGGATACAGCGTGCGAATCGCCTCGGGCAAGCCCAGACCGATAATGCCTTTGACAGCAAAGTCGTCGCGCAACTCGAAACCGGAGCGCCCGGACGCCGAATGCATGGCTTCGACAATCCGATGAATGGAATCGGCCAGGGTGCCGTCCCAATCGAAAATCAGCAGTTTGTAATCAGATGGGCGCACTCAATCGCTCCACGGTCTTGGCCCACATTTCATCGACCGGCGCCTGCAAGGTCAGCTTGCCGCCATCGGGCAGCGGCACGGTCAGCATGTAGGCGTGCAGGAACAGGCGCTTGCCGCCCAGATCACGGATTTCCTTGGTGAAATCCTCATCGCCATACTTGCTGTCGCCAGCAATGCAATGACCGGCATGCAAGGTATGCACGCGAATCTGGTGGGTGCGACCGGTCACCGGTTTAGCCTCGACCATGGTGGCGAAGTCACCGAAGCGGCGCAGCACTTTGAACATGGTCAGGGCTTCTTTGCCCTCGTCATTGACTTCGACCATGCGCTCACCGGAACGCAGATTGCTCTTGAGCAATGGCGCGCTGACTTTCTTGATCGAGGTCGCCCAGTTGCCGCGGACCAGCGCCATGTAGCGCTTGTCGACGCCATCGCCGCGCAATTGCTCGTGCAAGTGGCGCAACATGCTGCGCTTTTTCGCGATCATCAGCAGGCCGGAGGTATCACGGTCGAGACGGTGCACCAGCTCCAGCTCTTTGGCATCGGGACGCAACTGACGAAAGGCTTCGATCACGCCGAAGTTCAAGCCACTACCGCCGTGAACCGCAATGCCGGCGGGCTTATTGATCACGATCAGGGCTTTGTCTTCGAAGACAATCGAAGCTTCCAGGCGCTGCAACAGACCCTGCGCCAGCGGCACCGGCTCATCGCGCTCAGGCACGCGAACCGGCGGCACGCGCACGATATCACCGGCCTGCAGCTTGTATTCGGGCTTGATCCGACCTTTGTTCACACGCACTTCGCCTTTACGCAAAATGCGGTAAATCAAGGTCTTGGGCACGCCTTTGAGCCGGGCGAGGAGAAAATTGTCGATTCGTTGGCCGGCATACTCCGGCGAGACTTCAAGCAATTGAACGCCTGGAGTCGAAGGGGCAGTAGTTGTCATGCCGCGGATGATAACAATTTTTATGGAATTGAAGCACTTAATCATTGCTGCTATAGTCGCGAACGCCGCCAAAAGCGGCCTGGACAGAGGAACCACGGTCAAAAACCGGCCCTGACCAACGCAATTCACCAGGACGCGAGGCCGTCCTACGGGGCTTTCGCTACGTAACGGTGGAGTTTGCAGTTGTAACAAGCGCAGGTGACATGAGGCCTGAATTACACCGTCGAGCATAGTTTTTACTCGCCTGACAGGCACACATTCAAGGCCAGTTCACAAAGTGCAGTCAGCTACAGATGACCCCGAGCGAATGCTTCGGAAACAACGCCTGAATTAGCCATGATGCGTGACCTCCCCTTTCGGAGCTCACGGTAAATGCCAACCCGCTGCGGATTCTGCGCGCGGCAGCACCCGAATTATCAGGGATACGTGTAGGGTGGAGATGCACAACCGCTGGACTGTGTAGCAATAGGCTTTATCAAGACGCTTCATCTCGTCCACAGCCGCTGGTTGATTCCTCCTCCTGACTGAGTGCTTAAGTAGCCACAGCAAGCAGGACGCGTACGTCGCTATATCGGCCCAATTGGCCGCATATCGCTGGACACGGGAATGGCCAACCACTCCCGACGCACCTGACACCGACCGTGAGAAGTCGTGTGTGCCGAACGCCGTTTCCGGCAGCCCGGAAACCGACGGTACTACATGAAAAGAATGCTGATTAACGCAACTCAACCCGAAGAGTTGCGTGTTGCACTGGTAGATGGCCAACGCCTCTACGACCTGGACATCGAATCCGGTGCACGCGAGCAGAAGAAGGCCAACATCTATAAAGGCCGCATCACTCGCATCGAACCAAGCCTTGAGGCTGCCTTTGTCGATTTCGGCTCCGAGCGCCACGGCTTCCTGCCCCTCAAAGAAATCTCCCGCGAATACTTCAAGAAAGCCCCTGAAGGCCGCGTCAACATCAAGGACGTCCTGAGCGAAGGCCAGGAAGTCATCGTTCAGGTCGAAAAAGAAGAACGTGGCAACAAGGGCGCAGCCCTGACCACCTTCATCAGCCTGGCCGGTCGTTACCTCGTGCTGATGCCGAACAACCCGCGTGCCGGCGGTATCTCCCGTCGTATCGAAGGCGAAGAGCGCAACGAACTGCGTGAAGCGCTGAACGGTCTGGTCGCACCAGCCGACATGGGTCTGATCGTGCGCACTGCCGGCCTTGGCCGCAGCAGCGAAGAAATGCAGTGGGACCTCGACTACCTGCTGCAACTGTGGACCGCCATCAAAGAAGCCTCGCTGGATCGCTCCGCGCCATTCCTGATCTACCAGGAAAGCAACGTGATCATCCGCGCCATCCGCGATTACCTGCGCCAGGACATCGGCGAAGTGCTGATCGACAGCGTTGAAGCCCAGGACGAAGCCCTGACCTTCATACGCCAGGTGATGCCGCAATACGCCAGCAAGATCAAGCTGTACGAAGACAGCGTGCCGCTGTTCAACCGTTTCCAGATCGAAAGCCAGATCGAGACCGCTTTCCAGCGCGTCGTTGAACTGCCTTCCGGCGGCTCCATCGTTATCGATCCGACCGAAGCCCTGGTGTCGATCGACATCAACTCGGCGCGCGCCACCAAAGGCAGCGACATCGAAGAAACCGCTCTGCAGACCAACCTTGAAGCTGCCGAAGAAATCGCCCGTCAGTTGCGCCTGCGCGACATCGGCGGCCTGATCGTCATCGACTTCATCGACATGACCCCTGCCAAGAACCAGCGCGCCGTGGAAGAGAAAGTCCGCGAATGCCTGGAAGCCGACCGTGCCCGCGTGCAGATCGGTCGCATCTCGCGCTTCGGCCTGCTGGAAATGTCCCGTCAGCGCCTGCGTCCATCCCTGGGCGAAAGCAGCGGTATCGTTTGCCCGCGTTGCAACGGCACCGGCATCATCCGTGACGTTGAATCGCTGTCGCTGGCGATCCTGCGCCTGATCGAAGAAGAAGCCCTGAAAGACCGCACCGCCGAAGTGCGCGCCCAGGTGCCGATCCCGGTCGCCGCGTTCCTGCTCAACGAAAAACGCAACTCGATCACCAAGATCGAACTGCGCACCCGTGCTCGCATCATCATTCTGCCGAACGACCACCTCGAAACCCCGCATTTCGAAGTTCAGCGCCTGCGTGACGACAGCCCGGAAGCTGCGACCAACCAGTCCAGCTACGAAATCGCAGCTGCTGCTGCCGAAGTCGAAGAAGTCCAGCCAGCCGCTGCGACCCGCACCCTGGTTCGCCAGGAAGCTGCGGTCAAGACTGCTCCGGCACGTGCCAACGCTCCGGTTCCGACCGAAGTCGCCGCCCCGGCCGCTGCTGCACCAGCTCCAGTCGCTGCACCAGAGCCAAGCCTGTTCAAAGGTCTGGTGAAATCGCTGGTCAGCCTGTTCGCCACCAAAGAAGAACCAGCCGCTCCGGTTGTGGTTGAAAAACCAGCCACCGAACGTCCGGCCCGCAACGAAGAGCGTCGCAACGGTCGTCAGCAGAGCCGCAACCGTAATGGTCGCCGCGATGAAGAACGCAAGCCACGCGAAGAACGTGCTCCACGTGAAGAACGTGCGCCACGCGAGCCGCGCGAAGAGCGCGCGCCACGTGAAGCCCGTGAAGTCCGCGAACCACGTGAAGCTCGTACCGAAGCGCCAGTTGCCCGCGAAGAACGTGCACCACGCGCTCCGCGTGAAGAACGTGCACCACGTGCGCCGCGCGAAGACCGCAAGCCACGCGGCGAGCGTGAAGAGCGTGTGCGTGAACTGCGCGAGCCACTGGACGCCGTTCCAGCCGCTGCTGCTGACGTTGCCGTTACCGCTGAAGAACGCCCGACCCGTCAGCCCCGTGAAGAACGCGCACCGCGTCCGCCACGTGAAGAGCGTCAACCGCGTGCCGAACAGGCCGCTGCTGCCGTCGCTGAAGAAGAAGTGAACACCAACGAAGAGCAACTGCCGGAAGACGGTTCGGAGAACGCCGAAGGCGATCGCCCACGTCGTCGTTCGCGCGGTCAGCGTCGTCGCAGCAACCGTCGTGAGCGTCAGCGTGATGCCAACGGCAACGTGATCGAAGGTTCGGAAGAATCCGAAGCCGGCGAAAACGCTGAAGCGCCAAGCACTGCCGATCTGGCTGCTGGCCTGGCTGTGACCGCCGCTGTTGCCAGCACCGTGATCAGTGCACCGGCTGAAGCACAAGCCCACGAGCAAGCTGAACGCGCCACCGCGGCTGTTCAGGAAACCGCTCCAGTGGAAGCGCCGGTTGTTGAAGCGACTACTCCAGTAGAAGTGGTTGCTGCTCCGGAAGTCGAAGTGGCACCGGTTCAAGAGACCCTGCCTCAGGTAGAGCCAGCGCCAGTTGTGGCTGCGGAGCCGGTGGTAGAAACCGTCGCAGAAACCGTAACCGAAAGCGTACGTGAAGTTCGCGAAGAGCAGACTGCCTTCAACTGGGTTGCCGAGCCGACTGTTGCTGAAACCCCAGCGCCAGTGGTGGAAGCACCGGTTGTTGAAGCGCCAGTGTTCGAAACCCCAGTGTTTGAAGAACGTAAAGCTGCCGAACCAGCACCTGTCGTTGAAGCACCGGTTGTCGCAGCCCCCGTGGTGACCGAAGCGCCAGCCCCTGTGGTTGAAGCTGCAGCACCGGTCAGCGCTCTGACGCCAAGCGGCCGCGCGCCAAACGACCCACGTGAAGTGCGTCGTCGCAAGCGTGAAGAAGAGCGTCTGCAGAAGGAAGCTGAACTGGCTGCCGCTGCTGCGCCAGTCGCTGCCGAGCCAGCCGTGGTTGCTGAAGTGGTCGAGGCAGCGCCTGCCCCGGTGACTGAAGAAGCTGTGGTTGAGTCGGTGATTGCTGAAGCACCACGCTCCGTTCAGGACGCGGTCGAGCAGCACCAAGAGGCCGAGGAAAAAGAACACGAGCCTAAACCACTCGTGTAATTTCCAAAGCCAATAAAAAGCCCCGCCCGATTCTTCAGGCGGGGCTTTTTTATGCCTCGATTTTTTGTGCTGGACTCTAGATCCAACCCCCTCACCCCAGCCCTCTCCCCGAGGGGGCGAGGGGGAAAGGGAGCAGATCTCCGTGTGTTTCAAGGCCGGAGTTCGACTCGAAGTTTCAGGTCGGTGTACCTCGAAAGAACACCTCGGTCAGTCCCCTCTCCCTCTGGGAGAGGGTTAGGGTGAGGGGTTCTCAGGAATTTACGCAGCTCTCAAGACGAAGTAAAAACCAAAGCCTCCGGCACATCGATATCCCACAACACCCCAGGATCATCCACCGCCACTTCCACCACCCTGCCCTGCTTGAACAACGGCCGAGCCCCTCGATCGCCACTCAAAGCCTGCAACCCCGCACCAAACGACCGCCCAAACCCCACAGGATGACCAAACCCCCCTTCCTGCACCGGCACGCTCACCGCATCATCAGTAATCGCCGCGACCACCCGCTCGATACTCGACGGCAAGATAAACGGCATGTCACCAAGGACAATCAACCAGCCATCGGCATCAGGGCAAGCGGCGACCCC
Organism: Pseudomonas germanica; assembly: GCF_019614655.1. NCBI lineage: Bacteria > Pseudomonadati > Pseudomonadota > Gammaproteobacteria > Pseudomonadales > Pseudomonadaceae > Pseudomonas > Pseudomonas germanica. The sequence goes on from NZ_CP071586.1 coordinate 5,040,456, forward strand.
GGCGGCAATACTGTCACCCATTCCAGTCGATTCAATCGAGACCACGTCACAGCCATAGGCCTGGGCCATGCGCATCGCCTGCGGCCGCGCCTCGGTCGTCACCAGCACGCGCCTGTCGAGGCTGCCCGGCAGATTCAACAGCACCTGCTCAATCACCGAACGCACTGCACCATCACGCCCGGTGCAGTCCGCCAGCAACTTGTCCTTATCGGCACCTGCCACCTGGCGAAAACGACTGCCCTCACCCGCCGCCAGCACAATCACTGCAATGGATCGACTCATGCGTCCTCCAAAGTTTTCTTCTGCTTCAACTCGACGCCGTTCTTGATTGCGACGATCTCCGCCAACAGAGACAAAGCAATTTCCGCTGGCGAATGACTGCCGATATGCAAACCGATCGGCCCGTGCAGTCGATCGATCGCCTGCACCGACAAGCCTAGCTGAGCAAGATTCTCCCGACGCTTTCGGCTGTTAACCCGAGAGCCGAGAGCGCCGACATAGAAGGCCGGAGAATCCAGCGCCGTGAGCAGCGCCATATCGTCCAGACGCGGATCGTGGGTCAACGCGACAATCGCCGTACGTTCGTCGGTCTGGATACTCAACACCGCCTCATCCGGCATGCCCGAGACGAAACGCCCGTGATGCTCTTCCCAGCCGTAGACGAATTCGCTGCGCGGATCGCAGATCAGCACCTCAAAATCCAGCAACCGCGCCATATCCGCCACGTAACGCGACAACTGCCCGGCACCGATCAATAGCAGGCGCCAGCGCGGCCCGTAGATCGCTCGCAGGGTTTTGCCGTCGAACTCCAGCGAGTCGGACTTGCTGGCCGGCGACAGAAGCACTTCACCGGTTTCAATGTTCAACTCACGGGCAACGATCTCGTGTGCTTCGCACCGCGCGAGCAACTCGGCAACCCACGCGGGATCGCCGATCCGTTCTTCAGTCAGGCGCAACGTGCCGCCACAAGGCAAGCCAAAGCGCGCCGCCTCCTCGCGTGTAACGCCATAAGTGATCAACTGCACCGGCGGCCCATCGGTGGCGATGCGTCCGTCGTGCAGGCGGGCGATCAAGTCATCCTCGACGCACCCGCCCGACACCGAACCGATCACCACGCCATCCTCGCGCAAGGCGAGCATGGCGCCGGGAGCCCGGGGCGCCGTGCCCCAGGTCTGCACCACGCTGAACAGCACCACCCGCTGCCCGGCGCGGCGCCATTCAAGGACGCTGCGCAGGACATTGAGGTCGACGCTGTCCATTACGCCTCTGCCTTCTGCCAGCCCTGCAACTGGTAACGCACCGGCAGATTACGGATGCGCTTGCCAGTAGCGGCAAAGATCGCGTTACACAAGGCCGGAGCAATCGGCGGCACGCCCGGCTCGCCGACACCGCCCAAGGGCACGTCGCCCGGCGGCGTCACCAGATGCACGGCAACTTCTTTCGGCGCCAGCGACATGCGCGCCACTTCGTACATGTGGAAGTTGTCCTGCTGGACCTTGCCGTCCTTGAAGCTGATTTCGCCCAGTACTGCGTTGCCCAGGCCCATCACGCAGGCGCCTTCGAACTGCGAACGGATACGTTCAGGGTTGATCTGCGGCCCGCAATCCACGGCAATATCGGCCTTGTGCACGATCAGCGTACCGTCGTCCTTGACCTCGACTTCGATCACCGCCGCCACGTACGTGACGAAGCTGTAATGCACCGCCAGACCCAGACCACGGCCCTTCGGCAGTTTGCGCCCCCAACCGGCTGCTTTCGCGGCGGTTTCCAGCACGGTGCGCATGCGCCCGGTATCGATCGGATACCGCTCGGGCGATTCGCCGTAGTTCCACTCTTCGCTCAAGGTGCGCGGGTCGATCTGCCGATCAGCGCCGAGCAGTTTGATCTGGTATTTGAGCGGATCCTCGCCTGCCTTGTGCGCCAGCTCATCGACGAAACTCTGGATGGCAAAACCATGAGGAATATTCGACACCGAGCGATACCAGCCAACCCGTGTGTGCACGGTCGCCTCGGGGTTTTCCAGGCGTACGTTGGGAATCGCGTAGGCCATGTTGGTGAAACCCATGCCCAGCTCGAAAGCCGCTTCATGGTTCATCCCCGGCGCAAACAGCGCGGTGATGCTCGGCGCCACGGTGCGATGCAACCAGCCGGACGGCATGCCGTCCTTGCCCACGCCAGCCTTCAGATACTCGGCGGACACAGTGTGGAAATACGAGTTGTGGATGTCATCTTCACGCGTCCACTGCACCCGCACGGCTTTGCCGGGGAACTCTTTGGCGAGAATCGCCGCTTCGACGACGAAATCCGGTTTCGACTTGCGACCAAAACCACCGCCAAGCAAGGTGACATTGAATGTGACATTGTCGAACGGCAGTCCAAGACGCTCGGCAATGCGCTCGCGGGTGACTTGCGGCGCCTGACTCGGTGCCCACGCTTCGCAAACGCCGTCCTTGTAGCGAGCGATGGCAACCATTGGCTCCATCGGTGCCTGGGCCAGATGCGGCAGGTAGTAGGATGCTTCAAGCGTACTTGCAGCACCGCTCAGGGCCTTGTCGATATCGCCGGTGTTGCGCACCACTTTGCCGGGTTTCAGCGAGGCGGCTTCAAGCTCTTTGCGATAGGCGATCGAGTCATAACTGGCGTTCGGACCGTCATCCCATTCGATTTTCAACGCTTCACGGCCCTTGATCGCGGCCCAGGTATTGCTCGCCACCACGGCCACACCACCCAGTGGCTGAAACTCAGAAGGCAGCGGCCGGCTTTCGATCTGCAGCACTTTGAGCACACCGGGGACTTTCAGCGCAGCGCTGTCATCCAGCGATTTGACCTTGCCGCCGTACACCGCCGGACGGGCGATAGTTGCGTACAGCATGCCGTCGAAATGCACATCGGCGCCGTACACCGCACGACCGTTGACGATGTCTGCGCCGTCGATGGCTTTCGTACCTTCCTTGCCGATGTAGCGAAACTCCGACGGCTGCTTGAGGCGCAGGCTGTCACGCGCCGGTACCGGCAACGCACTGGCTGCGGCGGCCAGTTCGCCATAGCCCAGCTCACGGCCAGACGGTTTGTGAATGACTTTGTGCAGTTGCGCGTGGCACTCACCGACCGGCACTTTCCACTGCGCAGCGGCGGCCTGTTCAAGCATGGTCCGCGCCGCCGCACCGCAACGCCGCATTGGTTCATACCAATGGCGTATGCTGCGCGAACCGTCGGTGTCCTGGTTGCCGAAGCGCACTTCATCACCCGGCGCCTGCTGCACTTTGACGCGCGCCCAATCGGCTTCCAGTTCATCAGCAACAACCATGGTCAAACTGGTGCGCACGCCCTGGCCCATCTCGGAACGGTTGCACACCACAGTGACCGTGCCGTCAGCGGCAATGCTGACGTAGACCTTCGGATCGTCGATCCAGCCATTGGGCATGCCATCGGCGCCGAATTGCTTCGGTTTGTCTTCAGCCAACGCATCCTGCCAACCCCAACTGGCGGCCAGCACCAGCGCGCCGGTGGCGCCGACGCCTTTGAGGAAACCGCGACGGCTGAGATTGCTCAGGGCGAAATCATTCGGAAGGCGACTCATGCCTTGGCCTCCTTCAAGTGAGTGGAAGCCTGGCGGATCGCAGTCTTGATCCGGTTGTAGGTGCCGCAGCGGCAAATGTTACCGACCATGGCTTCTTCGATCTGCTCGTCGCTCGGGTTCGGGTTGGTCTTGAGCAACGCGGTAGCCGACATGATCTGCCCGCCCTGACAGAATCCGCATTGCGCTACAGCGGTGTCGAGCCAGGCTTGCTGGACCACCTGCCCCACCGGGTCGGCGTGCAGGTTGTCGATGGTGGTGACGTTCTGGCCGACCACCGAACCGATCGGCGTGATGCAACTGCGCGCCGGCAAGCCGTCGATATGAATGGTGCAGGCGCCGCACAGCCCCATGCCGCAGCCGAACTTGGTGCCGTTATAACCGGCGACATCACGAATCGCCCACAACAGCGGCATGTCTTCGGTGACATCGAGAGGATGGTCTTGACCGTTGAGTTTCAGGGTAATCATGGGCACGCCCGCATATTTTTAGTGGTTATGGGGTCGAGCAATCTGCCGCCGTTGAATCGGCGGTGGTTCACGCAGATCGACTCAGGCTAATCAGGCTCTCTTGTGCCGACGCGAACGTCTGCACCGGGCCTTTGGTGGAGCAAATGACGGTTATCGTTAGCTCGCTAAGTTAACCCAGCGTTAACAAAAAAGCCCTGCACTTTTTATCAGTGCAGGGCTTTGGATGGCGCTTTGAAAGCGTAGCCTCAATAGCGATTAGGCTCCATCTCCAGGTCGACATTGAAACGTTCGGCAATGTCTTTTTGGATGCGTTGCGCCAGATCGAGCAGTTGCAGCCCGGTTGCCACGCCGTAGTTGACCAGCACCAGCGCCTGCAGTTTATGCACGCCGGCATCGGCTTCACGGAAACCTTTCCAGCCGGCGCGCTCGATCAGCCAGCCTGCCGCGAGCTTCATTTGTCCGTTCGGCTGCGCGTAGGCGACCACATCCGGATGCTGTTCCTTGATCCTCGCGACGATGGCCGCCGACACCAGCGGATTCTTGAAGAAGCTGCCGGCATTGCCGAGTACCGCCGGATCCGGCAGTTTTTCGCTGCGGATACTGCAAATCGCACGGCTGACGTCGGTAGGCGTCGGCTGCTCGATGCCCTGCTCGGTCAGGCGCTGACGCACCGGGCCGTATTCCAGATGCAAATGCGCGATGCGGTCGAGTGCAAAGCGCACGCGCAGAATCAGCCAACGCCCCGGCTGCTGCTTGAACAAGCTGTCGCGGTAGGCGAAGTTGCATTCTTCGAGGGTGAAATCGCGCAGCTCGCCGGTCTGGCGATCCAGCGCGGTGAGGCCGGCGAATACATCCTTGATCTCGACGCCGTAGGCACCGATGTTCTGCATCGGCGCAGCGCCAACCGTGCCGGGAATCAGGCTGAGGTTTTCCAGCCCGGAGAATCCTTGCGCCAACGTGTGCTGCACAAACGGATGCCACGGCTCGCCCGCTTCCGCCTCGATCACCACACGGTTGCCGTCATCGCTGATCACACGAATCCCGCGCGTGCCCATGCGCAGCACCAGCGCCGGAATATCTGCCGTTAGCAGCAAGTTGCTGCCACCGCCGATCACCAGCAACGGCATATCGTGCGCGGTGGCGTAGGCCAGCGCTTCACGGACATCGGCATCGCTTTGGGCTTCGGCGAACAGTTGCGCGCGCACATCCACGCCAAAACTGTTGAACGGCTTCAGGGAAACCTGCGGTTGCACCTGCAAACTCATAACCGGCCCTTCACTTCGATCAACAATTGGTCACAGGCTGCTTCGATCAGATCCAGCACTTGCTCGAAACCCTGATCGCCGTCGTAATACGGATCCGGCACTTCATCGACGACACCGGCATAACGGCGCAAAAACAGGTCCAGCTCGGCTTTGCCGGTGGACGGCTGCAACGCCTTGAGGTTGCGCAGGTTGCTGTTGTCCATGGCCAGAATCAGGTCGTAACTGGCGAAATCGGCACGGCGGACCTGCTGCGCGCGTTGCGCCGACAGGTCATAGCCGCGCACTTTGGCCGCGGCCTGGCTGCGTTTGTCCGGCGGGTTGCCAACGTGCCAGTCACCGGTGCCGGCGGAGGCCACTTCGACCTGATCCGCCAGCCCTGCTTCACGCAGTTTGTGGCGCAGTACGCCTTCGGCCGTGGGCGAACGGCAAATGTTGCCCAGGCATACAAACAGAACGCGCATCAGGCCTCCAGCAGGCGACGAACGCGCTCGAGGTCTTCGGCCGTGTCAACGCCAGTCGGCGGTGCGATCAGCGCGTCGGCGACATGAATCCGCACACCGTGCCACAGGGCACGCAGTTGCTCGAGGGATTCAGTGTTTTCCAGCCAGCACGGGCCCCAACTGACGAAGTCCTGAAGGAAACCGGCGCGGTAGGCATAGATGCCGATATGGCGACGGTATGGCACGCCCTCCGGCAATTGCTCGCGGCTCTTGGCAAACGCATCGCGCGCCCATGGCAAAGTCGCACGGCTGAAGGTCAGCGCCAAACCGTTGAGATCGCTGACGACCTTGACCACGTTCGGATTGAACAGGGTATCTACGTCTTCGATCGGCTCGGCCAGCGTGGCCATGCGCGCTTCGGTGTGGGCAGCCAGATTGGCGGCGACCTGATCGATCACGCTCGGCGGAATCAGCGGCTCGTCACCCTGCACGTTGACCACGATCGCGTCGGGTTCAAGACCCAGTTTCGCCGAGACTTCGGCCAGACGATCGGTGCCGGAGTTGTGATCTTCACGGGTCAGCACCACTTCGGCACCAAAAGCCTTGCAGGCCTCGACGATGCGCGCATCGTCAGTCGCGACGACCACACGGCTGGCGCTGCTTTTGCTCGCCTGTTCCCAGACGTGCTGGATCATCGGCTTGCCGGCGATGTCGAGCAGCGGTTTGCCGGGCAGGCGGGTCGAGGCGAAACGCGACGGGATGACAACGGTGAAGGCAGTGGTCATTTATCCAGACGCTCGTCGGTGGTCAGGGTGCGGGCTTCGCTTTCGAGCATGACCGGGATGCCATCGCGGATCGGGTACGCCAGACCGGCGCCCTTGCTGATCAGTTCAGTTTTGTCGGCGCTGAGCTTGAGCGGGCCTTTGCAGATCGGGCACGCGAGGATATCGAGCAATTTGGTGTCCATGAACATTCCCTGAGTAAAGAGTTAAGGCAAAAGACGATCCGGCAACAGGCGCATCAGCTGCGTGTCGAACCAGGCCACAAAGGCCGGCGACGGCAGCGCATCGACCGCCAGATACCACCAGTCGTCAGCCGCAAAGGCACGGCACTTCACCGCGTCCTTTTCGGTCATCACCAACGGCAATGACGGTGTGAAATTCAACGCCTGCACGCTGTATTCGGCGTGGTCGGCAAACGCATGGGGGACTGCTCGCCAGTCTAGCGCTTCGAGGGTATTGAAGAAACGTTGCGGATTGCCGATCCCGGCGACCGCGTGCACGGCCTGGCCGGGTGGAAAATGATCGAGCGACTTGCGCTCGCCGCTGCGCAGATTGACCAGCGCGGTCGGTTGCAGACGGAAAGCGAAACCGTCATCGCGATCCTCGGTGGCACCATTGAACAGCACGCCGTCGACACTTTGCAGGCGCTCGATCGGCTCACGCAACGGCCCTGCCGGCAAGCAGCGTTTGTTGCCCAAACCACGGGCGGCGTCGATCAGCACCAGCTCCAGATCCCGCGCCAGACGATAATGCTGCATACCGTCGTCGGAGAGGATCAGATCCAGTGGTTCACTGGCGAGCAAGGCTTTGACCGCTGCGCTGCGATCGGGGTCGATCATCAGCGGCACGCCGGTGCGCTGGACGATCAGCAACGGTTCGTCACCGGCGATGTCAGCGGTTTGCTCGGCCGCAACGCGCCACGGCAGTTGCGGTGGTTTGGCGCCGTAACCACGACTGACCACGCCGACGCGCAAACCGCTGCGCCGGCAATGTTCGATCAACCAGAGAATCATCGGCGTCTTGCCGGTGCCACCGACGGTGATGTTGCCGACCACGATCAACGGCACCGATGGCTGGTAGATCTGACCTTCACCGGCAAGAAAGCGCTGGCGCTTACCCACCACCACGCGGCGATAGAGCATTTCCAGCGGCCGCAACAGCGTCAGGGCCGGGTGCCCCTGATACCACGCGGCGAGCAAACGATCGGACAGGCTCATCAGGATTTGGGCGCCGCCTCGACCGTGGTCATGCGCAGATGGCTGAAACCGAGCTTGCCGGCCGCGTCCATGGCAGTGATCACGGATTGATGCTGAGTCTTGCCATCGGCACTGATCGACAACGGCATGTTGGTATCGCCGTTGGACTCTTTCTGCATGGCTTCCATCAGGGTCGCCAGGTCGTTCTTCGGCAGAATCTTGTTGTTCACCGAAAACACGCCTTCGGCGCTGATGGCCACGTCGATCTGCTTGACTTGCTGGTCTTCGGCCGGGGAGCCGCTGACCGCTTCCGGCAGGTCAACACGCAACTGGGTTTCGCGAGTGAACGTGGTGGTCACGACGAAAAACAGCAGCAGAATGAACACCACGTCGATCAGCGAAGCGAGGTTGATGTCCACGGTTTCCCGGGGTTTGCGACGGAACTTCACGCGCGGCCCTCGGCCAGGTCAACGTCACGGTCGCCCTGTACCACTTCAACCAGCTTGATCGCTTCCTGCTCCATGCCCACCACCAATTCATCGATACGGCGTTGCAGGAACCGATGGAAGAACACCGCCGGAATACCGACCATCAGGCCCGCAGCGGTGGTGATCAATGCCTTGGAGATACCGCCTGCCAGCACCGAGGCATTGGTGGTCATACCGGAGCCAGTGAACGCGCTGAAGATATCGATCATGCCCAGCACGGTGCCAAGCAGACCCAGTAATGGCGCCATGGCTGCGATAGTGCCGAGAGCATTGATGTAGCGCTCGAGTTCATGAATGACCCGGGCGGCGGCCTCTTCGATGCACTCTTTCATGATCTCGCGACCATGTTTGGAGTTGGCCAGGCCCGCCGCGAGGATTTCCCCCAGCGGCGAATTGGCGCGCAATTCCTTGAGTTTTTCTTTATTGAGCTGCTTGTCCTTGATCCAGACCCAGACCTGGCCCAGCAGATGCTCGGGGGTAACGCGACTGGCGCGCAGGGTCCACAGGCGTTCGGCGACAATCGCCATGGCCGCGATGGAGCTCAGAATGATCGGCAACATCATCCAGCCGCCGGATTTGACTAATTCCCACACAGTGACAGTCCCCTCGAAAAAGTGCGCCACTTTACCATACCGATCCACGATTAAGACCCGCCGCCCCGACGACCGTGACGCCCCATCAACCCACGTCCCGATCAGCGGGCCAGTGCGGGCGGATCACGCCAGAAACGCCGCTGATGACGCATCGTGCGTGGCGCCCTGAAGGTGCCCAGTTGCAGATGAATGGCGCCCTGCTCGGCACTGTCGTAAATGTGCAGGCCCAGTTTGCGATAACGCGCCAGCACGGTCGGGTGCGGATGGCCAAAAGAGTTGCCATGACCTCGAGAGATCAGCACGGACTCGGGTTTCAAGACGTTGAGCAGCGCCATTGACGATGAACTGCGGCTGCCATGATGGGGCGATTGCAGCCATTGCGTCGGCACGGCCAGTGGACCGTCGAGCAGCACGCGTTCGGCATGGCTGTCGATGTCGCCGGTCAGCAGCAGGCGCTCGCCATTGGCCTCGATCTGCAATACGCAGGAACGCTGATTGCTGTCGTCAGCGTCCGCCCACTGCCAGAGTTGAAAACGTACGCCGTCCCATTGCCATTGCTGGCCACTTGCACAGGCTTCGGCGTTCAATTGCGCGGGCAGCCCCGCCGGGTCACCGCTGATTACCTGATCGACAGTCAAACCCCGGCTGATCGCCAAAGCGCCGCCGGCGTGATCGGCGTCGGCATGGCTGAGCAGCATCAAATCGAGTTTTTCCACGCTCAGTTTGCGCAATGAAGGCAGCACCACACGCTCGCCGAGATCGAACTCACCAAAGCGCGGCCCCGCATCGTAGAGCAACGCGTGATGGCGGGTCCGGATCAGGATGGCCAAGCCTTGGCCGACATCAAGCTGCCAGATATCGGCCAATCCTTCATCTATCTGATCGCGTGGCGGCACGACCAGCAGCAGCAACAACGGCCAGCCCAATGGACGCAGCGGCACGCCGCGCGGCAATAGCAACAACCCGGCGCCGAGGCTGCCAATGACCCAGACCCAAGCGGGTATCGAGGGTGCGATCCATGCCGGCCAATGCCCGGCAATCGTCGCCAGCGCGTGAAACAACCCATCGATCAAACCGCCGGCCAGCCACAGCAGGCCGGCGCCGACAAAAGGAACAGGCAGCAACACGGTTCCAAGCAGCGCCGGCGGTAACACCGCAAGACTGACCCAAGGCACTGCAAGCAAATTGGCCAGCGGCCCGCTGAGGCTGATCGGCAGATTCAGCGCCAGCAACACCGGACATAAGCCGATCGCGATCAACCACTGCGCCCGCGTCCAGGTCTGCCACCAGCGCCACGCACCCAAGCGGCCGCCAAAGGTAAAGATCAACACCGCCACCGCCGCAAACGAGAGCCACAGACCCGGACGCAAACTGGCGAGCGGGTCCAGCAACAGCACAGCGTTGAACGCCAGCAACAACGGCCATCCTGCGCCAAGATGACGAAAGCGCAGGCGCCACAACAGCACCAGCCCGACCATCACGCAGGCGCGCTGCACCGGCACGTCGAACCCGGCAAGCAGGCCATAACCGAGCGCTGCCGCGAACCCCAGACCACATGCCCACGGCAGCCACGGCCAGCGCAGCGGCCACAGGCCATATCGCGCCATGCCGGCGACCAGCCCATACATCATCGCCGCCAGCAAACCGATGTGCTGACCGGAAATCACCAGCAAGTGCACGGTGCCGGTGTCCTGCAGAGTCTGCCAGTCCTCGCGACTGAGCCCCGAGCCGTCACCCAGCACTAACGCCGCCAATGCGCCATTTCGCCCCTGCGCATCCACGCTCAGCAAACGCTGGCGAATACTGTCACGCCAGGCCCAGCGCGCTTCGCTCAAGCGCTGGCCGTCCTTGATTGTGCCGGTGGCGCCAATGCGTTGCGCCAGCAGCCAAGCCTCGTAGTCGAAGGCCTCGGGATTGCGCAATCCACTGGGACGCTTGAGCTTGACCGCCAAGCGCCAACGCTCGCCGCTGTTGACCTGCGGCCCGGCGTACCAGGCAAGCCGCATCAGCGATGGCAGTTTTTCATGACGCGAGTGCGCATCAGCCAATTCGAAGCGCACCACGCCGTCGCTGTTCTGCGGCAAACCGACGACCCGCCCTTCAACCCACCGGGTTTCGCCATCCAGCCCGGCCGGCAAACGATCATTCAACGCCCATTGCGCACCGACGCTGGCCCACGTGAAGCCAAACAGCAAAAACGCCAGCGGATAGCTGCGAAACGGCAGCAGCATCAAAGCCACGACCGGCAACAACAGCATCAACCAGACCGGCGGTAATGCCGGCATAAAAACCGCGACCAGCAGACCGACTGCGAGCGCCATCATCCCTGTGCGCATAAGCCCGTCCTTGAGAGTCCCGCACTTAGGCATAGCGGTTGTCAGTTACACGCGTCGTCAACAATTGTCACAAAGTCTGAATAGGCGCTTCGTAGAATCCAGACATACTTGCCGCCTTAACCGACCGAGAAGCCTTATGCCCCGGCGCTTATTCAAACGTTATATGCCCGACCCGACGAGCATCAGGGAACACAAATCCTTACGCTTTCTCGGCAAGTTGCTGCATGACCCGAACCTCTGGCACCTCAATCGTCACTCGGTCGCCCGGGCGATGGCGGTTGGCCTGTTCGCCGCGTTCCTGCCAATCCCGGCGCAGATGCTGGTGGCCGCCGCCCTCGCCGTCACGGTGCGCGGCAACATGCCGATTGCGGTCAGCCTGGTCTGGCTGACCAATCCGATCACCATGCCGGCGGTGTTCTTCTGCACCTATCAGGCCGGGGCGTTTTTGATGGATGTGCCCGCCCGACATCTACCGGACGAGCTGACCTGGGAGTGGATCAGCGGCGAGTTGTCGACGTTGTGGCAGCCGTTTCTGCTCGGCTCGGTGGTAGTCGGACTGGTACTCGGTGCCCTCGCCTACTGCATTGTGATGATGTATTGGCGTTGGTGGGTGGCGCGGCAATGGGCGCGGCGTAAGAAGAGTCGCATGCGCTGAACGCAAAACGGCCTCCGCAGTGGGAGGCCGTTCTGATTTGTGGCGTCTGGATTGGCCCCATCGCAAGCAGGTTCACTCCTACATTGGAATGCGTTCCCCTGTAGGAGTGAGCCTGCTCGCGATGGCCACGACTCGGTCTGGAGTCAGGTACGCATCCCGCGCCCGCTTACCAGCAACCGAGCACAACCGAGATACAGCACCACCGTCGCCACCAGCATAAAGGTGATCGCGATGCCGATCTTGATATCCGACACACCCAGAATGCCGTAACGGAAGGCGTTGACCATGTGCAGCACCGGGTTGGCCAACGACACGGTCTGCCAGAACGGCGGCAGCAAGGTGATCGAGTAAAACACCCCGCCCAGGTACGTCAGCGGAGTCAGCACAAAGGTCGGGATGATCGAAATATCATCGAAGTTGCGCGCAAACACTGCGTTGATGAAGCCCAGCAGCGAGAAAATCGTCGCCGTCAGTACCACCACCAAAATGGTCACGCCTAAGTGATGCACCTGCAAATGGGTGAAGAACAGCGACAGAATGGTCACGATCACGCCAACCATCAGACCACGCAACACGCCGCCAATGGTGAAACCGATCAGAATCGTGTGCGGCGACACCGGCGACACCATCAGCTCTTCGATGGAGCGCTGGAACTTGCTGCCGAAGAAACTCGAGACCACGTTGCCGTAGGAGTTAGTGATCACCGACATCATGATCAGCCCCGGCACGATGTACTCCATGTAAGTGAAGCCACCCATGTCGCCGATCTGCCGACCGATCAGGTTACCGAAGATCACGAAATACAGAACCATGGTGATCGCCGGCGGCAGCAGCGTCTGCGGCCAGATCCGCGTGAAGCGTTTGACCTCGCGGTAAACAATGGTCTGCAGGGCGACGAGGTTGGGACGGAATTCGGAACTCATACCGCCACCTTCGACAGATTTTTCTCCACCAGGGACACGAACAGCTCCTCGAGGCGATTGGTTTTGTTACGCAAGCTCAGCACTTCGATGTTCTGCTGCGCCAACTGGGTGAACAACGCCGTGATGCCCATGGATTTGTCGACCTGGACTTCCAGGGTATGGCTGTCGATCAACCGGGCAGGGTAGCCGAGCAATTGCGGCGCGGCGTTCAAGTCGTTTTTCAGGTCCAGCAGGAAGGTCTCCACGTGCAACTGGCCCAGCAATTGTTTCATGCTGGTGTTCTCGACGATGGTGCCGTGGTCGATGATGCCGATGTTGCGGCACAACTGCTCAGCCTCCTCCAGATAGTGCGTGGTGAGGATGATGGTGATGCCTTTCTGGTTCAGCTCGGTGAGGAACGTCCACATCGAACGGCGCAACTCGATATCGACGCCTGCGGTCGGTTCATCGAGGATCAGCAGACGTGGTTCGTGCACCAGCGCACGGGCGATCATCAAGCGCCGCTTCATGCCACCGGACAGCGAACGCGACGGCACGTCACGTTTGTCCCACAGGCCGAGCTGGGTCAGGTACTGCTCGGCGCGTTCCTTGGCGATCTTCGCCGGAATGCCGTAGTAACCGGCCTGGGTCACGACGATGTCGAAAGTCTTTTCAAACTGATTGAAGTTGAATTCCTGGGGCACCACGCCGATCGAGCGCTTGAGCTGCGCAGGATTTTTGTCCAGGTCATGACCAAAGATATTCACTGTGCCGCTGGTCTTGTTCACCAGGGTCGAGAGAATGCCGATGGTCGTGGATTTGCCAGCACCGTTGGGGCCGAGCAAGGCGAAAAAATCACCTTCGGCAACGTCCAGATCGATACCACTCAAGGCCTGGAACCCGTTGCCGTAGGTTTTGGTTAGCTGCCGGATGGACAGAGCGGAACTCATATCTGATTTACGCACCATTGAAGGGAAAAAGGAGACGGCGGCGAAGGATCGAACCGCAGCGCAAGTGCGCAATGGTGCTTGCCGCCGCCGTACAAGTACAGTCAAGTGTGTCGATAGTAGGTATTAAGTCAACGCGGTCATGACGGCTTTCTGGTAGGGCGGACGCTGCTTCAAGCGCTCGTACCAAGCTTGCAGATGCGCTTGTGGTGCGCGTTCGATGGGCATCTCGAACCAGGCATAAATGAAACTGCCCAATGGGATATCGCCCATGCCGATGTCTTGTCCAGAGAGATAAGGCTGACTGGCCAAGGCATGGTCGGCCATGCTCAGCAACTCATTGCATTCCTTGATCGCAGCGTTGATCGCAGCCCAGTCCTGCTTGTTCGCCGGGGTGCGCAACACGCCCCAGAAAACCGTGCGGAACGGGCCGGCAAAACTCGACGTGGTCCAGTCCATCCATTTGTCGGCGATGGCGCGAACTCGCGGATCTGCCGAATACCAGTTGCTGTCGGGCGCATGCTTAGCCAGCAGATAGCGGACGATGGCGTTGGACTCCCACAGCACGAAACCGTCGTCTTCGATCACCGGCACCCGGCCATTCGGGTTCATCGCCCGGTACTCGGGTGTGTCGACTACGCCGAATGTGCCACCGGCATCGATTGCCTCGTAGGCCAGGCCAAGCTCTTCAGCCGCCCACAATGGCTTCCTGACATTCGATGAGTTTTTCCGTCCCCAGATCTTCAGCATGAGCGCCTCTTTTCAAATGAGTGGGCAGGCAGCATACGCCGGATCAGGTACGGCTCAAATCACTCTGCATATCGCCCAGCCGTTGCGGCTGCTGATCAGTGAATAGATGCGGATAGCACTTTTGCAAATGTTCGAAGAAGAACGTTTCCGGGACATCGGCGAATTGGCCGTGATCGACCAGATACTCCATGAGCTGCGCGCCGTCGCGATTGAATGGGTGGAAAACGCTGTCGTTGATACCGTCGAACTCCAGCGGTGCTACGTTGAACAATTCGCAAAGCTTCTGATTGAACGCCGGCGTGGCTTTGACCCAGCGTCCATTGAGGAACAGTTCGGTGTACCCGTGCATGGCGAACATGTCGCTTTTCAGCAACTCAAGCAGACGTGGCGTCGATAAGTGATTTTTTACGTCGGCCAGACCGATACGCGCCGGGATCCCGCAATGCCGGGCACAACCGGCAAGCAGCGTGGCTTTGGGCACGCAATAACTCTCCCCCGTCGTCAGCGCATAGCTGCCACGCAAGGTCTGCGGATCGCGACTGAAGGTGTAGGGGTTGTAGCGCACCGCCTCACGTACCGCGTAATAAAGATTGATCGCCCGCTCGAGCGGATCGCGGCTGGCACCCCGATGTTGTTCGGCGAACTCCACCACTGCCGGGTGGTCACTATCGATGAAGCGGCCGGGACTCAGATACTCGCGCATGACGACAATCTCCTGGGTGAACCCCGAGTCTAGCGACAGCGTCAGCACAGAGATAACGACGTTTCGGCCAAACTTGGACGCAAAGACGCGGGATCAGCGAACGATTTCCCACACGTGTTGCCCACCGAACCTACGAAAACCATCCGGGGTTTCCCACGATTTCAATCACCTTGGTCTGACCACCCGGTTTTACAGATGCCGTCTAAGCTCTGGAGGGTCGATTTGCCTTGGTTCACGGAGGACTGAATATGCTGTTGTTGTGGATACTGGTTTTGATCGTTGGTGTGGCGTATCTCGCCCACCGGCGTATTTCACCTCTGCCTGCGTTGGGCATCGTGGCCGTCTACCTGCTGGCGATGGGTATTTTCAGTCATGCGCCGGGCTGGCTGTTGCTGGTGTTCTGGGTGCTGCTCGCGGTGGTCGCTGCTCCGCTGCTGCTGCCTGATCTGCGTCGCAAGCATTTCACTGCGCCGTTGTTCAACTGGTTCCAGAAAACCCTGCCACCCATGTCGCAGACCGAACGCGACGCAATCGACGCCGGCACAGTGTGGTGGGACGGTGAGCTGTTCAGCGGCCGCCCGGACTGGGACAAACTGCTGGCCTATCCCAAGGCGCAATTGAGCGAGGAAGAACAGGCGTTCATCGACGGCCCGACCGAGGAACTCTGCGCGATGGTCACTGACTGGCAGATCGGCCAGTCGATGGACCTGCCACCCGAAGCCTGGGCGCACATCAAGGAACACGGTTTCTTCGCCCTGATCATCCCGAAAGAATTTGGCGGCAAAGGCTTCTCGGCTTACGCCCACTCGCAGGTGGCGATGAAACTCGCTACGCGTAGCGGTGACCTCGCCTCCACCGTGATGGTGCCGAACTCCCTCGGCCCGGCCGAACTGTTGCTGCATTACGGCACCGACGAACAACGCAATCACTACCTGCCGCGCCTGGCTCGGGGCGATGACATCCCGTGCTTCGCCCTCACCGGTCCGCTCGCCGGGTCAGATGCCGGTGCGATGCCCGACACCGGGATCATCTGCAAAGGTCAATGGGAAGGTCAGGAAGTCATCGGCCTGCGCCTGAACTGGGAAAAACGCTACATCACCCTCGGCCCGGTCGCGACCCTCCTCGGCCTGGCTTTCAAGGCCTACGACCCGGAGCATCTGCTGGGCGACAAGGAAGACCTTGGCATCAGCCTCGCGCTGATTCCGACCGACACCGCAGGCGTGGAAATCGGTCGTCGTCACCTGCCACTAGGCGCGGCGTTCATGAACGGCCCGAACTCGGGCAAAGATGTGTTTATCCCTCTGGACTTCCTCATCGGCGGTCAGGAGATGCTCGGCAAGGGCTGGATGATGCTGATGAACTGCCTGTCGGTCGGCCGTTCGATCTCGTTGCCGGCGGTCGGCACTGGTGCGGCCAAATTCACCAGCCTGGTCACCGGTCAGTACGCGCAGATTCGCGAGCAGTTCAATGTACCGCTGTCGGCTTTCGAAGGTATTCAGGAAGCCATGGCGCGCATCGGCGGCAACGCGTGGATGATGGACGCGGCGCGCATGCTCACTGCCAACGCAGTGGATCTGGGCGAAAAACCCTCGGTGCTCTCGGCGATCCTCAAGTATCACCTCACCGAGCGCGGCCGCGAATGCATCAGCCACGCCATGGATGTGCACGGTGGCAAGGCGATCATCATGGGCCCGAACAACTACCTCGGGCGTAGCTGGAACGGCGCGCCGATCTTCATCACTGTCGAAGGTGCGAACATCCTCTCGCGCAACCTGATGATCTTTGGTCAGGGCGCGATTCGTTGCCATCCATTCGTCCTGAAGGAGATGGCCCTCGCCGGTCGTGAGGACAAGGATCAGGCGCTGAAAGAGTTCGATGGTTTGCTGCTCAAACACATCGGTTTCGCCGTGAGCAATGCCGCCAGCACGCTGGTGTTGAACCTCGGTTTCGGCCACTTCGAACACGCGCCGGGCGACAAGATCAGCCAAGGCTACTTCCGCGCACTGAACCGTCAGGCAGCGGCGTTCGCCATGCTCGCCGACTTCAGCATGATGCTGCTGGGCGGCGAACTGAAACGTCGCGAGCGTCTGTCGGCACGTTTGGGTGATGTGTTGAGCAACCTGTATCTGGCCTCGGCCGCGCTCAAGCGTTATCACGATCTGGATTCGCCGGCGTACATGGAGCCGCTGTTCAGATGGGCGATGGAAGAAAGCCTCGGCCAATCGGAACGGGCGCTGGATGAATTGCTGCGCAACTTCCCGAACAAGGTATTCGGTTGCCTGCTGCGAGCCATCGTGTTCCCGTTCGGTCGTCGTCACAAAGGCCCTTCGGACAAACTCGGTGCCGAAGTGGCAGGCGTGATTGGTCGCGCCAAAGGTGATCCGGCGCTGGAAGAGTTGCTTGCCGGTTGCTATCGCCCGCAGTCGGCAGACGATGCAGTCGGCGCGCTGCAACACGCCAGTGATTTGCTGAATGCCGCGCAGCCACTGCACAAAAAACTGCACACGTCGCTGAAAAGCGGTCAGGTCAAACCGGTCGCAGGTGAGCACGCCATCGATGCGGCGCTGGAGGCCGGGGTGTTGCAACCGGGAGAAGCACAGAGCCTGCGCGATGCCGAAGCCGCACGACGCAAGGTGATCGACGTGGATGACTTCGACAAAGAGGAACTGAAACTGGCAGAGGGCAAAGTCCGCTGATCCTGACAACCATGTCCAAGAGGGCGCGGGAGCTTTATACTCCCGCGCCCGTTTTGCTCTTGAGGACTTATCTCGTGTCCAACGTCGTTGCCGATCATCTTGTTTTGCTCGACCACCTGCGCAGTATCCTGGTCGCCGTAGGTGAGGCCGAACAGGTTCCCGAAGAAAGCCATGCCTTGTTCCTGGAGCGCTTCGACGAACTGCTGGCATCGCTGCCGATCGATCCGATCGAAAGCCAGTACCTGGGCCAGGACATCCTGACTCAAGTGATTACCCGTTATCCGCAAATCGCCCACCTGATCCCGCGCGATCTGTTGTGGTTCTTCGCCGGCGACTGCCTGCATTACTTGTCCGATGAAGAGATCGACCTGTATCAGTCACTGGAAGAACGTCGCTACGAAGCCGAACAGAACGATGAACCGTTCGACTGGAACCAGGAAAAACAACTGCTGGCGATGTCCGCTCAGGACAGCAAGCACTGATTTAACAGTGGGTTGAAGATCAAAAGATCGCAGCCTTCGGCAGCTCCTACAGTGGACTCACACAATCCCCTGTAGGAACTGCCGAAGGTTGCGATCTTTTGCTTTGCGCTACAACAACCCTTCGCTTTCGGGCAATTCATACGCCATCGCCGCGTTGCTTTCCCCCACTGATTTGCCCGGTTTGCTCAAGGTCGGCTCTTTCTCCAGGCACTCCACCAGATAGTCGATGAACACCCGCAACTTGGGTGGCAGATAGCGCGTCGGCGAGTGCAGTAACCACAGTCCGCCGTGATAGGACGCGAGGAACGTCCAGTCCGGCAACACCTGCACCACCAACTTTTGCTCAAGCGCGTAACGGGCGGTGAAATACGGCAGGCTGCCGATGCCGATGTGCTGCAACACCGCGCCCAGCCGCACACCGGTGTGATTGGCGGCATACCGACCGCGGACACCTACCGTCACCGCCTTACTGCCCTTCTTGAATTTCCAGCGCGCATCACTCGGGGTTTCCCCAAGATAAATACAACTGTGATTGAGCAGATCATGCGGGTGAGTCGGTATGCCGTGCTCGGCCAGGTACTGCGGCGTGGCACAGAGCAAATGGTCGATGGTCAGTAACTGCCTGCCGGCCAGCCCGGCCGGTGGTCGATCCGTAATACGAATGGCCAGATCGACATGGTCGTCGATCAAATCGACCTGGCGATCCTCCAGCAACAACTCGACATCGACCTTGGGATAACGCCGCAGGAACTCGGGCATGTGCGGATGAATCACGAAGCGCCCCACCGCTTTCGGCACGCTGACGCGCACCAGTCCTTCCGCTTCATGGGTGAACTGGCCGCTGATTTCCATCACCGACTTGGCCGCGCTGACCATTTCCTGACAGCGCTTGAATACCTCCTCGCCGCCGTCACTCAAGCGCAGCTTGCGCGTGGTGCGCTGCAAGAGTCGCGTGGCCAGTGCTTTTTCCAGCCGCGAAATACTGCGACTCACCGCTGACGGCGATGAACCCAACTGCCGAGCCGCTTCAGAGAAGCTTCCGGTCTCGACGACCTTGACGAAAATCGCCATTTCACCAAGCAGCGGTAGCGGCAGATTGATGCTCACAGCGCACAAGTCCTTTGATGTTTGAACGGATTATCACGTTATTGCACGATTCATATAATAAAAAAAGAAACTTTAATAAGGGCATGGAATATGACGCTTCGCCTCTTTTTCCATAGTGATGACCTCAAGGCCAATGTGGAAGTCCTCGACTGCACGCCCCAAGAGAACGAATTCGCCGTGGTCTTGCGCGCCACGCTGTTTCACCCGCAGGGCGGTGGTCAGCCGTGTGATACCGGCTGGATCGGCGAAAGCCAGGTACTGCGTGTAGTGCAGGAACCGGACCGGATCATTCATTTTGTCGACCGACCGGTAAAGCTCGGCATGACCTGCATCCGCATCGACGAACAGCGCCGCCAATTCAATACACGCATGCATTCGGCCGGGCACCTGATCGGGCATTTCGTCCAGGCGCTGGGCTGGATGCCGATCAAAGCCCATCACTGGCCGGATGAAGGCCGAGTGCAATTCAAACCCGGCGACACCGCGCAGGAAGTCGATGCAGAGACCGTTCAACACGGGATCGACCAGTGGATCGAGCACGACCTGCCCCGCCTGACCTCGCTACGCGAAGGTGCGCGGGAAATCGGTTTTGGTGAACTGCCCGCCTATGGCTGCGGTGGCACCCACGTACGCAGCCTGAAGGATCTGGGCACAGTCACGATCGCGTCCCTTTCGCAGAAGAAAGGCACGTTATCCGTCCACTACAACGTGGATTGAGCATTTCGGGCGCTGCTTCAGGCAGCGCCCGACGCCGGGGAACCGCATTCGCAGGTTCCGTTGACTATCGATAGATGGACCTAAAAAAATGATGCTAGACGTCGAGCGTCTCGATGAGACGTGCATAAAAAAACTGGCCAACGAAGAAGTCCTCGCCATCCGCGTCAAAGGCTTTTTGCCTGAGCCGCTGGCCATTCAGATTGGCGACAAGATTCTCGCTCCAGGCTTCGAGGGTTACATCAACGCACCGAGTATCGGCCGCATCGGCATGGCGTTTTACGAGGCGGAAAACCAGCCGCTGCTGATTGAGGACTACTTCGAACGCGCCACCAGCAACATCGCTGAACTGCGCAATCGCTGCGCGCCCTACTCCTCACCGATCGACACCTTGCGCTGCATGCTCGACGAATCCTGGCCGGCCGGCGCGCACCTGGAAAACCTCTACGGCCGGAAAATGTATGTCGGCCTTTCGCGCGTGGTGAAGCCCGGGGTGTGCTTCCTCGCCCATCACGACATCTTCGCCAAGGACGCTCCGGACAGTTTCCAGGCCCGCAGCCTGGAGGCGCAGTTCGCCTGCAATGTCTACCTGAACATGCCGACCGAGGGCGGTGCGTTGCAGATGTGGGACGACGACATCACCCCGGATCAATTCGACGAGATGCGCGGTGACAGTTACGGCATCGAACCGGCACTGCTCGGCCCACCCGCGCTGGAAGTCCGACCGCAACCCGGCGATTTCATCATGTTCAATTCGCGGCGCATGCACTCGGTGACCCCGGGCGTGGCCGATCCGCGCTTGAGCCTTTCCTTTTTTGTCGGCTATCGCGGCAATGCTTCACCCCTGACCTATTGGAGCTGAGATGTATTCGAATTATCTGGGCGAGTTTCTGGCGCTGGCAACCATTCACTTTCTGGCTGTGGTTGCTCCCGGCCCGGACTTCGCAGTCACCATTCGCCAAAGCGTACGGTTCGGCCGATTGGTAGGGATCTGCACGGCGCTGGGTATCGGCGCGGGGATTTCCGTGCACGTGCTCTACACGTTGTTGGGTGTCGGGGCATTGATGCACACCACCCCGTGGTTGCTGACCGTCGCCAAGGTGATTGGCGGTGCCTATATCCTGTATCTGGGCGTCAGCCTGTTGCGCAGCAAACCCAAATCGGCCGTTGAAGGTGAAAAAGCTGCGGATGAACCCGTGGTCGAACAAACCCTGTTCAAAGCTTTCAGCACCGGTTTTCTGACCAATGCAACCAACCCCAAGGCCACGCTGTTTTTCCTGGCCATCTTCACCACGATCATCAGCGCCAGCACGCCCCTGCAGATCCAGGCCTTTTACGGGCTGTGGATGTGCTTTGTGAATGCGCTGTGGTTTGTCGTGGTCGCGCTGTTCTTCTCAAGCAATCGGGTTCGCCTGCTGTTCATGCGCATGGGCCATTGGTTCGAGCGCACCATGGGCGTGGTGCTTATTCTGTTTGCTGGCCGACTGATGCTGTCCTGGTAAGCAGACGCAAAACGCAAAAAGGCCCGCCGAATCGCTTCGGCGGGCCTTTTTCTTTATGACAGATGACACAACCACAAATCGCGCGCATACAAAAACGCCGCTCTGTTGAGCGGCGTTTTTGTGAATATGGAGCGGGAAACGAGACTCGTATCTGGCGTCCGACTCATTGAAATATAAGGGGTTTATTTTCTTGCCGGGGCAGGAAAAGACTCAATTCTGGACTTGTTTTCTGCCCGTATCAATAGCCAGCTACGAATGATCCAATCTACGCTGTTGGATTCTATCTATAGCCAATCGATAAAACTTCCGTCATTGACGATTGGCTGCATACCTCAACACTCGATGCAACGTCTTCTAGCTGGACTCCAATAAATCCTTAATCGCTATGCGCCAAGCTCAACGTATCTAGACCTCTCTCCATGCTACTTCGACCGTTTGAATCCGAAGCCAAAAGCAGTCACCCATTTCTATTTCCGCGAGACCAAATTCTTTTCCCTGCGCATCTGTGTCACCAGGGTGAATCTGTCCTGAGGATGGGTGGTTTCCGACACCACCATCACGGCTCCCTCCTCGTCACGGTACTGACGAAGAATGTTCAGCCCCGGGGAGCCCGCCTCAGCATTGAGGCTTTTCGAAATCTCGGGCGACAGCAATACCGCACGGACCTGCTGGTCAACCACGTCGATGTGTCGACCGAAATGCTGCTCGATCAATGCGGCAATCAGCTCGTCAGGATGCTGTTCGGCCAGTTCAATGACTTCTGAATAAATGTCCTGGGCATACACGTCGGTCCAGCATAACGGTGCCCGTAGGTTTTCCTGGTCGACTCGAATGCTGGATACGCAAAAGTAATGTTCGCCGGGCTCCAGCCCCAATCGCTTGGCCAGCGCAATGTCGGCCACGAAGTGCTGCACGCTCTGAATACTGCGCACTTGGGTTTCGGCCAGATGAACCAGGTCTGAAACCGACGCCAGCGACTGCGAATAGCCGCCCTTGGGGGTGGCGGACTCGACTCGGGTGCCCACCCGTTTGCGCCGCGAGACCAGCCCCTGGTTCTGCAATTGGGTGATGGCGGCACGCACCGTATGCCGGCTCACGTCATACAGCTCGCATAATTCGAACTCTGTGGGCAGCAGGCTCCCTACCGGAAATTTCCCGCTGGAGATTCCTTCCATCAGGTCTTTTGCAACGACCGCATAGCGCGTCTGGTTCATACCTTTCATCAGTCTCAAGCGTTCACCGAGTTGACAGTGTATCAGTGAGGACGTAAGAATTATGTACGGACATAATTAATATGTCCGATAAATAACAAACATATCAGGATTACCCCATGTCCAGCACTGTCTTCGACTCCGCCCTCTTTCGCGACATGTTCGGCACCGCCGAGATGCGCGGTGTGTTTTCCGACAAAGCCCTGATCGAACGCTACATCGAAGTGGAAGTGGCACTGGCCCGTGCCGAGGCACGCTGCGGGGTCATCCCAAGCCAGGCCGCCGAACAGATCGCCGAACTTGCGACCTATGATTCCCTCGACCTGACGCTGATACAGCGCGAAACCGAAATTGTCGGTTACCCGATCCTGCCCCTGGTTGAACAACTGTCGAAAACCTGTGGCGAAGCCGGTCGTTATGTCCACTGGGGGGCCACCACCCAGGACATCATGGACACCGCCGTTGTTCTGCAGGTACGCGCAGCGCTGGCGTTGGTCGAACGCGACATCCAGGCGGTACGTGGCTTGCTGGCCGATCTCGCCCAGCGGTATCGGGACACGCCGATGGCAGGGCGTACCCACCTGCAACATGCCTTGCCCATTACTTTTGGCTACAAATGTGCGGTGTGGCTGAGCATGTTCGACCGTCACGCCGAGCGTTTGGTGGAACTGCGCCCACGGGTAGAAATCGGCCAGTTCGCTGGCGCGGCGGGCACGCTGGCGTCATTGGGTGACAAGGGCCTTGAAGTCCAGGAAGCACTGATGGCCGAACTCGGCCTGGGCGTGCCACAAGCCACCTGGCATGTAGCCCGAGATGGCCTGGCCGAGACCCTGAATTTCCTCGGGCTGGTCACAGGCTCGCTTGGCAAGATCGCCCTGGACGTCATGATGATGATGACCAGCGAGCTCGGTGAAGTGTACGAACCGTTCGTCAAGGGACGGGGCGCCAGCAGCACCATGCCGCAGAAGCGCAACCCGATTTCCTGCGAATTGATGTACGCCGCTGCCAAAGGTGTGCGTCAGCACGCGGGCCTGATGCTTGATGCCATGATCCAGGACTTCGAACGCTCCACCGGCCCTTGGCAGGCTGAATGGATTGCCATTCCTGAAGCGTTCGCCTTGAGTGCCGCCTCTCTCGGCCAGGCGACATTCATGCTCGCCGGCCTGGAAGTTCGCCCCGAACGCATGCGCAAGAACCTCGACATGACCCGGGGCCTGATCGTCGCCGAAGCCGTGATGATGGGCCTGGCGCCGGCACTGGGTCGCCAGGTGGCGCATGACGTGGTGTATGCCGCCTGCCGCATGGCGAACGATGAAGGCACCAGCCTGCTCGATGCGTTGCTCGCTCAAGGCGAAGCGACGGCGCAACTGGATGTCGAGGAACTCAAGCGCCTGACCGACCCGTCCAACTATCTGGGTCTTGCCCCCCGGATGGTGGATATCGCGCTGGCTCGCGAGGGTTCCGTCAAGCGCTGACTTCACGGGGCTCGTCGCTGGTCGAGCCCCTTCTGCATTTTACTCGCCAATAAGAACAACGAGATCGCAGACATGACCATTGTCAACAAAAAGCCGCTCTACAAAGACCTCACTTTTCAAGTCATCGCCGCCATGGTGCTCGGTATCGCCTTCGGGTTCCTAGCCCCGGAACTGGCTACAAAATTCAAAATCCTTGGCGACATCTTCCTCAAGCTGATCAAGACCGCCGTTGCCCCCCTGGTGTTTTTCACCGTCGTCCATGGCATCGCCTCGGCCGGCGACATCAAGCGCGTCGGCAAGGTGGGCTTGCGTGCGCTGATTTACTTTGAAATCGTGTCCACCCTTGCCCTAGCCATCGGCCTGCTGTGGGGCAATCTGCTGAACATCGGCTCGGGCATGCACGACGCCCATCCAAGCAGCGCCACGGCTGCCGCTGCCAGTGCAGCCGTCGCGAAGGGTCACGCCCCGGCCTCGACGATGGATTTCATCTACGGGATTTTCCCGGACAACTTCGTCGGTGCCTTCGCCGGCGGGCAGTTGCTGCAAGTGCTGGTAATCTCGGTACTGTTCGGTTTTGCCCTGCTGGCCCTCAAGCCTGAACGCCGCAGCGTGATCGAGGACGGTTTGAGCCGGGTCTCCGAATGCTTCTTCGAGTTCATCAACCTGATTATGAAGTTCGCACCGCTGGGCGCCTTCGGCTCAGTGGCGTACGCCGTCGGCAGCAATGGCAGCGCCGTGCTGATGTCGCTGGCAAACTTGGTGCTGATGTTCTACGTCTGCGTCGCGTTTTTCATCTTCGTGGTGCTGGGTGCGGTCTGCCGCATCTCAGGCTTCAGCCTGTGGCGATTTCTCAGGTACATCAAGGATGAGATTTTCATCGTACTGGGCACGGCGTCTTCGGAAAGCGCCCTGCCGCGCCTGCTTCAAAAGCTGGAAAAATTCGGTTGCTCGAAGCAAAGCGTCGGTCTGATCTTGCCCACCGGTTATGCCTTCAACCTTGATGGCACGTCCATCTACATGTCGCTTTGCGTGCTGTTCATCGCCAATGCCTATGGCGTACCGATGAGCTGGGAGCAACAACTGGGAACCATTGCCATCATGCTGGTGACTTCAAAAGGTGCGGCGGCGGTGTCCGGTGGCAGCTTCGTGGTGTTTGCTGCCACGGTGACGGCCATTGGTGTGCTGCCAGTGGAAGGCCTGGCATTGCTGTTCGGGGTGTATCGCTTTATGTCCATGGCCATCGCCACCTGCAACACCATCGGCAATAGCGTGGCGACGGTAGTGGTCTCGAAATGGTCGGGAGAGTTTACCGAGCAGACCGCCAAAGCCGAGTACAATCGTGTATTGGGTCGTAAACTCGAGGCTGCGCTTTAGCAGCGAACCAGCCTACAGAAACCCTCATTAAAACATTGCGGTGGGTCAAGATACTTGCCGGTACAGCCGTCGACGGAGGCCTAGGTTGTGTTTGGAAGAGCGTTGGATTGGACTGATTCTATGGATAATCCATCCAGCCAAGCCTGATTTATCCAACGCATATGGGGGCCTATGCTGAAACTCCTTCCACCCGTGCAGGAGATTTCCCATGGCAGACCATTCCATCAAGGGCAAGGTAGTACTGATCGCCGGCGGAGCCAAAAACCTCGGCGGTCTGATCGCTCGCGACCTGGCCGCGCAGGGCGCCAAGGCCATCGCCATCCATTACAACAGCACTTCCTCCAAAACCGATGCCGATGCGACCGTCGCGGCCATTCAGGCCAGCGGCGCGCAAGCAGTGGCGTTGCAGGCGGATCTCACCACAGCGGGTGCCGTCGAGAAGCTGTTTGCCGACGCCATCAGCGCTGTAGGCAAGCCAGACATCGCTATCAACACCGTCGGCAAGGTGCTCAAGAAACCCATGGCCGAGATAACTGAGGCCGAATACGACGAGATGACGGCGGTCAATTCCAAGACCGCCTTCTTCTTCCTCAAGGAAGCCGGCAAGAACCTGAACGACAACGGCAAGATCTGCACCGTGGTCACCTCGCTGCTGGGCGCATTCACACCGTTCTACGCCGCCTATGCAGGCACTAAGGCACCGGTCGAACATTACACTCGCGCAGCGTCCAAGGAGTTGGGTGCGCGGGGCATCTCAGTGACTGCGGTCGGCCCCGGCCCGATGGACACGCCGTTCTTCTACCCGGCCGAAGGCGCCGATGCCGTGGCGTACCACAAGACGGCTGCCGCGCTCTCGTCGTCCAGCAAAACCGGCCTGACCGACATTGAGGATGTGGTGCCCTTCATTCGCCACCTGGTGAGCGACGGTTGGTGGATCACCGGCCAGACGATTCTCATCAATGGCGGCTACACCACCAAGTAAGGCACTCGGCCTATTCCTCGTCTCACCGGAAGCTCGCTGGATGACGGGCACCACCAGCTTCATCAATGGCGGAATTATTTCGCCGGTCGATTGACGGGTTGAGGGAGAAGGCGCCCGGATTGAAGCCCATCAACGGACGAGGAAAATGGAAATGCATGTGCTGATGGTAATAGGCGGTGGGTTGGTTCTTTTGGGCGTCTTCGTCCTGTTCGGCTGGCTCTGGGGCGCGAGCGCCTTAGGCATGGCGCTGGCGGCAAAGGTATTCGTGCCGGTGTGGCTGCTGGTGGCGGGTGTGAACATGTGGGTGGGCGTCAGCCATGCAGGCTACAGCGCGCGCGAGGAGTTTCCAATCCTGCTGCTGGTCTTTGCGCTGCCTGCCATCGCGGCCGCTATTGCGGCCTGGCAGTTCGCACGCACCTGACTTTGAGGACCGAGACATGTCGATCGAAGGCAGTGCGGGTGACCTGACCAAGGTCTTAACCTTGCTGGGTGCGGCGGTGCTGGCCGTGCCGCTGTTCAAGCGTCTGGGCCTGGGTTCGGTGCTGGGCTATCTGGCAGCGGGGCTGGCGATCGGCCCGTTCGGGCTGGGGCTTTTCAGCGACCCGCAGACCATCCTGCACACCGCCGAACTCGGGGTCGTGATGTTCCTTTTCGTCATCGGCCTAGAGATGCGGCCCTCCCATCTGTGGAGCATGCGGCGCGACATCTTCGGCCTGGGTAGTTTGCAGATCCTGGTCTGCGGCCTGCTGCTGACCGGAGTGGGCGTGGCTTTCGGTTTCTCGCTGGCGGTGTCCTTCGTCAGCGGCATGGGCTTTGTGCTCACCTCCACCGCGATCGTCATGCAACTGCTGGGCGAACGCGGCGACATCGCGGCCCCGCGTGGCCAGAAGATAGTGGCCATCCTGCTGTTCGAGGACCTGTTGATCGTGCCGCTATTGGCGCTGGTGGCGTTCATCGCCCCCATTGATCCATCCGCGCCGGCGGCCGGATCACGCTGGATTGGCATCGCCGTCGCGGCCGGCGCGCTGGCGGCACTGGTTGGGGCAGGCATCTGGCTGCTCAACCCGTTATTTCGCATCCTGGCCAACGCCAAAGCCCGCGAGGTGATGACCGCCGCCGCCCTGCTCGTGGTACTGGGCGCGGCACTGCTCATGCAACTGGGTGGTCTGTCCATGGCCATGGGGGCCTTTCTGGCTGGCGTGCTGCTGTCCGAATCGACGTTTCGCCATCAACTCGAGGCCGACATCGAACCCTTCCGCGGCTTGCTGCTGGGCCTGTTCTTCCTTGGCGTGGGCATGTCACTGGACCTGGCTGCGGTGGGGCGTAACTGGCCCATCATCGTGGCTGGCGTGCTCGCGATGATGGTGATCAAGAGCACGTGCATCTACGGCGTGGCACGGTTGGCGAAAAGTTCGCACGCCGACGCCCTGGATCGCGCCGTGCTGATGGCCCAGGGCGGCGAGTTCGCCTTTGTGCTCTTCGCTGCCGCGCTGGCCAACCGCGTGATCGATCCGACAGTCAACGCCAACATGACGGCCATTATCGTGCTGTCCATGGCGCTGACCCCGATGGCGGTGATCGCACACCGGCGATGGGGGCCGAGGACAGGAGTTTCCATGGAGGGGGCGCAGGCGCCCGACGCACTGGCCGGCAGCGTGCTCATCGTCGGTTTCGGTCGCTTCGGCCAGATCGCGAGCCAGCATGTATTGGCGCTGGGGGCCGACATTTCCATCATCGACCATGACCCCCAAGTGGCGCGGGACGCCAGTGACTTCGGCTTCAAGGTGTACTACGGCGACGGCACGCGCGCCGATGTATTGCATGCCGCCGGCGCGCACCATGCCCGCGCCATCCTGGTGTGCGTGGACGATGCGCGGGCCGCCACGCGGATCGTCGAACAGGCCAAGGTGGCGTTCCCCCATGCCCGGGTGCTTGCCCGCGCTCACGACCGCGAACACGCCATCGAACTGATCAAGGCCGATGTGGACTACCAGGTCCGCGTCACCTTCGAATCGGCCATGGCTTTTGGCCGCGAAGCCTCGATGGCGCTCGGCGCGACGCCCGAGACGTCCGAAGCACTCGCGGCCCAGGTGCGCCGCACGGACGCCGAGCGCCTGGCCATGGAGGTGTCGGGCGGCATCTATGCCGGCAAAACCCTGATTCAGGGCAATGCGCAACCGAAGGGCTGATGCGATGGCGATAATCCCTTCTCGACACCCGGCGATGCCGCTGAATACCGGCGAACGCACGACCGACGTGGTCCAATTCTGGCGGGAAGTCGGCGCAGAGCGATGGTTTGACAAGCACCCGGCCTTGGATCAGCACTTTCGCGAACGCTTTCTGGACCTGCACCTGGCGGCGGCCCGACGCGAGGTCGACCACTGGATCGGTGAACCGGAAGCTGCGCTGGCGCTGATGATCCTGCTCGACCAATTCCCGCGAAATGCTTTCCGCGGCACTGGCCACATGTACGCGACCGACCCACTGGCGCGGCACTTCGCACGCATCGCGCATTCGCAACGGTACATGGACGCGGTTGATCCGGAACTGCGTTTGTTCTTCTGCCTGCCCTTCGCGCATTCGGAAGACATCGCCGATCAGGACGTGTCCGTGGCACTCAACACCCGGCTGGGGCCGACCGCCCGCTCCCATGCCGAGGGCCATCGCGACATCATCCGCCGTTTCGGCCGTTTTCCGCACCGCAATCCGCTACTGTTGCGCCAGACCACGAGGGCGGAGCAAATCTTTCTGGATCAGGGAGGGTTCGCGGGGTGATCATCCTACCGTCCCACGGATGCCGATTCCGCGTCCGGGATTGGCACCGCTCCCAAGGTTGAATGCAGACATGGACAAACTCGATCAATACCGCGTCTTCGTGCGGGTAGCCGAAATGGGCAGTTTCATCAAAGCCGCCCATGCGCTGGAATTGCCTCGCGCCAGCGTTTCCGCCGCGATCCAGCAACTGGAGGAAAAGATCGGCGCCCGCCTGCTGAACCGCACGACGCGCCAGGTCCATCTGACAGCTGATGGCACACAATTGCTCGAGCGCTTGCGTCCATTGCTGGCGGACGCCGAGGATGTCGAGCAATTGTTCCAAAGCAGCCAGCGGCAAGTGGCTGGCCAGCTCAGGATCGATGCGCCCAGTCGCATTGCGCGACGCCTAATCGCGCCGGCGTTGCCGGGTCTGCTGCGCCGCTATCCTCGACTGCAGTTGGCACTCGGCTCTGCCGATCGCGCCATCGACCTGGTGCAGGAAGGCGTCGACTGCGCGGTACGTGTGGGGACCCTGCAGGACAGCAGCCTGGCGGTGCGGCCGCTAGGGGCTATCGCCTTGATCAACTGCGCCAGCAAAGCCTACCTGCATGAACACGGCGTGCCGGAGCAGCCGAGGGACCTTGCCTCCGGGCACTGGGCGGTTGGCTACGCCTCTCCCACCACGGGGCGGGAGTTACCCTGGGAACACCCTCCTGCCGATGGGCAGGAGCAGACCAGTAACGTACCTAGCCGGGTCGTCGTCAACAATGCCGAGAGCTACATTGCCTGTTGCCGTGCCGGGCTCGGCCTGATTCAGATACCCCGCTTCGACGTAAAGCACCTGTTGGACAGCGGGGAACTGATCGAGGTCATGCCCGCGTTTCGTGCAGCAGCCATGCCGGTTTCCTTGCTATATCCGCACCGGCGCCAAAGAACGCGTCGGCTCGGGGCATTCATCGAGTGGTTCGAGGACCTGATGAGGCCGCACCTCGAACCGTGATGCGCGTTCGCACTCCAGGCTCAGGTCACGTTTGCGTGACGCGGTTACGCCGCGACAAGGTGGCTGCCCGGGTGGTGATTTTTGCCCCATCACGGGAAAGCTTCACGTCCGCCGAGCGAGGACTCAGATCGATCGACAGAAATAAGCTGATTCTGTTGAAAAAAATAGAGTCGGAGAGGAGTGGTTCGAACACTCGCCCCCATACTGGAGACGCCCCACCATGCTAGCTACGAATCGAGTCAGATAGGCCTTCTTCACTTCGAAGCTGTCGACTCATGTCTTCGCAACTTTTCGACCAATCTGTCAGCCATTTGGGCATTGCTGGTGAGTGCTCGGCTAAACCCATCTCTCGGACGAAGTCATCAGGTGGAATCGTGCCTTCCGCAGAGCGGAACAGACCTCGCATCACGACCACGCCAACCACTCGCTTTTTGCTGACAAAGCGATGCTCGACGAAGCTCCATTTTTCGTCCCAGCCGAGCATTCTGGTGTGAATCTCGAAAGCTTCAAACAGCTTGAGTTCTCTACGAAACTTACCCCACGTGTCTCCAACGATAGGAAATGCCCTGTTACGCAGCGCGACCCGAAATGCGCCGCTACGCAGGACGTAGTCCATGCGTCCTACATCAGCCAAGGTGAAATACCGACCATTAGTGACGTGTCGGTTGAAGTCGAGATCAAGCGGCCAAACTCGCATGCGGATGACAGTCGTTGCCAGCCCGTCGACCGGTTTACGCCAGGGTCTACGAAACAGCAGAAGCAGAAGACGAAACCAGAGATTCATAGGTATACCGATAGTGAGAAAACCGCGCACTTTAAGGGCAGATAAAGTGCAATTGGTAGGTTCGAAAATGACAATTTTTGCTTAAAAAGCACAATGGAGTCAGTCACATATGTTTTTTTGAGCAGAAGTTCAACTTGGGGCAGTTACCTTCTTACCTCAACCGAACCGACACGAGCCGATACAAAGTCACCAAGGAGGAAGGCAAACGTGGTGTCTGCTAAGAATCCGGAGCGGAAATCGGGTGCAATTTCTCATCGAACTCATTGAGTGAGACGAATGAAAGCGCCTGCAGTGTGTCCAGCGAACGCAGGTGCTGTCGATACATCGCTAACTGAGTGACACGTGCTTCCTGGGAAATGTACGGTACGTGATAGGCAACAAAGGTCGGAAGCACAGTCATCCCGGTATAGGCCAACGTTCCACGCAGGATAGGCCGGAGCATGTCGTTGAGTTCACCGTGCACGCCGCCGCTCACCAACATGTGTGGTTGACCGCCGACAGTAATGGCGAGCATGGCCTTCTTGCCAGCCAGGCCTCCCTGGTCGTAAAAGCGCTTTCCGCCATAGCAGACGCCAGAAACCAATACCCGGTCTATCCAGCCTTTCATGATCGCCGGCATCGAGAACCAATAGATTGGGAAGTTGAAGATCACCATATCGGCCTTCAGCAACTTGTCCAGCTCCGCCTGGATATCCGGCGCCAGTGTGCGTTGCGAGCAATTGTGACGCTGTTCCAAGGCATACGTCAGGTACTCTGAATTTACGCGGCTGCCAAAGTCAGCCGCGCTGGCGATCGGATTCCAGCTCATGGCATACAGGTCAGACACTTCGACAGAGTGCCCCTGCTCCCGTAGTTCTTCGACAGCCAGATCTTTCATGGCCGCATTGAACGATTGCGGCTCGTTGTGCGCGTGGATAATGAGGATGTGCATTGGACAGTTCTCCATTGGGCTCGGGTTGGTCAGCCCATCAGCCGGTGATGCCTTTACCGAAGATTGCGCGTGCAATGACTAGCTTCTGAATCTCATTGGTTCCCTCATAGATTTCGGCGATCTTGCAGTCGCGATAGATCTCTTCGACACGGTAGTGCGAACCATCTGCCGCGAGCTCGCGCATAAAGCCGTAGCCACCAAAGATCTGTACCGCGTCGCGGGCGAATTCACCGGCAAGGTTGGTGCCGTACCATTTGGCCATCGCGGCCTCGGGCTCCGGAAAAGCGAGCCCTTCGTCCATGCGCAACGCCGCCTTGAGATACAGGTTGCGGGCGTTCTCGATTTCAGTGGCGCGCTCGGCCATCTTGAACTGCCAGTGTTGGAACTGCGCGATGGCTTTGCCAAACGCCCGGCGCGTCTTGAGCCGCGCGATACTGTGATCAAACAATGCCTGAGCCATGCCGGTCCCACTCGCGGCAATCCCGATGCGCCCGAACGTCAGTGTTTGCAACGCTATCTTGAGACCTTCACCGGGCTGGCCAACGACGTTCGTCATGGGCACTTTGACGTTGTCGAAGTAGATATCCGCCGTCAGTTGACCATGGTTGCCCATTTTCTTGTCGGGTTCGCCAACACGAACACCTGGCCAATTCAACCCGACCACCAACTCGGTCATGCGCGCCCCATCGACACAGAGCAGTACAACAAAGTCGGCAACTGGGGCGTTGGAAATGAAACGCTTGCGGCCGTTGACGATGTAGCCATCTTCGGTGCGCGTAGCGTGGGTGCCCATGGCTTCAACGCTCAAGTCGGTACTGGCATCCGGCTCGGTAGTCGCGAAACTCCCGATCTTGTCGCCGCTGAGCAAAGGCCTGAGATAGCGTTGTTTGATCGAGTCCGACCCGTGGTTCAGCGCATTACCCGCGAGAATGCAGTGCACGTCCACGATGGCGGCCACCGAGTTCGAATGGTAGGCCAACTCCTCGATCATTACGGCAGTCGCTGCGGTGGGATATTTGAGCCCTCGCCCGCCAACATCAGCGGCAAAGGGAATACCGAATAAGCCTGCCTTGGCCATCTTGGCGAACAGTTCGCGCGGGAAAGCTGCAACGGATTCCTCGGTGTGACCAATTATGTAAGCCAGCGGGGCGACATGTTCATCAGCGAAGCGACGAATTTCCTGACGGATAGCCAGAATTTCTTGCGGGATATTCAGGTCGTGGTAAAGGCGATCCTGGTGTCGCGTAACAGCCGCATTAACCGGTACGTTGGAAATATGGGTCATGGTTATCTCTTCTGCACCCTGGGAAACAACGTGATGAACGGTAGGCAATCTGATGGGATGGCGTAATAGGCAAAAACGACGGTAAATATGCGAATATCGCCATTCCTTCCAAAAGGCTCCTCTATGACGGTTGTTGCAATTCTGGGCTTTGATGATTCCTACGCCTCCGTAGTCGGAGGTTTTGCTGACATGCTTCAGGTCGCTAACGCGCACATGTCAAAACAGGGGATGCCGTCAGCGGTTCTTTTTGAATGGCACTTCATATCGCAGAACGGCCGGCCCGTACGTACAAGCAATGGCCTTGAGCTTGGCATGCGGGCGCTGCCGAAGGACCAGAATTATGATTTGGTCTTTATTCCCAGCCTGCATTATCGCGGCTGGCAGCATTTCCAGAGCTTCTTGGAAAAACAGATAGATGTGTGTGACTGGCTGGTTAGGCAATGGCGAAATGGCGCATGGCTCTGCGCCAATTGCACGGGTACCTTCTTGCTTGCCGAGACGGGTTTGCTTGACAACCAAGTTGCAACGACCACTTGGTGGCTGGAGGGGCATTTCCGCAGCCGGTTCCCGAAGGTTGACCTGCAAATGCGCCCGGCGGTGACGGAATCTGAACGCCTCGTCTGCGGTGGCGCACATGCCACTTTTTTGTTGCAGGCGGTTCACGTGCTTAACAAGTTCGCTGGAGAGAGCATAGCTAGGCAGTGCGCCCGCAGCATGCTGATCGATCTGACCCAAACGACGCAGACACCTTTTCAGCCGCTTATCGCCGACAGGACCCACAATGATCCCTTGATTCAACGCGCGCAAAAGTGGCTTCAGGAGCACTTGGTCGACCAGGTGCGCATGACTGACCTGGCGCAAGAGTTGGCCGTCAGCGAACGCACATTGATACGCCGCTTCAATAAAGTGCTTGAGCAGTCACCGCTGACCTATCTACAGAACCTTCGAATCGATATGGCGCGAGCGTTGCTGGAGGCCGGCGACCTGAGCACCGAGCGAATCGCTTACTATGTTGGTTACAGTGATATCAGCTCGTTTTCGCGTCTGTTTCGTCAGCGCGTTGGATTCACGCCAGGCGCTTATCGAGCCAGGTTTCAGTTACCCATGGAAGACTGACTGAGTCTTGTCGCATAGCCTGACAATGGCCTTAGCTACCGAGCCACCAGGTCAGCAAGGATACCAAGCTGGCGGCGCCTGCCATTGAGCGCACCAGCATTCCCACACACACTCATCGACAGCGACTCAGCGCCTTCAGGCCAAAGAAGTCGCATTCACTCCCGTAATTAGGAGACATGATGAGTCATCAAGCCAGTTTCACCCACATGGATGACGGCACTGCCGAAGATTGGGCCATCATCGCCAAACACTTCCCGGGCTTTGCAGCAGAACTGCCTGATCGCATCCTGACCCACCTCAAACTGCTGGATGGTGATTTCGGTGGCTTTCCGGTAGATCGCCTGACCCATTCGCTGCAAACCGCCACCCTCGCCTACCGTGCCGGTGAGGACGAAGAGTTTGTAGTTTGCGCGCTACTTCACGACATCGGCGATACCTTAGGCACTTATAATCATGCCGATATCGCGGCAGCCATCCTCAAGCCCTTCGTCAGTGAGCAGAATCACTGGATGATCGAAAAGCACGGGATTTTCCAGGGGTATTACTTCTTCCACCACTTGGGCATGGATCGATTTCTGCGCGAACAATTCAAGGATCAGCCGCAGTACCAAAAAACCATCGAATTCTGCGCACGCTACGACGCCGCCGCTTTCGATCCCGAGGGCGAAACACTTCCACTGGAGTTTTTCGAACCCATGCTCCGTCGAGTTTTTGCCCGGCCGAAACAATCGCTTTACAGGATGGAAAAATCGGCCGTTTCGTCCTGAGTTCTTTTGTTTTTTTCGACCTGCTCCCTACTGACCTGCCCGATACTCTTTAGGCGTGGTACCGAACCAACGACGGAACGCACGGAAGAAGTTGCTGGGGGCCGAAAATCCAAGAAGATAGGAAATCTCTTGCAAGGGGAGCTTTGGTTGGATCAGGTATTGGCTGGCCAGCTCGCGCCGAGTGTCATCCAGCACTCGATGAAAGCTGGTGCCTTCCTCTTTCAGCCGGCGTTGAAGGGTACGTTCAGAGAGCAGCAGGGCTTGAGCAACCTCCTCGCGCTTGGGTTCGCCCTGGGGCAGCGAACGACAAAGAATCTGACGCACCTGGTGGGTGACCTGACCTTCCGAAAAACGTGCCATATAGTCACTGGCAAAGCGCTCGTGCAGGTGTGCCAGCGCATCATTGGCCATCGGCAACGGAGTATCCATGTCGATACGGTCGAACAACACCGCGTAGTGCTCGGCATTGAATTGAAGCGGCCCGTTGAACGTTTCGCGGTAGGGCTCCAAAGATCGCGGTGGCGCTCCCCGAAAACTGATCAGCCTTGGCTTTAGTGGACGGCATGCCAACCAGTTGCAGAACGCCAGAAAATACGCCAGCGCGCCTTCTGCACTTTCTTTAGCCGACGGCAGACGATCACCGTGAATGGCCAGTGTCAATTCATAGCCATCAAGCTTGGGATGAAAGCTGAAATCAGCTCCCTCGCCGATAATGCGTTGATAGCGTACAAGACTGGAAATACCCTCCTGCAAATTGCAGCTGGACATCAGAGCATAACCAACGACATGCAGAGAGGAAGGGCGGACCACTTTAGCCATGTTCAAGCCGATAGCGGGGTTGCCGGACGTTTCGACCGCCAGTTGCCATAAACGCGTCATATCATCCTGTGCGAAACGCGCATCGGGATCACTCAAAGCCAGGTACGACATACCGAGGCGCCTGAAAAGCTCAACGCAATTGACGCCGCCCATTTCCATAGCCTGAACAATGGTACTGGCCCAACTGGAAGACGTGGTGCGCTCACTCATCTGCTGACTCCAGCTCAATTCAGGTGCAGCCGTTCGACATCAGCGCCTACACTCAGGACAACACCGCTAATAGCGCCCGCAATATAACCGGCAAGGCAATCAATCTGGCTGTTAAGGCGAATTCTGTTTCTATTTTTTTCTCTAGAATAGGGAGGCACTCCAACTAAAAAAAGGTCAATACCGTGAGTATCAATCAATTGCCTAGTATGAAAGACAGGGTATCCGCCGTTGAATGGCAAACCCGTGTCGATTTGGCCGCCTGTTATCGCTTGATCGCCCTGCATGGCTGGGACGATCTGGTGTTTACTCATATCTCCGCTAAAGTCCCGGGTTCGGAGGATTTTCTGATCAACCCCTTCGGTCTCATGTTCCACGAAATTACTGCCTCGAGTCTGGTGAAAGTGGATCTGGCGGGAACCAAGCTGATGGACAGCCCATTTGAGATCAACCCGGCGGGCTACACGATTCACAGCGCCGTCCACGAGGTTCGCCACGACGTCACTTGTGTGGTGCATACCCATACCGCGGCTGGGGTAGCTCTGTCGACACAAGAAGCTGGCTTACTGCCGCTGTCGCAACAATCGGTGTTCGTTCTTGCCAGTCTCAGTTACCACGACTATGAAGGCGTTGCCCTGCGTGAGGACGAAAAAGCGCGTCTGCAGGCTGATCTGGGTAATACCGACTTCATGATCCTGCGTAACCATGGGTTGTTGACATGTGGCGCGAGCATCGCGGACACCTTCCTAAGGATGTTTATCCTGCAGCGTGCCTGTGAAATCCAATTGATGGCCCAAAGCACCAGCGCCACTTTGACCAGGATTCCCCAGCCCATTCTCGATAATGCCCAGCAGATGATCAACGGCGCGATGCGTTCCACAGGCGGCCTGGGCGGCTCGTTGGCCTGGCCGGCTCTGCTGCGCAAACTGGACCAACAGATGCCGGGCTACGACGCCTGAGTTTGCCCACTCGTGCTTCCAACTCCTTCGCGCACATTTACCAGACCTGAGGACACACATTGATCTGACCGCTAGCTCATTATCCATCACAATTAAACACGGCCTTGTTGACGCAAACTTTTAGTGAGTGTCCTTCCTGCGAGTACAACAATAATGACCGCAACCCCCTTGCTATCCGCGTTTCTCCCTATAGCCCTTGGAATCATCATGCTGGGCTTAGGCCTGTCGCTGACCCCATCGGATTTCGCCCGTGTGGTGAAGTACCCAAAACCGGTGTTGATTGGTTTGTCCTGCCAGTTGCTCCTGCTGCCTTTTCTTTGCTTTCTCATCGCCAAGGGTTTCAACCTGGCGCCTGCCCTTGCCGTCGGCTTGATGTTGCTGGCGGCCTCTCCCGGCGGAACCTCCGCCAACCTCTACAGCCATCTTGCACACGGTGACGTGGCCTTGAACGTCACCCTCACTGCAGTCAACTCGGTGATAGCGATTCTCACCATGCCGTTTCTGGTCAATATGTCACTGCTGTATTTCATGGAGGCCGACCAGGCCATTCCTCTGCAATTTGCCAAAGTGCTGCAAGTTTTTGCCATCGTACTGGTGCCGGTTGCTCTGGGCATGCTTATAAACAAACTGGCACCGCGCTTCGCCGCACGCATGGAGCGCCCGATGAAAATCGCCTCCGCACTGTTTCTCGTCGGCACTGTTATCTTGGTGCTTATCAAGGATTGGAAAACCTTCCTGGATTACGCTCCGGTCGTCGGGTTGGCGGCCCTGGTGTTCAACCTGCTCAGTCTCGGCATCGGCTATTGGGTTCCGCGCTTACTCCAAGTACCCCAGCGTCAAGCCGTGGCCATAGGCATGGAAATCGGTATTCACAACGGCACCTTGGCCATTGCCCTGGCGCTTAGCCCGAGCCTGCTGAACAACTCGACAATGGCCATTCCTGCCGCCATTTATAGCTTCATCATGTTTTTCACTGCCGCAGGATTTGGTTGGTGGGTCAACATAGCCTATGGCAAGGAACTCATCCTGAAGAAAGACGAAGCGACTCGCTAAAAAGCGATGAACCTTACGACGATGGGGCATCAGTAAGGGTCATCTAGCGTGTTTCGGTCCCGATACCTTCATCGGGTCCACGAGCTACATCCGAATCCATTAACCAGCAGAGTCCAGATACCAGCCCCAGCGTCCGCCGTCGTATCGAGTGATCTGCTTGGTTTCAAGATAATTGTTGTACCCCCACTCACCCAGCTCGCGCCCAATACCGCTCTGCTTGTAACCGCCCCAGGGAGCCTCGACAAAGGTCGGTTGCGAGCAGTTGACCCAGACGATCCCTGCGCGAAAGCGTCGAGCGACCCGTTCACAGCGTGGAATATCACGCGACATGACTGCCGCTGCCAGGCCGAACGGCGAGTCATTCGCCAGACGAATCGCCTCGGCCTCGGTGTCGAACGTACGCAGGCACACCACCGGGCCGAAAATCTCCTCGCGCCAAATCGAACTCTGTTCCGGTACATCGGCGAAAATGGCCGGGGTGAAGTAGTAACCCTTCTCCAGGTGGGCCGGACGCGTGCCCCCCGAAACCAATCGCGCGCCCTCTTGCTGACCCGCCGCAACAGCTTCGAGTACTTTATCCAGCTGTCCTTGACTGACCAGCGGCCCGAGCTTCACACCTTCAGTAAAACCTTGGCCAATCTGGATTTCCTCAGTCACAGCTATCAAGCGTTCCAGGAGCGCTGGGTATAACGCACGCTCCACCAATACACGCGAGGTGGCCGAACAGACCTGGCCCTGGTTCCAAAATATCCCGAACAGAATCCATTCCACGGCCGCGTCGAGGTCACTGTCAGCGAAGATTACGAAGGGCGATTTACCGCCCAGCTCCAGGCTAATATTTTTGATCTCGGCCGCTGCCGCTTGCATGATCTTGCGCCCGGTCGGGACGCTGCCAGTGAAGGCGATCTTGTCCACGTCCGGGTGTTCGGCCAGCGGTGCGCCAGCCTCACGTCCCAGTCCTGTGACAACATTCAATACCCCTGCAGGCAAGCCTGCCTGATCGGCAATGCGCGCTAGCTCAAGGGCTGTCAGCGGTGTGAGCTCCGAGGGCTTTAGCACAACGGTGCAACCAGCCGCCAGTGCCGGAGCGACCTTCCACGATGCCATCAGCATTGGAAAATTCCACGGAATGATTGCCGCGACCACACCCACCGGCTCTTTGATAACCGACGAGTCGAAGCGCCCATCAGACAGGCTGATCGCCTGTTCGTGATGCAGGGCAGAACTTTCAGCGAGCCCTGCATAGAAGTCGAAGCATCCAGCCGTGTCAGCGATGTCCCACAGCGCTTCCGGAAGCGGCTTGCCATTGTCGCGAACTTCGATGGCGGCCAATGCATCCTGACGCGTCCGGATACCGTCAGCGATTCGCCGAAGGACTTGTGCTCGCTGCGCGCCTGTCCAGCGCGGCCAATCACCTTCGTCGAAGGCCTTGCGTGCGGCACAAACAGCCAGGTCGATATCTTCCGACGTAGCGGCGGCGACCTGCGCCAGAATGGATTCATCGCTCGGATCAATTGTCTCGAAAACTCCACCCTGTACCGGCACGATCCACTCGCCGCCGATGTACAACCGTTGGTAATCACCCATAGCACACTCCTTCATTCTGCGGCTGCTCCAGCCGAATATTTTCCAGGCGCCTGAACGCGTCGACCCGCACCCCGCTACCCACGCTCACTCCCGGTCCAAACACCACACAAGGTTCGATGCATACGTCCTTGGCCAGTTGCGTATCGGCACTGAAGAACACCGTATCTGCCGCCATCAGGCTGACGCCCGACTGCATGAACGCCAGGCGTCGACGCTGCTGAAAAAGCTGTTCTGCAGCATGCAACTGCTCGCGATCATTAACCCCGAGCACATCGTCCTCAGCCACCTCCACCGCCGTCACTTGCAGCCCGACGCTGTTGGCCACGGCCACGGCGTCGGTGAGGTAGTACTCGCCTTGCGCATTTTGATTGCCGATGCGTTCCAGCAACCAGAGACAGGTGTCGGCACGCAAGCCCATGACACCGCCATTGCAGAAGCCGACTTCCAACTCTTGCGGGCTGGCGTCCTTGGCTTCGCGGATCGCCAGCAAACACCCCTCTTCCACCAGCAGTCGTCCATAAGGCCCGGGACTTTCAGTGTGAAACCCGGCAACGGCAACCGCCGCACCGTCGATCAGTGCCTGACGTAGCTGCAACAACGTTTGCGGACTGATCAACGGTGAATCGCCAAACAGCACCAACACGCAACCTTGTTCATGGGACTGCAACGCGGCGCGAGCGGCGAACAAGGCGTGCGCCGTGCCTAACTGTTCATGTTGGATAAACGCCCGCGTAGACGGCGCTACCTGCTTCAAATAATCGGCAACCGCACGATTGCCTGCACCCAACACCACGGCACATTGATCGATATCTGCGGCCTCGACCGCGGCCAGTACATGACCGAGCAACGGCCGGTTACCCACCAGGTGCATGACTTTCGGCAGCAGCGAACGCATACGAGTGCCCAGCCCGGCTGCCAGAATCACCGCAAGGGTTGGCCAGGAAATGTCGTCGTTCATCACAACCCTCCTGAGTGCAGCAGGGACTTAAGCCTGCTCTTGATAGAACATGTCGTCAGCATACGGATACCACCAGCTCTGAATCTTTGGCTGGTGATCAATGATGACCATTTTCGAACGCCGGAACGCTTCAAGGCCCTGCCGCCCGAGTTCACGTCCCAGGCCCGACATTTTCCAGCCACCAAACGGCAGCGCATCGTTGTCGATCAGTGGGTTGTTGACCCAGACCATCCCGGCTTCGAGACGCTCGGCAGCTTCCATCGCCTCGGCAAGGTCGGTGGAAAACAGCGACGCGCCAAGACCGAACGGCGAGTCATTGGCCAATCGTACCGCTTCGTCGAAATCGCTAACACGGCAGATCGCCGCGACGGGGCCAAAACACTCTTCCTGAAGAATCGCCATGTCACCCGTCACACCGGTGAGGATGGTTGGCTCATAGAACCAGCCCACACTGTGCTGCGGCGGAACCCGTCCGCCACACACCAGTGTCGCGCCCTTGGCCAAGGCGTCGTCGACCAGACGCATGACCTTGTTGCGTGCAACCTCACTGACCAGCGGCCCGATTTCCGTATGCTCCAGACCATGACCGATGCGCAAGGCGCGAGTACGTTGGGCGAACTTCTCGACGAACTCATCGTGGATCTCATCGACCACGTAAAAGCGTTCTGCCGAGGTGCAAATCTGCCCGCTCAGGTGGAAGGCAGCAGTCACTGCGCCTGCAGCCGCGACGTCTAGCGGTGCATGCCTGGAGATGATCAGCGGATCGCTGCCACCGGCCTCGATGACGCATGGTTTCATCTGCCCTGCACACGCCACCGCCACCGCCTTACCCGCCGCGACGCTGCCGGTAAATGCAACGGCGTGAGTCCCGGTCGACTTCACCAGCAGCTGTGCAGTCACCGCGTCGCCCGGCACGCAAGACACCAGGCCCGGTAACATTGAGGTGAAATGCTCCATGAACTTGAGCGTGCAAAGGGTTGTAGCTTCGGCCGGTTTGACGATACAGGCGTTACCCGCCGCCAGCGATGCTGCGACCGTCCAGCACATCAATAGGATCGGAAAATTGAACGGCATGATGTGCACGCTGACGCCATACGGCTCATAACGTACATGCTGGAACGAGCCGATCTGCGTAGTACCGGCGACCTTGCCCGCGTCGTCCCGGGCCATTTCCGCGTAATAGCGAAAGATCGGCGCGCAGTTCGCCAATTCGCCCATGGCCTCAGGAAACGGCTTGCCCATTTCCAGAGTCATCAACCGCGCGACTTCGCGATTGCAGGCGACGTCCTGCTCGATTGCGTTGGCCAACTGATGTAAGCGCACCGCCCGGCTTTTCGCGTCGACCAGTCGCCACTGTTTTTGCGCCGTGGTGGCGGCATCCACGGCGGCTTGCACGTCGGCTTCGCCGCACAGGCCGACCAGCCCCACAGATTGTAACGTCGCCGGGTCAAGCACTTCGCGGTCACGGACATTCGTAAGGGGCAGGTACTCGGGACTGATGAAACGCAGGGCAGTATCAGTATTAAACGTGGCCATGGGATGATCCTTGAACCAATCGATAGGGGGTTTCGCACAACATCGCCAAGGTCGCGGGAGGAAGATCCTCGCGCCACCCCGGTACGTGACGGTTGAACCAATCGCGCAGCGGAGCATAGGCCTCAGCGTCCAGCGCACGAACAAACAAACCCAGGGTGCGCGGCAAATGCGCCAGGTAACCGTGTTTGCCATCGCGGCCCGCCAGGCGTACAAAAATGCCCAGCACCTTGGCGTGACGCTGGGCGGCCAGCCGTCGGTAGTCCTTCAGAAAACGCGGAGCATTGAGCTCCGGACGTTGCGTCAGGTAGTACGTCAACAGCGCCATGCGCAAGGCTTCGGGCACGTCGCGGCGAGCGTCTTCAAGCAGCGACATCAAGTCGTAGGCCGCTGAACCGGTCAGTGCGTCCTGAAAATCCAGCAGTCCACAGGCGGCAACGCCTTTGCGGCCGTCGAGCAACATCAGGTTGTCGACGTGAAAGTCGCGTAAAACTAAAGCTTCGCGACGTAACGCGACGTCACCACAAGCCTCGGCGAACAGCGTCAAAAACGAATCACGCAGATCGAGCGCCGCGTCCTTGCCAATCAGCAGCGGGATGTACCAGTCGATCAGCAGCGCGCACTCTTCGCTCAGTTGCCGGGAATCATATGGCGCCATTTCGGCCAACGGCGGCGCGCGATGCAACGCCACCAACGCATCGACGGCCAAGTGATACAGCAGCGATTCGGGATGCCCGGCCGCGAGTAACCGGGTATAGGTGTCCTGACCGAAATCCTCGATCAGTGCCAATCCCGCCCCTTCATCGACCTGCACAACGGCTGGCGCGGAAAGCCCCAGCCCGTACAAGTGACGGGCAATCTGTACAAACGGACCGATCGGTTCGCTGTCCGGGGGCGAATCCATCAACAAGAGTCCCACACCGCTCAAGCGAAAATAGCGTCGGGTCGAGGCATCCACCGGCAACGCCACCAGCTGCGCACCGGCGAAACCAGCACCTGCCAGAAAGGCTGTGCGTTGATCCTCTCGAGTTGGCGATAACGCACGTGTTTCAGTCATGG
Source organism: Pseudomonas germanica (assembly GCF_019614655.1). Lineage (NCBI taxonomy): Bacteria > Pseudomonadati > Pseudomonadota > Gammaproteobacteria > Pseudomonadales > Pseudomonadaceae > Pseudomonas > Pseudomonas germanica. The sequence continues at coordinate 5,083,915 of NZ_CP071586.1, forward strand.
CTCTCACCGGATCATGTAAACCTTTTTCACCGTCTCATGGACGGTGCATTCGCCTTTCCAATCCTTGCGAAAAAAGGCCGCCGTGTCGGGTTTGATCTCAATCACTTCTCCGGACTCGTGGACGTACGTGCAGCGGCCTTCGAGGAAATGGCAAAACTCATCGCTGGTGACGTGGCAAAACCATTTACCCGGGGTGCAGATCCACACACCGCACTCGGATTGGCCTTCGGGGCCTTTGTGCAGCACCACGCCAGAGACACGGGATTCGCCTTCGAGCATGGTCGGGATCACGCCCCAATCCTTGACGTCAGTAATGCTCAGCGGGTCGTACAAAAACGGGGTAGTCATTATTGCTCTCCAAAAAAGTCAGGTTCAGGTCAGCATATAAACGTTGCGCAGGGTTTCCCGAACATGGCATTCGCCGGTCCAGCCGGCCGGGAACAACACCAGGGTGTTGGGGCGAACTTCGATCACTTCACCATCGTCGTTGCGGTAAGTGGCATTGCCTGCGATGAAATGGCACAGCTCGTCACGCGGGATAGACAGCCGCCAGCGACCGGGCGTGCAGACCCATAGGCCGGTTTCTGGACTGTTATTCGGACCTTTGAACAACAGTCGTCCGCTGGAGTGCGAGGCACCTTCGACGGCGTCGCTTTGCACGCCCCAGTCCACCAAATCGGTACGGCTGCTGACAGCTAAGAGGTACGGCGTCATACCCGCCGTGGTGCTTTGCTCAGGCATTGTTTAGCACCTTGTCGAGAATAGTGGCCGCGTCCGCCGGACCTTTGCGCGATTGCATCTGCGCGCTGGTGCGCAGAAGACGTTGGCGCATTGCCTCGTCGTTGAGACACGCCGCGAGCTTTTCCGCGAGCTGTGCTTCGCTCCATTCGTAGCGATCTAGCTTGAACCCGTGACCGCTTTCTTCGGCGCGCATGGCGTTGTCGTGACCGTCCCAGACGTAGGCCATGACAATTGCCGGCTTGCCGAAAAACAAGCACTCGGTAAAGCTGTTGTTGCCGCCGTGGTGGATCACCGCATCGACCTGGGCAATCACCGAAGGCTGTGGGAACCAATTGGAGATCAGCACGTTGTCCGGCAGGTCCGGGTATTCATCGACATGCTCCCCCACATTGAACAGTGCGCGGTAAGGCAGCTTGCCAACGGCGGTGATCAGACGCTGGAGTAGATCGACATCGCCCGATCCTAGGCTACCGAAACTGACGTAGAGCAACGGTTTGTCATTGTTGGCGCGAAACTCGGGGATCTCGAAGGGCGTATCCTGACGCACACACCCTTGCAAATAGTGGAAGCGCTCGGCCGGCAATGGATGACGACGCTCGAACTTGACTGCGTCCGGGTACAGCAACAGGTTCATGTAAGGCGAAGCTTCGAAGAACGTGCCAAGCGGATACGGCTGCTCGCCATGGGTTTGCAGGAATTGGTTGAAGTCTTCGTGTATCGGCCGGATAACTTCCTCAAAGCGCTGGCGAAACCGCGCGTGACCGGCTTTGTCGTGAATGCTCATGCCTGACAGATGCGGCGGAATATCCGGGTCTTCGATTTCATTTTCCGAACACGAGATGATCCGCACCCACGGTTTGCCATATTGTTTGATCGCTGGAAACAGGATCACGTTGTCGACGCAAATCAGATCGGGTTGAACCCTTTCCAGCACTGCTGGCAATTCCTTTTGCGCCCATTTCGCGGTGTCGACAATGGCAGCCCAGCACTCCTTAACGTAGTTGTCGATTTGATCCAGCGGGGATTTTCGAAAATTCGGGATATGGCTATTGATGAAGTCGACCCAGTAACGAGCCATTTCTTCTGCCGGCATGGGTGCCGACATGTTGACCACGTGTTCTTCGAAACCGTAACCGGCGTATACACCAGTCATGCCAGGGTCGGTGAGAAATACGGCCTTGTGGCCGAGGGCCTCACACGCCTGGGCAATACCGACTGAGTTAAGTGCCGGGCCATAGGTGGCTTCCGGAAAAAAGGCGATCACTTTCTGTTTCATCGAGCGGCACTCCTGCCTGGTCCTTTTAATTGTTCAACGCGTCAAAACACGGGCGTGGCGAGCCTGCCAGCCGAGCCGGACGCTCATACCGATAGCAAAATGAGCAAAATCGAATTGCGAGGACGGTACCCGGACAATCAACGCTTTCTCGCTGAGCGCCGTCTGCACATGCACGTTGGTGTCGAGGCCGTGATAGGCGATTTCGACGATGATGCCGGTGACCTGATTGCCACAATCGTCCTCCTCCGCCAGCACCTGTAAACGCTCCGGACGCACGACGACGGCGACCTTCTGATCTGGAACCAGTGGCGCGTCGGTCTCGACAGCCAGCTCCTGACCATTGACGCGGACCGTGTGCTGACCTGAACGCACGCCTTCAAACAGATTGCTGACGCCGATGAAGTTGGCGACAAAACGGCTGTTGGGGTTTTCGTAGAGTTCGGTGGGGCTGCCGCATTGACAGACCTTGCCGCCATCGAGCACCGCCATACGGTCCGACATCACCAGCGCTTCTTCCTGGTCGTGGGTGACGATGATGAAGGTGATGCCGCTCTCGAGTTGCAGGCGCTTGAGTTCGAGCTGCATCTTTTCCCGGAGTTTTTTGTCGAGTGCACCCAACGGCTCATCGAGCAGCAACACCCGCGGACGCTTGACCAGCGCCCGCGCCAGCGCAACACGTTGGCGCTGGCCACCGGAGAGCTGATCGGGCTTGCGCTCGGCCAGCTCACCGAGCTGCGCGGTGCTCAACACTTCATCGACCCGAAGACGGATCTCCGCCTCGGGCAAGCGCTCCATTTCCAGCCCGTAGGCGATGTTCTTGCGCACGGTCATGTTGGGAAACAGCGCATAGGACTGGAACATCAGGTTCAACGGACGCTTGTTGGCCGGCAGCGGCGAGATGTCTTTGCCATCCAGGTAAATGCAGCCGGCGCTGGGTGTTTCGAAGCCGGCGAGCATGCGCAACAGCGTGGTCTTGCCGCAGCCGGACGGCCCCAGCAGCGCAAAGAACTCGTTCTCGCGGATGTTCAGCGACACCTCGTCAACCACCGGTGCGTTGCCATAGGACTTGCTGACCTTGTCCAGGATCAGTACCGCAGATGAATTATTCATAGGTGTGAGGAGCCTTGTTGAGACGCTGCGAAGCCAGCAGCGCAGTGATGCTGACCAGCATCACCAGCGTCGCCAGGGCATTGATTTCCGGAGTGACGCCAAAACGGATCATGGCGTAGATCTGCATCGGCAACGTCGTGGACGCCTGGCCGGAACCGGAGTTGAAAAACGCAATGATGAATTCGTCCACCGACAAGGTGAACGAGAGCAAACCACCCGCCAGCACGCCGGGGAAAATCGCCGGCAGCAGGACTCGACGAAACGTGGTGAACGCGCTCGCCCCCAGGTCGATCGAGGCCTCGAGAATCGAGTAGTCGAAGTGCTTGAGCCGCGTGCGCACCACCGCGCAGACGAAGGCGATGTTGAACACGGCGTGGCTGATGATGATCGAGTGCAGGCCCAACGCGACCTTGAGCAGGTTGAAGAAACTCAGCAGCGCAATTGCCAGGACGATGTCGGGGATGATCATCGGTGCCATCAGCAACGTGTCCACCACCTGCCCCTTGTCATTGCCCTTGCGGCGCAACTCGATGCCCAGCGCCAGGAACGTACCTAGCACGCAGGCAATGAAGGTCGCCGCCAGCGCCACGATCAGGGTGTTAAGGGCCGCCGACAGGATCGCCGAGTTGTGGGCCAGCGCCACGTACCATTTCAACGACACGCCGCCCCAGGCGGTCGGCAGGCCGGACTTGTTGAACGACAGCAGGATCAGCACCAGGATCGGCACATACAGGAAGGCGTACACCAGCCACAGGTGCGTATTGAGGGCGGTGCCGCTTATGGAACGAGGCTGACTCATGCCCGGCCCCCTTCTGCACGGCGGGCCACCAGGGCCTGGACGAACAACAGGATCAGCATGATCGCGATCAGGAAGAAACTCAGTGCCGCGCCGAACGGCCAGTCCCGCGCGGTGAGAAACTGCGAATAGATCAGGTTGCCGACCATCTGCACCTGCTTGCCGCCCAACAGGTCGGCGGTGATGAAGTTGCCGATGCTCAGGACGAAGACAAACACCGCGCCGGCCGCGACACCGGGCACGCTCAGCGGCAGGATGATGCGGCGGAAGGTCATCCAGCCCGAGGCCCCGAGGTCTTTCGACGCGTCCCACAGTTCGTTGTTGATGCGCGACAGCGAGGAGAAAATCGCCAGGATCACAAACGGGATGTAGTTGTAGACCAGCCCCAGCACCACTGACGCTTCGGTGTACAGCAGGTTGATCGGATCGCCGCTGTAGCCGAACAGCTGCAGCATGCGGTTGATCAGGCCTTCGCGGTTGAGCAGGACGATCCAGGCGTAGGTGCGGATCAGGTAGTTGCTCCAGAACGGCAGCATCACCAGAAACAGGAACACCGCCTGATGACGTCGAGGCGCACGGGCAATGGCGTAGGCGGCCGGGTAGCCGATCAGCACCGCGAACAGCGTCGCCAGCCCGGCGATTTTCGCCGACTTGAGCAAAATACCGAGGTACAGCGGATCGAACGCGCGCTGGTAGTTTTCCCAGGTGAACAGCCAGTCGATCCCGCCGTAGGCGCCGCGCTCGACGAAGCTGTAGACCAGCACCAGCACGCACGGCACCACCAGAAAGATCAGCAACCAGCCAAAGCCGGGCGCAAGAAGCCAGGCCGACAGCCGCCTGTCAGCATGCAAAGCACTCATTACCCATATCCTCCCGCCCCGGAACGGAGGCGGCTTGCGAGCGTGGCGAGGCATGCAGGGCATGCCTCGTGATCAATGCGGCCTACGTGATGTGAGGCTCAGTTCTGCGCCGCCATGATTTCGGTGACAGCCCGGGTGTAGGCTTTTTGCGTGATGCCGCCCAGATCGCGCAACTGCTCCATCTTCAACAGCTCGCTCGGGGCGATCGTGAGGTTGGGATATTGCTTGAGCAGGTCAGCGGACAAACCGGCCATTGCAGCCTGGTTGGGGATTTTGTAGAGGATGTTTTCCGCGACCCAGACGTGGTTTTCCTTGGCGAGCATGAAGTTGATGAACTGCAACGCCTGCTCCTGGTGCTTGGAGCTCTTGAGCACGACCATGGTGTCGACCCACAGGTCGGAACCTTCCTTGGGCACCACGAACTTGATCGCCGCATTGGCCTGGGTGCCGTAGTTACACCAGCCATCCCAGGCGTGCGCCATCAGCGATTCGCCGGAAGCGAGCTTGGAGTAGAAGGTGGTGTCGTCGAAGGCGAGGATGCGTTTCTTGGTGGCGATCAACTGGTCGCGGACGGCGGCGATCTGCTTGGGATCGCTGTCGTTGACCGACCAGCCCTTGGCCAGGAACCCGGCGCCGAGCATCCAGCGGTCGGTGGCGAGCATCGTCACCTTGCCCTTGAGCGCATCGCTCGGGTTGAGCAATTCGTTCCAGCTCACCGGTGCCGGCGTGACCTTGTCGGAGCGGTAGCAGATCCCGGTCGTGCCCCAGGTGTACGGCACCGAGAAATGGTTGCCCGGGTCATATTCCAGCTGGGTCGCTTCGGGGTAGAGGTTTTTCAGGTTGGGAACTTTGACCGGATCGATATCCGCCAGCAGCCCCTGCTTGTGCAGGACTTCGGCGAACGGAGAAGAGACGAACACCACGTCATAGCCTTCACCGCCAGATGCCATGAGCTTGCCCATGATCTCTTCGTTGGTCGCATGCAACGCCTTGTCGACGTCAACGCCGCTGGCCGCTTTGAACTTGTCCAGCGCATCCGGGGCCATGTAGCCGTCCCAGATCGAAATCACCATGTCTTTTGCACTTGCAGCCTGCGAAGCAATCGCCAGGGAAACGCTCAATCCCAGACACATAAGGCCTTTCAGCTTTCTCATAATACTCACCCGACGATTGATTATTTTTGTGTTCGAAGGCAGTACGGCAAAAGAGAAACGGTTCCGTATGTTTTTTTTTAGAAATTAGGACCAGCAAGAAGGAATGTCAACGCTTATTTTCATGCCTGACGGTTTAGCAGTGAATGGCTTAAGATGGGCGCCAGAGTCCAAAGCGAACAAAACGAGACAAGACGCTTGAGCACAGCACCCGAGAAAAAACCTCGCACCAATCACCTGGAGCTCGCCCGGCGGATTCTGGAGCACACTCAGGAAACCGGGCTAAAGGCCGGCGATCCGGTCGCCGAGCAAGCGCTGTCGCGCACGTTCCAAGTTTCACGCACGCTGATTCGTGGCGCGCTGAAAGTGCTGCTGGAACAAAACCTGCTGAGCCACGAGACTGGTAAAGGTTATCGACTGCTGGCAGCACCACCCGGCCAGGCTTTCAACGCCGCACTGCCACAGGCCGAGGAAGAAGAACTAGCGACTTCGATACTGCGCGACCGCATGGCCGGACGCCTTGGGGACAGCATCAGCATCAGCGAACTGATGCGTCGTTACGACGTCGGCCGGCCCGCAGCGCAGAAAGCCCTGCTGCAACTCAGCGAAAGCCAGGCGATAGAGCGCGGCCCCGGCCAATCCTGGCTGTTTCGTCCTTCGTTAAACAGCATCGCCGCCCTGGAAGAAAGCCTCAAGTTCCGCCTGATCCTGGAACCGGAAGCCTTGCTCAGCCCGCACTTCAATGCCGACCCGCAACGCTTGGCACTGCTGCGGAGCGCCATGCAAACATTGCTTTCAAGCCCGGTTGAACACTTCGACATTCAGCAATTTCGCGAGTTGGACATCAGCCTTCATGAACTGATAGGCCAGAGCTGCGGCAATCGATTTATCGGCGACGCCTTGCTCCAACATCAGAGCCTTCGGCGCCTGCCGAATCTGCTGCCGACCGTCAGCGTGCACCGCCTGCAAGAGGCACTACGCGAGCACCTGCAAGTCATTGCCCACATCGAACGCGGACAGCTGGAGATCGCCGCCGACCTGCTGCGTCTGCACCTACGCCTTAGCGCCGCCCAGCGCCCACAAACCGCTAACCGCGGGATCCCGCAGGGCCAACTGCTTGGGCGCCGCTAAAATGGATCGACAAACAAGATGATTTTTTTCATAAAATAAGACAGCATCCAATCATCTCAGGCACGGTGGGCTTTACCCGCCATGGACTTTCTTCGCCATGTACACACAAAAACTGATCGCCTTGTTTCCGGAAGCCAGTTTCGGCGCGGCCTTGAACTGCATTGGAATCGCCCAATCACTGCGTGAGCTGGGAGCCAAGCCGGTATTCATCTGCCACGAATATTTTCAAGGACTCTTCGCCGAATACGGCTTTGACGAATATCCGATTCCGCAGGCCAGTCCACTGTCGGCAGCGGAGCACCAGCATTATTGGGAGCGCTTCATCGAGCGCAATATTCCTTACTTCGACCAGACGCCATTTGCGCAGATCGACAGCTATGTGGCACCAGCCTGGGAAGCCATTATCGATACTGCTATCGAAGCCGAAAAACCGCTGCGACAGTTACTCGACCGCCTTAAACCGGACGTCATCGTCCTCGACAACGTGGTCATGTTCCCCGCCATCACCAACGCTGGATGCCCGTGGGTGCGGATGGTTTCGTGCGCTGAAACCGAATTGCCGGATGCCGCCGTACCGCCGTACTTGTCAGGCTGCCTGGCTGGCGACAAAGAGGCCCGCGAACGCTTTGCCGAGCATTACCGCAAAGCCGTCGCACCGGCCCATGCACGCTTTTCGCAGTTTCTCGCGAACAACGGCACCGCGCCCTGCCCAACCGGCCAGTTCCTCATCGACTCACCGTGGCTCAACCTGCTACTGTCGCCAACGCCGGTGCGCTATGAACGCCAGTCGCCGCTGGATCCTCAGCGCTATGTATACCTCGACGGTTGTGTACGTCGCGAGGCGCCTTACATCGTTCCCGACTTCCCACGGCACAACGACGCGCCTCTGATCTACGTCAGTTTCGGCAGCCTCGGAGCCGCCGACACCGACATGATGAAGCGCCTGATCGGTACCATCGAACATCTGCCCTATCGCTTCCTCATCAATGTTGGCGCCTATCGGGACATGTACACCACCGTCCCGGACAACGTGTACCTGGACAGCTGGTTTCCACAGCCGGCCGTGCTCAAGGAATGTCAGTTGTTCATCCACCACGGCGGCAACAACAGTTTCTGCGAAGCGCTGTACTTCGGCTTGCCGTCATTGATCATTCCTTACTGCTGGGACGGCCACGACAACGCCGCACGCGCCGAGGAAGTCGGTGTCGGTCGCTACTTGCCGCGCTTTGCCGAACCACTGCCCGCACTACCCGCCGCCCTCGAACAGCTGCTGAGCGATCAATCGATGAAACAGCGCCTCAAAACGTTCAGCGAAAACATGCAGGCGACTCGCGGCACTGACATTTCCGCACGAGCGATCATGGCGCTGCCCTCCCTTACTTAGCCTTCCAGGACCACGAACACCTTCCGGACCGGTGTCAGGTTCTCCCAAGTTCCCTTGAACCCAGCGGCAACCACGAACGTGGCGCCGGCATTGAAGTCCTGGCTGACGCCGTTGCTGTCAGTCAGACGAACGCTTCCTTCGAGCAAGTGACAGAGCTCGTCAAAGTCACATTCACAGCGCTCCAGGTGCTCGGGGGCCTCCCAGATACCGGCGGCGGCCTTTTTCTGCGGGTCTGCAAAATGCTCCCAGATCCGGCTGCGATACGGGATGTCGACCAGGTCCGGATCGCTGGTTTCCGACTCAACAAACGGTAAGTCCGGGTTAGCGAAATCGATAACGCATTCGGGTTTATTCATTACTATGCTCACTCCTACTTAAGAATCAAAACCGATGCCTAGCGCATCGAAGCCTTTGAGCAACCAGTCGCGGTGCCCAGTGATGTCTTCACGGGCCAACGAGCGCTGCGCCAGCGACACGCCCACGTAGCGCAAGGGCTCGGGTGGAAACGGGAAAGGAGCCGTTGAGGTCATTGCCAGCTTTGTGCGCTCGGTTGATTTGCCCTCGAGCAGATCAAGCATGGTCAATGCCGCGAAACGACTGGCGGACACGCCCTGCCCGGTGAACCCCTGGGCATAAGCAACGCGCCCATTAGACGATGTTCCGCAGAAGAAGGTGGTGCGCGCGGAGGTGTCGATGATGCCGCCCCAGGCATGGCTGAACGTGATATCAGCCAACGCCGGGAAAGTCGCTTGAAATTGCCGAGCCAATGCCGCGAAACTTTCCGGACGTTGCGTCAACGCCTCATCCCGTCGGCTTGCGAAGTGATAGATAGCGTCGTAACCGCCCCAGAGAATGCGGTTGTCCTCGGTTTTGCGCAGGTAATGAAACTGGTTACCACAGTCGGCGATACCGTAGCGCCCGCTCCAACCGATGGCGCGCAACTGAGCATCGTCGAGAGGGCGGGTCGCCAGGGCGTAGTCAAAAACGGGAATAACCTTGGACCTCAGCGATCCCAACAATGGCGGCGCGATGTTAGTGGCGAGCGCAACTTTTGCTGCTTTGACTGCGCCCAGACCGGTTTCCAGCACCTGATGAAGACCGTCTTGGCGTAAGGCGGTCACTGGCGAATGCTCGAACAACTGCACACCTTGCGCAAGGCATACGCGTCGCAGTTCCGAGACCATCTTGACCGGGTTCAGCAAGGCATAATTGGGCTCGAACATACCTGCAACATAGGCCGGCGAATCGAGGAGTGACTTCAGCCTCTCACCATCCAGATATTCGCAAGAAATACCAAAACGCTCGTAGTTACGCTTCATCGACCTTAGCCCTTCAACCTGCCAGGGCTGACTGGCGACAGTCAATTTTCCGGAGCGCTCAAATTCTACGTCCATGCCGAAACGCCGAAGATCCCTTTCAAATTCCACAAGGTTCTCTTTACCCAGTCGCACCAATTGCTCTGCTTCCTTGGGCCAGCGTTTCAGCGCATTGGAAACACCGTGGGAAATACTCGGAGCACAGAATCCGCCATTGCGTCCGCTCGCCTCGCTACCGCAGCGGCCGGCCTCAAGCACCACGATAGCTGCTTCAGGCCTGCGTTGACGGGCCATCAACGCAGTCCACAACCCGACAAACCCGCCACCCACAATCGCAATATCACACTTCACTTCGCCCGTGAGCCGTGGTGCGGCGGTCGCAGGTATTTTTGTTTCCTGCCAGACAGGATGAGGCTGAGCGTTAGCCAGCGACCGATTCGTCGTGTGAAATGTCATACGTTTTTACTCCGAAACTCATAGGCTGACGCTAAGGCAATGACCGGTACTTCCACAGACGGAACGATGCAATAAACCTCTTCGGAAACGGCGCTCCGACCGCCTTAATTAGGAGCCCATTTACCCCGATGGCTTACCGGATCACATTAAGATTCTGCCCGATGATAAATGCCGACCTTCAGTAAATAGCTATGTGCGAATCAGCTCGAGGCTCTGTGCCTCCACAAAGAACACCGCTTCGTGGATCACGCAAGATGATTTGACCACGTCCGTAATCGGTCAGGTCGCAAGCCACTTCTACCTCATGGCCACGGCTCGCCAATGAACACGCGAGATCACGTGGTACAGTTTGCTCTATACCAACCTTCATTTGGCCCAACCATTGCCAACGCGGAGCATCCAAAGCAGCCTGAGGATTGAGACCGAAGTCCACGAGGTTCATAACCATCTGCACATGACCCTGCGGCTGCATATACCCCCCCATTACTCCAAAGGGGCCGAGCGCCTCTCCGTTTTTGGTCAGAAATCCTGGAATAATGGTGTGGAACGTTTTTTTACCCGGAACCAGGGCGTTGGCGTGATCAACATCGAGGCTAAATTCCGCGCCACGATTTTGTAGAGCAATACCACTGTCAGGCAGAACAACCCCAGAGCCAAAACCGTGGTAGTTGCTCTGAATAAACGAGACCATATTACCCTCGCCGTCGGCGGTGGCGAGATACACCGTGCCACTGGCATGCGGATCCCCCTGCAATGGCGGGAGAGCTCGGTGACCGATCTGCGCTCGACGCCGATCAAGGTAGTCGGAACTCAACAGCTTCTCCATCGTGACGCGCATATGCTTGGGGTCAGTGATGTAGTGAAAGCCATCGCTGTAGGCAAGCTTCATTGCTTCCAGCTGGTGGTGCCAAGTAGTTTGACAATCACGCTGACAAAATTCGAAGCCCTCTAGAATCTTAAGCGCCATCAACGCAATAAGGCCTTGACCACTTGGTGGAATTTCCCACACATCAACCCCTCGATAGTTGACGCTGATCGGCTCTACCCACTCGGCGCGGTAGTTATGTAGATCGCTCGCACGAAGGTAACCACCGGTGTCCACAGAGTGCGCTGCCAGGCGGGCAGCCAGGGAGCCACGGTAAAAGCTTTCGCACTGCGTTGTCGCCAGCTCGGCAAGCGTTCGAGCCTGGGCGGGGTTATGAAACATCTCACCAGCCTCGGGTGAACGCCCATCAATCAAGAAAGTGCTGAACCAGTTTTCCAAAACAGGCTGACGATGCTGAATAATTTCCTGCAGGGCGAGTCGCCATTGATAAGCGACTAATGGTGACACCGGGAAACCGTCTCTAGCCAAATGAATAGCAGGCTGTAACAGTTCGGCAAAAGGCAGCCGGCCGAAACGACGGGATAGTTCTGCCCAAGCAGATGGGCACCCCGGCACCGTTACAGGCTCCCAGCCGTATTGCGGCATGGTGGAGTGAGCACTGGCCAGAACATCTATGCTAAGCACCGCCGGTGCATGACCACTGCCATCGAGCCCATAGAGCTGATTCTTGACCCATACCAATGCGAAAGCATCGCCCCCCAGACCGCAACCGGTGGGTTCAACCACCGTCAATGCCGCAGCGGTTGCAATAGCTGCATCGATAGCATTCCCGCCTCTGCGCAACATTTCGATCCCTGCCTGCGCTGCCTGTGGTTGCGAGGCTGCAACCATTCCATTCCGGGCGAACACACACTGCCGTTGTGAGGAATAGGGATACTCGTGAGCAGAAAATTTCATCATGTAAGCTCGCAGAAATTGGAAGACAGAAACCTCAGTGCCCGGAAAGCCAGCCCATCACCTTGGGCTCAACTCAGCACATCAGCCAACGTCTGAAGCATCACTACAGTGTCTGTACTCAGCGGTGTCTCAGCGGTAGGCGAGGATGATTGCTTCACAATGACGATATTGCTCAGTCGATTTATATATATTATCTGTCCATGTATACCTACAGCCATGATCGACTGGCCTGAGTACACGTACCATTGACTCCGATAAGAAGCCCCCGGCGTCCATGAAGAATATTCTTCATTGCGAGCATAATGTTCGGGATCAGCCCCCTCAAATAGGCGGTCCACAGCGGCAGATGAAACGAGTTGCTTCCCTTTCCATTCGCCTTTCTGCGAAACCATCAATGCAAATCGGGCCATGTCCCGGAGCGTCGCATTAAAACCGCCGCCCGAACACACTCTACCCTGAGCGTCATTGACGAAATACGCATCCCGCTCACAGCCCAATTGCGACCAAATTTCCTCTACATGCGCCGCGATGGACCGACCGCTGGCGCGCTCGACAACCCACGCTAGCACCTCGGTGCAGGGTGTAATGTAGTCAAAACACACACCATGCTCACCTTTCTTTTCCAACTTTTTAAGATAGTCACAAATATTATCCGAATGATCACTACCTTCTGGCCGAGACCAGAGACCGCTAGCGTAAGCATACTGGGCCGTAATATTGTTCGGATCTTCATAGCTCTCGTGGTAGTTCACCCCGACAACCATATTCATAACCTGACGAATTGTGGCGTCGCCAAACGCACTGGCCGCAAGCTCCGGAACATACTCCCCCACCGTCAATAGCTCATCCAGAACTTTGCTTGCAACAAAATCCTCTGCCAACAAACCGACAATCGACTTGGTCACGGAGAACATAATATGCCGATCGGCGGGCAGAAAATTATCAAAATATGCTTCGTACAAACACGCCCCATTTTTCAGGACAATGAAGCCATCGGTAAACGTTGCTGCCAAGTGCTCTTTCACTGTGACTGTGCTGCCGCTTTTACTTTTAAAAACAACTCCAGACAGATCTTGCAACGTGTTAATTAACGGGCTGATGGAACCGCCCCCTCTGGAAACCGTTGTACTTCGCGTCAACTTCTCGAGATGTTTGAAGCCCCAGCGATTATTTGGCGGCGCCATAAAATTTTGATGAGTGACAAGCTTATCCAAGGTGGGAGGAAATCCATTCATTACGTCCCAACGATCAGCATGCAGCGCGCGAGCGCGCTTTGCTTCCAAGTAAGCATGAGTGACAGCCTTGTTTTCAGACATGTAAATTCCCTTTTCGCGCATTTTAATGGAAGGCGCGATTCTCAAATTAGACGGATAAAAATCCAATACAACCGAACTCTTGACTAGAAATCGTACCTATAGTATTTAATGCGCCCGACAACCTTGAAGCACAGAGCCGAGCGACGTTCAACACCTCGTATGACCGATAGAACAAGGAGCCGGGTGCACGGTAATCACTGACCGGATTTCACAGTGTTCCAATAACGAGTTTTCATGCGCTCCACACTGAACGCTTGAACGTTCTGAAAAAATAACTTCTCCCGCTTTGGCTCAGGAATGAAGAGTGCTTCATCCGCTAGCCTGGCGGGATCAATCATTCCACTGGAGGCTGGGTTAGCGTTGGGATAACCGATTACATTAGAGATCTGAGCAATGATGTCTGGGCGCTGTATATAGTCAATAAACTTATAGGCCTCCTCGATATTTTTCGCCCCTTTCGGAATAACCATATCGTCCGACCACGCCAATGCTCCTTCGTCAGGCATGATCAATCCGATTTGGACCTTACTGCCGTTCGACTGAGCAAGATCTCTCGCCATTGCCACCCCACCGGAATAACCAACTACGACGCAAATATCGCCATTGGCGAGGTCCTGCAACCAGCGAGCAGAGTGAAAATACGTAATGTTAGGTCTCGCCTGCATTAACAGGTCACGGGCCTTTTCCAAACTCGGCTGATCAGTGGCGTTTGGGTCGAGGCCCAGATAGCGCAAGGCTATGGAAAAAACTTCGGATGGCGCATCAATGAATGCTACACCGCAATCCTTGACCTTGCTTGCGTACTGGGGATCAAAGACAAGCGACCAGGAATTCGGGATTGGCCCCCCTTTAAAGGCAGCTTGTACTTTATCTTTATTGTAGCCAATCAACGTAGTACCCCACAGGTATGGCACGGCATGTGCGTTACCCGGGTCAGTCTTGGCCAGATTTTTGAGGAACTCCGGATCGAGATTTTTCCAGTTGGATAATTTCGAATGATCAATCTCAAGTATCGCCCCGGCCTTGACAAGCGTCGGTACCCGGTCATGGGAAGGGAATGCAAGATCGTACCCTGAGTTTCCTGTAAGGAGTTTAGCTTCGAGCGTCTCTGCTGTGTCAAAAACGTCATATTGGACACTGATACCGGTTTCTTTCTCGAAACTCGAAACCACTGACTTTGGCAAGTACTCAGTCCAGTTGTATACCGCCAACTTACTTCCAGCGGCATAGCTATGCTGCGCAACGCAGATCCCAATAGTAAATGATAACGCAGGAAGATATTTCATTATTTTTTTCATCTGACGCGCCCATGTTGAGTGGTTTCGTTACGGCAGAAATAATTGTTAAACATGCTTCGGCGTCTTGTGCACCGATTGTAGTCCTGCTGCAAGGCAGCCCAGGTGCGAGCTGGTGCCGACGCCGCCCGCCGTAGCATCCCAAGAGCGCTGTTGCTACGGCAGCACAAATTTGACACCACTCTATATTTAGAGTCAACTCTAATTTTATGTCATTAAAACACGTTTAGAATCAATAAATTACCGTCTGACTAGGTTGTTTTTTGGATACTCGCCTAAAAATATCTTATGAATGCTGAAGGCTGATCGCGGTTGCGCTGCGGGCTTACTGCGTCTCCTGAACGGTACAATTCACGCGTTTCAGCGGACCTGTTAGAATTGGGCGGCTGCTTGTCTCACATTGATATAACTGGAAGGCATTTATGGCTGGACTTAGAGAACTGCATAAAGAAAGTCGTCGGAAGGCAATATGCTCGTCGGCACTTAAATTATTTGCAGTCCATGGCTATGCGGGAACAACAGTGGGCGCCATAGCCGCCGATGCGAAAGTCTCACCAGCTACAGTATTTAACTACTTCAAAACCAAAAGCGATATTTTACTTGAGGTCATTGATGCCGCAGACCAGCAAGCATTTGTACAAATCGGAAATAAAAAGGCGCTTTGGGACGACCCAGTAACGGCTCTAGTCGAAGTAGACAGACTGATAGCTCTCTATGAGTGCGAGGTTCTGCCAGTAAACGTATGGCGAGAGGTGCTACCTGCATGGAGCATTTCACCCCCGCTACAGTTAACAAAACTCAACGAAAAAATCATTAGCCTGATTATTGAAGTTCTAGTCTCGCTAAAGGAAAAAAATCTAATAAACCAAGGCACTGATGTCGTCTTTGTCGCTGGCGTTCTTAATTCATACGCCATCTCCAGATTCCGCTCGGAGGTTCAGTCTGGTGATTTTTGCATTGACACTCGTGTGGCGCACATGACCGCCGTAGTGAAACTGGTAATTCACGGTATCCGGTGATGAAGGTTCGTGATATCGACTGATCAAGAATCCGCAACAAATGGCACAAAATGAAGGTGAGCAAAAGCCCCCTTCATTTTACCATGTCAGAACTCAGATCAGAGTTCTTCCTCTAAAACCCTGGTTAGCATGTCGACAAAAAAATCCACACTCGAACGGTTGGTAATCATCGGCGGTTTAATCTTGAGGATGTTTGAATGATCGCCAGTCGGCTGCATAAATATGCCTAGTTCGCGCAAGCGATCGCACAGCGCCGCAGTCTCCTCTGTAGCCGGCTCTAGGGTTTCGCGGTTACGGATCAATTCGAGCCCCAAATAGAAGCCCAAACCGTGCACTGCCCCCACCAATGGAAAACGATCAATCAATGCTTCAAGGCGGGCCTTAAAATACCCCCCCGTAACCCGAGCATTCTCGATCAGCTTTTCTTCTTTCATCACGTCCAGCACGGTGATCCCAACTCGGCAACTGACCGGACTACCGCCCGCCGAGGAGAAAAAATCACCTTGTGTTTCTAGCGCGTCAGCGATTTCTCGGCGAGTGATTACTGCGCCCAATGGGTGACCATTGCCCATTCCCTTGGCCATTGTGATGATATCCGGCACAACGCCCTGCTCTTCGAAGCCCCAGAAGGAATCCCCCCTTCGCCCATAGCCCACTTGCACCTCATCAGCGATGCACAGACCGCCTTGCTGGCGCACTTTTTCATAGACCTGGGCCAAATAGCCAGGCGGCAGGGAAATGCCACCGGCGTTGCCATAGACCGGCTCGCAGATGAATCCTGCCAATTGACGTTTCTGAGCAGCAATATCGGCCAACTTGTCTTCTACGCAACGAACGTAATCCGGTGTACTTTCAGGGCCACGGAATTTGCCACGGAAGGTGTTCGGTGCGGCAACTGGATGCACCCAGTCTGGCCGGCTATTAATAGCCTTGGGGTTGTCGGCGATTGAGGTCGACACAGCATCAGCGGCCACCGACCAGCCGTGATATGCCTCCAGCAGACTTACCACATCGCGTCCACCGCTGTAGGCCCAAGCCAGCCGAATCGCCAGATCGACGGCCTCCGTACCGCTATTGACCAAGAACACCCGATCCATCGAATCCGGAGCCAACGCCAAAAGCCGTTCGGAGAACTCAGTAATCGCAGCGTAGTGGAAGCGCGAGTTGGTATTTAGCAGCGACAACTGGCGACTGACTTCGGCAGTCATTCGTGGATGGCCGTGCCCCAGAACAGCAACGTTGTTAACCATATCCAGGTAGGAACGACCCTGCATATCGATCAGGTGATTGCGCCATCCGCGCTCGATTTGCGGCGGATCGGCGTAGTAGCACTTTTGCATGCGAGCAGAGCTGGCGTCGCGGCGAACCAGCATGTCTTGCGGGTTCACTGCTTCTTCGGGATCACAAACCAAGCGCAGCATTCGCGCCGGCGAAGGGCAAATAGCCTGCCAGGCAGAAGCCCGGGAGGGCGTACAAAATAACGGTGGGGTGGTCTGTGCAACCCGGCACATTTGCACTGTCAGGCCAGCGACCACCTCACCCAGCGGCCGGCCTTTGACCAGCTCGGCACCCAGTGGTTGCAGAGGCTTGACTCCCCAAAGGCGCAAGCTTAACTGCCCACTGCTCAGGTAAAGGACTCCGTCGAAGCCAATGTCCAGCACCCCAGTAAACGGCGCTTCGACGGCAGTACCCAGCGGCACCTGGAGTTGCAAGTGCAACGGACAGGTTGCCGGCTCGACCTCGCTGTCTGGACGCGTGCGAGACAATCGGTACTGGCCATAGCGACTGGCAGCCAAACCATGAATCGCAGCCGTCTCGACCAACAGACGCTCATCTATTCCCTCTTGCTCCCAATTACCCGCCTCAAAGTGAGGACTCAGCACACCGAGATCAACGATCGCGAACGCCTTGTTTGCCAGATCAGGCAGCAGGGGCGCGAAGTCTTCGCTGGCAATAGCGGGCAACGACTCTCCGACGGCAGTGAGAATGGCCGCCTCCATCAGCTCAAAGGACACGGAGGTGGCAACGCGGAAGATTTCCAGTTCTGTCTCAAGACTATCGCGACTGTACTGGTTAGCCGGATCGACGCTGATCTGCTGTTTAGTGCTGAGCAAGAGTACCGCCGCGCGAGCAACGATCAACGGCCAGAGCGCTAAAAGCTCTGCGTGGCTAAGCGGGTTGACGGCATGAAATGCCCTAATCGCGGGCAGAATATAGAAAGGATCGCCTTTGGCATGATGCAGCAAAGAGGCGCAAGTGACTGACAGGTCAGTTACGCGCCAACTATGCACCACATCACCAAAATCGATGACCCCTTGTACCTGCCAAAGCCGGTGGGCATCGCGCTGCCAAACCACATTGTCATCCGTAATATCCGAATGGATCGCCTGCATAGGAAGAGCTTCGATCAACGGCTGTAAGCGCCGGTCGGCCTCTTGCGCGGCGTCGGCTATCCGTATGCGCAGACTTGCGTCGGCAACGATAGGAAGCAAATTGCTGATTAGCGCACTCGCGTGTCGCGGGTCCCACTGCAAGGTGCGCTCCAATCCCGGATGCTGAAACATTGCCAGGGCCAGGTTCATGTGCCCACAGAGCCGACCAAATTCGGCCACCACTTCGCTGCCAATGTGCTTGAGGTCTGCCAGCGGATGCCCTTCTATGTATTCGAGCACGCGCACATGCATTAACTGACCGGCGATATTCAAAGTCAGCAGTTCCTCGCCACCTGCGGCGGGGATCACTCTCGGTGCACGCAGGTCCGGATGCCCGGCCAAGTGCATGAGGGCCTCGTTCTGGGCTTGCAATTCCAGCTTCGCGTAATCGCCTCGACAAATTTTCAGGACATAACGCTCTTTACCTGTGTCGAGACAATAATTGAGATCCTGCTGACTGCCCAGAACATGCAAGGTACCGCTGAGGTCGTAGTAAACCTCGAGTATCTCGAGAGCTTGCTGTGTGGTCACTTGAGGATTAGGCAAACTGGCCCGGTGAATCAAGGTAGCTAACGACATGCAACAACTCCTGAGCGTTCTTATAAAGTTACCGTCCGGGCCAATACACGTTCCTAATCCGCACGCTCCAAGCGTTTGAAATTAATATCCGGCGCGGCGTTGTGGCGGCGCAGAAACCCTCGTCACCGATGTTCACCAGCGCATTAAGAATCCCCGTCTCAATGGGAGAAAATTTAAGTCGCCCTGCTCCAAATCATAATAATCAGCTGGCGCGCATGCCAATCATGGGCAGCCAAAACGGTATCTTTGAAGGACCACCCCCAAGACGCGGTCATCTCAGGAGCTCGTCTCTCCGAAACGGCTTAAAGCCCCCCCGCAGATATGGCGCTTAACTGCACTTCTGCGCCGACTCACTGAGCGTATTTTTTGCCGCCCAATCGATAGCCTTCTTCGCAATAACTTCAGCCAACTGATCAAGCACTTTCTGGTGCGCCAATACCAAGTTGTTCAACGCCAGGCCGGCGGGCTGACTCAATTTGTTGTTGCACGTCAGTGTGCGTGCAGGCTGATCCCCTCCCCCACGCAGTCGCAGCGACCACATGGCATCCAGCAAAACATATTGCCCTGGCAATGAATCGAAACGCTGTACGTCAATCTGAACCGAAAGAATCGGACGTTGTTTGTCCTTGGGCAAGCCGGCCAAATTGCCTGTCCCTAACCGACGCTCCAGCCGATCAGCGATGGCGGCTTGAAACTCATCCGCCAGTGGTGCGCTCCAGCGGTCATTTTCAAGAACAATGAGACCCGTCTGGCTTCGCCTCACCACCAACTGAGGTATATCGACTTGGGTCGGGACGCGAACATTGAGCACTTCGAATTGGAAATCAGCAGGCGTGGCCGGCGTATCGACGCGCACCGGAGCAACGTCTTGCAGCGTGTAGTAACGCATATCGGGAGAGCTACAGGCAGTGAGACCCAGCGTGACAAGGAGTATCAAGGCCTTGTTCATGGCTGCACCTGCGACGAATCAGGACTCGAGGTTTTATAGGCATCTGGCGCGCCTTGCCCGGTGCGGCCACGGATCAATGCTTCGGGATTACGGCTGAGAAAATCGGTGAGGATCCGCACCGAGCGGGCGGTCCTCTGGATTTCCTCCATGGTCTGACTAATCTGTTGCCGAGCGGGAGAGTCTTCTTCGAAGCTCGAAGTGGCAACATCCAGTGTTTTTTGAGACTGCGCCAGCGTGACCTTTATCTGCGGGAGGACATCGGTATTGACCTGCTTTAGAACTTTCTGCATTTCGCTGAGATTGCCATTCAGGTTGTTGGCAATTTCTGCCAACGGAAGCTTGCTGATCTTCTCGACAATCGCCTGTACCTGCTCCTGCACCTTCTCAAAACTTCCAGGTACCGTAGGAATCATCAGCGGCTTTGCCTTGACATCGAAAAGAACCGGAGTGGCATTGGGAATAAAGTCCAACGAAATATAAAGTTGCCCAGTCAGCAGATTGGAGGTGCGAGCCTGGGCCCGCAGACCCTGTTTGACGAATGCGCCAATCAAATGCGCGGTACGCGCCTCATCTGTACTCCCCAACTCCTTCACTATTTTCTCGTTGGCCAAGCCCAGTCGATCTGGATACATCACCGCCCCCACTACGCTGGAGAAGGACTTGGTAATGGGGTCATAGTCCAAATCGACGGATACCACACGACCTATGTTCACGCCCATGAATTCAACAGCTGAATTGACCTCCAAACCTCGCAAGGACTGCTTGAAGGTCATGCGCAGGTAACCTGGCTCTCCATCAGGTGGCGCAAGGGCTGCTTCTTGATCATTGAACAAGTTGAAGCGGGTATGTTCAGCCGCTCTTTTCGCATCTGGGCTATAGGTTGGCTCAATGAATGCCACCCCCCCAGCCAATACGGTAGAAAGCGACTCGGTTTTGATCTTAAGTCCGTCAGCCCCTACAGTCAGACCGATTCCGCTCGCATTCCAGAACCGCGTATCAGTGGTCACAAATTTGTCATTGGGTGCATGAACAAAGATGTCCGCGTCCACCCCCTTGCCATCATCCGATAGGTGATACGCCACCACCTGCCCCACCTGAATTCGCCGGTAGTAGACGGGTGAACCGATATCGAGCGAGCCTAGATCTTCTGCGTGCAAGGTAAAACGCGTACCTTGCTCGCCATAGGTCACAGGTGGTGGAGCTTCCTGCCCCACGAAGCGTTTTTTTGTACGTTCGGACTTACCACCATCGGCGCCAATGAAGGCCCCCGAAAGTAGCGTGTCGACGCCGGAAATACCGTTGGCGCCGATGCGAGGGCGTACGACCCAAAACATCGAGTCCTCTGCGGTGAACGTACGAGCGTCCTCATTGAGTTCTACAGTGGCTGTTACACGAGTGCGGTCCTTGCTCAGCGCAATAGCCGTTACCTGGCCAATGACCACGTTTCTGTATTTAACTTGAGTTTTATTGGCCTCCAGCCCCTCTGCGGTCTGGAAGCTGATGAATATCTTGGGCCCCGCGGAAAGCGCGCTGTGGATCACCATCGAGAGCCCGACCAGCGCGGCGATAATAGGCACCAGCCACACCAGCGACACGTTGAACCGCCGAGTATTGACGACGGGAACACCGACGGCGGGCGAATGATTGGAGTTGGGGCGATCAGACATCTTTAACCTCTGCATCCCAGATAAGCCGGGGATCAAAACTCATGGCGGCCAACATCGTCAGCACAACCACCAAACCAAAAAAAACGATCCCCAGTAACGGATCGATAGAGCTCAGTGAGCGGAACTGCACCAAGGCTGCAACCAGGGCGACCACCAGCACATCGAGCATTGACCAGTAGCCAACGAGCTCGATGAAGCGATACTGGCGGCTGCGTTCGCGCATCGCCCATCGGCTTTTGCGCTGGCAAGTCACGAGCAAGACGCCCAGGACCAGGAATTTTATGCAAGGCACGACTACGCTGGCGAAGAAGATCAGCGCAGCGATGTCCCACGAACCGTTCTTCCAGAATTCGACGACCCCACTCAAGATGGTGTTTTCGCTGGCCTTGCCGAGCATCCTGGTGCGCATCACCGGCAGAACGTTTGCCGGGATGTAGAGAATCAATGAGGCCAGAAGCAGTGCCCAGGTGCGAGAAAGACTGTTGGTTTTTCTCTCATGAACGACAGAGTCGCAGCGCGGACAGCGATGTACCTCCAACGAGCAGACGTGTCCACAGATGTGGCACAACTTCATTTTCAGGTCTCGGGCGTAGGCTGGCAGACTCATTTGAACTGCCCTTCCAGGTCTTCCCATAGGCGGCGTATGTCCTTGCCTGAAATCAGAATCAGCAGCACGTTCAGCACGCCTAGCGCCCATAAGCCAAGTCCCGGGTGCACATTGAGCATCCCTGCCAGCTTGATGATTGCCACCAGAATGCCCAGCAGGCAGACCTCCAGCATGCTCCAGGGCCGCAGCTGCTCAAGCGTGCGCATGCAGGCCTTGAAGCCTGGGGCCGTGCGCCCTGCGTTGGCGAAGGCCAACACCCAGCACAGCAGAACGATCTGTAGCATGGGCACCAGGATGATGGTCAGGCCGGCAACCACGGCGATCGGCGTAATCCGACCTTGAGCAAGTGCTTGCACCGATTGCCACAGCGTGGCGGCGTTACTCAACCCTTGCATGCTGATGCTGATAACCGGAAACAGGTTGGCAAAGACGAACAATATTGCGGTGCTGATCGACAGGGCGAAGAGGCTTTGCACGCTCATCCTTCTCCCGCGCGCCAAGACCGCGCCACAACGGGTGCACACGGCTTTTTGGGTTCTGGTCAAAGGCACCGATTCAAAACACGAATCACAATGCTCACAAACAATCCAGCGATGCTTGGTTTTCATGGGGCAGATGGGACCGGGGAATGGCGAAGAGTCTTGGGCCGCTTCTTGAATAGCAGCCAGTAAAGGACAGGAATCAGCCCCAGCGTCACTAACGTGCCCAACGCCAGTCCCCCCATAATGGTGATAGCCATACCTTTCCAGAGCGGCCCGGCAAACAACATCAGCGGTACCAATCCGATGATGCACGTCAGCTTGGTCATGATGATCGGTCGCAGGCGTTTGACTGCGGCACTGACCACCGCCTCACGCAGCAGCATGCCTTCAGCCAGCTCAGCCTCAATACGCTCAAGCAACAGCACCGCGTTGTTGACGATTATTCCCGCCAGCGAGAGCAGGCCAAAAGTGGCCATGAAGCCGAAAGGAGAACCGCTCAATAGCAGCGCAACCGACACGCCGATCAGCACAAATGGCACGCTGGCGACCACGATCAGAAGCTTGCGAAAGGAATTGAACTGCCAGACAAACAGCAACAGCATCGCTATCAGGGCATGGGGCAAATACTGCAGGAGTGCCTGATTGGCTTCCGCCGAGTCCTCTATCTCACCACCCAGTTCGATTCGATAGCCACTCGGTAGATTCAAGGCGGCTATCTGCGGCGCCAGGCGCTCTATGATGGAGCTGGCCGTCAGTGAAGGGTTGTGTCCCACCACAGTGATAGCCCGCTCCATATCGCGTCGCTGGATCGTCGAGGCCTCTGCCTCTGGCTGCAATGTCGCAAAGGCGGACAGCGGTATTGCCTGGCCGCCATTTGATGGGTAGACGAGCGTGTTGATTAAATCGCTGGCAGGGACCAACGTCGTCGAGGGCTCTCTGACGATAATCGGCACGGTGGTCTCGCCATCCTGCATTGACGAAACCTGTAACCCGCCGTTGCGCATCTGCAACGCTTGGGCAATATCCTTGCTGCTGATGCCGGCAC
The DNA here is from genome assembly GCF_019614655.1 of Pseudomonas germanica. Classification (NCBI taxonomy): domain Bacteria; kingdom Pseudomonadati; phylum Pseudomonadota; class Gammaproteobacteria; order Pseudomonadales; family Pseudomonadaceae; genus Pseudomonas; species Pseudomonas germanica. The sequence goes on from NZ_CP071586.1 coordinate 5,107,310, forward strand.
TTCGGGCCTTGTATTGATCGACCACTACGTTGTAGCGAACAAGTCGGATCTGCCAGTCGTTGCGTACATCGAGAGTTCCAGGCAAAGCCTGCAAGTAACCCTCGATTTTTTCAGCGATACCCCTCAGCACGGTTTCATCAGGCCCTATAACCCGATAGATGGCGACGCCTGCCTCGGTGGTAGCCATGGAAAAACGCATGGGCTGTGCCTGGACCTCTGGATGCTTGGAAAGCAAATAGCTTCTGGTTCGCTCAATGACCAGATCGATATCGGCGCCTTCCCGTACGCTGACTGTAAAGTAGGCGGTATCCGGCGCAGAAATGGGAGGGTTCAACCCCAGTACAATTCGCGGTCCACCATCACCGACGTAACTGATGCTGTCGATGATGTCCTGATCCGTGTTCAGCCAAAGACTGATGTCGCGTACGGTTTGCAAAGTGACACGCGAGCTGGTGCCTGGCTCCAGCGAAATAGGAATCTGAAATTGCTTTCGGTCGGATTTCGGCAAGAAGTCATAAGGCACGTGAGCGAGCACAACGACCGCCCCAGTCAACAATCCACACATGCTGCCCAGGAAGAGAAACGGATGCTTTAACAACCCCCTGATAAGGCGACGGTAACCGCTGTAGAATTTTGAATCGTAGCGGCTGTTATCAGCGGCATGAGCAGTGGTCTTGGCAAAGTAAAAACACAACAGCGGAGTCACCGTCACGCTCAGCAACCAGGAGCCTAGCAACGCGATCGCTAGAACGGTGGCCAGAGAGCGCAGGTATTCATTGGTGCTGGTTTGGCCTAGAAAAAACGGCGAGAACGCCAGGACGATGACCAATGACGATGTCAGCAACGGAATCATCAACGTTCGACCAGCGTCCTCACAAGCGACACGGCGATCTTCGCCAGCATGTAACCGGCGTTCAATATCCTCGGCGATAACAATGCCGTTATCCACCAACAACCCCAACGCAAGAATAATCGCGGCGATCGAAACCATCTGCAGCTCAACGCCAACGGCACGCATCACTATGAGCGTGCCCAGAATAGTCAAAGGCACGATGGCTCCGACGACAAGACCGGTGCGCCACCCCAGAAACAGCATCACGACGCTCATTACGATGACTACCGTTTCCATCATCACGTGCTGCATTTTTTCCATCTGCGAATGCACGACGTCGGATTGAAACGTCACCACATGCAAAGCAAAACCAAGCGGCAACTTTTGCTCTATTTCGGCAAGGCGCATACGTAACGACTTACCAAATGCCTGGATATTGCGATCAGGCTGCATAGACACAGCCAACACTACTGCGTCCTGCCCCCGGTACACCGCCGCCGTATCCGGGGGGTCTTGGGGAGCCGAGGACACGTCAGCCAACGTTTCAAGCGGCAAGGTTTCACCGCTCGGCAGCTTGATCGGCAAACGACGCAACGCCTCTTCCCCCAGCACCTCACCGGTAACGGTCAGCGTTGTGCTCCGCTGACCTATGACCGGAATCCCGCCTGGCGCAATAACATTCTGGCCTTGAAGCTGTTGGAAAAACTGTTGCACCGACAGGCCCGCAGCGGCGAGCCGCTGGCGGTCGAAATCCAGATACAACTGATCGTCCTGCAGACCGTAGATGCCGATCCGATCCACACCGGGCAACGCATAGAGTTCATTGCGCAGGCCTTTTATGACACCGCGCAACTCACTCATGCTGTAGCCAGGCGCGGTGACCGCGATTGAAGCCACCGCCACTTGACCGAAATCGTCATCGAGATTCGGGCCTTGGGTGCCAGGTGGAAAACTTGCGCTCAACTCGCCAAGCTTGGCCCTTACACGCTGCCACAAGATGCCTAGGTTCTTCACGTCATCATGAGCGGTGACTTGGATAATCACACTCCCGGGACGCACGGTGGTGATCAATCGCTTTATCTCTGGTAGCTCACGAAGCTTTTCTTCGGTGGGTCTTGCCAGCAACTCCTCGGCACGTTCAGTAGGCAACCCCATATAGGTGATGCTGACCACCGCATCGCGAATCGTGACCGAAGGCTCCTCCTGGGAGGGGAAACTCAAGAAGGTATAGATACCCGCAACAATGATCAAAAAGCAGGTAAACAGAGTGAGACGACTGGCGCTCATGGCGCTGCGGGTAAGGCTCATGATTCAGTTCCGTGCCAAACGGGAGGTTGGTTGGAACATGCTTACTGCCTGGCCATCGGAGAGAAATGCGACGCCTGCGGTGACCACCTGCTCGCCGCCGACCAGCCCACTGGCGATCACGGCGCGCCCGCGATCAATACCTAAAAGCGAGACATCACGAATCGCTACACGACGGTCATCCGAGTGATAAACAAATACTTGAGCGTGGGAACCGTCAGCCCCCATCCGGAGTGCTTGCATCGGCACAAATAGCCGACGAGGCCCCTGAGAATTGGTTTTCAGCAATACCGTCGTACCGCTAGACAGCATCGCGGAAGAATTACGCAGGCGAAAAATACAGGTCTGGACCAAGCCGTTATCAGCTCTCGGTGATATGCCCTCCAGTACCAAATCGAACGCTGTAGCAGGTAATCGTGTATCGTAGGCGACGGCGCTGTCGCCAGGTTTAAGTTGGGCAGCTTGGTCGATGGGAATAGCGGCCACCACCTGCTGATCACCGACTGACTCCACTTCAAGGACAACCTGATTAGAAGTCAACTGGGCAAACTGTTCGCTGTGTCGTGCGACCACACGACCGACAAACGGCGCAACCATCTGGCCACGTTCCACCTCACGGCGAGCCAGTGCCAGCTCCGAATCCGCTCGGCGTCGCTCGGCAAGAGCCTGCTGATAAGCCACCGAAGCGGCCTCTACCACGCTTTGCGCGACGCTACCGGCAGCAAATAAATGCTGCTGGCGACGCAGGTTACTGCTGCGTTCGGCCTCCTGAGCGAGGCCGAACCTAGAAGCAGCTTGCGCTTGCTGAAGGCGAAGCCGCGCAGGCTGTAGGTCCAAGGTTGCAAGCATCTGGCCCGACTTGAACGAATCACCGACATCAACATTCAGCTGCGCCAGCCTCCCCCCCGATTCAAACGCGAGAGCGGCGCGATGCCGCTGGCGGACAACCCCAGTGGCACTCAGGTTGCCGACGTGGTCCTCCTTGACCACCTCGACTTTGACCGCACGATTGAACAGCGGGGCAGCGGCTTGTTCCCGGGAGCAGCCACTCAACACCATCGCGAACAGGCCAAGGCACCAACAACTTGATTGGAGTATCCGGCTCAGACTGCGAGGCGCATCAAAAAAGTATTGCATGGCTAGCTCCCGCGCCATCAAAAGGTGTAATTCAGAGCGAATAAACCGGTGCCTTCGGCATCCGCTTTTACCAATGAGCTACCCCGAGCCTGATCGGTGTAGTGAGTGACGCCGAGGCTGGCAACTGTTGACCAATGAGCATCGAACATGTGCTGCCAGTTAAGCGCCGCCGAATACGCGTAGATGCCACTGTCCGCTTTAAAAGGAGAGAAGCCCGAGAGTTGGCTTTGTAGCTGGGTGACACCAAAATAGGTCTGGTTGTATTGACTGTTACCGGCATGCGCATCTAAATCAACAGTGACCGAATCGCTATCACTGTGATAGGCAATACCTTCGACACCCAGGCGGAAACGATTGCCACGCCGCTCACCGGCTACCCGCAACTCTGCCTCAGCATTGACGGAAAGCCATGGCAGAATCTGTTGGGCAACATTGAGGTCGGCAACTGTTGCACCGTCGACGGTACCCATGCCTTTCAAGTCAGTGGAGCCGGCCTGGCTATCGCTGTCTTTGTCCTTGCGACCGAAATCGTAATTGAGGGCAGCACTCGCGCTGAAACCCGACGCCGTTTGAAATTGCAAGCCCAGGCCGTGAGCCGTGTCAGCGAAAAAAATACCGCGTTGGATACTCACCACCGGCAGTATCTGGCTACGGTACCGATCCGAGCCCATGTAGCGAGGAAGAACAGCGGCGCCCAGGCCCAGGGTGAAGGAGGTCTTGTCGCCAAAAATACCTTGATCGCCCGTTGCGGAAGACTCGCCCGCTAGGCTGATACTACTAGCCAACAGGGCAGCAGAGGCCAGCAGGGTTCGTGCGAGCTTGAGGGAAAACTCGCGGGGGGTGGTTATACCATTCATAGGGATACTCCGTTTTCAGATAGGCGTTGGGAAGGTGTGGCGTCTGCACCGCAGAGCGCGCGATAAAGATTCAGGCGATTCATCAAAAGATCGTGACGCAGCTGGCGCCACGCAATGTCGGCTTGGTTAACGCTGATCGTGGAGGCCAGGACCGTCGTTCGGTCCGCACCACCATGGGCATAGGCAATCAAGGCTCTGCGGGCTTTATCCTCGGCCAGGTTGCGCAGTTCGTTTTCACCGCGCATTTGCTCCAGAACCAGACGCCGCTGGATTAGCACGTCGGCCATTTCACGGAAGGCAACCTGGATGGTCTTCTCGTATTGGGCCACGGCCATCTGCTTGCGCACCTTGGCAAGGTTCAGGTTGGACCGACTACGCCCACCATCGAACAGCGGCACGTTCAGCTGCGGGCTGAACAGCCAGGTCCCATTGCCTTCGCTAAATAGCGTGCGCAGGCTGTCGCTCTGCAGACCGGCGCCAGTGCTTAGTTTGATCGAAGGGAAAAACGCCGCCCGGGCTGCTCCGATGTTTGCGTTAGCGGCCTTCAGGGACTCTTCGCTTTGGCGAACATCGAAACGTTCCAGCAAACGCTCCGACGGCATATCGGCAAGTCCCGCGGCGCGGTCGTGGTAGGCGCTCGCAACCTCTGGATCGAACGGGGGCAGTGCAGCGGCGTATCCAGTCAGTAACAGAAGCGCCTGAGAAGCACTGGAATCATTGGCTATCGCAACGGCCAACTGCTGATGGGCCCGTTCGGCTGCTACGCGCTGCACTGCAACATCATCGACAGACACTGCTCCCAGGCGTTGCTGCTCTTCAATCAGGTGCAACGTGTCTTGCTGGGCGTCGTCGATACGCTGCGCATCGGCTTTCAATGCGGTGGTCAATCGTTGTGAAAGATAGGTTCGCGCAACCTCCGCCACCAGTGCGCTTCTGGTGGCCTGCTGCCCATAAGTCGTGGCTAGATAATCATGACGAGCCGCCTCGGATAAGCTGCGCAACCGACCGAAAAAGTCCGGTTCAAAATCTGAAAAGCCCAGCGTGGCGAGCGTGATGTCCTGGCCATAACGCTCCTCGGCAGCCGCGTTATCGAAATGCTGGCGGTCACGCTCTACCCCTGCACCGACCGTCGGCAAACGGTCTGCCCGAGAGACGCCATGCGCAGCCCGTGCCTCCTTGACTCTCAAGCCAGCCAGACGCAAATCACGGTTATAGCTCAGCGCCAAACCTACCAAGCTACGCAGTTCACCATTGGGCGACAGTTCCGTGATCAACGCCTGCTCGTCCCGCGAAAGCTCAGGCATGTCCTCGCCCACCTTCACCTCCAAAGCAGTTGATTCCTGGCTTCGAGGAACAGGAAGTGACGGGCGTTGGTAAGTCGGGACCAACGAGCAGCCAGCAACAATCATCGCCATGCACATCCCCAGCAATGAGCGATGGTGCGACTGAATTTGCTTGGACAGTGGTACGTAAGTCGACATAGGATCTTCGTGACATCGGGTCTGGACGAGATCCTATGCCGCCAGTTTCAATAAACCGTTCACGAAATATCAAGATTTGATCAAGAGGTCGCCACCGTGTCAGGAAAACGTATTCTCATCGTCGAAGACGATGCTGACAGCGCTAGCATTCTCGAGGCTTACTTACTTCGGGATGGCTTTGAGGTGGCACTGGCCGAAGATGGGCAACGTGGCTTGGAATTGCACAGGCAATGGAAACCCGACCTGATCCTGCTGGATATCATGCTGCCAAAGAAAAGCGGCACGGAAGTACTCGCAGCAGTGAGGCGCTGCAGCGATACTGCCGTGATCATGGTCACGGCGATGGGCGACGAACCGGAAAAACTCGGCGCTTTGCGCTACGGAGCGGACGACTATGTCGTAAAACCTTATAACCCCAAGGAAGTGGTGGCTCGAGTACAAGCGGTGCTGCGCCGCTCAAGTTATGTGCGAGCAGATGAAAATAACTTGCGCTACAAACATCTGCTTGTAGACCTCAATGCCTACACGGCCCACATTGAACACCAGAGTGGTGAAGCAATACACCTTGATCTCACACCTACCGAATTCAAACTATTGACCACCCTTCTGGCTACACCCGCCAAGGCTTTCACACGTGAAGAGTTACTGGAAGTTTGCATGCCGGAAAGCGAAGCGTTGTCCAGGGTCATCGACACGCATGTACACAACTTGCGGCGCAAACTGGAAATTCATGAAATTGAGGACGTTTTAGTCACCGTTCGTTCAGTCGGATACCGGTTCAAATGAGCTTCATGAAGTTCCATCTCTTACGCAAAAGAACACCTCTTTGGCACTGGGTAGGCGTACGCATGAGTATGCTGGCCATCGGCGCTTTGATCGCAGTTTCTTTCAGCATGTGGCTTCATTTCACCATAGAAGAATGGACAACGCTGACAAGTATTCCGATTGACGCCCGAGCTGAATTCCAACGGTTACAGAGCGATCCGCACCTCAACGAAGCCAAATTATGGAAACTCCTCACCCAGTATTATCCTATCGAAAATTTCTTGCCGGGCATTGCCAATAGCGACTGGCTGTTGCTCGCGGGCCTCGTGATAGCTGCGACTCCAATCATTGTGCTCTGCGGATTTTTGTTTTCAAGGCCCCTGTCGAACCAGTTTTCATCTATTGCCCAAGTCGCGCGTTTGGTGGCTCAAGGAGACTTCAAAACACGATTGCCATCAAAACCTAACGCTCCCGACGAAATACAGGGCCTAATCAGCGATTTCAACAGCATGACGACGCAGTTGGAACGGTACGAACAGGAAGTACGGGAATCCAGCGCCATGATCGCTCATGAATTACGCACGCCCTTGAATGCAGCCATGGGCCGAGTGCAAGGCATGATTGATGAGGTTTTCCCAAGCGATATCAACCAGTTACAAATGGTCAAGCGCCAACTCGAACAATTAAACAAACTTGTAAATGACCTACACCTTCTTTCACTCGCACGTGCGGGGCAATTGATTCTGGAAAAATCGGAATTTAATTTGCACAACCTAGTTTCTGAACGCTTGAGTTGGTTTAGCGCACAATTCAAAACCGCTCACGTCGAGCCTGACGTACAGATTCCCGTTCACCTTCGACTGAACGCGGACAGGGATCGAATGGGCCAGATTGTGAATATCGTGATTGACAACTTTCTGCGCTATGCCGCACAAGGCGGATCGATTGAAATAGTTGTGAACTCTACAGCTAATAAAGTAGTGCTTTCCTTTGCAGATCGAGGTCCGGGAATCGATATAGCGGACGCTGAAAAGGTCTTCGAACGCTTCTGGCGCGCAGAACGCTCTCGTGCTCGACATTCGGGTGGCAGCGGCCTGGGCTTATCGATTGCACATGCCATCTGCAACGCTCATGGCGGAGCTATTACAGTTAGCAATCGAACTGGGGGTGGAGTATTGATTCAGGTAGAGATTCCAACTTAAGCCCCATTAATTCATGAACAATATATTTGTCACCCATCCACTTTTCAAGGTGCACCCATAAAATAAAAAGGGCATTGAAATGGACAAACACACTGCATTGATTACATTACTATGCGTTGCCGACCAAAATAGCTTTAGCCAAGCAGCCCTTATATTAGGCAAAACCCCTTCCGCCGTAACCAAAATAATATCCGGCCTAGAAAAGGAGGTCGGAGCAAGTTTATTCGAGAGAAGCACTCGGAAAATCCAGTTGACCGAGGCAGGCAAAGTACTGGTAGAAGCTGCACGAGAAATCATCCTAAAACTCGAACAAGCTGACGAACAAATCAATCAATTGCAAAATCAATTAAGCGGGGAGTTGCGCATTGCGGCGCCGCTCGCATTTGGTGCGGCTTTCTTAAACTCAGTTAGCGCCAGCTTTTCAAAAAACCACCCCCTGATACATCTTCAAATAACGCTAAGCGATGATGACCGAAAAATTCTCGAAGGTGGCTTCGATCTCATTTTTCACGAAGGCAAATGTGATTTACCAGGCCTGATATCGAAACCGATCGGGCGAAACGATGTGGTGATGGTGGCCAGCCGTGAATACATATCCTCCAGGCCACATAGATTAAGGCCCGGTCACCTGCATGAACATCTATGGCTTGTGTATCGACACCCCGCATTGAATCAACGTTTCTGGTACCTGCACAAAGAAAACGAAACTATCCGTTTCGAGATGCCCGAACCAAAAATATTAAGTGATAACTTTGACCTTTTGATAGAAGCTGCAATAGAGGGAGTCGGCATATTGCACGCCCCACTTTGGAGCATTTCCAAGTACCTAATCAATGAACGCTTGGTTTTGGTCGAACCCGGCTGCGGGGTAGACCCAGATGCGTTTGGACCGCATATCCTGGCTGTTTACCCTAGTCACCGAAGGGACACAAAAAAAATCCATCAATTCATTGAGCTGGTGAAATTAAAGCTTAAAGTCATCGGTGCAGACATTACAACCAACCAAACTACCGACTAGCTAATAAGGCCGACATAACGCCCTCTTAAATCCGTCTCTGAGTCCCCCTTCCCGCATCCCGCAAACCACTCACAACGCTTTCTCAGTGTTCTACGCAACTCAAGCGCAAAAAATATCCGACCAACGGGTTGAAATCCGTCGTGGCTAGTGCAGCATTAGTTTTTATTATTTCCTGGCAGGAAACCGAATTTTTCTTAGCCAGGTATTACATTATTGATTTTTTAGAAATACGATAGCAAGCACACCCGCCATACTTTCCATGGGCAAGGATACCCTCGAAGCTCCTTCTCTCCTGGCAGAGAGATTAAGAGTACGTGCGTGCGCAACCCGCCGAGACAAAAATAAGATAAATGCCCTGCTATTCAACTCAGAAATGCCTAAAACTATAATAGAGCACAACAAAGGCTGATCTTACAATGAATACCATTACAAGTCCGTTGCTTTTTACTTTGGCTCTTTCCGCCACATTGACGGCAAACGCAATAGAGCTCTCCGAAAACAACACACTTCAAATAACTCCCGTATTGATCACTGACTACCGGTTCGCTGGCATTTCACAATCCATGGGCGACCCTGTCGCACAACTGGACATATTGCTTTATAACAAAACCGGCGCTTACCTAGGCATTTTCACTTCCGGGGTAGATTTCGGTCATGACTACGTCGACTCCAATCATTTCGCCACGAGACAAGAGCTGGACTATTATACCGGCTATTATTGGCAAATTACCGATGCCATATCCCTTGACACTTACTACCTGAAGTACACGTACCCTAAAGAAAGTCAGTTCAACGGAGGCTATGTTCGTTCGACCCTGGACATGTATGGTTTCTTCCTGGGTATGAGACACTCCGTCGGCACCGAAGAAACAACCACTACCAACTTCGTCGGTTTCCACGCTCTTCTTCCAGAAGCCATCACCGCTCAGGTGAAATATGAAATTCTCGATTTCAAAGACGACATGATCTACAACTCGGACTTCACCAGAGCTACATCAAAATACAGCAACTGGGAACTCACTCTGGCACGCGACTTTTTTGGAGTTACGACGACGGTCGGCTATTTCGATACCAATCTGTCAGATGCTCAATGTTACAGCCTCACCGGTTACGACGACTTGTGTAAATCAGGCGTGGTGCTTGCCCTCAGTAAAAAATTCTAATGCAAATTCAATTTGAAGTGTGCGGATTCGTTAGCCGCACTTTTCTTGGATCTATTGATTTTGAAAGCAAAAAACGCCCCACCTCTAACACCAATCGCAACATGAAGGGTTAACATGAATAAACACATCAAACAGACGCTCATGACGAAGTGCCTGGCACTTTCGATCATTGCCACCAACTTTGCCGTCGCCGACACCAAAACAAACAACACAACAATGCCAGACCCTCAAAAACTCTTCTCGTGGTCGACACAGGAAAAAGTTATTGGTTTTAGCCACAGCTCTGACCTATTTAGTACGGAGCCCTTCAAGAAAAGCGCCAACGTTTATCCGCTCCCACAAGCAGACAGTAAGATCCAAGCACTCGCTAGCTCAACGACATACCAATACGGTAGCAATCCCGACGGTTCTCCACATAAAGGAAATACCGTCGATGATTTCATGAAAAACAACAAAGCCACCGCTCTATTAGTGATAAAGAACGGTAAAATTGCCCTTGAGAAATATAGAGAGGGACTCAATAGCTCAAGCGTTTGGGACGGCAAATCGGTTACCAAGTCCGTCACATCAACGTTGATGGGTGCCGCCATCAAGGACGGCGCCGTTAAAAGCCTCGATGAAACAGTCGGCACCTATATTCCCGAGTTAAAGGGGTCTGTTTACGAGAACATGACTCTTCACAATTTGATCCGCATGTCCACGGGGGTGAAATGGAACGAAACCGAAGTTGACCCGCAGGCTGATCTATCCAAAATGCTTCATTGTTTGAAAGCAACTGAGCCGGCGAACTGTGTCATCGCGCTTATGAAATCCCTACACATGGATACCGACCCCGCTACGGGCCAGGAAAAAAAGCCCGGGGCGGTATTCGTGTACAACACCGGCGAAGCATTTCTAACCGGCCTGATCGTGCAACGCGCGACTAAAATGAACCTGGCACAATACTTACAGAAAAAAATCTGGCAACCGTACGGCATGGAAGCGGATGGCAACTGGTGGGCGCAAAACGGCATAGCCTCGGGAGGTAGCGGCTTCAACGCTACCTTACGAGATTATGGACGTTTCGGTCAGTTCATCCTGAATAACGGTGTGTTGCCAGATGGCTCTCATGTGCTTCCCGATAACTGGGTCCGTGATGCAACAACCTGGAATGCGTCTTCAGTATTTCCTCACTTTGCTGACAATGGCATGTATGGCTATATGTGGTGGTTCAGCCCTGCCTACGACGACTCGCTAATCGGCGGCAAAAACCAAGCCGCGCCCCTCTACGTAGACATTGGAGCTCCGCTGCAGAACACTACCGTGCCGACCGGCGCTGTTCCGGTGCAAGGTCGAGATCCGGTTAAAGGCCAGCCAGCAAGTGTTTCTGATTGGACGTTCTCAGCTGTCGGTATTTATGGACAATTCATCGCGATCAACCAACGTGAGAATATTGTCGTCGTACAGTGGTCGACATGGGATAAACCTGACCCTAAGTGCTGTGATGCAAATGACCCACAGTACACAGCCGAGAACCCCTATAACGAACAAGCGGTCTTCCTCAATGCGCTGATCAGTAAACTGCATTAAGGAGACTGACCGATGTGGGGCCATGCGTTCTATCAAGAATGGCCCCACATTCCCAAGCGTTCAATCAGTCACACCTTCACTGCCCTCTACTTCCAATTTTTTGCTCGTCCATGCCCCCAACGCTCGGGCCTTTTTTCTGGCCGGTCCGCAGACGAATGTTCAACGCCTCCACCATGAGCGAAAAACCCATCGCAAAGTAGACGTAGCCTTTGGGTATATGAAAACCCAAGGCATCTGCAATCAGTACAGTGCCGACGACAATCAGAAATGCCAAGGCGAGCATCTTCAAACTTGGGTGCTTATCGATAAACGCACTGATCGTGCCCGCGGCAAGCATCATGATTATGACTGCGACCACGATGGCCGCGATCATCACCGGCACGTGTGAGACCATACCGACAGCTGTGATGACTGAGTCTAGGGAAAAGACAATATCGATGATAGCTATCTGAATAATGGTGCTCAGAAAACCAGCGCCTTTTTTCCCGAACTCAGATCCCCCCTCTTCCCCGCCTTCCAGCTCCTGAAAAATCTCGCTGCTGCTCTTCCACAATAGAAACAAACCACCGAAGAAAAGAATTAGATCACGACCAGAAATTCCCTGATTTAAAATATGAAATAGATCCGCTGTCAGGCGCATGATCCAAGTGATGGAAAGCAGCAAAAGAATGCGCGTAACCATGGCGAGGGCCAGGCCAAAAAAACGTGTCTTTGACTGCATGGTTTTGGGCATGCGGCTGACCAGAATCGAAATCATGATGATGTTGTCGATCCCCAAAACGATTTCCAACACTGTCAGGGTAAAAAACGCGATCCAGATCTCCGGATTGAGAAACCATTCCATAACGTCAAAACTCTCGTTTGCTCAGAAAAAAAAGGCATCACCCTGTTTGGCGATGCCCGTATGCTCAAAGTGAGCGAGTCGTGATAAGCCGCATCGCCTCGACGATAGGTGACCAAGCCAGTCATCAAGTCGGCGATGCTCTGATGGCGCCTGTGGACCAATCAGACGGTAAGCAGCGACTTGCCATCCATCTCTGATGGAATAGGCAAACTCAGCATCTGCAACAAGGTTGGCGCGATATCACACAGCCGGCCGTTCTTGAGCCCGGCACGACCAGGCTGTTCACTGACCAGAATCAAGGGGACGGGATTCAAGGTGTGAGCGGTGTGTGCCTGACCTGATTCAACATCAAGCATCTGCTCGACATTGCCGTGATCGGCGGTAATCAGGCATTCGCCGCCCGCAGCCAGTGTCGCTTCCACGACACGGCGCAAGCAGTCATCAAGTACCTCAACGGCCTTCACCGCGGCATCAAAAGAACCGGTGTGTCCCACCATGTCGCCATTGGCGTAGTTGCAGACGATCAAATCGAACGTGCCGCCGGCGATGGCGCTGACCAGGTGATCCGTCAGCAGCGGCGCACTCATCTCTGGCTGGAGATCATAGGAAGCGACATCAGGTGACGGAATCAGGATCCGTTCCTCACCTGGGAAAGGTTGCTCTCTCCCACCGTTGAAGAAGAATGTGACGTGGGCGTATTTCTCGGTTTCGGCAATGCGCAGTTGTCTCTTTCCAAGAATCGCCAGGTGTTCGCCCAAGCTGTTGTGGATGGCCTCGGGACCGAACGCACAGGGGCAATCCAGCTCTTCGGAATAACGCGTCAATGTCAGCAAGCGATCTTTGGAGAACACAAGAGGTCGCTCAAACGCCTCGAAGTCAGGTTGGATCAATGCCTGGGTCAATTCCCGAGCGCGATCGGGACGGAAATTCATGAAGATCAGTGCATCATCAGGTCCTACGCCGGCCGGTTGTCCGATCGTTGTCGGTTTGACGAACTCATCTGATTCCCCGCGCTCGTAAGCCGCTGACAACGCCTCGGAAACGGTTGCCGCATGATACCCAGCATCCGCCGAAACAATCAGGCGATAAGCGGCTTCGATCCGGGACCAGCGGTTATCGCGATCCATTGCATAGTAACGACCGACTAACGAGACGATCCGCCCTACACCGAGGCGAGCGAACTCATGCTCCAAAGCATCAAGCGACATTTGTGCACTTCTGGGTGGTGTATCCCGACCATCTAGAAAACCATGTACGTGGATTTTTTGGACGCCTTGCTCGGCAAGACATCTGCATGTCGCGACGATCTGATCGATGTGACTGTGAACACCGCCAGGAGAAAGTAGCCCCATGACGTGTACAGCGCCGTCTCGGCTCTTTACATTCTGGAGCAATTCCAGCAACGCCGGGTTACGGGCGAATTCTCCATCCGCCAAGGCCTTATCGATCCGGGTCAGGCTCTGGTAAACCACCCGGCCTGCTCCCAGGTTCATATGTCCGACTTCGGAGTTCCCCATCTGACCTTCAGGCAGTCCAACCGCCAAGCCTGAGGTTTCGATCTGGCTGTTCGCAAAGCGCTTGAGCAGTGCATCGAATGTGGGCTTCCTGGCCGCCGCAAAGGCATTGGACTCAGTCGCCTGACGAATGCCGACACCGTCGAGAATAATCAAGGAGCGCGTAGTCATCATGCCCCCCTAAAAGATGTAATCGGTGGTCAGAAAACTCGACTCACGCCGCCGAATGATGTCGCTGACCAACGCCTTATTGCTCTCTTGGAACTTGGTAGCCACCAACGTCCGGATGGAAAACACCCGCAACGCGTCATGGACCGACAAGGTTCCTTCGGCAGAGTTTTTTCGGCCGTTGAAAGGAAAGCTGTCCGGCCCACGCTGGCATTGCGCATTGATGTTGATCCGACCCACCTGATTGGCGAACGCATCCACCAAGCGACCCACTTGTGCGGAGTCGTTGCCGAAAATACTCAGCTGCTGGCCGAAGTCGGAGTCGAGGACGTAGTCGATAACTGCTTCCAGGTCGCGGTAAACCACCACCGGCACGACCGGCCCGAATTGCTCTTCGTGGTACACCCGCATCTCGGCGGTCACCGGATAAAGCAACGCCGGATAAAAGAATGTCTCACAGACCTCACCGCCTCCAGCATTGACCACTTTGGCGCCTTTGCTGACAGCGTCGGCTACGAGTGCCGTGAGGAAGTCTGTCTTGCCGGGCTCCGGCAATGGCGTCAAAGCGACTCCGGCTTCCCAGGGCATGCCCGGCTTCAACTGGGCAAGCCTGGCCTGAAACTTATTCAGAAAAGCGTCAACGACATTTTCATGCACAAAGAGAATTTTCAGCGCGGTGCAACGTTGTCCATTGAACGACAGGGAACCGGTAACCGCTTCCGATACAGCGTTATCCAGATCGACATCCGGCAGGACGATGCCAGGATTCTTGGCATCCAGGCCGAGTGCAGCCCGCAAGCGATGTGGCTTGGGATGCAGTTTTTTCAGGTCGCTGGCGGCCTTGTTGGTGCCGATGAATGCAAAGACGTCAATCTTGCCACTGGCCATCAACGCGCTGACGGTTTCTCGTCCGCTACCGTAGATGATGTTAATGACGCCAGCCGGGAAGCTGTCACGGAACGCTTCAAGTAAAGGCCGGATCAGCAACACGCCGAACTTGGCGGGCTTGAACACCACGGTATTGCCCATGATCAAGGCTGGGATCAACGTCGTGAACGTTTCGTTGAGTGGGTAGTTGTATGGCCCCATGCACAGTGTCACACCCAGCGGTACGCGACGGATCTGCCCCAAGGTGTCCTGTTCCAGCTCGAAACGGCTGGACCGGCGATCCAGTTCCTTCAAGGCATTGATGGTGTCGACGATGTAGTCGCAAGTGCGATCGAATTCTTTCTCTGAATCCTTGAGGTTCTTGCCTATCTCCCACATCAACAATTTGACGACGGCTTCGCGCTGCTCACGCATACGGCTGAGGAACGCCTCGACGTGGCGAATGCGCTCGACCACGCGCAGGGTCGGCCAGGCACCCTGGCCCCGATCATAAGCCTGCACCGCGGCGTCCAAAGCGGTCATGGCGGTCTGCGCATCCAGCAGCGGTGTGCTGCCTAGAATGACGAACGCATGGCCTGATTCTTTTTTCAGGCACACGGGGCTGCGCACGGCCGCCACTGGACCTTCCCACAATCGCAGCTCACCGTTGACGAGGTACTCTCGCTGTTCGATCGCTGGGCCTGGGCGGTACTGAGCGGGAATTTCGTCAGCACTTGGGAACAGTGCTTCGAGACGGTTGTTCAAAGTCATTTCGTACCTCTGTGCTTGCAAGCGACGCGGAGCGGGAGACGGGGTCGATCTGACACCCCGCGCCTACACATTTAAAAGATTTCAAATCGCGCAAGGATCAACTCGTCGGCTTAACCTGGGCGGCACTGCAGATGGCAGCAAAGGACATCGCATCCAGGGATGCACCGCCGATCAAGCCGCCGTCTATATCGGGCTGACTGAACAATTGCTCTGCATTGTCGGCCTTCACACTTCCACCGTACAAAATCCTGCAATCAGCAGCAGCGGCGCGGTGCTGGCTAGCCAACCACTGTCGGATATGCCGATGCACCGCTTGTGCTTGTTCAGGGGTTGCCGTTTCGCCTGTACCAATGGCCCAGACCGGTTCGTAGGCAATCACGCCCTTGACCAGATCATTGAAACCCACAGCGTTCAGTACTGCATTTAACTGTGCAGTGACGATGGCTTGCGTTTCACCGCTTTGACGTTGAACCAGGGTTTCGCCAACGCACAGGACCGGAATGAGCCCGGCTTGTAATGCCGTGGCAAATTTCTTCGCCACACATGCATCATCTTCGCCATACAGCGCCCGACGCTCGGAGTGCCCGACCAGCACGAAGCGACAACCGATATCACGGAGCATGGTCCCGCCGACTTCACCTGTATAAGCCCCTGTCAGCTCGGTGCTGAGATTCTGGGCGCCCAGCGCAACGTCCGAATCATCGAGCAGATCCGCGACGGTACTGAGATAGGGAAACGGTGGGCACAGCGCAACTTCAACACCTTCAAGACTCGAAATCACCGGCAGCAAACTACGCAACAACCCTGCGTTGGCAGCGCTACTGCCATTCATTTTCCAATTGCCGATCACCAGTTGTTTCTTGTTTGGAGAGGTCTGCATGATTCAGGCGTTCCTCTGCAAAAGATCGGAAGTGTTGTATGGCGCACGCTCCTGCAACACCTCTTCAATGCGCAACAGACGGTTATATTTCCCAACTCGGTCGGATCGGCTGAGCGAACCTGTCTTGATTTGCCCGGCGCAAGTGGCGACCGCGAGATCGGCAATCGTGGTGTCTTCGGTCTCCCCCGAACGATGGGAGATCACTGCGGTGTAACCGGCATCCTGAGCCATGCGAATGGCATCCAGCGTCTCGCTGAGCGTGCCGATCTGGTTGAACTTGATCAGTATGGAATTACCGATCCCTTTTTGAATGCCCTCGCGCAGGATCTTGGTGTTGGTGACGAACAGATCGTCCCCCACCAGCTGCAGGTGGCCCAGTTTCCGGGTCAAACCTGCCCAGCCGTCCCAATCGCTTTCATCCATCCCGTCTTCAATGGAAATAATCGGGTACTTGGCGCACAGCATTGCCAGGTAATCGGCGAAGCCAGCCGAACTGAACGACTGATCTTCACCAGCAAGCACGTATTGACCGTCCTGGTAAAACTCAGAGGCAGCACAATCGAGTGCCAAAGTAATGTCCTTGCCCAACTCGTAGCCCGCTCGACTTACCGCTTCTTTGATAACAATCAACGCTTCTTCATTGGTGGCCAGCGAAGGTGCAAATCCCCCCTCATCCCCCACCGCCGTGCTCAATCCCCGCTCCGACAGAACCTTCTTCAGGGCATGGAACACCTCGGCGCCCATGCGCAGTCCTTCACGGAACGACGAAGCGCCGATGGGCTGAATCATGAACTCCTGGATATCGATGTTGTTATCGGCATGCTCACCACCATTGATGATGTTCATCATGGGCACCGGCATGCTGAACTGGCCCGGCGAGCCGTATAGCGCCGCCAGATGCTCGTACAAAGGAATATTCTGGAACTGGGCGGCAGCTTTTGCCGTCGCCAATGAAACGGCAAGAATCGCATTGGCGCCCAAGACGCTCTTACTCTCACTGCCATCCAGGGCGATCATGGCATCGTCGATCTCGCGCTGGTTTAAAGCATCCAATCCGATCAGGCATTCACGAATCGGATTGTTCACGTTCTCGACCGCCCGCATTACACCTTTGCCCATGTAACGCGATTCGTTGTCTCGTAACTCAAGCGCTTCCCGTGAACCGGTCGAAGCTCCCGAGGGGACGCTGGCGGTAGCACTGACTCCATTCATGAGTGTCACCACGGCTTCGACTGTCGGGTTCCCTCGCGAGTCCAGTATCTCCCGGGCATTGATGTGTTGAATCAGGCTGTTTTTATTAAGCATGGTTTTCCCCATTCGGAAGTTTCGGCGCTGGCGTGCTGTCGCCCTGCAACTTCATCAATTCCTGCTGCTCCGCGTACTGCTCACGAAAATCGAAGTCTCTTGGCCAGGTGTCACGATCGCGGTGATGCACCCCGTCGTGGTCCGTTGAATTGATCGCATTCATCAAGGCTTCCTCACTCAGCGAATGGTTTCACCGACGCAGACGACGCGAAGGGAGTTAGTGCCACCCTGGGCGTTAAGGTAGTCGCCCTTGGTAATCAACACGTGATCGCCAGCCTTGACCACGCCGCGCCGGGTCAATTGCTCCACGGCTTTTTCATTCACCAACTCAGGGGCGTAATCATCGCTGTCGAATGGAATGGTGGTGACTCCACGAAAGAGCGTGACCCGATTCTGCGTAGCCAGATTGCGAGAGAATGCGAAAATCGGCAGGTGTGAGCGGATACGCGACATCAAACGTGGCGTATCACCGCTTTCCGTCATACAGATAATGGCTTTGACGCCGTGCAAATGGTTCGCGGCATACATCGCCGACATGGCGATGGATTCGTCGATCTTGTGGAACACCTGATCGACACGGTGCTTGGAACGGTGGGACTGCGGGTGTTTTTCGGCACCGATAATGATCCGATGCATGGCCTCGACCGTCTCGATCGGATAGGCCCCTGCTGCGGTTTCCGCCGAGAGCATCACCGCATCGGTACCATCGAGTACCGCATTGGCTACGTCGAATACTTCAGCACGAGTCGGCATCGACTGAGTGATCATCGACTCCATCATTTGCGTCGCCGTGATCACGATCCGATTCAATGTGCGAGCACGGTCGATAATCAGTTTCTGTACCGCCACCAATTCCGCGTCGCCAATCTCCACGCCCAAATCGCCACGGGCGACCATGACACCTTCCGACGCTTCGATGATCGCATCCAGAACACGCAAGTCATTGACGGTTTCGGCGCGCTCGATCTTAGCGATCAAACCTGCCTGCCCTCCCGCCTCATGCAGCAATCGACGCGCCTGCTCCATATCCGAAGCGTCCCGTGGGAACGATACGGCCAGGTAGTCAACCTGCATCTGTGCGGCAGTCTTGATATCGGCGAAATCCTTCTCGGTCAGCGCCGATGCAGACAGCCCACCGCCTTTGCGGTTGATCCCTTTATTGTTCGAGAGAGGCCCGCTGACCAGGACTTCGCAGACCAATTGGGTCGCCTCGACACTCAAGACCTTGAGCTCGATTCGTCCATCATCGAGCAGCAGGATGTCGTTTGGACGGCTGTCGGTAATCAACGCTTCGTAATCAATGCCGACTCGCTGCTTGTCGCCTGCATTCTTGTCCAGAGAAGCGTCGAGCACGAACTGCTGCCCCTTTTCGAGGATCACTTTCCCCTCCAAAAAACGGGCAATTCGGATTTTCGGACCTTGCAAGTCTGCCAACACCGCCACGAAGCGGCCGTGCTTGGCCGCCAACTCACGAACCAATCTGGCACGGGCAATGTGATCCTCAGCACTGCCATGGGAAAAATTCAGACGCACGACATCCACGCCCGCCGTAACCAAGCCCTCTATGGCTTCGACCGACTCTGTTGCTGGCCCCAACGTGGCCACAATTTTGGTTCTGCGCTGCATGACAGATGGTTCCTCGAACAGGGTTTTATTATTGAACGCTAAGGAAAATCCGGCTTTGGCCGATGAATATTCACATGCAAATATTCAATCTAACGAAAACGATCAGCGATGCTCGCGGCCGCGTAAGGAGCCCACTCGATCTAGTCAAGTCCGGCACATAAAGACCAACAGCCCGAAACCAAGATCAATCGCCTCGGAAAATCGCTAAAAAATATTGGCACATTGACACATCAAAATGCAATGCTATTTTAATCAGCATAAATACACGCATCCGGCTAAGACTCGGATCGCGCCACTCTGATGAAGGACACCGCTCATGCTCCCAAGACATCTCTCAATCGCCGGTCGAATGTTGCTCGGGTTCGTCATCATTGCCGCGCTGAGCGTCGCGTTAGGGGTATTCGCCTTGAGACAAATTGATGAGGTGCAGGACCAATCGGTCCAGATCAAGGACAACTGGCTGCAGCGGGTTCGCGCATTAGGGGCGGCGAACGCTGCGTTGAACCGCTACCGAATGGGATCAATGCAGCACATCCTTTCGGTCAGCGATAAAGATATGCAGTCCTACGAGGAGAAGACCGCAGGTCGCCTGCAGCAAGTTCGTGAGCAGATGCAGCGCTACGGACAGCTGCTGGTCAGCGACGAAGAAAAAGATCGCTTGAATACCTTTAATGCCAGCCTTGAGGTTTATGCAAAAAACCACCTCGAGTTGCTCAAGCTTTCTCGTCAAGGAGATAAGACAGGAGCCAGGGCATTTCTGATGACCATCAGGGACTCGTACGATCAGATGACCAAGAACTTCGACGACCTGATTGAACGCTCGAACCAAGGCGCGGAAACAGCAGGCAATCATTCAGAAGAGGCTTACCAAAGTGCTGTCAGAGGAGTGGTGCTGGTGATCATCCTGGTCGGCATTGGCACCATCCTGGTGGCATGGCTGCTGACCCGCAGTATCACCGCACCACTGAATGCAGCGGTAAGAGCGGCCAGAACGATTGCCGAGGGAGACTTAAGTAAACCCATCCATCCGACCGGAAATGATGAAACCACCCGTCTGCTCGAATCCCTGGCAACCATGCAGGACAACCTGATCAAAACCCTGGGTCGAATTTCCGGTTCATCGAACCAGCTGACCAGCGCCACAGCCCAGTTGAGCTCCGTCGCAGAGGCATCAGGCCAGGATATTTACCAACAACACGCAGAAATCGAACAGGCAGCCACGGCGGTCAATGAAATGACCGCCGCTATTGAAGAGGTAGCCCGTAATGCGCTGTCCACTTCAGAGCTGTCGGTGGCGTCCCGGGACATAGCCCTTCGCGGCCAACAACGGATGGTGGAAACCCTTGGTGCGATCGAAACGCTTACCCGGGATGTACAAACCAGTTCAAGACAAGTGAAAGACCTGGCAGACCAGGCACAAGGCATTGGCAAGGTGCTGGACGTGATTCGCACAATCGCCGAACAAACCAATCTGTTAGCACTTAACGCTGCCATTGAAGCTGCGCGGGCGGGCGATGCGGGTCGAGGCTTTGCCGTGGTCGCCGACGAGGTCCGCGCACTCGCTCACCGCACTGCTCAGTCCACGCGAGAAATTGAAGACATGATCAAGCGGATCCAGAGCGGAACGGATACTGCCGTGTCGACAATGCTCAGTAGCAGTGAAAACACCCGCCTGACGCTCTCTCTGGCCCAGTCTACCCAAAGTGCCTTGGCAGAAATCGTGGCCGCCAACGATGACATCAACCAACGAAACTTGATGATCACCACAGCAACCGAGGAACAAGCCCATGTGGCGCGGTCGGTCGACCAGAATCTGCTCAATATACGAGAACTGTCTGTGCAATCAGCCTCCGGCTCACAACAGACTACCAGCGCGTCTCAATCCCTTGGTTCACTGGCCCTCGAACTGAATTCCATGGTTCAACACTTCAAGATGTAACGGATGGGCTCATGCAATTTTTTGCATAATTCCACGTTAAAAAGTAGTCATACGTGACAAAACCTGATCGAATCGAGGTACGCCCCATTTGATCTCACAGGCCTGGCCTCGCCGGTTTGTGTTTGTTGCCAACCCATTCGCAAGTGATCACAGATATGGCCTCAAGCGCCCTCGTACAACGAATTGCTGCTGAGATCCGGCAGAAAATCCAGACCGGTGAACTGTTGCTGGGCGCTCACCTAAGCGCACAAAAAGTTGCCGACGAATTCAACGTTTCTCGCTCTCCGGCGCGAGAAGCACTGGTCTTGCTTTCGGAGCAAAACGTTCTTGAGCAGCTGCCCAATCGCGGATTCTTTGTGCTGGAGTCTGTGCAGGCCCCGACTCAGATCCACGACGAAGTACTTCCTCTTGAAGAGCCGGACGAATACTACCGACTCTCAGAAGACTGGCTGAACAACGCAATCCCCAGCGAAGTGACGGAGCAGTTCCTGCGCACTCGCTATGACCTCACCAAAGCCCAGGTCATCGACATCCTCAATCGCGCGGCCAAAGTCGGGTGGGCTGAGCCGAAACCAGGTTATGGCTGGCGTTTTCTGGATGTGGCGAAGACTCCGGAAACCCTCGAACAAATCTACAAGGTGCGTTCGCTGATCGAGCCAGCGGCACTGCTTGAGCCGACTTACCTGCACGATCTGGCCAAGCTCCGACGCTTGAAAAAAGAGCAGCAGGACATGCTCGACGGCGGCATCGATAGCTTGCCGGCAGATGTCCTCCTCAAGAATGGCATTCGCTTCCACGAGGAGTTCATCAAGCTCTCCGGAAACCCGCTGTATCACATGATCCTGGTGCAGATGAACAACATGCGGAGGCTGATCGAATACCGCTCGATGATCGACCGCAAGCGCCTCTACAAGCAATGCGCCGAACACATTCGGATGATCGAGTTAGTGGAGCAAGGCCTTAACCTGGAAGCCGCGCATTTGATGAAGCAGCACCTGAGCGGCTCCTTTGCTCATAAATCCCCGATCTTGAAACTGCGATCGGAGTCCACTGAAGCATCACCTGTTGGGAGAGAAG
Organism: Pseudomonas germanica; assembly: GCF_019614655.1. NCBI lineage: Bacteria > Pseudomonadati > Pseudomonadota > Gammaproteobacteria > Pseudomonadales > Pseudomonadaceae > Pseudomonas > Pseudomonas germanica. The sequence goes on from NZ_CP071586.1 coordinate 5,129,630, forward strand.
ACGTTGAACACCGAAGCACAACTACGTGAAGAAATTTGCGTCGTCGGGAAAAGCCTCTATGAGCGCGGCTATACCGTCGGCAGCGCGGGGAATATTAGTGCGCGCCTGGAAGACGGTTGGTTGATCACCCCTACCGATGCCTGCCTGGGAAGACTGCGACCCGAAGAGATAGCCAAAGTCAGCAAAGACGGCACTTGGGTCTCCGGCAGTAAGCCTTCCAAAACCCTAGAGCTGCACCGCCAGGTCTACGACCGCAACCCCGACGTGAACGGCGTCGTCCATACGCATTCGACCTCACTCGTAGCGCTGACGCTTGCCGGTGTCTGGGATAAAGACGACATCCTTCCACCGCTGACCCCTTATCAAGTCATGAAGGTTGGCCACATCCCGTTGATCGCTTACCAGCGTCCAGGCTCACCCGATGTAGCCGCACAGGTTGCGCGCTTAGCTAACACCGTACGGGGTGTCATGCTTGAGCGACTAGGCCCGGTGGTTTGGGAAAGTTCGGTCTCGAAAGCAAGCTTCGCCCTGGAAGAGCTGGAGGAAACGGCGAAGCTGTGGATCATGAGCAATCCCAAGCCCGCACCGCTAGGTGAAGAGGCGATTGAAGACCTGCGACGAGTCTTTGCCGTCAAGTGGTAACTCCCACCTGTCAACGCGGCCTTCAAACACTGACCAGAGCAGTGTTTCAAGACCGCTATAGGTTTTAAACCGCTGCCTGCGCAACGACCTTGCGCACGACATACGGCAGAATCCCGCCCGCCTTCAAGTACAGAATTTCCTGCTGGGAATCCAGTTGTAGGACCAACGACGCCGAAGTCTGTCTTCCGTCAGCGCGATTGATCGTCAGGGTCACCGGATTCGCGCCCACCCGCAACGCGTCCAGCCCGCCGAACTCCAGCAATTCATCGCCCCTCAGCTGCAAACTCGTGACATTGACGGCCTCTGCAAACGTAATAGGCAAGATCCCCATACCAATAAGGTTGCTGCGATGGATGCGCTCAAAACTCTGGGCGATGACAGCTTTGACACCCAGCGTGGCTTGCGCCTTGGCGGCCCAGTCACGACTGGAACCTGCCCCGTAGTTGAACCCGGCAAAGATCACCAGAGGGACATCCCTGGCGACATAGCTCAGCGCCGCGTCGTACACCCGTTGTACAGAACCGTCGTAAGCCAGGGCAAATCCCCCCTCCCCTGGTTGCTGCTCCAGCAGCTGATTCCTCACCGCCCGATTGACGAACGCGCCGCGCATCATTACTTCGTGATTGCTGCGGCGAGTCGAGTATTGATTGAGATCCTCGGGGTTTTCGCCACGCTCGATCAACCACTGCCCGGCCTGGCTTTCGAGAGGAATCGCACTGGCAGGCGAGATGTGGTCGGTGGTGACGTTGTCCCCCAGCACCATCAACACCCGCGCACCTTGAATCGACAGCTCGGCGTTAGCCTGGGGTTTGACGTTTTGCAGATAAACAGGTCGGCGCAAATAAGTCGAATTCGGTGCCCAAGGGAACTGCACACTGCCACTGGCCGACAGTGCCTGCCAGTGGTGAGTCCCGTCCCACAGCATCGCGTTGCGCTTGCGGAACAACTCCGGGCGAACGGTCTGGCTGACCAGTGCCTGAATCTGTTCTTCGGTCGGCATCAGCTCATGCAGATAAACGTCATTCCCCGCCGCATCTTGCCCCAGTGGCTCGTTCTGGATATCCATGTTGATCGTGCCGGCCAAGGCGTAGGCAACGACCAGCGCCGGCGAAGCCAGGTAACCGACCTGCACGCGCGGATTGACCCGTCCCTCGAAGTTACGATTACCGGACAACACCACCACCGTCTTGAGCCCCTGGTCCGAAAAGCGCTCCATGTGCTCTTCGAGGCTGCCCGAGTTACCGATGCAGGTCATGCAGCCGAACCCGGCCAAGTCAAAACCCAAGGCCGAGAAGGCGCTCAGCAAGCCCGCTTTCTCTAGGTAATCGGCCACCACCCGCGAGCCTGGCGATAGCGAAGTCTTGACCCACGGCTTGCTGCGTAAACCACGCCGCTGGGCGTTACGAGCCAGCAATCCAGCCTGGATCATCTGGCTTGGATTGGCGGTGTTGGTGCAACTGGTGATCGCGGCCAGAGAGATGGCGCCATGAGTCAATGCCTGACCGAACGAAGGCTCGAAGTACTCGGCGTCATGGTCCGAGGAGCGGGCAATTACGCCCTCCCGCTCACCCAGGATGTCTTGCCGGAAAGAGGGCGCAGCATCCGACAGTTTGCGCCACTGATGGGGCTGATGCGGCCCGGCGACACTGGGCTCGATGACGCCAAGATCCAGCTCGATCAGATCATCGAAGTGCGGCTCTGGCAGTGAGTCGTGGCGCCATAGACCTTGCGCCTCAAGGTAGGATTGAATGCGCGCGATGGTCTCCTCGCTGCGCCCCGTCAGGTGCATGTACTCCATCGTGCTGTCGTCGAACGGGAAGAACACCACCGTGGCACCGTACTCAGGGGCCATGTTCGACAATGTGCCTCGTGCCGCCCAGCCAAGTTTCGACAGGCCGGGGCCGCAGAGTTCCACGAACTTGCCCACCACGCCTTTGGCACGGAGTATCTGGGTGATGCGCAATGCCAAGTCGGTGGCGGTCACCCCGGGTCGCAGCTCATTGCTCAAGCGGATGCCAACGGTTTCAGGAAAGCTGATCGGCACCGGCTCGCCCAGCATGGCTGCCTGCCCCTCCAGACCACCCACGCCCCAGCCCAGCACGCCAATGGCGTTGATCATGGGCGTGTGGCTGTCGGTTGCCACGATGTCGTCAGGATGTAGCAGCGGCTGGCCATCGGCGGTCCGGCTTTCCCAGACCACGGTGGCCAGTGACTCCATGTTGACCTGGTGGATGATTCCGGTGCCAGGTGGCACGACCTTGAAATTCGTCAGGCTCTTTTGTGCCCACTTGATGAATTCGTAACGCTCGGTGTTTCGCCGATAATCGATGTCCAGGTTCTTTTCGACGGCATCCGGCTCGGCGTAGCGCTCGACAATCACGGAGTGATCAATAACCAAAACCGCCGGAATCATCGGATTCATGGTCTGGGGCGCGCCGCCCATTTCAGCCACCATATCCCGCATGCCGGCGAAATCGGCCAGCGCCGGCAGACAGGTAGTGTCGTGGAACATCAACCTGTTGGGATAGAACGGCACTTCGCAGGCGGGTGCGCCGTCCCGTATGCAGGCGATCAATCCATCCAGCGCCGCCGGCGAGCAACGAGCCACATTCTCCAACAGGATACGAATCGAATAGGGCAAGCTTGAGAGTTCGTCTCGGCTCAGTATTTTGTGCAGATCCACGTAGGCGTAACGAATGTCACCCACTTGAAGATGGTTTAAATGACGTGCATCGGCGGCTGAAATCATGGATGTCATTCACTGGTTGAGAGCATGAATAAACGACTCTAAGGGGTCGTTCAATTGGCCCCAGCCTAACCAATGACCGGCCTGAGTAAAATTGAGCGTTGGGCAAGCCTGCGTTCGTCAACGGAGAACGCAGACTTAATGAGCCTGAAATTGTCAGATGCGACGCACTTCCCTACTCTCGGAGTTGATGACATTTTCCCTGGAGACCCTTGTATGCCCATCCCTAGCGCAGAAGCCCTGAATGATCTCGCACCGACTGGCGTGCTCAGAGCCGCCATCAACTTTGGCAACCCGGTGCTTGCACAGCGCAATGCCGAAACAGGACAGCCTCAAGGGGTTTCCGTGAGCCTGGCCGTGGAGCTGGGTAGGCAACTGGGTGTCCCGGTTGAGTTCGTCACGTATGACGCCGCCGGCAAGGTGTTTGAGGCCTTGGCGCAGCAGCAATGGAACGTTGCGTTCCTGGCCATCGAGCCCGTGCGCGAAGCCCAGGTCGCCTTCAGTGAACCGTACGTGATCATCGAAGGCACCTACCTGGTCAAGAACGACTCTGCGTTCCTGAAGATGGAGGATCTGGATCAACCGGGTGTGCGGATCGCCGTCGGCCAGGGTGCGGCTTACGATTTATACCTGAGCCGAACCCAGCAACATGCATCGCTCGTCCGTGCGCCGACCTCAGCAGGCGCGGTAGACCTGTTTCTGGACGAAGGTCTGGACGCGGCGGCGGGTGTACGTCAGCCACTGCTCAAAGTTGCCGAAGCCAACAGCGAGTTGCGCGTGCTTGAGGGATACTTCACCTCGATTCGCCAAGCGATGGGCGTTCCCGTGCAATGCATCGCAGGTGCAGCCTACGTCAGGGCGTTTCTGGAGGAACAGAAAGCCAACGGCTTCGTCCGCAAGGCTCTCGACGACAGCGGTCAGAGCGATGTCACGGTTGCCCCCTTGCAAGGCCATTGACACTTCGCCCATGGTCGGTTGAAACGCAATTGCCCACTCAACGACGAAGGCGTTTCAACCACGCTTTATGCACTGGCTCAGCACACAGCATCACCACCACCAGACGCATGATCTGCATTGCCGTGACAATGCCGACTCCCAGGTTCAGAGCTTCGGCGGTCAGGTACATCTCCGTACTGCTACCCGGCATCATGCCCAATGCCAGCGTCATCACCGGAAAGCCCAGCCAGTAACCGATACCAAGCGCCAGGACCAGGGTGCAGCCGATCATCGCCAGGGTGAACAGTGATACCTTGAGCAGGAAGATCGGTGAAGCTCGGAAGAATTGACGATCAAAATACCCACCGAGGGCGCATCCGATCATTAGCTGGCCGTAATGACTGAGCTGCACGGGCAGCGCAGTTTGTAAATTGAAGCTGGCAGTGAACAAGGCACACAGAGCCATCGGACCAAACATCCAAGGGTTCGGTAATTTGCAGCGCTTCCACATCATCGCAGTCAGCGCTCCGCCTATCAACAGCGGTAGGAGCCAATACCAATCACTCGGCAAACGAGCATGAACCGCCGTCGGAGAGATTCTCGCGGTAAAAAACATCGCGGGCGGCACACAGAGCACAATCAACACCAGACGCACGCTATGAGCCGCGGCGATCTGACTGACGTTGGCCTTGTGCCTGATTCCTGATTGAATCATTTCTGAAAAATTGGCCGGCATGAACGCAAAAAAAGCGGTCGTCAGGTCCATGCCCCGACGCCGCATGAACTCTATGCCGAGCAGTGCGAGACACAGGGTCAGAAACGCCGCAAACAACATCATCGCGAAATGCCCCACGATCTGCTCAAGCACCACAGGCGTGAAGTGCAACCCAATGGATGTCGCGATCATCCACTGGCCAGTCAGACGCCCATAAGGAATCTCCCCCACGCGCCAGCCCAGGCAACGCACCAGGATCACCGCCAACATCGAGCCGATGATCCACGGCAGCGGCCAGTTGAGATAGCTGGCAATCAGAGCCCCGGCAACACCAACGACGGGAGTCGCCCACCACAATCGGACTGAGGTGAAGAAGGTCTTCATGCCCTTTGGCTACCGAAGACTATACACACCGGGCTGCCAGTCTCAATGACCTCACCTGTTGAGGTCAGGGCACCTGTCGTTGGATCAACCCTGAAAACCACGATCGTATCGCTGTCCTCATTGGCGACGTACATGAATTGCCCGCCAGGTGACAATGCAAAAAACCGTGGCGTCCGGCCTTCCGTCGGCGTCGCAGACTTGAAGGTCAGCCAACCCGATTGCGGATCGATGCTGAAGAGAGCAATCGTGTCGCTGCCTCTGTTCGAGGCATACAGGAAGCGTCCAGCCCCATCTACCTCGATCTCGGCCGCCGTGCTGTCGCCAGTAAAGGAATCAGGCAACGCCGAGATCACCTGCTGCGGCTTGAGCTCCCCACTTTGCCTGTCGAAACGATAGGTACCGACAGTCGAATCCAATTCATTGACCGAGTAGACAACCGGCAACCCTGGATGGAAAGCGACGTGGCGTGGGCCCGCGCCTTTACGCGTGGCGACAAACGGGTAGGCTGCAGGCAGCAACTTACCCAATGAGGAGTCGAATCGATAAGTGAAAATCCGATCCAAACCTTTGTCTGGAACAAGCACAAATCTTCCGCTGGGATCAAATGGGTTGAAATGCGGTTTCGGATTCTTTTGCTCCACTCGGTGGGGGCCGACCGGCCCGTTAGTCGACACCTGATCACAGAGTTCACCCAACTCACCTGAAGCGAGGATCGGTAGAACAACGACCGAACCACTGTAGTGATTGCTCACCACGAGAAAACCGCCGTCCGGCGAAATCGCCAGATGAGCAGGATTGTGACCGTGGGTATTTTGACTGTTGAGATAACTCAGTGTGCCGTCGGAGTGAATCCTGAATGCACTGGCCTGATCTGTATCGCCATGGACGCAATACAGAAAATCCTGTCGTTCGCTAATGGCCAGAAACGAGGGGTTAATCAACCCATCAACCAGCTGCACATGGCTCAGACAGCCTGTTTGAGCATCCACGCTGTAAACGTTGAGACCATTTCCACGAGCATTTCTTTCACGAGTGGTACGGCAGCCTACGTAAATAAACATGAACTCACCTCGCAAGGCGAACAGGCGCGTAAACCGCGCCAGTTACGCGGTCAAGTGCGCGACGAACGCACGGGCAGTAGGGGGAAGACCTTCAAATCGTCGAGCGACAATTTGCAACTGACGCTTGGCCCAGGGCTCGGCAAGCATGACAGCCTGCAAATGAAAGGGTCGCAGGTAAGGACGCAACACGTCGCGGGGCAAAATACAGATGCCCAGATTGGTCGAAACCATCCTGCACATGCATTCAAAACTGGAAACACGAACTCGCTGCCTAACCGTTTTGCCTAATAATTCGGCCTGTTCAGTCAGCAGCCGGTGTACCGAACTTTCCACGTGAGGACCGATGAACTCATAGTGCAACGCCTGCTCGAAACTGGCCTGCGCTTGCCCCGCCAGTGGATGGTGCTCAGGAACCGCGATCACCAATTCATCCGTACGATAGGCCAGCGTTTCCAACCCAAGGGAGGGCGTTTGTTCGGCGATGATGCCAACATCCGCGCGGCCATCCGAGACAGCTCGCACAATCGCAGCGCCAACGCGCTCCTCAATGTCGAACTTGATATCGGGATAGGTTTCCAGGAACGAGCCGATGTCCAGGCTCAACTGTTGCGCCAATGCGGATGTAATCGCGTGCAAGCGCACATGGCCTTTGATGCCAGCGCCGTACTCGCTCAGCTCCTGATCCATCCTCTGCAATGTCTCATTGACCTGCAGCGCGTAATGACGAAGTGACTGCCCTGCGGGAGTCAACTCCATGCCACGGGGGTAACGAACGAATAGAGGCGAACCGACCTTCTCTTCAAGCTCGCTGATCCGTTTACTGACCGCGGACGTCGCCAAATGGCAGAGTTGCGACGCCTTAGTCAGGTTCCGCTGCTCCGCCACCGCCATGAAGATTTCCAGGCTGAGCAGATCATGGCGCATGGACCACTGCCTTCTCGAACTCATTGAGCAATTTGAATGTCCCCGACGTTTTCTTGTTATTGATCTCGCAACACTTCGGACAACGGGCGGAATGACCGGCATGCCGCCCGCACCGATCAGCCCAGGATGACCTTGGCAACCGCTTCGCCAAAGGCCTTGGTGCCGAACGAACCACCCAGGTCCGGTGTACGTTGCTCAGGGTTCTTCAGCACGGCATCGACGGCCTTGTCCATTTCCAGACCGGCATCGATCAAGGCCGGTTTGTCATGGTGCTCGCCCATCCATTGCAGCAGCATGCCCACCGAAAGAATCATCGACACCGGGTTGGCTTTGTCCTGGCCGGCAATATCAGGCGCAGAACCGTGCTGGGCCTGGGCGCAACAATGAATATCGCTGGCCATCATCGAACCGGCGAGCCCCAGGCTGCCGGACAACTCGCTCGCCAGGTCGCTGATGATGTCGCCGTAGAAGTTCGTCGCGACCAGCACGTCAAAGCGCTCGGGGTTACGCACCAGGTGAGCTGTCGAGGCATCGACCAGCAGGTCGTCCAGCGCGACTTCAGGGAAGTCCTTGGCCACGTTGCGCACGCATTCCAGGAACAGGCCATCGGTCATGTGGAAGCTGTTGGCCTTGTGAATGGCGGTGACCTTTTTGCCGCGTTTCATGGCCAACTCAAAGGCGCGACGAGCGATGCGCTCACTGCAATGACGGGTGATCTTGCGGGTCGACAGTGCCATGTCAGGCGTTGGCATCACTTCGCCCCAACCGCGGCTCATGTTGCGGTCCGGGTAAAAGCCTTCCGTCGCTTCGCGCATGATGACCAGGTCCATCGTCTTGCCGTCCTTCATGTTCGACGTCAGGAACGGACGGGTACGCGCAGGACGCACGTTGGCATACAGGTCCAGGCCAATACGGAAACCGGCGGAGACGTTACGACCACCCTTCTCCGGCACCGGATAATCGGCGTGGGACTGTGTACCCAGGATGATGCCGTCGTAGCCCTTGGCCTTTTCCAGCACTTCTTCACGCAAGGTGGTGCCGTATTTTTCAAGGCTGGTGAAACCGACGTCGTCGTAATCAAACTCCAGGCCCAAATCGAATTTTCTGTTGACGGCTCGCAGGACCGACATCGACGACTCCACGATTTCCGGACCAATACCATCACCAGGAAGAACCAAAATACGCATCGCACACCCCTTGCTTGTTGTTTGTCTGATTTCTTGGAGCGGCGCACCGGTACCGCCCTCATTTTATGTACATCATAAATACAAAATACAATACCAGCGGAGCGAAAGTCCTTAATGATCGCTTCCTGTTCGCCGAGATTTTTGCGTCACGGTGCTGTTTTCAACCCCTAAGAATTGCATTTTATTACATCAATATACAATTATTGCAATTTCTTTTTGCACCCTTTCCGGCCAAAAAATCACCACCTCTCTCAGCTTGCCAAAAAACGAATTGTATTTTGTTGCTATAAGGATCAATTTAAGCACGCTCACACGACGTTCGTCGCACGAGGAAAACCTCCCTTCGTGTAGATCGACAACAACAATTAGGGGCCTTCGGCTCCAAACGTCAGGAGTTCCTCCATGAAATCAGCATTGCTACGCCCGCTAAAGCCCCTCTACATCCAAGTCTTGCTCGGCGTCATCCTCGGCACCCTTTTCGCGCTCTTTGATGCCAAAGCAGCCGTGGAAATGAAAGTGCTGGGCGATGTCTTCATTAAATTGATCAAGATGGTCGTAGCGCCTGTCGTATTCGCTACGGTGGTGGTAGGTATCGCCAGAATGGGTGACATCCGCTCGGTAGGCCGGGTGGGCGCCAAGGCATTGCTATATTTCGAAATCGTAACCACCGCAGCACTCGTTATCGGCCTGGTCGTCGCACACCTGATGCAACCGGGTGCCGGCATGAACATCGACCCCAAGAGTCTGGACATGTCAGCGGTGGCCGGCTATGCAAAGATTGCCGGTGAGCAGTCACTGCGAGAGTTTTTCCTGCACATCATTCCTGACTCGGTGATGGGCGCTTTCGTAAATGGAGATATCCTGCCAGTTGTGTTCCTCGCCGTACTCTTTGGCGTTGCGTTGGCACAAGGCGGAAAACGAGTGGCCACTTTTGTGGATGTCATCGACCAAGGGTTGATTACGCTATTTTCCATCATCGGCTACCTGATGAAATTCGCGCCCATCGGCGCTTTCGGCGCCATTGCATTCACTGTCGGCAAATACGGAGTCGGGAGCCTGGCGACGCTCGGTTACCTGATGATGGCGTTCTACACCACCTGCATCCTGTTCATTTTTGGGATTCTGGGCCTCATTTTGAAAGTGTGCGGCGTGAACATCTTCGTCTTTTTAAGCTACCTGAAGACTGAGCTTTTGATCACTCTGGGAACCGCCAGCGCGGAGCCGGCACTGCCGGGACTGCTGCAAAAACTGGAGAAGCTGGGCTGCCAGAAAAGCGTGGTAGGCCTTGTCGTACCGACTGGGTATGCCTTCAATCTGGATGGTGTCTGTATTTACCTGACCATGTCCGTGATCTTTATTGCGCAGGCAACCAACACTCCGCTTACGCTCTCCCAGGAGCTGACGGTACTGGCAATCGGTCTATTCACATCCAAAGGCATGAGCGGCGTACCCGGCGGTGGATTTGTCGCCTTGGCAGCCACCCTGGCGAGTGTCCATGTACTGCCCCTCAGCGCCATTGCGTTGCTGGTAGGCATCGACCGATTCATGGGCGAAGCGCGAGCCGTCACATCGATCATTGGCAACGCCGTGGCCGGGATCGTGATCTCGAAATGGGAAGGTGCATTGGACACGGACCGCATGAATCAGGTCCTGCGTGGCGAATATGTCGAGCCAGATCCGGAGGTCGAAACGCAGCCATATCCTCTTCAGGTCGCTCAAAGCCACACTAAAGCTGAAGGGATTACCACGCACTCCTGAACCTTCATCGGACCAGCAAAAAGGGCGTCAAGCGCCCTTTTTTGCCTCCGATCAAAAACCATAGAGTTTGGCCGGGTTATCGACGAGAATTTTTTCAATCATGGCGTCGCTCTGTGCCCACACCTGCAACAAATCAAACATCGACGCGTCATCGGGCATCGGTTTTTTCTTCGACTGCAGGCTCGGATGAGGCCAATCGGTGCCCCAGACCACGCGTTCCGGCGCTAATGCAATCATTTCCCTGGCCAAGCTTTTGACATCATCGTAATCAGGGCCGCCCAATACCGAGTCCTGATAAGCGCCTGAGACCTTTACCCAGGCCCGATCCCGATCAACCAATCGAGCAATCATTTTGAACACAGGATGATCGTTCCAGTCCGGCAACGGGATTCGACCGAAATGATCAAATGCGATTTGAACAGGCAAGCGAGACAACAATGCCTCCAACTGGATCAATTCGTCTGGCCGCGTGTGGACCTCAATATGCCACCCCAAGTCTGCAATGCGTGTTGCCAGAGGCTCAATCATCTCGACGGTAGTGGCGCTTCCCGTTCCAAGGTTGAACCGTATGGCTCGAACACCGAGCTCATGCAGGCGACGCAACTCACTGACCTCAACCTTGTCATCCACAACCGCGACGCCCCGTGACTGCCGGCCAAGCTTGGTTAACGCGGCCAACATGCAACGATTGTCGGTAGCGTAGGACGATGGCTGAATCACCACGCTCCTGGTCAGCCCCAGTCGCGCTTGAATACGTCGATAGTCTTCCACGCTTGCGCTGGGAAGATTTCGATCATCGTAGTAAGGGAACTCCCGATCATAGATGTGATGATGGCAGTCACAGGCCAGCGGGGGGACACGCAAGCGTGGCGACTGAGTGCCGCTGCTGAAAGGATAGGTTTCATCGGCAAAGCTGTAAGACATGTGGATCGCCGCGAATCCTAACCCACCCAGCCTGCCGAGATTTCTTATGAATTGACGACGATTGGATGGTCTGAGCACTTCTTTATCCTTATTTTTATTGTCTTGAGTAAAGGCGTACTTCCGATATTGATAAAGGACGCGCAAGCGCCAGTCGCAACGCCCTCCTCCAACCCAAGCTCAAAAATGTGCTTGCCAGGAGGACGCTCCGAACGGGCAAACTACGGCGCGCAGGCCAATGCTTTCTCGAAAAAATCTACCGTACCGAAGTTTCCGGATTTCAGCGCCAACGCAATCGGGTCATCCCGCAAGCCGAGCGTCCACGGCACACCCGGGTCAATCGTTACGCCGATCCTCAACGCCTTGACCTGAAGTGCCTTGACCACCGCGCCAGAAGTTTCGCCACCGGCCACCACCAGTTTGCGCACGCCCATTTCGTACAGGCCAACCGCAACAGCGGACAAGGCATCTTCCACGAGCTGACCTGCGGCTTCGACACCGAGCTTCTGTTGAGCAAGCTTGACCTTCTCTGGCTGTGCACTCCCGTAAATCAGGACGGGGCCTTTTTGAATCAGCGCCTTGACCCACCCAAGCGCTTCTGCGACTTGATCGTGACCGTTGGCCAAAAGCAGCGGATCAAGCGAGAAGCTCGGATGCGTTTTTTGCCAGTGCTCGACCTGGCTGTTGGTCGCCACTGAACAACTGCCGGAAACAACCGCGCCCAGCCCCTGGATGGCGGGCAGCACCGAGGCGGCGGCGCAGTCGCCGAGCAAACCTGCACGACGAAAATTATCGGGCAGCCCCAGCGCCACGCCGGAGCCACCGGTAACCAGTTTATGGTCCGCAACGGCCTTGCCGATCGCATACAGATCCTCATCGTCGATCGCATCGACAATGGCATAGCCCCGCTCTTGGGCCACAAGGTTTTTGAAGGCCGTTGAAATGGCTTGTGCGCCTTTGCTCACGACCGAATGCGCAACGAGCCCAACTGGCTTACGTGTCTGTTGTTGCAGCACTCGCACCAGATTGGAATCGGTCATGGGCGTCAACGGATGATTGCGCATGCCGGACTCGCTCAACAACTGCTCGCCGACGAACAAATGGCCGTTAAAAATCGTGCGTTTGTTTTCCGGAAATGCAGGACAGGCCACTGCGAAGGAAACACCCAAGGCATTCGCGAGGGCGTCAGCGACAGGGCCAATATTGCCCCGGGAGGTCGAATCAAACGTCGAGCAGTACTTGAAAAAAAATTGTTGGCAACCCGCCGCGCGCAACCACTCCAGCGCTTCGAGCGATTGAGCGACAGCCTCTTCGGGACTGACGGTGCGGCTTTTCAGGGCAATCACCACCGCATCAATGTCACCCGGCAAGGGTCCCTCGGGTACTCCGATCACTTGCAGCGTTCGCATTCCACCCCTGACCAGCGTACTGGCCAAGTCAGTACCGCCTGTAAAGTCGTCAGCGATGCAACCGAGTAGTAATTGACTCACTGTTCTCTCCTCGCGCCCCTCCCTTGGTTACCTCAAGGAAGAACAGGCATTCTCTTGTTATTGATCCCGCAGCACTCCGGATAACGGGCGGCATGACCGGCATGCCGCCCGCGTCGATCAGCCCAGGATGACCTTGGCAACCGCTTCGCCAAAGGCCTTGGTGCCGAACGAACCACCCAGGTCCGGTGTACGTTGCTCAGGGTTCTTCAGCACGGCATCGACGGCCTTGTCCATTTCCAGACCGGCATCGATCAAGGCCGGTTTGTCATGGTGCTCGCCCATCCATTGCAGCAGCATGCCCACCGAAAGAATCATCGACACCGGGTTGGCTTTGTCCTGGCCGGCAATATCAGGCGCAGAACCGTGCTGGGCCTGGGCGCAACAATGAATATCGCTGGCCATCATCGAACCGGCGAGCCCCAGGCTGCCGGACAACTCGCTCGCCAGGTCGCTGATGATGTCGCCGTAGAAGTTCGTCGCGACCAGCACGTCAAAGCGCTCGGGGTTACGCACCAGGTGAGCTGTCGAGGCATCGACCAGCAGGTCGTCCAGCGCGACTTCAGGGAAGTCCTTGGCCACGTTGCGCACGCATTCCAGGAACAGGCCATCGGTCATGTGGAAGCTGTTGGCCTTGTGAATGGCGGTGACCTTTTTGCCGCGTTTCATGGCCAACTCAAAGGCGCGACGAGCGATGCGCTCACTGCAATGACGGGTGATCTTGCGGGTCGACAGTGCCATGTCAGGCGTTGGCATCACTTCGCCCCAACCGCGGCTCATGTTGCGGTCCGGGTAAAAGCCTTCCGTCGCTTCGCGCATGATGACCAGGTCCATCGTCTTGCCGTCCTTCATGTTCGACGTCAGGAACGGACGGGTACGCGCAGGACGCACGTTGGCATACAGGTCCAGGCCAATACGGAAACCGGCGGAGACGTTACGACCACCCTTCTCCGGCACCGGATAATCGGCGTGGGACTGTGTACCCAGGATGATGCCGTCGTAGCCCTTGGCCTTTTCCAGCACTTCTTCACGCAAGGTGGTGCCGTATTTTTCAAGGCTGGTGAAACCGACGTCGTCGTAATCGAACTCCAGGCCCAAATCGAATTTTCTGTTGGCTGCTTGCAGGACCGACATCGACGACTCAACGATTTCCGGACCAATGCCATCACCAGGAAGAACCAAAATACGCATCGCACACCCCTTGCTTGTTGTTTGAGCTGAATGTTGCGGCACACCGGGCACCGCAATTATTTATGTATATCGTAAACACAAAGTACAATATCGACAAAGCAAAGTCGTTAGCGATCGCTCTCCAGTCGTCCGACCTTCACTGAGCGGCACCACTTCGTCGTCAACATATTGCATTTTATTGCACGAATATACAATTTATGCAACCTTTACGCTGACGCAGCCATCCTTTAAGCGAGCCCGGAGACTCAGCCCATGACAACCAAAACCTCTGATTTGTGCGATCAATACCCAGACACCGTCCGTGTTCTGGCACCTATTTTCACGGACTTTGGCGGCAGAAATGATTTTGAGGGACGCGCCTTCACCCTCAAATGCTTCGAAGACAATTCCAGGATCAAGGAGATAAGCAGTCTGCCTGGCCACGGCCGGGTGCTGGTTGTCGATGGTGGGGGGAGCGATCGCTACGCGCTGTTCGGCGATGTGATCGCAGCAGACCTGGTGAAAAACGGCTGGGCCGGCGTTCTGATCTACGGGTACATCCGGGACAAAGCGGTCCTGCGCACCATGCCCATCGCCATCAAGGCGCTGGGCACCTCACCGCGTAAGACCATCAAGCGTAATGAGGGGCAGATTGCAATCACGGTGGAGTTCGCCGGACACGCCATCACTGATGGCGATCAGTTATACGGCGACGATGACGGCGTGGTGTTGCTGAGCGAGCCGCGCACTAACTGACAACCGAGACCTCAAGGCTGCGCTGGTGCTCCAGCTCATCCTTGGCCTCTTTGTCAGTTTTTTGCCGGCCGACGACATCGAGGTGATTACGTAGAAAATCCGCAGCCGCTTCTCGCTGTCCACTTTCAATGAGATCCAGAAGATGGATGTGTTCTTTACACTGGTTAATCAAACGAGGCCGATCCACGTTGGCCTTGTAGGCCATGAATCGACGCAGCTGGTTTTGCCGGCGGATAGCCTCGAGAAAAAAAGCGTTGCCCGAGCAACGGACCACCAGTTCATGAAGCTGCGCACCGACTTGAAAGAGCTGCGATCGCGAAAGGCTGAAAATATCGCCATCCAACATCTTTTGCTGAATCTCCCGGGCCTTTGCAAACGCGGCTTTGTCCACCTCGTAACCGGGCTCCAATACGGCCGCAGGCTCGATCGCCATTCGAAAACGGTAGCTCTGGATGTGCGCCTTGGAGTCATGCAGAAAGCTGTTGATCTCCCACCCCTGCCCTGGCTTGCGCTCAATCATCGCCTCGTTGGCCAGCCGATTCAGCACCTTCATAAGCTGCCCTCTCGGCACCTCATACTTGCGCATCAACTCGGCTTCAAAAAACGTCGTGGGGATATCGCCGCGAAGTACGTCGTCGACAACGCGCAAGTAAAAGTCTTCAAACGGGTCGACCTCCAGGGGGAGCTTACGGCTATCGATTCCTCGCGCGTCAGCCGTCAGGAAATAGCCCCGATTCGGTTCTTTGGTCGCAAGCCCCAACTCAGCCAGCAAAGCAAAACCTCGACGTATCGGCGAACGGGAAACCCCCAATTCCTTGGCGAAAGACTCCTCGCGCAGTGGATCACCGGCGCGCATCGACCTGGCTCTGGCCATATCAATGATCTTGGGAGCCAACTGCTCCGCAAGGTCTTTTTTTATCTTGGGCTTCATTTTGGATTGTTCGCCCGCCAATGGTGGTTGAGGAATCGATTCTGCTGAATTCATGGAAACCGGCTATCCGAGGAAGATGGCGTCAATTGCGAAGATCCTGGGGTAGAGCCTTCTGCGACCACCCCTTGAAAGAAAAATAACACACCTATTGCACATCAACACGCCGCTGAGATGCCGTCATATCACCGGCCATCCACTTGATCGACCACAACCTGAGGTTACGTCATGACCGCACCACGCATTTATTTGATCCATGCAACACCGGTATCGATTGCCCCCATAACTGAAGCTTTCACACGGCTTTGGCCCGAGGCCAAGCTGGTCAATCTGTTGGAAGACTCGCTTTCCGGCGATCTGGCAGACGCCGGTGAACTTACCCCGGCATTGAACGAGCGCTTTTTGAAACTCGCCACCTATGCCGCACAATCGGGGGCTGACGCCATCTTGTTCACCTGCTCGGCATTCGGTGACGCCATCGACTTGTGCAAACGCTCCCTAAGCATTCCCATCCTCAAGCCGAACGAAGCCATGATCGCGCAAGCCATTGAGCGCACGCCAAAGATCACCATCGTGGCGACCTTTCAGCCAGCCATCGCTTCAATGACTGAAGAATTCCAACGTTATGCGCAGCACAAAGGCGTGGCGCTGGAACTGACCACCCACGTCTGCCCTGGAGCATTCGATGAACTGCGCAACGGTAACGTTGACCGCCATGATGCGCTGATCGCCGATTCGGCGCGAACGCTGACGAACAGCGAACTGCTGTGTTTCGCCCAATTCTCGATGACCAGCGCAGCACAACAGGCCAGCCAGGCGAGTGACCGTCCCGTACTGACCACGCCTGACAGCGCTGTACTGAAGCTGCGTGGCCTGCTGAACGCTTGAAGCAGTCATCCCGATTTCCGGAGTAAGGCATGATCAAGTTAAACGCACACATTGGCTTCCAGTTCACAGAACTGCCCTTTTTGGAGCGGTTCCGCGCGGCCGCAAAATCAGGCTTTCGAGCGGTCGAGTTCCCCTCGCCCTATGAATACGAAGCGACGCAGATTGCGGAGCTTCTCGATGAATATCAGCTGGAGATGGTGCAATTTTCCGCACCTGCTGGTTCTACCAGGGGGACCACCGGCATTTGTGCCTCGAAGCAGGAGTTCCTGGCAGAGCTTACCCACGCCGTCCAATACGCCAAGACCCTGGACTGCAGAATGCTTCACCTGATGTCCGGTGTGTCACTGGCTGACCTCGGGGTGACTGCCGACAGCAGCCTTTACCGGCGCAACCTGAGGTATGCGGCAGACTTCCTGGCCGACGAAGGTATTGAACCCTTGATTGAAGTCATCAGTTCAAATGAGGTTCCAGGCTACCTCATGAGCCGCTTCGAGTTCGCCGAGCAAATGCTTGAGACGATCCCTAACCTGGGCCTGATTCTGGACACCTATCACACAGAGCTTCTTGGCGAGGACTGTCTGCGAAAACTGAATCAATGGTGGCCGCGGGTGAGTCATATCCAAGTGGCCGACTTCCCGGGTCGCAATGAACCGGGTACCGGCAATATCGACTTTCGCAAATTGCTCTCCCTGCTTGAGGACCATGCTTATCAAGGCTGGGTTGGATGCGAGTATCGCCCGCGTAACTCCACGGTCGACGGGCTCGATGACCTATGGAAGGTCATGAAACCCAGCCCGCCAGAGGATGACCGTTGGTAAGAAATCGTTTCCTTTTGCAGAAATTGTACTGCGTGACCTTGCAAAACAATTTCGAGTGGAGTTTATTAGGGGCCAGTAGCCCTTGAAGGTTGCACGCACTGCTCCCCACAAAAAACACAACAGGAGTTAACGCATGACCAAGAAAATCGCCTTTGTTACTGCTGGCATGGGCAACCTCGGCACAGCAGTCTGCCAGCGCCTGGCACGAGACGGATTTACCGTCGTTGCGGGCTGCGGGCCTGACTCTCCACTGAAGGACACTTGGCTGGCCCAACAAAAGGCGCTTGGCTTTACCTTCATTGCCTCGGAAGGAAGTGTCGCTGATTGGGACTCTTGCCGACAGGCTTTTGAGCAGATCAAAAAAAATGTCGGGCCCGTGGATGTGCTCGTCAACAACGCCGGTACTGCCCGAAACGTTGTGTTCCATGACATGCAGCCCAACGACTGGAGCACCGTCATCGATACCAACCTCAATTCACTATTCAACGTAACCAAGCAGGTTATCGATGGCATGGTTGAGAGGGGCTGGGGACGGGTCATCAATATCTCGTCGGTCAACGCCCAGTTGGGTCAAGTGGGACAGGTCAACTACTCCACCGCTAAATCCGCAATCCGAGGCTTCACTCGCGCTCTAGCACGAGAAGTCGGACCCTGCGGCGTTACGGTGAATACTGTGTCCCCGGGTTACATTGCGACAGCCAAGCTAAAGTCCATCACGACCGCTGACGTCATGGACCGCATCATCCAGGACATTCCGACACGACGTCTTGGAACACCTGAAGAAATTGCCGCCGTGTGTGCCTGGCTTGCATCCGAAGAGGCTGGATACGCGAACGGTGCCGACTTCTCGCTCAATGGTGGCCTTCACATGAGTTGACACTCGTGTGAGACTCAGCGGCAACCCGCTGGATCAGACCAAAAATGCAGCGGGAACCTTGATGCGCATTAAGCGCAGATCCCATAAAAATAATTGTACTTTACGTCAAGGTGATACAAATGCTCTCAATACTCGGCTACGGCATGATCGTGACCTTTATGGCACTGATCATGACCAAGCGGTTGTCACCGCTGGTAGCGATGACAACCGTCCCGATCGTGTTCGCTCTCCTGGCGGGATTTGGCCCGGATATGGGCGACATGATGATCGAGGGTTTGAAAAAAGTAGCTCCGACCGCAGTCATGGTGATGTTCGCGATCCTCTACTTCGGCGTGATGTTCGATACGGGTCTGTTCGATCCGATCATTCGCAAGTTCATCAAGTTGATCAACGGCGACCCAATGAAGGCCGTCGTGTTCGCAGCACTACTAGCCGGCCTGGTATCACTGGACGGCGACGGTTCAACGACATACATGATCACCGTCACTGCGATGCTGCCGCTATTCAAGCGCCTGCGACTCGAGCCTCTGTCGCTCACTTGCGTCGTCATTCTGGCCGCGAGCGTGACCAATCTGTTGCCGTGGGGCGGTCCATTGGCACGTGCCGCAGCCTCCTTGCAAGTCGATACGTCCGAACTGTTTATCCCGCTTATTCCGGTCATGGTGGTAGGTTTCCTGGGCGTCCTTGCACTGGCTTATTTCATCGGTATTCGCGAACGTCAGCGTTTGGGCAAACTGCGCTTGTCGGTAGGTGCCGCCGCCACTGTCTTTGACGATGACAACGATGGGGGTCTGCCCTCCATGTCGGACGAAAATGCCGAACTGCGTCGTCCAAAACTGTTCTGGTTGAACGCCAGCTTGACGATAGGTTTGATGGCTGGCTTGGTAACAGAAGTGCTGCCACTTTCCATCCTATTCATGGTCGCGTTCTCCATTGCCCTGGTGATCAACTATCCGCACATGAATGATCAGCGTCGCCGGATCTCCGCGCACGCTCCGACCGCTTTGAACCAAATCGCAATCTTCCTGGCAGCCGGTATCCTGGCAGGCATCCTTTCCGGCACCGGCATGGTCAATGCAATGTCGGCGAGCTTCTTGGCAATGCTGCCAGCGACCTGGGGCCCTTACATGGCACCGATTACCGCGTTGGCGAGTATTCCGGGCACGTTCTTTATGTCTAACGATGCTTTCTACTACGGCGTCTTGCCGGTCCTTGCCAAGGCTGCCGAGGTGTATGGCATCACTCACGCGGAAATCGGGCGCGCTTCGCTGGTGGGTCAACCGGTCCATCTACTCAGCCCGCTTGTAGCCTCGACCTACTTACTCTGCGGCCTGGCCGGCGTGGAGTTCAGCGACCATCAGAAATACACCATGAAATGGGCGTTTGCGCTGAGCTTCCTCATTCTGCTCGCTTGCTTGCTGCTGGGATTATTCCCGCTGGCAGCAGGGATCTAACGAACCGACGTAAGCTCCATCAACACTGCGCTACAACGAAAATCCCGGAGACAGGAATGTCCCGGGATTTTTTCAGTGAAGCCATCGCGCTGCATTTGTAAGTAGCTGGCCGATTTAAATGCTCTGGCCTGATGGGCACCCTGCTACCATGATTGGATTGGGTAGCTTGAGAGACTTAGCTCAACTATTAGACCTACCAGGCCAGTTTTTATGGCATAAAAAAACATGCTTCGATACTGACTCACTTATACTCTTTAGTTCGTTGCTTAGACGATAGAGATAGCAGTTAGCCACTCAGAAACCGTCAACGCACAAAGGCACGGCAGCACCGCCGTCCGAGCCAAATGTCTGGCACGCACGTTTTCAGTGCCAAACGGTCAATACATAAGAAAAAACAATCAATGACGCGGGATTGAATCTAGTTTAATTTGATATTGGCAAAGACAAGAACAGCTAAACATATTGCACTCAGCATTTCTTAAACGCTGTCGGAGAAAGCGTATGGCTCAATCGACATCGACTTTTTTCAATGGAAGAAATAACGCCGATAGCGAATTATTCAGAGATGGCGATAATGTAATCTGGTCACTTTCTAACCCAGCCCGATACCAACCAGCTTGCGCAATAGATTATCTCCTTCGCTCGGTACATCTCTCCGGGGCTTTGCCTGGCTATGCCGATTTATCATCTCCATTCGGTGTTGATATCTCTTATGGCGCTGATACGTTCGTCATCTACGAGGCTTACCACGGTAGCTGTGAAGTTTCTTTCGAAGCAGGCAGAACCCCATTGGCCTTCTCTCAGGGAGATGTTCTTATCGTACCTCGTCGAATGCGCCATCAATTCACCAATCCATCGAACACACCGTGCATTGATGTTCTTGACTTGCTCAGAGAACAGGTTGAGCCTCACGTGACTGACGCTGAGGGCCGGCCGTCTTTGATGCGTCTGCTGAAGCAACGGATTTCTCACGGTGGAGGTGGCGAATTATTTAGGCTGCGTATGATCGTCATGTTCATAGATAAACAACTGCCTGCTCTCCTCATAAACTGCCTCCCTGGCCCTGTACTTCTTAGTAAGTTCGCCAACCAACATCGGGCTTTTTTTAATGCTATTTTCGATGAGCTCGATATGCAGCGAAGCGACCATCTCATAGCACAGCCCATTACCATCCGCCTCACCGAAGCGCTGCTGACCATTGTTCTCAAGGAGGTAACCTCGCAAAAACAAAGTGGTTCGATCTATAAAGGTTTAGTTGATCCCGCCATTGCACGAGTAACAGCGGCAATTCTAAAAAACCCCAAACAGAAATGGAAATTAGAGGAACTGCAAGAAATTGCACATCTAAGTAAATCTGCGTTGAACACCCGATTTTCAGCATTCATGGGTATGACACCACGGCAGTTTGTCACTCATATCCGGTTATCACGCGCCAGCGAATTATTGACGAACACTTCGCTTAGCATCGCCAAAATTGCAGAGTGCTCAAACTACGGATCCGAAGCTGCTTTTAATCGCGCATTTAGTAAGTGGTGCGGAATGACGCCTGGGGCTGCAAGAATAAACTCTTGAATGAATTTATTTAGCACTTATAGTCGTCGGTCTTACGACTGATGACAGCAATCAAACTAAGCCCCTTTATCAGGCGTTGAAAGGTAGATCATCTTACTAACCAGTTCACCCAATGATCTGATCGGCAACAACTAGGGCTCTCAGCTATGTGACATCGAGCCATTCAATTTTCAATTGGCCTTTTAAATAATTGAGATTAACGTACGGAAACTCTCTTACATATCATTTTTTCGACCAATTTCTGAAAACGGCTAAAACGGAGTAAATGTCCCTCGACAAGATGTATATTTAGCTTCCACCCCTAGCCGCCAATAGGACAGATGGCGACTGCCAGACCAGTAGAGAAAAGGAGCGTTCTCATGTACATACCTGCCAGCTATAACAAACACTCCAAAGTTTTCTATAGACCCGTTGAGGCCGCATTACGCTGGTGTAACTTGGTGGCTCACGAAACCATTATTTTAAAAGAATCACTCACCTGGCCAAGCACCCTACATTCCACATTTCCTCAGTGGCCATGCCTTCATAAAAACCTAGATTTGATTTATGACGCCATCGACAATGGTGAGCTTGCCTATGGCTGGCTAGGCGTTACCGTTTCGCCCGGCACAAAAATAGACCCCGCCCTAGTCACAATCAGACATAACGATCTGAAATTATGGATGTCCATTTATCATCCAGACCATCGCCCCTCATTTTTGTTCTTTAATATACCCAGCAATAGCGAATCCGTTAGCATTGAGAGTTACCTAGCACTTCAAGCCGATCGTGATGCGTCGCGATTGAAACTGGAAGCCATAGAACAAACATATCAATCATTGCTTAAGGACTTACAATTCGTAGGTTTAGAGAAGGAAAAACTTAGCCAGCTGTTGAATTCAAAAAAACAGGTTAGCGACAGAACAGAAATTGTGTACCTACATATAATTGGCGCGCTACTTAACCTGCTACTAGGTCGCACTCCTGCTGGGAAACCCCATTCGGTTTTCCAATCCCAAGCAGCCATCGTTGATAACCTGACCGCCCATCATTCCAACTGCATCGGAATCACGAAGAGAACCCTTGATGAAAAATTTGCGGCTGCAAAACGTAGCCTCTCTCAAAATTAGAGGATTGCGCCGCAGTCTCCCTCATTGCAGTGCAATGACGCGCGGTTATTTCTGGGATTGAATTGAAGCCACTTCCCAATATGAGCCAATAAACGCCAGGAGTGACCACAGCATGTCCAACCAATCCTTACCTATCGCAGAAGAAGCTCAATCACAGGTCGAACGTCACATCATGCGCCGTGACGAGGTGGAGCGAAAAACCGGCTTCAAACGTGCACACATCTACAGCCTCATGAAGGAAGGACAATTTCCTAAAGCGAAACGTATCGGCATGCGCGCCGTTGGCTGGGACTCTCTGGAAGTCGAGCGCTGGATCACCGAGCGCTTGGCGCAGCAGGCCTGATGTCATGCGTGTGGTATCGATCATTTCCACCAAGGGTGGCGTGGGTAAGACCACGGTGGCTGCAAATCTAGGCGGTCTTCTAGCGGATGCTGGTTTACGCGTCCTGCTGCTCGATCTAGATGGCCAACCCACCCTCTCCAGCTATTACGCCTTGAGCCACCAAGCTGATAACGGCGTATTTGAGTTCATCGCACTCAACTTGAGAACGCCCGAACAGTTTGTTTCCAGGACAATAATCACAGGCCTTGATCTGATCATTTCCAATGATGACCAAGGCCGACTGAATACCTTATTGCTACATGCCCCTGATGGACGGCTGCGACTTCGTAATCTCCTCGATGCCTTTCGCCCCATTTATGACCTGATGTTGATCGATACTCAGGGCGCACGTAGCGTACAGCTGGAGATGGCCATCCTGGCCTCTGATTTAACACTGTCGCCCATCACACCGGAAATGCTCGCCGCCCGCGAACTTCACCGCGGCACATTGAAGCTGCTCAGCGAACTCCAACCATTCCACCACTTGGGCATTACCCCGCCACCATTGCGACTGCTGCTGAATCAGGTGAACACCATTCGGGTAGACGCGCGAATGATCAGCCGTGGCCTGCGCGCAGCCTTCACTGGGGCGACCAACATTTCGGTCCTAGATACCGTAGTTCCAGAACGAGTGGCCTATCTCAATGCCGCCTCCCTCGGTCTGCCAGTTCATTTAATCGAGCAGCGCCGGGCATGCGCACAACATTCGCCATCAGCGCTGCAAACCATGCAAGCGCTGGCCATTGAACTGTTTCCAGAGTGGCGCGCGGCGATCTCTACGTTGAGCAAACGCACGGAGGTTTAATGAGATCTATGACCAGGCAGGTACTTCCGTCAATCACTTTCATTTGAACGCCAACAACACTTGGCAAGGAGTCTATTGATGCTCAACCAACTGCCCGTCCTTATTCAGCCTACTTTTCGCTCCCACGACTCGCCTGACGAGCAATACTGCACCGTGGTCTTTCGCCTGCGAAATGGGCGCTCGGCCATGGGGCGGTTTCTCGCAAAACTGTCCCAACATTTCGAAGGATCGGAGACTGCCGAGATTGTGAAATTCGAGATTGGTGACCATTTGCGCAACCGGCGTTAACTGAGGCGGTTCAAATGAAGAAGCTCAGTCAGGAGGAGATTACCGACAAACTGCACCAGGACCATTTTCCTCGGGGTCCAGAACTGGAGCGACTATCCGATCCAGTCATCGATACCCCCATGCTGGTCACGCTGGAGCAGTTGCGGCCCTACGAGCACAACCCACGCTTCATCCGCAATCCACTTTATGACGACATAAAAGCCTCGATCCGTGAGCGAGGGCTGGATCAACCACCTCCGATTACCCGCCGCCCAGGTGAAAACTATTTCATCATCCGCAACGGCGGTAATACGCGATTGGCGATTCTCGGCGAGCTGTGGCAGGAAACCCACGATGAGCGTTTCTTTCGCATTCATTGCCTGTTTCGCCCCTGGAGCAATGAAATCACCAGCCTCCTCGGCCATTTGGCCGAAAGCGATCTGCACGGCCAACTCACTTTCATCGAACGTGCTCTGGCGGTAGCCAAACTCAAGACCATGCTCGAACCAGATGGAGCAACACTCTCGCAACGCGAGCTGGCACGACGTCTTGCCGCTGGGGGCTACCC
Source organism: Pseudomonas germanica (assembly GCF_019614655.1). Lineage (NCBI taxonomy): Bacteria > Pseudomonadati > Pseudomonadota > Gammaproteobacteria > Pseudomonadales > Pseudomonadaceae > Pseudomonas > Pseudomonas germanica. Next base: position 5,153,985 of record NZ_CP071586.1, read on the forward strand.
CATTTCACAGTCGCACATCAGCCGGATGCTTGACACCCTCGAATACCTACTGCCCGCAATCCCACAAACCTTGTATGCCGGGTTGGGCAAACCCAAAATTGAACGCCTGATCGCTCTGCGTAGCCAGGCTGAACAAACTTGGAATCGTTATTCGACCGACGCCATCGCGTTCCCCGAGTTTTGGCTCGACACCTTAGGGCAATTTGATGCCGCCCCCGATTCCCTCGATCTTGAGCAAGTCCAGGATGAATTGCTCGAACGCATGAGCCGCTTACTCGGACAGTCCTACCGCATGTTGGCTCTGGAGCTGAGCGATACACAACGGCTCATCCGGACGCCTGTCACGCCCTCAGAGCACAGCAATCCGCCAAGCACTGCTGAAACCACGGCAGGCGCTCTCTCACCCAAATCAACTGAGACCAGAACCCAGACCGAAACAGCGCAAGAGAAGCTGCTCACGCTGCCTGAAACGAATGTCGCATCAGCAGTCAACCCTACGTCACGTGTCCAACAAATTCGCGAACAGATTGATCGCGACACTGCCCCCGAACCAGCACCAACCGTCGAAATCTGCACGATCGACGATATCTGGTTCATCGCCCCCACACTGGATACCCCCGAGCAGCTACGATTCTCCATTGCTGGACTGGCTCGGGAAATGGCGGCCTATGCCGGACATCCCGAGAGCATCATCGATCAGAAGTGTGGTTTGGGCTTCGCCCTCAACATGGAGCAACTGAATCTTTCGGCGCCTCGTGCAACCGGCGTTCACCTGATGCTCCTGGCCCTACTGGGCGCTCAAGACGAAGTGAACTGGGAAGATCGCAAGCAATTGCCCTCAGCCCTGTTCGGCCAACTGCTATTGGGGGTCTATCAACTCCCGCTGACAGATCGTCCCGCCGTGGACGTAGGATTGGAGCGATTGCCCGACGCTCTACTGATAAAACTGTATCGCCTCATTCGCTTAGCCCGGCGCCTGGTCGACTTAACGCTTACCCCTGAAGACGACTCACCAAGGGAGCTGCCATGAACCTGTCCTTCAATGTGCTCAACCAGGCAATGCTAACCCAAGTCCTTCACGAGGTGCGCCTGGGCAACCTGCAACGCTGCAAGGCACTCGGACTGGGTGAAGAGGACATCTACCTGCTGCAATCTTTGCCACCTACTACGCTGTCACGCCTGGCCCATGCCACCGTCCCCTGGGTTGAGGTCAAGATTGATTCGCCGGTGCTACATCGTTTGATCGACCAGGCCGAACGCGACGAGCAGAATGAGCGCTTGATCAACCGAGCGCTCAAGCTTGGTGCCAGCAGTACCATCATGTATCAGTGCTTCGGCTTGGCGCATTCGGAAACCGCCCTACGTCGACGCCTGCTCAAGATAGAAACCCGTAAGGGGCGCCCACAAAACTTGAGTGAAGCGCAGGAACACGCGCTCTGGCAGCGTTGGTGCCAGCTACTCGCTGAGGACGGTGCTGAGGATCAGCTCGACGCCATGATGATGTTGGCGGAGGAGCAACAGATCAGCTTGACCATTGTTTGGCAGCAGATCGACCAATACAGCAACGGAACATGAACACTACCCCTTCCAGTCGCTGGCAGCGTGTTCTGCAGCAATGCACCCAACAACTAAGTGAACGTTGGCCCGCACGCCCCACCACTGAACATCCTTCCAACCAGGCCCTGCAGGCGGGCTTTTTGTTCAGTGGCCAATCTCACGAAGTCGTGCCGCGTCGACTGCTGCTGGATTGTCGGCTGACTCCTCTGGAACGTAATGCATGGCAAGTATTTCGACTTATGCTGCAAGGCCAGGGAGTGGTCACACCGCGCTATGAAGATCTGCAACCTTACCTGTCCAGCGTACCCTATGGTGTATCAGCCTCCCGTGAAACCATCGCTCGCGTCTTGACGATGCTCAGATTGACGCGCTGGCTCAGCTTGGTGAGTCGTGGCCGCGATCAACTCAGCGGGCGCCTACAAGGCTCTCTGTATGTCCTGCACGATGAACCGTTAACACCCGCCGAAGCCATGGAGCTGGATCAAGATTACCTAGAGCTAGTCGGACATGCCCTCGATCACGCAACCAGGGCTGTACGTATTGTCGCGCAGCACATTGTGGAAGAAATTCGCCAAGACACGGATATCGATCAGGGTCGACTCCCTACCCGTTTTGAGCACTGGGGCGAACACTGGACACCGCAAGAATGGGATCAGATAACCGATGAAGCGTTACACGATTCCGAACTGGGTGGCGATCACAGCGTTCGGAATCGTGTGAGACCTCGTTCGGATTCCGAACCGGGCCTGAACGCCAATGTTTCCGGCACAGTTCGGAAACCGAACGCCGCCTGTACTGTATTAAAAGAAAGTACTTGTACCGTACCGCGCGCGACCCCAACTGTGGATAACCTGCATTGGCCCGATTCGCTGCACTTGAGCCCAAACGAACGTCAGGCCGTCGCGGTGGCGCTAAACAAGCTCAAACCAGCGGATCGGCAGGCAGTGCTCAACGAGGCGGGCGCGCGATGTGCGGCCGGCGGCATCCGTAAGCCGGCGGCGTATCTGATGGGCCTAGTCCAGCGAGCGCTGAAAGGCGACTTTCGTCCTTGGGCAGGTCAGGCTGAATCATTACCCATTGCTGAACCGCCACCCTCCCCCCCACGCTCACCTAGAAAACAGGGCGAGCCCGCATCTGCCCTCGCCCAAGCATGCCTGAATGAACTGCGCCAGCTGCGCAGCAAACGCTCTGGACGTCAGTAGATTTGATGCCACTGGCATCACTGTCGAGCGTGTCGGAAATTAACCGTCTCGAACCAAACCGAACAGACCGCATTCAGCTTTTCTACTGTCCTTGACCCTCATCTGTCGCAACGTCCCCGTCCAAGCCTATGCGAGGACAACACCGTGGCCGATCAATATCAGCTCAACCTGGGCTCATTGCGCAGCAGCATTACCCTGACACTGCATACCCACCACGCCGCCCGAATCTGGCAAGGCAGAACCGCACGCGAAGGTGTCCACTCGATCATGGGTATGGCGGGCTACATCAGCGTCACCAACCTGATCAAACAAGCCGCAACGCAGGACGATCCTTATGCTGACTGGGCGATCGTGCAGCTCGAAGAAAAATTGATGCAGGCCAAGGCTGGGATGCAGGAACTGACCCAGCAGTTGGACCGGATCAGACAGGACCTGCCAACGCAGATCGACATGAGCGACAACCTCAATATCCACCCCGTCACCTTACCCTTGTACATCGGCAGCCAGCTGGGGTTTCTCGCCGTCTACCTGCTGACTGACTACGACACGCTGGTGCGCCACACCTTGTTGGCCCATCACACCGCCTTGATCGGTCGCAGAGACATGGAAGCCTGGATAGACGACGGTGCCCACCTGTTGCGCAGCCTGTTCGGTCAGGCGCAGCGCTATCGGCATGCTGGCGTCACCCGTGATGACATGGCGGCGAACAATGCTCGTGCTCTGGCGGCCATGGAGAAGTTTGGATTACCCCCTATGGACATCCTTGAGGGGCATCGCCGCTCCCAGTTCGCGCCACCCATCATTCGTCGTGGTGCTGTGGCAGTGGATAACGCTGACGCGTTGGCCGAGGAAGCTGTCGAGCCATCTGCGACAGTCGATGAGCCAGAGGACGAAGTATGAAGCCCCTAATCCCGACTCAACCAATGCCCCTCGAAACACTAACAGCGGATGCCTATCGACAGCTCGAACACGCTGCCTCCCTAAAAGGCCTTTTAAAACCTTTTAAGGGTAAGGGGGAACTGGAATACCTGGCGCAGGTGGCGAGGGAAACCGAGGCGCAGTTATGTCGTCTGATGGAGGCTGTGGCGCAGCAGGCCGGACAACCGCCTTACTCGCTGCTGGATATTCGATTGGTGCTGCAGAACACCAGTGCGGGCAGCACCTTTTTGCGATGGCGCACCCGTGATTTCGCCCGTATGGGCGTTGCGGTCTGGGAACGCCAAGCCTCCAACAAGGCCTTGCCGCAAGCCGTACGCGAGGGGTTACACCGTTTCGAATGCGAGCGCATTGCACTGAACTTGCAGATGAGCGTGGTGCATTCGCTCTATCGTCAGGCTTCAACCTGCGCGATCAAAATGGCCAGCGCCGAACGGCTGCTGCGCCAGTTCACACCAGCAGCGGAGATATCACGATGAGTACCTTTTTCGTCGGCGAAGGCAACATTGGCAGTGCGCCAGAGTTCCAGGAGTTCCCATCAGGCAATGACGAGCCACGGCGCTTGCTGCGCCTGAATGTGTACTTCGACAACCCCGTGCCACGCGATGGCAGCTATGAGGATCGAGGCGGCTATTGGGCGCCGGTCGAGCTCTGGCACCGAGAGGCTGAACACTGGAGCGCGCTGTACCAGAAAGGTATGCGCGTACTGGTCGAAGGCCGCACGGTGCGCGATGAATGGGAGGACAGCGAAGACAATGCGAGGGTGACCTTCAAGATCGAGGCACGTCGTGTCGGCATCCTGCCTCATCGTGTGCAAAACGTGGTCATGCGGGAGCGCTCCAGTGAATCAGCCTCATCTGCGGCTCCCGTCGGGCAGGCTACAGACCAGGCCAGCTCGCCTACGGCGAAGTCCAAAAAGCGCAGAGGGCAGCCACCATCGACATGACAGACTTGAGGCATAAAAATTGCGCCTTTGCGCAAAGTTCCTGGCCTGTCATTACTCGCTGCTCGTGAAGCACTGTCATCCACGCGACTACAAGGTAGCCTCGCCCACAACACCGCCCTCACCGACTAATATGAGGAATCTGCCATTCAGGTTTCTCATAGCTCGCCACTGCTGTTGCCAACGAGGCTGCTCCGAACTCAACCCGGAGCAGTTCTATGCGTCTCTTTCTCTGCGAGAAACCCTCCCAAGGTCGTGACATCGCCAAGGTCCTCGGGGCCACACGGCGTGGCAATGGCTGCCTGATCGGTACCGAGACAACCGTCACCTGGTGTGTCGGCCACTTGGTGGAGGCAGCACCGCCTGAAACTTATGGCAAGCAATTCAAAAGCTGGTCTCTGGATCATCTACCGATCATTCCCGCTCAGTGGAGGGTTGAGGTCAAACCCAAGACTGTCGCGCAGTTCAAAATCATCAAACACCTGCTCAGCGAAGCTACCACCGTCATCATCGCCACCGACGCCGATCGCGAAGGTGAAATGATTGCCCGCGAGTTGCTGGAGTTCTGCAACTATCGTGGTTCTGTTGAGCGCCTCTGGTTATCCGCACTCAATGAGGCGTCGATTCGCAAGGCATTGTCCTCGCTGAAGTCAAGCGATGAGACCCTCACGCTGTATCACTCAGCCCTCGCCCGCAGCCGCGCCGATTGGCTAATTGGTATGAACCTCAGTCGTTTGTTTACCCTCCTGGGACGGCGGGCGGGTTATGACGGCGTACTGTCGGTTGGACGCGTCCAAACGCCCACTTTGCGCTTGGTGGTTGATCGAGATCGTGCGATTGCCAGCTTCGTCTCGGTGCCGTACTGGGTGGTGAATGTGCACCTGTCCTCAATGGGGCAACAACCATTCATCGCATCGTGGATACCACCAAGCTCAGGACGTGACGAAGCCGGTCGCTGCCTGCAGCAGGCGCTCGCAAGTCAAGCCCTCCAAGCGATTTCTAGCAGCAAGACCGCCACCGTAGTCTCGCTGCAGACTGAGCATTTGCGCGAAGCGCCACCCCTGCCCTTCGACCTGAGCACACTGCAAGAAGTCTGCTCACGCAAGCTGGGAATCGGCGCTCAGGAAACCCTGAACATCGCCCAAGCCTTGTATGAAACCCACAAAGCCACCAGCTATCCGCGCAGCGATTGCCGTTATTTGCCAGAGAGCATGTTCAACGAAGTAGCCGCGGTATTCGATGCCCTGCTTAGAATGGATCCCGCGTTACGCCCAGCGCTCGGAGGCGTCGATCGATCATTGCGCTCACGAGCATGGAACGATGCCAAGATCACCGCGCACCACGCCATCATCCCCACCACCGAGCCGGCGAACCTTGGGCGGATGTCTGAACAAGAGCGCCAAGTCTACGAACTGATTCGTAGCCACTACCTCGCGCAATTCCTGCCGCATCACGAGTTTGATCGAACCGAGGTCGAACTGGAGTGCGGCGCCGAGCGTTTGACTGCTGTTGGCAAACAGATCCTCGTCCAAGGCTGGAAAGGCTTACTCTCCGACAACCCCGACGACGATGAACCGAGTCAAAAGTCCCAGGTGTTGCCCGCCCTACAACAGGGTAGGCAGTGCGCAGTGGACGACGTTGAACTCAAATCCATGCGCACCGCTGCGCCCAAATCGCTCACCGAGGGCGATCTGATCAAGGCGATGAAAAACGTCGCCAAGCTGGTCAACGACCCGCGCCTTAAACAGAAACTTCGGGATACCACCGGTATCGGAACCGAAGCCACGCGAGCCGGCATCATCAAGGGCTTGATTGATCGCGGTTACTTGCTGAAGAAAAAACGTGCCCTAATGGCCTCCGCAGCGGCCCATACGCTGATCGAAGCGGTACCCGCTGCAGTCGCGGATCCGGGTATGACAGCGATCTGGGAGCAAGCTCTGGATGAAATCGAAGCGGGACGTCTGACCTTGGATGCATTCGTCGCCAAACAGGCGAACTGGATTACGCAGTTGGTCGAGCACTACGGAGCGCTCACCTTGTCGGTAGCGGTCGAAGCCGGACCGTACTGCCCCATTTGCAACGCATCAATGCTTAGGCGGAAGGGAAAATCAGGACCGTTTTGGTCATGCTCCCACTACCCGGACTGCAAAGGCACTGTGCCGATCAGCAAAGGGCCGCGTCGGCCATGACGCACCGTTGGTGATCACATGAATCTTTGGGGGGCTGATGTACGGGTCAGTGCATCATCAACGGCAGTTGATCCTTCTCCAAGTCGCTTAGCGGTTGTCCGATTTCACGGGCCAACGCGATGCCTGTCGCAATCCATATCTGCCCCAGTTCGTTGAAAGCTTTCAGGTGAGCAGGATCTTCGTTGAGCCAATGAACAAGGCTGTCGAGGTGTTCGGGGTTATCAGGGCAGTCATGGATCTTGATGAACAGCTCCAGTGTTCGATCCCAGATCAGGTCCATGACGTTCTCGCGCTGCTCATCCATGCTCAACCTTTCCTCCGTTTGGCCCTATCAGACCGCTCAGTCTCGCTGGTCGCTTCGGCCTCTGATTCCTGGAGGAATAGATGTCACGTCGCGACAAACAGCTATTTCAGTCAATATAACAACCCTAAAAGTCGATACTCAACCGTTAAGGATGTTCATGTCAATGGGTCTTTGCTCAACCATTCGGGTTGAATTGGAGAACTCATCACTTGGCACATAAACATCCAACCCAAGCCCAAATCGGACGCATGATCGCGAAGCACCGCACCCAGCGTAATCTGACCCAGGAAGAGGTGGCTGAACGCCTGGGGATCGGCAGCGAAGCCATTTCGCGCCTTGAGCGGGGTGTAGTGGAGCTTTCCGTGGTCAAGCTGATGCAACTAGCGGACATCTTCGACTGCCGGATGGATGAACTGCTGACGGAGTCGAGCAATCGTCCCAATGACCAGGGCCAGATGATCGCGGGTCTGCTGAACGGCCTTCAAGAAAGCGACCGTGCCTTTGTCCTGGCTACCGTCCAGCAATTGGCTGCTCATCTCGCCAACAAATAAGCTCATTCACTCGTATTCGATCTAGAGGGTTGCCCTCTGTCTTGACGTCATCCTTCCCTCTCTGCTGTAGTACCTTTCGGATCACCGCCAACGGCGACCCAAGACCGATTCGCTCCGGGTAGCTCGGTCGGACTCCTGGAGTTCGGAGCCTTCTCTTCTGCGGAATTTCATTCCCGCTTTGTGCTCGACCTGATCGCAGTGGCGGATGACCAATGTTGCCTCTACCAGGCAATAGCGGTCATCCGCTTCAGCGATCGTATTCAGTCCCGGAGCTCGCCGGGGAAACACTGGGCACCCTTTGTGCGCGGATGCGTGCCAGCATGTCCCGACCCAGGCCACGACAAGGGTCGGTTGGCGAATCATGGCGCAGTTAAGTCAAGTTTTGCGAGGAGCTTGTCGACTGCATCAGACCGCCTAAGGTGGCTCATCTATTCGTTGCCCGGCACTCTGCCGGGCTTCGCTTTTCCGCTGATTGCCTCTCCCGCAATTTTACTAAATCGGTCTACGGCGCCTTGAAACTTCCCGGTGACAGTTCCATACAAGGAACAAGAACACGTCCAGGCCAACCTAGACTGTGTGAAACTTAAAGATCTGCCCGTTTGTTTGCTGCCAAAGACATTTGTTGGGGATAGTACCGCCAGGCTTGTTCAACCGAGATGTACTCATTTTTAATATCGTCCTGGATCGCCTCAAGGCTCCGTCTATGAGCCGGGCCCCAGCCACCGCCGTTGGCGGTGACCAGACGCAACAAATCCCCTTTTTGAAGCGCCACACGATTGGCTCTACTGAATCGCTCGGTCTTCCCTTGTATACGAACGACCTCAGCAAAATTGCATGAGCCTTCCTGCCCCTCATCAACCCCCCATGGCGGAGTAGAACCTCGCCCGAAAAATGTCGAGACCCATGCCTTGGGTGACAAGATTCGATAATCGAGCATCACGCCTCTTCCGCCACTGTGACGACCCGCCCCACCCTCTTCGTGATGAAATCCATACCGCTCGACCAGCACTTCGTAACAGCGCTCCGTCAGCTCTACCGGAATGTTGCTGGTTTCACCGTTACCGACGCAAAACTGACCGCTCTCCCCATCCTTGTCATGGCCCGCTCCCCAACCGCCTACCAATGGCTGGACCAATAGATATTCGTCATTGGTAATAGAATGCCGACCGTTCAGGACCATTGAGCATACGGAACCAAGTTGCCCGGCGATCAAGCGATCCGGCAGCAATTGCGCCAGTGCCCGGCGCAACACATCGGCGGCCGCAACCATCGACTCGAAGTACGCTGACACCGGCGCCGGGCGCTGAGCCGTGCAGATAGTGCCGGGAGGGCAGATCACTTCGATTGGGCGGAAGCACCCGGCATTAGCTGGAATCCCTGGCCGGACGACCCCCATAAACACTTCACGCACGGCGGACTGAAGACCGCACAAAGTATTGTTGATCGGCCCTTGTGCCTGCAGGCTTGAGCCGGTGAAGTCAGCAATGAAGCGGCCCTCACCTATTTCCACCTTGACCTTTACCGTGAACGGTCCGTTGCCTAGACCATCCTCATCAATGACATCTTCGGCATGAAAGGTCCCCTTAGGAAGACTCTCAAATGCCGCCAACACCATCGCTTCACCGTGTTCCAGCAACCGTTCGATGGCATCAAGAGTGGTTTCTTCACCGTATTTAGCCACGATCGACAGAAGTCGACGCTCCCCTACGCGCAAGGCGGCGGCGCAGGCATGCAAATCGCCAAGGGTCATGTCTGGCAAGCGTACATTGGCCGCAATCATGTCTACCACGGCCTGATTGATGCGCCCCCGGTCATAGATCCTTACAGTAGGAAACTGCAAACCTTCCTGATAGATCTCTGTCGCGTCGGAGCTGAAGCTGCCAGGGTCTTTCCCGCCGACCTCAGTCCAGTGTGCCTTGTTGGCGGTCCAGGCTATTAATCGCTCCTCATGGAACACCGGCATGATCATCGACACGTCGGAAAGATGCGTCCCGCCGCCGCCGTATGGGTCATTGGTAATAAACATATCGCCCGGAAGAATGTCAGCCGGAGGGAATTTTTCCATCACGCTGCGCACTGCACCGTCCAGCGTGCCGATGAAGCCCGGGATACCGTTGCCTTGTGAAATCAGTTGCCCACGTGCATCGGTGAGGCCGATGCCGTAATCCAGCGCCTCATAAATGATCGGGCTCATGCTGGTGCGCTTGAGAGCAATGAACATCTCTTCGCCGATAGCAACCAGGGCGTTTTTGATGATCTCGCGTGTAAACGGGTTGGCGTTATTCATGCCAGAACCTCCTGCACATTGATGTGGATATGAAGGCCGCCGTATATATCGACCTCAAGCCGATCACCCGGACGAACCACCGTGGTCGTGGTTGCTTCTTCTATGATCGCCGGGCCATTTATCTGCATGCCACTGAGCAAGGCTGTGCGCTGGTAGAGGGGTGTTTTAATCGATTGTTCAGGTTCGAACTCGACCCAGCGTCTTCCACTCAGTGCGTTTTCGGCAGTACCCGAAGTACTCACGCCGATGGGGGCCATAGGTGTTTTAGGTACAGAGCCAAACGCCACCAGATGGAGGTTGACTATCTCCACAGGCAAGTCCAGACGGAAGGTATAAGCCTGCTCGTGTCGAGCGTGAAAACGCTCAAGTATCGGCAGTAAATGCGGCTCCTCGAGGGCGACCTTGACGGTGTGTTCCTGTCCGGCGTATCGCGCGTCAATGTGCCATTCGAAACGAAGCTTTTCGCGAGACATTCCATCGTTATCAAATTCTGCTTCAGCCTTTGCCTGGAGCGTGGCGAAGGCTTCGACCAGATGCTGCAAGCTCTCGTCGTCGAGCCGTTGAAGATGGGTTTGGATGTAATCGCGACGTGAGTCGAGCATCAGCATGCCCCAGGCAGAAAAGACTCCGGCGAATGGCGGAATGATGACTTTCGGAATCCCCAACTCAGCAGCCAGAGCACAGGCATGCAGTGCGCCGCCGCCACCGAAGGCCATTAAGGCGAAGTCGCGCGGATCGTGACCACGATTCACCGAAATCAGCTTGAGTGCGTTGACCATGTTGGCGTTGGCAATCTGTAGTACACCGTGCGCCAGGAGCTTGGGTGATACACCGATCCGTTCGCCCAGTTGAGCAAAAGCCCTCTCCACGGCGCAGGTATCCGGCGTGATTTCCCCACCTGCAAAGTCGTTCGGATTGATCCGACCGGTATAAAGATTGGCATCCGTTGTAGTTGGCGCCACCCCACCTCGTCCATAGGCAACAGGGCCAGGAGTCGAACCGGCACTTTGAGGTCCCACCCGCAAGCTGCCCGCTGCATCGATCCAGGCCAGACTGCCTCCGCCGTTACCGATTTCAACGATATCAACCACCGGAGTCATGATCGGATAACCGGCACTGACAGCCGTTTTCTCAATGACGTAATCGTTGCTGATTTCCACTTGGCCCTGATGAATGAGAGAACACTTGGCAGTGGTACCGCCGATATCCAGTGCCAACAATTGGTTTTCGCCAATCAACTGGCCGTACGCCTGAGCCCCAAGGATGCCACCGACCGGGCCGGACTCCACCAGGCTGATCGGGTCCTGCTTGGCGGCGTTGACTGGAGAGATTCCGCCGTTGGATTTCATGATGAACGGAACAGGTTGGAGGCCACTGTCTGACAGATGCCTGGACAGGTTATCCAGATAGTCCCGAGTAGCGGGCATGACATAGGCCGATAACACAGTGGTATTGCTACGCTCGTACTCACGTAGGGCACGGCTGACCTGATGTGACGCGATCACCGCGACCTGCGGCCAGAGTTGTTTCACGGCGGTCATCAACTGTTGCTCATGCACCGGGTTGCAATAGGCATGCAGCAGGCAGATCGCAATAGCTTCAACGCCCTCCTCGCGTAAGGTATCGAGCATTGTCGGCAGGGTTTTCAAATCCAGCTCGGTGATCACCTCGCCGCGATAATTCAAGCGTTCACAAATCTCGAGACGTAGATGACGCGGGACGAAAGGTGGCGGCTTGCGGTAGTAGGCGTTGAATATATCCGGCGTGTTGCCACGAGCGATCTCTAGCACGTCACGGAATCCACGGGTGGTGAGCAAGGCTGTTTTAACGCCTTTGCGCTCAGTCAACGTATTGATCACCACAGTGGAGCCGTGGGCAAAAAATGCTATGTCGGCATAACTGACACCGCTTTTTGCAACGGCATTGAGCAAGCCTTGTTCGAAATCAGGCGGCGTGGTGTCGACCTTAACCGCATGGATCACGCCGTTCTCTAGGTAAACAAGATCAGTAAAAGTGCCACCGATATCGGTAGCCACACGAATGGTCATAGGTCCTCCGGCGTAACATTCAAATCAAACCGACAAGCGAGCCTGCCGGTTCCTGGGGCATCAGAACGTGTGAGAAATGGCGAATATCAATCGTCCGTCGTTACGTAGGTATTCACCACTGTTGGCAAAGCGGCCCGACAAGTCAGTGTCGACCCAGCTCAATTTCGTATTCACCGGGCCAAAGCTGCGTTTCAGAGCGATCTCCCAGTTTGTGTATTCGTGGCCGCCAGTGACCTCACTGTCGCGGAAATACTCACCGTAGGAGTGTCCGGCCAAGAATGTCAGATCGATTTGCAACGGAAGATTGAAGGTGTAATCAGCCGCCACGTAGCGGGACGCCTTGGACGAACTGATCAAATCGTTGGAGTAGTAGTAATAGGCATTGAAGTTGCCGTAGCCGAGGCTGAATCCAACTTCTGGATAGTCGATGTTGTAGTTAGTCGACGGGAAATAATAGTAGTAGCCAATCACGCCATAACGCAGCCCGTTTTCCAACTGACCGTTATAGCCACCGTAGAGATCGACCTCGACATTCGCCCCATCGTCATAGGGATCGCCGTTCTTATAGCTATCGGTGCTGGAAACCCAGGTGCCAACAAATGCACCGCTTTCGGCGGTCCAGTCCAGACTCATGCTCAAGGCTGGTTTTTTACCGGAATAACCGATGCCGCGGGTTTGATATTCGGAGGTCAATGCAAGCGTACTGGAGACTTCTGCATGAGCAGCACTGCCGAATGCCAATACCGCCAACAACACGAATCGAATGATTTTCAAAGGATCTGCTCCTGAACTTTTAGGTTTTTTTATGCGTTACGGTTGGCAGAAAAAGGACAAGACGAGCCTGTCTAAAACTTTCTTGTTAGGGTATTCACTGAAAGATGGGCACGGCTTCGCTCGGGACGAATCCCGGGTCACAGGGTTGGCTTAAGGGGCGAGTTTGCTAACGAGATAACAGGGACGCAGAAACGGGGCGCAACCGGCAAAGCGTCAGGTACGCCACGAGGGCTACCAGCAGCGAATCTAGCGTGGGTTGCGAAGTCAATGTCCAGCCTTCAAAGGATGTCATCCAAGCGACACCGCTGGCTAATGCCCAACTGAACAGCGCAGGCCAGCCAAACGCTGCTGATTGCATCAAAGCCTCGACGTCATAGCGTTGGCGACGCATCAGGAAAAAGTCCGTCACATATATGCTCGCCAATGGTGGAATCACGATGCTCAACGCCATGACGAAATCCAGGAAATGCGTCATGAATCCACCCACCGCCAGTGCAGTCGCGAGCAGACTTCCGCCTACCGTCAATTTCCAGCTTGCGGTACGGCTAATCGTCGCCAGTGTTAGCGTCGCGGAATAAAGATTAGCGGTGTTGGTAATCCAAGTGGAGAACACCAGTACCGTCAGGGCCGGCAACAATACGCCCAGACTTGCCATGATCAGCATGATTTCGGTTTGATTGGTGATGATCGACAGCAAACCGCCGATGATCAGCACGAAGGGAAAGCCTACGGCCATACCAAGGATGGCGATCAACGCATCTTTTTCCGTACGGGCATAGCGGGTGAAATCCGGCATCAGTACCGGTGTGAGAATGACCATGCCAATAGTGCTGGCGATGGCCAGTGCGAGGCTATCACCAGCCCCCATGAATCCCGCCAGTTGGCCCGACGACGCCCGCTGCAACCCTAGATAAAGCGCAAACAGTATGAACAGCGCCATTAGCGGCACCGAGTAAATTGACAAACGATCCAGGCCACGCAATCCGTAAATGGCCATGAGTGTCATCAGAACGCTGCCCCATATACAGTGGACCCACGCAGGTGTGCCTAGACCCCAGGCGCTCTGCAAGGCGCTGGATATGGTGCTGCCGAAGATATCTACCGTAGCGGCATAGAACCCCAGCAACGTGACGGCCATGGTCAGGTTGATGAGCTTTGCACCATGGCGACCGAAGGAAAACTGGAGAATCATGTAGGTACTTAGCCGTGTCCGCACACCGACCAACGCGGTCAATGCACAGAGCAACCCAAGCACTGCGCATACTCCGACAAAAACCAGCGATGCGGTGGAGAAGCCGACTTTCTGAGTCACATCAGCGCCTAGCCAGAACACTGGCAAGGTCATTCCAATCCCGAAAGTAATGAGCGCCAGTCCGGTTCCGGAAACTGTTTCAGACTGGGGGACGGGTCTGCGATCATACCCGTCAGGAATTGCTTTTTCTGTGCTGCTCATGCTCGCCCCTATACTGGCAATGTCTGATCTTCCACGATAAGCAGAAGGCAAACTGATTATTAGAATTGCTATGAGGCGCTCGCAAACGCTGGAAATATCTTGCCAGCCCGCCGGGAAATCTAACTGCGCTTTTGCGGGGGCCAGCGAAAATTTTCAACGGTTATTCAGCACGAAACTGCAGGTTGTTCGGTGGGACTTGCCTCAGCAACCATCCTGCGACTTCCGGCTCCAGATCCGGAGCCAAGGCAACCCAGACACTGCGTTGATAGTCATCAACCCACTGTGCCTCGACCTGACTCAGCATTCCACGCTCAATCAGTTCATTGGCCAGCGGGGCTAAGGTCAAAACGCGGAAGCCAAGAAAACCGGGATGTTTCTCGACTCCAACCACTTCATAGAGATTCTCGATACGAATACCTAGCTCACCGGGCAAATAAACGCCTGGCTCAATGGATGTCACCATCCCTACTTGAAGAGGCACCGCACTGACGTGGGTTGCAATTCTGTGAGGTCCTTCATGCACATGCAGGTAGCTGCCGACTCCATGCCCCGTGCCATGGGCATAGTCCAGACCTTCACGCCACATCACCTGACGCGCAACGCTATCGAGTTGTTGACCACTGGTTCCTTTGGGAAAAATGCAAGTTGCCAAGGCAACATGTGCGCGCAATACAGTGGTATAGAGAAGCTGCTGCCTTGCGGTGGGGGAACTGCACGCCAACACCCGGGTTACGTCGGTGGTGCCTTGCGGGTATTGGCCACCGGAATCGATAAGCAGTAGCTCCCCTCTTTTCAGTTTTGCGGCCCGCCCTGGTTTGGGCAGGTAATGCGGCTGCGCACCATTGGCGCCGGTAGCAGCAATGGTCTCGAAACTCACGCCGCGGTAATCGGAGTGCAAGTTGCGCCAGCGTTCTAGAGACTCGACTACTGATAACTCGCTCTGCCCGAGAAACCTTTCGCATCGGTGGTAGAACTCGTAAAGAAACCGGCACAGCGCAAGCCCATCGATACGATGCGCTTCACGACTGCCTTGCAGTTCGGCCGCTTGCTTACAGGCCCGTAGCAAAAGCAGAGGGTTCGGCCCATCAGAAATTGAACAGCCTGCTGACTCGAACAAGCGGTAGACAGCTGCCGTGCAGCTACGACGATCAATCAATACCCGCCGGCAACCGACGTCAACGAGGTGTTGAATGAGTGTATTCAGCATCTGCGGTGGGCGTATCGTCACCTCCTCTGGCAACCATCCTTCAGGCAGTTGGAGTCGGGCTGCATCAATAAACCAATCAAGCTTGCCATCGGCGTATAACATCCCGAAGCTGAACGGTAATGGCGCAATAGCAATGTCCTGTCCGCGCACATTCAACAGCCAGGCCAACATATCCGGCGAAGGCAGCCACAAAGCATCACACTGTGATTCGCGCAATTTGTCAGTGAGTTGCCCGAGTTTGTCTTCAACAGCAGCACCGGCATATTCAAGTGCCCAGGCAACCACCGGGCTGGCCGACACCGTGGGACGATCCGACCAGCATTCATCCACTGGATTTTCGAGAGTGTCTTGCCAGATGAAACCCGATTGCGTAGCCATGAACTGCCAACGGGTATACTCATCGATGCTGTGCAACCTAGCATCACAGGCAACGGTGGCACCGGGATGAAGCTGTTCACGCAGCCAGCTGAATAGACTTACATCGTCCAGCGTCAGCGTATCGAGTTGCCCTCCGCACTCCTGGCGGGCCTGCTCCGTATAGCGGCCATCGATCAGTAGCGCGGCACTCTTTTGTGTCAACACCGCCAGTCCCACGCTGCCACTGAAACCGCTCAGCCAGAGCAAGCGTTCGTCGGCAGGCTGAAGGTCCTCATTCAGATAGATATCACTTCGAGGCAATAAAAAAGCGTCGAACTGATGAGTCGCCATGACGGCCCGTACACGCCCATAGCGATCCATCACACACCTCGCTGTTGGCGGTAAGCACGCACAATCGCGATCTCGCCCTCAGGAGGCAAATACTCCTGCTCTCCAGCACATGCCCAGATCGCCTCAACTACTTCCATGCCTGTGCAAACTTGCCCAAACACCGCGAACCCCAAGCCATCGAGATGGCGAGCACCTCCATGATCGAAATGCGGCTGGTCCCCCAGGCAAATGAAAAAATCGCCTTCAGCACTGTTGGGACCGTCACGCCCTAACGACAAGGTCCCGTGACGGTGTGTCAGCCCAGTTTGCAGAGTGCTTTCGAGTTCGATCATCGGAAAATTATTTGGGTCCAATGGTCGCGTGCCACCGTGAATAACACTAATGCGCACCGGGTCTTCAGGTTGTTGATTAGACGGACTGACGATGCGAAAAAAGCTGCTGCCGTCATAGCGGCCGCTGTCAACATAGGCTAGAAAGTTAGCAGTGCTCAGCGGTGCCTGCTCACCATGCAACTCGACGGTAAAACATCCCAGAACAGTTTCTAGTGTGACGTACGTAGGTGTAGACATGGCTGTTCTCCCTCAGGATAAAACCACCATTGTCCGCAAAGAAGACAGTGCAAAAAATCGAGATAACCGGTCAGCATTGAACATGCTGCGGGATGCCACCGCCCTTACCGCAGATTATGCAGAATGCGTGTGATCATTCACGCCACATCAGGTTCTCCAAAGGATAGCCTGCAAACCATTTGGTTTTATCGAGGATGATACTGCTGCTGATTTTGAGAATGTTGGGATTTTCATCCAGAAGCTGCTCACAGAGTGCGTTGAAGTCCGTCACTGTCGAACATGTCGCTAGGGCGATGTAATCAAACTCACCGTCTACCTTCAGGCAGTCAACCAGCTCACGGCGCTTGGCGATGAAACGCTCGAATTGAAGACGCAAATGTCCCGCGTGATCACGCAGACTGAACATGACATATGCCATAACGTTGATGCAGATTGCATCAATGTCAATCGAGGCCATGTACGCCCGTATATACCCTGCATCCTCCAGCGCCTTAGTCCTTTGCAGACAGGCGCTAGGAGAGAGGTTAATCTTTTCGGCCAACTCTAGATTGCTGATCCGTGCGTTATTTTGCAGATTCTCGAGGATGGCCCGATTGATCCGATCCAGCTTTACTCTTTTCATGCGGCCCTTACCTCAAATCAACGATCAGCCCGACCTCGTACGGGCGGAGGTCTTTATCAGATTGGCATGAGGCCGGGAATCTGGATAGTCCATGACCATCGGATTTCCATTTCGGATCACAAAACGCTGAGACACTGCATCTGGTCAGGTGCGCTCAAACTATCAAATTTTGCCTCCTTAAAAATGTCCGACTGGTCAACTTCTCGCTTTTTCATTCCAATCACTGCCACTGTGTTCTGGTCTAAAAAAAGCGGATTGCAACGCCTTGACGTTCTCCTTTGTCGGGCTTATACAAAAGGCGTAGTTCGCTGTCGTTGACAGCCCAGGTAGCCAGAACCCTCAAGGCTACGCCACGCTTGTGGTGGTTTACCCAAGTGCGATCAGCGTTCGGAGGTTCGCACGATTACCGCTTCAGCGGTGATGAATGCCCACTACCCTAGGTCCGCAGACCACTGCTGCGGACTCTCTTCTGCTGCACCGCTATTCCCTAGGCGCGTCGTTCTGTTTGTCATCGGCTGCCGGTGGCGTGTCGTAATCGCTTGCCTTCACCTTAACCCACCCTGACGGGGCTCACTTCCCCGTCAGGGGTTGTGCGTCGCCGTTTTCCCTCGAAAGGAGAACCATCATGGCCCACGCCAACCAATCCCAAGAAGCTACCGCTTACTTCAATCTGCACACCGTCGGTATCGGCTACCTCAACCGTGTTCGTGAAGTACAAGTCCGCCGCGGCCAGCCGTTCATGGCCTGCGATATCGCCGCCCTGCACGGTGCAACCGATGCGGTCGAGTACACCCGCTTCGACTGCAAAGTCGCTGGAGGTGAAGCTGAACGCTTAATTCGTCTCTATATGGACGCCGTCAAAGCCGAGAAAAAGGTCTTGCTGTCGTTCCGTATCGGCGACCTGTGGATTGACCCATTTCTCTATGAGAAAGGCGATAAACAAGGCCTGCCGGGGGCCAGCCTGAAAGGTCGTCTGCTGTACATCGACTGGATCAAGGTCAACGGCACGTACGAATACAAAGCGCCTGCCAGGCAGGAGGCAACAGCACCTGCTGAGCAAGCGCCAAACAGTGAGCCATCCCCAACGTCGGCTGATGCCGAAGCTGAGGATACCGACAACCCAACAGAGTCCAGGACTGAACCTGAATCTCCACGCACTCCCCGCCGTGTCGCCACACGTACTGTTCAGTCCGCCTGAACAATTCACGATGTTTTACATCAAGGCGCTCAATCGAGCGCCTTTTCTTCAGTCAGCACAGGAGAACCAACATGGAATCCTTCTGGCTTTGCGAAGACTGCCTGTTCGCTGCGGCTTACGAGGACTACAGCACATTATCGCTCTACTACACGACGGATGAGATCGAGAAACGCATCGCCGGTCTCCATCAGGAACTGGTTCGATTAATGCCCATCAGTGCCGACTTCGATCCCGAAACCGGCCAGGGGATAAGAACCTTCTCCCCATTGCCCTGCGACGGTTGTGATTCACAACTGCACGGACAACGCCACCGATTCACTCGGCTGTAAACAGCGCGTCATCGGGCAATGCCCGTGACTCTATATCCACCTCGGGGACACCACTCCCCTCGGGTGTGTACCCCCGGATTGTTCCCTTCGGAGGTACCTCATGAACACCCAGCTCACCCTGATTGAAGCCTCGGATGTCGAGGCTGATCGTATCGCCCAGGAAAACCAGCTGATCGACGAAGCGCTGCACATTCTGGATCATCGGCTGTTCACCCGCGGCCCCAGCCTGACGTCACCTGACGCCGTGGCCTCATACCTAAAACTGTATGTTGCCCCCCAAGAACATGAGGTTTTCAGTGTGATTTTTCTCGATGCCCGCCATCGCGCTCTGGCATTCGAGATCCTCTTTCACGGAAGCATCGATGGCGCCAGTGTCTACCCGCGCCAAGTCGTCAAGCGCTCCCTAGCACATAACGCGGCAGCTGCCATTGTCGTTCACAACCACCCCTCCGGTTGCACGGAACCCAGCCTGGCGGATCGCGCCTTGACCGCACGGTTGAAAGAGGCCTTGGACTTGATCGAAGTGCACTTATTGGATCACTTCATCGTCGGTGAAGGTCGTCCTCTCTCCCTTGCCGAGCATGGCTGGCTTTAACCCCCCAAAGGCTTCTTCGGACGCCTTATTCATTTCCCTTCTGGAGAATCCTCATGAACCCAACATCCCAACCCTTAGCTCTGCCGGAAACCTCGAATCCATTTGCTCGCGGCTACGACAAGCTGCATATCGAACGACTGCTACAGATCACCTACGCAAATGACTGCCCTCCCTGCTTTCGCACCGTACACGACGCACAAGCCTATCTGCCCGATGATGCGTTAGAACTGTTTCCCTGCCTGTTCAATGACGACGTGGCTCTGATCAGCGAGGGTCAGTCCATTCCGGATGAATTGGATGAACGCTTCCAGTCCACCGGACTGGTGCGGCAAGTGATCTATGCCGTGACTGGCGAAATGCTCAACGAGCGACATCATGTCGGAGACCTGTACTCCCTGGAAGAAGCCCAAGCCATGGTCCATCGTTTGAACTTCGACACAGGACACTACAGTCGAGCCTGGGAGATCAGTACCGCACACCTCACTGACGAAGCACTGCACCACTTGGAAAGCCGGGTTGGCAATGCCGTCTCCAAGCCAACAGGACTGCTGTTTGAACCCTTTGCCCTGCCAGACTGCAATGGCGTCGGATGTAAGCTGATCGGCACGCCCTGGACCGACGATAACTTGGTGCAGATCGAGGGCAATCCTTACTCGTCGCTGAGACAAGAGCAGCTCGACGCCGGTACGCCGGAGGCCTTGGTCAACGTACTGTATCTGGCGGCATTGGCGGATGTGAGGTTGTTGATCTTCGACCCCGACGCTGCCGTCTTGGATGGGCTAGCCATTTTTGATGAGTAGCAATGCCTTCAGCGTTAACGCGACTCGCCTTGAATCAACTTTCTCACTGATTGGCTCGTTCACCTCATGTCAGGTTCTGCACTGAATCTGACATGAGGTTTTTTCCATGGAGCGTTTTTTCACGCCTGTCTGCCTGCTGGGCTTGCTGAGTGCCTGCACCGCGCAAATACCAAACCCATTGCCGACTAATGCAGAGATTGACGGTGGCTCCAATCGGCCCCAGTTATCGAGGAGCCCGGCCGACGAAAGCCATCCGTCAGAGCTCCGCTATGGCCGCTATACGCTGGTCAGCACCGAGCCCACCACAGAACAACATGATCTTCTCACTCAAATCATTGACGTGAGCATTCCGTCCAACCTGAATCCCTCGGTACAGGAGGCGATGCACTACGTGCTGCAGCGCTCGGGTTATTCGCTCTGCCCTGCTGCCGAACCAGTAGAAATACTTTTCACCCGGCCTCTGCCCGCAGCCCATTACCGGCTCGGCCCGATCCCATTACGCAGCGCACTGCAGGTACTGGCTGGCCCCGCCTGGCAACTCACGACCGATGAGGTCAGCCGTTCGGTCTGCTTCGAACGGGAGAAAAATGACGCTGGCAACGTGCAGGTCACACCAACCTCGTCCCATCAGTCGGAGGCACGCCCATGAAAGCCTCGACATTTCAAACTCTCATTGTCGGCTCCCTTTGTCTGGCGGTCTCCGGGCTGAGTGGTGGCTTGTATAACCAGTATCAACGCGTGACCGAGCTGGAAAATGCGAACGCCCAACGCTTACAGACCCTGGATACCCTGCAACGTGATTCAAGCACCCTCATGGATGCACAGGAGAAGCTGCAGTACGCACTGAAAGACCTGAAGCAGATGGCCGATACCGGTGAGCAACAGGCCAATACCCTCGATCCGATGTTGGATCAATGGGCGCAAGAGATTCAGGAGCTACGCGACGGTCTGGCAGACCGTGCCACCGCAGCCGATATGATCGTGCTACGCGCACGACTTGAGAACGTTGAGCAGCGACTCCTGGACCTCAAGCCCCAGTCATCACTCCCATCACCGACGCCCTCCTCAGCCAAGCCGAAAAAAGCCGCTCGCGCTAAGCCTGCCCCGCTCTCGCCGCCATTCTCAGTGCTGGGTGTTGAATCCCGCGGTGGCGAGCGCTTTCTGGCCGTCTCACCTCCTGATAGTCGCTCGCTCACAGATATCCGGTTGCTGCACAACGGCGAGCAGCTCGGCACATGGCAGCTGAAGGCGCTGGAGCCGAACGCGGCCATCTTCACGGTGCCCACTCAGCCAGACCAGACCGTGCAACTCCCTTGAGAAACGATCATGAACCGAGCGCTACTGTCCCCTGTCGTCTGTCTCGTTTCATTGCTTAGCACGGGCGCTGCGATGGGTAACCCTGTCACGACACCGCCACGGACCCAGGACACGCAGCCTGCTCCGCTGGAGCGTTCGCACTCAGAACAGGCGGCAAGCTGGGGCCTGACGGAGCAGGAGTGGACACGCTTCAAACAGATCCAAACCGGTCCGCGTGGTTACTGGAGCCCGAATCTCGATCCGCTGACTGCACTCGGTGTCGAAGCAGAGAACGACCAGGAGCGTCAGCGCTATGCCGAATTGCAGGTAGCGCTGGAAGCCAAACGTGCCGAGCGCGAGTTGGCCTACCAAAATGCTTACACCGCGGCCTGGGCCAAGCTGTTTCCGGGGCTGTTGCCGATCCAGGGTATGGCATCCCCGTCCCCTGCCAGCTCATCGGTAGAGCCGCGCCAAGCTCTGTTTGTCGAGGACCATTGCCCAGCGTGCACCGCTGAAGCGCAGCGTCTGCAAAGCAGTGATACGGCGTTTGATATTTACATGGTGGGCAGCCAGGGCGAGGATGAACGCGTCCGTCGCTGGGCTCGGCAAGCGGACATCAATCCGGCCAAGGTTCAGCGCCGGCAGATTACCCTGAACCATGACCGAGGTCGCTGGTTCAGCCTGGGTGCTGCGGGGCCATTGCCCGCCACATTTCAACAGGTGAACGGACAATGGCAACGCTTAGACTGAGTGGACTTGCGCTCATGCTGACGATGCTCGCAGCCCAGGCTGACGAACTTCCGCCGCCTGCCTATCAACTAGCGGCGCATGACGCCAGCATCCCTTCAAAGGTGCTGTTCGCGATTGCGCTGCAGGAGAGTGGTATCCGCGTCCGTGATCAACTGCTGCCCTGGCCCTGGACCCTGAACATCGGAGGAATACCTTACCGATTCGCCACACGAGCGGCCGCCTGTCACGCCTTGCTTCAAGCACTCGTCCGACATGACGCCAAGCGGGTTGATGTCGGTCTTGGACAAACCAACCTGGGTTACCACGGACAACGTTTTCCCAATCCTTGCGAAGCCCTCGATCCCTACCGAAATCTCGCCGTGACTGCCGCGCTGTTGCAGGAGCATCACGCCGCTACCGGTGATTGGGTGTCAGCTGCCGGCCGATATCACCGCCCGGCAGGAGGAACGCCGGCCGCGCGTTACCGCGCCGGCTTTTCCCGCCAACTCGAACGACTGCAGGTTTCCTTCAAACAGGGCACACCACCATGAAGCGAATACCCCTTATCTGCTATTTCATCCTGCTCTTGGCTACTTTCGCCCAGCCGGAACTGACCGTAGCCGAGGATCAGCCTAGCGACTTCACCCGCCTCCATTTTCAGGTCGCCAGGCCGCCAATAAACAACGAGATCCAGCCTAATCGGGCCATGCATGCGGACCTGTCCACTTTTGCCGATGAAGCCTGGACACTACCCGTCCGCAGCTCTCACTTGAGCCCTGGCCAAATCACGTCTCGCGCCCTGAACATGCCGGGCTTACGGCCATTTTTCCTGGTAGGTGAGGATCCCCAGTCACTGGCTTGGTTGCGTCAACGCGCGGCCGAACTGCACGAAATGGGCGCGGCCGGCCTCGCCGTCGAAGTGGCCGACACCGAAGCTTTGGCGCGGATTCGAACAGCCGCTCCGAACCTCACCATCCTGCCGATCAACGGTAACGACATCGCCACCCGCTTGCAGATCGAGCACTACCCCGTCTTGATCACTGCCACCTCACTGGAACAGTGAGTCCAGGTCATGGCCGAGCATGCGATGGAATCCAAGCTCCGGCCAGCGGTGGAGCTGTACACCGTAGCGATCTGCATCGCGGCCGCAATGCTGTGCATGTCCTCGCCCTGGGCCGTGGCCCTGTCACCCGAGATCGGGCAGGTTGCGGCGCTGGCCTATGCCCTGTTCGGCCTGATCCGCCTACGACAAGCCTGGGAGGTGTTGCGCTATCGACGAAATATCCGCCGGCTGCCCCGCTACGAACTGACCAGTCGGCAGATTCCGGTTAACCGTAAGCGTTTGTTCATGGGTCGCGGCTTTCGCTGGACCCGTCTACACACCCAGCGCTTGGTCGAGGCCCAGGATCCGGCGGTCGCCCACTATGTCGACCAACCGACCAGCTACCGTCTGGCCCGTGGACTCGAACGACGCCTGGAACATGCACCGTTTCCGCTCTCGACATTGGCCCGAGTCACGGCTTGGGACAGTGCCTTCAATCCGTTGCGCCCTTTGCCCCCGGTAGGTGGCTCGCCGCTGTTGCATGGGGTCGAGCCCGACGAAATGGAAGCCAGTCTGCCGCTGGGCGAACGGGTCGGACACACACTGGTGCTGGGCACGACCCGTGTCGGCAAGACGCGGCTCGCCGAGGTGTATATCACCCAGGACATACACCGCGTCGAACACGAGGTAGTGATTGTCTTCGATCCGAAAGGCGATGCTGACTTGCTCAAGCGGATGTATGTCGAAGCCAAACGAGCCGGTCGGGATAAGGAGTTTTATGTTTTCCATCTGGGCTGGCCGGAGATCTCCGCTCGATACAATGCGGTGGGACGCTTCGGGCGCATCTCGGAAGTGGCGTCACGCATCGCCGGGCAGCTCAGCGGCGAAGGTAACTCCGCGGCCTTTCGCGAGTTTGCCTGGCGTTTCGTCAACATCATCGCCCGCGCCCTGATCGAGTTAGGCCGGCGTCCGGACTACCTGCAGATCCAACGGCATGTGGTGAACATCGACGCACTGTTCATTGAGTACGCCCAGCAGTTTTTCGCTAAGACCGACCCGAAGGCGTGGGAGGTGATCGTTCAGCTTGAAGGCAAGCTCACCGAGAAGAACATTCCCCGGCACATGGTGGGACGCGAAAAGCGGGTGGTGGCCATCGAGCAATACCTGGCGGCGAAACGGGTGTTTGATCCAGTAATGGACGGATTGCGTTCGGCGGTGCGTTATGACCGCACCTACTTCGACAAAATTGTTGCCTCGCTTCTACCGCTGCTGGAGAAACTTACCACCGGTAAGACCGCCCAGTTACTAGCCCCCAACTACACCGATCTGGATGATCCACGGCCGATCTTCGACTGGATGCAAGTCATCCGAAAACGCGGCATCGTTTATGTCGGCCTCGATGCACTGACCGATGCCGAGGTGGCTGCCGCCGTGGGCAACTCCATGTTCGCCGACTTGGTCTCGGTCGCGGGCCACATCTACAAACATGGCATTGATCACGGCCTGCCCGCATCGGGCAGCAGCAGTGAGAAGCTGCCGATCAACCTGCACGCTGATGAGTTCAACGAGTTGATGGGCGATGAGTTCATTCCGCTGATCAACAAGGGTGGCGGTGCCGGCATTCAGGTGACGGCCTACACCCAAACCCTCAGCGACATCGAAGCGCGAATCGGTAACCGGGCCAAGGCCGGCCAGGTGATCGGCAATTTCAACACCCTGCAGATGCTACGCGTGCGTGAAACCGCTACCGCGGAGTTACTCACCAAGCAGTTGCCTATGGTGAATGTACTTACGAAAACGCTGGTGTCCGGTGCCACCGACACCTCCGATCCCGACGCCAACACAGACTTCACATCGTCTTCGCAGGATCGCGTCAGCAGCACCAGCGTGCCGTTGATCGAGCCCGCTCACATCGTGAGCTTGCCCAAGGGGCAGATGTTCTCCTTCCAGGTCGGTGGGCAGCTCTGGAAAGTCCGTATGCCTTTGCCTAAGCCCTCCAACGATGATGCCATGCCCAAGGACCTGCAAGAGCTTACCCAGCGGATGCGGGCCACTTACAACGAACAGGCGGGCCAATGGTGGAGTGCGAGCGGTGGCGGCCCAACAACCAACTTCGATCTGGATCAGGTGGGGTAGCCCGCCCCGCTACAGGTTTTGACTCAGCAAACACTTATTCGGCAGGCGCCGTGGCAGCATCAACTTAACGGTGCGCAATGGAGTAAAGGATGGCGACTTCCGTACAGAACACGCCGCCACAACCGATCCAGCGCCCGGGATTGATCATCTCGGTTATTGGCTTGGTCTTACGCATTATCGGTTTGCTGATCGCCTCGTTGCTGTTCTCGATACTCATCGAGTTCGCCGGTTTGCTGCTGTTCTGGGGTGATCTGGGTTGGCGGCACAGCCAAGCCATGTTGGCGAACGAACTGGGCTGGCTGAGTGAGCACTTCAAATCTTCTCTCATCCTCCAACAACCTGGACAGACGATTGTCCAGTGGCTGGATTTTCTTAATCAATGGTTATTGGTCAAGACTGGCTTTGCGGACTTCGCTCGGCAGGCGCGGGTGTCGAGCCAGGGCAACGGCTTCTGGAGCTGGATCAACCAGCTCTACGTAAGCATCGAGGACTTCGTAATGGCCGCTGTGTATGTGGCCTTTACCTTCGTGGTGCGCCTGACAATTCTAGTTCTGGCCACACCGCTCTTCTTGATGGTCATGTTCACTGGTTTTGTCGATGGTTTGATGCGTCGTGACTTGCGAAAATTTGGCGCGGGGCGAGAGAGCAGTTTTGTCTATCATAGGGCTAAGCGTGCAATGACGCCGTTGCTGCTTGTACCTTGGATTGTTTATCTATCGCTGCCCGTTTCACTCAACCCTCTCGTTATATTTATACCGAGCGCCGCGATGCTTGGTGTAACAACGGCAATCACCGCGACGACATTCAAGAAATATCTGTGAAATTTGGCCGTTAAGCGTTCCTCAAGTCATTGGCTATGAGTGGAATTCATACTCGCATTTTTGCAGGCCGTGGCGATTGCCCCCATGAAATCCTTCAATTTAGGCCAAATTCTATCCGCACGTTTTTCATGCTCAGAGAATGGTTTTGAAAACATAAAATTAACCATATCTTTAATTTGGCTCTCCGTATCTGGGGTTCCGAACTCCACTCCCATGCTCTCAATATATGAGTGTCGATGACTCAGGACGTCAGCGAGCGTATCGTCCAGGGTTTGCCCTACCAAAACATAACCGGCTTTCTGCTGATACTGTCGGGAACCATCACAGACTTGCAACATATCAATATCTCCTAGCCCCAATAAAGCACCCTTCCTATTGAAATTATTGAGATCAGCTAAAGCCTCCGCCATTGGGCCACTCCCGATCGGCAGTGCATCGAGGTTATGCTGTGACTGCTGAATTATCGCGCGCTCCACTCGACTAGCGAGTACGAACTTAACATACCAAGCATCAAAATATTTCAAAGGCAAGTCATCAGGTATTTCACCATACGCAATACCAGAAGGAATTTTCACACCGAAAGGCGCCTTCAAGTCTCTCTTCCAACTCATGCCTTCTATTTTCTTAAAGTATTGCGTAAGGTACATATCGTCAGCATGTACCGCAGCGAGAACTTCCACCAAAGCTTCAACCGACTTAAAGCCGATCCAGGTCATGCACAGACCTGTATCAGAGAAATACAGCTGAAGTTCTTCGAGTGCATTTACTGCTTCAGCTGACGTAATATTCCCACGACGCCCCATATGCTCATAAAGAGCTGCCGGTGTCACAGCCAAGTGGGTTTCTCTATCACTCCAGCCTGTTACGAACCTGGTAAACGCGGTATATGATAATGCCTGCAAATCGCGATTCGGCTTAGAGGCTCTATGTTTAAAAGACTGAATAATACTATTATCGAGAACCAAATACATTGGCCCTTCCAACTCGTAGCTGACCGCGTATTTTCTTGCAAACGTCTCAGTCGACATAAAAAATTGAAAAATCTCTTCGTCGCTGCGGCCATGTAAACGCTCCGCGACCTCGACTATAATTTTTCCCTTTACGCCTTCCACTACCACCTTCCTTAACGACAATTTAATAAAACCGATCACACTCAGCTCGAATAATCTGCTGACGTTCACTCTTCCAACGGAGATCTTAATTCCAGACCAACGTCGGGACCACCATAATGTCCATTTCTCCTATGCGTTTGCTCACGCTTGCTGTTATCGCATTTCACAGCAACAGCTTTGCGGCGGGCGGGCAAGAGCAGCAGCTCACTTTAATCCTCCGACAGCTCGATACCCTCGACACGTTAGTACGCAGGGCGCCACGTTTCGAAGCACCAGAATTAAATACACGTTATCGCTTTGACTACCCTCGCCTGACTCAGGATATCCAGCGCATTCGCGAAGGTGTGAAGGGCTATTTATCCCCTTCCCGTGCCCAACCTCGCGACCCCAGTGAACTGTTCGGCGATTACCGCCTCGATACCACGCCACAGAGTCCTCGCCATGAGCATGACTGACGCCCAGACCGCTGCCTTCCAAAACGCCTCCGGCTTTTCGGCGCAGAGCAGTTCGACGCTCTGGCTGTCCCTGGTTCTCGTCCTGACTTTGCTTTGGTGTGCCTGGGTGATTTGGATGGGTTACCGGGGTTGGGCAGCCGGCAGTGTGCGCTTTGGAGCCTTAGGCGGCAGCGCCACGCGTGTGCTGCTCGCTCTGCTCGTTCTGATGTTCTTCACCCTGTCCTAACCCAGGAGATCGCCATCATGCTCAAGTGCCTTTACCCCCTGAAAAACAATCTGCGTGACCGTGCCAGCCAGCGCTTGATCGGTCTGCTGCTGGTGCTTGGTCCGAGCCTAGCTTTCGCCGAGCTCCCCACTATGGAAGCCCCCTCTCGCGGCGAAGGGTCCGGATTGATCGAGACGATCAAAAACTATGCCTACGACGGAGGCATCCTGCTCGGTCTGCTGATCGCCTTACTCGCTTTCCTGGGGGTGGCCTGGCACTCATTGACCGTGTATGCCGACGTGCAAAACCAGCGCAAGACCTGGAAGGACTTGGGTGCAGTGGTCGGCATCGGTGCCTTGCTGGTGGTAATCATCATCTGGTTCCTGACCAAGGCCGCCGCGATTCTGTGAGGTCGACATGAACGACACTATCGAACGCCTTGCCGACGGCACCTTGGTCTTTCTCCCTGAGCGACTCAATCGTGATCCCGCCGTATTGCGAGGGTTGACCAATGATGAGATGTGGGTCGCGCTCGGTGCTGGCGCATTTACCGGCCTAGTGCTGGGTGTTCCTCTGGCGATAGCCACCTCCTCCATTGCCGTGGCTCCAACCAGCATGATCGCAGGCATGGCGATGGTGCTATTTGCCAGTGGCTCACTACTGCGTCGGGCCAAACGGGCTCGCCCCGAGACCTGGTTGTACCGCAAACTCGAATGGGTACTCGCCAGCCGTTGGCGCCTGGGGCGCGGAAGTTTGATTCTCCACTCCGGTACCTGGACGGTTCGCCGTTCGCGGCGACTGCGCCCTGCCCTGTCCCGGTGGCAGCCATGAGCCGCTTCAGGAACAAGGTCGATGCCCAACAGGCTCATATCTTCAGCCTACGTCTGGCGGTAATGATCCTTGCCCTGGTCTGTGCCGGGCTCTGGTACGGCTGGCGCTCGGCACCGACCGATCTGACCGTGCATGTACCACCGGATCTGCGCTCAGGCAGCACGCGCAAGTGGTGGGATATCCCCTCAGAGAATGTCTATGCCTTTGCCATGTACATCTTTGGCCAACTCAACCGCTGGCCCTCGGATGGCGAGCAGGATTATCGCCGCGCCATCTATGGTTTGCAGTCCTACCTGACACCCTCCTGCAAGGCCTTCCTCGATGGCGACTACGAATACCGCAAGGCCGCCGGCGAACTCCGCCAGCGGGTGCGTGGCGTCTACGAAATTCTGGGCCGAGGCTACAGCGAAGATCCGGAACTCAGGGTCAAGCAGCTCGATCGCGACAGCTGGCTGGTCACGCTCGACCTCAACGCCGATGAGTATTACGCCGCCGAACCGGTGAAACGGGTGGTGGTGCGTTATCCATTACGCGTGGTGCGTTTTGATCTGGACCCCGAACGCAATAAATGGGGGCTGGCACTGGACTGTTATCAGGGCACGCCGCAAAAAATCGC
The DNA here is from genome assembly GCF_019614655.1 of Pseudomonas germanica. Lineage (NCBI taxonomy): Bacteria > Pseudomonadati > Pseudomonadota > Gammaproteobacteria > Pseudomonadales > Pseudomonadaceae > Pseudomonas > Pseudomonas germanica. The sequence continues at coordinate 5,183,500 of NZ_CP071586.1, forward strand.
TCTTCCTGGAGGTGAGCCATGACGCGGATTTCTACCCTGGGGCTCACCATCGCACTGATGCTATGGGGAGTTGCAGCGCAGGCCGTCGAGTTGATGCGCTGGGAACGCCTCCCTCTCGCGGTCCCGCTGGTGATCAATCAGGAACGAGTGGTCTTTATCGATGAGGATGTTCGAGTCGGGCTGCCCTCAACTCTGACAGGCAAACTGCGCGTGCAATCAACCGGTGGCACGCTGTACCTACGCGCGTCAGAAGCCATTGCACCTACCCGGTTACAACTGCAATCGGTCGCGACGGGCGAGATCATCCTCTTGGACATTGCAGCCACGCCTGGCGAGCAACCGCTGGAACCCGTGCGTATTATCAAGAATGCTCAGGGACAGCCTACCGAGGCTGAATCTGGCACCGTCCCTGTTCCAGAACGTACGCCAATCCCAGTCGCTTTGACGCGCTACGCCGCGCAAAGCCTGTATTCGCCGCTACGCACCGTGGAGTCCCTGCCCGGTGTGCGTCGCGTCCCGCTCATGCTGCGTACCGAACTGCCAACCCTGCTGCCAACCGAAAACGTGTCCAGCACACCCATCGCCGCCTGGCGACTCGGTGATTACTGGGTGACGGCCGTGAAGCTGCGCAATCGTGGTTCAGAGACGGTGCAACTCGACCCACGCCGACTTCAGGCCAAGCTGTTCGCCGCGACCTTCCAGCACGCTTTCCTCGGGCCTGTCGGCAGCGCTGAAGACACTACGATCGCCTACCTCCTCACTCGCGGTGCCGGCCTCGAACAAGCCATGCTGCTCCCGCCCATTGCGCGAGGTGCTGACGATGAAGGCTAACGCCTTGCTCAAATGGCTGGTACCGGCTGCGCTGCTGGCCGTGGTGTTGATCATCCTGAAAACCTGGGTCGCGGGTAGCAGCACGCCCTCTCCAGCAAACCCAGTTGATCAGGGTGACATTCAGTTATCCGCCGAGCAAGCCAAGTCGCTCGGTATTGCGGGCGATACTCCACGCGACACGGTCGCCACCCTGATCGGCCAGGTGAAAGCCATGCGCAGCGACATGCTCGGTTTGAAGAAACACAACGATTCCTTGTTGACGGAGAACAATCGCCTGCGCGAGCGGGAAAACAGTGTCGACTCACGTATCCAGACCGCACTGGGCAGCGTAACGCAGCAGGTCGACGAAGGCCGCCGACAAGCCAACGAGGCCCGACTCAAAGCAGAACAAGACAGTCGTCAGGCTCGCGGTCTGCTGACGCAATTGCAGGAGCAGTTGTCGGGGCTGACCGGCAAAGACAAGGATATGCCGATCGGACTGGGGCTTGAGCCGAACGACGGTGCCCAGTTCGAAGGGCAGCACTCTACCAATGATGCACTGCAGTGGATTGAGCCCTCGGATGCTCTGCCCACCACCCCCCAGGGCAAAACCAAGACCGCGGCCGACCTGAGTCTGCCAACTGCCTTCAACTCACTGGAGGGTTTGAAGGACAATGCCATCGACCGCAGCCAGAAGCAGTTACGCGAGGCCACCAAGGGTGAGCGTGACCTTTCGCGATCCGCTGACCGTACCGAAGATGCGAAGCCGATCTACACCATTCCGGAAAACGCGACATTGATGGGTTCGGTCGCCATGACTGCGTTGATCGGCCGAGTCCCAGTGGACGGCACCGTGAATGATCCCTACCCCTTCAAGGTGCTGGTTGGTCCAGAGAACCTGACCGCCAACGGCATCGATCTGCCGGATGTTGCGGGCGCTGTAATGAGCGGCACCGCGTCCGGTGACTGGACTCTGTCTTGCGTACGCGGACAGGTTGAGTCAATCACCTTTGTGTTTACCGACGGCACTATCCGCACGGTGCCTCAGCCGAAGGCAGTGGCCAGCCGCAACGCCTCCACCGCCCAGAGTTCGAATACCGACAAGATTCGTGGCGGACTCGGTTACCTGTCCGATCCGTATGGCATTCCTTGCATTGCCGGTGAGCGCCGCTCAAACGCCCAACAGTACCTTGGTAGCCAGAGCTTAATCACTGCCGCCGGCGCCGGTGTTGCCGCCTTGCTCGGGGATGAGCAGAACAACAACAGCGTGATCAGTTCGGGCGGCAGTACGCTCGGGGTCACCAGCAGCAGTGGCAATAGCGCGCTGAATTCAATTCTCAGCGGTGGGGTCAGCGACATCCGTGAGTGGATCAACAAACTCTATGGCGAGACCTTTGCTGCCGTGTACGTGCCACCGGCCGCCCAAGTCGCGCTGCACCTCGACCATGAAATTACCATCGACTACGAGCCCAAGGGCCGGAGTGTTCGCCATGAAAAAGATCATGCCTCCCTACCTAATCTGGATTAGCGTGTTCTGCTGGGGCCTGGCTGGGTGTTCCACCGACAAAGAAACGCTGCTGCCCCATGGCGAGCAAACCATGCTGGACATCTGGAACGGCGCCGGTTCGCAAGGCACTCAGCAGCAACTGTTAGATGCTCGGCAGCAGCTACGCCGCCCGCTGGCTCAGGCGGATTTCTCCGCGCTTCTCCAGGAACCGTATACGCGCACCGCAGCGAACGAGATCCACAATTTGTTCCCTCGCCTGCCCAATCCCGATCTGGTGCTGTACGTGTATCCGCACCTTAGTGGTACCGAACAGACACCGATCCCAGGTTACTCGACGGTCTTTCCGTTCTACCAACGGGTGCAGTACGCATTGCCGGGTGAACGTCAGGAAGACTTGTAGTGCGTACCGGCGATTCGGGCAGCCGCACTTCTGCGTGGAAAGCCTGGCGCCACCCATTGCGCCCTCGTGCCACCTTGGCCGATGAAGCTGCACTGTATGCACACAACCCCAGCTTCACCGATCATCTGCCTTGGGTCGAATACCTCGACACCGAGCAGTGTTTCCTGCTGGATGACAATCGCTCGGTGGGAGCGGTGTTCGAGTTACTGCCCATCGGTACCGAAGGGCGCGAACCCGATTGGCTGATGGCCGCCCGCGATGCACTCGAAGACGCCCTGCAGGATAGCTTTGACGAACTGGATCAAGCGCCTTGGGTGGCGCAGTTTTTCTGCCAGGACGACAACGATTTCACCCCTTACTTGACGCGGCTCACCGATTATATTCAGGACAGCGCGCGAGGTACGGTCTTCACCGAAACGTTTTTGGAACTCAGTCGTCGTCATCTGAAGGCCATCGCCAAGCCGGGAGGTCTGTTCGAGGACAAGGCCGTCACGCGCCTACCCTGGCGTGGCAATAACCGACGGGTGCGCCTGGTGATCTATCGCTGGCTTGAGTCTGGCGCTGAGGAGGCGGGACTTACCCCGGCGCAATCCCTGCAACAGGCTTGCGAACGTATCGTGGCTTCGTTGCAGGCATGCGGGGTGCAATCGGCGCGAGTCGATGGCCACGGTCTGTATGCTTGGTTGTTGCCCTGGTTCAATCCGGCGCCCAGGCTCACGGATGAAGCGCCCGAGGATTTCTACCAATGCGTGGCCTATCCGGAGTCAAGTGATGGCGAGTCGCTGGAGTTACCCTTCGACCACGACTTCTCCGAGCGGCTGTTTTTCAACGAACCGCGTTCGGATGTGCAACAGGGACTTTGGTACTTCGATGGACAACCCCATCGGGTCATGGTGGTGGACAAACTGCGGCGGCCTCCCTTGATTGGTCAACTCAATGGTGAAACTCGCAAGGGCGACGCGGTGAATGCGCTGTTCGACCAGTTACCCGAAGGCACGGTGATGAGTCTGACCCTGGTGGTCAAACCCCAAGATGTGCTCGAGGAGCAGCTGAACCGTCTGGCGCGCAAAGCCATCGGTGAAAACCTGGCCTCGACCCAGACCCGCCAGGATGTTGAAGAGGCTCGCGCGATCATCGGCCGTCAGCACAAGCTATACCGGGGCACCCTGGCATTTTACGTGCGCGGTCACGATGAACAGCAATTGCACCAGCGATCGGTCAGCCTGGCCAACGCGCTGTTGGGCGCGGGGCTGCAACCGGTACGCGAAGGCGATGAAGTGGCCGCCTGCAACAGTTATCTGCGTTGGTTGCCGATGGCTTACAACCCGGCCCGCGACACACGCAACTGGTACACCCGCCTGATGTTCGCCCAGCACCTGGCAAACCTGATTCCGGTGTGGGGCCGCAGCACTGGCACTGGCCACCCGGGCATCACTCTGTTCAATCGTGGTGGCTCGCCGTTGAGCTTCGATCCGTTGTCACGACTAGACCGGGCTATGAACGGCCATCTGCTGTTGTTCGGCCCGACCGGCGCCGGTAAGTCGGCCACCTTGGTCACCCTACTGATGCAGGTCATGGCGGTGTACCGCCCCCGCCTGTTTATCGTCGAGGCCGGTAACTCATTTGGCTTGCAGGGCGACTACTTCGCGATGCAAGACCTGTCGACGAACATGGTCCAATTGAAACCTGGTACCGCGATCAGCCTCGCCCCTTTCGCCGATGCCTCGCGCCTGGTCGAGCAGCCGGATCAGGTGGCGAGTCTGTCGATCGATGAGCTCGACGATGAGACGGTAGCCAGTAGCGAAAACCAACGCGACATTCTAGGCGAACTGGAAATCACTGCCCGCCTGATGATCACCGGCGGCGAGGCCAAGGAAGAGGCGCGCCTGAGTCGAGCCGATCGCAGCTTGATCCGCGAGTGCCTTCTGGATGCGGCGCAGACGTGCGTCGCGGCGGGTCACCAGGTACTGACTCGCGACGTGCGCGACGCCCTGCTGCGCGTCGCTGCTGACACGCGCTTGCCGGAGAAACGTCGTGAGCGTGCCCAGGAAATGGGTGAGTCCATCGACCTGTTTTGTCAGGGCTTCGAGGGTGAATTGTTCGATCGCGAGGGCGCACCTTGGCCCGAGAGCGATGTGACCATTGTCGACCTGGCCACTTACGCTCGCGAAGGCTACGAGGCACAGATGTCCATCAGCTACATCAGCCTGATGAACACCGTGAACAACCTTGCCGAGCGCGACCAGTACCTGGGGCGACCGATTATCATGGTCACCGACGAGGGCCATATCATCACCAAGAACCCCTTGCTGGCACCGTTCGTGGTCAAAGGCACGAAGATGTGGCGCAAGCTCGGTGCCTGGTTCTGGATGGCGACGCAAAACCTTGCCGACTTTCCCACTGCCGCGCAGACCATGCTCAACATGATCGAATGGTGGATTTGTTTGAACATGCCGCCCGCAGAGATTGAGGAAATCGCACGATTCAAAAAGCTCACATCGGCACAGAAAGCCTTGCTGCTCTCCGCCAGCAAGGAGCCGGGTAAATACACCGAGGGGGTCGTGCTGTCGAAGAAGCTCGAAACACTGTTTCGGGCCGTGCCGCCCAGTCTTTACCTCGCCCTGGCCATGACGGAGCCTGAGGAAAAGGCCGAGCGCTGGAGACTGATGCAGAGCACCGGCTGCTCGGAATTAGAAGCGGCTTACCGAGTAGCTGAACGGATCGATAAGATGCGAGGGATCAAGTGACACGGACATCATTAAATACCAACAGCGCGATTCACAATCCAGACGCCATCGCCTTCAATTTTGCCAACGATGCGATCTGAACCTGTCCGTATTTTAGAATTACCGCCCCCTCGCCTGCCATGGACTTGAGCTCAAGTGCAAGGGTTTGCCGGGTGATGCCAAGCATCATGGCCAGCGAGTCCTGAGTGATATTGAGGACATGACGCTCATTCAGCGACAAAGATGTATCGCCGTGGGCTAGGTGATCAAGTCGACGAGCGATGCGCATGCGGGTCGAACGCAGCATGCTGTCTTCGAGCATTTTGTAGACGAGACGAGAGTGCATGGCTTGCAGTGCCGCGATCGCCCGTGCGAAACCGTTGTTACTCATCAGGCGTTCGAAATCTGCGGGCTCAATGCAGCGCACTTCGACCGCAGTCACAGCGCTCATGTCGTGCATCCGCGGCAGTCCGTCGAGCAATGACGTCTCACCGAACCAATTACCCACTTCAAACACCGTCAAAATCGCTTCTTTGCCATCTTCCCCTAAGCTGGACACCTTAAGCGCGCCGTGGACCAATCCATAGAAACAGCCCGGCGCATCGCCTTGGCGAAGGAGAAACTCTCCGGGATTGAGACGCTGGATTCGGCTGTCGACGAGCATTTCCTGTTGCACGTCAGGTGCAAGGCCAGCGAACCACTGGTTCTCGGCCATCTGCTTCAGGAGTTGGTCGTAGGCAAGCATGGTTATCTCTCTTCTGTCAGCCGGCATAATGTAGTCCCACAAAGGTGCGCCTCCCAATCACCCTTCGTAAAAAACTCGCTGAATGCAAGATTCCTTGCAGTGTCCACCGGCTCAAAAAATTACCCTCCTTTTCAGCGTGCCACCTTGTATGGCACGGGTAGTCTTACCCTCGGCTTTTACGCAATGACCGCCCTAATGGCATTGGGTGGCCTGGTCATGCTGCGTAGTCCAACCCTTGCGTCATCCTGATTTCAACCTGGAGCAATCATGTATGTCATTCACAGATGAAGTTGTATGGATCACCGGCGCGTCCTCGGGTATCGGTGAAGGGTTGGCCGCGGCATTTTTGCGCGATGGCGCTTGGGTGATTCTTTCCGGGCGGCGCGTCAGTGAACTTGATCGAGTTGCAGCCCTGGCGCCGGATCGCACTCTCGTCCTACCGTTCGACACCACTGATTATGCCGCGCTTCCCGAATTAGTAGAGCGCGCCTGGAACTGGCGTGGCCGAGTAGACCGCTTGATCAACAACGCCGGCATCAGTCAAAGAAGCCTTGCGTTGGACACCGACCTAGCCGTCTATCGCCAGCTCATGGAGGTCAATTACGTTGCCCCCGTGGCGCTGACCCGACAGCTGCTACCGCTGATGGTTGAGCAGCGTAGCGGACAGATCGCAGTGGTCAGCTCGGTTGCCGGCAAAGTCGGCGCGCCACTGCGTTCGGGTTATTGCGGGGCAAAACATGCCGTCGTCGGTTACTTCGATGCCTTGCGCGCAGAAGTCGAAGAGGCCTATGGCATTCGCGTGAGTGTTATCCTGCCAGGATCAGTGCGGACGTCGATTGCGATTAACTCACTTGAAGGCAACGGTGCTTCGCGAGGCCGTTCCGATGACAATATTGAGCACGGTATGGCAGTGGAGACTGTTGCGGAGTTGATTCTGAACGGTTTGAAAAATAACAGTCGGGAAATTGTAGTGGCCGAAGGTATCGAGGCGATGGCTTTGCGGCTGCGCACCCAAGATCCGGAACAACTCTTCACTTTAACGGCCCGGGAGGGTACGCGTCTGGCGAAACTTCGTGAAGAGCTGGGGAGCGGCGTTTCCATGGATCCGGCTAAGCTTTAACTAAGCTAGAGACAGCCCGATCTTCTTGGGTCACGTGGCCAAGGCCGATTTTGCCCTCCAAATCGGATCACTAGATCATCACTCAACACTTTTTTTCTGCACTGCCGCTATACCGATGACGCATCGCACGCCGGATTTCAGCCGTTCGGCGCTTTTCCGTTGATAGACCTTCCTGCCCTAAAACGTCATCCAAATTGTCCAGTGGGTCATTGAAGGGCCTCGTACAGTTGGGCAAAATCCAGGGTCACCAGCCCCGAGCGGAGCGTTTTATGCCAGATATAGCTCCAGACGATGATCGCGCGCAAACCCAGGCCACAGGCGATGTGGTACTGGATCATCACCTGTGCTGGAAAAACCGGAACCTCGAAGGGGTTCTGGCTCATTACCATCCTGAAATTCAATACCACGATTTCTTTCAGAATCGAGTGGTGACGTTCGACGGACTACGTGAGTATCTGCAAGAGACAATGCCCCGTGGCTCCGACGAGAACATCGAGCACAGCGACCGTATCCGGGTCGATGGTGATACGGCGTTCATCCAGTATTGCATCACTCTTCGTGGTGGTCAGGGCTTGGTTTCGTTTCGCACCAGTGAGGCGATCACCGTGCGCGACGGTTTGATCTGGCGCGTCAATGAATATGCATCTCTGGTGCATGAGCATCCCACCAACCGCTCTCCCTCCCAGGCCATACGCCCAACGGTCAGCCGACTTGGTTTGTCGCCCCACCAGCTGGGCTATATGGCCAAAGACCTGCAACAGTACTTTCAAGATCAGCAACCCTACCTGGACCACGAGCTAGACTTACAACGGGTAGCCAAGGAATGTGGCTATAGCCGTAACCAAATTTCCTACCTGTTAAATCAGGTGCTAGGGCAAAGCTTTTATCGTTACGTCAACCATGCACGCCTGCAGCATTTGCTGGCGGCCTTGGACAAAACGCCACCTCCAATCCGCATAGATGAATTGGCATTCGCCGCCGGTTTCAATTCGCTATCGGCGTTCTACAGTTGCTTTCGTCAGCACACTGGGCTGTCGCCCAAGGCCTACGTCAAACAAATTTCTTGCGTGCACGCACGCAAGACACTCCCGGAGCCCAAACACTAAGATCACGCCATCAAGGTCGGATGGTGGAGCTGGGCATGCTGCAATGGCGCAATATCAGCTTATGGATGGACCAGCTGGAAGAGCCGCTGGTGGGTCGACCATCCTTGGAGCGCGACTTGGACGTCAACGTCGTGATCATCGGCGCTGGCTATACCGGGTTGTGGACCGCCTATTACCTCAAACGCCAGGCGCCTGAACTGAAGATTGCCATCATCGAAGCGCAAACCGCAGGCTTTGGCGCTTCGGGCCGCAACGGTGGCTGGCTGATGGGCAATCTGCTGGGTGAGAACCGTTTGCTCGCGGGTTTGTCTTTCGAGCAACGCCGCGCGTCCTTCGACTTACTGCACGGCATCCCCGATGAAGTGGCTCAGGTCATCGAACGCGAAGGCATTGATTGTGACTACCGCAAGGGTGGAGTGTTGTATTGCGCAGCCCGCTATCCGGAACAGGAGATTAGCCTACGCAAGCATCTCAATGATCTTTATGCCCAAGGCCTGACCGAAGCCGATTATCGCTGGTTGAGCCCACAGCAGTTGGCCGAGCAGATCCGCATCGCCAAACCTTACGGTGGCATCTTCGCGCCTCATGTCGCAACCCTTCATCCAGCCAAACTGGTTCGAGGCTTGGCACGGATAGTCGAGCAGATGGGGGTCAACATCTACGAGAACAGTCCAGTGACCCACTGGCAATCCGGCAGTTTGCGCACTGACAAAGCCGTAGTCCGCGCTTCCTGGGTAGTGCCTGCGGTCGAGGGCTATGCCCCAACTCTGCCGCCGTTGGGACGTTATCAATTGCCGGTGCAAAGCCTGATCGTCGCCACCGAGCAGTTGCCCGCCAACATTTGGGATGAAATTGGCCTAAGCCGAGGCCAAGCCTTTGGCGAAAGCAGCCGACAAGTCACCTATGGCCAGCGCTCAGCGGACAATCGTCTTGTGTTTGGGGCCCGTGGCGGCTATCAGTTTGCCGGTAAGTTGCGAGATAACTTTGACCTGACTGATAACGAAGTAGATCTGCGCCGCTATCTATTCGGCGAGCTGTTTCCTCAGCTCAAGGATGTTCGCATTACTCACGCCTGGGGCGGCAATCTAGCCATGTCACGTCGTTTCAGGCCGCACATGCTCTGTGACCACCGATCAGGCATTGCTTTGTCCGGCGGTTACGGCGGTGAGGGAGTAGGCGCCAGCAACCTCGGCGGTCGGACCCTGGCGGACCTGATCCTGGGTCTTGAGACGCCTCTAATTCGCCAGCCTTGGGTCATTCCCCAAGGCAATCTCGACACCCTAAAGGCCTGGGAACGGGAACCCTGCCGTTGGCTGGGCTACAGCGCGATTATTCATAGCTTTGTTCATGAAGACCAGATCCTGGCCAACCCCGGCACTGCGTCGTGGCGTCGACGCATGGCCAGTGGAATTGCCGGATTCATGGAAGGTTTCATGCAGTAAGTCGTCTCAACTACTACAGGTATGACCATGAATATCACTCACTTCAAAGATGCTCTAAGCAGTCACTTGCCATATTCATCCCCAGTCGCCGTGCCCTTGGGCGAGCCAGTGGCTGTGGCGTCCACCCTAAGCGTGGAACGCAGCGATGGCGTCGAAACCGGTATTTGGGAATGCACCCCCGGGCTCTGGCGGCGCCAAATCGTTAGCCAAGAGTTCTGCCACTTCGTCAAAGGCCGCTGCACTTTCACTCCAGACAATGGTGAAACCATACACATCGAAGCTGGCGACGCATTGATGCTGCCGGCCAACAGTGCTGGTATCTGGAACGTTCTGGAATCGGTGCGCAAGACCTATGTATTGATCCTCTAACTCTTTGATCGCCTGCCATAAAAACAGCCCTAAAATCGCCAGGAAACCAGATCATGAGAGCCATTGCGCTGTTACCCCTGTTGCTCATTACCACCCTCAGTCAAGCTACCGAGTCGGTTAGGATTTACAACTGGTCGGATTATATCGCGCCGGACACTACCAAGAACTTCGAGAAAGAGACTGGCATCGGGTTCACCTACGACGTCTACGACAGCAACGAAACCCTTGATGGAAAGTTGATGACCGGTAAATCCGGCTACGACGTGGTGTTCCCGTCCAACCACTTCATGGCCCGGCAGATCCAGGGCGGGGCGCTAAAGAAGCTCGACAAGAGCCAGTTGCCCAACTGGAAGAACCTCAACCCGATACTGCTCAAGGCCCTGGAAACCAATGACCCGGGGAATGCCCACGGTTTCCCGTATCTGTGGGGCAGTACTGGAATCGGTTACAACATTGATAAGGTCAAGGCGGCATTGGGTGACAACGCCCCGGTGGACTCTTGGGACCTGATCTTCAAGCCCGAGAACATGGCCAAATTGCAGAAATGTGGGGTGGCGATCCTCGACAACGGCCCGGAACTACTACCGGCCGCGTTGAACTATCTGGGCTTGCCACACCACAGTAAAAAAGCCGAGGACTACAAAAAGGCTGAGGACCTGCTGATGAAAGTGCGTCCTTACGTGGCGTACTTCCATTCCTCGAAATACACCGCCGACTTGGCTAATGGCGATATCTGCGTGGCCGTCGGCTTCTCCGGCGACATCCTGCAGGCTGAAAGCCGCGCGAAGGAAGCCAAGAACGGTGTGAACATCGGCTACAACATTCCCAAGGAAGGCGCCGCCATCTGGTTCGACATGGTCGCCATGCCCGCCGAAGCCCCTAACGAACAAGCCGGCTACGCATTCATGAACTATCTGCTACGCCCGGAAGTGATGGCCGATATCACTAATTACGTACATTACGCCAATGGCAATGCGGCAGCTGACAAGTTGGTAGACCCGGCGATCAAGAGCGATACCAAGGTCTACCCTAACCCTGAAATGATGGGCAAATTATTTTCTCTGGAAGCCATGCCAATGGATATCGACAGAATCCGTACACGGTCGTGGAATAAGATACGTACAGGTAGCTAAGGACGGAGCAGAGCGAGTGCGGGAGCGAGAGTACTTTTGATGATGACATGGACGTCTAGCACCTCAAGTTTGCCTAAACCGACGATCCTGCGTTCGGCTTTCTTACTGACACCCCTATCTCGATTATTGAACCTGTCCAGGCCATACAACCAGAGCCTGGATCATGTCTGCTGCCTGCCCGCACATTTCGCCCCAGAAGTTACATCCTTTGGTGCTGAGCATTCTGCTGGCATCCGGGTCAAGCGTGGCGCTGGATACCGACAGCATTACCGCCTCCGTACTTTCTCCAGACTGCCTCGAGTACAGAGTCGTCGGCATCTGCTTCTGGTTGCTCTGCACCCCCTTCGGCTGCACGGTTAAAACTTCAACCAAGGTCCGTCATTTCATTCCTGAACTGGTGGTCTCGAGCTATACCACCACCGGCAGCAATCCGTGGACCGAGATGGCCGCTCTCTCCTCTCCCATCAGCGGTGCGGAAGGTGGCGGTAACCTGATCACGCCGAACACCCAGCGCGATAACCTGCCTCGTTTCAAAAATGTTGATGGCATTGGCCATCCCGGAGGCTGGGCCGCCACGCAACTGGCTTCTCAGTCCGGCTATGCCTGCGCCAGCGGCGCCACAGCGTTCATGCCCTACTACCTGAGCACTTTGGACTCACTGGCCTGGCGTCATGGCATCCCGGAAAGCCTTTACCCCGAGTCGCTCGTGCCTGGGATCCGTGAAATCGGTCGTCAGCTCGCGGGAAACATGTGGGGCAACGTCTATCCCCGGCAAGGATTTTTGGTGCAACCCGACGACTTCAAAGCCGCTGCGGTAATGGCGCAGCGGGCGGGTGATGTCATTACCCGCAACTGGCAACCGCACGTGTATTTCCCGCTCATACCCGTACCACGCGATGGTTATTGGCCGCCTGGCCCAATCGTTGAAAACGAAGCTTCGAGCCACAAATGGCAATTGCTCTCCCCTCTGGTTCAGCCAACATGTGCCATCTTCCCCAGCGATCCGGTGCAGAGCGCGGATGGCGGCTACGCCTGGTCTCTGTGGCGCCCCTATAGCTGCTGCAAGCGTGAGGGACAGACCTTCCTGTTCAGCATCGACTTCGAAGGTGGTGCTTCATGAGTCCGCTTCTTACAGGACCATGGTTGGGCCCGATGAGTTTGTTGCTCTGCGGGCTGCTCGCCGTGGCCACGCATGCCGACGCCGCCGAGGACGATTACCGTCTAGGCACTCAAGGTGAGGTGCTCGACGACCGGGTGATGTACACCATCGGTGGCGGCTCGGCAGCGGGCTCGCCGAGCTCGCTCTATCGCCCCAACGGGCTCGGTGTCGGCGGATCCTGGCAAGCAAACATGATGTGCGGAAACATGAGCCTCACCAACACTCTGCAAAACCAACTAAACGGCGTCACCGAAGGTTTCCAGCAGATTATGGGCAGCATCGTGCAGAACGCGACCCAAGCAGTCATGTCACTGCCGGCGCTGATTATTCAGCGCGCCAATCCCGGTCTCTATGAATTGCTCAGTAATGGGGTGCTGCAGGGACGTATCGACTTCGACCGCTCCAAACTGACCTGCCAAGCCATGGCTGAGAAGATGGCGGACAAGGTCGGTCAAGCCGGCTGGGGCGCATTGGCCAAGAACCAGGAAATGCAGGGCAACCTCGAACAAACCGGCGGTGACGCGGTGGCTGCGGTGAAAAACACCGAGGCCCGTAACGGCAACAATGGGGTGTCTTGGGTCGGCGGGCAGAAGGCTGGAGGTAGCGGACAAACACCCATCCGGGCAACCTCCGATGTGGTGCGGGCGGGCTACAACCTGCTGCATAACCGGTCCGTGGATGACAGCGCCTCGATCAGTAGCAGTGATTGCCTGGGCGGCGCTATTTGCCAGGCATGGACCTCACCCCAAGAGGAATCCGAATGGGCTGTTCGAGTGTTGGGCGAGACCGAAGTCGCAACCTGCGACACCTGCGAGACTCTGCGGGCTACCGCTGGCATCGGACTGACGCCGCTGATCCAAGAGGCCTACAGTGAACACCTCAAAACCCTGCAAGGATTACTGTCCGGATCTCTGCCGCCGAACGCTGACAATCTGGGCAAAGCCTCAAGCCCGATGCTGCCGGTGACCCGTGGTGTGATCGAAGCCCTGCGCGACGATCCTGATCAGGAACTCTTGGCGCGGCGCCTGGCCAGTGAGACGGCCCTGTCCAGCGTGCTCGACAAAGCGCTCCTGCTATTGCGCACGCTGCTGGCAGGCAGCCACGAACCTAACATCGCTTCCGCCGAACCGGCCCAAACGGCCTTGACGAAAAACATCGACACACTGGAGCGTGAGATACGCCTGCTACAAACCGAGTTGCAGGTCCGGCAGATGCTCACAACCAATACCGCCAGCCTCGTGCTCGATCGGCATGCCGGAGGTGCCGATGCGTCGCGCACCGTCGAGCAAGGCGACCCCGAACCTGGCCGACTCAACGACGCTGACGCCAGGCACAAGTGAGCCATGAAACGCTCGCTGCTATTCACTTTGCTTTCAAGTCTAGGGATCGCCGCAGGGATGATCCTGACCGCCGCACTGATCGCCTGGATCGGCCGCACTGCGCTGGGCAGTTTCGAGGTCTGGCAGCAAGCCTTGGAATCGATACGGCCTTACCTGCGGTGGTGGCGAGCCTTGCTCTACGGCGTCCTATTAGCACTCTGGTGGGACCTGCTGAGGCGCTATCGACATCGACCTCAGGACCGACTGCGCGTGAAGCGCGCCGGGACATTAGGGCTCTTGCTCTTTACCTGCGTCGAGCTCACTCGGTTGTGAGGTCACTACCATGCTCATGAGCACCAACAGCTACCTGGAGTTTTACCTCTCGCTGCTGGCCTGGATCATCAACAACGGTATCTGGAACGTCCTGTCCGATACTGGCCTGTTCGCCACCCCCTTTGGTGCAATCATCTTGCAAGAATGGTTGTCGGCCCGTCAGCAAGGCGCGGATGAAGGCAACAAAGGATTGCTCTCGGTACCTCGAATCGAGAACCGGCTTTGGCTGGCCTACATTGTCGTATTGTTCGGCTGTGCGCCGGTCTTTCCGCTAAACCTCGCTTCAATGGCGTTCGACGATGCAGCGAGCCAACGCTGCGGTGTCAGCGTGGCCAAGCCAGCGGAAACCGCTTGGGGCACCACGTTCAACACCATCGGTGAACGCTCTGCCAACGTGCCAATCTGGTGGTTTCTGGTGCACGCCTTGAGTAAAGGAGTGACCGCAGCGGCCACCGCCTCCATCCCCTGCGCACCGGACATCCGGCAGATGCGCATGGAGATCGACAGTTCTCGCATCGATAACCAGGTACTGCTACAGGAAGTCGCCGACTTCACTCGCGACTGCTACGGCTATTCCCGTTCTCGGCTGTTCACCAACCGTCCTCAGTTGGACAAGGCACAAAGTCATGATGCGTCCTGGATCGGCTCAAGCTATTTTCTCGACACTCCCGGCTACTACGACACCGATCGCTCACGGACACCGCGAGTCAGCTGGCCCTATGATGAAACCCGCGATATTTCCTTGCCACGGCTGGAAAATGGCGCGGGCTACCCCACTTGCAAACAGTGGTGGAACGACAGTGGTGTCGGGTTGCGCGAACGCTTGATCAAGCAGGTCGATCCTTCGCTGCTGACTCAGCTAAAAGGTTGGTTGACTGGCCGTTCGAGTAACGAGATTGAGGATGCCACCCTGCGCGAACTGGTCAGCCCGCGCCAACAATCGATGTCCATGTCGCCCGGACAGGTGTACCAGGACTATGGCTCCAGTGCTCGCGGTGGGTCGATCAATCAGGGGCTCAATAACCTGGCGACCAACACTGGGCTAGCCCTCGGTTCCTTCAGCAACTTCCCGGCGATGAACGCGCTACGCGCAGCCCTGCCGATGGTGCAGGCCTTCCTGATCATGGGCGTCATCATCAGCTTGCCGCTGATCCTACTGGTCAGTACCTACCAGCTAAAGACCGTCATGACGGTGACGTTCGCGCTGTTCACGCTGCACATGCTGACCTTCTGGTGGGAGTTGGCCCGCTGGGTCGACTCCAGCATGCTCGATACCTTGTACAACCAAGTGTCGGCGTCCAATCAGGTGCTGCTGTCGCTGCCCACATCCGGTTTTATGGACGGGACCGTCACGGCGCAGGTGATAGAGTATGTGATGGGGGCGATGTTCATCGTACTGCCGATGGTCTTTCTAGCCGCAATGAGCTGGGCTGGGTATAGCGTAGGTTCGGGTGTAGAAGGAATGCTCAGCCGGGGAACCCAGGCTGCGCAGACAGCGAGTTCTAACGGGACCTCTCAGTTGATGAGCGGAGCAAGAATGATTTCAGGTAAATCGGGCTCAAAATAACCAGGGAGGTTACTTCAGTGAACCCCATTTATCGTACCGCTCAGGCCAAGACGCTCTGTGAATTGGATCATCGAGATCATCAATATCTGGAGTGTCTGAATCTTGAACTGGGATAGCTGCTAATGCGACGAATGTGCACACCAGCAGAAACAACCAAAAGCTAACAAAAAGAAGTGCTCCGAACAGGGCCACCTGGGCAAGCAGAAAGATCCCGCGAACGAGTAAATTACCCGCAGGCAAACCTGCCGTCACTGCACGCTTGGCCACACGAGACTCAAACCCTTTCAACCTTCGATAACCACGTTTGGCGAACATACCGCATGCATATGCCCAGCGGTGTGCGCGGGAGATTTGAAGTGGCTGCTGAGCCGACATGATTGCGCCCTCTTCTGAGCGTATTCCTGTGGAAATCGAGATTACAGACTACTACTGAAAACCGCCCATGCTTAACCGTTTATCAGCTTGCTCGGTCGAAAAACGCTTCACTGGAAGACAGAAGACGCAGCTCGTGCACCGGCGCCTCTATGGCCGTTGACCCATCCATATCATCCAGCTACATAGAGGGTACGGATCGCTGTTATCGACAGCACCTTCCCAGGTAGCCAGAGCCTTTGAGGCTACGTCACTCCGGTGATGGTTCCCCCCAAGTGCGATTAGCGTTCGGTGGCTCGCACGGTCACGCTTCACGGTGATGAACGCCTACTGCTCTCCCGAGCGTCTTTCGAGCTCGGCTCGTCCTAACCCCTCTTGTTTTTCTTCAACCCACCGCGGGAAACTCTTTCCCCTATGGGACAGGTTTCTTCGCGCTATCAACGGAGGCACCCCATGTCCGACTCACTCACAAGCGAAGCACTGAACACTCTGCACTTGCCCGTTGTGTTCACTCCAGACGCGTGGCAACACGCAGTATTGCTCGATGGTTCAAATCATTCTGAAAAACTGCAGCTCGATAGGCTGAGCAACATCGTACGCGCAGCCTTCAAAGCACACCTGGCCGATCCAAACGCACCCTACGTGGTGTTTGAGGTAGCCAAGTTCGTCTCAGCGAGTGATGCAGATCATGAACCATTGCTGCGACTGAGCCTCAGCCAGCTTCAGGCAGCAGACCAACCTAACGCCCTACTGATAGCGCTTGCGAAAGAGCAGCAACGCTGACCGCAAATGGCCAGACTCTGCCACTGATCCACACTTAGACTGCGCGCAGTCCTGCATCCAATCCAACCAACACCCACCGGGGAACCCTCCCCGACGGGCAAGGCGTTCCTCCGTTTTCTCTCGAGGAAAATGCCATGCGCAATATCTACCAAGACGTAACTGACAAGATTGTTACCGCGCTGGACCAAGGCGTAGCGCCCTGGATCAAACCTTGGTCCTCAAGTGGCTCAGCTGACGTCGGTCATCACCACCCCTACCCCATCAACGCCATCACCCAGCGTCCCTATTCGGGCATCAATTTACCGCTGCTCTGGACCGAGGCTAGGTTGCAGGGGTTCACTCAAGATCGCTGGCTGACTTTCAACCAAGCCAAAAAAGCCGGCGGGCACATCCGTAAGGGTGAGCACAGCACCCTGGCAGTGCTCTACAAACCGATGGAACGCGAGGAACAGACCGAATCAGGCCAACCCGTACTAGATGAAAACGGTCAGCCCAAGGTCGCTCACTTTGGCATTCTCAGGACGCATTTTCTGTTCAACATCGAGCAAACGGAGGGGCTCGAAACGCTCAACGAAACGGTGCTCGAGACGGAATCGAGCGATCCCTTCTTCCCTAACGCTGCTGCAGAAAGTTTGTTGCGAAGTTCGGGCGCACATATCATCCATCGTTTTGCCGACGAAGCCTTTTACCACCCGATCAGGGATCTCATCCAACTGCCGACAAAATCGCAATTCCACGATCAAGGTGGATACTACGCCACTGCACTTCACGAGCTGACGCACTGGACCGGACACCACTCTCGGTTGCAGCGCGAAGGCGTGACATCTCCGTGTCCATTTGGCTCGCCAGGCTATGCATTTGAAGAGTTGATCGCCGAAATGGGCGCCGCTTTTTTATGTGCCTACGCCGGTATACGGGGAGAGCTTCGGCACGAGGGCTATATCGACTCCTGGCTCGGCCTGCTCAAGTCTGACAACCGCGCGATTTTCCGCGCCAGTGGCCAGGCCCGATGCGCTTCGGAGTATGTGCTCAACCTGGAGCAGCAACGGAGGCAGACGGGAATGGATGACTCGCGATGCATGAACGATGGAGCTTGATCGTCACCTCACCGCTGCAAATGCTTCATAGGGTCCAACACGAGTTGGACCCTTTTTCTATGCCCAGAAAATTCCCACACTGCGGAGCTCTGACGCAAAGAACATGAAGTAATCCCGTAACCGCAGTGCGCCGTTACGTATCCAGATTCTCAGCCAGGTAATCCACCAGTTCGAGTGGACTTCGGCTGTCGATCACCTTGTAGATCAGATCACGTTTGCTTCGCGGTAGCTTCTTGACCACGCTCTTCGCCGAGGCCCTGACGGCTTCGTCTGTTCCATGGATACGTGCCGCGAGCAGCAGTATGAGCGTGGCGTCAGTGAGGTTCATGGCAAGACCCGATAAAATTCGCACCGCAGTGTACCGACACTTGCCTTTTTCGCACCAGCACACGCATCCAACAAAACGGCACCAAGACAAATCGATATTCCGATTGCCGCAAAAAAGGACACACGGCAAAAGGACGGGTAAGGGTTGGAAGGGGAATGGGAGTCAAGGGTAAGAGCCCTATCCGAAAAGGCTAAAAGGCCACTGATCCTGCCATTTCCCGGGAAGTCACGATGCTCAGTTTGTTTCGGCACAAAAGGCAAAAGCCTCCTCCTCCACCAACCGTAAACGTCGCCGATGGGTACCTGTCCATCGAATCGTCCCAGAGCTTGTTAGCAGCCGGGCATCGCCGCCAGTTGCTTGATCGCATTTGGCAGTACACCGCCCTCTCCCATCCGCAATTCAGACAGCTCTATTTAAATCCGATCCATCGCTACGCCGAACTGGTCCAGCAGCTTCCAGCCAGCGAGACGCACCACCATGCTTATCTTGGCGGCATGCTCGACCATGGGTTGGAGTTGGTCGCCTGTAGTCTGAAATTGCGTCAATCGTATCTGCTTCCCACCGGCGCCGCACCCGAAGACCAAGCAGCCCAGACCGACGCTTGGTCCGCTGGCATCGCCTATGGCGCGTTGCTCCATGACATCGGCAAGATCGCCGTGGACCTGCTGGTCGAACGCCAGGATGGCCGTGTCTGGCATCCTTGGCAGGGATCGCTGGATCAGCCCTACCGTTTTCGCTACCTCAAGGGTCGCGACTACCACCTGCACCGCGCGGCCGCAGGCTTGATCTATACCCAGATTCTCGACCGCCCGATCCTCGATTGGCTCAGTGGGTTCCCATCGCTCTGGGCCAACCTGCTGTATGTCCTGGCGGGTCAGTACGAACGTGCCGGCGTGCTGGGTGAGCTGGTGATGCAGGCAGACCGTGTTTCCACCGCACAGAACATCGGTGGTAACCCGAGCAAGGCGCTGCAAGCGCCGACTCATTCGCTGCAACACCATTTGATCAGCGGACTGCGTCATTTGATTCAGCACGAGCTGAAACTCAACCAGCCAGGTGCCGCGGGATGGCTGACCCAGGACGCACTCTGGCTAGTCAGCAAGACGGTCACGGACAAGCTACGAGCCCATCTGCTGTCGCAATCGATTGAAGGCATTCCCTCCTCCAACATCGCCGTGTTCGACGAACTGCAATCACATGGTCTGGTCGAGTCCACCCCAGAAGGCAAAGCCATCTGGACCGCGCTTGTGGCACAGGGAAATTGGCAGCAGAGCTTTACCTTTCTGCGCCTCCAACCGGCGTTGATCTGGGGGAACGAAGACCGGCCTGAGGCGTTCAGCGGAACGGTGAGCATTGTGGCTCATGAACGCTCATCTGACACCCCGCTACCAACACCAGCGCCCGAGACAGTCAGTATCGTATCGGGTAAAAGTCAACCGCAGCCGGATCCCATGGCGCTAGAGGATGCCGATTACCTCGGCCCGCTGCTGGACATGTTCGAGTTGGTAGACTCTGAGACCAGCAATGCGCCGGCAGAAAGTACTCTCGAAACCTCAACGCCTCCATCGGACAGCCCAGGTCAGGCATTCCTAAATTGGGTCAAGGAAGGCGTTGTGAGTCACAAGCTGATCATCAACGACAGCAAGGCGAAGGTTCACACGGTGGATGGCACTGTGTTTCTCGTGACGCCGGGCCTCTTCCAACGTTATGTCCAGGAGTTTCCTGGCATCGCGAAAGGGGTCGATCAAGAGATTGAAGAATGGCGTTGGGCGCAGAAGCAGTTTGAGAAACTGAATGCACACAGAAAGCGCGCTGATGGTTTGAACATCTGGACCTGCAAGGTACAAGGTCCCAGAAAGCAAACTTCGTTGAAGGGGTACCTTATCACCGAACCGGCTTCACTTATAAAAAACGTTCCGCCAGACAATCCCTTTCTAAAACTTGACGCCAGCCAGTAGCTATATTTCACGGACAGTACCACATAGAACAACTAGTTAAACATGCGCCAAGCACACCAAATAAACTTGCGAATAAAATGCAGACCAACCGATTAGAGGTTTATCAGATATTAGGAAATATTTATAAATCTACTGCTTAGACGCAAAATCAAATCATTACACCCAAATAAGCACATACAAATTTTAAAACTGAAAAAAGGAATATTGGGATCTATAAATCAACACATACCCATTGAAGCTCAACCCAAAACAACCACGAAAACTCGAAAAATATAACTCAGCATGAGGCGTATAACGCTCAACGAGGGGCCCTGCACTTGAGTCATTTAGGCCATAGCAGGGTTCCGTCGGAGCTCAGATTTGCGCTGCCGGAACGTCTCCCTGACGAGACATCAACCGCTACGGAGGATACAATGCACACAAAGCCCCTCAGACTGGATGAGTTCACCAGTCGGCACGTTTGGTGCTGGAGGAGGCGTCCAGTTAGCGATGAGTGGGATGACTATGGTGCAGGCGAACAGGACGGATGCCCATTTTTCTGGGCATGAGACATTCCCACTGCGGCAGATGTGGCTAAAAAAAGCGGTCGATAAGGCCGACGCTAGCGGTAGAATTTCTAAGGATACCTTCGCTAGCGAAAAGGCGATCGCGTATTTTGGCGTTGGCAGGAATATGGTTGCGTCAATTCGACATTGGGCGCTTGCGTGCGACGTGATTGCGGAAGACGAATCTCGTCGCAATTTTGATCTTACCGAGGATGGCAAAAGTATCTTCGGCGCAGGGGGCCTTGACCCCTATTCCGAGAACCCGGTGACTACATGGTACGCCCATTGGTGCCTAGCCGGTCGAGGAAGCCGTTCAACGACATGGTTTTGGCTCTTCAACAGCCTCTCAGCACAATCCTTCAGCCGTGATGAAGCCCTACCAATACTCACTAAATATGCCCTGACCGTGGCAAATGGTAAGAAGCTTTCGCAGGCAACCCTAAGCCGCGACCTAGATACCTGTTTGAGAGGGTACGCCCCTAGATCAGCGTCCTCTTCTGTAGAGGAAGCCGCAGAGCCCATGTTAGCCGAATTGGGTTTGCTCCAGGAGGAGCGTAAGGGTGTGTTCTCTTTTCGTAGAGGACCTAAAACGACTTTGCCAGACGCAATGTTCACTTGGGCACTCCTCGATTTCTGGGCAAATCACAGGAAGGCAGAATCGTCACTGAGCTTTGAAGCTATAGCTTATGCCCAAGGTTCTCCTGGAAGGGTCTTCAAGCTAGACGAGGAGTCAGTAGCTGAGCGACTTTTCTCCCTCGCGGACCACACTGAGGGCAAGCTTCGTTGGTCGGATACCTCCGGACTCCGCCAAGTTCATCGAGCTGATTTCGACTCTGAATTGCTAATGGAAAGAATGTTGAGAAAATCTTATGACTGCTGAATTAGGAGTTGCGGACGACAAAAACCTAGTCAAGATAGTGAGGCATTATCGCCGCTCGGTTAGGATTGATGCTGACATTGGTAGGTCTGACGCGCTAGACGGTTACCTCTTAACAGACACAGCTAGAGAAGCTCTCTCCGTTATGGCGCGGCAGATAGCAGGCAGTAATCAACGAGCATTCACGTGGACTGGGCCCTATGGAGGTGGCAAGTCATCACTTGCACTTGTCCTGGCTGCAGCAGTGTCAGCCGATCAAGCACTTCGAAAGAAATCCATCGAACTGCTAAAAAATATCCCCTATTTTAATGAAGTATTTTCCGCTGATGACGGCGACTGGCTCGTAGTTCCAGTTGTAGGTAGACGCGGGAGCATCACCAAAGCCATTGCTCAAAATTTATCGAAAGCGCTTGGCACAGCAGACAAAGCTTCATCTGAAGACACGCTAGTTACAGATCTCGCTAACGAGGCCTGCCGGGAAGGCTGCGGCGGCGTGCTGTTAATTGTCGATGAAATGGGTAAGTTTCTTGAAGCCTCGGCTGCCGGTGGCGACGATGTCCATTTTTTCCAGGATTTAGCCGAAACTGCTGCACGCAGTGACGGAAAGATCGTTGTTATCGGGATTCTCCATCAAGCGTTTCGCCAGTATGCCTCGCGCTTGGGTATCGAAGCCCGGGAAGAGTGGGCGAAGGTCCAAGGAAGATTTTCCGACGTTTCGTTCGTAGCAACCGGCGATGAAGTGGTCGAGCTGATCGGCAGGGCGATAGAATGCAAAGTTGCGCACCCAGCAGATTTGAGTGCAGCGGAAATCATTGGCTCAGCAATTTCAGGTAGACGCCCAGCTGTCGGTCAGGGCATGGGCACCTTATTGAACCGCTGCTGGCCTCTCCATCCTGTAACGGCGGCCCTTCTCGGTCCGGCTTCACGTCGCCAGTTTGGCCAAAATGAACGCAGCGTATTTGGCTTCTTGACCTCCCTTGAACCTAATGGCTTCCAGGATTTTCTCGAGCAGTGGGACGGCAAAGCGACCTATGGGCCTGACAAATTTTGGGATTACTTGAGGGCGAATTTAGAACAAGCGATTCTAGCCTCCCCAGATGGGCACCGATGGGCTCAAGCTGTGGAAGCGGTTGAAAGAACCGAATCCAAAGGTGGAGCAGCAGACGAGATAGCACTAGCCAAATCATTGGCCATCATTGATATGTTTCGCAGTGTTTCTGGCTTGGCCGCAGACAATGATGTGCTTCAAACAATTCTTCATGGCCGTAGTAAGACAGATGTAGAAGCGCTTTTAAGCAAGTTGTCAGTGTGGCGTGTTGCGTTGTTCAGGAAACACGTCGGGGCCTGGACAATCTATGAGGGAAGCGATTTCGATATTGATGAAGCAGTCGCGAAAGCGCGCGCGACATTTGCTTCTGCGGATATGAAAACGCTAACCGCTATGGCAAACCTCCACCCTGTGATTGCCAAGCGTCACTACAATGACACCGGAAGTTTCCGATGGCTTGGTGTATCAATGCACTCCGTCCACGAAGCGGAACATCTGGCGAGTAACTACCAACCAGAAGGCGGCGAATTTGGCCGACTTGCGCTAGTGCTACCCGAGCGGCAGTCCAATGCCCAGGAAACCGGAAGAGCGCTGGCTGCGCTTCCGGTCAATTCGCAGAGCCCTATCATCTACGGTGTACCTCCCAATTATGAGCTGATTGCGGACTTAGGCGCTGAGCTTTTGTCTTTAAGACTTGTTTTCGAAGGCAGCCCCGAGCTGGAAGGCGACTCAGTGGCACGTCGAGAAGTGGCCGCCCGGCTATCGTCAGTAAAGGGCGCTCTTGAGGAGGCGCTTCGAGCGGCTGTAACAAAGGCTGAGTGGAGAATCGGCACGAAACGAAAGAAATCTAATTCGCTGTCAACATTAGCCTCAGAAATGGCTAATGAAATTTTTTCAGCATCACCGAGGGTCTGGAGTGAACTTGTAAACCGTGATTCGCTTTCGGCAAACAGTGTAAAAGCCCGCCGCGACCTCCTTCACCGAATGATAAAAAATACGTTCGAAGAGAATCTTGGAATAGAGGGGTTTCCAGCTGAGCGCGGCTTATACGACACCTTGTTATCTTCAACGGGATTACACCGTGAAGGGACTGATGGAGCCTGGCGTTTCTACGCTCCAGAGCTACCCGACCAGCGAAACCTTATTCCGCTATGGACATCTGCCCTCGAGCTGGTTTCTACACGCATAGCGGGCACGGTAAGTCTCAGGGAGCTGTATTCCCTATGGGGATCACGCCCTTATGGGGTAAAAGCTGGCCTGCTACCCGTATTGGCGCTTGCCTTCATGCTCGCTCATGCAGAGACAGTTGCAGTATACCGAGACGGCGTATTTGAACCTTCACTGACAGACGCGGACGTCGACGAGATGTTGCAAGATGCCGGGAGATTTTCGGTACGCTGGGTAGATGACGACGCCGAGAAAAAACGCGCCCTCGAAGTCTTGTCGATTACCTTAAAACAATGCGGCTTCCCCCCTGCTAGCGAGGTACCGTTAGAGGTTGCGAGAGCTTTGGTGGCCCTGGTCTTTTCGCTCCCTGCATGGACACGACGAACGCATCGCATTTCGAAAAAAGCACAAACAGTTCGCGATATTTTGCTAAAAGCATCTGACCCACACAGACTCCTATTCATAGACCTCCCTGAGGTGTTCTCTCCCAACCAAAACGAGTATTGCGCTAACATTCAGGCTCCTTTAGAGGAGCTGCTCAGTGCTTATTCAGACATGCTCAAGAAAGCTGATGCTAGATTAGCTCAAGCTCTGGATGCTGAAGAAGGTGATGACCCTGAACTGAGAGCACGCGCGCAGTACTTGTCGACAATGACCGGCGACCTAAGGTTAGAGGGCTTCGCCGCCAGACTCAGACAACGCGATGGCACCACAAAGGGCGTAGAAGAGATATTAGGTTTGGCGGTGAACAAGCCGCCCCGAGACTGGACCGATCTCGATTTCGATTCTGCCCTCGTTGCAGTTGCCGACCTGTCTTTGGCATTCAGAAGAGCAGAGGCATTCGTCTCTGTAGAAGGACGACTGCCGGGGCGTGAATCGTTCGCCGTGGTAATTGGAGAGGGAGCATCATCAAGCCTCGTTACCAAGCACTTCGAAATCGCTGGCAGGGACCGTGAAAAAGTTAGGGAAGCTGCCGATCAGATTATAAGCTTCTTGACCGCGTCAGGCCTTGATGGCGACCTTCTTTTGGCCGCCATAGCACGCGCAGGAACGACCATGGTAAAAAACACGGAGGTCGAAAATGCTTGAACGACATCTTCTAGGTCTTTCGGGAGGGCGAGATAGCGCCGCTCTAGCGGTGTACATGCGACAAACACGGCCCGAGCTAGATATTGAGTACTTTTTCACGGACACAGGAGAAGAACTCCCTGAAGTGCATGAGTTTCTAGGCCGCCTCGAAGGGTTCCTAGGCAAACCAATCCTGCGACTTAATCCTCGCAGAGATTTCGAGTTTTGGCTCAAAGAATACAATAATTTTCTGCCGTCTGCGCAAACTCGCTGGTGCACGCGCCAACTGAAACTCGCTCCCTTTGAAGAGTGGACCAGACCGATGCTCGCCAAAGGCGAACGGGTCTTCTCATATGTGGCGATACGCTCGGATGAAGACTATCGTGAAGGATATTCTTCGAAGAACGAGAACCTAAAAATAGTTCTGCCATTTCGTGGAGATGGTATCGATAAAGCTGGGGTTATGGAGATACTCGAGTCGTCAGGAGTAGGCCTTCCCAGATACTACGAATGGCGAAGCCGGAGTGGATGTACGTTTTGCTTTTTTCAGCAAAAAATTGAATGGGTTCGCCTCCGGGAACGGCACCCAGCAGCATTTGAAGAAGCAAAAGCGCTGGAAAAGACTGCGATTGAGCACGGCTCACCTTTTACATGGACTAAAGGGGAACCATTGACAGATCTTGAAAAGCCCGAACGTATAGTGTCAATTAGAAAAGAATACGACGCGCGCATCGCTAGGACGAAGGCACGGAGGCCTCGGAACCCACTTCGGCCCTGGGAGGAAAACCAAGAAATCGACGAGATTTATGGGGTAGATGAGTCGAACGGTAGTTGCAACATCTGCCACAAATAAGCCGTCTGTTTAGCAGTGGAATTTAAAACATCTTCGTACGAAGATGTTTTAAATGAAAGCTGCCCCCAAAGCTCCGTCAGCTTTCATAAGGCGATATGACTCAGGCGTACCAAAGTGCGACTATTATTTTCTGCCGATTATCTGCACGCGTTAACCATTGTTCGTGGCTGAGTTCCGTGCGGAGCTCACCCATATTTGCCGGTGTCCCTTTGCAATAAAGAATGAGCGGAGAACCATCTTTTTTACTGCCGGTCTTTAGTTGCAATCCTTCATGGGCGTGAACCGTGTCTGAATAAACACCTGGAAATTCATCAGATAACGCCGTTAAGCTTTCTCGGTCGATATGAATTTCTTCAAACTTGCCGCGAGACATGCCATGACCAGAAAGCACAACACCAACAACGGGGCTCTCCGGAGCGGCATCCAAAAGAGCGTGGGCCGCAAGCCCGACTCCTTGTAACCTCCAGCTCCACATTTTCTTTTGAAGACCTACTCTTGCCGTTCTTGATCCATATTGCGTAGCTATGCTCTGCGCCAAGTCTAACCGCAGCTCACCCGACACCGACCAACCCTGCTCGTACTCTACGCCAAACTGTTGTATTGAGGGCGTTCTAACACTGCGCAGGTTCCAACCAAGTACTTGCGCATCTTTGTCTGTCATAGTTGAATTCATCTGAATCATCGCCTCGTTCGCAGTTGAACTCGATGGATGAGCTCTATAACCGCCGATCAAAAGCAATGTAGTATTTTCAACGTCGGCATCCTTAGCTTGCGCCAGATCGCAGGCTTGAGTGATATTTAGCCATTCCTTGCCGTCAGCCGCCCTGAGAACCATTCCGAAGCGAAGGTTGAGACGAACCCAACGAGCTTTTTCTAACGCCGAACCGCCTGCCGGATAAACTGATAGACTAGGCCCCGCACCTCCCCGCCATTCCATGCTCTTCATAAGAGCGCGGATAGCGGCGCGGGAGTCACCGACCTCCGCAACGGGAGGAATAACTTTTGTTACACGATGAGTAACTAATTGCTCTTCAAGAGTTGTGAGCGCCGCGCGCATGACGGTTTGCTCTTCAAGGTTAGTTAGCAAATTCCGACTAAGGCACTCTTCTACATAACGGCAATAATTATCGTTATCCCGACTTGACGTTTCATGCAGAATGTCCATAGCTTGAAGATCAAGTTCCCACATACTGCGGGCTTGGTCGGCAGCCGCTTTCTGTATTGCAGCTCCGGCATTTCTGATGAACCCTTCCATAACATTGATGTACGATCGGTCATTAGCAAGTTGCAGCAACGCGAGACGCCATTGTATGAGATAGTCGTCAGACACCGGTTTCCCCATCACCCTCATACGAGAGCTTGTGACCCCTAGCTCAGGACGGAAATTGCGAAACTCTTTTTTGATCTCCGCTTCATGCGTGGACATTAAAATCACCTGTAACGGGTGTTCTCTACCGTCATGGGCCTCAATCATCTCACGAATAAAAGGTAAGGTTTTCTTTTCAGAATTATCAACCAAGAAATAATCAACAATAATAAGATCGTACAATTTATCAGGCGGGATGTACGGAGAAGAGTACTTATCAATACTATCTTCTGATATGCCTGCCGATATTAAAAGCGCATGCAGCCTAGCCACTGGCTCAGCATTATTAGAACGCGCCTCTAATACTTGCTCAGCTGCACTCCTCAACCTAGCAGGCGCTTGTGCTGCGAGCGCCGGATCTGACAAGGGCCCAGCCTTATCCTCAAGGCTATCGTAATCATGTCCCAGCGCAGACAATAACTCCTGGTACTGTTGGTTATCGGGATCGTTCGGATCACTCAATAGTGCCTCGAGATCACCGTCAATAGTTAGTAGATCTTGAGTCGTAATGCTTCTGGATAGATCATCATCCACTATGGCCACGCGCTTGATATTGGCATGCATCAAAGATTCACTAAAATCCATTTTTAATCCCTCGGCAACTCGAGAACAAAACAACGATAACGCCCATCATCATCAGGAGAGTCGAGAAGTAACTTCGCGTTATGATAAGTTGCAACTTCTGCTGCGATGAAAAGCCCCAACCCTTGCCCCCTAGGACGTAGAGAAAACCCTGCGCTGAAAATTCGATCTTTGTCTGCGGGCGATATGCCTGGGCCTGTATCACTAATAGAAAGCGTTTTAGACTCTGGATCCAACTCGATTCGGATCGCCGATTGCTCAGTAGAGACTTTGCTCTTTTCTTTCAACCAGTATATTGAGTTGGTGATCAGATTTTCGATAGCCAGACTGACAAATCCTCTAACCATTGTTACTTTTACGGGCCGAAGCGCGCTTTCGTTAGATATACATAACTCGCACGTAATTTCATGCCTCTCAAATCGGGCTGCATAGCCATCTACTATTGTTTCTAACAACGCGACTAGATCAAACTCTTCCTTGCGATGACGACCAGAAGGGGTCAGAGGGTCGAGTTGCCGTAACCGAGTGTTAATCGCTTTAATCTCGGCATCTAACTTTAAGAGAAGCGCTTTTGTCTGAGGAGACTCATCCTTGGACAGCTTTTGGAGAAGCTGTCTAGTGTGCCCAGTAGTCCTGGTCAGCTCATGCAGTACTCCAGACATCACGGTACCGACGCCTGCTAGCTCAAGAATATCTTCTCTCCTCTCACTCGCTTGCTTGCTCGCGTCCTCAAACTTTTTTACTTCATTCTTTATCAGGTGCAGGTTCACCGATATAGATTGTATGGTTTTCTTGACCTCAGGGGAAACTTTTGAGCGTATCTCAGCCAAACCCTGTTCCGCTTTGGCAACCCTAGTCCGGATCGTCGCTGGAGCACTTTCAACCAAATCATCTAACTCAGTTTTTTTCTCTTCCCGCCCCTCTTTGTCTATATACCTACGCAGTTCTCCTATCGCGAAATCGGTCAATAGCTCACGAACTAATACAGTTTCCCGCGAGTCAATTAGTCCTTCACGATTTGAACGATCGATCAGATTTGGATTCAGCGTGCGCGTAATTTCAAGTGCACCGACCACTTGAATTCGATTGACTGCAAAACCACCGCGCTTTAACGCCGAGCTATCAAGCCCAAGCCAGTCTTCGCCAGTTGATTGACCGGAAAATCCAACCCGAAATCCGTCCCGATAAATGGCGATCCCGCCGCTCCACAAATCTAATTCCTGCTTAGCCGCCTTCCAGCTACCATGTAATGTTGCCTGCTGACGCAGTTTATCGCGATTAAACCACCGAATGACGGCTCTAAATGGCCCAATTTTATCAAGCTCGTCTTTCGTAGCCTCTAACTTAGTAGCTACTTCAATTATCGTCCGTCGTGTGACATCAGGGTCTTTCCCTCGCTGATAATCAGTGAGTTTGGTTTCTACTATATTATTCGCGTTTTTTCCCATACCTTCCGGATTGAATTCGAGTTCAAAGTCTATTTGAACGAGGTCAGTCAGAACCTTTTTCATTCCTTCGATTGGGATTCTCTGCCCACCATTGAAATGAACATCTATGGGAAAACTTATGGGGCTTTTTTTATTATCTGCTGTCGCAAATGGACTCTGAAGCCTACGCAAGAACTTACCAACTAAGTCCGAGCGAATTTTTTCCTCGGTCCAGGTGTTCTTGAGGGCAAAAATCTGAATCAGTGTTCCTGATGAACTGCTGCGAGGAGGTAGAGTTGACAAAATACCGAGAGGTATATCACCAATTTCCTTATCAGGATCATCAAACATACGCCAGTCAAATTTTATCTTGTGCGCCACCTTGGTATTTTCCCAAGTGGTCACATGCGCAACCCCACCTAACCGCATCATCGCCAGCCGACCAATCCCCTTATTACCTTGGATTTTTCGACTCAGATCCTTGCTGTTTTGAGTATGAAGCTTCGACGGGGTACCGATGGTAAGAAAAACTGACAACAAGTTCTTCTTACTCATCCCAATGCCAGCGTCTTCTATTGAGATATAGTTAAGAGTGTCTAGGATACGCAGCGCTTCAAATCTGAACTTAACGAATTCAAATTTGCGAATTTTCCTTTCCGCTTCCTTCTTGACTTCCCCGTCTGGCTGCTCAAGCAGCGCTGCCAACAAACGCTCAGCGGCCAATGCCACTACAGACTTCAGACCAACATTATTTTTTATAGCGCTTAACTTGTTGCCTATCTCTTCGACAAGCTGATGAGGTATAGGATTTACTATTTCTATTTTTACTCGAGGAGACTCGGCATCAAACGAATTTTTTATTAATTCATTCACTGCAACTTCATCCGAGGTGATGAGCTCTGCGCCGAGGTGAACGAGGGTTCGGGCTGCTACGGAAAACTTCGCCACTGATTCAGATCCTTGAATTTTGAGTGAAATGATGGATGAGGTTCACCTAGAAGCCGGGGTTCGCCGAAAATCCCATCACTGATACCATAAGAAGACATGCCTGAGGACCTATCAGCCGTAGCTACGAGCTGAACGTCGACGCCAAATGTCAGCTCGAGCGAATTACCCAATATTAATTCATCGTCAGACCAACCTGCAAAAATTAGCTGAACGTCCGCGCGGATTACCGGGCCAACGCGCTAGCCAAGCTATCAGAGAATTCATCCCTAGGTTTTGGCGCCCCCTCATGCGCCACCCGAGGTAATCGAGAGAGTCCATGAGTTTACTAGACAGCATGGAAGCCTCCTCCCCAGATACCTCATCCGCCTATGTGATGCAGTTCGACTGGAGCTAAGCAGGCCTGTTGGTTCGCGACCTGTTCAGGCGCATTCAAGCTGCAGGTGACATCAATGAGCAAGCCCTGTATTAGGCACTGAATAGCCACTTACTTTGTAGGTGTTAATTAATCGCTGCGGCCTGTGGAGGCAGATGCAGGGCAGAACCAGGGCTGTTACCAAACAGGTTTGCGCATTTGATTATACCTGGCCATGTTGAAAAAATAGCACAAAGGCTGGGCTGCTATGCCCCCGACCACGCAGCTCCAAAAATGATAGGGAGAAGGCTACTGGCAACATGGCTCATCCCTGCGCGACAGAAATTTGCAGCTAGGTAGAGGCGATGCGTCCGGCACCGATGTCCATCAGTGTCAAAGCTCTGCACGGGAAATATGAATTGCCCTCCCTGCAAATACACCTGATGGTCAATGCTCGCGTAAAAGCGGTTTTCAGCATCGACGCGTGATAATGTGCCCTAGTCTCCGGGCCAAACTTCCGGCTACGTCCATGAGGGTACTACCGATAACGATCAACACACTCCAGAAATTCTGTCCTAGGGCCTTGAAGCCTTTGCGCACTACAGAGGTCTCGATCCCCCCAAATAACTCGCGACTAGAATGGGAGATTTTAATTCCAATGAATAGTGGAAAAAGTAACGCAAGGTATGCCCATCGCTCATTTATCACGGCTTTTTGACTCTCGTACCGTTCTCTAGCTTTGACTTCAGCATTCCAGTGATAGTTAACGTAGGGCAATACACCTTCGACTGACAAAAGATATTGATCGAAAATATCCGCCTCTCCTTTAAGCAAGCCTGGATGCTGATTCAGCTCCACAGGAATGGGCTGACAATCTGGATCCCTGTTGCTGCCCCTACAATAGTTTTGATTGTAAACTCGAACAGCATTGATTATTTGCTGACTGTCAATACCTTGCGACCGTAGCAATTGGAACACGTACGTAGAAGACGGAGCATCTTTATATTTACGCCCGACCCAATTTTCCTGCGCTTGCTGATTAATATAAGCACGCGCTTCAATTACCCAGGCACAAAGTATTGGATTACTGACAGCGAATGACACTTCGCGGCATCGCACCGAAGTTTTTGCAAATTGCGGTTCAAGCAACGAGAATCCAGTCGACAAATCCTTCTCATGCTGGGCCGCGTTATCAGCCGTGCTCTTGAGGCTGCCATCAGACACGTAGAACACCACTGCAGTCAGCCCGAGCAGGTACCAGAGGTGATCAAATGCACTCTTGCTCTTCTTGCCAGCTCTCATCGCATGCAGAAAAAGAGTCGAAATCGACCAGCTAACAAGCAAGAGCAGGATTGAATTGACCAGTGCACCGTGGACACTGCCTAACTGATCCGATCCCCCAGAGCCAATGACGTAAGTATCGGGGACGACAGCCTTTATGCTGTACAGACCCGACAGAGAAAGCAATCCTGGTATGAACCAAACCAAAGTAATCATGACTGCCAGACGCGGGGACAGCACCCGTGCAGCCAGAACATTAAGCAAGTAGATCACTGGTAGGAGAAGAAGATAAAGCGCGGCTACAGACCGAATGATGCCGAAGTCCATGGTCATCCCCTGCCATATACTGGCCCATCCCATAGCCTGAAAATTCTGCATCAGCGAGTAGGAGCCGGTCAAGACAAGCGAATAATAGGGAAGCGAAAACTGTAAAAACCACTGAGACATGACACCCTCATATACAAAAAAATCGCCTGCTCATGGCCTAAAATTCGAATACGTCCCGGCCTAGGCGATGCCAACGAATTCGGGCTGAAAACTAGAAATTGAGATTTTTAATCTACTGACAACCGATCTAACCTGTATCAATCCATATCGGCAAACACCAAGAGCCACCATTTAGCCATTATTACATAATTTTTCAGAAGGTGAGCAACGTGACGCACGTATAGCCACCGGACTCAGAGGTCTGGCAATGGAAATGCAACCGCCTCTATCTACCGCTCTTAGCTTACAGAATGATCTCCTCCTGAACTGCTCGAACATCTAGTGCATTGCACCTAATCCTTAGCCATTCCTGAGGAAAAAAACCACCTTCGAGTGGCTTTTTTTGAATTGACTTGCTTTCTCGTACCCCACGTTAGGAATTAGCAGATTCCCGTTGTGACCACAGAAAGCTCGCCGGGGCACTCCGGGCCTGCAACAGGTGAGCATTGGGCACAGGCCATGGATCGCCGATCTCTAACGCATCTAATAAATCCGCCCAGTACTGAATCATCCTACGTCTCGGCTCGACGTATTCTGCATGATTGTATGCGGCCCGAATTTGATTGGTATCAGCGTGTGAAAGCTGCGCCTCAATCCACTCCTCTACAAAGCCAACCTCGTTGAGCGCCGTTGAGATGGTGGCTCTGATGCCATGGCCGGTTTGCCGTCCTTTGTACGCCATCCGGCTGATCGCGGTGTTAAGGGTATTTTCACTGATCATTTCCTGCGTTTCGTATCGGTGAACCAGCAGATAGCGCGCACCGCGCGCCCTTAACTGCATCAGCCTCCGCACAATTGCAATCGCTTGAGTAGACAGTGGGATCACATAAGGCGGGATCTCATTCCCTTGGGTTCGAACACGACTCCGGAGTTGCATCACACCCTCCAGTGGCACCAGCCAGACGGCGTGCAAGGCGTGTTGATGTCCCTGCAAATGGTGATGTTCGCCTACCTCGGCGTCGAGATGATCGCGGTAAAAGCCTTCGGTGAGTTCGAGTTCTGGTTCGCCCTGATCAAGATCCCTCCCCTTGTCGAGGTCGAATTGGTCTGGCGTGGCCGCCCGCAGCTCTCCTGTACGCACGCCCGTCAGCAGCAATAGACGGATAGCAAGCCGTGTAGCTTCTACACACTCGTAGAGAGCGACGGCCTTGAGCAATCCTGGAAGCTCACTTACCTGGAGAAAGGGATTATGGCGAACTGGTCGCGGCGTCTCGGCAACGATATCAAGGTCTGCAGCTGGGTTCACATCAATTAGCCCCTCCGCCATAGCAAAACGGAAGATCTGGTTGAGCCAGGTGCGTACCTTTCGAGCAGATACCAACGCCCCTCTGCGCTCAATTCGTCTAATGAGTTCCAGCACATCACCACGAGAAATCTCCGCGATTGGAAGATCGCCCAAACACGGCAGCATGTCCTTCTTCAGGTATTTGCTGGCTTGCCCAGCACTGCCCTTCTTACTTTTCGTCAGCTTTTTACATCGGAACTCATGCCAGCGATCAGCAACCGCTTCAAACGTGTTGTTGGCGGCGTGAGAGGCTTACTGCCGATCGGCACGACAATGAGATCGGGGATCGATATTGTTGGCCACCAGCGCACGTGCAGCCTCTTTCCGCTGACGAGCCTCCTTGAGACTCACGTCAGGATAGATGCCGAGGGAAATACGCAATTGTTTGTCATGCCAATAGAAACGGAAATGCCAGCGCCTCGAACCCGTCGGGGGCACTTGCAGAGACAAGCCATCTCCATCGGTTAACGTCTATGGCTTGCTGGCGGGCTTGGCTTGCTTGATCGCTGTATCTGTCAGAGCCATCAGACACCTCCTTTTGCATCAAGGAGGGGAATACAACTCAGCGGTAGACGGACCAATACGAAAATTGATGTGCAAGGAATCGTAAAAGGCTGTGCCAGCGGTGTACTTAAATGTGTACTTAAAAACCGTGGCTGGGGATGGATTCCGGTGGAATTCAGAAAACGAAAAAAGCGGCTCAAGGCCGCTATTTCCGTGACTTTCAGGCGTTCAGTGGGCCTTAGTGGAAGCAAATATGGCGCAGCGGACGAGACCCAAACACAACCACGCCTCTCAAATGGCAAAGCTATTTAGATCAAAGATATCCGTGGGAGTAAATGTAGGAGTATTTTTCAGGCATGAAAAAGCCCAATCTTCTAAAATTGGGCTAACTCATTGAAAAATATGGTCGGGACGGAGTGATTCGAACACTCGACCCCTAGCACCCCATACATAGGGTCACTGAATGTTCAAAATTTATCCATCAGCCATGCCTGCCGGATGAATAAAAAACCCGGCGCGAGGCCGGGTTAACCACCCTCTCCAGGACACAGCCCCCAAATGAGAGGGATGGAGAGCTGACAAGAGAGTGCGGGGACGAGATATTGCCAAATGGTGCCATTCTGCGCAACAGAAGCCTATCTCTGTCCCTCTCCAACATTTCATGTAACTCGTGAACTCCACGCGTTCAGAAGTAGCTCGTGCAAGATGCACTTAAACAAGCGGCAACATCCGTGGTCACCGCTCGAAGACAGTACCTCAGAGTGAGCCTAAGGCAGTGCAAACGATCCGTGCAGTAACGTCGAAATTCTCCAGAGTGAGCACATCGATTGGCGAACGCCCCTTCAGTCGCTCATGAGGCTCACAGACGGTCCGATAAAGCCTCCACGCATCGACATCCGGAAACCGCGCTAAGGCAGCAAGTATCAATTTGTGCCGCAGTGGGTCAAGCTGCCAATCGGGAATGCGCTGACCGCGATTCCCCAAGCTCAGGGATAGCAGGCGCCGAGCCTTGATATCGCGGTTGATCTGATCCCGGGATTTGCCTGCCAGTTTGGCGAAGACAAGCAGCGGCAAATTATTCGAAGCTTCATAGGTGGCTAGCATCTCGGCCCGCTGACGTTGTATCTCAGATACTTGGGGTTCGTGCAGCTGTTCAGTCTGCGTTGGAGCAGGTAGGACAGGTGAATACTGAGCCGCGTTAAGGACCGGTTCGTTGCTGACGGAAATTTTGGAGGCTGGGACCGTCGTCGCGGGGAAGCCATCGCTGTACAGAACGGTGTTTGCGTTCGCGCTTTCCAACGAAGGTAACGAAGCTGCACCCTCTAAACGAATGGTCAGCGGAGAACTCGCCGCTTTCAGCTGGCCCTGCCCCCACAGATCCAGACGGTTCGCCCAATCCTGCATCATGGTCCGGCGCTGCTCCACGTATTCCGCGTGATTGTAGGCCGCACTCACCTTGTCCGGGTCGGCATGAGAAAGCTGAGCATCCACCCACACCTTCGGATATCCGATCTCGTTCAGCGCCGTCGAGATCGTTGCCCTCATCCCATGACCGGTGAGTTGATCGGCATACCCCATCCGACGTAACGCGCCATTCAGCGTGTTCTCGCTGATGCGCTTGCTTAGATCGCTTCGATGCGTAAACAAGTAACGTTGAGCGGGGACAACTTGATCCAACAAGTGACGCACTATCTCCAGCGCCTGAACCGACAACGGAACAATGTAGGGTGGTACATTTTGAATCTGCTTACCTGGCTTCCGCATAGCTAGCTGGAGTTGTTTCACCACTTCCGCCGGTATGACCCACAAGCGCTTCTCCAGATCGAACTGGTCGGGTGTCGCCAACCGTAACTCACCCGTGCGGACACCGGTCAGCAACAACAATCGAAGGCCAAGCCGTGTTTGGTTGGCACCGCCGTAATTTCGGAGAGCAACCATCAATCCCGGGAGCTCATCCATACGAAGAAATGGATTGTGCGTAACAGGCGGCTTGGGGAGTGCAACCACATCAAGGTCTGAAGCAGGGTTGTGTTCCATCCCCTCGATTTTCACCAGCGCATAGCGGAACAATTGGTTGAACCAGGTCCGGCACTTTTCGGCCGTCGTTAAGGCCTTGCGCTGTTCGATTCTGCTCAGCAAATCGAGCAGATCATGACGACTGATATCGTAGATAGAACGCGCACCCAATATAGGCAAGACGTCTTTATTGAAAATTCGCAAGATCTGCGAGAGCGTGCTCTGGCGCCCTTCCTTCAGGCTTAGCCTGCGGAACTCCACCCACTGATTGAACACGGCCTCGAAGGTATGCTCCTTCGCGGCATGAACAGCAAGTCGCTGTTGTTTGCGATGCTCATAGGGGTTGATGCCCTGGGCAACCAAAGCCCGCGCCTCGTCACGTCGAGTACGCGCTTCTTTGAGTGTGATTTGTGGGTAGCAACCCAAGGACATGCGCTTCTGCTTGCCCGCCCAGTAATAACGGAAGAGCCAGACTTTTCCGCCCCTGGCAGTCACATTGAGAGTGAGACCATCACTGTCACCGAGGGTGTAGTCATTACCGGTGATTCGGGCATGCCGAACTGTCATTTCTGAGAGTGCCATCGCGAGCTCCTGAACAGAGTCAGGGCCAGATGCTCATCTCGCTAAACAATCTGCTCCAGCATTAAACCGATTCAGTGCTCGTCAGAATCCTGGACTCAATTCTGGACTTAAACGCACCGGATACTGCTGGATTTCAGTGGTTCCCGCTGGAACGAAAAAAGGGCCTAAAGGCCCTGATTTCAATCACTTACAGAATTCAGTGGAACTCTGTAGCGCAATATTTGGAGCGGGAAACGAGACTCGAACTCGCGACCCCGACCTTGGCAAGGTCGTGCTCTACCAACTGAGCTATTCCCGCAATGGCGTCCCCTAGGGGACTCGAACCCCTGTTACCGCCGTGAAAGGGCGGTGTCCTAGGCCACTAGACGAAGGGGACACAGGCTACAACTTTCACTAATAAAAACGCCGCTCACTGAGCGGCGTTTTTAGAATTTGGAGCGGGAAACGAGACTCGAACTCGCGACCCCGACCTTGGCAAGGTCGTGCTCTACCAACTGAGCTATTCCCGCAAATGGCGTCCCCTAGGGGACTCGAACCCCTGTTACCGCCGTGAAAGGGCGGTGTCCTAGGCCACTAGACGAAGGGGACACGCTACCCGGAACACATGGTGTGTGTTTCGGTGTCCAGATCCGTATCCGAAGACTTGGTTCTGGTTTCACTCAGCACCGCCCGAAAGCGCTACTGTTTAAAATTGGAGCGGGAAACGAGACTCGAACTCGCGACCCCGACCTTGGCAAGGTCGTGCTCTACCAACTGAGCTATTCCCGCATTGGCGTCCCCTAGGGGACTCGAACCCCTGTTACCGCCGTGAAAGGGCGGTGTCCTAGGCCACTAGACGAAGGGGACACACTACAACATTCACTCCCTGCCGCGCTTCGCTGTGTGCTTTACGCTGCAAGTGGCGCGCATTCTATGGATGGATTGAGAGGTCGTCAACCCCCTGATATAAATTTATTTAAATCAATGACTTCGACGACCTTTACGGCGGCAATCAGGCTTTTCCGTCGCCCGACGATTGACGCCTATATTCCGCCACTCGCCAAGACGCTATAGTCCACCCACAGTGATGGCAATCTGCACTCGCAGCGCCAGCATTCATATAAGCAGCGTGCGGCCGATACAGATTGAACCTGCCGATCCAACTCGTCGAGCGGCGCTAGGCGACTAAATGCCCAGCCACTACACTCGCATGCGAACCCTATAAAGAGGTCTTACCGGTGACACCACTCATGATCACCCTGCTAGTCGTAGCCGGGATCGCAATTCTGATCGCCATTGGCTACATGAACCATGTGGTGGAAAACAACAAACTGGAGAAGGCCCGCACCAAGGTCGAACTCAACGACCGCCTGCGCCGTTGCGGCGAACTGACCGAAACCTTCCCCGGCCAGTTCATGACCCCGGCGCTCAAACTGCTGCTGACCCGTCTGGAACTGAACGTCTGCCAGCGCCTGCTGAACCTGGAAAAAACCAGCGCCACCACCAAAGCACGCATCACCGAACTGAGCGCCCTGGTCGCCCAAGGCGAATCGATCCCGGTCAACAACCCACCGGCACCGATCCTGACCGAAGCCAAAGCCAAAGACGTGCGCTTCCTGCTCGAAGCCCTCCACGGCCAGATCACCCGCGCCGCCCACGATGGTTTCCTGCCACCGAATGAAGCCAAACACTGGATCCGCGAAGTCCGCCACATTCTGGTGCTGCTGCACATCGAATTCTTCAACAACCTCGGCCAACAGTCCCTGCAACAAAACCAGCCCGGCCAGGCCCGCCTCGCCTTCGAACGCGGCGTGCAATACCTGCGCAAACAGCAGGATCCGCAGATGTACGCAGAACAACTGCAATACCTGGAAAAACTCCTGGCCCGCGCGAACGCCCAGGTCATGGACAAGATTGCACCGGTTGAAGGTGAAGAGAACCAACTGACCGCCGGCCTCAAAGATGTCGAGGCCGATGCGGACTGGAAGAAGAAAGTGATTTACGACTGATTGCAGAAGTTGAAAGAGAAGCCACCGATAGGTGGCTTTTTTGTGGGCTCGCGGGAGTGAACCTGATAGATACCCGGTGGACGTGAGGCCGTCATCGCGAGCAGGCTCACTCCTACATTGGGACTGAGTACATCCGATAGCGGGTTGGTCGGCTGTCAGGCCGCCTTCGCGAGCAGGCTCGCTTGTATGGTAGGACTTGAAGGGAGGAGGAGGGACAAGGCTCGATTCTGACTGTTGACGCAGCACAGACCGTGGGAGATTTCGCCCCTCCTCCTTTCACCCAAGCGCCGATAAAGAATGCATCTGGCTAGACCGACGATAGGAACAAGCCTGCGCCTCTGGGTGAGCCCTTCAAGTGCTCAAACCTTATCCCGGAGGAAATCCTGTGGCAATGCCAGTCGCTCTATCAAATCCGATCGTTGGCGTGGATGTCGCCAAAAATGAACTGGTGATTTATCAGGCCGATAGCGATCTGCTTGAAGCGATTCCCAACACCAAAACATCCATTAAGCAGTGGCTGAAGGCCTTGCTCGGCCCCGTGTCTATTGCCATTGAGGCTACAAACATCTACCACTTGGAATTCGCTGATTTGGCCTATGCGGCCGGTTGCACGATTTACATGGTGGGCGGCTATGAACTCAAACATTACCGCGAAGGCGTGAAGATCCGCGCCAAAACCGACGCCTTGGACGCCAAGTTGCTGGCCCGTTACCTGAAGAACGAAGCCGAGGAGTTGCGCCCCTGGACCCCGCCATCACCGCTGTACCGCCAGCTCCTGAGCCTTTTCCGCCGCCGCGCGGCTTTGGTCCAGGCAAGGGTCGGCCTGGTGCAGAGCTGGTCGAATGAGCCGCTATTGAAGGCAGCTTTTGCTGAACAAATAAAATCCATGCAGCGGCTTGAAACGATGATCGAAAAGACGATCAACGATCAGCTCAAACAAGCCGGTTTGCTCGGCCAATTGAAGCGTTGCCTGAAAGTTGAGGGCATTGGATTTCTGACCGGAGCGCGCCTGCTCACGGCGTTTCAGCGGGGGGAATTTAGCAACGCGGATGCGTTTATCGCCTTCCTGGGCATGGATTTAAGGGTATCGAAATCAGGGCAAAAGGACGGTCGCCGCAGCTTGACCAAGCGCGGAGACCCCGAGGCCCGCCGACTTTTGCACAACGCTGCGATGTCGGCTAGCCGTACGAAAGCCTGGAAAGGGTTTTACGAGGCCCAAAGAGCACGGGGTTTCAGCACCACGCAGGCGTTGGTGATGCTGGCTCGCAAACTTGCTCGGGTGGTATTCGCCTTGCTGAAAGGGCAAAGCGAATACCAGACAAAAGTCAGTTGAGGGCTTCCCCTCAACCATAGAATCTCCCACAGAAAAGCAAAAGCAACGCCCACCTCACAACCGCATCTGCTTCTCACCACTCAACAGGATGAGCGTTAGCTCGGCTGCCGCTCTTGATCTTGATCTGAAAGCCCGTCGGCAGGCTGAGTGGAGGGATTGATCCGGGGGTGGGAGCGCAGCGACCGTTCGACGAAGTCGAACACATCGAGAGGAGGTGCAGCGAAGCAAACCGTAGGCGATGCCCCCGGAGCGATCCCGGAGCGAAGGAACCCCGAGCCCCAGCGAGCGGGCCGAACGTCAGGGCGAAGACCTTTTGGTTACTTTTGGGGCGTTTGCCAAAAGTGACCCGCCGTAAGGGCGGAACCCTAATCAGCAACACCCGCAGCAACGGATATCCCCCCAAAACCCCAAGAACCTGGTCGGCCCAAAGGCCGCCAAGCGTCAAAGCGTCAAAGCGTCAAAGCGTCAAAGCGTCAAAGCGTCAAAGCCGAAAATGCCCAACCATCCCGCGCAACTCACTCCCCAACTGCGCCAACTCAACACTCGAAGCCGCATTCCCACGCATCGCAATCGACGACTGATCCGCACTCGCACGAATACTCGTCACACTGCGATTGATCTCCTCCGCCACCGAACTCTGCTCCTCCGCCGCCGCCGCAATCTGCTGATTCATCTGCTGAATCAACGACACCGCCGCCGCAATACTCCCCAGCGCACTCTCGGTCTGCAACGCATCACTCACCGCCAGCTTCACCAACTCGCCGCTGCTCTGAATCTGCTGCACCGACGAATGCGCCGCCAAGCGCAAAGCACTGACCAGCCGTTCAATCTCCTCAGTCGATTGCTGCGTGCGCCGAGCCAGTGCGCGCACCTCATCGGCCACCACCGCAAAGCCCCTGCCCTGCTCCTCGGCCCGCGCCGCCTCGATGGCGGCATTCAGCGCCAATAGATTGGTCTGTTCGGCAACACTTTTGATCACCCCGAGTACCGTGCCGATATTCTGGATTTCAGCACTGAGGCTTTCGATGCTCGAACTGGCCGAAGTCGCCGAATCAGCAAGTTGCTCGATGCGCGCCATACTCTGGCGCACCACCTGCTGCCCACTCTCGACTTTGTCATCCGCCGTTTGCGCGGCCAGCGCCGCTTCTTCGGCGTTGCGTGCAACGTCGTGAACGGTGGCGGTCATCTGGTTCATCGCCGTGGCAACCTGCTCGGTTTCTTCCTTCTGACTGCTGACCTCAAGGTTGGTCTGCTCGGTGACCGTCGACAACGATTGCGCCGAACTGGCCAGTTGCTCGATCCCCGCCTGCAAACCACTGACGATGGTACTCAGACCCGCGCCCATCTGTTGCATCGCCAGCATCAACTGGCCAATCTCGTCGCGACGGGTCACTGCCACAGTCGCACTCAAGTCACCGGCGGCAATCTGCTGCGCGACCTGAATCACACTGCGCAATGGCGCGACGATAAGTCGGGTGATCAGCCACGCGGCGAGTAATCCCACCAGCAATGCCAGCGCCGATGAGCCGATGATCAGCAGCGAGTTTTTCTTCAGTTCTGCCTGCATCGCGCCGTCTTCAGCGACATACGCCTGATTCACCCGCTCAACCACTTGGTCGGCACGCTGGTGCAATTGCTCGTAGACGGTTTTTTCCTGCGCGAGCAACCCGGTGTATTCGGCCAATTTGTCGTTGAAACCGGCGATGTGCCCGGACACTTCATTGAGCACGGTCAGGTAGCCCTCGTCCTTGACCGTGGTTTTTAATTCTTCGGCCTGCGCCTGCGCCTGCGCGGCCTGTTCGATATTGCCCTTGCCGGCACTGTCGGCATCGCCCTTGCGGCTTTGATCGAGGCGAATCCGCGCTTCATTCATCGCTTGCAGCATCAACCGCGAAACCTGGCTGACCTGACTGGCCTGCTCGATGAACTGCGCGCCATCCTTGCCCTCGGTGTCCTTCAAGGTATAAGCACCGTCGTCGGCAAGCCCGGCCTGCAATACGTCGAGGTTGTTGGCCACACTGGACACCGACCAACTGGCCATTTCCAGCGCCAGGTCCTTGGCCTGAGTCAACGAGACAAACTCGTCGAACGCCTTACGATAAGCGCCCAGCGACTGCTGCACATCATTCATTACCGGCCCATTCGCCGCTGACTGCGTCTTGAGCTGATCAGCCAGAGCAACCAGTTCGTCGACGCCCTTACGCAGGGCATCGGCCGTCTTCGGATCGCCCCGCAAGGCATATTCCTGCTCGAGCAGGCGCACCTTGAGCAAACCACTGTTGAGCGAAGACATCTGTTTCAGCCCGTCGAAATGCTGACTGATGGTTTGCA
This sequence comes from Pseudomonas germanica, assembly GCF_019614655.1. Classification (NCBI taxonomy): domain Bacteria; kingdom Pseudomonadati; phylum Pseudomonadota; class Gammaproteobacteria; order Pseudomonadales; family Pseudomonadaceae; genus Pseudomonas; species Pseudomonas germanica. The sequence goes on from NZ_CP071586.1 coordinate 5,225,813, forward strand.
GGGACCAAACGCCGATGGCCGCCACCAGCGCGGTCAGAAGCAAAACCAGCACAAACCCGATACCCAGTTTTTTCGCCATACCGAGGTTGGCAAAACGTCCTTGCATGGCCGAAATCATTGCGCGTAGTCCCCTGCCATTGTCAGTAGAGCGAAGAGTCGCAACGGCCATGAAGCAGCACAAGTCTCTGGCGTCGGAATAATGGCAAAAAGCTACGCTTGCGTCGTTTTCAGAACACTTGAGGTCGATCCGAACCGGTGTTGCGAAAAAACTGCCGGGCGCGTGGATCACAAGCATAGGCGACGTTGATGCGCAGCCAGTCGCCCGACTCGCCACTGGGGCTGAACGCCTCAGACGCTGAGAGCAATACGCCGCAGCGTTGAGCCTGCCGACGCACCCGAACCTGATCGGCCATGCGCGAGCGGGCCCAGATGAACAAGCCACCCGCAGGCTTGCCGAAAACCTCCCAATCGGCGTCCTCCAGCGCCTGCAATGCGGCCGCGCGATCGGCATTCAGGCGTTGACGCTGGCGCTGCACCAGTTTGCGGTAAGCGCCGCTGACCATCAGGCTGGCCAGCACCGCTTCGGTAAACCTTGACGCCCCCAGACCGCTGATCATCTTGACCTGCGCCAGCCGTCTGACCATGTCGCTGCCGGCAAAAACGAAACCGACCCGCAACGAGTTGCTCAGCGTCTTGGAAAAACTGCCCACGTAAAGGACTCGCCCCTCATTATCCAGAGCCGCCAGGCGCGTGCCGTTGCCGGTGTGCAAGTCTGCGTAGACATCGTCTTCGATCACGCGCAAATCATAGGTCTTGCTCAGTTGCAGGATGCGTTGCGCTACGCTCGGCGACAGGCAACTGCCGGTCGGGTTGTGATGATGGCTGTTGATGAATAACGCGCCGGGGCGAAACTGTTGTAGCAAAGTCTCCAGCGCGTCGATATCCGGCCCGTTCGGGGTGCGACGCACCTCGAGCATGTGCACGCCGTGCATCCGCAGGAGATCGAACAACGGCGCGTAACCGGGCGTCTCGACCACCACACAGTCTCCAGCCTTGAACAAGGTGCGCACGATCAGATCAAGCGCATGGCTGGCGCCGCAGGTACTCAGCAACTGCGCACTGCGGGCCTCGATACCGAACAGTTTCAGGCGCTTGGCGATTTGCTCGCGCAACGCTGGAAGCCCCAAGGGCGTGCTGTAGTTGAACAGGCTGGCCATGTCGGTGCGCGCCACCTCGCGCAGCGCATAGCTGAGGTCGTCAGGCTCGCGCCAGCTTTGCGGCAGGCTACCGGCACCAAGCTTCAAGCCACCTGCTGTATCGCACACGGCATCGCACCAGGCAAACCGGCCCTCGAATGGCGCCAGTTCGTCCTCTGCGCCGGGTGTCGATGGCGAGGCGGCGACAACGAAACCGGTGCCTTGGCATGAGTTCAGAACGCCCTGCGATACCAACCGTTCACACGCCTCGACCACGCACGACTGGCTGAGCAGATTGCCCCGGGCGATTTGCCGCACGGACGGCAAACGGGTGGCCGGCGGTACGCCACTTTGCAGGATCCACTCGGTCAGTCCGTCAACAATCTGCTGCACGACCGGCACCATTGCCTGTCGATCAATTCTCAATTCCATGAGCAAGCAAACTCCTGTCCGTTTTGCTGGCGGCAGTAAATCACAGCCGCGCCGGACAGGCTGTGCGACAACGCCGCCAAAAGCGACCGTTCTAACCGTTTGATACACATTGTTTAAGAGGCTTCACGGAACTGACCGCTGCCCACAAAAAAGCCCGCAACGAATGCGGGCTGTTGTTCTTGGGCGTGATTCAGAAAGCGGTGACGCCGCCATCCACTGCCAGCGAGTGGCCGGTGGTGAATGCCGCACCGTCGCTGCACAGGTACAACACGGCACTGGCGATTTCCTCGACTTTGCCGATGCGCCCGACCGGGTGCATGGCGTTGGCGAACTCACCCTTCTTCGGGTCGGCCTCGTAAGCACGGCGGAACATGTCGGTATCGATCACCGCCGGACACACAGCGTTGACACGGATTTTCTTCTTCGCGTATTCGATGGCCGCCGATTTGGTCAGACCGATCACCGCATGCTTGGACGCCGCGTAGATGCTCATCTTCGGCGCCGCGCCCAGTCCCGCTACCGAGGCGGTGTTGACGATCGCCCCGCCGCCCTGCGCCAGCAACAGCGGCAGTTGATACTTCATGCACAGCCAGACGCCTTTGACGTTGACGCCCATGATCGCGTCGAATTCATCCATCGAGCCGTCGGCCAGTTTGCCTTTTTCGATTTCGATGCCGGCATTGTTGAAGGCATAGTCGAGACGGCCGTAGGTGTTGATGACCTCGTCCATCAGATTTTTCACTTCGCTTTCGACGGTCACGTTGCAGCGCACGAAGGTCGCTTCGCCGCCGGCTGTACGAATCAGCGCCACCGTGCCCTCGCCCCCTGCCGCGTCCAGGTCGGCGACCACCACTTTCAGGCCTTCGGCGGCGAACGCCTGGGCGGTCGCACGGCCGATGCCGTTGGCCGCGCCAGTGACTACAGCAACCTGACCGGAAAACGTCATGCTCATTGTTATGTCCTCGAAGGGATAGATGCAGGGGATGTATGGAATGGCAGCATAGCCATTGGGGTCTGCCGTGCGTCAGCACTATCCAATGGCTGTTTATGTGCCCATGCGTCGCAGTGATAGAACCATCCCAGTGATCATCACTGCACTGGATCGGCGTGCATTCGCCGCATCAGCCAACCTTGCGCCAATGCCGGCGAAGGTCTATCAACAAGGCTTCATTCCGTTCGAGTGCCTGCCATGACCAACCACACCAATCGCCAGTTCCTGCTCGCCAAACGCCCGGTGGGTGCGGCTACCCGCGAGACCTTCACCTATCAGGAAGTACCGGTCGGCGAACCGGCGGCGGGCCAGATTCTGGTCAAGAACGAATACCTGTCCCTCGATCCGGCGATGCGTGGCTGGATGAACGAGGGCAAGTCCTACATCCCGCCGGTCGGTATCGGTGAAGTCATGCGCGCGCTGGGCGTAGGCAAAGTCATTGCTTCGAACAACCCTGGCTTTGCGGTCGGGGACTACGTCAACGGCGCCATTGGCGTGCAGGATTATTTCCTCGGCGAGCCAAGAGGTTTCTACAAAGTCGATCCGAAACTGGCACCGCTGCCGGTGTACCTGTCAGCGCTGGGCATGACCGGCATGACCGCCTACTTCGCCCTGCTGGATGTCGGCGCACCGAAGGCCGGCGACACCGTGGTGTTGTCCGGTGCAGCGGGCGCAGTGGGCAGCATCGCCGGGCAGATTGCCAAGCTCAAAGGCTGCCGCGTGGTTGGCATTGCCGGCGGCGCCGACAAGTGCAAATTCCTTATTGATGAGTTGGGTTTTGACGGTGCCATCGACTACAAGTCCGAAGATGTCGTGGCCGGGCTTAAACGCGAATGCCCGAAAGGCGTCGATGTGTATTTCGATAACGTTGGCGGCGACATCCTCGATGCGGTGTTGAGCCGTTTGAACATGAAGGCGCGGGTGGTTATCTGCGGCGCGATCAGCCAGTACAACAACAAGGAAGCGGTCAAAGGCCCGGCCAACTACCTGTCGTTGCTGGTCAACCGTGCGCGGATGGAAGGTTTTGTGGTGATGGATTACGCGGCGCAATACGCCAGCGCCGCGCAGGAAATGGCCGGCTGGATGGCCAAGGGGCAGCTCAAGAGCAAGGAAGATATCGTCGAAGGCCTGGAGACCTTCCCGGAAACGCTGATGAAGTTGTTCAGCGGTGAGAACTTCGGCAAGTTGGTGTTGAAAATCTAAAACCACCACAAAACAAATGCAGGAGTGAGCCTGCTCGCGATAGCGGTGTGTCAGTCAACATTAACGTTGTTTGACACACCGCTATCGCGAGCAGGCTCACTCCTACAGGGTTTTGCGGTGCCTGATCAGGCGATTTCGGCGACAACCGAAGCCAGTGCCTTGGCCGGATCCGCCGCCTGGCTGATCGGACGGCCAATCACCAGATAATCGGAACCGGCATCCAGCGCCTGACGCGGGGTCAGAATGCGGCGCTGGTCGTCCTGCGCGCTGCCCGCCGGACGAATTCCCGGGGTCACCAGTTGCAGCGAAGGGTGCGCAGTTTTCAGTGCCGAGGCTTCCAGCGCCGAGCACACCAGACCGTCCATGCCAGCCTTTTCGGCCAGCGCGGCCAGACGCAGCACTTGCTCTTGCGGCTCGATATCCAGACCGATACCAGCCAGGTCTTCACGCTCCATGCTGGTCAGCACGGTCACGCCGATCAGCAACGGCTGCGGGCCGCTGCGTTTATCCAGCTCTTCACGGCAAGCGGCCATCATGCGCATACCACCGGAGCAATGCACGTTGACCATCCACACGCCCATCTCGGCAGCGGCTTTCACGGCCATCGCGGTGGTGTTGGGAATGTCGTGGAATTTCAGGTCGAGGAATACTTCAAAACCCTTGTCACGTAGGGTGCCGACAATTTCGGCGGCGCAACTGGTGAACAGTTCCTTGCCCACTTTGACCCGGCACAGTTTCGGGTCCAACTGGTCGGCCAGCTTCAGTGCGGCGTCACGGGTAGGGAAATCCAGGGCGACGATGATAGGAGTCTGGCAGGCGGACATGAATGGGCTCTCAGGCAGGTCGAAATCGGCGCGCATTGTAGCGGAACCGGCGGCAGCGCGGCACCCGATGATCGGTAAATCGTCGCGCTGGCCGTGATCAGCATAGCGCTCGCTGCTATTGTGTCGACTCCGATACACAACCGACACGCCAGCAACAAGCACCCGCGCTAGCCTCGCCAGCCGCAATACGTCCTTACATCAGCACTTCCCGCCTCACGGCCGGACGCCTATGCTGAAACCACAACCTCGCAGCCCATCTTTTGTGGTTGGCGGCCTACTGGCAGATGAACAGCCTCATGCACAACACCCAAATGACCGCGACGGATGAGCCTAAAGACGACAAGCGCTGGAGCATTCGCGCGCTGATCGTCGATGATGACGTGCCGATCCGCGAGCTGATGATTGACTACCTCGCGCGTTTCAATATCCACGCCAGCGGCGTCACCGACGGCGCGGCGATGCGTCAAGCGATGCAGGCCGAACATTTCGACGTTGTCGTGCTGGATCTGATGCTGCCCGGCGAAGACGGCTTGTCGCTATGCCGCTGGCTGCGCGCTGAATCGGACATCCCGATCCTGATGCTCACCGCACGTTGCGAACCGACCGACCGCATCATCGGCCTGGAACTGGGCGCCGATGACTATATGGCCAAACCGTTCGAGCCACGCGAACTGGTCGCGCGCATTCAAACCATTCTGCGCCGGGTGCGCGACGATCGAACCGAACAGCGCGCGAACATTCGTTTCGACAACTGGCGTCTGAACAGCGTCCTGCGCCAGTTGATCGCCGACGATGGTCTGGTGGTGCCGCTGTCCAACGCCGAATTCCGCCTGCTGTGGGTGTTTATCGAACGTCCGCGTCGGGTACTCAGCCGCGAGCAACTGCTCGATGCGGCCCGGGGTCGCTCGATCGAAGCCTTCGACCGCAGCATCGACCTGCTGGTCTCGCGTCTGCGGCAGAAACTCGGCGACGACCCGAAAGCACCGCAGTTGATCAAAACCGTGCGCGGTGAGGGTTACCTGTTCGACGCGCGAGACATCGGCTGATGCGGGCGCGCTTCGACACGCTGTTCGGGCGCCTGTTTGGCGTGCTGTTCGTGGCGATTGTCCTGGCGCACCTGCTGGCGTTCGCCTGGTTCCGCCTCTACGGGCCACCGCCGCCCCCGCCGCCACCGGAGTTCTCCCAAGGCGCCGAAGGGCAACCGATGGCACATGATCCGCGCTACCCGCCACGGCCACCGCGTCCGTGGTTCGGTGGCCCGGTGGTGCCGCTGACCTTTCAGTTCATCACGCTGATGATCGCGGCCTGGTACGGCGCCAAACTGCTCAGTCGCCCGATCCAGCGCCTGAGCGACGCCGCCGAACGTCTCAGCGAAGACCTCGACAGCCCGCCACTCGACGAGTCCGGCCCGCGGGAATCGCGACAAGCCGCCTACACCTTCAACCTGATGCAGCAACGCATTCGCGAACAGGTGCAACAGCGCGCACGGATGCTGGGCGCGGTCTCACATGACCTGCGCACACCGCTGTCACGCTTGAAACTGCGCCTGGAGAACATCAGCGATGAAAAGCTGCAAGGCCAGATGCGCCAAGACCTCGACGACATGATCGGCATGCTCGACGCCACCCTCACCTATCTGCACGAACAGCGCACCAGCGAAGCCTTGCAGTTGATGGATGTGCAGGCGCTGGTCGAATCGCTGTGCGAAAACGCTCAGGACCAAGGTGCCGACGTGCAGGTCAGCGGCCATTGCGCACCTCTGCCGGTGCAGCCGATGGCGCTGCGTTCGTGCCTCAACAACCTCATGGACAATGCCCTGCGTTATGCCGGCCAGGCACGCATCGAATTGCAGGATCAACGCGAGCAACTGCTGATCCGCGTGATCGACCACGGCCCGGGGATTGCCGAGGACAAGCGTGAAGCGGTGTTTGAACCGTTTTATCGCCTGGAAGGCTCGCGCAATCGCAACTCCGGCGGTGTGGGGCTGGGTATGACGATTGCCCGCGAAGCGGCCCAGCGCCTGGGTGGTCAGCTCAACCTCGAAGAAACCCCCGGCGGCGGCCTTACCGCCATCATTCGCCTGCCGCGCACCTGAGAACACCACCGCCCCCCTGTGGGAGCGAGCCTGCTCGCGAAGGCGTCAGTTGATCCAGTATCTCCTTTGAATGTACCGCCCTCTTCGCGAGCAGGCTCGCTCCCACAGGGTTCGGGGGTGTTCATTGCATCGTGTGTACTCACCGGTACAAACCCCACATACCCCCGACAACTTGCGCCCCGACGCTGCATAAGCCGGTACACCCACCGGTTTTCCATTCCAGGGAGTGAGTCCGATGATCGGTAGCGTCAGCAACTACACGAGCTATACCAGCACCAGCAGTACCTCCACGCAAAACGCCCGTAGCCAGCAACTGCAAAAAGAACTGTTCGCCAAACTCGACAGCAACGGCGACGGCGCGGTGGATCAGGACGAACTGAAAAGCGCCCTGTCGCAGAAGAACGACGACGGTCTGCTGGTCAACCTGAGTAAACAATTCGGTGATCTGGACAGCGACGCCAGCGGCAGCCTCAGCGCCGAAGAAATGACCGCCATGGCGCCACCGCCACCGCCACACGATCAAGCACCGGACACCGACCTCGCCGACGCCCTGATCAGCGCCCTCGACAGCGACGGTGACGGCGCCATCAGCAGCGACGAACTGAGCAGCGGCCTGACCAGCGCCGGCAGCACTGCCGACAGCAACGAAATCTTCTCCGCCCTCGACAAGAACAAGGACGGCACCGTCAGCCAGGACGAACTCACCGCCAGCCTGACACCGCCACCTCCACCGCCGCCACACATCAACAGCGACGAACTGTTCAGCCAACTTGATGCGGATGGCGACGGTAGCGTGACCGCGACAGAACTCGGCAGCGCACTGCAAGCCAGCGACAGCGCGACTTCAACCACCAGCACTGACACCAGTGCCGCGCTGCTCAAGGTTCTCGATAGCGACAGCAGCGGCGGTGTAAGCAGCGACGAGCTGAAAGCGGCTTTACAGGCAGGGCGAGAACGGCCGGATGAAGAACAGACCGCTTCTACCCAGAGCACCACCGAAGCCCTGAACCGCATGATTGCCAATCTGAGCAAACAGTACTCGCTGGAGAAAACGGCGTCGGTGGGCAAGTATTTGAATGTGGCGACTTGAGTCGAAGACACTATTTGCCGCGGACAATCAAAAGCCCCTCACCCTAGCCCTCTCCCAGAGGGAGAGGGGACTGACCGAGGTGTTTGGGAGAGGCACGCCGACGTGCGATACCGCGTCGAACTGAGGCTTTGAAAAGCACACATTTCGGCCCCCTCTCCCTCGGGAGAGGGCTGGGGTGAGGGGCAGCTACAACGCAAATCAAACGCCGAACACTCCACGCTCTTCACCACTCAACAGGATGAGCGTTAGCTCGGCTGCTGCTCTTGATCTTGATCCACCAGCGACGTCGGAAGGCTGAGTGGAGGGATTGATCCGGGCGTGGGAGCGCAGCGACCGTTTGGCGCAGCCAAACACAGCGAGAGGAGGTGCAGCGAAGCAAACCGTAGGCGCTGCGCCCGGATCGATCCCGCAGCGAAGGAACCCCGAGCCCCAGCGAGCGGGCCGCACGTAGGAGCAAGCCTTTTTGGTTACTTTTCGCTGGGCCGGCATTCCGGCGTCTGGAAAAAGTGACCCGCCGTAAGGGCGGAACCTTAATCAGCAACACCCGCAGCAACGGATATGCCCACAAAAATCAGCGCCGCTCCTCAACCCGCCCCTGACTCTTGCTCCAATCCGTCAACAAACTATAAGCCACCGCCAACAACGTAGGCCCGATAAACAACCCGATAAACCCAAACGCAATCAATCCGCCAAACACCCCAAGCAACACAATCACCAACGGCAAATTCCCCCCGCGGCTGATCAAATACGGCTTGAGCACGTTGTCCACGCCACTGATGATGAACGTCCCCCAGATCCCGAGAAACACCGCCATCCCGTACTCACCCTTCCACGCCAGCCAGGCCGTCGCCGGCACCCACACCAACGGCGGCCCCATCGGAATCAGACTCAACAGGAAGGTGACAATCCCGAGCACCAGCGCCCCCGGCACCCCGGCAATCAAAAACCCGATCAACGCCAGAACCGCCTGCGCCGCCGCCGTGCCGATCACCCCGTTGACCACCCGCTGCACCGTACCCGCCACCAACTCGATGTAATACCCGGCACGATCCCCGATCAAGCGCTCCAGCAGACTGTGCACAAACGCCGCCAGCCGAGGCCCGTCACGATAGAAAAAGAACACAAAGACAATGCTCAACGTCAGCTCGAGAATCCCGCCACCAATCTGCGCACTGCGCGCCAGCAGCCAGTTACCGACCTGCCCCAGATAAGGTTTGATCGACACCATCAGCGCGGCGCCCTGCTGATCGATGCTGTTCCACAGCCCGACCAGGCGCTCGCCCACAAACGGCAAAGTCCCCAGCCACACCGGCGCTTCCGGCAGACCGTCGACCTGCACATCCTTGATGAACGCCGTGGCATCACGCACATGATCCCCCACGTTGAACCCCAGCCAGACCAGCGGCGCGGCCACCAGCAGCATCCAGCCCAGCGTCAGAATCCCCGCAGCCAGCGACTCACGGCCATTAAGCCAGCGGGTCAACAGACGCATCAGCGGCCAACTGGCGAATGCCAGCACCGCGCCCCAGAACAGGGCCGACCAGAACGGCGCCATCACCCAGAGGCTGGCACCAAACAACACCAGCAGCAGGATCTGCACCAGCAGGCGATCGTTATTGAGCATGTAAGGTCTCGAAAAAGTCAGTCAGGCAAAGAGTAGGCGAACACGCGGTTCGTGCTCGCCCGAAACAGCTTAACGCAACAGATCGATGCGCAGGCCAGAGCCTTCGACACTGCCGGTCTCCATGCGTGCCGCCCGCACGCCCTGATTGATCAGAGCCTGTCGCCAGGCCTCGGCTTTCGGCCCGGACACCGTCACGCGCAACGTCGTATCGAGATTAAGGCCACGGGAAATCAGGCGTAGCCATGTATCGTCCGGGTCATTCACGCGATCAGGAAAATCCAGCTCACCGGTGCTTTTCAACTGACGCAACAGGGTCGCCGAGGTCGGCAGCAGCTCACCCAACGGTGCAGCCGCCTCGAACTGTTCGACATGCAGATAGGCTTTGCGGTTGCCGCGCGTGATGCTGTAAAGCGCCACCAGCGTGTTGTCACGCGGTGCGGCCAGTCTCAACAACAGATACGCCTGTTGTTCGTCAGCACCGTACAACTTGGCGTTGCCGAACACCTCGTTGGCCCACAGGCTGCTTTCGCCGCAATCACGCGCCTGACACCAGAACAGCAATTCGGCGTCCTGCTTTTGCAGGGCTTCACGAGCGGCGGTAAAAGCTTCGGTGGCGGAGTGTTCGGGGGGTAACTCGTAGGTCACCGAAGTGGTCTGGCCACGGGCGGTGACCTGGCCGTCGAAACGCAGCTGCCCGCTGATCTTGCGGATCGAACCCAGCGGATAGATCCGCTCAAGCTCCACAGGCGGGCGGTAGTCGACGATCTGTGCATCGGCCAGACGCGGCACGATCTGCAGATCCTGACTGCCCGGCACATCGGCGGCGAACGAAACGGTACTGAAACAGCACAGTGCCAACAGACTGAGTGACCGCATAGTCAGGCTCATCGGATCGGCATGACTGGGTAATTCGAGGTCGCAGCGGTATAGAAATCCATCGTAGTTGTCTCCCATTTCAACCCGCCCAGCCTCGACAGTTGCCCGCAGCAAGTCAAGGAATGGCGAAGAACCGATTGAAACAGTCTGCGACAAGGATCGCCCCGGCCTCATCGTTCAGGTGCAAATGGTGCCCGCCCGCCAACTGTTCCCGGCTAAAGGGTAGACGCTCCAGCAGCTCCGGATGTTTGGCCAGCATGCCGTCAGCCGCGACCACCAGCTGCGCCGGACAACTGACCCGCAGCGCGAAAGCCATTGCCTGTTCCTGGGTCAGACGCAGCGGCGATGGCAGGGTCAGGCGATTGTCGGTGCGCCAGGTGTAACCGCCGGGCACCGGCATCAAACCGCGCTGGGCCAACAATTCAGCCGCCTCACGGCTGACCGCCACCAGACCTTTCATGCGCGCTTCGATGGCACGGTCGAGGGTGCTGTAAACCGGTTTGCGCTTCTCGCGCAGATCCAGTTGCGCTTGCAGGGCCATGCCCATGCGCTCGGCGGCGTTTTCGCCTTTGTCTGTAGGAGGAATGACGCCGTCGATCAGCGCCAGATGGCTGATGCGTTCCGGCAGCGAACCCGCCAGCACCATGGAAACGATGGCACCCATCGAATGCCCGAGCAGGCCGAAACGCTTCCACCCCAGTTGTTCGGCGACTTGCAGCACGTCATGGGCGTAATCCCACAGCGCATAGCCGGCGCCGTTCGGCCGATGCCCGGAATGACCGTGCCCGGCCATGTCCAACGCAATGATGCGCAAGCCTTTGAGTTTGGGCGCCAATCGGGCAAAGCTGTTGGCATTGTCGAGCCAGCCATGCAGTGCAATCACCGGCAGACCGTCCTCGGGGCCGAACAAATGCGCGGCCAGCTCGATATGCGGCAGGCTCAGGCGCACTTCTTCGAAAGTCGGGCTCATGCGCAATCCTTGTCCTGACGGTTTTCCCAGCGAGTAAACAGATTCTTCAATAGTCGTGCGGTGTCCTGTGGCCGCTCAAGCGGGAACATGTGGCCGCCAGGCATGCTCAGCGCCTCGCCCTGGGCCAGACGCGAAACGAAACGGGTGTGATGACGCATGACCACGCGACTCTTGTGCCCGCGCACCACCGCCAGCGGTACCTGTAATTGGCGGGTACGACCAGGGCTGGTATGCGGCACGCCACGATAGATGCTGATTTCGGTCGCCGGATCGAAGCGCAGGCGCAGCTTGTCGCCGACCTGGTGCAAACCATGTTGCAGGTAGGCATCGAAGCATTCCGGATCGAAACCACGGAACAGTGTCTTGCCAGCAAAATAGCTGCGCGCACTGTCGAGGTCGGCGAACTCTTCCCGCCGGCCCAGGGTGCGGCCGGCCGGGGTCAGTCTGTCGATGAAGCCAAAGCGCTTGGCCGCGCGAATCACCCATTGATCAGTGCGGGTCAGCACCGGCGAATCGAGCATCACCACGCCGCGATACAGCTCAGGGCAACGCAGCGCCGCGTGCAAATGCAGTACGCCGCCGAACGAATGGCCGACGCCCCACACCGGCTGATCCTGCTGCTGCAAATGGTGGATCAACTCGTCGACGAGGTTGTACCAATTGTCATCCGCCGGGAAACGCGGGTCATGGGCATGCTGCTCCAGATGCGCAACCCGGTACTCGGGCGCCAGCGCCGCGAACAATTTGCCATAGGTGCCCGAAGGGAAGCCGTTGGCGTGGGCGAAAAAGATCGGTTGCGACATGCTGGCAAATCCATGAGCGAGAAACGTGGCGTTGATTGTCCGTAAGACCGCGCCTTACAGCAATGACCGTAACTGCCAGGAATGATGACAGTCCGGTCAGCGTGATGGTGTGTCAGGGAGATCGCTTCCCCCTCACCCCAGCCCTCCCGAAACGTCGGACCGCCCCCAAGGGGGCGAGGGGAAAGGGAGCAGATTTGCATGAGTTTCAAAACCTGAGTTCGGCTCGATAACTCAGGTCGGCGCAACTCGAACATCCAGCCCGGTCAGTCCCCTCTCCCTCTGGGAGAGGGTTAGGGTGAGGGTGGCTGCTCACCCAGCGGCACCACCGCCATGGTCAGGCGCGACACACAACTGGCCTTGCCTTCATCACTGGTCAAGCGAATGTCCCAGACATGCGTGGTGCGACCGATGTGAATCGGCTTAGCCACCGCCGTCACCCGCCCACTGCGCAAGCCGCGCAGATGGTTGGCGTTGATCTCAAGTCCCACGCAGTAAAACTTGCTGGCATCGATGCACAGATAGCTGGCCATCGAACCGACGGTTTCCGCCAGTACCACCGAGGCGCCGCCGTGCAACAAACCGTAGGGCTGATGGGTACGATGGTCGATGACCATGCTCGCGGTCAGCGATTCTTCGTCGAACGCTTCGAATCGGATGTCCAGCACTTCGCCGATGGTGTTCTTCTGGATTGCGTTCAACTGCTCGATGTTCGGAGTGGTACGCCACAAGCTCATCGCAGACTTCCTTTATTGTTTTAGTGGTCGCTCAATCCTGCCACAGCACCGCCTCGCTGCGCTCGCTCCATTCTTCGAAACGCGCGCCATAGGTGTCTTCGATGACGTTGCGCTTGATCTTCAGGGTTGGCGTGAGGAAGCCGTTTTCCACCGCCCAACTGTCCTTGACCACCACCAACCGGCGCAGGCGTTCATGCTTGTCGAGTACGGCGTTGACCTCCTCCAAGAGTTTTTCCAGGCTCGAGTGCAGGCTCGCCCGGCCCTCTTCCTGATTGACCGTGGACAGCACACACAAACCCAGCGGCGCACTCAGGCCATCACCGACCACGCACACCTGTTCAATCCGCGAATGCACGGCCAAGCGATTTTCGATCGGTGCCGGGGCAACATATTTGCCCTTGCTGGTCTTGAAGATCTCCTTGAGTCGGCCAGTCAGTCGCAGGCGCCCTTCAGCATCCTGTTCGCCCTTGTCACCGGTGCGCAGAAAGCCGTCCTCGGTCAACGTTTCGGCGGTTTTCTGCGGTTCCTTGAAATAGCCGAGCATGTTCGCCTGACTGCGCACCTGCACCTCGCCCGACTCATCGATGCGTACTTCGACATCCGGACACGGCTTGCCGATCCAACCCTGCTTGTATTGCCCCGGCAGACAGATGTGCGAGTAGCCGCAACTCTCGGTCATACCGTAGACCTCCAGCACATCCAGGCCAAGTTTCTGATACCAGGCGAGCAAGGTCTGCGGCACCGGCGCGGCGCCGGATAACGCCACGCGCAAAGCATCCAGCCCCAGGCCTGCCAGTACCTTGTGACCAACGCGCTTGCCAATGAATGGCAGGCCGAGAAGAAAATCCAGACGTTTCGCCGGGATCTTGCTGTACACGCCCATCTGGAATTTGGTCCAGATGCGCGGCACACCGAACATCGCGGTCGGCCGTGCTCGCTGCAGGTCAGTGATGAAGGTCTCAAGGCTCTCGGCGAAGAAAACCGTCTGCCCGGTGTAGATCGACGCCAGTTCCACGAACATGCGCTCGGCGACGTGGCACAGCGGCAAGTACGAGAGCAATCGATCGTTCTCGTTAAGCCCGAACAGTTGCGTGCCGCGGGTGGTGGCGAAACCGAGATTGGCAAAACTGTGCATCACGCCTTTGGGCAGGCCGGTGGTGCCGGAGGTGTAAATGATCGTCGCCAATTGCTCGGCCGCCGGACGTGGATCGTCCTGAATTGGCGAGCTGCGCTGCAAGTCCGCCCAACTGAAATCGAAATCCCCGGGCGGGTGCAGTGGCAGACTAATGGTCGGCAGATCCGCCGGCACGCCTTTGCACATGCCCGGCCAGTCGTCGAGCTTGCCGATGAAGGCCAGCGCGCTTTCCGAATGATTGAGCACTTGCGCAACGGAGTCGGCAGTGAGGTTGGGATACAACGGAACCGAGACGTGCCCGGCCATCCAGATCGCCAGGTCGGCGATGATCCAGTGCGCGCAGTTTTTCGAGATCAGGGCGATATGGCTGCCCTGCGGCAACTCCCGCGCACGCAACCAATGTGCGGCGCAGCGGGCCTGATGGCCGACATCCGCCCAGCTCAGCGTCTCGACCTGGCCGCCGCCAATGGGCTGCACGAGGAAGCGCTGGCGCGGGTGCCGGGCTTCACGTTCGTAGAACACGTCCAGCGGCAAACGGAAGGCGGCAGACATGCGACTCGCTCCTGTTTTTTGGGTCTGGAGCAAGCGTAGTCAACCAAGCAAGTGCTTGGTTGGAAAATTCACACAAATAATTTCATGGTGTACGCAGTACCTGTAGGCCTTCGCCTGCTCGCGATAGCGGTATATCAGTCGACATAAATAGCGACTGATATACCGCTATCGCGAGCAGGCGAAGGCCTACACGGTCGGTGTTTACAACTTCAGGGATGTTTGAGGCTGTTGAGGTTCATCGAGCCGATCAGCAGTTCAGGGCTTTCCAGCTCAGCCAACCCGGCAGTACTGACCTTCTCCGGCGGATACCCGGCGCCATGTTGCAGATAACTCAGCAGATTGCCCACCAGCGGGTTGTGACTGACCAGCAGGACGTTGCTCACCGACACCAGTTGATCGGTGACCTTGTCCGGATCAACCTCCGGCGTCAGCCACTCGACCGTGCGAATCTCCGGCTCGAAACCCAGCGCCTCACGAACTATCTGCGCAGTCTGTTGCGCGCGCAGATAAGGGCTGGCGTAGATCGCCGTCAGCGGTTGGCCGATCAAATGGGCCGCGCTGTTCAAGACTTCTTTACGGCCGTGATCGGTCAGTTCCCGTTCGGAGTCGGGGCACGAGCCGTAAGGCACGGCTTCACCGTGACGTAATACCCAGAGTTTCATAGCTTGGGTTCCTCATCTCGAACCGGATGCGGTGCCGGTGCGACGGCGTGCGGCGCTTCACCTTCCGGAGTACGCGGGGTTGGCCAGTCGGCGAACGGCCACGGTTTCTGGTCGCTGTGGAAACTGCCGAAACGGCCGATCTGCGCCAGAAACTGGCTCAGGCTGTCGCCGAAATTCATCAGGCTGGCGCTCGGGGCGCCATAGATCAAACGATAGATCAGTTGCACCAGCACCACCGCGCCGAGGATGAACTGCGCCACTTGCCAGACCAGCACGTAGACGATCATCCACAACACGCGCAGAAGGATGGATTCGTACTTGGCTTCGGTTTTCGGATCGTTCATGGCTTGCTACTCCCGGCTCACTCAGTTGAAACCACTGGTGGAAATAAAGTCGACGTCGGTTTTCGGCTCGGCCCGCATCAGTAGACCGATCACCTGCTCCAGCGTGCGTCCTTCGAACAGGATTGCGTGCAGCCCGGCGACCAGCGGCATGTACACGCCGACTTCCTGAGACTTGGCCTTGAGCACCTTCAAGGTGTTGACCCCTTCAGCGACTTCACCGAGACGTGACACCGCTTCGTCGAGACTCAAGCCCTGACCCAGCGCAAAACCGACTTGATAGTTGCGACTCTTCGGCGACGAACAGGTCACGATCAGATCGCCGACACCGGCCAGACCGAGGAAGGTCATGGGGTTAGCGCCCTGATTCACGGCAAAACGGGTCATTTCCGCCAGTGCCCGGGTGATCAGCATGCTCTTGGTGTTCTCGCCCATCTCCAGCGCCACCGCCATGCCGGCGATGATCGCGTAAACGTTTTTCAACGCCCCGCCCAGTTCCACACCGAAACGGTCGGCGCTGGCATAAACGCGGAAGGTACGACCGTGCAGCGCGGCTTGCACGGCTTTACACAGTTCTTCGTCTTCGCTGGCGACCACGGTGGCGGTCAGTGCGTGTTCGGCAATCTCGCGCGCCAGGTTCGGCCCGGACAACACGCCGATGCGCGCCTGCGGGGCGATCTCTTCGAGAATCTGGCTCATCAGTTTGAAGGTCTGGGCTTCGATGCCCTTGGTCAGGCTGACCAGCATCTTGCCGCTCAACCGCTCGGCGTGGGCGGCAAGCACCGTGCGCAACGCGCTGGACGGCAGCGCGACAAAGCACAAATCGCAGGCGTCGAGGGTTTCCTGCAGGTCGGTGACGGCAGTCACCCCCGGCAGAATCTTGATGCCTTTGAGGTAACGCGGGTTTTCGCGATTGACCCGGATGGCCTCGGCCTGCTCGGGGTCACGCATCCACTGCCGGACTTGATGGCCGTTCTCGGCCAAAAGATTGGCCACGGCGGTACCAAAACTTCCGCCTCCCAGGACCGCAATCGGGCGCTGTTCAGTCATATGCAATCCGTTAATCCATACCAGTGGCGATGCCGGCATTATACGGGGCGGCCAACGCGCGGCCAGCCCCAGCAACAATTACCGACACTTGTAGGAAGAAGACCAATAAAACCTAGGAAAATGCCTGCAACGTGACTGGAAAAGTCACTGCCCTCGGTTAACATGCGCGCCAATTCTTCGCTATCAAGGTTGTGTCGTGTCTTTTGGCTCTGCGTCCCCGCGTTCGTCCGTCTTACTGGCGCTGCTGTTCAGCCCGCTAGTGCTGGCCGACGACCTGTTCATGGACAACGAAGCACTGCCACAGGTGCTGACTGCCACGCGCCTGAAACAAACCCCGGCGGAAGTGCCAGGGAGCATGACCGTAATTGACAACGAACTGATCCACGCCAGCGGCGCCCGCGATGTCAGCGAACTGCTGCGCCTGGTGCCGGGGATGATGGTCGGCAACATCAGCGGCAATCAGGCGGCGGTCAATTACCACGGCACCAACGCCAGCGAAGCACGGCGCATGCAAGTGCTGATCGACGGCCGCTCGGTGTACCGCGCCGGTTTGTCCACGGTGGACTGGAGCGATATTCCGGTGGCCATGGAAGACATCGAGCGCATCGAAGTTTTTCGCGGCCCCAACACTGTCAGCTATGGCGCCAACGCGCTGATGGCGGTGGTCAATATCATCACGCGAAACCCGGCGGACAGCCACGGTACACGGCTGAAGTACACCCGTGGTCAGCGCGGCATCAACGATTTCTACGCCAGCCAGGGCACCGGCTGGAATGGCGGCGATCTGCGCCTGTCGCTGTCCGGGCAAGAAGACGACGGCTTCGACAGCGATCGCAGCGGCGCCGATTATCGTGACAGTCGCCGCTTGAACCGTTTCAGTCTCGCGGTCAGCCACACCCTCAGCGATAACCAAAGCCTCGACTGGCAGGTCAATGCAAAGGACGGCAGCAACCAGCGGCCCTACACCTATCGTCCGGTGTTCTCAGGGATTACCGCCGCCGGGAACAATTCCGACGTAGTCGCCAAAGATTACGCCGGCTCGGTGCGCTGGAACCTCGATATCAACCCGGAGCACAGCCTTTATATACAAGGCTCGGCGCAACACTGGGATCGCCAGCAAACCTGGCGCGCCTGTGATGCCGAGGTGTCATTCAGCCCCGAGCTGACGCAACTGTGGCAGCTCAATCCGAATTACACCGAACGTCTGGCGCGCAACATCACCCGCTTCACCGGCCCCGGCGCGGCGCCCGGCACTCCGCAAGAAATGGCCCTGGCCAATCAGGTGCTCGAGCAATGGCGTAACGGCGCCAGCCGCACCCTGTGCGGCGACATCGACCAGAGCGCGCGGGAATCGCGTTACGACCTCGAATTGCAGGACACCCTCAGCCTGTCCGACAGCCTGCGTCTGGTCAGCGGTATGAACTATCGTTACGACCGCGCCGACTCCGAAACCTACTTCAACGGCACACTGGACGACACCACGTGGCGCGCGTTCGGCCAACTGGAATGGCGCGCCACGGAGCATTGGCTGTTGCAGGGCGGTGCGATGTTCGAAAACACGCAACTGATCGGCAGTTCGCTGACCCCGCGATTTGCCGTCAATTACCTGATCAACCCGCGCCACGGCCTGCGCGCGGTTTACTCGGAAGCGATCCGCTCGCCGGACATGTTCGAGAACAACGTCAACTGGAGCTATCAGGTCAGCAACCTGCGGCCTTCGGCTTACGGCCAGTCGTCGGCGCGTTACTTCGTCAAGACACGCGGCCCGGGCGATCTCGATCAGGAGCACATGCGCTCACGGGAGCTGGGCTACAACGGCTATTTCGCCGAGCTGGGTCTGGCCCTGGATGTGAAGCTGTTCTACGACGAGATCACCGGAATGATCAGTGAGCCGCTGCGTAACAACCAATACATCGCCAGCAACGCTAACAGCTCGCGGTTTCGTGGCGCCGAAACCCAGCTCGACTGGCGCGTGAGCCTGGCCGACCGCTTGCGGTTCACCTACGCCTTCGTCGATGCCGAAGCGAGCAATCCGCTGGATCAACAATTCACCTCACGCAATAGCGGTTCGGCCGGTTGGCTGCGCGATTGGGGCCATGGCTGGAACAGCGCCCTCTTCTATTACGGCGACAACGCGCTCAATGGCTACCGTTTCGAGCGGGTCGACACACGCATCGCCAAACGCATCCCGCTGGGCAAAGCCCAGCTGCAACTGGCCGGCGTGCTGCAACAGCGCCTCGACCATGAGCCGACCACCTTCGTCGACAATAATTACGACGAGCGTCGGGTGATGTATTTCAGCGCTGAGCTGGAGTTCTAGGATGCGCTACGGGCCGTCACGGAAGCTGCCAACCCTTGGCCACTGGCTGGCCGGGTTTTGCCTGTTTCTGACCGCATGGCTGCATGGCATGGCGGTGCAAGCCGCCGATATTCTGTTGACCGGTGCCGAGGAAAGTCCTGGCGTGCAAGCATTCGTCCAGGCACTCAGCGAATTGCGTCCGACTGACAACGTGCGTTTCCAGCCGTTGGCCAGTCTGCCGGCACCGGGAAAACTGCCTGCCAGTCTGCGCCTGATTCTGCTCGACCTGCCGAGCCTCGACTGGCGCCTGCAAGACCCCCAAGGCCCGGCAACGCTGGTGCTGCGCATCAGTCGTCTGCAAGCGCGCCAGCGCCTCGGCAGCGCGCAACCGGCGCACCTGAGTTTGCTGTGGAGTGATCCACCGCTGAGCCGCCAGTTGCAGTTGATCCGACGCATTCTGCCCCAGGCCCAGCGGATCGGCGTGCTCTTCGATCAACACAGCGAATTCCTCCTCAAGGAACTCAATCTCGCCGCCGAACCACTGAACCTGCAAATCGTCAGCCAGCGCTGGGACAACATCCACGACAGCCGCCCGCTGCAAACCGTGCTGAAGAACAGCGATGTGTTACTCGGCCTCGACGACCCCGATCTGTACAACCCGAAAACCGCGAAAAACCTGCTGCTCAGCAGCTATTCACGGCAAGTCGCGCTGGTCGGTCCCAACGTGGCGTTCGTCCGCGCCGGCAGCCTGGCGAGTATCTACAGCGATCAGAACGACTGGCTGGCCGTGCTCGATCATTTGCTCGACCAATCGCCGGCCAGTTGGCCGCGAACGCTTTACCCCGCACGTTTTAAAGTCTCAAGTAATGCGCAGGTCGCTCGTTCCCTAGGGATCGAGCCGCTAAATGAAGCGTCTGTCGCCCAAGCGCTGGCTGAAGGAGAACGCCGCCCATGAGTTTTCGTCGCCGTTGGGACATCAACACCCGCACCCAGCTGATCAGTCTGGGCCCGGCGCTGTTGTTGACCCTGTTGTTGATCAGCTTCTTTACCTTTGTGCGCATTCAGGATTTGCGCCAGGAGCTGAACCACACCGGCCAACTGATCGCCAACCAACTGGCACCCGCCACTGAATACGGGGTGATTTCCGGCAATAACGAAGTGCTGGAAAGCCTGCTCAAAGCGACACTGGCCACGCCCAACGTGCGCTTTCTCGAAATACAGGACAGCGCCAACCGGATTCTGGTGTACGTCGAACAGCCCGCCGCCGCGCACAGCCGCCCGCATCAGGTTGAAGTGTTTCAGGCACCGGTGCGCCTGCAACGCATCGCCCTGCACAATGATTTCTTTCAGGACGGCAAGGTCAGCAACGGCGGGGCCAGCGAGGACTATCTGGGCCGAGTGATCGTCGGCTTATCCAACGATGCCTTCAGCCAGCGCCAGCAGGAGATTCTGTTCAAGGCCGGGATTCTCGCGCTGTTCGCCCTGCTCTTCACTTTTGTATTGGCACGACGCCTGGCCGGCAGCCTGTCGCAGCCGATTCGCGACATCGGCGATGCGGTCAAGGCGATTCAGGACGGCGATTACAAAACGCCGCTACCGATTGTCGATGACACCGAACTGGGCGCGCTGTCGCAGCACATCAATAACCTCGCTCAAGCGCTGGAACAGGCCAGCCGTGAGCAGCATCAAGCCATGGCGCAACTGATTCAGACCCGCGAAGAGGCGGAAAAGGCCAACAACGCCAAGTCGGACTTCCTGGCGATGATGAGCCACGAACTGCGCACGCCCATGAACGGCGTGCTGGGTATGCTGCAACTGCTGGAAACCACCGAGATGACCGAGGAGCAGGTCGAATACGCCGCACTCGCCTCGGAGTCCACCGAACACCTGCTGAAAGTCATCAACGATATTCTCGACTTCTCGCGCATCGAACGCTCGGAGCTGGAACTGGAGCACATCCCCTTCAACCTCGCCGAACTGATCAGCGCCTGCGCGCAGTCGTTCCAGCACAGCGCGGTACAGCGAGGGCTGGCGCTGAATCTGCGGATCCCGGACGACATGCGCGGTTTGCAGGTGCAGGGCGATCCGACGCGGATCCGGCAGATTCTGGTCAACCTGGTTGGCAATGCGCTGAAATTCACCGAACAGGGCCGGGTCAGCATCGAGGCGCAGTGGCAATCGCTGGATCACGAATTACTGTGGTTCACCTGTTCGGTGCGTGACAGCGGCATCGGTATTTCTTCTGAAAGTCTGGAGCTGATGTTCAATGCCTTCCAGCAGGCCGACAGTTCGATTTCACGGCGCTATGGCGGCACCGGTCTCGGTCTGCCGATCGCCCGCACGCTGGCCGAACGCATGGGCGGCACCTTGCGCGCGCAGAGCGAGGAAGGTCGCGGTTCGGTATTCACTCTGGAAATTCCGCTGGCACTCTATAAGCAGGCGCTGCCGCCCCTGGCTGCGCCGCGTGCACTGAACGGAAAAGAGCATGGTGAAGGACGCAATGTCTTGCTGGTCGAAGACAATCCAGTGAACCAGACAGTTATTGAAGCGATGCTGCGCAGTCTGGGCTTTACTGTCAGTGTTGCTACCGATGGCGCACAAGCCGTGCGCAGCGCCGAGGGCAGCGACTTCGAAGTGATTCTGATGGATTGCCGTTTGCCGATCATCGATGGCTACGAGGCTACCCGGCAGATCCGACTGCTACCCGGACGCAGCGAAGTGCCGATCATCGCGCTAACCGCCAACGCCTTGCAGGGCGACCGGGAAACCTGCCTGTCGGCGGGCATGAACGATTATCTGGCGAAGCCGTTCAAACGTAATGATCTGCAGCAGATTCTGCAGCGCTGGGTGTCGTAGTGTGGGCCTTTCGACCATCTGCGACTGGCGTGAAAAGCGAAAGTGCGGCAGTCTTAGGCACCCGAACGAGCCTCAAAAGGGGCTTGAATAAAAATTTCAGTGCACAAGTGTACATTCATGTCCTTGGTGCTGTGACTTTCACCACAACGCAATAGTCTATGAGTAGGCTGCCGGTTCGAGGCATGAACGCTTCGAACGGTCGGGAAGATTTGCCCCACCTGCCGCATGGGATTATTGAGGAGCTCGCATGACCAAACAAAACGCCTTTACTCGGGAAGATCTGCTGCGCTGCAGTCGCGGTGAGCTGTTCGGCCCAGGTAACGCGCAACTGCCCGCCCCGAACATGCTGATGGTCGATCGCATCACCCTGATCAGCGAAGAAGGCGGCAAGTACGGCAAAGGTGAATTGGTCGCCGAGCTGGATATCAACCCTGACCTGTGGTTCTTCGCGTGCCACTTCGAAGGCGATCCGGTGATGCCGGGCTGTCTGGGTCTGGATGCCATGTGGCAACTGGTCGGTTTCTTCCTGGGCTGGCAAGGCCTGCCGGGCCGTGGCCGTGCGCTGGGTTCAGGCGAAGTGAAGTTCTTCGGTCAGGTGCTGCCGACCGCCAAGAAAGTTACTTACAACATTCATATCAAACGCGTCCTCAAGGGCAAGCTGAACCTGGCCATTGCCGATGGTTCGGTGACTGTCGACGGTCGCGAAATCTACACCGCCGAAGGCCTTCGCGTCGGCGTGTTCACCTCCACTGACAACTTCTAAGGGTTATTCGCATGCGCCGCGTCGTTATCACTGGTCTGGGCATCGTTTCGTGCCTGGGCAATGACAAAGAGACCGTCTCCGCTAACCTGCGTGCAAGCCGCCCTGGCATCCGGTTCAACCCGGAATATGCTGAAATGGGTCTGCGTAGCCAGGTTTCCGGCTCCATCGACCTCAACCTTGAAGAACTGATCGATCGCAAGATCTATCGCTTCGTCGGCCACGCAGCCGCGTACGCCTACCTGGCCATGAAAGACGCCATTGCTGACTCCGGCCTGACCGAAGAGCAAGTGTCCAACCCGCGTACCGGCCTGATCGCCGGCTCGGGCGGTGCTTCCACGCTGAACCAGATGGAAGCGCTGGACATCCTGCGCGAGAAAGGCGTGAAACGCGTTGGCCCATACCGCGTGACGCGGACCATGAGCAGCACCGTTTCCGCTTGCCTGGCCACGCCATTCAAGATCAAAGGCCTGAACTACTCCATCGCATCTGCCTGCGCCACCAGTGCTCACTGCATCGGTACTGCCATGGAACAGATCCAGATGGGCAAACAGGACATCGTTTTCGCCGGTGGCGGTGAAGAAGAGCACTGGAGCCAGTCGTTCCTGTTCGACGCAATGGGCGCTCTGTCCAGCAAGCGTAACGACACCCCAGAACAAGCTTCCCGTGCCTACGACGCCGACCGTGACGGTTTCGTCATCGCTGGCGGTGGCGGCATGGTCGTGGTTGAAGAGCTGGAACACGCTCTGGCCCGTGGCGCGAAAATCTACGCCGAAATCGTTGGCTACGGCGCAACGTCCGACGGCTACGACATGGTTGCCCCAAGTGGCGAAGGCGCGATCCGCTGCATGCAGATGGCGATGTCCACCGTTGATACGCCGATCGACTACCTGAACACCCACGGCACCTCGACTCCGGTCGGCGACGTCGCGGAAATGAAAGGTGTGCGTGAAGTGTTCGGCGACAAGGCACCGGCGATCAGCTCGACCAAGAGCCTGTCCGGTCACTCCCTGGGCGCCGCCGGCGTTCACGAAGCGATCTACTGCATGCTGATGATGGAAGGCAACTTCATTGCCGGCTCCGCCAACATCGACGAGCTGGACCCTGAAGTGGCCGACCTGCCGGTGCTGACCAAGACCCGCGAGAACGCCACCATCAACACTGTGATGAGCAACAGCTTCGGCTTCGGCGGCACCAACGCCACGCTGGTACTGAAGCGCTGGGAAGGCAAGTAATTCCCCCCGCTTGAGCCACACATGAAAACGCCCCGACTGGTTCGGGGCGTTTTTTTTCGTCTGTAGAAAATAGCCGGGACACCGCTGATCCCTGTGGGAGCTGGCTTGCCAGCGATAGCGGAGTGTCAGGCAACGAAGATGCTTGCTGTGCCGACGTCATCGCTGGCAAGCCAGCTCCCACAGGGATCCAGAGAGTTCTGGAGATGAAACTTCTGTCATGAAACTTACCGCCCTGCGACCGAATGTCGCGGATTACGCGGGCTGCAGCACTGTTGCAAAAAACGCAATAACACCTTGCGCAAATCAAGCGTTTACTTAGCAAGCTAACAAATCATATAAAAGAGTCCTGCACACGCCTTGCTGCAGATAACTTGAGATTTGGAGCTAGCAGATGACTGTAAAAGTAACTGAACGCGACGATTCACACATGTCCCACGAAGGCGTAGCCGCCGGTATCCGCATCTGGGACGTGCATCAACAAGACTTGCTGGTCGGCATGTTCCACAACGAGATCGATGCCCACAACTACAAGGCCGAACTCGAAGTACAAGAGCAACAACGCGAAACCCGTTCCTCCTGATTCAACCACAGCATTGAAAACGACAAACCCCGCCATGAGCGGGGTTTGTCGTTATTACAGCTTTATCGATTTACCACATCAGATCATCAGGGATCTGATACGCCGCGTACGGATCGTCCTCGGTGCTGACCTCTTCGGTCTGCACGTTGAGCTGGACGATGCGCTGTGGATCGCGCTCCTGGATCTTCAGGGCCGCTTCACGCGGGATCACTTCGTAGCCGCCGGCATGGTGCACGATCGCCAGCGAACCGCTGCTGAGCTTGTTGCGCATCAGCGTGTTGACCGAGATGCGCTTGACCTTCTTGTCGTCGACGAAGTTGTAGTAGTCCTCGGTGGTCAGCTTCGGCAGACGCGAGACTTCGATCAGTTGCTTGACCTGTGCTGCACGCGCCTTGGCTTCGGCTTTCTCTTTCTGCTGGCGGTTCAGCTCCTGGTCACGCTTGACCTTCTCAGCCATGGCTTCCTGGGCGGCACGCTGCTGCGAGTCATCCAGTTCGATCTGACCTTTGTGCGCCAGACGTTGCTGCTTCTGCTTGTCCTTGCTGACCTGCTTGGCCTGCTTTTGGTTGACCAGGCCTGCTTTGAGCAACTGGTCGCGAAGGGAAATACTCATGGTGCTTACTCACTTGGGCAGTGGCTCAGCCGCAGCCGGGCAAATTCTTTTCCTGACGTTTGGCTTCACCCCACAGGGCGTCCAACTCTTCGAGGGTGCAATCTTCTATGGGACGGTGGGTGTCGCGCAATGCCTGTTCGATAAATCGGAAACGTCTTTCGAACTTGCCGTTGGCGCCACGCAGCGCAGTTTCCGGGTCGACCTTCAGATGCCGGGCCAGGTTGACCACGGAAAACAGCAGATCGCCGATCTCGTCAGCCACGGCGACGGGATCGTTTTCGGACATGGCTTCGAGGACTTCATCGAGTTCTTCACGCACCTTGTCGAGCACCGGCAAGGCGTCTGGCCAGTCGAAACCGACCTGGCCTGCGCGCTTCTGCAACTTGGCCGAACGCGACAATGCCGGCAACGTCGCCGGCACGTCATCGAGCAGTGACAGTTGCTCGGGCGCGGCAGATTTCTCGGCGCGCTCTTCAGCCTTGATCTCTTCCCAGCGCTGCTTGACCTGTTCTTCACTCAAGCGCGGCACATCCAGCGGTGCGTAGAGATCACCGGTGGGGAACACGTGGGGATGACGACGGATCAGTTTGCGGGTGATGCTGTCGATCACCCCGGCAAATTCGAAACGCCCTTCTTCCCTGGCCAACTGGCTGTAATACACCACTTGGAACAGCAGATCGCCCAGCTCGCCCTGCAAGTGATCGAAGTCGCCGCGCTCGATGGCGTCGGCCACTTCGTAGGCTTCTTCGAGGGTGTGCGGAACGATGGTCGCGTAGGTTTGCTTGATGTCCCACGGGCAACCGTATTGCGGATCGCGCAGACGGTTCATCAGGTGGAGCAGGTCTTCAAGGCTGTACATACAAAATCTCACTCAACCCTTTCTGCGATCTTGATCGTTCCCACGCTCTGCGTGGGAATGCAGCCCGTGACGCTCCGCGTCACTGGACGCAGAGCGTCCCTAGAGGCATTCCCACGCGGAGCGTGGGAACGATCAATCGAAGTCATCTTCAAGGGGTACGGTTACGCCGCGTTTCGATGATGTTCGGCAACTGCGAAATCCGCCCGAGCAACCGCCCCAGTGCATCCAGTCCCGGGATCTCAATGGTCAGCGACATCAGCGCGGTGTTGTCTTCCTTGTTCGAGCGGGTGTTGACCGCGAGCACGTTGATACGCTCGTTGAGCAATACCTGCGAGACGTCACGCAGCAGACCGGAACGGTCGTAGGCGCGGATGACAATGTCCACCGGGTAGGTGAGCACCGGCACCGGGCCCCAGCTGACCTGGATGATCCGCTCCGGCTCGCGTCCGCCCAGTTGCAGCACCGAGGCGCAGTCCTGACGGTGAATGCTCACGCCACGACCCTGAGTGATGTAACCAACGATCGCATCGCCCGGCAGCGGCTGGCAGCAGCCGGCCATCTGCGTCATCAGGTTGCCGACGCCCTGAATCTGAATATCGCCACGCTTGCCCGGTTTGTAGCCGGTGGCCTTGCGCGGAATCAGTTCTAGCTGCTCGTTGCCGCGTTCCGGTTCGACCAGTTGCTGCGCGAGGTTGACCAGTTGCGCCAGACGCAGGTCGCCGGCACCGAGGGCGGCGAACATGTCTTCGGCGGTTTTCATGTTGGCCTTGTCGGCCAGCTTGTCGAAGTCCACCGCTGGCAGGCCGAGGCGCGTCAGTTCGCGCTCGATCAGGGTTTTACCGGCGGCAACGTTCTGATCGCGCGCCTGCAATTTGAACCAGTGAACGATCTTCGCCCGCGCCCGCGAGGTAGTGACGTAACCGAGATTCGAGTTCAGCCAGTCGCGGCTCGGCGTACCGTGCTTGCTGGTGATGATCTCGACCTGCTCACCGGTCTGCAGGCTGTAGTTGAGCGGCACGATGCGCCCGTTGATCTTCGCGCCACGGCAGTTGTGGCCGATCTCGGTGTGCACGCGATAAGCGAAGTCCAGCGGTGTCGCGCCCTTCGGCAAGTCGATGGCGTGCCCGTCGGGGGTGAAGATGTAGACCCGATCCGGCTCGATATCGACGCGCAGTTGTTCGGCCAGACCACCGATATCGCCCAGCTCTTCGTGCCACTCGAGGACCTGTCGCAGCCAGGAGATTTTCTCTTCGTAGTGGTTCGAGCCGGATTTGACGTCGGTGCCCTTGTAGCGCCAGTGCGCGCAGACGCCGAGCTCGGCTTCTTCGTGCATCGAGTGCGTACGGATCTGCACCTCGAGCACTTTACCCTCAGGGCCGATCACCGCCGTGTGCAACGAGCGGTAGCCGTTCTCTTTCGGGTTGGCGATATAGTCGTCGAATTCTTTCGGGATGTGCCGCCACAAGGTGTGGACGATACCCAGCGCGGTGTAGCAGTCGCGCATTTCCGGGACCAGCACGCGCACCGCACGCACGTCGTAGATCTGGCTGAATTCCAGACCCTTGCGTTGCATTTTGCGCCAGATGGAATAGATGTGTTTGGCCCGGCCGCTGATGTCGGCATCGACGCCGGTGGCTTGCAATTCATCCTTGAGCTGGGTCATCACATCGGCGATGAAACGCTCACGGTCCAGCCGTCGCTCGTGGAGCAACTTGGCAATCTGCTTGTATTGATCCGGCTCGAGATAACGGAAGGACAAGTCCTCCAGTTCCCATTTGATATGACCGATGCCGAGGCGGTGCGCGAGCGGCGCATAAATGTCGAAGACTTCGCGGGCGACGCGGTTACGCTTTTCGTCGTCGGCGGTTTTCACCGCACGAATGGCGCAGGTGCGTTCGGCGAGTTTGATCAGGGCAACGCGAACGTCATCGACCATCGCCACCAGCATCTTGCGCAGGTTTTCCACCTGCCCTTGCGTGCCCATAACCATCGACTGACGCGGGCTGAGGCTGGCACTGATGGCGGCCATGCGCTGCACGCCGTCGATCAGTTTGGCCACCACCGGGCCGAAGCGCTGGCCGACGGCCGCGAGTTCGATCTGGCCTTCACGCACGCCGCGATACAGGACCGCTGCGACCAGCGAATCCTGATCGAGCTTGAGGTCGGCGAGAATCTCGGCGATTTCCAGGCCAGTACTGAAGCTGCCGGAGCCTTCGGCCCACAGATTCTTCCTGGCATTGGATTGTTGTTCGGCCTCGCGAGCGAACTCGCAGGCTTCTTTCAAGGCTTCGCGATCCAGTGCCAGATCGACACTGACCGCGTGATCGAGCCAAGCCTCGAGATTGATACTGCCGTCAGTGTTGATCGGCTGGTGTGCTCTCACCTGTACCATCTTGCTTTACCTTCCCTACGACGCAGATTCAATGCGTCAAATCGCTGATCCTTGTTGCCCGTTTGCGCTCGCGGGGCTAAAGCGAGCGCTGCGCGGACAGATCAGGCGGATTCAGACGAGCCATCCTGGCTCGCTTCAAATAACGCCATGGCCTCGACATGTGCCGTCTGAGGAAACATATCGAGAATCCCGGCACGTTTTAACCGGTAGCCCTGCTTGATCAATTCGACCGTATCGCGCGCCAGAGTTGCAGGGTTGCACGACACATACACCAACCGTTTGGCACCCAGGGTCGCCAGCTTGCGAACTACCTCGAAAGCACCGTCACGCGGTGGGTCCAAGAGTACCGCAGAAAAGCCGTTTCCGATCCACTGGGCATCGGTCAAAGGCTGGGATAAATCGGCTTGAAAAAACTTTGTGTTATGCAAATTGTTACTAGCGGCGTTGGCTTCAGCGCGATCAACCATGGTCTGCACGCCTTCGACCGCCACCACTTCCCGAACGGTTTTGGCCAGCGGCAAGGCAAAGTTGCCCAGGCCGCAGAACAGATCCAGCACGCGCTCGTCGCTACCGGGTTTCAGCCAGTCCAGCGCTTGCGCAACCATGGCTTCGTTGACGCCGGCGTTGACCTGGATGAAGTCACCCGGGCGGTACGCCAGATCCAGATCCCACTGTTCCAGGCGATAGCCCAGCGCCTGGGTCGCATCGACCGGTTGCGGCTCGCCTTCGCCATGCAGCCATAATTGCGCTTCATGGAACTGGCAGAATTCCTTGAGAATGGTCAGATCCGCTTCCGACAACGGCGCCATGTGCCGCAGCAGCACCGCCAGTGACGAGCCACTGAACAACTCGACATGGCCCAATGCTTGCGGTTTGCTCAAACGACGGAGCATCTCCGGCAAACGGGTCATGATCGGTTGCAAGGGCTGTACCAGCACCGGGCATTCGTTGATCGCGACGATGTCCTGGCTGCCGGCGGCACGGAAACCGACTTCGAGTTTCTTCGCCTTCATGTCCCAGCGCACGGCGATGCGGGCGCGACGGCGATAGCCGAATTCGGGACCGGTCAGCGGCGCTGCCCACGCTTCAGGTTCGACACCGGCGACACGCGACAATTGCTCGGCGAGCATGCGCTGTTTCAGGGCAAGCTGTTCGCTGTGGGGCAAATGCTGGACGCTGCAACCGCCACAACGACCGGCGTGCTGACACGGTGCCGGGCGACGCAGTTCGCTGGCCTTGAACACCCGCTCGGTGCGCGCCTCGACCACTTTGCCGTGGGCGCCGAGCACCCGCGCTTCGACCTCTTCGCCGGCGAGGGCGCCGAGGACGAACCAGGTTTTGCCTTCGAAAAACGCGATACCGCGACCGTCATTGGCCAGGCGCTCAATGCTCAAGCGCTGTTTTTTGCCGGTCGGAATTTGCGCGGCCTTGCTCCCACCCGTGGGCTGGAAGCGCAGGCCTCTCTCGTGCTTGGCCATCAGTTAGGCGCGTCGAAAATGCCGGTCGACAGGTAACGGTCGCCACGGTCGCAGATGATCGCGACGATCACCGCGTTTTCAACTTCTTTGGACAGGCGCAGCATCGCTGCCACCGCACCGCCCGAGGACACGCCGCAGAAGATACCTTCTTCGCGGGCCAGACGACGGGTCACGTCCTCGGCCTCGCTTTGCGCCATGTCGACGATACGGTCGACGCGGTCGGCCTGATAAATTTTCGGCAGGTATTCCTGCGGCCAGCGGCGGATGCCGGGAATGGCCGAGCCTTCCATCGGTTGCAGACCGACGATCTGCACGCTGTCGCTCTGCTCTTTCAAGTAGCGCGACACGCCCATGATGGTGCCGGTGGTGCCCATCGAACTGACGAAATGGGTAATGGTGCCCTGGGTCTGACGCCAGATTTCCGGACCTGTGGTGGTGTAGTGCGCCTCAGGATTGTCGCCATTGGCGAACTGATCGAGCACCTTGCCACGGCCTTCGACTTCCATCCGCTGGGCGAGGTCGCGGGCGCCTTCCATGCCTTCTTCCTGGCTGACCAGAATCAGCTCGGCACCGTACGCGGTCATCGCCGCTTTACGCTCGGCGCTGGAGTTGTCCGGCATGATCAGGATCATCTTGTAACCCTTGATCGCAGCGGCCATGGCCAGCGCGATCCCGGTGTTACCCGAGGTCGCTTCGATCAGCGTATCGCCGGCGTGGATCTGCCCGCGCAACTCGGCGCGGGTGATCATCGACAACGCCGGACGGTCCTTGACCGAACCCGCCGGGTTATTCCCTTCGAGCTTGAGCAATAGGGTGTTGCTGGTAGCACCGGGCAGGCGCTGCAAACGCACCAGCGGCGTGTTGCCGACGCAATCGGCGATGGTTGGGTACTGCAAGGTCATGGCGTATTCGCAATCCAGACGTGCGGGGGCGCCTATCATACCGGCAAACCCGCGCAGGCCATATCACGCAAAGTGCGGTGCTTATGGTTTATGGGAATAAGGGATTGAAAGTCGCACCAGTGGTGCGACTTTTACGGTGGGTCATCTTAATTGGCGGTGATGCGTATGGCCTCTTCGCAAGCAGGCTCGCTCCCACAAGGAGTAGTGTCAGCAGTGATGACACTATTAACTGTTGATCACACAATCTGCGGCGAACCGAGTTCCAATGTGGGAGCGAGCCTGCTCGCGAAGGCGTCAGTCGGCGCAACACCGTCATCCGCCAGCAACCGCAAATTCAACCGCAACCCTGCCCCGCTATTTTCCGCCCAAATACTCCCGCCCTGACGCTGCACGGCATTGCGCGCGATGCTCAGCCCCAAGCCAAAACCACCATCACCGGGCCGCGAGCCGTCGAGCCGAGTGAACGGCGAGAAGATCCGTTCCAGATCCCCTTCCGCCACCCCGCCGCCCTGATCTTCCAGCCACAGATGCCAGAAATCGCCGTCGCGCCGTCCATCCAGTCGCACGATCCCACCCGCAGGCGAATGCCGAATCGCGTTGCGCAAAATGTTCTCCAGCGCCTGCGCCAGGGTATTCAAGTTGCCGCGCACCCAGCACGACGCCTCGACCGAACACTGCAATTGCAGACTCGGCCAGCCGCTTTCATAACAGGCATTGTCGGTGAGCATTTCCCACAGGGCCTGAATCTGGATCGCCTCGTCGGGCAATGGCGAGCGGTCAGTATCGAGCCAAGCCAGTTGCAGGGTGTCTTCGACCAGTCTTTGCATACCGTCGACTTCGCGACCGATACGTTCGCGTAGCTGCACCAAATCCTGCTCGCTTTCGCTGGCCACGCGCAGCCGGCTCAGCGGCGTGCGCAATTCGTGGGACAGATCGCGGAGCAATTGCTGTTGCAGGGCGACGGTGGATTGCAGGCGCTCGGACATGGAGTCGAACGCCCGCGCCAGCTCGCCGAGTTCATCCGGGCGCTGGGTGATACCGCTCGACAGGCGCACATTCAATTGATCGGCACGCCAGGCGTTAGCCTGTTCGCGCAGGTTGTTCAGGGGCACGACCAGCAAGCGGTACAGACCGACACACAGCAATAACGTGAACA
Organism: Pseudomonas germanica; assembly: GCF_019614655.1. Classification (NCBI taxonomy): domain Bacteria; kingdom Pseudomonadati; phylum Pseudomonadota; class Gammaproteobacteria; order Pseudomonadales; family Pseudomonadaceae; genus Pseudomonas; species Pseudomonas germanica. The sequence continues at coordinate 5,257,521 of NZ_CP071586.1, forward strand.
GACCTGGAATCACGCCGTTGGTGATGACGCGCCAGAACACCCGGTACTTACCCGGAACAAATCGTTCGGGCAATTCGATCACCAGGCTGCCGGCAGACGGCTCTTTGGGGAAAGGAATGCGCAACCACGGGCGGCCTTTCTTGTGGATCGGCCAGTCGAGCCCACGCAAGAAGGTCAGGTGCTGAATTTCCTGATCATTCAGCGGATCATTGCTCAGCGACTGTAAGTTGCCACCGATCACACCGACCCAACTGGCTTCACGCAACTCCATGCTCTGCAACCAGTCATCGACCCCGCTGCGGCCGCCGTGCTGCCAGGCCTGTTCCGCTTGCGCGGCGTAACGCGTCAGGGTGCCGCGCGCTTCGTCGGAGAGGAACTGGTTGCGCTCCTCCATATAACGGCCCCACGACCAGCTCAGCCAGATCATCAGCAGACAAAATGCGACCAGCAGAAACGCCAGTTTCCAGAACAGTGAATGCCGCCCCGGCAGTTCAGAGCGTTTCATCAGCGGCGCTCAACACGTAACCCTTGCCCCAGACGGTGCGCACTTCACGCTCGGTGTAACCGATGGCTTTCAGTTTGCGGCGGATCTGGCTGATATGCATGTCGAGGCTGCGATCGTGGGCCGCGTAGCCGCGCTGCAAAACGTGCTGATAAAGGAAGGCTTTGCTCAGCACTTCCTCTTCGTTGCGATTGAGGGTTTCGAGCAAACGGAATTCGCTGCGGGTCAGCCCGGCGGGTTGTTCGCGGAAAAACACATCGCACTGTTCGTCATCGAATCGCAGCGTACCGACCGCCACTGGCGCCGCCAGCGCTGCCGGGCGCCGATCCAGCGCAACCCGGCGCAGGATCGCTTCGATGCGCACATGCAACTCGGCCATGCTGAACGGCTTGGGTAAATAATCGTCAGCACCGAGACGGAAACCGCTGATGCGATCCGCCTCGGCGCCGAGGGCCGACATCAGCAGTACCGGTGTCGAATGGCTCTGGCGCAATTGCGTCAACACCTGCAAACCGTCCAGGCCCGGCAAGAGAATATCCATCAGCACCACGTCGAACGGCTGGCGCGTGGCGATGTTCAGGCCTTCCTGACCGTTCTGGCACCAGGTCACCTGAAAGCCGCTGCGGCCCAGATGTTCGTGAACATAGGCGCCGAGTACCGGATCGTCTTCGATGGAGAGAATGCGTGGCTGGCCAGCGGAAACAGGAGTCATGAGTATCTGCAAGTAATTCTCAGTTGAGACTGATTATTCAAGATTGCCGGGCATCGGGCAACTCAAGGTTGACCGAGCTGACCAACGAGCAGCGACGCCCTGCCGCGACGCGAGCGCATTTTTCCGGAGATTGCCCGCGAGCAAATCGCTACACTGCGCCAATGTCGCGTGCCGGATGCACGCATGAGTCAACAGATCAGCGGGATGCAGGAGATAGGCGTGCTCAAGAAACTGGGAATCAAAGGTCGCGTGTTATTGCTGACCTTGTTGCCGACCAGCCTGATGGCGCTGGTGCTGGGTGGTTATTTCACCTGGACGCAGCAGGCCGACTTGCAGACCCAATTGATGCAGCGCGGCGAAATGATTGCCGAGCAACTGGCGCCGCTGGTGGCACCCGCCATGGGCCATGGCAACAGCGAATTGCTGGAGCGCATCGCCACGCAATCCCTTGAACAGCCGGACGTGCGCGCGGTGACCTTCCTCGCCCCGGACCGCTCGCCGCTGGCCCACGCCGGCCCGACCATGCTCAATCAGGCGCCCAGCGGCGACAGCGCGCATTTGCAACGGCGCAGTGGCAATGACGCGACGCGTTACCTGATGCCGGTGTTCGGCAAACATCGCAACCTCGCCGGCGAACTGATCCCGGAAGAATCCGAGCGACTGCTTGGCTGGGTCGAATTGGAGCTGTCGCATAACGGCATGTTGCTGCGCGGTTATCGCAGCCTGTTTGCCAGCCTGCTGCTGATTGCCGCCGGTCTGGCGGGCGCCGCCCTGCTGGCGTTGCGCATGGGCCGCACCATCAACCGGCCGCTGAGCCAGATCAAGCAAGCCGTCGCGCAACTCAAGGACGGCCATCTGGAAACGCGTTTGCCGCCACTTGGCAGCCAAGAGCTGGATGAGCTGGCCTCCGGGATCAATCGCATGGCCGGCACCTTGCAGAACGCCCGCGAAGAACTGCAACACAGTGTCGATCAGGCCACCGAAGACGTGCGCCAGAACCTGGAAACCATCGAGATCCAGAACATCGAACTGGACCTGGCGCGCAAAGAAGCGCTGGAGGCGAGCCGGATCAAATCCGAATTCCTCGCCAACATGAGCCACGAGATCCGCACGCCGCTCAACGGTATTCTCGGCTTCACGCACCTGTTGCAGAAAAGCGAACTGACCCCGCGCCAGCTCGATTATCTGGGCACCATCGAAAAGTCTGCCGACAGCCTGCTGGGGATCATCAACGAGATCCTCGACTTCTCGAAAATCGAGGCGGGCAAACTGGTGCTCGACCATATTCCGTTCAACCTGCGCGACCTGTTGCAGGACACCCTGACCATCCTCGCCCCCGCCGCACACGCCAAGCAATTGGAGCTGGTCAGTCTGGTCTACCGCGACACGCCGCTGTCGCTGGTCGGTGACCCGTTACGCCTGAAGCAGATCCTCACCAACCTGGTCAGCAACGCAATCAAGTTCACCCGCGAAGGCACCATCGTTGCCCGCGCGATGCTTGAAGATGAACACGAAGACAGCGTGCAGTTGCGCATCAGCATTCAGGACACCGGCATCGGCCTGTCGAATCAGGACGTGCGCGCGTTGTTCCAGGCCTTCAGTCAGGCCGACAACTCGCTGTCGCGGCAACCGGGCGGCACCGGCCTGGGGCTGGTGATTTCCAAGCGTCTGATTGAGCAGATGGGTGGTGAAATCGGCGTCGACAGCACACCCGGCGAAGGCTCGGAATTCTGGATCAGCCTGAGCCTGCCGAAAACCCGTGACGACGCCGAAGACTTGCCGGCCCCGCCGCTACTCGGGCGCCGCGTGGCAGTACTGGAAAGTCATGAACTGGCGCGTCAGGCCTTGCAACATCAACTGGAAGATTGCGGCCTCGATGTCACGCCGTTCAATACGCTGGAAACCTTGACCAATGGCGTCACCGGCGCGCACCAGACCGATCAGGCGATTGATCTGGCGGTCATCGGCATCACCAGCAACGACATGCTGCCCGAGCGTTTGAATCAGCACATCTGGGACCTCGAACATCTGGGCTGTAAAGTGCTGGTGCTGTGCCCGACCACCGAACAGACGCTGTTCCATCTGTCGGTGCCGAACCCGCACAGTCAGTTGCAAGCCAAGCCGGCCTGCACACGCAAACTGCGTCGTGCGCTGGCCGATCTGGTCAACCCGCGCCAGCCGCGCAATGAGCCAGGGGAACCGCTGTCGAGCCGCGCGCCGAAAGTGCTCTGTGTCGACGACAACCCGGCCAACCTGCTGCTGGTGCAAACCCTGCTCGAAGACATGGGCGCCAAGGTACTTGCGGTGGAAAGTGGCTACGCGGCGGTCAAAGCCGTACAAAGCGAGTCCTTCGATCTGGTGTTGATGGACGTGCAGATGCCGGGCATGGACGGCCGCCAGAGCACCGAAACCATTCGCCAGTGGGAAAGCGAGCGGCACTGCACGCCGCTGCCGATCGTCGCCCTCACCGCCCACGCCATGGCCAACGAAAAACGCGCGTTGCTGCAAAGCGGCATGGACGATTACCTGACCAAACCGATCAGCGAACGGCAACTGGCGCAGGTGGTGCTGAAATGGACCGGCCTGGCCTTGCGCAATCAAGGGCCGGAGCGGATCAGCGACAGCGCGGCGGGCAATAATGAACTGCCGGTGCTCGATCACGAGGAAGGTTTGCGCCTGGCCGCCGGCAAGGCTGATCTGGCGGCAGACATGCTGGCCATGTTGCTCGCCTCACTGGAAGCCGACCGCGAGGCCATCCGCGCGGCGTGCGAAAACCGCGACCAGAATGCATTGATCGAACGCGTCCATCGCCTGCACGGTGCCACCCGTTATTGCGGCGTACCGCAATTGCGCGCGGCCTGCCAGCGCAGCGAAACCCTGCTCAAGCAGGACGACCCCAAGGCCGTGGCAGCGCTGGAAGAACTGGAGCGCGCGATCAACCGGCTCGCGGCACAAGCGAAGATCAGCGCCTGATCCACGGCAATGCCGGCCAACACCGGCAGCGCTAAAGTGGGTTCGGGTGATTCAATCCGTGTCGATGTTCCAGGAGGATTTCATGCGCACGCTCGTTTTCAGCAGCCAGACCTATGACCGCGACAGCTTTCTCGCCGCCGCTTGCCCGGCAGGTATCGAGTTGCACTTTCAACCGGCCCGGCTCAGCCTCGATACGGCAGCGCTGGCCGATAGACATGAAGTGGTCTGTGCGTTCATCAATGATGATCTCAGCGCTCCCGTGCTGGAGCGCCTGGCTGCGGGCGGCACGCGTCTGATTGCCCTGCGCTCGGCGGGCTACAACCATGTCGATCTGGCCGCAGCGAAACGTCTCGGACTGGCCGTGGTGCGCGTGCCGGCCTACTCGCCGCATGCGGTGGCCGAACACGCCGTGGCGCTGATCCTGGCCCTCAACCGTCGCCTGCACCGTGCCTATAACCGCACCCGTGAAGGCGATTTCAGCCTCCATGGCCTGACCGGTTTCGACCTGGTCGGCAAAACCGTGGGGATTGTCGGCACCGGACAGATCGGCGCCACGTTCGCGAAAATCATGCACGGTTTCGGTTGTGAGCTACTGGCTTACGATCCCTTCCCCAACCCCGATGTTCTGGCGTTGGGTGCGCGTTACCTGAGCCTGCCGGAACTGCTCGCGCAGTCGCGGATCATCAGCCTGCACTGTCCGCTCAACGAGCAAAGCAAACACCTGATCAACCGCGATTCACTGGCGCACATGCAGGCGGGCGCCATGCTTATCAATACCGGCCGTGGTGGGCTGGTCGACACACCGGCACTGATCGATGCATTGAAGGACGGCCAACTCGGCTATCTGGGGCTGGATGTCTATGAGGAAGAGGCACAACTGTTTTTCGAGGATCGCTCCGACCTGCCTTTGCAGGACGATGTGCTGGCGCGATTGCTGACCTTTCCCAACGTGATCATCACCGCGCATCAGGCCTTTCTGACCCGCGAAGCGCTGGGTGCAATTGCCGCAACCACCCTGCACAACATCGCGACCTGGGCGGCGGGAACGCCACAGAACCAGGTCGAGGGCTGAGGTTTTTTGCGCTTATTTCGGTGAAAGCGAAGACGCCAGAATCAGCATCGCCAGCCAGCCGAAACCAAAAAAGCGCTGTTTCATCGAGTGGCCGTAGCGCAGCAGGAACCAGACGAAAAACATCGGCAGCAGGAAGATCATGATCTTCAGCCAGCCTTCCACCGGACGACTGCCGTCGGCATTGGCCTGCTCTGTGGCCGGTTGCTCGGTTGGCTGCTGGCGCCGACGCCGTGCGGCGGCCGGCATGACTTTCGGTAAAGGTTGCGGTTCAGGCGCTGGAGCAGTGACTTCGGGCACAGCCTTGTTACGCGGCAGACTGCCAAAAGAAATCGTCGAAGGCTGAGCCGGGGCCGCAGTTGCCTGCGCCTGGGCGTGAGCGGTTTGCTCCGCCATCGGAGCTCCACAATGAATGCAGGCCGAGGCTTCGGAGCTGATGCTCTTTTTGCATTCATAACATTCGATCAGCGCCATGTTCCGTTCCTTCAGATTCGAGGCCGGCAGTTTGCCATGAGTGTCGCGGTATTTGAACCGGATCGAAGGTCGCACGCGCGCATCATTCTGCAATCAACCCCGTGCTAGCATGTCGCGCATATTTGGAGGACCCATGGTCGAACACGATTTCCGCTATACCCTGATGAACCCGCAACACACCCTCACCGAATGCCGCGCCCTCGTTCCGGGCCGCTATCAGGTCACCGGCAATGGTGGCTCGATTCGCATCGGTGACGCGCTGTTGGTCACCCTCAAAGGCAGCAAGGACTTGTCCATGCGCCTGACCGTTGAAACCGTCCGCCACCTGATCAACCCGCCGGGCCAATGGACCGCGATGACCACTGGCCCGGTGTTCGGCGAACTGGCGATCCACACCTGGCAGGTCAATTGCGACAGCTGCGCCAAAGAGCTGAGCTTCGAATTTGCCGTGGACGCCAAACTCGGCAAGGCCGCAGAGAAACCGGCGGCCACCGCGCGCATCGCCGAGCTGGGCTGGAAAGCCGTGGGCGAAAAGCACCTGTGCCCGAAATGCCAGGAGCCTGCGTGATGAAACGGCTTGCCCTGACCGCTATGGTCGGTGTGGGTCTGGTGGGTTGCGCGGCAGAGCCTGTGCAACTGCAACAGAACCGCAGCTACATTCTGGAGTGGATCGGCGAGCGCCCGCTGATGGATTACAGCCATCTGACCGTGACCCTGGGCGATGATGGCCGCGCCTACGGCAACGGCGGCTGCAACCATTGGTTTGCGCCGTATACGCTGGACGGCGACAAGCTGACCTTCGGCAAGATCGGCAAGACCCGCAAACTCTGTGCACCAGCGTTGATGGAGCAGGAACAACGCTTCCTGCAGGCGCTGGAACACGTCGAGCGCTGGGATATCTCGCCGATCGAGCAGATGCGCTTCTGGCCGGCTGAAGGCAAGCCGCTACGCTGGTGGCTGGAAGAGGGTTGATTGGCTAGTCCGCCGATGCCCTCATCGGAACGCCGCCCGCCTAGCCCTCTCCCAGGGGGAGAGGGGACTGATTGGGGGATATTGGGGAGCTACGCCGACCTGAAAGGTCCTCATCGAATCCATAATCGATCGAATCCCGCTCTTGCGACTGCCTAATCGAGCGGATCTGGTTTTGACGAATTCACAATCGACTCGATCTCTCAGGTCGATGTACCTCGCCAGACACCTCGGTCGGCTCCCTCTCCCTCTGGGAGAGGGCTGGGGTGAGGGTTGCTCTTTAGCGGCAATTCACTTGGTCGCCTGCAACGCCTCCAGCTTCGCCATCACCCCAGCCGCCGTCTGCTCCCCCATCAACTGCTCACGCACCTTGCCTTTGTTGTCGATGATGTACGTCACCGGCAGCGCCTCACTGCGCGGTAACTCAAACAACTCCGCCGGATCCTGCGCCAGCACGGTGAACTTGATGCCCAGTTTTTCACTGGCGTCTTTCAGCTCCACACCTTGCACATTGTCAAAGTTGACCCCGAACACGCCGACGTTCTTGCTCTTCAGCTCGTCAGCCAGATGGTTGAGCTCCGGGATCTCGGTGCGGCACGGGCCGCACCATTCGGCCCAGTAGTTGAGCACCACCCATTGTTTGTCGAGACGTTCGGACGCGACCTTCTGACCGTTCTGGTCGATCCCGTAATCATTGCCGCAGCCCCCCAGCATCAACGCCCCGATTATCGTCAATGCCGCTGCCAATCGCCGTGTCATGTCGTGTTCCTTGAGAAAATTTGAAGGCGCCTGCGACCCATTGCCTCCGAAGGTTCTGGATTGCGCGCTGCACAGTTAGAATAGCCGCCACTTTACGCCAGAAGCGACCCGCCATGACCGATCTGACGCTTTATCACAATCCGCGCTGCTCGAAATCCCGCGGCGCGCTGGAGCTTCTTGAAGCCCGCGGCCTGACCCCGAACGTCGTGCGGTACCTCGAGACCCCGCTGAATGCAGCGCAAATCAAGGCCCTGCTCGGCAAGCTCGGGATCAGCGCACGTCAGTTGCTGCGCACCGGGGAAGATGAATACAAAATGCTTCAACTGGCTGACGAAAGCCTCAGCGAAGCGCAATTGATCGACGCCATTGCCCAGCATCCAAAACTGATGGAGCGACCGATTCTCGAAGTCGGCGACAAAGCGGTGATCGGTCGTCCACCCGAAAATATCCTGGAGTTGTTGCCGTGAGCGCGCCGTACATTCTGGTGCTGTATTACAGCCGCAACGGCTCGACCAACGAGATGGCCCGGCAGATTGCCCGCGGTGTCGAACAGGCTGGCCTCGAAGCGCGCCTGCGCACCGTGCCGGCGATCTCCACCGAGTGCGAAGCCGTGGCCCCGGCCATCCCGGAGGACGGCGCGCTGTACGCAACGCTGGATGATTTGAAGAACTGCGCTGGCCTCGCCCTCGGTAGCCCGACGCGTTTCGGCAACATGGCCGCGCCACTGAAGTACTTCCTCGACGGCACCAGCAACCTGTGGCTGACCGGCGCCCTCGTCGGCAAACCGGCTGGCGTGTTCACCTCTACCGCCAGCCTGCACGGCGGTCAGGAAACCACCCTGCTGTCGATGATGTTGCCGCTGCTGCACCACGGCATGCTCATCACCGGCCTGCCGTACAGCGAGTCGGCGCTGCTGGAAACCCAGGGTGGCGGCACGCCTTACGGTGCCAGTCATCACGCCGGAGCGGACGGCAAAAAAGGCCTTGATCAGCACGAAGTTGCACTGTGCCGTGCGTTGGGTCTGCGGCTGGCCAAAACCGCTCAGAAACTGGTGGGCTGAGATGGCGAAGAAGCCGAAGATTCTGCCGAGTGTCGAGTGGCTTGAGCCACGGGTGAAGGCGATGCGGGTGCTCAGCCTGCTGAGCTTTTTCGCCCTAGCCGGTCTGCTCGCGGCCTACTATCTGCTGTTCGCCGACCTGCACGGCGCGCGGCCATGGGTGATTCTGCTGGTCGAGCTGATCCCGTGGATCATCCTCGCCCCGGCGATGATCATGGGCAGCGCCCGTGGGCATTCGTGGATGTGCTTTGTGGTGAATCTGTATTTCATCAAAGGCGCACTGGCGGCGTATGACCCGAGTCGACAGTGGTTTGGCGTGCTGGAGATGATCGCGAGCCTGGCGGTGTTCTGCTCGGCGCTGTTGTATGTGCGGTGGCGGTATCAGTTGAATCGCAAGCAGGCTGGCGAAGGCGAAGTCTCCGTCGCCTGACAGACCGCCATCGCTGGCAAGCCAGCGATTGGGGCAACTCGGTATCAATGATTCACTGTGTACGCGAGCATCATCGAAATCTGGCTCATCGCCCGTCCGCCGCTCTGCTCATGCCACTGGTTGAACGTGTCCTGGACAATCGCCAGGTCACGCAAACTGGTCGGCACCTTGTCGACGATCTTCTGCGCATTCAGCGCCGCGACCACGTCGTAGCTCGGCACAAACGTGTCCTTGCCAACCATGCGCAAAAACCGTGGCGCCGACAGCCCGCCCAGTTGATGGCCGTGCTTTTTCAGGTACGTCCATAAACCGACGATATCGGTCACCGGCCAGTCGGCAATCAGCGCACCGAAACTGCCCTTCTCCTTCTCCACATCGAGAATGAACTGCGCATTGCGCGGCACGCTCTTGAGCTTGCCGAGGTGACGGATGATTCGCGCATCCTGCATCAGGCGCTCAAGGTGTTCGGCGCTCATCAGCACGACTTTTTCCGGGTCGAACTTGAAGAACACCTCTTCGAAGGCCGGCCACTTGGCGTCGACCAGACTGTGTTTGAGGCCGGCGCGAAATACGCGCAGGGCCATGGTCGAGAGGTAGCGGTCGTCGCTGATCTTGCGCAGTTGTGCCGGGGTCTTGGGAACGGGCAGATGGGCTTCCAGTTCAGCCGCCGAACCGAAGCGGTTCAGACAGTATTCGTGCAGCCACTTGTAATCGCGCATGCCCTCTCCTATTGAATGAAGCAAGAAACCAATGTGGGAGCGAGCCTGCTCGCGAAGTGGGAGTATCAGTCAACAAATCAGTTGAATGACGCACCGCTTTCGCGAGCAGGCTCGCTCCCACATTTGAAATGGGTTTACAGATTGACGACGTTGACGAAGCGCGAAGCAGCGGTCTCGTCGATCTTCAGGCTGGTGAAGTCGAACAGGTTGCGGTCGGCCAGTTGCGACGGGATCACGTTCTGCAGACTGCGGAAGATGCTTTCGGTGCGGCCCGGGGTCTTGCGTTCCCAGTCCTGAAGCATTTCCTTGACTACCTGACGCTGCAGGTTTTCCTGCGAACCGCAGAGGTTGCACGGGATGATCGGGAATTCCTTGAAGTCCGAGTACGCCTGAATGTCTTTCTCGTTGCAGTAGGCCAGCGGACGGATCACCACGTTGCGACCATCGTCGGCGCGCAGCTTCGGCGGCATGGCTTTAAGCGAACCGTTGAAGAACATGTTGAGGAAGAACGTCTCGACGATGTCGTCCCGGTGGTGACCGAGGGCCATTTTCGTCGCGCCAATCTCATCGGCAAAGGTATAAAGCGTGCCGCGACGCAGGCGCGAGCACAGCGAGCAAGTGGTCTTACCTTCCGGGATCAGTTCCTTGACCACCGAGTAGGTGTCTTTCTCGACGATGTGGTACTCGACGCCCAGCTCTTTCAGATAGGCCGGCAGCACATGCTCGGGGAAGCCCGGCTGCTTCTGGTCCATGTTCACCGCGACGATCTCGAACTTGATCGGTGCAACCTTCTGCAGGTGCAGGAGCACGTCGAGCATGGTGTAGCTGTCCTTGCCGCCGGACAGGCAGACCATCACCTTGTCGCCGTCTTCAATCATGTTGAAATCGGCGACCGCTTCGCCGGCCAGGCGGCGCAGGCGCTTTTGCAGTTTGTTCTGGTTGACCGTAAGAGTGCCCATGACGCGAAATCCGTGAGGTGTGACGAAAGGCCGGCATTTTACGCAAAAACCCCGGGGTTGTGGGCACAGGTTGTCGCGGCCAGCCGACGGCGCGTTAACAGACCCCGAGGCGATTACCCGCACTGTTTACAGCGCGATTTGCTCTAAGCTCCTAATACCTGTGCGGGTAAGACCTTTCTATACTGCGGCATAAGGTCGCACACATCTGAAGACCTGTATTTGCTCGGCCACCTTGGCCCGTAGGCGCTCCGCTGGGGGGCGATGGCAATAACAAGAGGAGTGACTGGCATGATCCATCACGTAGTGGGACTTTTTACCCACCCCGATCAGGAATGGAAGGAAATCCGTGGCGACCAAGAGGAAAGCATCAGCCACATGTACCTCACCCACACGCTGATTCTGGCGGCGATCCCCGCTGTCTCGGCGTTTATCGGCACTACTCAGGTTGGCTGGGTGATCGGCAACCGCGCACCGGTGATGCTTACCTTTGAAAGCGCACTGTGGATGACGATCATGTCGTACCTGGCCATGCTCGGCGGGGTCGCGGTCATGGGCGCTTTCGTGCACTGGATGGCGCGTACCTATGACGCCAACCCGAGTCTGGCCCGTTGTGTCGCATTTGCCACTTATACCGCGACACCGTTGTTCGTCGGCGGTCTGGCGGCGCTGTATCCGCATATGTGGCTGGGGATGATCGTCGGTACGGCGGCCATCTGCTACACGGTTTATCTGTTGTATGTGGGGCTGCCGACGTTCATGAATATTCCGTCGGACGAGGGCTTCCTGTTTTCCAGCTCGGTGCTGGCGGTGGGTCTGGTGGTGCTGGTCGCCATCATGGCATTCACCGTGATTGTCTGGGGGCTGGGCGTCGGGCCTGTGTATACGAACTGACTCGACAGGCTGATCACAGGCCGCCGCAAGGCGGCCTTGTCGTTTCAAGGATGACCATTCGGCAGCTCGGCGATTCGCAAGTCCACAGGGTTGCGGCATACTCGACGCCTCTGGAGATCCATCAAGCATGCCCGAGCAACTCAATACCCGCGTCGAAGACTGTTACCAACTCGCTGAAGCCTTTTTCAAACGTTCTTTCCCACGCCCTGTCGTCAGTCTCAAGCTGCGCGGGCAAAAAGCCGGTGTCGCGCATCTGCACGAGAATCTGCTGCGCTTCAATCCGCAGCTGTACCGGGAAAACACCGAACACTTCCTCAAGCAGACCGTGGCCCACGAAGTCGCGCACCTGATCGCCCATCAGTTGTTTGGCGAGCGCATTCAGCCCCACGGCGAGGAATGGCAACTGATCATGCGCGGGGTTTACGAACTGCCGCCGGATCGCTGCCACACCTATGCAATCAAGCGCCGCAGCGTGACCCGCTATATCTACAAATGCCCGTGCGCGGACAGCGATTTTCCGTTTTCGGCGCAGCGCCATAGCCTGGTGCGGCAGGGGCGGCGGTATTTGTGTCGGCGCTGCCGCAACACTTTGGTGTTCAGTGGTGAGATGCGGGTGGAATAGTCAGTTTGTGTCGCCCTGACTGGCCCCATCGCTGGCAAGCCAGCTCCCACAGGTTTAGGTGTCTTACACAGAATCTGTGGACACCTCGAAAACTGTGGGAGCTGGCTTGCCAGCGATGAGGCCAGAACAGGCACTAAAGAATGACTTTGGCCCGGCGCAGCTCTTCAATTTTCGAAGGACTCAACCCCAACTCCCCCAACACCTGATCCGTATGCTGCCCCAACACCGCGCCAACATGCCGCGGCGCCGGCAACGCTTCGGAAAACTTCAACGGACAGGCCATCTGCGCCTGCGTCGTACCATCCTCACGCGGCACCTGCGTCACCAATTCCCGTGCCCGCAACTGCGGATGGCTTACCGCCTCCCCCAGACTCAATACCGGCTCGACACACGCATCAATCCCGGCAAACAACTCGCACAATTCAGCAAAGTCATGTTTTTCAAACTCCACCGTCAGCGCGTATTTCAACGCCCGCTGCTGTTCAGGCTTGGGCGACAGGCCCTGTGCGGCCAACTCCGGCCGCCCCAGCGCCGCACACAATTGCTGCATGAACCCCGGCTCCAGACTGCCCACCGACATCCAGCGTCCATCGCGAGAACGGTAATAATCGTAGAAGCTGCCGCCGTTGAGCATCTGCTCTTCCCACTCTGGCTCTTCGCCGCAAGCCAGATAGCCGGCACCGGCCATTGCATTCAGGCTGAACGCGCAGTCGGTCATGCTTACATCCAGGTGCGTGCCCTGTCCCGTTTGCTGACGGGCAATCACTGCCGCGAGCAGGCCGATCACCCCGTGCAGCGAACCACCCGCCACGTCCGCCACTTGCATGCCCAGCGGCAACGGCCCGCTATCGGCACGGCCGGTGTAACTGGCAAGGCCGGCCAGCGCCAGGTAGTTGATGTCATGCCCGGCGCGATCCTTGTACGGCCCGGTCTGGCCGTAACCGGTGATCGACACGTAGATCAGCTTCGGGTTGATCGCCTTCAGCACTTCATAGCCCAGGCCCAAACGCTCCATGACACCGGGGCGAAACTGCTCGAGGACGATGTCGTAATCGGTCAGCAATTGCTTGACCACGTCCAGCGCCTCGGGCTGTTTGAGGTCCAGGGCCAGGCTGCGCTTGTTGCGATTGAGGTAGGCATGACTGGCCGAAACTCCGCCATCATGCGGCGGCAATACCCGCAGCAGGTCCATGCGCGTTGGTGATTCGATGCGCAGCACTTCAGCGCCCATATCCGCCAGCAACAGCGAGGCGAACGGCCCCGGCAGCAATGTAGAGAAATCGAGGATCTTCAGTGAGGCCAGCGGTGCGGACATGGGCGAACTCCTTGGGCGATGCACTCAGCCTAGGCAGCGATACCGCCTACGGCAATCACCGGAAATGTCAGCGGGTGTGACCGTTACGCTCAAACAGCAGGCAAGAAAAAACCCGCCGAAGCGGGTTTTTCCAGGCAAGCAGTGCTTACTTCACATTGCTTGGGGTTGGGCCTTCAGCCACACCCAGATCATCTTCAGGACGGGTATCAGCGATACCGCGGCCGCCCGAGGCCAGCTCGGTTTGCAGCTGATCGGTATCCAGCTCCTTGACCCACTTGGCAACCACGATGGTGGCTACTGCGTTACCGACCAGGTTGGTCAGTGCGCGGGCTTCGGACATGAAGCGGTCGATACCGAGGATCAGCGCCAGACCGGCCACCGGCAGGTGACCTACCGCCGACAGAGTGGCAGCCAGCACGATGAAGCCCGAACCGGTCACGCCCGCCGCACCTTTGGAGGACAGCAGCAATACCAGCAGCAGGGTGATCTGGTGAGTGATGTCCATGTGAGTGTCGGTCGCCTGAGCGATGAACACGGCCGCCATGGTCAGGTAGATCGAAGTACCGTCGAGGTTGAACGAGTAACCGGTCGGGATCACCAGACCTACTACGGATTTCTTCGCGCCCAGACGCTCCATCTTGATCAGCATGCGTGGCAGTGCCGATTCCGACGAGGACGTGCCCAGTACGATCAACAGTTCTTCACGGATGTAACGCACCAGCTTGAACACGCTGAAACCGTGAGCACGGCAGATCGCACCCAGCACCACCACCACGAACAGGATGCAGGTGATGTAGAAGCAGATCATCAACTGGCCCAGTTGCACCAGCGAGCCGACGCCGTAGGCACCGATGGTGAAGGCCATCGCGCCGAAAGCACCCAGCGGCGCCAGTTTCATGATCATGTTGATGATGTTGAACATCACGTGGGCGAAGCGATCGATCATGTCCAGCAGCGGACGACCGTACGAACCCAGGCGATGCAGGGCGTAGCCGAAGATCACCGAGAACATCAGCACTTGCAGGATGTCACCGGTGGCGAACGCGCCGACGATGGTGTTCGGGATTACATTGAGGAGGAAACCGACAATGCTCTGGTCTTTACTGGCCGTCACATAAGTGGCGATTTTCGAGGCGTCCAGGGTGGTGACGTCGATGTGCATGCCGGCGCCCGGTTGCACAACGTTGACCACGATCAGACCGATCAGCAGGGCAATGGTGGAAACGATTTCGAAGTACAGCAGCGCGTAGCCGCCAGTCTTGCCCACGGATTTCATGTTCTGCATGCCGGCGATGCCGCTGACAACGGTGCAGAAGATGATCGGGGCGATGACCATTTTGATCAGTTTGATGAACCCATCACCCAGCGGCTTGAGGGCCACACCGGTCTGAGGGTAGAAGTGACCAAGCAGGATGCCGATGGCGATGGCAACGATCACCTGGAAATACAGGGATTTGTACAGTGGCTGACGAGTCGTCATTGCAGGTTTCCTCAAGCGTCCCGCGTAGCAACATCCATCTGTTGGCCGCGAAACCTTAATTGCGAACCCTCCTGCACTGGAGGGATTTGTTGTTGGAGCAGCGTTTTCCATCAGGGCTAAACGCACGCTTCTGTGGCTTGTATCGCAAACGTCGTGCCACTTTGGTGCGATTGCCTGCAAGCCTTTTGATATCAGGGATTACACCGTCATGGATGTCACCACTCGGTGACTCAAGTGTGGCGGATTTCCGCCAACTCGCCGCTTCTCGTCCTACAATTTGGCGGAAATCCGCCTTGTAGGCGTGTCCAGCCGCCGGCTACCATCCGGCGCCTGAGGAAGGATCTGCCGCTTATGCGCGAACGCACCATCGCCAGTCATTTCGCCCGTGCCGCCCTCGGTGGCGCGCGCCGCCAAGGGTTCGATTACTCGAGCCTGCTGCTGCAACTGGGCATCAGCCCGGAACTGCTCGACGAGCCGCGCGCACGCATCGCTCCGGAACAATTCACCCGGTTGATTCAGGGCCTGTGGCTGGCGCTGGATGACGAATACCTGGGTTTCGGCAACGCCCCGAGCAAGCCCGGCAGTTTCGCCATGATGTGCCACGCCTCGATTCACTGCCGCAATCTAGAGAAAGCCCTGCAACGGGGTTTATTGTTTTATAGCCTATTCCCCGAAGCCCCGCGCCTGAGCCTGACGCGCGAAGACGAATGGGTGCGTTTGAGCCTCGACGATTCGCAGATGTGCGACCCGGATCACTTTCTCACCGAGAGTTTGCTGGTGATCTGGCATCGCCTCGGCAGTTGGCTGATTGGCCAGCGAATTCGCCTCGAGCAGGCAACTTTCAGCTATCCCCGCCCCGATCACGGCGCTGAATATGACCTGTTGTTCCCCTGCCCGCTGACTTTCGGTACCGAGCAAAGCAGCCTTTTATTCCACAGCCGATATCTGTCTATGCCGCTGTTGCAGGATGAACGCACCCTCAAACACTTCCTCGAACGCTCCCCCGCCGACCTGCTCTCACGCCCGGACGACGGCGACAGCCTGAGCAGCCGCCTGCGCCGTTTGCTCAGTCGCGACACGGCACACTGGCCGGATCTGGAAGCGGTGGCGGCGCACTTGCACATCAGCCCGCAAACGCTGCGCCGGCATTTGCGTGAGGAAGGCAGCAGTTTTCAGGAGTTGAAGGATCAGTTGCGGCGAGATATCGCCATTTATCATTTGGGCCGTGCGGATCTGTCGTTGCAGCAGATTGCCGAGCAGCTCGGATTTTCCGAGCCGTCGGCGTTTCATCGGGCGTTCAAGAAGTGGACCGGGCTGACGCCGGGGGCTTATCGGGCGCAGGAGCAGTGAGGCGCTAAATCAAAAGCCCCTCACCCTAACCCTCTCCCGGAGGGAGAGGGGACTGATTGAGGGATGCTCAAGAAGTACGCCGACCTGAACGCTCTCTACTGAATCCATAATCGACTGGCTATTTCAGGTCGATATAAAACGCCAGACACCCTCAGGGAGAGGGGACTGATTGGGGGATGGTTGAGAAATACGCCGACCTGCAAGCTCTCTATTGAATCCATATTCGACTCAAATCGCTCAGGTCGATCATTTTCGCAAGACACTTCGGTCAGTCCCCTCTACCTCTGGGCGGTCCGACGCTTCGGGAGGGTTAGGGTGAGGGCAACTCCCGATCACACCGCAGGAAAATGAATCCTGAACGCCGCCCCACCCATCGGTGAATCGCCCAACGCGAGTTTGGCGTTGTAGCTTTCAATAATGTCCTTAACCACCGCCAACCCGATCCCCTGCCCCGGATGCTGGGCATCCAGCCGCTCGCCACGCTCGAGAATCCGCGCACGCTGATCCGGCGGCACGCCCGGGCCGTCATCTTCGACGCACAGTTCAATCCCGGCCAGAGTCTCACGCACGCTGATGCGCACCTCGCCCAGGCACAGGCGATAGGCGTTTTCCAGCAAGTTGCCCATCATCTCCAGCAACGCGCCCTGCTCGATCGGCACATAGCAGTGCTCAGGCAGATCGAATGCCACGCGCACATGCTTATCGCGATACACCTTGTCGAGGGTGTCGCAGAGGCTTTTCAGCACCGGTTGCAAGCGCACCTGATGTCGCACCAGTCCGCTTTTGCGCAAGCTGGCCCGTTGCAGTTGATAGCTGATCTGCTGGCTCATGCGTTCGATCTGGCTTTGCAGCACCCAGGCCTGATCGCGCTCTTCGGGACGCTGGGCCATGTCTTCGCTGACACCTTGCAACACCGCCAACGGGGTTTTCAGGCTGTGCGCCAAGTCATCGAGGGAATCGCGATAACGACTGCGCTGCTGGCGCTCGCTGTGCAGCAAACGGTTGAGCGAGCCGGTCAGGCGCAGCAGTTCGCGTGGATGTTGTTCGGTGAGGCTTTCACGGGTGCCGCCTTCGATTTCGTCGAGTTCCTGACTGAGCCGGCGCAAGGCTTTGAGGCCCCAGGTCAGGCCGATCCACAACAGCGCCAGCAACACGAGTAACGCAGCGCCGAAGCCCAGATAGAGATTTTCACGCAGGCCTTCGAGGGTGGTTTCGTACTCGCGCACCGGTTGCAGGGCGACGATGCTGAACGCCGCGCTTTTGCCGCCGAGCAATTTCACTTCAACGTCGTAGACGAAGAATTCCTGGCCGTTGGTTTCACGAATCCGCGCGAACTCGTTACCGAGGCCGTCATAGCGCGGCTTATAGTTGATCTGCTCTTCCTGGGTGGCTTTCGAGCGCCACACCAGATGCCCTTCGCGGTCGTAGATGTAGCCGAGCAAACGGAAGTCGGTGAGATTGAAGCGCTCATCCGGCAGTTGCGTCGGCATCACCAGCCGACCGTTTTCAATGCGCGCGGCCGAGATCAGCGTGGTCACGTCCGAGGCCAGCCGCTGCTCAATGGAATCCTGCAAGGCGAGGCTGAACGCGCCTTGCATCGCCGGCAGCAAGGCAAGCATGAACAATACCGCCAACGTGGTGGCGGCGAGCATCAAGCGAACGCGAAGGGAACGAATCAAGTGCAGCGCTCATTGAACAAGTAGCCGAGGCCGCGCACGGTGTCGATCGGCTTGAACCCGGCCGGGCCTTCGAGTTTTCGGCGCAGACGGCCGACCAGCACTTCGATGACATTTGGATCGCGCTCGTCGTCGTCCGGGTAGAGCTGCTCCATCAAGCGATCCTTGGGTACCACTTGCTGGTGATGACGCATGAGGTATTCGAGGATGCGGTACTCGTAGGCGGTCAGCGCCAGCGGTTGCTCGTCGAGGCTCGCCTGTTTGCGATTGAGGTCGAGCAGCAGCGGCCCGGCGACGATGGTCGACTGGGTGAAACCGCTGGAGCGGCGCAGCAAGGCGTTCAGGCGCGCGTCGAGTTCTTCGAACTGGAACGGCTTGACCACGTAATCGTCGGCGCCGGCGGCGAGGCCTTCGACCTTGTCCTGCCAGTTGCCGCGCGCGGTGAGGATCAGGATCGGGAAGGTCTTGCCCGCCGCGCGCAATTGGCGAATCAGGTCGAGACCGCCCATGCCCGGCAGGCCGAGATCGATCACCGCCAGGTCGAAGTTGAACTGTCCGGTCTGGTACAGCGCCTCTTCGGCATTGGCCACGGACTCGACCACGTGGCCACTTTCCGTCAGGCGGGTTTGCAGGTGATGGCGCAACAGCGCTTCATCTTCGACGACCAACAGTTTCATAACACTCTCCCAGGCAAATCAGAATCTCCAGTCACACACCTGTGGGAGCGAGCCTGCTCGCGAAGGCTGTGTGTCAGTCGATAAATTGATCGACTGATTCACCGCTTTCGCGAGCAGGCTCGCTCCCACATTGAACCTGCTGGCAACTCCTTAGAAATTGTAGTTAGCCGACAGGTAAGTCTGCGCGCTGCTGGTCAAATCCAGCGAACCTTGCTTGCTGCCACCGCGTTCGCTCATCTCGGTGCTGGCATTGCTGCGCAGGTAACGGTAACCGAGTTCGACCGAAGTGTTTTGCGATACTTGTTGCAACACACCGAGCTGACCACCGACGGCGTAACCGATATCACTGTCGCGGCTAAAGCCTGGCGATTCCTGAGTCAGCTTGGTCAAACCCGCCGTCGCGCCACCGAACAACTTGGTGCTGCCGCCTACCGGGTAGAACAGATCGTAGCTGCCCAGCAGGTTTTCCTGACGCAGTTTAATGCCATTGTGCGAGCCCGACACGTTGTCGTAGGTGGCGTAGTAGCGACCCTGGCTGTTTTGCTGACCGAGGCGTACGCCGTAGGTGTTGTTACCGTCGATGGCGCCGGTGGCGTTCGGGTGGTCGAGGTTGTTGTTCAGTGCGTGGGACTTGTCAATCTTGTCGCTGGTCTGGCCGAAGGATAGGCCGGCGAAATTCGAAGTGGTGTCAGCCTGGGCCGCGATACTGGCGCTCATTACGGTCAATGCCAGCAACAGTTTGTTAAAAGTCATGGGTATTTCCTCTTTCACAGTGCTGTTTGGGTATGGCGCAAGGTTACTGACCTCCCCCTGTACCGCCCCTGAACCGTCTCTGAACCTGACCTGAACCAAATGAACTAGGCTGTTTTGACCCTTTATTGTCAGGAGACCCGACCATGCGCCTGTTCCTCGCCCTTACTTTGCTGGCTGTCAGCAGCCTCACTCAGGCTGCGATCAAGACTGAAGAAATCCCCTATCAGAGCGCCGACGGCACGAAACTGATCGGCTACTACGCCTACGACGACGCCATCCAAGGCAAACGCCCGGGTGTCGTCGTGGTGCACGAATGGTGGGGCCTGAACGATTACGCCAAACGCCGCGCACGCGATCTCGCCGCACTTGGCTACAGCGCGTTGGCGATCGACATGTACGGCGAAGGCAAGAACACCGAGCACCCGAAAGACGCGATGGCGTTCATGCAGGCGGCGACTCAGGATGCGGCGGCTTCCAGCAAGCGCTTTGAGGCCGGGCTGAATTTGCTGAAGAAGCAGGCGCAGACCGACGTCAACAAAATCGCCGCCATCGGTTACTGCTTCGGCGGCGGCGTGGTGCTCAACGCCGCGCGACAAGGAGAGCCGCTGGCAGGTGTGGTGAGTTTCCACGGCGCGCTGGCGACCAAGACCCCGGCGACACCCGGCAGTGTGAAGGCGAAGATTCTGGTCGAACACGGTGCGCTGGACAGCATGGTCACTCCAGACAATGTCACGGCGTTCAAGACGGAAATGGACAAGGCTGGCGCTGACTATAAGTTCGTCAGCCTCGACGGCGCCAAGC
The DNA here is from genome assembly GCF_019614655.1 of Pseudomonas germanica. Taxonomy (NCBI): domain Bacteria; kingdom Pseudomonadati; phylum Pseudomonadota; class Gammaproteobacteria; order Pseudomonadales; family Pseudomonadaceae; genus Pseudomonas; species Pseudomonas germanica. The sequence continues at coordinate 5,277,709 of NZ_CP071586.1, forward strand.
ACGGATTTACCAATCCGGATGCCGATCGCCTGAGCCATGGCGAGCACGGTGGCCCGGACATCGGGTACAACAAGGCAGCGGATGAAAAATCCTGGGCGGACATGAAAGCGTTCTTGCAGAAAATCTTTAGCTGACCCCTCCGCACCTGATCGTTCCCACGCTCCGCGTGGGAATGCAGCCCGGGACGCTCTGCGTCCCAAAGCGAACGCAGAGCGTCCATTGAGGCATTCCCACGCAGAGCGTGGGAACGATCATCTCGACCTTGTCTCGACTAACCGGCAAAATGCCCGCCATGAATCTCACCCCCGCCCTCCCCGCCTGCTGCACCGCGCTCGACAGCCACTGGCCGTTGCCGACGGTGTTGCCTGATACCGTGCTGCTCAGCACCCATTTCGATCCGGCACAACTGCTCGGCGATGATTTCCAGCGCAGCGCCGTCGTTGCCCCGCCAAGCATTCAGCGCTCGGTGGCCAAACGTCAGGCGGAATTCCTCGCCGGGCGGATTTGCGCCCGTGCAGCGTTGCAGCAACTGGAAGGCAGCAGCGTTGTGCCAGCGATTGGTGAAGACCGCGCGCCGATATGGCCCGCGCATATCTGCGGCTCGATCACGCACAGCACCGGACGCGCGGCAGCGATTGTCGCCAACAAAAGGCACTGGCGCGGTTTGGGCATGGATCTGGAAAACCTGCTCGACACCGAACGTGCCGAGCGGCTGGCTGGGGAGATTCTGACGCCACCTGAAATGCAACGCATGACGGCCGCCTCGCGGGATCAGTTGGCGCTGTGGGTGACGCTGACATTTTCGGTGAAGGAAAGTCTGTTCAAAGCGCTGTACCCGATTGTGCAGAAGCGCTTTTATTTCGAGCACGCTGAAGTGCTGGAGTGGACTGAAGCGGGTCAAGTGAGGTTGCGGCTGTTGGCGGACTTGTCGGCCGAGTGGCGTAACGGCGTTGAACTGGAGGCGCAGTTCGGGGTGCGGGATGGGCAGTTGTTGAGTCTGGTCAGCATCAAAGCCTGAAGATTTGTGTTGCGGGCGCTCGCGCTTTCGCGAGCAGGCTCACTCCTACATTTGAAATGCGTTCCCCTGTAGGAGTGAGCCTGCTCGCGATGAGGCCTGCCGAACCAACACAAGACTCAACGGCGTTCCTGATTCCTCGGCCAACTCAGGCTAAAGCAAGCCCCACCCAGACTCTTGCTCTTGCCAATGATCGCCCGGCCGTCATGCCAGTGAATGATCCGTCGCACAATCGACAAGCCCAGGCCATGCCCGCCCGACGCCCGCGTACGGCTGTCATCCAGGCGTAGAAACGGCGTGAAAATCCGCTCCCACGCTACTTCCGGCACGCCCGGGCCGTCATCTTCGACATCCACGCGACAGCGCAATTGCCCGACCTGATAACTCACCGTCACCTTCGAGCGTGCGTGGCGCATGGCGTTGCTCACCAGATTCTGCAATGCCCGGTGCAGATAACGCGGCTCGGCCTCGACCCAGGCATCATCGTTATCGGCGGCAGACAGGCACAATCCCCGCTGCACGGTGACTTCGGCGCGCAACGGCGCCAGCTCTTCAATCACCTGATTGACCAGCGCATCCAGATCGATGCGCTGGAACGTCAGCGCCGGCGAACCCTGCTCCAGTCGCGCATAGGTGAGCATTTCATCGACCAGCTTATCGAGGTCTTCGATGTCGTGATCCATGCCTTCGCGGTATTTCTCCAGCGCTTGCGGGGTGGTCGCCGAGCCAATCATTTCCAGACCGAAACGCAGACGCGCCACCGGCGTGCGAAGTTCATGAGAGACCGCACGCACCAGTTCGCGCTGGATTGCCAGTAGCTGCTGCAAGTGCTCGGCCATGCCGTTGAACGCCGCCGCCAGACGCCCGACCGAGTCGGCACCGCGCGCCGGCACACGAGTTTCCAGGCTGCCCTTGGCAATGCGCGTGGCCGCCGCTTCGAGGCCGCGTAAACGGCGTTCGAGCTGGCGCACCAACAGATAAACAATGAGGCCGATCAGGGTCAGGCCGAGTGCCGCAATCAGCACCAGCCATTCCGGCGGATACGGGTTCATCTGATACAGCGGCCCGATTTCCAGCACCCACGGCGTGCCGACCATGCCGGCAAACACGCGGATCGAATCGCCGCCCTTGCCCAGCGCCATCACCGTGTCGCCTTCGGCCACGCGGCGGCTCTGGTCTTCGTCCATGTCGGCGTCATTCACCGTGACCAGGCGCAAATCGAAACCGAAGCCCTTCTCGTCCTTTATCTGTGCGAGGCGCTTGGGTTGCTCGGCGACCGGCACGCGCACCAGTTCATCGGCCAGCAGGTAAATGGTTGCGCGGGCCAGTTGCTCGCTGATTTGCTGAACTTCACCCACCAGTACGAGCTGTTCCTTGTCGCTGACCATCCGGTAAACCTTCGCTGCGTGCGGACCGGTCTGCTCGACCAACGCCTGCCCCCGTTGCACGCGGGTGCGCTGGGTCAGATCGAGATCGGTCTCGGCGAACTTCTTCAGCGCCAGCGGAATCCCCAGCAAACGCTCCCACACCAGCAACGCGCGATGGCGCTCGGTTTCATTCATCGGTTGCAGGTTGCCGGCCATCAGCGAGAACGTGCCGTGTGCCAGCCGCTCGCGATACTGCTCGCTGCGCACCTGATTGAGCAGATTCAGCGCCAGCACGCCGAGCACCGCCACCAGAATCAGCGCTGCGCACATGCCGCCGTAGATGCGCAGGAAGATCGAGTTCACAGCGGCAGATCTACGCAGGCTTCAGGAACGAACAGATAACCTTTGCTGCGAATGGTCTTGATCAGGCGTGGATGGTCGGGGTCGTCGCCGATTTTCGGGCGGATGCGCGAGATGCGCACATCAATCGAACGGTCCTGACCGTCATAGCCGATGCCGCGCAGTGCAGTGAAGATTTCTTCGCGGGACAGAATCCGCCCGGCGTTGGACACCAGCAGCCAGAGCAGATCGAATTCGGCGCTGGTCAGCTCGATGCCGTTGTCGCTCAGCCACGCTTCGCGCAAGGCGTTGTCGACCACCAGCGGGCCAAATTGCAGACGGCGGGATTTTTCGGCGAGCGGTTCAGGTGTATCGCTACGGCGCAGCAACGCTTGAATGCGCGCCAGCAACAGCCGTGGGCGCACCGGTTTGCACACGTAATCGTCGGCACCGAGGTCGAGGCCCTGAATCTGATCGGCATCGTCAGTGCGTGCGGTGAGCATCAGAATCGGCCCGTCATACTGATTGCGCACCTTGCGACAGATGCTCAGGCCATCTTCGCCCGGCAGCATCAGATCGAGGATCACCAGATCCGGCTGCTCCTTGATGATCCGCGCCGCCGCCAGCGCCCCGTTGCCTTCGATATTCACGCGCAGTCCATTGGCTTGCAGGTAGTCGCGCGTCAATTCGGCCAGCCGCTGGTCATCCTCGACGATCAATACCTCAAAGGCTTGTTGCTCCACCGGTGACCTCTGCTTTCTATTGTTATTAATAAAAGGAAGGCGATTGCCCGGACACACAATCCCCTGTAGGAGCTGTCGAGTGAAACGAGGCTGCGATCTTTTGATCTTGCTTTTCAAGATCAGGATCAAAAGATCGCAGCCTTCGGCAGCTCCTACAGGGGTACGCGATATTCAGCGTGATCCTCCCGTCCTTTTGTCATGTTTCTGGAGGATAAGAATGCCTGCGCATGGGCCGATTGTATAAACGGCGTCCAGCCAGAACACAAGTCGGTAAATGCGTTCGGACAAGGCAGTTTTTTGTGATAGGGTTCGCGCCCTTAAAAATCCGCTGAAGCGTTTTTCCCGGTGAAAAAACAGTGACAGACGGTCTAGCTCAGCAGGTTCGCGGCCTACACGCGAATTCCGGATTTCTTACACAATTTACGCACAGGTTTATCCACAGCTAGTACGTTGCAAGCACCCGTGAAACGCATTATCTTGTAGCACGGCGCAGGGAGAGACCCCACATATAGGGTTTTCCGCTTAAACGCCCAACCACATTTCAGACCTGAAACTCAAGCGATTTATTGCCTGTTTCCGGTTGAACCCAGCAAGTTTTTCAAAGCCCAAACCGCACTTGCGGATGGCACCGTTTTTTACCTCGCAGCGGCGAGAACGGTACGGGTGTTGCAGTCATTACTGTCACCTGGGAAGGAATCCGGCTCGAGCCCTGGCTCGTAGCCAAAAACTTCGGCAAGGATGCGGCTTCATCAGCCTTTTTTCCTACTGTCCCGAAGTTGTTATACCCGACGCCCGTCGGCTGTAGTGCTTCTGGACAGAACGGTGGGCACCATGATGGTGCCCAAACAAACATAGAGAATGTGGAGACCACCCCCCATGCAAACCGACACAACTCGCGAGAACCCGCAGGGCACCTTGCCGCAGGCCGCTGATTCGAATTCGGATCTGGCAGCCACCGCGCCTGGTCAACTGCGCGTGATCAAGCGCAATGGCACTGTCGTTCCTTACACCGATGACAAGATCACCGTCGCTATCACCAAAGCGTTCCTCGCAGTTGAAGGCGGCACCGCTGCCGCTTCGTCGCGAATCCATGACACCGTTGCCCGTCTGACCGAACAGGTCACCGCGACCTTCAAGCGTCGCATGCCGTCGGGTGGCACCATCCACATCGAAGAAATCCAGGACCAGGTCGAACTGGCCCTGATGCGTGCCGGTGAGCAGAAAGTCGCTCGCGACTACGTGATCTACCGTGACGGTCGTTCGAAAGAACGTGCTGCCCACGCGCCGGCCGAAGAAGCGGTCAACGCTCACCCGTCGATCCGTATTACCCGTGCCGACGGCAGCCTGGCGCCGCTCGACATGGGCCGCCTGAACACCATCGTCACCGAGGCCTGCGAAGGTCTGGAAGAAGTCGACGGCGACCTGATCCAGCGCGAAACCCTGAAAAACCTGTACGACGGCGTGGCCCTGACCGACGTCAACACCGCCCTGGTGATGACCGCCCGTACCCTGGTCGAGCGTGAGCCGAACTACTCGTTCGTGACTGCCCGCCTGCTGATGGACACCCTGCGTGCCGAAGGTCTGGGTTTCCTCGGTGTGGCCGAAAGCGCCACTCACCACGAAATGGCCGACCTGTACGCCAAGGCACTGCCGGCTTACATCGCCAAAGGTATCGAGTTCGAACTGCTGAACCCTGTGCTGGCTTCCTTCGACCTGGAAAAACTGGGCAAGGCGATCAACCACGAGCGTGATCAGCAATTCACCTACCTGGGCCTGCAAACCCTGTACGACCGTTACTTCATCCACAAGGATGGCGTGCGTTTCGAACTGCCGCAGATCTTCTTCATGCGCGTGGCCATGGGCCTGGCGATCGAAGAGAAGCAGAAAGAAGACCGTGCGATCGAGTTCTACAACCTGCTGTCTTCCTTCGACTACATGTCGTCGACCCCGACCCTGTTCAACGCCGGTACCCTGCGTCCACAGCTGTCGAGCTGCTACCTGACCACCGTGCCGGATGACCTGTCGGGCATCTACCACGCGATCCACGACAACGCCATGTTGTCGAAATTCGCCGGTGGCCTGGGCAACGACTGGACGCCTGTTCGCGCTCTGGGTTCGTACATCAAGGGCACAAACGGCAAGTCGCAAGGCGTTGTGCCGTTCCTCAAAGTGGTGAACGACACCGCTGTAGCCGTTAACCAGGGTGGCAAGCGCAAAGGCGCTGTCTGTGCCTACCTGGAAACCTGGCACATGGACATCGAAGAGTTCATCGAACTGCGCAAGAACACCGGTGATGATCGTCGTCGTACCCACGACATGAACACCGCCAACTGGATCCCTGACCTGTTCATGAAGCGTGTTTTCGATGACGGCAAGTGGACCCTGTTCTCGCCATCCGAAGTACCGGACCTGCACGACCTGACCGGCAAAGCCTTCGAAGAGCGCTACGAGTACTACGAAGCGCTGACCGAATACCCAGGCAAGGTCAAACTGTTCAAGACCATCCAGGCCAAAGACCTGTGGCGCAAAATGCTCTCCATGCTGTTTGAAACCGGCCACCCATGGCTGACCTTCAAAGACCCGTGCAACCTGCGCAGCCCGCAGCAGCACGTCGGCGTGGTTCACAGCTCGAACCTGTGCACCGAAATCACCTTGAACACCAACAAGGACGAGATCGCCGTTTGCAACCTGGGCTCGATCAACCTGCCGAACCACATCGTTGACGGCAAGCTGGACACCGCCAAGCTGCAACGTACCGTGAACACCGCTGTACGCATGCTCGATAACGTTATCGACATCAACTACTACTCGGTGCCACAAGCGAAGAACTCCAACTTCAAGCACCGTCCGGTCGGTCTGGGCATCATGGGCTTCCAGGACGCTTTGTACCTGCAGCACATTCCTTACGGTTCCGACGCTGCCGTCGAGTTCGCCGACAAGTCGATGGAAGCGGTCAGCTACTACGCGATCCAGGCTTCCTGCGACCTGGCTGACGAGCGTGGCGCGTACGAGACATTCCAGGGTTCGCTGTGGTCCAAAGGCATCCTGCCGCTGGATTCGCAACAGATCCTGATCGAAGCCCGTGGCCAGAAGTACATCGATGTCGACCTGAACGAAACCCTCGACTGGGCACCGGTTCGCGCCCGTGTACAGAAAGGTATTCGTAACTCGAACATCATGGCCATCGCACCGACCGCGACCATCGCCAACATCACCGGCGTCTCGCAGTCGATCGAACCGACCTACCAGAACCTGTATGTGAAATCGAACCTGTCGGGCGAATTCACCGTGATCAACCCGTACCTGGTTCGCGACCTGAAAGCTCGCGGTCTGTGGGACTCGGTCATGATCAACGACCTGAAGTACTACGACGGTTCGGTTCAGCAGATCGAGCGCATCCCGCAAGAACTCAAAGAGCTCTACGCGACCGCGTTCGAAGTGGACACCAAGTGGATCGTTGACGCGGCCAGCCGTCGTCAGAAGTGGATCGACCAGGCCCAGTCGCTGAACCTGTACATCGCCGGCGCATCGGGCAAGAAGCTCGACGTGACCTACCGCATGGCCTGGTACCGTGGCCTGAAAACCACTTACTACCTCCGTGCCCTGGCCGCGACCAGCACCGAGAAGTCGACCATCAACACCGGCAAGCTGAACGCTGTTTCCAGCGGCGGCAACCACGGCGACGATTCGGTTCTGGCAGCACCTGCCGGTCCTGCTCCAGTGCCAAAGGCTTGCGCGATCGACGAGCCGGATTGCGAAGCTTGCCAATAAGCTGAGCTGAATCAGGCGTTGCGAGACGCCTGATTCTTCCAGGCAAAATAAACCCCCCGACAGACTTCTGGTGTGTCGGGGGTTTTCTTTTGGGCGCCGTTTACCTTCGGCAGCGCTTACAGAAGTTGAGTACATCTGGCAGAGGCTGCCTGGCTCTCAGGTTGCCTTCGCGAGCAAGCTCGCTCCCACAGTGGGATTGGGAGTGTGCAATCGGAGATTGGTCGGAGTGAGTCGCTGTAAGAGCGAACCGCCAGCCGCAGCACCCGAAGCAACGGATATACACCCAATCAAAACAGCCCCCCCCAAAAAAAGCCCAACAAAAAAGCCCCTCAAAAGAGGGGCTTCCTTGCACAAGCAGATACCAGAATCAGGTCATCTGAATGATGGTCTGCATGATGGTGCTCTGAGTCGAGATGGTCTTGGCGTTCGCCTGATAGTTGCTCTGGCCCTTGATCAGGTCTACCAGCTCGTTGGTCAGGTTAACGTTCGACTCTTCCAGCGAGTTGGAAACCACCTCACCCAACGTACCGGTTTTAGGCGCATCGTAGCCCGGAATACCCGAAGCGAAAGTCTCCTTCCAACTAGTGCCGCCGACTGCCTGCAAGCCTTGTTCGTTGGTGAAACTCGCCAGTGCGACCTGGCCAATGGCCTTGCTCTGGTTGTTGCTGAAGTTGGCGAACAGCGTACCGGTACCGTCGATGGTCAGGTTGGTGATCTGGCCAGTGGCGTAACCATCCTGCGTCGGGATCGAACGCGCAGTGTCCGCGTTGTACTGGGTGGTCTGAGCCATCGAAATGGTGATACCTGCCGGGTTCGCGGCCGCACCATTAGCCTTGAACGTACCATTGACGACATTACCCGGCACCCAACCCGTGAGCTTCAGGTCACTGCTGATCACCGGACCAGGCAGGGTGCTGACCTGCGTCAGCTTGCCAGCGGAGTCAAAGGTCATGGTGGAAGGCACCGGCGCAGTGACTTTTGGATCACTGCCCGTTGCATCCGGGTTACGACCGTCCACCAGGGTATAGACCTTCCAGGTGTTGGCACCGGTTTTCACCACGTACTGATCCATGGGGTGCATGTTGCCCTGGCTGTCATAGATCGGCGTGCTGAACGATTTGGTGTAGGTCGCGAGGTTGCTCGGATCGAACTTGCCGGCGGCCACTGTGTCGTCGATCACTGGCGCAGTCGAGTTCAGGTTGATGGTCGAGGTCACCAGCGAGGTGGACTTAGGCGCCAGGTTTGAAGTGTCGATCTTGAGGTCGGTCAACACACCATTGACGATCTTACCGTTGGCATCCACACCATAACCTTGCAGACGCGAGGTGTAGTCGGTGTTGGTGATGTAACCGGCGTTGTCGACCTTGAACGTACCGGCACGGGTGTAGGACACCGAGCCATTGTTGCTCATGGTGAAGAAACCGGAACCGTTGATGCCCATGTCCAACACGTTGCCGGTGTTGTTGATGTCACCTTGGGTGAACTGCTGGGAAACGTTGGCCAGACGCACACCATTGCCGATCACTTTGCTGCCGCTGCCCAGGCGAGTCGACGAGTAAACGTCTTCGAATTCTGCACGGGACGATTTGAAACCGGCGGTCGCGACGTTGGCGATGTTGTTGCCGGTCACGTCCAGTTGTTTGTTGGCTGCATAGAGACCGCTAAGGCCGATATTGAAAGACATATTCCACTCCTTTGTGCCGGTTAGTCGGCTCTATATACCAATGGTTTGTACTTTGGACAGGGCAACGGTGCCCTTGCCAGACAGGTTGAGCATCAGCTCGCCGCCGGTCTGGCTGATCGTCACGCTGGTGACGGTGGCCGGCAGGTAGGTCGCCATGTCGGTCGATGTGCCATTGATCGATGCGTTGGCCTTGACGGTATAGGTACCGGTCTTGACCAGATTGCCGTCCTTGTCCTTGCCGTCCCAGGTGAAGCTCGCGCTGCCTGCGGCGCGACTGCCCAGATCGATGGTGCGAACCACCGTGCCGCTGCTGTCGGTGATGCTGACGGTGCCGCCGGCAATCGACGACGGAACGGTGACCGAGCCGGTCATGCCTTTGCTCGGATCGTCGAGCTGAACCGAGTTGGTCTGCACGATCACATTGCGGCCCACCAGCGACGAAGCCTGCAACGCCTGCGAGGAGTTGTAGTTGCCGGCCAGCGAGCTGACAGTGCTGTTGAGGGTGGTGATCCCCTCAAGGCTGCTGAACTGTGCCAACTGCGCAACGAAGGCACTGTTGTCCTGCGGATCAAGCGGGTTCTGGTTTTTCAGCTGGGTGACCAGCAATTGCAGGAACGCATCCTTGCCCAGTGCCTGGCCGCCGGTGGCGCTGTTGGTCGCCGAAGCAATGCCACCGGTGGTCGAACTGGTCTTTTTCGACGAGTTCGCCAGGATGTCATTCATGCTCAGGCTGCTGGTGGTATCGGAAACACTCATGGCAGTCGCCCCTTATTACTGACCGAGGGTCAGTACCTTCTGCATCATGGTTTTGGCGGTGTTCATCATTTCGGCGTTGGTCTGGAACGAGCGGCTCGCGGAAATCATGTCAGCCATTTCTTCCACCACGTTGACGTTCGGGTAGTAGACGTAGCCTTTGGCGTCGGCCGCCGGATGGTTCGGCTCGTAGCGCGCTTCGAGGTTGCTCTGGTCTTCGACCACACCGAGCACCTGTACGCCCTGACCGGCCGCGTCCTGGCTCTGGAACAGTGAATTGCTGCCGCTGTTCTGGCCGCCCTGGAACATGGTGGCGAACACCGGGTGACGGGCGCGATAGGTCTGGTCGATGCTCGACGAGACGGTTTCGGCGTTGGCGATGTTCGACGCCACGGTGTTCAGACGCGTGGTTTGTGCGCTCATGCCGCTGCCGGCAATGTTGAAAACGCTGGACAGGGACATGGATTACTCTCCGCGCAGGGCTGACACCAGCCCTTTGAATTTGCTGTTGAGCAGGGTGAAGCTGGCCTGGAAGCCGACGGCGTTTTCCGCGTAGTTCGACTGTTCCAGTTGAGCGTCCACGGTGTTCTGGTCGATCGACGGTTGCATCGGCGTGCGATACATCAGCGATTCGTCGCCATTGCCCAGGCCTTCAGCTTCGATGTGACGGCTGTTGGTCATGTTCAGGGCGATGGTGCCGTTAGCGTTTTTCTGGGTCTGTGCTTCAAGCACTTTGGAGAAATCCAGATCCCGAGCCTTGTAGTTCGGGGTGTCGGCGTTGGCGATGTTGTTGGCCAGCACTTCGGCACGCTGGGCGCGGAAGCCCAATGCCTTTTCGTGAATGCCGAGCGCTTTATCGAAGCTGATGCTCATGTCGGGAACCTTCAGGTGACCGGTTTTTCGTAACTGAGCTTTAGCAAGCGCCGTGCCAAACGGCAAAACACCCATAAACCGGGGCTTTGCGGGGCATCGGCAAAGCGGCAATGCCAGAAAAGCGGCAACCGGTTTCCGCCGGATGCCGCTTTTCTGCCGCTTGCCGTCCTTGCCAGGTCAACGCAGATCCCCTGTGGGAGCGAGCCTGCTCGCGAAGGCGGCGTGTCAGTCGCCAATTGTTTTACTGACAGACCGCTTTCGCGAGCAGGCTCGCTCCCACAGGGGGGGGTGTGGTGTTCGTGGGAAATAAAATAATTGGGGCATAAAAAAACGGGAGGCCTTAAGGCTTCCCGTTTTTTTGTATTACCGCTGCAATCATTTAGCCTGGTAAATAATCCCCGGGCTGCACTGCACCATCTGGTAATGATCCGGCAAACCGTTCAACGCTTCGGAAGCGCCAAGGAACAGATAACCGCCCGGCTTCAACGTGCTGTGAATGCGCAACAGGATGTCTTTCTTCACTTCGGCAGAGAAGTAGATCAACACGTTGCGGCAGAACACGATGTCGAACTTGCCCAGCGCGGCATAGCTGTCGAGCAGGTTGAACGAACGGAACTCTACCCGGTTCTTGATCGGCGCCTTGATCACCCAGCGGCCCGGCCCTTTCGGGTCGAAGTAACGCTGCAGGCGTTCCGGCGACAAACCACGACCGATGGCCAGACTGTCGTACTCGCCGGTCTTGCAGTTGGTCAGCATAAGGCCGGACAGATCAGTGGCAACAATCTGCACGCCCATCTTCAGTTGACCAAGGTTGGTCCGCTCGAACTCGTCGATCGACATCGACAGCGAGTACGGTTCCTGGCCCGACGAGCACGCCGCTGACCAGATCCGCAAGCGCTGGTTGGGGCTGGCCTTGATCGCTTCAGGCAGCACCTTGTTCTTCAAGACTTCAAACGGATAGGTGTCACGAAACCACAGGGTTTCGTTGGTCGTCATGGCATCGACCACCTGCTCGCGCAAACCGCTGCGCGGCTGGGTCTGGATGCGCTGAACCAGCTCACCCAGGGATTTGATGCCTTGCTGCTCCATCAGTTTGTTGAGACGGCTCGAGACCAGGTACTGCTTGTTTTCACCGAGCAGAATGCCACAGGCTTTTTCCAGGAAGACCCGGAACTGTTCGAAATCCAAATTACCCGTAGACAATGATGCCGCCTCTTAAATCGTGTTGACCGCCAGGAGCAAAACGCTCCTAGCTGATATCTGCTGCTTTGATCCGGTCGACTACCCGGGATGCGAGGTCATCAGGACGGAATTTGGCCAAAAAGTCATCTGCACCGACTTTCTTGACCATCGCCTGGTTGAATACCCCCGACAACGAAGTATGCAGGATGATATGAAGCTTTTGCATGCGTGCGTCGCCGCGGATTTCCGCCGTCAGGGTGTACCCGTCCATCTCCGGCATCTCGATGTCGGAAATCATCATCAGGAACTCTTCTTCCGGCTTCTTGCCCTCATCGACCAGCTTGCGCAGGTAATCCAGCGCCTGTTTGCCGTCGTTCAGCGCCACCACTTCGACCCCGATTGTCTGCAGACAACGCGTGACCTGCTTGCGCGCCACCGACGAGTCATCGACCGTCAAGACACGCAATGACAGTGCCTTGGTCTGGGTCTCGACATCGACCACGCCCACCGAAATCGCTTCCGGTGTCGGCGCAACTTCCGCCAGCACTTTCTCGACGTCGATGATTTCGACTAACTGATTGTCCACCCGAGTCACAGCGGTCAGGTAGTGATCGCGACCCGTGCCCTTGGGCGGTGGATGAATCTCTTCCCAGTTCATGTTGACGATGCGCTCCACCGAGCGGACCAGGAAACCCTGGGTCTTGGTGTTGTACTCCGTGATGATCACGAACGGGTTGTTCTTGTCCTTCAACGCTCCGGAACCGGTGGCCATTGCCAGATCAAGGATCGGAATGGTCGCCCCCCGGATATTTGCCACCCCGCACACGACAGGACTGGACTTGGGCATCAACGTCAGCGACGGGCACTGCAACACTTCCCGCACCTTGAACACGTTGATTCCGTAGAGCTGCTGACCGTCAAGACGGAACAACAACAGCTCCAGGCGATTCTGCCCCACCAGTTGCGTGCGCTGGTTCACCGAATCCATTACACCAGCCATGCCCAGACTCCTACACCAACGCCAAGTGTTGTTGCGACGCACATTCATTGCTAAACGGCACGGCGCTTGCTTTTTAACTCGTATGAACGCTCAAACGACATTTTTCCGACACCTGACCTCCCGCGCTCGCAAAAGCCTTTGCGCGATGTCCGCCGTCTGCTGCTTTTTCGCTGGCAGCCCTGCCATTGCTGATGCGGTTACCTTGCCTGACATGCTTATCGGCGTCACTCAGGGCTTTCTTGAGTTCACCGTAGAAGACTATCTGGCCACCAGTCAAACGGAAGGCCGCTACGAGATCGAAGTAAACCAGCTCGACCCCCGTATGCGCATGCCTATGTGCGACAAGGAATTGACAGCGACTTTGGAGAGTCCGGCACGTCCGCTGGGCCGGGTTACCGTGAAGGTCCGTTGTGAGGGCGCCTCGCCCTGGACTGTGTTCGTGCCCGCTCAAGTCCGCCTGTTTCGCGAGATTGTGACAACCACCCGACCGCTGAAACGTGCAGGGATCATCGAACCACAGGACGTGACCCTGCGTGAACGCGACGTGAGCACGATCAACCAAGGCTTTCTGACCTCGGTAGACGAAGCGATCGGGCAGAAATTAACCCGACCAACGGTAGCCGATCAGGTCATTACTCTGGTCCATCTGGAACAGGCGGAAGTCATTCGCAAGGGTGATCAAGTGGTCATCACTGCCCGCAGCGGCACACTCGCCGTGCGCATGCCCGGTGAAGCGCTGGCCAATGGCGGTTTGAAAGAACAGATCCGGGTGAAAAACCTCAACTCGCAAAGGGTCATCAAGGCGCAAGTCACCGCGCCCGGCCAAGTGGAAGTGGCGATGTAGAAAACTGGCGCTGACCCCGGCTGTTCCCTAAACTGTGCCGCAGCAGGACACGCGCCGGCGCATGCAAGGCTCATTGTAAATGTGCCTAAAGTTTTCCAGGGGATGGCCGAAAACATGGCAAGCGTCCAAATTCCCAGAGGTTTTTATCATGGTCATCGATTTCAGCCGTTTGAACAGCTCCTCGTCACTTACGGGCAGTACACGTACCAGCAACGCCAAGGAAACCGCCGAAACCGGTACCTCCGCGCCGCTGAATACCCAGGCCGAACCGGCCAGTACCGCAAAAAGCGGGGAATCGGTACACCTCAGCAATGAGGCTCAACAGTTGCAGAAGGTCACTGACAAGCTGCGCGATCAACCTGCTGTCGACAAAGCCCGTGTGGCCGAGTTGAAAGCCGCGATTGCCGATGGCAGCTATAAAGTCGACAGCAACCGTGTAGCCAGCAAACTGCTCAACTTCGAAGCCCAGCGCTAGGCTTTTGCCGGCGCCAGGCTTTTGGACGCTTAAAACCCAAGGCCAGCCATGCACGACACTAATTTATTGCAATTGATCAACGACGACTTTGCTCCAGCTCAACAATTGCTGGAGTTGCTGCAAACCGAATCCCTCGCGTTGCACGGTCGCGACATGCCCTTGCTGGAAGAAATTCTGGCGCATAAACAGGCATTGATCATTCTGCTTGAACAGCATGGCCGCAAACGCAGCGAAATCCTCGCCAGCCTCAACTTGCCGACAGACCGCAGCGGTCTGGAGCAACTGGCTGGCCAGTCGAGCATTGGCGAGCAGTTGTTGGCGCAAGGCGATGCATTGACCGATCTGATCGCTCAATGCCAGGCCGCCAACGTCAAGAACGGCCAGTCGATCCAGATCCAGCAGGCCGCCACGGCCAATCAGCTGAAGATCCTCACCGGCGGTGAAGCGCCGGCGCTGTATAACGCCAGCGGTACATTTGCCAAACCCGCCACACCGCGTCCGCTCAGCCAGGCATGAGCCGTTGATGCGCCAGCTCTATCAACCCGCGAAACATGCTGGCAAAATGCTGGCTAGTCGTCATATTTTGTCTGGAGATTGATAAACCGTGTCCAACGCCCTCAGCGCGGATGATGCTCCGCAGCCCCCTAAGGTGCTTACCACGCCACTGGAAATCTCCAGCAACCTGCGCCAGCTGCAAGAAAGCCACGATCCGCTGATCATCACCTTTCATGAGCGCAGCCAGCGCTTCCAGAGCTATCTGATCAAAGTCGACCGCGACAGCGCTACGATCGCACTGGACGAGATGATCCCGCGTGATGGCGAACGCTTCCTGCAGGCCGGTGAGCCATTCAAGGTTGAAGGTTTTCATGAAGGCGTGCGCATCGCCTGGGAATGCACCGGCACGCTGAATATCGAAGAATCCGAGGGTGATCGTTTCTACACCGGCGCACTGCCGACTGAAGTGGTTTACCACCAGCGCCGCAATGCCTTCCGTGCGGCACTAAAACTGACCGATCTGGTCAGCGTTGAACTGGGCGGCGAAAAACTCAAGGCGCCAATCAACGGCAAACTGCTGGATATCTCCGCGACCGGCTGCAAGCTGCGTTTCGAAGGTGATATCACCGACCGCCTGCAATTGGGCCAGGTTTATGACCGCTTGATCGCCCCGCCGCTGTTCGGCAACCAGCCGATCTCCGTCGAATTGCGCTATCTGCATTTCGAAGAAAAACTCAACATCACCTTTGCCGGTCTGCGTTTCCACAACATCAGTGGCCAGGCTGCGCGCAACGTTGAGCGTTTCGTGTATCAGTTGCAACGTGAAGCACGCCGTTTCGACAAAGACGATCTCTGATTCGCACGGCCAATAAAAAGGGCAGTCCTTGGCGGGACTGCCCTTTTTTATGCGCGATGTTTTTTGTTCAGTTCAGGGTCTACCGCCGCTGAGATCAGGCGCGGGTTTATCGGTATCCGATTCGACTTCTGCCGCAGGCTCTGACGGAGTATCAGCTTCAGGCTCGGGACTTGCCGGCGTCTGCACCGGATCCTGCACCATCTGCTCCTGCACCACCTGCTCGTCTACCCGAGGATCGAGGGCCGCCACCAGCGGTGAGCTGGACATGCTGTCCGGCATGGCCACGTGATGCAGCGGCGCGTCGTCGACCTGATGCAGATTGGTCACCGCTTTCGGCCGGATCCGCCACACCAGCACCAACGCGAAGAAGCTGAAGAACGCATACAGGCTCTGGCTGCCAAACAGCTTCATCAACACGCCCGCAAGCAACGGTCCGATGCTCGCACCGACACCATAAGTCACCAGCAGCATCGCGGTCAGCGACACGCGACGATCGCCTTCGACGTGGTCGTTGGAGAATGCCACTGCCAGTGGGTACAGACAGAACTGCACCAGTGAACACAGGAAACCAACCCCGAACAACACCTCCAGCGGAACCTGCGGCAGCACGGCCAACGGCAACGCCGCCACCGCCAAAAACCCGGCAAAGCAGCGAATCAGCAGCGCCCGGTCATAACGATCGGACAACCAGCCCAACGGCCACTGCACCAATAAACCGGCAAAGATGCAGCTACCCATGAACAGACCAACCTGCTCGGTCGATAGCCCTTGTTGCGAGGCGTACAGCGGTGCCAGACCGTAAAACGAGCCGATGATCAAACCGGCACCCAGCACCGTACTCAACGACTGCGGTACGCGCTTGATAAAGAAGCGTGGCTCCATCGGCGCCGGATGCAGTGGCGCCGGGTGAATCCGCCGCGTCAATGCCACGGGCACCAGACACAGGGCGAAACACAGCGCGACCAGCATCAGCAGTTCCAGCCCCAGGCCCGGATGCATGACCAGAATCAGTTGGCCGAGGACCAGGCCCAGGTACGAAGCGATCATGTAGCCGCTGAACACCAGGCCACGCTGATTGGCGTCCGCCTGTTCGTTAAGCCAGCTCTCGATCACCATGTATTGGCACATCATGCCCAGACCGACGATGGTCCGCAGCACCAGCCACGCCGGCAGCCAATCGACCAGACCGTGGCCAAGCACCGCCGCCCCGACGATCCCGGCACAGGCCGAATAAGCACGGATGTGCCCGACCCGGGCAATCAGTCGGTGACCGATCTTGCCACCCAGCACCAGACCGAAATAGTTGGCCGCCATCAGCGCGCCGACCCAGAGGCCGTCGACATTGTCAGCGGCCAGACGCAATGCCAGATAAGTGGATAGAAGGCCCGAGCCGATCAACATCATCAGCGAGGCGAAATACAGTGCTCGAAAGGATTTCCAGATTTGGCGCATCGGCGTTCCGAGCGGCTCCTTGCAGTAAATATCGGGCTACCAGAACGATAGCCCGATGGCGGCGGTACGTCAGGCCTGGGCTGCTAGAACACGTCGTTCCCAGGGAGTGATTTCATCAAAGAAGCTGGTCAACTCCATGGTCTTCGAAGCGATGTAGCCTTCGATGAACTCCTGTCCGAACAGTTCCCTCGCCAATTGGCTACGTTTCAGACGTTCGAGCGCGGCGTGCAAGGTACACGGCAGCGCAAGATTGTCCGGCACCGCGAACTCGCCCTGAATCGCTTCGCTCGGTTCCAGCTCATTCTCGATCCCGTGCAAACCGGCAGCCAGACTGGCGGCGATCGCCAGATACGGATTCGCATCGGCGCCCGGCAAACGGTTTTCCACCCGGCGGGCAACCGGCGAACTGGCCGGAATTCGCAGGCCGGCCGCCCGGTTGTCGTGCGACCAGCAGGCGTTGTTCGGTGATGCGTACGGATGGCACAGGCGCTGATAGGAATTCACATTAGGTGCAAACAGTGCGGTGAAATCGGCCATGCCCGCCTGCTGGCCACCGATGAAGTGGCGAAACATCGCGGTTGGCTCGCCGTGCGCATCACTGAAGACATTCTTGCCGCTAGCGGTCTCGACGATGCTCTGATGAATGTGCATCGAACTGCCTGGCGTGTGTGCCAGCGGCTTGGCCATGCACACCACGGTCAGGCCGTGCTTGAGCGCGACTTCCTTGAGCAGGTGCTTGAACAGGAACGTCTGATCGGCCAGCAGCAGTGGATCACCGTGCAGCAGATTGATCTCGAACTGGCTGACGCCCATCTCGTGCATGAAGGTATCGCGCGGCAGACCGAGTGCCGCCATGCACTTATAGACTTCGTTGAAGAACGGCCGCAGACCGTTATTGGAACTGACGCTGAACGCCGATTGGCCATCCTCGCGACGCCCGTCAAGGCCTACTGGCGGACGGAACGGCTGGGTCGGATCGGTATTCGGCGCGAAGACAAAGAATTCCAGCTCGGTCGCCACCACCGGCGCCAGGCCGCGCGCGGCATAACGGGCAATGACTTTCTTGAGCTGACCGCGAGTCGACAGGTTGGAGCTCTCGCCGCTCAACTCATCGGCATCGCAAATCGCCAGGGCACGCGGGTCGTCACTCCATGGCAAACGATGGATCTGGGTCGGGTCAGCAATCAGGGCGAGATCGCCGTCGTCGCTGCCGTAAAACCGTGCTGCCGGGTAACCGCCCATGATGCATTGCAACAGCACGCCACGGGCCAGTTGCAGACGCCGCCCTTCGAGGAAACCCTCAGCGGTCATCACTTTGCCGCGCGGCACGCCATTCAAATCCGGCGTAACACACTCAATCTCATCAATGCCGGTCAATCGCTGCGCGAGTGAACGCTGGCCATCGGTTGTCATGACGCAATCCTTGTTATTGTGCGAGCCGCGAACGGCGACCCGCACAAAATAGGCTCCGGCTGTTCGGAATATCAAGCAGCGTCAAACAAAAACCTGTGTCACGGCAGATAAAGGCTGAACACCCCGCCGCCAAGCGGTCCGCCGTTGCGGATTTCGGTGCGCCCTTCGACACCATTGCGCTGATGCAGCGCCGCGATACGATTGGCGAAATACAAACCGAGCCCGGTGCTGCCACTGCTGTGATTGATGCCCTGTACATAATCGGCCTGGCGCTCGAGCATCTCGGCCGGATAACCGTCGCCGTCGTCGTTGATACTCAGCACCAGTTGCCCGGCCTCGTCACTGACGGTGATCAGCAGCGATTCGCGGGCGTAACGAATGGCGTTATTGATGCAGTTGCCCAGCACCGAAGCAATCAGCTCACGGTCGAAGAAGCCCAACGGGCTCAGCGGATCGACTTCATAGGTGGCGATGATCCCGCGACTGGCAAACACCTCCTGATGCGCCGCCAGTTGTGCCTCGATAAAGTCATCGAGTTCGTGATAGGCCGGTTGCAGCGGCATCTGGTTGACGCCGAGCTTGTACAGCCCGAGCAGTTGCACCAGCATGCCGTTGAGATGGGCAAACTCGAAGTCGATCACGCCTTGCTCCGCGCCTAGCCGTTGCGCCTCAGGCAACCGCGCCAGCCATTGGCTGTGGGCCTGCATGAGCATGGCCAGCGAGTTCTTCATGTCGTGGACGGTGGAGGCGATCACCGTAGAAAAATCCAGAGCTTGCTCGTCGTGGTTCATTCGCCAAACGCCTTGCTTTTCAGCTTCTGATAACGCGCAAAACGCGCGTCGGTGTCGGGCATCAGGCCAACCATTTTCAGGCAGGCCCGACATTCTTCCAGTTCCGCCGACGGCACACTGGTGTCGGTGCCGTGGAGCAGCGACTGGGCCATGTTCAGCGCAATACTGATGTTCTTCGGTTGCATCTTCAGCGCCTTGCGGAACACATCACGGGCCTCCACCAGGTTGCCGGTCTTGTACACGCGCACGCCCTGACGGTTGAGGTCAGCAGCGGCGTTGCTGGAACTGAGGATAGTCGGGTCATCAGTGAGCTTGGCGATGTCTTTCATTACTGCCGGATCGTCACCGTAGATCTCCGCGCAGCTCTTGAGCATCGAGGTGCCCGCCTCGGCCTGTCCGAGCATCTGCAATTGCTTGGCGACCAACAGCGCAGCTTCCGGACTCATGAACTGCTCCATGCCGTCGAGGCGCATCAGCGCTTGCTCGGTGAGCTTGTCAGCGGTCTCGGCATCGTTGAGCAGCAGGCTGGTGGCTTTCATCAGACGCGCGCGAATCTGCAGGCCGGGGTCGCTCGGGTTTTCTTTGGCCACCGCACTGAGCGTGGTGTTGATCTCCAGGCGTGTGCGCGTGTCGAGCCCGCGCTCACTGCCTTTGCTGATCAGCGCGTGAGCCAGGCCGAGATTACTTTCCGGATCCTTGAAGCGCGACTGCGCGCCTTGCGCTACGGCCTGACGATAGGCGCGGGACGCGGTGTCGAAGTCTTCGTTGGCCATCGCCAGTTTGCCCAGCAACGCCTGCCGACGCACCGCCAAGGGAGACAGGCGAATCGCCTCCTCCAGCACCCGTTGCGCACCTTTGCTATCGCCTTCGGCGACCAGTACATCGGCCATGCCGTCGTACAGCGCCGGCATCATCGGGAACACCTTCAGGGCCTTTTCATAAACGCCCTTGGCTTGCGCCACTTGGCCACGCTTGAACAGCAATTTGCCAAGTCCGGCAAATGCCCATGGCAACGGCCGGTCAGCAATGATGCTGTCATAGAGTCGTTCCAGCGCTTCGTTCTGATTCATCTCGCGCAGCGCATCGGCGCGATAACGCAGGCACAGCGGTGAATAGCGAATGTCCTGCTTGCACAGGGCGATGCAGGCGTTAAGCACCTCGACCGGTTTGCCGCGATCGAGGGCTTGTAGAATCGGTTTGAGCAACGTCTTGCGCTGTTCCAGACGCTCCAGGCGCTGGGCCAGGCCGGAGCGGTTGAACGGCTTGGTCAGGTACGCATCCGGTTCGTGCTCCAGAGCACTGAGCACCATCGCCTGACTGGTCTCGGCCGTCACCATGACAAACACCGCTTCATGGCTGATGAGCTTTTCCGACATCAGATCTTCGAGCACCTGCTGGCCGTTCTTCTTGCCATCGCCGAGATGGAAATCCTGCAGGATGAAATCGTAGGACTTCTGCGCGCACATCTTCAGCGCCTGCTCACCGGTATCGGCCGTGTCGACGTCCTTGACCCCGAGCTCACGCAGCATCGAACGCACGGAACTGCGGAAATCCGAGAAATCATCGACGATCAGAAAACTTTTTTGGTGATACGACAGCATCGAAGATTTCCAGGCAATTGAAGTGAGGGCAATTTCAGGCGCGCAGATGATAGCTGGCGGCAAAATGCTATCAAGCGATTTCGCGCGACTTTTAAGTCACCGAATGGGTTATCGGCCAGAAGTGCGGTTCCCTGAAGCCAGCGCTTCAAGATTCCTCTGCGAGCATTTACCCTGCGCGCCAGGACAACTTCCCACTAAAAGGCTTACATCGTGTACATCAAAGGACGCTACATCGTGTCCGCTTGCGCTCTGCTGTTTGTTCAGCAGGCAATGGCGGCTGGAATGGATTGCACAAAAGCGGCGAATGCCGCCGAAAAAACTGTTTGCGCGGGCAAAGGACTTTATGAACAAGATGTACAGATGGGATCTGTTTATCGAGCATTAATAAAGGCGTCCGCCCAGGTACAGCCCGAACTGAAACGTACTCAACGACTGTGGTTAAAGGCTCGCAATGAATGCGCCGACGATGTCTCGTGCCTGAATCAGCGTTATGACGAGCGCCTGAAAGTCCTTCAGGCACTGTTGACGGACGCGCTTGCCTACCCACCGGATGACCTCGATACGCAAGTGATGCATGAACTGAGCAACAGCATTCAAGCAGCGAGCAAGGATAATCCGGAGTTTGCCCTGGAGCGTACGCTTGAAGCCTTTGGCATCCGCGCGGGCAAGACCTCGTTCTCTGGAGACGTCGACAAGGATGATCCAAGCGACACGCACTTTCCGAAATCGAAGCCCGCAGGTCTCACGCCAGACGAGTGGCAGGCGCTGAGGACGTCGGACATTTCCGGCGCTGCCGATTTCGGTCACTCCACGTACACCCTGCTGGACATGGACGACGATGGTCAGCGCGACCTTATCGTCGATACCTACACCGGCGGCACAGGTCTGTTTACCTACACGGAGACCTGGCGGCGAACCGGCGAGCGTTTCATCAAGAGAAGCCCGGCCGCGGAAAGTTCGTTGTTCCACACCAATGACCGCGGCGCCAACCAATCAGCAAAATGGATAAGTATCCGTGGAAAAGTGTATGCGGCTTATCGCAGTGGTGCCTACGGAGTTGATCAGCTTTACTTGCTAAACCCGCTCAGAATCAACAATCGGGTACCGACGATAGCGGTTCATTACCGTTACGACCTGAAGGTGCCCACCCTTCAACATAAGGAAGACGGCACCACCACTTACGAGTTGGAGCCCGCTCTGCAACAGACACTTGACCGGGCGATAAGCAAAGCGACGCAGGCGGGAGAAGTCAGTTCAGCGAACACGCCGCTCTGCCCTGTCCCGGCCAGTGGCGCAGGAGAAAACGACTATTACAGCTATGGCATGGCGCCCTACACCCTCGAAGTTGTCACGAATCTGGGGGTTGTCATTGGCAATGATTGTTATATCGGCGCGTTGATCAACTGGTTCGGCAGCTACTACGAAAAGGAAGGATTGTCGGCACAACTGGTATTGCGCAAACCGGATGCCGAAGCCACTGGGCTTAGTTATGACGTGAATGGCAAACGCCATGTCAGCGCCGTGAGCGCAGCACTGGGTAAAGTTGAAACGGACGACGGCGCGTAGCATGACTTC
This sequence comes from Pseudomonas germanica, assembly GCF_019614655.1. Classification (NCBI taxonomy): domain Bacteria; kingdom Pseudomonadati; phylum Pseudomonadota; class Gammaproteobacteria; order Pseudomonadales; family Pseudomonadaceae; genus Pseudomonas; species Pseudomonas germanica. Next base: position 5,299,938 of record NZ_CP071586.1, read on the forward strand.
TCGCGCTCAAGGTTAGCGACGGTTGGGGCAGGTAATACGTTGGTGAACGTATTACCTGTCGCGAGCTGAAACTTTCCTGCGGGCAAAACAAAACCCCAACTGCTTTCGCAATTGGGGTTTCGGAATTTAATCTTGACGATGACCTACTCTCACATGGGGAAACCCCACACTACCATCGGCGATGCATCGTTTCACTGCTGAGTTCGGGATGGGATCAGGTGGTTCCAACGCTCTATGGTCGTCAAGAAATTCGGGTACTGAGTCGTGGCCAAATGGCCTCGCTTCAGCAAATTGGGTATGTGATAGCTTTCGGTGTTTGTGAACATCGAACTTTCGGTTCGTTTCGTCTTCACACACCGCAATCTGGTCTCTTCGACGCAAATTGCTTGGGTGTTATATGGTCAAGCCTCACGGGCAATTAGTATTGGTTAGCTCAACGCCTCACAGCGCTTACACACCCAACCTATCAACGTCGTAGTCTTCGACGGCCCTTCAGGGAACTCAAGGTTCCAGTGAGATCTCATCTTGAGGCAAGTTTCCCGCTTAGATGCTTTCAGCGGTTATCTTTCCCGAACATAGCTACCCGGCAATGCCACTGGCGTGACAACCGGAACACCAGAGGTTCGTCCACTCCGGTCCTCTCGTACTAGGAGCAGCCCCTCTCAAATCTCAAACGTCCACGGCAGATAGGGACCGAACTGTCTCACGACGTTCTAAACCCAGCTCGCGTACCACTTTAAATGGCGAACAGCCATACCCTTGGGACCGGCTTCAGCCCCAGGATGTGATGAGCCGACATCGAGGTGCCAAACACCGCCGTCGATATGAACTCTTGGGCGGTATCAGCCTGTTATCCCCGGAGTACCTTTTATCCGTTGAGCGATGGCCCTTCCATACAGAACCACCGGATCACTAAGACCTACTTTCGTACCTGCTCGACGTGTCTGTCTCGCAGTCAAGCGCGCTTTTGCCTTTATACTCTACGACCGATTTCCGACCGGTCTGAGCGCACCTTCGTACTCCTCCGTTACTCTTTAGGAGGAGACCGCCCCAGTCAAACTACCCACCATACACTGTCCTCGATCCGGATAACGGACCTGAGTTAGAACCTCAAAGTTGCCAGGGTGGTATTTCAAGGATGGCTCCACGCGAACTGGCGTCCACGCTTCAAAGCCTCCCACCTATCCTACACAAGCAAATTCAAAGTCCAGTGCAAAGCTATAGTAAAGGTTCACGGGGTCTTTCCGTCTAGCCGCGGATACACTGCATCTTCACAGCGATTTCAATTTCACTGAGTCTCGGGTGGAGACAGCGCCGCCATCGTTACGCCATTCGTGCAGGTCGGAACTTACCCGACAAGGAATTTCGCTACCTTAGGACCGTTATAGTTACGGCCGCCGTTTACCGGGGCTTCGATCAAGAGCTTCGCGTTAGCTAACCCCATCAATTAACCTTCCGGCACCGGGCAGGCGTCACACCCTATACGTCCACTTTCGTGTTTGCAGAGTGCTGTGTTTTTAATAAACAGTCGCAGCGGCCTGGTATCTTCGACCGGCATGAGCTTACGGAGCAAGTCCTTCACCCTCACCGGCGCACCTTCTCCCGAAGTTACGGTGCCATTTTGCCTAGTTCCTTCACCCGAGTTCTCTCAAGCGCCTTGGTATTCTCTACCCAACCACCTGTGTCGGTTTGGGGTACGGTTCCTGGTTACCTGAAGCTTAGAAGCTTTTCTTGGAAGCATGGCATCAACCACTTCGTGTTCTAAAAGAACACTCGTCATCAGCTCTCGGCCTTAAGATCCCGGATTTACCTAAGATCTCAGCCTACCACCTTAAACTTGGACAACCAACGCCAAGCTGGCCTAGCCTTCTCCGTCCCTCCATCGCAATAACCAGAAGTACAGGAATATTAACCTGTTTTCCATCGACTACGCTTTTCAGCCTCGCCTTAGGGACCGACTAACCCTGCGTCGATTAACGTTGCGCAGGAAACCTTGGTCTTTCGGCGTGGGTGTTTTTCACACCCATTGTCGTTACTCATGTCAGCATTCGCACTTCTGATACCTCCAGCAAGCTTCTCAACTCACCTTCACAGGCTTACAGAACGCTCCTCTACCGCATCATCCGAAGATGATACCCGTAGCTTCGGTGTATGGTTTGAGCCCCGTTACATCTTCCGCGCAGGCCGACTCGACTAGTGAGCTATTACGCTTTCTTTAAAGGGTGGCTGCTTCTAAGCCAACCTCCTAGCTGTCTAAGCCTTCCCACATCGTTTCCCACTTAACCATAACTTTGGGACCTTAGCTGACGGTCTGGGTTGTTTCCCTTTTCACGACGGACGTTAGCACCCGCCGTGTGTCTCCCATGCTCGGCACTTGTAGGTATTCGGAGTTTGCATCGGTTTGGTAAGTCGGGATGACCCCCTAGCCGAAACAGTGCTCTACCCCCTACAGTGATACATGAGGCGCTACCTAAATAGCTTTCGAGGAGAACCAGCTATCTCCGAGCTTGATTAGCCTTTCACTCCGATCCACAGGTCATCCGCTAACTTTTCAACGGTAGTC
>NZ_CP071586.1:5307500-5917500 GCF_019614655.1 Pseudomonas germanica
ATAATTGGTGCTGGCATTACGCCTTTACCCAGCTCAATATTTGTCACAGAATTGACGCCAATGATCTGGCAATTTTGAGGCATGATGCGGGCCTCTTAACAATTCAGGTTGAACCATTTGGCGCGGATGCTTGTCCTACCACACATCCTGCGGCCAATCCCGAGAACCGCTCCCCTGAACTAACCGGTTAAATATATGCGCCCATTGAAACAGGCAATTTATTCCAGCCGTACGGCTGACAAGTTCGTCGTACGTCTGCCAGACGGAATGCGTGAACGCATTGCCGAGGTGGCTCGCAATCATCATCGCAGCATGAACTCCGAGATCATTGCGCGCCTTGAGCAGAGTCTTATTCAGGAAGGTGCACTGGGCGAAGAGCTGAGCATGCGCCTGGACAGCCCGGAACTGTCGTTGCACGAGCGCGAGCTGTTGCAACGTTTCCGCCAGCTGTCTCATCGTCAGCAAAACGCTTTGGTGTCCTTGATTGCCCATGACGCCGAAATGGCAGCAGACGCGTCCTGAGCCATACCGAACATCTCAAGCCAGCTTAATTGCTGGCTTTTTTTTGCGCGGCATTTGAGATTTCGCAGCCACAAAAAAGCCCGCCAATTGGCGGGCTGTTTCGCTAATACCGATCAGAGCAGGAAGATTGTCGCCAGCCCGAGGAAGATGAAGAAACCACCGCTGTCCGTCATCGCAGTGATCATCACGCTCGCCCCCATCGCCGGATCTCGCCCCATCTTCGCCAGGGTCATAGGGATCAACACCCCCATCAACGCAGCCAGCAATAGATTCAGCGTCATCGCTGCCGTCATTACCACGCCCAACGACCAACTGCCGTAGAGCAGATAAGCAACGACGCCGATCACACCGCCCCAGACCAAGCCGTTAATCAAGCCCACCGCCAACTCCTTGCGCATCAGACGCGAGGTATTGCCAGTGCTGACTTGGTCGAGCGCCATGGCGCGAACAATCATGGTGATCGTCTGGTTACCGGAATTGCCGCCGATACCCGCCACGATCGGCATCAGCGCTGCGAGCGCTACCAGCTTCTCGATCGAGCCTTCGAACAGACCGATCACTCGAGAGGCGACAAACGCAGTGATCAGGTTGACCGCCAGCCATGCCCAACGGTTGCGTAAAGACTTCCAGACGGAGGCGAAGATGTCTTCCTCTTCACGCAAACCGGCCATGTTGAGAACTTCGCTCTCGCTTTCTTCACGAATCAGGTCGACCATTTCGTCGATCGTCAGACGGCCGATCAACTTGCCGTTCTTGTCGACTACAGGGGCCGAGATCAAGTCGTAACGCTCGAACGCCTGAGCGGCGTCGTAAGCATCTTCGTCCGGATGGAAACTCACCGGATCGCTGGCCATCACCTCGGCAACCTGTTTCTCCGGATCGTTGACCAGCAGACGCTTGATCGGCAACACACCCTTGAGCACGCCGTCGTAATCGACCACAAACAGCTTGTCGGTGTGGCCGGGGAGCTCTTTGAGTCGACGCAGATAACGCAGAACCACTTCGAGACTGACATCCTCACGGATGGTGACCATCTCGAAGTCCATCAACGCACCGACCTGCTCGTCGTCGTATGACAGGGCCGACCGTACGCGTTCACGTTGCTGGTTATCCAGACTCTCCATCAGCTCATGGACGACGTCTCGCGGCAGCTCGGAAGCCAGGTCAGCAAGTTCGTCGGCGTCCATGTCCTTGGCCGCAGCCAAGAGCTCGTGATCGTCCATGTCGGCGATCAGCGTTTCACGAACGGAGTCGGATACTTCGAGAAGAATGTCGCCGTCGCGATCAGCCTTGACCAATTGCCAGAGCGTCAGACGATCGTCCAGCGGCAAGGCTTCAAGGATGTAGGCGACGTCGGCAGAGTGCAGATCATCAAGCTTGCGTTGCAGCTCGACGAGATTTTGTCGGTGAACCAGATTTTCGACGCGATCGTGATGCGCGCCTTCCTGGCGGTGAGTCAGGTCTTCCACGACCCGCTGACGCTGCAGCAGTTCGACGACCTGAGCCAGGCGATCCTGCAGGCTTTCTTGTGTTTTCTTTACTTCGATTTCAGACATAGGCGAACTCCACTCCCAGCAGCGGGGCACGCCGGAAGGATCAATCAGTCAATTCATGATTGGTGAAACTATTTACTGAGTAACTACTGGGTAAGTCCATGGAGGTTTTCCATAAGCCCCGGCGGGGCTGACGGGCGCAATGATACACCGCCTGACGGTTTAAAACGTTAAAAAATCGCGGTCGAAACAAGCGCTTGCGAAACAAACCTGAGCACTGTCCTGATCCCTGCAAATGCGACGACTCATCCTGAAAAGAAAACACACCGGCGCTTGAAAATGTAGCGACTACCCTTGAGCGTAGATCGTCATGGAGGACGCCGAATGCCATTGAAACCATCCCACCTTGTGCTCACCTGTCTGCTCTGCCTGCCGCCCACCGGGGCCGCCCTTACCCTCCATCGTTGCGAAGCCGATGATGGCAGCATCACCTTCACCTCGATGAGTTGTGCGCACGGCGAGCAGCGCTCAGCACAGGAAGTCCACCCCTATTCCCCCGGATCAGTCGTGGCGGTGATGCCGGAACACAACCATGAAGAAATATCCGGGATGACAACAAAAACTCGAGCACTGGGGATTGTTGGTCACGCTGAAGACAGATGCGGAAACCTGATCGACGCCAGGCAACGTCGCGAAGCGATCATCAATCGCCGTGTCATTGCCGGCATGAGCCAACAAGATGTCGAGAGCGCGCTAGGTAAACCGCACAAGGTAAATATCCGAACATCGACGACGAGCTATCGATACGACCTCAAGCGAGGACGTTCGGCTCAAATTGATTTTGACGAGCGAGGATGCGTGAAAGCAAAAGCCAAATCCCGGACAGCAAAAAGCCCGCGTTAAACGCGGGCTTTTTGGTATATGGTGCACTCGACAGGATTCGAACCTGTGACCGCTCGGTTCGTAGCCGAGTACTCTATCCAGCTGAGCTACGAGTGCATTTGTGTTTTTAGACCAGACCACAACTGGCTGAAACCAAGTTATTCACATTGCTGCAACTAACTCTTAAATGGTGCACTCGACAGGATTCGAACCTGTGACCGCTCGGTTCGTAGCCGAGTACTCTATCCAGCTGAGCTACGAGTGCATTTGTGTTTGTTAGACCAGATCACACCTGGTTGAAGCCAAGTCATTTACATTGCTGTAACTGACTCTTAAATGGTGCACTCGACAGGATTCGAACCTGTGACCGCTCGGTTCGTAGCCGAGTACTCTATCCAGCTGAGCTACGAGTGCATTTGTTGCGCCGCATTATAGCCCGTCTAATCTCTATTCCAACCACTTTTTCTATTAATTTCAACAACTTACAGAAAAAGCCAGATTACAACGTACTAAGCAAATAATGGCGGAGAACGGGGGATTCGAACCCCCGACACCCTTTTGAGGTGTACTCCCTTAGCAGGGGAGCGCCTTCGGCCACTCGGCCAGCTCTCCGCAACACGGGGCGTATCTTAACCAACCTTTTCCCCGTTTGCAAACATAAAAATCGATAAAAATTAATGGCTTGGTTCTTCGTCCTTCTCTTTCTTTATACGCAGGTAAATTTCCTCACGGTGCACGGCAACCTCTTTCGGGGCGTTGACGCCGATACGCACTTGGTTTCCTTTAACGCCGAGCACGGTCACGGTGATTTCGCCATCACCGATAATCAGGCTTTCTGCGCACCGACGAGTCAGAATCAGCATACCTTTCTCCTCACGCAATTCATTTCAGGGACAACAGTCTGCAAAAAAAAGGCACCCGACCTACAACCGGAGCGATCGTAGCCCTACATGCCTGAGTATTGACCAGCGCGAGCAAAAGAACAGTTCAGGGCTCGCGCCATTCAAAAAATAAAGGGCGCGGTCAGACCGCGCCCTTCAAGAAACGGAATTACTCGCCCTGACGGGCCGGAGCATCCAGTTCGAAAGCCGTGTGCAGAGCGCGCACGGCCAGTTCCAGGTACTTCTCTTCAATCACCACGGAAACCTTGATTTCCGAGGTCGAGATCATCTGGATGTTGATGCTTTCTTTCGCCAGGGATTCGAACATGCGGCTGGCCACACCTGCGTGGGAACGCATGCCGACGCCGACGATCGAGACCTTGGCAATCTTGGTGTCGCCAACCACTTCACGGGCACCGATCTCGCGAGCGGTGTTTTCCAGCACGGTCTGTGCGGCCTGGTAGTCGTTGCGGTGCACGGTGAAGGTGAAGTCGGTGGTGTTATCGTGCGCGACGTTCTGCACGATCATGTCGACTTCGATGTTCGCGGCACTGATCGGGCCGAGAATCTTGAACGCCACGCCCGGGGTGTCTGGCACACCACGGATGGTCAGCTTGGCTTCATCGCGGTTGAAAGCGATGCCGGAAATGATCGGCTGTTCCATGGTTTCCTCTTCATCAATAGTAATGAGGGTGCCCGGACCCTCCTTGAAGCTGTGCAGTACGCGCAGCGGAACGTTGTACTTGCCGGCGAATTCCACCGCACGGATCTGCAACACCTTAGAACCGAGGCTGGCCATTTCCAGCATCTCTTCAAAGGTAATCTTGTCCAGACGCTGAGCGACCGGCACAACGCGCGGGTCGGTGGTGTAGACACCATCAACGTCGGTGTAGATCTGGCACTCGTCAGCCTTCAACGCGGCAGCCAGTGCCACGCCGGTAGTGTCGGAACCGCCACGACCGAGGGTGGTGATGTTGCCGTGCTCGTCGACGCCCTGGAAACCGGCGACAACCACCACGCGACCTGCTTTCAGATCACCGCGAATCTTCTGGTCATCAATCTGCAAGATACGCGCTTTATTGTGCGCACTGTCGGTCAGGATCCGCACCTGATTACCGGTGTACGACACCGCCGGCACACCGCGCTTGATCAGCGCCATGGCCAGCAGGGCAATCGTCACCTGCTCGCCGGTGGAAACAATCACGTCCAGCTCACGCGGAACCGGTTGAGTGTCGCCACTGATTTGCTTGGCCAGATCGATCAGACGGTTGGTTTCGCCGCTCATTGCAGACAGCACAACCACCAGGTCATCGCCGGCATCGCGGAATTTCTTAACCTTGTCGGCGACCTGCTCGATTCTCTCGACGGTACCGACCGAGGTGCCTCCAAATTTCTGTACGATCAAAGCCATTTCAAAGCCGCCTCTGCCCATGAAGGGCGCCCAATAATCACTCGAACAGCCGCCGGGCCCGCCACTAGACTGCGGGCCGGGCGGACTGCCTTATAAACCCTGCTCGACGAATGGAACGGTCAGCGCCAAAGCACCATCCAGTGCGCCGGCGTCGACACCGCCGCCCTGCGCCATGTCCGGACGACCACCGCCCTTCCCGCCCACTGCCGCAGCAGCCTGCTTCATCAAATCACCGGCTTTGAGTTGGCCAGTCAGGTCCTTGGTTACGCCTGCAACCAGTACGACCTTTTCCTCATGGACACTGCCGAGCAGGATCACTGCGCGGCCGAGTTTGTTTTTCAGCTGATCAACCAGCGCCAGCAGCGCCTTGCCGTCCTGACCATCCAGACGTGCGGCCAGAACCTTCACACCCTTGACGTCCACTGCCGAGTTCGACAGATCGTCGCCCGCGGCACTGGCAGCCTTGGCCTGTAACTGCTCCAGCTGTTTCTCCAGTTGGCGGTTGCGCTCCAGCACAGCCGACAGCTTGTCGATCAGGTTGTCGCGGCTGCCCTTGACCAGGCTGGCCGCTTCCTTGAGTTGTTCTTCTGCCGCGTTCAAGTAAGCCAGTGCTGCAGCACCAGTGACTGCCTCGATACGACGCACGCCTGATGCCACACCGCCTTCGCTGATGATTTTCAGCAGGCCGATATCGCCGGTACGGTTGGCGTGGATACCGCCACACAGTTCGACGGAGAAATCGCCGCCCATGCTCAGCACGCGCACGTTGTCGCCATACTTCTCGCCGAACAGCGCCATGGCGCCTTTGTTCTTCGCGGTTTCGATGTCGGTTTCTTCGGTTTCAACCGCGGAGTTCTTACGGATCTCCGCGTTGACGATGTCTTCCAGCGCTTTGATCTGTTCCGGCTTGATCGCTTCAAAGTGGCTGAAGTCGAAACGCAGACGCTGGCTATCCACCAACGAACCTTTCTGCTGAACGTGCTCGCCCAAGACCTGACGCAATGCAGCGTGCAGCAAGTGCGTGGCCGAGTGGTTCAGCGAGGTAGCGTGACGCACTTCGGCATCGACGTGGGTTTCCACTGGCGCGCCAATGGTCAGGCTGCCCGAGTCCAGCACGCCGTGGTGCAGAAAGGCGCCACCGGTCTTGGTGGTGTCACGTACGTCGAAACGCGCGTTACCTGCCTGCAGGAAACCGCAGTCGCCGATCTGGCCGCCGGATTCAGCGTAGAACGGCGTCTGATTCAGAACGATCACCGCCTCTTCGCCCTCATTCAAGACGTCGACCGACTGACCATCTTTATAGATAGCGACAATTTTTGCCGAACCGCTGGTGTCTTTGTAACCGGTGAATTCGGTGGCGACATCAACCTTGACCAGGGTGTTGTAGTCCAGACCGAAGGAGCTGGCCGAACGCGCGCGAACACGCTGGGCTTCCATCTCACGTTCGAAACCGGCTTCGTCGACAGTCAGGCTGCGCTCGCGGGCGATGTCAGCGGTCAGGTCCATCGGGAAACCGTAGGTGTCGTAGAGTTTGAACACCACGTCGCCCGGCACCACGGTGCCTTTGAGTTCCAGCAGATCCTGCTCGAGGATCTTCAGGCCGTGCTCCAGCGTTTTGGAGAACTGCTCTTCTTCAGCCTTGAGCACACGTTCGATGTTGCTCTGCTGCTTCTTCAGTTCCGGGAACGCTTCGCCCATCTCGGCGACCAGCGCCGCGACGATCTTGTAGAAGAAGCTGCCGGTGGCGCCCAATTTGTTACCGTGACGGCAGGCACGACGGATGATCCGGCGCAGTACATAACCGCGACCTTCGTTGGACGGCAGCACGCCGTCGGCGATCAGGAAGCCGCACGAACGGATGTGGTCGGAAACAACCTTGAGCGAAGACTGGTCGCCATTTTCGCAACCGATGGCTTCAGCGGAGGCCTTCAGCAGGTTCTTGAACAGGTCAATGTCGTAGTTGGAATTGACGTGCTGCATCACCGCACTGATCCGCTCCAGGCCCATGCCGGTATCGACCGACGGCGCTGGCAAAGGATGCAACACGCCATCGGCGGTGCGGTTGAACTGCATGAACACGTTGTTCCAGATCTCGATGTAACGGTCGCCGTCTTCTTCCGGCGAGCCCGGTGGGCCGCCCCAGATGTGGTCGCCGTGATCGTAGAAAATCTCGGTGCATGGGCCGCACGGGCCGGTATCGCCCATGGTCCAGAAGTTGTCGGAGGCGTAAGGCGCGCCTTTGTTGTCGCCGATGCGGATCATGCGCTCGACCGGCACACCGATTTCTTTGGTCCAGATGTCATACGCTTCGTCGTCGGAGGCGTAGACAGTGACCCAGAGTTTTTCCTTCGGCAGTTTCAGAACGCCGGTCAGGAAGGTCCAGGCAAAGGTAATCGCGTCGTGCTTGAAATAGTCGCCGAAGCTGAAGTTACCGAGCATTTCGAAGAATGTGTGGTGACGAGCGGTATAACCGACGTTTTCCAGGTCGCTGTTCTTGCCACCGGCACGCACGCATTTCTGGCTGCTGGTCGCGCGGGTGTACGCACGTTTTTCCTGGCCCAGGAAGCAGTCCTTGAACTGGTTCATCCCCGCGTTAGTGAACAGCAGGGTCGGGTCGTTGCCCGGAATCAAAGAGCTGGAGGCTACACGGGTGTGGCCTTGCTCTTCGAAGAAGCGAAGGAAGGCTTCACGGATTTCTGCGCTTTTCATTAGGTTCTTCCACGGAGGCTGCGGCCAAAGGCCTGTTCGAAACGTCAACAGACGAAGCGACGGCAAAGGGCCGCATTATATCGGCCCTGCGCGCGGGGTACAGCGTGTTTATACGATAGAAACGGTCAATTGGACGGCTAACGCTATCACTTGCGCGAAAACTCGACGAATGTCGCGATCACTTGCTCGATTTGCGAGCGTTTGACGTCCATGTGCGTGACCATGCGCAGACGTGCGGCAGCGCTCAACTTGATCCCGCGTTCGGCGGCAAAGGCCTTGATCGCTTCAGCTTTTTCACCCATTTGCACATAAACCATGTTGGTTTGCACCGGTTCGACGATGAAACCTGCTTCACGCAAGCCCTCGGCCAGTAACTGTGCGTTGGCATGGTCGTCTGCCAGACGATCAACATTGTGGTCCAGCGCATACAGCCCCGCCGCTGCCAGCAGCCCGGCCTGACGCATGCCGCCGCCAACCATTTTGCGCAAGCGACGAGCCTTGCCGATCAACTGCTCAGAGCCACACAGCACTGAGCCCACCGGCGCGCCAAGGCCTTTGGACAGGCACACCGACACCGAATCAAAGTACCGAGTGATTTCCCGAGCATCGACGCCCAGCTTGACTGCCGCGTTGTAAAGGCGCGCGCCGTCGAGGTGCAGTTGCAAGCCTTTGTCCTGAGTGAAGCGGCGGGCGCGGGCCAGATACTCCAGCGGCAGGACTTTGCCTTGCATGGTGTTTTCCAGCGCCAGCAAACGAGTCCGGGCGAAATGGAAGTCGTCAGGCTTGATCGCCGCCGCGACCTGATCCAGATCCAGCGAACCGTCGGCCTGCACTTCCAGCGGCTGCGGCTGGATCGAGCCCAGCACCGCCGCGCCACCGCCCTCATATTTGTAGGTGTGCGCCTGCTGGCCAACGATGTATTCGTCGCCGCGCTCACAGTGCGCCATCAACCCCAACAGATTGCTCATGGTGCCCGTCGGTACGAACAATGCGGCAGCAAAACCCAATCGCTTGGCCAGTTCGGCCTCGAGACGATTGACCGTCGGATCTTCGCCGTAAACGTCATCACCGGTGTCCGCTGCGGTCATCGCATCGAGCATGGCGGGAGTCGGTTGGGTGACGGTGTCGCTGCGAAGATCGATAACGCTCATGAACCTGGCCTCTAATCAGCAGGGGAAATCCCTTTACGAAGTTGAATTACTGCGGTCATCGCTCGGATTAATCAACCCTTGCGCAAGGAAAAGTCGTTTCGAACCGCCAGAAAATTCGATGGCAATCATCAGAAAGGCGCAATGCACAAAGCCACAATCTGTGTTAAAAACGCTGCGCCGCCCGATAAAGGGCGGCAAAAACGTTCTCAGGGCGGGGTGCAATTCCCCACCGGCGGTAATTGCGCGCAATGCGCATAGCCCGCGAGCGCTTGGCGACGAACACAGCTTGGGTTGTGCGCGATGGCAAGGTCAGCAGACCCGGTGTGATTCCGGGGCCGACGGTCATAGTCCGGATGAAGAGAGAACGGGATTAACGCCAAAGGGCCGTCCGCGCGATGTTGTGCGTGTGCGCACCCTTGAATCCCTTTCGATTCATAACGCCCTGTTTTTCACACAAACAGGAGTCAGAACATGCAACCCACCGCTATCGACAGCAAAAGCAAACACCCTCACGGCGAGCGCGTCGCGTTCATTCAGGCCTGCTGGCACAAGGAAATCGTCGACCAGAGCCGTAAAGGCTTCGTCGCCGAAATGCTTGCCTTGGGTTATCAGGAATCGGACATCGACATCTTCGAAGTCGGCGGCGCTTTTGAAATGCCTCTGCACGCCAAGTTGCTGGCCAGAACCGGTCGTTATGCCGGCATCGTCGCCGCAGCCCTGGTCGTGGACGGCGGCATCTACCGTCACGAGTTCGTCGCTCAGTCGGTGGTCAGCGGCCTGATGCAAGTGCAGCTGGAAACTGAAGTGCCGGTGTTCTCGGTGTCCCTGACGCCGCATCACTTCCATGCCGCTGACGAGCATCAGAAGTTCTTCTTTGAGCACTTTGTACACAAGGGCCAGGAAGCGGCGCGGACTTGCGCCGATACGTTGCGCAAGGTTCGCGCACTGCGCCGCACCGAGCCGCATGCTGTAGCGGTCTGACGCCGAGTGAGGTTTTGACCTCACTCAAATCAAATGTGGGAGCGAGCCTGCTCGCGAAGAAGGACTGCCAGTCGATGATAAGTTGACTGATAGACCGCTTTCGCGAGCAGGCTCGCTCCCACATTGGGTTTGTGCCGGTTTAGAGATCGCTGTCAGGCGAGGTTTTCGTCGGTGGCCGGCACGATCAGGATGCCCGCGCGCAAGCCGTTCTTGACCTTGGGATTGGGAAAGATGATGCGTGCTCCCTCCTCCTCAATCACCCAACGGGTATTGGCCAAATCCTCGGCCAGCACGTAACCCACTTCCAACTCTGAAAAGTTTTCGATGTCCTGCGGCAGGTTCAGGCGGAATGCATCGCTGTGCTTGATGATTTCCCGGGCGACGCTGAACAGCTGCAAACCGTCCAGCTGCGCTTCAGCCATTTCCGGCTCAGTGCCTTCGATGATCTGCTGCAGACGAGTCTCCAATAGCGAGACATTGACGCCGTCGTTCTGCCCGAACGGCCGCGCCTTGCCCAGTTCCAGCGTAAACGCCTCGGCACCGAGCTTGTCGTAGGTGTAGGAGCTGAACACGATCGAAGGCTTGTTCTGCAATAGCACCGCCTCCATCCCGGCAGCACGCAGACGCGCCAGCTCAAGACGCGAATGCTGGCGACCTTCCTTCCACGGATACAACGCGAATTGCTCGATCTTCGAGCCTCGAATCGCCGTGTGCAGGTCGTAGTGCAGACGCTGGCGATCCGGCAGGCTGAAGAAACTCGCCGCCAGACGTTCCAGCTCACAGGCACGCAGCGCTTCGCTGCCACTGCTTTGTTCATGACGGCCGTTGAACAGCCGATTGACGTCCTGCTCGACGAAACGCTCGCCCTTGCGAATCGCTTCCGGGTTGCCGAACAGGAACAGAATGCGTGCGCGCGGCTTCAGGTCACCGCGAGCGATATCGTGCAGCAGCCGATCAAGCAACTCGATCGGCGCTGTCTCGTTGCCGTGGATGCCTGCCGACAGCAGCAGGTCCAGGCCATTGTCGCGCGTTTGCGGTGGCCGGACTTCCAGCGCACCTTCGCTCAACCAGCGCATACGCACGCCTTCGACAGTCAGTTGAGTCTTCTCCGCCGGTTCACGGCCGGCGAGGGTCAGTTCAAGCAGTTTGCCGAGGGCGAGCATAGAGCGGTTTCCTTAGTGATCGTGGTTGCAATCCGGGCCGTGCACGTGGTCTTCGTCGTCGCCGACGTCAGCCGGTTCCATTTCCAGTTGCAGACTTACCAGATTAGTCGCCAATGGGCGCAGCAGCAGGTTGGCGTACTCGGCGTCACCTTCTTCAACGTCCACGCCAATTAGCAGTTGGCCACGGCCGTCCTGCTGGATCCACAGCTCTTTGCCTTGCCACATGACCGCGACGCGGGTGCACGAGGTTTGCAGTTGCGTGCCGTCGGTGTCTTCAAGGATCAACTGCAGGGAATCGCTCATGTTTTTACTCTCTTGGGGAGACAAGCCGCGCGCCGCGTTCTGGCGACGCGCCGGCCATCAATTGATCTGGAATGGATAAACCGCGCCCAGTTTAAGGATTTGCGTCAGTTCATCCAGTGCCGTCCGGCATTCAAGCAGCAATTGCGGATCCGCCAGATCGGTTTCGCTCAGGCGGTCGCGGTAGTGCTTTTCAACCCATGCGGTCAACGAACCGTACAACGGTGGCGTCATGATAACCCCTGGGTTGACCGCCGCCAGTTCGGTTTCGTTAAGCGCGACGCGCAGTCGCAGGCACGCCGGGCCACCACCGTTCTGCATGCTTTGCTTGAGATCGAAGACTTTCACTTCGCGAATCAGACCGCCGGAGCTGGTCAGGCTTTGCAGATAAGCCCAGACGCGCTCGTTGGCCTGGCACTCTTGCGGCACGATCAGCAGCATCGAGCCGTCAGGACGCGAGAGCAACTGGCTGTTGAACAGGTAGGAACGCACCGCATCATCCACGGTGACTGCCGAACGCGGCACACACACGGACTGGAAGTTGCCGCCGACTTTGGCGAGCTTGCTTTGCAGTTCGGCGAGCATCTGATCGGTCTCGAGGAATGCATCTTCGTGATAGAACAACACTTCACCGTTACCGACGGCGATCACGTCGTTGTGGAACACGCCCTGATCGATCACGTTCGGGTTCTGCTGCGCGTAAACCACGCCTTCGTCTCGCAGACCGTGCAGACGCGCGACCGCTTGCGAGGCTTCGAGGGTCTGGCGCGCCGGGTATTTCTGTGGCGCCGGGAAACGGTTGTCGAACGCACTGCGGCCGAACACGAAAAACTCGACGCCCGCCTCGCCATACTCTCGACAGAAACGCGTGTGGTTGGCCGCGCCTTCGTCACCGAATTGCGCTACCGCTGGCAATGCCGCGTGATGCGCGAAGTGCTGCTGATTGGCGAACATCGCGCCGAGCACACGGCTGGTGGTCGGGTGCTCGATGCTGCGGTGGTATTTGCAGTTGAGGTTGGCGGCGGTGAAATGCACGCGACCGTCTGCGGTGTCGGCACTCGGGCTGACAGTCGCGGCGTTAGCCACCCACATGCTCGACGCGGAGCAGCTGGCGACCAGCAGCGGCATCGCCTCTTTGGCGGCGCGCTCGATCACTTGCGCGTCGGTGCCGCTGAAGCCCAGACGGCGCAGGGCGGCCACGTCCGGACGTTCCTGTGGCGCCAGCACGCCCTGCTGAAAGCCCATTTCCATCAGCGCTTTCATCTTCGCCAGACCTTGCAAGGCCGCTTCCTTCGGGTTCGAAGACTGCTGGCTGTTGCTCTGGGAGGCAACGTTACCGTAGGACAGACCGCCGTAGTTATGGGTCGGCCCCACTAGACCGTCAAAATTGACTTCATAGGATTTCATCAGCGAGGCTCCACGAGAATCTGTTGTTATAGGCTTCAGTAACTATTCTTTTAGACCGAGGCGCGGCCTTCGCGAGCAGGCTCGCTCCCACAGGATTTATGTTGAACACAATATGTGTGAACACCACTGAACCTGTGGGAGCGAGCCTGCTCGCGAATGGGCATCACGCCATCTTCACGCCGGGCGTCAGGGCAGCAGGCAACACCAGGCTTGGGGTTTCCAGCGAGGCCACCGGGTACGCGCAGTAATCCGCCGCGTAATAGGCGCTGGCGCGGTGGTTGCCCGAAGCGCCGACACCACCGAACGGCGCGCTGCTCGCAGCACCGGTCAGTTGTTTGTTCCAGTTGACGATACCGGCGCGGCTTTCCAGCCAGAACTGCTGATAACGCGCTTCAGAATCCGACAACAGACCTGCGGCCAGGCCGTAAGCAGTGTCGTTGGCTTCAGCGATCGCCGCTTCGAAATCGGTGTAGCGGATTACTTGCAGCAACGGGCCGAACAGCTCTTCGTCCGGGCGATCGGCAACTGCGGTGACATCGACGATTCCCGGGGTCAGCAGCGCGGCTTGGGCCTGCGGCTGAGTCATTTCCAGCAGCGACACGGCGCCGTTGGCCAACAGATGTTCTTGAGCATCCATCAGCGCTTTCGCCGCGCCGAGGGAAATCACCGAGCCCATGAATGGGGCTGGTTGCTGATCGAATGCACCGACCTCAATGCTCGCACTGACTTCCACCAGACGCTTGAGCAGGCTGTCGCCCCACGCGCCTTGCGGCACCAGCAGACGGCGTGCACAGGTGCAACGCTGGCCGGCAGAGATGAATGCCGACTGAATGATCGTGTAAACCGCCGCATCCAGATCCGCGACCTGATCAACCACTAGCGGATTATTACCGCCCATTTCCAGCGCCAGAATCTTGTCCGGACGCCCGGCAAACTGCTGGTGCAGATGGTTGCCTGTGCGGCTCGAACCGGTGAAGAACAGGCCGTCGATGCCCGGGTTCGCCGCCAGCGCAATGCCGGTTTCGCGCGCACCTTGCAACAGGTTCAAAACGCCCGCCGGCAGACCGGCCTCGATCCAGCACTTGACCGTCAGCTCGGCGACTTTCGGGGTCAGTTCGCTGGGTTTGAACAGCACGCTGTTGCCGGCCAGCAGCGCCGGAACGATATGGCCGTTCGGCAAGTGCCCTGGGAAATTGTAAGGACCGAACACCGCGACCACGCCGTGTGGTTTGTGGCGCAATACGGCGGTGGCGTCGCCCAACGGGCCGCTCTTCTCGCCGGTACGTTCACGGTAGCTCTGCACCGAGATGGCAATTTTGTTGACCATGCTGGTCACTTCGGTCGCCGATTCCCACAGTGGTTTGCCGGTCTCTTCACCAATGGTGCGAGCCAGTTCGTCAGCGTGGCTTTTCAACGACGCGGCAAAAGCCTCAAGCACAGTGATGCGCTCGTCCAGCGTGCGACGTGCCCAACCCGGAAACGCCTGACGCGCAGCTTGCACAGCCGACTCAACCTGCGCAGCCGTGGCACCCTCCCCCGACCACAGCACTTGCTGGGTCACCGGGTTCAGCGATTGAAAGGCTTCGCCCTGACCGGCCAGCCACTCACCTGCGATGTATAGCGAATTCATTATTTCGACTCCCGTGCAGCGGACAACGCCACGGCGCGCACTTGATCGCCAGCGTTGAGTTGAAGACGTTTGGCGGTCTGCGGATCGACCACCAGGGTGCCGGCAGCCAGACGCGCCGGCGCAGCGGTGATGCGGCAGTCTTCGCGTTTGCGGTTATGGATGATGAACGGCGTGGCGTCTTCGCCCGGTGTGCCAACAGCGAGCACCAGCGCTTCACTGTCACGTACCGCGCGGATCTTGCCGGTTTCGCATTCAATGGCCGGACCTGCGTCGAAGATGTCGACGTAACCCTGGTAGCTGAAACCTTCGCTCTTGAGCATCGCCAAGGCTGGCTCGGTGTCCGGGTGCACCTGACCGATGACGTTACGTGCGCCTTCGGAGAGGAAGCAGGTGTACAGCGGGAATTTCGGCATCAGCTCAGCAATGAAAGCCTTGTTGCCGACACCGGTCAGGTAATCGGCCTGGCTGAATTCCATCTTGAAGAAGTGACGACCGAGACTTTCCCAGAACGGTGAACGGCCGGCGTCATCGGACACACCGCGCATTTCGGCGATGATCTTGTTGCCGAACAATTCAGGGTATTCCGCGATGAACAGCATGCGCGCCTTCGACAGCATGCGACCGTTCAGACCGTTGCGGTAATCGGCGTGCAGGAACAGCGAGCACAGCTCGGAATTGCCGGTCAGATCGTTCGCCAGAAACAGCGTCGGGATCTCGCGGTAGATGTTCAGCTCTTGCGAAGCGCTGACGGTCAGACCGACACGGAAGTTGTACCACGGCTCACGCAGACCAACGGCGCCAGCAATGGCGGAAATCCCTACCACGCGGCCATCGTCGTCTTCGAGCACGAACAGGTAGTCCGCGTCGCCACGGCCAGCTTCGCCGCGAAAGGTCTTCTCGGCCCAGCCGACCCGGTGGGCCAGACGTTCTTCGTTGGCCGGCAATGTGGTCAGGCCGGTGCCGGTGCTGCGGGCCAGGTCGATCAGAGCGGATAAATCGCTGCTGCGTACGGGACGAACAATCATGCTATCTCCTCAAACGGGCCGCCTTCGCCACCCGTGAAACTCGCTAAGGCGTTAAACCGCCACCAGGCGCACGCTGGCACCTTCACCGACGCCCAGGGCTTCGGCCGCTTCCAGATCCAGAGTCACCGGTTTGCCCGGCGCGTAATCCAGCTCCAGCAACACCGCGCGGTAATCCTGCAACTGCGCGTTAGCCACCAGATACTGACGCCCGGCACCTTTCACCGGCTCGCCGATCTTCACCGGCACCACGCGGCTCTGAGCGATCGAACGGATCCCCGACACACGTGCATGCAGGGTCGGACCACCGTCGAAAATGTCGATGTAGTGATCGGTCTCGAAGCCCTCGCGCATCAGGATGTCGAAGGTGATCTGCGCACGCGGGTGCACCTGGCCCATCGCCTCTTGGGCGGAATCCGGCAGCAGCGGTACGTAGATCGGGTAATGCGGCATCAGCTCGGCGAGGAACGTACGGCTTTTCAGCCCGCACAGACGCTCGGCTTCAGCGTAATTGAGGTCGAAGAAGTTGCGACCAATGGCATCCCAGAATGGCGAGTCGCCGTTCTCATCGCTGTAACCGACGATCTCGGTCACCACCGAATCGGCGAAACGCTCCGGGTGACTGGCGACAAACAGCAGACGGCCACGGGAGTTGAGCTCGGACCACGGCGAACCGACCAGCTCGCGCTGCACGTAGAAACTGGTCAGCAAGCTGTTGCCGGTCAGGTCGTGGCACTGCGAAAGCACGTGGATCTTGTTGTGGATCTTCAGCTCACGGGAGGCATGCACGAACGTCTCGTTGCGGAAGCTGTAGAACGGCTCCGAGTAACCGGCCGAAGCAACAATCGCCGAGCAGCCGACCAGCTTGCCGGTGGCGGTGTCTTCGAGGACGAAGAAATAGCTTTCCTCACCGTTGAAGCTCACTTCGGCAGCAAACGAGGCTTCGCTCGCGGCAATCTTGTCGCTCAGACGTTCCACGTCATCCGGCAAGGAAGTGACACCAATCGGGCTGTCCGCAGCCAGACGCTGTACCTCGCCCAGATCAGCCATTTGCGCGGGGCGCATCACCAGCATGGTGTCACTCCTTTCTCTTATAAATTCACAGAAAAAAAATAACCGGGCCTACATGGAGATCAATGTAGGAGTGAGCCTGCTCGCGATTGCGGTCTGTCAGAAACCAATGAGTTGACTGACATACCGCAATCGCGAGCAGGCTCACTCCTACAGTTGATCTGGTCCGGCATAAAATTTTGATCGACGCCTGAAAGCTCCAGGCGCCGAAGGGTCTATCAGGCTTGCGTCAGTGCAGCAGCCGCGCGCTCGAAACGATCCAGACCGGCATCGATATCAGCGTCTTCCACCACCAGGCTCGGGGCAAAACGAATCACGTCCGGGCCGGCTTGCAGAATCATCAGGCCTTCTTTTTCAGCGGCGTTGAAGATGTCTTTGGCCTTGCCTTTCCAGGCATCGCTCAGCACGCAACCGATCAGCAGGCCGAGGCCACGCACCTGAGTGAACAGGCCGTATTTCTCGCCGATCTGCTCAAGGCGCGCCTTGAACTTGTCGTGCTTGGCGTTCACGCCGTTCAGCACTTCAGGGGTGTTGATCACATCGATCACCGCTTCAGCGACCGCACACGCCAGCGGGTTGCCGCCGTAGGTGGTGCCGTGAGTGCCGACGACCAGATGTTTGGCCAGCGCTTCGGTGGTCAGCATCGCCGCAATCGGGAAACCGCCGCCCAGGCTCTTGGCGCTGGTCAGGATGTCCGGGGTCACGCCGTAATGCTGGTAAGCGAACAGCTTGCCGCTGCGGCCCATGCCGGTCTGCACTTCGTCGAACACCAGCAGCGCGTTGTTCGCGTCGCACAGTTCGCGGGCACCTTGCAGGTAAGCCAGTTCGGCCGGCAGTACGCCGCCCTCGCCCTGAATCGGTTCCAGCACGACCGCGCAGGTCTTGTCGGAAACCGCAGCTTTCAGCGCGGCCAGGTCGTTGTAAGGCACGTGGGTGATGCCGGTGATTTTCGGGCCGAAACCGTCGGAGTACTTCGACTGGCCACCGACGTTGACGGTGAACAGGGTACGACCGTGGAAGCTGTTCAGCGCCGCAATGATTTCGTACTTCTCAGTGCCGAAACGGTCGAACGCAACGCGACGGGCCAGCTTGAACGCGGCCTCGTTGGCTTCAGCGCCCGAGTTGCAGAAGAACACGCGCTCGGCGAACGTGGCATCGATCAGCTTGTGCGCCAGGCGCAGGGCTGGTTCGTTGGTGAACACGTTGGACACGTGCCACAGCTTGTTCGCCTGTTCGGTCAGTGCACCGACCAGCGCCGGGTGCGCATGGCCCAATACGTTAACGGCAATCCCGCCGGCGAAGTCGATCAGCTCGCGGCCGGCCTGATCCCAGACGCGGGAACCGGCGCCACGCACCGGAATGAAAGCGGCAGGCGCGTAGTTGGGAACCATTACCTGGTCGAAATCGGCGCGTTGTACCGCAGCGTGCTCAACGGACATCGGAGTCTCCTGAAGAGGAACACTCGCCTGAAACTGGCGAGCTTGGTGAGGATTGTAAGGACAGTTTTCAGCCCGGCCTTGTCGCCAAGCGACAACTTCTTATAGCGCAAACCCCGGATTTTCCCGGGTTTACGGCAATGCGACATATAGCGTCGCAAAGGCGCAGTTTAACTGGCACCGTCGATTTGCGGCAGGCTGCAGAGAATACCAACTCAACCCTGCGACAAAGATATAAATATGTACCGCACAAGGGTGGCCGGTTGCTGATTTGCTGCGCGTTCTTTTCAACGCCAAGGAATGGCCCATGCACCTGACTCAGCGACACCCTCCGACAGCCTCGACCGCCACGAACAACGCGCTGCATCCAGACGATCATTACCTGCCGCTGAAAAATGCCTTGCCCGATTGGCTCGGCGCCGCGACACCGACTCGCCGCCTGGCACTCACGAACAGCCTGCCGCGCCTGTCCCTCACTCTCCAGTCGGCACCTGCCGAGCAACATCAGCAGATGAATAGCCTCAACGCCACGCAATGGGCCGCGCAAAGCAAGGTCGATCAAAGCCTGGAGCACTTGCAGGACGCCAGCACCTTTGCCGAGCCCTTGCTCCAGCAAGAACTGAAAAACTGGTTCGGCCTGGACCTGGATGTGCGCAACACCTTCGTGCGCCTGTACATCCCCGCAACCACTCCGTGGTTTCCGATCCGCACCGGCACGCGCGCCTGGACCGTGTCGTTACTGGAGGCCGCGCTGCACAACTTCGAGGAATCGGAAACCCGTGACGATGCCTTCGAAGCTGACTCGACCTTCGTCACTCGTCCCACCGTCAGCGGCCAGTTCAGTCCCCTGCCGGCGATCAAGGCGAAAATGAGCATCGCCGCTTTCACCCGATTGTGCCGAAGACTGGACATCGGCGCGCGATACAAGGCCCATCTCAAAGACAACCTCGGCTATACCGATCCGATGGTGGCCACCGTACTGCGCAACAAAATCGATGACAGCCAGAAAGCCGCGATGAAAGCCGCCCTGCAGTGGGCGCGGATGAACCGCGATGTGTCGGAAAGCTATTTTCGCTTGATCGATGCCGTGCTCGACGGCATGAAAGGCCTGTACATCAGCGGGGCAGCGGTGTTGTGCCATGACATGGGGATGCTGTGCGCACCGCTGACCGGTATCGTCGTGTTTGCCCCAGACCTGTACGCCTCGCGAGACCCGGCAAGGGTGGTTGCTTATGTCCCCGATGATCCCGAGCACCCTTTCAAGGAATACGCCTCGACCTACGACCTGGTCGCTGAACTGACCCGCCAGTTGCGCTCGAAAGACTACCAGCAGTTTTTCAGCCGATTCGTGAACCACGAACATCGAGGTGTTTTCTTCAGCACCCTCAATAGCCGCTTGAGCCAGATCATGTGGCACCCGCCCGAGTCCGGCAGCTCGCTGCCCGCATGGCGCGACACCGCTGTCGAGCGCCCGGATCTGCAAACCACGCTGACCGCGTTCCATGACAATCTCTGGCAACACATCCATCACGCGAAACTGAACAAGATCTTCAATGACGCCAGGGTGATCGCCGTACCCACCGCGGTGGTCGACCAAAAAGCGCGCTGGGCCTTCTGGGACTCGGTGAGCAACATCATTTCCACCATCGTGCAGACCGCCGCGCTGATCGTTGCGCCGTTCGTGCCGGTGCTGGGTGAAGCCATGATGGCGTACATGGCCTATCAAATGCTCGATGAAGCGTTCGAAGGCGTCATCGAGTGGGCGCAGGGGCGAACGACCGAAGCCTTGGAACTCTTGATGGGCACCGTGGAATCGATGATCCAGTTGGGCCTGTTCGCCGTGGGCGGCAAGATTGGCGCGGCCGAGTTCCGCAAGATTTTGCCCAAGGAAGTCGTGGCGTTCATCGACCGCTTCAAACCGGTAAAACTGGCCAGTGGCAAGACCCGCTATTGGGAGCCGGATCTCGAACGCTACAAGCACCCGCAGGTTCCAACGGCAGATTCGCAACCCGATGCGCTGGGTTTGCACACGCATCAGGGCAAGCGCCTGCTGCCCTTGGAGGATGCCCACTTTGCAGTAAAAGAAAGCCAGGTGCCGGGGCAGTACCGCATTGAACACCCGAGCCGCCCCGACGCTTACCAACCGGTGGTGCGCCACAATGGCGAAGGCGCCTGGCACACTGAACTCGAGCAACCGCTGGAATGGGATGGCGAGACGGTTCTGCGCCGTATCGGTTCTTCCGTCGAGAGCCTGTCGCCGAACGAGCGCGAAACCGTCTTGCGGATCAGCGGAACCAGCGAAGACGCGTTGCGCAAAATGCATGTCAATCAGGAAAAAGTCCCGCCTTTGCTTGCCGACAGTATCCAGCGCTTCAAGATTGATCAGCAGTTGCAACGCTTCATCGATCAGCTCGAGAGCCATGTCGCCGAAGAGTTTTTGCGCGCTGATCCGGTCACACAGTTGCAGGTGCTCAGCGAATACGGGCGTTGGCCAAGCGATAAGTGCCTGCGTCTGCTCGATCGACAAGGGCAGCGGCTGTGGCAATCGTCTGCGGACACAAGCCTGCCCGTGACCGAACTGCGCCAGGACAGACTGCTCGGTGACGACGTGCTTAAAACCCTGCTCTATAGCCTCGACGAGACGCAGATCAAAGCCTTGTTGAACGAACCCTTTGCGGGACCGACGCAGTCCGTCGAGGTACGCAGCCAGAACCTGCGCAAGCAAGTGGCCGATCTCGCCAAACGCAACAGGAGCGCGCTGTTCGAGACGCGTTATCAGGCCCTTCAGCACCTCGATGATCCGTTGGCGACACGACTCAAGGCCCACCCTCCCGAACTGCCGGCCAGCATCACCCGCGAACTGCTCGATACCGCGACCGGTAGCGAACTGTTGCAGATCAACGAAGGACAATTGCCCGCGCGCCAGCAGGCACTCATGCAGATGGCCAGTCAGGAGGTGCGCGTTACCCGCGCCTATGAAGGCCTGGAGCTGGACTCGGTGAGCAATTCCGACTCCGACTCTCTGGCGCTGCACAGCCTCAAATTGTTGCCAGGCTGGAGCGGCGATGTACGCATCGAGATCCGGGACAGGCGCTACGAGGGCCCGTTACTGGACACCATCGGCCGTGAAGATGCAGTCGCACACAAGGTTCTGGTTCGCCGCGACGATGGCCAATATCAACCTTACGACGATCGTGGGCAGCAGCTGCATTCGTTCAGCGATTTCTATTCCAGCCTGTTGTACGCATTACCCGACAGCGAGCGCCAGAACCTCGACATCCGGATTGGCCAGGGCCAGGCGCTGAAGGCGACCATTCGCGAACGTACGCTTGAGCGCAATGAGTTGCGTCAGGTGATCGGCGATACGCCGACCCAACCGTCGGCTGTCGACACACTGTGGCTGCTGGGGACCGATGGTTATCCCCCTGCGCCACCACGTCCGCCGCGCCCCAGTTCCCAACCGCGCACACTCGAAGAAGACATCCGGGTGCTCTATCCGCGGATGTCGAACCATGAGGTGGGTTATCTCACCGAAAGCATGCTACGCAGTCCCGCTGGCCCACGCGCAGAGATACTTCGCTTGCAAAATGACTACCTGCAATTGCAGAACGAACTGCATGTCTGGGCCAACAATCCGCCCGCCATTCACCCCGAAACCGGCATGGCGCTCACGCCGCTGGAGAAGCGCGCCGAAATCCAGAACCGCAGGTTGCTCAGGGACGAGTTACTCAAAAGCTGGCGACGGGAGAACGTCACGCACTACGATCAACAGGGCTTCGCCGCCGGGCACGCCGTGCTGCTTAAGCACGCCATCATCGGCGACTTGCCCGTCCTCTCGAGCGATTTCAGTCATATCACTTCGCTCGGCATTGATGGCAGCCCAATGACCACCTCGGTCGAGCGCTTTTTGCAGTCTTTCAGTCAGTTGCAGATTCTGGATGCGCGCAACCTCAACCTGCCAAGCCTGCCACAAGCGCTGACCTCGATGCGCTCGCTGCGCGAATTGAGATTACGCGATTGCCGAGTCAGCCTGACAACGGTCACCGAGTCGGTGTTCGCCTCTATGCCGCAACTCACTCTGCTCGATCTGGAAGGCAACGCGCTGGGCTTGCCGCCGGACCTGCACTCGATGCCTGCATTGCGTTACGTCAATCTGTCGAATACCGGTATTTACACGGTGCCCGACGATTTGCTGGATCATCCACGCCTGATCTCGGCGCAATTCGATCGCAACCGCATCACCCGGATACCGGAAAGGTTTTTCAACCTGCCCAGCTCCCTCAGCGACGGTTACACCTTTGCTGACAACCCGTTGAGTGCGGCCTCTCGCGAACGGGTGAAAGTGTTCTTCGAGCACACCGGAAAGTACTTCGGTGTACGGCCTGTGCAGGAAGATCTGCAGCGCACGATCGCCTTGTTCCCAGCCCTTGATGCTGAAAAAGCTACACAGGTGTTGTACCGACTGCCCGGGCCGTTGGCCGAATTCGGTGCACAGTTGTCGCGCTGGGAAGATGAACTCGGCGCCCTGAATCTCGAACTCAATCAATGGACCAACCAGGCCGCCGTCCTTGACCCTGAGACGGGCGAACGTCTGCCCCTTGAAGCACAAACCCGCGAACTGGACGCCAGGCGATCCTTTGCGCAACAGATCGAGCAGCTCTGGCGCAGCCCGCCCGGCTACTACCGCCTCAAAGTACTCAGGGCAACGGCAACGTTCACGGGGGATATGCCGACGCTCAGCGCCGGTTTCGAGCACGTTACCCAGCTGGACCTCAACGGCAACGCCAATATCACCAACGCCCTGCGCTTCGTCGAGTGCTTCCCGAACCTGGCCGAGCTGAAAATGAACGGCTTCGAACTGGAGCCGCTTGCGCTTGGCGAAGTAAAACTGCCTCGACTGACCGACCTGGAGCTGAAAAATTGTGGCGTGGTCATGACCCCGGAAAATCAGGCTGTGCTGCTTTCACTCGACAGCCTCGACTCGCTGAACTTGAGTAACAATCCGCTGGGGACGTTCCCCGACCTGAACCTGCTGCCCCAACTGGACGATCTCGACCTGTCCAACTGCGGGCTGACCGTCGTGCCTGAAGGATTGACCAGCCATCCGGGTTTTCGAACCGTGGTGCTTGCGGGGAACCGCATCACGCAACTGCCTGACGCGCTGTTCGACCTTCCCGCCGATCGCAGTGACGCTATTGACCTTGCCGACAACCCGCTATCGGCAGCCTCCCGCGACCAGATCAAGAATTACTTCCGCAGCCATCGAAACGACTTTGACGTACTGGCTGACGAGCAAGACGTTGCCCTCGCCCGGCAGTTGTTTCCCGGTCTGAACGCCCAAGAGGCCAGCGAGATGATCTACGACTTGCCTGGCGACCTGGCCGGCGGTCGAAAACAACTCGTGCGCTGGAGAGCGGAGCTGCAACAGATGCGCGAGGATCTGGCGCGCTGGGCACTGGAAACTCCATCAGCGCACCCGGTTACAGGTCAGGTGCTTAGCGAAGGCGAGCGTCTGGAGCAACAAGACGCGCGTTCCGCCTTCAAGGAGCTCATGGAGGATTTCTGGCGTGAAAGGTCAATTGACACCGGCGCGCGCACCGCGTCTTTTGCGACAGACCTGAAGTTCTTCGGCGAACTGCCCCGCCTGACTGTGAACTTCGATCACGTGACAAGCCTCAAGCTTGCAGGCAATGCAACGACCACAGGCATCGATTCATTTGCTGCCTTGTTCCCGAATCTTCAGGCGCTGGAACTGAAAGCCTTCGCGCTCGATGACATCCCCTCATTCGTCGGGCGCCTCAAGGATCTCAAAGAGCTCAAACTGACTGACTGCGCGCTGACATTCACGCCTGAAGGGCAGCAACTGCTCGGTGCCATGTCCAAACTGCAGTTGCTCGATCTGAGCCACAACCCGCTGACAATCGCACCTGATTTGAACGCCTTGCCAGACCTGAAGAGCGTTTCACTTGCCCATACAGATATCAGCAGCGTGCCCGAGGGTATCGCCGAGCATCCGGCTCTTGAAATTCTCCATCTCAATAACAACAACATCACCGAGCTGCCGGACGCTTTTTTCAGCTTGAGTGCCGATCAGGCCGACGGCGTATATCTGAACGATAATCCGCTGTCCTTGAATGCTCGCGAGCGCATCAAGCGCTACTACGCCACACAGGGACGCAACTTCCGGGTCAAACCGGCATCGGCTGACATTGCCATGGCGCAAAGACTGTTCCCGCGACTGGGTGACAACGCGGCCATCAACATGATTTATCGCCTGCCCGGGACATTGCTGGCCGGCACGACTCAACTGCTCAGTTGGGAGGCAGAAATCGCCCGAATGATGGGTGATCTCAACGCGTGGCGTGAGCGTCTGCCGGTCAACAATCCGTTGACTGAACTGCCATGGACTGCTCAGGAAAAAGCCACAGAACTCGCCGCCAGACAAGAATTCAGCGACAAGCTTGAGCAACTTTGGCGCGGCCGGCGTAACGACAATTCAGCACTACGGTTCAACACCTTCGATGCCAAGCCGGCGTTTACCGGTGAGTTACCGGAGCTGAGCACTGATTTCACTCACATCACGCATCTCAATCTTCAGGGCAATCCAGGGCTGAAGGTTTCCGGGGGTTTTCTCAGAAGCTTCAGCGGATTGCAGGGACTGGAACTGCAGGGCTTCGGCCTCGGCCGCATACCTCAAGCGCTTCAAAGCCTGCCGTCGCTCGAAACGTTGATGCTGAGCAAGTGCCAGATCACTCTGGATCCTGAAGGACAAGCGATCCTGTCCACGCTGACCCGATTGAAATCGCTGGACTTGTACGCCAACACATTGCAGGCCACGCCCGATGTATCGACACTGCAAAACCTGACGTTCATCGATCTGATCAACACCGGGATCGATAGTGTGCCTGCCGGGCTGGAACAGCTGCCGCATCTGGAAGTGGCGTTGCTGAGCGACAACAACATCATCGAACTGCCGGCGGAACTGACGCGTTATTCTGGTCGCGGCATGGAACTGGGCAGCAACCCGCTGTCAGAGGCTTCCAGAGAACGAGTCAAAGCCGCTTTCCAGGCCAAGGCCGACAACTTTGGTATCTCCGCTCGACAGGACGACATCGAACTGGCTCAAAGTCTTTACCCATCGCTGTCCGGTTTCGACGCCAACGATCTTATCTACAGCCTTCCGGGTACGCTGGCCGATGGACGTCTTGAGCTGATGCGCCGCAAAACCGAGCTGACCGGCCTGCTCGACCGCCTGGGCACCTGGGCAAATGAGCCTCCCAGCGATCCTGTAACGCAGATGCCACTTGGGAACGACGCTGCAGCGACGGAAAAACTCAATCGCCAAACCTTCAGGCTCAACCTGGAAAAGGAACTGCGCCTAACGCCCACGTTCCTGACAGATCCAGCGGTTTACTGCGAGTTGTCGTTTACCGGTGAGCTGCCGCCGCTGACCGCACGCTTTGACCACATTGAAAAAATGAATCTGACCACCAAAGCGTCCGCCCCGCCTCGGGTTGATCGTCTGCTGGAGCTTTTTCCCAAGCTCAAAGACATCGACATCCGCAAATTTCCGCTGGGCGAGATTCCCGCCCCGATCTTCGCTATGGACAGGCTGCGCAGCCTGCATCTGCCCGACTGTGGAATCACCCTGACGGAACCGGCTGCAGAGGCCTTCGCAGGCTGGAAAAACCTGAGTTCCGTGGACCTGAGCAACAATCCGCTCAACATTGTTCCAGACCTGAGGCATCTCCCGCAGTTGGACAATCTGCGTCTCGGCAATTGCGCCTTGAGCAAGGTACCTGACGGTCTGTTCGAGCTGCCTCGATTGACGAGCGCGGACTTGTCCGGGAACGCGATTACCGAGTTGCCAGGCGAGTTTCCTTCACAGCCCGGCGACGCCGTGACCGAATACAACTTCGACGACAACCCCCTTCACCCGGAAAGTCAGCAACGCCTGGACAGATACACCACGGCGTTTAACGAGCAAATGAACGAAAGATGGAGGACGGGGGTCCGGCGCGAACTTGACGACTTCGTGGATTCGGATTTTTCCGATGGCGAGGAGCGACCATTACCATCGACAAGGCATAGCTGACCCGCCGTCAGCCACGTTCTGGCGGCACTGACGACAACTCGAACGGGCTGCTGCTGCGCCGCTGGTTGCGATCTTCCCGCGGCGTGGCACCGAAGAAGTTGCGATAGGCGCTGGAGAAATGCGGCCCCGAGGAGAAGCCACAGGACAGGCCGATCTGGATGATCGACTTGCTGGTCTGCATCAACATCTGCCGGGCTTTGTTCAGGCGCAGCTCCAGGTAGTACTGGCTCGGCACACGGTTGAGGTATTGCTTGAAGATCCGCTCCAACTGGCGACGGGACACGCACACATGCTGGGCGATTTCGTCGGTGGTCAGCGGTTCTTCGATGTTGGCTTCCATCAGCAACACCGCTTGGGTGAGCTTCGGATGGCTGGAGCCGAGACGGTTCTGCAACGGGATGCGCTGACGCTCGCCGCCCTCGCGAATGCGTTCAACGACCAGTTCTTCCGAAACCGCTCCGGCCAACTCTGCACCGTGATCGCGAGCCAATACCGCCAGTAGCAGATCAAGCACGGACATGCCGCCGCACGCGGTCAGGCGATCGCGATCCCAGTCGAACAGGTGACTGGTGGCAATGACTTTAGGGAAACGCTCGGCGAAATCGTCCTGCCAGCGCCAGTGCACGGCAGCACGATAACCGTCGAGCAACCCCAGTTGCGCCAACGGATAGACACCGGCCGACAGACCGCCGATGACCGTACCCGCACGTACCAATTGCTTGAGCGCACTGCTCAGTGCCGGCGCCAATGTGGTCGGCGGCTCGTCAGCGAGCAGGAACAGTTTCTGGAAGTTTTCGAGTTTGCCGGTCCAGGCTTCACCGGGCAATTGCCAGGCGCCTTCGGCCGCCGCTGCGGTCACGGCTTCCGCCTGCAGGAACGACAGCTCGTAAACCACCTCCGGGTGCACACGCTGAGCAACACGCAAGGCTTCCTCCGCCAGCGCCAGCGTCAACGCTTTAGTGCTGGGCCAAATCAGGAAACCAATTCGATGGGCAGTCATGGGCGGGCGATCCGAAACGAAGAACAGTGATGAAGGCATGGGCCAATGCTAGCCCGTAAATGAACACAAATCTTGAGACCAACACCGATCAACTGTAGGAGCTGTCGAGTGAAACGAGGCTGCGATCTTTTGATCTTGTTGTTGAAGATCAAAAGATCGCAGCCTTCGGCAGCTCCTACAGGAAATTGAAGCCAGCCTACTGGCTGCGAAGCATGCACTATCGCGGTGCACAACGGCAGCCCTGATTTATTTCAAACTGCCCGAGAGGAATTGTTGCAAACGTTCAGACTGCGGATTCACCAGCACTTCACGCGGGTTGCCGCTTTCTTCAACAACACCTTTGTGCAGGAACACCAACTGGTTCGACACTTCACGGGCAAAGCCCATTTCGTGCGTGACCACGACCATGGTGCGACCTTCCTGAGCCAGCGCTTGCATGACTTTCAGCACGTCTCCCACCAGCTCCGGGTCGAGGGCTGAAGTCGGTTCGTCGAACAGCATCACCTCAGGTTCCATCGCCAGCGCACGGGCGATCGCCACACGCTGCTGCTCGCCACCGGACATGTGCCCCGGGAACGCGTCTTTACGATGGGCCACACCGACCTTGTTCAGATAGTACTCGGCTTTTTCGCGGGCTTCGTACTTGGGTACGCCCAGTACGTGAACCGGCGCTTCCATGATGTTTTCAATAGCAGTCATGTGCGACCACAGGTTGAAATGCTGGAACACCATCGACAGGCGCGAACGCATGCGTTGCAGCTGTTTCGGATCAGCGGCTTTCAGCGCGCCGTCCTTGTTCGCCACCAGTTTCAGCTCTTCGTTGTTGAGCAGAATCTTGCCCGCGTGCGGCTGCTCGAGCAGGTTGATGCAGCGCAGGAAAGTACTTTTGCCGGAGCCACTGGAGCCGATGATGCTGATCACATCGCCGGCTGCCGCTTTCAGGGACACGCCCTTGAGCACTTCGTGACTGCCATAGCGTTTATGCAGGTCTTGGACTTCAAGTTTGTACATGCGGTCGGTTCTCACAAAAACAGTCAGTCAGTCGTTGAGCAAGCGCCCGTGACGCAGCGCTTCGCGCCCCGCCACCTTGGCCAGCCAGAAACCGGGTTGGGCATAACGCAGCCGTTCAATGGCAAACAGCACCCCGGAGGTACCAGCACACACCGTGCTGACCCGATCGGACAGAGGATCAATCACTTCAAAAATCTCGTCGCCGGCCTCGACCCACTCGCCGGGCTTGCGCAGAAAACTTACGACGCCCGGATGCGGCGCGAACAGCAACTCGGTGCCTTCGAACGGCATGCCTTCACAGGCCTCGTGCGCCGGGTTCGGCCACTCGCCGGTGATCAAACCTTGCTCGGCGAGGAAGGCGAGAATGCCTTCAGCATACGCGCAAGCTTCGGCGCGACCGGTATCGGCCTGACCGCCCAGCTCAATGGTCGTTGCCAGACACGCCAGTGGAATCTGCGCATCAGGGAACTGCCGCGACAGACGCAGCCATGGCAGCGAACAAGCCTCATCGAACGAGCTGCCGCCGGAATCTTCCGCGAGCAATCCGACCTTCACATTCAGGTGCGCGGCCAGTGAGCGCCACTGCGGCCAATGCTGCGGCAACGCGTACATGTGCAGTGCGGCTTCGGCATCGCAGTGCAAGTCCAGCACCACGTCGGCTGTGCAGGCATGGCTGAGCAACACGCGCTGCATGCCTTGCAACTGGCTGCTCGCCTCTGGCAATGCCGCCAGGTGATCGGCCATGGCCTGACGAATCAGGCGCACATTGGCGTGCGGATCGTCACCGAGATTGTCGGCTAAAGCGGCCGCAACCGGCGCGCTCAGTTCGACGAAATCACGATTGAAATTCTTGCCACTGCCGGCCTCGAAACGGCCCTGGTGATTGCCTTGCAGCAATTGCCCGAGACCCAAGGGGTTGGCGACTGGCACCAGCTCGATGACACCGTTGAGCAGGCCTTTGGCTTCGAGTTCGCCGAGGCGCTTTTTCAGCTCCCAGGCGGTGCGCATGCCCGGCAATTCGTCAGCGTGCAGGCTGGCCTGAATATAGGCCTTGCGCTCGCCGCGACCGAAGCGAAAGACCGAAATCTTGCGCTCGCTGCCCAAGTGGCTCCACGGCAATACGTGGTCGATGCGTTCCATATCAGTGCTTCCGCGGGGCCAGGTAGCTCAACCAGCGACGCTCGGCCAGTTTGAACAGCTTGACCAGAATGAACGTCAGGCACAGGTAGAACACGCCAGCGGTGATGTACGCCTCGAACGGCAGATAGAACTGCGCGTTGACCGTGCGTGCTGCGCCAGTGATGTCGATCAAGGTCACGATGGAGGCCAGACTGGTGGTCTGCAACATCATGATCACTTCGTTGCTGTACTGCGGCAGTGCCCGGCGCAGGGCCGATGGCAGCAGAATGCGCTTGTACAGTTTGAAGCGCGACATGCCCATGGCCTTGGCCGCTTCGATCTCACCGTTCGGCGTGGCTTTGAGGCTGCCGGCAATGATTTCCGCGGTGTAGGCGCTGGTGTTGACCGCAAAGGCCAGGCACGCGCAGAACGTTGCGCTGGACAGCCATGGCCACAGGAAGCTTTCGCGGACCGCTTCGAACTGCGCCAGACCGTAGTAGATCAGGAACAGTTGCACCAGCATCGGCGTGCCACGAATCACGTAGGTGTAAAGCCACGCGGCGCCGTTGACGACTGGGTTCTTCGAGACGCGCATCAGCCCCAGCGGCAGGGCCGCGAGCAGACCGAAAAACAGCGACAGCGCGAGCAGTTTAAGGGTGGTCAGCAGGCCGCCGAGGTACAGCGGCATGGCCTCCCAAATGACGTTGTAGTCGAAGATCATAGATCAGCCGCCCTTACGCCTACCGAGTAGCGCTTCTCAAGTTGACGCAGGATCAGCAACGAAACACTGGTGATCACCAGGTACATCGCCGCCACTGCGAGGAAGAAGGTGAAAGGCTCGCGGGTGGCATCTGCCGCCTGCTTGGCCTTGAACATCATGTCTTGCAGACCGACCACGGAAATCAGCGCGGTGGCTTTGGTGAGAACCAGCCAGTTGTTGGTGAAGCCCGGAATCGCCAGGCGAATCATCTGCGGCACCATCACCCGGAAGAACACCTGAAAACTGCTCATGCCGTACGCCATGCCCGCTTCGGCCTGACCTTTTGGAATGGCCATGAACGCGCCACGGAAGGTTTCCGACAGGTACGCACCGAAGATGAAACCGAGGGTGCCGATGCCGGCGGCCAGCGGATTCAAATCGATGTAATCGTCATAGCCGAGCATCGGTGCGACGCGGTTGAGCAAATCCTGACCGCCGTAAAAGATCAGCAGGATCAGCACCAGATCAGGAATCCCGCGGATCACCGTGGAATACAGATCGCCCAGCCACGCCAGCCAGCGCACCGGCGACAGGCGTAACGCGACACCAATCAGCCCGAGAACGATGGCCAGAGCCATGGACGACAAGGCGAGCTGAAGCGTCAGCCATGCGCCATCGAGGATGACAGCCCCGTAGCCTTTCAACATGATTCAGGTCCTCGAAAGTTGGGATGAAAAAATGGCGCAAACCGCAGAGATCCTGTTGCTTGCGCCATTTCGGACTTGTCGCAGAGACGTTTTACTTGCCGTAGATATCGAAGGCGAAGTACTTGTCCTGGATTGCCTTGTATTTGCCGTTTTCACGGATGGCCGCGATGGCCGCGCTAATCTTGTCTTTCAGGGCGTCACCCTTACGGACTGCGATGCCTACGCCGTCGCCGAAGTATTTGACGTCGGTGAACGCAGGACCTGCAAACGCGAAGCCTTTGCCGGCGTCGGTGTTGAGGAAGCCATCTTGCAGCAGAGTAGCGTCAGCCACGGTACCGTCGAGGCGACCGGCAGCCACGTCGAGGTAGATTTCGTTCTGCGAGCCGTACGGCTTGATCTCGGCACCCAGCGGGGCGAGGACTTCGCGGGCGAAACGCTCGTGGATCGAACCACGTTGCACGCCGATGTTCTTGCCCTTCAGCTCAGCCAGACCTTCGCTGACCTGAGTACCGGCCTTCATGACCAGACGTGCCGGGGTGTTGTAGTACTTGTTGGTGAAGTCGACCGACTTCTTGCGATCTTCAGTGATCGACATGGACGACAGGATCGCGTCGATCTTGCGCACTTTCAGTGCAGGAATCAGACCGTCGAACTCTTGCTCGACCCACACACACTTGACCTGCATCTGCTCGCACAGAGCGTTGCCGATGTCGTAGTCGAAACCGACGATGCTGCCGTCCGGTGCTTTCGAAGCGAACGGAGGGTAAGCCGCTTCGATACCGATCTTCAGAGGTTTTTCGTCAGCGAAGGCGTTCATCGACAGCACGGACAGTGCCAGGGCGCCAAGCAGCACAAGTTTCTTCATCTTGGGACTCCATCGGTAAAGGGCAAAAACGGCAGAGTGAGCGACAGCCCAATATGCGAATGGGTGAATCGGGAAATCGGTTGCTGCATCGGTGGGAAATTTCCCATTGAAACCGTCGGAGATTTCAACGTCAGCCACGATGAGCGAGTGATCGGCATTCTAACGACAGGCCCGAAGCCGATATTTCTTCAATGCGACAACTAATTACAGATGCACAGAGAAAGCGACTTGAGCACATTGACAGCCTTGCAATTTCATGCAGGAGCGAAAGACAGTGAACCGATCTATGCTGCAAATTGCGGGCCTATTATTCGCAAACCCTTCTAATCCGGCAAGCGCAGCGTTGTGTCTTATTTTTCACCGGGGGTTTCGAGGCTCTAAAACGGGGCAATGCGTTTCCCTTTGCCCCGCTCCGGGGCGGGCGGTTACACATTCGGTTACGTGGAAGGTGTTGGGTAACAGGGGGAAATGTCTTACGGGGGAGATCGATAATTATTGACCCCCCGATCGTTCCCACGCTCTGCGTGGGAATGCAGCAAGGGACGCTCCGCGTCCCCGGAGCCGACGCAGAGCGTCGAGGGAGGCATTCCCACGCAGAGCGTGGGAACGATCGGAAGGTACTCGGTCAAACTGTGGGAGCGAGCCTGCTCGCGAAGAGGCCCGCCCAGCCACCACAAAACCCCCAGACACAAAAAAACCCCGCCCGGCAAACACCGGACGGGGCTTTTCAATGCATCAAGCCGAATGCTTAAGCAACATTCATGGTCTTGTGCGTATCAATCAAATGCTGCACCACACCCGGATCCGCCAGGGTCGAGATATCCCCCAACCCGTCATATTCCGCCGTGGCAATCTTGCGCAGAATCCGGCGCATGATCTTGCCCGAGCGGGTCTTCGGTAGCCCTGGCGCCCACTGGATCACATCCGGCGAAGCAATCGGGCCGATCTCCTTGCGCACCCAGTTCTTCAATTCCAGACGAAGCTGCTCAGTCGGCTCCTCGCCATTCTTCAACGTGACATAGACATAAATGCCCTGCCCCTTGATGTCATGCGGCACACCGACCACCGCCGCCTCAGCAACTTTCGGATGCGCAACCATCGCGCTTTCGATCTCGGCCGTACCCATGCGGTGGCCAGAGACGTTAAGCACGTCATCCACGCGCCCGGTGATCCAGTAGTAGCCATCGGCATCACGACGCGCGCCGTCACCGGTGAAATACATGCCACGGAAGGTCTTGAAGTAGGTATCGACGAAACGATCGTGATCGCCATACAGCGTGCGCGCCTGACCTGGCCACGAGTCGAGAATCACCAGATTGCCTTCAGCCTCGCCCTCAATAATGTTACCGAGGTTGTCGACCAGCGCCGGCACCACACCAAAGAACGGACGTGCTGCCGAACCCGGCTTCAGCGCGTGGGCACCCGGCAACGGGCTCATCATGTTGCCGCCGGTCTCAGTCTGCCACCAGGTATCAACGATCGGGCAACGCGACTTACCGACATTCTTGTAGTACCAGTCCCAGGCTTCCGGGTTGATCGGCTCGCCGACCGAACCGAGCAGACGCAGGCTGCTGCCATCCGCACCTTCAACGGCGGCCTGACCCGAGGCCATCATCGCGCGAATCGCGGTGGGTGCGGTGTAGAGGATGTTGACCTTGTGCTTGTCGACGATCTTCGCCACTCGGGTGATGTCCGGATAGTTCGGCACGCCTTCGAACAGCAACGTGGTCGCGCCATTGGCCAGCGGGCCGTAGACAATGTAACTGTGGCCAGTGACCCAGCCGACGTCGGCGGTGCACCAGTAGACTTCGCCCGGACGGTAGTCGAACACGCGCTCGTGGGTCATCGCCGCGTACAGCAAATAACCGCCAGTGGTGTGCTGCACGCCCTTCGGCTTGCCGGTGGAGCCGGAGGTATAAAGGATGAACAGCGCTTCTTCCGCGCCCATCTCTTTCGGCGCGCAGACGGTGCCCGCCACTTTCATCAGGTCTTCGTACCAGATGTCGCGATGCTGGTTCCACTTGATGTCGCCGCCGGTGCGCTTGCACACGATGACTTTCTGGATGCTGCTGGTTTCCGGGTTGGTCAGCGCGTCGTCGACGTTGGCCTTGAGGGAAATCTTCTTGCCGGCACGGATGCCTTCGTCAGCGGTGATCACCACTTTCGATTTGCAGTCAATGATGCGACCGGCCAGGGCTTCCGGCGAGAAACCGCCGAACACCACCGAGTGAATCGCGCCGATCCGGGTGCAGGCCAGCATGGCGACCACGGCTTCGGGAATCATCGGCATATAAATGGTTACCACGTCGCCGCGGTGCACGTCCTGACCACGCAAGGCGTTGGCGAGTTTGCACACTTGCTCGTGCAGTTCGCGGTAGGTGATGTTACGGCTTTCGGATGGATCGTCGCCTTCCCAGATGATCGCGACTTGATCGCCGCGCTCGGCCAGATGACGGTCGAGGCAGTTGTAGGAAACGTTCAGGGTGCCGTCGGCAAACCATTTGATGTCGACATGGTGATCGTCGAACGACGTCTGTTTCACCGTGGTGAAAGGCTTGATCCAGTCGAGACGCTTGGCTTGCTCGCGCCAGAAGCCGTCAGGGTTGACGACCGACTGCTGGTACATGGCTTTGTAGGTCGCCTCGTCAGTCAGCGTGTTAGCCAGAACCTCGGGACGAACGGGATACAGAGAAGCCGCACTCATCTTTCCTACCTCGGTGTAATAGTTGTTTTTGTATGACCCTGTTGTAACGGGGCGGGGGCCATAGAACCATTCGACGATGGTAGTAACAAGCCCCTACAAGTCGTGGCGATACCGAACCAAAACCCTCAACCCCATGCCCCACGCCGCCTGTAGGAGCTGCCGAAGGCTGCGATCTTTTGATCTTGCTTCTAAACATCCAGATCAAACGATCGCAGCCTTCGGCAGCTCCTACAGGGGGATTTCGGGGATTGTTACCAAATCTGCCAAAGGTGTTTATCAAAACCCGGTCTGTTTACCCCCGCCCCATCTCCCTAAAATTCACCTCGCCGACAAGGCAAACGCGATTAACAACGTTACAGCCCCCACGAAGGCCGTTAATCCAGCTCTCCAGTAATAACTGCAAAT
Organism: Pseudomonas germanica; assembly: GCF_019614655.1. Lineage (NCBI taxonomy): Bacteria > Pseudomonadati > Pseudomonadota > Gammaproteobacteria > Pseudomonadales > Pseudomonadaceae > Pseudomonas > Pseudomonas germanica. The sequence goes on from NZ_CP071586.1 coordinate 5,342,166, forward strand.
GATGAAGTTCCACACGCAACCCTAAAAAGGTTGCGTGACCCCACTCGACCTCAAAAAGGTAAATCTGAAATGAAAGCTTTATTGGTTCTGGCCCTCAGCAGTCTGTGCGCAACCGCCATGGCAGATGAGGTTCCGACTGATGTCGCGCAGCAACAACCGGTTGTTGAGGAATACACTTACTCGACTCACCTGGACATCGCCAAAGTTGTTTCCATGAGCGAAGTTCCGAATGTCTGCGAAGTGGTTCCAGCCAAAATGGAATACGACGACTCCAAAGGTCAGCGTCACATCCTGCGTTACAGCATCATGGGTAACGGCTGTACCAATTGATGTTTGAGACTGCACCGAATTGGATCTCTCAGCGCTTCATTGAGGGTCGATTCCAGCCCGACTTCGGTCGGGCTCAGTTGTGTTTGAAGCCGGTAAAAATGCTTGCAAAACACTAGATGTAGTGAAAAATCGGTTTTTTTGTTCGTTTTTTGAGCAAATTCACAATAGCGAGATTTTTACGAAAAAAAATCTATCCCCGGCAAAGCCCTGTAAACCCTCACTCTCGTCGAAAAACCACCCTCCTCGACCGCTCCATGCGCGGATTCGCCTCAGCACAGCCGTGTTTTTTTCCCTATAATGCCGCCCCATACGGGTCAGCAATATTCCCTTACAGGGAGCAAAAGCCATTCTGAAGCCCCGCAGCAGCGTTCAACGCTGATTGCGCCCATCAGAGGCTCTCGGAACCCGTCAAAATTTCTGTTTATTTGCCTGCGTGCATCGCTGCAAAAAACGACATCCAACGCGGTCTGTACGACCGTGTGAAAAACCAACCAATCAGGTTTCACACGGGCACAGGCCCTCACGCAGGAGACGACACGTCATGCTGAGCTGGGACGAATTCGACAAAGAAGACAGTGAAGTAGCAGCAGTGAAAGGCGCCAACGCCGGCCACGCTAGCGAAGCCAACATGGACCGCCTCGACAACGCCGGCGGCGCCGCCGCGCTGGAAGCCCGCGCCGTGACCGCCGACGACTCGGCCGCTGTCGCCCGCGCCAAGGCTGCACTGAACTCCCTCGACGTTGCCGAAGGCCTCGCCGAGCTCGAAGGCGCCTCCGCCCGTGTCGCCGTTGACGAAAAGCGCATGATCAACTGCCGCGCCGACCTCAACCAACTCGTGCCATTCAAGTACGACTGGGCCTGGCAGAAGTACCTGGACGGTTGCGCAAACCACTGGATGCCGCAAGAAGTCAACATGACCGCCGACATCGCCCTCTGGAAAAACCCGGAAGGCCTGACCGACGACGAGCGCCGCATCGTCATGCGTAACCTCGGCTTCTTCTCCACCGCCGACTCCCTGGTTGCCAACAACCTGGTCCTGGCCGTGTACCGCCTGATCACCAACCCGGAATGCCGCCAGTACATCCTGCGCCAGGCTTTCGAAGAGGCGATCCACACCCACGCCTACCAGTACTGCATCGAATCGCTGGCCATGGATGAAGGCGAGATCTTCAACATGTACCACGAGATTCCATCGGTCGCTAAAAAAGCCGCCTGGGGCCTGAAATACACCCGTTCGATCTCCGATCCGAAGTTCGAAACCGGCACCCCGGACACCGACAAAGAACTGCTGCGCAACCTGATCGCCTACTACTGCGTTCTGGAAGGCATCTTCTTCTACTGCGGCTTCACCCAGATCCTGTCCATGGGCCGCCGCAACAAAATGACCGGCGTCGCCGAGCAGTTCCAGTACATCCTGCGCGACGAATCCATGCACCTGAACTTCGGCATCGACGTGATCAACCAGATCAAAATCGAAAACCCGCACCTGTGGGATGCCGAGATGAAGGAAGAAGCGACCCAGATGATTCTGCAGGGTACGCAGCTGGAGATCGAATACGCGCGTGACACCATGCCTCGCGGCGTACTGGGCATGAACGCGGCGATGATGGAGGACTACCTGAAGTTCATCGCTAACCGTCGTTTGTCGCAGATCGGTTTGAAAGAAGAGTATCCAGGGACGACTAACCCGTTCCCTTGGATGAGCGAGATTATGGACTTGAAGAAAGAGAAGAATTTCTTTGAGACTCGGGTTATTGAGTATCAGACTGGTGGGGCGTTGAGCTGGGATTGATTCTAGCTGCACCCCAAAAAAAACCCGCACATGCGGGTTTTTTTTCGAGTCGGCTTCTGAACGAAAACGATCTGGCAGTCCTGGTTTACCGCGCCGTCGCTGTTTTCAGTTCCCACGGCTTAAAACTCAGCCACAGCAACACCCCCGGCACCTGCAACGCAATCATCACTCCCAGCGACCACTGATAAGCCTCTACCGGGTGCCCATGCCCAGTTGCCGGCCACAGGTTCAAAATTTCCCCCATCAACCATTGCAAGACGAACGCCAGCACGAACACCACCAGGTTGAACGACGAACTGACCCGCCCGGCCAGCTCAGGCGATACCGACTGAGCTACGATCGCGTAGTTCATGGTCGTCGAGGTGCCGAAGAAGCTGAAACCCATAGCAATCAACAGCGGCGATACAGGCAGTCCGCTGATCATCAGCGATTGAAATACGATGAAAATCGAAACCCCGGCGCCGCATACCATGATCGGTTGAACGCCAAAGCGCCGCAGGTAATCTGTGATCGAGCCGAAGGCCAGCGAGCCTGCAACCATCGCCACGGTGCCCCAGAGCAGGGTATTGGCCATGCTGGATTCGCTCAACTGGGCGACATCGCGTAGCCACGGTCCCATCCACAGCGACAGCACCGACATATAGATCGCATGGGCAAATACCGAGTACAACGCCAGTCGCCAGAATACCCATGAGGAATACAGCGTCCCCACGGCCTTGGACATTTCGGCGAGAGTGGTGTGTTTGGGTTTGTAGGTGCGCGGCACGCTGAAATGAATGACCACGCAGACGAACAAAGTCAGTAGCGCCAGGATCAAGAATGCTTCACGCCATGAGATCCACTTGAGCAGTTCATGCAAGGGCGTGGTGGACGCCATGGCGCCCAGGCCGCCTACCGATAACAGGCATGCCGTACTCAACGGCAGGCGTTCGGCGGGCAACCAGATGGCGCACGCCTTGATCGCACTCATCAGAGAACCAGCGACACCCAGGCCGATCAGACCGCGACCAATGATCAGACCCAGTTCGGTATGGGAGAAACTGAAAATCAGAGAGCCCAACACGGCGAACAGCAGCATAGGTGCCTGCACGCTGCGCGGACCGTAGCGGTCGAGCATGACACCGAGCGGAATCTGCGCCGCAGCGAAGGTCAGAAAATACACGCCGGTCAGGAGACCCAGGCTGCTGGGGGGCAGGTTCAGTTCCCGTTCCAGGTCCACATAAATCAAGGCATTGACCGTGCGAAACAGGTACGACACAAAATGGCCGAGGCCAAACGGGATGAATATGGTCAAGAACAGGTACAAAAACGTGTGCTTGATTTCCTGGTCGGCCTTGGCGCACGAGCCTGTATTCTCATTACTCATGTCGAAGCCTCGCATGTGGAAAAGGTTGTGCGTATTTCACAGCAGAAACGCCCCCGCACCTCTTCAAGCCAAAGTTCATCGGGGCACGGTCGCATTTCAGAGAACTTTACGTGACCAGCATTCTTCAGCGCATTGGTGATGCCGTCGAAGGACAACGGATTATCGAAGTCGAGGAACAGCGGTTTGGGTTCGGTATCAATCTTGACGAAGGCATAACGGGGCAAACCGTTGACGGCGGCCCAGGCACGCCATTGCAGGGTGTGCTCAAGCTCGTCGACCGAGCCCTTCGGCTCTGGCAGGAGATCGCTGGTAAATAGCCAGGAAGCGCGCTTGTAGAGGGTGCGGCCCAACCAGATACGTCGGTGTTCGTGTTTGGCCACGGCGCTGCCAGCCAAGGCGAAGCCCAGCCGATGCATGGGGGTGGAATACACGCACAGCAAGTCTTCGCTGAACTGACCCAGGGCATCGACCACTTGCAGGCGACCGTTCACCCGCAGCACTTTTGCCCTGCCGGCGGCAAACTGTTGATGCGCCGCGACACAACCGCCGCCAGACGGCAGCACCAGTTGCAAATATGAGGGCTGCAAAGGCCAGTCGATGTGGGAGCGTTGATAGCTTTCGGGCGAGTCAGCCAATACCAGACGAGGGCGTTGGAATAACGCCTCTACCTGTTGGTTTATCTGAGTATTGAACGGTCCGAACGGCGCGGCGACGGGCTGGCTCAGAGTATGGACTGCCGGATGCACTTCACCCACGATGATTTGGTAGTCGCCGCGATTGAAGGCCTCGACCGACGCGCTGGAGAGCAGGATATCCGGAGAATGATAGTCGCTGCCGAACACCTCGAAGCCAGCAACATTCAGATCGTTATTGAGCAAAGTGATCAGGCGTTCGATGTCCGCCGCGCAAAGTTGTACCTCGGGATGGTCCGGGAAGTCCTGCAGCACTTGCGTCCAGGCTGTTTCCAGGCGCTGCTCGAGATCGAGGATGAGGCGCGCTTCAAGTGCAGGTAACAGAGGCGCGAGGGTGTTGAGCAGGTCGAGAAAATCAACTGGCTGATCGGGGCTGGCAGTCTGGCGCTGTTCCCAGACTTCAATGAAAGCCTCATTGAGTTGATGCGCGATGGCTTTGATCAGCCACTGATTGATGCGCATCAGCGGCGCCAGTTCTTCATTGACCTGGCTGAGCATGGCCTGGCCAAGGCTGATGTCTATGTTTCTCGAACAATCTTCGTACACCGGGTAACGTCCGACATACATGGCGCCGGTTTCTCGGCTGAGGTCGACCCCAGCCTCGCCAAGCAGCTGGTTCAAACCCTCCAGGCATTCGGTCCGGCGCATCAGGTCGCCGTGGGCATAATCCCGGCGCAAGCCTTCCAATGCTTCAAGGCGCGATTGCCAGGCCAGGCCGAAATCAGCGGACACTTGCGCGTCGACCAGGCAGCGCTGCAGCCGCGCGATGGGGCTTCGCTCGCGAGGCGATACTTGCCAGCCTCGGCGCACGATCCGTTTGCTCACCAAGTGCTCCAGCAGGTCGCGCAGAGTGCTGGGCGCGACTTCCGGACAGGCGCTCAACATACCTGCAAACGTGGGCTCTTGACCCTGTTGGTCGCTGATGTAGTGCAATACCCGAGCGGTTTGCGGGGTGAGGCGCTGGCTTTTGCCAATCGGCATGAACAGGATCTGCTCTTGCAGATAGCAACCGGTATTGAGCTGCAACGGCATTCGGTCGGTGTCTGGACATTGCCGGTTAATCTGTTCGACGAGCCGCTGCACCACCCAGTTCTCGAAGAATGTGTGGCGCTCCTTGATCCACGCCGTGTCACCTTGGGTCAGACGTACATTGTCAGCCTGGTTGGCATCGAACCGGCCCCAGGCCAAAGGTCCGAAAAAACTTGAGGTATCGTTCTTGGCGCAAAAACGTTGCGCGTAACTCCAGCCCAAACGCAGCTTCTGTTTTTTGCGGGTATCGTTTCTGCCGTGCCGATCCCGGACCAGCTCACGGATACGTGTCATCGCCGAGGGGTTAGATATGAATAAAGCCTCGGCGACTGCGTCGTCATCCAGGAAGTCGATCAACCCTTGGCGGGCACTTTCCAGATAGGCGTCATATTCCTCGGCTGCCTCTTCACGTGCCGCCGTCCGCTCCAATAAGCCGTTCCATTGCTGCAAAGACTCGGCCAGTGGTTCGCGCAGTACTTCCGGCAGATCAGAGAGTTGCAGGACCTGGTGCTCGTTGAGTTTGCGGATGAGCTTGCGGCAGGCCTGCGGTGAGTGCGCGTTGGCTTTCTCAAGCAACGTTGCCTTCAACGCCTGCAGTGAGCGGAAGTTTTGTTCAAAGACACGGCACGATGGCAGGTCGGCGAACCGGCCCAGATCGGTCAAGTGATGAATGGGAAATCCGGTCGAGCGCAGCCAGAAGTATTGTGAGCTTTCCATGTTCTAGACCGGCATCCTGATTGCGTTGAGTTGCTGCAGTTTACCGAGCAATGACAGGTCTTCACTGCTGAGTTGCGCGGTGGGGGAGGAACTCAGTATCTGCATCAAAGTGGCGAGTGACTGCGGTTGCTCCAGGCATCTATAGAGATGCGCCGCGCGCGGGCTTATGAGCGTAAATTTATGGCGGGCCTCAGGGTCAGGTAAATACACCAGGATGTGTTGGCTGGTTTCCTCCGGGCTGCTACGCCCCAACAGGCTTTTGTCGCGCAACCACTGCGACAGCGCATAGCTACTCTGGTAAATGCGTGCACCGTCGGTGCGCTGATAATGGCCCGGCACCACGGCGCTGGTTTCCACAAGTCCGGTGTAAAGGCGCACACATTCGCGCTCAAGCCCCATCAGGTCAAGGATCTGCGGGTAATCAGCGAGTTCCTGGCGCTCGAGCAGAAACCCCAGCGCCGCATCGCAATAGCCATAAACTCTTGGCCCATAATCGAGCCAATTTTGTTGCCGCAGAAATGCCTTGGACAGTTCAGGCAGATCCAGCCCGATGTTGAGCAACGCGCGCAACGTCAACGGGGCACCGGTTTCCAGCGCGTTGATAAACGAATTGACCAAGCGGAACTGATAGTTCTCGACGAACCATTTCACTCTCTCAAACTGACTGGCATACACCTGCAAAATCGCCCGCTCGTCATCGGGATAATGCTCCAGCCATTGAGTCGCCCCCTGGGCTTCGTACAACTGCTGCTGCAGTGTTTCATCGCGTAGCAGGCGTCGCCACAGCTTCCAGACCTGCTCAGCATCCATGCATCAGCTCCTTAACCGGTTTGGTGTAGTGATTCCAGATTTTCTGTGCGCGGCGCACATCGGTGACGATCATGTGTTCGTCGTTGGCGTCCATCACCCGTGTCAGCGCATGGTGGGCCTGCCCCTGGTATTCCAGGATGATCGCCGAAGGCTGGGTACGAGACATAAGCTCCTCGTATAGATCCCAGACAGGTTCAGGCACACACGAGTCATGCCAGTCGTGGTAAAGCCCTTCGTGCCAACTGCCACCCGCCAGATGCACCGAGATCACCTTGTCCAATGGCAAGGTGTCGAGGTAGTCGCGCAAGTCGAAATTTTTCAGGTTCAAGTGATTGGTGTAGATGTTGTGCAAGTCCAGGTGCAAAAAGGTGCCGGACTGCTGTACGAGCCGGGCCAGGAACTCAGCTTCACGCATTTCCGCGCCCGGGCATTGCAGGTAATAAGCAGCGTTTTCATGGGCCAGCGGCATCCCGTAATGGGCCTGCAACATCTTTGCGCGTTCGGCACAACGGAGCACCTCGGCATTGGAAAACTGCAGCGGGCTGCTCCAGATGTCCAGCCAGGAGTTGTCGCCATAGAAACAATGGTTGGCGACCCATGGGCTGTTCAGCATTTTGGCCAGGGGCACATGGCGTTGCACCGCGGCGGTTTCTTCGAGAGGGCTGAAACCGAAATCGCAACCGTAATTGGAATGCGCCAGCAAGGTGAACTTCTCAGCCAGCCGATTGATCATCTCCTTGGCTGCGGGCCTGATAATCTGCGGGCCGTCCATGGGGGCCATGATGTTGTCGAGAAGGATTTCCAGCACATCGACTTCGATGTCCTCAAACGGAAACCAGTCGAGAATCTCGGGGTTGTACTGGATACCCACACCAATCGGTTCGGGCTTAACGAAGTGAGCCATGTGGTTGCCCAGTCAGAGGAAGGGGACGGCTCCCTCGACGTAACGCCGAGGAAGCGTTTGAAACGATCAGGCGAAAACTTTGCTTTCGATGATTTCGATATCGTCGAGATCAAACTCTTCGAACGCCGTTTCGTTGAGGGCTTGCGGTGCGACGTTGGTGGTGGATTCGGTGGTGAGTTCATCCGCGTTGGCGATAGCCGGGGTCACAGTAGATTGAGTCATGTCACTGTCCTTATGGGTGGTTGAAAAGGCGAATCAAGGTGGCTGCGGTGAAGCACCAGGCGATTACCCAGCCCAGGCAGGTCAACAGAAATGTACCCCAGTAGAGTCTGCGCAATGCAGGGGAAACCGTTTCCAGCGGCGCAGTACGCCAATGGCGCTTTACATGGTTGAAAGCACGCTGACGCAGGCGTGGCTGGCCGAGCACTTCGGTAATGGCCAGGTACGTGTCGCCATTGAAGATGGGCAGCAGCGTCGGTATCAGGGAAATGAACGAAGCCACGATCATCACGACAAAAAGAGCCGGTAAAACACCTTCGGTGTCACGAAACATTGCCCACAGGGCTATGCCCACGCCGGCATACAGAAGGCTAACCAAGGGTCCTGCCAGAATGGTGATCACCCGCTGGTTCAGTGGCAGCTGCGACCATTGCGTCTGCACCGGACGTACCCAGCCGGTGGCGAGCAACACGTAGATGCCGATTCCGAAATCGTTAACCTTGACCCCATAATGACGACAGGCCATCGCATGCCCCAGTTCATGAAGGGCGATGGACGTCAAAATGACCGGGAAGTGCCAGAGCAACCAGTGGTAACTGTGGATATACGTCTCGCCGACATCGGCCAGGAACGTGCCGAAGTGCATACCCAGATACACGAAGCTCGCCAGGGCCAATGCCAGCAGCGGCAAAATGAATACCGCGCGGCAGCACCAGGGCGCCCACCGGTAAATATGATCGAGCAAAGGCTGCGGATCGGTTTTCACCAAATTAATCAGCAGATATTCTTTTAGCGGGCCGTAGGTGATACCCGTGGCGGGATCACGCAGATCCTTTTTATGAGCGGTTCGCTCGCTGCTCAGCAACTTCAGATTGAGTAGCTTGCGCTCGAACTGCGCGAGCTTCTCAGGGCTGACCTTTATTCGATGCTGCGCAAGGGCAGCGTCGGCAATGTCTTGCCGGCTTCGCTGGCCATCGAAGAGCAAAGCGAGTGAGTACTCGGCCTTGCCCAGTTCAAAGCCAATATCATTACGAGGGTCGTAGAGGTTGTAGCGCCCCGTCACCGAATCGGCAGGCGGCGAGGTCACGACCAGGTCATCCCTGAAGCAGGGATGGGCTTGGATGCTCGACTTTTCGAGAACGCAGGCCGAGGCACTCATGCGCGGGCTCGCAACGCGTGCAGGCTGGGCATGTAAGACTCCTGAAGTGCCTTGCGACCCTGGGCCTTAATGCTTTCGAGGCGTTCGGTGGCAGGCTGGGCACAGGCGCGGCCCAGCACGAACACCGCTCCCGGCCTGGTCGGCCCGCACACCGGTTCGTGGGTGGTCTGGATCGGTTCCCAACCATGCAGGCACATCAAGTACTCGATGCTACTGGCACTCAAGTAACGGCGATGGTTATGCGTCAGAAACCCTTGCTCGATGCCATAACCCAGCGCGCGCCCCTCAATCAACAACAATCCGTCCTCGGCACTGGCCTTCCGGCAAAGTTGCATGACCTGGTTGACATCATGAACATGTTCCAGCGAACCATTGATGATGATCAGGTTGTAATCACCACTAGGGCTCATATGTTCGGCGCCCACCAGATCGATATCCAGGCCGATTTTTTTGCCGTATTCCACATAGGCGCGGTCGGGGTCGTTGCCTCTGACAGTCCATCCCCGTTTAGCGAAGGGAATCATCAAGCCGCCGGCGGAACAACCGACGTCAAGCAGTTTGCCTTTGGCGGGCAGCACATCGTGCAAGTACCGACACAGGTGTTCGCCACGGCGGACCTGGTCTAGAAAGAAGGCGCGCTCCGGCTCCGTATTGCCAAACAGGGTCAGGCGGTAGAATTTGTCGTAGTAGGCGTTGTAAAAGGCTTCATCGAAGCGGTACTGCTGGAAAATATGCCCGCAATCCTGGCAGCCGAGTACAGGCAATGCCACGACCTGATCACCAGGACCTTGGACACTTTCCAGTAAAACCCAATGTGCTTTGGAACTGCACAATTCACAGTTCATTTTCTGCGCGCAAAACTTTCCAGGCATTTGCAAAACTTGCAAATACTGTTGCTCTATAGTTGTACTCACGATGACATCCCGGTCACTTGATGCAGAAGAAACCTTCAAAGCATATGTACTTGAATATACTGGCTATATCCTTAAAGCCGGCGCGAGATAACATATCCATATTGCCAGCCGTGGAAAAAGGTTCAAGTACGCCTTTCAAACTTCTTGTCTTCGCCAGGATTTCATCGGCGTTATAACCCTGGTCGCGTTTATAATCTACATACAGGCTACTGAGGATGTCTTGAAAGCGCGCATCCGGGCCGCGTACTTTTTCAAACATGATAAAAGTACCGCCCCAGTTCAACGATTCGTAGATACGATCAAACAAGGCTTGGCGAATACGCGGGTGCACGAACTGAATAGTGTAGTACGCAACTATCAGATCGCTTTTTTCATAAGGAAAGGTCAGGATGTCATCGGTAACGAAGCTGACATTGTGCTGCGGCGATGCGCTCAGAAGCTCATTTGCCTTGCGGGTCATGGCGTCTTCCACATCAATGCCCACCCACTTTGCCGAGGCGCAATGACGCTGTGCGAGTTGTCGGGTAAGGGTGCCGGTAGAACTACCCAGCTCGTAACAGGTGCTGTCGCTCTTTACAAAAAAGTCACTGAGCGACAGCACGATATCGTGCCCGTCCTTATATTTAGGTACGGATTTCGATACATGGGAGTCAAAGTGTTGCGGGGTCGTGCCTCCGAAACTCCATGAGGCATTACTGGACTCTACGCCGTCACCGACGGTTTCGTAGAGAGTGGCAGGCGAAGTCATTAGGGAAGACATGTATGTCACATCCTTGTCCGATAACATGGGAGCACTTTAGTGCAACGAGATTCCTTTCTGCTCGACCAGAGAATATCCAGTCTTAATTAATGTGTCATCATTTTTCTGTGGAAAATAATTATTTCATGCGCACCAAACAGGTGCATGAAAACTGACCCAGGAATGTTTGAAGTGCACGCCGTTTTTTGAGTGCGAAGGCTGTGGCGAACCTGCTCCATTTGAGAAGGATGGGAAGCCGTTTCTGGAAGTGCATCACGTTAAGCATATGTCGCAAAAGGGTTCGGACCTTGAGACGAATGTTGTGGCGTTGTGTCCCAACTGTCACCAACGTTGCCACCATTCGGACGACAGAGAGGCTTTCACTGCTTGGCTGTATGACAGCGTTGGAAGACTCGAAAAGGAATAATCGCGGTTTATCTGACTAACCCTATTTGTTGTTCTTGAGTCTGCTTCGCACCCCAGCGGAAGCAAGCTCCCTGGCCACAAGGTGGTGCATGGTCTGCAGTGGCGGTGTGGGGATTGAAATCTTGTTGAAGCCTAGAATCGCCAGCACGCTGCCTCCCACAAATTCCGCATCATCCTGAAAACAATCAGTGCAACCCGCGCCGCCTCCCGCTATTAATACCCCTCCCCCACTCAAGGATCCGAGCCCCACCATGAAATTCGATCTCGCCTACTGCCTCAGCCTCGACGACAAGTTGTCGATCTATGACGTTCGCGATCTTAATTTCGATGAGACGGTGGCGTTTGACTCCGCGAAGGAGCACTTCCAGTGCCCCAACGATGCGTGTCGTTCGGCGTTTGAGGCTTCCAACGAGTTGGGCACGTTCAACGCCAAGAATGTGAATTACGTGCGCACGCCGCACTTCAAGAATCTGCCCACTACCCAGCATGTAGCGGGTTGTCCGTATGTGAGTTTGAAGGTTTCAGCGTCTGGCGTTGAAACGGCGGATGGCGAGGTGGATGACGGGCGTGAGGAGCACTTCCCATCAGAGTTGCTGCTCACCCGGCGTGAGTATGTGCGCAAGCCTGTCGCGCCAGCGGGGGTGGCGGATGTGTTGCGGGATGATCCGGTGCGGGTGGCGGTGGACGGTGGTAAAGAGTCGGCGAGTCGAGAGTCAGCGCCGGACAAGACCAGTGTGTTTGCGCATCCGGTGGAGTGTTTTGTTTCGAACTTCGCGGACAAGGAGTTGCTCAAGCGGATGCCGTTGAAGGTCGGCGAGCATTCGGCGCCGTACAGTTCGTTCTTCAAGAAGATCGAGTATCTGACGGACAACAAGGGGCTGATTTACTGGGGGCGGATCAAGAAGATTGAGGACTTCCACAGTGGTGCCAGTTTCCGGATCGATTTCGAGGACAAGGTCTGGTTCAAGAAGCCCGAGGACAGTAAGAAGAAGCCGTACCCGGTCAGTGTTTATCTGAACAAGAAGCTGATCGACAACTACCGCAAGCGCAAGGCGTTTCTGGAGGAGATCAAGCACGCGGCGGATAGCGACAAGGCGTTGTTCTGTTTCTTCTATGGGGTGACGCCGGAGTTGAAGCAGGTGCCCGGCAAGAAGAACCCCGAAAAGCCTTTCGAGGTCTTCAATGCCAATATCGAGAACCTGGATCACTTCATTATTCGTGAAGCGCCGGGGCTGGAGTGACGGTTAGCCTTGGGGCAGTTGCAGTTTGACGGCGCCGGGGTGTTGTTTGACGACGGAGTACGGCAGGATCGACCAGTCAGGTCTATCGCAAGAGCGTTGCACGCGGGCGAAGTAGGCGCCGAGGTACAAGCCCTTCTCGGTGAAGTACCAAGGTGAAGTGCCCCAGATGCTCTCATCCTGGAAGTTGCAGTCGTCATCTCCCGTCGGTTTCTTCATTTCTGTGGGGTACAGGGCGGTGAATTGCTTGATTACCCATGGCACCAACTCTTTGCTTACGTACTGATAGCGCGCGTTACTTTCGTCCTTGCTCAGCGGTTTGTCGCCCAGGCTGTCGCGCTCGGCATGTAGCAGCGGTTTGCCCTCTCCGACCCACAGCACATCTTCGAGGGACAGCGGGTGGCCGGTTTTCACGTCGATATTGAGCGGGGAATCACCGAAGTCCGGATGCGCGCCGCCGCAGTAATAGCTGGTCGAGATATTCAGGCTGACCACGGCTGGCGAGATCATTTTCGGTTCTGCCTGTTGCATGAAATCGACGTTCTCTCCGCCACTCAATTGGCAACTGTGATAACGGATGACTTCAAGCCAGAGCCGTCCCAGCAATTGCTGATTAACCCGCTGCAGATCATCTTTCGGCAAACCGGATTCCACACTGAACAGGGCAATTTTCGAGTCGGGCTCCGTCCACCATTGCAGGGTGTAGCCCATGAAATTGTCTTTCTTCGTGGCTTTGAGATTGAGCCCCTGCACTCGCAAGTATTCGTACAACTCGCCGCTCGGCAGCGCGGCGATGATTGGCAGCGTGTTAGCGCTAGGCGTCGGAGCTTTGGCCTCGGTGAGTTGCACTGACAGCTTTTTTCCCTTCGGACTTTGCCACTCGCCCTGCCAGCCGTCGCCGTTCTCTTCCAGCTTCAACGTTGGCAGAGGCTTTTCATCACCGTAACGATTGTTGCCCTCGGTCAGGGTCAGTGTGCTGTCCTGCAACGCGCCGCTTAGGGGCAGATCGCGATGGTACTTCTCATAGAAGTAGCGGCCAGTCACTTCGTCCGGCTGTGTGGTATTCAGCTCCACGACAATCGGTGTCTTACCCAGCGTACCGGTAAATACGCGCCGGCCATCTTCGGCATGGGCAGTGGAAATCAGTGTGAACAGCGCCGCGGCATATGGCGCCAGGCGCATCAGTCCCTTGAGCATGAATCAATCCTTGAAGGAGTCGGAGGTCGCGTCGGCACATAGGCGCCGGCGCTAAAAATACGCTGCGGATTATGGCGGGGGCCGCTTAACTATTCGAGTTTTCTTGCTCGTACTTTTTAAGCCAGGCTTCGTGCTCCAGCGCCGCAATTTCCCGAGCCATTTGTTGGCGACGTTCCTTGGCAGCATGAAGCTGGACGTCATCAAGAAAGCAGTAATGACGCAGCCAGTGAAGCGCCATTTCCTCATCCGGAAAGTAGTAAGACTTGGCGCCCTTGCTGTTCCTCGGCGTGTCATTCATTTGCTCGTCAAATACCATCGCGGTGATTTCATCCGGTGGCAAAGACCCCGTATGGGCGACCTTGTCCTGGAAAATCCATGCAATCTCATCAATGTGTTTTTGCGCGCTGCGATGACTACGTCGATAGAACCGTTGATGCTCACAAGTCTGTTTCAGCCGCGCCAACATCAACTCAGGGTTTAACCACTGCCCGAGGTCGTGATGATGGGCGTTGATCACTATCCCCTTGACCCAACGATCCACAAATCGATCAACAAAGTCTTCTGTGTCAGCCTTTTTCGCATCAGCGAAAATCAGGCAATAGCGGGTCTGGACGTGAATGACCAGCAACACATGCTTGCGTTGTACCGTTATCGCGTGCACCAGCCACTGCTCATCAGCGCCGCTCGACTCATCATCTTCAATGATTGAGGACGGCGGATTAGTGTCCACCGGCGTAATCTTTTTGCCTTTGTGAACACGGCTGAAAAACTTACTGGCGGCTTCGGTGCAATTGAAGATCAACATCCTGGTTCTCTGGTCGTTGCTGAGGACAGCGTTCAGTTACCGATTTTGGTTTCTTCCGCTGTAACCTGGCAATGGTTCATTTAAGCGAAATGCACAGCAGCACAATAATCAGCAAACCAATATAGACCCAGGCATGCACCCGATCCGGGATCCGCCCAATCCATGGCGCGGCCAATCGAATCCCGATGAGCGAGCCAACCGTCAGCACCGCAAACGCGAGCAGATCCACATACCCGACAAACCACACGCCCAGCTCTGCCTGACTGAACCCGGCCAACGCCATGTACGTCAGCGTCCCCGCCAATGCCACCGGCACACTCAACGGATTGGCCATGGACGTCGCTTGCGACATGCTCAGCCCGCAACGGCGCAATAGCGGCACGGTCATGACGCTGCCTCCTACACCGAGAAACGTCGCGATGACGCCGATGCCTACACCGCCTGCGGAAGTTTCCATAGCGCCAAGTCGGCGTGGGATGACGTCTGCGTTTTGCGTGAGGAATCCGCGTCGTAACAGGCAATCGACGATGGTCACGCCGAGGTAGGCGATGAACGCGTAGCGAATCACGTCGCCGCTGACCCACACCGCCGCTATCGCGCCAACGACCGCACCCATCCCGATAAACCCACCCAGCGGCCACAGGTAATGGCGGATGAGATTACCGGCCCGGCGGTGTTTGTCGGTGGCGATCAGGGCGTTGACGATCATCACGCAGGTCGAGGTGGCGACGGCGATGTGCATCGCCGATTGGCCGATCGGGTCGTCGGCGCCGTGGCTGGCGGTGAGCAGGCGATACAGCAGCGGCACCACGACGAAGCCGCCGCCGAAGCCGAACAGGACGGCGGTGATGCCGGTCAGGCAGCCGAAGAGGGTCAGCAGTAAATAGAACATGACGAGGTTTCCATGAAAGGAGAGCGATCGACGATAGAACGGCATCGCTTGGCCTGCTTCAGCAAGTCAGCCAATAATGTTTGCGTTTACGCCAACCACCGGAAAACGCCTGATGCGCAATGTTTCGATCAATCTGCTGGATGACACGCCGCGCGTGGTGGTGGCGATCGGTACGGATTATTCCCACGGTCACTTGCTGCCTTTTCACACGCATCGTCGGGCGCAATTGTTGTACGGCGCGACCGGGGTTATGCAGGTCAGCACCCATGACGGCAACTGGGTGGTGCCGCCGCAGCGGGCGGTATGGATTCCGCCGGGGGTGGCGCACGAGGTGTTGATGCTTGGGGTCAGCACGCGCAGCTTGTACATCGAACCGGGTGCAGTGGATTTGGGGGAGCGCTGTCAGGTGATCAGTGTGTCGCCGTTGATGCGGCATTTGCTGATGGAGGCGGTGGAGTTACCGCTGACCTATGACTTGGGCGGACGCGACGGCGTGTTGATTGATCTGTTGCTGCATGAATTGACGCGCAGTGCGCCGCTGCCGTTGCACATTCCGCTGCCGACTGACGGAAAACTCCTGTCTATTTGTCAGAACTTTCTGCATCAGCCGTACGCCCACCAATCACCACAGGTATGGGCTGACCAGTTACACATAAGCTTGCGCACCTTCAACAGACTGTTTCGTCAACAAACCGGGCTGAGCTTCAGACAATGGCGGCAGCAGGCCTGCGTGGTCCTGGCGCTGGCACGTTTGGCCTCGGGTGAAGCGGTGACGCGCATCGCGCTGGACTTCGGTTATGAGAGCCCGGCGGCGTTCTCGACGATGTTCCGGCGGATCCTCGGACAGGCACCGTCCGTCTGGTTGGAGGCGGCGAATTAGGGCAAATCAAAAAATGCGTTTGATCCCGGCCGAAAACAACTGTACAAAAACACAGTACATTTTCAATCAGCACTCTTGAGCCCGGAGCACACCATGGCCTCTCTTGCGATGAACCACATCCTCGAACGCATTGCCCTTTTCCAGTTCACCCCGACGCACTGCGTCCAGGCCCGAGCGATGCTGGGCTGGAGCGTGGAACAGCTCTCGCGGGAGGCTGAGATTTCGGTTGAAGACATTCAACGCTTTGAAGCGCAGCAGGATGTTGCGGATGCGGCGCGACTGGCGCTGGCTTACCGGTTCGAGGCGCAGGGGTTGGTGTTCTTTCCGGGGTTTGCGCCGGGGCGTAGTGCGAGTGTTCAGCGTGCGCCGTTGGAATCGGTGGGGCGTGGGGATTTTGCGATGGCTGATTGAGAGAACGAGTTGATCTTTATCCCTAAATAGGTATATTTTCGCATGAGTGCAAGGAAGCCGCTCTTGTGGGTCTGCAGTAGCAAGAAAGATCTCAAGCAGATGCCCACAGACGTACAGGATGTTTTTGGTTATGCACTGGATTTGGCCCAGATTGGTTTGAAGCATCCGGATGCAAAACCCCTGAAAGGGTTTGGAGGCGCAGGTGTACTGGAGCTGATCGAAAACTTCGACACCAACACCTACCGTGCCATCTATACGGTTCGTTTCGGCAGTGCCATTTATGTATTGCACTGCTTTCAAAAGAAGTCGACTACCGGAATCAAAACGGCTCAGTCCGATGTTGATCTGATACGAAACCGCCTTCGAGCCGCTCAGGATCACGCGAAAGGATCAGAAAATGATAGAAATTGAAAAGGGTAGCGGGAACGTCTACCAAGACCTCGAACTGCCCAATGCCAGTGAAATGCAGGTTAAGTCGCAGCTCGCGGCGAAGATCGGCGAGATCATCAAGGCTCGCCATCTCACTCAGATTCAGGCGTCTGAAATCCTTGGATTATCCCAGCCAAAACTTTCCGAAATGCTGCGGGGTAAATTTCGAGGGATCAGTGAAGCCAAAATGATGGAATGTCTTTCGCATCTTGGGCGAGACGTGCAGATCGTAGTGAAATCGGCCCCCCGATCACGGAAAGAAGGCCGAATTGAAGTGGTGTTTGCTTAACCTGAAACTCATTAAGCGCTCTGTACAACTCCCTCACTCTCCCCTTCAACCACCAACCACCACGCCTCCCCGCGTTGCGGTTGAGCGATATTAAACGCCTCCCCCATCTGCGGCGTGGTAATCGAAACACTGCGTTCCCACGCCAGTGCCAGAATCCGGTCGAACGGTTCGTGCCAGGCGTGCATCGCCAGGTCGAAGGTGCCGTTGTGGATCGGGAAGAGCCAGCGGCCCTTGAGGTCGATGTGCGCTTGCAGGGTTTCTTCGGGCTGCATGTGCACGTGCGGCCATTCGACGTTGTAGGCGCCGGTTTCCATCAGGGTCAGGTCGAAGGGGCCGTACTGTTCGCCGATGCGTTTGAAGCCATCGAAGTAGCCGCTGTCGCCGCTGAAGAAGATCCGCGTGTCGCCGTCGATCATCACCCAGGACGCCCACAGGGAGCTGTTGCCATCGAACAGGCCACGGCCGGAAAAATGCTGCGACGGTGTAGCAACGAAACGGATGCCGGCAATCTCGGCGCCCTGCCACCAATCGTACTGGCGGACTTTGCTGGCTTCGATGCCCCATTTGATCAGCGTGTCGCCGACGCCCAGTGGCGTCAGGAACAGGTTGGTCTTGGCAGCCAGTCTGAGCACGGCCTGGTAATCGAGGTGGTCGTAGTGGTTATGCGACAGAATCACCGCTTCGATCGGCGGCAATTGGTCGATGCTGATCGGCGGCTGGTGGAAGCGTTTCGGCCCGGCCCACTGCACTGGTGATGCACGCTCGGCGAAGACCGGGTCGGTGATGAAGAATTTGTCGCGCAGTTTCAGCAACAAGGTCGAGTGACCGAGGCGATAGACGCTGTGATTGGGCGCTGCCAGCAGCTCTTCCCGAGTCAATGCTTGCACCGGGATCGGCGCAGCGGGCCGGGTGTTGCGCGGTTTGTGGAAAATCATGTTCCACATGATCCGCAGCATTTTGCGCAGGCCTTCGCGTTGCACCGGCGCATGGTTACGAAACAGGCCTTGAGCCTGTCGAGAGGCTTCAGGCGTGGATGTTTTATCCGGGATAGAAACAGGATTGGCCATGACTGAATGACTCCAGAAAAACCGCGCAATTCGCGGTTTCTCCACGGTTGGGACGATAAATGGCCAAGCTGCACGCATAGGCCGAACTGTCTGCTTTTTAGGTTGCGAGGATTAACGCAACATTACACTGCTCGGTGTAGTTTCTAGGTTGCATCAAAGCGGATGACAAGTAAACTGCCAAGTGTAATTTCATCTTTTCTTTGCCGAAGCGTACTTATGACAGCTCCACAGCGCCTCACCGACCGTAAACGCGAAGCCATTATTCAAGCGGCGATTGCCGAATTCCGTGCCAACGGTTTTGAGATCACCAGCATGGACAAGATTGCCGCCACCGCCGGTGTGTCGAAACGCACGGTGTACAACCATTTCCCTAGCAAAGAGGAGTTGTTCGCCGAAATTCTCAACCAGTTGTGGGCACGAATCAGCGCAGAGCAATCCGTCGTCTATAACCGCGATCAGCCCTTGCGCGAGCAATTAAGGCAGATGCTCCAGGCCAAAATGCAGTTGATGGCTGACGAGAATTTCCTGACCCTGGCCCGTGTGGCAATTGCCGCCACCATTCACTCACCGGAGCGCGCGCAGAACATGGTCGAGCGCATGGGCAAGCGCGAGGAAGGTCTGACCGTGTGGATTCGCGCCGCGCAGGCTGACGGCCGACTGAAACCGGTCGATCCGGAATTCGCCGCACAGCAAGTACAAGGCTTGCTCAAGACCTTTGCTTTCTGGCCGCAGATGTCGATGGGCCGTGCCGCCCTCGATGTCGATATGCAGAACAGCGTCGCCGAATCGGCGCTGCAGATGTTTCTGGCCCACTATCAGCTCTAAATCGCCCCTCTCCTGCGCGAACCATCGACTAAATGGCTCGGAAGGACACTGATTATTCCCGTTGGAATAAATGACAATGTCCGACAATCGACCGACGAACGGTTAGCCTGAGAAAATACTGCAAAGTATTTCAGGATGAATTTCGCGCAGGGCATCATGGAAAACCAACGCGGCAAAGGCTTGTCATTCGCCAGACGTATTTATCTGCCCAGAGCCATTGGCTTGGGCGTGGGATTCTTCAGCGTCGCTGCGGCGTTGTATCCGCTGACCATGCCCGACTGGCTGTGGGCGCTGTTGTTGTTTAACGGTTTCGCCTGGCCGCACTTGGCTTACCAGATCTCCACGCGCTCGGCATTCCCGTATCAGGCTGAACGCCGCAATTTGTTATACGACTCGATGTTCGGCGGTTTCTGGGCGGCGTGCTTTCAGTTCAACCCGCTGACCACCGTGACCATCCTGTCGATGATGACCATGAACAACGTCGCCGCCGGCGGCCAACGTCTGTTCGTGTTCGGCGCCCTCGCGCAACTCGCCGGTGTACTGCTGGGCTGGGCGATTTTCGGTGTTAAATTCAGCCTGACGATGACCCAAATGCAAGTCTGGGCCTGCCTGCCGATGCTCACCCTGTATCCGCTCGCGCTGGGCATGGTGTGTTATCACCTGACGATCAAACTCTCCCAACACAAGCGCGCACTGAGTGCCCTGAGCCGCACCGACAGCCTCACCGGCCTGCTCAATCACGGGGCCTGGAAAGACCTGCTGCACCTGAAATTTCAGCAGTGCCGCCAACACAACACCCAAGCCACGCTGGCGTTGATCGACATCGACCATTTCAAGGAGATCAACGACAGCTTCGGGCACATCGTCGGCGATGAAGTGCTTCAGCAATTGAGTCAGGAGCTCAAACGCCTGCTGGACCAGTACGAATTGGCCGGGCGCTACGGCGGTGACGAGTTCTGCGTGATCCTGCCGACACTGCCCCTGCACAAGGCCGAAGCCCTGATGGAGCAATTGCGCGAGGCATTGCAGCAGTATCGTCATCCGCAGGTGCCAGAGTTGCGAGTGGGCCTGAGTATCGGTTTGGCGCGCTATCAATCCTTGTACAAGGATGCACTGGACTGGCTGGACGATGCCGACAAAGCGCTCTACATCGCTAAACACACGGGCCGCAACACCATCAGCGTGGCCTTGACCAGGACCGCGACTGACAACGCCGACGCCTAAAAAGTTATACAAAATTACAAATAATTACTCTCTTGTACAAGTTTATGAAGTTTTGTATAAGTAGCCATCTGCCAGCTAAGGAATACTGGCATTGAGCAGTCATTGCCGAATGCCGTCCGCGCATTCGGTCTGCCGGCGCGGAAATAGGGACTGAATCCTCGATCTTCCCCACTTCCTGAGTACTGCGAACATGTTCTTTAATCGCCACAAAGCCGTCGTCGACGATCTTCAGCGCACCCTCACCGAACAAGCCGGCTTGCTCGAAGCGATCAATCGCTCGATGGCGGTCATCGAGTTCGACCTCGATGGCGTCGTGCTGCGCGCCAACGACAACTTTCTCAAGACCATGGGTTACACCGCCGAACAAGCGATCGGTCAGCCCCATCGACGTTTTTGCACACCGGAGTTCGGGCGCAGTGCTCAATACACGGATTTGTGGTCACGCCTGAAAAACGGCCAGTTTCAGTCCGGTACGTTTGAGCGGGTCGACGGCAAGGGCCAGCCGATCTGGCTGGAAGCCAGTTATAACCCGATCAAAGATGCCTCGGGACGGGTGGTGAAAGTGGTCAAGTACGCCATGGACGTGACCGCCAAGGTGCAGCGGGAAAGTGAGGCCAATGCCAAGTTACAGGCGATCGACCGGGCAATGGCGGTCATCGAATTCAACCTCGACGGCAGTATTCTCACGGCCAATCAGAACTTTCTGACACGTATGGGTTACACCCTCGCCGAGCTGAAAGGCAAACATCACCGTTTGTTCTGCACGCCGGCACTGGTCAACAGCAGCGCCTATGAGGATTTCTGGCGGCGCTTGAATCAGGGCGAATTGTTCCAGGGGCAGTTCGAACGCGTGGATAAACGCGGGCAAACAGTCTGGCTCGAAGCCAATTACAACCCGGTTTATGACGCTGCCGGGCGCTTGTGCAAAGTGGTGAAATTCGCCTCCGATGTGACCGCGCGCGTCGAGCAACACGAACAGGACGCACGCAGTGCCAGCGCGGCTTATCACATCTCGGTAGCGACGCGAAAAGTCGCCGAGCAAGGTACGCAGGTGATCCAGCAAGCCGCCAGCGAAATGCGCGAAATCGCCGAAGACATTGCCGAGTCTTCAACGCTGATTGCACAACTGGGGGAACGCTCCGAGCAGATCACCGCCATCGTCAACACCATCCGCTCGATTGCCGACCAGACCAACCTGCTGGCGCTCAACGCTGCAATTGAAGCGGCGCGCGCCGGTGAACAGGGCCGCGGGTTTGCCGTGGTTGCCGATGAGGTGCGCCTGCTGGCGGGGCGTACCAGCGGCTCGACGGCGGAGATATCCACCATGATCGGTTTGATCCAGAGCGAAACCCGTCAGGCCATCAAGAGCATGGAAGGCACCCGTGGCCGTGCGGCTGAAGGCGTCGAGTTGGCGAATCAGGCGGGGACGGTGATTCTGCAGATTCGTGATGGTGCCAGTGAGGCGGTGGATGCGGTGAGCATGTTTGCCAATGAACGGGTGCCGGGGTAATCGATGCAGGGTCAGTAGACCGAGGCGCGACCTTCGCGAGCAGGCTCGCTCCCACAGGGAAATGCAATCCAATGTGGGAGCGAGCCTGCTCGCGAAAGGGCAATGAGCCGCGATGCAGGACTATAGTGAGCTTCAGTCTCAAGTCCTGCCGAGTGCACCATGACCACTGAAAAACCCGCATTGCCTGAAACAGCTCCCGTCGACCACCTGCGCTTCCACCGCCCCCACGCCCACCTCAACACCACCTTCGGCAACGACAAGTTTGCCCTGCGCGCCGAGGCTTTCGCGCGGTTCTTCGGCACGCCGCTGTTTCTCGGGGCGCAAACCGTGATCGTCGCGGTGTGGATCGGCCTCAACGTGTCGGGCGTGACGCAATTCGACGTTTACCCGTTCATCCTGCTCAACCTCGCGTTCAGCCTCCAGGCCGCCTATGCCGCACCGCTGATTCTGCTGGCACAAACCCGTCAGGCCGCGCGCGACAAGGCACAAGCCGATGCCGATGCGCTACACCGTGAAGCGTTGGCACAGGCCAATACCGAGCGTCAGGCCCAAGCGGCGAAGAACACCGCGCAACTGCTTGAGCTGCTGGAGCAGAACACCCGCCTCACCGAGATGACCAAAAACCTCACCGAACGCATCGCCAGCCTGACCAGCGAGCTGCACGATCATATGCGCCAGAACCCGCAGCGCTGATCACGGCAAACGCAGCGCACGCCCAAGTTCATCGAACAACGTCACCACCGAACGCAAGGCTCGGCAATCCGCGCGGGTCAGCAACCATAACGCAGTGTCGTAACCGTGCAGCGGCTCGCTCAACGCCTGCAAACCGTCGATGATCAGAAAGTCCGGTAACGCCGCCACACCGAGGCCCGCACGAACCAGCTCTGTCACCGACAACATGCTGTTGCAGCGATACCCCGGAGTGACGCCGGGCAAGTGCTGGCGACGCCAGGCGACAGTCGGATGATCGGGCAAAAAGTCATCCGGGGCGATCCAGGTCAACGTCGTCAGATCCGAAGCATCGACATTTTGCAGATAGCGCGAACTGGCGCAGACCCGGTAGGAAATCTTCGCCAGTTGCCGTCCGACCAGATGCTCGGGCGGTGTCCGCGTCAGGCGCAGAGCAATGTCGGCATCACGGCGACTGAGGTTGGCGAAGTCGTTGGAGGTGCTCAGTTCAAGGGTCAGCGCCGGATAATTGGGCATGAACTGCGCCAGCGCCGGCAGCAGCAAACCCTGCAACACCGAATCGGTGCAGGTCAGGCGCACCGTGCCGCTGACCACTTCGCCGCCCTGCTCCACGCCGATACGTGCGGCTTCCAATGCCTGTTCGGCGCGTTCAGCTTGCTCGGCCAGCGTCTGCGCGAGGTTCGTCGGCAGGTAACCGGCGCGGCTTTTTTCGAACAATTGCTGACCGAGTGCGGCTTCGAGACGGCGCACGGCGCGAAACACCGTCGACACGTCGACCTTCAATAGCTGCGAAGCACGGGCCAGGGAGCCGCCACGCACCAAGGCTAGAATCAGGGCGAGATCGGGGTAGTCGAGCTGATAGTGCGTCACTGCATTAATCACTTGGGGAAACGCCCATATTGAGTGCGTGAACGCCAATCTATAGTGAGCGCCATCAATCAACAAGCGCAGGGAACTCCCATGGAAAACAGCGCCGTCCGTATCGCCCTGATTGGCGATTACGACCCGCAAGTCACCGCCCACCAAGCCATTCCCGTCGCCCTCGGTCTGGTCGCCGAACACCTCAATCGCAACGTGCAATTCGAATGGCTGGCCACCGAGCAGATCCACGCCGATACACCACTCGGCGATTTCGACGGTTTCTGGTGCGTACCGGCCAGCCCCTACAAAAGTGAAGAAGGCGCACTGCGAGCGATCCGTTTTGCCCGCGAACAGCAGCGCCCTTTCCTCGGCACCTGCGGCGGCTTTCAGCATGCCGTGCTGGAATTTTCCCGCAACGTGTTGGGCTGGGTGGATGCGGAACATGGTGAAACATCACCCGACTCAGAACGCGCGGTACTCACGCCGTTGACCTGTTCGCTGGTCGAAGCGGTGGACAGCATTCACTTGGTGCCCGGATCGTTGATCGCCAAGGCGTACGAAACGTCTGAGATTCGTGAAGGTTATCGCTGCCGCTTCGGTGTGAATCCGCTGTTCGAACGGCAACTGTTGAACGATCGGCTACAAGCTGTCGGTCATGATTCGTCAGGGGATTTGCGCGCGATTGAACTCAAGGATCAGCGGTTCTTTGTCGCCACGCTATTTCAACCGGAACGTGCGGCGCTCAAAGGGTTGATGCCGCCGCTGGTGCGCGCGTTTGTCGAAGCTTGTGCGGAGGCACGTTGATGGCTTCCTGCTTTGCGGTGATTTTTACCTCGACTCGAACCGAGGGTGACAACGGCTATGCCGAGGCTGCTGAGCGCATGGCTGCGTTGGTCAGTGAGCAGCCGGGGTTTCTTGGGGTGGAGTCGGTTCGAGGAGCGGATGGCGTCGGGATTACGGTGTCGTATTGGCAGAGCGAAGCGGCGATTCTGGCGTGGCGGCAGCATCCTGAACATCGGGAGATTCAGGCGCGTGGTCGTTCGCAATGGTATTCGGCGTTTCATACGCGGGTATGCAAAGTCGAACGCGAGTATCGGTTCAGCCTGTGATGTTGGTGGTGAACTCTCCGGCCTCATCGCTGGCAAGCCAGCTCCCACAGGCTATGCGCTGTTCTGAAGATCACACCGTATTTGTGGGAGCTGGCTTGCCAGCGACGGGGCCGGTACAGCCACTAAAAATATCAGCCGCGCACCAGACTGCGCACCGCGACAATCTCCGGCACCTCAACCTTGCTCATATAAACGCGCAACGGCTCGGTGATGTTGATCCGCTCGTCGATGTTCTGATCCAGCAATAGCTGAATCAACTCGCGCTTAAGGGTCATGGTCTGCGCCGTCGCCGGCGCCCAGACGAATTCATTCACAGGAATAATGCCGTCATCCGCCACGTCCATGCCGAACGAATCTTCGCTGAAACGCACGATGTATTGACCGGTCTTGCGGTTGAGGCCGACAAACCCCTTGAGATCGTCGGCAGCCTGGCAGATGAGTTGGGAGGTGATGCGCATGGTAAACCTCACGAAAAATGATCGATGGTTTACACGCAGGGCAACGGAGCGGCGCGCCCTCTGCCGGGACGTCTGCCGAGGGCAAGCGTACTGCAAACCGCGCCACAAAAGTGCAGGAAAAATCGCTTTTAATACGTTTATGTCGGTCCTGCGATAGCACGCAATCGATTCAGTTGTTAAAAGGTAGGTCTTTGAAAATGCCCTGCGAAAGGAACTCGAACATGCCCGCCACTTTCACCAAAAGCGCCCTGGTTCTGAGCCTGCTGCTCGGCCTCGGTCAGGCGCACGCCGCCAGCCACGCTGATCCCGACGCCGTTGCTGCGGCCCACGGCATCCCGCACCCAGCGGTGATCGCTCACCGTGGCGCGTCCTTCGATGCACCGGAATCCACCGCAGCGTCCTACAAACTGGCCCGCGACCTGGGCGCCGATTACCTGGAAATGGACCTGCAGCGCAGCAAGGACGGCGTGCTGTTCGCCCTGCACGACGACAACCTGCAACGCACCACCGACGTCGCCAGCAAGTTTCCGGAGCGCAAGGACGCCTCGGCCACCGCGTTCACCATGGCCGAACTGAAAACCCTCGACGCTGGCAGCTGGTTCAACGCCAAGTACCCCGATCGCGCGCGCCCTTCCTACGCCGGGCTGAAAATTCTGACCCTCGATGAAATCATCGACATCGCCCAGGCCAACCCGCAACACAAGCCGGGCCTGTACATCGAGACCAAAGAGCCGCAGCTGTTTCCCGGGATCGAGAAAGACCTCAAGGAAAAACTCCAGGATCGTGGCTGGCTGAGCCCGGCCGGTTCGAAGCTGGCGAAAAGCGCACTGGGTGTGGGTCAGGGTAAAGGCAAGGTGATCCTGCAGACGTTCGAGAAGAACAGCCTCGCCCTGCTGGAAAAAGAAATGCCGCAAGTGCCGAAGATCCTCCTGCTATGGGTTGGCGAAGGCAGCATCGAGCCAAAATCGAAAGTGACCTTTGCCGAGTCTGGCGAGAAAGACAAAAACGTTTTCTACGGCAAACAAGAGCCGAAGTCCGAAGCCGAATTCAAGCAATGGGTGGATTACGCCAAGGCCCAAGGTGCCATCGGTACCGGCCCGTCGGCGAAGCTGACCAAGGGCGGCGACCAGAGCTATTCGGATCTGGTGCAACCGTGGATGAACCAGTACACCCATGATCAAGGCCTGCTGGTGCACGTCTACACCGTCGATGAGCCGGTGGACTTCGACAAAGTCATGGCGGCCGGTGTCGACGGCATCTTCACCAACCGCGCCAGCGAATTGTTGAAGTTCTACAAACGCCCGGCGGCTGGCACGGTTGATCAGGTGTTGAAGAACAACGGCTTCTGATCTGAAATCGAGGCGCCTTCATCGCGGGCAAGCCACGCTCCCACAGGTTCTGTGCCGGTGCATGGCTTGCCCGTTTTGTTTGGGTGCAGGGTTTTAAGGGTGAGTTAAGTTGCGCTGGTTAACCTGAGGCCACTTAAACGAGTCACCCAAGGAATGAACCGATGAAAACTTTGACTGCCCTGTTTACCGCCGCTGCCCTGACCCTCACTGCTGGCGTGGCCCTGGCTGATGTCCGCGTCGACCAGATCCCGCAACTGGTCAAGGAAGGCAAGATCAAGTCGCTGGAATCGATGAATGCCGAAGCGCTGAAACTGCATCCGGGTGCAACTATTACTGACACTGACCTGGATAACCACTTCAACGGTTATGAGTATGAAGTTGAATTGAAAACTGCTGATGGCAAAGAGTTCGATGTGGACTTTGATGCGACCACTGGCAAGGTGTTGAGCAACAAGCAAGACACTTGATTGAACGCACCACCAAAAGCCGCACGATTGAAAGATCGTGCGGCTTTTTTTGTGTTCGGCTTTTTTGATGTGTTGTCAGTGAAATTTTCTCCCCCTCACCCCAGCCCTCTCCCCCAAGGGGGCGATGGGGGAAGGGAGCAGATCGGGGACTTTTCAATGCCTGAGTTCGACTCGCAATCTTGAAGCCGATCAGGAAAACAACAAGAACCTGAGTGCGCCTCGAAATCTCAGGTCGGCGTAGCTCGAACAGTCACCGCGGTCAGTTCCCTCTCCCTTGGGAGAGGGCTAGGGTGAGGGGAAAAGGCATCACACCGAGGTGCTGACCAACGCCCCCGAAGTGCTCGAGTCGGAATCCTGCAACGCCTGCAACAGCGAGGCGGTGGCGGTGGCGGTGGACAGGGAGGCCGAGGTGGCGGTGATCTGCGCTTGTGCGGCGGCTACTTCGGCGGTTTTGGCATCCGAACTTTCCTGCTTCGCCTGGGCCGCTTGCAGCGCTTGCTGCTCCTCCTGCAATTGCTTCTGCAACTCGGCAATCTGCTTGCGCAGTTCTTTCACCGAATCCGATTCTTCACTGCTGGAATCGCTGTCACCCGCGGGTGCCGCACCACCGCCCGCAGCCACTTTGCTGGTGTCCGCTTTCACGCCAGTGCTGGCGGCTGCCGTGGTCGAGGTATCGTCACCAACGTCGCTGATTGCGGTTTTACTGGTGGGTGTCGTGACGGTCTGATTGATCGAAACTGAAGTAATGCTGACCATGGAAAGGCTCCAATGCCGGTTATAGATAACCGGTCATCGACCACGGCTGCTTCAATTTGAGATCGACTGTGTACCGACTCGGTATCCGAACCGGTACACAGGCATTGGCGTCAGGCACTCAGACGCGCGGTGACTTCGTTCAGCTCACCCGACAGACTATGCAGGTTCTGACTGGCGCTTTCGGTGCGCTGCACGTTGTCGAGGTTGGTGCTGGCGATCGAGGTGATCTCGGTGAGGTTGCGCGAGATGTCCTCGGCCACCGAGGTCTGCTCTTCGGCAGCGGTAGCAATCTGACGGTTCATGTCGCGGATCGCTTCCACCGCGTGGGTGATGCGCTCTAGCATCGCGCCGGCCTGGGTCACCTGCTCGACGCTTTCATCACTGCGCGTCTGGCCGCTGTCGATGGCTTGCGCCGCGTCCACCGCGCCGGTCTGCACGCTCTGGATGATCTGGTTGATCTCGATGATCGACTCGGCGGTGCGTTGTGCGAGGTTGCGCACTTCATCGGCGACCACGGCAAAACCACGCCCGGCCTCACCGGCGCGCGCCGCTTCGATGGCCGCGTTCAAGGCCAGCAGGTTGGTCTGTTCGGCGATGCCGCGAATCACTTCCAGCACTTTGCCGATGCGGCCGCTGTCGGCTTCCAGACGACGGATCACCGTGGCGGTATTGGCGATTTCGCCGCGCATCTGGGTGATCGAATGGATGGTGCTCTGCATGACCTTTTCACCCTGCTGGGCGGACTGGTCGGCATCGTCGGCCGCACGCGCAGCATCAGCGGCGTGACGTGCGACTTCTTGCGCGGTGGCGGACATTTCGTTCATCGCCGTGGCCACTTGATCGGTGCGATTGAATTGTTCGTTGGTGCCGCCGGCCATGGTCGTGGCGATCGCATTCAACTCGCCACTGGCGCTATCCAGATCGCTGGCGCTGCGTTGCAAACGGGTGAAGGTTTCGGCGAGGAAATCGCGCAAGGTGTTGGCGGCGGCGGCGAGGTTGCCCAGCTCATCCTGGCGGTCGCTGACCACGCGCTCGGCGAGTTTGCCGCGACTCAACTGAGTGACGTAATCGATGAGTTTGCGGATCGGTTCGACCAGGTTGCGGTTGACCAGCCACAGGCTCAGCAGGCCGATCAGCAGGCCCGATGCGAGCATCACCAACAGCCCCAGCCACACGGTGCGATCGGCGTCAGCACTGATCAGCGCCGATTGCGCGGTGCCCTGTTTGCGCAGTTCGGCAACCAGTTCACTCATCTGGTCGCTGGCGGCACGGTCGACACCTTTGACCGCGCTGTCGCCCGCCGTCGGATCGCCACCAGCCGCTACGTAGGCATCGCGGCCCTTCTGGTAGGCAGCGCCGAGCAGACGATGTTCTTCACGCAGACGTTCGATGCGGTTTTTCAGGCTCGGCTCGATGCCTTTCTGGCTGGCCAGTTCACCGAGGATGTTCTGCACATCGCGCTGACGATCCTGGAACTGACCCCAATATTTGGCCAGATCCGCCGGCTGCTTGCCGCGCAGCAGAACGTTTTTCCATTCCTGCACCTGCACCTTGAATTGCAGGTTGGCCTCGTCGATCAATTGCGAAGTGTGCAAGGGACCGGCGATCAACTGGCTGTAACTCTGCACGCCGTTGGAGAGGAAATGAAAACAGGCTAGGGCAATCAACAGCACCGCCAGCAGGCTGCCGCTCAGCAGGGCGAGAATTTGCGCTCTCAGGGATTTTTGCAGCATCGAAAGATACTCAGGACAAGGATGAGGCACGCCCGGTAAGGCGTGAAATTTTGCCGGACATCCCTGTCGGCACGCCTTTGCTCATGGCCAAGCGCGCGCAACGTAACCCAAGTGTGATCGGCACGCCAGAGCGCCTCTTGAAGAAAATCCGACCATCGGTAAGTCGCTGATTTGACGTCACTTTGCCGTCACATAAACGTCATGTGACATTGCGATGATGCGGCTCAGTGAACCTGCCATTTACGCACCGACGCCCCCTCCTCGCAGCGAGCCTTCATGAACCACAGCCTCGATATCAGCCATCGCGATCCCGATCTGTTTGGCCTGCTCTACGGCTATCGCTTCCTGCCCGGTGAACGTGGCCGCGAAGTCGATTCCGCCACGGCGTTGCGCTGTTTGCAGGACGACAGCGACAGTGGCGAATTTCTTTGGCTGCACCTCAATCTGGCGCACGCGGCGTGCGAGCGCTGGATGAAAAGTCATCTGCAATTGCCCGAAGAGTTTTTCGAGGCGTTGCATGAAGGCTCGCGGTCGACGCGCATCGAGCATGTCGACTCGGCGTTGCTGGCGGTGGTCAACGATGTCGTGTTCAACCTCAGCAGCATGGTCTCCTCGGACGTGTCGACGCTGTGGGTCTGTGTGCGCAGCAAACTGATCGTCAGTGCGCGTCTGCAACCGCTGCACTCGGTGGATAAATTGCGCTCGTCGGTGAAAGCCGGCGAGCGCTTTCGTTCGCCATCGGAATTGCTCGTGCATCTGCTGCGCGATCAGGGTGAAGTGCTAACGCAGATTGTGCGCAAGACCAGCATGAGCGTCGATCAGGTCGAGGACGAATTGCTCTCCTCCCGGCTGTCGACCAACCGTGCCGAACTCGGTGCCAATCGCCGCGTGTTGGTGCGTTTACAACGGCTGCTGGCGCTGGAGCCGGGCTCGTTGCTGCGTCTGCTCAACCGGCCGCCGCCCTGGTTGCAAAAGGAAGACGTCAAGGAGTTGCGCAAATCCACCGAGGAGTTTGCGCTGATCATCAACGACCTCACCGCCCTTGGCGAGCGGATCAAACTGTTGCAGGAAGAGATCGCCGCCAACCTCAACGAACAGAGCAACCGCACGCTGTTCACCCTGACCGTGGTGACGGTACTGGCGCTGCCGATCAACATCATTGCCGGTTTTTTCGGGATGAATGTGGGTGGGGTGCCGTTGTCGCAAGATCCGGAAGGGTTCTGGATTTTGGTTGCACTGGTGGCGACGTTTACCGTGATTGCCGGGCGCTGGGCGTTTCGCAAACGCGGGGATTACTGACGCCTGAACGCTCGTTCCCACGCTCTGCGTGGTAATGCATCAAGTGACGCTCTGCGTCACAGGGACGCGGAGCGTCCCGGGCGTCATTCCCACGCAGAGCGTGGGAACGAGCAGAAGACCGACGGTGGGGCTAATCAGCCAAACACTGACATGGCGCAGTCTCTCTGTAACATTCTGCAACGATCATGGGCGACATTCCTTCCCTCGCTCAGGATTGTCCTGCCATGGCTACTCCCTCCCTGACCGCCAGCCCCGCGTCCGCCCACAGTGGCAGGCCAGCCCTCGACAAGAAAACCGGCCCGTTTACCTACGTGATCTTTTTCGCCGTGTTGGCGATGGGAATGCTGTTCACCGCTTACAGCCTGATGCACGACATGCACGAACTCGGCACGGTAGTCACCACGTGGACGCCGTTCCTGCTGCTCGGCGTGGCGCTGCTGATTGCCCTGGGTTTCGAGTTCGTCAACGGTTTCCACGACACCGCCAACGCCGTCGCGACGGTGATCTACACCCACTCGTTGCCGCCGAATGTCGCGGTGGTCTGGTCGGGGTTCTTCAACTTTCTCGGCGTGTTGCTTTCGAGCGGCGCGGTGGCGTTCGGCATCATCGCGTTGCTGCCGGTGGAGTTGATTCTGCAGGTCGGTTCGTCTGCCGGTTTCTCGATGATTTTCGCCCTGCTGATCGCGGCGATCCTGTGGAACCTCGGCACCTGGTGGCTGGGTTTGCCAGCGTCGTCTTCGCACACGCTGATCGGTTCGATCATCGGCGTCGGCGTGGCCAACGCCTTGATGCACGGCCGTGACGGCACCAGCGGTGTCGATTGGGCGCAGGCGACCAAGATTGGTTACGCCTTGCTGCTCTCGCCGCTGGTAGGTTTCGGTTGCGCGGCGCTGTTGCTGCTGGCGCTGCGTGCGTTCGTGAAGAATCGCGCGCTGTACAAGGCCCCTAAAGGCAACACCCCGCCGCCGTGGTGGATTCGCGGTTTGCTGATTCTGACCTGCACCGGCGTGTCCTTCGCCCACGGCTCCAATGACGGCCAGAAAGGCATGGGCCTGATCATGCTGATTCTGGTCGGCACATTGCCGATGGCCTACGCCTTGAACCGCACCATGCCCGAAGAACAATCGCTGCAGTTTGCCGCCGTGGCGCAAGTCACCCAGCAGGCGCTGGTGAAAAGTGCACCGCTGCCGACGCCCGCCGATCCGCGTGCGGTGCTCTCCGATTATGTGCGCAGCAAGGACGCCACGCCGCAACTGATCCCCGCCCTCGCCGCCCTCACTGGGCACATCGGTGAAGAAGTCAAAGGCTACGGTTCACTGGCGAAAGTCCCGGCCGAAGCCATGGGCAACGTGCGTAACGACATGTACCTGGCCAGCGAAAGCATTCGCCTGATGGACAAGAACAAGGTCGGCAATTTCGACGCCGACACCAGCAGCAAGCTGCAACTGTTCAAGCAACAGATCGACAACGCCACGCGGTTTATTCCGCTGTGGGTGAAGATCGCCGTGGCCATCGCGCTGGGGCTGGGCACCATGGTCGGCTGGAAGCGGATTGTGGTGACGGTCGGCGAGAAGATCGGCAAGACCCACCTGACCTATGCCCAGGGCGCCTCGGCGGAAACCGTGGCGATGTTGACCATTGGCGCGGCGGACATGTTTGGTTTGCCCGTTTCGACGACCCATGTGTTGTCTTCGGGGGTGGCCGGGACCATGGTCGCCAACGGTGGCGGGTTGCAGATGAAGACCATCCGCAATCTGTTGATGGCGTGGGTGCTGACACTGCCCGCCGCCATCCTGCTGTCAGGCAGCCTGTACTGGCTGTTCACCCAGATCTTCTGACCGACGAAGATCCCCTGTAGGAGTGAGCCTGCTCGCGATAGCGGTGTGTCAGTCAACATTGATTAAACTGACACACCGCTATCGCGAGCAGGCTCACTCCTACAGTTTTGGTGTTCAGGTTCAGAGCGCGGAGCGAATCAGATCGCCAAGCCAATCCATGAACACGCGCACTCGCAAAGGTAAGTGTCGCTGCCTGGCATAGAGCAATGAAATCCCCATCGCCGGCGCGGTGAATTGCGGCAATACGGTCA
Organism: Pseudomonas germanica; assembly: GCF_019614655.1. Taxonomy (NCBI): domain Bacteria; kingdom Pseudomonadati; phylum Pseudomonadota; class Gammaproteobacteria; order Pseudomonadales; family Pseudomonadaceae; genus Pseudomonas; species Pseudomonas germanica. The sequence goes on from NZ_CP071586.1 coordinate 5,374,841, forward strand.
CCAGTTCGCCGTTTTCCAGATGCGGCTGCATACCGGTGCGCGGCACCTGCGTCAGACCAAAACCGCCCAGGCACGCCGACTCGTAAGCGTCAGTGCTGTTGACCGTAATGCTGCCAGCCATCGGCAAGCGTTTAACCTGACCGCCCTCCTCGTACACAAAACCTTCCGAACGCGAACCCAATACGCCGACGTAATGCACCAGCCGATGCTGCGCGAGATCTTCCAGGGTTTGCGGCACGCCGTAGCGCTCGAGGTACGCGGGGCTGGCGCAGTTGACCATCTGGAAGTCGCCGAGGTGCCTCGCGACCACCGACTGATCCGGTTGCGCGCCGATGCGCACCACGCAATCGAAGCCTTCGCTGAGCAGATCAACCCGGCGATCGGTGCTGCTGATTTCCAGTTCCAGGTTCGGGTGACGCTCTATGAACTGCGGCAGGCGCGGCATGATCAGACGCCGCGCGAGAATGTTCGGCATGTCCACCCGAATGCGCCCGGTCAGCGACGCCTCGTCCTGGCGGAACAAGCCCTCGATCTCGTCCATGTGCGAGAGCAGATCCTTGCTGCGCTCGTACAACACCAGGCCGTCCTGCGTCGCCTGCACCTTGCGCGTGGTGCGTTGCAGCAGACGCGTGCCGAGCAGGGTTTCCAGCGCTTGCACATGTTCGGACACGGTCGAGCGCGGCAAGCCAAGGCTCTCGCCCGCGAGGGTAAAACTCGACAGTTCGCTGACCCGGACGAAGGTGCGCAGCAGTTCCAGTTTGTTCATGGGCCACCTATTGATTGTTCGGTTTAACCGATCAGTGATTCCGGTTTCAGTCTGTTTATCACCATAGGACGGACAAATAAACTTTGATCCATCACCTGATCACTCACGGCAATCGAGGAAAAACCATGGACCGCAAAATCGCATTGATCACCGGCGCCAGTCGTGGCCTGGGAAAAAACGCCGCCCTGCACCTCGCCGCTCAAGGCATCGACATCATCGGCACCTACAACAGTCGCGCCGATGAGGCCCAAGCGCTGGTGCTTGAACTGGAAAAATTCGGCGGCAAAGCCGTGATGCTGCAACTGGATGTCAGCCGCAGCGAGAGTTTTGCCGGTTTCGGTGCGCAGGTTGAGCACGCGTTGCAGGAAACCTTCAAACGTCAGCGCTTTGATTTCCTGATCAACAATGCCGGGATCGGCGTGCACGCGCTGTTCGCCGAAATCACGCCGGAGCAGTTCGATCTGCTGATGAATATTCAGTTGAAAGGGCCGTTCTTCCTGACCCAGCAATTGCTACCCCTGATCAACGACGGCGGCCGGATCATCAATATTTCCAGCGGCCTGACCCGTTTCAGCTTGCCGGGTTACGGCGCTTATGCGGCGATGAAAGGGGCAATGGAAGTGCTGACCCGTTATCAGGCCAAAGAGCTGGGTGCGCGGCAGATTGGTGTAAACATTCTCGCGCCGGGGGCCATCGAAACTGACTTCGGTGGTGGTGCCGTGCGCGACAATGCGGCGGTGAATGCGATGGTCGCCGACAACACCGCGCTGGGCCGGGCCGGGCAGCCGGATGATATTGGCGGGGCGTTGGCGTTGTTGCTGTCGCCCGGTGCGCAGTGGATCAATGGTCAGCGGGTCGAGGCATCTGGCGGCATGTTCCTCTAACCAACGCTGAAAACACTTGCCCCCTATAGGAGCTGTCGAAGGCTGCGATCTTTTGATGTTGCCCTTAAAAATCAACAGCAAAAGATCGCAGCCTTCGGCAGCTCCTACACGGGGGTGGTGCTAGCCTTGGCAAGCGTTACGGGTCATGAAGCGTTCGCGCAGTACGTCGTAGCCCCAGTGATACACGTAAGTGTACGGCAGAAAGAACAGCAACACGCCGATGTCGAGCAAAAACGCCTGCCACAGGCTGACCGACAACCACCAAGCAATCAGTGGCACACCCATCACGATCAAACCACCTTCGAACAGCAACGCGTGCACCACCCGTACCCAGGCATTGTGCGCAACGTTCATACGCGCCAGCAGACGATCGAAGAAGCGGTTGAACACCACGTTCCAGCCCAGCGCCAACAGGGCGATCAACACCGTCACCGCGCCCATTTCAAGCATCGGTTTTTGCATGATCCACGCCAGCAACGGGGTGCAGATCAGAATCGCCAGCAGTTCGAAACCGATGGCCTGGAAAATACGTTCAGAGATGGATTTGTGGGCAGTCATGGCCTGACTCCTTGAGTGAAGATGGTTGCCATGATCTATCTTGATACCGATACTTCATAACCAATAACCATCGATCAAGGCGATAGTTGATGATCTCGCAGGAAGTGCTGTTGGCATTTGTCCAGGCGGCGACCCAAGGCTCGTTTTCGGCAGCGGCGCGCAAACTGGGGCGCAGTCAGTCGACGATCAGCGCGGCGGTGGCCAGCCTTGAGATCGATCTGGATCTGCAGTTGTTCGATCGCAGCAGCCGCAAACCGGCGCTGACCCCGGCCGGGCATGTGATGCTGCAACGCGCTGAGGCGATTCTGGCGGCCAGCAGTCGTCTGGAAATGACTGCGCGGCAGTTGTCCCAAGGCGTCGAGCCGAAGCTGACCGTGGCGATTTCCGACACTTATCAGTCGGACCGTTTTGAAGCGGCGCTGGTCGGGTTTGAGCAGCGTTATCCGGATCTGGAGCTGGAATGCCTGATCGCCGAATGCGATGACCTGATCGAACTGGTGCAGCGCGGTCGTGCGCATCTGGCCTTCGCCGAAATGCAAGAGAACTACCCACCGGACCTGGCGACCTCGACGGTGGCCGAGCGCACGGAAATCGCCCTGTTCGTCAATCGCGATCACGCGCTGGCCAAGCTTGATCTCGTTGATCAACACACCCTGGAACAACACCGTGAATTGCGCCTGGCGACTATCGTCAATCCTTACGACAGTCGCGGCAAAGGTCGGGTGTGGTCGGCGCCGAGTTATCTGATGTTGCTGGAAATGGCCGAAAAAGGTTTTGGCTGGGCGCCGTTGCCGCGTTGGCTGGCGCAGCGTTTTGGCAATGATTTGCTGGTGGAGTTGAAGGTGCGCGGCTGGCCTAAGCCGGTGTTTGTCGATGCGTTGTGGTCGCGGCTGTATCCGCCGGGGCCGGCGGGGAGCTGGTTGTTGAGCAAGATGCTGGAATAGCGGCGCTGCCAATCGCTGGCAAGCCTGAAGTCAAAAGCCCCTCACCCCAGCCCTCTCCCGGAGGGAGAGGGCTGGGGTGAGGGCCATTCCAGCGCCATGAGCCGCCCTTCGATAAAACGCCGCTCCGGCTCTTGCCGGGTCAGCTCCAAGGCCCGCATATACGCAGCCCGCGCTTCTTCCACCCTACCCAACTGCCGACAAAACTCCGCCCGCGCCGAATGCGCCAAGTGGTAATCCTGCAACTCGCCGCGACCCAAAATCCCTTCAATCAGATTCAAACCGTTCAGCGCCCCATCCCGCTTGGCCACCGCCACCGCCCGGTTCAACTCGATCACCGGCGAAGGCATCGCACGCAACAGCACGTCATACAAACCAACGATCTGCTCCCAATCCGTCTCCCCCGCCGACGGCGCCTCAGCATGAACCGCCGCAATCGCCGCCTGCAAACAGTATGGCCCAAACCGCCGTGTCGTCAGCGCACGCTCAACCAGCGCACTACCTTCAGCAATCAGCCCGGCATCCCACTGAGATCGATCCTGATCATCCAGCAGCACCAGTTCACCACTCGGCGAAGTGCGCGCCGACCGTCGCGACTCGTGCAACAGCATCATCGCCAGCAGCCCCATCACCTCCGGCTCCGGTAGCAATTCCATCAACAGTCGGCCAAGCCGTATCGCCTCGCGGGTCAGATCTTCACGGATCAACTCGGCCCCGCACGACGCCGAATACCCTTCGTTGAACACCAGATAAATCACCCGCAACACGCTATCGAGGCGCTCGGGCAGTTCGCTCAGGCTCGGTACTTGATAGGGAATTTTCGCGTCACGAATCTTCGCTTTGGCGCGCACGATGCGCTGGGCAATCGCTGCCGGCGCGGAGAGAAAGGCGCGGGCGATTTCCTCGGTGGTCAGGTCGCAGACTTCGCGCAACGTCAGCGGCACTTGCGCATCCGCCGCCAGCGCCGGGTGACAACAAGTGAAAATCAGCCGCAGACGATCGTCTTCCACGTCTTCACCGCTCCAGTCCGCCTGTTCCAGTTCTTCCAGCTGCGCCAACAACAATGGCTGCGAGGCCTTGAACCGCGCGCGGCGGCGCAACACATCAATTGCCTTGAAGCGCCCGGTAGACACCAGCCAGGTGCGCGGGTTGTCCGGCACGCCGTCGCGCTGCCAGCGTTCGACCGCGACGAAGAACGCCTCGTGCAAGGCTTCTTCGGCGAGGTCGAAATCACCCAGCAAGCGAATCAGCGTCGCCAGGATCCGCCGCGATTCTTCGCGGTAGACCCGCTCGACCCGCGCCTTGACCTCAGACATTCAATTGCCGCACCGGTCGTACTTCAACGCTGCCCACCCGCGCGGCCGGAATATCGCCGGCAACCTGAATCGCTTCGTTGAGGTCCTTGGCGTCGATCAGGTAGAAACCGGCCAATTGCTCCTTGGTTTCGGCGAACGGGCCGTCGGTGATCGACAGTTTGCCGTTGCGCATACGCACCGTGGTGGCGGTCTGCACCGACTCCAGCGCCTCGGCGGCAACCATCCGCCCGCTGCCCTGGATCGACTCGGCGTAGGCCCAGCACTCGGCGTCCTCCGGGCTGTCGGGCGATGAATGCAGCAGGCGTTCATCGCTGTAGACCAGGCATAAATACTTCATGGCGTTCTCCTGAATCGGACGGTTCAACTATGGCTGAAGATCAGGGGGTCACATCGAACAGCGTCGCACCGCTCATCGGATCAAACGGCGCCGACCAGTGTTCGTGGGCGATTTTCCACGCCCCGCCAACCTGCCGATAGCAAGCGGTGACGCGCATCCAGCAGCTCTGGGTTTCGCCCTTGTCATTGGTGCCGCCGCAGTTGGCCACCCAGTGGGCGAAAGCGATGTTGTCAGCACTTTCGATGGCGATTTCGTGGAACTCGAAAATGTGCGGGCCGGGGCACATTTCCATGCACTCGACCCAGTGCGCGCGGTAGGCGGCTTTACCCTTGAATTGCAGGGCCTTGATCGCGTCGAAAGAGACGATGTCGTCGGCGTACAGCGCCATGACTTTCTCCACGTCCTTTTTCATGACGGCTTCGCGGTAGGTGTTGATCAGGGTCTGGATATCGGTTTGTGCGCTCATGCTGTTCTCCGTGGTTTTTGTTGTGAAGACACCCTTAGTCGTTCGGCGAACGGGCAGATCGACAGGCGAAACAAAAAATTTCCGCAGAAGACAAAATCGCTAGAATCCGAGCCTCATCTTTGTAGGAAAAAGGAAATTCCCGTGTCAGCCCAACTCGTGCCGTACGACAACCTGAACGCCTTGCAGCGTGAGCAAGTCGAGGCGATTGAAATCCATGCCGAGCAGATCAAGTTCTCCGGTGATATCCACGGTGCTTTGCACACCCTGCTGTCGAAACCCGGCCCCGGGGTGAAGGGTTTTGCGCTGCTGGCGGATGACGTGCCGGTGGCGTTTCTGTTGCTCAAGCGCCCGCCGGTGTTGCCGGCTTGGGCCGATGAACACAGCGCCACCCTGCATGCGTTGCAGGTCGATCGTCGCGCTCAGGGCAAGGGTTACGGCAAGGCGTGTCTGCAAGCGTTGCCCGAAGTTGCACGTCAGGCGTGGCCGGAGATCAAGGGGCTGGAATTGTCGGTGGATGCGGATAACGACGCGGCCATCGCGCTGTACGCCAAGCACGGCTACGTCGACAGCGGCGAAGCGTACAAGGGCCGGATCGGTTACGAACGGCGCATGGGCCTGTTTTTCTAAGTCATCGAGGGAAGCACGATGATCGACTCAATCGAAGCACTGGAAGCGATTTACGGACTGCCGCATGAACGAGCGCTGCGCAAGCAGATCGGTTTTCTCAACGAGGATTATCAAGCAATGGTGCGCCTGTCGCCGCTGGTGATTGTCAGCTCGGTGGGCACCGATGGCCTGGATAATTCGCCGCGCGGTGACAAAGCCGGGTTTGTGCGGATCATTGACGAACGCACGCTGGCGTTGCCCGATCGCCCAGGTAACAACCGCATCGATACCTTGCGCAATGTGCTGCACGATTCGCGGCTGTCGTTGTTGTTCATTATTCCGGGGATTGGCGAGACGTTGCGGGTCAATGGTACGGCGACGATCAGCGCTGATCCGCAGTTGCTGGAAAGCTTTGCGGTGAACGGCAAACCGGCGAAAACGGTGTTGCTGGTGACGGTGGAAGCGGCGTTCTTTCATTGTTCCAAAGCGTTTGTACGCTCGGATGCGTGGAATCCTGAAACGCATCTGCCGCGCTCGGCTCTGCCCTCCGCCGGCGCGTTTCACAAACGCCTGAATGACGGCCAGTTCGACGCCGAAACCTACGACCGTGAAGCGCCGAAACGCGTAACCGACACCCTCTACTGACACAACTCGATCCCTTGTAGGAGCTGCCGAAGGCTGCGATCTTTTGACCTTGCTGTTAAAAATCAAGATCAAAAGATCGCAGCCTTCGGCAGCTCCTACAGTGGAGATCGGGCTGGCTTTAGAGTGTGAGGATCATCTCGTGCCACGCCATGCCGCCGTGATCGGACTCAGACGGTTTGATGTAAGCGAAGCCAAAGCCTGCATACAGCGGGATGTGTATTTCTTTGCACATCAAATGAATGGTCGCCTTGTCCATCCCGCGCATGCGCTCGATGAACTCGCCCATCAAGCGCTTGGCCAGCCCCTGCCCTTGATAATCCGGGTGCACCACCACGGACATGATCACCACGTTCGGCCCTTTCGGGTCGTGGCCGATCAGCTCCTTAAACGCCTCGTCCGACATCTGCACATCAAACGCCGCGCCGGAGTTGACGAAGCCTGCGACCTCACCGTCCACCTCGGCAACGACAAAACCTTCCGGCCAGGTGGCAATGCGCGTGGCGATCTTCTCGCGGGTGGCCGCTTCGTCACCTTCGTAGGCAACGGTTTCGATGGCGTAGCAGCGGTCCAGGTCGGCGGCGGTGACGTTGCGGATAACGGTGTTCATGGCGGCTCGGAAATCGGCAGAAGAAAGTGCCGAAAGCATAAAGGAATAAGGCCTGCATATCGATGCGCAAGGGCGGCGTAAAGCCTGCGTATAAGTGCTTTTCTTCGGGTTCGCGGCGGGCTATTTCTCAGGTGTGTCTCTGACTACCCTTGGGGGAAACCGCTTATGAGCAGCGTTGAAATCGGCCTGTTGATGGTGTTGGGCATCAGTACGTTCGGCTTTATCACTCTGGGCATCGACCTGTTGCGGGCGCGACGGTTGGGCAAAGGCAAGCGGGGTTGAAAACCATGAGGCGGATCATTGATCCGCCTCATGCTTGTCGGCTCAGGCCTTGGTATCGACCGGCACGCAGATTTCCAGTTTGCCGGTGTGCAGCTTCGGATTGAAATCCGCGCTGTAACGCTCCAGCTCCGGGGCGTTGAGCTCCACGTAATGAGAGGTCGGCAACCAGGTCTTGTAGATGTATTGCAGGGTTTGTGGCAATTGCTCGAGCGGTCCTTTGTGCTCGAATACTGCGTACTGGCGAGGCAGCACTTCGACCCACTGGTAGACCTTCTGGTCGAGGTCATCGAGCTTACTGATTTCCACCCCGGCGATGTAATCGAAGCCGCCCTTGCCGTCGAAATTGCTGCAGACACCGTAGGTCACTTCGTTCTTTTGCCCCTGGATCTTTCCCAGGTGCGGCAAGAACTTTTCCCACAGCGCCGGGATGTCTTTGGCTGTGTCTTGGGTAAATCGACCGCGAAAACCTGCAATCAGCAAGAAGTGTCCATGTTCGAAGCGAGGTTCAGCCACTTCGACGCGTTTTTGCTCATCCATGACTCGACTCCTGGAACAAAAAAAGGGGTTCGGCTGGGAGTATAGAAAGCCCGATCCAAATCGCACGGTTACAGCGCGTGCAACTGCTCGACGGCGCCCGAACCGACAAATTCGTTGTAGCCAGATACGATCACGTACACCGCGAAATAGCAGAAGATCGCTGCAGATGCCATGTAGGAATAGCGTAATAGCTTATCGCCCAAGAGCTTGCCGCCATGGCTCGCAGCGAAGCACAAACCGGCGGACCACAGCAGTCCGGCGCAGAGGAACCCACCGAGGAACAGCGCCGAACTCAAAGGACCGCCACCACCGGAACGCGCAATCAAGGTGCCGCCCACCGCCGCGAACCAGAGAATCGCGCTCGGCGACGACATGGCGAGAAATATCCCCCGGAAGAACTCTTTGCGATGGGAGTTCTGCCCCACTTCCGCCGTCTCGGCCAGCAGCGCTTCGTGATGGATCGCCGAGTAAATCATCTTCGCCGCAAAGTAGATCAGCAGCGCCGAACCACCAATCCACAAAACCCAACGCACGGTCTCGTATTGCAGCAAAACGGTCATCCCGGCCAGCGCCAGAACCGCATAAACCAGGTCGCCAACACAGGTGCCGAGGCCCAGCGCAAAGCCCTGAAAGTAACCGCGCTGCATCGCCAGGGTGATCATGGCGATGTTGGCCACGCCGATATCCAGGCACAGCGAAAGGCTCAGCAAGAAGCCGCTGGTGAATTCCATCTACCGATTTCCTTGGGACAAAATTGTTTACAAACGGGCTGGACAGTATGCCATCACTGACCTTATCTTCCGCCACAGGTCACCGCAGTGACCAGCGTCGCTCGGACGGTTCCGGGCGCTTACGTTATCCGAGGCAACAATGGCTGAACAAGGTTCGCCGCGCCGCTTTGCGCGCATAGATCGACTCCCCCCTTATGTTTTCAACATCACCGCCGAGCTGAAAATGGCTGCCAGGCGTCGTGGTGAAGACATCATCGACTTGAGCATGGGCAACCCCGACGGCGCCACGCCGCCGCATATTGTCGAAAAACTCGTCCAGGTTGCCCAACGCGAAGACACCCATGGTTACTCCACATCCAAGGGTATTCCGCGTCTGCGCCGGGCGATTTCCAACTGGTACAAGCAACGCTACGAGGTCGACATCGACCCGGAAAGCGAAGCCATCGTCACCATCGGTTCCAAGGAAGGCCTGGCGCATTTGATGCTGGCGACCCTGGATCAGGGCGACACCGTATTGGTGCCAAACCCGAGCTACCCGATTCACATCTACGGTGCGGTGATTGCCGGTGCCCAGGTGCGTTCGGTGCCGCTGGTGCCAGGCGTGGACTTCTTCGACGAACTGGAACGGGCCATTCGCGGTTCGATTCCGAAACCGAAAATGATGATCCTCGGCTTCCCATCGAATCCGACCGCACAGTGCGTGGAACTGGATTTCTTCGAACGGGTGATCGCCCTCGCCAAGCAGTACGACGTGCTGGTGATTCACGATCTGGCTTACGCCGACATCGTCTACGACGGCTGGAAAGCCCCGTCGATCATGCAGGTGCCAGGCGCCAAGGACATTGCGGTGGAGTTCTTCACCCTGTCCAAGAGCTACAACATGGCCGGCTGGCGCATCGGTTTCATGGTCGGTAACCCGGAACTGGTCAACGCTCTGGCGCGGATCAAGAGCTACCACGACTACGGCACCTTCACCCCGCTGCAAGTGGCGGCGATTGCCGCGCTGGAAGGCGATCAGCAGTGTGTGCGCGACATCGCCGAGCAGTATCGCCAGCGCCGCAACGTGCTGGTCAAAGGCCTGCATGAACTGGGCTGGATGGTTGAGAATCCGAAGGCGTCGATGTACGTCTGGGCGAAGATCCCTGAGGCCTACGCGCATCTGGGTTCGTTGGAGTTTGCCAAGAAACTGCTGGCCGAGGCCAAGGTCTGCGTCTCGCCGGGGGTGGGGTTTGGTGAGTATGGCGACGATCATGTGCGCTTTGCGCTGATCGAAAACCAGGACCGGATTCGTCAGGCGGTGCGCGGGATTCGCGGGATGTTCCGGGCGGATGGGTTAGTTACCAAATAACTGACCCACCTCTGATCGTTCCCACGCTCCGCGTGGGAACGATCACCCACAAAAAAACCGCATCGCTGCGGTTTTTTTGTGTCTGCGTGAAGCCGCTTAAACGAACAGCGACAACAGCAGGATAAAGCCCAACGCGACGATGGAGAGGATGGTTTCCATCGCCGTCCAGGTCTTGAACGTCTCGGCCACGGTCATGTTGAAGTACTGCTTCACCAACCAGAAACCGGCGTCGTTCACGTGGGACAGGATCAGCGAACCGGCGCCGGTGGCCAGCACCAGCAACTCACGGTTAACGCCCGGGATCATCCCCACCACCGGCACGACAATGCCCGCGCCCGTGATGGTCGCCACAGTCGCCGAACCGGTCGCGATACGGATCACCGCCGCCACCAGCCACGCCAACAGGATCGGCGAGATCTGCGCGCTGACCGCCATGTGGCCAATCACGTCGCCCACACCGCTGGTGACCAGCATCTGCTTGAAGCCACCGCCGGCACCGATGATCAGAATGATCGCGGCGGTTGGCGCCAGGCTCGAGTCGAGCCACTTGAGCATTTGCTGCGAACCGATGCCCTGCTTGTGCCCGAAGGTGTACAGCGACAGCAGCAACGCCAGCAGCAGTGCCGAGATCGGGTGACCGATCATGTCCATCCAGGTGCGGAAGAAGTGACCGTCCGGCAGCGCCACGTCAGCGAAGGTTTTCAGCAGCATCAGGAACACCGGCAGCAGCACGGTGATCAGGGTGATGCTGAAGCTCGGCAGCGTGGTCGAGTCGTCATTTTCGCGGGCCAGTTGATCGACCAGTTCCTGATTCGGGTGACCCGGAATGTGCTTGGCGATGAACGTACCGAAGATCGGACCAGCAATGATCGCGGTCGGTAGCGCAACGATCAGACCGTAGAGAATGGTCTTGCCGATGTCAGCGCCAAACACGCCGATGGCCAGCAGCGGGCCCGGGTGCGGTGGCACCAGACCGTGCACGGCGGACAGACCGGCGAGCAGCGGGATACCGATCTTGATGATCGACACGCCGGTGCGGCGCGCAACGATGAACACCAACGGAATCAGCAGCACGAAGCCGATTTCGAAGAACAGCGGGATACCCACCAGAAACGCGGCGAACATCATCGCCCACTGGACTTTGTCTTTACCGAACGCACGGATCAGGGTCTGGGCGATCTGATCCGCCCCGCCCGATTCGGCCATCATTTTGCCGAGCATGGTGCCCAGCGCAAGGATGATGCCGACAAAACCGAGCACGCCACCGAAGCCGTCCTGGAACGCTTTGATGATGGTGCCGATCGGCATGCCCGACGTCAGGCCGAGGAACGCGGCGGCGATGGTCAGGGAAATGAACGGGTGAATCTTGAATTTGGTGATCAGGATAATCAGGCCGATTACCGTGACCACTGCATCGAGCAGCAGGTAGGCGTCGTGGGACATGCCAAACATTGGGGGTGTCTCCTGGATTGTTGTTGTTATTAAAGCGGGTTAAACAGAAGTCGGAAGGACAGCGCTATCTCTTTCAACACACTCATACCGCCTGCTTCAGACCGTGGGCCTGCCACCAGACGTGAGCCTGGGACGCCAGCTCTTCAACGCTGTGGATCGAAGCATTCAACGCCAACGTCAACGGCTCACCCTTCGGCGATTCGAGGGTGGCGAACTGGCTTTCGATCAACGTCGCGGGCATAAAGTGGCCCGGACGGTGGGACACACGTTCAGCGGCAACTTCAGGGGTCAATTCAAGAAACACGAAACCCAGGCCCGGCAAGGCGCTGCGCAACACTTCGCGATAACTGTGTTTAAGGGCCGAGCAAGTCAGCACCGGGCGTTTGCCCAGCGCGTCGACGCGACGCAGTTCATCGCACAGGCTGTCGAGCCAGCCGGCACGGTCGTCGTCGTTCAGGGGGATCCCCGCGCTCATCTTTTCGATGTTCGCGGCCGGATGGAAAGTATCGCCTTCAATGGCAGTGGCGCCGCTCAATTGGCACAGGGCCTCGCTGACGCACGTCTTGCCGCAACCGGCAACGCCCATGATGACCAGGGCGGTGATGGGATGACTCATATAACACCTCAGCGCGCAGACAGCGCTACCTTTGCTAGCTATGACTCTAGTGCACAGGCAGAAGTTGCCGACGCCTTCTTGTCGTTTTTTTGGGTTGCAGCAGGTTTGTTCCCAACGCCAAAAAGCGAAGATCAGGCAGGACCTCGCTTACGCATTTACAGCTGCATCAGGACAGCGCTACCTTAGTGCCTTGATTTTTGTTTGGCAAGCCGCCCGATGACCTCCCCTAAAAACGATAAAAATACCCGCACCACCGGCCGTCCCACCCTGAATGAAGTTGCCCGCCTGGCCGGTGTCAGCCCGATTACCGCCTCCCGGGCCTTGCGCGGTGTCAGCACCGTGGCCACTGACCTTGTGGAAAAAGTCCAGAAAGCCGCGCTCGAACTCAACTACGTGGTCAACCCTGCCGCCCGCGCATTGGCCTCGGCGCAGAGCCATTCGGTCGTGGTATTAGTGCCTTCACTGTCCAACCTTCTGTTCATCGATACGCTGGAAGCCATTCATCGGGTGCTCACGCCCAAAGGCTTCGAAGTGCTGATCGGCAACTTCCACTATTCACGCGATGAAGAAGAAAACCTGCTGCGCAACTACATGGCCTATCAGCCGCGTGGATTTTTGCTGACCGGGTTTGATCGCACGGAAAGTTCACGACGGATGATCGAGGCGAGCAATATTCCCTGCGTGTACATGATGGAACTGGACAGCGCTGCCGGGGTGAATTGCGTCGGCTTCTCGCAGCTCAGTGCCGGTGAAACGGCGGCCGAGCATTTGCTCTCACGTGGGCGCATGCGTCTGGCTTACATCGGTGCGCAACTTGATCAGCGCACGTTGTTGCGCGGTGAAGGCTTTCGCAAAGCGTTGCAAAAGGCCGGGCGTTACGACCCGGATCTGGAAGTACTGACGCCTCGTTCTTCATCGGTGGGCTTGGGCGGGGAGTTGTTTTTGCAATTGCTCGCGGCGCATCCGGACGTTGATGCGATCTTCTTTGGCAACGACGACCTGGCGCAGGGTGCGTTACTGGAAGCGCTGCGTCACGGCATCAAGATTCCCGAGCAGGTGGCGATTTTGGGCTTCAACGATTTGCCGATGTCAGAGCACATGGTGCCGCGCCTGAGCAGCATCAACACCCCGCGTGAAGCGATCGGCCGGCGCGCGGCGGAGCAGATGCTGACGTTGATGGCGGGTAACAGCGTGGCGCGTCCGGTGGAAGACATGGGCTTTGAACTGAAGATTCGCGAAAGTACCTGACAACAGGTAACCGATCGTTCCCACGCTCTGCGTGGGAACGATCAACCGCCCAACAATTCGACGAGGGCATGCGCGCCCTTCTGCAATGGCTGGCTCTTGAGCCACACCGCATGCACCGGCATCACCAGTCCGTTTTCGATGTTGCGGAAATTCAGCCGTTTCAGTCGCCCGGATTCGATCCGCGACTGCACCACCGACAACGGAAAATTGCCCCAGCCCAATCCCGCCTCGACCATTTCCATCGCCGTCTCAAGGCTATCGGTGCGCCAATACGACTCCGCCACCAACGGCCGCGTTTCACTGATCGGCAAGTCACGACTGGCGACGATGATTTGCCGTACATGCACCAGATCCTCAAGAAACAGATCCTGCCCCTGCAACAACGGACTGTCCGCCGCCAGGGTGGCGATCATCCGTTCGCTGCCGACAAACTGAAAACGCTCCAGCACATTCATGCTCAATCCGGCGAACGCCAGGCACAGGCTGACGCGGCCGCTGTGCAGCATCGCCAACACGTCGTCCTGCGGTGCGGTCAGCACTTCGATATCGAGCAACGGATGGTGCTCGGCGATCACCTTGATCGCCGCCAGCAAACGGCGCCGGTCGATGTCCGCGACTACGCCGATCGACAACTTGCTCTCCAGCCCCAACGACAGTTCCACCGCATGCACTTGCAACTGCTTGAGTTGCTCGGCAATCAGCCGCGCGTGTGGCACCAGCGACAGCGCCATCGCCGTGGGTTGCGGTTCGCGATGGCTGCGGTCGAACAGCAGATAACCGAGTTCCGCCTCAAGGTTGCCGATCCCCATACTTACGGCCGACGGGACTTTGCCCAACGCACGCGCCGCCGCCGAAAACGAGCCGCGTTCGATTACGGCAAGAAACAGCTCGATGCTGTCACTGTTGAAATTCAATTTGCACACCTATCAACAAAACTGAAAGCTACTGACTTTTTCTGTCAGCCCTATTGAAGCTATCTTTCGCCGCCTTCGCCAGTCCCGCTGGCGACAAACGGCAAGAAAGAGGCAACTCCCCATGCAAGGCGTCAAACGCAAACTGGTCTACGTGTCGCTCTACGAAGTGATCGGCATGACTTTCTCCGCCCTCGGTCTGGCGTTATTGTCCGGCACCTCACCGGGCAGCACCGGGCCACTGGCGGTGATCATCACCACCATCGCCGTGACCTGGAATTTCATTTACACCTCGCTGTTCGAGCGCTGGGAAAGTCGCCAGGTATCGCGCACGCGCACAGTGAAACGCCGTATCGCTCACGCGGTGGGCTTTCAACTGACGCTGATCGTGTTCCTGATTCCGTTGATTGCCTGGTGGATGAACATCAGTCTGGTGCAGGCGTTTCTGCTCGATCTGGCGCTGATCATTTTCATCCCCTGCTACACGTTTGCCTTCAATTGGCTGTTTGACCGGATTTTCGGGCTGCCAGCCTCGGCGCTACCAGATTCGGCGGCTGCGGCATAAATCGTTAATTCGTAAGCAGATATTGCGAGAATTCAGCGGTTTATCTGTTTAATCCGCCGATATTCACAATCCGTGAACTCCGATAGCAGGCTAAGCTTTTCCATCAATAAAAAATGGACCAGCCCATGACTGCACACGCCCCCGCCACCGCACAAAGCGACGGCATCGACCCGATCCGCGCTGCTCAGGTATCAGCCCGCATCGATCGCCTTCCGGCGGTCGCGACGATATGGCGGCTGGTGGCGCTGCTGTCGATCGGTGGGTTTTTCGAACTCTACGACCTGTTCCAGACCGCTTACATCAGCCCCGGACTGATCCGCGACGGGATCTTTGCCACTGGCAATCAGGGCGTGTTCGGTTTCTCTGATCAGGCAGCGTTTGCCTCGGCAACGTTTCTCGGCCTGTTCCTCGGCGCCAGTCTGCTCAGCCCATTGGCGGATCGTTTCGGCCGCCGTGCGATCTTCACCTTCGCGCTGGTCTGGTACACGGTGGCAACGGTGTTGATGGGGATTCAGAGTTCGGCGCTGGGTATCATCTGCATGCGCTTTCTGGTTGGCATCGGCCTGGGCATCGAGCTGGTCACCATTGATGCTTACCTCTCGGAACTGGTGCCGAAACGCATGCGCAGCTCAGCCTTTGCCTTCGCGTTTTTCGTGCAGTTCCTGTCAGTGCCGGCGGTGGCATTGATGTCGTGGTGGCTGGTGCCGCAAGCGCCGTTCGGCATCAGCGGCTGGCGCTGGGTGGTGTTGGCCAGTGCAGTGTTTGCGCTGTTTATCTGGTGGCTGCGCAAGCGTCTGCCGGAGTCGCCGCGCTGGCTCGCGCAGCATGGCCGCTTTGAGGAAGCCAACCGGATTCTCGATGGCATCGAAGCACGCTGCGCGAAGGATCACGGTAAACCGCTGGACGCCCCCGAAGCCGTTCCGGTCGATGTCGAAGGCAAGGGCCGCTTCGCCGATATCTGGCAGCCACCGTATCGCCGCCGCGCGTTGATGCTGATCGTGTTCCACATCTTCCAGGCCATTGGGTTCTTCGGTTTCGGCAACTGGCTGCCGGCGCTGCTGTCCGGTCAGGGCGTCAGCGTCACTCACAGTTTGATGTACGCCTTCATCATCACCCTCGCCTACCCGCTCGGGCCGCTGCTGTTCGTCAAGTTCGCCAACCGCTTCGAGAACAAATGGCAGATCGTCGGTTCGGCCCTCGGCGCGATGACCTTCGGCACCTTGTTCGCCCTGCAGACCAGCGCATTCGGGCTGATCTTCTGCGGGGTGATGATCACTTTCTGCAACGCCTGGCTGAGTTTCAGCTATCACTCGTACCAGAGCGAATTGTTCCCGACCAACATCCGCGCGCGCGCCGTGGGTTTCTGTTATTCGTTCAGTCGCTTGTCGACAGTGTTCAGCAGCTTGTTGATCGGCTTGTTTCTCGACAATTTCGGTACGCCGGGGGTATTGGCGTTTATCGTCAGCAGCATGCTAATCGTGATGCTGACCATCGGCTGGTTCGGCCCGCGCACGCGCAATCTGGCGCTGGAAAACATCGCTCATCGCTGATGGACAACGGTCATCCTCTGCCGCTTATCGGCAAGGGATGACCGCCACGAATACCTGACTGATGATCAAGCTGTTGAAATAAAAGGATTTATTCAAAAGGCACGGTAATTGCTCCGATACGCGAGTCAGCAATTACCTACAGGTCTACACGTCATGTTGATCAGTGCCAAACAACAGCAAATCATTCACCTGCCCAAAGCGCTGAATGACGATGCCACCACCACGGCAGCCGCCGGTCTGCAAGGTGGCCTGCACGGCGCCATGCTGCAAACCCTGCAAAACCAGACCCAGGCGCAAACCGCTGAAGCCAATGCCAAGGTGCAGGACTCGGCGACGCAGATCGCCACCCAGCAAGTCAGCGAAGCCACACGCATCAGCGATAACGTCGACGAAGCGTTCGCCAAGACCCGCGTGAACCTGCAATCGACCGACGCCACCAGCACCTCAGCGACATCCGCCACCGACGAGTTCAAGGACTACATGAGCAAGACGCCGGAACAGCGTCTGCGCGACAGTATCCTGCAGTCCATGGGGCTGACCGAAGACGACATCAAAGCCATGCCGCCGGAGAAACAACTGGCCATCGGCAAAGAGATCGCCGAGCGCTTGCAGGACAAGATGAAGTTGGCGCAGGCGGAAAAAGACAACGATGTGAAGGACAGTGACAAGCAGGCCAACAAGTTTCTTGCTGCGCTCTGATCTTCAAGTCACCCGAAATCAAATGAGGGAGCGAGCCTGCTCGCGAAGGCGGTGTATCAGTGAAATTTCCACCTACTGACACATCGCTTTCGCGAGCAAGCTCGCTCCCACATTGATTGTATCCAGCTGAAGAAATCAGTTCAGTTGCAGGGTCTCATTGAACTGACTGATCGCGTCCACCACATGCCGCGAGCCCTGCTGAATTTCCAGAATCACCTCCCCCGCCTCATTGGCCAGCTCAACCCCGAGCCCGGTGCGGCTCAGACTTGATTGCATACTCGACACCGCACTCAGCGACAGGTCATGGTTTTTGCGCACCACCTCGACAATCTCCAGCGTCGCCTGACTGGTGCGCGCCGCGAGGCTACGCACCTCGTCCGCTACCACGGCAAAACCGCGCCCGTGTTCCCCGGCCCGCGCCGCTTCAATCGCCGCGTTGAGCGCCAGCAAGTTGGTCTGATCGGCAATGCCGCGAATGGTCTGAACGATGGTGCCGATGATGTCCGACTGTTTGCTCACTGCATCGATGCTGGCGGCAGCTTCGTTGAGGTCGCGGGAGATGTCCTGAATGATCTGCACGGTTTGCTGCACGACCTGTGAGCCTTTTTGCGCGCAGGCGTCATTTTGTACCGAGGTGCTGTGGGCCGATTCGGCAGCGTTCTGCAAGGTGGTCATTTGATGGGTGATGTCGCTGGCGAACTTGACCACTTTGTACAGTCGGCCCTTGGCATCGAATAACGGGTTGTACGAGGCTTCGAGATAAACCATCTGCCCCGATTTGTTCTTGCGCTCGAAACGGTGCGAGTGATATTCGCCACGGTTGAGCGAGGCCCAGAATGCCTTGTACTGCGCGGACTCGGCTTCGGCACGATGGCAGAACAGGCTGTGATGATGACCGACGATTTCGTTGAGCGAGTACTGCATGGTCTTGAGGAAATTGTCGTTGGCGGCAATGACGTTGCCTTCCGGGGTGAATTCGATCACCGCCATCGAACGGCTGATCGCTGCCAGCATGCTTTCTTCTTCGTGTTCTTTATTCACCCGAGCGGTGATGTCGGCAGCCACTTTGATAACGCTGTGGACTTGCTTGTCCGGGCCATACACCGGCATGTAACTGGCTTCGAGCCAGACTTCCCTGCCGGCCTTGTTCAAACGCAGAAAAGTCCCGCTGATCGGTTCACCACGGGCCAGGTCACGCCACAGCTTTGCGTATTCCTCACTGCGGTAGAACATCTCTTCACAAAACACCCGATGATGTTTGCCACGCACTTCATCGGCGCTGTAGCCCATGGTCTTGCAAAAATTTTCATTGGCATCCAGAACGATGCCGTCAGGGGAGAACTCGATCATTGCCATCGAGCGGCTGATCGCAGCCAACTTGGCATTGGCCTCGGTCAGGGCGCAGCTGAAGCGCTCGATTTCCTGCAGGTCAGCCTTGTGATGTAGGTTGAACATGGTTGTATCACCTTCCGCGCGGACTTTTGATTTGATGAAAGTTCAGTTCTTTCACGATCCACCACTACGTTCCACAGAACAGGCACACGCATTCCTCCACGGGAGGAAGTTGTCAGGTGATAAATGATGATCAATCGGAGCGTCCATGCAGCGACGCTCTAATCAAGACATCCTTCTCTTGATAGCCCGCACGCGGGCCAGCCCTAACGCGTTGAAGAACTTCCATGTAAGCGACGCTCCTTGTTGGTTCAGTGTCGGTGCCTTGGGTTGCGCACTCTGGCAGCATGAATTCACGGACCAACGATGTGTTTCAGCCATGTTTTGACATGACGGTCGACATAGTTAGTTATGGGAAGCATAGCCAGTGCAAAGACCTGCGCAAGGCCACTAGTCGGCCAGTATCTGGCACTTTTTGCACAAGAAACGGTTCAGCGCGGGGAGAATTGTTGGCGGGGCGGACGCTTTCGCGAGCAAGCTCGCTCCCACATTGGAACGCCTGCCCCTGCTCGCGAAGGCAAAAGTTGCAGCACTACAAAAAAACCAGAAATGACTTACAGGCTCCCGTTCACCTTGGTCGCCACCTCCGCGGGCACCCAAGGCTTCCAGACCTGCGGCTGATCACGCAAAAACGCCTGCGCCACCACTCTCGGCTGCAAACGTTTTTCGCTCATCCCCGCCAGTGTCTGGTTCAACAGATCGATCGGCAGATCGACCTTTTCAAAGAACGTCACCAGCTCCGGATACTGCGCCTTGAACGGCGCCGACACGCCAATCGCCAGGCTCGCCGGCATTGAGCGGGTGCCCTTGGGGTTGGGATTGTTGGCATCGGCCAGGGTCTTCCAGGCCTCGGCATCGAATGGCGGCTCATCCAGTTTGACCAGTTTGAATCTGCCAAGCAGCGGCGTCGGTGACCAGTAGTAGAACAACACCGGTTTGCCACGCTTGATCGACGATGCCACCTCGGCATCCAGCGCCGCGCCGGAACCGGTGCGGAAGTTGACGAAGCTGTCATTTAGCGCATAAGCCTTGAGCTTCTGGCTGTTGACGATCTCCGAGGTCCAGCCGGTCGGGCTATTGAGGAAGCGCCCGCGAGACGGATCTTCCGGGTCGCGGAACACGTCTTTGTAGCGCGGCAGGTCCGCCACCGACTTCAACTCCGGCGCCAACGCTTTGATCCCGCGTTCAGGGTCGCCCTTAATCACATACTCAGGTACCCACCAGCCTTCGGTGGCGCCTTTGACCGTATCGCCCAAACCGAACACCTTGCCTTCGGCGGCCGCCTTGACCCACGCCGGACTGCGCCCGGCCCATTCTTCGCCAATCACCTGGATATCGTTTTTCGCCAATGCGGCCTCAAGGCTGACCGTACTGCCGGGCAACGTGTCGGTCGGGTAGCCATAGCCTTTCTCAACGATCAGGCGCAGCACTTCGGTGATGAAACTGCCGCTCTCCCAGGTGATGTCGCCGAAGTGGATCGGCACGGTTTTCTCCGTAGCCGAAACAGTACCAACGCTGAGGCTCAGAGCCAGCAACGACGTGCCGAGCAGGGTTTTGATCGATCTCATGCAGACCTCTTGTTTTGCAGGAATTGGTTGGCGCTGTGGCGATCGCACAGCGCTTGGGAACGGCTCATGTACACGCTGACCGAACGCTGGGAGATACCCAGTTCGGTGGCGATTTGCGGGTAGGTCAGGCCGTCGATGCGGGCGAGCAGAAACGTCGCGCGGACTTTGCCGGGCAAGCGCTGCAAGCTGTGATCGATGCGGTTGAGGGTTTGCGACAGCGTTACGAGGTCTTCAGGCGAAGCGGCGTAATCGACATCGATGTGCTGGCGATGGTGACGTTCCAGATCACCGCGTCGCCAGCGCTGATAAAGCAGGCGTTGGGCGATAGTCGTCAGCAGGGCGCGAGGTTCACGAATGGCCCTCAGCGCTGGGGCTTCGAGCAATTGGGCGAAGGTTTCGGCGGCGATGTCTTCGCTGCTGGCCGCGTCATGCAGATGACGGCGCAGATAAGCACAGAGCCAACCATAGTGGGCGCGAAACAGGCCGTCCACGGTGTGACGATGGGAAAGGTCGGCGCCGGACATAGGGGCTCCTTGATGAGGGGTCGCTGAATGTCCGGTGTTCCGGTGGCGCGATCGTAGCAAGGCGCCTTATTCGTTATAAAATACTTAAAACGAATCTTTATATTCCATTTACAAATAAAAGATCAAAAGATCGCAGCCTTCGGCAGCGCCTACACCGATCCCCTGTAGGAGCCGCCGAAGGCTGCGATCTTTAGCGCAAGCGCCCATAGCCAAGTCCTTCAGCCTCACGCTGATAGTCGAGCAGGATTTGATAATCGCGCTCACTGGCCGCAAACACCTCAGGCAATCCCAAGGTCTGTACGACATCAGGGAGTTCGCGCAAGGTTTCATTCATTACCTGTCGGAGCTGCTCGACCTGCTCATCCGTAGCGCTACCTACCGTAATAAACGGCAGGGTCGGGCTCAGGGCGCTGCGCGCAATCACCCGCAAGGCGCTGACTTCTTCAGGCACATACCGGGCGAGATAGGCGTAGGTAACGCTGTCGATGGCAGCCAGATCGGCGCGGTTTTCCCGCAGCCAGCGCAGGCTCTCGCGATGGCCGCCGCTGATACCGACCGAGGCGAAGAATTGTCCGTCCTGATTCAGTGGCGCCAAGCGCTGACGCAGCAGGTTCATGCCACTGTTGGAGTCTTCGCTGTTGATCACCCCGCGACTGTTGTGAAAGTCCGCCAGGGTTTTGCGTGGGTCGTCAGCGTGGCCGAGGATCAGGCTGCAATGATTGCCAGCGCTGGCGTCGGGCAGTTCGTAGCGTGGGCGGCCGACGATGCGCACTTGTCCGCGCAATACAGTCATCAGTGGATAGCCGCAGGTTTGCGTGAGCAGCAGATCGGGGGATAGCCAGAGTTCTGGCAGAGACAGGTCTTCAGCACTCAGGCGAGTGTGGCCAAGTTGCTCGATAATGCGCGCAATCCAGCGCTCATTGGCCGCGCGGATCGGCTCGGGGGCGACGTACATCAGCAGTTCGGTGTGGTGTTGAGCCATACACATTTTCCCCGAGTTACAAATAACCAATGTGGGAGCGAGCCTGCTCGCGAAAGCGCTGGGGCAGGCAACAGATCCATCAACTGACACGACGCCTTCGCGAGCAGGCTCGCTCCCACAGGGTTTTGTGGTGTTCTTGGGTTAGTGGTAAGGATGCTCGGGACTGTCGATCGGCTTGACTCCATGGCGCCGCCAGAACTCGCCATACCCATGCACCAGAAACCCGCCACTGCGCGCGATCCATTGCTCGCGATGCATCCGGTAAACCGTCGGCAAGTCGTACCACGCCAGCTTCGGCAAGTCGTGATGCACCAGATGAAAATTCAGATTCAGGAACAACCAGCGCCATGGCCAACCCGCTTCGTTCAAGACGGTGCGCTGCTCCGGCTGCGCATGCGGGCGGTGTTCATAGTAGGAGCGGATCATCGCAATCGACAGCGCCGGCACGCTGATCAGCAGCACGTAATGCCAGACCGGCAGCACGCTGACACGGGCGACAAACCACAGCATCAATAACGTGAGCAGGCCGTGGGTCAGCCACATCAACCAGGCCTGGCGCTCGCCATTCTTCAGCCGCAGCAACTCTTCTTTGGCCAGCGCCATCAGCGCCAGCGGTGCGCCGATCACAAAGCGCCCGAGCACGGTTTTGTTCAACCAGTGCAAGCTGCGTTCAAACGGCGAACTGCCCTGCCAGCCAACGCGGGTCAGATAGCGGCTTTCCGGATCGACGCCGGGCACGGTGAGATCCTCATCACGGTGATGCAGCAAATGGCTGTCGCGATACAGCGTGTACGGATACCACACGGCAAACGGCGCGTAGCCAAGGATCTTGTTGAAGCGAACCCAGCGCGTCGGATGCCCGTGCAGCAACTCGTGCTGCAACGACAGCCACAACACCAGCAGCGGAGTCAGCAACAGCGTGCTCAAGGCACGGCCCAGCCAATGACTATTGAGAACAATGGCAAACCAGCCGCCATAGACGCCGATCAGCAACAACCAGGTCGGCCACTCGGTACGGGCAGTAAAGCGTTGGCGCAGAGTTTCGATCTGCTGACGATGGGCGGCGTCGAAGTAATGGGGCATGGCATTGCTCGGAACGGGACTCTTCCCCTTCTGTGCAACGACGCGGTGCAATCTTGCAGATTATTTTCGGGTTCAGGCAGGAGCCCGAGAACCGGGCTCCGGAAAGGCGTGATCAGTGACCGAAGATGTCGACCTTTTTGGCTTTCTTCTCTGCGCGTTTTTCAATCGCGGTCTTGGCCGGTTTCTTCTTTGCGGCTTTCTTTGAATCCATACCTTTGGACATGATGCGTACTCCACTCACAGGGGATGTAGGCTCAGGTATACACCTATCCTGTTGCGCGCGTTCTTTTATAATCGCCGCTTTCAGCGCCGACAGTCCGATCCCATGCCCGACACCCAATACAGCCTGCTCGACGAGTCGTTATGGCCGTTGATGAACAAGTTTTACCGCAGCCACCAGTCCTCGATGAAAGCGGTTCGTGAGGCACAATTGTGGGTCGCGCGACGGGGCGAGATTGTTGCCGCGTTGTGCTTGCGGCCAGTGTCCGGCGGGCATTGGTTGACCGGGCTGTTCGTTGATCCGGGGTGTCGTGAACAGGGCATTGCCGCAAAGCTGATTGCAGCGGCGGTGCAGGATGTGAGCGAGCCGGTGTGGCTGTTCTGTCATCCGGATTTGCGCGAGTTTTATGAGCGACGCGGATTCACGTTCGACCCGGCGCTGCCGCAGGCGATGGCGGAGCGCTTGAGCCGGTATGCGCGGAGCAAGCCGATGATTGCGATGGAAAGGGTTCCCGCTCAATCCTGAAGGACATGCAAAAACCAATGTGGGAGCGAGCCTGCTCGCGAAAGCGGTGTGTCAGTCACAGAATCTGTCACTGATATTGCGCATTCGCGAGCAGGCTCGCTCCCACAGGGATATGTGCTGGGCACTGGATCAATCGTCAGCTGTGGGATCAAGATCCGGGAACATCACTTCGGTAAAACCGAACTTAGTGAAGTCGGTGATGCGCGACGGGTACAACCGGCCGATCAGGTGATCGCATTCGTGCTGCACAACCCGTGCGTGGAAACCTGAAGCAATGCGCACAATCGGCTCGCCCTTCGGATCAAACCCTTCGTAGCGGATCTGCTGATAACGATCTACCGCGCCACGCAAACCCGGCACCGACAGACACCCTTCAAAGCCCTCCTCCATCAACGGACTCAACGGCGTGATCAGCGGATTGATCAGGATCGTCTGCGGCACCGCTTCAGCGTCCGGGTAGCGTTCGCTGTGTTCGAAACCAAAGATCACCAATTGCAGATCGACACCGATCTGCGGCGCCGCCAAGCCGACGCCGCCGACGCTTTCCATGGTCTGGAACATGTCGTCGATCAGTTGCCACAGCTCGGGGCTGTCGAACATCTCGGCTGGCACGGGCGGGGCAATGCGCAGCAGGCGCTCGTCGCCCATTTTCAGAATTTCACGGATCATGATCAGACTTCGTCAGTGTCCGGCTTGAGCGAATGATCGCGGCCCAGGCCCGAGACGTGTTGTTTGGGATGTTCATCGAGTTCGCCGGGGACTTTCTCACCCGCATCCTTGCCCTCGCTGGACATGTGCTCGATCACCGCGTTCATCTCGGCGCCGAGCAACAGCACCGCAGCGGAAATGTAGAAATACAGCAACAGCACGATGATCGCCCCGATGCTGCCATACATCGCGTTGTAGTTGGCGAAGGTCTTCACGTAGAAAGCGAAACCCAACGAGGCGATGATCCACACCACCACGGCCAATACCGAACCGGGGGTGATGAAGCGGAATTCCTGTTTGACGTCGGGCATGACGTAGTAGATCAGTGCCACAGCGACCATCATCAGAATCACGATCACCGGCCAGCGCGCGATGGTCCACACGGTGACGATGAAGTCTTCCAGTCCCACCTGCGCGGCGATCCAGCCCATCACCTGCGGCCCGAGCACCATCAGCGCAGCGGCCACCAGGAGCATGCCGGCAATGCCGACGGTGTAGACAATCGACAGTGGAAAACGCTTCCAGATCGGCCGGCCTTCGACCACGTCATACGCGGCGTTCATCGCGCTCATCATCAAGCGCACGCCCGCGGAGGCAGTGTACAGGGCGATAACGATACCGACGGAAAGCAGGCCACCCTTGGACTGCTGTAACTGGTCAATCACCGGGTTGACCTGCTCCAGCGCCTGCGGTGGCAGGACCAGTTCCGATTGCAGGCGCAGCCAGGAGAAAAAGTCCGGCAGGTGCAGGAAACCGATCAGGGCGATCAGGAACAGAATGAACGGGAACAGCGAGAACAGCATCTGGTAGGCCAGTGCCGAGGCATAGGTCGACATCTCGTCGTCGACGAATTCAGTGACCGTGCGCACCATCACCCGATGCAGGGGCAGACCTTTCATGTCTGGAAATATCATTCGCGTCTCCTTTCGCCGCAATACAGGTTGAAGTCGTGGCGACTCAGGGGCCGTTTTTTACATCACGGTAGCCTGTTTGGCGAACCTCGTCGGGTTGCTGCAGGCTTTTGACACAAAAACGGCCATCCTTGGATGGCCGTTCATGTATTTCGTTCAAGGCTGAATTACGCCTTGTCGACACCTTTTTTGACCGCGTCCTTGGCTTTGCCGACCGCTTGCTGGGCCTCACCTTTTTTCTCTTGAATCTTGCCTTCGGCTTGCAGCTTGGTGTTGTCGGTGGCTTTGCCGACGCCTTGCTTGATGTTGCCGACTGCTTCGTTGGCCATGCCTTTTACTTTATCGCCTGTGCTACTCATGGTGTTTCTCCTTGGTGCAATTAGGGGGAAAAGTCAGTACGTAATGATTGACTGGCCGGGTTTGCGCCAAGTTTCATTTATTTTCAGCGGCTCATTTCGTCGCGGCGTGCAGGTTGGGCTTTATGTTTGCGTGCGTAGCCCCGAGAATGCGCAACATATGGGCGTCAAGCGCCAGGAACCGATCCCGCAGGAATGTTATGAAACTCGATAAAACGCAGGCCATTGCCCGTCGCAACAAGGAACTGGGCGGCGCCGTGCTCGGCACCAACAACTGCCACTTCGCCGAACTGAACCGTAACCGCAACATCTGGTGGTTCGATCTGCCGGTGTCGCGTCTGGCCATCGGTCAGTACGAGTGGATTCACCTGCTGATGCACACGCCAGCCACTGACGAACTGCTGCACCTGAAAGTGCCGACGGTGTTTCTGCGTGAAAAGCTGGAAGGGCTGGTGATTCGTAATGAAGGCAAGCGTAAAGCCGCGTTGAGCCTGGAATTGAGTGCGGACAAGGACTCGTATCTGCAGGACATGCGTCCGGCGGGGACCAATGTGAATTTTGCGCCGTTCCGTCAGTAGGATTTGGCAGCCCCCTTCCCCTCACCCTAGCCCTCTCCCAAGGGAGAGAGGACTGACCGAGGTGTCTGGACGAGGTACGCCGACCTGAGATTCCGAGTTGAACTCAGATTCTAAACAGCCCCCCGATCGGCTCCCTTCCCCCTCGCCCCCCTGGGGGAGAGGGTTGGGGTGAGGGGGTAGGATTTACCGGACACTGCAAACTCCCTCGCATACACCAACAAAAAGCCCCGCATCTGCGGGGCTTGGTGTTTTAGGCGGCGGACTTGGCCTTGATCTTCTTCAGCTCTTCATCACGCAACTCGCGGCGCAGGATCTTGCCGACGTTGGTGGTCGGCAACGCATCGCGGAACTCCACCGAACGTGGCACCTTGTAACCCGTGACGTTGGCGCGCATGTGCTCCATCACGGTTTCCTTGGTCAGCGTGACGCCCGGTTTGGCGACGATGAAAATCTTGATCGCCTCACCCGATTTCTCGTCCGGCACGCCGATGGCTGCGCACTGCAACACACCCGGCAGGGTCGCCAGCACGTCTTCCAGTTCGTTCGGGTAGACGTTGAAACCGGAGACCAGAATCATGTCTTTCTTGCGATCAACGATGCGCATGTAGCCGTCCGGCTGGATCAGCGCGATGTCACCGGTCTTCAGCCAGCCTTCGCTGTCGAGCATTTCATCGGTGGCTTCCTGACGCTGCCAGTAACCCTTCATCACTTGCGGGCCCTTGACGCACAGTTCGCCGATTTCACCCAGCGGCTGCTCGACACCGGCATCATCGATGACTTTGCACAGGGTCGATGGCACCGGAATACCGATGGTGCCGATCTGGATGTTCTGGATCGGGTTGACCGTGGCCACCGGGCTGGTTTCGGTCATGCCGTAACCTTCGCAGATGGCGCAACCGGTGACCGCTTTCCAGCGCTCGGCAGCGGCCAGTTGCAAGGCCATGCCGCCGGACAACGTAACTTTCAGCGCCGAGAAATCCAGCTTGCGGAAACCTTCGTTGTTGCACAGCGCGACAAACAGCGTGTTGAGGCCGACGAAACCGCTGAACTTCCACTTCGACAGTTCCTTGACCATCGCCGGCAGGTCGCGCGGATTGCTGATGAGGATGTTGTGGTTGCCGATAAGCATCATCGCCATGCAATGAAAGGTGAACGCATAGATGTGGTAAAGCGGCAGCGGCGTGATCAGGATCTCGCAACCTTCATTGAGGTTGGAACCCATCAGCGCCTTGCACTGCAGCATGTTGGCGACGAGGTTGCGATGGGTCAGCATCGCGCCCTTGGCCACGCCCGTGGTGCCGCCGGTGTATTGCAGCACCGCAACGTCGCCGCTGTCGGGATTGGCTTCGGCCACCGGTTGACCCTGGCCCTTGCTCAGCACGTCATTGAACTTGACGGCTTTTGGCAAGTGATAGGCCGGAACCATTTTCTTCACGTACTTGATGACACTGTTGATCAGCAGGCGCTTGATCGGTGGCAGCAGGTCGGCGACTTCGGTGACGATGACGTGTTTGACGCCGGTTTTCGGCACCACGGTTTCAGCCAAATGCGCCATGTTCGCCAGGCAAACAAGGGCTTTGGCGCCGGAGTCGTTGAATTGGTGTTCCATTTCCCGCGCGGTGTACAGCGGGTTGGTGTTGACCACGATCAGCCCGGCGCGAATCGCACCGAAGACGGCCACCGGGTACTGCAGAACGTTGGGCAGTTGCACGGCGATTCGATCGCCGGGCTGCAAATCGGTATGCTGTTGCAGATACGCGGCAAACGCACCGGACAATTCGTACAACTCACCGTAGGTGATTGTCTTGCCCAGGTTGCTGAAAGCCGGTTTGTTGGCGAAGCGTTGGCAGGATTGCTTCAACACTGCCTGAATGTTCGGATACTCGTCCGGATTGATGTCGGCAGCAATTCCAGCCGGGTATTTATCCTTCCAAAAGTCTTCGATCATGGAAGCCCACTCCTCAGCAACGCGAATTCTTCACCGCATTTGATGCGATTATTATTGGTGTGTGTTTGGTATTGGTGAATCTGGCTTTTACAGAGGCCGAGAAGTCACAAAGCGCGCCGAGAGTAGCAGCTTTGCCAAGGGTCGACTAGAGCCAAAAGCGGCCCCTACAGTCATTATCATGACTCAAGACTACCTAGCAGTCATTTTAGAGCAAAAATCCTAGAACACCTTTTAAGCCCCGGTTTTCGGGGGCTTAAAGCAAAAGATCGCAGCCTTCGACAGCTCCTACAGGAAATGCATTCCAAGGTAGGAGCTGCCGAAGGCTGCGATCTTTGTGTTTTTGACTTTTACGCGATATCGCGCAACTCGCGCCGCAGAATTTTCCCGACAGGCGTCATCGGCAATGACTCACGCAACACGATGTGTTTCGGCACCTTATACGCAGTGAAATTCTCTTTGCAGTAAGCCTTGAGTTCTTCGAGACTGACCCCGGTTTCCCGCGCCACCACAAACAGCTTCACCGCCTCCCCGGAACGCTCGTCCGGCACGCCGATCACCGCGCAATTGGCGACCTTCGGGTGCGCCATCACTACGTCTTCGATCTCGTTCGGATAAACGTTGAAACCAGAGACGATGATCATGTCCTTCTTGCGATCGACGATGCGCACGAAACCGTCCGGATCGATCACCGCAATGTCACCGGACTTGAACCAGCCCTCGGCATCCAGCACTTCGGCAGTGGCCTCAGGCTTGTGCCAATAACCTTTCATGATCTGCGGGCCCTTGATGCACAACTCGCCGCGCTCGCCCATCGGCTGTTCGACACCGTCATCGTTGATGACTTTGAGCAACGTGCCCGGCACCGGCAAGCCGACCGTGCCCAGCCGCGACTGGTCGCCGTACGGGTTGGTGCAGGCCACTGGCGAGGTTTCGGTCAGGCCGTAACCCTCGGTGATGCGGCAACCGGTCATCTGTTCCCAACGCTCGGCGGTGGCTTTGACCAGCGCGGTGCCGCCTGAGTTGGTGAGCTTCAGGCTGGAGAAATCGAGGGTCTTGAAATCCGGGTGATCCATCAGCGCCACGAACAAGGTGTTCAGGCCCAATAGCGCGGAGAAGCGCCAGTTCTTCAGCTCCTTGATGAAGCCGGCAATGTCGCGCGGGTTGGTGATCAGCACGTTGTGGTTGCCGGAAACCATCATGCACATGCAGTTCGCGGTGAAGGCATAGATGTGATACAGCGGCAGCGGTGCGATCATCACTTCCTGGCCTTCGCGCAGCAGCGGCTGCCCGTCCGGGCCGAGTTGCGCGAGACAGGCGCGCACTTGCTGCATGTTCGCCACCAGATTGCCGTGGGTGAGCATCGCGCCTTTCGCCAGCCCGGTGGTGCCACCGGTGTATTGCAGCACGGCGATGTCGTCGAGGCTGACCTTCAGCGGCTTGATGCCCAGACCTCGGCCCATGCGCAGTGCGCTTTTGAAGGAGATGGCCTGCGGCAGCGAATACGCCGGGACCATTTTCTTCACTTTGCTGACCACGGTGTTGACCAGCCAGCCCTTGGCGGTGGGCATCAGGTCGCCCATTTTGGCTTCGATCAAGTATTGGATGTCGGTGTCGGCCAGTACTTCCTGGACCTTCTGGCCGAACATGTTCAGGTACACCAGCGCCCGCGCGCCGGAATCCTTGAACTGGTGGCGCATCTCCCGTGCGGTATACAGCGGGTTGGTGTTGACCACGATCAGCCCGGCACGCAGTGCACCGAACACGGCAATCGGGTAATGCAGGATGTTGGGCATCTGCACGGCGATGCGATCGCCCGGAACCAGATCGGTATGCGCCTGCAGGTAACCGGCGAAGGCGGCGCTCTGCCGCTCAAGTTCAGCGTAAGTCAGGGTGATCCCCATATTGCTGAACGCCGGGCGATCAGCGAACTTCTTGCAGGAACGCTCGAACACCTCGATCACCGACTTGAACTCACCCATGTCGATGTCCAGCGGTACGCCGGCCGGGCGCTTGTCGTTCCAGAAATCAGGTTGCATTGTTCTTGTCCTCTTTACCTGAGCCGATCCGGGCCGCTTTCTGTCATTTCTGAAAAAGCGGAGCTTCACGGACACTAGCAGTTATGGCCATTGAGGCAAATATGGCCAAAGCCGTCATTGATCGTGTGAATCTTCCTGCCGTGGCGTGGGCTGATCAGACGCGCTATACAATGATCCGACTTTGAGCAAAGGAATCGCCATGATCCACGACACCCTATGGCTGGACGCGAGTGACCGCAGCCGCCTGTTCGTCAATCAATGGCTGCCGGCGGCGCCGTTGAAAGCGGTGATCCTGCTGGCCCATGGCATGGCCGAACACAGCGGCCGCTATGCGCGATTGGCGGACACGTTTTGCGACAAAGGATATGGCGTGTACGCGCCGGATTTACGCGGACATGGCAAAACCGCCAATCACGGTACCCTCGGCCACTTCGCCGATGACGACGGCTGGTGCAAAGTACTCGGCGATCTAGCCAGCCTCAATCAGCACATCGGCCAGCAGCACCCTGGTGTGCCGATCATCCTGCTGGGGCACAGTATGGGTAGCTACCTCGCCCAAGGTTATCTGCTGCATCACAGCGCCAGCCTGCACGGGGCGATTCTCAGTGGTTCCAACTTTCAACCCGTTGCGCTGTACCGCGCTGCGCGGCAGATCGCTCGCCTGGAAAAACTGCGTCAGGGTGGCAAGGGTCGCAGCGCGTTGATCGAGTGGCTGTCGTTCGGCTCGTTCAATAACAAGTTCAAACCGGCGCGCACACCGTTCGACTGGCTGAGCCGCGACCCGGCCGAGGTCGACCTGTACGCCAACGACCCACTGTGTGGCTTTCGCTGCACCAATCAACTGTGGATCGACCTGCTCGGCGGCTTGCAGCAGATCAGCAAAGCGTCCAATCTCGCCCAGATCGACCCGGGCCTGCCGCTGCTGGTAATCGGCGGCGAATGTGATCCGGTGAGTGAAGGCAAGCGTCTGACAGATCTGGCTAATGCGTTGCGCACGGCCGGCAGCCAGCACCTGCAACTGAAGATCTACCCGCAGACGCGGCACGAATTGTTCAACGAAACCAACCGCGACGAAGTGATCGCTGATGTGCTGGCCTGGATCGATCAGGCCTTGAGCCATCCGCGACCTCATCGCAGCGAATAATTTTTTGTGGATTCACTGAATCCGTCACAGGAATCGAGACCGATGACCCAGGTTACCAACATCCCTTACGAAGCCCTCGAAGTCGGCCAGACCGCCAGCTACAGCAAGACCGTCGAAGAGCGCGACATCCAGCTGTTCGCCGCGATGTCGGGCGACCACAACCCGGTGCACCTGGACGCCGAGTTCGCTGCCGCCAGCATGTTCAAGGAGCGTATCGCCCACGGTATGTTCAGCGGTGCGCTGATCAGTGCCGCCGTTGCCTGCGAGCTGCCTGGGCCCGGCACTATTTATATCGGTCAGCAGATGAGCTTTCAGAAGCCGGTGAAGATCGGTGACACGCTGACCGTGCGCCTGGAAATTCTCGAGAAGCTACCGAAGTTTCGCGTGCGCATTGCCACTCGTGTGTTCAACCAGCGTGATGAGCTGGTGGTGGATGGTGAGGCTGAGATTCTGGCGCCGCGTAAGCAGCAGACGGTGACGTTGCCGACTTTGCCGGCGATTAGCATTGGCTGATTGATTAGCGGGGTGTCAGGTAAAGCTTTTCCCCCTCACCCCAGCCTCTCCCCAGGTGTATGTACCGGAGACATGGTGGACACATGTTCGGAGACATGGTGGACGGTTTTAGATCTTCTTACCTGCCGTCACGATCTGCAAGTTCAAGTCGATTCGGGCGATACGATGTCTACTCCAGTAGACATCGTGGATGCCGTCCTCCGTCGTTTCCCTGATAGCCACTGACCTCCCGTAAAATGCCTTTCCAACTGTGTATTCACGATTGCCCCAGTAGATCTCGCCCTTCACCTGAACCTTCCTGACCACATCCCCATCATCGTACTCAGGCGCCGCCGGTTGCTCCTGATATTCCCGCGGGCTACTACTGTAGCGAGT
The DNA here is from genome assembly GCF_019614655.1 of Pseudomonas germanica. Taxonomy (NCBI): domain Bacteria; kingdom Pseudomonadati; phylum Pseudomonadota; class Gammaproteobacteria; order Pseudomonadales; family Pseudomonadaceae; genus Pseudomonas; species Pseudomonas germanica. The sequence goes on from NZ_CP071586.1 coordinate 5,406,829, forward strand.
AGCAGGAACCTGCATGCCCAGTGCTTGATGCGGGCGCTTCTGGTTGTAAATCTCACGCCAGATATCAAACGCCCGTTGCGCATCGTCCAGATCGATGAAGAGCTGGCCTTGCAGGACTTCCCTTTTCAGGCTGCGGTGGAAGCGCTCCAGCTTTCCCTGGGTTTGCGGGTGATAAGGTCGGGAGTGGCCGACCTTGATGCCCTGGCTCATCAGCCAGACCTCCAGTGCGGTATAAACACCTGTCTGATCACCCCATGGCGAACCGTTGTCCATCGTCATGCGTAAAGGCAGGCCGAAACGCCGAAAGGTCCTGATTAGATGCTCCTGAACGGTTTGGCGCTGCTCATTAATGCATGCCGCGATGCACAGCGAAAACCGTGAATGATCGTCCAATATCGTCAACGGATGGCAACGCCCCTGAGCCAGGCTGATATGTCCCTTGAAGTCCATCTGCCAAAGATCGTTGGGCGCTTCATGCTCGAACCGGATAAACGGTTTGATCTCAGCGGCCTTTGGATCAACGCGCGAATGACGCTGTAAAACCGCATGCACGGTACTGACCGAAGGCATCACTTTGCCGTCGTCTTCCAGCACACGCTTGAGCTTGCGAGCGCCCCAAGCGGCGTACTCCTGACTCACGGTCAGAATCTGCTGCTCAACATCGTCAGCGCAACGTTTGGGTGATGTCTTTGGTTGTCGAGACTGATCGATCAATCCCTCTGCACCTGAGGTCTCAAACCTGTTGAGCCATTTGTAGGCAGTGCTTGGGCTGATATTGAATCGACGGCAAAGCTGCCGAACATTGGCCCCTTCTTGCCGAGCCAACAGCACGAATTCTGAACGAAGCTGCACGGTGGACACCTCTTCCCAAGACACAGGCCATCTCCTTCGCGATGAGCAATGTGTCTATTAAAATGTGTCCACCATGTCTCCGAACACCTGTCCACCATGTCTCCGGTACATACACCAGGGGGGCGAGGGGGAAAGGGAGCCGATCTTCGTGCTTTTCAAAACCTGAGTTCACCTCAGATCGCTCAAGTCGGTGTATCTCCAACAGCCACCTCGGTCAGTCCCCTCTCCCTCCGGGAGAGGGCTAGGGTGAGGGGCTTGTGCTTTTTCCAGACACAAAAAACGCCAGACTAGCTGGCGTTTTTTATAACCGGCAAACGCTTACGAACGAGCGCGAGCCTGGTTACGCAGGGCTTTCACCTGGTCGTGGTTGCGTTGTACGCCGTGGTATTGGCGTTCAACCAGGTCACGAATACCTACCAGATTATGCTTGCTGATTTTCTCGAGGGCTTCTTTGTAGGCCTTCAGCGCATGGTCTTCACCGCGCTCTGCTTCGTTCAGTACAGCCTCTTCGTCTTTGCCGGTGAACATGGCTTTGACGTCGACCCAGCGACGGTGCAGGTCACCGCTGACGCTGGTGGAAGTTTCCGGATCGCCGCCCAGCTTGCGAACTTCGGCTTGCAGTTCTGCTGCAGCGGTGGCGCAATCAGCGGAGCGAGTTACAAACAGGGTTTTCAGTTCTGGGTGCTTGATGTCTTCAGCGCAAGTCTTGAACCCTTCCTGACCGTCCTTGCTGGTTTCAATCAGGTCATTGAGTACAGAGATGGCTTCTTTATTCATGTCGGTCATTTTTCAATTCCTTGCGATTGGTTGAAGATGCAAGGGATATTGCAGTGTGCATGCCAGCTTTTTTATTTTTAAAAAATACTTATAAATCAGTTAGTTAAAGATAAGTGAACTATCTGTATCACGGTTATTTGCATGATCTGTCATTTGGCCTGCATGCAGAATGCCTGTATTTTCCAAGCTGATTTGAAGCCAGACGATCTCACCGATGAATCCTGAAAAACTCGAACTGCTGATCACCCGCGAAATGCCCTTCGGTAAATACAAAGGCCGGATCATTGCTGACCTGCCGGGGCCATACCTGAACTGGTTTGCCCGCGAAGGTTTCCCGCACGGCGAACTCGGTGGCTTGCTCGCACTGATGCAGGAGATCGACCATAACGGCCTCTCGGACCTGCTCGAACCGCTGCGCGCCAAACACGGCAAACCTGCTCCGCGCCATTGAAGCGCCTTCCTCTCTCTTGAGTCAGCCGACCATGCCCGATAACACCCGCCGCGCCCGTGACGAAGCCTTTTGGCGAACGTTCGCCGATCGTTACGACGTTCAACCCGGCCCCGTGAACCTGGAAAACGGTTATTTCGGGCGCATGTCGCGCACGGTGATCGAGGAATACCAGCGCAACATCGAGCTGATCAACACCAGCAACTCGGTGTACGTGCGCCAGCGTTTCGAGCAGCACGACAACCTCGATATTCGCGCGCAACTGGCCGAGTTGATTGGCGTGCGCGCGCAGAGTGTGGCGTTCACCCGCAATGCCACCGAAGGCCTGCAGTCGCTGATTCGCAACTACAACCGCTTGCAACCGGGCGATCAGGTGCTGATCAGCGATCTGGAATACGACACGGTCAAAGGCGCCATGCGCTGGCTCGCCAGGCAGCGCGGCGCTGAAGTGATCGAGATTGCTCACGCGCACCCGACGAGCTACGACAGCCTGGTGGAGACTTACCGCGAAGCCTTCGTCGGTCATCCGCAAGTCAAGCTGATGGCCCTGACTCACGTCACTCACCGCACCGGTCTGGTCATGCCGGTGCAAGCCATCGCCGCGCTGGCCAAAGAGCATGGCGTCGATGTCATCCTAGATGGCGCCCATGCACTCGGTCAGATCGAGTTCGATCTTGATGCCCTCGGCATCGCTTTCGCCGGATACAACCTGCACAAATGGATCGGCGCACCGCTCACCCTCGGCTTCCTCTATATCGCGCCACACCGCCTGGCCGACATTGATCCGGACATGGGCGAAATGCATTACCCGGGCAATGACATCCGTGCGCGCACTTCGTACAGCACGCCCAACATTCCGGCGCTGATGACCTTGCCGCTGGTGTTCGAGGAGCACCGTTCCCTCGGCGGCGCACCAGCCAAGGGCGCTCGCCTGAATTATCTGCGCAACCTTTGGGTCAGCGCGGTGCGGCACTTGCCGGGCATCGAAGTGATGACGCCCGACGACCCTCGGCTGTATTGCGGCATCACATCCATGCGCTTCACTCGACACGACGATCAACAGGCGATGACCGAACGTCTGCTCAACGACTACAACCTGTTCACCGTGGTGCGCCATGGCGCAGCCAGCGGGCCGAGCATCCGCATTACACCGGGGCTGACCACCACCGCTGCCGACATGCAGTTACTGGTGCGGGCGCTGAACGAGCTGCGCTAAAACACCGCGCCCGTGGACTTTTCGTAGCCCGCAAGGCCGATCTGCGACGACACCGCAAATGTGTCGACGCCGATCGTCTGGCAACCGAAGTAGCCATCCTCCACGCCTGCCCCGGCAATCGGTCGCAACTCCAGCCGCGAGGCGTCATTTCCGATGGTCTCACAGCGGCAGGCACAGGGCAGATGCAGCCGTCCGTTCCAGGCTTCGTGAAGTGCTTGCGAATGTTGATCGTCGCTGGCGATGCACACGGTCATGGCGATGCACGAAGCACCACCAGAGGGTCGATCCGGGTAAATACTGGTAAACCGTACGATGCCTTGACTGTCGGTCGACTGGGTTCCACACAGCGTATCGGCACCAATGTGCTGTTCGATCCAGACCCGGGCGCCAACCACCGGCTCACCGGTCATGAGATCGACCAGGGTCAGACGCAAAACCAGTGGCAGGCCTTCGACACCGCTACTGATGTTGCGCTCCTTGCCTTCGGTTTTGCGCCAATCGAAGCTGCCAGGGATTTGAATGGTCCGTTGCCGCAGAGGTGGGTGTGGCAAGACTACTGATTGATGGTCATCCATGAGGCGTTCTCTCTTCCGTAAGATGAACGCAGATTAGCGCCACGCAAACGCGGCTGTGCGGTAACTATGTATCGCGTCGTAACGGTGTCGATGTAGGAGCTGCCGAAGGCTGCGATCTTTTGATGTTGGCGCTCAAGAGCAAGGTCAAAAGATCGCAGCCTCGTTTCACTCGACAGCTCCTACATGGCTTCTACACAGCAATTTTCAGGCAAAAAAAAACGGTGCACCGACCAAGCGCACCGTAAAGCCGTAGAACACACAACGAAGTGTCTGGTAACAATCAGTCCAGCAGCGCCAGTGCCTCAGCGGTGCATTCCTGAATACGGGCCCAGTCGCCGTTCTTGATCCACTCCGGATCAAGCATCCAGCTACCGCCCACGCACATGACGTTTTTCAGCGCCATGTAGCTCTTGATGTTGGCCGGGCCGACGCCGCCAGTCGGGCAGAATTTCACTTCGCCGAACGGACCGCCGAGGGCCTTGATTGCTGCTACACCACCGCTGACTTCAGCCGGGAACAGCTTGAAGCGGCGATAACCCAGACCGTAGCCTTCCATGATGCCGGAGGCGTTGCTGATGCCCGGCAACAGCGGAATCGGGCTGTCGACGCTGGCTTCCAGCAGGTCGCGGGTGATGCCTGGGGTGACAATGAACTGCGAGCCAGCGGCTTCGGCAGCCGCGAGCATGTTGCGATCGAGCACGGTGCCAGCACCGGTCATCAATTCCGGACGCTGGTCGCGCAGGATCTGGATGGCCTTGAGGCCAAACTGCGAACGCAGGGTCACTTCCAGCGCGGTGAGGCCACCGGCAGCCAGAGCGTCAGCCAGTGGCAGCACGTCCTGTTCGCGAGCGATGGTAATCACCGGCAGGATCCGCGCCTTGGCGCAGAGGCTGTCGATCAGGGCAACTTTGTCCGCCATGGAAACGGTCGGGGATGGGGTTGTCATAGCGGCTGTTCCTTGGCTCATGGGCACCAGTAAATCTCTAACGTAGGTTGCAAAAACGCGCGCACCGGCATGGCGGCGACGTCGGATGCCAGTGCGGCATTCAGGGTGGTCAGTTTCGACTGACCGGAAATCGACAGAATCTTGTGTTTGGCCGAGGCCAGCAGCGCACGACTCATGGTCAGGCGTTGACGCGGCACGCTTGGCGCCAGCATCGGCCAGCAACGGCGCGTGCCATCAGCCTGCAGCGCTTCGGCGAGGTTCGGGCTGTCGGGGAACAGCGACGCGGTGTGACCGTCATCGCCCATGCCCAATACCAGCACGTCAATCGGCGGCAATTCGGCAAGCAAGCGATCAGCCTGTTCAGCAGCCTGCTCGACGTTGGCCGCCGCGCTATACAGGCTGAGGAACTGCGCCTTGGCTGCCGGGCCTTTGAGCAGGTATTGCTTGAGCAAACCGGCATTACTGTCGGCATGTTCAACCGGTACCCAGCGCTCGTCGGCGAGGGTCACGACGACCTTCGACCAGTCCAGTTCCTGCTTGGCCAGGTGCTGGAAAAACGCCACCGGGCTACGACCGCCGGACACCACCAGCACCGCGTTGCCGCGTGCAGCAATGGCGTCGCTCAATTGCTTGGCGACGTTCAGCGCCAGACCTTCGGCCAACAACACCGGGCTCTTGAATTCGTGAGCGTTCACGCCCGCAGGCAGTTGCACATCAGATATCGCCATACCACGACCTCCCGTCCCGCGTGATCAATGCAATGGAGCTCATCGGCCCCCACGACCCGGCCGCATACGGCTTGGGCGCGTCACCGGATTTTTTCCACCCGGCAATCAGCTGGTCACACCATTTCCACGCGGCTTCGATTTCATCTTTACGGACAAACAGGTTCTGATTGCCGTTCATCACTTCCAGCAACAACCGCTCGTAGGCATCGGGGATCCGCGCGCTACGCCAGGTGTCGGAAAAATTCAGTTGCAGCGGGCCGCTGCGCAGTTGCATGCCTTTGTCCAGGCCCTGCTCTTTGGTCATCACGCGCAAGGAAATGCCTTCGTCCGGTTGCAGGCGGATGATCAGTTTGTTGCTGATCTGCAGGCGTTGTTCCGGCGCAAAAATGTAGTGCGACGGTTCCTTGAAGTGGATGACGATCTGCGACAGTTTTTGCGGCATGCGCTTGCCGGTCCGCAGGTAGAACGGCACGCCGGCCCAGCGCCAGTTGCGGATATCGGCACGCAAAGCGACGAAGGTTTCGGTGTCGCTCTGGGTGTTGGAATTCGGTTCTTCGAGGTAACCCGGTACGGATTTGCCTTCGCTGTGGCCAGCGATGTACTGGCCGCGCACCACCTGTGTGGTGAGGCCTTCCGGACTGATCGGCGCGAGCGCCTTGAGCACTTTTACCTTTTCGTCGCGGATGCTGTCGGCGGACAGGTCGGCCGGCGGGTCCATGGCAATCAGGCAAAGCAGCTGTAACAGGTGATTCTGGATCATGTCGCGCAGTTGGCCGGCCTTGTCGAAGTAGCCCCAACGGCCTTCGATACCAACCTTCTCGGCCACGGTGATTTCCACGTGGGAGATGTAATTCTGGTTCCACTGGGTTTCGAACAGGCTGTTGGCGAAACGCAGGGCGATCAGGTTCTGAACGGTTTCTTTGCCCAGGTAGTGGTCGATGCGGTAGGTACGGTTCTCCGGGAAGAACTGCGCCACGGCGTCGTTAACCTTGCGCGAGGATTCGAGGTCGGAGCCGATCGGCTTTTCCAGTACCACGCGGGTATTTTCTGCCAGACCGACTTTCGCCAGGTTTTCGCAGATCGCGCCGTACACCGCCGCAGGGGTGGCGAAGTAGGCAATCATGCGTTGCGTGCTGCCAGCCAGTTCGGCCAGCGCCACGTAATCTTCGGATTTGAGGAAGTCGACGTGCAGGTAGGTCAGGCGTGCGAGAAAACGCTCGGCGACGGCCTCGTCCAGCTCTTTGCCCACATAACGACGCAGTTCGGCGGCGATGAACGCCATGTGCTGTTGCTCGGAACCTTCTTCACGGGCCAACGCGATGATGCGCGTGTCCTCGTGCAGCAGGTCGGCGCCATCGAGATGATAAAGGGCAGGAAACAGCTTGCGCAGGGCCAGATCGCCAAGCGCGCCGAACAAGGCAAAGGTGCACGGTTCAACCGTAATCGAAGGCATGATGTTTGTTCTTTTATCAAGTTAAGCTACAAATACCTTTTTTCAAGGCATCACTCAAGGGAAAATGTAGTAATAACCACAACATTTTCGCAAAATACAGATTCCGAGTGGTGGTCGGTCGGAGCCATCAGTAGGATAGGCCACCGTTACGGGCCATATCAAAGGCCCAATTTGCATAGCCCGGCGCACCTTTGCGCAGGTGAATTAGGAATTCCATATGGACCGCGTGCGAAATTTACTGGAACAGATCCAGAGTCGCCTTGAAGACCTGAACAAGGCCGAACGCAAAGTCGCCGAGGTGATCCTGCTCAACCCGCAGCAGGCCACCCGCTTCAGCATCGCCGCCCTCGCCCAGGCAGCCTCGGTGAGCGAACCGACGGTCAACCGTTTCTGCCGTTCGTTCGGTGTCAGCGGCTATCCCGAACTCAAGCTGCAACTGGCGCAGAGTCTGGCCAGCGGCGCGGCGTATGTCAGCCGCGCGGTCGAGGCCGACGACAATCCCGAGGCCTACACGCAGAAGATTTTCGGCAGCGCCATCGCGTCCCTGGACAGTGCCTGTCAGGCGCTGGACCCGAACCTGATCAGCCGCGCTGTCGACCTGTTGATTCAGGCGCGACAGATCCACTTCTTCGGCCTCGGCGCTTCGGCACCGGTGGCACTGGATGCGCAGCACAAGTTCTTCCGCTTCAACCTGGCGGTGACCGCGCATGCTGATGTGTTGATGCAGCGGATGATTGCGTCGGTGGCGCACACCGGTGAGTTGTTCGTGATCATTTCCTACACCGGCCGCACCCGCGAGTTGGTCGAGGTGGCACGTATTGCTCGCGAGAACGGGGCTTCGGTGTTGGGTTTGACGGCGGAGAATTCGCCGCTGGCCAAGGCCAGTACCTTGAGCCTGAATATTCCGTTGCCGGAAGACACCGACATTTATATGCCAATGACTTCGCGGATCATTCAGTTGACGGTGCTGGATGTGTTGGCGACCGGGATGACGTTGCGTCGCGGGGTGGATTTCCAGCCGCATTTGCGCAAGATCAAAGAGAGTTTGAATGCCAGCCGGTATCCGGTGGGTGACGAGTTTAATTAGGACGCTTCGCGTAAAAGATCGCAGCCTTCGGCAGCTCCTACAGGGGTTGATCGTTCCCACGCTCTGCGTGGGAACGATCATCAAGCCGCCGCCCACGCCTGCAAACTCAAATGCGCCTTCTCCCCCGGCGCCAGGTGCAAGCTGTCCGTCCCACCCGCCGCCGCTTCCACACAGACAAACTCCGAAATCTCATCCCAGCTCACGCCCAACAACGGCCGCGCGCCCGGATGCCAGACCACCGTGTCCGCACTGTCACCGGTATCAATGCACAACTCACGCTGCCAGGCGTGATCTTTCAGCTGCAATTCGCCGTCATGCTGGAACACCCGCTGACAGCCGCCATCCACACGCAACTCGCCTTCCTGCTGGCAAACCTGGCGATTCAACTGGTCATAGCCCTGCGCACCTTCAAGCCCAGACAGCGCTATCTCGCCGACATCGCCAATACGCCAGTAAGCGTGCAAAGCCTGGCTCAACTGGCACGGCATATCGTCTTGATGCTCGGTGCTCAGGCGCAGTTCCATGCGTTCGCCCAGATGTGCATGCAGGTCAACCTGCCAGTCGCATAGCTGCAATTGCCAGTGCAGGCGCACGCCATCTTCGGCGCTGCTGCTGTCGAGCAACTTCCAGTCGAGCAGTCGCGCCCAACCATGCGATGGCCAGGCGTTTTCGCTCGGATGACGGCCATACCACGGCCAGCACACCGGCACACCACCGCGAATAGCGCCGACATGCGGCCACTTCGCCGCACACCACAACCACGGCTTTTGCCCGCGCGGCTGAAAGTGCAGCAACTGCGCGCCCTGACGACTGAACACCGCCTGACACAGCGGGTGATCGATCACCAACACGTCGCGCATCTGATAGCGCTCCCAGGCGAACACCGGTTGTTCACGCAGGGATTTGAAGAAGCGTTGTAGCGGATGCTCATGCATTTGCCACGATCCTGAACTCGTCTTTCACAGGGGTGCGCCGCCCCCAAAAAAAAGCGGACAGCCTTGGCTGTCCGCAAATATGCGCACATAGAGAGGAGCTTATCGCAGACGCGTTAGAACGTAGACTGAATTTTCAGGCCAGCGACCAATGCGTTGTCCACTTCATCCACACCACCCGGGTGAGTGATGTACTGCAGGTTAGGACGTACGGTCAGCCAGTTGGTGACGTGGAAGCCGTAGTTGATCTCGTAGTTGTATTCGGTTTCACGAATTGGCGAGAACACCGGATTGTCGTAGTCCGACACACCGTTGGAAGCGTTCAGCAGTTCGGCGTTTTTCTTCACGTCATCGTTGACGTGGATACGCGCCGCGCCGATACCGACGTCATCCTTCGGACGCGCGTCGAACGGGCCTTTGTAGACAAACATCACCGACTGATAGTTGTCGATGAAGTTGGTGTCCTTGTCGTGGAACGTGGCGTTGGCCGCGATGTTCAGACCGCGGGTCGCATCACCGTTGTGGCTGGTGAGTTGCTGTTGCGCGACGAACCAGTAGCCGCTTTTGCTGCTGTGGGTCTTGTAGGCATCGCCAGTAGTAGCAGCGTCGAAACCGTTGACGTCTTCGCGAACGTCGTCGGCATCGGCCGTGCTCTTGTAGTAACCGACGCGGTATTCGCCCGGCAGGCTGTTGACCTTCGGCGACCAGACCAGCTCGACCGGAAGAACGGTACCTTTGGTGCCGCTGCCACTGAGCTTGAAGCCGTTGCCGTGTTCCAGCTGCGACGGGTTTTGGTTGTACGCACCTATCTGCGCGTAAAGCTCGTCGTTGATGTTGTACTTCACACGGATCGCGGCCTGGCTGACCGGCCAGTTGTACCAGATGTTGGTCGCCCAGTTACCCACTTGCGAGCCGCAGAACGCCAGGTTCTGGAAGTCGCACGGGAAGGTGTTGAAGTCTTCGCCTTCACCGAAGTAACCGGCCTTGACGTCGAGTTTGTTGTCGAAGAACTGGTGCTGAATCCACAACTGGGTCAGACGCACCATGTGGCCACGGCCGTAAACTTCTTGCGACGAACTCAAGGTGCCGGCACGCGGATCGCCAACGCGGTCGTTGGAGATGTTGTAACCGTTACGGTTGGTCAGCTGGATCTTCGCCTGAGTGTTATCCCAGCCCCACAGCTTTTGCAGATCGAGTGCCACGCCCAGACCGAACTGGTCAGCGTAACGCGCGGTCTTGTCGTCGTTGTAGCCACCGTTCAGGTTGCCACCGACTTCCCCAACGTAGTCAGCCTTGATATCGATACCCTGCTCGATCAGCTTGGTACGCTCGCCACCCCAGTCGCCGGTCATCCATTTCGAATCGGAACTGAAGGCATCCGCCGCCATGGCGTTACCGGCCAGCACCAAGGCCGCCGCAGCCGACACTTGGCAGATCAACCGGGCATTGACGTGTTTCTTTTTCATCCCTACATCCTCGTCTTTATTGTTATTAACTGTTTTTATCTAACGCGGTTTACATAAAGTGCGATGGATTACAGGCAATCCACCGCGTGCTCCTTTTGGAATCCAATCCCTGTGGGAGCTGGCTTGCCAGCGATGGCGGTGCTTCAGGCGACATCCATGTTGGATGTGCCGGCCTCATCGCTGGCAAGCCAGCTCCCACATGACCGCATTCCAGCATCGATCTTCAGCGGCCTTTGAATTGGGCGACGTTCGCAGACCGCGCATCGGTCTGTGGTTGCCCGGCAGTGCCGAGGCGCTCACCGGTGTTGGCATCAAACAACAACACTTTCGACGGATCGAATTGCAGCGTCAGGTTCTCGCCCACCTGCGGTGCCACATCCGGCGCCAAGCGACAGCAGACTTTGGTTTCATTGAGGTTGACGAATACCAGGGTGTCCGGACCGGTCGGCTCGGTCACCTGCACTTCGGCACGAATGCTCGGCAGGCCATTGCCCTCGCCGTTCGCCAGTACGATTTGCTCCGGGCGCAGGCCGAGGATCACTTCGCGATCTTCGAGCCCGGCGTCCTGCATGCTCATCGGTAACTCGCAACGCGCCTGGCCGCTGTCGAGCAGCGCCAGCAGACGGCCGTCCTTGCGCTGCAGGCGCAGCGGAATGAAGTTCATCGGCGGCGAACCGATGAAACTCGCGACGAACAGGTTGGCCGGATCGTTGTAGATCTCTTTCGGCGTGCCGAACTGCTGAATGATGCCGTCCTTCATCACCGCCACTTTGTCGCCCAGGGTCATCGCTTCGATCTGGTCGTGGGTCACGTAGACCGTGGTGGTTTTCAGGCGCTGGTGCATCAGTTTCATTTCGGTGCGCATCTCGACGCGCAGCTTGGCGTCGAGGTTGGACAACGGTTCGTCGAACAGATAAATCTTCGGTCGCCGCGCCAGAGCACGGCCCATCGCCACACGCTGTTGCTGACCACCGGAGAGTTGACCCGGCTTACGGTTCAGCAGGTGTTCGATCTGCAACAGCTTGGCGACGCGCGCGACTTCTTCGTCGATCGCCGACTGCGGCATCTTGCGGATCTTCAGACCGAATTCGATGTTCTCGCGCACGCTCATGGTCGGGTACAGCGCGTAGGACTGGAACACCATGGCGATGTCGCGATCCTTCGGGCTCATGCCGCTGACGTCCTGGTCGCCGATCATGATCGCGCCGCCGGTGATGGTTTCCAGGCCGGCGATGCAGTTCATCAGGGTCGACTTGCCGCAGCCCGACGGGCCGACGAGGATCAGGAACTCACCGTCCTTGATCGACAGTTCGATGTTCTTCAGGGTGTCCGGCAGGCCGGCACCGTAGGTCTTGTTGACGTTGCGAAGTTCGAGCGTTGCCATGATTACCCCTTGACTGCGCCGGCTGTCAGCCCGCGCACGAAATACTTGCCTGCGACCACATAGACCAGCAGGGTCGGCAGGCCGGCGATCATCGCCGCTGCCATATCAACGTTGTATTCCTTGGCGCCGGTGCTGGTGTTGACCAGGTTGTTCAGCGCCACCGTGATCGGTTGCGAATCACCGCTGGAGAACACCACACCGAACAGGAAGTCGTTCCAGATCTGGGTGAACTGCCAGATCAGGCAAACCATGATGATCGGCGTCGACATCGGCAGAATGATGCGGCGGAAAATCGTGAAGAACCCCGCGCCATCCAGGCGTGCAGCTTTCACCAGTGCATCCGGAATGCTCACGTAGTAGTTACGGAAGAACAGCGTGGTGAACGCCAGACCGTAAACCACGTGAATAAACACCAGACCGGTGGTGGTGCTCGCCAGGCCCATCTTGCCGAGGGTGAACGAGGCCGGCAGCAGCACGGTCTGGAACGGCAGGAAGCAGCCGAACAACAACAGACCGAAGAACAACTGCGAACCGCGGAAGCGCCAGAACGACAGCACATAACCGTTCAACGCACCGATGGCGGTGGAGATGATTACCGCCGGAACGGTGATCTTGATCGAGTTCCAGAAGTAACCGTCAACCGTGGCCCAGGCCTTGACCCAGCCGATGCCGCTGACCACGGTCGGCCAGCTCAGCAGGTTGCCGGTGCTGATGTCTTCCGGGGTCTTGAAGCTGGTCAGCAACATAACCACCAGCGGCACCAGATAAAGCAGTACGGCGATGATCAGCACCGCGTAGATCGCGATGCGACTCAGGCTGATAGCAGGTTTGGCAGCGAGACTAGTCATTGCGCTTGGTCCTCAGCTCGGAATACAGGTAAGGCACGATGATCGCGAGGATCGCACCGAGCATCAGAATCGCACTGGCCGAGCCCATGCCCATCTGGCCGCGACTGAAGGTGAAGGAATACATGAACATCGCCGGCAGGTCGGAGGAATAACCCGGGCCACCAGCGGTCATCGCCGCGACGAGGTCGAAGCTCTTGATCGCGATGTGCGCCAGAATCATCACCGCACTGAAGAACACCGGACGCAGGCTTGGCAGCACCACTTTCCAGTAGATCGTCGGCATGCTCGCGCCATCGATCTGTGCAGCGCGGATAATCGATTGATCAACGCCACGCAGGCCGGCGAGGAACATCGCCATGATGAAGCCCGAGGCTTGCCAGACAGCGGCGATCACCAGGCAGTAAACCACGCGATCAGGGTCGATCAGCCAGTCGAGACGGAAGCCTTCCCAGCCCCAGTCACGCAACAATTTGTCCAGGCCCATGCCCGGGTTGAGCAGCCATTTCCACGCGGTACCGGTAACGATCATCGAGAGCGCCATCGGGTACAGGTAAATGGTGCGGATAAAGCCTTCGCGACGGATGCGCTGGTCGAGGAACACCGCCAGCAACACGCCGATCACCAGAGTGATACCGATGAACATGCCGCCGAACACCGCGAGGTTTTTGCTCGCGACCCACCAGCGGTCGTTGTCGAACAACCGCGCGTATTGCGCCAGACCGGCCCACTTGTAGTTGGGCAGGAAGGTCGAGGTGGTGAACGACAGAATGAACGTCCACAGGATGTAGCCATAGAAGCCCACCAGCACGATGAACATGCTCGGCGCCAGCACCAGTTTGGGTAGCCAGCGTTGCAATGCATCGAACGGCGAGGCCTTGCTGAACACAGCAACAGAACTCATGGGGAAATCCAGTACAGGGAATAAAAACTACAGTGAGATCCCTTGTGGGAGCGAGCCTGCTCGCGAATGCGGTGTCAGTCGACGGATGGAGCAACTGACACAACGCCTTCGCGAGCAGGCTCGCTCCCACAGGAGAAGCCTGTGCTACCGACGCTTATTTGGACGACTTGATCGCTGCGCCCAGTTTCTTGGCGGTGTCGGCCGGGTCCGCTTTCGGATCGTTGATGTAGTTGGTCACGACATCAAAGAACGCGCCTTGCACCGCCAGCGTGGTCGCCATGTTGTGCGCCATGCTTGGTTGCAGGCCGCCGGACTTGGCGTCCGCCAGGAAGTCTTTGGCTGCAGTCTGTGCGCAGGAGTCGAAACCGAGCTTGTCCATGTTGTTCAACATGTCATTGCGAACCGGGATCGAGCCTTTGTTGATGCTGAAGACTTTCTGGAAGTTTTCACCCAGCACGACTTTGGCGATGTCCTGCTGACCGGCCGCAGTGCCTGCGTCCTTCTGCTTGAACACGGCCAGCGAGTCGATGTTGTAGGTGAACGCCTTGTCGGTGCCCGGGAAGGCTACGCACTCGTAATCCTTGCCGGCGACTTTCTTGGCAGCGGTCCATTCGGATTTGGCCCAGTCACCCATGATCTGCATACCGGCCTTGCCGTTGATGACCTTGGCCGCTTCCAGGTTCCAGTCCTGACCTTTGCCATCGGCGTCCATGTAGGTCGCGACTTTCTTCAGCTCGGTCAGCGCCTTGACCATTTCCGGGCCGGTCAGCGCGGCATTGTCCAGGTCAACCAGGGCTTTCTTGTAGCCATCGACACCCATGACCGAGAGCACCACGGCTTCGAACACGGTGCTGTCCTGCCAAGGCTGACCGCCGTGGGCCAGCGGAATGAAGCCCGCAGCCTTCAGCTTGTCGCCAGCGGCATAGAATTCTTCGAGGGTGGTCGGGTTCTTGGTGATCCCGGCTTTCTTGAACACTTCCGGGTTGATCCACAGCCAGTTCACGCGGTGAATGTTCACCGGCACGGCCACGTAATCACCGTCGTACTTCACGGTATCGGAGACTTTCTTGTCGAGCAGGCTGTCCCATTTTTCCGACTTGGCGACGTCTTTCAGCACGTCGGTGTCGAGCAGGCCGGTCGACGCCCATTCCTGGATGTCCGGGCCTTTGATCTGGGCTACGCCAGGCGGGTTGCCGGCAACGGCACGGCTTTTCAGCACGGTCATGGCAGTCGCACCGCCACCGCCGGCGACAGCGCCGTCTTTCCAGGTGAAACCGTCTTTTTCGACTTGCGCCTTGAGCACATCAACGGCGGCTTTTTCGCCACCGGACGTCCACCAGTGCACGACTTCGACCGAACCTTTGGATTCGGCAGCGGAAACACTGAGAGGCAGAATTGCGAGCGGGAACAGGGAGGCGACAGAAATGACAGTAGCGAGGCGAGAAATCGCATTCATCTGAGATGTACCTTTCTTGTTGTTATGCATGCAA
Source organism: Pseudomonas germanica (assembly GCF_019614655.1). NCBI lineage: Bacteria > Pseudomonadati > Pseudomonadota > Gammaproteobacteria > Pseudomonadales > Pseudomonadaceae > Pseudomonas > Pseudomonas germanica. Next base: position 5,421,932 of record NZ_CP071586.1, read on the forward strand.
GTCTGGTGCTTGCGCTGCACAGGAGTTTAAACAGGACGTTTCCCTTCGCAGGTAACGAAGGGACGCGCAAATGTCACTACATGGTTACATGATTGGTCACATGGCAACGCTCTGGGACAACTGCGCCAGAGCCGTTGCCATACTCGGTGACAAGGGTAGACGAGGGATCAGCACGGCTTGCCAGGCGTGATACAGATCGGGTTTGCCCGGCCAGATATCGGCACTTGGCAGGTTTTGCGGATTGAGCTCGTGGCGCCAACTGCCGTCGCAACGGTCGATGAAATACGTTTCGCAGAATTCCCAGATCAGCCGGTACCAGGTTTCGTATTGCGCATCGCCGGTGCGTTTGAGCAAGGCGCTGGCAGCGGCACTGGCCTCGGCGTGCGTCCAATGCAGGCGATGGCGAACGACGGCTTTGTTGTCCCAGTCGAGGGTGTAGACGATGCCCGGCAGACCATCGACGTCCCAACCGTTGCGGCAATTGTTCTCGAACAGTTTTTGCGCATCGGTGGCGAGCCAACCGGGCGTGAGCATTCCGGCCTGCACCCGCGCCGCTTCGAGGTGCAGCAGCAGCCGCGCCCATTCGAAACCGTGGCCCGGCGTGGTGCCGTAAGGGCGGAAGCCGTCGGCGGGATTGTCGTGGTTGTATTCGCGTAGCGGCTGCCAGTCGCGGTCGAAGTGCTCGATGACCATGTAACCGTTGGCGGCGGCGTGCCCGTGAATAACGCGTTCGACGATGCGTTGCGCGCGAATCAACCAGCGCGGATCTTCAGTGACATCGGCCAGCGCAAGGAACGCTTCGGTCGCGTGCATGTTGCTGTTGGCGCCGCGATAGGCTTCTTCTTCGCTCCAGTCGCGATTGAAGAATTCGCGCATCGCGCCCTCTTCTTCGCTCCAGAAATACGTGTCGATGATGTCAATCGCATCATCCAGCAACGCCTGTGCGCCAGGGCGCTGTGCGACCACCGCAGAGCTGGCCGCAAGCGCAACGAAGGCATGCAGATAGGCGTTCTTGCCGGTGTTGTCATCGCGGTGTTCGGCGACCGCAAACCAGCCACCGTGCAGGGCATCACGCAACGGCCCGCGCAGGGCGGCGATGCCATGATCGACCAATTCGGCAAAACCCGGCAAACCCTGAATGTGGGCCATGGCGAAGCTGTGGGTCATGCGCGCGGTGTTCATGGTTTCGGCTTGTGCGTTCGCTGGCAGACGGCCGCGCTCGTCGAGGTTGCCAAAGCCTTCGGGCAGTTTCGATGCCTTGGCAAAATCCAGCAGACGCAGGCCTTCGGCGGCAAGCCATTGCTGGTGAGCAGGGGCGTTCAGCCAACTGCTGAAGCCTGGGTGGAAGAGATCCATGGGTGGCCTTTTTTGTTGTTATGACTGCGGGGAGTCTAAACAACGGGTCGGGGTGGGCTTGTAACGAAGGGGGCGGGGTTTGTCACTGAGCGGTGACAAAGAGCTACCCCTCACCCCAGCCCTCCCGAAACGTCGGACCGCCCGTAGGGAGAGGGGGCCGATCGCAGAATGCTGAAGAGTTGCGCCGACCTGAAAGAGCTGTACCGAATCCATAATCGACTCAATGCATCAGGTCGGCGCAATTCGAATGAACAACGCGATCAGTCCCCTCTCCCTCTGGGCGGTCCGACGTTTCGGGAGGGCTAGGGTGAGGGAAAGCTTTTGACTCAATCCGCCGAACGCGGCAGCTGCAAGGTCACCCGCAACCCACCCTCACGCAGATTCTGCAGCGTCACTTCCCCACCATGGCTGTGGGCAATATTGCGCGCGATGCCCAACCCCAAGCCATAACCCTGCTGCTGCCCCGCCAGACGGAAGTGCGGTTCGAACACTTGCTCCAGCCGCTGCTCTGGAACACCCGGCCCTTCATCGTCGACGTGCAGAACAAACGCGCGCTCATCGTCGTCGATGTGCAAATGCGCGTTTTGCCCGTACTTCAACGCATTGTCGATCAGGTTACCGATGCAGCGTTTCAACGCCAGCGGCTTGCCCGGATAAGCCGCCAGCGCCTTGCCCTGCTGCGTCACTCGGCCATTGCCGTTCGGCGCCAGATACGGTTCCACCAGACAGTCGAGTACATGGTTCAAGTCCACCGGTTCGATGTTCTCGTGGATGTCGGTGTCCTTCACACATTGCAGCGCGCCTTTGACCAGCAGTTCCAACTCATCCAGATCACGGCCGAACTTGGCCTGCAGCTTTTCGTCTTCAAGCAATTCGACGCGCAAGCGCAAACGGGTGATTGGTGTGCGCAGGTCATGGGAGATCGCGCTGAACAACTGACTGCGCTCGGTGAGGTAGCGGCTGATGCGCTCGCGCATGGTGTTGAAGGCGCGGCCTACTTCGACCACTTCACTGCCGCCGCCCTCAGCCACTGGCTCGACGTCGGCACCTAGCGACAAATCCCGCGCCGCCCGCGCCAGACGCTTGAGCGGCCGGCTCTGCCAATGCACCAGCAGGCCGATAAACAGCAATAGGAATCCACTGGTGAGGACGATGAACCACACCTGTTGCGAGGGCAGGCCTTGCTCTTCAAGACTGGTGTACGGCTCCGGCAACAGCGAGGCGATGTACAGCCATTCGCCCGGGGCCATTTGAATCTGCGTGACCAACACGGGCGGATTCACCGGCTCCAGGGTCAACGCGTAATGCGCCCAGGAGCGTGGCAGCTCATCGAGTTTCAGCCCAGCATTGAAGATGCGCAGATCCTCAGGACTGACGAAGGTCACCGAAATATCGGTGTCATGGCCCAACGTCTGCCGCAGCACCTCGTCGACGGCTTTCATCACCGCCGCTTTGCGCGGCGTCACCGGCAGCACGTCCATGCCCAACGGCTTGTCGTTGAGCGTCACCACGAATCGCGTGCCGCCCATGCTGCGCAATTGATCGAGCACCAACGGCCGATAAGCCACCGGCAACGAGCGGAAGTAACTGACGCTGGCGGTCATCGAATGGGCGAGGCTGCGGGCGCTGGTGACCAGGCCTTCGAGCTGAGTAGCGCGCAGTTGCGAGACCCAGATCACGCTCGACAAGGTCTGCGCGAACAGCACCGCGAGCAACGTCAGCAGCAACATCCGCCCGAGCAGCGAACGCGGCATCGGCACTTTGGCGGCGAATTTGCGCAGCGACTCAGTGACCACTGCCGGCAACCACGTTGGCTGCCAGTTGGTAGCCGCTGCCGCGCACCGTGCGAATCAGTCGTGGCGGTTTCTCGGTGTCGCGCAGACGCTGGCGCAAACGGCTGACGGCCATGTCGACGATGCGATCGAGCGGCATCAGGTCGCGGCCACGGGTGGCGTTGCCGATGGTGTCTCGGTCGAGAATTTCCTGCGGGTGATCGAGAAACAGTTTCAGCAGGGCGAAGTCAGCACCGGAGAGAATCACTTCCTCGCCGTCGGTGTGAAACAGCCGGTGACTGACCATGTCCAGCCGCCACTCGTCGAAGGCCAGCACGTCACTGCCGCTGCGCTCCTGACCGAATTGCGCACGACGCAGCAATGCCTTGATGCGCGCTTGCAGTTCGCGGGGGCTGAAGGGTTTGCCGAGGTAGTCGTCGGCGCCGAGTTCCAGACCGATCACGCGGTCGGCTTCGTCGGAACTGGCGGTGAGCATGATGATCGGCACCTGCGCCTGACGCGGATGCTGACGCACCCAACGGCACAGGCTGAAGCCGTCTTCGTCGGGCAGCATGACATCGAGGATCACCAGATCGCTCGGCGCCTCGTTGAGGGCCTGACGGAAACTGGCACCGTCGGCGGTGGCCCGTACCTGAAACCCGGCGCGGGTCAGGTAGGTTTCCAGCAACTCGCGTATTTCCTGGTCGTCATCGACCAACAATATCGACTTGTTGACTGAGCTCACTTCGAAGGCATCCTTGTTGTTGGAATTGGGGCGGATTATGCCTTAAGCACTGATTTTACAAACACCACAAAACAACTGTAGGAGTGAGCCTGCTCGCGATAACGGTTTGTCAGTCAACGAATGTGTTGAATCCAAGACAGCTATCGCGAGCAGGCTCACTCCTACAGTTTGATTGCATTTCAGGTTGGGGTTGATTGATCCAGGGCCACGCCAGCGCCGACAAGCCCGGAATACGGCGCTGTCACCAGCCACACCGGTATGCCTTTGAAGTAATCGCTCATGCACCCTTTGTCAGCAAAGCTGCGGGCGAAACCGCTTTCGAGGAAGAAATCGGCAAAGCGTGGAATCACACCGCCGACGATGTAAACCCCTCCCCGTCCGCCCGTGGTCAGCACGTTGTTGCCGGCGACACGGCCGAGCCAGCAGCAGAACTGCTCCAGAACTTCCAGGGCAATCGGGTCACCGGCCAAACCAGCTGCGGTGATAGCTTCCGGCGTGTCGAGTGTCGGCTCATGCCCATCGACCGCGCAGATCGCCCGGTAAACCCGTGGCAAGCCACCACCGCTCAACGCGGTTTCGGCGCTGACATGGCCGATTTCATTGTGGATGTGCTGCCACAACTGGGTTTCACGCGGGCTGCTCAGCGGCAGATCGACGTGACCGCCCTCGCCCGGCAACGCCGCAAAACGACCTTCACCCAGATCAAGCAAGGTACCGACGCCAAGGCCAGTGCCCGGGCCAATCACCACCGCCGGGCGCAACGGCTCTGGCGTGCCCTCGCAGACCACGCGGAATTCGCCGGGCTGCAAACGGGTCATGCCCAGCGCCATCGCCGAGAAGTCGTTGACCAGCAACAACTGCTCGACCTGCAAGGTTTTGCAGAACGCTGTGCGACTCAAGCGCCAGTGATTGTTGGTGAATTTGAATTCATCACCACTGACCGGACCTGCCACGGACAAGCACACCGAACCGATCGAACCCGGCACCAGACCGAGCCCGCTCAGATAGAGGCTGATCGCCTCTTCCGGGCTGGCGTGGTCGGCCGTGGCCAGCACCTGAACCGATTCCAGTTGCTGGTTTTTCCACAACGCAAACCGCGCGTTGGTGCCTCCGATATCACCGACCAAAGCCAGTTTCAATTAAGCGTCTCCAGGGCAGAAGTGAAGGCGCTGGCGCCCTGCTCCGCCGAGCTGAAGGCCATGCGCATGAAGCCAAACAGTTCGCGCCCGCTGCCGATGTTGTTGCCCAACAGGCCTTTGGCGGGTTCGCGCGCTGCAAATTCTGCGGCGTCGACCTTCAGTTCCAAGGTGCCTTTGACGCCATCGACGCGGATAATATCGCCCTCTTGCACGCGCGCCAAAGCGCCACCGACATAAGCTTCGGGGCTGACGTGAATCGCTGCGGGGATTTTCCCCGAGGCGCCGGACATCCGCCCGTCGGTCACCAGCGCGACTTTGAAGCCGCGATCCTGCAGCACGCCGAGGAACGGCGTCATCTTGTGCAGTTCCGGCATGCCATTGGAACGCGGGCCCTGGAAGCGCATCACGGCGACAAAATCCTTCTCCAGCAAACCGGCCTTGAATGCATCGGCCAAGTCCTGCTGATCCTGGAACACCATGGCTGGCGCTTCGACGATCTGGTTTTCCAACGCGACCGCAGAAACCTTCATCACACCGCGACCGAGATTGCCCTCCATCACGCGCAGCCCCCCCTCCGCCGAGAACGCACGCGCCACTGGACGCAGAATGTTTTCGTCGAGGCTGTCCGTCGGGCCTTCGCGCCATACCAACTGGCCGTTATCGAGGAACGGCTCTTTGGTGTACTGGCTCAAGCCGTGGCCGAGCACGGTGTTGACGTCTTCGTGCAGCAGGCCGGCGCCGAGCAGTTCGCGGATCAGGAACGACATGCCGCCCGCTGCCTGGAAGTGGTTGATGTCGGCTTTGCCGTTCGGGTAAACGTGACTCAGGGTCGGCACGACTTCGGAGAGGTCGGCCATGTCCTGCCAGGTCAGTTGAATGCCCGCCGCCATGGCGATGGCCGGCATGTGCAGGGTGTGGTTGGTCGAGCCGCCGGTGGCATGCAGCGCAACGATCGAGTTGACCAGCGACTTCTCGTCGACGATTTCACCGATCGGCATGAAGTTGCCATTTTGTTTGGTCAGACGCGTGACTTGATGCGCGGCTTCACGGGTCAGCGCATCACGCAGTGGCGTGTTCGGGTTGACGAACGAGGCCCCCGGCAAGTGCAGGCCCATGACTTCCATCAGCAACTGGTTGGTGTTGGCAGTGCCGTAGAAGGTGCAGGTACCCGGGCTGTGGTAGGACTTCATCTCCGATTCCAGCAGCTCTTCGCGGGTGGCTTTGCCTTCGGCGTACTTCTGACGGACGTCGGCTTTTTCCTTGTTGGAAATCCCCGAGACCATCGGCCCGCCCGGGACGAAAATCGTCGGCAGGTGACCGAAGCGCAGCGAGCCCATCATCAGGCCCGGCACGATCTTGTCGCAGATGCCGAGCATCAGCGCGCCGTCGAACATGTTGTGCGACAGCGCCACAGCGGTCGACATGGCGATCACTTCGCGGCTCGGCAGGCTCAGTTCCATGCCCGGCTCGCCTTGGGTCACACCGTCGCACATCGCCGGCGTGCCGCCAGCAAACTGGCCGACCGAGCCGATTTCGCGCAGGGCGTTCTTGATCTGTTCCGGGAAGACTTCATACGGCTGGTGCGCCGAGAGCATGTCGTTATACGAAGAAACAATGGCGATGTTCGCCGAGTTCATCATCCGCAGGCTGTGCTTGTCTTCGCTGCCGCAACCGGCCACGCCGTGGGCGAAGTTGGCGCATTGCAGCTTGCCGCGCATCGGCCCGTCAGTGGCGGCGCCGCGAATCAGTGCAAGGTAAGCCTGACGCGTGGCGCGGCTGCGGGCGATAAGCCGTTCGGTGACCTCAAGGACGCGGGGATGCATGTGTAGAACTCCAGGCTAACGGATGTGGCGACCTGATTGTCTATGCTGATCAAACGCCGTTGTTGTTGGAATGACAGACGGCTTTTTTGACCATTCGGACCAGTTGATTCAGGTCACTCGTTGTAGATAAAACAAAATATTGCCACTAAAAAGGCTTGTTTTCTATTTTTATGCGAATAATCTTGTAATTCCAACAACAAAACGACGGCGGCGCTGTTCCATGACTCTTCGAATCGCAATCAATGGTTTTGGCCGCATCGGCCGTAATGTCCTGCGCGCACTGTATACCCAAGGCTATCGACAGGATCTGCAGATCGTCGCCATCAATGATCTGGGCGACAGCTCGATCAATGCTCATCTGCTCAAATACGACACCGTTCACGGCACGTTCGACGCTCAGGTCGAGCATGACAACGAAAGTCTGACCGTCAACGGCGACCGCATTGCGGTCAGCGCGATTCGCAACCCGGCCGAATTGCCATGGGCGGCGGAAAAGATTGATGTGGTGTTCGAATGCACCGGTCTCTTTACCGATCGCGCCAAAGCGGCCGCGCATATTACTGCCGGCGCGCGCAAAGTGATCATTTCGGCCCCGGCCAAAGGTGCCGACGCCACTGTGGTTTATGGTGTGAACCACGACATTCTGCGCCAGTCGCACCAGATCATCTCCAACGCTTCGTGCACCACCAACTGCCTGGCGCCAGTGGCGCAAGTGCTGCACCGCGAGCTGGGCATTGAAAGCGGTCTGATGACCACCATTCACGCCTACACCAACGACCAGAACCTCACCGACGTCTATCACACCGACCCGTACCGCGCGCGTTCGGCCACGCAGAACATGATTCCGAGCAAGACCGGCGCTGCTGAAGCCGTGGGCCTGGTGCTGCCGGAACTGGCGGGCAAACTGACCGGCATGGCCGTGCGCGTGCCGGTGATCAATGTGTCGCTGGTGGACCTGACCGTGCAGCTGAAAAAAGAAGCCAGCGCCGAGGAAGTCAACGCGCTGATGAAGTCCGCGAGCCAGCACTCGAAGATTCTCGGTTTCAACACCTTGCCGCTGGTGTCCAGCGACTTCAACCACAACCCGCTGTCGTCGATCTTCGACGCCAACCACACCAAAGCCAGCGGCAAACTGCTGAAAGTGCTGGCCTGGTATGACAATGAGTGGGGCTTCTCCAACCGCATGCTGGATAACTGCCTGGCGCTGTGTAACGCGGAGTAAATCCCGTATCCCTTGTAGGAGTGAGCCTGCTCGCGATTGCTATCTGTCAGTCACAGATGTTGTAGCTGATCTACCGCTATCGCGAGCAGGCTCACTCCTACAGGGTTTTGTGCTGTATTTAAAATCAGGGCTTGACCATTCAACTAGATGATAAGCATTATCATTCGCTTGAAATCGATCAGGTCCTCCCGTGAGTCAATCGCGCTTCAACCACGTCTTCCTCACCCAGCGCACATCCTTGCTGCGAACGCTGGAACGGATGGTCAACAATCACAGCACCGCTGAAGACCTGTTGCAGGAGACCTACCTGCGTGTGACGCGGGCGTTGAGCGAGCGGGCCATTGATCACCTCGAACCTTTTGTCTTCCAGACCGCACGCAATCTTGCGCTGGATCATTTGCGTGCGCGCAAGATCCATTCGCGGACCATGGTCGATGACGTGCCGCAGGATGTCGTGCACAGCATTGCCGCCCCCGCCAGCAGCGCCGAAGATGCCGCCCACGCCGAACAGATGCTGGAGCGCCTGAACGTGAGCCTCAGTCAACTCAGCCCCCGCCAGCAGCAGATTTTCATCCTCAGCCGTTTGCACGGGAACAGTTATCAGGAAATCGCCGACGAGCTGAATGTTTCCCTCAGCACCGTGCAGAAAGAACTGAAGCTGATCATGAGCATTTGTATCGGCGTCGCCGAACGACACGACAGCAGCGGCAAGCTGTAAGCTTCAAGCTCCAAGTAAAAACGAAAAGCAGTACACGCATCTGGCTTGCAGCTTGCAGCTTGACGCTAGAAACTGCTTCGCCAGAAGCCCGAGGAAACACCGTGACGGACACCCACCGCTCGCCTTCGCCGGATTCGGTGCAGGACGCTGCAAACGCAATGGACCAGGCTCTGGACTGGCTCATCGTGCTCGGCAGCCCGGACGAGGAGCAGACCCGGCAATTTCATGCCTGGCTGGCGGCCGATCCGTTGAATGCCGAAGCGTTCGCCAAGGCCCAGGCGATCTGGGATGGTCCGCAAGTCGCCCAATGCGCGCAAAGCCTGGCGGCCAAACCTGCGAAGGTCACTTTTCTCAAGCGTCTGCGTCCGCACTGGAAACCACTGGCCACTGCCGCCGTGCTGATCCTCGGTTTGTTCAGTTTCAGCAATTTGCCGATGCGCCTTCAGGCCGATCACCTCACGGTGGTTGGCGAGCGTCAGCGCCTGCAACTGGAGGACGGTTCGAAAGTCCTGCTCAATACCAATTCTGCATTCTCCAGCACCATCAACGATCAAAAACGTGTCGCGCGGCTATACCAGGGCGAAGCGTTTTTCGAGATTGCCAGTGGCCGCAGCCAACCCTTGGAAATCGACGCCGGTCCGGTTCGCGCCAGCGTGCGCGATACCGCATTTGCCGTGCGTTATCTCGATGGCGTGGCGCAGGTCAACGTGCAGCGCGGCGATGTCGATCTGCAGGCGACGCATAACGACGCTCGCGTACGTCTGACGGCGGGTGAGAGTATTCGTATCGGCCCCAACGGTTTTGACCGCCCGGCCAAACTCGATGCCAACACGGACCTGGCCTGGGTCCAGGGCCGACTGGTGTTCGAGAACTGCCCGCTGAATCAGGTGCTGGCCGAATTGCGCCGCTACTACCCGGGCTGGATCATCAACAACAACGAGCAGTTGGCCGACGTCGCCGTAACCGGCAATTACCGTCTCGACCAGCCGCTCGACGTGGTCCGCTCCCTCGCTCAGATCACCTCGGCGCAACTGAAAGAATTCCCCGCCCTGGTCATCCTGAACTAAATGAGAATTATTTTTACTCGATAGCCAACGTTAGTACGTCTCGTTATAGCCAATGCAATTGATTCGCAACAAGCGAGTCAATCAGCACCTATAAAGATTCGTGCGACACGGAGCGCTATCGATGTCCTCACGCCTTACCCGCCAGACTTCTTCCCCTTCCCGCGTACTGTCGCTGCTGACAGCGGCCATCCTGATGGCGGGCACTGCGCCGCTGATGGCGGCCACCGAGCAACCGACGCGCAACATGGGCGATTACTCGTTCGCCATCGGCCAGCAGCCGCTGGTGTCGGCGCTCAATGCCTTCACCGCCGTGACCGGTTGGCAAGTCGGCTTGCCGGCAGAACTGGGTCAGGGCGTGTCGTCGCCGGGCGTGCGTGGCTCGCTGCCACCCGAAAAAGCCCTGGAGCGCCTGTTGGTGGGGACCAACCTGAGCTTCCGCAAAATCAGCAACAACAACGTCGTGCTGGAAAAGCGCAACGCCAGCGGCACGCTCAATCTGGATCAGGTGACCATCAGCGCCACCCGTCAGGAGCAGTCGGTCAACAGCGTGCCGGCCACCGTCACCGTGCAGACCCGTCAGGATCTGGACCGCAACAATGTCAACACCATCAAGGATCTGGTCCGCTACGAGCCGGGTGTGTCCGTCGGCGGCGCCGGTCAGCGTGGCGGCATCAGCGGCTATAACATTCGCGGCATCGACGGCGACCGCATCCTGACTCAGGTTGACGGCGTCGAAGTGCCGGACGGTTTCTTCAACGGCCCGTACGCCAAGACCCAGCGCAACTACGTCGATCCGGAAATCGTCAAACGCGTGGAAATTCTCCGTGGCCCGGCCTCGGTGCTGTACGGCAGCAACGCCATCGGCGGCGCCGTCAGCTACTACACCCTTGATGCCGACGACATCATCAAGCCGGGCAAAGACGTCGGTGCGCGCCTGAAAACCGGTTACAGCTCCGCCGATGACAGCTGGCTGAAGTCCGCTACCGTTGCCGGCCGCGCCGACCAGTTCGACGGCTTGCTGCACTACAGCCAGCGCGACGGTCACGAAACCGACTCCTACGGCAGCAACAATGGCACTGGCCTTGAACGCACCGCCGCCAACCCGGAAGACGTCAACGCCTACAACGTGCTGGCCAAGATCGGCTGGAACTACAACGACGATTCGCGTCTGGGCCTGACCTACGAAAAGTACAAGGATGATCGCGACACCGATCAGAAAAGCGCTTACGGCGGCCCGTACTTCAACGGCGCGCCGACCATCCCCAACAGCGTGCTGCCCGGCGGCATGTACCAGTGGCGCACCGGTAACGACACCATCACCCGTGAGCGTTTCGGCATCGAACACTCGTTCGCCCTCGACAGCCTGCTGGTCGACAACGTGAAGTGGAGCCTCAACCATCAGATCGCCAAGACCGACCAGAGCACCACCGAGTTCTACTACCCGATCACTCGTAAGGTGCTGCGTACTCGCGACACCATTTACGAAGAGAAACAATGGGTCTTCGATGCGCAACTGGACAAGGCGTTCGCCATTGGAAACACCGATCACGTACTGACTTACGGCACCACCATCAAGCAACAGAAAGTCACCGGTTCGCGCAGCGGCGACGGCACTTGCCTGGCCGTCGGTCGCGGCTGCACCGCGATCGGCGCAACCAGCACCGCTGACGTGTTGGCCAAGGCCACCGACTTCCCGGACCCGACTATCAACACCTACAGCTTGTTCGCTCAGGATCAGATCAGCTGGAACAACTGGACCTTCCTGCCGGGCCTGCGCTACGACTACACCCAGCTCAAGCCGCACATCACTCAGGAATTCCTCAACACCGTGGCGGCGGACGGCCAAGGCACGGTCAGCGACGAGAACAAGACCTGGCACAAAGTCTCGCCGAAATTCGGCCTGACCTACGCCCTGTCCGAGAATTACACCTGGTACGGTCAGTACGCCGAAGGCTTCCGCACCCCAACCGCGAAAGCCCTGTACGGTCGCTTCGAAAACACCACCACCGGCTACAGCGTGGCGCCGAACCCGGACCTCGAACCGGAAAAAAGCAAAAGCTATGAAACCGGTCTGCGCGGCAACTTCGAACACGGCTCGTTCGACGTGGCGGTGTTCTATAACAAGTATCGCGATTTCATCAACGAAGACGCTGTGACCCCGGGACGCAACGAGCTGACCTTCCAGTCGGCCAACATCAAGCACGCCACCATCAAGGGTGCGGAAGTCAAAGGTCGCCTGAACCTGGATGCGTTTGGCGCGCCGCAAGGCCTCTACACCCAAGGCTCGATTGCCTACGCCTACGGTCGCAACAACGACAACGGCGTGCCGATCAACAGCGTCAACCCGCTGACCGGCGTGTTCGGTCTGGGTTACGACCAGGACAACTACGGCGGCCTTCTGAGCTGGACCTTGGTGAAGAAAAAGGATCGCGTCGACGACACTAACTTCAAGTCGCCGGATGGCGTCAGCAGCCAATTCAAAACCCCAGGCTTCGGCATTCTTGATCTGGCCGGTTATTACAAAGTCACCGACAACGTCACCGTCAGCGGCGGCATCTACAACCTGACCGACAAGAAATACTGGCTCTGGGATGACGTGCGCGGTTACGACAGCGTCGGCGAAGCTTCGGTGACGCAACCGGCCAACCTCGATCGCCTGACCCAACCGGGCCGCAACTTCGCGATCAATCTGATCTGGGACATCTGATCCGGCCAACCTCACTGCGCGTGTTCAGGCACCGCGCCGTGAGGTTTTTTTACGCTTGCACGTCGCCTTGTTCGTCTCGTTATCAAGCGCCTCTTTTATCAAGGACATGTCATGACCACTTCGGAAAAAGCCCTGCGTTCACAACGCCTGAACCAGATCACCCACGAGCCGCACAACAAGCTCGACGCCCTGGTCAAAGCCCACGCGCCGTTCGAGACCCGCGCCAATTTCGCCCGTTTTGTCGTCGCGCAGTACCTGTTCCAGTCGGAACTGGTCGATCTGTATAACGACGCCGAACTGACCGCCATCGTCCCGGATCTGCCGGCCCGTTGCCGCGCCGAAGCGGCCAAGGCTGACCTCGCCGATCTCGACACTGAAGTACCGGCAGCGGTCGCAGGCGCAGTGAAAAATCCGAGCAAGGCTCGCGCACTGGGCTGGATCTTTGTCTCCGAAGGTTCGAAGCTCGGTGCGGCGTTCCTGATCAAACGCGCGGTGGCGCTGGAGCTGAGCGAAACCTTTGGCGCCCGTCACCTCGGCGAGCCTGAAGGTGGCCGTGCCGAAGGCTGGAAAAGCTTCGTGCGCACCCTCGATTCGCTGCAGTTCACTGCCGAGGAAGAAGCCGAAGTCGAGCAAGGCGCGATCGACGCGTTCAACCGCTTTACCGTGCTGCTGGAACAGGCTTACGCCACCGAAGCCGAACCTGCCTGATTCCCGACACACCACAAAACCCTGTGGGAGCTGGCTTGCCAGCGATGGCGGTATGTCAGTCAACTTTGTAGTCACTGATCGACCGCTATCGCTGGCAAGCCAGCTCCCACAGGGATCTTCACAAATCTGTAAGATCCCCATCTCGCCTCACAGCAATCCCGAGCCCATGCCGCAACCCGCCTCCTCGAAACTCGCCCGCGTGCTGTTCGGCCTCTTGGCCTACGTCAGCCTCGGCATCGGCCTGATCGCCATTGTCGTGCCCGGCCTGCCGACCACCGAGTTCATCCTTCTCGCCGCCTGGGCCGCGACTCGCAGCTCGCCGCGCCTGAGTGCCTGGCTGGAAAACCATCGTTTGTTCGGGCCGATCCTCAGCAACTGGCGCAACGGCAAGATCATCGCGCGCAAGGCCAAGGTCAGCGCGACGGTGAGCATGTTGCTCTGCGCAACCTTGATGCTGGTGATGCTCGACCACGGCTGGCCGGTCTATCTGGCGATTGCCGGGATGAGCCTGGGTAATCTGTGGATCTGGTCGCGACCGGAAGCCATCCCTGCTTGAACCCACAACGTCTTCACACTGAAACATCCCTGTAATTATTCGCTTTTTCAGCACTTTCTCCTGCGCAAACGTTTAGCGCTGACCGTCCGTCGGCACGCGCCTCATGACCTCTGCTTCCACGCCGATGAGCATTGAATGGCGCTGAATGGATTTGGCGAACCGGGTAGCTCCTGCCCGAATGCCACCCGTTTATTCATTCGCGAGATCGCCCCATGTTCGACGCTCTGTCCATTCGCCTGAAAATCGTCCTGCTCTCCGGTCTGTGCCTGCTCGGTGTGGTCGCGCTGATCGTCGGCATGAACATCTACCAGACCAACCAGAACGACGAACTGGTCAGTAACTCCAGCAATAAATTGCTCACCGCCAGTGTGCAAAATCTGTTGCAAGCCAAAGCCGCCGAACAAGCCGTGCGGGTGCAGAAAACCTTCGGCGAAAGCCTGACGGTGATCACGGCCGTGGCTGACCAGATCAAGGACATGCGCGTCATGGCCGCCAAGCGTTCGCTGGACGCCGGCGCCTTGCGTGAAGAGTTGAACCTGAGCCTGAAAACCGCCTTCGAGCGCAACGACAAAGTGCTCGGTATCTGGCTCGCCTTCGAACCCAACGGCCTCGACGGCAAGGACAGCGAATTCGCCAACGACGCCGCTCGCCAGTCCAACGAAGCCGGACGTTTCGCCACCTACTGGAGCCGCGCTGGCGGCGCCTCGCTGAACACCATCATGGTCGAAGAAGACCTGACCAAAACCACCCTCAGCGTCAGCGGCACGCCGTACAACAGCTGGTACACCTGCCCTCGCGATGCCAAGCGCACCTGCCTGCTCGACCCGTATGCCGACACTGTCGGTGGCAAGGAAATGCTCATGACGACCATTTCCGTCCCCCTGATCGTCGACGGTAAAGCCATCGGCGTGGTCGGTGTCGACATCGCCCTCGACGCCCTGCAAGCGGCGGCCGTGGATTCCCAGCGCAATCTGTTCAACAACGCCGGGCACATGCTGATCATCTCTGGCAGCGGCGTGCTCGCTGCCGACAGTTCCGACGCGACCAAGGTCGGCAAGAAAATCAGCGACACCCTCGGCGCCGATGGCAAGGATGTGCTGCAACTGCTGACCTCCGGCACACCGAAGATTCTTGAACAAGGTGATTTGATTCGCGCCGTTTACCCAGTCGATCCAATTGGTAACTCGCGCGCCTGGGGCGTGGTCATCGACTTGCCGAAACAAGTACTGCTGGCTGACTCGGTCAAGCTGCAAGCGGTGCTCGATGATGCTCAGGAAACCGGTGTGATCACGGCGCTGCTGGTTGCTGTAGTCGCCGGTCTGGTTGGCCTGCTGCTGATCTGGCTGACCGCGTCCGGCGTCACCCGGCCGATCAACAGCGTCGCTGAGATGCTGAAGAACATCGCCAGCGGCGAAGGCGATCTGACCCAGCGCCTGAACTACAGCAAACAAGATGAACTGGGCGAACTGGTGAACTGGTTCAACCGTTTCCTCGACAAGCTGCAACCGACCATCGCGCAGATCAAACAGAGCATCACCGAAGCCCGTGGCACCGCCGACCAGTCTTCGGAAATCGCCCGCCAGACCAGTGAAGGCATGCAGGTGCAATTCCGCGAGATCGACCAGGTCGCCACCGCCTCCAACGAAATGAGCGCCACCGCCCACGACGTCGCCAACAGCGCCTCCAACGCGGCCAATGCCGCGAAAGGTGCCGATCAGTCGGCCAAGGACGGCATGTCGATCATCGAGCGCAGTACCCGCGACATCAATCAACTGGCCGACGAAGTCAGCAAAGCTGTGACCGAAGTTGAAGCGTTGGCAGTCAACAGCGAGCAGATCGGCTCGGTGCTGGAGGTGATACGCAGCATCGCCGAACAGACCAACCTGCTCGCCCTCAACGCAGCGATCGAAGCGGCTCGCGCCGGTGAGAGCGGCCGTGGTTTCGCCGTGGTTGCCGACGAGGTACGCAACCTCGCCAAGCGCACGCAGGATTCAGTGGAGGAAATCCGCATCGTCATCGAGCGCATTCAAACCGGCACCCGTGGCGTGGTCGCGACCATGCATTCGAGCCAGACCCAAGCGCACAACAACGCCGGGCAGATTCGTCAGGCGGTGGATGCGCTGGGCAAAATCAGCGACGCGGTGACGGTGATCAGTGACATGAACCTGCAGATTGCCAGTGCGGCTGAGCAGCAGAGTGCGGTGGCCGAAGAGGTCAATCGCAATGTCTCGGCGATTCGCACCGTTACCGAAACATTGACTGAACAAGCCACTGAGTCGGCGGCGATCAGCAGCCAGCTCAATGCCCTGGCCAGTCAGCAGATGAAGTTGATGGATCAGTTCCGCGTCTGACCCCGCCACTCAATCCACCACAAAACCTTGTGGGAGCTGGCTTGCCAGCGATGACGGCACATCAGTCAGTACATTGTTGACTGACACTCCGCTATCGCTGGCAAGCCAGCTCCCACAGGGTCAAGTGGCAACCCTGCAATCGGGGATTTCATCTGACCCGACATTCTTTTGCACTATCATCGCCCTCTCGCTCCGGAGGGCCTTCGATGACTGATTTACTCACGTCCATTCAAGCCGAACTCGGTTTGTCGCACACGCCGATTCCGTTCACCGACCGAGGCGCCCTGCCCTCGGCGTTCGCCGTCACTGAGCTTGCCTGCGCCAGCATCGCAGCGGCCGGTCAGACCGTCAGCGAATTGCTCCGGCAGCAGACCGGTCAGCGACCTGTCGTTGAAGTCGATCGTCGATTGGCCTCGTTCTGGTTCGCCACATCAATCCGTCCCATCGGCTGGCAAGTCCCGCCACTGTGGGATCCCGTCGCTGGCGATTATCAGACCCGCGATGGCTGGATCCGCCTGCACACCAATGCCCCGCATCACCGCGCCGCCGCTGAACGCGTGCTTGGTGCCTGCGCCGACCGTGGAGCGATGGCTGCCAAAGTCGCGCAATGGGCGAGTACGGATCTGGAGCAAGCGGTGGTCGAGGCCAAGGGTTGTGCCGCGCAAATGCGCAGTTGGGTGCAGTGGCAGACGCATCCGCAGGGGCTGGCGGTGAATGCCGAGCGGCTGGTGCATTTCATCGATTCGCCAGATGAAAACGCCCAACCATGGCAAGGCTCGGTGGCGCAACCGTTGGCCGGGATCAAGGTGCTGGATCTGACACGCGTGCTCGCCGGCCCCACCGCCAGCCGTTTTCTCGCTGGCCTTGGCGCCAACGTGTTGCGCATCGATTCCCCGACCTGGAATGAGCCTGGTGTCGTTCCGGAAATGACCCTCGGCAAACGTTGCGCGCGGCTGGATCTGCACGACTCGGCGGATCGTGCAGTTTTCGAGAATTTGTTGAAAGACGCCGACATTCTGCTGCACGGTTACCGTGCTGATGCCCTGGAGAATCTTGGTTTCGGCGTTGAGCGCCGTCGCCAAATCGCGCCGGGCCTGATCGACGTCGGCCTCAACGCCTACGGCTGGAACGGCCCGTGGCAGAACCGTCGAGGCTTTGACAGCCTGGTGCAGATGAGCAGCGGCATTGCCGAGGCCGGGCAGCACTGGCAGCAGGCAGACAAACCGACGCCGTTGCCGGTGCAGGCGCTGGATCATGCGACGGGGTATTTGCTGGCGGCGAGTGCGCTTCGACTGTTGACCGAGCGTTTGAACACGGGTCGCGGTGGCTCGGCGCGGTTGTCGCTGGCGCGGACGGCGAAGTTGTTGATCGAGCATGGGCCGGGGACAAGTGAGGCATTGCGGGCGGAAGATGAGCAGGATCAGGGTTCATTTCTGGAACAGACCCCGTGGGGCCCGGCGCATCGCTTGCAGGTGCCGGTGAAGATCAGCGGCACATCTATTCAATGGGCTTTGCCGGCTACGGAATTGGGTTCTCACCAACCACGGTGGGCTTAAAAAGCCCCTCACCCTAACCCTCTCCCTGAGGGAGAGGGGACTGATTGGGGGATATTGAAGAGACTCACCGACTTGAACGATTGGCGCTGAATCCATAATCGACTCGGGCTTTCAGGTCGGTGGATCGCGCAAGACACCTCGGTCGGCCCCCTCTCCCTCAGGCAAAGGGGACTGATTGGGGGATATTCGAGAGATTCACCGACTTGTACGATTGGCGCTGAATCCATAATCGACTCGGGCTTTCAGGTCGGTGGATCGCGCAAGACACCTCGGTCGGCCCCTCTCCCTCAGGCAAAGGGGACTGATTGGGGGATATTGAAGAGATTCACCGATTTGAACGATTGGCGCTGAATCCATAATCGACTCGGGCTTTCAGGTCGATGGATCGCGCAAGACACCTCGGTCGGCCCCCTCTCCCTCCGGGAGAGGGCTGGGGTGAGGGCTGCAATTTCAGGCCGATCGATGATGTTTCAATCTGCCCGGCTCAAAGATGTCCACAAAAGCTGCGCCGCATACCCTCGATAAGGCCGCCAGGTCTCAGCGCGCAAAGCCAATTCCCGCGCTGTCGGCCGCTCGCCTTCCAGCACCTCCAGCGCTCGCAACAACCCGACATCGCCATGGGGAAACCCATCCATATCCTGCAACTGCCGCAACGCAATGTACTGCGCCGTCCACTCGCCAACCCCATGCAACGCCAACAACCGCGCCACGCCACCCTCGCGATTCGGCTCGAACAATGAAGGTTCTTCCAGCAACGCCTGCGCCACCCCCGACAGCGTCCGACCGCGACTCTTTGGCATGCCCAGCGCCGCCAGATCTGCCGCCGCCAATACGTGCGCCTCGGGAAATACATGCGTCAATCCGGGCACGGTGGAATCAAGCGGCGCGCCATATTGCGCCACTAGTTTCCCCGCCAGGCGAATCGCCGCAACCACGGTAATCTGCTGCCCGAGCACCGCGCGAAAGGCCAGTTCCAAGCCATCCCACGCCCCGGGAATCCGTAATCCCGGCCGCTCGGCAATCAACCGCGCCAGCAACGGATCATTCGCCAGATGCGCATGCATCACCGCCAGATCCGCATCCAGATCAAACATCCGCCGCAACCTGACAACGATCTCGGGCACCACCAACGGATCAGGAAAATCCAGCTCAACGGCCAAGGCATTCCCTGCCTCAGGCCAAATTGAAACCGTGCCATGAAGCCCGTTCAAACCGATGCTGCGTGAATACACACCATCGACCACAACCTCCATCCCGACCACCGCCCGCGCCGCGAGAAACCCCAACATCGCCGCCCAGTCATACGGCGGCTGATACGCAAGCGACAACCTCACAACGACAGCACACCGCTGTACAACCCATACGCCGCCAGCCCCGCGCCGATAACCACGCAGGTAAAAATGCCCTTCTCGATATGGGTGAACAACGGCTCGCCCTGTTCATGCTTAGCCTTGGCAAACAAAATTACCCCCGGCGCATACAGCAACGCCGACAACAGCAAATACTTCACCCCACCGGCATACAGCAACCACACCGCATACCCCAGCGCGATGCCGCCGATCAGCAAATCCTTGGTGCGCTCTGCCGAGGCATGCTCATAGGTTTCGCCACGCCCGCTCAACAGCACTGCATAGGCCGCCGACCACAGGTACGGCACCAGAATCATCGACGACGCCAGATAAATCAGACTGGTGTAAGTGCCCGCCGAAAACAGCGTGATCAACAGGAAGATCTGGATCATCACGTTGGTCAGCCACAACGCATTGACCGGGACGTGATTCTTGTTTTCCTTTTTCAGGAACGCCGGCATGGTCTTGTCCTTCGCCGTGGCAAAGAGAATCTCCGCACACAGCAGCGCCCACGACAACAACGCGCCGAGCAGGGAAATCGCCAGGCCAATGCTGATCAACAAGGCGCCCCACGGCCCGACAATGTGCTCGAGCACCGCCGCCAGTGACGGGTTCTGCAAATTCGCCAGTTCCGGCTGGCTCATGATCCCCAGCGACAGCACGTTGACCAGCACCAGCAGCGCCAGCACGCCGATAAAACCGATCACCGTGGCGCGGCCGACGTCGCTGCGTTTCTCCGCCCGCGCCGAGTACACACTGGCACCTTCGATGCCGATGAACACGAACACCGTGACCAGCATCATGTTGCGCACCTGATCCATCACCCCGCCGAAGTTCGGGTTGCTGGTGCCCCAGATGTCGCGGGTAAAAATGTCAGCCTTGAATGCGACCGCCGCGATAACGATGAACATGATCAGCGGTACGACTTTGGCCACCGTGGTCAGTTGATTGATCAGCGCCGCCTCCTTGATCCCGCGCATCACCAGAAAATGCACGGCCCACAGCAGCACCGACGCGCAGCCAATAGCGATTGGCGTGTTGCCCTGACCGAACACCGGAAAGAAATAACCGAGGGTGCTGAACAGCAGGACGAAATAACCGACGTTGCCCAGCCAGGCGCTAATCCAGTAGCCCCAAGCCGACGAGAAGCCCATGTAGTCGCCAAACCCGGCCTTGGCGTAGGCGTATACGCCGGAATCCAGCTCGGGTTTGCGATTGGCCAGGGTCTGAAAGACGAACGCCAGCGTCAGCATGCCGATCGCGGTAATCCCCCAACCGATCAGGATCGCCCCGGCGTCGGCGCGTGCCGCCATGTTCTGCGGCAGCGAGAAAATCCCCCCACCAATCATCGAACCCACCACCAGGGCGATCAACGCGCCTAATCGCAGCTTTTGCGTCGGTTGCGACATTTCAGTTTCCCTTTGAAGTGTGGTGAGCGTGCATTTGTAACAACGATTAACTAAACGGATAAAGGTAGATGACGTTTATCAGGTAACGCCAATTAACGCCTGTTTATATATAGCGGATGACGCTAACGCCTAGCACGTTAAGACAGTTTTGTGCGCTGATCCCGATAAATCAATTCTGTACTGAAAACAGAGGCGGAAAATTTGCCAAAAGCTGAAAAAGAACTAGCGTGATAATTCGAAAGTAATAATAGCCATTCCCAAAGATGTAGCCACAACGCCTCTAGGACGGGCCTTGCGGGCAGGAGCTTTATGCCTTCAGCCGAAGCCTAAGTCATTCATTAACAATGGAATGTGACCATGCACTGATCTAAGTCAGCTGTTTGAACAGACAACAGAACTACGCTGTGATCTCTTCTCTCCTGCAATGGAGTCATGCAAATGTCTGAAGCTCCCGGAAAACTACGACTAGGTGCACTGGTTGCATTGGTAGTCGGTTCAATGATCGGTGGCGGGATATTCTCCTTGCCTCAAAACATGGCCGCCAGCGCCGACGTCGGTGCGGTACTTATCGGTTGGGCCATCACCGCTGTCGGCATGCTCACCCTCGCTTTTGTCTTCCAGACCCTCGCCAATCGCAAGCCTGACCTGGACGGCGGCGTCTACGCCTACGCCAAGGCCGGATTTGGCGATTACATGGGTTTCTCGTCCGCTTGGGGTTACTGGATCAGCGCCTGGCTGGGTAACGTCGGTTACTTCGTTCTGCTGTTCAGCACCCTCGGCTATTTCTTTCCGATTTTCGGTGAGGGCAACACCGTTGCTGCGGTGATTGGCGCCTCGGTGCTGCTGTGGGCCGTGCACTTTCTGGTGCTGCGCGGGATCAAGGAAGCGGCGTTCATCAACCTCGTGACCACGGTCGCCAAGGTCGTACCGCTGCTGCTGTTCGTGTTGATCGCGGTGTTCGCTTTCAGACTGGACATCTTCACCGCCGACATCTGGGGCATCAAAAATCCGGATCTTGGCAGTGTGATGAACCAGGTGCGCAACATGATGCTGGTCACCGTGTGGGTGTTCATCGGTATCGAGGGTGCAAGCATCTTCTCGGCCCGCGCCGAAAAACGCTCGGACGTCGGTAAAGCCACCGTGATCGGCTTCATCACCGTGCTGCTGTTTCTGGTGCTGGTGAACGTGCTGTCGCTGGGCATCATGACCCAACCGGAACTGGCGAAACTGCAGAACCCGTCGATGGCCGCCGTGCTTGAGCATGTGGTCGGTCACTGGGGTGCGGTGCTGATCAGCGTCGGTCTGATCATCTCCTTGCTGGGGGCGTTGCTGTCGTGGGTGCTGCTGTGTGCGGAGATCATGTTCGCCGCCGCCAAAGATCACACCATGCCGGAGTTCCTGCGTAAGGAAAACGCCAACCACGTACCGGTCAACGCCCTGTGGCTGACCAACGCGATGGTGCAGATTTTCCTGATCATCACGCTGTTCTCGGCCAGCACTTACCTGTCGCTGATCTACCTCGCCACCTCGATGATCCTGGTGCCGTACCTGTGGTCGGCGGCCTACGCCCTGCTGCTGGCGGTGCGCGGTGAAAGTTACGAAGGCTTCGCGGCCGAACGCCGCAAGGATCTGATTATCGGCGGCATCGCCCTGATCTATGCGGTGTGGCTGCTGTATGCCGGCGGGGTCAAGTACTTGCTGCTCTCGGCCCTGCTCTACGCACCCGGCGCGATCCTGTTCGCCAAGGCCAAGCTGGAACTCAAACAACCGATTTTCACTAACGTCGAGAAGTTGATTTTCGCCGCAGTGGTCGTGGGTGCCCTGGTGGCTGCCTACGGTCTCTACGACGGCTTCCTGACTCTGTAATCCCTGATTGTTTTGTTATCTGGAGGATCTGAAATGACCACGGAAAAAGTTAAGTACGGCGTCCACTCCGAAGCCGGTAAACTGCGCAAAGTCATGGTGTGCTCCCCAGGTCTGGCCCATCAGCGGCTGACCCCGAACAACTGCGATGAACTGCTGTTCGACGACGTGCTCTGGGTGGCCCAGGCCAAGCGCGACCACTTCGACTTCGTCACCAAAATGCGTGAGCGCGGCATCGACGTGCTGGAAATGCACAACCTGCTGACCGACATCGTTGCCATCCCGGAAGCACTGGACTGGATTCTCGAGCGCAAGGTCACCGCCGACTCGGTGGGCCTGGGCCTGATCAACGAAGTCAAATCCTGGCTGAAAAGCCTTGAGCCACGGCACATCGCCGAATTCCTGATTGGCGGCGTGTCCGCCGATGATCTGCCGGACAGTTTCGGCGGCAAGACCATCCAGATGTTCCGCGACTTCCTCGGCCACTCCAGCTTCATTCTGCCGCCGCTGCCGAACACCCAGTTCACCCGCGACACCACTTGCTGGATCTACGGTGGCGTGACTCTGAACCCGATGTACTGGCCAGCGCGTCGTCAGGAAACTCTGCTGACCACCGCCATCTACAAATTCCACCCGCAGTTCACCAATGCCGATTTCGAGATCTGGTACGGCGACCCGGACAAGGATCACGGCAGCTCTACCCTTGAGGGCGGCGACGTGATGCCGATCGGTAACGGCGTGGTGTTGATCGGCATGGGCGAACGCTCATCGCGTCAGGCCATCGGTCAACTGGCGCTGAACCTGTTCAAGAACAAAGCCGTGGAAAAAGTCATCGTTGCCGGCCTGCCGAAGTCCCGCGCGGCGATGCACCTGGACACCGTGTTCAGCTTCTGCGACCGCGACCTGGTGACAATTTTCCCGGAAGTGGTGAACCAGATCGTCGCCTTCACCCTGCGACCAGACGAAAGCAAACAGGGCGGCATCGACATCCGCCGCGAAGAAGGCACCTTCCTCGACACCGTGGCCAAAGCCCTCAACCTGCCGAAGTTGCGCGTGGTGGAAACCGGCGGCAACAGCTTCGCCGCCGAACGCGAGCAATGGGACGACGGCAACAACGTGGTGGCTGTGGAGCCGGGCGTGGTCATCGGCTACGACCGCAACACCTACACCAACACCCTGCTGCGCAAGGCCGGCGTGGAAGTCATCACCATCAGCGCCGGTGAACTGGGCCGAGGCCGTGGCGGTGGCCACTGCATGACCTGCCCGATCATCCGCGACCCGATCGATTACTAAACGACCATCTCCCCGGCCGCACACACCCCGTAGCGGCCGGGCCGATTACCGAATCCAAGGAGAATCATCATGGCGTTCAACATTCACAACCGTAACCTGCTCAGCCTCGAACACCACACCCCACGTGAGCTGCGTTACCTGCTCGACCTGTCCCGCGATCTGAAGCGCGCCAAGTACACCGGCACCGAGCAACAACACCTGAAGGGCAACAACATCGCCCTGATCTTCGAAAAAACCTCGACCCGTACCCGTTGCGCGTTCGAAGTGGCGGCCTATGACCAAGGCGCCAACGTCACCTACATCGACCCGAACTCGTCGCAGATCGGCCACAAAGAAAGCATGAAAGACACCGCCCGCGTGCTGGGGCGCATGTACGACGCCATCGAATACCGTGGCTTCAAACAGGAAATCGTCGAAGAGCTGGCCAAGTTCGCCGGTGTGCCGGTGTTCAACGGCCTGACCGATGAATATCACCCGACTCAGATGATCGCCGACGTGCTGACCATGCGTGAACACGCCGACAAGCCGATCCATGAAATCAGCTACGCCTACCTCGGCGATGCGCGCAACAACATGGGCAACTCGCTGCTGCTGGTCGGCGCCAAACTCGGCATGGACGTGCGTATCTGTGCGCCGAAAGCGCTGTGGCCACTGGATGATCTGGTCGAGCGTTGCCACAAATATGCGGAAGAAAGTGGCGCACGTATCACCCTGACTGAAGACCCGAAAGCCGCCGTCAAAGGCGTCGACTTCATCCACACCGACGTTTGGGTGTCGATGGGCGAGCCGGTGGAAGCCTGGGCCGAGCGTATCCAGCAACTGCTGCCGTACCAGGTCAACGCCGAACTGATGAAAGCCAGCGGCAACCCGCGCACTAAGTTCATGCACTGCCTGCCGGCGTTCCACAACAGCGATACCAAGGTCGGCAAACAGATTGCCGAGCAGTATCCGCACCTGAAAAACGGCATCGAAGTGACCGACGACGTGTTCGAGTCGCCAGCCTGCATCGCCTTCGAGCAAGCGGAAAACCGCATGCACACGATCAAGGCGATTCTGGTCTCGACCCTGGCTGATCTGTAACCACTGCTGATCCATGATCGTTCCCACGCTCCTGCGTGGGAATGCATCCCGTGACGCTCTGCGTCACAGCGGACGCGGAGCGTCCGTGGCGGCATTCCCACGCAGAGCGTGGGAACGATCAACACGAAAAGGACATGCATTATGCGTATCGTCGTAGCGCTGGGCGGTAACGCCCTGCTCCGCCGTGGTGAACCGATGACCGCTGACAATCAGCGCGCCAACATCCGCATCGCCACCGAGCAAATCGCCAAGATCCATCCCGGCAACCAACTGGTCATCGCCCACGGCAATGGCCCGCAAGTCGGCCTGTTGTCGCTGCAAGCGGCGGCCTACACCTCTGTCACCCCTTACCCGCTGGACGTGCTCGGTGCCGAAACCGAAGGCATGATCGGCTACATCATCGAACAGGAACTGGGCAACCTGCTCGACTTCGAAGTGCCGTTCGCCACCCTGCTGACCCAGGTTGAAGTCGACGCCAAGGATCCGGCCTTCCAGAACCCGACCAAGCCGATCGGCCCGGTCTACGACAAGGCTGAAGCAGAAAAACTCGCCGCCGAAAAAGGCTGGGCGATTGCCCCGGACGGCGACAAGTTCCGCCGCGTGGTCGCCAGCCCACGGCCAAAACGCATCTTCGAAATCCGCCCGATCAAGTGGCTGCTGGACAAGGGCAGCATCGTCATCTGCGCCGGTGGCGGCGGGATTCCGACCATGTACGACGAGAACCGTAACCTCAAGGGCATCGAGGCGGTGATCGACAAGGACCTGTGCTCGTCGCTGCTCGCCGAGCAACTGGAAGCCGACTTGCTGGTAATCGCCACGGACGTCAACGCGGCGTTCATCGATTACGGCAAGCCGACGCAGAAAGCCATTGCCGAAGCGCACCCGGATGAGCTGGAACGCCTCGGCTTCGCCGCCGGCTCGATGGGGCCGAAGGTACAGGCAGCCTGCGAATTTGCGCGCCATACTGGCAAGGTCGCGGTGATCGGTTCGCTGGCGGACATCGAAGCGATTGTCCAGGGCACTGCCGGTACTCGCGTGACCACTGCGAAGCCCGGCATCACTTACCGATAATTAGAAACTCCGGGGGCAGGCCCGAGGTCTGCCCTTCTCCCATGCCTTGAAAGGAGAAAAACATGGCCCAGTTTGAACCCGGTCATCTGCATATTGAGCGGCACGCGTTGACGCCGGATGACGTCAGTTACAACGTGCACCTCGACTATGAAGTCTTCAGCGATCCGCAAAAAGGCAAAGGCATCCAGTTCACGATGCATGGCAACCTTCAGGGCAAGGATATGAAAGAGACCTTCTTCCTGCCCAAAGAGGAGGCCTACAACTTTGCCAACAATGTGACGAAAATCGCCGAGAAGTACGGCATTCCCAAGACGCACAGCCAGATCGGCTCGGTTCACAAGCATTACGACATGATGTTTGAAGACATCCGCAAGCAACTTGATATGAAGTCCGGCGACCCGGTCAATCTTGAGCATTTCGAATAACCCGCAAAAGCCCCTCACCCTAGCCCTCTCCCAAAGGGAGAGGGGACTGATTGGGGGATGCTCTAGTGTTACACCGACCTGACCTTGCTTTACCGAATCCATAATCGACTGGTTCTTTCAGGTCGATGTCAAACCTCAGACACCTCGGTCGACCCCCTCTCCCTCCGGGAGAGGGCTGGGGTGAGGGGACTGATTGGGAGATGCTTCGGAGTTACGCCGACCTGAACTCGCTTTACCGAATCCATAATCGACTGGTTCTTTCAGGTCGATGTCAAACCTCAGACACCTCGGTCGGCCCCCTCTCCCCCTGGGAGAGGGCTGGGCGGGCGGCGT
This sequence comes from Pseudomonas germanica, assembly GCF_019614655.1. Classification (NCBI taxonomy): domain Bacteria; kingdom Pseudomonadati; phylum Pseudomonadota; class Gammaproteobacteria; order Pseudomonadales; family Pseudomonadaceae; genus Pseudomonas; species Pseudomonas germanica. The sequence continues at coordinate 5,448,475 of NZ_CP071586.1, forward strand.
TTCCGATGAGGGTGTTTTTGATTTAAGGCATACTTGCCACCCTCCGCACTGCAGATCACTGAACCGCCCCATGCGTATCCACGTCAGCTTCATCGACCGCGTCGGCATCACCCAGGAAGTCCTGGCTATCCTCGGTGGGCGCAATCTCAATCTGGATGCGGTGGAGATGATCCCGCCCAACGTCTACATCGATGCCCCGACCTTGAGCCCGCAAGTGCTCGAAGAGCTTAAAGATGCGCTGTTCCGCGTGCTCGGCGTCGAGGCTGTGACCGTGGTCGACATCCTCCCCGGCCAGCGTCGGCATTTGCAGCTCGATGCGTTGCTGGCGGCGATGACCGACCCGGTGCTCGCCCTCGACAGTGCCGGCAAGGTGCTGCTGGCCAACCCGGCGTTGATCGCGCTGTACGGTCGCGAACCGGCCGGCGAGAGTGTCGCGGAACTGTTCAATGATCCCGCGCTGCTCGACACCTTGCTCGAACATGGCTTCCGTCTGCCGCTGCGCGAGATCACCGTCAACGGCCAGACTTTGCTGCTCGACGCCACGCCGATCACTGACGCCGGCGCCCTGCTGACCTTGTATCAACCGAACCGTATCGGCGAACAACTCTCGGCACTGCACCATGACCACGCCGAAGGTTTCGATGCGCTGCTCGGCGAGTCCCCGGCGATTCGTACGCTCAAGGCCCGCGCGCAAAGAGTCGCCGCTCTTGATGCACCGCTGTTGATTCAAGGCGAAACCGGCACCGGTAAAGAACTGGTCGCCCGCGCCTGCCACGCCATCAGCGCGCGACACAGTGCACCGTTTCTGGCCCTCAACTGCGCGGCCCTACCGGAGAACCTCGCCGAAAGCGAACTGTTCGGCTACGCCCCCGGCGCCTTTACCGGCGCGGCGCGCGGCGGCAAACCGGGGCTGATGGAACTGGCCAACCAGGGCACGGTGTTTCTCGATGAGATCGGCGAGATGTCGCCGTACTTGCAGGCCAAGCTGCTGCGTTTCTTGAACGACGGCAGCTTCCGCCGCGTGGGCGGTGATCGTGAGGTGAAGGTCAACGTGCGCATCCTCAGCGCGACCCACCGCGATCTGGAAAAAATGGTCAGCGAAGGCTTGTTCCGCGAAGACCTGTTTTATCGCCTCAACGTGCTCAACGTAGAAGTGCCACCGCTGCGTGAACGCGGGCAAGACATTTTGCTATTGGCGCGGTATTTCATGCAGCAAGCCTGCGCGCAGATCCAGCGCCCGGTCTGCCGTCTCGCCCCAGGAACTTACCCGGCGCTGCTCGGCAATCGCTGGCCGGGCAATGTGCGGCAATTGCAGAACGTGATCTTCCGCGCGGCGGCGATTTGCGAGAGTAGCCTGGTGGATATTGGCGATCTCGACATTGCTGGCACCTCGGTGGCGCGGCAAACCGACAGCGATGTCGACAGCCTCGAGCAAGCGGTCGAAGCTTTTGAGCGTTCCCTGCTGGAAAAACTCTACGTCAGCTACCCCTCGACCCGCCAACTGGCCAGCCGCCTGCAAACTTCGCACACGGCCATTGCCCATCGCCTGCGCAAATACGGCATCCCCAACAAACCCTGAAAACACCACAAATTCACCTGCGGGAAATACCCCCCCTGTGGGAGCGAGCCTGCTCGCGAAAGCGCTATATCAGCAGAATCATTAGTGACTGACACACCCTCTTCGCGAGCAGGCTCGCTCCCACAGGGTTAGAGGGTGATTTCGAAATCGCGTCAAAAACGACCTCCACCTGTACTGAAAGCGCTACAGCGGAACGATATCGCTACACACGCCTCCGATCACCGCTGTGCAAGGCTTTGATCCCGTTCAGCTTTTATCCTCGCTCCATGCTGTAGCGATTTCGCTACAGGCATCTCTGAACCTTCGACCCCCCAAATATCTAATTCATTGATTTATAACGATAAATCAACATTGGCCACATTCTTGCTAATCAACCCTTCATAAATAAGGGCCTTCGCGCCCGACTATTCCACCGCGTCCACCAGACGAGTCTGGCCCCCTGAGGAGTTTCCATGAGCGAGTTGCGTTTTACTGAAGATCACGAATGGCTGCGCACCGAAGCTGACGGCAGCGTTACTGTCGGCATCACCGCTTTCGCGCAGAACGCCTTGGGCGACGTGGTGTTCGTGCAACTGCCTGAGCTGCAGGCTTACGAAAAGGGCGCCGAAGCCGCCACCGTGGAATCGGTGAAAGCCGCCAGCGGCGTGTACATGCCGCTCGACGGCGACGTACTGGCAGTCAACCCGGCGCTGGTAGACGCCCCGGAACTGGTCAACGAAGATCCGCTGGGCGAAGGCTGGTTCTTCCGCTTCCAGCCTAACGACGCCGCCGCTGTCGGCAAATTGCTCGATCAGGACACGTACGACCGTCTGATCAAAGCCCAAGCCGAAGCCTGAGGAACACCGACATGACTCAAGTAAACCTTGGCACCGCCAACGAATTCATCGCCCGTCACATCGGCCCGCGCGCCGGTGACGAGCAAGCCATGCTCAACAGCCTCGGCTTCGACTCGCTTGAAGCCCTGAGCGCCAGCGTCATCCCGGAAAGCATCAAGGGCACCAGCGTGCTCGGCATGGACGACGGCCTCAGCGAAGCCGATGCCCTGGCGATGATCAAATCGATCGCCGGCAAAAATCAGCTGTTCAAAACCTACATCGGCCAGGGCTACTACAACTGCCACACGCCGTCGCCGATCCTGCGCAACCTCTTGGAAAACCCGGCCTGGTACACCGCGTACACCCCGTATCAGCCAGAAATTTCCCAAGGTCGTCTCGAAGCGCTGCTGAACTTCCAGACCATGATCAGCGACCTCACCGGCCTGCCGATCGCCAACGCCTCGCTGCTCGACGAAGCCACCGCCGCTGCCGAAGCCATGACCTTCTGCAAACGCCTGAGCAAGAACAAGGGCAGCCACCAGTTCTTCGCCTCGATCCACAGCCACCCGCAGACCCTCGACGTGCTGCGCACTCGTGCCGAGCCGTTGGGCATTGAAGTTGTGGTCGGCGACGAACGTGAACTGACTGACGTAACGCCGTTCTTCGGCGCGCTGCTGCAATACCCGGCGAGCAACGGTGATGTGTTCGACTATCGCGAACTGACCGAACGCTTCCACGCCGCCAACGCTCTGGTCGCCGTGGCTGCCGACCTGCTGGCCCTGACCCTGCTGACCGCCCCGGGCGAGTTCGGTGCTGACGTTGCCATCGGTTCGGCACAACGCTTCGGCGTGCCGCTGGGCTTTGGTGGCCCGCACGCCGCTTACTTCTCCACCAAAGATGCGTTCAAGCGTGATATGCCGGGCCGTCTGGTCGGTGTCTCGGTTGACCGTTTCGGCAAGCCGGCGCTGCGTCTGGCGATGCAGACCCGCGAGCAACACATCCGCCGCGAGAAGGCCACGTCGAACATCTGCACCGCACAAGTGCTGCTGGCCAACATCGCCAGCATGTACGCCGTCTACCACGGCCCGAAAGGCCTGACGCAGATTGCCAACCGCGTGCATCACCTGACCGCGATCCTGGCCAAGGGTCTGACCGCGCTGGGCGCTAACGTCGAACAAGCCAGTTTCTTCGACACCCTGACCGTCGCCACCGGCGCAAACACCGCCGCGCTGCACGACAAGGCACACGCTGCGCAGATCAACCTGCGCGTGATCGACGCTCAGCGTCTGGGCCTGTCGGTCGACGAAACCACCACCCAGGCTGACATCGAAACCCTTTGGGGCCTGTTCGCCGATGGCAAGACCCTGCCGGACTTCGCTGCGCTGGCCGCTGCGGTGCAAAGCACCATCCCAGCATCGCTGGTACGTCAGTCGCCGATCCTCAGCCACCCGGTGTTCAACCGCTATCACTCGGAAACCGAGCTGATGCGCTACCTGCGCAAACTGGCGGACAAGGATCTGGCCCTGGATCGCACCATGATCCCGCTGGGTTCGTGCACCATGAAACTCAACGCTGCCAGCGAAATGATCCCGGTGACCTGGGCTGAATTCGGCGCCCTGCACCCGTTCGCCCCAGCCGCACAGAGCGCCGGTTACCAGCAACTGACCGATGAACTGGAAGCGATGCTCTGCGCCGCCACCGGTTACGACGCGATCTCGCTGCAACCGAACGCCGGTTCGCAAGGTGAATACGCAGGCCTCTTGGCGATCCGCGCCTATCACCAGAGCCGTGGCGATGAGCGTCGCGACATCTGCCTGATTCCGTCGTCCGCCCACGGCACCAACCCGGCCACCGCCAACATGGCTGGCATGCGCGTGGTTGTGACCGCGTGCGATGCGCGCGGCAACGTCGACATCGAAGACCTGCGCGCCAAAGCCATCGAGCACCGCGAACACCTCGCCGCGCTGATGATCACTTACCCGTCGACCCACGGCGTGTTCGAAGAAGGCATCCGCGAAATCTGCGGAATCATTCATGACAACGGCGGCCAGGTGTACATCGACGGCGCCAACATGAACGCAATGGTTGGCCTCTGCGCACCGGGCAAGTTCGGCGGCGACGTCTCGCACCTGAACCTGCACAAAACCTTCTGCATCCCGCACGGCGGTGGCGGCCCGGGTGTCGGCCCGATTGGCGTGAAATCGCACCTGACCCCGTTCCTGCCGGGCCACGGCCAGATGGAACGCAAAGAGGGCGCGGTCTGCGCAGCACCGTTCGGCAGTGCGAGCATTTTGCCGATCACCTGGATGTACATTCGCATGATGGGCGGCGCAGGCCTGAAACGCGCTTCGCAGCTGGCGATCCTCAATGCCAACTACATTTCCCGTCGTCTCGAAGAGCACTACCCAGTGCTGTACACCGGCAGCAACGGTCTGGTGGCACACGAATGCATCCTCGATCTGCGTCCGTTGAAAGACAGCAGCGGCATCAGCGTTGATGACGTCGCCAAGCGCCTGATCGACTTCGGCTTCCACGCACCGACCATGTCGTTCCCGGTCGCGGGCACGCTGATGATCGAGCCGACCGAAAGCGAATCCAAGGAAGAACTGGACCGCTTCTGCGACGCCATGATCCGCATCCGCGAAGAAATCCGCGCGGTGGAAAACGGCACGCTGGACAAGGACGACAACCCGCTGAAGAACGCTCCGCACACGGCGGCAGAGCTGGTTGGCGAGTGGAATCACCCGTACAGTCGCGAGCAAGCCGTGTACCCGGTCGCGTCGTTGATTGAAGGCAAATACTGGCCACCGGTCGGTCGTGTCGACAACGTCTTCGGCGATCGCAACCTGGTGTGCGCCTGCCCGTCGATCGAAAGCTACGCTTAATGGAATGAGGGGCGGGTTGACCTGTCCCATTCTCCAGAACACCAAAAATCCCTGTGGGAGCTGGCTTGCCAGCGATGAGGGTGGATCAGTGTCCATCTCTGTTGCCTGACACTCCGCCATCGCTGGCAAGCCAGCTCCCACATGGAACCCATCAAGCCTGATGTTTTGCCAATTCCTATAACAAGAAACCGGAGAACCACTCATGTCGTTAAGCGTGTTCGACCTGTTCAAGATTGGCATCGGCCCCTCCAGTTCCCACACCGTCGGCCCGATGCGTGCTGCTGCGCGTTTCGCCGAAGGCCTGCAACGTGAAAACCTGCTGACCACCACCGCCAGCGTTCGCGTTGAGCTGTACGGTTCCCTCGGCGCCACCGGTAAAGGTCACGGCAGCGACAAAGCCGTGCTGCTCGGCCTCGAAGGCGAACATCCCGATACCGTTGATACCGAAACCGTCGCCGCGCGCCTGCAAGAAATTCGCGGCAACGGACGACTGAACCTGCTCGGCGAACACAGCATTGCGTTCAACGAGAAAGAACATCTGGCAATGATCCGCAAGCCGCTGGCCTATCACCCCAACGGCATGATCTTCCGCGCCTTCGATGCGGCGGGGATTCAGATCCGCAGCCGCGAGTACTACTCGGTTGGCGGTGGTTTCGTGGTCGACGAGGACGCGGCCGGTGCCGACCGCATCGTCGAAGACGCCACGCCGCTGACCTTCCCGTTCAAAAGCGCCAAGGACTTGCTCGGTCATTGCGCCACCTACGGTCTGTCGATCAGTCAGGTGATGCTGACCAACGAAAGCGCCTGGCGCCCGGAGGCGGAAACCCGCGCCGGCCTGTTGAAAATCTGGCAGGTGATGCAGGACTGCGTCGCTGCGGGCTGCCGTAACGAAGGTATTTTGCCCGGCGGCTTGAAGGTCAAACGCCGTGCGGCAGCGTTGCATCGGCAACTGTGCAAGAACCCGGAATCGGCGTTGCGCGATCCGTTGTCAGTGCTCGACTGGGTCAACCTCTACGCTTTGGCGGTCAACGAAGAAAACGCCAATGGCGGACGTGTGGTCACTGCCCCCACCAACGGCGCGGCGGGGATCATTCCAGCGGTGCTGCATTACTACATGCGTTTTATCCCAGGCGCGAATGACGACGGCGTCGTACGGTTTCTGCTGACCGCTGCGGCCATCGGCATTCTCTACAAGGAGAACGCATCGATCTCCGGCGCTGAAGTCGGCTGCCAAGGTGAAGTCGGCGTGGCCTGTTCGATGGCGGCCGGTGCGTTGTGCGAAGTGCTTGGCGGCAGCGTGCAGCAAGTCGAGAACGCTGCGGAAATCGGCATGGAGCACAACCTCGGCCTGACCTGCGACCCGATTGGCGGGTTAGTGCAAGTGCCGTGCATCGAGCGCAATGCCATGGGCTCGGTAAAAGCCATCAACGCGGTGCGCATGGCCATGCGTGGCGACGGCCAGCATTTCGTCTCCCTCGACAAAGTCATCCGCACCATGCGCCAGACCGGCGCCGACATGAAAAGCAAATACAAAGAGACCGCCCGCGGCGGTCTGGCGGTCAACATTATCGAATGCTGACCTCACCCCAGCCCTCTCCCTCTGGGAGAGAAAAGTAATTAGCCCCCTCTCCCTTCGGGAGAGGGGTGGGGTGAGGGGCTTTTGATCTTGATCTTGCCTCTTACCCCCAAACTCTAATTTTCAAGGAGCCACGCATGTCCACCGAACAACTGTCGAAAACCCCGCTGCACGCTCTGCACATCGAACTCGGCGCTCGCATGGTGCCGTTCGCCGGCTACGACATGCCGGTGCAATACCCACTCGGCGTGATGAAAGAACACCAGCACACCCGTGAGCAGGCCGGGCTGTTCGATGTCTCGCACATGGGCCAGATTCGCCTGACCGGCGCCAACGCCGCCAAAGCCCTGGAAAGCCTGGTGCCGGTAGACATCATCGACCTGCCGGTGGGCATGCAGCGTTACGCGATGTTCACCAACGACAACGGCGGCATTCTCGACGACCTGATGGTGGCAAACCTCGGTAATGACGAATTGTTCCTGGTGGTCAACGCCGCGTGCAAGGATCAGGACCTTGCCCACCTGCAAAAACACATCGGCGATCAGTGCACCATTACGGCGCTGTTCGAAGAGCGCGCTCTGCTGGCATTGCAAGGTCCGGCGGCGGTCACCGTGCTGGCGCGGCTGGCACCATCCGTTGAAAAAATGACTTTTATGCAGTTCGCCCGTGTCAATCTGCTCGGCGTCGACTGCTTTGTCAGCCGTTCGGGTTACACCGGTGAAGACGGTTTCGAAATCTCCGTACCAGCTGCAGATGCCGAAAAACTTGCCCGCGCCCTGCTCGCCGAACCGGAAGTCCAGGCCATTGGCCTCGGCGCTCGCGACTCGCTGCGTCTGGAAGCCGGTCTGTGCCTCTACGGCCACGACATGAACACCGAGACCACGCCGATCGAAGCCAGCCTGTTATGGGCGATCTCCAAGCCACGTCGCGCTGATGGCGCGCGGGCCGGCGGTTTCCCGGGCGCGGAGAATATTTTCGCCCAGCAACAGAATGGCGTGGCACGCAAACGCGTCGGCTTGCTGCCGCAGGAGCGCACACCCGTGCGTGAAGGCGCAGAAATCGTCAACGAAGCCGGCGAAATCATCGGCAGCGTGTGCAGCGGTGGTTTCGGTCCGACCTTGGGCGGGCCGTTGGCGATGGGTTACCTCGACAGCGCATATGTCACCCTCGACACACCGGTTTGGGCCATCGTTCGTGGGAAAAAGGTGCAAATGCTTGTAAGCAAAATGCCATTTGTTCCACAACGCTACTATCGCGGCTGATTGACTGTTTCTATAAGTAACGCGATTGCGTTATGCGTGCACTAATGTGTAACGCAATCGCCACAAAAAAGTGCATTTTCTATCAACTGATTCGAATATGAACTTTGCTTATAACGATCGAAAACAATTGAACAGGCTAATCGTCTAAGACCGCACTAGCGAGAGGATTAACTTGCTCAAGCTCAGTAAAACCGGGGGCTTCGCAGGGCTTGTTTTTTCTCCCGTAGTTGGCGTAGAGTTTCTCCACTGTGTTTGCATGGGTCAGCTTGGAATCGTGACCTGGGCAGTAGCCTACAAGTTAGCTACATCCCGTTCGACGTCTTCTTACTCTCCTGCAACCAGCCCCAGTACTCTTTCATGAGAAAGAGACTGTCATTAATTTTTGCGTCAAAGGAAATAAGAAATGTCCACACGTCAGAGCGGTACCGTCAAGTGGTTTAACGACGAGAAAGGTTTTGGTTTTATCACTCCAGAAAGCGGTCCGGATCTGTTCGTACATTTCCGCGCCATTCAGGGCAACGGTTTCAAGAGCCTGAAAGAAGGCCAGAAAGTGACCTTCGTTGCTGTGCAGGGCCAGAAAGGCATGCAGGCTGACGAAGTACAAGCAGAAGCCTGATTTCTGTTACGAAAAAGCCCCTGATATTGATATCAGGGGCTTTTTTGTGCGCGCGAATCCGTAAAATGGCGCTTCATTTTGCGTCCAGAGGCTGCCATGTCGAAAAACCTGCTCACCCCACAGGGCGATTTTCCCGCCGTTGGTCTAGGCCGGCGTCTGGCGGCGATGTTCTATGACTTTCTGCTATGCACCGCCCTGCTGATCGTCACGGGTGGCATCTACAAGATGATTCAGGCAGCGATAATTGGTGAAGAGCGCCTGCGAGTGATGACCGATGCCGGCAAGCTCGACGGTGATCCGCTCTACTCGACCGTGCTGGTGTTGGTTCTGTTCGCATTTTTTGCCAAGTTCTGGACCCACGGCGGTCAGACGCTGGGCATGCAGGTGTGGGGCATTCGCGTGCAGAACGCCAATGGCACGGCGATCAGCCTGTGGCAGGCGTTGTTGCGGTTTATGGTGTCGATTGCGTCGTGGCTGTGCGTGGGGTTGGGATTCCTCTGGTCGCTGTACGACAAGCAGAAGCGCACGTGGCATGACATCTATTCCGATACCCGCCTCGTCCGGATCCCGAAGAAGACCAAATAATTTTCAGACGCCGAAAACCACTGTAGGAGTGAGCCTGCTCGCGATAGTGGTGTGTCAGTCAACATTTTCGTTGTTTGACACACCACTATCGCGAGCAGGCTCACTCCTACAGGTTTATTTATTGCCTGAAAGACCTCAGGCGTTACCGGCCAGCTTCATCCGCGCCGCTTGAGTAAAGTCGAGCATGCGCTTCAATGGCCGGATCGCCTGCGGAATCAACGCCGGATCAACAAAGATCTCGTTGGTCCCTTCCTTCAAGCTCTTGAGCGTGCGCTCAAGGGTGTTCATGGCCATCCACGGGCAATGTGCGCAACTGCGGCACGCCGCGCCGTTACCAGCGGTTGGCGCCTCGATGAAGACCTTGTCCGGGCACAGCTGCTGCATCTTGTAGAAGATGCCACGGTCGGTCGCAACGATCAGGGTCTTGTTCGGCAGCGATTGCGCGGCAGCGATCAACTGGCTGGTGGAACCCACGGCGTCCGCCAGTTCGATCACCGACGTTGGCGACTCCGGGTGCACCAGAATCGCAGCGTCCGGGTACAACGCTTTCATGTCTTCAAGCTGCTTGGACTTGAACTCTTCGTGAACGATGCAGGCACCGTCCCACAGCAGCATGTCCGCGCCGGTCTTGCGCTGGATGTAAGTGCCCAGATGCTTGTCCGGCCCCCAGATGATGGTCTCGCCGTTGTCCATCAGGCTTTCGACGATCTCCAGCGCGCAACTCGAAGTCACCACCCAATCAGCCCGAGCCTTAACGGCTGCGGAGGTGTTGGCATAGACCACCACCGTGCGCTCCGGGTGCTGATCGCAGAACGCCGAGAACTCGTCGACCGGGCAACCCAGGTCCAACGAGCACGTCGCTTCCAGGGTCGGCATCAGCACGCGTTTTTCCGGGTTGAGAATCTTCGCGGTCTCGCCCATGAACTTCACGCCGGCGACCACCACGGTTTTGGCCGGGTGAGCATTGCCGAAGCGGGCCATTTCCAGGGAATCGGAGACGCAACCGCCAGTTTCTTCGGCCAGAGCCTGAATCACCGGATCGCAATAAAAGTGGGCCACCAGCACCGCGTCCTGAGCCTTGAGCTCGGCGGCAATGGCGGAACGGTAATAAGCCTCCTCCTCGGCCGTCAGCGGTTTGGGCTGTTTGGCATCGAGGTGAGCTTGAACCAGAAGGCGTTCGGAAATCTGCGTCATGTTCGCAAGACCTGCAGGCGCGTTCGCGCGAAAGTCGAGTATACACCCGGCTCCGGACCGCTTGAGGGTACCGCCGGGAGAGTGAGTATTATCAGGCACGGACAGCATTGAAGCTGCGCAAGGCTACAGAATATCCCGTTGATACAAAAGATGATTCTGACCTGCGTCAGCGCTGCGGGTATTGAAATAACGCGGAGCGAAATTACAGGCAAAAAAAAACCCGGAAATCCTCACTTTCGTGGGCCTTCCGGATTTTCTAAACCGCCAAATATGGTGGGTCGTGTGGGATTCGAACCTACGACCAATTGGTTAAAAGCCAACTGCTCTACCAACTGAGCTAACGACCCGCTGTGTGGTGGCGCGTATAATACTGATTTTTAAGGACTATTCAACACCTTTTTGAAAATAATCAAAAATAAGGTGTTGGATCGTCCACACCAGCGGCCGCGAAGCCTTCTGCGCGCAGGCGGCAGCTGTCGCATTTGCCGCACGCGCGGCCGTCATCGTCGGCCTGATAGCAGGACACGGTGAGGCCATAATCAACGCCAAGCTTCACGCCCGCCTGAACGATCTGCGCCTTGCTCAGGTTCTGCAGGGGCGCCTGAATGCGGAAACCGTTGCCTTCCACACCGGCCTTGGTCGCCAGGTTGGCCATGCGCTCGAACGACTCGATAAACTCGGGACGGCAATACGGGTAACCGGAATAGTCCACGGCGTTGACACCAATAAAGATGTCACGCGCACCCAGCACTTCTGCCCAGCCCAACGCCAGCGAAAGGAACACCGTGTTACGCGCCGGCACGTAAGTCACCGGAATGCCTTCGCCCAGCTCCTCCGGAATATCGATGCTGCTGTCGGTCAGTGCCGAGCCGCCCATACCATTCAGGTTGAGGCCAATCACCTTGTGTTCGATCACACCCAAGTCGCGGGCGACGCGGGCAGCGGCGTGCAGTTCGGCGTGCGAACGCTGGCCGTAGTCGAAGCTCATGGTGTAGCAGCGGTAGCCTTCGGCTCGTGCCATGGCCACGACGGTCGCCGAGTCCAGGCCACCGGACAGCAGGATGACCGCGCGTTTTTCGAGAGTGTTCAGTTGTTCGGTCATATCAGCGCCCCGGCTCGTCGTTCCAAAGATATTTATGCAACTGCAATTGCAAGCGTACCGGCAGGTTGTCCGCCACCACCCAGTCCGCCAGATCGCGAGCATTGAGGTCATGGTGACTTGGGGAGAACAGCACTTCGCCGGCACGCCGATCAAGACCGTACTGAATCAGTTTGGAGACGGCCCAGTCATAGTCGTCGCGCGAGCAGATGACAAACTTCACCTGATCGTTGGGGCTCAGCAGTTCGATGTTCTCGTAACGGTTGCGATGGGCTTCTTTCGAGTCCGGCGTTTTCAGATCGACAACCCGACTGACGCGCGGATCGACGGCCGAAATGTCGAGTGCGCCACTGGTTTCCAGCGAAACCTCGTAACCGGCGTCACACAACTGCTTGAGCAAAGGAATGGCGTTCGGCTGCGCCAGCGGCTCACCGCCGGTGACACAGACGTAGCGCGGACGAAATCCGGCCACTTGCTCGAGGATGTCGTCGAGGGTGCGGATGGTGCCGCCACTGAACGCATAGGCGCTGTCGCAGTATTGGCAACGCAGAGGGCAACCGGTCAGGCGCACAAAAACCGTGGGCAGCCCGGCAGTCCGCGTTTCCCCCTGCAACGAGTAGAAAACTTCGGTGATTCTCAATGTGTCTTGCATAGTCGCCACGGGCGTAACAGCTAAACAGGCTGTCCGCCTCCGTCAGGCACTTCAGGCAATCCCGCCAACGCGTAGACCGCAAGAAGCGTGTTTCAGAAAAAGGGCGTGAATTCTAACGAAAAAACCCGCGACAAGCGCGGGTTTCTTCTAAACGGGTAACACGACCTTACATGCGTTGCAGATCGCGTTGAGCCAACTGAGCGGCGGAGGTACCCGGATATTGGGCCACCACCTGCTGCAGAATGCCTTTGACCTTGTCGGTATGACCAAGGCGGCGCTCTACGTCAGCCAGCTTGTACAGCGAGTCTGGCACTTTGGCGTGCTTTGGATACAGCTGCGAAACCTTGGCGAAAGCCTGACCTGCGCCTTGCAGATCACCCTTGGCCAGATTGACTTCGCCCAACCAGTACTGGGCGTTGCCCGCGTATTGGCTGTTCGGGTATTTGCGCAGGAAAGCGGCAAAAGCCTGGCTGGCCTTGTCGAAATCCTTGGCTTTGATCAGGTCGAAAGCGGCATCGTAATACAGCTTTTCCTTGGCCGGATCACCCGGTTCGCTGCTTGCAGCAGGTGCCTGGGCAGCAGCCCCGGCGCCAGCGGCAGCACCGGCAGCAGCACTTGCATCGCCACCGGCAGAAGAATTCTCAGGAGTCGCGGCAGGTGCAACGCCGGATCCTATGCGCCGATCAAGATCCTGGTATCGCTCCAGGGATTCCTGCTTCATGCGCGCAACCTGATTCTGCAGTTCTTCGATCACGCCTTGCTGGCGAGAAATCTGATCCTGCATCTGTTGCAATTGGTTGAACAGCATGCCTTGTGCCGAGGCAGGGGCCGAAGCCGCTCCCCCGGCATAGGCGCCGTTCGTACCGTAACCTGCAGGCGGATAACTGCTCCCGCTATTGTTATAACCGGAGTTGTCATCGACCACAGGAACCGCAGCCCACGCCGCAAGCGGCGCAAGGCTGAGAGCCAGAACAGTTACAGCACGACGGCACGTTCGCATATCGAATTACTTACGCAGTTCGACGCGACGGTTTTGAGCCCAGGACTGCTCGTCGTTGCCGGTAGCAACTGGACGCTCTTCGCCGTAGGAAACCAGTTCCAGCTGAGCTGGGGAAACACCTTGCAGTACCAGGTAGCGCTGAACGGCTTTCGCACGACGCTCGCCCAGTGCCATGTTGTACTCACGAGTACCACGTTCGTCGGTGTTGCCTTCCAGAACAACGCGAGCGCCGTTTGCTTTCAGGTCTTTGGCGTGAACGTCCAGAGCGCGCATGGCTTCTGGCTTCAGGTCCGAGCTGTCGTATTCGAAGTAGAAGGTGGTGATTGCGCGCAGAGCAGCTTCTTCGCTCAGGGAACCGTCAACGGCACCAGTGTTTGCGCCGTAACCAGCGTTTGGATCAACAGCGCCTTCACCGGCGTTGTCGCCGCCTTTGGACGAGCAACCTACAGCTACAGCCATGGCCAGAGCCAGCGCAGCAAATTTACCAAACTTCAGCATTTCCATCGTGAAACTCCTAATGAACCCCAGTGTGTTAAGTAAAACGTGTAGCGCCCGCTCACTTCAGGTAAGGGGACCAGGACGGTTCTCTGACTTCGCCTTGAGCGGTAGGAAGCGGGAGCCTAACGCGTCCATTAATGGACACGAGCATCAAGACTCCCCGGCCCTGTTGGCGGGTGGCGTAGATTACCATGGTGCCGTTGGGCGCAACAGTAGGTGACTCGTCCAGAGTGCTATCAGTGAGGATCTTTACACTCCCTCGCTGCAGATCCTGAGCTGCCACCTTGAAATTGGTGAAGCCATCCTGACGATGGATCATCACCAAAGTCTTTTCATCCGCCGAAAGTTTCGGGTTGGCGTTGTAATTACCTACAAACGTCACACGCTCGGCACCACCGCCACTGGCGCTGGTTTTGTAGATCTGAGGCTTGCCGCCGCGGTCCGAGGTGAAGTAGATGGTCGAACCATCCTTGCCCCAGTACGGTTCGGTGTTGATGCCAGGACCTGCGGTCACACGGGTGATCTGACGCGAAGCCAGATTCATCACGTAGATATCCGGGTTACCGTCCTTGGACAGTACGAACGCCAGGCGATCACCGTTCGGCGACCAGGCTGGCGCGCCGTTCAGACCTTCGAAGTTGGTGATCTGCTCACGGCGACCGGTGTCGATGTTCTGCATGAAGATGCGTGGGCGCTTCTGCTCGAACGACACATAGGCGATGCGCTTGCCATCCGGTGCAAAACGCGGCGACAGGATTGGCTCACGCGATTGCAGCAAGGTCACGGCGCGAGCACCGTCGTAGTCCGAACGCTGCAGGGTGTAACGGGTGTTCTTCTCGGAGAAGCGCTCAGCCGTCACGTACAGCAGACGCGTCGAGAACGCACCTTCAATACCGGTCAGTTTCTGGAACGACTGGTCGGAGATGAAGTGCGCCATGTCACGCAGTTGCTCGGTGGTGCCGGAAACACTGCCGTCAGCCACTTTCTGTTCGGTGGCCACGTTGAACAGTGCCCACTGCACCTGCAGGCGACCGCCGGCTGGCGCAATGCTGCCGACCATCATGTATTGAGCACCCACCGCCTTCCAGTCACGGAAGATGATTTCGCTCGGCTGGCTTGGCTGGCTGATCATGTTTTGCTTTGGAATCGGCGAGTAGTAGCCCGAGTTACGCAAATCGTTACCAATGATTTCTGCCATGTCGTCCGGCAGCACGGCACCGCCCTGCATGCCGAATGGTACGACTGCGATCGGAGTAGCCCGATCGCTGCCGCTGGTAACCAGAATGTTCTTTTCATCCGCCATCGCGATCCCTGCCATGCAGCAGATCACGACCAGCATTCCTCGAAGAAGGTTTCTCACAAGGCTAGATCCTCAGGTGTGAATGTCATCTTGAATGAACGATACGGAGCGAAATCGCTCGGCTTCATTCCCTGCATTTCTGTCAAACGTCCAATATTCTTCACTGCCGCGACTGCCGACGCATCGAACGGACCATCGCCACTGGACTTGGCGACGCTGACCGAAGTCACCGTACCGTCCGGCAACATGCCGATCTGCAGTACAACTGTCATGCCTTTGCGTGCCGAAGGTGGACGGGCCCAGCCCTCTGCAGCTCGCGCACGAATCAGGTCATCGAAACTGCCCGCGACTTCGTCACCCTGCTCATCGGCCAAGGCCTGCTGGCGCTGCGGCGTATCGGAAAGCAAATCGGCCAAGGCCTGAGCCTTTTTGTCTTCAGTCGATTTACGCGCCGCATCCTGCGCTTTCTTCTTCGCAGCATCGGCAGCAGCTTTCTTCTTCGCTTCGTCGGCGATTTTCTTCTTCGCCTCTTCAGCTTCAGCTTTCTTCTTGGCGTCTTCGGCGGCTTTCTTCTTCGCGTCTTCGACGATCTTCTTCTTGGCTTCTTCAGCAGCGGCTTTCTTGGCCTCTTCTTCAGCAGCCTTTTTCGCTTCTTCTTCAGATTTCTTCTTGGCTATATCAGCCAATTGTTTCTCTTCAGCCTTTTTGGCTTCGGCGGTCTTCTTGGCTTCGTCGGCTTTCTTGGCTTCATCAGCCTTTTTCGCCTCGTCTGCTTTCTTCGACTCGTCGGCCTTCTTGGCTTCCTCGGCTTTTTGAGCCGCTTCTTCTTTCTTTTGTTCCGCAGCGGCCTTGATCTCTTCCTGCTCGACCTTCTTCTGCTCCATCTGCTCGACTTCGGTCTGGCGCGCGGCGGATTTCTTCGCCTCACCCGCAATCTTCTGATTGGTCTGGGTGGTTGCCTGACTTTTCGATTTCAGTTGGTAGAGGGTCGCCTGGACAATCGGCTTGGCCGGCGGCAGCTCTGGTGTAAAGGCAAAACTGACGAACAGCATGCCGAACACCAGCACGTGCAGGACAATTGCCAGAACGCTAGGCCAGAAGTAGCTTTCCGAGGCGGACGGCTCTCGCTGTTGCTGCATCAGGGGGCCTCGGTAATCAAACCAACATTACCGACCCCGGCTTTCTGCAGCCCGCCCATGGCGCCCATGACGGAACCATAGTCGACGGTCTTGTCACCGCGGATGAAGACCTGGGTACGCTTGCCGCCTTCAGTGCCGGCACGAATGATCTTGGTCACCGCGTCGGTCATTTGCGGCAGAGTCATGGCCCTGTCCTGTTGCTTCTCGGTATCGACTTCGCTGCCAAGGTTCCAGTAGTAGGTCTTGTCAGCCTTGATCGAAATGGTCAGAACCTGAGTGTTGTTGTCCTGCGGCAAGGCTTCGCTGGAAACCTTGGGCAGATCAACTTTCACGCCCTGATTGAGCATCGGCGCGGTCACCATGAAGATGACCAGCAGTACCAACATCACGTCGATGTAAGGCACCACGTTCATCTCGGCAACCGGCTTGCGCTTTTTGCGAGCTCGAGCGATTAAAGCCATTGGAAATTACCTGCTTATTCTTCGCTGGTGTGCACTTTGCGGTGCAGGATCGCCTGGAATTCATCGGCGAAGGTGTAGTAGCGGCCCAACAAGGTTTCGCTGCGAGCGGCGAAACGGTTGTAAGCGATTACGGCAGGGATCGCGGCGAACAGACCGATCGCAGTAGCGATCAGAGCTTCGGCGATACCCGGGGCCACAGTGGCCAGGGTTGCTTGCTGGGCGCTGGCCAGACCGCGGAAGGAGTTCATGATGCCCCACACGGTACCGAACAGACCGATGTACGGACTGACCGAACCGACAGTGGCGAGGAACGGCAGGCTCTGCTCCAGTTTCTCTTCTTCGCGGGAAATGGCGACGCGCATGGCACGGGCCACACCTTCCATGACCGCTTCAGGGTCGACACCTGGCTGCTGACGCAGACGGGAGAACTCCTTGAAGCCGGCACGGAAGATCTGCTCCACACCAGAATCCGGATCCGGGTTGCTGCCCGCCTGACGGTACAGCTTGGACAGGTCGATACCCGACCAGAAGCGCTCTTCGAAGCTCTCCAGGGCGCGTCGACCGGCGCGCAGCAGATTGCTGCGCTGAAAGATCATGATCCATGAGGTTACCGATGCGGCCACCAGGGTCAACATTACCAACTGCACCACGATGCTGGCATTGCTGACCAGGCTCCACATGGAGGAATGGTCGACGACGTTAGCTTCCACGCTTTATCTCCTGCTTTGAGTGTGTACCCGGGCCGACCGCGTCGGCAAAGGCCGCACGCAAGTCTTCGGGAAGGGCCCGGGGTTTCAAACTGTTAGTGCGCACACAGGCCACCAAAAACTGCCCCTCACAGAGCAGCACATTATCCGTTGCCCGCCTGACCTGCTGTTTGAAGCGCAGGCTGACCCGGTTCAATTCGATTACATCAGCGCTTACCAGCAGTTCGTCGTCCAGTCGCGCCGGCGCGTGATAGCGCGCTTCGCTGGAGTGCACGACAAACAACAGGTCCTCCCCTGCCAGCTGCGATTGGGCAAAGCCCAGCTCGCGAAGCCGCTCGGTTCGAGCCCGTTCCATAAACTTGAGGTAATTAACGTAATACACGATGCCGCCCGCATCGGTGTCCTCGTAATAAACGCGACAACGATGTGCGAACGACTCAAGCCCGTTTTGCGCGCGCATACTCTAGTGCTTACTCCTCAGGTTGCCAATCCGGCCAGGCAACTGTTTTTCATGGTTTCAGGGCTTTACCGCAAAAGTACCGTCCTATGACCGTACAAACCCTGAATAAATCGACAAAAAATGTGTATCAATCGTCCACGGCATCGAGAAACTCGTCTGCCACGGGCATTTCACCCATTCGTGACGGGATGTTTAAACCAAAGTGCAGGTACGCATGGCGCGTCACCACCCTGCCCCGTGGAGTGCGCATGATGTAACCCTGCTGGATCAGATACGGCTCCAGCACATCTTCAATCGTGTGGCGTTCCTCGCTGATTGCAGCGGCGAGGCTGTCGATACCGACGGGGCCGCCATCGAACTTCTCGATCATGGTCAATAGCAGGCGGCGATCCTGATGATCGAAACCGTGCTCGTCGACGTCCAGCAGGTTCAGCGCCAGGTCTGCCACCGCTTTGGTGATATGGCCCTTTGCACGCACTTCGGCGAAGTCGCGCACACGGCGCAGTAGACGGTTGGCGATCCGCGGCGTGCCCCGGGCGCGGCGCGCGATTTCGAACGAGCCTTCCGGATCCAGCGGCAGACCGAGGATGGCTGCGGAACGGCTGACAATGGTCGCCAGATCAGCCGTGCTGTAGAACTCCAGACGCTGGACGATACCGAAGCGGTCACGCAACGGGTTAGTCAGCATGCCGGCGCGAGTCGTCGCGCCGACCAGCGTGAATGGCGGCAGATCGAGCTTGATCGAACGCGCTGCCGGCCCTTCGCCAATCATGATGTCGAGTTGAAAGTCCTCCATCGCTGGATACAGCACTTCTTCAACGATCGGCGACAGGCGATGGATTTCGTCGATGAACAACACATCGTGCGGCTCAAGATTGGTCAGCAACGCCGCCAGATCACCCGGACGTTCAAGCACCGGCCCGGAAGTGCTCTTGATCGATACGCCCATTTCCTGAGCGATGATGTTGGCCAGCGTGGTCTTGCCCAGACCCGGCGGGCCGAAGATCAGCGTATGGTCGAGGGATTCGCTTCGGCCACGGGCGGCCTGGATGAACAGCTCCATCTGCTCGCGCACGGTCGGCTGGCCGATGTAGTCGGCCAGGCTGACCGGGCGAATGGCCCGGTCCTGGACTTCTTCGCGCTCGCGCGGGCTGTGCGCGGCGGTGATCAGACGATCAGCTTCAATCACTTAAATCATTCCCTTCAGGGCGCGGCGGATCAGGTCTTCACTGCTCAAATTCTTGTCCTTGATGGCGGTAATCGCCTTGCTCGCTTCCTGCGGCTTGTAGCCCAGGGAAATCAGCGCACTGACCGCATCGTTCTCGGCGGTGTTGACCGGCGCCGGGCCATCCGGCTGGTTCGGCACGAGCGCGAACATGGCTGGCGTAGTTTCCCAGGCCTTGAAGCGATCCTTGAGTTCGACCAGCAGACGCTCAGCGGTTTTCTTGCCGACACCCGGCACCTTGGTCAACGCCGAGGTGTCCTGAGACTGCACGCAGCGGATCAACTCGTCGACTTCCAGACTCGACATCAAGGCCAGGGCCAATTTTGGCCCGACACCATTGAGACGGATCAACTCGCGAAAAAAGTCTCGCTCACGCTTGCCGGCAAAACCATAGAGTAATTGCGCGTCTTCGCGTACGACCAAATGCGTGTGCAAGGTCAGCGGTTCACCGACCGACGGCAGGCGATAAAGCGTGGTCATGGGCACTTCCAGCTCATACCCGAGGCCGTTTACATCCAGAATCAGGTGCGGCGGCTGTTTTTCAGCCAGGGTGCCGCGCAAGCGTCCAATCACGTTTCAGATCCTTGAGCGTTGGCCAGCCGTGGGCTGGCGACTGTCGAAAGGCGGATTTCGGGCCGACGACCCAGGCGCAAAAACCGGCTTTCAGGAAAATTGATGCTGATGCTATCAGAGACGCAGGCGCCCGCCACGACTGCGTGCCGTTCCCAGGCCGTGCGGCAGCAGACTGGAACGTGTGTGCGCGTGGCAAATGGCAATGGCCAGAGCGTCAGAGGCATCGATTTGCGGTTTGCTGGTGAGTTTGAGCATGTGCATGACCATCATCTGCACCTGCTCTTTATTGGCGGCGCCGGTGCCGACAACGGCTTGCTTGACCTGCGTGGCCGTATATTCGGCGATCTCCAGGCACTCTTCCGCACCGGCGACGATCGCTGCACCGCGCGCCTGCCCCAGCTTCAGCGCCGAGTCGGCGTTTTTCGCCATAAACACCTTTTCGATGCCCATGGTCACCGGTCCGTAGGTCTGGATGATCTCGCGCACGCCGCGATAGACGATTTGCAGGCGTTCGTGCAGCTCGCCCGCACCAGTGCGGATGCAGCCGGATGCCACATAGATACAGCCGCCACGCCCGGTATCGCGAACAATCCCGTAACCGGTGATGCGCGAACCGGGGTCGATACCAAGAATTAAAGTCATAACGCCTGCAGATTCGGTAAAAGCACGATTTTCAAATCAACCCATAACAAATGTGGGAGCGAGCCTGCTCGCGAAGGCGGTTTCATCATCAGCAACGATGTTGCCTGAAAATCCGCCTTCGCGAGCAGGCTCGCTCCCACATTGAATCGTAGCCGCTCTTAACCGAGCTGAGCGGCCACGTCTTCCGGAATATCCGCGTTGGAATAAACGTTCTGCACGTCATCCAGATCCTCAAGCATGTCGATCAGCTTCAGCACCTTTTCCGCGCCTTCCAGATCCAGTTCGGCGCTAGTGGTCGGCTGCATGACGATTTCCGCGTCATCGCCCTTGAATCCAGCGGCTTCCAGCGCGTTACGCACGGCATAGAAACTGGTGAACGAGGTGAACACATCGATCGAGCCGTCTTCGTGGCTGACCACGTCATCGGCATCGGCTTCCAGCGCCGCTTCGGTCAGTGCGTCCTCATCAACGCCCGGCGCGAAGCTGATCTGGCCTTTGCGCTCGAACAAGTAAGCTACCGAACCGTCGGTGCCGAGGTTACCACCGCACTTGCTGAACGCATGGCGCACAGCAGCAGCAGTACGGTTGCGGTTGTCGGTCATGCACTCGACCATCACCGCCACGCCGCCCGGGCCGTAACCTTCATAGGTCAGCTCTTCAACGTTATCCGCTTCGGTGGCACCAGCGCCGCGCGCCACGGCACGGTCGATGATGTCGCGGCTCATGTTCGCGCTCAGCGCCTTGTCCAAGGCCAGACGCAGACGCGGGTTGGAACCCGGATCACCGCCGCCCTGACGGGCTGCAACGGTCAGCTCGCGGATCCACTTGGTGAAGATCTTGCCTCTCTTGGCATCCTGACGTTCTTTGCGGTGCTTGATGTTCGCCCACTTGGAATGACCTGCCATAACTCGCTCCGAATTCTCTTTGAAACGTTGCCCGCCCTGCTCATGCAGCGGCCAGCAAACAAAAAAATCTCGACCTGCTCTTTGTAGAAAGAAAAAAGGCGCATCCGAAGATGCGCCTTCAGGCCCGTCTTACTCAGCCTTTGGCGTTTCGCGCAAACGAATGTGCAGCTCGCGCAGTGCCTTGGCATCCACCACACCCGGCGCTTGCGTCATGACGTCGGCAGCACTCTGGGTTTTCGGGAAGGCGATCACTTCACGGATCGACTGGGCGCCGGTCATCAGCATCACCAGACGGTCCAGACCGAAGGCCAGACCACCGTGCGGCGGAGCACCGTACTTCAGCGCGTCGAGCAGGAAGCCGAATTTCTCTTCCTGTTCTGCTTCATTGATACCCAGCAGACGGAACACCGCCTGCTGCATTTCCTTGCGGTGGATACGGATCGAACCGCCACCCAGCTCGGTGCCGTTCAATACCATGTCGTAGGCGCGGGACAGAGCGCCAGCCGGGTTGGCTTCCAGCTCTTCAGGAGAGCATTTCGGCGCGGTGAACGGGTGGTGCAACGCGGAGAAGCTGCCGTCGTCGTTTTCTTCGAACATCGGGAAGTCGACGACCCACATTGGCGCCCACTCGCAGGTCAGCAGCTTGAGGTCGTGACCGAGCTTGATGCGCAGTGCGCCCAGAGCTTCGCTGACGATCTTGGCCTTGTCGGCGCCGAAGAACACGATGTCGCCATCGACTGCGCCAACGCGATCGAGGATCACGTTGAGCTTGTCTTCAGGGATGTTTTTCACGATCGGCGATTGCAGACCGTCAACACCGGCAGCGCGCTCGTTGACCTTGATGTACGCCAGGCCCTTGGCACCGTAGATGCCGACGAACTTGGTGTAATCGTCGATCTGCTTGCGTGGCATGCTCGCCCCGCCTGGAACGCGCAGTGCGGCGATACGGCATTTCGGATCGTTAGCCGGGCCGCTGAACACCTTGAATTCAACTTCTTTCAGTTGATCGGCAACGTCGACCAGTTCCAGCGGGTTACGCAGGTCTGGCTTGTCGGAACCGTAGCGGCGCATGGCTTCTTCGAAAGTCATGTGCGGGAAATCGCCGAATTCCAGACCCAGCACTTCCTTGAACAGGTTGCGGATCATTTCTTCAGTCAGGCCCATGATCTCTTTTTCATCGAGGAAGCTGGTCTCGATGTCGATCTGGGTGAATTCAGGCTGACGGTCAGCACGCAGGTCTTCGTCGCGGAAGCACTTGGCGATCTGGTAGTAACGGTCGAAACCGGCAACCATCAGCAGTTGCTTGAACAGCTGTGGCGATTGCGGCAGGGCGAAGAACGAACCAGCGTGGGTACGGCTTGGCACCAGATAGTCACGCGCACCTTCAGGGGTGGCACGGGTCAGGATCGGCGTTTCAACGTCGAGGAAGCCGTTCTCGTCGAGGAAGCGACGGATGCTGGTGGTCATGCGCGAGCGCAGACGCAGCTTCTCGGCCATTTCCGGACGACGCAGGTCGAGGAAGCGATAACGCAGACGGGTTTCTTCACCAACATCGGAGAACTCGTTCAGCGGGAACGGCGGAGTTTCCGACTCGTTCAGCACTTCCAGTTCATAACCCAGCACTTCGATCATGCCCGACGCCATGTTGGCGTTGGTCGCACCGGCCGGACGCAGACGCACCTTGCCGGTGATCTTCACGACGTACTCGCTGCGCACGCGATCGGCAGCGGCGAAGCTCTCGGCGCGATCCGGATCGAATACCACCTGGGCCAGACCGTCACGATCACGGATATCGAGGAAAATCACCCCGCCGTGGTCGCGGCGACGGTGAACCCATCCGCAAAGGGTAATTTCCTGGCCTTCCAGGCTTTCGTTCAGTTGGCCGCAATAGTGGCTGCGCATCATGATAATGGTTCGCTTCTCGTCATTCGATATTCGGTGGAGATCCCGTTGCTTTCAAAGCAATGCGGAAACTCACGCGTGTCGTTCAACCTGGGGTTGAACCCTAGTCAGATTTGTCGCCACCGGCCAGATTCTTCTTGGTCCCGGTCTTGAAATCGGTTTCGTACCAACCGCTGCCGCTGAGGCGAAAGCCTGGCATGGACAGCTGTTTCTTGAGCTCTGGCGCCTGGCAGGCAGGGCAGTCGACCAGCGGTGCATCGCTGATCTTTTGAATGGCTTCCAACTGATGACCACAGGAAGCACATTGGTAATCGTACATCGGCATGGGGGTGTCTCGGCGATCAGATTGCCACCGCGCGCAGGGCTTTGCGGCGAAAGAGCGGGATTATATCGATTAAATGCGGCCTGTGCAGCCGTAAGACTGCACAGGCCGAGACCTCGTTTGCAACCGCCGTTTCAGAGCGATTCGGCAGTTGCTGCCTGCTTGACGCCGTTCATGACGCACACCACCCGCACCAGCGCGCTGAAATTTCTCACCCCGCCGTGACGCAGATGCACTTCGCGGTCGACGTGGGACAACAGCGAGCTGATCGAACAGCAGTTATCTGCGGCCATGTTGCCGAGGATGTTCCAGTAGACCCGCTCCAGCCGCAGACAGGTCGCATAACCGTTCAGACGCACGGATCGTGACGATGGCTGAACCAGTGCCATGTCGAACTCGCTGATGAACGGATCAACTTTCAACTCATGGGGCAAGCCGACAATCCTGTCGCCTCGCCTGTCTCCCTCTGCCATATCAGTGACACTCCTTTGCCATCTCTGCTTGTTTGAAAAGTCACATCCTGTGGCTTTCATAAAAGCGCAGACACAAAGTTATAGCCAGACGACTTATTGACCGACTCCGTAGGATAAGCCAACGACACAGGTAGGATTGCGGACAGCGCACGAGCCCCGCTGGCGGGCCCGCGCACTAGGGGGATTACGCTTCCAGCAGCGAGCGCAGCATCCACGCCGTTTTTTCGTGAACCTGCA
Source organism: Pseudomonas germanica (assembly GCF_019614655.1). Lineage (NCBI taxonomy): Bacteria > Pseudomonadati > Pseudomonadota > Gammaproteobacteria > Pseudomonadales > Pseudomonadaceae > Pseudomonas > Pseudomonas germanica. The sequence continues at coordinate 5,472,582 of NZ_CP071586.1, forward strand.
TGCGCTGGGTCAGCAGGTCTGCGGTCGGTTCATCGCTGACCTTGTCGAGCAGCGGGAAGATGCCACGGGCCGTGCGGGTCACGGCTTCCTGACCATCGACCAATTGTTTGATCATGTCTTCGGCACTCGGCACGCCCACCTCTTCCTTGATAGAAGAAAGGCGCGCGTACGTGGCATAGGCGCCCGGCGCCGGAAAGCCCAATGCGCGAATACGCTCGGCGATCGAGTCCACGGCCAGCGCCAGCTCGTTGTATTGCTCTTCGAACATCAAATGCAGCGTACGAAACATCGGGCCGGTGACGTTCCAGTGGAAGTTGTGGGTTTTCAGATACAGCACGTAGGTGTCCGACAGCAGACGCGACAAGCCTTCGACGATGGATTTGCGATCTTCTTCACTGATACCGATATCGATTGCCATGTTTACCCCCTAACGGCGATTGAATTCATCCAACAGGTGCAGACCCACTCTAGCAAGCCTACCGACACCCCGCAGCCCGGATCGGGTGCAGGTGCTGCGACAAATCGACCGACGCATGCCGCTGGCCGGGCTGATTTGAGTAGCCGCAGGCTTTGCTGTTAAATAGGCAGTGTGTCGCCATGCCCCATTTTTCGGGGCGTTGCGCATAGGCTGATGCCGTGAACGTGTCCACCGCCTCTTATTTTGTTCCGAAGCGAACCGTGCGCCTTCAGCTCTTCCTTGTGAGCCGTCATAAACGTGAGCCAATCAAAATGTTGAAAATCGTCCACCTGCTAATGGGCGCAGCGGCTTTGCTGCTGTCGTTCATACCCAGCTTGAAATCCGAAGCCGTTCCCTACCTGCAACAACCCGATGCACTTTACCTGGCCTTTTTCGGCCTGCTGAACCTGGTGATTGCTCCAGTGATTCCTTTCTGGAACAAAGGCCCTCGTCAGCATCTGCAAAACCTGGTCAGCGCGCTGCTGGTACTGACCGTCGTCCTGCAAACCTTGACCCTGATCGCCCCGATGCCCGTCATCGCCGGTCAGCCAGCCGTGCTGTTCACTCTGGTGATCGCGCTGGTTGCCGTGGTCCTGCACCTGGCCGTCAGCTTCTATCGTTCTTCACCGGCTGCTGCTCCAACCAGCTATGACATGACCAATCGTGATACCGGTACCGTCAAGTGGTTCAACACCTCCAAAGGCTTCGGCTTTATCTCCCGGGATTCCGGCGATGATATCTTCGTGCACTTTCGCGCGATCCGTGGCGAAGGTCACCGCGTCCTGGTCGAAGGCCAGCGCGTGGAGTTCTCGGTAATGAACCGGGACAAGGGCCTGCAAGCCGAGGACGTGATCGCCGCGCTGCCGCGACGCTGATCCAGGCATAAAAAAACCGCGAGCAGCGTGCTGTTCGCGGTTTTTTTACGCCTGCTGAAAAGTACCGGTCTCAGTAGTGCGGCGGTGGCGCCTCATCCTCGAAGGACTCGAACTGGCCGACCATCTCCTCCTGACGCTTGAGCAGCGCCGCCATCTGCAATTGCAGGCGCTCGACCACGCGCTGCTGCGCCACCAGCACGTCGTTCAACGACTGAATGGTGTCATCCTGAAACGCCAGACGGCTTTCCAGATCGGTAACACGTTCTTCCAGATTCATGACTCAGCCCTCCACAAAGGTGAAATGCTCGGTCAACACCAGTCGCAATCGTTCGCGAATGGCAGCGACCTGCTCGGTACTGTAAGGCTTGGCCGGGTGTTTGCCCCAGACCGGCGCCGGCCAGGCTGCGTCGTCACGTTTGCGCACAATCACATGCATGTGCATCTGACTGACAACGTTACCCAAGGTCGCGACGTTCATTTTGTCGGCATCGAACAGATCCTTGAGCAGCTCAGCCAGCGCGGTGGTTTCCTGCCAAAACTGCTGTTGATCGGCGACATCCAACTGAAACAACTCACTGATATCGTCCCGACGAGGCACCAGAATGAACCAAGGGTAGTTGGCATCATTGGACAGCAGCAGTCGGCAGAGAGGGAAATCACCGATGGTCAGCGTGTCCTGTTGAAGTCGTGAATCTAAAGCAAACACTGCGCGCACTCCCGGCTGATCATTATTCAGCTTAGCGGCCATCCCGATGGACAGCGCACCAAGCGACAGGACGGCAGCATACCTGCGAATGCGCCAGCCTTCACGACGACGGTGAACCCCGTCGCTCTGCCAACGCCCCGAGATGTGACATTTACGAGCGCGACGCACCAGCACGGAACCAACATCGACGTTCAGCACAAAAAAATGACCAGAATCAGCAGAGACGTGCAGCGTCATGCCCCTGCAAGCTGTATGAATTCAGAACAGCTGCAAATTTTTTTGCACCAAAACCGCACAGTGCGTCTACGCTCACTGCGTCGGGCATCCGCCAAATACTCACTGGCGGGGTGAACCGGTAACGTTTTTGGATGTCACGCGCGTTTCTCGGCGTGACAACACCATAGGAGGAATGGCGTCAAGCAATGAAAAAATCAGGCTTGAAGCCCAGCTTTCACGAGGTTTTCACAAACGCAGGCGGGTGTTCAGAAAAATAACCGCAGCGAAATTGCGGTTTGTGCACGCTTGTTGCATTCGTACCCATATGGACTATAAGCGCACCACTGGAAGTGGATGCCTTAAGCCCCATAAGAACAGTGGCAGGGTTGCCCGATGGAGATTCAAGTGTTTTGCCAGGGACTCTTTTTTACCGATGCAAAAAGGCCCATAAACAGCGAGAAAGTTGTCAGTCCGGCTGCGTCGGTACTGTGAATTTGCGACATCCACCACGTCATTTGCGACACCGTCGTAAAGAAGCTGAAAGGTTGGAATAGCAAGTATCGCCAACATTGTCGGCGTGATATAAGTTTGCGCCGACACAAAAAGAAAGAGCCGCCCAGATAATAAAACAGGTGGGACGGCAGTACTCTTCTAAAACCAAAGGAGCAAATCACGATGCGCGTGATGAAGTGGAGCATGATCGCACTGGCAGTTGCTGCAGCAGCCAGTACTCAAGTGGCAACGGCCGCCCCGTTTGTAAGTGACCAGGCTGAAGCCAAAGGTTTTGTTGAAGACGCGAAGTTTGATGTGTTGCTGCGCAACTATTACTTCAACCGAGACAGAAAAGCCGGATCAAACGATCAGCGAGACTGGACTCAAGGTTTCCTGAGCAACTTCAGCTCCGGTTACACCCAAGGTACCGTCGGCGTGGGTGTTGATGCGTTCGGCTACCTGGGCATCAAACTGGATGGTGGCGATGGCACCACAGGTTCGGGCAACACCAGCCTCGACTCCCAAGGTCATGCCAACGACTCCCTCGGTAAAGCAGGCGCAGCGATCAAGGCCCGCATCTCCAAGACCGAGCTGAAATTCGGCGAGTTCCAGCCAAGCACCGCTCCAGTCTTCGCCGTTGGCGGCTCCCGTCTGATTCCTCAGACCGCAACCGGTTTCCAACTGCAAAGCAGCGAAATCGACAACCTGGATCTGGAAGCAGGCCACTTCTACTCGGCCTCCAGCCAGGACGAGATGAACAGCGATGGTGAGTTGCACTCGCAGTACTCCAGCACCGGTGAAAACCCTGTCACCGGCAAAACCATGGACTTTGCCGGTGGTAAATACGGCATCACCGAGAACCTGAGCGTCTCGCTCTACGGTTCGAAGTTCAAGGATATCTGGAACCAGTACTACAGCAACGTGAACCTCACCACCCCGATCAGTGGTGACACTTCGCTGAACACCGACTTCAATATCTACCGCACCACTGACAGTGGCGATTCCAAAGCCGGTGACATCAGCAACACCACGTTCTCTCTGGCAACTGCGCTCTCGTTCCTGAAAGCACACACCGTGACTCTGGCCTTCCAGAAGGTCAATGGTGATACGCCGTTCGACTACGTCGGCGTGGGTGACAACAACCGTGGTGGCGACTCGATCTTCCTGGCTAACTCCATCCAGTACTCCGACTTCAACGGCCCTAACGAAAAATCTGCACAGATTCGTTACGACCTGAAAATGGCCGAGTACGGCGTTCCGGGCCTGAGCTTCATGACCCGTTACGTAAAAGGTTGGGACATCGACGGCACCAAAATGGACGCCAGCAGCCCATACAACTCTTACGGTTACGGCGAAGATGGCAAGCATCACGAAACCAACCTTGAAGCCAAATACGTAGTTCAGGCCGGCCCTGCCAAAGACCTGTCCTTCCGTATTCGTCAAGCATGGCACCGTGGCAACGCCGACCAGGCTGAAGGCGATATCAACGAGTTCCGCCTGATCGTCGACTACCCACTGTCGATCTTGTAATCGCCAAACACTAGTTTGCGGTAACAACAAAAAGGCCCATCTTGCGATGGGCCTTTTTTATTACCTGGCACTTGCAATAGTTGCCTGACCGACAAGTCAGGCAATTAATTAGCAACCTATCATTGTGTCGCCGATTCCTGCACCACACGAATCACCCGTTGTGGAAAAGGAATATCAATGCCTGCAGTCTTTAAACGGTCACGCGACTGTTCGTTAAACATGAACATCACGTCCCAGTAGTCTGCAGTTTTAACCCACACACGCAGCGAAACAGTGATCGAACTGTCGCCCAAGGTCGAAATCACGGCTTGTGGCGCAGGATCCTGCAACACGCGCTCATCCTTGGCCAGATCCAGCAACACCTGACGGGCCTTTTGCAGATCGGCTTCGTAATCCACGCCCACATCAAACACAACCTTGCGGGTTGGCTGACGGTTGGTGTTGGTGATAATGCCGTTCGACAGATTGCCGTTCGGTACGATGATGGTTTTGTTGTCGCCAGTACGCAGCACCGTGTGGAAAATCTGGATGCTGTCGACCGTACCCGACACGCCTTGCGCTTCGATCCAGTCACCGATACGGAACGGACGGAACAGCAGAATCAGCACGCCGCCGGCGAAGTTCGCCAGGCTGCCCTGCAACGCCAAGCCGATTGCCAGACCGGCCGCACCGATCGCAGCAACGAAGGAGGTAGTTTCAACGCCGATCATCGAAGCGACGCTGACAATCAGCAGCACTTTGAGAATAATGTTCGCCAGGCTGCTGATAAAACCCTGCAGTGCCAGATCGGCATTACGCAAGGCCAGCAAACCGCCAAGCTTTTGCGTGACCTTGTTGATCAGCCACCAGCCGATGGCCAGGGTAATCACGGCCAGCAGCACGCGACTGCCGTACTCCATGATCATCGGGATCCACGCTTGGGATGCCTTGACCAGGTTGTCCACCTCAGCATTCAAATCCATATTCTATCTCCTGATTTCCGGCTTCCCGGGCTGTAAAAAATCAGCGGCAGAAAGACCGAACCCGCTGGGGCTCAATCGTTTCTGCCGTTGCTTGGGCCTCGGACGCTGAAAACGCCGAGAGGTTCCCCGACCGGAAAGTTTAGTCGCGGAAGTTGTTGAACTGCAGGGGCATGCCGAATTCCTTGGCCCGCAGGGCCGCGATGGCCTCTTGCAGGTCATCACGCTTCTTGCCGGTCACGCGTACCTGCTCGCCTTGAATGGCGGCCTGCACTTTCAGTTTGGCGTCCTTGATGTGGCCGACGATTTTCTTCGCCAGTTCCTTGTCGATGCCTTCCTTAAGTACCGCGTCCTGCTTCATCAGCTTGCCCGATGCGTAGGCGTCTTTGACTTCAAGGCACTGCACATCGATCTTGCGTTTGACCAGCGCCAGCTTGAGGATTTCGATCATCGCTTCCAGCTGGAATCCGGCTTCAGCGGTCAGGCTGACGGTGAGGTCCTTTTCCTTGAACTCGAAGCTGCCTTTGCCTTTCAGGTCATAACGACGATCGAGTTCCTTCACGGCGTTCTCGACCGCGTTGGTGAGTTCGTGTTTGTCCAGTTCGGATACCACGTCGAACGACGGCATGTAATCTCTCCAATAAAAAGGCGCGCTCGATGTGGATGGAGCGCGCTTGGCTTGCGGTTAAAATCGGGCTCATTATAACGGGTCTTTTCCCACCGACACGGCGAGCCGCACATGCCTGTACGCAATCGAGCAAAAAACTGATGGCCACCCCCTGGCATATTCTCGGCGCTGGCAGTCTCGGCACACTGTGGGCCACACGTCTGGCTCGCGCCGGCCTGCCGGTCAGACTGATCGTGCGCGATGCCGAACGCTTGCAAAGCTATCAGGCTGCGGGCGGCTTGACGCTGGTGGAGCAAGGTGTGGCGAGCAGCTATGCGGTTCCCGGCGAAACACCCGACAGTCCCGAGCCGATCCGCCGTTTGCTGGTGGCCTGCAAAGCCTACGACGCCGAAAACGCCGTCGCCCGCCTCGCCCCACGACTGACAGCGGACGCCGAACTGATCCTTCTGCAAAACGGCCTCGGCAGTCAGGACGCCGTCGCCAACCGTGTGCCAATGGCACGCTGCATCAGCGCTTCAAGCACCGAGGGTGCCTTTCGCGATGGCGACTGGCGTGTGGTGTTCGCCGGTCACGGATTCACTTGGCTGGGCGACGCTGGCCATCCGGTCGCACCGATCTGGCTGGACGATCTGGACGCGGCAAAGATCCCCCACGAATGGAGCACCGATATCCTTACGCGGTTGTGGCGCAAACTGGCGCTCAACTGCGCGATCAATCCGCTGACCGTGCTGCACCATTGCCGCAACGGTGGCTTGCAGGAGCACCATTGCGAAGTCGCCACCCTGTGCGCCGAACTCGCCGAATTGCTCGAGCGCTGCGGCCAACCCGCCGCCGCCGACAACCTGCAACAGGAAGTCGAACGGGTGATCCACGCTACGGCTGCCAACTACTCGTCGATGTTTCAGGACGTCGCCAACCAGCGCCGCACCGAAATCAGCTATCTGTTGGGCCACGCCTGCAAAGTCGCCACGCGCCACCAGTTGAACCTGCCGCACCTCAATCGATTGCAGCAACGACTGGTCGCTCATCTGCACAGCCTTGGATTGCCCAGCGACTGAGCAGCGGCTACGCTGGCCACTTGTTCCTTTGTTGCGATAAACCTGATGCCATTGCGCCAGCGTCTCGAAAACCTGCCGGTCGGCCAGAAACTGCTGGCCGCCCTGCTGGTGCTGTTGACCACTGTCCTGCTGGTCGCCAACCTGACCTTTATCAGCGCCGCCTATTACATCTCCCAGGAAAGCATGGCACCGCAGGCCTTGCAGACCATCGGCCGGCTGATTTCCAACCCGAGCCTGGTCAGCGAAGCCCTGCAATCACCGCAAAGCGCCGAGCGTCTGCTCAAAGAACTCGACAGTTACTCACCGCTGCGCGCCGCCGCCCTTTATGACGGCAAGGGCGAACGGCTGGCGCAAGTCCAGCGCGGCGAAAAACTCAGCCTGCCGGAACGCTATCGGCACATCGAAGCGTGGCAACTGACCGAGTTTCGCAGCAACCAGTTGATCACCCTGCCCCGCCCCGGCACCGCGCCGGGCCATCTGTTGCTGGTGGCCAGCAGCGAGCTGCCGATGGCGTTCTACACCGGCACGCTGACCGCGAGCCTCGGTATCCTGATTTTCAGCGTGTTGTTGTGGCTGGTGATTGCCCGACAGATCAAACGCCTGATCACCCGGCCGATTCATCAGCTTGAGGAATTGTCGCGTCAGGTGACCCGCGAAGAGAACTACGCCCTGCGCGCCTCACGCGGCAACCACGATGAAATCGGCAGTCTGGCCGAGGCGTTCAATACCATGCTGTCGCGCATCGAAGCCCGCGAGCAGCAGCTCAAACGCGCCCGCGATGACTCGCAAGCCGCCTACGATCAGGCGCAGGGGCTGGCCGAAGAAACCCGCCACACCAACCGCAAACTGGAACTCGAAGTCCAGGTGCGCAGCAAGATCGAGAAGAAGCTCACCGGTTTCCAGAACTACCTCAACAGCATCATCGACTCGATGCCTTCGGCGCTGATCGCCCTCGACGAGCAACTTTACGTCACCCAATGGAACCAGGAGGCCAGTGCCCTTTCCGGCACACGTCTGGACGAAGCGCTGAACCAGCCGATCTTTCTCGCCTTCGAACCGCTCAAGCCGTTTCTGCCGCAACTCAAGCAGACCGTCGAACAGCACACCGTAGCGAAAATCGAGCGGGTAACGTGGTTCAAGGATGAAGAACCCAAGCATTACGCGCTGACGTTCTATCCATTGATGGGCGGTGCCGGGCGTGGCGTGGTGATCCGTATCGACGACATCACCCAGCGCCTGTCGCTGGAAGAAATGATGGTGCAGTCAGAGAAAATGCTCTCGGTCGGTGGCCTCGCCGCCGGCATGGCCCACGAGATCAACAACCCGCTGGGCGCGATCCTGCATAACGTGCAAAACATCCGGCGACGCCTGTCCGCCGATCTGCCGAAGAACCTCGAAACCGCCGAACAACTGGGCATCGAGCTGGACACGGTGAATCGCTACCTGCAAGGCCGCGAAGTGCCGCAATTGCTCGATGGCATTCAACAGGCCGGCGCTCGGGCAGCGAAAATCGTCACGCACATGCTCAGCTTCAGCCGTCGCAGCACCCGACAAATGGCGCCGTGCGATCTGCCGGCGCTGATCGATCAAGCCGTGGAAATCGCAGGCAATGACTTCGACCTGGCCATCGGTTTCGACTTCAAGGGCCAGGCGATCATCCGGCAGTTCGATCCGGCACTCGGCCCGGTGCCGGGCACCGCCAACGAACTCGAGCAAGTACTGCTCAACCTGTTGAAAAATGCCGCGCAAGCCATTCACCAGCGTGAAGACGATAGCGAGCCGGGGCGGATCATCCTGCGCACCAAGCTCAATCCGCCATGGGCTGAAATCCAGGTCGAAGACAACGGCATCGGCATGAGCGAGAACGTGCGCAAACGCACCTTCGAGCCGTTCTTCACCACCAAGGAAATCGGTCAGGGCACCGGGCTTGGCTTGTCGGTGTCGTATTTCATCATTACCAACAATCACAAAGGGCAGATGGAGGTGCAGTCAGCACCGGGCCAGGGCACGTGTTTCACCCTGCGCCTGCCGTTGACGCAACCGCTGCCCATCGCTGCCGAAACCAATCAATTATCGAGGTAATCCATGGGCTTTCGCCTGTCGAAAATCTACACCCGCACCGGCGACAAAGGCGAAACCGGCCTGGGCGATGGCCGCCGCGTGCCCAAGGATCACCCGCGCATCGAGGCGATTGGCGAAGTCGATACGCTGAACAGTCAGGTCGGCGTGTTGCTGGCCGGGTTGATTGCCGAGCGCGAGGCGTGTCCGCGGCTGGATGAACTGATTGAAGTGTTGGCGCCTTGTCAGCATCGCTTGTTTGATCTCGGTGGCGAGCTGGCCATGCCGGCGTATCAGGCGCTGAATACGGCGGAAATCGAACGACTGGAAGCAGCGATCGATGTGTGGAACGAGGAATTGGGGCCGCTGGAGAATTTCATTCTGCCAGGCGGTTCGATGTTGATTGCCCAGGCGCATGTTTGTCGCAGCCTGGCGAGGAGTGCCGAGCGGCGCTGTCAGCATTTGAATGCGATTGAGCCGTTGGCCGGGGTCGGGCTGGCGTATATCAATCGGTTGTCGGATTTGCTGTTTGTCGCGGCGCGGTTGATTGCGCGGCGGCAGGGGGTTGCGGAGATTCTTTGGCAGCCGGCCCCAAAACCGACAGAGATGTAGCGCCTGACCGGCCGCCATCGCTGGCAAGCCAGCTCCCACAGGTTTCGAGTTGTACACAACATTTGTGAACAACACAAAACCTTGTGGGAGCTGGCTTGCCAGCGATGAGGTCAGCAGCCTTTACAGAGAGTCAGGCCAGAACGCGCGAATCCCCGCCACGCCTTGTGCACCAACGCCCCAGGCTTTTTCGCGCTCGGCCGGGCCAACCCCGCCCAACAGAAACACCGGCTTGCTGAAGCCTTCGATCAACGCCTCAGCCTGCTCCCAGCCCAACGGCTGTGCATCCGGGTGGGTCAAGGTCGGCTGCACTGGCGACAGCGTGACGAAATCCACGCCCATCTGCTCGGCCAGCGCCAGTTCTTCAGCGTTGTGGCACGACGCCGCCAACCAGCGCTCCGCCGGTAACGGGCGCCCCGCCGCCGCGTATTTGCGCAGCTGTGCTGAGGTGATGTGCCAACCGGCAGAGGGGAAATCACCGAGCCATTCGAACGGCCCCTTGATCATCAGTTGCGCCTTGCCCGCACACAGCCCGGCCGCATCGACCGCCAGATCGCGATACTTGGGGTCATAGCCGTTCGGTGCGCGCAGCTGGATCAGTTTGATCCCGCCGGCAATCGCCTTCTGGATACCGCGCAGCAACGCCGGCGTTTCCAGGTCCTCCGGCGTAATCAAGTACTCCGCAGGCAAACGCGCGGCGGCAACGATCGGCTGGTTGGCAGCCGGAAACTCGTAGTTCGCCAGTTCTTTCGCAGTGACCCAGGCCAACGGCTGGCCTTCGGCACCGTGAGGTTCGCCGCTGAAGTCCGACACGTCCCAGACATTCAGCAAAACCTGCTTGTCCGGGTAATCGTGACGCACTTTGATCAGCGGTCGAGCGGCGCCAACGACGATGCCCAACTCCTCATGCAACTCACGAGTCAGCGCGGTTTCAACTGTTTCGTCAGCCTCGACCTTGCCGCCGGGGAATTCCCAAAGACCGCCCTGATGTTGCGTGTCGGCGCGGCGGGCGATGAGGATTTTGCCATTGTTGTCACGAATGACCGCAGCGGCGACGTGTACGCGTTTCACGGATTCAACTCCTCCAGTCCAGCCTTCTGCCATGCCTTGAAGGCGGGCCATTGGTAGACGGTTTCAACATAGGCTTCGTCGGCGGCCGGCAGCGTCACCTGATAGGTGCGCAAACGCACGGCAATCGGCGCGAAGAAGGCATCGGCCAGACTCACCCGACCAAACAGGTACGGCCCGCTCTCGGTGGCAGCAGCACGGCACTCGGCCCACAGCGCGAGCATGCGCTCGATGTCGACCTTCACTTCCGGCGGCACCGGGTTCAGAGGCGCGTCATGGTTGAGGTTGAACGGCATGTGATTGCGCATGGCGAAAAAGCCGCTGTGCATTTGGGCGCAGGCGGATCGCGCCTGAGCACGGGCGAATATGTCGCTCGGCCAGAGTTGCTCGGACGGAAACTGCTCGGCGAGGTATTCGGCGATGGCCAATGAATCGGCAATGGTGCCGCGCGCCGTTTGCAGCAGCGGGACTTTAGCGGTCGGCGAATGCTTGAGCAGCAGCGCGCGGGTGTCGGGCTTGCCGAGTTTGATCAGTTCTTCGCTGTAGGGTGCGCCGGTCAGTTCAACGGCCAGGGCGGCGCGTAGGGACCAGGAGGAAAGCAGTTTGTCGCCGATGATCAGGTGCAGGGACATGATGGGGGTGCCTTTCATCAGGAGGGACAGGCCGGAATCTTCGGTACCTGACAGGTCGCCATCGCGAGCAGGCTCACTCCTACAGGGGATTTGTGAATGACACAGATCTCTGTGGGAGCCAGCCTGCTGGCGATGCAGGCGACTCGGTCTCAGGTTAGATCAAGTGCGGTATTCAGCGTTGATCTTCACGTATTCATGCGACAGGTCAGTGGTCCAGATGGTTTCGCTGCAATCGCCGCGACCCAGCTCGATACGGATGGTGATTTCTTCCTGCTGCATCACCGCCGAGCCCTGGGCTTCAGTGTAGGTCGCCGCACGGGCGCCACGGCTGGCAATGCACACGTCGCCGAGGAACACGTCGATCTTGCTCACATCCAGATCCGGCACGCCGGCGCGGCCGACGGCGGCGAGGATACGGCCCCAGTTCGGGTCGGAGGCAAACAGCGCGGTCTTGATCAGCGGCGAGTGCGCCACGGTGTAGCCGACGTCGAGGCATTCCTGATGGTTGCCGCCACCGTTGACTTCAACAGTGACGAACTTGGTCGCGCCTTCGCCGTCACGCACGATGGCCTGGGCCACGTCCATGCACACTTCGAACACCGCTTGCTTCAACTTGGCGAAAAACTCGCCTTCAGCACGGGTGATTTCCGGCAGCGCAGCCTTACCTGTGGCGATCAGCATGCAGCAATCGTTGGTCGAGGTGTCGCCGTCGATGGTGATGCGGTTGAACGACTTGTTGGCGCCGTCGAGCATCAAGTTGTGCAGGACGTCGCGGGAGACTTTGGCGTCGGTGGCGATGTAGCCGAGCATGGTCGCCATGTTCGGACGGATCATGCCCGCGCCTTTGCTGATGCCGGTGACGGTGATGGTCACGCCGTCATGCTCGAACTGGCGGCTGGCGCCCTTCGGCAGGGTGTCAGTGGTCATGATCCCGGTGGCAGCGGCTTCCCAGTTGTTTTCCGACAGATCATCCAGTGCGGCTTGCAGCGCGCCTTCGATCTTCTCGACCGGCAGCGGCTCGCCGATCACACCGGTGGAGTACGGCAGAATCTGGCTGGCATCAACGCCAGTCAGCTCGGCCAGTTTGGCAGTGGTACGTTCAGCGGCGGCCAGGCCAGGCTCGCCGGTACCGGCGTTGGCATTGCCAGTGTTGGTCAGCAAATAACGCACGGCGTTCTGCACGCGTTTTTTCGCCAGGATCACCGGTGCCGCGCAAAACGCGTTCAAGGTGAACACGCCCGCCACGGTCGAGCCTTCGGCGCAGCGCATCACAACGACATCTTTGCGCCCGGGGCGCTTGATGCCGGCCGAGGCGATACCGAGTTCAAAACCGGCAACCGGGTGCAACGTTGGCAAAGGACCAAGACCAACAGCCATGAATGCGCTCCTTACTCAATGATGTCAGCACCGTCACTCGCAGCGACGGTGGTTTAAATGGCAAAACGCCGCGACGGCAGGAGCCGGTCGCGGCGCGGGTATTTCAGCGATTGAAACGGGGTTTACTGGATCTGCCCGTGGCAATGCTTGAATTTCTTGCCCGAACCGCAGTAGCACAGTTCGTTGCGGCCCAGCTTCTGCTCGTTGCGAACCGGCGCGGTGGCGAGGGCCACATCGACCTCTTCACCGAGAACTTCCGGTTGCTCCAGACCTGGGGCCTCGGCGTGTTCGAACTGCATGCGGGCGGCCAGTGCTTCGGCTTCCTGACGCAGACGTTGCTCTTCGGCTTCCGGATCTTCGCGGCGCACCTGAACGTGCGACAGCACACGGATCGAGTCGCGCTTGATCGAGTCGAGCAGTTCGGAGAACAGCGTGAACGACTCGCGCTTGTATTCCTGCTTCGGGTTCTTCTGAGCGTAACCACGCAGGTGGATACCGTGACGCAGGTGATCCATGGTCGACAGGTGGTCTTTCCACAGGTCGTCCAGCACGCGCAGTACGATTTGCTTCTCGAACGAGCGCAGTGCGTCGGCACCGGCCTGGTCTTCTTTCTCGTTGTACGCCGCCATCAGCTCGGTCATGAGCTTCTCGCGCAGGGTTTCTTCGTACAGGTGATCGTCTTCGTCGAGCCACTGCTGGATCGGCAGTGTCACGCCGAAGTCGCTGGCAATCGAAGCTTCCAGACCGGCCACGTCCCACTGCTCAGGCAGCGACTGCGGCGGAATGTGCGCGCTGACGGTAGCGTTGAGCACGTCCTGACGGAAATCGGCGATGGTTTCACCGATGTTGTCGGCGGCCAGCAACGTGTTACGCATGTGATAGATCACTTTACGCTGTTCGTTGTTGACGTCATCGAACTCGAGCAGTTGCTTACGGATATCGAAGTTGCGGCCTTCAACCTTGCGCTGCGCCTTCTCGATCGCGTTGGTCACCATGCGGTGCTCGATCGCTTCGCCCGGCTGCATGCCCAGGGCTTTCATGAAGTTCTTCACTCGATCAGAAGCGAAGATGCGCATCAGGCTGTCTTCCAGCGACAGGTAAAAGCGGCTGGAACCGGCGTCACCCTGACGGCCGGCACGGCCACGCAGCTGGTTGTCGATACGACGGGATTCGTGACGCTCGGAGGCAATCACCTGCAAACCGCCGGATTCCAGCACTTGCTGGTGGCGCTTCTGCCAGTCGGCCTTGATCTGGGCAATCTGCTCAGGGGTCGGGTTTTCCAGCGACGCGACTTCAACTTCCCAGTTACCGCCCAACAGGATGTCGGTACCACGACCGGCCATGTTGGTGGCGATAGTCAGGGCGCCCGGACGACCGGCCTGCGCGATGATCTCGGCTTCTTTTTCGTGGAACTTGGCGTTCAGAACCTTGTGTTCGATGCCTTCCTTCACGAGCAATGCGGACATGTGCTCGGAGGTTTCGATGGTGGCAGTACCCACCAGCACCGGACGACCGGCCGCCATGCTTTCCTTGATGTCCGCAACGATCGCCGCGTATTTCTCTTCGGCGGTCAGGAACACCAGGTCGTTGAAGTCTTTACGCGCCAACGGTTTGTTCGGCGGAATAACCATGACTTCCAGACCATAGATCTGGTGGAATTCGAACGCTTCGGTGTCGGCGGTACCGGTCATGCCGGACAGCTTGGTGTACAGACGGAAGTAGTTCTGGAAGGTGGTCGAGGCCAGAGTCTGGCTCTCGGCCTGAATGTTCAGGCCTTCCTTGGCTTCGATGGCCTGGTGCAGGCCTTCGGACAAACGACGACCCGGCATGGTACGACCGGTGTGTTCGTCGACCAGTACGACCTGACCATCCTGCACGATGTATTCAATGTTGCGATTGAACAGCTTGTGCGCACGCAGACCGGCATACACGTGGGTCAGCAGGCCCAGGTTGTGTGCCGAGTACAGGCTCTCGCCTTCAGCCAGCAGGCCGACGCGGGTGAGCATGTCTTCGATGAACTGGTGACCGGCTTCGTTGAGTTCGACCTGACGGGTCTTCTCGTCAACGGTGTAGTGGCCAGCCTTGGTGACTTCGCCTTCGACTTCTTCAACGTGCAGTTCCAGCTGCGGGATCAGTTTATTGATCTCCATGTACAGCTTGGAGCTGTCCTCGGCCTGACCGGAAATGATCAGCGGGGTACGCGCTTCGTCGATGAGGATGGAGTCGACTTCGTCGATCACGGCAAAGTTGAGTTCGCGCTGGAATTTTTCTTCCATGCTGAACGCCATGTTGTCGCGCAGGTAGTCGAAACCGAATTCGTTGTTGGTGCCGTAGGTGATGTCGGCGGCGTAGGCCAGACGCTTCTCTTCCGGCGGCTGGAACGGCGTCACGACGCCGACGGTCAGGCCGAGGAATTCATACAGCGGGCGCATCCAGTTGGCGTCACGACGCGCCAGGTAGTCGTTCACCGTCACAACGTGCACGCCCTTGCCGGACAGTGCGTTGAGGTAAACACCCAGGGTCGCTACGAGGGTTTTACCCTCACCGGTGCGCATTTCGGCGATCTTGCCTTCGTGCAAGGTCATGCCACCGACGAGCTGTACGTCGAAGTGGCGCATACCCATGATGCGCTTGCCGGCTTCGCGGGCGACCGCAAAGGCTTCTGGCAACAGCTTGTCGAGGGTTTCCCCTTTGGCGATGCGGGCCTTGAACTCAGCGGTCTTGGCGCGCAATTGATCGTCCGAAAGGGCCACCATTTGCTCTTCGAAGGCATTGACGAGCTGCACCGTCTTGAGCATGCGTTTGACTTCACGCTCGTTCTTGCTTCCAAAAAGTTTCTTTAACAAAGGCGCAAACATATCGGCAGGATCTTCCACACTAAAGGGATGGAGGGCGGCCCCGTGAGCGTCGCCCGTGCAGCCCTCATGGCCGCATGCGAACGAGCATTCTACCCGGAAACGGAAGTGAGGAAAGTGGCGATGTTCCACGATGCTGGCACTGCGCTTTGACGGGGCTCACTTAAAATAGGGGCGTTTTGCTCAACTTCAAGTCATACAAGGCAGAAGTTAGTCGTTGATTTAATGGGCAAAGCGAGGGCAAAAGCAATGGGCGAGTGATTTCGGCCTTTCTGCTACCATGGCGTTTCTGTTACTTCAGGTGTTCGATCATGGCATTTCGCCCTCTTACGGCCAGAGCACCCGCCGTTCTCCTGCGCGAAGCCAAGCCGCTCAAAGCCATCCTCGGTCATGCCCAACGACTGGGGCATTTGCAGCGTCTGCTCGAAAGCCAACTGCAACCCGCCGCCCGTGAACATTGCCATGTAGCGTCGTGGCGTGAGGGCAGTCTGTTGCTGATTGTCACCGATGGCCATTGGGCCACACGTCTGCGTTATCAGCAAAAACGCTTGCAGAGGCAGCTGCAGATGTTTGATGAGTTCGCCAGTTTGACGCGGATTCTGTTCAAGGTGCAGCCGCCTACAGTGCAGCGCGGGGCGGCCGGGCACACGATGGATTTGTCCACGGATGCGGCGGCTACGATTCAGGCCACAGCGGACGGGATCACTGATCCGAATCTGCGTGCGGCGCTGGAACGCCTTGCGGCGCACGCCAAAGCCAAGACCTGAGCGCTATCCGAACGTGAATAATTATTTAATGTGGGAGCGAGCCTGCTCGCGAAGAGGTTGTGTCAGATAACATTGAAGTTGAATGACACACCGCTTTCGCGAGCAGGCTCACTCCTACATTAGATCAGCGGCGTTTGCTGCCACCGAGTAAAGAGCCCATCAAGCCGCGCACCAATTGCTTACCGAGGTTATTGGCTGCCTGGCGCATCGCCGACTTAAGCGCCTGCCCGGCTGCCGTCCCGAGAAACTCCCCTGCCCTGTCGGCCAGGCTCGGCTCTTCATCTGCTGGCTTACCCGCTGGCACCTCGGCCTCCGGCGCCAGCCCTTTACGCCCCATCAGAATTTCATACGCCGACTCACGATCGATCGGCTTGTCATAGCGCCCCTTGAACGGCGAACCCGCAATCAACAGCGTGCGCTCGGTTTCCGTCAGCGGCCCGATTCGCGACTGCGGTGGCGCCACCAGCCCGCGCTGAACCATTTCCGGCGTGCCTTTCTCGGTCAGCGTGCCGACCAACGCTTCGCCAATCCCCAACTCGGTCAGCACCGACAAACTGTCAAACGCCGGATTCGGCCGGAAGCCGTCCGCCACCGCGCGCAGGGATTTCTGCTCTTTGGCGGTAAAGGCGCGCAAGCCATGCTGAATGCGCAGGCCGAGCTGCGCCAGCACGTCATCGGGCAAGTCCGCCGGCGACTGCGTGACGAAATACACGCCAACCCCTTTGGAACGGATCAAGCGCACCACTTGTTCGAGCCGCTCCTGCAGTGCCTTGGGTGTGTCGCCAAAGAGCAAATGCGCCTCATCGAAAAACAGCGCCAGCAGCGGTTTGTCGGCATCGCCGCGCTCCGGCAACTGCTCGAACAACTCGGCCAGCAACCACAACAGGAACGTCGCGTAGACCTTCGGCGCCTCGTGCACCAGACGGCTGGCATCGAGCAAATGAATGCGCCCGCGACCATCGGCGGTCGGTTGCAGAATGTCTTCAAGTTGCAGTGCCGGTTCGCCGAACAAGGCTTCGGCGCCCTGCTGCTCAAGGATCGCCAGACGGCGTAGCAGCGCCTGACTGGAACCGGTGGTCATCAGCGCCGCGTCTTCACCCAACAGCTGCGGATTGTCCTTGAGGTGATTGAGCAGCGCTTTCAGATCCTTCAAGTCCAGCAGCAACAGGCCTTCGCGATCGGCGACCTTGAAGGCTGCATATAGCGCCGACTGCTGACTGTCGGTCAGTTCCAGCAAGCTGCCGATCAGCAACGGGCCCATTTCGCTCAACGTGGTGCGCAACGGATGACCGGACTCGCCGTGGATGTCCCACAAGGTCACCGGATAGGCCTGCGGCTTGTGCTTGAGCCACGGCATCCCGGCAATGCGCTCGGCCACCTTGCCCTGCGGATTGCCCGCCGCACCGAGGCCACACAGATCACCCTTGATGTCGGCGGCAAATACCGCGACCCCGGCGTCGCTAAACGCCTCGGCCAAACGCTGCAAAGTGACGGTTTTACCGGTACCGGTGGCGCCCGCGACCAGTCCGTGGCGGTTGGCCAGGCGCATGGCCTGAGCGATCTGTTGGCCTGCGAGATCAGCGCCGATTACGAGTTGCGAGGAGTCAGGCATTTTGTCACCCAATGGTTAATCTTTGATTGCGCATGGCCGATAAAGAGGAGTGAGAGACCCCGACCACAAGTCAGGCCGGACATTTCCCTAAGGAGAGACGGAAATATCAGCTTGTTTTCACCCTTGCCCATTTTGCGCGCTTCTATAAAAGCATGCCCTGGACATTAAGACCTTAGCGGAACCCCAAGCCATGAACAAAAATCTGCGCTTCAGCCATAAAATTTTGCTTGCCGCCGCCCTCATCGTCATCGCCGCCTTCGCCTCGTTTACCTTGTACAACGACTGGTTACAGCGCAATGCGATCCGCGATGACCTGAACAACTATCTCAACGAGATGGGCGAGGTCACTGCCGGCAATATCCAGACCTGGCTCAGCGGCCGCATTCTACTGATCGAGAACGCCGCCCAAAACATCGCCATCAACCCCGAGCCCGCCAACGTCGCCAGTCTGCTGGAACAGAAAAGCCTGACCTCGACGTTCATGGCGACCTATCTGGGCGATGCCACCGGGCACTTCACCATCCGTCCGGACACCAAGATGCCCGACGGTTTCGATCCGCGCGTGCGCCCTTGGTACAAAGGTGCCGAGGGCAGCAGCACCTCGACCCTGACCGAACCGTACATCGACGCTGCTACCGGCCAGTTGATCATTTCCATCGCCACTGCCTCGAAAAAGGCCGGCCAGAGCGTGGGTGTGGTTGGCGGCGACCTGAGCCTGCAATCGCTGGTCGACACCCTCGCCGCCCGGGACTTCGACGGCATGGGCTATGTGTTCCTGGTCAGCGCCGACGGCAAGATCCTCGTGCACCCGGACAAGGCCTTGGTGATGAAATCACTGAAAGAAGCCTATCCACAGGACACCCCGCGCATCAGCAGCGACTTCAGCGAAGTCACCGTCGATGGCAAGACCCGCATCGTCACCTTCGCGCCGATCAAAGGCCTGCCGTCGGTGAACTGGTACATCGGCCTGTCGGTGGACAAGGATCAGGCCTTTGCGATGCTCAGCGAATTCCGCACCTCGGCAGTGATCGCGACCGTGATTGCCGTGGCAATCATCATTGCCCTGCTCGGTATGCTGATCCGCCTGCTGATCCAGCCGCTGCACGTGATGACCCGCGCCATGGAAGACATCGCCGATGGCGAAGGCGACCTGACCAAACGCCTGACCATCGTCAATAACGATGAATTTGGCGTGCTCGGTACCGCATTCAACCGTTTCGTCGAGCGTATTCACGGCTCGATCCGCGAAGTGTCGTCGGCCACCGGCCAGGTTAACGAAGTCGCCCTGCGCGTGGTCGCGGCATCGAACTCATCGATGTACAACTCTGACCAACAAGCCTCACGCACCAGCAGTGTCGCCGCGGCGATCAACCAACTCGGCGCCGCGGCGCAGGAAATCGCCCGCAACGCCGCCCAGGCTTCGAATCAGGCCAGCGACGCGCGCGGTCTGGCTGAAGACGGCCAGCAAGTGGTGGATCGCAGCATCAAGGCGATGAATCAACTGTCGAGCATGCTCAGCGCGTCGAGCAGCAACATCGAGTCGCTGAATAGCAAAACCGTGAACATCGGCCAGATTCTCGAAGTGATCACCAGCATTTCCCAACAGACCAACCTCTTGGCGCTCA
The DNA here is from genome assembly GCF_019614655.1 of Pseudomonas germanica. Lineage (NCBI taxonomy): Bacteria > Pseudomonadati > Pseudomonadota > Gammaproteobacteria > Pseudomonadales > Pseudomonadaceae > Pseudomonas > Pseudomonas germanica. The sequence goes on from NZ_CP071586.1 coordinate 5,492,106, forward strand.
ACGCGGCCATTGAAGCGGCACGTGCCGGTGAAGCCGGCCGGGGCTTTGCCGTGGTGGCGGATGAAGTGCGCAATCTGGCGCACCGCACCCAGGAATCGGCGCAACAGGTGCAGACCATGATCGAGGAACTGCAAGTCGGCGCCCGTGAATCGGTGAGCACCATGAGCGACAGCCAGCGTCACAGCCAGGACAGCGTCGAGATTGCCAACCTTGCCGGGGAGCGCTTGAACAGCGTGACCCAGCGCATTGGCGAGATCGACGGGATGAACCAGTCGGTGGCCACCGCGACCGAAGAGCAGACGGCTGTGGTGGAGTCGATCAACGTCGACATCACCGAGATCAACACGCTGAACCAGGAAGGCGTGGAGAACTTGCAGGCGACGTTGCGCGCGTGTTCGGACCTGGAGCAGCAGGCTTCGCGTCTGAAACAACTGGTTGGCAGTTTCCGCATCTGAAGATCAAGAGCCTTACCCCCTCACCCCAGCACTCTCCCCCAGGGGGGGCGAGGGGGAAAGGGAGCAGATCTTCATGTTCCTCAAAACCTGAGTTCGACTGAAGACTTTCCGGTCGATGCATAAAACCCAAACATCTCGGTCAGTCCCTCTCCCTCAAAATGGTGTGGGGAAAGGGAGCCGATCTTCGTGCTGTTCAAAACCTGAGTTCGACTCAGGTCTCTCAAGTCGGCGTACCTCCAACATCCACCTCGGTCAATCCCCTCTCCCTCTGGGAGAGGGTTAGGGTGAGGGGGCCGCGCAATCCCGACCGAACATCTATTCTTGATAAAGGTCAACCAAGGGAGAACCACGCAACGGAGGGTTGATCACCGTGCATATCGCCGACATCACCATGTTCTACGCCCCGGCCAGCGGCGGCGTGCGTACTTATCTGGATGCCAAACACCGCCGGCTCGGAGTCAAATCCGGTACCCGCCACAGCCTGCTGATTCCCGGTGCGCACTTCGGCGAACACGACGGCGTTTACACGGTTCCCGCCCCCGCCCTGCCCTTCGGCAAAGGCTATCGATTCCCCCTTCGCCTCGCGCCATGGCGAAATGTCCTGCAGGATTTACAGCCCGATCTGATCGAAGTCGGCGACCCTTATCTGACCGCCTGGGCCGCCCTTGATGCGCGACGACAGCTGGATGTGCCGGTAATCGGTTTCTATCACTCGGATCTGCCCTTGCTGATCGGCAATCGCATGGGCCATTGGGTCACACCGAATATCGAGGCGTATGTCACCAGGCTTTACGGCAACTTCGATCGGGTTTTGGCGCCCAGTCAGATCATGGCCGACAAGCTCAGCGGCCTCGGTGTACGCAATGTGTTCGTGCAACCGCTGGGCGTCGACCTGCAAACCTTTCACCCCAAAGCCCGCGACCCGCAACTGCGTGCAGAACTGGGCATCGCCGAAGACACCCGGCTGCTGATTTTTGCCGGACGCGGCTCGAAAGAGAAAAACCTGCCGGTATTGCTCAAATGCATGCAACGCCTCGGCCCGCGCTATCACCTGCTACTGGTCGGTTCGTCGATGCCCACCGCTGTGCCGGAAAACGTCAGTGTGATCGACGAATTCTGCCCCGCGCCACGCGTCGCGCAGTTGATGGCCAGTGCGGATGCCTTGCTGCATGCCGGCGACCAGGAAACCTTCGGCCTGGTGATCCTCGAAGCCATGGCCTGCGGCATTCCCGTGGTGGCCGTGGCCGCCGGAGCTTTCGAAGAGATCGTCACTGATTCCTGCGGCCTCCTGTGCGCACCGAACAACCCGCAAGCGATGGCCAATGCCGTGCGGGAACTGTTCAGTCGCGGCTGTAGCAAACTTGGCACACAGGCGCGCCAGCATGTCGAAACCCGCTATGCGTGGGATACGGTGGTCGACAGTTTGTTGGGCCACTATCACGCCGTACTCGGACATACGCTGCCCAAGGTGGCCAATGCTTGAATCGATGAACAACCGCGCCGTGTTGCTGGTGCTGCACGACGTCGCTCCGTCGACGTGGGCGGATTACCAGCCGTTTGTCGAGGCCGTCGACGCCTTGGGCAACGTGCCGATGACGTGGCTGGTCGTTCCGAATTTCCACCGGCACAATGTCCTCGACGATCACCCGGCATTTTGCCGACGGCTCGATGAGCGCGTCGCCCGTGGCGATGAGTTGGCGTTGCATGGTTATTTCCACGATGACCAGGAGCCCGGCCCGACGACGCCGCACGACTGGTTCATGCGCCGCGTTTACACCCATGAGGGGGAGTTTTACCGTTTGTCTCGTGAAACCGCCCTCGCTCGCCTGCGCACCGGCATCGAAGTCTTCCAGCGCCACGACTGGCCACTGCACGGTTTCGTTGCCCCGGCGTGGTTGATGAGCGACGGCACCCGCCAGGCCCTGCGCGAGCTGCCCCTGCGCTACACCAGCGATCCGCAGCATCTGTATCGGTTGCCGGATTTCACCGCGATCGATGCGCCGGGTCTGGTCTGGAGCGCTCGCAGCGCCTGGCGAAGGGGTCTGTCGAAGATTGTCAGCGAGCAGCGTCAACAGCGTTGGCGTCGGGCGTCGGTGATTCGTCTAGGCTTGCATCCCGTGGACATGCGCCACGGCTTTTCCCGTGATTACTGGCTGCACACCCTCGAACGACTACTGAGCGAAGGACGCGTACCGATGACCAAAATCCACTGGCTCGCCCAACAGCGCGGTCAACTGGGAAGCGCCGCATGAGTCGCGGCATTCTCTTGCTGATCGGCCTGCTCGCGGCGGTGCTGATTCCGGTTGTGCTGGGTGGCGGCGACACCTGGGCGCGGCTGCAGAGTTTCCCGTTGCACTGGCTGTTGATCATGTTCGGCATGATCCTGCTTTGCTGGGGCATCAATACCTTGCGTCTGCGCCTGCTACTCGGCGATCAACGCGAGCGCGTCACGCCGCTGCAAAGCCTTGGTGTAGTGATGGCCGCCGAATTCGCCTACTGCGCGACTCCCGGTGGCAGCGGCGGGCCGTTGACGATCATGGCCCTGTTGGCCCGATCGGGCGTGCGGCCGGCGCGGGGCAGCGCGGTGTTTGCCATGGATCAGCTCAGCGATTTGCTGTTCTTTCTCTGCGCCCTCAGCGGCATTTTGATTTATGCGCTGTTCCAGCACCTCAGCGATCGCCTCGAGTGGTTGCTGATCGTCAGTGCGATTTCGCTGTTCGGCGGTTTGTTCAGTTGTGTGCTGGTCGCGCGCTATCACCGCACCTTGATCCGCCTGAGCGGTCGCCTGTTGGCAAGGATGAACGTCAAGGCCAGTACCCGCCGCCGCTGGGCGCGCAAGTTGCTGCATTTTCTCGCGGCGTTTACCGATACGTTGAAGCTGCCCTGGCAAACTTTGATCAAAGTATTCGCCCTGACCTGTGTGCATTGGTTGCTGCGCTACAGCGTGCTGTATCTGGCGCTACGCGGGCTGGGCGCGGACTTGCAGTGGGCGTGGAGTTTTCTGGTGCAGATGCTTTCACTGGGCGCCGGGCAATTCAGCCTGCTGCCGGGCGGCGCGGGGGCGGCGGAGTTGACGTCGGCAGCATTGCTGGCGCCGATGGTGGGGAAATCCACCGCAGCGGCGGCGATTCTGATTTGGCGGGTGGTGACGTATTACTTTTATCTGCTGGTCGGGGGGCCGGTGTTTTTGTTGATGCTGGGCCGACCGCTGTTGAGGAAACTGATGAAGGTGGGGCAGGCTTGATCGTCCGGTCGCGGCCCGAGCCTTTGGCTGCGCCTGCATGATCGCGCTTCAGCCATCGTCCTTGTTGTCGTCGGACTTCTCTTGCAATTGTTCCCACAACTCCGCAGCGCCGGGAAACTCGGTGCCATCCTCCGGGCTCATGTCCTCGGGATCATATCGACTCAAACACCCTTCGCCCAACGTCGCCGGCGCTTTGGAAGTGGCTTTGTCCAGTGGATCGGCCATGGCTTATCCTCACTGCTGAAATGAAAAAGGGTCTGGACGATTGAACGCCCAGACCCTTGGTTTTTCAAGCCCGTGGGGTTGAGATCAGAACACCACAGTCTTGTTGCCGTGCACCAGCACGCGGTCTTCGAGGTGATAACGCAGGCCACGAGCCAGCACCATTTTCTCGACATCACGACCGAAACGCACCATGTCTTCGATACTGTCACTGTGGCTGACACGCACCACGTCCTGCTCGATGATCGGGCCGGCGTCCAGCTCTTCGGTCACGTAGTGACAGGTCGCGCCGATCAGCTTCACGCCACGCAGCGACGCTTGGTGATACGGCTTGGCACCAACGAACGACGGCAGGAAGCTGTGGTGAATGTTGATGACCTTGTGCGCGTATTCGCGGCACATGTCTGGCGGCAGGATCTGCATGTAACGCGCCAGGACCACCACTTCGGCATCGTGCTGTTTGACCAGACGCGACACTTCGTCGAATGCCGGTTGCTTGTCCTGCGGATTGACCGGGACGTGGTAATAAGGGATGCCGTGCCACTCGACCATGCTGCGCAGGTCGTCGTGGTTGGAAATCACGCAGGAGATTTCGCAGTCCAGTTCATCGCTGTGCCAGCGGTGCAGCAAGTCCGCGAGGCAGTGCGATTCGCGGCTGGCCATCAGCACAACGCGTTTTTTCTGCTCGGTGTCGGTGATGCGCCAGTCCATCGAGAACTCTTCGGCGATCGGCGCAAACTTCTCGCGCAGCACTTCAATACCGAAAGGCAGCGAATCGGCACGAATTTCGTGACGCATGAAGAACCAGCCCACCTGGTTGTCCGAGTGGTGGCTCGCTTCGGTGATCCAGCCGTTGTGGGCTGCCAGAAAATTACTGACTTTGGCAACAATGCCAACGCGGTCCGGGCAAGATATCACCAGCCGAAAAGTGCGCATGAGGGGGAAACTCCAGAACTTCGCAAAGGCCGCCATTCTAGCGGCTGCGCAGGAAAACTGCAGTATTGATCAGCAACGGGAGGCGCCAGGCTCAGTGCTACGGATTCTTGATGAGTAGCCGACAGACTGGTGCTGATCCTGCGGGATCGCTTGATCAGACAACTGTGAATATCTGTGATGACTCGATCACACTATTTAACTGAATATTCAATAGAGAGCAGTTTCTCGTAACTAATTTAAATAAAAACCCTGGTTAAATGTTTACTTGATGAAACAGCCTGACTATTATTGCGGCACTGTCCCCCTGCCATCCCGCACTCTACTAAGGTAGTAATCATGTCCTTGATCAACGAATATCGCGCCACCGAAGAAGCCATCAAAGAGCTGCAAGCCCGTTTGAAGAACCTGTCCCAAGACGACAAACTGCAAGCCGAGCTGGAATTCGAAGGCAAACTGCGCACCCTGATGGGCGAATACTCCAAATCCCTGCGTGACATCATCGCGCTGCTGGATCCGGAAGCTAAAACCAAAGCAGTACGCGGCGGCGCAGTAAAAACTACCGGCACCAAGCGTGCTCGCAAAGTTAAACAATACAAAAACCCGCACAACGGCGAAGTCATCGAAACCAAAGGTGGCAACCACAAAACTCTGAAAGAGTGGAAAGCCAAGTGGGGCGGTGACGTGGTTGAAGGCTGGGCTACCCTGCTGGGCTAAGCCGCAACGTCTTCGCAGAGCGATCCGCGAAAAACAAACGCCAGCGAATGCTGGCGTTTTTTTATGCCCGGGATTTAAGCCCGGTCATGTTCGAATTCAAAGATTCAAACGTTTGCGCAATGCCTGGACATAATTCTGCCATTCATTGAGCACCTCACTCTGCATCGGCGTGGCATTAATCGACCATTGCTCGGCCGCCTCGCTAAAAGATTTCAAGGTATTCGGTGCGCCGCACTCAGGCGTGGACAAACGCTGCTGACAAAATATTCTCCAGCGTTCTTGCTCTTCGAAATTCAACGTCTCGGGAAAGTTGCGTGCGCGATATCGAAAAAGTAATTCAGGCAAACGTTCGTCATCGAAAGGCCATTGCTCTTGCGCTAGTTGTGCCGGGTCAGCGCTCCTCACTTGCTCACATAGACGTCGGTCACGGTCACCGATAAATCCGTCGTACAACTGTTGTTCCGGATCCTCGCTCGGAATGAAATCTTCGCTGACATAAATCTCTGCAACTTTATCTTTCCAAACTTGCTGTGCGTCAGTTAGCCGCAGTGCTCGCTGTTGATAAAGCGCCATGTCCAGCCCCAGACGTTGCTGATCCTGCGCGCGCAAAACCGCAAGCGGCGCCACCACCGGACAACGGTTGATGTGAATCAGCTTGAGCGGCACCGGCAATTCGCCTTCCAGCAAATCATCACGACGCGTGTACAAACGCTGGCGCAGGGTCTGCGCGTCCAGATCGAGCAAACCCTGCGGGTCGAGGTGCAGATCGCAGACGATCAAGGCGTTACGGTTTTTTGGATGCCAGGCTAATGGCAGCACCACACCGACATAACTGCGCGCGGCCGAGAAACGCCCGGAAATATGCACCAGTGGCTGCAGCAGACGAATCTGATCCATGACCTTTTGCTTGCTACGCAACTGGAACAGCCAGTCATAGAGTTTTGGCTGTTTCTCGCGGATCAACCGTGCCAGTGCAATGGTCGCGCGCACATCCGACAACGCTTCGTGGGCATGCCCGTGATCGATATTGTTCGCGGCGGTCAGGCGTTCTAGCTTGAGCGTCACCCGACCTTCGTCATCGGTCGGCCAGACCAGGCCGTCAGGACGCAGCGCATAAGCAGCGCGCACCACATCGATCAGATCCCAGCGACTGTTACCGCCCTGCCACTCCCGGGCGTACGGGTCGAAAAAGTTGCGATACAGGCTGTAACGGGTCATCTCGTCGTCGAAACGCAGGGTGTTGTAACCCGCGCCACAGGTGCCGGGGGCCGCCAGTTGGGCATGCACCCGCGTCATGAAATCAGCCTCGCTCAAGCCTTTTTCGGCCAACTGGCTCGGGGTGATGCCGGTAATCGCGCAGGCCGCCGGATGCGGCAGGATGTCTTCGCTGGGCTGGCAATAGAGGTTGACCGGCTCGTCGATCTCGTTGAGCGCATGGTCGGTGCGAATTCCGGCCACTTGCAGTGGGCGGTCGTTTCGCGGATTGATGCCAGTGGTTTCGTAGTCGTACCAGAAGATTGAAGTCACGGGCGGTTCCTGAACAGAAGATCGGCAAAGTCTAGGCGCTCGACCGCGCTCGCGGCCAGCCTCGTGTCATTCAAACACTTCGTACTTCACGATGTGCAATACATAGTTATGTCGTTTTCCCCCGAGAGGCTGCTAGCATCGACCTCACTTGCACCCCGAACAGGCGAACACCAGGTAGCCCATGCTCGAGACCACAGCACCGCCAAGGAAAGCACCGCTGGCCCCGCCGCTGGATACGCGGCATCAGGTCGAAACGCCGGAAGGCATCGACCTGCCGTTGCGTCCCGCCGGGTTAATGGTGCGTGCCGTAGCCTTTGCGATCGATCTGGCCCTGCGCGGCGTGATCATGGGGGTGCTGTTCATCGCCCTGGCGTTTCTCGGCAAGCTCGGCATGGGCCTCGGCTCGCTACTGCTGTTTGCGATCAGCTGGTGGTACATGGTGCTGTTCGAAGTGCTGCGTCAGGGCCGCTCGCCGGGTAAACAATGGATGGGCCTGCGCGTGGTGCACGATGACGGCACCCCGGTTGGCTGGTCGGCCTCACTGCTGCGCAACCTGCTGCGTTTTGTCGATCTGCTGCCCTTCGGCTACTTCCTCGGCACCCTCAGTTGCCTGCAACACCCGACCTTCAAACGCCTTGGCGACATCGCCGCCGGCACATTGGTGGTCTACAGCGAACGCCCGCTCAGTCGTCCGCAACTGCCTGATGCCGAACCTCGACGCTCACCAGTGCCCCTGACACTCGCCGAACAACGCGCCGTGCTGGGCTTTGCCGAACGCCAAGAAGAACTGTCGCCAGCACGGGTCAATGAACTGGCGGCCCTGCTCGCCCAGCCATTGCACATTTCTGCGCCCAAGGCTGTGGCTGAACTCAATGGCATCGCTCGCGGTTTGTTGGGCCCGACATGAAGCAAAGTCTTTTCGAAACGCGGCACAAGGCCGAATGGGAGCGTTTTGCGCTAGCCCTTGAACGCCTTGAGCACGGCAAGGAGACCTCGCAAGTCGCCGGTTTCCCCAAAGCCTATCGGCGGCTTTGCCAGCATCTGGCGTTGGCGCAGGAACGCGGCTACAGCAGTTTCCTCATTGATTCGCTGCAACAACAAGTACTACGCGGCCATCAACAGCTGTACCGTCACCGCAGTCGACTCGGCGCCAATCTGCTGAGTTTCATCCTCGCCGACTTCCCCCGCCTGGTTCGTGCCGAATGGCCCTTTGTGCTGGTCGCCAGCCTGCTGTTCTTCGGCAGTCTGATCGGCGTCGGCGTGTTGGTGTATTTCTTTCCCGAACTGGTCTACAACCTGCTCCCCGCCGATCAGGTGCGCGAGATGCAAGGCATGTACGACCCGGTCGCCGGACACCTCGGGCGCCCCGCCGAACGTGCGGCCAGCGAGGACTGGGTGATGTTCGGTTACTACGTGATGCACAACATCGGCATTGCCTTTCAGACTTTCGCCAGTGGCTTGTTGCTAGGCGTCGGCAGTGCGTTCTTTCTCTTTTACAACGGCATGGTCATCGGTGCGGTGGCCGGGCACCTCAGCGAGATCGGTTTCGGCCAGACCTTCTGGTCATTCGTCATCGCCCATGGCGCCTTCGAACTCAGTGCCATCGCCCTCGCCGGGGCCGCCGGCCTGGAACTCGGCTGGGCGTTGATCGCGCCCGGGCGGCTGACCCGCAGCGAAGCGCTGAAACGCGCCGCACGCAAAAGCGTGTTGCTGGTCTGCGGCGTGATGTTGTTCCTGTTGATTGCCGCGTTTATCGAAGCTTATTGGTCGTCGAAAACCAGCGTCACACCACTGACCAAGTATCTGGTCGGCGCCGCGCTTTGGGCTCTGGTCGCGGTCTATCTGTTGTTCGCCGGAAGGACCCGCCATGCGCCTGAGTGACGCCACCGTGGTGATCCGCCCGCGCACGACCTGGGAAGCCATGGACCTGGGCGTGCTGATGAGCCAGCAACATCGGCGTCTGCTGATGACCAGTTGGGCGATTGTCACCCTGCCGCTGTTCGCCTTGCTGAGTCTGTTGCTGTGGGATTCGCCGTCACTGGCGGTGTTTATCTTCTGGTGGCTGAAACCGGCTTATGAACGCCTGCCGCTGTACATCCTGTCGAAAGCGCTGTTTGGCGAAACGCCGACACTCAAGCAAGCCCTGCGCGAATGGCCGCGCCTGCTCAAACCGCAATTGCTGGCCAGCCTGACCTGGCGCCGTCTGAGTTTCAGCCGCAGCTTTCTGCTGCCGGTGGTGCAACTCGAAAGCCTCGATGGCAGCGCCCGACAACAACGCCTGCACGTGCTCCTGCAACGCAACGCCGGTGCCGCGCAGTGGTTGACCATCATCGGCGTGCACCTGGAAACCGCGTTGTGGATCGGCCTGATGGTGCTGTTCTACATGCTGCTGCCGCAGCAAATCGAAACGGACTGGAGCTGGCAGTCGCTGATACTCGCGGCGGATCAAGACTGGCGCTGGCTCGAACACCTGACCAATGCCTTCTACGCACTGGTGCTGGTGGTGTGGGAGCCGATCTATGTCGCCTGCGGCTTCAGTCTTTATCTGAACCGGCGCACACAACTGGAAGCCTGGGATATCGAACTGGTGTTTCGCCGCTTGCGACAGCGCCTGAACAACGGTGTATTGGGAGTGCTGCTGGCGGTCTTTCTGGTGCTGCCGAATGTGCCTTCGGCGTGGGCGGCAGAGCCGGATGACAGTCCACAGGCACCGCGACTGTTGAATCAGCCTCTGACCAGTCAGGCCTCACGGGACAGCATCAAGGCACTGCTTGAGCAACCGCCGTTCAAGAACAAGGAATCCGTCACCCGCTATCGCTTTAGCGACGATCCGGCGAAACCTGCCACAGCGCAAAAACCCGGTGAAGCACCGCAGTGGCTGAAAACCCTGCTGGATTGGCTCGACGGGCAACACTTCAATGTGCTGGCGAAGATCATTGAAGTGTTGCTTTGGGGCACGGTGATTGCTGCGTTCGGCTGGCTGATCTGGCGTTATCGCGACTATCTCCAAGCGTTCGTCAGCCGCCGCCCGAGACTGCCTGCCAAACCGAAACGCGCGGTGCCGCAACAAGCCTTCGGTCTGGACTTGAACCGCGACACCTTGCCTGGCGACATTGCAGGCAGCGCCGAACACCTCTGGCAAAGCCAACCCCGTGCAGCGCTGGGCCTGCTGTATCGAGGGCTGCTCAGCCATCTGCTCCACGACTTCGATATGACCCTGAAACCCGCTGACACCGAACTTCAGGTGCTCGCGCACGTTGAACAATTGCAACGCCCGGAACTGCTCGCCTTCAGCCGCAGCCTGACCACCCATTGGCAGAACATGGCCTATGGGCATCGCGTCCCGGCAGCCTCCCTGAAGCAGGAGCTGTGCGATGGCTGGCGCGCCTTGTTTGGTCCCGGAGCCGCCCGTTGAATCGCCGGACACTGTGGTGGGTGGCTGCGTTGATAGCCCTGTTAATCGGCACGCTGAGCGTGTTCCTCTACCTCAACGCCACGCCTTATCAGGAAGAAGTCGATCACGGCCCCTCGCCCGCCGCGCAAGCCAATCCATACCTGGCCGCCGAGCTGTTTTTACGTGAACGCGGGCTCAACGTCAGCCATGCCGAAAGCCTCGCGGCACTCCCCGATATCGACCCGCGCCGCCACACGTTGCTGTTGTTCAACGACCGCTCACACATGACCCCGCGTCAGGTTGACCAAGTGTTGAACTGGACCCGGGCCGGTGGGCGACTGGTGTTCGTCGCCGAGTCGCTGTGGGATGAGCAGAGCAAACAAAGCAACGATCTGTTGCTCGATCGCGTGCAACTGCATCAATCCCTGAGCAAGGATCTGAAAGACTTACCCGCAGACGCTGAACCAGAGCGCTTCCCGCAACTGACCAGACTCTATCTGGAAGACGAAGACGCACCGGCCTACGCTGGCTTCGACACCGACTTCCACCTCGACGACCCGAAGAATCTGGCGCAAGCGTGGGCCAACAGCGCCAAGGCCACGCACATGATGCAGCTGCCCTACAGCCTGGGCACGATCACCGTGGTCACCGACGCCGAGTTGTGGAAGAACAAGACCATCAGCCAATACGACAACGCCTGGCTGCTCTGGTATTTGAGCGCCGACACCGACGTCACGTTGATCTACAACACCGAGCACGATGGCCTGCTGACCTTGCTCTGGCGCTACTTCCCGCAAGCCATTGTCGCTTTGCTCGCGTTGATCGGGCTTTGGCTCTGGCACGTCGGCGTGCGTCACGGCCCACTGCAACTACCCGCCCCGAGTGGACGCCGACAATTGCAGGAACACCTGCGCGCCAGCGCCGATTTCCTGTTGCGCCACAACGGCCAGCAGGCGTTGCTGCAAGCACTGCAACAGGACGTTCTGCGCCGTGCCCGTCGCCGTCACCCCGGCTTTGACCAATTAAACGTTGCCGAACAATGGCTGGCTTTGTCGCGTCTGACCCGACAACCCACCCGCGCCATCAGCCAGGCCCTGAGCCCGGTGCCGGATCGGCGCATGTCCAGCGCCGATTTCTGCCGCCAGGTCGCCCACCTGCAAACTTTGAGGAACACGCTATGACTGAACAGATCGAGCCCGGCAGCGCCAGCCACGCCGCCCAGCAACGCCAGCGTGCCAGCCAGTTGGCGCAAGCAGTACGTGGCGAATTGCAAAAAGCGTTGATCGGCCAGAACCAGGTGATCGATGACGTGCTGACGGCGCTTATCGCCGGCGGTCATGTGCTGCTCGAAGGTGTGCCGGGATTGGGCAAAACCCTGCTGGTGCGGGCGTTGGCCCGTTGTTTCGGCGGCGAGTTTGCGCGGATTCAATTCACCCCGGATCTGATGCCCAGCGACGTCACCGGCCATGCCGTGTACGACCTGCAAACCGAGCAGTTCAAGCTGCGCAAAGGCCCGTTGTTCACCAATCTGCTGCTGGCCGACGAGATCAACCGCGCCCCGGCAAAAACCCAGGCTGCCTTGCTCGAGGCGATGCAAGAGCGTCAGGTCACACTCGAAGGTCGTGCCCTGCCCATCGCGCAACCGTTCATGGTTCTCGCAACGCAAAACCCGATCGAACAGGAAGGCACTTATCCCCTGCCGGAAGCCGAACTCGACCGGTTCATGCTCAAGGTGCGCATGGACTACCCCGACGCCGATCAGGAGCTGAACATGGTGCGCCAGGTCTGCCGCTCGACCCGCGCCGACATGCTCGATGTGCAACCGCTGCGCACCGTGTTGCAAGCCAAGGATGTGCAAGCCCTGCAACGGATTGCCAGTGATTTGCCACTGGACGATCAGGTTCTCGATTACGCCGTGCGCCTGGCGCGCGCCACGCGCACCTGGCCGGGGCTGACCCTGGGCGCCGGGCCGCGCGCCTCGATTGCTCTGGTGCGTTGCGCCCGTGCCCGCGCCTTGTTGCGTGGCGGCGAGTTCGTGATTCCCGACGACATCAAGGGCTGCGCGCTGGCCGTGCTGCGCCATCGCGTACGCATCGCGCCGGAGCTGGACATCGAAGGCCTGCAGGTCGATCAGGTGCTCGCACAATTACTCGACCAAGTTCCGGCGCCGCGCCTGTGAAACCCTCGCGCCTGCTGTTGATCTGGCTGGCCTTCCTGCTGCTCATCGGCATTGTGCTGGGCACGTTGCGCGCACTGGAGATCGATATCCCGGCGAGCCTGATATCGATCAACTGGGGATTGCTGCTCGCGCTGCTGGCTCTGGCGGCGCTGGATGCGTTGCGTCTGCACCGTTTGCCAACACCGCGCATCACTCGGCAGATGCCCGGCAGCCTGGCACTCGGCCGTTGGAGTGAGGTGCGCCTGGAAATCGAACACGACTTCAGCGAGCCGATGCACATTCAACTCTTCGACCATCCGCCAGAAGGCCTGAGCTTCGAAAACCTGCCGTTGTCGATTGAATTGCAACCCGGCCAGCGCAGCCTGCTCGGCTACCGTCTGCGCCCGCTCAAACGCGGTCATTTCAACTTCACCCAGTGCGAAATCAACCTGCCCAGCCCCTTGGGATTATGGTCAGGCAAACGCTTGCTCAGGGTCAGCGACCAGACCCGCGTCTACCCCGACTTCGCCCGGCTCTACGGCGGTGAGTTGCTGGCGGTGGACAATTGGCTCAGCCAGCTCGGCGTGCGCCAACGGCAACGGCGCGGTCAGGGCCTGGAATTCCATCAACTGCGCGAATTCCGTGAAGGCGACAGCCTGCGCCAGATCGACTGGAAAGCCACCGCACGCCAACGCTCACCGATTGCCCGTGAATATCAGGACGAGCGCGATCAGCAGATTATCCTCATGCTCGACTGTGGCCGACGCATGCGCAGCCAGGACGATGAACTGTCGCACTTCGACCACGCGCTCAATGCCTGCCTGTTGCTCAGTTATGTAGCCTTGCGTCAGGGCGATGCGGTGGGTTTGAGTACCTTCGCTAGCGAACACCCACGCCATCTCGCGCCGGTCAAAGGCAGCGCACAACTGAATGTACTGCTGAACACGGTTTATGACCTCGACAGCACGCAGCGCCCTGCCGATTATCAGGCCGCCGCCAATCAACTGCTGACGCGACAGAAGCGCCGGGCCTTGGTGGTGCTGGTAACCAACCTGCGCGATGAGGACGATGAGGAACTGCTGAGCGCGGTCAAACGCCTGAGCGCACAACATCGGGTACTGGTCGCCAGCCTGCGCGAAGAGACGCTGGATACGTTACGCCAGACCACGGTGCAAACGCTGCCCGAAGCGCTGGCTTACTGCGGCACGGTGAGTTACCTGAATGAGCGGGCAGAACTCCATGAGCGGTTGAGTGCTCATGGCGTTCCGGTGGTGGATGTCCGGCCCGCCGAGTTGGGGACCGAACTGGTGACGCAGTATCTGAGTTGGAAAAGGAGCGGAACCGCATGATCCCCTACTGATATCTGTACGAGGTTCAAGGCAACTCCGAGTCAAAGAATTGAAGCCGGAATACTTCTTCATCAAGTACCGCCCCCTGCTCATCGACAACAGAAGCACGAATGGTCTTGTAGCCAACCATTCCTTGCGACGAATAACTTTTTCTCACCCATCCATCTTCCGTTGAAAATGAAGAGCCATCGGGAACACTGTTCAGTACCCAGAGAACTTTTTGGCCGACAATAGGCTTGCCGTCGGGGATCGATACAATCCTGAACGAGACAGGCACAGATCGATCAACCGGGTAACTGCCACTGCCGCTGATCTCAGTCATCATTCGCTCGTGCGCTTTAAGCGTAAAAGGAATCAAACTGACCTCCCATCCAGCCAAGCCCCCCCGAACGCCTGCATAGAGAAGACCGGGTTGAAGAGCCGAAAGTCGGAACACGACATTGGCGATACCTTCGCTATCGGTTGTCGTCGGCGCGATGTCGACTCCAGGAAAATCCCAATTGACCTCAACGTTTGCCAAGGGATTACCGGTAATGGCCGAGACGACGTAAACCCGGGCTGAAACTTCCTGCCCCGGATAACCGCTCGGGTCATCACTGACCAGCTCTTTGATCTCTCGCGGCTCGTGCAGGAAATACGGCAACGAAATCGATTCCGAATACTGCGCATCCCCCACCGTCGCGGTCAGTTGCGCCGCTCCGGGCGTCTTGGGCACAAAGCGGATCCGCGCCTCGCCATAGAAGTTGGTGGTCGTCGTCACCTCGCCAAGATCCGCACTGCGCCAGACAACGTTCATCCCCGCCATCGGCCTGCCACTGATGGCCGAAACAACGGTGATCTGCTCGGACACAGCCTCGCCCCAGTACAGCGTCTGGCTAACCCGCGAACGCTCGGCGATTTTCACCACTTGGGCGCCTTCGCCCACCGACATTGCATTGACTGGTGACCATCGAGCCAGGCTTTCGCAGGCCAGAAACAAGCCAAAACTGCCGTTACGCTTGTCATCGACCATGAAGGAATCGGTGAATCCCGCCTCGCGGCTAAAGACCCTTGGCAAACCGAGTACTGGCTGAGTAAAACGAATGCCGAGTGCCTCAGGTCCGGTGCCGACCATGCCCAGCGTCAAATTTCGACCGGACAAGAAGGTGTCTTGCGGGGCAGTTACATCGATTCTATGGGTCAGTTTGCGACGCGCAAAACCGGTGTCCTGGCCGAAAGGCTGTGCAGGCCCGTTGTCCATACTGAACTGCAATCGAGCCCACGGATCGTCGGCCAGCGAACAGACCTCCATCGAACGTGTATCAGTAGCATTGTCATACGGACTGCTGACAGACACCTCAACCGTTGCCGATCCGCCTGTGGTTGCCCCATACGCAAAGCCTGCCCAGCCATCGTCAGCAGTCACATGTTCTTCAGAATGACCATCCACCTTCCACTGCGTTGGCACTTGAACCATGGCAGCTTCCGAGAAATCCGAACGTACTTTCGCCCACATCCATGCTGGGTCCTGACCCACGATCGGGAAAACGGCAGACTCACGTACGGTTTCAATGCTGAGTTTGTTATGGCCCAAGTGCATTCTGGTGACATCAATCGTGCCAGCCCCAGTCAAGAATTGTAGACCGAACTCCCCGGCCCCACGGCTAGCGGAACAATCCAGTGTCCAGGTCATGCCACTTTCATCAATATAATTGATGCTTCCCTGTGGAGGATTACGCACGATTCCCAGCTCTTCCGCCGTGCTGCCGTACCAGTTCAGTTCCATGTTAATACCCACCAATGGGCTCAACGCATTCGTTCTGAAAATATATCGGTGCACAGCGCCAATGCAGGGATACAGCGACTGACCTTTGTCGGTGCGCATTTGATCCAGAACGAGCGTGAACTCATCGTAAATATCCGGTGATATCAAGCGACCGAGCAACTCCCGATCCTCAAGTGAATCGGTCAACAACCGAAGTCCGAACATACTGCTGCGGCTCGTTATGAACTCAGAGCTCAGGGTCCAGATCAGCGGTTCATCCGCGAGCAATACCTTGGGCTCGCCAAGTTCACTCACCACCAACCCGATGCCTGGGTCGTCAATGCCCCATGCCAACGTGATTTCCTGGCCGATAAGAGGACTGTCGGCAAGCGCCGTGACCTGCAGGGAATGGGATTGGCCTCGTCGGCAGAAAAGCCCCCAAACATTGTCGATGTAGCCGCGATCAAACGTGATGTTGACTTTGTCTTTCCATGAACTCCTGGCAATCGCGGTCACGCTAAATTCGCACTCATGCGACTCGGCCGATTCATGCGCTCGGACCGCCGCGGTGATCGCATGAATCCCGTGTTCTCTGGTGTAAAACTTCAGGCTCCCCCAACCACCGCTTCCCGTTTGGCTTTGCACGACGCTGTAGGCGGTTTGCCACTCGACCAGCGCACCGATCACCGGTTCGCCGTCGCCCTGATCAGTAACATGCACCACTTGCAAGCGCAGGTACGCATATTCGTGTTCCTCCACCACCGGACTATTCTCGGCCTGACGTACCTCTTTGATCCTGATCCTGTTGCGCGCCAGCGACATACGTTTTCTGGGCGACGGCAACAACAGCTTCGAGCAGACCAGTGACAACTCGAATATCCCGTCGCGCCGGTCTTCGCAGTTCAGCGTCCAGGATGCAGTGCCCCCTCCATCGATCGGCATGGGCACCGATGTTTCCAGTGGCGGACTGACCACGACACCCAGTTGCCCAGGCTTGTCACCGTGCCAATGCAGATAGAAGTCGCTGCCTCGCAGACGACTGTTGGCCGCCAGCATTACATCAATGGAATGGGTAGAACCCCGGTTCGGATAACTGTTATCAATCCAGTCCCTGATTTCGTTGTTTTCACGGACAGTCAACCGTGCCCACGGATCCTCGCCCAGTACCAGTACGTCAAACGTCTGAGTCCACACACCCTGCTCGTAATAAAGGCTAACCACAGAGGCTTCAATAACGAAGTCCCCTGCTGCCTTCGCCTCATAATCGAAGTAAGCCCAACCTTGTTCATCAGTAACGGTAGCCGCCAACACCCCGTGTTCGACGGTCGCCCAGTTCACCGTAAGCCCGGCAAATGGCTGGCCGGTGTAATACGACGCTACTTGCACACCCAAACGGACACTTTGCTCAATCAACGGGTAGTAAGCGGCCTCGACCACCTCACGAAAAATCAGTCGATGATGCCCCAGCGATACGGGGATCTCGTAGGCCTGCGCGGTGTAACGGTTGCGCAAGCTCAGGGTGAATTCGTAGTCCTGATCATCGATTAACGGGCAATCGAGCGTCCATGGCACGTCCAGCGATTGCTGGGTGTCCCAAGCAGGCGTCGCGACAATCGCGCCCTGCGGGTTATTGTCGATGCTCAATGCAACCGGGGTGCCGTCCCAAGGGTTATCCGGCACAGGTACAAAACCGAGTACGTGGGGTGTGATCAATGCGTCGCTGCCAAAAGCTCCGCCCCTGCTGGCGCCCTGACACAGGTACATTTTGCGCAAGGGCGGGAACGACATGCCGTCCAGCTCAACTTCCTGCAACTCAAGTGGTGCGAGTTTCAACTCGACTTTGACGCGTGTAACCCAGAGTTCGCCAAATGGACTTGAAGACTCTGTCGAGCTGTATATTTCGATGCGCAGCGGCTTTGAGCTTGAGATGTCCGATGTCAGTTCCACTTCATGCAGGGTCGGACTGAATCGCCTCTCTGGCCCTGATCCGAAACCCTCGCGCTGTTGTGCCTGATCAGGTTTACCGACGGGTTTGAGTTCGATGCGGTAATGCTCGATTTCTCCCTGAGAAATCCTCACCCAGCCTGATTGGCTGAAACTGCTTTCCCACAGAAAACTCAGCCAATAAGCACCATTGCCATCAGGATCTCTGGGAAGTGTGACGTCCTGCGTGACACCCGTGCCCTTCGGCGCTTTGATGTGTTTGACAGGCGTGTTGTCGTAATACGCCAGGCCTATGGCAACCGCCCCCGTCCTTGCCCAACAATCGAACCTTTCTTCGAAATCACCGTTGCACACCAGGTTTTCATTCACCTGAACGATAGGATTATTCATGACTGCGCACTCCCTTGCCCTTGCCCTTGCCCTTGCCGGCCGGGCCCTCTTGTGCTGCATTGACCAACTCCTTCACCGAATCGGTAAACGACTGATCTCCGCTCTTGCACGTATAGCGAATGCGCAAAATGACATCGTTCATTGAGCCCAGCATGGCCTCCTGCGGCGGTTCTTTATGCCATGGCCATTTCAGCTCCCAGGCGGACACCACACCGGTATTTTCAAATGGATAGAGCAAACCTTCATCTGGCTTCGCCGCCGCCATGCCGTTGTCGGCAATACCCACCGACAAGGCAATCTGCTGGCCCGGACGCAAGTTGAAAAGCATATCGGAAGGGGCCAATTCCTCAGGATCCGGATTGTGCAAGTACTGCACTGACTGCACCGAAGCCCGGCTGGCAGTCATACTGCCGACCTGCAGCAAGGTCGCGCGCACGTCCTCGAAAGGTCCCGCCAGCACTGGCAAGTCGATTTCCACCGAACTGATCTGCCGGCAGTAATGTCCCGGATAATCCCGATCGAACAGCAGTTGGGTGAGTTTGAATTCCAGCGAGCCGGTCGTCTGCAATTGCGCCAATGCAGCCTCCCAGCTACCGATACCGAGCTGAGGGTCTATTGCATCGTTGAACAGGCGACGCAAGGAGATGGTTTTTACCAGTTCAAGCCGTCGCTCGGTGCGCTGCAGGTACTCATATTCCATGCGCAGCAGAAACGCGCGCAGATGCTCGCCAGCGGTCAAACCGAGGCGTTGATCCTGCCAGATCTGCGGCAAGGGAATATTGGAATCGTAATCGCCGGTTTCGGCATTCATCGCCGCTTGCGCGCTGAGGCACAGACTGACTACTGCGTCGTAAGCCTGATAGTGCAAGGCCTTGAGCTGGCCCAGCATCCAGCCGAACAATTCGGCATTGGTCGCGCGCTTTTTCAGATAGTTGTACATCGTCAACGCCTGAGCGTTAGCTCGTAGCGTTTGCGCGAGGTTGGTTCTGGCCGCATCAATCGCATGGTTCTGCGCGACGATTTGCGCATCGATGGCCGCGATTTCTGCCAGCGCCTGATCGCGTTGCAACCCCCATTCATTGCGGCGACGGCGATAGCCTTCGGTGGTAGCTTGCTTGTCGGCATCGATTTGCAGCATCGACGAAGCTATCTCCAGGCCAAAGCAGATGGCATCCGTAACTTTGTCGATACGAAACCCGCCCATCGCCATACCGAAGATATTGGGCGCGGCCGCCAAGGCCGCGCCTACCGGTTTGAGGATTTTGGCAGTCAGCGCCAGCTCTTTGGACTGGTCCAGGTTTGCCATGACCTGATATTCGACAGCCGACACGTTTTCGTCATAGCGGGCTGCGTAAGCAGCAGCCCGTTCCCGAGCCACTGTCCGGCTCTGCTCAAGCGCCGTCATGCTCGCTTCCAACTGAGCGATGGATTGCTCCTGCACGGTTCTGGCGTAGTTGCCCAACTCCACCAGATGGTTTTGCTGCAGCTCTTCCTGCTCGGCACGATCACGCCGCTCAAGCAGATTGAGTACCTGGCTGCCGTAATCCTGCAAGGCCTGCACCGCACGCAAGGCAACCTCGAAGATCGTGCGCCAGCGAAACGCAATCACCACCAGCCGTCCGCCCATCGGTCTGGCGCCACCGACACCACCTGCGGCCAGATCGCGCAGCAATTGATTCGGGTCAGTCGGTGGGTTGAACAACGGCAGGAGCATGGGCTTGCCATCAATGGTCAAGTTGTTGCGCAAGTTGTTCATGCGGTACTGCGGCTGGTTGAACCAACTGAATAACTCATCATTGATGGGTGCCCTGAACGGCGGACACCCCAACATGCCCAGCATGGGAGCCGTATCGGAGCCGCCCGGAACATCTGCCAGGCTGTAATTCAATGTCTGCTCGAAATCTTCCAGTGCCGTACGCGTGCAACTTTGGGCCAGAAGGTTCTCCAGCGTCGCGGTCTGCCACAAGTTCACCGTTTGAGTCAGAGGCGGTTTGCCCATCAATGATCCCGCTTGTACATAGCACAGCTTTGCCGCCACCAGGCTTTCGCGGGTCAGTTGGCGGTAATGCCAGTCCCCCCAGGCCATGAGGTTCTTCACATATTCGATGAACATCAGCAGCCTCAAATGCACGGGCGCTGAATATCCAATCGCATCCGGGTCGGCGGGCGCCAAGGATTCACAGCCGGCATTGCCCAAATCGTTGATCAACGGTCGACAGCGCCAGTAGCTCGGTTTCTCGGGTACCGAGCTGCTGTCGGCAGTAGCCCGGGGATCGAAGACGAAATGCAACCACGTCTGTGCTTCGGCAAACCGCTCTTCATCACGCAAGCGTGTCGCGATCAAATGCGGCAAATGGAAAAACAGCTCCCAGAAAAACAACCCGTTGGCACCGTCGAAAGCGCCATTGCGTTCCTCGAAATCAACACTGGTAGGCGGTGGCTCGGACAGATGCTGGGAGTCCCAATTAATCAGAGTCGCTGGAGAGACAGTGGAGCGTGTGACCAACTCGGGGCCGAACAGCGAATTGAGCCGAACGTAGCGCAGTGCCCAGTCATCGCCAAGTTGAAAGTCGAGGAATTGAGCGGCATCCGAGGTGTTTTTCAGCAGCGTTGGCGCGAGAAAATCCGAGAGTTCGACAATCGTCAAGTCAAACTGTTTACCGCCAAAGCCTTCAATATCATTCTTTAGAGTGAACCTGACGTTGTCCCACGTTCCCTTTGGTCGACTGAAGGTATCCAAGAACTGCATTGTCCAATCGCCGGCGATTGCAACATCACTTTTCACAGGTTTAGGGTCGTCAATATTTGCAAGTTCCAACTGCAAGGTAAACGCAGTCTTCTCGATGCCTGGTAACCCTGTTGACCTGCAAAAGCCCTCAACCGTCAGCACATCATCATTACCCGATCGCATGGCGAAGACGTTCAGCCCCAGAAAAGCTGCCATGGAGCCTGACGGTGACTCACTTGGGACCACAGTAACCTCAAGACCCAAGGGGTGCTGAACCGTCAAGGCAGAAACAAATCGCTCATTCTTGGCCAGCTCCAGCCAGGTACCACCGTCTTCAACATCAGGGCGCATCAACACATCGATGATCGCTTTCTCGTTCAAGGCACCCGTGCCGGCCTTACCATTGACCAGCAACACCCCAAGCTTGCCTTTCGGGATCTGAGGGTCGACCCACACAGTTGCAATCAGCCGGGCACCTGCAGAGAGATCGTCATCAAACTCGCCATGGAGTAAATTCAAAGGCGCCGACCACTGGCCGTTCTGCCTCATGAAGGCCACATTGATATCCAGTTGATGGGGCACAAATCGGGATCTGTCGTCCTTATCGGGATCCGGAGGATCGGCTTCGATGATCTCGCCGACCTTGTCCCGCCACTCCGCCCAGACCAGACACAGTCGGCCGTTCCAGACCACCGGACGCATGTCCAGCACCCGCCCGGCAGGTTGAATATCCACCGCTTTCCATTCACTCCACGCCGCCGGGTTGACGGCCACACACGTGGGCGTGATCTCGATTTGCGCCTTGCGCCAGAAGTACTGGAACGGCGGCACCCGCTGACGCCCGACAAAGTAATAATCGGCGCGCTCCGGGGTCGTGCCGTCCATGTAGCCACTGACAACATCCAGATCGCAGATCTGTTCGAAGGCTTGCAAGTAATCCTGTAGCGCGGCTTGAACCGAATCGCTGCTCAAACGGGCCTGGTTGAGGTTGTTTTCAAGGGCCTTGAACAGATCCGTCTTACGCTGACGGACGAACGGATTGATGTAGTTTTCCGGGTAGAGCGCGATCATCTGCACTGCAGCCCAGTCCGAGTAGTTGTTGTACAGCGCCCAGTTTTCCAGCTGCTCGGGGGGAAACTCGTGGTTTTCGAAACCGGGCTCCATTTTGTTGTACACCGCACTGATATATTGCTGCGCACAACTGATCGCTTCGGCCACCCCCGACGTCTGCACACGAGCACTGTCCAACGGGTCGATGCGCAGCAATTCGAACACGTCCTCTGGGGTCAGCAAAGGCGGGTAACGCTCCGCCTTTACTTGCCCGATGCAATACTCAAGCAACGCGGTACGACGTTTTTCCTGCAACAGGCCAATGTTGTTCGATGTCATGATCCTTGCTCCGTGGAAGAGGTTCCCGCGTCACTGGCGGAAGGCGGTGCCGCTTGTTCAGGTGAGTGGGTGCGGCCTTGTGTCCCCCCAAATCGGATGGGTTCGAAGACAGTCCCCTTCCCGCTTGCCAGGCTGCGTATACCGACTTCGAATTCACCGCTGAAATCGCTGGTGATATAAACCGTGGTTTGACCTTGCTGATTGGTGAAACCCTGTTTCGGACGGATCGTTGGCCTTTCTTCGGGATCTGTTTCTACCTCCCAGGCCCAGCCCACCAGCATGTTGGCCCCAAGGTTTCCGTACTGGTCCACCATCGTGGCGTAGAGTGTGATTTCCTGACCAAGCGGCACGACCTCCGTTGGCACCGGAGACATCAGCCCGGTCGGGAAATTCATGCTCTCGGCGTGGGCGATGACGTCGATGCTCACTGCCCACTCAGGCTCGAGCAGGCTCAGGGAAAAATAAAGTCTGTCCGTGCCCAAGACTGTGCCCGGAAAATACTCAGCCGTGAGGACTCCTTCGGGATCGGTGATGCCCGATCTGATGGTCCCTAGCTCGGAGTGCCAATCAACAGCGATGCCTTTCAACGCTGCGCCTCGGGCGTCGGTGAGCGTCATCGTAATGATCGCTTTTTCATCTTTTTTACTAGCGAAGACTTCCGTCGGTTCTACTGCGCAAGTCATCCTGACCAACTGCTTCAGTTCGCCCGGTGCTTGCACGACAGGCACACGCGTCTGGGTCTGACTGAGCAAAGCCAGTTCAGCTGCCTGGGCATAGGCCTCGCTGGCATCGGTTGTCTCCGGCAAGGTTCCAATCCGCAAAATGGTCCGGGCATCCATACCGGTCTGCATCGACAACTGGTAAACGCGCATCAGCAGATCCAGTTGTTCCAGGGTTTTCAACACTTGGGTTTCAGGATCGATATGGCGAACACATTCGCTGACTTCCTGCGCGCTCCAGGCAAAGAATTCAGCCAGTTTGATGGCTGCTGCCTGCTGCACCACCCGCAATGCATCCTCGCTGGGTCGGGCAGGAAGCGAATGGACCTGACGCAGATAGTCGAGCAATTTCTGCTCCGGCTGTTCACTCATGCTGAACGCGCGGGTCAGCGTGGTCATCGCGTAAAGTATGCGCACCGAGAACACATATTTTTGAGAGGGATCGATGATGATGATGCTTTGGTCGACCCACGCCTCATATCCATAATCCAGATAATCCCGGACCAGGGCCGCACTCAAACCCAGCATTGAAACGACTTCGGCGCGCTGGCGCACAACAGCCAGCAATTCGAGTAACGGATCTGAAGGTTCGTCGCGCCTGCGCTGCGTCGCTGGCGGTTCGAGGTCAGTGCGGTCATACACCTGGCGCAACAGTTGGTACACCGAAGCATCGACCCAGTTCAGCACCAGAATGGCCAATTCGCCCTCGATGCCGGCGTAGACTGCCAGCGACTCCCTGACCAGCGAAACCTGAGCGTCTCTGGCCTGCAGAAGAACGGTGAGCATGATCTCGGCCAAGACGCTGACCTGGGCTTCCTCAATGTCCAGGCCGTTCCTGACGGCCCATTCGAGCTTCTCGCGGGCAAAGGCCGAATAATCTTCCGGCGTCATGGCAGTGGCCAGTATCAGGCCATTGGCATCGACAACCGGCGCCAGCCCCTCACTGTCAATCGACAATAAATCCAGCCAGTCGCTTCCTCCGGCCGGCGGGATACCGGCCACGAGAAATGAATTGTTGGATAAACGCGCGCTGGGCAGGAGGGTGCCGATCTTGTCGAAGAACTGCTGATCCTGCTGGGAGAAGTCGCTCAGACGCAGTGGTGCACTCACGTGCTGCAACATCCACAACACCGATATGTTGCTTTGCTCACACCATTGCACACAGGCCCGCATGGCTTCGATCAGGCTCAGCACGCCCGGACCGCCAGCCGTGGCGTCAGTGCGGCTGTCATCGTCCGCCACATCAACAATACGCGGCTTGCCCGCCAGCCCTTTGAGCCAGGTTTCTCCCCCCAGCACACTGAGCATCAACACGCCTTCGACCGGCGTGATATTCAACAGCCGGGGCAGTTTTACCAAACGGTAAAAACTGGAAATGACCGCCGGACTGCGCACCAGATTATCGGTAAGGTCATGAGCCTGGGCTATCGCCAATGCCAGGTAGTGGTAAGTCTGAAGATCAATGCCCAAACCACTGCATAGCTGGCTGACCGTCAGATTGTCTTGATCCGATGTCGGTATCAGCGCAAACGGTGTGCCGTCGAGTCTCAGCGGCTTGCGATAATTGTCTTGATTGTTGAAGACCTGATCGAACTGCGACAGTGCATCACCGCGACCGTACAGTGACAGTTCATCGAGAAACACGGCGAAATCCGCTGCCGTGCAGTTGTAGCGTTCACGCAGTCGCTGAAACAGACCCAATGCATGTATCACGTTGACCGAAATCGCCCATACTTCAGGCTTTTCAGCGCCGCGTGCCTGGGCCCTGATCGCCGCCACCAACAAGGCGTCAGTCTGCTCAGGGGGCAGACTCAGCCATTTGTCCAGGCGTAACTTGCGGTTGAGTCGATCAAAGAAATTCAAACCCTCGCTGGTTGTGGGTTCGATCATGATTTTATTGAAGCTGGATCCCGACTGAGCGGTGATACCAATAGCCGGATGAGCGTAGTTATTGATGTAAACCGAGCCGGATCGTCCACTTTCCGGGAGAAGAGTCTGATCGGGATAGTTCACGTTGGCAGAACGCCACGGTGTGTGATCCCCAACCGATAAAAGACTGATAACTTCCTCTGCCACTAGATTTGCATGTTCAGTCAAACTAAAAATGTAGGCGAGACCCTGTATAGCTATGTGAGCTCCGACGTCAAAATTGTCCAGATAGAAGGCAACGTAATTGTCGACGGTTTTGTAAGGTTCAGTAAGCAGCTGCTGCTGGTAAGGGCCAAGCCGAGAGGCATGGGCCAGGGCCGCAGCGGCAAGCCTGGTCAGGGAGCCGGAGTGCAAGAAGTTGGGAAATTTCTCGTCAATGATGTTGGCAAAATCCCCCACTGATCGTCCGTTGAAACCCGCAACCCCATCAACCGTGATCCAATGCTGGTAATACGGCAGACCGTTGGGATAGCGTGCCTTGATCAATGCCTGTTCAAGTGGAACCTCCGTGTTCGCAGCGATGAACGCCTGTAGCACGCGTACGATCACGTCGACTGATGACTCCGGCGCGTTCACCGCTTTACTGTCGACCGTCAACTTCATCAAATCCGTGCGACGCTCATGCAACGGCAGCTTGGTGTCGTCACCAACGGATTCGATCAAGTCTCGAATCAATCGATACAAGAAGACCAGATACGCCGAAGGCCCGAACATGGACTCCAGAGAATCCGAGGGGCACTTGGCTCCCAATTGCAGATCGAATATTCGCTCCAGTTGCGGCCCCTTAACGAGCGACATCAAACCACTGGACGGTCCTGTCGGCCCGACTTTGTCCGCCTGCTCGTGATGTTCAATAAATCGACGCCGCACATAGGTCGCCAGGCTGTTGGCCCGGCGCAAAAAGCGCCGGGCCTCTTCTTGCTCAAGTCCGTACTCGCCAACCAGAACCGGAAGACCCTTTTCGACCAGAGGGAAAAATGATTCCCCCTGCTCAACGTAACTCCAGAGTTTCGAAAGCCGGTTTTGCACAGTGGACGTTTGCTCACCAAACAGCTGAATGAACAACTGCGCAGCGGGACGGAGTGAATCAGCCATGGTCACATTCCTTGAGTCGATAACGGGCCCGGTCCGCCTGACTGTCGTGTCAGGCGGACCTAGCGTTCCATAAGGATTTAGCGCTTGAACGCAGCAGCCGCCAACTGTCAGAAATGACAGGTTTAATGCCCGTTCATCGGAAATTTACAAGCGTGATTTATCCGTCGGTGCTGATTCGATTTCAAACCGCTCACTGGCGACCCAGTCGGAACCCAGCGGATCGCTGTCGCTTGGCTGCAGCTTGAAACGACACCAGTTGCCACCCAAAGGTAGCGTTTGGTCAGACAGGCCTTGCCAGTCAGGGTCGACCTGAATCGACGCTGCCCATGTCTTGTCCGGGTTGAACGGGTCGACCAGAACACCGACACCTTGACGGCCCGTGCCGGCAAACAGCACCGGGTTGCTGACCCAGCGTCCCGGCGCGGGTATCTCAATGGTGGGCAGATAAGTTGCCAGCTGAACCGTGCGTTTCGCGCTATCGGATTCAAACCCTTCGTAAGCCGCCACAACTTCCAGTTCATGATTGCCTTCGTTTTGCCCAGGCTTCAGCGTTACCGACCACGTCCGGTTTTCCCGCACCTTGGCGCTGGCCTGGTCGCCACCCAGCGTCACAGTCACGGTGTCGCCGGGCGTCGCGAAACCCGACACCACGACCCGGCGGCCAACATGGTCATCGGCAGACGGGGTCTCGATAAACGGCGCCGCCGGCACGACCTTGTAACGCAAACGCTCATTGGGTTGAGAGCGCTGCGGAATGCCATTGTGGACGAAGGTTTGAAAGGCCCAGATGGTTGTGTTGCCCACCGGCAAACTCACTTCGGCTTCCCAGCAGCCTTTCGCGTTCACCTCAATATCCGTCAGCAATGGCTCAGTAGCGCCTTCCAGCCAGACCTCCACCCGCGCGCCAGGTCGGCCAGTGCCAACAATCTTCGAGGTGCGCGGCGCTTTCCCGCCAGGGATCGGCGTCCTGAATCGAGGCGGCGGCACCACCACCTTGAGTTCGTGCACCGCGCTGTTGGGCGACTCTTGCCCGTTAAGTATCTGTTGCGCGTGGAGGAAGTAAGGCCTCAGCTCCAGATCGCGTAGTTCGATCGACCATTTGCCCTCCTCAAGCAATTCGAGCGGAGCACCCAGCGTTCTTCCCATCTGGCTGTCATGCAATTGCATCATCGCGCCCTGCATGCCGTTATCACCTTCAATGGTGACGTCGTATCCCACTTCTGAGCCGGATACCGGCGCGACGATGAGCGGTTGCAACATGACTCTGTGGACAGTGAAGGTTTTCGATGCCGGCACTGAAGGGAGATCGAAAACGATCTGGGTAACGGTGACGCGGTGGAGGACTCCGGGTTCAAATGCTTTGGTTCGCTGAAATGCCCAGCGCTCACCCTCCACATCCGCTTCGTACTCCAAGCCGTCGTCGCTGAACCGGAGCTTCACCAGCGCTTCAGACCAACAAGTGCCGCTGAATATCGGCTCCAGCCCCTCCTCGGAAGGATCATCCAGGCCTGGCGCCAGCGGTGGAATCGTGACGTGCAAGCTGAAAGGACGTTGCGAGGAATGGTCTCCCAGATGCTGTGTAATGCGGACTTCCCGCTTGTTGGTTGGCCCCCACTTCACCAATGCCGGGGTGGACCATTTGCCGTTCTCGACCACTACACTTCGTGCAGCCTCGGTTGAATCGGGAAACCTGAGCGAGACGGTGGCGCCTGTGTAACCTTCGCCGCTGAAGACGGGTAGATACTCCTCGGTGTAGCTCGCCTCGGTGATATCCGGCATGTTGTTGTGGACTTCGAATTCAAGCGGCAGCGATTCGATCCAGCCATTGGCGTTGTCGGCGATCTTTTGAATCACCGTCACATCGTAGCTGCCCAGAGGCCAGACAACGGGGGCAGTTTCCCACTCGCCTTGGGCATCGACGCGGACGTTGGGAGGCAAAGGCAGCGAGCTGTCGCTGGCAGAGAACTGGATTTCGGTCCGCAGGTTCTTGTCGTAATGACCGGTACCGGAGAATTTCAAGCTTGTATCAGGAAGAAAGGTGACATCAGGCTCTGCCAGTTTGGGAGGCCGGATCCGGAAATCTCGAGGCGCGCTGCGAGGTGAAGGGACATTGTCCAGAGTTTGTATCGCTACGAGTGAAGCGGGTCCAGGCTGGACATTTACCGGCACTCTCCAGGTCCCAGCCGAAACCGCGGCCTCCCCCACGTGCTCTGATCCCAAATCCATGTAAACAGCCAGGATGGCACCCTGGATGGCCAAATCACCTGAAAGGTCAAACGATTGAGACTGTAGCGTACCCGCCGCCGGATCTAAAATAACGGGCGAAAGGTTAACCGTGAGATCGACAGGGTTAGAAAGCAATGTCGATTTTTCGAACGTTTGTTCTGCGACCAGTATGAAACTTCCCCATGAGAGCGCTTTGGTCAGCTCTATTTTCCAGTGACCGTCAAACTCTACAATTCCTGAACCATATCTATCCAGGGGGTTTCCTCGCCGGTGGAGGTTGATACTTGCATAGACTTCACCAGTGCCGGAAACAATCGGTTTTGCCTCACCGATCACTGCACCGCTTACTGGAGATATTATTCGCGGCTCCTCGATTACCGTTAAATTCCATTCCGTGGATTTGGAAGTTTTACCACCGAAAGTCTGTGTTGCATGCACGCTGTGTCTGCCGAGGGGAAGTTTTTCCAATGCGGCAGACCAGGTCCCGTCAAGGTTTGGCGTGCCTTTGAAAGACTTGTCGCCTGTCGTCACCTCAATTACGGGATTATCCCAGGCTCCGGTGCCAGAGATAATTATTGATGAAGAAACAAAACTATTTTGAGGCGGCCAGATAATTCCCAAAGGCTTGATGATGCGGAACTGCCCTGAGAAGCCCCAGTCCGATCCCACCATTCCCCCCACGTAACGCGTATGTATTTCCAGACGGTCACTATGTTTTATTTCAGGAATAATGACGTCGTACCATTGCTCGTTCGAGTTTGAGCCTGGATCCATTTCGTACCAATGGTTGCCATTAAGCTTGAAGTGGACCTCACGCTTTGTCAGGTTGTTCGGTATTGTGTTGACCCGAATAGTCAGGGGGAACTGTTGAAGAGTTCCGCTAACATTGGGAGAAAAAGTAGGCGCTGCCCAGCCAAGGGGAATTTCTGAATCATCCGTCACTGTTCTTTCTCCCGCAT
The DNA here is from genome assembly GCF_019614655.1 of Pseudomonas germanica. Lineage (NCBI taxonomy): Bacteria > Pseudomonadati > Pseudomonadota > Gammaproteobacteria > Pseudomonadales > Pseudomonadaceae > Pseudomonas > Pseudomonas germanica. Next base: position 5,521,228 of record NZ_CP071586.1, read on the forward strand.
TCGTGAATTAAAAACCGATTCCAGAATCAGCGCTCCTGCAAATACATGTCACCTGTCAAACCTGACAGTCCCGACCAACGGTACTCTTGTCGACAAGGCGTTTCGATACGCCGGGTTCGGTGATGGCTGTGAGGCGCGAGATGGCCGAAAAAAAGCAAAACGCAGCATCTGGAGATGGCGCTTGATCAGGGAGTGGAGTGGGAATGTGGCTAGCCGAAAAGGCTGAATAACGAACAGGTGTATGACCCAGCTTGACCGAGCGACTCGTGTTCCAGTGGAGACGCTTTCGCGGGCAAGCCCGCTCCCACAAGATCTGTTACACACCACAAATCGAAGGTAGGCGCGACCTGCTCGCGAAGCTTTTAGCGGGTTTGAATCAGGCCGAAGCCGGCAACGGCTGAAAACTGAAATAACGCTGCAACGCCTGCACCAGCTGCCCAAATTCCGGCGGTGCGCGTTGCAGGACGAAGCCGGCGTCGTAGTGCAGCGGCGTGGCGTCTTCATGGCACCACACGCAGCACGCGGTGAAGTCGATCACCTGTTGACAGCCATCGCTGGCGGGGATTTTCAGGCGTAACTGAAAGTCCACGCCGACCATCATGGGCAATTGGCTGATGAGCATTAGCCCGTCTTCGGAGAGGTTGCCGAGAAAACCGATGGGCTTGTCGGTGACGCTGTTGAACACTCTGAGGAAATACGGCAACTGATGCCGTTCGATCCGTTCGGTAAACATGCGCAGTTCGCCATGCAAGGCTCCGTCACAGAGCCGCACCTTGCTTCGGAACGTGCCTGTGTCGCAGGCTCGCTCTCCCCGCTTCCGGTGTGACGGTCGCTACGTCGCCGTCACCTTACAACTGCCAGTCGCAGGTGTTGCTCCGGATTCAGAACGCGGTGCCGAATCCGGGTTATTCGACTATAGCTCAGCTTGTACACACGGCCAGATTTTGTATGACAACTGTCATCAGAAACGGGTCGGGCGCACCACGGCAGCGGCGCTGCGCGTCGGGTAATGGCCCAGGCTCTGCAAGGTTTCCAGACGGGCACGGGCGCGATAGGCGTATTCGCTGTTCGGGTACGAGGCGATGATGAACTGATAGGTCTGCGCCGCGTCGACAAACATTTTCTGCCGTTCCAGGCACTGGCCGCGCATCATCGACACTTCCGGCCACACGTACGGGCGGGCACGGCTGGCGCGTTCGACCTTGGACAACTCAAGCATGACCTGCTCGCAGTTGCCGCGATCATAGGCGCTGTAGGCGTTGTTCAAATGATGGTTCATCGACCAACGGGTGCAGCCCGTCACGGCGAGGACGCTGAGGGCAAGGGCGGCAATGGGCAACAATCGCATGGGGGTTCTCCTGTCTTGTGCTCTGTATCGACCCCTGCCGGGAATTCTTCAGAAGTGTTTGCGCCAATCGTCGTGTTCAATAAAGAAAGTAATAAGTAGTGCAAACGAACAATGACTACACCCCAAGAGCATAGTAGCCTTCGCTAGCGCTTGAACTCAGGAGTCTTTGCATGTCCGTCCGTCGTACCAAAATCGTCGCTACCCTTGGCCCGGCCAGTAACTCGCCGGAAGTTCTCGAACAGCTGATTCTGGCTGGTCTGGACGTTGCCCGTCTGAACTTCTCCCACGGCACCCCCGACGAGCACAAGGCTCGCGCGAAGCTGGTGCGTGACCTCGCCGCCAAGCACGGCCGTTTCGTCGCCCTGCTGGGTGACCTGCAAGGCCCGAAAATCCGTATCGCCAAATTCGCCAACAAGAAGATCGAGCTGAAGATCGGTGACAAGTTCACCTTCTCCACCAGCCATCCGTTGACCGAAGGCAACCAGCAAGTGGTCGGCATCGACTACCCGGATCTGGTCAAGGACTGCGGCGTGGGTGACGAGCTGCTGCTCGACGACGGCCGTGTGGTGATGCGCGTTGATACCGCCACCGCAACAGAATTGCATTGCACCGTGACCATCGGCGGCCCGCTGTCCGACCACAAAGGCATCAACCGTCGCGGTGGCGGCCTGACCGCGCCGGCCCTGACTGAAAAAGACAAGGCCGACATCAAGCTCGCTGCAGAAATGGAAGTCGACTACCTCGCAGTGTCCTTCCCGCGTGACGCTGCCGACATGGAATACGCCCGTCAACTGCGCGACGAAGCCGGCGGCACTGCCTGGCTGGTGGCGAAGATCGAACGCGCTGAAGCCGTAGCGGACGACGAAACCCTCGACGGCCTGATCAAGGCATCCGACGCGGTGATGGTTGCCCGTGGTGACTTGGGCGTGGAAATCGGCGACGCCGAACTGGTCGGCATTCAGAAGAAAATCATTCTGCATGCACGCCGCCACAACAAGGCGGTGATCGTCGCGACCCAGATGATGGAGTCGATGATCCAGAATCCGATGCCGACCCGCGCTGAAGTGTCCGACGTAGCCAACGCCGTGCTCGACTACACCGACGCCGTGATGCTGTCCGCCGAATCCGCCGCTGGCCTGTACCCGCTGGAAGCCGTGCAGGCAATGGCGCGCATCTGCGTCGGCGCCGAGAAGCACCCGACCGGCAAGACCTCCAGCCACCGTATCGGCAAGGAATTCACCCGCTGCGACGAAAGCATCGCGCTGGCGACCATGTACACCGCCAACCACTTCCCGGGCGTCAAAGCGATCATCGCTCTGACCGAAAGTGGCTTCACTCCGCTGATCATGTCGCGTATCCGCTCCTCGGTGCCGATCTACGCCTTCACCCCGCACCGCGAAGCCCAGGCCCGCGCGGCAATGTTCCGTGGCGTGTACACCATTCCGTTCGATCCGGCTTCGCTGGAACCGCACGAAGTCAGCCAGAAGGCCATCGACGAGCTGACCAAACGCGGCGTTGTGGAAAAAGGCGACTGGGTCATCCTGACCAAGGGCGACAGCTACCACACCACCGGCGGCACCAACGGCATGAAGATCCTGCACGTGGGCGACCCGCAGGTCTGAGTGACGCGCTGAAAAACCAAAGCCCCGGCATGTGAGTGCCGGGGCTTTTTGTTGTCTGCGTTGAATCGAAAGCCCCTCACCCTAGCCCTCTCCCAGAGGGAGAGGGAACCGATTGAGGGATATTGCAGAATTGCACCGACCTGATAGCTCTGCGCTGAATCCGACCGTTTCTTTCAAGTCGATGTGTAGCGCATTACACCTCGGTCGTCTCCCTCTCCCTCTGGGAGAGGGCTGGGCGGGCGGCGTTCCGATGAGGGTTGGCTTTTTAATGCCGTTTGATAAATCCGGTCAACGCCACCATTGCTTCTGGCGAACGAAGGCGCTGGGTGAACAATGCGCCCTCCTCCTCGATCACCTTACGAATCAACTCGCGATCCGGCGCTCGCATCAATTGCTTGCTGATACGCACCGCTTCGGCCGGCAGTTCATCGAAACGCAGCGCCATTTCCCGCGCCTTGCTTAGCGCCGCAGCGCCGCTACCCAATGCTTCGGTCGCAATCCCCCACTGCGCCGCCTGTTCACCGCTGAAGCCTTCGCCCAGTAACAACAACTCTGCCGCTTTGGCCTGCCCAAGCAGACGTGGAAGGATCAGGCTGGAGCCGAACTCCGGGCACAAACCCAGGTTGACGAATGGCATGCGCAACCGCGCATCGCGGGCCACATAAACCAGATCGCAGTGCAGCAACAATGTGGTGCCAATGCCCACCGCCGCGCCGGCCACCGCGGCGATCACCGGTTTGCGGCACTCAAGCAGGTTGAGCATGAAGTGAAACACCGGGCTGTCGAGGTCACTCGGCGGTTGCTGGATGAAGTCGGCAATGTCGTTGCCGGCGGTGAAGCATTCGGCGCTGCCGGTAATCAGCACGGCGTTGATCGCCGGGTCGCCATCGGCCTGTTTCAGCGCCTCGGCGAGGCGACTGTACATGGCGCGGGTCAGGGCGTTTTTCTTGTCCGGACGGTTGAGGCGCAGGGTCAGCAAACCGCGCTCGCGTTCCAGCAGGATGGCTTCGGTCATGATGTGTCTCGCGTCTGAAATATCAGCGCTCAACCACGGGACAGGAACACGTCAGCCAGTAGTTGATTGCGCGGCAATCCGGCCAGGTACAGACGCCGCGCGAAGGCGTCGACGCTGGCCGTCGAGCCGCAGACTAAGGCCAGGGTTTGCCGGGAGACAAGGCGCAGTTGCGCCAAAGCGGCGGCTGACTCGGCCGCCGTCCACAGCTCGACACTGAGGTTTTCCCGCTGCGCAGCCAGTGCCGCCAGGGGTTTGGCCAGATAGTGCTCGCGATCGTCATGAGCCACGTGAATGACGCGGATCAGGCCTTGGTGATCCTGGCGCAAGGCTTCGCGCAGCACGCCGAACAAAGGGCCCAGACCGGTGCCAGCGGCCAGCAGCCACAAGGGGCGACTGTGCCAGTCGGGATCGTAATGCAAAGCACCGCCGCGCAGTTCGCCGAGACGGATCGGATCGCCGATCTGCAATTTTCGTGCGCCATCGCTGAATTCACCAGGCTGGCGGCAATCGAGATGGAATTCGAGAAAGCGGTCTTCCTCCGGCAGGCTCGCCAGCGAATACGGCCGCGCAATGTGCCCGATCCACAACACCAGATGTTGCCCGGCGCTGTAGCGCAACGGCCGTTGCGGGGTCAGACGCAAGCGCAGGACGCTGTCGCTGAGCCAGTCCAGCGCTTCGACCACTGCCGGGCGACCATCGGTGATCGGGTCGAAGGTGTGCACCTGCAAATCTTCGACGACCTGACACTGACACGCCAGGCGCCAGCCTTGCTGACGCTGTTCGGCGCTCAAGGCGTCCGGCCGATTGTCGGCGGGCAGGCCTTGCACGCATTGCACCAGACAGGCATGGCAACTGCCGGCGCGGCAGCTGTAAGGCACGGCGACGCCATTCTGATTGAGGGCATCGAGCAGATTGCTGCCCGCTGCCACTGACCATTGTCGTTCACCGACGCGAAGTTCAGGCATCGACGTTCTCCCACGCGGCCGCACAACGATTGCGCCCGTCACGCTTGGCCCGATACAAGGCCTGATCGGCGCGCTGCAAGGCGTCGTCCAGATCATCGCCCAACACCAACAGCGTCATGCCGGCCGACAGGCTGAGGTTGCGCACATTCAGGCCGACCAGTTCAACGTCAGTAAAGGCAATACGCAGACGTTCACAGCAAGTAGTCAGCCGTTCGGCGTCGCAATCGGGCAACAACACAACGAATTCTTCACCACCATAACGCGCCAGCACATCACCGTCGCGCAGACACGCCTGGGCAACGCCGGCGAAGGCCTGTAACACCTGATCGCCGGCGGCATGGCCGTGCAGGTCGTTGATGCGTTTGAAATGGTCGAGGTCGATCAGCGCCAGACCGTGCACCACATCGTCGTCCATTTCATCCAGCTCTCGCGTGGCCAGACGCAGAAAATGCCGACGATTGAACAGCCCGGTCAGTTCATCGGTGGCGACCAGATCTTCCAACTGCCGCATCATCCCGCGCAGGGTGTCCTGATGCGCCTGCAAGGCAAACCGGCGCTGGCGCTGGCGTTGCCGCGAAACCTGGACGAAGCGCGCGTACAGCACCAGCCACGCCAGCACCATTGCCAGAATGCACACCTGCAAGGCGGCAAGCGCCGGCTCGCGCAAGCGGAAGTAGTAGCCGTCCCACAGCGTGATGGCACAGAAACTGAAGAACACCAACAGGGCACAGCGTATGAACGCCCGTCGACTGAGATGGAACAGGCCGAACAGCAGGATCAGCACGTAGAACACCAGGAAGGCGCCGCGGGCTTCATCCAGATGAGCGATCAGCCAGGTCTGCCAGCCGAGACCGATCAACACCTGCGCTTCGGTCAGGCTGGGATCGGCAAAGCGCAGGTTGCGCCCACTCCAGAACAGTGCGAACAGCACCGACTGGCTGATCACCACCAGCGCACTGCCGATGGCCACAGAAGTCAGGGACTGCTCGTAGTGCCCCGTGAAAAATGCCAGCCACAGCAGCAGCAAAGCCAATCCATAGGTGGCCGCAGCGAGGGCAAAGCGTTTGAGCAAAAGACGTTGAATGGCGTTATGGGTCAATCGTTGACTCACCGTGCGATAAGAGGCTGACCGAGTGTCCTACTCTACAGACCGGCTGCCACTTTAGAGGCGTAGTCGATAAATGACCACCGATTTTCGGGCCCGAAATTTGACGTCAAAAGTGTGGCCTGCGTAGACCGCCAAAAGCCCCTCACCCTAGCCCTCTCCCAGAGGGAGAGGGGACTGACCGAGTCGATTGTTGGCGATACGCCGACCTGAAATACCGAGCCGGACTCAGACTTGAACAGCCTGAACATCGCCCCCCTTTCCTGAGTCGAACTCAGGTTTTGAACAGCATGAAGATCAGCTCCCTTTCTTGAGTCGAGCACAGGTTTGAACAGCATGAAGATCGGCTCCCTTTCTTGAGTCGAGCACAGGTTTGAACAGCATGAAGATCAGCTCCCTTTCTTGAGTCGAGCACAGGTTTGAACAGCATGAAGATCAGCTCCCTTTCTTGAGTCGAGCACAGGTTTGAACAGCATGAAGATCAGCTCCCTTTCTTGAGTCGAGCACAGGTTTGAACAGCATGAAGATCAGCTCCCTTTCTTGAGTCGAGCACAGGTTTGAACAGCATGAAGATCAGCTCCCTTTCTTGAGTCGAGCACAGGTTTGAACAGCATGAAGATCAGCTCCCTTTCTTGAGTCGAGCACAGGTTTGGACAGCATGAAGATCAGCTCCCTTTCTTGAGTCGAGCACAGGTTTGAACAGCATGAAGATCGGCTCCCTTTCCCCCTCGCCCCCCTTGGGGGAGAGGGCTGGGGTGAGGGGGTAGCTCTTGAAGTGCAAACCCGCTGTCCGATATTCGCCCACCCATGCGACCAACGAATGATTGCCGGCGCGTGTACGCCCCACCGAGGCGCGTTATACTGCCGCGCCTTTTTAGCGTCGCGCCAGCAGCCCCGGCGTGCCTTGAAAGGTGCTTGCGACCGACCGATGCACCCAAGCCGCAGGCACCTTATTGAATGTTCCCGTCTTTTAGAGGAGCGCGACTCATGACCGTGATCAAGCAAGATGACCTGATTCAGAGCGTTGCCGACGCCCTGCAGTTCATTTCCTATTACCACCCCGTGGATTTCATCCAGGCGATGCACGAAGCCTACCTGCGCGAAGAATCGCCAGCGGCCCGTGACTCGATGGCGCAGATCCTGATCAACTCGCGCATGTGCGCCACCGGCCATCGCCCGATCTGCCAGGACACCGGTATCGTTACCGTGTTCGTGCGCGTCGGCATGGACGTGCGTTGGGATGGCGCCACCATGGGCCTGGACGACATGATCAACGAAGGCGTGCGTCGCGCCTACAACCTGCCGGAAAACGTCCTGCGTGCCTCGATCCTCGCCGACCCGGCGGGTGCTCGGAAAAACACCAAGGACAACACCCCTGCCGTGATTCACTACTCCATCGTCCCGGGCAACACCGTGGAAGTGGACGTGGCGGCCAAGGGCGGCGGTTCCGAGAACAAGTCGAAAATGGCCATGCTCAACCCGTCCGACTCGATCGTTGACTGGGTATTGAAGACCGTTCCGACCATGGGCGCCGGCTGGTGCCCACCGGGCATGCTCGGCATCGGCATCGGCGGCACCGCCGAGAAAGCCGCCGTCATGGCCAAGGAAGTGTTGATGGAATCCATCGACATCCACGAACTGAAGGCCCGTGGCCCGCAGAACCGCATCGAAGAAATGCGCCTGGAGCTGTTCGAGAAGGTCAACCAGTTGGGCATCGGCGCCCAGGGCCTCGGTGGCCTGACCACCGTGCTCGACGTGAAGATCATGGACTACCCGACCCACGCAGCCTCGCTGCCGGTGTGCATGATCCCGAACTGCGCCGCCACCCGTCACGCACACTTCGTGCTCGACGGCTCCGGCCCGGCCTCGCTGGAAGCGCCACCGCTGGACGCCTACCCGGAAATCGTCTGGGAAGCCGGCCCGTCGGCTCGCCGTGTCAACCTCGACACCCTGACCCCGGAAGACGTGCAGAGCTGGAAGCCGGGCGAAACCGTCCTGCTCAACGGCAAAATGCTCACCGGTCGCGACGCCGCGCACAAGCGCATGGTCGAGATGCTCAACAAGGGTGAAACCCTGCCGGTCGATCTGAAAGGTCGCTTCATCTACTACGTCGGCCCGGTTGATCCGGTCGGTGACGAAGTGGTTGGCCCGGCGGGCCCGACCACCGCGACGCGGATGGACAAGTTCACCCGGCAGATCCTCGAGCAGACCGGCCTGTTGGGCATGATCGGTAAATCCGAGCGCGGCCCGACCGCCATCGAAGCGATCAAGGACAACAAAGCCGTGTACCTGATGGCCGTTGGCGGCGCTGCTTACCTCGTCGCTCAGGCGATCAAGAAGTCGCAAGTGCTGGCGTTTGCCGAACTGGGCATGGAAGCGATCTACGAGTTCGAGGTCAAGGACATGCCGGTCACCGTTGCGGTGGACAGCAAAGGTGAGTCGGTGCACATCACCGGCCCTGCGATCTGGCAACAGAAGATCAGCGAAAGCCTGGCGGTAGAAGTGCAATAAGCCCTTCGCTGCCATAAAAACGGCCGGTTCATCTGCAACGATGACCCGGCCGTTTTCACAGGGGCCAACCGTTCGCGATAAAAAAAGCTCCGAAGCATACAAAATGATCTTGCGCACCTGTCAGATCTGACAGGTTCATTTACCCGCCATTCTTGTTAGCGTCAGTCCATTCACGCCCACCCCGTGCGCAATGGATTCGACCATGCCTGATCAACAAGAGCTGAGCATCACCACCCCTTCCATCGCCAAAAGCGCATCGATCGCCACCATCGGCAAAAGTTGGGGCGCTGTGGGCCCGACCGGAGCCGCCTCGTTCGAGTTGCCGATTCCAACGTCTGCCGGGCGGGGCTGGGATCCTCAGTTCTCGCTGAGTTACAGCAGTCAGAGTGGCAACGGTCCATTCGGCCTTTCCTGGCACCTGTCCGGCGTGGGTCAGATCAATCGCAGAACCAACAAAGGCGTGCCACGTTATACCGATCACGACGAGATCGTCGGTGCCGATGGCGAAGTGTGGATGCCGGAGCTCGATGAGCATGGTGAACTCAAGTTCCGAGAGGAAAGCGTCTACAACGGCGTCGACATTGGCCCGCACAGAGTCGTGCGCTATTGTCCTCGAGTGGAAAGCGATTTTGCCTTGCGCGAGCGCTGGCAGCGGCAGACCCGAGAAGCCGATCCACCGGTATTCTGGCTGATACACGGCGCTGACGGCTCGCTGCACCTTTACGGCAAAACCGAAGCCACACGAATTGCCGATCCCCAGGCTCCTGGACGAATCGCCACATGGCTGCTGTGCGAAAGCATGAACGCGCGCGGCGAACACATCTGCTTTGAATACAAGACCGATGATCAGGATCCCGCCCCCGTGCGTGACTATCGCGCCCAGCGTTATCTGCGCCGCGTGTGTTACGGCAACTTCACGGCCAGCAGCGATCTGTACAGCTGGACGACGGACAATCCCGCCGAACTGGGCTGGCACTTTCATCTGCTGTTCGATTACGGCGAGCGCAGCACGTCACTGACCGACATCCCGGCATATGACGGTGCCCCCCTCAAACCCTGGACCGTTCGCCCAGACAGCTTTTCAACCCACGGTCAGGGTTTTGAACTGGGCACTCGCAGACTCTGCCAACAGGCATTGCTGTTTCATCATTTTCCCGAGCAATCGACTGACCAACCGAAACTGGTACGCCGCCTGCTGTTGGAATATCACCAACCGCAAAATATCGCGCAGTGGGCCTACAGCCAGATCAGCGCGGCGCACTATCAGGCATTCGATGCGAACGGCATTGTCGAAAACACGCCGCCGGTCGAGTTCGACTATGCCCCCTTCGACATCAATAAAACCCCGGCGCGCTTCTTCGAACCCGATGTTCAACCGGGTATCGAGGACGGTGGTTTTTACCAGTGTGTGGATCTTTATGGCGAAGGTGTGCCGGGTTTCCTCTGCCGTTATGACCAGGCCTGGTACTACCGCGAACCACTACGCGCGACCAAGGGCACCGATGAAATCGGCTATGGGCCATGGACCGCACTGGAAAAGATTCCGCTCGCCGATCGCAACCGTCCGGTCCAGCAACTGCTGACCGACCTGACGGGGGACGGAAGGCTCGATTGGGTCACCGCGCAACCGGGTATCAGTGGTTTTCGCACCCTGACAGAACAACGCGAGTTTGCCGACTTCGTCCCCTTCGGCAAATTCCCACCAGAGTTTTTCAACACTCTCTCGACACTTGGCGACTTGAGCGGTGACGGCTTGAGTAGCCTGGCGTTGATCGGGCCCAGCTCCGTGCGGTTGTATGCCAACGAGCGCGAACAAGGCTTCGCCGCGCCTGAAGAGGTGCTGCACGAACCCGACGACGACCGCTTGCCACTGTTCAGCAATTCGCGCACAGAACTGGTGCTGTTGGGCAACCTGCTGGGCAGCGATATGCCCGAGTTGTGTCGGATACGCCATGACGAAATCCGCTGCTGGCCGAACCTGGGCCACGGCCGGTTTGGCAAAGGTCGCAAGATCAGCGAGTTGCCCTTCAACTACGAGCAATTCGATTCGTCCCGGGTGCGCCTTGCCGACCTCGACGGCTCCGGTGCCGCGTCGCTGATTTATCTGAAGTCGGATACCTTCGAGATCTACCTGAATCGTGGCGGCAACGGCCTGGAGCAAATACCGATCAGCGTGCCGTGGCCCGACGGCGTGCGCTACGATCGCCTCTGTCAGGTGAGTTTCGCCGATCTGCAAGGCCTGGGCTGCGCCAGTCTGATCCTGACGGTGACGCACATGCAGCCGCAGCATTGGCGCTACGATTTCGTTTCGGCCAAGCCGTATCTGTTGACCAGCAGTAACAACAACATGGGTTGCAGTGCCAGCGTCGCTTATCGCAGTTCGGCGCAGGAATGGCTGGATGAAAAACACCGTTTGCTCACCCTTAAGCGTTTGCCGGCTTGCCGCCTGCCGTTCCCGGTGGCGGTGGTCAAGAAACAACGGCAGCTGGATGAAATCACTGGCAATTGCCTGACTCAGACCTTCACTTGGCGTGAAGGCGTCTACGACAGCCGCGAGCGTGAGTTCCGCGGTTTCGGTCTGTTGCAACAAACCGACAGTGAGAGCGCCAGAGCAGATGAGAGCGAAGGTTTCAGCGAGCCGGTGCGTGTCTGCACCTGGTTTCATACCGGGCAATCGATGGACCGGCCGCGCGACGACTACTTCAATCAGGATGCACAAGCGGTAGCCCTGGGTAACACCCTGTTCAGTCGCCATCACCCGGAAGACGATGCCGATGAACTGATTCCGGTGCAGGATGAAGACAGCCAATACCAGCTCTCCCGAGCGTTGGTCGGCTCGATGGCCCGCAGCGAAACCTACGCTGATGCAGACATGGACGCCCCCGGGATTGCCACGCCTTATGCCGTAGAAGAAGTGCGATATCAGGTGCGCGAGGTTCGCGAGCAAGGTCCTTATGCCACCGCCGTCTTGCTGCCACTGGTGGTGGAAAGGATCAGCTACCAGTACGACGGTTTCGTCGATGACCCCATGTGTCGCAACGATGTGGTCCTGCGCTACAACACTTACGGCCAGCCGACGCACGCCATCACGGTGAGTTACGCCCGGCGACTGACCGAAAAAGATGCACCACCGTTCGACGACCCGGATGTACAGCAGTGGTGGTTCGACGCCCATGACCCGGCGCAACAATCGTTCTACCTGAATGAAAGCCGTTCAGCGTTCATCGATCTGGACAAGGACCGGCAGCATTGGCGTCTCGGTTTGCCCTATCAGCAGCGTGGCAATGCACTGGTCTTGCCCAAAGGCACCCTGCCCACCGGGCTTGAAGCCGCGCAAGTGTCCTATGAGTGCCTGAAGGCACATGAGGATTCGGCGCACTGGAACGCTGAACGGGTGCTGACCACGCAGTCTGTACAGCGCTACTTGAGTACCGATGGCCAACGGCTGGACGACGGCGTTGCCGGATTCGAGGCCCTGGTCGGTCCACTGGAAGTGGCACAACTGGACAAGACGGCGCTGGACGCTTACAGCGTGCTGCCTGCGCCCTTCAACGTGCGCGACGAACTGAAGAAGATCGGCTATCTGCCCATGCCGTTTCTGTTCTGGATAAATCCCTTGGGCAGCACGGAGCATGACCTGTGGTCGGCTAATTTCGGCTACGCCGAATACGCCAGCCTCGACGGTTTCTACAAGGTCCGGCGCTATCGCGAAACCCTCAGCCATGGCTTCACTCACGCCGTATACGACGCGTATGCGCTGGCTGTCACCCTCGTGGAACTGCCAGATGGCTGTACCACCTGCATCGAGTACGACTACCACGCGCTGCAACCGCTGAAAATCATCGATGCCAACCTGAATACTCATCAGGCGTTGTATGAACCCTCCAATCAGCCCCTGGCCACCAGTTATTATGGCTCAGAGAACAACAGGGAAGCGGGTTTCAGGCCACTGAGCGAATACAAACTTCCGGAGGACCGGAGCCCGGCTACGGCAATTGCCAACCCGACCGATGCCGTGCAAAAAGCCGCGAGTACCCTGCGCAAGGATCTGTTCAGCTGGATGGGGCAGATGGCCAACGACACCCGCGCCGCCCTGGCATGGATCGCTCAGGGTTATCTGCTGCCCAGCGGCCACATCAGGGCCAGTACACGCCGCCAACTGACCCGGCGCAGCGGCGCCTTGACGCCTGATGAACAGGCGCTGCAAGACGCCATCGCAACAGTGCATCGCGAACCGGTGCACAGTGTGATCCTCAGTGCCGACCGCTACCCTGATGACGAGGTGGATGCGCAGATCCAGATCACCAAAGCCTGCGTCGACGGTTTTGGCCGGGCTCTGCAAACCCAGCAATTGGTCGATCCGGGCAAGGCCTATGCCGTGGACGCCGACGGCTCGCTGATCGTCGAGGATGGCCAGATCAAAGTGGTCGATGCCAACCCGCGCTGGCGCATCAGCGAGCGGGTCGAATACAACAACAAAGGCTTGCCCGTTCGTCAGTACCGCGCGTTTTTCGCCAACACCTATACCTACGTCAACGATCAGTCCCTGCGCACACTGAGCCATCACGATCAGCTTCGCTATGACGTCAAGAGCCGGCAGGTCGGAATGGTCAATGCCAAGGGCGACTTTTCCCGAGAGACGTACCACCCTTGGTATCACACCAGCGAAGACTTCAACGACACCGCCGAGCCATCATCGCCAACCAAGGCATCGCAGCCATGATTGCCAACGTGCATCGCCGTACACCTGCGCTGGCGGTAAGCGATGCGCGTGGTTTGCCAATGCGGCAGGTCGGGTACTTGCGCAGTGTGACGGCCGACAACCCCGTAGCGCTGGTAACCCGTCAGCAGCATGACTACGCCGGCCGTCTGATCGAGCAATGGGATTCGCGCTTGTCGGCACCCTGCCTGACCACGGTTTACAGCCTGGACGGCACGGTATTGAAATCCGACAGCGTCGACGCCGGCTGGCGCCTGACCCTGCCGGGTCTGGCCGGTGAGCCATTGCAACGCTGGGATCAGCGCGACAACCATTGGCGCACGAGCTTCGATGAGCAGCTGCGGGTGATCGCGGTCGAGGAAAATGGTCAGTCCAATGTCGACGTTTTTACTTACGCCGACGCCTCGGCCGAGGCCGGGTACAACCGCCGCGGCCAGTTGCTGGAACAGAAAGACCGTTCCGGTTCGCTGCTCACGGACAGTTATTCCCTGACCGGCCAGCCGCTGAGCGAAACCCGCACGTTCCACGACGGCGAGCCGTTCACCACTCACCATGTGTTCAGCTCGCTCGGCGCGCTGCTCGAGCAGACCGACGCCGGCGGCCATCGGCGACGATCGCGCTACGGCCTGGCCGGGCACCTTCGGCAGGTACAACTGTTGATCAGCGGCCAGAGCCAATGGCAGCCCGTGTTGCTTGATGCGCAGTACAACGCCGCCGACCAGATCATCGAGCAGCAGGCCGGTAATCTTGTCCTCAGTCGCTGGACGTACGACCCTGCAGACAGTCGTCTGCACACTCAGTCCAGTCGCAAAGACACTGGAGCAGTGCTGCAGAACCTCGAATATTTCTACGATCCCGTCGGCAATATCACCCGCATCGAAGACCACGCCTTTCAACCACGTTACTTCGCCAATCAGTTGATCGATGGCCACCGCGACTTCACCTACGACTCGCTCTATCGGTTGACCAGCGCCACCGGCTACGACGACGCCCCGCCGCCGGACATTCCCGGCCTGCCGCAACCGGGCGACCCGAACAATCGCCTCAACTACACCCAGACCTACCAGTACGACAACGGTGGCAATCTGATCGAACTGTGTCACGTACGCACCGGCAACAACTCGACCCGGCAAATGTTCATCGATCTGAAAAGCAATCGCGGGGTGCGCTGGAAAACCGGCGACGAGCCGCCGGATTTCGACACTTTGTTCGATCGCCACGGCAATCAACTGACCGTGCAACCGGGCCAACCGCTGCTCTGGAATACCCGCGATGAGCTGGAAAGCGTGATCCTGGTCCAGCGCGATGGCGGTTCCAATGATGCCGAGTACTACCGTTACAGCCAGGGTATGCGCGTGTTCAAACGCCACGAAACCTTCGCTGCCAACGCCGAGCATTTCCACCAGGTGCGCTATCTGCCGGGGCTTGAAATCCGCACCCGCGACAACGGTGAAGAACTGCACGTCATCACGCTCGGCAACGCCCGCTGCCTGCATTGGGCAAAGAACAATCCCAAAGACATCGACGGCGATCAATTGCGTTACAGCCTCGAAGATCACCTCGGTTCCTGTGCGATGGAACTGGATCAGCAAGCACAACTGATCAGCGAGGAAGGCTATTACCCGTTTGGCGCCACGGCGTGGATGACCCCACCTCCAGAGACCGGGGTCAGCTATAAATTCATCCGTTATTCGGGCAAAGAGATGGACGTCAGTGGCATGTATTACTACGGCGCACGCTATTACGCGCCGTGGTTGCAGCGTTGGGTCAGTGCCGATCCGGCCGGAGATGTGGATGGGTTGAATCTGTATGCGATGGTGTTGAACAACCCGTTAACTTATGTGGATGTGCAAGGCAACAGCCAAGAGAAATTCGATATCGTCAATTTCTCAAACTTCGTGACCACTCTCGGTGATTACTCAGCCACAACGCTGGACCAAATGCTGAAAGTATCAAGCGGACAGTACGGGACTGAACTGCTGGCGAATATTGTTGCAGAATCACTGATAGGCACTGCCGGCTTCTTCGCTGGTTATTTCGGCGGCGGGTTCGCAGGCTCAACACTTACCGCTGCTATGCCCGCCGCCGTCGGCTTCTTGTCGGAGATGATTGCCATGCACATCAGCGGCGATATCGGCGAGGAGATCGCCAGCAAATACACGTCCTTTGCAAATATGACAGTCCCATTGATTCCACAAACTTCGGCAATGAGCGTCGCAGCCATTGATCAAAAGGTCGGCATCACAGAGCGTTCATCGAGTTTCACGCCGGCCGATGCCGCCAACACCTTACTGAACCGCGGCGTCGGAACATTTGTTCCAGGCGTGGGGGCGACACTTAATATCGGTTCGCGGGTGCAGGAGGTGGAGGACATTAAACAGGGTCTGGATCCGGTCAAGATTGAAAAAATCGAAACGATGCTCGCCGACTGGAAACAAGTCCTCACTTCGCGAATGGCCGATATTGAGAAAGCCTTCAGACGCGTAGGACAAAACACGATCAATTCGGCTGACGTGCTACCTGACAAGAGCCGCTTAATGGCTGCCAAGACCATTCGGCTCGATACCTTGCGAGAGCAGACCAGTGCAATCCTGGGATATATCGAAAGCAGCCAGACCACCCTGAAGTGGCACAAAGAAGATTTGCTGACAGACAACAGATTTTTGCGCAAACAAGCGAAACCAGCGTCGAAATTTCAGACATTTGTTCAGCCCTTCACCAAACACAAATTCGCATGAAATACGACCCTGTTCATAGGCGCACTCCAACGGTGGCGGTGATCGATGGCCGGGGCTCGCCGATCCGTCAGGTCAGTTACTTGCGCACTCTGGCAGACGACACACCAAAAGCACTCGTGTCGCTTCAGCAATACGATGTGGTCGGCCGTATGGTGGCGCAGCGGGATCCGCGTCTGCCCACTGCGAACCTCATTAACGTCTACTCACTAAACGGTGATGGGGTATTGACCGACAGCGTCGACGCCGGCTGGCGCCTGATCCTGCCGGGGCTGGCGGGTGAGCCGTTGCGGCGCTGGGATCAGCGCGGTAGCCAGTGGCAGACGATCTTCGATGAGCAACTGCGGGTGGTCGCGGTCGAGGAAAATGGCCAACCCGATGTCGATGTTTTCATTTACGCCGATGCCTCGGCCGAAGCCGGATACAACCGTCGCGGCCAGTTGCTGGAACAGAAAGACCGTTCCGGTTCGCTGCTCACGGACAGTTATTCCCTGACCGGCCAGCCGCTGCGGGAAACCCGCACGTTCCACGACGGTGAGCCGTTCACCACTCACCATGTGTTCAGCTCGCTCGGCGCGCTGCTCGAGCAGACCGACGCCGGTGGCCATCGGCGACGCTCGCGCTACGGCCTGGCCGGGCAACTCAAGCAAACGGAACTGCTGATCAAGGATACGTCTGACTGGCAACCGGTATTGCTGGACGCACAGTACAACGCCAACGAGCAGATCATTGAACAACTGGCCGGCAATCGCGTCCTCAGTACGTGGACGTACGACCCTGCAGACAGTCGTCTGCACACTCAGTCCAGTCGCAAAGACACCGGCGCAGTGCTGCAGAACCTCGAATATTTCTACGATCCCGTCGGCAATATCACCCGCATCGAAGACCACGCCTTTCAACCACGTTACTTCGCCAATCAGTTGATCGATGGCCACCGCGACTTCACCTACGACTCGCTCTATCGGTTGACCAGCGCCACCGGCTACGACGACGCCCCGCCGCCGGACATTCCCGGCCTGCCGCAACCGGGCGACCCGAACAATCGCCTCAACTACACCCAGACCTACCAGTACGACAACGGTGGCAACCTGATCGAACTGTGTCACGTACGCGCCGGCAACAACTCGACCCGGCAAATGTTCATCGATCTGAAGAGCAATCGCGGGGTGCGTTGGAAAACCGGCGACCCGGAACCGGTGTTTGGCGATCTGTTCGACAGTCACGGTAACCAGAAAGCGATGCACCCCGGCAAGCCGCTGATCTGGAATGCCCGCGATGAGGTGAAGAGCGTGACGCTGATCCAGCGTGAAAACGATCGCAATGACGCCGAGCATTACCTTTACAGCCAGGGCATTCGCGTGTTCAAACGCCACGAAACCTTCGCTGCCAACGCCGAACATTTCCACCAGGTGCGCTACCTGCCCGGGCTTGAAATCCGCACCCGCGACAACGGTGAAGAACTGCACGTCATCACCCTCAGTAACGCCCGCTGCCTGCATTGGGCAAAGAACAACCCCAAAGATATCGACAGCGATCAATTGCGTTACAACCTTGAAGATCATCTCGGCTCCAGCGTGATGGAACTGGATCAAGACGCCGTCATGATCAGCCAGGAAGGCTATTACCCCTTTGGCGAAACCGCGTGGATGGCACCGAATTCGGAAACCAGGTACCGCTTCATCCGCTATTCGGGCAAGGAGATGGATGTCAGCGGGTTGTACTACTACGGCGCCCGCTATTACGCGCCGTGGTTGCAACGCTGGGTCAGTGCCGACCCGGCAGGGGATGTGGATGGGCTGAACCTATATGGGTTTGTGCGCAACAATCCCATGACTTACTTCGACACGACAGGCAACAAAACAGAAGAAGCTCAACCGTCAAGCGCAGGCGTTCGGGCATTTATTACCGGAAACACTCCCACAGAGCGTATGCAGAAGAAACTGGCCTTCCATAACGAGCTGCTTTCAGCCGTCGATCTGGCTGTCAGGGATGTCACCACTCAAATACTCAATCATCGCTCTGAGCCCAACAGCAGGGTATCAACCGCGAAACGTACAGGTTTTTTTCTTGCGGAAAAGGGCACATCCAACGCGGTTGGCATAGGCATGAGCGCAGCCGGGGTAGCACTGGGAATCCCTGGCGGCCCTCTGGGAATGCTGATTGGCGGGGCTCTTGGTTTCCTAGTCGGAAAAACCGTGAGTAAAACGACGAAAGCGATCGGCAGAAAAACCGGTTTGAACACCTCCATCAGCTTGCAACCGGATCGATTGAAAGGAACCAGGCTGTTAAAGCAAACACAGGCCGAACAAGGGCCCGTGGTTAACTTTAAAGCTATCGCCGATTACAACCCGCTCAAACCCGAAGGACGGCAAGAGATCAAACAAGGCGGCATCGCGGCTGGCAAGGAATTGGCGCTGGCAGGCGCTGGCAAGATCCCCTACGTCGGGCCGACTATCAAGGTGATTCCGGACACCCTCGATCTCTTGAATGAAATAGCAACCAGCGCAAATGATCTTACCGAGGATGAGGTGACTGCACTGGATGCCGACATTACCGACACGATTAATATGCTGCAGTATCGCTCGGAACATTTAATCGAAACGGTCAAGACCCTGAGTCGTACTGACCCCTCTAAGCGCATTGAACGCATTGAACGCGACACAGGACAGCGAATAAAAAGGCTTCGAAACCTGAGGACCGTGCTTCATTCCAATTCGTCGACTTTTACTGCCGTATGAAAAGGTGACGACGCGACTCCTGGCCTGAACAGTGCTCATGGTAAGGTGCCTGCCCGTCCTTATTCCTGCGCCCAGCATGCTGCCGACTTCCCGTACCCTGCGTCTGTCGTTGTATACCCTGCTGATCATTGCCGGCGCGGCGCTTGCCGCTACGCTTGCGATCCGCCACGCCGAACGTCAGGCGCTGGAGGAGGATGCCGCCCGTGCCAACCAGCAACTGGCGTTGTACGCCAACTCCCTGCATACCCTGATCGACCGCTACCGCGCCCTGCCCGCCGTGCTGGCGCTGGACCCGCAATTGCGTTCGGCGCTGGCCGGGCCGGTCGATGCCGACGAACAGGCGGCGCTGAATCTCAAGCTGGAAAAGATCAACGGCGCGGCGCAATCCTCGACCCTTGAACTGCTTGATCACACGGGCCTCGCCGTGGCGGCGAGCAACTGGCGCTTGCCGAGCAGTTACGTCGGCCACAATTACGGTTTCCGCCCCTACTTCAGCCAGACCCGCACCCAAGGCACCGGGCGTTTTTACGCGGTGGGCGTGACCAGCGGAATTCCCGGCTATTTCCTCTCCAGCGCGGTGCTCGGCGACAACGACGAGTTCCTTGGCGCAATGGTGGTCAAGCTGGAATTCCCCGAGCTGGAACGCGAATGGAGTCAGGGCAATGACACACTGCTGGTCAGCGATGCGCGCGGGATCATCTTCATCGCCAACCAGCCCGGCTGGCGCTATCGCGCGCTGCGGCCATTGAGCGCCCGCGACATGGATGAAATCAAAGCCACCCGGCAGTACGACAAGCAATCGCTGCAGCCCTTGACTCATTTATCGCTGCGCCGCTTCGATGACAACAGCGACCTGCGCCGCGTCGAAGGCCCGCAAGGCACGGCGGATTATCTATGGGAATCGCTGCCCCTCAGCGCCGAAGGCTGGACCTTGCACCTGCTGCGCCATCCGCAAGTGGCCTTCGAAGACCTGCGCAACGCCGGGCTGGCCGCCGCTGGGGTGTGGCTGGCGCTGGTGTTTCTGTTGCTGTTTCTCAACCAGCGCTGGCGCCTGTCGAAAATCCGCCAGCGCAACCGCGAAGAGCTGGAACAGTTGGTGGAAGAACGCACCCGCGATTTGCGCACCGCGCAGGACGGTCTGGTGCAATCGGCCAAACTCGCCGCGCTCGGCCAGATGTCCGCCGCGCTGGCCCATGAAATCAATCAGCCGCTGACCGCTCAGCGCATGCAACTGGCGACGCTGCGCCTGCTGCTCGAGCATGGCCGGGTCGACGATGCTTATAAAGCCTTGAAACCGGTAGACGAGATGCTCACGCGCATGGCTGCCCTCACCGGCCACCTCAAGACCTTCGCGCGCAAAAGCCCCAGCGGCTTGCGTGAGCGCCTGGATCTGGCGACGGTGGTCGATCAGTCTTTGCAGTTACTCGATGCACGGTTGCGTGACGAGCAGGTCAGTCTGGTGTTGCACCTGACGCGTCCGGCATGGGTGCGCGGTGATGCGATTCGTCTCGAACAGGTGCTGATCAACCTCCTGCGCAACGCCCTCGATGCGATGCAGGGCAAAGCGTGCAAGCGTCTCGAAATCCGTCTGGAAGCCGATGAACAACTGTGGCGCCTGAGCGTCAGCGACAATGGCGGCGGCATCGCCCAAGACCATTTGGGCCAGGTCTTCGATCCGTTCTTCACCACCAAACCGGTGGGCGACGGTTTGGGTCTCGGCCTGGCGGTATCCTTCGCCATCGTGCATGAATCCGGCGGCCGTCTGAGTGCTGAAAATGGCGACAGCGGCGCAGTGTTCAGCCTGACTTTGCCGATCGATCTGGAGGCACACATCTGATGCTCAATTCAGTGATGGTGGTCGATGACGAAAGCAGCATTCGCAGCGCCGTCGAGCAGTGGCTGAGCCTGTCCGGCTTCGAGGTGCAGCTGTTCAGCCGCGCTGAAGAATGCCTCGCCGCCCTGCCCGCGCACTTTGCCGGGGTGATCCTCAGCGACGTGCGCATGCCCGGCATAGGCGGCCTGGCGTTGTTGGCCGAAGTGCAGAAACGCGACGCTGACCTGCCGGTAATTCTGCTCACCGGTCATGGCGATGTACCGATGGCCGTCGAGGCGATGCGCGACGGTGCTTACGACTTTCTGGAAAAACCGTTCAGCCCGGAAACCCTGCTCGGCAGCTTGCGCCGGGCGCTGGACAAACGCCGGCTGATTCTGGAAAACCGTGCGCTGCACGAGCAGGCCGACAACCGCGCGAAACTCGATGCGACGTTGCTCGGTGTGTCTCGTGGTTTGCAGACGTTGCGTCGGCAAGTGCTGGACCTGGCGGCGTTGCCGGTCAATGTGTTGATCCGTGGCGAAACCGGTAGCGGCAAGGAACTGGTCGCGCGCTGCCTGCATGATTTCGGCCCGCGCGCTACCAAGCCGTTTGTGGCGCTGAACTGCGCGGCGATTCCTGAGCAGTTGTTCGAGGCGGAGTTGTTCGGTCACGAGAGCGGTGCATTTACCGGCGCCTCGGGCAAGCGCATCGGCAAGCTGGAATACGCCGATGGCGGCACCTTGTTTCTCGATGAAATCGAAAGCATGCCGCTGGCACAGCAGGTGAAACTGTTGCGCGTGTTGCAGGAGCAGAAGCTTGAACGGCTGGGCTCGAACCAGAGCATTCGCGTTGATCTGCGGATTGTCGCGGCGACCAAACCGGATCTGCTCGATGAAGCTCGGGCCGGGCGATTTCGCGAGGATCTGGCGTATCGCCTGAACGTCGCCGAACTGCGTTTGCCGCCGTTGCGCGATCGCCGCGAAGACATTCCGCTGCTGTTCGAAACCTTCGCCCACAATGCCGCTGAGCGCTTGGGCCGCACCTTTCCACCCTTGAGTGGCGCGCAATTGAGCCATCTGCTCAGCCACGACTGGCCGGGCAACGTACGCGAACTAGCGAACGTTGCCGAACGTCAGGTGTTGGGCCTGGATGAACCGGCACCGGGGATTGATCCGGGGCAATCGCTGGCGGCGCAGCAGGAGGCGTTTGAGGCGCAGTGTTTGCGTGCGGCGCTGACCCGGCACAAGGGCGATGTGAAAGCGGTACTTGAAGAGTTGCAACTGCCGCGCCGCACGTTCAATGAAAAGCTGCAGCGGCATGGGTTGAGTCGGGAGATGTTTTTGGCTGAGTGAGGCTGGGTCGGGATTTTTGCTGCGGCTGAAAACCATCCCCCTCACCCCAGCCCTCCCGAAACGTCGGACCGCCCCCAAGGGGGCGAGGGGGAAAGGGAGCCGATCTTCATGCTTTTCGAAACCTGAGTTCGACTCGGTATCTCAGGTCGGCGTAACTATCAAAAGCACCTCGATCAGTCCCCTCTCCCCCCGGGAGAGGGTTAGGGTGAGGGGCTTTTGATCTCAGCCCCAATAAGCGGAAATCCGCTCACAAGATCAATTCCATCGGCACAAATCCGCTCACCCAATCCCGCCACGCCCTCTAAACCGGCCCTCCCCCCGTTGGCACACCTCCTGCTATAGCCCTCGCAGGCTGCGTTTCGACGCGCTCCACAAAAACAATTAAACGAAGGATCCTTCAATGGATAACTCCAACGCCCTGCCACTTGGGTCGGCTGCCGTGCCGGCCAAAGAAAGAACCACCGCCAGCCGGATCAAATCGATCTTCAGCGGTTCCGTCGGCAACATGGTCGAGTGGTACGACTGGTATGTGTATGCCGCCTTCTCCCTGTATTTCGCAAAAACCTTCTTCCCCGCCGGTTCCACCACCGCCCAACTGATGAACACCGCCGCGATTTTCGCCGTCGGCTTTCTGATGCGTCCGATTGGCGGCTGGCTGATGGGGATGTACGCCGACAAGGTCGGCCGTAAAAAAGCCTTGATGGCCTCGGTTTACCTGATGTGCTTCGGCTCGCTGCTGATCGCCCTCAGCCCGAACTACGAAACCATCGGCATCGGCGCGCCGATCCTGCTGGTGTTCGCCCGTCTGCTGCAGGGCCTCTCGGTCGGTGGCGAATACGGCACCTCGGCAACCTATCTCTCGGAGATGGCGACCAAGGAACGTCGCGGCTTCTTCTCCAGCTTCCAGTACGTGACCCTGATCTCCGGCCAGCTCATCGCGCTGGGCGTCCTGATCGTGCTGCAGAACGTGCTGACCACTGAACAACTGTACGCGTGGGGCTGGCGTATTCCGTTCGCCATCGGCGCGCTGTGTGCGGTCGTGGCGCTGTACCTGCGTCGCGGCATGGAAGAAACCGAGTCGTTCACCAAAAAAGAGAAGTCCAAGGAAAGCGCCATGCGCACCTTGATGCGCCACCCCAAAGAACTGTTGACCGTGGTCGGCCTGACCATGGGCGGCACCCTGGCGTTCTACACCTACACCACCTACATGCAGAAATACCTGGTGAACACGGTCGGTATGAGCATCTCCGACTCGACCACCATTTCTGCCGCCACGCTGTTCCTGTTCATGTGCCTGCAACCGATCATCGGCGGCCTCTCGGACAAGATCGGTCGTCGTCCGATCCTGATCGCCTTCGGCGTGCTGGGGACGATCTTCACCGTGCCAATCCTGATGACCCTGCACACCATTCAGAGCTGGTGGGGCGCGTTCTTCCTGATCATGGCAGCGCTGATCATCGTCAGCGGCTACACCTCGATCAACGCGGTGGTGAAAGCCGAACTGTTCCCGACCGAGATCCGCGCCCTGGGCGTTGGCCTGCCGTATGCACTGACCGTGTCGATCTTCGGCGGCACCGCTGAATACATCGCGCTGTGGTTCAAGAGCATCGGCATGGAAACCGGTTACTACTGGTATGTGACGGCATGCATCGCGGTGTCGTTGCTGGTGTACATCACCATGAAGGACACCCAGAAGCATTCGCGGATCGTGACTGACTGATCGGGTTTCACAGCCACTGCAATGGTGGCTGTGATGGACTCTTCGCGAGCAGGCTCGCTCCCACATCTGGAATGCATTTCCCTGTGGGAGCGAGCCTGCTCGCAATTGGGTCACAGCGTTATCCAGACCTGCATGAAAAATCCCTCACACACGCCGCACAGCGATTAATCGCTAATTAATGCTGCCCCCTCATTCTGCAATCACCTGATCGATGACCTGCGCGACGCTCGCTCCGACGACGAAAGCGAATTCAACGTGCCGCCCTTAACATCAAGTTAATCGATTGTTCTTAGCATTAATTTGCGCTTTTTAATCAACTTATTTGGCATAGCATTAAACCCATGCAAGACACACCGCCAACGAATCTGGAGTAACCGACATGAAAACCAAACTGATCCTCGCCCTGACCCTGTCCGTACTGGCCGCTAATACCTTTGCTGCCGACGGCTCGGATCGCACCAAATCCGCAGACTTCATCAACGGCGCCAGCGCCGCCATCGAAACCAGCCACACCGGCACTTACGCTGCTGATGGTTTTGATAAAACCAGCCTTGGCAAAGCTGTGGCTGCTGATGGTTTCGACAAGACCAACCTGGGTAAAACCGTCGCGGCTGACGGTTTCGATAAAACCGGTACCGCCGCTGCCATCAGCTAAGTATCAGCAGTCCTCCCACAGCCCGGCCTCGGCCGGGCTTAGTCATTTCTGGGGCATGACAATTTTCTCAAATACACACAAATCCACTGTAGGAGCTGCCGAAGGCTGCGATCTTTTGATCTTGATCTTTAAAAGCAAAATCAAAAGATCGCAGCCTTCGGCAGCTCCTACACGGGGTTTTGCGTCTGGCTGGAAATATGCGGGGCGTCCTTGCACTATGGCTGCATCCGAAACGCAGCCTCAGGAATTCACCCACCATGCCCGATGACATCCACTTCTACGAACCCGCCAACGGCCACGGTCTGCCCCACGATCCGTTCAACGCCATCGTCGGCCCACGCCCCATCGGCTGGATTTCCTCGCAGGATGCCAACGGCCGCTTGAACCTGGCGCCGTACAGCTTCTTCAATGCCTTCAACTACATTCCGCCGATCATTGGTTTTTCCAGCGTCGGGCGCAAAGACAGCCTGAACAACATCGAGCAGACCGGCGAGTTCGTCTGGAACCTCGCCACCCGCCCGCTGGCCGAGCAGATGAATCAGAGCTGCGCGATGGTCGCGCCTGAGGTCAACGAGTTTGAATTGGCGGGTTTGACGACAGTGGCGTCAAAGGTGATTTCAGTACCACGGGTCGCAGAAAGTCCGGTGTCCTTTGAATGCAAGGTCACGCAGATCATTCAGTTGCAGCGCGCCGATGGCGAAACCGTGCCGAGCTGGCTGATCCTCGGCGAAGTGGTCGCCGTGCATATCGCCAAGTGGCTGTTGAAGGACGGCATTTACGACACCGCCGCAGCAGAACCGATTCTGCGCGGCGGCGGACCGGCGGATTATTTCCAGTTGGGGCCTGAGGCCCTGTTCAAGATGTGGCGTCCGGGCGCAAACAAGTAACGCGTTACCAGATCAACTCGGCGTCTTCAGTGACGCCTTTGAGGTTATCCAGCTCATTGATGGCCGCTTCATCAGCGGCAATGGCGCCGGGGAAGATCTGGTCATTCAACAGTTTGTGAAAGCGTGGTGCACCGCCATCGACCAGGGCCTTGACCGCGATTGCCGCGTGATAGCCCTTGTTGCCGCCCAACTCGACGGGGACGACTGCGGAAACTGCTTCGAAGTGTTCGAACTCTTTACGTGCCATGTCACATATCCCGGCTCAGACAAACAAGCCGGACATTAAACCCTCAACCGACGAGTTTGTGTACCGGCGCCGGGCATTGACCGAGGGCTTGCGCCGCCGACACGTCCTTGAACGTGTGGAAGTCGAGGCTGTTGACCACCAGTTCCTGCACCAGCTCGGCGAAGATTTCCATCGACGGGCTGTTGAAATAGTTGGTCATCATTTGCTGGCTGCTCCAGAACCCGCAGACCAGCCACAACTCGGAATCACACTGCGAATGCTGCAAGGCAAAGCTCAGGCAACCGGGGGCGGCGCGGGACGGCTCGATCAACGCGCTCAGGCGTACACCGAGTTCCGCCGAACGCCCGGCGCGCGCTCGAACGAAGGCCATATGACTGACGGGAATCTGCTTGGACATGTTCAACCCTCCCAGGGAGTCGCGTGGCAGCCGGGGGACGGGCTGCGACAGGATCAAAGGTTAAGGGCCGCACGCCAGCCGCCGTTAGTCGATTCCTGTCGCTGCGTTGCACAATCCTGCGAGACTGCGCAGAAGACCTGTAACAACCTGTAAAACTGCGTCACACGGTTGTCATACGGCGTATCAAGCAACTTTGCCGCCCTACATCCTGCTATGGCTGAGCCCGCCCACAATCCCATGCAGAATCAGGCAAGCATTTCGCAGGATGTGTCTACCGCTGGCGCTTGCACAAACATATGCTCTGCTCCATTCCACCTCCCCTGCCGAGGATGCCGTGCATGACGTCATTCGATCGTTTTCAAGCCGAACCCACCGCTGACATGGAAAAACAGCGCGCGGAACTGGCGGCGATCATCCGCCGCAACACCACCGACGATGGCAGCTACGAGACCGCCATCGGCTCGCTGTTCATGTCGCGCCACACCCGATCCCACGACTTTGCCCCGGTGCTCGCGCAACCGGCGCTGTGCATCATGGCGCAGGGACGTAAGGAAGTGCGGCTGGCCGACGAGTTCTTTAATTACGATCCGCTGAATTATCTGGTGGTGTCGGTTTCGATGCCGTTAAGCGGGCGCGTGGTGAATGTCTCGCCGGAAGAACCGATCCTCGCCGTGCGCCTGGATATCGACCCGACCGAAATCACCGCGCTGATCGCCGACGCCGGCCCGATGGGTGTGCCGACGCGGCCGACCGGGCGGGGTTTGTATGTCGAGCAGATCGACAGTTCGATGCTCGATGCCGTGCTGCGTCTGGCCCGATTGCTCGATGCACCGAAAGACATCGCCATGCTCGCGCCGCTGATTCGCCGGGAGATTCTTTATCGCCTGTTGCGCAGCCCGCAGGGCCATCGTTTGTATGAAATCGCGATCGCCAACAGCCAGAGCCATCGCATCAGTCAGGCGATCAAATGGTTGAACGGCAACTTCGAACAGCCGCTGCGCATTGATGACCTGGCCAAAGAAGTGAACCTCAGCGTCTCGACCTTGCATCACCGTTTCAAGGCGATGACGGCGATGAGTCCGTTGCAGTATCAGAAGCAGTTGCGCCTGCAAGAGGCGCGGCGCCTGATGCTGGCCGAGGGGCTGGAAGCGTCGGCGGCGGGGTATCGCGTCGGGTATGAAAGTCCGTCACAGTTCAGCCGTGAGTACAGCCGCTTGTTTGGTGCACCGCCGTTAAGGGATTTGGCGCGATTGAGACTTTCGGTGTGAACTTCAAGAGCCCCTCACCCTAACCCTCTCCCAGAGGGAGAGGGGACTGAATGGGGAATATTGGAGAGGTTCACCGACCTGAAAGTGCTTTACCGAATCCACAATCAACTGGATTTTTCAGGTCGATGGATAACGCCTGACACCTCGGTCGGCTCCCTCTACCCCAGGAAAGGGGACTGAATGGGGGATATTGAAGAAGTACGCTGACCTGAAAGTACTTTGCCGAATCCATAATCGACTCGATATCTCAGGTCGATGGATAGCGCCAGACACCTCGGTCGGCCCCCTCTACCTCCGGGCGGTCCGACGTTTCGGGAGGGCTGGGGTGAGGGGCGATTTGGAGTCAGCCCCCAATCTAAGCCCCCAACACCCGACAAGCGTCCGCCGGCAACGTCACCGACACCGGATGCCCAATCCCCAACCCGATCCCCTGACACGGCGTACTCAACGCCGTAAACGTCACCCCGGAACACTCCACCGTCGTCTCGATGGTCGCGCCGATATCACGCACAAACGTCACCTTGCCGAGCAATCGATTCCCCGCCGTCGCTTGCGGTGCGGACAGTTGCAGGTCTTCGGGGCGAATCAGCATCTTCACCTTCTGCCCGACGACAATGCTGCTGCAGATCGGCACTTGCAGCGCGTCACCACCCGGCAGGCTGACCTTGCCATCGCCCAGCGCCGTGGCCGGGAAAATATTGCCCGAGCCGATGAAGTCCGCGACAAACTCATTGGCCGGATGCCGATAGATTTCGATCGGCGTACCGACCTGCTGCACCTTGTGTTCGCCCAGCACGACGACGATATCGGCCATGGTCATCGCTTCGCGCTGATCGTGGGTGACCATGATCGTGGTGATGTTCAGGCGCTGCTGCAGTTGGCGGATTTCCACCTGCATCGACTCGCGCAGCTTGGCGTCGAGCGCCGATAGCGGCTCATCGAGCAGGAGGATTTTCGGGTGCGAAGCAATCGCCCGGGCAATCGCCACGCGCTGCCGCTGGCCGCCGGAAAGTTTCGCCACCGGGCGATCGATCATCGCCTGCAACTGGATCAGCTCCAGCAACTCGACCACGCGCTTGTGTTGATCAGCCTTGCTGACGCCGCGCAACTTCAGCGGGTAGGCGATGTTCTCGCCAACGGTCATGTGCGGGAACAGCGCCAGCGACTGGAACACCATGCCGAAGTTGCGCAGGTGCGCCGGGGTCTGGCCGATGTCTTCGCCGTCCAGACGAATCTCGCCACCACTCAAGGTTTCCAGCCCGGCGATCATCCGCAGCAAGGTGGTTTTGCCGCAGCCGGACGGGCCGAGGAAACACACCAGTTTGCCTTCCGGCAAATGCAGGTTGACGTCTTGTACCGCGCACGCCGAGCCGTAGAATTTCTCGACGTTTTCCAGAATCAGACCAGTCATGTTGCACCTCAAATCAAAAGGAAACGCCGCCCTCGCCCACCAGCTTCTCCAGCGCCCAGATCAGGACGAAGTCGATCAGCACGATCAGCACGGCAAACGAGAACACGGTAGGGTCGAGCGATGACACGGTGCGGCTGTACATCCAGATCGGCACGGTCATGACGTCGATGGTGTAGAGGAAATAGGTCACGGTGAATTCGTTGAACGAGACGATGAACGCCAGCAGCATGCCGGCCAGAATCCCCGATTTCATCAACGGCACCACCACATCGACAATTGCGCGCAACGGCGAAGCGCCAAGCATCCGCGCCGCTTCCTCGACCTCGCTGCCGATGGAAAGCATCGCTGCGGTGCAGTTCTTCACCACAAACGGCAGCGCCAGAATCACGTGGGCAATCACCAGCCGCGAAGTGGTCAGGTGGAACGGCAGGCTGTCGAACACCAGCAGCAAGGCCAGGCCTAACACCACCATCGGGAACACCAGCGGCAGCGACATCAGTTGCAGCGCCACGGCCTTGCCACGGAATTCGCAGCGGGTCAGCGCATACGCGGCAGGCACCGCGATCAGCGTGGCAAAAACCATCGTCAGGCACGACACCAACAGGCTGGTGGCCATGGCCTGACCGAGGCTGAGCACGTCGCTGGCGTCCGGCGAAACAAAGGTGTGCCAGGCCGCTTTGTACCATTGCAGGCTGTAGCTGCTCGGTGGGAAGTCGAGGTTCGACGCACCGCTGAACGACATGACGATCATGGTCAGGATCGGCAACACCGCCAGCAGCAGAATGAAGCCGGAGAGGATGCCGGCGAACTTGCCGGTTTCGCCGGGCAACAGCACCATGCGCTTCTTGGTCAGGGCACTCATTGCGAAGCCTCCAGCAGACGCCGACGACGGCCAGTGATGTATTCAGAGAGAGTCATGATCGCCAGCGTGGTGACAATCAGCACCACCCCGGCTGCCGACGCGGCGGGCCAGTTCATCAGCGGCGCGATCTGGTCATGCACCATCACCGCCAGCATCGGCACGCGACGGCCACCGAGCAGCAACGGCACCACGAAGCTGCTGGCGTTGTAGGCGAACACCAACGTTGCACCGGTGATGATCCCCGGCAAACTCATCGGCAGAACCACTTGGCGGAACACTTGAAAACGGCTGGCACCGAGGGTTGCGGCTGCTTCTTCATAGCTTCGCGCGACGCCGCGCATGGCGCTGGCAATCGGCAACACCGCGAGTGGAAACGCTGTTTGCACCAGGCCCATCAGAACGCCGTTCTGGTTGTACAGCAACATGATCGGCCGCTTGATCAGGCCGAGGCCCATCAGCGCCTGATTGAGCATGCCGCCGGGACCGAGAATCACCAGCCAGCCGTAGCTTTGCAGCAGCAGATTGACCAGCAGTGGCAACAGCACCGCTGCGAGGAAAATCCGCCGCAGAAACGGCGAGGTCAGCCGCGACATGGTGTACGCCACCGGGATCGCCAGCACCACGGCAATCACCGCGCTGATCAGCGCCAGACGCAAGGTCAGCAGCAAGGATTTCAGGTAATAGGGTTCGAGCAACTGGGCATAACTGGCCAGGCTGAAACCGCTCCATTCCGCGCCTTTGGTGCCGACGCTCATGCGTAGCACCAACAGGCTGGCGGCGATCAGCACGCCGAGAAACAGCATCGACGGCGTGAGGAAAAGCCACGCCCGCGCTGTCGGAGAAATACCGCGCGCCGGACGCACATCGCCGGCGCCAACCGGTTGGGTCAGGGATTGATGTTCCATAGCAATGATCTCGTCAATGGAAGAACAACTGACAAACACAACCTTCATATTCACTGAGAAACCTGTGGGAGCTGGCTTGCCAGCGATAGCAATCTGTCAGTGACATCATTGTCGACAGGAAGGCCGTCATCGCTGGCAAGCCAGCTCCCACAAGGGTTTGCGGTGTTCTGAAGGTTTGTGTTCGGCTCAGGAAGAAAAAATTTCCGTATAGCGACGAATCCATTGGTCATGCACGGTGGCCAGGAAGGCGTTGTCGTGCATGATCGCCTTCTCGGCAATCTGCTCCGGCGTCAGAATGAACGGGCTCTTGCGCGCTTCGGCGGAGATGATCGCCTTGGCGTTGACCGGGCCGTTGAAGATGTCTTCGGCCATCTTGCCCTGCACCAGCGGGTCGAGGGAGTGGTCGATAAACGCGTAAGCCAGATCGGTATCTCCCGGCCGATTCTTCGGCATCACCGAAAGCATCAGGTCGGTGTAGAAACCTTCCTTCATGCCGAACGTAGCGCCGAGGCCGTAGTTCGGATCGCGGATCTGCTTGGGAAAAAATGCCGGGGCATAGAGGCCGCCCATGTCCAGCGAACCGGTGCGGAACAGCTCGGCAATCTGGTTCGGGTTTTCGCCCAACGTCACCACGCGATCCTTGAGTTCGGCGAGTTTCTTGAAGCCCGGTTCGATGTTGTGTTCGTCACCGCCGGCCAGTTTCGCGGCGATGATGATCAGGTCCATCGCCTCGGTCCAGTTCGGCGGAGGCAGGAAAATATTCGGCGCCAGATCGGCATCCCACAACGCGGCATAACTGCTCGGCGCCTCTTTCTGGGTGCGAGTGCTGTAGACCAGACTGTTGCACCACAACAGGTAACCGATGCCGTGGCCATTGGCGCCAGTGCGGTATTTTTCCGGGACGTCGATCAGGTTGGGAATACGGTTGAGGTCGGGTTTTTCCAGCAGCCCGGCGGCCGCCAGACCTTCGGCACCGACGCCGGCCAACGTGATGATGTCGTACTGCGGACGATCACCGCCGGCCTTGAGTTTGGCGACCATTTCCGAAGTGCTGCCGGTGCGGTCGGCGATGACCTTGGCGCCAGTCTTGGCTTCGAACGTGGCGGCGATGTTGCGCAGTGCCGCGAGGCCGGTGTCATCCGACCAGGTCAGCAAACGCAGGGTCTTGCCGGCGAACCGCGTGTCGCTGGCGCTCGCCCGGATGAAGGGCATGCTCAGGGCGGCCGCAGCCACCGAGGCGACGCCGACGGTTTTAATGAATTGACGCCTGTTCAGATCGTGCTCGCCCATGACGGACTCCCTTTGTTCTTTTAAGTATGAGGTTGGTCGCAACCGTTGCATCCGCGCGGCCGGATCCGCTGCAGGCCCTGTTTTCAAAGGCCTGCAGCGCTGCCGACGGGTTCATCCTGAGGTCGTGCAAAACACCTGACTATCGAAAAAAAATCATTGAAGCCATGACGTCGACGCATGCCTCGTTGCGAGGCATGCGCTCACCTTTTTCGGGCGTTCAGAGCGCCCGGATCACGTGTTTGATTTCCTGAAACGCGGCCAGGCCCCACGGTCCCAATTCGCGGCCGATGCTGCTCTGCTTGTAACCGCCCCACGCGGTTTGCGGGAAGATCACTTGCGGCGCGTTGAGCCACACCAGCCCCGCCTGCAGGGCGTTGGCGACCCGCTCGGCGGTCTCGGCGTTACGCGTCACCACACTGGCGACCAGGCCGAATTGGCTGTCGTTGGCCAGGGCAATTGCCTCGGCTTCGCTGCTGAAACTGCGCACACACAGCACCGGACCGAAAATCTCTTCGCACCACAGCGCACTGTCGAGGGGCACGTCGGTGAACACGGTTGGCTGCAAAAAATATCCGCGCGGCAGATCTGCCGGACGATTGCCGCCGCACACTAGCTTCGCGCCAGCGCTCAGACCCCGGTCGATGTGACCAAGCACGCGCTGGTATTGCGCCTGATTGACCAGTGCGCCCATCTCCACGTCCGGGTCGAACGGATCCGCCACGCGAATCGCCTGCGCACGCTTGTGCAAACGTTCAAGGAATTCATCCGCCAATTCATCGGCAACCAACACACGGCTGGTGGCCGAGCACATCTGCCCGGCATTGAAGAAACCGCCACCGCAAGCCAACTCGACCGCTAGTTGCAGATCCGCATCTTCGAGCACCAGCAGCGAAGATTTGCCGCCCAGTTCCAGACTCACGCCCTTCACCGTTTCGGCGGCGCGCTGCATCACCTGGACACCGACGGCGTTACTACCGGTGAAGGAAATCTTGGCGATGCGCGGATCCGCCGACAGTGGTGCACCGACCGCCAGGCCAGTACCGCAAACGACGTTGAACACGCCGTTGGGCAGGCCGGCTTCGGCGATGATCGCCGCCAGTTCCAGCTCCGGCAGCGGCGTGACTTCCGACGGTTTCAGCACCACGCAGCACCCGGCGGCGAGGGCCGGCGCAAGTTTCCACGCGGTGGTGACCATGGGGAAATTCCACGGCACGATCAGCCCGACCACGCCGCACGGCTCGCGCCGCAAGCGTGCGCTGAAATCATCGCTGGGCAGCGGCACGTTGCTGTCCTGTCTGGCGTCGAGGCCTTCAGCGAGTTCGGCGTAGTACTCGAAGGTGGCGATCACATCGTCGACGTCGATGGCCGCTTCGAACTGCGGTTTGCCGTTGTTGCTCGATTGCAGTTTCATCAAGTGATCGCGACCGTTGCGCACGCCATTGGCGATGTTGCGCAGAATCGCGCCGCGCTCAGCACCGCTGGTTTGCGACCAGTCCCTGAATGCTTCAGTCGCAGCGCTCACGGCCTGGCTCACCGCGTGCTCGTCACCACCATTGACCGTGGTCAGCAACGCCTCAGTGGCCGGGTTGATCACGCGCAGATGTTCGCGGCCGGCCGACCATTGGCCGTTGATGTAGAGGCCGTCGAGTGTGGTTGGAAAATTGATCACTTGGCCACCGCCTGCATCCACTGGTTCTGGTCGATTTCGATTACGCTCGGGCCTTGGCGATCGGTCGCGGCACGCAGTGCACTGCGCAGTTGTTCCACTGAGTTGATCGCTTCGGCGGCGCAGCCGAGGGCCTTGGCCACGCCAATGAAGTCCGGGGTGTAGATGTCGACGCCGACCGGTTCGATGGCGCGGTTGACCATGTATTTCTTGATCTCTTCGTAGCCCTGGTTATTCCACAGCAGGACGATCACCGGGGTGCGCGCTTCGACGGCGCTGGCCAGTTCCGGCAGGGTGAACTGCAGACCGCCGTCGCCGATCAGGCACACCACCGGTGGCCGTGCACCTTTATCGGGTTGCCCACCGAGCCATGCGCCAATCGCTGCCGGCAACGCATAGCCGAGGGTGCCGTAGCCGGTCGACGAGTTGAACCAGCGACGCGGACGCTCCGGATTGAAGGTCAGGTTGCCGGTGTACACCGGTTGCGTGGAGTCGCCGACGAACACCGCGTCGGGCAATTCGTGCAGCACGGTTTCGAGGAAACGGGTTTGCGCCAGCGTCGGTGCATCCCAGGTCGCGGCCAGATCATCACGCAGACGCGCCGCGCGTACCTGGCCCCAATCGTTGCGGCGCTCGGCCAGCGTTTTGTGCGACAAGGCGCTGAGCAATGCCTGCGCGGCATTGCGCGAATCGGCAACCAGGGCGACGTGTGGCGGATAGTTACGCACGGTCTGATCGGCGTCGATGTCGATGCGCAGCAGCTTGCCGGGAATCTCGAAACCACCGGCGAAGGTCACGTCGTAATCGGTTTCGGCCAGTTCGGTGCCGATCGCCAGTACCACATCGGCATCGGCGACCAATTCGCGGGTGGCGACCAGGCTTTGTGTAGAGCCGATCAACAGCGGATGCGTCGACGGCAACAGACCTTTGGCGTTGATGGTCAGCGCTACAGGTGCGTCGAGCAGTTCAGCCAGTTCGGTAAGCTCTGCTGCGGCATCGATCGCACCGCCACCGGCGAGAATCAACGGACGTTGGGCGCCGGCCAGCAACGCGCTCATACGGCTTACGGCAGCGGGCGCGGCACCGGCGCGGTCGATGTTGACCGGAATACTGGCGAGCAGCTCATCGGCCTCTTCCACCAACACGTCCAGCGGAATTTCGATGTGCACCGGACGCGGACGCCCGGCCTGGAACAAGGCGAATGCGCGAGCGAGCACGCCGGGCAATTCCGACGCCGACATCAGGGTGTGAGAGAACGCTGCGACGCCAGCGATCAGTGCGCTCTGGTTCGGCAACTCGTGCAGCTTGCCGCGCCCGCCGCCCAACTGGTTGCGGCTCTGTACGCTGGAGATCACCAGCATCGGGATCGAGTCGGCGTAAGCCTGGCCCATGGAGGTGGTGATGTTGGTCATGCCCGGGCCGGTAATGATGAAGCACACACCCGGTTTGCCGCTGGTCCGCGCATAACCGTCAGCCATGAAACCGGCGCCCTGTTCATGCCGTGGGGTGACGTGGTTGATGCTCGAACGGGCCAGCCCGCGATATAGCTCCACGGTGTGCACGCCGGGAATGCCGAACACCTGCTCGACCCCATAACCTTCGAGTAACTTGACCAGTACTTCGCCACACGTCGCCATGTCATTGCCCTTTTGTCAGCTAAAAACACAGATCCCTTGTGGGAGCGAGCCTGCTCGCGAAAGCGCTGGATCAGCCAACATCAATGCTGAATGTGAAACAGCCTTCGCGAGCAGGCTCGCTCCCACATGACCTGAACATGGGCTCATTGAACGGTCGGCAGGTAGCGGCAACAATCGATTAAAAGTCATACTAGCCATGTCCTCACGTCATACCTTGGATCCCCATGAAACGAC
This sequence comes from Pseudomonas germanica, assembly GCF_019614655.1. NCBI lineage: Bacteria > Pseudomonadati > Pseudomonadota > Gammaproteobacteria > Pseudomonadales > Pseudomonadaceae > Pseudomonas > Pseudomonas germanica. The sequence continues at coordinate 5,556,331 of NZ_CP071586.1, forward strand.
TGCCTCCCCTGCCCGCCCTGCATACGTTTCTGATCACAGCGCAGTGCTGCAACTTCACCCGGGCCGCCGAGCAGTTGCATATCACCCAGGGCGCGGTGAGCCGGCAGATCGCCGGGCTGGAAGATCATCTGGGGTATGAACTTTTCATTCGTCTGGCCCGTGGCCTGGAGTTGACGGCCGAAGGCCGGGAGTGGTTGCCACGGGTGGAGAAGGTCTTCGGTCTGATCACTGAGGCCACCGAGCAGATCGGTCTCAAGCGCGAAACCCTGCAACTCAAGGCGCCAAGTTGTGTGATGCGCTGGCTGGTGCCGCGCCTGCTGCAATGGCAAAAGGAACGCCCGGATGTGCCGGTCAAACTGACCACGACGTTGGCCCATGGCGTGGATTTTCAGCGCGAGCAGTTCGACGCGGCGGTGATCTACGGAACGCCGCCGGACAACTCCTCGACCGCGCTGCATCTGTTCGATGAACAACTGACCCCGGTTTGCTCACCGGCACTTTTGAAAGGCCCACCGGAACTGTCCGACCCGGCCGATCTGCAACAGCATCTGTTGTTGCATCCGACCCGCGATATCCAGGACTGGACGGTGTGGCTGACGGCAGTCGAGTTGCAATTGAACAATGTGAACATGGGCCAGCATTTCGAAACGCTGGATCAGGCGATGTCGATGGCGTCGCATGGGACGGGGGTGGCGATTGGCGACTGGTCGTTGATCGGCGATGACTTGCGCGCGGGGCGGCTGGTGATGCCGTTTGCGTTGAAGGTGAGGACGGGGTTGGCGTATTACGTGGTGGTGCCTGCGGGAACCGAGCCTTCGCCGCAGTTGGAGGAACTGATGATCTGGCTGGTAGAGCAGGCGCATTTGCGGTGAGGCTTTTTCCCTCACCCTAACCCTCTCCCAGAGGGAGAGGGGACTGATTGGGGGATGCTCTAGAAATACGCCGACGTGAAATTACTGCGTTGAATCCATAATCGACTCGATCACTCAGGTCGATATACAACGCCAGACACCTCGGTCGGTTCCCTCTCCCTCGGGAGAGGGCTGGGGTGAGGGGGGAAAGATCTAGAGCCAGACCCATCCCTCAGAAACGCCTCAGTACCCGACAGTAAACCGCTGACGCGAATGCTTCGGCGTTTCCACCTCGTCGATCAGCGCAATCGCGTAATCGGCAAAGGTGATCCAGCTACGCCCCTCGGCACTCACCAGCAAATGATCCTGGCCGACACGAAACTTGCCGCTGCGCTCACCTTCGACAAACTCTGCCGAAGGTGACAGAAAGGTCCAGTCCAGATCTTTCTCCGAACGCAAGGCATCAAGGAAAACCGCGCCAGCGCTGGCTTCAGCTTTGTACTCCGCCGGGAAACCCGCACTGTCGATCACCCGAGTGTCGTCCGGCAGCAACAACGAACCAGCACCGCCGACCACCAGCAAGCGCTGCACGCCCGCCTGCTTCACTGGCCCGACAATCGCCGCCGCAGGCACGGTGGCAAAATGCGCGGCGGTGATCACCACATCGTGACCGGCCACCGCGCCCTGCAACGCGGCCGAATCCAGCACATCGACATTCTTGCTGACCACACCGGCACGGGCGCCGATCTTCGACGTATCGCGGGCAATAGCGGTAACGCTATGGCCGCGACACAGGGCTTCTTCCAGCAGTTGGCTACCGGCACGGCCGGTGGCACCAATGATTGCGATCTTGCTCATGACATTCTCCAGTTGGCTTGAGAGTGCTGCGTTTTCAGAATCGGCTTACCACTGCATTTCGCCCTTGGCGACTTTCGCGCTCAGCTCCAGCGAACTTTCTTCGCCGAGTGTCGGGTAGCGCTTTTTCATCGCGGCGATCAGTGCGGCGGAATCTTTGGCCTTGGCGGTTTCCGCGTCGAACGCCTTAATGTAGTCGGCGGTGAATTTCACGCTGGCCAGCGAGCGGCGGCTGTCACCCAGGTAGTGACCCGGCACCACGGTGTTCGGTTTGAGGGTTTCGATCGAGTGCAACGTTTCCAGCCAGTCGGCGTGGGATTGCGCGCTCTGGGTATCGGCCATCCATACGTGGATGTTCTCGGCGACAACCACACCACCGACCACGGCTTTGAGCGACGGGATCCACACAAAACTGCGATCTGGTTGTTTGCCGTCGAGGCCGATGACCTGCAATTTCTGCCCTTCGAGCATCAGGCTGTCACCCTTGAGCACGCCCGGCACGATGGTTTTCGCCGGAACGTCGGCGCCCATTTTCGGGCCCCAGAAGGCCAGTTTGCCGGCGACGGTTTTGTTGATGTGATCAACCGTCGGTTGCGAGGCCAGTACCTTGGCCTCCGGGAATGCCTTGGTCAGGGTATCAAGGCCGAAGTAGTAATCCGGGTCGCCATGGCTGATGTAGATAGTGGTCAGGTGCTTGCCGCTGGCGCGGATCTTTTCCACGACTTGCTCGGCCTGGGATTTGCCGAATTGCGCATCAACGAGGATCGCGTCTTTCTCACCGCTGACCAGCACCGAGGTCACCGGGAAAATCGCGTTTGTCCCTGGGTTGTAGACATCCAGGGTCAGATTGGCAGCCGCTGCATGCGCGGCGAAACCCAGAGAAGCAGTGGCGAGCAGAACGCGTTTGAGTGTGGTGAAACCGATCATCTGTTGCTCCGGTGTCCGAATGCCGTGTTTGGCGATGGAACAGAGCTTAGTTGCCTGACTCAGTACAAAAAATGCGATGCTTGAACATAGTTTGTTTCTGAAAGCGGGCAAATCATGGATCGTCTCCAAGCAATGCGGGTGTTTGTCACCGTGGTGGATCTGGGCAGCCAGTCGGCAGCGGCCGATCATCTGGACCTTTCGCGGCCGGTGGTTTCACGTTATCTGGCAGAGCTGGAAGACTGGGTCGGCGCGCGCCTGATGCACCGCACCACGCGCAAGTTGAGCCTGACCGCCGCCGGCAGTGAGATTCTGCCGCGCTGCCGGCAGATGCTAGAACTGTCGACGGACATGCAGGCCTCCGTCAGCGAACCCCACGACGCCCCGCGCGGGCTGCTGCGGATCAGCGTCAGCACTTCGTTCGGCCAGGCCCAACTGGCGGATGCGATGGCCGCTTACGTCAAACGCTACCCGGGGGTGAGCATCGATCTGCAAATGCTCGATCGCACGGTGAATCTGGTCGATGAGCGCATCGACCTAGCGATTCGCACGAGTAACGATCTCGACCCCAACCTGATCGCCCGACGCCTGACCGTTTGTCGTTCGGTAGTCTGCGCCGCGCCCGCTTATCTGCAGGAGCAAGCGGCGCCATTGCGGGTCGAAGAGTTGAGCCAACACAACTGCCTGACGCACTCGTATTTCGGCAAAAGCCTGTGGCATTTCGAGGAGGATGGCGAACCGGTTTCAGTGCCGGTGCAGGGCAATATCAGCGCCAACGAGGCCAGCACGTTACTGCGCGCCACCCTGGCCGGCGCCGGGGTGGCGATGCTGCCGACCTATCAGGCCGGGGTGCATATTCACAGCGGCGAACTGGTCCGCCTGCTGCCCCATGCCGAGCCGCGACAGATGAGCATCTATGCGGTGTATGCCTCACGCAAACACATGCCGGCGGCGCTGCGCAGCATGCTGGATTTTCTGGTGCTCAGATTCCCCGAAACCCCCGAATGGGATACCGGCCTGTAAATCCGATCCACTGTGGGAGCGAGCCTGCTCGCGAAAGCGTCCGTTCAGCCAACTTTTCAGTAACTGAGACACGGCTTTCGCGAGCAGGCTCGCTCCCACACTGGCTATCAATGTGCTGAATGGCCGGTTAAATCCTCAAGCACACTCGCTGGCAACTCCCCAGCGCTGACCTATGCTGAAAGTAATACCGCAGGGTATGTCGTTCAGAGGTCTACGCCATGAACATCAAAACAAGAAGGTACGTCGCGATTTTCATCACCTGCGCCGCCACGCTGGCGCTGTACGGCACCGCTGCCTGGCGGGTCGAACAGCAGCGACAACTGCCGCGCGAGTATGCGAGCTGCAACTTCGAGCGCTGCATTCCGCACAATGCCACGCTGAACGCGCTGCGCTGATATTCAACTGTAGGCGCGAGCAGGCTCACTCCTACAGGGAGGGTTGTGATGTCAGTGGATTACTGCTCGGCCTTCAGACGGTCGCGGAAAGCCTTTGGTGAAATCCCCACCCGGCGCCGAAACAGGCGCGTGAAGTTGGTCGGATCGGAAAATCCCAACAACTCCGACATCTCGTAAATCGTCATGCTGGTGTAGGTCAGCAAGCGCTTGGCTTCCAGCAACTGACGCTCGTGCATGATCTGCAACGCCGGTTGCCCCGCCAGTTCACGGCAAGTGCCGTTGAGGTGCGATACCGAAATCCCCAGCCGATGCGCAAGGTCTTCAACCTTCACGTGTTGGCGGTAAGTCTCCTCGACCAATTGAATAAAGCCATTGAGGTATTCGCGCTGACGTTGCGGCCGCTGACTGGCTTTGTGCCGCACGATCGCCTGACGGCTAACCCAGACCATGATCACGCTGACCAGCGAATGCATGAGCATTTCCCGCGCCGGTTGGTGGCCGTTGTACTCAGCCTGCAACGCCGAAAACAGGCTGTTGAGGTAATCACCGTCGGTGCCTGCCGGGTAGTTTTCTGCACTGGCCAGTGCGTGCACCGAATCGCCCAGTTGCGCCTGCAAGTGATTGATCAGCGGTGTGGCGAGGGTAACGATGAACCCTTCGACGTCTTCGGAAAAGCGAAAGCCGTGCACCGATAACGGTGGCAGCACTTGAATCGCCGGGGTTTGGAGTTGCGTGCGCTGCCCTTCGATCTCAAGCTCTGCCTGACCTTTGAAGACGAAGAGCAACTGGCACAAATCAGCATGGCGGTGGGGTTTGATTTCCCACTCATGTTCGCGACTGCGGGAGGAAATGGTTTCACAGTGCAGCAAGTCAGGGGTCGGCCAGTCCAGGCTTTCACCGTAGAGCTTGAACACTGGAATCGAAGGCAGCTCAGGCTTGTTCATCACTTCAATCCAGGCCTCGGGGTTGTGGGCGATAATCGCACCGATTGGCAGAATGTACAGGTATCAGCTCAGTTTTCACCTTCAATTGACAGACCCGCAAGGGAAAAATGCAAGCACTCGATCCATAAAAAATATTCACCGGCGCTTGTCGCGTGAAGCTTGCGAGCCATAAAAACAATGAAAACGCTGAAAACCCAAGTCGCCATTATCGGCGCCGGTCCATCCGGATTGCTCCTCGGCCAGTTGCTGCACAACGCTGGTATCGACACCCTCATCCTTGAACGCCAGACACCTGATTACGTGCTCGGACGCATTCGCGCCGGGGTACTTGAACAAGGCATGGTAGAGCTGTTGCGTCAGGCTGGCGTGAGTCAGCGCATGGACGCCGAAGGTCTGGTGCATGGCGGTTTCGATCTGGCTCTGGACGGACGTCAGGTGCACATCGATCTGCACGCGCTGACCGGTGGCAAGAGCGTGATGATCTACGGCCAGACCGAAGTCACTCGCGACCTGATGGCCGCTCGTCGGGAGGCTGGCGCGCCGACGATTTACCAGGCGAGCCATGTCGTTCCTCACGACATGAAAAGCGACGAGGCATTTGTCACCTTCGAAAAGGACGGCGAAATCTTTCGCGTCGATTGCGACTACATCGCCGGCTGCGACGGCTTCCACGGTGTCGCGCGGCAGTCGATTCCGGCCGATAGCCTGAAGGTCTTCGAGCGGGTTTATCCGTTTGGCTGGCTGGGGATTCTGGCCGACACACCGCCGGTGCATGAAGAGTTGGTCTACGCCCGCCATGAACGTGGCTTTGCGTTGTGCAGCATGCGCTCGGCCACCCGCACGCGTTATTACCTGCAAGTGCCGGCGGATGAAAACGTCGATGACTGGAGCGATCAGCGTTTCTGGGATGAGTTGAAAAAACGCCTGCCAGTGGAGCTTGCCGAAAAACTGGTCACTGGCCCGTCAATTGAAAAAAGCATCGCGCCGCTGCGTAGTTTTGTCGTCGAGCCGATGCAGTACGGGCGGATGTTTCTGGTCGGTGACGCCGCGCACATCGTTCCGCCGACCGGCGCCAAGGGTTTGAATCTGGCCGCCAGCGACGTCAGTACGCTGTTCAATATTCTGTTGAAGGTTTATCGCGACGACCGCACCGATCTGCTGGAGAAATACTCGGAAATCTGCCTGCGCCGCGTGTGGAAAGCCGAGCGCTTTTCCTGGTGGATGACCTCGATGCTGCATCGCTTCGATGATCACGATGCGTTCAGCCAGCGCATCAGCGCCTCGGAACTGGACTACTTTGTCAGTTCAGAAGCAGGGCGAAAAACCATTGCAGAAAATTACGTCGGACTTCCTTATGAGGCTATCGAATAGCCTGCTACCGACTTACACTGGCGAGCATCCCCGCTCGCCTGACGATCTGCGGGACTCTCACTGCCCGCAGGTTTTGCCCGTGACCAATCTCAATCACCCCGAAACGCCCAAACCGGCCATTCGCAGCGTGCTGGTCGCGCTGATGATGGCGATCTTTCTCGGCGCGCTGGACCAAACCATCGTCGCCGTGTCGATGCCGGCCATTTCTGCGCAGTTCAAGGACGTCAGCCTGCTGGCCTGGGTGATTTCCGGGTACATGGTCGCGATGACGGTGGCCGTGCCGATCTACGGCAAGCTCGGCGACTTGTATGGGCGGCGCAAACTGATGCTGTTCGGCATGGGCCTGTTCACCCTCGCCTCACTCTTTTGCGGCATGGCGCAAAGCATGGAGCAACTGGTGCTGGCGCGGATCCTTCAGGGCATCGGCGCCGGCGGGATGATCTCGGTGAGTCAGGCAATCATCGGCGACATCGTGCCGCCGCGCGAACGCGGGCGCTATCAGGGTTACTTCAGCAGCATGTACGCGGTGGCCAGTGTCGCCGGCCCGGTACTCGGCGGTTACATGACCGAATACCTGTCATGGCGCTGGGTATTTCTGATCAACCTGCCGCTGGGCCTCGGTGCCTGGTGGGTGGCCCGCCGCAATCTGCGTGGCCTGCCGATTCCCCAGCGCAAACCGGTCATCGACTACCTCGGCACGCTGCTGATGATCATCGGCCTGACCGCCCTGCTGCTGGGCATCACTCAGGTTGGTCAGGGGCATTCGTGGCGCAGCAGCGAAGTGCTCGGTCTGCTCGCTTGTGCGGTGGTGGTGTTGGCGCTGTTTGTCTGGCACGAGCGTCGGGCGCGCGAGCCGTTGCTGCCGATGCACCTGTTTGCCAACCGCAATGCCCTGCTGTGCTGGTGCACGATTTTCTTCACCAGTTTCCAGGCGATTTCGTTGATCGTGCTGATGCCGCTGCGCTTTCAGAGTGTCACCGGGGCCGGGGCCGACAGTGCCGCGTTGCACTTGCTGCCGCTGGCGATGGGGCTGCCGATTGGTGCGTTTTTCGCCGGGCGTCGCACGTCGATCACCGGGCGCTACAAACCGCAGATTCTGACCGGTGCGATGCTGATGCCGGTTGCGATCTTCGGCATGGCGCTCAGCCCGCCCGAGGCGACGCTGGTCAGTGGTCTGTTCATGTTGCTCTGCGGTATTTCCAGCGGCATGCAATTCCCTACTTCGCTGGTCGGCACGCAGAACTCGGTGGAGCAACGCGACATCGGCGTTGCGACCAGCACCACCAACCTGTTTCGCTCCCTCGGCGGCGCAGTGGGCGTGGCGCTGATGTCGGCGCTGTTGCTGGCGTTGCTGCAGGACTCCAGCTTCGCCCATCTGGCGAGCAGTTCGCTGATGAGCGAGGGCCATTCGGGCAACGTCCTGCTGGATGGTCTGAACGCCGCGCCGGGGGATGCGCAAAATGCCTTGCGTGCGGAGTTGCTGGTGACGTTCCGGCATTTGCTGTGGGTAAGTGCGGCGGTGTCGTTGCTGGGATTGGCGGCAGCGATTGCGATGCCGAACAACCTGCTGCGCGGGCGCGAGCACGGCGCAAAATAACTGTCTCCCCTTGATCATTCCCACGCTCTGCGTGGGAATGCCTCAACGGACGCTCTGCGTTCGGCTTTGGATGGGACGCAGAGCGTCCTGGGCTGCATTATTCCCACGCGGAGCGTGGGAACGATCATCCTTCAAGGGCTGTAGTAACCCACGGCGACAAGGAAGTGCCCGGCCTTCTTCAGGTAAGCATGTTTATCCTCAACCTTGCCGGTCACCGGGTTCTTCCAGCGGTATTCATATTCACCCTCATCCTGCTTGCCGATCAGCGCCAGAATCGGCTCGCCCACCGGTTTGCCTTCCGGATCCTTGACCTTGCCGAAGTCGGTATTGATCAAGCGCAGATTGGTGCCGTGGGCGACATAACGCTGGGTATTCAGATCAACGACGAACACGTACAAGTCATCCTGCAAGTAGCCGCCCTTGAGCGAATTGATCGCGGTCAGCGTGCCCTTCTCGTCTTTGCCCAAATCAGTCGCCGCTTTGTCGAGCAACGCCTTGGCCTGCTCGGCCGACGCTCGCGGCAAGTAGTAACCCACCGCCAGAATCCGCTCGCCGATGCGTTGATAAAACACATGCTTACGCTCGACCTTGCCGTCCGACCAGTTCTGCCAACGATACTCTGCCTGCTGGATGCCGTTGCCTTCCGGCACTTTCAACGCGTCCTTGAAGGTTTTCTGCAAATCCGGGCCGAGGACTTCACTGACGTCACGACCGATCAACGCTGATGAAGGCCCGCCGCTGGCGAGCATCACGCCTTTAGTGTCGACCACGAACACGTAGCGATCCTTGTCGACGAACTCGCCCTGACGGCTGAACGCGGCGAACGCCTTGTCGCCATTGTCGTGGTAATAGGCCAGGGCTTTTTCCAGCAAGGCGATGGCGGCCTGACTGTCATCCTTGGCGGTCGTGGCGGCGCTGGCCTGGCCGAAACCGGCCAGTAATATCACGCCGAGCCAGGCCACTTTATGCAAAAACCCCATAGCGCATCCCTCGTTCTTGTTGGTGTTTCAAGAGCGTAGACGGCTTGGGGTGATGTACGAGTATTCAGAATGATGCAGGGGATTACAGAATCCCCTGCACTGATCAACAAAGCTTATGGGCGGGCGTTGATCTGCTGCTGCAGATTCTGGATTTGCGCCTGCAACGTATTGATGTTGCGGGTCATCTGCCCGCGGAAGGCGTCGAACTCGGCGGTATTGCCGCCTTGCGGGGCTGCCGGGCGGTTGTCCTGCTCGCTTTTGAGGACGACGATTTCCTGTTCGAGGCGATCGATCGCCGCGCTCGGGTTGCCCTGCTTCTTCAACGCCGCGATGTCGGCGCCGAGGCTTTTGAACTGCGCGTCAAAGGCCTTCAACTGAGCATCGACCTTGCTGGTGTCGGCCGGTGTGCTTTTCACCGTCGCCAGTTCCGCAGTCAAGGCTTTGACCTGCGCCTGCAACTGGGTATTGGCATTCTGCTGTTCAGTGGTCTGCGCGGTCATCTGTGCCAGTCGTTTGTCCAGATCACTGGCCTGCCCCGCGACGCCTTGCTGCTGTTTGCTCTGATCGAGCAGCTTGCCTTCAAGCTGTTTGATCTGCAGCTTGAGGGCTTCGCTGTCGCTGGTGACGTTGGACTGGCTGGCCACGACCTTGCCGGAAATGTCCTGCAAGCGCCCCGCCGCTTCTTCACTGATGCGCGCGAAGCTTTCCTGAGTCGCAACCAGTTGCTGCTCCATCAACGAGATTTGCTGGAAACTCCACCAAGCCAGACCGACGAAGGCGAAAAACAATGCGCCGACCAACGCCCACAACGGGCCGGTGCTGGCCGCCTTGACCTTGACCACGGGCGGCGTGCGCGAGTGCACGGAGGTGCGGGCGGTGGTCGGAATGTCATCGTCGTCGAAGGTGTCGGCCCGCAGGCTCGGGACATCATCGAAATCGTCGTGGGCATCATTACGCATGGACATTGAGGCAACCTTTGTGAAACGCGGTGATGGCTAAATGCTGCGAAGTATAACCGCCGCAGCCGCAGGGATTGACCCCCAAGCGGCTACACGGTTCATTGCCGCCCGGCCGAATCGTTTCAACGGATGTCCTGAGCTTTCCACCAGCCGCAGAACTCATCCAGCGCCGACCACAGGCTGACTTTCGGATCGTAGTCGAGATAATGCCGGGCGCGGCTGATGTCGAGGGTGAAATTTTTTTTCATCACCTGCATGCCCAGGCGCGACAGGGTTGGCTCCGGGCGCCCCGGCCAGAGTTTGCAAGCGCCCTCGTTGAGCGCCGCGACGCTGTAGGCCAGACCATACGAACGGTACTTGGTGACCTGCGGCACTTCCATTTTGCGCATCACGTAATTGACCACATCCCAAAGCGGCACCGGCGCGCCGTTGCTGATGTTGTAGGCCTTGCCCAGTGCGGAACCGGCGGCCAGCAAACTGCTGAGCAGCGCTTCGTTGAGGTTCTGCACGCTGGTGAAATCGACTTTGTTCAGGCCATTGCCGATGATCGCCAAGCGGCCCTTGCGCTGCATATTAAGCAGGCGCGGGAAGATGCTCATGTCGCCGGCGCCGGTGACGAAACGCGGGCGCAGGGCGATGGTTTCCAGGCCGAACTCCTGCGCACCGAAAACCTTTTGCTCAGCCATATATTTGGTCGCGGCGTAGTGATGCTTGAACCGCTTGGGCACTTGCTCTTCGGTCAGGTTGAAATGATCACGGCCATCGAAATAGATCGATGGCGACGACAGATGCACCAAACGGCGGACGCGCTGTTTCAGACAGGCTTCGACAACGTTTTCGGTGACCTGCACGTTTCCTTGATGAAAGTCCTGATAGCGGCCCCACAGCCCGACGGCGCCCGCGCAATGCACCACGGCTTCAACGTCGGAACACAACTCGCGGACCAGATCGGGATCGGTCAGGTCGCCGGGGACAAACTCGGCGCCACGGCGCACCAGATGCTCGACGCTCTCGGCCCGGCGACCGTTGACCCGCACGTCCAGGCCCTGCTCCAGGGCGAAACGCGCAAAGCGTCCGCCAATGAAGCCGCTTGCGCCGGTGACCAGAATTTTCATGTAAAGCTCCGATGTCTTTCGTTTTGCCTGATTCGTGTGTCTTGACGCTGGCCGTCAGTCCAACGGCACCAGCCATTGCGCCGAAGAACGCAGCAATTGCTCGGTCAGCAAGCCCAGCAGTTGACCGCCATTGCGCCAATGATGCCAGTACAACGGCACGTCGATCGGTTTATCTGGCAGCAGTTCACGCAATAACCCGCGTTGCAATTGATCGCGCACTTGCAGTTCCGGCACCAGGCCCCAGCCCAGTCCGGCTTCGATCAGGCGGATAAAACCTTCCGAGGACGGACATAAATGGTGTTCGAATCCGCCATCGACGCCCAACGAGGCGAGGTAGCGATGCTGGAGGAAGTCGTCCGGGCCGAACACCAGCGCCGGGGTGCGTGGCAGTTGCTCGGCGCGCACGCCGTCGGGGAAATGTCGCTCGATAAATGCCGGGCTGGCCAGCGCGCGATAACGCATCGCCCCGAGCAACACACTGCGTGCGCCGGCCACCGGCCGTTCACTGGCGCAGAGGCATGCGGCCACTTCACCGGCGCGCATGCGTTTGAGGCCGACGGTCTGGTCTTCGACAATCAGATCGAGCAGCAAATGTTGTTCGGCGCAAAAATCTCCCACCGCTTCGGCCCACCACGTGGCGAGGCTGTCGGCATTAAGAGCGATGCGCAAACGTTCCGGCAAACCCTCCTCGTCCAGCGCGGGCACAAGGGTTTGCAGGTCACGCTCAAGCAGACGCACCTGCTGCACATGGTTGAGCAGACGCCGGCCTATCTCGGTCGGCGACGGTGGCGTGCCGCGAATCAACACCGGCTGGCCGACCCGCGCTTCGAGCAGTTTGATCCGCTGCGAAATCGCCGATTGCGACAAACCCAGCACTTGCGCGGCCCGTTCGAATCCGGCCTGCTCGACCACGGCGGCCAGAGCAGAAAGCAATTTGTAGTCGAACATCAGTTTTCCTAATGAGCGATCAGCACTATTGGTTTTTCTTATACAGGTTTCGCCCGGAGAATAGCCAGCAAGCACTCTTTTTCAAGGATCACTGCAATGGCTGGCGAAACCTCACTCACAACCTTGTTGCGCAGCATGAGCCCGCAATTGAACGCCGGCGAATACGTATTCTGCACCCTGCCCGATGGCGTGTTACCGAGGGATCTGGAGATCGTCGGCAGCTTCCGCGAACAGGAAGGCCTGACCGTGATTCTCGAACGCTCCCAAGCTGAACAGGCCGGTTTCAGTTTCGACTACGTCGCCGCGTGGATCACCCTCAACGTGCACTCGGCGCTGGAAGCCGTGGGCCTCACCGCCGCATTCGCCACGGCACTGGGCAAGGCCGGGATCAGTTGCAACGTGATTGCCGGCTATTACCACGACCATTTGTTCGTCGGCCAGGCCGACGCCGAACGCGCCATGCAAGTGCTGCGCGATCTCGCAGCCAACGCGGAGTAATTGTTATGTGGCAAAGCTATGTGAACGGCCTGCTGGTGGCGTTCGGGCTGATCATGGCGATCGGCACGCAGAACGCGTTTGTATTGGCGCAGAGCTTGCGTCGTGAACACCACTTGCCCGTGGCGGCATTGTGCGTGGTCTGCGATGCGCTGTTGGTGGCGGCAGGGGTATTCGGGCTGGCGACGATTCTGGCGCAGAACCCGACGCTGCTGGCGATTGCCCGTTGGGGCGGCGCGACGTTTCTGATCTGGTACGGCAGCCAGGCACTGCGTCGGGCCTGTTCGAAACAAAGCATGGATCAAGGCGAAAACCAGACCGTGCGTTCGTTGCGCGCGGTGATGCTCAGCGCGTTGGCAGTGACGTTGCTCAACCCGCACGTTTATCTGGATACGGTGTTGCTGATCGGCTCGCTCGGCGCGCAGCAATCGGTGCCAGGGGCTTATGTAGTCGGGGCTGCGAGTGCTTCGCTGTTGTGGTTTTTCACGCTTGCGCTAGGCGCGGCATGGCTTGCGCCATGGTTGGCCCGGCCGAGCACCTGGCGGATTCTCGATCTGGTGGTGGCGTTGATGATGTTCACGGTTGCCGGGCAATTGATTTTCGCCAGCTGATTTATTCCAAACGGCTCTGGAACCTCTATCCCACACAGTTGTTGCGTGGTTATGGCGCAACCCCGGTGCTATGATCGAAACCCTGCGCCGCAAAGAGTAAAAACTCGCCGGTGCATTTCTGGCCGCCCGTGATCGGCCTTGCGCTCACCGCAACAGACCTGATTAGGAGAATCATCATGGCTTTCGAATTGCCGCCGCTGCCTTACGCACACGATGCCCTGCAGCCGCACATTTCCAAGGAAACCCTGGAATACCACCACGACAAGCACCACAACACCTATGTCGTGAACCTGAACAACCTGGTGCCAGGCACCGAGTTCGAAGGCAAGACCCTGGAAGAAATCGTCAAGACTTCCTCGGGCGGTATCTTCAACAACGCCGCTCAGGTCTGGAACCACACTTTCTACTGGAACTGCCTGGCGCCAAACGCCGGCGGTCAACCAACCGGCGCGCTGGCTGAAGCCATCAACGCTGCTTTCGGTTCGTTCGACAAGTTCAAGGAAGAGTTCAGCAAAACCTCGATCGGCACCTTCGGTTCCGGCTGGGGCTGGCTGGTGAAAAAGGCTGACGGTTCCCTGGCTCTGGCCAGCACCATCGGCGCCGGCAACCCGCTGACCAGCGGCGACACCCCGCTGCTGACTTGCGACGTCTGGGAACACGCTTACTACATCGACTACCGCAACGTTCGTCCGAAGTATGTCGAAGCGTTCTGGAACCTGGTCAACTGGAAGTTCGTTGCTGAGCAGTTCGAAGGCAAAACCTTCACCGCTTAAGCTGCGCGCCAGTCAAAAAACCCGGCTTTTGCCGGGTTTTTTTATGCCCGGATAGACCCCGTACGATGATCGTTCCCACGCTCCGCGTGGGCATGCAGCCGTGACGCTCCGCGTCACTGGACGCAGAGCGTCCCTGGAGGCATTCCCACGCGGAGCGTGGGAACGATCAAACAGAAAATGCAGCCTCAGGCCGCTTGCTGCCGTGCCACTGCGGGCTAACATCAAAAAGAGGAAAAAATGCTGCGAACCGCTCAAGTTGAGGGGCGAAACTACCGACATAGTACAAATTAGGGCTAATACTCCAGACAGCAGCATTTCGGACGAGACCACGGGCAAATCATCCCCGGCCTGATTGTCCCTTTGACTGCCAACTCGGGATTGCCAATACTCATGGCAACTTGACGCTACCCGCACGGAACAAGGAATAACCCTTTGAAGCTGGAACTCAAGAACAGCTTGTCGGTGAAGTTGCTCCGGGTCGTGCTCCTGTCGGCATTGATCGTCGGCGTAGTCTTGAGCTGCGCACAGATCGTTTTCGATGCTTACAAAACCCGCCAGGCCGTTGCCGGCGACGCCGAACGCATCCTCGACATGTTCCGCGATCCCTCGACCCAGGCGGTTTACAGCCTCGACCGGGAAATGGGCATGCAGGTGATCGAAGGCCTGTTCCAGGACGATGCCGTGCGTCAGGCCTCTATCGGCCATCCCAACGAAGCCATGCTCGCGCAGAAATCCCGCGAATTGCAGCAGTCCAACAGCCGCTGGCTGACCGACCTGATTCTCGGCCAGGAACGTACCTTCACCACGCAACTGGTAGGGCGTGGTCCGTACAGCGAGTACTACGGTGACCTGAGCATCACCCTCGACACCGCCACCTATGGCGAGGGCTTTATCGTCAGTTCGGTGATCATCTTTATTTCCGGGGTGTTGCGCGCACTGGCGATGGGCCTGGTGTTGTATCTGGTCTATCACTGGCTGCTGACCAAGCCGTTGTCGCGGATCATCGAACACCTCACCGAGATCAACCCCGATCGCCCCAGCGAACACAAGATTCCGCAGATCAAGGGCCACGAAAAAAACGAGCTGGGGATCTGGATCAACACCGCCAATCAGTTGCTTGAGTCGATCGAACGCAACACCCATCTGCGTCATGAAGCGGAAAACAGTCTGCTGCGCATGGCCCAGTACGACTTCCTCACCGGCCTGCCGAATCGCCAGCAACTCCAGCAGCAACTGGACAAGATTCTGGTCGACGCCGGCAAGCTGCAACGCCGGGTCGCGGTGTTGTGCGTGGGGCTGGATGATTTCAAAGGTATCAACGAGCAATTCAGCTACCAGACCGGCGACCAATTGTTGCTGGCCCTGGCCGATCGTCTGCGCGCCCACAGCGGTCGCCTCGGCGCCCTCGCTCGTCTCGGCGGCGACCAGTTCGCACTGGTACAAGCGGATATCGAGCAACCTTACGAAGCGGCCGAACTGGCGCAAAGCATCCTTGATGATCTGGAGGCGCCGTTCGCCCTCGACCATCAGGAAATCCGCCTGCGCGCGACCATTGGCATCACCCTGTTCCCGGAGGACGGCGACAGCACCGAGAAGCTGTTGCAGAAGGCCGAGCAGACCATGACCCTGGCCAAGACTCGCTCGCGCAACCGTTATCAGTTCTATATCGCCAGCGTCGACAGCGAGATGCGCCGCCGTCGCGAGCTGGAAAAAGACCTGCGCGATGCGCTGTTGCGTGATCAGTTCTACCTCGTCTATCAGCCGCAGATCAGCTATCGCGATCACCGCGTGGTCGGCGTCGAAGCGTTGATTCGCTGGCAGCATCCGGAACACGGTCTGGTGCCGCCGGACTTGTTCATCCCGCTGGCTGAGCAGAACGGCACGATCATCGCCATCGGCGAATGGGTACTCGATCAGGCCTGCAAACAACTGCGCGAATGGCACGATCAGGGCTTCGTCGACTTGCGCATGGCGGTCAACCTGTCGACGGTTCAGTTGCACCACGCCGAGCTACCGCGAGTGGTCAACAACCTGCTGCAGATGTACCGCCTGCCACCGCGCAGTCTGGAACTGGAAGTCACCGAAACCGGCCTGATGGAAGACATCAGCACCGCCGCCCAGCACTTGCTCAGCCTGCGCCGCTCTGGCGCATTGATCGCCATCGATGACTTCGGCACCGGCTATTCGTCCCTGAGCTATCTGAAAAGCCTGCCGCTGGACAAGATCAAGATCGACAAGAGCTTCGTTCAGGACCTGCTCGATGACGACGACGATGCGACCATCGTTCGCGCGATCATTCAACTGGGCAAGAGCCTGGGCATGCAGGTAATTGCCGAGGGCGTGGAAACCGCCGAACAGGAAAGCTACATCATCTCCGAAGGCTGCCACGAAGGTCAGGGTTACCACTACAGCAAACCGCTGCCGGCCCGGGAACTGGGCGCCTATCTCAAACAGGCGCAACGCAGTAACGCGGCCATTCTCTAGAAGATCGAAAGATCGCAGCCTGCGGCAGCTCCTACATTTGGAATGCGTTCCCACTGTAGGAGCTGCCGCAGGCTGCGATCTTTTGATCTGCGTAAATAAGAAATATTTCCAGCCACAACCCTTTACACATAATGCGAAAGATTTGCATTATGTCGCAGTTTTGCGCACCCCCAGCGCGAGTCCACTCAACTATCGAAGCAGGATGTTCGCCATGATTCGTATGCCTCTGGCTACCGCCAGTCTGCTGGCCATCGCTATTTCCCTCGCCGGTTGCGGCGAAGGCAAAGACAAGGCCGCCGCTCCGGCCGCACCGACCCCAGCCGCCAGCACCACCGCACCTGCGGCGGCGCCTGCCACTGCCGGTAAAGTCGACGAAGCCGCCGCCAAGGCTGTGGTCGCGCACTACGCCGACATGGTCTTCGCCGTTTACAGCGACGCCGAATCCACCGCGAAAACCCTGCAAACCGCCGTTGACGCCTTCCTCGCCAAGCCGAACGCCGACACCCTGAAAGCCGCCAAGGCTGCCTGGGTCGCCGCGCGCGTTCCGTACCTGCAGAGCGAAGTGTTCCGCTTCGGCAACACCATCATCGACGATTGGGAAGGTCAGGTTAACGCCTGGCCTCTGGACGAGGGTCTGATCGACTACGTCGACAAATCCTACGAGCACGCTTTGGGTAACCCGGGCGCCACCGCCAACATCATCGCCAACACCGAAGTTCAGGTCGGCGAAGACAAGGTCGACGTCAAAGACATCACCCCGGAAAAACTCGCCAGCCTCAACGAGCTGGGCGGTTCCGAAGCCAACGTCGCCACCGGCTACCACGCGATCGAATTCCTGCTCTGGGGCCAAGACCTCAACGGCACCGGCCCTGGCGCTGGCAACCGTCCGGCCTCCGACTACCTGGAAGGCGCCGGCGCCACTGGCGGTCACAACGATCGTCGTCGTGCTTACCTGAAGTCCGTGACCCAACTGCTGGTCAGCGACCTGGAAGAAATGGTCGGCAACTGGAAGCCGAACGTGGCTGACAACTACCGCGCCACCCTGGAAGCCGAGCCGGGCGAAACCGGTCTGCGCAAAATGCTCTTCGGCATGGGCAGCCTGTCCCTGGGCGAACTGGCCGGCGAGCGCATGAAGGTTTCCCTGGAAGCCAACTCCCCTGAAGACGAGCAGGATTGCTTCAGCGACAACACCCACAACTCGCACTTCTACGATGCCAAAGGCATTCGTAACGTCTACCTGGGCGAGTACACCCGTGTTGACGGCACCAAAATGACCGGCGCCAGCCTGTCGTCGCTGGTGGCCAAGGCCGACCCGGCTGCCGACACCGCACTGAAAGCCGATCTGGCCGCCACTGAAGCCAAGATCCAGGTCATGGTCGATCACGCCAACAAGGGTGAGCACTACGACCAGTTGATCGCTGCCGGCAACACCTCTGGCAACCAGATCGTTCGCGACGCGATCGCATCGCTGGTCAAGCAGACCGGTTCGATCGAAGCCGCTGCCGGTAAACTGGGCATCAGCGACCTGAACCCGGACAACGCTGATCACGAGTTCTGATCAACTGCGTCTGCGTCAAAAAAAGGCGACCTTCGGGTCGCCTTTTTCATACCTGCCGTACACGGCTCACTGTAGGAGCTGCCGAAGGCTGCGATCTTTTGACTTTGCTTCTAAAAAGACAGATCAAAAGATCGCAGCCTTCGGCAGCTCCTACAGGGGTTTTGCATAGGCCTTCAGATTCGCGTTGTATCAAGCAAACGATAATTCCTCTTATTCAAACTCCTTCGCCCTGTTAGACTTTGCGCCTTTATTTTCGCCCGTCCGCAGGATGTCTGATGCCCTCGCTGCCTCTTCGCTTGTCCGCACTGTTGCTGGCCCTGGGCCTGAGTGCGTGCGATGACGCCCCGCGTTTCACCAAGGCTGAGCCGGGTGAAGCACGTTCGGGCGGTGCAGCGACCGTGCGCAAGACCGATCAGAACGCATTCTCCCTGCCTTCGGCGAATCTGCCACCGTCGCGGCGGGTGGATTTCAGTGTCGGCAACAGTTTCTTCCGCAGCCCATGGGTGATCGCACCGTCGACCACCACTGCGCGCGATGGTCTCGGCCCGCTGTTCAACACCAACGCCTGCCAGAACTGCCACATCAAGGACGGTCGCGGCCATCCGCCAACGCCGGATGCCGCCAACGCGGTGTCGATGCTGGTGCGCCTGTCGATCCCTGATGCGCCGCAATTCGCCAAGCTCATTGAGCAGGTCGGCGTAGTGCCGGAGCCGGTCTACGGCGGCCAGTTCCAGGACATGGCCGTGCCCGGCGTAGCCCCCGAAGGCAAAGTGCGCGTCGATTACACGCCAGTGCCCGTGCGTTTCAAGGACGGCACCGAAGTCGAGTTGCGCAAACCCGTCTTGCAGATCACCCAACTGGGCTACGGCCCAATGCACCCGGACACGCGTTTTTCCGCCCGCGTCGCGCCGCCGATGATTGGTCTGGGCCTGCTCGAAGCGATCCCCGAAGAAGCCATCCTTGCCAACGCCGCCGCACAGGCCAAAACGAAAAACGGCATCAATGGCCGCCCCAATCAGGTCTGGGATGACGCCTTGCAGAAGACCGTCATGGGCAGATTCGGCTGGAAAGCCGGGCAACCGAACCTCAATCAACAAAATGTTCACGCGTTTTCCGGTGATATGGGTCTTACGACGAGTTTGAGACCCTTTGATGACTGCACCGACGCGCAAACTGCCTGCAAACAGGCACCGAACGGCAATGGCCCGGACGGCGAGCCGGAAGTCAGCGACAACATCCTGCGTCTGGTGCTGTTCTACAGCCGTAACCTCGCCGTACCCGCGCGGCGTGGCGTCAACGATGAACAAGTGCTGGCCGGCAAGAACCTGTTTTTCCAGGCCGGTTGCGATTCGTGCCACACGCCGAAATACACCACCGTCGCCAACGCAGCCGAACCTGAACTGGCCAATCAGGTGATTCGTCCGTACAGCGATCTGTTGCTGCATGACATGGGCGACGGCCTGGCCGACAACCGTACGGAATTCCAGGCCTCTGGCCGCGACTGGCGCACGCCGCCGTTGTGGGGGATCGGCCTGACGCAAGCCGTCAGCGGCCACACACAGTTTTTGCATGACGGTCGCGCGCGCGATCTGCTCGAAGCGGTGCTTTGGCATGGCGGCGAAGCGCAAGCCGCGCAGCAACAGGTTTTGTCTTTCAATGCCGAGCAGCGTGCCGCGCTGCTGGCGTTTTTGAACTCACTTTAAACACTGAAAAGAATCGGGAGCCCGACATGTTCCGTCCCAAGCTACTGTTCACCAGCCTTGCCGCGCTCGCCCTCGGTGCCTGCTCGCCGCAGGATCCGCAAGCGGTCACGTCGGCGGCCATCGCCAAATCAGTGATCCTGCCGACCTACACCCGTTGGGTCGAGGCCGACAAGCAACTGGCGGTCAGCGCCCTCGCCTACTGCCAGGGCAAGGAAACCCTGGAAACCGCCCGCGCCGATTTCCTGCACGCGCAGAAAGCCTGGGCCGAGCTGCAACCGCTGCTGATCGGCCCGTTGGCCGAGGGCAACCGTTCGTGGCAAGTACAGTTCTGGCCGGACAAGAAGAACCTCGTCGGCCGTCAGGTCGAGCAATTGGTCGTCGCGCAGCCGCAGATCGACGCCGCCGCCCTGGCCAAATCGAGCGTAGTCGTTCAAGGTCTGTCGGCGTACGAGTACATCCTGTTCGACGCCAAGCCTGACGTGGCCAACGCCGAGCAGAAAGCCAAGTACTGCCCACTGCTGATCGCCATTGGCGAACGACAGAAGCAACTGGCCGAAGAGATTCTGCAGGGCTGGAACAACACTGACGGCATGCTCGCGCAGATGACCAAGTTCCCCAACCAGCGCTATGCCGACTCCCACGAAGCGATCGCCGATCTGCTGCGTGTGCAAGTCACTGCACTGGACACTCTGAAGAAAAAACTCGGCACGCCAATGGGCCGCCAGAGCAAAGGCGTGCCTCAACCGTTCCAGGCCGATGCCTGGCGCAGCCAGTCCTCGCTGACCGCACTGGAAGCCAGCCTCGCCGCTGCCAAAACCGTCTGGGAAGGTGTCGACAACAAAGGCCTGCGCGGTCTGTTGCCGGCTGAGCAGAAGCCACTGGCGGACAAGATCGACGCTGCCTACGCCGCTTCGCTGAAACTGTTCGACAGCACCCAGCGTTCGCTCGGCGAAATGCTGGAGGATGACGCCGGTCGCCAGCAACTCAACGACATCTACGACAGCCTCAACGTCGTCCATCGCCTGCACGAAGGCGAACTGGCCAAGGCGCTGGGTATCCAACTGGGCTTCAACGCCAACGACGGTGACTGATGAGGGCAAGTGCCATGCTGCGACGTCAGGTTCTGACTTTAGGTAGTGCACTGCTGGGAGCAGTGACGCTGGGCGGCTGGACGCTGTTCAAACGCAAGGATCAGAGCCCGCTGCTGCTGTCGGCACGCGACGACACCGACGGCAAGCACTACGCCGTCGGCTATCGGCTGGACGGCACCCGGGTGTTCGCCACCGAAGTCGGCCAGCGTTGCCACGACATCATCAACCACCCGACGCAGTCGATCGCGCTGTTCGTCGCCCGTCGTCCAGGCACCGAGAGTTACCTGATCGACCTGCGCGACGGCACGTTGCTGCAGACCGTGACGTCGCAGCCGAACCGGCATTTCTACGGCCACGCCGTGGTGCACAAGGACGGCGAATACCTGTACGCCACCGAGAACGACACCACCGATCCTGGCCGTGGTTTGCTCGGTGTGTACAAGTTCGAAGGCGAACGGCTGGTGCACACCGGCGAAATTTCCACCCACGGCCTCGGCCCGCATCAGGTGTCGTGGATGCCCGATGGCGAGACGCT
This sequence comes from Pseudomonas germanica, assembly GCF_019614655.1. NCBI lineage: Bacteria > Pseudomonadati > Pseudomonadota > Gammaproteobacteria > Pseudomonadales > Pseudomonadaceae > Pseudomonas > Pseudomonas germanica. The sequence goes on from NZ_CP071586.1 coordinate 5,577,543, forward strand.
GGTGGTGGCCAATGGCGGGATTCGTACCGAGGCAGAAAGCCGCGTCGACATGAACCTCAACGCCATGGAGCCAAGTCTGGTGCTGATGCAGCGCGATGGCACCCTGCTGAGCAAGGAAACCCTCGCCCAGCAGATGAACAGCGTGCGCCATCTGGGCATCGCCAGCGATGGCACCATCGTCGCCGGTCAGCAGTTCATGGGCGCCTCGCATGAGCGTTCGGAGTTGCTGGCGATCAAGCGTCCGGGGCAGCCGTTCGTGGCGTTCCCGTTGCCGGAGCATCAGTTGCAGTCGATGGGGCATTACACCGCCAGTGTTGCGGTGCACAGCGACTTGCGCCTGGTTGCGCTGACGGCGCCGCGTGGCAACCGCTTCTTTATCTGGGATCTGGACAGTGGCGAGGTGCGCCTCGACGCGCCGTTGCCCGATTGCGCGGGTGTGGGTGCGGTGAAGGACGGTTTTGTCGTGACCTCCGGGCAAGGACGTTGCCGTTACTACGATTGCCGTCAGGATGAGCTGCTGGCCAAGCCACTGGAATTACCGGCGGGGCTCTGGGACAACCATCTGCACTTGATGGCGTAAAACTGCCTTAAAAGATCGCAGCCTGCGGCAGCTCCTGCATTGGAATGCACTCCTCTGCAGGAACTGCCGCAGGCTGCGATCTTTTTGCGCCCCCCTGTAAGAACTGCCAGTTGGAATCCCCCCTGTACTCGGAGTAATGTGCCCGCCTGTCTCACCTGATTTATCCAAGGAACTGGAAATATGCTGCGTCGCCGCATGCTGATCATGTTGGGTGTTGTTTTGTTGATCGTCCTGGTGCTGGGCGGATACAAAGCCTTTTCGATCTACACAATGATCCAGGGCTTTTCCAAGCCGAAACCGCCGATCAGCGTTGCCGTGGCCAATGCCACCGAACAGCCGTGGCAGATGCGTCTGCCGACCGTCGGCACGCTCAAGGCGCTGCAAGGTGTCGAGCTGAGCCTGGAAGTCGCCGGCACCGTCACCGAACTCAAGTTCGAGTCCGGACAGAAGGTCAAGGCCGGGCAACCCTTGCTGCAACTCGACAGTGGCGTCGAAACCGCCCTGCTGGAAACCGCCAAGGCTGATCTCGGTCTGGCGCAACTGGACTTCGGCCGTGGCGCGCAACTGGTCGACAGCCGCGCAATCTCCAAAGGCGAGTACGACCGGCTCTCCGCTGTACTGCAAAAAAACAAAGCCACGGTCAATCAGCTCAACGCTTCGCTGGCGAAAAAACGCATCCTCGCACCGTTCAGCGGCACCATCGGCATCCGTCAGGTCGACGTCGGCGACTACCTCGCCAGCGGCACCAAAATCGCCACGCTGCAGGACTTGAGCAGCCTCTACGCCGACTTCTACCTGCCCGAACAATCGGTGCCGAAACTGGCCATCGGTCAGCCGGTGCAGATTGCAGTCGCCGCCTATCCCAAGCAAAACTTCGCCGGCAAGATCAGCGCGATCAACCCGATCGTCGAAAGCACTACGCGCAACATTCTGGTTCGCGCCACGCTGGCCAACCCCGACGGCAAATTGCTGCCGGGCATGTTCGCCAGCCTCGAGGTGTTGTTGCCGGATCCGCAGAAACACATTGTCGTGCCGGAGAGCGCGATCACCTACACCCTCTACGGCAACTCGATCTACGTGGTCGGGCAAAAGAAAGCCGAAGACGGCAGTCTCGAAAAGGACGACAAGGGCCAACCGGTGCTGATCGCCGAACGCCGCTTCATCGAAACCGGTGAACGCCGCGATGGCCTGGTGATGATCAACAAGGGCGTGCAGAGCGGCGAACAAGTGGTAACGGCTGGCCAGATCAAACTGGACAACGGCGCCCACATTGCCATCAGCGACGACAAGACCCTCGGCGAGCAGAACAGTCCGCCGCGCGCCGACTGATCAAGGAAATCCCATGGCTTTTACTGATCCGTTCATCCGCCGCCCGGTGCTCGCCACCGTGGTCAGCCTGTTGATTGTGCTGCTGGGCTTTCAGGCCTGGAGCAAGTTGCCGCTGCGCCAATACCCGCAAATGGAAAACGCCCTGATCACGGTGACCACCGCTTACCCCGGGGCCAACGCCGAAACCATTCAGGGCTACATCACCCAACCTATGCAGCAGAGCCTCGCCAGCGCCGAGGGCATCGACTACATGACTTCGGTCAGCCGGCAGAACTTCTCGGTGATCTCGATCTACGCGCGCATCGGCTCCAACACCGACCGTTTGTTCACCGAACTGCTGGCCAAAGCCAACGAGGTGAAAAACAAGCTGCCACAGGACGCCGAAGACCCGGTGCTGAGCAAGGAGTCCGCCGACGCCTCGGCGCTGATGTACATCAGCTTCTTCAGCAAGGATTTGAGCAACCCGCAAATCACCGACTACCTGTCACGGGTGATCCAGCCAAAACTGGCGACCTTGCCGGGCATGGCCGAGGCGGAGATTCTCGGCAATCAGGTGTTCGCCATGCGCCTGTGGCTCGACCCGGTGAAACTCGCCGGTTTCGGCCTCAGCGCCAGCGATGTGACCAACGCCGTGCGCCAGTACAACTTCCTCTCCGCTGCTGGCGAAGTGAAAGGCGAGTACGTGGTCACCAGCATCAACGCCAACACCGAACTGAAATCCGCTGAAGCCTTCGCGGCGATTCCGCTCAAGGTCAGTGGCGACAGCCGCGTGTTGCTGAGTGATGTCGCGCGGGTGGAAATGGGCGCGGAAAACTACGACTCGATCAGCTCGTTTGGCGGCACGCCGTCGGTGTACATCGGCATCAAGGCCACCCCGGGCGCCAACCCGCTGGATGTGATCAAGGAAGTGCGCAAGCTGATGCCGGAGCTGGAAGCGCAACTGCCGCCGAACCTGAAAAGCGAGATCGCCTACGACGCCACACTGTTTATCCAGGCCTCGATCGATGAAGTGGTAAAAACCCTGTTCGAGGCGGTGCTGATCGTCATCGTCGTGGTGTTCCTATTCCTCGGCGCATTGCGCTCGGTAGTAATCCCGGTGGTGACCATTCCGCTGTCGATGATCGGCGTGATGTTCTTCATGCAGATGATGGGCTACTCGATGAATCTGCTGACGCTGCTGGCGATGGTGCTGGCCATCGGTCTGGTGGTGGACGATGCGATTGTCGTGGTGGAAAACATTCACCGGCATATAGAGGAAGGCAAGACGCCATTTGATGCGGCGCTGGAAGGCGCACGGGAAATCGCCATGCCGGTGGTGTCGATGACCATCACCTTGGCGGCGGTGTATGCGCCGATCGGTTTCCTCACCGGGCTGACCGGAGCGTTGTTCAAGGAGTTTGCGTTGACCCTGGCCGGCGCCGTGGTGATCTCCGGGATCGTCGCCCTGACCCTGTCGCCGATGATGTGCGCGTTTTTGCTACGCCACGAGGAAAATCCCAGCGGCCTCGCGCACCGCCTCGACCGCATTTTTGACGGCCTCAAGCGCCGCTATCAGAGCATGCTCCACGGCACGCTGAACACGCGTCCGGTGGTGCTGGTGTTCGCAGTGATCGTGTTGTGCCTGATCCCGGTGTTCCTCAAGTTCACCAAATCGGAACTGGCCCCGGACGAAGATCAGGGCATCATTTTCATGATGGCCACTGCGCCGCAGCCAACCAACCTCGATTACCTGAGTACCTACACCGACGAGTTCATCAAAATCTTCAAGGAATTCCCGGAGTACTACTCCTCGTTCCAGATCAACGGCTACAACGGCGTGCAGGCCGGCATCGGCGGTTTCCTGCTCAAACCATGGAACGAGCGCAGTCGCACGCAGATGCAAATCCTCCCCGAGGTACAAGGCAAACTGGAAGGCATTCCTGGCTTGCAGATCTTTGGTTTCAACCTGCCCTCCCTGCCCGGCACCGGTGAAGGCCTGCCGTTTGAGTTCGTGGTCAACACCGCCAACGACTATGAACTACTGCTGCAAGTGGCAGACCGGATCAAGAAACGTGCAATGGAGTCGGGCAAGTTCGCCTTCGTCGATCTCGATCTGGCGTTCGACAAACCCGAGGTGGTGGTCGATATTGACCGCGCCAAAGCAGCGCAGATGGGCGTGTCGATGCAGGATCTCGGCGGCACGCTGGCGACGCTGTTGGGCGAGGCGGAAATCAACCGTTTCACCATTGATGGGCGCAGCTACAAGGTCATTGCCCAGGTCGAGCGCCCCTATCGTGATAATCCGGACTGGCTGAACAACTACTACGTGAAAAACACTCAGGGCGAGTTATTGCCGCTGTCGACGCTGATCAAGGTCAGCGACCGCGCTCGACCGCGCCAGCTCAATCAGTTCCAGCAACTTAACGCCGCGAAGATCTCCGGTTTCCCGTTGGTGAGCATGGGTGAAGCTATCGACACCGTGTTGCAGATTGCCCGCGAAGAAGCACCGGCCGGGTTTGCTTTCGACTACGGCGGCGCATCGCGACAGTTCGTGCAGGAAGGCAGTGCCCTGTGGGTAACCTTCGCGCTGGCGCTGGCGATTATCTTTCTGGTGCTGGCGGCGCAGTTCGAAAGCTTCCGCGATCCGCTGGTGATCCTGGTGACGGTGCCGTTGTCGATCTGTGGGGCGTTGATTCCGCTGTTCCTCGGCTGGTCGAGCATGAACATCTATACCCAGGTCGGGTTGGTGACGCTGATCGGGCTGATCAGTAAACACGGCATCCTGATCGTCGAGTTCGCCAACCAGTTGCGCAAGGACAAGGGCCTGACGGCGCGCGAAGCCGTTGAGGAAGCGGCGGCGATTCGCTTGCGGCCGGTGTTGATGACCACGGCGGCGATGGTGTTTGGTATGGTGCCGCTGATTCTGGCCACGGGCGCCGGTGCGGTGAGCCGTTTTGATATCGGCATGGTGATTGCCACGGGGATGTCGATTGGCACGTTGTTTACGCTGTTCGTCTTGCCGTGCGTTTACACCCTGCTGGCGAAACCCGATCCCAAGCCAACCGCATAACCCCTGTAGGAGTGAGCCTGCTCGCGATAGCGGTGTGTCATTTAAATCATTTTTAACTGACAAATCGCTATCGCGAGCAGGCTCACTCCTACAAGGGATCTGTGTTGCTCCGGGCATAAAAAAGGCCTCGCATCTGCGAGGCCTTTTATGTGGGCTTCAATCGTTTCAACTCTGCGGCCTCATCCCTTGAGAAAGTCCGAACATGAACAACAACAGATCATGATCGGGTTTGGTCGCCACGGAGGCTTTCGCCACCCGTGGGACTGCGCAGTGGGCGTCGTCTACGGACGCGCCCACCACCTGCATGCGGGGCTGCTCCCAGGCAGCCACCGCCAATGACGCAACTGCCAAGGCTCCAACTAAAAACAAACCTCGTGCAATTTCTAGTTTCATCGCTATAAACCTTTGATAGCGCTGCCAAACGCCGTCTCATAAAAGTAGACGAGTTTTTTCCAGTCCGCGTCGCGGAACGACGAATGGCGGCGCAATTGCTTCATGTCGTGGGAAGCGGCGCGATAGGCGGTCAGACGCTGGCGGCATTTCTCCAGATCGATCAAAGCGACCTCGACCTTGGCCGAGTCGCCTTCGCCCGTCACACGCACAAACACGTGTTTGATGTAGATGCAGCTGTGCTGCCAACGGCCCTTGTGCATGCGCGCCAGGTTTTCGGCGAGGTCCTTGAGCACACGCTCATACACCACATCGCCGCACTGATCGCGACCGCCGGCAGCCGCCAGCCAATGTTCCAGTTCCTGGAAACCGTCCAGGGACTTGGTGACCAGCAGTGCACGCCATTTGTGCTGCGGATCAGGCTGGGCGCCGCAGAAAACGATTTGCGGCACGCGCACACCGAGCTTGCTCACGCCGGTCAGCGCATCAAGTTCACGCAAAACAGTAGGACGGCCAAAAGGGTGCAACCAACTGCGATAGATATGACCGGTCTGGCGCTTGGCATACAGCAGTTGACCATCGCGCCCCACGACCCTTTGCACGCCACTTTCCCCACCACGTCGAACGTTGGGTTCTTCCACCCACTCGCCGCGCTGGTTCCAGTAAAAGTCAAAGCGATCTTGCGGAGCGACATCCGTTTCTGCTGCAAATTGCACTGCCATCCTGTTACCTCTTGCGTAATACGTAAACCCGCCACATGGCGTAGAGCGGAATAAAGTCCAGTTGTTCCTGAATCCGAAAACCTGCTTCCTCGAACTCCTTTTCCACCGTAGCGGCCGGTAACACAAAGCGATTCTGATACTCGCGTTTGTCACGGTTGCGCTCGGCTCGCTGGCGTTTCCAGGCTTTGAAATTGCCATCAACCCACAGCGAAACGATCACACTGTCCCGGGTAACGCGCTCGAATTCGCTCAGAATCGCCCGGCGATGCTCGGCTTCACCGATGTGGTGGAGCAAACGCATGCAGAAAATGCTGTCGACCGCGTTGTCAGGCAAGGCAATGTCGAAGGCAGAGGTGTGCAAGGGTTGTACCCGTTTCACTACATCCGCCGGTTGCGACTCCATGGCCGTCTTGATCATCGACTCGGAATTGTCCGCGCCGATAATCACCCGGTTGGCCTTTTCGCCCAACAACGGCCAGAAACGCCCGGCACCGCAAGGCAAATCCAGCACCAGTCCCGGCTCACCCACCAACGCCAGCGCCTTGCGGGCTAGCTGTTCGTCACGCCAATGGGAGAGACGACGTCCAAGGCTTTCTTTGTGCTTGCGCAGGTATTTCTGCGCGTGTTGATCGTCGTACTTCTCGGAAAAATCGAGTTTGATCGGACCGGCCATCACCTGGACTCCTGAATTGCTGATGTCACCACCTTAAGGAGCGGCATGTCAGCGTCAGGTCATCCATTTGTGAAAAAAATGTCCGGTAAATAGACAAATTATTACATCGTTATACAGGATTTAGACAGGAAGGAGGGAGTAGCATCGAGCGACTCCGTGCGTCAGATTTTGCCCAGATCCACCTCGAAGCGGCAGCCATTGGGTTCCATCGTGCTCAAGCTGACGGTCCAGCCCTGGTTCTCGCAGATCCGCTGAACCAGCGACAATCCCAACCCCAAGCCTTCGCCGCGCTTTTCGCTGCCACGCACGAAAGGCTCGAACATGGCTTCACGCTTTTCTTCCGGAATGCCGACACCGGAGTCTTCCACCACAAAGCCGTTGGCCGTGAGTGTCAGGCGAATGAAGCCTTTCTCGGTGTAATGCAGCGCGTTACGCAACAGGTTACCCATCACGGCATTCAACAGGGTCGCGTTGTAACGAGCGTCCGTCGGATTGCCAGGTTCGAAGACCAGATTCAGGCCTTTGCTCTCGATCGGCCCGCGCCACAGACACAATAAGTTTTCGGCCACCTGCGAGAGATTCTGCTGCAGAGCCATCCCCGCATCTTCGTGCTGGGCGCGCGCCAGCATGAGGAAGGTCTGCACCAGCTCGCGCATTTCCTCACTGGCGCGGGCAATTCGCTCGACTTGCGAGCGGCCGCGCTGGTCGATCCCCGGGTTCTCCAACAGCAGTTCGCAGGAACTGGCCAATACCATCAACGGCGTGCGCAATTCATGGCTGACGTCGCTGGTGAACAACCTTTCACGCGTCAGCGCCTGACGAAGGCGTCCCAGCGTGGCATCGAACGCCACCGCCAGTTCACCCACCTCGTCTGCCGCATAATCCGGTGCCAGCGGCGGCGCCAGACCGAGCAACTGATCGCGATGGCGCACCTGCCGGGCCAGTCGCACCACCGGCGCCATTACCTTGCGCGCCAGCACCCACCCGAGGAATACCGCCAGGGCCAGACTGAGCACGAAGCCGACCAGCACCACGGCAAACAGCACGCGCTCGCGCTCTTCGAAATCACTTTGATCCTGCAGCAGCACATAACGCCGACCGTCGACGACCTCGACCATCGCGTGATACGACAGCTGCTCGCGGAACACTTCATGGAAACCCGAATCGAGGTGACGCAGGTCCTTGGGCAGCTCAAAATCGCCCGGCCCGCCACTGAAATAGAACAACTGGTCGGGTTCCGGGCGATGGCTCCAGTCCGAAACGTTGTCCATCAGCAGAAGCCGTTGCAGATCGCCGCCCAGCCCCGCCGAAATCAATTTTTCTTCCACCAGGTGCACGGTCGCGACGATGCCCATCGCGAAGGCGCCGGCCACAAGTGCGCTCATCAAGGCAAAAGCAATGATGATCCGCTGGGAAAGACTTTGCCTGAACTCCATTACACGTCGGCCAGCCGGTAACCCACCCCGTGCACAGTGTGCAGCAGTGGTTTGGCAAAAGGTTTATCAATGACTTGTCGCAGTTGGTGAACGTGGCTGCGCAGGCTGTCGCTGTCCGGGCAATCATCGCCCCACAACGCTTCTTCGAGAATTTCCCGACGCAGTACGTGTGGGCTCTTCTGCATCAACACGGCCAGAAGCTTGAGGCCTACCGGGTTGAGCTTGAGCAGTTTGCCATCGCGGGTCACTTCCAGCGTGTCGAGGTCGTAACTCAGATCTGCGACTTTCAGGGCCCGGCGGCCACCACCCTGAGCACGTCGCATCACCGCTTCGACCCGCGCCGCGAGTTCAGACAAGGCAAATGGCTTGATGAGGTAATCGTCAGCCCCGGACTTGAAGCCTTGCAAACGATCGTCCAGTTGATCGCGAGCGGTGAGCATGATCACCGGCGTGTCCCGGCGGGCATCCTCACGCAGGCGTTTGCACAGGGTGTAGCCATCGATGCCGGGCAACATGATGTCGAGCACGATCAGGTCGTAATGCTCGGTGGCGGCCAGGTGCAGGCCCGACAGACCGTCCTGGGCGCAATCGACGGTATAGCCTTTGAGGCCCAGATAATCGGCCAGATTGGCCAGGATGTCGCGGTTGTCTTCGACCAATAGAATTCGCATGGGCACCTCCTCCGTACGGGGTAACGGCCGTCTTGGCCCGCGCAGCTTACGGCCAAGTGTGGCTCAGAGCTAGGCGTGCGTCGGGTTGTTTAACGAGAAAAAGCTCATTGTGCATGCCAACGTTTTTTTCACTTTCGGTTAACAAATCGGCGACGCGCACGCGCGCAGACTCCGCGCGGTTGCGCTCTTCAGACCCTATTTACGACCAAGGAATTGCCCCATGGTGTCGACTTCTGCCCGCCCCGTTTCCAGGCCACTGAATTTTTGGTTATGCCTGGGAATACCCACCGTCGCGGCGATCATTCTGGTGCTGCTTGAATTGACTGATCTGGACATGGATCTGGCCCGACTGTTCTATGACCCGGTCGCAGGTGACTTTATCGGGCGACACAGTTTTTTCCTTGAAGACATCCTCCATGATCGCGCCAAGCAGGTGGTCATTGCGTTCTCGGTGTTTGCCATCCTCGGCTTCATCAGCTCGTTCTTCGTCGGCAGACTGAAACCGTTCAAGCGCGAACTGGGCTGTCTGGTGCTGTCGCTGGGCCTGGCGACCTCGTTCGTTACCCCGGTCAAAGCCGTGACGGCGGTGCAGTGCCCATGGAGCCTGGAGCAATTTGGCGGGCATGAAACCTACAGCAAACTGATGGAACATCGTCCACAAACCGACAAACCCGGCCGTTGCTGGCCTGGTGGCCATGCGGCGACGGGGTTCACCTTGTTTGCGCTGTTCTTTGTCCTGCGTGATCGCCGTCCGCGTCTGGCCCGTCAGGCGTTTATCTTTGCCTTCGCGCTGGGTTCGGTGTTTTCGATCAGCCGGATGATGCAGGGTGCGCACTTCTTTTCGCACAACGTGTGGACGGCGATTTTCTGCTGGCTGATTTGTCTGGGGTCGTATTACTGGGTGCTGTATCGCCCGGCGGTGAAAACCGCGGCCGTGGTCGAGGCGCAACCGGTCAGCGCCTGATCTGACGCCATCGCTGGCAAGCCAGCTCCCACAGGGTTGGTGCCGAGCACACATTTTGTGAACGCTCGAATCACTGTGGGAGCTGGCTTGCCAGCGATGAACGATTACTCGGACTTGCGCCAACACTAAATCAAAGGCAATAAAAAACCCCGCTGGCTTGCGCCAGCGGGGTTTTGCGTTACAGGGGTAAGGCTGGCTTACATCATGCCGCCCATGCCACCCATGCCGCCCATGTCAGGCATGCCGCCGCCTGCAGCGCCGTCTTTCTTCGGCGCGTCAGCTACAGCTGCTTCGGTGGTCAGGATCAGACCGCCGATCGACGATGCCGCTTGCAGAGCGGAACGAGTCACCTTGGTTGGGTCCAGGATGCCCATTTCGATCATGTCGCCGTATTCGCCAGTCGCAGCGTTGTAACCGAAGTTACCTTTGCCGTTCTTGACTTCGTTGACGACAACGCTTGGCTCGTCGCCGCTGTTGGCAGCGATCTGACGCAGCGGTGCTTCAACAGCGCGACGCAGCACAGCGATACCCACGTCCTGATCAGCGTTGTCGCCTTTCAGGTCAACCAGGGTTTGCAGAGCGCGGATCAGCGCAACGCCACCGCCAGGTACCACGCCTTCTTCAACGGCTGCACGGGTTGCGTGCAGGGCGTCTTCAACGCGGGCTTTCTTCTCTTTCATTTCAACTTCGGAACCAGCGCCAACCTTGATCACTGCAACGCCGCCGGACAGCTTGGCCAGACGCTCTTGCAGTTTTTCACGGTCGTAGTCCGAGGAAGTTTCACCAACCTGAGCACGAATCTGAGCGATACGCGCCTGGATGTCGGAATCTGCGCCGGCACCGTCAACGATGATGGTGTTTTCCTTGGAAATGGTCACACGCTTGGCGCTGCCCAGGTTTTCCAGGGTAGCTGCTTCCAGGCTCAGGCCGATCTCTTCGGAGATAACGGTACCGCCGGTCAGAACAGCGATGTCCTGCAGCATGGCCTTACGACGGTCGCCGAAGCCTGGCGCCTTGACGGCTGCGACTTTAACGATGCCACGCATGTTGTTTACAACCAGAGTCGCCAGGGCTTCGCCTTCAACGTCTTCGGAAACGATCAGCAGTGGACGGCCGGCTTTGGCAACGGCTTCCAGCACTGGCAGCATTTCACGGATGTTCGAGATCTTTTTGTCGACCAGCAGGATCAGCGGGCTGTCCAGCTCGGCAACCATGGTCTCTGGCTTGTTGACGAAGTACGGGGACAGGTAGCCACGGTCGAACTGCATGCCTTCAACAACCGACAGTTCGTTTTCCAGGCCAGTGCCTTCTTCAACGGTGATCACGCCTTCTTTACCGACTTTTTCCATGGCTTCGGCAATGATGTCGCCGATGGAGTTGTCGGAGTTGGCGGAGATGGTGCCTACCTGAGCGATGGCCTTGGTGTCAGCGCATGGCTTGGACAGGTTCTTCAGCTCTTTGACGATAGCGATGGTCGCTTTGTCGATACCGCGCTTCAGGTCCATCGGGTTCATGCCGGCAGCGACGGCTTTCAGGCCTTCGTTGACGATCGACTGAGCCAGAACGGTAGCGGTGGTAGTACCGTCACCAGCGTCATCGTTGGCACGGGAGGCAACGTCTTTGACCAGCTGCGCGCCCATGTTTTCGAAGCGATCTTCGAGTTCGATTTCTTTGGCGACGGAAACGCCGTCCTTGGTGATGGTCGGAGCGCCGAAGCTCTTCTCGATGATCACGTTACGGCCTTTCGGGCCCAGGGTCGCTTTTACTGCGTCTGCCAGGACGTTGACGCCCTTGAGCATTTTTTTACGGGCGGAATCGCCAAACAGAACTTCTTTAGCAGCCATGATCGATATTCCTTAAATACTTTGTAGTAGCGGGAAAATGAACGGGGTTATCAGCCTTCGATAACAGCGAGGATTTCGTTCTCGCTCATTACCAACAGGTCTTCGCCGTCGACTTTCACTGTGTTGCTGCCGGAGTAAGGACCGAACACAACCTTGTCGCCTTCTTTCACGGACAGTGCGCGCACTTCGCCGTTTTCCAGAGCTTTGCCCGGGCCTACAGCGAGAATCACACCGTGGTTGGCTTTTTCAGCAGCCGAACCTGGCAGGACGATACCGCCAGCGGTTTTCTTTTCTTCTTCGCTGCGACGGATTACGACGCGGTCATGCAGAGGACGAAGCTTCATTGTCGATCTCTCCTAATTGTGGTTTTCATCGGCCGGTGTAGTCCCGGCGGGTTTAACAAATCCGGCCTGCGCCGGTTGCGGTTCGTCGAGCGAACCGCGGAAGTCTGTCCGGTTCAAATACCGGAAACCTTTCGGTGACCGATACATAAGGGCGCATAAGCTTATTACAAGGGCGAGGCGAAAAAATTTTCACCTATGTGCTGCACAAAAGCAGCCCATAAACGAACACGGCACCCGAAGGTGCCGTGTCGATGCAGATGTTACTTGGAGTCCCGGTGTTCGAACTCGCCTTCGATCACGTCACCCTCGCGGCCCAGAGGCTGGCGCGGTGCAGGACCGCCACGGGGTTGCAGGTCGTCGGCGAACGCACGCTGGCGCATGGCCTGTTCTTCGGCGCGCTGGCGCATTTTGTTCGCCAGCAGGCGACGGGTGAATGGCAGCAACATCACCAGACCGACCACGTCACTGATGAAGCCCGGCAGGATCAACAGGCCACCGGCCAATGCCAGCATCAAACCTTCCAGCATGGTTTGCGCAGGCAGTTCGCCGCGGTTCAGGCTTTCACGGGCACGCAATGCAGTGGCCAGACCGGCGACGCGCAGCACGAAAATGCCGAACATCGAGCCGAGAATGATCAGCAGCAGGGCCGGGAAAAACCCGATAGCCCCTGCCACTTTGACGAATACGAACAGCTCCAGCACCGGAAACAGCAGAAAGAGCAACAGAAAAGGGCGCATCAAAGTTTCCTCAACGCAAGAAATGCCTTGCAGTAAGCCTTAGATGACGTCGCCCTTTCGTGAATTCAAGCACCAGCCACCTCATTTTTTGGCCAGACCTCGGCGTGAGCCAGAGAAACCAAGGCTTCGCGCACTTGTGTCGGCGTATTACAAGGTGCCGGGAACGGCAGCCAGTACAACGCCTGACCGATGCGCAGGTGCATGCCCTCGGTGTCGATCCCGGCCAGTTGCGCCGGCACGGTTTTCGGCAGACCGGCCAGGTCGACGTAGTGCGCGATGGCTTTGGCGTGGTCACTGTTCATGTGCTCGACCATGCTGATTTCAGCCTTGCCAGCGAACGGGTTGGCCAGGGTCAGTTGATCGACCCAGTGAATCGCGCCGAAACCGCCGATGTAGCGATGACGCACCGGGCTCAACACCCAGAAGTCGAAATCGTGGGCCTTGTGGTAGTTCTGCGAATCGGGGAAATAACGGTAGTAACGCTCGGCGGCGGCTTCGATCGCGGCAACGTCTTCGAGCTTTTGCGCCTCCGCCAGATAGGTCAGGCGACCAACGGCTTGCACATCATCTGCCTCACGCTCGCCGACGAGCAATGAGCACTTCGGGTCTTTTTGCAGGTTGTGGGTGTGCTGGGCGATGCGGCTGATCAGGATCAGCGGCCGACCCTGCTCGTCCAGGCAGTACGGCACCACGGAGCCAAAAGGAAAACCGGGCATCGATTTGGAGTGGGTCGACAGCACTCCACGGTATTCCTTGAGAAGCAATTCTCGGGCATTCTTCGCCACTTCAACGCTCAATTTATGACTCCTTAAATAGAATCCGTCGAAAAAACGGACAGGCGCCCGGGATCAAGTCCCAGTCACGCCAGCGGGCAACTCTCATGTGCAACCCAGCCACGGCCGGTGCAGATCGGGAGTCGCTGAAAACAAAAACGACTCAGACTGCTATCGGGGCATGCGAATGCAACTCAACGACAAAGTAATCATTATCACTGGCGGTTGCCAGGGTTTGGGCCGCTCGATGGCCGAGTATTTCGCCGGCAAAGGCGCGAAGCTCGCGCTGGTCGACCTCAATCAGGAAAAACTCGACGACGCGGTCGCGGCCTGCAAAGCCAAGGGCGTCGAGGCGCGCAGCTATCTTTGCAACGTCGCCAATGAAGAGCAGGTCGAGCACATGGTCGCCCAGGTCGCCGCCGACTTCGGCGCGATCCACGGCCTGATCAACAACGCTGGGATCCTCCGTGATGGCCTGCTGCTCAAGGTCAAGGACGGCGAAATGACCAAGATGAGCCTGGCACAGTGGCAGGCCGTCATCGACGTCAACCTGACCGGCGTGTTCCTCTGCACCCGTGAAGTGGCGGCAAAAATGGTTGAGCTGAAGACCAGCGGCGCGATCATCAATATCTCGTCGATCTCGCGTGCAGGCAACGTTGGCCAGACCAACTATTCGGCGGCCAAGGCCGGTGTAGCGGCGGCGACGGTGACATGGGCGAAAGAACTGGCGCGATATGGCATTCGTGTGGCGGGGATTGCCCCGGGCTTCATTGAAACCGAGATGACCCTGGGCATGAAGCCGGAAGCGCTGGAGAAGATGACTTCGGGGATTCCGCTCAAGCGCATGGGCAAGCCGGAAGAGATTGCGCACTCGGCGGCGTACATCTTCGAAAACGACTACTACACCGGGCGGATTCTGGAGATGGATGGCGGGTTGCGGATCTAACTGCCAACACAAAACAAATGTAGGAGTGAGCCTGCTCGCGATTGCGGTCATTCATTCAACAAATCTGTTGAATGTTATTCCGCTATCGCGAGCAGGCTCACTCCTACAGGGTTATCGGTGTTGCTGATGTATCAATCGTCGCTGATGGTGATATTCGGCATCGCCGGCGTCGCCGCTTCCTGCAACACAATCCGCGCGCCGACATGGCGGGCCAGTTCCTGATAGACCATGGCGATCTGGCTGTCCGGCTCGGCAATCACCGTTGGCTTGCCGCCGTCGGCCTGCTCGCGGATCAGCATCGACAGCGGCAGTGAAGCCAGCAGTTCGACGCCGTACTGGGTCGCCAGCTTCTCACCACCGCCCTCACCGAACAGATGCTCGGCATGCCCGCAGTTCGAGCAGATGTGCACGGCCATGTTTTCCACCACGCCCAGCACCGGAATGTTGACCTTGCGGAACATTTCCACGCCTTTGCGCGCGTCGAGCAAGGCCAGATCCTGTGGTGTGGTGACGATTACCGCGCCAGCCACCGGGACTTTCTGCGCCAGGGTCAGTTGAATGTCGCCAGTGCCTGGCGGCATGTCGATCACCAGATAATCCAGATCGCCCCACGCGGTTTGCGTGACCAATTGCAGCAACGCCCCGGAAACCATCGGCCCACGCCAGACCATCGGCGTGTTGTCGTCGGTCAGGAACGCCATCGACATGACTTCCACACCATGGGCCTTGAGCGGCACGAACCATTTCTGATCCTTGATTTCAGGGCGGGTGCGCTCGGGGATGCCGAACATGATGCCCTGGCTCGGGCCGTAGATATCGGCGTCGAGAATGCCGACCTTGGCGCCTTCACGGGCCAGGGCCAGAGCGAGGTTGGCGGCGGTGGTCGATTTGCCCACGCCGCCCTTGCCGGACGCCACGGCGACCACGTTCTTGACGTTGGCCAGCCCGGGAATCTGCGCCTGCGCCTTGTGCGCGGCGATCACGCTGTTCACTTCAACCTTGGCGATCACCACGCCGTCGAGGTTTTCGATGGCCAGTTGCAGCAGTTGCGCCCAGCCGCTCTTGAACAGACCGGCGGCGTAACCGATTTCCAGCTGCACGTTGACGCGATCACCGACGATCTCGATGTGCTTCACGCAACCGGCGCTGACCGGATCCTGGTTAAGGTAAGGGTCGGTGTATTGGCTGAGGACGGCTTCCACCGCTGCGCGAGTGACGGCGCTCATGGGCAACTCCGATAACAAGACTGGGAATAGATGGCGGGTATCGTACCTGAAAAAGATCGCAGCCTTCGGCAGCTCCTGCAGGAGATCGACGTACGTCTGCAGGAGCTGCCGCAGGCTGCGATTTTTTCCGTCTGCTCATCCAATGAAACAGGCGCACAGGGTGAAAAATATGCGCCAGCGCTTTATAGTGGCCGACCTCCGTTTCATCAAGTAGCGAAGCCCCACATGTCCGAACCACGCAAGATCCTCGTCACCAGCGCCCTGCCCTACGCCAACGGTTCGATTCACCTTGGCCATATGCTGGAATATATCCAGACCGATATGTGGGTGCGCTTCCAGAAGCATCGCGGCAACCAGTGCATTTATGTCTGCGCCGACGACGCCCACGGTTCGGCGATCATGCTGCGCGCGGAAAAGGAAGGCATCACCCCGGAACAACTGATCGCCAACGTACAGGCTGAACACAGCGCCGACTTTGCCGAGTTCCTGGTCGATTTCGACAACTTCCACTCCACTCACGCCGAAGAAAACCGTGAGCTGTCGAGCCAGATCTACATCAAGCTGCGTGACGCCGGGCACATTGCCCAACGCTCGATCACCCAGTATTTCGACCCGGAAAAGAAAATGTTCCTGGCCGACCGCTTCATCAAGGGCACCTGCCCGAAATGCGGCACTGAAGATCAGTACGGCGACAACTGCGAGAAATGCGGTGCAACCTACGCCCCGACCGATCTGAAGGATCCGAAGTCGGCGATCTCTGGCGCCACCCCGGTGCTCAAGGATTCCCAGCACTTCTTCTTCAAACTGCCAGACTTTCAGCAAATGCTGCAGGCCTGGACCCGCAGCGGCACACTGCAAGACGCCGTGGCCAACAAGATCGCCGAATGGCTGGACGCCGGCCTGCAGCAATGGGACATCTCCCGCGATGCGCCGTACTTCGGTTTCGAGATCCCGGGCGAGCCGGGCAAGTATTTCTACGTGTGGCTGGACGCGCCGATCGGCTACATGGCCAGCTTCAAGAACCTCTGCGACCGCACGCCGGAGCTGGACTTCGACGCGTTCTGGGGCAAGGATTCCACCGCCGAGCTGTACCATTTCATCGGCAAGGACATCGTCAACTTCCACGCGCTGTTCTGGCCAGCGATGCTCGAAGGCGCGGGTTACCGCAAGCCGACCGGCATCAACGTGCACGGCTACCTGACCGTCAACGGCCAGAAAATGTCCAAGTCGCGCGGCACCTTCATCAAGGCCCGTACGTATCTGGATCACCTGTCGCCGGAATACCTGCGCTACTACTACGCGGCCAAACTGGGCCGTGGCGTCGATGACCTCGACCTGAACCTCGAAGACTTCGTGCAGAAGGTCAACTCGGATCTGGTCGGCAAAGTGGTCAACATTGCCAGCCGATGCGCCGGTTTCATTCAAAAAGGCAACGCCGGTCTGCTGGTCGACCAAAACGCTGCGCCGGAGCTGACCGAGGCTTTCCTCGCCGCTGCGCCAAGCATTGCCGACGCCTATGAAGCCCGCGACTTCGCCCGCGCCATGCGTGAAACCATGGCCCTGGCCGACCGCGCCAACGCGTGGATCGCTGACAAGGCGCCGTGGTCGTTGAATAAACAGGAAGGCAAGCAGGATGAAGTCCAGGCGATCTGCGCCACCGGCATCAACCTGTTCCGCCAACTGGTGATCTTCCTCAAGCCGGTGTTGCCGTTGCTGGCCGCCGATGCCGAGGCGTTCCTCAACGTCGCCCCGCTGACCTGGAACGACCACACCACCCTGCTGGCCAACCACCAGTTGAACGAATTCAAACCGTTGATGACCCGCATCGACCCGGTGAAAGTACAAGCCATGTCCGACGCCTCGAAAGAAGACCTGACCGCCAGCCAGACCGACACCGGTGCAACCGCTCCGGCCGGCAACGGCGAACTGGCCAAGGATCCGCTGTCGCCGGAAATCGACTTCGACGCCTTTGCCGCGATCGACCTGCGCGTCGCACTGATCGTCAAAGCCGAACACGTCGAAGGTGCTGACAAGCTGCTGCGCCTGACCCTGGACATCGGTGACGAGCAACGCAACGTGTTCTCCGGGATCAAGAGCGCGTACCCGGATCCGTCGAAACTCGACGGGCGCCTGACCATGATGATCGCCAACCTCAAGCCACGGAAAATGAAGTTCGGTATCTCCGAAGGCATGGTGATGGCCGCCGGCCCTGGCGGTGAAGAAATCTACCTGCTGAGCCCGGACAGCGGCGCCAAGCCGGGTCAACGCATCAAGTAAGGCCCGGCAACAAATCGATCCCACCGGCGTGCCCCGCATGCCGGTGGGATTTTTCATATCTGGCCCACCCTACGTGGCTGCTGGATAATGCCTAACCTTATGAGATAGCCGCCCGTTTCTCTGGCAGAACCATGACCGAACTCGTGCTTACGCTTATCAGTGCTGCGCTGCTTAACAACTTCGTGTTGCACTGGCCCCTGGGCGTCGATCCGCTGCTGGCGGGCAGTCGTCGCCAGGTGCATGCGCTGGGACTGGCGACGTTGTGCCTGATGCTGGTTGCGGGCGTAACCGCTTACGTGATCTGGCATTGGCTACTGGTGCCGCTTCATCTTGAAGCCCTGCGGCTGTTCGTGTTTCTGCCATTGAGTGTGTTGCTGATCGCACCGCTGCTGAAACTGTTGTCCGGCGGCTTTCACGGTCTGCCTTTCGACGGGCTATGGCCATTGTTGCTGGGCAATGCCGGAGTGCTCGGGCTGGCACTGATCAACGCGCAAAACGATCAAGGCCTGCCGCAGGCAATAGCGCTAAGTCTTGGCGCCGGGCTGGGTTTCTGGCTGGTGCTGAGCCTCTTCAGCGATTTGCGCGAGCGCACGGCCGACAACGATATCCCCCTGCCCTTTCGTGGCCTGCCGATTGATCTGATCGGCGCCGGACTGATCGCAGTGATTTTTCTCGGATTCAGTGGACTGATCAAAACATGAGTCTGATTCAACGCATCGATGCCCTCCTGCCGCAGACCCAATGCGGCAAGTGCGGCCATCCCGGATGCAAACCGTACGCACAAGGCATCGCCGAGGGCGAGCCGATCAACAAGTGCCCGCCGGGCGGTGACGAAACCATCGCGGCGCTGGCTGAACTGTTGAAAGTGCCGGTGCTGGAGCTGGACATCAGTCGCGGCTCGGCACCGCCGCAAGTGGCGTTTATCCGTGAAGCCGAATGCATTGGCTGCACCAAGTGCATTCAGGCCTGCCCGATCGACGCGATCGTCGGCGCGGCGAAACTGATGCACACGGTCATCGTCGACGAGTGCACCGGTTGCGATCTGTGTGTCGCACCGTGCCCGGTGGATTGCATCGAAATGCATCCATTGTCGCCGGGCACGTTGCCGGTGGTGGGCGGCCTCGCCGTCAGTCTCGACGAGCAGCGCGCGCGCGCGGCCAAACGCGATCACGCGCGTCAACGCTTCGAGCGCCGAAACGAGCGCTTGCACCGCGAAGAACAACAGAAACAGGCTGAGCGTGAAGCGCGGGCGAAACGGGCGGTGCAGCCTGAAGTGACCGCGACCGATCCGGTGCAGGCAGCATTGCAACGCGTGCGTGCGCAGAAAGCCGCCACCGTTGACGCGGCGCTGAAGAAAGCCAAAATTGATGTAGCGATGAGCCGCGCGCAATTGCACAAGTCGTTGAAAGCCTTCGGTCATCCGCCGACGTTCGAGCAGCAGGCACAATTGATCGTGTTGCAGCAGCAGTTCGACGCGGCCGAGCAGGCCTTGGCGAAACTTGAAAGCAGCGCCCCGCCTGCCCCGGCAGTCACGGCCCCGGCGAAAGATGCCGACTTGAAACGGGCAAAAATCCAGTTGGCAATGCGTCGTGCCGAACTGAAAAAAGCCCAAACCGCCGAAGCGGCGCCCGAACAGATCGCCGCGCTGGAACAAGCACTACGCGATGCCGAACAGGCCCTGCACGCCGCCGAAGCTACAAGCGATCAGCCGTTGCCTGACCTGGTGCGCGTCGAAAAACGCCAGGTCGACAGCCAGCTTCGCCAGTTGAAAACCGAATTGGCCTACGCCCGCGCCGACCTCAACAAACTCGAACGGCGCGCCGACACGCCCACCGAAATCCTCGCCAAGGCCCGCGCCCGCCTGCAAGACGCCGAGCGCCAGGTGCAAGATCATGTTGCCCCTTGAGGCACCGAACAATCGCCTGCAACAGGCAATGAAGCTGGTATTGCTGGCCGCTTTGCCGGGGCTGCTCGGACTGTTCTGGCTATACGGTTGGGGGGTGTTGATCAATCTGATTCTGGCGGCCACCACAGCACTGATTGTCGAAGCAGCGGTCCTGCACCTGCGTCGACAGCCCCTGCAGCCAGCGCTGAGCGACGGCAGCGCGCTGGTCAGCGCGACATTGCTGGCTGCTGCCCTGCCACCTTATTGCCCCTGGTGGCTGACGGTAACGGCCATGGCTGCGGGTCTGCTGTTCGGCAAGCACGTGTACGGCGGCGTCGGCAAAAACCCGTTCAATCCGGCAATGCTCGGGTTTGCCCTGGCCATGGTGATGTTCCCGCAACCAATGACCCATTGGCCGGCTCATGGCCTGGATCTGACGGCAACGTTTCAACAAGTGTTCGGCGCAGGTCAGGCGCCGGATGCTTGGGTCCAGGCCACCGTACTGGACAGCCTGCGCATCAATAAAAGCCTGACCATGGACGAGTTGTTCACCAGCAATCCAGCCTTCGGTCGATGGGGCGGACACGGTGTGGAATGGGTGAATCTGGCGTTCCTCGCCGGCGGGTTGTTTCTGCTGCAGCGCCGCGTCTTCAGTTGGCATGCGCCAGTGGGCATGCTCGCCAGCCTGTTTGTCATCAGTCTGCTGTGCTGGAACGGTTCCGGCTCGGACTCGCATGGGTCACCGCTGTTTCACCTACTCAGTGGCGCGACCATGCTGGGGGCGTTCTTTATCATCACTGAACCGGTCTCTGGCGCTAAAAGCGCGCTTGCCCGTCTGCTGTTCGGAGGCAGTGTCGGGCTGCTGACTTACGTGATTCGAACCTGGGGTGGATACCCGGATGGCGTGGCGTTCGCAGTGCTGCTGATGAATCTTTGCGTGCCTGCGCTGGAGCGATTTGCCGCGAGCCGTCAGTCAGAGGTGCGCCCATGAATCGCACGGCCAGCGCGTCTATTGTCCTGCTGTTGGCGGTCATCGGCGTCGCTGCGACTTATGTTTTATACCGTAGTTCTGCAGCGCAAATTGCCAGCGGGCAGCACTGGATCGAAAGCCGCAAACTGCTGGATTTGCTTCCACTCGATGCCTACGACAATCAACCGCTCGAGCAGCCTTTGGCCTTGGCAGACTTGAACTTGAGCCATAGCACCTTAACGGGTGGCTATCGCGCGACCAAACGCGGCCAGACCGTTGCGATCTTGCTGCACAGTCAAACCCAGGGTTATGCGGGCGCCATCGAACTGTTGATCGCCATCGATACCAACGGCAAATTGCTCGGTGTAAAAACCCTTAAACAAAGGGAAACGCCAGGACTCGGCGGGCATCTGGGTGACTGGCCGAATACCTGGCTACAGTCGTTTATCGGCACATCGAGCAAGGAGCCGACTGATGCGGGATGGGCGCTGCAAAAGGATCAGGGACAATTTGATCAAATAGCTGGCGCGACCATCACCTCGCGCGCAGCCATCAGCGCGATCCATGATGCCCTGCGCTACTTCGATGAACATCGGGCCGCGCTGCTGGGGAGCGGAACATGAACCGATCAGCAGTCCTCTCTAACACTTTGATGCTGACATTGCTGCTTGGCACCAGTGACTCACTGGCAGGTGGTGTGGGGACATTATTGATGTTCGTTACTGTCGCAGGCTTGTATGGCCTGTGCATGGCTGCCTTGCGACCACGACTCACAGAAAAAAGCGTGTTGCTCGCCAGCGTGTTGCTCGCCGCGACCCTCACCAGTTGCGCAGATCTTTTGGCGCAACGCTGGTTTCTGCCCTGGCAGCAAACCTTCGGCCTCTATGTCGGCCTGATCGCCTTGCAATGCGTGGTGCTGGAGCACAACGGTTTCTGGCGACAGTCGTGGATCGAGCGGCTCAAACTCTGCGGTATGTTCGGCGGATTGCTGCTCGGGCTCGCCGGGCTGCGTGAACTCGTCGGTCACGGCAGTCTCGGCCGGGGACTGTTCGAACACTGGCCAGGTCTTGTTGTATTTGGCGAAGGGCTGCACCTGATCACGTTGATCCCCGGTGCTTTTATTTTGTTGGCGCTGCTGCTGGCGGCGCGTCAGGCGATAGTTCGCCCGAACTCGATATCCAAGGAAACACATCGCTCATGAATGCAGCAAAACGCCTGGAGATTTTCCGCCGCCTGCACGAAGACAACCCGGAACCGAAGACCGAACTGGCCTACTCCTCGCCGTTCGAGTTGTTGATCGCGGTGATTCTTTCGGCGCAATCGACAGACGTCGGCGTCAACAAGGCCACGGCAAAGCTGTTCCCGGTTGCCAACACGCCAGCGGCGATCCACGCTTTGGGCGTCGAGGGGCTATCCGAATACATCAAGACGATCGGCCTCTACAACAGCAAGGCCAAGAACGTCATCGAGACCTGCCGCTTGCTGGTCGAACGCCATGGCAGCGAAGTCCCGCAAACCCGTGAAGAGCTCGAAGCCCTACCGGGAGTGGGCCGCAAGACCGCCAACGTCGTACTCAACACGGCTTTCCGCCAACTGACCATGGCCGTCGACACTCATATCTTTCGGGTCAGCAACCGCACCGGCATTGCACCGGGTAAAAATGTGGTCGAAGTGGAAAAGAAGCTGATGAAGTTTGTACCCAAAGAATTCCTTCTCGACTCTCATCACTGGCTGATACTTCATGGCCGTTATGTGTGTCTGGCCCGCAAGCCACGCTGCGGCAGTTGCCGGATCGAAGACCTGTGCGAGTACAAGGAGAAAACTTCGGACGATTGACCGGCTATTGGAATAATTGATAAGTCGATTGAAAAAATCTTTTTTACCCGCCGCAGGAATATCGATATAAGGAGCGCCAAAGGCATTCTTAGCCGGGAGTTAGCTGATGAGTAGCGACAAAGAGCCACTTGATGTAGATGATGATATCGCTGCGGAAACTGAGGACACCGAACCTGTGGTCGAAGTCGCCAAGACCAATCTCAGCAAGCGCCGTACGATCGATAACCTGCTTGAGGAGCGCCGACTGCAAAAGCAATTGGCCGATTACGATTTTGATGACTGATATTTGAAAGCCTCCCGAAATGGAGGCTTTTCACTTTCTGCGGCTAGCTGAGTTCGACCGGCCCATCACCCTGTCAGCCATCGATACATTCAGACCAGACCATTACGCTGCGCCAACTCGATCAGATCAACCAGGGATCTCGCATTGAGCTTCAACAACAAGCGCGTCTTGTAGGTGCTTACGGTTTTGTTGCTCAAAAACATGCCATCGGCAATTTCCTTGTTTGTCTTGCCTCGCGCCAACTGCTGCAACACCATCATTTCCCGACCGGACAGACGATCCACCATGTCGGCTTCACTGGCATTGCCCAGACTGGTGCGGACTGTATGCAAAGCCTGATTGGGAAAATAACTATAGCCCGACAATACCGCCTTGATCGCACTGAGCAACTCGGTCAGGTCCTGTTGTTTACAGACATAGCCGGCCGCTCCCGACTGCATGCAGCGCATTGAAAAGTGCCCGGGAGCCTGGGAGGTCAACACCAGAACTTTAATAGGCATGGCCGTCGTAGTCAGGCGCGCGATAACTTCCAGACCATCAAGCTTGGGTATTCCAATATCCAGAATGACAATATCCGGCATTTGTTCTCGAGCAAGTTGTAACGCATCCACACCGTTATCAGTTTCTGCGATGACTTCGTAGCCATGACGTTCCATCAGCATACGTACCGCAAGACGAATGACAGGGTGATCATCCACGATCAGCACTTTATTCATGGGCAAGTCCAGTTTCGCTGTTCGAATTTTGAGAACACGCACAATAGCCCAGTCACTTGCTCTATGGCATGGCAGTGTTAACACGCACCAGCATCGAGAGACATACCCTACAGTCATTGCGGACTATTCCTACAAAAAGCCGCTACCCCCAGTAAACATCCGACGTTATTTCCTCCTCCGCTCACGGAAATATTTCGCTTTTAACTTGTTACAGACTACGACTAGCGACACAGAAATCATGCCTTATCGCTGAGTTTCACTATGCCCGAACGGCCATGACACGTGCAAATCTGCGCTCGGCCGAGAACTTTGATTATTAACCCGAAACACAATGCAACAGCCGACACACCAACCTCACAACTTCAAACCCGATATAAACACTTGAAACAAGATATTTATACCTAACACAATACTTTTGCTATAAATACAAGTATTTGAAACCCGCCTGCCAAGCTACTCAACCACACAAACTTATCACCAACGAGACAGATCAAACACAAGAGTACAAGCATGCTGAAAATAAAAAACAAAATCACTAACCCAATGACGGTAATTGCCATATTTGCAGCTATTTCGGAAACATCAGCCGCCATTTCGCTGCCTTTTCTAGACAACAAGGACAGAGAGATCTACGTATGGTTTCTGATCAGCTTTCCGTTCTACTTGCTGTTTCTATTTTTTATAACTTTAAACTTTAATTACCGTTCCCTCTACTCACCCTCGGACTTCGGCAAGGACAAAAACTTTCTTAAAGTAATCGATAACAACGATCGCGAGAACAAACGAAACACACCGCCCCTGGAGCCAGCCACGCAAGGGACATTTGGACTATCAAGTTGTATCGTGCCCAGCGAGTCAGGCCCAACCGAATGCAAGGACGCGTGCAAAGTCCACAACGCACCTGACCCGCCCTCGGCCATCAATTCAAAATCGAACCTGATTGTTCAGCACAACATTCAGTTGCCCGCGTGGGTCAGTGACCTGCACCTCATCGACGTTCGGGGTGTCGATGCATCGAGAGAGTTAGCCACGATTCTGGAAAACATCCGGAACCTGGACCGGAAAACTCCCCGGGTAGTGGTGTTTCTTTCCAATCATGTATCGGATGTTTTACTGACGCAGCATTCATTGCTGAAGATCAGGCACGTCAGGAAAGGCTCAGGCAAAACGATTTGTATTGTTTATAACCTTTGCGCACAGGCGGTAACGCTGCTGGGACGGGCATGAAAGATGAGTCGTAGCCACAGATGCCAAGACCAGGAACAGGCTTCAATCAGACGCAAACAAAGAATCATGCAAAAAGGGCGGCCTTGTCTCGATGACAAGGCCGCCCTTTTCATTACGCTTCAGACCAGAACGCTTAGAACAGCTTGCGGCCCTTGTTGGCAGCAATGCGCATGCGCAGCGCGTTGAGCTTGATGAAGCCCGCGGCATCAGCCTGGTTGTAAGCACCGCCGTCTTCTTCGAAGGTCGCGATGTTGGAATCGAACAGCGAATCGTCGGACTTGCGGCCGGTAACGATCACGTTGCCTTTGTACAACTTCAGGCGCACAACGCCGTTCACGTTGACCTGCGAAGCGTCGATCATCTGCTGCAGCATCAGACGCTCTGGGCTCCACCAGTAACCGGTGTAGATCAGGCTGGCGTATTTCGGCATCAGCTCGTCTTTGAGGTGAGCGACTTCGCGGTCCAGGGTGATCGATTCGATGGCGCGGTGAGCGCGCAGCATGATGGTGCCGCCCGGGGTTTCGTAGCAGCCACGGGACTTCATGCCGACGTAACGGTTTTCGACAATGTCGAGACGGCCGATACCGTGAGCGCCACCGATCTTGTTCAGCGTCGCCAGCACGGTGGCCGGAGTCATTTCGACGCCGTCCAGTGCAACGATGTCGCCGTTGCGGTAGGTCAGTTCCAGGTATTGCGCTTTGTCAGGAGCGTTCTCCGGGGAGACGGTCCATTTCCACATGTCTTCTTCGTGCTCGGTCCAGGTGTCTTCCAGCACGCCGCCTTCATAGGAGATGTGCAGCAGGTTGGCGTCCATCGAGTACGGGGACTTCTTCTTGCCGTGACGCTCGATCGGGATCGCGTGCTTCTCGGCGTAGTCCATCAGCTTCTCGCGAGACAGCAGGTCCCACTCACGCCAAGGCGCGATCACTTTCACGCCTGGCTTGAGCGCGTAGGCACCCAGTTCGAAACGCACCTGGTCGTTACCCTTGCCGGTGGCGCCATGGGAAATGGCGTCAGCGCCGGTTTCGTTGGCGATTTCGATCAGACGTTTGGCGATCAGCGGACGCGCGATGGAAGTACCCAGCAGGTACTCGCCTTCGTAAACGGTGTTGGCGCGGAACATCGGGAACACGAAATCACGCACGAACTCTTCGCGCAGGTCGTCGATGTAGATTTCTTTGACGCCCATGGCCTGAGCCTTGGCGCGGGCCGGCTCGACCTCTTCGCCTTGCCCGAGATCAGCGGTGAAGGTCACCACTTCACAGTTATAAGTATCCTGCAGCCACTTGAGGATCACCGAAGTGTCCAGGCCGCCGGAATACGCCAGAACGACCTTGTTTACGTCCGCCATGCCATCACTCCACGGGGTTCTACGGAAAGCCGAGGAGTCTACCGCTCCAACGCGATAATTTACAGAGGCGCGACAGCTTAAGACGACAAAGCGACAGAATCTGTCGAGAGCGCGACGATGACCGGCGGGTCAGGAAGTCGCCGCAGTATTGGCTGGCGTGCTCGCTTGCGGTGCCGGAGCCGCGACCGGCGCCACGCGCGCCAGTTTGACATTGACCCGACGGTTCTTCGCGCGATTGGCCGCGTTGGTGTTCGGCACAATGGGATATTGCTCGCCATGGAAACGCACGGTGATCTGCGATTCCTGAATGCCGTTAGCCTTGAAGAAGTCGACCACCGCCAGCGCGCGGCGGCGCGACAGTTCACGGTTGGTCAGGCGATTACCGCTGTTGTCGGAATGGCCGTCGAGTTCGATGTGATTGACCGTCGGATCGGCCTTCATGAACTCAAGCATTACTTGCAGTTTGGCTTTGGCGGCAGCGTCGAGGTCAACGCCTTCACCGGGGAAACCGATCTGCGACTGCTTGATCTGGTCAAAATTCTGCGGCAGCAATTTCGCCACACATGTCTGGTAATCGTTGAAGGCCTTGCTGAACTTGACCGGCAACAGGCGTACTTCCGAGACACGGCCATCGCCAGACGCGCGACGCACGACCGGGCTGCGCCCGTCCAGCAGGCCGCTGATCAGCCCCCCGGCCTGGGACTGCGAACTGCTGAACAGCACGTTGCCGCTGCCGAGCCGCACAGAGCCCAGATTAATGTCACCACGGCCCGGCTGCCAAGGCGCAGCCGCTGCCAGCAACGTTGCAGAACCGCCGCCGAGCATGGCGTTGTAGGCGTTCAGACGGAATATCGCCTGCTCGCCGGCCTTGCGCACGAACTCACCTGAGCCGAAATCAGTGATCGGCTGGGTCAGACGACATTCGAACTTGTCGCCGGCGACCGTCCACTCAATGTTCTCCAGACGGGTCTGGTACGTGAGCGCCATCGCGGGAAGGCTGGCAAACACACTGAGCAAGGCTAAATAACGCTGGCGCACGGGAGGCTCCATTGGCTTCTGAAACACAAAGACCGATTCACACTATGTTTACGGCATACCTACGGGATATCGGAAGGTTCCGGCAAAACTTGATAGCGAGTGCCTGCAAGAGTCTTTTCCGGTAGCATTCGCCTCAGTTTGACCCGCCTGGAATCCCCTCATGTCCGACCGCCTGACCCTGCTGCGTCCCGACGACTGGCACATTCATCTTCGCGATGGTGCCGTGTTGACCAATACCGTTGCCGATGTTGCGCGCACTTTTGGCCGCGCCATCATCATGCCCAACCTGGTACCACCGGTGCGCAACGCCGCTGAAGCCGACAGCTATCGCCAGCGGATTCTCGCTGCCCGCCCGGCCGGCAGTCGCTTCGAACCGCTGATGGTGCTGTACCTCACCGACCGCACCCAGCCCGAAGAAATTCGTGAAGCCAAGGCCAGTGGTTTTGTGCACGCAGCCAAGCTGTACCCGGCCGGCGCGACCACCAACTCCGATTCCGGGGTAACCAGCATCGACAAGATCTTCCCGGCACTGGAAGCCATGGCCGAAGTCGGCATGCCGTTGCTGATCCACGGTGAAGTCACCCGTGGCGACGTCGATGTGTTCGACCGCGAAAAGATCTTCATCGACGAGCACATGCGCCGCGTGGTCGAGCGCTTCCCGACGCTGAAAGTGGTGTTCGAACACATCACCACCGGCGACGCCGTGCAGTTCGTCAACGAGGCCTCGGCCAACGTTGGCGCGACCATCACCGCGCATCACCTGCTGTACAACCGCAACCACATGCTGGTGGGCGGGATTCGGCCGCACTTCTATTGCCTGCCGATCCTCAAGCGCAATACGCACCAGGAAGTCCTGCTCGACGCCGCCACCAGTGGCAGCGCGAAGTTCTTCCTCGGCACCGACTCGGCGCCGCACGCACAGCACGCCAAGGAAGCCGCTTGCGGCTGTGCCGGCTGCTACACCGCGTACGCCGCGATCGAGATGTACGCCGAAGCCTTCGAACAGCGTAATGCGCTGGACAAACTCGAAGCCTTCGCCAGCCTCAACGGCCCGCGTTTCTACGGCCTGCCGGCGAACACCGATCGCATCACCCTGGTTCGTGAAGAATGGACCGCCCCGACCAGCCTGCCGTTTGGCGAGCTGACCGTTATCCCGCTGCGCGCCGGTGAAAAACTGCGCTGGCGCCTGCTGGAGGAACACGCGTGAGTGAAGACCATTTCGACGACGAACTGGACGGTCAAAGTGGTGGCGGCGGCTCCCGTCACCCGATGGCAGCACGCTTTCGCGGCTACCTGCCGGTTGTCGTTGACGTAGAGACCGGTGGCTTCAACTCGGCCACCGACGCTCTGCTGGAGATTGCCGCGACCACCATCGCCATGGATGAAAAGGGTTTTGTATACCCGGATCACACCTACTTCTTCCGCGTTGAGCCGTTCGAAGGCGCCAACATCGAAGCTGCGGCGCTGGAGTTCACCGGAATCAAACTCGATCACCCGCTGCGCATGGCGGTCAGCGAAGAAACCGCGCTGACCGACATCTTCCGTGGCATTCGCAAGGCGCTGAAGGCCAATGGCTGCAAGCGCGCGATTCTGGTCGGGCACAACAGCAGCTTCGACCTTGGCTTCCTGAACGCAGCCGTTGCGCGTCTGGACATGAAACGCAACCCGTTCCACCCATTCTCCAGTTTCGACACCGCGACGCTGGCTGGTCTGGCATACGGCCAAACCGTACTGGCGAAAGCCTGCCAGGCCGCTGACATCGATTTCGACGGCCGCGAGGCGCACTCGGCGCGTTACGACACCGAGAAAACCGCTGAGCTGTTCTGCGGCATCGTCAACCGCTGGAAACAGATGGGCGGCTGGGAAGACTTCGACGACTGATTGAGGGTCGTCGGGTAAATCCCGCGCATAAAAAAACCGGCCACGTGGGCCGGTTTTTTTGTTTAATGCTTATAGAGCTTAAATTCTCGATCAATCCACACGACATAAAAAATCCGATGGCTCTTGTATCCCACCATCGCTACACGTTCAAAAGCCCGAAACACCAGCAATCTGACATCACCTGTCAAAAAAGCAGGAATTCCCACTTTCAGACTGTTTCTCTCAATTGTTTCACAGCCATATCGATGCCTATGCTCTCTGCGCAATTCTCTCCACGGCATTCTTCCCAGAATCCTCAGACGCTCAAGCATTTTCGACCGTTCGACGGCCTCGCAATCTTGAATGCACCAGCCATTCTGCAAATACTCAAATGAGAAAACCGGAGGTCGCGCTTCCGATGAATCTATTTCGATGGTGGACGTCCGTGCCGTTACTGTAATTGCCGCATCGCGTTCCCTGCGTTTGAACTTGGCCATTTCAGTTCACCAAATGCTCCCGGAAATACTCCTCCATCTCACAGGCGGGAATTTCTCGGCTGAACTCCCCTTCCTTGAAGTTTCTACGCCAAGGGGCTTCTTCATGCGTCAACTGACGTAGTTTCCACGCCGAAAACTGGCCATAAACGTCGAATACTTCGTTGAGCAGACTTTGTTGTTTGGCACTGAAAAGATCTGGATTGAAATCACTTGGAGGAGGAATGGCACTCGATCCAAATTGGCTGAATCTTCGATACAGATCCGGGACCACCGGCCCGTGCATCCACGCCTCCAGCTTTTCAGGGAAGAGAGCCTCACCATGGACGGCCAGACTGAACCCTTGAGCGTAATAAACCATTTTTTGAATCTTGAGATTGGATATCTCGCCCTCATGCCCTTCCAGGCAGAGGAAATAATCCGCAACGTCCAAGCTACTCGGCATTTGAATCCCCTTCTGCATCATGCAATCCATTGCACCGTCCTTACTGAAGTGAGGCGCGATTCAGGACAAGGCAGTCGCCTTCGTACCCCGTTATCGCTCGAGCACAACCCTATCCAGCCACTGTTCACTCATCCAGTATTTTTTCCGAACATTTGAAACAAATGATGCCGAGAGGCTGTTTCAATTAATTCTCCGCATAAAAAAACCGGCCACGTGGGCCGGTTTTTTGTACCTCGACGTTGCGCCTTACAGGGCTGCAGCGTTCTCGGTCAGGTAAGCCGCAACGCCTTCTGGCGAAGCGTTCATGCCTTTGTCGCCTTTTTTCCAGTTGGCTGGGCAGACTTCGCCGTGCTCTTCGTGGAATTGCAGAGCGTCTACCAGACGGATCAGCTCTTCCATGTTACGGCCCAGCGGCAGGTCGTTGATGAT
The DNA here is from genome assembly GCF_019614655.1 of Pseudomonas germanica. Taxonomy (NCBI): domain Bacteria; kingdom Pseudomonadati; phylum Pseudomonadota; class Gammaproteobacteria; order Pseudomonadales; family Pseudomonadaceae; genus Pseudomonas; species Pseudomonas germanica. Next base: position 5,608,038 of record NZ_CP071586.1, read on the forward strand.
CTGCGAACGGACAACGCCTTTGTCGTCGATCAGGAACGCGCCACGGAAAGCCACGCCGCCTTCGGATTCAACGTCGTAAGCCTTGGCGATGTCGTGCTTCATGTCGGCAGCCATGGTGTATTTCACCTGGCCGATGCCGCCATTGTTTACTGGGGTGTTGCGCCATGCGTTGTGAGTGAAGTGCGAGTCGATCGACACAGCGATCACTTCAACGTTGCGTGCCTTGAAGTCGGCCATGCGGTTGTCCAGAGCGATCAGCTCGGACGGGCAGACGAAGGTGAAGTCCAGTGGGTAGAAGAACACCAGGCCGTATTTGCCTTTGATGGCCGAGGACAGGGTGAAGCTGTCAACGATCTCGCCATTGCCGAGTACGGCCGGGACGGTGAAGTCAGGGGCTTGTTTGCCTACGAGTACGCTCATTGATATCTCCTGGTGTAAAAACTTGAAGTTCAGGGTCCGCGCCAGCCTGCCACCCTCAAGCGACAGCCCTGTGACACGAACCCCCTTCGCAAGGGCCGACCATCATACACTGCGAATTTGGCCTGTCCTTAACGGTTTTTCAAAGCAGGCGTAGAACGGCGCTGCATTTACGGGGCCAGGCAAATCGCCAGCAAATACCGTTCGTCAGTCACGGCTGTGAATCAGCAGAAGCCTTCCGAAAGCACTTTGACAATCATTCTCGTTAACATTAAGATCCATCGCAATTGAGTCACAACCAGCGACGGTTCTCACTTATGTATGTTTGTCTCTGCACTGGCGTCACCGACGGACAGATCCGCGATGCGATCTATGAAGGTTGCTGCAGCTATAAAGAAGTCCGCCAGGCCACCGGCGTCGCCAGCCAATGCGGCAAATGTGCGTGCCTTGCCAAGGAAGTCGTTCGCGAAACCCTGACCAAGCTGCAAACCGCTCAGGCTGCGATCCCCTATCCTGTAGAATTTACTGCCGCCTAATTGCCCCCCATTTCAAAGAACCGGACTTATGTCCGGTTTTTTTATGCCTGTAAATCAACTGCTTAGCGCCCAGACGCGGAACACAAACATTCTTATTCCGATTAATTTTCATATATTATTCAATAACTTAGGTTTGACACTTATAAGTACGAAGCTCAAACTCTGCCGTATATACAGCTAATACAGGGCAGGACTCCGATCATGAAAGGCGACATTACAGTCATCCAGCATCTCAACAAGATCCTTGCCAATGAGCTGGTCGCGATAAATCAGTACTTCCTGCATGCACGCATGTATGAAGATTGGGGCCTGAACAAGCTCGGCAAGCACGAGTACAAAGAATCCATCGACGAGATGAAACACGCGGACAAGCTGATCAAGCGCATCCTGTTCCTCGAAGGCCTGCCGAACGTGCAGGACCTGGGCAAGCTGCACATCGGCGAGCACACCAAGGAAATGCTGGAGTGCGACCTGCGTATCGAGAAGACCGGTCACGCTGACCTGAAGACCGCAATCGCCCATTGCGAAACCGTTGGCGATTTCGGCAGCCGTGAACTGCTCGAAGACATTCTCGAATCCGAAGAAGAACATATCGACTGGCTAGAAACCCAACTGGGCCTGATCGACAAAGTCGGTCTTGAGAACTATCTGCAATCGCAGATGGGCGAAGAGTAGGAGCTGCCGAAGGCTGCGATCTTTTCAGGTTGCACCGGCAACTTGCAGTAACTTTTCGAACGCACTAAAAAGCCCCGCACTCTTTCGAGTGGCGGGGCTTTTTATTGGCTGAAGATCAAAAGATCGCAGCCTCGTTTCATGCGACAGCTCCTACACAAGCAGCAGCTGTCGCATGAAACCTGGCCGATCAGGCTTCGGACTTGTTCGCCGCTGCCGCTTCAACAGCCGCCTTGATGGTGCTTTGCAGCGAACCGTCTGCAGCCATCTCGGTCATGATGTCACTACCGCCGACCAGTTCACCGCCGACCCACAGTTGCGGGAAAGTCGGCCAGTTGGCGTACTTCGGCAGGTTGGCGCGGATTTCCGGGTTCTGCAGGATGTCCACGTACGCAAACTTTTCGCCACAAGCCATCACAGCCTGCGCAGCTTTCGCAGAGAAGCCACACTGTGGGGCATTCGGCGAGCCTTTCATGTAAAGCAGAATGGTGTTGTTGGCAATCTGCTCTTTAATCGTTTCGATGATATCCATGGAGCACCTCGGCTGAACTTTCCGACTCATGGGTCGGCACGGTGACGCATTGTAACGGAATCCCGAGCGCCATGCTCGGTCTCCCCGACGGTCACATTCAGGCCGCCGCCACCGTCACCGGCACACCATTAAGTGCGGCGTTACCCGACAGCTCATCAAGCTGACACTCATCGGTCAGATCGTTTGCGCTAGACCCAGGCTGACTGCTGGCAATCGCCATTTGCACGCCCGGCCGCGCATGCCCCCAACCATGCGGCAGGCTTACCACACCTTTCATCATGTCCAGACTGCCGAGCACCTCGACCTCGATCTGCCCCACCCGCGAGCTGACGCGAACCAACTGACCATCGTTAAGCCCACGGCTAGCGAGGTCATCCGGGTGCATCAGCAGTTGATGGCGCGGCTTGCCCTTCACCAGACGGTGATAGTTGTGCATCCACGAGTTATTGCTGCGCACATGACGACGGCCAATCATCAACAGCTCATCGGCGGCCGGCGCCTGCAATGCGGCAAAGCGTGCGAGGTCAGCAAGGATCTCTGGCGGAGCAGCCTGCACGCGCTGATTCGGCGTTTTCAGGCGCGCAGCCAGGTTCGGCTTCAACGCGCCCAGATCAATCCCGTGGGGATGATCGAACAACGTTGCCAACGAAAGCTTTTGCTCGGACGCGTCACCGTACAGGCCCATGCGCAGGCCCATGTCGATCATCTTCGCCGGTGGCATGGTCGGTTTCAGTTCCTTGCCAGTCTTCTCGGCCAAGGCCTTGGCCAGGCCCACGAAGATCTCCCAGTCATGTAAAGCGCCCTCGGGTTTGGCGAGGATCGCGCGGTTGAAGCGGGTGACGTTGCGCACCGCGAACAGGTTGAACGTCGTGTCGTAGTGATCGTTTTCCAGCGCCGAGGTCGACGGCAGAATCAGGTCGGCATAGCGCGTGGTTTCATTGATGTACAGGTCGACGCTGACCATGAACTCCAGGCCATCCAGCGCCTGCTCCAGTTGCCGCCCGTTCGGCGTCGACAACACCGGGTTGCCAGCGACGGTGATCAGCGCACGAATCTGGCCCTCGCCTTCGGTGAGCATCTCTTCGGCCAGGGCCGAGACCGGTAGCTCGCCGCCGTACTCGGGACGCCCGGAAACGCGACTCTGCCATTTGTTGAAATGCCCGCCCGAAGTCGACGCCACCAGATCCACTGCGGGTTCAGTGCACAGTGCACCGCCGACGCGATCAAGATTACCGGTGACCAGGTTGATCAATTGCACCACCCAGTGACACAAGGTGCCGAAGGCCTGCGTCGAAACGCCCATGCGTCCGTAGCACACGGCACTCGGCGCGGCGGCGAAATCCCGGGCCAGTTGGCGGATCTGCTCGGCAGGAACAGCACACAACGGGCTCATGGCTTCAGCGGTAAACGCAGCGACAGCGGCGCGCACGTCATCCAGCCCATCGACCGGCAAATGACTTTCGCTGGTCAAGCCTTCGCTAAACAGGGTGTTTAACACGCCAAACAACAACGCCGCATCGCCCCCCGGACGCACGAACAAATGCTGATCAGCCATGGCCGCCGTCTCGCTGCGCCGTGGATCGACAACCACCACTTTGCCGCCGCGCGCCTGAATCGCTTTCAAACGCTTCTCGACATCCGGCACGGTCATGATGCTGCCGTTGGACGCCAGCGGATTACCGCCGAGAATCAGCATGAAGTCGGTGTGATCGATATCTGGAATCGGCAACAGCAAACCATGGCCGTACATCAGATAACTGCTCAGGTGATGCGGCAACTGATCGACCGAGGTCGCCGAGTAGCGATTGCGCGTCTTCAGCAGCCCCAGGAAATAATTGCTGTGGGTCATCAGCCCGTAGTTATGCACGCTCGGGTTGCCTTGATAGACCGCCACGGCGTTCTGGCCATGACGCTCCTGGATGGCCGCCAGCTTCTCGGCCACCAGCGCAAAAGCCTCGTCCCACTCTATCGGCAGCCATTCACTGCCCACACGGCGCATTGGCTGGCGCAGGCGATCAGTATCGTTCTGGATGTCTTGCAGGGCCACAGCCTTGGGGCAAATGTGTCCACGACTAAACGTGTCGAGCGCGTCACCCTTGATTGAAGTGATCGCGACGTTGCCCTCGGTTTCGGTGGTTTCGATGGTCAGCCCGCAAATGGCTTCACACAGATGGCAGGCACGGTGATGGAGAGTCTTGGTCATGGCCAGTCTCTGTCTTGTTCTGGGCAGGCAATCACGCCCGCGGGAACAAAACTATGGCCCCGGCGCCGATCCTGCGCCAGCGACGTTCGTCTTGTGAATCGGCGGTTATCAGGCGAGCCGATAAACCGCCATGATCAGTTCGACGGCAGCTGAGGCGGTGCGGCCAACTGAATCTCCTGAATGGTTTCAATCTGCTCGTGGGCGACATGTACGCCGGTGAGCTCGCCGATCAATCGCCAGTGTTCGTCGAGCCCGGCACTGATGGTCGCCATGCGATCGATCATGTGGCGGCCGGCGCTCTTCACCACTTCGTCTTCGCTGCGCAGCAGTTCGAATGACATTGAAGTGACTGAGGCGGTGAGATGGGTCAGTGAGCGAGCCGTGTGGCCCAGCAGTTCCATTAACAGTTTTTCTTTCGATTCCATGCGGAGGCTTCCTGCGTCGCTCGAAACTTATTTATAACCCAGCACTTTGCTTTAGCAAATGTTTCAGCCTGAGCATCCGACCAAGTGATGGCATGGCGCCACGGTGGTAAACCGACCCAAGCGACGCGATCCCCGCCACGCCGCATTGCCAAGCCCTGTAACGCCAGTGTACAAAGAGGCTCGCTGCTGTCCTGAACCCGGCTTCAAATGCGCGACTGCAACATTCAGTGCGCCCTCCGAATCCCGCAAAAACCGTAGCCTATTGGAAAAACGCGACATTTAGTGTCAATATCGCGCCTTCCCCTATTTCGTCGCCCCGTGCGGCTTACGCCGCAGGTCTCGCCCGTTGTTCCGTTAAACAAGGCTTTGAGCATCTGCGGTTTGTAGCAAAAGGTAGTCAATGATGAGCGCAAGGCACTTTCTCTCCCTGATGGATTGCACGCCCGAAGAGCTGGTCAGCGTGATCCGTCGAGGCGTTGAGCTCAAGGACCTGCGTAACCGCGGCGTACTGTTCGAGCCTCTGAAAAACCGCGTGCTGGGGATGATCTTCGAAAAATCCTCGACCCGTACCCGGATCTCGTTCGAGGCCGGCATGATCCAGCTCGGCGGCCAGGCAATCTTCCTGTCGCCGCGCGATACCCAACTGGGCCGTGGCGAGCCGATCGGCGACTGCGCCATCGTCATGTCGAGCATGCTCGATGCGGTGATGATCCGTACCTTTGCCCACAGCACCCTGACCGAATTCGCCGCCAACTCGCGCGTGCCAGTGATCAACGGCCTGTCCGATGACCTGCACCCGTGCCAGTTGCTGGCCGACATGCAGACGTTCCTTGAACACCGTGGCTCGATCCAGGGCAAAACGGTCGCCTGGATCGGCGACGGCAACAACATGTGCAACAGCTATATAGAAGCGGCGATCCAGTTCGACTTCCAGTTGCGCGTTGCCTGCCCGGAAGGCTACGAGCCAAATCCTGAATTCGTCGCCAGAGCTGGCGATCGCGTGACCATCGTCCGCGACCCGCAAGACGCCGTGCGCGGCGCGCATCTGGTGAGCACCGACGTCTGGACTTCGATGGGTCAGGAAGAGGAAACTGCCAAGCGCCTCAAGCTGTTCGCGCCGTTTCAGGTCAACCGCGCCCTGCTCGACCTCGCTGCCGAGGACGTGCTGTTCATGCATTGCCTGCCGGCGCACCGTGGCGAAGAAATCAGCCTCGACCTGCTTGATGACCCGCGCTCCGTCGCTTGGGATCAGGCAGAAAACCGTCTCCACGCACAGAAGGCCCTGCTCGAGTTCCTCGTTGAACCGGCATATCACCACGCATGAGCCATGAATTACTGCTGAACCTGCGCAACCTCGCTTGCGGCTATCAAGATCAACGTGTGGTGCAGAACCTCAATCTGCACCTCAACGCCGGTGATATCGGCTGCCTGCTAGGCTCGTCTGGCTGCGGCAAGACCACCACCCTGCGTGCCATTGCCGGATTCGAGCCAGTGCACGAAGGGGAAATCACCCTCGGTGGCGAAACCATTTCCAGCGCCGGTTTCACGCTCGCCCCGGAAAAACGCCGGATCGGCATGGTGTTCCAGGACTACGCGCTGTTCCCGCACCTGAGCGTTGCCGACAACATCGCCTTCGGTATTCGCAAGCATCCGAACAAAGAGCGCGTCACCGAAGAGCTGCTCGAACTGGTCAACCTGAAGAATCTCGGCAAACGCTTCCCGCACGAGTTGTCCGGTGGCCAGCAGCAACGTGTTGCCCTCGCCCGCGCCCTGGCGCCGGAACCGCAATTGCTGTTGCTCGACGAGCCATTCTCCAACCTCGATGGCGAACTACGCCGCAAGCTCAGCCACGAAGTGCGCGACATCCTCAAGGCCCGAGGTACCAGCGCGATTCTGGTGACCCACGATCAGGAGGAAGCCTTTGCCGTCAGCGATCACGTTGGCGTGTTCAAGGAAGGTCGACTGGAGCAGTGGGACACGCCGTACAACCTTTATCACGAACCGGCGACACCGTATGTGGCCAGCTTCATCGGTCAGGGTTACTTCATTCGCGGCCAGCTCGACAGCCCGGAATCGGTGCAGACTGAACTGGGTGAGTTACGCGGAAATCGCGCTTATACCTGGCCGATTGGCGGTGCAGTGGACGTGTTGCTGCGCCCGGATGACATTGTGTATGCGCCGGACAGCGCCTTGAAAGCACGGATTGTGGGTAAGACGTTCCTTGGCGCTTCGACGCTGTATCGCCTGCAATTGCCGACGGGTGCGCAGCTGGAATCGATTTTCCCGAGCCATGCGGATCATCAGGTGGGCGCGGAGGTGGGGATTCGTGTTGCCGCTGAGCATCTAGTGCTGTTCCAGGCATCGGGCAGCACCGCCGCACAAATCCCGGCAGTGGAAAACGGCGTGCGCCGCTACAGCACCGCGCTTTAACGATCAAAAGATCGCAGCCTTCGGCAGCTCCTACAGGGATCAATGTAGGAGTTGCCGAAGGCTGCGATCTTTTAGCTTTTAACCGAGGATCAGGGTGCCGCTCGCAACCAGCGTCGCATTGCCGCCAATCTTCACTCGCTCACCCTCCAGCCGACAAAACAACTCCCCACCCCGCGCCGATCGCTGATACGCGGTCAGGCTCGACTTGCCCAGACGCTTGGACCAATACGGAATCAGGCTGCAATGCGTCGAACCGGTCACCGGGTCCTCATTGATGCCGATCGCCGGTGCAAAATAGCGCGAGACGAAGTCGTGCTGATTACCCCGCGCCGTGACGATAGCGCCCAGCCACGGCAATTTGGCCAGCGCGACCATGTCCGGTTTGCAATCGAGCACCGCCTGCTCCGACTCCAGCACCACAAACAGTTCGTTGGAGCCGAGCACATCCACCGCTTCGACCCCCAGCGCCCGCTCAACGTCGACAGTCACACCAATCTCAGACGGCATGATCGACGGGAAATCCAGCCACAACCGATCACCTTCCCGCGTGACGCTCAGCGGACCGGATTTACAGGTAAAGTCGATACGCTCGGCGCTTTCCTTGTAGATCTCGAACAGCACATAAGCACTGGCCAACGTGGCGTGCCCGCACAACGGCACTTCAGTGGTCGGGGTAAACCAGCGGATATGCCAGGCCTGACCTTCGCGCACCAGAAACGCAGTTTCCGCCAGATTGTGTTCGGCGGCGATCTTCTGCATCAACTCATCCGCGAGCCACGTCTCCAGCCGATAAACCATCGCCGGATTGCCACTGAACGGCCGATCACTGAACGCGTCGACCTGATGAAACTCGAGCTGCATAACTTTCTCCCTGAGTCAGTCGGCGGAGGATGCAGCCACGCCGTGAACAGCGCCAGTGACAGAACCAGTCAATTTTTTACATACAGCATTAATGACTAAGGACGGCCGATGTCGGCAAATTTGGCCTGGGTGTGTTCGGCGAGCACCGCGGGCGCCAGTTCCACCTCCAGGCCACGCCGACCGGCGCTGACATAAATAGTCGCAAAACCCTGAGCCGAGTTGTCGATAAAGGTACGCAGGCGCTTCTTCTGCCCCAACGGGCTGATGCCGCCCAACAGATAACCGGTGGAGCGCTGAGCGGCTGCCGGGTCAGCCATCTCGACTTTTTTTACGCCAGCGGCATGGGCCAGACCTTTGAGGTCGAGGCTTCCGACGACCGGCACCACCGCCACCAGCAACTCGCCTTTTTCACTGGCCGCGAGCAGGGTTTTAAACACCTGTGCCGGTTCAAGTGCCAGCTTCTCTGCGGCCTCAAGGCCATAGGACGCGGCCTTCGGGTCATGTTCGTAACTGTGCACGCGATGTTCGGCACGAACTTTTTTCAACAAGTCCAACGCAGGGGTCATGGCAGCTCCAGGTTCGGCAATGGCAAAAAAAACCTCCGCCGGATTCTAGGTGATCAGCCTCCAAAAGGCTCTATCCCAAGCCACGATTCCCGCGGCTCGCAGACATTCAGCGCACGTTGTCGCACCTGGGCCACAAAGGATCATTCACCCAGCGAATAGTTTTATTGTGACCGATGGTTCACTTTCGACCTTTGACAGGTTTGTTTCTTGTCTATATTTTTTCGAATCTGAATAATGTAAGAATTGTCGTCACAGCGACACCCAGCAGTAAACCGGGAACGGAATGGGGATTCCTACTCGGGGAAAATCGCGCCTTGCCCTGTTGGCAAACGCGCCAGACAACAACAAAAACGAGGTTTTCAATGACAACTGCTTTACAGCAACCAACGCTCTCAAGCCAATGCATGGCCGAGTTTCTGGGTACTGCTCTTCTGATCTTTTTCGGCACCGGCTGTGTCGCCGCGCTCAAAGTCGCGGGTGCCAGCTTCGGCCTGTGGGAAATCAGCATCATCTGGGGCGTCGGCGTGAGCATGGCGATCTACCTCACCGCCGGAGTTTCCGGCGCGCACCTGAACCCGGCCGTGAGCATCGCCCTGGCGATCTTCGCCGACTTTGAAAAGCGCAAACTGCCGTTCTATATTCTTGCCCAGATCGCCGGCGCCTTCTGCGGCGCGCTGCTGGTTTACACGCTGTACAGCAATCTTTTCTTCGATTACGAACAAACTCACCAAATGGTCCGCGGCTCGGCCGCCAGCCTTGAATTGGCCTCGGTGTTTTCGACCTTCCCGAACCCGGTGCTGTCCACCGCCCAGGCATTCCTGGTCGAGATGATCATCACCGCGATCCTGATGGGCGTGATCATGTCCCTGACCGATGACAACAACGGCCTGCCGAAAGGCCCGCTGGCACCGCTGCTGATCGGCTTGCTGATCGCGGTGATCGGCAGTTCGATGGGGCCGTTGACCGGTTTCGCCATGAACCCGGCGCGTGACTTCGGTCCGAAACTGATGACTTTCTTCGCCGGCTGGGGTGAAATTTCCTTCACTGGCGGCCGTGATATTCCGTATTTCCTGATTCCGATTTTTGCACCGATTGTCGGTGCCTGCCTCGGCGCTGCCGGGTATCGCGGGCTCATCGCCCGTCACCTGACCGGCGCCACACCTGCTACAAAGGATGCAGAACCGGCCATTGACGGCAAACCAAGAACTTCTTGAAACAGTCGGCACCGGCTCCTGCCCTATAGAGCCTGCGCCACGGCCCACTCTCCCTTATTTCGTCCAAGGCAATCGACATGACCGACATTCAGAATAAGAACTACATCATTGCCCTCGATCAGGGTACGACCAGCTCCCGCGCGATCATTTTCGACCGCGACGCGAACGTGGTCTGCACCGCGCAGCGCGAATTCGCCCAGCATTACCCGCAAGCCGGTTGGGTTGAACACGACCCGATGGAAATCTTCGCCACCCAGAGCGCGGTGATGGTTGAAGCGCTGGCCCAGGCTGGGCTGCATCACGATCAGGTGGCTGCCATCGGCATCACCAACCAGCGTGAAACCACCGTGGTCTGGGACAAGACCACCGGCCGCCCGGTGTACAACGCCATCGTCTGGCAGTGCCGCCGCAGCACCGAGATCTGCCAGCAGCTCAAGCGCGATGGCCACGAAGACTACATCCGCGACAACACCGGTCTGGTCACCGACCCGTACTTCTCCGGCACCAAACTGAAGTGGATCCTCGACAACGTCGAAGGCAGCCGCGAGCGAGCGCGCAACGGCGAGCTGCTGTTCGGCACCGTCGATAGCTGGCTGATCTGGAAATTCACCGGCGGCAAGGTGCACGTCACCGACTACACCAACGCCTCGCGCACCATGCTCTTCAATATCCATTCGCTGGAATGGGATTCGAAGATGCTGGAAATCCTCGACATCCCGCGCGAGATGCTTCCGGAAGTGAAGGCGTCTTCGGAAATCTACGGTCGTACCAAGAGCGGCATTGCCATCGGCGGTATCGCCGGTGACCAGCAAGCCGCATTGTTCGGCCAGATGTGCGTGGAGCCGGGTCAGGCGAAAAACACCTACGGCACCGGCTGCTTCCTGCTGATGAACACTGGCGACAAAGCGGTGAAATCCCAACACGGCATGCTCACCACCATCGCTTGCGGCCCGCGTGGCGAAGTCGCTTACGCACTGGAAGGCGCGGTGTTCAACGGCGGTTCGACCGTGCAGTGGCTGCGCGATGAACTGAAAATCATCAACGACGCCCACGACACCGAATACTTCGCCAATAAAGTGAAGGACAGCAACGGCGTTTACCTGGTGCCAGCCTTCACCGGTCTGGGCGCGCCGTACTGGGACCCGTATGCCCGTGGCGCGCTGTTCGGCCTGACTCGCGGCGTGCGCGTGGATCACATCATCCGCGCCGCACTGGAGTCGATCGCTTACCAGACTCGCGACGTGCTCGACGCCATGCAGCAAGACTCCGGCGAACGCCTCAAAGCCCTGCGCGTGGACGGCGGCGCGGTGGCGAACAACTTCCTCATGCAGTTCCAGGCCGACATCCTCGGCACGCAGGTCGAGCGTCCGCAAATGCGCGAAACCACGGCACTTGGCGCCGCGTATCTGGCCGGTCTGGCGTGCGGTTTCTGGGGCAGCCTGGACGAACTACGCGGTAAAGCGGTGATCGAGCGTGAGTTTGAACCGAGCCTGGACGAAACCGAGAAAGAGAAGCTGTACAAAGGCTGGAAAAAAGCCGTCAGCCGCACCCGTGACTGGGCGCGTGAAGACGCTGAATAAGCCAACCTTCAGATCTAGATAGGCATCTAACTGGTCGGGAGCGGATTCGTGCGGCATCATGGGCAAATTTTGCACGGCAGCCCAAAGGAAGCCCCATGAATCTGCCTCCCCGTCAGCAGCAAATCCTCGAGCTGGTCCGCGAACGCGGCTATGTGAGCATCGAGGAAATGGCCACGCTGTTCGTTGTTACCCCGCAAACCATCCGCCGCGACATCAATCAGCTCGCGGAAGCCAATCTGTTGCGTCGCTACCATGGCGGCGCAGCCTACGATTCCAGCGTCGAAAACACTGCATATGCAATGCGCGCCGACCAGATGCGCGATGAAAAACAACGCATCGGTGAAGCCATCGCCGCCCAGATCCCCGATCACGCCTCGCTGTTCATCAATATCGGCACCACCACCGAATCGATTGCCCGCGCCCTGCTCAACCACAATCATCTGAAGATCATCACCAACAACCTGCATGTGGCGTCGATGCTCAGTGCCAAGGATGATTTCGATGTGCTGCTGACCGGCGGCAATGTGCGCCGTGATGGCGGCGTGGTCGGTCAGGCGAGCGTGGATTTCATTAATCAGTTCAAAGTTGATTTCGCCCTGGTCGGGATCAGCGGTATTGATGAAGACGGTAGCTTGCTGGATTTCGATTATCAGGAAGTGCGGGTGTCGCAGGCGATCATTGCCAATGCGCGGCAGGTGATTCTGGCGGCGGACTCCAGCAAATTCGGGCGTAATGCGATGATTCGCCTGGGGCCGATCAGCCTGATCGATTGCCTGGTAACGGATCAGCAGCCGGTGCCGGCGCTGGCGCAGTTGTTGAGTCAGCACAAGATTCGCCTGGAAGTCGTCTAGTTACTTGTTCCCACGCTCCGCGTGGGAATGCAGCCCGGGACGCTCTGCGTCCCACCTCAAAGCCGACGCAGAGCGTCGATGGATGCATTCCTTTGCTGCGCATGGGAACGACCTGCCCGTAAATGTTCGAATATTTTCTTTTACTCGCCCTTCGATGAGTTTTTTCAATCGAACGTGACTGGCTGTGCGCGTGTTTATGGGCTACCATTTTCGCAAATGAACATTCATGTTCGATTTCCAATATAGAAAATCAAAAGAACCCGAGGCCAGCCGATGTCCACCTCTACCTTGCGTACGCCCCCTCTCTCCGAGATCTACGACATCGCTGTCATTGGCGGCGGGATCAATGGCGTGGGGATCGCAGCGGATGCCGCCGGTCGCGGGCTTTCGGTGTTCCTTTGCGAAAAAGACGATCTGGCCAGCCACACCTCGTCGGCTAGCAGCAAGCTGATCCACGGCGGCCTGCGCTATCTCGAACATTACGAATTTCGTCTGGTACGTGAAGCGCTGGCTGAGCGCGAAGTGTTGCTGGCCAAGGCGCCGCATATCGTCAAACCGATGCGCTTCGTGTTGCCGCACCGTCCACACCTGCGCCCGGCATGGATGATCCGCGCTGGCCTGTTCCTCTATGACAACCTCGGCAAGCGCGAAAAACTGCCAGGTTCGAAAAGCCTCAAGTTTGGTGCCGACAGCGCACTGAAAAGCGAAATCAAGAAAGGCTTCGAATACTCCGACTGCTGGGTCGACGACGCCCGCCTCGTGGTACTCAACGCCATGGCCGCCCGCGAAAAAGGTGCCCACGTGCACACTCAGACCCGGTGCGTCAGCGCCCGTCGCACCAAAGGCCTGTGGCACCTGCATCTGGAACGAGCCGACGGCAGCCTGTTTTCAATCACCGCCAAAGCGCTGGTGAACGCCGCCGGCCCGTGGGTTGCCAAGTTCATTCGTGACGACCTGAAGATGGAATCGCCTTACGGCATCCGTTTGATCCAGGGCAGCCACATCATCGTGCCGAAGTTGTATGAAGGCGATCACGCGCACATTCTGCAAAACGAAGATCAGCGCATCGTCTTCACCATTCCGTACCTGAACCACTTCACCCTGATCGGCACCACCGATCGTGAGTACACCGGTGATCCGGCGAAAGTGGCAATCACCGACGCCGAAACCGACTACCTGTTGAAAGTGGTCAACGCCCACTTCAAGCAGCAGATCAGCCGTGACGACATCCAGCACAGCTACTCGGGCGTACGCCCACTGTGCAACGACGAATCCGACAACCCGTCGGCCGTCACCCGTGATTACACCCTGGCCTTGTCGGGCAGCACTGAAGAGGCACCGCTGTTGTCGGTGTTCGGCGGCAAGCTGACCACCTACCGCAAGCTCGCCGAATCGGCGATGGCGCAGTTGATGCCGTTCTTCACCCAGATGCGCCCGAGCTGGACCGCCACCGCTACCCTGCCTGGCGGCGAGGACATGACCACCCCGCAAGCCTTGTGCGCGCAGATCCGCGACAAGTTCGACTTCGTACCGACCGAGATCGCCCGCCGCTGGGCCACCACCTACGGCAGCCGGACCTGGCGCATGCTTGAAGGTGTGGAAAGCCTCGCGGACATGGGCGAACACATCGGCGGCGGGCTCTACACCCGCGAAGTCGATTACCTGTGCAGCGAAGAGTGGGCAACCACGGCCCACGACATTCTGTGGCGCCGCAGCAAGCTGGGCCTGTTCACCACTCCGGCCGAGCAGGAGAAACTGGCGGCGTACCTAGGCAAGGTCGAGCAGAACCGTAGCAAGATTGAAGCGGCGTGATGTGAACATCGCTTTAAACGAAAGCCCCTGAATTGAGAGATTCAGGGGCTTTTTGTTTTGTGGGCTCTGCAAAATTTGATTGTGTCAGTTTGATCGTTCCCCCCTCACCCCAGCCCTCTCCCCCAGGGGGTAGAGGGGGAAGGGAGCCGATCTTCATGAGGTTCAAATTCTGAGTTCGACTCGGTATCTCAAATCGGTGCATCTCGCCCAGTCGCCGCGTTCAGTCCCCTCTCCCTCTGGGCGGTGCGACGTTTCGGGAGGGCTAGGGTGAGGGGCTTTTGATCGTTCGGTTTTCCGAACGCGACTTCCCGGTCGATTCGGTAAACCGGATCAGTTACGCCAAAACAAACCATCACAAAACTTTAATAACGTTATAAATCATAAAGTTAAGTACATCTCCCTGGTCTGGCACGAGTCATGCTCTACACTCTCTCGACGAATGCTTGTTGTGCCAACACTTCAGGAGCCGTCAGGCATTCGAAGCACAAAAGGGCCGACGAACTGGCTCCATAAAAAAAACAATTCGAGGAAAATTTGATGCGCATCGTTCCCCATATCCTGGGCGCAGCCATTGCGGCCGCTCTGATCAGCACGCCAGTTTTCGCCGCCGAACTCACCGGCACCCTGAAGAAAATCAACGATTCGGGCACCATCACGCTCGCTCACCGCGACAGCTCCATTCCGTTTTCCTACATCGCGGATGCTTCCGGCAAACCAGTGGGCTACTCCCACGACATTCAAGTGGCCATCGTTGAAGCCCTGAAAAAAGACCTGAACAAGCCAGACCTGCAGGTCAAATACAACCTGGTAACCTCGCAAACCCGTATCCCGCTGATCCAGAACGGTACCGCGGATATCGAGTGCGGCTCCACCACCAACAACGCCGAACGCGCCCAGCAAGTCGACTTCACCGTCAACATCTTCGAAATCGGCACCCGTCTGCTGGTCAAGAAAGACAAGGATGGCAAGCCGTCCTACGCTGACTTTGCCGACCTGAAAGGCAAAAACGTCGTGACCACCGCCGGCACCACGTCCGAGCGCATCATCAAAGCGATGAACGCCGACAAGCAGATGGGCATGAACATCATCTCCGCCAAAGACCACGGCGAATCCTTCAACATGCTGGAAAGCGGCCGCGCCGTAGCCTTCATGATGGACGACGCCCTGCTGGCCGGCGAAGAAGCCAAGGCCAAGAAGCCGACTGACTGGATCATCACCGGTACGCCGCAGTCCTTCGAAGCCTACGCGTGCATGGTTCGTAAAGACGACCCGGCCTTCAAGAAAGCCGTCGATGCCGCCATTGTCGGCCTGTACAAGTCCGGCGAGATCAACAAGATCTACAGCAAGTGGTTCGAGAGCCCGATCCCGCCAAAAGGCCTGAACCTGAACTTCCCGATGAGCGACAAGGTAAAAGATCTGATCGCCAACCCGAGCGACAAGCCGGCGCCTGACGTAAAAATCTGATTCCTGACTAACCTTGTCTCCTGAGGGGGCGACCCTCCCTCAGGCGTTTGTTACTACCTGCTGGCTTCACTGTGGAACACTCGACCTGGCGGTTTCCGAGCCGATCGCGTGTGCCTGACGTTCAACGTCAGGCGGGAAAGGATCTTCCCCAAGCGGGTGCTTGTACATCGATCGATCTCGAGGGGAGACCCTAATGAATTACAACTGGGACTGGGGCGTGTTCTTCAAGTCCACCGGCGTTGGCAGCGAGACTTATCTCGACTGGTACATCTCCGGCCTGGGCTGGACCATTGCCATCGCCATCGTGGCATGGATCATCGCCTTGCTGCTGGGCTCCATTCTGGGGGTCATGCGCACGGTGCCAAACCGCATCGTATCGGGCATCGCGACCTGCTACGTCGAGCTGTTCCGTAACGTGCCGCTGCTGGTGCAACTGTTCATCTGGTACTTCCTGGTGCCCGACCTGCTGCCGCAAAACCTGCAGGACTGGTACAAACAGGACCTCAACCCGACCACCTCGGCTTACCTGAGCGTTGTCGTGTGCCTGGGCCTGTTCACCGCCGCCCGTGTCTGCGAGCAAGTGCGTACTGGCATTCAGGCGCTGCCACGCGGCCAGGAATCCGCCGCGCGCGCCATGGGATTCAAGCTGCCGCAGATCTACTGGAACGTGCTGCTGCCCCAGGCCTACCGGATCATCATTCCGCCGCTTACCTCGGAATTCCTCAACGTCTTCAAGAACTCCTCCGTGGCGTCCCTGATCGGCCTGATGGAACTGCTGGCGCAAACCAAACAGACCGCCGAATTCTCGGCCAACCTGTTTGAAGCCTTCACCCTGGCCACGCTGATCTACTTCACCCTGAACATGAGCCTGATGTTGCTGATGCGCATGGTCGAGAAGAAAGTCGCAGTGCCCGGCCTGATCTCCGTGGGGGGTAAATAATGGACTTCGATTTCAGCGGCATCATCCCCGCCATTCCGGGCCTGTGGAACGGCATGGTCATGACCTTGCAGTTGATGGTCATGGGCGTGGTCGGCGGCATCGTGCTGGGGACCATCCTCGCACTGATGCGCCTGTCGTCGAGCAAACTGCTGTCGCGGGTGGCCGGCGCTTATGTGAACTACTTCCGTTCGATCCCGCTGCTGCTGGTGATCACCTGGTTCTACCTGGCGGTGCCATTCGTACTGCGCTGGATCACCGGTGAAGACACTCCAATCGGGGCGTTCACCTCCTGCGTCGTGGCCTTCATGATGTTCGAAGCCGCGTACTTCTGCGAAATCGTCCGCGCCGGTGTGCAGTCGATCCCCAAAGGCCAGATGGCCGCCGCACAAGCAATGGGCATGACCTATGGCCAGACCATGCGTCTGATCATCCTGCCCCAGGCGTTCCGCAAGATGACCCCGTTGCTGCTGCAACAGTCGATCATCCTGTTTCAGGACACCTCGCTGGTCTACACCGTGGGCCTGGTGGACTTCCTCAACTCCGCCCGCTCCAGCGGCGACATCATCGGTCGATCCAACGAGTTCCTGATCTTCGCCGGTGTCGTCTACTTCATCATCAGCTTTTCCGCCTCGCTGCTGGTCAAGCGTCTGCAAAAAAGGTTCGCCGTATGATCTCTATCAAGAACATCAACAAGTGGTATGGGGACTTCCAGGTGCTGACTGATTGCAGCACCGAGGTCAAAAAAGGCGAAGTGATCGTGGTCTGCGGCCCGTCGGGTTCCGGCAAATCGACCCTGATCAAATGCGTCAACGCGCTGGAGCCGTTCCAGAAAGGCGACATCGTCGTCGACGGCACCTCGATTGCCGACTCGAAGACCAACCTGCCGAAACTGCGCTCGCGCGTGGGCATGGTGTTCCAGCATTTCGAACTGTTCCCGCACCTGACCATCACCGAAAACCTGACCATCGCGCAGATCAAGGTGTTGGGCCGCAGCAAGGAAGAGGCGACCAAGAAAGGTCTGCAATTGCTCGAGCGCGTCGGCTTGTCCGCTCACGCCCACAAGCATCCGGGGCAACTGTCCGGTGGTCAGCAACAGCGTGTGGCGATTGCCCGTGCGCTGGCGATGGACCCGATCGTCATGCTGTTCGACGAACCGACCTCGGCGCTCGACCCGGAGATGGTCAACGAAGTGCTCGACGTGATGGTGCAACTGGCCCACGAAGGCATGACCATGATGTGCGTGACCCACGAAATGGGCTTTGCGCGCAAAGTGGCTGACCGGGTGATCTTCATGGACGCCGGCAAGATCATCGAAGACTGCCCGAAAGAGGAATTCTTCGGCGACATCAGCGCCCGCTCCGAACGCGCGCAGCACTTCCTCGAGAAAATCCTGCAGCACTAAAAGCAACACACCTGCCGGGGCATTGCTCCATCCCTGTGGGAGCGAGCCTGCTCGCGAAGAGGCCATTACATTCAGCCTGGATGTTGAATGTCAGTCCGTTTTCGCGAGCAGGCTCGCTCCCACAAGGGCCGGCGCTGCCCTTGCAACAAGTGTGGTGGTTGACCCAAGGCAACTGTGATGAAATGCGACCCCAATCTCTATCGCGCCGCGCCGCCATCACTTGCCGTGAAGCCTCGTCTGATTCGTCATCTGTTCCTGCCGCCACTGGTCATCGTCCTGATGATCGGGTTGGGTTACGCCGGCTTCTGGACCAGTGAGCATTTCGGCATTCGCAGCCTCGGCGAAAACGGCCAGCGTCAGCTCGAACTGAACGCCCGCGCCGTCGAAAGCGAAATCAGCAAATACACCTACCTGCCCAGCCTGTTGGAACTCGAAACCAGTGTGTCGCAGTTGCTGGCCGACCCGACCCCGGAACACCGGCGAACGGTCAACGATTACCTTGAAGGCCTGAACCGGCGCAGTCGCAGTCGGGCCATCTACGTGATGGACACCACCGGCCGTGTCATGGCCACCAGCAACTGGCGCGATGTCGACAGTTATCTCGGTGAAGACCTGTCCTTCCGCGCCTATTTCCAGAAAGCCGTACGCGGCGAGTCGGGGCGTTTCTACGGCATCGGCAGCACCAACGGTGAGCCCGGCTATTACCTCGCCCACGGCCTCGAAGAGCATGGCAAGATCATCGGCGTCGCCGTGGTCAAAGTGCGCCTGGAAGCCATGGAAGAACGCTGGCAACGCGCCCGTCTAGAAGCCTTTGTCAGCGATGAGAACGGCATCATCATTCTCTCCAGCGATCCGGCTCGACGCCTCAAGTCAGTGATCCCGCTCACCGACGAAATCAAAGAAAAACTCGCCCGCAGCCTGCAGTACTACTGGTTCCCGCTCAACGAACTGCAACCGCTGGCCCGGGAAACCCTGTCCGAAGGCGTGGAAAAACTGACCTTCCCCGCCAACAGCGAAGTGCGCTCCGACGATGACGACATCAGCTATCTGGCACAGACCCGGCCACTGAGCGACACACCGTGGAACTTCACCCTGCTCACGCCGTTGCAGGACCTGCGCCGCGAAGCCATCAACCAAGGGATTCTGGTCGCCGTCGCGTTTGCGCTGGTGGCATTCCTGTTGATCGCCTGGAACGAGCGACGCAAGGTCATCGCCACCCGTCTCGCCGCCCGCGAAGCCTTGCAGGAAGCCAACAATCAACTGGAGCGTCGGATTACCGAACGCACCACTGATCTGCGCGCCAGCAACGAGCGCCTGAAGAGCCAGATCCGCGAACGGCGTCAGGCCGAAGAGACGTTGCGCCGTGCGCAGGATGAACTGGTGCAGGCTGGCAAGCTCGCCGCCATCGGTCAGATGTCGACCAGCATCGCTCACGAATTGAATCAGCCGCTGGCGGCGATGCGTACGCTGTCGGGCAACACCGTGCGCTTCCTCGAACGGGGCCAACTGGATGTCGCCAGCACCAATCTGAAAACCATCAACGAGCTGATCGACCGCATGGGCCGGATCACCGCCAGCCTGCGTTCGTTCGCCCGGCGCGGTGACAACCAGGGCCAGGCCAGCCTCGGCAAAGCCGTGGAGGCCGCGCTGCAATTGCTCGGTGCACGCCTGGAGAGTTCGGCGGTCAACATTCACCGCCAGTTCATCGATGTCCAGGTGCAGATCGACCAGACCCGCCTCGAACAGATTCTGGTCAACCTGATCGGCAATGCCCTCGACGCCATGCAGGCGCAACCCCTGCCCGAGCTGTGGCTGGAGGGTGAAGAATTCAACGCCAAATATCGCCTGCGTGTACGTGACAACGGTCACGGCATCGACGCTGAAGCGCGCAAGCATCTGTTCGAACCGTTCTTCACCACCAAACCCGGCGAACAAGGCCTGGGCCTTGGCCTGACCCTTTCCGCCAGCCTCGCCGCCGCCACCGGCGGGCATCTGGGTGTCGAACACCCGGCCAGCGGTGGCACCACCTTCGTCCTCAGTTTACCGTTGGTAAGCCCTACTCCTGCCGAGCCAATATGAACCACGACCTTAGTGTGCTGATCGTCGAAGACGACCCCCATGTGCTGCTCGGCTGCCAACAGGCGCTGACCCTCGAAGACATTCCCTGTGTCGGCGTCGGCAGTGCAGAAGAAGCGCTGGAGCGCGTCGGCGACAACTTTGCCGGCATCGTCATCAGCGACATTCGCCTGCCGGGCATCGATGGCCTCGAACTGCTGACCCGCCTCAAGCAACGTGATCGCAGCCTGCCGGTGG
This sequence comes from Pseudomonas germanica, assembly GCF_019614655.1. NCBI lineage: Bacteria > Pseudomonadati > Pseudomonadota > Gammaproteobacteria > Pseudomonadales > Pseudomonadaceae > Pseudomonas > Pseudomonas germanica. The sequence continues at coordinate 5,628,256 of NZ_CP071586.1, forward strand.
TGTTGATCACCGGCCACGGCGACATTTCCATGGCCGTCGGCGCGATGCAGAAAGGCGCCTATGACTTCATGGAAAAACCGTTCTCGCCGGAGCGCCTGGTCGACGTCGCACGGCGGGCACTGGAGCAACGCAGCCTCGCCCGCGAAGTCTCATCGCTGCGCCGGCAACTGGCCGAGCGCGACTCCCTTGAAGGGCGGATCATTGGCCGCTCGCCGGCGATGCAGAACCTGCGCGAACTGATTGCCAACGTCGCCGACACTTCGGCCAACGTGCTGATCGAAGGCGAGACCGGCACCGGTAAGGAACTGGTCGCCCGCTGCCTGCACGATTTCAGTCGTCGCCACAGCAAGCAATTCGTCGCGTTGAACTGCGGCGGTCTGCCGGAAAACCTTTTCGAAAGCGAGATTTTCGGCCACGAGGCCAACGCCTTTACCGGTGCCGGCAAACGCCGTATCGGCAAGATCGAACACGCCGACGGCGGCACGCTGTTCCTCGACGAAGTGGAAAGCATGCCGCTGCCATTGCAGATCAAACTGCTGCGCGTGTTGCAGGAGCGCACCCTCGAACGTCTCGGCTCGAACCAGAGCGTGGCCGTGGATTGCCGGGTGATCGCAGCAACCAAATCCGACCTCGACGAAGCGAGCAAGGCCGGCGAGTTCCGCAGCGACTTGTACTACCGCCTCAACGTGGTAACGCTGGAGCTGCCACCACTGCGCGAACGCCGCGAAGACATCCTGCAACTGTTCGAACACTTCACCCAGCAATCAGCACTGCGCTTCGACCGCGCACTGCCGGAGCTGGACAACCAGACCCTGTCGAACCTGATGAGCCATGATTGGCCGGGCAACGTGCGTGAATTGCGCAACGTCGCCGAACGTTTTGCCCTCGGTTTGCCGGCGTTCAAGAAGTCCGGCACCAGCGCTGGCGGCCAAGGCCTGGCGTTTGCCGAAGCGGTGGAAGCCTTCGAGCGCAACCTGCTCAGCGACGCCCTGCAACGCAGCGGCGGTAACCTGACTCAGGCCAGCCTGGAATTGGGCATGGCCAAGACCACGCTGTTCGACAAAGTGAAAAAATACGGTCTGAGCCATTAAGCGAGAACGATGTGGATCTGTTTTTCAAAGCCCTGTTGGGCGCCGCGGTAGTACTGATCATCGCGGCGCTGTCGAAAACCAAAAACTACTACATCGCCGGATTGGTGCCGCTGTTTCCGACGTTTGCGCTGATTGCGCATTACATCGTCGGCAGGGGGCGTTCAATTGAGGATTTGAAGACCACGATTGTGTTCGGCATGTGGTCGATCATTCCGTACTTTGTGTATCTGGCGACGTTGTATGTGATGGTGGATCGGTTGCGGCTGGAGGCTTCGTTGGCGGTGGCGGCGGTGGCCTGGTTGATGGCCGCCACGGTGTTGGTGACTGTGTGGGTGCGCCTGCACAGCTAAGTGCAAAAGCCACCCTCACCCCAGCCCTCTCCCTCCGGGAGAGGGGGCCGACCGAGGTGTCTTGCAAGCTGCATCGACCTGAAAGATCCAGTCGATTATGGATTCGGTACAGCACGTTCACGTCGGCGTATCACTCCAGCATCCCCCAATCAGTCCCCTCTCCCTCAGGGAGAGGGCTAGGGTGAGGGGCTTTTAGCTTTTCAGTTGACGGCACCACCCCGGGCGTCAGCCATGATCTGCCGGATCGCCCCGACAAACGTCTCCACCGGTTGCCCACCCGTCACCGCGTATTGCCCGTTGAACACCACGGTCGGCACCGAACTCACCCCGCGCTGCAACCACAATTGCTCTTCTTCACGCACCTCATCGGCAAACTCGTCGGACGCCAGAATCGCCTCGGCTCGCTGACGATCGAGCCCGACACTTTCCGCAATCTGCACCAGTTGCCGATGATCCGACGGATTGCCGCCATCGCTGAAATACGCCTTGAACAGCGCCTCTTTCAACAACAGTTGCACACCTTCGAGCCCGGCCCAGTGCAGCAAGCGGTGCGCATCAAAAGTGTTGTAGATACGGCTGTTGCCGTCAGTGCGAAACGCAAACCCGAGTTCAGCGCCACGGGCACGAATGGCTTCGCGATTTTTCTGCGATTGCTCCGGGGTCGAGCCGTACTTCTCTTGAATGTGCTCAGCGATGTTCTGCCCGTCTGCGCCCATTTTCGGATTGAGTTCGAACGGTTGGAAACGGATCTCGGCCTGCACTTCGTTGCGCAGAATCTCCAGTGCCTGTAACAGGCCACGCAAACCGATGACACACCAGGGGCAGGAGACGTCGCTGACAAAATCGATTTTCAAGGCAGAACTCATCACACACCTCGCGGGGGGAAATCGTGCGGGAAAATTTGCACGATACACCTGCTCCGGATTTTTTGGTGACCGTAGTGGCCCCTTCGCGAGCAGGCTCGCTCCCACCCTTGGAATGCGTTCCCCTGTGGGAGCGAGCCTGCTCGCGAAGAGGCCCGCTCAGGCGATACAAATACCTCGATTACAGCAGATTCCCGCCCACCACCGGCTCAATCTGCGCCCAATGCGAAGTGTCTTCACGATGCGCCTGCAAATACGGCAGCACCGCCGCCAGCAACGGCTCCTTGAACGCCTCTTGAAAGCGATGCGCCAACCCCGGAATCAGTTTCAACTGGCTGCCGCGAATATGCGCCGCCAGATGAACCCCGTGCATCACCGGCAACAACGGATCCGCCGTGCCATGCACCACCAGCGTCGGTACCCGCAACTGATTGAGCAATGCCACCCGGCTCGGCTCGGCAAGAATCGCCATGATCTGCCGCTTCACGCCTTCGGGATTGAACGCGCGGTCATACGACAGCGCAGCCTGATGCAGCAAGACCTGGCGATCATCGGTGACCGCCGGGCTGCCCAGCGCGGCCAGCAGATCAGCCTGCTGTTCCAGCGCCACCTGTCGATTCGGTGCGCCGCGACGCGACAACAACTGCACCAGCGCCGCGCTGGGTGCCGGCAGACCTTCGGCGCCCGAGGTGGTCATGATCAATGTCAGACTCTCGACCCGCTGCGGTGCCATCGCCGCCATGTGCTGGGCAATCATCCCGCCCATGCTCGCGCCCAGCACGTGGAATTGCTCGACGTGCAACGCGTCCATCAAGCCCAGCGCGTCGTCTGCCATGTCGGTCAGGCTGTAAGGCGCTGCCACCGGCAGACCGAGCTTGTAGCGCAGCACTTCGAAGGTCAGATTGGCGTCAGCCGGCGCCTGCCGCCAGGTCGACAGACCGACGTCGCGGTTGTCATAGCGAATCACCCGAAAACCCTGCTGACACAGCGCAACCACTACTTCGTCCGGCCAGTGGATCAACTGTCCACCCAAGCCCATGACCAGCAACAACGCCGGATCCGACGCGCGACCAATGCTCTGGTAAGCCAGGCTCACCTGCTGCAGATCAACGTGCTCGGTCGGCACATTGACGTCGCAACGCGCCGCCGCCCAAGACGACGATCCGAAAAAAATCGCGACCAGAACAGCCGCGACCGATACAAAACCCTTGACCATGAAAAACACCGAAACGCAGAACCCCAGTAGAGCGCGAGTCTGATGAAGTTTGTTCAAGCGCGCTGCCACACTTCGATGACAGTTTAATGAAGAGTGCCGAATGGTCATGGGCGGTGGTTGCAAACAATATCTATGTACCGCCATCGCCTTGCGCGATTTCTCTTGAATGACCCGCTCAGGGACGGATTCCCCGCCCCGCCAATGCGAGTCACGCCACCATGCTCGAGCGCCTTATTCTGGATGAGCTCCCCGCACCGTCACCGTTGCCCGAGACCGTCGAACAGCTGCCGAAAACGATTGATGACAGCCTCCTGCTGCAGGCTTGCCAACGCTGGCGCGCCAGCAGCGAGGGTTTGCGCGATTTGTTTGCCGCCAGCCCGGCCCTGCGCGACAGCGTCAATGAATTGCTGCGCCAACAACTGCAACTAGACGGCGAAAAGACCGGACTGCGCTTTGCGGCCACCGCTGACCAGCCGGAGCACATCGTCAGCCTCACCGACGCCTGTGCCTTTGTCGTTCAACACCCGACACTGGAAACCGATCTGGATCAGCGTTGTGTCCTCACCGGTATCCGCGCGGGCCATCTGTTAGCCACCCTGAAGCCCCTGCAGCTCCTGGAAAAACTCAAAGCCCTCGACCCACGCAAAAGCCACGAGATTCGCTGGGCAGAATTCTGGGACGCGCGAGCGCCGCGCACACCGGTGTCGCGACGTAGCCGCGCCACGCAGCTTTACCGCGAGCATTTCGAAGCCACTGCGCACATGGCTCTCGCCCATCAGACGATTACCCCGGCACAACTCAAAACGCTGCAACTGATCATTGATTCAGGTGCTGGCGCGCTGACAATCGAGGGTCAACCTGTGCACACGGAAAAGTTGGCCCTGGTGCTGAGCAACGACAGCAAAATCAAACTCCCCGGTGCATGGGTCGTCAGCGTCGGCAATTTGGCCACGGCGGCGCCTTTGCTTTATCTGCCCGGAAACGCCATATCGATCCAGGCCTTCACCACCCGCGCAGACATGCAGACGTGGCTGACCAGCGAGGTACAGATCCCCACCGGACTGCCCAAGAAAATCCTTCGCGTTGACTACAGCACAGCGCTTGACCCGATGGTCACTGGCGCCAGCGATCTGTTCGCCGACCGTCACCACGCGCAGCTCGACGCCTTGAGCAATACCAACAAAGGCCATCCCGGGCTCAGGGCGCATGGCGCGCGCTCACTGGTGCATGTCGACCTGATTGATCATCAGCGCAGCAGCGCGATCATCGTGGCGGCGCCGCCAAAACCACTCAATTCCGCCAGCGATGTCGAGACCGACGAAACACCGCTGTTCGGCAGCCTGTCCGCCGGGATTCCACTGGCGGTGCGCCACGCGGCGCTCAAACGCCAACGCGAGGCGCTTGAGCGCTTGCAGGCCAATGACAGCGACGGCTCTCGATACCGAGAATGCCAGGACGCCCTCAAAGCGCTGGAAGCCGCCGAACAAACTGGCGCGACCGCTGCCACAACCCTGCTTTACCGCGAAACGGCCCTCGACGCGAATACCTTCAACACCGCCCTCAGTGCCCTGCGTCAGGCACACCGGGACGGCCTGTATGCCGAAGGCAGACTGCAAGCAAACCTTGGCCAACTTGACAGCGCCGAACACGATCTGCTCAAGGCCGTGCTGGCCCCCCCCGTCGCGGCCGAGCGTGACACGGATATCACGGCGGCCAGCCTGACCTTGTCACTGAGCAAAACCAAGGACGGGGTCACGACAACGCAAAGCGAAGTGCTCAAGGGCGCACTCGTCATCGGACGCCAGGCGGCACTCTCGGACACTTCCAGTCTGATGCTCTACTGGCCGGGCAATGGCGGTGGCCTGCAACGCTTTGCCGATCGCCGGACACTGGCGCGCGAGGTGTTCAGGATTCTCGACGACGACAACGACCTGGCCCTGCAACTGAGTCCGATCACCACCGACCCGTTGCTTTATTGCCTCAACGCGCTGGTGAGCGACTTCGAAGCGAAAGCCACACCCCTGCGCGGCAAACCCGAACAGGCTGACGCGCTGGAGGTTCTGCGCCAAGGCTGCCTGGCCAATCTTCAGGTTCCGCTGCACGCCGCCAGACACCTGGCTTTCACTCATCTGCAGGAACAGCAACGCAGCGGCACCCTCGCCGGCAACCTGCCGGGCTGGCTGGTCAAACTCAAGGAAAACGAGCGTAGCGCGCTGAAACAGAACATCGAGGCGTACGTCGCGGCGATGCGTCAAAGCCACGCCCTCATGACCCTCGCCCTGGAACCTCGTGATGACTTCACCCGCCGCCATCTGCACGCCCGATTGCGCAGGGACTTTTCCCTTGAGGGCGACTTTTCCATACAAGTCGAACTGCCCGACTCGACCAAAACCGAACAGGTCCCGGAGTCGGGGCCGGGTGGCGTCAGAAAGATCACGACCATTGTGCCCAGCAAAGCACGCAGCAAAATGTCACTGGAGGACCTGGCCCAGCTCAATATCGATAACGTGCAATCGGTGCTCAATGACTCGCTGTCACAACGCTTGATCTTCTTGCGTCTGGAAATCACCGCGACGCATAAAAAGGATCGGACGCGCCTGCTCAACGGCATCAACCTGACCTATCTGCGCAAGGTTCTGCCGGAGCTGGACCTGCCCAAAGCCTATGAGCAGAAGATCCGTGACGCCTTCCAGGGCGCCGCCAGCGAGTCGGCATTCGTCAAACAACATCGCCGGGAAAGCCTGATCGAGCCGTGGCGCCTGATGCTGAAAATACAGAGCGAAAATGCACGCCTGCAAAAACACCTCAGCGCTGATGAAGCGGCGCTGCTGAACATCGCCATCGACGCCGACACCCCACAGGCGTGGCAAGCCAGCGGCAAGCGTCTTGTGCTGTTGCCGGTGTCGCTGAAAGTCGGCGGCAAGGACACCCCCGGCGAAGGCCCGGTGACCCTGTCCGGCGTCAGCTTCATCGAAGAGCAGATCAGCGGCGTCACTCTGCTGTACCTGCCGGACAGCCACGACGGACAGTTCTTGCGCCGCTACGACACGCTCGAAGCGGCGCGCAAAGGACTGTTCACCTTGTGCGCAAGTGACAAGTGGATCGAGTACCTGGCGCACAGAACGTTGCAAGGTAACGTCAGGGCCCATGTCAACCGAATCGGTCAGGCCGTGGAAAAAAACTTCGATGCGATCATCGAAGTCGGAGTGCGCTGGCCGGCCAGTACCTCGCTGGCCGCACACCTGCTCGATGCGCACATGGGACGCTTGATCGAGGCCCATCGCGGCACGTCGCGCTCCAACGATGAACTGTTCTTCGAGCGCTACGCCCTGAAAGGCCCGCGCGCCTTCAACTACATCAAAATGGCCTTGGGCATGGTGCCCTTCGTCGGCAGTGTGCTGGCCCTCTATCAGGCCTGGACCGCTGCCAATCAGGCAGCCGCCGCGTTCTTGCGTGGTGACGTGGCTGACGGTCTAGTTGAAATCGAGTCAATGCTGCTGTCGCTGATCGACGCCTTCATGGATCTGCTCCCGGGTGAAGCCGCGGCCTCGACGCCCTCCCGGACGACCCGCGCGTTGACACGGGCGCGTCAGCTGCACGCGGTGGTGCGCGATGTGGCGACACTGCAGGTCAAGTCGCAGCGCCACGCCCGACATGTGCTGGCGCGCTTCAAGGATTACGACTATGAAAAGCCGATTTCCCTGGGTGGCACAGAACCGGCCAGCCACGGCCTCTACCGCGGGATCTACCGGCTTGCCGACGGCGACTTCATCGAGCGTCAGGGCCGCGTCTACCAAGTAGAGCTGAGCCGGGATTCGCGCAGCTGGCGTCTGTCCGGCAACTCGCGAAAAACCTACAAGCAGCCGATCGCACTGGATGAAAGCGGGCAATGGGACACCTGGTTTGGCGTCTATGGCACAGCCCTTGAAGGTGGCGTGGTGGGGGGTGGCAATGTCGGCGGGCGCCTGGTCGATACACTCGACCCTTACTGGCCGTCGGTGATTCGGCAACACCTGCCGCGCTGGCTGGTAGATCGAAACTTCCGCCGCCACCATCAACTGGCCGCCACCGCAAACAATTTGGGCCGCCAATTGCAACTCAGGGGAGCGAAAAGTGACCAGGTGATCAATGCCTACGCCGAAGCCACGGAAGCGCAACGCCTGACCATGTTGCCAACGGCCGAAGCCGCATGCATTGGCGATATCCAACTGGCCAGGCAACGTTATGAGGCGTTGACCGAGTTGACTGCGTTGACCCAAGGCAGAAAACACAGGACTGTCGCCCAAATGCGAGGCAAGACCGCATGGCTGTTGACTGATCGTTACCAGCGACGCGCCTTCCACCTGTCGCATAAAATTCATGGCACAACACGAGCAATCAACCGATTGAAGCAGCTACACAATGCGCTGCCGGGTGATGCTGTGGCTGAACGTTTGAAACACATTGAAGACATACACAGGTTTCGTGTCGAGATCGTCAATCAGCTCGATCAGTTGGGCGAACTCAGGGACCAGGTCCATCATTGGTATGATCGCATGCTGGCTAAAGACCGGCCGGAAATGACGGCGCTGGTCGATAACATTAACAGCCGTCACAGTGAACCCATCCTGCTGTACCTGAAAACCTCCCAACGCTTGGAAATCGTCAGAAAAGCCGGCAGCCCCGACGATGCCTCGTGGCGCTATTTTGTGACGATGGCAGAGCCCCTGCGCAACAGAATCGATCTGCATCTGTACCGCCAGTACGACTTGCCGAACATGCAGAACACGACCGCCCAACGTAATCGCATTCTTCAGGAAAGCATCGACGCTTGCGTCGAGTATCGGCGCGAGATGGCGGTATGGACCGCCAGCTATCCGCAATTCTTTCATCTGGGCGTAGTCGAGCCCTTGCTGGAAGGCGTTGATCGCCTGGCGGATCGAGCGCGTGCCGCTATCAACAGGCCACCCGAGCCGAGGGTCGCGGGGCAACCCCTGCAGCGCGTGTTCATCACGGATGACAACCAATTGCGCCATGGCGTGGAGCAATGGGATAACCTGACCAACGCCCGTCAATACAGAAGTACCGGGATTAGAGGCTATGAAGAAATCTGGGAACATGGCGCCGATGGCGTCGTGCGCCTGACCAACCCGCAAAACCTGGCAGTTCCCTCCCCCGCCGAGCTGAGTCTGGCCACCCTGGTAACTGAGGCACAGCAACGTCTGGAGAACGTGGCCACTTACCGCGCCACGGTGCAGAGCAACGCCAATCGCGGCATGCTGCCCGTCGACCTGCAACACATGCTTGACAGTCAGGCGAGTGAACTCACCACCCGTGCCGACGGTATCGCTGCCAAGTCGGCAGAGCAACCGATCATCCAGCAATTGCGCGATCAGGCCGCGGAGCTGATCGTCGAAGGTCGCGCCTTGCGCACCCAACGCTCGATGACCAGTCAAAAGCCCACCGACGGCATGCTTGATGACCTCATCGGACAGAACGCGGTGGAGATCCGCAAACCCCTTGCGATCCAAAAACTGGCTGATCATCAGGGGCGCCCCAACTACCTGCAGGAATATGAGGTCTGGAACCTCACACAGGAGCCCGCGCAATTACTCTGGTACGTGCATTTCCATTACCGTTCGGCGACCCGACCCTTGCGCCAATTCGAAAGAGCCCACCTGAAACTGCCGGCGCATCGCAAGCTGACTCACGCTGACGACCCGACCCTGCTTGATTCCAGAATCACTGCACAGTCCATTGTCCTGCGGCATTTCGAGGGACTCTGAGCATAAGACACTGTAGTCATATGAAGAACTGCCGAGCCGTCACTCGGCAGTTCTGCCGTAAAAGAACGCGTCGATGTCGACAGCGCTATCATCATGAGACAAACTCACCCTCTTTGCGCTTATCACAAGTTTTCCTCATGGAGCCTTCGGTGCTTGAAATCCGTCACCTGAAAACCCTGCACGCCTTGCGTGAAGCCGACAGCCTGGTCGATGCCGCCGACCGTTTGCACCTGACGCAGTCGGCGCTGTCCCACCAGTTCAAGGAGCTTGAGGAACGCCTGGGCATGGCGTTGTTCGTGCGCAAGACCAAACCGGTCCGGTTCACCAGCGCCGGTTTGCGCTTGCTGCAACTGGCTGACGCAACCCTGCCGCTGTTGCGCGCCGCCGAGCGGGATATCGGCCGTCTCGCCGGTGGTACGGCCGGGCGTTTGCACATGGCCATCGAATGCCACAGCTGCTTTCAGTGGCTGATGCCGACCATCGACCAGTTCCGCGATGCCTGGCCGGAAGTCGAACTCGATCTCGCTTCGGGTTTCGCCTTCGCACCGCTGCCGGCGCTGGCGCGTGGCGATCTGGATCTGGTGGTGACTTCCGATCCACTGGAAATCGCCGGCATCACCTATGTACCGCTGTTCACCTACGAAGCCATGCTTGCCGTGGCCAATCAGCATGCGCTGGCGAGCAAGCCGTACATCGTCCCCGAAGACTTGCTGACGGAAACGCTGATCACCTACCCGGTGGAACGCGACCGTCTCGACATCTTCACACGCTTCCTGGAGCCGGCCGACATCGAGCCGGCGCAGGTGCGCACTTCGGAACTGACGGTGATGATGATGCAACTGGTCGCCAGTGGTCGTGGTGTTTGCGGCATGCCGCACTGGGCGCTGCACGAATACAGCTCGCGCGGTTACGTGAAGGGTAAACGGCTGGGGGAAAAAGGTTTGTTCGCAACGTTGTACGCGGCGATTCGCACCGACATGCTCGATGCACCGTACATGCGGGATTTTCTGCTGACGGCGAAGGACACGTCGTTCTCGACCCTGGACGGTGTCAGCGCGGTTCGCTGAGTCACTTGTGGGAGCGAGCCTGCTCGCGAAAGCGATGTATCAGACACACAAATAGTGACTGTCAGATTGCCTTCGCGAGCAGGCTCGCTCCCACAGGGATCAGCGCAATATCAGAGTTGACGCCACATGTGGATCTTGTCGAAATAATCTTCGTTCACCCGCACCGCCAGCGGTTCGAGGCCGAACTGGATAAAGCCGCAGCGCTGGTAGAGATTGAACGCGGCGTCATTGCCGGCGGTAACGGTAAGCTGGAGCAGTTTCAGTGCCGGGTGGTTTTGCGCTTCGGTAATGGCCGCCTGCACCAGTTCATGGCCCAGACCGTGCTGGCGAAAATCCGCCGAGACGTACATGCCGAACAACGTGGCCTTGTGGCGGGCCTTCTCGCGCGGTTCGAGGGCCAGGCCGACGATGCCGGCCAACGTGCCAGCTTCAAACGCGCCAAGCACCACATCGAGCTTGCTGGTCAGGCGCCCTTCCCACCAGCTCAATGGCATCACCGCGCGTTCGCGAACACTGGAAGTGAACGCCTGCGGATGGCGGTCATAGGCTTCGAGCATCAGTTCGCGGTAAGCCAGGGCATGACTGGCGTCCAGCCGTTCGATCCACATGTTCACGCCGTCCTGCGTTGCTCAAGCATCAGCCGCACAGCGAGGCCGCCGAGGACGAAGCCCATGAAATAACGCTGCAGTGCCAGCCACGTCGGGTTACGCACAAACCACGAAGCGATGCCCGCCGCGAACAGCGCGATCAGCAAATTGACGCAGAAACTGACGCTGATCTGGGTCAGGCCGAGAATGATGCTTTGGGTGAACACCGAGCCGTGTTCAGGGGAGATGAACTGCGGAAACACCGAGAGGTAGAACACGGCGATTTTCGGGTTCAGCGCACTGGTGAGAAAGCCCATGGTGATCAGCTTTCGCGACGAGTCCGGCGGCAATTGCTGCGCCTCGAACGGTGAGCGCGCACCGGGTTTCACTGCTTGCCAGGCCAGCCACAGCAGGTACAGCGCACCGGCCCACTTCAGCACTTCATAGGCCATCGGCACTGCCAGAAACACCGCAGTCAATCCCGCCGCCGCGGCGAACATATGCACAAAGAATCCACTGACCACACCGAGCAACGACGTGACCCCGGCCTTGCGTCCCTGACAGATCGAACGCGAAATCAGATAGATCATGTTCGGCCCCGGCGTCAGCACCATCAGCAATGCGGCAGCGGCGAAGATCAGCAAGTCTTGAAGCGGGATCATGGCAAAGTCCTTTGCGTGGATGATCAGGCGATTGCGTTCAGCGACTTGCGATAAAACGGCAGGATCAGGTCACGTGTCAATGGCGCCAGAACCACAGCAGGATCAGTGGCCGGATCGACCCAGATCACTTCTTCGATTTCCGCCGCCGGCGTGACGTCGGCCTCGATCGTCAGTTGAAAGATCTCGGCCTGCACGACACACCCCGGCTCGTTGGCCGCAGGCGCCGAGAACTGGCCGAGAAAAGCCGCCTGCGCCGGATCGATCTGCAAGCCCAGCTCTTCTTCCAGCTCGCGGGCCAGCGCGTGCACCGGCAACTCGTGCGCCTCGATCTTGCCGCCCGGTTGCATGAACGCCGTAGTGCCGCGCTTGCGCACCAACAGAGTCTGGCCTGCGGGATTGAGCAACAGCGCGGCGGCTATACGAATGAGGTTTGCAGAGACAACGGATGCACAAGTCATGGATCAGCCACCGGCCTGGAAAAACCGCAAGGATCCCATGCCCGGCCCAATGACGTCACCTCACCGATCATTCCCCCTGCGCCTTGAGCGTGGCTTCAACCTCCTCCGGCACCTTGACGAAAATCGTGTACTTGCCGCCCTCCATGGCTTCAAACGCAATCAGCTTTTCCACCAACAGCGCGCTGAGCACCTTGCCAGCATTGAGCAGCAGCATGCCGTTATCGGCATTGAGGTTGCGCGCCAGAATCATCCCCGCCGCCAGATCCCGAGTGGACAGCACCTTGACCGACGGATCGGCCAGCGTCACGTCGCTGAGGAACGCGGCACACACCTGAATGAAATCCTCGACCAGATCGGGATCGTACAAACGTCCGGCGTACTGGCGCAGGTACAGCAGCGCTTCATCGCTGTTCATCTGCCGCTCAAGGATCAGACCGCGCTGCAACTCGACGAAATCCACCGCCAGTTTCAGCAAGCGTGAGCCGAACGGAATGCCCTCGCCCTTGAGCCGGTCGGGAAAGCCGCTGCCGTCCCAACGCTCCTGATGATGCAGGATCAGACGCGCCGCATCCTTCATCGGGTCCAGGGTCATGAGCAACGATTCGCTCTGCTTCGGATAGCTGCGATAACGCTCGCGTTCGGTATGGCGCAGCAGATCCGAGGGCGTGGTCATCATCGCGTCGGTCCAGCTCAGTTTGCCAATGTTGTACAGCGCCGCAGCCATGGTCAGATCACGGCTGGTGGCCTCGTCCAGCCCATGCTGTTTGCAGTAGCTGCGCACCAGTTCGATGATCTGCCGGTTGGTCTGTTTGGCAGGTGGCAAGCGCAAATTGGCCAGCAGCGAGAACACTTCGGTGCCGGTAACGTAGCTGTGCTTGAGCTCTTCGTACGCCAGATCAAGCATGTCGGCGGTCTGCTGCAGTTCGGCGGTGCGCGCTGCGACATGCTTTTCCAAAGTGCTGTTAAGCAGTTTGAGCTGATCGTTCTGCACTCGGGTCAAGCGCTCCAGCCGTTGGCGCTCCTGCTCGGAATGCTGGTGTTCGAGGGACTGGCGCAGAATCAGCAACAGCTCTTCGTCATTCCACGGCTTGCTGATGTACCGGTGAATCTGCCCGTCATTGATGGCTTTGATGATCGCCGCCGGTTCGGCATAGCCGGTGAGCATGATCCGCGCCGTCGCCGGAAAACGTTCACGGACATGCGCCAGCAACGAAGCACCGTCCATGCCCGGCATCCGCGCATCGCTCATCACCAGGTTCACCGGCTGCTGCGCGAGGATCTCCAGCGCCTGAGCGCCGCTGGTGGCCAACAGAAGATCGTAGGGTTGGCCGCGTAACAGGCGGCGCAGGCTGTTGAGGATCGACTCCTCGTCATCGACCAGCAGCACCGTGGGTCGATGCGCCGGCAGCGGCGCGGATGGCTCTTCCATGGCATGGCCTCAAGCAAACAGGGAAATTACGACGCACCGAGCCAACACTGCGCCGGTCCGCGCCTGAGTCCAAGGCTAGATGATTTTGGCCGGCATTCACGCCGATCTTTGTCCGGGGCCGAAAGCGCAGTACCGGGGAGCCGACTATGCTGAAGACAGCGCAAGACTCCATCGGCTGATACAAACAGGCAAATGGCGAGGGAAAAGGATGCCCCGGATCACCACAGCATGCCTCCCCACGGGTGGCGCGGCATGACAGCGCCAACCGTGCACATCAATCGCCGCGTGCTGATCGTTGACGACAGCCCAGCGATCCATGGCGATTTCGCCAAGATTCTCAGCCCGGTCATCCCCGGTGTCGATGGTTTGGGCGAAACCGAGAGCCTGCTGTTCGGCACGCCGTCCGCACCGCAAACCCAACATTTCGAACTGGATTCGGCGTTTCAGGGCCGCGAAGCCCTGGAAAAACTTGAGGCCGCGCTGGCAGAAAACCGCCCCTACGCCATGGCCTTCATCGACATGCGCATGCCACCGGGCTGGGATGGCCTGGAGACCATTGAACGGCTGTGGCAAGTCGACCCCAAGCTGCAAGTTGCGCTGTGCACGGCCTATTCCGATTATTCCTGGGAAGACATCGACCGGCGTCTGGCACTGAACGACCGCTTGCTGATTTTGAAAAAGCCCTTCGACGCCATCGAGATCCGCCAGATGGCCAGCGCCCTTACGGTCAAATGGCAGATGACCGAAGACGCTGAACTGAAGATGAGCCTGCTAGAAGCTGCGGTGCAGGAACGCACCCGGGAGCTGTCCGACGCCAATGTGATCGTGCAGAACAGCCCGACGATTCTTTACCGTTTGCGCGGCGACCCCTCGTTTGCGCTGATGTACATCTCCCACAACATCACCCGTTACGGCCATGTCGCCGCCGACCTGGTGGGTTCGCCCGACTGGGCGCAGGCACTGATTCATCCGGACGATCAGGCGAACGTCGATGCGGCCATGGCCCGGGTGCTGGATCGGCATGCGTCGGGCGCGTCCATCGAGTTCCGCATGCGCACCGGCCAGGGCACCTGGCGCTGGGTGGAGAACCGCTACATTCCGGTGCGCGATGATGACGGCCGTCTGCTGGAAGTCGAAGGCATCATCCTCGACATCACCGAGCGCCGCCTGGCCGAGGACAAACTGGCCTTGCTCGCCCGCTCCGATGGCCTCACGGGGCTGGCCAATCGCGCCACGCTGATCGAGCGCCTGCATCAAGCGTTCGCCGCCGCACGACGAGGCGCCATGCCGTTCGCGGTGTTCTACCTGGACCTCGACCATTTCAAGCGGATCAATGACACCTTCGGCCACCCGGTGGGCGATCTGCTGTTGCAGGAAGTCGCCCGGCGCATCAAGTCCGGTGTCCGCGAAAGTGACGTAGTGGCGCGCCTGGGCGGCGACGAATTCGCGATCCTGCAACTGGACGTCAGCGACCCGACCCAATCGGCCGCGATGGCCGCCAAGATTCGCGACACGCTGCTGGCGCCCTACCACCTGGCCGGTAATGCGCTGCATATTTCGGTGAGCATCGGCATCAGCAGTTACAGCGACCTCAGCCTCGATGCCGACGCGCTGCTCGGGCAAGCCGACATGGCGCTGTACCGCGCCAAGGAAATGGGCCGCAACCAGTACCACTTCCACTCCGAGGAAATCTCTCGGGAAGTGGCCGAACGCATGACTCTGGTCAGCGAATTGATGACCGCCCTCGAGGGCAATGAGCTGATGCTGCGCTATGCGCCGGAGGTCGATCTGCACAGCGGCAGGATTCTCGGCATGGAGGTACAAGTCCTCTGGCAGCATCCTAGTCGCGGCCTGCTGCAGGCCTGCGACTTCGTGCCGATTGCAGAGAAAACCGGCGCAATCATTCCGCTCGGGCGTTGGGTGCTGGATCACGCCTGCCACCAGATGCATCTGTGGCGTAACGAAGGCGTCGCGCCGCCCGTAATGGCGATCAAACTTTCGCTGGCCCAACTCAAGAGCGGCCCCGAGCTGATCTACAACGTGCTGCGCACCACCGCCCGTTGGGAACTCGCCCCTTGGGACCTGCGTTTCGATGTCACCGAGGCCACACTGGCCCAGACCAAGTGGACGCACAACGACGCGTTGCCGCGCCTGCGTGAACTGGGCGTGAGCATCGCCATCGATGATTTCGGCACCGAATACTCCTCGTTCGACTACCTGAAAACCTACCGGGTCAATCACCTCAAACTGGCGCAGAGTTTCGTCGACAGTGCCGCCCACGATGTCGCCAGTGCCAACGCCCTGCGCGCGATCGTCAACTTCGCCCGGGACCTGGACATCGACATCATTGCCGAAGGCCAGCCATCGTCGGATCAACCGTGCACGCCCCCCACCGCGCCCCCGCTGCCCAGCGCCCGGGGCATGTATTTCAGCGCAGCGGTCAGCGCCGAACAAGCCGGGCAGTTGCTCAAGGACAGTTGCCGTCTGGCGCCAAAGGAGGACGAGGCATGAAAACGCCTTTTCCACAGACCAACCGGCGCATCCTGATCATCGATGACACGCCGGCGATCCACGATGACTTTCGCAAGATCCTCGCCCCGCAGGTGGCGGACGCCGTCGATTTGCAGCAACTGGAGCAGACGCTGTTCGGCAGCCAGCAGACGCCGCACCTGAGCTTCCAGCTCGACTCCGCCTATCAAGGCCTGGAAGCGCTGGCACTGGTCAATCGCGCACTGGCCAGTGGCAATCCCTACGCCCTCGCCTTTATCGACATGCGCATGCCGCCCGGCTGGGATGGCCTGGAAACCATCGAGCAACTGTGGCGTGTCGACCCGAACCTGCAAATCGCCTTGTGCACGGCGTACAGCGACTACAGCTGGGAAGCGATGGCCGAACGGCTGGAGTTCGGCGATCAGTTGCTGATCTTGAAAAAGCCGTTCGACAGTCTGGAAATCCGTCAGATGGCCAATGCCCTGACCTGGAAATGGCAACTGGCGCAGGACGCGGCGCTGAAGATGCTCAGCCTTGAGCGGACCATCGAGGCGCGGGTGCACGAACTGCTCAAGGTCTCGCACCTGCTGCAATACGACAGCCTCACGGAGCTGCCCAACAGCACCTTGCTCGGTGATCGCCTGAGTCAGGCCATGGCCGTGTGCCGACGGCATGACAAACAATTGGTGGTGATGTTTCTCGGTCTGGATCGCTTCAAGCGCATCAACAATGCGCTGGGCCATCCGGCGGGTGACGAGATGCTCAAACGGGTCGCCCGACAACTGTTGTCCTGCGTGCGCGATTCGGACTCGGTGTTTCGCTACGGTTCCGATGAGTTCGTGGTGATCCTCGGCGACATCAACCACCCTCAGCAAACCCACGGCATCGCGGAAAAACTCCTCGCCGCCATTCGCCTGCCGCAGACGATTGCCGGCCACGACGTCAGCGTCACCGCCAGCGTCGGCATCAGCGTCTACCCCGAAGACGGCCTCGAAGCCACCGAGCTGATCAAGAAAGCCGAGACCGCGATGCGCAACGTCAAGGAGCAGGGGCCTGACAACATCGGCTTTTTCATCGAAGCCATGAACCAGCACGCCCGGGAGCAGCACAGCATCGAGTCGGGCATTCGCCGCGCCCTGCAGGCGCATGAATTCGTCCTGCACTATCAGCCGAAAGTCGACCTGCGCAGTGCCAAAGTGGTGGGTGCCGAAGCACTGCTGCGCTGGCAGAAACCCGGGCATGGCTGGGTCTATCCGTCGGACTTCATACCGGTGGCCGAGGACAGCGGCCTGATCGTGCCGTTGAGCAAATGGGTGCTGGCTGAAGCTTGTCGTCAGACCCGTGCCTGGCAACTGGCCGGACTGCCGCCGATCCGCATGTCGGTCAACACTTCACCCATCGATTTTCGCCAGCGTGACTTCGTCGCTGGTATCGAGCGCGTCCTGGAACAGACAGGTCTGGCGCCCGAGTGGCTGGAGCTGGAAATTACCGAAGGCGTGCTGATGCAAAACGTCGAGGCGACGATGACGGCGCTCAATCGCCTGAAAACGCTGGGCACGCGTCTGGCCATTGATGACTTCGGCACCGGCTATTCCAGCCTGAGCTACTTGAGGCGATTTCCCATCGATGTGCTGAAGATCGACCAATCGTTCATTCGCAACCTGTGCAACGACCGCAACGATGCCGCGCTGGTGAGCGCCATCATCAACCTGGGCAAGAGTCTGGAACTGGACGTCATCGCCGAAGGCATCGAAACCGCTGACCAACTGGCCTTTCTCAAGGCCCATCACTGCGAAGAAGGCCAGGGCTACTTTTTCAGCGAAGCCCTACCCGCAGACGCATTTGCGCGGTTGCTGGCCGGTACGCAACCCGCGCCCTGGACGATTGAATGATCACTGTGAAACCGGCCTTGAGTCAGGGAGACAAATGCCGATGAGCCTTTTCCATCACGCCGTCGCGTTGCTGCTGTACGGAGTCTGTATCGGCGCCAGTGCCGAGCCGCTGGACGAGCCGCTCAAACCGTTGCCCGCGGTGCCGCAGCAGGATCCCCGGCGCGTGGAACTCGGTCGACGGCTATTCCACGAGCCACGTTTGTCGATCAACAACACGCTGTCCTGCGCCAGCTGCCATCAACTCGACAAGAACGGTGCCGACCGCCGCGCCTTGTCACTGGGCTTCGACGGTAAACCGGTGGCCGTCAACACACCGACCGTGTTCAACGCAGCCCTCAACTTCCGCCAGTTCTGGGATGGCCGCGTTAAAACGCTGGAGGAACAAAGCAACGTCGTCATCACCAGCCCCCATGAAATGGGCAGCGACTGGCGCACCGTAATCGAACGCATCGGCAACGACCCCGATTACCGTCGCGATTTCGCCGCCACCTACCCGGACGGCGTAACCCAGGCCAACGTCCAGCAAGCGCTGGCCAGTTTCGAACGCACCTTGCTGACGCCCAATTCACGCTTCGATCAATACCTGCAGGGCAATACCGACATCCTCACCCTGGAGGAAAAGTACGGTTACCAGCGCTTCAAGGAGTACGGCTGCATTGCCTGCCATCAGGGGGTCAACATCGGTGGCAACATGTTCCAGAAATTCGGCGTGTTCGGCGATTACATTGCCGATCGTGGCAACCCGACCGTGGCCGACCAAGGCCGCTTCAACGTCACCGCCGACGAAGCAGACCGGGCGGTGTTCAAGGTGCCGAGCCTGCGCAATGTCGCGATCACCGCACCGTACTTTCACGACGGATCGGCCCCTACCCTCGAACGCGCCGTGGATGTGATGTTCCAGTATCAGTTGGGGCGCATGCCAAGCGCTGAGGATAAACGGCTGATCATGCTGTTTCTCACAACCCTGACCGGCCAACGGGAAGTCCAGCCATGATCAACATTTCGCGGCGACGCAGCCTGTTGTTGCTGACCCTGGTGGCCCTGGCGCTGGCCTCGATCCTGCTGTTCCTGTACTTCAAGTCGAGCTCTGACCAGAGCATGACGTACACCGAATCGCGGGATCTGATCCGGCAGATCAAACAGCAGAATTCGCAGTGGGAGAACGAGATCCTCAAGGCCAGGGTGGCGCTGACCCACAACTACGATCCGCTGGTGTCACCGATGAATGAGATGAACCGGCTCTGGGCGCGCTTCGACGAGATCGAGTCCGGGCATGGGCGCAACGACTCGACGCAATGGAACGATGCTCACGAAAGCTTCCTGCAGGCGATGCAGGAAAAGACCCGTCTGGTCGAACAGTTCAAATCGCACAACGCGCTGTTACGCAACTCCCTGGCTTTTTTGCCCACCGCTGAAGACGACATCCAACAGCAACTGGCCAGCCTGTCGGACTTCGATAAATTGCAGCTGCAAAACATCACCACCGACACCTACGACCTGCTGCTCAGCGCCCTCGAATTCGCCCAGGTCACCTCCGACGACCGGGCCGCCGACATCGAGGTCGGCCTGAACAAACTGAAGGTCAATGCACAACGCCTGCCGCTCGCGTTTCAGACCCCGATCAGAATCATGAGCAGCCATATTTCGCTGATTGCGCGCGAGCAGCCAGTGGTCAATCAGTTGCTCGAAAGCATCGAAAACATCCCCGTGGCCGACAGCCTCGACAACATCACCACCATGCTCGATCGCGATCAGCAGCGCGCCGATCAGGTCGACCGGCAGTACCACTTCTACCTGCTGCTGTTTTCGGTCTTGCTGGTGTTGTCACTGGTGTGGCTGGCCATTCGTTTGATCGGCAGTTTCGCCGAAATCAATCGGGTCAATAACGCCCTGCAAACGGCCAACGATGCACTGGAACAAAGAGTCGAAGAACGCACCCGGGAACTGCGGGACGCCCAGAGCGAACTGCTCGACGCGGCACGTCAGGCCGGCATGGCGGAAATCGCCACCAATGTGCTGCACAACGTCGGCAACGTGCTCAACAGCGTGAACATTTCCAGCGACCTGATCACGCGCAAGCTGCGCAACAGCAAGGCCCAAGGCCTGGGCAAGGCCATGCAACTGATCAACGAACACCCGGATGACCTCGGCGTGTTCCTCAGCGAAGACGCCAAGGGCAAATTGCTCCCCGGCTACCTCAACCAATTGGTGGTCGCCATTACCCAGGAACAGCAGGAAATGCTCGACGAGTTGAACCAGATGAACAAAAGCGTCGACCACATCAAAGACATCGTCGCCACCCAGCAATCCTATGCCGGTGCCAACAGCATGACCGAACCGCTGTTCATCAACGAATTGCTCGAAGACGCGTTGCGCATGAACGCCGGGGCACTCACCCGGCACCACGTCACGGTGGTCCGGGAGTACGCTGACGTGCCGCAGGTGATGGGCGACAAACACCGTTTGCTGCTGATCCTGATCAACCTCATCAGCAACGCTAAATACGCCATGTCCGACCTCAGCAACCGCCCACGCACCATGACCCTGGCGGTCAAAATTGTCGATGACAACTTCCTTGAAATCAGCGTCAAGGACGACGGCGAAGGCATCGCCGCGGAAAACATGACGCGGATCTTTGCCCACGGTTTCACCACCCGCAAGGAAGGCCACGGTTTCGGTCTGCACAGCTGCGCCCTGGCCGCCATCGAGATGAACGGCCACCTCACCGCGCACAGCGACGGCCCGGGCCAGGGTGCATTGTTCACCTTGCAGATCCCCCTGATCAGCGTCACG
Source organism: Pseudomonas germanica (assembly GCF_019614655.1). NCBI lineage: Bacteria > Pseudomonadati > Pseudomonadota > Gammaproteobacteria > Pseudomonadales > Pseudomonadaceae > Pseudomonas > Pseudomonas germanica. The sequence goes on from NZ_CP071586.1 coordinate 5,648,919, forward strand.
GAGAGCGCATGAGCGAGCTGTCGAACCGCCGCATTCTGCTGATCGACGACATGCCGTCGATCCATGAAGACTTTCGCAAGATTCTCGCGCCGCCGGCGGTGCAGTCGGTGGAACTGGACGAGATGGAAGCAGCACTGTTCGGCGCTCAGGTGCGCGCCAAACGTCCGCCGTTCGAGCTGGACTCGGCCTATGGCGGCGAGGAAGGTCTGGGCAAGCTGAATCAGGCCTTGGCGGAACAACGCCCCTATGCGCTGGCCTTTGTCGACATGCGCATGCCCGACGGCTGGGACGGCGCGAAAACCATCGAGCATCTGTGGCAGCAGGATCCACAGTTGCAAGTGGTGGTCTGCACCGCCTACTCGGATTATTCCTGGGATGAACTGTTGGAGCGTCTGCAGGCGCATGACCGCTTGCTGATTCTGAAGAAGCCGTTCGACAACATCGAAGTGCAGCAGATGGCCAACACCCTGCTGACCAAATGGCAGATGACCGAACGCGCGTCATTGCAAATGCATCACCTGGAACATCTGGTCGATCAGCGCACCGCCCAGTTCAAGCAGGCCAGCGAAGACCTGCAACGGGAAATCGATGAGCGCAAGCAACTGGAAAGTCAGCTGGTACAGTCGGAAAAACTCGCCTCACTCGGGCAAATGGCGGCGGGCGTGGCCCATGAAATCAACAACCCGATCGGCTTCATCTCCTCCAACCTCGGCACCCTCGACGGCTACTTCAAACAATTGCTCAGCGTACTCGATGCCTGGCAGACGCTTGGGCCAATACCAGACAGCGAATCCGTGGCGCGGCTTGAGCAATTGCGCAAAGACGCCGATCTGGATTTTCTCCTCGAAGACATTCCGGTGCTGATCCGCGAATCCAAGGAAGGCATTGGCCGGGTCGGGCAGATCGTCAAGGACCTGAAGGATTTCTCCCGGGTCGATAGCCAGCAGCAATGGCAGTGGGCCAATCTGCAACAAGGCATCGAGTCGACCCTGAACATTGTCGCCAGTGAACTCAAGTACAAGGCCGACCTGATCAAGGAGTACCAGCCCCTGCCGGACATCGAATGCCTGCCGTCGCAAATCAATCAGGTGATCATGAATCTGGTGGTCAATGCGGCGCAGGCCATGGGCTCCGAACGCGGCACCATCACCTTGCGCACCGGGCAACAACAAGACACGGCGTGGGTGGAAGTCGCGGACACCGGCGCGGGGATTGCGCCGGAGATCCTGCAGAAAATCTTCGATCCGTTCTTCACCACCAAACCCGTCGGCCAGGGCACCGGGCTTGGCCTGTCCCTGTCCTACGGCATTGTGAAAAAGCACGGTGGCGACATTTCGGTACGCAGCGAACCGGGGGTGGGCACGACCTTTCGCATCGAGTTGCCGATGCGCCAGAACCGGCCCGCTGCCTGAAGACGCCTCAGGTCGCTTCCTGAAAGTCCATTTCCGGTGGCTGGCGACGGAAACCACCGGTAAGTACTGCCAGGTAAACCACGCCGATCGCCAGCCAGCTCAAGCCCAGGTACACCGCCAGGTGATCGAGGCTGACCATCAGCCACAAGTCCGCCACCAGCCCGATCAACGGGAAGAGCAGAAACAGCAGCAGCTCGCGCGGACCTTTTTTCTCACCGCCGATCCAGTAATGAAAGATCACCGAGAGATTGACCAGGCTGAACGCCAGAAACGCGCCGAAGTTAATGAACGAGGTCGAGGTGGTCACGTCGAGTTTCAGTGCCAGTAACGCCACCACGGCGCAGAGCAGGATGCTGTTGACCGGTGTGCCGAAGCGCGCGTGCAAAGTGCCGAAGAACGACTTGGGCAACACGCCGTCGCGGCCCATGGCGAACAGCAGGCGCGAGCCACTGGCTTGCGCAGACAGCCCCGAAGCGAACTGACCGACAATCAGGCCGATGAGGAAGATCGAGACGAACAGATCGCCGCCGATATTGCGCGCGATTTCATAGGCGGCGGAGTCGACGCTGTCGAACTGGAACGATGGATGGGCGATCTGCACAAAGTATGAAACGCCAACGAAGATCAGCCCGCCGATCAAGGTGATCAACATGATCGCGAGCGGGATGGTGCGGCGTGGATCGCGGGTTTCTTCGGTCAGCGTGCTGACCGCATCGAAGCCGAGGAACGAGTAGCAGGCGATGGCCGCACCGCTCATGATCAGCGGCATCTGCATGTCGCCGTTGAAGAACGGCTTGATCGACCACAACGGCGTGCTCGCATCGCCACCGATGTAGTGCACGCACAGCGCGACGAAAGCGATCAGCACGAGGAACTGCACCAGCATCAACAAGGCGTTGATGCCGTTGGCCAGTTTCAGGCCAATGATGTTGATCGCGCTGGTGATGCCGATAAAGGCCAGCACCCAGATCCATTGCGGGATCGACGGGAATGCCGAGGCCAGATAAGCCGCGCCGATCAGCCAGATCGCCATCGGCAGAAACAGGTAATCGAGCAACACCGCCCAACCGGCGATGAAGCCGAGTTTCGGGCTGATTGCCTTGCGCACGTAGCTATAGGCGGAACCGGCGACGGGGAATGCAGCGGCCATGCGCCCGTAACTCATAGCGGTGAAGAACATCGCCACCAGCGCCGCCAGATACGCGGCAGGCACCATGCCGGCGGTAGACTGGGCGAGGATGCCGAAGGTGCCGAGGACAATGATCGGCGTCATGTAGGCGATGCCGAACAGCACCACCGACCCTAATGAAAGGGTGCGTTGCAAACGAGCCATGGGCGACTTACTCCGAATGTTATTGGATTTATGGCAGAGCCGGGTTCGGCGAATGTTTTCGGGTGTGGCTGATCGTTCCCACGCTCTGCGTGGGAATGCCTCAATGGACGCTCTGCGTCCGCTCTTGGGACGCGGAGCGTCCCGGGCTGCATTCCCACGAAGAGCGTGGGAACGATCGGGTAAAACCTGAGTTCGACCCGTTGCTTCTGGTCGGCGTACCTCGAACAATCAACTCGGTCAGTCCCCTCTCCCTATGGGCGGTCCGACGTTTCGGGAGGGCTAGGGTGAGGCAGCGGTCAACGGCGTGGAATCAACAACTCACGAACACCATCACCGTGCTCCACCACCTCCCCCGGCAACTTCAAGCGCTGATCATCCAGATAGCGGTAATCCCTGCGCGCAATCTCTAACCGCGCGAAATCCAGTTCAACGCAGAACGTCCCTTCCTCACGCCCGGCCTCGAACAGCAATGTCCCCAGCGGATCGACCAGCGCACTGCCACCGGCAAACATCAAACCGTCATCCCCCGCCTCCACGCGATTGACCATCAACGCAAAGGCCTGATTCTCCTGGGCACGGGCCATGATCGCGGTGCGGTGAGTCGGCGCGTACGGGTCCATGTTGCCGTTAGTCACGATCAGCAACTCGGCACCCAGTTGCGCCAAGGCACGGGCCGACTCCGGAAACTCGATGTCGTAGCAAATCAACAGGCCAATACGCACGCCGTTCCATTCGCAGGTGGTGTAACGGTCGCCGGCCTCGAACACGCCACGATCCGACGCCCACAGATGGGTCTTGCGGTATTTCAGGGCAATGCCTTCAGGGGTGATCAGCAACGTGGTGTTGTAGAAGCGACCGTTGTCGTTCTCGGCCATACCGATCACCACGGCGATGTTGTGTTCACGCGCGGCGGCCAGCACGGTGCTGACGGTCGGGCCGTCGAGCGGTTCGGCGGTTTGCGCCACGGTTTCGGCCGTCGGGAAGCCCATCAGGTGGGTTTCCGGGAACACGATCAATTGCGTGTCGGCCGCACACGCGGCAATCGCTGCCAGTGCGCGTTCGAGGTTGTAGACCGTGGCATTGTCACGGCCTGCCAATTGCGCGAGTTCGACTTTCATGGGAATTCCTTGTGATAAGCGGCGGGCGCTGAAAGATTGCCCGGTGGCTGTCTGTGGGCCAGTATGCGCAGCAAGCGAGCGGCCAGGGAATTACGCGGCCGGGGTAACCCGATAGGGGTAGATCGATGACACTTTCGTTTGACGACATCACCTGGCACCGCGCCGTCGGGCAATTGATCGACGCGCTCGACAAGCCGAATTTCTGGGCGCAACTGGTGCGACTGCTCGACCAATACGTGCCGTTCGATAGCTGGGTGGTGCTGCTGTTCAGCGCCGATCAACACCCGCAAGTCTTCGCCGAATGCCCGGGCGCAGACGGCAACCCTGACCCGTTGTTTCAGGATTACTTACGCGGCCTGTACCTGCTCGACCCGTTCTACATCGCCTGTCGCGAGCAAACGCGCACCGGTCTGTATCGCCTCTCGGAAGTGGCGCCGGAGCATTTCGAACTGACCGAGTATTACCAGCGATACTTTCGTCTGAATGTCGTGGCCGACGAAATCCAGTTCAATTGTCAGCTCGAAGGCGATCGCACCTTGTGTCTGTCGCTGGGCAGTGAAAAACGTTTCACTGGCGAACATATCGCCTTGCTGTCATTGATCCAGCCTTGGGTGCTGGGCCTGCTGCGCCAGCGCCTGCCGTACGAGATCAACGAAACCGTGGCCCTCGCCGCCGCCCCTGTCCGGGCAGACTGGCGGGTGCAACTGGAGGCGTCGGTGCAGCAACTCAAGGGCGCGCAATTGACCGCCCGTGAACTGGATGTCGGGCGTTTGATGCTCAGCGGTTGCTCCAGTAAAGAAATCGCCCGTAAGCTGGAAATCTCCGTAGAAACCGTGAAAGTCCATAAGAAACACATGTACAGCAAGCTGGGGATCAAATCCCAGTCCGAGCTGTTTTCGATTTTTCTTCAGGCACAAAACGCCTGATCGTTTGGTGAAGTTGCTTTTTGTGGGAGCGAGCCTGCTCGCGAATGCGTCGGATCAGACAATAATTTTTCTACTGACAGGTCGCTTTCGCGAGCAGGCTCGCTCCCACAGGGATTTTGTACATCCCTGAGCCTTTCGCCGAAATCTCTGAGTCCGAACCAAGGAAACCGTATGAGCCTGTCACTCCTGAGCCGCTACGCCTTCTTTGCCGTCTGCGTGATGTTCACCCTCGCCAGCCTGCCTTTCCTCGAACATGACTGGCTATGGCCAATCACCGCCGTCACCGGTGTACTGAGCCTGATCGGTCTGTTCGACCTGCTACAAAGCCCGCACGCGGTGCGCCGCAACTACCCGATCCTCGGCAATATCCGCTATCTGGTTGAAGGCATCCGCCCGGAGATCCGCCAGTACCTGCTGGAGTCCGACAGCGATGCCCTGCCCTTCTCCCGCGCCCAGCGTTCGCTGGTCTATTCGCGAGCGAAAAACGAAACCGCCGACAAGCCGTTCGGTACGCTGATCGATGTCTATCAATCCGGTTTCGAATTCATCGGCCACTCGATGCGTCCGGCGCCGCTGAGCGACCCGAGCAGTTTCCGCGTCACCGTCGGTGGCCCGCAGTGCAGTCAGCCGTACTCGGCCTCGGTATTCAACATCTCGGCGATGAGCTTCGGTTCGCTCAGCGCCAATGCCATTCGCGCGTTGAACCAAGGCGCGAAACTCGGCAACTTCGCCCACGACACCGGTGAAGGCAGCATCAGCCCGTATCACCGCGAACACGGCGGCGACCTGACCTGGGAGCTGGGCAGCGGCTATTTCGGTTGCCGCACCAGCGACGGCCGTTTCGACCCGGAACGCTTCGCCACCCAGGCGCAGAACCCGCAAGTGCGGATGATCGAAATCAAGATGAGCCAAGGCGCGAAACCCGGCCACGGCGGCATCCTGCCCAAACACAAAGTCACCAAGGAAATCGCCGAAACACGCGGCATCCTGATGGGCGAAGATTGCGTCTCGCCGTCACGTCACAGTGCGTTTTCCACGCCGATCGAAATGATGCAGTTCATCCAGCAACTGCGTGAACTGTCCGGCGGTAAACCGGTGGGCTTCAAGTTCTGCCTCGGCCATCCGTGGGAGTTCATGGGCATCGCCAAAGCCATGCTGGAAACCGGCATCCTCCCGGACTTTATCGTCGTCGACGGCAAGGAAGGTGGCACCGGCGCCGCACCGGTCGAGTTCACCGACCACATCGGCGTACCGATGCGCGAGGGCCTGCTGTTTGTCCACAACACCCTGGTCGGCCTGAACCTGCGCGACAAGATCAAACTCGGCGCCAGCGGCAAGATCGTCAGCGCCTTCGACATCGCCAGCGTACTGGCCATCGGTGCAGACTGGGCCAACTCCGCACGCGGCTTCATGTTCGCCATCGGCTGCATCCAGTCGCAAAGCTGCCACACCAACAAATGCCCGACCGGCGTGGCCACTCAGGATGCCTTGCGCCAACGCGCGCTGGTAGTGCCGGACAAGGCACAGCGCGTGTTCAACTTCCACCGCAATACCCTCAAGGCGCTGGCAGAAATGCTTGCCGCCGCCGGTCTTGAGCATCCGTCGCAACTGTCGGCCAAGCACTTGGTGCGGCGCATGTCGGCGACCGAGATCAAACTGTTCTCGCAGTTGCATGTGTTCCTGAAACCGGGGGAATTGCTCACCGGGGAAGTGAATGGCGAGTTCTATTCGCGGATGTGGCAGATGGCGCGGGCGGACAGTTTTGAGCCGCAGGAAGTGGCCGTGGCTTAAGTGTGCAATAGGTGCTGGCCTGCGCTGAAGCCGGCACCGAATCGGCAGTAAACAGATACGCAGAAATGTTTCCCCCGTGAATCGTCAACACGGGAGTCCGATCCTTTGCGAACTGTGGCCTGTCAGCATGCAAATCAGCATCTGTGATCCACCAGACTCTTTGGCTGCGGCAATCCAAAACCGTTATCCCATCAATATAAATACTCGCTACGGGATCTTTGATCAGGCTCAAAAGACCACGACTGGTCAGCTTCAGGTAATCATCAATCGATGAGCGCACCTCAAACCGGGGATCAATACCAGTGGTGTCGTAATAAGTGAATGTCGGGTACCAGAACGGGTTAGCAATGATCACCTCATCACCTGGAAGGGCATTCTGATTGAGCCGCTTCACCAACTGACCAAACTCGGTATCTCTGCGGTAATTCGTTCCATTCAAGCCATCTGTCTGCCGGTAAACCGCAGTCAGACCATTTAATTGCACAACAACAAAAAGCAATAAACCAACAGTCGCCAACAACGCTCGACGTCTCCAGATGCCGTCAAGTGCCAACGCTGCAATCATCGCAATGGCGGGCGCCGAAAAAACCAGATATCTAGGAACGAACAGTGGAAGGAATAAGGCAAACACATAGAGCGTTGTCAGCGGAACAAAAAAATAACCAATCGGCAAAAAACGAAAAGGTCGCTTTAGGGAGTAGTCCGCGATGACTGTTGTGGCGCAGAACAGTAAAAGCGCCAGAGGCAGGAGATGCCACGCCGATGCTTGAAAAGGCCCATTTCCCATCAGCGTGAACTGCCAGACTAGCGACAACGCCTCCTGCAGCGTCACCGGTTTGATCCAACCCAAGCCCGTCGTATTCGCAAGTTGAGCAATCAGATGAGGTACCCAAGGCAAATACAGGACCACGATAGTCAGGTTAGCAAGTAGCCATTGCCCTAGGGTAATCGCCATCCCGGGACGGTTATTCCGGCTCAGCCACCAAAACAACCAATGCACCAGTACACACAAACCTGCGAAGTAGTGAGTGTAAAAAGCAGCGCTCATCAGGAGCACGTAGATCACCGCAAAACGGCCTTGCTCCGCAACCCTCGCCCAACAAACCAACGCAACAGTTGCAGCCATCAACCAGCACCCGAGCAGGCTGTACATCCTTACTTCCTGGCTATAGCGCACCGAAATCGGGAGTAACGCCAATAGCAGCGCGGCAATCCATGTCGCCCTGCGCGTTGAAATCAGGCTCATCAACTTGATACACAGTAAAAGAGTGCCGAGATCCGCGAGTGCACTCAAGGCCCGGGCAGACAACGCCGAGTCTCCCCACACCGACACCCAGTAGTGCAACAGCATGTAGTAAAGCGGTGGGTGCACATCCCGTGCCGTCAGCGCCCAGATGCGCTCCGGTGTTTCGCGTGCAAGCAGCAGACTATAGGCTTCATCGTTCCAGATGGCGGGTACTGAAATAGCGTAAAACCGTACGAGTAGTGCGAGGATCAAAACGATAGCGAGCGCGAATCGATCAACGAGCACTGGCGTAAAGGCTCGTCTGACAAATGCAACGGCCGCAAAAGTCTTCATAGCCGTTGTCTGCGAAACAATACAAACCTGAAAAAGCTGTACCCCAGCAACAGATTCAGCAGTGTAAACACCGCCACCGTCAGCAATCCCGGCAGATCACGCGTATCGGCGATCGCACCGATAGCAAAACTGAGCGCGCCCATCACCACGATAAACAGCAGATAACCAAGCACCGACGTTCGGCTGTCAAAGGTGTACAGCATGTTCACGTAAAACGAGAACATGGCCGCTACGCAGAAAGCCGCGAAATTGCTGGCGGCTTGGGTCAGTTCGGCAGCCGTGCACAGGACGAAAAAGATCTGCCAATGGATCAATCCATCGGCGATTCCGATAACCGTCAATGCCGAGAATCCCTTCATGCCGGTGCCCCGCTCTTGCCACGTTTGGCGAAACTTCAACCTAGGCCAAGGCAGGTGCCAGGTCTACTGTCAGAAATTACAGGTGCGCGGCTACTTCCGACGAGTGGACATCACACTGCCGCTGCAGCAAGCGCAGGTGGTTCAGCCTTGGAGACGATCCGCGGCACGGGCAATAAAAAGCCCCGGTCTCGCGACCGGGGCTTGGTTGATGCAGACGCTAAAACTTACGAAGCCGAACGCGCCGCACCTTGCGCCACGTTGCTCGGTTGCAGCTTGAACACGTAGAACAACACGGTCAGCAGCACCAGGAACGCAGGCCCCACATAGAGCGCCACGCGCGTGTCCGGGAAGTACGCCATCAGGCCGACTACCAGCACCAGAAACGCTAGCGCAAAGTACGAGCTGACCGGGTACAGCCACATCTTGTACTTGAGGCCGGCACGTTCGCTGGCGCTCAGGCCTTTGCGGAATTTCAGTTGCGCCAGCAGGATCATCACCCAGGTCCAGATCGCGCCGAAGGTGGCAATCGAGGTCACCCAGACAAAGACTTTTTCCGGCACCAGATAGTTGAGCAGCACGCCCAGCAACAACGCACCGATCGACAGCAACAGCGCTCGACGCGGTACACCGTTATTCGAAGTCTTGGCAAAACCGGCCGGCGCCTGGCCATTCTGCGCCAGGCTGTAGAGCATACGCCCGGTGCTGAAGATACCGCCGTTGCACGACGACAATGCTGCGGTAATCACCACGAAGTTGATGATGCCGGCGGCGGTCTTGATGCCCAGACGCTCAAAGGTCATCACGAACGGACTGCCCTGCGTGCCGATTTCGTTCCACGGGTAGATCGACAGAATCACGAACAGTGCGCCGACGTAGAACAGCAGAATCCGCCAGAACACCGAGCCGATCGCATCGGGAATGGTCTTCTGCGGGTTCTTCGCTTCACCGGCGGTCAGGCCGATCATCTCCACGCCGAGGTAGGCGAACATGACCATTTGCAGGGACATCAGCACGCCGGTCACGCCGTTGGGCATGAAGCCGCCGTGGGCCCACAGGTTGGAAATCCCCAGTGCCACGCCGTCATTGCCGAACCCGAAGGCGATGATGCCGACGCCGCCGATCACCATCGCAATGATGGTGACGATCTTGATCAGGGCGAACCAGAATTCGAACTCACCGAAGGCCTTTACCGCGATCAGATTGATCGAACCCATGCTGATCAGCGCCGCGAGGGCCCAGATCCAGCGCGGTACATCGGGAAACCAGATGCCCATGTACACGGCCACCGCGGTGATTTCCGCGACGCAGGTCACCAGCCACAGGAACCAGTAATTCCAGCCCGTGAGGAAGCCCGCCAACGGGCCGAGGTAGTCTTGCGCGTAACGGCTGAACGAGCCGGCGACCGGATTGTGCACGGCCATTTCGCCGAGAGCGCGCATGATCACCAGGATCGCCAGACCACCCAGAATGTACGACAGCATGATCGCCGGGCCGGCCATTTCGATGGCCTTGGCGGAACCTAAAAACAGACCGACGCCGATACAGGCACCGAGTGCCATCAGGCGAATATGCCGTTCGCCGAGTTCGCGTTTGAGCGGACCGCCCTGAGCGGTGTCGCCGTGAGGCAGTTGATTGCCGACTGGCATAGGGGTGCAACCTCGTCTTGTTATTGGATATGACCACCGAGTGTCGAAGCGTCGGCCGATAAGCCCTGGCTTGAAATGAAACCGCGCCTGCTTTGTGAGCAGACACGTCTTGCAGGACAGCCTGCAAGATCAGCGGGACGTGCAGTATAAAAAGCCTTTGGCAGGAGTTTTCACTCTATAAGCCACAACATTCAGCGACAACTCTCGGTAAAAGCCCGGTATGCCGAGAGGCATTCCCTGCTTTGCGTAGGAATATTCGCCGCCGAAAAAGCCGCCGAGTATTGCACAGCATTGGTGCATCGTCATGTGTCCGCTTGGTCAACTTTATTGCTGAACGGTTCTATTGCGGCCGCTCAGATCTCCCTCGCCGCAAAGTTTGCTTCAGGCTCATTTTCGCTCCGGCACCCGCCTTCCAGATTTATTCAGCAACTCCCCTCGCCCATCCCGCACATTTTTTTCACCAGCCCCAACCACCGTCTAAGCTTCAGACAAGTCCGATCAATCTGCGTGAATGGATCAATCGACTATGGGCGCTTTGTGGCAAACCGATTCGAGTAAAGCCGTGGTTCCGACTGAACGAGTGGATGAAGCGCCTGTCCCTGAAAAACCCCGCCGCAACCGGCATGGGTGGAAGGCTTTCTGGTTGTTGCTGGTGATTATCGCGATCGTCGTGGGGCTGGCTGCGTCCAAGGAAATGCGCACTTCGCGCTTCCAGGCGCGTGAGCTCAGCCAATACGCCGCGTCACTGACGTACACCCTCGAACCCGGCCCCAGCGAAGCCATTCGTTATCCGGGCAATGGCCCGTTCGATCTGCGCCTGGGTTACAGCTCGCTGGATGAATTCCTGCCGCGCCTGCTCAAACGCAACTACGTCATCACCGAACAGGCGCGGTTTTCCCCGGCACTGCTCAGCTACACCGACAAGGGCCTGTTCGTGCCGTATTCCGAAAAGATTCAGGCCGGGCTGTCGATCACCGATTGCCGGGCCGCACCGCTGTACAAGTACAACTACCCGCAACAGCTATATTCAAGCTTCGAATCCATCCCGCCAGTGGTGGTCAGCAGCCTGTTATTCATCGAAAACCGCTTCCTGCTCGACCCGAAACAGCCGCTGGCCAACCCGGCGGTGGACTGGCCGCGCTTCGGCATGGCCGCGTGGTCACAAGTGGCGAAATTGCTGCGCCTGCCGGGCCAGTCGGCGGGTGGCAGTACGTTAGCCACGCAATTAGAAAAGTACCGGCATTCCCCGGATGGCCTGACGGTGTCCGGTGCCGAGAAACTGCGGCAGATGATGTCGGCCAGCGTGCGTGCCTATCAGCCCGGCCCGCAAACCCTCGGGGCACGACAGAACATCGTGCGTGACTACCTCAACAGCGTGCCGCTGTCGGCGGTGCCAGGGCATGGCGAAGTACATGGCATGGCCGAAGGCCTGCGCGTCTGGTACGGCAGCGACTTCAACCAGGCCAACGAACAACTGAACAGCCCGGCCACCGATGCGAAGACCATGGCCGCCAAAGGCCTGGCCCTGCGCGAGATGTTGTCGCTGATGATCGCCCAGCGCCGCCCTTCGCGTTACCTGACCAAGGGCCGTGAAGAGCTTGCCGAGCTTACCGACAGCCATTTGCGCCTGCTCAAACAGAACGGTGTGATCGACAACGCGCTAGCCGATGCCGCCCTTGCCAGCAAAGTCACTTACCGCGACTGGCAGACCCAGCCGACCATTCAGCCGATCGAAACCAACAAGGGCATCAGCGTTGCCCGCAGTCGTCTGGCGAGCATGCTCAACCGGCCGCTGTACGACCTCGACCGCCTCGACCTCTCGGCCACCAGCACCCTGCAGGGCGAACTGCAAACCCAGGCCACCGCTTACCTGAAGAAACTCGCCGACCCGGCCTATGCCGCCGAAATCGGCTTGCTCGGTGAACGTTTGCTGACCCCGACCAGCACCACCCAAGTGCGCTACAGCTTTACCCTCTTCGAACTGACTCCGGACGGTTCCCGCGTGCGGGTGCAGACCGATAGCACTGACCAGCCGTTCGATATCAACGAAGGCAGCAAACTCGAACTCGGCTCCACCGCGAAAATGCGCGTGCTCACCACTTACCTGCAAATCATCGCCGAACTGCACGACAAGTACGGCGCCATGAGCGTGCCGGAACTGAAGAAAGTCGAAGTCCCCGATCAGGACCGCTTGAGCCAGTGGGTCATCGATTACCTGATCCAGAACAAGGATCACGACCTGTCGAAGATGCTCGGCGCAGCCCTCGACCGCAAATACTCGGCCAGCCCCGGCGAGGCGTTTTTCACCGGCGGCGGATTGCATACATTTCACAATTTTCGCAAAGAGGACAACGGTCGCATACCGACTCTGCGCGACGCCCTGCGCGAATCGATCAACCTGCCGTTTATTCGGCTGATGCGCGATGTGGTGCGTTATGTCACTTATTCAGGGCCCAATAGCAGTGCCGAACTGCTCAAGGACGATCGCGATCCGCGTCGGCAGGAATACCTGGCAAGTTTCGCCGACCGCGAAGGCACGGCGTTCCAGCTCAAGTTCTGGAAAAAATACAGGAACAAAGACACGCAGGCGCGTCTCGACACCTTCCTCGACAGCATGCGCCCGACGCCGATCCGCATGGCCGCCGTGCATCGCTACCTGCTACCCGATGCCAGCCAAGAAGACTTCAACACGTTCGTCCGCTCGCACCTTAAAGGCACCAAGCTCACCGAAAAACTCACTGATGATCGCCTGATCCGCCTCTACGATTCCTATGGTCCCGGCAGTTACGATTTGCCCGATCAAGGCTTCATCGCCAAGGTGCATCCGCTGGATCTGTGGATGATGGGCTACCTGTTGAACCACCCAGACGCGACCTTCAGCGAGATCGTCAAGGCCAGTCACTTCGAACGTCAGGAAGTCTACAGCTGGCTATTCAAGAGCAAGCACAAGGGCGCCCGCGACAGCCGTATTCGCACCATGCTCGAGATTGAAGCGTTCCTTGAAATTCACCAGCGCTGGCAGAAAGTCGGCTACCCGTTCGACCATCTGGTGCCGTCGCTGGCCACCGCGATTGGCAGCTCCGGTGACCGCCCTGCCGCTCTGGCCGAGTTGATCGGCACCATCCTCAATGACGGCGTGCGCATGCCGACGCTGCGCATCGACAGCCTGCATTTCGCCGCAGGCACGCCTTACGAAACGCAACTGGTCAATGACCCGCATGTCGGCAAACGGGTGATGCCGTCCGCGGTCGCCACAGCCATGCGCGAGGCACTGTCGCAAGTGGTCGACGCCGGCACGGCAAAACGTGTTTCCGGCAGTTTCAAACTCGCTGATGGCAGCCCACTGGCTATGGGTGGCAAAACCGGGACCGGCGACAACCGCATCGAAGCCATCGGTTCGGGCGGACGCATCCTCAGTTCGAAGTCGATCAACCGCACGGCGACGTTCGTTTTCTACATCGGCGATCACCACTTCGGCACCCTCACCGCGTTCGTTCCGGGGCGTTCGGCAGAGAACTTCAAGTTCACCTCGGCCCTGCCAGTGCAGGTGCTCAAGGGCATGGCGCCGATTCTGACGCCGTATCTGCAACCCGGCAGCGACTCACAGTGCAAACCGACGCAGACCGCCAGCGTGGCGATGCTCGAAGCGCTGCGCCCTACGGCGAGGTAACAAATCGTGTCGGGTTTTTCTGCATCAGGGTGACGAATTTTCAGTTTGGCGGGTGGTATTTATGTATTTTTCAGATTCGAATTTTCGTCGGGTTGGTGACCGGCAACGCGGTTTGCCTCCCGATCTTTGAACTTTTGTTTTGCCCTGCCCTGAGTAGGCTGATCACTCCTCAACAATCAAGGATGATTGGCCATGTCTCTCTCTCCCCTGCCTGCGGAAAACGCGGACAAAGGACGGCACTACGAATTCATCAAGTCCGCCGTCAACGACAATTTCAAAAGTGCCACCGTCAGCCGGAGCCTCGCCTTGGCAGCTTCGCCACTGAAGAATGAAGCCTGGTACACCAAAGCACCTTCCGCGTATCTGAACAAACTCGCTGCGGCCAACCTCAAGGCCTGGGGATCGCAGAACCAGGTTGATCATCTCTTGGCGAAAGTCGATCTCCATGCCTTCGCCGAGCCGCTGCTCAAGGCAAAAATCAAGGAGCGGCACGGCATCGAGCCGGACGTCAAAAGCACCTTTCTGCGCCTTTACCTGCCCAAGGACAAACCGTGGTACGCCATCGACCTTTCCGCAGGCGTCGTGACCCGCACCATCTCGCTGCTGGATGCCGCCCTGCACAATTTCGCCAGCAGTGAAACGGTCGGCCATGGCTCGGACTACATCAGCGAGCCCGATGAGCGCGGTCTGTTCGATGTCGTACCGATCAAAAGCGCCATGCCCATCAGCCAGTTTCAGGCGCTGTGCCGCGATCTGGATATCGGCGCGCAGTATAAAAAACACCTGGAAAGTTACCTGCTGCCCGGCGAACCGCTGGCCGAGAGCGTGCTGCAGTACAAGGTCAACCAGAGTCAGAAGGACGCCCTCGCCGTCGCCGCACATTTGGCGCTGATCAAGGACGATATCCAGTACGACGCCTACAAAATGCTCTTGAGCCTGACCGAGGAAAAACCGCAACTGCTGCTCAATGGCCGCGCGATGCAGTGCGCTGACCTGTCGCTGCTCGGCACCCGGCTGACCGGGATTCTGCTGCTGACGCACACGGCATCGGACAGCCGCGGTGTTCGACGCCTGATCGTCTACATTCCCCACGACCCGGATCACCCGGTCAAGGAGTACAACTCTCTGAAAGCCTTCCGGGAGGAGTTGGTGCGCCAGCTTCGTGAGGACCGATTCAGCGAGTGGACCGAACAGACCTACCGTCAGTTCTTCAGCCAGTTTGTCGACCATCAGCAGCGCGGGCATTTCTTTGCCGAGCTTGAGCAACGCCTGTTCATCGTCAGGTATCACCCGCGTCAGGATCCCACCGATCAGCAACCACCGTGGCGCAAGGACCCGCAGGACAATCCCAACCTGCAGATCGGTCGGGTGAAATTGCAGGGCGATTACTGGCGCCACGCCTATCAGCAAAAGCTCAACAAGATCCTCAACGACGCCCGGGAGATCGCCGTCTCCACCGCCGACACCGACAGCAAAGCGCGCTGGGCGTGGTGGGACAACTTCAAGAAAATCCTTTCGGACATTTTCAACGTGGCGCTGTTGATCGCCACACCATTCGTGCCGGGGCTGGGCGAACTGATGATGGCCTACACGGCCTACCAGCTAACCAGCGATGTGATCGAAGGCATCGTTGATCTGGCCGAAGGGCTTTGGCAGGACGCTGCCGGGCATGTCATCAGTGTGGTCACCGACATCATTCAGTTGGCCGCCTTCGCCGCCGGCGCGCAGATCGGCGAAACCTTTCGCGTCAAACTGTCGTCGCTGGTAGACGGCATGAAACCGGTCAAGCTGCCCAATGGCAAAAACAGCTTATGGCACCCGGACCTGAATCCCTACGAACGTAACGAACTGATGCTCTCGCCCGGCGCCAAACCCGATCGCCATGGCCTGCATCAGTACCGCAACGAACACGTCCTGCCGCTGGAAGGCAAGCTGTACGTCGTCGAAAAGGCCACGACTGATGCGACGTCCAACACCCACCGCATCAAGCACCCGAGCCGCGCCAACGCCTACCGGCCGAAAATCGAACACAACGGCCACGGCGCCTGGGTGCATGAAGCGGAGACCCCGCACAACTGGCCGAATGACGCGCTGATGCGACGACTGGGCCACAGCGTCGAACGCTTTTCGCCCGCGGAACTTGAGCAGATCCGCATCGGCAGCGGCACCGATCACGACGCCCTGCGTCAGATGCATATCGACAACAGCCCGCCTCCGCCGCTGTTGGCCGACACAGTCAAGCGCTTCAGCGCCTACGACGATGTACTCACGGCGACTGCCGACATCCGCGCGGGCCGCCCGATCGATCCACAGGCCGTCTGGCTGGAACCGGTGTTGACCGGTTTGCCGGGCTGGCCTTACAGCAAAGCGCTGGAGGTGTTTGCCGATGCCAGTCTGAGTGGTTACTCGCGCAAGTACGGCAATCCGCAGGCTGCGCCGGCGGAGACGTTGCGCATCAGCCTCAACGATCTGAATGCGGGACAGTTGCCGGATCGCGTGACGAACTTCCTCACCAATGAAGAATTCAACCACCTGCTGGGCCCGGAAATTCCTCGCGACGACCGTGCAGCGGTCTTGCGCAATCACCTCGCCAATGCCGTCGATGAACGTCGCGGGGACGTCTCCCGCCGTGTCTATCAAGCAGGGGAAAGAACCGACAAAACCGACATCAAAACCGTTAGACAGACCTTTCCCGATCTGCCGCTGCCGCTTGCCGAAAAACTCGTGGCCCAGGCCAGACCCGCCGAACTGCAAAGAATCGCCAAGGAAAAACGCCTACCGTTACGCCTCAAGGTCCAGGCCCGAGAACTGGATTTCGAAGCCTGCGCCGCCCGCGCCTATGAGGGTTTTTATCACGACGAATTGCTGACCGCGGACAGCGAACGCCTTGCGCTCAACACCCTCAAGCTCAACACCGACACCTTTGCCGATCTGCGTCTGGAGGTGCGCGATGGCACCTATGACGGCCCGCTGCGCTGCAGTGTCGGATCGGATGATGCAGCCGTCGTCAGGCGCCTGATCCGCGACGCACAGGGCCGCTATGAGGTGCTCGACGCAGGCAACCGCTCGCTGCATGACGCGGATGATTTCTATGAGTCGATTCTGCATGCCGTGCCTGCCGAAACACTGCCTGCCGTGGGTTACTCGCGCGGCCAGGGACGCCCGTTGAAACTGTGGATCATGGAAGAGGCCGCCGGCCCTGCGCAGCGCCGAACTGCGCTGGCAGAGCCGCCCATCCGTCCGGTGGCGACGATTGAAACCGAAACGCTGGTGCGCGGTTGGTCATGGCTTTGGGGTGAGCCGACGCTGGAAAAACGTATCGGCAAGCTCTACCCGAAAATGAATGAAAGGGAGGTGAACACGTTCATTGAAATATTGCAGCGCAAGAGCGAGGGCAATGCAGTCGATGCCATCGCAAAGCTGGAAAGCGAGCGCAAGGATTTGCACCGTAAATTACAGGCATCGCGTGAAAAACAACCCGCCGGCGTGGACGACGAGGGAAATCCGGGCTACGGAGCGTCCATGGATTACATGCAACTTGGCGGGAGGCACATAGAAGAAAGGTTAATTGAGTGTTTCGAGCGCAAAAGCGCTGGGTTCGACGAACAGATCCATCATCCAGAGCAAGGCTATACGCTGGACCTGACCACTGAGTTGAACCGATATGATCTCGAATACTGGTGGGAAGAATTGCGCAAGCAACCCGGCATGAAGCAACACCTTGATCAGATCACCGCACTTAGGCTCAACAAGACATCCCTCTCGGCAAATCGCGACGGACTGCTCGGCAGCTTCCCTCATCTGCGCCAATTGAGCGCCCGCCAGTGCAATCTGAAAGAAATACCCTCCAGCATCGGCCAGATGCGTCAACTTGAGGATCTGGATCTGGCCGATAACCGTATCGACTTGACGTATCGCTCCAGCAAACAACTCGACGCACTGGTACGTCTGCGCACGCTAAACCTGAACGGCAATCCCTTGCGCATACCCCCGGATGTCGGGCGAATGTACCGGCTGGAGGAGCTGAGCCTGGCCAATACCGGCATCCAGACCTGGCCCGAGGGACTGTTCAAGGTCGGCACAGCCAACCGACACCGGCCACGCAGTTTCATGCTCGACATGCGGGGGGCGCCGATCAATACCCTGCCCGAAGTCACGCCTGGCTCTGATCAGGCGTTTGTGCTCAGCCGCGCACGTTTCAGCCCGGAAAAACTGACCAATGAAGAGCGGGTGCGTTATGGCCAGTATCGAGAGTCTTCAGGCCTGGGTTTTGTGCAGGATTATTTTCCCGCCGCCAATGACGAACTCCGCCATTGGCAACTCGTTGCCGATGTACCCGGCGGTTTCGGCCCGTCTTCGGCACTGAGCAAATACCGCGAAGAAACCTGGCATGACCTGATGGCGGAGCCGGACTCCGCCGGTTTTTTCAGCGTGATTGCCAAACAAAGAGAAAGCGCCGACTACCGGACTGAGCCCGCACGCCGCAAGCTGACCCAACGTGTCTGGGAAATGGTCGAAGCCGCCGCCCTCGATTCGGAGCTGCGCGAAAAACTGTTCAAACAGATCGTGTCCCCGGAGGACTGCGGCGATCTCGGTGCGCAATTGTTCAATTCACTGGGAATGAAAGTGCTGGTGTCCAAAGCCTATACAGCGCCGACATCGGCCCAGGTTCTGGATAACACCCTCGTACGCCTGGCCCGCAGTGCTGCGCGGCTGGACTTGGTGAGCGACGAGGCTCGCGTGGAATACAGCCGTCAGGAACAACAGAACCTGATCGACCCGAACAACCTCGCCCCGGATGAGGTCGAGGTCCATCTGGCATTCGAAACCGGACTGGCTGAACGACTTGAACTGCCCTGGCAGTCTGAAGGCATGCGCTACCAGCCTCGTTCTGGTGTCAACGAAGCGGAGATCGAGTTGGCTTACAGGATGATCATGAGGCGGGAACAGGGCGACGGTCTGGTCAATGGAATGATCAATCTTCCTTCGGACAATTTCTGGGAGCGCCACCTGCGCAAGACTCACCCGACACAATACGAGCGCAATGATCATCTGTTTGAGAACAAACTCGAATGGGTCGAAGAATTGAAGGAAATAAAAGCGCAGTGGGCTGAACTCAAGGATCCGGGTCAGATAAAACCACTGACGCAAAAACTGGAAAGTCTTGCGAACCAACTCGGCATTTCCGTGGCCGATGTACTCAAGGATGAGCCCTTGAGCCAAAGGCTGTACCAGGACCTGCAGAAACAAATCGGTTATCAGCGCGATGACCTTTCCCGACAATTGACCCGGGAGGCCATGAGAATCGCGAACCTCTGACGGCAGGCTTGCAAACCGGTCAGACCATCAAGGACTGGCCGGCCCCTGCGACAGCTTTTCGCCCCCCCATAGGCCCGGGCTTGCGTGCTCTGGGTCAGGCCAAACCGCACTCATTCCGCCCCCGGTGCCCTGGCATTGAACATCAGCACGACACTGCCGTGGTAATCCCCGGAACGATAGCCGCCCTCCGGCTCGATCGGGTCGATTTTCAACGCCACGCGTTTGCCCCTGGCGGCTTCTTCCACGGACAACACCTGGCGCGGGGTGACGTGCGAACTCAGCTCGACATCATTGAAGGAGACCAGCAGATCGATCACTTCGCCGGGGCGGCCATTCTCCAGATAAGGATCGAACGCCAGACGCGCTTCAATCGCGCTACTGTCATGGTGCACATCGAAATTGCGCATCAGCCCGCTGAGGGTCGAGCGCTGATAGTCCCACTCAAGCCGCTGTGGCCGGTGAATCCAGTCCGGTTCTGCCGGAATGATATAGAACGGGCGGCTGGGAATGGTCAGGGACACTTCGAAGGTGTGCTCTTCGCGCGCGGCCCACGCCCCGGCGCCGGTCAGCGCAGTGGCGACCATCAGCGCGGCGGCGGTGCATTGCTTGATCATGTTGGTTACCCGATGGGTCAATGGAAAACAAACCTAGCGACTGGCGGTCTTCATGCTTTTTTTCTCGCTGCCTTCGATCAGGAAGAAGCGGTATTCGCGGCCCTTTTCCTTGTCGAAGGCAAAGGTCTTGCCCGCCAGCACATGGTGTTTGGTGGTCGCGCCGCAGTCGCTTTCTTTGCTCAGTGAACAGCTCTTGAACTCATCGACAATCAGCACGGTGTTGCCATCGTTACGCAGTTCATAGCGTTTTTCGGTGTCATTGATGACGGTGGCAAAACGCGCGTCCTTCGGCCGCACAAAGAAGATCGTGCCGAACCCGGTCATTACGTTGACCCCGGCTGAAAGCGAGTTTTTGTAGTCTTCGCGCTCCTCGCTGCTGACCACGAATTCGTCTTCCTTTTCCGGTACCACCGGGACGAAGCGCACGCGGAAATAGCGCTCGCGATCGCGCTCGCCCATGTACAGCAAACGCGTACCCTGCATGCCCTGCGCCGGGACGATCAGCCGCGCCGGACTGGCCATCACGCCATTGCGTGAAGCACCGTCGGCAGCGTTTTGCACGGGCACTTCCTGCGGCACGCCATCGGCGCCGTAGATGATCTCAAGCACATTGACCTTGACGAAGGCCGTGGCATCGCCGCTATTGAATACGCGTTTCAGGTAAGTACTTTTATCAGCGTCGAGATAGTCGTAGACGGTGCCGACATTGATTTGCGGGCCGGCCTGCGCCGTCAGGCAACACATGCTGAGCACGCCCAGCAGAAAACCACGTTTCATCGCGTTCAACTCCATGAAAATCGAAATGGGCCGGACTGGAGCGCTCACGCATCCGAGTCCCAGATAATGGTGATGTTGCCGCGTAGCCGGTCGTTCTTGCCGGGGCGCAGGAGGAAATCGATCGCAAACGGGTCCAGCTCGAAATGCAGCGCGCCGGGCTTGCGCTCGACATAGAGGCTGGGCTGGAACGGGCCGACCCAGTTGTTGAAGTTCAACGGCATTCTATTGACGGGGCCATTGCCGGCGCCGTCGATTCCCGCGGGCAAAGTCATCGAGACCTTGACCGATGTGGTGTCGCCCGAGGGGCTGCCAAGATTGCAGTACGGCCCGCCCTGGGAATTGCATAGCATCATCACCTTGAAGCGCGAAGATGCCGAGATGAAGAACGGTTGGTCGCGAAAGATCCGCTTCGGCTTACGCCCGCTGTCGATCCACTGCGCCCATCCGCCTTCGGGTTCCAGCGACACTTTGCTGCCACCCGGCGGGAGATCGACTTTGAGGGTGTGCTGTACGTCCAGTACGAAGTCGAGGGTCAGCCTGCCTTCGTCCGGCTGAAAAGCCGCGCCCATGTCAAAATCGCCACCGGGTCCCATCGAGTATTCGATGGATCCGGTATACAGACCGCTCGACATGCTCAACGGGTTGGGGGTTCTCAGCTCATACGCAAAATCGATCTTCTCGAAAGACATCGAGGGGATACGGAAAGCAGCGGTCTTGGTGCAGGGCGCTTGCACAGGCGTCTGCCAGAAAAAGCGATAGGTGCGAGCGCTGTACCCGGACACGCTAGTGCCTCTGCAAGGCGCGGGGGCGTAGAGCCAACCGCTAAGGGACGTCCAGAGGATGTCATGGCCTGTCGGGTGCTCCACCCCGGTCAGTTTTTCCACGGTATCGCTCAGGATATAGTTGGAGCCTATGCCGGTGATGCGCACCTCTACGGTTTCCGTTTCCTGAGTATCCTGATTAGTCACCGTCAACCGTTTCCAGTCGGCGGGGGCCTGCACTGAGACATCGTCACCCGGCATAAGCTCGCCGGTTGAGCTATAGCCGACAGGCAACTCGATGCTGAACATGTTGGCGCTGGCGCACTGCGCAGGGAAGTTCACGCAATAGCCGCTATTGGGCGTCTGGTTGACGAACAGGTTCTTGCCCGGTTGCGAAGAATCGGGTTGAAACAGCGCACGGATTTCCTGATTTATCGCCTGTGCCGTGGGCATGCTTAGCGCCAGCAGCAATGCACAACCACCTGTAAGTTTTTTCATAAGATCAACCTGCCTTCTGTTCGGTGGAGGTAGCGTCAGCGAGGGTGTCCGGCGTGCAGCGCAGATCGCCGATCATCAGCACATTGTTTTCGCTGCGATGGTCGGACTCGTTGAGGCGGAACTGGCAGAGCAACTGGTTGCCCTGACGCACTTCCAGGGTCGGTGAGCCGGCGTTCATTTCCATCGAGAAGAACCCGTCGACTTCACTCACCCCACGGCTGGCGTGGTTGATCACGTGATGGCCCTTGAGCGGCCGCCCCTGGCCATCCACCAGTCGGCCGAGTACGGTCATGGTTTTCATCACGCGGACCTTGCGGTACTCCACGCCACCCTTGTTCAAGTGATAGCGGGTGCGCGGCGGTTCGATGGACGCGGCCGGTACGTGGTTGCCCTCGAAGTCGAAACTCACCGAGCTGTTCTGGTACGCGGTGATCGGGATGAAATTGCGCCCCGGCTTCAACGCCGCACCGCCACCGCTGAAATCGTCGGCCCGCAGAACGATGTCCTCGATGTCCGACTCGACGTCGACAATCAGCCCGGCGCCGCGCACTTCGGTCTGACTGGTCATGAGCATCTGCTGCGCACCGACCACCAGCGTGCTGTCGAGGTTGAGGCCACCGGTGAAGTTGCCGTTGTAGGAGGAGCGCTGAATAAAGCCGTCACCATTGACCGCGTCGGTGCGGAAGTTGGCCAGGCTGGCGACGCCCACCCCGTAGGTGTCGGTGAGTGCCGTGACCGACACGTTCTGCAAGACGTGATCCCGGAAATCCTTGCGCCAGCCGAGCGAGGCGTTGTTGTCACGCGCACCGTCACGGGCCGTGCGTGAGCCGATACTGCCGCTGATCTGCTGACCGGGGGCGCCGAGCGCCATGTTGATGCTCAGGTCGACCCCGCGATTGCGCGCATCGCCGCTGCTGAAACTGCCGGGACGATCAAAAATCGACAGGCGCCAACTGGCATCGCTGCCCAGCACCATCGTGCGCTGGGTCCAGCCCAGATCGACGCCCATGCCTTCGACATTGCCCTCGCTGTGCGAGACCCGCGCGTTGACCGAACTCTTGCTGCTGAGGCGATGGTTGAGCGCCAGCGAGGAATTGCTGGTCTGGCCGATGAACACATTGCGCGGGCGCACCCGGGTGCCGTCCGGCAACGTGTCGTAGGTATTGGTGGTGTCGAGCCAGCTGCGGTTATGGCTGACGACAAGACTGCCGGCGCCGTAGTTGTAGAGGCTTTGCAGATCGAGACCGGTGCCGTAATCCTCGGTCTTGTAGACGTTGGCGTAGAGGCTGATGTGATTGGCCAAGGTCCAGTCGATGGACGTGCCGTATTGCAGCTTTTCGCGAATCTGCCGCGCCGACAGCCCGAGGATGACGCGCGGATGCAACAGGTAATTCACCGAAGCGCCCGCTGTCGGGCTGCCGCTGGCCTGGGTGTCCCAGTTGCTCAGCAGTTTCTGTTCTTCGCCGGCAAAGACGTTGTAGCGCCAGCGCTCGTCGAGGTTGCGCCAGTTGTTGGGCTTGTACACCAACTCCTGAGTAGTGGAGGTGATCTGGCCGTCTTCGATCAGCCGGACTTCCACCTCATAAATGCCACCGGGCAGCGGCCGGGTGTCGAGGGTCTGCAAACCGGCCGGCACCGATTGGGTATTGATCAGCAGGCCATCGCGCCAGATCTCGACGGAACCCTGGCGGTTGGCCGTGACATAGATCGGATAAACGCTGGGCATCGGGCTGTTGATGGCCAGGCTGTCGGAGCTGCCGTACATCACGCCGACGGCGGTGTCGGGACTGCTGCCGAACGTACGCGGCTGGCGCGTCAGCCCTTCGGAATTGGGGGTGAAATAGCCCAGGCGGAAAAAACTGCCTTGCAGTTCGCGCTGGGTGTGCAGCTCTTGAACGGCGTGATAAAGCTTGTCGTCCGGACCGCCGAGACGGGCCACTTGCAGATTCAGTGTCTGACTCCAACTGCCCAGACTTGAGCTGGCTTCGAGGCCGAAACGCCCGCCGAGATCCTGATCCTGGCCGCCATTGAGGTTGAGCTGGTTACGCACCATCAAGCCATGACTGCCACCATCAGGCTGTTCGAAGTAACGCTTGGCTTCAACGTCGCGTTCGGCATTTTCGGTGAGAATCGAGACCAGCGAGTTTTCCAGGTTGTAATGCACCGCCAGAAACTGGTCCGGGCAGGAACCGCTGCACGCACCCAAGGGCACGCCGGGTTTCAGATAGCTCGCCCATTTTTCCCGCTCGGCGGGGCCAAAACGATTTTCGCTGGTGTCAGTGAATTCGAGCAGGGTGAGGCGATCGTCGCGGGACAACACCACCATGGCCTCACCCAGTGGTTGCTGATCGACTTCGACCCGTACCGCCAGCGGTACATCAAAGAAATGCTCCTCGAAATCCGCCGGCAAACCCTTGGCCTGCGCCAGCAGACTGCGTGGTGTGGTGCCGGTGGAGTTGGAAGCCACAGCTGCGCTGGCACAAAACAACAGCGCAAGCGCAGCCGCGATGGGTGTCATCGGGAACATGAACGCGTACTCGGATAACAAACAATGGAAGTCCGTCGAGGCAAACAAATCGTCAGCCCCGACGGTCAAGCGTCAACATTGAAGTTGGGCTTAGTGCCTGATCGATCGATCAAGTGACTGCTGTTATGGCGTCACGGCGTCGAAGATCATCGCCACGGCCCCGGTGTAATCACCAGGCTGGAAGTTGTTGCCCACCGCGCTAATGTTCAGCGGCGCACGGTAGTTGACGTCGGACTCGGCTTCACCCACGACCAGTTGCGGAGTCAGGGTCAGTTCCTTGTTGTTGAACAGCACGCGCAGTTCGATAGAAGTACTGCCCGAGACCAGTTTTGGCAGGCTCTCGAGGCTGGCGTGTACCGAGCCGTTATTGTTGCGCACGTCGAAGAAGCCATTGACGTCGCGCATCTTGCCGGTGGTTGGCTGATAGCTCATGTCCTGGTCCTTGTTGACCAGATCCGGATCGGTCGGCACCACATAGAAACCGTTGGTCGGCACATGCGCGACAAGGCTGATCGAGTGCGACGCTTCACCAGCGGCGAATGCGCCAGTGGAACCCAGTGCCAGAAGAGCCAGTGGAGCGGCGATTGCGAGTTTCTTGAACATCGTTATGTACCTGTTTTCTTGATAGGGGGATGAACATTGAAAGTTCAGGTAAATCATTGCCCGAGTTGAGCCAGATCAACTTGAACGTTCAACGCCTAGGCATCATCGACTGTTGCCTCTGGAAAGTAAGCAAGCAACTTCCGATAACCTCGTAGTTAAACAACCCCATGACTCGCCAGAAAAAAGAACAAAATAACGATATTCGAAACAGTAACTGTAAGTTATCCCCTACAGACAGTTTAAATTAAAAAACCATACAGCAACTTCGCCCTGATAGTGCGGTAACTCAGGGTCATTTAGAACATATACTCTACATCAAATAGAGTGATGACTTTAACTTTCAAGTTATCGCTGACTTACACCCCCCTGAAAAATCATCGCTTGCATTGGCGGGTGGGCTGCCGCTCGTCAGCCGAGGTCGCGACGCGGGAAAAACGTCTTGCGCAGACCTTAAGATATATCTTAAGTTGTATCTAAACACGACGAGAGAAGACTGAAATGAGAGACCATCATTCCCCCCACCGCGAACACGGCGACGGCCGTGACGGCTTCGAGAAGCGCCCCGGACGTGAGCGCGGCGGCCGTGGCCCACGGGTATTCGCCCCCGGTGACCTGAAATTGCTGCTGCTGGCGCTGGTGGCCGAACAGCCGTGCCACGGCTACGACCTGATCCGCCAGATCGAAGGCATGTTCGACGGCGCGTACAGCCCCAGTCCCGGGGTGATCTACCCGACCCTGACCTTTCTCGAAGAGAGCGAACTGATCACTGGCGACGCCGAGGGCGGTAAAAAACGCTACAGCGTCACCGAGGCCGGTCGTTTATCTCTCAGTGAGCAAGCGGTCGCGCTGGACGGCGTGCGCATGCGGATCGATGTGAGCAAACGCTCACTACGTGGCCATGATCGGCCGCCGGAAATCCACGAAGCCGTGCACAACCTGCGGCATGCCCTGCAAATGCACCACGGCCGCTGGAGCGCCGCAGAAATCCTGCGCGTGCGTGACCTGCTTAACGACACCGCCAAAGCCATCGTCGACGGCCCTGCCGTTCAACCTGCCCCGGAGAAAGCCGAATGACTGCAGTCGATACCCAAACCATTCACCGTGTGATGCACGAAATCAAACGCCGCAAGCTTGAGGTGTTGCGCGTGGTCGACCTGACCCCGCGCATGCGCCGCATTACCCTCGGCGGGCCGGAGCTGGCCGGGTTTATCAGCCTGGGCACTGACGATCACGTCAAACTGCTGTTCCCGCAGAACGCCGAACAAGCCGCCGCGCTGGAGACCATGGTGCTCGGCGCCGGCAAGGACGATGGACCAAAACCGGAAATGCGTGATTACACGCCGCGTCGCTACGACCTCGATGCGCTGGAACTGGACATCGATTTTGTCCTGCACGGTGACGGCCCTGCGTCGACCTGGGCCGAGCAAGCGCAACCCGGGCAATACCTGCACATCGGCGGCCCGCGCGGCTCGATGATCGTCCCGGATATTTTCGACAGCTACTTGCTGATCGGCGACGAAACCGCCCTGCCCGCCATCGCCCGCCGCCTCGAAGGCCTGGCGGCCAATCGCAAGGCCTTGGTGGTGATCGAAGTGGAAAACGGCGCCGAACAGCAAGTGCTCGAAAGCGCGGCGCAGGTCAATGTGATCTGGGTGTTACGCGAGGGTAGCAAGGACAACCTGCTGGCGACGGTGAAGCAACTGCAGGTGCCTAAAGGCAATCTGTATGCGTGGGTGGCGACCGAAACGAAAGTTTCACGGCAGATTCGCCGGGTGCTGATCGATGAGCATGGGCTGGATGAACAGCTCATCAAAGCCGTCGGCTACTGGCGCGCTGAAGGCACTTCCGAAGAAGAGTGATACCCCTTGTAGGAGCTGCCGCAGGCTGCGATCTTTTGATCTTGTTTTTGAAAAAGCAAAGTCAAAAGATCGCAGCCTGCGGCAGCTCCTACAGGTGCTTTAACTTCGTGCAAGCCTCCAGCGGTCGAGGCCAATGACCAGCAAGCCAATCCCCACAAACCCCAGCAATATCCCCCCGGCATTGAGCAGCACCTGTGGATAACCCAACACCGCCACGTCAATGAACGGATACGCATACGCGCCGAGCAAATGCCCGCGCAGCAAGGCGTAGATGAAATACACCAGCGGATAGATCAGCCACACCGGCAGATGCCACAACCGCAGCGTGCCTTTCGGTACGCAGAGCCACCAATAAGCAAGAAACAGCAACGGCATCACGTCGTGCAGCAACTCGTCAGCAATAAATTGCCAGCCTTCCGGGTGCCACAAATGCCGCAGCAAAAGGCTATAGGCAAGCCCCACCACAGCAATGCTCACGGCAATGCCACTGCTGACCCACGACTGCAAAAACCAGCGGCGCGCGGCGGATTCGCGAGCGGTCACGGCACAGGTCAGCACCGTCGCCACCAGCGTGTTGGTCAGAATCGTGAAGTAGCTGAAAAAGCTCACCAGCCCGCCCAACAGGCTGGCGCCGACGCTTAAACGCGCAAAGAAAATCAGATAAAGCTGAATGCCCAACCCCGCCCAGCCCAATATGGCTGCGCAGGTGATCAGGCGGCGGCGCCAACAACCGGTATGCATTTCAGAGCGGTCGCTTGGTGCGCATCAATTTCACGTACAGACGCTCGACCTTTTCGCGCGCCCATGGCGTTTTACGCAGGAACGTCAGGCTCGACTTGATGCTCGGATCACTCTTGAAGCAGCGAATATCGATGCGCTCGGCCAATCCCGACCATTCGTAATGGCTCACCAGTGCATTGAGGATCTGTTCAAGGGTGACGCCGTGCAGCGGATCGGGAGTTTGTTCGTTCATGCCAGGCCTATGGGCGAAGTGAAAATGCGGAAGCCGCGCACCTTAGCCGAGGGGCTGACTGGGTGGAAGGCCTGACTTTAAATGTAGGCCAACCCGGAAAGATCGCAGGCCACGATCCGGCCGACAATGCGCCCGTTTGCCGCACTGTTACCGAATCCGAAACGCTGCATGTTCACAAAAGGCCTTTGTCTTTTTGTAACAGATCTTTATCCTGCCGCCCTTCCGCTGAATCGCTTCACTGCCTGCGACATATTGAAGCGCTCGAATTGCACCCCGAAAACACCAAAAAAAGACTGAGCCATGCCCGACTTTTCCTTCTCCCGAGACAGCGCTACCTCAACCCTGCGCACCCTTGGCGGCTTTACCGCCCTCGGCCTCGCCACTTGCGTTCAAGCGGCGCCCGCGTTCGACAGTGAATCACCGTACATGCTCGGTGACTGGAACGGCACGCGCACCGAACTCTCGGAAAAAGGCTACGACTTCAAGCTCGATTACACCGGCGAAATGGGCAGCAACCTGCACGGCGGCTACGACCACGACCGCACTGCGCGCTATAGCGATCAGTTCGGTCTGGGCACACACCTCGACCTGCAAAAGATCCTCGGCTGGGACGACGCCGAGTTTCAACTGACCATCACCAAACGCAGCGGCAACAACATCAGCAATGACCGCATCAACGATCCGCGCGTTGGCGGCTTCACCTCGGCCCAGGAAGTCTGGGGCCGTGGCCAGACCACGCGCCTGACACAGATGTGGTACCAGCAGAAATTCTTCGATCAGAAACTCGACATCAAGGTCGGCCGTTTCGGCGAAGGCGAAGACTTCAACAGCTTTCCGTGCGACTTCCAGAACCTCGCGTTCTGCGGTTCGCAGGTCGGCAACTGGGTCGGCGGCATCTGGTACAACTGGCCGGTCAGCCAGTGGGCGCTGCGCGTCAAATATCACCTCACCCCGGAACTGTACGCACAGGTCGGCGCTTACGAGCAGAACCCGTCGAACCTCGATCGCGGCAACGGTTTCAAACTCAGCGGCAGCGGCACCCAGGGCGCGATCCTGCCGATCGAACTGGTGTGGACGCCGAAACTCAACGGCCTGCCGGGCGAATACCGCGCCGGTTATTACTACAGCAACGCGAAGGCCAGCGACGTCTATAAAGACAGCCAAGGCCAGCCGGCAGCGCTGAGCGGTGAAGCCTATCGCAGCGCGTCGAGCAAACACGGCGTATGGCTGGGCATCCAGCAGCAGATCACCAGCATGGCCAGCGATAACAGTCGCGGCTTGAGCGTGTTCGCCAACGGCACGATGCACGACAAGAAAACCAACGCGATCGACAACTACGTGCAGGCCGGCATCACCTACAAAGGCCCGCTCGATGCGCGCGCCAAGGATGACATCGGTTTCGCCCTCGCCCGCGTGCACGTCAACCCGGCTTTCCGCAAAAACGCCGAAGCCAGCAACCGCGCCAACGCCGTGTACGACTACGACGATCCGTCCTTCCTGCCGCCGCAAGACACCGAATACAGCGCCGAGCTGTACTACGGCGTGCACGTGACCAACTGGCTGACCGTACGCCCGAACCTGCAATACATCCGCCACCCCGGTGGCGTGAACGACGTCGACGACGCCCTGATCGGCGGGATCAAGATCCAGTCCTCGTTCTAAAGATTTACGTAAATCCATTGTAGGAGTGAGCCTGCTCGCGATAGCGGTGTTTCAGGCGACATCTCCAGTGACTGAAACACCGCCATCGCGAGCAGGCTCACTCCTACAAAAAAGAAATTCGTTAGCTAGACAAGTTTTTATCTGAACCATGCCTGTGCCTAATCGTCATCTAAAGTGACTACAGCGCGGGACTACATAAACGTCACGGAGAATCACACTATGAGCACCGAAAGTGCTTCGAGTCGGGGCCGTCTGCTACCGAGCCTGCTCGGCATTCTGCTTCTACTGATGGGCCTGGCCATGTTGGCCGGTGGGGTCAAGCTGAGCATGCTCGGCGGCTCGCTGTACTACCTGCTGGCCGGTATCGGCATCGCGCTGTCCGGCATTCTGATGCTGATGCGCCGTCGCGCGGCGCTGGGCCTGTACGCCATCGTTCTGTTTGCCAGCACCGTTTGGGCGCTGTGGGAAGTCGGTCTGGACTGGTGGCAACTGGTGCCACGCCTGGCCCTGTGGTTTGTCCTCGGCTTCGTCATGCTGCTGCCGTGGTTCCGTCGTCCGCTGCTGCTTAACGGCCCGGCGCCGATGGGCACTGGCGGTCTGACCGTCGCTGTGGTGCTGGCCGGCGTCACCGCTCTGGCCAGCCTGTTCACCCACCCGGGCGAAACCTTCGGCGAACTGGGCCGCGACACCGCGGACACCACCAGCACCGCGCCAGCCATGCCCGATGGCGACTGGCAGGCCTACGGCCGCACCGAATTCGGTGACCGCTACTCGCCACTGAAGCAGATCACTCCGGCCAACGTCGGCAAGTTGCAAGAAGCCTGGCGCATCCAGACCGGTGACTTGCCGACCGCTGATGACCCGGTCGAGCTGACCAACGAAAACACTCCGCTGAAAGCCAACGGCATGATCTATGCCTGCACCGCGCACAGCAAAGTGTTAGCCCTGGACCCGGACACCGGCAAAGAACTGTGGCGCTTCGACCCACAGATCAAGAGCCCGGTCGGCTTCAAAGGCTTCGCCCACATGACTTGCCGTGGCGTGTCGTACTACGACGAAGCCGCTTACGCCAAAACTGAAAACGCAGCCTCGGCGGTAATTTCCGAAGCTGGCAAAGCCGTTGCTCAGGCTTGCCCGCGTCGTCTGTACCTGCCCACCGCTGATGCCCGCCTGATCGCCCTGAACGCCGACACCGGCAAGATCTGCGAAGGCTTCGGCAACAACGGTGTGGTTGACCTGACCCAAGGCATCGGCCCGTTCACCGCCGGTGGTTACTACTCCACCTCGCCAGCGGCGATTACTCGTGATCTGGTGATCATGGGCGGTCACGTGACCGACAACGAATCGACCAACGAGCCATCGGGCGTGATCCGCGCTTTCGACGTGCGCGACGGTCACCTCGTATGGAACTGGGATAGCGACAAGCCTGACGCCACCGAGCCTTTGGCACCGGGCGAAACCTATAGCCGCAACTCGGCGAACATGTGGTCGCTGGCCAGTGTCGACGAAAAACTCGGCATGGTTTACCTGCCACTGGGCAACCAGACCCCAGACCAGTGGGGCGCTGATCGCACCCCGGGCGCCGAGAAATTCAGCGCCGGCATCGTGGCTCTGGACCTGGCCACCGGTAAAGTGCGCTGGAACTACCAGTTCACCCACCACGACCTGTGGGACATGGACGTTGGCAGCCAGCCAACCCTGCTCGACATGAAAACCGCCGACGGCGTGAAACCGGCGCTGATCGCTCCGACCAAACAGGGCAGCCTTTACGTCCTCGACCGTCGTGACGGCACGCCGATCATTCCGATCAAGGAAATCCCGGTCCCGCAAGGCGCTGTCAAAGGCGACCACACCGCACCGACCCAGGCCCGTTCGGACCTCAACCTGCTGGCCCCGGAACTCACCGAAAAAGCCATGTGGGGCGCGAGCCCGTTCGACCAGATGCTGTGCCGCATCCAGTTCAAGGAACTGCGTTATGAAGGCCAGTACACCCCGCCGTCGGAACAGGGCAGCCTGATCTACCCGGGTAACGTCGGCGTGTTCAACTGGGGCGGCGTCTCGGTCGATCCGGTTCGGCAAATGCTGTTCACCAGCCCGAACTACATGGCCTTCGTTTCGAAAATGGTGCCACGCGAGCAAGTCGCCGCCGGCAGCAAACGCGAAAGCGAAACCGCTGGTGTGCAGCCAAACACCGGCGCGCCATACGCGGTGATCATGCACCCGTTCATGTCGCCATTCGGCGTACCGTGCCAGGCCCCGGCCTGGGGCTACGTTGCCGGTATCGACCTGACCACCAGCAAAGTCGTGTGGAAACGTAAAAACGGCACCAGCCGCGACAGCTCGCCCATCCCGATCGGTTTCACCCTGGGTGTGCCGAGCATGGGCGGTTCGATGGTCACGGCTGGCGGCGTCGGCTTCCTCAGCGGCACCCTCGACCAGTACCTGCGCGCGTACGACGTGAACAGCGGTAAAGAGCTGTGGAAATCGCGTCTGCCGGCGGGTGGTCAAGCGACACCGATGACCTACACCGGCAAGGACGGCAAGCAATACGTGCTGCTGGTTGTCGGCGGTCATGGCTCGCTGGGCACCAAGATGGGTGACTATGTGATTGCGTACAAACTGCCGGAATAAGTTTTAGCGGCGGTAAAACAAAGGCGATGCCCCGCAAGGGACATCGCCTTTTTTGTGCCTGCCAATTTTGAATCCTCTGGAGAAACCTGTGGGAGCTGGCTTGCCAGCGATAGCGTCGGGTCAGCCGGCACATATGCCGGCTGGAAGAACGCCATCGCTGGCAAGCCAGCTCCCACAGTTTGATCAGCGTTGGTTGTAGGAATTGTTCTTGTCCTACAGATGCTGGGAGTTGCAGGGAGATTTCCGACAAGTCGTGTCGGTTGTGCCTCGGAAATCGGCTGGATAGGCTCGGGGGGGCGCTGCAAATTCAGCGAACGGGCGTCGCGGCCCGATAACTGATGCATAATCGCCAACCTGACGGCACCTCGGTGCTGTTTGTCTGTGTCATGGCGGCTGTGCGCGGGATACCTTCTTGGAGGTATGCCGATTTCTCAGTTATCGGTCCGCGAACCCGCGTACAGCTGCCACCTCAGATTGCGTCGCGGCAATCGAAGGCAGCTCCACTTTCACCAACTGAGTATTCACCATGAAAAAGCCAACACCCAATCCGCCCGAAACCGAAGACACCACCCCCTACGAATTCCCCGGCTCGAAGCGATTCCACGAAGCCGCCGAACGCGCCCTTGACCACTACCTCAAACCCAACGCCCTGACCCTGCGCTTTCACAAACCCAGCACCATGTTCCAGGTCGCCCCCGAACAGGACAGCGAAAGCCTGCTGGTCCACGCCTGCGAATCGCTGGCCCAGGCCAGCCTCATGACCAGCGACATCGCCGCTTACATCGACCTGCCGCAGCGGCGCACGACTCTGGCCATCCAGCAAATCATCATGCTCGCCGAACTGGCGGTGAACCGCGTGCTGGATAACCACGAAATCGCGCAATCCCCAACACACAGCTAACCCCCTGTGGGAGCGAGCCTGCTCGCGAAGGCGTCAGCCCATTCGGCAGTTGGACTGACTGACGCAGTGCTTTCGCGAGCAAGCCTGCCCCGCACTTGATCAACACTGTGCCTGCCATATAACTCCTATCAAGAAGGCTCATCGCGAACACGTATAAAAACCTGTCAGATATGACAGTTCACTGTCTTCACCCGCCCAATCAGACTTCCTTCTCCAACCAAAATCAGGCACAGGAAGCACCCCATGACCCATCCAAAGGCATCCCCAGCAGTTTGGGTAAACGGTATTCTCAACGTTAATGTAAAAGGCACCATTGGCGGTACGCCGGTTAATCTGACCAGCTTCACGACAACCAGCATTTCCACCTCTGTCAACCAGCTCGGCGGTTACAATTTTTCTTTCGAAGATAACCACGGTTCATCGAGCCTACGAGCCATCTCCATCTCGCTTCGCAAGCTGCTGGATCCTGCAATCGCTGGCTACCTTGAATATGTCGTGACCGAACGAGGTATTCAGCCTTATGACTATGAAGTGACATCCTCTTCCGACATTTCTGTAAGTCAACTCAATAGCGGCCTGTACTTATACTCCCTCGATAATTTGCAACTTTCCGGTAAGGCACGCCACGGTGATGAAACACGTGAACTCACCGGTAGCGGATACTTTTTTCTCCAAGAGCTGACTTCCCCTATCTAACAAACAGATCAGGATTTCACTCGTCGGGTTAAACGTGCGTCTGCCGCTCCATCACAGGTGCAGGGCAGACGCATGCCGACGTGAAATACCGAGTCGAACCCAAGCTCTACATCGACAGACCAATAACCCCCTATACATATATACCACCCGCCCCCCACTGCCCCTCGCCATGCTGGCCGCTCACCCTCAGCATGGAAAAAATGCCCATGAACCTCGCCACAACCCCCACCTCCGAAGAGGTCAAAAACGATCTCAACGCGATCGCCCATCACCTGTTCAATACATCAACCCCGCTGCTTCCCGAACAAAAACCGAGTACCGAACAGGCCTTTCTGAAACGCCTCGACGAACAACTGAAAACCTATCGCACCAGCTACCTGCAACGCAGCCGCGAGCTGTATCAGGCGCTGGAAAACAGCGATCTGCAAAGCGACGAAGGCAAACAACTGATCGCCACCCTGAAAGTCAGGCTGGCCACCCAACTGATCAACATGGATCAGCGCGACCGGATCGACGATAAACCAGCGAAAACCTTCCTCAAATATGACGCAGGCTTCACCGCCATCGGCCACGAAGCCAGACAGGCCGTCACCGACCGCCTGCTGCACCCGCAAGCCGGCGAACTGCTGCAAAAACTCGATGCGGTGCCGATGCTGCGTCCGGCCATGTACGCGCTGCAGTTCAGCTATCAAGACACCACCGTTGAGCTGGCCGGCGCCTTTGTGGTCACGGAAAAAGACACTCGCCGCGTCAAGGACCTGCAGACCGACCAGAGCATGGGTTTCGCCCTGCTGTTTACCCCCGCAAGAGGCATCGAATTCTTCAACTCCCTTGCTGATCTCGACAGCCAACTGCGCACATCGCTGAACCACGCCAGCGGTAGCGAGGAGTTCATGTCCATGTTGCCGACGCGCTATCACGCCGTGGGCGCAGCAGGGATCTGCCCGCTGCTGCTCGCGCCAATCGACAGCAGACCGTTGTTCGAACACACCTACGACGCGCTGATCGAAAAACGCACGCAGGATATCGAGCGCGCCTTGAGCTTCGCCGAAAACCCTCAGCAAGACCCCAGGCAATTGCTCACCGCGCTGGACCGCGCCATTGCCGCTGCCCTGCCGGATCTCACGCCGCGTCTGGAATTACGCGCGCAAACCTTGTTCGAGCGCCACCTGCACTACAGCGCACCGGACTGGTTTCGAAGCGCCAGCACCGCGCAAAAAGACGCACTGGCGCAGCATCTGCGCAACTACCAGCAGGCGCGGCAAGACCTGCTCGACTTGATGGAGCCGGCTGGCAGTCTGACGGCACTGGCCCGCCAGCAATGGCTGGAGCGCCTGAGCGAAGACCTGGAAATCGACGACCTCGAGCCGGCAAAGTTAAGCCTTTCGACCGATCGCCGAGTGCCGGGCTACGGCGTTTATGTGCATCAATCCAGTCTGCTCGAGCTGTCCTTGCGCGGCCCGCACACCGGCGATGAATTACCGGGTTCGGAGTTTTTGAAGTACACCACCCTCACCTACGATGACGCGCCTTTGCCGCCAGCCTACGCGGACGTGACGCCGGCGTGGCTGATCAGGCAAGCCGTAGAGCTGCAACCTCGGATTGACTTCAATCACTTGCAAAATGAGCTGCAGGCCAGGCCCGCAATCAAACCTGCCATCGAGCAGATGCTCGATAAACGTATCGTCGCCCTCGCTCACACGGCGGTGCTGCAAGGGCACTTGCTCGACAATGACCTGCAACTGATCCAGCGCCTGCGTGACGGTAGCGATGCGCGCCTGCGCGCCGCCACCCTGTCGCTGCACGGCGCCCAGTTGCAAGATTTTTGGGTGCTGCGCCAGTACGATGACGGCGGCGCGCTCAAACGGCTGTTGCTGTGCACACCACAGGCGCCGCGAACGCAACAATTCCAGGCCTTCGACAGTGAGCGCGAATGCCAGACCCACCTGCTGGGCTGGGCCAAACACAGTGATGCCGCCGACAGCATGGCCGGCTACCTGATCAGCCGTGCGCCCATGCGCTTTCGCGCAAAGCTGCGCCACGTGTTGGCCGGGCTGAGTTTCAAACCTGAGGCGCTGGAGCATCAAAAGGTCACGTTCGCTCACACCGGCAGTCATCCCGATTGCCTGCGCGCGATGGCTGAACATGTGCTCGCCACACGGATCGACGACTATGACTTCAGTACACCGCTGTGGTATCGCTCCACCACGGCTGCCAACCGCCGAAAGCTGACGACCCTGAGTGAAGACGCCGAAGGCGCCTTGCGCGCGTTCAACAAGCATGCCTTGTCGGGCAGTCGCTTTCCGGCGTTTGATGACTACGTGCACGAGCAAGCCAAAATCAGCTTGAACCGCTTGCTCAAGCGCACCACCAACGATGTCGATCCGGATACCGTCTGGGCTTACTCGCCGACCGCCATCGTGCGCTCGTGGACGCCAAAACCTCTGAACTACACCACGCTGTATCGCGATGGCTACGCCGACGGCGTCGGTTTTCTCGATGAGAAATTTTTCCGCTCGGCCCGCTTCAAAGGCCCGCAAGGCATCGATATCAGCAGCCTGACCGCACAGAATGTCGCACGCTCGGTCACCGGTGTGTGGATCGGCCAACGCTACATCGACAAGGTCAAGGCTGAACTGCAAAGTTCGACGAGCGAAGGCTATGACTTCCGGCGCAACACGACCCTGGCCATTACCCAGCGCCAGATGAAAAACGCCGCGCTGGAATGCCAGCTGCAGGGCCATATCGCCAGCCATGATCTGCAATGGCTGGAGCAGAGTATCGACAGCATGGCTGAAACTTCCGGCTCCATGCGCACGACCTATCCGCTCCACCGTTTGATGATCGACGGCGAATGGGTGCTCGATGCGTGGCTGTTCAGCCATGGCGCCAACCCGGTTCTGCTCTACACCCCCGAGGCGCCCGACGGCGTCGCTTTCCGCGAAGCGCGGCTGTTCAATTACCTGCTTCAGCAGCAGTCCGGCATGCTCGAATACCTGACGTTGCGCGTCGACGTCAGCGCCCGGACCCGGGTTCGCACATACCTTGAAAACATCAAGAAAGGGCTGCCCAAAGACCTCAATAAAACCACACCCAGCCCTGCACGCTACGACTCGACCCGCGCGGTCGCGGCGGTCAGTGACCTGCGCACTGTCCTTTACGACATGAAGTTGCAACGTCGTATCGACGACGTTAACGCCACCACCACCAGCCGTGCCGAGATGATCGCCGGTCTGGTCTGGAACAGTATCGAATGGATCACCGCCATTGCCACGGCGCCGTTCCCGCTGCTGAGCCTGAGCACCGGCCTGCTCCTGGCGTTCAAGGACGCCATGCTCGTGCTGCACGCGTACCGTCAGGGTGACCACGGCGAAGCGTTCCAGCACCTGGTCGGTTATCTGTTCAACAGTGTCGGCGCGTTGCTGACCGACCTGCGTCCGGCGCTGCGTTCGCTCAAAACTGTGCCCCGGCCTTTGCGACAGAGCATCGCCAGCGCCCTCAACGAACAACGCGATGTCATGACCGTGATCGAACAAGTGGAACCTGGCCCCAAGCGGAATGAAATGAGTGCGGTGTTTTTCAGAGGCCAGGTGTACTACATCCGGGAAAATGCCGACTTACTCGGTCGTCATGTGCTCTATCTGAACAACCCGGAATTCGGCGCCCCCCTCTCGAGCGGCATTCTCGCCGTGCGCAATTCCGACGGGGTGATGGTGCGCGCCGGCGTGTCCGGCGGTGCGCCGAAGTACGAGGCCGTGCCAGAGCCAGACGGTCCGCACAAGATCTATGGCGTCGAGCCCAAATACCGCCAGCGCATCGAAACGGTGATGAATCCGCAAACCCGGGAAAACACCCTCCTTAGCAGTCAAGACTACATGGGCACCGATCCCCGCTTGATCCTTGTCGGGGTCGTGGAACGCCTCGCCTCGACACGCACCGCCTACCTGAAACAGGTCGAAAAGCTCAGCAAAGACGCCGCCGCGCATTTCGCTGACCTTACCGCGCTGCCAGCCCGCGCCCAAGTCCCGCCGATCGCCGACGACTTGTCATTTACACAGTTGATCGCCAGTGACGCGGTCAAAGGGAAGAATCTGGTGATCGGCGCCCAGCCCGGTTCGATCGCCAGCAAACAACTGCTGATCAATCATCTGGACACCCTCGTTGAAAGTGGCTTCAAGCGACTTTACGTGGAATACCTGGCAGCGGATGTCTTCAAGGCGAAGCTGGAAAAAATGAACAAGGGAAAATCCTGGAAACACATCGAAAAACATCTTGAAGCCGTCGACCGTGCGCTGGGCCATGAGCAGGACGCGCCATTTTCCTATCTGGCACTGGTGCGTACCGCTCGCGAAAAGGGCCTGAAAATCCATGCGCTGGATGCTTCGACCAGCTACAAACTGGAAGGCGCGCTGGTACTGGACGAGGTCTCGCCATTGACCCCTCGCAGCAACAGCCTGAGGAATTTCTATTCGCACAAGACGCTGGCCGCCGATATCGCCGACGCGCCTGATGAGCGCTGGGTGATCCTCACCGAACAATCACGCATGTCCACCTTCGACAACACCCCCGGCCTGGCCGACTTGCACGCGGCTGTCGCCGTGCGCGTGGAGGATGTCGCAGAGGGTCAGGCGGCACGTATCGGCCTCGATTCAGCCGGGGCAATCGCCGGGGATTCGGCCGCCAAGGGCGATTATCGTGTGCAATGGCCGACGGCGTACAAGGCGCCTCAGCCCGTCTCCAGGCCAGCAGCGATTACCCCCGTTGTCGAGCATTTCAGCGAGTACGATATCCCGCCCTCGATGCGCGACGATATTGCGCAAATGTTGCATCAACCCTACGCCATGGATTCACGCTACAGCCCGACCGTACCGAGTGAAAAAAAGGCGTTCGACGCGTTCATCGCCCACCGCAAACGTCTGGAGAAAAAGGCCAGGGACGCATTTACTTACTACACGCCCCCCGAAGCGGCCACGCTGCCGACGCTCACCTCAGACACCACGTTCGAGGCGTTTTTGCAGCTGCTGACCGACGGCCGCTTGAACCTGCTGATCGGTGAGGCCCATAGCCACGTATCGAGCAAAGCGCTGCTGAAAAAGTACATGAAGGCGCTCAAGCAAGCCGGGTATGACACGCTCTACGTGGAACATCTGTTCACCGATTTGCACCAGGCCGATCTGGATACTTTTTTTCGGACACAGCGCATGCCGGACAGACTGAAGAATTACCTGCGCGTTCAGGATCGTGGCCAAATGCCGACCTATAACGGTAACGATACCTACACAGAGGTGCTCCAGGCGGCGGCCAAGTACAAAGTCCGTATCAGGGCCCTCGATTGCACGGCGTCTTACCACCTCAAGGGTGTGTTTAACGAAGATATCTCGCGAAACGAGATGTTCAGCTATTTCGCCACCCATGTGATCGATGCCGACCAACTGGCACATGGGCCGCACAAGTGGGTGGCCCTCATCGGCAATGCCCACACCAACTACAACCTGGGTGTGCCGGGTCTGGCGGATACGCTCTCGGCGGTCAGTCTCCACGTACGCGACACCGCTCCGGAACTGGCCAGAGATATCCATCGCGGGACCTGGAGAGCGGTGGCCAGCGAGCGCGGAACCAATAGCCGGGCCTTGCGCAGCGATTTCCTGTTGGAAGTGGCCGTCGCCGGAAAGAAAAAACCAGCCCTGACGCCGGCCGTCGAGCGCAGCAAACTGACCCGACCCGGGATGTTCATGATCGAAAATACGGATACGGGCGAGCTCCGTCTGGTGCATAAATCCAGGTCCGGCGACATCGTTGAGACACCGATTCAGGTCAATGACCACGGCTTGTTTTTCATTGATCGCTGGGAGAAAAAAGATGAGCGTTTCAAATACCTGGGGACCTTGATCGATATGCTGGTCAGTGATCTGAAATTGACCGAGGTGAAATAACCGTCAGGCCTGACCTGCGCATTGCCAACCACCACCGGGCTTGACGGCCCGGTGGTTTTTTATAGCCCGGATGCCACCGCTCTGCGCCTTATAGCAATAGCGCAGGCCAATGTCTCAGCGAGCGTGTTTCGGGTGGCGTTCAGATGGAAACAACGATCGCCAAGTGCAGAGAAACCCTGTCAAAACCCTGAACACACAAGCAGAAACATCGCCCCCCATTGAAACCACCCAAGGCCTGCCCCATCTAAGACCCATACTCCATTGCGCAGGTGCCCCATGAGCGACCAGCAAGAATTCCCGGAAAACCCCGACGACTACACCGAAGCCGAACACATCGAACACACGTCTTCCGGCAAAGGCCTTGCCCTGCCCGGCCAGAACCTGCCGGACAAGGTCTACATCATCCCGATCCACAATCGCCCGTTCTTCCCGGCGCAAGTCCTGCCAGTCATCGTCAACGAAGAGCCCTGGGCTGAAACCCTCGAACTGGTCAGCAAATCCGAACACCATTCCCTGGCCCTGTTCTTCATGGACACGCCCCAGGAAGACCCGCGCCACTTCGACACCGGCGCCCTGCCGCAATACGGCACGCTGGTCAAAGTCCACCACGCCAGCCGCGAGAACGGCAAACTGCAATTCGTCGCCCAAGGCCTGAGCCGCGTGCGCATCAAGACCTGGCTGAAACACCACCGCCCGCCGTATCTGGTGGAGGTTGAATACCCGCACCAGCCCACCGAGCCGACCGACGAGGTCAAGGCTTACGGCATGGCGCTGATCAACGCGATCAAAGAACTGCTGCCGCTCAACCCGCTGTACAGCGAAGAGCTGAAGAACTACCTCAACCGCTTCAGCCCCAACGACCCGTCGCCGCTGACCGACTTCGCCGCCGCGCTGACCTCGGCCACCGGCCCCGAACTGCAAGAAGTGCTCGACTGCGTGCCGATGCTCAAGCGCATGGAAAAAGTCCTGCCGATGCTGCGCAAGGAAGTCGAAGTCGCGCGCCTGCAAAAAGAGATTTCGGCGGAAGTTAACCGCAAGATCGGCGAGCATCAGCGCGAGTTCTTCCTCAAGGAACAACTCAAGGTCATTCAGCAGGAACTTGGCTTGACCAAGGACGACCGCAGCGCCGATCTTGAACAGTTCGAGCAACGCTTGGAAGGCAAAGTCCTGCCAGCGCAAGTGCAGAAGCGCCTCGAAGAGGAAATGAACAAGCTGTCGATCCTCGAGACCGGTTCGCCCGAGTACGCGGTCACCCGTAATTACCTCGACTGGGCGACGTCAGTGCCGTGGGGCGTCTACGGCGAGGACAAACTCGACCTCAAGCACGCGCGCAAAATCCTCGACAAACACCACGCTGGCCTCGACGACATCAAGGATCGCATCCTCGAGTTCCTCGCCGTGGGTGCTTATAAAGGCGAGATCAGCGGCTCCATCGTGCTGCTGGTCGGCCCGCCAGGCGTGGGTAAAACCAGCGTCGGTAAATCCATCGCTGAATCACTCGGCCGGCCGTTCTACCGCTTCAGCCTCGGCGGCATGCGCGACGAAGCCGAGATCAAGGGCCACCGCCGCACCTACATCGGCGCGCAGCCGGGCAAACTGGTGCAGGCGTTGAAAGACGTCGAGGTGATGAACCCGGTGATCATGCTCGATGAAATCGACAAGATGGGCCAGAGCTACCAGGGCGACCCGGCCTCGGCGCTGCTGGAAACCCTCGACCCGGAGCAGAACGTCGAATTCCTCGACCACTACCTCGACCTGCGCATGGACCTGTCGAAAGTCCTCTTCGTGTGCACCGCCAACACTCTGGATTCAATCCCCGGCCCATTGCTTGACCGCATGGAAGTGATTCGCCTGTCGGGCTACATCACTGAAGAAAAAGTCGCCATCGCCAAGCGTCACCTGTGGCCGAAACTGCTGGAAAAGGCCGGCGTGTCCAAGGGCAGCCTGAGCATCAGCGACACCGCGCTCAAAGCCTTGATCGACGGTTACGCCCGTGAAGCCGGCGTGCGCCAGCTGGAAAAGCAAATGGGCAAACTGGTGCGCAAAGCGGTGATGAAGCTGATCGACGAGCCGAAAGCGGTGATCAAACTCGGGCCGAAAGACCTCGAAGCGTCACTCGGCCATCCCGTGTTTCGCAACGAACAAGTGCTGTCCGGTACTGGCGTGATTACCGGTCTGGCATGGACCAGCATGGGCGGCGCGACGTTGCCGATCGAAGCCACGCGGATTCATACGCTTAACCGTGGCTTCAAACTCACCGGGCAACTGGGTGATGTGATGAAGGAGTCGGCGGAGATCGCCTACAGCTACGTCAGCTCGCACCTGAAACAATTCGGCGGCGACGCGAAGTTCTTCGACGAAGCCTTCGTCCACCTGCACGTACCGGAAGGCGCGACACCCAAGGACGGTCCGAGCGCCGGCGTGACCATGGCCAGCGCCCTGCTCTCGCTCGCACGCAATCAGCCGCCGAAGAAAGGTGTAGCGATGACCGGCGAATTGACCCTGACTGGGCATGTGCTGCCGATTGGCGGGGTGCGCGAGAAGGTGATTGCGGCGCGCCGGCAGAAGATTTTCGAGTTGATTCTGCCGGAGCCGAACCGGGGCAATTTTGAGGAATTGCCGGATTATCTGAAGGAAGGCATTACGGTGCATTTCGCGAAGAAGTTTGCCGATGTAGCGAAGGTATTGTTCTGACAGAAAACCCCTCACCCCAACCCTCTCCCGGAGGGAGAAGGAGCTAATTGCGGAATATTGCAGAGTTACACCGACCTGAAAGTACTTCGCTGAATCCATAATCGACTCGGTCTTTCAGGTCGATGTATGACACAAGACACCTCGGTCAGTCCCCTCTCCCTCTGGGAGAGGGTTAGGGTGAGGGCTTGGCGTTGTCACACTTTGTCTCATCTTCAGTTATGCTCGCCGTTCGTCGTAAACGCCGGAGCCTCTGACCTTATGTCCCCCACTCGCCTGTTTGTCCCCCTCGCCCTTTCGTTGCTGGCCGCCTGCGCCACACAACCGAAACACAACGTGACCGTGGAAAAACAAAGCGAATGCCCCGTACGGCTGACTAACGGGCAAAACCTCATCATCATGCTGCCAAGCAACCCGACCACCGGCTATCGCTGGGCCATTCAGGATTCGGCTGGCGGCGTATTGCGTGCACTCAGCCCCGAGGTCTACAGCAATCCGGAAGACGCCGGCGTCGTCGGCGCGGCGGGCGTATCGACCTGGCGCTTTCAAGCATTTGCCCCCGGCACCGGGCGTCTGCGCCTGACCTCGCAACAGCCATGGGCACCGGAAGTGCTGCCCGTGGAAACCTTTGACTGCGCCATTTCGGTGAACTGATCGTGGGCTGGCTGATTCTGGCGCTGATGGGCGCGGTGACGTTTCTCTACGGTGTCAGCACCCACGCGGCGTTACTGTGTCTGTTGGTCAAACCGTTGCCGGTGCTGGCGCTGCTCGGCTGGCTGCACGATGCGCCACCCAGCGACTATCGGCGCTGGATCAGTCTCGGCCTGATTTTCTCGTTGCTGGGTGATGTGTTGCTCGCTTGGCCGGGGGATTTGTTCGTGTTTGGCCTCGGTGCGTTTCTGGTCGCACACCTGGCTTATCTGAAGGCTTATCTGAGTGACTGCAAGCGTCTGGCGGTGTTGCCGCTGGTGCTTGCTCTCGGTGTTGGCGCGGTGTTGCTGGGGATGCTCATTTCCAGCGGACTCGGGCCGTTGCTAGTACCGGTGATTGTCTATGGCACGGCAATCAGCGCGATGCTCTGGCGCGCGCTTGCTCGTCTCGGCACCGATGTGCCGAAACGTTCGGCGTTGCTGGCGGCGGGCGGTGCAGTGGCGTTTGTGTTCTCTGACAGCGTGATTGGCATCGATCGCTTTGTATCGCCATTCCACGCCGCGCCGTACGTCATCATCCTCAGCTACTGGCTGGGCCAATGGGGCATCGCCGCCTCCGCTTTCTCCCAGACTAAACGAATCTGATCGTTCCCACGCTCCGCGTGGGAATGCATCCTGTGACGCTCTGCGTCATTTGCGCAGGGACGCGGAGCGTCCGGGGCGGCGTTCCCACGCAGAGCGTGGGAACGATCACCGGCAAAAAAACGCTTTATCAGACAACCCAAGCATCCCCGCGCCCTTTTGGCTAAAATGCCGGCCTTTCCATTTACACCGCCGGAACCGCCGTGAGCAAAGAACCCGATCGTATTTTCGCCAAGCCTTTGGCCCAGGTGCCCGACTTCGCCTTCAATGAAGACGTGGTGCGGGTGTTCCCGGACATGATCAAGCGCTCGGTGCCGGGTTACCCGACCAT
Source organism: Pseudomonas germanica (assembly GCF_019614655.1). Taxonomy (NCBI): domain Bacteria; kingdom Pseudomonadati; phylum Pseudomonadota; class Gammaproteobacteria; order Pseudomonadales; family Pseudomonadaceae; genus Pseudomonas; species Pseudomonas germanica. The sequence goes on from NZ_CP071586.1 coordinate 5,692,821, forward strand.
CGTCGAAAACCTCGGCGTGCTCGCCGCGCAGTTCGCCCAGCCGAACAGCGTGCTCTACGACCTCGGCTCGTCCTTGGGCGCTGTCACTCAAGCCCTGCGTCGCCACGTGCGCACCGACGGTTGCCGGGTAATCGCTGTGGATAACTCGGCAGCGATGGTTGAGCGCTGCCGCGAATACCTCAACGGTCAGGACTCGATGTTCCAGGAGTTGCTGCCGGTCGAAGTGATCGAAGGCGACATTCTCGCCCTCGACTTCCAGCCCGCCTCGGTGGTGGCGCTGAACTTCACCCTGCAATTCATCGCCCCCGATCAGCGCACGGCGTTGCTCTCGCGCATTCGCCAATCGCTGCTGCCGGGCGGCGCGCTGATCCTCTCGGAGAAGCTGCGCTTCAACGATGCCGAAGAACACGCGCTGCTCACCGATCTGCATGTCGCCTTCAAACGCGCCAACGGCTACAGCGAACTGGAAATCGCCCAGAAGCGCAGCGCCATCGAAAACGTCATGAAGCCCGACAGCCTCGAAGAACACCGCGAACGCCTGCTGGCCGCCGGGTTCTCGAAAGTCGTGCCGTGGTTCCAGTGTCTTAACTTTGCCTCGTTGATTGCCTTGCCATGATTGATCTGTCTCCCCTCGCCCGCCGTCTGGCCGGCACACCGCTGGCCGAATGGGCCAACACTCTGCAAGCGCAACTCGACAAGAAAATGGAGAAAGGTCACGGCGACCTGGAGCGCTGGCAAAGTGCGCTGGATGCCCTGCCGAAAATCCAGCCGAGCGAAGTCGACCTGCTCAACGGTCTGAAACTCGACACCGATTGCGACGATGAAACCCGCGCGCAGATGCACACCGCGTTGATGGGCCTGTCGCCGTGGCGCAAAGGGCCGTTCGACTTGTTTGGTGTGCACGTCGACACCGAATGGCGTTCGGACTGGAAGTGGTCGCGTGTCTCTCCGCACCTCGACTTGAAGGGCAAACGCATCCTCGATGTCGGTTGCGGCAACGGTTATTACATGTGGCGCATGCTCGGTGCCGGCGCGAACAGTGTGATCGGTGTTGACCCGAACTGGCTGTTCTTCTGCCAGTTCCAGGCCGTGCAGCGTTATCTGTCAGAACCCAATGCCTGGCACCTGCCCTTTCCGTTCGAAGACCTGCCGCCAAACCTAGAAGGCTTCGACACGGTGTTTTCCATGGGCGTGTTCTACCACCGTCGCTCGCCGATCGAGCATTTGCTGGCGCTGAAGGATTGCCTGGTCAAGGGTGGCGAACTGGTGCTGGAAACGCTAGTGGTCGAAGGCGACAAGCATCAGGTGCTGGTGCCGGAAGACCGTTATGCGCAGATGCGTAATGTGTGGTTCCTGCCGTCGGTGCCGGCGCTGGAGTTGTGGCTGCGCCGTGCCGGGTTCACCGATATTCGCTGCGTGGACGTGAGCACAACCACGGTTGAAGAACAGCGCGGGACTGAGTGGATGAAGTATCAGTCGCTGAGCGACTTCCTTGATCCCGAAGACCACAGCAAAACCATCGAAGGCTTGCCGGCGCCGATGCGGGCGGTGATTGTCGCCCGTAAATAATCCAATCGCCCAAACACCGCGGTGAGCCCACCCCTCACCCCAGCCCTCTCCCCAGGGAGAGGGAGCTGATCTTTGGGCTTTTCAAAACTTGAGTACGACTCGATAAATCAGGTAGGTGCACCTCGCCCATCCAATCCGGTCAGTCCCCTCTCACTGTGGGAGAGGGAGCTGATCTTTGGGCTTTTCAAAACTTGAGTTCGACTCGATAACTCAGGTCGGTGCACCTCGCCCATCCAATCCGGTCAGTCCCCTCACACTGTGGGAGAGGGAGCTGATCTTTGGGCTTTTCAAAACTTGAGTTCGACTTGGTATGTCAGGTCGACGGACTTGGCCCATCCAGCTCGGTCAGCCCCATCCCCCCAAGGAGAGGGGGCTGATCGTTGAGCTTTTCAAGACTTGAGTTCGACTCGATAACTCAGGTCGGCGCAGATCGCCCATTCAACCCGGTCAGTCCCCTCTCCCTCCGGGAGAGGGTTAGGGTGAGGGGCTTTTTGCTCTTCGGGCGCGAAAGAATTCGGTCAACACCGCGCCACACTCCTCCGCCAACACCCCACCCTCATACAACACCCGGTGATTCAAAAAGCCCTGAGTGAAGAACTGCCCCTGACTCTGCACAATCCCCGCTTTCGGTTCCAGCGCGCCATACACCACCCGCGCCACCCGCGAATGCACGATCAAACCGGCGCACATGCTGCACGGCTCCAGCGTCACATACAGCGTGCTACCCGGCAGACGATAGTTATCCACCGCCTGCGCGGCCTCGCGAATGGCGACCATTTCCGCGTGGGCACTCGGGTCGCTGGTGCTGATCGGGCAATTGAAACCGCGACCGATGATCTCGCCGTCCTGCACCAGCACCGCGCCCACCGGCACTTCGCCGAGGGCTGCGCCTTGTGCGGCGAGGAGCAGCGCTTCGCGCATGAAATCGCGATCACGGCTGCGGTCGATAATTGCCGCAGGGCGAATCTGGCGCATCACTTCACCTCGATGGCGGCCATCAGGCCGGTTTCCATGTGATCGATCACGTGGCAGTGGAACATCCACACCCCCGGATTATCGGCCACCAGCGCCACTTGCGCGCGCTCGTTCTTGCCCAGCAGATAGGTGTCGGTGAAATACGGAATGATCTTGTGCCGGTTCGACGCAATCACCTTGAAACTCATGCCGTGCAGGTGGATCGGGTGCTGATACTGGGTCATGTTCTTCAATTCGAAGATGTAGCTCTGCCCCAGTTTCAGACTGGCAATCGGCCGGTCGGCGCAGGTCTTGTCGGTGATGTCCCAGGCCTTGCCGTTGATCTGCCACAGGCTCGGCGGCCTGCCGTTGTCGACGTTGACCGATACCGAACCGACCCACTCGAAATTGAAGTTGAGTTTCTCGGCATTGGCCAGGTCCGGCTCCGCCACCGGATTGGCCGGCAGCGCTTTCGGCCAGTCAGTCGGCGCATCGTTATTGGCCACTGAACGCAGCGTGCCCAGACGCACCGGGCCGTTGCGCAGCGACAATTCTTCACCCGCTGCCGGCGCCTTGATCGCCAGACAGATACGCATGCCCGGGCCCAGCCAGTATTCCTTGCCCAGCGGCCGCGGTTCGACCGGGTTGCCGTCCAGCGCATAGATCTGCGCTTCGACGCCGGGAATGTTGATGCGGTAAGTCAACGTGTTGTCGAGGTTGAGCAAGCGCACCCGGGTGATCTGCCCGGCCGGCAGTTCGATCACCGGGTTCGGCACGCCGTTGATGGTCGACAACCGCCCCGCCGTACCGCCACGAGCCGCTTCACGGGGAATACTGAACTCGACGAAATTGCCTTCGTCATCGATGTGCCAGTTTTTCAGGCTCAAAGTCTTTTCGTACTTGAAACCGGTCGGCTCGCGCTCTTCGATGATCAATGGCCCGACCAAGCCGCGCCCGAGCTCTTCGCTGCTGCTGACATGCGGGTGATACCAGTAGCTACCGGCATCCGGCACGCGGAATTTGTAATCGAAGTACTCGCCCGGCAACACCGGCAGCTGCGACACGTACGGCACACCGTCCATTTCCAGCGGCAGACGAATGCCGTGCCAGTGAATGGTCGTCGCTACCGGCAGATGGTTGATGAAACGCACCCGCAGCCATTCACCCTGACGCACCCGCAACTCGGTGCCCGGCGCCGACGGACCAAATGCCCAGGCCTCGGTCTTGTGCCCCGGCACCAGCTCGACGTCCAGCGGTGCGGCGATCAGCTCATAGTCGTGGCCCGCCTCGGCGTCGGCCATTTTTCCCAGCCAATACCGCGACGCGCCCCCCGCACCGACACCAACGACAACAAGACCGGCCAGGCCACCGAGGATTTGGCGACGGGTAAAGGACATGAACTCAACTACCTCACGTATCAGCGACAGGCCCTGAAAGCCTGCAAAAGGCGAATACGATACACCTGCGGTTGAGAAACAGTAAGGGCGACCTGAGGCCGCATGCCCTTGACCGGCTTAAGGTCGCAGCCCGGTAATCAGGTGCACGACACCATCCTCCAAGGGCATCACGCCCGCGACCCCGGCGGCGCTCAACGCCTGTTGATCGATACCCGACACATCACGCAATACTACCCGCACCCGCGTCAACGCCAGCGGTTGCTGTGACTGGAGATTATCCACACCGCCCAGCGCCGCGACGATGGCGGCGCTCAATCCGGCGCACGGCTCGGCGGGGACTTCGGGTGTGTCCACCACCAGATCCGGGGTCAGGGCTTTCCAGAATGCCTTCTGCAATTTATCCAACATCTTCAGTTCTCCAGAACCCGTAAAGTATCGACGGTTGCCTCGTGAAAGAGCTGCAACGCCTCGCGCACCTGCCCGGCACTTTCCAGCCCCAGCACCTGTTGGGCGATGATCTGACAATCGGCCAGCTCGAGTTCGCGCACCGTCGCCTTTACCGGTGCAATCATCGGCACGCTCACCGACAGTTCATCCACGCCCAACCCCAGCAACAACGGCACCGCCAGACGTTCCGAGGCCATTGCCCCGCAGACTCCGACCCATTTGCCATGGGCGTGCGCGGCCTTGACGGTCATGGCGATCAGGCGCAATACCGAGGGATGAAAACTGTCCGCCTGACTGGCCAGACGCGGGTGATCGCGATCCATCGCCAGGGTGTATTGCGTCAGGTCATTGGTGCCGATCGAGAAGAAATCCACCAGCGGCGCAAACAGGTCCGCCATCAGCGCCGCGGCCGGCACCTCGATCATGATCCCCAGTTTCGGCCGTTGCGTTAGCCCCAGCGCGAGGATTTCCTCGTCGAGCATTTGCCGCGCCAGACGCAGCTCCGACAGTTGCGTGACCATCGGCAACATGATGTGCAAACGTGTCAGCTCGCAGCAGCCGAGCATGGCCCGGAACTGCTCACGCAATAACTGCGGGCGCTCCAGGCACAAACGAATGCCGCGCACGCCAAGGAACGGGTTGGTTTCGCTGTCCATCGGCACGTAGGCCAGCGGTTTGTCACCACCGACATCAAGGGTGCGCACCACCAGATTGTGCGCAGGTCCCACGCAGCGAGCGATGGCGCTGTAGGTCGCAGCCTGTTCGTCATGGCTCGGCGCATGATTACGGCCCAGGTAGAGAAACTCCGAACGCAGCAGGCCGACGCCCGCACCGCCGAGGGCCATGGCCTGCTCGGTTTCCGCTAACGAGGCGACGTTGGCCGACACCTCGATGTGATGGCCGTCACGGGTCCGCGCCGCGAGCGTTGCGCTGGCCAACTCATGCTCATGGCGTTGACGCTGTTGTGCGTGCCGCGCCTGCCATTGACTGACGGCCGCAGGATCGGGACGCACATGCAATTCGCCCTTGTCGGCATCGAGCAACACCGGGGTGCCGTTACTCAACGCCAACATCTGCACCGGCACCCCGCAGATCGACGGCAGACCGCAGGCGCGCGCAAGAATCGCCACGTGACTGGTTGCGCCGCCGCCGACCGTGGCAAAACCCAGCACCTTGCTGGTATCAATGCCGGCGGTCTGCGACGGGGTCAGTTGATCGGCAATCAGAATGCTTCCATGCGGCAGCTCCATCGCCTGCTCGCCTATCCCCAGCAATAGCTTGAGCACGCGGCGCCCGACATCGGTCAGGTCCGCCGCCCGTTCAGCCAGCAACGCACTGCCCAGTTGGCGAAACATCGCCGCGGTTTCTTCAGTGGCCGCGCGCCAGGCAAACGCCGCGCTTTTGCCTTCACTGATCAATGCCTGGGCCTGATCGAGCAGCCCCGGATCTTCGAGCAGTTCCTGATGCGCCTTGAAGATCTCGGCCTCGGCCTCGCCAGCGGCGGTGTCGCGCAAATGCTGCAAGGCCAGATCGGCTTCGATCAGGGCATTGGCGAGGGCCTCGCGCTCGCCGTCTGCTCCGCCGCCGAACTCGCTGACGTCGAACACCGGCTCGCTGATCTGCACCACTTGGCCCAACGCCGAACCGGGTGACGCGCAGACGCCACGCAGCAGGGTCAGAACCTCGGTTTCGACCAGCTCGACAGGCGCCACCGCCGTCACCGTTTCACCGCAGCCTTCAATCAGTAATCGAGTCAGCGCCTCGATTGCCGCGTCAGCATCTTCGCCCACCGCACTGACCTGCACGCTGTCGCCGCACGCGGTCTGCAACGCCATGATCGCCACCAGGGATTTGGCGTTGGCCTGAGCCTGCTGTTTATGCAGGTAAATCTTTGCCGCGAAGCCCTTTGCCGCTTGCGCGAACACCGCTGCCGGGCGCGCGTGCAATCCGTTGGGATTGGGCAGTTTCAACGTTTGAGAGAACACGGCCTGACCTTCTGCCGCGCCAGCATCCACGCCACAAGCCTGAGTACGGGCGAGCTCAAGCAACGGCTGACCGGTTTCGACCCATCCGCTCGACGCGACCCGCCAGGTGAACGGCTCTGCGCTGACCACCAGCATCAACGTCATCAGGCTGCGCGCATGCCGGGCAATGTAATCGGCGTCGAATTCGATCAACGCTTGTCCGGCGGCAACCCGTTGCCCCTCTTCAACGAGGCGGGTGAAGCCTTGCCCGCCGAGGTTCACGGTATCAAGGCCGATGTGCATCAACACTTGTACGCCATGGTCATCGGTGATGCTCACGGCATGCCCGCTGGCCTGCACGTTGCTGATGACGCCGGCCATGGGCGCACACAGGGTCGATGAAGTCGGGTCGATGCACAGACCGTCGCCGATCACGCGCCCGGAAAACACCGGATCGGGCACCTGCTCAAGCGCGATCAGGACACCGGACAAGGGAGCCAGCAATTGCAATGGTTGGGGTGTGGCCATGACGTCACCTGCAGTTTTGTTCTTTGAAGTGCCCATGGAGCGCGACGCTCCATCAGCATCGCTTATTTCCACCAGTATTCGACCTGCAATCCGACATTCGCACCGTGGCGAGCGCTACCGAAGGCGCCGGTGTCGGAGAGTGCCGAGCCTTTGGCCAGTTCGTTGGCCGCGCGTTTGGCCGCCTCGTTCCAGGTGGCGTACGTGTAATACAGCCGCACCTCGGGACGCGCCCAGAACTCCGGGCCTTTCGGCGACCAGGTCGGGGCAAAGGTAAATTTGCTCAGTTTGCGCGTACCCCCCGGAGCTTCGACTTGATCGTGACCCAGCTCGGTGACCAGTTTGAAGTGTTCGCTGAGCGCATAAGTCGGTCGCACCCCCAGCGAGATCCAGTTCTGGTCGACACCGTCCGGGCGGATGTCTTTCTGGTACACCGCTTCAATCTGGCCACCGAAGCGCGGCGTCACCTGCCAGTCGAAAAACTCGACGACTCGATAACTTTTATTGCTGTCGTCCAATTTGACGTTGCCGGTATAACCCAGTCCGGTGCCCGGCCCTTCACCGTATTGCAGCGCCAGTTTGTTTTTGCCGCCGAGAAAATCCGTCTGCACATGTTGCGTGGTGATCGCCCAGCCCCGGTGGGCATCGCGGCTGTCGGGTTTGTCGATATAACTCAAGCCGAACTCCAGCTCACCGCCAGGATTGGTCTTGAAACCGGCGATGTTGAAGTCGTGCCGATTGATGTAGTCCTTCTGGTACAGGTTGTCCTTGCGCGAGAAGGCGTAGCTGTATTTCAGATCGCCGATCAACACGTCTTCGACCCCGCCCCCCGTGGCGCTCTGGTTCCAGTAGTAGAAGTCGGAAATATGGATGTCATTGCGCTTGTAGTAACGGCGTCCGGCCCACAATGAACCACCGTTGAGCGCGGGCATCGCCGACCACTGTGCGTAGGCCTGCGGCAAGCGGATCGAACCATTGTCGTCTTTGAACGTGGGGCTGCGGTCGTAACGGTTATACAGCGAGGCCATCCCGTCGACACTCAGTACCGAACCGTCGTCAAGGGTGTACAGGTCCTGCCGCAACTCGAGTTCGCCGTACTGCTCGCATTCGTTACCCAAGCGATATTTGGTCTGCGCACCCGGTAACTGGAAGCACGACTGACCGCTGCTGTTGACTGACGTGCCGACACCGCTGCGCAGGTAGCCGCCAAACTCCAGCGCTTGTGACGTTGGCGGTAAGGCCAGGCAAAAACCTGCGACTGCAAGGCTGCGATTTATTGTTGTTTTCATAAGCCACCCCATTGTTTTTATTGTCTGGTTGCATGAATTCGGCGCGCAGAAATCCCCCGCGCAGTGCTCTGCGTGTTTTTTGAACGTTGTTTTTTTAGTTAAAGGTCAGGGATCGATCAGGTGCAGGACGAAGGACTCGTAAGGTCGCAACGTCACCTGGCGCTTGCGCAACGCGCCCTCTGGATAATTGCTGATCAACTGGCGCTGGCTCATCGATTCACTGATGACCGTCGCCGGTAATTCCACTTCACAGGTTGTCCCGTAGAAGTTGTTCACCACCAACAAACGCTCGGCGTCACCTTCACGCACATACGCCCAGACCTGCGGATGTTCGGGCAGTAATTGTTGGTACAGCCCGTCGGTGATCAACGGTTCACTGCGGCGCAGCGCGATCAGACGGCGGTAGTGATGCAACACCGAGTCCGGGTCGTCGAGCTGGTTTGCGACGTTGATCTGCGCAGCATTGGCCGGCACTCCGATCCACGGTTCGACACGGCTGAAACCGGCGTTTGGCCCGGCGTCCCAGTGCATCGGCGTGCGCCCGTTATCGCGGGACTTCTGCATGATCGCCGCCATGTTGTCGGTATCGCTGCTGCCGGCCTCGCGCTTGAGGCGAAAAATGTTCAGCGTCTCGACATCGCGATAATGCTCGATCGATTCGAACCCCGGATTGGTCATGCCCAACTCTTCGCCCTGATAGACGAACGGCGTGCCCTGCAGAAAGTGCAGTGCGGTGCCGAGCATCTTCGCCGAGCATTCGCGGTACTCGCCGTCGTTGCCGAAGCGCGAGACCACGCGCGGCTGATCGTGGTTGCACCAGAACAGCGCGTTCCAGCCGCCACCCGCCTGCATGCCGGTCTGCCAGTCGGACAGAATTTTCTTTAGCTGAAGGAAATCGAAGTCGGCGCGTACCCACTTCTGCAGGTTTGGATAATCGACTTTCAGGTGATGAAAGTTGAAGGTCATCGACAACTCTTTCGACTGCGGATTCGAATAGCGAATGCAGTGTTCGAGGCTGGTCGATGACATCTCGCCGACATTGATCAGGTCGTGCCCTTCGAAGACTTCGCGGTGCATCTGCTGCAAGTACGCGTGGACATTCGGCCCGTCGGTATAAAAGCGTCGGCCATCGCTGTCGTCTTCGGGGAAGTCCGCAGGCTTGGAGATCAGATTGATCACGTCCAGGCGAAAACCGCCGACGCCCTTGTCTCGCCAGAATTGCATCATCCGGAACACTTCAGCGCGCACCTTGGGATTGTCCCAATTCAGATCGGCCTGGGTGTGGTCGAACAGGTGCAGGTAATACTGACCGGTCTGGGCTTCGTACTCCCAGGCGGAACCGCCGAACTTGGATTCCCAGTTGTTCGGCTGATCACGCCAGATGTAGAAGTCACGGTACGGGTTGTCGAGGCTGCTGCGCGCCTGTTGAAACCAGACGTGTTCGATCGAGGTGTGATTGACCACGATGTCGAGCATCAGCTTGATCCCGCGCTTGCCCGCCTCGGCGATCAGCAATTCGCAGTCGGCCATGCTGCCGTAGCTCGGGTCGATGGCGTAGTAATCGCTGATGTCATAGCCGTTATCGCGTTGCGGCGAACGCAGAAATGGCGTTATCCATAAACAGTCGACGCCCAGCCACTTCAGGTAATCGAGTTTGGCGACGATACCGAGCAGATCACCCGTCGGGTTGCCGGCGTGACTATGAAAACTCTTCGGATAGATCTGGTAGATCACCGAACGCTGCCAGTCTTGCATGGCACAACTCCTTCAATAAGTCCGTGCGGCTCGCGCCCAGATTGAAATGCAATCAACTGTGGGAGCGAGCCTGCTCGCGAAAGCGATTGTTCAGGCAACCCGATAACCGGGCCGGACGATCTTCATGCTCAATGCACAGGTCAAAACAAACGGCACGAGCATGGCAATCAGCATCCCCAGCACAAACATCGGGATGTACTGCGGGATGATCGAGATGAACCCCGGCAGTCCGCCGACGCCGATGGCCGAGGCCTGAACCTTATTCAGCGACAGGAACACGCAGCCCAGTGCCGAACCGGTCAGCGCGGCATAAAACGGAAACTTGTAGCGCAGGTTGACGCCGAACATCGCCGGCTCGGTGATACCGAAGTAGGCAGAGATTGCCGAAGTCGACGCCATGCTCTTGTCCCGTGCATTACGGGTCATCCAGAACACCGCCAGGGCGGCACTGCCCTGAGCAAGGTTGGACATGACGATCATCGGCCAGATGAAGGTACCGCCCTGGGTCGAGATCAATTGCAGGTCGACCGCGAGAAACATGTGGTGCATGCCGGTGATCACCAGCGGCGCATACAGCAGACCGAAAATGGCGCCACCCACCATTGGTGCCAGGTCAAACAGCATGACCAGCCCTTCGGTGATGAAGATGCCGATGTGGCGGGTTACCGGGCCAATCACGGCCAGCGCCAATACGCCGGTAACGACGATGGTGGTGATCGGTACCACGAGTAACTGAATGGCGTTGGGCACGCGCGCGCGCAGCCATTTTTCGATGACGCTCATTACGTAAGCGGCCAGCAGAATCGGCAAGATCTGCCCCTGATAGCCGACCTTTTCCACCTGAAACAATCCGAGAATGTCGAAGTACGGCAACTGCTGCCCGTCCAGCCCGGCCACGGCCTTGCCGTAGTTCCAGGCGTTGAGTAGATCCGGGTGCACCAGCATCAGACCGAGCACGATGCCAAGGATCTCGCTGCCGCCAAAGCGCTTGGCCGCCGACCAGCCCACCAGCGCTGGCAGAAACACGAACGAGGTGTTGGCCATCAGATTGATCAGGCTCCATAGCCCATCGAGTTTCGGGTAGGCATCGAGCAGGGTCTGCCCGTCGATGAACATGCCTTTGGCACCCAGCAGATTGTTGATGCCCATCAGCAGGCCGGCAATGATCAGTGCCGGCAGAATCGGCATGAACACGTCGGAAAACACCCGCACCAGACGCTGCATGGCGTTGATTTTTTCAGTGCTTTTTTGTTTGACGTCAGCGATCGTCGACGCCGCGAGACCGGTCTGACGACGCAGTTCGGCATAGACCTTTTCCACTTCGCCCGGACCGATCACCACCTGATACAGGCCACCGGTAAAGAACGAGCCTTTGACCAGGTCGATCTGGTTGAGCATGGCACTGTCGACCAGGCCCGGATCTTTCAGGGCCAGCCGCAACCGCGTGACGCAATGGGCGGCCTGTTCGAGGTTGTCGCTGCCGCCGAGGCTTTGCAGCAATTGCCTGGTGATGTTCGGATAGTCGTGGCTCATGCTAGTTCTTCCGCTATGGATTGTTGTTATTGGCAGCACGCCGAAGCGAAAAATACTCGTCTGTACGAGTTAATGCAACAACTCGTACAGACGAGTTTGTTTATGTATGTTCCTGCCAGACCGAAGGCGAATTTTCCTACCCTGCCTTAGGGTGATTTCCATCGCCCACATGGACAAAGCCCTACCCTGGCCTTAAGGTTCGAAGCTTTGAGCACAGTCGGCACCGAGCCTACCCATGAGCAAATACAACCAGATCTATAGCGATCTGCTGGCCAGCATCACGACTGAACGCCTGGAGCGCGGCGCCCGCCTGCCTTCCGAAACCGAACTGATGGACAGCTATCAGGCCAGCCGAGGCACGGTGCGCAAAGCCATTGAACTGCTTCAGGAGCGCGGCTTTGCGCAGAAAATCCACGGCAAGGGCACCTTTGTGCTTTCGACCAACCCGATCGAATTTCAGCTCGGCGGCATCGTCAGTTTCCAGGAAACCTATCCGCGCCTGGGCAAAGATGTCAGCACCGAAGTGGTCGAGCTGAGCCAGATCCCGCTCGAAGGCCCCCTGCTCGAACACATCCATGCCGAACCCGGCAGCCTCATCACCCGAATCAAACGTGTGCGGCGGATCGACGGTAAACGCGTGATCCTCGACATCAACCACTTCGTCAGCGAAGTGATTCCCGGCCTGTCCCTCGACATCGCCGAGCAATCGATCTACGCCCATATCGAGCAGACCCTGCAGCTACAGATTGCCTACGCCCAACGCACCATCGAAGCGGTGCCGCGCAGCAAGGATGATCAACTGCACCTGGACCTCGATGGCCAGAGCCATGTGATCGTGGTCAGCAACCAGACCTTCCTCCAGGACGGGCGTCAGTTCGAGTACACCGAATCCCGCCACACCCTCGACAAATTCTACTTTTCCGACGTGGCACGGCGCTGACCCCGACACGTTTCCAACGATCATGTGCGGTACATATGTAGTGCACTCCCCTTGAGCGAATCGGCCATGCTCGGCCTTCATTTCTCAAGGATGGAGAAAGCATGTACGCCACCCAACAAAGCCTTCTGCCTAACGCGGCAGACAAGGCGGTTCTGAAGCGAATCGCCTATACCGTCGTGCACAATTGCCCCGGACTGCAGGACGCTGCCCATGAAGCCGCCCGTGATCTGCTGGAAGCAAAAGACCTGTCGAGCCTCGACCCGGATGAGGTTTATTTCCATCGCTTCAAGACGGCCCAGAGCAGCACTCGCTCATTTACCGGCTGGGAGCACATCCGCGAGAAACCCTACGAATCGATGACCCTGACACAGCTGGTCATTCATCGTTTTCGTGCCACCGACCAGGACAACGCCGACCTGCTCGATCTGTACGGTGGCTTCTACAGCGAAGGTCCGCAGGGCGAAAATTTCGACGAAAAAAACCAGGTGTGCCTGCACGGCAACGAGGTCTTGAAGGCGTTCTGGAGCCTCGATTTCAGTGGGTACTACAGCGCCACGCTGACGGACTTCTGGAACAGCCACGGCGAGGATTTCCGCACCTTGGCCAAGTGCAATTTCCTTAGCCGTGCAGTGCAGGCGTTGGACCTTGGGCAACTCACCCGCAGTGACTTTCAATGGCTGGTGGACTCAGTGGTGGGACCGGTTAGCTGGCCGGTCACCCTGAGCATGTTGCAATCAAGCCACACGACAACGGGAGATGTGTTCGCCTTCGACATAGACGGGCATATCTCCACGCAATTGCTACGCTTCGTCGATTCTGCCGGTCGGCAGATTATCTATCTGCCGAGTGCGACCGCAGCGTTCGTGGTCAAGGAAACGCCGGCAGACCTGCATTGGTGGGTTCTGGATCAACTGAACGACGCCAAACGCCGCGCGACCTTCCTGGAGCATTTTGCCCTCGCCGATCGTCAGCACATGAGCGAGAACATGCCCGATCTGATGAATCGGTTGGTGGCCACCTGGGGCCGGGCCGACCATCACCTGATCAACCGCACAAACCAGGAACTGAGCGATGATGCATTCAGTTGGCTGCGCGACTCGACACGTCAGGCGATGTTTGCTGAAGCCCACCTGTCTCTGACATCCAATGGCGATCTGCGCAAGAAACTGTGGATCGGCTATCTGAGTGCGGGCCTCAAGGTATTTGGTCCGATGGCCACTGTCGGTTGGCCACTGGCGCTACCGGTGATTGGCGCCACCCTTGCGAGCATGGGTCTGAATATCGATCAGGCGCAAAACGGCAAGACAAGGGCCGAACGCAAGGCCGGCGTGCTGGGTGCGGTTTTGAGTGGTATCAATCTGTTATTCAACCTTCCATTGTTGATCGGCACCGGGCCGATGCTGGAGGTTGGCGCCGAGGTCGAGGCTGCAGAAGCCGCCGAGATGGCTGAGTACAGCGAAACCTGGAATGCCTCTGCCAAAGCCGATTACCAAGAGCCGATCATGGTGCCGGACGATGCCGACATCCCCGGGCCAGATATTGATGAAACGATGCTGGTTCCGGCGCAGAAAGCCCTACCGCCTCCGGTGCCCGAACGTTACCAATGCAACGAGCTGCTTGATGGCACAGCACTCGGCGAAGAGTCCGGGAAGTTCCACGGTGTCTACCGCCTCGACTCGGATCCGCCCTATGCCATTCTGATGAATGACACGCCGTACTATGTGCGCTACTTCGCCAACGCTCACGGCAACGGCGACTGGGCGATCGTCGACCCTGAGCGCCCAAACCAGCTTGTCCACGCGCTGCCTGTCCGTCTCAATGGCGAAGGAGAATGGGAGCGCATGCCAGCCTTGGGTCTCAAGGGTGGCGGCCAGTGCATGGGCAAACAATGCACTCCGGATCTCGAACTCGACACCTTCGAACCTGCCTCGCCCGAAACGCCCGTGCAACCGGCAGAAGAACCGCAACCCTCGACATCGAGGCCCCCACGCCCGGTGACCAGTGCCTTTGACATCGAACCGTCGGTACGCCGTTCGATAAAAGCCTGGGCGTTAAACCTCAACGAAACCCATGCCCGGTTGCAGCCCGACGGTGCCGGCGGTTTCGCCATGGACGATCCGTTCGAGTTGTATGCCGCCGGCAAACGCCAACTTCTGCAAAGTTCAGCCCGAGGTTTTTTCAAGAACCTGCCGTGGGTCATCCAGCCCCCGCGCCCGGTGATACCCGAGATCAACCGGCTGATGCCACTGACCGATCTTGTCGATGGCGTTTTTGAAAGTGCCTCCGGACTGGTGGTCGGAGAAACCCTTGATCGCATTGCCAGCATGGGTTTTCTGATCGAAAACATGCCGGCGCTGGCCCGACACGTGAAAACCCTCTACCTGCGCGGCCTGCTCAGTGACTTCGCTCAAGTGGAACTGAACCGCTACTTCACCAGCGGCAATATGACTGCGGATTTACACACTTACTTGAACAGTCTGGGCACCGATCCCGCCGGTCGATTCAACCCACTGGAACTGGTCCAGGTCGCGCGAGCGAACGGGGTTCGGATTCAGGCGATCGATTGCGCCGCCAGCTACAAAATGAAAACACCGCTGCCGTCCGTCGACGAGCAAATGATGAACACCTTCCTGACCAACGACATCATGACCGGTGACGTCTACCTCAACAGCCCGGGAAAATGGATCGTAGTAACCGATGCTCACAGCACCAATACCTTCAGAGGACTGCTGGGCATCAGTGAACTGAAGGGGGGAATAGGCTTGCGAATCGATGAAGTCGGCGCCGGTGAAGAGCTGGGCGTGGATGTCGATCCGGGTATTGAAGTACCACGCGGCAGCTCGCCCGGCGGCACTGTCAGACAAGGAAATCCAGACTTTCTGCGCGCCGATCTGCGCTTGAAAATGCCCGCACCCGAGGTGACCTGGACCGAAGAAACGCTGGAGAATCTGTTGTACAGGCGCGGCATGTATCTGTTCGAAAAAACAGGTGAGCGCTACACGCTGATCCACCGCAGCAAACAAGGCATGCTGCAACGCACACCGATCACTCGATCGAGTGACGGCAAGGTCTCCCTCCACCGACCTGCGTGGCAGCGGGTGAATGACATCGCATTCGCCAACCTGAAGGACATGTCTCAACGGTTGTCCGATACCGGGCTGATATTGCGTAGCCGGATCCCTGATTGAGGCTGATCGTTAGTAACCAATCTTCTGCCGAAGCAGCTTGTTACCGTTGAGACAGGCAACCACCTGACAAACAGAGACAACCTTACGTAGAATGCCGCCGTGGCTATGGAACACCTTCCTTCTAAACCTCCTATGACCTAGGGGTTTCGCTCTCCACACTGCGCCTGCTTTCTTGCAGGCGTTTTTATATCTGCTGTAGACACGATGCTGCAGCTCGTCCATGACGGCGATCAAAGGAGAAACTCAAGTATGAATCAGGAGCTGTTCCTGCGTCGCCGCAGCAAAGTTCACGTCCCGATGGGCTCTGGCGGTGCTACGCGCGCCCAGGTCGCGTCGGCTGTCCAGGAAATCGCGGCGTTCCGATGCGTACTGTCAGAGTCTCTGATTGAGCAAATCGGCACGTTGTCAGCTACAGAACTGAAGTACTGGCTACGCGAAATTATCAGAGTGCTTCGACGGCAGACTGGTGCTCACGTGCATCACCGGCCGTTTTATCCTGACTTCCCAGAGCAGGTTCTGACGGCCTCCCAGGCGGAGTTGTACCTTAACGCCGTCATCCACTACCTCACGCTCTGGCGCTTACCAGCAACAGAACACGCTCGACCTCCGATGCTTGAAGGCAACTTCATATCCCGCGTTATCGAACCGGGAAGCGTCTCTGAATTCGAGTCACTGCTTGAGCCGCTGGTTTCATCGCGCACTTCGCTCTCTGAAGAAGAAACGGCCGATGTAGTCTGGTTTATTCGAGAGTACAAAAGCGATGTGTTCCGCTTGCTGCCTGAGACCATTCCGTTCCGGGAGATCCGTGCACAGGTTGGCGGCGCACTGATCCGGTATGTCGCCACCGATGCAAGGGTGGACGCCTTCCTGCAACGAAACGTCGAGACCGCAACTGACGTGCTACGACTGGCTGTCGCGTTGAGTGGCGCAGATGTGTCGCTGACGACAGCTACGACACGCTTCAAAGCAATGAAGCGCTCGATGCGCCGTCTATTTTTGCGCCTGCTCGATAACATACCCAACGCTGCAGAAGACGTGATGCGCCATGCTGAGCGCTGGAAGCGCCTGGCTGAGGTATTACATCCCGGCGATTATGGCGATAAGTATCCTCGAGCTTTAGCCGTTATCACGGCAGCGCGCCGTAACGATCCGCCCGTCACATTTAACTCACGTGTCGAAACATTGCTGGCCCAACGTGACATCACCGCGCTTACGCCCCTTTTACAAAGCCGTCCAGGTGAGTTCGCACGAAGACTAGACGTGACCCTGCGCCGCGCGACGGAAGCAGACCCGGTACTCGACGCGTTTGAGACGGTTGCAGCACGAGTGTCCTCGCCTGTCCTGTTGCAGGTGCTGGCCCAGGTTCGCGCCTCGCGCCCCTTGCCCCTGCGGGCGTTCACACCGAAAGGTTCATTCGCCAAAGTCTATGCCATCAGGGATCACCGAGAGCCTCTCTCACCTGAACTGTTGGCGCGCGCGGCTCGCATCTGCGAAGACGCTCTGGTAAATCGTTTTGCGCTGCTACCGCCATTAGGCCGCTGTTACGTCGATCCAGCATTACGCGAATACAAGGTGCCGCTGGCTCAGCGTGCCTCATCGAAGTCCCTGCGCACCCTCGTTCGGGGCAGTCGGCTGCCAATGCCCGACACACGTTTTATTCGACTGTTTCTGTGGTGGAAGAACGGTCGTGCTCGTACGGACATCGACTTGTCCGCCGCATTTTTCGACGCCAATTTCGTGTTCAAAGATACGGTCGCGTACTACAACCTGAAGGGTTACGGCGGCTACCACAGCGGCGACATCGTCGATGCGCCCGACGGGGCTTCGGAGTTCATCGACCTCGACCTTGATATTCTGGTTGAGAAAGGTATCCGCTATGTCGTCACGTCCATTAACTCTTTTACTCAGCAGCCGTATTGCGATCTTCCGGAATGCTTCGCCGGATGGATGGCCCGCACCGACACGGCGTCGGGTGAAGTGTTCGAGCCACGCTCCGTGGTCGACCGCATCGATATCGCCTCCGACACAGTAATTTGTCTGCCATTCGTGATGGACTTACAGGAACGACGCGTGGTCTGGGCCGATCTGGGGCTTACTTCATCTCCCCGGTGGAACAACGTCGACAAAAATCTTAGCGGGGTATCGTTGATGCTACGGGCCTTGGTGCATACACCACGGCCGGATCTGGAAACGCTGTTCGACTTACATGCTCGAGCGCGGGGAGAACGAGTGGATTCGCCGCAGCAGGCTGAGCAAGTGTTTGCGCTAGATAAAGGGCTGACGCCGTTCGATACGGATCTGATTCGATCCCAATATCTTTGATACCGATGACAGGTGCCTGGAGAACGCCATACAAGCCATCCTCCCCCATCACACCCACTCGATTATCAATAGGGGAGCAATATGCGGTAGCCGGGTAGTGCACTGCCCTTAAGCGAATCGGTCATGCTCAGTCTTTGTTTCTCAAGGATGAAGAACGCATGACCTCCCCCGAACGACGTCTCCTGCCAAACGCTGAGGACAAAACTGCCCTCAAAGCCATTGCTGCGACGATCGTGCAGACCTGCCCGAGCCTGCTCGACGCTGCCCATCAAGTGGCCAACGAAATACTGGCGGACAACGGACTGTCCGGCCTCGATTCCGACCGTGTTTACTTCCACCGTTTCAAAACGGCGCAGAGCAGCACGCTGACCTTCACGGGTTGGGTACATTTGCTGGAAAAGCCTTACGAAACGCTCACCCTCACACAGTTGGTGATCCATCGCTTTCGCGCGACTGATCAAGACAACGCAGATCTGCTTGGTCTTTACTGCGGGTTCTACTCGGATGGCCCGGAGGCAGAAAACTTCAATCAGAGCAATGAAGTCCGGTTGCTGGGCAGTGATGTGCTGAAGGCGTTCTGGGACGTCGACTTCAGCGCGCGCTACATAGGCCAACTGACGACTTTCTGGCAAACCTCGTCGGATAACTTCCGAGCCCTGGCAAAGTGCAACTTTCTCAGCCTGGCGGTGCAGGCGCTGCAACAGGGTGACCTTGACGGAACTGACTTTCAGCGCGTCGTCGACTCGGTAATCGGGCCCGTCACCTGGCCCGTTACCTTGCCAATGCTGCAAGCGTTACACCCGGTCGGTGCTGAAGTGCGGGCGCTGGATCTCGATGGCCACGTAGCCTCCAATGCACTGCGTCTGGTGGAAGACAGTGGCCGCCAGACCCTTTACTTGCCAGGCGAAGCCCAGACATTCCTCTTGATGGAGAATGAAGCGGATCTGCATTGGTGGATGCTGGAGCAGATGAATTCAGAGGACAAGCGCACGGCTTTTCTCAAGCATTTCCCGCTGGCTGACCGCAATCACTTGACCGAAAACCTCACCGATCTGATGAACCGCCTAGTGAGCACTTGGGGTCACAGCGATCATCAAATGATCAATCGCAGCAACGTCGCGATCAGCGGTGACGCATTCACTTGGTTGAGCGAGTCGACACGTACGGCCATGGTTGCCGAGGCGCACCTTGTACTCACTTCCAACAGTCAATTGCGCAAAAAACTCTGGATCGGTTATTTGAGTGCCGGTCTGAAAGTATTCGGTCCGATGGCAGCGGTGGGCTGGCCTTTGGCGTTGCCTTTGATTGGCGCCAGCATCGCGAACATGGGATTGAACATCGATCAGGCCATCAACGGCACCACGCCAACCGAACGCAAGGCCGGAGTTACCGGCGCAGTGCTGAATGCGATCGACATTGTGTTCAACATTCCGTTTCTGATCAGCACGGGCGCGCAACTTGAAGTGGGCCCGCAGGTGGAGTTTGCCGAAGCGCAAGAAATGCTCGGGTTGGTCGAGTTCACTGCGCCTGACGCACCCTTCTTGCCGCCTGTGGATCAACCGCCAGTCGCGACGATTGATCCACAGGCGACCGTTGAGCTGGCAAACGAAATCGCCACCGAGACCACCATCGCATCCACCCAGCAGTTGGCCACGGCGGCTGCGCGCCAAGGTTGGTCTGTTCCAAAGATTCCTGCCAAATATCGATGCAACGAGCTACTTGCCCAGCGTTCTGCAGAGGCAGCTCCAGGCAAGTATGAGGGCATTTACCGCCTGGACAAGGAACCGGGCTATGCCATCGAAATAGAGGGTGCGGCTTACTACGTGCGCTACTTTGCCGAATCCGAAGACACTGGCCACTGGGCCATCGTCAATCCCGAGCGACCCAATCAGTTCGCTTACTCGTTGCCAGTACGCTTGAGTAGTAGCGGCAAGTGGGAACGCATACCCGCGTTGCGCCTCAGGGGAGGCGGCCAATGCGTGGGCAAGGCCTGTTTACTGGGCATTGACCTGCCCTCGTCCTCATCCTCGGCCCCAGCCTCATCAACCCCGTCAGCGGAGCTTCCCCTCGTTGAACCGGTTTCACCAGTTGCGCGACCACTGCGTCTGGTTACGCCCCTGAACGACATCGTAGGAATGGACATTGCGAAAATGAAAAGATGGGCAATGAACCTGCCCGAGACTTTCGCCGAGCTCTCCAGCGCAAACCGTGGTAACCCATCAACTGCCGATACGTACGCGGCCTATTTTCGCGAAAAACGCTCGTTCCTGCTAAACGAGGCCAAAGAGTATTACTCAGAGCTGAACTGGACCAACCTGCCCGCACGGCCAGTCATCCCGCCAATCGATGCCGAGATGCAGACGGCTGAGTTGATTGATCGCATCTTTGCCAATACCGATGGACTGGTCGTCGGCGAAACCCTTGATCGCATCGCCAGCATGCGTTTCATGATCGAAAACATGCCGGCGTTCGCACGGCATATCGACACACTTTATGTACGTGGTTTGCTGAGCGATTTTGCCCAGGCAGACCTCAACGACTTTTACCTGTCGGGAGAGATGTCAGAGGACCTTAGCGGCTACTTGTCCAGCCTGAGTACCGACCCTGATGACCGATTCAACATGCTTGAACTGATCAAGGCTGCCCAGGCCAATGGCATCCGCAGCCATGGTCTTGAAGTCGCACACAGTTACAAACTGAAAATACCGCTGACTTCGATCGAAGAGCAGATGATCCACGCCCGGCTCGCCTCTCAAATCATGTGGGGTGACGAGCTCCTTAACAGAACCGGAAAATGGGCTGCCCTAGTCGAGGCAACGAACACCAACGCTTTCAGAAATCTGCCAGGCATAAGCGAACTCAGGGGCGGCATCGGTTTACGCATTGAAGAAGCGGTGCCCAGCGAAGTGCCCGGCGTCAGTATCGACCCGGGACTGAAAGTCACTCGGGGCCCGTTTGATAACGGGGCAACGACGCGCAACTCATCCGATATTCTATTCGCCGATCTGCGCTTGCAGATCGAAACACCTATGCCGCAATGGACTGAGGCAGCAGAGAACACACTCCTCAATCGCAACGGCATGTTCATGCTCAAAAAAATGCAAAATACCTACATGCTCGTGCGTCGCGACAGCTCCAGCAATATCGTTCGAACAATAGTAAATTGCAGGAATGGTCAGTTTTACATCTGGGCACAGTCGATGCCCCGGATCAGCGGCATCATGTTCCGTAACCTCGGCGCTTTATCCCAGCGCCTGATAGAGATCGGCCTGACCCTGCAAAGTCGCTTACCCAACTAACCCGTTTTCAAGACATGAAACGAAAAAACCCTTGGCTTCAGGCCAAGGGTTTTTCGTTAATCAACGAGTAGTGAGATCATTCCCACTCAATCGTCGCCGGCGGCTTGCTCGATACGTCGTAAGTGACGCGAGAGATGCCTTCGATTTCATTGATGATGCGGCCGGATACGGTTTCCAGCAGTTCGTAAGGCAGGTGAGCCCAACGCGCGGTCATGAAGTCGATGGTTTCTACAGCACGCAGGGCCACAACCCAGGCGTAACGACGGCCGTCGCCAACAACGCCAACCGATTTCACTGGCTGGAACACGACGAAGGCCTGGCTGACCTTGTGGTACCAGTCGGCTTTGCGCAGTTCTTCGATGAAGATGTGGTCAGCGCGACGCAGCAGGTCGGCATATTCCTTCTTCACTTCACCGAGGATGCGCACGCCCAGGCCCGGGCCCGGGAACGGGTGACGGTAGACCATGTCGTACGGCAGGCCCAGCTCCAGACCCAGACGACGAACTTCGTCCTTGAACAGTTCGCGCAGTGGCTCGACCAGTTTCAGGTTCATCTCTTCCGGCAGGCCGCCCACGTTGTGGTGCGACTTGATCACGTGGGCCTTGCCGCTTTTCGCGCCAGCCGATTCGATCACGTCCGGGTAGATGGTGCCCTGAGCGAGGTACTTGATGTTTTCCAGTTTGTTCGACTGGGCATCGAATACGTCGATGAAGGTGCGACCGATGATCTTGCGCTTCTTTTCCGGATCGGCTTCGCCGGCCAGGTTGTCGAGGAACTGATCTTCAGCGTTGGCGCGGATCACTTTGACGCCCATGTTCTCGGCGAACATGGCCATCACTTGCTCGCCTTCGTGCAGACGCAGCAGGCCGTTGTCGACGAAGACGCAGGTCAGTTGGTCGCCGATGGCCTTGTGCAGCAGCGCGGCAACTACCGAGGAGTCAACGCCGCCGGACAGACCCAGCAGCACGTTGTCGGTACCGACTTGTGCGCGGATGTTGGCAATGGCGTCTTCAGCGATCTTCGACGGGGTCCACAGGGCTTCACAGCCGCAGATGTCGAGGACGAAGCGCGACAGGATGCGACCGCCCTGCTTGGTGTGGGTTACTTCCGGGTGGAACTGCACGCCGTAGTAGCCACGGTCGTCGTTGAACATGCCGGCGATCGGGCAGCTCGGGGTGCTGGCCAGAATGTGGAAGTCTTCCGGCATTTTGGTGACCTTGTCACCGTGGCTCATCCATACGTCGAGGCCGAACAGGCCGTCAGCGTCGATGTGGTCTTCGATGCCGTCGAGCAGACGGCTCTTGCCGACCACGTCAACGCGGGCGTAACCGAACTCACGCAGTTCGGAACCTTCAACCTTGCCACCCAGTTGCTCGGCCATGGTCTGCATGCCGTAGCAGATACCGAAGACCGGTACGCCCAGATCGAACACTGCCTGTGGGCAGCGCGGGCTGTCGGCGACGTGCACGGACTCGGGGCCGCCGGCGAGGATGACGCCTTTAGGAGCGAATTCGCGGATCGCATCTTCGTCCATGTCGAACGGGTGCAGTTCGCAGTACACACCGATTTCGCGCACGCGGCGGGCGATCAGTTGGGTGTATTGCGAGCCGAAGTCGAGGATCAGGATGCGGTGAGCGTGAATATCGAGGGCCATGATTCAGTCTCGTCTAAGTCGTTCAGAAACAGTCGTGATTCAGAAACAACTCGGGGCTGAATCAAACAGCCCCGGTTGCTTTGCTTGTTGCTTGAAGGCTCAACCTACGCGGTAGTTTGGCGCTTCTTTGGTGATCTGCACGTCGTGAACGTGGGATTCGGCCATGCCAGCGCCGGTGATCCGCACGAACTCAGGCTTGGTGCGCATTTCTTCGATGTTGGCGCTACCGGTGTAGCCCATCGAGGAACGCAGACCGCCCATCAACTGGTGAATGATCGCGCTCAGGGTGCCTTTGTAAGGCACACGGCCTTCGATGCCTTCCGGAACGAGTTTCTCGGCACCTGCCGAGGAGTCCTGGAAGTAACGGTCGGAGGAACCTTGAGCCTGGGACATGGCGCCCAGCGAACCCATGCCGCGATACGCCTTGTACGAACGGCCCTGGAACAGTTCGATTTCGCCCGGCGCTTCTTCAGTACCGGCGAACATCGAGCCCATCATCACGCAGGAAGCACCGGCTACGATGGCCTTGGACAGGTCACCGGAGAAACGGATACCGCCGTCGGCGATCAACGGTACGCCAGTGCCTTCAAGGGCAGCGGCGACGTTGGCGATGGCACTGATTTGCGGGACGCCGACACCGGCGACGATACGGGTGGTGCAGATCGAGCCAGGGCCGATACCGACCTTGACCGCATCAGCGCCAGCTTCGGCCAGAGCCTTGGCTGCGGCGCCGGTGGCGATGTTGCCGCCGATCACCTGCACTTCAGGGAAATTCTCTTTAACCCAGCGAACGCGGTCGATCACGCCTTTGGAGTGACCGTGCGCGGTGTCGACTACCACGACGTCCACGCCAGCGTTGACCAGAGCCGCTACACGGTCACCGGTGTCTTTACCCGTACCGACCGCAGCGCCAACGCGCAGACGACCTTGATCGTCCTTGCTGGCCAGCGGGTAGGCTTTGGCTTTTTCGATGTCTTTGACGGTCATCATGCCTTTGAGGGCAAACTTGTCATCGACGATCAGAACTTTTTCCAGACGGTGCTTGTGCAGCAGCTCGCGGACTTCGTTCTTGTCGGCGCCTTCACGCACGGTGACCAGACGCTCTTTAGGCGTCATCACTTCACGTACGGTGGCTTCCAGACGGGTTTCGAAACGCACGTCACGGGAAGTGACGATGCCGACCAGGTCGCCATCGTGCAGGACCGGAACGCCGGAAATGTTGTGCATGCGGGTCAATTCGAACAGGTCACGTACCGTGGCATCAGCCTCGATGGTGATCGGATCCTTGACGACGCCGGCTTCGAACTTCTTGACCTTACGCACTTCGGCAGCTTGCTGCTCGATGGTCATGTTCTTGTGGATAATGCCGATGCCACCTTCCTGAGCCATGGCGATTGCCAAACGGGCTTCAGTGACGGTGTCCATTGCAGCAGAAACCAGAGGAATGTTCAGCTCGATGCCACGGGTAAGGCGGGTCTTGAGACTGACTTCGTTAGGAAGCACCTCGGAATAACCAGGCACTAAGAGAATGTCGTCGAATGTCAGAGCTTCTTGGCTGATACGCAGCATCGCGGGGGCTCCCGAGCGGGAAAATGGAAGCGCGCCATTATAGTCATCCACCCCCTGCTGTTCAATGTAAAACTCAGCTTAATATCAATGTTGCTGATATACGGAGACCCCCGCCGCTACAGCTCCACCTTGACCCAAGAGACAGGTTGATCGAGCCAATCGGCGAACTCATCGATAAAGCTCTGCTTGAAGCCCGCCTCCAGCCAGTTATTGAAGATGAAGCCGAGGTTGGAAAACCCGCACTCCTGCAGGTACAGGAAGCCGTTGATGTCGTCTTCGTGACCGCATTCCGGGCAGGTGAAGTTGTCGGTGCGCCCCGGCATCCAGTCTTCGAGGCTTTCAAACAGCGCTTCGCCGATCTCGCGACGACACTCGGCACAACCAGCCTCTTCGAGAAAGCCCTTGGCCGGCGTGTAGATGCAGCGTTTGGTGACGATCTCCAGCCCGTTGATCGGCTCACCAAATGGCAGCGCTTGCGGGTGCAGGACCACGGCGCGGGCGCCATCGGCAATCGCGTAAGCCATGCGGTTGCCGGTGCGGCCACAGGTTGTCAGCTCTTCTTTGATGATGTTCTTGCGCACCAGCCAGCGCACGATCGCCCGGGCCCGGGGTTCGTGGACCGGCAGGGTGGAGATTTTCGGGACGATGATGCTTTGCGAATTCATGGGAAATCCTGCGGTGTGACTTCTGACGCCTTCGCGAGCAGGCTCGCTCCCACAATGGCATGCAGTTCCCTGCTCGCGAAGAGGCCCTAAAGGCCGGCAGCTTAATCCCTGACAAAATCCGGTCAAGTGCTGAGGTAGCGTCCGATCAACGCCAGCCCGCTCGCCAGCACCAGCCATGTCACCAGCCGCACAAACGCCTCGCGCGACAACTTCATGGTCAAGCGCCGCCCGATCCACAACCCCAGCACCATGGCCGGCAACAAACACAAGGCCAGCATCAATAAGGGTAGCTCGGCATACACACCGGCGATGGCAAACAGGCTCAAACGCACCACCGTGCTGCAACTGATCAGCGCACTTTGCGTCGCCCGCGCAGCGTCTTTCGGCAGTCGACTGTTGAGATAAATCGCGTATAGAAAGCCACCACTGCCAAACAGCGCGCCGAACAACCCGCCCACCGTGCCCATCGGCACTGCCCAGGCCGCCGACAATTGCGCCGGCCGGGCTTTGACCCACAGGCTGTAAACCGCATAAGCGCTGATAAACAGGCCCATCAACAACAGCAACAGATCGGATTTCAGATTAAGCAGGAAAATCACTCCCAGCGTGCAGCCCAGCGCCATGCACGGCAGTAGCCGCAACAACTCCGGCTTAGCCACATCCCGCCGCGACGGCAGCAGGTTGCCGAACGCTGCAACGAAATCCAGTAGCACCAGCAGCGGCACAATCTTCGACAACGGCATGAACAGAAGCAGAATCGGCCCCGCCACCAGTGCGGTGCCAAATCCGGCAATGCCGAACACGATGTAAGCCGATGCGATGCCCAACCCAATCACAGCCCAGCCGCCAGCGCCCCACGCCCATTCACTCAACAACCCCGCCACACTCATCGATCCGCTTCCTTAATAAGCCTGAGATGACTTTAGCCAGCGCCGAGGGTTGCGACTAATATCTTCAAAGTCGATCACCCATCTCAAAAAGGCATAACTGGTGCTTTCAACCCGTCAATTGCGTTACTTCGTCGAAATTGCCGAATGTGGCAGTTTCAGTGCTGCGGCTGAACGTTTGTTCGTTGCGCAATCGGCGCTGAGCCGGCAAATCAAGGACATGGAAACGCGCCTGCAAACCCCGCTTTTCGAGCGCACCGCGCGCCAGCCTCGCCTCACTGCGGCTGGGGAAGCTTTTTTGCCGCGAGCAAAAAATTTGCTCAATGAGCTGAGCAAGGCTAGCGCCATGGCCACCGAAGTCGGCAATGGCCAGCTCGGCACCTTGCGCCTCAGTCACTCCAGCACTGTGTCTATCAGTGGCCGGGTGCTCAGTGATCTCGGCGCTTATCTGCAGCAACAGCCTGGCGTGTCACTGGATATCGGCAAACTCTCTTCGGAAGCGCAACTGGAAGAACTCGTCGAAGGACGCCTCGATGTCGGCCTGCTGCGCCTGCCAGTGTTGCGCCAGCGCGAAGGTATTCAGATTGTGCCGCTGTTTACTGAACGGTTGCTGTTGGCAGTGCCGATGAATCATCGATTGGCCGAGGCTGAGCGTGTCGATCTGGCCCAACTGAAGGACGAAGCGTTCATCTCGATCCCGCATCCACAGCGTGGCGGCCTGAGCTATCTGTGTGCTGACCTGTGCATGCGTCAGGGCTTCTTTCCGCAAGCGGCGCGGGTCATGTCGCGCAAGACCACCCAGCTCCAGCTGATTCAGGCCGGGTTCGGCATCGCCCTGCTGCCGGAATCGATGCAGGACATCGCCCCAAGCGGCGTACGATTTCTGCCGCTGACCGATCCCGATTGCCAAAGCACCGTCGCCCTCGCCTACCCACAGAATCCGACCCCGCTGATCCAACACTTCCTCCAGACCTTCACCAATCCCCCTTGTGGGAGCGAGCCTGCTCGCGAAAGCGGACTGTCAGCCACTGAAGATGTCGAAGGATAAGAAGCTTTCGCGAGCAGGCTCGCTCCCACAGGGTTTTGTGCGGTGTCATGGTGATTCGACGGCAAATGCCTTTAAACTGCGCCCCATGATTAAAGATCCCTTTGCAAGACTTGGCCTGGACCGTGAGGTCCTGACCGTCAGCCAGCTCAACGGCCGCGCGCGGGTGTTGCTCGAAGACGTGTTCAGCAACATCTGGGTCGAAGGCGAAATCTCCAACCTCGCGCGCCCGGCGTCCGGCCACATCTATTTCACCCTCAAGGACAGCGGCGCGCAGGTGCGTTGCGCGCTGTTCCGGCAGAACGCTGCGCGAGTGCGTCAGGCGTTGAAGGACGGCCTGGCGGTGAAGGTGCGTGGCAAGGTTTCGCTGTTCGAAGGCCGTGGCGACTATCAGTTGATTCTCGACACTGTCGAACCTGCCGGTGACGGTGCACTGCGTCTGGCCTTCGATGCGCTGAAGGAAAAGCTCAGCGCCGAAGGTCTGTTCAGTGCCGAACGCAAAGTGCCGTTGCCCGCGCATCCGCAGCGCATCGGCATCATCAGCTCGCCAACCGGCGCGGTGATTCGCGACATCATCAGCGTATTCCGCCGCCGTGCGCCGCAGGTGCAACTGACGCTGATTCCGACTGCCGTACAAGGCCGGGAAGCCACCGCGCAAATCGTCCGCGCTCTGAAAATGGCCGATGCCCGTGGTTTCGACGCACTGATCCTCGCCCGTGGCGGCGGCTCGCTGGAAGACCTCTGGTGCTTTAACGAAGAAGCTGTAGCCCGTGCCGTTGATGCCTGCGTGACGCCGATTGTCAGCGCCGTCGGCCATGAAACCGATGTGTCGATCAGCGACTTTGTTGCCGACGTGCGCGCACCGACGCCGTCTGCGGCTGCCGAATTACTCGCGCCCGATTCCAGTCATCTGATCCGTCAGGTCGAAAGCCTGCATCGGCGCTTGGTGATGCGCATGCGCGACCGTTTGATGCGTGATCGTCTGCGCTTGGAAGGCATGGCCCGTCGCTTGCGCCATCCCGGCGAACGTCTGCGCCAACAGGCTCAGCGCCTGGATGATCTGGACATGCGCATGCGTCGGGCGTTCGAGCGCCATCTCAATACCCGTCGCGAGCGCCTGATCCGCCTGGAAACACGCCTCGCCGGCCAGCATCCGGGGCGGCAATTGGCGATGTTGCGCCAGCGACTCGACAGCCTCGCCGAACGCTTGCCTCGCGCCATGCGCGAAGGTCTAAAAAACCGGCGCCTGCAATTGCACAGTCAGATGCAGACGCTGCACGTGGTCAGCCCATTGGCGACGCTCGGTCGCGGTTACAGCATTTTGCTCGATGAGCGTGGCCATGCGATTCGCAACGCTGCACAGACCCACACCGGCCAGCGCCTCAAAGCCAAACTCGGCGAAGGCGAACTGCAAGTGCGCGTCGAGGACAATCACCTGACGCCTGTCACTCTCTCCTTACTGGACTGATCCATGCCGCGCTTTCTCGCTCCACTGTTTTTGCTCTGCCTGACCTTCAATGCCCACGCCGACAGTTACATCACCCGGCTACTGAACAAACCGGTGCCGGGCGGTGTGGCGGTGGTTGATCTGGGCACCGCCGCGCAGGCACCGAAAGCCACGTATCAGGGCAAACCGGTGCTGGTGGTGAAAGAGCAGAACAACTGGCTGGCGATTGTCGGCGTGCCGTTGACGGTGAAGCCGGGCGCGCAACAGATCAGCAGTGGCGGGCGCAATCTGCCATTCACCGTGGGTAACAAGAAATACCCGGAACAGCGCATCACCCTGAAGAACAAACAGCAAGTAAACCCGGATCAGTCGAACCTCAAGCGCATCGAGGGCGAACTGGCCGAGCAGATCAAGGCTTACCGCAGCTTCAGCCCGAACACGCCAAGCAATTTGTTGTTGGATAAACCAGTCAACGGGCCGCTGTCGAGCAAGTTTGGCGTGCGTCGTTTCTTTAATGGTGAAGAACGCAATCCCCACGCGGGTCTCGACTTTGCCGTGCCAGCGGGCACGCCGATCAAGACTCCGGCGGCGGGCAAAGTGATTCTGATCGGCAACTACTTCTTTAATGGCAACACCGTGTTTGTCGACCATGGGCAGGGCTTTATCAGCATGTTCTGCCATATGTCGAAGATTGATGTGAAAGTCGGCGATCAACTGGCGCGGGGCGCGGTGGTCGGCAAAGTCGGCTCGACGGGCCGGGCAACCGGGCCGCACATGCACTGGAATGTCAGCCTGAATGATGCGCGGGTGGATCCGGCGATTTTTATTGGTGCATTTCAACCTTAAATATGTGTTGAGGCGACCGGCCTCTTCGCGAGCAGGCTCGCTCCCACACTGGATCTTATTCACAACAAAGATCCCCTGTGGGAGCGAGCCTGCTCGCGAAGGCGGCCTATAAAACACCGCCACACTCAATGAATCTTCAAAAACTCAATTGCGCCCCAATCTAACCGCACGCAAACATCAATAAGATCCACCGCCTTAAGCGCAATAAAATCCTGCATAGCCTCGCTTTCCGAGTATTCCTCTCAATTTTTTCCGACTGCTTGCCAACCTCTCCCCCCGCGGTTAGGGTTGAAGGCATGAAAACCTCTCACACCCTCATTCAGCTTCGCCAGCACCGCAGCCTGTGCCTTGTCAGCGCACGACTGCCAGGCTGAATCGCGGCACCTCGTCCCACGCTTTTCCAAGAACATTCGTAACACCGGCAGGCCGCCTCTTTTCGGCCCAGACAATAAGGAATTTCCCGATGAGCATGCTCAAAGATCCGTCTTCGAAATACCGCGCGTTTCCCGTCATCAACTTGCCGGATCGCACCTGGCCGTCGAAAACCATCGACACCGCGCCGATCTGGTGCAGTTCCGACCTGCGTGACGGCAACCAGTCGCTGATCGAACCGATGGACGCGGTGAAAAAGCTGCGCTTCTGGAAAACCCTGGTGCAGGTCGGTGTAAAGGAAATCGAAGCCTCGTTCCCGGCCGCTTCGCAAACCGACTTCGACTTCGTGCGTACCCTGATCGAAGAAGGCCACATCCCGGACGACACCACCATTCAGGTGCTGACCCAGGGCCGTGAAGATTTGATCGAGCGTACTTTCGAATCCCTGCGCGGTGCGAAAAAAGCCATCGTTCACTTGTACAACGCCACCTCGCCTTCTTTCCGTCGCATCGTCTTCAACCAGGACAAGGACGGTATCAAGGCCATCGCCGTGAACGCGGCCAAGCTGTTCGTCAAATACGCGGCGATGCAGCCGGACACCGAGTGGACCTTCGAATACTCGCCGGAAACCTTCAGCGCTACCGAGCTGGAATTCGCCAAGGAAGTCTGTGACGCGGTGATCGAGGTGTGGAACCCGACGCCTGAGCACAAGATGATCCTCAACCTGCCGGCTACCGTTGAGTGCGCGACCCCGAACGTCTACGCCGACCAGATCGAGTGGTTCGGCCGCAACATCAACCGTCGTGACAGCGTGATCATCAGCCTGCATACCCACAACGACCGTGGCACCGGCGTCGCCGCTACCGAGCTGGGCCTGATGGCCGGCGCCGATCGCGTCGAAGGCTGCCTGTTCGGCAACGGCGAGCGTACCGGTAACGTTGACCTCGTCACCGTCGCTCTGAACATGTACACCCAGGGTCTTGACCCGCAGCTGGACTTCTCCGACATCGACGGCGTGCGCAAAGTGGTCGAAGAGTGCAACCAGATTCAGGTTCACCCGCGTCACCCGTACGTTGGTGACCTGGTACACACTGCGTTCTCCGGCTCGCACCAGGATGCGATCCGTAAAGGCTTCTCCCAGCAGAAACCGGATGCACTGTGGGAAGTGCCGTACTTGCCGATCGACCCGGCCGACATCGGCCGCAGCTACGAGGCGGTGATTCGCGTCAACAGCCAGTCGGGCAAGGGCGGCATCGCCTACTTGCTGGAGCAGGAGTACGGCATCAGCCTGCCACGTCGCATGCAGATCGAATTCAGCCAGGTTGTGCAGCGTGAAACCGATCGTCTGGGCCTGGAGATGACCGCCAAACAGATTCACTCGTTGTTGATCAGCGAATACCTGCAAGCCAACACCCCGTATGCGCTGGTCAGCCATCGCCTGCAGGAAGAAAACGGCAACAGCGCCGTCGAAGTGGAAGTGGCAAGCAAAGGTCAGGGCGAAACCAACCTGCACTGGCGCGGCAAGGGCAACGGTGCACTGGAAGCACTCGTCGCTGGCCTGCCGATTCCGGTGGAGATCATGGACTACAACGAACACGCGATCGGCGCAGGCACCAACGCCAAAGCAGCGGCGTACATCGAGCTGCGTGTGAACGGCGAACGTGCAGTGCACGGCGTGGGCATCGATGAAAACATCACCACGGCCAGCTTCAAGGCCCTGTTCAGCGCGCTGAACCGCTCACTGAGCCAGCCTGAGGCGAAAGCGGCGTAATCGATCGCTGAAATGCAAAAGGCCCCGGCGTGCAAACTCCGGGGCCTTTTTTTGCTTGCGATCGTTCCCACGCTCTGCGTGGGAATGCCTCAAGGGACGCTCTGCGTCCAGTGACGCGGAGCGTCACGGCTGCATTCCCACGCAGAGCGTGGGAACAATCAGTTACCTCAGGTGAACTCGAAGGTGTCGGCATCCAGATTCGCCGGAAAGCGCTCGCGATACGCCGCCAGTGACGCCGCCTCCAAAACCACCTTGAACACCCCGTCCGCCTCCCCCGCCGCCAGCAAGGTTTCCCCCTGGAAATCCAGCACCTGACTGTCACCGGTGTAGGCGAAGCCCTTACCGTCCGTGCCGACGCGATTCACCGCCGCCACATAGCAAAGGTTTTCGATGGCTCGCGCCGGCAACAGGCGATTCCAGTGCAGACGCCGCGCGCCCGGCCAGTTGGCGGTGTACAGCAACAGATCAGTGTCCTGCGCATCGCGGCTCCACACCGGGAAGCGCAGGTCGTAGCAGATCAGCGGACGGATGCGCCAGCCCTTGAGTTCGAACTGCACCTGACGTTCGCCGGGGGTGTAGTGATTGTGCTCGCCGGCCATGCGGAACAGGTGACGCTTGTCGTAATGCAACACTTCACCGTCCGGTCGCGCCCATAGAAGGCGATTGCGATGGCTGCCGTCGGCGGCCTGAATGATCACGCTGCCGGTAATGACTGCATCGAGCTTTGCCGCCTGAACCCGCAGCCATTTGCTGGTCGGGCCATTCTCGGCTTCGGCAAGGGTTTCGGATTCCATGGAGAATCCAGTGGTGAACATTTCCGGCAGGATGATCAGATCCGCCCCCCACGCCTGCTCCAGCAACACCTCGAAATGTTCAAGGTTGGCCTGGCGGTCATGCCAGGCCAGGCTGGTCTGGATCAGCGCCAGGTTCAGATCAGGTAACGCACTCAGATCACGCATAGTTTTGCCGCCGCTTCACGCAACGTCTCCTCGCGTTTGGCAAAACACAGGCGCACCAGGCGCTGGCCTTGCGGTGGGTTCTGGTAGAACACCGACACCGGAATACTCGCCACGCCGTGTTCGCGGGTCATCCACATGGCCATCTCGACGTCATTCAGGTCAGGACGGATCTGCGAGTAATCGACCAACTGGAAGTAGGTGCCAGTGACTCGGGTGAAGGTGAAGCGCGACGGCGCCAGCAGATCGCAGAACAGATCGCGCTTGGCCTGATAGAAACCCGGCAACTCTTCGACGTGTTCCGGGTGCTCGGCCATGTAATCGGCCAGCGCATATTGCAACGGCGTGACGCCGCAGAAACTGACGTACTGGTGGACCTTGCGCAGTTCGGTGGTCAGCGCTGGCGGCGCGACGACGTAACCGGTTTTCCAGCCGGTGACGTGATAGGTCTTGCCGAACGAGCTGACCACGAATGCGCGCTGATACAGCTCTTCATGGGCCAGCACGCTGACGTGCGGCACGCCGTCGAACACCAGGTGTTCGTAGACTTCATCGCTGATCAGGTAGATGTCGCGACCACGGATCAACTCTGCCAGTTGATCGAGTTCGGCACGACTGATCAGCGCGCCGCTCGGGTTGTGCGGGGTGTTGATGACGATCATTTTCGTGCGCGGACTCAGGGCAGTAGCGAGTTGATCGAAATCGATGGAGAAGTCGTTCGGATTCAGTTGTACATGTACGCAACGACCGCCCGCCAACTCCGTCGCCGGTTCGTAGCTGTCGTAGCACGGATCGAACACGATGACTTCGTCGCCGCTGTGGATAACCGCCTGAATCGCACAAAAGATCGCCTGGGTCGCGCCTGGCGTGACCGTCACTTCACTGTCGGCACTGACTTGCACGCCATAGCTGCGAGCGATTTTCGCCGCAATCTGCTCGCGCAGCGCCGGCAGGCCAGTCATCGGTGAATACTGGTTGTGGCCACTGGCGATGTGCCGACCGACCGCATCACGCAGGGACTGCGGGCCGTCGAAGTCAGGAAAACCCTGGGACAGGTTGATCGCTCCGGTCTGGGCCGCGAGCTGAGACATCTGCGTGAAAATAGTGATGCCGACATTCGGCAGCTTACTGGTGATCATCGGGGGTTCCCTGCTCAACACCCGGCTCTGACGACGGCGCGGGAGAGCCCGAGGATAGCCCATCCGGCGCCCATAAAAAAAGGGCGCCGGATGGCACCCTTCTCTCATGTTGATCGTTCCTACGCTCTGCGTGGGAATGCAGCCTTGGACGCTCTGCGTCCACCGCTTATGTGACGCAGAGCGTCACGGGATACATTCCCACGCGGAGCATGGGAACGATCAACGAGCCGCACCTTACTTCTTGTCGCGGCGCTTCTTGCTGGCTTTCTTGTTGTGCGACATCAAGCGACGCTTCTTGTTGACCTGGCGGTCGGTCAGCGTGTTCTTGTTGCCTTCGTACGGGTTCTCGCCGCCCTTGAACTCGATGCGGATCGGCGTACCGACCAGCTTCAGCACACGGCGGTAAGTGTTCTCCAGATAGCGCACGTACGACTTCGGCACTTTCTCAATCTGGTTACCATGGATCACGATGATCGGCGGGTTCGCACCACCCAAGTGGGCGTAGCGCAGCTTGATCCGGCGGTTGTTGACCATCGGTGGCGCGTGCTCGCCCACCGCGTCTTCCAGAATCTGGGTCAGACGGTTGGTCGGCCAGCGCGTGACCGCCGACTTGAACGAGTTCTGTACGGACGCGTAGAGGTTACCCACGCCAGTGCCGTGCAGGGCCGAGATGAAGTGGATGTCGGCGTAGTCAACGAAGAACAGGCGACGTTGCAGCTCGACCTTGACGAAGTCGCGCTCGCTCGGCGTCATGCCGTCCCACTTGTTGATCGCGATCACCAGTGCACGACCGGATTCGATGGCGAAGCCCAGCAGGTTGAGGTCGTGATCGACCACGCCTTCGCGGGCGTCCATCACGAAGATCACCACGTTGGCGTCTTTGATCGCCTGCAGGGTTTTCACCACGGAGAATTTTTCGACTTCTTCGTGGATCTTGCCGCGCTTGCGCACACCGGCGGTGTCGATCAGCGTGTACTTCTCTTCATTCCGTTCAAACGGGATGTAGATACTGTCGCGAGTGGTGCCCGGCTGGTCATAGACGATAACCCGGTCTTCACCGAGCATGCGGTTGACCAGGGTCGACTTGCCGACGTTCGGACGACCGATGATGGCGATCTTGATCCCGTCTTTTTCGCTCGGGCCAGGAATGCGCTTGGCTTCCTCGCCTTCGGCAACGATCTCTTCCTCGCCTTCTTCTGGCTCTTCTTCGTCTCTCGGGAAATCACCCAGGGCGATTTCCAGCATCTGGGTGATGCCGCGACCGTGAGCACCGGCGATCGGGATCGCGTGGCCCATGCCCAGAGGGGCGAATTCAGCGCGGGCCATTTCCGGGTCGATGTTGTCGACCTTGTTGGCGACCACGTAGGAACGCTTGTTACGTTTGCGCAGGTGTTCGGCGATCATCTGGTCGGCGGCGGTGAAACCGGCCTTGGCATCTACCAGGAACAACACTACATCTGCTTCTTCAATGGCCAGCAGCGACTGCTCGGCCATTTTTTCGTCCATACCGTGCTCGTCACCGGAGATACCACCGGTGTCGACCAGAATGTAGGAACGCCCTTGCCACTTGGCCTCACCGTACTGGCGATCACGGGTCAGACCGGACAAGTCGCCGACGATGGCGTCGCGAGTCCTGGTCAGGCGGTTGAACAAGGTGGACTTGCCGACGTTCGGTCGGCCCACCAGGGCGATTACGGGAACCATGCGGCTCTCCACTTCGTTATTTCAGAAAATACAAAAGCCGCTGCGAGGCAGCGGCTGGTGCTCGGGGCAACGCCTGTTAGCGCTGCAAGCCCCATGAATCCGGGGCCGCCTGGGGGTTTAACCCCAAGCATAGTTGTTACTTGATGGTCAGGGCTTCCAGTTTGCCACTGTTGCCATAGACATAAATCGTGTCACCCACCACCAGCGGACGGGCACGCAGGCCGTCGCTGTCGATGCGCTCACGGCCGACGAAACGACCGTCAACCTGGCTCAGCAGGTGCAGATAACCTTCCAGGTCACCGACTGCAACATAGCTGGAGAACACTTCCGGAGCCGACAGTTGACGACGAGCCAGCGAATCGTTGCTCCACAATGCTGTGGTGGAACGTTCGTCGACGCCTTCAACGGTGCCCGAGGACAGGCTCACGTAAACGCTACCGAAACCCTGAGCGATACCGGCGTAGCTCGACGCATCGCGCTGCCAGAGTTGACGACCGCTTTCCAGATCCAGTGCCGCCACGCGACCCTGATAGCTGGCAACGTACAGCGTACCGCCGGACAACAGCAGACCGCCGTCGATGTCGACTACGCGCTCCAGTTCCGAACGACCTTGTGGAATCGCGATCCGTTGTTCCCAGACCGGCACGCCGTTGGAAATGTCCAGAGCGACCACTTTACCGGTCGACAGGCCAGCCACCGCGAGGCGGTTGGTAACCAGCGGTGCGCTGGTGCCACGCAGGGTCAACACGGCCGGGGTGCTGTCATACACCCAGCGCTGAGTACCGGTGGAAGCATCCAGACCGATCAGACGATCGTCCTGAGTCTGTACCACCACCACGTCGCCGTTGTTGGCTGGCGGCGCGAGGACTTCGCTGTTCACACGAGCGCGCCACTTCTCTTCACCGTTGCTGGTGTCCAGAGCAACGACTTCGCCGCGCAGCGTACCGATCAGAACCAGACCGTAACCCACGCCAACGGCGCCGGAGACAGGCAGGTCAAGATCCTGCTTCCATTTCACGTCGCCATTGCCGCGATCCATGGCCATCACCACGCCGGTTACATCGGCGGCGTAGATGGTGTCACCGTCGATCGCCGGCACCAGCATGTTGTAGGTTTCGCCCTGACCGTCACCGATCGAACGACTCCACTGCTTGTGCAGAACCACTTCTTCTTTGAAGTCGGTCAGTTCAGCCGGTGGCAATTCTTTCTTGCTGTTGCTGCTGCAACCCGCGGCCAGAAGGGCCAGAGCCAGCAATGCTGCATGCTTCCAACGGATCACGTCACGCATCCCCTTTGGCCAGGTCGTCGAGCTTGATTTGAAGGCCACCGACCGCCGCTTCATCCGACAGTGCCGCCTTGGCTTTTTGATACGCCTTGTTCGCGTCATCGGTACGGCCCAGCTGTACCAGCAGGTCGCCCTTGAGTTCTTCGCGAGTGGCCAGGAATGCTTTGTCGGCATCACCGTCGAGCAGTTTCAGGGCATCTTCAGCCTTGTTCTGCGCGCCGAGTACCTGCGCCAGACGCTGACGGGCGATTTCGCCCAGCGCCGGGTTGGCCGGTTTGTCGACAATGGCTTTCAGTTCGGCCGCGGCGTCATCCAGCTTGCCGCTGTCGACCGCCACTTTGGCGACGAACAGGCTGCCGTACTGCGCGTAGGCGGAACCGCTGAATTCGCTGTTGAGCTTGCCGGCCAGATCCGCAACGCGGGCCGCATCAGGCTTGCCGTCAGGCGTCAGCGTGGTTTCCAGCAGTTGCTGATAGAGCACCGAGGCGCCTTGCGACTGGTTGCTCTGATACTTGTGATAAGCCTGCCAGCCGAACACGATGACCAGCGCCAACAGGCCGCCAGTGACCAGAGGTTTGCCGTTGCGTGTCCACCAGTCCTTCAAATCCGCCAACTGTTCGTCTTCGGTACTCGACACCCCAATACTCCTTAATCGCTAAATCGGCTGTTTGGACAGCTTCAACCCTGCACGACGCAGGTGGCCAGGTGAGCGGCGAGCGCATCCCAGGCAATGCTTTGTTGTTCGCCCTGGCCACGCAGGGGTTTGAAACCTACCACTTGCTGGGCCATTTCGTCGTCACCGAGGATCAGTGCGTACAGCGCACCGCTCTTGTCGGCCTTCTTGAACTGGCTTTTGAAGCTGCCGGCGCCGGCATTGACTTGCAGACGCAGGTTTGGAAGTTGATCACGAACACGTTCAGCCAGAGCCAGACCGGCCAGCTCGGCTTCTTCACCGAAGGCGCACAGATAGACATCGACCTGACGGGAGATTTCTTCCGGGATCTGCTCCAGGGTTTCCAGCATCAGCACCAGACGTTCGATGCCCATGGCGAAACCGACGCCGGTGGTCGGCTTGCCACCCATTTGCTCGACCAGACCGTCGTAACGACCGCCCGCGCAAACAGTGCCCTGGGCGCCGAGTTTGTCGGTGACCCATTCGAATACGGTTTTGCTGTAGTAATCGAGGCCGCGCACCAGTTTCGGGTTGAGCACGTAAGGAATGCCGACGGCATCCAGACGCGCTTTCAAACCTTCAAAGTGCGCACGGGATTCGTCGTCGAGGTAATCGGCCATTTTCGGCGCATCGACCAGCACCGCTTGAGTGTCGGCATTTTTCGTGTCGAGCACGCGCAGCGGGTTGGTTTTCAGGCGACGCTGGCTGTCTTCGTCGAGTTTGTCGTGGTGCGCCGAGAGGTACTCGACCAGCGCTTCACGATAACGCCCACGGGACTCGCTGGTGCCGAGGCTGTTGAGCTCGAGCTTGACCGCATCACGAATGCCCAGCTCGCCCCACAGACGCCAGGTCATGGTGATCAGCTCGGCGTCGATGTCCGGGCCGTCGAGGTTGAACACTTCCAGACCGATCTGGTGGAACTGACGATAACGGCCTTTCTGCGGACGCTCGTGGCGGAACATCGGGCCGATGTACCAGAGTTTCTGCACCTGGCCACCGCCGGTAATGCCGTGCTCGAGTACGGCACGCACGCACGCCGCGGTACCTTCCGGACGCAGGGTCAGGGAGTCGCCGTTGCGGTCTTCGAAGGTGTACATCTCTTTTTCGACGATGTCGGTCACTTCACCGATCGAGCGCTTGAATAGCTCGGTGAATTCAACGATCGGCATGCGAATCTGCTTGTAACCGTAGTTATCCAGCAAACGCGCAACGGTGCCCTCGAAATAACGCCACAACGGGGTCTGCTCGGGCAGGATGTCATTCATGCCACGAATGGCTTGCAGAGACTTGCTCACTTTAAATCCTTAAATTCGTTCGGCGCTTCAATCAGGCTCAGCCGCGCGCAATAACCGCAGCGTCAGCTTCGACCTTTTCGGCCGCTTTCTGGCGGATCAGCTTTTCCAGCTCGTCCACCAGATTGTCATTCGTCAGTTTCTGCGACGGCTTGCCGTCGATGTAAATCAGGTTTGGCGTGCCGCCGGTCAAGCCGATATGGGCTTCCTTGGCTTCGCCGGGGCCGTTGACCACACAACCGATCACCGCGACATCCAGCGGCACCAGCAGGTCTTCAAGGCGCCCTTCCAGCTCGTTCATGGTTTTCACCACATCGAAGTTCTGCCGCGAGCAGCTCGGGCAGGCGATGAAGTTGATGCCCCGGGAACGCAGATGCAAAGACTTGAGAATGTCGTAACCGACCTTCACTTCCTCGACCGGGTCGGCCGCCAGCGAGATGCGGATAGTATCGCCAATCCCCTCGGCGAGCAGCATACCTAGGCCCACGGCGGATTTCACTGTGCCCGAACGCAATCCACCGGCTTCGGTGATGCCCAGGTGCAGCGGCTGAACGATTTCTTTCGCCAGCAAGCGGTAGGCTTCGACGGCCATGAACACGTCAGAGGCCTTAACGCTGACCTTGAAGTCCTGGAAATTCAGGCGTTCGAGGTGCTCAACGTGACGCAAAGCAGATTCGACCAGCGCAGCAGGGGTCGGCTCGCCGTATTTCTTCTGCAGGTCTTTTTCCAGCGAGCCGGCGTTGACGCCGATGCGGATCGGAATGCCGCGATCACGCGCTGCATCGACCACCGCCCGAACACGGTCTTCACGACCGATGTTGCCCGGGTTGATACGCAGGCAGTCCACGCCCAGTTCGGCCACGCGCAGAGCGATCTTGTAGTCAAAGTGGATGTCGGCAACCAACGGCACTTTGACCAGTTGTTTGATCTTGCCGAACGCCTCGGCGGCGTCCATGTCCGGCACCGAGACGCGGACGATGTCGACGCCAGCGGCTTCCAGACGGTTGATTTGCGCAACAGTGGCGGCAACGTCATTGGTGTCGCTGTTGGTCATGCTCTGTACCGCGATCGGCGCATCGCCGCCCACCGGTACGTTGCCGACCCAGATCTTGCGCGAAACGCGACGTTTGATTGGAGATTCGCCGTGCATGACTTATTGACCCAACTTCAGGCGAGCAGTCTCGCCACTGGTGAACGGAGCGATATCGACCGGCTGGCCGTTGTAGCTGACCTGCGCGGCGCGGGCAACGCCCAGACGTACGTTAAGCGGCGGCTTGCCGGAAACGGTGACGCTATCGCCTTTATGCTTCAGACCACTGAAAATCACTTTGCCACGGCCATCGGTCACTTGTGCCCAGCAATCGGCACTGAACTGCAGTTGTACCTGACCATCGCCAACCACCGGAGCAGCCGCTTCTGCGGTAGCTGCTGATGCCGCAGGGGCTACCGGAGCAGTGACGGTCGGCGCTGGAGTGACCGGAGTGTTTGGCGCTGGAGTGGCCGGGTTAGCGACAACTGGCGCTGGGGTGTGAACCGGAGCAGTTGGCGTGGTGGCCGGAGCGACTGGAGCTGCTGGAGCAGTCGCTGGCGCAGCAGCTTCGGCACCGGTGGACTCAGCGGTGGTTTCAGACTGAGGCAGCGCCAACGCCGTTGAAGTATCGGCCTGGTTTTCCTCGACAGCCTGGTCTTCCGGCTCATCGATCGGGTGAATCTGGGTGGTGCCGTCAGCACCTTCGACTTCAACGTGCTCAGGCGCCAGCGACGTCAGGTCCTTGGTGCGCTGGGATGTCTGATCCTGCCACCAGACGAAACCGCCGCCGATGACCGCGATCAGCAACAGCAGGCTGACAATACGCAAAATGGTGTGGGAAACCCGCACAGGCTCTTCGATACGGCCAAGGGCATGCACGTTGCTGCCCTGGGAGTCGGTACCGGTGGACTGGTCGAACTGCTGAACCAGAACGGTCTGGTCCATGCCGAGCAATTTGGCATAAGCGCGAATGTAACCGCGAGCGAAGGTATGCCCCGGCAGCTTGTCGAAAGCGCCGGCTTCAAGATTGCTCAGGGAAGTCACGGTGAGGTTGAGCTTGAGGGCCACTTCGGCCAGCGACCAGCCATTGCTTTCGCGGGCCTGGCGCAGGGTCTCACCGGGGTTAACGCGATTCGCTGCTACAACTTCGGGATGCGCCGCTTTCATCATTGCTCCGACAGGTATTGCTGATATTCCGGCGTACCGGGATAGAGTCGTTTTAATTGCAGGCCATAACTGGCGGCCTTGTCGCGATCTTCAAACACTTTTGCCAGCCGAACGCCGAGCAATAGACTACGTGCATTTTGTTCGGTCAACTGGCTGAAACGGTCGTAATAGTCTCGCGCGGGCACATAATGCCTGTCTTCGAAGGACAACTCAGCCATTTCCAGCAAAGCACGTGGTTGTTGACGGTTCAAACGCAGTGCTTTTTCCAGCTGTTGCTGTGCCAGATCACGCTGACCGAGCTTCGCCGCCGTCATGCCGAGGTTCTCGAACACACGCGAACGCTCAGGATACAGGGTATCGGCGGCGGCCTGTTCAAAACGCTCGTAGGCTTCTTTATAACGCTGTTGTTCGTAGAGAAAACTGCCGTAGTTGTTGAGGATGCGCGCATCGGCGGGACGGGAGGACAAAGCCTTGCGGAAGTGTTCGTCGGCCAGCTCAGGCTCCATTTCGGACTGAAACACCAACCCGAGGGCAGCGTTGGCGTCAGGATCGGAACCGTCGATTTCCAGCGCCTTCTTCAGCGGCACCTTGGCACGCTCGGTCATGCCTTGCTGCAAGTATCCCAGCCCCAACTGCACGTAGGCAGCCCGCGCTTCATCGCGGCCCTTGCTGGTCTTCATCGGGTTGTAGTCACCCGACAGGACACAACCAGCACACAGGCTGGCCAACAGCAACAGCAGCGCAAAGCGCAGGGACATAGAGATCCTCTCTTAATTTGTGTTCGCGGCGTTCTGTGCCAGATCGCTGTCGGCGCTCAACTCGCGCACGGCGATGTAACGTTCGCTGCGACGGGTGCGATCCAGCACCTGCCCTACCAATTGACCACATGCAGCGTCGATGTCTTCACCACGGGTGGTGCGGACGGTGACGTTGAAACCGGCCTGATGCAACTGATCCTGGAAACGACGGATCGCGTTGTTGCTTGGCCGCTCGTACCCGGAATGCGGGAACGGGTTGAACGGAATCAGGTTGATCTTGCACGGAATATTCTTCAGTAGCTCGATCATCTCGACGGCGTGTTCAACCTTGTCGTTGATGTCCTTGAGCAAGGTGTACTCGATGGTCAGCACACGTTTCTCGCCAAGGGCGGACATGTAGCGCTGGCACGACTCGAGCAGCATCTTAAGCGGATACTTCTTGTTGATCGGCACCAATTGGTTACGCAATGCGTCATTCGGTGCGTGCAGGGACAACGCCAGGGAAACGTCGATGTGCTTGGCCAGCTCATCGATCATCGGCACCACACCCGAGGTGGACAGGGTCACGCGGCGCTTGGAGATCCCGTAGCCGAGGTCATCCATCATCAGATGCATGGCGGCGACGACGTTGTCGAAGTTCAGCAATGGCTCACCCATGCCCATCATCACCACGTTGGTGATGGCACGGTCGACGGTAGCCGGGACACTGCCGAAAGATTTGTTGGCAATCCACACCTGACCGATGACTTCGGCGGCGGTGAGGTTGCTATTGAAGCCTTGCTTGCCGGTGGAGCAGAAACTGCAATCCAGGGCACAGCCTGCCTGGGACGAAACGCACAGAGTGCCACGTTTGCCCTGGGGAATGTACACGGTCTCGACGCAGCTGCCGGACGCCACGCGCACCACCCACTTACGGGTGCCGTCGCTGGAGATGTCCTCGCTGACCACTTCCGGACCACGGACCTCAGCAATGGCCTTGAGCTTGTCGCGCAAGGCCTTGCTGACGTTCGTCATGGCGTCGAAATCATCGACACCAAAGTGGTGAATCCATTTCATTACCTGACCGGCACGGAAACGCTTCTCCCCGATTGAGTCGAAGAATTTTTCCATTTCCTGTTGAGTCAGACCCAGCAGGTTGGTTTTTACAGTCGATGTAGTCATGGATTCACCTTCACTCTTAAGCCAATGCTTAGCGAGTGGTTACTTCAGTAGCTGCGAAGAAGTACGAGATTTCACGAGCAGCTGCGGCTTCGGAGTCCGAACCGTGAACAGCGTTGGCGTCGATGGAATCAGCGAAGTCAGCGCGGATGGTGCCGGCAGCAGCTTCTTTAGGGTTGGTAGCGCCCATCAGCTCACGGTTCAGAGCGATAGCGTTTTCGCCTTCCAGAACCTGAACAACAACAGGACCGGAGATCATGAAAGCAACCAGGTCGCCGAAGAAACCACGAGCGCTGTGCTCAGCGTAGAAGCCTTCAGCTTCAGCTTTGGACAGTTGCTTCAGTTTCGAAGCTACAACGCGCAGGCCGGCTTTTTCGAAACGAGTGGTGATTTCGCCGATGACGTTTTTTGCAACAGCGTCAGGCTTGATGATGGAGAAAGTGCGTTGAACAGCCATGGTGTAACTCCAGAAACGGTAATTTGCGAAAAATTAAACCCGCGAATTATACGCGGGTTCTTGGGTATTGCCTAACCTGCGAGGACGATCAGTCCAATTCTTCAGCCCAGAGCGTCTGAACCGCTTCCAACACCTTCTCGCCAACACGACCAGAGGTATTGTCAAAATCCGGCAGCTCTTTGATCCATTGCTGCAGATCGACGAAATTGACAGAAAACGGGTC
This sequence comes from Pseudomonas germanica, assembly GCF_019614655.1. NCBI lineage: Bacteria > Pseudomonadati > Pseudomonadota > Gammaproteobacteria > Pseudomonadales > Pseudomonadaceae > Pseudomonas > Pseudomonas germanica. The sequence continues at coordinate 5,736,101 of NZ_CP071586.1, forward strand.
TACGCCCGGTTTGGCCTCGGCCAATTCTTCTGCAATACGTTGAACATCATTCCAACCGTAGCTCATGACAGTCTTACCAGTCAGTGCGGCGCTTCAGCCGCATGGTTAAGCGAATATTTCGGAATTTCGACGGTGATGTCTTCTTCACCGACGATCGCCTGGCAAGCCAGACGCGATTGCGCTTCCAGGCCCCAGGCGCGATCGAGGAAGTCTTCTTCCAGCTCGTCAGCCTCTTCCATCGAGTCGAAACCCTCGCGGATGATGCAGTGGCAAGTGGTGCAAGCACAGACGCCGCCGCAGGCGCTTTCCATCTCGATGTGGTGTTCGTGGGCCAGTTCGAGAATCGAGGTGCCGGGCGCAGCCTCGACCACCATGCCTTCAGGGCAGAACTTCTCGTGGGGCAGAAAAATGACCTGCGGCATCAGATATCCTCGATTTCATTCAGATTGCGCCCAGACAGAGCGGCTTTCACCGTCAGATCCATGCGGCGGGCAGCAAAAGCATCGGTCACTTGCGACAGACGCTTGGTCTGCTGCTCAATGGCGTAACCATCAGTGCCTTTCATCAGTTCGGCCAGTTCCTGCAACTGCAGATCGATGACCATACGCTCTTCGGCGTCGAGCAAACGCTCGCCATCGGCCTCCAGAGCGCCCTGCACCGCTTCGATCAAGCGTTGGGCATCGACTTGCTGCTCACGCAGAACGCGGGCGACTTTGTCGTCATTGGCATGCTGGAACGAATCCTTGAGCATCTTGGCGATTTCGCCGTCGGTCAGACCGTAGGACGGCTTGACCTGAATGCTTGCCTCAACGCCTGAACCCAACTCACGGGCGGAAACGCTGAGCAGACCGTCGGCATCGACCTGGAAGGTCACACGAATCTTCGCCGCACCGGCGACCATCGCTGGAATGCCGCGCAATTCGAAGCGCGCCAGCGAGCGGCAGTCACTGATCAGCTCACGCTCGCCCTGCAATACGTGGATCGCCATGGCCGACTGGCCATCTTTATAAGTAGTGAAATCTTGTGCGCGAGCGACGGGGATGGTGGTGTTGCGCGGAATCACCTTCTCCATCAGGCCGCCCATGGTTTCCAGCCCCAGGGACAGTGGAATCACGTCGAGCAGCAGCAGTTCGCCACCATCGCGTTTGTTGCCAGCCAAGGTGTCGGCCTGGATCGCGGCACCGATGGCCACCACTTGATCCGGATCGATTTCGGTCAGCGGCTGACGACCGAAGGCTTCGGCAACGGCTTCGCGAACACGCGGAACGCGCGTCGAACCGCCAACCATGACCACGGCGTGCACGTCTTCCAGCTCAATACCGGAATCACGGACAGCGCGGCGGCAGGCTTTCAGGCTGCGAGCGACCATCGGCTCGATCAGCGCATCGAAGGCTTCACGGGTCAGCTGTGCTTTCCAGTCGCCATAGGCCACTTCAACGCTGGCCGCATCGGTCAGGGCTTCTTTGGCCGCGCAAGCGGTTTGCAGCAGATTGCGTTGTGCGCCCGGATCGAGATCGGCGGACAGACCCGCGCTCTCGATGATCCAGCCGGCAATCGCGTGATCGAAGTCATCGCCACCCAGCGCGCTATCGCCGCCAGTGGCCAGAACTTCAAAAACACCGCCGGTCAGACGCAGAATCGAAATATCGAAAGTACCGCCGCCGAGGTCATAAATCGCGACCAGGCCTTCAGCGTGCTGATCCAGACCGTACGCCACAGCGGCCGCAGTCGGCTCATTGAGCAGACGCAGCACGTTCAAACCCGCCAATTTGGCCGCATCCTTGGTCGCTTGACGCTGGGCATCGTCGAAATACGCCGGAACGGTGATCACCGCACCCACCAGTTCGCCACCCAACGTCGCTTCAGCGCGCTGACGCAGAACCTTGAGGATATCGGCGGAGACTTCAACCGGGCTTTTCGGGCCTTGCACGGTATCGATGAACGGCATGTGCGATTCGCCACCGACAAAGCGGTAGGGCAGTTGTTCGCCCAATTGCTTGACGTCGGACAGACCACGACCCATCAAGCGCTTGACCGACAGCACGGTGTTCAAAGGATCGGAAGCGGCGGCCAGTTTGGCCGACTCGCCGACTTCGACGCGATCGGCGTGGTAACGCACAGCGGACGGCAGGATGACCTGCCCGTTTGCGTCAGCCAACGGCTCGGAAAGACCACTGCGCAACGCAGCGACCAGCGAATTGGTAGTGCCCAAGTCGATCCCCACAGCCAGACGACGCTGGTGCGGTTGAGGACTTTGGCCGGGTTCGGCGATCTGCAGTAGGGCCATCGTGATCAGGACTTATCTGTATATCAGGCGTGCGACCGGAGCGGCACTGGGTTAATCGTCGAGGCGCTCTTCTAACTGGCGCACTTCGTAGGTGAGCTTGTCGAGGAACTGCATGCGCCGCATCAGGCGTTCGGCCTGTTCGCGTTGCGCCGCATCATCCCAACAGGCTGCGAAGCTTTCATTGAGTTCTTCCTGAGCCACTTTCAGGCGCCGCTTGAACACCGCGACACCTTCGAGGTCAGCACTGTCCTGGAGGTCTTCGAGCTCTTCGCGCCATTGCATCTGCTGCAGAAGAAACTCGGGATCATGGACCGTGACTTCCATCGGCACTTCATGCCCGCTGATGGTCAGCAGGTAGCGTGCGCGCTGGGCCGGACTCTTGAGCGTCTGATAGGCGTCGTTGAGCCGCGCAGACTGCTCGAGTGCCGACCGCTGCTCACGCTCGGAAGCGTCGGCAAAGCGATCAGGATGAACGCCGCGCGCCAACTCACGATAGCGCGTAGCCAACTGCTCGAGATCCAGACGGAAACCCGGTTGCAGCTCGAATAAAGCGAAATGACAAGGAATACCCACGACAAGCCTCAGATGTTGAAGCTTTCGCCGCAGCCACATTCACCGCGTACGTTGGGGTTGTTGAACTTGAAGCCTTCGTTCAACCCTTCCTTGACGAAATCGAGCTCGGTGCCGTCCAGGTAAGCCAGGCTTTTCGGGTCGATGATCACTTTTTCGCCGTGACTCTCGAACACCTGATCCTCTGCAACCACCTCGTCGACAAACTCCAGCACGTAGGCAAGGCCGGAACAGCCTGTGGTGCGAACACCCAGACGAATCCCTTCACCTTTGCCGCGCCCGTTGAGGGAGCGCCGCACGTGTCGAGCAGCCGCTTCTGTCATGCTGATAGCCATCGGTGACTCCTTACTCGTCGCCTAATCCAGAAAGTCAGATCAAGCCTTTCTTCTGCTTGTAATCGCGAACAGCCGCTTTGATAGCGTCTTCAGCCAGTACCGAGCAGTGAATTTTCACTGGCGGCAGGGCCAGTTCTTCGGCCAGCTGAGTGTTCTTGATGGTTTCGGCTTCGTCCAGGGTCTTGCCCTTCATCCACTCGGTGGCGAGGGAGCTGGAAGCGATGGCCGAACCGCAGCCGTAGGTCTTGAACTTGGCATCTTCGATGATGCCAGCGTCGTTGACCTTGATTTGCAGACGCATCACGTCGCCGCACGCCGGAGCGCCGACCATGCCGGTGCCGACATCAGGATCTTCCGCGTTCATCTTGCCGACGTTGCGCGGGTTTTCGTAGTGGTCGATGACCTTTTCGCTGTAAGCCATGATTCTCAATCCTCACTCATCAGGGCCGCTCTTGAGACCCTGCAACTGCGCTGCGTAAACCGCCGCGTCGCTACAGGATCTGTATCTGGCGGCTTCTATATTTAGTGTGCCGCCCACTCGATTTTCGAGATATCGACGCCGTCTTTGTACATGTCCCACAGCGGCGACAGAGCGCGCAGCTTGGTAACGGCCTCGCAGACTTTCTGCGCGGCGTAGTCGATTTCTTCTTCGGTGGTGAAACGGCCGAAGGTGAAGCGGATCGAGCTGTGCGCCAGTTCGTCATTGCGGCCCAAGGCGCGCAGCACGTACGAAGGCTCGAGCGACGCCGAGGTGCAGGCCGAACCGGACGATACCGCCAGATCCTTGAGCGCCATGATCAGCGACTCGCCTTCAACGTAGTTGAAGCTCAGGTTCAGGTTGTGCGGAACGCGGGCGGTCAGGCTGCCGTTGACGTACAGCTCTTCCAGATGCTCGACCTGCTTGTAGAAGCGGTCGCTCAAGGCTTTGATACGGACGTTTTCAGCAGCCATGTCTTCTTTGGCTACGCGGAACGCTTCACCCATACCGACGATCTGGTGGGTCGCCAGGGTGCCGGAACGCATGCCGCGCTCGTGACCGCCGCCATGCATGGTCGCTTCGATGCGCACACGCGGCTTGCGGCTGACGTACAGCGCGCCGATGCCTTTAGGGCCGTAGGTTTTGTGGGCGGAGAACGACATCATGTCGACTTTCAGTTTCTGCAGGTCAATCTCGACCTTGCCAGTGGACTGAGCGGCGTCGACGTGGAACAGAACGCCCTTGGCGCGCAGCATTTCGCCGATCGCGGCGATGTCGTTAACGGTGCCGATTTCGTTGTTCACGTGCATTACGGAGACCAAAATGGTGTCTTCGCGCAGTGCAGCTTCAATCATGGCCGGGGTGATCAGACCGTCTTCGGTCGGCTCGAGGTAAGTAACCTCGAAACCTTCACGCTCCAGTTGGCGCATGGTGTCGAGGACAGCCTTGTGCTCAATCTTGGAGGTGATCAGGTGCTTGCCCTTGGAGCCGTAGAAATGTGCCGCGCCCTTGATTGCCAGGTTGTCGGACTCGGTAGCACCGGAAGTCCAGACGATTTCGCGCGGATCAGCGTTGACCAGATCGGCCACCTGACGACGGGCGTTTTCAACGGACTCTTCAGCCTTCCAGCCGAACACGTGGGAACGGGACGCCGGGTTACCGAAGTTTCCGTCGACCAGCAGGCATTCACTCATTTTTTGCGCAACACGCGGATCAACCGGGGTGGTCGCAGAGTAATCAAGGTAAATCGGCAATTTCATGGACTATCTCCTAAATCAGGGCTGGCGTGCCGCTAGCTCTCTGGCTGTCATTCGACGGCGGACGCTTCAATCTTGTCCAGGCGTGGCGCCTTGCTGTTGCAACGGCGCTGGTCCTGACGCTGGGCTACTTCTTGCACCTCACGGCGAGTCACAAGATCAGCCAAGCTGATACCACTTAGAAATTCGTGAATCTGCAGGCTCAAATCGCACCACAGATGATGGGTCAGGCAGGTGTCGCCGGAATGGCAATCGCCCTGGCCCTGGCATTTGGTGGCATCGACCGATTCATTTACTGCATCGATCACCTGGGCGACCTGGATACCCTGCATCTCGCGGGACAACTGGTAGCCACCACCCGGGCCGCGAACACTGGAAACCAGGTTACTGCGGCGCAGCTTGGCGAACAGCTGTTCGAGGTAGGACAGGGAGATGCCTTGGCGCTCGGAGATATCGGCCAGGGACACGGGCCCGTGCTGCGCGTGCAACGCCAGGTCGAGCATGGCGGTCACGGCGTATCGGCCTTTTGTAGTCAGTCGCATGGACAGTTACCACGGAGTTCAGAATGGGGCGAGTATGCAATTCCCGAGTATTTAAGTCAACTTTAAGACCTAGTACTTTAGTCAGGTTTACCCGCAAAAGAGCGCGCGAATGATAGCAGGGTCTGCGGCCTAATGGCACACCGGTTGACGCAAGCCTCTGTAGGAGCTGCCGAAGGCGCGATCTTTTGATTCTGTGAAAGACAAGATCAAAAGATCGCAGCCTTCGGCAGCTCCTACAGGAGGCGCTAGCTGGCTTTGGACTCGTCTTTGCCTTTGACGCAGGCGAAGTCTTCTTCACGCAGTTCAGGCAGATCTTTCGCACAGTAATTGCTACCCAGATCCTTCAGCGCGCCGCACATCCCCTCCAGCCGCCCGTCCACCGCTTGCAGGTGATCGAGCAACTGACCAATGGCGCGCGCCACCGGGTCAGGCATGTCTTCGCTGACGCCGTAGGCATCGAAACCGATCTTCTCGGCCATGGCCTTGCGCTTGGCATCCTGCTCTTCATCGGACTTGACGATGATTCGCCCAGGAATACCGACAACAGTGGCGCCCGGCGGCACTTCTTTAGTCACCACGGCGTTGGAACCAACCTTGGCACCAGCGCCGACGGTGAACGGGCCGAGCACCTTGGCGCCCGCGCCCACGACCACACCATCACCCAGCGTCGGGTGGCGTTTGCCCTTATTCCAGCTAGTGCCGCCGAGGGTCACGCCCTGATAAATAGTCACGTCATCGCCAATCTCGGCGGTTTCACCGATGACGATACCCATGCCATGGTCGATAAAGAAACGACGACCGACCTTGGCCCCCGGATGAATCTCGATCCCGGTCAGCCAGCGACCGAAGTTCGACACCAGCCGCGCCAGCCATTTCAGCTCGTTGCGCCAGAGCATGCCGGCCAATCGATGGATCCAGATCGCATGCATGCCGGGGTAGCAGGTCAGGACTTCAAAAGCGTTACGCGCCGCCGGGTCTCGATGGAATACGCTCTGGATATCTTCACGCAAACGCTCAAACATCATTTAGTCCTTCCGCTTAAGAAGCTCACCACGGGCCGCTTTCTGGGTTTCCGTGAGGATGCCACGCAAAATATTCATTTCCGCCCGGCTGACCGAGCTGCGTCCGTACAACCGACGCAGGCGCGCCATCAAGTGCCGTGGTTTCTCGGGATCGAGGAATTCGATGGCGACCAGTGTCTGCTCCAGATGCTCATAGAAGCGTTCCAATTCATCCATGGTCGCCAGCTCGGCGCTTTTCACCGAAGCCACTTCTTCTTTCTCGATCTTGCTCGGCTGGCCTTGGGCGGCCAGCCAGGCCATGCGCACCTCATAGCTCAACACCTGCACCGCCGCGCCGAGGTTCAGCGAACTGAACTCAGGGTCGGAGGGGATATGCACGTGAAAGTGACATCGCTGCAGCTCTTCGTTGGTCAGACCGGAATCTTCACGACCGAATACCAGAGCGATTTCGGCGCCCTGCCCGGCTTCCTCGACTACTTTGGTGCCGCACTCGCGCGGATCCAGCAGTGGCCAGGGAATGCGGCGGTCACGGGCGCTGGTGCCAAGCACCAGATTGCAGCCGACCAAGGCATCTTCCAAGGTGGCGACGACTTGCGCATTTTCAAGGATGTCACCGGCACCGGAAGCACGAGCATCGGCTTCGTGGTGCGGGAAGACCCGCGGTTCGACCAGCACCAATCGCGACAGACCCATGTTTTTCATGGCGCGCGCGGCCCCGCCGATGTTGCCGGGGTGGCTGGTATTGACCAGGACGACACGAATGTTCTGCAGCAAGGGAGGCGCTCTCGGACACAGGAAAGGGGTGCAAATCTTACAGAACAGCCTACCGTTAAGCTATGAAAGCGAACAGCGTCCTTCACCTGAAGAAAAGTTCTGATAGAATGCGCGGCTTTCTTTAACAACCTTAGGTGACACATCCATGCAGCCCATGCTGAATATCGCGCTGCGCGCCGCCCGCAGCGCCAGTGAACTGATCTTCCGCTCCATCGAGCGCCTGGATACCATCAAGGTCGACGAAAAAGACGCCAAGGATTATGTATCCGAGGTCGATCGCGCCGCTGAACAGAAAATCATCGACGCCCTGCGCAAGGCATACCCGAATCACTCGATCCAGGGTGAAGAGACCGGCATGCACGCCGGCACCGGTATCGAAGGCGAAGAGTACCTGTGGATCATCGATCCACTGGACGGCACCACCAACTTCCTGCGTGGCATTCCTCACTTCGCTGTCAGCATTGCCTGTAAGTACCGTGGCCGCCTGGAGCACGCAGTGGTTCTGGACCCGGTTCGCCAGGAAGAATTCACCGCCAGCCGTGGTCGCGGCGCTCAACTGAACGGTCGTCGCCTGCGCGTCAGCGGTCGTACCAGCCTTGACGGCGCCCTGCTGGGTACCGGTTTCCCGTTCCGTGACGACCAGATGGACAACCTCGACAACTACCTGGGCATGTTCCGCGCCCTGGTTGGCCAGACTGCCGGCATCCGCCGTGCCGGTTCGGCAAGCCTGGACCTGGCTTATGTCGCTGCCGGTCGTTTCGACGCGTTCTGGGAATCGGGTCTGTCCGAGTGGGACATGGCTGCAGGCGCCCTGCTGATTCAAGAAGCTGGCGGCCTGGTGAGCGACTTCACCGGCGGTCACGACTTCCTTGAAAAAGGCCACATCGTTGCCGGCAACACCAAATGCTTCAAGGCAGTACTGACGGCGATCCAGCCGCACCTGCCGGCTTCGCTGAAGCGCTAAGCTTCACGCGAAAGGAAAAAAGCACCCTTCGGGGTGCTTTTTTTATGCCTGGAATTCGATCTTCAGACCACCAAAATCTTCATGTGGGAGCGAGCCTGCTCGCGAATGCATTCTGACAATCAACATTGATGCCGGCTGGCACACCGCATTCGCGAGCAGGCTCGCTCCCACAGGGGGGCACGGTTTAGCCAAAAACTGCGGGCACAAAAAAAGCACCCCGCAGGGTGCTTCTTGTTAAAACAGTCGGTACTTACTGAGCCGGCTCATTCTGCGACAGAATCAGCTTGCCTTCCTTGTCGACCGGAATCTGGTTGCCCGGATCACGATCCATCCGCACCTTGCCTTCCTTGCCATCGAGCGAGTAACGCACGTCGTAACCGACGACCTTGTCGCTGATGTCATTGACCGTGTTGCAGCGGGTTTGCGTGGTGGTGTAGGTGTCACGCTCTTGCATGCCTTCCTGCACCTTGTTACCCGCATAACCGCCACCGACCGCACCGGCCACCGTGGCAATTTTCTTGCCGGTGCCGCCGCCAATCTGATTACCCAGCAAACCACCTGCCAGCGCACCGACGACGGTACCGGCAATCTGGTGTTGATCTTTTACCGGTGCCTGACGAGTCACTGTCACGTCCTTGCACACTTCACGTGGAGTCTTGATCTGTGTTTTAACCGGTTCAACGGCCAATACTTGCGCATACTCAGGGCCGCTTTTAACCAGGCTGTAGGTGGCAACAGCACCCCCGGCAGTTACACCGACAGCACCCAATACCGCACCAACCAGCAACGACTTGTTCACATGAACCTCCTGACCATCACATGCGGGACGCGCCCGCGCTTCTCCCAGCCTTGGAGCATAAAAAAAGGCGCGAGTTCAACTCGCGCCTTTCTTGGGCTGACAGCCGGGAAAACGATGGCCGTTATGGACGGTCGTCGACTTCCTTCTCGGTGTTGGCCGGAGGAATCAGATCCTCGGTAGTCAGATTCAACCAGATCAGCACCACGTTAGCGATGTAGATCGACGAGTAAGTACCCGCCAGAACCCCGATAAACAGCGCGATCGAGAAGCCGAACAGGTTGTCACCGCCGAAGAACAGCAGTGCCGCGATCGCCAGCAAAGTCGAGATCGACGTTGCCATGGTGCGCAGCAGGGTTTGCGTGGTCGAGATGTTGATGTTCTCGATCAGCGTTGCCTTGCGCAGGACACGGAAGTTCTCACGAACCCGGTCGAATACCACGATGGTGTCGTTCAGCGAGTAGCCGATGATCGCCAGCACCGCCGCCAGCACGGTCAGATCGAAAGTGATCTGGAAGTACGACAGGATACCGATGGTTACGATCACGTCGTGAATCAGCGAAACGATGGCGCCGACCGCGAATTTCCACTGAAAGCGGAAAGCCAGGTAGATCAGGATGCCGCCGAGCGCCAGCAGCATGCCGAGGCCGCCCTGGTCACGCAGCTCTTCACCGACCTGCGGGCCGACGAACTCGACACGCTTGACCGTTGCCGGGTTGTCGCCGCCGACCTTCAGCAGCGCTTCCGCCACCTGATGGCCCAGTTGCGGGTCTTCACCCGGCATCCGCACCAGCAGATCGGTAGTCGCACCGAAGCTCTGCACGATTGCTTCGTGGTAACCCGACGTCACCAGCTGCTCACGCACCTTGGTAACGTCGGCCGGACGCTCGTAGGTCAGCTCGATGAGCGTACCGCCGGTGAAGTCCAGACCCCAGTTCATGCCCTTGGTAGCGACACTGAACATAGCCAGCAACGTGAGGAATACTGTGACGCCGAACGCGAAGTTGCGAACGCCCATGAAGTTGATTGTACGTAACATGGCAGCCCCTTAAATCCACAACTTCTTGAAGTCACGTCCGCCGAAGATCAGGTTGACCATTGCGCGGGTCACCATGATGGCCGTGAACATCGAGGTAAAGATCCCGAGGGACATGGTCACTGCGAAACCTTTGACCGGGCCGGTGCCCATGGCAAAGAGAATCCCGCCGACCAACAAGGTAGTCAGGTTGGCGTCGAGAATCGCGGTGAATGCCCGGCCGAAGCCTTCGTTGATTGCACGCTGCACGGTCATGCCGGCGGCGATCTCTTCACGGATCCGCGAGAAGATCAGCACGTTGGCGTCGACCGCCATACCCATGGTCAGCACGATACCGGCGATACCTGGCAGGGTCAGCGTTGCACCCAGCAGCGACATCAAGGCCAGCAGCAGCACCATGTTCACCGCCAGTGCGACGGTGGCGATGATGCCGAAGAAGCGGTAGATGGCGATGATGAACAGCGACACGAACAGCATGCCCCACAGCGACGCATCGATACCTTTGGTGATGTTGTCAGCACCCAGGCTCGGGCCGATGGTGCGCTCTTCAGCGAAGTACATCGGTGCAGCCAGACCACCGGCACGCAGCAGCAGCGCCAGTTCGGACGACTCCCCCTGACCGTTCAGGCCAGTGATGCGGAACTGAGCACCCAGCGGCGACTGAATGGTCGCCAGGCTGATGATCTTCTTCTCTTCCTTGAACGTTTGCACCGCAACGTCTTTCTCGACGCCATCAACCACTTGCTTGGTGTAAGTGGTGACCGGACGCTGTTCGATGAAGATCACCGCCATGCTGCGACCGACGTTAGAACGGGTGGCGCGGCTCATCAGCTCACCACCGTGACCATCCAGACGGATGTTCACTTCTGGTGTGCCGTGCTCGCCAAAACCAGCCTTGGCATCGGTAACCTGGTCACCGGTGATGATCAGGCCACGCTCGATCTGCGCTGGCGGACGATTGCCTTCACGGAACTCAAAGGATTCGGAGGTGGCTTTCGAAGCACCCGGCTCAGCAGCCAGACGGAACTCAAGGTTGGCCGTCTTGCCGAGAATACGCTTGGCTTCGGCAGTGTCCTGCACGCCCGGCAGCTCAACCACGATGCGGTTGGCGCCCTGACGCTGAACGATTGGTTCGGCAACACCCAGCTCGTTGACGCGGTTACGTACCGTGGTCAAGTTCTGCTTGATGGAGTATTCACGGATTTCCGCCAGCTTGGCCGGGGTCATCGCCAGACGCAGCACCGGTTGACCGTTGAGGTCGGCCGGAACAATGTCGAAATCGTTGAAGTTCTTGCGGATCAGTGCACGGGCCTGTTCGCGGGAGTCTTCATCGCTGAAGCCCAACTGAATGGCACCGCCCAGTTGCGGCAGGCTGCGATAGCGCAGCTTCTCTTTGCGCAGCAGACTCTTGACGTCGCCTTCGTAGACTTTCAGGCGTGCATCGAGGGCTTTGTCCATGTCCACTTCCAGCAGGAAGTGCACACCACCGGACAAGTCCAGACCCAGCTTCATCGGGTGCGCGCCCAGGTTGCGCAGCCATTGCGGGGTGGTCTGTGCCAGGTTCAGCGCGACAACGTAGTCGTCACCCAATGCCTTGCGCACAACGTCTTTGGCCGGCAGCTGGTCTTCAGCCTTGCTCAGACGGATCAGACCGCCCTTGCCGTTGGCGGCCAGCGTGGCTGCCTTGACGTTGATCCCGGACTCCTTGAGCGCAGTGCTCACACGATCCAGATCAGCCTGATTGACTTGCAGCGCAGTGCTTGCACCGCTGACCTGAATGGCCGGGTCATCGGGGTATAGATTCGGAGCGGAATAAATCAGACCGACCGCCAGCACCGCCAGGATCAGAATGTATTTCCACAGAGGATATTTGTTCAGCATCACGCCGCCCGTTATGAACGCGGGGCGCCTTGCGCGCCCCGTCGATTGAGTAGAAGTTGTTGCTTCAGATCGCTTTCAGCGTGCCTTTTGGCAGCGTGGCGGCGATGGCGCCTTTCTGGAACTTCATTTCCACGGTGTCGGAAACTTCCAGAACCACGAAGTCATCGGCAACTTTAGTGATCTTGCCAGCGATGCCGCCAGTGGTCACAACTTCGTCACCTTTCTGCAGGCTGCTCAGCAGGTTCTTCTGCTCTTTGGCGCGCTTGGCCTGTGGACGCCAGATCATCAGGTAGAAGATGACCAGGAAGCCGACCAGGAAAATCCACTCGAAACCGCCGCCCATTGGGCCGGCAGCAGCCGGTGCAGCCGCGTCAGCCATGGCGTTAGAGATAAAAAAGCTCATTTAGCACTCCAGTTGCAAATGTTGAATCTTGGGGTCAGAAAACTCAGTCCAAAGGCGGAACGGGGAGCCCGCGTTTGGCGTAGAAGGCATCGACAAAGGCGGCCAATGTACCCTGTTGAATAGCCTCGCGCAAACCAGCCATCAGCACCTGATAATGGCGCAAGTTGTGGATGGTATTGAGCATGCTTCCCAGCATTTCGCCGCACTTGTCCAGGTGATGCAGATAAGCGCGGGAGAAGTTCTGGCAGGTATAGCAATCGCAGGTCGGATCCAGCGGCGATTCATCATGGCGATGGAACGCGTTACGGATCTTCAGCACGCCTGTATCAATGAACAGATGCCCATTGCGGGCATTACGGGTTGGCATCACGCAATCGAACATGTCCACACCGCGGCGCACACCCTCAACCAGATCTTCCGGTTTGCCAACGCCCATAAGGTAACGAGGTTTGTCAGCCGGCATCATGCCCGGCAGATAATCCAATACTTTGATCATCTCGTGCTTCGGCTCGCCCACCGACAGACCGCCAATGGCCAGGCCATCGAAGCCGATCTTGTCGAGGCCTTCGAGCGAGCGCATGCGCAGATCCTGATGCATGCCACCCTGAACGATGCCGAACAGCGCCGCGGTGTTTTCACCGTGGGCATTTTTCGAGCGCTGCGCCCAGCGCAGCGACAGTTCCATGGAAATCCGCGCGACATCTTCATCAGCCGGGTACGGCGTGCATTCGTCGAAGATCATCACGATGTCGGAGCCGAGATCGCGCTGCACCTGCATCGATTCTTCCGGGCCCATGAACACTTTCGCGCCGTCGACCGGGGAGGCGAAGGTCACGCCCTCCTCCTTGATCTTGCGCATCGCGCCAAGGCTGAACACCTGAAAACCGCCGGAGTCAGTGAGGATCGGGCCTTTCCACTGCATGAAATCGTGCAGGTCGCCGTGTTCCTTGATCACTTGGGTGCCAGGGCGCAGCCACAGGTGGAAGGTGTTGCCGAGAATGATTTCTGCACCGGTGGCAACGATGTCACGCGGCAACATGCCCTTGACCGTGCCGTAAGTGCCCACCGGCATGAACGCCGGGGTCTCGACGGTGCCACGCGGGAAGGTCAGGCGACCACGCCGGGCCTTGCCATCGGTGGCCAGAAGTTCAAAGGACATGCGACATTCGCGACTCATTCTGTTTCCTCTGGGCCGGTTTCTTTAGGGGCAGTAGGTGCGGGATTACGGGTGATGAACATCGCATCACCGTAGCTGAAAAAGCGGTAACCGTTGTCGACGGCGGACTTGTAGGCAGCCATGGTCTCGGGATAACCGGCAAATGCCGAAACCAGCATCAACAGCGTGGATTCCGGCAAATGGAAATTGGTCACCAGGGCATCGACCACATGGAACGGTCGGCCCGGGAAGATAAAGATATCGGTGTCGCCACTGAACGGCTTGAGCACGCCATCGCGCGCGGCACTTTCCAGCGAACGCACGCTGGTGGTGCCGACAGCAATCACCCGACCACCGCGCGCACGGCACGCTGCGACCGCATCGACCACATCCTGGCCGACTTCCAGCCACTCGGTGTGCATGTGGTGATCTTCAAGCTTCTCGACGCGCACCGGCTGGAACGTCCCCGCGCCCACGTGCAGCGTGACGAAAGTGGTCTCAACGCCCTTGGCCGCAATCGCTTCCATCAGCGACTGATCGAAATGCAGCCCCGCCGTCGGCGCCGCCACCGCACCGAGTTTCTCGGCGTACACGGTCTGATAACGCTCGCGATCCGAGCCTTCGTCCGGGCGGTCTATATAAGGAGGCAACGGCATGTGCCCGACGCGATCGAGCAGCGGCAACACTTCTTCCGCGAAGCCCAGTTCGAACAACGCATCGTGACGCGCAAGCATTTCGGCTTCGCCACCACCGTCGATAAGGATCTTCGAACCCGGCTTCGGCGACTTGCTGGAGCGCACATGGGCCAGCACGCGGTGCGTATCGAGCACCCGCTCAACGAGGATTTCCAGCTTGCCGCCGGACGCTTTCTGCCCGAACAGCCGCGCCGGAATCACCCGGGTATTGTTGAACACCATCAAATCGCCCGGGCGCAAATGCTCGAGCAAATCAGTGAATTGACGGTGTGCGAGGGCGCCGCTCGGCCCGTCAAGGGTCAGCAGGCGACTACCGCGACGCTCGGCCAAAGGGTGGCGGGCGATCAGCGAATCAGGGAGCTCGAAAGTAAAGTCAGCAACGCGCATGATGGGGTTCGTCTAGCAGGGCCGGAAAGTCTAGCGGAAATATCGAAAATTCTCTATGTACCTGATTGACCGACGGTAATCTCATCTCTATACTTCGCCGCCATTGAGCCCTGATGGCGGAATTGGTAGACGCGGCGGATTCAAAATCCGTTTTCGAAAGGAGTGGGAGTTCGAGTCTCCCTCGGGGCACCAAAATTAAGAAAGGTCTTGCTTAGCAAGGCCTTTTTTTTCGTCTGCCGGAAAGTGGCTGCTGTTGTAGGAGCTGCCGCAGGCTGCGATCTTTTGATCCACCGCTTCTTGGTCAACCGAAAACCCAAGGATCCCCCCCCCATGGAAACGTCACTGGAAACAGTCGCCCTTTTCTCTCTCAAACTAGCTTATGAGGAAGAAGGCCTGAGCCCGATTTTGCGGGACGACATGGTCATGGGTGATTACCAGAAAGACATTTTCGAACTATTGGTGCGGCGTGGGGATGTCGAGACCATTCAGTTCAAGATGAATGAATGCCTGAGCCTGGCGATGGACGCCTTGGGCGGTGTCGAGAAACCGCTGGGGCGCGAGCTGCACAAGTTATCCGCGGAGTTCAGCGAAGCGCGCTCGCTGGAGCAGCTGGATCAGCCGCTCCTTGCGCTGAAGGGTTACTTGAAAGACATCTTGTAATGGGCTGAGCCGTTACAGCAGATGCTTCGAGATGTACTTGGAGATCTCCACCATCGAGGTCTTCCCGGTGAATTCGAACTTCACCTTCCCCAGTGACGAAAAGTAAATCTCCAGCTCCGAATCCAGATCGAACGTGCCCGAGGTTTCCACGGAGTAGGCGACGATGTTTTTGTACGGCAAGGAAGTGAAATCCTTCTTGCTGCCGGTAATCCCCTGAACGTTGACCGCGATGATGCGTTTGTTGGTAAACACCACGCCGTCACGCATGGCCTTGTAAGAGTCGATCACTTCTTCGCCATCCAGCAGCAGCGCACTTACGCGTTCGGCGTACTCATCGTTCTGCTTGAGTTTGAAGAAGCCTTTGTTGTTGAAGTCGATCATCTGTCCATCCTCATCTTCAAGAAAACATCCCGGTATTTCTTTGGTTCAACGACGGGCTTTCAGCACGCGGATATCCGTCGGGAAGCCATCGGCGCCAACAAGCTTTTTCCAACCCAGATACTGAAACTCGCCCTTCTCATCAATGTAATCGCCCTTCTCCACTGATCGGCCGCCAACCACCGCCACGCGTTTCACTTCGCCACAGCCGCCGTCAGAAGGCCGAACCGTATAGATCACATACGGCTTCACGTATTGCGTGGCGCGGAAGTATTGGCCGCAGATTTCGTCGACAGTGATCAACATGGTTTTCAGGCGTGCTTCGCCGTCGGTGTCTTCGTGCAGTTTGAGGAAGGAGATGTCGCCGACGTCGCTGTAGCCGAGGGCGCGGGCGCGTTGGTATTCGGGGGAGTTCTGGTGGGCGATGCGGCCTTGCTCCGCAGCGCCTTGCATTTTCGCGGCGAACTCGGCTTTGCCTTGGGCAATGATTGATTCAGCCTGGCCCGCGAAGTTTTCGCATTCGGCGAATTCTCGCGAGCCCAGGTGATTGGGTGTCAGATTGGAGCGGTGTTCATTCATGGTCTGCAGGTTGCTTTCCAGGGCAAACATCACGTCGTAGGCGGTGGTGCGACCGCTTTGTACGTCGGCCATTTTTTCCAGCACGCGCTGGCAGTTGCCGGCGTAATACTTCCAGCTGTTTTCCGGGTGTTCTTGCACGGCGGCGAATGCGGGGGTTATTGCGACGGCAATTGTGATTGCGCAGAACAGGCGCAAAAAATGAGTTCTGACAGGCATAGGTAGTCCATTACAGAGAAGAGCGATGGCGCGACGCTACTATTTTGCTATCTTGCCGTCCACTGCCAGTAACGAGGTCGCCAGCGCCTCGATGGAATCGATTTTCAGAGGGAGAAACACCTTGATGGCCGTGTTGTACTTTTTCGTCTGGGCAGCCGTTTGGGCTTGGGTCGTGCAGACCCGTGGTGCCTGGAACCTGATCCTCGCCAACCTGGCGGGTGCTGCCAGCGGCTTTATCGTAGCGATGATTTTTTCGGTGGTCTGCTCAGGCCTGTTCCCGGCGCACGTGTCTCCTTCGCCGGAGAACCTGGCCAGTAGCGTGTTGCAAGTAATCACCACGTTCGGCGTGTTGGCGGGTGTCTGGATGTGGTTGGTCAGGCGTCCTCGGCCAGAGCATCCGTTGGCCCGGCAACTTTTCGCTGGCATCTGTGGATTGGCTGCGGGTGTGTCGACGCTGGCGTTTTTCGCGCTTAATTTTCACTGAGCGCCGCTATCGTCACTGGCATTACACGTCTGTTTTGTTATCTTGCCGCCCATCGTCAGCGTTCACCTTGGGCGTGCGTTGATTTCAGGTTTTGAAGGTTTAAGGAAAGGATCAAATGGAGTTTCTGCGTTTTCTGGCGTTTGTCGCGGTGTGGGGGTTCATGTGGCGCTGGGTGGTCAAGAACCGTGGCAGCTGGAATATTTTCTACGGCAACATCGTCGGCGCAGCGGGCGGTTTCATTGTCGCGATGGTAGTGCTGTCGATCACGTTGTCGTTGTTTCCTTCGTCGCATGACTACGAAGCGGCGCAGGCTGAAAACACGCAAGTCATCGAGCCGACCTCCCTATTACCTGAAGCCGAGGCAGTCACACCCGCCGCCGAACTGAAAGATGCGCCGGCTTTTGCTGCCATCGAGCCGGACGACACGCCCTCTCCCGCCGACTCCGCACTGTTGCCGAATTACGCCAGCCGGGCGCCGAAATCAATCGGGTTACAGACCGTGCTGGATCAAAGCGACTATCAGGGGCGCATGGCCCTGGCAGCGCTGAACAAGAAATTGCGCGGCGACGCACAGGCCGACAAGTCGATGATCGCGTATGTCATGTGCAGCCCGTTTGTGACCAGCACGTTGCGCTTCCCCGCTTCGGCGCGTTTTGCTGACAGCAAGGCACTGGTCAGCCACCGCTTCAAGGATCAGGTCTACACCTTCAACAACACCGTCACCGCGCGCAACATGAACGGCGACGATGTCACCTACCGTTTCGATTGCTCGGTGCAAGAGCAGCCGCGAGTTGACGCGCTGCCTGCGCAATGGCGTTTGTTGGCGCTGAAAGTGCAAAAAGCCGACTCTTAAGGCTTATTTAAGGGATCAAGGCGCCGCCTGCGCTATCATCGCCGGCCTGTGCGCCTTGAGCTTTGCCCTCGATGTCCTCGACACCCGCTGACCTGATCCCGCTGCCTCCTGTCCTGGCCGGCCCGCTGTTGCGACGGCTGGAGCCAACGCGCGTGGTCATGTGGCTGGTCGGCACGCGGCCACTGGCGCTGACCTTGCGCCTGCAAGGTGTAGGAGACATTCCTCTCGACGCTGGGAAATGCGCCGTCATTCCCGTAGGTCGTCAGGCGTTTGTTCATCTCATCGATGTTTCTCTCGACAGCGCCCTGCCCTGCGATACATGTATCGACTATGACCTGCTGATCGACAATGCAGAGGGCATCGCCGACTGGGCACCGCATCTGCTGTACGGCGATGCAACCAGTCCGAACTTCGTCCTGCGCTCACGGATCGATCAACTGCTACACGGCTCCTGCCGCAAACCGCATCACCCGGCGGCGGATGGTTTGCTTTGCGTCGACCAATTATTGGCAACGGAAACCGATCCACAACAACGCCCCGCCCTGTTGATGATGAGCGGCGATCAGGTCTACGCCGACGACGTGGCCGGCCCGATGTTGCGGGCGATTCATGCCTTGATCGAACGCCTTGGCCTGTTCGACGAACACCTCGAAGGTGCCGTGGTCAGCGACAGCGCCAAGCTCTACAAACACCCGGCCAGTTACTACCACCGTGCGGATTTGTTACCGGCGCTGGAGAGCAACGAGACATTGCGCGAGCGATTTTTCGGCGGTGCGCGTAAGCCGATTTTCACCAGCAGCAGTGCTGACAATCACCTGGTGACGTTCGCCGAAGTCATGGCGATGTACCTGCTGGTGTGGTCGCCGACGCCTTGGTCGCTGATCGATCCGCAAGCGCCCGAACTGACGCCCGAACGCCTCAAGCGCTACACCCTCGAACAGACCCGCATCGACGCGTTCAAGGCTGGATTGGACAAGGTCGCCCGCGCGCTCGCGCATCTGCCGAGCCTGATGATTTTCGACGATCACGACATCACCGATGACTGGAACCTGTCCGCGCAATGGGAGGAAACGGCCTACGGCCATCCGTTCTCCAAACGCATCATCGGCAACGCGCTGATCGCCTACATGTTGTGTCAGGGCTGGGGCAACAATCCCGATGCCTTCAAGGATGTTTTGGAGAAAACCCTGGGGCTGAGCGCCAGCGGTGATGACCAGTATCTCGACAGCCCGGTGCAAGATGCTCTGATCGATGATTTGCTGCGCTTTCAGCAATGGCATTTCGTCCTGCCGAGCAGTCCGGCGCTGGTAGTCATCGACACCCGTACCCGCCGCTGGCGCAGCGAGCTGGCGCTCAAGCAACCCTCGGGCTTGCTCGATTGGGAGGCGTTGAGCGAACTGCAGCAGGAACTGCTCGATCACCCATCAGCGATTATCGTGTCCCCGGCGCCGATCTTCGGCGTGAAGCTGATTGAAACCGTGCAAAAAGTCTTCAGTTGGTGCGGTTTTCCGCTGCTGGTCGACGCGGAAAACTGGATGGCCCATCGCGGTGCGGCGCAGGTGATCCTGAATATTTTCCGCCACTCGCGCACACCGGGTAACTACGTGGTGCTGTCGGGCGATGTGCATTATTCCTTCGTCTACGAAGTACTTATCCGACACCGCAAGGCCGGGCCGCGAATCTGGCAGATCACCAGCAGCGGGATCAAAAACGAGTTTCCGAAAACCCTGCTGGAATGGTTCGACCGCCTCAACCGCTGGCTCTACTCGCCACGCTCACCGCTGAACTGGTTCACCAAACGCCGACGCATGCGCATCGTGCCGTATACGCCGGAACATGCTGAGGCAGGTGAACGCTTATGGAATTCGGCGGGAATCGGCCAGGTGTTTTTCAATGAGCAGGGGCAGCCGCGCGAAATCATTCAGCACAATTCGAATGGCAAGGCGAAGACGCGGATGCTGGCGCCGGATCTGGCGGACTATCCGGACTAAGGTCTACACCGAACATGTGGGAGCGAGCCTGCTCGCGAAAGCGGTCGATCATCCAGCAGAGATGTCGACCGATAGTCCGCCTTCGCGAGCAGGCTCGCTCCCACAGTGCTACTTACAAGCCATCAATGCGCGATCAGTGCTCGGCCCACACCTCTGACAATCATCTCCACCTCCCGCTCATCAATCGTCAGCGGTGGCAGCAGCCGTATCGTCTTGCCACGCGTGACGTTGATCAACAGTCCATGATCCCGCGCGGCGATCAGGGTCAGATCACGCACCGGTTGTTTCAGCTCGATACCGATCATCAAACCCTGACCACGAATCGCCAGCACATTGGGATTGTCCGCCAGCTCTGCGCTCAAACGAGTTAAGAGCCGTTCCCCCTGAACCCGGGCGTTTTCCAAAAGACCCTGTTCTTCGATGATATCCAGCACCGTGCAACCGACCCGACACGCCAGCGGATTGCCGCCGAAGGTGCTGCCATGGCTGCCGGGCGTGAACAGATCCGCCGCCCTGCCCCGCGCCAGGCACGCGCCGATCGGCACGCCATTGCCCAGTCCTTTTGCCAGGGTCATGACGTCCGGGACGATGCCTTCATGTTGGAACGCAAACCAGCGGCCAGTGCGGCCAATACCCGTCTGGATCTCATCGAGCATCAGTAGCCACGCATGGCGATCGCACAATTCACGCAGGCCCTTCAGATAACCGGGCGGCGCCAGTTGCACGCCACTTTCTCCCTGGATTGGCTCAACCAGAATCGCCACGATGCGCTCGCCGTGCTTTTGCTGCACCTGCTCCAGCGCCGTGAGATCGCCGAACGGCACTTTGAGGAAATCCCCCGGCAAATCGTTGAAACCCAGACGTACTGCCGGGCCATCGCTGGCTGACAAGGTACCAAGTGTGCGGCCGTGGAACGCGTTGGCCATGACCACCACCAGCGGCTGTTCGATGCCCTTGCGCCAGCCGTACAAACGCGCGAGTTTCAGCGCCGTTTCATTGGCCTCGGCACCCGAGTTATTGAAGAACGCGCGCTCCATCCCCGACAGCTCAGTCAGCCGTTTCGCCAGTTGCTGCTGCCAGTCGATGCTGTACAGATTCGACGTGTGCAGCAGCAATCCCGCCTGCTCGCTGATCGCCGAAACGATCCGCGGGTGCGAGTGGCCGACATTGGTCACCGCGACACCGGCCACCGCATCCAGATACTCGCGGCCGGCCTGATCCCACAGGCGAGTGCCCAGGCCTTTGGTGAAACTCAAGGCCAGTGGTTGGTAGGTGTTCATCAGGGCGGCGGTCATGACTTCAAACTCCAGTGCAGGTCGGTGTGCTGGCAGTATGGTTAGCCAGCGAAACTGGATAAACTCGGCAAAACTTCATTCATTTAAAAGCAAGGCTTGATAATGGACTTGTTCCAGTCGATGAGCGTGTACGTCAAAGTCGTCGAAGCCGGGAGCATGACGGCGGCCGCGTTGCAGTGCGACATGTCGACGACCATGGTTGGCAATCACCTGCGCGCGCTCGAACATCGATTAGGTGTGCAACTGTTGCAGCGCACCACCCGACGCCAGCGGCTGACTGAATTTGGCAGCGTTTACTACCAGCGTTGTCTGGATGTCTTGGGACTGGTGGCCGACTCCGAACGCTTGGCGGAACAAGCACTCGATGAGCCGCGTGGCCTGCTGCGCATTACCGCGCCACTGACTTTTGGCGTAGAACGCCTGGCGCCAGCGCTCAGCGAATTCTCCCTGCAGTACCCACAGGTCAAAATGGACGTGGTGCTGACTAACAGCCGTCCAGACTTGCTGGAAAGTGGTCTGGACGTGGCGTTTCGGCTGGGGCATTTCGAGGAGTCGAATCTGATCGCTCGCCCCCTGATCGATTACACACTGACTGTGTGCGCGTCCCCGCAATACGTGGCCCGGCGCGGCATGCCGCAAACACCTGAGGATTTGCAACAACACGACTGCCTGTCGTTCGCCTACCCTGCCGGTGACGATTGGCAATCGGTGGAAAAACGCTGGCGCCTCAGCGGCCCCGAGGGAGAAATTCTCGTCGACGTCAGCGGGCCGATGCTGATGAACACTTCCGCAGGGTTGCACCAGGCCGCACGCACCGGCATGGGCATCGTGATGCTGCCCGATGCACTGGTGGAACAGGATCTGCGCGACGGCAAACTGGTGACCGTCGTTCCCGACTATCAACCTCCAAGCCGCCCCCTGCATTTGCTTTATGCTCCGGATCGCTATCGTTTGCCAAAGCTGCGCCGCTTCGTCGAATTCGCGATGCAGACATGGGGCAGATCCTGAAAACGAGCGACATGGACAATGTTTCGAAGAATTACTGACAAGGAGTCGAAGCGAAGATGAACAACAACCTGACCGTACGCGACCTGCTATCTGACGAAGTGGAGTCGGTACGGCTGTTCCTCGGCCAACATGGCTGGGGGCACCGTACCGGTTCCAGCGAACATTTCGCGCAACTCATCGAACACTCGCAACGCACGGCGATTGCCCTGCTCGGCGCGCAGATCGTTGGCTTTGCCCGGGGCATAACCGATGGCTTGTCCAACGGTTACCTGTCGATGGTCGTGGTCGATGGCGAGTATCGACGCACAGGCATTGGCCGCAGACTGGTTGAGCATGTCATGGGCGATAACCCCGATATCACCTGGGTACTGCGTGCAGGACGAGAAGGCGCCGAAGCCTTTTTTGCCCGCCTGGGTTTTGAGACGTCGGTGATTGCCATGGAGCGACCGCGATTGAAATAACGGGCGTGCGCTCTGGCAACGGCTATGATCAGCTTCTCTTTCCAGCATGGACGCTGCGCGATGCTCGTCACTCTTCAAAATACTCCCTTGTGGGTTTATGTGGTTTTTCTGGTTCTGGTGTATTTCGGCCTCAAGGCCCGCAAACCCCAACATGAAAGCCGGTTTTCCCTGCTGTCGACCCCGCTGGTGTTGTTGGGCTGGTCGCTGTTGTCGTTGAACCTGACGGTTGATCCAGGCTTGAGCCTCAGCGGCTGGCTCATTGCTTTGTTACTGGGCACTCTGTCGGCATGGCTGATTTTCCCCGACAAGGGGATAAATCTTGATGATCCGGAAACCGGGTTGATCGTGCCGGGCACTTGGAAAGCGCTGATTCTGCTCCTGCTTTTTTTTGCAGTGAACTACTACTTCGGTTATCAGGATGACGTGCACCCAGAGCGCGCTGCCGCCCCGGATATGTTGCTGTTCAAAGCCGCAGCATCAGGCTTTATCAGTGGTCTGATTAGCGCTCGCTCACTGAAATATTACCGTTTGCTGCGCACCCTTCAGGCTCAACGCCCGCCATTGGGCGCCCAATGATTCAGGAGCCGTTTTTCACCAACACCGGTTTTTCCTGAGGGGTTGCGTATCGTGCACCGTATCCTGCAACTACACGGGCGCGATATACAGTTACTGGACATGAGCGGGCGTGGCGCGACGTTCCGCTTCTCGCGATCAACAGATCAGCAAAGCGCCGAACAATGGATGATGCGTTCAATGAATTTGCACAGCCAGGGCAAATAGTTGAGACCGCCGGCCCGTTGCTCCGTGACAACGCCGCCCCGCTCCCCTAAATTAGTCGGCCTGAAAAAGCCCTCGGTTTTCTCATCTCCACTCAAGTTAAAAAGTAGTGAAATTTCAATGTCCGATTTCAACACCGCTGAATCCGTAGTCACCGAATCGTCCAAAGCGGAATACGAAAACTCCATCAATCTTTCACAACACCTGCCACAAGCCAAAATCATCAGCGAGATGGTCCTGGACGCGTTCCAGTCGACCCGCGAAAGCGACCAGATCCGCGAGCTGCGCGCGGCGATCCGTCAGGCTCACGACAGCTTCGATGACGACAAGGCCTACGAGCTGATGGGCGAACTCAAGGCGCTGAAAGACGCCGAAGCCGCCGACCTCGCTGCTCTTGAAGACCTCAGCAGCAAGTTCTCGATCGGCCGCATTCTGTCCAGCTTCAAGGACGATCCGGCGTTCCAGGAAATCGTTTATGGCCTGGCCCTCAAGGTGCTGAACCAGACCCATCAGGCGATCAGCAATCCGAGCGGCGGCAAGAGCAAAGCGGCGAAGAAGAAAGAAGTCGAAATCTTCACCATCAGCA
This sequence comes from Pseudomonas germanica, assembly GCF_019614655.1. Classification (NCBI taxonomy): domain Bacteria; kingdom Pseudomonadati; phylum Pseudomonadota; class Gammaproteobacteria; order Pseudomonadales; family Pseudomonadaceae; genus Pseudomonas; species Pseudomonas germanica. The sequence goes on from NZ_CP071586.1 coordinate 5,759,971, forward strand.
AGGACGGCATCAGCGTGACCTTGCCACTGCGCACGCCACGCTCGCGCCTGAACGTTGACCGTGCAGCGCTGGAGTTCCTCGGCTTCACCTTCGTCGGTGAAGGTGAGGAAGCGGAACTGGAAAGCGAAGTCTTCGTTGATAATGCGGGTACAGAGCAGGCAGTGAACCGCAAGAACATCATCACCGCATTGCAACAGCAGACTGCGTTTGATGGTTACAGCATCGCCGCGCAGTAATAGCGCAGCCGCTGTACGAAAAAGCCCCGCGCTGAGATTCAGTGCGGGGCTTTTTGTTGTCCGGCTTGTGATTCGTGAGGAGGCGAAAATCCTAGCCCCTCACCCCAGCCCTCTCCCGAGGGAGAGGGAGCGGATTTGTGTGATTTTCAAACCTGAGTTCGGCTCGATACTTCAGGTCGACGTACACCTTGAGAGCCCTTCGGTCAGTCCCCTCTCCCTCTGGGAGAGGGCTAGGGTGAGGGCAAGCCGTCAAACCACCCTCAAGCCGAAGGATGCAACGCTACAATCATGTCCACTTCAATCGCCGCGTTCTTCGGCAACTGATACACACCGACCGTAGTGCGCGTGTGCCGGCCGGCATCGCCGAGCACATGACTGAACACGTCCGACGCACCGTTGGCGACTTCGCTCAGGTCAACGAAGTCCGGCGTCGACTTCACATACACCGTCACCCGCAACAACGCCTTGATCTTGTCCAGCGAACCCACCGCATCGACGATCAGCGCCAGGCAACGCATTGCACTGATGCTGGCGGCGGCCTGGGCATCCTTGAGGGTCAACTCCAGCCCAACCCGACCGGGATACTGAATCTTGCCGTGGGTGCGCGGGACCATGCCGCTGATATACAGCTCATCATGATGTCGGATCAGCGGCGCGTAATTGCCGCCGGCGGTGTTCTCACCATAGATGTCGTAGTTCAGCTCTTGGGCCAGGGCAATAAAACGCTCGTCGCAGGTCATCCTCTCAGTCATTTCGCCCAGCCTTATGATCAGTGCATGAAGAACCGCAGGTTAAGACAGATGGGCAACCGCAAATGGCAAGGAGCTATCACTGTCATGGTTGGATCCAAATCTAGGGGGTTTGTTACTGCGCCGCAACCCGCAGTCACGGAAAACAAAAGCCCCACACCTCTTTCGAAGTAATGGGGCTTTAAATTTAAATGACTTTGTCGTTAAACGGCGCTCAGGCGGTCAACCATGTCAGGGAATTTTTCAACCAAACGGATCAACAAAGCAGCTTGAGCATTTGGCTTTGACTTTTCCTGCTCCCAGTTTCTCAGAGTGCTGGGACTCGCCCTGATTCGCTTGGCAAAGACGGCTTGAGACATATGTAACTTTTCTCTCAAAGCCACGATTTCTTGGGCTCCGACTTCCGGGACTGGTTTGTCCTCAAGCACTGTATTGCGCAGGGTAATTTTTCCTTCGCGTTGAGCCGCCATCTCATCAACGCCCTGCATCAACTCTGCAAACAGGTCGCGTTTTTTCATGGGGTACCTCGTGTTTTCAACTCTTTATCTATGGCTTTTTTGAGCGCCTTTTCTTGCTCGGCAGTCAGATTCTCAAGCCCATCTTTGTCGTAAATTGCAAACATCCAGAACTGACCATCATTCATAAGCCAATAATAGATGACCCGCAAGCCGCCTCGTCGGCCCTTGCCACGTCGAGCATCAGCCCAACGTAGTTTTCTGAATCCACCCGTTCGGGGCATCACATCGCCTGCCAACGGATTGCCCTGCATATAAGCCTGCAGTTCTCGGTACTCATCGTCTGTCAGGTAATGACCAACGCTTGTGGTAAATATCGTTGTTTCAAAGAATACGGTTCGCATGTGCAAACTATAGGCAAATCGCCTACAGACAGACTATCAACAAATCCGGCTCCAGATAAACAAAAAACCCCGCACATCTCTCAATGTGCGGGGTTTTTCTTCAAGCCTTTAAACCTTACGGCGCGTACGTCAGCAGCAACTCTGCCGGCACCTTGAAGTCCAGGGACATCATGACGCTCAACGCAGTGATGGTGAAGATCGAGAACACAAACAGCTTGCGTGCCCAGACCGTGTCATCCACTGCCTTGTAGCCGGTCCAGGCCATGTACAACCAGTACATGCCCATGGCCGCAGCCACCGCGAGATAGCTCATGCCAGCGTAACCGCTGAAGGTCAGCATCAAGGTCGCTACGAGGAACGCCAGGATGTAGAGCAGGATGTGCTTCTTGGCCACTTGGATCCCGCGCTTCACTGGCAACACCGGAATCGATGCGGCCAGGTAATCGTTGAAGCGGAAGATCGCGATGGCGTAGGAATGCGGCATCTGCCACAGGCTGAACATCACCAGCAACGTCAGCGCGGCCATGTCGAAGCTGTTGGTTACGGCAACGTAACCGATCACTGGCGGCATGGCGCCCGACAGACTGCCCACCAGCGTGCCGTGAACCGACTTGCGCTTGAGGTACAGGCTGTAGAAGCCGACGTAGATGATGAAACCGATCACCGCGAACAAAGCGGCCAACGGATTGGCCACCTTATACAACAACGCAACGCCGAGAACACCAAGGATGGTCGCGTAGACCAGGGCCAGTTTCAGGGAGATCAAGCCCTGCACCAGCACCCGGTTTTTAGTGCGTTCCATCTTCAGGTCGATGTCGCGGTCGATGCAGTTGTTGAACACGCAACCGGAGGCAACAACCAGGGATGTACCGATCATGGCAGCCAGAAACACCGCCAGATCCACATGCCCTTTCGAGGCCAGGAAAAACCCGCCTGCCACAGAAAGCACGTTACCGAAAATGATCCCCGGTTTGGTGATTTGGATAAAGTGCTTGAGCGACATCGGGTCTTACCTCACTTCGCCATCATGTAGGTGTGGATGCTGAACATGATCCACAACGACAGGCCAACCAGCAGCACGATCACAATGGCCGTAAAGACAAACGCGATCACGTTGTTACGCTGAGCAATGGAGCGGTCCAGGTGCAGGAAGTAATACAGGTGAACGATCACCTGGATCACTGCGAACAACAGAACGATTGCCAGCGTGGTGGCCTTCGGCAGGCTCGGGTACATCACCAGACCGAATGGAATCACGGTCAGGATCACCGACAGGATGAAGCCAATGGCGTACGACTTTACGCTGCCGTGGCCAGCATCATGGCTGTCATGGGAGTGTGCATTAGCCATTACAGAGTCCCCATCAGGTAAACAACGGTGAATACGCAGATCCACACCACGTCCAGGAAGTGCCAGAACAGGCTCAGGCAGCTCAGACGGGTCTTGTTGGTCGCCGTCAGGCCGTGCTTGTTGACCTGGTACATCATGATGCCCATCCAGATCAGACCCGCAGATACGTGCAGACCGTGGGTACCGACCAGGGTGAAGAACGCGGACAGGAAGCCCGAACGGCTAGGACCGAAGCCCTCGGAGATCAGCAGGTGGAACTCGTTGATCTCCATGGCGATAAAGCCTGCGCCCAGCAGGAAGGTCATGAACAACCAACCCAGAACCTGCTGCTTCTTGCCTTTGAACAACGCCAGCATGGCGAAGCCGTAGGTGATCGAACTGAACAACAGCAGAGCGGTTTCGCCCAGCACGTATGGCAGTTCGAAGATGTCGTGGCCCGACGGGCCACCGGCAACGTTGTTTACCAGTACTGCGTACACCGCGAAGATCGACGCAAACAGAATGCAGTCGGTCATCAGGTAGAGCCAGAAACCGTATACGGTCATCTCGCCCGAGTCGTGGTGATGGTCATCGTGCCCATGGTCACCATGGGCGTGTCCAACATTGGTCACTAAGTTCGACATGGTTTAAGCCTGTTCCAACGAGGTTTCAACACGGGTGGCACCGGCCGGGATTTTCCCTGCCGCAACCAGACGCTTGTGCTGCTCGGCTTCGATACGCTCGATCGTTTCAACCGGAACCATATAGCCCTGGTCGTCACGTGCAGCGTGGATCACGAAGTAGATGACGGTGCCGGCCAGGCTGGCGATTGCCAACCACCAGATGTGCCAGATCATCGCGAAACCGAAGACGGTCAACAGTGCGCCCATCACCACGCCAGTGGCGGTGTTGTTCGGCATGTGGATCGGCTCGTACTTGGCCGGACGCTGGTACGCAGTACCGTTTTCCTTGGCTTCAGTGAACGGGTCGATGCAGTCAGCCTTAGGCAGCACAGCAAAGTTGTAGAACGGAGGTGGCGACGAGGTCGACCATTCCAGGGTGTGTGCATTCCACGGGTCACCGTGATCGCAAACGTTCTCTGGCTTGTTGCGGTCGCGCACACTGACGTACAGCTGGATCAGTTGGCAGGCGATACCGACAGCGATCATCACCGCACCGAACATGGCAACGTACAGGTACGGTACCCACTCAGGGTTGGTGGTGGCGTTCAGACGACGGGTCATGCCCATGAAGCCCAGTGCATAGAGCGGCATGAACGCGACGAAGAAGCCCGAGATCCAGAACCAGAACGCTGCTTTACCCCAGCCTTCGTGCAGCTTGAAGCCGAACGCTTTCGGGAAGTAGAACGCGAAACCAGCGATGTAACCGAATACCGCGCCGCCGATGATCACGTTGTGGAAGTGCGCAATCACGAACAGGCTGTTGTGCAGAACGAAGTCAGCACCCGGGATGGCCAGCAGTACGCCGGTCATGCCGCCGATGGCGAAGGTCACCATGAAGCCCAGAGTCCACAGAACCTGGCTGGTGAAGCGCAGACGGCCCTGGTAGATGGTGAACAGCCAGTTGAATAGCTTCACACCCGTCGGGATGGAAATCAGCATCGTCGCCAGACCGAAGAAGGCGTTGACGCTGGCACCCGAACCCATGGTGAAGAAGTGGTGCAGCCAAACCATGAAGCCCAGTACCGAGATCGCGCCCGAGGCGTAGATCATCGAGTGGTGGCCGAACAGTTTCTTGCCGGTGAACGCCGAGATCACTTCCGAGAAGATGCCGAATGCCGGCAGGATCAGGATGTAAACCTCAGGGTGGCCCCAGGCCCAGAACAGGTTGACGTACATCATTGGATTGCCACCAAGTTCATTGGTGAAAATGTGGAAATCCATGTAACGGTCAAGGGTCAGCAGTGCCAGGGTAGCGGTCAGGATCGGGAACGAAGCCACGATCAGAACGTTTGCCCAGGTGCAGGTCCAGGTGAAGATCGGCATGTCCATCAGTTTCATGCCAGGGGTACGCATTTTCAGTACGGTCGCGAGGAAGTTAACCCCCGTTAGCGTCGTACCTAACCCGGATAGCTGTAGCGCCCAGATGTAGTAGTCCATGCCCACGCCAGGGCTGTATTGCAGACCCGACAATGGTGGATAGGCAACCCAACCGGTCTTGGCGAATTCGCCGACGCCCAGGGACAGGTTGATCAGCACTACGCCGGAAACCAGCAGCCAGAAGCTCAGGGAGTTCAGGAACGGGAACGCAACGTCACGCGCGCCGATCTGCAGCGGCACTGCAAGGTTCATCAGGCCGGTGAAGAATGGCATCGCCATGAAGATGATCATGATCACACCGTGAGCGGTGAAGATCTGGTCATAGTGTTCAGGTGGCAGGTAGCCAGGCGAACCCTCGGTGGCCATAGCCAACTGGGTACGCATCATGATGGCGTCGGCAAAACCGCGCAGCAGCATGACCATGGCGACGATGATGTACATCACGCCGATTTTCTTGTGGTCGACCGAGGTCAACCACTCGGTCCACAAGTAGGTCCACTTCTTGAAGTAGGTGATTGCAGCGAACAGCGCCAGACCACCGAGGGCGATCATGGCGATGGTCACCATCACGATCGGCTCGTGGAATGGGACTGCTTCCCAACTTAATTTACCAAACATCGTTTACTCCTCTGCCCCGGCAGCTGAATGCGAACTCGAGTCAATTTCCGTGGCCGCCACTTCTTTCTCTTTCTTCTCGTGCTTCAGCGGCTTGCCCGGCTTCATACCTTCGTACTTGTCGACGATGATCTGGAACTGGTTCGGCGTGACCGAGGAGTAGAGCTCGACTGGGTTGTTCTGGCTCGGTTTGGCAAGGGCCGCGTATTCAGCTTGATCAAGCTGTTTAGGTGACTTCTTGACTTCACTTACCCAGGCGTCGAAATCTTCCTGAGTGGTGGAGATAGCCTTGAATTTCATACCGGTGAAACCCGCGCCGCTGTAGTTGGCGGAGATACCGTCCATTTCAGCGTTACGGTCAGCGATCAGGTGCAGCTTGGTCTGCATGCCCGCCATCGCGTAGATCTGGCCGCCCAGACCCGGGATGAAGAACGAGTTCATCACAGCGTCAGAGGTGATCTTGAAGTTGATTGGCGTGTGCGCCGGGAACACGATCTTGTTGACCGTGGCGATGCCTTGTTCCGGGTAGATGAACAGCCACTTCCAGTCCAGCGCAACGACTTCGATGGTCACTGGCTTGACGTCGGATTGAATCGGACGATACGGGTCCAGTTCGTGGGTCGAAATGTAGGTGATGTAACCCAGGGCAATGATGATCAGGACCGGGATGGTCCAGACTGCCACTTCGATTTTGGTCGAGTGCGACCATTTCGGGGTGTAGACGGCGTTCTTGTTCGACGCGCGGTACTTCCAGGCGAACAGGAAGGTCATGACGATAACCGGCACAACGACCAACAGCATCAGCAGGGTCGCGGTGATGATCAGGTTTCGCTGTTCCAGGCCAACCTGGCCCGTTGGATTGAGCAAGGTCATGTTGCAGCCTCCCAGCAACAACGTGCCGAGCAGCGGCACTAGGCCTAGTAATCTGGGGTACCTGTTTTTACTCATCTCACGACCTCTAAAGCAGCTTGCGCAATGCAGTTGGGTTTTGATCGCCAACACTTCACCCTGCCAAGGGTTGGCATTTTCTTTGGATTGAATAAGGGCCGCCCGTCGCGCGTCAGACGCTCGACAAAACCTGGGACAGCGGTCAGTTCTTATTCGAATTCGTGGTCAAAGGCCTTGTTACAGACCAATTCCATTTGGTGCGGAAAGTTGGAAGGCACCGACACCTGGGTGTCTTGAAAGCCTTTCGACTCACTCGACACCCGACTTCCTGCTCGCCTCCTTAATAAAGGCTGAACAGTGCCGGGAATTCAGTGCGGGCGATTGTAGATAGGTAGCGCCCTATACACCATGTCTTATCCCGAAATAATTTTTATCCGTTCGAGCAACAATGCATCGCCATTTTTGCAAAAGTTCCACATGTTATCGAAATAGATTCTCAACAAAAACACCAAAAAATGTAGGTGTACCCGCGTCAGTTCAGACAGCTCCGAAGGCTATTTCCGAACGCTGGAACAGCGCAAAGCCCGATAACCCAAGGCTTTTGGCCATATACCCGCGCTTGTTAAAACTGCCTGCTCTGGCACTCGCGTGCTAAAGCCGAAAAACCCGGAAACTGACCAATCCTTTTTTGTAACAACGGCCGATTCCGCGTCACTCAATGGCCCTGCGACATGGCGCGTGTGACAACATGTCGCACACTTGACACACCCTTCCTTGCCACCCGTCACGGTGTTTTCACAAACACCGTGAAAAGCAAAACGCCCCGATTGGCTGATCCGCAAATCGAGGCGTTTTCTGTATCGGCCAGACAGCCGATTAGTTGACTCAGCGCAGTGCTTTTCGGTTACGCGAGGTCAGCAGCGGCACCAGGATCACCACCAGCACGAACGCCACCAGTGCCCATTGTGCCAACGACAAGCCAAGGATCGGCGGGTACGGCGTCGAGCAGAAACCGTCAACCTGGAAGCCCAGCGGGAAGATCTTCGCCAGCGGCAGATCATCGACAATCGGCTGCAGCACATCGATGCCGCAACTCACCGCCGGATAGAACTGGGTGTACACGTGATGCCCGGCCACACCGGCCCCGGCAATCGCACAAATCACCACCAACACCTCGAAAACGGTGATGCTGCGACGGGTGCGCATGGCCGCGCCGATGAACGCGAACAGCGCGATCAGCAGCAACGCATAGCGCTGCAAGATGCACAGTGGGCACGGCGCTTCGCCGAGCACGATCTGCATATATAGAGCGCCACCGATCAGCGCCAGACAGATGATCCCCAACAGCACCAGAAAGCGCCGCTCACGGCCCAACCGAATCGTTTCCTCGCTCATCGCGTTTCCCTTTTATGTCCATGGTTCAACCGGCTCGCGGCTGAAGGTTGTCGCAAGTCTACACCGGGGGAATAAACGATAAAGCGGTTAAGAAACGATTAACCTTTAAACAGAATTTAAGAATCGAGACCGCATAACGGCCTTCGCGAGCAGGCTCGCTCCCACATTGGATCTGCGTCGAACACAAATCCTGTGGGAGCGAGCCTGCTCGCGAATGAAGGTGACTCGGTTCTGGATTATTCCAAAGCCGCAGCCGGCCCAAAAAACTCATAACGGCTCTGCTGCTCCGGCACACCCAGCGCTTTCAAATGCCGCTTGATCGCCCCCATGAAACCCTTCGGCCCAAGGAAGTAGGCGTCGACATCACGCTGAGCCGGCAACCACTCGCCCAGCAACTCCTGACTCAACATCCCGACCTTGTCCGCCGCCGGACTCACACCGTCATCCTCGGCGTAGCAATAAAAACGCTTGAGTTGCGGATGACGCTCAGCCAACTCATCAATCCAGTCGCGGAACGCATGCACGCTGCCATTGCGCGCGCAGTGGATAAAGTGCACCGGACGCTCGGTTTCCAGCGCGGCTTCAAGCATCGCCAGAGTTGGCGTGATGCCGACGCCGCCGCTGATCAACACCAACGGCTTGTCGCTCGCGGTCAAAGTGAACTCACCCGATGGTGGGAACAGCTGAATGCTGGCGCCAACCTGCAGTTGATCGTGCAAGTGGTTGGAGGCACGGCCACCCGGTTCGCGCTTGACGCTGATGCGGTACTGACCGTTGTTCGCCAGTGCCGACAGCGAGTAGTTGCGGCGGATCTCCTCGCCATCAAGGATCAGCTTCATGCCGATGTATTGACCCGGTTCGGCCGCGAGAATCGGGCCTTTGTCTGCCGGCTCAAAGTAGAACGAAATGATTTCCGCGCTCTCCTCGACCTTGGCCGCGACGATGAATTCACGCGCCCCGCGCCAGCCGCCGACGGCTTGTTCTTTCTGGTCATAGATCGCGGTTTCGGCGCCGATCAGAATGTCCGCCAGTTGACCGTACGCCGCGCCCCAGGCGCTCATCACTTCTGGCGTGGCGATCTCTTCGCCGAGCACTTCGGAAATAGCGCGGAGCAGACAGGCACCGACAATCGGATAATGTTCAGGGAGGATCTGCAGGGCAACATGCTTGTTGATGATCTTCGCCACCAGATCACCCAACTGGTCGAGCTGATCGATGTGCCGCGCGTACATCAACACGCCGTTGGCCAAGGCGCGCGGTTGATCACCGCTGGCCTGGTGCGCCTGGTTGAACAGCGGGCGGACTTCAGGGTATTCGGCGAGCATCATGCGGTAGAAGTGCGTGATCAGCGCTTCACCGCCGCTTTCCAACAGAGGCACGGTGGATTTGACGATGGCACGATCCTGAACGCTAAGCATTAGGTTGACTCCTGAGCTTCTTTGAAAAGTTACCTTAGGGTTATCAGATTCCGTGCCAACTTATTTTTTCATATAACTCAATAACTTAATAACGATGTAGTCATAACGACCCAAAGGCCTTTATAGTCATCCCGACTACATCTTGTCTCTTTGACTACAAGACCATGACCGCCAAATCCCTGCTCACCGCCCTGCTGCCTTTAGTTTCCGATTTGTCCCGCGAACTGCCCGAGGGCGAGCGTTATCGACGCCTGCTCGAAGCCATGCGCGCCCTGCTGCCCTGTGATGCAGCAGCGTTGTTGCGTCTCGATGGTGAATCGCTGGTGCCGCTGGCCGTGGACGGTTTAAGTACGGACACCCTCGGTCGGCGCTTCAAAGTCAGCGAGCACCCGCGTTTCGAAATGCTCCTCAGCGGAGCCGGACCCACGCGCTTCGCCGCCGACAGCGACTTGCCCGATCCTTATGACGGTCTCGTCGACGGACTCGACGAGCATCTGGAGGTTCACGATTGCCTCGGCTGTCCTTTATTTGTCGATGAAAAACTCTGGGGCCTGATCACCCTCGACGCTCTCGACCCCGAGCGTTTCGAACCGATCGAACTCGACGCCCTGCAAGCCTTCGCCAGCCTCGCCTCGGCCACGGTCAACGCCGCCGAACGTATAGAACGTCTGGCCAATCGCGCAGAAGACGAGCACCAGCGCGCCGAAGTTTATCGTCAGGCCAGCGGCCAGCAGAACCGCGAAATGATCGGCCAGAGCAAGGCGCTGAAAAAACTGGTGGAGGAAATCAATCTGGTCGGCGGCAGCGATCTGACGGTGTTGATCACCGGGGAAACCGGCGTCGGCAAAGAACTGGTCGCCCAAGCGATTCACGCCGCCTCTCCCCGCGCCGAAAAACCAATCATCAGCCTCAACTGCGCCGCCCTGCCCGACACGCTGGTAGAAAGCGAACTGTTCGGCCACGTGCGCGGCGCCTTCACCGGCGCCACCAGCGACCGACGCGGCAAGTTCGAACTGGCCAATGGTGGTACGTTGTTTCTCGATGAAGTCGGTGAATTGTCGCTGACCGTGCAGGCGAAATTGCTCCGCGTTTTGCAGAGCGGCCAGTTGCAACGTTTGGGCTCGGACAAGGAGCATCAGGTCGATGTGCGTCTGATTGCCGCGACCAACCGTGACCTGGCCGAAGAAGTACGCAGCGGTCGCTATCGCGCCGACTTCTACCATCGCCTGAGCGTGTACCCGCTGCGCGTACCGGCGCTGCGTGAGCGCGGTCGCGATGTGTTGTTGCTCAGCGGCTTCTTTCTTGAGCAGAACCGTTCACGCATGGGTCTCAACAGCCTGCGCCTGAGCAGCGACGCCCAGGAGGCGTTGCTCGCCTACACGTGGCCGGGCAATGTGCGTGAACTGGAACACTTGATCGGGCGCAGTGCGTTGAAGGCGCTGGGCAACTGCAAGGTGCGGCCGAAGATTCTCAGTTTGAGCGCGGCGGATCTGGATTTGCCGCGCGAGGTTGTGGATAACTCGGTTGAGGCGGTTGCCGGAGTTGTGGCTGAGATGCCGCTGATTAGCGGGGATCTGCGCAGTGCGACCGAGCAATATCAGCGGCGTTTGATCAGTGCGGCGCTGGAGCGTAATCAAGATAACTGGGCGAGTGCGGCGCGGGAGTTGGGGCTGGACCGAGCCAACCTCGGCCGCATGGCCAAACGACTAGGCATGAAGAGCTAAAAGCACACCCTCACCCTAGCCCTCTCCCAAAGGGAGAGGGGACTGATTGGGGGACATTGCAGAATTCCGCCGACGTGATTGATCTTTACCGAATCCATAATCGACTCGGTCATTCAGGTCGATGTACAACGCCAGACACCTCGGTCGGCCCCCTCTCCCTCCGGGAGAGGGCTGGGGTGAGGGGCTTTGGCTTTTGATCTGCACGCCACCCGACAACTAACCTAAAGCCCAACCTTTTAACGCCGATAACCCGGCATCAATAGTTTCTGGCGATTTGCACCCTCGCCCACCACCTTTTCCACAGAAGGTTCATATGTCCTCCACCAAAGCCCGCGCAGACTCACTTTCGCTTCTGCTATTTACCTTGCGCAGCGGCAAGCTGATGGCGATCAACCTGCTGAAAGTCAGTGAAATCATCCCCTGCCCGCCGCTGACCAAGCTGCCGGAGTCGCACCCGCACGTGAAAGGCATCGCCACCCTGCGCGGTGCTTCGCTGTCGGTGATCGACCTCAGCCGCGCCATCGGCGAACGCCCGCTGGAAGACCCGAACGGCGGCTGCCTGATCGTCACCGACGTCAGCCGCTCCAAGCAGGGCCTGCACGTTCAGGCTGTGAGCAAAATCGTCCACTGCCTGACCACCGACATCAAGCCCCCGCCCTTCGGCTCGGGCGGTTCGCGTGCCTACATCACCGGCGTGACCTCGGTGGACGGTACGCTGGTGCAGGTGCTGGATATCGAAAAGGTTATCCACAGCATCGCCCCGGCGCAGATCGAAATGGCCCCGACCGACCTGAGCATGGAAGACGCCGAGGTGCTCGGCAACGCACGCATCCTGGTGGTCGACGACAGCCAAGTGGCGCTGCAGCAATCGGTGCACACCCTGCGCAACCTCGGCCTGCAATGCCATACCGCACGCAGCGCCAAGGAAGCCATCGACTGCCTGCTCGACCTGCAAGGCACGGCGCAGCAGATCAACCTGATCGTCTCCGACATCGAGATGTCCGAAATGGACGGTTACGCCTTCACCCGCACCCTGCGCGAGACCCCGGACTTCGCCCATTTGTACGTGCTGCTGCACACCTCGCTGGACAGCGCGATGAACAGCGAAAAAGCGCGGCTGGCCGGGGCGAACGGTGTGCTGACCAAGTTCTCCTCTCCAGAACTGACCCACTGCCTGATCGAAGCGGCCAAACACGTCGCCGCCCACGGGCACTGAGTCTTGGCCCAGAGGCATTGTTTTTTGATGCGGCGCGACCTGGGCAAGGACGCGCCGGATGCCCCTTGGCCACAAGACATTGAACTGTGCACGTACTCCGTCGAACTGGCGGCGGATGTGCATGACTTGATGCAACTCGGTTATCGCGAAGGTGGCGGCCGAGTGCCGGTGCTGGACGTTTGGCAGCAGCAGTTCGAAACCGATCCTGAATACGATCCGAGCCTGTGTTTGATTGCCCGTGATGGCGAAGGCGTGGTCGGCGTGGCGCAATGCTGGACCAGTTCGTATATCAAGAATCTGGTGGTGCATCCGCGCATGCAGGGCCGCGGTTTGGGCCGGGCGTTGTTGCTCAATGCATTCAAGGTGTTTAAGCAGCGCCGTGAAGGGTTTGTTGATCTGAAAGTGCTGGAGGACAACCAGCGGGCGCAGCGCTTGTATGAAAGTGCCGGGATGTATGTGGTCCGCCGCGAGCTGGTGCCGGACTGATCGACCGTCTTCGCGAGCACAGGCAACTTCCCTTCTCAGACAGACTCAAACCTTGGCCACCCACGACCAAGGACGCCCACCATGAAAACCTTCACCGCAAGCCTGCTCTGCCTCACCGCCCTAACCTCCCAGGCTCAAGCCTCCAGCCCCGATGCCTGGGCCGCCTACGACAAAACCGTGCTCGCCAGTTGCACCAAGGCCAGCGGCCTGAAAAACGCCAAACCAGTCGGCATCCCCGCACAATTCGATGACCGCGTCGGCTACACCGCCGTTCTGCTGCAAGGCCAATACCCGCAAAAACACATGAAAGGCCAGCAAGGCACCGAGCTTTGCCTCTACAACAAAAAATCGAAAACCGCCTTCGTCACCGAGTGGGACTCGATCCGCCCGACAGCCAAATCCCAGTGAGTGGCGCATAACTTGCTTCGATCCGCGCCTGTGCGGTGGTTTTCCGCCACCGTTTCACACCCTGATTGAAGACAGATCGCTCAATGAATACGACGTTTTCCTGCGTAGGCTGTGGCAAATGCTGCACCGACCACCATGTCCCGCTGACCTTGGCCGAAGCCCGCATGTGGGCGGCGGATGGCGGTCAGGTGATCGTGCTGGTGGAGGCATTTCTCGGTAATGGCCTGGGTTTGCCGGCGCAGCAGCGGGAACATGCCGAACGACGCTCAGCGCTCGTTCGCAGCGGCGCGGCAGACGCCCATGTGGCGATCACTTTCGCCGCGTACAACGTCGGCCCCTGTCGGAATCTTGACGAAGACAAGTTGTGCCGGATCTACGAGCGACGGCCGTTGGTGTGCCGCATTTATCCGGCAGAAATCAATCCGCATATCCCGCTCAACCCTGCCGCCAAGGATTGTCCGCCGGAGTCCTGGCAACAGGGGCCGGTGTTGATTGCCGGCGGTGAGTTGGTCGATCAGGAACTGGTGGAGTTGATTCAGCGCTCGCGCCAGGCCGATCGGGATGACATCGGCATCAAGGACGCGATTTGCGCGATGCTCGGGATTCGCACCACAGCACTGAAAGGGGACGGCTTTACTGCGTACTTGCCGAACATGGATGCGTTTGCGGCGGTGATTGATCAGGTGACCGCGCAGCCGTTGATGACTGCACCCAGTGAGTGGGTGTTTCATCTATCGGGCGATGATGTTGCCGCGCAGATTTTGGCGGCCGGGGCGCAGGTGGTGACGGAGCCGGCGCAGACGTATGCGTTTATCTCGCTACGGGCGGCTTGATCGGGATTTTGCAAAAACCGAACTGGCCTCATCGCTGGCAAGCCAGCTCCCACAGGTATCTCGGGCGTTCACGTAATTTGTGTACGACACAGAACCCTGTGGGAGCTGGCTTGCCAGCGAAAGGTCCGGCACAGGCAGTATCAATCGCCGCGTTGAACGCAGGCGGGAATAAAACTCAGCGCTTGCCCATCGAACGACGGGTGCCCGGCGGCGCCATGCCCGGGGTCTTGGTGTGGCCGTTCTTGGCGCCGTTCTTGTACCACGGCTGGTTCGAGCCTTTGGCAGAAGCCAGTTCGCCCGGTTTGAACGGAAATTTGAACGCCGGGATTTCGGCTTTGATTTCGCTGGTATCGGCCAGTTCAGCCGAGACATCGCTCACAGCGTCGTCAACCGGCGGCAGGGTCGGGGAAGTCATAAAAGCTCCGGAAAGCAAAAAGTCGGGCCCGATCAGTGAGCCGCGAAGGCGCGCAGTATACCTGTGCGCCATGGCTCGGCACCTGAAGATTTGCAGCGCACGCCGAACGGTTTACAGGTAGGTGATGGTGACGATGCCTTTGTCAGTCGAGGTCTTCAGCGCTTCATAGCGCATGGAAATCGGCAGCGACTGATGGCTACAGGCGTTGCGCTCAGTGTCGACATCGACTTTCACGCCGGGCTTGATTTCAATCTGGCGAGACTCACGAGCAACAAACGCCCCGGCCGGCCCGACCTGACAGCCCGAATCAACGATTTGCCCGGTGAAACGGATCTCGCCGGATTGACTGGCCGGCGCGGCGAACGCTGTGAGTGGAAGCAAGAGAAGCACATACGGCAGAGCGGTTTTCAGCTTCATTTCAAGACACTCCCGGGGGTGAACGGCCCAGAGAACCCGGGCTACACAATGTTATCCGCGTGCTGGGACGGATCTTGAGAAGCATAGTTGGCAAATGGGTCCCGAATAGGGACTGATCGGTCCCTTTTTGGGACCGTTATACCGCCATCGCGAGCAGGCTCACTCCTACAATTGGAATGCGTTTTAACTGTGGGAGCCAGCCTGCTGGCGATGAACGATGACGCGGCGTTCAACCCTGAGGATCAACCCGATCCAGCGCCCGGTTTACCGCCAGCTCGGCGAGCATGACGATCTGCTGGATCGCCAGCGCCGTACTGCGCTGCGGGCGACTGAGCTGATCGGCCAGATCACCGGCCATGACATTGGCTGAAGCCAGCGATTCGCAGGCGTGGGCGAGCAGGCTTTCGGTGTCGATGTTCGGGTGGATGAGGAACATCGTACTGGGCTGACGTGGTTTGACTGGTTCGGGGCAAAGGTAGAAATCGAGGGCGCGCTTGATGGCTTCGCGGGTTTTGATCTGGTCGTCGGCGCGGATGGCGTCTTCGAGTGGGGTGGTGGGATCGATGGGTGGATCGGGTACGGGCTTAGTCATTTACTCAGTCCTCACTGATTGGAGCCAACAATTACCGTTTCTCACGCGGCGAATTGGGTGGCAGCTACGTACGGGGTGAGAAACCGGGCAAGGACCAGTACAACCTCCGGCCGGACCGAAGTCCGCCCGTACATAGCCGCCATAAAAATGCAGGCAGCAATCAGCTGGCGCCGATTATGACGGTACTGGTATTGGAATAATACTTAGCCCGGGTTCTCACACCCGATCGCCGAGTTTTCGGCGACAACCAAAGACTAGAGAGCGCACGTCCGACGGACAACCTGAAAACCTTGTGGGAAGGTTCTGGTTATTTGACACAAATTTAAACAGCCAAAAGCCAACCCTCACCCTAGCCCTCCCGAAACGTCGGACCGCCCGGAGGGAGAGGGGACTGACCGTGGTGTTTGGCAGAGCTACGCCGACGTGCGATACCGTGTTGAACTCAGATTCTGAAACAGATCAAAAGCCCCTCACCCTAGCCCTCTCCCGGAGGGAGACTGGACTGACCGAGTTGTTTGGGAGAACTACGCCGACGTGCAATATCGAGTCGAACTCAGATTCTGAAACAGATCAAAAGCCCCTCACCCTAACCCTCTCCCGGAGGGAGAGGGGACTCACCGTGGTGTTTGGGAGAGCTACGCCGACGTGCAATTCCGCGTTGAACTCAGATTCTGAAAGGCCCACAAATCGGCTCCCTCTCCTCGGGGAGAGGGCTGGGGTGAGGGGAAGCACCACCACAAATTCAAAGCCGACCACGCCCCGCTCTTCACCACTCAATAGGCCGAGTGTCAGCTCGCCTGCTCTTGATCTTGATCCACGGGCGACGTCGGAAGGCTGAGCGGAGGGATTGATCCGGGCGTGGGAGCGCAGCGACCGTTTGGCGCAGCCAAACACAGCGAGAGGAGGTGCAGCGAAGCAAACCGTAGGCGCTGCGCCCGGATCGATCCCGCAGCGAAGGAACCCCGAGCCCGAGCGAGCGGGCCGTACGTAGGAGCAAGCGTTTTTTGCTTACTTTTTTAGGCGCTTGTAAAAAAGTGAGTCGCCGTAAGGGCGAAACCCTAAGCCGCCGTTACCGCAGCAACGGATCCACCGCAAAGAAAACTGACAGCGCCGACAGCTAGCCGTCACCCTCCTGACCCCCAAACAAGTTTATAAAGACCCTAACCCTGCCCAAACTCCGTCCGGCGCCCACCCCGCATGCGAATCCAAAAAAACAAAGCCCTGCTAGCCCTAGTGATCGTCCTGGCCGCCGCAGGTACATGGTGGGCAATGAAACCCGCCCCCACCAAACTCGCCACCCCCACCGCCATCCCGGTGCGAGTCATAGCGGTCAGCGAAAAAGACGTCCCCCGCTACACCAGCGGCATCGGCTCCGTACTCTCATTACACAGCGTCGTAGTGCGCCCCCAGATCGACGGCATCCTCACCAAAATCCTCGTCAAAGAAGGCCAACTCGTCAAAGCAGGCGACCTGCTGGCCACCATCGACGACCGCTCCATCCGCGCCAGCCTCGACCAAGCCCGCGCCCAACTGGGCGAAAGCCAGGCGCAACTGCAAGTCGCCCTGGTCAACCTCAAACGCTACAAACTGCTCACCGTCGACGACGGCATCTCGAAACAGACCTACGACCAACAACAAGCCCTGGTCAACCAACTGAAAGCCACCGCCCAAGGCAACCAGGCTTCGATTGATGCTGCGCAAGTACAACTTTCCTATACACAGATCCGCTCCCCGGTCACCGGCCGCGTCGGTATTCGCACAGTCGACGAAGGCAACTTCCTGCGCCTGACCGACACCGCCGGCCTGTTCACCGTCACCCAGATCGACCCGATCGCCGTCGAATTCTCCCTGCCCCAGCAAATGCTGCCGACCCTGCAAGGCTTGATCAACGACCCGCAACGCGCGCAAGTCAAGGCCTACATCGGCGCCGACACGGACGGCGAAACCGGCAACCTGCTCGGCGAAGGTCACCTGACCCTCATCGACAACCAGATCAACGCCAACACCGGCACCATCCGCGCCAAGGCCGAATTCGACAACGCCAGCCAGAAGCTCTGGCCTGGCCTGCTGGTCACGGTAAAAATTCAGACAGCCCTCGACAAAGATGCGCTGGTCGTCCCGCCCACCGTCGTACAACGCGGCCTCGACCAACACTTCGTTTACCGGGTGAATGGCGACAAGGTCGAAGCGGTGCAAGTGCAGATGGTTTATCAAGGCAGCGGCCAGGACATCATCAAAGGCGTGAAGGCCGGTGACGTGCTGGTCACCGACGGCCAGTCGCGGCTTAAACCCGGTTCGACCGTGCAAGTCATGAGCGAGCCGCCGCAAGTGGTGCAGGCGGAGCCGAAGCCATGAAGGCGCATAAAGGTGTTTCGACGTGGTGCATCGATCACCCGGTCGCCACAATCCTGCTGACCATCGCTTTGGTGCTGGTCGGTTTGATTGCCTTCCCGCGCTTGCCAATCGCCCCACTGCCGGAAGCGGAATTTCCTACGATTCAGGTTTCCGCGCAGTTGCCCGGCGCCAGCCCCGACACCATGGCCTCATCCGTGGCCACGCCGCTTGAGGTGCAATTCAGCGCCATCCCCGGCATGACCCAGATGACCTCCAGCAGTGCCTTGGGCTCCAGCCTTTTGACCCTGCAATTCACCCTCGATAAAAGCATCGACACTGCCGCTCAGGAAGTCCAAGCGGCGATCAACACCGCCGCCGGTAAACTGCCCAAGGACATGCCGACGCTACCGACCTGGAAGAAGGTCAACCCGGCCGACAGCCCGGTGCTGATCCTCAGCGTCAGCTCGACGCAAATGCCCGGCACCGAACTCAGCGACCTGGTGGAAACCCTGCTCTCGCGTCAGATCAGTCAGATCGACGGCGTAGGCCAAATCAACATCACCGGTCAGCAACGTCCGGCGATCCGCGTGCAAGCTTCGGCGGACAAACTCGCGGCGATCGGCCTGACCCTCGCCGACATCCGACTGGCGATTCAGCAAACCAGCCTCAACCTGGCCAAAGGGGCGCTGTACGGCGAATCAAGCATCTCGACGTTGTCGACCAACGACCAGTTGTTCCACCCTGAGGACTACAGCCAACTCATCGTTTCCTACAAGGATGGCGCCCCGGTTCACCTGCGTGATGTCGCCAAAGTGGTCAACGGTTCGGAAGATGCCTACGTGCAAGCCTGGGCCGGAGATCAACCTGGCGTGAACCTGGTGATCTCGCGCCAACCGGGCGCGAACATTGTTGAAACCGTCGACCGCATTCAAGCCGCCCTGCCCGGCCTCGAAGCCATGCTGCCGGCCTCGGTGCAAGTGAAAACCCTGATCGACCGCACCCAGACCATTCGCGCCTCCCTGCATGAAGTCGAAATCACCCTGTTGATCGCGATCCTGCTGGTGGTCGCGGTGATGGCGCTGTTCCTGCGTCAGTTGTCGGCGACCCTGATTGTCTCGGCGGTTCTGGGTGTTTCGCTGATCGCCAGTTTCGCTTTGATGTACCTCCTCGGTTTCAGCCTGAACAACCTGACGCTGGTGGCGATCGTCGTCGCGGTCGGCTTCGTCGTCGACGACGCGATTGTCGTGGTGGAAAACATCCACCGGCATCTGGAGGCCGGCGACGACATGCGCGAGGCCGCGATCAAGGGTGCGGGCGAGATCGGCTTCACCGTGGTCTCGATCAGTTTCTCGCTGGTGGCGGCGTTTATTCCGCTGCTGTTCATGGGCGGTGTGGTCGGGCGACTGTTCAAGGAATTCGCCCTGACAGCGACCTCGACCATCATGATTTCCGTGGTGGTGTCGCTGACTCTGGCGCCAACACTAGCGGCGCTGTTTATGCGCAAACCGGTGCATCACGCCCACGCCAAACCGGGCTTCAGCGAACGCTTGCTCGGCTGGTACGAGAAAGGCCTGCGCCGCGCCCTCGCCCATCAGAAATTGATGATCGGCGTGTTCGGTCTGTCGCTGGCGCTGGCCATCGGCGGTTACATCTTTATCCCCAAAGGTTTCTTCCCGGTACAGGACACCGGTTTCGTCCTCGGCACCACCGAAGCCGCTGCGGATATTTCCTACGGCGACATGGTGAAAAAACACCTGGCGATGGCCGAAATCGTCGCCGCCGATCCGGCCGTGCAGGCGTTTTCCCACTCGGTGGGTGTCTCCGGCAGCAACCAGACCATCGCCAACGGCCGTTTCTGGATCGCCCTGAAAAAACGCGGCGACCGTGACGTCAGCGCCAGCCAGTTCATCGACCGCATCCGTCCGCAACTGATGAAAGTCCCCGGCATCGTCCTCTATCTGCGCGCCGGCCAAGACATCAACCTCAGCTCCGGCCCGAGCCGCGCGCAGTATCAATACGTACTCAAGAGCAACGACGGCGCGACCCTCGCGACATGGACGCAACGCCTGACGGAAAAACTGCGCAGCAACCCGGCGTTCCGCGATATTTCCAACGACCTGCAACTGGGCGGCAGCATCACTCACATCAGCATCGACCGCAGCGCCGCCGCCCGTTTCGGCCTGACCGCCAGCGATGTCGACGAGGCGCTGTACGATGCCTTCGGGCAACGGCAGATCAATGAATTCCAGACTCAGGTCAACCAGTACAACGTGATTCTGGAACTGGACACCAAGCAACGCGGCAAGGCCGAAAGCCTCAACTATTTCTACCTGCGTTCGCCGCTGAGTGGCGAGATGGTGCCGCTGTCGGCGCTGGCCAAGTTCGATGCGCCGACCATTGGCCCGTTGTCGATTGCCCACGACGGCATGTTCCCGGCCGCCAACTTGTCGTTCAACCTCGCGCCCGGCGTTGCGCTGGGTGATGCGGTGATTCTGCTCAATCAGGCCAAGGCCGAGATCGGCATGCCGACGGCGATCAGCGGCAATTTCCAGGGGGCGGCGCAGGCGTTCCAGAGTTCGCTGGCCAGTCAGCCGTGGCTGATTCTCGCGGCGCTGGTGGCGGTGTACATCATTCTCGGTGTGCTTTATGAAAGCTTCGTGCACCCGCTGACGATCATTTCGACGCTGCCGGCGGCAGGTTTGGGTGCGGTGATCATGCTGTGGATCTGCGGCCAGGACTTTTCGATCATGGCCTTGATCGGCCTGGTGTTGCTGATCGGTATCGTCAAGAAGAACGGCATTCTGATGATCGACTTTGCGCTCGAAGCGCAGCGCCACCGAGGCCTGTCACCGCAGGATGCGATTTTCGAAGCATGCATCACGCGGTTCCGGCCGATCATCATGACCACCCTCGCCGCCCTGCTCGGCGCGCTGCCGCTGATGCTCGGCTACGGCACTGGCGCCGAACTGCGTCAGCCGCTGGGGATCGCGGTGGTCGGCGGTTTGCTGGTCAGCCAGATGCTGACGTTGTTTACCACTCCGGTCATATACTTGTGGCTTGAGCGGCTGTTCCACAGGCCCAAACCTGCGCCCGTAGCGGCGCTGGCGACCACAGACTGAGGCGGGTCATGCGCGTTCTGATTATCGAAGACGAGGAAAAAACCGCGGACTATCTGCACCGCGGTCTGACGGAACAGGGTTACACCGTGGATCTGGCCCGTGACGGCGTCGAGGGTCTGCATCTGGCGCTGGAAAGCGACTACGCGGTGATCGTCCTCGACGTCATGTTGCCGGGCCTCGATGGCTTCGGCGTGCTGCGCGCGTTGCGTGCGCGCAAGCAAACCCCGGTGATCATGCTCACCGCCCGTGAGCGCGTCGAAGACCGCATCAAAGGCCTGCGCGACGGCGCCGACGATTACCTCGGCAAACCGTTTTCCTTCCTTGAACTGGTCGCGCGCCTGCAAGCGCTGACCCGCCGCAGCGGCGGCCATGAACCGGTGCAGGTGAGCATCGCCGACCTGTGGATAGATTTGATCAGCCGCAAGGCGACTCGCGCTGGAACCCGACTGGATCTGACCGCCAAGGAGTTTTCGTTGTTGAGCGTCCTCGCCCGTCGCCAAGGTGAAATCCTTTCGAAAACCGCCATCGCCGAAATGGTCTGGGACATCAATTTCGACAGCGATGCCAACGTCGTCGAAGTCGCGATCAAACGCCTGCGCGCCAAGCTCGACGGGCCGTTCGACGAGAAACTGCTGCACACCATTCGTGGCATGGGTTACGTGCTGGAGAGCCGTGGTGTCCAGTAATTCCATCGCGCTGCGCCTGAGCGGCATGTTCACGCTGGTGGCGCTGCTGGTGTTTCTGTTGATCGGCGGCGCGTTGTATCAACAGGTTGATAAAGGCCTCGGGCTGCTGCCGGAAGCCGAGCTGGATGCGCGTTACAGCGTGCTCGAATCGGCGCTCAATCGCTTCGGCACACCCGAGCATTGGGTGAAGATCAACGCCAAGTTGAAGCTGCTGGGTGAAGAGGACAAACGCATTCGTTTCTGGGTGGTGAGCGGTGATCCGGGTTACGAATACGGTCAGCCCGATGCGGCGATCCGTACTTTTGCCAAAGGCCCGCTGGGCATGCATGACTTGCAGTTGCCCGGCCAGCCTTATCCACTGAAAGTGCTGCTGACCGAGTTGCCGGCCAAGGATCAGCGTCCGCCGCTAAGGTTCATGATCGGCATCGATACCGAGACCTTTCATGAGACGCAGCACAACCTGCTGATTGCCTTGATCGGGCTGGCGATTGTCGGTGTGCTGATGGCTTCGGCGCTGGGTTATTGGGTGGCGCGGATTGGTCTCAAACCGCTGATCAAACTGTCCCATGAAGCCCAGCGTCTGGCGCCGCCGCTGCGGGCCGGGCGCTTGCGTTTGTCGCCGCTCCCGCCGGAACTTGAGCAGTTTGTCGACTCCTTCAACTCGACGCTGGAACGGGTTGAACAGGCCTACTCGCGGCTGGAATCGTTCAACGCCGACGTCGCTCATGAGCTGCGTTCGCCGCTGACCAATCTGATTGGCCAGACTCAGGTGGCGCTGACCCGTGGGCGTTCTGCCGAACATTATTTCGAAGTGCTGCAATCGAACCTGGAAGAGTTGGAACGGCTGCGTTCGATAATCAACGACATGTTGTTTCTGGCCAGTGCCGATCAGGGTAACAAGGCGACCAAACTGACCTCGACGTCGCTGGCGGATGAGGTGGCGACGACGCTGGAGTATCTGGATTTCATTCTTGAAGATGCGCAGGTTCAGGTGCAGGTCAGCGGCGATGCGCAGGTGCAAATCGAGGTTGCGCATTTGCGTCGGGCGTTGATCAATCTATTGAGCAATGCGGTGCAGCACACCGGGCCGGGTCAGGTGATCGAGGTGCGGATTGAGGTTGAAGCGCATCAGGTGAGTATCGGCGTGGCCAACCCCGGTTCGCCGATTGCCAGCGAGCATTTGCCGCGCTTGTTCGAGCGCTTTTATCGGGTGGATGCCTCGCGCAGCAACAGTGGCAATAACCATGGCTTGGGGCTGGCGATCGTCAAGGCGATTGCGCTGATGCATGGCGGCGATGTGTTTGTGCGCAGTGATCGGGGGATGAATACCTTCGGGATTTATTTGCCGGTCTGAAAAGCCCCTCACCCTAACCCTCCCGAAACGTCGGACCGCCCGGAGGGAGAGGGGACTGACCGAATTGTTCTCTCGAAGTACGCCGACCTGAAATATCCCGTCGAACTCAGGCTTTGAAAAGCCCCCAATCTGCTCCCTTCCCCCTCGCCCCCTTGGGGGAGAGGGTTGGGGTGAGGGGGTTGCTCTTGGCTACACCGCGAACTTCGACTTTTACCTCCTGCGCAACAGTCATTTATGAAAATCACGCTGTTTCCCAACGCCCGGCGACCTTATCTTTGCCCGCACCAAACAGCACTCGCCAAGCGAGAAGGTTTTCAAGATGTCCAACAGTATGGGTATTGCCAGCGCTTTCGTTTTGTCCTCATTGATCCTGTCGCCGATGGCGATGGCTGAAGAATCGCAGTCGTTCGTAGCGCAAAATATCGCTCGCGCTCAGGCCTTCGATCAGCATCAGGCCGAAGTGATGGCCAAGGCTCAGGACGCCTCGCAAGCCCCGCAGGCTGCCACTTCCCAGACTCAAGCAAGCGAGACAGACAGCTGAGTCGCGCTCCGCGCCAACGTTTCCCTCGACGCGGTTGTTTGGCTCTTCCCGTTCAACCGTCGTCATTCCAGGCCGCTGCCTTTCAGCGGCCTTTTTTCGTTGTGGTCTGAAAGCCGTTTGGTTCGTCTGTAACAACAAGAAACATCAAGCCCTCAAGCCATTGAAGGGCCAGTTGACCCAAGGAGCTCCATCGCACGTGCGTTACCCAGTTCGCTGCACCCCGCTGTTCTTTGCAATTGCCGCAACGATTGCCCCTGCCGCTCACGCTGACGAGCCTGCCAAAGATGGCTTTGTCGAGGGTTCGAGCCTCAACCTCAACGCCCGCAACTACTACATGAATCGCAACCGCTTGCAGAAAGCGGACGACAACATCGAGTGGGGCCAGGGCTTTCTCGGGGTCTTCAAGTCGGGCTACACCGAAGGTACGGTCGGTTTCGGCATTGATGCCCACGCCATGCTCGGGTTGAAGCTCGATGGCGGTGGCGGCACCGACGGCTCGAGCATCCTGCCGGTCAGAGAGAATGGCGGCAAAGCGCCGGGGGCGTTCTCCACGGCGGGCGGCACGTTGAAAATGCGCGCGTTCGATACCGAGTTGAAGGCCGGTGACCTGTTCCTCACCAACCCGGTGATTGCCGGCGGTGAAACGCGCATGCTGCCGCAGACTTTTCGTGGTGTGAGCCTGACCAACCACAGCTTCGATGGCTGGTTGATCGAAGGCGGCCAGGCGAGTTTCAACAAGCCTTACAACCAGAGTGGCCACACGCGCATCGGCACTTCCTACGGCACTCTTGCCGACGGTGATGAGAGCCAGCACCTGAACTGGGCCGGCGTGGCGTGGAGCGGTGTCGAAGGCCTGACCAGCAGCCTTTATGCCTCTGAGTTGAAGGACATCTGGAACCAGTATTACTACGACCTCGACTACACCTGGCAGTTGAACGATCTAGTCAGCCTCAACCCGGGCTTGCACTTCTATCACACGCAAGACACCGGTGATGCGCTGCTGGGCAACATCGACAACAACACCTACAGCCTGCATTTCACCGTTGGCGTCGGTAATCACAGCGTTACCGCCGCGTATCAGCGGGTCAACGGCAACACGCCGTTCGACTACATCAGCCAAGGCGACAGCGTTTACCTCGACAACTCCCAGCAATACTCCGACTTCAACGGCCCGAACGAACGCTCGTGGAAGCTCAAGTACGCCTATGACTTCGCCGGTGTCGGCGTGCCGGGGCTGACCACGGCGGTGTCGTATTCGCGCGGCAAGGTGGACCTGACCAAGGTCGACCCCGACAGCAAAGGCTATTCCAACTGGTACAGCGCCGATGGCCGCAACGCCAAGCATTGGGAACGCGATCTCGACTTGAAGTACGTGGTGCAGAGCGGTCAGGCCAAGGATCTGGCGCTCCACCTGCAATGGGCGACCAACCGTGGCGGCAACGGCTACGGCGTGATTGATTCGGATACAGATGAATACCGCGTGATCATCGACTACCCGATCAACGTCTTCTAAGATCGGCGCCATAACACCGTCTTGAATTCAGTGATGCACCCTGTGGGAGCGAGCCTGCTCCCACATTGGAAATGGTTTCTGGCTTCGGCTGTGGTTTTTGGCCTACTACGCTTATAAGACTTCTCCCCAACCGACAGCCCAATCATGATCGCGAGCCGTACCCCACCCGTTGCGGGCAAGACCGGACGCCCCGAGTTGCTGCTGATCTGCGGCAGTTCGCTGACCGTGATCGCGATTCTGTGCATCGTCACGTTCCTCCTGATCCGCGAGCACGCCAACGCTCAGGAGTCGGCTACCCGCAGTGCCACCACCATCGCGCAACTGATCGACGCCGATGTCCTGCGCACCGTCGAGTTGTACGACTTGACCCTGCAAGGCCTGATCGCCGCCGCCCAGCGCGACGACCTGCAAGATGTCTCACCGCAGATCCGCCATCTGGCGCTGTTCGACCGCTCGACCACCGCGCGCTTCAAGGGCGACATACTGCTCCTCGACAAGCACGGAGATGTGATTGCCGACTCCTCACGGATCGAGCCAAAACCGGGCAACTTTGCCGACCGCGAATACTTCCTTGCCCACGCTTTCAATCACGACGTCGGCATGTTCATCAGCCGCCCGTTCAAGACCCGTTGCGACTGTGAGGAGGCCAATCAGTGGCGAATCAGCTTCAGTCGACGGATTTCCTCGCAAACCGGCGAGTTCGCCGGGGTAGCCGTGGCGTCGATGAAACTCGATTACTTCGATCAGTTGTTCAACAGCCTCGACATTGGCAAAGACAGCACGTTGAACATCATCAACAACGACGGTGTCCTGCTGGCGCAGAAGCCGTATCTGCAAAGCGATTCCATCGGCAAGAGCTACGGCAACCGACCGAATGTCGTGCGTATTCTGGGAGACAAGGATGGCAATGGCAGTTTTACCAGCACCTCGAGCATGGACCATCAACAACGCCTCTATACCTATTCGCGGGTCGGCAATCTGCCACTGACGGTGATGGTCGCGCTGTCCAGCGATGAAGTATTTGGCACCTGGCGGCGCACCGCGATGCTGATCAGTGGTGCCACGGGCGTGTTGTGTATGGGTTTGCTGTGGCTGACCTGGCTGTTGGCCCGCGAGTTGCGCCTGCGCCAACGGGCCGAGCGCGAGTTGGCCCAACTGGCCGCTACCGATGCGCTGACGGGCGTGGCCAATCGGCGGATGCTCGATCAGGCACTACGCCATGAGTGGTTCCGCGCCCAGCGCTCGGGCAAACCGATGTCGGTGATGATGATCGATGCCGATCACTTCAAGGCTTTCAATGATCGACATGGGCATCAGGCCGGCGACCTGGCGCTGAAGACGCTGGCCAGGGTCATCACGGAAAACGTGCGGCGACCGACGGATCTGGTGGCGCGCTACGGAGGTGAAGAGTTTTCGGTGATTCTCGCCGAGACCGATGGCCATGGCGCACAGCAGATAGCCGAGCATATTCGTCAGGGGGTGGAGCAGTTGCCGTTGGTCGACGGGGCCGAGCGGCCGATGACCGTGAGTATCGGCATTGCGAGCTGGACGGCGGCGAGTGAGATGACGCTGGAGCAGTTGTTGTTTGCGGCGGACAAGGCGCTTTATCAGGCCAAGGAAAGTGGGCGTAACCGCGTCGTCAGCTATTAAGATCAAAAGATCGCAGCCTTCGGCAGCTCCTACATGAGAATGCGATCACCCTGTAGGAGCTGCCGAAGGCTGCGATCTTTTGATTTTAAAAGGGCATAAAAAAAGGCCATCCGAGGATGGCCTTCAAAAAACTAGAGAGGTTTTTTACTTACACCGCCGCAACCGGGCGCATGTAAGAGATTGGTGCGGTGCTGGCGTCTTCGAACGTCACCACTTCCCAAGCGTCTGTCTGCTCAATCAACTTGCGCAGCAGCTGGTTGTTCAGTGCGTGGCCGGACTTGAAGCCCTTGAACTCACCAATCAGGCTGTTACCCAGCAGATACAGGTCGCCAATGGCATCGAGGATCTTGTGCTTCACGAATTCGTCTTCATAGCGAAGGCCGTCTTCGTTCAGTACGCCATCGGCATCGACCACGATTGCGTTTTCAACGCTGCCGCCGAGTGCGAGGTTGTGCTTGCGCAGGTACTCGATATCACTCATGAAACCAAAGGTACGGGCGCGGCTGACTTCCTTTACGAACGAAGTGCTGGAAAAATCCACGCTTGCACTTTGGGTGCGGTCCCGGAATACCGGGTGATCGAAATCGATCTCGAAGCTCACCTTGAACCCTTCGAAAGGGACGAAAGTGGCGCGCTTGTCGCCGTCTTCCACTGTCACTTCACGCAGGATGCGGATGAATTTCTTGGCGGCGTCCTGTTCTTCCAGGCCTGCCGATTGAATCAGGAATACGAAGGGTCCAGCGCTGCCATCCATGATCGGGACTTCGGACGCGGAGAGCTCGACGTAGGCGTTATCGATGCCCAGGCCAGCCATGGCCGAGAGCAAGTGCTCTACCGTGTCCACTTTCACGTCGCCGTTAATCAGCGTCGTCGACATAGTGGTTTCACCGACGTTTTCCGCGCGGGCAGGAATCTGCACCACAGGGTCGAGGTCAGCGCGACAAAACACAATGCCAGTGTCGACAGGCGCAGGCTTGAGGGTCAGATAGACCTTCTCACCGGAGTGCAGGCCTACACCTGTGGCACGGATAATATTTTTCAGTGTGCGTTGTTTAATCATGGCTTGGGCCGCTTCAGCGCAAATTGCGAACTGGTATCAACAAAGGCTGGCGATGATAGCAGACCATGCCTTTGCTGAACACCAATCACCTTCATAGCCCTGATACATTCCATCAATCGGCCTGACGACGCAGGAAAGCCGGGATGTCCAGGTAGTCCAGATCATCTTGCGGATTCATCTTCGCGGCAGCCGCAGCACCGGCCTGAGCCTGGTTGCGCATGACGGTCGGACGATCCAGATCACGGTAGTTGACCGCTGGCGCTTCCTGACGGGCCGCAGCCGGTTGTTGTACCTGGGCAGAAGCCATGGAGGTGTGAACGGTGTTGTCGATGACCTTCACAGGCTTCTCGATTTTCGCGCCCAGACCAGTGGCAACCACAGTCACGTGCAGTTCGTCGCGCATGTCCGGATCGATAACGGTACCGACCTTGACCATCGCGTGTTCGGAAGCGAAGGCTTCGATGATGCTACCCACGTCGGAGTACTCACCCAGGGACAGGTCAGGACCGGCGGTGATGTTCACCAGGATGCCGCGTGCGCCTTGCAGGTTCACGTCTTCCAGCAGCGGGTTGCGGATCGCCGCTTCGGTGGCTTCACGTGCACGGTTCGGACCGCTGGCGCAGCCAGTGCCCATCATCGCCATGCCCATTTCGCTCATCACGGTACGTACGTCGGCGAAGTCGACGTTGATCATACCCGGACGCTTGATGATGTCGGAGATACCGCGAACGGCACCGGCCAGTACATCGTCAGCCTTGGCGAAAGCCGACAGCAGGCTGGCGTCTTTACCGAGGATGGTCAGCAGCTTCTCGTTAGGAATGGTGATCAACGAGTCAACGCTTTCCGAGAGCATGCGGATGCCTTCATCGGCGATCTGCATACGCTTGCGGCCTTCGAACGGGAACGGACGCGTTACGACAGCAACGGTCAGAATGCCCATTTCCTTGGCCACTTCGGCGATGATCGGCGCAGCACCGGTACCGGTACCGCCGCCCATGCCAGTGGTGATGAACACCATGTTGGTGCCCTGCAGGACTTCGGCAATGCGCTCACGGTCTTCGAGAGCGGCCTGACGACCTACTTCAGGGTTGGCGCCAGCGCCCAGACCTTTGGTCACGCCGGTACCCAGTTGCAGAATGGTACGCGCACCGATGTTTTTCAGCGCTTGAGCATCAGTGTTGGCGCAGATGAATTCAACGCCTTCGATGTTGCTCTTGACCATGTGATTGACAGCGTTGCCGCCGCCACCGCCAACACCGATAACTTTGATTACCGGGCTTGCGGGGATGTTGTCTACGAGTTCGAACATTTTCCCTCTCCTTACATTCTCTAGTTTTTTCGCCTACTGCTTTTTTGTTGCGGTGTTGCGGTAAAGCTTTAGAAGTTGCCTTGAACCCACTTCTTCAATCGGTCCAGCAACGGCGCCTGTGGCTCTTCGTTGCTGTAGCTGTCGCGGCTGCCGATGCCGGAGAACGAAACCCCGTCGGACTGCTTTTGCAGGCCGTACATCAACAAACCAACGCCAGTGGAATAAATCGGGTTGCGCACCACGTCATCCAGGCCCTTCACGCCATGCGGCACGCCGAGGCGCACCGGCATGTGGAAGATTTCTTCGGCCAGTTCAGTGGCGCCTTCCATCTTCGAAGTACCGCCGGTGAGGACGATGCCCGCCGGGATCAGGTCTTCGTAGCCGCTGCGACGCAGCTCGGCCTGAATCAGCGTGAACAGTTCGTCGTAACGCGGCTCGACCACTTCGGCCAGGGCCTGACGCGACAGTTCGCGTGGTGGACGGTCGCCAACGCTCGGCACCTTGATGGTTTCACCGGCACCGGCCAGCTTGGCCAGGGCGCAGGCGTAGCGGATCTTGATTTCTTCGGCGTACTGGGTCGGGGTGCGCAACGCCATGGCGATGTCGTTGGTCACCTGATCACCGGCAATCGGGATCACTGCGGTGTGGCGGATCGCGCCTTCGGTGAAGATCGCGATGTCAGTGGTGCCGCCGCCGATGTCGACCAGGCACACGCCCAGTTCTTTCTCGTCGTCGGTCAGTACCGAGTAGGCCGAGGCCAGTTGCTCAAGAATGATGTCGTCGATTTCCAGACCGCAGCGACGCACGCATTTTTCAATGTTCTGGGCGGCGTTGACGGCGCAGGTGACCACGTGAACCTTGGCTTCCAGACGTACGCCGGACATGCCCAGTGGTTCGCGAACGCCTTCCTGGTTATCGATCACGTAATCCTGCGGCAGGGTGTGCAGCACGCGCTGGTCTGCCGGAATCGCCACGGCCTGAGCAGCGTCGAGGACGCGCTCAAGGTCGGCCGAGCTGACTTCGCGATCACGGATCGCGACGATGCCGTGGGAGTTCAGGCTGCGGATGTGATTGCCCGCCACGCCGACGAACGCCGAGTGAATGCGGCAGCCCGCCATCAGTTGGGCTTCTTCGATCGCGCGCTGGATCGATTGCACGGTGGACTCGATGTTGACCACCACGCCCTTCTTCAGGCCACGGGACGGATGGGTACCGATCCCGACGATTTCCAGCGAGCCGTCGTCGGAAACCTCGCCGACCAGCGCCACCACTTTGGAGGTGCCGATATCGAGACCGACGATCATTTTGCCGCTTTGCACGTTTGCCATGGGTCCTGCCTCTTCTTAATTCTTTGCGACAGCGGGTTGGGCTGTCGTCGGCGCTACTGGTTCCCGCCAGCCAACAGCAAGGCCGTTGGCGTAGCGCAGATCGATGCGCGCAATGTTCGTAATCTGGTCTTTAAGCGTCTTGTCATAGATGGCGATAAAACGGCGCATCTTTTCCACCAGGTTGCCGCGTCCCAGCAGCAACTCGATGCCGGGGCCGGAACTGCCGGCACCGGTGGTCAGGAACCAACTCCCGCGTTCACGCAATTCCAGGCGCGCAATCGAGAAGCCCAACGGCCGCAGCATCTGGCTCAGCACCTGATACTGCTGCATGACTTGCTGCTGGGCCCGTTGTGGGCCGAACAGCTGTGGCAGGTGTTCGTAGTTCGCCAGTTCCTTGGGCGTAAACGCCTGGCCCTGGTTGTTCAGCAACGACTCGTCGCCCCAACGCGCCACCGGCAGTTGCTCTTCGAGGCGGATCACCACCTGGTCCGGCCACACGCGACGGACTTCGGCATGGGCGATCCACGGCATCTGCTCAAGCTCGGTGCGCATACCGGCCAGGTCGATGGTGAAGAAGCTCGACGCCACGTACGGGGCGATCCGCTGCTGCACCGCTTGCTGGCTGATGTAGCTCAGGTCGCCTTGCACGGCGATCTTGGTGATCGGCCGGTCGGCGTACGGCAGCAAACGCGTTGCACCTTCGTAAGTACCAAAGCCCAGCACCACCAGCAGCACTGGCCAGAACAGACTTTTCAGAAAGCCGAAATTGGCTTTCGGCAGGCGCGCGGACATCGGCTCTTTCGCCACCATTCGGCTGGCACCCCGTGGCACCGGCTTGCGGCCGGGTGCGGGAGGCTGATGTCGGAGCTGAGCGCCTTGCATCGTCTTAACCTCGAGCGTCTTCAACACTGGCGGCCAGAATGGCCAGAACCAGTTGCTGGAAATCCAGGCCAGCCGCACGGGCCGCCATCGGTACCAGACTGTGATCGGTCATGCCCGGTGCGGTGTTCACTTCCAGGAACCAGAACTGCCCGTCGGCGTCCTGCATCACGTCCGCCCTGCCCCAACCGGCAATACCCAGCGCCTCACAGGCCTTGGCCGTGAGATCCATGAGTTCCTGTTCCTTGGCGGCATCCAGCCCGCACGGAATGCGGTACTGGGTATCGTTGGCGATGTACTTGGCGTCGTAGTCGTAGAACGTGTGCGGTGTACCCAGGGCAATCGGAGGCAACACCTGGTCACGCAGGGTGGCGATGGTGAACTCCGGACCTTGAATCCATTGCTCAACCAAGACTTGCGAATCGTAGGTACTGGCCGCTTTCCATGCGTCGATCAACTCGGACGCAGAACTCACTTTGGCCATCCCGATACTTGAACCTTCATGCGCCGGTTTGACGATCAAAGGGAAGCCCAGTTCCGTCGCCGCCGAAATACAATCGGCTTCGCTGCACAGCACGGCGTGACGCGGCGTCGGAATCCCGAGGCTGTGCCAGACCTGCTTGGTGCGCAGTTTGTCCATCGCCAGTGCCGAAGCGAGAATGCCGCTGCCGGTGTACGGAATGCCCGCCACTTCGAGCAGGCCCTGCATGGAGCCGTCTTCACCGCCACGGCCGTGAAGAATGATGAACGCGCGGTCGATCTTTTCGCTGAGCAGCCGTTGCAGAATGTCTTCGCCAACGTCGATGCCGAACGCGTCCACGCCAGCGCTTTGCAGCGCGTCGAGTACGGCGTTACCGGATTTCAGCGACACCTCACGCTCGGCACTCAGGCCACCGAAGAGCACGGCGACACGGCCGAAGTCTTTCGGCGCGATAGTGGAAAACAGCTTGGCGTAGGCAGCAGTCATTTCAACTTCCCCTCGACCGGCGCCGCCACGGCGCCAGCGAACAATTCACTTTTCAACAGCTTCGGCGCGAGACCGCCGATATCACCGGCGCCCTGGCACAGCAGGATGTCGCCGGCACGCAGCAGCGGCTTGACCAGCGGCGCCAGATCGACGCCACGCTCGATGTAGATCGGGTCGAGCTGACCGCGCTGACGGATGCTGTTGCACAGCTTGCGGCTGTCGGCGCCCGGGATCGGCTCTTCGCCGGCCGGATAGACTTCCATCAGCAGCAGCACGTTGGCGTCGGCCAGTACATTGACGAAATCGTCGTACAGGTCACGGGTGCGGCTATAACGGTGCGGCTGGTAAACCATCACCAGACGGCGCTCCGGCCAGCCACCGCGCACGGCTTTGATCACTGCGGCGACTTCGGTCGGGTGGTGACCGTAATCGTCGACCAGCATCACGTTGCCCCCGTCCACTGGCAGTTCGCCGTAAACCTGGAAGCGTCGACCAACGCCCTGGAAGCCCGACAGGCCCTGGACGATGGCTTCATCGCTGACGCCTTCGTCGGTGGCAATACAGATGGTTGCCAGCGAGTTGAGTACGTTGTGGTTGCCGGGCATGTTCACCGACACGTCCAGCGGCTCGCGATCCGGGCGCAGCACGGTGAAGAAGGTCTGCATGCCTTGCTGGCGAATATTGATCGCGCGCACGTCAGCGTCTTCACTGAAGCCGTAAGTCACGGTCGGACGTTTCACCAGCGGCAGGATTTCACGCACCACCGGATCGTCCAGGCACATGACCGCCAAACCGTAGAACGGCAGGTTGTGCAGGAACTCGACGAAGGTTTTCTTCAGCTTGTTGAAGTCACCGTCGTAGGTCGCCATGTGGTCGGCGTCGATGTTGGTAACCACGGCCACCAGCGGTTGCAGGTGCAGGAAACTCGCATCGCTTTCATCGGCTTCGGCGATCAGGTACCGGCTGGTGCCGAGCTGGGCATTGGTGCCCGCCGCATTCAGACGACCACCGATAACGAACGTCGGGTCCAGGCCTCCGGCCGCGAACACCGAAGCGATCAGGCTGGTGGTGGTGGTTTTGCCGTGGGTACCGGCGACGGCGATGCCGTGGCGATAGCGCATCAGCTCGGCGAGCATTTCTGCACGCGGCACCACCGGGATACGACGCTCAAGCGCGTTCGCCACTTCCGGGTTAGAGGTATTTACCGCGCTCGACACCACCAGCACATCGGCAGCAGCGGCGTTCTCGGCACGGTGGCCGATGAAAATCTGCGCGCCGAACGACTCCAGACGCTCGGTCACCGGCGAAGCTTTCAGGTCGGAACCGGACACTTGGTAGCCCAGGTTCAACAACACTTCGGCGATGCCGCACATGCCCACGCCGCCGATGCCGACGAAGTGGATGCGACGGATGCGGCGCATTTCCGGTTGTGGCATGGCTTTCTGATTCTCAACCATGTGCCACCTCCAGACAGGTATCGACCACGCTACGGGTGGCATCGGGTTTCGCCAGACGGCGGGCCGCTTGGGCCATATCTTCGAGTCGTTGCGGTTGCATCAAGACCTCTGTCAGGCGCGCGGCAAGGTCCGCGGCACCAGTCGTTCTTTGTGGCATCAGGAAGGCAGCGCCTTCACGGGCCAAATAATCGGCGTTGCGGGTCTGGTGATCGTCGATCGCGTGGGGCAAAGGCACCAGCATCGAGGGCAGACCGGCGGCAGCCAGCTCACTGATGGTCAACGCGCCTGCGCGGCACACCACCAGGTCAGCCCAGCCATAGGCCTGGGCCATGTCTTTGATGAACGGCTGCACCTGCGCATCCACGCCGGCGGCGCGGTAGCGCTCTGCAGTCACTTCATCGTGGTTTTTGCCGGCCTGATGAAACACTTCCGGGCGCAAATCGGCAGCGACTTGGGCCAGGGCTTCAGGCAGCAATTTGTTCAACGGTTCTGCGCCCAGGCTTCCGCCAAGGATCAGCAAACGCGCTTTGCGGCCGGCCAGAGCAGGTCGCGATGTGTCGAGGAACAGCTCGCTGCGCACCGGGTTGCCGGTGGTACGGCGGGTGTCCGACAGAGTAAAGGTGTCGGGGAACGCTTCACACACCCGAGCGGCGAACGGCACCAGCAACCGATTGGCGGTGCCGGCCACGGCGTTCTGCTCGTGAACGATCACCGGCACGCCGGCCAGTTTCGCGGCAAGACCACCCGGGCCAGTCACATAACCACCGAAGCCGACCACACACACCGGCTTCAAGCGACGAATGATTGCCCGCGCCTGCCATACCGATTTCAGCAGCATGAACGGCGCCTTGAGCAGCGACAGCTTGCCCTTGCCGCGCAGGCCGGTGGCGTTGATGCGGTGCAGTTCAAGACCTGCCGCGGGCACCAGTTCGTTTTCAATTCCGCGTGGCGTGCCGAGCCAGTGCACGGTGTAGCCGCGCGCCTGAAACTCGCGAGCACAGGCCAGCGCCGGGAACACGTGGCCGCCGGTTCCGCCGGCCATGATCAATACGTTAGCGCCCATGATTCGGCTCCTCGGCGAAGTCGCTCTCATGGAATTCCATCTCTTCACTGCCCAGGTGGGTTCGACTCTCCCACTCAATCCTCAATAACAAACCGAGGCAGGCACAGCAGATCACCAACGAGCTGCCGCCATAACTGAGGAACGGCAAGGTCAGACCTTTGGTTGGCAGCAGGCCGACGTTCACTCCGATGTTGATCAGGAACTGACCAATCCACAGGAACGACAGGCCGTAGGCCACATAAGCGGCAAAGAACTGCTTGGCTTTCTCGGCCCACAAGCCGATGTACATGCCACGAATACACACGAACACGAACAGCGCCACGGTGCACAGCGAACCCACCGCGCCGAGTTCTTCAGCCAATACCGAGAACACGAAGTCGGTGTGCGCTTCCGGCAGGTAGAACTGCTTCTGCACGCTGTTGCCCAGGCCCACACCCAGCCATTCGCCACGACCGAACGCGATCAGCGCTTGGGACAATTGGTAGCCGGCGCCGAACTGGTCGGCCCACGGGTCAGCGAAGTTGGTCAGACGCGCCATACGATACGGCTGCATTTGAATCAGCAAGACCACCGCTCCGACCGCCAACACCACCATCAGCGAGAAACGGAACAGTCCGACCCCGCCGAGAAAGAGCATCGCCGCCGCAGCGCCCATCATCACCACGGTGGCGCCGAAGTCTGGCTCCATCAGCAGCAGGCCGGCCATCGGCAGCAGCACGATGAACGGCTTGAAGAAGCCCATCCAGCTCTCGCGCACTTCCTTCTGACGCCGCACCAGATAACCGGCGAGGTAGATCACCACGAACACTTTGGCGATCTCGGACGGCTGCACGTTGAAGAAGCTGAAACCGATCCAGCGCATCGAACCGTTCACTTCGCGACCGATGCCGGGAATGATCACCATCACCAGCAAGCCGAACGCCCCGATCAGCATCAACCAGCCGAGGCGTTGCCAGGTGGCGATCGGAATCATCATGGTGACGATGCAGGCGCCCAGGCCCAGCACCACATAAATAAGGTGGCGAATCATGTAATACAGCGGACTGCCCGACTGCGCGGCTGCCACCTCAGTGGACGCCGAAGCGATCATGATCAAACCGAGACCGAGCAAAGCCAGGCAACCGGCGAGCATCGGAAAATCGAGGTCGATGCCGCGCCCGGTAATAATCGGCGACGGGTACGGCTTGATGATATTGAACAGACTCATGCCAGTTCCTCCACAGCGCGGACGAACTGGTGACCACGGTCTTCATAGTTCTTGAACATGTCGAAACTGGCGCAGGCCGGCGACAGCAGCACCACGTCACCCGGTTGGGCGGCGGCGCGGCATTGCGCGACGGCGTCAACCAGCGAGGTCGCGCGAATCAGTGGCACGGCATCACCGATGGCTTCACCGATCTTGTCGGAGTCGCGGCCCATCAGGATCACGGCACGGCAGTTGACCGCTACCGGATCAAGCAGATCGTTGAATTCGGCACCCTTGCCATCGCCACCGGCGATCAGGATGACCTTGCCGTCGATATCCGCGCCCAAGCCTTCGATGGCGGCCAGAGCGGCGCCGACGTTGGTGGCTTTCGAATCGTTGTAATACGCCACGCCGTCGAGATCACGCACCCACTGGCAACGGTGTTCGAGACCGGCGAAGTTGCGCAGCGCCGAGAGCATGGCCTCGAACGGCAAGCCCACGGCATGCCCCAGCGCCAATGCCGCGAGGGCGTTGGACTGGTTGTGTGCGCCGCGAATTTTCAGCTCACGCACCGGCATCAGATTCTGGAATTCGAAGGCCAGATACTTCTCGCCATCTTCTTCGCGGATACCGAATGCCTTGAAATCCGGTTTGGTCAGGCCGAAGGTCCAGCATGGCTGACCCTCGCCCATCAACGGACGGCTCAGCGCATCCTGGCGATTGACCACGAACTGCTTCGCGCCACGGAAGATCCGGTGCTTGGCCAGGTGGTACGCCGGCAGACCGCTGTAGCGATCCATGTGGTCTTCGCTGATGTTCAGGACGGTGGCCACTTCGGCATTGAGCTGGTCGGTGGTTTCCAGCTGGAAGCTCGACAGTTCCATGACGTACAGCTCGACGTCGTCGCTGAGCAGATCCAGCGCCGGGGTGCCGAGGTTGCCACCGACAGCAACGCGCTTGCCGGCCGCAGCCGCCATTTCGCCGACCAGGGTGGTGACGGTGCTTTTCGCGTTGGAACCGCTGATGGCCACGATCGGCGCCCGCGCGTTACGCGCGAACAGCTCGATGTCGCCGGACAGTTTCACGCCACGGGCCGCAGCGGCTTGCAGGGCCGGGGTCGCCAACGCCAGGCCGGGGCTCACGTAGAGCTCGTCGGCACGGCAGAGGAATTCGACGTCCAGCTCGCCACAACGCACTTCCACGTGCGGATAGTCACGCTTGAGCGTGGCCAGTTCCGGTGGATTTTCCCGCGTATCGGCGACGGCAAACGACGTGCCCCGGTTCGCCAGGAAGCGAACCAGGGACATGCCGCTCTTGCCGAGGCCGACAACGATGCGGAAGTGGTCAGAAGCGATCAGAGACACTCGTTCTACCTCAGCTTCAGGGTGGCAAGGCCGATCAGCACGAGAATCACGGTGATGATCCAGAAACGGACGATCACGCGCGGCTCGGGCCAGCCCTTGAGTTCAAAATGGTGGTGAATCGGTGCCATGCGGAACACACGGCGACCGGTCAGCTTAAAGGACGCAACCTGAATGACGACTGACAGGGTTTCCATCACGAACACACCGCCCATGATGAACAGGACGATTTCCTGACGGACGATCACCGCGATGGTGCCCAGTGCCGCGCCGAGTGCCAGTGCACCGACGTCGCCCATGAACACTTGCGCCGGATAGGTGTTAAACCAGAGAAAGCCGAGGCCGGCACCGATCAGCGCACCGCAGAACACGATCAGTTCACCCGCGCCCGGCACGTAAGGGATCAGCAGGTACTCAGCGAATTTCACGTTACCCGACAGGTAGCAGAAGATGCCGAGGCCACCGCCGACCATCACGGTTGGCATGATCGCCAGACCGTCGAGGCCGTCAGTCAGGTTGACTGCGTTGCTCGAACCGACGATCACGAAGTAAGTCAGCACGATGAAACCGAGGCCCAGCGGAATGCTGTAGTCCTTGAGCATCGGCAGGATCAGCGTGGTTTCCACCGGGGTGGAGGCGGTCATATAAAGGAAGATCGCCGCGCCGAGGCCGAACACCGACTGCCAGAAATACTTCCAGCGGCTCGGCAAGCCACGGGAGTTCTTCTCGATGACCTTGCGGTAATCGTCGACCCAACCGATGGCGCCGAACAGCAGAGTCACCAGCAAAACAGTCCAGACGTAGCGGTTGCTCAGGTCAGCCCAAAGCAGAGTGCTGACGCCGATCGAAGACAGAATCAGCGCGCCGCCCATGGTCGGGGTGCCCGACTTGGACAGGTGCGATTGCGGACCGTCGTTACGCACGGATTGACCGATCTGACGGTTCTGCAGGGTGCGGATCATCCACGGGCCATAGCACAGCGACAAAACCAGCGCGGTCAGCACACCGAGGATCCCGCGCAGGGTCAGGTACTGAAAGACCGCGAAGCCTTTGTAGAACTGTTGCAGATACTCCGCTAGCAGCAGCAGCATTAATGTTTCTCCAGACTGGGCCCGCACAGAGCCGCAACGATGTTTTCCATCGCTGCACTGCGCGAACCCTTGATCAAAATGGTGGTGTTTGTGTCCTGCTCGGCGTCGAGGGCCTGAATCAGTTCGGCTTGGCTGCCGAAGTGATAGGCCTGTTCACCGAAAGCGTTTACGGCGTGAACCATGTTTGGCCCAACGGCATAAAGCGCGGAAACCTTGCCCCGGGCGTACTCGCCCACGTCGCGGTGCCCCTGCTCCGCCCAATCGCCCAACTCGCCGATATCTCCGAGCACCAGGACGGTGCGGCCGGAAAAGCCGGCGAGTATATCAACGGCCGCGCACATCGAGGTGGGGTTTGCGTTGTAAGTGTCATCGATCACGCGCATACCGTTTTTCGCCAGTTGCGCGACGGTGCGACCCTTGACCGGTTGCACGGCGCCAAGCCCGGTGGCGATGCCGAACAGCGACACGCCCAAGGCGTGAGCGGCAGCGGCGGCAGCCATGGAATTGGCGACGTTATGGGTGCCGAGCAGGTTCAGTTGAACGTGCTCGACACCTTCAGGTGTGTGCAGATTGAAGGCCGGGCAACCACGGGCATCAGTGGTCAGGTCGCTGGCGTAGAAGTCAGCCTGAGTGTTGCTCAGGGCGAAGGTCAGCACTTTGCGCACGCCCGCACGGGTCTTCCAGATGCCGAAGGCTTTGTCATCGAGGTTGAGCACGGCGACGCCGTCGGCCGCCAGCCCGTCGATGATTTCGCCTTTGGCTTCGACGATTTTTTCCGGGCCGCCAAACTCACCAACGTGCGCGGTGCCGGCATTGTTGAGGATCGCCACGTGAGGCTTGGTCAAGCCAACGGTGTAAGCGATTTCGCCGAGACGCGAGGCGCCCAGTTCGATCACCGCCGAAGTGTGTTCCGGGGCCAATTCGAGCAGGGTCAGCGGCGCGCCGAGGTCGTTGTTCAGATTGCCACGGGTCGCCAATACCGGACCGCGCGTGCGCAGGATGCTCGCGAGCATTTCCTTGACCGTGGTCTTGCCGCTGGAGCCAGTGATGGCAGCGACTGGCTGAGTGAATGCAGCACGGTTCAGCGCGCCCAATTGGCCGAGGGCCTGACGGGTGTCTTTGACCAGCAGTTGCGGCAGCGTGCTGTCGGCAACTTCACGTTCGACCAGTGCAGCGACGGCGCCTTTGGCGGCGACATCGTTCAAGTAGTCATGACCGTCGAAACGCGGGCCGGTCAACGCAATAAACAGTTGACCCGGCTGGATCGCACGGCTGTCGATGCTGACGCCGTCGAAACTGGCATCGGCGGCGATCAAACGTGCGTCGAGCGCGTTGGTCAGTTCGCTGAGTTTGAGGGCCTTAAGCATGGGCCACCTCCCACGCGGTCAGGGCGTGATCAGCCTCGACCAGATCAGAGAAGGCATGGCGCTCGCCGTTGATTTCCTGATAGTCCTCGTGACCTTTACCGGCCAGAACAATCACGTCATCGGCCGAGGCGCCCGCAATCAGTTGTGCAATCGCCTGACCACGGCCGGCGACGAAAGTGACTTTATCCACAGCCGTGAAACCGGCGCGGATGTCATCGAAAATCACTGCCGGATCTTCAGTGCGCGGGTTGTCGTCGGTGACCAGCACCTGATCGGCCAGACGCTCGACCACTTCGGCCATCAACGGACGCTTGCCGCGATCACGGTCACCGCCGCAGCCGAACAGGCACAGCAGTTGACCTTTGACGTGCGGGCGCAGCGCGGTCAGTACTTTCTCCAGTGCATCCGGGGTGTGGGCGTAATCGACCACCACCAACGGCTGCGTGCCGCCACCCAGGCGCTGCATGCGACCGGCCGGGCCCTCGAGTTTCGGCAGTACTTTGAGAATTTCGTCGAGCGCGTAATCCAGACCGAGCAAGGCACCGACCGCTGCCAGTACGTTGCTCAGATTGAAACGACCGAGCAGGGTGCTACGCAGATGATGTTCACCCTGCGGCGTGACCAGTGTGGCGCGCACGCCGTGATCGTCGAACTGCGCTTCGCGGCAGAACAGGTAAGCGCTGCTGTCGAGCAGGCTGTAGGTGATCAAGCGCGATTCACGTTTTTCCGCGGCCAGTTGCCGGCCGAAATCGTCGTCGAGGTTGACCACGCGGCACTTCAGATCATTCCAGGCGAACAGCTTGGCCTTGGCCTCGGCGTACGCCTCCATAGTGCCGTGATAATCCAGATGATCGCGGGACAGGTTGGTCATCACCGCGACGTCGAACGCCAGCGCCGTCACGCGGCCCTGATCCAGACCGTGGGACGACACTTCCATGGCCACGGCTTTGGCGCCGGCCTTTTTCAGGTCGCCCAAGGTCGCTTGCACCGCGATCGGATTCGGCGTGGTGTGCAGACCGCTTTGCAGTGCGCCATAGAAGCCGGAACCCAAGGTCCCGACGATGCCGCAATGCTGGCCGAGCAAATCCAGCGCCTGCGCGACCAATTGGGTCACGCTGGTTTTACCATTGGTGCCGGTCACGCCAATCAGGTTCAGGTGATGACTTGGCTCACCGTAAAAACGCCCGGCGATGTCCGACAGCTGCGCTGCCAGGCCTTTGACCGGAATCAGCGGCACGTCAGTGATCGGCAGCACGGTGGCGCCTTCCACTTCATAGGCTACAGCCGCAGCGCCACGCTGCAAGGCATCGGCGATGTGCGCACGGCCATCGAATTTGCCGCCCGGCACGGCGAGGAACAAATCGCCCGCGCGCACGTTGCGGCTGTCCAGCGCCAGTTCACGGATCAACAGATCGTGGCCGGCGTGGGGGAATATCTTGTTCAGACTTAATGACATCAGCCGCGCCCTCCATTGGCTTTCAGCGGTATGACCGGGGTGGCGTTGGCCTGCTGTGTCGTCGGCAAGTTGTCCGGCGTTACGTTCATCAGGCGCAGGGTGCCGGACATCACACGGCTGAACACCGGCGCGGAAACCAGACCACCGAAGTAACCGGCCTTGCTTGGCTCATCGATCACGACAACGATGGCGTAACGCGGATCGCTCATCGGGCCGAAACCGGCGAACAGCGAGCGGTAAGAGTTTTCCGCGTAGCCTTTGGTGCCCACCGAGGTCTTGCGCGCGGTACCCGACTTGCCCGCTACGTGATACGCCGGCACCTGCGCACGGAACACGCCGCGCGGCGCTTCGATCACCTGGGTGAGCATGCCTTGCAAGGTTTTCGCCACGGCTTCCGGCAGCACTTGCGTGGTCTGCGGCGGCTTGTCGGTTTTGATCAGGGTCAACGGCGCGAGACGACCGTTGTTGGCCAGCGCCGAGAACGCGTGCACCAACTGAATCGCGGTCACGGAAATACCGTAGCCGTAGGACAGGGTCGCAGTTTCAGCCTTGCGCCAATCGCGGTAGTTCGGCAGGTTACCGACACGTTCGCCCGGGAAGCCGAGGCCGGTGTCCTGGCCGAGACCGACTTTCTGCGCGAGGCGGAAAATCGTTTCACCGCCGATATCGAACGCGACCTTACTCATGCCGACGTTACTGGAATTGATCAGGATGCCGGTCAAGTCGAGCACCGGACCTTCGCTCTTGGAAACGTCCTTGATCGTGTATTTGCCGATCTGCAGGGAGCCCGGATACACCTCGACGGTGTCGCTCGGTTTCCAGCGGCCGGTTTCGATTGCAGCGGCCATCGAGATGGCTTTCATGGTCGAACCCGGTTCGAACACGTCGATCATCGCGCGGTTACGCATCATGGCCGGTTGCAGATTGCGGCGGTTGTTCGGGTTGTAGGTCGGCTGGTTGACCATGGCGAGAATCTCGCCGGTCTTGACGTCCATGATCACCAGGCTGCCGGCCTTGGCGCCGTTCTCGATGATCGCGTTGCGCAGTTCGCGGTTGGCCAGATATTGCAGACGCAGGTCAATGGACAACGCCAAGGGCTTGCCGGCCTTGGCGTTTTTGGTGACCTGAACATCCTTGATCAGCCGACCGCGCCGATCCTTGATGACTTGTCGTTTGCCCGGCACCCCGGCGAGCCATTCGTCATAAGCCAACTCGACACCTTCACGACCGTGGTCATCGATGTCGGTAAAACCGACCATGTGCGCGGTGACTTCACCGGCCGGGTAGAACCGGCGGAATTCTTCGATGCCGTAGACGCCTGGGACTTTCAGATCGAGCACAGCCTGGCCTTGCTCGGGGGTCAGCCCGCGCACCAGATAAATGAATTCTTTGTTGGCCTGGGCTTCAAGGCGCTCGGTCAGGGCTTTGGGATCCTGACCCAGCGCGGCGGCAAGTGCCGGCCACTTCTCTTTAGCGGTTTGCATTTCCTTGGCGTTGGCCCACAGCGTGGTCACGGGGGTACTTACAGCCAAAGGCTCGCCGTTACGGTCGGTGATCAGACCACGGTGAGCCGGAATCGGAATGTGACGCAGACTGCGCGCGTCGCCCTGACCTTTGAGGAAGTCACGGTCAACCACTTGCAGGTCGATGATGCGCCAGCAGATCGCCGCGACCATGATGCCGAGCAGCGCCACCATCAGGCGGAAGCGCCATGGGAACAGTGCGCCTTCGAGTTTCATCATGGCGCCACCATCTTCACGTCAGCCGCGCCAGGAATGTGCATTTTCAGTTGCTCGGTAGCCAGCACTTCGATGCGGCTGTGCGCGGTCCAGGTGCTTTGCTCAAGAATCAAACGCCCCCACTCGGCCTGCGCCTTATCACGCACGCTGAGTTCGTTATAAAGGGTGTTGAGCAACTGCCGGTTCCAGTGCGCGCTGTACGACACGGCGATGGCCGAGACGAGCACGCCGATAAACAGCAGCAGCATCAGAAAGCTGCCGCCGGGCAGTGGCTTGGCGAAAAGCTTGCTCACCGCAGCTTCTCCGCGACGCGCATGACGGCGCTACGGGAACGTGGGTTGGCTTTGAGTTCGGCGTCGGAGGCCGTCTGCGCTTTGCCATGGACTTTGATTTTCGGTTCGAACGCGACATGGCGAACCGGCAGGTTGCGCGGCAGGTTGTCGGCTTCGCCTTTCACCAGCTTGCGCATGAACAATTTGACGATGCGGTCTTCCAGCGAGTGGAAGCTGATCACCACCAGACGGCCGCCAATTTCCAGAGCATCCAGTGCGGCTTCGAGGCCGGCTTCCAGATCACCCAGCTCGTTGTTGACGTGAATGCGCAAACCCTGGAATGCACGGGTGGCCGGGTTCTTGCCCTTTTCCCATGCCGGGTTGGCGACTTTCAATACTTCGGCCAGATCGGCAGTGCGCTCGAACGGTTTGATATCGCGACGCTCGGCGACAGCACGGGCCATGCGACCGGAGAAACGTTCTTCGCCGTATTCCTTGAACACCCGGGCGATTTCCTCAGCCGGCGCGGTGTTGACGAATTCGGCAGCGCTGATGCCGCGGGACGGATCCATGCGCATGTCCAGCGGGCCGTCGTTGAGGAAACTGAAGCCGCGCTCAGCGTCGTCGAGCTGCGGCGAAGACACGCCCAGATCGAGCAGAATGCCGCTGACCTTGCCGGCCAGACCTTGCTCGGCAACCACCGAACCCAGTTCGGCAAAGCTGCGCTGCACAACGACAAAGCGGCCGTCTTCGGCCGCTAGCGTTTGCCCGGTGGCAATCGCTTGTGGATCTTTGTCGAACCCGATGAGCCGACCGTCCGTGCCGAGCTGGCTGAGGATCAGCCGGCTGTGTCCGCCGCGCCCGAACGTGCCGTCCAGATAGCAGCCATCAGGACGTACGGCGAGAGCCTCGACGGCTTCGTCAAGCAGTACGGTGATGTGGTTAAAGCCGCTATCAATAGTCACAGGATCAAATCACGCAGTTCATCAGGCATCGCGCCCGGTTGTTGAATAGCAGCAAGGTCAGCGGCAGATACCGCGTTCCATGCATCCTCGTCCCACAATTGGAACTTGTTCAGTTGGCCTACCAGCATCGCGCGCTTATCGAGCTTGGCGTATTCGCGCAGACGCGGTGGAACCAGAAAACGACCGCTGCCATCGAGTTCGAGGTCGACGGCATTACCAATCAGCAAACGTTGCAGGCGACGGTTTTCTTCGCGAAGCGAAGGAAGCGCGCGCAACTTGGTTTCAATAATTTCCCACTCGTCGAGCGGATAGACACACAAACACGGATCAACGGCATCAATGGTCACGA
Source organism: Pseudomonas germanica (assembly GCF_019614655.1). NCBI lineage: Bacteria > Pseudomonadati > Pseudomonadota > Gammaproteobacteria > Pseudomonadales > Pseudomonadaceae > Pseudomonas > Pseudomonas germanica. The sequence goes on from NZ_CP071586.1 coordinate 5,804,657, forward strand.
TCAATTGGCCAGAACTACGCGAATCGAGCTCGTCACGGTACCGGCTCGGCATGGCGAGACGGCCCTTTGCATCGAGACTGATAGCGTTAGCTCCGCGAAACACGTCTGCGTTTCTCCAATTTTTATCGTTTTGAGCTCAAAAAACCCACTTCATGCCACTTTCCGCCACTTGCGCACACTATAGGAATGCGCCCACCACACCGTCAAGGCGCGGATTAAAGGAAAACCCTTACAGAACGGAGATTTAGGAGCATAAAAGGAGGTGCAACGAGAATCTGACGGATACTTTTGACCAATAACTTGATGCAGCACTGAAAGCTGCGCTCGAAAGTTAAAGTAATTTGTTAAGAGTAAGATTTTTTCGGTATTACAAAAGCGCTTCTGCTGTTGATTGAAGCAAGGTGGGAAATGGCTATTACTGCGTTTGCCGCTGCCGGACTTTCAGAGCAGGCCTGCTGATATTACACAGCCCTGTTGCCAATGATTCAAGCAGGGAAAGAAAAAGGTGGAGAGTCGATCTGTAAGCCGGGTTCTGTCTTGAACAGTCATTCGTCTACGATGGCCATCACTGGACATCTTTAGCAACCTACCCGGTCCCAGCGCGGGCCACGCCTTGAGACCCTATTTGGTCTTGCTCCAAGTGGGGTTTACCTAGCCACGAACTGTTGCCAGACGTGCGGTGCGCTCTTACCGCACCTTTTCACCCTTACCGGCGCCGAAGCGCTTAGGCGGTTATTTTCTGTGGCACTTTCCGTAGGCTCACGCCTCCCAGGCATTACCTGGCACTTCGCCCTATGGAGCCCGGACTTTCCTCCCCCCCCTAATTTTCATAGAGGGCAGCGACTGTCCGATCGACTCTCCGCCGCGAAGGTTAACGGCAGAGCGCCCGAAGAACAAGCGCTAAAAGCCTCAAGACCGCTATGGGTGACGGCCTACACGCCTTTCTGTTTCTCCAGCGCGACCTGATACAGCACGTTTTTGCGCTCGCCTGTGATTTGTGCTGCCAACGCGGCGGCACGCTTGAGCGGCATCTCTTCGAGCAACAGATCAAGAATACGCATCGCCTCGCTGCTGACGGCATCCTCGGACTCCGGTGCCGTCCAGCCCGCCACCAGCACTACGCATTCGCCACGCTGCTGATTGCTATCGGATTCGACGAACGCGCGCAACTCTGCCAATGGCAGACCTTTGAGCGTTTCGAAGGTCTTGGTGATCTCGCGGGCGAGCAATGCCTGGCGCTCACCGCCAAACACGGCTTCCATATCCTGCAGACATTCAAGAATGCGGTGCGGGGCCTCGTAGAAAATCAACGTACGCGGCTCTTCTTTAACCGCTTCCAGTCGCGCCTTGCGTCCGACCGACTTGGCCGGCAGAAAACCTTCGAAGATGAAACGGTCAGACGGCAGACCGGCCGCCGACAGCGCAGCGATAAGGGCACAGGCGCCCGGCACTGGCACGACATTGATCCCGGCCGCGCGGGCCTGACGCACTAGGTGATACCCCGGATCGGAAATCAGCGGCGTTCCCGCATCGGAAATCAACGCGACGTTATCACCCGCCAGCAAGCGGGTAATAAAGCGGCTACCTTCATCTCGTTCATTGTGTTCATGACACGCGGCCAGCGGCGTGCCGATCCCGAAGTGTTGCATCAGGCGCGCCGAGTGACGAGTGTCTTCGGCAGCGATCAAGGCCACTTCGCGGAGGATCTTCAGGGCCCGGGCGCTGATGTCGTCCAGGTTGCCGATGGGCGTCGCCACCACATAAAGCGAGCCAGCAGCGGAATTCAGGGAACCTGGAGCAGTCAAAGCGCACACCTCGTGATCGGTAAAAGCGGCCATTGTAGCGCGACACGAGGCTTGCGACGCGCTTCGAGCCACCACGGTTTTGTCCGTGGTTATGCAGCACTGCAACATTTACTTCAGCTAAATCGTCCGATTCACGCCAGTAACATCGCGCCCCGGCCAGTGCTTGGGTACAATTCGACGCTAATTTGATCGAGTATCAGGAACACTTACATGATCGCTTGCCTGCGGCTGTTCACTGCCCTCTGCCTCGCTGCCTTGTTGGCGGCTTGCGCCAGCTCCCCTTCCTCCAGCCTTGGCGAACTTCCACGGACCCCGGATGCCAGCATCGAGCAACTGCTCGAACAGGCTAGCCAGGCGAAAACCCCGGAAAAAGCCGCCCTGCTGCGCCTGAGCGCTGCGGATCTGGCTTACCGTCAGGGTAACGCCGGACAGTCCGCGCAGATCCTTCAACAAGTGCCAATGGAGCAACTGAAGCCAGGCCAGCAGATTTTCGCCAGCACGCTGAATGCTGAACTGGCCATGACCCGCAATCAGCCGAAAGCCGCGCTGACTGCCCTGAGCCATCCAAGCCTGCAGCACTTGGGCGAGATGCCTGAAGAGCAGCAAGTGCGCACCGGCACCGTACATGCCCGCGCCCTTGAGGCCGATGGCCAGACCCTGGCCGCTGCCCGCGAGCGCGTGTTCATCGCGCCGATGCTGCAAGGCGACGCCGCGAGCAAGAACCACGAAGCGATCTGGACCCTGATCGGCTCGCTGCCAACTGATCAACTGCAACCGAACAGCACCGACGATCTCGGCGGCTGGATGGGGCTGGCCATGGCAGTGAAATCCGCTGGCACCCTGGAACAGCAGCAAGCGGCGATCGACACCTGGCGCGCGCAAAATCCAAAGCATCCGGCCGCCATCAACCTGCCGTTGCCACTGACCAAACTCAAGGAACTGGCCAGCCAGCCCCTGAGCAAGATCGCCCTGCTGCTGCCACAGGACGGCCAGTTGGCCGCTGTCGGCAAGGCACTGCGTGAAGGTTTCATGGCTGCGCACTACCAGGCTCAACAGGCCGGGCAAAAGCCGCCAGCGATCGAGTTCTACGACAGTTCCAAGCTGACTTCGATGGACGAGTTCTACCGCAAGGCTCAGGCTGACGGCGTGCAACTGGTCGTTGGCCCGTTGGAAAAACCACTGGTCAAACAGTTGAGCACTCGCCCGCAACTGCCGATCACCACCCTCGCGCTGAACTACAGCGAAGGTGATCAAGGCCCGGCGCAATTGTTCCAGTTTGGCCTGGCGGCTGAAGACGAAGCCCGCGAAGTATCGCGCCGCGCCCGTGCCGATGGCCTGCACCGCGCCGCGATCATGGTGCCGAAAGGCGAATGGGGCGACCGTGTACTGCGTGCTTTCAGCCAGGACTGGCAGGCCAACGGTGGCAGCATCGTCGCCACTGAACGGGTTGATCAGCCTGTGCAACTGGCCCAGCAGATAGCCGACATGTTCCAGCTGCGTCAAAGCGAAGCCCGCGCCAAGAGCCTGCAAAATGCCGCCGGCACCAACGTAGCCGCGCAGCCTTCGCGTCGTCAGGACATCGAATTCATCTTCCTCGCCGCGACCCCGCAACAGGCGCAGCAGATCAAGCCAACCCTGAACTTCCAGTACGCTGGTGACGTTCCGGTGTACGCGACGTCGCACGTTTACAGCGCCAGTGGCGACGTCAACCAGTACAACGACATGAACGGCATTCGCTTCTGCGAAACCCCATGGCTGTTGGACACCAGCGACCCACTGCGTCAGCAAGTGGTTGCGCAGTGGCCGCAAGCCGCCGGCAGCCTCGGTCGCCTGTACGCGATGGGTGTGGATGCCTATCGCCTGGCTCCGCGCCTGGGTCAACTCAAGGCCCTGCCAGACAGCCGCATCGACGGTGAGTCGGGCAGCCTCGGCATGACCCAGACCCAACGCGTTGTGCGCCAGTTGCCCTGGGCACAGTTCGTCAGCGGCCAGGTGCAGCGCCTGCCGGATACCCCGCGCTGATGCCTGACAGGTCACGCTCGCAAAGCGGCAAGGATGCCGAGCGCCAGGCGCTCGAGCATCTGCAACAACAAGGTCTGCGCCTGCTGGCGCAGAACTGGTTATGCAAACGCGGCGAGCTTGATCTGGTCATGCTTGATGGCGATACAGTAGTATTCGTTGAAGTTCGCTACAGAAAAAACACTCAATGGGGTGGCGCGCTCGCTAGCATTGATAGGCGCAAGCAGCAGAAACTGATTTTCGCTGCACAGTATTTTCTTCAGCGCGAATCGCGCTGGGCCAATTCCCCTTGCCGCTTCGACGTGGTGGCCATCGACAGCCATCCGAGTCAGCTGAACTGGTTGCAGAATGCTTTCGACAGTTGATCGCCGGCGTTGCGACCCGGACAATCCCACCGACAAATTTTGCTCTTTGCTTTGCGGGCTGCACATTCATGTGCCGGACAGCCGCGCTACTTAAGGTCACACAGATGGACATGCAATCCCGAATTCGCCAGCTTTTCCAGGCCAGTATCGACACCAAGCAACAGGCGATGGACGTACTTGCACCGCACATCGAGCAAGCCAGCCAGATCATGGTCAATGCCCTGCTCAACGAAGGCAAAATGCTTTCTTGCGGCAATGGCGGCTCGGCCGGCGATGCCCAGCATTTCTCTTCCGAGCTGCTCAACCGCTTTGAACGCGAGCGCCCGAGCCTGCCGGCCATCGCCCTGACCACCGACACCTCGACGATCACCTCGATCGCCAACGACTACAGCTACAACGAAGTGTTCTCCAAACAGATCCGCGCGCTCGGTCAGCCAGGCGATGTCCTGCTGGCGATTTCGACCAGCGGCAACTCGGCGAACATTATTCAAGCGATCCAGGCCGCACATGATCGCGAAATGATTGTCGTAGCTATGACCGGACGCGATGGTGGCGGCATGGCGTCACTGCTGCTGCCCGAGGACGTCGAGATTCGCGTACCGGCCAATGTCACTGCACGTATTCAAGAAGTCCACTTGCTGGCGATCCATTGCCTCTGCGATCTGATCGACAGCCAACTGTTCGGGAGTGAAGAATGACCCCTAATCGCCTTGGCCTTCTGGCCTTGACCCTGTGCCTCGGCATCAGTGGCTGCACCTCAGTGGTGAACGCCAGCCGTGAAGCACCGATCGACGACGACCGTGGCACGCGCACCTTCGGTAGCAAGATCGATGACTCGTTGATCGAAACCAAAGTCGGTGTGAACGTGGCCAAGGCCGACCCGGCACTGGACAACGACTCGCACATCGTCGTCACCAGTTTCAACGGTGTTGTCTTGCTGGCCGGTCAAACGCCTCGCGCAGATTTGAAAGCCAAAGCCGAGCAAGCGGCAGCCGCCGTGCAACGGGTAAAAACTGTTCATAACGAACTGCAGGTCATACCGCCGTCCGGCTTCCTGGCTCGCCAGAATGACACCTGGCTGACCTCCAAGATCAAGACGCAGATGCTTACCGACGCCAGCATTCCTGGCTCACGCATCAAGGTCGTGACCGAAAACGGCATCGTCTATCTGCTGGGCCTGCTGACCAAACAGGAAGCCACTCAGGCAACTAATCTGGTTCAGGGCGTTTCCGGCGTGCAGAAGATCGTCAAGCTGTTCGAATACATCGACTGACGCACAACCCCATGTAATAAAAAAGGCGATCCATCTGGATCGCCTTTTTTATTACTTCACCACTTTCAGGCTTGGCCGGCCGCTAGGGCGCGGCGGTTCACTGTCCGGTGGCGGCAAGTCGTCATCCGACTCGATCTCTTCTTCGTCATCCATTGGCGACTCGAGATCGAACACCATGCCCTGACCATTCTCCCGGGCGTAGATCCCCAGGATCGCGCTGATCGGCACGTACAGACTGTGCGGGACACCACCGAAGCGACCTTCGAAGGTCACCACGTCGTTGTCCATGTGCAGATGACGCACAGCACTCGGCGAGATGTTCAGGACAATCTGCCCGTCGCTGGCGAAACCCTGCGGCACCTGCACTGCCGGGTACTCGGAATTGACCAGCATGTGCGGGGTGCAATCGTTATCAACAATCCACTCGTAGAGCGCGCGGACCAGATAAGGTCGACTGGAGTTCATAGCGGCTCCTTAAGCCTTAGCGCATATCGCGTTCGACACCAGACAGACTCGCCTGGAATGCCTCACGCGCAAACGAGCGCTCCATATAATCAAGCAGCGGCTTGGCTGGCCGCGGCAGTTCAATACCCAGAATCGGCAAACGCCAGAGTATTGGCAATAGGCAGCAATCCACCAGACTTTGTTCCTCACTGAGGAAAAACGGCTTGTCGGCAAACAGCGGCGACACGCCCGTCAGGCTTTCACGCAATTCCTTGCGCGCCACGACACGCGCCGCCTCCTTGGACTTGGGATCCAGAATAAGATCCACCAGACCACACCAGTCGCGCTGAATTCGATGAATCAGCAAACGGCTGTTGGCACGCGCCACCGGATAAACCGGCATCAACGGCGGGTGCGGGTAACGCTCATCCAGATATTCCATCACCACGGTCGACTCCCACAACGCCAGGTCACGATCGACCAGCGTCGGCAGACTGCCGTAAGGGTTTACCTCAATCAGTTTAGGCGGCTGGCGACCAGCTTCCACATAAATGATCTCGGCGCTGACACCCTTCTCTGCAAGCACAATGCGCACTCGGTGGGAATAGTGGTCGGCGGGGTCGGAGTAACAGGCCAACCGATTGGTCACGCCCATGGCGATCCTCCTCGCTTGTTGAATTTGTCGGAACCGGAAAAACGCGCGCGCCCAGAGGGCGCCTCCCGCAACACCTGGCAAACCAGACGTTGCGCTATCGGAGGCGCCCTTGGGCGCGCGCGATTAACAGCAATGCTTGAAGCGTATCAGTGCACGTCTTTCCAGTATTCACGCTTGAGCAGGTAGGCGAACACAAAGAAGAACGCCAGGTACAGCAAGACATAAGTACCGATGCGCTGATGTTGCAGCTTAACCGGGTTAGCCGAGTAAGCCAGGAAGGTTACCAGATTCTTGACCTTCTCATCGAACTGCTCTTCGTTCAGAGCACCGGATTTCGGCACGATGGTCAGTTGATCACACGCTTCATGAGTCAGAGGCGTACCGGTCAGCGGATCATATTGCTTCTTGCCGTCTTCGACGATCTGCACCTGTTTGCAACCCACGACCTGACGACCTTGCAGGCCGACCAGCACGTTAGGCATGCCGACGTTCGGGAAGACCTTGTTGTTCACGCCCCATGGACGTGCAGGATCTTCGTAGAACGACTTCAGGTAACCGTAGAGCCAGTCGGTGCCGCGTACGCGAGCGACCAGGGTCAGATCCGGTGGTGCGGCACCAAACCAGGTCTTGGCGTCTGCCGGCTGCATGCCGATGTTCATGTGATCGCCAATCTTGGCGCCAGTGAACACCAGTTTCTCCAGCATCATTTCGTGAGGAATGCCCAAATCATCGGCCACCCGCTCGTAACGCTGGAACTTGGCACTGTGGCAACCCATGCAATAGTTGGCAAAGGTACGTGCGCCATCCTGCAGCGCAGCGTTGTCGGAAACGTCGATGTCGACCTTTTCCAGCTCCGGACCACCGTGTTCAGCGGCGAAGGACAGAACAGGCAGAGCAGCAAAAATCAGAGCAAAAAATAACTTTTTCATCAGCCAGTCACCCTTTCCGGAACCGGTTTGGTCTTCTCGAGCCTGGTGTAGAACGGCATCAGGATGAAGTACGCGAAGTACAGGAAGGTGCAGACCTGCGACAGCAACGTCAGAGACGGCGTCGGAGCTTTCACGCCAGTCCAGCCAAGCAGCACAAAGCAAACGCAGAATATGACGAGCCAGACTTTGCTCATCCAGCCTTTATAGCGCATGGATTTGACCGGACTGCGATCGAGCCACGGCAGGACAAACAGGAAAGCAATTGAAGCGCCCATGGCAATAACGCCCATGAGTTTGTCAGGGATTGCTCGCAGGATCGCGTAGAACGGCGTGAAGTACCAGACCGGCGCGATATGCTCCGGCGTCTTGAACGGGTTGGCCGGCTCGAAGTTTGGTTTTTCGAGGAAATAGCCACCCATTTCCGGGAAGAAGAACACAATAAAGCAGAAGATAAACAGGAACACAACGACACCGACAATGTCTTTCACGGTGTAGTACGGGTGGAAAGCAATGCCGTCCAGCGGGATGCCGTTTTCATCTTTGTGCTTCTTGATGTCGACGCCGTCAGGGTTGTTCGAACCGACTTCGTGCAACGCCAGAATGTGCAGCACCACCAGACCGAGAATCACGATCGGCAGAGCCACGACATGCAAGGCGAAGAAGCGGTTCAGGGTGATTCCGGAGATCAGATAGTCACCACGAATCCACTGCGTCAGGTCGTTGCCGATCACCGGAATCGCACCGAACAGCGAGATGATCACCTGGGCACCCCAGTAGGACATCTGACCCCATGGCAGCAGGTAACCCATGAACGCTTCAGCCATCAGCGCCAGATAAATCAGCATGCCGAAGACCCAGACCAGCTCGCGCGGTTTCTGGTACGAGCCGTAAAGCAGGCCGCGGAACATGTGCAGATACACCACGATGAAGAACATCGAAGCGCCGACAGCGTGCAGCAGACGCAAAATCGAGCCGTGATTGACGTCACGCATGATGCCTTCGACAGACGCAAAAGCCTCTTCTGCCGATGGCGTGTAGCTCATCGTCAGCCAGACGCCGGTGACGAGCTGGTTGACCAGCACCAGCAGCGCCAGAGAGCCGAAGAAATAGAAGAAGTTGAAGTTTTTTGGAGCGTAATACTTGCTGAGATGGTCTTCCCACATTTTGGTCGCAGGAAAGCGCGCATCAACCCAATCCATGAACTTGCTCATCACGCTTTCTCCGTATCGACGCCGATGACAATCAGGTCATCGGTCTCATAGGAATGCGGGGGAACTGGCAGGTTCAAAGGCGCAGGTTGCGACTTGTAGACGCGGCCAGCCAGATCGTAGTGGGAGCCGTGGCAAGGGCAGAAATAGCCACCGACCCAGTCTTTGCCGAGATCCGCAGGTGCCACTTCGGGACGGAAAGTTGGTGAGCAACCCAGGTGCGTGCAGATCCCGATCAGCAGCAGAATTTCCGGCTTGATCGAACGCACTTCAGGGTCGACATAGGTGGGTTGCGTGGAGTTTTTGGAGGTTGGATCGGAGAGCTGGCCCTCGATCTTCTTGAGATTCCCCAGGATTTCCGCAGTACGGCGGACAATGAACACCGGCTGGCCGCGCCATTCAGCAATCATCTGCTGTCCTGGCTCGATTTTGCTGACATTCACTTTCACCGGTGCACCGGCGGCTTTCGCCTTGGCACTGGGAAACCATGACCCCACGAACGGGACCGCAGCCCCCACCGCTCCTGCAGCACCCACCACGGATGTGGCTGCTACCAAGAAGCGACGCCGGCCTGCATTCACGCCGTCATTGCTCATTCAGTCCTCTCCCATCAGCTTTTGTGGCCTGTTAAATCAGGCATCTACTAAATAAATCAATGTTACTTATAAAAATTTTGCCGAATGGTAATGAAAAGCCCCAATTCTGACAAGGGAATTACCCGGAGCTCTTACCCTCAAGCCTTGCAGTATAGGGGGTCTACGGAAGTGGCAAGTTGTCGCAGCGCAATTCTTTGATAAATCACAGGCATAAAAAAACGCCCGCTTCCGTGAGGAGGCGGGCGTTCTTTTTGAACGCGGAAGCGGAATTAACGCTTCGAGTACTGCGGACGCTTACGCGCTTTACGCAGACCAACTTTCTTACGTTCAACTTCACGGGCGTCGCGAGTAACGAAGCCAGCTTTGCGCAGAGCGCCACGCAGGGTTTCGTCGTAGTCCATCAGAGCGCGAGTGATGCCGTGGCGGATTGCGCCAGCTTGACCACTTACACCACCGCCGATCACGGTGACGTAGATGTCGAACTTCTCGACAGTCTCAGTCAGCTCCAGCGGCTGGCGAACTACCATGCGGGCAGTTTCACGGCCGAAGAAGTTTTCCAGCGAACGGTTGTTGATGGAGATGTTACCAGTACCCGGACGCAGGAAAACGCGTGCGGTTGCGGTCTTGCGACGGCCAGTGCCGTAATTTTGAGTCGCCGACATAATGTACTATTCCGTTAAAACTTCAGTTCTTGGGGCTGCTGAGCAGTATGTGGGTGTGCAGCGCCCGCATAGACTTTCAGCTTACGGTACATGTCGCGACCCAGTGGGTTTTTAGGCAGCATGCCTTTAACCGCGGTCTCGATCACGCGCTCAGGGGCTTTAGCGATCAGCTTTTCAAAGTTGATCGACTTGATGCCGCCCGGGAAACCGGAGTGGGAGTAGTACATTTTGTCAGTGGTTTTAGCACCGGTAACACGAATCTGCTCGGCGTTGATGACGACGATGTAGTCGCCGGTGTCAACGTGAGGAGTGTACTCAGGCTTGTGCTTGCCACGCAGACGGCTCGCGATTTCGGTGGCCAGACGACCCAGGGTCTGACCAGCAGCGTCGACGACAAACCAGTCGCGCTTTACTGTTTCCGGTTTAGCAGTAAAAGTTTTCATTCTTTATAGCCTCAGGGGCCGCCCTGTAAATTAGACGGCGGATCTTACTGAATAGTGCGTACTTTGACAAGTCAAAGGCAGCCGGATACAGACGCTTTCGGGGGCTCGGGTCGGCGCGTCCGTTCAACGGCAAGATTCTTCGGCGGCGGCGCATCACTTCCACTGCAGAAAGAGGTCGGCAATTATGCAGATTGCGAAAAATATTTCAACCTGCTTTTATGATTGTTTTGCCCAAGGAGCACCCGATGGACTATCGCCAGCTAGGCCGTACCGACCTGAACGTGAGTGCAATCTGCCTCGGCACCATGACCTGGGGCGAGCAAAACACTGAAGCTGAAGCCTTCGCGCAGATTGAACGGGCCAAAGAAGCCGGGATCAATTTCATCGACACCGCCGAGATGTACCCGGTGCCGCCGAAAGCCGAAACCTACGCCACCACCGAGCGCTATATCGGCAATTACTTCAAAAGTCGCGGCGACCGCGCCGACTGGATCCTCGCCAGCAAGATCGCCGGCCCCGGCAACACCATCGACTACATCCGCGACAAAAACCTGCGCCATAACCGCCAGCACATCACCGCAGCGGTGGACGCCAGCCTCGAGCGCCTGCAGACCGATTACATCGACCTGTATCAATTGCACTGGCCGGAACGCAGCACCAACTTTTTCGGACAACTGGGTTACAAGCACAAGATCGAAGCCAACCTGACCCCGCTCGAAGACACTCTCGAAGCACTCGACGAGCAAGTGAAGGCCGGCAAGATCCGCCACATCGGCCTGTCCAACGAAACCCCGTGGGGCACCATGCGTTTTCTGGCCTTGGCCGAAGCGCGTGGCTGGCCGCGCGCGGTGTCGATCCAGAACCCCTACAACCTGCTCAACCGCAGTTTTGAAGTGGGCCTGGCGGAAATCGCCATACGCGAACAGTGCGGCCTGCTCGCCTATTCGCCGCTGGCGTTTGGTTTCCTGTCAGGTAAGTACGAAGGTGGCGCTCGTCCGCCGAAAGGTCGCCTGAGCCTCTACAGTCGCTTCAGCCGCTATTTCAATGCGCAGTCGGAAGCAGCGTGCAGCCGTTATGTCGCGCTGGCCCGGGAGCACGGTCTGGACCCGACGCAGATGGCATTGGCGTTCGTCACTCAGCAACCATTCGTCACGAGTAACATCATTGGCGCGACGACGCTTGAGCAACTGGACAGCAACATTGCCAGTTTTGATCTGAAGCTTTCCGATGAAGTGCTGACAGGGATCGAGGCGATTCACAAGGATCACCCGAACCCAGCGCCTTGATTTACCGCTAAAAGCTTCGCGAGCAGGCTCGCTCCCACAGGTACGGTGATCCCCTGTGGGAGCGAGCCTGCTCGCGAAGAGGCCGATCAGATCACCACCAAAGCGGAACGCGGAGCGTCCCCGGCGGCATTCCCACGCAGAGCGTGGGAACGATCATCAAAGCGACCGCGCAATGATCTCCTTCATGATTTCATTGGTGCCGGCATAGATCCGCTGCACCCGCGCATCCGCCCACGCCCGGGCCACCGGGTACTCCCACATGAAGCCGTAACCGCCATGCAACTGCACGCACTCGTCGAGCACCTTGCATTGCAGATCGGTGCCCCAGTATTTCGCCATCGCCGCCGTCGGCACGTCGAGCTTGCCTTGCAGGTGCAGCTCCAGACATTTATCGACGAACACTCGGCCGATCTGAATTTCAGTTGCCATCTCGGCCAGCTTGAAGCGGGTGTTCTGGAAGTCGGCAATGGCTTTGCCGAACGCCTTGCGATCGCGGGTGTAATCAAGCGTCCATTGCAACGCCGCTTCAGCTGAAGCCAGGCCACCGATCGCCACCGTCAGACGTTCTTGCGGCAACTCCTGCATCAGATAAGCGAACCCGGCCCCGGCCTGCCCCAGCAGGTTTTCTTTCGGCACGCGCACGTCCTGGAAAAACAATTCCGACGTGTCCTGCGCCTTCATACCAACCTTCTCGAGGCGCTTGCCCTTATCGAAACCCGGCGTACCCGCTTCCACCAGAAACAGGCTGGTGCCCTTGGCGCCGGCCTTTGGATCGGTCTTGGCCACCACGATCACCAGATCCGCGAGAAAGCCGTTGGTAATGAAGGTTTTCGAACCGTTGATCACATATTCGTCACCGTCCAGCACAGCGGTGGTCTTCACACCTTGCAGATCGGAACCCGCCCCCGGCTCGGTCATGGCGATGGCCGTGACCATCTCGCCCGAAACCAGTTTCGGCAGGTATTTGTGCTTCAGCGCCTCGCTGCCGTAATGCAGGATGTACGGCGCGACAATGTCCGAATGCAGCGAGAAGCCGATGCCGGTCAGGCCCAGTCGCCCGACCTCCTCGATCACCACCGCACTGTAGAGAAAGTCCGCCCCCAGGCCGCCGTATTCTTCCGGCAGGTGCGAGCAGAGCATCCCCGCCTCCCCGGCCTTGTTCCAGAGTTTGCGGTCGATATGGCCTTGTTTCTCCCATTGCGCATGGAACGGCACCGCCTCTTTTTCGAGGAAGGTGCGGACGCTGTCGCGAAACAATTCGTGCTCGGAGCTGAACAAGGTTCTGGGGATCATGCGGCACCTTTCTTTGTTGTTGGAGGGAGATGGCCTTCAGAGACTAAGCCTCCCCTCTGACACAGGACACTGGACACATCCGACAAAAAATAAGACGATCCAGCCGTCTGGTGACCACTTTCCCTTATAAAAACAAAACAAAAGTTGAATTATGTCCAAGCAAGTCTCCACGCCCTTGCGGCGCGTCAGCATCCTGGCAATCGACCGGGTTTTCGCCTCCACTCTCATGCAAGCCAAGGATTTCTTCCATCTGGCCAGCCTGCGTTATGGCAAACAACTGGGCCACGGCCTGACTCCAGCGTTCGAAACACGCTTGGTCAGCCCCGACGGCAAACCGGTGAACAGCTTCAGTGACGTGGTAATGCCGGTCGACGGTGGCCTGGAAAACGCCGACGTCATTATCCTCCCGGCGTTCTGGGACGATTTCGACACGTTGTGCGGCCGTTATCCGCAAGTGTTGCCCTGGCTGCGTGAACAGCACGCCCGTGGCGCGGTGTTGTGCGGTGAAGCCACCGGGGTGTTCTGGCTGGCCGAGGCCGGCCTGCTCAACGGCAAGGAAGCGACCACCTACTGGCGTTTCTTCAATGCTTTCGCCGAGCGCTTTCCCAAGGTCTATCTCAATCAGGACAAGCACCTGACCGATGCCGACAACTTGTATTGCGCCGGCGGTACCACGTCAGCCTGCGACCTTTACATCTACTTGATCGAGCGTTTCTGTGGGGCCAATGTCGCGCAAGCCGTGGCCCGCGACATTCTCTATGAAGTGCAGCGCAGCTATGCGCCAGGACGCATCGGTTTCGGTGGGCAGAAGCTGCACCAGGACGTGATCATCCTGCAGATCCAGCACTGGCTTGAAGAGCATTTCGCCGACAAGTTCCGCTTCGAAGACGTCGCCCGCGAGCACGGCATGAGCATCCGCAACTTCATGCGCCGCTTCCAGACCGCCACCGGTGACAAGCCACTGCATTACCTGCAACGCCTGCGTATCGAAACCGCCAAGGGCCTGCTGTCCGGCAGCCGCAAGAGCATCAAGACCATCAGTTATGAGGTCGGTTACGATGATGCGAGCTTCTTTGCGCGGCTGTTCCGTCAGCACACCGAGCTGTCGCCGAATCAGTATCGACAGCAGTTTCAGCAGGCTGCATAGCCCCCCGAAGCAAATACAAAACCTGTGGGAGCTGGCTTGCCAGCGATAGCGGTTTGTCAGTGAAATAAATATCACCTGACACGACGCCATCGCTGGCAAGCCAGCTCCCACAGGAATCGCAGTCCGCTCGAATTTTGCTTCAGCGCATAAAAAAGGGCCTGCAATTGCAGGCCCTTTTTTGTTTCGCGATTCTGCTTAAGGCTTGTGCGCCCGTGACAGGAATTCGTGCGATTGCATCTCCAGCAGACGACTCAGCGTGCGCTGGAATTCAAAATTCAAGCGGCCGCCGGTGTACAGATCCTTCAACTCGACTTCAGCCGAAATGATCAGCTTCACGTTACGGTCGTAGAACTCGTCGACCATGTTGATGAAGCGGCGCGCAATGTCGTCAGTGGTGACGCTCATCTGCTCGACACCGCTGAGCAGCACGGCGTGGAAGATCTTGCCCAGTTCGATGTAGTCGTTCTGGCTACGCGGGCCGTCGCACAGTTCACGGAAATCGAACCACGCCACGTCGTCACATGTGCGCAACGCACGGATCTCGCGGTTTTCGATGATCAGCACATCGTTCTCGACTGCGGCGGTGCACTCCGGCGTCAGCGCGCGGAAGCTCTTGCGCAGGCTTTCGTGAGCAGCTTCGTCGAGCGGATAGTGGAACAGCTCGGCTTGTTCGAGGTGACGCAGACGGTAGTCGACGCCGCTGTCGACGTTGACGATCTCGGTATTCTGCTTGATCAGCGCAATCGCCGGCAGGAAACGCGCACGTTGCAGACCGTCCTTGTACAGGCCGTCCGGAACGATGTTCGAGGTCGCGACCAGGGTCACGCCGTTCTTGAACAGTTCTTCCATCAGCGTGCCGAGGATCATCGCGTCGGTGATGTCGGAGACGAAGAACTCATCGAAGCAGATCACCCGCGACTCAGTCGCAAAGCGCTTGGCGATGATGGTCAGCGGGTTTTTCTCGCCGCCGAGGGTTTTCATTTCTTCGTGCACACGCTTCATGAAGCGGTGGAAGTGAGTGCGGGTCTTTTCCTTGAAAGGCAGTGCTTCGAAGAAGGTGTCGACCAGGTAAGTCTTGCCGCGACCCACGCCGCCCCAGAAATACAGGCCCTTGACCGGCGTCTGATCCTTTTTGCCGAACAGTTTGCTCAGCAGACCCGGCTTGTTCTGATCGGCGGCGATCAGATCCTCGTACAGACGCTGCAAATGACGCACGGCAGTTTCCTGCGCGGCGTCATGGAAGAAGTCCGGGCGTTTCAGATCAGCTTGGTATCGTTCTAGGGGCGTCATAATTCGTTAGCAAGGCAACAAAAACGGGCCGTCACTGTAGCGACGGCCCGTGGGAATGGCAATCGGCCCTTGGTCGGACCGTGCCGCCGATTAGTCCTGAACCGGGGTCAGCGCGACGCGCAGAGCCTCGATGGCCGCATCTCGCGCAGCAGTGTCAGCGAATGCCGGGCTGTCGCCAACGCACTCGCCCTCCAGCCAGACGCTGAAGCTCAGGTCTTCGCTGCGCACGTCCAGCGGCTGGCCGGATTGCAGCTGTTTGGTCACCTGGCCTGCGGCTTTGCCGTCGGCGAAGTTGCGCGATAGCAGCAGTTGCTCGCCATCGGCTGCCAGCAGACGGAAACGGAAACTACCGTCGTCTTCACGGAAACTGACGAAACGCGCGGCTTTCGCGGCTTTCTTCTTCGTGGTCGCGGCGACTTGCACCTGATTGACGAAGGAACGCAGGCCCACGGCTTCACGCAGTTCATTGAGGAACGGCGTTGCCACGGCACGGGCTTTCTTGGCGCCGATTTGCAGGATGTCTTCCAGGTCTGCCGGGCGCTCGATCAACTGGTGATACTTGTCGCGCGCTTCGCCGAGATCGTTGTCGAGCAACTGGAACAGACGGTTCTTCGCCTCGCCCCAACCCAGACCACCGAGCAGTTCGCTGCGGAACTCATCAGCCTGCGCCGGTGTGGCGAAGGCCTGGAACAGGGTGAACAGGTGCGAGTTGTCCGGATCCTTGGCTTCGCCTGGCGCTTTGGAGTCCGTGACGATCCGCGAAATCGCGTCCTTCATCTCTTTGGCGCTGGAGAACAACGGGATGGTGTTGTCATAGCTCTTCGACATCTTGCGACCGTCGAGGCCTGGCAACGTCGCCACGCTTTCTTCAATCAATGCTTCGGGCATGGTGAAGAACTCTTTGCCCTGACCAAACAGATGGTTGAAACGCTGGCCGATGTCGCGGGCCATTTCCACGTGCTGGATCTGGTCACGACCGACCGGCACCTTGTGCGCGTTGAACATCAGGATGTCTGCGGCCATCAACACCGGGTAGCTGTAGAGGCCCATGGTGATGCCGGCGTCCGGGTCTTCACCGGTTTCGACGTTCTTGTCCACCGAAGCCTTGTAAGCGTGCGCACGGTTAAGCAGGCCCTTGGCCGCGACGCAGGTCAGCAGCCAGGTCAGTTCAGGGATTTCCGGGATGTCGGACTGACGGTAGAAGGTCACGCGGTCGACATCGAGGCCACCGGCCAGCCAGGTCGCAGCGATTTCCAGACGCGAGCGCTGGATGCGCAGCGGGTCATCGCATTTGATCAAGGCGTGGTAGTCGGCCAGGAAATAGAACGAATCGGCATTGCTGTCGCGGCTGGCGAGGATCGCCGGGCGGATGGCGCCGGCGTAGTTGCCCAGGTGCGGCGTGCCGGTGGTGGTGATGCCAGTGAGGATACGGGTACGGTTCGTCATGGGTAATCGCTTGTCAGACTGCAATCAATTCGAGAGACGCGGCAGGATCAGATCCTTGAGATCGGTCAACTTGCCATGAAAAAAGTGTCCGCATTCTGCCACTTTCAGCAGCTCATGGGGGCGCTGGAGTTTTTCCGACCAGGCGTAGACCAGTTGCGGATCGATGACTTCGTCGGTTTCCGGCTGGATCACCGTGAGTTCGCCCTGTTGCGGCAGTTGATCCTGCTCGCCCAAGCGCATCACCGCCGGGGCGACCATGAACAGGTGCTTGAGCTGCACGCCTTGGGCTTCGAGACGACCGCCGAGACTTGCTGCAACAAATCCGCCGAAGGAGAAACCGAACAGGGTCAGTGGCAGATCCGGGTGTTTCTCGCGCAGCCATGCAGCGGCAGCCTGAGCATCGTCGACCTCGCCGGTGCCCATGTCGTGGGAACCTTCGCTGGCACCAACGCCGCGATAGTTGAAGCGCAAGGTGATCAGGCCCGCGTCGCGCGCGGTGCGCTGCAGGGTCGAGACGACCTTGTTGAGCATGGTGCCGCCCTGCACCGGATTCGGATGGCAGATCAGCGCGATGCCGCGCGGCTGCTCGTTGTCGAGGTACAAAGCTTCGATTTGGCCGACTGGGCCATCAATCACTACAGGGGTTTCACGCATCAGCAAGGAAGGAACTCCGTGACCTCGAATCGGGTCGACTCGTCTAGCAAATTGTCTGTGCCAATCTATTGCGAGTGAATCGCGGTATACAGCGCAGGTTCGAGCCGTTAACGTAAAGCAAAGCCGTTTATAGAGGAAGGACTCGTGGAACACTCGCTCTTAGTTTGGTTGTTACCGACTCTTGCCCTGGTTGTGGGTGTCGCCATTGGATTCCTGATCGCGCGCGTTGCGCCGAACGCCGCGCCGAGCCGTACGCAGCGTCAACTGGATGATATCCAGGAGCGTTTCGACAGTTATCAAAACGAAGTGGTCACCCACTTCAACAGCACCGCGATGCTGGTCAAGAAGCTGACCCAGAGCTATCAGGAAGTGCAGGATCATCTCGCCGAGGGTGCCAATCGTCTGGCCCTGGACGAGCAGACCCGCCAGCGCCTGATCGCTGCCCTGCACGCTGACGCGGCAGTCACGCCACGTGAACGCCTGACGCCACCGCGCGATCAGGAGCCACCGCGAGACTACGCACCGAAGACCCCGAACTCGCCGGGCATGCTCGATGAGCACTATGGTCTGAAGAAGTAATCAGCCTTCGCTGAAAACAAAAAGCCCCCGGACAGTGATGTGTCCCGGGGGCTTTTTTGTGTCTGTAATCTTCGGTGTTTGTAGCGGCCCCTTCGCGAGCAGGCTCGCTCCCACAGGGGAATGCATTTCAAATGTGGGAGTGAGCCTGCTCGCGATGAGGCCATAACAGGCCAGACAAAAAAATGCCCGATCACAGGACCGGGCATTTCTTCATTCGGGCAAGCGCTTACGGATACTGCTGAACCGTACCCGGCTGCTGTTGCTGCTGACCACCATACTGCTGACCCGGAATCGCCTTCAGGTTGACTTCAACGCGACGGTTCTGCGCCCGGCCATTCACGTCACCGTTACTGGCAACCGGGTTATCCGGGCCGGCACCACGGGCGGAGAGGTTGGCACCGCTGACACCTTGCGAGGTCAGGTAGGTCGCCACGCTCTGCGCACGACGCTGGGACAGGTCCATGTTGTGCTGGCGGCTACCGGTGCTGTCGGTATAGCCAACGATCTCGATCTGGTTCTGGTTGAACTCTTTCAACGAGCCCGCGAGGTTGTTCAGCGGCTGGTAGAAGCTTGGCGCGATGTTCGCCGAATCAGTGGCGAACGTAATGTTGCCCGGCATGATCAGCTTGATCTGATCGCCTTGGCGCTGCACTTCAACGCCAGTGTTGGCCATGCTCGCGCGCAGTTTCTTTTCTTGCTGGTCGGCGTAATAACCGTAACCGGCGGCGGACGCACCCACCACCGCCGCACCGATCAAGGCACCTTTGCCGCGGTTGTCGTGACCGATGGCGGCACCGGCCAGTGCGCCGGCGAGTGCACCGAGGCCGCCGTATTTGGCGGTTTTGCTCATGCCTTGCGAGCCACCGTCGGCCTGGCCCTGATTGTCATACGGGTTAGGCGAGGCGCAGCCGGACAGCAAGGCCACGGCAGTAGCGACAATAATCAAACGACGCGTGGTGAACATGGAGAGCTCCTACTTTTTTTGCATTCTGTGGTGCAGCGGCCACTAAGTAATGGACCTGTGCGGGCGTTGGATCATGACAATGCACAAAAATTCCGCGGAGCACTCGTGACAAAATATTCAGGCGCGCACAAACGGGTTTTCGCGCATTTCATCACCCAGACGCGTATCCGGCCCGTGACCGGTCACCACGGTCGCGTCCTCGTCCAGCGTATATAGCCGCTGCTTGATCGAACGCACGATGGTCGCCTGATCGCCGCCCCATAAATCCGTGCGCCCTACCCCGCGACGAAACAACGTGTCGCCGGCTATCAACAGCTTAGCCTCGGAAAACCAAAAGCTCATGGAACCGGGTGTATGTCCCGGCGTGTGCAGGGCAACACCGCAACCGCAGGCCAGTTCCTCATCGTCGCTCAACCAGCGATCTGGCGATGGCACCGGTGTGTAGGGCACACCGAACATCTGGCACTGCATTTCGAGGTTGTCCCAAAGGAATTGGTCCTCCTTGTGCAAATGCAGGGTCGCGCCGGTTTTTTCCTTCATCTGCCCGGAAGCGAGAAAGTGATCGAGGTGCGCGTGGGTGTGAATGATGCTGACGACTTTCAGGCCATGGGCATCAAGGCGCGCCATGATCAGGTCAGGATTACCACCCGGATCGACGACGATGGCTTTTTTGGTGATCGGGTCGCCGATGATGGTGCAGTTGCACTGGAGCGGACCGACGGGAAAGGTTTCGCGGATGAGCGCTGTGTTCGGGGTTTGCATGGTTTTGATCCTGATGCCAAGGCGTGCCACTGCGGTTGTGATGCGCAAAATTGATGGGGTATCCTCGCGCCGTGCCAATTTTGAAACAAGACGGCAGGAAGCCAATGCCCCACTCTATGGAACACGTGCTCGTCGATAAAAGCGTCCTTTTTCTGGACCCGGACATTATCAACCGCATTCGCGCCAGGAATGGTTTGCCTTTTATCGCCCATTCCGATCTTCTGAAGCTTCAGTCCCTGACCGAGGGAAAAGAGCAGGTCCACCGCAACGCACGGGATTTTTTTCGGTACTTCATCGGCAAACCGTCTCGGCCGCACCGTGCGCTCCCTAAAGGTACAGCGCTGCATCCCGGCGATCTGCTGGCCGAATGCTCGTTCAATGGCCAAGCGATCTTCGCGCTCAAACGCACGACCACGCCACTGGAGCAAAGCCCGTCGGGAGAAGTCGTCGACTTGTGCCGCCATTACGATCTGCTGCTACTGACATGCGACGAATCGCAGCTCGCGCAGTGCAAAGCCGCGCAGGCCAGAGCCCAGCGCTGGACCGGACCGGCACCCTCGCTACCACCTAAAAGTGCACCTGCACCTGCACCTGCACCTGCACCTGCACCTGCACCTGCACCTGCACCGATCGTGCCTTTCGACATGCCGGCAACCCCGCTCCTCACTGCCGACATGGTTATTCGCAACCAAGGTGAACGTGTCGCGCAAGGCTCGGTGGTGACCACCTCGAGCGGTCGTCAATTGACCCTGGATAAAGCCATCAGCGCCGGCGGAGAAGGAACGATCCATGCCGTGGCTGGCAACGCAGAAGTCTGCAAGATCTATCACATTGAAAAACTCACGACCCGGCGCCGCGAGAAAATCAGCCTGATGGTGACGCGTAAAATCGCCGAACCCGGCATTTGTTGGCCGACCGAGCTGGTGTTCAATGCGCAAAAGGAGTTCGTGGGTTATGTCATGCCTCGCGCGGATGGCAGAACACTCCACAGCACGGTATTCGTCAAACAGGTACTGCTGAAGACCTTCGCGAAATGGACGCGGCGTGACCTGGTGAATGTCGCGACCGCCTTTTTGAAACAGGTGCACTATCTGCACTCGCTGAATATCATCGTGGGCGACATCAATCCGATGAACCTGCTCGTGACGGCAGACAGCAACAAGGTCTGGATGGTCGATACCGACAGCTTCCAGATTGGACATTTCCCCTGCGAAGTGGGCACGGTGCCGTTCACCGCGCCGGAAATCCAGGACGAAAAATATGGCGACTACCTGCGCACAAAAAATCACGAGCTGTTCGCCATCGCCACCATGCTGTTCATGATCCTGCTGCCAGGCAAACCACCCTATTCTCAACAGGGTGGCGGAACGGCTTCCGACAACATCAAGAACATGAACTTCCCCTACCGATTCAAAAAGGGCAGCGGCATCGGCCGGGCAAGCGTCGCGCCGGTGGGCGTCTGGCAGCATATCTGGAGTCATTTGCCGTATCCGCTTAAACAGGCATTCAGCAATACTTTCGAAGACAATCAGCGACGCCCCATCGATGACTGGCTAAAACTGCTGACTCAGTACGGCGAAGGGTTACGCAAAGGCAAACATTGCGATGATTTGTTTCCTGCCGCGTTTCATATCAAAGATCCCGTTGAAGACGTCTGTGGCAGTTGCAAAAAGCCCCACAAGGTGGCCAAGGACTGGTTTGAAAAAATGAAGGCGGCAGGCAAGCCGACCATATGCTCGGACTGCCAGAAAACAGCGAAACTGAAAAAACTGGCCAGTGAGAGCCAAAAGAAAATCGAGCAGGCCGGCCAGCGTGCGGCGCCACCTCCGGCGCCCATCGTGCCTCGCCCAACGCCGCCTCCGCCTCCCAAAGTGGCGGCACCGGCTCCGAAACGTCCTGCGCCCGCGGCTGCACCTGCAACCGCTCGCCCGACAGCGGCAAGGCCGCCGCAGCAACCGACATCCGCTCGACCGCAACCCTATCGACCATTGCCAGTGCACGCGAGCAATCCGCAAAACATCGTTTTGCGCTGGTTCAAACGACTCTTGAAGCGTTGGCTGTAACGCTCACCCCACAAGGACAATTCCATGCCAGACAACTATCTCCTCAGTCAGGAAGAACTTGCTGAGAACCCGACCACACGCGTACCCGTCTGCCTCGTGCTGGATGTCAGCGGATCAATGGAAGGCGAACCTATTGCAGAACTGCACTCGGGCGTTCAGCAGTTTTTCGAAGCAATCAAGGACGATGAAATAGCGCAATATGCCGCTGAAATCTGCATCGTGACTTTTGGCGGAACAGCGCAGAAAGTCATGGATTTCGGCTCCATCAGCCGTCAGGACGTACCGCCGCTGGTCGCTTCCGGCATGACTCCGATGGGGCACGCCGTGGGCATCGCTCTGGATTTGCTGGAAGCGCGCAAAGAGGATTATCAACAGGCTGGCGTGGATTACTTTCAGCCGTGGATGGTTCTCATGACGGATGGCGAGCCGACCGATGACATTAGCGAAGCAGCCACTCGCGTCAGCGACATGATCAGCAAACGCAAACTGACCGTGTTCCCCATCGCAATCGGTAAAGCCGCGAACGTACAATCGCTGGCTCGATTCTCGCCGTCACGCCCGCCACTGCGCCTCAAAGGCCTGCGCTTCAACGAGTTTTTTGCCTGGCTGAGCAAAAGTGTTTCCCGTGCCTCACAGTCGACACCCGGTGACGCAGTGCCACTGGATATCAAAGGCATCGAAGCCTGGGGACAGGTCTGAGCCATGTCTGACCTCCCAGACTTCACCTGTAAAACCGCTTTCGCGTCGGTCGCGGGGCGCTCGCACCTGAAAACTCAAACACCTTGCCAGGACTATGTCGCGGCAAGAGAGTCCAACGGCGTGACCTGCATAGCCCTGGCTGACGGTGCGGGCTCCAGAGCCCGGTCGGACATTGGCGCCCAGGTCGCGGTCACCGCGACACTCGCCTACGTCTGCAAGAATTTTGAAAGCCTTTGGCAAAATATGGAAAAAATCCATGCGAAGGCAGCCCAGCGTCTGGTCAATCGCTGTCTGGACGCATTCAGGCGCAAATCCGCCAAGCACGGCGGCGACATCAACGATCTGGCGTGCACCCTGTCGTTCGTTGCTTACTCGCAGGGTCGCTACATGGCCGGGCACTTGGGCGATGGTGTCATCGCAAGCATTGATTCGGACGGGCAACTCCAGACTCTCTCGCCTCCAGAAAACGGTGAATACGCCAATACCACCTGGTTTCTGACTGACCCTAAAGCGATATCGAAGCTACGGTTGTACCGCGGCCACATCGACACGCCAACCGGCTTTGCGATCATGAGTGACGGCAGCGCAGAAAGCCTTTATCAAAAATCCAGCGGATTACCTGCACCGGCAGTCAAGACACTGCTGGGGTGGAATGCGACGCTGCCTGGGAAAAAATTCAAAGCTGTGCTGAGCGAGAACCTGCAACAGTCCATCGCCAGCAAAACTAGCGATGATTGCGCCTTGGGCCTGATGTCGATTCTTGAACGTGAGGGGTCGATAAACGGCGTGGACGCTGACGAAGCGAAGTAATCGACAACCTCTGGCCCAAGGTTCGCCTTGCGCCAGAGGCATCCAGCTCCGGCTACTGCAACACCCCCAATTCTTTCGCCCGGGCCACCGCTTGCGTGCGCCGCTCGACCCCCAACTTGCTGTTTATGTGGCTGGCGTGGGTTTTCACGGTATGCAAAGAGATAAACAACTGTTCGCTGATCTCCTGATTCGAACAGCCTTGGGCGATCAGGCGTAGTACCGCCAGTTCGCGGCTGCTGAGTTGCTCAGCCACTGCGCAATCCACAACCGGGCGAGACGTCGCTGGCGGGAAGTGATCAAGCAGTTGCTGTCCTGTGAGCGCCGGCGAAGTCTGCAATTGGCTTCGCAGCCAATTCTCGTGCCCCTTCATCAAGGCATCGAACGGCTGCAGCACGCCTCCGGCGGCTGCTTCCAGCGCCTGACCCAATGCCTTGCGCGCTTCAGGCTCGCGGCCACCTGCCAGCAACAGCGCCACCTTCTGCGTCAACGCCATCACACTGAGCAACTGCCGGCCGGTTTGCTGGCCGTTTTCATGCAACACGTTCAAACGCCCTTCGGCGAGCATCGGTTGCCCCTGAATAATGTCCAGCAACGCCTGTTGCAGTTCCACATGCAGCGGCAGTTGTGGATGGAACTCCGGCGGCGCAGCGGCGCGTTCGCCGGTGTAGGTCTGGCCCAATCGCGCCAGCCACGCTTCGGCCAGATCAGTACGGCCCTGCGCCAGCCATAGTTCACATTTGACCAGCGTGATCATCGCCAGGTAGTAGATCGGCGGCACGTCCCAGATGTGCATCAGGCGTTCGGCTTCGGCGAGTTCGGCAAAAGCCTTGGCGAATTCGCCACTGCTGCCGTCCAGACGAGCGATGACACAATGGCCGATCAATACGCTGATATCGCGACAGGCTCGTGCCTCGCTGATCCCGGCCAACAACCGCACGCGTGCCGCCTGAGGCTGCAAGCGCATGGCCAACAGAAAACCCTCATACAACGTCAGCCGAGCGCGCACCGCGTACAGACGTTGTGGCGACAAACCACGCAGTCGCTCAAGGCCCTGATGGACTTCATCGAGTGCGCGCAGGATTTCGCCACGCGATTGCAACACCCGTGCACGGTCGTAATGGGCCAAAGCTTCGAACAACGGATTGCCGACCCGCTGCGCCAGCTCCAGGGATTCGCGGTTAAGACCGCGTGCACGCCACAGATCGCCATCGGCAATGGCCAGATTGGACAAGGTCGATAGACACATCAGCCGTTGGCCATAACGTTTGGCCGGCAGGCTTTCCAGGGCCTCGGTGCAATATCTGATCGTCAGCTCACGGTGCCCACGCCCTCGAGCGATAATCCCGCTCAACGCCAGCCATTGCGCCAGCATCGACTTTTGCGCGGTAGCGGAAGGCGCCGGCAGGAAACGGCTCAGATGGCTGGACAACTCTTCGGCGGCATCGAGCTGACAGGCCAGCCCCAGCGCCCAGCTGTACAACACGATCAAGCGCGGGGTGCTGATCAACAGGCTGTCTGGCAGGTCCATTTTCCAGCGCAGCAGCATGCCGACGTTTTGCTCGGCCAGCAGTTGCTCCTCCGAGAGGTTCTGTACCAGATTTGCCGCAACATCCAGGTGACCGGCGCGCAACGCCTGCTCCACGGCTTCATCCAGCAGCCCTTGTGCGTTGAACCAGCGACAGGCACGCAGGTGCAGCGTTGCAGTCGGCACCATCGCCTGAGCAATCGGCCGACTGCGCAACAAATCCGAAAATAAATGGTGATAACGATACCAGTGACCGTGCTCGTCCAGCGGCACCAGAAAGACCTGATGGGCCAACAGGAAACGCAGGATCTCGGCGCTGTCGTGGGCTTCGCGAACGGCGTCGCACAACTCGCTGCAAAAGCGTTCCTGGGGGGCGGTGTCGTACAGAAAGGCTTGCACCTCGGCCGGCAGGCAGTCGATGACCTCTTCCAGCAGATAGTCGCGGATCAGCCCTTCCCCCCCGTTCAACGCTTGCGGTAGCGCCGCATCGCTGCCGGCCTCAGACACCGCGAGCAGCCAGAACCGCAAACCGGCGACCCAGCCTTCGCTGCGTTGGATCAGGTTTTCCAGCGCTTCACCGCGCAGCGAACTGCTGTGGCGATCGAGCAAGGTCAGGGCTTCGTCGTGAGTCAGGCGCAGATCCGCTTCATGCAACTCCAGCAACTGCCGTGACAGACGCAAGCGCGCCAGATGCCAGTCCGGACGCTGGCGGCTGGTGACCATCACCAGCAAGCCATCGGGCAAATGGTTGAGGAAAAACTGCAGGCAGCGATCGAGCACCGGGCCTTGCGCAAGATGGTAATCGTCGAGCACCAACAGCAGCGGCGCATCGGGATCGAGGTGCAGGGTCAGTTCATCGAGCAGGCCGTCGAGCCATTCTTCGAAGGCGAAGGGCTGATGGCGTTGGCGCATTTTCAGCAGGCCGAGTGCGCGACTGCCCAGTTGCGGAAAGTAGTCCTGCAAGCCTTCGAGCAGACGTTCGAGAAAGCGCCCCGGGTCGCTGTCGCGAGGACTCAGGCCCAGCCAAAGGCTTTGCCAGTGTGCCGGCAGACTCTGACAGAACTCCACCGCCAGCGAACTCTTGCCAAACCCGGCAGGGGCACTGACCAGCAACAGACGCCCACCGAGCCCGGCCTGCAGGCGCTCGCAAAGGCGTGGTCGCAAGACGTAGCCGTCGGGCAGCGGCGGGCGGAAAAAACGCCCGTCCAGTGCCGCGACGGCAACACTTGCGGGACCCGGAAGTGGGGACAGATCAGTCATGGCCGGCTCTTGTTCGAATTGCTGTTGGCGGCATTGCAGATGTCCGCAGACTAGCCTTAAACGAACCGGTTATGAAGGTTGCTGCTACAAATGGCTACAAAAAGGCTACACGCAAAAAAACGCCCCGAACCAGTCGGGGCGTTTTCACGAGGATGCGGCCTCGGGTTACAGCGGGTTAGCGAACGCCATCCTGACGCAGTGCGGCCGGGGTGAAGTCGCTGGTGGTGGCGGTGAAACCGAAGTCATACGCACTCTTCTCTTCGTTCTTCATGCCCAGTGCCAGATAGCGGCCGGACTGCAAGTCGTAGAGGGTTTCCAGGGCATACCACGGCACTTGCTTGTCGTAGTAGTTCTCGGCATGCGCTTCGGCGACGCGCCACAGTTGGCCGCGACCGTCGTAGTGGTCGATCACCGCTGCTTGCCAGGTGTCTTCATCGATGTAGAAGTCACGTTTGGCGTAGATGTGACGCTGACCTTCTTTCAGGGTGGCAACCACATGCCAGACGCGGCGCAGCTCGTAACGCGCCAGATCCTGGTTGATGTGACCGGCCTTGATGATGTCGGCGTACTTCAGTTTCGGATCGTCGAGCTTGTAGCTGTCGGAGGCGATGTACATCTCTTTCTTGCCTTCGAGCTTCCAGTCGTAGCGATCAGGCGCACCGTTGAACATGTCGAGGTTGTCGGAGGTACGCAGGCCATCCGCCGCAGTACCCGGACCGTCATAGGACACTTGTGGCGCACGACGCACACGACGCTGGCCGGCGTTGTAGACCCACGCCGAACGTGGTTCCTTCACCTGATCGAGAGTTTCGTGCACCAGCAGCACACCACCGGCCAGACGTGCCGGCGCGGTCACTTTCTGCTTGAAGTAGAACAGGATGTTGCCCGGGTTCGCCGGATCGTAGTCCTTCATCTTGTCGCGGAACACGAACTGATCCTGGAAGTACACCAGGCTGTACGAGCCGTTCGGTTGCGGCGTGGCCTGAGTCACCAGACGAGTCACGCTGCCGCCGCGATAGCGGGTGATGTGGTTCCAGATGACTTCCACACCGGTTTTTGGAATCGGGAACGGTACAGCGGTATCGAAGTTTTCCAGACCGTTGCCGCCGGACACCAGGTTGGTGGTGGTGGCGTTTTTCTTGATCGCTGCGAACACGTCATCCGGCACGGTCGCACCACGATGGGACGGGTAGACCGGCATCTTGAAGGTGTCCGGGTAACGCTTGAACATCGCGTACTGACCTGGCGCCAGCTTGTCCTTGTACTTGTCGACATCTTTCGCAGTGATGGTGAACAGCGGTTGCTCACTGGCGTATGGATTGGACAGGAAACCCTTGCTGTCGACCGAGCCGGCATTCTTCGGCAGCGGCTTCCACGCCGGGATCGAACCGTCGGCGTTACCGGCCATTTCCGCTCCCATCGGCGTCAGGCTCTTGCCCAGTTTGTCGGCTTCGGCAGCAGGCACGGCGGCCATGACGCCGGTCGCCAGCAGCGACAGGCCCAGAACACCGGCGTGGAACAGACTCTTTGTTATTTTCATAAATTCGTTCGTCCTGAAATGCAGTGCTTAGAAGTTCACGCCGAAGCTGAGCGCAACAAAGTCGCGGTCATCCACAGTGGTGTACTTGCCGTCGAAGAAGTTGGTGTACGCCAGGCTCGCGGTGTAGGTGTTCTGGTATTCGGCATCGACGCCCAGGCTGACCGCTTTGCGACCTTCCTCGAAGTTGCCGCCAGGGCCTGGCGAGTAACCGCTGACGTCGTGGGACCAGGCCACGTTCGGCTTGAGGTTCACACCGGCGAAGACGTCGTTGTATTCCCAGATGGCGCGACCGCGGTAGCCCCACGACATCGAGGTGGTGAAGCCGTCGTTGTCGCAATTGCGGCTGCGGTTGTTCTGCGGTGAGCCCGGCCCGGCACCATTGATGGTGCTGGCGTTGAGAATATTGGCGCAGGTATTCACACCGCCAGTGGCCGGCAACTCACCCGGGCCGTACACCGGATCGCGGCCATAGCGCTTGTCGGAACGGCTTTCCAGCCCGCCGACGTAGGTCGCGCCGACTTCGCCGACGAGGGTCAGACGGCTGGCGCCCATGACCTGATCGAAGAAGTGCGTGAACGTGGTCTGGATCTGGGTGATTTCCTTGCGCTCGTAACCGTGCAGATCCTGACCCGGCACGCCATTGAGGATCGAAGCGTTGGTCAGTGCCCCGCCGATCGGACGCACACCGGCGAACAGGATGTCGGTGGAGTTCAGTTGTACCGGCGCGTTCGGACGGTAGCTGATCTCACCGCTCCACGCGGTACCGGTAGGCAGGGTGGTGGAGAAGCTCAGACCGTAGAGGCGAATGTCTTCAGGGTACTCAATGAAGTAATTCGAGTTGCCCGCGACCAGCAATGGCGCAAGTGCCGCAAACGGCCCCGGCAGCGCGCGCGCGGTGTTGTAGACCGATTGCGGAGCACCGGTGGCGCTGAAGATCGGCGCACGGCTGTGGTAGTTCATGAAGTAGGCGCCGAACTCGGTGTCCAGCGGTTCGTACATGTACTTGAAGGACGCGCCCCACTGGCCGCTGTCACGGGCATCACGATCCGGACCGCGGCGCACCAGAACGCCTTCTTCGTTGACGTTGACACCGTTGGCCGCCAACGGCCCCAGGGCAATGGCCGGGATTTGCGAACGCTTGTTCAGCACGCGCAGGTTGTCGTTGCAACCGTCGGCAACGATGTCTGGCTGCGAGAAGAACGTGCCGCAGTTATCGACGACGGTCTGGTCCCATTCCAGCTGATAGAACGCTTCGGCCGAAAGGTTTTCGGTCAGGCTCTGGGACACGTAGAACATGTTGACCGGGATCAGGCCTTCCTTGATCTCGGCGCCCGGACGACGGAACGCGGAAACGTCGATCGGGTTGATCGAGTTGATGCCGCCACCGATGAAGGTACTTTCACCCCAGCTCACCACCTGCTTGCCCAAACGCACGGAGCCCGGCTGATCGGCGATCGCGTAGTTGTGGTAGACAAAGGCGTCGAGGATCTGCCCGCCGGACGACTTGGCGCCCTCTTTGCGGCCCGAATCGCTGATGTCCTTGAACTCGCGGCTTTCGTCCTTGAGTTCGAAGTCGTACCAGTATTTGCCACGGACAAACACGCCGGTGTCGCCGTACTTCAGTTCAAGGTCATGAATGCCCTTGAAGATTTTCGAAAAGGTTTCACCGCTCTTGAAGTTGGCGTGACCGTCATCGGACGTTTGCGACAGGCCGTGGCCGCCGTTGTTGACGCCGATGAGGTTCTTGTTCGGGCTCTGAGTAGACCAACTGGCACCGATCGACAGGGATGAGTCGAACTGGCCTTCGATTTCACCGACGTTGAAACTGACGCCGAATGCGGGCCCGGCGAGCGAAGAGGCAAGACTGACTGCCAGAGGCAGTTTCGCCCGGCGCCAGAACTGGTTTACTGAGGTCATCGACGCTACTCCATGTGCATTATTGTTATGGCAGTGAGTACTTTTAAAAACGCCTGAAGGACCGGGTGCCAGAGACAACCCGAAATCACTCCAAAAATGCATCGCCCCGTTTTGTGCGTGTGCCCCGTTCTTAAAAATCCTTGAGCGGACTATAGCCAGCAGGTGGTACTGCTTGATCCCTCTAAAGTGTGATTTGCAGCTGCCAACCACTCTGGAACAGTCCTTTCGCCAGTCCGACGCATGTCGGCACGGCAAGGATGGCTGATTTTTTCGATTTCACAAGCCAAGCGCTTGCTTGGTGGGTCTGGCGCGCCGGTTTCGGCGCGCCAGCAGACACTCAAAGTGTCGAGAGGAAGGTGCTGTTGTTGGCCTGCCATTCGGTGATGTCGAGGCGGATGCGCTTCTTGTCGAGCTTGCCGACACTGGTCTTGGGAATTTCGGTAACAAGGGCGATCTGACTCGGGATCGCCCACTTGCTCAGGTGCCCCAATTCCACGAACGGCTTGAGGTGTTCCTTGAGCTCGCGTGCCCCGATCACATGCCCTTCACGGATTACCAGCAAGGCAAACGGACGCTCGCCCCACTGCGGATCGGCGATGCCCACCACTGCTACTTCGCGTACCGCAACGTGACGGCTGATCAGGTCTTCGAGGTCCAGCGAGGAGATCCATTCGCCGCCGGTCTTGATCACATCCTTGATGCGGTCGCGGATGTCGATCACGCCCATGCTGTCGAGTGTGGCAACGTCGCCGGTGTGCAACCAGCCACCAGCCCAGAGCTCGGCGCCCTTCTGCGGTTCGTTGAAATAGCCTTCGGTGAGCCATGGCGCACGCAGCACCAGTTCGCCCTGGGTCTCGCCGTCGGCCGGGAGAAAGTTACCCTCGGCATCGACAATCGCCGCTTCCACCAGCGGCCCCGGCACGCCGGCCTTGATCCGGTAGGTGGTGCGTTCGTCTTCAGTGCCGGCCATCAACTCATCATTGAGGTGCGCACAGGATACAAGCGGCCCGGTTTCCGACATGCCGTACGCAGCGGTGAGCTGAATACCCCGCGCCTTGGCGGTTTCATACAAGGTGCGATTGAGCGCGCTGCCGCCGATGACAATTTTCCAGCCGCCGAAATCGGTGCCCTGCGCGCCTTTGGCGTTGAGCAGCATTTGCAGGATGGTCGGCACGCAGTGGGAGAAGGTAACCTTCTCCTTGCGCCACAACTCGACGAGAAACTCCGGATCGTAGCGCCCCGGATAAACCTGTTTGAGGCCAAGCATGGTCGCCACATACGGCAGGCCCCAGGCGTGTACATGGAACATCGGTGTGATCGGCATGTACACGTCGTTGGTGCCGAGCAGGCGCACGCTGTCGATCGCGCCCATGATCGTCGACACACCCATGGTGTGGAGGACCAGTTGCCGATGGGTGAAATACACGCCTTTCGGGTTGCCGGTGGTGCCAGTGGTGTAGAAGGTGGTGGCGACCGAGTTTTCGTCGAAGTCCTGGAAGTCGTACTGCGGGCTCGCGGCGGCCAGCAGTTGTTCGTACTCACCGACCAGGTTCGGCAGCTCGGCGGTTTTTTCCGGCAGATCAGTCAGCAGCAGGGTTTTCTCGACCGTGCTCAGGTGCGGTGCGATTGCCTGGTAAAGACCGACGAACTCGCTGTTGACCAGCACAAAGCGGTCCTCGGCGTGGT
This sequence comes from Pseudomonas germanica, assembly GCF_019614655.1. Taxonomy (NCBI): domain Bacteria; kingdom Pseudomonadati; phylum Pseudomonadota; class Gammaproteobacteria; order Pseudomonadales; family Pseudomonadaceae; genus Pseudomonas; species Pseudomonas germanica. Next base: position 5,835,977 of record NZ_CP071586.1, read on the forward strand.
TCATGGTGTAGAGGATCTGTTCCGGCGACAGGCGCACGTTGATGGTATGAATCACCGCGCCAATCATCGGGATCGCAAACATGCATTCCAGGTAACGATGGCTGTCCCAGTCCATCACCGCCACGGTGTCACCGGCCTTCACACCGGCCGCCGTGAGCACGTTGGCCAACCGCGCCACACGCTCGATCAGGGTCGGGTAGCTATAGCGGATCTGGTCACGGTAAATGATCTCGCGGGTTTTCTCGTAACGGGCGCCGGACATCAGCAGCCGTTTGATCAGCAATGGATACTGGTAGGCCCCATCGGCCGGGGGAATGACGCGAGTCTGCAACATAAGAATCCCTTTTCTGACTGCACGGTGTTGGCGTAGAGATCGGTACTCTAGAACCCTTATACGCCAGCCAAATCAGCCAAAGGAATGATTTGCAAAGCCGTACAAATGCTAGCTTTGCGCCAGCATTTGCCGGTTTTCGCTATTGATCAGGCAGTTTGCCCTACAGCCTCCTCGGAAGGCGTCCGTGGGAATACGACTGCTGCAAGGAAGGTCAAAGCGCCGAAACCCGCAAGAATCAAGTACAGGCCTACAAAACCATGGCGCGGTTCGACATAGGAAATCAGCGGAATCGCCGTCGCACTGGCACCGAACGATAAACAGTAACGCAGGGCGAACACCCGTGATTGCCATTGCGGGGCGACGAAGTTGGCGACCATCGCATCGTTGACGGTGACCTGACCGAAGACCACGAACATGAACGCTGCGCCGAGGGCGATCACCGCCCAGCCGTCGGCATAGGCCAGCGCAAACAGCAGCGGTGCCTGGCACAGCGTCAGGACAATGAACGGCCATTTCAGGCTGAGCCGATGCAACACCCGACCAATGCTCAACTGTGCAACCGCACCAAAGGCATAGGCCAGACTGACCACCACACCAAGGGTTTGCGGCGAGGCAAACAGCTCATGCAAACGCTCCTGAAACAGCTTCGGATAGGTCATGGTGGTGGCGTTGAACACCACGCCGCCAGTGGCCGTCGCCAGCGCCAGCACGCCGAACACCATGAGCATGGAAATACGCTGGCCAGCGGCCCCCTTGAGTGGCGTGTGCGCACGCTTCGGAATCGGCTCTTCACGCACGTGCAAGGCGAAGCCAACCCCCAGCACAATCGCCACTGCGCCCGGTATCAGAAACGCCGAGCGCCAGCCGAATTGCGCCACCAGCAAACCGGTGATCAGCGCCGAAAACGCCACACCCAGATTCCCCCACATACCGTTGATGCCGATTTCCCGGCCGCGATTTTGTGCATAAGCGACCAACATCGCCGTGCCGACCGGGTGATAAATCGCCGCAAAAATACCGATCAGGGTCAGACCGATCACCAGCATGGCCGGGCTGCTGCTCAGGCCAGTGAAAATCGCTGAAGCGCCGATGCCGAAGAAAAATACCAGCATCATCTGCCGCCGACTCCAGTGATCGCCCAGCCAACCAGCGGGTAGCGAACACGCGCCGAAGGCAATGAAGCCGCCCAGTGACAGGCCGATTAGCGTGGCGTAGTCGAGACCGAAGGCTTGCGTCATACCGAGCACGGCGGCGGGAAATATCAGCATGAACATGTGATCGATCACATGGGCGGCGTTGATATAGCGAATGACGTTTCTGGATTGATTCATGGCGGCACGCTTTACGTTGTTGTGTGGCGCTATGCTAAGTTGGCCACAAAGCGCATTCCTGCCAGACAAGTCATCGAATCAGACATGTTGATCAGCCATTTCGAACACGGCCCGGTGAGCGCCTACCCCCGGGATTATCTGGATGGCGCGCACCAGCCGCTGCACCTGCATCGTGAGGCGCAGTTGTTGTATGCCGTCAGCGGGATCATGCGCGTGGTCACGGACTCGGGTGCATGGGTGATTCCGCCAAGTCGCGCGGTGTGGATTCCGCCAGAAGTGGCGCACGAGATTTTCATGAGCGGCGACGTGCAGATGCGCTCGCTGTTCATCGCCCCAGAACTGTCACCCGCCAGCCTGCAACAGTGCTGCGTATTGGCGGTGACGCCGCTGCTGCGCGAGCTGATCCTGCGTGCCGTGCAAGGGCCGCCGCATGCCGACAATCCGCTGATTCAGCAGTTGATGCTGGAAGAGCTCGCCGGTCTGGAAAACCTGCCGCTGCACATTCCGATGCCAACCGACCGGCGTCTGCAAAATATCTGTCTGGCACTGCTGCACACCCCCGATCACACCAATACGCTGGAAGACTGGGCGCAGCAGGTCGGCGCCAGCTCACGCACGCTGGCGCGGCTGTTTCAGCAACAAGTGCAGATGAGTTTCAACGCCTGGCGTCAGCAACTGCGCCTGATGGAAGCCCTGCCGCGCCTGCTCGCTGGGGACAGCGTGCAGCGTGTGGCGCAGGACTTGGGTTACGGCAGCGCACGGGCGTTCAGCGCGATGTTTCGCCGTTTGCTGGGAGAGAATCCCCGCGACTACCTGAACACCCTGAGCAAACTCAGCGAACTTGTGTAAGGCCCTTTGGGAGCGAGCCTGCTCGCGAAAGCGGTCTTTCAGCCACCAATAATGTCGACTGACCCAACGCCTTCGCGAGCAGCCTCGCTCCCACAGATTTAAGTCGCGGTTCTGAGATCAGTGCATCTCGGTGAACGCGATTTTCACGCCGAGAGCGATCAGCACCGCGCCCATGGTGCGGTCGAACCAGTGGCCCATGCGGGCAAAACCGGCACGCACCCGCTGCTGACTAAACAACATCGCCACCAGACAGAACCAAAACGCAGTCGCGACCGCCAGGTAAATCCCGTAACCGGCCTGCACCGCCAGTGGCGTGTGCGGGTTGATCACCACGGTGAATAGCGACAGGAAGAACAGCGTGGCTTTCGGATTCAGACCATTGGTCACGAAGCCTGACGTGAACGCGCCGCGCGCCGTGCGTACGCCGGCCTCTTTGTGCAAGTCATCGGCCACGGCTTTCGCTGGTTGCGCGCGCAATGCCTTGAAGCCGATGTACAGCAAGTAAGCCGCCGCCGCCCATTTCAACGCGTTGAACAACACGATCGATTGCGACACGATCAGGCCGATACCGAGCAGCGAATAACCAACGTGCAGGAAAATCGCCGTGCCCACGCCCAGCGCGGTCCAGGTGCCGGCGCTGCGACCGTGGGTCACGCTCTCGCGCACCACCACGGCGAAGTCCGGGCCGGGGCTGGCGACGGCCAGCAAGTGGATCAGTGCAACGGTCAAGAACTCGGTCCAGTACATGGGGGCTCCTTTCGGCCAAGCGTATCAATTTGTTTCATCTGGTAGGCTCGGCAGATTACGCCCTACGCTCACAGCACGAAAGGTACAGTTGATGACCAACACGCACCGCGCGGTATTCCTTGATCACCCTTCGCTGGATCTCGGCGACCTCGACCTCAGTCCGCTGCGTGAGTGTTTCAGCGATCTGCAGCTTTTCGCCCAGACCTTGCCCGAGCAGGTTGCCGAGCGCCTGCAAGGGGCGACGGTGGCGATCACCAACAAGATCATGATCAACGCTGCCGCCATGGCCGCCAACCCCGCTCTGAAACTGATCCTGATCACCGCCACGGGCACCAACAACGTCGACCTCGTCGCCGCTCGTGCTCAGGGCATCACCGTGTGCAACTGCCAGGGTTACGGCACGCCGTCGGTGGCGCAACACACGATCATGCTGTTGCTCAACCTCGCCACGCGTCTGGCCGATTATCAAAAAGCCGTTGGCGAAGGTCGCTGGCAGCAAGCCAAACAGTTCTGCCTGCTCGACTATCCGATTGTCGAGCTGGAAGGCAAAACCCTCGGCCTGCTCGGTCATGGCGAACTCGGCGGCGCTGTGGCGCGATTGGCCGAAGCGTTCGGCATGCGCGTGTTGCTCGGGCAGATTCCCGGGCGCCCTGCTCGTCCGGATCGTTTGCCGCTGGATGAACTGTTGCCGCAGATCGACGCCCTCACCCTGCACTGCCCGCTGAACGAACACACTCGCCATTTCATCGGTGCTCGCGAGTTGGCGTCGATGAAGCCCGGTGCGTTCGTGGTAAACACCGCGCGTGGCGGTCTGATCGATGAACAGGCGCTGGCCGAAGCCCTGCGCAACGGTCACCTTGGCGGCGCGGCCACCGATGTGTTGAGTGTAGAGCCGCCGACCCAAGGCAATCCGTTGCTCGCGGCGGACATCCCACGCCTGATCGTTACGCCACACAACGCCTGGGGCAGCCGCGAGGCTCGGCAGCGCATCGTCGGCCAATTGACCGAAAACGCTCAGGCGTTCTTCAGCGGTAAGGCGCTGCGGGTCGTCAGTTGATAAACTGCGGCACTTTTTTTTGAGGAGCAGTTATGGATCCGCGCAGTGAAGTACTGCTTCGTCAGCCCGAGTTATTTCAAGGTTCGCTGTTGTTGGCCGGTTTGCCTGCCGACGATTTGCTCGGGCGCCTGCCCAACGCATTTGGCTGGTGCTGGCATGCCGGCGACCAGGCCGCGCTGGACGCACGCTTTGAAGGCCGTAGCCATTTTGGCGTGAACATACCCGAGCGAGAATTCGACAGCGCCGTGGTGTTTCTGCCCAAGTCCAAAGACCTCACCGACTACATCCTCAACGCCCTGGCTTCGCGTCTGGCCGGGCGTGAAGTATTTCTGGTCGGGGAAAAGCGCAGCGGCATCGAAGGCGCATCCAAGCAGCTCAACCCGTTCGGCAAGCCGCGCAAACTCGACAGCGCGCGTCATTGCCAGCTCTGGCAAGTCACCGTGGCCAACGCCCCTGAAGTGAAATCCCTGGAAAGCCTGGCGCAGACCTATGAATTGCCTTTGGCCGAGGGTCCGCTGAAAGTTATCAGCCTGCCGGGCGTGTTCAGCCACGGTCGCCTGGATCGCGGCAGCGCCCTGCTGCTGGAGCATCTGGACAAATTGCCGAGCGGCCATCTGCTCGACTTCGGTTGCGGTGCCGGTGTTCTGGGCGCTGCGGTCAAGCGTCGCTACCCACACAATCAGGTGACCCTGCTTGATGTCGATGCGTTCGCCGCCGCCAGCAGTCGCCTGACATTGGCGGCCAATGGTCTGGAAGCTGAAGTGCTGACTGGCGACGGTATCGATGCCGCGCCGATGGGTTTGAGTGCGATTCTGAGCAATCCACCGTTCCATGTCGGCGTGCACACCGATTATTTCGCAACCGAGAACTTGCTGCGAAAAGCGGCCAAACACCTGAAAAATGGCGGCGAACTGCGCTTGGTGGCGAACAGCTTCCTCAAGTATCAACCGCTGATCGAAGAGCATCTGGGCGTCTGTGCAGTCAAGGCCGAAGGCAATGGTTTCCGGATTTACCGGGCCAAGCGCGGCTGAAAATTTGTTCTTGCTCAATCGGATTTGCGAAGGCAGAATCCGCTCCGTCCTAGGGGAGTAGTCTCCCACGAGCGCCAAGCTCGTCCGGCATACGTCAACATACTTGATCCTCAGATCATGGCGTATGCGACCCAAGCGTCCGCAGCAGACGGATCGCAGGGTTTGACAAGACCTATGACACGCACACCTTACCCGGGGCGGGAAGGCTGTACGTGTCATAGCCGTGTCGACCCGCCCCTTAGGAAATCCTGATGCTGGACTCGTTACTCGTTCCCACCGCAATCGTTGCCTTGGCCGAAATCGGCGACAAGACGCAACTGCTCGCGCTGATTCTCGCCGCTCGCTTCCGCAAACCCTGGCCGATCATTGCCGGTATTGTCGCCGCGACCCTGGCCAACCACGCAGCAGCCGGTGCGGTAGGCGCCTGGTTTGGCAGCTTCTTCTCGAATGCCACGCTGCACTGGATTCTCGCCGCAAGCTTTACGGCCACTGCGCTGTGGACACTGGTCCCGGACAAAATGGATGACGATGAAACCAGCACCGCACGCAAGTTCGGGCCGTTCTTGACCACGCTGATTGCGTTTTTCCTCGCAGAAATGGGTGACAAGACTCAGGTCGCGACGGTGATGCTCGCCGCGCAATATCCGGAACTGTGGCTGGTGATTATCGGTACCACGGCGGGCATGTTGATTGCCAACGTGCCGGTGGTGCTGGCAGGTAACTTCGCCGCAGACAAACTGCCACTGACCTTGATCCGTCGCCTCGCCGCTTCGGCATTCATGATTTTGGCGATTGTTGCGGTGTACAAGGCGATGCAGAGCAGTGGCTGGGTTTAATCCTCAGTGAAGGATCGTTCCCACGCTCTGCGTGGGAATGCAGCCGGGGACGCTCTGCGTCCCGCTTGGAACGCGGAGCGTCCCTTGAGGCATTCCCACGCAGAGCGTGGGAACGATCACCGACTCAGGATTTAGGAGCTTTTTCGTACAACGGCATAACCTTCGGAATTGCCGCCTGCAACGAGGCAATCCGGCTGGTCGAAGCCGGGTGAGTGCTCATGAACTCCGGCGGCGAACCTTCCGATGCCTTGCTCATCTTGTTCCACAAAGTGATCGCGGCGTTCGGGTTGTAACCGGCGCGTGCGGCCAGTTCCAGACCGATCAGGTCGGCTTCGTTTTCGTTGGCACGGCTGTTCGGCAGGGTCATGCCGTAGTTGGCCACGGTGTCGGCCAGCGCCAGACTGTCCTGACCCAGACCGAGCAATGCACCTGCGCCCTGCTTGGCCATTTCAATCCCGTACGCCTTGGACATCGCTTCACGACCGTGTTCGCGCAGGGCATGCGCGATTTCATGGCCCATGACCGCAGCGATTTCATCGTCGGTGAGTTTCAGGCTGTCGATCAGCCCGGTATAGAAAATGATCTTGCCGCCAGGACCGCAGTTGGCGTTGAGCTCATCGCTCTTGATCAGATTGACTTCCCACTGCCATTGCGCCGCGTCCGGACGGAAGTTCGGCGCCTGGGCAATCAGACGGTTGGCAATCGCCTGAACCCGCTTGGCCTCGGGACTGGTCTTGTCCAGCACACCTTTGCTGGACGCCTCGCCGACGGTCTTCTGATACGACTGGGCATACATCTGGTCGACCTCTTGCGAGGACAGCATGCTGAACATGTACTGCTTGCGCTCCACCCCCACGGCGCCGCCGCTGGTGGTGTTGACCGACTGACAACCGACCAGCAACAGCGCTGCGCTCAGTGCACTTACAACCAATGTCTTGTTCATTCAAAAGCTCCCTGAAAACCTGCGCGTATCCTAGGCGGGTAATTGTATCGACGCCAGATACAACGGACGTGTTGCAGCGACTTTCAGACGTTTCCCACCAGAGCTGTCGCAAAAAATTCACAGCGACCGCCAAGTCCCGTGCAACTGCGTCGCGCACTGATCCATTTGCGACATTAGCTTTCAATTGCTCCGGCTCGCACTCATGGCCCAATGCCCGCTGCCGATACATCAGCGCAGACGTCCTCTTGCGTGCGGAGCTCCCATGAAGTTCAAGTCGATCCAGTTTTCCGTCGCCGCCCTGGCCGGCGCCATCGTGCTCAGTGTGGTCGCCGCGCTGGTGCTGTATGCGCTGTTCTCCGGTGCGCGCACGCAAGAAATGGTGCAACAACGCACCCAGGCGCAGTTCGAGCAAGTCATCGAACAGCGCCTGACCTCGCTGGCGCAAACCCAGGTCAGCCAGATCCAGCGCGAGCTCGAGGCGCCGCTGCTGATTGCCGGCGGCCTGGTGCGAGTCAACGCCCTGCTCGGCACGCCGGGCGCCGATGGCCAGCCACGCCTGAGCGTCAGCCGCGAGCAACTGATCAGCCTGATCAAAGAAAACGTCGAGAAGAACCCGAAGATTCTCGGCACTTACATCGGCTGGGAAAAGAACGCCCTGGACCACAATGACGCGGCCTACGTCGGCACCAGCGTCGTTGGCATCGATGCCGCCAACGGGCGCTTCCTGCCGTGGTGGTTCCGCAACGATGACGGCACCCTCGGCCTGGACAAACTGGTCGACGTCGACGACCAGAAAACCCTGTCCACCGGCGTGCGCGCCAGCGAGTACTACTTGTGCTCGAAGGAAACGAAGAAAGCCTGCGTGATCGATCCGGCGCCGTACAAGGTCGGCGACAAGATCGTCATGCTCGCCTCCTTTATCGAGCCGATCATGCTTAACGGTGCCTTCCAGGGCATTGTCGGCGCCGACCTGTCGGTGAACTTCATTCAGGAAATGCTCCTCGGCGCCAACCAAAAGCTGTACAGCGGCGCCGGGCAAATGGCCCTGATCGGCGGCAACGGCCGGATCGTCGCGTACACCCAAGACCCGAGCAAATTCGGCGAGAAAGTCAGCGACATCCTCGACGCCGGGCAGACCGCCAACCTGGCCAATCTCAAACGCGGCGAAGTGACTTACTCGGTCAACAAGGACAAGGGCCGCATCGAGTTGTACCTGCCGTTCGGCATCGGTCAGACCGACGCGCGCTGGACATTGATGCTGCAACTGCCGCTCAACGCCGTGATGGCGGATCTGCAAAAACTGCAGGCCGACCTCGATGCGCAACGCAAATCCGACACCTTCGGCATGGCCATGGTCGGTCTGCTGATCGCCGGCCTCGGCCTGCTGGTGATCTGGCTGGTCGGCCACGGCATCGCCCGACCGCTTAAACAGATGGTCGCCATGCTCAATGACATCGCGCAGGGCGAAGGTGATCTGACCCGACGCTTGAGCAGCGATCGCAGTGATGAACTGGGCTCGATCGCCAAGGGCTTCAACACCTTTTTGGCCAAGTTGCAGGCGATGATCACGCAGGTGGTGACGTCGGTACAGAGCGTCAGCGATTCCTCGGAACACACCGCTGACATCGCCATTCGCACCAACATCGGCATTCAAAAACAAATGGCCGAGATCGATCAGGTCGCCACGGCGGTGCAGGAAATGACCGCCACCGCGCAGGATGTCGCGCGGAACGCGACGCAGGCGGCACAAGCGGCCAGTCATGCCGACCAGGCCGCCAGCCAGGGCATGCAGATTGTCCGCGATACGTCCAATTCGATTGGCGTATTGGCAGTGGAAATCGGCAAAGCGGTGGATGTGGTACAGACCCTGGCCAAGGACAGCGAGAACATCAACGCCATTCTCACCGCCATTCGCGGCATCGCCGAGCAGACCAACCTGCTGGCCCTGAACGCGGCGATCGAGGCGGCGCGTGCCGGTGAACAGGGTCGTGGGTTTGCCGTGGTGGCCGACGAGGTGCGCAATCTGGCGCAGAAAACCCAGAAAGCCACTGAAGAAATCCAGAGCATGATCCAGCAACTGCAACAAGGCACCCGCGATGTCGTGCGGGTCATGGAAGACAGCCAGAACCGCACCGATGAAAGCGTGCAGCATGCGGCGAAAGCGGCTGAGGCGCTGGAAACGATCACCCAGGCGGTTTCGGTGATCAACGACATGAACACGCAGATTGCCAGTGCGGCGGAAGAGCAGAGTGCGGTGGCCGATGACATCAACCGCAATGTGATCAACATCGGGCAAGTGGCCAATGAAGTGGCGGGGGGCGCGGATGAGTCGAGTTCGGCAAGTGCCGATTTGACCAAACTGGCAGAGCAGCAGCGGCGGTTGATCAATCAGTTCAAGGTCTGAAAAGCGAAAAGCCCCTCACCCCAGCCCTCTCCCGGAGGGAGAGGGGGCCGACCGAGTTGTCTCCCGTCATACATCGACCTGAAAAATCGTGGCGATTATGGATTCGGTGAAAAGCTTTCAAGTCGGTGTGTTTCGTCAATATCCCGCGGTCAGTCCCCTCTCCCTCTGGGAGAGGGCTAGGGTGAGGGGCTTTTGATCTGCAGGCTTTAGCCCGGGGTCAAACACTCCGGCCCGTTGAGCTTCGGATCATTGATCAGATTCGCCAACACCCGCTCACGCAGCGCCGCGGGTTCACTGGCCAGCAACCCCTGCAACACATGCAACGGCGTCTCGGGATCGAGCCACGCCGCCTGCCCCGCCTCATCGAGAATCAACGGCCGGCGCTGACTCGACGCCGGCTGAGTAATCACCGCCGTACTCAACCACACCTGTTCCTGCACCGGATAAGCCTCCCAGATCGCCGCGAAAAACAGTGAAGAACCCTCCCCCGGCGTCAGCCAGAACGGCCGCTTGCGCTGGGTCCCGCGCCATTCGTAAAAACCATTCGCCGGTAGCAGGCAACGACGCTGGCGCAGCGCCTCACGAAACATCGGCTGCTCAGCCACGGTTTCCGCCCGGGCATGTGCCGGGGTTTTCGACAGATCGGTCAGCCACGGCGGCGTTAATCCCCAACGGGCGCGGGCCAGGCTGCGCTGGCCATCTTCACTGGCACGCAGCATCAGCACCGAATCATTGGGGGAAATGTTCCACTGCGCCTGCTGATCGGCGGGAAAACCAGGCAGGGCCGCGAAGTCGCGGTTCCAGCGAAACAGGGCATAACGTCCACACATGGGGCAACACGACTCTGAAGTAATACGAAGCTCAGCCTAACAGACCAGCGTCCCGGGGAAGCTCTCCGGTTCATCGCCGGGCAGCGGCAGCGCGGCATTGTACGCGGTGATCAGCTCACGGGCGTATTCGGCCTGATCGTTATCCACAGATAAGCCCAACAGACCGAAGATCGGCAGCTCGCCCGTTCCACCGAGCAAATCGCGGCCAATCAAATGCGCCTCGATGCCTTCGCTGGCGAGCATGCCCTTGAGCATTTCACCTTCCATCAGATTTTCCGGCTCGTAGATTCGCTGCATGGGCGCCCCTTATTCGTTCTCACTGAAAACTTCCAGAAACCAGTCCTCTCCATGGACCTGCAATACGAACGTTATTGGCCGACAACACACCTGACAGTCCTCGATATAGGTCTGATCGCCGGCGGACAAGTCCACCGACGTCTCAACAAGCTCCCCACAATAAGGACATTCGTATTCAGCGGTTTCCAGCATCGCGGTCTCCCAAGTGACTTGTGCGTATAATCGCCGGTCTATTTGCAGGGCTATTTTTGTCTGGCTACTTTTTCAGACCGTGCCCCGCGGGTTTTCGATCAAAACCTTTACTTACCCTAGCCGTTTCCAACAAGAGAGCATGATGGGCGAATTCGATGCCATCCGACCTTACGACGACAGCGAAGTACCTGTGGTACTGGCAAGACTGCTCGGCGACAAGGCGTTTCTAGATATCCTCACCCACTTCCGCTTCCCGCGTTTTGCCGGTGCCTTCGGCTGGATGCTCAAACCACTTATAGCCCATCGGCTACGTCGTGAGTTCGCCGACGTGACTTCGGTGGCGACGTTGCAGGACAAGGTCGAGTCCTACGTCGACCACACCATCGAGCGCGCCACCGACGGCGTGACCTACACCGGTGTCGAGCAATTCAAGTCCGGCAGCGCCTATCTGTTCATCGCCAACCACCGCGATATCGTCATGGACCCGGCCTTCGTCAACTACGCCGTGTACCACGCCGGCCTGCCGACGCCGCGCATCGCGATCGGCGACAACCTGCTGCAGAAGCCGTTTGTCAGCGATCTGATGCGTCTGAACAAGAGCTTCATCGTCCACCGTTCGATCACCGGCCGTCGCGAGAAAATGGCTGCTTATCAGTTGCTGTCGGCGTACATCAACCACTCGATCCGCAACGATTGCGCGTCGATCTGGATCGCTCAGGCTGAAGGTCGGGCGAAGGATGGCGATGACCGTACCGAGTCGGCGATCCTCAAGATGTTCCACATGAGCCGCAAGGACGAGCCGTTCGGCGAAGTCATCCGCTCGCTGAACGTTACCCCGGTGTCGATCAGCTACGAATATGACCCGTGCGACCAGGCCAAGGCTCGCGAGTTGTACATCCGCGCCACCACCGGCACTTACGCGAAAGCGCCGGGCGAAGATGACGTGAGCATCGCCAAAGGCATCACTGGCTACAAGGGCCGGGTGCACGTGAACTTTGCCGCGCCGATTACCGAGCTGTTCGAAGACACCAAGCAATTGGCGATCGAGATGGACAAACAAATTCTCGGTGGCTACCGGTTGTTCCCGGTGCACTACCTGGCGTACGCCCAGTGGGCCGATGCCGATCCGCAGTTGAATGTGCCGAAAGCTGCCGAGGTGTTCCCGGCGGATGAGCTGGCCAAGGCGCAGCAAGAGTGGCAGGAACGCTTGGATGCGTGCCCTGAGGAGCATCGTCCGTATCTGGTGCTGCAATATGCGACGCCGGTGCGTAATCAATACCGGGTCAAGGCTGGGTTGCCGTTGTAAAGCAACGGCAAGATCAAAAGATCGCCGCCTGCGGCAGCTCCTACAGGGGATTCGTGTAGGAGCTGCCGAAGGCGGCGATCTTTTGCTTTTAATAGCGCGTGCTGATCCAGGAGACGATCAGGGCCAGCCCGAGGCAAGCAAAACCAAAACGATAGAAAAACCGGTTCATGCGCAAGGTCGCCCAATCAAGGATTGGTTCGGCATTCGGTTGCGCCTGGCGCTGAGCGGCAATGCTGGCCATCGCACGTTGTTCACGGCGACGAGTGGCGTGCAGCAGCCAACTCCCCGGAAACGCCAACAACAACGCGAGCAAGTTGATCAACTTGGCGGGATGGGCGGTAAACAGCGTCATCAAGTGCAGCGACATCACAGACCTCTATCTGAACCGGTGTGGCAGACGCCAGATCGACGACTGCGGCGCGGATTCTAACCAAACCTGCCGGTTCACCCCCAGTCTTTGCGACAAATAACCTGACAATCGACCGATGGCTGTCCTGTGTCACGGCTTCGTCATGTGGATACACCAAGATGCGCGCCTCGAAACGCACATGGAACGCGACATGCTTCACGCTGAAAACCAGGATCGTCTGTACCTCATTAGCCCTTACGACGAGCAACAAAGCCTTGTCGGCAGCCTCGCCTTCAATGTCCAGGATCGCCATTGGCTGGTGTATTGCGCGCTGGGCGGGCATCAGCATGCGGATTTGCCGGAGACGGATTTGTTGACGGGTGTTAGCGTGCTCGACTTTTATTCCCAGGCTGCCTAAAAGCAAAAGCACCCTCACCCTAGCCCTCTCCCGGAGGGAGAGGGGACTGACCGAGGTGTTTTGTCGAGGTACATCGACCTGAAAGTCCGAGGTGAATGTAGATCTCAAGAACAACGCAAATCGACCTGAAACTCCGAGATGAATGCAGATCGCAGGCACAACACAGATCGGCTCCCTTTCCCCCTCGCCCCCTTGGGGGAGAGGGCTGGGGTGAGGGGGATCGATCTCCCATACGATACAAATCCCAAACCTGACACCCACAAAAAAGCCCGAAACCATCACTGGCCCCGGGCTTTTTCACATCCGCCGAAAACTTACTCAGCCAGAACCTGACCCACCGTCGGGTCCTTGAACAGACGCGTCAGCGCATCGCTCAAGACATCGCTGACCAGTTTGGTGTTGGTTTCCTGGTTTGGCGCCATGCCGAAACGCTGGTCCAGCGAGGCACCGTAACGGCCGCTATAACGGCGGTTGGCGTTCTGCACATCGGAGCGGAAGGTTGCGCCAATGGTCGCTTCGGTCACGTACATACCTTCTTTCGGCGACTGATACTTCAGCTCGGCCAGGGTCACGGTCAACTGCGGAGCGTTGGGTGCGTTGTTGGTCGGGGTGAAGCCGAGCAAACGCACGGCGGCTTCAGCCTGAGCCTGCAACTTCGGCAGGATCTGCTCGCGCTGCACGGTGATGGCGCTGGTTTCCGGGTACAGGCCGCCACGGGTGCCCAAAGTTGGCGACGGACGACCGTCAACCACACGCACGACGACTGGCTGGCCACGGCCGACCGCTGGCAGCTGAGTGGTCAGCTTCGGCTCCGGGCTCAGTTGTTGCGGGCTGTGGGCGCAGCCGGTCAGGGTCAAACCGGCCACAGTGATCAAACCGAACAACAGGCGTTGCAACATGCTCTTCTCTCCAGAATCAGGCACAAACAGGCCGGCAGTATAGCGGTGGGCCACTGCGGGTAACCAGCGCCCGGCAGCGAATACTGAAATGTCTGACAAACCCGTGGGAAAGCGGTTCCTGTCACAGATTATTCACCCGGCATACACGTTCACGTCACGGCGCCTTGGCAACCTTGCAATCAGTCCCCCACAAGGTACTCAATCATGCGTTATCTGATCTCGTTGTTCGCGCCACGCCCGTTGCACCGCAGCTTCGCCCTGCTCGACCGCAATGGCCATTGCCAGGCATTCAAGCAGTGCAGCCTGCAGCCGATGGGCGACGGTTGGGTGGAAATCGAAGAAATCCGCCTCAACTGGTTGCACCAGCCACTGCCCGCCAGCGCCCGCGTCATAGCGTCGCAGCCCCGTGCACGGGTGCAAGCGATGTTGAGCATCTGACCGGATGCCTAATAAAAGTCATTAAACACGAGCAACTGCCCGCATTTCTTCGATACAATCTCCCCCCGATTATAAGGACGTCTCCTGATCGGGCCCCGCAACAGCGTCAATGCGCATGCATCGACACCCAAAATCGCCCACAGAGAGCCGCCCACACAGATCGAGTGAAGTTGGCGCGCTTGCCTGTTCTTCCGGCAAAAACCCCGCTTTTCGCGAATCTGCAGAGCTGTCATGACGCTCGGCCACCGCGTTGTTTTGCCTTTGCGGGCAAGGTGCCAGGCCTGGACAGCCCTTTTTTGAGGTTCACGTCTTCAAAAGAGCGTGAAAAAAACGGGTTTTCACAACTTCACAAGAGTGTGGCGAGCAAATGAAAAGTTTTGCGTCTGAACATGCACCATTAGCGTCTGAAACAGCCCAACGACACAGGACCGGGTATACCTCGAATATCGGAGCCTGAAGCCTGTCCGCTACGGATTTGGTTGCACAAAAACGGATGTCTCGACCATAAGTCGAATTGCCAGCTGCGTGCTGAAATGAGTTCATGGAGCTCTTGAAAGCCAAGCCGCATACATCCGTCGAAGTTGCGAAAAATTGCGAAGATTCGGACATGGCGAACCTGACCATGGATAGCCTGGACATCACTGACCTGTCCCGGAACGCCTGGCAGCCATGCCGACAATTTGGTGCTGCAGATTTTGGAGACGCGTTAAATGGCGCATAACGAAGCAGTCGACGTAGTTCTGGTTGGGGCGGGCATCATGAGTGCCACCCTGGCCGTGCTGCTCAAAGAGCTCGACCCCGCGATCAAGCTGGAAGTCGTCGAGCTGATGGATTCCGGTGCTGCCGAGAGTTCCAACCCATGGAACAACGCCGGCACCGGTCACGCTGGCCTTTGCGAGCTGAACTACACGCCGCAAGCCGCCGATGGCACCGTCGACATCAAGAAAGCCGTGCACATCAACACCCAGTTTGAGGTGTCGAAGCAGTTCTGGTCGTACCTGACCAAGAAAGGCACGTTCGGCTCGTGCAAATCCTTTATCAGCCCGGTGCCGCACCTGAGTTTCGTTCAGGGCGACAAAGGCGTTTCCTTCCTCAAGGAACGTTTCGACGTCCTGCACAAGCATCACGCCTTCTCCGACATGGAGTACACCGAGGACAAGGCCAAGATGGCCGAGTGGATGCCGCTGATGATGCCGGGCCGCTCGCCGGACGAAGTCCTCGCTGCCACTCGCGTGATGAACGGTACCGACGTCAACTTCGGCGCCCTGACCAATCAGTTGCTCAAGCACCTGACCAGCGCTCCCGACACTCAAGTCAAATACTGCAAGCGCGTTACCGGCCTCAAGCGTAACGGCGCTGGCTGGACCGTCAGCATCAAGGACGTCAACAGCGGCAGCAGCCGTGAAGTCGACGCCAAGTTCGTTTTCCTCGGTGCGGGCGGCGCGGCGCTGCCGTTGCTGCAGGCCTCGGGCATCGAAGAAAGCAAAGGCTTCGGCGGCTTCCCGATCAGCGGCCAGTGGCTGCGTTGCGACAACCCGGAAGTGGTCAAGCATCACCAGGCCAAGGTGTACAGCCAGGCCGCGGTGGGTTCGCCACCGATGTCGGTGCCGCACCTGGACACCCGCGTGGTCGACGGCAAGAAATCCCTGCTGTTCGGGCCATACGCCGGTTTCACCACCAAGTTCCTCAAGCACGGCTCCTTCATGGACCTGCCGTTGTCGGTTCGCGCCGGCAACATCGGGCCGATGCTGGCCGTGGCGAAAAACAACATGGACCTGACCAAGTACCTGGTCAGCGAAGTGATGCAATCGATGGAGCAGCGTCTGGATTCCCTGCGCCGCTTCTACCCTGAGGCGAAAGCCGAAGACTGGCGCCTGGAAGTGGCCGGCCAACGGGTACAGATCATCAAGAAAGACCCGAAAAAGGGCGGCATCCTGCAGTTCGGTACCGAACTGGTGTCGGCCAAGGACGGCTCCCTCGCCGCCCTGCTCGGCGCTTCGCCAGGCGCGTCGGTGACCGTTTCGATCATGCTGGAACTGATCGAGAAGTGCTTCCCGGCCAAGGCCAAGGGTGAGTGGGCTGGCAAACTGGCGGAGATCTTCCCGGCCCGTGAAAAGGTCCTGGAAACTGATGCTGCGCTGTATCGCAAGATCAACACGCAGAACAACATCGCGCTGGAACTGGTTGAAGAAAGCAGCGAAACCCCAAGCTACGCTTGATCTTGCCGCATAAAAAAACGCCCCGTACTCAGTGAGTGCGGGGCGTTTTTTTATGGCCTTGAAAAGCAAAAGATCGCAGCCTGCGGCAGCTCCTACAGGGTAAACACAAACTCTCTGTAGGAGTTGCCGCAGGCTGCGATCTTTTGATCTTAGCTGCGGGCCTTGTCGATCAGCCCGATGTACTCGGCCGCGTTGCGCTGATCCTTGATCTGAGCAACGAACGTCTGACCGTGCTCGTCCTTGCCATCCACGTCATAACCGGCGGCAACGAAGAACGTCAGAAACCGCTCGAAATCATCAATGCGCAGGCCACGGTAAGCCTTGATCAGTTTGTGCAGCGACGGCGAAGTGGCGTCGACCGGCTCAAAATCGAGGAACAGCTTGATCTGCTCATCGCCGATCTCGTCACCAATCACTTGTTTTTTATCTTTACGCATTGCCGACTCCAGCTCGCAGACATTACACGGGGCGGGCAGTTTACCCCTGCCCGGCCGCCCGGCTCAACGCGATCGCACCGCCCCGGTGTGCAAATCGGCCCAGATATGGCCATTGGCGTAACTGAGGAACTGCACATACACAGTGTCGTTGCGCAGCAGATCGATGATCACGCGGTATTGGGCCTGTGGATAAAACAGTGTGAGGGTTTTGCTCTTGTCGTCATAAACCGGCTTTTTCAGGCTTTTGCTTTCACCGTCGAAATTGACCAACACCTGAGTAATGGTCGCGCCTTTGTTGAGGGATTTGCCCTTGAGGCGAATCATCAATGGAGACGTGACCGGAATCGGTTGTTGATTGGACTGGCGTTGCGCGCCGACGACCACGGAATAATCAGTGACCTGCAGCAATTGCTGCTGCTCGGGCTCGGCATCGCGCACGGTCAGATCGTCCGGCGGCAGGAATTGACTGTGCATCGGCGCGGCGGAAAGAGGCAGGCAGAAGATCAAGGAAAACGCGGCGAGGCTGCGGATCAAGAGGCGCATGACAGGCTCCGGAAGGCGGGGCCGAGCACTCTAGCATGGGTATCGTGCAAACAAATGTAGGAGTGAGCCTGCTCGCGATAGCGGTCTGTCAGCAACGTTGATGTTGGCTGATACGACGCTATCGCGAGCAGGCTCACTCCTACAGGGGGTAGTGCTGGGTTCTTACATGCCTTTAACGGCAAAGATCCCGTTGGCGTTGCGCCAGTAGCCTTTGTAGTCCATGCCGTAACCGAAGATGTAGCGGTCGATGCACGGCAGGCCGACGAAATCGGCTTTCAGGTCTGGACGCGCCTTGCGGTCGTGATCCTTGTCGATCAGCACGGCGGTGTGCACTTTGCGCGCACCGGCGTGTTTGCAGAAGTCGATGATCGCGCCGAGGGTGTGACCTTCATCGAGGATGTCGTCGATGATCAGCACGTCGCGGTCGATGAACGAAACTTCCGGCTTGGCTTTCCAGAACAGGTCGCCGCCGCTGGTTTCGTTGCGATAACGGGTCGCGTGCAGGTAGGAGGCTTCCAGCGGGAACTGCAGATGCGTCAGCAGTTTGCCGGAGAAAATCAGCCCGCCGTTCATCACGCAGAACACTACCGGATTGCTGTCAGCCAGTTGTTCGTTGATTTGTGCACCGACGCGGGCGATGGCGGCCTCGACTTCAGCTTCGGTGTACAGGCAGTCAGCCTCTCGCATGATTTGACGGATATGCTCGAGATCAGCGGACATGGCGCTCTCCAGGGGGGGATGTTTTCGGAAAAGCGGGCAAAGGTACGCATCCATTGAGGCCGAATCAAGCCTTTATGGACTAACGTACAGAATGTCCTATAGGACATCACCCTCGGATAGATTAATCTAGGCCGGTTTTTTTGCCCGCCGCCGGAGTTTTTCCATGCCCATCCTCGAGATCCGCCATCCGCTGATCCGTCATAAACTCGGCCTGATGCGCCGCGCCGATATCAGCACCAAGAACTTCCGTGAGCTCGCTCAGGAAGTCGGCGCCCTGTTGACCTATGAAGCTACAAAAGATTTGCCGCTGGAGTCCTACGATATTGCAGGCTGGTGCGGCACCGTGTCGGTCGAGAAGATCGCCGGCAAGAAGATCACCGTCGTGCCGATCCTGCGCGCCGGCATCGGCATGCTCGAAGGCGTGCTGAGCCTGATCCCGGGTGCCAAGGTTTCCGCTGTGGGCGTTGCCCGCAACGAAGAAACCCTGCAAGCGCACACTTATCTGGAAAAACTGGTTCCGGAAATCGACGAACGGTTGGCGATGATCATCGACCCGATGCTCGCTACCGGCAGCTCGATGGTGGCGACCATTGATCTGTTGAAGAAAGCCGGCTGCAAAGACATCCGCGCCATGGTGCTGGTGGCCGCGCCGGAAGGTATTGCCGCTGTAGAAAAGGCTCACCCGGACGTGACCATCTACACCGCGTCCATCGATGAGCGCTTGAACGAGCACGGTTACATCATCCCAGGACTTGGCGACGCCGGTGACAAGATCTTCGGCACCAAGCAGAAGGACGCGTGACCATGCAGCAAGAGTTCAACGATCCGCTCTGGCGTACGGTGTTGTCCGGCGCCCAGATGCTGTTCGTGGCTTTCGGCGCCCTGGTGCTGATGCCGCTGATCACGGGCCTGGACCCGAACGTGGCACTGTTTACCGCAGGTCTTGGGACGATCCTGTTCCAGATCGTCACCGGGCGTCAGGTGCCGGTGTTTTTGGCGTCGAGCTTCGCTTTCATCACCCCGATCATTCTCGCCAAGGGCCAGTTCGGCCTTGCTGCGACCATGGGCGGTGTGATGGCAGCCGGTTTCGTCTACACCTTCCTCGGTCTTGCCGTGAAGATCAAAGGCACCGGATTTATCGACCGCTTGCTGCCACCGGTGGTGATTGGTCCAGTGATCATTTCCATCGGCCTGGCCATGGCGCCGATTGCCGCGAACATGGCGATGGGCAAGGCTGGCGACGGTTCTGAACTGATCCATTACCAGACCGCGATGCTGATCTCGATGCCGGCATTGCTGACCACATTGATCGTGGCGGTGTTCGGTAAAGGCATCTTCCGCCTGGTGCCGATCATTTCCGGCGTGCTGGTCGGTTTTGCCATGGCGTTCTATTTCGGTGTCGTTGATACCGCGAAGATTGCCGCAGCGCCATGGTTTGCGATCCCGCACTTCACCGCGCCGGAATTCAACTGGCAGGCGATTCTGTTCATCGTTCCAGTGGCATTGGCTCCGGCCATTGAACACATCGGTGGCGTGATTGCCGTCGGTAGCGTGACCGGTCGCGACTATCTGAAGAAGCCCGGCCTGCATCGCACCCTGCTCGGTGACGGCATTGCCACCACCGCCGCCGGTCTGTTCGGCGGCCCGCCAAACACCACCTACGCGGAAGTGACTGGCGCAGTGATGCTGACCAAGAACTACAACCCGAAAATCATGACCTGGGCGGCGATCTTCGCTATCAGCCTGGCGTTCATTGGCAAGTTCGGCGCGCTGCTGCAGAGCATTCCGGTGCCGGTGATGGGCGGGATTCTGTGCTTGCTGTTCGGCTCGATCGCGGCGGTGGGGATGAACACCCTGATCCGTCACAAGATCGATCTGGGCGAGGCGCGCAATCTGGTGATCGTGTCGGTGACGCTGGTGTTCGGCATTGGCGGTGTGCTGGTCGGCACCGGCACCGGTCCAGACGACTTCGGCCTCAAAGGCATCGCGTTGTGCGCGGTGGTGGCGATTGCGCTGAACCTGATTCTGCCGGGCAATGATGGCTGGAAGAACAAGAAGGCGGATGAGCCGCTGATCTAAGCCTTTAGATCTGATCGTTCCCACGCTCTGCGTGGGAATGCCTCTAGGGACGCTCTGCGTCCAGTGACGCGGAGCGTCACGGGCTGCGTTCCCACGCGGAGCGTGGGAACGATCATCACAGGGCCAGCGGCGCTCTTTCGCAGAGGGTTGCCAACGCCTTAGCCCATTGCCGGTCGTCATTCAGGCACGGCACCAGCACCAACTCTTCGCCCCCCGCTTCGCCCCCCGCTTCGCGGAACTGTTCCTTGCCGCGATCACCAATCTCTTCCAGCGTCTCGATGCAATCGGCGACAAACGCCGGGCACATCACCAGTATTTTCTTCACGCCGCTTTTCGCCAGCTCATCCAGCCGTGCCTCGGTGTAGGGTTCGATCCACTTGGCCCGGCCCAGACGCGACTGAAACGATACCGACCATTTGCCATCCGGCAGGCCCATGCGCTCAGCGAACAACGCCGCAGTACGCAGGCATTGCGCGCGATAACAGGTCGCCAATACCGCAGGCGAGGCGTTCTTGCAGCAGTCTTCATTCTTGAAGCAATGATTGCCGGTCGGATCGAGTTTGGTCAGGTGCCGCTCAGGCAGACCGTGGAAGCTCAGCAGCAAGTGATCGTAATCCTGCTGCAGATGCGGCCGGGCGCTTTCGACCAGCGCATCCAGGTATTCCGGCTGATCGTAGAACGGCTGCAGTACCGACAGTTGCACGTCGAGTTTCTTTTCGCGGATCACCCGCTTGGCTTCTTCGATCACTGTGGTCGTGGTGCTGTCGGCGAACTGTGGATACAGCGGTGCCAGCGTGATGCGCTTGTGCCCCGCCGCCACCAGTTTCAGCAGGCAGGTTTCAATCGACGGCTCACCATAACGCATCGCCAGCTCCACTGGCCCCTGCTTCCATTGCGCCTTCATCTGCTCTTGCAGGCGCCGGCTGAGCACCACCAGCGGTGAACCTTCGTCCCACCAGATCGACGCATAGGCGTGGGCCGACTGCTCCGGGCGCTTGATCAGGATCAGCGACACCAGCAAACGCCGCACCGGCCACGGCAGGTCGATCACGTACGGGTCCATCAGGAATTGATTGAGGTAGCGGCGCACATCGGCCACTGAGGTTGAGGCCGGGGAACCCAGGTTGACCAGAAGCAAGGCGTGATCGGTCATGCAACGTCCTATTTCAGAGGCGGCTGGAAAGATCGTCCAGGGCCGCGCGTAAATCCGTGAACTGGAAAGTGAAACCCGCTTCCAGCAAGCGTGCCGGCATAGCCTTCTGGCCGCCGAGCAACAGCAATGACATCTCACCGAGGCCGACCTTCAGCGCCAGGGTCGGCATCGGCATGAACGCCGGGCGGTGCAACACGCTGCCCAGCGTCTTGGCAAATTCGCGATTGCGCACAGGTTTCGGCGCGCACGCATTATAAGGACCACTGGCCTGATCACGATGCAGAAGAAAATCAATCAGGGCGATTTGATCGTTGATATGAATCCACGGCATCCACTGCCGGCCATTGCCCAAAGGCCCGCCGAGCCCGAGTTTGAACGGCAACAGCAAGCGCGACAAAAAGCCGCCCTCGGCCGACAGCACCAGACCCGTTCGCACCAGCACCACGCGAATGCCTTGTGTCTCGGCACGCTGTGCGGTTTCCTCCCAGGCAATACACAACTGACTGGCGAAGTCGTCGATCACCGGCGGCGAATCTTCAGTCAATTCGCGCTCACCGCCATCGCCATACCAGCCAATGGCTGATCCGGAGATCAGCAACGCTGGTTTCTGCGCGCGCGTGTCGAGCCAGGTCAACAGGGTTTCCGTGAGCGTGATACGGCTGCTCCACAGCAACGCTTTGCGTCGATGGGTCCACGGCCGATCGGCAATCGGCGCACCGGCAAGATTGATGATCGCGTCCACAGGCTCCTCGCCAAGGTCTTCCAGACGCGCAATACCCCGCACCTGCGCACCACAGATTTTCGCGACTTTCTCCGGTTTGCGGCTCCACACCGTCAAGCGATGCCCCTGCTCCAACCAGTATCGGCAGAGCGCACGTCCGATCAAACCAGTACCGCCGGTCAGCAATATGTGCATGACATCTTCCTCGCGTGGCGTTTAACCCGGATCACTAGTCTATTTTTAAAAGCAGGGATCTTTTCTATCGGGCAGGCTCTATTGTTTAACCATAGGCCAAGCTGTCAGATCGAGAACGCTAGAAGTTATACCAAAAAACAAAATTGTACAGGTTTCATCCACGGCGTAGTCTGTACAGAAAGGTAAACGAGGCCCCTATGACTGTACCTATCGCAATCATCGGCACCGGCATCGCCGGACTTTCCGCCGCCCAGGCTCTGACAGAGACCGGGCATACCGTGCAATTGTTCGATAAAAGTCGCGGCAGCGGCGGGCGCATGTCGAGCAAACGCAGCGACGCCGGTTCACTGGACATGGGCGCGCAATATTTCACCGCGCGTGATCGGCGCTTCGTCACCGAAGTGCAGCGCTGGCAAAGCCTGGGCTGGGTCGCCGAGTGGACACCGCAGCTCTACACGTATCAGGGCGGGCAACTGAATCTGTCGCCGGACGAGCAGACGCGCTGGGTCGGGACGCCACGCATGAGCGCCATCACTCGTGGACTGCTCGATGGCTTGGAAGTGCACTTTGCCTGCCGCATCACCGAGGTCTTTCGCGGTGAAGAACACTGGCATCTGCAGGACGCCGAAGGCTTCACCCATGGCCCGTTCAGCCACGTGGTGATCGCCACGCCGGCCCCTCAAGCGACAGCCTTGCTGGCCGCAGCCCCGAAACTTGCCGGGGCCGCCGCCGGGGTGAAAATGGACCCGACCTGGGCTGTCGCCCTCGCCTTCGACACACCGCTGGATACGCCCATTGAAGGCTGCTTCGTGCAGGACAGTCCGCTCGACTGGCTGGCACGCAACCGCAGCAAGCCCGGACGTGACAACAGCCTCGACACCTGGGTGCTGCATGCGAGCAGCGCGTGGAGCCGGCAGCACATCGATCTGTCCAAGGAAGCTGTGATCGAGCAACTGCACGGTGCTTTTGCCGAATTGCTGCACAGCGCCATGCCCGCGCCAACCTTCAGCCTCGCCCACCGCTGGCTCTACGCACGTCCGGCGACGGGCCACGAATGGGGCACCCTGGCCGATGCCGATCTGGGTTTGTATGCTTGCGGCGACTGGTGCCTGTCCGGGCGCGTCGAAGGCGCTTGGCTCAGTGGCCAGGAAGCTGCGCGACGCTTGCACGAACACCTGCAATGAACCGCATCAATCCGCGTAAATTGCTGCTGTCGAAATGGACAGCAGCCCACCCGCAGAATCGTGAAAAACACTTTCTGGTGACCGAGCTGTTTCGCGACGAGGAAGGCACGGTGCTGGAAGTTGAGTTGCAGGCGGTGTTGACCCAGCGTGCGGAGCGACTCGATTGGCAGACACTACAAAACAACGCTGAATGGCTGCAGGGCTGGAAGTAAATACCGTCCCCTGTGGGAGCGAGCTTGCTCGCGAAAACGGTGTGTCAATCAATGAATTTGTTGAATGTTAATCCGTATTCGCGAGCAAGCTCGCTCCCACAATGAACCGCGCTCAACCGAAAAAGTTATACAAACCATTTGACTTGTACACCCATGAATCTATGCTGAGCAAAGTTGTACAGAGATCAACCTCTGTACAGGTATGGATTCGAGGTGCCCATGTCTGACTCTTGCGCAGCCAAACCCAAAATCGCCATCAGCGCCTGCCTGCTGGGCGCCGAGGTGCGCTACAACGGTGGACACAAGGAATCCCGCCTGTGCAGCCGCACCCTCACCGAACATTTCGATTTCGTCCCGGTGTGTCCGGAAGTCGCGATCGGTATGGGCATCCCGCGCGAGCCGATCCGCCTTGTCGGCGAGGCCGAGCATCCGCAAGCGGTCGGCACGGTAAACCCGTCGATCAACGTCACTCAGCCATTGGCCGAGTACGGCACAAAAATGGCCGCCGAGCTGAATGACATCTGCGGCTACATCTTCATGCAGCAGTCGCCGTCCTGCGGCCTCGAACGGGTCAAGGTCTACCACGCCAACGGCGCCCCGGTGAACGGCGGCGGGCGCGGGATTTACGCCCAGGCGTTCTGCGCACAGCACCCGGATCTGCCCGTGGAAGAAGCCGGGCGCCTCAACGATCCGGTACTGCGTGAGAACTTCATCACCCGTGTGTTCGCCTACAGCGAATGGCAACAGGTCCTCGCCAATGGCCTGAGCCGTCGCGCCCTCACCGAATTCCATTCGCGCTACAAATACTTGCTGATGGCGCACAACCCACTGCAATACAAAACGCTGGGCAAGTTGTTGGGCAATATGGCCGACACCGATCCCGCCGAACTCGGCCCGCGCTATTTCAGCGAACTGATGGCCGCCCTGAAGAAATGTGCCACGCGCGGCACTCACAGCAATGTCCTGCTGCACATCAGCGGTTATCTGAAGCAGGCGATCAGCGCCGAAGACAAACAGGAAATGCAACACGTCATCGGCCAATACCGCCAGGGCATCGTGCCGCTGGTGGTGCCGTTGACGTTGCTCAAGCATCACTTTCGCCTCCATCCGGATTCCTACATCGCGCAACAGGTTTACCTGCAACCGCACCCGGAAAACCTCAGCCTGCGAAACGCAATCTAATGAACGACAAAATGGATACCAGCGCCCAGGAAGACCTTGGCGCGGATTTTAAGAAAGCCCTCGACGAGGGCTGGCTACCGATTCGCGAAGTCGCGCGGCAGACCGGCGTCAACGCGATCACCCTGCGCGCGTGGGAGCGCCGCTACGGGTTGGTCGTGCCACAACGCACGCCCAAGGGCCACCGACTATATTCGGCCGAACATGTGCAGCAAATCCTGACCATCCTCACCTGGCTTAATCGTGGTGTTGCCGTCAGTCAGGTCAAGCCGCTGCTCGACGCACCACAGGCGTTCAGCGAATCGGTGGAAAACGACTGGCAGCATTTGCGCCAGACATTGCTGGCGGCCGTCACGCAGCTCAATGAACGCAGCCTCGACGACAGCGTCAATCAGGCCATGGCGCTCTACCCGCCACGCACGCTGTGCGAGCAATTGCTGATGCCGCTGCTGGCGGAACTGGAGCAGCGCTGGCAAGGCCAGTTCGGCGCGCAGATGGAGCGGGTGTTCTTTTATTCGTGGCTACGCAGCAAATTCGGCACACGCATCTACCATAACAATCGTCAGCTACATGGCGCCCCGCTGTTGTTGATCAATCACTCCGACCTGCCACTGGAACCTCATCTGTGGCTGTGCGCGTGGCTGATCAGCAGCGCCGATTGTCCGGTGCAAGTGTTTGACTGGCCGCTGCCGGCCACCGAACTGGCGCTGGCGGTCGAACACCTGCAGGCCCGTGGCGTACTGCTGTATTCCAGCAAAGCCATGAACCTTGCGCAGTTGCCCAAGCTGTTGAACGGAGTCAGTTGCCCAAAAATGCTGGTCGGACCAACGGTATGCATCCACCACGCCGAGTTGTCCGTAAAAACCTCCGAGATGGCTGATGTGTTCCTGGCGGAAGACGCGCTTCTTGCGCACCAGGAACTCGTTCAGCGCGGGCTGATTTAATGGACGCCGTGAGTGCCGACATGCAATTGATCTGGCTGCGCAGCGACTTGCGCCAACATGACAACACCGCCCTCGCGGCCGCCGCAGCGCGCGGCCCGACGGTCGCCGTGTACCTGTTGAGTCCGCAGCAGTGGCTGGAACATGACGATGCGCCGTGCAAGGTCGACTTCTGGTTGCGCAACCTCGATGAGCTGAGCAAAAGCCTCGCCGCGTTGAATATTCCGTTGCTGATCCGTACTGCCGCGCATTGGGATCAAGCCCCAGCGGAACTGCTCAAGCTCTGTCGGCAACTGAAGATTGAAGCCGTCCACGTCAACGAAGAATATGGCGTCCATGAAAGCCGTCGCGATGCAGCGGTGGCGGACATGCTGAAGGCCGAGGGCATCACGTTTCACAGCTACCTTGATCAGTTGCTGTTCAAACCCGGCAGCGTGCTGACCAAGACCGAGAGTTACTTCAAGGTGTTCAGCCAGTTCCGCAAAGTCTGTTATGAACGCTTGCACCGCTCGATGCCTGCGTTGGTCAAGGCACCAGGCAAACAGGCAAAACTTGCCATCGACAGCGACCTGATTCCCGACTCCGTCAAAGGCTTCGCCACACCGAGCCAAACCCTGCGCGATCTGTGGCCGGCCGGCGAACAGGAAGCCCGGCGCCGTCTCGACACCTTCACCGACGCGCAGATCGACTACTACCAAAGCGAACGCGACTTCCCGGCCAAGCCCGGCACCAGTCAGCTCTCGGCATACCTCGCTGCCGGGGTGATTTCGCCGCGCCAATGCCTGCACGCCGCCCTGCAGAGCAATCAGGGCGAGTTCGAGAGCGGCAAGGTCGGTGCGGTTACCTGGATCAACGAGCTGCTGTGGCGCGAATTCTACAAGCATATTCTGGTCGGCTATCCACGGGTCTCGCGGCACCGCGCGTTTCGCCCGGAAACCGAAGCGCTGGCCTGGCGTGATGCGCCGGACGATCTCGCCGCGTGGCAAGAGGCGCGCACCGGTCTGCCGATTATCGACGCGGCCATGCGCCAATTGCTCGAAACCGGCTGGATGCACAATCGCCTGCGCATGATCGTGGCGATGTTCCTGACCAAAAACCTGCTGATCGACTGGCGCGAAGGCGAGCGTTTTTTCATGCGTCACCTGATTGATGGCGACTTGGCGGCGAACAACGGCGGCTGGCAATGGAGCTCGTCGACGGGCACCGATTCGGCTCCGTACTTCCGCATCTTCAATCCGTTGAGCCAGTCGGAAAAGTTCGACAGCGAAGGCCTGTTCATCAAGCACTGGCTACCGGAACTGGCGGCTCTCAACAAGAAAGAAGTGCACAACCCGGCCGACGTCGGTGGTTTGTTCGGCGTGGCGAACTACCCGTCGCCGATCGTCAACCTCAGCACTTCGCGCCAGCGCGCATTGGCCGCCTTCAAGAACCTGCCTTCGCGTACGTCTTCCGGAGGCGATGATGAGTGAATTCCTGCGCCGCTTCGCCCGGCAATTTTCAGCGTTGAACAAAGACAACCTGCAAAACCTCGGCGAGCTGTACAGCGATGACATTCACTTCACCGACCCACTGCACGAGGTGCAAGGGTTGGCGCAATTGCGCGACTACTTCGGCGAGCTGTACGCCAACGTCAGCGAACTGCGCTTCGATTTTCATGGTTTCGACCAGATCGGCGACTGCGAAGGCTACCTGCGTTGGGTCATGAGTTATCGCCATCCGCGCCTGGCGGGTGGCCGTGTGATTCGTGTCAGCGGCTGCTCGCACCTGCTTTGGCACGACAAGGTTTATCGCCATCGGGATTATTTCGATGCCGGGGCGCTGCTGTATGAACACTTGCCAGTATTGGGCCGGGTCATCGCCTGGCTGAAAAGGAGAATGGGATGAGTCGTACACCTCCACGGCGCTATTGGTTGACCGGGGCCAGCAGTGGCATCGGCGCGGCGCTGGCTGAAGAGATCCTGAAAACCGGTGCGCACCTGGCGGTCAGTTCCCGTCAGATCGCCCCGCTCAAGGTCTTGTCGCAACGCTATCCGGGGCAAGTTCTGGTGGTGCCGGGGGACCTGACCAACAGCCAGACGGTTCGCGAAATCGGCGAGCAGATCGCCACGGATTGGGGTTCGCTGGATTCGGTGATTCTCAACGCCGGCACCTGCGAGTACGTCGATGCCAAGCAGTTCGACGCCTCGATCATCGAGCATGTGGTGCGCACCAACCTGCTCGCCAGCAGCTACTGCATCGAGGCCGCGCTGCCGCTGCTGCGCAAAGGCACCGCGCCGCATCTGATCGGCGTGGCCAGTTCGGTCACCTACCTGCCGCTGCCACGGGCCGAAGCCTACGGCGCCTCGAAGGCCGGATTGCGTTACCTGTTCGAATCGCTGCGCATCGATCTGGCCGACGAAGGCATTGAAGTCACCGTGGTCAGCCCCGGTTTTGTGGAAACACCGCTGACCGCGAAAAACGATTTCCCCATGCCGTTGAGCTGGCCTGTGGATAAAGCCGCGCGGCACATCTTCGCCAAGCTCAAAGATCGGCCATTGGAAATCGCCTTCCCGGCGCTGTTCATGGCCGCGCTGTGGCCGCTGTCGAAACTGCCGGCACGCGTGCAACTGGCCATCGGCAAGCGCATGGTGCGCAAGTCGCCTCCGCTGACGGATCCGACATGAAAATTGCCATCGTCGGCAGCGGCATCGCCGGGCTTACCTGCGCTTACCTGCTCAATCGCCGCCATGAAGTGACGGTGTTCGAGGCGGGCGACTGGGTCGGTGGCCACACGCACACGGTAGACGTCACCGTCGCAGGGCAGCCCTACGCCGTGGACACCGGCTTCATCGTGTTCAATGACTGGACCTACCCGAACTTTATCCGCCTCCTCGGCCAGCTTGGCGTGGCGTTCAAACCGACCGAAATGAGTTTTTCGGTAACCGACCCGGACACCGGCCTGGAATACAACGGCAACAGCCTCAACAGCCTCTTCGCCCAGCGCAGCAATCTGTTGTCGCCGGGGTTCTGGGGCATGTTGCGCGACATCCTGCGCTTCAATAAAGAAGCCCAGCGTGACCTCGTCGAACTGCGCATTGCCGCCGACACCACCCTCGACGAATACCTCAAGGCCGGCGGCTACGGCGAACGTTTCATCCTGCATTACATCGTGCCGATGGGTTCGGCGATCTGGTCGATGCCGATGGCGGAAATGCTCAACTTCCCCCTGCAGTTTTTTGTGCGGTTCTTCAAGAATCACGGGCTGTTGTCAGTCAGTGATCGGCCGCAATGGCAAGTCATCGAAGGCGGCTCGAGCGCTTACATCGCGCCACTGACGGCCGCGTTCAAGGACAGGATTCGGCTCAATTGTCCGGTCACCCGGGTCGATCGCGATGTGCATGGCGTAGTTATCCACAGCCCGGCAGGCCTCGAGCATTTCGATCGGGTGGTGTTCGCCTGTCACAGTGACCAGGCGCTGAAACTGCTGGCGGTGCCCAGCGAAGCCGAACGCGCGATCCTCGGTGCCCTGCCCTATGCCGACAACGAAGTAGTGCTGCACACCGACACGCGTTTGCTGCCAACGCGCAAACTTGCCTGGGCCAGCTGGAACTATCGACTCAGCGGCGCTGGCCATACTCACGCCGCCGTCACCTACGACATGAACATTCTGCAGGGCATTCAGAGCGACACCACGTTCTGCGTCAGCCTCAATCAGAGTGCCGGCATCAGCCCCGACAAAGTGCTTGCCCGCTACACCTACGCCCACCCGCAGTTCAGCCTCGCGGCCGTGGCCGCGCAGCAGCGCTGGGGCGAGCTGGATGGCGCGCAACACACACATTATTGCGGCGCCTATTGGGCCAACGGTTTCCATGAGGACGGTGTCGTCAGCGCCTTGCGCGTGGCCGCCGCGTTCGGGGAAAGCTTATGAACAGCGCCCTGTATAGCGGCTGGATCGGCCATCGGCGTTTTTCGCCGCGCCGCCATGAATTCCGTTACCGGATCGGCTTGCTCTACCTCGATCTCAGCGAACAGGACGCCGTGCTTGCACTGTCGCCGCTGGCCGGACGCAGTCGCTTTGCGCCGTTTTCATTTCGCGAGACTGACTACCTGAAGACCTTTACCGGCCGTGGCATACGCCTGATCGATGCCGTACGCCAGCAGGTCGGCATCGCCATCGGCCACGAACCGCAAGGCTCGATCTGCCTGCTGACCCAGGCGCGCAGTTGGGGGCTGTCGTTCAACCCGGTGAGTTTCTTTTACTGCCATGAGGCGGACGGGCAACTGGCGGCGATCGTCTGTGAAGTCACCAACACGCCGTGGGGCGAGCGCTATCACTATGTGTTGCCGGCGCGCCCGCCGGTCAATCTGCAGGATTTCCATCAGCACTTTGCCGTGGCCAAAGCCTTTCACGTTTCGCCGTTTCTGCCGCGCGATCTCGAATACCGCATGAGCTTCAGCCCCGCCGCGCAAAAACTCGGCGTGCACATGGCTGACTGGCAGGGCGAGCACAAACTGTTCGACGCGACGCTCAATCTGCAACGCGAAAGCCTCGACCGGCGCAGCCTGCATCGTTACCTGCGGCGCTTTCCGTGGATGACCGCGAAAACCGCCCTGGCCATTTACTGGCAAGCGCTGCGACTGCTGCTCAAACGCGCACCGATTTTTGCTCATCAGACTGCCGACGGCAGTTTTCAAACAGCCACTGTGCCTCCCAAGGAGCACCGCCATGAAATCCTCTAGTCTGTCGGTCAGTCGGCTCAGCACCAACGGTTTGACCGGGTCGCTGCTGCGCCGTGGCGTGCTGCGCCAATTGGCTCAGTTGAAAAACGGGCAACTGTTGGTGGTCGAGGACGGCGAACGCCTGATGTTCGGTACCCCGGGCAGTGCTTTGCTCGGGGAAATCCATGTGCTCGATCCGGCCGTCTGGGGCATGGTTGCCGGGAACGGTTCGATTGGCGCCGGCGAGGCCTTTATCCACGGCTACTGGAGTTCGCCGGATCTGACGGCCGTGGTCCGCGTGTTCGTCAGCAACCTCGACGTGCTCGATGCCATGGAGGGCGGTCTGGCCCGTCTCAGCCGGCCGTTGGTGCAAGGTCTGCACTGGCTCAACCGCAACACGCGCAAGGGTTCGCAGAAGAACATCGCCGCGCACTACGACCTTGGCAACGATCTGTTCGAGCAGTTTCTCGACCCGACCATGATGTATTCCGCAGCGCAATTCCTGACCCCGGAAGACAGCCTCGAACAGGCACAACTGAACAAACTGGAGCGGATCTGTCAGAAGCTCGCGCTGCAACCCAGCGACCATTTGCTGGAGATCGGCACCGGCTGGGGCAGCATGGCGCTGTATGCCGCGCAACATTATGGCTGCCGCGTGACCACCACGACCCTGTCGAAAGAGCAGTACGCGTTTACCGCGCAACGCATCGAACAACTGGGTTTGCAGGATCGCGTCACGCTGTTGCTCAAGGACTACCGCGACCTGACCGGCGAATACGACAAACTGGTGTCGATCGAGATGATCGAAGCCGTCGGCCACCGCTTCCTGCCGACCTACTTCAAACAGTGCGCGCAGTTGCTCAAGAGCAACGGCCTGATGTTGATCCAGGCGATCACCATCCGCGAGCAGCGTTACGAACAGGCCAAGCGCGGCGTCGATTTCATCCAGCGCTACATCTTCCCCGGCGGCGCCCTGCCCTGCGTGCAGAAAATGCTCGAAGTGGTCGGCCGCGACACCGACATGAACCTGCTGCACATGGAAGATTTCGGCCTGCACTACGCCCGCACCCTGCGCCTGTGGCACGAGAACTTCCGCCGCGCCCATGGCCGCTTGAGCGAACTGGGCTATGACGATTATTTCCTGCGGCTGTGGGAGTTTTACCTGTGTTACTGCGAGGGCGGTTTCCTCGAACGCACCATCGGCACCGCGCAGTTGCTACTGGCCAAACCCGCCGCAATGACTGCGCCGCTGCTCGGACGCTTCGATGCTTGAGCGTGTCGCCAATGCCGTACTGTTCCAGATCGGCTGGCTGACTTGCGTGCTCGGCGGCAACAGCCTGTGGTTGCTGGTCGCGCTGGCGGTGCTGGTGATCCATCTGTGCTGGGTCAGCAGTTGGGCGGCTGAGGGGCGTTTGATCCTCAGCGTGGTGATTGTCGGCACCGCTGTCGACAGTGTGTTGCGCGGTGCCGGGGTGTTCGCGTTTCAGGATCAGTCGCCGCTAATTCCGTTGTGGCTGATGTTGCTCTGGGCGTTGTTGGCGACCACCTTGCGCCATTGCCTGGCTTGGAGCGCGCGGCCCTGGTGGCTGGCGAGCTTACTCGGCGCTGTCGGCGGCGCGCTGTCGTATTACGCTGGCGGGCGCCTGGCCGGGGTGCAATTTCCCTATGGCGAACTGCCGACGCTGATCGGTATCGGCCTGCTCTGGGCGCTGCTGTTTCCGTTGCTGCATACGATGGCTCGGCGGCTGGCGCACTGAGCGTCTGTCAGACCTTTCACACGTGTGCCGGCCACTGCCTTACACTGCCGACCATGAAGACCATTCCCCACCAACAAATCACGGAACCGGCGGTCACTTGCTCGACCTGCGCGGCGTGTTGTTGCCAGCTCGAAGTGATGCTGATCACCGACACTGGCGTGCCTGATCGCTTTATCGATACCGATGAGTGGGGCGGCGAAGTGATGCTGCGTCTGGATGACGGCTGGTGCGCGGCGCTGGATCGCGACACGATGATGTGCACGATCTATGAGAAGCGTCCGCTGATTTGCCGCGAGTTCGAGATGGGCGCGCCGGAGTGCATTGAAGAACGCAAAGGCATCACGACTGCCTACCGCTGATCACAAGAACACCCCAAAACAAATGTAGGAGTGAGCCTGCTCGCGATAGCGGTCTTTCATTCAACATCTTCGTTGAACATGAAACAGCTTTCGCGAGCAGGCTCGCTCCCACAGGGGTCAAGCGTTTAGCCGTTAGAGCGGCATCGTGTAATGCAGCGAGTAACTTTCTACACCGTCGTTGTCACTGGCCAGACCGGCGTTGGAATAGTGCGTCGCACGAATCCCGACTTCATGTCCGCCATCGAAACGCAGACCAAAACCGAAGCGGTCTTCGAACTGGAAAGAGCCGCCGAGATTATTGGATTCGTACTTGGTATTGGAGAACGCGGCTACGCCGATCCCCGCCTCGACATACGGTTTGACCGATTCACCGGCAAACTCATAAACAAATACCGGCGAGAACGACAGGCTGTTGTTACTGGAGGTCTTGTCGCCTTCCCAGTAGGTGTAAGCCCCGCTCCAGTAACCGGTCAGGCGACCGACGTCACTTTGCAGCCAGCTCTTGTCCCAGTCGAAATTCATGCCCAAGCGGTACGTCATGGTCGAGTCGCTGGTGGCCCCCACCGCAAACTCAACACCTGCCGCTTGTGCAGTAATACTTTGCCCCATCAGTGCGGCCGCAATCGCGGCCAAGCAGAATAGTCGCTTCACGTTGAAACTTCCTTTTCCGGAACGATCGTTTGGTTTTCTAGATAACTCTTCGCTATAGAAGCTGGCGCCTACTTAGAAGTTCAGCTGATTTTTTAGTTATTTCACAATTTTTTTACAAGTCGAAGTTTTGCACTTCGCCAGCGTTTTGTCCGAGCAGTGGCAGGATGTTTTTGAAGTACTCAGGATCGGCGCTGGTCCAGAATCTGACCGGTTGGTTCGGGCCGACAGCGAGCAAATCGCGCTCCGCCAAAAGCCGCTGAAGTTGCCGCGCCACAGCAGCGCCAGTATCGATCAGGCTAATGTCCGCGGGGATCATCGACTTGAGCATCGGCTTGAGAAAGGGATAGTGGGTGCAGCCCAAAATGATCGTGTCGCAACCGCTGGCCAACAGTGGCTCGACATACCCTTGCAGCAACTGGCGCAACTCGGCGCTGTGCAGATCGCCGCTTTCAATCAGCTCGACCAGACCGGGACATGGCTGAGTAATCACGCGCACGTCGGTGGCAAAGCGATCAAGCAGTGCGGCGAACTTGGCGCTCTGCAACGTGCCGGTGGTGGCGAGCACACCGACCACTCCGCTGCGGGTCGCGGCAGCGGCAGGTTTGACCGCAGGCTCCATGCCGACAAGCGGCCAGTCAGGGAAATCACGGCGTAGATCGGCGACACCCGCGACCGTCGCAGTATTGCACGCGATGACCAAGGCCTTGGCGCCTTGCTCGCGGAAAAACCCGGCCATCACGCTGCAGCGCTGGCGAATGAATTCAGGGGTTTTCTCACCGTAGGGAATGTGCCCGCAATCAGCGACATAGAGCAGCGATTCATTGGGTAGCAAACGCTGGATTTCCGCCAGTACCGACAAGCCGCCGACGCCGGAGTCGAACACGCCGATCGGCGCTTCACGCATGGCGCGGACCACAGACGCTGCAACCCGGATCGCGTTTGACCCGCAACTCGCGGAAACGCGAACCGAGGGCATCGATCAACAACAAGCGCCCCACCAGTGGTTCGCCAAAACCGACCAAAACCTTCAAAGCTTCCAGTGCTTGCAGGCTGCCAACCAGGCCGACCAGCGGCCCGACCACACCGGCTTCGCTGCAAGTCAGTTCGGCTTCGCTGCCGTGCCCATATAAACAGTGGTAACACGGACTCTCGGCACGACGCGGGTCGAACACCGACAACTGCCCTTCCAGCCGAATCGCCGCGCCACTGACCAAAGGTTTGCACGCCGCCACACACGCGGCGTTGACCGCTTCGCGGGTGGAAAAATTATCGGAACAGTCGAGCACCAGATCCACCGCCGCCACGGCAGCAGCGAGAGAATCCTCGTCCAGTGCCTGACGATGAGCGATCAGTTGGATTTCTGGATTGATCGCCGTCAAACGCTTGAGCGCCGAGTCGACCTTGCTCATACCGACGCTGTCGGTGTCGTGAATAATCTGGCGTTGCAGGTTGGTCAGATCGACCGTGTCGAAATCCGCCAGATGCAATTCACCGACACCCGCCGCCGCGAGATACAAGGCAACCGGTGCACCGAGACCGCCGAGGCCGACGATCAACACGCGACTGTCCTTGAGCTTCAGTTGCCCATCGATGTCGATGTGTTGCAGCAGAATCTGCCGGCTGTAGCGCAGCAATTCCTGATCATTCAGCACGGCAGGCGCCCCAGACTGATGCGTTGATGGCCGCCCAGATCGGTGCGGCTGTGGACCTCTTCAAAACCGCGCGTGAACAGCAAATCGCGCACGGCTTCGGCTTGATCATAGCCGTGTTCGAGCATCAGCCAGCCAGCGGCCTCCAGATGTTCCGGAGCCTGCGCGACGATCAAACGCAGATCGTCGAGTCCATCCTCACCGGCAACCAGCGCACTGGCCGGTTCGAAGCGCACATCGCCCTCGACCAGATGCGGATCGGCCGCAGCGATGTACGGCGGATTGCTGATGATCAACTGGAAACGCTGACCTTCCAGCGCGCTGAACCAATGACTGCTCAGCACCGTGGCGTTGTTCAAATGCAGACGCTGACGATTGCGTTCGGCCAAGGCCACGGCTTCGAGTACGCGATCCACGGCAGTGACTTTCCACGCCGGACGTTCGCTGGCCAAGGCCAACGCAATTGCGCCACTGCCAGTGCCGAGGTCGAGCACTTTGGCCGGCGTCGCGGGGAGCAACTCCAGCGCCGCTTCCACCAGCAATTCAGTGTCAGGACGCGGAATCAGCGTGTGCGGCGCGACTTCAAGATCGAGTTTCCAGAAGCCCTGCTGCCCGAGAATATAAGCCACCGGTTCACCGCTACGGCGGCGTTGCAAGTACTCGGCAAAAGTCAGCGCCGCTTCGCTCGGCACGATGCGCTCGGGCCAGGTGTGCAGAAAACTGCGCGATTTGCCCAGTGCAGCGGCGAGAAGCAACTCGGCATCCAGACGCGCAGTCGGTGAATCCGGCAATTGCGCGGCACGCAACAGGCTGGCAATGATGGTCATTTATTCACCTATCGCTGCGAGTTGGTCAGCCTGGTATTCGGCCAGCAATGGCTCGATCACCGCTTCAACGCCACCGGCAAGAATTTCGTCAAGGGAGTACAGGGTCAGGTTGACGCGATGGTCAGTGACCCGGCCCTGAGCAAAGTTGTAGGTACGAATTCGCTCGGAACGGTCGCCCGAGCCAACCAGCAATTTACGCTCGCTGGCGATCGCGTTGGCCGCCGCTGCGGTTTGCTGATCGTTGAGTTTGGCCGACAGCCAGGCCATCGCCCGAGCGCGGTTCTTGTGCTGGGAACGTTCTTCCTGACACTCGACGACAGTGCCGGTCGGTATGTGCGTGATGCGGATCGCCGAGTCGGTGGTGTTAACGTGCTGACCGCCGGCCCCGGAGGAGCGGAACGTATCGACGCGCAAATCCGCCGGGTTGATCTCGATGGCTTCGCGCTCGTCCGGCTCGGGCAATACCGCCACGGTGCAGGCCGAGGTGTGGATACGGCCCTGTGATTCGGTAGCAGGCACGCGCTGTACGCGGTGCGCACCGGATTCGAATTTCAGCTTGCCGTAAACGTTGTCGCCTTCGATGCGGGCGATGACTTCTTTATAGCCACCGTGTTCGCCTTCGTTTTCCGACAGGATCTCGACACGCCAGCCGCGCCGCTCGGCGTAACGCGAGTACATGCGGAACAGGTCGCCGGAGAAGATCGCCGCCTCGTCGCCACCGGTGCCGGCACGGATTTCGAGAAAGACGTTACGGCCGTCGTTGGGATCCTTGGGCAGCAACATGCGTTGCAGGTCGGCTTCCAGGGTGATCAGCAATTCCTTGGCTTCGCGGACTTCTTCCACGGCCATTTCACGCATGTCCGGGTCGCTGTCCTTGAGCAGCGCCTGCGCGCCTTCAAGATCGCTTTGTACGCTGAGCAGCTTTTTATAGCCTTGTACCACCGGCTCAAGTTCGGCGTATTCCTTGGAATAAGCGCGGAATTTGGCCTGATCGGCAATGACTTCGCCGTCGCCGAGCAGCGCGGTCAGTTCCTCGAAACGGTCCTGGAGGATGTCCAGCTTATTGAGCAGTGACGCTTTCATTGCGGTTTTTTATCCGAAAAGCTATCCGGTGAGCCCTCGAGGGCAAAGAGTTCCTGGGCCATGGCCAGCGCATCGAGGCGGCCTTCGGCAGAAAGCTTTTTCAGTTGCACACTGGGCGCATGCAACAGTTTATTGGTCAGGCCACGGGCCAGTTGTCCGAGCACGTCTTCGGCGTTGCCGCCATTGGCCAGCAGGCGCAGGGCTTTTTGCAGCTCCTCGTCGCGCAGGCGTTCGCTTTGTTGACGATAGGCCTTGAGCACATCGACCGCCGCCAGTTCGCGCAGGCGCACCATGAAATCGTCAGCGCCGACCGAGACCATCTCTTCGGCGGCTTGCGCTGCGCCTTGGCGGCTCTTGAGGTTTTCGGCGACCACTTCGTGGAGATCGTCAACGCTGTAGAGGTAAACGTCGTCCAACTCGCCGACTTCCGGCTCGATATCCCGGGGAACGGCGATGTCGACCATAAAGATCGGTTTGTGCTTGCGCAGTTTCAATGCGCTTTCCACCGCGCCCTTGCCAAGAATCGGCAACTGACTGGCGGTTGAACTGATGACGATATCGCTGCGCACCAGTTCGGCCGGGATGTCCGAGAGCAACACCGCGTGAGCACCGAACTGCTCGGCCAGCAGACTGGCCCGTTCCAGAGTGCGGTTGGCAACGACGATGCGCTTGACGCCCAGTTCGTGCAAATGGCGGGCGACCAAAGTGATGGTCTCGCCGGCGCCGATCAACAAAGCCTGACTGCGCTGCAAATCACTGAAAATCTGCTTGGCCAGGCTGACGGCGGCAAACGCCACTGATACCGGGTTTTCACCGATGGCGGTGTCGGTGCGTACCTGTTTGGCGGCATTGAAGGTTGCCTGAAACAGCCGCCCCAGCAGCGGCCCGATGGTGCCGGCCTCGCGGGCCACGGCGTAGGCCGATTTCATTTGACCGAGAATTTGCGGCTCGCCCAGCACCAGCGAGTCGAGCCCGGAGGCGACGCGCATCATGTGACGAACTGCCGCATCATCTTCATGCACATAAGCACTCGCGCGCAGCTCATCGAGGCTTAAATGGTGATAGTCGGCCAGCCAGCGCAGCACGATATCGGCCGAAAGCTGATCCTGTTCTATATAAAGCTCACTGCGATTGCAGGTGGAGAGGATCGCAGCTTCGCGGCTGTCGGTCAGTCGGCAGAGCTGCTGCAAGGCCTCCACCAGCTGTTCAGGAGTAAAAGCCACGCGCTCGCGGACGTCTACTGAAGCAGTCTTGTGGTTGATACCGAGTGCAAGGAAGGCCATTCAAGGTCGCTGATGGTGACGTGAAGCCGGCAATTGTCCACCTTCGAAAGATTCAGAACAACTACCGCTGACTATTGTCCCAATCGTCAGCCCCTATAATGGGCACAATTGAGTCTCGGTTATGTTTGGCCGAAGGCTTGTGTCATGATGATCCGACCGCAGGTTAGTCGTCCTCTTCCTATATGAATAGATCTTCCGCGTTGCTCCTCGCTTTTGTCTTCCTCAGCGGCTGCCAGGCCTTGGCGCCCGTTTCGCCGGACGGTACGCCTTCGGTCGAAGACACCACGCCCGCGCCTGAAAAGCCCAAGGTTTACAGCTCGTTCAGCGAGGAAACCGTTTTCAGCCTGTTGAGCGCCGAACTCGCCGGCCAGCGCAATCGTTTCGACATTGCCCTGGATAACTACGTAACCCAGGCCATCAACACCCAGGATCCGGGTGTCTCCGAGCGTGCGTTCCGTATCGCCGAATATCTGGGCGCCGATCAACCGGCCCTCGATACCGCGCTGATCTGGGCGAAAAACGCCCCGGACGACCTCGAAGCGCAACGCGCCGCGGCCGTGCAACTGGCGCGTGCCGGGCGTTATGACGACTCGATGGTCTATATGGAGAAAGTCCTGCAGGGTAAGGGCGATACCCATTTCGACTTCCTCGCGCTGTCGGCCGCCGATACCGATCAGGAAACCCGTAACGGCCTGATGAAAAGTTTCGACCGTTTGTTGCAGCGCCATCCGAACAACAGCCAGCTGATTTTCGGCAAGGCCCTGTTGTTGCAACAGGACGGCGACAACAAAGCCGCACTGGCATTGCTCGAAGACCACCCGCCGGAAGAAGGCGAGATCGCCCCGATTCTGCTGCGCGCGCGCCTGCTGCAATTGCTGAACCGTGGCGACGAAGCGCTGCCCCTGCTGCAAAAAAGCATCAAGAAGTACCCGGACGACAAACGCCTGCGCCTGACTTACGCGCGCATGCTGGTTGAGCAAGACCGCATGGACGACGCCAAGGCCGAGTTTTCCAGTCTGGTTCAGCAATACCCGGAAGACGACGAACTGCGTTACTCGCTGGCCTTGGTCTGCCTGGAAGCCAAGGCCTGGGACGAGGCCAAGGGTTATCTGGAAGATTTGATCGCCCGCGAAAGTCACGTCGATTCGGCGCACCTGAACCTCGGTCGCATCGCTGAAGAGCGCAACGACCCGCAAGGCGCCCTTATCGAATACGCCCAGGTTGGCCCGGGCAATGATTATCTGCCGGCGCAATTGCGTCAGGCCGATATCTTGATGAACAACGGCAAGACCGCTGAAGCGCAGAGCAAACTCGCCGCCCAGCGCGACGAGCAACCGGATTACGCGATTCAGCTCTATCTGATCGAATCGGAAACCCTGTCGGCCAACAAACAGGACGACAAGGCCTGGAAAGTATTGCAACACGCCTTGCAGCAATACCCGGACGACCTGAATCTGCTCTACACCCGGGCGATGCTCGCGGAAAAACGCAATGATCTGGCACAGATGGAAAAAGACCTGCGCCTGATCATCAAGCGCGATCCGGACAACGCCATGGCGCTTAACGCGCTCGGCTACACCTTGTCCGACCGCACCACACGCTACGCTGAAGCGAAAGCGCTGATCGAGCAGGCGCACCAGATCAATCCGGAAGACCCAGCCGTACTCGACAGCCTCGGCTGGGTGAATTACCGCCTGGGCAATCTGGATGACGCCGAGAAATATCTGCGTCAGGCGCTGGAGCGCTTCCCTGATCACGAGGTCGCCGCGCACCTCGGTGAAGTGTTGTGGACCAAGGGCAACCAGCGTGAAGCCAAACAAATCTGGGGCAAATTCCTCAAGGATCAGCCCGACAGCACCATTCTGCGCAGCACCATCAAGCGCCTGACCGGATCCGAGACTCTCTAACCCATGTTTTCGCGCCACGTTATTGTTTTCAGCTTCATCGCCCTGCTCGCCGGCTGCTCGGGTTTTGGTACCCGCGAATCGGTCGAGGGCCACGGCAGTCCGGCTCAATGGGCCGCTAACAAACAACAGCTGACCGGCCTTGATGGCTGGCAGATCGACGGCAAGATCGGTATCCGCGCACCGAAAGATTCCGGTAGCGGCACGCTGTTCTGGCTGCAACGTCAGGATTACTACGACATTCGTTTGTCCGGCCCGCTGGGTCGTGGCGCCGCGCGACTGACCGGGCGTCCGGGCAAAGTGTCGCTGGAAGTCGCCAATCAGGGGCGCTACGAATCGCAGTCCCCGGAAGCCTTGCTCGAAGAACAGCTTGGCTGGAAACTGCCGGTGTCGAATCTGGCCTGGTGGGTGCGTGGCCTGCCCGCTCCAGACAGCAAAAGTCGCCTGAACCTGGACGCCGACAGCCGTCTGGCCAACCTGGAACAGGATGGCTGGAAGGTCGAATACACCGCTTACACCGAACAAAACGGTTACTGGTTGCCCGAGCGCATCAAACTGCACGGCAATGACCTCGACGTGACGCTGGTGATCAAGACCTGGCAACCGCGCAAGTTGGGGCAGTAACCCATGACCGCTGCACGCCTGACCCTGCCGTCGCCGGCCAAACTCAACCTGATGCTGCACATTCTCGGTCGCCGTGAAGACGGTTATCACGAGTTGCAGACGCTGTTTCAGTTTGTCGATTACGGCGATGAAATCACTTTTGCCGTGCGTGATGACGGTGTGATTCAACTGCACACCGAGTTCGCCGGCGTGCCGCATGACAGCAACCTGATCGTGCGTGCAGCAAAAATGCTCCAGCAACAGTCCGGTTGCACGCTCGGCATCGATATCTGGATTGATAAAGTCCTGCCCATGGGCGGCGGCATCGGTGGCGGCAGTTCGAACGCGGCGACGACTTTGCTCGGCCTGAATCATTTGTGGCAGTTGAGCTGGGATGAAGATCGCCTGGCCGCACTGGGCCTTTCGCTGGGGGCCGACGTACCGGTTTTCGTCCGTGGCCACGCGGCGTTTGCCGAGGGCGTGGGCGAGAAACTCACCCCCGTGGATCCCGAAGAACCGTGGTATCTGGTGCTCGTGCCGCAAGTCTCTGTAAGTACGGCAGAAATTTTTTCCGATCCTTTGTTGACACGTAACACGCCGCCCATTAAAGTGCGCCCCGTTCCCGAGGGAAACAGTCGAAATGACTGCTTGCCGGTGGTTGCAAGGCGTTATCCAGAAGTACGTAACGCATTGGATTTGTTAGGTAAATTTACCGAAGCAAAGCTCACCGGAACTGGAAGTTGTGTGTTTGGGGGCTTCCCAAGCAAAGCTGAAGCTGATAAAGTCTCGGCCCTTCTGACAGAGACCCTTACAGGGTTTGTAGCCAAAGGCAGCAACGTTTCGATGTTGCACCGCAAGCTGCAAAGTCTGCTCTAAAGGAACCAAGTGCACGGCACTTGATGCAACAGATACAGGGGCGTCGCCAAGCGGTAAGGCAGCAGGTTTTGATCCTGCCATGCGTTGGTTCGAATCCAGCCGCCCCTGCCATTTTCTATACTCATCCAGGTTACCCTCAGCCTCTAGGTACTGCGCGTGTCCAAGATGATGGTCTTTACGGGGAATGCTAACCCCGATCTGGCTCGGCGTGTTGTACGTCAGCTGCATATCCCTCTCGGTGACATCTCTGTCGGTAAGTTCTCCGACGGCGAAATTACTGCCGAGATCAATGAAAACGTTCGCGGTAAAGACGTTTTCATTATTCAGCCGACTTGCGCCCCGACCAACGATAACCTGATGGAACTGGTAGTGATGGCTGATGCCTTCCGCCGCTCCTCGGCTACTCGTATCACTGCTGTTATTCCTTATTTTGGTTATGCCCGTCAGGATCGCCGTCCGCGTTCCGCACGTGTGGCTATCAGCGCGAAAGTCGTTGCTGACATGCTTACCGTAGTCGGCATCGACCGTGTTCTCACGGTTGATCTGCATGCTGACCAGATTCAGGGTTTCTTCGATATTCCGGTAGATAACATCTACGGCTCCCCGGTTCTGGTGGATGACATTGAAGATCAGCGCTTCGAAAACCTGATGATCGTATCCCCGGACATTGGTGGCGTCGTGCGTGCACGTGCCGTTGCCAAATCCCTGGGCGTGGATCTCGGGATCATCGACAAACGCCGTGAGAAAGCCAATCACTCTGAAGTGATGCATATCATCGGTGATGTCGAAGGGCGTACCTGCATTCTGGTCGATGACATGGTCGATACCGCCGGCACTCTGTGCCACGCGGCCAAGGCCCTGAAAGAGCATGGCGCAGCCAAGGTCTTTGCCTACTGCACACACCCTGTGCTGTCGGGTCGGGCCATCGAGAATATCGAAAATTCCGTGCTGGACGAGCTGGTGGTGACTAACACCATCCCGCTGTCCGCTGCAGCACAAGCCTGTGCACGTATCCGTCAACTGGATATCGCACCGGTTGTTGCCGAAGCGGTTCGCCGCATCAGCAATGAAGAATCGATCAGCGCGATGTTCCGTTAAGGGCCCTGCCCTTCTCGAAATGTCTCGTTGACGAAAAGCGCCCCGCCCCGGCATTCCTGCCGGGGCGGGGCTTTTTTGCCCATACCGTGTTCGGCGCTGGTCGCAAACGCCACTCGGTCATGGCTATTTTGGAGATACAAAATGAACGATTTTACTCTGAATGCTGAAGTGCGTTCCGACCTGGGGAAAGGTGCGAGCCGCCGCCTGCGTCGTCTCGCCGCTCTGGTTCCAGCTGTTGTTTACGGTGGCGAAAAAGCCCCTGAATCCATCAGCATGCTGGCCAAAGAAGTTGCCAAACTGCTCGAAAACGAAGCTGCCTACAGCCACGTTATCGAACTGAACGTTGGCGGCAAAAAGCAGAACGTCATCATCAAAGCTCTGCAACGTCACCCGTCCAAGGGTCACGTTCTGCACGCTGACTTCGTACGCGTCGTAGCCGGTCAGAAACTGACCGCTATCGTGCCTGTGCACTTTGTTGGTGAAGAAGCTCCGATCAAGAAAGGCGGCGAGATCTCGCACGTCCTGAACGAAATCGAAGTAACTTGCCTGCCGAAAGATCTGCCTGAGTTCATCGAAGTCGACCTGTCGGCTCTGGAAATCGGCGCAATCGTCCACCTGTCCGACCTCAAAGCCCCTAAAGGCGTTGAGTTCGTTGCACTGGCTCACGGTGACGACAAAGCTGTTGCAAACGTACACGCTCCACGCGTTGCTCCAGAAGCTACCGAAGAAGGCGCAGCAGAGTAATTCACTCTGTTTAGCCTGAGTGAGCAAGTAACATCGCGGACTGGAACGTAGCGAGAAAGCGGG
Source organism: Pseudomonas germanica (assembly GCF_019614655.1). Lineage (NCBI taxonomy): Bacteria > Pseudomonadati > Pseudomonadota > Gammaproteobacteria > Pseudomonadales > Pseudomonadaceae > Pseudomonas > Pseudomonas germanica. The sequence continues at coordinate 5,879,416 of NZ_CP071586.1, forward strand.
CGAGAACGCGGAGTTTACATCCATGGTAAATGAGCATTTTTCGTCCACTTTCGCCGCTTTGCCTGATTGCGGCGATGTTACTCACCACTCAAAGGAAGGGCCCCTATCGTGACTGCCATCAAACTGATCGTTGGCCTGGGTAATCCAGGCGCCGAATACGACCAGACCCGGCATAACGCAGGGGCCCTTTTTGTTGAGCGCATCGCCCACGCACAGAATGTGAATCTTGTGGCCGATCGCAAATATTTTGGCCTGACCGGGCGCTATTCGCATCAGGGTCAGGATGTTCGTCTGCTGATTCCCACCACTTACATGAACCGCAGCGGCCAGGCCGTGGCGGCACTCGCCGGTTTCTTCCGCATCAAGCCTGAAGAAATTCTGGTGGCGCATGACGAACTCGACTTGCCTCCGGGCGTTGCCAAGCTCAAGCAGGGCGGCGGCCATGGCGGTCACAACGGGTTGCGCGACATCATTGCGCAACTGGGCAATCAGAATACGTTCTACCGCCTGCGGCTTGGCATTGGCCACCCGGGCGTCGCCAGTATGGTTTCAAATTTCGTCCTGGGTCGTGCGCCACGCGCCGAACAGGAAAAACTCGATGCCAGCATCGACTTTGCCCTCGGCGTGCTGCCGGATATCCTCGCCGGTGAATGGAACCGCGCGATGAAAAACCTGCACAGCCAGAAGGCCTGACTCTACTCCGAGGGGAAACACCATGGGATTCAATTGCGGCATCGTCGGCCTGCCTAACGTCGGCAAGTCCACCCTGTTCAACGCCCTGACCAAATCCGGTATCGCGGCCGAGAACTTCCCCTTCTGCACCATCGAGCCGAACAGCGGCATCGTGCCGATGCCGGATCCGCGCCTGGAAGCACTGGCGGCCATCGTCAATCCGAAGCGCATCCTGCCGACCACCATGGAATTCGTCGACATCGCAGGCCTGGTGGCCGGCGCCTCGAAAGGTGAGGGCCTGGGCAACAAGTTCCTCGCCAACATCCGCGAGACCGACGCCATCGCTCACGTGGTGCGCTGCTTCGAAGACGAAAACGTGATCCACGTTTCCAACAGCGTCGACCCGAAACGCGACATCGAAATCATCGACCTGGAACTGATCTTCGCCGACCTCGACAGCTGCGAGAAGCAACTGCAGAAAGTTGCGCGCAACGCCAAGGGCGGTGACAAGGATGCAGTCGTTCAGAAAGCATTGCTTGAGCAACTGATCGCGCACTTCACCGAAGCCAAGCCGGCGCGCAGCCTGATGAAGAACATGAGCGCTGACGAAAAGGCCGTGATCAAGGGCTTCCACCTGCTGACCACCAAACCGGTCATGTACATCGCCAACGTCGCTGAAGACGGTTTCGAGAACAATCCGCACCTGGACGTGGTTCGCGCCATTGCCGAAGAAGAAGGCGCGATGGTCGTTCCGGTCTGCAACAAGATCGAAGCGGAAATCGCCGAACTCGATGACGGCGAAGAGAAGGACATGTTCCTCGAGGCCCTGGGCCTGGAAGAGCCTGGCCTGAACCGCGTGATCCGCGCCGGTTACGAAATGCTGCACCTGCAGACCTACTTCACCGCCGGTGTCGAAGAAGTCCGCGCCTGGACCGTCAAAGTCGGTGCCACCGCACCTCAGGCTGCCGGCGTGATCCACACCGACTTCGAGAAAGGCTTCATCCGTGCCGAAGTCATCGCCTACAACGACTTCATCCAGTACAAGGGCGAAGCCGGTACCAAAGAAGCCGGTAAATGGCGCCTGGAAGGCAAGGATTACATCGTCAAGGACGGCGACGTGATGCACTTCCGCTTCAACGTGTAAGCGTTACGCCCAAGAAAAAGCCGCGTTTGATACGCGGCTTTTTTGTGCCTGAAATTTATGCCTCAACACATTCCCCCTGTAGGAGTGAGCCTGCTCGCGATAGCGTTCTATCAGCTACAGATGTGCTGACTGACACACCGCTATCGCGAGCAGGCTCACTCCTACAATGGGAAATGCGTGAATCAGGCCTTTTTGGTACGCGGCAAGAAGATTGCCAACACGCCAAACAACGGCAGGAACGAGCAGAGGAAATACACGTACTCAATCCCGTGAATATCCGCCAGGTGCCCCAGCAACGCCGCGCCAATCCCGCCAAAACCAAACATCAAACCGAAGAACACCCCGGCAATCATCCCGACATTACCCGGAACCAGTTCCTGCGCGTACACCACAATCGCCGAGAACGCTGAAGCCAGAATGAAGCCGATCACCACGCTGAGGACGCTGGTCCAAAACAGATCAACGTGGGGCATCAGCAGCGTGAACGGCGCGACGCCGAGGATCGAGAACCAGATCACCGCCTTACGCCCGATCTTGTCGCCGATCGGCCCGCCAAAGAACGTGCCCGCCGCCACCGCACCGAGGAACAGGAACAGGTGCAACTGCGAACTGGCCACCGACAGGTCGAACTTCTCGATCAGGTAGAACGTGAAATAGCTCGTGAGGCTGGCCATGTAGAAATACTTGGAGAACACCAACAGCCCCAGCACCACCAACGCACTGGTCACCCTGCCCTTCGACAGCCCGTGAGTCGCTGCCTGACCGGCCTTGAGCTTGAACAGGTTCAAGTGATGGGCGTACCAGCGACTGATGCGGTACAGCACGAATAACGCAAACACCGCGAACAAGCCGAACCACGCCACGTTGGCCTGACCGAACGGAATGATGATCGCCGCCGCCAGCAACGGGCCGAACGCGGAACCGGCGTTACCGCCGACCTGAAAGGTCGACTGCGCCAGGCCAAAGCGTCCGCCCGAGGCCAGTCGTGCGATCCGCGAGGCTTCGGGGTGGAACGTCGAGGAACCGATACCGATGAGCGCCGCCGCCAGCAGAATCAAGGGGAAGCTGCCAACCATCGACATCATCACGATGCCAATCAACGTGCAAATCGACCCCGCCGGCAACAGCCAGGGTTTCGGATGCCGATCGGTGTGATAACCGACCCACGGCTGCAACAAAGATGCGGTCAGCTGAAAGGTCAGAGTAATCAGGCCGACCTGAGTAAAGGTCAGGCCGTAATTGGCCTTGAGCATCGGGTAGATCGACGGCAATACCGACTGGATCAGGTCGTTGATCAAATGCGCCAGCGCCACCGCGCCGATGATACGCATCACCAATGGGCTGCTTTGCGGAGCAGCGGGCGCCGAGGCAGCGGCGGTCTGAACGTTGCTGATAGCCATGAAAGTTTCCGGACAGCAGATGGGTGCACGCAGGCAGGTGCGTCAATGTGCCATTTTTCGGTGCGCCAGCGCCATCCCCTTAGCCAGCTAACTAACCAACTGAATCACAGATCAATTCCTGTCGGAGCTGCCGCAGGCTGCGATCTTTTGATCTTGATCTTAAAAACAAAGATCAAAAGATCGCAGCCTGCGTCAGCTCCTACAGGGGCAGGGTGTTCGGCAAGATGATAGCGCAACGCCATGGTCTGAATCTTGCCTTGTTTCATCCCTTGAACGCGGGCGCCTTACAAAGGCGACCGACATTGGGAAGTTTCGCTACAGAGCCGGCCTACAGAGCGGGCGAGAGTGAACTTTCGAGGCCTTTTAGCAGGGCACAACATCAACGTCGAACGACCGCGATGCACGCCAATGGTGCGTGGTGTCCAGAGGAGTCATGAGGCATGCAGGCTTTCCTTTCACCGGGGATCAAATTGCTGGGGCGGTTTGGCTTCGCAGGTAAATTCCAGTTGTTGTTTCTGCTGTTCATTCTGCCGTTGGCCGGCAGCCTGTTGATGATTGGCCAGGACTATCGCGACAAACTCAATCTGATTTCCGGCGAACGTGCCGGCGTGCGTCAGTTGCTCGCGCTGGATGCGCTGGACAACCTGCTCGCCGCCCAACGTGACCGCGCCGCGCGTTGGCGCGCCACGGAAACCAATCGCCAACCGACGCCGGCCACCCTCGCCGCCATGGGCGCATTCGACGCGGTGCAACCGGCGGTTCTGCAAGCCACCACCGATTTAGGCGCTGCGCTGAAAAATGAAGGCGCCGAGGGGGAAACACTCACCCGCTATCAAGCGCTGCAAACCGCGCTCAACGGCCTGGACTCGAAAAGCCTCAGCGGTGTCGGTTGGTGGCCGGACGGTTACGACCGTTTCACCAACGCCCTCAGCGCCCTGCAAGCGTTGCGCGAGCAGATCGTCATGGACAATCGCCTGACCCTCGCGCCGTGGCTGGAAACCTATCTGCTCACGCAGATCTCCACGCAACACGCCCCGGACCTGATCGAACGCGTTGGACGCCTTGCCGCCGTCGGCCAGGCCTCGGTCGTCTCCGGCCAATTCACCCTGCAAAGCCGTTTGCAGTTGCGCGACCTGCGCAGCCGCATCGGTGACGCCCGCGAGCAACTGGTCAAAACGGCCACGCTGCTCGAAGCACGTCTGCCGCAAGATCAGCAGAGCTGGGCCAGCCAATACCACGACAGCCTCAAAAACCTCGACAGCGGTCTGAAGGTGTTGGACGACGGCGTGTTCGGCGGCTCTATCAATCTCAAACCCGAAGAGTTCGAACGCAGCCTCGATGCGCTGCTGACCGACCTAGCCTCACTGCGCCAGCAATCGCTGGTGTCGCTGGATCAACGACTCGATGCCTACCACAGCTCGGCGATTCGTCAGTTCATCATCGTCGCGGCGATTTTCGGCTGCCTGCTGCTCGCGGCGTTGTACCTGTTTGTCTGCCTGCAAGCCTCGATCCGTCGCAGCGCCAGCGGCATCACCCTACTCGCCGAAGCCCTGCGCGATGGCAATCTGAGTTTGCAAGTGCCGGTCGTGGGTCGTGATGAACTCGCGGCGATCAGCACTGCACTCAACGTGGCCGTGGTGCAACTGCGTAGCAGCATGCTTGGCGTCGATCACGAGACTTCGCAACTGAGCAGCGCCGTGCGCAGTCTCAACGAGCATTCCAGCGGCGCCCTCAGCGAAGTCGAGGCGCAACAGTTGCAGATCAGCCAGATCGCCGCTGCTGCCACGCAATTGGCCGCGACCTCGCAAGGCGTGGCGCAAAGCTGCGAACAGGCCTCCGGCAGCGCTCAGCACACCCGGCGCATTGCCGCTGACAGCAGCCGCGATAGCCAACGCACTACGGCAAGTATTCAGCAGCTCAATCAGCGTTTGAACGAAACTGCAGCGGCACTCGGTCGGGTCAGTGAACAAGGTCAGCAGATTCAATTGGTGGTCGACACCATTCGCGGTGTTGCCGAACAGACCAACCTGCTCGCGCTCAACGCAGCCATTGAAGCCGCACGCGCCGGTGAACAGGGTCGCGGCTTTGCCGTGGTCGCCGACGAGGTGCGCAGCCTGTCGCAACGTACACAGTCGTCAACTGCGCAGATCGCCGGTACGGTCGACAGTTTGCGCGCAACGGTCAACGAAGCCGTGAGTTTGATGGAAGCTGCCTGCGGCCAGGCGCAAACCGATGCCGAGTCAGTCACCGGTCTCGGTGAACGTTTGGGTGAAATCGCCAGCGCCGTGCAAAGCGTTACCGACACGTTGGCGCAGATCGCCACGGCGGTTGAGGAACAGGCGAGCACCGCCGACGAAGTCAGCGGCAATATCCAGCAGGTCGATCAGGCGGCCGTGCGTCTGCTCGAAGGCGCACGCGCGGTGAACCTTGCGGCGGATACCCTGAGTCGGGGCAGCCACGCCTTGAGCGCCAATACGGCAAGATTTCAGCTGCGTTGATGCCCCGCTCGGCCCGGATTTTCCGGGCTGGAGGATAAGCGGTTGAAAATAAGAAGAAATATTTTAAATTTACGCTTGACGCTTTTCCATTTCAGGGGAATAATGCGCGCCACTTGGCTACATAGCTCAGTTGGTTAGAGCATAGCATTCATAATGCTGGGGTCCGGGGTTCAAGTCCCTGTGTAGCCACCAAGTACTAAAAACGGCTTACCGAAAGGTAGGCCGTTTTTTTATGCCTGCAATAATCCCCCCTCCGGCTCCCCACCTACAGAAGGCCTTTCTTCAGCCCTTTCGATTGGATCAGTGCTTACAGTTTGCACTTCGCCTTTTTTCACATAAGCCAATATCAAATTCAAGATAATGCCTTCCTCACAATCAGGCTTTTAGCCAAGTAATACCGGCCTCGCCCGCCACAAAATTCAAGATAATCAAAAGCGCTATTTGAGAAAAAACGCCGCTATCCCTTGAGGGTTAGCGGCGTTTTTTCCTACGCAAATAGCGTTGCGGCTTTACTCGGACGATTCATCTATTCCGCTGTAATCACCAGACACCCTTTCATCACACGCACTTTGACGTTCTCGTTCACCTCGAATCCCGCCTGCCGCAACCACAGCCCGCGAAGCCTGATCCAGGGCACCGGTTTGGCGGGGCTGTAGGATTTTTCCTTTGTGTGGACGGGGTAAAAATCAGCGGCGATTTTCAGCCGGCGTTCAGTGATGGGGGTTGATGACGTATGATTGGTTTTAGCCATGATTAGCTCCTGTCTAGCTGCTTTTGGTTAGCGGGGCCAGGGTGTTCGTGCACCTTGGTTCCGCGTTCTTTGGGTTACTTCAAACTTCTTTTTCTTCGTTGCTCGTTTTGGTCGCTGCCTGCGCGATCAGCGCGTCGAGCATCTGCGCAATGACCTTCTGTTGGACCTTCGAAAGTTCATTGATGGACTGCAGCCGTCGATACCACGTCGAGGTCAAGCTGCGTCTGGGCCTCTCCGTGTACGAGGGAACGCCGAGCAGGTCTTCAACAGGCACGCGAAGCGCAAATGCCATCTTCACCAGTGTCGTGACCGGCATGCTGCGAGTGCCCTCCTCGTAGCCCTGAAAGGTTTGCCGGGAAAGACCTAAAGCCCGTGCAAACCGAGTCTGTGTGATCTCGTGAACTGTGCGTAAGTGAGCAATGCGACTGCCCATCGCCACCAGAAAATCGCGGTCCTCATTGGAAACACTCATGACAATGGCCGACTGAACATAGAGTTGAATGGCAACGGACTCATCCTTTTCATCTGAAATCCATCCTGGAAAAAACGATAAAAACCATCCTCAGGTAAGGGCGCGTAAGTTGTCGACCTGAAAAATCTGTAGGAAAAATGCAGAGCAACCGCCAAGTTGCGGCGAGGTACTACAGGCGCGAAATGCCTTTTCAGCAAGCCAACGCCGACAACCCTTTCGCCCAGATTTGCCGAGTGCGCAAACCGACCATCGCCCGCCAATCCGGATCAGTTGGATAGAACTGCTCAAGCAGATTCAGTTTGATCTCGCGCCCTATCGCATCCAGCGGATCACCGTGCAAATGCAGCCACTGGTCATCACGCAAATGCCGATGCACATCCGGCCCCGGATACGTCCCGCACTCGATCACGAACGGCATCAATTGCACGTCCGGCAATGCATTAAGCAACGCCTGTGAGGTGTAACCGGTGGCAGTCGCGGCCACTCCGGTTTCGCTCAAGGTGTCGGCGCCGGTGTGCAGGGTGTAAAGCCAAGAGCCATAAATTGCCTGGGCCTGCGCGAGTGCCGGGTAAGGCGCCTGGGTGATGGTCAGCAACATCGGATGACCGTATTCGCCAGCACCGGTGTGCAGGTCAAAACACATCACGGTTTCAGCGCCAGCCAGATGCGTTTTGATGATTTGGTGCAAGGTGCGATTCGACCAGCTCGGCGCGCGGCCGCCGTAAAACAGTCCGTCGGGATGGCTGTGTTGACCACCCTCGACAATCGACATCACCGCCGGCCAGCCGTGTTCGTTGATTTGCGCATCGAGCAAGGCATCCGCACGTTGGCGCTCGGGGCCGTGCAAATCGGTGCAGGCGTAGATTTCATGCAGTGCGGCGTATGCGCGGTTATCCGGTAGCGGCCCGGTGAAATCCAGATGATTGCGGTTGAGGTCGATGTTGTCTTCGTTGACCCGGCGTAACCACGCCGTGCCCCATGGGTTGATCAGGTGAACCATGACCACCGCGACATCCTTGGGCAGCGAACCAGGTTCGAAGGTTTTCAGCCAATCGATCTGGCAGTCCGAGCCGTAATAGCCCTCGACACCGTGCGTACCGCTGAGCGCTACCAGTCGGCGTTTGGCCTGTGGATCGCCGAGCACGGCGACGTCGGTGCTCAGGGGTTCGCCAAAGGGGCCGCAGCGTGGATGGGCGTACGAGGTGAGCGTGGCACCGGCGGCGTTAGCGGCGGCGATGAACTGTTCGCGTTGATCGCGGTAGCTGGATTCGGTGGGGAACTCGCTGTGCATATCGGTCTCTTGTTGATCTTGTAATTGTAGGAGTGAGCCTGCTCGCGATAGCGTTATCACATTCAACATCATTGCTGACTGACCCACCGCTATCGCGAGCGGGCTCACTCCTACAGGGGACGTGTGCGGTCGGTCGATTGCGGTTGACCCTAGCGAACATCCGCCCCGAAAAGAAAGACAAAAATGCCCATCGGTTTGCGTCGCGACCGAGCGGTCGATAAAGTCCCTGAGACTTTTATCCCACGGACGGAGAGCCCGCGTGTTTTCAGCCTTGCCCTTGAGCCGCTTTCGCCTGCCAGCCCTGACGCTGATCATCAGCGCCCTGACCCTCACCGCGTGCAACGCCCCGCCCTCCTCGACTTTGCCGCTGGCCCCGGAAGCCGCTTCCGGTTTCCGCACCGACCTGCAAACCCGTCACGCCAGCAAACACATGGCTGCCGCTGCCAATCCTCTGGCTGCTGAGGCCGGTCGCGAAATGCTGCGTCAAGGCGGTTCGGCGATTGATGCGGCGATTGCGATGCAAGCGGTGCTGACCCTGGTTGAGCCGCAGTCTTCCGGGATCGGCGGCGGCGCAATGATCGTGTTGTGGGACGGTAAACAAGTGCGCACGTATGACGGCCGCGAAACCGCACCGGCCGGCGCGACCGAAAAGCTGTTCTTGCGTGCCGATGGCCAGCCGATGTCGTTCCCTCAGGCGCAGATCGGCGGTCGCTCGGTCGGTACACCGGGCGTGTTGCGCGCGCTGGAGATGGCACACAAACAACACGGTCGCCTGCCGTGGGCCAAGCTGTTTGAACCGGCGATTAAACTGTCCGAGCAAGGCTTTGCCATTTCGCCGCGCCTGCATTCGCTGCTGGAATCAGATCCAGTCATTCGCCAGTCGCAGGACATGGCCAAGTATTTCCTGAACGCCGATGGCAGCGTCAAAGCCGTCGGCACGCGCCTGCAAAACCCGGCTCTGGCCGCAGTGCTCAAACGCATCGCCAACGAAGGTGCGGACGCACTGTACAAAGGCCCAATCGCCGAAGAAATCGTCGCCAAAGTGCAAGGCCACGCCAACCCCGGCAGCCTGTCGCTGAACGATCTGCAGCGCTATCAGGCCAAGGAACGCGCGCCGCTGTGCACCGACTACAAACGCTGGCAGGTCTGCGGCATGCCGCCACCGTCGTCGGGCGGGATCGCCGTGGCGCAGATTCTCGGCACGTTGCAGGCGCTGGAAACCCGCGATCCACGTCTTTCGCTGACACCGCTCAAACCGCTGAAGACCGATAAACCGGCCGGCATTGAACCGGATCCGCAGGCCGTGCATTTGATCGCCGAGGCCGAACGTCTGGCCTACGCCGACCGCGCGCAATACGTCGCCGACACCGACTTCGTGCCGGTGCCGATCAAAGGCCTGGTCGACCCGGGTTATCTGGCCAGCCGCGCCAGCCTGATAGGCGAACGCAGCATGGGCAGCGCCAAACCGGGCACGCCACCGGGTCTGCAGGTCGCCTACGCCCCGGACCGTTCGCCGCTGCGCATCTCCACCTCGCAAGTGGTCGCGGTGGATGACCTCGGCGGCGCTGTGTCGATGACCACCACCATCGAAGCCGCGTTCGGCTCGCACCTGATGGTTCAGGGTTTTCTGCTGAACAACCAGATGACCGACTTCTCGTTCATCCCTGAAGAGAACGGGCAGAAAGTCGCCAACCGCGTCGAACCGGGCAAACGCCCGCGTTCGTCGATGGCGCCAACGCTGATCTTCGATCGCCACAGCGGCGAATTCGTCGCCACGGTCGGCTCGCCGGGCGGTTCGCAAATCATCGAATACGTGGCGAAAACCACCGTCGGCCTGCTCGACTGGAACCTCGACCCGCAAAGCGCCATCAGCCTGCCCAACTTCGGCAGCCGCAATGGCCCGACCGAATTGGAACAAGGCCAGTTCAGCCCGGCGCTGATTCAGGCGCTGAAAGACAAAGGGCATGCGGTAAATGAAATCGACATGACCAGCGGCACCCAGGCCATCGTGCGGGTCAAGAATGCGCAGGGGAAAGCGTCGTTGGAGGGGGGCGCGGATCCACGGCGGGAAGGCGAAGCGTTAGGGGATTGAGGCTAGGACGCAAACAAAAAAGGCTTACCGCGAGGTAGGCCTTTTCTTCATGCAGCGGGTTTAACCCGGAAGATCACCCGACTCAGCGATTCGCCAGCAGATGCGTTCCAAACAACAGATAGCAGCCACCCGCGAACCGATCCAGCCATTGCCGCGAACGCTCGTACACACCAGCGATTCGCCGACTGGCGAAGAACAGCGCCACGCAGCAATACCAGCTGAACGACAGCGTCGCCATGGTCATCACCGCCAGTGCCAGTAACAGTGGCGGGATGTGAGCCGGCATGGCCGTGGCGAAAATGGTGGCGACGAATAATGCTGACTTGGGATTGGTCATGTTGCCCAGAAAGCCGCGGCCATAAGCGCCGAGCAACGTTTGCTGCGAGTCATCCAGCGTACCCGCGACGATCGGCGCCTTGCGCTTGAACTGCTTGAGCCCGAGGTAGATCAGGTAGCAGCCACCGGCAATCTTGAAGCTCAGGTACAGCGTCGGCGCGGCACTGAACAGCGACTGAATGCCCAAGCCACCCGCCAGCCCCCACAACACGGTTCCGCTGGCCACGCCGAGCGCCGCGACTACACCGTGTCGGCGGGAGCGGCTGACCGCGAGTTGCGCGATGTTGAAGAAGTTCGGGCCGGGCGTGACCACGGCCACCGTCCACAACAGGGCCAACGACAGCAACGGCGCCAGATAACTTGAAAGGGAAAGATCCATGGGGCATGCGCCTGATCGGTTCGACGATGCCCTCTACCTTGCAACATCCGGTAATGTTTTGCCATCAGCCTTTATTCAGACCGCTAGCGTCTTACCATCCACCGCATCACCGATCTTGAGGAAATGCCCACCCGCCACGTGGTGCAACGTGCGCAAACCATCGTGCCCTTCGAAATGCCAGCGCCCGTCGCTGAACACACGCTCATCGGCATGGGCGGCGATGACTTCGGCGAGAAACAGGTCGTACTGCTCGTGATTGCGCGGCTCCGGGAGCAAACGGCATTCCAGCCAAGCGACGCAGCCGTCTAGCAAAGGTGCTTCGACTTGTTCGCCATTGAAGGTCTGTAAACCGTAAGCCTGAAATTTGTCTTGTCCCTGGGTTTGGGTGATGTCCAGACCCGACGTATTGCCGACGGTTTGCACGATGTCAGCCTGATTGACGCACGGGACGTTGAGCACGAAGGTGCCGGACGCTTCGAGCAACTGGCGGGTCCAGGTGGATTTGTCGAGGACAACGGCGACTTTCGGCGGTTCGAAATCCAGCGGCATCGCCCAGGCGGCAGCCATGATGTTGCGCTGGCCGTCGTGGGCGGCGCTGACCAGCACGGTCGGCCCGTGGTTGAGCAAACGGTAGGCTTTGTTCAGGGGCACCGGGCGGCGGTGGGAATCGCTCATGGGAATCTGCTCCGGGGAAAAGGAGCCGATTGTAGCGCCAGCATCGAAATACAGGCAGGTGAAAACTCTGTAGGAGCTGCGGCACGCTGCGATCTTTTGATCTTGATGTTGATCCTCGGAGTCAAGATCAAAAGATCGCAGCCTCGTTTCACTCGACAGCTCCTACAGAGGTTGTGTGCAGGTCAGTGGGAGAGTTGATTGGCAAACTGGCCCACTGCGTTGACGACCTTCTGCGCACCGTCCTGAATCTCGACAATCACTGTGCCCGCCTCTGCCGCCAGCGCCAGCCCTTGTTCAGCCTGAAGCTTGCCGTCGGTCATCAGGGCCACGGCATTGCGTGCCATTTCCTGGTTCTGCCGCACCACGGTGACGATCTCTTCAGTCGCCTGACTGGTGCGCGACGCCAGTTGCCGCACTTCGTCAGCCACCACCGCAAAGCCTCGGCCCTGCTCGCCGGCACGGGCCGCTTCGATGGCAGCATTGAGCGCCAGCAGGTTGGTCTGTTCGGCAATGCCGCTGATGGTTTTGACGATGGTGCCGATCACCTGCGACTGCTCGTTCAGCGCTTCGATACCCTCACCGGCGGCCTGCATGTGCCGCGACAGATCACGCATTACGTTTACTGCTTCAGTCACCACCGTGGTACCGCGCTGGGCGGTGCTGTCGGTTTGCTGCGAAGTGCTGTAGGCAATGCTCGCCGCGTCGGCGACGGCTTGCTCGCGGTTGACCTGATCGGTGATCACCGTGGCGAACTTCACCACTTTGTACAGCTTGTTGTTGGCATCGACCACCGGGTTGTAGGACGCCTCCAGCCACACCGTACGACCATGGCTGTCGACACGTTTGAAGCGCTCGGCCACGAACTCGCCATTGTTCAGACGACGCCAGAAATTCTGGTACTCGGCGCTGTTGTATTCCTCCGGCGTGCAGAACATGCGGTGATGTTTGCCCTTGATCTGCGCCAGGCTGTAACCCATGCCGCTGAGAAAGCGATCGTTGGCGTTGAGCACATTACCGTTGAGGTCGAACTCGATTACCGCCGTCGAACGCACCAGCGCACCGATCAGGTTTTCGTGTTCACGCGAGGCTTCGATGGTGCGGGTCAGGTCGCTGGCGTAAAGCGAAATGTGCTTGATCCGCCCGTCCGAAGAACGCACCGGTTGCACGATGGAACGCAGCCACGCCTCCTCACCATTGCCGCGCAACAGGCGCACGGCACCGGCGAAATGCTCGCCGCGGGTCATGGCGTTTTTGAAGCGGTGATGGAATTCGTCGGTCTTTACGTGGGCCGGGACGATATCTTCAATCGCTCGACCGATCAGGTCCTGGCTCTTGTAGAACATCTCGGTGAGGAAGTTCTGGTTGACCGATTGAATGCGCCCGTCAGGTTCCAGGCACAGCACCAGCATCTCGCTTTCCAGGCTTTCCTTCACCTGCACAAGGCTGGAGAGTTCTTCACGAAGAGCGGTCAGCTCTTGCTTCAGGCGTTTGTTGAACATGGGGAAGTACCGATGGGCAGGATAGAAAGCGGGATACAGCCTAGCCATCGGCCTTGAAAAGCTTTTCTGAAGAGCGTTTACGACCCGTCGGTCAAAAATAGTTCGAGCGAACGCTGTCAGGCAGCTCCGGCCACCTGACATTGTCCTGTGCGCGGCATTCGCGCGCCAAAATACGCTGCCGTCAATAGCCCCACAACGCCCATCACCGCGCAGAACATCACACAGACCCACGGGCTCCACGGCATCAGACCGATCAACAACAGCGGTGTAATGCTCGCCCACGCCGCGTAGGCAATGTTGTAGGTGAAGGAAATGCCGGACACGCGGATACGCGCGGGGAACAAGCCGACCATCACTGATGGCACAGCGCCGACGACACCGCACGCCAGACCAGCAATGGCATACGCAATGCCAATCCACTCGCCACCGCTGATCAGGCAGCCATAAAGCACACCGATACCCAATGGCAGCAGCAGACTGTAGAGCATGACCGTGCGCCAGGCACCGAGGCGATCAACCAACAGACCGGCAATCACACAGCCGATATTGAGGAAGACGATGCCCAACGCGCTGAGGGCGAAGGTGTGGCTGGCGGTCATGCCGAAGGTTTTCTGCATCATGGTCGGGGTGATGACGACGAACACCACTACCGCCGAAGTCAGCACGCAGGTCAGCAACATCGCTGGCAGCATCGCCAGTCGATGTTCGCGCAACACCGTACGCAGCGGCAGTTCGACCCGCGCCTCGCGTTGCGCCTCCATGGCCATGAACACCGGGGTTTCGCTCAACCAGCGCCGCAGGTAAACGCCGATCACGCCGAACACACCACCGAGCAGGAACGGATAACGCCAGGCGTAATCGAGGATTTCCGCCGGGGTGAAGACTTGCGCGAGGAACGTCGCGGTCAGCGCGCCGATCAGATAACCGAAGGTCAGCCCGGCCTGCAAAAAGCCCAACGCGTAACCACGATGGCCGGCCGGTGCGTGCTCGGCGACAAACACCCAGGCACTCGGCACCTCCCCGCCGACCGCCGCGCCCTGCAGGATGCGCAGCGCCAGCAACAGCAGCGGCGCGAAATAACCGATCTGGGCATAAGTCGGCATGATCCCGATCAGCAGGCACGGCAGCGCCATCATCAGGATGCTCAGGCTGAAGACTTTCTTGCGCCCGAGTTTGTCGGCGAAATGCGCCATCAGAATCCCGCCCAGCGGCCGCGCCAAATAACCGGTGACGAAAATCCCGAAGCTTTGCAGCAGGCGCAGCCATTCGGGCATTTCCGGCGGGAAGAACAACTGGCTGAGGGTCAGGGCGAAGAATACGAAAATGATGAAATCGTAAATCTCCAGCGCCCCGCCAAGGGCCGCAAGGCCGAGGGTCTTGTAGTCGGAACGGCTGAACGGCACGGGTTTGGCCGTGGTTTGGGCGGTCATGGCAAAGAACTCTGGCAGGCAAAAAACCAAGGCGCCCATGGTCTACGTAAATGGGCTGGTGGACAACCCGTTAGACCATAGTCCCGGTTTTGCAAAAGCTGCTCACAAAGCATTGGCAGTTGAATTACTGTTAATGCCTGTCCAGCGGGCCGACGCCAGCACCGATCAATCGCAGTGAACCTCATGTGGGAGCGAGCCTGCTCGCGAAAGCGTCAGTTCAGGCAACCTCAATGTCGAATGTGCCGACCTCTTCGCGAGCAGGCTCGCTCCCACAGGGATCTCTGTGTTGTGGAGATCGGCGAGCGTTCCCGCGGACCACAATAACCATAAAAATCCGAGGTACTTCCTGTGGCCGTTGATATCGAAGATAGCCGCTCTGCGCGCTTTGCCCTGCGCTGTTCAAGCTTTGCCGAACGCTGGTTTCCCGACTCCTGGGTATTCGCCGCGCTGGCCGTGATCATCGTCGCCCTGGCCACCCTGGCCATGGGCGCGAAACCCACCGATGCGGCGATGGCGTTCGGCGACGGGTTCTGGAGCCTGATCCCGTTCACCATGCAAATGGCCTTCGTGGTAATCGGCGGCTACGTAGTCGCCAGCTCGCCGCCCGCCGTGAAACTGATTGATCGCTTGGCGCGTATCCCGAAAAACGGCCGTTCTGCCGTGGCGTGGGTCGCGTTGATCTCAATGGTCGCGTCGTTGCTCAACTGGGGCCTGTCGCTGGTATTCGGCGGTTTGCTGGTCCGCGCCCTCGCCCGCCGCACCGATCTGAAAATGGATTACCGCGCCGCCGGCGCCGCTGCCTATCTGGGCCTTGGCGCGGTGTGGGCGCTGGGTTTGTCGTCGTCGGCCGCGCAGTTGCAAGCCAACCCCGCCAGCCTGCCGCCGTCGATCCTGTCGATCACCGGGGTGATTCCGTTCACCGAAACGATTTTCCTCTGGCAGTCCGGCGTGATGCTGCTGGCGCTGATCGTGATCTCGATCATCATCGCTTACGCCACCGCCCCCGGGCCGAACTCAGCGCGCGACGCCAAGGCCTGTGGCATCGACCCGGCCTTCAACCTGCCACCGCTGCAACCGCGTACCCGTCCGGGTGAATGGCTGGAACACAGCCCGCTGCTGATCATCGTGCTGGTACTGTTGGCGGCGGGATGGCTGTTCCATGAGTTTTCAACCAAACCGGCGATCACCGCGATTTCCGGGCTGAACACCTATAACTTCCTGTTCATCATGCTCGGCGCCTTGCTGCACTGGCGGCCGCGCAGTTTCCTCGATGCCGTCGCCCGCGCCGTGCCGACCACCACCGGCGTGTTGATCCAGTTCCCGCTGTACGGCTCGATCGCCGCGCTGATGACCACGGTCAAAGGCACGGACGCGCAAACCCTGGCGCACCACATCTCAACGTTCTTCGTCAGCATCGCCTCCCACGACACTTATGCACTGTTGATGGGCGTGTACTCGGCGATTCTCGGTTTCTTCATTCCATCCGGTGGCGGCAAGTGGATTATCGAGGCGCCGTACGTGATGCAGGTCGCCAATGATCTGCAGTACCACCTCGGCTGGGCAGTGCAGATCTACAACGCGGCCGAAGCGCTGCCGAACCTGATTAACCCGTTCTACATGCTGCCGCTGCTCGGCGTACTCGGGCTGAAAGCGCGAGATCTGATCGGATTCTCCTTTGTGCAATTGCTGGTGCACACGCCGCTGGTGCTGCTGTTGCTGTGGGCGTTGGGGACGACGCTGGCGTATACGCCGCCAGTGATGCCTTAACCCAAGCGGGGCGCAGTCATGATGGCCGCGCCCCACACTTTTCTCCTGAAACAGCCCTGTGTCGGGCTGCCTGTCGCAAATAATGGCTCAGAGCCATCATCCTGCTTTACCGCATCGCTCCCTCGGTAATATTCTGCGCGCCCATAAATGTTTCCATTTTTTACCAAGCGCAAAGGGAGTTCGTTGCAATGATCGTAGGGATTGACCTGGGAACCACCAACAGCCTGGTCGCCGTCTGGCGTGGCGATGCCACCGAGTTGGTGCCCAATGCCCTGGGTCAGTTCCTGACACCGAGCGTTGTCGGCCTGGATGATCAGGGCCGGATTCTGGTGGGTCAGGCGGCGCGTGAGCGTCTGCACACGCATCCGCGCCTGACCGCGTCGCTGTTCAAGCGCCACATGGGCAGCGCCACGCAAACGTATCTGGCCGACAAAGCGTTTCGCCCGGAAGAGCTGTCCGCGCTGGTGCTCAAGAGTCTGAAAGAAGACGTTGAACGCGCCTATGGCGAAACCGTCACCGAAGCCGTGATCAGCGTCCCGGCCTACTTCAGCGACGCTCAACGCAAAGCCACGCGCATCGCCGGCGAACTGGCCGGGCTGAAGGTCGAGAAGCTGATCAACGAACCGACCGCCGCTGCCCTCGCCTATGGACTGCACCAGCGCGACAAGGAAACTTCGTTCCTGGTCTTCGACCTCGGTGGCGGCACGTTCGACGTATCGATTCTGGAGCTGTTCGAAGGGGTCATGGAAGTGCGCGCCAGCGCCGGTGACAACTTCCTCGGTGGCGAAGACTTCGACACCGTGCTGCTGGAGCACTTCATCAGCCAGCACCGTTCGGCCGCCGACTTCCCTGAGCGCAGCAGCGTCATCCAGCCGCTGCGTCGCGAGGCCGAACGCGTGCGCAAGGCGCTGGGCCAGGACGACAGCGCCGAATTCCGCTTGCAGCTCGGTGAGCGGCAGTGGACGCAAACCATCACCCAGCAACAGTTGGCAACGCTGTACATGCCGCTGCTCGAACGCCTGCGTGCGCCGATTGAGCGGGCGCTGCGCGATGCGCGCATCCGCGTCAGCGATCTGGACGAAATTCTGTTGGTCGGCGGCACCACGCGCATGCCGCTGGTGCGCAAACTCGCTGCTGGGCTGTTCAGCCGCTTCCCGTCGATCACCCTCGACCCGGATCAGGTCGTGGCACAGGGCGCGGCGATTCAAGCGGCACTCAAGGCTCGCGCTGCAGCGCTGGAAGAAGTGGTGTTGACCGATGTCTGCTCCTACACGCTGGGCATCGAGACCTCCACACAGGTCGGCCGCAACTATGAGAGCGGCCACTACCTGCCGATCATCGAGCGCAACAGCATCGTCCCGGTCAGTCGGGTAAAAACCGTGTACACGCTGCACGACAATCAGGAGCAAGTGATCGTACGGATCTTTCAGGGCGAAAGCCGCCTGGTCAAAGACAACGTGGCACTCGGCGAACTGGACATCAAGGTGCCGAAACGCAAAGCCGGCGAAGTCGCTCTCGATGTGCGTTTCACCTACGACAACAACGGCCTGCTCGAAGCCCAGGTAAAGATTCCCCTGACCGGGCAACAGCATTCGCTGGTCATCGAGAACAACCCGGGCGTGCTCTCGCCCGAGGAGATCCAGCAACGCCTGCAGAACCTGGCACAGCTGAAAATTCATCCGCGCGAGCAGCAGGTCAACACGCTGTTGACTGCACGTCTGGAGCGCCTCTATCAGGAAAGCTTGGGCGATATGCGTGATCTGATGGGCGATTGGGCCAAGCAATTCCAGATCGCGCTCGACTCTCAGGATGAGCGCCAGATCCGTGAAGTGCGCACCGACTTGAGCCGACGCCTGAGCGAACTTGATCGCACTCCGTGGCAATAAGGAGCCTGGCCATGGATTGCTGGTCGGTGCTGCACCTGCACGATGACGCTGAAGCCCGCGACATTAAACGCGCCTATGCGCGTCTACTGAAAACCTTCCGTCCCGATGAGGATGCCGAAGGTTTCCAGCGCTTGCGCGAAGCCTACGAACAAGCGCTGGCGATTGCCCGGTGGCGCCTTGAAAACGCTGAGCCTGCGGACGAAGAAGACGTCGCCGTGGCCACGGCTTCCAGCGCCTTTGCCGCACTGGCACTCGATGCTGCGCTGGCAAACAACCACAGCCACCTGCAAAACACCGCGTGGGATTTTGCCGATCTCGACTTTCCGCCCGTCAACCCGGCAGCCCCCGAGCCTTTTGCGCCGCCGGCGAAGGATGATGTTTTGCCTGTCGAGCCACTGACGGCGGCCACGGACACAGAGGCGTATGCGCTTGAAGCGCAGGCCGCACGGCAACTGCTTGAGGGGCTGTCGCCCGAAAATCTCGACGAGCGTTGGGATCAGGCGCAACAGCAAGGCTGCGCCAAGGCCTTCGAAAGGCTGTTACTGCAGTTGTGTTTTGAACAGGCACAACTGCGCAGCCCGGTGCTGAACTGGGCCGTCGAGCAACTTGGATGGTTGGGGCCGTGGCAGGACGTGTTGATGAATGATCGTCAGCATGAGGTTCTCGCCGAGAATCTGATGGCCGACTATCGAGACAACCTGCAAGCGCTGCTCGAAGGCCAGAGCGAGCGCGAATTCCTCAACGTGCTCAAACGCTACAGCGCCCAACCGTGGTTGCAGGTTTTCGATCGCCGCGAACAATGGCAGCAAACCCTGCTGCACTTGCTCAATGACAGCGAGTGGAGTGTGCCGCTGTTCGACCGCATCGGCCAACTGTTCGGCTGGGATCACAACAAAGGCCTGCACCCGCAACCGAACTGGCTTTGGGACACGTTGATCGAACGCTGCGATCAGGAAAGTTTCTACGACAATCTGCGCGCCAAGGCGGAAAGCGACCGGATGTCGGCGGCCGACGTTCAGGCGGCGCATCTGTTGATCAACCCGCTCAAGCCCCTGCAGCAAAAGAAGGTGACAGACGTCTTTGGGAGGGATGAATGGAAGGCCTGTTACGAACTCTCGAATAAACTCAAATGGCGTTTTCCCGACCTGCTCGCCCGGTTGCCCTACGCCGATGTTTTCTTCTGGCGGCGTTTCCTTCCACGTCCCATCGCCGCCGAAACCTGGGTGCGGTTATGGACCGCGATTGCCTTGGCGCTGTGCCTGTTCTATCTGCCGTCCCCACAAAAAACCGCTATGGACCTCGTCTTCATTCCAATGATATTTGCCTGCGTGCCGGTCTGGTTTTTTCGCATTGCACTGAGTTGGTGGGTGGTGCTCACGGCCCACGTGATCCTGCCGGACCTGTGGCTCACCGAGTGGCTGATTCCACGTAAATGGAACCCATACACGCGGTGGCTGGTGATACGCCACGGGGTTCCGCAGGGGGTCATGCTGCTGCTGTTTTCGCTGCTGCTCGGCCCGCTGGGGGCGCTCACTTACGTTGGCACGATCCTGATCGGGCGGGTAGACAAACGCCGTATCGGTTCGCTCGATCCAGTGCTGAGCAGCCGCCGTCCTTGGCTGACCGCGCTGCACTGGGCGCATTTCAGTCCGCTGCAATTGCTGTTTCTGGTGGTGATGATTGCGATCATGGCGGCCAGCCGACTCGGTTACTCGCTCACTCAATTCATGCCTGGCTAATCCTGCTGCACCCGCAAGACCTGTCACCCAACCGTCACATTGCCTTGCTAGCGTCCGCCCGAAACATACTGAAACAATTAAGCAAAACGGGCTGAACGATGAAAGACGACACAGACGGTACTGACGCACCCGCATCCAATCACCCCACCGACACCAGTCGCCGTCGCTTCCTCGGCGGCGTCGCGGTGCTCGGTGTCGGTGCCACGCTGGCCGGGTGTGGCAGCGCCAGCGATCAACCGGGCAAACCGGCCGAGCGCCCGCTGACGCCCGCTGAGCTGGACAAAGCCCTGCGCGATCAGGTGAAAACCGTGGTGGTGATCTACGCCGAGAACCGCAGTTTCAATAACCTGTTCGGTGATTTCCCCGGTGTCGAAAAGCCGCTAACCGCGCTCAAGCCCGGCGACTATCAACAACGTGATCGCGACGGCTCGCTGCTGCAAACCCTGCCTCCAGTCTGGGGCGGTGTGCTGCAGATCGGCCCGCAAACCCTTGATGGCGTGACTTACCCCAACGCCACGCAGTTTCAGGAAAACCTGCCCAACGCACCGTTCGCCCTCAAAGGACCGACCGGCGAGGACTTGCCGTTCGGTCTGGTGACCCGCGACTTGTGGCACGTGTTCTATCAGAACCAAATGCAGATCAATGGCGGCAAGAACGATGGCTTCGTCGCCTGGGCCGACTCCGGTGGCTTGACCATGGGCCACTACGCCCAGAGCCGCTATTCCCTGCGTCTGTGGGATGTCGCTCAGGAATTCGTGCTGTGCGACAACTTCTTCCAGGGCGCTTTCGGAGGCTCGTTCCTCAACCACCAATACCTGATCAGCGCCACCGCGCCGTTCTATCCTGACGCGGCCAATTCAGTGGCCAAATCGCAGATCGCCGCGCTGCAAAGCGATGATCCGAGCGACCCGCGCCTCAAGCCGCTTGAGCAATCGCCGGCCAGCGCCATGAGTGGCCCGCCGCAGTTCGGCCCGAGCGCACTGACCCCGGACGGCTTCGGCGTCAACACCCTCGCCCCACCCTACTGGCCGACGTGGATTCGCGACCCTGAGCGCCCGGCGTATTCCAAAGCGGATCTGCCCAACGTGATGGTGCCGCAGACCCACGAACACATCGGCGACAAGCTATCGAAAAAGCACATTGACTGGGCATGGTATGCCGGCGCGTGGCAGGCGACGCTGGATCAGTACAAGGATTCCGGCGGCATTCCGAAAATCCCCAACTTCCAGTATCACCATCAGCCGTTCAACTACTTCAAGCAACAAGGCCCGGAGAACCCCGACGAGCGCAATAAACGCCTGCGCGACGCTGGCCTGGGCGATGAGTCGAGCAGCAACAAATTCTTCGCCGATGCCGAAGCGGGCAAGTTGCCGGCGGTGAGCTTCTACAAACCCCAGGGCAACCTGAACATGCACGCCGGTTATGCCGACGTGGCGTCCGGGGATCGGCACATCGTGCGTGCGCTGAAGGTGCTGCGTGAAAGTCCACAGTGGCAAAACATGGTGGTGATCGTCACGGTCGACGAGAACGGCGGCTGGTGGGATCACGTCGCGCCGCCCAAGGGCGACCGTTGGGGGCCGGGCTCACGAGTACCGGCGTTGGTAGTGTCGCCGTTTGCACGCAGGGGCACGGTGGATCATACGGTCTACGACACGGCATCGATCCTGCGGTTGATCACCCGTGTCTTCCAGTTGGAAACGCTCAACGGTCTCAAACAACGCGACGAAGCGATGATTGCCCGGGGTCAGCAACCCATGGGCGATTTGACCAACACCCTGCATTTTCCGGCCTGAAAACCAGCCCTGCGAGTTTGCGCAAAAATCTGCCAATGACGGCTTCTCTGTCAAACGCGGCTGATCCACTATGAGGCGCCCCCGACACGCGGGGAACCCACGCTGAAAAGGATCTGAGCATGTTCAAACTCGCAGGACTCACACTTGCCGCGCTGACGCTGAGTGCGGCCGCCCACGCCGATGTCGATCTGAAACTGGGCAGCACCGAACGCGTTACCCGCCTGTTCGCTTACCCCAACAATTGCAGCGTAATCTGCTTCCGCAACTGGACGCTGGAACAGACCGTCGCCCATTACCTGAGCCAGAGCGTGCAACGCGATGGTTATGCCGATGCCAAGGTGTTGGTAAAAACCGATAACGGCCAGCTCTACGCCGAAATCACCGGCGTGCCAAAGGATTACGACAAACCGCTGTCGGCGCTGCTGGACGCGGGCGATCTGGCCTACACCGGCGCCAGCAAGCTCAATGCCGATGGCAAATGGGCCTACAGCTGGTATCTGTTCCTGCCGCTGGGCATGGCTTTGGAAAACCGTAAAAGTGTCGAGTTGCTGCACTTCCCGCCGGATTACTCGCTGACCCAAGCGCAAGACTATTTGCGTTCGAACACCACCGATCGTTGGGCGACGCTGCTGACTGACAATGGCATTCCTGCCGAGCAGACGCCGGCCTATCAAACCATCATCGATATCGCCCCGATCGCTGCGCCGTCCAATGCTGGCAGTGATCTGGAAGGCGTGTATGACTACTTCAAGGACTACCAGACCACCTTGGTCAAACAGTTCAGCCAGACCGCCAGCGGCACGACGCTGCCGATGGTCGCGTTCGGCGCGCCGGTGCGTAACTGGATCAAGCAGCAATACGGGCCAACCCTGAATGTCTTGGGCCTGGCGACGATCAGCCCGAGCGAAGGCGTGAAAGTGCCGGTGCTGGGTTCCAACCACCCGAGTTATATCTGGTACGCCGCTGACCCGAAAAGCTACACCGGCGACGACGCACAGGCCAAGGCTGATGCTGCAGGTCTGAAAGTCATGGGCCAGGATTTGAGCGCGGCCTGCTGGCAGGCGGGCATGGGCAGTAAACCAGGCAGCGATGCACAGGCCACGCTCAACAGTTGCACACAGACGTGGCAGGTGACGCAGAAGGTCAAAACCTGCGAGTTGTTCTACACCTCGATCCGCAACCTGACCCCGGAACAGGCCGTCGCCAAGTGCGCGACCACCCCGATCAAGGCCCAACTGAAGCAATTGCAGGCACCGCTGCCTGCCACCGCCGTTCCCGCCCCGCATCTTTAATCGCTTGAAGCGCTCCCGTGTCAGCCAATGCTGACGCGGGAAAGCGTCTAACTCTCCTGTCAGATCTGACAGTAGACCAGCTATACCTAATACGACACGATTGGATCCAAACAGAAGTGCTGCAGCACTGACAGGACGTCAACCCCAGGAAGTCGCAAAACCTTTGCGGCAAGGACTGTTATGAATATCCACGCCATGGCGCAATCGGCGCCACGCGATACTGAAGGTATTTACCCCTTCGCCGGTTTGCCGGTGCGACTGGGGTTTCCCGCCAGTGCCGATTTCGAAATCATCCACGATGCGCACGCCAGCCCTATGGGGGTCGCGGCGCGGCGTGAGTTTCTGCAAAGCCATCGGATGTGCCGGGTGTCAGGGCAACTACTGCCCTATCGCTGCCGACAGACCCGACAGATGCTGACGGGCATCCACATTTACGATCCGCGCTTTTGCGGTTTGATCGAACACGCCTGCGACCCCAACGTGTTTCTCGACATGAGCGAGCTGTGGTTGTGGGCGTTGAAAGATATCCACAGGGGGGAGCGGCTGACCATGGACTACGCCGCCACCGAAGACAAACTGCTGCATCAGTTTGCCTGCGGCTGCGGAGCCAAACGCTGTCGAGGGTGGATCACCGGTTACGACGAACCGCCCAGCATCGAGGGCCAGCACTTTTTACAGCGCTGGCGGCACTCGGGTTTGCGCTGAAAGGCCGTTTACAACGCGCCAACCGGACGCAAACGGTATTGCGGCGGCAATTGCTCGAAACCACTGATGGTGGTGTTCAGGCTTTTCCAGCGACCGTCCTTGATGCCGTAGATGCAACCGTGGATCGACAGGCTCTGCCCGCGATGCCAGGCGTTCTGGATGATGCTGGTGTGGGCGACGTTAGCCACTTGCTGGATCACGTTGAGTTCGCACATGCGATCAACCTGCTCTTCTTCGGTCGGTAACTTGGCCAGTTCTTCACGTTTTTCGTAGTACAGATCGCGGATCGAACGCAGCCAGCCGTCGATCAGACCGAACTGACGATCCTGCATCGAGGCGCGTACACCGCCGCAGCCGTAGTGGCCGGTGACGAGAATGTGTTTAACCTTGAGCACATCGACCGCGTACTGGATCACCGACAGGCAATTGAGGTCGGTGTGCAGCACCACGTTGGCAACGTTGCGGTGCACGAACAGATCACCCGGCAGCATGCCGACGATCTCGTTGGCCGGTACACGTGCGTCGGAACAGCCGATCCACAGATATTCCGGCGTTTGCTGGCGCGCCAACTTGGCGAAGAAATCCGGGTCTTCCTTGGTGATCGCGTCAGCCCAACGCTCGTTGTTATCAATCAGGTCTTGTAAGTCATGCATGCTGTAAGGCCTCAAGAAAGATGCGCTGGTATGACAGACGACCACCCGTCGGGGTCACGCCGTCACCGCAAGTGATTTCATTGGAATTCTCGTGTGCCCGGTGAGTCCACCTAAGTAAGGCCCACAGTATGAGGAATTGCCATGACTGATTCACGACGCCCTTACGATGCGGTGCAACCGGAGCCCATCGATGATAACGAAGACCGCATGGGTTCGGTGCATGAGCTGGATTTCGATGAAGACGAACCCAGTGCGAAAATCGGTGATGAGATTCCCGAGCGTGAACGCGAGCAGTTGATGCCGCGTGAACGGGTGCGCGAGGCGGGTATGACCGGGGCTTCAGTCAGTGATCATGAACCCACCGACGATGACCTCAGTCCAGAAACGCTGATTCATGAAGATGGCGCGCGGGATGCCGAAGAGGCCGGGGAAGGCAATCAGGCCGATTGGGATCTGAGCATCGTCGATGAAGATGACATTGGCGGTGGCAATGGGCTGGATGAGGCGGAGCTGGCGCGGCGCGATCCGCTGGATGGCAACCGTTGATCACTTGAGCTGAAACTCGGTCCCTGTAGGAGCTGCCGAAGGCTGCGATCTTTTGATCTTGTTCCGTAACATCAAAAATAAAATCAAAAGATCGCAGCCTTCGGCAGCTCCTACAGGTAATCAGTCAACCAGGGTGCAGGCCATGACCACGGCATCTTCACGCCCACCCACCGCCGGATAATAATCCCGACGCCGGCCAATCTCATTGAAGCCATAACGTTCATACAACTTGAACGCGCCCGTATTGCTGTCACGCACTTCCAGAAAACATTCTCGCGCAGAAGCCGCATACGCCCGCGACATCAGATGCTCAAGCAACGTCAGCCCCAGCCCACGCCCCTGATTTTCCGGTTTGACGGTAATGTTGAGCAGGTGCGCCTCATCGAGAATGATCTGCACCACCCCGTGGCCAACCTGTTGCTCACCTTCGAACATCAGCCATATCTGGTATTTACCCAGGCCGTCGAGAAAAATCCCCCGGGTCCACGGGTGGCTGTACGCGGCGTACTCGATTTTCAGCACGGTTTCCAGATCCGCCTCGGTCATCGGGCGGAACGATACAGCGTCACTCATTCGATTCTTTCCAGCGCGCCATCAGCCGACGCATGGCTTGCCACACAGCGGCCTTGCGCTGTGGCTCTTCCATTAACAATTCCAGACCGGGAATGGCCCAGGCCGAGCCCAGACCTTCGATCTGCAACTCACGATTGAACGCTTCGGCATCCGCTTCACCGGCAAAACGCACCGCCGGAAGGCCGATCAGCCACAGACAGGCGCAGGGTGCGGCTTCCATTTGCACGGAAAGGAAACCCTGAACGAAATCACGCGCCGCCTCCGGGCCTTGATCCATGGTGCCGCGATTGAGCCACGGCCAGCGCACCGGCTCACCGACGATTTGCGGCGCATCCGGCAGACCGGCGGCGCGCAGCATGTCTTTCAGCAGCAAATAGGCGGGATCACGGCTCTGGAACGGTTCGCCTGTGGGTAACTCGACCAGCAGCAGGCATCGCCCGGCGCGCAGTAATTGCAGGGCGAAACGCGGTGGTGGCACCGGTGCCGGTTTGGCGACGACTGGCGTGTCGTCGGCCTCTTCTACCGGTTTGGCACCGGTGCGGGTACTCGCCAACGACGGCCGCGGTACTTCGATTTTCGGCCGTTCGACCGGACGAGCGGCAGCCGTTTGCTCCGGCGCATCGGCTTGCGGCGCGGACACAACCGGCGCTTCTACCTCCGGCTCGGGCATGTCCAGCAGCTCGGGCCGCGACGGTGCGGCGAAGGGCAATTCGGTGCGCGGCAGCCAGTTGACCACCTGCATGGCGTTCAAATAGGCGCGGCGGCGGGACTCGATTAGCAAGGGTCGGCCACTTGTGGATAACTGAAGTGCGCTGATTCTACCGCCCTTCGTTCAAGATCGCCCGTTGTAGATCGATACTCTTTCACGAGGCGCTTTACCCACGCTCTTTATACAAAGAATGCGACAGCCCGTCCCGAGAGTGAATTGCATCCTTCGTGATGCAGTACAATCGCCGCTTTTCATTGCCAACCAGCCGGGCATTCCGATGATCGAACCCAAGCGCGTCTTGCGCGCCCTCGCTGAACACTGGGCACTGCTTGAGCCACTGTGTGAGCACTTCGACCAAGGCACATTGAGCCTCAACGAACTGCGCTCGCAACTGGCAGCCCAACAACTGGACAGCACGCCGCAGGACATCACCAGCCTGCTCGACGTGTGGATTCGCCTCGATATCCTGATTCCGGTGGCGAAAAGCCCGAACCGTTTCGAGCTGAACGCACAGATCCACGATTTCCTCGCTTATCTGCGTCGCGAGCACCGACTGGGCCTGTGCCTGGAAATCGAAGCCTATCTGCGCCACCTCGAACGTCTGGCCGGGTATATCCAGGACGCATTCGAAGTCCGCGATGGCCACGACCTCGCCCGCCAGTTGCGCCTGCTCGACATGCGCGTGCGCGACGTACTGAAGAAGCTCGACAACGACGAACAGGCGCTGGTCGCCGTCGCAGAACGCGCGAAGACCAGCGACCGGCAGATTCCATTGCGTCAGCGTTACGCCGAAGTGTTGGCAACGTGGGACGAATACGTCGAGCCGATGATCGATCTGGTAAACGCCGACGGCGCCTTCGAACAAGGCGTGCGCAAGGTCGAAACTGTATTGCTGAAGATGCTCAGCGAACAGCAACGCCTCGGCCATCTGGTCGACGACGACATGCTGCTGCGCACCCACGCACGCATCCTCGAGATGCAGACCAGCGCCCAACTGACGTTGCGTCACGCCCGCGAACTGCTGCTGCCGCTGCGTGAAGAAGCGCGCCGGCACAACGCCGTGACCCGTGGCGCCGCGTTGGCCCTGGCCGCCATTCGGCGTAAAGGCATCGACGCCGTGCCGCAAGCCGCGATGCCGCTGTTCACCCGCCCGCAAAGCACCTTCCTCGGCAGCGCCAGTCAGGTCGAAGCCTACGTCTATGCGTTGGCGCGTTTCGAGCCAAAACCGGCGCGTTTCCCCAAGGCGCACAAGACCCAGAAGGGCGAAGCCCCACGCGCGCCCCGCACCGTGCGTGAGATGGTCGACCGCTGCGAAGAAGCCTTGCCGATGCCGGATCTGATGACCTGGCTGCTCGAGCAGGAACCGGACGGCGCCACCGACGAATTGCTCTACTGGTTCTCGCGCCTGTCGCGGGAAAAGCGCTTCAAGCGTGAGCGTCTGGAACGCCGCGAATACCACACTCACGAGCACCAGGTCAGCCTGCGCTCCTTCGCCCTGCTCTCGGCCAGCGACAGCGCCGCCGAGAATTCTGCGAGCATCCCCAATGCATCTTGATCTTTCCGAACTGTCGCAACTCGCACCGATCTTCCGCGAGCTGTTCAAGGGTTACCACGTCAGCCGCCGCGACCCGGAGCTGTACGCGCAACTGTCGAACTTCCAGGATCAGTACCGCACGCTGTTCAAGGCGCTGGGCTTTGAACTGGTCTGCGATACCCGTGGTTTCTACTACTTTGTGCCGGACATGGCCGCAGCAGCGGTGAACAAGACCGCCCAGCGTCTGGCGCTGTTCACCTTCATCCTCGTCGAGCACCTGGCCGATCAGGGCCGCGACCCGATTGCCGTGCTCGATGGCGGCAGCCTCGGCCGCGAAGAGTTGCCATCGCTGCTGGAGAAATACCGCGACCTGTTCATTCAGGCCGAAGTGCAGACCGTTGAAGAGCTCGAAGAAAAGATCATGCGCCGCATGACTCAACTCGGCTTTGCCAGCGAAGAAAACGGCGTGTACCGCTTCCTGCCGCCGATGCACCGCTTCCTCGACGTGTGCCTGTCGGTGCAGCAGGACCGCGATCTGGCGGCCAGCGTGCACAGCGTTCTGCCGTTGCCGGCGCCAGTGCTGATTGATGAAGCGGCGGAAGCCAAATTCCTCGAAACCGACGACCCGCTCGATCTCTCCGAATTTGAGGAAGAGAGCGAAGAAGATGCATTGGCCCGCGCCATTGCCGAAGAACAGGAGTCCGACGCATGAGCCAGGAACGCTACGGCATCCGCCGCTTTGCCCTTTTGAACACCGCCGGTTACAGCCTCGGCCTGTTCCCGCTGGAAGAACCGCTGTCGGTTTACGGCGCGAACAACCTCGGTAAATCGGCGTCGATCAACGCCTTGCAGTTCCCGATTCTGGCGCGCATGTCGGACATGAGTTTCGGCAAATACAGCCTGGAACAATCGCGGCGCTTCTACTTCGCTTCCGACACCAGCTACATCCTTGTCGAAGTGAACCTGCCCCACGGCCCGCACGTGATCGGCGTGGTCGGTCGCGGCCCGGGCGGTGGTTTCGGTCACCAGTTCTTTGCCTATGCCGGCAAACTCGATCTGGCGCATTACCAGAAGAACGACACCTGCCTGCGCCAGAAAGAGCTGTTCAGCAACCTTGAGAAAGAAGGCCTGAAAGCCTACGAACTCAAGCCGGACGAACTGCGTCGTTTGCTGGTTGGCGGTCACACGTCGATCCCGCTCGACCTGACGCTGATCCCGCTGCGCTCCACCAGCGAGCAGAGCCTGAAGACCTTCCGTGCGCTGTTTATCAACCTGCTGCACATGCGCGAAATCACCGCAGCCAAGCTCAAGCAGTTGTTCCTCGATGCCTTCGAACACAGCCTGCGTTCCGGTAGCGTCGATTACATCGCCGCGTGTGAAGAAGCCTTCCGCGATGTGCGGCGCATGGAACAGGACTACAACTCGCTGGTCGCGGCCGGCCCGCTGGTTGAGGCCTTGGCCAACGGCGTGAAACAGCGCGACATACTGCGCGGCAAACTGCATCGCCTGTCGCCGCTGCTCGACTCGTTGCTCGGCACCTGGTCGGACTACGCCAGTGCGCGCAAAGAAGAGCTGACCATCCAGGCCGATCACTATCGTGGCGAGCAGGACAGTCTGCAAAACGATCAGCGCGGCGGCACTCAGGAACTGATGCGTCTGGAGCGGGAGATTTCCGGCATCCAGCGCTGGCTCGGCGAATTGTCGGTACTGAAGAATCGCTTCGCCCTGGTCGATGACGTCAAAGTGCTCGAGCAACAATTGCTCGCGGCCAAGGATGCGCACGACGAACTGGCCGGTGCCTTGGCGCAATCCCGTCAGTTCAGCGCTGAAGATCTGGAAGAGCGCGTGCGCGATCTGGAAAAACGCCTGAAGTCGGTGAAACAGCAACTCGATCACGCCGACAACAACAGCTACGCCCGCCTGCGCGAAGAGTTCTCGCAGCAGGACGTCGAGCGTTTGATGCGCCTGTTCAACAGCGCGCTGTTCAGTCTGCCGCTGGGCGAACACGGCATTACCCTCGACGAAGATGGCGAGTGGGTCAAATCCGTTGAGCTGATTCTCGATGGCTTCAAAGGCGAGCGTTTTGAAGTGCCTGGCCTGTCGATCGACATCTCGCACATCGAGCCGCCGGCGCTGCAAGCCTTGGCTGACCGTGCCGCGCTGCGCGATCAGAAAGAGCGTCTGGAAAAAGAGCTCAAGCAACTCAAGACTCAACAGGCTGTAGCCGCCGACCGCGCCGCGAGCAAAACCCAGACCGAAGCGCTGTACCAGCAAGTGCTGGACGCGCAGAAGGCGCTGGAAGATTTCCGCCGCACCCAGACTCTGAGTGCCGAGGAAGGCGACAAGCTCGAGCAACTGGCGCAGATGGAAGGCGCCCAGGACGAACTCAAGCGCTCCAGCGACGCGTTCACCGAGCGCGTCCAGCAACTGTCGGCCAAGCTGCAACTGGTCGGCCGGCAGATCGCCGACATGGAAGCCAAGCAACGCACCCTCGACGACGCGCTGCGCCGTCGTCAGCTGCTGCCGGCGGATCTGCCGTTCGGTACGCCGTTCATGGATCCGGTCGACGATTCGATGGACAACCTATTGCCACTGCTCAACGACTATCAGGACAGCTGGCAAGGCTTGCTTCGCGCCGATGGCCAGATCGAAGCGCTGTATGCGCAAGTACGTCTGAAAGGCGTGGCCAAGTTCGACAGCGAAGACGACATGGAGCGCCGCCTGTCGCTGCTGATCAACGCTTACGCGCACCGTACCGATGAGGCGCTGACCCTGGGCAAGGCCCGTCGCGCGGCGGTCACCGACATCGCCCGGACCCTGCGCAACATTCGCAGCGACTACGACAGCCTCGAGCATCAACTGGCGCTGTTCAACCGCGAGATCAACAAGCGTCAGGTCTCCAACCTGCAGAGCTTCCGCATCGTCCTCGCGCCGAACAAGGAAGCGCTCAAGCACATCGACCAGATCATCCACAGCGCCGGTCAGTACGAAGAAGGCGAAACCCTGTCGGTGTTCGATCTCAGCCAGAGCGCCGAGCAGGACAACAAGAACGAAGAAGCCAAGGAATACCTGGCGCGGCTGGTGGCGGCAAACCACAACCAACTCGGCCTCAAGGACTTGTTCGAACTGGCCTTCGAGATCACCAAGGTCAACGGCCAGCCAGTGATCCACACCGACATCGATGGCGCGGCGTCCAACGGTACGACCATGACCATCAAGGCGCTGACCAACATGTATTTGTTGCTGCACTTGATGGACCGCGATCAGGCCGGTCGCGTACGTCTGCCGTATTACCTCGATGAGGCGGCGGACATCGACGAGAAGAACCAGGCCGCACTGCTGGAAACCAGTCTGCAACTGGGTTTCGTGCCGATTCTGGCGAGTGTGAAGCCGCAGGTCTGCGCCAGTGTCGCGATCGACCTGGAAGGCGGCAGCGGCCCGGCGGGCATTTACATCGATGAGGCGGACTGGAAGTACATCCGTCGCCATGATGTGGTCAAGGCAACGCTGAATGTTGAAGCGGATGAACCGGAGCTGGATGCGGTTTGATCGGCATTAACTGAAGGCAATAAAAAGGGCCGCGATCTGTTTGGATCGCGGCCCTTTTTTATGGCTTGGGGTTTGTGCTGATTTTGCGTGCCCTATCGCGAGTAGGCTCACTCCTACAGTTGGAATGCGTTCCCCTGTAGGCCGTGAGCCTGCTCGCGATGGCGCCACTTCAGACACCATAGAATCACTTACCGAGGGAAATCTTCGGCGCCCACGTCAGCCACTCATCCTCAAACTTGTCGAACAACGGGAACGTCTGCTCAGCCCGCGCCGGGTTGCCCATGCGCTCACCGTCCGGCGTGGCGAAGGCAATCCCACCCTGAATCGCTGTCTCCAGCGACTCGGTGCGCACCGTCAGGCCATTGAACAAACCGATATCAAACCCGACACCGCTAGTGTTCCAGAACCGGCTCCCGCTGCGCACCAACGGTGCGTATTTCGGCTCGATCAGAATGTGCACCAACACTCGATCAGCGGTCTGGCCCAGTTCATAACCGGTGACTTTGCCCACGGTAATTTCACGGTAAGTCACTGGCACACCCGGTTTCAGCGAACCACGACGGGCCGCGCTCAAGACCAGACTCAGACCCGCCTCTTGCTTGGTCACTTCCGGCGCATTGGCTAGGGCCACGAAGTTCTTCTGCGGCCCCAGACTCTTCGCCGCCGGTTGCACTTCTATGTATTTTCCGGTCACCAGGGTTTCCAGATTTTCTGTCTTGATCAGGCCCAGCTCAGGTTTGACCACCCAGAATTGGCTGCCGACCCGGGCGATCTTCTCCGGCACTTCGGTAATCCGCGCCGTGAGGATCACCGATTGCAGATCATCGGTCAGATCGACACTTTCGATTTTGCCGACATCCAGTCCCTTGAAGCGCACCGGGGTGCCACTGCGCAGACCATCAGCGCGATCGACTTTGATCGTCACCACCGCGCCTTTCTGATTCGCCTCATCATGGTTGGCGAACAGGCGGAAACGTGGAATACGCTTCTGCAACGGCGCCTTGGCCTGCGGTGTTTCAAAAGCGATGCCACCGGCCATCAGGGTCTGCAGCGATTCGCTCTTCACTTGAATGCCGCCGGTCAGTCCGCCGGTCAGCGTGATGCCGCTGACATTCCAGAAGCGCGTCGAAGCATTGACCAGGTTTTCGTATTCCTTTTCGATGTGAACACCGATGACCAGTTGCTTGCGGGTCTTGGAGAACTGGTAGCTCTGCACCGAACCGACCTTGACCTGCTTGTACAAAATCGGACTGCCAACATCGATGGAGCCAAGGACATCGGTGAACAACACCAGGTGCAGCCCCGGCGAACGCAGATCCAGCGGCGGCGCCTTCGGCCGAGCCTCGAACTCGCGTTTCGGCGCAGCGCCCTTGTCACCCGGGCGCACGGCGATGTAGTTACCTTTCACCAGCGCTTCCAGCCCGGTGATACCGGCCAGAGAAATCGACGGTTTGACCACCCAGAACTGGGTGCCGTCGACCAGATAGTCTTCGGCCAACGGATCAAGAGTCAGCTCGGCAGTGGCGCTGTTCAGATCGGGGTCGACCTTCAATGCTTTCAGGTTGCCGACCTGAATGCCTTTGTACATCACCGGCGTGCGGCCAGCCTGCAGGCCTTCGAAGTCGCTGAGTTTGACCTTCACCCGGATCCCGGCCGCAGCAGCATCGAAATCTTCGTAGAGACGGAACGGCAGGCTTGGATCGGTCGGCGGGCTGTCCTTGCGGTTCTCCGGCGTAGCGAAGGCGATGCCGCCGGCGACGATGCTGGCCAGCGATTCGCTGCGCACTTTCACCCCGGACAGGTTGGCGTCGATGCTGATGCCGCTGGCGTTCCAGAAACGCGTGTGTTTGCGCACCAGTTTGGCGTAGGTCGGCTCAATGAAGACTTTCAGCTCAACGGTGCTTTGATCTTCCGAAAGCACGTAGCTTTTGATCTGGCCAACCTTGATCTGTTTGTAGAACACCGGGCTGCCACGATTCAGCGAACCGAGACGATCCGCCTTGATGGTCAGATGCAGGCCGGGTTTGGCATCCGACAGCGGCGGCTCTTCGGCAAGCGCCTTGAACTTGCGCGTCGGTTCCCCTTCGCCGGGGCTGATGGCCACGTAGTTACCCGAGACCAGGGTTTCCAGACCGGTGATGCCGGCCAGCGTCACGCTCGGTTTGACCAGCCAGAAACGCGTGCTGGTCTTGAGGTATTGCTCGACGTCTTTGTTCATCTCGACGGTGGCGATCACGCCTTTGGAGTTGCCTTCGTCGTCGAGCTTGAGCGCCTTGACCTTACCGACCGGCATGCCTTTGTACATGACCTCGGTCTTGTTGGCCTGAATACCTTCGCCACTCTCGAAGCGGATCTGAATTTCGATCCCGGTCTCGGAATAGGCACGCCAGCCAAGCCAGCCGCCGATGATCAACGCGATCAGAGGCAGTACCCAAATGGCAGACCAGTTCGAGGCCGGTCGGGTTTTCGCTACGGGCAAATCAGTCATGGTCGTCGTCCGACTCCGTGTTATCCCAAATCAGTCGGGGATCGAAAGTTACTGCGGCGAGCATCGTCAGAATCACCACACTGGCGAAGGCGATGGCGCCAAGATTGGCTTCGACACTGGCAAGCCGGCCGAAGTTGACGACCGCCACGAGAATGGCGATCACAAAAATATCGAGCATCGACCAGCGGCCAATAAACTCGATAAAACGGTACATCCAGATGCGCTGACGGGCGGACAGCGGCTGACGTCGTTGCACCGAAAACAGCAGCAGCGCGATGCCCACCAGTTTGAAGGTCGGCACCAGAATACTGGCGATAAACACCACCGCAGCAATCGGAATCATGCCGTGCTGCACCAACTGGATCACGCCGGACATGATAGTGCTCGGATCACCCTGCCCCAAAGAACTGACAGTCATGATCGGCAAGACATTGGCCGGTATATAGATGATCGCTGCCGTGATCAGCAGTGCCCAGGTGCGGGTGAGGCTGTTTGGCCTGCGAGCGTGGACCAATGCACCACAGCGGGTGCAGGTTTGCTCGTCGGTGTCCGCTTCCTGCCTGTTCAACTCATGACATTCGGTACAGACCAGAATGCCCGCATCAATCGCCCGCATGAGCATCTTCCCCTGATAGCGCCTGCCAGATCTGATGCGGTGACATCACCACCTCCAGCCATACCTGCACTAATAACAAGCTAATGAAACACGCTAGGCCGAGACCGACGGTGATGGCCGCCATGTCCGCCAGTTTGACGATCGCCACCAGTACGCCCATGAGGTAGACCTCGAGCATTCCCCAGTCTTTGAGGTGGTGATAAATACGGTAAAGCAACAAACCGTAACTGCGACCGACATCGAAGCGGATCGTTAGCAAGACGAATAACTGGCACAGCAACTTCAACAGCGGAATGGCCATGCTGCACAGGAATACGACGATCGAAACACCCTGCATGTCCGTGTTGAACAAGCCGAGCACGCCGCTCCAGACCGTATCCTGCGAAGACTGTCCGAGGATATTGAGTTGCATGATGGGTAAAAAGTTTGCCGGGATGTACAGCAGCAATGCTGCAATCACCAAGGCAAGGCTGCGCTGCACCACGTTATGGCGGTGGGCATACAACTCGTAACCGCAGCGTGGGCAGAGGGCTTTTTCGCCATGGGCAAGTTGTGGCTTGCGCATCAGCAGGTCGCACTCGTGACAGGCCACCAAGTCTTCCAGCGGTAAATCTGACAGCCCGGGGGCGTCAACCGACTCTGACATAAAGGCTCTGGCTCCGAATAAGGTGGGGCTATTCTAGTGTTCTGATTCGAAAATAACTGTGCAAATTTGTTCGTTGTCGCGAGTAAAAAACTTTCCCGCGGGCAAAACAAAACCCCAACTGCTTTCGCAATTGGGGTTTCGGAATTTAATCTTGACGATGACCTACTCTCACATGGGGAAACCCCACACTACCATCGGCGATGCATCGTTTCACTGCTGAGTTCGGGATGGGATCAGGTGGTTCCAACGCTCTATGGTCGTCAAGAAATTCGGGTACTGAGTCGTGGCCAAATGGCCTCGCTTCAGCAAATTGGGTATGTGATAGCTTTCGGTGTTTGTGAACATCGAACTTTCGGTTCGTTTCGTCTTCACACACCGCAATCTGGTCTTTCGACGCAAATTGCTTGGGTGTTATATGGTCAAGCCTCACGGGCAATTAGTATTGGTTAGCTCAACGCCTCACAGCGCTTACACACCCAACCTATCAACGTCGTAGTCTTCGACGGCCCTTCAGGGAACTCAAGGTTCCAGTGAGATCTCATCTTGAGGCAAGTTTCCCGCTTAGATGCTTTCAGCGGTTATCTTTCCCGAACATAGCTACCCGGCAATGCCACTGGCGTGACAACCGGAACACCAGAGGTTCGTCCACTCCGGTCCTCTCGTACTAGGAGCAGCCCCTCTCAAATCTCAAACGTCCACGGCAGATAGGGACCGAACTGTCTCACGACGTTCTAAACCCAGCTCGCGTACCACTTTAAATGGCGAACAGCCATACCCTTGGGACCGGCTTCAGCCCCAGGATGTGATGAGCCGACATCGAGGTGCCAAACACCGCCGTCGATATGAACTCTTGGGCGGTATCAGCCTGTTATCCCCGGAGTACCTTTTATCCGTTGAGCGATGGCCCTTCCATACAGAACCACCGGATCACTAAGACCTACTTTCGTACCTGCTCGACGTGTCTGTCTCGCAGTCAAGCGCGCTTTTGCCTTTATACTCTACGACCGATTTCCGACCGGTCTGAGCGCACCTTCGTACTCCTCCGTTACTCTTTAGGAGGAGACCGCCCCAGTCAAACTACCCACCATACACTGTCCTCGATCCGGATAACGGACCTGAGTTAGAACCTCAAAGTTGCCAGGGTGGTATTTCAAGGATGGCTCCACGCGAACTGGCGTCCACGCTTCAAAGCCTCCCACCTATCCTACACAAGCAAATTCAAAGTCCAGTGCAAAGCTATAGTAAAGGTTCACGGGGTCTTTCCGTCTAGCCGCGGATACACTGCATCTTCACAGCGATTTCAATTTCACTGAGTCTCGGGTGGAGACAGCGCCGCCATCGTTACGCCATTCGTGCAGGTCGGAACTTACCCGACAAGGAATTTCGCTACCTTAGGACCGTTATAGTTACGGCCGCCGTTTACCGGGGCTTCGATCAAGAGCTTCGCGTTAGCTAACCCCATCAATTAACCTTCCGGCACCGGGCAGGCGTCACACCCTATACGTCCACTTTCGTGTTTGCAGAGTGCTGTGTTTTTAATAAACAGTCGCAGCGGCCTGGTATCTTCGACCGGCATGAGCTTACGGAGCAAGTCCTTCACCCTCACCGGCGCACCTTCTCCCGAAGTTACGGTGCCATTTTGCCTAGTTCCTTCACCCGAGTTCTCTCAAGCGCCTTGGTATTCTCTACCCAACCACCTGTGTCGGTTTGGGGTACGGTTCCTGGTTACCTGAAGCTTAGAAGCTTTTCTTGGAAGCATGGCATCAACCACTTCGTGTTCTAAAAGAACACTCGTCATCAGCTCTCGGCCTTAAGATCCCGGATTTACCTAAGATCTCAGCCTACCACCTTAAACTTGGACAACCAACGCCAAGCTGGCCTAGCCTTCTCCGTCCCTCCATCGCAATAACCAGAAGTACAGGAATATTAACCTGTTTTCCATCGACTACGCTTTTCAGCCTCGCCTTAGGGACCGACTAACCCTGCGTCGATTAACGTTGCGCAGGAAACCTTGGTCTTTCGGCGTGGGTGTTTTTCACACCCATTGTCGTTACTCATGTCAGCATTCGCACTTCTGATACCTCCAGCAAGCTTCTCAACTCACCTTCACAGGCTTACAGAACGCTCCTCTACCGCATCATCCGAAGATGATACCCGTAGCTTCGGTGTATGGTTTGAGCCCCGTTACATCTTCCGCGCAGGCCGACTCGACTAGTGAGCTATTACGCTTTCTTTAAAGGGTGGCTGCTTCTAAGCCAACCTCCTAGCTGTCTAAGCCTTCCCACATCGTTTCCCACTTAACCATAACTTTGGGACCTTAGCTGACGGTCTGGGTTGTTTCCCTTTTCACGACGGACGTTAGCACCCGCCGTGTGTCTCCCATGCTCGGCACTTGTAGGTATTCGGAGTTTGCATCGGTTTGGTAAGTCGGGATGACCCCCTAGCCGAAACAGTGCTCTACCCCCTACAGTGATACATGAGGCGCTACCTAAATAGCTTTCGAGGAGAACCAGCTATCTCCGAGCTTGATTAGCCTTTCACTCCGATCCACAGGTCATCCGCTAACTTTTCAACGGTAGTCGGTTCGGTCCTCCAGTTAGTGTTACCCAACCTTCAACCTGCCCATGGATAGATCGCCCGGTTTCGGGTCTATTCCCAGCGACTAGACGCCCTATTAAGACTCGCTTTCGCTACGCCTCCCCTATTCGGTTAAGCTCGCCACTGAAAATAAGTCGCTGACCCATTATACAAAAGGTACGCAGTCACAGAACAAAGTCTGCTCCCACTGCTTGTACGCATACGGTTTCAGGATCTATTTCACTCCCCTCTCCGGGGTTCTTTTCGCCTTTCCCTCACGGTACTAGTTCACTATCGGTCAGTCAGTAGTATTTAGCCTTGGAGGATGGTCCCCCCATATTCAGACAAAGTTTCTCGTGCTCCGTCCTACTCG
>NZ_CP071586.1:5922500-6255000 GCF_019614655.1 Pseudomonas germanica
GACCGATGAAGTAACGTTTATCCGCCGTGCCAACCTGCGTATTGAAACGCGCCAGACGCAACGCCGCGCCTGCTACATAGATGAAGGCAACCATCCAGCCGACCTTGCCCATGTCGCCCAACGCCCAACCGAATGCCAGCAACGCCGGTGCAACACCGAACGCGACCATATCCGACAGCGAGTCGTACTCGGCGCCAAAGGCACTTTGCGTATTGGTCATGCGCGCGACACGACCGTCGAGGCCGTCGAGCACCATGGCGACGAAAATCGCGATCGCGGCGAACGCGAAATACTTGCTCGCGTTCGCCGAATCACCGGCACTCAACGCAGCCTGGGCGCTCATCGAGTTGATGATGGAGTAAAACCCTGCGAACAGGTTTGCAGTGGTGAACAGGTTCGGCAGCAGATAGATACCACGATGCCGGACTTTACGACCTTCTGCGTCGTGCCCTTCTTCGATGTGTTCATCGATGGGCAACAGGCTTTCGGCGTCAGAAGCCTTGTTCGGCTCTTCGGGACGTTCGCTCATGGACATTACCTTGCAACGGTTTGAAGAAAATTCGACAGATGCTTGAGGACGACAGTTCGGCCACAAACGCTGCAGCTTTATACCAGAACCACCGCCTCAAACGAAAAAACGCGGCCGAGGCCGCGTTTTTTCATACAAGGGACAACGACTTAGTTTTTGGCTTTGTCGACGATCTTGTTGGCACCGATCCACGGCATCATGGAGCGCAGTTGCTCGCCGATGACTTCGATACCGTGAGCGGCGTTGTTACGACGCTTGGCGGTCATCGAAGGGTAGCCGGTTGCGCCTTCGCTGATGAACATTTTGGCGTATTCGCCGTCCTGAATACGTTTCAGGGCGTTGCGCATGGCCTGACGGGATTCGGCGTTGATCACTTCCGGACCGGTCACGTACTCGCCGTACTCAGCGTTGTTGGAGATCGAGTAGTTCATGTTGGCGATACCGCCTTCGTACATGAGGTCAACGATCAGCTTCAGTTCGTGCAGGCACTCGAAGTAGGCCATTTCCGGCGCGTAGCCAGCTTCAACCAGGGTTTCGAAACCGGCTTTTACCAGTTCAACGGTACCGCCGCACAGAACGGCTTGTTCGCCGAACAGGTCGGTTTCGGTCTCGTCCTTAAAGGTGGTTTCGATGATGCCGGTACGACCGCCACCAACGCCAGCGGCGTAGGACAGCGCAACGTTTTTGGCGTTGCCCGAGGCGTCCTGGTAGATAGCGATCAGGTCAGGGATACCGCCGCCCTTCACGAACTCGGAACGTACGGTGTGACCCGGAGCTTTCGGCGCGATCATGATCACGTCGAGGTCGGCACGCGGAACAACCTGGTTGTAGTGGATCGCGAAGCCGTGGGAGAAGGCCAGGGTGGCGCCTTTCTTGATGTTCGGCTCGATTTCGTTTTTGTACAGCGAGGACTGGAACTCGTCCGGGGTCAGGATCATGACCAGGTCGGCGGCAGCAACAGCGGAAGCAACGTCGGTCACTTTCAGGCCGTGAGCTTCAGCTTTGGCAACAGTGGCCGAACCTTTACGCAGACCAACGGTAACGTCGACACCGGAGTCTTTCAGGTTGCACGCTTGGGCGTGGCCCTGGGAACCGTAACCGATGATGGCAACTTTCTTGCCCTGGATGATCGACAGGTCGCAGTCTTTATCGTAGAAAACTTTCATGAATTTCCCCTTTATATCCAGGCCGTTCAGGCCATTCGCTAATTTGGTTTAGATGCTGAGTACTTTGTCGCCGCGGGCAATGCCGGTCACGCCGCTACGGACGGTTTCCAGAATCGATGCGGTGCCGATGGACTGAATGAAGCTGTCGAGCTTGTCGCTGGTACCGGTCAATTGAACGGTATACACGCTGGCGCTGACGTCGACGATCTGTCCACGGTAAATATCGGTGGTGCGTTTGATCTCGGCGCGCTGGGCGCCAGTGGCCTTGACCTTGACCAGCATCAGTTCGCGCTCGATGTGAGCGCTTTCCGAGAGGTCCACCAGCTTGACCACTTCGATCAGCTTGTTCAGGTTTTTGGTGATCTGCTCGATGACTTCATCGTGGCCCACAGTGGTCAGCGTCAGACGCGACAGGGTCGGGTCTTCGGTCGGGGCCACGGTCAGGCTTTCGATGTTGTAGTTGCGCTGCGAGAACAGGCCGACTACGCGAGACAAAGCGCCGGGTTCGTTTTCCAGAAGCAAGGAAATAATGTGCCGCATGATTAAGTACGCTCCGTCTTGCTCAGCCACATATCGCGCATCGAGCCGTCTTTGATCTGCATCGGATAGACGTGCTCGCTGGTGTCGACCGAAATATCGATCACGACCAGGCGATCCTTCATGGCGAACGCTTCTGCCATCTTCGACTTCAAATCTTTCGATTCGGTGATGCGTACGCCAACGTGGCCGTAGGCTTCAGCCAGCTTGACGAAGTCAGGCAGCGATTCCATGTAGGAGTGTGAGTGGCGGCTGCCGTAGCTCATGTCCTGCCACTGACGAACCATCCCCAGAACACCGTTGTTGAGGATGACGATTTTCACTGGCAAGCCATACTGCAGGCAGGTCGACAGTTCCTGGATGTTCATCTGGATACTGCCTTCACCGGTGACGCAGGCAACGTCGTCATCCGGGAAGCTCAACTTGATGCCCATGGCCGCCGGAAAACCGAAGCCCATGGTGCCCAGACCACCGGAGTTGATCCAGCGATTCGGCTTGTTGAACGTGTAGTACTGCGCAGCGAACATCTGGTGCTGACCCACGTCGGAAGTGATGAAGGCATCGCCTTTGGTCACTTCGCAGAGGGTTTCGATCACGGTCTGCGGCTTGATCAGGCTGCCGTCGCCCTTTTCATAAGGGAACAGGCCGCGATCACCGCGCCATTCATCCACCTGCTTCCACCAACTGGCCACGGACTCCTTGTTCGGGGTCTCGCCGATTTCCTTGAGAATCGCGACCATTTCGGTCAGAACACTCTCAACCGGACCAACAATTGGCACGTCGGCCTTGATGGTCTTGGAAATCGAAGCCGGGTCGATGTCGATGTGAATGATCTTGGCGTTCGGGCAGAACTTCGCTGCGCCATTGATCACGCGATCGTCGAAGCGTGCGCCGACAGCCAGGATCACGTCAGCATGGTGCATCGCCAGGTTGGCGGTGTAACTGCCGTGCATGCCGAGCATGCCGATGAACTGACGATCAGTCCCCGGGAAACCACCCAGGCCCATCAAGGTGTTGGTCACTGGCAGGTTGAGCATTTTCGCCAGTTCGGTCAGCGGTGCGGAACCGTTGCCGAGAATTACGCCGCCACCGGAGTACATGACCGGACGCTTGGCCGCCAGGAGCATTTCTGCTGCCTTGCGGATTTGCCCGGAGTGACCACGAACGGCCGGGCTGTAGGAACGCAGCTTGGCTTTCTTCGGGAAGATGTATTCGAACTTCTCGGCCGGGTTGGTCATGTCTTTCGGGATATCGACCACGACCGGCCCCGGACGACCGGATTGCGCCAGGTAGAAGGCCTTCTTCATGACTTCCGGGATTTCCGAGGCGTGCTTGATCATGAAGCTGTGCTTCACGATCGGCCGGGAGATACCGATCATGTCGGTTTCCTGGAACGCGTCGGTGCCGACCATGGTGCTTGGCACCTGACCGGAAATGATCACCATTGGAATCGAGTCCATATAGGCGGTCGCGATACCGGTAATGGCGTTTGTGGCGCCAGGACCGGACGTCACCAATACCACGCCGGCTTTACCGGTGGCACGGGCATAACCGTCAGCCATATGGGTTGCCGCTTGTTCGTGACGAACCAGAATGTGAGTCACTTCCGGTTCTTTGAACAGGGCATCGTAAACATGCAGGAGAGCACCACCCGGGTACCCGTAGATATATTTGACGCCTTCGTCACGCAAGAAGCGGACGAGCATCTCACCGCCAGATAAAAGCTCCACGTTGTTCACCTCTAAAACGCCAGAATACCGTCCACAAAAAAGGGGCGGGTCTTAATAGGTTTACTTCTCGGCAGAGCATGAGCGACGGTGGTCGCCGACTACGTCAGCACTGA
This sequence comes from Pseudomonas germanica, assembly GCF_019614655.1. Taxonomy (NCBI): domain Bacteria; kingdom Pseudomonadati; phylum Pseudomonadota; class Gammaproteobacteria; order Pseudomonadales; family Pseudomonadaceae; genus Pseudomonas; species Pseudomonas germanica. The sequence continues at coordinate 5,926,576 of NZ_CP071586.1, forward strand.
CTGAGCAAGTATTGGGATCGTCCCAAGTGTTGCGGGCCTTTCCCACCCAGCGCGAGGTAACGCGTTGCGGGTGTAACAGGTCGGCGCGGATGTGCGCCTCATGATCTACCGAGTGGGTCTGCTTCTGGCAGTCCCTCTACAGCGGACTTTGGATTCTTCTGTTTCGCCCTCTCCAAGTCAAGTCGTCTGTGTGGTTAATTGTGGGTAAGCACATGAGAACGCAAGAAAAAACCTGAAAACCGCTACTCTGTTAGTGTCAATTGCGCAATTTTGCCAAGGAATCAGCATGCGAACGCTCCTCCTTACTCTGCTGATCGGCCTCAGCCCATGGTGCATGGCCGCTCAAATCTACAAATGGGTCGATGCCCAGGGGGTCACGCACTTCGATGCGCAGCCGCCACCGGGTCAGCAGTCGACAACCTTGCAGACGCCCTCCTCGCCCCCACCGAAACCGGCGGCAATGCCGGGCAGCGATGTATTGGGCGATCAGAAGGCGATTGATGACAGGGTGAAGAAACAGGTGGCCGACCAACAGGCGCAGCTCAAACAGTTTTGCGAGCAAGCACGCACGAACCTTGCGCAATTGCAGAACAATCCGCGTTTGAGGGAAGAGGTGGAGGGACAGATGCGACGGCTGGATGATGCGCAGCGTCAGGAACGCATTGTCGAGGCTCAGAAACAGATAGCCGAGAATTGCCAATAGGCATCTGCAGGACTGTAGGAGCTGTCGAGTGAAATGAGGCTGCGATCTTTTGACTTTAAAGATCAATAGATCGCAGCCTTCGGCAGCTCCTACACAGAATCGGTATTAGCGCGAGGCAGTGATCAGCAGGTCAAACTCTTTAAGCAGCACCTGAAGCTGCCGATCCTTGCCACCCAGGTTGCGCTGGGCGAAGACCATTTCAGCCATTTCCTGAATCCCCGAGGCATTCGGCAATGGCAGATCCTCCTCAAGGATGTATTTCATCTTCGGCAGGAAGATCCATTGCAGCCACTGCTCGAAATCCAGCGTATCGACCGAAAACGGCTCGACACTGCTCAACGCTTCCGCCGACGGCGGAACCTCGTCCCACCAGCCTTGAGTGCGCAGTTCACGCTCGATCAGCAACAGCTGATCGGCGATTTTCGGGAAACGGGCATCCATCACAGCGAAACCTTGGCCTTCTGACGGGCCTGAGCGGCGCCCGCTGAATCGCCTTGTTTCTCACGGGACTGAGCGATGACTTCCCACAGGTTGGCCTGCAAGTCCGGACGACCGTTGGCCATGGTCAGCGCACGACGGGCGAACTGCTCGGCTTGCGGCGCATCACCTTGGGCCATGCGCACTTGCGCCAAGCGATAAAGCACTTGCGGCTCACGCGGGGCAACTCGCTGAGCACGCTCCAGGCTGGAGGACGCACCGTTGAGGTCGCCGCCGGCCTGTTGCTGCTGCGCTGTGGTCAGCAAGGCGAGCACCGGACCATCCAGTTGCTCGTCGGCGGAAAGTCCACCGCCACTGCTGGCCGAAGGAATTCCGCTCGGCGTCGAAGGCATGTTGTAAGTGCCCGAGTTGATCGGCGCCGATTCAACTGCTGATGGGTTGTACGGCCCAGGCGTGATACCACCGGACGCCGGACCCGGCACGATTGGCGAGGAGCTGATCGGCGCAGAAGTCGTCGCGCCGCCACCCGGCACCATCACCACCACGCCAGTGTCACCTTGCGGAATCGCCTGGGTCTGGCCCTGTGCTGGACGCTTCACCGTCGTTTGACGGAAGCCGCCATTGGCCGAAATACGTTCGCTGTTGGACACCGCAGTACCGGAGTCAACCACTGGAATCGAACCACGCTGTACGGTAGAGCAGCCGCTGAGCAAAGCCACGGCGGTCACCGCTGGAATCAACCACTTGTTCACTTGAAACCCTCTTTGCTTAATTCATCCAGCCCTTGACCCAATCCATCACCGACTCGCCGGAGGCAGGCGTTTCGCCCGCACACGCGGCGCCGGGTGGCGGTTCGCTGCCGCGAATATACGGCATCTGCACCGCCCCCGGACAGTTGGCATCGGAACCCTGCCCGGTACGCGAATCGACCCAAGCCTGTACGACATTGTCCGGCTGCGGCATGTCCAGCGGTAGCGGATCGGCCTTGCGCATGAAACTGGTCCAGACCTGCAACGCACCGGTGGCCCCGGTGAACGGCGTCTTGCCGTTGTCATCGCGCCCCAACCAGACCACCGCCAGCAGATCCTGACTGAAGCCGGCGAACCAGCTGTCCCGGGAATCGTTACTGGTACCGGTCTTGCCCGCCAGCGTCAAAGTCTTGGGCAGCACGTTATAAACCGAGCTGCCGGTACCTTCACGCATCACGCGCTGCATGGCGTTCTGGATCAGATAGATGGACGCCGGATCGAAACGCTGCTCGATCTGGAACGGATAACGCTTGAGCGGTTCGCCCTCGGCGGTCAGCACACTGCGAATGCCGCGCATCGGCGTATTGAAACCACCGTTGGCCAGCGTCTGGTACATGGTCGCGACTTCGATCGGGGTCATGCCACCGGCGCCAAGCAACATCGACGGGAATGCCGGGAACTCACGCGTTACGCCCAGACGACCCAAGGTCTTGAGTACGTTAGGTACGCCCACTTCCAGGCCCAGACGCGAGGTCGACAGGTTGTAGGAATGCGCCAGGCCTTGATAGAGGAACACGGTGCCGTGGGAGCGACGGTCGTAGTTCTGCGGTTTCCACACCTGACCGTTCGCGCCTTTGACCGACAACGGATCATCAGACAGCCAACTGGTCAGGGTGTACTGGCTCGGCTTTTCCAGCGCAGTCAGATAAACCGCAGGCTTGATCAACGAGCCGATCGGTCGCACGGCATCCAGTGCGCGGTTGAAACCGGCATAACTGGCCTGACGACTGCCGATCATTGCCTGGACCTCGCCGGTTTCCGGATTGGTCACGACCATCGCCGCTTCGACATCGTCGGAGCCCTTGCGCCCGGACAGACGTTTAAAGGTGTCGTTTACCGAGGCCTCGGCTTTCATCTGCAGGATCGGGTCGAAGCTGGTGAAGATGCGCAGACCTTCTTCGGTCAAGTCTTCGTCGCGATAGTCTTCACGCAACTGGCGTTTGACCAGATCGATAAAGCCCGGGAACGAGCTGTCGGCGAGCTTGCCGCGAGTAGTCACGCCCAGCGGCATTTTCTTCGCCGCTTCAACCTGTTCGGCCGTCGCCACGCCTTGCTGCTCAAGCACGTCGAGCACCAGGTTACGCCGCTCCAGCGCGCGCTCAGGATTGCGACGCGGGTTGTAGTAGGACGGACCTTTGACCATGCCGACCAGCATCGCCACCTGATGCAGCTTCAGCTCGGACAATGGCTGGCCAAAGAAGAACTGGCTGGCCAGACCGAAGCCGTGCACCGCGCGCTGACCATCCTGCCCGACGAAGACTTCGTTGAGGTAGGCCTCAAGGATTTCCTTTTTGTCGTAATGCAGCTCCAGCAGCATCGCCATCATCGCTTCGGTGAGCTTGCGGGTCAGGCTGCGTTCATTGGTCAGGTAGAAGTTTTTCACCAACTGCTGGGTCAGCGTACTGCCGCCCTGCGTCATCTTGCCGCCCGAGGTGTTGACCCAGATAGCCCGGGCAATCGACTTCGGCGACACGCCCCAGTGGCTATAGAAGTCGCGATCTTCGACAGCGATCAGAGTTTCGAGCAGATACGGCGGCACTTGATCAAGCTTGATCAGAATGCGGTCTTCAAGATTCTTCGGATAAATACCGCCGATCATCAGCGGTTCGAGGCGCACCACAGACAATTTCGATCCGTTGGTCGCCGACAGCTCAGCCACATAATCGCCAGAGAAACGCACGCGCACCGGCTGCGGTTTCTCCAAGCCTTCATAGAACTGGAAGCCACGGGTATTCAGATCGACGGTATTGCCGCTAACGGCTGCCGCGCCGGGACCATTGCTCACGGCTTCGCGACGATAACCGAGGGCATCGAGCTCGGTAAGGAAATCGTCCTTGCTGAGCTTTTGTCCGACGAACAGCTCGAGCGGCCGCGCGTAAACCTTGGCCGGGATGGTCCAGCGCTTGCCGGAGAACTTCTCCTGCACCACGGCATCGAGGTAAACGGCGAAGCCAGCCAGCACGACAAGGCCGACCAGACTGAGTTTAATGGCCCAGCTCAACCATGGGCTAAGGCCCTTGGAGGGTGGTTTTTTCTTGGTACGGGGGGATCGAGTTCGAGTCATGGCGGCGGATTATACGCACTTTATTCATCCTCAACAGGAGCGCTCCGAGGTTTGCGTCGGGCTGGCGAGCGGCCATAATGGCGGCCTCGAATTTCCCCCAGTCTCTGAAGGATCGCCCGTGAGCCAGTCTCTGATCGCTGCCCTGCAAAACCCGGCCCTCTACCCGCACCCTGTCGAAGGGTTTCAGGTCATCGAAACCCATATCTCGTGGGTGATCCTCACCGGTCCCTTCGCTTATAAAATGAAGAAGCCGGTTAATTTCGGCTTCCTCGACTTCACTGGCCTCGAATCGCGCGCGCATTTCTGTGCGGAAGAGCTGCGTTTGAACCAGCGCCTGACCGATGATTTGTATCTGGAAGTGTTGTCAGTCACCGGCAGCCTTGAAGCACCGCAACTGGGCGGCGACGGTCCGGCCATCGAATACGTACTGAAAATGCGTCAATTCCCGCAGAGCGGTTTGCTCAGCACCTTGCAAGCCAACGGTGAGCTGACGACTCGGCACATCGACGAGATGGCAGAGCAGATCGCACGCTTCCACCTCACCGCGCCAAAGGTCCCGGCCGAACACGACGCCGGCACCCCGGACAGCGTGATGGCGCCGGTCTCGCAAAACTTCGAACAGATCCTGCCGTTTCTCAGCGACAAAAACGATCTGCTGCAACTCGATGCACTGAAAGCCTGGGCCGAAAGCAGCTTCGAACGTCTCAAGCCACTGTTCGCTCAGCGCAAGACCGAGGGTTTCACCCGTGAATGCCACGGCGATATCCACTTGGGCAACGCCACGGTCATCGACGGCAAAGTGGTGATCTTCGACTGCATCGAGTTCAACGAACCGTTCCGCTTCACTGACGTCTGGGCCGACACCGGTTTCCTCGCGATGGACCTGGAAGACCGTGGTCTGAAATCCCTGGCGCGCCGCTTCATCAGCCAGTATCTGGAACTGACTGGCGACTATCAGGGCCTGGAAGTGCTGAACTTCTATAAAGCCTACCGTGCACTGGTGCGCGCCAAGGTTGCCCTGTTCAGCATGCCGGCGGACGCGACCCCGGTGCAGCGCGCCACCACCCTGCGCCAGTACCGCAACTACGCCAACCTGGCCGAAAGCTACAGCACCATTCCTTCGCGCTTCATGGCGATTACCCACGGCGTTTCCGCTGTCGGCAAGAGCCACGTGGCCATGCGTCTGGTCGAAGCGCTGGGCGCGATTCGCCTGCGTTCCGATGTCGAGCGCAAGCGTCTGTTCGGTGAGCAAACCGTTGCCAACGACGTGCAGGCCGGTATCTATAGTGCCGACGCCAGCGCCGCCACTTACGCGCGTCTGCATGAAATCGCTGAAGTGATCCTGCACGCTGGTTTCCCGGTGGTCATTGACGCGACTTACCTCAAACGCGAACAACGCGACAACGCGGCAAAGATCGCCGAAGCCACCGGCACGCCATTCCTCATCCTCGATTGCAACGCGCCACAAGCGGTGATCGAAAGCTGGCTGGCGATCCGTCAGGCCGACCAAAAGGATCCGTCCGACGCCACCCTGGCGGTGATCGAAGCGCAGCAGGCCAATCGCGAAGCGCTGACGCCGGAAGAAATCCTGCGCAGCAAACGCGTACAGACCAATGAGTCCGGCACGCTGGACACCGTGGTCGCGCAGATTCGTCAGCGCCTGCCAGGCCTGTAAGAAACTATTTCGGCCGTGAAGCCCTCGCTTGCTTCACGGCCGTCAAATAGTGGCACTATACTGGCGTCATAAAACCAACGGTGATATGACATGAGCCAGCCGAAACTTCTCGACACCCCGCTATATGCCTTGCTGCACAAAGACGACATCACAGGTTTCAACAAAGAGCGCCCACAAGATGGCCCGATCGACATGGTCGGCGGCGATTTCCGTGGTCTTGATTTGCGTGAACTGAATGCCGATGGCGTGGATTTCAGGGACGCGTATTTCCGTTCTGCCGATCTGCGAGGCATCGATTTCCGCAATGCGTCGCTGGAAGGCGCGAGCCTGGCTCACGCGCAGATTTCCGGGGCTTACTTCCCGCCGGAACTGAGCGCTGACGAGATTCTGATGTCGATGAATTTCGGCACGCGCCTGCGCTATCGCACCCGCTGATAGTTGCCTCCCCTCTGACACGACGCCCACCCTGTAGGAGTGAGCCTGCTCGCGATAGCGGTCTAACATTCAACACATGTGTGCCTGCCAGTCCGCTATCGCGAGCAGGCTCACTCCTACATTGATATGTGTTTTTTCCCCTTCTTTCTGCGTTCGCAGGCCTTTCAAGCGCCCTTTCTTAGAAGCGTTTGCGTTGAATCCGACCAAACAATCACGCTTTTCCTACTGATGGCTACACTCCTGAGAAGCTCGCCCACGCACCATTCGGCCGTCGCAAGGAGGCTTGATGAATGATGAACTGCAACACCTGAAGAATCTTGGCAAGACGTCGGCGCAATGGCTGCATGCCGTGGGCATCCACAGCGCCTCGGACTTGCGTCGCCTGGGCGCGGTGGACGCCTACCGGGCCGTGCGTACCCGCGGGTTTCGCGCATCGAAGGTGTTGCTGTATGCGATCGAAGGCGCGCTGATGGATGTGCACTGGAACGACATCCCCGCCGAACGCAAGGACGCCCTCAACAAGCAACTCGAAGCCATTTCCTCGCGGCACAAGAACTGAACGGGCATTGACCGTCATGTATTTACTGGGGGAACAATCGGCCTACGCCGATGCCTTGATCAACCGTTTGCAGAGCTTGCCCGCACTGTGGCTGCGCGATTTGGCGCCTTGCGGGCCGATGCTGGAACTGGAGGCGGCGGATGATTTGCTGACGCAGTTACCCGCCGATCAGCTATTCATGCTGAATGAAGGGATGATCAACGGCTGTATCGGCGCCCGTCCGCTGTTTTATTGGCAGGACGGCGATTTGATCGGCCTTCAGCAAGGTGAGGACTGGGCTGATTGCCGTTTGTGCAGTGACGGGGCGTTGCGCTTGACGCCCTATTGGCGCCGTGAGGTTTTCCAGCATGTGTATGCCGACGCTCATCGGACAGACCAGTTTCTAGAGTATCTGCTGGGGCAGATGGCGATCCTCGCCCATGCCGTCGCGGAACTGAAACCGCGTGAGTTTCGCAGCACCAATGGCTTCAAACGGGTCGAGGCGGGTGAAATCCTGATTAACCAAGGGGACGCGGCTGATCACGTGTTCGTGATCATCGACGGGCATGCCGAAGCGTTTGTCGACGGGCATAAGGTGGGAGATGTGGCCAAAGACGAGATTTTCGGTGCCATGGCCGTGTTTACCGGCGAGCCACGCAATGCCACGGTGATAGCACGAGAACCGAGCACGGTGATGCTGATTCCCGGTGATCATTTTTTGAGCATGACCCGCACCAATCCAAAGATCGCCCACAGCCTGATCGAGAGCATGGCACGGCGGATCGGCCAGTTGAATCGGCAGATCACGCAAATGACACCGACTGAAGGTCAACGCTAAAAGTCTTTGTTTGCGGGGCGTACCGACCATTTTCCGGACGATTTCAAAGAAACGGAAAAACAGTTGTTGACTCGGTAATGAGAATCGCTATGATTATCACAACTGGTCGCGAGATCAGTCGATATTCTGAAAAGCCCTTGGTTCGGACTCTCAGATTATCTCCTCATCAGGCTAATCACGGTTATTTGACCCGGTTTTTACCGGGTCTTTTTTTGCCTGTGGAAAAGTCATTTGCCGAACTGTTTACGCATCTGCTCGCAGTAATCCTGTTTTGGCGTGGCCGGCGTGTACCAAACGTAATCGGCCATCGCAGCCGTTACCTCGGAGCCATGCTCCGCCAACAGCAACACGGTGGGTGCCTGGGCGGCGCCCAGATCAACAACATGCAACGGCACGCCGACGTCCTTGCGCGCATGCCACGCACCGGCCAGCAGGACTGAAGGTGAAGGAGCCGCCAGCAGACGCTCGGCCATACGCCGATCACGTTGTTGCTGAACGGCGAGCATCGCCGGCATCTGTGATTCGGGCAGCAGGCCACAATGGGAATCGCTGATCTGTTCCAGCAAAACAGCTTTCACGGATGCTGTATTGCTGCTCTCCCCGTTAAGCACAGGCGGATCACGATAGAAGGTGCGGATTTCAGCGCTGTTCAAATTCGCCGCCAGCAGTGGATACGGCTGAGTCAGCGCGAAGCGGACAATGGGTCCATAGAGATTCCAGTCCCAGCCGTCCTTCCAGGCCAATGCGGCTGGGAAGTCCGCGGGCGGCGTTGCAGCCTGGCGCACTTGATCAATGCGAGGCTGCTGATCCGGCGTGAGCATTTCCAGTAACAGGCTGCCCTGCGGCCGCTGCTCACCGAGCGAACGCAACAGCCACAATTGCGCGGCGTGATGATCGGCGTTGTCATGCTGTTCACCGATAATCAGCCGTTCAGACTCGACAAGACGCGTCAGCAACTGCTGTGCCGTCAGCACCTGACCGTTGCGCAGGTCGCGAATCTCGCCACTGATCGGCGGTGGCGCCGCAACATGCTGACACCCCGCAAGTAACATCACCGCCAACAACCACAACCCACGCATGCCATCACCTCAAGGATCCTGTCAGCGGGCGATGATCAGCGGATGCCCGCGCTCCGGGTGCGGCTGCACCAACACTTCGAGACCGAATACGGCCTGAAGCGTGTCCGGACGCAAAACCTGCTGCGGTGTATCCAGCACCACCGGACGCCCACCCTCCAGCAACAGAATGCGATCACAATAACGCGCCGCCAGATTCAGATCATGCAGGATCACCAACACCGCCGCGCCACGATCGGCGAACTCGCGTACGGCCTGCAGTGTCGTATGTTGATGCAGCGGATCAAGCATCGAAGTCGGCTCATCCAGCAACAGTGTCTGCCCGGCCTGCCCCGGCCAAAGCTGCGCGAGCACCCGCGCCAGATGCACACGCTGACGCTCGCCCCCGGACAGCGCCAGATAACTGCGACCACTCAAGTGCCCGGCATCCGCTGCCGTCAATGCCTGTGCGATGATTTCGGCATCCCGCATCCACCCGCTTTGCCAAGGCAAGCGGCCCATGCCGACCACTTCCTCAACGCGAAAAGCAAAATCCAGGGTCGACACCTGAGGCAACACCGCCAGTCGTTGCGCGCGCTGCGGGCCAGTCCAGTGGCTCAACGCTTGCCCGTCGAGCGAAACCCCGCCCGCGCTCGCTGCCAGCTCACCGCACAAGGCACCGAGTAACGTACTTTTGCCAGCACCGTTCGGCCCAAGCACACCGAGCACTTCACCCGGTTCGACCTGCAACGAGACATCGCTGAGCACAGCCTTGCGACCCCGAAGGATGTGCAGATTCTGCGCACGCAACATCAGGCACGCCCTCGCAGCAGCAAATAGAGAAAGAACGGCGCACCGATAAACGCGGTGACGATGCCGATCGGCAACTCTGCCGGCGCCAGCGCCAGCCGCGCGACCAGATCAGCCAACAGCAACAGGCTCGCCCCCGCCAGCACTGAGGCCGGCAGCAACACTTTGTGATCCGGTCCCGCCAGCAAGCGCACCAGATGCGGCACCACCAGCCCGACAAAACCGATCATCCCGGCTGCCGCCACTGCTGCGCCAACCCCCAGCGCCGTGCAAAACACCAATTCACGCTTGAGCCGCTCGACATCAATGCCCAAATGACCAGCCTCGGATTCCCCGAGCAGCAAGGCATTCAGCGCTTTGGCGCGACGTGGCAACCACAACGCCACGCCGGCGCTGATGATCAGCAATGGCCACAGCCGCGCGTAACTAGCGCCGTTGAGACTGCCGAGATTCCAGAACGTCAGCGTGCGCAAGGTCGCGTCATCCGCCAGATAAGTGAACAGCCCCACCGCCGAACCGGCCAGCGCCGTCAGTGCGATGCCCGCCAGCAACATGGTCGCGACGTTGGTCTGGCCATTACGGCGACCCAGTCGATACACCAGCGCCGTCACGCCGAGGCCGCCGAGAAACGCGCAGACCGACAGCAGGTACGGCCCGAACCATTCCGGCAGGCCGCCAAAAAAAGCACCGCCGACAATCGCAATCGCTGCGCCCAATGCCGCGCCGCTGGAAACACCGACCAGTCCCGGATCGGCCAGCGGATTACGAAACAAGCCCTGCATCGCCACGCCGGACAACGCCAGCACACCGCCCACTGCCAGTCCCAGCAGCGTTCGCGGCAGACGAATCTGCCCAAGGATCAGTTCAGCCTGCTCCAGTCCGTCCGGTGCCAACGGCACACCAAGCATGCGTAGCGCAGCACGCAAAGTGTCGAACAACGGCAGACTGACGGGCCCGAGTGCCAACGATAGCCAGATCGCCAATAAACACAGGAGCGTCAGGCCAATGAACAAGCCACGGGGTTTTACCAGTGTGGTCATTGGCCGCTCTTGGCCGGGTAGAAACCGTCAGTCAGGGTTTTCAGCGCTGCCGGCAAACGCGGCCCGAGCCCACCGACCAGCAGGGTCGGATCCAGCTCCAGCACACGCCCGGTCTTCGCGGCGCGACTTGAATTGAGAATAGGGTTTTCCTTGAACAGCGCCGCTTTCGCCGCCTCACCGGTCAATGCACGGTCGGCGAACACCAGCACTTCAGGATCGAGACTGGCGAGGGATTCCACGGAAAACGGCTTGTAACCCGTGTGCGTCGCCAGGTTATGTCCGCCCGCCTGTTGCAGCAACCAGTCGGCGGCGGTGTCCTTGCCAGCAATCAATGGCTTGCCACCGGCATGTCCAAGCAACAGCAGCACACCCGGCGCTTTTTGTTTAGTCTGCACTTCAGTAACCCGAGCCTTCTGCGCATCGAGTTGCTGTTGATAACTTTGCAGCAGTTGCGCGGCCTGAGCCTGTGCGCCGAGCAATTGGGCCAAATGAGTAACGTTTTTCTCCAGCGTTGGCAGATCTGGCTGAGCCGAAAACAACGCCACCTGAACCCTGGCCGCTTTTACCTGCGACAGTACCGGTGGCGGGCCCATTTCTTCGGTGCCGATCAGGATATCTGGGCGCAAACTGAGAATGCCCTCAGCGGACAGACTGCGCTGATAACCAATACTCGGTAGCGCCTTCAACGACTCCGGATGCTGGCTGGTGGTGTCGACACCGACCAGTTTCGACTCGCCCCCCAACTCACTCACCCACTCCGACAGCGCACCGCCAGCACTGACCCAACGTTGCGGCAAATCGGCCGCTACAGCCTGGTGGCTGACCAAAAGTCCGACACACAGCACGGCAACGCGGGTACTCAGGCGCATAAACAGCTTCCTTGAATAAGGTTTTTTCCCGGGCATCCGGATGGCAGGCCAAGTATCCTCGACATCTGCCAGATGCCTGCGGGTGAAGGCCGCCATTTGATAATTGTTTGCATTTAAACGTCAAGCTCGGACATATCCAGACACGAGCGGACACTAGAGGATAGCCATGAAGTTTCTCTGCGCGGGCGCCGATCTGGCCGAAGCGAAAAGTCGTGGTTTCGAGATCGACGGAAAAAAGCTGTTTGCCGTGCGTCGCAATGGTCAGGCCTATGTCTACCTCAATCGCTGCCCGCACCGGGGCGTGGGTCTGGAATGGCAACCCGACCGGTTTCTCGACCCGAGCAACAGCCTGATCCAGTGCGCCACCCACGGCGCACTGTTTCTGATCGAGGACGGTGAATGCGTCGCCGGCCCCTGCGCCGGGCAAGCACTCACCGCCATTCCTTGCCGGGAAGACGTGCAAGGGCTGTGGATCGATGTTTAACCGTTAAGCAGCACCTCGAGACGCCGGTCGATGACCATCTCTTCATGGTCCAGCCGCACGCCATACGCCAGCACCTCAACGCCACAAGCCACCGCTTCGAGAAGCGCATCGGCGTAGGCCGAATCGATTTCCCTCGCCGGTCGCACCGCGTCAATCCCGGTCAGATTGACGCAATACAACTGCACTGCCCGAATTCCGTCCCGCGCCAGATGCGCCAATTCACGCAAATGCTTGGCGCCGCGCTGGGTCACCGCATCGGGAAACGCCGCCACGGCAGTGCCGTCGAAACCGAGGGTGACGCTTTTCACTTCAACATAAGCCGGGCCGCTCGGGTATTCGAGGCGGAAGTCGATTCGGCTCTTTTCCTGCCCGTACGCGACTTCACGTTTCAATGCGGTAAAGCCGTTCAACTCGCTGATGACGCCGGCCTGCAGCGCCTCCTCGACCAAACCGTTGGCCCGTGCGGTATTCACGCAAAACAACCGACCCTGCGGGGTTTCACCAATTTCCCAAGTGCCCGGTAATTTACGTTTCGGGTCATTTGAGCGGCTGAACCAGACCTGCCCGCCTTCGACCTGACAGTTGAGCATCGAACCAGTGTTCGGGCAGTGAATGGTCAGCAACTCGCCGTCAACGGTTTCGATATCGGCGAGAAAACGCTTGTAACGACGGATCAGTCGCGCCTCTTCCAGAGCAGGATAAAAGCGCATCAGCCTTGCCAGCTCTTCAAGCCACGGGCAATACGCTCCACTGCTTCCTGTAGGCGAGGGAGGTTTTGCGTGTAGGCAAAACGCACATGGTGGCTGGCCTGATAGCGACCGAAATCCAGACCCGGGGTGAACGCTACATGTTCGGTTTCAAGGAAATGACGGCAGAACGCGAAGGCATCGCCGCCGAACTGGCTGATATCGGCGTAAAGATAGAACGCGCCTTCCGGCTCCACGGCGATGTTGAAACCCAACTCGCGCAACGCTGGCAGGAGGAAATCACGGCGGCGACCAAATTCGGTGCGGCGCTCTTCCAGAATGGCGATGGTGTCCGGTTCGAAACAGGCCAACGCCGCATACTGCGCCATGCTCGGCGCGCTGATGTAGAGGTTCTGCGCCAGTTTTTCCAGCTCGCTGACGGCAGCGTCCGGCGCCACCAGCCAGCCGAGACGCCAGCCGGTCATGCCGAAATATTTGGAGAAACTGTTCAATACAAAAGCGCTGTCGTCGACTTCCAGTACGCTGGCGGCATCGGTGCCGTAAGTCAAACCGTGGTAGATCTCGTCCACCACCAGATGTCCGTGCCTGGCCTTGATGGCGGTGGATAACCCGGCCAGTTCATCGCGGGTCAGGATGGTGCCGGTCGGATTGGCTGGCGAAGCGACCAATGCACCGACGCTGTCGTGATCCCAATGACGCTCGACCAGATCCGGAGTCAACTGATAGCGCACGTCCGGCCCTACAGGAACAAGCTGCGCCGCACCTTCCACCAGGCGCAGAAAATGCCGGTTACACGGATAACCCGGATCCGCCAGCAGCCAGTGTTTACCTGGATCGACCAGCAAAGCGCTGGCCAGCAACAGCGCACCGGAACCACCCGGCGTGATCAGAATCCGCCGTGGATCGATGTTCAAGCCGTAGTGCGATTGATAAAAACCGGAAATCGCCTCGCGCAATTCAGGAATGCCGCGCGCAGCGGTGTAACGGGTCTTGCCCGCCGTTAAAGCGGCCTGCCCGGCACGGATGATCGGCTCGGCAGTAGTGAAGTCCGGCTCGCCGATTTCCAGGTGGATCACGTCGTGGCCTTCAGCCTGTAATTCATTGGCCCGCGCCAGCAGCGCCATCACATGGAACGGTTCGATCGCACGACTGCGCGCACTGTAGGGCTGAGCCATTGGTTTTCCTTCGGCAGGGAAAAAGAGACGATTCTACCCATCTGCCGGAACGAGCGAGAACCCGCAGCGGTCACAGCCTCAAGAACGCTGGACTGTAACGATATGAGCGTACGCTCCAGGATTGACTAAAATCAGTGATTGAACAGGTCTTCAGCACCACCAGACACGGCTTGCCAAACATTTGTAAGCGCCACCCGCCGGGGCCTCGACATCCGGGAGTAGCGCAGGCCGAATTGATCTGGTAAGTTCGCCCGCTTGCAGCCGCAGGGCCGGCAGGTGTCGGTGATGGAGCAATCCTGCGCAATGGATTACAAGAGTAGAGGCGGTCCATTTCATGCCCACCCAAGCAAAGCAACAGCAGCAAACGGCGATCAGTGGCTTCGAACCTTACGTTCAGGCCAAAGACGAAGAGTACATGGGCAAACCCATGCGCGCGCACTTCACCAAGATCCTGACCAAGTGGAAACTGGACTTGATGCAGGAAGTCGACCGAACTGTTGATCACATGAAGGACGAAGCGGCCAACTTTCCCGACCCGGCCGACCGTGCCAGTCAGGAAGAAGAGTTCGCCCTTGAACTGCGCGCCCGTGATCGCGAGCGCAAGCTGATCAAGAAGATCGACAAGACACTGCAACTGATCGAAGACGGCGAATACGGCTGGTGCGATTCGTGCGGCATCGAGATCGGCGTCAAGCGCCTTGAAGCCCGTCCTACCGCCGACATGTGCGTCGACTGCAAGAACCTGGCTGAGATCAAGGAAAAGCAGGTCGGCAAGTAACCTCGACCTGAACGAAAAACGGAGCGTGCGAACGCTCCGTTTTTGTTTCTGCCTTTTGCCTTTTGTAGGAGTGAGCCTGCTCGCGATAGCGGTGGGTCGGTCAATATCGGTGTTGAATGTCACACCGCTATCGCGAGCAGGCTCACTCCCACAGGTTGACCTGCCTATAGCCTGAAAAGTAGCTTCGTCTCCATGACTGCCAAAACATCCCCCGCCTACATCGGCCGCTTCGCCCCAACCCCCAGTGGCCACTTGCACTTCGGTTCGCTGGTTGCCGCCCTCGCCTCTTACCTCGACGCTCGCTCGGTCGGCGGTCGCTGGCTGGTGCGCATGGAAGATCTCGACCCACCCCGCGAAGAACCCGGCGCACAAGCGGCGATTCTCAAGGCGCTGGAAAGTTACGGCTTCGAGTGGGACGGCGACATGGTGCGCCAGAGCGATCGCCACGACGCCTACGCGGACGTGCTCAACAGCCTGTTCAATCACGGCTTGGCCTACGCCTGCACGTGCTCGCGCAAACAGCTCGAAGCGTATAACGGGATTTATCCGGGCCTGTGCCGCAATGCCGGCCACGATCAGCAAGACGCCGCTATCCGCCTGCGCGTACCCGAACTGGAATACCACTTTATCGACCGCGTGCAAGGCGAATACCGCCAGCATCTGGGTCGCGACGTCGGCGATTTCGTGATCCGTCGCCGTGACGGTCTCTACGCCTATCAACTGGCGGTGGTGCTCGACGATGCCTGGCAAGGTATCACCGACATCGTGCGTGGTGCCGACCTGCTCGACTCGACGCCGCGCCAACTCTATCTGCAAGAGTTGCTGGGGTTGCGCCAGCCGCGCTATCTGCACCTGCCGCTGATTACCCAACCGGACGGCAACAAACTCGGCAAGTCCTATCGCTCGCCGCCGCTGCAAGCCGATCAAGCGACACCGTTATTGCTGCGCGCCCTGCGTGCTCTGGGGCAAAACCCTGGCGCCGAACTGGCCCACGCCTCACCGCAAGAATTACTCAAGTGGGGCAGCACACACTGGGATGCCACGAAGATCCCGCGCACACTGACCCTGCCCGAAGCGCAACTGCTATGACGACACTTGCAGTCGTGCGCCCATCCGTTACCATCGCCGCACGTTTTCGGGCACGCGCATAAAAAAGAGAGGCCGGGATGTACATCTATCGCTTGGTCCTGCTTTTAGTCGTGGGGATCTACCTGTTTTCCCCCGCCATCATGGATTGGTGGATCGACGCTACGGGCGCCTGGTATCGCCCCTATCTGCTCTGGCTGATCCTGATTGTCGTGACCTTCATCCTGCAGAGCCAAAAAGATGCCGATGAGCTTTAGCCTGACCCAGATGATCCTGATCAGCGCCGCGTACCTGGCGGTGCTGTTCGGCGTCGCCTGGATCAGCGAACGGGGCATGATCCCGCGGGCGATCATTCGCCACCCGCTGACCTACACCTTGTCGCTGGGGGTTTACGCCAGTGCGTGGGCGTTCTACGGCACGGTCGGCCTCGCCTATCAGTACGGCTACGGCTTTCTGTCCAGTTACCTCGGCGTGTCCGGCGCATTTCTGCTGGCGCCGGTGTTGCTCTATCCGATTCTGAAGATCACCCGCACTTATCAATTATCGTCGCTGGCCGATCTGTTCGCGTTTCGCTTTCGCAGCACCTGGGCCGGCGCGCTGACCACGATTTTCATGCTGATCGGTGTGCTGCCGCTGCTGGCGTTGCAGATTCAGGCGGTGGCCGACTCCATCGGCATTCTGACCGGCGAGCCGATCCAGAGTCGCGTGGCGCTGGCGTTCTGTGCGCTGATCATCCTGTTCACGATTTTCTTCGGCTCCCGGCATATCGCCACTCGTGAGAAGCACGAAGGACTGGTGTTTGCGATTGCCTTCGAGTCGGTGATCAAACTGATCGCTCTCGGCGGCGTCGGTCTGTATGCGCTGTACGGCGTGTTCGATGGCCCGCAACAGCTGGAACTGTGGCTGCTGCAAAACCAGACCGCCCTCGCCGCTCTGCACACGCCGTTGCAGGAAGGCCCGTGGCGCACGTTGTTGCTGGTGTTCTTTGCCTCGGCGATCGTGATGCCGCACATGTATCACATGACCTTTACCGAAAACCTCAATCCGCGCTCGCTGGTCAGTGCGAGCTGGGGCCTGCCGCTGTTCCTGCTGCTGATGAGCCTGGCGGTGCCGCTGATTCTCTGGGCCGGCCTCAAACTCGGCGCCACAACCAACCCGGAATACTTCACCCTCGGCATCGGCATCGCCGCCAACAGCAAACCGCTGGCGTTGCTCGCCTATGTCGGCGGTTTATCGGCGGCCAGCGGGCTGATCATCGTCACCACGCTGGCGCTGTCGGGCATGGCGCTGAACCACTTGGTTTTGCCGCTCTACCAGCCGCCGGCCGAAGGCAACATCTACCGTTGGCTGAAGTGGACCCGCCGCGCGCTGATCGTCGCGATCATCATGGCCGGTTTCGGTTTCTACTTGATGCTTGGCGCCGAGCAGGATCTGGCCAACCTCGGCATCGTCGCGTTTGTGGCGACCCTGCAATTCCTGCCCGGGGTGTTGTCGGTACTGTATTGGCCGACTGCCAACCGTCGCGGCTTTATCGCCGGTCTGTTGGCGGGGATTCTGGTCTGGGTGGTGACCATGCTGCTGCCGCTGGTCGGCAATCTGCAGGGTTTCTACATCCCGCTGCTGAACATGATTTACGTGCTCGACGACACCAGTTGGCACATGGCGGCCATCGCTTCGCTCGCTGCCAACGTGTTGATGTTCACCCTGATCTCGCTGTTCACCAACGCCAGTCCCGAAGAGGCCAGCGCTGCCGAAGCCTGCGCTGTGGATAACGTTCGTCGCCCGCAGCGGCGTGAGCTGCATGCCGCTTCGCCACAGGAATTCGCCACACAACTGGCGAAACCGTTGGGCGCCAAGGCTGCGCAGAAAGAAGTCGAGCAGGCCCTGCGCGATCTTTATCTGCCGTTCGACGAACGCCGTCCGTACGCCTTGCGCCGTTTGCGTGACCGCATCGAAGCCAACCTCTCCGGCCTGATGGGCCCGAGCGTGGCCCAGGACATGGTGGAAACCTTCCTGCCATACAAGGCCGGCGGCGAAAACTACGTGACCGAAGACATCCACTTCATCGAAAGCCGCCTCGAGGATTACCACTCGCGCCTCACAGGCCTGGCCGCCGAACTCGATGCCCTGCGTCGTTACCACCGCCAAACCTTGCAAGAACTGCCGATGGGCGTCTGCTCGCTGGCCAAGGATCAAGAGATCCTGATGTGGAACAAGGCCATGGAAGAACTCACCGGAATCGCCGCACAGCGCGTGGTCGGTTCGCGCCTGAGTACCATCGGCGAGCCATGGAAAGGCCTGCTGCAAGGTTTCATCGATCTGCCGGACGAGCATTTGCACAAACAGCATTTGGCCCTCGATGGCCAAACCCGCTGGTTGAACCTGCACAAAGCGGCAATCGACGAACCGTTGGCACCGGGTAACAGCGGCCTGGTGCTACTGGTCGAAGATTTGACCGAAACGCAGATGCTCGAAGACAAATTGGTGCACTCCGAGCGTCTGGCCAGCATTGGTCGTCTCGCGGCGGGTGTGGCTCACGAAATCGGCAACCCGATCACCGGCATCGCTTGTCTTGCGCAAAACCTGCGCGAAGAACGTGAAGACGACGGCGAGCTGACGGAAATCAGCGGACAGATTCTCGAACAGACCAAACGCGTCTCGCGCATTGTCCAGTCGCTGATGAGCTTCGCCCACGCCGGCAGCCACCAGCACAGTGACGAGCCCGTTTGCCTGGCCGAAGTGGCGCAGGATGCGATTGGTCTGCTGGCGCTGAACCGACGCAATTTCGAAGTGCAGTTCTACAACCTCTGCGATCCTGATCATTGGGTCGAGGGCGATCCGCAGCGACTTGCCCAGGTACTGATCAATCTGCTCTCCAACGCCCGCGACGCCTCACCGCCGCACAGTGCGGTACGGGTCAAGAGCGAAGCCGGCGAACACACGGTCGATCTGATCGTCGAAGACGAAGGCAGCGGTATTCCGAAGAACATCATGGACAGATTGTTCGAACCCTTCTTCACCACCAAGGATCCTGGCGAAGGCACCGGTCTGGGCCTTGCACTGGTCTATTCCATCGTTGAAGAGCATTATGGACAAATCACCATCGACAGCCCGGCTGATGTACAAAGCCAACGCGGCACCCGTATCCGGGTGACCTTACCGCGTCATGTCGAAGCGACGTCCGCTGTGAACTGAGACCGTCGAGAGTATCGAATCAATGCCGCACATTTTGATCGTCGAAGACGAAACAATTATCCGCTCCGCCTTGCGCCGCCTGCTGGAACGCAACCAGTACCAGGTCAGCGAAGCCGGTTCAGTGCAGGAAGCACAAGAACGCTTCACCATTCCTACGTTCGATCTGATCGTCAGCGATCTGCGTTTGCCGGGCGCTCCGGGCACCGAGCTGATCAAGCTCGGCCAGGGCACGCCGGTGCTGATCATGACCAGTTACGCCAGCCTGCGCTCGGCGGTCGACTCGATGAAGATGGGCGCGGTGGATTACATCGCCAAGCCTTTCGACCACGATGAAATGCTTCAGGCTGTCGCACGGATCCTGCGTGATCGCCAATCGGCACCGGCGGCCGGCGAAGCGGTTGCCAGCAAACCGGCCAATGGCAGCGGCAAATCTGCCGTCGACAACAGCAATGGCGAGATTGGCATCATCGGTTCCTGCCCACCGATGCAGGATCTGTACAGCAAGATCCGCAAAGTCGCGCCAACCGATTCCAATGTGTTGATCCAGGGCGAGTCCGGCACCGGTAAAGAACTGGTGGCCCGCGCGCTGCACAACCTGTCGAAACGCGCCAAGGCGCCGATGATCTCGGTGAACTGCGCAGCCATTCCGGAAAGCCTGATCGAGTCCGAACTGTTCGGCCACGAGAAAGGCGCATTCACCGGCGCCAGCGCCGGGCGTGCCGGTCTGGTCGAAGCGGCGGACGGCGGCACCTTGTTCCTCGACGAAATCGGCGAACTGCCGCTGGAAGCTCAGGCTCGCCTGCTGCGTGTGTTGCAGGAAGGCGAAATTCGCCGTGTTGGCTCGGTGCAGTCGCAGAAGGTCGATGTACGCCTGATCGCGGCCACTCACCGGGATCTCAAGAGCCTGGCGAAAATCGGCCAGTTCCGTGAAGACCTTTATTACCGTCTGCACGTGATCGCACTGAAACTACCGGCCCTGCGCGAGCGCGGCGCTGACGTCAACGAAATCGCTACTGCCTTCCTCGCTCGTCAGAGCGCACGCATCAACCGTACCGACCTGAAGTTTGCCGCGGATGCCGAACAGGCGATCCGTCATTATTCCTGGCCGGGTAACGTACGTGAGCTGGAGAACGCGGTCGAGCGCGCAGTGATTCTGAGCGAGAGCCCGGAAATCTCCGCCGACCTGCTGGGCATCGACATCGAACTGAGCGATCTGGAAGACGACGAGTTCATCGGTCTGCCGCCACAAACGGCGGGTAACGCCAGCAACAGCAGCCATGAGCCGACCGAAGACCTGTCGCTGGAAGACTACTTCCAGCACTTCGTTCTCGAGCATCAGGACCACATGACCGAGACCGAACTGGCGCGCAAACTGGGCGTCAGCCGTAAATGTCTGTGGGAGCGCCGTCAGCGTCTAGGCATCCCACGGCGCAAGACCGGGGTCGCCAGCGAGAGCTGAACGTTACC
The DNA here is from genome assembly GCF_019614655.1 of Pseudomonas germanica. Taxonomy (NCBI): domain Bacteria; kingdom Pseudomonadati; phylum Pseudomonadota; class Gammaproteobacteria; order Pseudomonadales; family Pseudomonadaceae; genus Pseudomonas; species Pseudomonas germanica. The sequence continues at coordinate 5,946,962 of NZ_CP071586.1, forward strand.
TGTCGAGTGTGCGGGTAACGCTTGAAGATGTGAAAAAACTGTTACCTCAGTCGATTCACGTAACAGAAGCCGGGGTTATCGGTAACGAAACCCCGGCTTTTTTTCGCCCCGACAAAACGGTTATATCGACCTAACCCCTTGTTTTATTGGGCTTCGCAAAAGTTGGCACGCCCCCTGCTATATGTTTGGTACAAGAACAATAACAAGCAATGCACAAGACAATAAAAATAAGACGAATCGACTCACGCACAATAAAAACAAGACGGCGAGAGGCGCAGCTAACTGATTCTTTTGGAGAGGCGTTGTATTTGGGGCTTGCCCCACGACCAGGCCGAGAACAACAAAAACTGTCCTAAGACAGAGCCTGTACTGGTTGGATCGAGAGATCACTGCAATTCAGCGACCAAAGCAATCCGTTTGCTCTTGGCTCCCGATTGGGAGGGTCACGAAGGACACACTTCGTGGCGAGGGCACTCAACAAAAACAAGAAGCCCGAATCAATAATAAAAAGAGCACGCAACTACTTCTTGGGGAGCTTCGGCTCCCCTTGTAGTTTCTCCTCCCTGGTAAAATCCTCCATTTTATTCGCGCGCGATGCCTGTAGCCTGCGGCTTGCAGCTCAAATCGGCCGTGTCCTACACCATCCCCCGACTAAATGCTAGAATCTGCGCCCATCATGCGGTCATTCTTTGGTATGGCCGAACATTCCTTCAAACAGTGCATCCCATGCTGAAGAAGTTGTTCCAGTCATTCCGAACTCCCGTGCGTCGTACGCAACACATCCGCAGCACCCCTGAAGTGCTCAACAGCGGTCAACATTCGCTGCAGAAAACGCAATTCAGCCGCTATGCGGTGAATATTGTCGAACGCCTGCAAGGTGCCGGTTACCAGGCTTATCTGGTCGGCGGTTGCGTGCGTGACATGCTGCTGGGCATCACGCCCAAGGATTTCGACGTCGCCACCAGCGCCACCCCCGAGCAAGTCCGTGCCGAATTCCGCAATGCGCGGATCATTGGCCGTCGCTTCAAACTGGTGCACATCCATTTCGGTCGCGAAATCATCGAAGTCGCGACCTTCCGCGCCAATCACCCGGTCAACGAAGACGACGAAGACAGCAACCAGTCTTCGCGTAACGAGAGCGGGCGCATTCTGCGCGACAACGTTTACGGCACCCTGGAAGAAGACGCGCAACGCCGCGACTTCACCATCAACGCCCTGTATTACGATCCGGTCAGTGAGCGCATCCTCGATTACGCCAATGGCGTACACGACATCCGCAATCACCTGATCCGTCTGATCGGTGATCCGAAGCAGCGCTACCAGGAAGACCCGGTGCGCATGCTGCGCGCCGTGCGTTTTGCCGCCAAGCTCAACTTCGGCATCGAAAAGCACACCGTGCAACCGATCCGTGAATTGGCGCCGATGCTGCGCGAGATCCCGTCGGCACGCCTGTTCGAAGAAGTGCTCAAGCTGTTCCTTTCGGGACACGGCGCAATCACCTTCGAAATGCTGGTCGATCTGCAACTGTTCGCCCCGCTGTTCCCGGCCAGTGCCGATGCGCTGGAACACAACCCGGAATACACCCACACACTGATCAGCGAAGCGCTGACCAACACTGACCTGCGCATCAAGCAGAACAAACCGGTGACCCCGGCGTTCCTGTTTGCCGCGCTGCTGTGGCCTGCCCTGCCGGCTCGCGTGTTGCGCTTGCAGGAACGTGGCATGCCGCCGATCCCGGCGATGCAGGAAGGCGCCCACGAGCTGATCGCCGAACAGTGCCAGCGCATCGCGATTCCGAAACGTTTCACCATGCCGATCCGCGAGATCTGGGACATGCAGGAGCGTCTGCCACGCCGCAGCGGCAAACGTGCCGACCTGTTGCTGGACAATCCGCGTTTCCGCGCCGGTTACGACTTCCTCCTGCTGCGTGAAAGCGCGGGCGAAGAAACGGACGGCCTGGGCGAATGGTGGACTGATTATCAGGACGCCAACGACAGCGAACGTCGCGACATGATCCGCGACCTCAGCGGCAAGGGCGATGACGCTAGCGGCGCGCCACGTAAACGTCGCCGCAGCGGCGGCTCCAAGCGCAAACGCGCCGGCGCCCCGAGCGCTACAGGCGAATAAAGGCATGGAACGCATCTACATCGGCATGGGCAGCAACCTCGCTGACCCGGCCGAACAGTTACGCAGCGCCGTCGAAGCGCTTGGGCAATTGCCGCAGACCACACTCGCGGGCGTTTCCGCCTTCTATCAAAGCGACTCGTTGCTGCCAGGCCAACCGCGGTACACCAACGCGGTCGCTGCTCTCGACAGCGATCTTGCGCCGATTGAACTGCTCGACGCGCTGCAAGCCATCGAGAATGATCAGGGCCGCGAGCGCCTGGAGCGCTGGGGCCCGCGCACGTTGGACCTGGATATTCTGCTGTTCGGTGATCGACTGATCGACGAACCGCGCCTGAAAGTCCCGCATTATCAGATTCAGGAACGTGCGTTCGTGCTCTATCCCCTTGCCGAACTGGCGCCGCAAGATCTGCGTCTGGTCGATGGCCGCAGCCTGTCTGATCTGCTCGCCGCCTGCCCGTTCGTCGGCCTGGAACGCCTCCCCCACGCCTGACATAAATCCGCCCTTTGTAGGAGTGAGCCTGCTCGCGATAGCGGTGGATCAGCCAATAAATCTTTAGCTGACAGAACGCTATCGCGAGCAGGCTCACTCCCACAGGGATTGCGCCACATCCAGATTTATTGTCCGACAAAAACCCCGCAAATCAGCCCCGCCGCAGCGCTGAATCGCATCAGTAACGCCGGTAACACTCCCCTCGTAACAATGCGGTAACACACGCAATTGACTTCCTGTTGGCTCATCACGACTATAGGCGTCCCGCTGCCGCCAACCCGGCACATACGGGCGCAATCCAGGCCTTATAAGCACGACAAAAGAGCGTGCGCCTGAGTAGATGAAGAATCACGCGCGTTACTCGCAGTAGTTTCCAGAGCGCCTGAACGAGGATTTTTTACATGCCAGCCATCACCCTGACCACGCTCCAGAGCCTCAAGCAGAAAGGTGAAAAGATCACCATGCTGACCTGCTATGACGCGACCTTCGCCCACGCCTGCAACGAAGCTGGTGTCGAAGTGCTGCTGGTGGGCGACTCCCTCGGCATGGTCCTGCAAGGTCACGACAGCACTTTGCCGGTGTCCACCGCAGAAATGGCCTACCACACCGCGTGCGTCAAACGCGGCAACACTGATGCCCTGATTCTGGCCGACCTGCCCTTTATGGCTAACGCCACCCTTGAACAAACCATGACTAACAGCGCCATGCTGATGCAGGCCGGTGCGCACATGGTCAAGGTCGAAGGTCAGTTGTGGCTGGCCGAGTCGATCCGTCTGCTTGCCGAGCGCGGGGTACCGGTTTGCGCGCACATGGGTCTGACCCCACAAGCGGTGAACATCCTCGGCGGCTACAAAGTGCAGGGTCGCAACGAGAACCAGGCGCGGCAGATGCGTGCCGATGCGATCTCGCTGGAACAGGCCGGCGCCGCCATGCTGCTGCTCGAATGCGTACCGAGCGAACTAGCTGCCGAAATCAGCCAGGCGGTGAAGATTCCAGTCATCGGCATCGGCGCCGGTAACGCCACCGACGGCCAGGTCCTGGTACTGCACGACATGCTCGGCCTGTCGATCACCGGTCGCGTGCCGAAATTTGTCAAAAACTTCATGCACGGCCAGGACAGCATCCAGTCCGCGCTAAAGGCTTACGTCAACGAAGTCAAAGCCACCACGTTCCCTGGCATCGAACACGGATTCTCTGCATGAACACCGTTAAAACCGTACGCGAACTACGCGCCGCCGTAGCCCGCGCCCGCAGCGAAGGCAAGCGCATCGGCTTTGTGCCGACCATGGGCAACCTGCACAGCGGTCACGTTGCACTGATCACCAAAGCCACCCAACGTGTGGACTTCGTGGTCGCGAGTATTTTCGTCAACCCGCTGCAGTTCGGCGCCGGCGAAGACCTCGATAAATACCCGCGCACGTTGGCAGCGGATCAGGAGAAGCTGCTCGAAGCCGGTTGTTCTCTCCTCTTCGCGCCGACTGTCGAAGAAATGTACCCCGACGGCATGGCCGGACAGACTCGGGTCAGCGTGCCGCAGTTGTCCGAAGGCCTGTGCGGCGCCAGCCGTCCGGGGCATTTCGAGGGTGTGGCGACCGTCGTCAGCAAACTGTTCAACATGGTCCAGCCGGATCTGGCGATTTTCGGTCAGAAGGATTACCAGCAACTGGCGGTGATCCGCGCGCTGGTGCATGACCTGAACATGCCGATCCAGATCATTGGCGAACCGACCGTGCGTGCAGCCGATGGCCTGGCGCTGTCATCGCGCAATGGCTTCCTCAACGAGGAACAGCGCGCGGTGGCTCCGGTGGTCTATCGCTCGCTGAGCAACATTGCCGAGTCGATCAAGCAAGGCCAACGCGACTTCCCGGCAATGATCAGTGCCCAGGTACAGCAGCTGGAAGCGGCGGGCCTGCGTCCGGATTACCTGGAAATACGCCATGCACTGACCTTGCGTCCGGCGACGGCGGAGGATCGCGATCTGGTGATTCTGGTGGCGGCGTTTCTTGGCACTACTCGGTTGATCGACAACCTGCACCTGAATCTCGATACACCCGCTTAAAAACACCGTAATACCCCCTGTAGGAGTGAGCCTGCTCGCGATAGCGGTGAGTCAGTCAGCATTAGTGTTGAATGACACACCGCTATCGCGAGCAGGCTCACTCCTACAGTGGTTTTCGGTGTTATGAAAATTGCGTTTCAAGCCTTATTGCCGCCCCTAAAGCCTTCGGGCACACTGCCCGCCGTTCGATTCCAACCCGGGAAAACCCTCATGCACGCGATCATGCTCAAGGCCAAACTGCACCGCGCCGAAGTCACTCATGCAGTGCTCGATTACGAAGGTTCGTGCGCCATCGATGGTGAGTGGCTGGACTTGTCCGGCATTCGTGAATACGAGCAGATCCAGATTTATAACGTCGACAACGGCGAGCGTTTCACCACCTACGCGATCCGTGGCGAAGAAGGTTCGCGGATGATCTCGGTCAACGGCGCCGCAGCGCACAAAGCCAAGGTTGGCGACCGTGTGATCATTTGTGCCTACGCCCATTACAGCGAAGCGGAACTGGTCAATTTCAAGCCGCGCATGCTTTACATGGCGCCAGGCAATGAACTGAGCCACACCAGCAACGCCATCCCGGTTCAGCTCGCCTGATCCCGATTTCGCCCCGCCCCCTCCGTTTGTCGGCCAGTTCCCGGCCTCGATGTTAAAAAAGTACAGGGATCTGGTCAGACAAAGTCAAGACAGAACGCAGCGCGAGGTTTACTGTATTCGCCCTGTGTCCAGAAATCGTGTCGACGCAGTTGATCCCATGCCCAAACATGGCGTGCCGGGTCTGTTCAGTGTTCAAAAGGCCGTTCAAGTAAAAAGGAAAACCGCAGCGATGGCGTATTACCTCACTCCTCAAGACGTTACCGCTCTGCCCGCCTGGCAAGCGTTGAAAGACCACCGCCAAGCCATGCAGGATTTCAGCATGCGCGAAGCCTTCAACGCCGATCCGCAGCGCTTCAATCAATTCACCCTCAGCAGCTGCGGACTGTTTCTCGATTATTCGAAGAATTTGATCAACGCCCAGACCCGCAACCTGCTGGTCGGTCTGGCCAATGAAGTCGATCTGAAGGGCGCGATCAAAGCGCTGTTCGACGGCGAAATCGTCAACACCTCCGAAGGCCGCCCGGCGCTGCACACCGCCCTGCGCCGCCCGGTAGGAGACAAACTGTCGGTCAATGGCGTCAACGTGATGCCGGAAGTCCACAAGGTCTTGAACCAGATCACCGATCTGGTTGGCCGCATTCACGACGGTCTGTGGCGTGGTTACACCGAAAAGCCGATCACTGATGTGGTGAACATCGGCATCGGTGGCTCGTTCCTCGGCCCTGAGCTGGTGTCCGAAGCGCTGCTGTCGTACGCGCAGAAAGGCGTGCGTTGCCATTATCTGGCGAACATCGACGGCAGCGAATTCCACGAGCTGACGCAGAAACTGCGCGCCGAGACCACACTGTTCATCGTTTCGTCGAAGTCGTTCAACACCCTCGAAACCCTGAAGAACGCTCAGGCTGCTCGTGCCTGGTACCTGGCGCAGGGCGGTTCGGAAGCCGAGCTGTATCGTCACTTCATCGCCGTATCGAGCAACAACGCAGCGGCCGTTGCGTTCGGTATCCGCGAAGAAAACATCTTCCCGATGTGGGATTGGGTCGGCGGTCGTTATTCGCTGTGGTCGGCCATCGGTTTGCCGATCGCCCTGGCCATCGGCATGTCCAACTTCAAGGAACTGCTGTCCGGCGCCTACACCATGGACCAGCATTTCCAGACCGCACCGTTCGAACAGAACATGCCGGTGCTGCTGGCCCTGCTCGGTGTGTGGTACGGCAACTTCTGGGGCGCGCAAAGCCACGCGATCCTGCCGTACGACCACTATCTGCGTAACATCACCAAGCACTTGCAACAGCTGGACATGGAATCCAACGGCAAGAGCGTGCGTCAGGACGGCACGCCGGTGTCGACCGATACCGGTCCGGTGATCTGGGGCGGCGTCGGCTGCAACGGTCAGCACGCCTACCACCAGTTGCTGCATCAAGGTTCGCAGTTGATTCCGGCCGATTTCATCGTGCCGATCGTCAGCTTCAACCCGGTCTCCGACCACCACCAGTGGCTGTACGCCAACTGCCTGTCGCAGAGCCAGGCGCTGATGCTCGGCAAGACCTTGCCGGAAGCCGAGCAGGAACTGCGCGACAAGGGCATGAGCGAAGATGAAGTGCACAAGCTCGCGCCGCACAAGGTGATCCCGGGCAACCGTCCGAGCAACACCCTCGTGGTCGAGCGCATCAGCCCGCGTCGTCTCGGCGCACTGGTGGCGATGTATGAACACAAAGTGTTCGTGCAAAGCGTGGTCTGGGGCATCAACGCCTTCGACCAATGGGGCGTGGAACTGGGCAAGGAACTGGGCAAAGGCGTTTACAACCGTCTGGTCGGCAGCGATGAAAGCACTGCTGATGACCCTTCCACTCAGGGCTTGATCAACTACTTCCGCGGTCGTCACCGCGGGTGATAGGCTGAAGGGGCGGTTTGCCTGCCCCTACAGCTTGCAACATCGACAGTTCCACGGCACCGGGCTAATCGCAGAATCGGTGGCGTACACGATCCCTGTAGGAGCTGCCGAAGGCTGCGATCTTTTGATCTTGACCTTAAAAAACAAGATCAAAAGATCGCAGCCTTCGGCAGCTCCTACGAGGGTCGTACAGCTCCCCTCTTGTCGCACAACAAGAATAAGGAACCGTCATGTTCGATATCAGCACGTTCCCCAAAGCCGATGCCGTCCGCCGGGCTGCGCAATTGAGTCAGGATGACTATCGGCGCCTGTACCGCGAATCCATTGAACACCCCAGCACCTTCTGGGCCGAACAGGCCACGCGGTTCCTCGACTGGAGCACGCCGTGGCAGACCGTTCAGCGCTACGACCTGAAAACCGGTGAAGCCGCCTGGTTTGTCGGTGCGAAGCTGAACGTCAGTTACAACTGCATCGACCGCCATCTGGACAAGCGCGGAGATCAGACCGCCCTGCTCTGGGAGGGCGACGACCCGGCAGAATCAGCGCAAATCACTTATAAAAAACTCCATCACCACGTCTGCCGCCTGGCCAACGTGCTGAAAAGCCGTGGTGTGAAGAAAGGCGACCGGGTGTGCATCTACATGCCAATGATCCCCGAGGCCGCATATGCCATGCTTGCCTGTTCGCGGATCGGCGCAATCCATTCGGTGGTGTTTGGCGGTTTCTCCCCCGATTCCCTGCGTGACCGCATCCTTGATGCTGACTGCCGCACGGTGATCACCGCCGATGAAGGCGTGCGCGGTGGCAAGTTCGTGCCGCTGAAGCAGAACGTCGATAAAGCCCTGCAAAGTTGCCCCGACGTCAGTACTGTCGTGGTGGTCGAACGCACCCAGGGCAAAGTCGATTGGGTCGAGGGTCGCGACCTCTGGTATCACCAGGCCGTGCGCGAGGTCAGCGACGATTGCCCACCGGAGCCGATGGACGCCGAAGACCCGCTGTTCATCCTCTACACCTCCGGCAGCACCGGCAAACCCAAAGGCGTGCTGCACACCACCGGCGGCTACCTGCTGCAAGCGGCGATGACCTTCAAGTACGTGCTCGATTACCGCGACGGCGAAGTGTTCTGGTGCACCGCTGACGTCGGCTGGGTTACCGGCCACAGCTACATCGTCTACGGCCCGCTGGCCAATGGTGCGACCACGCTGATGTTCGAAGGCGTGCCGAGCTATCCGAGCAGTTCACGTTTCTGGCAGGTGATCGACAAACACAAAGTCAACATCTTCTACACCGCGCCGACCGCCCTGCGCGCGTTGATGCGTGAAGGTGCCGAACCGTTGAAGGAAACCTCGCGCGCCAGCCTCAGATTACTCGGCAGCGTCGGTGAGCCGATCAACCCGGAAGCGTGGGAATGGTATTTCAATGTCGTCGGAGAACAGCGCTGCCCCATCGTCGACACTTGGTGGCAGACCGAAACCGGCGGCATCATGCTCAGCCCGCTGGTCAGCGCCCAGCGAATCAAGCCTGGCTGCGCCACGCAACCGATGTTCGGCGTGCAACCGGTGCTGCTCGATGAGCACGGCAAGGAAATCAAAGGCGCCGGCAGTGGCGTGCTGGCGATCAAGTCGAGTTGGCCAGCGCAGATCCGCAGCGTCTATGGCGACCCGCAGCGCATGGTCGACACCTATTTCAAACCCTACCCCGGCTACTACTTCACCGGCGACGGCGCACGCCGCGATGAGGACGGCGATTACTGGATAACCGGGCGCATCGATGACGTGATCAACGTCTCCGGCCACCGCATCGGTACCGCCGAAGTGGAAAGCGCACTGGTATTGCACGACAGCATCGCCGAGGCCGCCGTGGTTGGTTACCCCCACGACGTCAAAGGTCAGGGCATCTACGCCTTCGTCACACCCATGAACGGCACCGAACCCAATGACGAGTTGAAGAAAGAATTGCTGGCCCACGTCAGCAAGGAAATCGGCAGCTTCGCCAAACCGGATCTGATCCAGTGGGCGCCGGCCTTGCCGAAAACCCGTTCAGGCAAGATCATGCGGCGCATCTTGCGCAAGATCGCCTGCAACGAACTCGACAGCCTCGGTGATACCTCGACCCTGGCCGATCCGAGTGTGGTGCAAGGCCTGATCGACAAGCGCCTCAATCAGTAACACCCCGGGCGCGGTCCATCGGCCGCGCCCTCCCTTCTTCACTGAGTGTTCATGGAATTCATCCGCAGCCGTATCGAACAGCAACTCATGAGCCTGACCGGGCTGTCGCTCGGTCAGCTCGACCTGGAAAACCCCAAGGGCGATCCCGGCCTGTTCGGCCCGGATTCGATCAGCTGGCAGGTGCACGGCGATTTCAGCAGCATGTTGATCGGCGGCATCAGCGCGCTGTTGCTGCAAGCTTTGCATCCGCTGGCACTGGCCGGGGTCTGGGATCATTCGAACTTTCGTGAAGACATGCTCGGGCGCTTGCGGCGTACCAGTCAGTTCGTCTCCGGCACTACGTTTGGCTCAAGAAAAGACGCCGACTGGCTGATCGAGAAAGTGCGCACCATTCACCTGCAAGTGGTCGGCACCGCGCCGGACGGACGACCTTACGCGGCCAGCGATCCGGATTTGCTGACCTGGGTGCATGTGGCGGAAGTCAGCAACTTTCTTGCCGCGCATTTGCGCTATCGCAACCCGCAGTTGTCAGGCATGGATCAGGATCGCTATTACGCGGAAATCGCCGTGGTGGCTGAACGTTTGGGCGCGCGGGATGTGCCGAAATCGCGGCAAGCCGTGGCCGAGTATCTGCAACGCATGCGCCCGCAGTTGCTGTGCGACGAGCGCAGCCGCGAAGTCTTGCGCCTGCTGCTCGACGCGCCGGCGCCGAGTGTTCTGGCCCGGCCGTTTGGCGATCTGATGATGAAGGCCGGTATCGACCTGTTGCCGGACTGGGCCAGCGACATGCTTGATGTGCGACAGAGTTCGCTGCAACGGCAACTGATTCGCGCCAGCGTCCGGCGCAGCGCACCGATGCTGCGCTGGGCGATGCGCAATGGTTCGGTGCAACGGGCTAAACGACGAATGGGTTTGCTGACCTAAAAGCTTCGCGAGCAGGCTCGCTCCCACATTTGGAATGCATTCCCATGTGGGAGCGAGCCTGCTCGCGAAGGGCGCAACTCGATTGCCCGCCAAGCTGCTAAACTCCCGCGCCCCAATTCTCACCAGCAAGGCGCCCGCATGTCTTCCTTGAATCAGGCGCTGCGCGCCGCCCTCGATCAACGCCAGGACTTGCTCGCTGAGCTGCACAGCCAGGGCACCGATTGCTATCGGCTGTTCCACGGCAGCCAGGAAGGCGCCGGCGGCCTGACCATCGACCGCTACGGCCCGCAACTGCTGGTGCAAAGCTTTCACCAGACGCTGGAGCGTGACGACCTGCTGCAACTGCACGCCATGGTTAATCAGAGCCTGGGGATGGAAACCTTGCTGGTTTACAACGACCGTTCCCGTGGCAACTCGCGCATCGACCGGGAAGACAGCGTCTACAAAGCTGAAGACGCGGCACTGGCCGATCTGGTCGGCCACGAATGGGGCCTCAACTATCGGGTGCGCGGACGCCATGCTGGACAGGATCCGCTGCTGTTCCTCGACCTGCGCAACACCCGTGGCTGGGTCAAGGATCACGCCCAAGGCAAATCCGTGCTCAACCTATTCGCCTACACCTGCGGCGTTGGCCTCAGTGCGGCCGCAGGTGGCGCGCGCGAAGTGTGCAACCTGGATTTCGCCGAGGGTAATCTGGCGGTCGGTCGCGAAAACGGTCTGCTCAATCCGCAGTTGCCCGAGATGCAGTTCATTCAGTCCGATTACTTTCCGGCGATCCGGCAACTCGCCGGTCTGCCGATCAGTCAGCGCCGTGGACAGAAACTGCCGAGCTACCAGCGCCTCGATCAGCGCCAATATGATCTGGTCCTGCTCGACCCGCCCGCCTGGGCCAAGAGCGCATTCGGCACCGTCGACCTGCTGCGCGACTATCAGAGCCTGCTCAAACCGGCCCTGCTGACCACCGCCGACAATGGCGTGTTGATCTGCTGCAACAATCTGGCGAAAGTCAGCATGGACGACTGGCGCGAGCAAGTGCTGCGCTGCGCCGAGAAGGCCGGGCGACCGGTGCGTGAGTGGAGCGTGATGACCCCAGGCGCCGACTTCCCGTCGATGGATCAGCAACCGCCGCTGAAAACCCTGATCCTCCAGCTATAAACAACCCTGTGGGAGCTGGCTTGCCAGCGATTGCGGTGGGTCAGTCAACAAAGTTGTCGACTGGTATTGCCTCATCGCTGGCAAGCCAGCTCCCACAGGGGTTCTGTGTTTTGAGACAAATCTGAACAATCCTGCCCCACGCGAGGTACTTCGGAACCAGAATCGCGTGCCATACTCCAAGGCACTCCGATTCAGACAGATGAAGCCGCACATGCCCAAAGGATTGATTCGCGCGATTGGCGCCTTGTTGACTGCTCTGGCCCTCTACAGCCTGCTGGGGTTTCTGATTTTGCCGGGCATCGCCCTGCGTGTGGCCAATCAACAACTGGCCAATTACGCAACGGTGCCTGCGCATATCCAGCGTATCGAGCTCAACCCGTTCAGCCTTGAAGTTACCTTGTGGGGACTGGTGATCGGCGAGCCGGGCAAGGAGCAGGTCGGTTTCGATCGCCTGTACGCCGACCTGCAAATCGACAGTCTGTGGACCAAAGCTCTGCATCTGGCGAACATCGAGCTGGACAAGCCAAAGACCGAAATCCTTTTCGCCAAAGACGGCAAGCTCAACCTGCTCGGCCTGTTCAATGTCCCGGCCAGCGAGCCGACACCGGCCGACCCGGACGCCAAGCCCTTCCCGCTGCGCATCGACAACATCAAACTGGCCGGCGGCGTCGTGCACTTTGAGGACGTGCGCCCCAGCGAACCCATCGAGTTTCTCTACGATGACCTCAGCTTCGAGCTGAAAAACCTCAGCACCCTGCCCGAAGACAGCGCCGACATGACCCTGGTCGCCATCGGCCCGGCCGGTGGCCGGATCGACTGGAGTGGCAATTTCAGCCTGATCCCGTTCACTTCCGAAGGCACCCTGAAAGTCACCGACGGCAAGATGAAAGCGTTCTGGCCCTACGTGCGTGACTCGGTACCGCTGGTACTCGAAGATGGTGTGATTAGCCTCAGCAGCGAATACAAACTCAATCTGTCGAAAGAAACCGAACTGCAGTTGAACAATGTCGCAGTGAGCATCGCGCCATTCGCCATCAAGGCTCCGGACGGGCGGCCACTGGCGAAACTTGAACGCCTCGACGTCAGCGAGACCTCGGTGGATCTGGCCAAACAACAAGTCGTAGTCGGCAAGATCCGCAGCAACAAACTGGAAACCTGGGCGGCGCTCGAAGCCGACGGCCAACTCGACTGGCAGAAACTGTTTGCCAGCCAGCCATCGAAACCGGCTGCCAAAGCGGCTGCCGAACCGGCGAACACACCGGCAGCTGCCGACTCGCCGAAAACCCCACCGGCGCCGAGCAAACCGTGGCAGGTGCTGCTCAAAGACGTGCAATTGCGCAATTACACCGTGCATCTGGCCGACCGCTCGGCCAAACCGGCAGTAGCACTGGACATCACCCCGCTGAATGTCGATCTGCAGGATTTCGACAGCCTCAACGGCTCGCCCTTCAAGCTCAAGCTCGATAGCGGCGTGGGCAAACAAGGCAAGATCACGGCTGACGGCACGGTCAATCTCGCCCCGGTCAACGCCCAGCTCAATGTAAAAACCCAGGACATCGACCTGCGCGTCGCGCAGTCCTACATCAACCCATTCATTCGCCTGGAACTGCGCAGCGGCATGCTCGGCAGTGATCTCAAGGTCAATCTCAAGAGCACCGAGCCGCTGGCCCTAAGCGTCACCGGGCGCGCGCAGATCGATCAACTGCACACCCTCGACACCCTGAAAACCCGCGATTTCCTCAAGTGGCAGCAGGTGGTGGTCGAAGGCTTGAACTATCAGCACGGCGACAGCCTGTCGATTGACAAGGTCAACCTGTTCCAGCCTTATGTGCGGTTCATGATCAACGACGATCGCACCACCAACATCGACGACCTGCTGATCCCGCAACCGGCCGACAGTGGCGCGAAAAGCACCGCAGCGAAACAGGCCAGCAACGAGAAACCGTTGGGCATTCACATCGGTGGCATCGCGATCAACGACGGCTCTGCCAACTTCGCCGACTTCAGCCTGACGCCGAACTTCGCCACCGCCGTGCAGCAGCTCAACGGCCAGATCGGCACCATCGACAGCCGTCAGGCGAAACCGGCCAGCGTCGACATCAAAGGCAAGGTCGATCGCTATGCTCCAGTGACCATCAAGGGCGCGGTCAATCCGTTCGACCCGATGGCCAGCCTCGACATCGCCACCAGTTTCAAACGCGTCGAGCTGACCACGTTGACGCCCTACTCCGGCAAATTCGCCGGTTACCGCATCCGCAAGGGCCGGCTCAACCTCGACCTGCATTACCTGATTACCAAGGGCCAGCTAAAAGCCGAAAACAAAGTGGTGGTCGAGCAATTGCAGCTCGGTGAGAAAGTCGACAGCCCGGATGCTGTGAGCCTGCCACTGAAACTGGCGATTGCCTTGCTCAAGGACGTCGACGGCAAGATCTCCATCGAGTTGCCGGTGACCGGCGACTTGAACAACCCGCAATTCAGCGTGATGCCGATTGTCTGGCAGACCCTGCGCAATCTCATCGTCAAAGCCGCTGCCGCCCCCTTCAAAATGATTGGCGGGCTGATCAGTGGTGGCAGTTCGCAAGACCTTGGCACCGTGTCGTTTGCTCCGGGTTCCAGCGAGTTGAGCAAGGATGCCGAAGCGGCGCTGATCAAACTGTCTCAAGCGCTGAAGGAGCGTCCGGCACTGCGTCTGGAGATCGAAGGCACTGCCGCCAAAAGCAGTGACGGCCCGTTACTCGCCGAGCAACGTCTGGAACGTGAATACCAGTACAACTACTACAAGATGCTCCAACGTCGCGGCGATAAAGTCCCGGCCCAAGCTTCGTTGCTGCAAGTGCCAGACAGCGAAAAAGGTCCACTGCTCGAAGGCATTTACCGCACCCGTCTGAAAACCCAGCCGCCAGCCGAATGGAAGGATCTGGGCAAGGAAGAACGCACGGCGAAGATGCGTGAAGGCGTGATCCAGTTCTGGAGTGGCAGCGATGTGCTGCTGCGTCAGTTGGGTCAGGACCGTGCCAGCAGCATCAAGGATTATCTGGTCGATAAAGGCCAACTGGCAGACGACCGCGTGTACTTCATCGACGCCAACCTGGGCGAGGCCGAAAGCGATGGCCGCGTGGTCACGCAAATGCATCTGGATGCCGAGTGATGAAACTGCAGTGGCTGGCCTTGATCGCAATGACCTTCGCGGCCAGTCACGCCTCGGCGTCCGATACGCTGCGCTGCGGCAGTCAATTGATCAGCCTTGGCGACCGGCCCAGCGAAGTCCTGCAAAAGTGTGGTGAGCCGGTCAGCCGTGATGTCTTGGGTTACAAGCGCAGCGCCAACCGCCGCGAGGAGTTTCAGGTCGAGGAGTGGACCTACGGCCCGAGCAACGGTATGTACCAATACCTGCGCTTCGAAGGCAATCGCCTGCGGCAGATCAACAGCAAACGCGGTAACTGACCCGAAACCGATCCCCCCTGTAGGAGTGAGCCTGCTCGCGATAGCGGTGTGTCAGTCAACACATTAATCGGCTGATACACCGCTATCGCGAGCAGGCTCACTCCTACAGTTGTTTTGTGGTGCCATTTGATTCTTTCGTCCCTGAAATAGAACAGGCCCCGACACAAGTGCCGGGGCCCGTAATGGTCACCTCCGTGTGACCGTTCGCATGAACTCTAAAGTTGCGGCAGACGTATTGCTCGGCCCGTCTGTCGCGCCTTCTCCCGGTCCAGGCGAGAAGTCATGCCTTACTCGGCTTTCAGGCCGTCAGCGGAGACCGCTTTAACGCCTTTGATTTTCTTAGCGATCGCAACAGCAACGTCTTTCTGCGATTCAGTTACAGCAGTAGTCGACGAAAGCGATACAACGCCTTTGTTGGTTTCTACTTTGATGTCAGTACCTGGAATGCCTTTTTCGGTTACCAGGTCAGCTTTGACTTTGGTAGTGATCCAAGTGTCGGAAGTAGCTTCTTTCGCCTGGGTGACTTCACCGGCAGCCAGAGTCATTGGAGCCTGGGTAGCCTGAGTGGATTGTGCGAATGCACCGGAAGCCATGGTCAGGGTCAGCGCGGTAGCAGCAGCGGCAGTGATAGCGAACTTCTTCATACGAGTAACTCCTGTTTTTCTGGAAAGTCTGCTGGTTGTCTTGTCAGCAGGGTTACCAAGGTAGTTGCGAACGCTGTGCCAACTTTTTCGAACGAACAATATTCTTAATAATCAATAACTTACAGATATCACCAATTTCCGAAATCATGCAATTTGCATGAACTGGCCAATGTTCGCATGCAAGTTGCGGTTTTTGGGAAAGTTCCTAAGACGCTGAAATTATTGAAGCTTTTTAGAAGTGTGAACCAAGAAAAATGCCCCGCATTGCGGGGCATTTGGCAGTCCATCAACAACTCAGGTACCGCTGGCAGTACATCCTTTTGGCGAATAGTCCGGTGCAACGGTCGTACCGCAAGTCCATACGCCCGCACCGGTTCCGGAGGAACGAGTAAGCGTGATGGTTTTATCCAGCACCGGACCTGGCGCATTTTTAATCGTGCAGACGATCGAACCTGCACCCGAAGATGCGGTACCTGTTGCAGACACTGAGCAGTTGGAGGTTAAAACAGTTGCACTGCCAGCCACGTTTGTATTGGTAGGATCGGTGCCCTGATTGATCACATCCTCAAACGGCACTTTCATCGCACTGATTTCCGCCAGCCCCGCCGTCACCTTCGACCGCGCCTGATACTTGGAATACTGCGGCAAGGCGATGGTCGCCAGAATCCCGATGATTGCCACCACGATCAGCAGTTCGATCAGCGTAAACCCTTGTTGTTTTTTCATAGACACGCTCCATGCATGAGTCGAAATCTCATGATCTGAAAGTGACGCAGCATAGGCCATGCCAATGCCTTCAAGACCCGCCCATTGGGGCGCGAAGCGCTTGCAACGCCAATTCCTACAACCTGCAACCGCACTATCTGACACTTTTTGTCACCTGCACCCGCCGTGTTTGGCGCTGTCACTTGACTAGGCTATAAGTCATGAACGGCAAGCGTGCGGAATCCCCATGAATGACATCGCTCTGAGCGGTCTGGCCAAGCAATTGGTCCAGGCCGAACTGCTCACGGAAAAAAGCGCCCAGCAAGCTTGGCAACAGGCCCAACGCAATCGTCTGTCGCTGGTCAGCTATCTGGTGCAGAACAAACTGGTCAAGAGCTCACAGGTCGCCGAGATCGCCTCCGAGCATTTCGGCATGGCCTTGCTTGATCTCAACTGCCTGGACAAGGAAACCCAGCCCAAAGGCCTGGTCAGCGAAAAACTCGTGCGTCAGCATCACGCCATGCCCTTGTGGCGTCGCGGCAACAAGCTGTTCGTGGGCATTTCCGACCCGAGCAATCATCAAGCAATCAACGACATCCAGTTCAGTACCGGGCTGAGCACCGAAGCCATTCTGGTCGAGGACGACAAACTTACCGATGCCATCGAGAAATTCTTCGACACCCACACCAGCGGTCTGGAGGACATGGCCGATGTCGATCTCGACGGGGTCGATGTCGAATCCGTCGACGACAGCAAGCAGGACGCCATCGGCGGGCTCGACGCCGACGATGCGCCGGTGGTGCGCTTCGTGCACAAGATGTTGCTGGATGCGATCAAGAGTGGCTCTTCCGACTTGCACTTCGAGCCTTACGAAAAAAACTACCGGGTGCGGGTGCGCACCGACGGCATCCTGCGCGAGGTTGCCAAACCGCCGATTCAATTGGCCGGGCGCATCGCCGCACGCCTGAAAGTCATGGCCAGCCTGGATATTTCGGAACGGCGCAAACCTCAGGACGGGCGGATCAAGATGCGCCTGTCGAAAAGCAAGTCGATCGATTTCCGGGTCAACACGCTGCCGACCCTGTGGGGCGAAAAAGTGGTGATCCGGATTCTCGACCCGTCCAGCGCGCAGATCGGTATCGACGCGCTCGGCTATGAGCCAGAGCAGAAAGACCTGTACATGGCCGCACTCAAGCAGCCACAGGGCATGATTCTGGTCACCGGGCCGACCGGTTCGGGTAAAACCGTTTCGCTGTATACCGGCCTGAACATCCTCAACACCGTCGACATCAATATCTCCACCGCCGAAGACCCGGTGGAAATCAACATGGAAGGCATCAACCAGGTCAACGTCAATCCCAAGCAAGGGCTCGACTTTGCCCAGGCACTGCGCTCGTTTCTGCGTCAGGACCCGGACGTGATCATGGTCGGCGAGATTCGTGATCTGGAAACTGCCGAGATTGCGATCAAGGCTGCGCAGACCGGTCACCTGGTGCTCTCGACCCTGCACACCAACAGCGCTGCGGAAACCCTGACGCGCCTGCACAACATGGGTATTCCCGGTTTCAACATCGCTACCTCGGTCAGCCTGATCATCGCCCAGCGCCTGGCGCGCAAACTGTGCAGCCACTGCAAAAAAGCCATCGAGATCCCGCGCGAAACCTTACTCAAGGAAGGCTTCCCCGAGGAACGCATCGGCCATTTCACGATCTACGAGCCGGTCGGTTGCGATCACTGCAACGGCGGTTACAAAGGACGCGTGGGGATTTATGAAGTGGTGAAAAACACACCGGAGCTGCAACGCTTGATCATGGCCGAAGGCAATTCGCTGGAAATCGACCTGCAGATGCGCCGCGACGGCTTCGACGACCTGCGCACCTCCGGACTGCACAAGGCCATGCAAGGCATCACCAGTCTTGAAGAAATCAACCGGGTCACCAAGGACTGAACATGGCGGTCAAGGCAGCAAAAATCAGTATTTATGCCTGGGAAGGCACGGACAGAAAAGGCAGCAAAGTCACCGGTGAATTGAGCGGACAGAACCCGGCGCTGATCAAGGCACAATTGCGTAAACAGGGGATCAATCCCGGCAAGGTGCGCAAGAAATCCGCGTCATTGTTGAGCTTTGGCAAACGCATCAAGGCCCGGGACATTGCCCTGTTCACCCGGCAGATGGCGACCATGATGAAAGCCGGCGTACCGCTGTTGCAGTCGTTCGACATTATTGGCGAAGGCTTTGATAACCCGGCCATGCGCAAACTGGTGGACGACGTGAAACAGGAGGTCGCGGCCGGTAACAGCTTCGCCGCAGCCCTGCGCAAGAAACCGCAGTATTTCGACGAGTTGTATTGCAACCTGGTCGATGCCGGCGAACAGTCCGGCGCCCTCGACACCTTGCTCGAACGCGTCGCGACCTATAAGGAAAAAAGCGAAAGCCTCAAAGCCAAGATCAAGAAAGCCATGACCTATCCCACCGCCGTGGTGCTGGTCGCGGCTGTTGTCACCGGGATTCTGCTGGTCAAAGTAGTGCCACAATTTCAGTCAGTGTTTTCCGGTTTCGGCGCCGAACTGCCGGCGTTCACCCTGATGGTGATCAGCCTGTCGGAATTCATGCAGCAATGGTGGTGGGCCATTCTCGCTGCGCTGGTCGCGGCCATTTTCGGCACCCGCCACGCGCTGAAAACCTCCCAGGCACTGCGCGATCGCAAAGACACTTGGCTGCTGAAACTGCCACTGGTGGGCACGCTGATGTACAAGTCCGCCGTGGCGCGATTCGCTCGAACCTTGTCCACCACGTTTGCCGCCGGTGTGCCGTTGGTCGAAGCGCTTGACTCGGTGGCCGGCGCCACCGGCAACGTGGTCTTCAAGCGAGCCGTGCTGCGCATTCGCCAGGACGTGTCCACCGGTATGCAGCTGAATTTCTCGATGCGCAGCACCGGGGTCTTTCCCAGCATGGCCGTGCAAATGACCGCGATTGGCGAAGAGTCCGGCGCCCTGGATGACATGCTCGACAAGGTTGCGGGCTTTTACGAGGAAGAAGTGGATAACATGGTCGACAACCTCACCAGCCTCATGGAGCCGTTCATCATGGTCGTGCTGGGGGTAATCGTCGGCGGGCTGGTGGTGGCCATGTACCTGCCGATCTTCCAACTCGGCTCAGCGATCTGACATGCCTATCGACGAACTGTTTGCCGTGTATCCGCTAGCGTTTGTCGGCACCGCCCTGCTGCTGGGCCTGGTGGTCGGCAGCTTCCTCAATGTGCTGATATGGCGCCTGCCGAAAATGCTCGAACGCGACTGGCGCCAGCAGGCACACGATGTGCTCGGTTTGCCCGGCGAAGCCTCGCAACCCGTCTACAACCTGATGCTGCCGCACTCCGAATGCCCCCATTGCGCCCACCGTATTCGCCCGTGGGAAAACATTCCCCTGCTCAGTTATCTGTGGCTGCGTGGGCGCTGCTCAGCGTGCTCCGCACCGATCAGCAAACGTTATCCGTTGACCGAGCTGGCCTGTGGGCTGCTCTCGGCCTTCATCGCCTGGCACTTGGGTTTCGGTTGGCCGGCGTGCTTGCTGATCGTCCTCACCTGGGGTCTGCTGGCGATGAGTCTGATCGACACCGAGCATCAACTATTGCCTGATGTGCTGGTGTTGCCGTTGCTGTGGCTGGGGTTGATCGTCAACAGTTTCGGCCTGTTCGTGACCTTGCACGATGCGTTGTGGGGCGCGGTGGCCGGTTATCTGGCGCTGTGGTCAGTGTTCTGGCTGTTCAAGCTGCTGACCGGCAAGGATGGCATCGGTCATGGTGACTTCAAGCTGTTGGCGCTGCTGGGGGCATGGGGCGGCTGGCAGATTCTGCCGCTGACGATTCTGTTGTCATCACTGGTCGGCGCCATTATCGGGGTGATTTTGTTGCGCCTGCGAGAGCAAAAAACCTCGACGCCAATCCCCTTCGGCCCTTATCTGGCAATTGCCGGCTGGATTGCCTTGCTCTGGGGTGGTCAAATAACCGCCTTCTATTGGCAGTTTGTCGGTTTGAAATGAATACCCCTGTGCAAAAACCCTGGATTCTCGGCCTCACCGGCGGCATTGGCAGCGGCAAAAGCGCGGCGGCTCAGCACTTCATTGATCTGGGTATCCACGTGGTGGATGCCGATCACGCGGCGCGCTGGGTGGTTGAACCGGGGCGCCCGGCGCTGGCGAAGATTGCCGAACACTTCGGCCCCGACGTGTTGCAGGCCGATGGCACGCTGGATCGCGCTGCCCTGCGCAAACTGATCTTCGAAGAGCCGGAGCAACGCCGTTGGCTCGAAGCCCTGCTGCATCCGTTGATCGCCGAGGAAATCGCTCATCACCTGGCGCAGGCAAAATCGCCTTATGCGATTCTTGTGTCGCCGCTGCTGATCGAATCCGGGCAATACGCGATGACCCAGCGCATTCTGGTGATCGACGCTCCGCAACAATTG
The DNA here is from genome assembly GCF_019614655.1 of Pseudomonas germanica. Classification (NCBI taxonomy): domain Bacteria; kingdom Pseudomonadati; phylum Pseudomonadota; class Gammaproteobacteria; order Pseudomonadales; family Pseudomonadaceae; genus Pseudomonas; species Pseudomonas germanica. The sequence goes on from NZ_CP071586.1 coordinate 5,967,627, forward strand.
CAGATCGAACGCACTTTGCAGCGTGACCAGACCAGCGAGCAGCAGGTTCAGGCGATCCTCAAGGCCCAGTCGAGCCGCGAAGAGCGTGTGAGCCGCGCCGACGACGTGGTCGTCAACGACCGCGACCTCGCCTGGCTGCACAGCGAAGTCGAGCGTCTGCATCACTTTTACCTGACTTTATCCGGAGGCCAAGCATGAGCCAGATCCCCACCGTTGAATGCCCGACCTGCGGCGCCCCCGTGGAATTCATCCCCGAAAACAAGTTTCGGCCGTTCTGCTCTGATCGCTGCAAGCTGATCGACCTCGGCGCCTGGGCGTCGGAAGAACACAAGATTCCGGTCGCACCGGATGCCGAGGACGAACTGTTTTCCGGCGACTTCGATCCGCGTCACTGATCTCGATCAGGGCCGCATAAAGCCGTAGTCCTGATCGTCGTCGAGGTTTTCCGCCAGAAAGCGCAACTCGTCGGCCAGGTCTTCGGCGTTGCGCACGGCCTTGCTCTGCTGCACCACCGCACTGAGCAAGGCACGCAAACTCAACCCCGGGTCAAAGCCCACCTCCTGCGCCATGTCCAGACTCTGCCGGGTCTCCTGCCTTGCCCACTCGTAAACACTCATGCCGCTGCTCCTGAAGGGATTTGCGCGAGCATGAAATTTCCCGCGCGTGGCGGATTTGATGTGGATCAAGACTTCGGATCGTCGTCCTTCCACGGCGCCGAAAGGTAGCGCGTGCGGTTGAAGGTCTCCAGCCACTCCGGGCTGAATACCACCAGCGCACTGATGATCATGCCGTTGATGAACGCTTCGGGGAAAATGATCAGCCACACGTAACCGATGAAGTCTTCCAGCCACTCCGGCATGGCGAAAAGGCCGTCGTACCACAGCAGCGTCAGGCTGAGGATCAGGCACAACAAGGCCGACAACGCGGCGGCAAAAAAACCGGAACAGAAGATGTACACGAACGGGTTGCGCGGTTGAGCACGCTCGACAAGGATTGCCACGCACTCGGTGACCAGCACCGGCAGCAAAATGAACAAGGCGCCATTGACCCCCATCGCCGCAAGATCCTGACGCCCGAGCAGTACCAGGCCGATTTGCGCCACCAGTCCGCCAACGATCGCCAGCGGCCAGTCCAGCAACAGGGTTACCGCCGTCATGCCGAGGAAGTGATACGACACGCCTGTGTCGAAATCCCTGCGCATCAACCACAAGAGAAACAACGCAAACACGGTGCCGAACAGCAGATGCTGACGCCGGCTGTCGCTGAACAACTCGACCCACGGCGCCCGCACGATCGCCCAAAGCAGCACCGGCAGATAAATCAGCCAGCCCAGCAACAGACTTTCGGTCGCCAGCACCTCAACGCCGATCATGGGCGCGCCTTCTCCAGTGCCTCGCGCAGGTCACCCGCGTTGGCGTACTCACGTTGCGAGAGCAATCGACCGTCCTTGAGTTGCAACCACAACACCTGGCCTTCCGCGCCGGGATAGCGCGACGCAACCCGTCCTTCTCGATCCAGCATGACCCGATAGTGGTAGTCGCGCATGGCCGGTACGGCAAACATTTTGGCAATCAGCGCCGGCATGCGCTGGATGTCGGCAACGAACACCGCGTGACGGGCCTCCAGATAGCCCTTGGGTTGGTCCTTCAACGCTTCCTTGATCAGCTTGGCGCCGTCCATATCCCGTGCCACCAGCAGCGTGGTGGTGCTGTTGTCGAGGGTGAAGGGTTGCTCGTACTGATCGAGCAACGTCCAGGGAGCCAGTTGCTCACCGGTTTCGAGTGCATGGGCACACAGCGGAAAAACAGCAAACAGCAGCAGCCAGCGAAATTTCACGATGAGTCCTCACGGTTTGGCGCAAATAATCGATTTCCATGAGTCTACACCGCCCTTCTCCACTACCCACTGATGCACTTTGCCGCGGAACGCTTTCAGCTTGTCGCATTTGAACGCTAAGCTTGGGCTTATGGATGACTCAGATTATTTACGCCTGCTGACCATCGCGGCCGAGCAGGCCAACGCCTTTCTGTCCAATGCCCGCAAATGGGAGCGTGAGCGTTGGGTTTGCCAGCGCCTGCTGCAAGGCCTGAACATTCCCTACCGCGCCGATGAATTCGCGCCGGCCGGCGAGCCGCCGGACGTATTGTTTCGCGATGCCAATTTCGAGGTGTTCTTCGTGCTCGACGAGGGGCGCCGGCTCAACGACGAATGGCGCGATGAATTGCAGCGGCGGCGTAGCGCCTTTTCTCTCAGTCAGTTGGTCCGCCGTGAAGCCAAGCCGAAACGAATCCCGGCCAATGAATTCCTGCTGCGACTGGCGCCGACCCTGCGCAAAAAAGCACACAACTACAAAGAGCGCGGCATGGATCTCGGCGAACTGGACATCATCGCCTTCGCCAGCCTCAAACGAGAAGTACTGGATTTGAACAGCCATTTCCCCCCGCCCACCGAATACCTACGTCAGGGCTGGCGCTCGCTGTCGCTCGTCGGCCCGACCTTCGCCCGCGTGCTGTTCGCCCACCCGGACGCGCCGGATTTTCTGCGCAGCAACCTCGGTCGCAGCATCGTTTTTGATGTGGGAATCAGCCTGTGACCCCCCTTCAGCAATTGATCGCCGATGTACCGCAGACCGGATGTGTGCGCTGGATTGGCGTGCGCCCCGAGTCGCGCGGGCCGATGATCGAACTCGATGCCGTCGAGGCGCGGCTGGAAGCTGGACTGACCGGCGATCACGCCCGTCCCGGTGTGCGTAACGCGCGACAGGTGACCCTGATCCAGTGGGAACATCTGGCGGTAATCAGCGCCTTGATGGGTCGCCCCGACGATCAACCCGTCAGGCCTGAAGATCTGCGGCGCAATCTGGTTGTCAGCGGTATCAATTTGTTTAGCCTCAAGGGTCGGCGCTTTCGCATCGGTCAGGCAATATTCGAAACCACGGGCTGGTGTCAGCCCTGCGCACGCCTGCAGAACAACCTCGGCCCGGGCACCTTTCAAGCGGTGCGCGGCCATGGCGGAATTACCGCGCGGGTGTTACAAAGCGGGATCATTCGCCTCGAAGATCGGGTGAGCGTCGAACCGGTTCCGGACAGCGGCTATGCTGCGTTCAACCCCGGATAAAAACCGCTGTAGCTTCTGCCCATTCAGCAACGTCTACCTGACGAGGCAAATATGACCAGCCGCCTGAACCCCGAAGACCAGAAACATGTCGAAGAGTACCTGCAACTGTCCCAACACCGAGTCGAGCGCCGGCCTTTCCGGCCGTGGATGCTCCTCGTGCTGGTGCTGGCAGTGACCATTGGTCTGGGCCTGTTGAGCCGATTTATCAGTTACCTGACGCTATGAGCAGCCTGGCGCTCGCTTGGGTAATGACGACAAAGATTTCCTTTAAAAACCTTGCGAGTTATCCCTATGTCCCATCGTATTGTTATTGTCGGCGGCGGCGCCGGCGGTCTGGAGTTGGCTACCCGTCTGGGTAAGACTCTGGGCAAGCGCGGCACGGCCAGTGTGATGCTGGTCGACGCGAACCTGACGCACATCTGGAAGCCCCTGCTGCACGAAGTAGCCGCCGGATCGCTGAACTCCTCCGAAGACGAACTCAACTATGTTGCCCAGGCAAAATGGAACCACTTCGAGTTCCAGCTAGGGCGCATGAGCGGGCTCGATCGCGCACAGAAGAAAATCCAGCTCGCCGCCACCTACGACGAAAACGGCGTAGAACTGGTGCCTGCACGTGAAGTGCAATACGACTCGCTGGTGATCAGCGTCGGCAGCACCACCAACGACTTCGGCACTCAGGGCGCGGCGCAGCACTGCCTGTTCCTCGACACACGCAAACAGGCCGAGCGCTTCCACCAGCAATTGCTTAATCACTATCTGCGTGCACACGCCGGGCAAACCGATGTGGTCGAGCAGATCAGCGTGGCGATTGTCGGTGCCGGCGCCACAGGCGTTGAACTGGCGGCAGAACTGCACAACGCCGCCCATGAACTGGCGGCTTATGGCCTGGACCGGATCAAACCGGAAAACATGCATATCACCCTGATCGAAGCCGGTCCACGGGTGTTGCCCGCCCTGCCGGAGCGCATCAGCGGGCCGGTGCACAAGACCCTGGAAAAACTCGGGGTCAACGTGATGACCAACGCTTCGGTCAGCGAAGTGACCGCCGACAGCCTGATCACCGCCGATGGCAACGAGATCAAGGCCAGCCTGAAAGTCTGGGCAGCGGGCATTCGCGCGCCGGGTTTCCTCAAGGACATCGACGGCCTGGAAACCAACCGCATCAATCAACTGCAAGTGCTGCCGACACTGCAAACCACCCGCGACGAGAACATCTTTGCTTTCGGTGACTGCGCCGCGTGCCCGCAACCGGGTACCGATCGCAATGTGCCGCCGCGTGCCCAAGCCGCACACCAACAGGCGTCGCTGCTGGCCAAATCGCTGAAACTGCGCATCGAAGGCAAGACCTTGCCGGAGTACAAGTACACCGACTACGGCTCGCTGATCTCGCTGTCGCGTTTTTCGGCGGTGGGTAACTTGATGGGCAACCTGACCGGCAGCGTGATGCTCGAAGGCTGGCTGGCGCGGATGTTTTACGTGTCGCTGTATCGCATGCACCAGATGGCGCTGTACGGGCCATTCCGCACAGCGATGCTGATGCTGGGCAGCAAGATTGGCCGTGGTACTGAACCGCGTCTGAAACTGCACTAAAACCTGTGGGAGCGAGCCGGCTCCGGGCGGCGATCCGACGAATGCGGCGTGTCAAACGACAAAAATGTCGACTGATACAACATCTTCGTCGGATCGCTGCCCGGAGCCGGCTCGCTCCCACAATGTTTTGTGTTGATCGAAAGATCTGTTTCTTACTGTATCCCCGCCCCGCTTTTCCCTCCTTCGCTTACAAACTCCCCCGCTCCGCGACACAGTCGCGATACACCGCCACCGCTTAATGGCCACACCCGAGCAACACCTGCTCAGGCAATCGTCCTTAACGTGTGGTTGCGCAGTGCAGCCCAGGAGAATGTAAATGTCCCGTACTTCGACCCTCGGTAAAAAATCCATTGGCCTGATCGGCGCCGCGCTGGCGGGCGGCCTGATGTTGTCCGGTTCGGTGTTTGCCGCTCAGCCACTGGCGCAGGGCTACATGGTTGCCTCGGCGGAAACCTCGCTGAAAGCGCCGGAAGGCAAATGCGGTGAAGGCAAATGTGGCGATGCTTCGATGGCCAAGACGGACAGCGACGGTGACGGCAAGGTCTCGCGCGCCGAATTTCTGAAAGTCGCGCCGAAGTCCGACTTCGACAAGATCGACACCAACCATGACGGTTTCATCGACGAGCAAGAGGCCTACAACAACGTGAAGGCCAACTTTGAAGCCAACGGCAAGAAGATGCCGAAAGGCCTGTTCGAACACCTGAAAGACCAAGACGGCGCCTGATCGACAATAAAAAACAAGCCGCGCTTCTCCTGAAAGAAACGCGGCTTTTTCACGTCTGCCCGTTTACAACTGGAAGCGCCGTACCATGCCCTGCAAGGCATTGGCCAGTTGCGATAACTCATGGCTGGACGCGCTGGTCTGGTCAGCACCTGCGGCAGAACGTACCGATAAATCACGAATATTCACCAGGTTGCGATCCACTTCCCGGGCTACTTGCGCTTGTTCTTCAGCTGCGCTGGCGATCACCAGATTGCGTTCATGGATCTCATGCACCGACGCGGTAATGGTTTGCAGCGCCTCACCGGCGCGCTCAGCCAAGGCCAGCGTGGTCGTCGCCCGCGCGGTACTGGCCTGCATCGAATCCAGCGCCAGGCTCGAACCGCTGCGCATGCCCTGGACCATCTGCTCGATCTCCTGCGTCGATTGCTGCGTGCGATACGCCAGGGCCCGCACTTCATCGGCGACTACGGCAAAGCCTCGCCCGCTCTCACCGGCCCGCGCCGCCTCAATCGCCGCGTTGAGCGCCAGCAAATTGGTCTGCTCGGCAATCGCCCGAATCACGTCCAGCACTTTGCCGATGTCCTGCGATTGATTGGCCAGTGATTGCACCAACTCACCGGTCTGTTGCACATCGCTGGCCAGTGCATTGATGGCCGTGGCAGTCTCACTGACCCGCACCTGGCCCAGATGCGCCGACTCGCTGGATTGACGGGTCGCGTCAGACGTCGACACCGCATTGCGTGCGACCTCTTCCACTGCTGCCGTCATCTGGTTGACGGCCGTCGCGGCTTGTTCGATTTCGTTGTTCTGTTGTTGCAGTCCCTGGGTGCTGTCGAGCGTCACCGCATTGAGTTCATCGGCAGCGGTCGCCAGTTGCGTGGCCGAACCGCTGATGCCTTGCAGCGTCTCTCGCAGGTTTTGCTGCATGGTCGCCAAGGCTTTGAGCAAGCGACTGACTTCATCGTTGCCATGGGTTTCGATCGGCCGGGTCAGATCCCCCTGCGCGACACTTTCAGCTGCGCTGACGGCGCTGCTGAGCGGACGAACGATACTGCGGGTGAGCATCATCGCCAGTGCCACCGTGGCCAGCGCGGCCAACGCAATAAACAAACTGACAATCGTGCGCGAGTTTTCATAGTGCGCAGCGGACTTCTGGCTTTCGGCGGCGACCTGTTTGGCGAACAGGTCTGCCAGGTCGTTGAGTTGCTTGCCGGAGCCATCGACGACGGTTTTCATGTCGACCAGCAACAACCGGGTCAACTCATCACGTTTGCCTTGCTCGGCGAGGGCGAAGGATTGAGCGATACCGCTGCGATAAGCGGCGAAGGTCTTTTTGAATTGGTCATATAGCTGCTGGCCTTCCGGGGTGTTGACCAGTTTGTCGTAGGCGGCGATTTTCTCGCTCAGCTCCTTGTCGCGGGTGTCCATCTGGCTGCGGTAAGTCGCAATGTTGGCCGGATCCTGATCCAGCGCCATGCGCAGCGAGATGGTGCGGATGCGCAGCATGATCTCGCGAATCTCGTCGCCGCCACGAATACTCGGCAGCCACTGATTTTCCACCGCGACTTCACTGTCGCGAATACTCGACATCTGCCCGAGCGCAAACACGCCGAGCAAGGCCACCAACACCGCGATCAGGGCGAACCCCAGGGCCGCCCGGGGAGCAATATTCAACTGACGAAGCAACATGACGAACGCCCTTATTCTTGTATTGGCCAGATTCAAGGGGCGAAAGCCATGGCAGTCCCCTCGTGTTAGCGGGCTATCGGCAGGTTGTATGATGACTTGAAGGGGAAATGAGTTTTTGTCGGACAAAAAAAATCCCCGTATCTTTCGATACGAGGATTTTTAATATGGTCGGGGTAAGGGGATTCGAACTCCTGACATCCTGCTCCCAAAGCAGGCGCGCTACCGGACTGCGCTATACCCCGGTAAAAAAAAGGCGACCTTTCAAAGATCGCCTTCTTCGATCAGCGCTTTTGGCCTCTGATCTTAAGATTCGATCCCAGCGCAAACTGGTTTCAAAAATGGTGGGTCGTGTGGGATTCGAACCTACGACCAATTGGTTAAAAGCCAACTGCTCTACCAACTGAGCTAACGACCCAAAAATGGTCGGGGTAAGGGGATTCGAACTCCTGACATCCTGCTCCCAAAGCAGGCGCGCTACCGGACTGCGCTATACCCCGGCTTGAAATTGGCTCCGTGACCAGGACTCGAACCTGGGACCCAATGATTAACAGTCATTTGCTCTACCGACTGAGCTATCACGGAACTACATATTTCAATTTACAACGGTGAAACTTACTGCATCTAGCCACTCGTTCGCATCGCTGCGTTCGTGTGTCTGAGGCGCGCTATTCTACAACCTAGAACACCTCTGTCAACCCCCTAAATTGCTTTCAAGTTAATGATTTGCAACTTATTTCAGATTTCAACTCAGTGAGCTGAGACCGTCTTGGCGACTGACTGCGGGGCGCACTTTACAAGCCTTTTCCTTTGAGTTCAACAGCCTAACGAAAAAAAAGGCCCCACAATGTGGGGCCCTCCTTTTTTCATTGGCGCTCAGGCTTAGTTGAAAACGATTTCGTCGTTCTCGACAGTGCCGGTTGCCGTGTCGCCCGGCATGAAGTGACCCGAGAGGATCAACTGCGCCAGCGGGTTTTCGATCCAGCGCTGAATTGCCCGTTTCAAAGGACGTGCGCCATACACCGGGTCGTAGCCAACGGCGATCAGCTTATCCATCGTCTCTGGACTGAGTTCCAGCTTCAGCTCGCGCTCGGCCAGACGGCTGCGCAGACGGCCCAACTGGATCTCGGTAATGCCCGCGATCTGATCCCGCGCCAAAGGCTCGAAGATCACCACTTCGTCGACCCGGTTGATGAACTCCGGACGGAAGTGCGACGTCAGCGCATCCATGACTGCAGCACGTTGAGCCTCACGATCACCGACCAGTTCCTGGATCTGTACCGACCCCAGGTTCGAAGTCATGACGATCACGGTGTTGCGGAAATCCACCGTACGGCCATGGCTGTCGGTCAGGCGACCATCCTCGAGCACTTGCAGCAAGATGTTGAACACATCCGGGTGCGCCTTCTCGACTTCGTCCAGCAGGATCACCGAATAAGGCTTGCGACGCACCGCCTCAGTCAGGTAACCACCCTCTTCGTAGCCGACGTATCCCGGTGGTGCACCGATCAGGCGAGCCACGGAATGTTTCTCCATGAACTCGGACATGTCGATCCGCACCATCGCCTCTTCCGTATCAAAGAGGAATTCGGCCAGCGCCTTGCACAGCTCGGTTTTACCGACACCGGTCGGGCCGAGGAACATGAACGAGCCGCTCGGACGATTCGGGTCGGACAACCCGGCACGCGAACGGCGTACCGCGTTGGCGACGGCGACCACGGCCTCTTCCTGACCGATCACCCGTTTGTGCAACAGGCTTTCCATCTTCATCAGCTTGTCGCGCTCGCCTTCGAGCATTTTCGACACCGGGATGCCGGTCCACTTCGACACAACTTCAGCGATTTCTTCTTCAGTCACCTTGCTGCGCAGCAACTGGTTCTCGCTCTTGCCGTGCTGGTCGACCATTTGCAGGCTGCGTTCCAGATCCGGGATCACCCCGTACTGCAATTCAGCCATACGGTTGAGGTCACCTTTACGGCGCGCGGCTTCCAGTTCCTGCCGCGACTGCTCGATCTTCTGCTGAATCTGCGCAGAACCCTGCACCTCGGCTTTTTCCGAGTTCCAGATTTCTTCCAGATCGGAATACTCGCGTTCGAGGCGGACGATTTCTTCCTGGAGTTTCTCCAGACGTTTCATCGCCGCTTCGTCGCTTTCTTTCTTCAGCGCCTGGGATTCCACCTTCAACTGAATCAGGCGACGTTCCAGACGATCGAGCACTTCCGGCTTGGAGTCGATTTCCATGCGGATGCGGCTGGCGGCCTCGTCGATCAGATCGATGGCCTTGTCCGGTAACTGCCGGTCAGTGATGTAGCGATGGCTGAGCTTGGCAGCAGCAATGATCGCACCGTCGGTGATTGCCACCTTGTGGTGAACCTCGTAACGCTCTTTAAGGCCACGCAGGATGGCAATGGTGTCTTCTTCGCTCGGCTCATCCACCAGAACTTTCTGGAAGCGTCGCTCGAGGGCCGCATCCTTCTCTATATATTGGCGGTACTCGTTGAGCGTGGTCGCGCCAACGCAGTGCAACTCACCGCGAGCCAGCGCAGGCTTGAGCATGTTGCCGGCATCCATCGAGCCTTCGCCTTTACCGGCGCCGACCATGGTATGCAGTTCGTCGATGAACAGAATGATCTGCCCTTCCTGCTTCGACAGTTCGTTGAGCAACGATTTCAGGCGCTCTTCGAACTCACCGCGATACTTGGCACCGGCAATCAGCGCGCCCATGTCCAGCGAGAGCAGACGCTTGCCTTTAAGGCCGTCCGGGACTTCGCCGTTGATGATGCGCTGGGCCAGACCTTCGGCAATCGCGGTTTTACCCACACCAGGCTCACCGATCAGCACCGGGTTGTTCTTGGTGCGGCGTTGCAGAACCTGAATGGTGCGACGAATTTCGTCGTCACGGCCAATCACCGGGTCAAGCTTGCCGTCTTCGGCGCGCTTGGTCAGGTCGACGGTGTATTTATCCAGCGCCTGCCGCGACTCTTCGTGGTTGGCGTCGTTTACCGCTTCGCCGCCACGCAGGTTGTTGATCGCGTTTTCCAGGGCCTTCTTGCTCACGCCTTGGCCGAGCAGCAACTTGCCGAGCTTGCTGTTCTCGTCCATTGCGGCGAGCAGCACCAGTTCGCTGGAGATGAACTGGTCGCCCTTCTGCTGGGCCAGACGGTCAGCCTGATTGAGCAGGCGCGCCAGATCCTGCGACATGTTGACGTCGCCGGTCGGGTTCTGGATTTTCGGTAATTGGTCGAGCTCTTTGGTCAGCTCTTTACGCAAGCTGTTGACGTCGAAGCCCACCTGCATCAGCAGAGGCTTGATCGAACCACCCTGCTGTTCAAGCATGGCTTGCATCAAGTGCGCCGGCTCAATCGCCGGATGATCGTGGCCGACAGCCAACGACTGGGCGTCGGACAAGGCCAACTGTAATTTGCTGGTTAAACGGTCTATTCGCATAAGTCACCTTCCTTTTGAGCAGGCCGGACCTAAAAACCATCCTGAATAAAGAAACCTGCCAGATACCGCTATAGATGCGGTCGATTCTGCAAGATTCAAGCGTCAGAGGGTTGATGCAGATCAGACAGTTTAGCGGGTGAGCCAAACGAGGGAGGCAAAGCGACCGGTGCGTGACGCACGGCGATAGGAGAAGAAGCGTGGATCGGTCACGGTGCAGAAACCACCGCCGTAAACCGCTGTGACACCACGTTCAGCCAGACGCAGGCGCGCCAGCTTATAGATGTCAGCCATGAACTTGCCGGCATTGTCGCTCGGTACGAAGGCTTCTGCTGCTTCAGGCAGTTGATTGATGAAGACTTCCCGTACTTCCGGGCCGACTTCAAAGGCTTTGGGGCCAATGGCAGGGCCGAGCCAGACCAGCACTTCTGCGGCCGGAACATCGAGACTGTCGAGGGTAGCTTCCAGCACACCCGCCGCCAGACCCCGCCAACCGGCATGAGCCGCCGCTACACGAGTGCCGGCACGATCGCAGAACAATGCTGGCAGGCAATCCGCCGTCATCGCCGCGCAGGCGATACCCGGCGTTGCTGTCCAGCTGGCGTCTGCGGTCGCAACAATGCCCGGATCCGCATGCGCCACGGCAATTCCGTGCACTTGCTGCAACCAGGCAGGCTGTATAGAGAAGTGATCGGTGAGGCGCCGACGGTTCTCGGCCACAGCCTCAGGACGATCATCGACATGATCGCCCAGATTGAGGCTGTCGAACGGCGCCTCGCTGACGCCACCCTCGCGGGTGCTGACGCAGGCTTTGACGCTGGCCGGCGCAGGCCAGTCCGGCGTCAGCCAGTTCATCCGACGAAGGCCTCGCGATCCTGTTTGAGCAGGGTCAGCAGCCAGACGAAATCTTCCGGCAGCGGTGACTCCCAGCTCATGCGCTCACCGGTCGTCGGATGATCCAGCTCAAGGAAGCGCGCGTGCAGGGCCTGACGCGGGAAATGCTTGAGGGATTCAACCATCGTCGGGTTAGCCGCTGGCGGAATGCGGAAACGGCCGCCATACGCCGGATCGCCGACCAACGGAAAGTTGATGTGCGACATGTGTACGCGAATCTGGTGAGTACGACCGGTTTCCAGCTTCACCCGTACGTGGGTGTGCGAGCGGAAGCGCTCCAGCACACGGTAGTGACTGACGGCAGGCTTGCCGCCCTCCATCACCGCCATGCGCTGGCGCTGCTGGCCGTGGCGACCGATCGGGGCGTTGATCTTGCCCCCAGCGGTGACCACACCGATCACGATGCACTCATAGATGCGGCTGACGCTGCGACTCTGCAGTTGCGTCACCAGCTTGGTCTGCGCCTGAATGGTCTTGGCCACCACCATCAGACCGGTGGTGTCCTTGTCCAGACGATGCACGATACCGGCGCGCGGGACATTGATGATGTCCGGCACATGGTGCAGCAACGCGTTGAGCAGCGTGCCATCGGCGTGACCGGCAGCCGGGTGTACCACCAGGCCCGCAGGCTTGTTGATCACCAGGATGTCGTCGTCTTCATAGACGATGTCGAGTTCGATGTCCTGGGCGATCCATTCGCCCTGGGCTTCCTGCTCGGCAGTCAGCTCAAGGATGGCACCGCCGTGCACGATGTCGCGAGGGCGGATGACCGCCCCGTCCACAGTCAGGCGACCTTCTTTGATCCAGGCGGAAAGGCGCGAGCGAGAGTGCTCAGCGAAGAGTTGGGCAGCGACTTGATCGAGGCGTTGGCCGCCCAATTCGGACGGCACCTCTGCGCGAAGTTCAATTTTATCGGACATGCTCTGACTGTGCGTCGGCACAGCTTTTGGTTTCGGCTGCGCGCTTGTGGTTAAATACGGCGTCTTTTGCCCCGAGGCTTTTCAACGGGGCGCTCATCATAACAGGACGGCCCCGCCCAAGACAGCGGCCGTCATAGGGACGCAAGCCGCCATGCAAGTGAAACACCTGCTGCTGATCGCCATCCTCGCATTGACCGCTGCTTGCTCATCGAAGGAAGTCGTAGACGAAAACCTCAGCGAAGCCGAGCTGTATCAGCAGGCTCAGACTGACCTGGACAACAACAGCTACACCAGCGCCACAGCCAAGCTGAAGGCTCTGGAGTCGCGTTATCCGTTCGGTCGCTACGCCGATCAGGCACAGCTGGAGCTCATCTACGCCAACTATAAGAACGCCGAGCCGGAAGCAGCAAAATCCGCTGCCGAGCGTTTCATTCGTTTGCACCCGCAGCATCCGAACGTGGATTACGCGTACTACTTGAAAGGTCTGACGTCTTTCGACCAGGACGTCGGCCTGCTGGCGCGCTTCCTGCCGCTGGACATGACCAAGCGTGACCCGGGCGCCGCGCGCGACTCGTACAACGAGTTCGCCCAGCTGACCAGCCGCTACCCGAACAGCCGCTACGCGCCGGACGCCAAGCAGCGCATGATTTATCTGCGCAACCTGCTGGCCGCCTACGAAATCCACGTGGCCGACTACTACCTGACCCGTCAGGCTTACGTAGCCGCTGCCAACCGTGGTCGCTATGTAGTGGAAAACTTCCAGGAAACCCCATCGGTCGGCGACGGCCTGGCGGTGATGACTGAAGCTTACCAGCGTCTGCACCTGGACGACCTGGCAGCCACCAGTCTGGAAACCCTGAAGCTCAACTACCCGAACCACCCGAGCCTGCAAGACGGCCAGTTCGTGCCACGGGTTGCCGAAGCCGACAACCGTTCGTTCCTGAGCAAGGCGACTTTGGGTCTGATCGAGTCGCGTCCACCGCTGCCGCCGGGAGAAACCCGCGCCAACCAGGACGTGCAGAAGCAGTTCCAGGACGCGAAAGACGCGATTCCGAACGAGCTCAAGCCTAAAGACGAAAACGGCGACGTGATCGAAGAGCCAGAGCCTGAGTCGAGCAACACCGACCGCTCGTGGTTCAGCTACATGACTTTCGGCGTGTTCGACTGATCACACCGTTTGCACCGAAAAGGGAGATCTGCGGATCTCCCTTTTTTATTGCCGCGCGTTAATAGGCTGTGCGCTTGTCGGGAGCTTGGCTAAACTGCCGGATCATCAGTCGGAAAGCCGCTCATCATGCTTCGTTTATTGTTCTGGATCGTCGTGATTTTTGCCGCGATATGGTTGTGGCGTAAATTCAAGGCGCCTGCCGCGTCCAACCAATCCAACCGTGCCCCTCGCGAACAGGACGCCCCACCGATGGTGCGTTGCGCCCATTGCGGCGTGCATCTGCCGCGCGACCGCGCGCTGAGCGTGCAACAACAGTGGTATTGCAGCCAGGCTCACCTTGAGCAAGGCCCGGGTACCCGTGATCGCTGAGGCCACCCACGCCGACAGCAAACAGGCGCAGCGCCTGCTGCGCCTTTATCATCTCTACCGCTTGAGTATCGGCATCACGCTGGTGCTGCTGATCTCCAGCAACATGGACAACCGCCTGCTGACGTCGGCCAACGACGAATTGCTGCGCGGTGGCAGTTGGCTGTATCTGATCCTCAACATTCTGTTGGTGGTGTTCCTTGAGAACACCCGACGGCCAGCGCAGCTGTTCAGTCTGGCCCTCGTCGATGTCCTGCTTTTATGCGGTTTGTTCTTTGCTGCGGGCGGCGTCGGTAGTGCGCTGGGCAATTTGCTGATTGTCTCGGTGGCGATCAGCAACACCCTGCTACGGCGGCGCATCGGGCTATTGATCGCCGCCATCGGTGCGCTGGGCATCGTCGGCTCGAGCTTCCTGCTCGGCTTCAACCATCCCCTTAGCGCCAATGAATACTTGCAGGCCGGCACCCTCGGTGCGCTGTGCTTTGCCGCGTCGTTGCTGGTGCAGGGACTGATCCGCCGCCTCGAAGTCAGCGAAACCCTTGCCGAGCAACGTGCCAGTGAAGTGGTCAGCCTCGAAGCCCTCAACGCGCTGATCCTGCAACGCATGCGCACCGGCATTCTGGTGCTCGACGAGGCGCGGCGAGTGCAACTGGCCAATCACAGCGCGCAAACCCTGCTCGCGCAGTCGCACCTTCAGGGGCATTTGATCGATGACTATTCCACGGCGCTGGTCGATCGCCTGCAACTGTGGCTGAACAACCCGACCTTGCGCCCGCAGAGTCTGAAAATCCCCGGCAACGGCCTGGAACTGCAACCGAGCTTCATTGCCCTCGAACAAAGCCCCCACCAGCAAACCCTGGTATTTCTCGAAGACCTCGCGCAAATCGCCCAGCAAGCCCAGCAACTTAAGCTCGCCGCACTCGGGCGCTTGACCGCCGGCATCGCCCACGAGATCCGCAATCCGTTGGGCGCCATCAGTCACGCCGCGCAGCTATTGGCTGAGTCCGAGGAACTCGATAGCGCGGATCGGCGTCTGACGCAGATCATTCAAGACCACTCCCAGCGCATGAACCGAGTCATCGAAAACGTCCTGCAACTGTCTCGCCGCCAGCAAAGCGCGCCGCAACGCCTGGATCTCAAGCCATGGCTGGAAAACTTCGTTGTCGAAAGTCGTGAACAGGCCAGCGAACGCCAGCAGATTCACCTGCGGATCAATTCGGGAGATTTCACCACGCTGATGGACCCGAACCAGCTCACGCAAATTCTCGACAATCTGCTACGCAATGGCTGGCGCCACAGCGCCCTGCTGCATGATCAGGCCGAAGTCTGGCTCTCGTTGTTCAGTGATCCCGACAGCCAGTTGGCGGTCCTCGAAGTGCAGGACAACGGCCCCGGCGTGCCTGCCGATGAACAGACACATCTGTTCGAACCCTTCTTCACCACCAGCAGCCAGGGCACCGGCCTTGGGCTTTATCTGTCCCGTGAGCTGTGCGAAAGCAACCAAGCGCGCCTAGACTTTCAGTCACGCCAAGGCGGCGGTTGCTTTCGCATCACCTTTGCTCACGGACGGAAACAAAGTTGAATACGAGCCCACGGCAAAAAATTCTCATCGTCGACGACGAACCGGATATCCGCGAACTCCTGGAAATCACCCTGGGACGGATGAAGCTCGACACCTACAGCGCACGCAATCTGGCTGAAGCCCAGGCGCTGCTGAACCGCGAGAGTTTCGATCTGTGCCTGACAGACATGCGCCTGCCCGACGGTACGGGGCTGGAGCTGGTGCAGCACATTCAGCAACGTTATCCACAACTGCCGGTGGCGATGATCACCGCTTATGGCAGCCTGGAAACGGCCATCAACGCTTTGAAAGCAGGTGCTTTCGACTTCCTGACCAAACCGGTCGACCTTACGCGCCTGCGCGAACTGGTCGGCACAGCCCTGCGCATGCCGGCGGCGGGAGGCAGCTTTACCTCCATTGATCGGCGCTTGCTCGGCGATTCGCCACCGATGCGCATTCTGCGCAAGCAAATCGACAAACTCGCTCGCAGCCAGGCGCCGGTGTACATCAGTGGCGAGTCGGGCAGCGGCAAGGAACTGGTCGCGCGGCTGATCCATGAACAAGGGCCGCGCGCCGGCCAGCCGTTCGTGCCGGTGAACTGTGGGGCAATTCCTTCCGAGCTGATGGAAAGCGAATTCTTCGGACATCGCAAAGGCAGTTTCACCGGCGCGGTCGAGGACAAGCCCGGGTTGTTTCAGGCAGCCCATGGCGGTACGTTGTTTCTCGATGAAGTGGCGGACTTGCCGTTGTCGATGCAAGTCAAACTGCTGCGGGCGATTCAGGAAAAAGCCGTGCGCAGTGTCGGCGGCCAGCAGGAAAGCGTGGTCGATGTGCGGATTCTCTGCGCCACGCACAAGGATCTCGACGCGGAGGTGGCGGCCGAACGCTTCCGTCAGGATCTGTATTACCGCTTGAACGTGATCGAACTGCGCGTGCCGTCCCTGCGCGAAAGGCGTGATGATATTGAAGTGCTGGCGGCCAGTATGCTCAAGCGTTTGGCCAAGGACACCGGCCAGCCGGCAGCACGCTTGCATCCGCAGGCGTTGGAAGCGCTGAAGAATTACCGGTTTCCGGGGAATGTGCGGGAGTTGGAGAACGTTCTCGAACGGGCGCACACCTTGTGTGAAAACCGCACGATCGAGGCTGAAGACTTACGTCTGAGCGAAGGCAACTGCGCGGCAGATGGCGGTATTGCCGATCTGACCCAGATCGATAATCTGGAAGATTATCTGGAGAACGTCGAGCGGAAGCTGATCTTGCAGGCGCTGGAAGAAACGCGCTGGAATCGCACGGCGGCGGCGCAGCGGTTGAGTCTTTCGTTTCGTTCGATGCGCTATCGGCTGAAGAAACTCGGTCTGGATTGAGGGCCCCTTCGCGAGCAGGCTCGCTCCCACATTGGATTTTGTGATCGACAAAGATCAACTGTGGGAGCGAGCCTGCTCGCGAAAGCGATCTGCCAGGCTACAGAGAAATATCAGACTAAATGCGGCCTTCCGGCGCATACGGCGTCGGATCAATTATCGGCGTGCGCCCCAGCATCACATCGGCAAACAATTGACACGACGCCGGCGCCAGCACCAGTCCATTGCGGTAATGCCCGCAGTTCAACCACAACCCGTCAAACCCCGGCACCCGGCCAATGTAGGGAATCCCCTCCGGCGAACCCGGACGCAACCCCGCCCAGTGCCCGACCACTTCGGCATCCGCCAGCGCCGGCAACAACTCAACCGCTGAAGCCTTCAGGCTTTCCAGGGCCACATCGGTCGGCGTCTTGTCGAAACCTTCGTGCTCCAGCGTGCTGCCGATCAGGATATGCCCGTCACGACGCGGAATCGCATAACGGCCCTTAGCCAATACCATGCTCGGCAAAAAGTCCGCCGCGCACTTGTAGAGAATCATCTGGCCTTTGACCGGTTCGACCGGCAACGTCAGGTCCAGCGTCTTCAGCAGATCACCGCTCCACGCCCCTGCCGTCAGCACGACCTGATCGCCCTTGATTACACCCATCGATGTCTGGACGCCAATTACCTGCTCGCCCTCTTGGACAAAGCCGCTGACTTCGCACTGTTCGTGAATGGTCACGTTCGGTAATGCCTGCAGTGCAGCTTTCAGTGATTTGACTAGGCGCGGATTGCGCACGTTGGCGACATCGGCCATGTAGATCGCCCGCGAGAAACCGCCACCAAGCACCGGCACCGCATCATGCGCAGCCGAGATATCCACAGCCCTCAGCGGACGGTTCTCCCGCTCGGCCCAGGCCAGTGCTTCGGCTTCATCGTCCAGATCCAGCCAGTACAGGCCGGTGGTGTGCACTTCAGGATCCACTCCAGTGTCAGCGAACAATCGCTCGCCGAGCTGTGGATAAAAGTCCTGCGACCAGTGCGCTAGCGCCGTGACCGCCGGGCTATAACGCCACGGATACAACGGCGAAACGATACCGCCGCCGGCCCAAGACGATTCCTGGCCGAGGTTCGAACGATCGAGCAGCACCACACTGCGCACTTCGGAGGCGAGATTGTAGGCGGTCAGCAGGCCAATCACTCCGCCACCGACAATCACCACTTGCTGTTGCCTGGTCATGTTTGATCCAACCGTAAATAAGACAGTGGGCGCAAATGGCACCCGAAAGAAAGCGCCTCAGCGGCCCCAGCAATCCTTGGTGGTCAGCCCGGTGGTCGCGTTGTTCATGCTGCGGACACCGGTGTTGGTCAGGGTGAAATCCCCGCACTTGTCGGTGGCCATGGAGGTACCCGTTTTACGGGTAGCGGTCAGCAGGAAGGTCTGGTCAGCGATGGTCGGGATAATCGTGTAGAAATCATTACCCGTACTCAGACCAGTGATGCCGGTATAGACATTGTTCTTGGTGTAGAAACGCTCGAGGGTTTGCGCCTGCTCCGAGAGCAATCCCACCACTTCAGCGCGGCGGCCTTTTTTTACGTATTCGGTATAGCTCGGTGCGGCGATGGTGATGACGATACCGATGATCGCAATCACGATCATGATTTCGATCAGGGTGAAACCTCGGTTGAATCTGCGCATGCCTCAAACTCTCACTTACTGTATTTGCCGCCACATGATACGACGACTGCCGCCGCCGCCCTTCTCCACAATGATCGTGATGGTGCCACTGGTGTCGGTCGTCCCCTTGCGCTTGCCATCGCTGGAGACGAAGTTCAGGGTCGGAATGCCACCGGTGAATATCACTCCGCTGGAGATCGAGTCATTGCTGTCGACCAAACCGTCAGAGCTGGTGTCCAGCACGGCGTAATTGAGCATCTTACCGCTGAACGCATCCAGTTCGACCAGTTTGCCGGTACCAAAACTCGCACAGGGATCAGTGGTATCAACACTCGCCGTGGTAAAGACAATACGGCCCAGCACGATACTCGCCTGATTGATCACCCGCTCGCCAGTCAGCACGTTGTTGTACACCAGCGGAAGATACCAGCCCTTCTCCCCCGGATAAGTCGTCTCATTTTGAGTTGTGGTCAGGAATTGCCCGGAGCTGCCGGAGAATGAACCGGTTATCGCCTGCGCCTGCAAACTGCTGACCGTGAGCTGTCCCGAGCCCCCATCGGCATCCCACACCGAGTAAAACGCCTGCAAATCCTTGTTGGCCTTGTCTGCAGTTTCGTTGAATTTACCGGTACCGACGAAAATCTGTTTGCCACCCAATGAATTGTCCGCCAGCAATGGTTGCGCGGTGATCGGCTGACTCGCGCCGCCTGCCGTGGTGAACAGCGGCTTGCCGGAAAACGCCACGCCCCAGCTTTCAGGCGCAGTAGCGCTGAGGTCGAACTTCCACAAGCGCCCTCGCAAGTCACCGCCATAGGCAGCCTGCACCACATTTTGCGAATTGACCTTGAGCTTCACCGACGACAGACCGTTAGTGGTTTCCGAACTGTCGATTACGATTTTCTTGATCAGCGAACCATCGCGTACGTCCAGCACATACAACGCCGCCACGCCGGAGTTGCTGCCGTAACCGTTGGAAATGAACGCCGCCCAGCGACCATCGGCCAAGCGTGCCACTTCCGGCCGGGCGTAGGCATAACCCAGATCATTGAAAACATTGGCGGTGTTCGCAGTCGTTGGCCCACTCACTTCCCACAGCGCACGCATTACGTTACCAGCCGAAGCGTCGAACAGTTGCAGCGCATAGAACGTCTTACCGCCGGCGCCGGTGCCGCCGATGGCCAAGGTTTTCCAAGCGCTGTTGAATTGCGCGTCATAAACCCCGACCGGGCCATCGACCAGAAACTTGTGGCTGACACCGTTGATGTAGCTCGGATCGGCAATCAGCCACAGCGACGGCAATACACTCGACGGCATATAACCGTAACGCCGGGTGCCGTTGGCCGAGTTGATCACGTTGACGAAACCGTCGTTGGCATTTACCACCAGGCTTGCATTCATGTTCGCCGCTTTAGTGGTCAGGTAGGAGGTGTAAGAGGTATCGCCCGACAGGTCTGAGGCGGTTTTATCGGTAGGTGAAGCCAGCACCAATGGCGAATTGATGATGTCGCCCAATAACACGCTGCGTGACTTGAGCCCGGTTTTGTTGATGCCCTTGCTCCACTCCACCAGGTCAATCCCGGTAATGCCGGTGGGCAGGCCCTGATTCAGCGTGGCCTGCTGTGCGGCGGAAAAATTTCCGTAGGTCAGCGTCACAGCGGCGTTGCTTGCGGTGTTCCAGGACTGATAGGTCGGTGCGGTCGCACCTGGCACGATTGTCGTGTCAGTGTTCCAGAGTGCTGTCGATGTATTAACGGTTCCGGTCGAGGTAAAGCCGAATGACTTGATCGTGCCGCGCCAGTCCTTGGGATCGTAAGTGGTCTGATAAAAGCTGCTGCCACTGCTGATCGTTGTCCCACTGACGGTGCCCGCCCCGCCGGAGCCGGCCTTGGAAGTGATATCGCTCAATGCCGAGGACAGCGCGTTGTTGAGACCCGTGCTGTCGGTGGCCTGATAGTACCGGCCTTGCCCGTAACTTGCCGCGTCAGAGAGCATGTCGTTGTCGGCGGTGAAGCCCACGGTATAGGTGTTCATGTTCTGCTTGGGAAAATCCACCGCGTTCCAACTCTTGCCCGCCGCGTCGGTACCGGTCGAGCGCATGTCGATATCGAAGGCGAACTTGGCGATGTCATCCAGATACAGCGTATCCCCTTCTTTGTCGCCATAGAGGTTGTTGCCGTCATTGCTGACACCGTCCCAGTTCGGTAACCGGCTGCCGCCCAATGGGTCGTTGCTCGGAAAGGTACGGTCGAAGGTCGGCAAGCCATCGGTTATCACCACGCCATAATTTTTCTGGCAGCGGTACTGGATCGGACTGGTGTAGGTCGCGGGCGTGCTGTTGTAGTAAGGCGCCATACCGCGCATGTAGCGGGTGATTTCATAGTAGGTTTCTGCCAACGGCGTGTTGGCCACGGCACTCAAACCATTGATCGATGAGATCAGCGCGTTGTAGTTGGTGTCTGCCTGCGCCTGCGTGACGCTCCCGGACACCGGCGCCAAGTCGCTGATCGAGCGGGCGATATAACCGCCATTACCAGAGTCGTTGTTGGTGACCGGGTTGAAAGTCGACAGACCAATACGCAAAGTGCGACTGCTGGTGACCAGCGCCGTCGACACGTTACGCGCAACGTTCATTCGGTAATCGTTGGGAATCGCCCCTGTGGTGAAGTCACGGGTGCCGTTGCTCGTGGCCAGGCCGACGATATAGGAAATGTAATCGGCGGAATATCGGGTGTTCTCATTGCCTACGGGGTCGGGCAGCTTCAGGCATAACGGCGCCACGCTGTTGTTGTAGAACGCATAGGCGCCGCCCGAGCACCCGGAGGTCGGCAGGCTCGATAGAAACACCGTGTCGCCGGTGATCTGCGGAGCATTGAGCGCAGAGCACAATCCCAGGAAGGCATTGCACTGCCGGGCGGGTGCACGGTTGATGTTCGGATCAAATCCGGCGGCGTAAATGATGCTGTTCATACTCCCCGAATCATCGATCAGCAGCATCACATTCGGTGGCACCGCTGCAGCACTCAACAGCGGCGAATCAGAGGGCGTGAATGCATAGACGGGCGTCGCCAGATACAAGCTCAGCAGCAGGCCGAGCAGCAGCGATGTGCAGCGTTCAATACTTCGCATAGACACTCTCCACCACACTGCGCGAGCTGCCGGCAATGCCGACAGCGGTGACGCGATACAACGTCGCCGAGGTGTTGCTCGGCACGTTGACGGCGGTCAGTGTGGTGCCGATGTTCTGCACACCATAGAAACCATTGCCGGCGGCGATCCAGGTCACCCCGGAGGTCGAGTTGAACCCCGCCGCACTGACCACCGACGACTCCGCCGGCGGTGCGCATTGGGTGGTGCCGCTGCACACGGCGAGCGAATAACTGTCCAGTTGCACAGCGCTCTCCCCAACACGCAGAGCCGCCTCGGCCGTCTGGAACGACTGATTGCGCAGGCTCACACTGCCGGCCATTTTTTCCTGCAGGTTGGCGCTTTGCATCGACGACAAACCAATCAGGGTCAACAACAGCAGGAATACCAGACTGACCAGCAACACCATGCCTTGCTGAGTCTGACGGGAGTGAAGAGAAATCCTCATCAGCGCGCCCTCACTGCAAGCGGTTGCGCAAAGCGGCAACCACGTTGAAGGTTTGATTGCGCACCCGATTGTTCGGATCGTTGAGGGTCAGGCTCAGCCGCACACTGCGAATGCGCGCCGGATCGGCGGGGTTGGCGCTGTAGGTCGAGGCCGCCACATCCGTCGCCGAACTGGCCAGACCAAACGTCACGTTGAATGCACTGACATTGTTCACCAACACCTGCTGGGTCGGTGTGCCGCTGCCGGTGCCCATGAGAATCTGATTGTTGCTGAAGCTGTAGATCAGACGCCGGATCGGGAACGCGATTTGCCCGCTCGCCGGGGAGCGCAAGCCGGTATAGGCCGTTGCGCTATTGCGGCAGTCGGAGAGCACCGTCCAGGTTGGCGTGCCCCCGCCGCTGCCGATATCGGCGGTCACCAGTGTCAGTTTCAGGTTGGCATTGTCCCAGTTGATCGGCATGACCTGCGCAGCGTTGAAGTCGCCCGCGGAGCTCGAATCGAGGATCGTGCCCAGACAGCCGAACATCCCGACCATGCGAATTTCCTGAATCATCTTGCTCAATACGAACCGCGCGTCTTCCTGCATCGCGGCGGCAGTGTTCTGGCTGACATAGGTATTTTTCGCCGCGATGAAAATCTGCACCACGCCAAGCACCACAATCAGCCCCAATGCCAAAGCGATAAGTAATTCGATCAGACCGAATCCACGGTTTTGCTGCTTCATGGCGTGGCCACCGGATCAACCGCAGCGCGGCTGGTCAGGATAAAACTGCGTTGAGCACTGGCGGTGTTGGCTGCCCGTGCGTCGCTCCAGTTGATGGTGATGGTGTAGACGCGCTGATTGAGGGTGATGCTGCCGGTGGCGGTCGGCCCGCCGAAATTGATGATGTTGGTCGAGAAGTCGTAGAGATCCTGATCACGCGCAACGCTCAAGTTACCCGAAGTCGGCGGCGTGACGCTGTAGTCGGCGCCGGAATTGGCGCGGATGCGGTCCATCATGTCGTAGGCAATGAAACTGGCCTGACTGGTCATCCGTGAGCTGTCGGTGTATTTCAGCGCATTCAGTTGCACCGCTGCCGCGCCCAGCAGCCCGACCGTCAGAATCAGCAACGCGACCAGCACCTCGATCAGCGTCATGCCCTGCTGTACGTGTTGACTCCCTGCCCTCATCCGCAACTTCCACCCAATTGAATTCGTCCGTTCAAACACACATTCAGCGTCCTGCTTTGCGTTCCCAACGTGTAACTGATGGTCACCGCCGTCGACGGCGCTGCCAGACCACCGAGGTTATTGAAATCCAGTGCGGTCACTCCTGAGGGTAGCGTCAGAGTTGCGCCACTGCTCATCGCGGGAACAACCCGCAACACATTGGCCGAAGTGCCAGTACTGTCGTAAACCGACAACTCACTGGCCCAGACGCTGCCACCGGCGGTCGGGCGCAGACGCAGGGTAGTGCCTCGGTCGATGGCTTCGAGCCTGGCGAAGTTGATCGCCCGTTGCAGGTCGCCCATCTCGGTATCAGCCTTGCTGCCCTGAACCGAACGAGTGAACGCCGGCACCGCCAGAGTGATCAGGATCACGAAGATCGCGATCGCGACCAACAACTCGATCAGCGTGAAACCTTTTGTACGAAGATCCATCAATGCCCTCCGTTGCCGTCGGCTATACCTGCTTCTACACGCTAGAACATTCAACCGGCCCGCGTCGGTTGATTTGCCCTGCCCGGCGCACGGAGCGCGCCGTTCATCTCACTCCATGGAGGGAGTTTTCATGTCGCAACAGGGTTTCAGCCTGATAGAACTGCTTATGGGACTGGCGATTGGCGCAATTGTTCTGCTGCTGGTCAGTCCGGCGTTTGCCACGCTCAGAGAATCGAACCATCGGGATCAAGCGGCGCAATCACTGCTCGATGGCCTTCGCAACGCCCGCACACTGGCCATCACGCGCAATCAGAGCGTGGTGATTCATGGCATCAACGGCGACTGGAGTCAGGGCTGGCGGATCATTCTGGATATCAGCGGCAAGGGGCAGAAAGACAGCAACAATCCACTGCTACAAGAAACTGTGAGCGACACGCAGGTGCCAATTGTCGGCAATTGGTCGGTGAGTCGTTACGTACGTTTCAGCAGTCTGGGGCAACCGCTGATGCCCGGGCGGGCATTTCAGGCAGGGACATTACATGTCTGCTCGGCTCGCGAGCCGGTCAGCCAGCGTCAGATAGTACTGGCGGCGACCGGCCGTGTACGCCTGAACAGCCAAGAGACTGAGCAGGCGCTGTGTCAAAAAACCGAAAACGTCAGATCGAACGCACGCGCAGCTCTTTAGGCATCGAGAACGTGATGTTCTCTTCGCGACCGGCCAGCTCATCGGCACCGGTGGCGCCCCAAGCCTGCAGTTGCTGAATCACGCCACGCACCAGTACTTCCGGCGCGGAGGCACCGGCGGTGATGCCGATACGCTCAACGCCATCGAACCAGCTCTTTTGCAGGTCTTCCGCGCCGTCAATCAGGTAGGCCGGTGTGGCCATGCGCTCGGCAAGCTCACGCAGACGGTTGGAGTTGGAGCTGTTCGGGCTGCCAACTACCAGCACCACGTCGCACTCGTCGGCCAGTTGCTTGACCGCGTCCTGACGGTTTTGCGTGGCGTAGCAGATGTCGTCCTTGCGCGGACCGCCGATGGCCGGGAAGCGCGTGCGCAATGCATCGATGACGCGACTGGTGTCGTCCATCGACAGCGTGGTCTGGGTCACGAAAGCCAGTTTATCCGGGTTCTGCACCTGCAGCTCGGCGACGTCTTTCTCGTCTTCGACGAGGTAAATCGCGCCGCCATTGCTGCCGTCATACTGGCCCATGGTGCCTTCGACTTCCGGGTGTCCGGCGTGGCCGATCAAAATGCACTCACGGCCATCGCGGCTGTATTTAGCCACCTCAATGTGCACCTTGGTCACCAGCGGGCAGGTGGCGTCGAACACTTTCAGGCCACGGCCGGCGGCTTCGGTGCGTACGGCCTGGGATACGCCGTGAGCACTGAAGATCACGATAACGTCGTCCGGCACCTGATCCAGCTCTTCGACGAAGATCGCCCCGCGGCTGCGCAGGTCTTCAACGACGAACTTGTTGTGCACCACCTCGTGACGCACGTAGATCGGCGGCCCGAAGACTTCCAGGGCGCGGTTGACGATTTCGATCGCCCGGTCCACACCGGCGCAGAAGCCACGGGGGTTGGCGAGTTTGATTTGCATGCTGTGCCTCGTGTCTTGCGCGCGAAAACAATGAATAACCAACTGGGTGGGAGCGAGCTTGCTCGCTCCCACATTTTTACAGCGCTTTAACGTTGATGATTTCCACGTCAAAGGTCAGCGTCTTGCCCGCCAGCGGATGGTTGAAGTCGATGGTCACTTGCGCGTCATCGAACTCTTTCACCACACCCGGCAGCTCAGTATTGGCCGCGTCATTGAAGATCACCAGCAAACCCGGTGACAACTCCATATCGACGAACTGCGAACGCGGAATGATCTGTACGTTCTGCGGGTTCGGCTGGCCGAAGGCGTTTTCCGGCTCGACGGTCAGCGTACGCTTGTCGCCAGCCTTGAAGCCGAACAGCGCCGCTTCGAAACCCGGCAGCAGGTTGCCGTCGCCGACCTTGAAGGTCGCCGGGGCTTTGTCGAACGTACTGTCGACGGTGTCGCCGTTCTCCAGGCGCAATGCAAAGTGCAAAGTGACTTCCGTGTTCTGGCCGATGCGTTGCTCAGCCAATACCTGTTCAGTCATGAACGGCTTCTCCGGTCTTTTTACTTTTGAACATATCCAGTGCCAACATCACCGCGCCAACGGTAATCGCGCTGTCAGCGAAGTTGAACGCCGGGAAGTACCAGCGGTTCTGCCAGTGCACCAGAATGAAATCGATCACATGGCCCAAGGCAATGCGGTCATACAGATTGCCCAGCGCACCACCTAGCACCAGCGCCAAAGCGACGGCCAGCCAGGTTTCGTTGCGGCCCAGGCGCTTGAGCCAGACCACCAGCACCGCACTGACCACAATCGCGATCAGGGCGAACAGCCAGCGCTGCCAGCCGGAGCTGTCCGCCAGGAAGCTGAACGCCGCGCCGGTGTTGTAAGCCAGGGTCCAGCTGAAGTAATCGGGAATGATCACGATCTGCTGGAACATTTCGAGCCTGCCTTCGAAGTAGAACTTGCTGGCCTGGTCGATGACCAGAACCAGCAAACTCAACCACAGCCAGCTCAACCGTCCAAAACGGCCAACGGCATTAGGCATAGTGACGAACCTCGCCAGCGCCGCTGATGTTGTCGACGCAACGACCGCAGATTTCCGGATGCTCCGGGTTCACACCGACGTCTTCACGGCAGTGCCAGCAACGGGCGCATTTCGGGAAGGCCGATTTGACGATCTTCAGCTTCAGGCCGCTGACTTCAGTCACTACCGCGTCGGCCGGAGCCTGTACAAACGGTGCAACGCTGGCCGTCGAGGTGATCAAGACAAAGCGCAGTTCGTTGCTCAGCTTGGCCAGGTCGGCGCTCAGCGCGTCTTCGGCGTACAGCGTCACTTCGGCTTGCAGGTTGCCACCGACAGCTTTCGCTGCGCGCTGGATTTCCATTTCTTTGTTGACCGCTACTTTGACCGCCATTACGCGCTCCCAGTAGTCGCGGCCCAGTTCAACGTCGGCCGGCAGTTCGGTCAGACCTTCGTACCAGGTGTTGAGCATCACCGATTCGTTACGCTCGCCCGGCAGGTATTCCCACAACTCGTCAGCGGTGAAGGCGAGGATCGGCGCGATCCAACGCACCAGCGCTTCGGAGATGTGGAACAGCGCGGTTTGCGCCGAACGGCGGGCCTTGCTGTTGGCGCCAGTGGTGTACTGACGGTCCTTGATGATGTCGAGGTAGAAACCGCCCAGCTCCTGCACGCAGAAGTTGTGGATCTTCGAATAGACGTTCCAGAAACGGTATTCACCGTAATGCTCTTGCAGCTCGCGTTGCAGCAGCAAGGTGCGGTCGACCGCCCAACGATCCAGCGCGAGCATTTCTTCGGCCGGCAGGATGTCGGTAGCCGGGTTGAAACCGCTCAGGTTCGAAAGCAGGAAACGCGCGGTGTTTCGGATACGACGATAAGCGTCCGCACTGCGTTGCAGGATCTGATCGGAAACCGCCATTTCACCGGAGTAGTCAGTCGAAGCAACCCACAGACGCATGATGTCGGCGCCCAGAGTATCGTTGACTTTCTGCGGCGCGATCACGTTGCCCAGCGACTTGGACATCTTGCGACCGGCTTCGTCGACGGTGAAACCGTGGGTCAGCAGTTCGCGGTACGGCGCGTGATTGTCGATGGCGCAGCCGGTCAGCAGCGACGAGTGGAACCAGCCACGGTGTTGGTCGGAACCTTCCAGGTACAGATCGGCACGCGGGCCGGTTTCGTGACCCATCGGGTGCGAACCGCGCAGGACGTGCCAGTGCGTGGTGCCCGAGTCGAACCAGACGTCGAGGGTGTCGCTGATCTTGTCGTACAGCGGCGCTTCGTCGCCGAGCAACTCGGCAGCGTCCATCTTGAACCAGGCTTCGATACCTTCGACTTCAACGCGCTTGGCCACTTCTTCCATCAGCTCGACGGTGCGTGGGTGCAGTTCGCCGCTTTCCTTGTTGAGGAAGAACGGGATCGGCACGCCCCAGTTGCGCTGACGCGAGATGCACCAGTCCGGACGGTTGGCGATCATCGAGTGCAGACGCGCCTGGCCCCAGGCCGGAACGAATTTGGTGTCTTCGATGGCTTTGAGCGAACGCACACGCAGGGTGTCACCGCTGGTTGGCTCTTTGTCCATGCCGATGAACCACTGCGCGGTGGCGCGGTAGATCAGCGGGGTCTTGTGGCGCCAGCAGTGCATGTAGCTGTGTTCGATGACGGTGGTGTGCAGCAGCCCACCGACTTCGGTCAGTTTGTCGACGATCGCCGGGTTGGCCTTCCAGATGAACTGGCCGCCGAAGAATTCCAGCGACGGCACGTACACGCCGTTGCTCTGCACTGGATTAAGGATGTCGTCGTTAACCATGCCGTACTTCTTGCAGGTCACGAAGTCATCCACGCCGTAGGCCGGAGCGGAGTGAACCACGCCGGTGCCAGCACCCAGTTCGACGTAGTCAGCCAGATACACCGGCGACAGACGATCATAGAACGGATGACGGAAGTTGATCAGTTCCAGCTGTTTACCGGTGGTGGTCGCGATGACCGAGCCTTCGACGCCATAGCGCGTCAGGCAGGCTTCGACCAGCTCTTCAGCCAGTACCAGCAGCTTGTCGCCGATGTCGACCAGGGCGTAGTTGAATTCCGGGTGAACGTTCAGCGCCTGGTTGGCCGGGATGGTCCACGGGGTGGTGGTCCAGATCACGATCGAGGCAGGTTTGCTCAACGACGGCAGACCGAACGCAGCAGCCAGTTGGGCTTCGTCGGCGATCGGGAATGCTACGTCGATGGTCGATGACTTTTTGTTCTCGTACTCGACTTCCGCTTCAGCCAGGGCCGAGCCGCAGTCGAAGCACCAGTTCACAGGCTTGAGGCCCTTGAACACGAAACCGCCCTTGACGATTTCGGCGAGGGCGCGGATTTCACCGGCCTCGTTCTTGAAATCCATGGTCTTGTACGGGTTGGACCAATCGCCCAGCACGCCGAGACGGATGAATTCGGACTTCTGCCCTTCGATTTGCTCGGTGGCGTAGGCACGGCACAGCTCGCGGGTCTTGTCCGCGCCCAGATTTTTGCCGTGGGTCACTTCAACCTTGTGCTCGATCGGCAGGCCGTGGCAGTCCCAACCCGGAACGTACGGCGCGTCGAAGCCCGACAGGGTCTTCGAGCGGATGATCATGTCCTTGAGAATCTTGTTCAGTGCGTGACCGATGTGGATCGTGCCGTTGGCATACGGAGGACCGTCGTGCAGAACGAACTTCGGACGATCCTTGCCAATCTCGCGCAACTTTCCGTACAGGCCAATACTGTCCCAGCGCTGCAGGATCTGCGGTTCGCGCTGTGGCAGGCCGGCCTTCATTGGGAAGGCGGTGTCCGGAAGGTTAAGCGTGGCTTTATAGTCGGTCATTTAAGGCTCTTCATTAGCGATGGGCGCTAGGTGCGGCTAGTGCACGGGCGGTGGCGACATCCGCATTGATCGCCGTTTTCAATGCCTCCAGGGAGGCGAAGCGCTGCTCTTCACGCAGCTTTTGGTGGAAAACCACCGTCAAACGCCGGTCATACAGATCGCCGGCAAAATCTAGAAGATGGACTTCAAGGTGGGCCTTGCCATCACCTTGTACCGTGGGCCGTACGCCGATATTAGCGACACCGGGCCAGGTCTTGCCGTCGATATCGACATTCACCAGATACACACCTGTGAACGGCACGCGACGACGTTTGAGTTGAATGTTGGCAGTGGGCGTACCCAGTTGCCGGGCCAGTTTCTGGCCGTGCAGCACGCGACCGGCAATGCGGTACGGGCGACCGAGCAAACGTTCGGCCAAGGCAAAATCGGCGGCAGCCAATGCATTACGCACCTGCGTACTGCTGACGCGAATGCCATCCAGTTCGACGGTTTGCGCGGCTTCGACGGTAAAACCGTGCATCTGCCCGGCCTGCAGCAGGAAGTCGAAATCGCCGAGGCGGTCGCAACCGAAACGGAAATCGTCACCGACTTCCAGATGCTGCACGCCGAGACCATCAACGAGGATGGTGTCGACGAACTCACTGGCGCTGAGCTTGCTCAAGCGCTGGTTGAACGCCAGGCACAACACCCGGTCGACGCCTTCGGCAGCCAGCAATTGCAGCTTGTCGCGCAAGCGGGCCAGACGCGCCGGCGCGGTCTCGGGGGCAAAGAATTCCCGTGGCTGCGGCTCGAAAATCACCACGCAGCTGGGTACGCCCAACTCGAGCGCACGCTCACGCAGTCGGGCCAGGATAGCCTGGTGACCACGGTGAACACCGTCAAAGTTGCCAATAGTGGCGACGCAGCCCCGATGCTGGGGGCGCAAGTTGTGGAGGCCTCGAACCAGCTGCATAACGCGCTTCTTGCTCATAAAGTGGTCGATTATAACCACACCCGACGGTCGACGACAGGCAACACCGTAACGCAAAGTGAACGAGCCGACAAAACTGCCGGCCCGCGCCTGTTTATAAAGGGTAAAACCTCAGCTCAAGGCCTTGCGATTGAAATCACGCAAGCGGAAACCGAGCAACAGCAACATACCGAAATAGGACACCACGCCCGCCGCAACCAATGCGCCCAGACGCAGGAAGCGCTCAAGCATGTGCCCTTGATCCCACGCCGGCATGAAATGCATGCCAAGCAGCAACACTGCCGACATTACCGCCACCGCGATCACCAGTTTGAAACCAAACTTGGCCCAACCCGGCTGCGGCTGATACATCTGCTGTTTACGCAGTTGATAGAACAGCAGTCCGGCGTTGAGACAGGCACCGGCACTGATCGCCAGTGCCAGCCCCGCGTGCGCTAACGGGCCAATCAGCACCAGGTTGAACAGCTGAGTGACCACCAGGGTAAAGATTGCGATTTTTACCGGTGTACGGATGTTCTGTTGCGCATAAAAGCCCGGAGCCAACACTTTGATCACAATAATCCCGAGCAGACCGACAGAGTAAGCAATCAATGCGCGCTGAGTCATTTCAGCGTCGAAGCCACTGAACTGACCGTACTGGAATAGCGAAACAGTCAGCGGCTCGGCGAGAATCCCCAACGCCAGCGCACAGGGCAGCACCAGCACAAAGCACAGGCGCAGGCCCCAATCGAGGATTCGCGAGTACTCATGGCGATCTTTGCTCGCGTAAGTTTTCGCCAGCGTCGGCAGCAGAATCGTGCCCAATGCCACGCCAAGCACACCCGAAGGCAGCTCCATCAAGCGATCGGCGTAATACATCCACGACACCGAGCCTGCGACCAGAAACGAGGCGAAGATGGTGTTGATGATCAGCGAGATCTGGCTGACCGACACGCCGAGAATCGCCGGCAGCATCTGCTTCATTACGCGCCAGACGCCGGTATCGCGCAGGTTCAGGCGCGGCAGCACCAGCATGCCGATCTTTTTCAGGTGCGGCAGCTGATAGAGCAACTGCGCCAGTCCACCGACCAGTACCGCCCAGCCCAGCGCCATCACCGGCGGATCGAAGTACGGCGTGAGGAACAGCGAAAACACGATCATGCTGACGTTGAGCAACGTCGGCACAAAGGCCGGCACCGAGAAACGGTTCCAGGTATTGAGAATCGCGCCCGCCAGTGAGGACAGGGAGATCAGCAATATATAGGGGAACGTCACCCGCAACAGATCGGAGGTGAGCTGGAATTTTTCCGGCGTATCGGTAAAACCCGGGGCCGTCGCCCAGATCACCCAAGGCGCAGCGATCATGCCCAGCGCCGTCACTACCGCCAATACCAGCGTCAGCAGACCCGACACATAGGCAATAAAGGTTCGGGTCGCCTCTTCACCCTTCTGGCTCTTGTATTCAGCGAGAATCGGCACGAATGCCTGAGAGAACGCGCCTTCAGCGAAGATACGCCGCAGCAGATTGGGCAGTTTGAAGGCAATAAAGAAGGCATCCGTCGCCATCCCGGCGCCGAAAGTACGAGCAATCAGCGTGTCACGAACAAAGCCCAGAATCCGGGAAAGCATCGTGATAGAGCTGACGGCGGCCAACGATTTGAGCAGATTCATTGAGGGAATTTGTGCCTGTCGATAAACAGCAGGCGAACAAAGCGCCTACTTGTGCGATACTCCGCGCCGCAGCAGCACAGAGCCAAAGCTCGCGAGTTTACAGGTCAAGCGCCGGAAATAAATATCCCGCCTCTTTATACCTACCACTTAGCGGAACGTTTCAAGTGCCCTTGACAAGACTTCAACTCATCGGCATGATTCGCGGCCTATTTTGTTTGCTATTTCCTAAAAAGTCTTTCGAGGAGCTCGACGGTGGCCAACTCACCTTCCGCCAAAAAACGTGCAAAACAGGCTGAGAAGCGTCGCAGCCACAACGCCAGCCTGCGTTCCATGGTTCGCACCTACATCAAGAATGTAGTTAAAGCCATCGACGCAAAAGACGCTGAAAAAGCTCAAGCTGCATACGTTCTGGCTGTGCCAGTTATCGACCGTATGGCCGATAAAGGCATCATCCACAAGAACAAGGCTGCTCGCCATAAGAGCCGCCTGAATGGCCACGTCAAAGCGCTGAAAGAAGCTGCTTAATCCGACGTAGTCATTAAAAAACCGACCTTAGGGTCGGTTTTTTATTGCCTGTGATTTAGCAAATACAGCGCAAAAAAATGTAGGAGTGAGCCTGCTCCGGGCGGCGTTCCGACGATGGCAGTGTGTCAGTCAGCAAATACATATCTGACGCAGGCTCACTCCTACAGTTGGATTTGCGGTGTTATTGCTGGACGGGTACCCACGGCAGGATCGGGATCGCGGTCACGGCATTCTGCGGACTGCCTTCGATCAAGCGATCGCTGTAGACCAGATACACCAGCGTATTGCGCTTCTTGTCCAGGAATCGCACCACCTGCATGGTCTTGAATACCAGCGAAGTCCGCTCCTTGAACACCTCATCGCCATCCTTCAGATCACCCTTGAACTTGATCGGGCCGACCTGACGGCAAGCGATCGACGCTTCTGCGCGATCTTCAGCCAGACCCAGGCCACCCTTCACACCGCCCGTCTTGGCGCGCGACAGGTAGCAGGTCACCCCCTCAACTTTCGGATCATCGAAAGCCTCGACCACAATGCGGTCGTTCGGACCGACAAACTTGAACACCGTCGACACCTGACCGATTTCCTCGGCCGAGGCCAGCAATGGCATCGCCATCAGCAAGCCCAACAATCCTTTCGCTAAACGCATCGAATTTTCCTTAGACCAGAATCAGGTTGTCACGGTGAACCAGTTCAGGCTCCGCCATGTAACCGAGCAAACCGACAATCGCATCCGACGACTGACCGATAATTTTTTGTGCTTCCAGCGCGCTGTAGTTAGCCAGGCCTCGGGCAATCTCACGACCATCGGGCGCCACGCAGACGACCATTT
Organism: Pseudomonas germanica; assembly: GCF_019614655.1. Taxonomy (NCBI): domain Bacteria; kingdom Pseudomonadati; phylum Pseudomonadota; class Gammaproteobacteria; order Pseudomonadales; family Pseudomonadaceae; genus Pseudomonas; species Pseudomonas germanica. Next base: position 6,000,783 of record NZ_CP071586.1, read on the forward strand.
CACCGCGACGGAAACTGCCCTGCACCAACTTCACACCTACCGGCAGCAAACTTTTATTGCCCTGTGACAGCGCCGACACCGCACCATCATCCAGCACCAACGTGCCGCGAGTCTGCAGATGCCCGGCCAGCCATTGCTTGCGTGCCGCGAGCATGCCGCGCTCAGGCGACAGCAACGTACCGATACGCTCACCCGCCTTCAGGCGATCAAGCACACGCTCAAGACGCCCACCAACAATGATGGTGTGCGCACCGGAACGCGCAGCCAGTCGCGCCGCTCGCAACTTGGTCTGCATACCGCCACGCCCCAGCGCACCACCCGTGCCGCCCGCTACCGCATCGAGACTCGGATCATCAGCGCGCGCTTCGTAAATCAGCTGCGCCTCGGGATTGTTGCGCGGATCGGCGTCAAACATGCCATCGCGGTCGGTCAGGATCACCAGCAGATCCGCCTCGACCAGGTTGGCCACCAGCGCCGCGAGCGTGTCGTTGTCGCCGAAACGGATTTCGTCGGTGACCACGGTGTCGTTTTCGTTGATCACCGGGATGACTTTCAGCTCGACCAATGCGCGCAAAGTGCTGCGGGCGTTGAGGTAGCGCTTGCGGTCGGACAAATCGTCATGCGTCAGCAGAATCTGCGCAGTGTGCCGGCCATGCTCGGCGAAGCTCGATTCCCACGCCTGCACCAAGCCCATCTGACCAATTGCCGCAGCCGCCTGGAGCTCATGCATCGCACTGGGTCGTGCGGTCCAGCCCAAACGGCTCATGCCGGCCGCTACCGCCCCGGAGGACACCAGCACCAACTCGACGCCAGCCTCATGCAAGGCCACCATCTGCTCCACCCAGACACTCATTGCCGCGCGATCCAGCCCTTTGCCATCAGCTGTCAGCAAAGCGCTGCCGATCTTCACGACCCAACGCTGCGCACCTGTCACCTTGCTCCGCATCATCTTCAACCTTAGCTTGAGGGCAACGCGACCCAGCGCCGCCCATGACGTTATTTGTGACTTGCGATTTCCAGATACTAAAACGCCGCTCGATTGAGCGGCGCCTTAGAAAAACGGCTTGCAGCGATGATAACACCGCCCTGAGATGAAGACTCAGCACACACCAGCGATCTTCTAAAGGTCAAAAGATCGCAGCCTGCGGCAGCGCCTACCCAACGAATCAGTCACGCACGTAAATGATTTCCGGACCGTCTTCGTCATCCACATCTTCTTCGTCCCAATCATCGTCGCCGATGTCATGGACCGACTTCACGCCGCTGCGACGCAGGGCACGCTTGTCATCCAGCGCCTGCAGCTGCGCACGGGCTTCGTCTTCGATGCGCTGATCGAGGTCGGCCAGCTCTTCCTTGTAAGCCGGGTCATTGGCCAAGCGATCGGCGCGATCTTCCATGTAACGCATGATGTCGTGGCACAGACGCTCGGTACCGATCTTGGCGATCGCCGAGATCACGTAGACCGGGCCAGTCCACTCCAGGCGATCAACGATTTCCTTGACGCGCTCATCGTGCTCTTCTTCAAGGATCTGGTCGCACTTGTTCAGCACCAGCCAGCGATCACGCTCGGCCAGGGACGGACTGAACTTGATCAGTTCGTTGACGATCACTTCAGCGGCATCCGGCGCGCTGGAATCATCAAGCGGCGCCATATCGACGAGGTGCAGCAACAGACGCGTACGCGCCAAGTGCTTGAGGAAGCGAATGCCCAGGCCAGCACCGTCGGAAGCGCCTTCGATCAGACCCGGAATGTCGGCAATGACGAAGCTCTTCCAGCGATCGACGCTGACCACACCGAGGTTCGGCACCAGCGTGGTGAACGGGTAGTCGGCGACTTTCGGCTTGGCCGCAGAAACGGAACGGATAAAGGTACTTTTACCGGCGTTCGGCAAGCCCAGCAGACCGACGTCAGCCAGTACTTTCATTTCCAGTTTCAGGTCGCGCTGCTCACCCGGCTTACCCGGCGTGGTCTGACGCGGCGCCCGGTTGGTACTGGATTTGAAACGGGTGTTACCCAGACCGTGCCAACCACCCTGCACTACCATCAGTTTCTGGCCAGCCTTGGTCAGGTCACCAATCACTTCCTGAGTAGCAGAGTCGATCACCGTAGTGCCGACCGGCACGCGCAGGATCAGGTCTTCGCCCTTCTTGCCGGTGCAGTCAGTGCTGCCGCCATTGGAGCCACGCTCAGCATCGAAGTGCCGGGTGTAACGGTAGTCGACCAGGGTGTTGAGGTTTTCGTCAGCCATCATGTAGATGGAACCGCCATCACCGCCATCACCGCCGTTCGGGCCACCGTTTTCGATGAATTTTTCCCGACGGAAACTCATGGCGCCATTGCCGCCGTCACCAGCCTTTACGCGAATCGATACTTCATCAACAAACTTCATAACCAACGCCTCTCGCCGTACGGACGAGCCGAAAAACAATCAAGACATAAGACTCTTGCAAAAATGAGCGCAGCGACCCCAAAACACGACCTGCATCGCACGCCGACAGCCCATACAAACAGTTTTGCAAGAGACTCACCCCACAAACGAAAAAGCCCCGTCGCGAGACAGGGCTTTTCCAGCGATCGCGCAATTAAGCTGCGACAACGCTCACGTAACGGCGGTTGAACGCGCCTTTTACTTCAAACTTGATCACGCCTTCGATTTTCGCGAAGAGGGTGTGATCCTTACCCATGCCAACGCCGTAGCCAGCGTGGAATTGGGTGCCGCGCTGACGCACGATGATGTTGCCCGGAATGATTTTCTGGCCGCCATACATCTTAACGCCAAGGCGTTTGGCTTCTGAGTCGCGACCGTTACGGGTACTACCACCAGCTTTTTTGTGTGCCATGAGTCAATTCTCCTAGTGAGGAATTAGGCTGAAATTAAGCCTGAATACCGGTGATTTTGATCTCGGTGTACCACTGGCGGTGGCCCATACGCTTCATGTGGTGCTTACGGCGACGGAACTTGATGATGCGGACTTTATCGTGACGACCTTGGGAGATCACTTCAGCCACAACGGTAGCGCCAGCAACAACTGGAGCGCCGATATTCACGTCGTCGCCATTGGCAACCAACAGAACGCGATCAAAGGTAACGGATTCGCCGGTAGCGATTTCCAGTTTTTCGATCTTCAGGTATTCACCCGGGGCGACTTTGTACTGCTTGCCGCCAGTAACGATTACTGCATAAGACATGGTATTTCTCCGATAATCCTGCTCACCCAGCTCTTTATAAGAAGAGGTATTGGCTGGCATGGCTGCATAAGGCTGGAAGGCCCGTTGCAATTGCGTAAGGCAGGTGCTGCCCAGGAAGTTCAGGGTGCGCGATTGTACGCAAGGTGCCGCAGGCTTGCAAGTAGCCGTCTATCGCGCCTTGACAGGTCTGGATGGGGGTCCTAGCATGCCGCGCAACCCTTCTGGAGCGACTCTCGCTGATGCAACCCCAAGCTTTCTACCGCGCGGTGGCGGACGATTTTAGCGCCGTCGACGGCATCATCAAGAAGCAGCTGACTTCCCGAGTACCGCTGGTATCGAAAATCGGCGATTACATTACCTCGGCCGGCGGCAAACGTCTGCGTCCTTTATTAGTGTTGCTGTGTGGCAAGGCCCTGGGTCGCGAAGGCGACGACATGCGCCTGCTGGCCGCCACCATCGAATTCCTGCACACCGCCACCCTGCTGCATGACGACGTGGTCGACATGTCCGGCATGCGCCGTGGCCGTTCGACCGCCAACGCCATGTGGGGCAACGCCCCGAGCGTGCTGGTCGGCGATTTCCTGTACTCGCGCTCGTTTGAAATGATGGTCGAACTGGGCTCGATGCCGGTGATGAAGATCCTGTCCCAGGCCACGCGCATCATCGCTGAAGGCGAAGTACTGCAACTGTCCAAGGTGCGCGACGCCAGCACCACCGAAGAAACCTATATGGAAGTCATCCGCGGCAAGACCGCGATGCTCTTCGAAGCTTCGACCCACAGCGCCGCTGCATTGGCCGGTGCTACCGCTGAGCAGAGCGAAGCCTTGCGCACCTTCGGCGACCACCTCGGTGTGGCGTTCCAACTGGTCGACGACCTGCTCGACTACAAGGGCGACGCCGAGACCCTGGGCAAGAACGTCGGTGACGATCTGGCCGAAGGCAAACCGACCCTGCCGCTGATCTACACCATGCGCGAAGGCACGCCGGAACAGGCTGCACTGGTGCGTCAGGCGATCCAGAAAGGCGGGATCGAAGATCTGGAAAGCATCCGCATTGCTGTGGAAGCTTCTGGTTCGCTGGAATACACCGCGCAACTGGCCCGTGATTACGTGGCCCGCGCGATCAAGTGCCTCGATGCACTGCCAGCCAGCGAATACCGCGATGCGCTGGTTGAACTGAGCGAGTTTGCGGTCGCCCGTACGCACTGATACCGCTGAAGCAAAATCAAGAGATCGCAGCCTTCGGCAGCTCCTACAGGGGTTGTCGATGCTGCGATCTTTTGCATTTGACTGCCTGAAAAACTAAAACCCTATACAATGTGCGACTTTTAGCGATCCACACCCAAGGAGCCTTAGTGAGCACGTTGCCACCCTGCCCGAAATGCAATTCCGAATACACCTACGAAGACGGAACCCAACTGGTGTGCCCGGAGTGCGCCCACGAGTGGTCCGCCAGCGGCGAAGCCGAAGTGGCGTCTGATGATGCCGTGAAGAAAGACTCGGTCGGCAACGTCCTGCAGGACGGCGACACCATCACCGTGATCAAGGATCTGAAGGTCAAGGGCACTTCGCTGGTGGTCAAGGTCGGCACCAAGGTCAAGAACATCCGTCTGTGCGATGGCGACCACGACATCGACTGCAAGATCGACGGTATCGGCCCGATGAAACTCAAATCCGAGTTCGTCAGAAAGGTCTGAATCGCTTGTCATCCATCCCGCGCCAGCCGTGGGATGGAGCTTCGCCCTCCCCGCTCCGCCCCAGCAAAACCGCGCAATAGCCAAACGCCAGCCGTTTTGACCTTACGCAATCTTTACCCGGAAAATTTCAGAATCCGCCAATAGACGCTTGCTATTTGACGAATAAGAATTATTCTCATTGAAACCCTTCAAGGAGATGAGAACCATGACTTATTTGATCGACGCGTGGCTGGATCGCCCACACCCTTACCTCAGAATCCTCCATCGGGAAACCGGTGAAGTCTGTGCGGTGCTTGAAGAAGAAGCCTTGCATGAACTGCAGGATCAAGGGGATCTGGACGTCAGCAGTCTCAATTCCAGCGAGCCGTTGGTGCTCAAGGAGCTGGTGCGCAATCTGTTCCTGTTCTGCTATGCCCGGGCCTTGCGCCCGACCAGTGAACTGCATCACAAGATAGAACTATGAAACGCGGTAAAAACTGTAGGAGTGAGCCTGCTCGCGAAATCGTTGTATCAGGCAACAGATTTGCTGACTGAAAGGACGCCATCGTCGGATCGCCGCCCGGAGCAGGCTCACTCCTACATTAGCCCGCCATCAAGGCAGGCCCGGTCTTACAGAACGTCCAGCAGCTCGACGTCGAATACCAGAACGCTGTGCGGCGGGATGCTGCCAACGCCTTGAGCGCCGTAAGCCAGTTCGCTCGGCACGTACAGACGCCATTTGCTGCCGGCATTCATCAGTTGCAGGGCTTCGGTCCAGCCAGCGATCACGCCGCCAACCGGGAATTCTGCAGGCTGGCCGCGCTCGTAGGAGCTGTCGAACACAGTGCCGTCGATCAGGGTGCCGTGGTAGTGAGTACGTACTTGATCTTCACGGGTCGGCTTGGCGCCTTCGCCCTGAGTCAGCACTTCGAATTGCAGGCCGGAAGCCAGGGTAGTGATGCCGTCACGCTTGGCGTTTTCAGCCAGGAAGGCCAGGCCTTCGCCAGCAGCGGCTTCAGCTTTGGCAGCGGCTTCGGCTTGCATGATTTCGCGGATAACCTTGAAGCTGGCGGACATTTCTTCCTGGCCAACACGGCTTTCCTTGCCGGCGAAAGCGTCGGTCAGACCGGCCAGGATGGCGTCCAGGCTAACGCCCGGTGGCGGGTTGTCGCGCAGCTGGTCACCCAGCTGACGGCCGATGCCGTAGCTGACGCGGGTTTCGTCGGTGGACAGATTTACTTCGGACATGACACTGCTCCGCTGTGCGGACGGCCACAAGACTTGCCGTGCGTGCACAGCGCGTCCCGGCGCGCCCGGAACCAAAAGGGCGAGCAGACTAGCACAGATGCCCGGCGATGGCGCGCAACGCCTACAGGGCTGAGCGCCAGACGAGCGGCACCTTCAGGCTTTCATCGATACTACCGGCCAGGCCGCACATTTCGTCATGCACCGAGGTGTGTACAAGATTGAAAGGCAGCACCGGAAACGCATGCAGCAGATCCCGCGCATGCTCCACCGAACGCAGTGTCAGCATGTTGCCTTTGAGATCACTCAACGGATACGCCGCGCCATGCATGCGTGCTTCGAGCAGATAAATCCCGCCTTCCATGGAGATCAGGTTCAACTCATCGACCTTCCTGGCGATGGCAAACGCGTTCAGCTCTTGCAGGTTCATGAAAGCACCTCACACAGTGGCGAATCAGGATCTCTACAGGGATATGCTCGCGCGCAACAAAGCACAAGCCACAAACGACACCGCCCGTCTGTTTCGCAACAGACGGGCGGTGTTTTTGCAGCGATCAACGGTTGATCAGTGCTTGGTGACTTTGTCCAGGTAACCCATGGCGAACGCCGAAACGACGAAGGTCATGTGGATGATCACGTACCACATCAAGTGCTCGGGATCGACGTTCTTGGCGTCCATGAAGATGCGCAGCAAGTGGATGGAGGAAATCGCCACGATCGAAGCCGCCACTTTCATCTTCAACGACGAAGAGTCCATGGTGCCGAGCCAGCTGAGCTTTTCCTTGCCTTCGTCGATGTTCAGTTCAGAGACGAAGTTCTCGTAGCCGGAAATCATCACCATCACCAGCAGACCGCCGACCAGTGCCATGTCGATCAACGACAGCAGCACCAGAATCAGTTCCGACTCGGCCATCGAAAAAACGTTGGGCAGGATGTGGAACACTTCCTGGAAAAATTTCAGTGCCAGCGCCAGCAACCCGAGCGAAAGCCCGATATAGATTGGCGCCAGCAGCCAGCGCGAGGCGTACATTGCATTTTCGATAAAGCGTTCCATTGAATCTCACACAAGGGGGTGGAAATGGCGGCGAGTATACCAGCCCCCTGTGACAGCCAGAAACTGCCCGAAAATCCGCCACCTGCGCGTGCGGATGATTTTTTTCTGCTAGTGTCGAAACCATTGACAGCCCAGTGACTGCAGACAGGACGTGTGGAAATGGATGTGCGATTACCGATAACGACGGCCGGAATTTGCCTTGCTCTGTTGATCAGCGGTTGCTCGCCCGGCGACGAAAAACACACCACCAGCCTTGAAGAAAAAACGGCAAAGTTCGAACAGTCACTGGACGCCATCACCGACACCAAACTCAAGGACGCCATCACCGAACTCGGCGGCTCACTGCTGCTGCTCGAACGCGCGCAACTCAAGCTCAACGACAATCCGCCGCGCACCGAATACGGTGAAGACGCGCTCGCCGTGCTCAAGCACTACCCTGCCCCGCAGACGCTGGTCGATACGTTTATCAACGGCCTGTTCGTGCTGCACAAGGATGCCAGCTCCGATTACCTCACCGATCTGCAACCGGTGTTCCCGTTCAACCTGAACATTCCCGGCGGTTTCTTGTTTCCACACGGTGTGGAATGGCAGTCGGTGACGTTGAGCAACAAACGCGTGATCGCCTATCAGCCGGAATGGTCGGAAACCGATCCGGGCATTCAGCTCAGCCCCTCCAGCTCCAACGTCACCAACCCCGATGACCTGACCGTGACCTACCCGTTCATTGACGGACTGGACGTGGACAAGAAGTCCCTGCCGCAACCGGTCAGCCTGCAAGGCCAGATCGAAGTCATCGCACCGCGCCGCTTGTACAGCTTCGACCTGACGCCAAAAGACGTCGGCCAGACCCGCAGCAATGACAACCTCAGCGTCAAACTGCTGAAGCTCGAAAACAACTACGCCGAAGTCGAATTCAGCAACAGCCTGCCATTGGCTGCGGAAGTCGCAGAGACGCAGCTCAATCCGCTGATCGTCCAAGCCCGCGACAAGACCGGGCAATACCTGATACGCGCCGGCTCGATCAACGAGAGTCCGGAGCAAGTGGCCTTCTATGAAAAACAACTGGCCTACCTGCAACAGCAGAAGGGCTGGAGCGAGGCGCTGGAAAAGCAACTCACCGAAGAGCAGCAGGCATTCGAGGACAAGCACCCGCGTCGCTATAACAAGGTCTATTTCAATGGCCCGATCGACACTCTGGAAGTCAGCGTGCTCGACTTCTCCTCGGCGACGGTGACGCGCAAATCGCTGGATCTGCCGATTCGCACGTTCAGTCAACACACGACGCAGAAGGCTATCCAGCCGCTGGACCTGCCAGTGACGGTCTACGACGATCTGGCAGCCAACTGGCTCAAAGGCGCGAGCCTGACCGAGGACCAATTGAAGGCTGGCATCCGCGTCCATCAATCCGTGGAAGAACCGAGCGCTGCGCGCATCGAGTTTTCCCATCGCCGTACGTTCAACGATGAATTGCTCGGCGATGACTTCAGCCCGGGGGTCAGTCCTGTCACGTTCTTCACTGAAAAGCGCAGTGGCAAGCTTGATGAGCCGATCGAACTGCCGCCCGAGGCTTACCAGGTCGATCCGCTGCGCGCGACGATCACTTACGACCTGAACCTGTTCCCGGAAACCCCGGCGATCGCCGTCGGCTCAATGCCGCTGTTTCTCGCGACTGTGGCCAAGCAGGCATACGACGCCAAGTCCTTGCCCAAAGGTCTGGAGATCAAGAACAACCTGCTGGTGGTGGACCTGAAATTGTTTCCGCCCAACGAATGGCGTTTCTTCGTCAAAGACGACAGCGGCAACTACCTCAAGCAGATTCTTTCTGTCAGCCACGATGCGAGCGCAGAAGGCCCGGCGCTGTTCGGCGTGCACTATTTTTATGGCCGCCCGACTCACGTAGAAACCTACCAGCGCACCGACCTCGCCACTGTGCAATACGGCTTTGAGGTCAAGCTCGACAAGGCGCAGGTGCCTGAGACTGCCCATTGAAGAGCAAGATCAAAAGATCGCATCCTGCGGCAGCGCCTACAGGGCGCGGCCACGGCCACCGTTGATCTGCCGCAGTTGAGCTTGCAGGTGCAAACTCCAGATCTGCGGATCGTCGGCCAGTTCGTAGCCATGCAAGGTCAGGCTTTCAACGATGGTGTCGAGTATCGATTCGGCGGCGACCGGCCCATGAAACGGGCCTTGGGCCTTGATGGCGGAAGGTTGTTCACCGGCCATGCCGGCGGCGAAGAGCAGCGTCCACATGCCGTTATCGCCGGCCAACGGCTTGATGGCGCATTCGATACGGGTCACCAGACCCAGGCATTGACGGGTGAGACAGAGGTTGCGCGACATGGCGGCGACCCTCGGTGAAGCCGGTATTCAGCCCTCACGGGAGGACTGGCTCGATCCAGTGATACTGTCGATATCCTTGAGCTGAGAATAGAAGAAAAGTCCGCTGCGCAAGCCGAATGAGACCAGAAGGCGCCGAATGGTCATTGTGTGAATATTGGCGTCAGAGTTGTGGCGATTTTCCCGAAGATCACCACAAAGACCAATGTAGGAGTGAGCCTGCTCGCGATAACGGTGTGCCAGGCAACTTATTCGCCGACTGACACTCCGCTATCGCGAGCAGGCTCACTCCTACAGTTTGACCGCGTTTAGGTTCAGGCCGGTTTGGCTTCGGCCAGCGCTTCTTGGGCCAACTCTTTCTCGGCTTCCTTGAGGTCTTCTTCGCTGATCATCTCGGCGATATCACGCAAGCGCTCCACCACCCGTGCATTGATGCTGCCTTCGGGGAATTCGCCATCGGCATTCGGTTCACCGGCCGGTTCGCCCACCAACAGACTCAACGCCTCGTCGGCCTGACGCACCGCGTACACGTGGAACTGCCCGGCACGCACCGCCGCCAGGACTTTCTCATCGAGCATCAGCGTGGCGACGTTGGCCTGAGGAATGATCGCGCCCTGCTCGCCGGTCAGCCCGCGTGCTTCGCAGAGACGGAAGAAGCCTTCGATTTTCTCGTTAACCCCGCCCACCGCTTGCACTTCGCCGAACTGGTTGATCGAACCGGTGATCGCGAAGCACTGCTTGAGCGGGGTTTTCGACAGCGCCGAAATCAGCGTGCACGCCTCGCCCAACGACGCACTGTCGCCATCAACGTAACCGTAGGATTGCTCCAAAGCGATGCTCGCGGAAATCGCCAGCGGGAATTCTTGAGCGTAACGGCTGCCCAGATACCCGGTGAGGATCATCACGCCTTTGGAGTGAATCGGCTGGCCGAGGTTGACCTCGCGCTCGATGTCGACGATGCCACTGCCGCCCGGATACACCGTGGCGGAAATCCGCGCCGGCACACCGAACGCCGAGTCGCCGACTTCGAGCACGGTCAGACCGTTGCACTTGCCGACTGCGGCGCCATCGGTGTCGATCAGGATGATCCCGGCGAGCATGTCGTCAAGAATCCGCGCCGACACACGCCCGGTGCGCGTGGCCTTGGCTTTCAGGGCACGTTCGATATGACCGGCATCGGTCATCTCATCGCCGGCCAGATGACGGATGAAATCCGCTTCGCTGACCAGTTGGAACAGATCGCCGATACGCGCCGACAAACGCCCCTGATGCTCGGCCAGCCGTGCGCTGTAAGTCGCCAGACGCGCCACCGCGTCGGCGGTCAGCGGTGCCATGCCTTCTTCCGAAGTACGGGTTTTCAGCAGCTGGGCAAATTGCTCCAGGCTCTCGTCGACCATCGGGATGTCTTCGTCGAAATCAACGAGAACGCGGAACATCTCCTGGAAGTCCGGATCGAGGTCTTGCAGCGTGTAATACAGCGAGCGCGCACCGATGATGATGACTTTGACCTGCAACGGAATGTGCTGCGGGTTGAGCGTCACGGTGGCGAAACGGCCCATCTCGCCCAGCGGCGATTCCATTTTCAGCTTGCGCGATTGCAGTGCGCGTTTCAGCGCGTCCCATACGAACGGCTCGCTGAGCATTTTTTCTGCTTCAAGAATCAGGAAACCGCCATTGGCGCGGTGCAAGGCACCCGGACGCAGCTGACGATAGGTGGTGTAAAGCGCGCCCTGATCGGTGGTGTATTCGATGCGACCGAAGAGGTTTTCGTAAGTCGGGTGCGGTTCGAACACTACGGGTGCACCGCCGCTCACTGGGTGACCGACTACCAGGCTTGGCGCGTATTGCTCCTCCAGCAGTTTGCGTGCGACGGCGTCAGTCTTGCTGTCGTCGACCAGTTGCTCGACCACGGTTTTCAGCAGATAGACCTGCATCGCTTGCAGGTAACCGCACACCGCAGCGTTTTCCGCGTACTTCTCCGACAACGGCGACAGTAGCGGCTGCAAGGCCAGGGTGATGGTTTCTTCGTTGAGCGAGCGCAGTTGATTGTTCGACTCACGCTTCCACTGCGGCAGGCTGGCGAGTTCTTCGTTCAGGCGCTCTTCGAGGCCGGAAATGTCATCGTGAAAACGCTCGCGATCGGCTTCCGGCAACTGGGCAAATTCCGCTTCGTCCAGTGCTTTGCCGTCGAGCATCGGCGTGAAGGCGATGTTGCTGCTGTCGCGATACAGAGCAACGTCTTTTTCCAGGGCCAGGCGCTCGATGATGTCGAGGGCTTTGTCGTAGCGCTGGTTGAAGGCGCGGTCGATGGCGCTTTTCTTTTGCTGATAGGACGGGTGTTCGAACACCGCTGGAAATGTCGCCAGCAGGTTGTCGATCAAACCGTTGATATCACCGATGAATGCACCGGCAGTGCCCGAAGGCAGTTCCAGGGCGCGCGGTTCGCGCGGTTCATCGAAGTTATTGACGTAGACCCAGTCCGCCGGGGTCTGCAGGCGTTTGCCTTCGGCCTTCAGGTAGCGTTTGACGAACGAGAAACGGCCAGTGCCGGGCTCGCCCATGACGAAAACGTTGTAACCGGGGCGTGGCATGGCCACACCGAACTGCAAGGCTTCGACCGCGCGTTCCTGGCCGAGCACACCGCGAAAGGGCTCCAGATCATTGGTGGTAGTGAAGCTGAACTGTTCAGCGGAAAACGGACGGGTCAGCGCTTCGGGCGCGAGACGCAAGCTGGCAGCAACAGGATCAGGCATCGGGCTTCCTTAACAATCAGGCGGGGCAGATAGCGGCATTCTGGCGCTGCCTGTGCCCCACTGGCAAGGCGCGCCACATGACAAAGCATAGACAACCGGCAATGCCAGCGGCCCGCCCCCTGAAATCGGGGTTTATTCCAAATATTTTGCAAAAAACCACGGAACCCCTGGAACATGCCTAAACTCCAAACTGCGCGGCTGGAACTAATACCGGCCCACTGGCTTCGTTTGGCTCTGAACGTAAGCTCGCCGAGCGGCGATCAGGCAAGGCGAAAACAGGCGAGGAAGCGGAGTGTAGGGACCTACATGAGCATTCCGAGCCTGTTTTCAACGCAGCATGATCGTCGCGCAGGCAGCTTACGTTTAGAGCCGGCCAGAACCCTGTCCATTGGTATGCACATAAAGAGAAAAAAGCTATGAAACGGATTCTTCTCGGTACTCTCTTCACCGCTGTATCCATCAACGCAATGGCGCAAGCTCCAGGCGGCCCGGATTGCGGTTGGGGCAACATGCTGTTCGAAGGTCAGCGTGGCACCCCGGCGCACTTCCTCGCTTCCACCACCAACGGTACTTCCGGTAACGCCACCTTCGGGATGACGTCCGGCACCAACGGTTGCTCGACCAACGCATCGCTGACCTACGGCGGCAAATCCTGGTTTGCCATGAATGGCATGATGAACGAGCTGTCCGAAGACATGGCCAAAGGCAACGGCGAAGCGCTGACGACTTATGCCGTGGTACTGGGCGTGGCACCGGAAGACCGTGCGCACTTCGCTGCTGTGACTCACGAGCACTTCCAGCAGATCTTCAGCAAGGCTGACGTGACCGCTGAAGACGTGCATACCAACACCCTGGCCGTACTGAAATCGGATCCTCGTCTGGCCAAGTACGCGACTCAAGCTTAAGCTCGACCCTACCCGCTTCCTTCGGGAAGCGGGTTTTGTTTTTTCGGCCCGCCCTCCTTGGGTCTTTATTTCTTTCCTGTTCAAGTTGCCGACTATGCTCAAACGCCTTGCCTGGCTGGCGCTCTGTGTCTGCGCCCCGCTGTCCGCCGCGCCCCACATCGACCCTCAACGTTTGCAGCAACTGGCCAACGACCGCTTCTGGATTTCCCTCGGTCACTACGAAACCGCCAAGCTTGGCGGCTGGCGCAGCTATGTCAGTGACAAGAAATTCTTTCTCGCGCCCGATGGCAACGAACATCCCGATCATGAGCTGGAAGCCACCGTGCAAGCGCTGTACGCCCCGGCGAGCCTTGGCGAGCAACATGCGCAATGCGTTTATCCGGCGCGCACTCGCTGGCTGAAAGCGCAGCTCAATCTCAGCGATCTGCCAGCGCCGGCATGCGCCGAATACAAGAAGTGGTTCAAGGACGTCTCGCCGCACAGCGCGGTGATGATCTTCCCGGCGGCTTATTTGAACAGTCCGTCATCGATGTTCGGCCACACCCTGCTGCGCATCGATCAGGCCGATGTGCAGGCCGACAAGACCTCGCTGCTCAGTTACGCGATCAACTTCGGCGCCTACATCGAAGGCTCGGACAACAGCATCCTGTACGCCTGGAAAGGTTTGATGGGCGGTTATCCGGGACTGTTCGCGCTGGTGCCGTACCAGGAAAAGCTCTCCGAATACCGCAGCCTGGAAAACCGCGACCTGTGGGAATACCGGCTCAACCTGACGCAAGAAGAAACCGCGCGCATGGTCGAGCATGTGTGGGAGTTGAAGCAGATCCAGTTCGACTACTTCTTCTTCGACGAAAACTGCTCGTATCGTCTGCTTGAGTTGCTGCAGGTGGCACGCCCGAGCCTGCGCCTGACTGAACAATTCCCGTTGACCGCGATTCCCACCGACACCGTCAAAGCGGTGAAGGAAGCCGGGCTGGTGGAAAGTATCGAATACCGCCCGTCCCGCGAGCGCGAATTGCTCAGCCGTGCCGAGCCTTTGACCAGTGACGAACAGCAATGGGTGCTGAACGTCAGCGCCGATCAACAGCAGTTGCAGAATCCGGCGTTCAAAGCCCTGCCCCGCGATCGTCAAGCGTTGATCATCGACGCGGCGTATCGTCTGGAGCGCTACCGCGCCAACGGTCAGGAACGCGATCCACAACGAGCGCAGCGCAGTTTTGAATTGCTGCGGGCGATCAACAAGAACCCCGCCCCCGAACTGGACATCCCGCAACCGGGCTTGCCCGAAGACGGCCACGAATCGCGCACCTGGCAGGCCGGTCTCGGCACCCGTGGTGATCGCGCATTCGGTGAGTACGGCTTGCGCATGGCCTATCACGATCTCAACGACAACGCCGAGAGCTTCCCGCTCGGCGCGCAGATCGAGATCCTGCAGATGAAACTGCGTCAGTACGAGGGCAATCAATGGCAGTTTCAGCAACTGGATCTGGCGACCATTCGTTCGCTGACACCGCGTAATGAGCTATTGCAGCCGCTGTCGTGGCAAGTCACTGGCGGTCTTGAGCGCGTACCGGGCAAGCACGATGACGAGACGCTGGTCAGCCACGTCAATGGTGGCGGCGGCGGGACGTGGGCGCTGGGGGATGATGTGCTGGGTTTTGCCCTCGGCACCGTGCGCGTTGAACACAACAATGATTTCGCCGAGTTCGTCTCGCCAGCCGGCGGTTTCAATACCGGCGTGTTGTGGAAAAACCCGTTGGGCAATCTCAGTCTGGAGGCTAAAGGCGATTACTTCTTCAATGGCGAAGTACGCCGCAGCCTCAGCCTGAATCAGCAGTGGGAGTTGTCGCGCAACCTTGGTTTGCGCCTGAGTGCGCAGCGTGAGTTCAGCCATCTCGCCACCCCGGAAACCGAGGTCATGCTTGAAGTGAAGTGGTATCACTACTGATCCCGAACACATCCCCCTGTAGGAGTGAGCCTGCTCGCGATAGCAATTCATCAGTCACTGGTGCGGTGACTGATACACCACTATCGCGAGCAGGCTCACTCCTACAGGGGATTTGTGGTGCTCAACGAATTACTCACATGCCTTTCACCAACGCTCGACGAATCAGCTTCTAGACTTTCCCATAAGCCGAGAACCGGCGCGGGAGAGTGCGATGTGGCGGTGTGCGGGTTTGCTGGGTGTTGTGCTGTTACTGGGCGGTTGCCAGACCACCCATGAAGATTTGATCGCCAAGGGTTATCCACCGGCCTTCGCCGACGGCTTCGATGACGGTTGTGTCAGCGGTCGTCAGGCGGCGGGTTCGATCAGTGGCGAGTTTCGCAAGAATGTGCCGCGCTATCTCAAGGACAAGCAATACGCCGAAGGCTGGACCGACGGCTTCCGCCAGTGTCAGGCAATGTTGGAAAACAAGGACCGCGAACAGTATCGCAATGAACATTGGGACGAACGCGAGCGCGCCTGGCAGCAACAGAAAGATCAGGACGCCGGGCGGGCCTATCGCTCGCAATAGGTCGTTTCCAGACATCCAGTGAAACCAAATGCCTGCGAGCATGGCCCAAACCTCATACGAGGAGAACACCATGAGTCGCGCATTCGTCAACGAAGACAACGCCGCCGCGCAAGCCGATCAGCCGGTCGAACGGCAGGTCAGCGAGCAGCCCAATTACGTCACCGCGCAAGGGCTGGCGCAGTTGCAGGAAAAAGTCGCCGAACTGCAAACCTTGCATGCAGAACAATCGGCCAAAGGTGAGCAGGCTGACAAACAGCGTCTGGCGGATCTGGAAAGGGATTTGCGGTATTTCAATCAACGCCTGAGCAGCGCACAAGTCGCGGTTGCCGCGACCTCCACCGACAAAGTGCAGATCGGCAGTTGGGTGACCTACGCCGACGAACACGACACCGAACGGCGGGTGCAACTGGTCGGCGAAGATCAGGCCGATGCGAGCAAAGGCATGATCAATTGGGGCTCACCGCTGGGCCGCGCGCTGCTGGGTGCGCGGCTCAATGACGAGGTGCTTTGGCAGCGCCCCGCCGGCGATCAAGTGATTGAAGTGATCCGCATCGAACCGGCTTAAACCACGCCCTGCGCGAGCATTGCGTCGGCGACTTTGACGAAGCCGGCGATGTTCGCGCCTTTGACGTAGTTGATCCGTCCGTTCTCTTCGCCGTAGTGCACACAAGCGTGGTGGATCGACTGCATGATCGCGTGCAGCTTGCTGTCCACCTCACCTGCCGTCCACAGCAAGCGCATGGCGTTCTGTGACATTTCCAGGCCACTCACCGCCACACCGCCGGCGTTGGATGCCTTGCCCGGAGCGAAGAGAATGCCGGCCTCGATAAAGATATCCACAGCCTCCAGCGTGGTCGGCATGTTCGCGCCCTCAGCTACGCACACGCAGCCATTGCGCAGCAGTGTGCGCGCGGCTTCGGCGTCGAGTTCGTTCTGCGTAGCGCACGGCAGCGCGATGTCGCACGGCAACGACCACGGCAGCTGACCCGCGCGGAATTCCAGACCGAACGCTGCCGCCAGTTCACTGATGCGTCCGCGCTTGACGTTTTTCAGCTCCAGCAGCGCCAGCCACTGCTCTTCGCTCAGCCCAGCCTCGCAATACAGCGTGCCTTCTGAGTCGGACAGGGAAATCACTTTGCCGCCCAGATCCATGACTTTGCGCGCGGCGTACTGCGCAACGTTGCCGGAACCGGAAATCGCCACGCGTTTGCCTTCGACGGTCTGCTCGCGGCGTTTGAGCATTTCTTCGGCAAAGTAGACGCAGCCGAAACCGGTGGCTTCCGGACGAATCAGGCTGCCGCCGTAGGTCATGCCCTTGCCGGTCAGCACACTGGTGAACTGGTTGCTCAGGCGCTTGTACTGGCCAAACAGGAAACCGATCTCGCGCGCACCGACACCGATGTCACCGGCCGGCACGTCAACGTCGGCGCCGATGTGGCGGTACAACTCGCTCATGAACGCTTGGCAGAAACGCATGACTTCGCCGTCGCTCTTACCCTTCGGATCGAAGTCCGAGCCGCCCTTGCCGCCGCCCATGGGCAGCGAGGTCAGGGAGTTTTTGAAGGTCTGTTCGAAGGCGAGGAATTTCAGCACGCCCATGTTCACCGACGGATGGAAACGCAGGCCACCCTTGTACGGGCCGATCGCACTGTTCATCTGGATGCGGAAACCGCGATTGACCTGGACCTTGCCCTGATCGTCGACCCACGACACGCGAAAAATCACCGCGCGCTCCGGCTCGCAGATGCGCTCCAGAATCCCCGAGGTCAGGTAATGCGGATTGGCTTCGAGAAACGGCCACAAACTGCGCAGGACTTCTTCGACGGCCTGGTGGAATTCGGGTTGATCCGGGTCGCGTTTTTTCAGGCGAGCGAGGAAGGATTCGACGGATTCGATCATGGGAAAAGTCTCGGCAAATTTATTGTCGTTGGAGGAGATTGGGCCGGACTGTAACAAACGAAATACGCACAGGAACAGAGCAAAATGTCGCAGTTATGAAATTAAATGGTGCACAGGATATAAATAAGGCGGTTTTTTGAGCTTGTTTTGCACCTGAATGGGGAGTCTGGGTTCAAGAAATGCACCACCAGTTATACAGCTATCGCGAGCAGGCTCACTCCTACAGGGGAACGCATTTCAAATGTAGGAGTGAGCCTGCTCGCGATGGCCACACCTCGATCCCGCTGAAAAAAACCAGGCAAAAAAAACGGAGCCCGAAGGCTCCGTTCTTTTATGCAACCAACCCGATATCAGGCCAGTTTCTTGTGACGCACGCGGTGTGGCTGGGCAGCCGCTTCGCCGAGACGCTTTTTGCGATCGGCTTCGTACTCGGTGTAGTTACCTTCGAAGAAGATCGCTTGCGAGTCGTCTTCGTACGCCAGGATGTGCGTCGCCACACGGTCCAGGAACCAGCGATCGTGAGAGATCACAATGGCAGCGCCCGGGAAGTCCAGCAGGGCTTCTTCCAGCGAACGCAGGGTTTCCACGTCGAGGTCGTTGGACGGTTCGTCGAGCAGCAGGACGTTGCCGCCCTCCTTCAGGGTCAGCGCCAGGTGCAGACGACCGCGCTCACCACCGGAAAGATCCTTGACGAACTTCTGCTGATCGCCGCCCTTGAAGTTGAAACGACCGACGTAGGTACGCGACGGGATCTCGTAGTTGCCGATGCGGATCTGGTCGGAACCGTCGGAGATTTGCTGGAATACAGTCTTGCTGCCATCCAGGTCATCACGGCTCTGGTCAACGCAGGCCAGTTGCACGGTTTCACCGACTTCGATGCTGCCCGAATCCGGCGTTTCCTTGCCCATCAGCATGCGGAACAGGGTCGACTTACCGGCACCGTTACCGCCGATCACGCCGACAATGGCGCCTTTCGGCATCGAGAACGACAGGTTGTCGATCAGTACGCGATCGCCGTAGCCCTTGGTGACGTTCTTGAATTCGATGACCTTGTCGCCCAGGCGCGGACCGGCCGGGATGTAGATCTCGTTGGTTTCGCTGCGCTTCTGGAATTCCTGCGATTGCATTTCTTCGAAGCGTTGCAGACGCGCCTTGGATTTCGACTGGCGGGCTTTCGCGCCTTTGCGCACCCACTCCAGTTCTTCTTTCATGGCTTTTTCGTGAGCCGACTGCTGCTTGGATTCGGCGGCCAGACGATCGGACTTGGCTTCGAGCCAACCCGAGTAGTTGCCTTCGTACGGAATGCCCGCGCCGCGGTCGAGTTCGAGAATCCAGCCAGCGACGTTATCGAGGAAGTAACGGTCGTGCGTGATCGCTACCACAGTGCCCGGGAAGTCGTGGAGGAAGTGCTCCAGCCACGCCACCGAGTCGGCGTCCAAGTGGTTGGTCGGTTCGTCGAGCAGCAGCATGTCCGGCGCGGACAGCAGCAGACGGCACAGGGCCACACGACGCTTTTCACCACCGGACAGGTGTTCTACTTTGGCGTCCCAGGCCGGCAGACGCAGCGCATCGGCGGCGACTTCCAGTTGACGCTCAAGGTTGTGACCATCGCTGGCCTGCAGGATCGCTTCGAGTTTGGCTTGCTCGGCAGCCAGCTTGTCGAAGTCGGCATCCGGATCGGCGTAAGCGGCGTAGACCTCGTCCAGACGCGCTTGCGCATCCTTGATCACGCTGACCGCTTCCTCGACCACTTCACGCACGGTCTTGGTTGGATCAAGTTGTGGCTCTTGCGGCAGATAGCCGATGTTCAGGTCCGGCATCGGACGGGCTTCGCCCTCGAACTCGGTGTCGACGCCAGCCATGATTTTCAGCAGCGTGGACTTACCCGAACCGTTGAGGCCGAGTACACCGATCTTGGCGCCGGGGAAGAACGACAGCGAAATGTTTTTGAGAATTTCCCGCTTCGGCGGAACAACTTTGCCCAGCCGATGCATGGTGAAGACGTATTGAGCCATGGAGAACCTTGGGTCAGTGACAGATGAATGATTGCAGCGCAGGCGAAGCCCGGCCAGACCATGCGCGTCGTTCACTTGATGGTTATCAATGCGTGCGCGCTGAAAAAGTCTGAGTCTAGGAGCTGGAACGCTCCCGCGTAACCGGCAAAGCTACCTGATTGACCAGTGGCAGTCCAGCCGCGCGGGGCTGGCACTTCGCCACGACTCAAGGCATGCTAGCCGCCCTTTGGGCGTCCGGCTTATAGTGCACGTCGCGCCAGTCCAGCCAAATCGCAGGATCACAGCTTGTCCAATGTCACTCCGCCAGCTTCTGTGAGCAGCACCCCACCGGCGCCCGGCTCGTCCCTGCGCGGTACATTAAAGGGTGCGCTGGCGACGCTCGTGCTTTTATTGCTCGCGTTGCTGTTCTGGCAACTGCTCGATCAACTGCGCGAAACCCAGAAAAACCAGCGCCAGTACACCATCGATTACACCGCAGACCTCGCCTCGCAGGTCAGCCTGAACATGGCGCTGAACGCGCAAATCGCCCTCAATCTGCTACCGATCGTCGAACAACCGCAATCAGCCGACGAACAGCAGGTGCTATTGCGCAAGCTCCAGCAATCCTTGCCTGACCTGCGCAGCCTGGCCCTGCTCACCCCTTCCGGCAAAATCATCAGCGACAGTGACGACAACAGCCACGACGCCAGCTACCTCACTGAACTGGTGCGCCGCAGCCGTGCACAGGCGCATTACTTCAGCAACGCCGACGACGGTTCTGTAGTGCATCTGTTATTGCATCAGGCCAGCGGCAGCACGCGCGGTTATTGGGCATTGCGCCTGACTCCGACGTTCTTCGACTCGCTGACCAAACAGGGCGAAACCGGCATCCGCCCGTTGTGGCTGGTGGAAAACCGCCTCAACCATCAGATCATCAGCCGCGACGAAGCGCAGCCCTCGGCCAGGGCCGGCGTCTTGAGTCCGGACGACATGGCCAACACGGTGTTGACCGTGCCGCTGAGCAGCAGCGACTGGCAGTTGCGTGGCCTGTTCGACCGCCAGCGTGTGCTCGAGGAACTGCTGCCGGCGTTCATCGGCAAGTGCCTGCTGGGCCTGGCGTTCTCGATGTTGCCGGTGATTGCCCTGCTCAACATGCGCCGGCGCCAGCGCCAGTTGCATGAGGGTCGCCGCCGTTATCAGGACATCTTCGAGGGCACTGGCGTGGCCCTCTGTGTGCTGGACCTGTCCGGCCTGAAGCAGGTCTTCGACAAGGCGCAGATCCAGACCAGCGACCAGCTCAAGGCCTGGCTC
The DNA here is from genome assembly GCF_019614655.1 of Pseudomonas germanica. Classification (NCBI taxonomy): domain Bacteria; kingdom Pseudomonadati; phylum Pseudomonadota; class Gammaproteobacteria; order Pseudomonadales; family Pseudomonadaceae; genus Pseudomonas; species Pseudomonas germanica. The sequence continues at coordinate 6,021,662 of NZ_CP071586.1, forward strand.
GACCAGCCGGCGCAACGCCAGCAACTGTTGCAGGAATTGCGCGTCACCGAGGTCAACCAGGTTGCGCTGCAATTGCTCAATGTCAATTCCTGCGAGCACGCCTGGCAACTGTTGATCGACGGCCATCCACACCGCCAGTGCGCCATCGGCAATCAAGTGCTCGACGCCGTCCTGCAGCAGCAAAAGCAGCTGGAACTGGAAATCAAATTGCCGGACATCAACGGCCGCGACCAGCACCTGTGGATGGTGTTGCGTCTGCCGACCGAGCAACACGACTATAAAGCGGTGATTCTCAGCATCAACGACATCACTAGCCGCAAGCTGATCGAACTGTCGCTGCTCGAACGCGAAGGCTTCTGGTCGGACGTGGTGCGCACGGTGCCGGATCACCTGTATGTGCAGGACGTGATCAGCCAGCGGATGATTTTCAGCAACCACCACCTCGGTCAGACCCTCGGCTACAACCGCACCGAACTGCACCAGATGGGTGAGTATTTCTGGGAAATTCTCCTGCACCCGGAAGATGCCGACTACTACCATCGCTCGCGGCAGATGCAGCGCCACGCCGGTTACAGTCAGTTGCTCCAGTGCCAGTTGCGTTTCCGCCATCGCGACGGCAAATGGCGGCGTTTCGATATTCGCGAACAAGCGCTGGCCCGGGACAAACACGATCAGGTCACGCGGATCATCGGCGTGGCCAAGGACATCACCGAACAGATCGAAGCCAGCGAATCCCTGCGCGACAGCGAGCAGCGCTACCGCATGCTTGCCGAAAGCATCAGCGACGTGATTTTCTCCACCGACAGCAAGCTCTCGCTGAACTACGTCAGCCCGTCGGTGCAGGCCGTGCTGGGTTATGACGCTGAGTGGATTTTCCAGAACGGCTGGCAATCGACCATCGCCAACCCGCAACAACTGAGCGGCATCTACACGCTGATGGATCGCGTCAGCAAGGCGCTGGACAAACCCGAGCAACTGGCGGTGTTGCGCAACCAGGTACAGACGCAATTGTTCCTGTTCGACTGCCTGCGCGCCGATGGCCGCAAGATCCCGATCGAGCTGCGTCTGGTGCTGGTGTGGGACGAACATGGTGCGTTTGAAGGCGTACTCGGTGTCGGTCGCGACATCAGTCAGCAGCGCCGCGCAGAGAAAGACCTGCGCATGGCCGCCACGGTTTTCGAACACTCGACCTCGGCGATCCTGATCACCGACCCGGCCGGTTACATCGTGCAAGCCAACGAAGCCTTCAGTCGCGTCAGCGGTTACGCCGTGAGCGAAGTGCTCGACCAATTGCCGAACATGCTCACCGTTGATGAGCAGCAGGACGCACACCTGCGCTACGTACTCAAACAACTGCATCAGCACAGCACCTGGGAAGGCGAAGTCTGGCTCAAGCGCCGTAACGGCGAGCATTACCCGGCGTGGGTCGGCATCACCGCCGTGCTCGACGACGAAGGCGATCTGGCCAGTTACGTGTGCTTCTTCAGCGACATCAGCGAGCGCAAGGCCAGCGAGCAGCGGATTCACCGCCTCGCCTACTACGACGCCCTGACCCACTTGCCGAACCGCACGCTGTTCCAGGATCGTCTGCACACCGCGCTGCAATCGGCCGAGCGGCAGAAGTCGTGGGTGGTGCTGATGTTCCTCGACCTCGACCGTTTCAAACCGATCAACGACTCCCTCGGTCACGCCGCCGGCGACCGCATGTTGAAAGACATGGCCACGCGCCTGTTGGCCTGCGTCGACGATGACGACACCGTGGCGCGCATGGGCGGCGACGAATTCACGCTGCTGCTGCAACATCGCTCCAGCCGCGAAATGGCGCTGAACCGGGCGATTCATGTCGCCGAGCAGATCCTCGGCAGCCTGGTGCGGCCATTCGTGCTCGAAGGTCGCGAGTTCTTTGTCACGGCCAGTATCGGCATTGCCCTGAGTCCTCAGGACGGCAACGAACTCAGCCAGTTGATGAAGAACGCCGACACCGCGATGTACCACGCCAAGGAGCGCGGCAAGAATAACTTCCAGTTCTATCAGGCCGACATGAACGCCAGTGCGCTGGAGCGTCTGGAACTGGAAAGCGATTTGCGCCACGCCCTGGAACAGAACGAATTCGTCCTGTATTACCAACCGCAATTCAGCGGTGACGGCAAACGCCTGACTGGCGCCGAAGCGCTGTTGCGCTGGCGCCATCCACGCCGTGGCCTGGTGCCGCCGGGGGATTTCATTCCGGTGTTGGAAGAGCTGGGTCTGGTGGTGGACGTCGGCGACTGGGTGATCAGCGAGGCGTGCCGTCAGTTGAAGACCTGGCACCAGAATCGTGTGCGTGTGCCGAAGGTGTCGGTGAACATCTCGGCGCGGCAATTCTCCGATGGCCAACTCGGCACGCGGATCGCCACAATCCTGCGTGAAACCGGCCTGCCACCGGCGTGTCTGGAACTGGAGCTGACCGAAAGTATTCTGATGCGCGAAGTCAGCGAAGCGATGCAGATTCTCGCCGGGCTGAAAAACCTTGGCCTGAGCATTGCGGTCGACGACTTCGGCACCGGTTACTCATCGCTGAACTACCTCAAACAATTCCCGATCGACGTGTTGAAGATTGACCGCACCTTTGTCGATGGTTTGCCGTCCGGTGAGCAGGATGCGCAGATCGCCCGGGCGATCATCGCCATGGCGCATAGCCTGAATCTGGCGGTGATCGCCGAGGGCGTGGAAACCCATGAACAGCTGGACTTCTTGCGTGAGCATGGTTGCGATGAGGTTCAGGGGTATCTGTTCGGCCGACCGATGCCGGCGGGACGGTTTGAGGCGCAGTTCAGTAATGACGCGCTCTTTATGTTCGACTGAAGTCCTGCGGCGCGACCGAAAAGATCGCAGCCTTCGGCAGCTCCTACAAGGATTGATGTCGGTCACAGTATTCGGGATCAGCTCGGATTACTGTAGGAACTGCCGCAGGCTGCGATCTTTTCAGGCCGGCACAATCACCATCTATCCGCGCATGAACGCCACTTGTCTGCGACATGATGTCGTTTCATATGCCATCCAAAACCCATTGGGTTAGAATGCCCCCCTTTTCTGCCCCCGATCCTTGAGGACCGCCATGTTCAGCCGTGATTTGACTATTGCCAAGTACGACGCCGACCTTTTTGCCGCCATGGAGCAAGAAGCTCAGCGCCAGGAAGAACACATTGAGCTGATCGCTTCGGAAAACTACACCAGCCCAGCGGTGATGGAAGCTCAAGGCTCGGTCCTGACCAACAAGTACGCTGAAGGCTACCCAGGCAAGCGTTACTACGGTGGTTGCGAGTACGTTGACGTTGTTGAGCAACTGGCCATCGACCGCGCCAAGGAACTGTTCGGCGCCGATTACGCCAACGTTCAGCCGCACGCCGGTTCGCAAGCCAACGCCGCTGTTTACCTGGCCCTGCTGCAAGGTGGCGACACCATTCTGGGCATGAGCCTGGCACACGGTGGTCACCTGACCCACGGCGCCAGCGTTTCCTCCTCCGGCAAGCTGTACAACGCCGTACAGTACGGCATCGACGCCAACGGCCTGATCGACTACGACGAAGTCGAGCGTCTGGCGGTTGAGCACAAGCCGAAAATGATCGTGGCCGGTTTCTCTGCCTACTCGCAGATTCTCGACTTCCCGCGTTTCCGCGCCATCGCTGACAAAGTCGGCGCTTACCTGTTCGTCGACATGGCTCACGTGGCCGGTCTGGTCGCCGCTGGCGTCTACCCGAACCCGGTGCCTTTCGCTGACGTCGTGACCACCACCACCCACAAGACCCTGCGCGGTCCACGTGGTGGCCTGATCCTGGCTCGCGCCAACGCCGAGATCGAGAAGAAGCTGAACTCCGCGGTATTCCCGGGCGCCCAGGGTGGCCCGCTGGAGCACGTGATCGCCGCTAAAGCGATCTGCTTCAAGGAAGCGCTGCAGCCTGAGTTCAAGGCCTACCAGGAACAAGTGGTGCTGAACGCCCAGGCCATGGCCGAAGTGTTCATCGAGCGCGGTTTCGACGTAGTTTCGGGCGGTACCAAGAACCACCTGTTCCTGCTGTCGCTGATCAAGCAGGACATCTCCGGTAAAGACGCCGACGCCGCTCTGGGCAAAGCGTTCATCACCGTGAACAAAAACTCCGTGCCAAACGATCCACGATCGCCGTTCGTTACTTCCGGCCTGCGCTTCGGTACTCCGGCTGTGACCACTCGCGGTTTCAAGCAAACCGAGTGCAAAGAGCTGGCCGGCTGGATCTGCGACATCCTGGCTGACCTGAACAACGAAGCGGTGATCGACGCCGTTCGTGAGAAAGTCAAAGCCATCTGCAAGAAACTGCCGGTATACGGCGCTTAATTGCGACGTTAAACCCGCAGCATGAAAAACCGGCCAAGCGATTGGCCGGTTTTTTTTCGCCCCTGATTTCCCGTGTAGGAGCTGCCGAAGGCTGCGATCCTTTGATCTGGATCTTAAAAACAAGATTAAAAGATCGCAGCCTTCGGCAGCTCCTACGCGGCTATGGCCACTGGTCAGACCGGTCATGCCAATTTTGATATTTTCACTTGTCATCGCGAAAAAACCGAGCGTAGACTGCACCCGCACTGGACATACCGGTAAGACCACAATAATTAAGTCCTGAATCTGATGCGCCACGCGCACGGCAGCCAGGACACCGACCAGGATTCCTCCCATGCTCAGATGGTGCTCGCGCTCAATCTTCCTCCAAGTGGTTCTCGGACTGATGCTCGGCATCGTCTGCGGGCTGACCCTTCCTGAATACTCGGCCCAGCTCAAACCGCTCGGCGACGGCTTCATCAAACTGATCAAGATGCTCATCGGCCTGATCGTGTTCTGCGTGGTAGTCAGCGGCATCAGCGGTGCCGGCGATCTGAAGAAGGTCGGGCGCATCGGCCTCAAGTCAGTGATCTACTTTGAAGTGCTGACCACCATCGCTTTGGTGATCGGCCTGGTCTTCGCCTTCAGCACCGGCATCGGCAGCGGCGCGAATATCCATCTCGAGCAACTGTCTGCGGCCGACATGGGCGATCTCGCCGAACGCAGCCAGCACATGCACACCACCACGCAGTTCCTGATGGACCTGATCCCAACCTCGGTGATCGGCGCCTTCGCCGACAACAACATCCTGCAAGTTCTGCTGTTTTCGGTGCTGTTCGGCAGCGCGTTGAATCTGGTCGGTGAAGCGGCCTCCGGGATCTCCCGACTGATCAACGAACTCAGCCATGTGATCTTCCGGATCATGGGCATGATCGTGCGTCTGGCACCGATCGGCGTGTTCGGCGCCATCGCCTTTACTACCAGCAAATATGGCCTTGATTCCCTGCAACACCTGGGCAGTCTGGTCGGTTTGTTCTACCTGACCTGCATCGCATTCGTCAGCGTGATTCTCGGTCTGGTGATGCGTGCTTCCGGCCTGCGCATGTGGCCGCTGTTGAAGTATCTGCGTGAAGAACTGCTGATCGTCATGGGCACGGCATCGTCCGACGCCGTGCTGCCACAGATCATGCGCAAACTCGAACACCTCGGCATTGGCAGCTCGACCGTGGGTCTGGTGATTCCGACCGGCTACTCGTTCAACCTCGACGGTTTCTCGATCTACCTGACTTTGGCCATTGTGTTCATTGCCAACGCTACCGGCACGCCGCTGGCCATGACCGATTTGCTGACGATTCTGCTGGTATCGCTGATCACCTCGAAAGGAGCCCACGGGATTCCCGGTTCGGCACTGGTGATTCTCGCAGCGACGCTGACCGCGATCCCGGCTATTCCGGTGGTCGGCCTGGTGTTGGTGCTGGCCGTGGACTGGTTCATGGGCATCGGCCGCGCGTTGACCAACCTGATCGGCAATTGTGTCGCCACGGTGGCGATCGCCCGTTGGGAAAAAGACATTGATGTACAGCGAGCCAACAAAGTACTGAGCGGCCAGCAGGGCTACACCTTTCAGCCGCGTAAAACAGCGACTCCGGCGCACCAGCAGGAGTTCTGATTTAACCCCTGTAGGAGCTGCCGCAGGCTGCGATCTTTTGATCTTGAGTTTGCGGCTATCTCCCCCCAGGCAAATGGAGCAAGACCCTTGATAACCACATCAACCGTCGTCAACTCAGTCGTAGAAAAACTCCGCGCCGCATTGGCCCGTGGCCAGTGGCGCTCCGGCGACATGCTGCCGGGTCAGCGCGAACTGGCCGAACAACTGGGCATCAGCCGCCCGAGCCTGCGCGAAGCGGTGATCGTTCTGGAAACCCTTGGCCTCGTACGCTCGATGCCAGGCAAAGGCGTAGTCGTACTCGACGCGCAACTCAGCGACAGCCAAAGCCATGACAGTGCAGTCGCCGGTGCCAGCCTCGAAGACGTGCTGCAACTGCGCTACACCCTTGAGCCGTTCATTGTCGGTCTGGTCGCACAATCGATCAGCAGCAAGGAAGTCGGCCAGTTGCGCCTGACCCTGATGGACATGCGCGAAGCCCTCGAGGCCGGCGACAGCGAGGCCGGGGTCAGCGCCTACATCGCCTTTCACGAAGAGCTGTTCACCCTGACCTCGAATCCGATCTTCCAGAGTGTGGTGCAGCAAACCAGCAACGCCCTCAAGCAAAGCGCCGAGGTGCTGCGTAATTCTCCGGAACATCTGGCCGAGCGACTGGAAGAAAACGAAGCGGTGGTCCGCGCGATCCGCAGCAAGAATAGCGCCCAGGCCAGCGCCGAAATGCGTCGGCACATTTTGCGCGAAGGCCAGCGGATGGGGATTGAGCTGAATATTCCCGAAGACAACTTGAGTCGCTGACCCCAACTGGAGACAGGCCATGAACAGTTTCGCTGCAGCGTCGCACACTCGCCAGACCACGTCGCCCCTGCCCTTCTCGTGCCTGCGCACACCGGCGGAGGATCTGTATCCGCGACTGTTCGATGCGATTCTGGAACAGCGCATCGATTCGGCCAGCCGTTTTACCGAGGACAGTTTGAAAGAGATGTTCGGCGCCAGTCGCGCCGACGTGCGCCGGGTGCTGACCCAACTGTCCCATGAGCACGTCATTGTCTTGCGCGCCAATCACCGGCCGCGGGTGGCGGCACCTGATCGGGAACAAACGCGGCAGGCCCTGCATGCGCGGCGACTGACCGAGAGCACGCTGGTGCGTCTGGCCTGTCAGCGTCCGCAGGCAGACGATTTGAAGCACCTTCGCACGCTGATCGAGCGCGAACGTCAAGCGGTCGAGCAGGATCGGCGGGGTGCGGCGATTCGCTTGTCCGGGGAGTTTCATCTTCAATTGGCGCAAATGGCGGGGAATGCACCGTTAGCGCATTTTCTTGGCAGTCTTGTGCCGCTTACATCATTGGCGATTGCGCGAAGTGTGGGCCAGACGCATAGCTGTTGCGCTTGGAAGGAGCATTTGGCGTTGGTGGAAGCAGTGGACCATCGGGATGTTTCCAAAGCAGCCATGCTGATGAATCAACATCTGGACAATCTTGAGCAGACGCTGCTGGGTTCAGACCTTGAGCATTGTGCTGTCGGTTAGATAGCTATCGCGAGCAGGCTCACTCCTACATTTGAAATGCGTTCCCCTGTAGGAGTGAGCCTGCTCGCGATGGCGTGATTACGGGCACCGAAAGCCCATCAGGCAGAAGCCACTCTGGCAAACCCCGCCCGAATCTTCTCTTCCGGCAAATCATCGGCAATAAACACAATCACACTTTCCCGCGCCTCACCCTCGGCCCATTCGGTATCCCAGTCAAAACCATAAAGCTTCAACACCCCCTGAAACACTAGGCGCCGATCCTCACCCGCGATGTTCAGCACGCCTTTGTAACGCAGCAATTGCTTGCCGTGTTCTTCCAGCAATTCATTCATGAACTCGCTGAGCTGATCGATATCCAGCGGCTGATCGGTGCGCAATACCAGACTGGAAATGCGATCAATCGACGGCGCCTTGCTCACCGGACGCAGGCTCAATCCGCCGCCGAGATCGGCGTTGAGGTTGAAGCCGCGCACATCAAGAAGTTCTGCCAGATCAATGGTGCCGTGTTCGACCACACGAATCGGCGCCCGGCGGTTGATCCGTGTCAGGCGCTCGCTCAGTGCATTGAACGTGGCTTCATCGACCAGATCGGTTTTGCTCACCAGCAAGCGGTCGGCAAAACCGATCTGCGCCTGGGCGATCGTCTGGCTCAGGTGTACGTCGGCGTGGGCGGCATCGACCAGGGTGATGATGCCGTCGAGCAGATAGCGCTCGCGCAGTTCTTCATCGATGAAAAAGGTTTGCGCCACCGGCGCCGGATCGGCCAGACCGGTGCACTCGATGACCAGACGATCGAACGCGATCTCACCGCTGTCCAGCCGTTCAAGCAGCAGGTACAGCGCTTTGGTCAGGTCAGTGTGAATGGTGCAGCACACACAGCCGTTGGCCAGGGTCATGACTTGCACCGGCTCATCACCCAGCAACTGAGTGTCGATACCGGCGTCGCTGAATTCGTTTTCGATCACGGCGATTTTCAGGCCGTGCTCGGCTTTGAGGATATGGCGCAGCAAGGTGGTCTTACCGGCGCCGAGGAAACCGCTGAGTACCGTGACCGGGATGGGAGAGGACAAAACTCGATCTCCTTCAAATGAATGAACAATACAAAAACAAATGTGGGAGCGAGCTTGCTCGCGAAAGCGGTGTGCCAGTCAAATTATTCATCAACTGACACTCCGTATTCGCGAGCAGGCTCGCTCCCACAGGGATTACCTCAACCTTGCGCTGTCAGCTCAACAGCACTTCGGCCCACCCTTGCCACCGTAACGGGCTTCCTGACGTTCGCGAAAGAACATCTCGTAGCTCATCACCGGCTTGTCCGGGTGCTTGGTTTGCATATGCTCGACGTAGGTGTCGTAGTCGGGCATGCCGACCATCAGGCGCGCGGCCTGACCGAGGTATTTACCGAGGCGACTCAGGTCATTGAACATGCTGCAATCCTCTGGTTACGCATCCGGCAGGGCCTGGAATGGCGATTCTTTATCCGTACGCTCTTTTTTGCCCCAAGCGGCGATGCCGACCTTGAGCGCATAGAACAGGATGCTGAAGACCACGAACAGGAACAGCGCGGTGAGCGTTGCGTTGGTGTAAGCGTTGAAGATCACGTGCTGCATCTGCTCGACGCTTTTTGCCGGTGCCAGCACCTGACCGTTGGCCAGCGCATCGCTGTATTTCTTGGCCAGCGACAGGAAGCCGATCGCCGGGTTGGCGTCGAACAGCTTGATGAAGCCCGCGGTCGTGGTGCAGATCAGCAGCCAGGTAGCCGGCAGCAGAGTGACCCAGATGTAGCGCTGGCGCTTCATTTTGATCAGGACCACGGTGCCGAGCATCAGCGCAATACCGGCCAGCATCTGGTTGGAGATACCGAACAGCGGCCACAAGGTGTTGATGCCGCCCAGTGGATCGATCACGCCTTGGTAGAGCAACCAGCCCCACATCGCCACACAACCGGCGGTGGCGATCAGGTTGGCGGTCCACGATTCGGTGCGCTTCAGCGCCGGAACGAAGGAACCGAGCAGGTCCTGCAGCATGAAGCGCCCGGCACGGGTGCCGGCGTCCACAGCCGTCAGGATGAACAGCGCTTCAAACAGGATCGCGAAGTGGTACCAGAACGCCATGGTGTTTTCACCCGGCAGGACACTGTGCAGGATCTGCGCGATACCGACCGCCAGGGTCGGCGCACCACCGGCACGGGCCAGGATGGTGGTTTCACCAATGTCATGCGCCACGGCTTGCAGCGCTTCCGGCGTGATCGCGAAGCCCCAGCTGGAAACCACTTGCGCAACCGAAGCGACGTCACTGCCGACCACAGCAGCCGGGCTGTTCATGGCGAAGTACACGCCAGGCTCGATCACCGACGCGGCAACCATGGCCATGATCGCCACGAACGACTCCATCAACATACCGCCGTAGCCGATGTAGCGAGCGTTGGTTTCGTTATCCAGCAGCTTCGGCGTGGTGCCCGAAGAGATCAATGCGTGGAAGCCCGATACCGCACCGCAAGCGATGGTGATGAACAGGAACGGGAACAGACCGCCCTTCCACACCGGGCCAGTGCCATCGACGAACTGGGTCAGCGCCGGCATTTTCAGCTCGGGCATGGTCACCAGAATACCGATCGCCAGGGCGACGATGGTGCCGATTTTCAGGAACGTCGACAGGTAGTCGCGCGGTGCCAGAATCAGCCAAACCGGCAGCGATGCAGCGACGAAACCGTAACCGACCAGCATCCAGGTAATCTGCACGCCGGTGAAGGTGAACGCCTTGGCCCACACCGGATCAGCAGCAATCTGCCCACCGAGCCAGATCGACCCGAGCAGCAGCAACACGCCGACCACGGAGATTTCGCCGATGCGGCCCGGGCGGATGTAGCGCATGTAAATGCCCATGAACATCGCGATCGGGATGGTCGCCATTACGGTGAAGATGCCCCACGGACTCTCGGCCAACGCTTTAACCACGATCAGCGCCAGCACCGCGAGGATGATGATCATGATCAGGAAGCAGCCGAACAAGGCGATGGTGCCGGGCACGCGGCCCATTTCTTCACGCACCATGTCGCCCAGGGAACGGCCGTTGCGCCGGGTCGACATGAACAGCACCATGAAGTCCTGCACCGCGCCCGCCAGCACCACGCCGGCAATCAGCCAGAGCGTGCCGGGCAAGTAGCCCATCTGCGCGGCCAGCACCGGGCCGACCAGAGGTCCGGCGCCCGCGATCGCGGCGAAGTGGTGACCGAAAAGAATGTGTTTGTTGGTCGGCACATAGTCCAGACCATCATTGTTGAGCACGGCGGGGGTGGCCCGACGCGGGTCCAGTTGCATCACGTTGTTGGCGATGAACAGACTGTAGTAACGGTACGCAACCAGATAAATGGCCACAGCGGCGACCACGATCCACAAGGCGTTGATCGCCTCGCCGCGGCGCAACGCCACTACGCCCAGGGCGCACGCTCCTACGATTGCCAGCACTAGCCAGGGTAAGTGGCGTAGCAGGCTATTATTATTTTTCATTTTATTATTCCAGCCAGGGTGGACAAGAAAGACAGCCACCCCGAGTTTAGCGCTTACGGCGACAAAGGCCATACCCCGACATTGGTCTAGACGCCTTAACGATTGGCTGCGACCGACTGGTCGGGTCTATAGTCAGCAAACCTTCGTGAGGATTGCGCCATGAGCCAGCACCCAGCTGAGCGTCGCCGCTTCAAACGTATCGCGTTCGATGCCAAGACTGAATTGAGTCAGGGCGATTACATCTGGCCGGTCAAATTGATTGATCTGTCGCTCAAGGGGCTGTTGATCGATAAACCCGAGCCGTGGCTAGGTGATCGGGAGCGGCATTTTCTGGTCGATATTCATCTCAACGATGAGGTCGGCATCAAGATGGATGTGCAACTGACCCACGACGACCATGGCCAGCTCGGCTTCGTCTGCAAGCACATCAGCCTGGAGTCCATCGAACGCCTGCGGCGCTTGATTGAGTTCAACCTGGGTGACCCGCAGGAGCTGGAACGCGAACTGGGTGCCTTGATCGAAATCTAGCCATCACTGCAAATCCCCTGTGGGAGCTGGCTTGCCAGCGATAGCGATTTCAGACTCGACGAATATGTCGACGGACAGAACGCAATCGCTGGCAAGCCAGCTCCCACAGGTTATGCAGTGGGTTCAAGTTATTCGAAGAGCGCGTCAAGGGCCTGTTCGAGGCGGGTCACGGCGATGATCTGCAAGCCTGGTGGGGATTCCTTCGGCGCATTGCCCTTCGGCACGATCGCCCGTTTGAAGCCATGCTTCGCCGCTTCCTTCAACCGCTCTTGACCGCTCGGCACTGGGCGCACTTCGCCGGACAGGCCGACCTCACCAAACACCAACAGGTCATGCGGCAATGGCCGGTTGCGCAGACTCGACATCACCGCCGCCATCAACGCCAGATCAGACGCCGTTTCCAGCACCTTCACGCCACCCACCACGTTAAGGAACACGTCCTGATCATGGGTCGGAATCCCGCCATGGCGATGCAAAACTGCGAGCAACATCGCCAAACGGTTCTGATCCAGCCCCAGCGTCACCCGACGCGGATTGGCCAGATGGCTGTCATCGACCAGCGCCTGCACTTCCACCAGCATCGGCCGTGTGCCTTCCCACGTGGCCATGACCACACTGCCGGGGACTTCTTCCTGCGCACGGGTGAGAAAAATCGCCGAAGGGTTGGAGACTTCTTTCAACCCCTTGTCGGTCATGCCGAACACACCGAGTTCGTTGACCGCACCGAAACGGTTTTTCACCGCACGCAGCAAACGCAAACGGCCATCGGACTCGCCTTCGAAATACAGCACGGTATCAACCATGTGTTCGAGAACTCGGGGACCCGCGAGCGCGCCTTCCTTGGTGACGTGGCCGACGAGGAAAATCGCCGTGCCGCTCTGTTTTGCATAACGCACCAGCAGCGCCGCGCTCTCACGTACCTGGGAAACACCGCCGGGGGCAGATTGCAGCTGTTCGGTGAAGATCGTCTGGATCGAGTCGATCACCATCACCTTGGGCTTTTCCTGTCGGGCGGTGGCGATGATGGTTTCGATGCAGGTTTCGGTCATTACCCGCAGTTGATCCTGCGGTAAGCCGAGGCGCCGGGCACGCATGGCCACTTGCTGTTGGGATTCTTCGCCGGTGACGTAGAGAGCCGGCATGCTTTTGGCTAGGTTGCACAGGGTCTGCAACAGGATGGTCGATTTACCGATACCCGGATCACCGCCGATCAGCACCACCGAGCCGTCGACCAGACCGCCACCGAGGACCCGGTCCAGCTCACCGGAGGCGGTGGAAAAGCGCGGAATTTCTTCGATGCTGACTTCGGCCAAGGTCTTGATCTGCGCCTGCTGCCCGGCCCAGCCGGTGCGGCCGGTCGGTGCTGTGGCGCCGCCGCTTTCGATCATGGTCTCGGTCAGGGTGTTCCAGGCGCCGCACTCGCCGCACTGGCCCGCCCACTTGGGAAAGGTTGCGCCGCACTCGGTGCAGCCGTACATGCGCTTGGCCTTGGCCATCAGAACCCCCGACAAAAACCGCGATGATAACGCACGTGCCGACGATCAGCGCGGCGCCGCACTACGGATTTCGCCACTGGCCAGACGCGTGGCGCTATTACCGAACGGATCTTCGGCATTCAGGTCCGCGCCCTTGGCTTTCAGCGCATCAAGCAATTCCAGGCGCTTGAACAATCCGGCGTACATGGCTGCCGTCTGCCCGGCACCGTTACGCTGATCGGGGCTGCAATCGGTGGCCATCAGGCGCCGGGCGATCTGTACTTCACCTTTGAAAATCGCCCCCATCAGCGCGGTGTTGCCACGTTGATCCTGGGCACAGGCATCGGCGCCGGCTGCAAGTAAACGCTCCACGGCCGGAGCCTGACCGTGATAGGCCGCCAGAATCAGCGCGGTGTAACCCTTGCTGTCGCGGGTGTCGAGGGAATACCCGGACTCGATGAACGTGTCGAGCATCGGCACATCACCGCGTCGGGCCGCATCGAAGTAATAGTCGCGCAGTTGGGCCTGGATTGCCTCGGGACTCTGCTCGACCGGTGCCGCCCATGCCGCGAACGACAGGCAACCGGCCAAGAGTAAAAGACAGCTTCGCATCAGCATTCTCCTTTAAACGAAACGGGGCCTGACTCAGGCCCCGCGTGCGCTACATCGGTATCAGTCGACCAGTTTCGCTGCCAGCGCCTTGACCCGGCTCAGGTCGCCTTTGGCCACTTCAGTGACGCCAGTGCCGTATTCCGGATCGGCCTTATAAAGGAAGGACAGGATGATGTGCTTGCTCTCATCATCGGTGGTTGCCAGCGAGCCGCCGAAGCTGTCGATCAGGTCCCGGCGTTCTTGCTTGCTGAACGAGCGATACAGATCGCCGGCCTGCTTGAAGTTCTGCTCACGCTGAATTTTCGCCTGCTGGGTGCTGCCCGATAGCGCCGATTGGCTGTAACGCGCGCCTGGCGTCTCGTCACGGGGCTGCAGTCGGCTTGGCTGATAGTTCACACCACTGTTGCTGGCGCCGAAGTTCATCGCGCCATCCTGGTTGCCATTGTTCACGGCAACTTTCGGCGCATTGATCGGCAATTGCAGGGCATTGGCACCCAGGCGATACATTTGCGTATCGGCATAAGAGAACACTCGGCCTTGTAACAAACGGTCTTCGGAAGGTTCGATACCTGGAACTACATTGGCTGGCGCCATGGCCACTTGTTCGGTTTCCTGGAAGACATTCGCCGGATTACGGTTCAACACCATTTGTCCAACTTTTCGCTCAGGAATACCTGGCCAGATCTTGGTGGCGTCTAATGGATCAAAATCAAACTTGGACAAGTCTTGTGGTTTCAGCACTTGAATGTACAAGTCCCATTTTGGGAAGTTACCTTTATTAATGTTGCTCACCAGGTCATTGGTCATATGACTGTAGTCTTGACCCTGGACGTTCGCGACTTGTTTTGGCGTGAGGTTATTAAGTCCCTGCAAGCTCTTCCAGTGAAACTTGACGTAGTGGACTTCACCCTTGGCGTTAATCAACTTGTAAGCATGAACACCATTACCGTCCATTTCTCGATAACTGGCCGGCGTTCCCGAGTTCGAATACAACTCGGTCAGGGTACGGGTGGCTTCCGGTACATGAGAGAAGAAGTCGAATCGGCGAGAATCGTCATCTAGGTTAGTCCGCGGATCCGGTTTGAACGCGTGCACCATGTCGGGAAACTTGATCGCGTCGCGGATGAAAAAGGTCGGAAAGTTATTGCCGACCAGATCCCAGTTGCCGTCAGCCGTGTAAAACTTGGTGGCGAAACCTCGTGGATCACGCAGGGTTTCCGGCGAGTGATTGCCGTGCACCACCGCGGAGAAGCGCACGAATACCGGCGTGCTCTGGCCAGTGGCGAACACCTTGGCCTTGCTCAGGTCACTGAGATCGTTGGTCACGGTGAAGGTGCCATGGGCGCCGGTACCACGGGCGTGAACCACACGCTCGGGAATGCGTTCACGGTCAAAGCGCTGCAGTTTCTGAATCAACTGCACATCCTGCAGCAGCACCGGGCCATTGGCACCGGCGGTCTGCGAGTTCTGATTGTCGCCGACCGCTGCACCGTTATCGCGGGTCAGGGGCGCGGCGTTTACGGAGAAGGTCAAAAGGCTGGCGGTGAGTACGCCGAGGGTGCGACGACGGGGAAAAGCCCCCAGTCCAAGTGTGGAGTTCATATCAGGATCCTCTGGTTTTTTTGGGCGCATCCAGGTGCGCCAACCCAAGGCTAGAGGCCTGCGGCGTCGAACATAAATAGAAAGAACATAACGCCACGATTGAGAAAATTGGCTTTTCGATCAGCGAGTTACAGTATATTTCGCGCGCGATTGCTGGCACTTTGCAAACTAATCGTCGATTGATGTGTCGATAAAAACGGGCATTGTAAGAAGGTGTTTCGCGCAGGACGCGTTTTGCTGATTTACACTGCGTACACCAAACTCATCTGTAACAAGGAAATAACTATGGGCGTGCTAAGCGAGTTCAAGGCCTTCGCGGTCAAAGGCAATGTGGTCGACATGGCCGTCGGTATCATCATCGGTGCTGCCTTCGGCAAGATTGTTTCGTCGTTTGTCGGTGACGTCATCATGCCGCCAATCGGCCTGTTGATCGGTGGGGTCGACTTCAGTGATCTGGCCGTCACGCTCAAGGCCGCCGAAGGCAATGCGCCTGCAGTGGTGCTGGCCTACGGCAAATTCCTGCAGACCGTTCTGGACTTCGTGATCGTCGCGTTCGCCATTTTCATGGGTGTCAAAGCGATCAACCGCCTCAAGCGCGAAGAGGCCGTGGCCCCTACCCTGCCACCGGTTCCGACCAAGGAAGAAGAGTTGCTGGGCGAGATCCGCGACTTGCTCAAGGCCCAGAACACCCGGCCCTGAATGCAGTGCACGATAGAAACAACGGCGCCTTCGAGGCGCCGTTTGTTTACCAGTAATTCTCCACAGCCACCTGACCGGGCCGGCGGGTCAGGCTGAGGCTCATGTGGCGTTTTTTCAGCAGCGCGCGCGTGTCATCGATCATCTGTGGATTGCCGCACAGCATGACACGCGAGTGCTCCGCCGACAGCTCCACACCCGCGGCGCGCTCCAGTTCACCATTTTCAATCAGGGTAGTGATGCGCCCGTGCAATGCGTCAGGATGCGCTTCACGCGTCACCGTCGTGATGAACTGCAATTTGTGCGCATGTTCGCTGAGGTATTCACGCTGCGTGAGTCCGGCAATCAACGCCTGATAGGCCAACTCCCGCGCCTCGCGCACGCTGTACACCAGAATGATTCGCTCGAATTTTTCCCAGACTTCGAAGTCCTGCAAAATCGACAGAAACGGCGCCACCCCGGTGCCTGTGGATAACAGCCATAGATCGCGCCCATCGACGAAACGGTCCAGTGTCAGGTAGCCGAAAGCCTGGCGATCTACCAGCAAGGTGTCGCCGACCTGCAGCCGACTCAGCTCACTGGTGAACTCCCCGCCCGGCACGACGATGGAGAAGAACTCGAGAAACTCGTCAAAAGGCGACGACACCATCGAATAGGCACGCCACACGATGCTGCCATCGGCTTTGGTCACACCGAGCCTGGCGAACTGCCCGGCGCGGAAACGGAACCCTGCATCCCGGCTGGTACGCAAGGTAAACAGGCTTGGGGTCAAGGGTTGAACATCAAGCAACGTCTGCGTGGTGTATTTCTCGGCACTGGCGGTCATGGGGCACTCCATTGAACGATTGCTGCCAGTGTCGCGCATATTGGTCGCCTTAAACACCGACGATGAGTAATGGCATTCAGCTACTCCTCACCTAAATGAATAGCAACTGAACTCATCAAATAAAATTAAATGTAAAACTGAAATTTAGGATGACGACCTGAATACTAAACCCGTCATTCGCTAAGAACCTTTTATAAAAACATTCCCACCATCAATATCGAAAAAATTTAATGCCCCTTGTATGAAACGTCCTACACTCCGTTGCGTGCCGGATCTTTTGGATCCATTTGCACCCCCCCGGTAATACCAATGGAGATTCTGTAATGGAAACGTGGAAGGAGTCGCAGTTAAAGCAACTGACTTTCGCCAGGGATATAGACGCTGCTTATACGATTCTGTTGAGATTCGCCGAAAACCTGGGCTTTAACTTTTGTGCCATTTCGGTTACTTCACCCAATCGGGAACTACGTCTTGATCCCTTGCAAATCAACAACTACCCCAAAGAATGGAACGCACAATATGATCAGAAACATTACAGTAAAATCGACCCACTGATAGCACACTGTAATCACTCAATGATGCCCATCGTCTGGAGCGAATCGGTATTCGCAGAAAAGCCTCAGCTTTGGCAGGGTTTGCAGCAATATGGACTGCAATATGGCTGGTCACAGTCGTTCCACCATGAGCAAAGCGGTTTGTGCAGCATTATCAGCCTGGCGCGCAAGCATTGCCCCATCAGTCCTCTGGAGTTGTATGAACATTTTGGTTATATGTTCTTCGCCACCAGTCACCTGAGTGAACCGTTCGCCCGGACGCTGCCGCCCCAATCTCTCAAGCCCCGCCAACCGCACCTGTCGCCCCGCGAACTGGAGGTTCTGCAATTATCAGCCGGCGGCAAGACCGCTTATGAGATTTCGAAAATCCTCAGCCTGAGCGAACGCACCGTGAACTACCACGTGCAGAACGTCATCGAGAAACTCAACGTCTGCAACAAGATTTCCGCTGTCATCGCGGCCGCCAGAGCCGGCATCATCTAATCAAGCAGTCTTGCGTCCCCTATAAAACGTGCAGGTAATAACCAAGAAAAAAACGTACCATTCGCGACCCTCCTGAGTGATGACGTGAACGTTCGGCGTTGCAGTACACTCGGTCGGTGCCGCAGCACAATGTCAGGGCTGTGGAACACCCCGTTGATTACCCTGAGTTCCCGCCCCATGCCTTTGCTTGATACGCCCTTTGCCCAACTCGACCTGATCCGCCAGCCCGAACAGCAGAACGAACCGCTGCAAGCCTTCGATGCCGCTGACGAGTACCTGCTTAACCATTTGGCGGCGCAGCAACCGGCGGCGGACACGCACGTGTTGGTGCTCAACGACAGCTTCGGTGCGTTGGCTGCCAGTTTGTCAGGCAAGGTCAGGGTCAGTAGCAGCGGTGACTCATTCCTCGGTTTCCAGGGGCTGGAAAAAAACCTGCTGCGCAATGGTCAGGCATTCGACACTGTTCGCGGCATTCCCGCGAGCGAGCCATTGGTCGGACCGTTTGATCGGGTGCTGATCCGCGTGCCGAAAACCCTTGCACTGCTGGAAGAACAACTGATCCGCTTGCAGGGGCAACTCGCGCCCGGCGCTGAAGTCGTCGCAGCGGCCATGGTCAAACACCTGCCACGCGCCGCCGGTGATCTGCTTGAACGCTACATTGGTCCGGTGCAAGCCTCACTGGCGGTGAAAAAGGCTCGCTTGTTGATCGCCACGCCTGAAGCAAAACCCCCGGCCGTCTCGCCCTACCCGTCACGCTATCGCCTCGACGAGCCACCGATCGAGTTGCTCAACCACGCCAACGTGTTCTGTCGCGAAGGCCTGGACATCGGCACGCGTGCGTTCCTGCCGCACCTACCGAAAAACCTGGGCAGCGCCCGAGTCGCCGATCTGGGCTGTGGCAACGGTGTACTGGCAATCGCGAGTGCCCTGCAAAACCCTGATGCGCATTACACGCTGGTCGACGAGTCGTTCATGGCGGTGCAATCGGCTACGGAAAACTGGCGTGCAGCGCTGGGCGATCGCGAAGTGATCGTGCGAGCCGGCGACGGTCTGGCCGGACAGGAAGCGCAGTCGCTGGATGTGGTGCTGTGCAATCCGCCGTTTCATCAGCAGCAGGTGGTGGGCGATTTCCTCGCCTGGCGCATGTTCCAGCAGGCGCGTGAAGCGTTGGTGGTGGGTGGCGCGCTGTACATCGTCGGCAACCGTCATCTGGGTTACCACAGCAAACTGGCGCGGCTGTTCCGCGGCGTCGAGCAAGTGGCCGCCACACCGAAATTCGTCATTCTTAAAGCGCGCAAGTAAACCTCAAGGCAAAAAAAACCCTCCGTGAGGAGGGTTGCAAAGCCGTACCCGAAGGCGCCGTGACGGGGATGATTCAGTGCGTGGTCAGGCCTGCCGCGTTCATGAACAGGCGCATCAGGCTGGCGGCGATAAACAGCACGCCGACGCTACCGACCCAGATCAAGGCCAACCAGCCGAGCCGCTGCCACAGCGGTTTTTTTTCGGCTTCTTCAATGTCGTGCAGGGAATGTTTGCCGGTCATTGTTTCGATCCTCATCAGTCAGATCGATGGCGCCGTTGCCGACGCCATCGCGAGCAGGCTCGCTGCCAAAGGGTTTCGCTTAGTGATAACCGTCCTCATGGGTGACCTTGCCGCGGAACACGTAGTAGCTCCAGAAGGTGTAACCCAGGATGAACGGAATGATGAACAGCGTACCCACCAGCATGAAGCCCTGACTTTGCGGCGGTGCGGCGGCGTCCCAGATCGAGATCGACGGCGGCACGATATTCGGCCACAGGCTGATGCCCAGACCGCTGTAGCCGAGGAAGATCAGTACCAGGGTCAGCAGGAACGGCATGTAGTTGGCATTGCGCGCCACGGCGCGGATCAGGCCGTACATTGTCACCAACACCAGAATCGGCACCGGCATGAACCAGAACAGGTTCGGCATGCTGAACCAGCGGGTGGCAATATCCGGATGAGCCAGCGGCGTCCAGATACTGACAATACCGATCACGGCCAGCAGTACGAAAGCCAATGGCCGTGCCAAGTCATGCATCTGTTCCTGGAGCTTGCCTTCGGTTTTCATGATCAGCCAGGTACAGCCGAGCAAGGCATAGGCCACCACCAGCGCGGCGCCGCAGAACATTGTGAACGGCGTCAGCCAGTCCAGTGAACCGCCGGCGAACTGCCGATTGACCACCGGCAAGCCGTCGATGAACGCGCCCAGCGCCACGCCCTGGAAGAACGTCGCCGCCACCGAGCCGCCGATAAACGCCTTGTCCCACAAATGGCGCTTGTCGTCCTTGGCCTTGAAGCGGAATTCGAACGCCACGCCGCGGAAGATCAACCCGATCAGCATGAATATCAGCGGCAGGTACAGCGCCGACAACACTACCGAATAGGCCAGCGGGAACGCGCCGAACAACGCCGCGCCGCCCAGTACCAGCCAGGTTTCGTTGCCGTCCCAGACCGGGGCGACGGTGTTCATCATCACGTCACGGTCGACTTTGCCCGGGATGAACGGGAAAAGAATCCCGATACCCAGATCGAAGCCGTCCATGACCACGTACATCATGATGCCGAAGATGATGATCACGGCCCAGATCAGCGGAAGATCAATACCCATGGCTCAAATCTCCTTGGTCAGGCTGGGGGTGTCGTGATCGGCATCGGCCGAATCGTCGGCGGCGGACAAAGGACGCGCCGGCGTACGCTGCTTGCCTGGACCACCGTCCGGCGTCTCGGCGCCTTCGCTGATCTTCGGCCCCTTGCGCACCAGGCGCATCATGTAGCCGAGACCTGCGCCGAACAGGGCGAAATACACCACCACAAACATGATCAGGGTGATGCTCATCTGCATGAAGCTGTGGTTTGAAGACGCATCCGCCGTGCGCATCAGCCCGTAGACCACCCACGGCTGACGGCCGATTTCGGTGGTGAACCAGCCAGCGAGAATCGCGATCAGGCCGGAAGGCCCCATCCACAAGGCCAGATAGAGGAACGGCCGTGAGGTGTAGAGCGTGTCGCGCTTACGCAGCCACAGGCTCCACAGACCGGTGAAGATCATCAGGAAACCAAGGCCGACCATGATCCGGAACGACCAGAACACGACGGTCGAATTCGGCCGGTCTTCCGGCGGGAATTCCTTGAGCGCCGGGACCTGTTTGTCCAGCGAGTGAGTGAGGATCAGACTGCCGAGGTACGGGATCTCCACGGCGAATTTGGTTTTCTCTTCTTTCATGTCCGGCCAGCCGAACAGGATCAGCGGCGTCGCTTCGTCGCCTTTGTTTTCCCAGTGACCTTCGATCGCGGCGATTTTCGCCGGCTGATGTTCGAGGGTGTTGAGGCCATGGAAGTCGCCGATGACTGCCTGGATCGGCGCGACGATCAGCGCCATCCACATCGCCATCGACAGCATCGTGCGGATCGCCGGGTTGTCCTTGCCGCGCAGCAAGTGCCAGGCCGCCGAAGAGCCGACGAAGAACGCCGTGGCGACAAACGCAGCCGTGGCCATGTGCATCAGGCGATACGGGAACGATGGGTTGAAGATGATCGCCAGCCAATCGGTGGGGATTACCTGACCGTTGACGATCTCGAAGCCCTGCGGAGTTTGCATCCAGCTATTGGACGCGAGAATCCAGAACGTCGAAATCAGCGTGCCGATGGCCACCATGACCGTGGAAAAGAAGTGCAGCCCACGTCCGACCTTATTCCAGCCAAACAGCATCACCCCGAGGAAACCGGCCTCAAGGAAGAATGCCGTGAGCACTTCATAGGTCAGCAACGGCCCGGTGACGGCGCCGGCGAAGTCCGAGAAGCGACTCCAGTTGGTGCCGAACTGGTAGGCCATGACGAGCCCCGAGACCACGCCCATGCCGAAGTTGACGGCAAAGATCTTCGACCAGAAATGGTAGAGATCACGGTAGGTGTCATTACGGGTTTTTAGCCACAAGCCTTCGAGCACCGCGAGGTAACTCGCCAGGCCGATGGTGATGGCCGGGAACAGGATGTGGAACGAGATGGTGAACGCGAACTGAATTCGGGCGAGATCGAGTGCCTCTAAACCGAACATAAGTCTTCCTCTGTCAGGTAATACCGGCGTCCGGGCTTGTGGCCCCTGCGCCTACTGCCCCCACGGATATGGAGTGCGGCGAATTCTGATTCGTTCTTTTTAAACAACCATCGCAACGCAGGGAGTCTGGTCAACGCGCCACCAGAGCATCGCCCAGGAGGGTCTTGATCTGGATCAAGCAACGTTGAAAGAGTAGTCCCATTTCCGACGAAGAACTGCGTGGTCGTTTGCCGCGTGACAAGTTGCCTCATCGGCGCGGCGATGCTCTGCAATGGATTTCTTGCGGCGAGCTTGAGGAAATCGATGTCTGCCTAACTAAATTTTTTGTCATGGCAACTTCCTGTTACAGACTGGTGATAACCTCGCGATTCCCCTCGAGCCAGACCTGCCTTCAGATGCCCAGCCAAGCGCCCCTGCTGTTACGTCACCATCGTCCGTTTCTCGCTTTCTGGTTCGCGCGGATCTTCACCGCCAGCGGCTTTCAGATGCTCACTGTGGCAATTGGCTGGAACCTCTACCAATTGACCGGCAACGTCCTCGATCTGGGTCTGGTCGGCCTGGTCGAATTCGCCCCGCGTGTGCTGTTCATGTTGCACACCGGGCATGTCGCCGACCGCTATGACCGACGCAAAGTCGCGGCGATCTGTCAGTCGTTGCAGGCATTGATCGCCCTGGCGCTGGCCATCGGCAGCGCCACCGATCACGTCACCCGCGAGATGATCTTCATCCTCGCCTTCCTGCTCGGCGCGGCGCGTTCGTTCGAGATGCCGACCACCCAGGCACTGCTGCCGAGTATTGTGCCCAGCGCACTGTTCCCACGGGCGGTGGCAGCGGCACAATCGGCGCAACAGTCGGCAACCATCGTCGCCCCGGCGCTGGGCGGCTTGCTCTACGCGTTCGGCAGCGTCTGGGTGTATGGCCCGACCGTGCTGCTGTATGTCATTGCCTGCACCTTGATGCTCAACCTGCCCGCGCGGCAAACACCACTGAATAAAGGCAAAGCCACGCTGGATTCGTTGCTGGCGGGGATTCGCTTCATTCGCAGCCGCCCGGACATTCTCGGGGCGATTTCGCTGGATTTGTTTGCGGTACTCCTCGGCGGCGCCACGGCGTTGTTGCCGGTATTCGCCAAGGACATCCTGCTGACCGGGCCATGGGGCCTCGGCCTGCTACGTTCGGCACCGGCGGTCGGCGCACTGGGGATGTCGCTGTTCCTCGCCCGATTTGCCGTAGAACGCAACGTTGGCCGGATAATGTTCACGGCGGTCGGCGTATTCGGCGTTGCCACCATCGCCTTCGGCCTGTCGACCTCGTTCTGGTTCTCGCTGGCGGTGCTGGTGGTACTCGGCGCGGCGGACATGATCAGCATGGTCATCCGCGCCTCTTTCGTACAATTGGAAACCCCCGACGAAATGCGCGGCCGGGTCAGCGCGGTGAACGGGCTGTTTATCGGCGCTTCCAATCAGTTGGGCGAATTCGAATCCGGCGTCACCGCCCACTGGTTCGGCACCGTGCCGGCGGTGGTGATGGGCGGGATCGGTACGCTGGTGGTGACGGGGACATGGATCAAGTTGTTTCCGACGCTGGCTAACCGGGATCGCATGCATGTGCCGGTGGAGGAGGTGAAGGTCTGACAACCTCCAAAACACAAAATAACTGAAAAGGTGCGGTACATAGTTACCGCACCGAGTGTAATGTATCGCCTTACACTCCAGCCCATGATCAAATCCTTTCAGCACAAAGGCCTTCGAGGCTTCTATGAAACAGGTTCGACTCGCGGGATTCGTGCCGACCACGCAAAACGGCTGTCGCGCATGCTGCAGTTCATGGATCGCGCTACGATTCCCGCAGATCTAGACCTTGCGGGTTGGCGCCTGCATCGATTGAAAGTTGAACTGACGGAGTACTGGTCGCTGAGCGTTTCAGGCAACTGGCGAGTGATCTTTCGTTTTGTCGGTTCGGATATCGAACTGGTCGATTATCTGGATTACCACTGACAGGAGGCAGGCTCATGCCCATGCACAACCCGCCACACCCCGGCGAAACCCTGCTGATGGATGTTTTGCCCGAGCTTGGCATCAGCGTGACCGAATTGGCCCGACACTTGGGCTTCGCGCGCCCACATCTTTCCCGTGTACTACACGGACATGCGCCAATCAGCCCGGATCTGGCTGTGCGTCTTGAGCGTGCTGGCATTGGCAAGGCGCGTGTGTGGCTAGGCGTACAAACCGACTACGATCTGTGGCAAGCGGAGCATCGGGAGCAACCGGTTATCGAACTGATCGCTGTCCACGCCTGACACCTCCAGCCACTACAACTCCCCCGCCACTTTCACCCGCAAGGCCTTGCCGCCGAGTTGCTCGACCAGCGTCAAGGCAAACTCCAGCGCAGCGCTGGAACCTTGCGCGGTGATGCAATTGCCGTCGACCACCACCGGTTGATCAACAAACGTACAGCCCGAGAGTTGATGGCTGGCGCTGGGCAAACAGGTCATGCGTCGTTGACGCAGCACTCCAAAGGTTTGCAGGGCGACGGCCGGGGATTCGGCGATGGCGGCGAACAGGCGTCCGGCGCTGGCTTGATCCTTGAGCAGTTGTTGCAGCGGTTGATGTGCGGCCAGATGTTGTGAACCGACAACACCGCCGGGCAGTACGATCAGGTCGAAGGTTTGCGCCAGCACATCGACCAGCATGCCGTCGGCGGTCAGGCGTGTACCACGCGCGCAGGTCAGCATGCGTCGTCCTTCAATACTGGCGGCGACCACTTCGATGCCGGCGCGGCGCAGCACGTCGATCAGGGTCACGCTTTGCAGATCATCGATGCCCTCGGCGAGGGTAATCAGGGCTCTAAAGGTCATGGGCGCTATCCGCTGGGTGATACTTTAAGCGTAGTCAGCTTCACCCGGATCGCGCTGCAACAGCCGTTACTTGATGTAAAGCTGGGTCGACATCGTATTGCGTGGCGCGTTGATCGAGGTGTTGCTGAAGGTGAAGGTACCTTCCTGTTTGCCCGCCAGATCGAAGGTATAAAGAGAACCGACGGTGCTACGGCCCGGACTGCACTCGGTCAGGTTGCCATTATCAAAGGCACATACCGGCGCTCGGGTGCCGTTCACTTCGAAACCATCCAGCGTGGCATGCGGCTGGCTCTGGCCGTATCCGACTTCCAGTACATAGACTTTGATGCTCGGCCCGTTGTGATTGCATTGGGTCTGTGTCTGCCCATCACCAATGTCTTCCAGGCCACAGGCCGGCGATTGCACCTTGATCACTTTCACTTGGGTCAACGGCTCCGCCGAGGCCGCCAACGCTAACGGCGTCAAGGCCATCAGTGCTGCAATCAAACCCGAACCCTTCATCCAGCACCTGCTCATGCGCTTCCCGTCCCGAAAAAATCAGCGCGCAGTATGGCGCAGTTGGCTTCAAGGCAAAACTTCGCCGACGATCGACACCAACAACCGCCATATTCCTCACGCTGCTGGTATGATGCGCGGCTTTTTCCGGCCCACCACAATTTTCCAGGCGCTTGCGATGGTCTGTGCTTTGCTGTTGAGGTCGATACATTCACGGCGCCACGCGCGCCACGGGGAGCAGACATGCTGGAAAGGCTGTTTCAACTCAAGGCACACAACACCAACGTGCGCACCGAGATTCTGGCGGGCATCACGACTTTCTTGGCCATGGCCTACATTCTGTTCGTCAATCCGAGCATTCTCGGCGAGACCGGCATGGACAAGGGTGCGGTGTTTGTCGCCACCTGTCTGGCGGCTGCGATCGGTTCGACGATCATGGGCCTGATCGCCAACTACCCGATCGCCCTTGCGCCGGGCATGGGTCTGAACGCCTTCTTCACCTACACCGTCGTCCTGCACATGGGTCACACCTGGCAAGTGGCGCTGGGTGCGGTGTTCATCTCGGCCGTGTGCTTCTTCCTGTTGTCGATCTTCCGTATCCGTGAATGGATCATCAACAGCATCCCGCTGCCACTGCGCTCGGCGATTGCTGCCGGTATCGGCCTGTTCCTGGCACTGATCGCCCTGCACAACGCTGGCATCGTGGTCAGCAACCCGGCGACCATGGTCGGCCTCGGTGACTTGAAAGCCCCGGCACCGATCCTCGCCACCCTCGGCTTTGCCCTGATCGTTGCCCTCGAAGCGCTGAAAGTGCGCGGTGCAGTACTGATCGGCATTCTGGCAGTGACCATCATTTCCATCGCCATGGGCGTCACCCCGTTCAACGGCGTGACCTCGATGCCACCTTCGCTGGCGCCGACCTTCATGCAACTGGACATCAAAGGCGCACTGGACATCGGTCTGGTCAGCGTGATTTTCGCGTTCCTGTTCGTCGACCTCTTCGACAACTCCGGCACCCTGATCGGCGTCGCCAAGCGCGCCGGCCTGATGGGCAAGGACGGCCACATGCCGAAAATGGGCCGCGCACTGATCGCCGACAGCACCGCGGCCATGGCCGGTTCGTTGCTGGGTACGTCGACCACCACCAGTTACATCGAATCTGCTGCCGGCGTGAGTGCGGGCGGGCGTACCGGTCTCACCGCCATCGTCGTGGCGATTCTGTTCCTGCTGGCACTGTTCTTCTCGCCACTGGCGGCCAGCGTTCCGGCCTTCGCCACCGCGCCGGCACTGCTGTTCGTCGCCGTATTGATGACTTCCGGTCTGGCGGAAATAGACTGGGACGACATCACCGTCGCCGCGCCGGTCGTGGTCACCGCGCTAGCCATGCCGTTCACTTATTCGATCGCCAACGGCATCGCGTTCGGTTTCATCGCCTGGACCGTGATCAAGTTGCTGTCCGGCCGCGCTCGTGAGCTGAACCCGGCGCTGGTGATTCTGTCGATTCTGTTTGTGATCAAGTTGGGTTGGTTCAACGCATGACATTCGATTCCCAGGCTTACGCCGAGCAACTTGAAGCCAAGGTCACGCGTTTGCGTGATCTGCTGGCGCCGTTCGATGCCCCCGAGCCGACCGTGTTCGACTCGCCGCTGCAGAACTTCCGTCTGCGCGCCGAATTCCGCCTGTGGCGCGAGGGCGGCGAGCGGCATTACGCGATGTTCTCGCAGGACGACAAACGCACGCCGATCCTGATCGAAGCGTTCCCGATTGCCAGCCTGCGCATCAACCAGTTGATGCCGCAATTAAAGGCTGCCTGGCAGGCCAGTTCGGCGCTGAGCCACAAGCTGTTTCAAGTGGAGTTTCTGACCACACTGTCTGGCGATGCGATGATCACCCTGTGCTATCACCGCCCGCTGGACGAACACTGGCATACAGCGGCGACGAAGTTGGCGGCGGATCTCGGCGTCAGCATTATTGGTCGCTCGAAGGGTAAACGCGAAGTGCTTGGCCTCGATTACGTGGTCGAGAAACTCGACGTCGGCGGTCGCACCTTCAGCTATCGCCAGCCGGAAGGCGCGTTCACCCAGCCGAACGGCACGGTGAACCAGAAGATGCTCAACTGGGCGTACGAAGCACTCGGTGACCGCACTGACGACTTGCTGGAGCTGTATTGCGGTAACGGTAACTTCACCCTGCCGCTCGCGACTCGCGTGCGCAAAGTGCTGGCTACCGAAATCAGCAAAACCTCGGTCAACGCGGCATTGAGCAACCTCAGCGAAAACGCTGTGGATAACGTCACTCTGGTGCGTTTGTCTGCCGAAGAACTGACCGAAGCGCTCAACGAAGTGCGCCCGTTCCGTCGCCTGCAAGGCATCGACCTGAAGAGCTACGAGTTCGGCAGCGTCTTCGTCGACCCGCCGCGCGCCGGCATGGACCCGGACACCTGCGAGCTGACCCGACGTTTCGACAACATCCTGTACATCTCCTGCAACCCGGAAACCCTGGCGGCCAACATCGCCCAGTTGCACGACACGCACCGTATTACCCAGTGCGCGTTGTTTGACCAGTTCCCGTGGACGCATCACATGGAATCGGGTGTGTTGCTGACCCGGCGTTGATTACGGGACAGCAGATACGAAAAAGCCGTCGTGATTGACGGCTTTTTTGTGGGCGCTCACTAAGCGGGATCGACCTTACGCGGACGCCCGCCCTTTTTGCCATTCGCCCGCGCGGCTGCAGACTTTGCCGCGCTGCTCTGACGGCCGTTGCGCGAAGCAACGGCAGAAGCGGCCATGGCCAATAGTGATGGGCTCGCCGAAATCATCCCAGAAATGGAAACGTCGAGGTCTTTACCCTCGTGACAAAGCGCAGTGCCCGCGAAGCCAACTGTCAGGTTTTCGTAATCCTCTGCATTGAATCCGTCGAACTCTGGATAACGATCCACCGGTAGCAACACACCGCTGCCGTCTTCAAAACGGATGATCAGGGATGGTTTCTCAAAGGTTACGGAGACAGCCTGCAAGCTATTCGTCCGGCGTGCTTGCCCTTGCTCGATGGCGACGTCGATCATCTCCTCCGTGAGGGGACGACGTGCAGATGGCTTGGCTTTGATGACCTTCATAAATCGATTTCCACTCCTTCCAATGCGTCTATCAATGTCAGAAGAGTTTTGCCCTCGTCTGGCAGATAACGCGCCGATCCCACTCTGTATGTCGTGTCAGTGACGAGTTTCATCCCCAACACTTCGTTTGAATGGCTGTCCCACAATTGATTGTCGAGACAGACAGTTTGCAATTTCGACCACCAGATCCCGCGTGCTCGTCGCAGATGAGCAGGCTGCTAAAGGGATCGACACAAGCCTTCCAGCACGGCCAAGGGTGGTCGACGAGAAAGCGGCACGACGTCCCAAAGCTCAATATCGTTGTGCCAGAAACTGAACTGTAATCGGGCACTCCAACTGCCCGCATTCACGTGAACGTGTGGTGGGCAATGTTCATCTCGCAGCATGATGACAATCGACAATCCTTTGTAGCTGCACACCTTCATGCTAACCCATCCGTTAGGTTAAAAAATTTCAGGATTTGAGATTCCTTTCAAATCCGACGACTGGTGATCAAGCACATGACGTTTCACCGCTTTTGAGGCTAGCGTCGGAACGGGTCATGAGTCGGTCAATCTCCGGTAAAAAACGTAAGCAAAGCTGTCGTCATATCTCGATCAATATTGCTTCTGTGCGATCACCGAACATAAAACGCCACGTCCATTTTTGTTCAATTGACCATGGTAACCATCTAGTACATTTTATCTCCACAGGCTGAAATCCTCGGCCAAAGCCAAAAACAATAAGTGGAGTTACCCCTCATGCCCCCTATCGTTCTGGTGCTCAATGGCCCGAACCTGAACCTGCTCGGCACTCGTGAGCCGGCGACTTACGGTCACGAAACCCTTGCGGACATCTCGGCTCTGTGCGGTCGCGCTGCCGAAGAATTCGGCCTGGCCGTGGAGTTTCGCCAGACCAATCACGAAGGCGAACTGCTCGACTGGATTCACGCTGCCCGTGGCCGTTGCGCCGGGATCGTGATCAATCCGGCCGCGTGGACGCACACTTCGGTGGCGATTCGCGATGCGCTGGTGGCCAGTGAATTACCGGTGATCGAAGTGCACCTGTCCAACGTCCACGCCCGCGAGCCGTTCCGTCATCACTCGTTTGTCTCGGCGATTGCCACAGCGGTAATGGCCGGTTTTGGCAGTCACGGCTATCGACTGGCACTGGAACATTTCAGCCAGCGGCTGAAGGGGTAACTCGCATGTCTCGCTCTAACGTGATACTCGCCGGGCTGATCGGCGCCGGCATTCAGGCCTCGCGCACACCCGCGCTGCATGAGCACGAAGGTGATGCCCAAGGCCTGCGTTATCTGTACCGACTGATCGATCTCGATCAACTGAAAATGGACAGCACCGCCCTGCCCGACCTGCTGCTGGCGGCCGAGCGGATGAACTACACCGGATTGAACATCACCTTCCCGTGCAAGCAGGCGATCATCCCGCTGCTCGATGAGTTGTCGCCGGAAGCCGAAGGCATCGGCGCGGTGAACACGGTGGTACTGAAGGACGGCAAGCGTGTTGGCCATAACACCGACTGTCTCGGTTTCGCTGAGGGTTTTCGCCGGGGGCTGAAGGACGCTGCCCGCGAGCGCGTAGTCCAGATGGGCGCGGGTGGCGCGGGTGCAGCAGTGGCCCACGCATTGTTGAGCGAAGGCGTACGGCAACTGAGCATTTTCGATGTCGACCGTGAGCGCGCCGAGAGTCTGGCGAACAATCTCAATCAGCATTTCGGCTCGGGTCGCGCCGTGGCCGGGCAAGATCTACCGAGTACGCTGAATCAGGCCAACGGGCTGGTGAATACCACGCCAATGGGCATGGCCAAACTGCCGGGCATGCCGGTGCCGGTCGAGTTGCTGCGCAAGGAATTGTGGGTGGCGGAGATTGTGTATTTCCCGCTGGAAACCGAACTGCTGCGCAACGCCCGCGCGCTGGGTTGCCGGACGCTGGATGGGGGCAACATGGCGGTGTTTCAGGCGGTGAAGGCGTTTGAATTGTTTAGCGGCGTGGTGCCGGATGCGCAGCGGATGCTCGCGCATTTTCAAAGCATGAATGGCTGAATTCTTTCCCCCTGTGGGAGCGAGCCCGCTCGCGAAGGCGTACGGCCAGCCAATACATCTGTTGACTGACACACCGCTTTCGCGAGCAGGCTCGCTCCCACAGGGGAATGTGTCAGGCCTGCAGGTAACGCAACACCGATTCGCAAATCATCTCGCGATGCCGCTGCTTGATGCTTTCATCCGGCAGATCGATCTGAAAGATCTCGCCAAACGTGTGCCGGTTCGACACGCGATAGAAGCAGAAAGAACTGATCAGCAAATGCACATCCAGCGCGTCCAGCCCCGGACGGAAAACACCTTCAGCAGCACCCCGACGCAGAATCTCGCCGAGCGAATCGAGGATGGTGTTGTTCATCGCCTTGATCGCATCGGAACGCTTCACGTATTCGGCATTGTGGATGTTTTCAATGCTGACGATGCGCACAAAATCGACGTTGCGGTCGTGGTGATCGAAGGTGAACTCGACCAATCGGCGAATCGCTTCCACCGGCGCCAGCTCGGCCAGGTGCAAACGGTTTTCGGTGTTGCGAATATCGCCATATAGCTTTTCCAGCACCTCGACGTACAACTGCTCCTTACTACCGAAGTAGTAATAGATCATGCGTTTGGAGGTGTGGATACGCTCGGCAATTGCGTCGACGCGAGCGCCGGACAAGCCTTGCTGGACGAACTCGACGATCGCCTCCTGCAGGATGTTCTCGCGGGTCTTTTCCGGGTTGTTCTTGCGACTCTTGCGCGGCTCCACGGCGGATACGACAGGAGCTGCGGAAAGTTCTGTATTCATCGTCATTGCGGGCTCACGGCCATCACTGCACAGGCGGCGATTATGGGCCGCGCAGCACAGTGAAGGAAGCTGCGGGACCTGTGTTTAATCCCGCGTTTACGAATTTCCTACAACTTCGCCTGGCGCACGGCGCCGCTGCGGGATTTCGCCATCGCCGCTAGACGCACTGCGACGTTCGCCGCGCCGTAACCGGCATAGCCGTTCTTGCGCTGGATGATCTCGAAGAAGAAACGCCCTTCGAACGGCTCCGTGTAGACGTGGAACAGCTCACCGCCCTGCGCATCACGGTCGTACAGAACGTTGTAATACGCCAGTTCACTGAGAAACTCGTCGTCAAAATCGAAGCGCGCGGCAAGGTCGTCGTAATAGTTGAGCGGAATATCCAGCAGCGGCACGCCGGCTTCTTTGGCGCGACTGACTTCGGCGAAGATGTCGTCACAATCGAAGGCGATGTGGTGCACACCGGAGCCGCGATAACTCGACAGCGCGTGGGAGATGGCGGTGTTGCGGTTCTCGGAGATGTTCAGCGGCAAGCGGATCGAACTGTCGCGGCTACGCAAGGCGCGGCTCTTCACCAGACCATACGGATCAGGCAGCACCACTTCATCGTCCGCCTCGAAATCCAGCAGGCTCTTGTAGAACAGCACCCAACTGTCGAGGCTGTCGGCCGGCAACGCCATGGCCATGTGGTCGATGCGTTTGAGACCGCCACGGGCGGGAGCATCTGCCAGCAGATTGAAGTCGGTGCCATAAACGTCGGCCTGCTCATCCACCAGATAAATCAGGCTGCCGTCCGGCGCGCGCACCGCCGCCAGTTCCAGTTCGTTGGGGCCGACCAGTCCACGATAGGGCTGACCTTTGTAAGCGACGGCGCGTGCCAATGCACTGGCGCTGTCCTTGACCCGCACAGCCGTGGCACACAGCGACGGGCCGTGAGCCTCGAAGAAGCTGTGGGCAAAGGAATACGGTTCGGAGTTGAGGATCAGATTGATGTCGCCCTGACGCAGCAGGCTCACACTCTTGGAACGATGCTGCCCGGCCTTGACGAACCCCAAGCGTTCCAGCCAGTTCGACA
Organism: Pseudomonas germanica; assembly: GCF_019614655.1. Lineage (NCBI taxonomy): Bacteria > Pseudomonadati > Pseudomonadota > Gammaproteobacteria > Pseudomonadales > Pseudomonadaceae > Pseudomonas > Pseudomonas germanica. The sequence continues at coordinate 6,053,914 of NZ_CP071586.1, forward strand.
GCTTGGCGCCGAGGCTTTCATCAACGGCGAACTCAAGAAATTCGATGCCGTTGTACTCGCTGGCCTTCGGTGTTTCGAAAAGGATTTCGCGATTGGCGACAGGCGTCGCTTCCTGCTCGAGACGCTGGCGGGTCTTCTCTTCCAGATACAGCAGTGAACGTAAACCATCGGCGGCATTGGCCCGTGGCGGCGCGGCGCGGAAGCCATCGTTGAAAATTTCCAGCGACAGCGGCCCGGCGTAACCGCTCTGGATGATCGGCGCGAGGAAACCCGGCAGATCGAATTCGCCCTGTCCCGGGAAGCAACGGAAATGCCGGCTCCACTCCAGCACATCCATGGCCAGGATCGGCGCGTCGGCCATTTGCACAAAGAAAATCTTGTCGCCGGGAATGTCGGCAATGGCGCGGGGATCGCCCTTCAACGACAGCGTATGGAAGCTGTCGAGCAACACGCCGAGGCTCGGGTGATCGGCCTGACGCACGATGTCCCAGACCTGTTGATAAGTATTCACGTGACGGCCCCACGCCAGCGCTTCGTAACCAATGCGCAAGCCGCGCGCGCCGGCATGCTCGGCCAGCAGGCGCAGATCATCGACTAGAATTCGCTGATCGCCGACGCTGTCGGCCGAGGCGTTACTGCAGACCAACACCAGGTCGGTGCCCAGCTCCTGCATGAGGTCGAACTTGCGTTCGGCGCGCTCAAGGTTACGCGCCAGGCGATCACGGCGGCAGCCTTCGAAATCGCGGAACGGCTGAAACAGAGTGATGGCGATGCCGAGATCGGCGCACATCTGTTTAATTTCCCGCGGGCTGCCGTCGTAGTACAGGAGGTCGTTTTCGAAAATCTCCACCCCGTCGAACCCGGCGGCGGCGATGGCTTCGAGTTTTTCCGGCAGGGTGCCGCTCAAGGAAACGGTGGCAATGGAACGCTGCATGTTTCAACTCCCGGACTGCGCCGCTTTATCTTTACTGTAGGAGCTGCCGAAGGCTGCGATCGTTTGATCTTTATTCGTGAAAACAGAATCAAAAGATTGCAGCCTGCGGCAGCTCCTACATGGGATGGTTTTTATAGTAGGGAAATTATTGGCTGCATCGATCGCGGCAGCAATTTAAAGTGTACTACCCGGTTAGTTTTGCGTGCGATTATCGAACACAATGGCGGTTTGGCGAATTGACGATTTTTCGTCCACTGCCCAACATCGACTGCACATTGAGTCCGGATCTGAACCACCGGTCGCAGCGTGCAAGTAAAAAGCACACCAAATAACAAATCCAAAAACGGGTGGAACACATGATTCCTTCACAGACTTCCCGCATGGCTCCGGCCATGAGCACTGCCACGGGTGGCATCGGCGACAAGATCCGCGGCGCCATGGCTGTCGGCAAGACCCGTTGGGGCATGCTGGCGCTGGTGTTTTTCGCCACGACCCTGAACTACATCGACCGCGCCGCCCTCGGCGTCATGCAGCCCATCCTCGCCAAGGAAATGAGCTGGACGGCGATGGATTACGCCAACATCAACTTCTGGTTTCAGGTCGGCTACGCGATCGGTTTCGTCCTGCAAGGACGCTTGATCGACCGGGTCGGCGTCAAGCGCGTGTTCTTCTGCGCCGTGCTGCTGTGGAGCCTGGCCACCGGTGCCCACGGTCTGGCAACGTCAGCCGTTGGCTTTATGGTCTGCCGGTTTATTCTCGGCCTGACTGAAGCGGCGAACTACCCGGCCTGTGTGAAAACCACGCGCCTGTGGTTCCCGGCCGGCGAACGTGCGGTCGCCACCGGCATCTTCAACGCCGGCACCAACGTCGGTGCGATGTTCACGCCGATGCTGCTGCCACTGGTCCTGCACGTCTGGGGCTGGCAAGCGGCGTTCCTGTGCATGGCGGCGCTGGGCGGGATCTGGCTGTTGTTCTGGGGCTTGAAATACTTCAACCCGGAAGATCACCCGAGCGTGAAACAGTCCGAGCTGGACTACATCCAGCAAGAAGTCGAACCGGAACAGGCCCGCGTGCCGTTCTCGAAAATCCTGCGGATGCGCGGCACCTGGGCCTTCGCCCTCGCCTACTCGCTGACCGCACCGGTGTTCTGGTTCTATCTGTACTGGCTGCCACCGTTCCTCAATCAGCAATACAACCTAGGCATCAACGTCACCCAAATGGGTATTCCGCTGATCATCATCTACGTCACGGCCGACTTCGGTAGCGTCGGTGGCGGCATTCTGTCTTCGTTCCTGATCGGTCGCGGGATGAACTCGATCAAAGCGCGGCTGCTGTCGATGTTCCTGTTTGCTTGCTGCATCATCGGCGTGATCATGGCCGCCGGCTCAGCCAACCTGTGGGTGGCGGTGGCCGCGATTTCTCTGGCAATCGGTGCGCACCAGGCGTGGACAGCAAACATCTGGAGCCTGGTAATGGACTACACGCCCAAGCACATGATGAGCACCGTGTTCGGTTTCGGTGGTATGTGCGCAGCGATCGGCGGGATGTTCATGACCCAGATCGTCGGCCACATCCTCACCGTGACCAACAACAACTACACCGTGTTGTTCACCCTGATTCCGGCGATGTACTTCATTGCGCTGACGTGGATGTACTTCATGGCACCGCGCAAGATTCCTACCGTCACCGAGTAATCTGCCAACACCCGGCTTCCTTGTAGGAGCTGCGGCACGCTGCGATCTTTTGATCTTGATGTTGAAGATCAAAAGATCGCAGCCTCGTTTCACTCGTCAGCTCCTACACAGGGGTTTGCGTATCCCTCAACGGCGGCTCTGCTGCCACGCTGCCGCCAGTCCGCTGCAACAGATCACCGCGATGCCAATGATCGTCAGCAGACTCGGCGTGTGATTGAACAGCAGCCAGCCCAACAACCCGGCAAACACAATCTGGCAATAACCGAACGGCGCCAGCAGTGCTGGAGCGGCATGGCGGAACGCCTGGGTCAGAAACAAATGCGCGGTCATCCCGCAACTGCCCAGCGCCAGCATCAACCCGGCATGGGTCAACGTCGGCACCTGCCAGAAGAACGGCACTAGTGCACTCATCACCAGCGTGTTGCATAACCCGGCAAAGAAGTTGCTGGTGGTCGGGCTGTCCACCTCGGCGAGCTTGCGGGTCAGCAGTTGATAAAAGCAGAAAAACAGCGCCGAGCAGAACGGCAGCAACACCGCCGGAGTAAACAACTCACCGCCGGGGTGGACGATGATCAGCACGCCGATAAAGCCGCAGATCACCGCGATCCATTGACCTCGGGTCACTCGCTCCTTGAGCAGCGGCACCGACAATGCGGTCACCAATACTGGCGCAAGAAAGTTGACCGCCGTGGCTTCCGCCAATGGGATGTACAACAACGCGGTGGTGAAGAACAGGCTGGTGCCGAGCAGGCACAGTGCCCGAACCAATTGCCATAGCGGCTTCTTGGTGCGCAGCACACGCAACCCGGATTGCGGCAGAAAAATCCCTGCCATCAGCAGTGTGTGCACCAGATAGCGCGCCCAGACCACCATCACGATCGGATAAAAACCGGACAGGTATTTCGACAATGCGTCGTGACTGGAGAACAGGAAGGTTGCCACGACAATCAGCAAGATCCCCTTGAAGGGTTGGTTGACACCGGAGAGCGGGGTGCTGACAGTCATTGGTTATCCCTGTTTGAACAACAATACGGTGGCGAAGGAGATCGCGCGGCGGTCGCCGATTGGGGACGGCTACGCAGTCCACTGGGAGCAAGCTCCCTCGCCACAAAAAAGACTCACAGTCGCGCCAACAATTCCCGCGTCCTGTCGATCGCCATCTGCGCTCGCTCCAATCCGCTCACGCCCTGCTCCAGCAGTTTTACCGTGGGAATTTCCAGACTCAGTGGAATATTAGTCGGCAGCGCTCGCAGCAACCCGAGCAGATCGCAATCACCCTCGCCGGGAAACCGCCGCTCGTTGCGCGCCTGACGCAAGATCTCGGCCATGTCTGACGGCCTCGGCCCCGCTACATCACATAATTGCGCATAACGCAGACGCGACACTGACACTTCAGCCAGATCCTCCAAGCGTGACGCCGAACGATCAAAGTGGAACGCATCGACCAGCACCGCAGCGTTTTCCCGATCAGCGTTTTCGACAATTCGTAGCGCTTGTTCGAGGTTGCGCACATCAGTCCAGGGCATGAACTCCAGATGCGGGTGCAGCCCGTAAGGCGCGGCCAGATCGCAAAGCGCCGCAAAGTTATCGGTGAGCCGCTGCTCGTCAGGATCGTTACCGGCGACCAGCAATTCGGTAGCGCCAAATTCCGCACCGACCGTAAGAAGTTTCTCGAAATCGGCGACGACGGTTTGCGGCTTCAATCGCAGGATTTCCACGTCGAGCACGCGGATGCGGGTGTCGCGCAGCCGCTGCAAAGTCTGACGGCGCAATTCAGCATCGGCGACCAAAGGGAAATGATGCTCCTCGGGCGTCGCCGGTTCCAGGCGCAGGCCGACATGGCTGTAACCAGCACGTGCCGCCACTTCGACCATTTGCGGTGGCGACAACTCCAGCACGGTGAGGCTGGCCAGAGACAGGATTCGTTCGTTCATGTTCAAGCCTCAATCAGTGCAGGGGGGCAGGCACGGCCGGTGGCCGCGGCCTCGCGTATGGCTTCGATCAGCGCCAAAGTGCGCGCAGCGTCGGCCGCACTCACCAGCGGCTCGACTTCACGCCGCGCCACGCGGACGAAATGCTGTAACTGCAAGCGTAAAGCGTCGTCACCGCCGGAGGATTCTTCGACCATCAACAAGGGCTCATGCCAACCGGCGTCGACCTGCTCAGCGCCATAGTGCCAACGCTTGAGCTGCGGAATGCTCAACGCTCCGGTAGTCCCGGCCAGCAGATAACAGGGCTGATCGGCCTGACGCGGATACACTGGGTTCTCGCCGGAATCCAGCTCCCAACTCCACGGCGCGGCGACCGCGTCGGAACCGCTCAATGTGCCCAATGTGCCGCCTTCGAATTGCAGCAACACCGCCGCACTGTCTTCGTTGGCGAAACCGCGCACGGCGTTGTCGGTGATCGCTTGCACCGAGCGCACTTCACCGCACAGATGCCGTAGCAGGTCGAGGTCGTGGATCAGGTTGGTCAGCAACATTCCGGCGCCCGGTTCGCGGCGCCACGGGATCTCGAAATAGCTGTCGGGTTTGCGCAACTGGAACAACGCAGTGACCGTGGTCAGACGCCCGAGTGCCCCGCTCTGCACCAATTCATGGGCCCGCACGATCAGCGGGTTGTGGCGCCGATGATGGCCGACCAGTACCGGCACGCCGCTGCTTTTGACCGCCGCAACCAGTTCGCGCACTTCATCCAGGTGCACGCCGACCGGTTTTTCCAGCAACACCGGCACACCCGCCGCCAGACAATCGAGCGCCGTGCTGACGTGTTGATTATTCGGATTGGCGACGATCACCGCGTCTGGCCGGATTTGCTCCAGCATCTGACGATGATCAGCGAAATGCCTTACGCCCCATTCGGCCGCAAGCCCTGCTGCTTGCGGCCCAGGATCCGCCACCGCGCACAGCGTTGCTTCGTTGAGGGTTTGTAGATGCCGATAATGTTGCTGGCCCATGTTGCCGGCGCCGATCAGGGCAATTCGAAGGGGCGAATTCAAGGTGCGGTCCTTTTGTAATTGTTGTTGGAATATCACTCCAGCAACAATTTAGAACCGAGTTCCACAATCAAACACCCATCCATCCTGAAACCGTGCGAACACCGCACAACTTCGTGAACAACAAAAATCCCCTGTAGGAGTGAGCCTGCTCGCGATAGCGGAGTGTCAGTCGCCGTTAACGTTGGCTGACATACCGCTATCGCGAGCAGGCTCACTCCTACAGGGGGTCTGCGTGAACTCGGATTAGATAAACAGTTCTGAGGCCAGGCTGGCTGCTGATAATTCTTCGGTGAAGGTCAGCAACAGCGGCGCCAGCTCATGCAACCGCGCCCCCGGCATCCGCGCACTGGGCCCGGCGATACTCAGCACGCCAATCACCCGACCATCCGTTGGATGCCTCACCACCGCCGCAATCGCTGAAGTCCCCACTGCCGAACTTTCTTCGACACAGGCATAACCCTGCTCACGAGCCAGACGCAGCCGTTCCAGCAACTCGATATTTGAACGCGGCGCATTCGGCCCGATCCCCACCGGCACCTCCGCCGCCTGCCGCTCGACCAGTGACAGCGCCTCGGCGTCGCTCATGCACGCCAGCCACGCATGCCCGGAGGCGGTGTAGAACAGCGGCGCATCGCGGCCCATGTCCGGGTCATAACGCAGACCGGTGCGCGCGCCTTGTGCCTTGGCAATCCAGGTCTGGCGCTCGCCATCGATCACGCCCAAACGCACCAGTTCGCCGGTTTCCTGCGCCAGTCGGTCGAGTACTGGCTGGACGATATCGGCACCGCAGCTCGACAGGTATTGAAAGCCCATAGCGACCAGTTTGGTCGACAAGTGATAGCGCAACGTTTCCGCATTCTGCCGTACGTAGCCCAACCGAATCAGCTCGGCGAGCAAGCGGTGTGTTGCACTCTTGGGGATATCCAGCTGCTCGGCGAGCGTCTGCATCGGCAGCCCGCGCGGATCACTGGTGAGGCTTTCCAGCACGCTGAAAACCCGTTCGATTTGACTGCCGGCCATGGGGACGTCCAAAGAAATTTTGCTGATTCTAGAAGACATTGACGGCAAAGCGAAATCTGGAACCGGCCGTTCGATAACCGCCCATTTTATGGGTTAAAGGCTTGTCGAGTCGTCACGACACTGGTTATTTTCTGGAATCAAATTCCAAAAAAAATTACTGCCGGAGCGTTGTTTGATGTCTGCCGAACACCCTGATATCAACTGCGACGTATTGGTCGTCGGTTCCGGTGCCGCCGGTTTATCGGCCGCCGTGACTGCCGCGTGGCATGGTTTGAAAGTCATCGTTGTCGAGAAAGATCCGGTATTCGGTGGCGCCACTGCCTGGTCCGGTGGCTGGGCGTGGGTGCCGTGCAATCCACTCGCGCGTCGGGCCGGGATCATCGAAGACATCGAACAACCGCGCACCTATTTGCGCCATGAACTGGGCGAGCACTTCGACCCGGCGATGATCGACGCTTTCCTTGAAGCGGGACCGCGCATGGTCGGGTTTTTCGAGCAACACACTGCGCTGCAATTTGCCGATGGCAATGCCATTGCCGACATTCATGGTGACACGCCGGGTGCTGGCACCGGTGGCCGCTCGGTCATCGCCGCGCCTTACGATGGACGCAAGGTCGGACGCTTGCTCAAGCGCCTTCGTACAACGATGCGCGAAACGTCCTTCATGGGCATGCCGATCATGGCCGGCGCCGATCTGTCGGCGTTCCTCAATCTGACCCGTTCACTGAAAGCCGCGTGGCATGTCACCCGGCGCTTTACCCGACATTTGCTAGATCTCGCGGTCTATGGCCGGGCCATGCAATTGGTCAACGGCGTGGCGTTGATTGCACGATTGGCAAAATCCGCCGAAGACCTCGGCGTGTTGCTCTGGGAATCGGCACCGGTGACAGCGTTACTGCGTGAAGGCTCGCGCGTCTCGGGCGCTGTGGTCAACACAGACAAAGGCCCGATCCGCATTCATGCACGCAAAGCCGTAGTGCTCGCCGCCGGTGGTTTTGCCAATGACATCGAGCGACGCAAAGCCCTGTTCCCGCGCACGCCGACCGGTCACGAGCATTGGGCGCTGCCGCCGCTGGCCGTCAACGGCGATGGTTTGCGCCTGGGCGAAAGTGTCGGCGCACGGGTCAATGCCGATGTAGCTTCGCCCGTGGCGTGGGCGCCAGTATCGCAAGTGCCACATTCCGACGGTAGCATCGGCCATTTCCCACACATCATTGAGCGCGGCAAACCCGGGATCATCGGTGTACTGAGTAACGGCCAACGGTTCGTCAACGAAGCCAACGGTTATTACGACTACGTCAGCGCCATGGTCGCTGCTGCGCCGGAAGGTGAAGAAGTCGCCTCATGGCTGATCTGCACGCGCGCCTTTCAACGGCGTTATGGACTGGGCATATCGCGGCCATTTCCGCTGCCAGTGTCAGATTTTATCCGCAGCGGCTATCTGAAAAGCGGCAACAGTATTGAAGAATTGGCCCTCGCCTGCGGCATCGACCCGAGCGGGTTGCGCCAGACTGTGGATAACTACAACCGCCATGCCCGCCACGGCGAAGACCCGTTGTTCGGTCGCGGCGCAACACCCTACAACCGCAAACAGGGTGATCCGGCGAACCTGCCCAACCCCTGCGTTGCCCCAATAGACACCGGCCCGTTCTACGCCGTGAAAGTCCAGCCGGGCTGCTTCGGCACCTTCGCCGGACTCAAGGTCAACCCGCACGCGCAAGTACTGGATACCCACGAACAGCCCATCGTCGGCCTCTACGCAGCCGGTGGCGACATGGCCAGCATCATGGGCGGCCACTACCCGGCGGGCGGTATCAACATCGGCCCGGCGCTGACTTTCGGTTACATCGCCGCCCGGCATATCGCCGGCATGACTGCTTTCGAACAGGAGATCGACCATGCAGCACATCGTTAATGCCCAAGGTTTGAACATGCCGAAACTAGGCCTCGGCACCTGGCCGATGCTCGGCGACGAATGCACTCGCGCCGTGGAGCAAGCACTGGAACTGGGTTATCGACACATCGACACGGCAGCGGCCTACAACAACGAGGACGCCGTCGGACAAGCACTGGCGAATACCCCGACACCGCGCGAGCAGATTCACGTCACCACCAAAGTCTGGTGGGATCAGCTGCAACCCGACGCGATGCGCCATTCCATGGACCGCAGCCTTACCGCGTTGCGCAGCGACTACGTAGACTTGTTCATGATCCACTGGCCCACCACCGACTGGGACCTGCCACGCACCCTCGAGACATTGGCTTCGTTCAAGAAACAGGGGCTGGCACGCAACATCGGCGTGGCGAATTTTCCGCTGCCCTTGCTGCGTAAAGTCGTCGAAGACTATGGGATTGATCTGTCAGCGATTCAGGTCGAATACCACGTCCTGCTCGGCCAAAACGCCCTGCTCGACTACGCCCGCGAACACAACCTGGCGCTGACGGCCTACACCCCGCTGGCGCGCAACAAGGTCTCAGACATCCCGCAGATTCAACAGATCGCCAACAAACATGGCGTGTTGCCGACCCAAGTAGCGTTGAAATGGTTGCTTGATCAACCCAACGTCGCAGCGATTCCCAAGGCCAGCAGCCGCACCAATCAACTGGCCAACCTCGCCTCGCTGAAAGTTGAACTGGATGATGAAGACCGCGCATTGATTGCAGCACTGCCGAAAAACCAACGCCAGGTCAGCCCGGATTTCGCCCCTGAGTGGGATGCCTTTGATCGCTGATTGATAATCCAGCGATAGAAATCCTGCGCGGGATTGAATTTGCCGCGTGCCAGACCGTCAATAACAGGCCAGACCTCGTCAACACGAGGCCGGGCCTGTTTGCGTGTGGCCAATAGACGGACGACCGGACTGGCGCCACACTCACACAACAGCAACACTCATCACCACCCGATACACACAGAGGATTCCCACATGCTATGGAAAAAAGGCCGACGCAGTGACAACGTCGTCGATGCCCGTGGTGATGATGCCGGCGGTGGCGGCGGCATGCGTTTCGGCGGCGGTAAAGGCCTGAGCCTGGGGGCCATCCTGCTGATCGTCGGTATCGGCTGGATCACCGGCCAGGACCCAATGCAGATCCTCGGTCAGCTCGCCGGGCAATCCACCCAACAATCGGCGCCAACCTCGCAAACCCGTCAGGCCCCGCCGGCGAACGATGAACAGGCCGAATTCGTTCGCTCGATCCTTGGCGATACCGAAGACACCTGGGGCGCGATTTTCCAACAGGCCGGGCGCCAATATAAGGACCCGACCCTGGTGCTGTTCAGCAACCGGGTCAACTCCGCCTGCGGTCTGGCAACCTCGGCCACTGGCCCGTTCTATTGCCCGGCGGATCAGAAGGTCTACCTGGACATGGCGTTCTTCCAGGAAATGTCGCAACGCTTCAAAGCGGCCGGTGACTTCGCCCAGGCCTACGTGATCGCGCATGAAGTCGGACATCATGTGCAGACGCTTCTCGGCGTCTCGGCGAAAATTCAGACAGCTCGCCAGCAAGGTCGGCAGATGGAAGGCGACGGCGGTTTGCTGGTGCGTCAGGAATTGCAGGCCGACTGCCTCGCCGGCGTCTGGGCCTACAGTGCGCAGAAGCGTTTGAACTGGCTGGAACCGGGCGATATCGAAGAGGCCTTGAATGCGGCCAACGCCATCGGTGATGATCGCCTGCAACAACAGGGTCAGGGCCGTGTGGTGCCGGACTCGTTCACCCACGGTACGTCGGCGCAAAGGGTGCGCTGGTTCAAAACCGGATTCGCGCAGGGCCAGGTCGGCCAGTGCGATACCTTCGCGGCGAAAAACCTGTAAATGCATAAATGGCTTTTGGCGTTACTGATCGTTGGCAGCACTGCGCAAGCCGCCGGTGTCGATGCGATCAGCCCCGGTCGTTTGCAACTCAAGGCCGGGGAAATGGCGGTCGGCATTGGTCCTGCGCCGGAGAAGATCGAACGGGTGCTGATCGTCATTCATGGCCGGTTGCGCAACTCGGAAACCTATCGCAAAAGCGCCGAGAGCGCCGCCGAGCTAGCGGGACAAAGTGCCCACACGCTGGTGATTGCGCCGCAGTTCCTCAATGAAAGCGATGTCGCGCTGTACTCGCTCCCCGCCACGTTGCTGCGCTGGCAAGGCAACGAGTGGATGGGCGGCGGCTTATCCACAGGGCCGAACCCGTTGAGTTCCTACGCCGCACTTGATGAGATCGTCGGACGGATCAGCGACCGCAAACAGTTTCCCGACGTGAAGCAGATCGTGATCTTCGGTCATTCTGGCGGTGGCCAGGTGGTGCAGCGCTATGCCCTGCTGGCCAAGGATCAGCCTGCGCTGAAGGCCAACGGCATTCGCTTGCGCTACGTGGTCGCCAACCCGTCATCGTATGCCTACTTCAATGAACAACGGCCGGTGGCGTTCGATCACGCCAAATGCGCGGGTTTCAATCGCTGGAAGTACGGTCTGTCAGACATGCCGGTGTACGCCGGTGGGCAAACGCCGTTGCAGCTTGAGAGCAGTTACATCAAGCGCGAGATGATTTATCTGCTTGGACAGCAGGACGTCGATCCCAAGCATCCGGCGTTGGACAAGCGTTGTGAAGCCGAAGCGCAAGGTGCGTATCGCTTGGAGCGTGGGAAATTGTACTTCGGCTATTTGCTGCGTCGGCATCCGGAAGGGGTGAATCAGCGGCTAGTTGAAGTGCCCGGGGTTGGGCATAACGGCGATGGGATGTTGACCTCGCCGGAGGGGCAGAAGGCGTTGTTTGAATAAGTCCTGCATTGAATGATCTGCCGCCATCGCTGGCAAGCCAGCTCCCACAGTGGGTTGTGTCGCACACATTTTGCATCCACTGAAAATCCCTGTGGGAGCTGGCTTGCCAGCGATGAGGCCAGATCAAACAACCGAGATGTCAGGTAAACAACATCCTGCGCAATTCGACACAATCCTTCGCATGCCAATCGGCCAACTCGGGCCACGGGTTTTCCGGCAGATTCACCAACACCGTCCGCGCGCCCGCCGCTCGCCCGCAATCCAGATCAAAGCGGTAATCACCGACCATCACCATCTCACTGGCCGGTACTTCCCAAGCGTCTGCCAGCTTCAGCAACCCACCCGGATGCGGCTTCGGCGGTGCTTCATCACGGCCCAACACATCTTCCACCGCGAAGCAGTCGGCCAAACCAATCGCTTCTAGCGTCACATGCGCCAGCTCCCGCGCATTGCGGGTCAGAATGCCGAGGCGATAACCGCGCGCATGCAGATCGCGCACCAGCTCCACCGCTCCGGTCGCCGGGGTCGAACCAAGCGCCAGATCGCGCTCGTGCTCCAGCAACCAGGCATGTTTCGCCGCCGCCTCATCCGCCGGCAATGCCGCAAGATGAGTGAGGATGTCGTCCTCCGGCGGAATCGCCAGCGCCACGCGAATCGCCGCAAAATCATGCACGGCGACGGTCAGCGTGCCGTCCATATCGAACACCCAGTGCTTGACCTCTTTCAGACTCATGCCCAGTCCTTGCGATGGCGGATCAGGCCTTCCTGCGTCACCGAAGCGACCAGTTGCCCGGCGCGGTTGTACACGCTGCCACGGGAGAATCCACGGGAATTGCCGGCCCACGGACTGTCCATCGCGTAGAGCAACCAGTCATCGGCGCGCAGATCGTTGTGGAACCACAGCGCGTGATCAAGGCTGGCGACCTGCATGTCTTTCTGCCACACCGATTTGCCGTGGGGCAGCATTGAGGTGGTCAACAAACCGAAGTCCGAAGCGTACGCCAACAAGTATTTGTGCAGCGCCGGGATGTCGGCCAATGCGCCGTCGGCGCGGAACCACACGTATTTGATCGGATCGGCCGGCTGCGGGTTGTATGGGTCCTTTTCGGTGACCGGGCGTACTTCGATCGGTTTCGGGCACAGCAGTTTTTCACGCATGTGTTCCGGGATCAGGTGCGCGCGTTGCTGGGTCAACTCCAGCTCCGACGGCAGGTTTTCCGGGCCGACCACCACCGGCATCTGGCTCTGGTGCTCGAAGCCTGCCTCGTCGTATTGAAACGAAGCGCTGCAGGTGAAGATCGGATGGCCCTTCTGAATCGCCGTGACGCGGCGAGTGCTGAAACTGCCGCCATCGCGCACGCGATCAACCGAATAGACCACCGGCAACTTGGCATCGCCCGGACGCAGGAAATAGCCGTGCATCGAATGCACATGGCGCGCCTCTTCAACGGTCTGACTGGCCGCCGACAGCGACTGGCCGAGCACCTGGCCACCGAACAACTGACGGAAACCCAGATCCTGGCTACGGCCACGGAACAGGTTTTCTTCGATCGGTTCCAGGGTCAGCAAGTCGACCAGATCTTCCAACACTTGGCTCATTCAGACTCTCCTCACACAAAGCACTATGCCGCGCAGTCTTGGCTGCGGCGGCCGATTCAGATTCTGGCGCGGGCCAATGATATGGCGGCCATTGTAAACGTCCGTGTCGGCTTATCCATGCAAGGTTTGCAGCCATTGTTCCCGAGTAATGCGGTACAGCACATGCCGTCTTAGCGGATGATCGACGGCAAGCTTGGGGTGATCAAAATCATCTTCCGGGGCGTGATGCATGCCGATCGCCTGCATGACTTTCTCTGAGGGCAAATTGGATTGCGCGGTGAAGGAAACGATTTCCTTCAAGGCCAACCGATCAAAGCCGCAACGCAGAGCGGTCCACGCTGCTTCGCTGGCGTAACCCAGGCCCCAATGTTCCTTGGCCAGGCGCCAGCCGATTTCCACTGCTGGAGTGAACGGCGCATCAAAGCCGACCACGCCGAGTCCGGTGAAACCGATAAATTCGCCGCTGTCCTTGCGCTCCAGCGCCCACAGGCCAAAACCGTGCTCGGCGAAATGCCCGCGCACGCGGCCGATCATCGACGCACTTTCCAGTCGGCTCAACGGTGTCGGGAAGTAGCGCATCACTTGAGGATCGGCGCACATCGCGGCAAATGCCGGCAAATCCTCGTCCTGCCACTGACGCATCAGCAAGCGCGCGCTTTCAAGTTCCAGTATCGGCTCCATCATGCCCCTCCGTTTCCATGCCGCAAGTCTACATCGCTGGTAGGATCCTTCACTCTTTCCTACGTTCCTACATGAAACCGCCATGCCACTGCCGCTGATCTACCACGAAGACTACAGCCCCGAGTTTCCGGCGGATCACCGCTTCCCGATGGACAAGTTTCGTCTGCTGCGCGATCACCTGGTCGACAGCGGTCTGACCCGCGACGCCGACCTGCTGCGGCCCGAGATCTGCCCCAACGACATCCTCGCCCTCGCCCATGACCGTGCGTATATCGAACGCTATATGAGCGGCGAGTTGTCCCGCGAAGACCAACGGCGTCTGGGTCTGCCGTGGAACGAAGCCTTGGCGCGGCGCACGGTACGGGCGGTCGGCGGTTCGATTCTGGCGGCGGAAAAAGCCTTGGAACATGGCTTGGCCTGCCACTTGGCCGGCGGAACCCACCATGCGCACTACGACTACCCGGCGGGGTTCTGCATCTTCAATGACCTGGCGATCATCAGCCATTACCTGCTGCAAAGCGGCCGGGTGAATCGCGTACTGATCTTCGACTGCGACGTGCATCAGGGTGACGGCACCGCGCGGATTCTGCATGACACGCCGGAGGCGATTACGGTTTCCCTGCACTGCGAGAAGAATTTTCCTGCACGCAAGGCGGAAAGTGACTGGGATATCCCGCTGCCCAAGGGCATGGGCGACGCTGATTATTTGAAAGTGGTCGACGACACACTCAATTATCTGCTGCCGCTATATCAACCGGACCTGGTGCTGTATGACGCCGGCGTCGATGTACACAAGGACGATGCCCTCGGTTATCTGCAACTGACCGACGAAGGCGTCGCCGCCCGCGACGAAAGCGTGATGCGCCATTGCCTGGGCCGCGACATTCCGGTGATGGGCGTAATTGGCGGCGGCTACAGCAAGGATCGCCACGCCCTCGCCCGCCGCCACGGCATCCTCCATCACAGCGCGCAACGGGTCTGGCAGTCACACGGTTGTCATTGAGTTGTGCTGCGTTACCCACAATGGCTGTGGAACTGCCTGTGGATAACCTGAGTGAAAGGGACTACAGGCCATACCGGTTATGGCCTGCAGCGCACTGATCATTTTTCAACCAACATTTCAAGCCCACCCGAATCCCTTGTAGGAGTGAGCCTGCTCGCGATAGCGTCAGCACCTTCAACATTAACTTGGCTGATACACCGCTATCGCGAGCAGGCTCACTCCTACAAAAGATCTCGGCTGCTAGAATGCGCGCCTTATCCCGCCATACCGCAGCGCTCACCATGACTCAGAATTCCGCCTCCTCCCCCGCTCACGTCGCCATCATCGGCGGTGGCCCCGCTGGCCTGATGGCCGCCGAAGTGCTGAGCCAGGCCGGAATCCGCGTCGATCTCTACGACGGAATGCCCTCGGTGGGCCGCAAGTTCCTGCTCGCCGGCGTCGGCGGCATGAACATCACCCACTCCGAAGCCTACCCGGCATTCCTTTCTCGGTACGCCGAGCGCGCGCCGCAAATCGCCCCGCTGCTGCGCGGTTTCGATGCCGATGCGCTGTGTAAATGGATTCATGATCTGGGCATCGAAACCTTTGTCGGCAGCTCCGGCCGGGTGTTCCCCACTGATATGAAAGCGGCCCCGCTACTGCGCGCCTGGCTCAAACGCCTGCGCGACAGCGGCGTCGTTATCCACACACGCCATCGCTGGCTCGGTTGGGATGCACATGGCGCGCTGCGCATCGACAGCCCGGAAGGTGAAATCACCGTCAAACCCGATGCCACGCTGCTTGCCCTCGGCGGCGGCAGTTGGTCGCGCCTCGGTTCCGACGGTGCGTGGATGCTGGCTCTGGAGCAGCGCGGTGTAGGACTGGCGCCGTTGCAACCGAGCAATTGCGGCTTCGAAGTGCAGGCCTGGAGCGATTTGATGGTGAGCAAATTCGCCGGCGCACCGCTGAAAAATATCGCCATCGGTTTGAACGACGACGTTCCGCGTTTGGGCGAATGCGTGATCACCGCGACCGGGATTGAGGGCAGTCTGATTTATGCGCTGTCGGCGCCGATTCGTGAGGCAATCAACCAATATGGCGCGGCGGTTGTTCACATCGATTTGTTGCCCGGCCGACCTGTGGATAAATTGCAGGCAGCTTTGAGCAAGCCACGCGGTTCGCGGTCGATGGCCAAGCATCTGCACAGTCAGGTCGGGATTGATGGGGTGAAAGCGGCGTTGTTGCGTGAGTTGACTGATGCGGCGACGTTTGCTGATCCGGCGCTGCTGGCGCGGGCAATCAAAGCGTTGCCGCTGACTCTGGTCAAAACGCGGCCATTGGACGAGGCGATCAGCAGTGCCGGGGGCGTGACGTTCGAGGCGATGGACGAGCGCTTGATGCTCAAGGCGTTGCCGGGGGTGTTCTGCGCGGGGGAGATGCTTGATTGGGAAGCGCCGACGGGCGGCTATTTGCTGACGGGGTGTTTTGCCAGTGGTCGGGCGGCGGGCTTGGGTATTGTGCAATGGCTCAAGTCCGAGGCGTCTGCCTGAACCCTCACCCCAGCCCTCTCCCAGAGGGAGAGGGAGCTGACCGAGGTGTCTGACGTCATCCGTCGACCTGAAAGACCGAGTCGATTATGGATTTGGTCAGCCGACCGAGGTGTCTGGCGAAAGCCCTGTCGATTGTGGATTCACAACAGTCGGACCAGGTCGGCGTAATTCCCGAATATCCCCCAATCAGTCCCCTCTACCCCTGGGTGAGGGCTAGGGTGAGGGGCTTTTGACTTTAAGGTTTGCGCTTGCGCGGCCCGGTATTGAACACCGGCACTTTACGCACAGGCTTGACCGAAGGCTCCGGCGCCTGCGTCTCGCCGCTGTCGACCCATTTGCCCAGATTACGCTTGCCGCCACCACCGGAAGCCTTCGGCTTCTTCGGTTTTTTCGGTTTCTTGATCACCTGACCGCTGGCATCGGTGTCCGGCACGCGGTGCTCCGGTTCGAAATCCGGCTCGTTCTGACGTTTCAAGGTCTGGCGCGTCAGCATTTCAATCGCCGACAACATGTTCACTTCATCCGCGCATACCAGCGAGATCGCCTCACCGGTCGCGCCAGCACGACCCGTGCGGCCGATACGGTGGATGTAGTCTTCAGCCACGATCGGCAGATCGAAGTTGATCACCAACGGCAGATCTTCGATATCCAGGCCCCGCGCCGCAACGTCAGTCGCCACGAGAATCTGCACTTCACTGAGTTTAAAACGGTCCAGCGCACGCTGACGGGTCGCCTGAGGTTTATCACCATGGATACCGTCGGCATTCACGCCCAGGCCCTGAAGTTTTTCCACCAGCGCATCCACACCGTTACGGGTCTTGGCGAACACCAGCACCTGCTTCCACTTGTTCTTGCGCATCAGGTGCACGAACAGTTCGGCCTTGCGCTTCTTGTCCACCGTGACGATCCACTGCTTGACGGTGTTGGCGGCGACGTTGCGCGGGCTGACTTCGATACTCAGCGGATCGTTGAGCATCTGCCCGGCGAGCAGGCGAATGTCATCGGAGAAGGTTGCGGAAAACAACAGGGTCTGGCGCTTTTTTGGCAGCATGCGGTAAATGTTCGCCAGTTCTTCAGAGAAGCCCAGGTCGAGCATACGATCGGCTTCATCCAGCACCAGAGTCTGCAACTGATCGAGTTTCAGCGCGTTCTGGCGGAACAGGTCGATCAGGCGACCGGGCGTGGCGACCAGCACATCGACGCCGCCGCGCAGCTTCATCATCTGCGGATTGATGCTGACGCCGCCGTAAACCGCATAAGTACGCAGCGGCAGGTTTTCGGCGTACTGACGCACAGACTCATGAACCTGCTCGGCCAGCTCACGGGTCGGCACCAGAATCAGTGCACGCGCCGAGTTGGCAGCGACTTTCGGCCCTTCCATGGCCAACAACTGCAGCAGTGGCAAGGCGAAACCGGCGGTTTTGCCAGTGCCGGTCTGAGCGGCTGCCATCAAGTCACGACCGGCCAGCACGGCCGGAATGGCTTGCGCCTGAACCGGCGTCGGGGTCTGGTAGCCGAGCGTCTCGAGGGAGCGCAGCAAGGGTTCGATCAGGCCAAGGGTGGCGAAAGTCATGGGAGTACCGTAGGAAAAAATAACGCAGGCATGCAATGCCGCGCAGTTTACCCTAATTCGTACGCGTTTCTGTGGGAACGGCTGTCGGCGCCACGACTGGCGGCTGTGCCGGCCGACGCCACTGCGGCAAGCCAATCAACACCACCGCGCTGATGATCACCAGCATCGCCAGCGCTTCTTCGATGCCGATGGTCTCGCCGACAAACACAATCCCCAGCAACACCGCGACCGCCGGGTTGACGTAGGCATAACTGGTCGCCGCCGCCGGACGTACGTGCTTGAGCAGGTACATGTAGGAATTGAAGGCGATGATCGAGCCGAAGAAGATCAGGTACGCCAGCGCCAGCCAGCCTTCAACCGGCGGCACGGCTTGCAGGTGCTCGCCGCTGACAACGCTGCCGATCAGCAGCACCACACCGCCAACGAGCATTTCCACCGCGCTGGCCATCGCGCCCTGCGGCAACGGCAGATGTCTACTCCACACAGAGCCGAACGCCCAGGTCGCCGCCGCAAAAATCAGCAGCGCCGCGCCCAGGGGGCTCGATTGCAGGTTGGAGCCCATGTTGAGCATGGCAATACCAACAATCCCCAACGCCACCCCGGCCCATTCCAGCCGAGTGTTACGCGCGCCCCAGAAATATCCACAGAGCAAAGTAAACAACGGCACCGTCGCCACCGCCAATGCCGCCACACCCGAAGCCACGCCCGTGTGCTCGGCCACACTCACCGCGCCATTACCGAAACTGAGCAGCAAAATCCCGATGATCCCCGCCGCTTTCCACTGCGCCCAGGTCGGCGCCGGAGCCCCGCGCCAGCGCAGGAAGGCGTACATCAGGCTGCCGGCGATCACGAAGCGCACCCCGCCGAGCATCAGCGGCGGCCAGTATTCGACGCCGATGCGGATCACCAGATAGGTCGATCCCCAAATCACATACAACGCAAAAAACGCGGCGATCAGCGGCAAGGAAAAACGGCGCAAGGCAGACATGGGCAGCTCGAAAGTCTGAGTCAGGGGATGGATTATTCTAGAAAGGCTGACGAGCAAAAATAAGTTACAAAACCTGTTTATAGCGCCGGTACACTTTGGAAATCACGGAGATCGGTGGAATAAACCACGATTTCGAAAGTCTGGCATTTTCAGGAGTCCGGCCTTGGACAAATACGACCGCATGCTGCTCAGCGCCCTGCTGGAAAATGGCCGTGCGTCCTACGCCGATCTGGCACGCAAAGTTAACCTCTCCGCCCCGGCGGTGGCCGAGCGCGTTGCCAAACTTGAGGCAGCCGGGGTGATCACCGGGTATGAGGCGAAAATCGACCTGTCGAAAATCGGCCTGCCGATCCAGTGCATGATCGAATTGCGCCTGCACCAGAACGGCAGCCAGAAGGTCTACGACGAACTGGTGAAGATCCCGCAACTGACCGAATGCTTTCGAGTCACGGGCGATCCGTGCGTGATGATGAAGGCTGCGGTGGGGTCGATGACGGAGCTGGAGGAGTTGATCAATCGGGTGGCGAAGTTTGGCTTCAGCAAGACGTCGATTGTGTTGTCTAGCGCCATCGAGAAACGCGTTCCGCTCGGGCATATCGAAGGGGGGTCTCGATAAGCACCTCTGGAGCTGATCAACTTTTGAAAACTGCAGTTTAGAGCTTGGGCAAATGGCACCGCACAGATAACATTCAGACATCAAATCAGTGTTCTTCCACCAATGCGACAAGAAACAGCCTACAAGGAAAGAGAATGCGCTTTTCGGAATACAGTAAAGGATTGCGCGCCAGCGAAATCACACCACTTCTTCAGTTCTTTATTGCAGGAGTTCTCATCGGTGAAGCGCTGTCCATCGGACAAATAATCGGCGCACTTATAAATAGGCATATCGCCACCCTTAATATAGATCTCCTAGTGTTATCAATTTCGGGTCTCAGTGCTATTACTTGCATTTTTTACGCAGTAAGTCGCGGTGCATGCAAGGAATCCAGAAAGCTCATCGATAGCTCACGAATTGATTTGCTTATCGTTTTTTCGCTTGGTTTTTTTCTGTCCTGCAACAGCGACGGGCTAGCCAATGAGTTTTATGCAAAGTATTTGGAGCGACTTACTTTTACACAACTTTTTTGCCTTTATATCAGCCCAGTGATCATAGCTTGGATTGCAATGATAAAAGCTTCATTAAATATTAGAAAAAAAGAAATATGTCACCCCTATTTCATGAGTGATCGAGACATAGAAGGCCAAGATGACGACCTTTTGGACTTCGGAGAGAGAGCAACCATTTTTGCAGAGAGAGTTCTCAACGGCGGTTCATCGGATAGCCTGGTATTCGGTATAGACGCTCCATGGGGCACGGGAAAATCCAGTTTTGTTAACTTCTGCTGTAACTACTGGAGAGAGTTGCCTGACAGGAAAACGGTAATCCACCGCTTTGAGCCATTACGTTATGACGAAGGCGTAGATCTAACAGAAAAATTCATTGACGATCTTATCAGCACAATACAAGAGCAAATTTTCGCACCTGCCTTACGTCCGTTATTCAAGCGCTATGAAAACTTAGTAGCCGATAAGAAAGCCACCTCTTTTCTTGACATAAGAAAAAAATTATCTCTAGATACCGACACGATACATTCCACACTAAAAGAGATGGATTATACATTAAGAAACATAAGCATCAGAATCATTGTCATTGTGGACGACCTAGACAGGCTGCATTGGTCATCGGCAAAAAGCATACTATTCTCCATAAAGCGCAGCTTTATGCTCAGCAACATTTCTTACGTACTTTGCTACGACACCGATAACATTAAAGCAACAACAGAAAACCCTGACTCTGAAAAAACACTGGAATTTCTTGAGAAATTCATCAACATAAAAACCAGTCTATTTCTAAGCTCAAACGACCTCACAAACTATCTCTACCGATACTTTGACAAAGCCATCAAGGAAAATCTAAATATATCAACAGCAGCTGTTGATAAGCTAAAACTTCTAACACAAGAAATAGCAAAAATATTCCAAAGCGATGATTTCCACAAATACAAGCTGCTACTTGGCGACATTAGAAAAATCAAAAGACTGATCAATGCACTTATACTTTTAGATATCGAAAATATAGACTTCAAAAATAGCGATACAAATACCAGCGACTTACTACACCTTACACTTATTTACGTCAACCACCCTAAAATTTTCCGAAAAATTTATGACTGTGAATCGAGCGGGAAATCGGGCTTCTTTAAGCTACAAGAGTCCAACAACAAATACGACAATCATCCCGACTATAAAAAATATATAACAACCCTCACCGAAGACCAAAATCTACTGCTATCTAAACTATTTGACTCTGCACAATTTAATGCCATCGGAACGAATCGAATGACGGAGGCTGAGTTCAGTTCGCGAGCATGTTCACCGAGCAATAAAAGGCCCTTGGAAAAGTACCTATATATTATCGCAAAGCTATCCAGACCCGTACCTCAAAATTCCTATCAATATTACGAAAACCTCAAAGAAGAGCTATTCACCTCCGAGAACCAAAATGAGTTTTTAAAAGAACTCTTCACCAGAAAACTTGACTCAAAAGAAGAAAATCTTCGAGAGTTTTGGCGAGTAACAATGAAATACTTAAATAGTTTTGGACTACAACTGTCCAACACAATTATCGATCACTTCATTGAAAAAATGCCACAGTACTCTCTCACAGAGAAAGAAGACTTTGTTGGATTCAGACGAAAAGTACATTCTGAAATAATGAGAGTACTCAACAACATCCCAAATTATTCAAGTGAAAAAAACAACAAAATTTCAAATAAAAATCACAACATCATTTCAGACATCATTTTTGGAAATTCTTCGAAAGGTATAAAAGGAGTATTGCACCGACTGACTCAGGAAGATCGTGGCATCCTTGGGTTCTACGACCTTCTACACTTCCGACTAAACTGCAGCGTAGAAACGGTATCAGGATTAGTAAACCTTTGGCAGAGCGTCAGTTATCACGCCAATGACAATCCTAACTTATCATTGAATCGCTATGAAACCACCATCGATCAGATGCGTGAAATCTCACAAATCACATTCAACATATTCAAAAACAAGTATATAAAAACAAAAACAAATATATTCAAAGAGATCGACCAACTATCACACTCAGACCTTCTTGGATCCACAACCTCAGGCAAACTTACAGAAGAGCTTGAGACGGAGCTTGAAATTGAAAAAAACTATATAAAACTTTTCATATCATCACAACTAAGCAATACAACCACTGGCGAATGCGGAAGCTATGACGAAGAAGGGAAAAACATACAGCACGGTATACACCGAGCCTTATCCGATTACTTTTTTTCAGTATGCTTCAATCCAGAACTAGAAGCTTCCGCCTACATTTACTTTGCAGATATGTTACTCATCACACTTGACAGCGGAGTCCACAGTAACGAACCTCCATTTTTAGCCAACATTGATACTGCTATTAAAATCCTAGGAAAAGAAACGTTGGCCGCATACTGGCTTCAACATCAAGAAAAAATAATTCAAACTCTCAACAAACAACCTGAAAAAACGCTATTCAAGACGTTTTTCAACGTGAGTTATTCTCAGCTCCCCTCAATCTATAACGCACTGAATCACAAGTTCTTATTGTCAAAAGAGTGATATGGAAAATCATCACTCGCCACGGTAGAGCTGCAAGTGCTCAGTGACTTTCGCAGCCGGGACTTTCTGCAACTTGCACAGCAGGTCGTGCGATAGCTCGCTGACGCCGTGCTTGTGCCGCAACTGATCCGCCAGATGCGCCATCAGATTCGCCGCCATCTCGGCATCGGCCATGGCCCGGTGAGCCTGGCCGGTATGCGGCAGGCGCGCGAACGTGGTGAGCGTGCCGAGCTTGTGATTTGGTGCCGCAGGCATCAAGCGCCGTGCCAGCAGCAGCGAGCAGGCAAAGTTCTGCAATCGCGTGCGTTTGATCCGCCCCAGTTCAAAGTCCCAGAACTTCTGGTCGAACGAGGCGTTGTGCGCGACCAGCGGCGTGCAACCGACAAACTCATTGACCTCGTTCATCACCTGCTCGGCCGAGGGCGCGGTGCGCAACATGGCGTTGCTGATGCCGGTCAGTTGTTCGATGAACGCAGGGACCCGCACGCCGGCGTTCATCAGGCTCTGGTAACGCTCGACGATGCGGCCGTTTTCCAGCATGACCACAGCGATTTCCGTGGCGCGGCAGTTGCTGTTCGGCGACAGGCCAGTGGTTTCAAAGTCGATGACTGCAATGCGTTCCAAACCGGGTTCAACTCCGTACAAATCAATTCTTCAGTAACAGCTCAATTCTTCAACAACAGTGCGCCTTCGATCGGCACATAACGGCTGGCGGCGCGGATCAGCGAGTTGGCGGTCAGACCCGGCACGCCGTAGGCGACCGCTTGCACGCCGTGTTTGCTGATGATGCGTTCGAGCAGCATGTCGAAATCGCCGTCACCGGAAGCCAGGACGATTTCGTCGACGTGGTCGGCGGCGTCCATGATGTCGAGGGTGATGCCCACGTCCCAGTCGCCCTTGGCCGAGCCGTCGCTGCGCTGGATGTAGGGTTTGAGCTTCACGGTGAAACCGAGGTTGCGCAGGATCTGCTGGAACTGTTGCTGCTTGCTGTCGCCACGGTCGATCGCATAGGCGTAGGCCTCGACGATCTGCCCGTCCTTGCTGATGTCGGCCCACAATGCGGCATAGTTGAAGTGACAACCATAAGCCTGACGCACGGTGTAGTAGAGGTTCTGCACGTCGGCGAACACTGCGATTTTTTTCACCGGAGTTCCTGTGGGCGCGCAAGCGCACGAAGCGGGATCAGGCGCCAGGCCCGAAAAAGGCGCTCAGTATGCCAGCCATCAGGAGGGTTCCGCGAATAATCGGCCCGGAGCCCTCAGGGGCTCCGGACGAATGGTGAATCAGACGAAGGAATCGTCGTCATCAAAGAAGGAAGAATTGTCGTTGCCGTAGTCGGTGTCGGTGAAGCCGCCCTGGTCGTTGCCAGAGAAGCCGTTATCGGCCACACGCTGGTCATCGCCCCAACCGTTGTTGCTCTGGTCGGCAACCTGCGCCGGTTCTTCCTTGATCACTTCAACGATTTCTTCCGGCTGCTGGTTATGATGGAACAAGCTGCTGATGCCCTGCGCGAGCATCACGCCACCGGCCACACCAGCGGCGGTTTTCAAGGCGCTGCCGAGGAAGCTGCTGCCGGCTGCCGGAGCGGCTTGTTGCGCATAGTTAGGCGGTGGCGCGCCGAAGTTCTGTTGGGGTGCAGACGCGCCGTAATTCTGCTGCGGTGCCGGTTCGCGCCAGCCGCCAGTCGAGGCCGGCGCGGCACTCTGAGTCGGCGCCGGACGCGGGCTGCCACCAAAAATGCTCGACAGGAAACCACCGCCGCCGCTCGGCGCCGGTGCGGCACTCTGCGCCTTGGCCGACTGCAACTCCGCCTGCAAACGCTGGACTTGCTGAGTCAGTTGTTTGTTCTGCTCGTCGAGGCTCTTGAGCGCAGCCTCTTGCACCAGAATCGCCTGGGTCATGAAATAACCTGCCGCCGGCTGGCGGGTCAGGTGTTCCTTGATCCGCGTTTCAGCCTGGGCGTCGCGCGGGGCTGCCTCCGTTTCGGCCTGTTGCAGCCGCGAAAACAGTCCATCGATCAGGGTTTGCTCTTCGCTGTTCATGGCGACCTCGTAGATTGCCGGGGATAACATTGCCCTCGTCCACGTTGGCCGAGGTGCTCTCCTGTAATGGAGACGGTGACAAAACGTTTCAATGACCTTTACCGAATGTTTACGTTTGTGTCGCGCCAGCCATCATCGGTTAAAGTGAGCCACTGTTTTCGACCTGCGATACCGACTGATGAATGCCCTCGAAGTGCTGCGCGACTCTCTGTATTTTTTCAAACGCCATTTGGGCAGCATCGTGCGGTTGTGCCTGCCGCTGGTGATTTTCGAAGCATTCCTGCAACAAGTGGTCGATCACGCCAGCGGGCCGGATAACATCTCGGCGATCAGCATCATCGTTGGTCTGTTGGTGTATCCGCTGTACACCGCCGCACTGATCCTCTTTCTCGATGCGCGCAGCCGTGGCGAGGCGCCGCGCAACCGCGATCTGCTGGCGATGGCCGCCACTCTGTGGCCGCGTTTCGCGTTGCTCACGGCGCTCAATACCTTGCTGATTCTGCTGGGCCTGTCGCTGTACTTCCTGCCGGGCCTGATGCTGATGGTGATGCTCGCGTTCGGCGAATACCTGCTGGTACTGCGCGGTATGGGACCATTGCAGGCGATGAAGGAAAGCCTGCGCCTGACCCGCGGGCATTTCTGGCGGATCCTGCTGTGCATTCTCTGCGTGATGACGCCGCTGTGGTTGCTCAAAGGCGCGACACTGGCGGTGTACCCCGAGCCGCAGAATCCTGTGATCGCCATTCTGATCGACAGCGCTCACAGCTTCCTGCAACTGTTCACCAGTGTGGTGTTGTTCCGCCTGTTCATGCTGATCAGCGAATTACCTGACAAACGTGAAAGAGCCATCTGACAGCACTGCGCTTGGGCTTCGAGACGACCGTCAGGTATGCTCGGGGCCACTTTCTGTAACGCTATAAGCCGAGCCATGACCCGTCTACTGCGCTACACCCTGTTGTTTGTCGTGCTCGCCATCGCCCTGATCGGCGGGCTGCTGTTCAGCCTGACCTGGCGCCCCGACGCCCGCGAAACCGTGCCGGTCAGTTGCACCGCCACAACGCCGACGCTGGTGCCCGGGCAGGCGCTGAAAGTCATGACCTGGAACGTGCAATACCTGGCCGGCAAACGCTACGTGTTCTGGAATGATCTGGCTCAGGGCGATGATGAAGCGCCGACGCTGGAAGACATGGCCTTCAGCCTCGACGAAGTGGCGCGGGTGATCCGCGACGAGCAGCCCGATCTGGTGCTGTTGCAGGAGCTCGATGACGGCGCCAAGGCCAGCGACTATCAGAACCAGCTCAAGCTGTTGCAGGAACGGGTCGCCGACCTGTATCCGTGCAGTGCCAGTGCGTTCGACTGGAAGGCCGAATTCGTTCCCGACCCGCACATTTACGGCAGCGTCGGCCGGCAACTGGCGACCCTGAGTCGCTACCGCATCGAACACGCCGAACGCCTGCAATTGCCGGTCGCTGCCGCCAACTTCATCAACCGCCAGTTCCAGCCGAAAGACGCCCTGCTCGCGACCAAACTGCCCCTGAGTGACGGCGGGCAACTGACCGTATTCAACACCCACCTTGAACGCTCCAGCCAACCGGGTGACACCGCGCAAGCACAATTGACCGCCGTAGCCAAAGTGCTCGACAAGTATGAGAGCCAAGGCCTGCCGTGGCTGATCGGCGGCGATTTCAATCTGTTGCCGCTGGGCCAGTACCGCCGCCTGCCTGCCGAACAGCGCACGCCCTACTCCGCCGACAGCGAATTGCATCTGCTGTGGGACAAGTACCCGATGATCCCGACCAACAACGAAGCCAGCGGCATCGACCGTGCGCGCTGGCTGACCCACTACCCCAACGATCCCGGCCTGAATGGCCCGGATCGCACGGTCGACTATCTGTTTTACAGCCCGAAGATCAAGCGGGTCGAAGCAAGGGTGCGCCAGGACGACACGTTGCGCATCTCCGATCACCTGCCGGTGATTGCGCGCTTCCTGCTGCCGGCGGCGCCATAGGCAGGGCCGAGGATCATCGCCCCGTCGCCCGAATTGACGATATGGAATCCCATGAAAATCTTATTGGTGTGCAAGGACATTGGTGGTTACGCGCGCAAACTGGCGGACTACCTGATGATCGACAATGACGTGTGTTTCATCGATACGTCATCGATGCAGAACAGCTTTGATCAAGCGCCGAAGATCTTGCGCCGCCCGCTGAAACGCTGGGCGCAGTTACGCCAGTTCAATAAAGCCATTGCTGCGTGCGGGAGATTTGATGTCGCGCTCATCATCAACCCGGCCCAGATCGATACGAAACAGTTGGCCGCCGGACTCAACGTCTCGGACCACAAGATCGCCTACCTCTACGACAGTTTCAGTCGCTGGCCGATGACCCGCGAAGAACTGGCCGGTTATAACGAGGTGTTTTCCTTCGATCCGCAGAATGCCGAAAGCTACGGCCTGAAGAAACTCCACAACTTCATTTACGACGACTACGTCGCCGACGGCGAGCCCGGTGAATACTCGGCGTTTGTGGTGATGGCGGGTAAGGATCGGGTGCCGGCACTTACCGGTCTCGCGCGGGCGTTCGATTGCCTCGGGGTGACCGATTACAAGTTTCTGGTTCAGAGCAAACCGATCCCGGGCGCGCATCCGGGCATCACTTTTTTCGAACAGAGAATGTCGCTGGAATCCGTGGGTGAGTTGGTCAAGCGCTCACGGATTATTCTGGACATTGCCAAACCCGGTCAGGCCGGTTTGAGCTTCCGTTTCTTCGAAGCCATGGCCTCACGGAAAAAAGTCATCACCACCAACAAGAGCGTGGTCGACTATGACTTTTACAACCCGGCGAACATTCTGGTGATCGATGAGGCCAACCCGGTGATTCCGGAACGGTTCATTACTGATCCGTATGTCGATGTGCCTAAGCACATCTACCAGAAGTACACCTTGCAGGGGTGGGTCAAAACGGTCTTTTCGCGTTCATGAAATGACATCGCAGGCAGCCCCACCACGAAACCTGTGGGAGCTGCGCGGGCTGCGATTTTTTACTCTTCAGGTGCCGCGTGGTTTGGCCCGTGCAGTCGCCTCGGCCACCAGCGGATCATCCGGCCAATAATGTTTCGGATAGCGGCCCTTCAAATCCTTCTTCACCTCGGCATAGGTGCTGCGCCAGAAGTTGGCCAGATCCTGCGTCACCTGCACCGGTCGCCTTGCTGGCGACAACAGATGCAACTTGACCACCTGGCGCCCGCCGGCAATCCGCGGCGTATCCGCCAGCCCGAACAACTCCTGCAAACGCACCGCGAGAATCGGCGGAAACTCGCTGTAGTCCAGACGAATCGACGACCCCGACGGCACACTCAGATGATGTGGCGCCAGCTCATCAAGCTTCTGCGGTAGCGGCCACGGCAGCAAGTTACGCACAATGCTCGACAGATCCAGATTAGCAAAATGGCTGAGCCGCGAGACCTTGCCCAGATACGGCATCAGCCAGTCTTCAAGGGTATCGAGCAACGTCGCATCACTGACATCCGGCCACTGACTGTCGTCCTGATTGTGCAATTCCAACTGCCGCAACAACGCCACACGTGCCTGCCACTGGCGCAGTTCCGGCGTCCACGGCAGCAGTTCCAGACCTTTGCGTCGCACCAGATTGACCAGCGCCTGACTGCGCGCATTTTCATCAAGACCGGTCAACGGCTCACGGCTGAGAATCAGCTCGCCGACCTTGCGCTGGCGTTCGGCGCGCAGCACACCTTCGCGTTCGTCCCAGTCGAGTTGATCAACGTTGCGCACCTGTTCGGCGAGCACCGAATCGAACAGCGCCGGATCGAAATCCGCCGCCAGATAAATCCGCTCCTCGCGCTGGCCCTGACGGCTGCCGAGGTCGGCAATGACGATCCACGGCTCTTTCATCAGGCTATCGGCTTCGGCGAACAGCGCCGCGCGACCGTTGGCCAGACGATATTCGGCGCCACCGGCACGCCGCTGTTGCGCGACGCGATCCGGGTAGGCCAGCGCCAGCAAGGCACCGAGCCAGCGCGGATGATCGGGATCGCTGACCGGCTCGCTCGCCTTGCCGCGCAGATAACCGCGATATTGCCGCACCAGTTGCCGGGCGCGCTGCACACCACCGTGCGCACCGCGAGCGGCGCGTTCTTCGCCGGATAGCAGAACCAAGCGACTGTGCAAATCTGCCCCGGCACCGCGCAAGATATCGCGCTCGCCCAGCAGCGCGGCGACATCGCAGGCCATGTTCGCCAGCCCCAGCGCCTGACCGCGCAGGAGCAAATGCCCGATGCGCGGATGCGCCGGCAACTCAGCCATGGCCTGACCGTGAGAAGTCAGCGCCTCACCTTCCAGCGCGCCGAGCCGCTGCAACAACTCCTGCGCCTGGGCATAAGCGGCCGCCGGCGGAACATCCAGCCAGACCAGTTCGCCCGGCGTCACACCCCAGCGCCCCAGTTGCAACGCAAGACCGGCGAGATCCGCCGAAAGAATTTCCGCACTGCCATACGCGGCCATTTGCTCGTGTTGATCCTGCGACCACAAGCGATAACACACGCCCGGTTCCAGACGCCCCGCCCGGCCGGCGCGCTGCGTAGCACTGGCCTTGGAAATGCGCTGGGTATCGAGGCGGGTCATGCCGCTGCCGGGATCGAAACGCGGCACCCGCGCCAGCCCGGCATCAATCACCACGCGCACGCCGTCGATGGTCAAACTGGTCTCGGCAATGTTGGTCGCCAGCACCACTTTGCGCTGGCCGGTCGGCGCCGGGTCGATGGCGGCACGCTGGGCGTTGAGGTCCAGTTCGCCGTGCAATGGGCACAGCAAAACATCGCTGCGCTCACCGATCGCGTCGGCCAGTTGTTGATGGACGCGACGGATTTCCGCCTGTCCCGGCAGGAATACCAACAGGCTGCCGGTTTCATCGTGCAGTGCTTCGAGCACGGTTTGCGTAACGCGTTGATCGATGTACTCGCCGGGCTGATACGGCCGGCCCCAGCGCATCGTCACCGGGTACATGCGGCCTTCGCTACGCAGTATCGGCGCGTCATCCAGCAACCCGGCCAGACGCTCGCCTTCCAGCGTGGCCGACATCAGCAAAATCTTCAGCGGCTGTTCAGCCCGGAACAGCTCGCGACCGTTCAGACTTAAGGCCAGCGCCAGATCGGCGTCGAGGCTGCGTTCGTGAAACTCGTCAAAGATCAGCAGGCCCACGCCTTCCAGCGCCGGATCATCCTGCAAACGGCGGGTGAGAATGCCTTCGGTGACCACTTCGATACGCGTATTGGGGCCGACTTTGCTGTCGAGACGGATGCGATATCCGACGGTTTCCCCGACCTTCTCGCCCAACTCGCTGGCCAAACGCTCCGCTGCTGCACGCGCAGCGAGACGCCGTGGTTCAAGCATCAGAATGGTTTGCCCGGCCAGCCACGCTTCATTGAGCAGGGCCAAGGGCACGCGGGTGGTTTTACCGGCGCCCGGCGGTGCTTCGAGCACGGCTTCGTGGCGTGTCGCGAGGGCTTCACGCAGGGCGGGTAAAACGTCATCGATTGGCAAAGAAATCATGCTGGCTCCAAAACAGAGGCGCGAGTATAACGGCGAACTGCTAGGCGTTCGTCAGGGTCTTAACTTCACACGACTACGCTTCGTTCTTAGATGAATCAGGAGATTTCCCCATGCGCTTACCTTTTCGCCTGATCGGCGGTGTACTGGTCGCTACCCTGCTCACGCAAATTACCGCGTGCGGTTCGATTTTCTACCCGGACCGGCGCGGGCAGATCGACGGCAAGATCGACCCGGCGATTGCCGTGCTCGACGCCGTGGGCCTGCTGTTCTACGTCATTCCCGGGCTGATCGCGTTTGCCGTCGACTTCGCCACCGGTGCGATCTATTTCGAACCGGGCCACACTGCGCAGATCGATCCGGCCAAACTCAAGCAAGCCATCGGCCCGGACGGCCAGGTCGATAATCACAAGTTGCAGGCTATTCTCGAAAGCGAGTTGGGCCGAGATTTCCCACTGGATGATCCGCGCCTGATTCAACACAAGGGCAGCACTCAACAACTGGCGATGTTCGGCCTGCAACCCGCCGCTTAAAAAGGACGTTCAATGACATCCAGCCCCGAACACGCCCGCCTGCTCAGGCTGGCAACCCGCGCTTCGGTAGCGGTGGCGTGCACGCTGATCATCGCCAAAGCCATCGCCTGGTGGCTCAGCGGCTCGGTGAGCATGCTCGCCGGCCTTACCGACTCGGCGCTGGATGGCATCGCTTCGCTGCTCAATCTGCTGGCCGTGCATTACGCGCTGCGCCCGGCCGATGACGATCATCGTTATGGTCACGGCAAGGCGGAGTCGCTGGCGGGGATGGCGCAGGCGCTGTTCATTGGCGGCAGCGCGGTATTGATCGCGTTTCAAGCCTATGAACGCATCCAGCATCCGGAACCGCTTGGCGCACCGTGGATCAGCATTGGCGTGATTATTTTCTCATTGCTACTGACGGTGGCCTTGCTGGTGCTGCAGCATCGAGTGATCAAGCAGACCGGTTCCAACGCCGTGCGTGCCGACTCACTGCATTACCGATCCGACCTGTTACTCAACGGCAGTATTCTGGTGGCGCTGGTGTTGGCCGGGTTCGGCTGGCATCAACTGGATGCCTGGTTCGGACTCGGCATTGCCGCCTATATCCTATGGAGTGCGATCCAGATCGCCCGGGAAAGTTTTTCGGTGCTAATGGATGAAGAACTGCCAACCCACGTCAGTCAGCACATGCTCGAATTGGCCTGCAGCGTGCCGGGGGTGTTGGGCGCGCATGACTTGCGCACGCGGATCTCCGGCAACCACTGGTTCGTGCAGTTGCACCTGGAATTGCCGGGGGAATTGACCTTGTCAGTGGCGCACGGCATCAGCGACCAAGCCGCCGATGCCATTCACAAGGCCTACCCGCGAGCCGAAGTGCTGGTGCACGCCGATCCGCAGGAAGTGGTCAAGTCAGAACGGGCGCAAACCCGGCTTCAGTAACTGACCTGATAACCGCGACTGCTCAGGCAATTACCCTGCGCCTGACGGTACGCCTGCACCACTTCGGGTGCCGGTTGATACGTCGCGGTGCGCGGGTCGAAACCGCTTTGCTGCACGGCGTACTGATAGCACTGGTATCCGTCCTGCTGCACCTGCTCCGGCGACTGGCCGTTGGCCGGATAGGCTTCGACGTCATAGCCTTGGGATTGCGGCTGCGGTTGTGGCTGAACCGGCGGCTCGACGACTATATAATCCTGGGTCGCCTCCTGATACGCGTAGTAGGCACCGGCGGCGAGGAACAATAGCGAACCACCGATCCACACTTCACGGGCGTAATCGGGCAAATACTGAATGCGAATCCCGCGTGGCGGCTGCACGACGATGTAGCGCGGGCCTTGCGGGCGATACCAGTAGCCTGCGGAGTAGAAGTAATCCTGACCGCGATACGGCACGCGGTAGTCACGATCCGGGAAACGGTCGATCACATGCCCCGGTCGATATTGCGGACCAGGCCCCCAGCCATTGCCATGACCATCCGGACGGCCCGGCCAGCGATTGTCATTGGGCCGGTTACCGGTCTGCCATTGCTGATTGTGATAACCGTTTTGCGGGCGCTCGTCGCGGTAGTAACCCTGACGCGGTTCCTGGGTCTGGCGCACGGTATCGGGCCGTGGCTGGATCGGCAGGCTATTGGCCGGCAGTTGTGGCGGTGGTGGCGGCTGGCGCACCGGGTTGGGGTTATACGCCGGACGATTCTGGTCGTGGTTTTGCCACGGACCATTGTTGTTGCCGTTGTGCTCGAACTGGCGGCTGTTGTCGCCACGAATGATCTCGTTGTTCTGCGGGCGCGGCTGATTCTGCTGTGGCTGATTATTCTGCGGACGCGGCTGATTGTTGCCGCCATGGCCCTGATTATTGCCCTGATGGTCCTGGCCATGGCCACCGCCCTCCGGCCCGCGATTCTGCGGTTCATCGGCAAGCGCTTGCGCACTGACACTCACACACAGCAAACCAACACCGGCCAGACGCCAGATGCGCGAATTCATGCTTTTTCTCACTGCGGGGCCTGTAAATGTAAGAGGGCTTGTCACTAAGACCGGGAATACACACACCGGGTTCTGCAACAGGTTATCAGTCACGCAACTTATTTATTGAGCGTCCGGCATGAAATCGCAGGCAAGAAAAAAGGGAGACCCGTCGGCCTCCCTTTAGAGAACTTCGTCCTGGCTCGACGCTTTTGACGTCGGCTCACCTCACGCCGTCTTCTGGACAGTGTGCAGTTCGGGGGCCGGCACAACCCCGGTGGGGGTGGCGGCCGCGGCAGGCCGGATAGGGCGGGCCGCGTGGACTGTGTTACCGAGCAGTGATTCTGGTGATAAGAATAGGCCTGAGACGGCGACAGAGGATTGCGAAGATTGCTGAAATAAACACCACTTGCGCAATTTTTAACCCTGGATAGATAATCTGCCGCAATAGTTACAACCAAGGACAGATTGATGAGCAAACTCGACCGTTACGACCTGAGTATTTTGGCGGAATTGCAGCGCGACGCCCGCATCTCCAACCAGGAGCTGGCCGAGCGCATCGGTCTGTCGCCTTCCCCTTGCTCGCGCCGGGTCAAGCAACTGGAAGACGACGGCTACATCTCGCGTCAGGTGGCATTGCTCGATCGCAAGATGCTCGGGCTGAGCCTGACGGCGTATGTGCTGATCGGCATGGACCGACACACGCCAGAGCGTTTCGAGAACTTCGAAGCGGCGATTCGCACGTTGCCGCAGGTGTTGGAGTGCAGTCTGGTGACGGGGGTGGATGCAGATTACCAGTTGAAGGTGGTGGTGCCGGATATGGATCACTATCAGAAGCTATTGCTGGGACACCTGACCCGGATTGAAGGGGTGACCAGCGTTCGTTCAAGCTTCGTACTGAATCAGGTGCTCAACAGCACAGAACTGCCCTTGACCCACCTGCGCAACTGATCAAAAGCCCCTCACCCCAGCCCTCTCCCAAAGGGAGAGGGGGCCGACCGAGGAGTCTGGCGTCATACATCGACCTGAAAGATTGAGTCGATTATGGATTCACAACAGAACGTTCAGGTCGGCGTATTTTGCGAGCATCCCCCGGTCAGTCCCCTCTCCCTCCGGGCGGTCCGACGTTTCGGGAGGGCTAGGGTGAGGGCAACAGTTCCGGATCAGACCCAGATCAATGTCACCCCACACACCTTGGCGTATACTCGCCGCGCCCTTTTAGCCGCGTGCGCGTCGGAGAAACCCAATGGATCCAGCCTTATTAGAAGAGTGGATGATGACCGGTCTGGTCAGCATCCTGATCATTTTCATGGGTTTCATCGTCTGGGATCTGGCGAAGAAGTCCAAAGCCGGGCGCTTTGGCTCGTTCATTCTGTTCTTCGTACTGGGCCTGGGCGTGGCCGCGTTCATCATCAAGAGTGTGGTGATCGGCCTGATCGAATCCGGCGCTTTATAAGCGCGCCGGCACTTCCTTCCACTGGCCCTGATCGAGTCCGTCGATCGTCCAGTCACCAATCTTCACCCGCACCAACCGCAATGTCGGCAGGCCTACCGCCGCCGTCATGCGCCGTACCTGACGGTTGCGCCCTTCGCGAATCACCAGTTCCAGCCATGACGTCGGTATGGTCGCGCGAAAACGCACCGGCGGATTGCGCGGCCACAACTCAGGCTCATCCAGCTGCCGCGCTTCGGCGGGCAAGGTCATGCCGTCATTCAGTTCAACGCCATCGCGCAAGCGCTGCAATTGCTCAGCCGTCGGCACGCCTTCGACCTGCACCCAATAGGTCTTCGCCA
This sequence comes from Pseudomonas germanica, assembly GCF_019614655.1. Classification (NCBI taxonomy): domain Bacteria; kingdom Pseudomonadati; phylum Pseudomonadota; class Gammaproteobacteria; order Pseudomonadales; family Pseudomonadaceae; genus Pseudomonas; species Pseudomonas germanica. The sequence goes on from NZ_CP071586.1 coordinate 6,088,234, forward strand.
GTTTGTGTTTCGGATCGGCGATACGCGCCTGCAACTGCCCGTCGTTGGTCAGCAGCAACAAGCCTTCGCTGTCGCGATCCAGGCGTCCGGCCGGATAAATGCCGGGCACATCGATGAAATCCTTGAGCGTCGCCCGCCCTTCACCGTCGCTGAATTGCGTCAGCACATCGAACGGTTTGTTGAACAGGATCAGTTTCGGCTCGGCCGGGGGTGCCTTGGCAACACGGCGCGGCGCGGACGACTGAGGCTTCGCGCCGGAGCGGCGGGAAGGTGGACGCGGGGGACGAGACATAAGAGAACAGACATTTAGCGATCAGGGCTGACAATGCTAGTGCCCCGACCGCCAAATGACCACGACTAAGCGTTAACGGAACGGCGGCTCGTCGAAGCTGCGCAATTTGCGCGAGTGCAACGAGTTGAGTTCAGTGCGCAGCAGGTCCACCGCTTCAATGCCGATCTTCAAGTGCTGGCTGACCGCGCGTTCATAGAAGGCATTGGCCGAACCCGGCAGTTTGATTTCACTGTGCAGCGGTTTATCTGAAACGCAGAGCAACGTGCCGTATGGGACCCGCAGGCGATAACCCTGCGCTGCAATCGTGCCGCTTTCCATGTCCACGGCCACGGCGCGGGACAGGTTGATCAACGGTCGTTCCTGCGCCCAGCGCAATTCCCAGTTACGATCGTCATAGGTCAGCACGGTGCCGGTGCGCAGGCGTTTTTTCAGATCATCGCCCTTCTCGCCAGTGACATTGGCGGCAGCCTGTTGCAACGCCATTTGCACTTCTGCCAGGGCCGGGATCGGGATGTTCGGCGGCACCACACGGTCGAGAATGCCGTCGCGACGCATGTAAGCGTGGGCCAGCACATAGTCGCCGATGGTCTGCGACTGACGCAGGCCGCCGCAGTGGCCGATCATCAGCCAGCAATGCGGACGCAGCACCGCCAAGTGGTCGGTGATGTTCTTGGCGTTGGACGGGCCGACGCCGATGTTGACCAGCGTCACGCCGTGGCCATCGCTGGCGATCAGGTGATAGGCCGGCATCTGGTAACGGTGCCAGACCACACCGGCCGCAATCGCCGATGCTTCGCCGTGATCCATGCCCTTCTCGATGATCACGTTGCCCGGCAACACCATGCGCACGAAACGCGGGTCGCGGCGCAACTGTTCCAGACCATGGACGATGAACTGGTCGACGTAGCGGTGATAGTTGGTCAGTAGAATCCACGGCTGCACATGCCGCCAGTCGCTGCCGGTGTAGTGCACCAGACGGCGCAGGGAGAAATCCACGCGCGCGGCGTCGAACAAGGCCAGCGGCAGCGGATCGGTGTTTTCCCAGTCGTAAAGACCGTCGGCGATGCCATCGGTAGCGGCAGACAAGTCGGTGCTCGGGAACACCCGCGCCAGCACGGCAGCGGTGACGCCAGAGCCGGCGAGTTCATCGCCCTGCTCGACCACGTACGGATACGGAATGTTTTGCTGGCTGACGCCGACTTCCACAGTCACGGTGAAGTCGTGCATCAACGGCACCAACTGTTCGAGCAGGTATTTGCGGAACGCCGCCGGGTGGGTGACGGTGACGCTATAGGTGCCCGGCAGTTGCACCTTGGCATAAGCGCGGGTGGTCTGCGGCACTTCGCCCTGGCAATGATAGGTCAGACGCAGTTCGGGATAACGAAACAGAGCACGCTGCGCAGCGTCGGGTTCGACGCGATCCTTGAGGTAACGCTTGAGCGCCGAGTTCAGCGCAGTGGTGGCCCGCTCATGCAGCTCGGCCAGACGGTCCACGGCTTGTTCGGCGGTTTGAACGACAATAAACGCTTCGGTCACGATCAGCTTCCTGTGTTCTGACTTGCAGAGCTTCATCTTGCCTGCATCGTGGCGTCACGGGAACAGTGGCGTTGTGGGTGTACCCAAATCTTTAAATCAATGAAGATCCCCTGTGGGAGCGAGCCTGCTCGCGAATGCGGTGGGTCATTCAATAAAGATGTCGACTGATACACCGCTTTCGCGAGCAGGCTCGCTCCCACAAGGGGATTTTTGCTTGATTAGAAACCTTGTGGGGTTGAGCGGGCGACGATGGCTTCGACGTCTAGCCCACGCGGCAAGGCGCCGTAAACCCGGCCGCCACCGCTCAGGCGGCTGGCGATGAAGGCATCGCTGACCGTTGAATTTCCGGCCTCCAATAAAAGCCTGGCCTGTAAACCGAGCGCGATGTCTTCGGTCAGTTGCCGCGCGCGATACTGAATATCACTGGTGTCCTTGAACTGCGCCTGCAACTGCTGAATATGCGCGGCCAGGCGCTTGTCACCGTGCCCGTCGCCCAATTCGCTGAACAACACATCAAGCACACCCGGCTCTTTCGACAACGCCCGCAGTACGTCCAGACATTGCACATTCCCCGAACCTTCCCACGTCGAGTTCACCGGTGCCTCACGGTACAGACGCGGCAGGATGCTGTCCTCGACATACCCGGCGCCGCCCATGCACTCGGCCGCCTCATTGATCATCCCCGGCGCGCGCTTGCAGATCCAATACTTGCCCACCGCCGTCACCAGCCGCGCAAATTGCGCTTCGTGGCGATCATCCAGATGATCCAGCGCCTTGCCCATGCGCAAACTCAGGGCCAGCGCGGCTTCGCTTTCCAAGGCCAGATCAGCCAGGACGTTTTGCATCAACGGCTGTTCGCTGAGCAGTTTGCCGCCGACCTTGCGGTGTGCGCAGTGGTGGCTGGCCTGGGTCAGCGCCTGACGCATCAACGCGCTGGAACCGACCATGCAGTCGAACCGAGTCATAGCGACCATCTCGATAATAGTCGGCACGCCGCGCCCCTCCTCACCAACCATCCACGCCAGCGCGCCACGGAACTCCACTTCGCTGGAGGCGTTGGACTGGTTACCGAGTTTGTTTTTCAGGCGCTGGATGTAGAACTGATTACGCGTGTCGTCCGGGCGATGCCGTGGCAGCAGGAAACAACTCAAACCCTTGTCGGTCTGCGCCAAGGTCAGAAACGCATCGCACATCGGCGCCGAGCAGAACCACTTGTGCCCGACCAGTTCATAAGCCTGACCCGGGCCACTGGCGCCGACCGGGTAAGCCTTTGTGGTATTGGCGCGCACGTCGGTGCCACCCTGTTTCTCGGTCATGGCCATGCCGATGGTCACGCCGGCCTTGTGCGCCATGCCGACGTTGCGTGGGTCGTATTCGGTGGCGAGGACTTTCGGTAGCCACTGCTCAGCGATGTTCGCCTGCAAACGCAGGGCCGGCACACTGGCGAAGGTCATGGTCAACGGGCAACCGCTGCCGGCTTCTGCCTGGCTGTGCAGATAGGTCATCGAGGCGCGCGCGACATGCGCGCCGTCCTGTGGATGGGTCCATGGCAGCGACGTCAGGCCATGCTCGATCGCCGTGCCCATCAGTTCGTGATAGGCCGGATGAAATTCCACCAGATCGATGCGATGACCGTAGCGGTCATGGCTGGCGAACGTAGGTTTGTTCTGGTTGGCGAGGAACCCGGCTTCCATCAACGGCCCACCAGCGAGTGCACCGTAGGCATCGATCCGCGACTCCGCCCACCCGGCACCAAAGCGCCGCGACCACTCCTGCAACGGCAGGTCGATGCGGTACAGGTTAGTGCCGTCCAGCGACGGTGGCTGGTTGGTGACTTCGTGAGTTTCGGCGAACTGATGCAGGTTCATGACGGGCTCCTTCGGGCAACCAAGGAACCCAGTTAAGCACCGCTCCGCAACCGATCAAAGTGTCATATCCGCCGAATTTGCGGCGCTTTTACCCTGTTAGCAGCACAACACCCGCCGCTCCAGCGCAGATTGCAGATCTTCGAATTTTACGGGTTTGTTCAAGTAATCGACCGGCGCCCCCGTTGCGCAAAGCTCTCGGTCGGCAGTTAGCGCCAGCATGAATACCGGCAAGTTCGCGCAGCCCGGCAACGCATGAATCTGGCAGCACAATGACGCGCCGTCGTAAGCCGGCAACTGGCAATCGATCAGCACTGCGTCGAAAGTCTCTCGTTGCAAGCAATCAAATGCCGCCGCGCCGTTGTCGGCGGTACGCACGCGAAAGCCGAGCTTGAGCAACATGCCACGCATCACCAGTTGGTTGACACTGTTGTCATCCACCAGCAGCACCGTGCAGTCCTGCGGCGCACGCACACAATCGTGCGAAGGCGCGACGATCGGCGCAGCTTCAACCGCCGGCAGTTCAAACTCAACGTCCAGTTGAAAACGGCTGCCACGTCCGGGCTCCGAGCGATGAGTGAGCTTGCCGCCGAGCAGCTCAACCAACTGTCGGCAGATCGCCAGCCCCACGCCCAGTCCGCCGTATTCGCGGGTCATCGAACCGTCGAGCTGGAAGAAGCGCTGGTACATCGTCGCCTCGCCCAGATCGGTAAAACCGATGCCGGTGTCGATCACCGCAAACGACAACGCCAGGCGATTGTCCGTCGACGGTTTGCCGGTCACCCGCAGCGCCAGCCCGCCGACGCGGGTGAACTTGATCGCGTTGTCCAGCAGGCATTCCAGGCATTGCGCGAGTTTGGCGCTGTCGCCGTACAGGCGATCTGGCAGGGTCGGCAGCACCTCGACCTTGAAGTCCAGCGACTTGCTCGCCGCGTTGCTGTCGAACTGCACGCGCAACGCTTCGACCACCGCGCGCAGGCTGAAACTGCCCGGCGCAGCCTTGAGCTTGCCGGCCTGCAATTCCGTGAGGGTGAGGATGCCGTTGACCATGCGCATCATGTCCCGCGCGGAACCGGCGGCGGTCTGCTGGTATTGCTCAAGCTCCGGATCCAGCTCGACGGTCTGCATCAGCTCCAGCGAACCGATCACGCCGTTCATCGGTGTGCGCAGTTCGTGGGTCAGGGTCGCGAGGAATTCGTCCTTGAGTTTGTTGCTGTGGGCCAGTTGCTGGTTGAGCACTTCGAGTTTCTGCCCGGCGTCATACAGGGTCTTCGCCTGTTGCTCGCGCATCGCATTGATCCGGTCGGCCAGTGCCAGCGACAGCAGCGCCACTTCGATAGCTGAGCCGATCTGGCTGGCATACATGGTCAGGAATACGTTCGGCAGCAGGCCGAGCACCATCAGCGTGTTGACGATGCCGCCGAGCAGAAACGCCGACCACGCGATGATGAAATAGCGCGCCACGCGCAAACCACGCCACCAGGCCAGAATCCCGGCGGCAAAAATCACCACAGTGAAGGTCAGTGCCAATATCGTCGCCAGACGCAGCGACAGTGCGTAACTGGTCATCAGCGACAAACCGACCACCAGCGCACCGAACGCGATCAGTGCAATCAGCAAGTGATCAAGCCAGCGACTATGGTTTTTGGTCTGCAGGAAACTGCGGGCGAACTGACTGCCGAACAGCCCCGCACAGCCGATGAAAAATGGCGTGGCCGCGTTGGCCCACCACGGATTGTCCGGCCAGAAATACTCCACCGCCGCACCGTTCACCGACAGCTGATAAAGGCCAAACGAGGCGATATAGAAGATGTAATAGAGGTAACTGGTGTCGCGCACACTCAGGTAGATGAACAGGTTGTAGACCAGCATCCCCAACAGCACGCCATAAATGATCCCCAGCACATACAGGCGCACCGGCTGATCTTCGAGGTACGCCGTGCTCGACCACAACGTCACCGGCGCCTGAATCGAGCCTTCACTGGCCAGTCGCAGGTACACGGTTTGTTGTTGACCCGGTGCGAAAGCGAGGTCGAACAAATAGTTGTTCTGGCGGATCTCGCGACTGGCGAACGGCAAGGCGTCGCCGGTTTGTCGGACGAGGCGGTAGTCGCCATTGGCGTCGGCCGTATAGAGGTCGAGATGGTCAAGCGGTGGATAAGCCAGTTCCAGCAGCCAGGTGCGCTGGGCGGCGGGATTGCTCGGACGGTAATGCAGGTCAATTTTCAGCCAGAACGCCGAACGCGAGTAACCGGCATTAAGCGTGGCTTTATCGTGGGGTTTGAAATTGCCGGCGGCAGCCTGCGCGCGAACATCGGCAATGCTCGCCTGACCGCTCGGGTCTTCGAACACTTGCAGCGACCGGCCCAGAGGGAGGCTCTGGGTAAATTCGTCGAATTCGACGGCGCTCGCCATGAGGGGCAAGCAGAACAACAACATCAGCAAATAGCGCATTGAAGCCCCAGCGTGGCTCGTCCGGTTGTGTCAGGAGGCCCCCCATTCCCTTTGAGTAGACGTAAAACCGGTATTACCTGTTATTGGTTTGGATCCAGACTAGCATAGCCGTTGATGGCCATTGAGCACCATTGAAATTTTTCCTACAAAGGCTCTAGAACGGGCGTTCCAGAGCAAAGCAGCGGGCTAGAGCTGTTGAGTTGGTCAACTTGTGACAGCATGGTCGCAATCTCTTGCCGGGTTATCGACCCGCCACAACAGCACTGAACCCGAAAATCAGCTTTGGTGGTAAGCTCGCGCACCATGAATATCTACAGCTCCCGCCCCGTTGTCCTCTGTCTCTCCGGCCACGACCCAAGTGGTGGCGCCGGCTTGCAGGCAGATATCGAAGCCCTGCTCGCGCAGGGTTGCCATGCGGCTCCGGCCGTCACCGCCCTGACCGTGCAAGACACCGTCAACGTCACTGACTTCCGCGTCCTCGACCGTGAGTGGGTGTTGGCTCAAGCCAATGCCGTACTCAACGACTCCGAAGTCGCGGCAGTCAAACTGGGCATGCTCGGTTCGCTGGAAATGGTCGACACCGTTGTCGAACTGCTTTCCGCGCACCCGCACTTGCCGGTGGTCTGCGACCCGGTGCTGCGCGCCGGCGGCGGCGGACGCCTGGGCAAGGACGAGGTGGGTTACGCGATGCGTGAGCGTCTGCTGCCGCTGTCGATCATTGCCACCCCTAACCTTCCTGAAGCGCGAATCCTCGCCGAACTGCCCGAAGGCACTGCGGACGAGTGCGCTGAAAAACTCCTGCCGTTCGTCAAAAACCTGCTGATCACCGGCGGCCATGGCGACGAAACTGAAATCCACAACCGCGTTTACAGCCGCGACGGCCTGCGTGAAACCTTTATCTGCCAGCGTCTGCCGGGCAGCTATCACGGTTCCGGTTGCACACTGGCCAGCGCCCTCGCCGGACGTCTGGCCCAGGGCGAACACCTGGCCAGCGCTGTGCGCAGTGCTTTGGATTACACCTGGCGCACCCTGCGCGATGCCGAACAACTGGGCAAAGGCCAGTTCGTCCCGCGTCGCCTGCCGCTGGATTTCTGCTCGTAACGTCGTGAGGTCTGCCTGATGAAACTACGTGGCCTGTATGCCATTACCGACAGCCAGTTGCTGGCCGGCAAGTTTCTGTCTTACGTGGAGGCGGCGCTGGAAGGCGGCGTCACCCTGCTGCAATACCGCGACAAGAGCAACGATGAGGCCCGCCGTCTGCGCGAGGCCGAAGCGCTGCGCGATCTGTGCGAGCGCTACAAGACGCAGTTGATCATCAATGATGATGCTGAACTGGCGGCGCGCCTTAACGTTGGCGTGCACCTCGGCCAGACCGACGGCCCGCTGTCGCCGACCCGCGCCCTGCTCGGCTCGAAAGCGATCATCGGTTCGACCTGCCACGCGCAAATCGCGCTGGCCGAACAAGCGGCCAAAGAAGGTGCGAGTTATGTCGCCTTCGGTCGCTTCTTCAACTCCAACACCAAGCCCGGCGCGCCGACATGCAGCCTCGATCTGCTCGACGAAGCCAAGCGCACGCTGCACCTGCCAATCTGCGCGATTGGCGGCATCACCCTCGACAACGCCGCGCCGCTGGTGGCCCATGGGGTCGACCTGCTCGCCGTAGTCCACGGTCTGTTTGGTGCCGAGAGCACCGCCGAAGTGACCCGCCGCGCCCGCGCGTTCAATGAATTACTGAAAGTCTGATTTGAGAGCCCGATCATGTCTCGTTCCGAAACGCTGTTTGCCAATGCCCAGAAACACATCCCCGGTGGCGTGAACTCGCCCGTTCGTGCGTTCAAGAGCGTTGGCGGCACGCCGCTGTTCTTCAAGCACGCTGAAGGTGCTTACGTTACCGACGAAGACGACAAGCGTTATGTCGATTACGTTGGTTCGTGGGGTCCGATGATCCTCGGCCACAGCCACCCGGACGTGCTGGACGCAGTGCGCAATCAGCTGCAACACGGCTTGTCGTACGGTGCGCCGACCGCGATGGAAACCGAGATGGCCGATCTGGTCTGCTCGCTGGTGCCATCGATGGACATGGTGCGCATGGTCAGCTCCGGCACCGAAGCGACCATGAGCGCGATCCGTCTGGCCCGTGGTTACACCGGCCGTGACAGCATCATCAAGTTCGAGGGCTGCTATCACGGCCACTCCGACAGCCTGCTGGTCAAGGCCGGTTCCGGCGCACTGACCCAGGGCGTACCGAGCTCGGCCGGTGTGCCGGCGGCGTTCGCCAAACACACCCTGACCCTGCCGTTCAACGACATCGACGCGGTTGAGAAGATGCTCACTGAAGTCGGCCAGGAAGTGGCCTGCATTATCGTTGAGCCAGTGGCCGGCAACATGAACTGCGTACCACCAGCGCCGGGCTTCCTAGAAGGCCTGCGCACGCTGTGCGACAAGCATGGCGTGGTGCTGATTTTCGACGAAGTGATGACCGGTTTCCGCGTTGCCCTCGGCGGTGCTCAGGCGTATTACGGCGTCAATCCAGACCTGACCACCTTCGGCAAGATCATCGGTGGCGGCATGCCGGTCGGCTGCTTCGGCGGCAAGCGTGAAATCATGCAGCGTATTGCGCCGCTGGGCCCGGTGTATCAGGCCGGCACGCTGTCGGGTAACCCACTAGCGATGGCCGCCGGTTTGACCACGCTGCGTTTGATCAGCCGTCCGGGTTTCCACGCCGAGCTGACCGACTACACCACGCGCCTGCTCGATGGCCTGCAACAACGCGCCGATGCTGCTGGCATTCCGTTCGTGACCACGCAGGCTGGCGGCATGTTCGGTCTGTACTTCAGCGGCGCCGACGACATCGTAACCTTTGAAGATGTGATGGCCAGCGACGCTGCCCTGTTCGGTCGCTTCTTCCACCTGATGCTGGAAGGTGGCGTGTACCTGGCGCCGAGCGCCTTCGAAGCCGGGTTTACCTCGATCGCCCACGGCGAAGCCGAGTTGAAACTGACACTGGACGCTGCCGAGCGCGCCTTCGCCGCACTAAAATAACCGCACTACCGCTGACGTTGGCTATCACCAGCGTCAGCATTCACCTACATCGACGCTGTTTTTCCGATGCCCCTGCTAAAAATCTCCCCTAAAGTGGTCGATATATTCCCCGCGCAGCAGAAAAACGAGTAAAGACTTTGTAAGGTTGGCCCTGCTTATTTCATAATGCGCGCTTATTGGATCCCTCGATGGGTCCGCGTGCCCTTCAGAGGTAAGTCGATTCCCATGAACCGCACCGGCCGCACCCTTGCCTTGGGCTGCCTGTTGCTCCTTCAGCCCCTGCTCGCGCATGCACAAGCAGGCGGCAACTCGTTGTTGATCCCGGCGATGGGTCGTTGCACCCTCAATACTCAGCCGCAAGACGTCACGCAGGCACTGGCTGCTTGCCAGAAAGCCGCGGACGAAGGGGATGCGCAAGCGCAATACGAGTTGGGTGAGTTCTACTACGACGGCAAGAATGCCCCGCGCGACCTCAATCAAGCCTTGAGCTATTTCGAAAAAGCCTCGTTGCAAGGCCACGCTCAGGCGCAATTCAAACTTGGCACCATGTTCTTCCACGGTGAAGGCGTGCAGGCCAACAATATTCAGGCGTACATCGTGCTGAAGATGGCCGCGGTCAACGGCGCTGAAGACGCGCTGGACACGGCCGACGAAGTCTCCGAAAAAATGTCCCGCGAAGACCTTGAAACCGCGACCCAGGTGCTCGGGCAAATTTTCCGTAAATACCTGATGGAACTGCAGAGCGCCGATGGGCGTACGCCGTTTTCGCCTCTTCCCTGATTTCTCTATAGATTTTTCTGGCCTCTTCGCGAGCAGGTCGAATGGAGCGACGCGGTCTTGAAGCTTACTTCTCAGGCATCGGCATCGGAAACGGCATCACATTGCCGACCGCGCCGCGGGCTTCGCTGATTTTCGGCGTGCCCAGACGTTCCACTTCATCGATGCGCACAATCGAATGCATCGGCACAAAGCTGCGCACCACGCCTTCGAACTGCGCCTTGAGCTTTTCTTCGCTCGGATCGACGACCACTTGCGTGCGCTCGCCAAAGACGAACTCTTCCACTTCCAGAAAGCCCCACAGATCACTTTGATAGATCTGCTTGGCGTACATTTCGAACACCTGGCCCTGGTTGAGGAAAATCACCTTATAGATTGGAGCTTCGCGTTTGGTCATGGCGGGGGGATAACATCGGGGATAAAAATGAGGGCGCAAACTATAGCATAGCCACCGGACGCGCAGCGGTAGGAACCTGAAGGCTTGTTCCCTATAATGCGCGGTTCTTTGAATCACGTGATGACCCTAATCCATGGCCAAGAAGCTTTACATCGAAACCCACGGTTGCCAGATGAACGAGTACGACAGCTCGCGCATGGTCGATCTGCTGGGTGAACATCAGGCCCTGGAAGTCACCGCGCGTGCTGAAGACGCCGACGTGATTCTGCTCAACACCTGCTCGATCCGCGAGCGCGCCCAGGATCGCGTGTATTCGCAGCTCGGCCGCTGGCGCGAACTGAAACTGGCCAACCCAGAGATGGTGATCGCCGTTGGCGGTTGTGTGGCCAGCCAGGAAGGCGCGGCGATTCGTGATCGCGCGCCGTACGTCGACGTGGTCTTCGGCCCGCAGACCCTGCACCGCCTGCCGGAAATGATCGACGCCGCGCGTATCACCAAGCTGCCGCAAGTCGACGTTTCGTTCCCGGAAATCGAAAAATTCGACCATTTGCCCGAGCCGCGTATTGATGGCCCGAGCGCTTATGTGTCGGTGATGGAAGGTTGCAGCAAGTACTGCACGTTCTGCGTGGTGCCTTACACCCGTGGCGAAGAAGTCAGCCGGCCATTCGATGACGTGGTCGCCGAAGTCATTCACCTCGCCGAAAACGGCGTGCGTGAAGTGACGCTGCTGGGGCAGAACGTCAATGGCTATCGCGGTACGACCCATGACGGACGTCTGGCTGATCTCGCCGAATTGATCCGTGTTGTCGCCGCCATCGACGGCATCGACCGCATTCGCTACACCACTTCGCACCCGTTGGAATTCTCCGACAGCCTGATCCAGGCCCACGCCGACGTCCCGGAACTGGTCAAGCATCTGCACTTGCCGGTGCAATCGGGTTCCGACCGGATTCTCGCGGCGATGAAGCGCAACCACACGGCGCTGGAGTACAAATCCAAGCTGCGCAAACTGCGTGCGGCGGTACCGGGCATCTGCATCAGTTCGGACTTCATCGTCGGCTTCCCCGGCGAGACCGAGAAAGACTTCGAACAGACGATGAAGCTGATTGCCGATGTCGGTTTCGACTTCTCCTACTCGTTCGTTTACAGCCAGCGCCCGGGTACCCCGGCGGCCGATCTGGCCGACGAGACCCCGGAAGAGTTGAAAAAGGAACGCCTGAACGCCCTGCAACATCGCCTGAATCAGCAAGGCTTTGAGATCAGCCGACAAATGGTCGGCTCGATCCAGCGCATTCTGGTCACCGACTATTCGAAGAAAGACCCGGGCGAGCTGCAAGGGCGCACCGAGAATAATCGAATCGTCAACTTCCGCTGCGACAATCCGACTCTAATCGGCCAGTTCGCCGATGTGCACATCGACGCGGCGCAACCGCACTCGCTGCGTGGCTCGCTGATCCAATAAATGCAAAAGATCGCAGCCTTCGGCAGCTCCTACATGGATTACATTCCCCTGTAGGAGCTGCCGGAGGCTGCGATCTTGGCGGTCTCGACGCCAAGAATATTTAAGAGCTTTCGCACCCAGGCCTCTGGCGTTATCCTTGATTTCATCTTAATTGCCCCAGGGCGGCTAAATACGACCTTGAACGCACCCATAGAACCACATCGTTTTATCCTCGAGCCTTTTGAGGCTCGCCGCTTCGCCAATCTGTGCGGGCAATTCGACGAGCATTTGCGCTTGATCGAACAGCGCCTGACCATCGAGATCCGCAACCGCGGAAACCAGTTCGAGTTGATCGGCGACCCCAAGCACACCACGTCTGCGGAAAACCTGCTGCGCCGCCTGTATCGGGAAACCAAAGGTACTGAGCTGTCGCCGGACCTCGTGCACCTGTTCCTCCAGGAATCGGCCGTGGTCGAGCTGGACAATCACGCCCCCGCCGAAGCCTCTGTCGCCCTGCGCACCAAGAAAGGCATGATTCGCCCACGCGGCTTGAATCAACTGCGCTATGTGAAGGAAATCCTCGGTAACGACATCAACTTCGGCATCGGTCCGGCCGGTACCGGCAAGACCTATCTGGCCGTGGCCTGCGCTGTCGATGCTCTGGAACGCGAGCAGATCCGCCGCATCCTGCTGGTGCGTCCGGCGGTTGAAGCGGGTGAAAAACTCGGCTTCCTGCCCGGCGACCTGTCGCAGAAGATCGACCCGTACCTGCGCCCGCTCTACGACGCACTCTACGAGATGCTCGGCTTTGAATACGTGGCCAAGCTGATCGAACGCCAGGTGATTGAAGTTGCGCCGCTGGCCTACATGCGCGGTCGCACGCTGAACAACAGCTTCATCATTCTCGACGAAAGCCAGAACACCACCGTCGAACAGATGAAGATGTTCCTGACCCGGATCGGCTTCGGCTCCACCGCAGTCATCACCGGTGACATCACCCAGGTCGACCTGCCGCGTGGCACCAAGTCCGGCCTGCATCATGTGATCGAAGTGCTCAAAGACGTGCCGGGCATCAGCTTCACACACTTCCAGCCGAAAGACGTCGTGCGCCATCCTTTGGTCCAGCGGATCGTCGAAGCCTACGAGCGCTTCGAAAACCGTGACGAAGCACCCAAGGACACCTCGCGAAATGCTTGAGCTAGACCTGCAAATCGCGACTGAAGCGAACGCGCCGAGTGAAGCCGACTTCCGCCTGTGGTGCGAACTTGCCCTGCGCCAGCGCACCGCCGACTCGGAAATGACCATTCGTCTGGTCGATGAGGAAGAAGGCCGCGAGCTCAATCACACCTGGCGCCACAAGGATTACGCGACCAACGTCCTGTCGTTCCCGGCCGAAGTACCCGACGAGTTTCTCGACATTCCATTGCTAGGCGATCTGGTGATCTGCGTGGCGGTGGTCGAGCGTGAAGCCGCCGAACAAGGCAAGGAACTAAAGGCCCACTGGGCACATCTGGTCATTCACGGCTGCTTGCATCTGCTGGGTTACGACCATATAGATGACGAAGAAGCCGAAGAAATGGAAGCACTGGAACGCGAGTTGCTTGCCGAACTGGGCTACCCCGATCCGTACGCGGACGACGAACCCGAAACATCCCCTATCGTTACAACAAAGGATTCAGAGTAATCGCTATGAGCGAAGATCGATCGAGCAACGGGCAGAAGTCATGGCTGGGTAAACTGACCCAGGCTTTTGCCCACGAGCCGAAGAACCGTCAGGAGCTTCTCGAGCTGCTGCGTGATGCACATCAGAACAAACTGCTGGACAGCGAAGCGCTGGCCATCGTCGAAGGCGCCATTCAGGTGGCTGACCTGCAAGTACGCGACATCATGGTGCCGCGTTCGCAGATGATCAGCATCAAGGCGACCCAGACACCCCGTGAATTCCTCCCGGCCGTGGTCGACTCGGCCCACTCGCGCTATCCGGTGATCGGCGAAAGCCATGACGACGTGATGGGCGTACTGCTGGCCAAGGATCTGCTGCCGCTGATCCTCAAGGAAAACGGCGACAGCTTCAACATCAAGGATCTGCTGCGCCCGGCCACCTTCGTGCCGGAGTCCAAGCGCCTGAACGTGTTGTTGCGTGAATTCCGCGCCAACCACAACCACATGGCCATCGTCATCGACGAATACGGCGGAGTGGCCGGTCTGGTGACCATCGAAGACGTGCTGGAACAGATCGTCGGCGACATCGAAGACGAACACGACGTCGAAGAAGACAGCTACATCAAGCCACTGCCCAGCGGTGACTTCCTGATCAAGGCGCTGACGCCGATCGAGAACTTCAACGAGTTTTTCGACAGCGAGTTCTCCGACGATGAATTCGACACCGTCGGCGGTCTGGTGATGAGCGCGTTCGGGCACTTGCCAAAACGCAACGAAATCACTGAAATCGGCGCCTATCGTTTCCGCATCCTGAACGCCGACAGCCGTCGGATTCATTTGCTGCGACTGACGCCAATTGCTCGTTAATTCTAAGGACTGAAATGCGCTGGACAACCCGCCCCGGCTGGCCCGGTAACCTGCTGGCCGTGGCGGCCGGTGCAATCACCACCTTCGCTCTAGCACCTTTCAACATCTGGCCGCTGGCTTTGCTGGCGGTCGGCTTGTTCTATGCCGGTTTGCGCGAGCTGAGTCCGCGTCAGGCACTGGGCCGTGGCTGGTGCTTCGGTTTCGGCCTGTTTGGTGCCGGCACCAGCTGGATCTATTACAGCATCCACCATTTCGGCGGCGCTTCGGTGCTGTTGGCCGGGTTCCTGATGCTGCTGTTTACGGCGGCGATTGCCTGGTTCTTCGCCTTGCCGGCCTGGTTATGGGCGCGCTGGTTGCGCCGTAACGAAGCACCTGTGGCTGATGCCTTGGCGTTCGCTGCCTTGTGGGTCGGCCAGGAAGCGTTTCGTGGCTGGTTCCTCACCGGCTTCCCATGGCTGTACTCGGGTTACAGCCAGCTCGATGGCCCATTGGCCGGACTCGCTCCAGTGGGTGGCATGTGGCTGGTGTCGTTCGTTCTGGCACTGACCGCTGCACTGATCTACAACGCCCCACGCCTGCTGCAAACCGGCCGCAAAGGTTTTGTTGCCGCAGGTTTGGTGCTGCTGGTTGGCCCTTGGGTGGCCGGCACTGCGCTCAAGGGCCATGCCTGGACCAGCCCCTCCGGCGCGCCGCTGAGTGTTGCCGCGATTCAGGGTAACGTCGCGCAAAGCATGAAATGGGATCCGGCTGAGCTCAACGCGCAGTTGGCTTTGTATCGCGATTTGAGCTTCCGCTCGAAACCGGTGGACCTGCTGATCTGGCCGGAAACCGCCGTGCCGGTATTGAAGGAGTCCGCCGAGGGCTACCTGACCATGATGGGCACCTTCGCCGCCGAGCGTAAATCGGCGCTGATCACTGGTGTACCGATCCGCGAAACCGTTCGTCACGAAAAACGCTTCTTCAATGGCATCACCGTGGTCGGCGAAGGCGACGGTACTTATCTGAAACAGAAACTGGTGCCCTTCGGCGAATACGTGCCACTGCAGGATGTATTGCGCGGGCTGATCGCCTTCTTCGACCTGCCAATGTCCGACTTTGCCCGTGGCCCGGCCGATCAGGCGTTGTTGCAGGCCAAGGGTTATCAGATCGCACCGTTTATCTGCTACGAAGTGGTGTATCCGGAATTTGCCGCCAGCCTGTCGGCGCGCAGTGATTTGCTGCTGACGATCAGCAATGACACCTGGTTCGGTACCTCGATCGGTCCGCTGCAACATTTGCAGATGGCGCAGATGCGCGCGCTTGAGGCTGGGCGCTGGATGATTCGTGCAACCAACAACGGTGTGACCGGACTGATCAACCCGTTCGGACAGATCACCGAGCAGATTCCGCAGTTCGAACAAGGGATTTTGTACGGTGAAGTGGTACCGATGCACAACCTGACGCCGTACCTGCAATGGCGCTCGTGGCCATTGATCATTGTCTGCTTGCTGTTGTTTGGCTGGGCACTGATGGCCAGCCGGATGTCGAAAACCCTTTAAAGCCTCCTACAATGATCGCTCCCACGCTCCACGTGGGAATGCCGCCGGGGACGCTCCGCGTTCCGCTTCGGATGTGGCGCAGAGCGCCACCGGATGCATTCCCACGCAGAGCGTGGGAACGATCAGTCAGCCCGGTAAAACAGCGAATACCCCACCTGCCCCACCGCTTCATTCAACAACTGCCCGCTCTGCCAGATCGACTTGAACTCCGGCAGCCAGCCACCAAACGGTCTCGCGTTATCAGTTCCGAGAAATCCGACCGGGGCCGGAACCACTTCAAAACCCGCCTGTTGAAAACTCCATACCGATCGCGGCATGTGCCAGGCCTGCGTCACCACGACCACGCGCTTGATCCCCTGCGGCAACAAGATATCGGCCGTGAACTTCGCATTTTCCCACGTAGTGCGGCTCTCGCCTTCCTGCCAGCGCACGGTCACGCCAAAATCGTCGCGCAACGAATCCGCCATCAACTTCGCCTCGGTCGGCGGCGTACCGTAATGCAGGCCACCAGTGGTCAAAATCGGCAAACCGGATGCCTTCGCCAGTCGAGCCGCATACCGCTGACGCTCAAGGCCCACACCGGTCGGCTGATCCTCACCCCAGGCCAGATCGCCGCGCTCACGACCTGAGCCCAACACCACAATCGCGTCGGCCCGCTGCGCCAGCGTCGCCCACTCTTCACGGGCCAACGGTGGCTCGCGTTCCAGAGCTTTCGCGCCCCACTGCACGACCACCGGCAGGCTCATCAGCCACATTCCGCCAAAGCCAATGGCAAAACACAATCCAGCCAGGCGCGGCCGTGAGCGGCGCAGCCACCAAGCGGCCAGCAACAGCAGCAAAAGAATGCCGGGTGGTAACAAAAGTTGTTTGATGAAATAACGAAAAGGCATCGAGCATCTCCACAGATGCCCGAAGCCTAAGAGTGTTAATAAAGCGTTACAACCAATAGGTGGGATCCCGTTGAAAAAGTTCCGGTTCTTGACCTGCCATGCGCTTACTTGGCCTGTACAGAGCGAACCTTGACGGTGTCTCTGCCGGGCGCCTTGTCCTTGAGCCAGATGACCTTGGCCGAATGTGCTGCATCGAGCTGCTTCACTGCCTGTGACAAGCATCCATGCGTTTCACGTTCACTGCGATCCAGATAGGCCTTGACCAGTTTGAACTCGGCGGGACTCAAGCCACGCAATTCCAGTTCCAGGGGGCGCTCGTCGCGCAGCCGGTCAGCGGTTTTTAATGCGTCCAGGGCCATACCAAGACGATCGATCAATCTTTCGTACAACTCGGGTTTCGTCACGTTTTTTTGCCGTTGCTCCACCATCCCTCACCTCATTGAAGATAAGACTCACTCCCCAGTTAGAGCTTAGCTTCGCTGCACAAACCGGCTGCACGCCGCGACCAACGGCCCTCGCCACGGATTTGCCGGGACAAACAGCTGTAATCAGGGTTTCCCTAGGCCGAGCGCGGTCATGTATGCTACGGCGCTTCCTGTAATTCCACTTCCAGCTCGTCCGGGCCAACCCCGGCACCTGCGTTGAAGAGGATTAGGCCACCCCTATCCAGTACAAAAGTAGCCATGCACGAACAATATCAGCCCCGTGAAATCGAAGCCGCCGCCCAGTCGTTCTGGGACGAGCAAAAGTCCTTTGAAGTCAGTGAACAGCCAGGCAAGGAAACCTACTACTGCCTGTCGATGTTCCCTTACCCCAGCGGCAAGCTACACATGGGGCACGTGCGCAACTACACCATCGGCGACGTGATCTCCCGCTACCAGCGCATGCTCGGCAAGAACGTTCTGCAACCTATGGGTTGGGACGCATTCGGCATGCCGGCGGAAAACGCCGCGATGAAGAACAACGTCGCGCCGGCCAAGTGGACCTACGAAAACATCGCCTACATGAAAACCCAGCTGCGCAGCCTGGGTCTGGCGGTCGACTGGTCACGCGAAGTCACCACCTGCAAGCCGGATTACTACCGCTGGGAACAATGGCTGTTCACTCGCCTGTTCGAAAAAGGCGTGATCTACCGTAAAAACGGCACCGTGAACTGGGACCCGATCGACCAGACCGTTCTCGCTAACGAACAGGTGATCGACGGTCGCGGCTGGCGTTCCGGGGCGCTGATCGAAAAGCGCGAAATCCCGATGTACTACTTCAAGATCACCGCCTACGCGGATGAGCTGCTGGAGAGCCTCGACGAACTGACTGGCTGGCCTGAACAGGTCAAGACCATGCAGCGCAACTGGATCGGCAAATCCCGCGGCATGGAAGTGCAGTTCCCGTACAACGTCGACTCGATTGGCGTAGCCGGCACCCTGAAAGTCTTCACTACCCGTCCGGACACCCTGATGGGCGCGACCTATGTCGCCGTGGCTGCCGAGCATCCGCTGGCGACCCAGGCAGCGCAGAACAACCCTGAGCTGCAAGCGTTCATCGCTGAATGCAAGGGCGGCAGCGTTGCTGAAGCCGACGTCGCCACACAAGAGAAAAAAGGCCTGCCGACCGGCCTGTTCGTCGAGCACCCGCTGACCGGTGAGAAACTGCCTGTTTGGGTCGCCAACTACGTGCTGATGCACTACGGCGACGGCGCTGTAATGGCCGTACCGGCGCACGACGAGCGCGATTTCGAATTCGCTCACAAGTACAACCTGCCAGTGAAATCGGTGGTGCGTACCAGTTCCGGCGACAGCAACCCGGCCCCGTGGCAAGACGCCTACGGCGAGCACGGCACACTGATCAACTCCGGCGAATTCGACGGTCTCGACTTCGCGGGTGCGTTCGACGCCATCGAAGTGGCCCTGATCAAGAAAGAACTGGGCGCCTCGCGCACTCAGTTCCGCCTGCGCGACTGGGGCATCAGCCGTCAGCGCTACTGGGGCTGCCCGATCCCGATCATCCACTGCGATGCATGCGGTGACGTGCCGGTACCGGAAGATCAACTGCCTGTGGTCCTGCCGGAAGACGTGGTGCCGGACGGTGCTGGTTCGCCGCTGGCGCGCATGCCGGAATTCTACGAGTGCAGCTGCCCGAAATGCGGTCAGCCTGCCAAGCGTGAAACCGACACCATGGACACGTTCGTCGAGTCGTCGTGGTACTACGCCCGTTACGCCTCGCCGCACTTTGAAGGCGGTCTGGTGGAAAAATCCGCAGCCGACCACTGGTTGCCAGTCGATCAGTACATCGGTGGTATCGAACACGCCATTCTTCACCTGCTCTACGCGCGCTTCTTCCACAAGCTGATGCGTGACGAAGGCCTGGTCAGCTCCAACGAGCCGTTCAAGAACCTGCTGACCCAAGGCATGGTGATCGCCGAAACCTACTACCGTCGCGAAGCCAATGGTGCTTACACCTGGTTCAACCCGGCGGACGTAGAACTCGAGCGCGACAGCAAAGCCAAGGTCATCAGTGCCAAGCTGAAATCCGACGGTCTGCCGGTAGAAATCGGCGGCACCGAGAAGATGGCCAAGTCGAAGAACAACGGCGTTGACCCACAGTCGATGATCGATCAGTTCGGCGCCGACACCTGCCGCCTGTTCATGATGTTCGCTTCGCCACCTGACATGAGCGCTGAGTGGTCCGACTCCGGCGTCGAAGGTTCGCACCGTTTCCTCAAGCGCGTCTGGCGTCTGGCGCAAGCCCACGTCACTCAGGGCTTGCCGGGCAAGCTGGACATCGCCAGCCTGAACGATGAGCAGAAGGCCGTGCGCCGCGCCATTCACGTGGCCATCAAGCAGGCCAGCCACGACGTCGGCCAGAACCACAAATTCAACACCGCCATCGCCCAGGTAATGACGCTGATGAACGTGCTGGAAAAAGCCGCGCAAAGCACCGAGCAGGATCGCGCGCTGATTCACGAAGGTCTGGAAGCCGTGACGCTGTTGCTGGCACCAATCACGCCGCACATCAGCCACGAACTGTGGAACCAGCTGGGTCACGCCGATGCAGTCATCGACGCCGGGTGGCCGGCAGTGGATGAAAGCGCTTTGGTGCAGGACAGCCTGACCCTGGTCATCCAGGTCAACGGCAAACTGCGCGGCCAGATCGAAATGCCGGCCAGCGCGACCCGCGAAGAAGTTGAAGCAGCAGCCCGCGCCAACGAAAACGTACTGCGTTTCGTCGACGGCCTGACTATTCGTAAAGTGATCGTTGTGCCGGGGAAACTGGTCAACATCGTCGCCAGCTAATTGGATCGGGCGCCAGGCTCGCCTGGCGCCAAGTAAAACCTTTCGGGCCGTACAATCGGCCCACGTGGTTTCAAGGGGAGCAACACAATGATCAAACGCAATCTGCTGGTGATGGGCCTCGCCGTTCTGTTGAGCGCCTGCGGTTTCCAGCTGCGCGGTACCGGCACTAACGAACTGTCGATCAAGGAACTCGACCTGAGCGCCCGTAATGCCTACGGCGAGACGGTCACGCAACTGCGTCAGGTGCTGGAGTCGAGCGGCGTCAAGGTTTACAGCGGTGCTCCGTACAAACTTTTCCTGGCTGACCAGCAGGAGAGCCAGCGCATCCTCAGCTACGCCGGTGCCGGTCGTACGGGCGAGTATCAAGTCAGTACTGTTCTGAACTACGAGATCCGTGGCGACAAGAACCTGCAACTGCTCAGCGACAAACTTGAAGTTCAGAAAGTGTTTATCCACGACGGTAACAACCTCGTGGGCTCCGATCAGGAAGCCAACGACGCCCGTCGCGAAACCACTCGCGAACTGGTCCAACGCATGATGTTGCGTCTGCAGCAACTGACCCCCGGTCAACTGCAGCAGCTGCAGCAAGCCGCCAATGACCGCGCCAAGGCAGAAGCCGATGCGCTGCAAGCGGCACAAAAGGCTGAAGCGGAAACCCCGCGCCAGTCGCCGCTCGAAGTACCGCAGCAGTAAGACGTTCGGGGCGCTCAGGCGCCCCGTTCGGCATTTCTTATGAAGCTCGCTCCCGCCCAACTCGGTAAACACCTGCAAGGTGCTTTGGCGCCTGTCTACATCATCAGCGGCGATGACCCGCTACTGTGCCAGGAAGCCGCCGACGCCATCCGCAGCGCTGCGCGTCAGCAAGGTTTTGATGAACGCCAGGTCTTCGCCGCCGACGCCAATTTCGATTGGGGCACGTTGTTGCAGGCCGGCGCCAGCATGTCGTTGTTCGCCGAAAAGCGCCTGCTGGAACTGCGCCTGCCCTCGGGCAAACCCGGTGACAAAGGCGCCGCTGCATTCATCGAATACTGCTCGCGTCCCGCTGAAGACACGGTGCTGCTGATCAGCCTGCCGAAGATGGATGGCAGCGCGCAGAAAACCAAGTGGGGCAAGGCACTGGTGGAAGGCCAGCAGACCCAGTTCATCCAGATCTGGCCGGTGGACGCCAATCAGTTGCCGAGCTGGATTCGTCAGCGCTTGTCTCAGGCTGGTTTGTCGGCCAGCCAGGACGCGGTCGAACTGATTGCTGCACGCGTCGAAGGCAACTTGCTCGCTGCCGCGCAGGAAATCGAAAAGCTCAAATTGATGGCCGAAGGTGGGCAGATCACCGTTGAAACCGTGCAGGCCGCCGTGGCCGACAGTGCGCGGTTTGACGTGTTTGGTTTGACCGACGCCGTGCTCAACGGCGAGCCGGCCCACGCGCTGCGCATGCTTGAAGGCTTGCGCGGTGAAGGTGTCGAACCGCCGGTGATTCTCTGGGCGCTGGCGCGGGAGCTGCGCTTGCTGGCTAATATTTCGTTGCAATACAGCCAGGGTACGCCGCTGGACAAGTGTTTCAGCCAGGCGAAGCCGCCGGTCTGGGACAAGCGCAAACCTTTGATGAGCAAAGCCCTGCAACGCTACTCGGCGCAACGCTGGGCGCAGTTGTTGCTCGAAGCCCAGCGCATCGATGCGCAGATCAAGGGCCAGGCTGCCGGTTCGCCGTGGATGAGCCTGAGTCGCTTGGCATTATTGATGGCTGGCCAACGCCTGTCATTGCCTGCCGAGTAAGATCAAAAGATCGCAGCCTTCGGCAGCTCCTACACCGATCCCTGTAGGAGCTGCCGAAGGCTGCGATCTTTTGACTTTCCTATAGCATGAGCAGATTATCTGCTGCGCAAAACCTCACTCACTCGAGAGAACCCTAATGAGCAAAAAGCCAGCAAAGCATGGCCCCAACAAGGCCAAATCCATCGTCGCCCAACCCCTGTTCCGCAGTCGCCAGGAACGACCAGCCAAGGGTAAAGGCAGCTACCGCCGCGAAGCCTTCCAGTCTGACAGCTGGGAGGCTTCTTACTTTCTGGCCGCTTAAAGCGCAGTACCCCCCGCTCATGTTAAGGTCTGCACCTGATTCGTTTTCCTGGAACTGTGCATGCCCCTAAGTCTTTCCCGTCGCTGGCCTGTTCGCCAATTGATCGCTGCCTCCAGCTTCATTCTGCTTGTCGCCTGCGCGGAAAAACCGACCGCCGCCGATGCGCAACCCCTTCAAGCCGCGCCCGTCGCCACGGCCCCAGCGATCATCCCGCCGGTAGTGCCGTCCGCCGACCCTCTTGATCTTCAGCCGACCCAGACCTTTGCCGAATGGCAGGCCGGTTTCCGCAAGGACGCCCTCGCCGCCGGGATCCGCCCTGACCTGTTCGATCGCGCCTTTGCCAATATCAGCTTCGACGCTAGCGTGATTCGCGCCGACCGCAGTCAGCCGGAATTTTCCCGTCCGGTGTGGGAATACCTTGATGGCGCGCTCTCGCCACTACGAGTGCGTAAAGGTCAGGCACTGATCAGCCAGTACGCCGATATTCTGCAAAGCATCGAACAGCGTTATGGCGTTGACCGTCAGGCGCTGGTGTCGGTGTGGGGCATGGAAAGCAATTTCGGTCAGTTTCAGGGCAGTAAGTCGGTGATCAACTCGCTGGCCACCCTCGCTTACGAAGGCCGTCGGCCAGGCTTTGCTCATGCGCAATTGATCGCTGCGCTGCAGATCCTGCAACAGGGTGACATCACGCCAGAGAAGATGCTCGGCTCGTGGGCTGGCGCCATGGGGCAGACCCAGTTCATTCCGACCACTTACAACACTCACGCAGTGGACTTCGACGGTGACGGTCGCCGCGATATCTGGGGCAGTCCTGCCGATGCGCTGGCCTCAACTGCGCATTACCTGCAAAGCTCCGGCTGGCAGCGTGGCCAGCCGTGGGGGTTTGAAGTGCAGCTGCCGAGCAGCTTCAACTACACCCTGGCTGATGGCGCGATTCGCAAGAGTGTCGCCGAATGGCGTCAGTTGGGCGTGACCCTGCCGAATGGCGGTCAGGTGCCAGCAGGCTCTGAACAGCTGTCTGCCGCCCTGCTGCTGCCGGCTGGTTATCGTGGGCCGGCATTCCTGATCCTCGACAACTTCCGCGCGATCCTCAAGTACAACAACTCCTCGTCGTACGCGCTGGCAGTGAGCCTGTTGTCCGAGCGTTTCAGCGGTGGCGGCTTGATCAACGGCAGTTGGCCAAAAGATGACCTGCCGCTGAGCCGCACCGAGCGTATGGAATTGCAGACCCTGCTGAGTGCGCGCAATTACGATGCCGGCACGGCGGACGGGATCATCGGCGCCAACACGCGCAAGGCGATTCGCAGTGCCCAGCAGTCATTTGGCTGGCCGGCGGACGGGTATCCGACGCACAAGTTGCTGGAAAGCCTGCGTAGCCAATAGAACGAATGCCGTATGGCTGATATCGCTTTCGCGAGCAGGCTCGCTCCCACATTGAAATGCATTCCAAATGTGGGAGCCTGCTCGCGGAGACTGACTATCAGGCAATAAACCTTCAGGCCTTGATCACCACATCCTGCTCCAGCATCAATTCCTGCTTCCCGGCATCCAGCCGCACCAGCGCCCCCATCGGCAGCGTCAGGTTCGGATCGCAATGCCCGCTACGCCACCCCGATAACACCGGAATCCGCAACGGCTCGAAAGTCTGCTTGAGCAATCGGTTCAGTGCCGCGACTTCCACCCCCGCCACGTCCCCGACCAGCACACCTCGCAATTTTGCCAGTTTGCCGGCCAGGCGCATCTGTGTCAGCAAGCGATCAATGCGATACAGCGGCTCGTTGATGTCCTCGATGAGCAGAATCACCCCTTCGACATCAATCTCGTAAGGCGTGCCCAAGGTTGCGGCGATCATCGCCAGATTACCGCCGAGCAAGCGTCCGTGCGCAATGCCAGGTTCGACGGTAGTCAACGGATAAGCCACCGGATGGCTCAGCACACTCCCCGCCTTCAATTGCCCGCGCAGCATGGCGAAGAATGAAGTGACCGTCGGCGGCTCCTTGTCGCCCAACAAGTCAGCGTTGAGCAGCGGCCCGTGGAAGGTCACGAATCCTGCGTAACGACTGATGGCCAGGTGCAGCGCGGTGATATCGCTGTAGCCAACGAATGGCTTGGCATGACGGCTCAGCAGGTCGTAATCGATCCGGTCGAGCAAGCGCGGCGTGCCGTAGCCGCCGCGCAGGCAAATGATGGCATCGACCTCGGGATCAGCGAATGCCGCATGCAGATCACGCAAACGCACGTCGTCACTGCCAGCCAGATAGCCGTCTTTTTCATAAACACCGGGAAACACCTTCAGCCCATAACCGCGGGCTCGCATCCATCGCACCGCCTCATCGGTGTCCAGAGCACCAGGGCCGGCAGGCGCAATGACGCCGATCAACCCTTCCGAGGGCAGTGCAGGCACGGCTCTGTGTGGGCAAAGAGTATGGGTCGGTCGAACGGTCATCCTTGGATCTCCCTGTGAGTCATGCACACACAGTAGTCAGGAACGGGGGCAAACAGAAGAGGGTCGGCCACGCCGCAGGTTGCAGGAAAAATCAGCATCGAATGTAAGACGGGCAAAAAAATGCCCGCCGGGCGTTAAAACCTCGGCGGGCATTTTTTCATTCAGCGCCGGATCAGGAACCCAGCAGCTCAGCCTTGACCAGCTTCGCTTGCTCGTCGGCGTGGTATGAAGAACGCACCAGCGGCCCCGAGGCAACGTTTTTGAAGCCCATCTTGTAACCTTCCTCGGCGAACCAGGCGAAGGTGTCCGGGTGCACAAAGCGCTGCACCGGCAAGTGACTACGGGACGGTTGCAGGTACTGGCCGAGGGTCAGCATGTCGATGTCATGTTCGCGCATGCGCTTCATGACTTCGATGACTTCCTCGTCGGTCTCACCCAGACCCAGCATCAAGCCGGATTTGGTCGGAATATGCGGCATCATCTGCTTGAAGCGTTGCAGCAAGGTCAGCGACCACTGGTAATCCGAACCCGGGCGCGCTGCCTTGTAGAGGCGTGGCACGGTTTCCAGGTTGTGGTTGAACACATCCGGCGGCTCGGCCGCGGTGATTTCCAGCGCGACGTCCATGCGGCCACGGTAGTCCGGAACCAGGGTTTCCAGCTGCACGTTCGGCGACAGTTTGCGGATTTCGCGGATGCAGTCGGCAAAGTGCTGGGCACCGCCGTCACGCAGGTCGTCGCGGTCAACCGAGGTGATCACCACGTACTTGAGCTTGAGGTCGGCAATGGCGATGGCCAGGCTTTGCGGCTCATTGACGTCCAGTGGCTTCGGACGACCGTGGCCGACGTCGCAGAACGGGCAGCGACGGGTGCAGATGTCGCCCATGATCATGAAGGTCGCGGTGCCGCCGGAGAAGCACTCGCCAAGGTTCGGGCAGGATGCTTCTTCGCAGACGCTGTGCAGCTTGTGCTTGCGCAGCAGGCTCTTGATCCGGTCGACTTCCGGCGAAACCGGGATACGCACACGAATCCAGTCAGGTTTCTTCGGCAGTTCGGTGGTCGGAATGATCTTTACCGGGATGCGTGCAACCTTCTCGGCGCCGCGCAGCTTGACGCCGGCTTCTACCTTGGGACGCGGGGCCGGGCGCTCGGTCACGTCGAGCGTCGGGATCATGGTTTGCACTGCATCAGTAGTCATATCAGTCGATTCCGCCCGTCAGGGTCGTCTGCTCAGCATAGTCGAGGTGTTTGACGAGCTGCGCGCGCAGCCGGGCACTTACCTCGGCAAATTCAATCGATCCTGCGTGGTCGCTCAGCTGGGTCATCGCCAGCCCGGCATAGCCGCAGGGATTAATCCGTCGAAACGGTTCCAGGTTCATATCCACGTTCAGGGCCAGGCCATGAAAGGAACAACCGTGGCGAATCCGCAAACCCAGAGAAGCGATTTTCGCTCCATCGACGTACACGCCGGGAGCGTCTGGCTTGGCCGCCGCGGTCACGCCGTAGCTGGCCAGCAGTTCGATCAGGCAAAGCTCCATGCGGCTGACCAGATCACGCACGCCGAAACCCAGCTTGCGTACATCCAGCAACAGGTAGGCGACCAACTGGCCGGGGCCATGATAAGTCACCTGCCCGCCGCGATCGACCTGCACCACCGGAATATCTCCCGGCAGCAACAAGTGTTCGGCCTTGCCGGCCTGGCCTTGAGTGAACACCGGTGGGTGCTCGACGAGCCAGATTTCGTCGGCGGCATCGCTGCCGCGTTCGTTGGTGAAGCGCTGCATGGCATGCCAGACCGGCTCGTAAGCCATCTGGCCGAGTTCACGAAAGCCCAGCGTGCCCGGCATCACAACACCATGTGCACGAAGCCGGTCGCCCGCAGTTCGCTGTTGATGTTGTACAGCTGATCCTGATCGGTCGCGACGATGTGTAACTGAATGGTGGTGTATTTGCCGTTGCTGCTCGAACGCTCGTCGACACGCTCATCATTGATCTTCGCGAATTTCTTCACGATTTCGATGATCTTGTCTTTGTGGCCAACCCCCGTGTCGCTGATCACCTTAACCGGATAATCAACCTGGGGAAATTCGATCTTTGGCGCCTTTACTTCGGTATCGGTCATGGCGTAACGGCCTCTTGAGCGCAAGCCGTGATAACGCGCATGGCCCCGCACCAGATCGGGGCGGGGCCATGCAGGTCAACACAAATCAGTTGAACAAGCCGTAGAAGAATAGACGGATGCTATCCCACATGCGGCGGAAGATACCACCCTCCTCGACGCCATCCAGAGCGATCAGGTCAGCGCTGTGCACGACCTTGTCTTCCAGTTTGACTTCGACTTTACCGATCACGTCGCCCTTGGCGATTGGCGCGGTCAGTTGCGGGTTCATGGTCATGCTCGCAGCAAGCTTCTTCAGCTGGCCTTTTGGCAGGGTCATGGTCAGGTCTTCAGCCAGGCCGGCCTTGACTTGATTGGTGGTGCCTTTCCACACCGGGGCCTGAGCCAATTCGGTGCCCTTCTGATAGAAGGTCTGGGTTTCGAAGAAGCGGAAGCCGTAAGTCAGCAGCTTCTGGGTCTCAGCGGCGCGAGCCACTTCGCTGTTGGTGCCGAACACCACGGCGATCAGACGCTGGCCGTCACGTACAGCCGAGGACACCATGCAGTAGCCGGCTTCGTCGGTGTGACCGGTTTTCAGACCGTCAACGGTCTTGTCGCGCCACAGCAGCAGGTTGCGGTTAGGCTGCTTGATGCCATTCCAGAAGAACTCTTTCTGCGAGTAGATCGCGTAGTGAGCCGGGTCTTCGTGGATGATCGCACGGGCCAGGATCGCCATGTCGTGAGCCGACGAGTAATGCTCAGGGTTTGGCAGACCGGTCGGGTTCATGAAGTGGGAATTGGTCATGCCCAGATCAGTCACAGTCTTGTTCATCAGGTCGGCGAACGCGTCTTCGCTACCGGCGATGTGCTCGGACAGCGCCACGCTGGCGTCGTTGCCGGACTGGATGATGATGCCGTGCAGCAGGTCGCTGACAGTCACCTGCGAGCCGACTTTGATGAACATCCGCGAACCGCCGGTGCGCCAGGCGTTTTCGCTGACGGTCACCGGATCGTTTTCACCGATCTGGCCGCGACGGATTTCCAGGGTCGCGATGTAAGCGGTCATCAGCTTGGTCAGGCTGGCCGGTGGCAGACGCTGGTCGCCATTGTTCTCGACCAGCACGTTGCCGCTGCTGGCATCCATCAGAACGTAGGCTTTGGCAGCCAGTTGCGGTGGCGACGGCATCATCTCGGCCGCGAAGGCGGCTGGCGAGAGGAGCAGCGGGACTAGCAGACACAGGCGTTTGGCAAAGGTGGTGATGTTCATCCGTCTCTCGAAATCGCTAATGGAAACTGTCCTTGCGGACAAAATTTAATCAGATGACTTTCTAACGAGTCATCGCGTGTTGAGTTGCTCACTCCAGTCACCCTTGCCGGGCTTTTGTTCTTCGACGAGCCAACAACCTGGTTCACCCCCCGATACCGCAAGTGAACCGTCAATCAAGTTCTACGTATTACTCGGTGACCACACTTGGCGAACCAAGGTTGGCCAGGCGCACGCTGTTCTGCACCTGGGCAATTTCACCCGGCGAGCCGATCGGCCCCAGGCGAACCCGGTGCAGGGTCTGTTGATTGCGCACGATCGAGCTGATGAACACCGGAGCGCTCACCATCCCGCTGAGCTTCGACCTCAGCAGTTCTGCAGCGTCCGGGTTGGCGAACGCGCCCACCTGCAGATACTGGCCAGACGCTGGTGCAGAAGCGTTTTTTTTTGCACTCATCGGCACGGGGACGGTGTCGGAGGCATGTTGCTGCGGCGGTGGCGTCCATTGCTCGACGGTGCCGGCCGAGGCCGTGATCACCGGGGCGCTACTCTGCGCGACTTGCGGCTCGTTGAGCATCAAAGGCGCCGGACGGCCCTTGGCGGCCCACCACTGCTGAGGATCGATGCCTTCGACCTTGACCCGCGCGGTGCCGATTTCGGCATAACCGAGCTTCTTCGCCGCAGCATAGGACAGGTCGATGATACGGTCAGAATAGAACGGCCCACGGTCGTTGACCCGCAGGATCACGCTCTTGTTATTGTCCAGGTTGGTCACCCGAACGTAACTTGGCAGTGGCAATGTCTTGTGGGCGGCACTCATGCCGTACAGGTCGTAGACCTCGCCGTTGGCGGTGTTCTGACCGTGAAACTTGGTGCCGTACCAGGACGCCGTACCCGAAGCCACGTAGGTCTTCGATTCCTGCAGCGGGAAGTAGGTCTTGCCCAGCACCGTGTACGGGTTGGCCTTGTACGGACCGGTGTGCAGGGTCGGCGTGGCATCCGGGATACGCGATACGTCGACGTCCCACCACGGCGCGCCATCTTTATGCGCACGGTTGATGTCCAGGCCCGGCTGGGCACGCACAGCGGTCGTGGTGGTTTTCTGAGTCGGCGAACGGCTGGTCGAGCAACTGGCGACCAGCACCGCCAACGCAGCGAATGCCACCAGCTTCAGGGGTTTATTGTTAGGCAATGCCCGCATTACTTGACGCCCCGTGCTTGTACCAGCTGTTCAGACAGTTGATGTACGGCCATGGCGTACATCACGCTGCGGTTATAACGCGTGATCGCGTAGAAATTCTTCAGGCCCATCCAGTATTCAGGGCCGTTGTCGCCTTCGAGGCGAAATGCAGTAACCGGCATATCATCGCGCAGCGCATCATGACTTGACCAGCCCAGCACTCGCAACTCTCCAACCGTTTTCGTCGGTTCGATGCCGGTGGTCAGGCCTTCATCGACCTGTTCGCCACGGACATCGGCACGGCTGACCACCGGCTCACCCGCGACCCAGCCGTGACGTTTGAAATAACTGGCGACGCTGCCGATCGCATCATCCGGGTTGTTCCAGATATTGATGTGGCCGTCACCGTCGAAATCCACCGCGTAAGCGCGAAAGCTGCTCGGCATGAACTGCGGCAGGCCCATGGCCCCGGCGTACGAGCCTTTGAGGGTCAATGGATCGACCTGTTCTTCACGCGCCAGCAGCAGGAACTCACGCAGTTCCTTGCGGAAAAATTCGGCACGGGGAGGATAGTCGAAACCGAGCGTGGACAAGGCATCGATCACCCGGTAATTACCGGTATTACGTCCGAAAAAGGTTTCAACGCCAATGATCGACACGATGACTTGTGCCGGCACGCCGTATTCCTGCTCGGCACGGGCCAGCGTCGCCTCGTGCTGACGCCAGAAGTCCACACCGCGTGCAATGCGCGCATCGGTGATGAACATCGGACGGTATTCTTTCCACTGCTTGACCCGCTCGGCAGGCCTGGAAATGGCGTCGAGAATCGCCTGCTTGCGCTGAGCTTCGCGGAACACCGCCATCAGCTGCTCACCAGCAAAACCGTAGTCGCGGGTCATTTCACCGACGAACTCGGCCACCTGCGGCGACCCTTCGTATTCGCCGGCCAGCGCTTCCTGCACGCTACCCAGCAGGCCGATCAGGCCTACCAATGGCGCGCATCGAGTCGCCCAGCCACGCATAACTTGCATTGAACTCTTCACCTTATTCAAACCTGTGCGATCCACTTGCGATGGGTATGGATCGACATCAAAACCCCAAACGCTGACAGCAGCGTCACCAGCGAAGTTCCTCCGTAGCTAATGAACGGCAACGGCACCCCTACAACCGGCAACAGGCCACTGACCATACCGATGTTGACGAAAACGTAAACAAAAAACGTCATAGTCAACGCGCCGGCGAGCAATTTGCCGAACAGCGTCTGGGCTTGAGCGGTAATCACCAGCCCCCGTCCAATCAGCAACAGATAGATCAGCAACAGCGCGCAGATACCGACCAGACCGAACTCTTCGCCGAGTACGGCAATGATGAAGTCGGTGTGGCTTTCCGGGAGGAAGTCCAAGTGCGACTGGGTGCCGAGCAGCCAGCCCTTGCCGAACACGCCGCCGGAACCAATCGCCGCTTTCGACTGAATGATGTTCCAGCCGGTGCCGAGCGGATCGCTTTCCGGGTCGAGGAAGGTCAGGATTCGCTGCTTCTGGTAGTCGTGCATGATGAAAAACCACATAGCCACCGACACCGGGATCGCCGCCGCCAGCACGCTGAGAATCCAGCGCCAGCGCAGCCCGCCCATGAACAGTACGAACGCGCCACCGGCAAGGATCAGCAGCGAAGTTCCCAGGTCAGGCTGGCGCACGATCAACACGAACGGCACGCCGATCAGCATCAGACTGATGCCGACATGCTTGAGTTGCGGCGGCAGCGTGCGCTTGGACAGATACCAGGCGATGGTCGCCGGCATCAGGATCTTCATGAACTCCGAAGGCTGGAAGCGGATCACCCCGGGGATATTGATCCAGCGTGTCGCGCCCATGGCGTTGTGCCCCATGATGTCCACCACCAACAGCAGCACCACGCCGATCACATAGCCGAGCGGCACCCAACGCGCCATGAAACGCGGCTCGAACTGGGCGATGATGATCATCGACACCAGACCGATGCCGAATGAAGTGGCCTGCTTGGCCAGCAGATCCCAGCTTTTGCCACTGGCCGAATACAGCACGAACAGGCTGCCGGCGGCGAGTATCAGCAGCAGGATCAACAACGGGCCATCGATATGCAGTCTTTGCAGCAACGTCGCGCGGCGACGCATCACATCCTCACTGGAGAGCATGCGATCAAAGTTATTCATCACGGGCCGTAGCCTCCGCACTGATTGGGCTGGCGTATTCGGCCTTCAAACGTCCGTCCTGATCGAGCAGCCAGGCATCCATGACCTGGCGCACCACAGGCGCGGCAACGCCGGAACCGGACTCACCGTTCTCGACCATCACCGAAACGACGATTTTCGGGTCATCGGCCGGAGCAAAACCGACGAACAGGGCGTGGTCGCGGTGGCGCTCCTGAACCTTGGAGCGGTCGTACTTCTCGCCCTGTTTGATCGCCACGACCTGCGCGGTACCCGACTTGCCAGCGATGCGGTATTGCGCGCCGATCGCCGCTTTGCGCGCGGTACCGCGCGCACCGTGCATTACCTGCTGCATGCCGTGGTTGACCTTGGTCCAGTCCGACGGATCACGCAGGATGATGTCCGGCATCGGATTCTCGTCCACCGGTTTCACCCCTTCGAGGGATTTGGCCAGGTGCGGACGGTTCCAAACGCCTTTGTTGGCCACCAGCGCGGTGGCCTGGGCCAGTTGCAGCGGGGTCGATTGCATATAGCCCTGGCCGATCCCGAGGATCAGGGTTTCGCCGGGGAACCACGCCTGCTTACGCGTCGCCCGCTTCCACTCGCGGGACGGCATCAGACCGGGGGATTCTTCGAACATGTCCAGCGAGACCTTCTGGCCGATGCCGAACTTGTTCATGTAGGCCGACAACCGATCGATACCGAGCTTGTGCGCCAGGTCATAGAAGTAGGTGTCGTTGGAACGCATGATCGCCGTGTCGAGGTCGACGAAGCCGTCACCGGTGCGGTTCCAGTTACGGTATTTGTGATCGTAGTTGGGCAGCATGTAGTAGCCCGGGTCGAATACCCGGCTCGACGCAGTCACTACACCGGAATCGAGGCCGGCAATCGCCACCGCCGGTTTGATCGTCGAGCCTGGCGGATACAGACCGCGCAACACGCGGTTGAACAGCGGCCGGTCAATGGAATCACGCAACTCGGCATAGGCCTTGAAGCTGATCCCGGTGACGAACAGGTTCGGGTCGAAGCTCGGCTGACTGACCATCGCCAGCACTTCGCCGGTCTTCGGATCGAGCGCAACTACCGCACCACGACGTCCGCCGAGTGCAGCCTCCGCGGCTTCCTGCAACTTGATGTCCAGGCTCAGAACAATGTCCTTGCCGGGAATCGGATCGGTGCGCTTGAGCACGCGCAAGACGCGGCCGCGGGCGTTGGTTTCGACTTCTTCGTAACCGACCTGACCGTGCAATTCCGGCTCGTAGAAACGCTCGATGCCGGTCTTGCCAATGTGGTGGGTGCCGCTGTAATTGACCGGATCGAGGGTCTTCAGCTCTTTCTCGTTGATCCGCCCCATGTAGCCGACCGAGTGCGCAAAGTGCGCGCCCTGCGGATAGTGACGAACCAGCTGCGCCACCACTTCTACGCCGGGCAGCCGGAACTGGTTCACCGCAATCCGGGCGATCTGCTCCTCGGTCAGCTCGAACAGGATCGGCACCGGCTCGAACGGTCGGCGCCCCTGACGCATGCGCTTCTCGAAGATCACCCGGTCTTCAGGCGTCAGCTCCAGCACTTCGACGATGACGTCGAGCACCTGCTGCCAGTCGCCGGAGCGCTCGCGGGTCATGCTCAGGCTGAAGCTTGGACGGTTGTCCGCCACCACCACGCCGTTGCGGTCGAAAATCAACCCACGGGTTGGTGGAATTGGCTGCACATGGACACGGTTGTTTTCCGAGAGCGTCGAGTGGTACTCGTACTGGATCACCTGCAAGTAATACAGCCGCGCGATCAACACGCCGATCAGCAGCATGATCGCAATGGCCCCGAACACGACGCGGCTACGCACCAGGCGTGCGTCCTTTTCGTGGTCCTTGATGCGGATCGGCTGAGACATGAGGGCTGGATTACTTGTGGTAAGGGTGACCGGACAGCACGGTCCAGGCACGATACAACTGTTCGCCGATCAGGATCCGCACCAACGGGTGCGGCAACGTAAGCGGCGACAACGACCAGCGCTGATCGGCACGGGCGCAGACTTCAGGCGCCAGCCCTTCCGGGCCACCGACCATGAAATTGACCGTGCGCGAATCCAGCCGCCAACGGTCGAGTTCGACCGCCAGCTGCTCGGTACTCCAGGGTTTGCCGTGGACTTCCAGCGTGACGATCCGCTCGTTCGGCCCGACCTTGGCCAGCATGGCTTCGCCTTCCTGGCGGATGAATCGGGCCACGTCGGCATTCTTGCCACGGGTATTGAGCGGTATTTCCACCAGTTCCAGCGCCAGCTCGGACGGAAGACGCTTGGCATATTCATGCCAGCCTTCTTCCACCCACTTGGGCATGCGTGAACCGACGGCGATCAGGCGCAGTCGCACAGCAATCCCTTACAGCTGGTCTTTGTTGAGCTTGGTGAAATGCTCGTGGGTGTTTTCCGGGCTGTGGTGCTTGGCATCGGCCGCACGGCTCTGCTCGGCACCGGCCCACAGGCGTTCCAGGTCGTAGAACTGACGTGCCGAGGCGGTCATCATGTGCACGATCACCAGGTCCAGGTCGAGCAGCACCCAGTCACTGTCGCCCTTGCCTTCTTCGCCCAGCGGCTTGGCGCCCTGCTTTTTGACTTCTTCGCGAACCTTGTCGAGCATCGCGTTGATCTGGCGGTTGGAAGTACCGGTGGCGATGATCATGTAGTCAGTGATGCTCTGCTTGTCGCGAACATCGATGATCTGGATGTCTTGTGCCTTGACGTCTTCCAGGGCAGCCACGGCCAGCTTGACCAGCTCGTCGCCTTTCAGCGGCTCATTGGTGTTGACCGGCTCTGGCAGCGGGGCGCTCTTGAATGTGCCTTTGCGCTTTACTTTGGTTTGGTCTTTGTCAGTCATATAAAACTCGTTTTGCTCGTATATTCGGCGGCTTGGCGACACGTGGATTCGTATCAGTGAAGCACGCCTTGTTCAGTTCGACGCACGGTACAGACCGTGCGCATCGATGTAGGCCAGGACCGCGTCGGGCACCAGGAAACGTACCGACTTACCGCTGGCCAGCAGTTGACGGATCTGGGTGGCGGAAACCGCGAGCGGTGTCTGCCAGACGAATGCAATCTGTCCGCTCGGCCCTTTCAGGGCCAGCGGGTCGCTCACCGAACGCGCTGCCAGCAGGTTGCGCAAGGCATCCGGCGGTTCGCTGTCGGCGTCCGGGCGCTGTAGCACCAGGATATGGCAATGCTGGAGCAACTCTTCCCAGCGGTGCCAAGTGGGCAGGCCGCAAAATGCGTCCCAGCCCAAAAGCAGAAAAACCTGGGTCTCGGCGGGCATTTCCGCGCGCATCGACTCCAGGGTATCAATGGTCCAAGACGGTTTGTCCCGCTGCAATTCGCGGGCGTCCACCACCAGCGGCGGCAATCCGGCCACCGCACATTCGACCATCGCCAGCCGATCCTGCGCCGACACCTGCGGCGTACCGCGATGAGGCGGCCGCGCGTTCGGCATCAGGCGCAACTCATCGAGCGCCAGCGCTTCGGCGACTTCCAGCCCACCGCGCAAATGGCCGATGTGCACCGGGTCGAACGTGCCGCCCAGGACGCCAATGCGCCGGGGGCGGTACTCGTTGCCGGCTTGCGGCGCTGTCAGGTCGAGGTCGGTCAAGTCAGACCGTCGCCTGGCCGCGCAACTGGCCATCACCGACCACGACGTACTTCTCGCAGGTCAGTCCTTCGAGACCCACCGGGCCGCGGGCGTGCAGCTTATCAGTAGAAATACCGATCTCGGCACCCAATCCGTATTCAAATCCATCGGCAAAGCACGTCGGCGTGTTGATCATCACCGACGCCGAGTCGACTTCCGCCACAAAACGACGGGTGTCAGCGAGGTTTTCGCTGACGATCGAGTCGGTGTGATGGGAGCCGTAATGGTTGATGTGTTCGATCGCCTGATCCAGACCGTCGACCACGCGAATCGACAGGATCGGCGCCAGATACTCGGTGCTCCAGTCGTCTTCGCTGGCAGCAACGGCTTCGATGATCGCCCGCGTACGTTCGCAACCACGCAGTTCGACGCCTTTTTCGCGGAACTGGGCGGCCATCGACGGCAGGAAATCCTTAGCAACAGTTTGATCGACCAGCAAGGTCTCCATCGCACCGCAAATACCGTAGCGATAAGTCTTGGCATTGAACGCGATGCGCTGGGCCTTGGGCAGATCGGCGTGGGCACTGACGTAAACGTGGCAGATACCGTCCAGATGCTTGATCACTGGTACGCGGGCATCACGGCTGATACGTTCGATCAGGCCACGGCCACCGCGCGGCACGATCACGTCGACGTACTCGGGCATGGTGATCATCGCGCCAACAGCGGCACGGTCAGTGGTTTCGACCACTTGCACCACAGCGGCAGGCAATTCGGCCTCGGCCAGACCGCGCTGAATGCATGCGGCAATCGCACGGTTGGAATGAATCGCTTCAGAGCCACCGCGCAGAATGGTCGCATTGCCGGACTTCAGGCACAGGCTGGCAGCATCGATGGTCACGTTGGGACGGGACTCGTAGATGATCCCGATCACGCCCAACGGCACGCGCATCTTGCCGACCTGAATGCCCGACGGACGGAAGCTCATGTCGCGGATCGCACCGACCGGATCCGGCAGTGCAGCGACCTGACGCAAACCGACGATCATGCCGTCGATGCGCGCCGGGGTCAGTTCCAGACGCTCCAGCAGTGCCGGTTCCAGACCATTGGCGCGACCGGCGGCCAGATCCTGCTCATTGGCGGCGGCAAGCTCGGCGCGCGCGGCGTCCAAGGCATTGGCAGCAGCCTGCAAGGCGCGGTTTTTCTGCGCGGTGCTGGCACGGCCGATGACCCGGGAGGCTTCGCGGGCGGCGCGACCCAATCGGGTCATGTAGTCAAGAACGGACTCAGTCATGGTCTGCTGGGGTCTTGGCAAAGAGGAAAGCGGCAGATTATAGCTGCCGCGTCCCGGGACTAACAGCGGTGACGGGCGGATGGTCGAAATGAACGCGGATTCGCCGGCGTTCAGGCCCAATTAAGCCGCGCGTTGTTATCATCACGACCTCCTGAGCCTGGATAAACATTGCCTGCCATGTCCAACCTGACCGTTCGCAACCGCGTCGAACGCCTGCCGCTAGGGCTGCCGGACGCCTTTTTCGACCGTGATGCGCAAGTGCTGGCGCAGGATCTGCTCGGCAAAGTCATTCGTCACCGGGTCGGCGATCTGTGGCTGAGCGCGCGAATCATCGAAACCGAAGCCTATTACTGCGCAGAAAAAGGCAGCCACGCCTCGTTGGGCTACACAGAAAAGCGTAAGGCTTTGTTTCTGGATGGCGGCCACATCTATATGTATTACGCCCGTGGCGGTGATTCGCTGAACTTCAGCGCGCAGGGGCTGGGCAATGCGGTACTGATCAAATCCGCCTATCCGTGGGTCGATGAAATCAGCGGTCCGGCGAGTCTGGCGCAGATGCTGCTGAACAATCCCGACGCGCAGGGACGTGCGCGGCCTTCGCAAAAGCTTTGCGCCGGGCAAACCCTGCTGTGCAAAGCGCTGGGACTGAAAGTGCCGGTGTGGGACGCCAAGCGTTTTGATCATGAAGTCCTTCTGGTAGAAGACACCGGGCCGGCACCTTCGCACATTATCCAGACAACACGCCTGGGCATCCCCCTCGGCCGGGACGAACAATTGATGTACCGCTTCGTCGATGCGACTTACGCGCAATGGTGCACGCGGAACCCGCTGCGACGCGGTCAGGTCGAAGGCCGAGATTATTTTCTGCTGTAAACACACACTCATGTAGGAGCTGCCGAAGGCTGCGATCTTTTGATCTTGCTTTCAGGATCAAGATCAAAAGATCGCAGCCTTCGGCAGCTCCTACAGAAGGCCATTAATGATTTGGAGTTTTTCTGTATGGGCCCATGGCTCGATAGCGTGACCGGGTGGCTGGCCGCCAATCCACAATGGCTGGCGGCTGCAGTTTTCATTGTGGCCTTTGTGGAATGCCTGGCGATTGCCGGTTTGATCGTGCCGGGCACCGTGCTGCTGTTTGCCGTCGCCGTGCTGGCCGGCAGCGGCGCCCTGTCACTGAGCGAGACCTTGTTGCTGGGCTTCCTTGGCGGGATTCTCGGCGATGCCGTTTCGTACTTCCTCGGTCGCCATTTCCACCAGAACATTCGGCGCCTGCCGGGGCTACGGCATCATCCGGAATGGATGGCCGGCGCCGAGTCGTATTTCCAGCGCTACGGCATTGCCAGTCTGCTGGTCGGCCGCTTCATCGGGCCATTGCGACCGATGCTGCCCATGGTCGCCGGCATGTGCGACATGCCCTTCCCGCGTTTTGCCGCTGTCAGCCTGCTGGCGGCCGCCGGCTGGAGTCTCGCCTATCTGCTGCCGGGCTGGGCCACCGGCGCGGCCTTCCGTCTGCCATTGCCTGAAGGGTTCTGGCTGGAGGCCGGCATTGTCGCTGGCAGCATCGCCGCAATGGTCGGCCTCAGCGTGAACAGCAGCCTGCGTCGCCACCGTCGCGCGACCATCTGGATCAGCAGCATGAGCCTGTTGATTCTGATTGGCCTGTTCATCGGCTATCCGTACCTGACAGCACTCGATCAAGGGGTGATGACGCTGGTGCAGGAACATCGCCAGCCAATGCTGGATGAAATTGCGGTCACACTGACCCTGATCGGTGAGTTCCGCAACATGCTGCTGTTCAGCGTCCTGCTGACCGGCCTGTTGCTGCTGTGCCGGCAATGGCGCCATGCGATCTTCGTTGGCGGTACGCTGCTGGTGACCGCATTGGCCAACACCGGGACCAAATACTTCTTCGCCCGGGTGCGTCCGGAAGTGCTGACCGACCCACTGACCACTTACAGCATGCCCAGTGGCCATGCCTCAGGTTCGTTTGCACTGTTTCTGACCCTGGCGGTACTCGCCGGCCGTGGCCAGCCGCCACGCATGCGCCTGACCTGGTTGCTGATCGCCTGTATTCCGGCCCTTTCCATCGCCCTGTCGCGGGTCTATCTGGGCGCTCATTGGCCAACCGACGTGCTGGCCGGCGCCATGCTCGCCGCCTGTGTCTGCGCTGCCGCCCTGTGGCTGAGCCAGCGTAAAACCCCACTCAATCCTATGCCGTTCAAGATCTGGTGGTTGATCCTGCCGGCAATGTTGGCGCTGTTCGGGTTTTTCGTCCTGCGGCACTTACCTCATACCTTGTTGCGTTACGCCTATTGAATCTGGCGATACACAAGCCTTAATCCTTCTGCGCTGCTCTTTTAGGAATTCTCCGACAAGAGCAGCGCTGTTCTCTTATTCAAACTTACTCGCCCACGGTAAAAATCCTTATTTACCAAACCGCAACTTCGCACACTTCAAACTAAAAACAACCGAAGTTACATATCAATTACGAACCCTCACGCCAGCGCCTTCCATAACTTGAAAAACCAGTTAGATTAAATCCACATATTTGAAACCCTTAGGCATATTCTCACCCATTAAAGTGAGACCGCCTGCACTTGCCTGCCCAACAATCAATTCAACTGACGAAGCGAGGGTTTCAATACATCAACTGATTTCGAGTACGCCATGAGTCCAAAGACACCGCGCAAACCACCCCAGAGCTCAACGCAACAA
Organism: Pseudomonas germanica; assembly: GCF_019614655.1. Lineage (NCBI taxonomy): Bacteria > Pseudomonadati > Pseudomonadota > Gammaproteobacteria > Pseudomonadales > Pseudomonadaceae > Pseudomonas > Pseudomonas germanica. The sequence continues at coordinate 6,127,152 of NZ_CP071586.1, forward strand.
CCTGAAGCGAGCACATTCCCGCCCCTGCGTACCGACACACCGTTCACTCCAGGTGGCCCTTCGATTTTCCGGTTACCGGGTTTGCCGAGTGGCCAGTATCCCGTTCACACCGCTGGCGGCTGGCCGGTCGCGGATGCAACCCCGCCTGCCGTGGTCATCCAACCGATGCAGGCGACGAACCCTGCCCGCCTCGCAAGCGATAATTCCCCCGACACCTACTGGCTGCGTGACGACTTCCTGCGTGGAATGAAACCGGCGGAGGATGACGGTTTTCGCTGGATCGTCGGACGACAGTTTGTCGACGTCGAATATGAAGGCGACTTGCGCACCACCCATGTTGGCCAGGATGCCGATGGGGTTTATCGCTGCAAGATGGTCACCGAGCGGTCCGCGTCCGGACCGGCGCTGTACCGGAATGAAGGCCGGTTGACCTGGCGCCTGACGGAGCATCCGGCACCCGCCATGGCCTCGACAAAACGACCTGCGCCGCTACCGGGCGATCAACCGGGGATCGACCCCGTCGCGAAACGGCCTCGACCCGCCCACCTCGATTCGAATCTGTACAAGGCATCGCTGCGTTCACCGGATGCCCAAGGCTATTACGAACTGGCCCCTGCATTCGGGGCGAACAACGTGATCACGCAATTTGCCTTTATGGACGCTTTTGGTCACTGGATCCCGGTCGATCCGCCCGCAGGCGGATTCGGTGCCGAGCCCACGCTCTTGAAGCATTGGACAGACCATGAGATCTGGCAGGTGTACAACATCCATGGCCAGGATCTCGTGCGTTTTCGCACCGAAGCCCAAGCCAGCGGCAAGAGTCCGCAATGGGCGATTCCCAAAGTCACGAACCCGCACCGCGACTTGCTGCGCGACACCCTGCGCTGGCTGCACCCAAGCATGAATCCTGCACAGCGCGAAGCATTTCTGCAGTCCTATAACCTGCTGCCCAGCCAACTGGCCCGCTTGCAACAGGACCTGAAGACCGAACTGCAAATGCCGCAATGGGCGCAGGCACACAAACACCTGATCGACGACCTCGACCATCCGCAGCGTCTCGAGCAACTGAGCCGCGAGGCTGTCGAGGAACTTAACCTCAAGCGTGATGCCCGGCATGACTGGTACAGCCCGGAAACCAGTATGACCGCGCCGGTGCGCGAAGCGCTGCTGGGCAAACTCGGCTATCTGCGCAACAAGAACAATTGCCTGTACCGCACCGACGTGCCGGCGCTGTTCCGTGGCGATGAACGCACACCGTTCGAGCTCGCCAATGACGGCTTCATGCTACCGCGATACCAGCACAAACCGGGCGCCACCACGCATAAGCCGATGAGCGCAACCTTCAGCCTCAAAGAAGGCCTGATGTACGCAAGGGAGCCTGACCCCGAGTACTTGCGGTTCAACAGCCAGACGAGCAAATACCCGGGGCGGGATGCTGACGATAGCGCCTCGGGCAGCGATGTCAGTGATACCGAGAGCAGCTCATCGTCCGAATGGTCCGACGCCACAAGCCCGGTGCCGTGGGATCGCGATCGCCACTATGAATCAACACGCACACGTCAGCGGGAAATGTTTCTGTATGTGCTCGACACCCGCGACCTGGAAGTGGTGCCTCATGAAGAAAACATGAGTTTCAATTCAGCGGCCCGCGACACACCCCCCACCTGGTTTCCCTCCGATGACTTCGAAGGGCTGATATCAGTCAGCCGCAGAGGACTGGATGCCGAGCGTATCTGGCTGCTGAATTCGGACCTGAGCAAAGCCGTGAGGGTCGATGACCTCAAGGAACAGGCAGGCGCGAACGCTGAGCGCATCGAAGCCGCCACCCATGCCGGACACGAGAACAAATTCGCCTACGACCAGTTGATCGACAACGCCGAAGCCGCCGGCAAACCTGTGCTCAGTCTGTCGGGCAACGGCGACGAATTCGCCTACGCCATCCACTGGCCCGAGTCGACAACGCCGGCGGCTCGACATCAATGACACACCGGTAGGGACACCGGTCATGCGTTTTCATTAAAGGATTAATGACATGTCAAAACTTATCGCTCCGCCACTTCAAATCGCCAATATCAGCGCCGTTCAGGTCAATCCCGTCAGCGCCTCGGCCAACCCCCATGCGCCGCCGGCGGGCACGCTCAACGCAGTGTTGCCAGACGACGCTGACGCCCCTTATCGACGCACACTCAAATCCCTCGACAAACATTTCGGCCCCTTGCGCATCGGCGAAATACTCACCAGCCGTGTCGAACTCCTGGCCTTGGGCGCGACCGTGCACGGCCAACCCATCAGCCCGGCGAATGCCGGCATGCAGCGCGTGGATCAACACTTTCTCGACGGACTCAATTTCGATGCAGACCGGGTACAGCCGCGTCTGCTGTCCGTCGACAATCCGGACAGCAATGTAGCGGCGATGCTGTTTTATGAAATCGCCTGCAAGCGCTCAGTCGATGCCGGGGCGCTGTTCGTCGCCGATATAACCATTGCCACCGGCAGCGCGGTGGACCGCCTGAACCAGTTGGGCAAGGCTGCGCAAAAACTGGATATTCATCGCGCCGACGCACTGGAAAATGCCCCGGGCTGGATCAGCAAAAACAAAAGCTATTTGATGAGCGGCGCCGGGGTCGGCATGCAGGCGTTCGGCATCTACAGCGGCTACAAGGCGATGATTGATGCGATCAAGCACGGAGACACGCTGGAAGCGGTTTTCCAGGGTGGCTCGATCGCCGCCGAGTTCGGCTCGCTGATCATCGAACGCGGGCTGACCAAGACCGGTGAGGCCATGCTCAGAAACGGCGGCAACGCGCTGAAGTATTTCCCGCTGACCTCGGTGGGCAAATACATGAGCCGCGGTGCCGGGATGTTCGCCAGCGCCATCACCTTGCCCTTCGACATTCTCGATGCCATCAAGTCGTTCAATGCCGCCGCCGCAGCGCAGGGCAAAGAGGCCCAGGATCATTACGTCAGCGGCGGTCTTAGCGTCGCCGGGGCGAGTATCAGCCTGGTGCTGGGCGTCGCCGCACTGGCCGGGTTTGGCAGCGTCGCCGGGCCGGTCGGGCTGGTCGCCGCCGGACTGCTTATCGCCGCCTCGATGATCTACCAGGCCGCCCGAGTGGTGGACGACATCGATGACTACATCGAACTGACGCTTGAAGAACGCATGCGCTCCGGCTGGTTCGCCTTCACCAACAAGGAACTGGACCAGGACGTACTGGATCGCTTCAAGCTCGCCAAGGGCTATCGGGACCACCAGCGAAAACTGGAGTTGTCGGCCAAGGACATGCTGGAGAACGCCTACAAACACGCCATCGAACACGTGATCAACGGTGCCTTTCAGGTTGAATTGAAGCCCGTTGAAATCTGGCGCTACCAGTGGGACGAAAGCGCTGGCCAACAACCGTTCAAGCTCGACAACCAGGCCGTGGTTGTCGACGGCGATGACGTGATCGATGCCGGCAAAGGCCTGCCCGCCAACCTCAAAGGCAAAGTGTCGGGCAGTGCCGGTGACGACAAAGGCATTTTCTGGCGCTTGGGTGACGGCAATGACCGGGTTATCGGGGTCCGGGACAAGCCCAATCTGTTCACTTATCGCGCGGATCACAAGGCTCTGACCGGAGGCGACAGGGACGATGCGTTCTATCAGGAGATTACCGAGCAGCAATTGAACCTCACCAGCAAACCGGCCCACCTCAATGTGCTGGACGGTGGCGCAGGTGCCGACACCCTGGCCTTCGAAGGCAGCCGCCCGCTCAGCGACACCCGCCATATCGGTCACGACATCAACCTGCACAGTGGCAGGGTGGCGCTGCGCGGTCTTGATCCTGAGGAAAATGCCGTTGACGTCGCGCAGCTCACGTCGATCGAAAACGTCTCGACCCTGCGCAGAGGCACCAGCCGCGTCAGCGGAAACGACGCGGCCAACCGGATTTCCGCCAATGGCTACGACCGCATCAGCGCCGGCGCAGGCGATGACACGATTGCCGTCTACGGAGCGGACTGTCGGGTGGACGGCGGCAGCGGCGCAGATCGTTTTTACATCGCCAGCAGCAACACCCGCACGACCCTTAACGAGGACGCTGAAGCGTCGAGTCTGATCGAGTTCGGCTGGCCGGCGGAGGTCATCCAGCGTTGGCAGATCGTCGGCACTGCGCTGGTGATCAGCTCATTGCGCGGCAAGGATGGTAACGACCCGGAACATGTACTGACACTCGAAAATGTCTACCAGTGGGTCGATGGCAAACGCCTGTTGAACAATGACCGATTCCGTTTCAAGACCGAGGATGGCTATGAGCTGCTGGTCCAGCTACCCCAGCAGCCAGATGAGGCGCTGCAGCAGGATATAACCCCCGTCGTTGTCGTCATCGGCCAACCCGCCGCTGCACCGCAAATCGTTAACGGCGGCATGATCGAGATCGCCGAACAGGGCTTGAAGCAGCACTTTGTTGCTCGCACCGAGCGTCCGGTGGAATTCGTTGCCCAGCGCAATACCGCCGAAACGTCCCGCACTGTTTATCTGGAATTCGACAACGCTGAAATCATCGATGTGCAGGTCAGTTATGAAGTGCAGGTGCGCAAAGGCGTCTCTGGCACGACCCACTTGTACTACACAGACTTCACCCTGACGGTCTCCCTGCCGTCGAAATTGGTTATGTTCAAAGGTGTGGTCCAGCCCATCGCGGCGGCCACCGGTTACAGCGGCAGAAACAGCCTGAAAGTCACCACCCCACGCCTGCAGCAGAACGTTGTGCTGGTTCTGCAGGACCAGGTTTCCTACCGCCTGCAAGTTCCCGCACTGGATTATGAAGACGATGTAAAAAACCCCGGCACCCGCGTACGCAGCACCCGAAGTTGCCTCAAGCAACGCAATGGCAACTATCGCTTTGTCAGACCATTGGCCAGCGTGAAACCGCTGATAACGGCAGAACCCAGTCGCATCACCATCGACACCGGTTCGCACACCGGCATCTATGTACTCGATGGCCAGAGTTCGACGTACGATGTCCATCTGGCCAGCAACACCATCATTCGCCTTTCGACGCCAGGCGCTGCAGCGAAAACCGCCGATGCATCGACCTGGACGCTGTACACCGACAAAATGAAAGAAACGGTCACCCGCGACGACATCCAACTGGACGGCAATCGTCTGCACATCGCTAGCGTCACCGTCGAATTGCCCGATATCGAAGACGACATCCCGGTGGAATCCATCAGCGTGGCCACTTCGGCCGGCCATATTTATGAAGTGTCGCTGTTGTTTGAAGTGCTGCAGCTTTACGTCATTGATGCACGTGGCTACGCCGATATCGAAGCTCTGTTGGCCGAGGTCAATGCCCATCAACAGCGAAACGAACTGGCAGCAAGGGTTCATGTAACCCACGTCGGAATCGACGCAGGAACGATCGGTACGGTGGTTTACAACGCAGTAAGGAAACACTGGGCGCTGGCCAGCGATCCACAGGTGCGAATCAACCAGCAAGACCTGGTCTTTTCCAACGACAAGACCTGACCCTCACCACGTGCCCGTCTGGATCAGACGTCCACACGGGCACCCGTTCACCTCAGCCTACGGACAGGCTGACTCGCCAAAAACGGAGTTTATTCATGCGCCAAAAACCCGGGCTACTGCCTAAATCACCTTTAGTCGAAACGCCCGTCACCTCTACACTGGCCTCCGCAGATCATTCGCCGAGCAGAGCGATATTTGCAAACCCTGAAAACATTCCGGGGCCTATACCCGTCGAGGCGCCCTCCTCACCCAAACGACCTCGTCTGGAGGAACCCGGGACCTCCCAAGCAAAAACCTCCCCCATCCAAGTGAGCGTCACATCGAGATCCGCCACAGACAGGCCAGACTTTTCGATGACGTCGCTGGAAGATTTCGCCCATCCGTATTTCGGCGATCTGCCAGGGCCGAATGAATCCGGCATCCGGCGTTATCTCGCCAAGGACTGGGTGGACGTGCGACTGCCAGGCTCAGAAGGCCGACACCACGTTTGTGTTCAATACGATGCCGACCTCAGGGCCTATCGGGCAATGTCCTCCTGGCGCCTGGCACCAGGCCCACCCATTTACCGGACCACGCAAGGCCATCTGTGGAGCCTGGATCGGCACCTCACCCTCCTCAACGTTGATGACTACGCGTTTTCCGCAACACCGAATGCTGACGGTTACTACACCTTTCGCGCTCTCGGTACGAGCGGCGATGACGCCATCCTCGGCTATGCCATCAAGGATCCGGAGCATCACTGGATTGCCATCGATCCTGCGCAGGCAAAACGCAACAGGATGGCCGATGCGCCACTTGCGCAATGGTCGGATCAGGACATCCAGCGCATGTACATTCTGGATGACACCGGGATTGCCGCCTTCCGCGCAGAAGCACAAGCGACCGGCAAGGCGCCGGGCTGGGCACTTCGCGCGCAGAACACCGAAGACCATCTGTTTGTCGCTGATTCTTTGAAGTGGCTGCATCCACACATGACCCTTGCCCAGCGCCTGCAATTGCAGCGCAGCTATAACCTGACCCAGGAGCAACTGTGTCGGCTGCGCACAGAGTCGGGCGACGGCCAGATACCGCAATGGGCTGAACAGCACAAACGCCTGACGCTCGATGCGACCAATGAGCAGCGCTTCAAGCTGATCGGCGAAGAGCTGGAAAACTACGTTGAGGAATTACGGAGTCAAGGGCTGGCCCTCGCCCACCATTGGCCCGCCACCCGCTACAGCGACGCCTTTTTGGCCGATTACGCGACCCACCTCGGCTACCAGCGAACCCGCCACGGCATGTTGTATCGCACCGACATTCCGGCAATGTTCCGCGGCGAAACCCGATTACCCTTCGAGTTGGCGCGGGATGATCGAATGATGCACCGTAAAGGCAATCCCAAGGGCACCACGAACAAGCGCGCATTGAGTGCAACGTTCGGACTGCATGACGCCACCGCTTACGCGGCGACCAAGGGCGGCTTCTATCACGAGTTGCATTACAACTCGCAGGCCAATCGTTTTCCCGGGGTGAATCCTCAAAGCTCGAAAACACGAACCGGCGAATCCTCCGACTCGGGCAGCAGTTCGGTGTCGGAGGGTAAACGAACCGGCGACGAGACCGACTCTGACAGCTCGTTCGTTTTCGATGATTCGAAAGATTATGTATCCACGCGCCGCCAGCAAACCACGTCATTCGTCTACGCCATTGATACCCGAGGCCTGGAAGTGGTGCCGGGGGCAGAAAACAAGGCATTCAACCCCGCTAACGGCACATTCCTCTTCGACGACCTGGAAGGGCATATCTCCACGCCCACACGCGGCATCAGTGCCGAGCGGATCTGGCTGGTGCGTTCCGACCTGACGCAAGCCGCCCGGGTCAAGGATGTGCTGACACAGGCGGGTGACCGGGTCGTGGCCATCGAGCAGGCCACCTGGGCGGGAACCGACAGTCGAGCTGCCGGGTATTTTGGCGCCAACGCCTATGACAGCCTTATCGATGAAATCGCCGGTTCTGGCGGCGTGATACTGGATCTGCCCAAAGGCGACAAGACGTTCGCCGACGACATCGTCTGGCCTGTGCCCGAGCATTACCGAACCTGAAAAAAGGCGCCATTCACCCAGACATGAATGGCGCCTTTTTATGGAGTAGCGGCTGGGCTCTATTTGATAACCTTGATCACAAATATTGCCGGTTTGTGATTGAAGGCGTTATGCCCCGTCCTGTTAGGATCGACGTCGAGGAATGTGCTCATTCCGCTGCTTATATGGCGATACAAGGGCTTGTCATCAGGTTCGTGGATCAACTCTAGATAGGCAGGGCCGGACTCGATATGACTGAAGGAGGCCTTTGAAGCACCAGACTTGCTGATTGAAAAGTATTGCTCTGGCGCACGGATACTGGCCAACAGATTATGAGTCTTGTCCTCTATGAATAACCGCGCACCATCGAATGTTCCCGCGAGCACAAGGCTGATGGCATATTCGTCACCCTTTGGGACGAACTTCAACAACAGTGGAGTGTCGTCATCATGGTCAGCCAGCGTTATGAAGCTGGACACGCGCGAATCCGCCAACCCCACTTCGGCATCCAGTTTTTCTGCCTTGGTTATGCGAAGGTCACGCAAAGCCTGTTGCAAACGTAGTTGATTAAGTACCACTGGCCGGCCATCAAGATAAAGATGCGCAGTGAATGTCTGGTTGTTTGTTTTTGCTAAAGCCATGGGATTGCCCACCTGTAAACACCCCGCCGTCAATTAGCCACGACGACAGGCAATGCTGAAAAAGTAAATAATCAAACCGCAGTCGCAGTCACTACGGCGGTGGCGGACGCCGACATCCGTGGCACTTCGCCGCCAGGGACTTTTTCAGATTTTCGTTTACGCCGGGCTATTACCATCCGGTCCGCATAAGTGGATGCCGCCTCAATTACGTGGCTAACGTTATGATCCGCCCCGGCATGTTTCAAAATATACTTGCCAGCAATATCATCCCAAAACGCCCATTCATCTTCATAGACAGTCATGCTCTCATCCTTATTTTTATTCAAGTTATCCGCTTCCTGCGGACAACTTGAAATTAAGACAAAGACAAAAGCAAAACAATGCTGGCAGGCGCCATCAGTTAATTCAAAGTGCAACTAGGCGAACAACTCACCTTGTAGTTCGTCGAGCAGCGCCTGGATTGCATCCAGCCGCTGCTGGGGATCATCGAGTTGTAACAGATCGATCTTGTCTTCTTCGGCGAAGGGCAGCAGATAGGCCAACTGATTGGCCAGCGATTGCTGACCCAGCGCTTCAGTGCCCATGTCCAGCGCTTCCACCATCGGGTGCTCGGCCAGTGCCTTGAGCAGCGCCACCAGATCAGCATCCTCATCCTGTAACGGTTGCTCGGGTTCGTCATCCAGCCAGTCGACATCGGCGAGGATCAACTGATCGCGCTGCACCTCGGTACTCAACACCGTGAACCGCCGCCCGCCCTGCACACGAATGCCGAGCAAGCCGTTGTCCTGCTGCTGAAAGTCGGTGATGCGCGCTTCGCAGCCGACCCGAGCAAAACCTTCTGGCGCGACGCCGACTTCGTGGCCATCAAGGATGCACACCACACCGAAACCGCCACCCTGCTTCATGCAGCGGCCGATCATGTCGAGATAGCGCGCCTCGAAGATCTGCAAATCGAGGTTGCAGCCGGGAAACAACACGGTGTTCAGCGGGAAAAGCGGCAGACTCATAGATATTTCCTTACACCACCATCGACACCGCCAGCGGCAGGAAGACTGCCGTGGCCACGCCCATCAGACTCATCGCCAGCGCCGCAAACGCGCCGCACTCATCACTTTCCTGCAACGCCACCGACGTGCCGACCGCATGCGCGGTCATGCCCAGCGCCATGCCACGCGCCTCGGGACTGTGCACGCCGAGGCGAGTCAGTAGCGCCGGGCCGAAGATCGCACCGATCACCCCGGTGATCAACACGAATACCGCCGCCAGCGCCGCAACGCCACCAATCTGCTCAGCCACCAGCATTGCGATCGGCGAGGTCACCGACTTCGGCGCCATGGTCATCAGAATCATGTGCTCGGCACCGAACCACCAGCCCAGCGCCACCCCCATGCCGGTGGCGACTACGCCGCCTATCACCAGCGTAGTAAAAATCGGCCAGAACAATTGGCGAATACGCCGCAGGTTGAGATACAGCGGCACCGCCAGTGCCACGGTCGCAGGGCCGAGCAGAATGCTGAGGATCTCGGTGCTCTTGCGATATTCGGCATAGGTCAGGCCACAGCCGACCAGCACACCGATCACCAACAGCATGGAGACCAGCACCGGTTGCAGAAAGATCCAGCGGGTTTTCTCGAACGCCGCCAGCACCAGTTGATAGGCGCCGAGGGTGATGCCGATGCCGAACAGCGGATGATGGATAACGGAGGCCCAGGCGCCCTGCCAGTCAAAGAGCATCAGGACTCCTCCGATGTGCGGGCATGCCGTTTGACCAGGCGTTGCATCAGCACCCCGGTGAAGGCCATCGACAGGATCAACGACAGCACCAACGCACCGACAATCGCCCAGAAATCCGCAGCAATGTCGCTCGCATAAACCATCACGCCCACGGCCGGGGGCACCAGCAGCAATGGCAGATAGCGCAGCAGGCTGCCAGCCGCGAGGTTCAGCGGCTCACCCACTTCACCGCGAACGATCAGGAAGACCAGCAACAGCAGCAGACCGATGATCGGCCCCGGCAGCACTGGCAAGAGCAAATGATTGAGCGCCGTGCCGAGCAATTGGAACAGCACCAGCAGGGTCAGGCCACGTAGCAACATCCGACATCTCCGTCTTACTTTTCACCCAGCAGGGGCTCGGCATTATAAGCACGCCTGCGCTATGGATCGGCATTCGCCAAAAGCATGGTCGGTTGACCGGAGCAAATCGCCATGATGATCTACAGTGGTTCGCAGGGCGGTCAAATCCCCCACCTGAAAAACTATAAAACCGATGAACCCAAGGAGAGTCTCAATGCCCTATGTTCCCGTTGCAGAGCTCAAAGATTATGTCGGCAAGGAACTCGGACGTTCCGAATGGCTCACCATCGATCAGGAACGCATCAACCTGTTCGCCGAAGCCACCGGTGATTATCAGTTCATTCACGTCGACCCGGTCAAAGCCGCGCAAACGCCATTTGGCAGCACCATTGCCCACGGTTTCCTGTCGTTGTCGCTGATCCCGAAATTGATGGAAGACATCCTGATCCTGCCGCAAGGCGTGAAGATGGTGGTCAATTACGGCCTGGACAGCGTGCGTTTCATCCAGCCAGTGAAGGTCAATTCCAAGGTCCGCCTCAAGGTCGATCTGGGCGAAGTGACCGAGAAAAAACCGGGCCAGTGGCTGCTCAAAGCCACCGCGACACTGGAGATAGAAGGCTCGGACAAACCGGCCTATATCGCCGAGCCACTGTCGCTCTGCTTCGTCTGATGGTTCTGGATGCGAAGCAGCGCACGCTGTTTCGCGTCAACACTGTTTTTACCGGCTGCATTAGGTCACATAGCTGCGGCATACTCGGTCGCCTAATTGCCCGGATCCCGCTATGCGCTCACTCGCTCGTCTTGCACCCCTTGCCTTGACCCTGATGCTCACCGCGTGCGGCGACGGCGAATCGCTGCTGCCCCCGGATGCGCGCCTGCCCGACGGTGGACGCTATCGTGGTGAACTGGTCGATGGCTTGCTGCAAGGTCAGGGCCGCGTCGACTACCCCAACGGCAGCTGGTATGCCGGGCAGTTCGATAAGGGTCAGTGGCATGGTCAGGGCGAATGGCATGGCAGCAACGGCGAGGTCTATCGCGGACAGTTTCAGCAAGGCCTGTTCGACGGCCAAGGCAGCCTGACCACCAACGCCAGTAGTTACACCGGCGGCTTCAAACAGGGACGCCGCGAAGGCGAAGGCACCCTGAAAGAAAACGCCATGACCTACCGTGGCGAGTTCAAGGCTGACCAATACTCCGGGCTCGGCCGTCTGGAAATGGACGACGGCAGCTCCTATCAAGGCCAGTTCGCCCACGGCAAGCCCAACGGCGAAGGCCAACGCGGCGATGCCAGCGGTAACTCGTTCAGCGGGCATTTCGTCAACGGTCAGCTGGAAGGCAAAGGCACCTTCAACAGCGCGGACGGCGATATCTACGTCGGCGGCTTCAAGAACAATCAACTGCACGGCAAAGGTCGCTACGAAAACGCCGACGGCGATGTCTGGCTCGGCCAGTTCAAGGAAGGCGCGCTGACCGGCAAGGGCGAACTGATCGGCGCCGACGGTAGCCATTACATCGGCACGTTCAGCGACTGGCGCTTCAGCGGTCAGGGCCGTTTGAACCTGTCCGATGGCAGCTTTTACATCGGCGGCTTCGACAACGACAGCTACTCCGGACGCGGCACCCTGGTGCTCACCGATGGCAGCGTGATGAGCGGCACCTGGGTCAATGGGCAGCGCGTGCGCGACGCCGACGGCAAGTTATTGCCCGATACGCTCGAACTCGGCTTGCTCGCTCAGGGCCGCCTGCTTGATGACGCGTTGGCCGCCATTCCCGCGTCGACCCCGGCGGTCGAGTTATACACGTTGACCCTCGGCGGCGACGGCAAACAAAGCGTGTTCCTGCGCGAATCCGACTACGTCGCTAACATGCTCAACACGCGCTTTGGCGCTTATGGCCAGGTCCGCCTGGTCAACCACCGTGACCACCTCGGCGACCGGCCGATGGCCACCCGCGAGAACCTGCGTCGTGCCGCGCAAACGCTGGCCGAACGCAGCGGCCCGGAAGACCTGCTGTTCATCTACCTGACCAGTCACGGCACCGCCGAACATGAGCTGGTGCTCGACCAGCCGCGTATGGAACTGGCCGACCTGCCCGCCGATGAACTCGCCGCTGTACTGGCACCGCTGAAAAACCGCGACAAAATCATCGTGATTTCGTCGTGCTACTCCGGCGGCTTTATCCCGGCGCTGAAAGACGAACGCACGCTGATCATGACCGCCTCGCGCGCCGATCGGGTGTCCTTCGGCTGTTCGGAAGAAGCCAACTTCACCTATTTCGGCGACGCCCTGTTCGCCCAGGCGCTGAACCAGACCGATGATCTGGAGCAAGCCTTCAAACTGGCCAAGGCCACCGTCGCCGAACGGGAACTGGCGGACAATTTCGAAGCCTCGGAGCCGCAGATCTGGGCGCCGAAAACCGTGTTGTCGCACTGGCAACTGTTGCGCAAACAGCAAGCCAGAAAAGCTTTGCAAAGTGCTGCATTGAACGACGGAGCGATAAAGAGCAACTAAGCTGAACAGTATCAAGGGAGAGACACTATGTACTTGACGCCTCAGCACGTATTGCTTGCCGGAGCCACCGGTTTGACCGGTGAACATCTACTCGACCGTTTGCTCAACGAGCCGACGATTTCTCGCGTGCTCGCCCCTTCCCGTCGCCCCTTGGCCGAACATCCGCATCTTGAAAACCCGGTGGGCGATCCGCAGGCGTTTCTGCCGCAACTCAGTGGCCGCGTCGACATCGCCTATTGCTGCCTCGGCACCACCATCAAACAGGCCGGCTCTGAAGCGGCGTTTCGCGCGGTGGATCTGGACATGGTGGTGGCGTTCGCCAAACGCGCGCGGGAGATGGGCGCGCGGCATCTGATCGTGATCAGTGCGATAGGCGCCGATCCGAAGTCGTCGGTTTTCTACAATCGGGTCAAAGGCGAAATGGAGCAGGCCTTGCGTGCACAGGACTGGCCGCAATTGACCATTTGCCGGCCTTCACTGTTGTTGGGTGAACGGACCGAACCACGTCTGGCCGAGCAACTGGCCGCGCCGTTGTCAAAGCTGATTCCGGGTAAATACCGGGGCATCGAAGCGTGCCAATTGGCGCGAGCGATGTGGCGGTTGGCGCTGGAAGAGCAAGATGGGGTGCGGGTGATCGAGTCGGATGAGCTGCGCAAGCTGGGCAAATAATCTTCCGCCGCATGATCGTTCCCACGCTCTGCGTGGGAACGATCTGTCTAACTACAATCCGCCCGTTGCCTGAAAACTCACGCCTATCACCGTGAGCAGTGACAGCGGCAACAACAGCGTATCAAGCAGCGCACTCGCCGGCAGATCCACCCCCGGATAACTCGGCGCCTCAGCCCCGAACCGGTCCATCGCGCAGCACCCGCCATTCAGCGCATACAAATCCAGCCGCGTCCCGGAGTACACCACCGGCGCCCCCGGTTTCGCTGCATCCAGCGTGCGCGCCGTCGCACACCCGGTCAGCAACAACACCAGGCCGATCGCGAGCAGCTTATTCATCGCTGCTCAGATGATGCTCACCCCAACGTGGCAGCATGTCCTGGGGAATGCCGAGCAGATTGAGAATCCGCGCCACAACGAAATCGATCAGGTCATCAATGGTCTGCGGCTGATGATAGAAACCCGGTGAGGCCGGCAGAATTGTCACACCCATGTTCGACAGCTTGAGCATGTGCTCCAGATGAATACTCGAATAGGGCGCTTCGCGCGGCACCAGAATCAATTGGCGACGCTCTTTCAAAGTGACGTCGGCGGCGCGTTCGATCAGGTTGTTGCAGGCGCCGGTGGCAATCGCCGACAACGTCCCGGTGGAACATGGCACCACAACCATCGCTGCCGGTGCGCCGGAGCCCGAAGCTACCGGCGACATCCAGTCTTCCTTGCCGTACACGCGGATCTGCCCGGCGGCAGCCCCGGTGTATTCGGTCAGGAAGGCCTGCATCATCTGCGGCTTGGGCGGCAACGTCACATCGGTCTCGGTGGCCATCACCAGTTGCGCAGCCTTGGAGATCAGGAAGTGCACCTCACGATCTTCCCGCACCAGGCAATCGAGCAGGCGCAAGCCGTATTGCGCGCCAGACGCGCCGGTCATCGCCAGCGTGATGCGTTCGGGGCCATTGCTCTCAAAACGAGTGTTCATTGCAGCGCCTCGGCGAGTTTGCCGTGCAGGCCGCCGAAGCCGCCGTTACTCATGATCACCACATGCGTGCCCGGCTGCGCCTGGCTCTTCACGCGCTCGATGATGCCTTCCAGCGAATCGCTGACAATCGATGGCACCGTGCACAACGCGGCAGTGCCGGCCAGGTCCCAGCCGAGGTTAGCCGGGGCGTACCAGATCACCTGATCGGCATCGACCACGCTGTCCGGCAAACCGTCACGGTGCGCGCCGAGTTTCATCGAGTTGGAGCGCGGTTCGATGATCGCGATAAGAGGCGCGTCGCCGATGCGCTTGCGCAAGCCATCGAGGGTGGTGGCAATGGCAGTCGGGTGGTGGGCGAAGTCGTCATAGATGGTAATGCCGCGTACTTCAGCGACTTTCTCCATGCGGCGTTTGACGTTCTTGAACGCACTCAGGCCAGCGATGCCCATCGACGGCACCACGCCCACATGACGCGCAGCCGCCAAAGCAGCCAAGGCGTTGGCGACGTTGTGCTGACCGGTCAGCTCCCATTCGACGGTGCCTTGCGACACGCCTTCGAACATCACTTCGAACGTCGAGCCGTCTTCGCTCAGCAGTTTGACCTGCCATTGGCCGCCGGCACCGGTGGTCTGCACCGGGGTCCAGCAGCCCATTTCGATCACACGTTGCAAGGCTGGCTCGGTGGTCGGATGGATGACCAGACCTTCGCTTGGGATGGTCCGCACCAAGTGGTGGAATTGCCGCTCGATCGCCGGCAGATCCGGGAAGATGTCAGCGTGATCGAACTCAAGGTTATTGAGGATCGCTGTGCGCGGACGGTAGTGGACGAATTTCGAGCGCTTGTCGAAGAAGGCGCTGTCGTACTCGTCGGCCTCGATCACGAAAAACGGCGTACCGCCTAAACGCGCCGACACCGAGAAGTTCTGCGGCACGCCACCGATCAGGAAGCCCGGGCTCATGCCGGCGTGTTCCAGGACCCAGGCGAGCATGCTGCTGGTGGTGGTCTTGCCATGCGTACCGGCAACCGCCAATACCCAGCGACCTTGCAGCACATGGTCAGCCAGCCATTGCGGGCCGGACACGTAAGGCAGGCCTTTATTCAGCACATATTCCACCGCCGGGTTGCCGCGGGACATGGCGTTGCCGATCACCACCAGATCCGGTGCCGGATCAAGTTGCGCCGGGTCGTAGCCCTGCGTCAGTTGAATGCCCTGGGCTTCCAGCTGTGTGCTCATCGGTGGATAGACGTTGGCGTCGGAACCGGTCACGTGGTGGCCCAGCTCTTTGGCCAAGACTGCCATTGAGCCCATGAAAGTCCCGCAGATACCCAGAATATGAATGTGCATAGTCGACCTCGTAAAACATGGCCGCAGGTTAGCGTAGGGAGGGGGAAATCGCACTCTTTAGGTGAGGGGCAGGACTGGTTGACCTCAGCATCTCGGTTCGGCTGCTAATTGTCGCCCCTCACCCCAGCCCTCTCCCGAGGGAGAGGGAGCCGATCTCGGTCGCTTTCAAATCCTGAGTTCGGCTCAATATTTCAGGTCGGTGTAAATCGCCAGAACACCTCGATCAGTCCCCTTTCCCCTAAGGAGAGGGAGCCGATCTTGGTTGCCTGCAAATCCTGAGTTCGGCTCAATATTTCAGGTCGGTGTAAATCGCCAGAACGACTCAGTCAGTCCCCTCTCCCTCTGGGACAGGGAGCCGACCTCGGTTGCTTTCAAATCCTGAGTCCGGCTCGATATTTCAGGTCGGCTTAAATCGCCAGAACGACTCAGTCAGTCCCCTCTCCCTCTGGGACAGGGAGCCGACCTCGGTTGCTTTCAAATCCTGAGTCCGACTCCATATTTCAGGTCGGCTTAAATCGCCAGAACGACTCAGTCAGTCCCCTCTCCCTCTGGGACAGGGAGCCGACCTCGGTTGCTTTCAAATCCTGAGTCCGGCTCGATATTTCAGGTCGGCGTAGATCAGTAGACCGACTCGGTCAGTCCCCTCTCCCTCTGGGAGAGGGCTAGGGTGAGGGCCTTCTAACTGACTCGCCGCTCAATCCCATGCTTACGCAGCTTCCTGTAAAGAGTGTTGCGGCTGACACCCAGTTGCTGCGCCGTTTGGGTCATGTGCCAGCGGGTTTGCTCCAGCGTATTGAGCAGAGCCAACCGTTCGGCGTCTTCCAGCGGATGATCGGACTCCTTAACCGCTAATACTGCCGGACTCCCCTGCCGAATCATCACCGGCAAATCCTCAACCCCGACCCGCCCTTCATCACACAACGCCGCCAACGTGCGCAGCACATTGCGCAACTGCCGCACATTGCCCGGCCAATTAAATGCAAGCAAAGCCTGACGCGCCGGTTCCTCGATGACTATCGTTTCACCGCCCGCCTCCTCGGCCAGCAGAAAATCCAGCAACTGCGATTTATCACTGCGCTCGCGCAAAGCCGGCAACGCCACTTCCAGGCCGTTGAGTCGATAATACAAATCCTCGCGGAAGCTGCCGTCCGCAACCCGATCCAGCAGATTGCGGTGGGTAGCGCTGATGATACGCACGTTGACCGCTTCCGGCTCGCCGCCAATCGGCACCACCTGCCGATCCTCCAGCACCCGCAACAACCGAGTCTGCAAGGCCAGTGGCATATCGCCGATTTCATCGAGGAATAACGTGCCGCCATCGGCCTGCTGCAACTTGCCACGCATACCGTCCTTGCGCGCACCGGTGAAGCTGCCGCCGCGATAGCCGAACAGTTCGCTCTCGATCAGGCTCTCGGGGATGGCCGCACAATTAAGGGCAACGAAAGCTTTGCTCGAGCGTTGACTGGCCTGATGCACGGCCTTGGCGAAGGCTTCTTTGCCGGAGCCGGTTTCGCCGTTGATCAAAAGAGGTACGTCGCGCTCGAAGACGCGCAAGGCTTTTCGGAAGTCAGCCTGCAACGCTTCATCACCGAGACAGATACCCGACAGACGCGGGGCCTCGGCCACAACCGTGGACGGCACGATCGGCAAGGGCTTGCGCGATTCGCCGCGCAGTACGGCAAACAGATGTCGGCCGTCACGAGTGCGCAGAGGCCAACTGGCGCTGGCATGGGCACTCGCGCGGCCAAGCAACTCATTCAGTGAACAATCGAAAAACGCCTCGACCGGTTTACCCAGCAAGCCGCCGCGAATATGCCCGAGCAAGTTCAACGCGCTCTGGTTGACTGCACTGATCCGCCCTTCGCCGTCAAACGCCAACAAGCCTTCGCTGAACAGCCCGACCGATTCGGCCTGCAAATGAAAACGCAACAACCATTGGTTATCGAAACAGCGCAGGAAGTAGCAACTCTCGATCATCTTCGCCGACAGATTGACCAGCGCCATGGTGTGGAACTGGCTTTGCCGCGAGACATCGTGGCGCGCCGAAGACACGTCGAGCACCGCGAGCAGTTCTCCATGCGGGTCGAACACCGGGCTCGCCGAACAGGTCAGGCCGGTGTGACGGCCGCGAAAGTGTTCGTCCTGATGGATGGTCAGGGCCTGACGCTCGACCAGGCAGGTGCCGATGCCGTTGGTGCCTTCGCAGGCTTCACTCCAGTCGGCGCCCAGCCAGAGGCCGGCACGCTCGAAAATTTTACGTTCGGCCGGCGCGGTGACGCAGTTGAGGATCACCCCGCGCGCGTCGGTCAGCAGCACCGCATGGCCAGCGCCGGAGAGTTGTTGATGCAGGCTGCTCATTTCATTGCCGGCGATCTGCAGCACTTGTTGCAGGCGTTCGCGGCTTTCCAGTACGCGCCCGTGTTCAAGCACGGTCGGCGCCATGCTCAGCGCCGGGTCGAGGTGATAGTCCTCAAGACAGCGCAGCCATGAACGGGCAATCGACGGATCGGCACCGGGCCCGTGCAGGTGCGGTTTGCCCTGGGTAACGGTGAGAACCTGTTGGGCATGGCGACTCAAATGATTGTCGTGCATTTCTTATTGTTCTCCCCGAAAGGTCGACGCAAACGTCGTGTAGGAGCTGCCGGAGGCTGCGATCTTTTGATCTTGCCTTTTGAAGATCAAGATCAAAAGATCGCAGCCTCCGGCAGCTCCTACAGGGTTGCTGTTGGCTGAGGATCCTCCAGGTAAATGTGTATTGCAATGCTGGCAAGACTGCCCAGTCACTGGCTGTGCCAAAAGCGATACAAACTGTCACCCCATCTGTACCGAAACCGTCACAGGCGCCATCCACCCGTCCGACAAAAACCGGCCAAGCCCTTGATTTACCGGCCCTGCACGGCGGTGGCCCGACCTTTGCTCTACGCTTATAGCAAGCGCACTTGCGCGTTTCTCTAATAAGTACAAAGCCAAGGAGAACATCATCATGCGTTACGCTCACCCCGGTACTGAAGGCGCCAAAGTCTCGTTCAAGAGCAAGTACGGTAACTACATCGGCGGCGAGTTCGTCGCGCCTGTCAAAGGTCAGTACTTCACCAACACTTCGCCAGTGAATGGCCAACCGATTGCCGAATTCCCGCGCTCCACTGCCGAAGACATCGACAAGGCACTGGACGCCGCCCACGCCGCTGCCGACGCGTGGGGCGCGACCTCCGTGCAGGCGCGCTCGCTGATCCTGCTGAAAATCGCCGACCGCATCGAACAGAACCTCGAACTGCTGGCGATCACCGAAACCTGGGACAACGGCAAAGCCATCCGCGAAACCCTCAACGCCGACATCCCGCTGGCCGCCGATCATTTCCGCTACTTCGCCGGTTGCCTGCGGGCCCAGGAAGGCAGCGCTGCCGAAATTGACGGCAACACTGTGGCTTATCACATTCATGAACCGCTGGGCGTGGTCGGCCAGATCATCCCGTGGAACTTCCCGCTGCTGATGGCCGCGTGGAAACTCGCCCCGGCGCTGGCCGCTGGTAACTGCGTCGTCCTGAAACCGGCCGAGCAAACCCCGCTGGGCATCTGTGTACTAATGGAGTTGATCGGCGATCTGTTACCGCCGGGCGTGCTCAACGTGGTGCAAGGGTTCGGCAAAGAGGCCGGCGAAGCCCTGGCCACCAGCAAACGCATCGCCAAGATCGCGTTCACCGGCTCGACCCCGGTCGGTTCGCACATCATGAAGTGCGCTGCCGAGAACATCATTCCGTCCACCGTGGAACTGGGCGGCAAATCGCCGAACATCTTCTTCGAAGACATCATGCAGGCCGAACCGAGCTTCATCGAAAAAGCCGCTGAAGGTCTGGTGCTGGCGTTCTTCAACCAAGGCGAAGTGTGCACCTGCCCGTCGCGCGCACTCGTGCAAGAGTCGATCTACGACGAATTCATGCAAGCGGTGATGAAGAAAGTCAGCCAGATCAAACGTGGCGATCCGCTGGACACCGACACCATGGTCGGCGCGCAGGCGTCCGAGCAGCAATTCGACAAGATCCTCTCGTACCTGGAAATCGCCAAGGGCGAAGGTGCCGAGCTGCTGACCGGCGGCAAGGTGGAAAAACTCGAGGGCAGTCTCGCGACCGGCTATTACATCCAACCGACCCTGCTCAAGGGCACCAACAAAATGCGCGTGTTCCAGGAAGAAATCTTCGGCCCGGTGGTGAGCATCACCACCTTCAAGGACGAAGCCGAAGCCCTGGCCATCGCCAACGACACCGAGTTCGGCCTCGGCGCCGGGCTGTGGACCCGCGACATCAACCGCGCCTACCGTATGGGCCGCGCGATCAAGGCCGGTCGCGTATGGACCAACTGCTACCACCTGTACCCGGCGCATGCCGCGTTCGGCGGGTACAAGAAGTCCGGCGTCGGCCGTGAAACCCACAAGATGATGCTCGATCACTATCAGCAGACCAAAAACCTGCTGGTGAGCTACGACATCAATCCGTTGGGCTTCTTCTAAACCTGCAGCACTGATCGTTCCCACGCTCTGCGTGGGAATGCCGCCCGGGACGCTCCGCGTCCCACCAAAGCCGAACGCAGAGCGTCCGTTGAGGCATCCCCACGCAGAGCGTGGGGACGATCATGCTACCCACCGGCAAAAAAAGCCGGGCCAATAAAACAATAAGAACGGTGAAACCTATGCCTAGCGAATCCCCGGCTGGCGCTCCGGCGACCGGCACCTCTGTCGACTATGAAAAAGTCGGATCGGATTACTTTCAACAACGCGAACTGAAAAAAGGTGCCGCCGGCTGGGTACTGCTAGTGGGTCTGGGCGTTGCCTACGTGATTTCCGGTGACTATGCCGGCTGGAACTTCGGCCTCGCTCAGGGTGGCTGGGGCGGCATGTTCCTGGCGACGCTGCTGATGGCCACCATGTACCTGTGCATGTGCTTTTCTCTGGCCGAGTTGTCTTCGATGATCCCCACCGCCGGCGGTGGCTACGGTTTTGCCCGCAGTGCATTCGGGCCGTGGGGCGGGTTTCTCACCGGCACCGCAATTCTCATCGAATACGCCATTGCCCCTGCGGCTATCGCGGTGTTCATCGGAGCCTACTGCGAATCGCTGTTCGGCATCGGCGGCTGGATGATCTATCTGGCCTTCTACATCATTTTCATTGCCATCCACATATTCGGGGTCGGCGAAGCGCTCAAGCTGATGTTTGTCATCACCGCCGTCGCCGCGTTGGCACTGGGGGTGTTTCTGGTGGCCATGGTGCCGCACTTCGACGTCGCCAACCTGCTCGACATTCCTGTGACTGCCGCCGCGGGTGCCAGTCCGTTTCTGCCATTCGGCTATGTCGGCGTCTGGGCGGCGATTCCCTATGCGATCTGGTTCTTCCTTGCCGTTGAAGGCGTGCCGCTGGCTGCCGAGGAAACCAAGAACCCCAAACGTGATCTGCCGCGCGGCTTGATCGGCGCCATGTTGGTGCTGCTCATGTTTGCCCTGTTGATTCTGATCGTTGGCCCCGGCGGTGCGGGCGCCAACTCGCTGCTGACCTCCGGTAACCCGTTGGTCGAAGCGTTGAGCAAAGCCTATGGCGGCTCGACCTGGATGGGCAGTTTCGTCAACCTCGTGGGGCTGGCCGGACTGATCGCGAGTTTCTTCTCGATCATCTACGCGTACTCGCGGCAAATTTTCGCGCTGTCCCGGGCCGGCTACCTGCCACGCAAACTTTCCGAAACCAATAAAAGCAAGGCACCGGTCCTGGCGCTGGTGATTCCCGGCATCATCGGTTTCGGCCTGTCGCTGACCGGCCAGGGCGATCTGCTGATTCTGGTGGCGGTGTTCGGCGCAACCATTTCCTACGTGCTGATGATGGCCGCGCACATCACCTTGCGGATTCGCCGCCCCAAAATGGATCGGCCGTACCGCACACCGGGCGGCATCTTCACCTCCGGCGTGGCCTTGGTGCTGGCGTGCATCGCCGTGGTCGCGGGTTTCCTGGTCGATCCACGGGTGGTAATCGGTGCCGCCGTCATCTATGGAGTGTTAATTGCTTACTTTGCGTTCTACAGTCGACATCACTTGGTAGCAGGCACGCCGGAAGAAGAATTCGCGGCGATCCAGAAGGCTGAGCAAGCCTTGCACTGAGTGCCGACAATCCCGGCGCAGGCTCGGTCTGCGCCGTCACGGAGAATTGTGTATGGCCAGTTTCGCTCACACGGTCGGCGCCCAGACCTACCGCTTCGACAGCCTCAAGGACGTCATGGCCAAGGCCAGCCCGGCGCGTTCCGGGGACTTTCTTGCCGGCGTCGCCGCGCTCAACGACGGCGAGCGCGTGGCCGCGCAAATGGCCCTGGCCGACATCCCGCTCACGCACTTCCTGCAAGAGGCGCTGATTCCATACGAGTCCGATGAGGTCACCCGCCTGATCATCGACACCCACGACAAGCAGGCATTCGCGGTGGTCAGCCACCTTACCGTCGGTGGTTTCCGCGACTGGCTGCTCAGCGACGCCGCCGACGAAACCAGTCTGCGCAACCTCGCCCCCGGCCTGACCCCGGAAATGGTCGCTGCCGTATCTAAGATCATGCGCGTGCAGGATCTGGTGCTGGTGGCGCAAAAGATTCGCGTGGTGACGAAGTTTCGCGGCACCCTCGGCCTGCGCGGACGTTTGTCGACGCGCCTGCAACCCAATCATCCGACCGACGAACCGTCCGGCATCGCCGCGAGCATTCTCGACGGTCTGCTCTACGGCAACGGCGACGCGATGATCGGCATCAACCCGGCCACCGACAGCATCGCCTCGATCTGCGCCATGCTGGAAATGCTCGACGCGATCATCCAGCGCTACGACATCCCGACCCAGGCCTGCGTGCTGACCCACGTCACCACCTCGATCGAAGCGATCAATCGCGGCGTGCCGCTGGATCTGGTATTCCAGTCAATCGCCGGCACCGAAGCGGCCAACGCCAGTTTCGGCATCAACCTGAACGTGTTGCAAGAAGGCTACGACGCCGGCCTGAGCCTGAATCGCGGCACTCTCGGGCAGAACCTGATGTATTTCGAGACGGGTCAGGGCAGCGCGCTGTCGGCCAACGCTCACCACGGCGTCGACCAACAGACCTGCGAGACCCGAGCCTACGCGGTGGCGCGACATTTCAAGCCGTTCCTGGTAAACACGGTCGTAGGATTTATCGGCCCGGAGTACTTGTACAACGGCAAACAGATCATCCGCGCCGGCCTCGAAGATCACTTCTGCGGCAAGCTGCTCGGCGTGCCGATGGGTTGCGATATCTGCTACACCAACCACGCTGAAGCCGATCAGGACGACATGGACACCTTGCTGACTTTGCTCGGTGTCGCCGGGATCAACTTCATCATGGGCATCCCCGGCTCCGACGACATCATGCTCAACTACCAGACCACTTCGTTCCATGACGCGCTCTACGCCCGGCAGACTCTGGGCCTGAAACCGGCGCCCGAGTTCGAACAGTGGCTGGCGAACATGGGCATCTTCACTCAAGCGGACGGCAAGGTTCGCTTCGGTAACAACTTGCCGCCGGCCTTCCGCCAGGCGCTCGCGCAACTGGGATGAGTCGTATGGAAAAACCGCCCGTGGACCCGCAAAACCCTTGGCTGGAACTGCGCCGCCTGACCCCGGCACGGATCGCCCTTGGCCGCACTGGCACCAGTCTGCCGACCAACGCGCAACTGGATTTTCAGTTT
This sequence comes from Pseudomonas germanica, assembly GCF_019614655.1. Classification (NCBI taxonomy): domain Bacteria; kingdom Pseudomonadati; phylum Pseudomonadota; class Gammaproteobacteria; order Pseudomonadales; family Pseudomonadaceae; genus Pseudomonas; species Pseudomonas germanica. The sequence continues at coordinate 6,150,648 of NZ_CP071586.1, forward strand.
GCCCATGCCCAGGCACGTGATGCCGTGCATCTGCCATTTGATCATGCCGGACTCAGTGCGCAATTGACTGAACGCGGACGCGAAAGCCTGCTGCTGCACAGCGCCGCTACGGATCGAAACAGTTATCTGCAACGCCCGGATCTGGGGCGCAAGCTCAGCGATGAATCGGCGCAGGCCTTGCGTGAATACGCTGCGGCGCATCCGGGTGGTGTCGATCTGGCGATTGTCGTGGCCGACGGCCTGTCGGCACTGGCGGTTCATCGGCATACCTTGCCGTTTCTGACCCGACTGGAGGAGCAAATGAGCGCTGACGGCTGGTCGATGGCGCCCGTTATCCTGATGGAACAGGGTCGCGTTGCCGTCGGTGATGAAATCGGCCAATTGCTCGGTGCAAAAATGCTGGTGATGCTGATTGGCGAACGCCCGGGCCTCAGCTCACCGGACAGTCTCGGTTTATATTTCACCTACAATCCAAAAATCGGCCTGACCGACGCCTACCGCAACTGCATCTCCAATGTGCGGCTCGAAGGTTTGAGCTACGGCATGGCGGCGCACCGCTTGCTCTATCTGATGCGCGAAGCCTGTCGGCGGCAGTTGTCGGGGGTCAACCTGAAGGACGAAGCACAGGTTCAGACGCTGGAATCGGATGCCGGTGTAGACATGAAAGGTAATTTCCTACTGGATCCGCCCACAACCTGAACCGTTTCCGCATTGCGTTTCTGCGCCGGGTTAAGGCAGGATCGATGCACGGCCGCACGGGTTTCCCATCGCCGTCAGAGCAGTTGAAGACAGCCACTTGAAGACGAGACCTATCATGCGGATTATTCAAGCGACCCTCGAACATCTGGATTTGTTGACCCCATTGTTCGTCAAATATCGCGAGTTCTACGGTTCCCTGCCTTACCCGGATTCCTCCCGTGCGTTCCTTGAAAAGCGTCTGCGCCGCAAGGAATCGGTGATCTACCTGGCACTGCCCGACGATGACGACAAGAAACTGATGGGTTTCTGTCAGCTCTATCCAAGCTTCTCCTCGCTGTCGCTCAAACGCGTGTGGATCCTCAACGACATATATGTCGCTGAAGACGCGCGCCGGCAACTGGTCGCTGACAACCTGATCCGCACTGCGAAGAAAATGGCCAAGGAAACCCAGGCAGTGCGCATGCGCGTTTCCACCAGCAGCAACAATGACGTCGCGCAGAAAACCTACGAATCCATCGGGTTCAAGGAAGACACCGAGTTCAAAAACTATGTGTTGCCGATCAGCGAAGAACTCTGATCGCGCATGCAACGTGTGATGAGGGAGCCTGCTCCCTCAGCCACGCCGAATGCAGCCTGACAATTGTTCACACCCCGACATCCCCCGCTACAAAACCAACGCGCTTTTCATCCTTCAGACCGTATAATCCCGATCTTTCCGGCTTGTAAGAAAAACTACACCCCGCTGTAGGCTTACACGAAGTCATCCGCACAGGCCTGCCGAGTCGGGCCGCCATACAGGTGCCCCCATGGATTTCAACCCGCTCGACCTTATCCTGCATCTCGACGTCTATCTCGATTTGCTGGTGAACAACTATGGGCCATGGATCTACGCCATCCTGTTTCTGGTGATTTTCTGTGAAACCGGCCTAGTGGTGATGCCTTTCCTGCCGGGTGACTCGTTGCTGTTCATTGCCGGCGCCGTTGCCGCTGGCGGTGGTATGGACCCGGTGCTGCTGGGCGGTCTGCTGATGCTCGCGGCCATACTCGGTGACAGCACCAATTATGTGATCGGACGAACGGCCGGCGAGAAGCTGTTCAGCAACCCGAACTCGAAAATCTTCCGTCGCGATTACCTGCAGAAAACCCACGACTTCTACGACAAGCACGGTGGCAAGACCGTAACCCTGGCGCGCTTCCTGCCGATCATCCGTACCTTTGCCCCGTTCGTCGCCGGTGTGGCGAAGATGCCGTACGCACGTTTCTTCGGTTTCAGCGTACTGGGCACCATCCTCTGGGTCGGCGGTCTGGTCACGCTGGGCTATTTCTTCGGCAACGTACCGTTCATCAAGAAAAACCTGTCGTTGCTGGTGGTGGCGATCATTCTGCTGTCGCTGGTGCCGATGATTCTCGGCGTGGTTCGCAGCCGTTTCGGCTGCACCAAAGCCCAATCGCACTAAGCCGATGTGGTCGCTGAGCGCCTGGCGTCGCCGGCGCACTCTGGCAAAGCACCCGATTGCCGACGAGATGTGGCAACGGGTGCGCCATCACCTGAGCTTCCTTGACGGCATCAGCGCAGCCGAAGACCAGTGGCTGCGCGAAGCCTGCGTGCTATTCCTCGAAGACAAACACCTGAGCGCCCTGCCCGGCGTCGAACTGCATCAGGAACAACGCCTGTTGCTCGCCGCCCAGGCGCAGCTGCCGCTGCTCAATCTCGGCGATCTGAACTGGTATCAGGGTTTTCATGAAATCGTCCTCTACCCGGACGATTTCCTCAGCCCGCAACGTCATCGTGACGCCAGCGGTGTCGAGCATGAGTGGGACGGCGAGCACAGCGGCGAAGCCTGGCAGCAAGGGCCGATCATCCTTGCCTGGCCGGGTGTGATGGCCAGTGGTGGCTGGGAAGGCTACAACCTGGTGATCCACGAACTGGCGCACAAACTCGACATGCTCAACGGCGACGCCAATGGTCTGCCGCCGCTGCATGCCGACATGCGTGTCAGCGACTGGGCCGACGTCATGCAAAAGGCTTACGACGACCTCAACCGTCAGCTCGACCATGACCCGGACGCCGAAACCGCCATTGATCCCTACGCCGCCGAAAACCCCGCCGAGTTCTTTGCGGTCACCAGCGAGTACTTCTTCAGCGCCCCGGATCTGCTGCACGAGGCTTATCCACAGGTCTATGCGCAGTTGCAGCTTTTCTACCGGCAGGACCCGTTGAGCCGGTTGCGGCAACTTCAGGCCACAGACCCGGTCTATCAGGCGCACGACTAAGCTCTGCACGACTTTCGGTACATGGCGTCGACGGCAGAATATGCCTATAATCGCCGCCACTTTTTGGTCAATCCGGCCAAGTGTTTTTGGTCAACTACGGGGGCAACGCCCAATGAGCTACAGCAAGATTCCGGCTGGCAAAGACCTGCCGAACGACATCTACGTCGCGATCGAGATCCCGGCCAACCACGCGCCGATCAAATACGAAATCGACAAAGACAGCGATTGCCTGTTCGTTGACCGTTTCATGGCCACCCCAATGTTCTATCCGGCCAACTACGGTTACATCCCGAACACCCTGGCTGACGACGGTGATCCCCTCGACGTACTGGTTGTGACCCCTTACCCGGTTGCGCCAGGCTCGGTAATCCGCGCCCGTCCAGTCGGCATCCTGAACATGACCGACGACGGCGGCGGCGATGCCAAAGTCATCGCAGTGCCACACGACAAGCTGTCCCAGCTGTACGTCGATGTGAAGGAATACACCGACCTGCCGCCACTGCTGATCCAGCAGATCGAGCACTTCTTCGCGAACTACAAAGATCTCGAAAAAGGCAAATGGGTCAAGATCGAAGGCTGGGCCGGTGCAGACGCCGCCCGCGACGCGATCACCAAGTCGGTTGCCGCCTACAAGGGCTAAGCACCTGCGCTACGCGTGAGGCTTGAAGAAAACCCCGGTTGATCCGGGGTTTTTTGTGCCTGGTAATAGCCGCCTTAAACAGAGCGTTTATAAAGGACTACAGAAAAGTTTTAGCCTGTGTAATTTCCCACAAGATCGTCTTACATTCCGTCGCAAAATTCAGCCCGTTTTTGAACGTCTGGTTTATTCAAACCGCTCTGGCACGGCCGTAGACTCCGTGTTTATGAGAAAGAACACTAGCGGTCCAAGATTCAAGGCACTCCTGGAAGCTGCGAACATCTCGACGACGGGTTTCGCAAAGTTCTGGGGCACGGAAGCCCAAAATGTCCACAACTGGTACACCCGGGGCGTCCCGGCGTATCGCATGGAAGAAGTCTCACGCCTGCTGTCCGTCAACAGCGAATGGCTGAAAACCGGCCAAGGCACAAAAGAGCTGCCAAGCCTGACTCCGCCAGCCAGCAACGGCGACAGCTTTGACGCCCACGATCCTCAGGGCGCCTACCGATTCATCCATCCCAACGACATCGAACTGGCCTTCTTCAAAGAAACACCCCTGACCAACGGCTCAGACAAAACCCACGTCATCCAGGACCCGGACCTGTCCATTCGCCTGCTGCGCGCCCCACTGGATCAACTGGAAATCCGCCATGCCGACGCCATCTGCGCGCACATGATCGGCAACAGCATGGCCGAACGCATCGAAGACGGCTCCATCGTCGCCATCGACCGCAGCCTGACCCAGGTCGTCGACGGTGAGATCTACGCCATCGAACACGACGGCATGCTGCGCATCAAATACCTGCACCGCATGCCCGGCAACGGCCTGCGCCTGCGCAGCCACAACAACGCCGAATACCCGGACGAAGTCTTCCGCCCGGCACAGATCGAGGAGCAAAGGATTCATATATTGGGCTGGGTGTTCTGGTGGTCGACCGTGAGCAAGCGGCGGCCGGTGGTGCCGTTTCTATGATCTCACGGCCTGCAAAGCCTCCTGTAGGAGTGAGCCTGCTCGCGATGAGGCCCTGATAATCGGTACAAATCTCGAATTTGTTCGACTGCGGTCGCTCTAAACCGAACTTCAGGCTGGGAATCCACAGCAAAACTCAGTATCCTGCGCCCCACATTTGCGCATCGACCCGCCCCGCGGCTCAGACAGCGCACGACGCGGCAGACCAACGTCTGACCAAGTCCCACAGCCGGACGCAGATCCGGATGTACGTTTTGAAGGCTGGCAAGGCTTACCAAAAATAGGCCAAGCCAGTCCCCGAGAAGCCGGCCACAAGCCGGCTTTTTAATGCCTGAAATAAACCCGGCCTACCGTCTGAAACATAAATTCGCGCTTGTCGAACAGAAGAGCCTCTTGGTACCGTAACGACAAACGTCATTACAGGTATTTCATCATGGCCTCCATCAACATTCGCATCGACGATGATCTGAAGCAGCGCTCCTTCGCCGAACTGGAAAAGCTGGGAGTAACCCCCTCAGAGCTTTTGCGTCAGACACTCCAATACGTCGCCGAGCGAGGCAAGCTACCCTTCAAAGCAGCATTGCTCAGCGAGGAAGATGAAGTACTCATAGCCGTAGTCACCGAACGCCTCGCGGCACCTCAACGAGTCAAGGTAAGTCTGGATGACCTATAACCTTGAATTTGATCGTCGTGCTTTAAAGGAGTGGAACAAACTCGGCGATACGGTTCGCCACCAGTTCAAGAAGAAGCTCACAGAGGTATTGGAGAATCCTCGAATAGAAGCCAATCGACTTCGCGAGCTCCCGGATTGCTACAAAGTGAAGCTGAAAAGCGCTGGCTATCGCCTGATCTATCAGGTCCTTGATCAAGAGATTGTGGTGTTTGTAATCGCAATCGGGAAGCGAGAGAGAGAAGCTGCTTACGAGGTTGCGCAGGACCGTCTTTCGCTCCTGCCCTGAGTCGGTCCAATGTCTGCGACCTGAAATTGGGCAGCAACCCGTAGCCCAATTCCCTCACGGATAACTAAACGCCTTAACCAACGTCAGTTCCCCCACCGCCCGCATCGGGATCAAAAACGTCTCCATCTTCTCGCTAGGCGTCCCTTCTTCAGTAATCACCGTCACCTGCGCCGTGGTCAGTGCCTGTACCGCCTCATCTCCACCCTCATCATCCCCGCGATACCCACCGCCGTAATAATTCACATACACCAGATACTGCCCCTTGATCGGCGCCGGCATGGCGAAGATTTCCGGGCCGTAACCGGTGGTCACGTCGACGTCCAGACCGGCGCCGTTGGCGGCGACGCGGTTGCCGTACCAAATGTGCGCGCCGTCAGGGGTGATCAGGTGCAGGTCGAGGTCGGTGCCGTCGCTGTCCCACGCTAGCAACACGCGCAGTTTCGCCGGGGTGGCGCCGCCGCTGGTGTTGAGGAATTGCGTGCGGTGGCGTTGTTGGCCGTCAGGGCTGCGCACTTCGACGCTGTTACTGCCGTTGGGGAACGAGAACGGGCGGTCGAAGCGGCCGCTGTCGTCGATTTTCAGCGGCATGCTCACGCCATTGACGATCAGGCGGCCGGGTTCGTTGTCCTTCCGCGCAGCTTTGATCTCGCCGCTGATGCGGGCGGTGTTGGCCTGGCCGACCTGGGTGTTGACCGATGAGGCCGGGTAATTGACGGTCTGGCGGAAGCTTTCGCCCTCGCCTTCGGGTGCGCCGCTGCGCCAGCCGCCGATCGGGGTGTCGAGTTTGACGCCGTCGGCAGCGATGGCTGGCGAGAGCGCAGTCAAGGTGCAGAGCAGCAGCAAGACCTGTGGATAACGGAGTGTCATGGTCTATTCCAGCAAAAGGTGACGGGCGAGCCCTTCGATGTAGGTTTCATCCTGGCCGTTGGGATGTGCTTCAAAGGCCAGGTGCAGATATTCGTGGGTCAGGTCGAGGCGATCCTGCAGGGTCAGTACGCCGCGCACGTAGATACGTTGGCGTTCGCGGTCGACGAAGGGCCTGCCGAACGCCAGTTTGCACACGGCGAAAGTGCTGACTTCGTTGTAGCCGGTTTCGCTTTCCAGTTTCGGGCGCCAGCCGCGTCGTTGTTTCTGCAGCCAGTCTTGCGCGGCGGGCAGTGCCTCGCAGGAGGCGACCGGATTGTCCCAGCGACTGAGGCTGGCGCGCGGGTAGGCGTGCAGCAGAATCGCGTCGTAACGCTGACCGGCATTAGCTTGCTCGACGGCTTGTTGCCAGGCGAGTTTGTCCGGGCCGGGTTGATCGGAGTGATAGGTGACGGTGCTGCCGGCCAGCACGAGGTCTGCCGTCCATGCAGCGATGTTGCGGGATTCGGCCGAAGCCGGTCGCGGTGCGACGCGTTGGCGATTGCTGCTGTCGTCGATGCTCAGGCAATCGCCGTTGCGCGTGGCGTTTTGCAGCAGATAGGTGCGGATCGCCACGGCCAGCGCTTTGGCCGCTTCGGTGGGTTCGGGTTTGGCTTCACGCTCAAGGACGCGGGCGACGTATTCTTCGCGATCAAGCCTTGCGATGAGTTTGTCGTTGAGCAGAAACAGTTCGCCATCGCTGTGGATATCCAGTGCGTTGCCATTGGCGAATTCGACGCGGTAATCGCCTTGTAACGGGCCGGAAGTCACCACCCGCTCGCCAGTCAAAACCCGCGTAACCGGATAACGCGAGAACAACCCGACTTCAACACAACGCCCCGGCTCTGCCGGCCATGCGGCGGGCAACACCGTCGCCAGTGCCTGCCCGTAATGGCGCAAAACCATCTGACTGGTACCACGCCCACCCGCCCAGAGCGGAGATCCGTCCGCGATCCAACCGGCGAAACCACCCTGGCGCGACTGCGGATCCTGATCGCCAAGCCAGCTCCAGGTTTTCACCCGCAAACGCCCGCCCAGTTCGCCGACGACATTACCGTCCGCCGCATTCAGCACCACATCGAGCAGCACTCGGCGCGCCTGATCCTGCGCCGGCAACGAGGCGAGAACCTTCAGCAACTCAACCACGGAAACCCGTTGAGCCGGTTGCACCAACGGCAAATCCAGCAACCACGACGGCGCCTGTCGCGCCTGCCAATACGTCCGCCACTCCGCCGCCGCAATTCCCAACCGTGCAGGTTCAAAATACAACCCGCAGGATTTCACCAGTGCCTGATCACGCTCGATCCTGCCGCCCGCCGAGCAGCAATAAACCTCTTCCTTCGACTGTCCGCGACATTCATAGGCCGGCTCACGCGCACCGGTATCGACCAGCCACGCGTATACGAACAATTTCCACAGACTGCCCAACGGGGTATCGAGCGTCTGCGGCAACGGTTCACGAGCGATCAGTTGCGTCTGATTCAGCGATAACAACTCACCCTTATAGGCCACGCGCAACGGCTCATCCTGCGCCGTCGCCAGCGCAGGTATCACACACATCAGCAGCCACAGCAGCGGCCGGTTCATGTCAGTTGACCGTGACCTGACCGAGAGCGGCTTTTGCTTCCTGGGCCTGATGCTGCGGCGCGTAGACTTGTTTGAAACGCACCGGCGGCAGGTTGAACTGGCCCTTCTGCGAGAAACGCACCAGATGACGCAGGCGCAATTCGCCGCTCAGCGCATCCACCGGCACCGCGTAGGCCAGTTGCCCCGGTTCGAAGCGCGCCTTCTCCAGCGCCGTTGGTTCGGTGCCGTCCTTGCCCTGCAACTTGATGCCCCACGTCGTGCGCTCAACATCGGCGCCCGGTGGCAGCGGCACTTCGAGCATGCCGTAACGCAGCGGTTTCGGCGCTTTGCTGGTGAGGATCACTTCGTCCAGATACAGACTGTCACTGGACAACGGCTTGGTGCCGATTGGCTCCAGTTTGAAGGTGAACGCTTCGTCGCCCGGCACCAGTCGCGACAGGCGACGGGTGATGGTCACGGCCATCGGATCGACTGCCGGTTGCTGGGTCTGGAAACTCAACGCCGCGCGCAGCGGACGCTCCTGCGTACCGGACACCGACAACACGCTCGGCACTGGCGTCGCGCCCAGCCACGTCCAGTACATCTCGCCGCTGGCTCCGTAGTTCTTCTTCCAGCCTTCACCAGGCGTTAGTGCAATGGTCGGCGACGCCTGGGCGATACTGCGTTGCAGCCAGGTCAGCGCCAGCGCACGTTCGAGGGTCGATTGCTGCGGCAGCAAACGTTGCAACAACGCCGTAGCACGGGCCTGATCGAACGCTTGCAGCGACAGGTTCAGCGCCTCGGCGAACGGCTGCGAACTGACCGCCAGACGCTGTTGCGCAGCCCCTACCTGACGATTGAACGCTTCCGGCAAGGTAACCTTCGACTGCGTGGCCAACGATGCGGTCAATACCCGCGCCGCCGCCAGACCGAGGGCCGAATCCGGGTCGCTCATCACCAGACTGTCTTCGCCGTCGTCCATCAGGGTTTCGGCGCTGCCTTCACCGGCCTTGGCCAGATCCTCCATCAAACCGCTGAGCAAGGTGTTCACCGGCAAATGCATCTGCTTGGCAAACGACAGAATCAGCGCCCGTTGCAGCAATGACGTGTTCGGCGCTTGCTTGGCGTAGACCTCCAGCACTCGCTGCCAATGCTCCGGCGGCAAGGTCAATTCCAGCACCTGGCTAGCGTTCCAGTCGGCGTAGTAAGCGTAAGCCGTGAGGAACGCATCCGGTTCACCGTCGTAGCCCCACCAGGTGAAGCTCGCCGACGGCCCGGCCATTTGCACCAGACGCAGACGGCTGTTCTGCATGATCAGGCGCAAGCGATCACGAATCTGTGGATTCGATGCCAGCGATGGATAGGCAATGCTCAACGGCAGCAACCGGCTGGCAGTCTGCTCGACGCCGCCATACGGATAGCTGAGCAGATCATCGAGTGCCGAGCGGAACAACGCTTGAGGGCTGTCATCCAGACGCAGGCGAATATCGGTGGCGTCGGCCGGCAGACTCAACGGTGTGTCACCGCTGGCGACATCAAGGCTTTGCGTCTGCGTCACTTGCCAGCCGTCACCGGTCGCACTCAGGCGCACGGCGAGGGAGTCGGCGGTCTTGCCGTCCTGCACCAACTCCGCCGTCCATTCGCCGGAAGCCAATGTGAACGCCGGCAGCGGCAGATAATTGATGCCGTTGTTCAGGGTTACCGGCAGACGCTGTTCGGCGCCCGCATAGTGAGTGACCAGTTCAGCCTTGACCGGTTTCTCGGCTTGGCTGAAGGCGAACACACCGAGTTGCGGCTGATCGCCCTTACGGAATTTGCTCGGCCCGCTCCACTTCAGGTACAGCGGTTTTTCCGAGCGGACGAACTGCTTCTTCTGCCCGACCTGACCGTCATCGGCAATGGCGCGGGCAGTGATGCGCCAGCGGGTCAGCGAGTCCGGCATCTTGAAGGTGAAACGGGTTTTGCCGTCGGCACCGGTCAACAACTCCGGCTGCCACGCAGCGGTATCGACGTCCTCACGACGCGGCCGCTCCAGCACTTTTACACCACGCTCGCTGCGGTTGGCTTTGCCCGGTGCACCGGGGCTGCCCGGCAACGCGACGTCGTAACTGATGAACGACAGGCTGGCGCTGGTGCGCACGTTGTTACGGCGCGGGTGATAGAAGAACTGGTCAATGGTCGGCGCAACTTCGGGTTGCAGCGCGTAGACCATTTCGTCGACGACGCTGACGGTCAGATGCGCCGGTACTGCTTTGCCGGCGAACTGGGTGGTCAGGTCAACCGTGACCGTGTCGCCCGGCAGGTACGCCGCTTTGTCGGTGCTGATCGCCACGTCGATTTGCGGCGCGACCACTTTGATCCCGGCGTTCTGGAAGCTGTACTGACCGCCCTTGGTGTAGAGCACGGAGAAGGTCAGGTTCGGTGCAAAGTTGTCCTTCACCGGAATGCGCGCGCGGTATTGGGTGTCGCTGAGTTTTTCCAGTTTCAACCAGTCACCGCCCTTGGCGAGCAGCGCGGTGGCTTCGACTTTGTCGCGTTCCAGCGAGAGCAATGCATCGCTGACCGGTTCCGGGAAAGTGATCAGCGCCAGCGCTTCATCGCCGGCCTTGTACTCAGGCTTGTCGAGGACGATTTCCACAGTGCCCGGCACGGCTTTGACGCCATCGCCAGTGACCGAATGACCGGTGGCGCCGAGGACGCGACCGTGTTGATCTTTCAAGGTCAGGTTGTAAGTACCCGGACGATCAAACGCCAGACTGAAGCCCTTGTCCGTCGCCGCGAGTTTGCCTTCACCGGTGCTCTGGTCTTCCAGACGTACCCAGCCATAGGTGCTCGGCGTCACCGCTTTGCTTTGCTCGGTGCCGCCCTCGTTGGCGTAGCTGAACGCAACCTTGTCACCGACCGCACTGAAGCGTTGCGGCGCGCTCAGGCGGAAGCTCGCAGCGCCACGGTCGATTAGAATTTCCTTGGTGGTCTTGACCCGATACGCCGCGCCATCGCTGGCAAACACGGTGAGCATATAGCGGCTCGGCTTGTCGGCGGCCGGCAGGTCGAGGGTCGCGCTGCCCTTGCTGTCGGTGGTCAGTTCGGTGCTGGTCAGCTCCACCGGGAATTGCCCGAGGTATTGCAGCTCGTTGTCGACCATCGACAGTTGCTGGGCGCGCAGGCTCAGGGTCAACTTAGCGTTGGCCACCGGTTTGCCGTCCGGGTACAGCAGCACCAGGCTGCCCTTCACCGGTTCGCCAGTGCGGTAATCCTGCTTGGCCAGGTTCAACGAAATTTCGAAGTGTGGCTTGATGTACTCGGCGACACGGAAGGCGCTGCTGTAAGCCTGATCCTTATAGTTGAAACGGATCTCGTAACCCCCGGCCACGGCGTTGTCCGGCAACTGGAAGCGGCCCTGAGTGCCGGCCTTCGAATCGAGTTTCAGGTCGAGGTGTTGCAACTCAGTGCCTGTGGCGTCAAGCACGCTGACCGTGACATCTGCAGCACCCGGCAACACCGAATCCCGCGCATTCTTGAACTCCCGACCAACGATTTTCAGCGACACCCAATCACCTGGGCGATACAGCGGCCGGTCGGTGAACGCGTAGAGTTTGGTGTCGTAGATTTCGCTGTCGTAATAGAAGTTTTCGGAGACGAACACCCCGCCCTCTTCGTCCTCGCCGATGACGAACGAACGCTCCGGGCTGACATGTTTCAGGCGCAGCAAACCGTCAGTATCGGTGGCACCGCTGCTCATCACGCCGAGGCCGTCGGTCCACAGCACATTGACCTTCGGTACCGAACTGCCTTCGTGTTTGCGCGCGGCCCAGACCAGCAATTCATCGCCGGCAATCTTGCTCACCGCGACGGTGTTGGAGACGAACACCATGGTGGTTGCGCGGTACTTGCCGATCAACGCTTCGACCAGATACAGACCCGGCTTCAGATTGCCCAACGGGATATAAACGTTACCCGGCGCGACGCTGACGAAATCGCTCGAAGACCCGGCCAGATTGACCCCGGCCGGCGGCTGAATCGGCTTGGCCTGCCACAACGGATAACGGAACTGGCTGACCACCGGTAGACCCGGAATCAGCGCAAATTGCGGCTGCGCGTCATACGGAGTAGGCGCGACCATGGTATTGCCCATCTTCAGTTCCGGCACTTCCTCGGTGACTTGTTTGCGCGACTCATAGGAGAACGCACGCTGCATCACCCGACGGGATTTGCGGTACCAGTTGTCCCACAGGTACGCGAGGGTGTTGGACAGGCCTTCACCCTTGAACTGGCCGTCGCTGACCACGCGATGCAGGTTCTTCTGGCGCTTGAGGAAATCCAGCGGTTTGTCGATCCGGTACACACGAATATCCGCGCCGCCGTAAGGTTCCATGCGGAAACGACGATAGTCGCGGCCCGGCGCTTCGAGACGGACCATTGCCTGTTCATCAGCAGCAAAGCTGCTATCAGCCAGCAGGAAAAAGCTTTCGCCCGAGACCGGCGTGTAGCCGCTCGGCTCGACCGAATCTTCGGCGCTGACGGTAGCCACTGGCAGCAACAGCGCCAGCAGCAAAGGAATTCGGGAGCAGAGTCGCAACATGCGGGCACCGGTCATTGGGAGAGAAAGTTCAGTCGATAGACGCCGATGAAGTTGGGGTTGGCTGCGTCGGGTATCCATCGGGTGTCCTTCCATGTCATGAGTTGCTGCAGGCTTGCCGAACGCATGCCGTTGTCAGTCGGGGTGGTGGTGCCGGTGTGATAGGCGATGTAGCGGCCCATCCAGATCATCAGGTGCTGGTCGTCGCCCTGATCGAAAAACATCAGGTCACCGGGCCGCGCCTGCGACACGTCACGGCTGACCAAATGGCTGTTGAACTGAATCAGTTTGATCGCGTTGACGTACGGCCCGACCTTGCCGCCGCCCTGCTGCCATTGCTGGGCGAGCTTGCGCTGATCGTCGCTCAGCGAGAGCTCCGGCGGCAGGTAGCGATTGGACAGGCCATTGCTGCGCAGCCATTTTTCGTCATGGACTTTCAGCGCTTCGTTGGCAGCGAAACGTACCAGCCCGGCACAGTCCTGCTGATACCAGCGCGGACTTGGGCCTTGGCTCAACTGCTCTTGAGCGATGCGCACGAACCAGGCGCGAAACACCTGGGATTGCGCCGGATCGAGTGCGGGTGCTTCAACGGCGCGGGCGCCCGCACTGAGCAACAACGCGAGCAGGCCGAGGCTGCGGATCAGTGTCGTCACAGCGCTTTCCATTCCAGCGGCAACCATTGCCAGTGGCCGTCAGGCTCGCTGCCTTCCGGCAGCGTCAGCGCGTATTTGCCGTAGCCGCCGAGGGTGCGCAGTTTCGGAATCAGATAGGTTTGCGCGGCGTTGTAGAACACCGGCTCCATGTCCTGCGGCAGGCTGTCGAGGGTTTCCTGCTGCATCAGTTGCGCCATCGAATCCGGGCCGAAGTAGATCGGCATCAGCACGTCTTTGGGCAAAACGTCGGCCATCGGCGGGAAGCGTTTGTCGAGAGTGCCGAGGGCCTTGTCGACCAGTTTGTCGTCGAGGGAAAACAGCAACGTCGAACCGTGACGGGCGAGGCTGACTTTCATGAAGGCCTTGCCGGAAATAGCGTCCGGGTTCTGCGCCGTCTTCGCCGCATAAGGGCCAAAGTTGGAGCTGACCTGACGCTGCCAGACGTGGTTTTGGCCTTCTTGCTTCTCGACTACCGGGAACACGTTTTCTTCGACGTTGGCTTCGAATGCACCGACCATCGAACCGAACAGTTTGCCAAGATCACCGTCGAGTTTGCTGCTGTCCTCGTCTTTCAGACTGGCCACCAGCAATGGCGTGTACAACCGCGAGTCGGCGTACCAGCACAGGCCTGCCGCGCCGGCCACATGTTCGGTGAGGGTCTGCGCTACCGCTTCTTCGGCGCCGAGTTTTACCAGCAATGGTTTTTGCGGTTCGGCCGCGACCGGCAAGGTTACGCAGGCACTAGCGCCCAGCGGCATTGCTTGCCAGACCGGTTTGAAATCGAAGTCTGGCTGATTGTCCAGCTCGTCCATGGCGAGGTAGCTGTGCCAGCCCTTGTCGTCCATGTCGAAGCGCAGCCCGGCGAAGTTCGGGATGAAACGTTGATAGCCCATGGCCAGAACGCTGGAGTTGACCGACAAGCGTTGTTTGGTTTCCGGGGCTTTCGCCGGCAGACCGAACGCTTCGGGGAACAGTTTTTCGCCATTGAGCAGCGCCGCCAGCGCTTGTGGCGAGACATGGCCCGATTCTTCGGAGACGCCGCTTTCCGGGTCGTAATACTTGACCGGGTTCGACAGCACTACCAGTTTGTCGCCGTGGGAAGCGAACAGCAGCGCTTTGCTGGCGTTATAGGTCAGTTGGTACAGCGGCACGCTATCGCCGCCGACTTTGAGTTCGCCCATCTGACTGAGCTGCGTGTCATCCAGCGCTACTTTCGCCAGCGGCTCGAGCAGTTTCGCCAGCCCACCACGGTCCATCACCAGCAGGAAATCTTTCAAGCGCCCATCCGCGCCACGCCACAACGCAACGTCGGCCGGTTGATCGAAAAGCTGCTCGATCAGGCTGTCCTGCAACTTCAGGTCATGCTCGTAGATGATCCGGCGCAGACTGCCGATCAAGCCGAGGCGATCAGCATGGGTCTCGTAGTAGAAGACGAAATCTTCGGTCAGCGTGGCCTTGAGGAACGGCACCGTCAGCAGGTCCTTGGGCAACTGGCTAAGCGAGCGGGTTTCCAGCAGTGCATCGGGGCGGCTCAGGCCGAGCTTGTCACTGGCCAATTCCGCCGGCGGCGCCTTGGGCTTGAGCAACAGCCAGCCAAAACCACCCGCTACACCGGCCACCAGGCACAACCCGGCCAGCAGCAAGGGCCAGCGCCGCGAAGGTTTGGCCGCTGGCGTGTCGGCAGCCGAAGTAACAGTGTTATCGCTCATCTTTTCGCTCATTTCCCAAAGCTCAGGATTTCATCCGTGGCGGAATGCTTAATAGTTGAAAGTCTTGACCAGCAGCAGATCACCGATCGCCCGCAGGGGCACGATGAACGTTTCGCGTTTTTCGTCGACGGTGTTTTCGTTGAGCACCAGCGTAATTTGCGAGGTGATCACCTCGTTCTGGTTGCTGGTCTCCTCGAAGTTATAGCCGCCGTTGCCGAAGTTGCCCCAATAGTTGACGTAAACCAGATAGGTGCCGTGCAGCGGCGCAGTCATGGTGAACATTTCCGGACCGGGGCCATCGACGCCATCCGGGTCAAGACCGCCGCCATTACTCAGCGCCGGCTGCGCCCAGAACGCATGCTGACCGTCGGGCGTGACAATGTGCAGATCGAGTTCGGCTTTCGGATCGTCCCAGCCCAAGACAAGACGAATTCGCGCCGGCGTGCGCAAATTGTTTGCTTCATAAAATTGCACGCGCTTGAGCGACTGGCCCTCGGCGCTGATCACTTCGACGCTGTTGGAGCCAGCGCCGAACGCGTAGGGCCGGGCGAAACGGCCCTGGTCGTCGGTGTACAGATTCAGTGGATTGCCATTTACGGCGAGGCTGTGCGGCGGGCGCATGTGGCCGATGGCTTTGAGCTGGCCCTGGATCATCGTGCGATTGCGCTGAATGCCGCGATCAATCGGCGGCGTCGGGTAGGCGACTTGCGGGTTTTCCGTACGATCGAGCAAGCCGTGATAGCGCCAGCCGCCCACCGGTTCCGACAGTTCAGCGCTCGGCGCGGCCGACAGCGCGGGCGCGCAGGCCAGGCCGATCAGCAGCCAAAGAAATGAACGCATGTAATGCCTCCTGCCATGCCTGAACGAAACCTTGCACCCGATCCTCGGTACTTCACAGCGGTGAAAACTGCGTTTCGTCTGAAAGACCCGTGACTATGGGGTCGTAGAAGGCGCGAAGATTAGCGATTCGGCGGTTTTTTAACAATCAGATACATGTGCTGTTGCTGTAGGAATCAAGCCAATCCGGTGGACGGTGAGCCGAATAGGCCTCATATTCGGCTCACAAAATGAGCCGAATAGCATTTCTATTCGGCTCACGGACTCAAGGCAGGCAACGAATGGCAACTTACTGGATCTGGCAGCAGCCCGATTGGCCCGACTTCAACTGGCAGGCGGAACGCCTGGCACCGTTGTTGCGCGAGTGTGTACAGGCCCAAGGTCAGTTGATGGGTATGGCCGGTTCGGTAGGTGACTCTTTGGGGGCTCAGACCGAACTGGACGCCCTTTTGCAGAATATCGTGACGTCTTCGGCCATCGAAGGTGAGCAACTGAATGTCGGCTCCGTGCGGTCATCCTTGGTGCGACGTTTGGGCCTGGAGTTGATCGACGGCGATAAAGTCAGCCAACGCAGTGAAGGTCTGGCGCAACTCATGCTTGATGCCACCCGTCGATTTGCCGAACCGTTGATACTGGAGCGCTTGCTGGAATGGCACCAATGGCTGTCTCCCGATCAAGAGGCTGACCTTACTGCGCGCTCAATGCATGTGGGTGCGCTACGCGGTGACGAGCCAATGCAGGTGGTTTCGGGTCGCATTGATCGTCCAACAGTTCATTTCGAGGCGCCACCTCGCCAAGGTCTTGAGCAGCAGCTCGACCAATTTCTCCAATGGTTCGAGGCCAGCCAGCATCAGACAGCACTGGACCCGATGCTTCGTGCGGGCATCGCCCATTTCTGGTTCGTCACCTTGCATCCGTTCGACGATGGCAACGGCCGTCTGACCCGCACCATCACTGATCTGGCGCTGGCACAGGGCGAAGCGCAAGCCATCCGTTTCTACGCCATGTCGGCGAGCATTCTGGATGATCGGTCCGGCTACTATCGAATTCTGGAATCGAGTCAAAAAGCCACACTGGACATCACTGAATGGCTCACATGGTTCCTGCAAACCTTGCTACGCAGTCTGCAACAAGCCATCACCCGCATTGAAAGCGTGCTGGGCAAGACGCGTTTCTGGCAGGCACACCGCGAGTCCGAACTTTCGGCGGAGCAGGTCAAAGTGCTCAATCGTCTGCTCGACGGCGGCGAGCGGAGCTTTGAGCACGGCATCAGTGCCGGGCAATATCAAGCGGTGGCGAAAGTGTCGAAGGCCACAGCAACCCGACACCTTGCGGAGTTGCTGGAGAAAGGTTGCCTTCAACGCTTGCCGGGAGGGGGTCGTAGCACCCGCTATCAGATCAACTATCCCGACAGAGCTACACATTAATCTCACCCAGCACAGAGCCATTTCTGTCCTTGAGAGCCGGCCCGCTCATTTGCCCATAACCCCCCTATCTGCTAGTGTCGCGCCGGTTTAACGTCAACCGGAAATCGCCGCCATGGCCCGCAAAAAAGCTGCACTGGATTTCGAACAGTCCCTCGCCGACCTGCAAACATTGGTCGAGCGTCTGGAGAACGGTGAATTGTCGCTGGAAGACTCGCTGACCGCTTTCGAGCAGGGCATCGGTCTGACCCGTGATTGCCAGGCAGCGCTGGCGCAAGCCGAGCAAAAGGTGCAGGTGCTGCTGGAGCGCGATGGCGAACTCGCCGAGGAACCCTTCGACGCGGAACAGCCAGAATGATTGCGGCGTACACGGCGACCAGCCAGACCCGGGTTAACGCGGCTCTGGAAACCCTGTTCAACGCGCCGTTGCCGGAATTGGCGCGGCTTTATGACGCCATGCGCTACAGCGTGATGAACGGCGGCAAACGCGTGCGTCCGCTGCTGGCCTACGCCGCGTGCGAAGCGCTCGGTGGCAACGCTGAACAGGCCAACGGTGCAGCCTGCGCGGTTGAGCTGATCCACGCTTATTCGCTGGTTCACGACGATTTGCCGGCGATGGACGACGACGACTTGCGTCGCGGCCAGCCGACCACTCACAAGAAATTCGATGAAGCCTGCGCGATCCTCGCCGGTGACGGTTTGCAGAGCCTGGCCTTCAGCGCTCTGCTCGACCCGCGCCTGAGCGACTGCAGCAGCGACATTCGCCTGCAAATGGTCACCGCCCTCGCCCAGGCTGCGGGCCCGGCAGGCATGGTCGGCGGTCAAGCCATCGACCTTGGTTCGGTCGGCTTGAAACTCGACCAGAAAGCCCTCGAACAGATGCACCGGCACAAGACCGGCGCGCTGATCGAAGTCAGCGTCAAACTCGGCGCCCTGGCCAGCGGCCGCGCCGAGAAGGATGAGCTCAAGGCCCTGCAGACTTATGCACAGGCCATCGGTCTGGCCTTTCAGGTGCAGGACGACATCCTCGACGTCGAAAGCGATACCGAAACCCTCGGCAAACGCCAAGGCGCCGACATCGCCCGCGACAAGCCGACCTACCCGGCGCTGCTCGGCCTCGACGCCGCCAAGGCTTACGCGCTGGAACTGCGTGATCAGGCTCTGCACGCCCTGCGACCGTTTGACGCGGCCGCCGAACCCTTGCGCGAGCTGGCCCGGTATATCGTCGAGCGCCGCAACTGACGGCGAATCAGCCAAAAAAGACCAACGCGTGGGCAGGGGGCGATGCATCAGGTAAACTGCCGCATCTTTTATACCTATAACGATTCGCCTGATGCCCACGACGTTTCATGAGATTCCCCGCAAGCGCCCGACCACGCCCCTGCTCGACCGCGCGAACACGCCGGACGGCCTGCGCCGGTTAGGCGAAGCCGAGCTGGAAACCCTGGCTGATGAGTTGCGCCTGGAATTGCTCTACACGGTCGGCCAGACCGGTGGGCATTTCGGTGCCGGCCTGGGCGTCATCGAGCTGACCATCGCGTTGCATTACGTCTTCGACACCCCGGACGACCGGCTGGTGTGGGACGTGGGTCATCAGGCGTATCCGCACAAGATCCTCACCGGTCGCCGCACGCGCATGGAATCGCTGCGCCAGAAGGACGGCATCGCCGCGTTCCCGCGTCGCGCCGAGAGCGAGTACGACACCTTTGGCGTCGGCCACTCCAGCACTTCGATCAGCGCAGCATTGGGCATGGCCATCGCCGCCCGCCTGCAAAACAGTGATCGCAAGGCGATTGCGGTGATCGGCGACGGCGCGTTGACCGCTGGCATGGCTTTCGAAGCGCTGAACCACGCGCCGGAAGTCAACGCCAACATGTTGGTGATCCTCAACGACAACGACATGTCGATCTCGCGCAATGTCGGTGGCCTGTCGAATTATCTGGCGAAGATCCTTTCCAGCCGCACCTACGCAAGCATGCGCGAGGGCAGCAAGAAAGTCCTGTCGCGCCTGCCCGGCGCCTGGGAAATCGCCCGCCGCACCGAAGAATACGCCAAAGGCATGTTGGTTCCCGGCACGCTGTTTGAAGAGCTGGGCTGGAACTACATCGGCCCGATCGACGGCCACGATTTGCCAACCCTGATCGCCACCCTGCGCAACATGCGCGATCTGAAGGGCCCGCAGTTCCTGCACATCGTCACCAAGAAAGGCAAAGGCTTCGCCCCGGCGGAAGTCGACCCGATCGGGTACCACGCGATCACCAAACTCGAACCACTGGACGCCCCGGCCACAGCGCCGACAAAGACTGGCGGACCGAAGTATTCGGCCGTGTTCGGCGAGTGGCTGTGCGACATGGCGGCGGCGGATCCACGTCTGGTCGGGATTACCCCGGCGATGAAGGAAGGCTCGGATCTGGTGGCGTTCAGCGAACGCTTCCCGCTGCGCTACTTCGACGTGGCGATTGCCGAGCAGCACGCGGTGACGTTCGCTGCCGGCATGGCCTGCGAAGGCGCGAAACCGGTGGTGGCGATCTACTCGACATTCCTCCAGCGCGGTTACGACCAACTGGTGCATGACGTAGCGGTGCAGAACCTCGACGTGCTGTTCGCCATCGACCGTGCTGGCCTGGTGGGCGAAGACGGCCCGACCCACGCTGGCAGCTTCGATCTGTCCTACCTGCGTTGCATCCCGGGCATGGTCATCATGACCCCGAGTGATGAAAACGAACTGCGCAAAATGCTCACCACCGGCCACCTGTACAACGGCCCGGCGGCTGTGCGCTATCCACGCGGTACCGGCCCGAACGCGATGATCGACAAAGACCTCGAGCCGATTGAAATCGGCAAAGGCATCGTCCGTCGTCAGGGCAGCAAAGTCGCTTTGCTGGTGTTCGGTGTGCAACTGGCCGAGGCGCTGATGGTGGCTGAAAAACTCGATGCCACCGTGGTCGACATGCGTTTCGTCAAACCGCTGGATGAAGAGTTGGTGCGCGAGATTGCCGGCAGTCATGAGTTGCTGGTGACCATCGAGGAGAACGCGATCATGGGCGGCGCCGGTGGCGCGGTCAGTGAATTCCTCGCGCGGGAGAACATCCTCAAGTCGATGCTGCATCTGGGTTTGCCTGACGTTTACGTCGAGCACGCAAAACCGGCGCAGATGCTGGCTGAGTGCGGGCTGGATGAGGCGGGGATCGAAGCGTCGATTCGTGAGCGTCTGGCCTTACTCGACAAATAAACGCATTACCCTTGTGGGAGCGAGCCTGCTCGCGAAAGCGGACTGTCAGTCAATACATTGCTGACTGATTCACCGCATTCGCGAGCAGGCTCGCTCCCACATTTGATTTGTGTACACTTGAAACACCAGTGGACTGTCCATGAACCTCTCGCGCCTCGCCCTGCCCTTCCTCCTGCTGCCAGCCGCCAACGCCCTCGCCGACACCTTCGAGCGTGATCAGGCACTGAAACTGCCGGACATGCTTATCTCAGCCAACCGCCAGGTCGAAGCCCGCAACGACAGCAGCGCCGCCAACACGGTGTTCACCCGCGAAGACATCGACCGCCTGCAGCCGAGTGACGTGCCGGACCTGCTAAGGCGCGTCCCTGGTGTGCAAGTGGCGCAGGCCGGCGGGCGCGGCAGCCTGCCGGGGATCTACATTCGCGGCACGCAGTCGGCGCAGAGTCTGGTGTTGGTCGACGGCCAGCGTATCGGCAGCTCCACTTCCGGCGACAGCAACCTGCAGCATCTGAACATCGAGCAAATCGAACGGGTGGAAGTGCTGCGCGGTTCGCGTTCGGTGATTTACGGCAGCGATGCGATTGGCGGGGTGATTCAGATCTTCACCCGGCGCGGCACTGAGCAAGGTTTGCAGCCACGGATGCACGTCGGTTTCGGCAGCAACCAAACGTGGGAACGCAGCCTCGGCTTGTCCGGTGGCGACGCGAAAACCCGCTTCAATCTCGGCGCCAGTCTCGATGAGACTGCCGGGATTGATCGTACCCATGAGTCGTATCCAAGCGATGGCGATCACGACGCCTACCGCAATAAATCCGTCAGCCTGAGCCTGAGTCATGCGCTGACCGATGACATCGAAGTCGGCGCCAATCTGCTGGATAACCGGGGCAAGAGCGAGTTTGACAACCCGTTCGGCCGCTTCGACATGAACACCTTCGAATCGGTCCAACAGCAGCCGTACAGCGATTTCAACGTCAGTAGCGTCAGCAGTTACGTCGATGCCCAGGTCAACGAGATCTGGAAAACCCGCGTCGAGGTCGGCCATACCGAGAATCGCGAGAAGACCCTCGACAAGCTCAGCGACGAACGCACCGTGTTCAACACCTACCGCGACTCGGTGAACTGGCAGAACGACCTGACACTGGACGCACGCAACAGCCTGATCCTCGGCGGCGACTGGTACGAAGACCGGGTCAACAGCAGCACCGCATTCGACGAAGACAGCCGCTGGAACCGCGCCGCATTCATCCAGCATCGCTATCAGGCCGACAGCTTCTCCACGGAACTGGGTCTGCGTCACGACGACAACCAGCAATTCGGCAGCCAGAACACCTGGAGTGGCACGTTCACTCTGCCGCTGAATCCGGACAATGATCTGTTGCTGAGCTACAGCGAAGGCTTTCGTGCGCCGACTTTCAACGATCTGTACTACCCCGACTTCAGCAACCCGGATTTGAAACCGGAAACCTCGAAAAGCTATGAGTTGCAGTGGCGCAGTCAGTTGACTGACAGCAGCCGTCTGGAGGCGTCGATCTATCGTACGGATCTGGAAGACGCGATCATTTTCGGCAGTAACTCACGCCCGGAAAACGTCGCTTCGGCGCGGATCAACGGTTTTGAAGCAGCGCTGAAGCAGGAACTGTTCGACTGGCAGAGCAATCTTGGCCTTTCGATCATCGATCCGCGTGATCGCAATACTGGGCACACCCTGGCCCGGCGCGCGCGACGCACGTTGAGTTGGGATCTGGATCGGCAATTTGATCAAGTCAGCTTCGGCGCCAGTTGGCAGGCGGTCAGCAGCAGTTATGACGACCTGACAAATGAAAACCCACTGGGTGGTTATGCGTTGTTCGGCTTGCGCAGCAGTTGGGCGTTGAACCGCGAGATCAAGCTGGATCTGAAGGTCGATAATGTTTTCGACAAAGGTTACAGCCGGGCGAACTACAGCTATGACGGCAGCCAGTATGGTTATCGCGAGGAAGGTCGGATGTGGATGTTTGGGGTGACTTGGACTCCCCAGCTTTGATTTGAATCTTCGGTGATTTGACTGACCCCTTCGCGAGCAGGCTCGCTCCCACATTTGGAATGCAATCCTCCTGTGGGAGCGAGCCTGCTCGCGAAGAGGTCACCGCGATTTCAGCGGTCAGGCGCGATCAATTGGCAGAGTTTGGCGGTGGCGCTGATCATTTGGCCGCTTGGGCGTTCGAGGCCTTTGTCGGTGACCAACAGTAATTTTCCCTGCTTCACCGCCGCCACCTGCGACCAGGTTCTCCACGCATTCAACTGCGCCTGATCACTCGCCAGAATCACCTCAGGATCACGCTGCAACACTGCCTCAATACTCACCTGCGGCGCCGGCAAACTCAGATCGCTGAACACATTCCGCGCCCCGCACACCTCCAGCGCATCACTGATGATTTGCCCGCCACCGACGGTGTACAGCGGCTTGTCCCAGACCTGATAAAACACCCGCAACGGCACTTCCCGGCGATAGCGCTGGCGCAGCTCCGCGAGTTGTTGGCGCAGCGCCGCCGCCCGTTTGACCCCATGCTCCGGTCGCCCCAATTGCGCGGCAATGGCTTCAATCTGGGTGGTGAGTTGTTCTAAAGAATGCGGTTCGGCGACGAAGGTCGGGATGCCCAGGCGCTTCAGTTGATCACGCTGCGCCGGGCCGACACTGCCGGGCCACAGCAACAACAAATCAGGTTTGAGGCTCAGTAGCTGTTCCATGTCGAGTTGGCCATAGCGGCCGACAGAGGGGACGCTGGCAATTTCAGCCGGCCGCTCACCGGCATCCAGCACACCGACCAACAGATCTGCCGAACCCAGCTCAACGACAATTTCAGAAAGGGACGGCGCGAGGCTGACCACACGCAGTTGCGCCAGCGCAGAACCACTGACGGCCAGTAGCAGAACCGCCAGCCAGAGGCGGTGCATCAACCGAGTTGACGCGGGATACGGTAGAGATAAAACAGCACTGCCGTGGACAACGCCAGCAGCATCAACGGTACGGCTTCAAGACCGACAAACACCGCCAGTGCGCCAATCCACGCCGGCAAGGCTGCCACAAGAAAAGCCGCACGACGACGGGCTGCGAGAGCAATCCACGCGGCCGGTTCATCGGGGGTATCGAGAGCTTTTTGCGTGGCGATCAGCGCATGTTTATAACGGCCAAAAAACTTCAGGCTGACAAACATCGATGCCACGCCGGCAATAAAGAACGGCATCGCCAGCACCGGCAGAATGCCTTTGCCCTGACCGAACAACGCGTTGAGTACGAACAGCGGCACCAGCGCCAGCGCGAGGTATTTCCACCAATCGACCGATAACCGGCGCCGCACCTGACCCCGCGTCACGCGCGATCGACCTCGCCCTGATGCTCGTTGCCCATCATGTGGTCGAGCTTGCTGGCCTTGGTCGCCAGATAGAGTTTGTTGTGCGGATTGTGACCGGTGTGCAGCGGCACGCGCTCGGCGACAGTAATGCCCATATCGGTCAAGGCTTTGACCTTGCGCGGGTTGTTAGTCATCAGGCGCAGGGATTTCACGCCCAGATGCTCGAGCATCGGCAGGCACATGGCGTAGTCACGCTGGTCAGCGGCAAAGCCCAGACGCTCGTTGGCTTCAACGGTGTCGGCGCCGCCATCCTGCAGTTCGTAGGCACGGATCTTGTTCAACAAACCGATGCCACGACCTTCCTGACGCAGGTACAGCAATACACCACGGCCTTCACGGGCGATGGCTTTAAGCGCGCCTTCCAGTTGCGAACCGCAGTCGCAACGCTGGCTGAACAAGGCATCGCCGGTCAGGCATTCGGAGTGCAACCGGCCGAGTACCGGGGCACCGTCGGCAATTTCACCCAGGCTCAGCACGACGTGCTCGCGGCCGGTGGCTTCATCGAGAAAACCGTGCATGGTGAATTGCGCAAAAGGCGTTGGCAGCTTGGAAGCGGCGACAAAGACGACAGGCACCGGTGTGCTCCTGATCTAAAGAGTCTGAAAATTCGCAGGCCGGCATTGTAACAGCAGGTTCCTACCGGCGCTTAGGCTGAATTATCGGGCATAACGATCAAAAAGTTTGATAACTACTGAGTTGCCTCTATCCCTGTGGGAGCGAGCCTGCTCGCGAAGGCGTCAGGTCAGTCGCCCTAATGCTGGCTGAACCACCGCTTTCGCGAGCAGGCTCGCTCCCACAGGAGTTGTATGCTCAGTTCGAGCTGAACGGATACGGCTGCTGCCACTTCTCGAAGATCGGCTTCAACTCGCCGCTCTTCACCAACTGCTCCATACGCTGGTCATACAGCGCCATCAGCGCTCGCGCCTGTGGCGTGTCGGCAAACCCGAGAAACAGCGGCAGCTCGGCCAGGTGTGAATAGCGATACTGCGCCGGATCGGCTGCGGTTTTCACCACCGCCTCAATCTCGGTCAACGCATCGATGTAGTAATCCGCCCGCCCCTGCTTGAGCATCGACAGGATCCCGGTACGCCGCTCAATCTGGTTGTAGCGCTTGATATTCGGCAAGAAGTTTTCGTAGCGATAACCGCGCACCCAGGCCAGGCGATACCTGCCCAGCGTCGCTTGGGTAGGTGCAGGATTACTCGCCAGGCCCAATGCGTAAATGTGGTCGGAATCGAAATTCCAGTGTGGGTACAACACCTGCTCGGCTTCGTCGCGGTAGGAGCCGACCAGCGCATCGACTTCCTTCAACTGCACCAGCCCGACCGAGCGGGTGTAAGGCACGCTGCGAATGTCCAGCTTGACCCCGGCCGGTTCGAACACTTTGCGCAGCACGTCCCAGCCCAGGCCATGGCCATCAGCGGCGGTGTAGTCTTCCCAGTCTTCGCTGGCCAGATGGATGACCGTCGGCGTCGGCGCTGCTTCCTGCGCACCGGCCACGGTGCTCAGCAAAGCCAAAACCACTAGCGCCAACCAACGTCGAGCCATCCCTAGTCCCCTCACTTGACCCTGATACCCCTTGGACTCAGGCGAAAATCCACACCAGTCCCTGCATGGCCAGCCAGGCGAACACGCCGGCCAACACGTCGTCGAGCATGATGCCGACGCCGCCATGCACGTGCCGGTCGATCCAGCGGATCGGCCATGGCTTGAGAATGTCGAAGAAACGGAATACGAGGAAACCCGCGAGCAACCAGTACCAGCCTTCCGGCACCAGCCACAAGGTGATCCACATCCCGACCATTTCGTCCCAGACGATGCCTTCGTGGTCGTGTACCCGCAGATCGTCAGCGACTTTGCCGCACAGCCAGAAGCCGAACAGCATGGTGATCCCGAGCATCAGCCAGTAACCCCAGTCGGGCAACATCTGCCATAACGGGATAAAGGGTAGCGCAACCAGCGAGCCCCACGTTCCCGGCGCCTTGGGCAAGGTGCCGGAACCGAAGCCGAACGCGAGGAAATGCCAGGGATTGCGCCAGACCGACGGCGGAACGAATTCGGCCGGAACCTGTTTCGGGTGATCTGTCACGGTGTCTCCTGAAAATGTTGATAACCCCGGATTTGCGGGGTGATGTCGTGACCTTCGCGATCCAGCAGGACCACGCCCTGACCTTCGGACACTCGACCGATCACATGGATCGGCCAGCCATTGGCCAGCAGCGCCGGCAACTCGACAGACGGCAAGGTGAACGCCAGCACGTAATCATCGCCACCGCTCAGCGCAGCACGCTCGGCGCCGCGCTGACCGAGAAACGCCACTAATGCATCCGACATCGGTACGCGCTCGCGTTCAATCTCAAGTCGGACCTTTGAGGCCAGCGCGATATGGCCGCAGTCGGCGAGTAATCCATCGGAGATGTCCAGCGCCGAGGTGGCTTTGCCACGCAGGGCCTGGCCGAGGGCGAGTTGCGGTTGTGGTGACCAGTAATGATCGAGCAGCGGTTGGGCGACGTTCGCTTCGGCGTCACGCTGACCGAGCACCAGCGGCAAGGCGCCGGCCGCATTGCCAAGTTCGCCACCGACACAGAGCAAGTCGCCCGGTTGCGCGCCACTGCGGGTCAACGCCTGACCGGCAGGCACGCGACCGAACACCGTCACCGTCAGGCTCAACGGCCCGCGCGTGGTATCGCCGCCCACCAGCGCGACGCCGCAACTCTGCGCCATGCGGTTCAATCCGCCGGCATAGGCTTGCAGCCAATCAGCAGTCACCGTCGGCACAGTCAGGGCAAGGGTAAAGGCAACGGGTGTGGCGCCCATGGCGGCCAGATCGCTGACCGCAACGGCCAGCGAGCGCTGACCGAGCAGAAACGGATCGCAGGGGTCGGCGAAATGCACACCGGCCACCAGCGTATCGGTAGAGATCGCCAACTGTTCCCCAAGGGGAACAGCGAGCAAGGCGCAGTCATCGCCGATCCCCAGCGCAACGCCTTCGCCGCCCTGCGCACAAGGCGCGGCGGCGAAGAAGTTACGGATCAGCTCAAACTCGCCCATTGAAGTATCAAGCGCGTTTCAGCGCTTGAACGCCTTCACTTCAGCTTCACGCAGGCGCGGAGCCAGCTTGTCGAGCACACCGTTGACGAACTTGTGACCGTCGGTCGAACCGTAGACTTTCGCCAGTTCGATCCCTTCGTTGATCACAACGCGGTACGGCACGTCGACGCGCTTGAGCAGTTCCCAGGTCGACAGGCGCAGTACGCACAGTTCAACCGGGTCGAGCTCTTCGATGGTCAGGTCCAGGCACGGCGCCAGCGCAGTGTCGATCTCGGTCAGACTGGCCGGAACACCGTGCAGGATGTCGTGAAAGTAGCTGGCATCGGCGAAGGTGAAATCGTTATCGACGCGGAACTGCGCTTCGATTTCGTTCAGCGAAGTACTGGCCATGTGGCGCTGGTACAACGCTTGAGTCGCCAACTGACGGGCAGCGCGGCGCTTTTCACTTTTCGAAGGCTTGCCGGCGTCGGTTGGACGCGGCTCGCGCGGGTTGAAACGATCGCTTTCGTCGCTAATCACTTGGCCTCCAACTGTGCCAGCAGGCTGACCATTTCCAGAGCGGACAGGGCAGCTTCGGCACCTTTGTTACCGGCCTTGGTGCCGGAACGTTCGATGGCTTGCTCGATGGAATCAACGGTCAGGACGCCGAAGGCAACCGGAACGCCGAACTCCATGGACACCTGGGCCAGACCCTTGGTGCACTCGCCTGCCACGTATTCGAAGTGCGGAGTACCGCCACGAATGACCGCGCCGAGGGCGATGATGGCTGCGAATTCACCTTTCTGGGCGACTTTCTGCGCAACCAGCGGGATTTCGAAGGCGCCAGGTGCGCGGATGATGGTGATGTCGCTTTCGCTCACGCCGTGGCGAACCAGGGCATCAACTGCACCGCTGACCAGGCTTTCAACGACGAAGCTGTTGAAGCGGCCCACTACCAAAGCGTAGCGGCCTTTAGGGGCGATGAAGGTACCTTCGATGGTCTTCAGGGTCATTCGTCAGTTCTCTTAAAGAGCCGGGACGCGTCTGCTACGCGTCCCTCAGTGATTTATTTGCCGCGAATCGGAGATCGGAAACAACCGGTCATTATTCGGAGGGCACGTATTCTACAACTTCCAGATCGAAACCGGATATCGCATTAAATTTCATTGGCGCAGACATCAAACGCATTTTGCGCACACCGAGGTCACGCAGGATCTGCGAACCGGCACCGACGATGCTGTAAGTGGTCGGTTTTTTCGGCGCTGCCTGCTCACCCGTTTCACGGATATGTGCCAGCAGCACATCGCCATCGAGCGGGTGACCAAGCAACAACACGACACCGCTGCCAGCCTCGGCGACCGCAGCCATGGCGGCGCGCAGGCTCCAGCGGCCCGGTTGTTTGACCATCAGCAGGTCGCGCAGCGGATCCATGTTGTGCACCCGAACCAGGGTCGGCTCTTCGGCGCAAACAGTGCCCAGCGTAAGGGCCATGTGCACATCGCCTTCCACCGAATCACGATAGGTCACCAGGTTGAATTGGCCCAGTTCGCTGTCCAGTGGCTGCTCGGCAATCCGCTGAACGGTACGTTCATGGATCATCCGGTAGTGAATCAGGTCGGCGATGGTGCCGATCTTGATGTTGTGCTCAGCAGCGAACGCTTCCAGTTCAGCGCGACGGGACATGGTGCCGTCGTCGTTCATCACTTCGCAGATCACGCCACTTGGCTCGAAACCGGCCATGCGCGCGAGGTCGCAAGCCGCTTCGGTGTGGCCGGCGCGAGCGAGGGTGCCGCCAGCCTGGGCCATCAGCGGGAAAATATGACCCGGGCTGACGATGTCTTCAGCCTTGGCGTCTTTGGCGGCAGCCGCTTGCACGGTGCGCGCACGGTCGGCGGCGGAAATGCCAGTGGTTACGCCTTCGGCGGCTTCGATCGACACGGTGAACTTGGTGCCGAAACCGGAACCGTTGCGCGGCGCCATCAGCGGCAGCTTCAACAGTTCGCAGCGCTCGCGGCTCATCGGCATGCAGATCAGACCACGGGCGTGCTTGGCCATGAAGTTGATGTGCTCGGCCTGGCAGCATTCGGCAGCCATGATCAGGTCGCCTTCGTTCTCGCGGTCTTCGTCATCCATGAGGATGACCATCTTGCCTTGGCGGATGTCTTCAACCAGTTCTTCGATGCTATTGAGCGCCACAAGGCACCCCCTTCAGTCAGGATTTGAGGTAGCCGTTGGCGGCCAGAAAGCTTTCGGTGATGCCACCAGCGCTCGGCTCTGCGGCCTTGTCGCCGAGGAGCAGACGCTCCAGATACCGCGCCAGCAAGTCAACTTCCAGATTCACCCGGCGACCTGGCTTGTACGACGCCATGATGGTTTCGCTCAGGGTGTGCGGAATGATCGTCAGCATAAATTCGGCGCCATCGACGGCGTTCACGGTCAGGCTGGTGCCGTCGACAGTGATCGAGCCTTTATGGGCGATGTACTTGGCCAGTTCCTTCGGCGCGCGAATGCGAAATTCCACGGCGCGGGCATTGTCGCTGCGCGAGACGATTTCGCCGACACCGTCGACGTGGCCGCTGACCAGGTGCCCGCCGAGACGGGTGGTCGGGGTCAGGGCTTTTTCCAGATTGACCGGGCTGCCGCTTTTCAGGTCGTTCATGGCGGTGCAGTCCAGCGTTTCACGGCTGACGTCGGCGGCGAAGCCGTCGCCCGGCAGCTCAACGGCGGTCAGGCAGACGCCGTTGACCGCGATGCTGTCGCCGAGTTTGACGTCGCTCAGGTCGAGCTTGCCGGTGGCGACGTGGACCCGCACATCACCGCCCTTTGGGGTCAGTGCGCGGATACTGCCGATGGATTCGATGATGCCGGTAAACATGGGGTTCTCCTTGAGAACTAAGCCAGCGTAATAACGATGGCCGGGAATTATACGCTCGCCGCAAGGACAGGGATGGCAGTGACTCGCCAGTCATCGCCCACCGCGCGAATTTCAGTGATTTTCAGCTCGGGAGCGTCCTTCATATAAGCCAACGGCCAGTCCAGTAGCGGACGCGCCGTGGAGCCGAGGAACTTGCCGGCGATGAAGATCACGAATTCGTCGACCAGACCGAGTTGAGCAAAAGCTCCTGCCAGACGCGGGCCGGCTTCGACCAGCACCTCGTTGACGTCACGCTTGGCCAGTTCAATCAGCAATTGATGCAGATCGACCTGACCGTCATCACCCGGCACGATCAGACACTCGGGGCCATGCGCGTATTGCTCTTCGATCGCGACACAGGTGGCGACCAATGCCGGGCCAGCCTTGAAGAACGGTGCATCCAGCGGCACCCGCAGGCGCCCGTCGATCAGCACGCGCAGCGGCGGTCGGCTCATGGCCAGCGCGGTTTGCTCGGCATCCAGACCCAACTCGTCTGCACGCACGGTCAAACGCGCGCCATCGGCCAGCACGGTGTCGGCGCCGGTCAGGACCACGGCGGCCTGAGCACGCAGACGCTGGACGGCTGAACGCGCGGCCGGGCCGGTGATCCATTGGCTCTCGCCGCTTTCCATGGCTGTCCGACCATCGAGACTCATGGCCAACTTGACCCGCACGAACGGCAAGCCGTGTTCCATGCGTTTCAGAAAACCTTGGTTGAGCTTGCGCGCTTCGGCTTCGAGCACACCGCTTTCAGTGGCGATGCCGGCATCGGCCAGACGCTGCAAACCACGCCCAGCCACTTGTGGATTCGGATCACGCATCGCTGCGACCACGCGGCCTACGCCAGCATTCACCAGCGCATCGGCACACGGCGGTGTGCGGCCATGGTGGCTGCACGGTTCGAGAGTTACATAAGCAGTCGCGCCCCGGGCCAGCTCACCGGCGGCGCGCAGGGCGTGGACTTCGGCGTGAGGTTCGCCGGCGCGCTCATGCCAGCCTTCGCCGACGATCTGCCCATCACGCACCACCACGCAGCCGACCCGAGGATTGGGATGGGTGGTGTAATGACCTTTGCGCGCCAGTTCCAGCGCGCGAGCCATGAAGTGAGCGTCGAGGATGGCCTGCTCGCCGGCGCTGGTCATTCTTTCACCGGTTCGCGGGCGAGGCGGTCGATTTCTTCGCGGAATTCATTGAGGTCCTGGAAGCGTTTGTACACCGACGCGAAACGGATGTAGGCGACTTCATCAAGCTTTTGCAACTCAGCCATCACCAGTTCGCCGACCACGAGGGATTTGACCTCGCGCTCGCCGGTGGCGCGCAGCTTGTGCTTGATGTGAACCAGGGAGGATTCGAGGCGCTCGACGCTCACCGGACGTTTCTCCAGGGCGCGTTGCATCCCGGCGCGGAGTTTTTCTTCGTCGAACGGTTGGCGGCTGCCGTCGGTTTTGATCAGGCGCGGCAACACCAGTTCGGCCGTCTCGAACGTCGTGAAACGCTCGCCGCAGGCCAGGCATTCACGCCGGCGGCGCACCTGTTCGCCCTCGGCGACCAGACGCGAGTCGATGACCTTGGTGTCGTTGGCACCGCAGAAGGGACAGTGCATGGTGGCTGGCAACAAAAAAAGGGAGGGCCATGGTAGCGCATCCCGGTGGCAAGACAAGCCATAGGCTTTGCGGTATACAGAACGACATGATCGTTTGATCCATGGATTTCATTTTGCTGGAGCATCCAATGCCGTTACGTCCGCTCGTTTTGCTCAGTCTTTTCAGCCTGCTGGTGGCCTGTGGCAGCGATGCACCCAAGCCCCAGCCGCCAACACCGGGACCTGCCCCGCAGCAAGCGCAGAAAAAAGCCAAAGAGGCTGCCGAACTTGGCCCGCTGCCGGCTTATCAACGGGAATTGAGCGGCACCCTGCAAGGCGTGCCGGCCGGCGCCGAAGTCGAACTGGCGCTGCTGGTGATCGACGAAAAGGATCGCCCGCAACAATTGCTCGCCAGTTCCAGCCTGATCGGCAACAACCAGATCCTGCCGTTCCGCCTGCGCTTCAACCCGGACGCGTTCCCGGCCGGTGCGCGGGTTGAGTTGCGTGGCCGCGCCAGCCAGTCCGGTCAGTTGATTCTGCATCTGCCGTCGCAAACCATCAGCCAGCCGACCTCCCAGGCGCTGGGCCAACTGCAATTTGTCAAAGCACCATGAATGCACCGCTCGACCTGCAACAGGCGTTAGGTGAATTGCTCGGCGACGCCAGACTCAAGGTCTGTGCGTTGCCGGACACTGATTTACAGCTATGGCTGATCGATGGCGACAACATGGATCGCCAATTCAGCCAGGAAGAAATTCAGCGAATTTTGCATGAGCCACCGTATTGGGGTTTCTGCTGGGCCAGCGGTCTGGCGGTGGCGCGTTATCTGGCGGAATTTCCCGAGTGGGTGCGCGGCAAGCGTGTGCTGGATTTCGGCGCAGGTTCCGGGATTGCCGGGATCGCGGCGGTGAAGGCCGGCGCGTTGGAAGTCGTGGCGTGCGATCTGGATCCGCTGGCGATTTCCGCGTGTCGGGCGAATGCCACGCTGAATGGCGTAGGGATGAATTACTCGACGGATTTCTTTGCCGAGGCGGATCGGTTTGATCTGATTCTGGTGGCGGATGTGTTGTATGACCGGGCCAATCTGCCGTTGCTCGATGCGTTTTTGAGCCGTGGCCGCGAGGCGCTGGTGGCGGATTCGCGGGTTCGGGATTTTCGCCATCCGTTGTATCAGCGGATTGAAATGCTTGAGGCGATGACGTTGCCGGATCTGGCGGAGCCTGAGGAATTTCGGCATGTCAGCCTGTACCACGCGCGGCGTGATTGGAATCGTTAAAAGATCGCAGCCTTCGGCAGCTCCTACAGTGATCGGCTTTGTCGTCTATATTGCGGGCGGACGCTGAACCTGTAGGAGCTGCCGAAGGCTGCGATCTTTTGCGCCACCGCTTATAGTGCGTTCATTAACGCTTTGACGAGATCCCCCATGAGTCAGCAAACGCCATACATCTTCGACGCCACGACGGCCGATTTCGACCAGTCGGTGATCGAGGCTTCCTTCAACAAACCGGTGCTGGTGGATTTCTGGGCCGAATGGTGTGCGCCATGCAAGGCGCTGATGCCGATGCTGCAAGGCATTGCCGAGAGCTATCAGGGCGAGTTGCTGCTGGCCAAGGTCAACTGCGACATCGAGCAGGACATCGTCGCCCGCTTCGGTATTCGCAGCCTGCCGACCGTGGTGCTGTTCAAGGACGGCCAACCGGTCGACGGTTTTGCCGGTGCACAACCGGAATCCGCCGTGCGCGCCCTGCTTGAGCCGCATGTACAGATGCCGCCACCGGCCGAAGCCGATCCGTTCGAGCAGGCTCAAGCGTTGTTCGATGACGGCCGTTACGCCGATGCCGAAGCGGCGCTGGTGGTGATGCTCACTGAGGACAACACAAACGCCAAGGCACTGATCCTCTACGCGCGTTGCCTGACTGAGCGCGGCGAACTGGATGAAGCGCAAACCGTGCTGGATGCGGTCAAGAGTGATGAGCACAAGGCTGCACTGGCCGGAGCCAAGGCGCAGATCAAATTCCTTGGCCTGGCGCGTGATCTGCCGGATGCCGCCGATCTGAAAGCGCGCCTGGCGAAAGATCCGCAGGACGATGAGGCGGCGTATCAACTGGCGATCCAGCAACTGGCGCGTCAGCAGTACGAAGCGGCGCTGGATGCTTTGCTCAAGCTGTTCGTCCGCAACCGCAACTATGGCGAAGGTCTGCCGCACAAGACCTTACTGCAAGTGTTCGATCTGCTGGGCAATGATCATCCGTTGGTGACGATGTACCGCCGCAAGATGTTTGCTGCACTTTATTAAGATCAAAAGATCGCAGCCTGCGGCAGCTCCTACATTGGGATCGTCTACACCCTTGTAGGAGATGCCGCTGGCTGCGATCTTTTGCGGTTCACTCGATCCAGCTGTAGAGCGGCGTATCCCCGCCGCTCACCACTTTCACGTCCGCACTGTGGCGCAGGCGCACCAGCAAGCGTTTGCCCAACGCCGCGCTGCCGGTCAGCCCTTCCAGTTGATCAAGCAGATCCGGCCCGCTGAGCTGCCCGGCCTTGCGCAACAGATCCTTGGCCAGTTGCCACAAGGCATCGTCCTGATTCAGCGGTTTCGCCGCCGGGGCGGACGCGACCGCCTCAGATTGAGCTACCGGCGCCTGCCCATTCAGTGCCGAACCGAGCTTCGCCCAGTCGCCGTCATCCAGTTCCACCGTCAAGTCCACCGGCACATCGCCGACGGTTCCGCGTATCCGCAACATTGAGTTCGCTCCCGCACTTTTCTGACGTGCATGCTCCCACGGGACTTGTGCAACGCCAAGCGCACGGGCAAACTCTGCGCACTTTCGTTATAAGATTACATAACAAACTCTTCACTTTACTTCCCGGAGACCGCCATGCGTCGTCTGCTGCTCGCTTTGCCGTTTGCCCTGTTGCCGCTGGCCATCGCCCATGCTGCCGATGAGCATGACCACGATCACGACCATGAACACGGCAGCCTCGGCGCGCATGAACATGGCGTTGGTCGCCTGAATGCTGCACTCGATGGCCAGACCCTGGAGCTTGAGCTGGAAAGCCCGGCGATGAACCTCGTTGGTTTCGAACACGTTGCGACCACGGACGCCGACAAGGCCAAAGTCGCTGCAGCCCGTGCGCAACTGGAAAAGCCGCTGACCCTGTTCAGCCTGCCCACTGCTGCCGGTTGCAAAGTGGTCAGTCAGGAACTGGAAAGCCCGTTGTTCGGCGACAAGCCGGATGCCGATGACCATGACGACGATGAAGCGGACAAGGATGGTCACGAGCATCACCACGACCACAGCGAAATCCACGCGCATTACCAATTCAACTGCGCCACACCGGGTGCGTTGAAGACGCTGGATCTGGCTAATGTCTTCAATACCTTCCCGGCGACGCAGAAAATTCAGGTACAACTGATCAGCGCCAGCGGCCAGCAAGGTACCGAAGTGACGGCCAAGGCTGCCTCGCTGAAATTCTGATAACACCGAAAATCCCCTGTAGGAGCTGTCGAGTGAAACGAGGCTGCGATCTTTTGATTGTAAAAAACCAAGATCAAAAGATCGCAGCCTCCGGCAGCTCCTACAGGGGTCCGTGTACAACCATGAAACTGGTGCCATGACCCAAGCACTCATCGAACTGTCCGACCTGGGCTTCAACTGGCCCGGTCATCCGCCGCTGCTGGACATTCCGGGGTTTCGTCTGGAAGCCGGCGAAACCCTGTTCCTCAAAGGCCCCAGCGGCAGCGGCAAGACCACCCTGCTCGGCCTGCTCGGTGGCGTGCAGAAGCCCGGTCGCGGCAGCATTCGCCTGCTCGGCCAGGAACTCACCGAACTCTCCGCCGGCGCTCGCGATACCTTCCGTGTCGACCACACCGGCTACATCTTCCAGCAATTCAACCTGCTGCCGTTTCTCTCGGTACGCGAAAACGTCGAGCTGCCGTGTCACTTTTCCAAGCTGCGCGCGCAACGGGCGAAACAGCGCCACGGCAGCGTCGATCAAGCCGCCGCCACCCTGCTCGCCCACCTCGGTTTAAAGGATGAAAGCATCCTCAGCCGTCGCGCCGATTCGCTGTCGATCGGCCAACAGCAGCGGGTCGCTGCCGCGCGTGCCTTGATCGGTCAGCCTGAGCTGGTGATCGCCGACGAACCGACCTCGGCGCTGGATTACGACGCCCGGGAAAACTTCATCCGCCTGCTGTTCGCCGAATGCCGCGAGGCCGGATCGAGTCTGCTGTTCGTCAGCCACGACCAGAGCCTGGCGCCGCTGTTCGACCGTCACCTGTCCCTGGCCGAACTCAATCGCGCCGCCACGTCTGCCGAGGTCTGAGATGTATCTGTTTCGTCTGGCCATGGCCAGCCTGGCCAACCGCCGCTTCACCGCTTTGCTCACGGCTTTTGCCATCGCCCTCTCGGTGTGTCTGTTGCTCGCCGTTGAGCGGGTGCGCACCGAGGCCAAAGCCAGTTTCGCCAGTACTATCAGCGGCACCGACCTCATCGTTGGCGCCCGTTCCGGCTCGGTGAACCTGTTGCTGTACTCGGTGTTCCGCATCGGCAACGCCACCAACAACATCCGCTGGGACAGCTTCGAACACTTCGCCAGCAACCCGAAAGTGAAGTGGGCGATCCCGATGTCCCTCGGCGACTCCCATCGTGGCTACCGAGTGATGGGCACTACCGAAGCCTACTTCGAGCATTACCAGTACGGTCGCCAGCAGCATCTGCAACTGGCGGACGGTCGTGCGTTTGCCAGCGATCCTTTTGAAGTGGTGCTCGGTGCGGAAGTGGCCGATGCGCTGCATTACAAGCTCGGTGACAAACTGGTGCTGGCCCACGGCGTGGCCGCGATCAGTCTGGTCAAGCACGACGACAAACCGTTCACCGTGGTCGGCATTCTCAAGCGCACCGGCACCCCGGTCGATCGCACGCTGCACATCAGCCTCGGCGGCATGGAGGCGATTCATATCGACTGGCACAACGGCGTGCCGGCGCGAGGTAATGGCCGAATAACCGCCGATCAGGCACGCAACATGGACCTGACGCCGCAAGCGATCACCGCATTCATGCTCGGCCTCAACAGCAAGATTTCCACCTTCGCCCTGCAACGCGAGATCAACGAATTCCGTGGCGAACCGATGCTGGCGATTCTGCCGGGTGTAGCCTTGCAGGAGTTGTGGAGCCTGATGAGCACCGCTGAAAAAGCGCTGTTCGTGGTCTCGTTGTTTGTGGTGTTGACCGGGTTGATCGGCATGCTCACGGCGATTCTCACCAGCCTCAACGAACGACGCCGCGAGATGGCGATCCTTCGTTCGGTCGGTGCGCGCCCTTGGCATATCGCGAGTCTGCTGGTGCTCGAGGCGTTTGCACTGGCGCTGACCGGGGTGATTGCCGGGGTGGCGTTGTTGTACATCGGCATCGCCGCCGCCCAGGGTTACGTGCAGGCCAATTACGGTCTGTACCTGCCGCTGGCGTGGCCGAGCGAGTATGAATGGACGCTGCTCGGTGGCATTCTGGCGGCCGCGCTGCTGATGGGCAGCGTGCCGGCCTGGCGCGCTTATCGCCAATCCTTGGCCGATGGCCTGTCGATCCGTTTATGAGGATGTTCACCATGCCCCGCGCTGTACTCGCGCTGCTGTTGCTGATCGCCCTGCCCGTGTGGGCAGCGGCGCCGAAAGACCTGACGTGGTCGGAAATGATTCCGCCGGACGCCGCGCCGGAAGTGCCGAACATGACCCCGCTGCACGACATGTCGAAGATGAGTGAGGCGCTGTCCGCCGAGTCCGCGCCAGCGGCCAAGCAGGACCTGCCGAACGCGCCGGTGGTGAAGTCCCTCGACGGTCAGAACATTCGTTTGCCGGGTTATATCGTGCCGCTGGAAGTCAATGAAGAAGGACGCACCACGGACTTTTTGCTGGTGCCGTATTTCGGCGCCTGCATCCACGTGCCGCCCCCGCCGTCGAACCAGATTGTGCATGTGAAAAGCGAGTTGGGCGTGAAGCTTGATGAGCTGTATCAGCCGTATTGGGTGGAGGGACCGTTGCAGGTCAAGGCGTCGAGCAGCGAACTGGCGGATGCCGGGTATCAGATGGATGCCGACAAGATTTATGTGTATGAACTGCCGGAGTGAATCCCGGTAGTTTTGTGCTGTTTGCAAGGGCCCCATCGCTGGCAAGCCAGCTCCCACAGTGATTGAGTCGCTCACAAATTTTGTGATCAACAACAAAACCTGTGGGAGCTGGCTTGCCAGCGATGGGGCCCTCAAAGGTTCCACAGAAACCCGCCCCTTCACTGTTTCATTGAGCTGAGTCAAAAGACCGTATCAGTTGGCTTCGTACCATAGGACATCGAACATTTTTAACGTCCTTTCGGAGCCCCCATGAACAAGTCCTTGCTCAGCGCTTCGCTGTTTGCCCTCGCGCTCGCAGCCCCGCTCGCCCACGCCCACGAAGCCGGTGACATCCTCATCCGCGCCGGTGCGATCACCGTCAACCCGAAAGCCGACAGCTCCAGCGTCAAGGTCGATCAGGGTCCGTTGAGCGGCACCAATCTGGGCGGCAAAGCGACCATGAGCAGCGACACTCAATTGGGTCTGAACTTCGCTTACATGCTTACCGATCACGTCGGCCTCGAGTTGCTCGCGGCCACGCCGTTCGAGCATGACGTCAAACTCAAGGGTACTGCCCTGCCAGCGGCCAACGGCAAGCTCGGCACCCTGAAACACCTGCCGCCGACCCTCAGCGTCGTCTACTACCCGCTGGATTCGAAGTCGCCGTTCCAGCCGTATGTCGGTGGCGGTATCAACTACACCTGGATCTATGACGAACACGTCGGCAGCGAAGCCAGTGCTAACGGTTTCAGCAACTTCAAGGCGAAAAACTCCTGGGGTCTGGCCTGGCAGGTCGGTGCCGACTACATGCTGACCGACAACATCATGCTCAACGCCCAAGTGCGTTACATCGACATCGACACCCGCGCCACCGTCGAAAACAACGCCGTTGCGCCGGGCACTCGCGCACGGGTGAATGTGGATGTGGATCCGTTCATCTACATGGTCGGTTTGGGCTATAAGTTCTAAGTCGATTGACCGAACGTTCACGTGGTGGTGAATGAGGCTTGGTGGTGAGCAGGCATAGAACTGACGGCGACCGTACGCAGTTGATCGGGGGATAACATCCCCTTGCCACAGGAGTAGCGACATATTCCGGCCGTGAAAAAGGCGCCTGTCAAAGGGCGCCTTTTTCATGTCTGCCTGGCATGCGTGGTGAGTTTGAGTCTCCCACCTCACCCCAGCCCTCTCCCTCAGGGAGAGGGGGAAAGGGAGCCGATTTGGGTGCTTTTCAAATCCAAGTTCGACTCGGTATTTCACGTCGGCGCATTTCTCACAAACGCTACGGTCAGTCCCCTCTCCCTCTGGGAGAGGGTTAGGCGGGCGGC
This sequence comes from Pseudomonas germanica, assembly GCF_019614655.1. Lineage (NCBI taxonomy): Bacteria > Pseudomonadati > Pseudomonadota > Gammaproteobacteria > Pseudomonadales > Pseudomonadaceae > Pseudomonas > Pseudomonas germanica. The sequence goes on from NZ_CP071586.1 coordinate 6,189,438, forward strand.
GTTCCGATGAGGGGCTCTTTTCAGGCTCGCCCCAACAACCGCGCCAACCCCACGCTCATCGGCGTCTGCTGCGGCAGCTTGAAGCGTTCCAGCAGACGAGCGTTATTCGCCCGGGAATGACGGATATCACCGGAACGCGCCGGGCCATAGCTGATCGGCGGCAGCTCACCGACCACCGCTTGCAGGGCTTCAAGCATTTGCTTGAGGCTCATCGCCTGATTCCATCCAACATTCACCGCACCGACTTCCACCTCAGGTTTTTCGATGCCCTGTACCAGCAAATCAACCAGATCTTCGACATAGAGGAAATCACGCGTCTGCTCACCATCGCCGAACACGGTAATCGGCAAGCCTTTCTGTGCGCGCTCACTGAAGATGCTGATCACCCCGGAGTACGGCGAGGACGGATCCTGACGTGGGCCGAAGATATTGAAGAAGCGGAAAATCACCGGCTCCAGGCCATGCTGGCGGCGATAGAAATCGAAATAATGTTCGCCCGCCAGCTTGTCCGAAGCGTAAGGCGTCAATGGGGCTTTGGGCGTCTCTTCATCAATCGACTCGCCCTCGCCATTGTTGCCGTACACCGCCGCGCTGGAGGCGTACAACACGCGCTTGACCCCGGCCAGACGCATGGCTTCGCAGACATTCAGCGTGCCGATGAAGTTGCTCTGGTGAGTTTTCACCGGATCGTCCACCGAGGCCTGCACCGACGCCACGGCCGCCAGGTGAGCGACTGCGCTGCAGCCTTGCATGGCTCTGGCCACCAGCGTCGCATCGGCGACATCGCCGACAATCAGCTCAACCTGCGGATTATCCAGCGGCAGGTTGCTGCGCTTGCCGGTCGACAGATCGTCGAGAATGCGCACCGAATGCCCCTTGGCAAGCAAGGCGTCGGTCAGGTGCGAGCCAATGAAGCCGGCTCCGCCGGTGATTAAAACAGTCCCTTCAGCCATGACGGTAGAACCTATCCAGTAAGCCCGGGAGTGCGGCGCGCCAGGCGCGCGGTTTAATCCCGAAAGTGTGCAGAATTTTCTTGCAGGCCAGCACCGCGTGTTGCGGCTCTTCGGCAGCGTCCGGTCGCGCGGCGTGAGCCTGGGCGGTTGGTGCTTCGATCGCTAGGGCGTGCAGGCTGCGCGCTTCGGTCAGAATCGCCTGACCCAGCGCCAGCGGTGTGGTCGCTTCGTGGCCGGCGTAGTGGTAAGTGCCCCACAGTGGCGCGGCGCAATCGAGTTGCTTGAGCACGGAAATAATCACCCGTGCGGCGTCATCGACCGGCGTCGGGTTACCCCGGCGATCATCGGCCAGGAGCAATTCTTCTGGCTGCTCGGCACGAGCGAGGAAGCGCCCGAGGGTGCCCTCCGGGCTGTCGTCGAGCAACCAGCCAAATCGTAGCAAAACGTGTTGCGGGCAAGTAGCGCGCACACTTTGTTCAATTCGCCACAACGCCTGACCGCGCAGGCCCAATGGTACCGGTTCGTCTTTTTCGCTGTACGCCGTGGCCCGCGAACCATCGAACACCCGATAACTGGAGGGCTGCACGAGGACGATGTTGTGGTGCTGGCACAGTTCGGCCAGACGCTCGATCGCACGTTCCTGCCCGGCCATGCGGCTTTCGCTGACGGTTTCGGCCTGGAACCAGTCGAAATAGTAGGCGAGGTTGATCAATGCATCGGGACGGGTGTCGTCGAGCAATTGGGTCAGGCTCGCGGCATCCCAGCCGTTTTCGGGCGGGCGGGGGGCGAGGAAACCGATGTCTTCCTCTGCACCGAGGCGAATCAGCGCCTGCCCAAGGGCATTTCCGCCGCCCAGTAACATAAGGCGCATTCGCATAGAGTCAGCAGGCCCAGTCTGATTGGAACGATGGCTTTAGCGACGGTTCTTGTGAAACCGTCGTCGATAATTGCCGGAATCGTTGCATTTTGCGGGTTTAGTGCGCAACCGTCATCCGTAAAGTGTACATCCCGGATATTTGTAGCGCTTCGACTGGCGCCATCGCGAGCAGGCTCACTCCTACAATTGAAATGCATTCCCCTGTAGGAGTGAGCCTGCTCGCGATGAGGCCCGAACGGTACTTGTATCTTCACACCCGCGCCCGCATAACTTAAGCCATGAATCTGCCCATCCCCACGGACGCGGCCCTGGCAGGCTTTCACCCCGCCGTCAGTGCCTGGTTCAGCAACACATTCGCGACGGTCACCGCCGCCCAGGCCCGCGCATGGCCGTTGATCCGCCAGCGCCGTTCGACGCTGATCGCCGCGCCCACCGGCTCCGGCAAAACCCTCACTGCGTTTCTGGCCGTGCTCGACGACCTCGTCCACCGAGGCCTGGAAGATCCCGACGGCCTGCCCGACGAAACCCTGGTGGTCTACGTCTCGCCACTGAAGGCGCTTTCCAACGACATTCGCATCAACCTGCAAAACCCATTGGCGGGGATCACCGAACACCTGCGGCAGATGAATCTGCCTGGGCTGGCAATCACCACCGCCGTGCGCACTGGCGACACCCCGCAAAAAGAACGCGCGGCCATGCGCAAGACCGCGCCGCACATTCTGGTGACCACCCCGGAATCGCTCTACGTGCTGCTCGGTTCGGAGTCGGGACGAAAAATGCTCGGCACCACGCGCACGGTGATCATCGATGAAATCCACGCGATGGCCGCCGGCAAACGCGGCAGTCATCTGGCCCTGAGCCTTGAGCGACTGCAGGCGTTATGCAGCGAACCGCTGACCCGCGTAGGCCTGTCCGCCACGCAGAAACCGGTGGAAGCCGTGGCGCAATTTCTCGTCGGCCACGACCGTCCCTGCGAAATTATTGACATTGGCCACGCCCGGCCACGGGATCTGGGTATTGAGGTGCCGCCAGTGCCCTTGTCGGCCGTCATGGCCAATGATGTCTGGGAACGGGTCTACGACCGCCTCGCCGAACTTGCCCGCGAGCACCGCACCACGCTGATTTTCGTCAACACCCGGCGCCTGGCCGAACGCCTGAGCCGGCACCTCAGCGAACGCCTGGGCAAACACGCCGTAGCCGCGCATCACGGCAGTCTGGCCAAGGAGTTTCGCCTGGACGCCGAACAACGACTCAAGCGCGGCGAACTGCAGGTATTGATCGCTACCGCCTCGCTGGAACTGGGCATCGATATCGGCGAAGTCGATCTGGTCTGCCAGATTGCCTCACCGCGCTCTATCGCCGGTTTTCTGCAACGTGTTGGCCGCTCCGGGCACCAGGTGGGCGGCACACCCAAGGGTCGATTGTTCGCCACCACCCGCGACGACTTGATCGAATGCACCGCCCTGCTCGACTGCGTGCGCCGAGGCGAACTCGACACCCTGCACATCCCGGTCGCGCCGCTGGATGTTTTAGCGCAGCAGATCATCGCCGAAGTCAGTTGTCAGGAATGGCCGGAGGACGCCTTGCTGGCGATGTTCCGCCGCGCCTCGCCCTACCGCGATCTCGACGAAAGACACTATCAGGCCCTGCTGAGCATGCTCGCCGAAGGCTACAACGGTCGCCAGGGCATCCGCAGCGCCTACCTGCACCGCGACGCCGTCAGCCGCACCTTGCGTGGCCGTCGCGGTTCACAACTGACCGCCGTGACCAGCGGCGGCACCATTCCCGATAACGCCGACTACAGCGTCATGCTCGAGCCGCAAGGCCTGAACATCGGCAGCGTCAACGAAGACTTCGCAGTGGAAAGTATTGCCGGCGACGTGTTCCAGCTCGGCAACACCTCCTATCGCATCCTGCGCGTGGAAACCGGCAAGGTCCGCGTTGAGGATGCCCACGGCCAGCCGCCGACCATTCCGTTCTGGCTCGGCGAAGCGCCGGGGCGCAGCGATGAATTGTCATCGGCTGTCGCACGTCTGCAAGCACAGCTCGATGAACTGCTCAGCGACAGCCCCGGCAATCTGCAACCGGCACTCGACTGGCTGACTCAGACCCTCGGCCTCAACCTCGCCAGCGCCGAGCAACTGGTCGAATACCTGGCCCGCGCCCGCCAAACCCTCGGCGCCCTGCCCTCGCAAGACACGCTGCTGATGGAGCGTTTTTTCGACGAGTCCGGCGGCACGCAATTGATCATCCACTCACCGTTCGGCAGTCGCATCAACCGCGCCTGGGGCCTGGCCCTGCGCAAGCGCTTCTGCCGCACCTTCAACTTCGAATTGCAGGCCGCCGCCAGCGAAGACGCGATCGTCCTGTCGCTGTCCACCAGCCACAGCTTTGAACTCGATGACGTCTGGCGTTACCTGCACAGCAACAGCGCCGAGCACATCCTTATTCAAGCCGTACTCGATGCGCCGCTGTTCGGCGTGCGCTGGCGCTGGAATGCCGGGGTGGCACTGGCATTGCCGCGTTTTACCGGCGGGCGCAAAGTCGCGCCACAGTTGCAGCGGATGAAAAGCGAAGACCTGATCGCCAGCATATTTCCCGACCAAATCGCCTGTCTGGAAAACCTCGCCGGCGAACGGGAAATTCCCGAGCATCCACTGATCGAGCAAACCCTCGACGATTGCCTGCATGAAGCGATGGACAGCGAAGGCTGGTTGAATCTGCTGCGGCGCATGGAGCGTGGCGACGTGCGCTTGATCAGCCGCGACTTGCCGGCGCCCTCGCCGCTCGCCGCAGAAATTCTCAGTGCGCGGCCGTACACCTTTCTCGACGATGCACCGCTGGAAGAACGTCGCACTCAAGCGGTGATCAACCGGCGCTGGAGCGATCCGCAATCGACCGATGATCTCGGCGCGCTGGATGCGGACGCCATAAACGCTGTGCGCGCAGAAGCCTGGCCGACGCCGAACGCTGTGGATGAAATGCATGAGGCGCTGATGAGCCTGGCGTGCATCAGCGATGAGGAAGTGCAAACGAACGAAGGCTGGCGTGCATGGCTGGAAAATCTGGCCAGCAGTGGTCGCGCCTGCCGTCTACAGATCGATGCCGAGCATGGCTTGTGGCTGGCCCGCGAACGCCTGACGTGTCTGCAAGCGCTTTATCCACAGGCCAAATTGCAAGCCGAACTGGAGGCGTTGCCGGGATTCGATGAGGCGTGGACGTTCGATGAAGCGCTGGTCGAAGTGATCCGCGCGCGCCTCGGTGCCTTCGGACCGCTGCCATTATCCGCGATTGCCGAACCGCTCGCGTTGCAGGCCACTGAAGTCCATCAAGCCCTCGCCCAACTGGAGCGCGAAGGTTACGTGCTGCGCGGCCAATTCACGCCGGGATTGGAAGTAGAAGAATGGTGCGAACGGCATCTGCTCGCGCGCATTCATCGCTACACGGTCAAGCGCCTGCGCCGGGAAATCGAACCGGTAGCTCTGCAGGATTTCATGCGGTTTCTGTTCGACTGGCAGCATCTCTCGCCTTCTACTCGCGGTCAGGGTAGAGCCGTGTTGCCGGCGATTATCGGCCAGTTCGAAGGCTACGCGGCGGCGGCTTCGGCGTGGGACAGCGATATCCTCCCGGCGCGATTAAAAGACTATTCGCCAAGTTGGCTGGATGAGCTGTGCCGCAACGGCAAACTGGTGTGGACGCGCCTCAGTGCCCGGCAAAAAATCAGCGGTACGGCGTTGCGCAGCACGCCTATCGTGCTGCTGCCGCGCAGTCAGGTCGGCCTGTGGAGTGCGCTGGCCGAACAGACGCCGGTGAGCGAACTTTCGCCGAAAACCCAGAAGGTTTTTGAAGCCTTGAGCCAGCACGGCGCGCTATTTTTCGATGAGCTGATTCATGAAGCGCACCTGTTGCGCACCGAGCTGGAAATCGCCTTGCAGGAACTGGTCGGCGCCGGCCTGGTGAACGCCGACAGCTTCGCCGGCCTACGCGCGCTGATCACCCCGGCGAGCAAGCGCCAGCAGCGCAGCAGTCGGCGTGGGCGCGGGGCGTTTATCGGTGGGATGGATGATGCCGGGCGTTGGGCCTTGCTGCGGCGCGGGGCGGCTGTGGATAACAGCGAGACGCTGGAACATGTCGCGATGACGTTGTTGCGCCGCTATGGCGTGGTGTTCTGGCGCTTGCTGGAGCGCGAGGCGGACTGGTTGCCGAGTTGGCGCGAATTGCTGCGCACGTTTCATCGACTGGAAGCGCGCGGCGAGATTCGCGGTGGACGGTTTGTCAGTGGTCTGGCGGGGGAGCAGTTTGCCTTGCCTGAGGCGATTCCGCTGTTGCGCGAAGTACGTCGGCGGCCACATGACGGCAGTCTGGTCGCGGTGTGCGGGGTTGATCCGCTAAATCTGGCCGGGACGTTGTTGCCGGGGGTGAAAGTGCCAGCACTGGTGAGTAATCGGTTGGTCTATCGCGATGGTTTGCCGGCGGCGGCGGAGATTACCGGCAAGCAGCAGTTCTGGCTGGAGCTGGATCAGATTGATATGGAGCAGGTGCGCAGCAAATTGATCCGGCATTGAGGGTGACTGTTCTGGCCTCATCGCTGGCAAGCCAGCTCCCACAGGGTTTTGGGTGATGCTGGAATTAGAAGGCACACCACAAATCACTGTGGGAGCTGGCTTGCCAGCGATGGGGCCAGCACTCACACCAAATCCCGCCGTTAAGTCCGCGATTCCTGCGGCACCTCGCTCACCACCACCGCCCCCTCCTGCTGCCGCTTCGGCAACAAAACCTGCTGTGGATAAGTCTGCGCGAAATGCACCAGCGGGCTGTTATCCACAAGCTTTTTCAAGCGCTGATTGAACGCCCGGCTCACCGCATACTGCCCACCGGATACCGTGCGGAACTGCGCCGTCAGCACCACGCCGTTCAAATCCATCTTGTCGACACCAAACACATCCAGCGGCCCTTGCAGGTTGTACTTTAGGAACGGGTCTTCGCGGATCGAGTCACCGGTCTCGCGAATCAGCTCGATGGCTTTATCCACATCAGTGTCGTAAGTGAACTGCACCGAGAAAAACGCAAAGGCAAACTGCCGCGATTGATTGGTCACCGCTTTGATCTGGCCGAACGGCACCGAGTGCACAAATCCCTTGCCGTCGCGCAGACGCAGAGTGCGGATGGTCAGCCCTTCGACGGTGCCGGCATGCCCGGAATCAAGCACCACCCAATCGCCTATCGACAGTGTGTCTTCGATGATGATGAACAATCCGGTAATCACGTCCTGCACCAGTTGCTGCGAACCGAACCCGATGGCCAGCCCGACCACCCCGGCACCGGCCAGCAGTGGCGCAACGTTGATCCCCAGATTGGCCATAGTGGTGATTGCGCAGATCACCACGAGGATGATTTTGATCGCGTTGCGCAGCAGCGGCAGGATGGTTTTCACCCGCGTGCTCGGCTGGCGCGCCGCGCGTTTGCTGAGCGGCGGTTTCAGCGCTTCCTGAATCGCCGTGTCGAGTACCACCCACAGTAACCACGTCACCAGGAAGATCAGACCGATGCTGCTCAGCGCGTTGCTGATGGCCCGGCCGACCGTGCTGCTCTGGGCAAAATCGAGCAGCGACACACCCCAGATTCGCCCGAGGATATCGATGAATGCGATAGCGATGACGATCCGCAGCAAGGCGTGCAACAGGCTGAGAAAACGTTCCTTGTAGGCGCTGCTGCGCTGGATCGCTTCGGCTTTTCGTGACTTGAACAAGTGCTGCAGGATCGTGCTGAGGAATACCGTGCCGATTAACAAAACCGTGGTGAACAACGCGCAACGCAGGGCCTTCTGATTGTCCTCGCCGATGCCGATCAGATTGACCGCCGAGACCAGCACCATCAACACGATTGGCCAATACCACAGCCCTGAGAAAATCCGCAGCGACTCCTGCAACGAGGGTTGTTTCAGCCGCTGACTCAGTGAACGATTGCGGATCAGATGCGCCACCGGACGACGCAGGCGAATCACCAGCAAACCAAAAATTATCGAGGCGATCAGCCCGGTGAACACCGCGATACTGCTGGTGATGTTACCGCCCAGTTGTCGGGCGATCTGCGGGCTGGTCAGCGCATCGCTGAGGGCCGCGAGGAAGCCGATCAGGAACAGCGGACGCGGGCAATAATCACGAATGATCCGCGCCGCCGGACGTTTATGGCCGACGTTGAACATCACCACCACGCACAACAACATCGAGGTGGAAAAGATGCCGCTGCTGGTGGCGTAGGCCAGACACAGCGCCAGCGCGCGGCCGACCGAAGCTTGCAGAAAATGGCTGACGTACAGCGTCAGCGGCAGGCAGATCAGCGCCGGCACGGTGTACGGCAGCAAGTAACCAATCAGATCCTGACTGCGCTGGCGGGTGCGCAACCAGCGGCCCTCACGCAGACGCTTGGCCATCAAACTGCCGAGCACGGTCAACAACGCGAAACTGCCAAGCCAAACGCCCGACAGCGTGAGGAAGTCCCCGGCGACGCTCCAGCCCGAGCGGTTCGAGGATTGGTTGACCAGTTTATCGACTTCATCAGCGGCGCGATCGGCGCGCAGGCGCCAGGCGTCGACCAGGTGTTCGTTGAGATCGAGCTTGTCCTGGACGTCGTCGATGCTCGAACTGATTGCACCGAGCAGACCGCCCTGCACAATCGGTTCAGGTTTTTCCGCCTCTTCGGCGGCGGCCGGGATGCCCGGCAACGCGGCGGCGTCGATTTCACTGGCGCCGAGAAACAGCAGTGCTCCCAGCAGAATGGCGATCCTGAACTTGCCCAAAACTCCGATCTCCCGTGGCTGAACCTGTAAGGAACTGATCGGTAATTGCACAGCAAGTTCAAGAGCACCCTCACCCCAGCCCTCTCCCTGAGGGAGAGGGAGCCGACCGAGTTGCCTGCGAAAAGTACATCGACCTGAAAGTCCTGAGTCGAACTCAAATCCTGAAAACCCTGAAGATCAGCTCCCCTCCCCCTCGCCCTCTCCCAGCGTGAGAGGGAGCTGACCAAGTTGCCTGCGAGAAGTACACCGACTTGCAAGTCCGGAGTCGAACTCAAACCCTGAAAACCCTGAAGATCTGCTCCCTTCCCCTCGCCCCCTCTGGGGGAGAGGGTTGGGGTGAGGGGGGAGCGCTTTTGATCTTCGCTTTAGACGTGACCGTCCGTAACACCATCGAAACTTTCCCCAGCCGCCCGCAGTCATCAAAAGATACCGGCAACACGAGGACTTTCGACGGAGGGCGGCATGGCAACGATCCACATCGGTATTTCCGGCTGGCGCTACGCACCGTGGCGCGGGGACTTCTACCCCAAGGGACTGGCGCAGAAACGCGAATTGCAGTTCGCTTCGCGGGCGGTCAACAGCATCGAAATCAATGGATCGTTCTACGCCCTGCAACGGCCCGAACGCTATTCGCAGTGGTACGCCGAAACACCGGACGACTTCGTTTTCAGCGTTAAGGCGCCGCGCTTCATCACCCACATCCGCCGCTTGCGCGAGATCGAAAAGCCTCTGGCCAATTTCTTCGCCTCGGGGGTGCTGGAGCTCAAGGAAAAGCTCGGGCCGATCCTTTGGCAGTTCCCGCCGAACTTCAAATTCGAGCCTGAGCGCTTTGAAAATTTCCTCGCGCTACTGCCCCACGATACCGAAGCCGCCGCCACCCTCGCCCGGCAACACGACCCTCATCTGCACGGTCACGCGAGCATGAAAGCCTGGCGTAGAAAACCGCTGCGCCACGCTGTGGAAATCCGCAACGACAGCTTCCTTGATCCCGATTTTGTGCGCCTATTGAAGCGCTACAACACCGCACTGGTGATCGCCGACACTGCCGATAAATGGCCATACCGCGAAGACCTCACCAGCGACTTTGTCTACTTGCGCCTGCACGGTGCCGAAGAGCTGTACGCCAGTGGCTACACAGCACCGGCACTCAAACGCTGGGCCGAGCGCATTGACGCTTGGCATCACGGCGAGCAACCAAAGGATGCTCATCTGATCGCACCACGCTTGAAGCCACGCGCACGCAAGTCTCGCGAAGTGTTCTGCTATTTCGACAACGACATCAAAGTCCGCGCGCCGTACGACGCCCGTGATCTGCTGCACCGTTTCGAACTGGATAAAGACCTCGTCACCACCCCCGGCGAACCCGCTGGCGAAGGAGTGTTGGCATGAGTATTCCAGAACCGGTCGGTTTTACAGACGAAGGTTCGGTAGTCGCGCCATCGGTACGCACGTTCACCGTGCTGACGGTCAATACCCACAAGGGTTTCACCGCCCTCAACCGGCGTTTCATCCTGCCGGAGTTGCGCGAAGCGGTGCGCAGCGTCGCCGCCGACGTGGTGTTTCTGCAGGAAGTCCATGGCACCCACGAACAGCACCCCAAGCGCTACAACAATTGGCCGACGATGCCGCAATACGAATTCCTCGCCGACAGCCTCTGGCCGCAGTTCGCCTATGGGCGCAACGCGGTGTACCCGGAGGGCGATCACGGCAACGCGCTGCTGTCGAAATTCCAAATCATTCGCCACGACAACCTCGACGTATCGATCAGCGGCCATGAGAACCGTGGCCTGCTCCATTGCGTCCTGCGCCTGCCCGGTGACGGCACCGAAGTGCATGCGATCTGCGTGCATCTGGGCCTGCGCGAAAGTCATCGCAACGCCCAACTGGATTTGCTCATGCAACGCCTGGCGGAGTTGCCCGACGACGCACCGGTGATCGTCGCGGGCGATTTCAACGACTGGCGCCAGCGCGCCGATGCGCAGCTCAAACCCTGCGGCCTGCGCGAAGTATTCGCCGAGCACCAGGGCAAACCGGCGCGCAGCTTTCCCGCGCGCCTGCCAGCACTTCGGCTTGATCGTATTTACGTGCGCAACCTCAAGGCCAGCCAGCCGAAAGTCCTGGCGAACCGGCCCTGGTCGCACCTTTCCGACCACGTTCCTTTATCGGTAGAGATCGAACTATGAGCAGCGCGCCGCTGGAGAAATCCGCCGTGGAACCGGTCGCCATCACCCCGCCGACCCGCGAGCCCGGCCAGGTCGATGTCGAGTACCACTGGCAGGGCAACAACCGTGTCGAGTTGCTGGAAAACGGCGAAGAATATTTCCCGCGGGTGTTCGCCGCGATGCGCGCGGCAAAGAGTGAAATCCTCCTCGAGACTTTTATCGTTTTCGAAGACAAGGTCGGCGCCGAACTGCAGGAGATTCTGATCGACGCAGCACAGCGTGGCGTTCGCACCACGGTCAGCTTTGACGGTTTCGGCTGTGGCGAATTGACCACCGGTTATCTGACGGCGTTGAGCGAGGCCGGGGTGCACCTGCAGATTTTCGATCCAGCACCGAAGCACCTGGGTATTCGCACCAACTGGTTCCGCCGTTTGCATCGCAAGATCGTCGTGGTCGACGGACTGGTTGCGTTCGTTGGCGGAATCAATTTTTCCGGTGATCACCTGGCCGACTTCGGCCCCGAAGCCAAGCAGGATTATGCGGTGGAAGTTCAGGGCCCGGCGGTTACCGACATCCATCATTTCGCCTTGCTGCAAAGCGGTCGTCCCGGACGTGCACGGTTCTGGTGGCAACGCCGGCGCCAGCGGCGTGCGGAAATGGCCTTCAACGATCTCGATGGCCAAGTGCGTCTGGTGTTCCGTGACAACGATCAACACAACACCGATATCGAGGATGTGTACTTACAGGTACTGCGCCGCGCCAAACGCCGCGTGGTGATTGCCAACGCCTACTTCTTTCCCGGCTATCGTTTGCTGCGCGAGATCCGTAACGCGGCGCGGCGCGGCGTCGAGGTGCGCCTGATTCTGCAGGGGCAACCGGACATGCTGGTGGCCAAACTGGCGGCGCGCATGACCTACGACTACTTGCTCAAGGCCGGCGTGCAGATCCACGAATATTGCCAGCGCCCGCTGCACGGCAAAGTCGCGCTGGTCGACGAAGAATGGAGCACCGTCGGCTCAAGCAATCTGGACCCGCTGAGCCTGTCGCTGAACCTGGAAGCCAACGTGCTGATCCGCGACCGCGCGTTCAATCAGCATCTGTTCGAGCGCCTCGAAGACCTCAGCCAGAACCACTGCAAAGCCATGGACCCGAGCAAGTCCCCGCGTGGTCGAATCTGGCACATGACCGTGGGTTTTCTGGTGTTCCACTTTTTGCGGCATTTTCCGGCGATGGCCGGTTGGCTGCCGGCGCACAAACCACGGCTCAAGCCATTTCGAGGAAACACGCCATGAGCCATTCCGAAGCGCATTCGAGCAGCCATTCGGCACCAGCGACTCACTCGAAATGGAGTCGCTGGAAACGCCCGTTGAGCCTGCTGTTTTTCCTCGCACTGATCGTCTTGCTGACGCTGTTCGCCACGCGCATCGAGTGGGCCGAAGTGCTGCAAACCCTTGCCGACTTCAAGCTGCGCACACTGATCATCGCCGCCAGCCTGACACTGCTGAGTTTTCTCGTGTACGCCAGTTTTGATCTGATCGGCCGTACTTACATTCGTCAGGACCTGACCTGGAAACAGATCCTGCCGGTGGGGATCATCAGCTATGCGTTCAACCTGAACCTGAGCGCCTGGGTCGGCGGCATCGCCATGCGTTATCGGCTGTATTCGCGTCTTGGGGTGAGCAAAAGCAACATCGCCAAGATCCTCGGTTTGAGCCTGGCGACCAATTGGTTCGGCTACATGACCATTGCCGGCGTGGTGTTCAGCAGTGGGCTGGTGACAATGCCGCCGGGCTGGAAAATCAGCAGCAGTGCGCTGCAAGGCATCGGCGTGCTGTTGCTACTGATCAGTGCCGGTTATCTCGCCGCGTGCCAGTTTTCCAAGCGCCGTGAGTGGTCGATTCGCGGCGTGGAAATCAATCTGCCGTCGTTGCGCATGGCGGTCCTGCAACTGCTGCTGGGCGCGTTGAACTGGTCGCTGATGGCAGCGGTGATTTTCACTTTGCTGCCGAGCAAGCTCGATTATCCGTTGGTGCTGGGCGTGCTGTTGATCAGTGCGATTGCCGGGGTCATCACGCATATTCCGGCGGGGCTTGGGGTGTTGGAGGCAGTGTTTGTGGCGCTGCTGCAACACGAGGCTTCACGCGGCAGTCTGGTGGCGGGATTGCTGGCGTATCGGGCGATTTATTTTCTGTTGCCGTTGTTAATTACGGTGGTGATGTATCTGGTGGTTGAGGCCAAGGCCAAGGCGCTTCGGATCGAGAAAAACCCCTCTTGAGTTAGTTTTTGAATTCGAAATCGCTATCGCGAGCAGGCTCACTCCTACAAGTGAACGCATTCCAAAATGTAGGAGTGAGCCTGCTCGCGATAGCGTTAGAAAGAACACTAAAAAATCATGCTGATTGAATAATGCTCAACCGCTCGCCCACAACCATCTCGGTAATCCAGTCCACCAGAATCGAGGTGTAGGCCTGCTGCGACACTGGTTCGCTCAACGCATGATCGGCGCCATCGATAATCCGGTGCGTCAGTGAATGGGTCTGCTGACACGCCGCGCGGTAACTCATGATCGCCGCATGGGGCACGTAATCATCGGTTTCCGACTCCACCAGCAAAACATCCCCGGTGAATTGTGAACAGGCATGCAGCGCCCGATTGGTGTCAGCCCGCACCAGCGTGCTGCGGTAATCACGCAGATCAGCCTTGTCCAGATCGCGCTTGGGTGTGTGCCATTGCTCATCGCGATACAGCGCCGGTACGCGCAGTGCCAGCCAGCGTACAGGACGCAATGAGGTAAGGATGGCCGCCAGATACCCACCATAACTGGTGCCGACCACGGCGATGGCCGAAGTGTCGAGCGCCGGATGCGCGAGCAAGCGGTCATACGCCGCGAGCAGATCACGCAGATTGTCTTCGCGGGTAACGCGGGTCAGCGGAATCCCGGTACCGCCGGTATGTCCGCGCAAGTCGAAAGTCAGGCACACACACCCGAGACCGGCGATGCCTTTGGCCCGCTCCAGATCACGCTCCTGACTACCGCCCCAACCGTGGACAAACAACACGCCAGGCACTTTCGATTTGGGACTGAGAAAGGTCCCGCTCATCTGTTCATCATCAATGTCGATTTGAATGCTTTCGCTTCTAGCCGTCATAGGATTTGACCGTAACGTATTTGAGGAGAAATTCGCTGTTCTCAGCCGGGCCGCGATAGACCTCGATGGCATCCGCCGGCAACGGCTGATCGATGTAGGTTTCTACCGAAGACACACGGATCGCGCGCATCCCCGGATCGTTGACGAAGCTTTGCAACGCGGCGACTTCAGCACTGCTGGCACCGCCCATGCGCCACGATTGTTCGAGCACACCGCTGCGGTTTTTGCCCTTGCTGTCCAGACCTTGGGCGATGTCGTAGTTGCGCCGCGAAGCATAGAAGCGCGGATAGGCTTCATTGGCGGCAGCGTCGAAAACCTGCGCCTGCTCAATGGCCAGACGCACATCGTCGGGCAGGTCGAGCTTCAGCAGTTCGTCATACCCACCCTGCACGACCAACAGGTTCGAGCCGCCGTACACGTCTTCACCGTGGGCATCGTTGGTCAAGTATTGATCACCGCAGTAGCTCAACACTTTGTCGCCGATGAATGACTGGCCGACGCTGTGGGTGACGACATCGCTCAGGTCCTGCTCAAGCACCACGCCTTCGCTGAACTGCTTTTCAATGTCAGGCCGGGCAAGAATTTCGTCGAAGGCGTCGAGGTTTTTGATCACTTCCTGCCCCCGACCGGCGCAGGCGTGAACCGGCTTCAAACGAATCGGGCCGTTGTACAGCAAATGCTCGGCAGCGGGCCGCGCATCCTCCAGCGAGAACACGCTGAGCCCGTCGAGCACCACATTGCGCGTTCGCTCGGAAAATAATGGCGACCAGCCTTGCGGCGCCTGAGCCAGATGACTGCGCAGGCCGTGGCTAATGGCTTTGGTGCAGATGAAATCGTGCTCGACAAAGCCACCCCACAAATCGTCCGGACCTTTGATGCCGAGTTGCTGAGCGCTGGCATTACCGACGATGGTTTGCGTCGGTAGCAGATACAGGTCACGACCGCGATGTTTGTCCGGATCGTAACTGCCGCCAAATTTGCATCCGAGAATCTGCGCCAGCCAACGCGCCAGAGCTTTATTGGTTTGCACTTCGTGCTGCGGCGCGTCAGGGCGCACCGAATGGGCAACCACGATTTTCCTGCTGGGTGTCGGGGTCATGCGTCCCCCTTCCATCGGTTCGATGACTGTGGCGGTGAGAGGTGCAGAGATCAGGCCAACGGCTGCTCCACAAAAATCCTAGCCTAATCAGAAACTTGCCGGAATCGTACTGGCACCGCGCCTGTTTCAATCTGCACGACCGTGCGCAAAACCCCGGCAAATTGCACGATCCTGAACCTTACACGGTCGCCTGTAGGAGTGAGCCTGCTCACGATAGCAGTGGGTCAGTCGACCTGTTCTTAATTGACGAATCGCAATCGCGAGCAGGCTCGCTCCCACATTAGATATTCGTCGGCTTCGGGTTTGGGGACACACCAAACCGCGCCCGATAATCACTCGGCGCCAGCCCGGTAATCTTCTTGAAGATCGCACGAAACGCACCCGGATCCTGATAACCCACCGTCCACGCAATGTGATCAATCGTGCCATTACTGAATTCGAGCATTTCCCGTGCCTTGCCCACCCGCAGATGCTGGCAGTACTCGGTCGGTTTCAAACCGGTTGCCGCGCGGAACCGGCGCAGAAAGGTACGTTCTTCCAACCCCGCCCGCTCCGCCATCGCCGCCAAGGAAACATCCGTCGCGCCGGTGCTTTGCAGCCAATGCTGAACCTTGAGAATCGCCGCATCGCCATGCCCGAGTATCGGCGCGAAATTACTGCCGCACTCACTGGCGCTGTCACTGTGCTCTATCACCAGAAATCGCGCGGTGCCGGTGGCAATGCTCGGCCCAAGCAACCTGTCGACCAGGCGTAATCCGAGTTCCGACCAAGCCATCAATCCGGCCGTGGTGATCAAGTCGCCGTCGTCGACAATCGGGGTATCAGCCTTGAGCTTGATCTTTGGGTAACGCTCGGCGAAGGCCTTGGCCGAGGTCCAATGGGTGGTGGCGCTGCGGCCGTCGAGCAGACCGCTTTCAGCCAACATCAGCGAGCCTACGCAAACCCCGCCCAGCGTCGCACCGTGGGCATGTTGATCCCGTAACCATTGCATCAGGCTGGCCGGCGCTTGCGCCGCCGAGAACCCGCCGATCGATGGCGGAATCAGCACCGCCAGCAAAGCCCTGTCGTCACCCGCATGACTGGCGTAAGTGCGCGTTGGCGGCTGCTCACCTTCGACCTGCCAGTGACTGACCCGCAGCACTGGCAACTGCGCGGCCTGATGTTCGGCGGCAATCCGGTTGGCCACCGCAAACAGATCGGTCAGACCATGCACCGCCGCCATTTGCGCGCCTGGATAGATCAGCACACCCAATTCAGCGATGGCGGCACTTTCTGCGCCCATTGTCAGTTTTCCCCTGTCTATTGTCGGTGTGGCCAATCCTCGAATCGCTGGCCAGCGCCAATACTGCAGCCACTTCCAGCCAATCCATCGAGGACACACCCATGGCCAAGCAAGCGCTCATCGTAGTCGATATCCAGAACGACTACTTCCCCCAAGGCAAGTGGCCGCTGGCCGGTGCTGATGCCGCCGCCGACAACGCCGCTCGGCTGATCGCCGCCTTCCGCGAGGCCGGTAATCCGGTCATCCACATCCGCCACGAGTTCACCTCAGCGGACGCGCCGTTTTTCACCCCGGGATCGGACGGCGCCAAGCTACACCCGAAGGTGCTCAACCGCGCCGATGAACCGGTGGTACTCAAGCACTTCGTCAACTCGTTCCGCGAAACCGAACTGCAAGCGATCCTCGACGAACAAGGTATCAAGGAACTGGTGGTGGTCGGCAGCATGAGCCACATGTGTATTGACGGCATTACCCGTGCGGCGGCAGATCTGGGTTATGGCGTGACCGTGATTCACGATGCCTGCGCCAGCCGCGATCTTGAGTTCAATGGTCTGACAGTGCCGGCGGCCCACGTCCACGCCGCTTTCATGTCGGCACTGGGTTTCGCCTACGCCAGTGTGGTGTCCACTGACCAATTCCTCACCGCCCAGTCCTAAGCAATATTCTGCAAAAACACCAGGCCCGCCTTGCAGCGGGCCTTTTCACACCCGTCATAAAAATCTCACGCGTGAGCCATTGATGGCACTTTGAATTGGTTGTAGTGTGGCTCACGCGTGAGATTTTCATAACCGAGCCATTGCCATGAAAAGCCGTACCCCTTTAGCGAAGTCAGAGAGCCCCAAGGGGGAGCGCGCGAAACCGTCGGCGAAAAAACCGTCGAGCTTCTACATGAAGCAGATGCGCGCGGGCCTGGCCGCTGCCGGTTATGTGAAACACGAAACTTGGGTGCTTCCCGAAAACCGAAGCTTGCTCAAGCAAATGGAGCAACAGCTACGCCAACCGATTCTGGCTGGCTCTTTCATGTCGGAGAATTACATGAGCGCAGGCAACAACTGGACCATCGATAGCCTCTTCAACGCCCTCAAGGCCCTGGACGAGGTGGCTTCGCAAGAGATCACGCTGTCGCTGATCCAGAGCTCCGAACCCAGCATCAAGCTGGAAATGAACGAATTCGGCGGTCTGCCGATTCACATCGCCCTGGCCGGCCAGCAGATCATCGTCGACACCGTGCTGGTGGACATCGATTCGATCTCGAACGTAGCGGCCTTCAACGACGCCGTATTGCGCAGCCGGGAAATGTTCCCGCTGTCGTCGATCGGGATCGAGTCGATGCCGAACGGGCAGACCGTTTACAACATGTTTGGCGCCCTCAGCGCCGACTCGAGCCTGACCAACGTCGTCACTGAGGTGAAAACCCTGGTCGACAACGTGCAGCGCGCGAGCGAAGCCTTCGAACACTTCTTCAAGTAATCAACAGGGAATATCCAATGACTCAGTCCATCTGGAGCAAGTTGTTCACCGCACTGCGCGGCGGCGCCAATGAAGTCGGCGAAGCGATCGCGGACCAACAGGCTCTGCGCATCCTCGACCAGGAAATCCGCGATGCCGACAGCGCGCTGTCGAACGCCCGTCGCGAACTGGTCACCATCATGGCCAAACACAAACTGGCCGCCGACCGCGTAAGCGAGTACGACGCCAAGATCAAGGATCTGGAAGCCAAAGCCGTCTCGGCGCTGAACGCCGGCCGTGAAGACCTGGCACTGGAAGTGGCCGAAGCGATTTCGACCCTGACCAACGAGCTGGATGTTGAGAAAAAGCAGAGCGACGAATTCGGCACCTACGCCGAAAACATGCGCAAAGACATCAGCAAAGCCGAGTCGCGGATCAAGAGCCTGCGCCAGCAAGTGGACATGGCCAAGGCCCGTGAAAGCGTGCAGAAAGCTCAGGTCAGCGCCTCCATCGCCAGCGGCGGTGCCAATGGCAAACTGGAAACCGCCGTCGGTACGTTGAACCGTCTGCAGGCCAAGCAGCAGCAACGCGCGGCTGAACTCAGCGCTGCGGACGAACTGGCCGACGCTTCAACCGGCAACGATCTGGAACGCAAACTGCGCGACGCCGGCATCACGCCGAACGAAGGCAGCGCCAATGCGATTCTTGAGCGTCTGAAGCAAAAGTCCTCGCAGTAACGCAGGGCAAAAAACCTGTGGGAGCGAGCCTGCTCGCGAAAGCGTCGTATCAGTCGACATCAATATTGACTGGTATGCCCTCTTCGCGAGCAAGCTCGCTCCCACATGGTTTGCGGCGTAAAAATCCTTCTGCTCGTTCACCGGTTCGCCCGGTACACTAGCCACGTTTTTTCGCCGACGAACACCTCCACCCGCTTCAAGGAACGTACCCATGGGATGGTTTAAAGACTTGCTGGGCACCAGCAACTGGCAGACCGCTGCGCCAACACCGACCGTTGCCAGTGGCCCACTCGGCATGGCGCAAGGCAAGGCCGTCAGGTTCGATACAACCCTGGCGCTGTTGCTCGATGGCTCGACCACGGTGCGCGTGCCCTTCGATCAGGCGATCTGGAGCCATGGCTGGGTCGACCTCGGCCAGTCCAACAAACTGCACCGCTATTACATGAACGACGAGGATTTCTGGCTACAGATCCACGTCACCGGTGACGATCAGATCGAATCGGTCACCCTGTTCAATTACCTCAGTTACGTGACGGTCAACAGTGACGCCGAACTGCAGCGTCTGGCCGGCCCCAACAGCCAGATCGGCCTGCCCGCCTACAGCCACGACGGCGTCGAATACACCCGCGAGTGGGGCACCGAACAAGGCCAGACCGAACTCGTACCGATGACCGAACAAGTGGTCAATCCGGATGAGAGCTACACCATCGAACACCACTCCATGCTTTATGCGCGCGAGACCGGCCTGACCGATCGCCGCGAATTGCTGCTGTTCTCCGTCGAACAGGACGAAGAAGGCACCGTCAGCCTGAGCACCTCGCTCGGCATCTCGCTGTATACGACAGATCTGAGCACCATTTAAAAAAGGAAGTTTTTCATGCTGGAAGTGCTGGCCGTTTCCCTGAACAAAACCGCACTGGTCGGTTTCGTCGTCTACCTCATCGGCGCCGTGCTGCTGTTCATGCTGTTTCAATTTGTCTACACGCGCATCACGCCGCACAAGGAGTTCGAGCTGATCCGCTCCGGCAACGTTGCCGCCGCGATCGCCCTGTCCGGCGCGATCATCGGTTTCGCGATTCCAGCCAGTAACGTGATTGCGTTTTCGGTCAACGTCCTCGACTTCGTGCTCTGGGCAGTGATTGCCGCAGTGGTGCAACTGCTGGCATTCCTCGCCACGGGCCTGGTGCTCAAAGGCACATCCCAGCGCATCGCCAACGGCGAAGTGGCTTCCGGTATCTATGTCGCTGCGGTCGCGATCAGCGTCGGCATGCTCAACGCCGCGTGCATGACACCGTCCAACTGATCGGCAGGAAGCCTTAGATGAAACGCAGCAAATACGTTCAGTTGTCCCTCGCCGCTTCGGTGGCCATGGCCATTTCCGGCCAGGCGACAGCCGCAGATCAACCACGCAATTTCCAGAATGTGGAACAGTGTGTCGACGCCGAAGTGGCCGCCGATGTCTGCTCCAACGCTTACGTCGCCGCCCTGACCGAACACCGGCGCATTGCACCGGCGTACGACAACAAGGCCAAGTGCGACGCGGACTTTGCCGCTGACTGGTGCCAGAAGAATTCTGACGGCCGCTTCGTGCCGAGACTCGGCGGCTTCAAAGTGCCGCAGGAAGGCGAGCCGGCGCAGAACCTCGACGCCATCGCCAATGCCCAAATGCCCGCCGGTAATGCAACGGCGCAGAATGTGCAAAGCACTTCGCACGTCTCCAGCGGTGGCGGTGGCGGCAACGGCTGGCTGACCGGTTGGCTGATCGGCAACGCGATGAGCAACAACGCCGAGCGCACGGTTTACCGCGATCGCGAAACGCGCCAGCCGTACAACACCTCGACGCAGTACCGCAGAGCCGAAACCACGACGCGCAGCCAAACGGATTACGAAAGCAGCAAAAGCAAACCGGTCAACGTGGCTTCTTCGACCTCACGCGGCGGCTTCGGCAGCCAGTCCAGTGCCCGTAGCGGCTGGGGTGGTTGGGGCAGCAGTTCTGGTTCTGGTCGTTCGAGCAGCTGACGATGAAGAAGATCCTCTGCGCCGAGCGCCCCGACTGGAAGCAGACAGCCGAAAGCCTCGGCTTCATGTTCCACACCATCGATGACGAGCCGTACTGGGACGAAAGCGCGTACTACCAGTTCACACTCGCGCAAATCGAAAACGATCTTGAGGACCCGACCACCGAACTGCATGAGATGTGCATGGACCTGGTCGATCGCGTGGTACACAGCGAAGAATTGCTGGATCGCCTGAGCATCCCGGCGCCGTACTACGACATGATCCGCACTTCCTGGCTGGAAGGTCATCCGCATCTGTACGGACGCATGGACTTTTCCTACAGCGGCAACGGCCCGGCGAAACTGCTGGAGCTCAACTACGACACGCCGACCAGTCTTTATGAAGCGGCGGCGTTCCAGTGGGGCTGGCTGGAACAATGCATCGAGCGCGGCACGCTGCCGCGTCATGCCGACCAGTTCAACAGCATCGACACCCATCTGCATCAGGCCTTCGCCGAATTACAACTGAAGCGGCCGTTCTACTTTGCCTCGATGAAAGACTCGGTCGAGGACAAGGGCACAACGGATTATCTGCGGCTGATCGCCGAGAAAGTCGGCATCGAGTCGCGGCACATCGATATCGAAGACATCGGTTTGACGGCTGAAGGGCGCTTCGTCGACCTGGAAGATCGCTGGATCCCGCACCTGTTCAAACTGCATGCCTGGGAGTTCATCTTCCATGAGCCGTTCGGTGCGGCGATTGCCGCGAGCGATACGCAGTTTTTCGAACCGGCGTGGAAGGCGATCCTGTCGAACAAGGGTGCATTGCCGTTGCTGTGGGAGATGCACAAGGGTCATCCAAATCTGCTGGCGGCGCATCTCGACCCGAATCCGGCCAGCACCGTGCCCAAGGGCTGGGTACGCAAGCCGTACTTTTCCCGCGAAGGCGCGAACATTGAGTTGCAAACGGCTGACGGTCTGATCGTCAAAGAGGACGGGCCCTACACCGATGCGCCATTTATCCTGCAGGAGTTTGCGCCGCTGCCGAAGTTTGGCGACAGCTACACGCTGATCGGTTCCTGGGTGATTGGCGATCAGGCTGCGGGGATTGGTGTGCGGGAAGACAACAGTTTGATCACCAAGGATTCGAGCCGGTTCTTGCCGCATCTGATTCTCGACTAAACCACAAATCCCCATGTGGGAGCTGGCCTGCCAGCGATGACGGATTGTGAGTCGACTCATTTGTTGACTGATCCACCGCGATCGCTGGCAAGCCAGCTCCCACAGGGATTTGGGGTAACCGCAGACGAAACAAATCCCACAAAAAAGGCCCGTCGTTTAAGCGACGGGCCTTTTTATTTGCAGCGGTTACAGCAGCGAATCAGAACGGAATATCGTCATCAAAGCTGTCGAAATCCGGAGCCGGTTGCGGTGCGGCCTGCTGTGGAGCCGGGGCCGAACGCTGCTGTGGAGCCGACTGCTGCGGGCGCGGAGCCTGCTGGCGAGGAGCCGGAGCCGACTGCTGGTAGTTGTTGCCACCGCCTTGTTGGTCGCCCTGTTGTGGACGGCCGCCGAGCAGTTGCATGGTGCCTTGCATGTCGACCACGATTTCAGTGGTGTAACGCTTGATACCGTCTTTTTCCCACTCACGGGTCTGCAGCTTGCCTTCGATGTAAACCTGCGAACCCTTGCGCAGGTATTCGCCGGCGATTTCCGCAACCTTGCCGAACATCGAAACACGGTGCCACTCGGTCTTCTCGACCTTCTGACCGGTTTGCTTGTCGGTCCATTGTTCGCTGGTGGCCAGACTCAGGTTGGTCACGGCGTTACCGTTAGGCAGGTAGCGAACTTCGGGATCCTGGCCGCAAGTGCCGACCAATATGACTTTGTTAACCCCACGGGCCATAACGTTCTCCTAGGCTTCGCAAGCAGCCCCGGCCGGGTTGTTCACCAGGCGTTCGAGGGTGTCGCGATCCACTAATTCTTTGTCCAGTTTGATGTAAACAGCCGCTTCATCAGCAACTATCACTGCATCGGTTACCCCTACGAGGGCCTTGAGGCGCTCGACCAGACCCGCTTCGCGGATCGCCTCGGGCGACAACGGCAAGCGCAGGCTCGTCACGTAGGGAGGTTCACGCATGGTAACAGCAAAGGCCAACCAAAGTGCAGCCAGCCCCGCGCATCCAAGGAACACAACCGACAGACCGCCATGCTGAAACAGCCAGCCGCCGAGTATCCCGCCGAGTGCTGAACCGAGGAACTGGCTGGTGGAATACACGCCCATGGCCGTGCCCTTCCCGCCCGCCGGTGAAACCTTGCTGATCAGCGACGGCAATGAAGCCTCCAGCAGATTGAACGCGGTGAAGAACACCACCGTACCTATCACCAGAGCCCGCAGGCTATCGCCGAACTGCCAGAAGAATAGCTCAGTCAGCATCAGCGTCAGGACGGCGCCGAGCAAAACTCGTTTCATTTTGCGTTTCTTCTCGCCGTAGATGATGAACGGGATCATGGCGAAGAACGAAATCAGCAGCGCGGTGAGGTAGACCCACCAGTGCTGCTCCTTGGGCAAACCGGCTTTTTCCACCAGCGCCAACGGCAACGCAACGAAGCTCGACATCAACATGGCATGTAACACAAAGATGCCCAGATCAAGGCGCAGCAGATCCGGATGCTTGAGCGTCGGCATCAAGGCCTGACGCGCCACCCCGGACTCCCGATGCTGCAATGGCCCGGTGGAGCGCGGCACCATGAACATGATGATGGCGATACCGACCAGTGCCATGGCACCGGTGGCGAGGAACAGTCCGGACAGACCGAAAGCGCGGGTCAGCAAAGGCCCGACGACCATGGCCACGGCAAATGACAAACCGATGGTCATGCCGATCATCGCCATTGCCTTGGTGCGGTGCTGTTCGCGGGTCAGGTCGGAGAGTAGCGCCATCACTGCCGCTGAAATCGCCCCGGCGCCCTGCAGGATCCGCCCGGCTATCACGCCCCAGATGGAGTCGGCCTGAGACGCCAGCACGCTGCCGAGGGCAAAAACGATCAGCCCGAGGTAAATCACCGGACGGCGGCCAATGCGGTCGGAAATGATCCCGAACGGAATCTGGAAAATCGCCTGGGTCAGACCGTAAGCGCCAATAGCCAGCCCGATCAGGGCCGGGGTCGCGCCTGCCAGGTCCATGCCGTAGGTCGCCAGTACCGGCAACACCATGAACATGCCAAGCATACGGAAGGCGAACACCAGGGCCAGACCGCTCGCTGCGCGAGTCTCGCTGCCACTCATGCGTTCGCTGTGGGGATCGTGCATGGAAAAACCTCGTGTGAACCGGCGGCGATTCTACCAGTCCCATCGAAAGACGGGGTATATCGCGACGCTATGACGCGTATAGATGAAACTCTCTTCATGTAAGGTAAAAACCCTTCGCTTGATAGTGTGCATCCATCCAGTATTTGCCCGTATACTCCTACGTTTTCGACGCCCGCCGAGCGAGGCCACTTTGGACAAGATCCTGATACGTGGGGCCCGTACCCACAACCTGAAGAACATCGACCTGACCCTGCCACGGGACAAGCTGATCGTCATCACCGGCCTGTCCGGATCCGGCAAGTCGTCCCTGGCCTTCGATACGCTTTACGCCGAAGGCCAGCGCCGCTATGTCGAATCGCTGTCGGCCTACGCCCGACAGTTTCTATCGATGATGGAAAAACCCGACGTCGACACCATCGAAGGCCTGTCGCCGGCGATCTCCATCGAACAGAAGTCGACCTCGCACAACCCGCGCTCTACGGTCGGCACCATCACCGAAATCTACGACTACCTGCGTCTGCTTTATGCACGCGTCGGTACACCACGCTGCCCGGATCACGATATTCCACTGGAGGCGCAGACCGTCAGCCAGATGGTCGATCTGGTGTTGGCGCAGCCGGAAGGCAGCAAACTCATGCTGCTGGCGCCGGTGATCCGCGAACGCAAAGGTGAACACCTTTCGGTCTTCGAAGAGCTGCGCGCCCAAGGTTTTGTTCGCGCCCGGGTCAACGGCCGCATCTGCGAACTCGATGAACTGCCAAAACTGGATAAACAGAAAAAGCACTCGATCGATGTGATCGTCGACCGCTTCAAGGTTCGCGCCGATCTGCAGCAACGTCTGGCCGAATCTTTCGAGACCGCGTTGAAACTGGCGGATGGCATTGCCCTGGTCGCACCGATGGACGACGAGCCGGGCGAAGAGATGATTTTCTCCGCGCGCTTCGCCTGCCCGATCTGCGGCCACGCGATCAGCGAACTGGAACCGAAGCTGTTCTCCTTCAACAACCCGGCCGGCGCTTGCCCGACCTGTGATGGCCTGGGGGTGAAGCAGTTCTTCGATATCAAGCGGCTGGTCAATGGCGATCTGACCTTGGCCGAAGGTGCGATTCGCGGCTGGGACCGGCGTAACGTCTATTACTTCCAGATGCTCGGCTCACTCGCTTCACACTATGGTTTCAGCCTCGAAGTACCGTTCAACGAACTGCCGGCCGATCAGCAGAAATTCATCCTGCATGGCAGCGGCTCGCAGAACGTCGACTTCAAATACCTGAACGACCGTGGCGATATCGTCAAACGTTCGCACCCGTTCGAAGGCATCGTGCCGAACCTGGAGCGTCGCTACCGCGAGACCGAGTCGGCAAGCGTGCGCGAAGAGCTGGCCAAGTTTCTCAGCACCCAATCGTGCCCGGATTGCCGTGGTACCCGTCTGCGTCGCGAAGCGCGGCATGTGTGGGTTGGCGAGAAAACGCTGCCAGCGGTGACCAACCTGCCGATCGGCGAAGCTTGCGAGTACTTCGGCGAGCTGAAGATGACTGGCCGTCGCGGCGAAATCGCCGACAAGATCCTCAAGGAGATTCGCGAGCGTCTGCAGTTCCTCGTCAACGTCGGTCTCGACTACCTGTCGCTGGACCGCAGTGCCGACACGCTGTCCGGTGGCGAAGCACAACGTATTCGTCTGGCCAGCCAGATCGGCGCCGGTCTCGTCGGTGTTCTGTACATCCTTGACGAACCGTCCATTGGTTTGCACCAGCGTGATAACGACCGCTTGCTCGGCACGCTCAAGCACCTGCGTGATATTGGCAACACTGTGATCGTGGTCGAACACGACGAAGACGCGATTCGTCTGGCCGATTACGTTGTGGATATCGGCCCGGGGGCTGGTGTGCATGGTGGGCAGATCGTGGCTGAGGGCACGCCGGCGGAAGTCATGGCGCACCCGGATTCCCTGACCGGTAAATACCTCTCGGGCCGAGTGAAGATTGAAGTGCCGGCCAAACGCACGCCACGCAATAAAAAGCTCAATCTGTCTCTCAAAGGGGCGCGCGGCAACAACCTGCGCAATGTCGATCTGGACATCCCGATTGGTCTGCTGACGTGCGTGACCGGCGTGTCCGGCTCGGGCAAATCGACGCTGATCAACAATACGCTGTTCCCGCTGAGCGCCACGGCCCTCAACGGTGCAACCACCCTGGAAGCGGCAGCGCACGACAGTATCAAAGGCCTGGAGCATCTCGACAAAGTCGTCGATATCGACCAGAGCCCGATTGGCCGTACTCCGCGCTCCAACCCGGCGACGTATACCGGCCTGTTCACTCCGATCCGCGAGCTGTTCGCCGGGGTACCCGAGTCACGCTCCCGTGGTTACGGCCCGGGGCGTTTCTCGTTCAACGTCAAAGGTGGCCGCTGCGAAGCGTGCCAGGGCGACGGCCTGATCAAAGTGGAAATGCACTTCCTGCCAGACATCTACGTGCCATGCGATGTGTGCAAGAGCAAGCGCTACAACCGCGAAACCCTTGAGATCAAATACAAGGGCAAGAGCATCCACGAAACCCTCGAGATGACCATCGAAGAGGCCCGGGAGTTCTTTGACGCGGTGCCGGCACTGGCGCGCAAGCTACAGACATTGATGGATGTCGGCCTGTCGTACATCAAGCTCGGGCAGTCGGCGACCACGTTGTCGGGTGGTGAGGCGCAGCGAGTGAAACTGTCTCGCGAGCTGTCCAAGCGTGACACCGGCAAAACACTGTACATCCTCGATGAGCCGACCACCGGTTTGCACTTCGCGGATATCCAGCAATTGCTCGACGTGCTGCATCGCCTGCGCGACCACGGCAACACGGTGGTAGTAATCGAACACAACCTCGACGTGATCAAGACGGCCGACTGGCTGGTCGATCTCGGGCCGGAGGGCGGCTCCAAAGGTGGGCAGATCATTGCCACCGGCACGCCTGAGGATGTGGCCGAAATGAAGCAATCTCACACCGGCCATTACCTCAAGCCATTGCTGATCCGTGATCGGGCTTAAACGCAGGGCATGAAAAAGCCCCTGTCACTTCATCAGTGACAGGGGCTTTTTTGTATCGTTTTGCAATCAGGAAGTGTGAGATTGCAGGTAATTCTCGAGACCGATCAGCTTGATCAGGCCCAACTGCTTTTCCAGCCAGTAGGTGTGATCTTCTTCGGTGTCGTTCAACTGCACGCGCAGGATCTCGCGGCTGACATAGTCTTTGTGCTGCTCGCACAGCTCAATGCCTTTGCACAGCGCAGCGCGGACTTTGTACTCAAGACGCAGATCGGCTTCGAGCATCTCCGGCACAGTGGTGCCGACATCCAGATCATCCGGACGCATACGCGGCGTGCCTTCGAGCATCAGAATCCGGCGCATCAACGCATCAGCGTGACCGGCTTCTTCTTCCATCTCATGGTTGATTCGCTCGTAGAGCTTGGTGAACCCCCAGTCCTCATACATCCGCGAATGAACGAAATATTGATCACGCGCGGCCAGTTCGCCGGTCAGCAACGTGTTGAGGTAATCGATTACGTCTGGGTGGCCTTGCATCGCCCTACATCTCCCTACTTGAAAGTCTGTAGTTTGAACCAAGCTGACCGGAAGGTCACCCGATTCGCGCAATAAAAGCGAAGATATTCTTAGAAAAGCAGCCTAAATAACGCAAAAACCGCCCGAATGAGGGCGGTTCTGCTTCTCGTTTAGACTTCGTTAAGCTGTACGTTGAGCAGCTTTGCGATTGCTTCTCCATACGCCGGATCGGCCTTGTAGAAGTGCTGCAACTGGCGGTCGACGATATCAGTGGAAACGCCCGCCATGGCACCGGCGATATTGCTGACCAGCAATGCTCTCTGATCGTCGCTCATCAGGCGGAACAGCGCACCTGCGTGGCTGTAGTAATCGGTATCTTCGCGGTGATCGTAGCGATCGGCAGAACCACTCAAGGCCAGCGCTGGTTCAGCGTAATGCGGAGCTTGTTTCGGCGCTTCGGTGTAGCTGTTCGGTTCGTAGTTAGGTGCTGCACCACCGTTGCTGCCGAACGCCATCGAGCCATCGCGCTGGTAAGTGTTCACCGGGCCGCGTGGCGCGTTTACCGGCAGTTGCTGGTGATTGGTACCCACGCGGTAGCGGTGAGCATCAGCGTACGCAAATACGCGCCCCTGCAGCATCCGATCTGGCGACAGACCAACTCCCGGCACCATGTTGCTTGGGCCGAAAGCAGCTTGCTCGACTTCAGCGAAGTAGTTCAGCGGGTTGCGGTTCAGTTCCAGTTCACCGACTTCGATCAGCGGGAATTCTTTTTGCGACCAGGTCTTGGTGACGTCGAACGGGTTTTCGTAATGCGCTGCGGCCTGGGCCTCAGTCATGATCTGGATGCATACGCGCCATTTTGGGAAGTCGCCGCGCTCAATGGCTTCGAACAGGTCGCGCTGGGCGTAATCCGGATCAGTTCCGGCCAGACGTGCTGCATCTGCGGGGGCGAGATTCTTGATGCCCTGTTTGGTTTTGTAGTGCCATTTCACCCAGTGACGCTCGCCTTGGGCGCTAATCAGACTGTAAGTGTGGCTGCCGAAGCCGTGCATGTGACGGTAGCCGTCAGGAATACCGCGATCAGAGAACAGAATGGTGACCTGGTGCAGCGCTTCAGGCGAATGCGACCAGAAGTCCCACATCATCTGCGCGCTTTTCAGGTTGCTTTGCGGCAGGCGTTTCTGGGTGTGGATAAAGTCTGGAAATTTCAGCGGATCACGAATGAAGAACACCGGCGTGTTGTTACCCACGATGTCCCAGTTACCTTCTTCGGTGTAGAACTTCAACGCGAAACCCCGTGGATCGCGCTCGGTGTCGGCAGAACCGCGCTCACCGCCTACAGTCGAGAAACGCAGGAACGTCGGGGTTTGCTTGCCAACAGATTCAAACAGCTTGGCGCTGGTGTATTCCGTGATATCGCGGGTAACGGTGAATGTGCCGTAAGCTCCCGAGCCTTTGGCATGAACGCGACGCTCAGGAATGTTTTCACGGTTGAAGTGGGCGAGCTTCTCGATCAGGTGAAAGTCGTCGAGCAGCAACGGGCCACGTGGGCCGGCGGAGCGAGAATTCTGGTTGTCAGCGACAGGTGCGCCACTGGCGGTCGTAAGCGTTTTGATCTGGCTCATACGGTCTTCTTCCTCTGTCAGTCTTCAAACTGCCGGCTAATCGGCTTGCTGGGAAGTATCGATTATCCATGTGACACCTACAAATTCATTAACTTGCAAGCATCGATAGATAATTACTAATTATGTTTCCCGGCACATAGTGACAACAGAGACATGTCAGAAGCTTGTATGAACAGCGCATTTTCTTGCGGACACAAAAAACCGGGCACTAGGCCCGGTTCTTTGTTTCAGACTGACGTCTTACTCGGCGGATACAGCTTCGCCAGCAGTAGCACGATCAACCAACTCGACGTACGCCATAGGCGCGTTGTCGCCAGCGCGGAAACCGCACTTGAGGATGCGCAGGTAGCCACCCTCACGGGTAGCGTAACGCTTGCCCAGGTCGTTGAAGAGCTTACCAACGATAGCTTTCGAACGAGTACGGTCGAAAGCCAGACGACGGTTAGCCAGGCTGTCTGTCTTAGCCAGAGTGATCAGCGGCTCAGCAACGCGACGCAGTTCTTTGGCTTTTGGCAGAGTAGTTTTGATCAGCTCGTGCTCGAACAGCGACACCGCCATGTTTTGGAACATGGCCTTGCGGTGCGAGCTGGTGCGGCTCAGGTGACGACCACTTTTACGATGACGCATGGTTCATTCCTTACCAAACACTACGTTCGGTGATTACGACGATCAGGCAGTCGCCTTGTCGTCCTTCTTAAGACTTGCAGGCGGCCAGTTGTCGAGGCGCATGCCGAGGGACAGACCGCGGGAGGCCAGAACGTCCTTGATTTCAGTCAAGGATTTCTTGCCCAGGTTCGGAGTCTTCAACAGCTCTACTTCGGTACGCTGAATCAGGTCACCGATGTAGTAGATGTTTTCCGCCTTAAGGCAGTTAGCCGAACGTACAGTCAGTTCCAGATCGTCAACCGGGCGAAGCAGGATCGGATCGATCTCGTCTTCCTGCTCGACAACCACTGGCTCACTGTCACCTTTGAGGTCGACGAACGCAGCCAACTGCTGTTGCAGGATGGTTGCAGCGCGGCGAATAGCCTCTTCAGGATCCAGAGTACCGTTGGTTTCCAGATCAATAACCAGCTTGTCCAGGTTGGTACGCTGCTCGACACGGGCGTTTTCCACCACGTATGCGATACGGCGAACCGGGCTGAACGAAGAGTCAAGCTGCAAGCGACCGATGCTGCGGCTTTCATCTTCATCGCTCTGACGCGAGTCGGCTGGTTCATAACCACGACCACGAGCTACGGTGAGCTTCATGTTCAGGGCGCCGTTAGACGCCAGGTTAGCGATTACGTGATCGGGATTAACGATCTCGACATCATGATCCAGCTGAATATCGGCAGCGGTAACCACCCCCGAACCCTTCTTCGACAAGGTCAGCGTAACTTCGTCACGACCGTGCAGCTTGATGGCCAGACCTTTAAGGTTCAACAGGATTTCAATTACGTCTTCCTGTACACCTTCGATGGCGCTGTACTCGTGGAGCACACCGTCAATCTCGGCCTCGACTACTGCGCAGCCGGGCATTGAGGACAACAGGATGCGTCGCAGCGCGTTGCCCAGGGTGTGGCCAAAACCACGCTCGAGAGGCTCGAGAGTGATCTTGGCGCGGGTTGGACTGACAACCTGCACATCAATGTGGCGGGGTGTCAGGAACTCATTTACCGAAATCTGCATGGATGCACCTATTTTCTAGCCCTTACTTGGAGTAGAGCTCGACAATCAGGCTTTCGTTGATGTCGGCGGACAGATCACTGCGAGCAGGAACGTTCTTGAAAACGCCCGACTTCTTCTCAGTGTCTACTTCTACCCATTCTACGCGGCCACGTTGGGCACACAGATCGAGAGCTTGGACAATGCGAAGTTGGTTTTTTGCTTTCTCGCGAACTGCAACAACGTCACCAGCACGAACCTGATACGACGGAACGTTTACGGTCTGACCGTTAACGCTGATCGACTTGTGCGATACCAGCTGACGGGATTCGGCACGAGTCGAACCAAAGCCCATACGGTATACAACGTTGTCCAGACGGCATTCGAGCAGTTGCAGCAGGTTTTCACCGGTTGCACCTTTCTTGCCAGCAGCTTCTTTGTAGTAGCCGCTGAACTGACGCTCGAGAACGCCGTAGATACGACGGACCTTCTGCTTTTCACGCAGTTGGGTGCCGTAATCGGACTGGCGACCGCGGCGTTGGCCGTGGATACCAGGTGCTGCTTCAATGTTGCACTTCGATTCGATCGCGCGCACGCCGCTCTTCAGGAAGAGATCGGTGCCTTCGCGACGAGCGAGTTTGCATTTTGGACCAATGTAACGAGCCATTCTTTACAATCTCCTGGATTACACGCGGCGCTTCTTCGGCGGACGGCACCCGTTGTGCGGGATTGGCGTCACGTCGGTGATGCTGGCGATCTTGTAGCCACAGCCGTTCAAAGCGCGGACTGCGGATTCACGACCTGGACCTGGGCCCTTGACGTTAACGTCGAGGTTTTTCAGGCCGTATTCCAGCGCAGCTTGACCAGCACGTTCAGCAGCTACTTGAGCAGCAAACGGGGTGGACTTGCGGGAACCGCGGAAACCCGAACCACCGGAGGTAGCCCAGGAAAGAGCGTTACCTTGACGGTCGGTAATGGTCACGATGGTGTTGTTAAAAGATGCATGGATGTGGGCGATGCCATCAACCACTGTCTTTTTAACTTTTTTACGAGGACGAGCAGCAGGTTTTGCCATGATTAAATTCCTGTCGATTCGCTGGGGCGATTACTTGCGGATCGGCTTACGCGGACCTTTACGGGTACGCGCGTTGGTCTTGGTACGCTGACCGCGTACTGGCAGACCACGACGATGACGCAGACCGCGATAGCAACCGAGGTCCATCAAGCGCTTGATTTTCATGTTGATTTCGCGACGCAGGTCACCTTCAGTGGTGAACTTCGCCACTTCGCCACGCAGCTGTTCAATTTGCTCGTCGCTCAGATCTTTGATCTTTGCTGCTGGGTTTACCCCAGTCACTGCACAGATCTTCTGCGCAGTAGTGCGACCAACACCATAGATGTAGGTCAGCGAGATAACAGTATGCTTGTTATCTGGAATGTTAACGCCTGCAATACGGGCC
This sequence comes from Pseudomonas germanica, assembly GCF_019614655.1. Taxonomy (NCBI): domain Bacteria; kingdom Pseudomonadati; phylum Pseudomonadota; class Gammaproteobacteria; order Pseudomonadales; family Pseudomonadaceae; genus Pseudomonas; species Pseudomonas germanica. Next base: position 6,221,525 of record NZ_CP071586.1, read on the forward strand.
ATTCAGTGGGACTCCAATTGACAGCTACCTACGCCCCGGAAGCCAAGAAATAGGGCGCGAGATAATATCGCTGTAATAACAAATAATCAACCCGGTAGCGCACTAGCTACCGGGCTTGAAGCACAATCACACTCAGCCTTGGCGCTGTTTGTGACGCGGTTCCGCGCTGCAAATTACTCGAACAACACCTTCGCGGCGAATAATCTTGCAGTTACGGCACAGCTTTTTCACCGATGCACGAACTTTCATCACCAACTCCTCGAACCTTATGGGTACTCAGCGCAACATGCCGCTGCCGTAACCCTTCAGGTTGGCTTTCTTCATCAGGGATTCGTACTGGTGCGAAACGAGGTGCGATTGTACTTGGGACATGAAGTCCATCACAACCACGACCACGATCAGCAACGAGGTCCCGCCAAGGTAGAACGGAACGTTTGCTGCAACCACCAGGAACTGGGGCAACAGGCACACGGCCGTCATGTAAAGAGCACCGAACATGGTCAAGCGGGTCAGAACGCCATCAATGTAGCGCGCAGACTGCTCACCTGGACGGATGCCCGGAATAAAGGCACCGGACTTCTTCAGGTTTTCCGCTACGTCTTTCGGATTGAACATCAACGCCGTATAGAAGAAGCAGAAGAAAATAATCCCTGCACTAAACAGCAGAATATTCAACGGCTGACCAGGAGCGATCGACTGCGAGATGTCCTGCAACCAGCCCATACCTTCAGACTGACCGAACCAGGCACCCAACGAAGCCGGGAACAGCAAAATGCTGCTCGCGAAAATAGCCGGAATAACACCGGCCATGTTCACCTTCAACGGCAGGTGGCTAGTCTGCGCAGCAAAAACCTTGCGGCCCTGCTGACGCTTGGCGTAGTGAACAGCGATACGACGCTGACCACGCTCAATGAACACCACGAAACCGATAATCGCTACTGCCAGCAAACCGATGGCAACCAAGGCGAAGATGTTGATATCGCCCTGACGCGCAGACTCGAAAGACTGCCCGATTGCTCTCGGAAGACCGGCGACGATACCCGAAAAAATCAACATCGAGATACCGTTACCTACACCACGCTCAGTAATCTGCTCACCCAGCCACATCATGAACATCGCACCAGCCACAAAAGTGGATACCGCGACGAAATGGAAGCCAAAGTCACCAGTGAACGCAACGCCCTGCCCTGCCAGACCAATGGACATGCCAATAGCCTGAACGAGAGCGAGGACGACGGTGCCGTAGCGGGTGTACTGGCTGATCTTGCGACGGCCAGCTTCACCTTCCTTCTTCAACTGCTCCAGCTGCGGACTGACGGCGGTCATCAGTTGCATGATGATCGATGCCGAAATGTACGGCATGATCCCCAATGCAAAGATGCTCATCCGTTCCAGCGCGCCGCCGGAGAACATGTTGAACAAGCTAAGAATGGTCCCCTCATTCTGTCGAAACAGGTCTGCGAGTCGGTCCGGGTTGATACCTGGAACCGGGATGTGTGCGCCTATTCGGTAGACGATAATCGCCAGGAACAGAAAACGCAGACGAGCCCAGAGTTCAGACATACCGCCTTTGCCGAGCGCAGAGAGAGCACCTTGCTTAGCCATTTATTCCTCGAACTTGCCGCCAGCTGCTTCGATAGCCGCACGCGCACCTTTGGTGGCGCCGATTCCCTTGCCGATAGTGACAGCGCGAGTCACTTCACCGGACAGCATGATTTTCACACGCTGTACGTTGACGTTGATCACGTTGGCATCTTTCAGGGACTGCACGGTGACGATGTCGCCTTCCACTTTAGCCAGCTCGGACAGACGCACTTCTGCGCGGTCCATGGCTTTCAGGGAAACGAAACCGAACTTCGGCAGGCGACGATGCAGCGGCTGTTGACCGCCTTCAAAGCCTGGAGCAATGGTGCCACCGGAGCGGGAGGTCTGACCTTTGTGACCACGGCCACCAGTCTTACCCAAACCGCTACCGATACCACGGCCCGGACGATGCTTTTCGCGACGGGAACCCGGCGCTGGACTCAGATCATTGAGTTTCATCGATTAACCCTCGACACGCAGCATGTAGTAAGCCTTGTTGATCATCCCGCGATTCTCGGGAGTATCCTGGACTTCTACAGTGTGACCGATGCGACGCAGACCCAGACCCTTAACGCACAGTTTGTGGTTAGGGATGCGGCCGGTCATGCTTTTGATCAGCGTTACTTTAACGGTAGCCATGATCAGAAGATCTCCTTGACGCTTTTGCCACGCTTGGCGGCAATGGATTCAGGAGACTGCATAGCTTTCAAACCTTTGAAAGTGGCGTGAACCACGTTTACCGGGTTAGTCGAGCCGTAGCACTTGGCCAGAACGTTCTGAACGCCAGCAACTTCGAGGACAGCACGCATAGCGCCGCCAGCGATGATACCGGTACCTTCAGAAGCAGGCTGCATGTACACCTTCGAAGCGCCGTGAGCGGACTTCATTGCGTACTGCAGAGTGGTGCCGTTCAGATCAACTTGGATCATGTTGCGGCGAGCAGCTTCCATTGCCTTCTGGATCGCAGCAGGCACTTCACGCGACTTGCCACGGCCGAAGCCAACACGCCCTTTACCATCACCAACCACGGTCAACGCGGTGAAAGTGAAGATACGGCCGCCTTTAACGGTTTTGGCTACGCGGTTAACTTGAACCAGCTTCTCAATGTAGCCTTCGTCGCGCTTTTGGTCGTTATTTGACATAACTTAGAACTCCAGCCCAGCTTCACGAGCAGCATCAGCCAGCGCTTTAACGCGGCCGTGGTACTTGAAGCCAGAGCGGTCGAAAGCCACTTGCGAGACGCCAGCGGCCTTAGCACGCGTAGCGACCAGCTGGCCAACCTTTGTGGCCGCGTCGATGTTGCCAGTGGCGCCATCACGCAGTTCTTTATCCAAAGTCGAGGCACTTGCCAGGACTTTGTTGCCGTCGGCCGAGATGACCTGGGCGTAGATGTGCTGCGACGAGCGGAACACGCAGAGACGCACGACTTCGAGTTCGTGCATTTTCAGGCGTGCTTTGCGAGCGCGACGCAGTCGAGTAACTTTTTTGTCGGTCATTTGCTATGCCCTACTTCTTCTTGGCTTCTTTACGACGGACGACTTCGTCCGCGTAGCGCACACCTTTGCCTTTGTACGGCTCTGGTGGACGGAAGTCGCGGATCTCAGCGGCCACTTGACCTACCAGCTGCTTGTCGATGCCCTTGATCAGGATATCGGTCTGGCTAGGAGTCTCAGCGGTGATGCCTTCCGGCAGTTCGTAATCCACTGGGTGCGAGAAGCCAAGGGCCAGGTTCAAAACCGTGCCTTTTGCTTGCGCCTTGTAACCAACACCGACCAGCTGGAGCTTGCGCTCGAAGCCTTGGCTTACGCCTTGGACCATGTTGTTTACCAACGCACGCGTGGTACCGGCCATTGCGCGAGTTTGTTGATCGCCATTGCGAGCAGCGAAACGCAGCTCACCAGCTTCTTCAACGATCTCAACGGACGAATGGATGTTCAGTTCAAGAGTACCCTTGGCACCCTTCACCGAAAGCTGTTGGCCTGCGAATTTTACTTCGACACCGGCTGGCAGCTTAACGGGGTTCTTAGCGACGCGAGACATGCTTATCCCCCCTTAGAACACAGTGCAAAGAACTTCGCCGCCGACACCGGCAGCGCGCGCAGCACGATCCGTCATCACACCTTTGTTGGTGGAGACGATAGACACGCCAAGACCGCCACGAACTTTCGGCAGATCTTCAACGGACTTGTACTGACGCAGGCCTGGACGACTAACGCGCTTCACTTCTTCGATAACCGGACGGCCTTCGAAGTACTTCAGCTCGATGGACAACGACGGCTTAGCGTCGGTGGTGATCTGAAAATCCGCGATGTAACCTTCGTCCTTCAGGACTTTTGCTACAGCCACCTTCAGCGTGGAAGACGGCATGCTTACGACAGACTTTTCAGCCATCTGGGCATTACGGATTCGAGTTAGCATGTCCGCTAACGGGTCCTGCATACTCATGGGCTAGACGCTCCTAATACAGAAAAATTAGCCTTGCGGCTACTACTTGTCGCCGAGAACTTCCGGGCATGAAAAACACGGGCTCAGGCGAGCCGGTCATTCTAGACACACCCCAGAAATGAATCAAGCCCCAAAAGGGGCTTGATTCAGATTCAAGGCCACCGATGGTCAGGTTCTTGCGAACCCGAACATCGAGACTTTGACAGCAATTACCAGCTGGCTTTAACCAGACCTGGTACGTCACCACGCATTGCAGCTTCACGCAGCTTGTTACGGCCAAGGCCGAACTTGCGGTAAACGCCGTGCGGACGACCAGTCAGGCGGCAACGGTTACGCATGCGCGAAGCGCTTGCGTCACGTGGTTGCTTCTGCAGAGCTACGGTAGCTTCCCAACGCGCTTCTGGACTTGCGTTCAGATCGACGATGATAGCTTTCAGCGCTGCACGCTTGGTGGCGTACTTGGCAACAGTGAGCTGACGCTTCAGCTCACGGTTTTTCATGCTCTTCTTGGCCATTTTCCTACTCCAATCAGTTGCGGAACGGGAATTTGAAAGCACGCAGCAGAGCGCGGCCTTCATCATCGTTCTTGGCAGTGGTGGTCAGGGTAATGTCCAGACCGCGGAGAGCATCGATCTTGTCGTAGTCGATTTCCGGGAAGATGATCTGCTCTTTCACGCCCATGCTGTAGTTACCACGACCATCGAAGGACTTGGCATTCAGGCCGCGGAAGTCGCGAACCCGAGGCAGGGAGATCGACAGCAGACGATCCAGGAACTCATACATACGCTCACGGCGCAGAGTCACCTTGACGCCGATCGGCCATCCTTCACGGACTTTAAAGCCAGCGATGGATTTACGAGCGTAGGTCACAACGACTTTTTGGCCGGTGATCTTTTCCAGGTCAGCAACAGCATGCTCGATGACTTTTTTGTCACCAACAGCTTCGCCCAGACCCATGTTCAGGGTGATTTTTGTAACGCGTGGAACTTCCATCACGTTCGAAAGCTTAAGTTCTTCCTTAAGCTTCGGTGCGATTTCCTTCCAGTAAATCTCTTTTAGTCGTGCCATGGTCTTCTACCTAGCAGTGTTCAAGCATCAACCGCTTTTTGGGTCGACTTGAAGACACGAATTTTCTTGCCGTCTTCTACTTTGAAACCAACGCGGTCAGCCTTGTTGGTTTCGCCGTTGAAAATGGCGACGTTAGAAGCGTCCAGTGGAGCTTCTTTTTCGACGATACCGCCTTGCACGCCCGACATCGGGTTAGGCTTGGTATGACGCTTTACCAGGTTCAGACCGCTGATAACCAGACGGTTATTAGCAAGAACCTTGAGCACCTTACCGCGCTTACCTTTGTCTTTGCCGGCGATCACGATGATCTCGTCGTCACGACGAATCTTTTGCATGTCGGATCTCCTTACAGCACTTCTGGGGCGAGCGAGACGATCTTCATGAACTTCTCAGTACGAAGTTCACGGGTCACTGGCCCAAAGATACGGGTGCCGATCGGCTCTTGCTTGTTGTTCAGAAGAACAGCAGCGTTGCCATCAAAGCGGATAATGGAGCCATCAGCACGACGTACGCCGTGACGAGTGCGGACTACAACAGCAGTCATCACTTGGCCTTTTTTCACTTTACCGCGAGGAATTGCTTCCTTCACGGTAACTTTGATGATGTCACCGATACCAGCGTAACGACGATGGGAGCCACCCAGCACCTTGATGCACATAACACGGCGAGCGCCGCTGTTATCGGCCACATCGAGCATGGATTGAGTCTGAATCATATAATTTCTCCGACCCCTAGTCCTTAGACTTCCACAGCGCGTTCGAGAACATCAACCAGCGCCCAAGACTTGGTCTTGGCCATAGGACGAGTTTCACGAATAGTGACTTTGTCGCCGATGTGGCACTGGTTGGTTTCGTCGTGCGCGTGCAGCTTAGTCGAACGCTTAACGTATTTACCGTAGATCGGGTGCTTTACGCGACGCTCGATCAGTACGGTGATGGTTTTGTCCATCTTGTCGCTGACAACACGGCCAGTCAGCGTACGGACAGTTTTTTCGGCTTCAGCCATGATCACTTACCTGCCTGCTGGTTGAGCACAGTCTTCACGCGAGCGATGTCACGTTTAACTTGCGAGAGCAGATGAGACTGCCCCAACTGGCCAGTTGCTTTCTGCATACGCAGATTGAACTGGTCGCGCAGCAAGCCGAGCAGTTGCTCGTTCAGCTGCTGTGCGGATTTTTCACGAAGTTCATTCGCTTTCATCACATCACCGTCCGTTTAACAAAGGCGGTGGCGAGCGGCAGCTTTGCAGCAGCCAGGGCAAAAGCCTCACGCGCCAGCTCTTCAGAAACACCCTCGATTTCATACAGGACTTTGCCTGGCTGAATCTGGGCAACCCAGTACTCCACACTACCCTTACCTTTACCCATACGAACTTCGAGGGGCTTTTTGGAAATAGGCTTGTCCGGGAATACACGGATCCAGATCTTGCCGCCACGTTTAACGTGACGGGTCAGAGCACGACGCGCTGACTCGATCTGACGAGCGGTGAGACGACCACGAGCTACAGACTTCAGCGCGAACTCGCCGAAGCTGACTTTGCTACCGCGCTGAGCCAGACCACGGTTGTGGCCTGTCATCTGCTTGCGGAACTTCGTACGCTTAGGTTGCAACATTTGGCGTACCCCTTACTTAGCAGCTTTTTTACGAGGCGCTGGTGCTTGTGGTTTCAGCTCTTCTTGGCGACCACCAATAACTTCGCCTTTGAAGATCCAAACCTTTACACCGATCACACCGTAAGTGGTGTGAGCTTCGTAGTTGGCATAGTCGATGTCGGCACGCAGGGTGTGCAATGGCACACGACCTTCGCGATACCATTCAGTACGTGCGATTTCAGCACCGCCGAGACGACCGCTCACTTGGATTTTGATGCCCTTGGCACCAATGCGCATGGCGTTCTGTACTGCGCGCTTCATAGCGCGACGGAACATTACACGACGCTCCAGCTGCTGAGCTACGCTCTGCGCAACCAGCATACCGTCGAGCTCCGGCTTGCGGATCTCTTCGATATTGATGTGCACAGGCACACCCATTTGCTTGGTCAGGTCCTGACGCAGTTTCTCAACATCTTCACCTTTCTTCCCGATAACGATACCTGGACGAGCGGTGTGGATGGTGATACGTGCAGTTTGGGCCGGACGATGGATATCGATACGGCTTACGGACGCGCTTTTTAGTTTGTCTTGGAGATACTCACGCACTTTCAGATCTGCGAACAAGTAGTCCGCATAAGTCCGACCGTCTGCGTACCAGACGGAGGTGTGCTCCTTGACGATTCCCAGGCGAATGCCAATGGGATGTACTTTCTGACCCATCTCTTCGACTCCGTTACTTGTCAGCAACCTTGACAGTGATATGGCAAGACCGCTTGACGATGCGATCAGCACGGCCTTTGGCACGTGGCATGATGCGCTTCAGCGAACGCCCTTCGTTGACGAAAACGGTGCTGACCTTCAGGTCATCAACGTCTGCGCCTTCGTTATGCTCGGCGTTGGCTACGGCCGACTCCAGCACTTTCTTCATGATCTCGGCGGCTTTCTTACTGCTGAAAGCCAACAAGTTGAGCGCTTCGCCCACCTTCTTCCCGCGGATCTGGTCGGCGACCAAGCGGGCTTTCTGGGCGGAGATTCGAGCGCCCGACAACTTAGCGGCTACTTCCATTTCCTAACCCCTTAACGCTTGGCTTTCTTGTCAGCCACGTGCCCGCGATAGTTGCGGGTACCGGCGAACTCGCCCAGTTTGTGGCCGACCATGTCTTCGTTAACGAGAACTGGGACGTGCTGACGACCGTTGTGTACTGCGATGGTCAGACCGACCATTTGTGGCAGGATCATCGAACGACGCGACCAAGTCTTAATTGGTTTGCGATCGTTCTTTTCCGCCGCCACTTCGATCTTCTTCAGTAGGTGAAGATCAATAAAAGGACCTTTTTTCAGAGAACGTGGCACTGTCGTATCCCTCTATTTACTTGCGACGACGGACGATCATTTTGTCGGTACGCTTATTACCACGAGTCTTCGCGCCCTTAGTCGGGAAGCCCCATGGCGATACCGGATGACGACCACCAGAGGTACGACCTTCACCACCACCATGTGGGTGGTCAACCGGGTTCATGGCAACACCACGAACGGTTGGGCGAACGCCACGCCAGCGCTTGGCACCAGCTTTACCCAGCGAACGCAGGCTGTGCTCGGAGTTCGAGACTTCGCCCAGGGTCGCACGGCATTCAGCCAGTACTTTACGCATTTCACCGGAACGCAGACGCAGGGTAACGTAAACGCCTTCACGAGCGATCAGCTGAGCCGAAGCACCAGCGGAACGAGCGATCTGTGCGCCTTTACCTGGCTTCAGTTCGATGCCGTGTACGGTAGAACCCACTGGAATGTTGCGCAGTTGCAGAGCGTTGCCTGGCTTGATTGGAGCCAGAGCGCCTGCGATCAGCTGGTCGCCAGCACTCACGCCTTTAGGGGCGATGATGTAGCGGCGCTCGCCGTCTGCGTAGCAGAGCAGTGCGATGTGAGCAGTACGGTTTGGATCGTATTCGATACGCTCGACAGTGGCGACGATGCCATCTTTGTCGTTGCGACGGAAATCGACCATACGATAATGCTGCTTATGACCACCACCGATGTGACGCGTGGTAATACGGCCATTGTTGTTACGACCACCAGTCTTCGATTTTTTCTCGAGCAGCGGTGCGTGAGGAGCGCCTTTATGCAGCTCCTGGTTGACCACCTTGACCACAAAACGGCGGCCAGGGGAAGTCGGTTTGCATTTAACGATTGCCATGATGCACCCCTTCCTTACTCAGCACTGCTGCTGAAATCGAGATCTTGGCCTGGCTGAAGGGAGATAACTGCCTTCTTCCAGTCATTACGCTTGCCCAGACCGCGAGCAGTGCGCTTGCTCTTACCCAGAACATTCAGGGTAGTGACGCGCTCTACTTTCACGCTGAACAGGCTTTCGACGGCCTTCTTGATTTCCAGCTTGGTTGCGTCAGTAGCAACCTTGAAAACGAACTGGCCTTTCTTGTCTGCCAGAACCGTAGCCTTCTCGGAAACGTGCGGGCCAAGCAGAACTTTAAATACGCGTTCCTGGTTCATCCCAGCAGCTCCTCGAATTTCTTCACGGCCGACACGGTGATCAACACCTTGTCGTATGCGATCAGACTAACTGGATCGGAACCTTGAACATCACGTACATCTACGTGCGGCAGGTTGCGAGCAGCCAGGTACAGGTTCTGATCAACAGCGTCCGACACGATCAAAACGTCGGTCAGGCTCATGTTGTTCAGCTTGCCCAGCAGATCTTTGGTTTTCGGAGTTTCAACAGCGAAATCCTGAACCACGACCAGGCGATCAGTACGCACCAGCTCAGCAAGGATGGAACGCATTGCTGCGCGGTACATCTTCTTGTTCAGCTTCTGGGAGTGATCCTGTGGACGTGCTGCAAAAGTGGTACCGCCGCCACGCCAGATTGGGCTACGGATAGTACCGGCACGAGCACGGCCAGTACCTTTCTGACGCCATGGGCGCTTACCGCCACCACGAACGTCGGAACGGGTCTTTTGCTGCTTGGTACCTTGACGGCCGCCGGCCATGTAGGCCACGACTGCTTGGTGAACCAGCGTCTCGTTGAATTCGCCGCCAAATGTCAGTTCGGAAACTTCGATCGCTTGAGCGTCATTTACATTTAATTGCATGTCAGCTTCCCCTTAACCGCGAGCCTTGGCTGCTGGACGTACAACCAGGTTGCCGCCAGTAGCGCCAGGAACAGCACCCTTGACCAACAACAGATTGCGTTCAGCGTCCACGCGCACTACTTCCAGGGACTGCACGGTCACGCGCTCAGCGCCCATATGACCGGACATTTTTTTGCCCTTGAATACACGACCAGGAGTCTGGCACTGGCCGATAGAGCCTGGGACGCGGTGGGATACGGAGTTACCGTGGGTGTTATCTTGCCCGCGGAAATTCCAACGCTTGATCGTACCCTGGAAGCCTTTACCCTTGGACTGACCGGTTACATCAACCAGTTGACCAGCGGCGAAGATTTCAGCGTTGATCAGATCGCCAGCCTGGTACTCGCCTTCTTCAAGACGGAATTCCATGGTAGTGCGACCAGCGGCAACGTTCGCTTTAGCGAAGTGGCCAGCCTGAGCTGCTGTTACACGCGAAGCACGACGCTCGCCGACAGTGACTTGCACTGCACGATAGCCATCGGTCTCTTCAGTTTTGAACTGGGTGACGCGATTCGGCTCGATCTCAATGACCGTGACCGGAATGGAGACACCTTCTTCGGTGAAAATACGGGTCATACCGCATTTACGACCGACTACACCAATAGTCATGTTGTAAACCTCATGAGTGTACGGGGCTTTCACCCGCTATGGCCGCCCATTTCAGAGCGTTACACGACTAAGACCGAGTCTTAGCCGAGGCTGATCTGCACTTCCACACCGGCCGCAAGATCAAGCTTCATAAGAGCATCAACGGTTTTATCCGTTGGCTGGACGATGTCCAGAACGCGCTTATGAGTGCGGATTTCGTACTGGTCGCGCGCGTCTTTGTTGACGTGCGGAGAAACCAGAACGGTGAACCGCTCTTTACGGGTAGGCAGTGGAATTGGACCACGCACTTGAGCACCAGTACGTTTCGCGGTTTCCACGATTTCCTGGGTTGATTGGTCGATCAGGCGATGGTCGAAAGCCTTCAACCTGATACGGATTTGCTGATTTTGCATTGGATTTCAGACTCCGGCTGCTATTCCCACCGAGCGCAATACGCCCGTTAAAAGGAGGCGCAATTCTATAGACGCCCCAGATAGGTGTCAACCCAATAAAAAAGCCCCCGCTGAGCGGGGGCTTTTTCAAAGCATCAAGCAAACTCTAAAAAGAGAATTACTCGATGATTTTAGCTACGACGCCAGCGCCGACGGTACGACCGCCTTCACGGATAGCGAAACGCAGACCATCTTCCATCGCGATGGTTTTGATCAGGGTAACAGTCATCTGAATGTTGTCACCTGGCATTACCATTTCAACGCCTTCTGGCAGCTCGCAGTTACCAGTCACGTCAGTAGTACGGAAGTAGAACTGTGGACGGTAGCCTTTGAAGAACGGAGTGTGACGACCGCCTTCTTCCTTGCTCAGAACGTAAACTTCTGCAGTGAACTTGGTGTGCGGCTTAACCGAACCCGGCTTAACCAGAACCTGACCACGCTCAACGTCGTCACGCTTGGTACCACGCAGCAGAACGCCGCAGTTCTCGCCAGCACGACCTTCGTCGAGCAGCTTGCGGAACATTTCAACACCGGTGCAAGTAGTAACGGTGGTGTCACGCAGACCAACGATTTCCAGCGGATCCTGAACGCGAACGATACCGCGCTCGATACGACCAGTCACAACAGTACCGCGACCCGAGATCGAGAATACGTCTTCGATTGGCATCAGGAATGGCTTGTCGATCATACGAACTGGTTCTGGGATGTAAGCATCCAGAGTCTCAACCAGTTTCTTGACGGCAGTGGTGCCCATCTCGTTGTCGTCTTTGCCTTCCAGAGCCATACGAGCCGAACCGATGATGATTGGAGTGTCATCGCCCGGGAAGTCGTAGGTGGACAGCAGGTCGCGAACTTCCATCTCAACCAGTTCCAGCAGCTCAGCGTCGTCTACCAGGTCAGCCTTATTCAGGAAAACCACGATGTACGGAACGCCTACCTGACGGGACAGCAGGATGTGCTCACGGGTTTGTGGCATCGGACCATCAGCGGCCGAGCAAACCAGAATAGCGCCGTCCATTTGAGCAGCACCGGTGATCATGTTCTTCACATAGTCAGCGTGACCTGGGCAGTCGACGTGAGCGTAGTGACGGATCTTCGAGTTGTACTCAACGTGTGCGGTGTTGATGGTGATACCGCGAGCTTTTTCTTCTGGTGCGCTGTCGATCTTGTCGAAGTCAACGATTGCGGAACCGAAAACTTCGGAGCAAACGCGAGTCAGAGCAGCAGTCAGAGTGGTTTTACCGTGGTCAACGTGACCGATGGTGCCAACGTTGACGTGCGGTAGGGAACGATCAAATTTTTCTTTAGCCACGACAATTAACTCCTAGCCTAAAGGGGCTGAATCAGCCTTGTTTTTTGGTTACGGATTCGACGATGTGCGACGGAGCCGTATCGTATTTTTTGAATTCCATAGAGTAGCTTGCGCGACCCTGGGACATGGAACGAACGTCGGTCGCATAACCGAACATCTCACCCAGTGGAACCTCGGCACGGATAACCTTGCCGGACACTGTGTCTTCCATACCCTGGATCATGCCACGACGACGGTTAAGGTCGCCCATCACATCACCCATATAGTCTTCAGGCGTAACAACCTCTACAGCCATGATCGGCTCAAGCAACTCACCACCGCCCTTCTGGGCCAGCTGCTTGGTCGCCATGGAGGCAGCCACTTTAAACGCCATCTCGTTGGAGTCGACGTCGTGGTAAGAACCATCGAACACGGTAGCCTTCAGGCCGATCAGCGGATAGCCGGCAACAACGCCGTTCTTCATCTGCTCTTCGATACCCTTCTGGATAGCCGGGATGTATTCCTTAGGAACCACACCACCTACAACTTCGTTCACGAACTGCAGACCTTCCTGACCTTCGTCAGCAGGAGCAAAACGGATCCAGCAATGGCCGAACTGACCACGACCGCCGGACTGACGAACGAACTTGCCTTCGATTTCACAGTTCTTCGTGATGCGCTCACGATACGAAACCTGAGGCTTGCCGATGTTGGCTTCGACGTTGAACTCACGGCGCATCCGGTCAACCAGGATGTCCAGGTGCAGCTCGCCCATGCCGGAGATGATCGTCTGACCAGTCTCTTCATCAGTTTTAACGCGGAAAGACGGGTCTTCCTGAGCAAGCTTGCCCAGAGCGATACCCATTTTTTCCTGGTCATCCTTGGTCTTAGGCTCTACGGCAACCGAAATAACCGGCTCCGGGAAGTCCATGCGAACCAGGATGATTGGCTTGTCAGCGTTGCAGAGGGTTTCACCAGTGGTGACATCCTTCATGCCGATCAGGGCCGCGATGTCACCAGCGCGTACTTCCTTGATCTCTTCACGGGCGTTTGCGTGCATTTGCACCATACGACCCACGCGCTCTTTTTTACCTTTAACCGAGTTGATCACGCCGTCACCGGAGTTCAACACGCCCGAGTAAACACGGACGAAGGTCAAGGTACCCACGAATGGGTCGGTAGCGATCTTGAACGCCAGAGCCGAGAACGGCTCCGCATCGTCTGCATGACGCTCCAGCTCGATTTCCTCGTTATCAGGGTCAGTACCCTTGATCGCAGGAATGTCGGTCGGTGCAGGCAGGAAGTCGATAACGGCGTCGAGAACCAGGGGAACACCCTTGTTCTTGAACGAAGAACCGCAAACAGCCAGAACGATTTCGCCGGCGATAGTACGCTGACGCAAAGCAGCTTTGATCTCTTCGATCGACAGCTCTTCGCCTTCCAGGTACTTGTTCATCAGCTCTTCGTTGGCTTCAGCAGCAGCTTCAACCATGTTGTTGCGCCACTCTTCAGCCAGCTCTTGGAGCTCAGCAGGAATGTCCTTGCGAACAGGGACCATACCTTTGTCAGAGTCATTCCAGTAGACAGCTTGCATGTTGATCAGATCGATCTGACCCTGGAAGTTGTCTTCGGAACCGATGGCCAACTGGATCGGCACCGGAGTGTGACCCAGACGCTGCTTGATCTGACCGATCACGCGCAGGAAGTTGGCACCAGCACGGTCCATCTTGTTTACGTAAACAAGACGTGGAACACCGTATTTGTTGGCTTGACGCCATACGGTTTCCGACTGAGGCTCAACACCCGAAGTACCGCAGAACACAACGACAGCGCCGTCGAGTACGCGCAGGGAACGCTCAACTTCAATAGTGAAGTCAACGTGGCCCGGGGTATCGATCACGTTGAAGCGGTGCTCGTCCTTGTACTGCTTCTCGGAACCTTTCCAGAAAGCGGTGATGGCAGCAGAAGTAATGGTAATACCACGCTCCTGCTCCTGCACCATCCAGTCTGTGGTCGCGGCGCCATCATGCACCTCGCCCATTTTGTGACTTTTGCCGGTGTAAAAAAGGACGCGCTCGGTGGTGGTGGTTTTACCAGCATCCACGTGAGCGACGATACCGATGTTACGGTAGCGGCTAATCGGAGTAGTACGAGCCATAAAGCCCTCGCAAAATTAGTGAAGCTAAAATTAGAAGCGGTAGTGCGAGAAAGCTTTGTTGGCTTCAGCCATACGGTGCACGTCTTCACGCTTCTTAACAGCAGCACCTTTACCTTCAGCAGCATCCAGCAGTTCGCCAGCCAAACGCAGAGCCATAGACTTCTCGCCACGCTTACGGGCGAAGTCTACCAACCAGCGCATTGCCAGAGCGTTACGACGGGAAGGACGAACCTCGACCGGAACCTGGTAAGTAGCACCACCAACGCGGCGCGACTTCACTTCGACCAGCGGAGCGATGGCGTCGAGTGCTTTTTCGAAGAGTTCCAGGGGATCGGTGCCAGCCTTACGGGTCGCAACGGTTTCCAGGGCACCATAAACGATACGCTCGGCAACGGCTTTCTTGCCGCTTTCCATAACGTGGTTCATGAATTTGGCGAGGATCTGGCTTCCGTATTTCGGATCGTCCAGAATCTCACGCTTTGCTGCTACGCGACGTCTTGGCATGATAAGCCCTCAAGCGGTCTTCAGGTTAGCTCGGGACAGATCCAATGGATGCGTGCCCGACCTTACTCTTATCGACTCAATAAAATGAAAATCTGCAAAACGGCCGATTACTTCGGACGCTTGGTACCGTACTTCGAACGACCCTGGTTACGGCCTTTAACGCCGGAAGTATCCAAGGAGCCGCGAACGGTGTGGTAACGAACACCTGGCAAGTCTTTTACACGACCGCCGCGGATCAGTACCACGCTGTGCTCTTGCAGGTTGTGACCTTCACCACCGATGTACGAGGAAACCTCGAAACCGTTGGTCAGGCGCACACGGCATACTTTACGGAGTGCCGAGTTAGGTTTTTTCGGCGTGGTGGTGTACACACGGGTGCACACGCCACGACGTTGCGGGCAGTTCTGCAGCGCAGGTACGTCGGATTTCTCGACGATACGCTTACGCGGCTGACGTACCAGCTGGTTGATAGTTGCCATCTACTAGCTCCACTGTTGTCTTGCGACGCTATTGTCTTGCAAGAAAAGCAAAATGGCAGGAACGAATTCCCGCCAAATTTAGGGGATCAAGAGTCTAAAGAGGATCTTGTCCCCAGTCAAGGCAAGGCCCCGACCTCCCCGCCCTTCGAACCTCGACAAAATGTCTCGATTCGATGAACGGAGCGATCAGGGCCTTACGCTCATTTACCGCAGAACTCAGTTACCGCTCGAGTTCAGCGCTTCAGTCAGTGCAGCTTCCACTTCACTGGCGCTTACGCGCAACGGCTTGTCAGCATCACGGCGACGCTTGCGCTCGCTGTGATATGCCAGACCGGTACCGGCCGGGATCAGACGACCCACGACTACGTTTTCTTTCAGGCCGCGCAGGTAATCGCGCTTGCCGGTGACTGCCGCTTCGGTCAGTACGCGGGTAGTTTCCTGGAAGGAAGCTGCCGAGATGAACGATTCGGTGGACAACGACGCCTTGGTGATACCCAACAGAACGCGAGTGTACTTGGAGACGAACTTGTCTTCGCCGCCCAAACGCTCGTTTTCTACCAGTACGTGAGTCAGTTCCATCTGGTCGCCCTTGATGAAACTCGAATCGCCGGATTCAGCGATTTCAACTTTACGCAGCATCTGACGCAGGATGGTCTCGATGTGCTTATCGTTGATCTTCACGCCTTGCAGACGGTAAACGTCCTGGATCTCGTTAACGATGTACTTGGCCAGCGCGCTCACACCCAGCAGACGCAGGATGTCGTGCGGATCGCTTGGACCGTCGGAGATAACTTCGCCGCGGTTTACCTGTTCGCCTTCGAACACGTTCAGGTGACGCCACTTCGGAATCAGCTCCTCGTACGGATCGCTACCGTCGTTCGGGGTAATAACCAGACGGCGCTTGCCTTTGGTTTCTTTACCGAACGCGATGGTGCCGCTGACCTCAGCCAGAATCGACGCTTCTTTCGGACGACGAGCTTCGAACAAGTCGGCAACACGCGGCAGACCACCGGTGATGTCACGGGTCTTCGAAGTTTCTTGCGGGATACGAGCGATAACATCACCGATCGCAATCTTCGCACCGTCAGCCACACCGACCAGGGCGTTGGCTGGCAGGAAGTACTGAGCGATAACGTCAGTGCCTGGCAGCAACAGATCCTTGCCGTTGTCGTCGACCATCTTCACTGCTGGACGGATTTCTTTGCCCGCAGCTGGACGATCTTTCGCGTCGAGTACTTCAATGTTGGTCATACCGGTCAATTCGTCAGTCTGACGCTTGATCGTGATGCCTTCTTCCATGCCCACGTAGGTCACGGTACCTTTCATTTCGGTAACGATCGGGTGAGTGTGCGGATCCCACTTGGCCACGATTGCGCCAGCGTCGACCTTGTCACCTTCTTTAACCGAAATCACAGCACCGTACGGCAGCTTGTAACGCTCACGCTCACGACCGAAGTCATCAGCGATCGCCAGCTCACCGGAACGGGACACAGCAACCAGGTGACCATCCACTCGCTCAACATGCTTCAGGTTGTGCAGACGGACGGTACCGCCATTCTTCACCTGAACGCTGTCAGCTGCGGAAGTACGGCTAGCCGCACCACCGATGTGGAACGTACGCATCGTCAGCTGGGTACCCGGCTCACCGATGGACTGGGCAGCGATAACGCCGACCGCTTCACCGATGTTTACCTGGTGACCACGAGCCAGATCACGGCCGTAGCACTTGGCGCAAATGCCATAGCGGGTTTCGCAGCTGATCGGCGAACGCACGATCACTTCGTCGATGCTGTTCAGCTCGATGAACTCAACCCACTTCTCGTCTACCAGAGTGCCGGCAGGAACGATAACGTCCTCGGTACCTGGCTTGAATACGTCACGGGCAATAACACGACCCAATACGCGCTCACCCAACGGCTCTACAACGTCACCGCCTTCAATGTGCGGAGTCATCAGCAGACCGTGTTCGGTGCCGCAATCGATCTCGGTTACAACCAGATCCTGCGCCACGTCTACCAGACGACGAGTCAGGTAACCGGAGTTCGCAGTTTTCAACGCGGTATCCGCCAGACCTTTACGAGCACCGTGAGTAGAGATGAAGTACTGAAGTACGCTCAAACCTTCACGGAAGTTCGCAGTAATCGGCGTTTCGATGATGGAACCGTCCGGCTTGGCCATCAGACCACGCATACCGGCCAGCTGACGAATCTGTGCTGCGGAACCCCGCGCACCCGAGTCGGCCATCATGTACATCGAGTTGAAAGACTCTTGATCGACTTCAACGCCGTGACGGTCGATAACCTTCTCTTTCGAGAGGTTGGCCATCATTGCCTTGGAAACTTCGTCGTTCGCTTTCGACCAAAGGTCGATCACTTTGTTGTACTTCTCGCCCTGGGTTACCAGGCCGGAGGCGTACTGGCTCTCGATCTCTTTCACTTCGTCGGTGGCGGCACCGATGATGCGGGCTTTCTCGTCAGGGATAACGAAGTCGTTAACACCGATGGAAACGCCGGAGATGGTCGAGTAAGCGAAACCGGTGTACATCAACTGGTCAGCGAAGATCACGGTCTCTTTCAGACCAACCACGCGGTAGCACTGGTTGATCAGCTTGGAGATCGCCTTTTTCTTCATCGGCAGGTTGACGACGTCGTACGACAGACCTTTTGGCACAACCTGGAACAGCAGCGCACGGCCGACAGTGGTGTCGACGATACGGGTGCCGCTTACGCTGTTGCCGTCACGGTCGTTGACGGTTTCGTTGATACGAACCTTAACCTTGGCGTGCAGTGCGGCTTCGCCGGCACGGAACACACGGTCAACTTCCTGCAGATCCGCAAATACACGACCTTCACCTTTGGCGTTGATCGCTTCACGAGTCATGTAGTACAGACCCAATACAACGTCCTGCGACGGAACGATGATTGGCTCACCGTTGGCTGGCGACAGAATGTTGTTGGTCGACATCATCAACGCACGCGCTTCGAGCTGGGCTTCCAGCGTCAGCGGTACGTGCACGGCCATTTGGTCGCCGTCGAAGTCGGCGTTGTACGCGGCGCAGACCAGAGGGTGCAGCTGGATAGCCTTACCTTCGATCAGTACCGGTTCAAACGCCTGGATACCCAGACGGTGAAGGGTCGGTGCACGGTTGAGAAGAACCGGGTGTTCGCGAATCACTTCAGCGAGAACGTCCCAAACCTCTGGCAGCTCGCGCTCGACCATTTTCTTGGCTGCTTTGATGGTGGTCGCGAGACCACGCATTTCCAGCTTGCCGAAAATGAACGGCTTGAACAGCTCGAGAGCCATCTTCTTCGGCAGACCGCACTGGTGCAGACGCAGGGTCGGGCCTACGGTAATTACCGAACGACCGGAGTAGTCAACACGCTTACCGAGCAAGTTCTGACGGAAACGACCTTGCTTACCCTTGATCATGTCAGCCAGGGATTTCAGAGGACGCTTGTTCGAACCGGTGATAGCGCGGCCACGACGACCGTTGTCGAGCAGAGCATCGACAGCTTCCTGCAACATGCGCTTTTCGTTGCGCACGATGATGTCCGGAGCGGACAGATCCAGCAGGCGCTTCAAACGGTTGTTACGGTTGATCACTCGACGATACAGATCGTTGAGGTCGGAAGTCGCGAAGCGACCGCCATCCAGCGGGACCAGTGGACGCAGATCTGGCGGCAGAACCGGCAGAACGGTCAGCACCATCCACTCTGGCAGGTTGCCGGAACCCTGGAAGGCTTCCATCAACTTCAGACGCTTGGACAGCTTCTTGATCTTGGTTTCGGAGTTGGTTTGCGGAATTTCTTCACGCAGACGGCCAATCTCGTGTTCCAGGTCGATAGCGTGCAACAGTTCACGGACAGCTTCAGCACCCATGCGGGCGTCGAAGTCATCACCGAACTCTTCCAGCGCTTCGAAGTACTGCTCGTCGTTCAGCAGCTGACCTTTTTCAAGAGTGGTCATGCCTGGATCGATAACGACATAGCTCTCGAAGTAGAGAACGCGTTCGATATCACGCAGGGTCATGTCCATCAGCAGGCCGATACGGGACGGCAGCGATTTCAGGAACCAGATGTGGGCAACCGGCGAAGCCAGTTCGATGTGCGCCATGCGCTCACGACGAACCTTGGCCAGTGCAACTTCAACGCCGCACTTCTCGCAGATCACACCACGGTGCTTCAAGCGCTTGTACTTACCGCACAGGCACTCGTAATCCTTTACCGGGCCAAAGATCTTGGCGCAGAACAGGCCGTCACGCTCAGGTTTGAACGTACGGTAGTTGATGGTTTCCGGCTTTTTAACTTCACCGAACGACCATGAGCGGATCATCTCAGGCGAGGCCAATCCGATACGGATGGCGTCGAACTCTTCGACTTGACCCTGGTTTTTCAGCAAATTCAGTAGGTCTTTCAAGGCCTTTCCTCCTGGCGGAGCAGAGAGCGGGCAATCCTGCCCCGCTCTCGATTCGCGTCACGTGTTATTCGGTTTCCAGATCGATATCGATGCCGAGGGAACGAATTTCCTTGATCAACACGTTGAAGGACTCGGGCATGCCCGGCTCCATACGGTGATCGCCATCCACGATGTTTTTGTACATCTTGGTACGGCCGTTCACATCGTCCGACTTCACTGTGAGCATTTCTTGCAGAGTGTAAGCAGCACCGTATGCTTCCAGTGCCCAGACCTCCATCTCCCCGAAACGCTGACCACCGAACTGCGCCTTACCACCCAGCGGCTGCTGGGTAACCAGGCTGTACGAACCGGTAGAACGCGCGTGCATCTTGTCGTCTACCAAGTGGTTCAGCTTCAGCATGTACATGTAGCCAACGGTAACTGGACGCTCGAACTTGTTGCCGGTACGGCCGTCAGTCAGCTGCATCTGGCCGCTTTCCGGCAGGTCTGCCAGTTTCAGCATGGCCTTGATTTCGCTTTCCTTGGCGCCGTCGAACACTGGAGTGGCCATTGGAACACCGCCACGCAGGTTCTTCGCCAGATCTAGGATTTCCTGATCAGAGAAGCTGTCCAGATCCTCGTTACGACCGCCGATCTGGTTGTAGATCTCGTCCAGGAAGGTGCGCAGTTCAGCGACTTTACGCTGCTCTTCGACCATCCGGTTGATCTTCTCACCCAGACCTTTGGCCGCGAGGCCCAAGTGGGTTTCAAGGATCTGACCAACGTTCATACGCGAAGGTACGCCCAGTGGGTTGAGGACCACGTCGACCGGGGTGCCATTGGCATCGTGCGGCATGTCTTCAACCGGCATGATCACGGAGACCACACCTTTGTTACCGTGACGACCGGCCATCTTGTCGCCCGGCTGGATGCGACGACGGATTGCCAGGTAAACCTTGACGATTTTCAACACGCCTGGAGCCAGGTCATCGCCCTGCTGCAGTTTGCGCTTCTTGTCTTCGAACTTGTCGTCCAGCAGACGGCGGCGATCAACGATGTAGGCCTGAGCCTTCTCGAGCTGCTCGTTCAGAGCATCTTCAGCCATGCGCAGTTTGAACCACTGACCATGCTCAAGACCGTCGAGAACTTCGTCGGTGATGTCCTGACCTTTCTTCAGACCTGCGCCGCCTTCAGCCTTGTGGCCTACCAGAGCGGAACGCAGACGTTCGAACGTCGCGCCTTCAACGATACGGAATTCTTCGTTCAGATCCTTGCGGATCTCGTCCAGCTGGGACTTCTCGATCGACAGTGCACGAGCATCACGCTCAACGCCGTCGCGGGTGAAGACCTGTACGTCGATGACAGTACCTTTGGTACCGGTAGGTACACGCAGGGAGGTGTCTTTAACGTCGCTGGCTTTTTCACCGAAGATTGCACGCAGCAGTTTTTCTTCCGGAGTCAGTTGGGTCTCGCCTTTCGGAGTGACCTTACCTACCAGAATGTCGCCTGCGCCAACTTCAGCACCTACGTAAACGATACCGGCTTCGTCCAGCTTGTTCAGCGCAGCTTCACCCACGTTAGGGATGTCCGCAGTGATTTCCTCTGGGCCAAGCTTGGTGTCACGGGCCACACAGGTGAGTTCCTGAATGTGGATCGTGGTGAAACGGTCTTCCTGAACCACACGCTCGGACAGGCAGATGGAGTCTTCGAAGTTGAAGCCGTTCCATGCCATGAACGCGATGCGCATGTTCTGACCCAGCGCCAGTTCACCCATGTCGGTGGACGGGCCGTCGGCCATGATGTCGCTACGCTGAACGCGATCACCCTTGCTCACCAGCGGACGCTGGTTGATGCAGGTGTTCTGGTTCGAGCGGGTGTATTTGGTCAGGTTGTAGATGTCGACACCAGCTTCGCCGGTTTCAACTTCGTCATCAGCAACACGAACCACGATACGGCTGGCGTCGACGGAATCGATCACGCCGCCACGACGAGCCACGACGCAAACGCCGGAGTCACGGGCTACGTTACGCTCCATGCCGGTACCTACCAGCGGCTTGTCAGCGCGCAGGGTTGGTACAGCTTGACGCTGCATGTTCGAACCCATCAACGCACGGTTGGCGTCGTCGTGCTCGAGGAACGGGATCAGCGACGCTGCAACCGAAACTACCTGCTTCGGCGAAACGTCCATCAAGGTGACTTCTTCAGGCGCCTTGACGGTGAATTCGTTCAGGTGACGTACGGCTACCAGCTCGTCGATCAGGACTTTCTGGTCGTTCATGGTCGCCGAAGCCTGCGCGATCACGTGATCGGCTTCTTCAATAGCGGACAGGAACACGATCTCGTCGGTGACCACACCCTCTTTCACCACGCGGTACGGGCTTTCCAGGAAGCCGTACTGGTTGGTGCGAGCGTAAGCAGCCAAGGAGTTGATCAGACCAATGTTCGGACCTTCCGGCGTTTCGATCGGGCATACACGACCGTAGTGAGTCGGGTGCACGTCACGGACTTCAAAGCCTGCGCGCTCACGAGTCAGACCGCCAGGGCCGAGTGCGGAGACACGACGCTTGTGGGTGATCTCGGACAGCGGGTTGTTCTGGTCCATGAACTGCGAGAGCTGGCTGGAACCGAAGAACTCTTTCACCGCCGCAGCCACTGGCTTGGCGTTGATCAGGTCTTGCGGCATCAGGCCTTCGCTTTCAGCCATCGACAGACGCTCTTTGACCGCACGCTCAACACGTACCAGGCCAACGCGGAACTGGTTCTCGGCCATTTCGCCTACGCAGCGAACACGACGGTTACCCAGGTGGTCGATGTCATCGACGATGCCTTTACCGTTACGGATGTCGACCAGAGTCTTCAGTACCGCGACGATGTCTTCCTTGCACAGCACGCCCGAACCTTCGATCTCGGTACGACCGATACGACGGTTGAACTTCATCCGGCCGACCGCAGACAGGTCATAGCGCTCAGGGCTGAAGAACAGGTTGTTGAACAGGGTTTCGGCAGCGTCTTTGGTTGGCGGCTCGCCTGGACGCATCATGCGATAGATCTCGACCAGCGCTTCCAATTGGTTGCTGGTGGAGTCGATCTTCAGCGTGTCGGAGACGAACGGACCGCAGTCGATATCGTTGGTGTACAGCGTTTCGATGCGAACAACACCAGCCTTGGCAATTTTTGCCAGGACTTCAGTGTTCAGCTCGGTGTTGCACTCTGCCAGGATTTCGCCGGTAGCCGGGTGCACGATGACCTTGGCGGTAGTACGGCCCAGGACGTAGTCCAGAGGTACTTCCAGAGTCTTGATGCCGGCTTTTTCGATCTGGTTGATGTGGCGCGCGGTAATACGGCGGCCCGCTTCAACAATGACCTTGCCCTTCTCGTCCTGAATGTCCAGAACCGCAATTTCACCACGCAGACGCGAAGCAATCAGTTCCAGGCTGAGGGTTTCGCCGCTCAGCTTGAAGACGTTGGTGGTGTAGAACGCGTCCAGCACTTCTTCAGTGGTGTAACCGAGCGCGCGCAGCAGTACCGATGCCGGCAGCTTGCGACGACGGTCGATACGCACGAACACGCAGTCTTTCGGGTCGAACTCGAAGTCCAGCCACGAACCGCGGTAAGGAATGATGCGCGCGGAGTACAGCAGTTTGCCGGAGCTATGCGTCTTGCCGCGGTCGTGGTCGAAGAACACGCCCGGGGAACGGTGCAGCTGGGAAACGATTACACGCTCGGTACCGTTGATTACGAAGGTACCGTTCTCAGTCATCAGGGGGATTTCACCCATGTAGACTTCTTGCTCTTTGATGTCCTTGATCGCTTTGTTCGACGATTCTTTGTCGAAAATGATCAGGCGCACTTTTACCCGCAAAGGTACGGCGAAAGTTACACCGCGCAATACGCATTCTTTGACATCAAATGCCGGTTCGCCCAGGCGATAACCGACGTACTCCAGCGCAGCATTGCCGGAGTAGCTGATGATCGGGAAAACGGATTTGAAGGCCGCATGCAGGCCCACGTCGCGGAACTGATCTTTAGTCGCTCCCGCTTGCAAGAATTCACGATACGAATCCAGCTGGATGGCCAGGAGGTAAGGCACATCCATGACGTCCGGCAACTTGCTAAAGTCCTTGCGGATACGTTTTTTCTCAGTATATGAGTAAGCCATCAGCGTTCCCCAGCTTGGTCACCTGCTTGTTTGGCCCCTCCCGACGGGAGCAGCCAGAAAATCGTGCAAACCCCATGGTTTGCTCCACCGCATCGGGTGGTTACAGCGCCCTTATCAGCACCGACCCAGTCGGCTGCCAATAACGGAAAAAGGCCGGTGGCAAGAGCCACCAGCCATCAGCCTGTCGCTTGACGCTCGGGCTGGAGGAGCAAAGTCGATACTTATTTCAGTTCGACTTTAGCGCCTGCTTCTTCCAGCTTCTTCTTGGCGTCTTCAGCAGCTTCTTTCGAAACGCCTTCAGCTACAACCTGAGGAGCGCCGTCTACTTTCTCTTTGGCTTCTTTCAGGCCCAGACCGGTCAGTTCACGAACTGCCTTGATCACGTTAACCTTCTTCTCGCCAGCTTCCAGCAGAACAACGTTGAACTCGGTTTGCTCTTCAACAACAGCGGCAGCAGCAACTGGACCAGCCGAAGCAGCAGCAGCGGTAACACCGAAGGTTTCTTCCATCGCTTTGATCAGCTCAACGATTTCCACTACGGATTTCTGGCCGATTGCTTCGATGATTTGTTCGTTAGTCAGAGACATGACTCAATTCCTGAATTGGGGGACGGCCTACGCGACCATCGAAATAAACAAAAAACGCGAGAAGTTGACGAGCCTTAGGCTGCGGCAGCTTCTTTCTGGTCGCGAATTGCCGCCAGAGTACGAGCCAATTTGCTGGTAGCGCCTTGAATCACGCTCATCAGCTGAGAAATTGCTTCGTCACGGGTCGGCAGAGTTGCCAGTACGTCGATCTGATTAGCTGCGAGGAACTTGCCCTCGAACGCAGCTGCCTTGATCTCGAACTTGTCCTGACCCTTGGCAAACTCTTTGAAGATACGGGCAGCAGCACCCGGATGTTCGTTCGAGAATGCAATCAGGGTCGGGCCGGTGAACACGTCGTTGAGGACACTGTATTGAGTGTCAGCAACAGCGCGCTTGAGCAGGGTGTTACGTACAACACGTACGTAAACGCCAGCTTCACGAGCCTCTTTACGGAGTCCGGTCATTGCGCCTACTGTTACGCCACGTGCATCAACCACGACAGCGGACAGAGCGACTTTGGCAGCCTCGTTGACTTCAGCGACGATGGCCTTCTTGTCTTCGAGATTAATTGCCACGGGTTTAACTCCTGCTTGTTACCGTTTCATTCGATCGGAACCGAATGTCGTTTTGGTGTCTGATTCGGTAAGGAACCGGGAGCACCATCTGCGTAGGCTTATGGTTTAAGACTTGCGTCGCCTACGGTCTTGGATAGCCCCCGCCAGGCAGGGACCCCAATCTTTCAATTGGCACGAACCATCGCGCCAACCTTTGTCTTACGCGTCGAGCGAGCTCTGGTCGATGACCAGACCTGGGCCCATAGTGGTGCTCAGGGTAACGCGCTTGACGTAGATACCTTTCGAAGAAGCTGGCTTGATACGCTTCAGATCAGCGATCAGGGCTTCAACGTTTTCCTTCAGCTTGACGGCGTCGAAGCCCATCTTGCCAACGGAAGTGTGAATGATGCCGTTTTTGTCGGTGCGATAACGAACCTGACCAGCTTTAGCGTTTTTAACCGCGGTAGCTACGTCTGGAGTTACAGTACCAACCTTAGGGTTAGGCATCAGACCACGTGGACCGAGGATCTGACCCAGTTGACCTACAACGCGCATGGCATCCGGGGATGCAATCACTACGTCATAGTTCAGGTCGCCGCCTTTCATTTCGGCAGCCAGGTCGTCCATACCTACACGGTCAGCGCCGGCAGCCAGAGCGGCTTCAGCAGCTGGACCTTGGGTGAACACAGCAACGCGAACGGTCTTGCCAGTGCCGTGTGGCAGCACAGTAGCGCTACGGACAACCTGGTCGGATTTACGCGGGTCAACACCCAGGTTTACAGCAACGTCGAACGACTCGCTGAACTTGACAGTCGACAGCTCAGCCAGCAGAGCAGCAGCGTCTACAATGTTGTAGGCCTTGCCTGCTTCGATTTTGCCGGCGATAGCCTTTTGACGCTTGGTCAGCTTAGCCATTACACACCCTCCACGTTAAGGCCCATGCTACGAGCAGAACCGGCGATAGTACGCACGGCTGCATCCATATCAGCTGCAGTCAGATCCGCGTTTTTGGTTTTCGCGATTTCTTCCAGCTGAGCACGGGTAACAGTGCCAACCTTAACGGTGTTCGGACGAGCGGAACCGCTGGTCAGACCGGCCGCCTTCTTCAGCAGAACCGAAGCAGGGGTGGATTTGGTTTCGAAAGTGAAACTACGGTCGCTGTAGACAGTGATGATCACTGGAGTCGGCAGACCTGCTTCAAGACCCTGAGTACGGGCGTTGAAAGCCTTGCAGAATTCCATGATGTTCACGCCGTGCTGACCCAGAGCAGGACCAACAGGTGGGCTTGGGTTAGCCTGAGCGGCCTTCACTTGCAGCTTGATGTAAGCGGTAATTTTCTTGGCCATGAGGCACTCCAATTACGGGTTCGAACGCCTCGGAAGGCTCCCCGGTTACTTGCGCGTTTATCCCAGTGACGACAAAACCCCACAGCCTAGGGCTGCGGGGTTGGGATGCTTGTCCAGTTAGACCTTTTCGACCTGACTGAACTCCAACTCTACCGGAGTAGAGCGACCGAAAATGAGCACTGCCACTTGGATCCGGCTCTTTTCGTAGTTAACTTCTTCAACAACGCCATTGAAATCAGCGAATGGACCGTCGTTGACTCGCACCGTCTCACCTGGCTCGAAGAGAGTCTTCGGCTTAGGCTTGTCGCTACCATCAGCAACGCGACGCAGAATTGCTTCCGCCTCTTTATCGGTGATCGGCGCAGGCTTATCAGCGGTACCGCCAATGAAACCCATCACCCGAGGAGTATCCTTGACCAAGTGCCAAGTACCCTCGTTCATATCCATCTGAACCAGCACATAGCCTGGAAAGAATTTGCGCTCGCTTTTGCGCTTCTGGCCATTACGCATTTCAACCACTTCTTCAGTGGGAACCAGAATCTCGCCGAAGCCATCTTCCATGCCAGCCAGCTTTACGCGCTCGATCAGCGAGCGCATCACATGCTTCTCGTAACCCGAGTAAGCATGCACAACATACCAACGCTTAGCCACGGGACACCCTTAGCCGACAATCAAGGAAACAAGCCAGCCGAGCAGGGAATCAAGCCCCCACAACAGCAACGCCATAACCAGAACAACAGCCACCACAATAAGGGTGGTCTGCGTGGTTTCTTGGCGAGTTGGCCACACGACTTTACGAATCTCGGTGCGAGCTTCCTTAACCAGTACAAAGAAAGACTTGCCCTTAGCAGTCTGCAGGCCTACAAAGGCAGCTACAGCAGCAATTGCAAGTAAAGCGAGCACACGGTACAGGATCGGCGAAGCAGAGTAATACTGATTGCCAACAACGCCAACAACCACCAAAGCGACAACTACAAGCCACTTGAGCAGATCGAAGCGAGAGCCTTGAGCTTCAGCTTTAGGAGTCATCTATGAAGATCCTGTGAAAAGAAAGCCAGACACACCGAGTGAATCTGGCAGGTCAGGAGGGAATCGAACCCCCAACCTACGGTTTTGGAGACCGTCGCTCTGCCAATTGAGCTACTGACCTAAAACAAAATCAGGCCGACCATTATGCCGGCCCGAAAAATACATTACAACCACTTACTCGATGATTTTAGCTACGACGCCAGCGCCGACGGTACGACCGCCTTCGCGGATAGCGAAACGCAGACCATCTTCCATCGCGATGGTTTTGATCAGGGTAACAGTCATCTGAATGTTGTCACCTGGCATTACCATTTCAACGCCTTCTGGCAGCTCGCAGTTACCAGTCACGTCAGTAGTACGGAAGTAGAACTGTGGACGGTAGCCTTTGAAGAACGGAGTGTGACGACCGCCTTCTTCCTTGCTCAGAACGTAAACTTCTGCAGTGAACTTGGTGTGCGGCTTAACCGAACCCGGCTTAACCAGAACCTGACCACGCTCAACGTCGTCACGCTTGGTACCACGCAGCAGAACGCCGCAGTTCTCGCCAGCACGACCTTCGTCGAGCAGCTTGCGGAACATTTCAACACCGGTGCAAGTAGTAACGGTGGTGTCACGCAGACCAACGATTTCCAGCGGATCCTGAACGCGAACGATACCGCGCTCGATACGACCAGTCACAACAGTACCGCGACCCGAGATCGAGAATACGTCTTCGATTGGCATCAGGAATGGCTTGTCGATCATACGAACTGGTTCTGGGATGTAAGCATCCAGAGTCTCAACCAGTTTCTTGACGGCAGTGGTGCCCATCTCGTTGTCGTCTTTGCCTTCCAGAGCCATACGAGCCGAACCGATGATGATTGGAGTGTCATCGCCCGGGAAGTCGTAGGTGGACAGCAGGTCGCGAACTTCCATCTCAACCAGTTCCAGCAGCTCAGCGTCGTCTACCAGGTCAGCCTTGTTCAGGAAAACCACGATGTACGGAACGCCTACCTGACGGGACAGCAGGATGTGCTCACGGGTTTGTGGCATCGGACCATCAGCGGCCGAGCAAACCAGAATAGCGCCGTCCATTTGAGCAGCACCGGTGATCATGTTCTTCACATAGTCAGCGTGACCTGGGCAGTCGACGTGAGCGTAGTGACGGATCTTCGAGTTGTACTCAACGTGTGCGGTGTTGATGGTGATACCGCGAGCTTTTTCTTCTGGTGCGCTGTCGATCTTGTCGAAGTCAACGATTGCGGAACCGAAAACTTCGGAGCAAACGCGAGTCAGAGCAGCAGTCAGAGTGGTTTTACCGTGGTCAACGTGACCAATGGTCCCAACGTTGACGTGGGGCAGGGAACGATCAAATTTTTCCTTAGCCATCGATATCACCCTCAACAGAAGAAATTAGACAAACAATATCAACCATTAAAACAAAGGCAGATATTTTCATATCTGCCTTGTTATATGGAGCTCTTGAGCGGATTTGAACCGCTGACCTCACCCTTACCAAGGGTGTGCTCTACCAACTGAGCTACAAGAGCAAAACACTTTGCACAACCTGCAAACTTGGAGCGGGTAGCGGGAATCGAACCCGCATCATCAGCTTGGAAGGCTGAGGTTCTACCACTAAACTATACCCGCGGAGCCTGCAGCTCACGCTTAAATCTGGTGGAGGGAGAAGGATTCGAACCTTCGAAGTCGTAGACGTCAGATTTACAGTCTGATCCCTTTGGCCGCTCGGGAACCCCTCCTAATCAGGCCGGCATTCTATACTATGCCAAACCCCTGTCAAGCATTTTCTCATTTAAAAACCTGAGGTTAGCTGCGTTGACATCACTTCACTTTGAATCCCTACTTAGGTCTTCGCTGTGGAGCGGGCGCCATTCTATGCAAACTATTCAGCAGGTGCAACCCCCTCACACAGCATTATTTTATGTTTTAACTCATTGAATTCGTTGGAAAGGTTTTGGAGCTGGGCGTCCCCCAGCAAACGCTGGCCCTGAGGCGAAACAGACAACCAATAACCAACCCCAGAAGCATCCCTCGACGAAGATTTTACATCGACTCCCATTTCAGCCAAACGCTGCTGGAGCGCTGTAATCGACTCCTGTCGAGAGAAACCACCAAGGAACAGACACTCTTGCCGACGCCCCCCCTGCCCCTCCCGAGCATTGCCCGTCGTTTCGCTGAGCAAACGAATGTCTTGCTGGGAACCTCGATACAAACTGAGAGGCGTTACATCCTTCGCCCGCAAGGGCGCCTCCTGCTGATGCCAGACATAATAGAAAACATTAAGAACAAGAAGCAGGAGGAACAACCAACGCATACAAACCTCAGGAAAAAGGACACGCCATAGCCAACCCCACAAACACCAGGTCAGGAACGACTCGAGCCTCAGGGGCGACAGCTGCAACCAATTCAGCATCCCCCCCAGTTATAAAGACTGCGAAGTCTTCCCTCCAGTAAGAGCGCGCCAGTTCCAACTGTGTCAATACGAAACCTCGCAACATCAATGAACACCCGCGCTCCACCGCCTCAACAGTGGTCCGCCCAGGCGCATTGCTTGACAGCGCGCGCTCAGCCGCCAGATCTCCATAGCGAATCTTACGGGTATGCGTACGTAACTGATTTCGCATCAAAGGCATTCCGGGGCAAATAAAACCACCAAGATGCTCACCACCCGCAGCAATAAAATCTGCAGTCACCGCCGTACCGAAATCAAGCACCAGGCAAGCGCCGCCTGATGCGAGATGAAACCCGCCAAGCATGGCCAGCCATCGATCCAGCCCTAGGCGCTCGTACTCTTCATAACCATTTTTGACACCGGACATTTCACGTGCGGGCTTCGCGCACACCACCGAAATACCAAACTCACGCTCGATAATAGCGATCAAGGCATCAGTCTCCTCCGCAGTCCTGACACTGACCACGCGGCACTTACGAAGCTCAAGCCCATTGAGAGCTTTCAAACTGTCTAGCAATGCGAGATCAGAGTCGACAACCCCTTCAGAAAAGAGAGAGCCAAGCGCAGCCTTCAGTACTCGCCACTTAATAAAGCTGTTCCCACAGTCGAGCTCAAGAATCATCACGCAACCTCAGGCTGAGCTCACCACCACTAAAGACTTTTTCCACACCATCCACCTTCAGGCGCAGCGCACCCTGACTATCGATTCCGAGCACAACACCATCTATCTGACTGGAACCCGCAATCAATGACACAGAGCGATCCTGCCACAAATGGTTCGCCTCCCATTCCGTCTGGAGAGCCGAAAAACCATCCACCTGATGGCGCCGGATATAAACATTTAACTGCTTACTAAGCTCAGCCACCAGGGAGTTACGGTCAGTACTTCTACCTGACTCAAGCCGAATCGAAGTCCATTGCTGGCCAACTTCATCAGCCACTTGCATGTTCACATTTACACCAATACCCAGCACCACATGGCAAACGTCTGCCGGATCACCAACGAGCTCAAGGAGAATGCCGGCAATCTTCTTGTTACCCACCAAGACATCGTTGGGCCACTTCAATCCCGCACCTGACACTCCAAAATTTCTCAGAGCCTGCAAGACAGCCAACCCAACAACAAGACTCAAGCCCTCGAGCTGGCGCATTCCGCCATCAATACGCAGGACAAGGCTGTAATAAAGATTCTCTGCAAAGGGACTTACCCACTTGCGACCTCTTCGCCCACGACCAGAGACCTGGCGTTCCGCGAGCACCAAAAAGGGCGCCAAACTACCTTGGCCAATCGCCCGCAAGGCCTCAGCGTTTGTCGAGTCGACCGAATCCAAGACCATCACCGGCCAATCTGGCGCCATTGCCGATATTGCCCGAGAGTCGAGCAGCGTCAATGGAACAGCCAATTGATAGCCTCGTCCTCGCACTTTATGAATGGACAAGCCAAGCTCGGCCTCAAGATGCTGAAGCTGTTTCCATACCGCACTTCGACTTATTCCCAAGGCGGCGCCAAGATCCTGACCAGAATGGAATCGGCCATCTTTCAGGAGGTTCAACAACGTCAACATGCAGGTCTCGCCCTCACAATGAGGCCCGAATAATATCCATGAGCCGGGCTGTTGCATAGAAATCAAGCAGATGCTTTTCCCGCGGGCAAAACAAAACCCCAACTGCTTTCGCAATTGGGGTTTCGGAATTTAATCTTGACGATGACCTACTCTCACATGGGGAAACCCCACACTACCATCGGCGATGCATCGTTTCACTGCTGAGTTCGGGATGGGATCAGGTGGTTCCAACGCTCTATGGTCGTCAAGAAATTCGGGTACTGAGTCGTGGCCAAATGGCCTCGCTTCAGCAAATTGGGTATGTGATAGCTTTCGGTGTTTGTGAACATCGAACTTTCGGTTCGTTTCGTCTTCACACACCGCAATCTGGTCTTTCGACGCAAATTGCTTGGGTGTTATATGGTCAAGCCTCACGGGCAATTAGTATTGGTTAGCTCAACGCCTCACAGCGCTTACACACCCAACCTATCAACGTCGTAGTCTTCGACGGCCCTTCAGGGAACTCAAGGTTCCAGTGAGATCTCATCTTGAGGCAAGTTTCCCGCTTAGATGCTTTCAGCGGTTATCTTTCCCGAACATAGCTACCCGGCAATGCCACTGGCGTGACAACCGGAACACCAGAGGTTCGTCCACTCCGGTCCTCTCGTACTAGGAGCAGCCCCTCTCAAATCTCAAACGTCCACGGCAGATAGGGACCGAACTGTCTCACGACGTTCTAAACCCAGCTCGCGTACCACTTTAAATGGCGAACAGCCATACCCTTGGGACCGGCTTCAGCCCCAGGATGTGATGAGCCGACATCGAGGTGCCAAACACCGCCGTCGATATGAACTCTTGGGCGGTATCAGCCTGTTATCCCCGGAGTACCTTTTATCCGTTGAGCGATGGCCCTTCCATACAGAACCACCGGATCACTAAGACCTACTTTCGTACCTGCTCGACGTGTCTGTCTCGCAGTCAAGCGCGCTTTTGCCTTTATACTCTACGACCGATTTCCGACCGGTCTGAGCGCACCTTCGTACTCCTCCGTTACTCTTTAGGAGGAGACCGCCCCAGTCAAACTACCCACCATACACTGTCCTCGATCCGGATAACGGACCTGAGTTAGAACCTCAAAGTTGCCAGGGTGGTATTTCAAGGATGGCTCCACGCGAACTGGCGTCCACGCTTCAAAGCCTCCCACCTATCCTACACAAGCAAATTCAAAGTCCAGTGCAAAGCTATAGTAAAGGTTCACGGGGTCTTTCCGTCTAGCCGCGGATACACTGCATCTTCACAGCGATTTCAATTTCACTGAGTCTCGGGTGGAGACAGCGCCGCCATCGTTACGCCATTCGTGCAGGTCGGAACTTACCCGACAAGGAATTTCGCTACCTTAGGACCGTTATAGTTACGGCCGCCGTTTACCGGGGCTTCGATCAAGAGCTTCGCGTTAGCTAACCCCATCAATTAACCTTCCGGCACCGGGCAGGCGTCACACCCTATACGTCCACTTTCGTGTTTGCAGAGTGCTGTGTTTTTAATAAACAGTCGCAGCGGCCTGGTATCTTCGACCGGCATGAGCTTACGGAGCAAGTCCTTCACCCTCACCGGCGCACCTTCTCCCGAAGTTACGGTGCCATTTTGCCTAGTTCCTTCACCCGAGTTCTCTCAAGCGCCTTGGTATTCTCTACCCAACCACCTGTGTCGGTTTGGGGTACGGTTCCTGGTTACCTGAAGCTTAGAAGCTTTTCTTGGAAGCATGGCATCAACCACTTCGTGTTCTAAAAGAACACTCGTCATCAGCTCTCGGCCTTAAGATCCCGGATTTACCTAAGATCTCAGCCTACCACCTTAAACTTGGACAACCAACGCCAAGCTGGCCTAGCCTTCTCCGTCCCTCCATCGCAATAACCAGAAGTACAGGAATATTAACCTGTTTTCCATCGACTACGCTTTTCAGCCTCGCCTTAGGGACCGACTAACCCTGCGTCGATTAACGTTGCGCAGGAAACCTTGGTCTTTCGGCGTGGGTGTTTTTCACACCCATTGTCGTTACTCATGTCAGCATTCGCACTTCTGATACCTCCAGCAAGCTTCTCAA
>NZ_CP071586.1:6260000-6713530 GCF_019614655.1 Pseudomonas germanica
TCGTGCACCAATTACAAGTTTTGCCCGGCGCACGGACACCAATCCACAAACGCGGCGTCTGCAGACTTGCTTCAGAGATGATTTGGTTATATTTTATACAGTTATTTCATCTTCATCATGTCATTCATCTTTTCCAATTCATCTTTTTTCAAAGTCAAAATTACTTATGACCACAGAACCGTCTAAAGCGCCTCCGCTTTACCCGAAGACCCACCTGCTCGCCGCAAGTGGAATCGCCGCCCTTCTCAGCCTGGCACTCCTGGTATTCCCTTCCAGTGATGTTGAAGCCAAAAAGACGACCCTGAGCCTTGAACTGGAAAGTCCTGCTGAACAACTGACACAAGATCAAGACGCTGCTGACGCAGCTCAAGCCACAAATGAGCCAGTAGCTTCGCCATTTGCTCAAATCGAAAACAGTAGCGAAAACACCCCGCAAACCGCAGAGGCTGCACCTACGCCAGCCGCCGAAAAGCCAAAAGCGCCTGGCCATCGCGAAGTCATCGTTGCCAAGGGCGATACCCTGTCGACCCTGTTCGAAAAGGTCGGCCTGCCGGCTGCCTCCGTTCACGAAGTCCTGGCCAGCGACAAACAAGCCAAACAGTTCAGCCAACTCAAGCATGGCCAGAAACTCGAATTCGAATTGAATCCTGAAGGCCAACTGACCAGTTTGCACAGCAAGGTCAGCGACGTCGAAACCATTACCCTGACCAAGAATGACAAGGGTTATGCCTTCAACCGGGTTACCGCAAAACCAACCGTTCGAACTGCTTACGTCCATGGCGTAATCAATAGCTCGCTCTCACAATCAGCAGCCCGTGCCGGTCTCTCCCATAGTCTGACCATGGATATGGCCAGCGTCTTTGGCTACGACGTCGATTTCGCTCAAGACATCCGCCAGGGTGACGAATTCGATGTCATCTACGAGCAGAAAGTGGTCAACGGCAAAGCCGTCGGCACCGGACCTATCCTGTCCGCTCGCTTCACTAACCGCGGCAAGACCTACACCGCCGTGCGTTACACCAACAAGCAAGGCAACAGCAGCTACTACACCGCTGACGGCAACAGCATGCGCAAGGCGTTCATCCGTACTCCGGTGGATTTCGCCCGCATCAGCTCGAAGTTCTCAATGGGCCGCAAACACCCGATTCTCAACAAGATCCGCGCCCACAAAGGCGTGGATTACGCTGCGCCACGCGGTACGCCAATCAAGGCTGCGGGTGACGGTAAAGTGTTGCTGGCCGGACGTCGTGGTGGCTACGGCAACACGGTGATCATCCAGCACGGCAACACTTACCGCACGCTGTACGGCCACATGCAAGGCTTCGCCAAAGGCGTGAAGACTGGCGGTTCCGTTAAGCAAGGCCAAGTCATCGGCTACATCGGCACCACCGGCCTCTCGACCGGCCCGCACTTGCACTATGAGTTCCAGGTCAACGGCGTTCACGTCGATCCGCTGGGACAGAAGCTGCCAATGGCTGATCCAATTGCCAAAGCCGAACGCGCTCGCTTCCTTGCACAGAGCCAGCCGCTGATGGCGCGCATGGATCAAGAGAAAGCCACCATGCTGGCTTCGAGCAAGCGCTAAGTCATGGCCCTGTATATTGGCGTGATGTCCGGAACCAGCCTCGACGGTCTGGACATTGCCCTGATCGAACAGACCTCGGCGATCAAACTGGTCGCCACGCATTACATTCCCATGCCTGAATCCCTGCGCACCGAGCTGCTTGGCTTATGCGCCAGCGGCCCTGACGAAATCGCCCGCTCGGCGATTGCCCAGCAGAACTGGGTGACACTCGCTGCGCAGGGCATTCATACCCTCCTCGATCAGCAGCGACTCAAGCCGCAGGACATTCGGGCGATAGGCAGCCACGGCCAGACCATTCGCCATGAGCCTGCACGCGGTTTCACCGTGCAGATCGGCAACCCCGCTCTGCTGACCGAACTGACCGGTATCACCGTAGTCAGCGATTTCCGCAGTCGTGATGTGGCGGCCGGTGGCCAAGGCGCTCCGCTGGTACCTGCATTTCATGAAGCGTTATTTGAAGAGCGTACCGGTAACCAGGCCGTCTTGAATGTCGGCGGTTTCAGCAATCTGAGTCTGATTGAGCCGACCAAACCTGTAGCCGGTTTCGACTGCGGCCCCGGGAATGTGCTGATGGACGCCTGGATTCACCAGCAGCGCGGCGAAAACTATGATCGCAATGGCGACTGGGCTAAAACAGGTACAGTCGAGCCGACACTGCTAAACGCACTCCTCAGCGATCCGTTCTTCGTCACCAAGGGGCCGAAAAGTACCGGCCGAGAAGTGTTCAACCTGCCCTGGCTGGAACAACATCTCTCGCACCTGCCAGCCTTTGCTGCCGAGAACGTGCAAGCGACGTTGCTTGAGCTGACCGCGTTGACGATCACTGAATCTTTGCAAAACGCTCAAACCGATACTCAGGAACTGTTGGTCTGTGGCGGCGGGGCGCACAACGCCACGCTGATGAAGCGTCTGGCCGAGCTGCTGCCGACCACCAAAGTCACCAGCACTGCCACTCACGGCGTTGACCCCGACTGGGTCGAAGCCATGGCCTTCGCCTGGCTGGCCCATTGCTGCCTAGAAGGCATCGCGGCCAACCGCCCAAGCGTCACCGGCGCACGCGGGCTGCGGATACTTGGCGCTATCTACCCCGCTTAAAGATTAAGCACAGCAAAACGCCGCAGAACCGTGAGGCTCTGCGGCGTTTTGTTATCTGGAGCGAGGAGCAATCAGATCGAGAACGAAGACCCGCAACCACACGTCGTGGTGGCGTTAGGGTTCTTGATCACGAAGCGCGAACCTTCCAGACCTTCCTGGTAATCCACTTCAGCACCGGCCAGGTACTGGAAGCTCATCGGATCCACCACCAGACTCACGCCTTCGCGCTCGACGATGGTGTCGTCCTCGGCCACATCTTCATCGAAGGTGAAACCGTACTGAAACCCTGAACAACCGCCGCCCGTAACGAATACGCGCAGCTTCAAGCGATCATTCCCCTCTTCATCGACCAGGCTCTTCACCTTGTGCGCGGCACCGTGGGTGAATTGCAAAGCCGTGGGGGTGAAGGATTCGACGCTCATGCTGACTATCTCCCGGCGTTACGCCGCCATAATGCGTGATGACGCGCATTATCCGCTTGTCCGAGAAAATCGGTCAACTATTGTTACGGTATATCAATAAACCCGACGAACTGTTCAGAATGCAAAAAGGCCCGCTTAACGGGCCTTTTGGCTGTGCTGCTTAAAGTATTACGGCAGCATACCGGCGTGGGACAGACCGAAACGCTCGTCCAGCCCGAACAGGATGTTCATGTTCTGCACCGCTTGACCCGACGCACCTTTGACCAGGTTGTCGATCACCGACAGCACCACCACCAGATCGCCATCCTGC
This sequence comes from Pseudomonas germanica, assembly GCF_019614655.1. Classification (NCBI taxonomy): domain Bacteria; kingdom Pseudomonadati; phylum Pseudomonadota; class Gammaproteobacteria; order Pseudomonadales; family Pseudomonadaceae; genus Pseudomonas; species Pseudomonas germanica. Next base: position 6,263,413 of record NZ_CP071586.1, read on the forward strand.
GGACGATGAACGGCGATACGGCAAACGTTGGCACCGCGCACGCTACGGGTTTCCGGATGGCTGCCGGCCGGCATCACATCGACGAACGGTTCGTTGGCATAGCGCTTTTCAAACAACGCCTGCAGATCCACCGAGCGATCAACCACGGTCGCGTAGAGCGTCGAGTGAATGCCACGGATCATCGGAGTCAGGTGCGGTACGAAGGTCAGACCGACATCCTTGCCCGCTGCGCGACGCAGACCCTGGCGAATTTCCGGCAGGTGACGGTGACCTTTCACCGCATAGGCCTTCATGCTTTCTGACGTTTCGGAGTACAGCGAGCCGACAGCCGCACCGCGACCAGCACCGCTGACGCCGGATTTGCAGTCGGCGATCAAGCGCGAAGTATCCGCCAGACCAGCCTCGAGCAACGGCAGGAAGCCCAGCTGCGTAGCGGTTGGGTAGCAACCCGGCACCGCGATCAGGCGGGCCTTCTTGATCTGCTCGCGATTGACTTCCGGCAGACCGTAAACCGCTTCGTCCAGCAACTCAGGCGCGCCGTGCGGCTGACCGTACCACTTGGCCCACTCTTCAGCGTCTTGCAGACGGAAGTCAGCCGACAGGTCGATGACCTTGGTGCCCGCTGCCAGCAATTCACCGGCCAACGCATGAGCCACACCGTGCGGAGTGGCGAAGAACACTACGTCGCAAGCGCCGAGGGTCTTGATGTCTGGGACGCTGAAGGCCAGGCCGTCGTAGTGTCCGCGCAGGTTCGGGTACATGTCAGCCACGGCCAGACCGGCCTCGGATCGGGAAGTGATCACTACCACTTCTGCCTGCGGATGCTGCGCCAACAGACGCAGCAGTTCGACACCGGTGTAACCCGTGCCGCCGACGATACCGACCTTGACCATAACCTGCCCTCAAAGAACCCACTGGAAAGCCGTCGATAATAGGGGCCGCGCGGCCCTGCGACAACCGTCAAGGTGACGTGCGGACGCTCAAGCCTCTACTATCCGGCTTACCGTGAACCTGGAATAACTAAAAATGCTCTATCTATGGATCAAAGCTTTTCACATTGTCAGCATCGTTTGCTGGTTTGCCGGGCTGTTCTACTTGCCGCGTCTGTTCGTGTATCACGCGCAAAGCGAAGACACGATCAGCAAAGAGCGCTTCAGTGTCATGGAGCGCAAGCTGTATCGCGGCATCATGGGCCCGGCGATGATTGCGACGCTGATCTTCGGCGGCTGGCTGATTTACCTCAACCCGAGCATCTTCAGCATGGGCGGCTGGATTCACGCCAAATTGACCCTGGTCGTCTTGCTGATCGGCTACCACCACATGTGCGGTGCGCAGGTAAAACGTTTCGCCCGTGGCGAGAACACCCGCAGCCATGTCTTTTATCGCTGGTTCAATGAAGTGCCGGTTCTGATATTGCTGGCTATCGTAATTCTGGTCGTGGTCAAGCCGTTCTAACTTCAACAAGTACAGATCCTTGGGGTGTTCATAATGTCGCTGCCCGCTTTGCTCGAACAACGTCTGCGTTTGCCTGTAGTGGCGGCGCCGATGTTTCTGATTTCCAACCCTGAGCTGGTGCTCGCCTGCTGCCGTAATGGCGTGGTCGGGAGTTTTCCTGCGCTGAACCAACGCGAAAGCAGCGGATTCAAAGCCTGGCTGGAACAGATCGAAGCGGGCCTGGCGACACTGGACAACCCGGCGCCGTACGCGGTGAACCTGATCGTGCACAACAGCAACCCGCGCTTGCAGGCAGACCTGAACATCTGCGTCGAACACAAAGTGCCGATCGTCATCACCAGCCTCGGCGCGGTGAAGGAGTTGGTCGACGCGGTACACAGTTATGGCGGCCTGGTATTCCATGACGTCACCACTCGCCGACATGCCGAGAAAGCGGCCGAGGCCGGCGTCGACGGATTGATTGCTGTGGCGGCCGGCGCCGGGGGCCATGCCGGGACCTGGAGTCCGTTTGCGCTGATCGCCGAGATCCGTCAGTTCTTCGATAAAACCCTGCTGCTTGCAGGATGTCTTAACCACGGGCATGAGATTCTCGCCGCACAGCTGCTCGGCGCGGATCTGGCCTACTTCGGTACGCGATTTATCGGCACCACGGAAAGTCATGCGCCCGACGCCTACAAGGAGATGCTGCTGACAGCCAAGGCGTCCGACATCATCCATACTCCAGCGGTCTCGGGAGTGCCGGCGAGCTTTATGCGGCAGAGCCTGGAAGCGGCCGGTTTCGACATGGCCGCCCTGCAAGGCAAAGGCGAAGTGAATTTCGGTGACAAGCTCAAGCCAATCAATGATGAAGCCAAAGCCTGGAAGACTGTGTGGTCGGCCGGACAAGGCGTCGGACAGATCGATGACCTGCCGAGCGTGGATCAATTGATCGCACGGCTGGACGCTGAATACCGGCAGGCCCAGGAACACGCAGCACAATTGCCAAAACGCTGGCCGCGCGAATAAAAAAACCGGGCAAGTCGACTCAAGACTGGCCTTACACTGACGACCTTTCAAACCATTCGCGACAAGGATGCCTCGGCCATGAGCGAACCCCGTTACAAGATCGTATTCGACGGTGCTTTGCAGCCCGGTGTCGATATCACTACGGCCAAGCTCAATCTGGCTGATCTTTTCAAAAGTGAAGTGGCGGCCATCGAACGCCTGTTCAATGGCCGCGCCGTAGCACTCAAACGCGACCTGTCCCACAACGATGCACAGGCTTATCTACAAGCTCTGAGCAAAACCGGGATTGATGCACGCATTGAAGCAGAGACGGCAATCGAACTGAATCTATCGGACGTCCAGGAACACTCCACTGTGGTGGCAGAACCGGACTCCCCGTATGCACCGCCTCGCGCCACTGTGGGGGAACATGTTCCGGCGTTCGCCACGCTCAAGCCGTTCAGCGTCGAAGGCCGCATAGGTCGCCTGCGTTTTCTTGCATGGACGATGGTACTGAGCCTGGTCACGCTGCCCATTATCGGGGTATTCGCCCTGTTGGCGCTTGGCCTGGTCAGCGGCGATTCCACCACCGGCCTGATCATCGGCGGAATCTTCGCGTTCTTCCTGTTTATCGCCTTCCTGATCGTCAGCATTCTGTTCAGCGTCCAGCGCCTGCACGATATCGGCTGGTCGGGCTGGCTCTGGCTATTGAACCTTGTACCGTTCGTGGGCAGCTTCTTCCCGCTGGTGATCATGGTCGTACCGGGCAACACCGGCGCCAATCGCTACGGCCCTCCCCCGCCGCCAAACAGCACCGCCGTGAAAGTGCTGTGCTCACTGTGGATCGTGTTCTTCGCACTGATTTTTGTCGGTGGAATGCTCGGCGGCATCTCAGCCATCCAGCAGGAATATGAAAGCAATCTGGAAAGCAGCTACGAAAGTGGCTCGGTGACCACTGATGAAGTCGAAGTAGAGGTCGAAACGCCTGCGGATTCCGCCGACGAGGCAGCCGAAGCGGCGCAGGCCCCTGTAGACTCTGCGAAAGAATGAACAGCGCTCCCCGCCGTGACACCCGCGTCGCCGGCGCGGAGCTGTTGCGATGGAGAATTGCATGACCCGTTACGCACTGATCACCGGCGCCTCCAGCGGCATCGGCCTGGCGATGGCCGAAGCACTGGCCCGGCGTGGCCGCAGCCTGATTCTGGTGGCCCGACAGCGTGATCAGCTCGAAAGCATTGCGATCGAATTGACCCAGCGTTTTGGCGTCGAGGTACTGTTCCGCGCCTGCGATCTGGGCGAGCCATTGCGTCTGTCCGGCTTCCTGCTGGAACTGGAAGAAGGTGACCGACAGATCGACTTGCTCGTCAATTGCGCCGGCATCGGCACCTGCGGCCCGTTTCTCGCACAGGACTGGATGACCGAGCAGGATCTGATCGAAGTGAACATCCTCGCCCTCACCCGTCTCTGCCACGCCATCGGCAACAGCATGGCGCTGCAGGGTGGCGGGCAGATTCTCAATGTCGCCTCGGTGGCCGCCTTCAATCCCGGCCCTTGGATGAGCACTTACTACGCCAGCAAGGCGTATGTGCTGCACTTCTCCGAAGCCTTGCGGGTTGAACTGAAACAAAGTGCGGTGAAGGTCTCGGTACTCTGCCCCGGCCCGACACGCACGGCATTTTTCCGCACGGCGCAGCTGAACAGCGACAAACTCAAAGACAGCAAGTTAATGATGAGCCCGGAGGAAGTCGCGCTATACACCGTACGCGCCCTCGACAAGAACCGCGCAATCATCATTCCCGGACGACGCAACCGCTGGTTCGCGTTCTTGCCGCGACTGGGCTCGCGCTGGCTCAATCGCACCATCGTCGGTATGGTCAATAAAGCTTACTGCCCGCGCTGAAGAAACCGGATTCAACGCGGTACACTCGATTCAGCCCAAACAGCGGAGAAAACAGCAGTGGATACTCTGTTCACCAAGATCATCAACCGGGAAATCCCGGCCAAGATCATTTACGAAGACGACCAGGTTTTGGCCTTCCATGACATCGCCCCTCAGGCACCGGTGCATTTCCTGGTGATCCCGAAAAAACCGGTGCGCACCCTCAATGACCTGACCGAAGATGACAAGGCATTGGCCGGGCACATCCTGTTCACTGCGCAGCGTCTGGCACTGGAACTGGGTTGCGAAGAAGGTTTCCGCGTAGTGATGAACTGCAATGAGAAAGGTGGGCAGACCGTCTACCACATTCATATGCACGTACTCGGTCAGCGTCAGATGAACTGGCCACCGGGCTAAAAAGCCCCCTGCGGGAGCGAGCCTGCTCGCGAAGACGTCGGCACGTTCAATATACCAGTGCCTGACACCACGCCTTCGCGAGCAGCATCGCTCCCACAAAAAAGCATGACCGTGCAGCAAATGACCCAGCGCAAACCTTCCACGGCCGATTCGGTTAAACTGGCCGTCGAGATTCTTCCCGGAGGTCAGAATGACTACCCAACGTCACTACTCGCCAATTGACCGTCTTCTGCTGCAAGCCGATGCCGCAATGCGTACCCTGCTGCCCTTCAGTGGCCAACCGTACCGTCCGTCGCCGGCGATTTTGCAGCCGGACACGCAAATGAGCGACGAAGACACCCGCCACGTCGCCGGCCTGATGCGCATCAACCATACCGGTGAAGTCTGCGCCCAAGCGCTCTATCAGGGACAGGCGCTGACCGCCAAGCTGCCTCAGGTGCGCGAGGCCATGGAGCACGCCGCCGAAGAAGAGATTGATCATCTGGTCTGGTGCGAACAACGTATTCATCAGTTGGGCAGCCATACCAGCGTTTTAAATCCGCTGTTTTACGGGATGTCGTTCGGTATTGGTGCGGTGGCCGGGTTGATCAGCGACAAGGTCAGCCTTGGATTCGTCGCGGCGACCGAGCATCAGGTGTGCAAGCACTTGAATGAACACCTGGAGCAGTTGCCGGCTGAGGACGAGAAATCCCGGGCGATTCTGGAGCAGATGCGCATAGATGAAGAACATCATGCGGAAAGTGCGCTGGAGGCTGGGGGTTTTCGGTTTCCGGCGCCGGTGAAGTTCGGGATGAGTATTCTGGCGAAGGTGATGACCAAGAGTACTTATCGGATCTGAGATCTGTGTGGGTGCTGAAGGCCTTATCGCGAGCAGGCTCGCTCCCACAGGGTGCTTTGTTCCAGCAATAAAAAAGGCGACTGTCCTGAGACAGTCGCCTTTTTTTTGTGCCCGGGAATCTTAAGTAGGCATGTTGCGCGCGTAGAAGATTTCGAGCATTTCGTGTTTCACCCGATCGGTCACCTGAGCACGCTGCTCGAGGGACAGATTGCTGGTGGCGTCGCCGAACAGGTAGTTGTCCAGTTCGAAGTTCTTCAGCAGCATTTTGGTGTGGAACAGGTTTTCCTGATACACGTTCACGTCGGTCATCTGGTACGCGTCGCGGGTGTCTTCAGAGAGGTAGTTCTGGATCGAGTTGATCTCGTGGTCGATGAAGTGCTTGTTGCCTTCAACGTCACGGGTGAAGCCGCGCACACGATAATCCACAGTCACTATGTCCGAATCGAACTGGTGAATGAGGAAATTGAGCGCTTTAAGCGGTGAAATGACACCACAAGTCGACACGTCGATGTCCACACGGAAAGTTGCAATACCGTCGTCCGGATGAATTTCCGGGTAGGTGTGCACCGTGATGTGACTCTTGTCGAGGTGGGCCAGGATAATTTCGGGCAACGGGCCCGGCGACTCTTCAATCTGGCTTTCAGTCGGGGTTACCGGCTCTTCAGAAATCAGAATCGTGACGCTGGCGCCCTGAGGTTCATAGTCCTGACTGGCAATGTTCAGGATGTTGGCACCAATGATCTCGACAACTTCTGTGAGAATCTGCGTCAGGCGTTTCGCGTTGTACTCTTGATTGATGTACTCAACGTAAGCCTGCTGGTCTTGCGGGGTTTCCGCGTAGCAGATGTCATAGATGTTGAAGCTCAAGGTCTTTGTCAGGTTATTGAACCCGTGGAGCTTGAGTTTGCTTTTCACCGTAAAAAACTCTCTATGTATGCGGCCCGGCCGCGTGATCAAGCATGCCCGTCAAGTGCGAACAACGCACCTGCGTAGGACGGTTAACACCTCTTCGCGATGGCGATTTTGGTTATCTGTTCAGGCGGCTGATCCGTCGGCTGACCGATCACTGCCCTGAAAAAAGTGGCGCATTATGCAGACGTCAGCGGGGGATCGCCAGAGTCTGCACTGCTTTTATGATAGTTGAATGTCGGTTCAACCGAGTTCGACGATTTCGTAGTCGTGAGTGATCGCCACGCCAGCCGCGCCAAGCATGATCGAAGCGGAGCAGTACTTTTCGGCGGACAGTTCGATGGCGCGCTTGACCTGGGCTTCTTTCAAGCCACGGCCCTTGACCACGAAATGCATGTGAATCTTGGTGAACACCTTCGGATCTTCGGTCGCGCGCTCGGCTTCGAGAAAGGCCTCGCAGCTTTCAACGGCCTGACGGGACTTCTTCAGGATGCTGACCACGTCGAAGTTGCTGCAACCGCCGACACCCAGCAGAAGCATTTCCATCGGACGAACACCCAGATTACGACCACCAGCGTCCGGCGGACCGTCCATCACCACGACATGACCGCTACCGGATTCGCCGAGGAACATGGCTTCGCCAGCCCATTGGATGCGTGCCTTCATCGCCCAGACTCCACTGTAAAAAAAGGGTCGCCAGCTTAGCACAGGGCTTTACCCGGACAGCGAGCAACGTTCCTAGGACAGGATGCCTCCACGCTGTAGGTAATTTCTCGAATTTGCGACGAAGTGTCTGTTAAGCTGGCGCCAATTCGCTGGCGCCCATGTCAGCCCGTGTAGCGACCGCCTTCAGCGCCTCATAAAAAATCAAACATCACCGTGCAGTCTTTTCGGGATACAACCATGGTTGCTATTACCCCCACACCCAAAATCAAGAATCTCGACAAGCTGTTGATGCATTGCCAGCGCCGTCGCCATGCGGCCAAGAGCAACATCATCTGTGCGGGCGATCGCTCGGACACGCTGTACTTCATCATCAAGGGTTCTGTGACGATCCTGATCGAGGATGACGACGGTCGGGAGATGATCATCGCTTACCTCAACGCCGGGGATTTCTTTGGCGAACTGGGCCTGTTCGAGCAAGCGGGACAGGAACAGGAACGCAGCGCCTGGGTTCGGGCCAAAGTTGAATGCGAAACAGCGGAAATCAGCTACGCCAAGTTCCGCGAATTGTCGCAGCAGGATCCGGACATTCTTTACGTACTCAGCGGACAAATCGCACAACGTCTGCGCAACACCACGCGCAAGGTCGGCGATCTGGCGTTCTTCGATGTAACCGGTCGAGTCGCGCGTTGCCTGCTGGAACTGTGCAAACAACCGGATGCGATGACCCACCCGGACGGCATGCAGATCAAGGTGACCCGTCAGGAAATCGGCCGGATTGTCGGTTGTTCGCGGGAGATGGTCGGTCGCGTGCTCAAGGATCTTGAGGAACGCAACCTGGTCGATGTGAAAGGCAAGACCATGGTGGTCTTCGGTACGCGCTAAGCCCGAAAGTCAGGCGCTGTAGATCTGCGCCAGCATCAATCGAAACAGCTCATCGAGACGCGCCAAGGCCTGTGGCGCGTTGAATTTCTCATGCAGGCCGATGTGGCTTTCAGCCCGCACGCGTTGCTCCAGGCCGCACACTTCATTGAAGCGATTGACCGCCGCGACCATCGAGTCGCGCTCGTTATCCATCAGCATCGCACCGTGCACCAGGCCCACCGGACGTTGCCCGCCCTGACTCTGGCGCCAGCGCTGGGCCGTGCCGACCATTTTGCGACCGTCCAGATTGACGTTGAAGCGACCGTCGCAGAATGCGCCATCGATTTCACCCAACGATGACGTGCCGCCCAACTCCTCCAACAACTGACAGATCGGATCGCAGAGACGGTGGTAGCCGGTTTCGATGCGGTTCAGGTCGCCTTCGCTGCGTGGTGGCGCATAGATCAGGGCGATGTTGATCGTCGCCGCTGATTGCGGGACGGGCTCGCCACCGGTTTCGCGTAGCAGGACGGGCCAGCCAGCGGCGGCTGAGACTTCGCAGGCGTGGTCGAACGCGGCGAGGCGATTGAGGCGGCGAGGCATGACCAACGCACGATCGCTGGGTTGCCAGAATAGAAGGCCGAATTCTGCGTCGCCGGCGCAGACCGAGGCCAGCAAGTCTTGTTCGGCTTGCAGACCGGCTTCGATGGTCAGGGAGGTTGGCAGCGACATAACAGGCTCCGGCAACATGGAAATCATTAGCGGTTTCGATGGACCCTTCGCTAGCAAGCTCGCTCCCACATTGGAATGCATTTCCCCTGGGGGAGTGAGCCTGCTCGCGATGGTCTCGACTCGGTCTAGAGCGAATCAGTCGAGGGTCGAACCGCTGATGGAAGTGCCACGCTCCGGGAAGAACAGTCGCTGCAGTTCAGTGCCCGGATTCTCCGCACGCATGAACGCTTCACCCACCAGGAACGAATACACTTCGCTGATTTCCATCAACTCGACATCGGCACGATTGAGAATACCGCTCTCGGTAATCACCAGGCGATCGCGCGGAATGCGCGGCAGCAGGTCGAGGGTGGTTTCCAGGCTGACGTCGAAGGTGTGCAGGTTACGGTTGTTGACCCCGACCAGCGGCGTGTCGAGGGTTTTCAACGCACGCTCCAGCTCATCGCCATCGTGCACTTCGACCAACACATCGAGACCGACGCTTTTGGCGACAGCGGCCAGCTCGGCCATTTTCACGTCATCCAGTGCGGAGACGATCAGCAGCACACAGTCAGCACCCAGCGCGCGGGCTTCGACGATCTGGTAAGGATCGATCATGAAGTCCTTGCGAATCACCGGCAGTTTGCACGCGGCCCGGGCCTGTTGCAGATAAGCATCGGCGCCCTGGAAGTAATCGATGTCGGTCAGCACGGACAGACAGGTCGCCCCGCCCTTCTCGTAGCTTTTGGCGATGTCGGCCGGAATGAAGTTCTCGCGGATAACACCTTTGCTCGGCGAGGCCTTTTTGATTTCGGCAATGACCGCGGGCTGCTTCTTCTTGGCTTGCGCCAGCAACGCCTGGGCAAAACCACGGGGTGCATCGGCCGCCTTGGCCAGACTTTCCAGCTCACTCAGGCTCACACGGGCGCTACGCTCGGCGACTTCCTGAACCTTGCGGGCCAGAATGTTTTCCAGAACCGTCGGTACACTCATCCCTCATTCTCCACTTTGAATACCGCGGTAAAGGCACCCAGCTCCTCGAGTTTTTCCCGAGCGAGGCCGGTGTGCAGGGCGTCGTGCGCAAGCTCCACACCCTGTTTCAAACTACTCGCCACGTCAGCGGCATACAGCGCCGCACCGGCATTGAGCACAATCATTTCGGCGGCTTTCTGGCCGTTTTCGGTTTTGCGCTTGCCGAGAGCATCACGGATCAGCGCCAGCGACGCCTCCGGGCCTTCGACCGACAGACCGTGCAGGCTCTGGCTCTTCATGTCGAGATCTTCCGGCTCGACCCAATACTCGGTGATTTCGTTGTTCTTCAACTCGGCAACAAAAGTCGGCGCGGCAAGACTGAACTCGTCCAGGCCGTCTTTCGAATGCACCACCAGTACATGCTTGCTGCCCAGGCGCTGCAAGACTTCGGCCAATGGCCGGCACAATGCCTGAGTGAACACGCCCACCACCTGATGTTTCACACCGGCCGGATTCGTAAGCGGGCCGAGCATGTTGAACAGCGTACGCAAGCCAAGATCGCGGCGCGGGCCGGCGGCGTACTTCATGGCTTTGTGGTGGGTCTGGGCAAACATGAAACCGATGCCGACGTTGTCGATGCAACGCGCGACTTGCACCGGCGTCAGGTTCAGATAGATGCCGGCGGCTTCCAGCAAGTCGGCGCTGCCGCTCTTGCCCGATACCGCGCGGTTGCCGTGCTTGGCCACGGTGCAACCGGCTGCCGCTACGACAAACGAAGAGGCGGTGGATACGTTGAAGATGTTCGCGCCGTCACCGCCGGTGCCGACCACATCGACCACGCCGTCGAGGGTTTTCAGTTCAACTTGATCGGCCAGCTCACGCATCACCGACACGGCGCCGACGATTTCGTCGATGCTCTCGCTCTTCATGCGCATGGCCATCATGAACGCGCCGATCTGCGCGTCGGTGCATTGGCCGGTCATGATTTCGCGCATCACGTCGCGCATTTCATCGGTGCTGAGGTCGAGGTGATCGACGATACGGCTCAGGGCTGTCTTGATATTCATGGGAAGTCCTTAGCGCGTGCCGCCGGTTTGTTTGAGGAAGTTGGCAAACAGTTCATGGCCCTGCTCGGTCAGGATCGACTCGGGGTGAAACTGTACGCCCTCAATGTTCAGGGTCTTGTGACGCAGGCCCATGATTTCGTCGACCGAACCGTCATCGTGCTGGGTCCATGCGGTCAGTTCCAGGCAATCGGGCAACGTGTCGTGCTTGACGATCAGCGAGTGGTAACGGGTGACGGTCAGCGGATGATTGAGGCCGGCGAAAACGCCCTTGTCCTCGTGGAATACCGGACTAGTCTTACCGTGCATCACTTGGCGGGCGCGCACCACGTCACCGCCAAACGCCTGGCCGATGGACTGATGGCCAAGGCAGACACCGAGGATCGGCAGCTTGCCGGCGAAGTGTTTGATGGCTTCGATGGAGATGCCGGCTTCAGTCGGCGTGCAAGGACCGGGGGAAACCACAATGCGCTCAGGCTTGAGGGCTTCGATTTCAGCGATGGTCAGCTCATCGTTGCGCACCACTTTGACTTCGGCACCCAGCTCGCCGAGGTATTGCACAACGTTGTAAGTAAAGGAGTCGTAGTTGTCGATCATCAGCAACATGGCGTGTCGAACCTCTTGAATTCTGATTTGAAAACAGCCTTCAGATCACTTGCCCGCAGGGCGCTGCACGATGTCGGACGCAGATAGATGCGTCGGCACAGCGGCATTTCAAACAGGCAAGGAAGGCAAAGCGATACAGATCCGGCGGGGCCGGCAGAAAAGATTCAGGCGCGCCAACGCCAGCGGGCGTGTGCCTTGATGACTTGATCCAGAAGTTTGCTGGTGATCAACACGGGGAAGGTCTCGTTCATACGTTCCGGCACAGTAACTTAGCTGGGCGGAGCGTGCAATATGGCCGGGGCTGCGGCAGATAAAACCGGGGGAGGATTCGCGACCGATGGCAAAACGCCGGGAGTTTTTGGTACTGTCGTTTCGTTCACCTACAACAATAACTAAACGGACTTGCTCATGATCAAACAGACGTTGTTTGTACCGCTGGCCGGCTGCCTGCTCGCACTGGCCTGCGCTCAGGCCAATGCTGCACCCAATCCTTATTCCAGTTTCATTGTGTTTGGCGACAGCCTCAACGACGCAGGCACCTTCACCGACACTGGCGGACCGGCCGGCTCCACCGAGCGTTACACCAACCGGACCGGGCCGGTGTATCAAGATGGCAGCGGTGAACTGTATTCATTGAATTCCACGCAGTTGCTCGGCGGACGCCTTGGCTTTTCGCCAGACCAGACAGCCTCCTCCAGCTCCGCCGTGCGCGCCGAAAACGGCCAGCCGGACGGTAACAACTGGGCGGTAGGCGGTTATCGCACCGACCAGATCCTCGACTCGATCACGACGCAATCCGCTACCGGCGAACGCACCCGCGCCGGTTACCTGCCATCGAACGGCTTCCGCGCCGACCCGAAGGCGCTGTATTACATTTCCGGCGGCGGTAACGACTTCCTGCAAGGTCGCATTCTCAGCCTGCCGCAAGCCAACGCCGCCGCCGATCGACTGGCCGACAGCGTGCAAACCCTGCAAACCGCCGGCGCCAAATACGTGATGGTCTGGCTGTTGCCTGATGTTGGCCTGACGCCAGCGATCAACGGTACACCGCTGCAAGCTTTCAGCAGCCAGCTCGCCACTCAGTTCAACAGCCAGTTGGTCACGCGCCTGCAAGGCATCAACGCCGAAATCATTCCACTGAACATTCCGGTCCTGTTGTCGGAAGTGTTTGCCGATCCTGGGCGCTTTGGCCTCGCGACCGACCAGAACCTGACCGCGACCTGCTTCAGTGGCAGCGGTTGCACCGAGAACGCGCGATACGGGATCAACAGTGCAACGCCCGATCCGACCAAGCTGATCTACAACGACGGCGTGCACCCGACCGAGGCCGGGCAAAAGCTGATCTCCGATTACGCCTATTCCCTGCTCGCCGCGCCGTGGGAGCTGACGCTGCTACCGGAAATGGCCCACGCCACCGTGCGTGCGCATCAGGATGAACTGCGCAATCAATGGCAGGCGGACTGGGAGAACTGGCAAGCGGTAGGTCAATGGCGCGCCATTGTTTCGGCGGGCGGCCAACATCTTGATGTCGACAGCCAAAGCAGCGGCGCCAGCGCCGATGGCAGCGGTTACAACCTTAACGTCGGCGGCAGCTACCGCTTGAATGAAGCCTGGCGTGTCGGTGTGGCAGGAGGTTTCTACCGGCAGAATCTGGAGGCCGGTCACAACGACTCGGATTACAAACTCAACAGCTACATGGCCACGGCATTTGCCCAGTACCAGCAGAACCGCTGGTGGGCTGACGCGGCGTTGACCGGTGGCAAACTCGACTACGACAACCTCAAGCGCAAATTTGATCTGGGCGTCAGCGAAGGTGCTGAAAAAGGCGACACCGACGGCAGCCTCTGGGCCTTCAGCGCCCGCGTCGGTTACGACATTGCCCAACCGGGCAGCGAGTGGCACCTGTCGCCATTCGTCAGCGCCGACTACGCCAGCGTCGATGTCGACGGCTACTCAGAGAAGGGCAACCGCGCCACGGCGCTGACTTTCGATGATCAGACTCGTGACTCGAAACGCCTGGGGCTGGGCTTGCAGGGCAAGTACAACATCACCCCGCAAACCCAGGTATTCGGCGAGTACGCTCACGAGCGTGAGTACGAAGACGACGTGCAGAAGGTCAACATCGCGCTCAACACCTTGCCGGCGAATGACTTCAAACTTGAGGGCTACACGCCGCAGAGTCATTTGAACCGTTTGAGCCTGGGCGTCAGCCACAAACTCACGGCGGATCTGGCGCTGCGTGGCGGCTACTCGCTGCGCAAGGATGATGACTTTACCCAGCAGGGCGTTAACGTCGGGGTCGTTCTGGACTTCTAAATCGCAGGCAAAAAAAAGCGGCGCTCTCACAGGCGCCGCTTTTTTATGACCGAACACAGATCAAATGTAGGAGTGAGCCTGCTCGCGATTACGGTGGTTCAAACAACATATCCGTTGAATGTTAATCCGCTATCGCGAACAGGTTCACTCCTACAGGGGGTTTTGCGTGAGTTCAGGCTTCCGGGGTTTGCTCGGCCAGGGCCACGGCGCGGAACATCGCGCGGCGTTTGTTCAGGGTTTCTTCCCATTCCAGTGCCGGCACCGAGTCGGCGACGATACCGCCACCAGCCTGCACGTGCAGTTCGCCGTTCTTGATCACCGCCGTACGAATCGCAATCGCGGTGTCCATGTTGCCGTTCCAGGCGAAGTAACCCACCGCGCCGCCATACACTCCACGCTTGACCGGCTCCAGTTCGTCGATGATTTCCATCGCGCGAATCTTCGGCGCGCCCGACAAGGTGCCCGCCGGCAGAATCGCTCGAAGTGCATCCATCGCCGTCAGCCCGGCTTTCAACTGGCCGGTGACGTTGGAGACGATGTGCATCACGTTGGAATAGCGCTCGATAACCATTTTCTCGGTGAGCTTCACCGAGCCGATTTCCGACACGCGCCCGGTGTCGTTGCGACCCAGATCGATCAGCATCAAGTGCTCGGCGATCTCCTTGTCGTCCGACAGCAAGTCCTCTTCCAGCGCCACATCCGCTTCTTCCGTGGCGCCACGTGGGCGCGTGCCGGCAATCGGGCGCACGGTGATCAGGTTGTCTTCGACCCGCACCAGCACTTCCGGCGAACTGCCAACGACGTGGAAGTCGCCGAAGTTGAAGAAGTACATGTACGGCGTCGGGTTGAAGCAACGCAAAGCGCGGTACAGATCGATCGGCGCAGCCTTGAAGTCGATCGACATGCGCTGCGACGGCACGACCTGCATGCAGTCACCGGCAAGGATGTACTCCTTGATGGTGTCGACGGCTTTTTCGTAATCGTCTTGAGTAAAACTCGAACGGAACACCGGATCAGCCGCTTGTTGCTTGCTGAAGTCCAGGCCACGGCGCGGGGTGATCGGCTGACGGAGCTTTTCCAACAATGCCTGCAGTTGCGCCTGACCTTGTTCGAAGGCATCCGCCTGCGCAGGGTCGGCGAGCACGATCGCGTGCATCTTGCCGGCGAGGTTGTCGAACACCACGACGGCGTCGGAAACCATCAGCAGAATGTCTGGCACGCCAAGTGGATCCGGGTTCGGGCACTTGCCCAGGCGCTTCTCGACATAACGCACGCAGTCGTAACCGAAGTAACCGACCAGACCACCGTTGAAGCGCGGCAGACCGGCGATGGTCGGCACGTTGTAGCGCGCCTTGAAGGTTTCGACGAAGGCCAACGGATCTTCAACATCGTGGCTTTCGGTCTCGACGCCATCAACGGTGATGCTCACGTGATGGTCGTGAACGCGCAACACGGTGCGGCACGGCAGACCGATGATCGAGTAACGGCCCCATTTCTCGCCGCCCTGCACCGATTCGAGCAGGTAGGAGTTGGGCTGGTCGGCCAGTTTCAGGTAGATCGACAGCGGCGTGTCGAAGTCGGCCAGGGTTTCGCAGGCCAACGGAATGCGGTTGTAGCCGTCAGCGGCCAAGCGCAGGAATTCTTCGCGGATCATAAGGTGCCTCGTGGTGTGAGGGGCAAATCAGTCAGGTATGCAAACGCGCCGGCAGGCCGGCCAGGAACAAGTCAGGCGCGCCAACGCCAGCGGGCCAGGGCCTTGATGACTTTCATCCAGAGTTTGCGAGTGACCACCACGATGGCGTTTCCAGAATGGGATTGAGCAGCGTCGGGCAACGTTATCTCAGCGGCCGAACCTAGGCAACCGGGAATTAGCTTGCGCAGATCGTCGATGACCAGCGCCGGTGATTCTTCGGCAATCGGTCGACCGTGGTTGTAGCCATAGCTCAGCGCCACGCATTTGACCCCCGCCGCTTTCGCCGCCAGCACATCGCTGCGCGAGTCGCCGACGAAGAGCGATTGCGAGGCCGGGATGTTGGCCATTTTCATCACAAAGAACAGCGCTGCCGGATCAGGCTTTTTCTGCGGCAGGGTATCGCCACCGATGATCCACTTGAAGTAGCGGCCGATCTTCATCTGATCCAGCAGCGGCGCGACGAAACGCTCCGGTTTGTTGGTAATCAGCGCCATGGCCACGCCTTGCTTGTGCAGCCACTTGAGAGTGTCGCGCACGCCGGGATAGACCACGGTCAGCTCATGGCTGGCGCCGTAGGCTTGCATGAACACTTCCAGCGCGTGCTCGGCTTCGACGTCATCCACCGCCGAATGATCGATACCACCGGCCAACGCACGGCGCACCAGTACTGGCGCGCCGTTGCCAACCCACTCGCGCACCGAATCGATGCCCGCCGGTTGACGGCCGAGGGAGAGCAGCATGGTGTCCACGGCGGCTGCCAGGTCCGGAACCGAGTCGATCAGTGTGCCATCCAGATCGAACATCACCAGCCGTGGCAGTTTTCCCGGGAACAGCTGCTCAAAACCGCTCATGGGCGCGCCAGCGCCAGTTCGGAACGCATCTTGTCGATGACTTCCTGATAGTTCGGCGCATTGAAGATTGCCGAGCCGGCAACAAAGGTGTCAGCGCCAGCAGCGGCGATTTCGCGGATGTTGTTGACGTTGACGCCGCCATCGATTTCCAGGCGGATGTCACGGCCCGAGGCATCGATGATTGCCCGCGCTTCGCGCAGTTTATCGAGGGTGCCAGGAATGAACTTCTGCCCGCCGAAGCCCGGGTTGACGCTCATCAGCAAGACCATGTCGACCTTGTCGATCACGTACTTGAGCACATCCAGCGGGGTCGCCGGGTTGAATACCAGACCGGATTTGCAGCCACCTTCGCGGATCAGTTGCAGCGAACGATCAACGTGCAGCGTGGCTTCCGGGTGGAAGGTGATGTAGGTGGCGCCGGCTTCGATGAAGTCGCCGACAATGCGATCCACCGGGCTGACCATCAGATGCGCGTCGATCGGCGCGGTAACGCCGTACTTGCGCAATGCCGCGCAGACCATCGGACCGATGGTCAGGTTTGGCACGTAGTGGTTGTCCATGACGTCAAAGTGGACGAAGTCGGCGCCAGCGGCGAGAACGTTGTCTACTTCCTCGCCGAGGCGGGCGAAGTCGGCGGAGAGAATCGACGGAGCAATTACGAAGGGCTGCATGACGCACCTTTTCTGAGCTAAATCACGATGGCGCGCATTGTATACCTCAAGTTTCCAAGCGCGCACCGTGACCGCGATGATTGGGTTATGCCATGACGGATGACCGGCGCTGACTCAATACGCCGCGCGGTAGATCTTCTCGATATCGACAGCACTGAGTTTGCGCGGGTTATTGCGCATCAGCCGCTCAATGCCCGCGGCTTCCACGGCCATCGCCGGGATCGCCTCTTCCGGCACGCCGAAACTACGCAGCCCGGCCGGGATTTCCACGGCCGCGCACAAATCGGTCATCGCTTGCACAGCTTTGTCTGCCGCTTCGGCTGCACTCAAATGAGCGGTCTTCACCCCCATGGCTTCGGCAATATCCTGCATGCGTTCGACGCAGGCCATCTTGTTCCAGGTCATGACATACGGCAGCAGCAACGCATTGCTCACGCCATGAGCGATGTTGAAGCGCCCGCCCAGCGGATACGCCAGCGCATGCACCGCGCCGACCCCGGCGTTGCCGAACGCCATGCCGGCCATCAGGCTGGCGGTGGCCATGTCTTCGCGGGCCTGCAGGTTGGCGCCATTGGCGTAGGCCTTGGGCAGCGCTTTGGCGATCAGCTTGATGGCACCAAGGGCCAGAGAGTCGGTGATCGGCGAGGCATTCACCGACAGATAGGACTCGATGGCGTGCACCAGCGCGTCGATGCCACTGGCGGCGGTGACACTGCGTGGGCAGGTCAGGGTCATCTGCGGGCTGACCAGCGCCACGTCCGGCAATAGAAAGTCGCTGACGATGCCTTTCTTCAACTGTGCGACTTTGTCCGAGAGAATCGCGACGTTGGTCACTTCGGAGCCGGTGCCAGCGGTGGTCGGAATCGCGATCAGCGGCGGACCTTTGCGTGGTACCTGGTCAACACCGAACAGATCTTCCAGCGCGCCGTGATATCCAGCGTAGGCAGCGACACTCTTGGCGATGTCGATGGCGCTGCCGCCACCTAGACCGATCAAACCGTCATGCCCGCCTTCGCGGTAGACACGCATGCAGTCTTCGACGATGGCAATTTCCGGGTCTGGCAGCACACGGTCGAATATTTCGTAGTCGCGCCCACCGAGTTGCACCAACGCTAGCTCGACGGTGCCGGACTTGACCAGCGCGGCGTCGGTGACGATCAGTGGATTGTCGATGTCCAGACGCGTGAGCTCAGCGGCCAGTTGTTCGATGGCGGCGGCGCCGGTGATCAGTTTATGAGCGATTTTGAACTGGGACAGACTCATCGTGCGCAGCCTCTTATAGATGTGGGAGCTGGGCACAAGATTAGCTGGGGATTTGGGGTTGTCTGCTATTCAGGTGGTGAATGACCTATCGAGCGCAAGAGCAAGAGCCCCTCACCCTAGCCCTCTCCCAAAGGGAGAGGGGACTGACCGAGGTGAATGTAAGAGGTACACCGACGTGCGATACCTAGTCGAACTCGGATTTTGAAAAGCACAACGATATGCTCCCTTCTCCCCAGAAGGTAAAAAGACTGACCGAGGTGCATGGAGGAGATACACCGACGTGCGATACCAAGTCGGATTCAGGTTTTGAAAAACATGAAGATTTGCTCCCTTCCCCCTCGCCCCCATGGGGGAGAGCGTTGGGGTGAGGGGGTGGCTTTTGACCTGGCCCTTAAACCTGAGCCGTACGCAGTTTTTCGCTACGCCCGCGCAGCCATTCCAGGGTCAGCAGCAAAATGACGGAGAAGGCGATCAGCAACGTGGCAGCAGCGGCAATCGTCGGACTCAGGTTCTCACGAATCCCGCTAAACATCTGCCGAGGCAACGTCGCCTGCTCAGGCCCGGCGAGAAACAACGTCACCACCACCTCATCAAACGAAGTCGCAAACGCAAACAGCGCCCCGGAAATCACCCCCGGCGCAATCAGCGGCAAGGTCACCCGGCGGAACGCAGTCAACGGCGATGCACCCAAACTCGCCGCCGCCCGCACCAGATTATGGTTAAACCCCTGCAACGTCGCCGACACCGTGATGATCACAAACGGCACACCCAGCACCGCATGCACGACGATCAATGAGAAGAAGCTGTTACCCAAACCCAACGGCGCGAAGAACAGATAACTCGCCACGCCGATGATCACCACCGGCACCACCATCGGCGAAATCACCAGCGCCATCACCAGCGCTTTGCCGGGGAAGTCACCGCGAGTCAGACCAATCGCCGCCAGCGTACCGAATATCATCGCCAGCACCGTCGCCGCTGGGGCAACAATGATGCTGTTCTTCAGTGCGCGCATCCATTCCGCCGAGGCGAAGAAGTCGTGGTACCACTGCAGCGAGAAACCCTGCAGCGGATAGACCAGAAAACTCCCCGAGTTAAATGACAGCGGAATAATCACCAGCACCGGCAGAATCAGGAACAACAGAATCAGGCCGCAGAGGATCCGCAGGCTGTAGAACCACACCCGTTCAATGGGCGACATGTAAGGACTCAGCATTTCGAATTCCCCTTAGCTCAGGCGCAGGCGACTGGCGCCGACCAGCCAGCTGTAAATCAGATAAAGCACCACGGTCGCCAGCAGCAACAGCCCGCCCAGCGCGGTGGCCATGCCCCAGTTGATGCTGGTGTTGGTGTAGAAAGCTACGAAGTAGCTGACCATTTGATCGTTCGGGCTGCCGAGCAGCGCCGGGGTGATGTAGTAGCCGATAGCGAGGATGAACACCAACAGGCAACCGGCGCCAACACCGGCGTAGGTCTGCGGGAAGTACACCCGCCAGAAACTGGCGAACGGGTGGCAGCCGAGGGAAATCGCCGCGCGCATGTAGGTCGGCGAGATGCCTTTCATCACGCTGTAGATCGGCAGGATCATGAACGGCAGCAGAATGTGCACCATCGAGATGTACACGCCGGTGCGGTTGAACACCAGTTCCAGCGGTTTATCGATGATGCCCATGGCCATCAGCCCACTGTTGATCAGACCGCCCGATTGCAGCAGTACGATCCACGCGGCGACGCGCACCAGGATCGATGTCCAGAACGGCAGCAGCACGAGGATCATCAGCAGGTTGCTTTGCCGCGACGGCAGGTTGGCCAGCAGGTACGCCAGTGGATAAGCCAGCAGTAGGCAGATCACGGTGATGACCAGACCCATCCAGAAGGTGCGGGCGAAGATGTCGAGGTAGATCGCCTGATCCGGGGTGGCCGGGGCGATTTCGCCGAGGTCGTCGATACGGTGATCGACCGCTGCCAGCAAGTAGTAAGGCGTGATGCTGCTGGTGTTGCGTTTGACCGCTTGCCAGTAGGCCGGGTCGCCCCAACGCTCGTCGAGGCCTTCCAGTGCTTCTTTATAGGAGGCCGGTTCGCTGGCGAACGGCAGCGCCCGGGCAGTTTTGGTCAGCAGGCTGCGATAGCCGGCCAACTCCATGTTCAAGCGCTTGGACAAATCGCCCAGCGTCTGGTTTTTACGCGCTTCGGCGAGGTCTTCGCCGGCAGCTTTGTAGACCGGTTCAGCGGGCAGGCCACGGCCGTCCCAACTGGCGATGGCCGCCACGGTGCGCGGCATGCCGCCGACCACTTCGGGGTTGCCGACGCTTTTGTAGAGCAGCGCCACGATCGGCACCAGAAACACCAGCAACAGAAACAGCACCAGCGGCGCAATCAGCGCTTGAGCTTTCCAGCGGTTGACCCGCTCGGCGCGCTTGAGCTTCTGCTTCAAGGTGGGGCTGGTGCCCTCGTTCAGGGGAACGGCGATGGCCATGACGTACTCCGCAAATCTTTGATCGTTACAGAGGTGGCGAACGCTACCTCGAACTTTGGGTACTGATCGTTCCCACGCTCTGCGTGGTAACGCATCCAGTGACGCTCTGCGTCACAGGGACGCGGAGCATCCCGGGCGGCATTCCCACGCAGAGCGTGGGAACGATCATCCGGAAAGCCCTCGGTCCGTATGCTCGGGTTACTTCGCAGCCCAGGAATTGAAGCGCTGCTCCAGTTGCTCGCCGTTGTCAGCCCAGAAGCTGACGTCGATCTGCACCTGGTTGGCGATGTTTTCCGGGGTGGTCGGCATGTCTTTCAGGACGTCCTTGGCCAGCAGAGGCACAGCCTGGGTGTTGGCCGGGCCGTAGGCGATGTTTTCCGAGTAGGTTTTCTGCTGCTGCGGCTGTACCGAGAAGGCGATGAATTTCTTCGCCGCTTCGGCGCGCTTGGCGTCCAGACCTTTCGGGATGGCCCACGCGTCGAAGTCGTAGATGCCGCCGTTCCACACCACTTTCAGGTTGGATTCTTTCTGCACCGCCGCGATGCGACCGTTGTAGGCCGAACTCATCACTACGTCACCGGAAGCGAGGTATTGCGGCGGTTGTGCGCCCGCTTCCCACCATTGGATGCTTGGCTTCAGCTCATCAAGCTTCTTGAACGCACGATCCTGGCCCCCCTTGCTCGCCAGCTCTTTGTAGACGTCTTTCGGCGCCACACCGTCGGCCATCAGCGCGAATTCGAGGGTGTACTTGGCGCCTTTGCGCAGGCCACGCTTGCCCGGGAATTTCTTGGTGTCCCAGAAATCCGCCCAACTGGTTGGCGCGGTTTTCAGCTTGTCGGCGTTGTAAGCCAGTACGGTCGACCACACGAAGAAGCCCACGCCGCATGGCTGAATCGCGCCTTTGACGTAGTCTTCAGTCTTGCCGAACAGTGCCGGGTCGAGTTGTTCGAACATGTCTTCGTCGCAGCCACGGGACAGCTCTGGCGATTCAACTTCGACCAGATCCCACGACACGCTCTTGGTGTCGACCATGGCTTTGACCTTGGCCATTTCGCCGTTGTATTCGCCGGCGACGATCTTGCCGTTACCTGCCGCTTCCCACGGTGCATAGAAGGCTTTGACTTGCGCCGCCTTGTTCGCCCCGCCAAACGACACCACGGTCAAATCCGGGCCAGCGGCCATTGCGCTTGCCGCACCCATCAGGCCCAGGGTCAGGGCGGTGAACTTCAGGGATCTCAACATTTATTGTTCTCTCCACGTGCAGGGTTGGTGTTGGTATTGCCGGGGCGATCAGTTCGCCTCTAGAAGAGGATCGAGTGCGCGTACGTGCTCGACCTGCCAGCCAAGCGGAACCACGTCACCGACTGCGAGCGCGGGATCGAGCTCGGCAATCGGCTGTTTCACGAAGAAGTCGGTCTTGCCGCAGACTTCCAGGCGCACCCGGACGTGGTCGCCCAGATAGATGAATTCCGCCACCCTCCCTGAGAAGCGGTTAACGCATTGATCGCTCGAACCGTTGAGGCTGACGCGCTCCGGACGGATCGACAGGGTCACCGGTTCGCCGGTCTGGCCGACATTGACCGCCAGCGCCTCGACCTTTTCGCCACGGCCCAACTCGACCACGCAGCGCTCGCCGCTCTGGCTGAGCAGACGACCGTTGAGGCGGTTGTTCTCACCGATGAAGTTGGCGACGAAAGTGTTTTTCGGTTCTTCGTAGAGGGTGCGCGGTGGGGCGATCTGCTGGATTTCGCCTTGATGGAATACCGCAACGCGGTCGGACATGGTCAGCGCTTCACCCTGATCGTGGGTCACGTAAACCACGGTCACGCCTAGGCGCTGGTGCAGGTGTTTGATTTCCATCTGCATGTGTTCACGCAGTTGTTTGTCGAGGGCGCCGAGGGGTTCGTCCATCAGCACCAGTTGCGGTTCGAACACCAGCGCACGGGCCAATGCCACACGTTGTTGCTGACCGCCGGACAGTTGCGCCGGATAACGCGAGGCGAACGCGTCGAGCTGAACCATGCTGAGGACTTTTTTCACGCGGTCACTGACATCGCTTTTGTTCAGGCCACGGACGGTCAGTGGAAACGCGAGGTTTTCCGCCACGGTCATGTGCGGGAACAGCGCGTAGTTCTGGAACACCATGCCGATGTCGCGCTTGTGCGGCGGCACGTTGTTGATCGAGCGCCCGGCCAGCAGAATTTCGCCGGCGGTCGGTGTTTCGAAACCGGCGAGCATCATCAGGCTAGTGGTCTTACCGGAACCGGATGGCCCTAGCAGGGTGAGAAATTCGCCTTTGCGGATGTCCAGGTTGAGGTCTTTGACGATCAGGTTCTCGCCGTCGTAGCTCTTCTGCACTCCACGAAAGCTGACCAGCACATCACTGGCCCCTGCGTTTGTTTCGACCTGGCTCATACCCACACCTTTGTTGTTGATGACTGCTTGTGGATTAAGCCTAGTGGTTGCTGACAGGCGCGCAAATCGGGGCGCAGGAGAGAATCGCCTCAGCCGGATGGAAGGTTGGGGGTAGGGATTGCCCTACAAGGATGGCGCTAATGGATAAGGCAGTGGCGAGGGTTGAGCTGCAAGCTGCAAGAACAAGCAAAAGCGCGTGTCGCTAACAGATATGCTCAAAATTTCTGGCGCTATGGAGATCCCCTGTAGGAGTGAGCCTGCTCGCGATAGCGGTGGATCAGCCACCACAGCAGTGAATGATCCACCGCTATCGCGAGCAGGCTCACTCCTACAGTTTTGATCGCGGTGATCTTTAGAGGAGTTTGTGTTCCATCGCGTATTTGACCAGTTCGGCCAGCGAGGTGATGTTGAGTTTCTGCATCAAACGCGCCTTGTGGGTGCTGATGGTTTTGCTGCTCAGGGCCAGTTGCTGGGCGATGTCGTTGACGTTGGCGCCTTGGGCCAGGCGCTCGAACACCGAGAATTCGCGCTCCGACAGCAACGAATGCAGCGGCCGCGCATCGGTCAGGCCGACTTCGAAGACCATGCGATCCGCCAGATCCGGATCAATGTAACGCCCACCGGCCGCGACCTTGCGAATGGCGGTGAGCAACAACGCCGGATCACTGTCCTTGGTCGCATACCCGGCAGCGCCAACCTTCAGCGCCCGAGCAGCCATCTGCGCTTCGTCATGCATCGACAGCACCAGAATCGCTGGCGGATTGTTCAGAGCACGGATGCGCGGGATCGCTTCGAGGCCATTGACGCCGGGCATGGAGATGTCGAGCAGCACCACTTCGCACG
Organism: Pseudomonas germanica; assembly: GCF_019614655.1. Taxonomy (NCBI): domain Bacteria; kingdom Pseudomonadati; phylum Pseudomonadota; class Gammaproteobacteria; order Pseudomonadales; family Pseudomonadaceae; genus Pseudomonas; species Pseudomonas germanica. The sequence goes on from NZ_CP071586.1 coordinate 6,287,303, forward strand.
GCACATTGCGCAGGGTTTCGAGCAGTTGCTCACCATTGCTCGCCTCGCCCACCACTTGCAGATCCTTGGCCAGGCCAATCAATTGCTTGATGCCTTCGCGGACAATGGTGTGGTCTTCGGCTACCAGTACTCGGATCAAATCTTTTCTCCAGATTTCAGGTACACACCAATCCCTGTGGGAGCGAGCCTGCTCGCGATAGCGTCAGCCCAAACACCACAAACCTTCAAACCTCACTCACCGGCACCCGCACCACCAGACTGGTGCCCTCCCCCGGCTCACTCTCCAGCGTCAGCCGCCCGCCCATGATCAGCACCCGTTCGCGCATGCCCACCAGCCCAAACGAAGTCGGCCGACCGGCAGCAGCGACGAATCCTACGCCATCATCGGCGACCGTCAGACACAATTCGTCGCCTTCCAGCGCCAGCGTCAGTTCCACAGTATGCGCCTGGGCATGGCGCATCACATTGGTCAGCGCCTCCTGCAGGATCCGGAACAGGCCAATCGCCTTGGCATCACTGAGCGCCGGCAGATTGTCCGGCACCTGCACCAGGCATGGAATCTGCGTACGCGCCTCGAACCGCCGCGCCTGCCACTCGATTGCCGACGCAATCCCTGCATCGAGAATCGGTGGTCGCAGCGCCGTCGCCACATCACGCACCAATTGAAATAACTGCGCGATCAGGCGCTTCATGCTGTTCAACCGTTCGTTCAGACCGGGATCGAGTTGCGCGTAGGCCAGTTCGCACATCGATGTTTCCAGTTTCAGCACCGTCAACATCTGCCCCAACTCATCGTGAACCTCGCGGGCAATTCGCGCCTTCTCTTCTTCACGCACGCTTTCAAGGTGCGCCGACAGTTCGCGCAGTTGCTCGCGGGAGGCCGCCAGTTCCAGCTCGATACGCTTGCTCTCGCTGATGTCCCAGACGATGCCGTCCCACACGTACGCGCCGTCCTCCAGTTGGCGAGTGATCGCTTTGATCTCGGCCCAGCGCTGCTCGCCCTGACGCGTGAGGATCCGGCCTTGCCATGACCAGTCACTGTCGGTGTCCAGCGCCTGATCCTGAGTGCGGTGATAACTCGCCTTATCTTCGGGATGCACCAGGCTGCGCAGGCCCATGTCGCGATGGGCAATGGTGGCCGGGGCATAACCGACCAGACTTTCGCTGCCCTCGCTGATGTAGGCAAAGTCGATCTGCCCGGTCACCGGTGCCCGCTCCAGACGGAACACCAGCCCCGGCACATTCGCCGCAATGCCTTGCAGACGCGCCTCGCTTTCCTGCAACGCCGCCAGTGCACGGCGGCGCTCGGTGACATCCGTGAGGTAAACCACCAGGTATTCGCTGTCGCGAAAGCGCAGGAAACTCAGCGACACGTCCGCAGGCAAAACACTGCCATCGGCGCGCACGCAACTGGTTTCGAAACTCAGCGGCCCTTCTTCGCTGGCCCGCGCGCGCTTCCACAGATTGAGCCAGCGATCCATGTGCAGTCCCGGCTCGAAGTCGATCAGGGGACGCTCGATCAATCCGCCTGAGGGGTAACCGAGCATGTTTTCCGCCGCACGATTGGCGTAGCGCACATGGCTGTCCCAATTGACCCAGAGGATGCCGACGGTGCTTTGATCGATGGAGAACTGCGTCAACCGCAGCGCTTCTTCGCTGGCTGCGCGCAAGGCGATGTCTTCCCGGGCGGCCAGCAATCGCTGCTCAAGGCTGTGCTGTTGGCGGCGCTGCCAGAGCACGATCGCGACACAACTGAGCAGGATCACCGCAAACAACAGACTGAGGTTCTGCCAGAAGCCGGGCGACTCCGACAGTCGCGGGTATTTCGGTTGCAGCCATTGGTTGTGCAGTTGCTCCAGATCTTTGGCCGGGATCGCGCGCAAAGCACTTTGCACAATGCCGGCCAGCTCCGGCCAATCGCGGCGCGAGCCGACTCGCAGCAGTTGCGGCAGGCCGATATCGCCCACCACCACCAGTTCGGCGAACTCCGGCTCTACCGACAACCGCCCGAGTTGTGCCTCGTCGACCACGGCGTAGGCGGCCTGCTGCGTCAACAGCAACTGCAAGGCTTGACGCTCTAGCGGCACGCCTTGCAGGTTCAGGTGTGGATAGTTACTGCGCAGATAGTCCGCGGTGCTGCTGGGCATGCGCACGGCGACGCGGACCTGGCTGTCGAGTTTCTCCAGATCGACCACGCCACTGGCCTTCTGCTCACTGACCACCAGTTGCGGCACGCGCATGTAGGGATCGGAAAACTGCCACAGACGCAACGCACTCGGGGTTTGACTCAGGCCCGGAGCGATATCGATCTCGCCCTCGCGCACGGCGGTTTCCAGTTGTGCGAGATCCTGAAAGTTACGCCAGCTCAGTTCGACATTGAGCGTCTTGGCCAACAACTTCATCAGTTCGACGTTAGCCCCGGACAGCCGCTGCAAACGCCGGTCGTATTGCGCATACGGTGCTTGCAGGACCAGACCGACGCGCAGTTCATTGTGCTGCGCCAGCCATTGCTGCTGGCCCGCCGACAATTGCGCAACGTGGGCCGGGGGCGCAGGCGCCGCCCAGCCCATCAAGGGAAACCACAAACAGCCGATAACCCACAGGCAGCAAAATCGCTTCATTGAAGTCTCATACACTGACAAATTCTGACCAACCCATTAGGCTGCCGGGATACTTTCTGGCCTGGAATAACCGATGCCCTCTGTTTACCGCCTGGCAATGCCAGCATTGTGCCTGTCGCTGATCCTGCCCTGTGCGTTTTCCGTCAACGCCGCCGACCCCACTCCTGCGGCGGAAAAACCGGCAGAAGAAAAACCGGCCGAACGCCAGCCACTGCTAGAGCGTAGTCAGGAAGAGGCCGCCGCACTGGAACGTAAAGTCCCGGCGCAAGAACAGCAACAATTGCAGGCGGGCAGCGACAGCTTCCTCGCCCTGTGGAAACCGGCCAACACCGCCGAGCCCAAAGGCGCGGTGATCATCATCCCTGGCGCCGGCGAAACCGCTGACTGGCCACAGGCAATCGGCCCATTGCGGCGCAAACTGCCGGATGCACAATGGAGCAGCCTGAGTATCACCCTGCCCGACCTGCAAAGCGACGCCATCGCACCGCGCGTGGTTGAAGCGCCGGTTGCGCCGAAAGCACCGGAGTCGGGTAGCAAGGACTCCACCACCGCGCAGCCAATTGAACAAGCCGCTGGCGGTGAAGCCGAAGTGGCGGATCAAGTGGTCGCCGAAACCACTGAAGAACAATCCAAGGCTGACGCCGAACGCATCTTCGCGCGCATCGACGCCGCGATTGCCTACGCCGAACAGCAGAGCGCACGCAGCATTGTCGTGCTCGGACACGGCACTGGTGCCTATTGGGCCGCGCGATACCTGAGCGAGAAACAAACGGCGCAGGTAGAGAAATTCGTCATGGTCGATGCACAGATGCCAGCCAAGGCCAAACCGCCACTGGCCGAGCTGACGCCAACCCTGAAGCTGCCGACCGCAGATATTTTCTACATGGACAAGCCGCTGGATCGCAACGCCGCGCTGGAGCGCATGCAGGCGAGCAAGCGCTTGAAGACTTCGGCGTTCAGCCAAGTGGCGCTCAGAGCCTTGCCAGACAACAAGGCTGAGCAGGAACAGTTGTTCCGCCGGGTGCGTGGCTGGCTGAATCCGCAGAACACAGACTGACCGACAAACCGCGTCGCTCCCTTCGCGAGCAAGCTCGCTCCCACATTGGATCTGCGTACACAATCCATTGTGGGAGCGAGCCTGCTCGCGAAGAGGCCAGCGCAGACGATACACATCTAACGTTTAGCGAAAATCCCGCCGCTCACGAATCAACGTATAAGCATTGTGCAGCTCCCGGGTTCTATCAGTCGCCTCACGCACCTGCGCTGGCGTCGCCCCCGTTCCGGCAATCTTGTCCGGATGATGACGACTGAGCAGGCGCCGATAGGCCCGCTTGATCTGCGCCGGTTCACTGGACGCCGACACGCCCAATAAACGCATCGCCTCCTGATAGCTCACTGCAGCACTGACGATCGGACGCTTGCCCGGTTCGTAATCACTGGCCAGCGCCTGCACCTGATGCGTTGTCCAGCCCAGCCATTTGCCCCACTGCGCCAACAATTCACGCTCGCTGACGCCGGCACGACCATCGGCCCAGACCATCCGCCAGCACGCACGCAAGACACCCTCGGCCGCATGGGGCTGCGCGCTCAAGCGCCGCAGATAACCGCGCAGATTGTCATTTTCAGACTTGCCACGGTTGAATGCCGCGATGGCGCGGCGCGTTGCCGGCTCACTCATCTCCAGCGCACGCATCTCGTTGCGCGCCTGCTGGATATGCCCGTCGGTAACCCGACCATCACTCTTGGCCAGACGCCCGAGCAACACAAACAACAGTTCGTCGTTGCGCAGCATCGGCCGACCGCCGAGTTTTTCCCGCAAGTGTCCCCAGCTCTGCAAGTGCAGACGCCGATCCAGCGCCTGCCCCAACAATGCCCCAAGCATGGCCCCCGGAATGCTGGCGATTGCAAAACCCGCTCCGGCTCCAATCAGAGTCCCTGGCCACAACATGTCAGCGACTCGCTTCTATCAATGTTTCAGCTTCGGCCAGACGCTCATGCGTACCGACATCGACCCAGTGCCCTTTCAGGCGTTCGCCACTCACTTCGCCAGCCGCCATGGCTTTGCGCAGCAGCGGTGCCAGCTTGAACGCGCCGTCGGTGCAGCCATCGAACAGTTGCGGATGCAGCACAGCGATGCCGCTGTAGGTCAGGGTTGCAGCGTCGGGCTGGCCATCGATCACCTGGCCGTCGGCCAACGTGAAATCACCGTTCGGGTGATGCGTCGGGTTGTCCGCAAGGACCAGATGCGCGAGTCCGTTGATCGGCTGGTGCAGGACGCTGAAGTCATAATCGGTCCAGATATCACCGTTGACCACCAGGAACGCATCATCGCCAAGCATCGGCAGCGCCCGGAAAATCCCGCCGCCGGTTTCCAGTGGCTCGCCTTCGGGCGAGTACTGAATGCTCACACCAAATCGCGAACCGTCACCCAGATAATCCTCGATCTGCTGACCGAGCCAGGCGTGGTTGATCACGATCTCGTTGAATCCTGCGGCCGCGAGGGCGCGCAGGTGATATTCGATCAACGGAACACCGCCGGCACGCACCAGTGGTTTCGGCGTGGTCAGGGTCAGCGGACGCATGCGCTCGCCTTTGCCTGCCGCCAGAATCATTGCCTTCATGCTGTTGCTCCACCCCGCAGGCTGGTGAACAGCGCTTGCAGTTCGGCCAATTCAGGACGACGCGCAATCACCGCTTCTATATAGGAGAAGAAACGTGGCACGTCGGCCAGATAACGCGGCTTGCCGTCACGGTGGCAGATGCGCGCGAAGATGCCGATGACTTTCAAATGACGCTGCACGCCCATCAGATCGCTGGCGCGCAGGAAGTCTTCGAAGTCGGGCTGCACTGGAATGTTCAGCGCCGATGCTTGCTGCCAGTAATTTTCCAGCCAGCCGCGCACGCGCTCTTCAGGCCAACTGAGGAAGGCGTCCTTGAACAGGCAGGTCACGTCGTAGGTCACCGGGCCATAAACCGCATCCTGGAAATCCAGCACGCCGGGATTCGGTTCGCTGAGCATCAGGTTGCGGGGCATGTAGTCGCGGTGTACCAGCACTTTGGGTTGAGCGAGTGCGCTGTCGATCAGCAGATCACTAACCTGCTGCCACTGCTGTTGCTGAGTCGAATCGAATTCGACACCGAGTTCACGCTTCACATACCACTCAGGGAACAGTTCCAGCTCACGGCGCAGCAAGGCAACGTCGTAGCTCGGCAACGGTGCAACCATCGGCAACTGCTGAAAAGCCAGCAGCGCTTGCAAGGCATCGGCGAACAATGCGTCGGCATTTTCGCCATCGATCACGTCGAGATAGGTCTGATTACCCAAGTCATTGAGCAAAAGAAATCCGCGCTCGAGGTCCTCGGCATAAATTTTCGGCACATTTATTCCGGATTTCGCCAGCAAAAAAGCGATATCCACGAACGGTTTGCAGTTTTCCTGGGGGGGCGGCGCGTCCATCACGACGAAGCTGCGCCCCTCGCCTTCCCAGCGGAAGTAACGGCGGAAACTCGCGTCGCTGCTGGCCGCAGTCAACGTGGCCGGGGGCACGGTGCCCCAGCCCTGATCTGCAAACAGGATTGCCAACTGCTCATCGAGCCAAACTTTCAGGTGTTGCAAGCGTACATCTTGGTCAGGCATTGCAAGGGTCTCCGACGGCGCTAGCCGTCAAGCGGGTCATGCTTTATTATCCAGCATCTTTTTCAGACCATCGAGAGGCGTGCGGCCCACACCGCGGGCAGATGGCACGCAGGAAGCCCGGACTAATAAGATGGCATTGAAATCCCCCGCGTTTCGTAAAAAATTTCCGTTGTTGGTAACCGGCAGTCTGCTGGCTATGCAACCTCTGGCCAGTCAATTCGTTGTTGCCGCCGAGCAGTATGACTGCTCCGTCTCGGCTTCGGGTGGTTGGGCCTGTGCGCCCAAATCAACCGCTGCTGCGTTGCCGCCGCGTCCGGTGCATGACGGCAGTGCCGTCAGTGCTACCGGCGAAGCGGCGACCGAGAACGGTTCGGCTGCCGACACAGCGCCAAAAACGGCGCTGGTCACCGAAGCCAAGGGCCGCGGTTTGAAATCCCGTAGCGAAGACTTCAGTCACCTCGACTGGGTTCCGCGCGAGAAGCTCACCGCCGCCCAATTGGCCGAGACCGGGCCTTACTGCTCTGGTGCCTACATCGAACCGATTCGTCCTGGCATGAATGACAAGACGAACAAAAGCGATGCTCCGACCTTTATCGGCGCAAAAGCCTCGCGCTATAACACCGATGATCAAGTCGGTACGCTGGCCGGTGATGTTGTCCTGCGTCAGGGCAGCATGCAGGTCGAATCCGACGAGGCCAGCCTGTATCAGGCCGAGAGCCGCGCCGAACTCAATGGCGATGTACGTATCCGCGACAACGGCGCGCTGATTGTCGGCGACCACGCCGATGTGCAGCTAGACACCGGTGAAGCCAAGGTCGACAACGCCGAATACGTGATGCACAAATCGCGCATCCGCGGTAACGCGCTGTACGCCAAGCGTGCCGAAAACGCGATCATCCGTCTGAAGGACGGCACGTACACCACGTGCGAACCGAACAGCAACGCCTGGCAGCTCAAGGGCAACAACATCACCTTGAACCCGGCCACCGGTTTCGGTACCGCGACCAACGTGACGCTGCGCGTAAAAGACATTCCGATTCTGTACACGCCGTACATCTACTTCCCGATCGACGACCGTCGTCAGTCGGGTTTCCTGCCACCGACCATTGGCAGCGGCAGCGACACCGGCTTCATGCTGGTTACACCTTACTACTTCAACCTGGCACCGAACTACGACGCCACGTTGTACCCGCGTTACATGAGCAAGCGTGGCATGTTGGTGGAGGGTGAGTTCCGTTACCTGACCAAGTCGAGTGAAGGTCAGTTTGGTGCGGCGTATCTGAACGATGACGATACCGAACGCAGCAAGCAGACCGACTACGAAAAAACCCGCTACATGTACAACTGGCAGCACAAGGGTGGTCTCGACTCCCGTGTGCTCACCGAAGTCGACTACACCAAGATCAGCGATCCTTATTACTTCCAGGATCTGCAGACTGACCAGATTGGCGTGAAATCCAGCGACTTCGTGAACCAGCAGGGCGCGGTTACTTATCGTGGCGACAGCTATACCGCTCGCTTGAATGCTCAGCAGTACCAATTGGCTACTGTTTCGAACATCACGCCGTATGGTCGTCTGCCGCAGATCACCTTCAATGGTCAGCTGCCGTATCATCCGGAAGGTTTGAATTTCGATTACGAGACCGAGATTGTGCGGTTTGATCGTGATTTGAAAACTGGCAACTTCATCGATGAAAACGGTAACGCGTCACCGCGTCTGGATACCAACGTTCAAGGCCTGGCCCGTGCCAACGGCGACCGTCTGAATTTGAAGCCGGGTGTCAGCCTGCCGATGAACTGGACCTATGGCTTCTTGAAGCCATCGCTGAAGTATCAGTACACCCAGTATCAGCTGGATCTGGACGGTACCGGTAAGTCGCAGATCGTTGCTCAGCAGAATGCTGCAGCTGCGGCAGGCACCGACTACGTAGGTGGCAAGTTCGGTAGCAATCAGAACCGTGGCGTGCCAATCGCCAGCATCGACAGCGGCCTCTACTTCGACCGCAACACGTCTTTCTTCGGCAAGAACTACCGTCAGACGCTGGAACCGCGACTGTTCTACCTCTACGTGCCCGAGGAGAATCAGGAAGACATTCCTGTATTCGACACCAGCGAGTACACCTTCAACTACTCGTCGCTGTTCCGTGACAACCGCTTCTCCGGCTCCGACCGTGTCGGCGACGAGAACAAACTGTCGCTGGGCGTGACCAGCCGCTGGATCGAAGACGACGGTTTCGAGCGTCAACGCATCAGTGTCGGCCAGGCTCTGTACTTCAAGGATCGCGAAGTTCAACTGCCAGGTATCGATGCCAAAACCCGTGACGACGCGAAATCCAACGTTTCGCCATATGCACTGGAATACGAATACCGCTGGAACCGCGATTGGCGCACCACGGCCGACTACAACTGGGATCCGGACAGCCGCAGCCCACGTTCCGGCAGCGCGATGTTCCACTATCAGCCTGAAGACAACCCGAACAAGGTTATCAACGCCGGCTACCGCTATCGCAATGACCAGGTCCGTTATGACCAAAACACCGGCAAATGGTCGGTGGGTGGTGGTGACTACGGCACTCCGGGCACACCTGGCTACGTGAAGGACTACTACAAGATCCAGCAGCATGACTTCTCGGTTATCTGGCCGATCGTTCCACAGTGGAACGCGATCAGCCGCTGGCAGTATGACTACAACCGTAACCGTACCTTGGAAGCCTTCGGTGGTTTCGAGTACGACAACTGCTGCTGGAAACTGCGCCTGATCAACCGTTACTGGGTTTCCTATGACGAGTTCAGCCAGGAAGCTCCGCAAAACGAAAAAGGCGACCATGGCGTCTTCCTCCAAATTGTTCTGAAGGGACTCGGCGGCCTCACTGGCGCCAAGGTAGAGAGCTTCCTCGACAAAGGCATTCAAGGTTATCGTGAACGTGAAGACCAAGCTTTCTGATTGTCTGCGCCCGCTGATGCTGGGCGCGCTGTTCCTGGGTACTGCGGCGAACGCCGCAGTTCAATCCATCGACAAAGTGGTAGCGATCGTCGACAACGATGTGGTCATGCAGAGCCAACTGGATCAACGCGTCCACGAAGTACAGCAGACCATCGCCAAGCGTGGCGGCGGCTTGCCGCCTCCTGGCGTACTGGATCAACAGGTGCTTGAGCGCCTGATCGTCGAAAACCTGCAACTGCAGATCGGCGAACGCTCCGGCATCCGCATCACCGATGAAGAACTGAACCAGGCGGTCGGCACCATTGCCCAGCGCAATAACATGTCGGTTGAGCAGTTCCGTGCTGCTCTGGCTCGCGACGGCCTGAACTATGACGACGCCCGCGATCAGATCAAACGCGAGATGATCATCAGCCGCGTGCGTCAGCGTCGCGTGGCAGAACGCATTCAGGTTTCCGAGCAGGAAGTGAAGAACTTCCTCGCTTCCGACCTGGGCAAAATGCAACTGTCCGAAGAGCTGCACCTGGCCAACATCCTGATCCCGACGCCGGAAAGCGCCAACTCTGACGCGATTCAGAGTGCTGCCCGTCAGGCCATGGAGGTTTACCAGCAGCTCAAGCAAGGCGCTGACTTCGGCCAGATGGCCGTTGCCAAATCCGGCAGCGACAACGCTCTGGAAGGCGGCGACATGGGCTGGCGTAAAGCCGCGCAACTGCCACCGCCGTTCGACCGCGAGCTGAGCAGCATGGCCGTCGGCGACATCACTCAACCTGCACGCACACCGGGTGGTTTCATCATCCTCAAGCTGCTGGCCAAGCGTGGTGGCGAAGCGCAGATGCGTGACGAAGTGCATGTTCGTCACATTCTGGTGAAGCCAAGCCCGATTCGTGATGAAGCGAAAACCAAAGCGCTGGTTCAATCTTTGTATGAACGCATCGTGGCCGGTGAAGATTTCGCCACTCTGGCGAAAAGCTATTCCGAAGACCCGGGTTCGGCGCTCAACGGCGGCGACCTGAACTGGATCGACCCGAACGCACTGGTACCGGAATTCCGCGAAGTGATGGCCAAGACCCCACAAGGTCAGCTGTCCAAGCCATTCCAGACTCAATATGGCTGGCACGTTCTGGAAGTCCTTGGCCGTCGCGCCACCGACAGCACTGAACAGGCCCGCGAGCAGCAAGCCATGACCGTACTGCGTAACCGCAAATACGACGAAGAGCTGCAAACCTGGCTGCGTCAGATCCGTGACGAAGCGTACGTAGAGATCAAACTCCCTGGTGCAGACCAGGCAGCGCAGTGAAACCCCAGCGTTTCGCGCTGACACCCGGCGAACCAGCCGGCATCGGTCCCGACCTGTGCCTGCTGCTCGCCTCGCAAGCCCAGCCACATCCCCTGATTGCCATCACCAGCCGCGACCTGCTCTCCGAGCGGGCCGCGCAGTTGGGGCTGGCCGTCACTTTGCTGGATGTTGCGCCTGGCATCTGGCCGGATGCTCCTGCACCCGCAGGCAGCCTGTATGTCTGGGACACACCACTCAGCGCTCCCGTGGTTGCCGGGCAACTGGACAAAGCCAACGCCGCATTCGTCCTCGAGACCTTGACCCGCGCCGGCAATGGCTGCCTGAAGGGTGATTTCGCCGGAATGATCACCGCACCTGTGCACAAAGGCGTGATCAACGAGTCCGGCATCGCCTTTTCCGGGCACACGGAATTTCTCGCTGACCTGACCCACACCGCCCAAGTGGTGATGATGCTCGCCACCCGCGGTTTGCGCGTGGCACTGGTCACCACTCACCTGCCCCTGCGCGAGATTGCCGACGCAATCACACCCGAACGGCTGGAGCGCGTGACACGGATCCTGCACAGCGACCTGCAAAATAAATTCGGCATCGCCCGCCCGCGCATCCTGGTTTGCGGACTCAACCCGCACGCCGGTGAAGGCGGACACCTGGGCCATGAAGAAATCGACATCATTGAACCGACATTAGAGCGCCTGCGCGGCGAGGGCATGGACCTTCGTGGCCCGCTGCCTGCCGACACTCTGTTTACCCCCAAATATCTGGAGCACTGCGACGCAGTGCTGGCGATGTACCACGACCAGGGTTTGCCTGTGCTTAAGTACAAAGGCTTCGGCGCTGCCGTCAACGTGACCCTTGGTCTGCCGATCATCCGCACGTCGGTCGATCACGGCACCGCCCTGGATCTGGCCGGCAGCGGCAAGATCGATACCGGCAGCATGCAAGTCGCCCTGGAAACCGCCTACCAGATGGCCGAGACCCGTTTATGACCGAGCAATACCAACACAAGGCGCGCAAACGCTTTGGCCAGAACTTCCTGCACGATGCCGGCGTCATCGACCGCATCCTGCGCTCCATCAGCGCCAAGTCTGAAGATCGCCTGCTGGAAATCGGCCCGGGCCAGGGCGCACTGACCGCCGGCCTGCTCAACTCCGGCGCACAACTCGACGTGGTGGAACTGGACAAGGATCTGATCCCGATCCTCAACCAGCAGTTTGCCGGAAAGAGCAACTTCAACCTGCATCAGGGCGATGCACTGAAGTTCGACTTCAACACGCTCAACGCTGCGCCAAACAGCCTGCGTGTGGTTGGCAACCTGCCGTACAACATCTCCACGCCGCTGATTTTTCACCTGCTGAACAATGCCGGCATCATTCGCGACATGCACTTCATGCTGCAGAAAGAAGTGGTCGAGCGTCTGGCTGCAGGCCCGGGTGGTGGTGACTGGGGTCGTCTGTCGATCATGGTTCAGTACCACTGCCGTGTAGAACATCTGTTCAACGTGGGTCCGGGCGCGTTCAACCCGCCGCCGAAGGTCGACTCGGCCATCGTCCGCTTGGTGCCGCACGCCGTACTGCCGCACCCGGCCAAGGATCACAAGCTGCTGGAGCGCGTGGTGCGCGAAGCGTTCAACCAACGCCGCAAGACCTTGCGCAACACTCTCAAGCAACTGCTCAGCAATGCCGAGATCGAAGCCGCCGGCGTCGATGGCAGCTTGCGTCCGGAGCAACTGGATCTGGCCGCGTTCGTACGTCTGGCCGACCAGCTCGCGGTACAAGTCCCGGCCTCCCCCGCCGCCGACTGATAAACGATGAACGCTATCGGGCAGGACGCCACTCTGGTTTACTGCCCGATACTTGCCTAGACTGAATCCCCATCAGCTACGCCCCGCGTTCCGCTTCGTTTAAGGCCTCTTGCATGTCCGATTCCCGTTACCAGGTCGATGTCAGCGTCGTCACCCGCTATCTGGCAGACCAATCGCAACCCGAGCACGACCGCTTCGCCTTCGCCTACACCATCACTGTGCAGAACAATGGCGCAATCCCTGCCAAGCTACTTTCGCGGCACTGGGTGATCACCGACGGTGATGGTCATGTAGAGGAAGTACGCGGCGCTGGCGTGGTCGGCCAGCAACCGTTGATCGATGCCGGCAAAAGCCACACCTACAGCAGCGGCACAGTGATGACCACCAAGGTCGGCACCATGCAAGGCACTTACCAAATGGTCGCCGACGACGGTAAACATTTCGACGCCATCATCAAGCCGTTCCGCCTCGCCGTGCCCGGGTCTTTGCACTGATGGCGACGTATGCCGTCGGCGACCTGCAGGGCTGCCTCGAACCGCTGAAATGCCTGCTCAAGCAAGTGGCGTTCGACCCACAGCTTGATCGACTGTGGCTGGTCGGTGACCTGGTCAACCGTGGCCCGCAATCACTGGAAACCCTGCGTTTTCTATATCGCATGCGTGAATCGCTGGTCTGCGTGCTCGGTAACCACGACCTGCATTTGCTGGCAGCGGCTAGAAATATCGAGCGCTTGAAGAAGTCCGACACCCTGCGCGAGATTCTCGATGCCCCGGACAGCGCGGAACTGCTGGAGTGGGTACGCCAACAAAAGCTCATGCACTACGACGAGCAGCGCGATGTCGCCATGGTTCACGCTGGCATTCCACCGCAATGGTCGCTGAGCCGCGCAATGAAGTGCGCCGCCGAAGTCGAAACGGCCCTGCGAGACGACAACATGCTGCTCGCCTACCTCGACGGCATGTACGGCAACGATCCGGCGAAATGGGACAACGATCTCAAAGGCGTGACACGCTTGCGCGTCATCACCAACTACTTCACCCGCATGCGCTTCTGCACCGCCGAAGGCAAACTCGACCTCAAGAGCAAGGAAGGCCTCGACACAGCACCCGCCGGATATAAACCGTGGTTTCAGCACAAGGATCGCAAGACTAAAGGCCTGCGCATCATCTTCGGCCACTGGGCGGCACTCGAAGGCAATATCCATGAGCCAGGTATCTCGGCGCTCGACACCGGTTGTGTCTGGGGCGGCAGCCTGACCCTGATGAATGTCGACAGCGGCGAACGGCTGTCGTGCAAATGCGACGAACACGGCGGACTCGCGCCAACTGTCGCACCACTTATCCCCCAAACTTCGCCAGTCAGCGCACCGCGTTAGACTGCGCTTTCAGCCGAGCAACAGGAACCCGCCATGAGCGAATTCAAACGAATCCCCCCGGAACAGGCCCAGGCCCTGCGTGAACAAGGCGCCGTCGTCGTCGACGTACGCGACCCGGCGACTTTCGCCGCCCTGCACATCAGCGGCTCGAAGCATCTGGACAATCATTCCCTGCACGCTTTCATTCAAGGCGCTGACCTTGATGCACCGACCGTGGTCGTCTGCTACCACGGCAACTCCAGCCAGGGTGCTGCGGCCTACCTGATCAGCCAAGGCTTCTCCGACGTCTACAGCATGGACGGCGGCTTCGAGTTGTGGCGTACGACTTATCCTGCGGAAACTGCGCAAGGCACCGCCGAATAATTTTTTTGTCACGCGCAGGCCCCGGCTGCCGTGGGCCTGCGCGGGCAGACGAACGGTCTTGCCACAACTAATTACGTATCTCGCCTTTACCTCCCGAATTCCCAACTATCCTTAAGCCCAGGCCATCCAAATCAGGGGAGAGCCGGTACACCGGCGCACGGGTCATCGGGAGTGACTTTCACGATTGTCGATCGTGGAAGTGTTCTGGGGGGTAAACAATCGGCTGCTACTGCGGCTGCTTGCCAGCATCGACTGAGTGATCCGGCGTCGGCTCCACGTATCGAGCGAGGTGACGTCATGAGTATCTTTAGCCACTTCCAACAACGCTTCGAGTCCACACGCCAGGAAGAACTCTCGCTGCAAGAGTACCTGGAGCTGTGCAAGAAAGACCGTAGCGCCTACGTTTCCGCCGCCGAGCGTCTATTGCTAGCCATCGGTGAACCGGAACTGCTCGACACCTCGACCAACTCGAGGCTGTCACGCATCTTCTCCAACAAGGTGATCCGTCGCTATCCGGCCTTTGAAGACTTCCACGGGATGGAAGAATGCATCGACCAGATCGTTTCGTATTTCCGCCATGCCGCCCAAGGCCTGGAAGAGAAGAAACAGATCCTTTATCTGCTCGGTCCCGTCGGTGGCGGTAAATCGTCCCTGGCCGAAAAGCTGAAACAACTGATTGAAAAAGTGCCCTTCTACGCGATCAAGGGCTCGCCGGTATTCGAATCGCCACTGGGTCTGTTCAACGCCACCGAAGATGGCGCGATCCTCGAAGAAGACTTCGGTATCCCGCGGCGCTACCTGAACACCATCATGTCGCCATGGGCGACCAAACGCCTGGCCGAATTCGGCGGCGACATCAGCCAGTTCCGCGTGGTCAAACTGTACCCGTCGATCCTTAACCAGATTGCCGTGGCCAAGACCGAACCGGGTGACGAGAACAACCAGGACATTTCCGCACTGGTCGGTAAAGTCGACATCCGTAAACTCGAGGAATACCCACAGAACGACGCCGACGCCTACAGCTATTCCGGTGCGCTGTGCCGGGCCAACCAGGGCCTGATGGAATTCGTCGAAATGTTCAAGGCACCGATCAAGGTGCTCCACCCGTTGCTGACCGCGACTCAGGAAGGCAACTACAACAGTACCGAAGGCCTCGGCGCGATTCCGTTCACCGGGATCCTGCTCGCCCACTCCAACGAATCGGAATGGCACACCTTCCGCAACAACAAGAACAACGAAGCGTTCATCGACCGGATCTACATCGTCAAAGTGCCGTATTGCCTGCGCGTCAGCGACGAAGTGAAGATCTACGACAAACTGCTGTTCAACAGCTCCCTGGCCAAAGCGCATTGCGCGCCGGACACCTTGAAGATGCTCGCACAGTTCACTGTGCTGTCGCGCCTCAAGGAGCCGGAAAACTCCAACATCTATTCGAAGATGCGCGTCTACGACGGCGAAAACCTCAAGGACACCGATCCAAAGGCCAAGTCGATCCAGGAATACCGCGACTCGGCAGGCGTCGACGAGGGCATGAACGGGCTGTCGACCCGCTTCGCGTTCAAGATCCTCTCCAAGGTCTTCAACTTCGACCCGCATGAAATCGCCGCCAACCCGGTGCATCTGCTCTATGTGCTGGAACAGCAGATCGAACAGGAGCAATTCCAGGCCGAAACCCGCGAGCGCTACCTGCGCTACCTGAAGGAATACCTGGCGCCGCGTTATATCGAATTCATCGGCAAGGAGATCCAGACCGCGTACCTCGAGTCTTACAGCGAGTACGGCCAGAACATCTTCGACCGCTACGTGCTGTACGCGGACTTCTGGATTCAGGATCAGGAATACCGCGATCCGGAAACCGGCGAGATTCTCAACCGCGTCGCGCTGAACGAAGAACTGGAGAAAATCGAAAAACCGGCCGGCATCAGCAATCCGAAGGATTTCCGCAACGAGATCGTCAACTTCGTACTGCGCGCACGGGCCAACAACAACGGCAAGAACCCGACCTGGCTCAGCTACGAGAAACTGCGGGTGGTCATCGAGAAGAAAATGTTCTCGAACACCGAGGACCTGCTGCCAGTCATCAGCTTCAATGCCAAGGCCAGCAAAGAGGATCAGCAAAAGCACAACGACTTCGTCACTCGAATGGTCGAACGCGGCTACACCGACAAACAGGTACGGCTTCTTTCCGAATGGTACCTACGGGTACGGAAGTCGCAGTGAAGCAGCTGCAAGCTTTTAGCTACGAGCTGCAAGAACAAAGCGCGTAACCCACTGATGCCCGGGAACCTGCTTTTACTTGCAGCTTGAAGCTCACAACTTGAAGCTGCCCGGAGGGCTTCCTATGAGTTATGTGATCGACCGACGTCTCAATGGCAAGAACAAGAGCACGGTAAACCGTCAGCGCTTCCTGCGGCGTTACCGTGACCACATTAAGAAGGCTGTCGAAGAGGCGGTCAGCCGGCGCTCCATTACCGATATGGAGCACGGCGAACAGATCAGTATTCCCGGTCGCGACATCGACGAACCGGTGCTTCACCACGGCCGTGGCGGCAAGCAGACCGTGGTGCATCCTGGCAACAAGGAGTTCACCGCCGGCGAACACATCGCTCGCCCGCCGGGAGGCGGTGGCGGACGCGGCCCGGGCAAGGCCGGCAACTCCGGCGAGGGCATGGACGAATTCGTCTTCCAGATCACTCAGGAAGAATTCCTCGAATTCATGTTCGAAGACCTCGAACTGCCAAACCTGGTCAAACGCAACCTGAGCGGTACCGACACCTTCAAAACCGTGCGGGCCGGGATCAGCAACGAAGGCAACCCGTCGCGGATAAATATCATCCGCACGCTGCGTTCGGCTCATGCTCGGCGCATTGCCTTGTCCGGCAGCAGCAGGGCAAAACTGCGTGAAGTGAAAGAAGAACTTGAACGTCTAAGACGCGAAGAGCCAGATAACTTCGGCGATATTCAGGAGCTCGAGGCAGAAATCGAGAAACTCAGCGCGCGCATCCATCGTGTGCCGTTCCTCGATACCTTCGACTTGAAATACAACTTGCTGATCAAACAGCCCAACCCCAGCTCGAAAGCCGTGATGTTCTGCCTGATGGACGTCTCCGGCTCCATGACCCAGGCGACCAAGGACATCGCCAAACGCTTTTTCATCCTGTTGTACCTGTTCCTGAAACGGAACTACGACAAGATCGACGTCGTGTTCATCCGCCACCACACCAGTGCCCGGGAAGTCGACGAAGAAGAGTTTTTCTATTCACGGGAAACCGGCGGCACCATCGTTTCCAGTGCCCTGAAACTGATGCAGGAGATCATGGCCGAGCGTTACCCGAGCAACGAGTGGAATATCTACGCGGCGCAGGCTTCCGATGGTGATAACTGGAACGACGACTCGCCAATCTGCCGCGACATCCTGATCAACCAGATCATGCCGTTTGTGCAGTACTACACTTATGTGGAGATTACCCCGCGCGAACATCAGGCCTTGTGGTACGAGTACGAACGCATCGCCGAAGCCTTTTCTGACACTTTTGCCCAGCAGCAACTGGTCTCGGCCGGGGATATCTATCCGGTCTTCCGTGAACTCTTCCAGCGCAGGTTAGTGACATGACCGCCAAAGAGCAGAAGCGCCAACCCATTTCCACCGGCTCCGAATGGACGTTCGAGCTGATTCAGACCTATGACCGCGAAATCGCCCGGATCGCGGCCCGCTATGCGCTGGATACCTACCCCAACCAGATTGAAGTGATCACCGCCGAGCAGATGATGGATGCGTATGCCTCGGTGGGCATGCCACTGGGCTACCACCACTGGTCCTACGGCAAACACTTCCTCAGCACGGAAAAGTCGTACAGCCGTGGGCAGATGGGCCTCGCCTACGAAATCGTGATCAACTCTGACCCGTGCATCGCCTATCTGATGGAGGAAAACACCATCTGCATGCAGGCGCTGGTAGTGGCCCATGCCTGTTACGGGCATAACAGTTTCTTCAAGGGCAATTACCTGTTCCGCACCTGGACCGACGCCAGCTCGATCATCGATTACCTGGTGTTTGCCAAGCAGTACATCATGCAGTGCGAGGAGCGTCACGGCATCGATGCAGTAGAAGACCTGCTCGACTCCTGCCATGCGTTGATGAACTACGGCGTCGACCGCTACAAACGTCCTTACCCGATTTCCGCCGAAGAAGAACGGCGTCGGCAGAAGGATCGTGAAGAGCACATGCAAAAGCAGATCAACGATTTGTGGCGCACCATTCCCAAAGGCGCGGATAAATACAGCGACAAGGACAACGCACGCTTCCCGGCCGAGCCGCAGGAAAACATCCTGTACTTCATCGAAAAACACGCGCCGTTACTGGAACCGTGGCAGCGCGAGATCGTGCGGATCGTGCGCAAGATCGCCCAGTACTTCTACCCGCAACGCCAGACCCAAGTGATGAACGAAGGCTGGGCAACATTCTGGCACTACACGCTGATGAACGACCTGTATGACGAAGGGCTGGTTACCGACGGCTTCATGATGGAATTCCTCACCTCGCACACTAGTGTGGTGTTCCAGCCAGGTTTCGATAGCCCTTACTACAACGGCATCAACCCCTACGCGCTGGGTTTCGCAATGTATCGCGACATCCGGCGCATGTGTGAAGAACCTACCGAAGAGGATCGTCACTGGTTCCCGGAAATTGCCGGGAGCGACTGGCTGTCGACCATCAAATTCGCCATGAGCAGCTTCAAGGATGAGAGTTTCATCCTGCAGTATCTGTCGCCCAAGGTGATCCGTGACCTGAAACTGTTCAGCATCATGGATGACGATCAGAAGGACGACTTGTTGGTGCCTGCGATTCATGACGAACCCGGCTACCGGATCATCCGCGAAACGCTGGCCGCGCAATACAACCTCGGCAATCGTGAACCGAACGTGCAGATCTACAGCATCGATCGGCGCGGCGACCGCTCACTGACCTTGCGTCACCAACAGCACGATCGCAAACCGCTGGGAGACTCCACTGACGAAGTGCTTAAACATCTGCATCGCCTGTGGGGCTTCGATATCCATCTGGAAACCCTGCAAGGCGACCAGATCATGAAAACCCACCACGTTCCCCCCCGCAGTGAACACAGCGAAGGGGATTACGGTCGACTTGACCTTGCCGTCATTCATCTTTGATCCGGTTCCGGCCTCCGAAAGTCTGACGCAAGGGTTATTCTGTCGGGCTAACGGAGGTTTTTTATGCAGATTTTCAAGGTTGGCGGTGCCGTACGTGATCGCTTGCTGGGCAAACCAGTCACTGACATCGATTGGGTCGTAGTCGGTGCCACCACGGAAGAAATGCTCGCCCAGGGTTATCGCCCGGTCGGCGCGGATTTCCCGGTGTTTCTTCATCCCAAAAGCGGCGAGGAGTACGCCCTCGCTCGCACCGAACGCAAGAGCGGGCGCGGTTATGGCGGTTTCACTTTTCACGCCAGCCCCGAAGTGACGCTTGAAGAAGACCTGATTCGTCGCGACCTGACCATCAACGCCATGGCCGAGGACAATGAGCACAATCTGACCGATCCCTACCATGGCCAGCGCGATCTGGAAGCCCGGATTCTGCGCCACGTTTCTCCGGCGTTCGCCGAAGATCCCCTCCGTGTATTGCGCGTTGCCCGTTTCGCAGCGCGCTATGCCGGGCTGGGTTTTACCGTCGCACCGGAGACGCTGGAATTGATGCATGAGCTCAGCGAGTCCGGTGAGCTGGAGGCGTTGACCGCCGAACGTAGCTGGAAAGAAATCTCCCGGGCACTGATGGAAGATCAGCCGCAAGTGTTCATTCAGGTGCTTCGCGACTGCGGCGCGCTGAAAGTACTGATGCCGGAAGTCGACGCGCTTTTCGGTGTGCCACAACCTGAAGCGCATCACCCGGAAATCGATACCGGCCTGCACACCCTTAGCGTCCTGGAGCAATCGGCGCGGCACAAACAACCGCTGACGGTTCGCTGGGCTTGCCTGCTGCACGATCTCGGCAAAGGTCTGACCCCGGAAGAAGAGTGGCCGCGACACATCGCCCATGAGCACACGGGGTTGAAGCTGATCAAAGCGGTCAACGAACGCTTTAAGGCACCAAAGGATTGTCAGGAGTTGGCCTTGTTGGTCGGCAAGTACCACACCCACAGCCACCGGGCGCTGGAGTTGAAGGCCTCGACGCTGCTTGACCTGCTGCAGAGTTTTGACGTGTATCGCCGACCGCAGCGGTTTGAAGAGTTTATCGCCGCATGCGAAATGGACGCCCGAGGCCGTAAAGGGCTGGAGCAGAGAAGTTATCCACAGGCGGATTATTTGCGCGGTGCGGCGAAGGCTGCGCGAGAGGTTGCGGTGCAGCCGTTGCTGGAGAAGGGATTCAAAGGGCCGGAGCTTGGCGAAGCGCTAAAGCGTGAACGGCTCAAGGCGTTGAAGGCTTACAAAGAGAACGCCTGAAGCAAGATCACAGCCTGCGGCTGCTCCCACACGGGAATATGCGTTTCTCTGCAGGACCTGCCGCAGGCTGCGATCTTTTGCTTTTAAAGATTCGGCGGGGTTAACTGCTCACCCCGCCATTCGAACGGCACTGGCGCCAGCACCTGATCAATCTGCGCTTCAGCCCACAAAGTCGCGAAGCTCTTTCCCACACCCGGATGCACGCGATCCGGCGCAATCAGCGACAGCGGCCACAGCACAAAAGCATTCTTCAGAATCTCCGCGCGCGGTAGAACCAGTCCGTCGAAATTCCCCGCCAGATCACCATACAACAGCACGTCGATATCCAGCGGCAAGCCCTTGCGATCCGGCGCGTAACGTCCGTTATCCGCCTCAATGAATTTCAAGCGTCGGTCCAGCTCCATCAACGGCAGATCGGTATACGCCGACACCACGAAGTTGAAGAACGGCCCGCTTTTGATCCCCACCGGTTGGCTCTCGAACACCGCCGAACAGCGGATATCCACCAGAAACGTCGCCAACGCTTCAAGCCCTGCGCGCAAATGGGTTTCGCGCTCGATATTGCTACCGAGCCCGAGGTAGACCTGAGTCAGCGACATCCGCGCTCGATCTCCACACCCACGCCGCCCTTGGCAGCCGGAACGGCGCCGGGCTTGGTCAGCTTCAGGCGTACCCAAGTGATCTTGAATTCGCTCATCAGCACTTCAACCAGACGTTCGGCAAAGGTCTCGACCAGTTGAAACTGCGCTTGCTCGGCAAACGCCTGAATTCGCGTGGACACGCTGGCGTAGTCGAGCGCCAGGGTCAGGTCATCACCGGCCGCGGCCGGGCGATTATCCCAGGCGAAGCTCAGATCAAGCCGCAGGCACTGGCGGATGCCGCGCTCCCAGTCGTAGGCACCAATCACGGTGTCGACTTCCAGGCCTTCGATAAACACTCTGTCCAAGCACTTCTCTCCGCTGCACGACAAGGGCGCAATGCGCCGTTAGAATCAGGGCGTCCTCGCCCGGAATAGTTAGCATGTTTTGGTTACTGGCGACTCTCGCCTACCTGCTCGGCTCGCTGTCCTTCGCCATTTTGCTCAGCCGCCTGACCGGAAACCCGGATCCGCGAATGAGTGGCTCGGGTAATGCCGGTGCCACCAACATGCTGCGCCTGGCCGGTCGCAAACTGGCGATCCTGACCTTGCTGGGTGACCTGTGCAAAGGCCTGGTGCCGGTGCTGATCGCTTCGACTGCCGGCCTTTCGCTGCAGGATCAGGCGTGGATCGGCGTGTGCGCCGTGATCGGTCACCTGTTCCCGCTGTATTTCCGCTTCCGTGGCGGCAAAGGTGTTGCCACCGCCGCCGGCATGTTGCTGGGCCTGTATCCGCCCGCCGCGCTGCTGGCCATCTGCGCCTGGCTGCTGACGTTCTACCTGACCCGCACCAGCTCGCTGGCGGCCCTTATCGCTACGCCCCTGACCTTGCCTTTGCTGGCCTGGCAGGAACCGGAAGCGCTGCTGCCGATGAGCGCGCTGACACTGCTGATCGTCTGGCGCCACCGCGGCAATCTACGCGACCTGTTTGCCGGGCGCGAACGGCATTTTTAAATACCGGCCATGAGCGCCACTCATCACAACGCCGACAATTGCTCCATCGGCCAGCGCGCCTGCACGCTGATTGCCAGACTTTCCTGCTGACCGGCCTGCAAACGCTGGCAACCGGCAAACGCGATCATCGCGCCATTGTCGGTACAGAACTCCGGGCGCGCATAAAACACATCGCCCTTCATGTCGCCGAGCATCTTTTCCAGCGAAACACGTAACGCCTTATTGGCGCTGACGCCGCCCGCAATCACCAGACGCTTCATACCGGCCTGCTTCAGGGCACGCTTGCACTTGATGGTCAAAGTCTCCACCACGGCCTGCTGGAACGCCAGCGCGATGTCGCAACGGGCTTGCTCGCTGTCGTCCCCGGCGTTGACGCACTGCTGCCAGGCGTTGAGCGCAGAGGTTTTCAGACCACTGAAGCTGAATTGCAGACCCGGGCGATCACACATCGGACGCGGGAAGGTAAAACGTCCTGCGACGCCCTTCTCGGCCAGTTTGGCGATTTCCGGCCCCCCCGGATAATTGAGACCCATCATCTTCGCGGTTTTGTCGAATGCCTCACCAGCGGCATCATCCAGCGTCTCGCCGAGCAGACTGTATTGGCCGATGCCATCGACCTGAACCAGTTGCGTATGACCGCCGGAGACCAACAAAGCGACGAACGGGAATTCGGGCGGTTTCGGCTCCAGCATCGGCGCCAGCAAGTGGCCTTCCATGTGGTGCACGCCGAGCGCAGGAATGCCCCAGGCAAACGCCAGCGCCTGAGCGCAGGAAGCGCCGACCAGCAACGCGCCAACCAGGCCAGGACCCGCGGTGTAGGCGATCGCGTCGATCTCGGTCGGCACGCAGTCGGCTTCTGCCAACACCTGACGAATCAAGGGCAGCATGCGCTTGACGTGGTCACGCGAGGCCAGCTCCGGTACCACACCGCCATAAGCGCGGTGCAGGTCGATCTGGCTGAACAGTGCGTCGGCCAGCAGGCCGCGTTCGCTGTCATATAATGCGACGCCGGTTTCGTCGCAGGAGGTTTCTAATCCCAGTACTAGCATGGGTTTGCGCCTTGTTTAGGCTGAATTCGAAGGCGCGCATAATAGTCGCCGCGTGATGCCCCGACCAGCGGTTTTCGATCAGAGGCTTTGCATTCCGAGCGATGAGGGGTTAACATCCGCAACCCTTAAAAACCGACGTCTTCAAGTGCTCTTTTGCCGCGAGGATGTTGACCCCGGTAATGAATGAAGGTAGCTCTGGATGCCAGCCGTCAAAGTTAAAGAGAACGAACCCTTCGACGTAGCTCTGCGTCGTTTCAAGCGCTCCTGCGAAAAAGCCGGTGTACTGGCTGAAGTTCGTAGCCGCGAATTTTACGAGAAGCCAACTTCTGAGCGTAAGCGCAAAGCAGCAGCCGCTGTTAAGCGTCACGCCAAGAAAGTTCAGCGCGAACAGCGCCGCGCCGTTCGTCTGTACTAATACACAGACGTTCGTAGCAAGCTTCTTGCCTAAGCCCGGCTCTCAGCCGGGCTAATGGCATTTGCGTAAAACGCTTGATGCTTCACCGTCGAAGCCGCACACGCGACCGAGACAAATCTGCTTCACGCGTCAGACCTGGCTCTTTTGCCAGCGGTGCACGTCTTTTCTGACGAGCCTTTCAAGGCTACTGACGAGCACACCCACTGATTCCTCTTACGACGATCAGCCCAAGGCACCTGCATGCGTGCCCGCTTTATTGAGCGATCCGAGGCCCTGAACCGGCCGTCAGCGGATTCAGCGCAACACTTTCAAATAGTCGACGACTGATGAGTACTAACGTCAGTGGATTTTCGGCAGATACACTTCCCGACAGCGATTACGCAGACGACACCGGTCGAGCCGCATATTTTGCGTGCTTCAAGCAATGACCCGCGTCCGGCAGCCTTTCGCATCGGACTTATTACAGCGCAGACGACGAGAACGCCATGGCCGGGCTGATTCCCCAGAGCTTCATTGACGACCTGCTGAACCGCACCGACATCGTCGACGTGGTCAGTTCGCGCGTGCAATTGAAGAAGGCCGGCAAGAACTACACCGCCTGTTGCCCGTTTCACAAAGAGAAAACCCCGTCTTTCAGCGTCAGCCCCGACAAGCAGTTCTATTACTGTTTCGGCTGCGGCGCCGGCGGCAATGCCCTCGGCTTTCTCATGGATCACGACAACCTGGATTTCCCCCAGGCTGTCGAAGATCTGGCCAAAGCCGCCGGTATGGAAATCCCCCGCGAAGAAAGCGGCCGCGAGCGCAAGCCACGGCAGCCGACCGATTCGCCGCTGTATCCGCTGCTCACCGCCGCCGCCGACTTTTACCGGCAGGCGCTCAAGAGCCATCCGGCACGCAAAGCTGCAGTGGATTACCTCAAGGGACGCGGCCTGACTGGCGAGATCGCCCGGGATTTCGGCCTCGGTTTCGCGCCGCCGGGCTGGGACAATCTGTTCAAGCACTTGAGCAGCGATACATTGCAGCAGAAGGCCATGATCGACGCTGGCCTGCTGATCGAGAACGCCGAAACCGGCAAACGCTATGACCGCTTCCGCGATCGCGTAATGTTCCCGATTCGCGACACCCGCGGGCGGATCATCGCTTTCGGTGGCCGCGTACTCGGCGACGACAAGCCGAAATACCTGAACTCACCGGAAACCCCGGTATTCCATAAAGGCCAGGAACTCTACGGCCTCTATGAAGCACGCAAGAACAACCGCAACCTCGACGAAATCATCGTCGTCGAAGGCTACATGGACGTCATCGCCCTCGCACAGCAGGGGCTGAAGAATGCCGTCGCGACGCTGGGCACCGCGACCAGCGAAGAACATTTGAAGCGCCTGTTCCGCGTCGTACCGAACGTGTTGTTCTGTTTCGACGGCGACCAGGCCGGCCGCAACGCCGCGTGGCGCGCCCTGGAAGCAACGCTTTCAAGCCTGCAAGACGGCCGCCGGGCGCGCTTTTTGTTTCTGCCCGAAGGCGAAGACCCGGATACCTTGGTGCGCGCCGAAGGCACTGACGCCTTCAAGGCCCGGATCAATCAGCATGCTCAGCCACTGGCGGATTATTTCTTCCAGCAATTGACCGAAGAAGCCGATCCGCGCTCGCTCGAAGGCAAGGCCCACATGGCCACCCTCGCCGCACCACTGATCGACAAAGTGCCGGGCGCCAACCTGCGTATTCTGATGCGTCAGCGCCTGACCGAAATCACCGGCCTGAGCAGCGAAACCGTCAGTCAGCTGGCACAAAGCGCACCGCAGGAAGCGCCTCCTGCCTACGATCCGGGCATCGATTACGACGCAATGCCTGACTACAGCGACTACCATCAGCCGCAGGCACAGGACATGTATGTGCCGCAGCAGGAGTGGACGCCCAAGAAGCCCGGTGCTGGTGGCAAGAAGTGGGACAAAAAGCCCTGGGACAAGAACGGCAAACGTGGCGGTGATCGCGATCAGCAGCGCCCGCGCACACCGATTGGCGTCGAGTCGCCAACCCTGACCGCCCTGCGCACACTGCTTCATCACCCGCAATTGGCCAAGCGCGTCGAAGATGCCGGGCACATTGCGGACGAGAATCAGACCAACGCCCAGTTACTTGTGGCCCTGCTCGAAGCTGTACAGAAGAATCCCAAGCTAAACTCATTTCAGTTGATCGCGCGATGGCACGGCACTGAACAGGGACGCTTGCTCAAGGCTTTGGCAGAAAAGGAGTGGCTGATTGACGGCGATAACCTTGAACAACAGTTTTTCGACACCATTACTAGCTTGTCAGCCCGCCAACGCGAGCGAAATCTGGAACAGTTGCTCAGGAAAGCGCGTCAAAGCGAACTGAGCGTTGAAGAGAAAAACCAACTGCGCGACCTACTAAGTCGCAATGTTTCCGCATCAAACCCGACCTCAACTGGCGCGTGAGGTCATAGCTCAGGTATAATCCTCGGCTTGTTTTTTGCCCGCCAAGACCTTCAGTGGATAGGGTGTTATGTCCGGAAAAGCGCAACAGCAGTCTCGTATTATTGAGTTGATCAAACTGGGTCGTGAGCAGAAGTATCTGACTTACGCCGAGGTCAACGACCACCTGCCCGAGGATATTTCAGATCCTGAGCAGGTGGAAGACATCATCCGCATGATTAACGACATGGGGATCCCCGTACACGAGAGTGCTCCGGATGCGGACGCCCTTATGTTGGCCGACGCCGATACCGACGAGGCCGCTGCGGAAGAAGCAGCCGCCGCGTTGGCAGCGGTGGAGACCGATATCGGTCGCACCACTGACCCTGTGCGCATGTACATGCGTGAAATGGGTACGGTCGAGCTTCTGACTCGTGAAGGCGAAATCGAAATCGCCAAGCGTATCGAAGAGGGCATCCGTGAAGTGATGAGCGCAATCGCGCACTTCCCTGGCACGGTTGACCACATTCTCTCCGAGTACACCCGCGTCACCACCGAAGGTGGTCGCCTGTCCGACGTTCTGAGCGGTTATATCGACCCGGACGACGGCATTGCGCCGCCTGCCGAAGTGCCGCCGCCTGTCGAAGCTAAAGTGGCGAAAGCCGACGACGACACCGACGACGATGAAGCCGAATCTTCCGATGACGAAGAAGAAGCCGAAAGCGGTCCGGATCCGGTCATCGCTGCCCAGCGTTTCGGCGCCGTGGCTGACCAGATGGAAATCACCCGCAAGGCCCTGAAAAAGCACGGTCGCAACAACAAGGCAGCGATTGCCGAGTTGCTCGCACTGGCCGAGCTGTTCATGCCGATCAAACTGGTGCCGAAGCAATTCGAAGGCCTGGTCGAGCGTGTCCGCAGTGCCCTGGATCGTCTGCGTCAGCAAGAGCGCGCGATCATGCAACTGTGCGTACGTGATGCACGTATGCCACGCGCCGATTTCCTGCGTCAGTTCCCGAGCAACGAAGTCGACGAAAGCTGGTCCGACGCCCTGGCCAAAGGCAAGAGCAAATACGCCGAAGCCATTGGTCGCGTGCAACCGGACATCATTCGTTGCCAGCAGAAACTGATCGCGCTGGAAACCGAAACCGGTCTGACCATCGCAGAAATCAAGGATATCAACCGTCGCATGTCGATCGGTGAGGCCAAGGCCCGCCGCGCGAAGAAAGAGATGGTTGAAGCCAACCTGCGTCTGGTGATCTCGATCGCCAAGAAGTACACCAACCGTGGCCTGCAATTCCTCGATCTGATCCAGGAAGGCAACATCGGTCTGATGAAAGCGGTAGACAAGTTCGAATACCGTCGTGGTTACAAGTTCTCGACTTATGCCACCTGGTGGATCCGTCAGGCGATCACTCGCTCGATCGCCGACCAGGCCCGCACCATCCGTATTCCGGTGCACATGATCGAGACGATCAACAAGCTCAACCGCATTTCCCGGCAGATGTTGCAGGAAATGGGTCGCGAACCGACCCCGGAAGAGCTGGGCGAACGCATGGAAATGCCTGAGGACAAGATCCGCAAGG
The DNA here is from genome assembly GCF_019614655.1 of Pseudomonas germanica. Taxonomy (NCBI): domain Bacteria; kingdom Pseudomonadati; phylum Pseudomonadota; class Gammaproteobacteria; order Pseudomonadales; family Pseudomonadaceae; genus Pseudomonas; species Pseudomonas germanica. The sequence continues at coordinate 6,314,863 of NZ_CP071586.1, forward strand.
TATTGAAGATCGCTAAAGAGCCGATCTCCATGGAAACCCCGATCGGTGATGACGAAGACTCCCATCTGGGTGACTTCATCGAAGACTCGACCATGCAGTCGCCAATCGATGTCGCCACTGTTGAGAGCCTAAAAGAAGCGACTCGCGAAGTGCTGTCCGGCCTCACTGCCCGTGAAGCCAAAGTACTGCGCATGCGTTTCGGTATCGACATGAACACCGACCACACACTCGAAGAAGTGGGCAAACAGTTTGACGTAACGCGTGAGCGGATCCGTCAGATCGAAGCCAAGGCGCTGCGCAAGCTACGCCACCCGACGCGAAGCGAGCATCTGCGCTCCTTCCTCGACGAGTGATACCAGAACCCCCGGCCCAGGCCGGGGGTTTTGTTTATATGGCAGATTAAATCCTTCGCAACGCCCCTCCCCCGCATACCCCGTCTACACTCGAAACAATCATCCCCGAGCCATAACGAGAGCGTTATGCCCAGATTGGCGTCCGTGCTTTTTTTGCTGTCACTGATGATCTGGACCGCAACGGCTGACGCGCTGACTCTGACCGATGAAGAACGTAGCTGGCTGGCGGCTCACCCGGACTTGCGCCTGGGTGTCGATGCGTCGTGGCCGCCCTTTGAGTTTCGCGACGACCAGAGCCGCTATCAGGGCCTGGCTGCCGACTATATCGACGTGATTCGCCAACGCCTGGCAATCAAATTGACGCCCATCGAACCGGTGAGCTGGACGGTGGTGCTCGAACAGGTCAAATCAGGCAAGATCGACCTCCTGCCCGGCATCATGTCCACACCGGAGCGCCAGACTTACCTGTCGTTTACCCGCCCTTATCTCGACTTCCCTATCGTCATCCTCTCGCACATCGGCGGTGCACAACCGCGCAAACTTGACGACCTGTACGGCTTGAAGATCGCCGTGGTGGAAAACTACGCGCCCCACGAACTGCTGCGCACCCACCACCCCGATCTGAATCTGGTGGCCATGCCCAATGTCAGTTCGGCATTACAAGCGTTGGCGACCGACGAAGTGGACGCCGTCGTCGGCGACCTCGCCTCCAGCGTCTGGAGCCTGCGCCAGCTCAAGCTCGACGGTCTGTACGTCAGCGGCGAAACCCCATATCGCTACCAACTGGCAATGGCCGTCCCCCGTGACAACAAGATACTGGTGGGAATTCTCGACAAAGTCCTTGCTGACATGAGCTCTGATGAAATCAGCAGCATTCAGGAGCACTGGGTCGGCAACGTCCTTGATCATCGGACATTCTGGTCGGATCTGCTGATCTACGGTTTACCAGGTCTGTTGCTGTTGGTGACGATTCTCGCCGTGGTGATCCGCATCAACCGCCGCCTGAGTTCGGAAATCGCCCGACGTATCGACCTCGAACAGGAACTGCGCAGCAGCGAATACCACTATCGTGGCCTGGTCGAGAGCCTGTCGGCCATCGCCTGGGAAGCGCGGATGAGCGACTTCACCTACAGCTATGTGTCGCCCCACGCCGAAGACTTGCTTGGCTATCCACAATCGCACTGGCTGATTCCCGGGTTCTGGCACAACATTATTCACCCGGCCGACCTGACCCGTACGCAGAATTACTGCAAAGAAGCGCTTCGCCAGGGTCGCGATCACATCGTCGATTACCGCGTTATCACCGCTGATGGCCGCTGTTTGTGGGTACGCGACATCGTCAGCCTGATCGAACATGGCCACGAGCCGGTGATGCGCGGTTTGATGATCGACATCAGCGAAATCAAGCGCACTGAAGAAGCGCTGCGGCTTTCGGAACAAAAGTTCGCTTCGGTCTTCCAGCAGTGCCCGGACATTCTAGTGATTGCACGGCTGTCCGATGGCTGCCTGCTGGAGGTCAACGAAGCGTTTGAAGAACAAATCGGCTTGAAAGCCGAAGAAGTGCTGGGGCAAACCGCAACTGACCTGAATATCTGGGGGATACCCGGCGTCGGTCCCGGATTGCTGCAGCGCTTGCAGGCGGGCAGCATTCGCAATCTGGAGATGCCGTTTCGCCGCAACAATGGCCAGTTGTTCACTGGCCTGATTTCCGCCGAGCCGTTCGACCTCGATACCACCCCCGCGCTGGTTGTCGTAGTGCGCGACATCACCCAGCTCAAGGAAACCCAACAGCAACTGCAAACCTCCGAAGAGAAGTTCGCCAAAGCCTTCCACGCCTCGCCGGACGGTTTGTTATTGTCACGCCAGAGCGACGGCCTGCTGCTGGAGGTCAACGAAGGATTCAGCCGTATCACCGGTTTCAATAGCGCCATGTCGGTGGATCGCTCGGCACTGGATCTGGGAATCTGGGTCAACCTCAACGAACGCAAACAGATGCTCGATCTGTTGCATCGCGACGGCTTCGTCCGTGACTTCACCTGCCATATCCGCCGCAGTGACGGGCAGATCCGCCTCTGTGAAGTATCCAGCCGTCCGCTGCCGATTGGCGAAGATGACTGCATGCTGACCATCGCCCGCGACATTACCGAGCGGCATCTGATGCAGGAAAAACTGCAGCAGGCCGCCACCGTGTTCGAAAGTACCGCTGAAGGCGTATTGATCACCGACACCCAACAACACATCAGTGCGGTCAATCGCGCTTTCACCGAAATCACCGGCTACAGCGAAAGCGAAGCGCTCGGGCATACCCCGCGCCTGCTCGCATCCGGTCTGCACGACAGCGCATTCTACGCGGCAATGTGGCACCAGTTGACCGACGAAGGTCACTGGCAAGGCGAGATCTCCAACCGACGCAAGAACGGCGAGCTGTACCCCAGCTGGCTGACCATCAGTGCTGTGCGCAATCGCGACAAGTTCATTACCCACTTTGTTGCCGTGTTTGCCGACATCTCCAGCCTCAAACATGCACAAGCCAAACTCGACTATCAGGCGCATCACGACCCGCTTACCGGCCTGCCGAACCGCACGCTGTTCGAAAACCGCTTGCTGATGGCACTGAACAGCCAGCAGGAAAACGGCAGTCAGGGCGCCGTGCTGTTTCTCGATCTCGACCGCTTCAAACACATCAATGACAGCCTCGGCCACCCGGTCGGCGATCTGCTGCTCAAGGGCATCGCCGTGCGCCTGAAGGAGCAATTGCGAGACATCGATACCGTGGCGCGTCTGGGCGGTGACGAATTCATCATTCTGCTACCCGGCCTGCAACAGGCCAGCGACGCCGATAACATCGCCACCAAACTGCTCAACTGCTTCGGTGCGCCATTCCAGGCCGGCGAGCATGAGTTCTTCATCAGCGCCAGCATTGGCACCAGCCTCTACCCACGGGACGGCTGCGATGTCGCCACCTTGGTGAAAAACGCCGACGCGGCGATGTACCGCTCCAAGGCCAAGGGCCGCAACCGCGTCGAGAGCTACACCCGCGACCTCACTGCCCAGGCCAGCGAGCGCATCGCGCTGGAGCATGAACTGCGTCGGGCCATTGAACGTGATGAACTGTTCCTCTACTACCAACCGAAAATCAGCCTCGACGATCATCGCCTGGTCGGTGCCGAGGCGCTGATCCGCTGGCGTCACCCGACCTTCGGCGACGTGCCGCCAGAGCACTTCATTCCGCTGGCCGAAGAGAACGGCATGATCCTGCAGATTGGTGACTGGGTGCTCGAGACGGCGTGCCGGCAAATGTTCGAATGGGGGCAGGTCTACGACAGCCTCGGCCCGCTGTCGGTGAACCTCGCCGGTGCGCAACTGCGTCAGCCAAATCTGCTCGGACGCATCGAACAGCTACTCAACGACAACCGCCTGCAGCCGGATTTACTGCAACTGGAAATTACCGAGAATTTCATCATGAGTCAGGCTGAAGAGGCGTTGGCGGTGTTACACCAACTCAAACACCTCGGCGTTCAATTGGCGATTGATGACTTCGGCACCGGATATTCTTCGCTCAGCTACCTCAAACGGCTGCCGCTGGACATCCTCAAAATCGACCAGTCGTTTGTCCGCGGACTGCCCGACGATCCCCATGATGCGGCCATTGTCCGGGCCATCATTGCGCTGGGCCGGAGCATGCAATTCACGGTTATCGCCGAAGGTGTGGAAACCCAGGCACAACAACAATTTCTCGCCGCCGAAGGCTGTGAACAGATCCAGGGCTACATCGTCAGCCTGCCGTTACCACCAGAAGAGTTCGCCGCGACGTTTCTTCGTGTAACCGTATCGGATTATTCGGATAGCACAGCCGAGAAACCGTCGCTATAATCCGCGACCTACTGAGGGCCTATAGCTCAGTTGGTTAGAGCAGAGGACTCATAATCCTTTGGTCCACGGTTCAAGTCCGTGTGGGCCCACCAAACCTGAAAGCCGCGCAAATGCGCGGCTTTTGCGTATCTGAAGCGAAAAAATGCGGCTCCTCAAATCGCGGAATAGCTTGTTCCGTCCATAATCTGTCCACTCGTGTGCACTGATGCTGCAACAGACACATCACCTTTCGCACTCCCACCGTCAAGGCCTTTAACCAGCGCGCGGCACCGGCAGTTGCTTCGCGACACTTGGTACTGGCTCACCAGCAGCACCCGGACTTGAGGCCTGCCGAGCGTTGCGCCGCTATCGCCCTTTTGCAAGGATTCGCAAAATGAGTGGTAAACCTGCTGCACGCGTTACAGATCCGACCGCCTGTCCATTGCCCGGACATGCAACCAACCCGATCGTTTCGGGTTCCCCCGATGTAATGTTCGAAGGCCTGCAGGCCGCACGACTGAACGACGCCACCGCTTGCGGAGGCCACATTGCTTCAGGAGTATCCTCCACCGTTTTCATCAACGGCCAACCCGCCGCCATGCTTGGCATGCGTCACCGACCACGGTGCACCGGTCATTCAGGGCGCGAGCACGATCATCATCGGCGACACGCACACTCCCGCGCCCTTCATCCCGATCCCGTCTCTACCCGCGCCATTCTCCGGGCGCTTTCAATTGATCAACCAGGAAACCGGCAAGCCCATGGCTGGCCGCAAGGTCAAGGTCTGGTCCTCCTCCGGCACCAGCTTCTTCGACACCACGGATGCCGAGGGTATGACCCGTTGGGTCAAGGATAAATCGCCGCAAACCCTTCATATGGACCTTGTGCAGGGTGAAAGCAATGACTGAACCGTCCGTATCCCAAGGTGGCATGAAACCAGAGGGTCAGATGAACCCTGTCAGCGTCCTGGAACCCAAACTCGACCCGCAGGACCGGGAAGTACTTTGCTCGGCGATGCGTCACTGCAGCGCTACGCCGAACATCAGCAAGGACGGCAAGAGCCTCAAGTTGCTGCGCGACGAACCGCATCTGGACTCTACAAATTCGCTGGCAGAACGCTTGTAGCGGTCTGCGCGCAGAGAAAAACCGATGCTCGCTGCACATGCTGAACCGCCCGTGATGGGCGGTTTTTTTGCGTGTGCTTTTCTACTCATGAGATCACCCTCCTGTAAATCAACCATTAACCAGTTCGTTACTTCAGTATCCAGGCCCCACAGCCGTGGCGCATCTGATGATCCGAAAAGGGAGTTTTCATGGTTGATGTCACTCGACGCTCATTCGTTGGATTTGCTGCGACGCTGCCGTTACTGGCCCACAACCCCTGGGCACAGGCTCACATTGAAACCGCCTCGACAGCAGCAACTTCCGATGACGTGCTGATCAACTTCAACGAAAGTCCTTGGGGACCCTCAGCGGCAGCCCGGCACGCGATGCAGGAAGGTATCGCCCTGTCGGGACGTTATCCCTACAAGATCCAGTACCGACTCAATGCACTGTTTGCCCGCCAGCAAGGCATTCCCGAGGATTTCGTCCAGACGTATTGCGGCTCCAAACAGGCCTTGCAGCATGCCGTGCATGCCTTCACCCAGCAGGGCAGTCTGGTAGTCGCCGCCCCCTCCTACGAAGATCCCGCCCAGGCGGCTCGTGGCAGGAAAGTCACTGTCCACGAGATTCCCCTGAACGCCGAGCATGCCCACGACCTGCCGCGCATGCTGGTTGCCGACCCTCGGCCCGGTTTGATCTATATCTGCAACCCGAACAATCCGACTGGCACTCTCACGGCTCGCAGCGATATCGAACGTGCCCTGAAGGACAAACCCAAAGGCTCGATTCTGTTGGTCGATGAGGCCTACATTGATTTCTCGCAGGCCACGACGTGCATTCCCCTGGTCAAGGAACACCCCGACCTGCTGGTGCTGCGTACCTTTTCGAAAATTTACGGCATGGCCGGCGCAAGGCTCGGTATCGCGGTGGGCAATCCGGTGTTGCTGGAACAACTGGAGGTGTTCGGCAACTACAACGTCCCAGCCGCATCGTCCCTGCTGGGAGCAATCGCCAGCCTTGAAGACGCGTCGTTGTTGAGCCAAAGGAAACACAACAATACGCGCCTGCGCGAGGAAACCGTCGCGTGGCTGAATACGCGCGGTTTTCGCTGCACGGCGTCCCAAGCCAACTGCTTCATGATAGACGTCAGACGCCCGGCGAGTGACATAGTCAAGGCTTTGGCCGAGCGTCGCGTGCATGTCGGTCGCGTCTGGAAAGAATGGCCGACCTGGGTTCGGGTGAGTGTCGGCACGGACGATGACATGCACCGGTTCCGGGAGGCGTTTGCCGAGGTTATGGCCTAAGCAACACGGGCGTGAAGTAACGGTCAGTTTTCAGCAGTTCAATATCGTCGGCACGCAGATGAAAACCCGATCATCGCCTGCAAGCGTCCGCTCTATTGAGCCTGTAACATGCGCAAGCCACCGATTCGCGCCAATGGAGCCGCCCCCTTGCCAGACATCCGCCCGCCCGTGCTTGATGAAATCGACCGTCAGCTGATCGCCGCCCTGCAGATCAATGCCCGTGAAAGCGTAGCCATGCTCGCGCGGCAATTGGACATCGCGCGCACCACTGTGACGTCGCGTCTGGCGCGGCTGGAAAAAGCCAAAGTGATCACCGGTTATGGCGTGCGTCTCGGCCAGCGAGTGGTCGATGGCGGGTTGCAGGCGTATGTCGGGATCAAGGTGCAGCCGCGCTCAGGCAAAGAGGTGTTGCGCCGGTTGAGTGCGATGGCGCAGGTGCAGCAGCTGTGTGCCGTGAGTGGCGAGTTTGATTATGTGGCGTGGTTGCGCACCGATTCGCCGGAGCAACTGGATCAGTTGTTGGATCAGATTGGCAGTGTGGACGGGGTGGAGAAGACGACGACGTCGATCATTCTGAGTAGCAAGATTGATCGGGGGCAGCCAGTTTGAGGTTTTGATCGGGCTTCTCGGCTGGATCAGAGGGCCTCTTCGCGAGCAGGCTCGCTTCTACACGTTGGTCGATGTGCAGTCTCTGATCGTCATATTGATATGTTAATTGGCAAAACGACGACATTTTGCGTCTTATTAACGTGTTCTACGCTCCCTAGAATGGCTGGCATCTTTTCCTATACTCAGACGCGCATCCTGCGTCGGGTCGCCAGCAAGGTCAGCCATGAACAAGAACAATCGCCATCCTGCAGACGGTAAGAAACCAGTCACCATTTTCGGCCCGGACTTTCCGTTCGCGTTCGACGACTGGATCGAGCACCCGGCCGGTCTCGGCACTATTCCTGAACATCATCATGGCGCTGAAGTGGCGATCGTCGGCGCTGGCATCGCCGGCCTGGTAGCGGCTTACGAGCTGATGAAGCTCGGCCTGAAACCGGTGGTCTACGAGGCTTCGAAGCTCGGCGGGCGTCTGCGCTCGCAAGCGTTCAACGGCACTGACGGCATCGTCGCGGAACTGGGTGGCATGCGTTTTCCGGTGTCCTCCACCGCGTTCTATCACTACGTCGACAAGCTCGGCCTGGAAACCAAACCTTTCCCGAACCCGCTGACGCCGGCCTCCGGCAGCACCGTGATCGACCTGGAAGGCAAAACCCATTACGCACAAAAGCTGGCGGATCTTCCTGCACTGTTTCAGGAAGTGGCTGACGCCTGGGCGGACGCACTGGAAGCCGGCTCGCAGTTCGCCGATATCCAGCAAGCCATCCGCGATCGCGATGTGCCGCGCCTGAAAGAACTTTGGAATACCCTGGTGCCGTTGTGGGACGACCGAACGTTCTACGACTTCGTCGCCACCTCCGAAGCCTTCGCCAAACTGTCGTTCCATCACCGCGAAGTGTTCGGGCAGGTCGGTTTCGGCACCGGCGGCTGGGATTCCGACTTCCCCAACTCGATGCTGGAAATCTTCCGCGTGGTGATGACCAACTGCGACGATCACCAGCACCTGGTGGTCGGTGGCGTCGAGCAAGTCCCACAAGGCATCTGGCGGCATGTGCCGGAGCGTTGCGTGCACTGGCCGGAAGGCACCAGCCTGAAATCCCTGCACCGTGGTGCGCCACGCTCGGGGGTGAAGAAAATCGCTCACGCGGCCGATGGCCGTTTCGCGGTCACCGACAATAATGGCGACACTCGCGAATACGCCGCAGTGCTGACCACTTGCCAGAGCTGGCTGCTGACCACCCAGATCGAATGCGACGAAACCCTGTTCTCGCAGAAGATGTGGATGGCCCTCGACCGCACCCGCTATATGCAATCGTCGAAGACTTTCGTGATGGTCGACCGGCCATTCTGGAAAGACAAAGACCCGGAAACCGGCCGCGACCTGATGAGCATGACCCTCACCGATCGCCTGACCCGCGGCACTTATCTGTTCGACAACGGCGACGACAAACCGGGGGTGATCTGCCTGTCGTACTCGTGGATGAGCGACGCCTTGAAGATGCTTCCGCACCCGGTGGAAAAACGCGTTGAGCTGGCGTTGAACGCGCTGAAAAAGATCTACCCGAAAGTCGACATCGCCGCGCGCATCATCGGCGATCCGATCACCGTGTCGTGGGAAGCCGACCCTTACTTTCTCGGTGCGTTCAAGGGCGCCCTGCCCGGCCACTATCGCTACAACCAGCGCATGTACGCGCACTTCATGCAGGACGAGATGCCCGCCGAGCAGCGCGGGATCTTCATCGCTGGCGACGACGTTTCGTGGACACCGGCATGGGTTGAAGGCGCGGTGCAGACGTCGCTCAACGCGGTGTGGGGGATCATGAAGCATTTCGGCGGTTCGACACATAAAGCGAACCCGGGCCCGGGTGATGTGTTCAAAGACATCGGCCCTATCGCCCTGCCCGAGTAAGAGGAATCCCTGATGCGTGTAGCCCTTTACCAATGTCCACCGCTGCCTCTGGACCCTGCCGCCAACCTGCAACGCCTGCATCAAGTGGCGATGGAGGCCAAAGGCGCCGATCTGCTGGTGCTGCCGGAGATGTTCATGACCGGCTACAACATTGGCGCCGAAGCGGTCAGCACCCTGGCTGAGGTCTACAACGGGGAATGGGCGCAGCAGATCGGCCGCATTGCCAAGTCGGCCGGTTTGGCGATTCTCTACGGTTACCCCGAGCGCACGGCGGACGGGCAGATCTACAACGCCGTGCAGTTGATAGACGCCAACGGTGAGCGCCTGTGCAATTACCGCAAGACGCACCTGTTCGGTGACCTTGATCGCTCGATGTTCAGCCCCGGTGAAGGCGATTTTCCGGTGGTTGAACTGAACGGCTGGAAACTCGGTTTCCTGATCTGCTACGACCTGGAATTCCCGGAAAACGCCCGACGCCTGGCCCTCGACGGCGCCGAGCTGATTCTGGTGCCGACGGCGAACATGATTCCGTTCGATTTTATCGCCGATGTCTCCGTACGCTCCCGCGCCTTCGAAAACCAATGCTACGTGGCCTACGCCAACTACTGCGGCCATGAAGGCGATATCCACTATTGCGGGCAAAGCAGCATCGCCGCGCCTGACGGCAGCCGTATTGCTCAGGCCGGTCTGGACGAAGCATTGATCGTCGGCGAACTGGATCGGCAGTTGATGATCGATTCACGCGCGGCCAATCGCTACCTCAGCGACCGCCGCCCGGAGCTTTACGGCGCGCTGAACAAGCGCTAATCCGCTAGCATGGGCACTCCACTGTTCTGGAAGTGCCCATGCCTGCGCCGACTCACCCCCGCCCCCACACCGAAACCCTGGCCAACGGCTTGCGCGTGACCCTGCGTCATGTGCCAGGCCTCAAGCGCAGTGCCGCTGCCCTGCGGGTGGCTGCCGGTAGTCATGACGTGCCATTGGCGTGGCCGGGGCTGGCGCATTTCCTCGAGCATTTGCTGTTTCTCGGCACTGAGCGTTTTCCGGCGGACGAAGGGTTGATGGCCTACGTGCAGCGCCACGGTTGCCAAGTGAATGCCAGCACTCGCGAACGCACCACTGACTTTTTCTTTGAGCTGCCGACGCGCTCGTTCAGCAAGGGGTTGGAGCGTCTGTCAGACATGCTAGCCAAGCCGCGTATGAATCTGGACGATCAACTGCGGGAACGGGAAGTGTTGCAGGCGGAATTTGTCGCCTGGTCGCAAGATCCTGCGGCTCAGCAGCAGTTTGCGTTGTATGAGGGTTTACCGGCAGAGCATCCGTTGCGCGGATTTCATGCGGGGAATCGGGACAGCCTGAAAGTGGAATTGCCAGCGTTTCAACAGGCGTTGAAGGATTTCCACCAGCAGTTCTATCGCACCGGACAAATGAGCTTGAGCCTGGTGGGGCCGCAGAGCCTTGAAGAGCTGCGCGCGCTGGCCGAGCAGTTCGCAGCGGCTTTGCCGGTTGGGGATAAAGTTGCACAGGTGGCGCCCCTGCCGCTGGCGGTGAAAAGTTATCAACAGGCCGCTGAGCGACGCGGCAATCTGCTGTTTGCGTTCGATGATTTGCCGGAGACTTCCGCCGAGGCAATGGCATTCCTCTGCCACTGGCTGAACAGTGCCAAGCCCGGGGGGTTGCTGGCGCATCTGCAGGAACAGAATCTGGCGGATGATCTGAAAGCCGCACCCCTGTACTGCTTTGCGGGGCAAGCCTTGCTACATCTGGCATTCATCGCACCAGCCGAATCGATGAACGCCATTAGCGAACGCGCAAAGGATTGGCTGAGCTTCTTCGCGCAACAGGATTGGACGCCGCTGCGGGCGGAATACACGGCCCTGGTTCAGCGCCAGCAACAAGTCAGCGGCGCGCTGCAACTGGCACGACTCGACAGCGAGCGACAAGAGAGTGGTCTGTCCGACAGCGGCATCAGCGCCCTCAAACATCTGCTCCGTGAAATCGGTGTTGTGGATAACTTCAGCGCTCACTGGCGATTACCTGCTGCCAATCCATTCCTGCGCACCAGCGAACCGCTCGCCAATGCAGGCCTGATTCGCGGCCAAACCAGCGCCCACCGTGGCCTTCGTACATTTGCTCAGGATCGCTCGCGCGGCCGTCGCGAACGCTCGCCGATGCAGTTCAGCCAGGTCTTGCCGGACAGCGGCAATGAAGGCGCGATTTATCTGCGTTGGCAGGTTGAGTCTGCCGCCAGCCCTGATCTGCACTCGAGATTGCAACGCAGTCTTCGGGAAACTCAGCAAGACGCGCGCGAGGCTGGAGTCGAGTTGTCTTTCAGCACCACAGGGCATCAATGGTTGCTCAAGCTCACCGGCCTGCAGGAGCCAATGCCCAGCGTCCTGGAGCATGCGCTGAAATGTCTGACGCAAGTTGACGCCGATTCGTTGCGTAGTGAGGCGGAAACGCCGCTGATCCCCATTCGCCAGTTGCTGAAAGCGCTGCCGGAACAGGCGCTGGAATCAGCTAAAACCGGCGACGACGCCCAACAGCTGTGGACAACTTCGCATTGGGACGGCCTCGCGTTGGGACTGAGCCAACAGACCCAGTCCGCCTTGGGCCTGGCCCTGAGCCGGGTTCCCGCCATCCCGGACAACCAACTGGCAGCGCCGGCGGCAATCACCGCGCAAAAACACTGGCGCCATGTCGATACCGCCTCCAGCGAACACGCCGTGCTGTTGTTCTGCCCCGCCACCAGCCGCGACATCGTCGAGGACGCCGCGTGGCGACTGTTGGCGCACGTGTGCCAGACGCCGTTCTACCAGCGCCTGCGCGTCGAATTGCAATTGGGCTATGTGGTGTTCAGTGCGCTTCGTCAGATGAATGGCCAAACCGCCCTGCTGTTTGGCGTGCAATCCCCGAGCGCCAGACCTGCGGAGTTGCTCAAACACATTCAACAGTTCCTCAAAGGTATGCCCGCGCTGATCGAACAGTTTGATGAGGCCAGCCTCAACCAGCAGCGGCATAACCTCGCGGATCAATTCGACGCAGCCAATCTATCCAGCAAAGACGCTGCTGAGCTGCTCTGGCAGGCCAGACTCGCAGGCCACTCGTCGGATTATCTTGGGCAATTACTCGCCGCCATTGGCCAACTGGATCGCCAGGCGTTGTTTAACGCAGCACAGCGCTTGATCAACGCCGAGGGCGGCTGGCTCTGTCTCGCCAGCGACCCCGCACCCGGTAACCCATGGCAAACGACAAATTGATCATTACCGAGGCTGCAAGGAGCTTTCTCGAATATTCACGGGCAAACCCGGTGAAATTTTGAGTAACATAGCCGCCTAACTATTTGGAACATCTTTGCGCTGCCGTGGACTATACCTATGGACAGCGCTATCCCACCCAACCTGAGGAGACACCCTATGTCCTGGACAAAACCGGCTTACACCGACCTGCGTATCGGCTTCGAAGTCACCATGTACTTCGCCAGCCGCTGAGTTCTGCTTACGTAGAATTGCAGTGCAACGCCTCGGCTCGCCGGGGCGTTTTATTTTCCGCGTAGAAATGATGGAGCGTTCATGTTCGTCCAGATTCTGGGTTCGGCCGCCGGTGGCGGTTTTCCGCAGTGGAACTGCAACTGCGTCAATTGCGCAGGCTTTCGCGACGGCAGCCTGAATGCCAAGGCCCGCACCCAATCGTCCATCGCGATTTCCGATGACGGCGTGAACTGGGTACTGTGCAACGCCTCGCCGGACATCCGCGCACAGCTGCAAAGCTTCGCCCCGATGCAACCGGGCCGCGCCCTGCGTGACACCGGCATCAGCGCGATCATTCTGATGGACAGCCAGATCGACCACACCACCGGCCTGCTCAGCCTGCGCGAAGGCTGCCCGCATCAGGTCTGGTGCACGGACATGGTTCATGAAGATCTGAGCACTGGTTTCCCGCTGTTCAAGATGCTCACCCACTGGAACGGCGGGCTGGACTGGAACCGCATCGAACTCGACCAGAGCTTCACCGTGGCCGCATGCCCGAACCTGCGCTTCACCCCGCTGCCGTTGCGTAGCGCCGCGCCGCCGTACTCGCCGCACCGCTTCGATCCTCACCCGGGCGACAACATCGGTTTGATCGTTGAAGACTTGAAGACCGGCGGCAAATTGTTCTATGCGCCGGGCCTGGGCAAGGTCGATGCGCCGTTGCTGGAGATCATGGCCGGCAGCGATTGCCTGCTGGTGGACGGCACGATGTGGGATGACGATGAAATGCAGCGCCGTGGCGTCGGCACCCGCACCGGTCGCGAGATGGGCCATCTGGCGCAGAACGGCCCTGGCGGCATGCTCGAAGTGCTGGAGCAGTTGCCTGAGCAGCGCAAAGTGCTTATCCACATCAACAACACCAATCCGATTCTTGACGAAGATTCGCCGGAGCGTGCTGAGTTGGCCCGGCGTAATGTTGAAGTGGCGTTCGATGGCATGAGTATTGTGCTGTAAGCATTTAAGACCGCTGCGCGGTCTATCGCGAGCAGGCTCACTCCTACATTGGAATGCGATCACTTGTAGGAGTGAGCCTGCTCGCGATAAGACCGGTACAGACACCAGATATTTCTAGGGTTGTTCCCCGGAGAACCGCAATGACCGACACCCCGCTTTCCCCGGCCGAATTCGAAGCGGCCCTGCGCGCCAAAGGCGCCTATTACCACATCTACCACCCGTACCATGTGGCGATGTACGAAGGCCGCGCCACCCGCGAACAGATTCAGGGCTGGGTCGCCAACCGCTTCTACTATCAGGTGAACATCCCCCTGAAGGACGCGGCGATCCTCGCCAACTGCCCCGATCGGGAAATCCGCCGCGAGTGGATTCAACGCCTGCTCGACCACGACGGCGCCCCCGGCGAGGACGGCGGCATCGAAGCCTGGCTGCGTCTCGGCCAAGCGGTCGGCCTCGACCCTGATCAACTGCGTTCCCAGGAACTGGTGCTGCCCGGCGTGCGTTTCGCCGTCGACGCCTACGTCAACTTCGCCCGCCGCGCCAGTTGGCAGGAAGCCGCCAGCAGCTCGTTGACCGAACTGTTTGCACCACAGATCCACCAGTCGCGCCTCGACAGTTGGCCGCAGCATTATCCGTGGATCGACCCGGCCGGTTACGAATACTTCCGCACCCGTCTCGGTCAGGCGCGACGCGATGTCGAGCACGGTCTGGCGATCACGCTTGAGCACTACAAGACGCGTGAAGGCCAGGAGCGCATGCTGGAAATTCTCCAGTTCAAACTGGACATTCTTTGGAGCATGCTCGATGCCATGAGCATGGCCTACGAACTGAACCGCCCGCCGTATCACAGCGTCACCGAACAACGCGTCTGGCACAAAGGAATCACCTTATGAGTTTCGACCGCAGCAAAGTCCCGACCTGGCGTCCCGGCTACCGCTTCCAGTACGAACCGGCGCAGAAAGGCCATGTGCTGCTCTACCCCGAAGGCATGATCAAACTCAACGAAACCGCTGCGTTGATCGGCGGTTTAATCGACGGCGAACGCGATGTCGCGGCAATCATTGCCAAACTCGATGAGCAGTTCCCGGGCGTGCCTGAGCTCGGTGACGACATCGAGCAATTCATGGAGGTTGCCCGTGCGCAGCACTGGATCGAACTTGCCTGATCTGCCGCCCAAGCCTGAAGTCGGCCTGCCGCTGTGGCTGCTCGCCGAGCTGACGTATCGCTGCCCACTGCAATGCCCGTACTGCTCCAATCCGCTGGATTTCGCCGAGCAGGGCAAAGAGCTGAGCACCGAGCAGTGGATCAAGGTGTTCCGCGAAGCGCGGGAGATGGGCGCGGCGCAATTGGGCTTTTCCGGCGGCGAGCCGCTGGTGCGTCAGGATCTCGCGGAGCTGATTCATGAAGCGCGGCAGTTGGGTTTCTACACCAACCTGATCACCTCTGGCATCGGCCTGACCGAGCAGAAAATCAGCGACTTCAAGAAGGCCGGGCTCGATCACATCCAGATCAGTTTTCAGGCCAGCGATGAGCAAGTGAACAACCTGCTGGCCGGCTCGAAAAAGGCCTTCGCGCAAAAGCTGGAAATGGCTCGCGCAGTGAAGGCCCACGGCTATCCGATGGTGCTGAACTTCGTCACCCATCGGCACAACATCGACAAGATCGACCGCATCATCGAGCTGTGCATTGCGCTGGAAGCCGACTTCGTTGAACTCGCCACCTGCCAGTTTTACGGTTGGGCGCAGCTCAATCGTGTCGGCCTGTTGCCGACCAAAGAGCAACTGGTGCGCGCCGAGCGCATCACCAACGAATACCGCGCGAAGCTGGAAGCCGAAGGGCATCCGTGCAAGCTGATTTTCGTCACCCCGGATTACTACGAAGAACGCCCGAAGGCCTGCATGAACGGCTGGGGCAGTATTTTTCTGACAGTCACACCGGACGGCACCGCCCTGCCTTGTCATGGCGCCCGACAGTTGCCGGTGCAATTTCCCAATGTGCGCGATCACAGCATGCAGCACATCTGGTACGACTCGTTCGGCTTCAACCGCTTCCGTGGTTACGACTGGATGCCCGAGCCGTGCCGCTCGTGCGACGAGAAAGAAAAAGACTTCGGCGGCTGCCGCTGTCAGGCGTTCATGCTCACCGGTGATGCGAGCAATGCCGACCCGGTGTGCAGCAAGTCCGAACATCACGGCGTGATTCTCAAGGCCCGCGAAGAAGCCGAGACTGCCACTCAAACCATCGAACAACTGGCCTTCCGCAATGAACGAAACTCGCGCCTCATCGCCAAGGGCTGAGCCATTCAGCGCTTCGCAAGCCGTCGCTGCCGGCATGGACTTCGCCGAACTTCAGCTCGGCGCCAACGGGCTGTTCTGGAATGAATATCGTCCGGAAGATGCCGCGTGCCGGATCTGGCATTGGCGCGATGGCGTGACGAAATGTCTGACGCCGAATGGTTTTAGCGTGCGCAGTCGCGTGTACGAATATGGCGGTGGCGCGTTTTGTCTGACGCCGGATGGGGTGGTTTTCGTCGCTGAGGCGGATCAGCAGTTGTATCGCCAGAAGCTCGGTGGCGAGCCGGAAGCATTGACCTCGGGCGAGTGCCGTTATGGCGATCTGCATTTTGCTTTCGGCCAAGTGCTGGCGGTCGAAGAACAGCAAGATCAGCATCGGCTGGTAGCAATCGATCTGGCTGACGGTGGGCGGCATTTATTGGCTGAAGGCGCGGATTTTTATGCGGCGCCAATCCTTAGTGTGGATGGCCAGCGCTTGGCCTGGATCGAGTGGAGTCGGCCGCATCAGCCGTGGACGTCGACCCGGTTGATGGTGGCTGAGCGTTCGACTGACGGTGCATTTGGTTCGCCGCAATGCATTGCCGGCACCGAGGTTGAAGAGTCCATTCAGCAACCGCGATTCGATGCCGACAATCGCCTTTATTGCCTGACCGATCGTGGTGGATTCTGGCAGCCGTGGGCTGAGACTTCCAACGGTTTGGAGCCATTACCTGCTGCGCAAGCCGATCACGCGCCAGCACCGTGGCAACTGGGCGGCTGCACTTGGTTGCCTGTTGAAAATTCGGTTTTAGCCAGTTGGAGTGAAGGCGGTTTCGGCCGTCTGACATTAGGCGATGACGACTTCACCGGTGACTACAGTCGTTTCCGGCATTTGGCTTTGGATGCGCAATTTATCTACTGCATCGCCGCCTCGCCGATCAGTCCTTCTGCGGTCATCGCCATTGATCGGGCGACGCGCAAAGTGAACATGCTGGCCGGCGGCGTAGCGCCTTTACCCGCAGAGCGCATTAGCCGTCCGCAAACCCTGTGTTACCCAAGCGGTTCGGGCGAAGCGCATGGGTTCTTTTATCCGGCCATGAGCGGCGAGACAAACCCGCCGCTGGTGGTGTTCATCCACGGCGGCCCGACATCGGCCTGCTACCCGATGCTCGACCCGCGCATTCAATACTGGACGCAACGCGGCTTCGCCGTGGCCGATCTCAACTATCGCGGCAGCAGTGGTTATGGCCGCGAATATCGGCAGGCCTTGCATCTGAGCTGGGGTGAGGTGGATGTCGAGGATGCTTGTGCGGTGGTGAGTCATCTCGCCGGCCAGGGTTTGATCGACGGTGATCGCGCATTCATTCGTGGCGGTAGCGCAGGTGGCTACACCACGTTATGTGCGCTGGCGTTCAAGCAAGTCTTCCGCGCTGGAGCGAGCTTGTACGGCGTCAGCGACCCGGTTGCGTTGGCTCGAGCTACGCACAAATTTGAAGGTGATTATCTGGACTGGCTGATCGGCGATCCCGAGCAAGACGCCGAACGCTACGCCGCACGCACGCCGTTGTTGCACGCAAACAACATCCGCGTACCGGTGATTTTCTTTCAGGGTGAACTGGACGCCGTGGTCGTGCCACAACAGACCCGCGACATGGTCACGGCGCTGGAGCACAACGGCGTCCCGGTCGAAGCGCATTACTACCCCGACGAACGCCACGGATTCCGCCGCGCGGCCAATCAAGCGCATGCGCTGGAGCAGGAGTGGAAGTTCTATCGCCAGGTAATGGGATTGACGGACTGATCACCGCGCCCTGTTCAAAACCGGGTTGCCCCATTCGCTAGCAGGCTCGCTCCCACATTGGATCTGTGTTGTTCACAAATCCCCTGTGGGAGCGAGCCTGCTCGCGAAAGCTATCTACTTGGCGCCGCAGTACTCAGCGCTTGGCGATGATGTACACCGCATGCACGATCCCCGGAATATAACCGCACAACGTCAGCAGAATGTTCAACCAGAACGCCCCGCCAAACCCGACCTGCAGAAATACGCCCAGTGGTGGCAACAGAATAGCGATGATGATGCGAATGAAATCCATGGGGCAGCTCCTGTATGGGGGTTGGCTCACTTGAGCCATACAAGCTAATCGACCTGCGCCGCTCGTCAGGGTTCAGTGCAACGGCCATTTGATCGCCACCACCTCAAAAAAAACGCCCCACGCCAAAAGAATCAGGCGTGGGGCGTGCGTTATACCGCGAGACGGTTCTGGAAATCGGGTAAGAAACTTCAGTTCAGACGGCAATCCCCTTGCGGCATTGCAGTTGTGCGGTTCGCACTCGCGAGAAGGCGCGGCCCAGGCGCAGGAGCATTTCGTCGATGTTGGTTTTGCTGACGGTAAGGGCCGGGGTGAAGCGCAGGCAGTTGGCTTGCGGGGCGTTGAGCAGCAAGCCTTCGTGAAGGGCGGCGTGGACCACGGCCTCAGCGGAATCGTCCGACAGGGTCAGTCCGTAGAACAAACCTTGGCCACGCAGTTCGCCGTGGTCGTAGCGGTGCGCCAATCGGGCCAGGCCTTCGCGCAGATGCTGGCCATTATCGTTGACCTGCTGCAGGAAGCTGCGGTCGTACACGCTGTCGAACACCACCAGGCCAGCCGCTGTCATCAGCGCATTGCCGTGATGCGTGCCGCCCAGTTCACCCGTGTCGAAACAACACGCCTTGCCCCGCGCCAGCAGCGCCGCCAAGGGCACACCGCCGCCAAGGCCTTTGCCGAGCACGACGATATCGGCGCGTACGCCATAGGACTGTTCGGCAAGCAAGGTGCCGCAGCGACCGATGCCGGTTTGTACTTCGTCGAGGATCAGCAGAATGCCCAGCTCTCGGCACAGACGTTCAACGCCTTTTAGGTAATGCTCAGTCGCCGGAACAACCCCGGCATCGCTCTGGATCGGCTCCAGCATGATCGCCACGGTTTGCGCATCGACCGCGGCGTGCAGCGCGGGCAAGTCGTTGAACGGCACCAGATCGAAACCCGGCAGTAACGGCGCAAAACGGTTGTGCAGGTTGCAGCTGTCGGAGGCAGAAATCGTCGCCAGACTGCGACCATGACAGCCCTGCTTCGCCACAATGATTCGCGAAGCGCCGCCACGATGCAGTTGGCCCCATTTGCGCGCCAGTTTGATCGCCGCTTCACAGGCTTCGCTGCCGCTGTTGAGCAGATAGGCCTGATCGCTGGAGGTGCTGGCGCACAGCCGTTCAGCGAGGCTGAGCATGCCGCGATTGTGCAGGTTGAAACCGGGATTGATCAGCGCCTGCGCCTGGCTGGCAATCGCTTTGACCAGCGCTGATGGGCTGTGGCCAAGACTGTTGGCGCCACCGGCCTGGGAAAAATCGAGGTACGCGCGGTCATTGCTGTCCCACAGCCACGAACCCTGACCACGCACGAACACCTGTTGCGGCCGTTCGACGCTGGGCATCAGGCGCTCGGAGCTAAGATTTTCGTTGATATCAGAAGGATCAGCCTCAAAAGCGAGGTCATCGAGACTCGGCGTCTGGCGCCGCAAACTGAACAGATTCATTGAAAAACACCACGTTTAAGGTGTTTTGAACTGCCTATGCAAACACTGTCGAAGCGAACGCTATTCATCGCGCTTTCTGGCCCTGTAAGCCTTGTGAATGCGGTTAGACTAGGCTCACTGAGGTCTGCGGGCCATTTCGATTTACCAGCATTTTCGATAAGCATTACTTATGGATTTCAAACAACTGCGTTATTTCGTCGCGGTCTACGAAGAAGGCCATGTCGGCCGCGCCGCCGAACGCCTGTCGATCTCGCAACCGGCACTGTCGCAGCAGATCCGCCAGCTCGAACAGAACCTCGACGTCACCTTGTTCGAACGCAGCAGCAAACGCCTGCTGCCGACCCTCGCCGCGCACACGTTGTACAACCACGCTTTGCCACTGCTCGACGGATTGCAGCGGGCGCGTGAGGCGCTGGGCAACTTCAAGGGGCAGGCCTTGCGCACGCTGGCAATCGGCGTGCTGCAAACGGTTCACACCAGTCTCGTTCCGCAAATGCTTGAGCGGGTGCGCAAGGCACAGCCACATCTGGTGGTGCAGATCTATGAATTGACCGGACTTGAGATCGAGCGGCGGCTGCTCAACGGTTCTTTGGACATCGGCATCAGTTACCTGCCGCCGCGCCAACCCGGCCTGCACGGCGTGATGCTCTACGAAGATGAACTGACGCTGGTCATCCCGGCGGATCATCCGCTGCGTGAATTCAAGAAAGTTTCGATGCGCCAGGCTGCCGAGCTGCCGATGTTGCTGCTGGGCGAAGAGTTTCAGATCCGCCAGATCTGGCAGGCGCAATTGACCGCGCTCGGACGACGCCCGCAGGTGCAGGCCGAACTGAACAATATGGTGGGGATACTCGACAGCCTGCCGCACACCAAACTGGCGACGGTGCTGCCGGGGCGTTCGCAAAAGGAGTACGACGATCAGGATCTGCTCTGGAAACCGCTGAGCGAACCGCGCGTGCCGCTGAAGGTAGGGTTGGTCTGTCGCGATGTGCAGCGCCAGCAGGCGCCTTTGGCGCTGTTGCAGACATTGTTGGAAGAAGTGATGGAGCGCGAAGTGAAGCCGGCGCTTGATCCGCTGGCCTGACTACTTTTCTGCAGGCAAAAGAAAACCCCGCCGAAGCGGGGCTTTGCAGACTGTTTCCCTGACATCCATTTCACTCCGCCACCCTGGCAGAATCCTACGTGTCCGTGTTGTTGCTTTGCGCTTCCTGCGCGACGTCCATGAAATGTAGATTAGCCGTGGATCCAATCTACGCATATGGGAGAACAGCAGCACGTCATGTAAGAGAATGCTTACATGACGTCATCGCATCAGAATTGCGCCGCATCCAGCAGGAACAGCGACTCGCTACCGGCCTTCACCGACGCACTCAACGAGTGAATACGCGGCAGCAAGCGGGCGAAGTAGAAGCGCGCGGTGCCCAGTTTGCTGGCATAGAAATCGTCTTGCGCTTCTTTGCCTAGCGAAGCTTTGGCCATCAATGCCCACATGTAGGCGTACGCTGTGTATCCGAATGCTTGCAAATATTCGACCGAAGCCGCGCCGATTTCGTTCGGGTTGTTTTTCGCCCGATCCAGCAGCCACGAGGTCAGCTCGTCGAGGGTGTCGACGGCATCGTTCAGCGGTTTGGTGAATTCGCCCAGATCGGCGCTGGCCGTCGCGGTGAAATGGCGGATCTCGTCAGCGAACAGCTTGTAGAAAGCGCCACCGCTGCCGACGATCTTGCGCCCGACCAGGTCCAGTGCCTGAATGCCGTTGGTGCCTTCATAGATCTGGGTGATGCGCACGTCACGTACCAGTTGCTCCTGACCCCACTCGCGGATGTAGCCGTGGCCGCCGAAAATCTGCTGGCCGTGCACGGTGGTTTCCAGACCCAGGTCGGTGAGGAATGCCTTGGCCACAGGCGTCAGCAACGCGACCAGATCTTCCGCACGTTTGCGGGTGGTGGCGTCTTCGCTGAACTTGGCGGTGTCGAGCTGCATCGCTACGTAGGTGGAGAACGCACGGCCGCCCTCGTTCGAGGCTTTCATGGTCAGCAACATGCGCCGCACGTCCGGGTGGACGATGATCGGGTCAGCGACTTTGTCTTTGTTCTGCGCGCCAGTCGGCGAACGGCTTTGCAGACGGTCGCGGGCGTATTCGACGGCGTTCTGATAGGAGCGCTCGCCGGTGGCCAGACCTTGGATGCCCACGCCCAAACGCTCGTAGTTCATCATGGTGAACATCGCGGCCAGACCTTTATTCGGCTCACCGACCAGATAGCCCACGGCTTCATCGAAGTTCATCACACAGGTCGCGGACGCCTGGATGCCCATTTTGTGTTCGATCGAACCGCAGTTCGCCGGGTTGCGCGCGCCCAGGCTGCCGTCGGCGTTGACCATGAACTTCGGCACCAGGAACAGCGAGATGCCCTTAGGACCGGCCGGGGCGTCCGGCAGCTTGGCCAGCACCAGGTGAATGATGTTTTCGGTGAGGTCGTGTTCGCCACCGGTGATGAAGATCTTGGTGCCGCTGACTTTGTACGACCCGTCGGCCTGAGGCTCGGCCTTGGTGCGAATAATCCCCAGGTCGGTGCCGGCGTGCGGCTCGGTCAGGCACATCGAGCCGGCCCAGACGCCAGCGTACATGTTCGGCAGGTACGCGGCTTTCAGCTCTTCGCTGGCGTGAGCGTTGATCGACAGGCAGGCGCCGGCGGTCAGCATCGGGTACAGACCGAACGACAGGCTGGCGGAGTTGACCATTTCTTCGACTTGCGCCGACACGGCTTTGGGCATGCCCATGCCGCCGTATTGCGGATCGCCACCGACGCCAACCCAGCCGCCTTCAGCGTACGTCTGATAAGCCTGTGGGAAACCGGCCGGCGTGGTGACGGCACCGTCCTTCCAGTGGCAGCCTTCTTCGTCGGCAGCGCGGCTCAGAGGTGCGATGCTTTTGCTGGTGACTTTGCCGGCCTCTTCGAGAATGGCTTCAACGGTTTCGGCGTCGACAGTCTCGGCCAGGGCCGGCAGTTCGGCCCAGAGCTTGGCGACCTCGAACACTTCATTGAGGACGAAGCGCATATCGCGCAGCGGCGCTTTGTAGTCAGCCATGGCAAACCTCGCAAGATCTAAACAGGTGATTCGTGGAATGATGTTTTCGTTGAGCCCGAGTGTACCTCAACAACTTTTGCGACACATAGGGTCAACCCGTGACCGTTTTGTTATTTTTAGTCATCACAAAAAAGATCGCAGCCTGCGGCAGCTCCTACAGATAAAACTCGGTCCCATGTAGGAGCTGCCGCAGGCTGCGATCTTTTGATCTTGCTTAAAGCGCAAACATTTCAGCCGGCAACTTCATCAAGCAATCACTGCCCGCCTCGATCGCCGCACGATGCGCCACCGTACGCGGCAACAAGCGCTTGAAGTAAAACTCGCAGGTCGCCAATTTCCCGCGCAGGTAATCCCCCTCGCCCTCGCCCGCCTCCAGTTGCGCCTGCGCCACCAGGCCCATGCGCAACCACAGATAGCCAAGGATGATGTAACCGCTGTACATCAGGTAGTCCACCGACGCCGCGCCCACTTCATCCGGGTTCTTCATCGCCGCCATCCCGACCTTCACGGTCAGGTCGCCCCACTGCTGGTTCAGCTCATTGAGCTGCGCAACGAAACCGCCCAGTTGCGGGTGTTCGCCGTTGGCCGCGCAGAACTTATGGACGATTTTGGTGAAGCCACGCAACAACTTGCCCTGACTGCCCAGCACCTTGCGCCCAAGCAGATCCAAGGCCTGAATGCCATTGGTGCCTTCGTAGATCGGCGCAATCCGACAGTCGCGAACCAACTGCTCCATGCCCCACTCGCGAATGAAGCCGTGGCCACCGAATACCTGCATGCCGTGGTTGGTCACTTCCAGGCCGGTGTCGGTCATGAACGCTTTGCAGATTGGCGTGAGGAACGCCAGCAAATCCTCGGCCTCCTGCCGTGCTTCGGCATCACCGCTCAGATGCGCGACATCGAGCAACTGCGCGGTGAAGTAGGTCAGCGCCCGATTGCCTTCGTTAAAGGCTTTCATGGTCAGCAGCATGCGCCGCACGTCCGGGTGGACAATGATCGGGTCTGCAGGTTTATCCGGGGCTTTGGCGCCGGTCAGCGCGCGCATCTGCAAGCGGTCGTTAGCGTATTTGATCGCGCCCTGGAAGCTTGCTTCGCCCAGACACAAACCCTGCATGCCGGTGCCTAGCCGCGCGTGGTTCATCATGGTGAACATGCAGTTCAGGCCCTTGTTCGGCTCACCGATCAGATAGCCCTTGGCGCTATCGAAGTTCAGCACACAAGTGGCCGAAGCCTTGATGCCCATCTTGTGTTCGATCGAACCACAGGAAACACCGTTGCGCTCGCCCGCTTCACCCGCCGTATCCGGCAAGAACTTCGGCACGATAAACAGCGAAATCCCTTTGGTCCCGGCCGGCGCATCCGGCAACTTGGCCAACACCAGATGGATGATGTTATCGCTCATATCGTGCTCGCCGGCAGAGATGAAAATCTTGCTGCCGGTAACCGCGTAACTGCCATCAGCCTGAGGCACGGCGCGGGTCTTGATGATGCCCAGATCGGTGCCGCAGTGGGCTTCGGTCAGGCACATGGTGCCGGTCCACTGGCCGGCGGTGAGTTTGCTCAGGTAGGTGTCTTTCTGCTCGGCGCTGCCATGGGCATGGATCGCCGACATCGCGCCGTGGGTCAGGCCCGGGTACATGCCCCAGGAAGTGTTGCTGGAGCCGACCATCTCACTGATCACCAGCCCCAGCGAACTTGGCAGCCCTTGGCCGCCGTAGCTCGGATCTGCCGCCAGACCATGCCAGCCACCTTCGACATATTGTGCGAATGCCTGCTTGAAGCCTGTAGGCGTTGTCACCACACCGTTGTCGAAATGGCAGCCCTCTTCGTCACCGCTGCGATTGAGCGGTGCGAGCACGTTCTCGCAGAACTTCGCGCCCTCTTCGAGGATCGCGTTGATCATGTCCGGGCTGGCGTCGTGGGCGCCGAGGGCGGCGTAGTTGCTGTGAAAGTCGAAGACGTGGTCGATCAGAAAGCGCATGTCGCGCAGGGGAGCTTTGTACTCAGGCATGGTGGCTTCTCCGTCAGCAGATTTCTCCAACCTACTGCCGGCCACCACGCCCCACAATCATTGTGCAGGCGCTGAATGCGCCGTCATCACTCAACCTGCGGCCGTGTCCATGCGCACCGCGCCACGACGGTTCTGGCCGAACGCAACCACGCAGTTACGCCCCGCGCCTTTAGCGGCGTAAAGCGCCTCGTCGGCGGACTTCAGCACTTGTTCCGGGTTGCGTTGCTCCACTCGCTCGGCGACGCCGATGCTCACCGTGACCGAAACGCTGGAAGCACCGGAACCGGCGCGGCGCTGACGACCTTGCTGATCATCCTGCGGACGGTTTTCCTGATTGCGCAGTTGAATGCTGTAGGACGCAATCGACTCGCGGATCACCTCAAGGTGCGGCATGCACTCCTCAAGGGTTTTGCCTGCGAACACCAGGGCGAATTCCTCACCGCCATAGCGATACGCCCTACCGCCACCGCTGATTTTCGACAGTTTGCTGGCGACCAGACGCAAAACCTGGTCACCAACATCGTGGCCGTGGGTGTCGTTGAATTTCTTGAAGTGATCGACGTCGCTCATCGCCAATACATAGTTGCGACCCAAGCGCTGCATGCGTTCATTGAGCGCGCGACGGCCCGGCAGTCCGGTGAGTTCATCGCGGAAGGCCATTTGATAAGCCTCATGCGCAACCGCGGCGGCGATCATCAACATCACCTGACTGCACATGATGTTCAGGGTAAACGGCAGGATGAACGTTTTCGGCAGCATCCAGAACACACCGAGCAAACCCACCAGTTGCGCCGCATGCAGCGGACGCGGGTTGCGCCAGTATTGCCAGGCCAGCAGCAGGAACGCCGAGATGAACACTGGATACGAGAGCTGAATCAGACTCATCCACGCGCCGTGTAGCGCCGGCCAGCGAATTTCCGAGAGCCACATCAGCAATGCCTGGGGATAACTTTGCTCAAGCCCCAATGCCACGCTGCCAAAGGCCAGCAACACGGCGAAACGCGCGACCATGTCCTGGAACAGATGTGTACGTTCCTGCCATGCGGCGAACAAGCCGAACAACAACGGCAACAGCAGGCAGACGAGGTGGAAGACCACCGCAGCGTCTTCGCGGACCTTGCCATTGTCGCGGTAATAGTCGGTCTGGGTGTCGAGCAGAAAGTAGGCGATGTACACCGTGAGCATCAGAAACAGCTCGCGCTGACGGCGGTAAACCGCGCAATACGCGCCGCCCAGCAACAGCACCAACGTCGGCAACACGTTGAACAGCGACGTGAAGAATACGCTAAGGTCTTTGACGTACGCAGCCGCCAACCCCGCGAGTAACAACAGCAGTGAAGGTAGGAAATGGCTGAAACGTACAGCGGAAGAACGCGGCAAGGGTAAAGCTCCGACCCGTCATGGCAAAGAGGTGGCATTGTGCCTGCAATGCATGCAGTTAAGCACACACAATGTGATCCAGATCACACGCAGTCTCTTTAACGGCCGGAAACGCTGATTTCTGAGCCTTCGACCAAGGTTTTTTGCCTCCTTGGAGATGAAACCTCCTTCATGGCCATCATGCTTGATGGCCATGTCGGGAATTTCTTCCAGGAATACCCACAACCGGAGGAACTCCGCGCATAAAAAAACCGCTGCCCCCCAAGGGAGCAGCGGTTTTTCAACAGACCGCGTTAATGCTTAGTAGCCCAGTGCGAAGTCTTCTTCTTTCATGTCCATCAGGTTGTTGGCGCCCGACAGCATGGTGGCCACATGCGTACGGGTACGCGGCAGGATGCGCTGGAAGTAGAAGCGCGCGGTTTGCAGCTTGGCCGTGTAGAACGCCGCGTCGCCGGTGCCTTCTGCCAGCTTTTCAGCTGCCAGACGCGCCATGTCGGCCCAGAAGTAAGCCAGGCAGGCATAACCGGAATACATCAGGTAGTCCACGGAAGCCGCGCCGACTTCTTCGCGATCTTTCATGGCAGCCATACCGACCTTCATGGTCAGCTCGCCCCATTCCTTGTTGATCGCGGCCAGCGGTGCGACGAACTCTGCAACGGCTTCGTTGCCTTCGTTGTTCTGGCAGAACTTGTGGACGATCTTGGTGAAGCCTTTCAGGGCCTCGCCTTGCGTCATCAGCACTTTACGGCCCAGCAGGTCGAGTGCCTGGATACCGGTGGTGCCTTCGTACAGCATCGAAATGCGGCTGTCGCGAACGTTCTGCTCCATGCCCCATTCGGCGATGAAGCCATGGCCGCCGTAGATCTGTACGCCGTGGTTGGCGGATTCAAAACCGACTTCGGTCATGAACGCCTTAGCGATCGGGGTCATGAAGGCCAGCAGTGCGTCGGCTTTCTTTTTCTCTTCTTCGTCGACGCCGTATTTGACGATGTCGACCTGTTTGGCGGTGAAGTACACCATCGCACGGTTGCCTTCGGCGAACGCCTTCATGGTCAACAGCATGCGGCGAACGTCAGGGTGCACGATGATCGGGTCAGCGGCTTTGTCCGGCGCTTTCGGGCCAGTCAGGGAGCGCATTTGCAGACGGTCGCGAGCGTATTTCAGGCCGCCCTGGAAACCGATTTCGGCGTGGGCCAGACCTTGCAGTGCGGTACCCAGACGTGCGGTGTTCATAAAGGTGAACATGCAGTTCAGGCCTTTGTTCGCCGGGCCGATCAGGTAACCGGTGGCGCCGTCGAAGTTCATCACGCAAGTGGCGTTGCCGTGGATGCCCATCTTGTGTTCCAGCGAACCGCAACTCACTGCGTTGCGTGCACCGACGGTGCCATCAGCATTGGGCAGGAACTTTGGAACGATGAACAGCGAGATGCCTTTGGTACCAGCCGGTGCGTCCGGCAGGCGGGCCAGCACGATGTGGACGATGTTATCGGCCATGTCGTGTTCACCGGCCGAGATGAAGATCTTGGTGCCGGAAACCTTATAGGAACCATCGGCCTGAGGTTCGGCCTTGGTGCGCAGCATGCCCAGGTCGGTGCCGCAGTGTGGTTCGGTCAGGCACATGGTGCCGGTCCATTCGCCGGAAACCAGTTTGGTCAGATAGGCTTCTTGCTGCTCAGGGGTGCCGTGCTCGGAGATGGTGTTCATCGCACCGTGCGACAGGCCTGGGTACATGCCCCACGACCAGTTGGCTTCGCCAACCATCTCGCTCACTGCCAAACCCAGCGATTCAGGCAAGCCCTGACCGCCGTGCTCAACGTCGTGAGCCAGGCTTGGCCAGCCGCCTTCGACGAATTGCTTGTAAGCCTCTTTGAAGCCGGTCGGGGTTTTCACGCCGGACTCGCTCCAGGTGCAACCTTCGAGGTCGCCCACACGGTTCAGCGGTGCCAGTACCTGCTCACAAAACTTGGCGCCTTCTTCGAGAATGGCGTCAACCATGTCCGGAGTTGCGTCTGCGCAAGCCGGAAGGCTCTGATAGTGCGCTTCGTAGCCGAGCAGTTCGTCACGAACGAAGCGAATATCACGCAAGGGGGCCTTGTAGTCAGGCATAGCGATAAACCTCTGCTGATGTAACCGGGAATGAACGACCGTGTTGATTTGTTGTGACGGTCAAACAGTTGTTTGAAACATACGTTTACGCCGAAATCTTGTCAAGCATCGATCTTTTGCCGTTCGTCCCCGCATCTTTCAAACAGCGGACGCAGCAAACCGCCATGAGCTCGAACGAGTCATGGGCGCTGAAAAAAGATTAGTTGAGGGAGAAGGACTTACAACGAAAAACGCCGCGACAAAGCGCGGCGTTCAGGGTGTAGATGGTGAAAAATCAGGCGAAGGTGTCGATGATCGTACCGAGCATTTCGTCGGAAGCTTTGGCAACTTTTACGCCTAGCTCCACCTGAAATTTGCCCTGGGCCATTTGCACCATGTCGCTGCCCAGGTCCATTTGCTGGCTGCGATCAACGCCGCGCAGACGATCGACCTGCGCTTCCGAAGACTGGCTGGTGACCGAACGCTCAATGGTGTTGTTGGCAATCTGGCTGGCGGCCTGATCAACGCGGTTCTGCCCGCTTTGAATCGAGCTCAGACCTGCATAAAAAGCTGTGTTACCGGAGATTTCCATAACAGTTCTCATCCTTGGGAAGGATCAATGGCGCCATTGAACCAGAGGCGCCAGAAAAACACCCGTCAAAAACACTAATGGCACAGTGCCTGCCCATAGAGAAAAGCTTAGTCGAGCAGATCCAGTTGCAAATGATCCGCTACCGCTTCGGCACTCAAGCTCTTGAGTTTCGGCACGCGCCCAAGGCACGGCGCCGGAATTCTCTCGGCCAATGTGGCGAGGTTCTCCTCAAGCCGCGAAGTCTTCGGATCGATGATATTCGCCACCCACCCGGCCAGTTGCAGCCCATCACGGGCAATCGCCTCGGCCGTCAGCAAGGCATGACTGATGCACCCCAGCCGCACACCCACCACCAGAATCACCGGCAGCTTCAACGCAATCGCCAGATCCGACAGATTGTCCTGGTCCGCCAACGGCACCCGCCAGCCACCCGCGCCCTCGATCAAGGTGAAATCGGCGTTCATCGCCAGAATCTCGCGCATCGGCGCCAGCAACGATTGCACGGTCAACGCTACTCCGGCCTCACGCGCCGCCAGATGCGGAGCAATCGCAGGCTCGAACGCCACGGGATTGACCTGTTGATAAGTCAGCGGCAGCGAACATTCGGCCAACAGCGCCAACGCATCGGAATTGCGCAGCCCCTTGGGCGTCACTTCGCACCCGGACGCCACCGGTTTGCCCGCCGCTGTGCTCAGCCCGGCCGAACGCGCCGCGTGCAGCAACCCTGCGGCAACCGTGGTCTTGCCGACATCGGTGTCCGTTCCGGTGATGAAATAGGCTGCGCTCATACGGGTTTCTCCAACACGGCGTAGACCACCTGATAAGTCGCCGGCAATCCCGACGCTTCACGGAACTGCTCGTAAGCTTCCACCAGCCCGAGAATCCGCGCGCGCCCGGTCAAACCACCGGGCCGTCCGGGATTCAGATTGTGCGCACCCAAGGCCTTCAATTCATGGGTCAGGCTGCGCACATCGGGGTAATGCAGCACGTGAGGCTGATTCTCCAGGCTTAGCGTACGCAAGCCACTGGCCGTACACAGTTGCTCATAACGGGCGAACTCGCGGAAGCGGTTGACGTGCACCATCCCGTCGACCTGCCGCCAGCTGTCGCGCAACTCAAACAGCGTCCCGACACAAAGACTAGCAAACGCAAAAATCCCACCCGGTTTCAGTACGCGAAAGGCTTCGCTGAGCACTGCATCGAAATCCGCGCACCACTGCACCGCCAGGCTGGAAAAGATCAGGTCGCAAGTCGAGTCCTGCAACGGCAGACGCTCCGCATCGCCAGCAATGAAGTACTCAGCGCCGCCCAACGGCCGCGCGTGATCGAGCATGCCCTCGGCAATGTCCAGCGCCAGACCGTGCCCCTCGATAAAATGCGAGGCCAGTGCCCGGGTGAAATAGCCGGTGCCGCAGCCCAGATCCAGCCAGCGCGACGGTGAAAAATCCGCCGGCAAGCGTTGAAGCAATTGTGTACCCACATCACGTTGCAACTCGGCGACGCTGTCGTAACTGGCCGCCGCGCGGGAGAAAGAGGCCGCGACCTGACGCTTGTCAGGCAAGCCGCCAGGCAGCACAAGAGACAAATCAGTCATCACCGCACTCATGTAAAAAAGCCTGGATAGCGCCCGCCAGTCCGTGGGGGTCTTCCAGAAGGAACGCATGACAGGCCTGTTCGATCAGACCTATTTCGATGTCCGGCAACAGGACGAACAACGCCCCCGCCGCTTCCGCCGGAACGAGAGCGTCCTGTCCGGCGAACAGATGAAATTGCGGGCCGCGAAATGCTTGCAGTGCTTCGCGGGTGTCCAGTTGCGCGAGCAATTCCAGGCCCGCCATCAACACCGACGGCGCCGTGTGCGGTGCGCCGCCGAGCATCAACCGCGACAAGCCGCGCGCATCTTGTGCACCTTGAGCACAGAGCAGCGAAAAGCGTTTGAGGGTCAGCCGGGGATCGGCCTGGCAACCGGCGAGAAATGCATCGAAGGTCTCGCCCGGCATCGCGGTCGGCCACTGTTCATGGGCAACGAAGGAAGGGTTGCTCGCCAGAGTCAGTAAACCGCAGCAGCGCTCGCCACGGCGCGCCGCCAATTCGGACGCGAGCATGCCACCCAGCGACCAGCCACCGAGCCAGACGTCTTGTGGAATGCGTTCATCGAGTTCATCGAGCCAGTCTTGCAGGTCACTGGAATCCAGCTCCGGCAGCGGCTCGATTTCCACTTTCAGATGCTCGTCGAGCCCTTGCAAAGCGGCGGCCAGAGGCTCCATCGGCGACACACCGAGGCCCCAGCCGGGCAGCAGAATCAGGCGATTACGCATGGCTTGGCTCCGACGACAGTTGGGCAAAGCAATCGGCCAGTCCCTCTAACAATAGCTGCACCTGCGCCTCGCTGTGGGCGGCGGTCAGGGTCACGCGCAAGCGCGCGCTGCCGGCGGGCACGGTCGGTGGGCGGATGGCGGTAACCATCAGCCCGCGCTCGCGCAACATTTGCGACAACCGCACCGCGCGCCCGGCATCGCCGATCAAGATCGGCTGGATCGGCGTGAAGCTGTCCATCAACTCCAGGCCGATCTGCTCGGCGCCCTGGCGGAACTGGCGGATCAAGGTCTGCAGATGATCCCGGCGCCAGTGTTCAGTGCGTAGCAACTCCAGACTTTTCAGGGTCGCGCAAGCCAGCGCCGGGGGCTGGCTGGTGGTGTAGATGTACGGACGGGCGAACTGGATCAGGCTTTCGATCAGCTCTTCGCTGCCCGCGACGAAGGCGCCAGCGGTGCCGAAGGCTTTACCGAGGGTGCCGACCAGTACCGGCACGTCCTCCTGACTCAAACCGAAATGCTCGACGATGCCGCCACCGTTCGCACCCAGCGGCCCAAAACCGTGAGCGTCATCGACCATCAGCCACGCGCCTTTGGCCTTGGCTTCACGAGCCAATGCCGGCAGGTCAGCGAGATCGCCGTCCATGCTGAACACACCGTCGGTGACTACCAGCGTATTGCCGGTGGCTTTCTCAAGACGCTTGGCCAGGCTCACCGCGTCGTTGTGCAGATAACGATTGAAACGCGCGCCGGACAACAGACCCGCGTCCAGCAGCGAAGCGTGATTGAGGCGGTCTTCCAGCACCGTATCGCCCTGCCCGACCAGCGCCGTGACCGCGCCGATATTAGCCATGTAGCCGGTGGTAAAGAGCAATGCACGCGGTCGACCGGTGAGATCGGCCAGCGCTTCTTCCAGTGCGTGATGCGGGCCACTGTGGCCAATCACCAGATGCGAGGCGCCACCACCGACACCCCAACGTTCAGCGCCGGCGCGCCAGGCTTCGATCACTTGCGGATGATTGGCCAGGCCGAGGTAATCGTTGTTACAGAAGGCAAGCAACGGTTTACCGTCGACCACCACTTGCGGGCCTTGCGGGGACTCAAGCAGCGGTCGCTGGCGATAGAGATTTTCGGCACGACGGGCAGCAAGGCGTGCGGCGAGATCGAAAGACATGCAGGCCTCGACTTTCAAGTGACACAGATCCCTTGTGGGAGCGAGCCTGCTCGCGAATAGGCCTTCACATCCAACATCAATGTCGACTGAGGCACCGCTTTCGCGAGCAGGCTCGTCCCACAAGGGGTTTTGCATTCCTTCAGAGGAATCCGCGCAGCTTTAAACCGCGGCGTTGTAGAACTGCTCGCTGCTCTTCTGCTCCACCAGCGCCTGTTCGATTGCGGCCTGGTGAACCTCATCGGAATGTTCTTCACGAGCTTCCGGCTGAATGCCCAGACGCGCGAACAACTGCATGTCCTTGTCCGCCTGCGGGTTGGCGGTGGTCAGCAGTTTGTCGCCGTAGAAAATCGAGTTGGCGCCGGCGAAGAAGGCCAGGGCCTGCATCTGCTCGTTCATCGCTTCGCGGCCGGCGGACAGGCGCACGTGGGATTGCGGCATGAGGATGCGGGCCACGGCGAGCATGCGGATGAAGTCGAACGGATCGACGTCTTCGGCGTTTTCCAGCGGGGTGCCGGCAACTTTCACCAACATGTTGATCGGCACCGATTCCGGATGCTCCGGCAGGTTGGCCAACTGGATCAGCAGATTGGCGCGGTCATCCAGCGACTCGCCCATGCCGAGAATGCCGCCGGAGCAGATCTTCATCCCCGATTCACGCACATAGGCCAGCGTTTGCAGACGTTCGCTGTAAGTACGGGTGGTGATGATGCTGCCGTAGAACTCGGGCGACGTGTCGAGGTTGTGGTTGTAGTAATCGAGCCCGGCCTTGGCCAGTGCCTCGGTCTGATCCTGATCGAGACGGCCGAGGGTCATGCAGGTTTCCAGGCCCATGGCCTTCACGCCTTCGACCATTTTCAGCACGTACGGCATGTCTTTGGCCGACGGATGTTTCCACGCCGCGCCCATGCAGAAACGTGTCGAACCGATGGCCTTGGCGCGTGCTGCCTCTTCGAGGACTTTCTGCACTTCCATCAACTTTTCTTTTTCAAGGCCGGTGTTGTAGTGACCGGACTGCGGGCAGTACTTGCAGTCTTCCGGGCAGGCGCCGGTCTTGATCGACAGCAGGGTCGACACCTGAACGCGGTTGGCGTTGAAATGTGCGCGGTGCACCGTTTGCGCCTGGAACAGCAAGTCGTTGAATGGCTGTACGAAGAGTGCTTTGACTTCGGCCAGAGACCAGTCGTGACGCAGGGTGGCAGTGGTGCTCGCGCTCATGGGTAGTTCCTTGGTTATGCTTGGCTGGCGGCTGCGGGAACGGAATACCCACAGGCGCGACACGGATGTTCGGCATATTTAAGGAAGAGTCATGCGCTGTCAACCACGATACGAAGGACAGGTTTACATCTGTTTAAATAATGTACAGAGCTGCTTGCTTTGCGATGAGCCGGCAGAAGCAGAAATGCCAATCTGTGTGGCCTGCGAAACTGATTTGCCGTGGCTCGGCGACCACTGCCAGACCTGCGCTCTGCCACTCTTCGCCGCCGGCCTGACCTGTGGCGAGTGCCTGCTAGAGCCGCCGGCATTCGAACAGGTGGTGGTGCCGTGGCGCTATGGCTTCCCGGTCGACAGTTTGATTACGCGTTTTAAACACAACGCAAAATGGCCGTTTGGTCACCTGCTCGCCGACGTTCTCGGGCAATACCTGCAACATCGCTTCGATGAGGGGTTGCCGAGGCCTGATGTGTTGTTGCCGGTGCCGCTGGCGAACAAACGCCTGCGTCAACGCGGGTTCAACCAGGCTGCGATGCTGGCGCGGTGGTTGAGTCAGTCACTGGATCTGCCGTGCGAAGAACGGGTTCTGCGGCGAATCAAGGATACCGACGCTCAGCAAAATCTCGATGCCAAGGCGCGTAAAGGTAATCTGCGCAATGCTTTCAGCCTGATACCCGACTCCGATGTGAAAGGCCGGCATCTGGCGTTGATCGATGATGTGCTGACTACGGGTGCCACTGCCCAGGCAATCGCCCGGTTACTGATGAACGCAGGCGCTGCACGGGTCGATGTCTATTGCCTGGCCCGCACGCCAAAACCCGGAACCTGAGCCAGCACAATCCCTGTAGGAGTGAGCCTGCTCGCGATAGCGTCATCATTGCCAACATTTATGCTGACTGATCCACCGCAATCGCGAGCAGGCTCACTCCTACAAGGGATCTCGGCTCGACTTGACTCTCGCGTCGCTAGCGGCCAACTTCCACGTCCACCGCCACAAAAAAGCACCCATCCATGTCCATGCCTTCCCTGCTCTCCCAGCACATCGTCCGCCGTCCGCAGCGCATCGCCTTGCTGCAACACATCGCCGAACAGGGCTCGATCACCCGCGCGGCGAAAAGCGCAGGCCTGAGTTACAAAGCGGCGTGGGACGCCATTGATGAGCTGAACAACCTGGCGCAAAAACCATTGGTCGAGCGCGCCGTCGGTGGCAAGGGTGGCGGCGGTGCGAAACTCTCCAGCGAAGGCGAGCGCGTTTTGCGCCTGTACCAAAAACTGCAGGCCTTGCAGGCCCAGGTGCTGGAGGCAGCGGAAGACGCCAGTGATCTGGATCTGCTCGGTCGTTTGATGCTCAGAACCAGCGCACGCAATCAGTTGCACGGCAAGGTCGTGGCGATCGAAGCGCAGGGCCGCAATGACCTGATCCGCCTCGAACTGGCCGAAGGCCTGTGCCTCGACGCGCAGATCACCCATGACAGCACCGTGCACCTGGAGCTGCAAGCCGGCACTGAAGTGGTCGCCCTGATCAAGGCCGGCTGGCTGGAATTGCTCAGCAATGAGCAGCCTGCAACGTTTGGTCACAATCTTCTCAACGGCACCATCGAAGCAATTCTCGACGCCGAGGATGGCCCGAGCGAAGTGCGCATTGCCCTGCCCAACGGCCATACCCTCTGTGCCCTGGCGGAACCGCTGGACCTGCGCACTCGCGGGCTGGGCGTCGCACAACCGGTGCAGGTGCAGTTTTCGCCGTCCAATGTGCTGCTCGGCACGCCGCTGTAATCAGGCGCTGCAACGAAAGCGTCATCGACGCTCATTAAGGTGGCTGCCAAAACCATGCAGGGAGCCTGATGTGAGCCTATTAGAAGAAAACCAATCCACTGACCTGGAAAAAATGGTCGGCCTCAGCCGTCGCGGTTTCATCGGCGCCGGTGCGCTGTGCGGCGCGGCGATGTTCCTCGGCGGCAGCCTGTTGAGCCGCAGCGCGCTGGCCACTGGCGTCAGCGCCGGCAACAGCCGTCTGCTCGGTTTCGAGAGTATTCCGGCGGCAACCACCGACGTCATCACCCTGCCCAAAGGCTACAAGTCTTCGGTGCTGATCAGTTGGGGCCAGCCCCTGCAGAAGAACGGCCCGGCCTTCGACCCGAGCGGCAACGGCACCGCGGCCGCACAGGAAGTGCAATTCGGCGACAACAACGACGGCATGAGCCTGTTCGCCTTCCCCGACGACCGCAATCGCGCGTTGATGGCGATCAACAACGAATACACCAACTACCGCTACCTCTATCCGCACGGCGGCATGCCGCAATCGGCCGAAGACGTGCGTAAAGCACTGGCCTGCGAGGGCGTGTCGGTGATCGAGGTACAGCGCAAGAACGGCCAATGGCAGTTCGTTCAGGGCTCACGCTACAACCGCCGCATTCACGGCAACTCACCGCTGCGCATCAGCGGCCCGGCTGCCGGTCACGACTTGATGAAAACGGCAGCCGACAAACACGGCAAGAAAGTCCTCGGCACCTTCCAGAACTGCGCCAACGGCAAAACGCCGTGGGGCACTTACCTGACCTGCGAAGAAAACTTCACCGACTGTTTCGGCAGCAGCAATGCCCAGCAACAGTTCGACCCGGCGCAGAAGCGTTACGGCGTCTCGGTCGCCAGCCGCGAGATCAACTGGCACCCGTACGACCCGCGCTTCGACATGGCGAAAAACCCCAACGAACTCAACCGTCACGGCTGGGTGGTCGAGATCGATCCGTTCGACCCGCAATCGACC
Organism: Pseudomonas germanica; assembly: GCF_019614655.1. Taxonomy (NCBI): domain Bacteria; kingdom Pseudomonadati; phylum Pseudomonadota; class Gammaproteobacteria; order Pseudomonadales; family Pseudomonadaceae; genus Pseudomonas; species Pseudomonas germanica. Next base: position 6,350,944 of record NZ_CP071586.1, read on the forward strand.
CCGGTCAAACGCACCGCGCTGGGCCGCTTCAAACATGAAAACGCCGCACTGGCCGAGACCGACGACGGTCGCGCCGTGGTGTACATGGGCGACGACGAGCGTGGCGAGTTCATCTACAAATTCGTCAGCCGCGACCGCATCAACCACCGCAACGCCAAGGCCAACCGCGACATCCTCGATCACGGCACCTTGTACGTGGCGAAATTCGACAACGGCGACAGCAACCCCGATCACCCGAAAGGCCAGGGCCAGTGGATCGAGCTGACCCACGGCAAAAACGGCATCGACGCCAGCAGCGGCTTTGCCGATCAGGCCGAAGTGCTGATCCATGCACGCCTCGCCGCCAGCGTGGTTGGTGCAACACGCATGGACCGCCCGGAATGGATCGTCGTCAGTCCGAAGGATGGCCAGGTCTATTGCACCCTGACCAACAACGCCAAGCGCGGCGAAGACGGGCAGCCGGTGGGCGGGCCGAACCCGCGCGAGAAAAACGTCTACGGGCAAATTCTGCGCTGGCGCACCGACCGTGACGATCACGCATCGAAGACGTTTGCCTGGGACCTGTTTGTAGTCGCCGGTAATCCGGGCGTGCATGCCGGGACGCCGAAGGGTGGCTCGAAGAACATCACCCCGCAGAACATGTTCAACAGCCCGGATGGCCTGGGTTTCGACAAGGCCGGTCGCCTGTGGATTCTCACTGATGGCGATTCGAGCAACGCCGGCGACTTTGCCGGGATGGGCAATAACCAGATGCTTTGCGCCGATCCCAAGACCGGTGAAATTCGCCGGTTCATGGTCGGGCCGATTGGTTGTGAGGTGACGGGGATCAGTTTCTCGCCGGATCAGAAAACCCTGTTTGTCGGGATTCAGCATCCGGGGGAGAACGGCGGGTCGACCTTCCCCGAGCATCTGCCGAATGGCAAGCCGCGGTCTTCGGTGATGGCGATCACTCGCGAGGATGGTGGAATCGTCGGCGCCTGACAGGCCCTCATCGCGAGCAGGCTCACTCCTACATTTGGAATGCGTGCGTTCCCCTGTAGGAGTGAGCCTGCTCGCGATAGCGTCAGCACAGACACCAACCACCTCCCCCGCTGCCATCTGCGCTACCATGCTGGGCCGGACGCGGCAGCCTGCTGCGCGCAGGAGTCAGCATGGCCCACCCGTTTGAAACCCTCACCCCCGACCTCGTGCTCGATGCCGTTGAAAGCATCGGTTTCCTGAGCGATGCGCGCATTCTCGCGCTCAACAGCTACGAAAACCGCGTCTATCAGGTCGGCATCGAAGACTCCGAACCGCTGATCGCCAAGTTCTACCGCCCGCAACGCTGGACCAACGAAGCCATCCTCGAAGAACATCAATTCACCTTCGAACTGGCCAACGTCGACATCCCGGTGGTAGCGCCGCTGATCCACAACGGCGAAACCCTGCACGAGCATGCCGGTTTCCGCTTCACCCTGTTCCCGCGTCGCGGCGGTCGTGCGCCGGAGCCGGGCAACCTTGATCAGCTGTATCGCCTCGGCCAGTTGCTCGGGCGCATCCACGCGGTCGGCGCGACCAAGCCGTTCGAACACCGTGAAGCCCTCGCCGTGCAGAACTTCGGCCATGCCTCGCTGAACACCTTGCTCGAAGGCAACTTCATTCCGAAAAGCCTGCTGCCGGCCTACGAGTCTGTCGCCCGCGACCTGCTCAAACGCGTGGAAGATGCCTACGCCAACACGCCGCACCAGAACATCCGCATGCACGGCGACTGCCACCCCGGCAACATGATGTGCCGCGACGAGATGTTCCACATCGTCGACCTCGACGACTGCCGCATGGGCCCGGCGGTGCAGGACATCTGGATGATGCTCGCCGGTGATCGTCAGGAATGCCTAGGGCAGTTGTCGGAACTGATGGACGGCTACAACGAGTTCCACGACTTCGATCCGCGAGAACTGGCGCTGATCGAGCCGCTGCGCGCCTTGCGCCTGATGCACTACAGCGCCTGGCTCGCGCGGCGCTGGGATGACCCGGCCTTCCCGCACAGTTTTCCGTGGTTTGGCACCGAGCGTTATTGGGGTGATCAGGTGCTGGCGCTGCGTGAGCAGCTATCCGCGCTGAATGAAGAGCCACTGAAACTCTTCTGATCACCACCTCCCCCTTGTAGGAGTGAGCCTGCTCGCGATAGAGCTTTGTCAGTCGACGTAAATGTTAAATGTCAGACCGCGATCGCGAGCAGGCTCGCTCCCACAATTGTCCGGTGTTCACAATTTCCCGACCATTGCGCTACGGCATTCGTAGACAAATCTCCTTACAATCCCTCCTTTGTTAGCTGCCTAAGCAAGGATTCTGCATGCAAGCCGCCAACCCGCGTCGCGGGTACATTCTGGGCCTGAGCGCCTACATCATCTGGGGCCTGTTCCCGATCTACTTCAAAGCCATCGCCGAAGTGCCGGCCGTTGAAATCATCATCCATCGAGTGCTGTGGTCGGCGCTGTTTGGTGCGTTGTTGCTGATGGTGTGGAAACACCCGGGCTGGTTGCGCGAACTGCTCGACAACCCTAAACGTTTGGCAATTCTGGCCTTGAGCGGCACGTTGATCGCGGCCAACTGGCTGACCTACGTGTGGTCGGTGAATAACGGGCGCATGCTGGAAGCGAGCCTCGGTTACTACATCAACCCGTTGGTAAACGTGCTGTTGGGCATGTTGATTCTCGGCGAGCGCTTGCGGCGGATGCAGTGGCTCGCGGTCGGCCTGGCGGCGGTCGGTGTGGCGCAACAGGTGTGGCAGGTCGGCAGTCTGCCGTGGGTGTCGCTGGTGCTGGCGTTGACGTTCGGCTTCTACGGTCTGATCCGCAAACAGGCGCCGGTCAAGGCGTTGCCGGGACTGGTGGTGGAAACCTGGATGCTGGTACCGATCGCGATTGCCTGGCTGCTGTTCAATCAGACCGCGACCAGCGCCCAACCGGAGTTCTGGACCACCTCGCAAGCCTGGTGGCTGGTAGCGGCCGGCCCGGTGACATTGGTCCCGCTGGTGTGCTTCAACGCTGCCACGCGTCACTTGCCCTACACCACCATCGGCTTCTTGCAATACCTGGCGCCGACTTTGGTGCTGCTGCAAGCCGTGCTGCTGTTCGGTGAGCATCTATCGTCCAGCACACTGGTGGCGTTTATCTTCATTTGGGCCGGCCTGGCCGTTTACAGCGTCGATGCCGTGATCAGTTTACGCCGGCGCAGCTGATCAAAAAACGTACAAACCCTCACAGGCCACGGTTCTCGTGGCCTGCATCGTTCCTTCCCAAGGTTATCCACATCGTGATCCCCGCCGTTTGTGTGCAAGTCACTGAATGTTGGCGGTTTTTTGATCAGTTCCGCGCAAGCCCCGGCCGGCTTGGCGCTGCGCCCGGTCTCTACAGGTTATCCACAGGCAGGTGCACGTTAAAACTGGATAACCCGGTCAGCGCTTAACTGTCTGTGCGTAACACCAGTTCGACCATCAGATCATCAGCCAGGGTTTCCAGCCGCGACTGCAATACATCCAGCGACAGGGTTAGCGGTACCGCGAGAATCGCTTCGGCGTGGAACAGCGGTTCGCTGCTCATCGGTGCCGGACGCACTTCAGTCACCAGCCGCTCAAGGTTGACGCCCTGCTCGCTCAACAGCCGAGTGATGTCGCGGACGATACCGGGCCGGTCATTGCCCACCAACTCCATGGCGATCGGCTTCCAGGTGCAGGATTGCTCGATGCCACTCTCGGCAATCAATACGCGAATGCCATGCGTCGACAATGCTTGTAAGGCATCGACTAATTCGTCGTAAGCCTCTGCCGGCACCCCCACCCGAAGAATCCCGGCGAACTGCCCGGCCATCCGCGACATGCGGCTTTCCAGCCAGTTACCGCCGTGTTCGGCAATGCATTGGGCGATGCGCTCGACCTGCCCGGGCTTGTCCGGGGCGAATACGGTGAGTACGAGATGGTCCATGGCGCAGCCCTCTTGTCATGACTTTTGTTGTAGAAGGGCAAGTATAGGCAAGGGACGGTCCGCCGCCTCAGACGCCCGAAACAACAAATCGTGTACAACTTTTTATATTTAGCTGGAACAATCTATCTGTTTTTTGAGAACATCCCGTTCCGCGATGTGACCGCAATGCGACATGAGGTCGCAGAACGACGTAATTAGTCTGATTTTCACAAGCGCAACTCATCATGTAGTATGCCGCAGCGCGCACTACATAACGCTGAATCGATGTCTGCCCAAAGCCTGTTCGCAACCCTGAAAGCCCCGTCAGCAAGGCCCCAAGCCGTTGATTGGTCCCAGCCCAGCCGCCAGCAATGGCATGTACTGGTCGGCAGGTTTGTGGTTTAAATGGCCAGAGGCTTCATTGTCAAATTGAAGAGCTGAAAAGCGAAATAGCTGAGCAGAGTGAGGCAAGCAATGACTGAACACGTTCAAGTCGGTGGCCTGCAGGTCGCCAAAGTCCTGTTCGACTTCGTGAACAACGAAGCCATTCCCGGTACCGGCCTCACCGCCGAAAAATTCTGGGAAGGTGCCGACAAGGTCATTCATGACCTGGCGCCGAAGAACAAAGCCCTACTCGCCAAACGCGATGACTTCCAGGCTCGTATTGACGCCTGGCATCAGGAACGCAACGGTCAGGCGCACGACGCCGTGGCCTACAAAGCCTTCCTGCAAGAAATCGGTTATCTGTTGCCAGAAGCGGCTGATTTCCAGGCAACGACGCAAAACGTCGATGATGAAATCGCCCTCACCGCCGGCCCGCAACTCGTTGTGCCGGTGATGAACGCCCGCTTCGCTCTCAATGCCTCGAATGCCCGCTGGGGTTCGCTGTATGACGCCCTCTACGGCACCGACGCAATCAGCGAAGAAGGTGGCGCGGAAAAAGGCAAAGGCTACAACAAGGTGCGTGGCGACAAAGTCATCGCCTTCGCCCGTGCCTTCCTCGACGAAGCCGCGCCATTGGCTGCTGGCTCCCACGTCGATTCGACCGGCTACAAAATCGCCGACGGCAAACTGCTGGTCACCCTCAAGGGCGGCAGCAACAGTGGTCTGCGCGACGATGCACAACTGATTGGTTTCCAGGGCGACGCCAACGCGCCAATCGCGATCCTGCTGAAACACAACGGTCTGCATTTCGAAATCCAGGTCGACGCCACTACCCCGGTTGGCCAGACCGACCCGGCCGGCGTCAAAGACATCCTGATGGAAGCGGCGCTGACCACCATCATGGACTGCGAAGACTCCGTGGCCGCCGTCGATGCCGACGACAAAGTGGTGATCTACCGTAACTGGCTCGGCCTGATGAAGGGCGATCTTTCGGAAGAAGTCGCCAAGGGTGGTCAGACCTTCACCCGCACCATGAACCCGGATCGCACCTATACCGCGCCAAATGGCGGTGAAGTGACGTTGCACGGTCGTTCGCTGCTGTTCGTGCGCAACGTTGGCCACTTGATGACCATCGACGCGATCCTCGACAAAGACGGCAACGAAGTTCCGGAAGGCATCCTCGACGGTCTGGTGACTTGCCTGGCGGCGATGCACAACCTCAACGGCAATACCTCGCGTCGTAACACCCGCACCGGCTCGGTCTACATCGTTAAACCGAAGATGCACGGCCCGGAAGAAGCAGCGTTCACCAACGAGCTGTTCGGCCGCATCGAAGACGTGTTGGGCCTTACGCGCAACACCCTGAAAGTCGGGATCATGGACGAGGAGCGCCGCACCACGGTCAATCTCAAGGCCTGCATCAAAGCGGCCAGCGAGCGCGTGGTGTTCATTAACACCGGTTTCCTCGACCGCACTGGCGACGAAATCCACACCTCCATGGAAGCCGGCCCGGTGGTACGCAAGGCCGACATGAAGGCTGAGAAGTGGATCGGCGCTTACGAAAACTGGAACGTCGATATCGGTCTGAGCACCGGCCTGCAAGGTCGCGCGCAAATCGGTAAAGGCATGTGGGCGATGCCGGACCTGATGGCGGCGATGCTCGAACAGAAAATCGCGCACCCGTTGGCCGGTGCTAACACCGCTTGGGTGCCGTCGCCGACTGCTGCTGCGCTGCACGCGCTGCACTACCACAAGGTCGACGTGTTCGCCCGTCAGGCCGAACTGGCCAAACGTGCTCGCGCTTCGGTAGACGATATCCTGACCATTCCGCTGGCGGTCAACCCGAACTGGACGCCTGAGCAGATCAAGAACGAACTGGACAACAATTCCCAGGGCATTCTTGGCTATGTGGTGCGCTGGATCGACCAGGGCGTGGGTTGCTCGAAAGTGCCGGACATCAATGACGTCGGCCTGATGGAAGACCGTGCCACGCTGCGTATCTCCAGCCAGCACATCGCCAACTGGCTGCGCCACGGTGTAGTCACCGAAGCGCAAGTGATGGAAAGCCTCAAGCGCATGGCGCCGGTGGTGGATCGTCAGAACGCCAACGACCCGCTGTACCGTCCGCTGGCACCCAACTTCGACAGCAACATCGCCTTCCAGGCGGCGGTCGAACTGGTGATCGAAGGCACCAAACAGCCGAACGGCTACACCGAGCCGGTGCTGCACCGTCGTCGTCGCGAGTTCAAGAAGGCCAACGGCCTGTAACTTGCGCTGAATGCCGGACATGAAAAAGCCCTGATCGAAAGATCAGGGCTTTTTTGTTTGTGCTGTGGATTGGATTTTTGTGGTGGGCTTGAAATCCATCCCCCCTCACCCCAGCCCTCTCCCCCAGGGGGTAGAGGGGGAAAGGGAGCAGATCTGTATGCTTTTCAAAATCTGAGCTCGACTCAGGAATTGCCAAGGGTAGAGGGGAAAGGGAGCCGATCTCTGTGCTTTTCAAAATCTGAGCTCGGCTCAGGAATTGCCAAGGTTAGAGGGGAAAGGGAGCCGATCTCTGTGCTTTTCAAAATCTGAGCTCGGCTCAGGAGTTGCCAAGGGTAGAAGGGAAAGGGAGCCGATCTTTGTGCTTTCAAAACCGGAGTTCGACTCGGGAATCTCAGGTCGGTGTACCTCAAACATTCACCGCGGTCAGTCCCCTCTCCCTCCGGGAGTGTATGTACCGGAGACATGGTGGACACATGTTCGGAGACATGGTGGACGGTTTTAGATCTTCTTACCTGCCGTCACGATCTGCAAGTTCAAGTCGATTCGGGCGATACGATGTCTACTCCAGTAGACATCGTGGATGCCGTCCTCCGTCGTTTCCCTGATAGCCACTGACCTCCCGTAAAATGCCTTTCCAACTGTGTATTCACGATTGCCCCAGTAGATCTCGCCCTTCACCTGAACCTTCCTGACCACATCCCCATCATCGTACTCAGGCGCCGCCGGTTGCTCCTGATATTCCCGCGGGCTACTGCTGTAGCGAGTAGCAGGAACCTGCATGCCCAGTGCTTGATGCGGGCGCTTCTGGTTGTAAATCTCACGCCAGATATCAAACGCCCGTTGCGCATCGTCCAGATCGATGAAGAGCTGGCCTTGCAGGACTTCCCTTTTCAGGCTGCGGTGGAAGCGCTCCAGCTTTCCCTGGGTTTGCGGGTGATAAGGTCGGGAGTGGCCGACCTTGATGCCCTGGCTCATCAGCCAGACCTCCAGTGCGGTATAAACACCTGTCTGATCACCCCATGGCGAACCGTTGTCCATCGTCATGCGTAAAGGCAGGCCGAAACGCCGAAAGGTCCTGATTAGATGCTCCTGAACGGTTTGGCGCTGCTCATTAATGCATGCCGCGATGCACAGCGAAAACCGTGAATGATCGTCCAATATCGTCAACGGATGGCAACGCCCCTGAGCCAGGCTGATATGTCCCTTGAAGTCCATCTGCCAAAGATCGTTGGGCGCTTCATGCTCGAACCGGATAAACGGTTTGATCTCAGCGGCCTTTGGATCAACGCGCGAATGACGCTGTAAAACCGCATGCACGGTACTGACCGAAGGCATCACTTTGCCGTCGTCTTCCAGCACACGCTTGAGCTTGCGAGCGCCCCAAGCGGCGTACTCCTGACTCACGGTCAGAATCTGCTGCTCAACATCGTCAGCGCAACGTTTGGGTGATGTCTTTGGTTGTCGAGACTGATCGATCAATCCCTCTGCACCTGAGGTCTCAAACCTGTTGAGCCATTTGTAGGCAGTGCTTGGGCTGATATTGAATCGACGGCAAAGCTGCCGAACATTGGCCCCTTCTTGCCGAGCCAACAGCACGAATTCTGAACGAAGCTGCACGGTGGACACCTCTTCCCAAGACACAGGCCATCTCCTTCGCGATGAGCAATGTGTCTATTAAAATGTGTCCACCATGTCTCCGAACACCTGTCCACCATGTCTCCGGTACATACAGGGAGAGGGCTAGGGTGAGGGGCTCTTAGGGTTCAATCCCCAATTCATGTTTCACCAACTCCAACAACTTGCCCGTATCAATCGGCTTGAGCAGAAAATCCACCACGCTCAAATGCATCGCCGCGATCGCGTCTTTCACATCGGCATCGCCCGAGACAATGATGATCGGCATCGCCGCCCTTACCGACTCACGCACCTGGCGGATCAGCTCAAGGCCACCGACATGGCCCATGCGCAGATCGGTAATCACCAGCCCGATCGAAGGTTTTTCTTCGAGCATCTTCAGCGCCGTCTCGCCACTGGCTGCGGTCATGCAACGAATGCCATCCAACGCGAGAATCTCCGACAACAGCTCTCGGGCGTCCTTGTCGTCATCGACGATCAGTACACGCTGCGGCGGCAAATCGGGTTCGAGCATTACAGCGCTGAGCGCTTCACGCTCGGCGTCGCTCAAAATATCGTGGTCGGACATGGCGTTCTCTACGTTTTCAAATCAATCACCTGGCACAGTCGTCAGACATCGCTAAGCAGAGCTTCAATGTGCACTTCGTCGGATTTTTTTCCAAGAGGCTGGCGGGCGAATTTCCGACTGTTTTTGTAGGGCACTTCCCAAATGTGCCGAACGGCATGGCAAACCTAGACTTACGTCCAATGGGCACCCCGCCCGCAGGGGTCGACCATGGCCAGAACGATCCGACAACAACAATTCGAAAAAGACTGCGGTAATGGTTATGAGTAAAGCGGACGCCTTCACCCAGGCAGGGAAAACCGCGGTATTGCAGAACATTCAGGGCACCCTGCAATTCCTCCAGCGCTTCCCGCCCTTCAATCAGATGGAACACGCCCACCTGGCTTATCTGGTGGAGCAATGTCAGCTGCGTTTCTACGGCCAGGGCGAAAGCATCATCAAACCCGCCGACGGCCCGGTTGAACACTTCTATATCGTCAAGCAAGGTCGGGTGGTCGGCGAACGTCAGCACATCACCAAGCCCGGCACCGAGACCACGTTTGAAATCACCACCGGCGAATGTTTTCCGCTGGCCGCATTGCTCGGCGAACGCGCGACGCGCACCGAGCACCTTGCGGGCGAAGACACTTTCTGCCTGCAACTGAACAAACTGGCGTTCATCAAACTGTTCGCCCTCTCCAACGCCTTTCGCGATTTCGCCTTGCGCGGGGTAAGCAGTCTGCTCGATCAAGTCAATCAGCAAGTGCAGCAGAAAGCCGTGGAAACCCTCGGCACGCAGTACTCGCTGAACACCCGACTGGGCGAACTGGCGATGCGTCACCCGGTCACCTGCAGCCCCGACACGCCATTGCGTGAAGCGGTGAAGCTGATGCACGAGCAGCAGGTCGGCAGCATCGTTGCGGTGGATGCACACAAGGCGCCGCTGGGCATTTTCACCCTGCGTGATCTGCGTCATGTCGTGGCTGCGGGCGTCGGTGATTTCAGCGAGGCCATCGAGCGCCACATGACGCCTTCGCCCTTTTATCTTTCGCCGGATCACAGTGCGTTCGATGCGGCGATTGCCATGACCGAACGGCACATCGCGCATGTCTGTCTGGTCAAGGATCAGCGTTTGTGTGGCGTGGTCTCAGAACGTGATCTGTTTTCGCTACAACGGGTCGACCTGGTGCATCTAGCCCGGACGATTCGCAGCGCCCAACGCGTCGAACAGCTGGTCGGTCTGCGCGGTGAGATCGGCCAACTGGTCGAGCGCATGCTTGCTCATGGCGCGTCGTCGACGCAGATCACCCACATCATCACCTTGCTCAACGATCACACTGTGTGCCGGGTGATCGAGCTGACCCTCGCGGAAAAAGGCGATCCCGGCGTGCCGTTCAGTTGGCTGTGCTTCGGCAGCGAAGGCCGCCGCGAGCAAACGCTGCACACCGATCAGGACAACGGCATTCTGTTTGACGCCCGCGATGCTGCGCATGCAGCGGAGATTCGCGGCAAGCTGCTGCCAATTGCCCAGCAGATCAACCAGAGCCTGGCGCTGTGCGGCTTCACCCTGTGCAAGGGCAACATCATGGCCGGCAACCCCGAGCTGTGTCTGTCGCGGGCAGAATGGGCACGGCGCTTTGCAGCTTTTATTCGTGAGGCGACGCCGGAGAATCTGCTCGGGTCGAGCATTTATTTCGACCTGCGCGTGGTCTGGGGTGATGAACAAGGCTGTGAACAACTGCGCCGGGGCATTCTCGATCAGGTCGGCGACAACCGTTTGTTCCAGCGCATGATGGCCGAGAACGCCCTGCGCAATCGTCCACCGGTGGGGCGTTTCCGTGAGTTTGTGCTGGCACGCAAGAATGGCGAGAAAGCCACGCTGGACCTGAAGGTGCAGGGGCTGACGCCGTTCGTGGATGGCGCACGATTGCTCGCGCTGGCTAACGGTATCGACGCCAACAATACCCTCGAGCGCTTCCGTCAGTTGGTCGAGAAAGAAGTCATCGAGCGACTGGATGGCGCGGCGTATGAAGAGGCCTATCACTTCATACAGCAGACGCGCATGCAGCAGCATCAATTGCAGACGCGGGAGAACCTGCCCTATTCCAACCGCGTCGACCCGGACAGCCTCAATCACCTCGACCGGCGCATCCTGCGGGAATCCCTGCGCCAGGCCCAGCGCCTGCAAAGCAGCCTGACCTTGCGGTATCAGCTATGAGCCTGTTCTCGTGGCTGCGCCCGGCGAGTGCGGTGGTGCCGGTGGATTTTCAGCAGCGTCTGGCGCAGCTGCCGACGATTACCGAGCTGAGCGAATGCACACTGCGCGAACAACGTTGGGTAGTGCTGGATCTGGAAACCACCGGGCTGAATCTGAACAAGGACCGTGTGTTGTCGATTGGCGCGGTGGTGATCGAGGACGGCGCGATCGATTTCAGTCAGCAGTTCGAACGCACGCTGCAATGTCGCGAGCTGAAGCTCAGCCCAAGCGTGTTGATTCACGGATTGGGGCCGAGTGCGATTGCGGCGGGCAGTGAACCGGCCGAGGCGCTGCTGGAGTTCATGGAGTTTGTCGGTGACAGCCCGGTACTGGCGTTTCATGCGCCGTTTGATCAGCACATGCTCGGGCGTGCGCTGAAGGAGCATCTGGGGCACAAGTTGCAGCAGGTCTTTCTTGATGTCGCCGACATTGCACCGCTAGTGTGCCCGCAAGCGAATATTCGTGAGGCCGGGCTGGATGAGTGGATCGACTGGTTCAAGCTTGAGGTGTTCGAGCGGCATAACGCCAGTGCCGATGCGCTGGCCACTGCGGAACTGGCGCTGATCCTGTTCAGCCGGGCGCGGGGGCAGCAGATTCATAGTCCGTTGAATTTGCAGCAGCGGCTGAGTCAGTGGAAGCGGCGGCAGCAGGCGCCTTCGTTCTGAAGTTGAGTCGAGTCCAAGATCCATCCCCCTCACCCCAGCCCTCTCCCTGTATGTACCGGAGACATGGTGGACAGGTGTTCGGAGACATGGTGGACACATTTTAATAGACACATTGCTCATCGCGAAGGAGATGGCCTGTGTCTTGGGAAGAGGTGTCCACCGTGCAGCTTCGTTCAGAATTCGTGCTGTTGGCTCGGCAAGAAGGGGCCAATGTTCGGCAGCTTTGCCGTCGATTCAATATCAGCCCAAGCACTGCCTACAAATGGCTCAACAGGTTTGAGACCTCAGGTGCAGAGGGATTGATCGATCAGTCTCGACAACCAAAGACATCACCCAAACGTTGCGCTGACGATGTTGAGCAGCAGATTCTGACCGTGAGTCAGGAGTACGCCGCTTGGGGCGCTCGCAAGCTCAAGCGTGTGCTGGAAGACGACGGCAAAGTGATGCCTTCGGTCAGTACCGTGCATGCGGTTTTACAGCGTCATTCGCGCGTTGATCCAAAGGCCGCTGAGATCAAACCGTTTATCCGGTTCGAGCATGAAGCGCCCAACGATCTTTGGCAGATGGACTTCAAGGGACATATCAGCCTGGCTCAGGGGCGTTGCCATCCGTTGACGATATTGGACGATCATTCACGGTTTTCGCTGTGCATCGCGGCATGCATTAATGAGCAGCGCCAAACCGTTCAGGAGCATCTAATCAGGACCTTTCGGCGTTTCGGCCTGCCTTTACGCATGACGATGGACAACGGTTCGCCATGGGGTGATCAGACAGGTGTTTATACCGCACTGGAGGTCTGGCTGATGAGCCAGGGCATCAAGGTCGGCCACTCCCGACCTTATCACCCGCAAACCCAGGGAAAGCTGGAGCGCTTCCACCGCAGCCTGAAAAGGGAAGTCCTGCAAGGCCAGCTCTTCATCGATCTGGACGATGCGCAACGGGCGTTTGATATCTGGCGTGAGATTTACAACCAGAAGCGCCCGCATCAAGCACTGGGCATGCAGGTTCCTGCTACTCGCTACAGCAGTAGCCCGCGGGAATATCAGGAGCAACCGGCGGCGCCTGAGTACGATGATGGGGATGTGGTCAGGAAGGTTCAGGTGAAGGGCGAGATCTACTGGGGCAATCGTGAATACACAGTTGGAAAGGCATTTTACGGGAGGTCAGTGGCTATCAGGGAAACGACGGAGGACGGCATCCACGATGTCTACTGGAGTAGACATCGTATCGCCCGAATCGACTTGAACTTGCAGATCGTGACGGCAGGTAAGAAGATCTAAAACCGTCCACCATGTCTCCGAACATGTGTCCACCATGTCTCCGGTACATACACTCCCAAAGGGAGAGGGAGCCTACCGAGGTGTCTCGGGCTCTTCATCGACCTGAGAAATCGGGTCGATTATGGATTCCCTGAAGTTCGCTCAGGTCGGTGTACCTCCAGAATATCCCGCGATCGATCCCCTCTCCCTCTGGGAGAGGGCTAGGGTGAGGGTCTGCCTTTAAACGCTTACCTGACCAGTGGCCAATTGCTAACCATTCCCACCTCTGCCACAATCGCGAACAATTCGCGTTAGTTAATATTTCCCAATCGGTGATGTCCGGTGTCGTCAGTCCCAAGCCCTAACAGTGAGCTCGTCGGTGCGATGTATCGTGACCATCGCGGTTGGCTGCTGGCGTGGCTGCGGCGCAATGTGGCCTGCCCGCAGCGCGCCGAAGACCTGAGCCAGGACACCTTCGTCCGCCTGCTCGGTCGCGACGACATGCTGACACCCCGTGAGCCCCGCGCCTTTCTGGTGGCGATCGCCAAAGGCTTGCTGTTCGACTACTTCCGCCGTGCGGCGCTGGAACAGGCCTACCTCACCGAACTGATGCTGATCCCCGAAGGCGAACAACCGTCGGTGGAAGAACAGCAAATGATTCTCGAAGACCTCAAAGCCATCGACCGCTTGCTCGGCAAACTGTCGACCAAGGCCCGCGCCGCGTTCCTTTATAACCGCCTCGACGGCCTCAGCCATGCCGAGATCGCCGACAAGCTCGGCGTCTCGGTGCCGCGCGTTCGGCAGTATCTGGCGCAAGGCATTCGCCAGTGCTACATCGCCCTGTACGGGGAACCGACATGAGTCCGGCCAGTTCCAGACCGGTGCCGGCGCATGTGCTGGACGCGGCGATTGCCTGGCAACTGACCCTCGACTCAAGCAGCCCGCTGGAGCGTGAGGAATTCGCCAAATGGCATGCGGCCCATGAAGAACACGCCCGCGCGTGGCGGCAACTGGGCATGCTCGATCAGCGCTTCAGCGTGGCCAAAGGTCCGGCCCGCAGTGCCTTGCTGCAGTCACGCGAAGGCATTCGCCGCCGGGTGCGCAGACTGGGCGGTGGGCTGGCCAGCGTTGTGGTGCTGGTCGGTGTGGGGCTTTTCGCCAGCGAACGCTTTCTGCCGCTGGATTACTGGCTCGCCGATCAACGCACCGCGACCGGTGAGCAGCGCACCGTGCGTCTGGCGGACGGCACTGTGTTGAATCTGAACACCCACAGTGCGGTGGATGTGCGGTTCGATGAGAAGCGCCGGTTGATCGTGTTGCAGGAAGGCGAAATTCTTGTCGAAACCGGGCATGGCGATGCGCGCCCTTTTATCGTCGAAACCCGCGAAGGCAGCATGCGCGCGCTGGGTACGCGGTTCCTGGTCAAGCGTGAAGAAGAAGGCACGCGCCTGAGTGTGTTGCAGTCGGCGGTCGCGGCGCACCCGCAATCCAACCCTGCAGAGCAAATCCTCCATGAAGGCCAGCAAGTGCTGCTGCGCAGTGATGGATTGGGTTCGATCGTCGCGCTCAACCCCGGCGCCGATGCCTGGACGCGCGGCATGCTGGTGGTCGATAACGCGCGGTTGGGCGATCTGGTGCACGAACTCGGGCGTTATCGTCGCGGGCATCTGGGCGTGGCACCGGACGTGGCTGACCTGCGGATTACCGGTAGCTTCCCGCTGCATGACACCGATAAAGCCCTGAGCGCCCTGCTGCCGACCCTGCCGGTGCAGATCGAGCGGCATACGCCATATTGGGTCACTGTCGCAAAGGCCGATATAAAGCCTGAGTAATGCGGTGTCTGAGCGGCCGCCATCGCTGGCAAGCCAGCTCCCACAGGGATCTGCGGTGAGCAGCAATTTTGTGAACAGCACTGAAACCTGTGGGAGCTGGCTTGCCAGCGATGAGGCCCCTACAGCCTCTACTTTCAGTTAATCGAAATTATTTTCATCCAGCCCTATCACTTTTCGAATTTCATCCGGCACACAGGCAATTGAGAAATATTTCCATTCAGGAGCCGCCGTATGTCCCGTTCGCTAGACACCTTGTTGCGCCCCGGTCTGCTGGCCGTCGCCATCGCGCTCAGCGCGCCGCTGATCAGCAGTCCGTTGCTCGCCGCTGAACAAGCGTCCAGCGTGCGCGCCTACAACCTGCCGGCGGCGCCTCTGTCGACCACCCTGAACCAGATCGCCAGCCAAGGCAGCATTGCGCTGTCGCTGAGTCCGTCGCTGGCGGCAGGCAAAACCTCGGCACCGGTCAACGGCCAGTACGACGCGGCCGGTGCCTTGCGCGCGGCCCTGCGTGGCACCGGTCTGCAACTGGAACAAAGCAGCACCGGCACCTACACCCTTGTGGCGGTGCCTGAAGGGACGTTGGCCCTGCCGGAAACTTCCGTCATCGGTGTGGAAAACTTCGAAAGCGCCTGGGGACCGGTCGACGGCTACACCGCCACCCGCACCGCCGCTGGCAGCAAGACCGACACCGCACTGGTCGAAGCGCCGCGTTCGATCTCCGTCGCGACTCGCCAGCAAATGGACGACCGCAGCGTGCACAGCCTCGATGACGCCGTGCGCTACATGCCGGGTATCACCGCCAGCAGCTACGGCAGCGACACCCGTGCCGACTGGTTGCGTGTGCGCGGTTTCGAACCGACCCAGTTCCTCGACGGCCTGCCGCTGCCAAAAGGCGTGTACGCCAACCCGAAACAGGAAACCTGGAACCTCGACCGCCTCGCCCTGCTGCGTGGCCCGGCGTCGTCGGTGTACGGTCAGACCCCACCGGGCGGTTTGCTGGACATGGTCAGCCGTCGCCCAAGCGCCGAAGCCAGCAACGAAATCCAGCTGCAGTACGGCAGCGACAATCACCGTCAGATCAACTTCGCCAGCACCGGCAAGATCGATGACGCCGGCCAGTTCCTCTATGGTCTCAGCGGTGTGGTGCGCGACAGCGGCACGCAAGTCGATCACGTCGACAACAAGCGCTACAACATCGCGCCGAGCCTGACCTGGAACATCGACGACGACACCAAGCTCACCCTGCTGAGCCAGTTCACCCGCGACGATACCGGCATCACCAGTCAGTTCCTGCCGATTCAGGGCACCAAGATCAAGTCACCGTTCGGTGATATTTCCCACCACAAGAATCTGGGTGATCCGGACTGGGAATATTACGATCGCACCTACTACGCGCTGGGCTACGCCTTCGAACATCGTCTGAACGATGTCTGGCAGTTCAAGCAGAACCTGCGCTACACCAAGTCGGACCTGTCGTTCCAGTCGCTGACGCCGGGTTCCTACCCGTTCACCGAAGTGGATGATCAAGGCAACGTCGGGCGCACCAGCACCAGCGTCGAAGAAGACATCAGCCAGTTCGCCGTGGACAACAACTTCCAGGCTGACTTCGCCACCGGCGACATCCGCCACACCCTACTGCTGGGCCTGGATCATCAGCGCAGCAACACCAACTACACCTCGATCTTCGGCGACGGTTTGACCACCAACGTGATCACCCCGATCTACGGCCAGCCAATCGTACGTCCAGCGCGCTCCACGGCGTTTTACGATTACGACCAGAAAACCTACCAGACCGGCCTGTACATTCAGGACCAGATGGCCCTCGACCAGTGGCGCCTGACCCTCGGCGGCCGTGAAGACTGGGTGCACACCAGCACAAAGTTCATCAACAAGGGCGATGCCACCAACACCCAGCGTGACAAGGCCTTCAGCGGCAACGCAGCGCTCAGTTATGTCTTCGACAACGGTTTCGTGCCGTACCTGTCGTACGCCGAATCCTTCCAGCCGACCACGGGTGCCGACGCTACCTCGACGGGTTCGCTCAAACCGACCGAAGGCAAGCAGTGGGAACTGGGCATCAAGTACCAGCCACCGGGCAGTAAAACCCTGCTGACCGCCGCCGTGTACGACCTCACCCAAAAGAACGTCTCGGTCAACACCTTCGTCAACAACGTCTCGATCACCAGTCAGACCGGCGAAGTGAAAGTCAAAGGCCTCGAGCTGGAAGCGGTTTCCGACGTCACCGACAACCTGAAAGTCATCGCTGCCTACACCCTGGCCAAATCGGAAGTGCAGAATGGCGTCGACAAGGGCAATCGCCTGCAACTGATGCCGAACCAGCAAGCGTCGCTGTGGACCGATTACACCTGGCACGCCGGCGTGCTCGACGGCTTTGGCATTGGCGGTGGCGTGCGTTACACCGGCAACACCTACGGCGACAAGGCCAATACCTGGCTGGGCAAAGCGGACGCCTACACCGTGTTCGACGCAAGTGTGCATTACGACCTCGGCCGTCTGGACAACAGCCTCAAAGGCGCGTCGCTGGCGGTCAACGCAACCAACCTGTTCGACAAGGAATACATTTCCACCTGCGACAGCTTCTACTGCTACTACAGCGACACACGCAGTGTCGTCGCCAGCGCCACTTACAAGTGGTAAGCGCTTGAGCTGAAACAGGCCCTGTGACCAGGCCGTCCTTCGTGGACGGCTTTGGTGTTTTTGAAGGTCATGAAATGAAAAGTAAAACAATTCGTCGCTGGTCGTTCATCCACACCTGGACCAGCCTGGTCTGTACCGTGTTTTTGCTGATGCTGGCCTTGACCGGTCTGCCGCTGATTTTCCATCACGAGATCGAACATCTGCTCGGCGATGCACCCGAAGTACGCGAGATGCCGGCCGACACGCCACGGCTGAACCTGGCGCAACTGGTCGAGGCCGCAGAAAAACATCGTCCCGACGAAGTCGTGCAGTACTTCGGTTTCGATGACGATGAGCCGAACGCCGTGCTGACGATCATGGCGAAAACCGCTGGCACCGAACCGAATTCCTCGCACACGTTCATGCTCGATGCGCGAACCGGGGAAGCGCTGGAAACGCCTTCGGCCAATGGCGGCTTGATGCTGTTCATCCTGCGACTGCATGTCGACATGTTCGCCGGGCTGCCGGGCAAATTACTGCTGGCGTTCATGGGGCTGCTGTTTGTTGTGGCCATCGTATCCGGGACGGTGCTGTACCTGCCGTTCATGCGCCGTTTGAAGTTCGGCACGGTGCGTCAGGACAAGTCGACACGGCTGCGCTGGCTCGACCTGCATAACCTGATCGGTGTTGTCACCCTGACCTGGGCGCTGGTTGTCGGCGTGACCGGTGTGATCAGCGCCTGCGCCGACCTGCTGATCGCTGCCTGGCGCAATGACGCACTGACTGCGCTGATCGAACCGTACCGCGGTGCGCCACCGCTGACCCATCTGGCGCCGGCCACGCGTTTGCTCGATATCGCTGCTGAAGTTGCGCCGGAGATGAAACCGGATTTCATTGCCTTCCCCGGCACACGCTTTTCCAGCGAACACCATTACTCGGTGTTCATGAAGGGCGGTACGCACCTGACCTCGCATCTGCTGACGCCGGTGCTGATCGATGCGACCACGCTGCAGGTCACCGCCGTGGCCGAACGGCCGTGGTACATGGACGCCATGGGCATGTCGCAGCCGCTGCACTTTGGTGACTATGGCGGCATGCCGATGAAAATCCTCTGGGCCACTCTGGATGTGCTGACGATCATTGTGCTCGGCAGTGGCGTGTATTTGTGGGTGGTGCGGCGCAGAGCGGCCAGGCCTGTGCTGGAAACGGCGGAGGCCTCTGCATGAAGCCGCGTCAGTCGAGTTTCTGGAAAGTCTTCAGCACGCCGATCGTGATTGCGTTGCTCAGTGCGGCGGGGTTGTTTGCGGCGTTGCTGGGGGATGGGATTTGGGATGCATTGAGCTGGGTCGGACTGGGTGTTCCGGCCTTTCTGGCGATCAGGGGATTGTTGCTGCGCAGGTAGTTTTTGTGCTGTCGGTGATGGCCTCATCGCTGGCAAGCCAGCTCCCACAAGGATCTCTGCTGGGCCTGAAATGTGTGTTCACTGCAAAAACCTGTGGGAGCTGGCTTGCCAGCGATGGCGGCCGGATGGGCGCCATAAATTCCCTCGCCAGCCATCGCGGTTCTGACTAGGCTAACCACCTGCTCTTCGACGATCACCGAGGTTTGCCAATGTCCGCCCCCAGCATGACCCTGTACCACAACACGCTCTCCCCGTTTGTGCGCAAAGTGATGGTGTTGCTGCACGAAACCGGCCAGCAGGATCGCGTCGCGCTGCAAGACTGCGTGCTCAGCCCGGTCAGCCCGAGCGCCGAGCTCAATCTCGACAACCCGCTGGGCAAGATCCCTGCCCTGCGCCTGGCCGACGGCAATGTCATCCATGACAGCCGTGTGATCCTCGAATACCTCGACCAACAACACGTCGGCAACCCGCTGATCCCGCGCGAAGGCGCGGCTCGCTGGCGCCGCCTGACCCTGGCCTCGATGGCCGACGGGATCATGGATGCGTCGGTGATGGTGCGTTATGAAATGGTCCTGCGCGCGCCGGAAAAGCATTGGGATGAATGGCTCGAGGCTCAGCGCGACAAGATCCGCCGCGCCCTCGCAGTGTTGGAAAAAGATGCCATTGCCGAGCTGACCAGCCACTTTGATGTGGCAGCGATCAGCGTCGCCTGTGCGCTGGGTTATCTCGATTTGCGCTTCCCGGATCTGGGCTGGCGGGATGCCAACCCGCAATTGGCCAACTGGTTTTTTGAAGTGAGTCAGCGACCTTCCATGATCGCGACCATGCCCAAGCCTTAGTTTTCCAGGGCCTGTTCCGGCCTCATCGCTGGCAAGCCAGCTCCCGCAGGATTTGTGGTAGATCGGGGATTTGTGTCATCACCGAACTCATTGTGGGAGCTGGCTTGCCAGCGATGGCACCACCTCGGTTCCACAGGCAAAAAACCGATCATCCGCGTCACCAATCCCTCCCTCCAGCACTGATCCTCACGCAATCCCAGCGACCGGCTCATTGCATCGCCCCGACATCAAACTCCAACGGCTTCGCCGGTTTCTGACCGATCCCGTACCAATCCAGTTTGCGCGTCAGCACCATGAACACACCGAGCAAACCAAACAGCAACAACGAGCCCATCAACAACGCGTAATCCTCAGCGCTCAGCAAGCCATAAAGCAGGCCATACAACGCCGCCAGCCCCGCCGAAAAACTCAAGCCGTGACGCACACTGCGCAGCACATGGCAGACATAAAATCCGATCAACACCACACAGGCACCGGCCGACAGCAAATATGCCAGGGCAAAACCAATGTGCTCCGACAGCGACAGCAACAACAGATAAAAGAATGCCAGCGCCACACCAACCAGCGCGTATTGCACCGGGTGCACGGCCAGACTCTTGAGTACTTCGAAGAGGAAGAAACCGGCGAACGTCAGGACAATGAACAGCAGCGCATACTTGATCGCCCGGTCACTCTTCAGATATTGATCCACCGGATCGATAAAGCTCACACCGAAGCTACGACCGTTGAACGCCTCGCAATCATTGCTGCTCACGCAACGGCTCATGGCGTCTTGCAGGTTGGTGGAGAAAAACGTGGTCTGCCAATCGGCGCTGAAACCTTGATCATTGATTTCACGTTTGCCCGGCAGGAAGTTGCCGACAAAGCTTGGATGCGGCCAGTTGGCAATGAGGCTGACGCTACTGCTCTTGCCCACCGGCAGCACCTGCAATGAACCAGTGCCTTGCAGACGCAGGTCGAAGCCGAAGCTCAGTTCCGTGGTTTTACTGGTGTCGAGCAACGGCAGCGTGACCCGCACACCTTCACCGAGCCAACCGACTTGCGTACCCGGAACGAAATCGAGGCGCTGGCCATCGAGCTCCAGTTTCAGCGCATTTTCGATACCGCGAATATCGCTGATACCGACCGCGAGAAACGGTGCATCGAACTGGTAGTCGCTGAAGTCTTCCTTGATGCCCAATTGCGCCGGCAATGAGAAATGGCCGTTGATGCGGTTATCGGCGTGGAACAGCCGCGCCTCATAAATGCCCCGCGCACGCAGTTCGGTTTGCACCTGGCCGTCCAGTTCAAATCGTTCCGGCAGGAAGTACAAACGCCCGCGTTCTTCGCCCGGTTCGTCGTAACGCTGGTTGGTTTTATCGTTGGTTTTCCAGTTGTGAATCACTTTGCGATACGGCACCACCATCACCGGGCCGCTCAGTTGCTGGCTGTAGCTGGAGCTGCGGGCAATGTCTTCGAGCACGCCATCGCGCAGCTGTTGGCGCTCGTCGATGACGCCGTCGATCATCAGCAGCGGGATCAATAACAGCAGGATCAGCAGGGCGATGGCGCCGAGCTTTATAGTCAGATTCTTGTTCATGGGACTCTCCCTGTTTGGATGGGGAGAGTCTGCTGAGTGGGTGTGGGGGTTTTGTGGGGGGAATGTGGAGATTGTGTGGAAAAATCAAAAGATCGCAGCCTTCGGCAGCGCCTACAGGTGTACGCACCCTATGTAGGAGCTGCCGAAGGCTGCGATCTTTTGACGGAATCAAGGCAAGCGCAATGTCACCTCAACACCACTTTCGACATTACGAATCTGCATCGTCCCACCATGTAACTTGACCACTTCTTCAACGAAGTTAAGCCCCAACCCCGTGCTTTTTCGTCCACTGTCCGGGCGCGGCAATGAGTAGAAGCGTTCAGTCAAACGCGGCAAAGCGTAGTCAGGAATCGGCGCCGTTTCATTGAACAATCGAAATTCGATCTGCTCGCCAACCCGCTCGGCACTGAAGCGCAGCAGCCCCTCAACCGGGGTGAAATCCAGCGCATTCTCCAGCAGATTACCCAACGCCTGACGCAGCAGAAACGGCTCGCCAATCAACAGCAGATCCGCCGCAATGGTCTGTTCGATGCGCAACTGTTTGCCTTCAATTCGCGCCGCCTGCCCCTGCAACAACTGATCAACCAGCGCCGCCAACGGCACGGCGACCCGCTCTTCAAGGCCCTGACGTTGTTCCACCTGCGCCAGATTCAGCAACCGTTCGATCAACTGCTGCATCCGCGCACTTTCACTGTCGATGTTGCCGACAAAGCGCAATCGCTGAACCGGCGGCATGTCCCCTTGCAGCAACTCCGCCGCGCCACGAATCGCCGCCAGCGGACTTTTCAGTTCATGGGTCAGCGTGTGCACATAACGCTCGACGTAGGCCTTGCCTTCCAGTTGCGTGCGCATCTGTTCCACGGCGGTAGCCAATTGTTCCAGTTCACCGCCACGGTAATGCGGCACTTCCACCCGCCGGCCCTCACTCACCGCTTGGGCATAACCGGTCAGACGATGCAGCGCGCGGCTCAGCCACCACGACAGCAATGCGCCAAAGAGCAGACCGAGACCGATCAATCCGGCGCCGTAAAACAGCAGGCGCCGCTCGGTGCGATCGACGTAGGGCTGCAATGAGCTGTTCGGCTTGGCCACGGTGACCACACCGATGATCTGGCCGTTGTCGCGGATCGGCGCGCCGACGTGCATCACCGACGAGCTGGCGTCATCCGGATCACTGCGGCTCGAACGTGCGCCGTACTCACCGCGCAGGGTCAGGTAGACGTCGTTCCAGCGCGAGTAATCCTGACCGACCGCGACACCACTGGAATCGAGCACGACGATGCCTTTCGCGTCGGTGACGTAGATACGGTGGTTGACCTGATTTTTCGGCAAGCCCCAGATGGTCGCTTGCGGCTGACGCTCGCCATACGCGCGCAGCAATTCAGGCCAGCGATTCTCACTGAGGGTGCCGGCCTTGAAATCATCACGGAGGATTTCCGCCATCAGGTTGGCGGTATCGACCAGGGTTTCTTCGGTGGACTGGCGCACGCCGGGGCGGATTTCTTCCATCACCGTGTTGAGCACGAAATACCCGGTCAGGCCGACAAACAGCACATACACCAAAAAGATCCGCAGCCCCAGTGACATCAGCTGTGCCCCGGGCTGTAGCTGTAACCGAGGCCGCGATGGGTCTGGATCGGCTCGGCGTCGGCACGCACCAGACGCAGTTTGGCGCGCACGCTTTTGATGTGGCTGTCGATGCTGCGCTCGTAACCGGCGTCGGCCGCCACGCCCAGCGCATCGAGTAATTGCTCGCGGCTGAAGACCCGCTCGGGTTGTTCGAGCAGGCATTGCAGCAGGCGGAATTCGTGGCGGGTCAGGCTTAACGTCTGGCCGCGATAAATGATTTGAATCCGTTCCGGATCAATACGGAACAGCGCTGAACTGGTCTCAATCGCTGGACGCGGCGCCATGCGTTTCAGGATTGCCTTCACTCGCGCCGCGACTTCTCGCGGGCTGAACGGCTTGACCACGTAGTCGTCGGCGCCGATTTCCAGCCCGACCACACGATCAATCTCGGCATCGCGGGCGCTGAGGAACAGCACCGGCACCTCGCTGAAGCGCCGCAGTTGCTTGCAGGTCTCGAAACCGCTGATGTCCGGCAGGCCAATGTCGAGGATGATCAGATCGGCCGGCGTCTGCCGCTGATGTTCAAGCGCCGCCGCGCCGAGGCTCAGCCACGTGGTGGTGAAGCCCTCGCCCTGCAGAGCAAAAATCAGCGTGTCGGCAATCGCCGCTTCGTCTTCGACAATCAGGATATGAGGCATGGCGTCCGAGCCCGTGGGTTAGGTGCGCGAACGGTGCCCCAAGCCTGACGTTACGTCAATGAGACCACTTGGTTCAGCAGTCCGGTTTGTCGGCGGTGAAGCGCCGCGCCGGGTTCACTGCCGCGCCGAATTCACGCAAGGCCTTGGCACCGATCAGCAGCGGGTAGTTGAAGTTGCTGCGGTCGGTCAGGTTGACCTCGACGGTACGCTTGACGTTACCCAGACACAGTTCCAGATCGACCACCGGGCGCTTGGCGACTTCGGTGCTTTCGCCCTCGTCCTCTTCATCCGAACGGCTCTTGATCTTGCTGATCCGCGCGACCTTGTGTTCATAGACCTTGTTGCTGGCGTCTTTGGTGGCGAGGCGGAACCGCACCCATTCATCGCCATCGCGGGTGAAGGTCTCGATGTCCTTGGCCGACAGCGAGGCGGTCAGGGCGCCGGTGTCCATCTTGGCCTTGAGCACTTCACCGCCGATTTCCGGCAGCGCGATGTATTCATAGCGCCCGTACAGGGTCGGCTCGGCGGCCATGACCGGCAGGGCGACGAGGGCAAACAGTGCAAGGAGGGATTTCACGTAAGGGGCTTCCTTGAGAGGTTGGGCAACGGGATTTTAGACCGTTGCGCGCTTGATCGTTCCCACGCTCTGCGTGGGCATGCATCCAGTGACGCTCTGCGTCACAGGGACGCGGAGCGTCCCGGGCGGCGTTACCACGCAGAGCGTGGGAACGATCAGGTTAACGCGACTAAAGTGAAACATTCGTCACCGCCGATTTGGCCTGTCGCGCGAAGCTGCTTATCATGGCGTGCCCATCCGTTTGCAAAGAGTTGCTTATGCGCCGCCTGCTCACCGGCTGTTTCGTCACCCTGCTGCTGTTGCTCAACACCCTGATCCTGATCGGGCCGTTGCTGGTATTTGCTCTGCTCAAACTGATCGCACCAGGCCGCTGGCGCGATTACGCGTCGGGGGCGGTGATGTGGATCGCCGAGACCTGGGCCGAGATCGACAAGCTGATTTTCCGCCTGTGCATCCCCACCCAATGGGACATTCGCGGTGGCGAAGACTTGCGCAGTGACACTTCGTATCTGGTGGTCAGTAACCACCAGTCGTGGGTCGACATTCCGGCGCTGATCCAGACCCTCAACCGCCGCACGCCGTTCTTCAAATTCTTCCTCAAGAAAGAACTGATCTGGGTGCCGTTTCTCGGACTGGCATGGTGGGCTCTGGATTACCCGTTCATGAAACGCTACACCAAGGCGTTTCTGGCGAAGCATCCGGAGCTGGCCGGCAAGGATCTGGAAATCACCAAACAGGCCTGCGAGCTGTTCAAGCGTCAGCCAGTGACCGTGGTGAATTACCTGGAAGGCACGCGCTACACCGCCGCGAAAAGCGCGCAGCAGCAATCACCGTTCAAGTATTTGCTCAAGCCCAAGGCCGGTGGCGTAGCGTTTGTGCTGGCGGCGATGGGTGAACAGCTGGATGCGATTCTCGATGTCACGGTGGTTTATCCACAGGCGAACATCCCGGGTTTCTGGGATTTGATCAGCGGCAAAGTGCCGCGCGTGATCATCGACATCAAGACCCGCGAACTCGACCCGGCACTGTGGCAGGGCGATTACGAGAATGATCCGGCGTTCCGCCAGACGGTCCAGAACTGGGTCAACCAGCTCTGGAACGAGAAGGATCAGCGCATCGCCGAACTGCGCCGCGAACGCGGCTGAATCAGCTACCGGTGCCGGCACCCCAGATGCTGCCCAGGCTGCTCAGCAGCGAACCGCCGACGCCCTGCTGACCGAGGTATTGCAACAGCACAGGGGCAAACTGGCCGATCATGCCGCTGTCCATGCCCAATGCGCTGAAGGCATTGTTCAGGTCATTGGTGTCCTTGACGTTGCCCAGCGCATTCTCCAGCCCGGCGGACTTGCCGGACGAGCCGAGCAAAGCGCCCAACGCCGCCAGATTGCCGCTGCCACCCGACAGTTTGTCGATGCCTGGCACTTCTTTGGCCAACTGCGAATAATCGGTACTGCTCAATTGATTCTTGGCCAGACCGAGCATCGCACTGGTGCCGCCAACGGCTTGCTCCGGCGTGACATCCAGCGCACTGAGAGCACTGAGCAAACCGGCGGTTTCCGAGGTCGGCGCCGCAGCGGCCGCCTTGTCACCGCCCTGCATCCCCGAAACCGCACCAGCGACGTCGTTCAGACTGAAACCGGCAAACACCGGCCCGGCGGCCAGGGTCAGGAGCGATGCCAAGGCAATACCGCGTGAAATCTTCATTCAGACATCCTCTTGCGCTGTGAAAACCACCCGTTGCACGAGCAGTGAAACTGCCGGTTTGACCGGGTATCCGCCGGCATGTTCCGGCGCGGCGCATCCATTTTCGTCCGGCCTGCGTATATAAAACGTGAAATCCCGGACACCTTCGCGATGAATGGCACAACCGCTGTCGCTGAACTAGCCTGTGAACAGTCCGAGCCCAGCCCTCGTCGCTCGACCTTTGCCTGGAGAGTGGTCATTTCCATCGCCGACACCGATCAGTTGCGCCAGCTGTTGGCCCAGTGTGCACTGGGCGATCGTCGCGCCTTCGAAACGCTGTACCGCAGCGTCGGCCCGCGTCTGCATGGCGTCGCCCTGCGGTTTATGGGCCGCACCGATCTGGCGGAGGAAGTGCTGCAGGAAAGCTTCGTGCGCATCTGGAACAACGCCTCGCGCTACGAAGCGCACCTGTCGGCGCCGCTGACTTGGATGATCAACATCACCCGTAATCAGGCCATCGATCAGTTGCGTAAACATCGCGAAAGGCCACTGACCGATCTGGAACAGGACACACTGCCGGACGAAAGCCCCTCGGTTCACGAGCAACTGAACAGCGCCCGTGAGGCCAACGCGCTGAACAGATGCCTCGAAACCCTCGAAAGCATGCAGCGCCAGTCAATCACCGTGGCCTACTTTCAAGGATTGTCGTGCACGGAACTCGCCGAACATCTCGCCACGCCACTGGGGACAGTCAAATCTTGGATTCGCCGTGGCCTCGAACGTCTGCGCCGGTGCCTTGAATCATGAACTACCAGACCCCTGCCCTGCGCCGCGCCCTCGCCGCCGATTACGCGATTGGCCTGATGTCTGCACCTGCGCGGCGGCGCTTTGAACAGTTGCTGCTGGATGACGCGGCATTAAGGGCTGAACTGGCGCAATGGCAGGAAAGCCTCGTCTCTCTCACCGAAGCGCTGCCGGAACATCCGGTGCCCGACCGCGTGTGGCACGGCATTACCGCGCGGATCGAACCGCAAGTGCTGCATGTGCCCGAGAAGCGGCCGTTCTGGAACTGGCTACGGGTTACCGCTGCGCTGTGTTCGCTCGTGGTGCTGGTGTTCCTCGGCTCGCTGTACAACCGCGACGACGCCCGCTACCGCGCCACGCTGCTGACCGCCGATGCGCAACCGGCGCTGAAGGTCGAAGCGCATGCGGATTATCTGCAAGTTGAGCCGCTGACGCTGGCGGCGGTTGATTCGGATCGTAGCCTGGAGCTGTGGGCGATTCCGGCGGATGGCAAACCGATTTCCCTCGGCGTTATTCCGGCGGGCGGCAAAGCCAAGGTTGAGTTGAACGAGGCGCAGAAGGTGTTGATCGGCAAACCGATTGCGCTGGCAGTGAGCCTGGAACCGAAAGGTGGTTCGCCGACCGGGCAGCCGACGGGGCCGGTGCTGTATCAAGGGACGTTGGCGGCCTTGTAAAGCCCCTCACCCTAGCCCTCTCCCAGAGGGAGAGGGGACTGACCGTGGTGTTCTCTCGAGTTTCATCGACCTGAATTACCGAGCCGATTATGGATTCACAGCGGTATTTTCAGGTCGGCGTAAATTGTGAGCATCCCTCGGTCGGCCCCCTCTCCCTCCGGGAGAGGGCTGGGGTGAGGGGTAGCTTTTGACCTTGGCTCTAAACAAAAAAACGGCGCCCCTGAAGTCGCCGTTTTGTATCGAACTTAAGCCTTACGCCGCACTAAACAACTTATGCGGATCAATCACAAACTTCTTCGGCACGCCTGCATCGAACTCGCCATACCCTTCCGGCGCCTGATCGAGGCTGATCACCTGCACGCCCACCACTTCGGCGATGTTGATGCGATCCCACATGATCGCCTGCATTAGCTGACGGTTGTATTTCATCACCGGCGTCTGGCCGGTGTGGAAGCTGTGCGACTTGGCCCAGCC
Source organism: Pseudomonas germanica (assembly GCF_019614655.1). NCBI lineage: Bacteria > Pseudomonadati > Pseudomonadota > Gammaproteobacteria > Pseudomonadales > Pseudomonadaceae > Pseudomonas > Pseudomonas germanica. The sequence continues at coordinate 6,378,665 of NZ_CP071586.1, forward strand.
CAGACCGAAGCGAATGCTCAGGCTGCCCATTTTCGCGGCGGCATCGACAGCGCCCGGATCTTCGGTGACGTACAGGCCGGGAATACCGATCTTGCCGGCCACGCGCACCACACCCATCAGTGAGTTGAGTACGGTGGCCGGAGCCTCGGCTTTCACGCCGTCGTGGCCGTGGCCGCGTGCTTCGAAGCCGACGCAGTCCACTGCGCAATCCACTTCCGGCTCGCCCAGCAGTGCGGCGATCTGTTCGTGCAGCGGCGTGTCCTTGGACAGGTCGACGATTTCAAAACCCTGCGCCTTGGCGTGGGCCAGGCGGATGGTGTTGACGTCGCCGACGATCACCACCGCCGCACCGAGCAGACGCGCGGAAGCGGCTGCGGCCAGACCGACCGGGCCGGCGCCGGCAATGTAAACGGTGCTGCCCGGGCCAACGCCGGCAGTGACGGCGCCGTGGTAACCGGTAGGGAGGATGTCGGAGAGGCAGGTCAGGTCGCGGATTTTCTCCATGGCCTTGTCGCGGTCCGGCAGTTTCAACAGGTTGAAGTCGGCGTATGGCACCAGCACGTACTCGGCTTGGCCACCGGTCCAGTCGCCCATGTCGACGTAACCGTAAGCACCGCCGGCACGGGCCGGGTTGACGGTCAGGCACACGCCGGTGTGTTGCTCTTTGCAGGAACGGCAGCGCCCGCAAGCCACGTTGAACGGTACGGAGACCAAGTCACCGATTTTCAGGTTTTCGACGTCGGAGCCTTTTTCGATCACCTCGCCGGTGATCTCGTGCCCCAGCACCAGACCGGTTTGCGCCGTGGTACGGCCGCGCACCATGTGCTGGTCGGAGCCGCAGATGTTGGTGGAAACCACTTTGAGAATGACCCCGTGCTCGATCTTGCGACCGCGCGGGTCCTGCATTTTCGGATAGTCGATTTTCTGTACTTCGACCTTGCCAGCGCCGAGATACACCACACCACGATTGCCAGACATGCTTTCACCTCGCTGTTGTTTTTATGGAACCGCGTTGCCCAGGCAGGCAGCGCGTTGAGTGCTCGGGTACAGATGCTGTTTATGTGTTGCCTGTCAGGGCCTCATCGCTGGCAAGCCAGCTCCCACAAGGTTCGGATTGGATTCAAATCCTGTGTACGACACAAATCCCTGTGGGAGCTGGCTTGCCAGCGATGGCGGCCTAAAGAACGACCGTACGATTGGCGTTGAGAAACACCCTCCGCTCAATGTGATACCCAACCGCCCGCGCCAGCGTCAGGCCTTCAATATCGCGCCCCTTGGCAATCAGATCCTCAGGGTAATGACTGTGATCCACCGCCTCGACACCCTGGGCAATGATCGGCCCTTCATCGAGGTCGTTATTGATGTAATGCGCCGTCGCGCCAACCAGTTTCACGCCCTTGTTGTAGGCCTGGTGATACGGCTTGGCGCCCTTGAAGCCCGGCAGCAGCGAGTGGTGAATGTTGATCGCCTTGCCATCGAGCTTGCGGCACAGCTCCGGCGACAGCACCTGCATATAGCGGGCGAGGATCACCAGTTCGGCGCCGGACTCTTCGATCACCTGCCACACCTGACGCTCCTGCGACGGTTTGTCGTTGGGGTCGAGGGGGAAATGGTAGTAGGGAATCTGGTGCCAGTCGGCCAGCGGTTTGAGGTCCGGGTGATTGGAGACCACCGCCGCGACGTCCATCGACAACTGGCCGATGCGCTGGCGGTAGAGCAAGTCGTTGAGGCAGTGATCGGCCTTGGAGACCATGATCACCACTTTCGGCCGGTAGTTCGGCGCGGTCAGTTCGAAGACCATGCCAAAGGCCTGACCACGTTCGGCTAAACCGGCGCGGAAGGATTGTTCGTCGAAGCCGTCGGGCTGACGGAATTCCACGCGAATGAAGAAACGCCCGGAGAGGCGGTCATCAAACGAATGGTGCTCGGTGACGTAGCAACCCTGCTCGAACAGAAAACGCGTCACCGCGTCCACGGTGCCGAGGACGCTGGGGCAGTCGGCGGTCAGAATCCATGTGTCTGGGGCGCGGCTCATGGTGCGGTGACTCCTGTTCTTTGTGCGGGGTGTCAGGTTTTTCCCTCACCCTAGCCCTCTCCCAGAGGGAGAGGGGACTGACCGAGGTGTTCGTTCGAGCTACGCCGACCTGAAATATCGCGTCGAACTCAGGCTCGAAAAACACACAAATCTGCTCCCTTCCCCCTCTCCCCCCTGGGGGAGAGGGCTGGGGTGAGGGGGTGGCTTTTGATCTTTCAGGCCTGAACGCTCAACCCGTACTCAGCCGAAGCATCCTGCAACCACAACCACCAGTAATCCGAAAAGCTGCGACGAATCAGCAGTTCCCAAGTGTCTTCAGCGGTGTGGCGAATCATCAGCTGCGACTTGGCGAACACCGTGCCCACCGCTTTACCGACCGGGAAGTTATTCGGATGCACGTCATAGCTGGTCGATTTCATCAGCACCTGACGCACGTTCGGGCCGCTCAGTTCGAGCACCTGCTGGCCACCGCTGACGTTGACGATCGCGATGTGCAGATCGCCCAGGGCTTCACGCAGTTTCTGTTCGGCGGCGAATTCTTCACCGCTCGGCACGATCAGTAGCCACTCATCCGGGCCCATCCATTGCAGGCTGGTTTCGCCTTTGACGATCACGCTCAGAGCGCCGGGCAGTTCGATACCCAGGGCCTTGTGCACACCGGCGGCGAACGCGGCATCGTGGCCATCGCCACGAATGGTCAGGTGGCCGAGGAGTTTCTTTTCCCGCACGATCACGCCGGCGTTCTTGCGGCCCTTGCCGACCAGGCTGGCGAGGTCGGCATGGTGCAGCGACGACTCGGCCTTGGCGCCGGTGGTCGGGCGTTGTTGGTAAACATTGGCTGTGGTCATAAAGCACCTTCCTGAATTCTTGATCGTTCCCACGCTCTGCGTGGGAATGCCGCCATGGACGCTCTGCGTCCGCTCTTGGGACGCGGAGCGTCCCGGGATGCATTCCCACGCAGAGCGTGGGAACGATCAGTGTCAGATGTTCTGGCGATCACCCTTCGGATCAAAGAACACCGAAGAAACAATCTCCGCCTCGATCACGCTGCCATCTGCCAGCGGTGCAAACACCCGCTCACCCATGCGCTTCAGACCGCCCTTGACCACACCCATGGCAAACGAATAACCGAGGGAGTTGTGCGCGTAGCTGGACGTCACGTGGCCGACCATGGTCATCGGGATCGCCTGCTTGGTGTTGAACACCAATTGCGCGCCTTCCGGCAGCCAGACATTCGGATCAATCGGCTTCAGGCCGACCAACTGTTTACGCTGATCCTTCACGCAGTCTTCACGGTTCATCCCACGCTGGCCGATCCACGAGAACGGTTTGGTGCGACCGACGCACCAGCCCATGTTCAAGTCATCCGGGGTCATCGAGCCGTCCGTGTCCTGACCGACAATGATGAAGCCCTTCTCGGCACGCAGGACGTGCATGGTTTCAGTGCCGTACGGGGTCAGGTTGTACTGCTTGCCGGCCTCGACGATTTTCTCCAGCACGCCCATCGCATAGTCGGCCTGCACGTTGACTTCGTACGACAGCTCACCGGTGAACGAGATGCGGAACACCCGCGCCGGCACGCCGCCGACCAGACCTTCTTTCCAGGTCATGAACGGGAACGCTTCGTTGCTCAGATCAATGTCGGTCACGGCGCTGAGCAGCTTGCGGCTGTTCGGTCCGGACAGGGTCATGGTCGCCCAGTGGTCAGTCACGGAGGTGAAGTAAACCTTCATGTCCGGCCATTCAGTCTGGTGGTACAGCTCCAGCCACTGCAGCACGCGCGCCGCGCCGCCGGTGGTGGTGGTCATGACGAAATGGTTGTCGGCCAGGCACGCCGTCACACCGTCGTCGAAGACCATGCCGTCTTCTTTGCACATCAAACCGTAGCGAGCCTTGCCCACGTCAAGTTTGGTCCAGGCGTTGGTGTACACGCGGTTGAGGAACTCGCGGGCATCCGGGCCTTGAATGTCGATCTTGCCGAGGGTCGAGGCGTCGAGCAGGCCGACGCTGTCGCGCACAGCTTTGCATTCACGCTTCACGGCGGCATGCAGGTCTTCACCGTTTTTCGGGAAGTACCATGGACGCTTCCACTGACCGACGTCTTCAAACTCGGCACCGTTCTTCACATGCCAGGCATGCAGCGCGGTGTAGCGCACCGGCTCGAAGATGTGCCCACAGTGACGACCGGCCACGGCGCCGAAAGTCACCGGCGTGTAGTTCGGACGGAACATGGTGGTGCCCATCTGCGGGATGGTCACGTTCAGCGAGCGGGCCGCGATGGCCAGACCGTTGACGTTGCCGAGCTTGCCCTGATCGGTGCCGAAACCCAGCGCGGTGTAGCGTTTGACGTGTTCGACCGATTCGAAACCTTCGCGGGTTGCCAGTTCGATGGCGGCGGCGGTCACGTCGTTTTGCAGGTCGACGAATTGCTTCGGCGCCCGTGCGGTGTTCTTTTCATGCGGCACCTGGAACAGCGCCAGCGTCGGTTCTTCGTGACGGCTCAGGGCTTTTGGCAGCACGCCTTCGACAGTCTGGAAACCGGCTTCAGCGGCAGCGCGCACGCCACCATCAAAACCGTCAGCGAGCGAATCGCCGAGACCGTACACGCCGTTGATGCCACCAACGCACACGCGCTTCTGCGGTGCTTCGCCCGGAACGAAACCGAGGATGTCTTCACGCCAGGTCGGCTTGCCACCGAGGTGCGAGGCCAAGTGAACGACCGGGCTGTAACCGCCGGAACTGGCGATCACATCGCAGTCGAGCCATTCGCCCGGGCTGGTCACGGCGTGCGCTTTGACATCGATCGCGGCAACGCGAGCAGCGGTAACACGCTTGCTGCCACGGGCTTCGATCACGGCGCTGCCGGTGAGAATGCGGATGCCTTTGGCGCGGGCTTCTTCCACCAGCGCACCACGCGGATTGCTGCGCGCATCGGCGATGGCCACCACTTGCAGACTGGCGTCGAGCCAATCCAGTGCCACGCGGTAGGCGTGATCGTTGTTGGTGCTGAGGACAAGCTTCTTGCCCGGTGCTACGCCGTAACGACGCACGTAAGTCGACACCGCACCGGCAAGCATGTTGCCCGGCACATCGTTGTTGCCGTAAACCAGCGGACGCTCGCAAGCACCGGTCGCCAGCACGACACGCTTGGCGCGAACACGGTGAATACGCTGACGCACCTGACCGATGGGCGCACGGTCGCCGAGGTGATCGGTAAGGCGTTCGTGAATGGTCAGGAAGTTGTGGTCGTGGTAACCGTTGACCGTGGCGCGCGGCAACAGCAGCACGTCCGGGGTGTTCTTCAGTTCCGTGATGACGCTGGCGACCCAGTCCATCGCCGGTTTGCCGTCGAGGCTTTCGCGGGAATCGAGCAGGCTGCCACCGAACTCTTCCTGCTCATCGGCCAGAATCACTCGGGCACCGCTGCGCGCAGCGGCCAGGGCAGCGGCCAGACCGGCCGGGCCAGCGCCGACGATCAGCACGTCGCAGTGCTGGTTCATGTAGTCGTAGGTGTCCGGATCATTCTCGGTCGGCGAACGGCCCAGACCGGCAGCCTTGCGAATGTACTTCTCGTAGGTCATCCAGAACGACTGCGGGTACATGAAGGTTTTGTAGTAGAAACCCGGCGGCATCAGCTTGCCGCCGACCTTGCCGAGAATACCCATCATGTCGTTGTTGACGCTCGGCCAGCCGTTGGTGCTGGTCGCAACCAGGCCTTGATACAACGCCTGTTGCGTGGCGCGCACGTTGGGAATCTGCGTGGCTTCGGTAGCACCGATCTGCAGCACCGCGTTCGGCTCTTCGGCACCAGCAGCGAAAATCCCGCGCGGACGCGAATACTTGAAGCTGCGGCCGATGATATCGACGCCGTTGGCGATCAGTGCGGCGGCCAGCGAGTCACCCTCGAAGCCTTTGTAGCTCTGACCGTTGAAGGTGAAGCTCAGCACTTTGTTGCGGTCGATCCGTCCACCGTTGGACAGGCGATTGGTCTGGCTCATACCTTCTCTCCCAGCGCCGTCGTGGCTGTTTTCGCCGAATCAGCCTTGTCGGTGAATTGCGGCTTGGTGCCGATCTTGTAGGTTTCGAGAATCTCGTAAGTCACGGTGTCGCGGGTGACGTTGAAGTACTGGCGGCAACCGGCGACGTGATCCCACAGTTCGTGGTGCAGTCCGCGCGGGTTATCGCGGAAGAACATGTAGTCGCCCCACTCCTCGTCGGTGCAGGCGCCTGGATCGAGCGGGCGCGGAATGTGCGCCTGGCCGGATGCGTGGAATTCCTCTTCGGAGCGCAACTCGCCGCAGTGAGGACAGAAGATATGCAACATGGGGATTTCTCCTGTTAGTGGGCGACGGCAGCAGCGCCGTGTTCGTCGATGAGTGCGCCGTTGTGGAAACGGTCGATGGAAAACGGTGCGGCCAACGGGTGCATTTCACCCTTGGCCAGACTCGCGGCAAACACGTTGCCCGAGCCAGGTGTGGCCTTGAAGCCACCGGTGCCCCAACCGCAGTTGAAGAACATGTTCGGTACCGGGGTTTTCGAAATGATCGGGCAAGCGTCCGGGGTGGTGTCGACGATGCCGCCCCACTGGCGGTTCATGCGTACGCGGGACAACACCGGGAACATCTCGACGATGGCCTGAATGGTGTGTTCGATCACCGGGTACGAACCACGCTGGCCGTAGCCGTTGTAGCCGTCGATACCGGCGCCGATCACCAGGTCGCCCTTGTCGGACTGGCTGATGTAACCGTGCACGGCGTTGGACATGATCACGCTGTCGATAATCGGTTTGATCGGCTCGGACACTAGCGCTTGCAGCGGGTGGGATTCGATCGGCAGGCGGAAACCGGCGAGTTTGGCCATGTGCCCGGAGTTACCGGCCGTGACCACGCCGACGCGCTTGGCGCCGATGAAGCCCTTGTTGGTTTCGACACCGATGCACACGCCGTTTTCCTTGCGGAAGCCGATCACTTCGGTCTGCTGGATCAAGTCGACACCGAGGGCGTCAGCGGCACGGGCAAAGCCCCAGGCCACGGCATCGTGACGGGCAACGCCGCCGCGACGCTGAACAGTCGCGCCCAACACTGGGTAGCGAGTATTTTTCGAGCAGTCGAGGTACGGAATCTCGTCAGCGACTTGCTTGGCGTTGAGCAGTTCGCCATCGACGCCATTGAGGCGGTTGGCGCTGACCCGACGCTCGGAATCACGGATGTCCTGCAGGGTGTGGCACAGGTTGTAGACGCCACGCTGGGAGAACATCACGTTGTAGTTGAGATCCTGCGACAGGCCTTCCCACAATTTCATCGCGTGTTCGTACAGGTGCGCCGACTCGTCCCACAGGTAGTTGGAGCGCACGATGGTGGTGTTGCGCGCGGTGTTACCGCCGCCCAGCCAGCCCTTCTCGACCACGGCGACGTTGGTGATGCCGTGTTCTTTGGCCAAGTAGTAAGCCGTCGCCAGACCGTGCCCGCCGCCGCCGACGATGACCACGTCGTAGACCTTCTTCGGCGTCGGCGTGCGCCACATGCGCTGCCAGTTTTCGTGGTGGCTGAGGGAGTGTTTGAAGAGGCCGAAGCCCGAATAGCGTTGCATAGTCAGTTACTCCAGAACACTCAGCGATAAACCGGGAAGTCTGCGCACAGGGCCGACACTTGCTGGGCAACATTGGCCTCAACATCGGCATCGCCGAGGTTGTCGAGGATGTCGCAGATCCAGCCGGCCAACACTTCGCACTGGGTCACCTTGAAGCCGCGAGTTGTGACGGCCGGGGTGCCGATGCGCAGGCCCGAGGTCACGAATGGCGACTGCGGATCGTTCGGCACGGCGTTCTTGTTGACGGTGATGTGTGCACGGCCAAGGGCGGCGTCGGCATCTTTGCCGGTCAGGCCCTGACGGATCAGGCTGACCAGGAACAGATGGTTGTCGGTACCGCCGGACACTACATCGTAGCCACGTTTGATAAACACGCTGGCCATCGCCTGAGCGTTGTCGATCACTTGTTGCTGATACGCCTTGAAGCCGGGCTCCAGCGCTTCCTTGAAGCACACGGCTTTACCGGCGATGACGTGCATCAGCGGGCCGCCCTGGGCGCCGGGGAACACGGCGGCGTTGAGCTTCTTCTCGATTTCTTCGTTGGACTTGGCCAGGATCAGCCCGCCACGTGGACCGCGCAAAGTTTTGTGCGTGGTGGTGGTGACCACGTCGGCGTACGGCAGCGGGTTCGGGTACAGGCCAGCAGCGACCAGACCGGCGACGTGGGCCATGTCGACGAACAGCAGCGCGCCGACCTTGTCAGCGATTTGACGGAAGCGCGGGAAGTCCAGGGTCTTCGAGTAAGCGGAGAAACCGGCAACAATCATTTTCGGCTTGGATTCGACGGCGAGACGCTCGACTTCGTCGTAATCGATCAGCCCGGTGTCGGTGTTGATGCCGTACTGCACGGCGTTGTAGAGCTTGCCCGAGGACGACACCTTGGCTCCGTGGGTCAGGTGACCGCCGTGGGCCAGGCTCATGCCGAGGATGGTGTCGCCCGGCTGGATCAGCGCCAGGTACACGGCACTGTTGGCCGATGAACCGGAGTGTGGCTGGACGTTGGCGTAATCGGCGCCGAACAGTTGCTTGGCGCGTTCGATGGCCAGTGCTTCAACTTTATCGACGTGCTCGCAGCCACCGTAGTAGCGCTTGCCCGGATAGCCTTCGGCGTATTTGTTGGTCAGGCCGCTGCCTTGCGCTTGCATCACGCGTTTGCTGGTGTAGTTCTCCGACGCGATCAGCTCGATGTGATCTTCCTGACGTTGCTCCTCGGCATTCATCGCCGCCAGCAGTGCATCGTCGTAACCCTGGATCTGGTCTTGCTTGCTGAACATCGCGTCTCTCCCAGCGGCATCTGTGCGCCATTCGTCTCGGTAAGGCACTGGCAATGAAGGCAGTGCCCTTTGATGCCGATGGTATGACCGGCGCAGACAGCTCAAATGCCTGCGCGCGCCACGCAAAGGTGCGTTTACGACATGGCCTGAAATGCCATTGCCAGACTCGATCTCGAAAACACTGGAGAACCTTGTGGGAGCTGGCTTGCCAGCGATGGCGGCGGCACATCCGGCATTGATGGTGGCTGACCCACCGCTATCGCTGGCAAGCCAGCTCCCACAGGGTTATGCGGCGACCTGGCGGATAAGTAGCAAGAGGAGAAAATGCGCGGGATAAAGGGTATAGGCCCAGCGCCGCATCGGTGTCGGCTGGAGATGTCGCCCATGTCGCAACAGGAACATTCCTAGCATTGGCGCAAACAGGCATGTCGCAATACCGAGAATGGCGACGCTACTGCCGAACCTCGCCGAGTCGTACAGCACTTGCCATTGATTCGCTGCGAGGCATATCAAACCCGGCAGCAAGCTGAAGTACCACGGACGGCGAAACACCAACAGCATTGCCAGCGGTAGCAGAATCCCGAAGAAACCGAACATCAGCCGTTCCGGAAACATGGCGGCCAGCACCAGCACAGCAACACCGAGCAATCGCGACATGATCGAGGGATCCTGCCACCCCCGCGCCACCAGCAAGCCCAACGCCAGCGTCGGCATCACGTTCAACGTATCGGGCTCAGGAATGTACAGCCGATAGGGAATCTCACTGACTGCACTGAACAGCATCAACCAGCCCAGATAGCGCCATTCCATCCTCCGCGACCCGGCGCGCGCCAGATTCGCCGCCATCGCCAGGCAAAACCACGGAAACGCCAGCCGCCCAGGCACATACAGCCAATCGGCGGAGAACCCGGCATATCGCAGGTGATCGAGCAACATGCACAGCAGCGCCAGCCACTTGAGCAGATCCAGTGCGCCGTCGCGTTTGCTCAAGTGCATAATCGTCCTACAAACTGGTAATTTCCTGAACGTGACATCCCGTGTGCTCCCCGGAAGATCTTCGGTAAAGTGCGCACCCTCATTGACCACGAGCCTTCACAAGAGTCTCGACCACGGAAGCCGGCCATGACCGACAAGAGCCAACAATTCGCCAGCGACAACTACTCCGGTATCTGCCCTGAAGCCTGGGCTGCAATGGAACAGGCCAACCACGGCCACCAGCGCGCGTATGGCGACGATGAATGGACCGCACGCGCGGCCGACCATTTCCGCCAATTGTTTGAAACCGACTGCGAAGTGTTCTTCGCCTTCAACGGCACCGCCGCCAACTCGCTGGCCCTGTCGTCGCTGTGCCAGAGTTACCACAGCGTGATCTGCTCGGAAACCGCCCACGTCGAAACTGACGAATGCGGCGCCCCGGAATTTTTCTCCAACGGCTCGAAACTGCTGATCGCCGGCACCGAAAACGGCAAGATCACCCCGCAATCGATCCGCGAAGTCGCGCTCAAGCGCCAGGACATTCACTACCCGAAACCGCGTGTGGTGACCCTGACCCAAGCCACTGAAGTCGGTAGTGTCTACACCCCGGAAGAAGTCCGCGCCATCAGCGCCACTTGCAAAGAACTGGGTCTGCACCTGCACATGGACGGCGCGCGTTTCTCCAACGCCTGCGCCTTCCTCGGCTGCTCGCCGGCGGATCTGACCTGGAAGGCCGGTGTCGATGTGCTGTGCTTCGGCGGCACCAAGAACGGCATGGCCGTGGGTGAAGCGATCCTGTTCTTCAACCACAAACTGGCCGAAGATTTCGATTACCGCTGCAAACAGGCCGGACAACTGGCGTCGAAAATGCGTTTCCTCTCGGCACCCTGGGTCGGCATTCTCGAAAACGGCGCCTGGCTGAAATACGCCCGCCACGCCAACCACTGCGCGCAACTGCTGGCCGAGCTGGTCAGCGACATTCCAGGCGTCGAACTGATGTTCCCGGTCCAGGCCAACGGCGTGTTCCTGCAACTGTCGGAACCGGCCATCGCCGCGCTGACCGCGAAGAACTGGCGCTTCTACACCTTCATCGGCAAGGGCGGCGCGCGCTTCATGTGCTCCTGGGACACCGAAGAAGAACGCGTCCGCGAACTGGCCCGCGACATCCGCGAAGTCATGTCCGCCTGATCCCCCTGCACTGATCGTTCCCACGCTCCGCGTGGGAATGCCTCCCGGGACGCTCCGCGTTCCCGCCTCACCACTGTCGACATGCTTAACACCGCTATGACGCAGAGCGTCGACGGCTGCACTCCCACGCAGAGCGTGGGAACGATCTTCGATCGGGAATGATTTTTCCCACCGCAACACCAGACTTCTCTTCTAGCGAGAACATGCCACCCGCCTCATCCTGATCGTTCCCACGCTCCGCGTGGTAACGCATCCCGGGACGCTCCGCGTTCCATCTCCAATGCACCGCAAGATTCAAGGAAGAATCCCATGGGCCGCAGCCGCTACACCCTTACCGAAACCGACAAGCCACATTTTCTGACCTGCACGGTCATGGAGTGGTTGCCGCTGTTCATCCGTCCCTACATCGTCGACCACCTGCTCAACTGCTGGCGTTATCAACAGACCCACCATGACTTGAAGCTGTACGGCTACGTGATTCTGGAAAACCATCTTCACTTCGTCGCTCAGGCGCCCGACCTGAGTAAATGCCTCAGCCAGTTCAAATCTTTCACCGCGCGACAAATCATCGATGATCTGCAAAGCAAAGGTGCAGACAAAGCCCTGCAACGTCTGCGCTTTAGCAAACGTGCGCACAAGCAAGACCGGGTTTACCAGTTGTGGCAGGAAGGCTCCCACGCAGAGATGGTTTATAGCGAATCGGTCATGCGCCAGAAGCTTGAATACATCCACAACAACCCGGTGAAACGCGGGTATGTGGATTTGCCAGAGCATTGGCGTTATTCGAGTGCCAGAAACTACACGGGAATGCCGGGGCTGACTGAGGTTCAGTGCTGGTATTGAAATGGGACGCGGAGCGTCCCGGGCTGCATTCCCACGCAGAGCGTAGGAACGATCAGATCCGACTCCACCCCACTGATCGTTCCCACGCTCCGCGTGGGAATGCCTCTCCGAACGCTCCGCGTTCCAGCCTCACCACTGTCGACATGCTTAACACCGCTATGACCCGGAGCGTCGACGGCTGCATTCCTACGCGGAGCGTGGGAACGATCAAACGCCTTCCTTCTGCCCTGAAAGACTTGGTCTACATTGTCTGTCGAGCCCTCCGCTCACATAACAATAAGCAGGAGCATCGGCATGTCGTTACAAGGCAAAACCCTGTTCATCACCGGCGCCAGCCGTGGCATTGGCCGTGAGATTGCGCTGCGGGCCGCGAGGGACGGGGCCAATATCGTGATTGCGGCGAAGAGCGTCGAACCCCACGCAAAGTTACCCGGGACCATTCACAGCGTCGCAGCGGAAGTCGAAGCAGCGGGCGGCAAGGCTTTGGCCCTGCAAGTCGATGTGCGTGATGAAGACGCCGTACGCCAGGCACTGGCTCAGGCCAACGAACATTTCGGCGGCATCGATGCATTGGTGAACAACGCCGGGGCGATCAAACTCACCGGTGTGCAACACATCGAGCTCAAACGCTTCGACCTGATGCACCAGATCAACACCCGCGCGGTGTTGCTGTGCAGCCAGGCCGCCCTGCCTTATCTGAAAAAGTCCGCCGGGCACATTCTCAACCTGTCGCCGCCGCTAAATCTGGCGAGCAAATGGTTTGCACAGTTCAGCCCTTACACCGTGACCAAATACGGCATGAGCATGCTGACGATCGGGATGAGCGAGGAATTTGCCAGTTACGGGATCAGTGTCAATTCGTTGTGGCCGCAGACGATGATTGCGACGGCGGCGATTGAATTTCAGTTGGGTAATCGGGAGTCGTTCAAGCAGGCGCGAACGCCAGCGATCATGGCGGATGCGGCGCATGTGATTCTGGATAGCAGCGGGCGGCAGATTACCGGGCGGTTGTTGATTGATGAGGAGATTTTGCGGGAGAGCGGTGTGACGGAGTTCGGTCAATATCGCTTTGATCGAGAAAGCGACGCGGCACTCATGCCGGATTTGTTTATCGACTGAAAAGCCCCTCACCCTAGCCCTCTCCCGGAGGGAGAGGGGACTGATTGGGAGATATTTGAGAATTACGCCGACGTGAAACTGCTTTACTGAATCCATAGTCGACTCGATCTTTCAGGTCGATGGATCCCTCAAGACACCTCCGTCGGCCCCCTCTCCCTCTGGGTGTATGTACCGGAGACATGGTGGACACATGTTCGGAGACATGGTGGACGGTTTTAGATCTTCTTACCTGCCGTCACGATCTGCAAGTTCAAGTCGATTCGGGCGATACGATGTCTACTCCAGTAGACATCGTGGATGCCGTCCTCCGTCGTTTCCCTGATAGCCACTGACCTCCCGTAAAATGCCTTTCCAACTGTGTATTCACGATTGCCCCAGTAGATCTCGCCCTTCACCTGAACCTTCCTGACCACATCCCCATCATCGTACTCAGGCGCCGCCGGTTGCTCCTGATATTCCCGCGGGCTACTACTGTAGCGAGTAGCAGGAACCTGCATGCCCAGTGCTTGATGCGGGCGCTTCTGGTTGTAAATCTCACGCCAGATATCAAACGCCCGTTGCGCATCGTCCAGATCGATGAAGAGCTGGCCTTGCAGGACTTCCCTTTTCAGGCTGCGGTGGAAGCGCTCCAGCTTTCCCTGGGTTTGCGGGTGATAAGGTCGGGAGTGGCCGACCTTGATGCCCTGGCTCATCAGCCAGACCTCCAGTGCGGTATAAACACCTGTCTGATCACCCCATGGCGAACCGTTGTCCATCGTCATGCGTAAAGGCAGGCCGAAACGCCGAAAGGTCCTGATTAGATGCTCCTGAACGGTTTGGCGCTGCTCATTAATGCATGCCGCGATGCACAGCGAAAACCGTGAATGATCGTCCAATATCGTCAACGGATGGCAACGCCCCTGAGCCAGGCTGATATGTCCCTTGAAGTCCATCTGCCAAAGATCGTTGGGCGCTTCATGCTCGAACCGGATAAACGGTTTGATCTCAGCGGCCTTTGGATCAACGCGCGAATGACGCTGTAAAACCGCATGCACGGTACTGACCGAAGGCATCACTTTGCCGTCGTCTTCCAGCACACGCTTGAGCTTGCGAGCGCCCCAAGCGGCGTACTCCTGACTCACGGTCAGAATCTGCTGCTCAACATCGTCAGCGCAACGTTTGGGTGATGTCTTTGGTTGTCGAGACTGATCGATCAATCCCTCTGCACCTGAGGTCTCAAACCTGTTGAGCCATTTGTAGGCAGTGCTTGGGCTGATATTGAATCGACGGCAAAGCTGCCGAACATTGGCCCCTTCTTGCCGAGCCAACAGCACGAATTCTGAACGAAGCTGCACGGTGGACACCTCTTCCCAAGACACAGGCCATCTCCTTCGCGATGAGCAATGTGTCTATTAAAATGTGTCCACCATGTCTCCGAACACCTGTCCACCATGTCTCCGGTACATACACTGGGAGAGGGCTGGGGTGAGGGGCATGCCGTACGCAAAAATTCGCCCCACTCAAAAATCGATTCGCACATCCCCTTTAGGCACACTGCAGCAAGACAAGATAAAACCTTCCGCCTCATCGTCCTCGGTAATCCCGCCGTTGTGCTCCATCTCCACCTCGCCGCCCAGCTTGAGCACCTTGCACGTCCCGCAAATGCCCATCCCGCACGCCTTCGGAATCATCAACCCCAGCTTGGCCGCCGCCGCATGCACCGTCTCGCCCGGTGCAACACGAATGCTCTTGCCCGACGAAGTGAATTCGACCTGATGCAGATCCGCTGCATCGATTTCTGGCGCATCGGCTGCCTGTTCGGCTTGCTCGACCGCATCGGCACGAGCTTCCGGTGGCGTAGCACCGAAGGATTCCTCGTGATAACGCGACATGTCGTAACCGGCCACTTCCAGCAGGCGCTTGACCGCGTTCATGTACGGCGTCGGGCCGCAGCAGAACACTTCGCGCTCAAGGAAGTCCGGCACCATCAACTCAAGCATCTTGTGATTGAGGTAGCCGCGATACCCGGCCCACGGCTCGCCCAAGCCGTGCTTCTCGCAAATCAGGTGCAGGCTGAAGTTGTCAATCCGCGACGCCATGTGTTCCAGCTCGCGGTGGTAAATGATGTCTTTCGGCGAGCGCGCGCTGTGGATAAAGGTCATGTCGACGTTGGCGTTAGTGTCGTAGAACCAACGCGCCATCGACATGCACGGCGTGATCCCGACGCCGCCGCTGAGGTACAGCACTTTCGGGCTCGGAAAGTCGATGGCATTGAACAGCCCGACCGGCCCGTGCACCGCCAGCTCCTGGCCTTCATGCAGCGTATCGTGCAGCCAGTTGGAAACCTTACCGCCCGGCACCCGTTTGATCGTCACCGAAAAGCTGTACGGCACCGACGGCGAACTGGAGATCGTGTACGAGCGCATGATCGGCTGGCCTTCGATTTCCAGCTCCAGGGTCACGAACTGCCCGGGCTTGAAGAAGAACAGGATCGGCTGATCGGCCATAAAGCAGAAGGTGCGCACGTCCCAGGTTTCCTGGATGACTTTGACGCAACGGACGATGTGTCGGCCATTGGCCCAGGTCTGGGTGGTGACCGGATTCAGGAAGCTGTTGGACATGCTGTTCTCCACGGCCGACTGTCGGCCTCATGTCGGCGATTCTGCGTATAGCGCGAACCGCCCGTTTACCTATCCGCGACATCGGCATACTTATCGCGACCAGCCCCCAACCACCGGGGGTTGCGCGTCGGGAACAGATTGCACCATGTCGCCCATGGATAAGGTTCGCGGCAGCGCCGGCCCCACACTCGCCCCAACACCAATACAGATTCTTTACACCTTGCGTAGCAACCGTTAGCAGCACACCTGATCAGCCACTTTTCGCCGGCCACGCAGATGGCCATGAGGATCACATCGATGGACGTCACCGCAAAAATCAGCCTGGGCGATCCGCTGGAACCCGCACGCAAGGCCACCGCACAAATGCTCCAGGAGCGCGAGCGCACGTTTTCGCTGCCGCAACCGTTCTATAGCGACGAGCGGCTGTTCGATATCGACATGCAGGAGATCTTCCAGAAAGAGTGGTTGATCGCCGGCATGACCTGCGAGATCCCGGCCAAGGGCAACTACCTGACCCTGCAGATCGGCAAAAACCCGATCATCGTTATCCGTGGCGCCGAAGGCGTGGTGCACGCGTTCCATAACGTCTGCCGCCACCGTGGTTCGCGACTGTGCACCAGCGAAAAAGGCAAGGTTGCCAAACTGGTCTGCCACTACCACCAGTGGACGTACGAGCTGGACGGTCGCCTGCTGTTCGCCGGCACCGAGATGGGCGCCGACTTCGACATGAAGCAATATGGCCTCAAACCGGTGAACGTGAAGACTGCTGGCGGCTATATCTTCATCAGCCTAGCGGAGAATCCACCGGCCATTGATGACTTCCTGGCGACGCTGAACCACTACATGGAACCGTACGACATGGAGAACACCAAGGTGGCGATCACCACCACCTTGATGGAAAAGGCCAACTGGAAACTGGTGCTGGAAAACAACCGCGAGTGCTACCACTGCAACGCGTCTCACCCGGAACTGCTGAAAACCCTGCTGGAGTGGGACGACGTCACCGACCCGCGCGCCGATCAAGCGTTCAAGGATCACGTTGCTGCGTCCGCTGCTGCCTGGGAAGCTGAGAAAATCCCTTACGCCCACGCCAGCTTTGGCCTGCGCAACCGCATCGTGCGCATGCCGCTGCTCAAGGGCACCGTGTCGATGACCCTCGACGGCAAACAGGGCTGCGCGAAACTGATGGGCCGGATCAAGAACCCGGATCTGGGTTCGATGCGCATCCTGCACCTGCCGCACTCGTGGAACCACTGCATGGGCGACCACATCATCGTCTTCACCGTGTGGCCGATCAGCGCGCAGGAAACCATGGTCACCACCAAATGGCTGGTGCACAAGGATGCGGTTGAGGGTGTCGATTACGACGTGGAGCGTATGCGTCAGGTGTGGGACGCGACCAACGATCAGGATCGTCGCCTGGCCGAAGAGAACCAGCGCGGGATCAACTCCACCGCCTACCAGCCCGGGCCTTACTCCAAGACCTATGAGTTTGGCGTGGTTAACTTCGTCGACTGGTACAGCGAGCGCCTGTTGAGCAACCTCGGCGCCGAGCCTGCGCCGTACCTAAAAGGTGTCCCGGTCCAGGGCTGATGTCTTCTGCTTGATCGTTCCCACGCTCTGCGTGGGAGTGCAGCCCGGGACGCTCTGCGTCCCAAAAGGCCGAACGCGGAGCGTCCGTTGAGGCGTTCCCACGCAGAGCGTGGGAACGATCAGTCAGTGTGATGACCACCTCACCGATCCATCCTCACCAATAAACTCCTCAAATATCTCCTCCCCCACCAACCTGATTTTCGCGTACCCGTTCAACACCCGCAGCGGATATGCCGGGTCCTTGGCATCCTGCGTCTCCGACCACAACACCCGCGAATGCCCGTCCAGCTCGCTGGCATTGCCATAGGGAATCGCCCCGTGCCCGGCACAACGCGCATGCAAACCACCCTGCTGCGCATACACGATGCCGTTGTGCAGATGCCCCCAATACCAATAATCCGGCTCGCGCCCCAGCGCATCGCACACCGGTTGATACAGCGCGGTCTTGTTGTGCCCGGAAATATCGAAGCCCTGATGATGGCTGAGCACCATGAGCTTTTTGCGTTTTGGCAGGCCTTTCATCCACGCGATCTGCGGCTCGTTCAAAGTGCCGTCCATGTACAAATTCATCGCATCAGACGCGTACGCAGAATCCAGCCCTACCACCAGCCAGTCATCGTTGATCAAGGCGAAGTAACTGGTGCCCTGCTGCCCCGGAAAACGCTTGGCCAGTTCCTTGAAGTAGCCGTGGGCGCCGCTGTACATCTCGTGGTTGGAATTGAGGGTAAACGAGCCATGCGTACCCATCGGCCAACCGGCCATGTCGACGTCTTCCTGGGAATGACTGCCGGCGTAATACACATCGCCCAAATGAATGGTGAAATCGGCCTGGGCCAGTTGCATCTGATTGGCCACCGACACCGCCGGCGCATGACTGTCGAACGGCCCGGTGCCCCAGTCGCCGGCAATCGCCAGGGTCACGTCGCGATCCATTTGCACCACCGCCGGGTCAGTACCGAAGGTCGCGTGATGGCGCAGGTTTTCGATCCACTTCAGCAGCGCCTCGCTCCACAGCAGATCCAGCAGTTCCCACTTGCGACAGCCGAGCAGGCTGCCGTCCTTGAGCACCCGGGTCGCCAGTTGATCGGTGGACTGCGGCAACGGTGCGGCGTTGCCGATGCGCAGGATCGACAGACCGTGGGACAGCTCCCAGGGTACGCTCGGTTCGTCGTCCGGCAACTCGCCGTTCTTCAGCACGTACTGTGCCTGATCATGCCCGCGTTGCAGCAGCTTGATGATCGCCTGAAACTCCTGCGGCTCGAGCTCGCTGATGAGTTTCATCCAGGCCATTTCCATGCGCGTGAACAAGCCGTGAATGCGCACTTTGACCTTGTCGTATTCGTGTTCCCAATGACTGACCAGTGACATGGTGTAATCCTCTCTCCGTAAGGGTTCACAGGGTTTTCATGAATTCGATCAATGCACGCTTGTCGTCGTCCGACAGGGTTGTGCCGTACAGGTGACCGCTGTTGTGGTTGCCCTCCAGCCGCGTGTCGTATTTGAAGTCCACCGAGGCTTTGGCCTGGGCGCCGCTGGTGACGAAACCGACGTTGACCGGGTCGTAAATATCCGAGCCGGTGATGAACACCTGCGGACGTTTTTCCGGCGGTTGCAGTAAGTCCCATAGGGTCGGCACCGAGCCGTTGTGCAGGTACGGCGCGCGCAACCAGACGCCGTCGGTGGGCGTGTTGCTGTAGCTCTGGGTCTTGCGGTAGGCGCCGAAATCGAACGGCGGTTTTTTGAAGGTGTGGAACGCGGCCACCAGACCGGTGGTGAACGAGTCGAGCCGGTGCGGATCAGTGCCGAGCTGATCGATATTGGTCGTGACCTGCCCGGTATCGGCGCGCCCGAAGTCATGACAAGCCGCGCAGTTGGCCTCCCAGATCGGTTTGCCCTGGGCGACCTTGGCCTGATCCAGCGCCCACGGCCACGCAGGCGCCTTGTGCCCGAGCAGCCAGTTGGTCACGCGGTTGAAGCTCGGCGGCAACACCGATTCTGGCGTTGCGCCCACGGCCATCGCGGCGGCGTAGTTGCGTTCGTGGATCTTGTTGTTATTGCCGTCCCAGTGCAGGTACATCGATTCGCGGGGTTTCTGGTTCCACACTTGCGGCAGGTCGACGGTGCCGATGGTCGAGTCATCCGGGAAGCCGAACACCACCATTTTCGTCGGATTGAAGGTGTCGGTGCGGCCCGGGCCTTGTTGCGGACGCAGCTTTTGCCAGGCGTAAGCCTGCTTCTGCTTGAGCAGTGCGCTTTTGGCCATCGGCATGATCAGGTAGCGGTTGTAGAGCTTCTCAAAGAAGCCCAACTGAAACTTGCTGTTGATCGCCGCCATCACCGCGTCGGTGGTGAATTTCGGATCGCTGGCGCAATCGTAAGCGAACCACTGGAAGGCTTGCAGTTGCAGGGTGTTGGCCGGCGCGCTCGGCACATTGACGGCGACGTCGCTGGCATTGGCGCGGTAGGAGCCGGTATGGCACAGCGCGCAGTTCGGCTCTACCGTCGGGTAGCCGATCTGCCGCTTGGCCATGCCGATCGGCAGATCCTTGCCGTTTTCAAAGAGGAAACCGAAAACCTCCCAGCCACCGGGTTTGGGCATTTTCTCCGGGCACATCTGCGGCAGCACGGCGAACAGGTAATACGGGATGCGCGCTTCGATGCCGAGGCCGATGGCAGCGTACTTGTAGTGGTCTTCGTCGGAGGCATATTGCTGTTCAGGCACGACGCGGAGCATCTGATACCAGGTCTCGTAACCGATGAAACCGAGTACCGCGACGACAATCAGCGTGCCTACCTTGAAGGCGTGACTCTGCCATTGCCGCTGCCATGCCGCGCGCCACTCGCGCCAGCCATCGCAAAGCAATGCCCAAGGGCGGTTCTCCGGCGCGGTGCCGAGGTAGAGCAGAATGCCGAGGATCAGAAAGAAGCTCAGATCGCCCATCAACATCGGCACGAATACCGAGCCTTGAGAGCTGGTGTTGATCAGGTAAATCCAGAAAATCACCGCGATCAATCGCGTCAGCACACACAACCAGGAATGCACCACGTAACGCGGCGCGTTGAAACCCGACGGCATGTAAAACACGCTGATGCCAACCAGCAGCATCCCAGCGTTCTCCAGCCATGGGTCAGAGAGTTGCGGCGGCAGCCCGACCACCGATGTCAGCAACCCCGGCGCGAACAGCGCAGGGAGGGCGAACACCATGTTCATCGCAATGCCTATCCAGATGAAGCGTTGAAACCAGCGGATGTAGCTGTCCATATCAGTTCCCCTGATCGTTCCCACGCTCTGCGTGGGAATGCATCCCGTGACGCTCTGCGTCACACAAGCGGACGCAGAGCGTCCATGGCGGCATTCCCACGCGGACGGTTCGACGCCTCGACGTGGGAACGATCAGTGACTACCCGAGGGCGGTTTTCTCCAGGTGTGCAAGGATGATCGGGTAGACATCGACCACCGCGTTCTTGCCGAACATGCAGTCAATGTGGCCGTAGCCCGGCACCACTTGCCGGCTATAGCGCTCCGGCCCATGCATTTCGCACAAGCGCTGGTAGGTCTTGAGGGTGCTTTCCGGCAGGTAGCACTGGTTGTCGGCACCGCTGATAAAACAGATCGGCATGGTCAGTCGATCAAAGTGCGGCATGTACACATCGTTGCCTTTGAAATCCACCAGGTGCCCTTTGCGCACGATCAGCGCCAGGTGCTCGAAGGTTTCGATGTTCGACTCACCGAACAACTCGTGCAGGTTGTCGTGCAGGGTTTCGTTGAGGGTGTCGTGGCGATACAGCGACGCGTACATGAAGGTGATCCGGTGGCACACCGGATTGGTGCAATAGCCCTGCGCCTCGATCCGCGCGTAGCCGTTGAGGGCCTTGTCGTAGAGTCTGTTGAACCAGTTTTCCTTGCTGTCGGCGTAAGCGGTCATCGACTTGATGCCGATCGCATCGAGCATCCCCGGCAGGTGCAATCCGGCCTTCAGCCCTGTGGCAGTGGCAACTACGGTGTCAGCGGCAATCTGCGAGCAGACCACCGAACGCACACCCTGCAAACCGGCGAGCAACGACATGAAGAAGGTCGTTGCGCCGTAGCAATGCACCACGCACTGCACGTCCTTGGCCTGGGTCTGCTGCTGAATCTGCGCGATGGCAGCCTTGAAATCGTATTGGGCGATCTGGTCGCCGTTCCACTCTTTCTTGCTCGCCGGCAACAGGATACTCACGCGAAAATCCAGCAACCACACGTCGTAGTCGTGCTTGCACAGATATTCCAGCAGATTGGTCTGGATGGTGTCGGTGGAAAAGATATTCGAACCCACGCCCAAGCCATGCACCAGCATCACCGGGCCTTTGCTCCCGGCCTGATACCGGGTCAGGCGCAATTCAACGCCGTCTTCGGTGGGGAAGAAATGCACCGCCGGCGTCGGCGCATCCAAGGGCCGTTTCAACCGTGGCGGCGCGTCGGGATTGAAGTAGATATCGCCGGCAAACACCCCGCCGTAACTTTCCCAGAGGATCCCGGCGAAGAACTTGCCGAACCGCGCCAGGCCTTCAATGCGCTCGCGCTCGTTGCGCGCATTGAGGACTTTCATGGTGGTCATCTGTTTGGCGAAATCGGTCGGATGAATATGCATCACCCCGGAACCGATCACCTCACCGGTCTTGTCCGGCCCGCGATACAGCGTCACGTACAGCGTGCTGGTGTCATGCCAGATATTCAGCACGCCGTTGTCTTCCGGCACGGTTTTGAAGGCGCTGAAGAAATAGTCGTTACCGTCCTCGGCGGTCAGTTTCATGTCGTACTTCATGTGGCGCGTATCGACCTGTTGCTCGAATTGTTCGAACAGGTTGAACACGCCGTTGCTCGCGGTCAGCGGCTGCGGTGACAGCGCTGGGGCGATGACAGTGCCAACGATGGTCGCCGCGTGCTCGGGTTCCTTGATCATGCGGTTGAGGTCGTTGGCGGTGATGGTCAGGGTGAAGTCGATCGGCGAATTGTCCGCCTCGCCGCGTTTGGCCGCTGCTTCGTAGACTTTCAGGTCGGTGCTTTGCGCCGCAGTGAAAGCCCGGGAGAAATAGCCCTTCATGGTTTCGGTGAACTGCACGCCGAGGGTTGGCGGTGCCACTGGTTTACGCGGTGCGGATGGCAGCGTGTAGTCGATCTGCCAGCCACGGTCGGCGGCAAGCAGGCCCATGTTGCGCTCACTCACAGCAGAGATGGTCAGCAGCGGATTGACCGCCAGCGAGGTCGGAATCACCGCACCGTCCGTCACGTACAGGTTGGCGTAAACATCGCTGCCACTGGCACCGCTGAACACCTGCCCCTTGTGATTGACCACGCCTTGCGCCGCGTCTTCACCCATCACGCAACCGCCCAACGGGTGGACTGAAACGATGCTGTGCTTGAGCAATTTGGTCCAGATCGGGTTCTCCACCCACACGCCGCCGAGCGCCTTGGTGCTCTGGTGCAAACGCTCGTTGCCGAGCTTGAAGTTCTCCTGCTCGCCAACGCCCGGCCAGTCGATACGCAGTTGATCCTTGTTGTCGAGGACCATCCGTCCCTGGCCGCTGTCGTGGCTCATGATCAGGTAAGTCTGCATGTTGTGCAGTGCGCCGTAATACGGGCCGCGCAGAAAGCTTTCCGCTTCACGCGCCTTGTATTTGACCTTGCCGCTGAAGCTGTCATCCGTGGCGACGCCGATCATCTCGGCAAACCCGGCCATGGCCGGCACCATCGGCCGGCCGAGCGCGCCGGGGATCGAGCCCTCCTCGATGACCATGCGGCTGCGCCAGTCGCCTTCCGTGCGCATGTCGATCACCGAGGTGATGCACGGGCCGACCGGGTGCAGTTCCTTAGCCGGGTGCGCACCAAAACCGATGCCGTTGATGGTCTGCTCGCAGTTGTGGCCGAAGCCGAGGATGTCGCCGTTGCCGCTCATGTTCTCGCCGAGCTGGGCGGACATCACCACGCCTTTGTCGCGCGTGCGCAGAAGAATTTCCGTGGAGCCGAGGGTGCCGGCGGAGACCACGACGATGTCGGCCTTCACGAACAGCGTCGGCGCGTTGAACGTCTCCCGCCCGCTGTCGAGGTACTGGAAGTGCACGATCCAGCCTTCACCATCACGCTCCAGGTGCCGCACTTCGGCCTGGCAGAAAATCTCCGCGCCGTAGTTCCAGGCGTCCGGCAGATAGTTCATCAGCGTGGTGTTCTTGGCCTTGTTGTTACAGCCCGACACGCAGTCGCCGCACTGGTTGCACGGCAGTTGCTCGACGCCGACATGGTTGAGGTTGTTTGGCAGCTTGTCGAAGGTCACGTTGATCGGCGGCTTGTAGAAATGCGCGCCCTGCTTGAGGTATTCCGCGGATTTCTTGTTGGCGTCGAGTTTGGGCAGGTTGGGTGCAGTGCTCGGGTAGGGATTGGGTTTGAGCATTTCCCGGGCGCGGGCATAACCGTCCTTGAGCAACGTATCGCGGTGCTCACGCACCGCTTGCGGCCAGCGCGGATCGTCGAATACGCCCGGCTCCGGTTCGAGGGCCACGTTGGCATTGATCAGCGACGTGCCGCCGAGGCCGCAACCGACCACGACGTTCTGCTGGGCATTCACATGCAAGTCGAACAGCCCGGTGCGCGAGCCGATATGGCCGTCCGGGTCATGCACCTGCAGTTCCTCGGTGGCGGCGATCATGGTGTTGGGGTATTCGCCGGGCTGGATTTCCCGACCGCGTTCGAGCAGGCACACACGTTTGCCGGCACGGGACAGGCGCGAGGCAGCAATGCCGCCGCCGTAGCCTGAACCAATGACAATCACATCGTAGTGTTCCTTGATCTCGCTGATGGGCGTTGCGATCCGTGTCATGAGGTGGTTCCTCTAATCAGGCAGATGGGGCAACTCTGCGGTTGCCTGCAATCAATGGGCGGACGGGCACCTGGCCACCGGATCAAGTCCGGCGACAGCACAGCGGTCTGGCGGGTGGGGCGCGCTACAGGCGAGCGTGCTGATTGGCGGCGCGCCGTAGCGTGCGCTTGCGTGGCGAGGGCGGGGGGCGGTGCGGCTGACTATCCATCATGCGTTCTCCCAGAACCTGATGTGGATAAGTGACGGCTGTCCTTGTGCCATTGCAGTGAAGACAGCGCAGGAATCGAAGTCAAGGCAACGTCTTAGAACTGTATGAAATGTGATCAATTGCCATTTGGACTATGCCGGACGGGGCTTGCGGGGTTTGACGAACAAGTTATCCACATAGCCACCCACAGCAAATGGGGGTAACTGTGGATGATTAAAAAAATAACTTGCTGATTTGTAGAGAAAAATCGTGACTTATCCAGAATGACGGTTTGCCAGACGTATTGGTTGTTTTTTGATCACATTCTTGCAAGCCACGTTCTGTAAGGCCTGTAGGGGATGGCAAACACGTTATCCACAGAAGCGCCAACAGAGATCGGGGGTAACTTTGGCCTTGCTGTGGAAAAGCGTTGGAGGCTGTGTGAAATCGAGGTTTGTGCGGGAGTTTTTCGTTGAAACAGATGATTTGATTGTTTTTTGATCGATCCTTCGCAGGCCACGTTTAGTAAGGGTCTCATCGGATAGCGAACATCTTATCCACAGAAACGCCAACAGAGATTGGGGGCAACTTGCTGAGTTATCCTGCCGAAAAAGCCCTGAAAATCCGTGACTTAGGCTGGTTGTTTTTTGATCGAAGGGCTGTAGGGCTTGATTGGCGCGGGGTGCAGGGATGGGCGAACACGTTATCCACAGATCCGCCAACAGGGATTGTGGGTAAACAGCCCCCCTCACCCCAGCCCTCTCCCTCCGGGAGAGGGAGCCGACCCAGGTGTATTGGAAATATGCAGCGACTTGCGACTTATGCGGTGTCCTTAGCTTGGCCAGACCTGAGTTCACGCCGATCTCTCAGGTCGATGTAACGCTTGAGTACGCCACCGTAGATCCCCTCTCCCTCTGGGAGAGGGCTAGGGTGAGGGGCTTTTCAGCGAACCACACCTTCTTCAATCAGCAACTTGAGGATCGCTTCAGCCCCGGCCTGTGCAGTAACACCTTTGAGCACTTGCCCCCCGCCCCCACTGGCCTTGGCCGTCGCGGCCTTCATCCGGTCCGCCCCACTCTTGGCCTTGATCACCTTCAAGCGTTTCGGCCGTGGCTTGGCCGGTTGCAAAGTAGCAACCGCGAGCAACTCATCGTCCACCACTTCGACGTCGTCAGCCTGCAAGACCCCGCGTCGCGCCGGCCCGTAGGCACTCTGCCGAGGTTTCGGCGCGGCGTTATCCACAGTCGCCAGAAACGGCAGCTTCACTTTCAACCGGCGCCGTTGCCCGCGCGGCAACGCTTGCAGCACCAGCGCCGAACCGTCGTTGATCGACTCGACCTGCGCCAGTCCCACCACCAGCGGCCAGCCCAGACCTTCCGCCAGCAAGAACGGCAACATCCCCGAACCTTCGCCGGTTTCCGCCTGGCTGCCGGTCAGCACCACCTGCGCACCGGCATCACGCAGATACGCGGTCAGCGCCGGCAGCGCATCGGCACCAGCCGGTTGCTCCAGCACATGCATCTGCTCAAGACCCATGCCCAGATAGGCGCGCAACGCCGGCTCCGCAACGTCGCCGGCATGCAGCACTTGCAAGTTATCCCCAGCCAGTTGCAAACCCAGTTCCACGGCGCGCGCGTCCTGATCAGCGCGGCGTGGCCGCCCGGAAGTAGGGTGAGCGCCGATTGAAACCAGACTGATTACTTTCGTGTTCATAGCGTTTCCTTAAGCCGCATCGCGCTTGGCTTCGTTGCGGTAAGCCGCCACCGCCTCGATCAACGCCTGAAGAATCTCTGCGCTCTCGCCGATCACAGAGAGGTCTGCACGCTTGATCATGTCGCAACCCGGATCGAGGTTGATCGCCACCACCTTGTCACAGGCACCAATGCCTTGCAGGTGCTGGATCGCCCCGGAAATCCCCACCGCAACATACACCCGCGCGGTAACCCAGGTGCCGGACGCGCCGACCTGGCGATCACGGGCCATGAAGCCATCGTCCACCGCCACCCGCGACGCACCTTCGGTAGCGCCGAGTGCCGCCGCCGTTTCGTGGAACAGTGCCCAGTCCTTGACGCCGTTGCCGCCGGAGAAAATGAACTCCGCTTCGGCCATCGGAATCGCTGCCGGGTCGACCGCAACGGCGCCGAGATCTTCAATCCGCGACAGGCTACGAGCGACACTTGTGGATAACTCCACCGGCAACGCTTCGTGACGGGTTTCACTGACCGGTTCAGCGCATTCGGCCGCCGCCAGAATCAACCGTGCGACGGGACGGGCAAGGTCTTGCAGCCCCGCGCCAGCGCGGCCGATGCATTCCTGATCCTTGACCTGCCAGACCCGTGTCGCCGGGCGCTCGCCCAATGCCGCCGCAAAGCGTCGACCGAGTTCACCGCCACCGCTGCGGCTGTCCGGCAGCAACCAATGACGCGGGTTGAACTGGTTATCCACAGCGCGCAAACCTTGCACCCGTTGCTCCGGTGCATAACCGCTGAATTCCTCGCCTTCGAGTACCAGCAAGCGATCGACGCCAGCGGTCGCGAAAGCGTTTTCCTTATGCTCGCCAAAGACCACCGCCAACACTGCGCCGTCATTACCGGCGAGCTGATGGGCGAGGCCAAACAAATCACGGTCGTGAATGCTCAAGCGGCCACCGACCATGTCCGGTACCACGCTGATGTAGAACGCCGGCGCGGGCACCTGATGCAGCGGCAATTGCACTTCCACAGCCGCCGAGCGTTTGACCGCCCCGCCCTGTTGCGCGCCGCTGCGGTCGATACGCTTGATGCCGTTGGGGCCGATAAAACCGATGCCATGCAGATTCTTGCGAATGACGCCGTTGGGCCCCATCCAGCTGTGTTGCGCCGGTTGCATGGCCGCGTGCAGCGGGTGCAGTCGGTTACGCGCAATCCATTCGGCGCGCGGGTCGCGGCGGATAATGTCGCTCATCAGTGGGCCTCCGCAGGTTCACGTTTGGCCGGGGTGGCAGGCTTGTTCGGCGCGGCGTCTTCGAGCAGCGCGTCGGCGACCAGTTCGGCGATGTCCTTGATCAGCGGACGCGGTTCGACCACGCCTTCGAGCATCGCCGTGCACTGTGGACAACCCACGGCCACCAGTTCGGCGCCGGTCTCGCGGATGTCTTCCATGCGCATATCAGGAATCCGTTGCTTACCCGGAATGTCGGTGATCGGCGCCCCGCCGCCACCGCCGCAGCAGCGCGAACGGAAGCCGGAACGTTGCATCTCTTTGACTTCAATACCGAGCGCACGCAGCACTTCACGCGGCGCTTCGTACTCGCCGTTGTAACGACCGAGGTAGCACGGGTCGTGATAGGTCACGCTGTTGCCTTTGTGCTGACCGAGGTTCAACGCACCGGCCTGAATAATTTCCGCCATGTAGGTGCTGTGGTGTTGCACCAGATAGTTGCCGTCGAACGCGCCGTACTCGTTTTTCAACACATGGAAGCTATGCGGATCGCAGGTAACGATGCGGTTGAAGCTGTATTTGGCCAGGGTCTGGATGTTGCGCTTGGCGAGCAACTGGAAGGTTGCTTCATCGCCAAGACGGCGAGCCACGTCGCCACTGTCACGTTCTTCCAGCCCCAACACGGCGAAGTCGATTTTCGCCGCTTTCAGCACTTTGACGAACGCGCGCAAAGTGCGCTGGTTGCGCATGTCGAAGGCTCCGTCGCCGACCCAGAACAGTACGTCGGTGGATTTCTTCTCGCTAAGCAGATTGAGGTTCAGATCCGCCGCCCAGTTCATCCGCCCGCCCGGGGCGAAACCGCCTGGGTTGTCGGTGGCGATCAGGTTTTCGAGGACCTCGGCGCCCTTATTCGGGGTCGCGCCTTTTTCCAGGGTCAGGTGCCGGCGCATGTCGACGATGGCGTCGACGTGCTCGATCATCATCGGGCACTCCTCGACGCAGGCACGGCAGGTGGTGCACGACCACAGGGTTTCAGCGTCGACCAGACCGTTAACGATCGGTTGATGTGGATTACCGCTGTGTTCGCCCACTGGTTTGCCGGGATACGGGCTGCCGGCGAACTTCGCATCGGTGCCACCGGCGAGACCGACGACCATGTCCTGAATCAGTTTCTTCGGGTTCAGCGGCTGACCGGCAGCGAACGCCGGGCACGCCGCTTCGCACTTGCCGCACTGCACGCAGGCGTCGAAACCGAGCAACTGGTTCCAGGTGAAATCCTTGGGTTTCTCTACCCCTAATGGTGCTGAAGGATCATTGAGATCCAGCGGTTTGAGGCCGGTGGAACGACCACCACCAAAACGTTCAGCGCGACGGTGCCACGCCAAGTGCAAGGCACCGGCAAAGGCGTGTTTCATCGGCCCGCCCCAGGTCATGCCGAAGAACAGTTCCGACACGCCCCACAACACGCCGATCCCGAGGATGACCGCGAGAATCCAGCCGCCAAAGTTTTCCGGAAGAATCCCGGCCACCGGCAAGGTCAGCAGAAAGAACGACGCCGAGAACGCCAGCAGGCTTTTCGGCAGGCGCATCCACGGGCCTTTCGACAGCCGCGCCGGCGGGTTGCGCCGACGCAGATAAACGAAGATCGCACCGACGAACATCACCGCCGTCATCAGCAGCAAGGCGTAACCGAGTATGCGGTTATGCAGGCCGAAACCGTGCACCAGCAGCGCCAGCACAATCGACGCCACCGCACCGCCGGCCGTGGCCACGTGGGTGTTGGCGATGTATTTGTCCCGCGCCACGACATGGTGCAAATCGACCATGTAGCGCTTGGGCATGGCGAACAGGCCGCCGATCAGATCGACCTTCGAGGCCCGGCCCCGGCGCCACATCGCTACCCGCCGCAACGCGCCGAGGACACCAAGCCCGATAGCTGCGAACAACAGGATTGGAAGAAGGGTGTTCAACATGGTGAAGCTCCCACCAGTACAACCTGGAGAAACACGGCGTTCAATGATCGTTCCCACGCTCTGCGTGGGAATGCATCCCGGGACGCTTCGCGTCCCAAGCGGACGCAGAGCGTCCATTGCGGCATTCCCACGCAGAGCGCGGGAACGATCGGTTCACTAGCCCTTAGAAATCCTTGCAGAGCCGCAGGGCGTCATAGATCGCGGCGTGCGTGTTGCGCTGCGCCACGCAGTCGCCGATGCGGAACAGCAAGTAGCCGTCGCCGGTGGTGCTCAGCGAAGGTTGCGGCTGGATCGCGAACAACGCTTCGACGTCGATCTGGCCCTTGTTGCGCGAACCCTCTTTGAGCGCGTAGTAGATTTCCTCATCCGGACGCACACCGTTTTCCACCACCACCTGATCGACCACCCGCTCCTCTTTCGCGCCGGTGTATTCGTTCTCCAGCACCGCGACCAGTTTGTCGCCTTCGCGGTAGACCTTTTCCAGCATCATGTCGCCGGTCATGATCACTTCTTTCGGGTACATGCTGCGGTAGTAGGTCGGGAACGACGTACCGCCGATGGCCACGCCCGGTTTGATGTCGTCGGTGACAATCTCGACCTGGCTGCCTTTGTCGGCGAGGAAGTCAGCAACCGACATCCCGGTGAACTCGCAAATGGTGTCGTAGACCAGCACGTTCTTGCCCGGCGCGACCTTGCCGTCGAGCACGTCCCAGCTGCTGACCACCAGCCCTTCGGCGGCGCCCCAGTGTTCGTTCTGTTCCAGGTACGGATGCCCGCCGACCGCCAGCACCACCACGTCCGGACGCAAGTCCATGATGGTCTCGGCATCAGCTGCCGTGCCCAGGCGCAAATCGACTTTCAGCCGCGCCAGTTCCAGTTGGAACCAACGGGTAATACCGGCGATCTGGTCACGCTGCGGCGCTTTCGATGCGGTGGTGATCTGTCCGCCGATGAATTCCTTCTTCTCGAACAGGGTCACGTCGTGGCCACGCTCGGCAGCAACCCGTGCCGCTTCCATCCCGGCAGGGCCGGCACCGACGATCACCACTTTGCGCTTCGGCCCGGTGGATTTCTCGATGATGTGCGGCACGCCCATGTATTCACGGGACGTTGCAGCATTCTGGATGCACAGCACGTCGAGGCCTTGATACTGGCGGTCGATGCAATAGTTGGCGCCGACGCACTGTTTGATCTGGTCGATCTGGCCCATCTTGATCTTGGCGATCAGGTGCGGGTCAGCAATGTGCGCGCGGGTCATGCCGACCATGTCGACGTAACCGCCTTCAAGGATGCGCGTGGCCTGGTTCGGATCCTTGATGTTCTGTGCGTGCAGCACCGGCACCTTGACCACTTCCTTGATCCCGGCGGCCAGATGCAGGAACGGCTCCGGTGGATAACTCATGTTCGGAATCACGTTGGCCAGGGTGTTGTGAGTGTCACAACCCGAGCCGACAACACCGAGGAAGTCGAGCATGCCGGTGTCGTCGTAGTACTTAGCGATCTGCTTCATGTCCTCGTGGGACAAGCCGTCCGGGTGGAACTCGTCACCGCAGATACGCATGCCCACGCAGAAGTCGTCACCGACCTCGGCGCGCACGGCTTTCAGCACTTCCAGACCGAACTTCATCCGGCCTTCGAAGGTGCCGCCCCATTCGTCGGTACGCTTGTTGACGCGCGGGCTCCAGAACTGGTCGATCATGTGCTGGTGCACCGCTGACAGCTCAACGCCGTCGAGACCACCGGCCTTGGCCCGGCGCGCCGCCTGGGCATAGTTGCCAATCACCCGCCAGATTTCTTCCGGCTCGATGGTTTTGCAGGTGGCGCGGTGTACCGGTTCACGGATGCCCGAGGGCGACATCAGCGTCGGCCAGTTGAAGCCGTCCCAGCGCGAGCGCCGGCCCATGTGGGTAATCTGAATCATGATCTTGGCGCCATGCTTGTGCATGGCGTCGGCCAGATTCTGGAAATGCGGAATGATGCGGTCGGTGGACAAATTCACCGAGCTCCACCATTCCTGCGGGCTGTCGATGGCGACCACAGAGGAGCCGCCGCAAATCGCCAGGCCGATGCCGCCCTTGGCTTTCTCTTCGTAGTATTTGACGTAGCGGTCGGTGGTCATGCCGCCGTCCGTTGCGTAGACCTCAGCGTGCGCGGTGCTGAGCACGCGGTTGCGGATGGTCAGTTTGCCGATCTGGATCGGCTGGAACATTGCTTCGAAAGCCATGGCGGGTTCCTCGACTTACAACGGCTTGACGGTGAACAGGCCGTCGTCGTGGCCTTCTTCGGAGCCACCGTAGACTTGCTCGGCGACGGTGCGAATCTTGCTGCCGCGAGCCTCAAGAATCTGATCCATGGCCCCGGCAAACCAACCGGTAAACATGTAATCGACTTTGCGCCCGACCTTGCCGTAGACGTAGACGAATGCCGAGTGTTCGAGCTTGACGCTGGCAGTGCCTTTGTCGAGGTCGATGTCCTGAATCTTGAACAGGCCCCAGCCGCGCTGCGACAGGCGCTTCATGTAATGCTCGAATACCGCGACGCCTTCCAGGCCGTGGCATTCAGCTTCTTTCTCGCACCAGTGCCAGGCGGACTTGTAGCCGGCCTTGTAGAGGATCTCGGCATAAGCTTCAGCGCCCAAAACCTCTTCGATGCCCATGTGGTTGTTGACGAAGAAGTGACGCGGTACGTACAGCATTGGCAGGGCGTCGGAGGTCCAGACACCGGTTTCGCTGTCGACTTCGATTGGCAATTGCGGGGCGATCTTGGCCATGGAAACTTAACTCCAGAAAAATTCGTGGTTGGTGCCGAGCAAAGCTTTTGCTCTGCTCTTATAAACAAGCCGTATGAATGACTTTGGAGCCGTAGCGAGCACGTCGAGAGCAAGGAAGGACCGGAGCGACAAGCGAGACAGTACGGGACGTACGGCGAGTTTGGCGCGAGGACCTGACGCAGCTATCGGCGAGCGGAGTAGGCTCCAGAGTTATTCATTCGCCCCAGACGTCTTTGAGGACGTTCACCCAGTTTTCGCCCATGATCTTGCGCACGACGCGCTCGGAGTGGCCGCGCTTGAGCAGGGTTTCGGTCAGGTTCGGGAACTCGCCGACGGTGCGGATGCCCAGCGGGTTGATGATCTTGCCGAAGCTGGTCAGACGGCGGGCGTAGCCCTTGTCGTGGGTCAGGTATTCGAAGAAGTCCTGACCATGGCCTTGGGTGAAGTCGGTGCCGATGCCGATGGCGTCTTCGCCGACGATGTTCATGGTGTATTCGATCGCTTCGGCGTAATCGTCAATGGTCGAATCGATGCCTTTGGCGAGGAACGGCGCGAACATGGTCACGCCGACAAAACCGCCGTGATCGGCAATGAACTTCAGTTCTGCATCGGACTTGTTGCGCGGGTGCTCTTTGAGACCCGACGGCAGGCAGTGGGAATAGCAGACCGGTTTTTTCGATTCGAGGATGACTTCTTCGGAAGTCTTGGAACCGACGTGGGACAAGTCGCACATGACGCCAACGCGGTTCATCTCGGCGACGATTTCGCGACCGAAACCCGACAGGCCGCCGTCACGCTCGTAGCAACCGGTGCCGACCAGATTCTGGGTGTTGTAGCACATCTGCACGATGCCGACGCCGAGCTGTTTGAACACCTCGACATAGCCGATCTGGTCTTCAAACGCGTGAGCATTCTGGAAGCCGAAGAGGATGCCGGTCTTGCCTTGTTCCTTGGCGCGACGGATGTCGGCAGTGGTGCGCACTGGCATCACCAGGTCGCTGTTTTCGCGGATCAGCTTCTGGCTGGCAGCGATGTTGTTCACGGTCGCCTGAAAGCCTTCCCACACCGACACAGTGCAGTTGGCCGCCGTCAGACCGCCCTTGCGCATGTCTTCGAACAGCTCGCGGTTCCATTTGGCAATGATCAGACCGTCGATAACGATGCTGTCGGCGTGTAATTCGGCTGGGCTCATCAGGCGTCCCCTTATTGGCGATTCATGCGCCGAATCGTCTGCCGGCGCTTTGGGGCCAGCATATGCCTCGGTGCCGGGGCGACCGGGTGCAAAAACGACAGGGGAATTGCCGAAAGCGTCAATCCGCGACAAAGGGTCGCCAGGCGCCCCGATCAGCTACCTGTTCAAGCCCGCCAGCTTGAGCCAGAATCTGGCCCATCTTGGAAACACCACTGGATTAGAGCGGCGACAACAATGAAATCGATCTTCCTGGCTTTGGCTTTGCTTGCGACCGGCGTACACGCCGCTGAAGAGTCCGACAACAACCCGTGCGACGCCGTCGAAAACGACGTCCAGACCCTGGAATGCTCGACCTACAGCCGCACTACTGCAGAAGACCTGCTCAAGGACAACTACGCCAGCCTGACCGAACGCATGCAGACCGCGTACGGCAAGAACCCGACGCAACTGGCGGACATCACCGCCAAGCTGAAGACGGCGCAGCAGCAGTGGCTGAAGACGCGGGATGCCGATTGCGCGGTGGAAGCGTTCCCGGCGACGGCGGGGAGCAAGGCGTTTACGATTGCGCAGAATGACTGCGTGGCGCGGATGAGTGATGAACGGTCGGAGTTTTTGGAGTCGATTGGGCAGGAATAGTCCTCAAAATTTGAAGGAAAATTGGCACTGCTTTCTGCAATTGCCTCGTGAATCTCTTCTTCTTACGGCACATGCCGACTTCGCCTACACCTATTGCGTGAAAGCCCCGATCTACGGGCGCTTCACGCAATATCCTGACAACTGTTCTTGATTGGCCGCCTTGAAAATATAAGCAAAGATTCGCGAATCTTATAAAAGACTTATATTCTTCCATGAACAGCATCCACTGGACACGAAAGGCCGTTAAGCAACTCCTGAAATTGCACTGCGCTCATCAAGGACAGGTTCGTGATGCCATCACGGCGCTCGCTAACATGCCTAATGTCGGCAACGTCAAATCATTGGTTGGACATGAATATGCTTACCGATTGCGAGTCGGCAACTATCGGGTCATGTTCGACTGGGACGGCGCAATCAAAGTGGTCAGTATTCAAGAGGTCAAAAAACGCGATGAACGCACCTACTGACATCCAAATCATCAACGACGCCGAGGGCAAACCGGCCTTCGTGGTCATTCCCTATGCGCAATATGTCGCGCAGAAAATGCAGCCCGATCTGATTCCCCATGAAGTGGTCAGTCGGATGGTCGACGGAGCGACACCGATCCGTGCCTGGCGCGAATACCTAAACCTGACTCAGGAAGAAGTCGCCAAACGCATGGGCATTTCGCAACCGGCGTTTGCTCAACAGGAAACGGTGTCCAAGCCACGAAAAGCAACTCGCGAAAAGATTGCGGCGGCCTTTGGAATCACCTCTGAGCAGCTTGAGCTCTAGCCGGTAACGGCGTGTTTGCCTGCTGCAAAAGCCAGGCATTCACACCGCCACCCGATGCCAGCATCAGTCGTGAAATGGAGAACGAGGTTTCACATGATCGAGGATCAGACGTGGCGCCTCATACTCATACCCCAAGTCAGTAATGTCGCTCACATTCCGAGCAGACTGCGCAAACGGCTCGAGCACATCATCGTAGTTATGTCCCTTCGGACCATTGATCAGCGGCGCGTAATGCGGCGCCCAACGTTCGTTGCTCTGGAGCATCAGCGACTGCCAGTCTGCCCACACTTTGTCGACAAAGCAGTGATGAAGGAAGAACACCGGATCATCTGGAGAGGTCATCGGCAACATATTGCCGCCCACCCAGAGGTGGACGCGATTATGCAGTTGTGAACCCGCAGTGGTTACCTGCGGATCACCGCGCTGGGTGATCCAGCCTTCCAGACGATTTCGGAAGCCGCGCACAGTCGGGCCTGAATCATAAGGCGGGGTGTCGTAAAGACTTTCACGCAAGGCCATTTGCAGATCTTCCGGGGTCGGCAATGAGTTCACGACCAGCCCGAACTGGCGCTTCAAACCAGGACCTGGCAAATCGTCATCCGGATAGGAGGGAACCGGCCATTGTCCATGCTTAAAGGCAAACCGACCGGTTGCGACACGCCAGTCATCGCCTTCAACACCATTACCGCCCATGAAATCCTCAGCCCATACCGGAGAGTTGAGCGGGTCGGCAGCATCTTCGGTCCAGTTCCAGTACGGAATCGTGATGGAGGGGTCAATCGCCTGAAGGTCATTTTCGAACTTCAGCAAAAACGCGCGGTGCCATGGCAGGAATGAAGGCCCCCGATGGGCGCCATTGCGGTAGTTTGGATCGTTTGGTTCATGTGGCAGAACTGTAGGCTTCATGACTTGGTGATGCAGGTGTACATACTCGTCATATTGACCTGACTGTTTGAGCTGGAGGCAGGCGGCGACGAAGTTGGTTTTTTCGTTTTGGGTCAATGAGCGAATGTTCTTGCGTAGTTTCATGTCTTCAGTCCCTTGAGCGAGGTCACAAATGGGAAAGGACGATAATCGTCCCAATCCCCCGGCAACCAAGCTAGGCGCCTGCCGGAAGGCCGTCTACTGTCAGAAATTACAGGTCAGTAACGAATTCCGACCAGCGGTATTGCACCGCTGGGGCACCGACGCGAGTGACTTGACCGCCCGACTGCGTCAACATGACTGCCATCCAATTCGCTCATAAGGTCACTCGCCCATGAACATCTGCGGCATCGAAATCAAAGGCAGCGAAGCGATCATCGCCGTGGCCGCTCTCGACGGTTCGACCTTGAGCCACATTCCCCTTGCCACCAAGAAAATCGCCCTCGAAGACGATGACGAAGCGGCCAACGTGAAGTTGTTCGCGGCGCAGGTGGCGTCGTTTGTGCGGGAGAATTCGGTTGACCGGATTGCGATCAAGAAGCGCAGCAAGAAGGGTGAGTTTGCCGGCGGGCCGACCACTTTCAAGATTGAGGGGATTTTGCAGCTGCTGGATGGCTGTGAAGTGACGTTGTTGTCGCCGCAGACGATCAATGCGCAGGCGAAGAAGCATAATTTCGAACTGCCGGGGACGCTGAACAAGTATCAGCATGAGGCTTATAAGGCTGCGTGTTCGGCGTTGGTGAAGAAGTAACGCGATCAAACTGTAGGAGTGAGCCTGCTCGCGATGACGAAGTGTCAGTCGACATCAGTGTTGTCTGACTTACCGCTATCGCGAGCAGGCTCACTCCTACAGGGGTTTTGGGTACATCCATTCAGGCCTGGGCGGTACGGCGGTCTTCGCGGGGACAGCGGGCGAATTTTGCGCGGTAACTGCGGGTGAAGTACGACGGCGATTCGAAGCCGCAGGCGA
The DNA here is from genome assembly GCF_019614655.1 of Pseudomonas germanica. Taxonomy (NCBI): domain Bacteria; kingdom Pseudomonadati; phylum Pseudomonadota; class Gammaproteobacteria; order Pseudomonadales; family Pseudomonadaceae; genus Pseudomonas; species Pseudomonas germanica. The sequence continues at coordinate 6,415,080 of NZ_CP071586.1, forward strand.
TGCTGACTTCGAGCACGCTCATGTCAGTCTGGCGCAGCAGTTGCCGGGCCTTTTCCAAGCGCAGACGCAGGTAGAAATTGCTCGGCGTGTCGTTCAGGTGCAGCCGGAACAAGCGCTCCAGTTGCCGCCGCGTGACCTTGATCGATTCCGCCAATTGCAGCGTAGTCAGCGGCGGTTCGCTGTGCTGCTCCATCTCGCCAATCACCTGCACCAGTTTCTTGTTGCTGATCCCGTAACGCGTGGCCACTTCCATGCGCTGGTGATCTTTTCGCGGTCGAATTCGCCCCAGCACAAATTGCTCGCTGACCTGAATCGCCAGTTGCGCCCCATGGGCCTGGGCGATCAGATCGAGCATTAAATCGATGGAGGCGGTGCCGCCCGCTGAGGTGATGCGCCGACGGTCGATCTCGAACAGCTCCTGAGTGACGCTGAGCTGTGGATAAGATTCCTTGAACGCATCGATCGCTTCCCAGTGCAGCGTCAAGCGATGGCCGTCGAGCAAACCGGCTTCAGCGAGGACAAAACTGCCAGTGTCGATGGCACCAAGTGTGACGCCTTCGTTATCCAGCCGCCGCAACCAGTGTTCAAGGGTTGGCGTGGCGAACTTCAGCGGTTCAAACCCGGCCACCACCAACAACGTCGCGCCTTTCTTCAGCGGCTCCAGTGCCGCGTCGGCGTTGACCGACATGCCGTTGCTCGCCAGCACCGCCCCGCCGTCGGCGCTGAGCACATGCCAACGATACAGCTCGCCACGAAAGCGGTTGGCCACGCGTAGCGGTTCGATTGCGGAAATAAAGCCAATGGCGGAGAACCCCGGCATCAGCAAAAAGTAGAAGTCCTGGGACATGGGCGCACTCGATTCGCGGGTAACGAGAGGGAGGGGAGCGTGGCTCGTTGATACGCCGATTGTCGTCAGCGTTCAAGCGCACAGGTCGCTACAGTGCAAATGCCAGTCGCCGCAGTGCGCTTTTACGGGGGCATAGCTGCGTAACTTGGCATCACCGGCGCATCAGACGCCGGGAACCACAATAAACCACCTGCCGAGGAACCCGACATGAAACGACTGATCAGCAGCTGTGTTCTTGCACTCAGCGGTACCGCTTTCTTGAGCGCCAGCGTCATGGCGGCCGAACCCGCCTCGTGCCAGAACGTGCGCATGGGCGTGGTCAACTGGACCGACGTGATCGCCACCAGTGCCATGACCCAGGTCCTGCTCGACGGCCTCGGCTACAACACCAAACAAACCAGTGCGTCCCAGCAAATCATCTTCGCCGGGATCCGCGATCAGCGCCTGGACCTGTTCCTCGGTTACTGGAACCCGCTGATGACTCAGACCATCACGCCGTTTGTCGACGCCAATCAGGTCAAAGTCCTCGAAGCGCCAAGCCTGAAAGATGCCCGTGCGACCCTCGCCGTGCCGACTTATCTGGCCGACAAGGGCCTGAAAACCTTCGCCGACATTGCCAAGTTCGAAAAAGAACTGGGCGGCAAGATCTACGGCATCGAGCCAGGCTCGGGCGCCAACACGCAGATCAAGGCGATGATCGCCAAGAACCAGTTCGGCCTCGGCAAGTTCCAGTTGGTCGAGTCGAGCGAGGCCGGCATGCTCGCCGCCGTCGACCGCGCCGTGCGCCGCAAAGAGGCCGTGGTGTTCTTCGGCTGGGCGCCGCACCCGATGAACGTCAACGTCAAGATGACTTATCTGACCGGCAGCGACGACGCCCTCGGCCCGAACGAAGGCATGGCCACCGTGTGGACGGTCACAGCGCCGAAATACGCCGAGCAGTGCCCGAACGTTGGCCGTCTGCTGACCAACCTGACGTTCACCGCCGAAGACGAGAGCCGGATGATGCAACCGCTGCTCGATCACAAGGACGCCTTCGAATCGGCCAAGCAATGGCTCAAGGATCACCCGGAAGACAAGCAGCGCTGGCTTGAAGGTGTGACCACGTTCGATGGCAAACCGGCGGCTGAAAACCTGCAGCTGACCAGCAAATAACCGCGACCCTCACCCTAGCCCTCTCCCGTTGGGAGAGGGAACTGAACGACGCTTCGCAGCCCGGAAAAGGGCTGCGGACAGACCCATCACGCCTGAAGGAAACCGCACCATGAACCACGACGTCATCATCACCTGCGCACTCACCGGTGCTGGCGACACGACCGCCAAGAGCCCGCACGTGCCGGTCACCCCGAAACAAATTGCTGCTGCTGCGGTGGAAGCGGCCAAGGCTGGCGCCACCGTCGTGCACTGCCATGTGCGCGATCCGCAGACCGGCAAGTTCAGCCGTGACGTGGCGCTGTACCGCGAAGTGATGGAGCGCATCCGCGAGGCCGACGTCGACATCATCGTCAACCTCACCGCCGGTATGGGCGGCGACCTGGAGATCGGCGCGGGCGAGAACCCGATGGAGTTCGGCCCGAACACCGATCTGGTCGGCCCGCTGACCCGTCTCGCACACGTTGAAGAGTTGCTGCCGGAAATCTGCACCCTCGATTGCGGCACGCTGAACTTCGGCGATGGCGACACCATTTATGTCTCCACTCCGGCGCAACTGCGTGCCGGCGCCAAGCGTATTACCGAGCTGGGCGTGAAGGCCGAGCTGGAGATTTTCGACACCGGTCACCTGTGGTTCGCCAAGCAGATGATCAAGGAAGGTCTGCTCGATAACCCGTTGTTCCAGCTGTGCCTGGGCATCCCGTGGGGCGCGCCGGCGGATACCACCACGATGAAAGCCATGGTCGACAACCTGCCCGCCGATGCGGTGTGGGCCGGGTTTGGCATTGGCCGTATGCAGATGCCAATGGCAGCGCAAGCGGTGCTGTTGGGCGGCAACGTGCGGGTCGGGCTGGAAGACAACCTGTGGCTGGACAAGGGCGTGCTGGCGACCAACGGCCAACTGGTCGAACGCGCCACCGAAATCCTCAGCCGCCTCGGCGCCCGGGTGCTGACCCCGGCCGAGGGCCGCAAGAAAATGGGCCTGACCCAGCGCGGTTAACCCTCAGCTCAAAAAATGGGGCTCTAACTGCCCCCCAAATTTCACCTGTAGGAGCTGCCGAAGGCTGCGATCTTTTGATTTTGTTTCTCAAGATCAAGATCAAAAGATCGCAGCCTTCGGCAGCTCCTACAGGGATTACCTTCCACGGGAAAATTCCTATGAGCTTTATCACCGAAATCAAAACCTTCGCCGCGCTGGGCAGCGGTGTCATCGGCAGTGGCTGGGTCGCGCGCGCCCTCGCCCATGGCCTCGACGTGGTGGCCTGGGACCCGGCACCGGGCGCCGAAGCGGCACTGCGCAAACGCGTAGCCAATGCCTGGGGCGCACTGGAGAAAAACGGTCTGGCACCGGGTGCTTCGCAGGATCGTCTGCGCTTTGTCGCGACCATCGAGGAGTGCGTACGCGATGCCGACTTCATTCAGGAAAGCGCCCCGGAACGCCTGGAACTGAAACTCGAGCTGCACAGCAAAATCAGCGCCGCGGCCAAGCCTAATGCGTTGATCGGTTCGAGTACCTCGGGCCTGCTGCCAAGTGAGTTCTACGAGAGCTCAACGCACCCCGAACGCTGCGTGGTCGGCCACCCGTTCAACCCGGTTTATCTGCTGCCGCTGGTCGAAGTCGTGGGCGGCAAGAACACCGCGCCCGAGGCCGTTCAGGCAGCGATGAAAGTCTACGAATCCCTCGGCATGCGTCCGCTGCACGTGCGCAAAGAAGTGCCCGGTTTCATCGCCGACCGCTTGCTTGAAGCGCTGTGGCGTGAGGCGCTGCACCTGGTCAACGATGGTGTCGCGACCACTGGCGAGATCGATGATGCGATTCGCTTTGGCGCCGGCCTGCGCTGGTCGTTCATGGGTACGTTCCTGACTTATACCTTGGCCGGGGGTGATGCCGGCATGCGCCACTTCATGTCGCAATTCGGCCCGGCGTTGCAGTTGCCGTGGACGTATCTGCCAGCGCCGGAACTGACTGACAAGTTGATTGATGATGTGGTTGATGGCACCAGTGATCAGCTTGGTCGTCACAGCATTTCGGCGCTGGAGCGCTATCGTGATGATTGCTTGCTGGCGGTGCTGGAGGCGGTGAAGACCTCCAAGGAGAAGCATGGGATGGCGTTCAGCGAGTGATATGTCTGCCGTGACATTGCAGTCCCTCACCCTAGCCCTCTCCCGGAGGTAGAGGGGACTGACCGTGTTGATTGTTCGAGTTACGCCGACTTGCACCACCGAGCCGAACTCAAGTTTTGAATAGCATAAAGATCGGCTCCCTTTCCCCCTCGCCCCCTTGGGGGAGAGGGCTGGGGTGAGGGGGTAGCTCTTGATCCTAACGACCCGCCCACTGCCGGAACCCAATCATGCCCACTCTCACCACCTACCAAACCACAATCATCCCCGACTGGGTCGACTACAACGGCCACCTGCGCGACGCCTTCTACCTGCTGATTTTCAGCTACGCCACCGACGCCCTGATGGACCGCCTCGGCATGGACAGCAACAACCGCGAAGCCAGTGGCAACTCGCTGTTCACCCTCGAACTGCACCTCAATTATCTGCACGAAGTGAAACTCGATACCGAGGTGGAAGTACGCACGCAAATCATCGCCCACGACAGCAAACGCCTGCACCTCTATCACAGCCTGCACAAGGTCGGTGACGAGCAGGAACTGGCCGGCAACGAACAAATGCTCTTGCACGTCGACCTCGCCGGCCCGCGTTCGGCAACGTTCAGCGCGGACACCCTGAGCCGCCTGCAAAGCATCGTCGCCGAGCAGAAAGACTTGCCCGCTCCCGCTTACATCGGCCGCGTTATCGCACTGCCACCCGCCAGGTAATCCATCGATCACAAGGAGCCGCCATGAACACCGCTGCCGCTGTTGCCGATTTCCGTACTTATCCGTTGATCAGCGCGCTCGGTGGCGTGCAGACCCTGGCGGATCGCGTTGCCATCGCATGGGCTGACGGTCGCATCAGCCCGTTTCACCACGTCTGGTTGCGGGATAACTGCCCGTGCCCGCAGTGCGTCTACAACGTTACCCGCGAGCAGGTGTTCGAGATTGTCGATGCCGCTGAAGACCTCAAGCCTGCCGCCGCCCATATCGATACCGACGGCTGCCTGCGCATCGACTGGCAGGACGGTCACCTCAGCCGTTTCGATCCCGGCTGGCTGCGCGCTCATGCCTACGACGATGATTCCCGCGCCGAACGTCTGGCTGGCAAACCCAAGCCTTATCTGTGGCGCAGCGACTCGCAGCTGCCGGTGTTCGAATACGCGGCACTGATGAACGACAACGCCGCCCTGCTGCAATGGCTGCTTGCCGTACGCGACATCGGCCTGACGCAAGTGCGCGGCGTGCCTACCGAGCCCGGTTCACTGAAGCTCATCGCGCAACGCATTTCCTTCATTCGCGAGAGCAACTTCGGTGTGCTGTTCAACGTGCAATCCAAAGCCGATGCCGACAGCAATGCCTACACCGCTTTCAACCTGCCGTTGCACACCGATCTACCGACCCGCGAGCTGCAACCGGGGCTGCAATTTCTGCATTGTCTGGTGAATGACGCCGAGGGTGGCGAGAGCATTTTTGTCGATGGTTTTGCGATTGCCGATGCGTTGCGCAGTGAAGACCCGGAGGCGTTTCAGGCGCTGTGTGAAATCCCCGTGGAGTTTCGCAACAAGGATCGCCATAGCGACTATCGCTGCCTGGCGCCGATCATTGCTTTGGACGCCTTGGGACGTGTGGCGGAAATTCGCATGGCGAACTTTTTGCGCGGAGCGTTCGATACGTCGGTAGAGCAGATGCCACGGTTGTATCGGGCTTATCGACGCTTTATCGCGATGACACGCGAGCCACGGTTTCGGCTGATGCAACGGCTCAATCCGGGGGAACTGTGGTGCTTTGATAACCGGCGTACGTTACATGCGCGCAATGCCTTCGACCCAACCACCGGGGCGCGGCATTTTCAGGGCTGCTATATCGACCGGGATGAGTTGTTGTCGCGGATCCTCGTGTTGCAAAGATAGACCGCGTCATCGTTCATCGCGGGCAAGCCCGCTCCCACAGGGTTCGGCGGCGTTTCACAAATATGCGACCAGACTCAAAACTTGTGGGAGCTGGCTTGCCAGCAATGACGTCGGCAGGAACAACAAATTTCTAACTGATTCACAGACAAAAAAAGCCCCGATACCAGCCGTGACTGGATCGGGGCTCAAGCTACTGTTGAGGAGCTGCCAAGCGAGGGTGACCAAACCTTCGTGTTGCAAGCTGAGTTCAGTGTGCCCACTCCCTTGAGCGGCGAGTTAGCCGAAAACGACCTGTTCATAGCCGTCGCAGCCACTGCGACAAAACGCCCTTGCCGTGCCCCGACGTGGCTACCAGAATCGAGCCACGACCTCCGTTACCGAAGAAGGATGCGCGTCATGATGTATGCCGATTTGATCGATCAGGAAGATTTGTTGGGCCAGCTCAAGGCGTTGGGTATTCAAGTGCCCAGTGGCACTACTGCCGATAAGGCTTGCGAGTGCGCGGTGCGCGGTCTGGATAATGTTCGCGCGTTTGAACTGCGCAAAATGGTCAAGGACATGTACACCAGCGGCGCCAGTATCCAGCCGGCGGTGCGCCAGGCGATCGACAAACAATTACTGCCGGCATTGGCGGACTATCAGCAAAGCCATAGCGCCTGACGTTGCTCACCTGATCGTTCCCACGCTCTGCGTGGGAATGCCTCAACGGACGCTCCGCGTTCGGCCTTTTGGGACGCAGAGCGTCCCGGGCTGCGTTCCCACGCAGAGCGTGGGAACGACCCTCATCAGAGCCTTACGCTGGCAAACGTCGACTCATTCCGAGCCTGACTCAACGCCGACATCGGCCCCGACAGCGGCGACATCACGATGGCCTGCGGCAGTGGCAACATCGCCACTTGTTGAGTGGTGTTGGAACCCACACGCTCGTCACGCGGCGGAATGCCGAAGTATTCGCGATAGCACTTGGAGAAGTGCGGCGTCGAGACGAAACCACACACGGACGCCACTTCGATGATCGACATCGGCGTTTGCTTGAGCAACTGCCGGGCGCGGATCAGGCGCAGCTTCAAGTAGTAACGCGACGGCGAGCAGTGCAGGTATTTCTGGAACAGGCGCTCCAACTGTCGACGCGACACGGCGACGTACACCGCCAGTTCATCGAGGTCGATCGGCTCTTCGAGGTTGGCTTCCATCAGCGCCACGATTTCCTGCAGCTTCGGCTGGTTGGTGCCGAGCATGTGCTTGAGCGGCACACGCTGGTGATCCTGTTCGTTGCGGATTCGTTCGTAGACGAACATCTCCGAGATCGCGGCGGACAGTTCACGGCCGTGATCGCGGCTGATCAGGTGCAGCATCATGTCCAGCGGCGCGGTACCGCCGGAGCTGGTGAAACGGTTACGGTCGAGGGTGAACAAACGGGTGCTCATGGCCACGCGCGGGAAGGCTTCCTGCATCGCCGCCAGACATTCCCAGTGCACGCTGCAATCGAAACCATCGAGCAACCCGGCGCAGGCCAAAGCCCAACTGCCGGTGCACACGGCGCCGAGGCGCTTGGACTGACGCGCCTGGCTTTGCAGCCAGGAAACGTGTTCACGGGTAACGGTGCGTTGAATGCCGATGCCGCCGCAGACAATCACAGTGTCCAGTGGCGGGGCTTTGTGCATGGAAGCGTCGGGAGTGATTTGCAGACCGTCACTGGCCCACACCTGGCCGCCATCGACGGTGAGGGTACTCCAGCGATACAGCTCGCGACCGGACAATTGGTTGGCCATGCGCAGGGGTTCTACTGCGGACGCCAGAGAAATCAGCGTGAAATTGTCCAGCAGCAGAAAGCCGATGGATTGAGGCGCACGGTTCTGGGGTTGGGCCCCGGAGTTGAACGACGTCATCGCGGTATCTCCTCACACAAAGCGGGTGATGGCCTCAGGCGGAGGCTCTTGTTATTGCCAGCGTTCTCGCGTGGGAGACGGGCTTTGTTATGACAGAGCAAATGCCATGCCTAAAATTGAATGGCTGTTCAATAACTCCTGAAAACGACGTCGCGACGTGTCTATACGAGCCGTCCGACGAAAGGTGTTTCGAAGTGCCATCAGCGTTGCTGAACGCCCTGCCCCCAGGGGTGTGAGCAAATCGGTAGCACTTGTGGGAACTGGCCTGCGCGCGATTGTCGGACAGTGTCACCGCAAGCACGGGTGACGGACGGTAGGAGAGCTGAGCGCGTGTAACAGGTGGGAAAGACTCTTATCTGATTGCGACGCGCTAAAAGGTGGCGTGATTTATTGTCTGTGTTCACTTGGTGAGCAGTTTTGACTGGTCTGGCGCTATCGCGAGCAGGCTCACTCCTACAGGGGAACGCGTTCCAAATGTAGGAGTGAGCCTGCTCGCGATTGAGGCGACTCGGTCTCAGCACTCCACAGCGCTGACCGCCAACCCACCACGCGATGTCTCTTTATATTTGTCATGCATATCAGCGCCGGTATCACGCATGGTGCGGATCACCCGGTCCAGCGAGATAAAGTGCTGACCATCGCCACGCAACGCCATCTGCGCCGCATTGATTGCTTTAACCGCCGCAATCGCATTGCGCTCGATGCACGGCACTTGCACCAGGCCACCGACCGGATCGCAGGTCAACCCGAGGTTATGTTCCAGGCCAATTTCGGCCGCGTTGCACAACTGCTCCGGCGTGGCACCAAGAATCTCCGCCAGCCCCGCCGCCGCCATCGCACACGCCGAACCGACTTCGCCCTGGCAACCCACTTCGGCGCCCGAGATCGAAGCATTCTTTTTGCACAGAATCCCCACCGCCGCTGCACCGAGGAAGTAATCGACCACGTTGGCGTCAGTCACCGCTTCACTGAACTTCATAAAGTAGTGCAATACCGCCGGAATGATCCCTGCGGCGCCATTGGTCGGCGCCGTGACCATGCGCCCGCCCGCCGCGTTTTCTTCATTAACCGCCAGAGCGAACAGGTTGACCCACTCCATCGCGCTCAACGTTGAACCGATCACATTGGGCTTGCCCAGTTCCTGCAGGCTGCGATGCAGCTTTGCCGCGCGCCGACGCACATTCAGTCCGCCGGGCAAGATGCCTTCGTGTTTCAGGCCCTGCTCGACGCAATCCTGCATCGCCCGCCACAACTTCATCAGCCCGGCGCGGATCTCTTCTTCACTGCGCCAGACCTTTTCGTTGGCCATCATCAATTCGGCGACGCGCAGGTTGTTTTTCTTGCACAACTCCAACAGTTCAACCGCACTGGAAAAGTCGTAGGGCAACTCAGTGCGATCCAGATCGACCACGCCGCTGGACGCCTGCGCTTGATCCACGACAAAACCGCCGCCCACCGAATAGTAGGTGTCGCGATGCAGTTCGCCGTGATCACCCTCGGCAACGATAGTCATGGCATTGGGGTGGAATGGCAGGTTCTCGTCGATCAGGCGCATGTCCCGTGCCCAGACAAACGGCACCGACAAACGACCATCCAATAACAGTGTGTGAGTTTCACGCAGGGCCTGTATGCGCGGGCCGATCTGCGACGGGTCGATTGCGTCCGGCCACTCGCCCATCAAACCCATGATCACCGCGTTGTCGCTGCCGTGACCAATGCCCGTGGCCGACAGCGATCCGAACAATTGCACTTCTATACGGCGCACCTGTTCCAACTGGTGCTTGTCCCGTAGCGACTCGACGAACAACGCCGCGGCGCGCATGGGCCCGACGGTGTGGGAACTGGAAGGGCCGATGCCGATTTTGAACAGGTCGAAAACGCTGATAGCCATTGCTGCAGAGCTCCTGAGGATGCCGGTCCGGGGCGTGAAGCGCCCGCTGGCGGAGCTGCTACGCTCAAGCTGCGATCCGCCGGAATGCCCGCATCATCAGGCTTTTGTCGGAGCGCACGGCGTCTGACACCGACGCACTCATGTCCACCAGCGCCGCGCCGTTTTCGCCCCGGTTTTTCGCCGTTTTTGTGCGGTTCAGATGGCCATTCGGGGCTGAAAAAAGCTGTAAACGACGTCACTGACACTGGATGCGACCATCCCTGTACTGGATACGACCCCCCCTGTAGGCGTCAGATTTTCACTGGTACATGATCGTTATGACTCGATTGCAAGGCGCCGTGGTAGAGCTGTCTCCAGAACGCCATCCAACCGCAACCTATAAGTGCGGTGGTCCACAGTCGGAACACTGCCAAAAAAAACACCAAGGAGTCCATCCATGAAAGGTTCCCCGTCGTTGTTGTTGGCCGCCATGCTGAGTCTGCCGTTACTGGCGCAAGCTGCAGAACCGGCACAGTGCAGTACCGTTAACTTCTCCGATGTCGGCTGGACCGACATCACCGCTACCACCGCTACCACCTCTGTTGTGCTCAACGCCCTCGGCTACAAGACCAAGACCACCATGATCTCCGTGCCCGTGACCTACAAGTCGCTGGCCGACGGCAAGAACATGGACGTGTTCCTCGGCAACTGGATGCCGACCATGGAAAACGACATCAAGGCTTACCGCGACGCCGGCACCGTGGAAACCGTGCGCACCAACCTCAAGGGCGCCAAGTACACCCTCGCCGTGCCGCAAGCCCTGTATGACAAAGGTCTGCATGACTTCGCCGACATCGCCAAATTCAAGAAAGAACTCGACGGCAAGATCTACGGCATCGAGCCTGGCAACGACGGCAACCGTCTGATCCAGAGCATGATCGACAAGGACGCCTTCGGCCTGAAAACCGCCGGTTTCAAAGTCGTCGAATCGTCGGAAGCGGGCATGCTCTCGCAGGTGGATCGCGCGCAAAAACGCGACACCGCCGTGGTATTCCTCGGCTGGGCGCCGCACCCGATGAACAAGCGCTTCAAGATTCAATACCTGACCGGTGGCGATGATTTCTTCGGCCCCGATTTCGGTGCTGCGACCGTGGCGACCAATACCCGCAAGGGTTATGCCGAGGAATGCAGCAACGTCGGTCAGTTGCTGAAGAACCTGGAGTTCACCGTCGACATGGAAAGCGAACTGATGGGCAACATCCTCGACGACAAGATGAAGCCTGACGCGGCCGCCAAGGCCTGGCTGAAAAAGAATCCACAAGTGCTCGATACCTGGCTCGCTGGCGTAACCACCATTGACGGTAAACCTGGCCTGGAGGCCGTTAAAGCCAAGCTTCAGTAATCGCTTATGCCGGGTGGGCTCGCCCACCCGGGCTGTTTATTTCCTTGCATGCGGACGTTCACTACCATGCTGATTGATCAGAAAATACCTTTAGGCCAGTACATCGCGGGCTTCGTTGAATGGTTGACGCAACACGGCGCCAACACCTTCGACGCAATCGCCGTGACACTGGAAACGATGATCCACGGCGTGACGTTCGCGCTGACCTGGTTCAACCCACTGGTCTTGATTGGCCTGATCGCCCTGCTCGCGCACCTGATCCAGCGCAAATGGGGATTGACCGCTTTCGTGATCGCCTCCTTCCTGCTGATCCTCAATCTGGGGTACTGGCAGGAAACCATGGAAACCCTCGCCCAGGTCATGTTCGCGACCCTGGTCTGCGTGGTCATCGGCGTGCCGCTGGGCATCGTCGCCGCACACAAACCGATGTTCTACACTGTCATGCGTCCGGTACTCGATCTGATGCAGACCGTACCGACCTTCGTTTACCTCATTCCTACCCTGACCCTCTTCGGGCTGGGTGTGGTCCCGGGCCTGATCTCCACGGTGGTGTTCGCCATCGCTGCGCCGATCCGCCTGACCTATCTGGGCATCCGCGATGTCCCGCAAGAACTGATGGACGCCGGCAAGGCCTTCGGCTGCTCGCGTCGCCAACTGCTCTCACGGATTGAACTGCCTCACGCCATGCCGAGCATCGCGGCCGGCATCACCCAGTGCATCATGCTGTCGTTGTCGATGGTGGTGATCGCGGCACTGGTAGGCGCCGACGGACTCGGCAAACCGGTGGTCAACGCACTGAACACTGCTGATATCGCCCTGGGCTTCGAAGCGGGCCTGGCGATCGTACTGCTGGCGATCATGCTCGACCGTATCTGCAAACAACCCGACGCCAAAGTAGGGGGTGACGCATGAGCATAATTCGCTTCGAAGACGTCGACGTAATCTTTTCCAAAGATCCACGCGAGGCACTCAAGCTGCTGGATCAGGGCATGACCCGCAACGAAATCCTGAAAAAGACCGGACAGATTGTCGGCGTGGAAAAAGCCACGCTGGACATCAACAAAGGCGAGATCTGCGTGCTGATGGGCTTGTCCGGCTCGGGCAAGTCGAGCCTACTGCGCTGCATCAACGGCCTCAACACCGTGAGCCGCGGCAAGCTGTTCGTCGAGCATGAAAACCGTCAGATCGACATCGCCTCCTGCACCCCCGCCGAGCTGAAAATGATGCGCACCAAACGCATCGCCATGGTGTTCCAGAAGTTCGCCCTGATGCCGTGGCTGACGGTGCGCGAGAACATCAGTTTCGGTCTGGAAATGCAGGGTCGACCGGAGAAGGAACGCAAGAAACTCGTCGATGAAAAACTCGAACTGGTCGGCCTGACCCAATGGCGCAACAAGAAGCCTGATGAACTCTCCGGCGGCATGCAGCAGCGTGTCGGTCTGGCACGAGCGCTGGCGATGGACGCCGACATTCTATTGATGGACGAACCGTTCTCGGCCCTCGACCCGCTGATCCGTCAGGGTCTGCAGGATGAACTGCTGGAACTGCAACGCAAGCTGAGCAAGACCATCGTGTTCGTGAGCCACGACCTCGACGAGGCGCTCAAATTGGGTAGCCGCATCGCGATCATGAAAGACGGCCGGATCATCCAGTACAGCGTGCCGGAAGAGATCGTGCTGAACCCGGCGGACGACTATGTGCGCACCTTCGTCGCACACACCAATCCGCTCAACGTGCTCTGCGGCCGCAGCCTGATGCGCACGCTGGACAAGTGCAAACGCATCAACGGTTCGGTGTGTCTCGATCCGGGCGGCGATTCGTGGCTGGACCTGGCCGAAGGCAACACCATCAAAGGTGCGCGGCAGAATGGTTCGGTGCTGAACCTGCAGAACTGGGCACCGGGGCAAGCGGTGGAAGGACTGGAGCGCAAGCCGACGCTGGTGGATTCGAACATCGGCATGCGCGATGCGTTGCAGATTCGTTATCAGACCGGCAACAAGCTGGTGTTGCACGATAACAATCATGTGGTGGGGATCCTGGGCGACAGCGAGTTGTATCACGCGTTGCTGGGCAAGAACCTCGGTTAAGGGGGATAAAAAAAGGGATCGCGGTGAGCGATCCCTGATCGTTCCCACGCTCCGCGTGGTAATGCAGCCCGGGACGCTCCGCGTCCCACAACAGCGGACGCGGAGCGTCCATTGAGACATTCCTTTGCTGAGCGGGGGAACGATCATGCAAAAGGGGCTCAATCGAGCCCCTTTTGTTTTAGCGGTTTAGCTGTACACCCGGCCAAGGAGCTGCCGATGGCTTTCAAACTGATCGAGCACATCGCGTGTGATCTGATCCTGCGTGAAGCCCATCAGGTCGTAATCCTGGCTGCCGTTGTGCAGATACACTTCAGCGCGGTAGTAACGCTGACGCGCTTCATCGGACTGCGCCGATTCGGTCGGGGTCGCCAGATAGCCATCCAGGCTCACTTCGTAAACGAAAGGGTTGCCCTCTTCCATCTCGACGCGCACGCCCATGCAGCGCTTGGATTTACCCAGCAGCGTCTGCACTTCCAGACCCTGCGCACGCATCTGCGCGGTGGCATCTTCCAGCGCCGGGCTGACCTGCTTATCCATGAAACGCTGCACCACCGATTGGCTCGGTTGCAGGTCCAGTTGCGTCAGACGCTCGCTGAAACCACGACGACCGCGCTCCGCCAGCTGCGCCTGCTCCTGTTCGATCTGCACGTCCTGACGCATGGCCTTGTGCAGGCCGAACATGAAGAACACCAGCACCACCGAGAACGGCAGACCCGCCAGCACCACCATGGTTTGCATGGCTTCGAAGTTACCGGCAAACAGCAGACCAATGGTCACCAGGGTGATCACCACCGACCAGAAGATCCGCAGCCAGTGCGGCGCATCTTCATCGACGTTGCCGCCCTTGCAGGACAGATTCGCCATCATCACCGCGCCGGAGTCAGCTGGGGTCAGGAACAGTACGAAGCCAACAAAAATCGACACACCGATAACGACTTTCGACGCCGGGTAGTGTTCAAGCAACTGATAAATCGCCATCGACGGCTGTTCCAGTGCCGTCTTGCCAAGCTCCACAGCCCCCTGGTTCATCACCAGATCCAGCGCCGAGTTACCGAAGATCGACAGCCAGGCCAAGGTGAAGCCCAGCGGAATCAGCAGCACGCCGGCGACCAGTTCACGCACGGTACGACCACGGGAAATACGCGCGATGAACATGCCTACGAATGGCGCCCAGGAAATCCACCACGCCCAGTAGAACAGGGTCCACAGGCCCATCCAGCGCTCGGACTTGGCGTTGTCGCCTTCGTACACATAAAGGTCGAAGGTTTTCAGCACGATGCCATTGAGGTAGTCGCCGATGTTCTGCACGAAGCCGTTGAGCAGGTGCAAAGTCGGGCCAAACAACAGCACGAAAATCAGCAGTCCGCTGAACAGCACGATGTTCAGGTTGGACAGACGACGGATGCCGTTTTCCACGCCGGACACGGCAGCGATGGTCGCCACGGTGCTCATCACGATGATCACGATCAACAGGTTAGTGTTGCTGTGTTCCATGCCGAACAGGTTTTCCAGGCCCGAGGACACTTGCAGCGAACCAATCCCCAGGTTGGTCACCAGACCCAGCAGGGTCACGAACATGCCGAAGCCGTCCACCGCGTGACCGGCCGCGCCCTTGACCCAACGCTCGCCGACCAGCGGATACAGCGCCGAACGCAGGGCCAGCGGCTGGTTATGCCGGTAAGCAAAGTACGCCACGGCCAGACCGACCAGTGCGTAGATCGCCCAGCCGTGCAGGCCCCAGTGCAGGAAGGTCAGTTGCACCGCCTGACGCGCGGCCATGTTGGTAGCCGCTGCGCCTTCCGGCGGATTGAAGTAGTGATCCAATGGCTCGGATGCGCCGAAGTACAGCAGCGAAATACCGATACCCGACGAGAACAGCATCCCCGCCCAGGCTCCGTAACTGAAATCCGGGGTGTCGTCCTTGCTGCCCAGTTTGAGTTTGCCGTACGAGGAAAATGCCAGGCCCACCACAAACACCAGGTAGGCGGCGATGACCACCATGTAGTACCAGCCGAAGCTGCGCGACAACCAGGCCTGAGCGATACCCAACAGTCTGCCGGCCTCTTGCGGGGCGATAATCAGAATGGCGGTCAACAACAGAATCAGCGCGGTAGAGGTGTAGAACACCCAACCGTTGACCGTCACCTTCTCGGGCGGGGTCTTTATAAGCGAGGCAGAACTCATGGCACAAATGCTCCAGGCAGTGCGAGAGAAGAACACAAGGCAACACGGAACCCGACCAATCGGTTAGTTGGCAGCCGACCGGCGGGTGATATAAAGACACCCCGAAAAATGCCCGAACCTGCCGAAATGGCGCTGCGAATCGCTTTCGTGGCCGAAGGTGGACGGACGTTCATCCGAAACCTGGCCGTGAGCGTCTTGCCCTTTCAACACGTCCATCGAATCGCGAACCGCGCCATGCCCCACGCAGGTTTCGAGCTTTTTCGGATGTCGGTTTTATCGCCACTTACACGTAGGAAAAATCTGTAGGCAGCGACGATTTGTCGCAGATCTTATTCTTTGTTGATTGAACGTTCAATCAAAACAAAATAGACTGGCCGCTAATCCGATAGGCGTGATTCGCCGCTCGGAAGGCCTAAGGAGATGTGCAAGATGCCCAAGGTCGGTATGCAACCCATCCGCCGCCAACAACTGATCGAAGCCACTTTGCAGGCGGTCGATCAGGTCGGAATGGGGGACGCCAGCATTGCGCTGATCGCCCGTTTGGCCGGTGTCTCGAATGGCATCATCAGTCATTACTTTCAGGACAAGAACGGCCTGATTGCCGCCACGATGCGGTATCTGATGACCGCCCTCAGCGAGAGCGTCACCGCGCGCCGGCAGGCGCTGGCAGATGACAGCCCACGGGCGCATCTGCAGGTGATCATCGAAGGCAACTTCGACGCCAGCCAGGTCAATGGCCCGGCAATGAAAACCTGGCTGGCCTTTTGGGCCACCAGCATGCACCAGCCGTCTTTGCACAGGTTGCAGCGGATCAACGATCACCGTCTGTATTCCAACCTGTGCTGCCAGTTCCGCCGTGTGCTGCCGCTCGAAGATGCGCGCAGCGCAGCGCGGGGGCTGGCAGCGTTGATTGACGGCTTGTGGTTGCGCGGCGCGCTGTCGGGAGACGCTTTCGATACCGCGCAGGCGCAACAGATCGCTTACGAATACATGGATTTCCAATTGGCCAAGAAGGTGAGCTAGAGCACACAGAAAACGCTCGGCCCCTGAACGCCACCGCAGCCTCACCGCGGTGGTCAACGCCAACCACCAATGCACTTGCGAGGACACTATGGCCCGTTTCGAACTGCAAAAACTCTACATCGATGGCGCGTACTCCGACGCCGGCAGCGATGCCACCTTCGAAGCCATCAACCCGGCTAACGGTGAAGTCCTCGCACTGGTGCAACGTGCGACCAAGGAAGACGTCGAGCGCGCCGTGGTCAGCGCTGAAAAGGGCCAGAAAATCTGGGCTGCGATGACCGCCATGGAGCGTTCGCGCATTCTGCGTCGTGCCGTCGACATCCTGCGCGAGCGCAACGATGAACTGGCCGCGCTGGAAACCCTGGACACCGGCAAATCCTTCTCCGAAACCAAGTACGTCGACATCGTTACCGGCGCTGATGTGCTGGAATACTATGCAGGCCTGGTGCCAGCGATCGAAGGCGAGCAGATCCCGCTGCGCGACACTTCTTTCGTCTACACCCGTCGCGAGCCGCTGGGCGTTGTCGCCGGTATCGGCGCGTGGAACTACCCGATCCAGATCGCCCTGTGGAAATCCGCTCCAGCGCTGGCCGCTGGTAACGCGATGATCTTCAAGCCAAGCGAAGTGACCTCGCTGACCACCCTGAAACTGGCCGAGATCTACACCGAAGCCGGCGTTCCAAACGGTGTGTTCAACGTCCTGACCGGCAGCGGCCGTGAAGTCGGCACCTGGCTGACCGAGCACCCGCGCATCGAAAAAATCTCCTTCACCGGCGGCACCGACACCGGCAAGAAGGTTATGGCCAGCGCTTCGGCTTCGTCGCTGAAAGACGTAACCATGGAACTGGGCGGCAAATCCCCGCTGATCATCTGCGACGACGCCGATCTCGATCGCGCTGCCGACACCGCGATGATGGCCAACTTCTACAGCTCCGGTCAGGTCTGCACCAACGGCACTCGCGTGTTCGTTCCGGCGCACCTGAAAGCCGCTTTCGAAGCCAAGATCGTTGAGCGCGTTGCACGCATCCGCGTCGGCAACCCGGAAGACGAAAACACCAACTTCGGCCCACTGGTCAGCTTCGCGCACATGGAAAGCGTGCTGGGCTACATCGCCAAAGGTAAAGAACAAGGCGCCCGCGTGCTGTGCGGCGGCGACCGTCTGACCGACGGCGAATTCGCCAAAGGCGCGTTCGTGGCACCTACCGTGTTCACCGATTGCACCGACGACATGACCATCGTTCGTGAAGAAATCTTTGGCCCAGTGATGGCGATCCTCTCCTACGAGACCGAAGAAGAAGTGATCCGCCGCGCCAACGACACCGACTTCGGTTTGGCCGCCGGTATCGTCACCAAAGACCTGAACCGCGCACACCGCGTGATTCATCAACTGGAAGCCGGTATCTGCTGGATCAACGCCTGGGGCGAGTCCGACGCAAAAATGCCGGTCGGCGGTTACAAGCAGTCGGGTGTTGGTCGTGAAAACGGCATCAGCTCGCTGAACAACTTCACCCGCATCAAATCGGTACAGGTCGAGCTGGGCGATTACGTTTCGGTGTTCTAACCCGAGATTTGCATTGCCCGCGAAGGCCTCTTCGCTGGCAAGCCAGCTCCCACAGTTTTGGGGTCGTCCATCAAATCTGTGGCAGCCCCCAATCTTTGTGGGAGCTGACTTGCCAGCGATTCGAGTGCGCAGCACTCGCCGAGGTCAGACCTGACCACATCTAAAGAGGGTGCATTCAATGTCCCAAGAATTCGATTACATCATCATCGGTGCCGGCTCGGCCGGTAACACCCTGGCGACCCGTCTGACTGAAGACGAAGGCGTCACCGTTCTGCTGCTCGAAGCCGGCGGCCCTGACTACCGTCTCGACTTCCGCACGCAAATGCCCGCTGCCCTGGCATTCCCGCTGCAAGGTCGTCGCTACAACTGGGCCTACGAAACCGATCCAGAGCCACACATGGACGGTCGCCGCATGGAATGCGGTCGCGGCAAAGGCCTCGGCGGTTCCTCGCTGATCAACGGCATGTGCTACATCCGTGGTAACGCTATGGACTACGACGGCTGGGCGAAACTGCCAGGCCTGGAAAACTGGTCGTACCTCGACTGCCTGCCGTACTTCCGCAAAGCGGAAACCCGCGACATCGGCCCGAACGACTACCACGGTGGCGAAGGTCCGGTCAGCGTGACCACGCCGAAGGCGGGCAATAACCCGCTGTTCCACGCCATGGTTGAAGCAGGCGTGCAGGCCGGTTACCCGCGCACCGAAGACCTCAACGGTTACCAGCAGGAAGGCTTCGGCCCGATGGATCGCACCGTGACGCCGAACGGCCGTCGTGCATCTACCGCCCGTGGCTACCTCGACACCGCTAAAAAGCGCTCGACCCTGACCATCGTCACTCACGCCCTGACCGACAAGATTCTGTTTGAAGGCAAGCGTGCGGTCGGCGTGCGTTACCTGGTCGGCGACGCCGAAGAGCGCGTTGAAGTCAAAGCGCGCAAAGAAGTGCTGCTGTGCTCCGGCGCCATCGCTTCGCCGCAGATTCTGCAGCGCTCCGGTGTCGGCCCTGCCGAACTGCTGAAATCCCTCGACATCCCGGTCGTTCACGACCTGCCGGGCGTCGGTGAAAACCTGCAGGATCACCTTGAGCTGTACCTGCAATACGCGTGCACTCAGCCGGTTTCGCTGTACCCGTCGCTGCTCTGGTACAACCAGCCAGCCATCGGTGCCGAGTGGTTGTTCAACGGCACCGGCATCGGCGCCAGCAACCAGTTCGAAGCCGGCGGTTTCATCCGTTCGCGTCCGGAATTCGAATGGCCGAACATCCAGTACCACTTCCTGCCAGTCGCGATTAACTACAACGGCAGCAACGGTGTGAAAGAGCACGGTTTCCAGGCGCACATGGGTTCCATGCGCTCGCCAAGCCGTGGTCGCATCCAGGCCAAGTCGAAAGACCCGCGCCAGCACCCGAGCATCCTGTTCAACTACATGGCTACCGAACAGGACTGGCAGGAATTCCGTGACGGCATCCGCCTGACCCGCGAAATCATGCAGCAGCCGGCACTCGACGCTTTCCGTGGCCGTGAAATCAGCCCGGGCATTGAAGTGCAAACCGATGAGCAGCTGGACAAGTTCATCCGCGAGCACGCCGAAACCGCGTTCCACCCATCCTGCTCGTGCAAGATGGGCACCGACGAGATGGCTGTAGTAGATGGCGAAGGTCGCGTGCACGGCATGCAGAGCCTGCGTGTGGTCGATGCCTCGATCATGCCGATCATCACCACCGGCAACCTCAACGCGCCGACGATCATGATCGCCGAGAAAATCGCCGACAAGATTCGTGGCCGCCAGCCGCTGCCGCGCAGCACCGCGCCGTACTACGTCGCGGGTGATGCGCCGGTGAAGGGCAAACCGATGCGTGATATCACCCCGGTTGCGCAGTAGCCTGAAGTGATCGTTCCCACGCTCTGCGTGGGAATGCATCCCGTGACGCTCTGCGTCACACAGCGGACGCAGAGCGTCCATGGCGGCGTTCCCACGCAGAGCGTGGGAACGATCTCCTGCCTCGCACAGTAAATCCCCCTACACCCCCTCTTCACTTGATCCTACCCCCACGCAGGCCTACTCTAGACCTCGCGCAACCGTTTCACCCCCTCCCCGCCGCTGCTCTACCGCTTCCCCCTGACAAGGAGGTTCCCGAATGTTCGATTTCCACCCCCAGCTCAAGCAGCGCTTTGCTGCCTTGCGCACGGGCGCTGAGTTTTTTTCCCTGCGGTATGTACGCGAGTCCGGGCAATATCTGTCGGTGCGCAAGAATGTCGCCGAGCCGCCGAGCCTGAGACGCGACGAAGGCGCGATGCTCACCGTGCGCGTCAATGGCGTTGAGGCCTACGCGGCGACCAACGACCTGTCGCAACAAGGTCTGCAAGCCGCCCTCGAACGCGCCGAGCAGCAAGCCCGTCGCCTCAAGCCGCACGCCTTGCTCGACCTGCGCGATCAGCCGGTGTCCAGCGATCGCGCTGATTACTTTTCGCCCAATCTCGAACAAGCCTTTCCGTCCCTGAGCGAATGCTTCGAGCTGCTCGGTGCGGAATCCGCCTCGGTGCCAAAGGATGAGCGCCTGGTGAACTGGGAAGTGAGCATTGGCATTACCCACGTCGAACAGATCTACCTGAGCAGCGCCGGGGCTGAATTGCGCCAGGCGCAGCGCTTCGTCTACCCGGGCCTCGACGTCACCGCTTACGATGGCAACGACAGCCAGACCCGTAGCCTCGGCCGCGAGAACTTCGGCCAACAGGGCGGCGCTGACGTGATCAGCCGCTGCGGCCTGATCGGCGCCGGCCCGCAAGTCGCCGATCAGGCCTTGCAACTGCTGCTCGCGCCGAACACCCCGCAAGGCCCGCGCGACCTGCTGTTGATGCCCGATCAGATGATGCTGCAAATCCACGAATCCATCGGCCATCCTCTGGAACTCGACCGCATCCTCGGCGACGAGCGCAATTACGCCGGCACCAGTTTCGTCAAAGCCAGCGACTTCGGCAGCCTGCAATACGGCTCGAAACTGCTCAATGTGACGTTCGATCCGGGCATTCCCGAAGAACTCGCCAGCTACGGTCATGACGACGACGGCAGCAAGGCCAGCAAACAATTCCTGATCCGCGATGGCCTGTTGTTGCGCCCGCTGGGCGGTGCGCTGTCGCAGTTCCGCGCCGGTCTCGATGGCGTTGCCAACAGCCGCGCCTGCGGCTGGAACCGGCCGCCGATCGACCGCATGGCCAACCTCAATATCGAACCGGGCGATCAGCCTCTGAACAAACTGATCGAAGGCATCGAGAACGGCATCCTGATGAGCACCAACCGCTCATGGTCGATCGACGATGCGCGCAACAAATTCCAGTTCGGCTGCGAATGGGGCCAGTTGATCGAAAACGGTGAACTCAAAGGTGTGGTGAAAAACCCGAACTATCGGGCGATTTCCGCGCACTTCTGGAAAAGCCTGCGCGCCGTCGGCGACGCCAACACCGTCAAGGTGCTGGGCACGCCGAACTGCGGCAAGGGCGAACCGAACCAGGTGATCCGCGTCGGCCACGCTTCGCCGGCCTGCGTATTCAGCAACGTTGATGTGTTTGGGGGAGACGCCTGATGAGCATTTCGAAGAGTCAGTCCGACGCCTTCAAGGTCATGGTCGAGTGGCTGCGCGACAGCGTGCGCGAGCCGGAACAGTTCACCCTCAGCTTTGCCGCCGAATCCTCGGCGTTCGTGCGTTTCAATCACGCCAAGGTGCGTCAGGCCGGGCAAGTGCAGCAGGCCAATATCGTTCTGAAACTGATCAACGACGGTCGCCACGCCGACCTGCAAGTCACCCTGTCCGGTGATCAGGAAGGCGATCTGCGACGCCTCGCCGAAGGCCTGCAACAACTGCGCGAAACCCTGCCGTTGCTGCCGCAGGATCCGTACCTGCTGCTCAATCACAACGGCTGGCAGAGTCAGAACGTGCAGGAACATCCGCTGCCGGACACCGAGCAGGTTGTCGATGAAATCTGCGCTGCCGCTGAAGGTCTGGATCTGGTGGGCTTTTATGCGGCCGGCCCGATCAGCCGTGGTTTCGCCAGTTCTTCAGGCGCGTTCGGCTGGCATCAGGCGAACAGCTTCAACTTCGATTTCAGCCTGTTCCACGAGAACGGTGAAGCGGTGAAAGCCAGCTACGCCGGGCATGACTGGAGCAGCGAAGGTTTCGCCAAGCGCTTCGGCCAGGCTCGCGAGCAACTGGAGTTTCTCGGCCGCCCACTGCGCACCTTGGCGCCGGGGCAGTACCGCGCGTATCTGGCACCGGCGGCGCTGGAAGAAATCATGGGCATGCTGAGCTGGGGCGGTTTCTCGGCGCAGTCGATCGCCAGTAAGAGCAGCCCGTTGCAGAAGCTGTATGTCGGCGATCAGGCGTTCAGTCCACTGCTGTCGCTGGATGAGAAAGTCAGCGAATCGCTGAGCCCGGCGTTTTCCGGCGAGGGGTATCCGCGCAGTGATTTGCGCCTGATCGTCGAAGGCAAGGCTGGCGATCAACTTGTCGGCTCGCGCAGTGCAGCGGAATATGGCCTGACCGCCAACGGCGCCGGTGGCGGTGAAATGCCAAGCGCGTTGAACATGGCGGCGGGTGATCTGGCGCAAGCAGAGATCCTCAAGCAATTGGGTACCGGGCTGTACATCAGCAACCTGTGGTACCTGAACTTCTCGGATCAACCGGCGGCGCGCATGACCGGCATGACCCGTTTCGCGACCTTCTGGGTCGAGAACGGCGAGATCCAGGCGCCGGTCAGCACCATGCGCTTCGACGATAGCGCTTACAGCCTGCTCGGTTCGCAGCTGGAAGCGTTGACCGCCGAGCGCGAGTTGCTGCTGTCGGCGAGTACGTACAGCCAGCGCAATACTTCGTCGGCGTTGCTGCCGGGGGCGCTGGTCAGCCGTTTGACTCTGACCCTCTGACGGCGATCGTTCCCACGCTCTGCGTGGGAATGCAGCAGGGGACGCTCTGCGTCCCAGCCAAAAGCGGACGCGGAGCGTCCGTGGAGGCATTCCCACGCAGAGCGTGGGAACGATCATGGATATGCATTAACTCCAACGACAAGAGGTTCCATGCCCAACCGCCCGCCTCTCGACGCCATCACCGCCCGCTGGTTGCCGTGGGTCGTCGCCATTGCGTTCTTCATGCAGTCCCTCGACGGGACCATTCTCAATACCGCCCTGCCCGCCATGGCTCGCGATCTGGCCGAAGATCCCTTGCGTATGCAGGGCGTGATCATCGCCTACATGCTCACCGTGGCCTTGCTGATTCCGGCTTCGGGCTGGATCGCCGACCGTTTCGGCACCAAGAAAATCTTCTTCGGCGCGATCTTGTTGTTCAGCTTCGGCTCGCTGCTCTGCGCCTTGTCGAGCAGTCTGAGCATGCTGGTCGGCGCCCGAGTGATTCAGGGCCTGGGCGGTGCGCTGATGCTACCGGTCGGGCGACTCGTCGTACTGCGCGCCTATCCGCGATCCGAACTGGTGCGGATCATGGGCTTCATCACCATCCCCGGCCTGCTCGGTCCGCTGATCGGCCCGACCATGGGCGGCTGGATGGTCGAGTACCTGACGTGGCACTGGATTTTCCTGATCAACCTGCCGGTCGGCGTGATTGGTTGCTACGCGGTGTGGAAATTCATTCCCGACCTGCGCGGCACCGAGCGCACGCGTTTCGATAGCCTGGGTTTCCTGCTGTTCGGCGCGGCGATGATCCTGATCACCATCGCCATGGAAGGCCTTGGCGAACTGCACTTGCCGCATCTGCGGGTGATGTTACTGCTGTTCGCCGGTCTGGCGAGTCTGGCGGCGTACTGGTTGCGCGCCGGGCACATCGAAAACCCGCTGTTCGCGCCATCGCTGTTCAAGACCCGCACGTTTGCCGTCGGCATTCTCGGCAACCTCTTTGCCCGCCTGGGCAGCGGCGCATTGCCATTTCTGGTGCCGTTGCTGCTGCAAGTGGCGCTGGGCTATTCACCGTCGCAAGCGGGGATGAGCATGCTGCCACTGGCGGCGGCGGCAATGTTTGCCAAGTGGATGGCACGGCCGCTGATTGAGCGGCTTGGTTATCGCATCGTGCTCACCGGCAACACCCTGGCACTGGGGATCATGCTGGCGAGCATGGGCCTGGTCAGCGAGCAGACGCCGTACTGGTTGCTACTGTGTCTGCTGGCGATTCTCGGCGCGATCAACTCGCTGCAATTCACCGCGATGAACACGGTGACGCTGATCGATCTCGACGATGCGAGCGCCAGTAGCGGCAACAGCTTGCTGTCGGTGGTGGCGCAATTATCGTTGAGCCTGGGGGTGGCGTGCGCCGGTGCTTTGCTCGGTGGGTTTACCGCAGAGATCGGTAACGATGGCGTGGAAACCGTGCTGGGTGCGTTCCAGCTGACCTTCGTCACCGTCGGCATCATGGCGATGCTGGCCGCGACGATCTTCTCGCAACTGTCGCAAGAAGACGGGCGCCGCGCCAAACGTCCGGAAGAACACATCGAACATTAACCACTGTTCGTCCAGAACTTTCGAAGAAAGTGGCACGGGGCTGCTACACTGCGCGACATTTTGTTTTGCAGGCCAGTCCCGTGACCACCATCGCCACCGCTTTTAATACTCTGCCGCTGTCCGCCGCCATGCTGGCTAACCTCGAATCCCTCGGTTATGCCCAGATGACGCCGATCCAGGCGCAGAGCTTGCCGGTGATCCTCAAGGGGATGGACCTGATCGCCCAGGCCAAGACCGGCAGCGGCAAGACCGCCGCGTTCGGCATCGGCCTGCTCAACCCGATCAACCCGCGCTATTTCGGTTGCCAAGCGCTGGTGATCTGCCCGACGCGTGAGCTGGCCGACCAGGTCGCCAAGGAAATCCGTCGTCTGGCCCGTGCCGAAGACAACATCAAAGTCCTGACCCTGTGCGGCGGCGTGTCCTTCGGCCCGCAGATCGCTTCGCTGGAACACGGCGCGCACATCATCGTCGGCACCCCGGGGCGTATCCAGCAGCACTTGCGCAAAGGTTCGCTGGTGCTCGATGGCCTGAATACGCTGATTCTCGACGAAGCCGACCGCATGCTCGACATGGGCTTCTACGACGCCATCGAAGACATCATCGTCAAAACCCCGGAGCGCCGTCAGACCCTGCTGTTCTCTGCGACTTACCCGGTGGGCATCAAGCAACTGGCGTCGAAGTTCATGCGTGATCCGCAAACGGTGAAAGCCGAAGCGTTCCACGATGACACGCAGATCGAGCAGCGTTTCTACGAGATTTCCCCGGAAGATCGTATGAGCGTGGTGACCAAAGTCCTGCACCACTTCCGTCCGGCGTCCTGCGTGGCGTTCTGCTTCACCAAGCAGCAAGTGCAGGAAACCGTCGATCACCTGACCGCCAAAGGCATTTCCGCCGTCGGCCTGCATGGCGATCTGGAACAGCGTGACCGCGATCAGGTGCTGGCGATGTTCGCCAACCGCAGTACCTCGGTACTGGTTGCCACCGACGTCGCCGCCCGTGGTCTGGACATCGATGCGCTGGACATGGTGATCAACGTCGAACTGGCGCGCGATTCGGAAATCCACATTCACCGCGTTGGCCGTACCGGTCGTGCTGGCGAGAAAGGCATCGCGATCAGTCTGGTTGCACCGGGCGAAGCGCACCGCGCGCAAGCCATCGAACAACTGCAGAAGTCGCCGCTGAACTGGGATCAGGTCGATAACCTCAAGTCCCAGGGCCTCGCCCCGCTGCAACCGCCGATGACCACGCTGTGCATCGGCGCGGGCCGTAAAGACAAGGTTCGCCCGGGCGACATTCTGGGCGCACTGACTGGCGATGCCGGCATTCCGGGTGCGCAGGTTGGCAAGATCGCGATTTTCGACTTCCAGGCTTATGTAGCCGTGGACCGCACCGTGGCCATGCAAGCCTTGCAGCGTTTGAACGACGGCAAGATCAAGGGCCGTTCGCTGCGCGTCCGCATCCTCTGACCTGATCGTTCCCACGCTCTGCGTGGGAATGCATCCCGTGACGCTCCGCGTCACATAACAACGGACGCAGAGCGTCCATGGCGGCATTCCCACGCAGAGCGTGGGAACGATCATTGTGTGAGGACACCGTTTTGCGCTCTACCGAAGTCGTGATCATTGGCGCTGGCGCCGCTGGGTTGATGTGTGCACTGACCGCTGCCGGACGCGGGCGTCAGGTGTTGCTGCTCGACCACGCGAACAAGGCCGGCAAGAAAATCCTGATGTCGGGCGGTGGCCGCTGCAATTTCACCAACATGTACACCGAGCCGAGCAATTTCCTCTCGCAGAACCCGCACTTCTGCAAATCCGCACTGGCGCGCTACACCCAGTGGGATTTCATCGGCATGGTCGGCAAACACGCCGTGCCGTACCACGAGAAGAAACTCGGCCAGTTGTTCTGCGATAACAAATCCAGCGACATCCTCGAAATGCTCCTGACCGAGTGCGATCAGGTCGGTGTGGAGCTGCATCTGGACACCTCAATCCAGACCATCGAGAAGATCGAAAGCGGTTACCTGCTCGACACCACACTGGGCCAGATCCAGTGCCAGTCGCTGGTGATCGCCACCGGCGGTCTGTCGATCCCGACGCTGGGCGCCACCGGTTTCGGTTATCAAGTGGCCAAACAGTTCGGCCATGAACTGCTGCCGACCCGCGCCGGGCTGGTGCCGTTCACCATCACCGATCAGCTCAAGGAACTGTGCACCGAGCTGTCCGGCACTTCGGTGGATTGTCTGGTGAGCTGCAACGATCAGAGCTTTCGCGAGAATATTCTGTTCACTCACCGTGGCCTCAGTGGCCCGGCGATTTTGCAGATTTCATCGTTCTGGGAATCCGGCGACACGGTTGAGATCAACCTGCTGCCGGATCACGACGCGGCGAGCTGGCTGCAGCAGCAAGTGGCCGAGCGTCCGAACAGTGAATTGAAAACCCTGCTCGGTGAGATTTTCACCAAGAAGATGGCCAATCTACTGGCGGACAACTGGTTCGTGTCCAAGCCGATGAAGCAGTACACCCACGCGGAACTGGCGGAAATCGCCGACAAGCTGGGCAGCTGGAAAGTGGTGCCGGCGGGGACCGAAGGTTATCGCACGGCCGAGGTAACGCTCGGTGGCGTCGATACCCGCGAGGTGTCGTCCAAGACCATGGAATCACTGAAAAGCCCTGGCCTGTATTTCATCGGCGAAGTGCTCGACGTGACCGGGCATCTGGGCGGTTTCAACTTTCAGTGGGCCTGGGCCTCCGGCTACGCTGCCGCGCAGTACGCTTAATTCAAAGCTAAATACAAAAACCTGTGGGAGCTGGCTTGCCAGCGATGAGGCCGGCAGATCCAACATCATTGTTGACTGTCATGCAGCCATCGCTGGCAAGCCAGCTCCCACAGGGTTCCGTGCCCAATTCAAGATTTAGTTCTACACAAGATCTCAAAGGAACACTTTTTGCTGTCAGATGTGATCGGCGCCATTGCGTCGGCGTCATTACTGGCTCAATTTAGCGGCATCGCCTCGGAAGGCCTTCGCACTTCATGTCCTCGACCTCGTTTCGTCAGTCTTTGCGGCGCCTGTGGGCGCTGGATAAATTCAGCTACAGCGTGCGGGTGTTCATCGCCCTGACCGGCAGCATGGCGCTGTGTTGGTATCAGGATGAAATGGGCCTGCTGATCCCGTTGTTCCTGGGGATTATCGCCAGCGCCCTGGCCGAAACCGACGACAGTTGGCAGGGCCGCCTCAACGCCCTCGCCGTGACACTGGTGTGTTTCAGCATCGCCGCGCTGTCGGTGGAATTGCTCTTCCCCTACCCCATCGTGTTTGCCATTGCATTGGCGCTGGCCAGTTTCGGCCTGACCATGCTCGGTGCGCTCGGCGAGCGTTATGGTGCGATTGCCTCGGCGACGCTGATTCTGTCGGTGTACACGATGATCGGTGTTGACCAGCGCGGTGGCGCGGTCACCGACTTCTGGCACGAGCCGATGCTGCTGGTCGCCGGTGCGGCGTGGTACGGCTTGCTCTCGGTGTTGTGGCAGGCAATGTTTTCCAACCAGCCGGTGCAGCAGAGTCTGGCGCGACTGTTCCGCGAACTGGGCTTTTACCTGAAGCTGAAATCTTCGCTGTTCGAGCCGATCCGGCAGATGGACGTCGAAGCCCGGCGGCTGGAACTGGCCCAGCAAAACGGTCGCGTGGTGGCGGCGCTGAACAGTGCCAAGGAAATCATTCTGCACCGCGTCGGCAATGGCCGCCCCGGCTCGAAAGTCAGCCGTTATCTGAAGCTGTACTTCCTCGCTCAGGACATCCACGAACGCGCCAGCTCCTCGCACTACCCGTACAACGCGCTGGCCGAAGCGTTTTTCCACAGCGACGTGCTGTTCCGCTGCCAACGCCTGTTGCGCCAGCAAGGCAAGGCCTGCCGCGCTCTGGCCGAATCGATCCAGATGCGCCAGCCATTTATTTATGACGCGAGTTTCGCCGAAGCCCTCAGCGACCTCGACGCCTCCCTCGAACACCTGCGCATCCAGAGCAATCCGGCCTGGCGCGGATTGCTGCGTTCGCTGCGCGCACTGGCGGCCAACCTCGGCACCCTCGATCGTTTGCTCAGCGACGCGAGCAACCCGGATGCCTTGGCCGATGCGACCGACAGCAGCCTGCTCGACCGTTCGCCGCGCAACCTCAAAGACGTCTGGGTGCGCCTGCGCACGCAACTGACGCCGACGTCTCTGCTGTTCCGGCATGCCCTGCGCCTGCCATTGGCGCTGAGTATCGGTTACGGCATGGTGCATTTGATTCACCCGTCGCAGGGTTACTGGATCATCCTCACCACGCTGTTCGTCTGCCAGCCGAACTACGGCGCGACGCGGCGCAAACTCGGTCAGCGGATTTTCGGTACCGCCATCGGCCTGACCGTGGCGTGGGCGCTGTTCGATCTGTTCCCGAGCCCGTTGGTGCAGTCGTGTTTCGCCATCGCTGCCGGCGTGGTGTTCTTTACCAACCGCACCACCCGCTACACCCTGGCGACAGCGGCGATCACCATCATGGTGCTGTTCTGCTTCAATCAGGTCGGTGACGGTTACGGACTGTTCCTGCCACGGTTGTTCGATACCTTGCTTGGCAGCCTGATTGCCGGTCTGACGGTGTTCCTGTTCCTACCGGACTGGCAGGGCCGACGCCTTAACAAAGTGCTGGCCAACACCCTGACCTGCAACAGCATCTACCTGCGCCAGATCATGCAGCAATACGCCGCCGGCAAGAGTGATGACCTCGCCTATCGGCTGGCCCGCCGCAACGCGCACAACGCCGATGCGGCGCTGTCGACAACGCTGGCGAACATGCTCATGGAGCCGGGGCATTTCCGTAAGGAAGCCGATGTCGGCTTCCGCTTTCTGGTGCTGTCGCACACCTTGCTGAGTTATCTGTCAGGGCTGGGCGCGCATCGCGAGACGCAGTTGCCGGCGGATGTGCGCGAGCATTTGATCGAAGGCGCCGGGGTGAAACTGGCGACGAGTATTGATGAAATCGCCCAAGGGCTGGCCAACAAGCAGCCGGTGGCGATTCAGAGTGATGAAGAAGAAGCGCTGGCCAATGAGCTGGAGCAGATGGCCGATGAGATCGATGAGGGGCAGCGGTTGGTGCAGACGCAACTGGCGTTGATTTGCAGGCAGTTGGGGCCGTTGCGGACGTTGGCGGCGCATCTGATCAAGGACACCGCCGAAGTTTGAGTTGCCTTGGCGGGCCTCATCGCTGGCAAGCCAGCTCCCACAGGATTTGTGTACACCGCAAAACCTGTGGGAGCTGCGGTGCGACGATTCGACTTGCCAGCGATGAGGCCATCAGCAACAACGCAACTCTGAAATCAGAAACTCACATCCCATGCTGCCTCAACAACTTGTCATAACTCCCATCCGCCTTCATCGCCGCAATCGCCTTATCAAACCCCGCGACAATCTGCTCATGCTGCGGATTCTTCAGGCTCACCAATATATGCAGGCTGTTCTCACTCAACGGCTTGGGTAAAAACTCCACCGAATCGCGCACCTTGGCGGATTCCCGCGCCAGGTAATACTTCGCCACATATTCATCCTCCAGCGTCAACTTGACCCGATCTGCCGCGAGCATGCGCACGGCCATGGCGAAGTTATGCACAGGGACTTTCTGCAACGCCGTGTCGGCATCGAACGGCGCCGAATAGGCGTAGCCGCGCACCACCGCAATCGGATAGGTGTGCAGTTGCTGCAGATTGGAATAGTCGAGTGGCGTGTCTTTGCGCTTGAGAAAGCGAATGCGGTTGAGCAGGTATTCCCCGGAGAACTGGCCGAACCTGGTGCGTTCGTCGTTGTACCAGGCGTTGACCAACACATCGTAGCGGCCCTCGCCGACGCCAAGCAGCGCCCGCGCCCACGGCACCTGCTCATAACCGCTGGCATAGCCGGCCCGGGCGAGTGCGGTGGTGACAATGTCGGTAGCCAGACCGCCGTTGACTAGCGTGTCGTCGGTAAAGGGTGGCCAGATATCAAACACCAGCCGCAGCTTCTCCGCTGCAGCGGTCTGAGCCAGCAAGAGCAATCCGGTCAAAGCAACGGCTCGATGCAAACGCGGCATGCTTGAAAATCCTTAGCGGGCGAGTTGCCCAGCATGTTTTCAGCCAAAACCCCAAGGCCCCTTACCGGCAAAACCCAGGCCCTAACATTAGCTCATTGCAGCCAGTGCACAGGGCTCTCCAGCAGATTACACAAAGTCACCGAGGCTGCGAGAAAGGAATGATGGCATTTTGACCTTTGTCACAGACTCTTACGCCATACAGACATCTTTGCCGTGGGCGCTTAGTATCGGGCGACACGTTCAAGGAATCGGCAAATGACAATCGAATGGGTCTGCAAACATCACAGTGATCTGGGCAAGGAACAGCTATACGCGCTGTTGAAGCTGCGCTCGGACGTGTTCGTCGTCGAGCAGAAATGCGCCTATCCGGACCTCGATGGCCAGGATCTGGAAGGCGACACCTACCATCTGATGGGGTGGGAGGATGACCAGTTGATGGCGTACCTGCGCCTGCTGGATCCGGAATCCCAGGGGGGTGACGTGGTGATCGGCCGCGTGATTACCGCACCGCAAGGGCGCGGCAAAGGGCTGGGGCACGAAATGATGGAGCAGGCGTTGAAACAGGCGGAGAAGCATTGGCCGCAGGTGCCGATCTATCTGTCAGCGCAGGCGCATTTGCAGGGGTATTACGGTCGGTACGGGTTTGTTGTGGCGGGTGAAGAGTATCTGGAGGATGACATTCCACACATTGGGATGCGTCGGGCCTGAACAGCCCTCACCCTAGCCCTCTCCCAGTGGGAGAGGGGACTGACCGAGTTGTCTTGCGTCAGACATCGACCTGAAAAACCGCGTCGATTATGGATTCACAGCAATTCGTTCAGGTCGGCTTATCTCTCCAATATCCCCCAATCGGCGCCCTCTCCCTTCGGGAGAGGGCTGGGTGAGGGGCTCTTTTTCAGGGATACTCCAGAACTGCCTTGATCTGCCGCAAATTACGCTCGATCCACCCACGATCAATCGCTCCCCACTCGCGAATCCGATAGCGCCCGGCGTGATTGCGCGCGCCCTCTTCCTGCTCGAACTCACAAACGATATCCAGATCGGCCAACGCGGCAATCGTGTCCTGCGCCGTGCGCCGGGGCATGCCGGTCACGTCGGTCAGCGTCGGCACACTCGGCGCCAGACCGCTGTCGATCAGGTACGCCACATATAAGCGACGGTAGAAACTGCTTTTGGTCTTGCTGACGTCCATCCACACCTTCCTGGTTGCGTACTGTTAAGCCTGCATATCGCGCCACGTCAGGTACACACGCAGATCAAACTCGACCTGGTGATACCCCGGCAGCATGTGCTCGCACAATTTATAGAACGCCTTGTTGTGATCCGACTCTTTGAAGTGCGCCAGTTCATGCACCACGATCATTTTCAGAAAGTCCGGCGCGGCGTCTTTGAACAACGAGGCGATACGAATCTCTTTCTTGGCCTTGAGCTTGCCGCCCTGCACCCGTGAAACCGTGGTATGCAGACCCAGTGCGCGGTGGGTCAGGTCGAGGCGGTTGTCGAACAGCACCTTGTCGATGGCCGGGGCGTTGCGCAGGTATTCCTGCTTCAGGTCCAGCGCGTAGCTGTACAAAGCCTTGTCGCTCTGCACGTCGTGGC
This sequence comes from Pseudomonas germanica, assembly GCF_019614655.1. Taxonomy (NCBI): domain Bacteria; kingdom Pseudomonadati; phylum Pseudomonadota; class Gammaproteobacteria; order Pseudomonadales; family Pseudomonadaceae; genus Pseudomonas; species Pseudomonas germanica. The sequence continues at coordinate 6,447,296 of NZ_CP071586.1, forward strand.
GCCCCGAATAGCGTTGATTCAGGTAATCACCCAGACGCCCTTCGGCAATCAGTTGACGCACCTGATCCTGTAATTGCGCGGGATAGGCCTGGAGGTACTTCAACACAGTCATGGACGAGCGACACGGTTCGAAAAGGTGCGCCAGTGTAGCGAATTCAACCGGGCAGTGCGCTCCAGTCAAACGGCTCGGCGAAGCTGACCGCGTCCTCGGCCATCAGCGGCCGCGCGACGAGGAAACCCTGCACGTATTCGCAGCCATGGGCTTGCAGCCATTGGTATTGCTCGATGGTTTCCACCCCCTCGGCAATCACCAGCAAACCGTATTGTTTGCACAGACTGATCACCGTACTGACCAGCGAGGCGTCGCGTTTGGAGTCCGGCAACCGCGCAATAAGATGGCGATCAAGCTTGAGGGTATCCAGCTCCAGATCACGCAGATGCGCCAGCGAACACGGCCCGGAACCGAAGTCATCCAGCGCCACCCGCACGCCCAGATTGCGCAGCAACCGCAGTTGTTTGCGGGTTTCGTCGGGATTCTGCATCAGCGCTTCTTCGGTGACCTCGACCTCCAGTTGCCGAGGCTGCAAGGCATGTCGTTCCATCACCTGACGCAACTCGGTGACCAGATTCGGCAGGCTGAACTGGGTGTTGCTCAAACTCACACCGAGCACCAGATCCTCGGCAAACAGGGTTTCCCAGGCTTTGCGCTGACCGGCACCACGATGATAAATCCAGCTGCCGAGGCGGCTGATCAGCCGCGCCTCTTCCAGCAATGGCAAGAACAACCCCGGCGGCACATCGCCAACGCTCGGATGCTGCCAACGCAACAAGGCTTCGAAGCCACGAATCTGGCCCGTGTCGATGGCCACTTGCGGCTGATACACCAAGTTGAAATCGCGGTTCTCGATGGCCGCACGCACACTTTCTTCAAGCATCAGTCGCGAGCGCGCCCGGCCGTTCATTTCATGATCATAAAAGCGATATTGCTGACGTCCGGCGCGTTTGGCCTCGTACATGGCGATGTCGGAGGCACGCAGCAATCCGTCAAGGTTGGAGCCGCAGTCCGGGTAAGTGGCGATGCCGATGCTGGCACCGAGAGCGATGTCCAACCCTTCAATCTGCTGACAGATCGACACCCGTTCGATGAGTTTTTCCGCAATCTTCGCCGCTTGCTCGGGAAACTCCAGATCCAGCAGCGCGGTAAATTCATCGCCGCCCATGCGCGCAAGAATGTCGAACGGCCGCAGACATGCCTTCAATTGCTCGGAAACCCAGCGCAACACCCGATCGCCGGCATCGTGACCGAGTGAATCGTTGACCCGTTTGAAGCCATCAAGATCCAGATACAGCAAGACCCAACTGCTATCACTGCGCTCACCACGCAACAGCAGATTTTCAACAGTCTGGTAAAACCCGCGCCGGTTGAGCAACCCGGTCAGTGGATCGGTCACCGCCTGGAATTCCAGTTGTTGGTGCAAGTGACGCACCACCGACATATCGAGCACGGTCACCACCATCGCATGCTGTTCGGCGGGCAACGCCGCACAGGACAGCGCCACCGGCACTTGCTGGCCGGGCGCGGTGCGCAGCAAGGCGTCGTGCAGCCTTAACGTCTCGCCACGCTTGTAGCTGGCATAAAACTCGGAATCGGCCCACAGCGGAATGTGCGGCTTCTGAAGAAAATCGAGAAACTCTTTACCTTCCAGCTCCTTCACCGGCGCATTCAATAACCGCGAAATCGCCGGATTGGCAAAACGGATCAAACCGTCTTCGCCCACCACCAGAATGCCCTCGGCGGCGTTATCCAACACCGAGGCATTGAAGGCGCGCGCCACTTCCAGGTCATGACTCAGGCGCTGCAAGGCGCGACGATTGCGCTGGTGTTCCAGCAACGCCTGCACCTTGGGCTTGAGGATCTGCGGGTCGAACGGTTTGAACAGGTAATCCACCGCACCACTGGCATAGCCCTTGATCACGGCGTCCTGGGATTGCTCGTTGGCGGTCAGAAAGATGATCGGCGTCAGGCGCGTGCGCTGGCTGCCACGCATCAGGCGCGCGACTTCAAAGCCGTCCATGCCCGGCATCTGCACGTCCAGCAGCACCAGATCGACGTCGTGGGAGAGCAGAATATTGAGCGCTTCGAAACCGGAGGCTGCCGTGAGGACGTGCCAATCCTGACGCTGCAGCAACGCGCGCATGCTGATCAGATTTTCAGGGTAATCATCAACGATCAAAAGGACAGAGCTGCCTTCACCTGGCGGGGGTTGCGCGCATTCCATGCTGCTTCTCTTGTCGGGACTTTCGGTCGGTTTCCGGTAAAAACCGCACACATACTGAGCCTTCACTCTAGTACTGGATCCAAGAAAGCAGAAGCTGTCATCAGGCCATCATTTAACCAAAGCGTGAGTTTGCCGACTAACGGTCACCGCTGAAGCCCCCGGAAACCGGCAGAGATGGCATTTCGACAGGATGTTGACGTCAATCATCTGCCAAACGGGCATTAACAAAAAATCCCTCTACGCTTATAAAGTCCGCCCCAAAACGTGCGGGCTAGAGCTTCTGGCACGTACGTGCAGTGAAACTTGAGTGGAAGAACCGACATGATCGATCTCGCAACCTGGAACCTCAGCGTTCCCGTTGGCAGCCCGCCATACACCGTCGAAACCTCCAAACTGGTGAACGGCTTCAAAGATCAGTACTTCCATTCCGATACCGGCACCTTGTTCTTCTGGTCACCGGTTACCGGGTCAAAAACCGAAAACGCCATCTACCCGCGCACCGAACTGCGCGAAACCTACAGCAACGGCACCCTGCGCAACTGGTATTACCCGGATGCCGACAATTCATTGCGCGCGACCGTCACGGTGAACAAAGTACCGAGCTCGGGCAAGATCGTCATCGGCCAGATTCATGCTTATGAAAGCCAGAAGCCGATGGTCAAACTTGAGTATCAGTACAAGACAAAAACTGAAACCGGCAACCTGGTAATCAAGGTGCGCATGCACCCCGATGATGACGAAAGCCGTGTCATCACCCTCGCCACCGGGGTCAAACTGGATCGCGAATTCAATTACCTCATCCACCTTAGCCCCGGCGGTGCGCTGGGTGTAAGTGCGGCGGGGTATCAGTGGGACTCACAGATCAGCGCGACGTGGCGCAACAAACCGTTGTACTTCAAGGCTGGGGTTTATGTGCAGGACAACACCGGGTACACCAGCGAAGGTGGCCAAGTGACCTTCTCCAAACTCGACATCGATCACGACAAATAACCCAATCCGCACTGCAGGACCTGCCAAAGGCTGCGATCTTTTGATCTTGTTTTTGATTCTAAAAAGACAAAATCAAAAGATCGCAGCCCTCGGCAGCTCCTACCTTTAAACAGTGCTGTTTAGATCTGTCGGCGGTTACTTCCGGATGCCTACAACAGCTTGCGCCGTTGCCTACCACTACGCCAGAATCCGCCGGCTTGTGCGCCTGGCGGGCCATCGGTAACTTGATTCGCGTCACTGATTTCCAGTGATCGGGTTTAGTAGCCCGTGGTGTTTTTCAGTTTTGTGCAAAGCGCATCCGTCGGTGATTGCTGTCCGACTTGATGGTGGCTGTGTGCAGGGCGCTTCGGCGCGCCGGTCAATGCTGAATACTCCCCGGTCTACTAACCTGCGCACAGCTGCCACCCTTCTTTTAGTAGAGAAGACGAAGCGGCTCCATCAGGAGTTTTCAGCTAATGATCAAATCAACGCCACACCCGCCAGAAACAGATCTCGCATCCCCCTACGAATCCCTCGATTCAAAAAAACTCAACGACGCCGCCGAACGCGCCCTTGACCATTACCTCAAACCGTCCGCCTTCATCATGGCCAGCACGCATAAACCCGAGCCCATGTACCTCGCCAACCCGAAGTACAACACCGAATCCCTGCTGGCCAACGCCAGCGAGACCCTGGGTTCAGCCAGCGAAATGCTCAACAACTTCGCCGCCATGCTCGACACCTCACACCGCAAGACCGCGCTAGGCATCGCGCAAGTGGTCATGCTTGGAGAACTGGCGGTGAATCAGGCGCTGGATCACGTTGAACTGAAGGAATAACCGCCCATAAAAAAACCCGCTTCATGGCGGGTTTCTTAAGCCAAATGGATTAAATGTTCCGCATACGCAACATCGACATCAAAATGTGACGGTAGCGCAACATGGAATGACTCTCCTTTAATCACCCGTCTCGGTATTCAACTACGCGAAAAACGTATAAATCGTGGCCTGACGCAGGCGCAGCTTACCGATCTAGCGGGACGGACACGATACAAGCAAATAAAGGGGACAAAGACACAAAAAGGGGACGGAATCTTGATAAATAAATCTGCCCCTTTTTTGCACTTTCAGCGAGATCTTAATCAAACAAATCAGTCAAACTTTGACATTGTCTCTTTTTGCCACTTCCTTGTTTTATTAAAAACCAGAACCCTTATAGCGAAAAAATATTAAAACCTGTCATTTATTACAGGTTACCTGCAACAACTTCTCGCCTAGTCTCATCGACGTAATACGAGACAACCTATTTGACTTTAATACTGAATACACGGAAGGTAAATATCATGAAAAATTACAATGGCTTCGTATTTAACGCCGCCGGCGAGGAACATGCCGCCACACTCAGATTTGACGATCCAGCCCAGCAAACTGGCAACATAAGTAACGGCTACATGGACTATTGCGGACTTGACTTCGTCGTCACTGGCACCTGCACGAAATCCACTTGGGCTTTTAAGCTTCAAGCGAAATCAGATGCCAAAAATAGAGATGAGCTAAACCATGGCCCAAGCACTCTCAATATTGATATGAAATCAACTGATGGAACCGACAGGAACTTGGAAGGTACGGTTACCGTTAAAGCAGGCGGGCCGTATGTAGGCCAATCCTTTGGAATCAGATTCACAAAAGGCTGACATCCTTTATTACCTATGAAACAGGGTGAATCAGTTAACCTTACATTCAGCTCCCCCTTCATATAACGCTGATATTTCACCTACAGCGAGATCGGCTTAATCTCTGAAGCAATATGCATTGCTCTTACTTTTAGATAACTTCGTCAGGCGAAATAGTCACCCACAAAAAACCCGCCTCACGGCGGGTTTCTTTTAAAGCAGTTCAACGCTCAGGCTTAATTAACCTTGGCGTTCAACTCACCCTTCAGATAACGCTGGTACATCGCTTCCAACGAGATCGGTTTGATCTTCGAAGCATTACCGGCAGTACCGAACGCCTCATAACGAGCGATACACACATCACGCATCGCCGTCACAGTCGCGCCGAAGAATTTACGCGGGTCGAATTCGCTCGGGTTGGTGGCCATCAGGCGACGCATCGCGCCGGTGGATGCCAGGCGCAGGTCGGTGTCGATGTTGACCTTGCGCACGCCGTACTTGATGCCTTCGACGATTTCTTCAACCGGTACGCCGTAGGTTTCTTTGATGTCGCCCCCGTACTGGTTGATGATCGCCAGCCACTCTTGTGGAACCGACGAGGAACCGTGCATCACCAGGTGGGTGTTCGGGATGCGTTTGTGGATTTCCTTGATGCGGTCGATCGCCAGCACGTCACCGGTAGGTGGCTTGGTGAACTTGTAGGCGCCGTGGCTGGTGCCGATGGCGATGGCGAGGGCATCGACTTGGGTGCGCTTGACGAAGTCAGCGGCTTCTTCCGGGTCGGTCAGCATTTGGCTGTGATCCAGAACGCCTTCGGCGCCGATGCCGTCTTCTTCACCGGCCATGCCGGTTTCCAGCGAACCCAGGCAGCCCAGCTCGCCTTCTACCGAGACGCCGCAGGCGTGAGCCATGGCTACGGTTTGTTGGGTAACGCGGACGTTGTAGTCGTAGTCGGTCGGGGTCTTGCCGTCTTCGCCCAGCGAGCCGTCCATCATCACCGAGCTGAAGCCCAGTTGAATCGAACGCTGGCAGACGTCAGGGCTGGTGCCGTGGTCCTGGTGCATGCACACCGGGATGTGCGGGAATTCCTCGATCGCGGCGAGGATCAGGTGACGCAGAAAAGGCGCGCCGGCGTATTTACGGGCGCCGGCCGAAGCCTGAACGATCACCGGGGAGTCAGTCTTGTCAGCGGCTTCCATGATGGCGCGCATCTGCTCAAGGTTGTTGACGTTGAAGGCTGGAACGCCGTAGCCGAATTCGGCTGCGTGGTCCAACATCTGGCGCATGCTGATAAGTGCCATTGTGTGTGTCTCTCCCGGTTGAGGGTCGTTAATCGTGCCAGCCTGCCGGAGCGGCGGCGGCTATTCAAGTGATTGCAGATCGGGGGTTGAGGCCCGGTCTGGTGATTCGATAAAGCCAATTCTTCAGAACTGCGCAGAACCCCTGTAGGAGTGAGCCTGCTCGCGATAGCAATCTTTCAGTCAATATTGCAGCGACTGTCAGGCCGCTATCGCGAGCAGTCTCACTCCTACAATGGGCCTGCGGTGTTGCAATTACTCGGCTTTGCAGCCGCGGCCGATCAGGTCATTGGTGGCGACCCAGTACACCAGGCCTTCCTCTCCCTTGACGTGAAACGCCAGCATGCCGTCGCTGTACAGCGTGCCCGAGGCGCCCGGTTCTTCTTTCAGGCGATAGACCTGATCACCGCCACCCAGTCGAACATCGACTTCCTTCTGGCCGGCATCGGCGTAGCGCCACAGCACTTTGGCCTGGCTGTCGCAGGTCCAGGTGGTCCAGTTGTCCGCCGGGGCAGAAGACTGAAACAGGTTCAACTGCGCGCAACCGCCCAACAATGCCAACGCCGCAATGGCGATCAAGCCTTTCATCCGTGTTCCTCGACTGACAGCACACGCCGCCAGCCCTGAGTTAAAGAGTCAGACCCGTCAAGGACAACCATGTTCCTTGGCCGGGGTTTGCGTCTCGTATTTGTCCAGGCCATCCGGCCCCGAGCGCTTATTCAGCACCGGGTTGGTTTCGGCCTGCCAGTCGGCCTGATAACAGCCCTTCTGCGACTCGCTCGGCGCCGGCGTGGCTTCGGCCTTCGGGTTACTCCCGCAGGCCGCCAGCGTACCGGTCAGCAACAACAGTGCTAACGACTTGACCATGTAAACACTCCTTTGCCTGGCCAAACGGGCGGCCTTAGGCCTTGGCCCGGCTTTCCAGGACTTCTACGGCTGGCAGCACTTTGCCCTCGACGAATTCGAGGAACGCGCCACCACCGGTGGAAATGTAGGAGATTTGCTCAGCCACGCCATATTTATCGATCGCGGCCAGGGTGTCGCCGCCGCCGGCGATGGAGAACGCCGAGCTTTCAGCGATGGCCTGCGCCAGCACTTTGGTGCCGTTGCCGAACTGGTCGAATTCAAACACGCCGACCGGGCCGTTCCACAGAATGGTTTTCGAAGATTTCAGCAGTTCGGCGAAGTTGGCTGCGGTTTGCGGGCCGATGTCCAGAATCATGTCGTCAGCCGCGACGTCAGCGATCAGCTTGACGGTGGCTTCTGCGGTTTCAGCGAATTCTTTGGCAACCACTACGTCAACCGGCAGTGGCACGCTGACTTTGGCAGCGATAGCGCGTGCGGTGTCGAGCAGATCCGGTTCGTACAGCGACTTGCCGACCGGGTGACCGGCCGCCGCGAGGAAGGTGTTGGCGATGCCGCCGCCGACGATCAGTTGATCGCAGATCTGGCTCAGGCTGTTCAGCACGTCGAGTTTGGTCGAGACCTTGGAGCCGGCAACGATGGCCGCCATTGGCTGAGCCGGCGCGCCGAGGGCTTTGCCCAGTGCGTCCAGTTCAGCGGCCAGCAGTGGACCAGCAGCCGCAACCTTGGCGAACTTGGCCACGCCGTGGGTCGAACCTTCGGCGCGGTGAGCGGTGCCGAAAGCGTCCATCACGAACACGTCGCACAGAGCAGCGTATTGCTGGGCCAGTTCGTCAGCGTTCTTTTTCTCGCCTTTGTTGAAGCGCACGTTTTCGAACAGCACGATGTCGCCGGCCTTGACGTCAACGCCGCCCAGGTAATCAGCCACCAGCGGCACTTCACGGCCCAGGGCCTTGCTCAGGTAGTCAGCGACAGGCTTGAGGCTGTTCTCGGCGGAGAACTCGCCTTCGGTCGGACGGCCAAGGTGCGAGCAGACCATCACGGCCGCGCCTTTTTCCAGGGCCAGCTTGATGGTCGGCAGCGAAGCCAGGATTCGCGCATCGCTGGTGACAACACCGTCCTTGACTGGGACGTTGAGGTCTTCGCGGATCAATACGCGCTTACCTTGCAGATCGAGGTCGGACATCTTCAACACGGTCATGGGTCGCACTTCCTACGGTTTTTTTGAAGTTGCTGTTTGCAGATAGTGTTCTGCAACGTCCAGCATTCGGTTGGCAAAACCCCATTCGTTGTCGAACCAGGCCAGGATGTTCACCAGCTTAGGGCCGGAAACACGGGTCTGACTGGCATCGACGATGGCCGAATGTGGGTCATGGTTGAAATCACAGCTAGCGTGCGGCAACTCGGTATAGGCGAGCAGACCTTTGAGCGGGCCGCTGGTGGCGGCTTCGCGCAGGATCCGGTTGACCTCATTGGCATCGGTCGCGGTGGCGGTCTGCATCGTGATGTCGAGGCAGGACACGTTGACCGTCGGCACGCGTACGGCTTTGGCCTGAATTCGCCCGGCAAGTTCCGGCAGCAGGCGCTCGATACCACGCGCCAGACCGGTGGACACCGGGATCACTGACTGGAATGCCGAACGGGTGCGGCGCAGGTCTTCGTGGTGATAGGCGTCGATCACCGGCTGGTCGTTCATTGCCGAGTGAATCGTGGTGATCGACACGTAATCGAGGCCAATGGCCTTGTCGAGCAAGCGCAACAGCGGCACGCCGCAATTGGTCGTACAGGAGGCGTTGGACACCAGCAGTTCGTCGCCGGTCAGGCAATCCTGATTGACGCCGTAAACGATGGTGGCGTCGACATCCGCCTCGCTGGCCATTGGCTGCGAGAACAACACACGTGGCGCGCCAGCGTCGAGAAAACGCTGGCCGTCTTCACGGGTGTTATAGGCACCGGAACACTCAAGCACCAGATCGACGCCCAGTGACGCCCAATCGATGCCTTCGGGGGTGGCACTGCGCAGGACCTTCACGCAGTCGCCATTAATATGCAGACAATCGCCTTCTACTCGCACCTCGCCCGGAAAACGGCCGTGAGTGGAGTCGAAGCGTGTCAGGTATTCGATGCTGGCCATGTCCGCCAGATCGTTGATCGCGACAATTTCAAACCCGGCTTTCTCGCCTCGCTCAAACAACGCACGCAAGACGCAACGACCAATGCGGCCGTAGCCGTTGAGTGCAACTTTGAAGGGACGCGGTTGAGGCATGGGGTTCTCGATAGTACGCAGGCAGACGTAATGTTTGTTGCAACACAACCCCTGTGGGAGCTGGCTTGCCAGCGATAGGGCCATTCGCTTCAACATATATGCTGACTGAACGGACGCTATCGCTGGCAAGCCAGCTCCCACAGGGATTGCGGTGACCCTGAGGCCACCGCGCTGTGCCTTAGTCTTCCAGCAGCTCTTCAGCCTGACCGAGGATGTTTTCCAGGGTAAAACCGAACTCTTCGAACAGGGCCGAAGCTGGAGCCGATTCGCCGTAAGTGGTCATGCCAATCACGCGACCTTCCAGACCCACGTACTTGAACCAGAAGTCGGCGTGTGCCGCTTCGATCGCGATACGCGCGCTCACCTGCAACGGCAGCACGGCTTGCTTATAGCCCGCGTCCTGAGCATCGAACACGCTGGTGCAAGGCATCGAAACCACGCGCACTTTGCGGCCCTGCTCGGTCAGCTTGTCGAAAGCCTGAACCGCCAGACCGACTTCCGAACCGGTGGCGATCAGGATCAGCTCAGGCTCGCCTGCGCAGTCCTTCAGCACGTAACCGCCACGGCTGATGTCGGCAATCTGGCCGGCATCGCGTTCCTGGTGTTGCAGGTTCTGACGCGAGAAGATCAGCGCCGATGGGCCGTCCTTGCGCTCCAGCGCATTTTTCCAGGCCACGGCCGATTCAACGGCATCGGCTGGACGCCAGGTGTCGAGGTTCGGCGTGGTACGCAGGCTGGTCAATTGCTCGATCGGCTGGTGCGTCGGGCCGTCTTCGCCCAGACCGATGGAATCGTGGGTGTAGACGTGGATCACTTGCTTCTTCATCAGCGCGGACATGCGCACGGCGTTGCGGGCGTATTCCATGAACATCAGGAAGGTCGCGCCGTAAGGCACCAGGCCGCCGTGCAGGGTCACGCCGTTCATGATCGCGGTCATGCCGAACTCGCGCACGCCGTAGTACATGTAGTTGCCGCTAGCATCTTCAGCGCTGACGCCCTTGCAACCTTTCCACAGGGTCAGGTTGGAACCGGCCAGGTCAGCCGAACCGCCGAGCAGTTCCGGCAGCAATGGGCCGAACGCGTTCAGGGTGTTCTGGCTGGCTTTACGGCTGGCGATGGTTTCGCCTTTGGCCGCAACTTCAGCGATGTAGGCCGAGGCTTTTTCCGAGAAGTCAGCTGGCAGCTCACCGCTCAGACGACGTACCAACTCGTTGGCTTCGGTCGGGAACGCTGCAGAGTAGGCAGCGAAACGCTGATCCCACTCGGCTTCGGCCGCGCGACCTTTTTCCTTGGCATCCCACTCGGCATAGATGTCGGCCGGGATTTCGAACGGGCCGTGGTTCCAGTTCAGCGCCTGACGGGTCAGGGCGATTTCCGCATCACCCAGTGGAGCGCCGTGGCAGTCTTCTTTGCCCTGCTTGTTCGGCGAGCCGAAACCGATGGTGGTCTTGCAGCAGATCAGCGTCGGCAGCGGGCTCTTGCGCGCGGTTTCGATGGCAGTCTTGATTTCTTCCGGGTCGTGACCGTCAACGTTGCGGATCACTTGCCAGTTGTAGGCTTCGAAACGCTTCGGCGTGTCATCGGTGAACCAGCCTTCGACTTCGCCGTCGATTGAAATGCCGTTGTCATCGTAGAAAGCGATCAGCTTGCCCAGACCCAGCGTACCGGCCAGGGAAGCGACTTCGTGGGAAATGCCTTCCATCATGCAGCCATCACCCAGGAACACGTAGGTGTGGTGGTCAACGATGTTGTGGTTTGGACGGTTGAACTGCGCTGCCAGGACTTTTTCTGCCAGAGCGAAACCGACGGCGTTGGCCAGACCCTGACCCAATGGGCCGGTGGTGGTTTCAACGCCCGGGGTGTAGCCGAATTCCGGGTGGCCCGGGGTGCGGCTGTGCAGCTGACGGAACTGTTTGAGGTCTTCAATCGACAGGTCGTAACCGGTCAGGTGCAGCAGCGAGTAGATCAACATCGAGCCGTGGCCGTTGGACAGCACGAAGCGGTCACGGTCGGCGAACGATGGATTGCTCGGGTTGTGCTTGAGGTAGTCGCGCCAAAGCACTTCGGCGATATCTGCCATACCCATAGGGGCACCGGGATGGCCGCTGTTGGCTTTTTGCACGGCATCCATGCTGAGGGCACGAATGGCGTTGGCACGCTCACGACGGCTAGGCATCGCTGATCTCCTGGGTGTGAATAGATTGAAACGGAAAAAAGGAGGGCATTTTCCCTCACCGGAGCGCCTCGGGGCAATGACAGATAGTCATCCGGAGGCGTTTTTCCAATGGATAGCAGTGGTTTCGGTAGGTGAAACCTTTCCGCTGTTCGTTTGTAGAGTTAACCGTTTCGGGAGAAGTGCCATTTATCGAGCAATATCAAAACTTTTTGATATTGGCCTTGCGATGATTTGCCCCCCTCTCTAGACTGCCAGCCCTATGAACTTACGCGTGCCTTCCATTCGCCATGACGATTGCGACGAGCTGGCGGCCCTGTGCAAGGCCGGCGGCGATCCGCTGCGCCTGAATGTATTGCGCGCGCTGGCCAACGATTCGTTCGGTGTTCTGGAACTGGCGCAGATTTTCGGCATTGGCCAGTCCGGCATGAGCCACCACCTCAAGGTACTGGCCCAGGCTGATCTGGTGGCGACGCGCCGCGAAGGCAACGCGATCTTTTATCGCCGCGCCCTGCCCCACACCGAATTGCTCGGCGGTAAGTTGCACGCTGCATTGTTAGAAGAAGTCGACAATCTGGATCTGCCTGACGACGTGCAAGCGCGCATCGAGCAGGTTCACGGCCAACGTGCCGCGGCCAGTCAGGACTTTTTCACCCGGGTGGCGGAAAAATTCCGTGCCCAGCAAGACTTGATCGCAGGCCTGCCGCAGTACCGTGACAGCGTGCTGGCCCTGCTCGACAAACTGAACTTCGATGGTGCAGCCACGGCCATTGAAGTCGGCCCCGGCGATGGTGCTTTTTTGCCGGAACTGGCGCGTCGCTTCGGCACCGTAACTGCGCTGGACAACAGCCCGGCGATGCTCGAACTGGCTCGCCAGGTATGTGAACGTGAACAGCTGGCTAACGTCAGCCTGCAATTGGCCGATGCATTGAATGGCACAAGCCTTACGGCCGATTGCGTGGTGTTGAACATGGTGTTGCACCATTTCGCCGCGCCGGCCGACGCACTCAAGCATATGGCCAACCTGCTGCAACCGGGCGGTAGCCTGCTCGTGACAGAGTTATGTAGCCACAACCAGAGTTGGGCCAGGGAGGCCTGCGGTGATCTGTGGTTGGGGTTTGAACAGGACGATTTGGCCCGTTGGGCCACCGCTGCGGGACTCGTTCCCGGGGAAAGCCTCTATGTAGGCTTACGTAATGGTTTCCAGATCCAGGTCCGCCATTTTCAGCGACCGGCTGGCGACACTCACCATCGGTAAATTCAGGAAAACATCGAGATGAGCGAATACTCCCTCTTCACCTCCGAGTCCGTGTCCGAAGGACATCCGGACAAAATCGCCGACCAGATTTCCGATGCGGTGCTGGACGCCATTATTGCCCAGGACAAACATGCACGCGTTGCCGTGGAAACCCTGGTCAAGACCGGCGTGGCCATCGTTGCCGGTGAAGTGACCACCAGCGCCTGGGTCGACCTGGAGCAGATCGTCCGTGACGTCATCTGCGACATCGGTTACACCAGTTCCGAAGTCGGCTTCGACGGCGCGACATGCGGCGTGATGAACATCATTGGCAAGCAGTCCCCAGACATCAACCAGGGTGTTGACCGTGCCAAGCCTGAAGATCAGGGCGCCGGCGACCAGGGCCTGATGTTCGGCTACGCCAGCAACGAAACCGAAGTGCTGATGCCAGCGCCGATCACCTTCTCGCACCAGTTGGTGCAGCGCCAGGCCGAAGCCCGTAAATCGGGTCTGCTGCCTTGGCTGCGCCCGGACGCCAAGTCGCAAGTGACTTGCCGTTACGAAGGCGGCAAGGTTGTCGGCATCGACGCCGTTGTTCTGTCGACCCAGCACAACCCTGAAGTGTCGTACAAAGACCTGCGCGAAGGCGTGATGGAGCTGATCGTCAAGCACGTGCTGCCTGCCGAACTGCTGAGCAAAGACACCCAGTTCCACATCAACCCGACCGGCCAGTTCATCATTGGCGGCCCGGTAGGTGACTGCGGTCTGACCGGTCGCAAGATCATCGTCGACAGCTACGGCGGCATGGCCCGTCACGGCGGCGGCGCATTCTCCGGTAAGGATCCATCGAAGGTTGACCGTTCGGCGGCCTACGCTGGCCGTTACGTTGCCAAGAACATCGTCGCGGCCGGCCTGGCCGAGCGTTGCGAGATTCAGGTTTCCTACGCGATCGGTGTGGCTCAGCCTACCTCGATCTCGCTGAACACCTTCGGCACCGGCAAGATCAGCGATGACAAGATCATCAAACTGGTGCGTGAAGTGTTCGACCTGCGTCCATACGCAATCACCACCATGCTCGATCTGCTGCACCCGATGTACCAGGAAACTGCAGCGTACGGCCACTTCGGTCGCGCGCCAGAAACCAAGACCGTTGGCGAAGACACCTTCACCACGTTCACCTGGGAAAAAACCGACCGCGCCGACGCCCTGCGTTCTGCTGCTGGTCTGTAAGACTCCCTGGCGGTACAAAAAGCCCCGCACGGTTCGCGCCGTGCGGGGCTTTTTCATGCCTGAAACCGGGAGTTCAACTCAGAACGCTCAGGTCGATGCATATCCAACAAATCACTCGGTCAGTCCCCTCTCCCCCCGGGAGTGTATGTACCGGAGACATGGTGGACACATGTTCGGAGACATGGTGGACGGTTTTAGATCTTCTTACCTGCCGTCACGATCTGCAAGTTCAAGTCGATTCGGGCGATACGATGTCTACTCCAGTAGACATCGTGGATGCCGTCCTCCGTCGTTTCCCTGATAGCCACTGACCTCCCGTAAAATGCCTTTCCAACTGTGTATTCACGATTGCCCCAGTAGATCTCGCCCTTCACCTGAACCTTCCTGACCACATCCCCATCATCGTACTCAGGCGCCGCCGGTTGCTCCTGATATTCCCGCGGGCTACTGCTGTAGCGAGTAGCAGGAACCTGCATGCCCAGTGCTTGATGCGGGCGCTTCTGGTTGTAAATCTCACGCCAGATATCAAACGCCCGTTGCGCATCGTCCAGATCGATGAAGAGCTGGCCTTGCAGGACTTCCCTTTTCAGGCTGCGGTGGAAGCGCTCCAGCTTTCCCTGGGTTTGCGGGTGATAAGGTCGGGAGTGGCCGACCTTGATGCCCTGGCTCATCAGCCAGACCTCCAGTGCGGTATAAACACCTGTCTGATCACCCCATGGCGAACCGTTGTCCATCGTCATGCGTAAAGGCAGGCCGAAACGCCGAAAGGTCCTGATTAGATGCTCCTGAACGGTTTGGCGCTGCTCATTAATGCATGCCGCGATGCACAGCGAAAACCGTGAATGATCGTCCAATATCGTCAACGGATGGCAACGCCCCTGAGCCAGGCTGATATGTCCCTTGAAGTCCATCTGCCAAAGATCGTTGGGCGCTTCATGCTCGAACCGGATAAACGGTTTGATCTCAGCGGCCTTTGGATCAACGCGCGAATGACGCTGTAAAACCGCATGCACGGTACTGACCGAAGGCATCACTTTGCCGTCGTCTTCCAGCACACGCTTGAGCTTGCGAGCGCCCCAAGCGGCGTACTCCTGACTCACGGTCAGAATCTGCTGCTCAACATCGTCAGCGCAACGTTTGGGTGATGTCTTTGGTTGTCGAGACTGATCGATCAATCCCTCTGCACCTGAGGTCTCAAACCTGTTGAGCCATTTGTAGGCAGTGCTTGGGCTGATATTGAATCGACGGCAAAGCTGCCGAACATTGGCCCCTTCTTGCCGAGCCAACAGCACGAATTCTGAACGAAGCTGCACGGTGGACACCTCTTCCCAAGACACAGGCCATCTCCTTCGCGATGAGCAATGTGTCTATTAAAATGTGTCCACCATGTCTCCGAACACCTGTCCACCATGTCTCCGGTACATACAGAGAGAGGGTTAGGGTGAGGGGCTGTTTTCACGGCCCAGAAACAAGCCGTAAAACACCCTTCCGGCGGAGTAAATATCTTCGCCTAACCTTCAAGCATTCCCCTTGAGCAAGGACGCTCACGATGCTTGCCACGCTGCGCCTGTTATTTATTTTCCTGCTGATGCCCGCAACATTCAGCGCGCAAGCCACCTGCCCAAACTGGCCCGCTGCACACGCCCAACGCGAAATCACCGCCCTGCAAAACCAGATCAATCAATGGGACGACGCCTACCACCGCGAAGGCCGCTCACTGATTGCCGACGAACTCTACGACCAATCCCTTGCGCAACTGAACGATTGGCGAGCGTGTTTCAAAGTGCCCTCGCCACCCGATCCTTTGCACACAGTTTCAGGCTCAAACGCGCACCCCATCGCCCATACCGGCCTGGATAAAATCCACAAAGATGAGGCCGTGGAGGCCTGGCTACATGATCGCAAGGATGTCTGGATACAACCCAAGATCGACGGCGTCGCAGTAACGCTGATTTATCGCGCGGGCGTTTTGCAACAGGTCATCAGTCGCGGTGACGGGGTTCGCGGGCAAGACTGGACGCCATCAGCACAGAAGATCGGCGCCATTCCTCAACACCTGACACAACCGCTGGATATGCTGGTGCAGGGCGAACTCTATTGGCGCTTGAACGAGCACGTGCAAGCTCGATCCGGCAGCGTTAACGCTCGCTCCACCGTCGCGGGACTGATGGGACGCAAAACCCTGGATGCCGCGCAAGCCGCCGGTATCGGACTGTTCGTCTGGGACTGGCCACAAGGCCCAGCGCAATTGCCCGAGCGAATCGCCACGTTGGCGACGCTGGGTTTCGCCACGATTGAACCGTACAGTCATCCTGTCGCCGACTTTGCTGCAGCACAGAAATGGCGCGATCACTGGTATCGCTCACCCCTGCCCTTTGCCACTGACGGCGTGGTACTGCGCCAGAGCCAACGACCACGCGCCGAACGCTGGCAGGCTCGCGCTCCGTATTGGGCAGTTGCGTGGAAGTATCCTTTTGCTCAAGCGCTGGCCGAAGTGCGCAAGGTCAACTTCAAGATCGGGCGCACCGGGCGCATCACGCCAGTACTCGAACTCAAACCCGTCATGCTCGATGACCGGGAAATCAAACGGGTCAGCGCCAGTTCCTTCAAACGCTGGCAAGACCTGGATATCCGCCCCGGCGACCAAGTGGCAATCAGCCTCGCCGGCCTGACCATTCCACGGCTCGACAGCGTGGTGCTGCGCGCCGCCGAACGCCCAGACCTCAACATCCCCAACGCCGACGACTTCCACGCATTGAGTTGCTGGCAACCCTCGCCCGGCTGCGAAAGCCAGTTTCTCGCTCGCCTGACCTGGCTCAGTGGCAAACAAGGGCTGGCGATGCAACATGTCGGTCGTGGCACTTGGGAGAAACTTCTCGAAACACGCCGCGTGAACAACCTGCTGGATTGGTTGACCCTCGACGCACCGGAGCTTGCTAACATTGCCGGCTTTGGCGAGCGCAGCAGCGAACGCCTGATGAACAGCTTTCACAGCGCCCGCCAGCGACCGTTCACTCAATGGCTCAAAGCCTTGGGCTTGCCGCCAACCGGTCAGGCACAACTGCCTGATTCATG
Organism: Pseudomonas germanica; assembly: GCF_019614655.1. Lineage (NCBI taxonomy): Bacteria > Pseudomonadati > Pseudomonadota > Gammaproteobacteria > Pseudomonadales > Pseudomonadaceae > Pseudomonas > Pseudomonas germanica. The sequence goes on from NZ_CP071586.1 coordinate 6,464,359, forward strand.
GCAGGCGCTGGCACAACGAGACACCGAACAATGGCAGGCAGAACCCGGTATCGGCCCCGGTCGCGCAGCGCAATTGAGCGCCTTCTTCCGCGACCCGCAGGTGTTAGCCTTGAGCGATACCTTGCGGACCGCCGGCATCGACGGTTTCTGAGCACGCAATCCCGGTACCCCGGGAACCCAACCACCACCGAGGCGCTCCAACAGCGCAGTGCCGCCCCGACCCGATTGCCTTTGCACATGGAGCTTTTATGAAATTTCTCGCACCGCTCGCCATGCTGACCCTTTGTGGCGTGATGGCCACCCCTGTCATGGCCGACGAAGACGCCCCGGGCCTGACCGGTTGCGCGGCCAAGAAGCAAGGCATCATGAACCAGATCGAACAGGCCAAGTCGCGCGGCAACGCTGATCAGCAGGCAGGCCTGGAAACTGCCCTGCGTGAGGTGACCGAACACTGCACCGACGCGGGCCTGAAGAAAGAACGCGAAAACAAGGTGCTCGACGCCAAGCACGAAGTGAGCAAGCGCCAGGCTGATCTCGACAAGGCGATGAAGAAAGGCGATCCAGAGAAGATCAACAAGCGCAAAGACAAACTCGCCGAATCGCGCAAAGAACTTCAGGACGCGCTGGACGAAATCGATAAGTAAAAATCAATAGATCGCAGCCTGCGGCAGCTCCTATATTGATCAGGGTAGGAGCTGCCGCAGGCTGCGATCTTTTAAATATCAATGATCGCGAAACTGTTTATGACAAGCGCTGCAGGCATCTTCGACTTTCTGCACCGCAGGCCCGAGGTTGCTGGCCTTGTACGGTTGAATCTGACTGGCAATCACCAATTCACCGGTGGCAGCTTCGAGAGTGCGGGCCATTTCCTGAAACTTCGCCTGCTTCTGCCAGACATCGTCCTTGGCGCTGGTGTGATCTTCTTCGCGAACCTGCGGGAAATGCTTCCACGGCTCATGGGACAACGCATTGAGTTTGACCGCGCCTTCGGCGAACTTCGGCCCGTCGAACGGGATGCGTCCACGCAACATACCGCCGAGGTCTTCACCAGTCTTGAGCATCTGTTTGAAAATGGCCTTGCGCTGGCCCAGTGGAGAATTCGGATCGACACCGCCACAGGCGGACAAGGTCAGACAGGCCAGCAATACAACAGAAATGCTTTTAAGAGTCATGGTGGCTTCAGGTCACGGAATTCGGCGGCCAGTATCCTCGCGTCACCGCCAAACACCAATAGCCCTATTAAAAATACGGGTTGTTCGAGCGCATGGAGCACTCGGTCAACCGGCACAGGAATTACTCCATGAACAGCCCTTTCAAGGCCTGGCGTCACCCGCTGATCGCATCCCTGCCTCTAATGGCGATTCTCGCTGGCTGCACCGGCGGTGATAGCGCCAAACCAAAAACCCACGCACTGGCCACTTATTCCAGCGCCACCTGGGAAGCACTGCCGGCAGTATCCGATAGCGATCTGGTCGCCGGTTTCGGTTCGTGGCGTAGCGCCTGCACCCGACTCAAAGCTGATGCCGTATGGGGCTCCACCTGCGCCGCTGCGGCCAACGTACCGCAAAGTGCTGGCGAGATTCGCGCTTTCCTTAAGCAAAACCTCGACGTTTACGGCCTGCGCGCTGAAAACGACAACCCCAACGGTTTGATCACCGGTTACTACGAACCGGTCTACCCCGGCAGCCTGACGCCCACCGACACGGCCAATGTACCGGTGTACGGCGTGCCCGAAGACATGATCATTGTCTCGCTGGACAGCATTTACCCGGAGCTGAAAGGCAAACGCTTGCGCGGCCGCCTCGAAGGTCGCGTGCTCAAGCCTTACGACGATGCCGCCACTATTGAATCCAAAGGTGTAAAAGCCCCGGTGGTTGCCTACCTGACCGACCCGATGAATCTGCAATTCCTGCAGATCCAGGGTTCCGGGCGAATTCAGACCGATGACGGCAAACAGTTGCGCATCGCGTACGCCGATCAGAACGGCCATCCGTATCGCCCAATCGGGCGCTGGCTGGTCGAGCAAGGCGAGCTGAAGAAAGAAGACGTGACCATGAGCGCGATCAGCAACTGGGCCAAGGCCAATCCTTCGCGCATTCCGGAACTGCTGGGCAGCAACCCGAGCTACGTGTTCTTCACGCGCAACCCGGACAGCAATGAAGGCCCGCGCGGTTCGCTGAACGTGCCGTTGACTGCCGGTTATAGCGCGGCAGTGGATCGCAAGGTGATTCCGTTGGGCAGCCTGCTGTGGCTGTCGACGACAAAACCGGATGGCACGGCACTGGTTCGCCCGGTGGCGGCACAAGATACCGGAGGTGCGATTGCTGGCGAAGTGCGGGCGGATCTGTTCTGGGGCACCGGTGATGCGGCTGGACAACTGGCCGGGGACATGAAACAGCAGGGGCAGATCTGGATGCTTTGGCCCAAAGGCGCAGCGCTGCCGCAAGTGCCGCAGGTGGCTGATACAGAGAAGAAGTAACCCTTGGAATCTGCTGAGGTAATCAGATAGCTATCGCGAGCAGGCTCACTCCTACAGGGGAACGCATTCCTAATTTAGGAGTGAGTCTGCTCGCGATGAGGCCATCAGCAACACCGATAATCAAACAGACACAAAGAAGAACGAAGCAATCAACCCCATCCCCACAAACCACACCAGCGAGCGCAAGATCGCCCAGTCCGCCAGGTAGCAAATGATGTAAAGCAGGCGACTGGTGATAAACAGCACCGCCAGCACATTGACCGTTACCAGCTCCGCCGTCCCAACCAGGTGCGCAACAATCACTGCCGCCGCAAATGCCGGCGTCACTTCAAAGCTGTTCATCTGCGCGGCATGCGCACGCCTCGCCACGCCGTTGAGACTTTCGAGAAAGTCGCGCGGATCGTGGTTATCACTCAGCCGGTAGCCGCCCACGGCTTTCGCCACGCCGGTGCAGATATACGGCAGAAAAATCGCAATCAACACACACCACAGAGCCACCGTCATAACGCCGTCCTTTTTCGAGTTATAGAGTTCGCGAGCAGTCAGAACTTCATTACCAGCATGCCGATCAGTACCAGCCCACAGGCTAAGAGCCGCGGCCGGCCAAAAGGTTCTTTGAGGTAGCGCATACCGAACAGCACCACCAGAATTACGCTGATCTCGCGCAATGCCGCCGCTTCCGCAATCGAACCCAACTGCATCGCCCACAGCACCAGAGCGTAGCTGGCCAATACGCAGAAGCCCACCGCCAACCCCAGCTTCCATTGCTCACGCCAGAACAACATGAACGCCGGACGCTTGGCGACCCATGCCAACAGCGGAAACGGCCAGGCGCTGAGCAGCGTGACCCAGACCAGATAATCCAAAGGATGGGACCAGCGCCGCAACGCCTGGCCATCGATGTAGGTGTAGCAACCGATACACAGGCCGATCAGCGCCACCACCGGCAACATCGACCATGGCAAATGCTTGCCACCGCCACCCTGCCATAGCAGACAAACCATGCCGAACGGGATCAGCATGATGCCGAAGATTTGCTGCGTGGTGAGCACCTCTCCCGCGAAGATCAGGGTCAGCGCGAGCACCACCAAAGGCGATAATCCGCGCATCAGCGGATACACCAGCCCGAGATCGCCGACCCGGTAGGCTTGAATCAGAAGATAGCGATAAAGCAGTTCAAAAGCTGCCGAAGCGAGAATCCACGGCCAGATTTCCATGGGCGGCAAGCTTACGAATGGAAACGCGATGGCAACGACCAGCAGCGCCACGGTGTCCATGCACGCCACCACCAACAGTCGCTCGGCGCTGAACTTGATTAACGTATTCCACGTCGCATGCAGCAGCGCCGCCATCAATACCAACCCCGTCGCCAGCACGTCTTACCCCTTATTTTTATGAGTCCCCATGTAGGAGCTGCCGCGGCAGCTCCTACAGTGAATCGTCGAATAGTCAGATTATTGATTCGCGATGTGTCAGCAGCTGTTTATACTGCAAGCGACCACGCCGCACTCAGTTGCGCACAGAAAAATACCAATAATTCCTGCCTGCCCTGCTCTCATTCGAAAGCGGTCGTCGGCCTGCGTATGCCTGATCAAAGCGTCAAGACTACCGACAGAGACCTTGCGCATGCCACTCGCCTTGCTTGCACTCGCTGTTGCCGCGTTCGGCATCGGCACCACCGAATTCGTCATCATGGGCCTGCTGCCCGACGTCGCCCGGGACCTCTCCGTGAGCATTCCCCATGCGGGCCTGCTGATTACCGGCTACGCCCTGGGCGTGGTGTTCGGCGCCCCGATCCTGGCGATCGGCACCGCGAACATGCCGCGCAAAGCGACGCTGTTGGGAATGACGCTGATGTTCATCCTTGGCAACGTGCTCTGCGCACTCGCGCCGAACTACGCGACGCTGATGGCCGCTCGCGTGGTCACCGCGCTGTGCCACGGCGCGTTCTTCGGCATTGGCTCGGTGGTTGCCGCCGGGCTGGTCGCACCGAACAAACGCGCGCAGGCGATTGCAATGATGTTCACCGGCCTGACCTTGGCCAACGTTCTCGGCGTGCCGCTGGGCACGGCGCTCGGACAGTATGCCGGCTGGCGCTCGACGTTCTGGGCGGTGTCGGTGATTGGTGTGATTGCGGCGCTCGCGCAATGGTTGTGGCTGCCAAAACACATCCCCATGGACAAGGCCAACCTCGCCAGCGAATTCAAGGTACTGGGTAAGGTCAACGTGTTGCTGGCTCTAGGCATGAGTGTGCTCGCGTCGACCAGTCTGTTCAGTGTGTTCACTTACATCGCGCCGATCCTGCAGGACATCACCGGCGTCAGCCCGCATGGCGTGACGGTGATGTTGCTGTTGTTCGGCGTCGGCTTGACCGGTGGCAGCATGCTCGGCGGGCGCCTGGCGGATAGCCGTTTGTTGCCGTCGCTGGTTGGTGTGGCCTTGGCGGTGGTGGTGATTCTGGCGGCGTTCAGTCAGACCAGTCGCTCTGTGGTGCCAGCGGCAATCACGCTGGTGCTGTGGGGGATTTTCGCTTTTGCGCTGTGCCCGATTCTGCAACTGCTGATCATCGATCAGGCCCATGAAGCACCGAACCTGGGCTCGACGTTGAACCAGAGTGCATTCAACCTTGGCAACGCAGCGGGTGCGTGGATCGGCGGGCTGGTGGTGGCCAGTGGCGCGGATCTGGCGGACTTGCCGTGGACGGGGGCGCTGGTCGGTGTATTGACGGTGCTGACGGCGCTGTTTTTCATCTATCTGCAACGTCGCGAAGCGGCTGCGGTCAATGTGTCCGGCTAGCCCTCACCCTAACCCTCTCCCAGAGGGAGAGGGGACTGACCGGGGGATGCTTCAGAAGTACGCCGACCTGAACGCGCATTGCCGAATCCATAATCGACTCGGTTATTCAGGTCGATGCATGCCGCAAGACAATAAGGTCGGCTCCCTCTCCCTCCGGGAGAGGGCTGGGGTGAGGGAAGCTTGTGCCCTCTGTCGCTCTCAGCCCATCAAACCCCTGCGCCCAAGCATCGGGCGCGCTCCACTCACCCCTCATCCAAAGGACCCCGGATGCTTGAACTTGTCGCCGCTTTCATCTGCCTCACCACCCTCCTCACCTTCGTCAATTTCCGCTTCATCGGCCTGCCGCCGACCATCGGCGTGATGGTCACCGCGCTACTGTTCTCGCTGATCCTGCAAGGCCTGAGCGTGCTCGGTTACCCCGGTCTCGAAGAACGCGTGCAGCAACTGATTGGCCAGATCGACTTCGGCGATCTGCTGATGAACTGGATGCTCTCGTTCCTGCTGTTCGCCGGCGCCCTGCACGTCAACCTCAATGATTTGCGCAGCTACCGCTGGCCCATCGGCCTGCTGGCGACCTTCGGCGTGTTGATTGCCACCACGGTGATCGGCAGTCTCGCCTATTACATTTTTGCCCTGTTCGGCTGGCACGTGAGTTTCCTGTACTGCCTGTTGTTCGGCGCGTTGATTTCGCCAACCGACCCGATCGCGGTGCTCGGCGTGCTGCGTACCGCCAATGCCTCGAAACCGCTGAAAACCACCATCGTCGGCGAGTCGCTGTTCAACGACGGCACGGCCGTGGTGGTGTTCACCGTGTTGCTGGGCATCGCCCAACTCGGCGAAACCCCGACCATCAGCGCCACCGCGATGTTGTTCTTTCACGAAGCGATTGGCGGCGTGCTGTTTGGCGGCCTGATCGGTTATCTGGTTTATCGAATGATCAAAAGCGTCGAGCAGCATCAAATCACCGTGATGCTGACGCTGGCGCTGGTCATTGGTGGTTCGGCGATGTCTACCGAGATTCACGTTTCAGCGCCGATTGCGATGGTGGTCGCCGGTCTGATCATCGGCAATGTCGGGCGCAATCTGGCGATGAATGACATGACCCGTCGTTATCTGGACGGTTTCTGGGAATTGCTCGATGACATGCTCAACGCGCTGCTGTTCGCGCTGATCGGCATGGAGCTGTTGCTGCTGCCATTCAACTGGTTGCACATGGCCGCGGCAGGTTTGTTGGCGGTGGCGATTCTGCTGTCGCGCCTGCTCACTGTGGCCCCGGCGATTCTGCTGCTGCGCCGCTGGCGGACAGTGCCGGCCGGCACCATCCGGATTCTGACCTGGGGCGGTTTGCGCGGCGGTGTTTCGGTGGCACTGGCCCTGGCCCTGCCGCTGGGTCCGGAGCGCGATCTGCTGCTGAGCATCACCTATATCGTGGTGCTGTCGTCGATCCTGTTGCAGGGCCTGACCATCGGCAAACTGGTCAAGTACGCAACTCGCAACGAGCCCGTGACCATCAGCGAAGCCGCTCACCGCTGATCATTTTTTGATCTCCTGCGGATCAGGTTTCCCGGCCTGATCCGCCGTTTCCTTCGGCGCGCCGCTCTCGCTGCGGATCTGCGCATGGCTGATCAGCGCAAAGATAAAGCTGCCGCCAATGATATTCCCCGCCAGCGTGGGGCCTGCGAATACCGCCCAGAAATCACTCCACGGCAATTCGCCGGCGAACACCAGATACGAGACCTCCGCCGAACCCACCACGATGTGAGTGAAGTCGCCGAGCGCCATCAGGTAGGTGATAAGGATGATGATCCACATCTTCGCGCTCTCCATGGACGGGATCATCCAGACCATGGTGGCGATCATCCAGCCGGAAACGATGCCCTTGGCGAACATCTGGCTGGCGTGGTTTTCCATGACCTTGCGACCGATTTCGAGGAAAGCTTGATCGGTTTTGGTGTCGAAGATCGGCAATTCGAGCATCACGTACGCGACCAGAATCGTCCCGCACAGATTACCGACCAAAACCACTGTCCACAGGCGGATCAACCGGCCGAAATTTTGCAGGGTCGGCTTGGTCATGACCGGCAATACGGCGGTCAAGGTGTTTTCGGTGAACAGTTGCTGGCGGGCGAGAATCACTGCGAGAAAACCCGCGCAGTAGCCGAAACTGGCGATCACCTTGAATTCGTCACCGTCGGGCAGGCGCGAGTTGAGCAGGCCCATGCCCATCAGTGACAGGCCCATGGTCAACCCGGCCGCCAGCGCCGACCACCAGAGTGCGGCGATACTGCGCTCCAGTTCCTGATCGCCTTGGCTGCGGATGATTTCGTGCAGGACAGCCGCGCGGGGCGGCTGGTTTTTCTCGACTTCGTGCTGTTCTTTGGCCGAGAGGTCGGGGGTCTTGCCGTCGGTGGGAGTGGTCATGGCGTGGGAACCGTGGGGGTGGTGTTTACCTACGACCCCGGCGGTTCATGGCTGTTCAGTGGGCAGATGATTCTTCGCTGACTGAACAACCGCTTTCGCGAGCAGGCTCGCTCCCACAGGTACAGCGTGATCCTTGTGGGAGCGAGCCTGCTCGCGAAGAAAGCGCCGCCGATGTCACTTGGTAACTAACTCATCTTCCTGGAACTGATCTTTCACATATTTGATTTCAGTGCGCCCGTGCGGTGCCGGCAAGCCGTCTTCACCGAGGTTCACAAAAACCATCTTCTCAACGGTGAGAATGCTCTTGCGAGTGATCTTGTTGCGCACTTCGCAGGTCAGGGTGATCGAGGTGCGGCCGAACTCGGTGGCGGTGATGCCCAGTTCGATGATGTCGCCCTGGCGCGAGGCGCTGACAAAGTTGATTTCGGAAATGTACTTGGTCACCACGCGCTGATTGCCCAACTGCACGATGGCGTAAATTGCCGCTTCCTCGTCGATCCAGCGCAGCAGGCTGCCGCCGAACAGGGTGCCGTTGGGGTTAAGGTCTTCGGGTTTTACCCATTTGCGGGTGTGGAAATTCATCTTCACTCCTGAGTGTCTTGCCGAACGATGGACGGTATCTTGGCAGACTGAGCGGTCAGGCTCCATGCGGCTTCGACTATGGTCGTCATTAACGATCTTCATCTGGCCGACAGAAACCCTTTGGAAGATCAGTCTAGACGGCTATAATCGCCCCCGTTTCAAAACGGTAACGTTCACTTGCTACCGTTTTCCCGCCACCTGTCCGAGGGGCGCTGCAGCAGGTTCAACCTGTCAGGCTCGGATGGGGCGTTGACTGGCTCAGGCCAGACACTAAACGCACAACGGCGCCCATTCGCATACATTACGAATGGAGGCTCTTCATGAGCGCTGTTATCACGCCTGCAGATTTTAACGATTACAAAGTTGCCGACATGTCCCTGGCTGCCTGGGGCCGTCGCGAAACCATCATCGCCGAATCGGAAATGCCGGCTCTGATGGGTCTGCGTCGCAAGTACTCCGGCGAACAGCCGTTGAAAGGCGCCAAGATCCTCGGCTGCATCCACATGACCATTCAGACTGCCGTGCTGATCGAAACCCTGGTTGCCCTGGGTGCCGAAGTACGTTGGTCGTCCTGCAACATTTTCTCCACTCAGGATCAGGCTGCTGCCGCTATCGCTGCTGCCGGCATCCCGGTTTTCGCCTGGAAAGGCGAAACTGAAGAAGAGTACGAGTGGTGCCTGGAGCAGACCATCCTGAAGGATGGCCAGCCATGGGACGCCAACATGATCCTTGACGACGGCGGCGACCTGACTCAGCTGCTGCACGACAAGTACCCACAAGTACTGGATCGCGTTCACGGCGTGACCGAAGAAACCACCACCGGCGTACACCGTCTGCTGGACATGCTGGCCAAGGGCGAGCTGAAAATCCCGGCCATCAACGTCAACGACTCGGTGACCAAGTCCAAGAACGACAACAAGTACGGCTGCCGTCACAGCCTGAACGACGCGATCAAGCGCGGTACCGACCACCTGCTGTCCGGCAAGCAAGCGCTGGTCATCGGTTACGGTGACGTGGGCAAGGGCTCCGCTCAGTCCCTGCGTCAGGAAGGCATGATCGTTAAAGTCTCCGAAGTTGACCCGATCTGCGCCATGCAAGCGTGCATGGACGGTTTCGAACTGGTTTCGCCGTTCATCGACGGTATCAACAACGGCACCGAAGCAAGCATCGACAAAGCGCTGCTGGGCAAGATCGACCTGATCGTGACCACCACCGGTAACGTCAATGTTTGCGACGCGAACATGCTCAAAGCGCTGAAGAAGCGCGCTGTTGTCTGCAACATCGGTCACTTCGACAACGAAATCGACACCGCTTTCATGCGCAAGAACTGGGCATGGGAAGAAGTGAAGCCGCAGGTACACAAGATCCACCGTACCGGCCCGGGCGCTTTCGACGCTCAGAACGACGACTACCTGATCCTGCTGGCCGAAGGCCGTCTGGTAAACCTGGGTAACGCCACTGGCCACCCAAGCCGCATCATGGACGGTTCGTTCGCCAACCAGGTTCTGGCGCAGATCTTCCTGTTCGGCCAGAAGTACGCCGACCTGTCGCCAGCCCAGAAAGCCGAGCGTCTGACCGTTGAAGTACTGCCGAAGAAACTCGACGAAGAAGTGGCCCTGGAAATGGTTCGCGGCTTCGGTGGCGTGGTCACTCAACTGACCAAGCAACAGGCTGACTACATCGGCGTGACCGTCGAAGGCCCGTTCAAGCCGCACGCTTACCGCTACTGATTGGCTGAGCGTCGACGCGGTGTGCCTGGCGCACCGCGTTGCCTGACTGGCGCTGCTGACCGCTCTGTGTAGGAGCTGCCGCAGGCTGCGATCTTTTGATCTGCAAAGATCGCAGCCTGCGGCAGCTCCTACAGGGTGCAGCGTCCGGCTTACGTGTTTCCAAGGGTATGACCATGTCCCAAGACCGTCGCTACAGCTTCGAGTTCTTCCCGACCAAGACCGATGCTGGGCATGAAAAACTGCTCGCCACTGCCCGTCAGCTGGCCACATACAATCCTGACTTCTTTTCCTGCACCTATGGCGCTGGTGGTTCGACCCGTGATCGCACCCTCAACACCGTTCTGCAACTGGAAAGCGAAGTCAAAATCCCGGCCGCACCGCACCTGTCGTGCGTCGGCGACAGCAAGGACGACCTGCGCGGCCTGCTGAACGAGTACAAGGCTGCCGGCATCAAGCGCATCGTCGCCCTGCGTGGTGACCTGCCGTCCGGCATGGGCATGACCAGCGGCGAGCTGCGTCACGCCAATGAACTGGTTGAATTCATTCGTGAAGAAACCGGCGATCATTTCCACATCGAAGTTGCCGCTTACCCGGAGATGCATCCACAAGCACGCAACTACGAAGACGATCTGGCCAACTTCGTGCGCAAGGCCCGTGCCGGCGCCGACAGCGCAATCACCCAGTACTTCTTCAACGCCGACAGCTACTTCTATTTCGTCGACCGTTTGCAGGCGCAGGGTGTCGATCTGCCAATCGTTCCGGGGATCATGCCGATCACCAACTACAGCAAACTCGCGCGCTTCTCCGATGCCTGCGGTGCGGAAATCCCGCGCTGGATCCGCAAGCAACTGGAAGCCTACGGCGATGACACACAAAGCATTCAGCGCTTTGGTGAGCAAGTTGTCAGCGAGATGTGCGAACGCCTGCTGCAAGGTGGCGCGCCGGGTCTGCACTTCTATTCCATGAACCAGGCTGAGCCTAGTCTGGCGATCTGGAATAACCTGAAATTGCCGCGTTAAGCATCATAGAAAGATCAAAAGATCGCAGCCTTCGGCAGCTCCTACAGGGGGTGTCGCAGTTGCGATCTTTTGCTTTTAAAGGCCCGAAACAGAGCTTGTGCAGGCACTTTCTGGCTCTTTCGCGTTTCTCGTCGTAATCTCAAGCCATGCCTTTGATCACGCAGTTATTCGCCGTGCTGGTTTTTGCTTGCCTGAGCTTCGCCGCTCGAGGCGAGAAGTTGCGTATTGTCACCGAGCCGTGGGCGCCCTATGTCTACGAAGAGAACGGTAAAAACCTCGGGCTGGATTACGAAACCACGGCCATTGTCTTCAAACGTCTGGGCATCGAAGTCGAATGGCAGTTCTTGCCGTGGAAGCGCTGCCTGTCGATGCTTGAGACCGGTCAGGCCGACGGTGCACTGGATATTTTTCACAGTGATGAACGCGACGCGACCCTGCTTTACCCAAGCGAGCCGCTGTCGGACGTCGAGTTCGTGATGTTCTACGCCAACGACCGGCCACACCCGTTCAGCAAACTCGAGGAACTCAAAGGCCTGACCATAGGCACCTCGCCGGGTTATCTGTACAGCCCCGATTTCAGCGAATCAACACTGTTTACCCGTGAACCGGCACCGACCCACGAAGCCAACTTCGGCAAACTGGTGCGCGGTCGCATCGACTTGCTGATCACCGATCGCCGTGTCGGTCAGCACTTGCTCGATGAGCTGAATATTCGCGATCAGATCACCGAAAACCCCACTGTCATTAGCCGCCAGAGCCAGTTTCTCGCGGTTAGACGCAATGCCGGCATGGATTTGCTGGTGCAGCGATTTGGCGCCGAGCTCAAGCGATTCAAGCGCGAACCGGCTTACGCCGAGCTGAGCGCACGCTACGGCGCGGCTCCCGCCATGGCTGCGCCGCTGGGCAATGCCACGGCCAGCGGTAAAACCGTTGAGCAGCAGGAAAGCAGCGCGCAGTGATTGCTCTGTTATACTCCGGCGTTCCCGCCAGGCTCACGCCCGGACGCCCGGAACCGTAACAGGCCTCTCGACCCGCTACAGCGCAGCTTTGCAGCCCGCGCGAGCACTCCAGACGTGCCTTCGGAACCGCAGCAGGACCGGACGGGATTGCGTCCTCTTAAACGCCATTCGCGCCAGGCAAGACTCCCATTGGGCCAAGCCCTAACTAAAACAGGATTACTCATGTCCTTTGCTTCCCTCGGTCTCTCCGAGGCTTTAGTCCGCGCCATCGAAGATGCGGGCTATACCGAGCCTACTCCGGTGCAACAGCGGGCCATTCCCGCCGTGTTGCAAGGTCGCGACCTGATGGTTGCGGCACAGACAGGTACCGGTAAAACCGGCGGTTTCGCCCTTCCGATCCTGGAGCGGTTGTTCCCCAACGGTCACCCGGACAAATCCCAGCGTCATGGCCCGCGCCAACCGCGCGTACTGGTCCTGACCCCGACCCGCGAACTCGCGGCCCAGGTTCACGAGAGCTTCAAGATCTACGCCCGTGACCTGAAATTCGTCAGCGCCTGCATCTTCGGCGGCGTCGGCATGAACCCACAGGTTCAGGCCATGTCCCGCGGCGTCGACGTACTCGTTGCCTGCCCGGGTCGCTTGCTCGACCTCTGCGGCCAGGGCAGCGTTGACCTGTCCCACGTGGAAATCCTCGTCCTCGACGAAGCCGACCGCATGCTCGACATGGGTTTCGTGCACGACGTGAAGAAAGTCCTCGCGCGCCTGCCGTCCAAGCGTCAGAACCTGCTGTTCTCGGCAACCTTCTCCAAAGACATCACCGACCTCGCCGGCAAGCTGCTGCACAACCCGGAACGCATCGAAGTGACGCCGCCGAACACCACGGTCGAGCGCATCGAACAACGCGTATTCCGTCTGCCGGCCAGCCACAAGCGTGCGCTGCTGGCACACCTGATCACCGCCGGCGCGTGGGAACAGGTGCTGGTCTTCACCCGCACCAAGCACGGCGCCAACCGTCTGGCCGAGTACCTGGACAAGCACGGCCTGCCGGCTGTAGCGATCCACGGTAACAAGAGCCAGAACGCGCGCACCAAAGCGCTGGCCGACTTCAAGGCCAACCAGGTACGCATTCTGGTTGCGACCGACATCGCCGCACGCGGTCTGGACATCGATCAGTTGCCACACGTGGTCAACTTCGAACTGCCGAACGTCGATGAAGACTACGTGCACCGTATCGGCCGTACCGGCCGTGCCGGTCGTTCGGGCGAGGCGATCTCGCTGGTTGCCCCGGACGAAGAGAAACTGCTGAAAAGCATCGAACGCATGACCAAGCAGAAAATCGCCGACGGCGACCTGATGGGCTTCGATTCGAGCACCATTGAAGCCGAGAAGCCGGAAGTGCGTGAGCGTCCGGACGTGCGTAACCCGCGCAATCCACGTGGCCCACGCGGCGACGGGCCGAATGGCGGCGGCGGTGGCGGCGGTCGTAAAGACAAAGGCAAAGACAAGGGCAAGGAAAAACCGGCCGGTGAACGTGGCGAGCGCCCTGCCCGTCAGCAGAAACCGCGCGAAGGCACTCCGAGCCGCGAACAGCGTCCGAGCCAACCGCCACGTGCGGCGGCTGATCGTGCACCGGACGAGTTCCTCGACGACGATATCGATAACTTCGGTAACCGCGTTGATTACGTACCAAAACCAGCCCCTGCCGGCGGCCGTGGCCGTCGTCCAGGCGCACCGGCTCAAGGTGCAGGCGCAGGTTCGGGCGCACCACGTGGCGGTCAGTCGCAGGGTCGTCAGAACGGTCCGCGCAACAGCAACGGTTCGAGCACCGGCACCCCGCCAGCCAAGCGCAGCGGCCCGCGTAACGGTGCACCGCGTGATGGGCAGTCGGGTCGTCGTGACGATTCCGCCTCGTCGTCGCGCAACCGCCGTCCGGCCCGTGACGATCAGCCACGTAGCGAACCAGCCGTGCAGAACCCGCGCAGCAACGGCCCGAAGATCATGCACAAGGAATCGAAAGCCGACCGCTTCCCGACGCCTGAGCAGCTCGATCAACTGCCAAGCCGCCCGCGTGGCGAAAAACCAGCATTGCTGACCCGCAATCGCTGAGTTAACGCCGCCATAAAAATGCCCCGTCTCGAAAGAGCCGGGGCATTTTTTTATGCCGCCACAAATACCCCTGAATCACCGCATATCCCCTGTGGGAGCGAGCCTGCTCGCGAAAGCGGTCATTCGCCAACATCATTGCTGACTGACCCGCCGCCTTCGCGAGCAGGCTCGCTCCCACAGGGGATGCGTGTGTGTCGTAGGCAATAAAAAACGCCCCCGATCTTTCGACCGGGGGCGTTTTTGTGTGGCAGAGCAAAAGTTATTTAACTTTCACGCCTTCCAGCGAGATGTCCAGATCTGCGGTTTGCGAGGTAGGACCTGGGCCCTTGATCCCGAAATCGTTCAGGTTGAGGGTGGTCTTGGCGTTGAAGCCAGCGCGTTCGCCGCCCCATGGATCCTTGCCTTCGCCGTTGAACGTAGCCTTGAAGGTCACAGGCTTGGTCACACCGTGCAGGGTCAGGTCGCCAGTCACGTCAGCAGTCTTTTCACCGGTCGATTTAACGGCGGTGGAGACGAACTTGGCATCAGCAAATTTGCCAACGTCGAGGAAGTCTTTGCTGGCGATGTGCTTGTCACGTTCAGCGTGGTTCGACCACAGGCTGGCGGTTTTCACATCAACCGAGATCTTGCTGGCTTCAGGCTTGGCCGAATCCCACGAGAACGTACCGTCGAAATCTTTGAAAGTACCGTGAATGAAGCTGTAGCCCAGATGGCTGATTTTCCAGTCAACGAAGGCGTGCTGACCTTCCTTGTCGATTTTGTAGTCCGCAGCCATGGCCTGACCAGCCGAGAGCAGTGCAGAACCGATTGCCAGAGCGGCCAGAGTCTTTTTCAACATGCTTTCTTTTCCTTTGAGTCGAGGTTGAATTTCAGGCTTTGCGACCGAGCATTCGCGTCAGGGTCGCATCACGATCGATAAAGTGGTGCTTCAATGCTGCCAACGCATGGAGGCCGGAAAAAATTACCAGTGCCCACGCGAGCCAGAGATGAATCACCCCAGCGGTATCTGCCTGATCCGGTAGCCCGGAAACCAGTGCAGGAACTTCAAACAGGCCAAACACCGGGATCCCGACACCGTCTGCGGTGGAAATCAGGTAACCGGCAAGCATCACAGCGAACAGCCCCAGATACAGAAACCCATGGCCGAACTTGGCGCCGATGCGGGTCATGCGGCTGTAGCTTTGCAGCGTCGGCGGCGGTGGGCTGATAAAGCGCCACAGCACCCGCAACACCATCACACCCAACAGCACCAGACCGATACTCTTGTGCAGATCCGGCGCCTCTTTGCGCCAGCTGCTGTAGTAATCCAGCCCGACCATCCACAGGCCCAACGCGAACAGCCCGAAGACCACCAGCGCCACACCCCAGTGCATGAAGATGCTGACCCAACCATAGCGCGAAGAAGAGTTACGTAGCTGCATTGCCCAAATCCTGTGAGAACTGCGAACCAAGACTAGCGAGTTATCTATCGAATTAAAGCGGAAAATTTTGCTTTGAAATATCGAGAAATACGATCAAGAGTCTGGAAGTGGCGTGTTAAGGAAAGATTAAAGGCGATTCTACCGCGCAGCGCTCGGACCACGGGGCGCGATTCTCCTTCTGCTCCGGCGCGCCGCGGAGCAGGCAGTGATCACAAAAAATTCGCAGAAAAAGAAAATTCATTTAATAACTATGTATCGCTAGTTGGCCGCTTGCCCCTGATCAAATGATGACTCAATCATTCATTGAAAAGGTGAAAAACATGGCGCTTCGTTATAGCCCCTTTCAAGCAAGTGGCACTTCCGAGTTACCACCAAACCAGACAATGTCTCCGGGCCAATACCTGCAATCCGAGAACGGTCGATATCGGTTGTTATTGCAGAGCGATGGCAATCTGGTGATAAAAGAAGGTGAAGCATTAGTCTGGATTGCCGACAACAATCAACCTTACAGTGCAACTCTGCATCCAAAGAAGATGCGTGAACCACTACAATTTGTCGTAAGTAATAACGGATTTCTCTTCGACCCTTCCAGACGGCGACTATGGATTGCCGAAAGTACCCACACCCTCGAAAAGTCGCTGTGGTACAACACTTACCTGACGATGCAGGACGATGGCAATCTGGTCATTTACGATCAGCGCAACGGCAACCTGCGTTGGGCTCGCTTCGGTTTTATCCCCGGGCGGATTCGAAAACCCAAGCAGCGCTGGCTCAGAAAGTTACCGAACGGCACCGAGTTCTATAAATGGGACTTTTAACAAGCCACCGCTCTTTTGATTGATTAGTTGGTGAAAACTGGCGGCGGCTGCAAGCAATCGGCACTGTAGGGATCAATCTTGCATTGATGCGCAAGTTCTGCGTTATATCCACCTGGAAAGAAACGCCCATTGGCACAACCGGAAAGTGTCATCAACAGAAGTATTACCGTAAGTCTTTTCATCGAGCGACTCCAATTTCTTCAAGCATAAAGTTGGAGCTCAGGCACCCGCTATCATTTCGTTCCGATTGTTTTGTGGGAAGTGTCCTGCGCAAAGGTAAGCCTTGAGACTGCACCGGGAAGGATCGAAGTGCGCGCTTCTGGCAAAAAAAAACGCGGCCCGTGTGGCCGCGTTTTTTTTATTGAAGCAAAGGCCTACTGCGCCTTGGTCTCAGTGGTGGCTGCCGGCTTGGCCGCTGGCTTCTTCGCCGGCTCAGCCTTCTTCGCTGCCGGTTTCGCCGCAGGCTTTTTCGCCTCGGTTTTAGCCGCTGGTTTCTTCACCGCTGGCTTGGCCGCTGCTTTCTTCGCCGGTTCAGCTTTCACTGGTGCCGCAGGCTTCGGCGGTTCCACCGGAGCTGGCGCAGGTGCCGGAGTCGGCGCTGGTGCGACCGGAGCAGGAGCCGGCTCTGGCGCCTTCACTGGCTCAGGCTTCTTCTCGTCATCCGAACCACCGAACAGGTTGCTGAAGAAGTTGCCCTTCTTCGCCGCCACGGCACCCGCCGCGCCCGCCGCTGCTGCAGCCGGCACTACTTTGGCTGGCTCAAACGATTTGCCTGCCGCCAGATCTTCAACCTGACTCGCCGCCCGCTGACCGGTGCGCAGCGCGCCTTCCAGGGTGCCCGGGTATAAGGTGTCGGTGTGTTCGCCGGCGAACGTCACGCGTTGCAGCGGACGCTCCCACAGACGCCAGAACTTGCTGATCTGGCCCGGGCCGTAAGCCAGGTACGCGCCGCCCATCGACGGGTCGGTGCTGTAGCGGCGGATTTCATAACCGGTGAACGAACCACGAGCCTGTGGATAAAACGCGTGCAGACGAATCAGCACCTGATCGACCATTTGCTTGTCGCCAAACGCCTGCATCACACGAGCGTTGTCGCCGGACAGGTTGATCACCACGTTGGCGCCGCCCTTCAGGGCTGGCTCGATCCACAACATGCCGAGACCGGTGTTGCTGTAGATCTCGCCGGACATGCGCGCCTTGCTTTCCCACACCGGCGTCTTGAACTTCAGCATGATCTGGTCACGCCAGCCGTAGTTGGTGCCCTTGATCGCCGCCAGATGCTGAGCGTCCAGCGCCGGGGTCAGGGCAATCTTGTTCAGTGCACGCAGCGGCACAGCCAGCACAACGTAGTCGGCCTGATAGCCAACACTGCCGACCTTGACGGTCACGCCGTCCTTGTCCTGAGTGATCGCCGACACCGGCGAGTTGGTCTTGATGGTTTTGATCTGTTTGACGAACGCCTGCGCCAGCACTTGGCTGCCGCCGACCAGACGCGAAGCGCGCAGGTCACGGTCGGAGATGCCGCGATACACGCGGTTCTGCTGCGCGAAGTACAGCAGCGACAGACGCGAAGGCTCGTCGTAGTGAGTGCGGATGTCCTGGTTGATCAACTGGCGCGCAGTGGCTGGCAGGTTCTGCTTGTCGAGCCAGCTCGATACGGTGATCTGGTCCAGCGCGTGCAGGGTGCTGGTTGCCGCCGGGTTTTGCGGGTCGTCAATCGAACGCGCCAGATCATCGAGGGTTTTCTGGTAGCGCTTCAAGGCATCGGCGGTGGCCGGCTGCTTGGTCGCCAGATCGGCGGCAGAGAAATACTCGCCGTCGATCAGGTAGCCCGGGGTACGCACGAATTCCGGCGCCGGCGTGGTGCCCAGCTTGAACGTCGAGACGTACTTGTTCAGCACTGGCTGGGTCTTGTCGTTGCCGATCCACTCGCTGGTGGCCATGCCCGAGCGCCCCCCCAGGCTCGGTTTGGCTTCCAGCAGGGTGACCTGCCAGCCTTTGTTTTGCAGCTCATAAGCGGCGGTCAGGCCCGACAGGCCGCCGCCGATCACGATTGCAGTTTTATCCTTGGCCAGCGCTGTAACGCTGAACAGCCCCAACATCACCAGCGCACAGGCGCGCAGCCAACCGACAGACATTCAGCGAACTCCGGAAATACACGTAGGAAAAAGCAGTTTTGCGGGTCAGACGACCCAAAGAACCGCGAAGAATACGTTAGCCATCAAAACGCCGCCAGCGACGTCTATCGGCTCATACAAAGTAGCTCAATCGACACAATGGGTTGTCCCCGCGCGACGCATTGCATAGGCTTGCGCGATTGTTTGCCCGCGCCTGACGCGAGCCGCCTCGAGGAGACTGTAAATGGGCCTGAATAACCAGTGGATGCAACGCGACCTCGCGGTGTTGTGGCATCCCTGCACCCAGATGAAAGACCACGAACAGCTGCCGCTGATCCCGATCAAGCGCGGCGAAGGCGTCTGGCTCGAAGACTTCGAAGGCAAGCGCTACCTCGACGCCGTCAGCTCGTGGTGGGTCAACGTGTTTGGCCACGCCAACCCGCGCATCAATCAGCGCATCAAGGATCAGGTCGATCAGCTGGAGCACGTGATTCTGGCTGGCTTCAGCCATCAACCGGTGATCGAACTGTCCGAGCGTCTGGTGAAGATGACCCCGGAAGGCTTGAACCGGGTGTTCTACGCCGATAACGGTTCGTCCTGCATCGAAGTCGCGCTGAAAATGAGCTTTCACTACTGGCTCAATCGCGGCCAACCAAACAAGAAGCGCTTCGTCACCCTGACCAACAGCTACCACGGTGAAACCATGGCAGCGATGGCGGTCGGTGACGTGCCGCTGTTCACCGAAACCTACAAAGCGCTGTTGATGGACACCATCAAGGTGCCGAGCCCGGATTGCTACGGGCGCCCCGAAGGCATGAGTTGGGAGGAACATTCGCGCAACATGTTCGCGGCCATGGAACAGACCTTGGCCGAGAACCATGACAGCGTCGCGGCAGTGATCGTCGAGCCGTTGATTCAGGGTGCCGGCGGCATGCGCATGTATCACCCGGTGTATCTGACGTTGCTGCGCGAGGCCTGCGACCGTTATGGCGTGCACCTGATCCTCGATGAAATCGCCGTCGGCTTCGGTCGCACCGGGACGATGTTTGCCTGCGAGCAGGCCGGTATTCGTCCGGACTTCCTCTGCTTGTCGAAGGCGCTGACCGGCGGCTATCTGCCGTTGGCGGCGTGCCTGACCACCGATGAGGTCTACAGCGCGTTCTACGACGACTATCCAACCCTGCGCGCCTTCCTCCATTCGCACAGCTACACCGGCAACCCGCTGGCGTGCGCGGCGGCACTGGCGACGCTGGATATCTTCGAGCAGGACAACGTCATCGAGAACAACAAGGCCCTGGCCCAGCACATGGCCTCGGCGACGGCGCATCTGGTCGATCACCCGAACGTCTCCGAAGTGCGTCAGACCGGCATGGTCCTGGCCATCGAGATGGTCAAGGATAAAGCCACGAAAGAGGCCTACCCTTGGCAGGAACGTCGCGGTTTGAAAGTGTTCCAGCATGCGCTGGAACGTGGCGCGTTGCTGCGCCCGCTCGGTAGCGTGGTGTATTTCCTGCCGCCGTACGTGATCACCCCGGAGCAGATCGACTTCCTCGCCGAAGTGGCTAGCGAAGGCATCGACATCGCTACGCGTGACAGCGTCAGCGTCGCCGTGCCGAAAGACTTCCATCCCGGCTTCCGTGACCCAGGCTAACCGTGACCGCTCGTTCCCACGCTCCGCGTGGGCATGCAGCCCGGGACGCTCCGCGTCCCAAAGCGGACGCAGAGCGTCCATTGAGGCATTCCCACGCAGAGTGTGGGAACGATCTAATCTGAGAGACCCGAAATGAGACTGTCCCGCTTCTTTATCGACGCCCCCCTGAGCACTGGCGAACACGAATTGCCGGAGGCCCAGGCGCATTACATCAGCCGCGTACTGCGCATGGCCGAGGGCGATGCGGTGCAGCTGTTCGACGGTTCCGGCCATGAGTTTCGCGGCGCCCTGCTGGAAGTCGGCAAGAAACGCGTGACCGTGCAGATCGACGAGCAATTCGCCGGTCAGGTCGAATCGCCGCTGCACATCCACCTCGGTCAGGGCCTGTCCCGTGGCGAGCGAATGGACTGGGCGATTCAGAAAGCCACCGAACTGGGCGTGAATGAAATCACCCCAATCTTCAGTGACCGCTGCGAAGTCCGCCTCAAGGACGAACGCGCCGACAAACGCCTGCTGCACTGGCGTCAGGTGGCGATCAGCGCCTGTGAACAATGTGGGCGCTCGCGGGTGCCGGTGATTCATCCGCCGGTGTTGTTGGCAGACTGGATCAAGCAGACCGAAGCCGAGTTGAAACTGGTGCTGCATCCGGTGGCAGAGCCGTTGGTGAGTCATGCCAAACCGGCGACGCTGGCGTTCTTGATCGGGCCTGAGGGCGGTTTGACGGATGCCGAAGTCGAGCAAGCCAAAGGCAACGGTTTCCACGCCGCCCGCCTCGGCCCGCGCGTGCTGCGCACTGAAACTGCGCCGGTGGTTGCACTGGCGGTGGCCCAACAGCTTTGGGGTGACTTCTAAGGCCCCATCGCTGGCAAGCCAGCTCCCACAGGATCTTTGTTGGCCACAACATCCGTGAACAACGCTAAACCCTGTGGGAGCTGGCTTGCCAGCGATTAGCCGCGCCTCGGTCTATAGGACGTAAAACAAGATCGCGACAAAGTGCAGCAAGCTCCCCGCAATCACAAACAAATGCCAGATCCCATGCGCATGCCGCAGCCGGTGATCCAGGGCAAAAAAGATAATCCCCACCGTGTACAAAACCCCGCCCGACGCCAGCCAGGCAAAACCTGTCGTACCCAGCGCCGCAATCAGCGGTTTGACCGCCACCAACACAATCCAGCCCATCACCGCATAAATCACGATCGACAGAATCCGCGCTTCCGAACGCGGTTTGATCTCCTGCAGGATGCCAATCAGCGCTAACCCCCAGACAATCCCGAACAACGTCCAGCCCCACGGTCCGCGCAGGGTCACCAGGCAGAACGGCGTGTAACTGCCGGCGATCAACAGGTAGATCGAAAAGTGATCAACCTTCTTCATGATCGCTTTCTTGCGCCCGCGCACGCTGTGGTACACGGTCGAGGCGCTGTAGAGCACCAGTAAGGTAAAGGCGTAGATCGCCACACTGACAATCTTCCACGGGCTGCCGTCGAGGCTGGCGATCACCAGCATCCAGACGCCGCCGATAAACGCTGCCACTGCCCCGACCAAATGCGTCCAGGCGTTGAGTTTTTCTCCGTGATACATGTATCGCTCACCTCAATATTCGTTACCGCAGCGCGCAAGGCTCGGGCCTTGAGCGTAAAAGCGCAATGTTTCTGTTCAACGCCAAGATCAAAAGATCGCAGCCTTCGGCAGCTACTACAGGTGATCGCATTCCAATGCAGGAGCTGCCGAAGGCTGCGATCTTTTGATGTTCAAGGCACAATCGACGCATTCCAAAAAGAGTCCGCGCCATGCTGATCGACGAAGAATTGACCCTGAAAAAACTCGAGGTGTTCCTCGCCTTCATGCGTACCGGCAACCTCGCCCGCGCCGCTGCCGAGTTGCAGACCAGCAACGTCAGCGTGCACCGCGCAATCCACTCGCTGGAAAGCGCCCTGCGCTGCCCGCTGTTCAAACACGAAGGGCGCAACCTGACGCCGCTGGAAAGCGCTTATGTACTCGAAGAACGGGCGCAGAAGCTGATCAATGACGTCGTCGAAAGCGTACGCCTGACCCGCGAAGCCGCCGGGTTCTCCGCCGAACGCTTCAAACTCGGTTCGCTGTATTCACTGACAGTGAAAACCGTACCGCAACTGATCATGGGCCTGAAGATCCGCCGCAGCGAACTCAACATCGACCTGATCCTCGGCTCGAACATCGACCTGCTCTACAAGCTGAAAAACATGGAAGTCGACGCGATTCTGGTATCGCTGGACGACAGCATCAACGACCCGGATTGCGAGCAGATTGCGCTGTTTTCCGACGACATCTTCCTCGCCACACCGGCGGATTCAAAGTTCGCGCAACGCAGTGAAGTGGATCTGGCTGAAGTGCGCGATGAGACTTTCATCACCCTGACTCAGGGCTTTGCCACGCATCAGGACGGTAACCGGGTATTCAGGCAGGCGGGGTTTGAACCGAAGGTGGCGATGCAGGTGAATGACATCTTCACCCTGCTGAGCATGGTCAGTTCCGGGGTGGGTTATGCGTTGCTGCCGGGAAGGATTGCGGCGGTGTATGAGAACCGGGTGAAGCTGATTCCGCTGCAGGAGAAGTACCGGTTGCAGCAGCACATTGGCGTGGTGTTCTTGAAGGCTAAGGAGAGGGATCCGAATTTGCTGGCGTTGCTGGCGGAGTGTCGGATGTATGCCAATCGGCAGGCTGGGATTTAGAGCAAAATCAAGATCAAGAGCTACCCCCTCACCCCAGCCCTCTCCCCCAAGGGGTAGAGGGGAAAGGGAGCAGATCTCCATGGGTCTCAAAGCCTGAGTTCGACTCAGGACTTTCAGGTCGATGTATAACGCCAAAACACCTCGGTCAGTCCCCTCTCCCCCCGGGAGAGGGCTAGGGTGAGGGGCTTTTGATCTTCAACCCACAATCCCGCGAACAATGAAGAACAACAGCGATGGCCCCAGCAAGCAACCAAGCCCGGTGTGGAACGTAGCCGTCAACGCCCCATAAGGCACCAACCGCCGATCCGTCGCCGCCAACCCAGCTGTAACGCCGCTGACAGTCCCGGCCAAACCACCAAACACCATCGCCGAACGCGGGTTATCCAAGCCCATCCAGCGCGCCGCGACCGGCGTGCCGACCATCACCAGAATCGCCTTGATCAACCCGGTGGCAATCGACAAGGCCATCACATCCGACGTCGCGCCAATCGCCGCGCCCGTCACTGGCCCGACAATGTAAGTCACCGCGCCCGCGCCAATAGTGGTCATGCTCACCGCATCGCGATAACCAAACGCCCAGGCCATGCACGCGCCAACAATAAACGGCAGGATCGTGCCCAACAGCAGCGCAATCACACCAATCAACCCGGCCTTCTTCGCCTCGGTCGCCTGCACTTCAAACGCCGTGGCCACAATCGCAAAGTCACGCAGCATCGCCCCGCCCATCAGGCCGATACCCGAGAACAACGTCAGATCCGCCAGACCTTTCTGGCCACCGGTCATGGTGCCGCCGACCCACGCCAAAACCAGACCTATAACGATGGCAATCGCCGAGCCGTGAATGCGTCCGAACGTCAGGCGTTTGGACAGAACCACCGACACCCACATGATCACGCCGACAAAAGCGAATGCAGTGACCAGCCCGTTGTGTTCCAGACCTTTCTCGATGAGATCCCACATATCAGCGACCTCCTACTGGCGTGCCGACCGGGGATATTTCCGCCGGCTCATCAGGCAATGGCTCGCCTTTATGCGTGCGGCTGATCAAGGCAATCGTGCAGCCACAAACCACCACCGAACCGATCGCCGCCAGAACCGCCACCGGGCCACCGTGCAGCGCGGTGACGACGTTCTGTTGCGCCGCCATCGCGACCACCACCGGAATGTACATCGCACCCCAGAAGCCGACGCCCATCTCGCATTCCTTGGTCATGCCGCCGCGCTTCTGCATCCACAACCGCGCGCAGATCAGCAGGATCATGGCAATGCCGACCCCGCCAACATTGGATTTGACGCCCAACAACACGCCGAGCATGTCACCCATGATCACCCCTGCCAGCGTACAGATCGCGAGCAGCGCCACACCGTAAATAATCATTGTTGTAGTCCTCAAAGTGCATCGTCGAATGTTGTTTTTGTTGTTCGAAGCTTGAGTCGGCGGTTTTAGAGTTGGCGGCTACCCTCCTCACGCAACAGCGCTTGCAGGGTGTCGAGACGCGCACTGTCGAAAGCAGTGACCGTGCCTTGCTCGAACACCCGGCGCGCCAGCCCGGTCAGCACCGCACCGGGCGGCAGTTCGATCTGTAAACGTACACCGCGTTCGTAGGCGCTTTGCACGGTGCCGCGCCAGTCCACCACGCGGCACATGTTGAAGGCGAGGTCGTCGCGCAGGGCTTCTACTTTGCCCACAGGGCGTGCGCGGCTGCCGCTCAGATAGGCGATTTTCGCGGTTTTCAGTTCGACCTTGGCGAAGGCTTCGGCGAGGGTTTGCGCCGGTTTTTCCAGCAGCGGGCAGTGCGACGGCACACTCACCGCCAGACGTTTTGCCAGACCGGCGCCGCGACTGCGCGCCAGTTCGGCCACGGTTTGCATGGCCTTGTCGCTGCCGGCAATCACCACTTGGTTATCGGCGTTGATGTTGGCCAGATACACCGGCGAATCTTCGCTATGCACCTGCGCCAGCAGCGTTTCGACTGTGGATAATTGCAGGCCGATGATCGCGGTCATGCCGTAGCCCTGTGGATAAGCCTGTTGCATCAACTCACCGCGCAGGCTGACCAGATGCAACGCATCGCTGAAGCTCAACGCCCCCGCAACCACCGCTGCCGGATAAGCACCGATGGACAGACCGGCGACGTAGTCCGCCGTCAGTCCGTCCTGGAACAACTGCCGTGAAGCAGCGACGCCGGCGATCAGCAGGCACAGCTGAACCGCCCTTGTCGTGCGCAATGCTGCGCTGGAATCGAGCAGCAAAACATCCTCACCGAGCACATCACTGGCCTCGACCAAAGTCTCGCGGGGCAATCGCTGCAGCATGCCCGCTTGCTGCGCGCCCTGGCCGGGGAATACCAGCAAGCTACTCACGCTGCCGCTCCTGCGGGTTCCACGGGTCAGTCACCAAACAGGCCTGATACTCGTTTTTCAGCAGCACGCGTGCCGATCCGCTGGCCCACTCGCGCAGTGCCACAGCACCGAACGGCGTCTGCAACTGCATATCGACCCGGCACACAGCCTGATCAAAAACCGCGACCAGTTTGCGTGCCTGATTACGCGTGATCAGTTGCGGTGTACGCAGAATCAAATCGAGGTCACTGGCCGTGTGCATCGCGGTAAAACCACTGGCCAATTCAAACCCGACACTGCCGCTGACACCCCAGACCCAACCGCAGTCATCGAGCATCGGCCGCAGTTGTTTGAGCGCGTGCATGACCGGCAGATCGCGCTCGCTGTCGACAAGACAAAGCGCTTCGGGACTGACGCGACAGGCAATCGAATCGACCGCCATAAACGCCGCCAGCCGCTGCTCGCGCAACACACCGCGCACACCCACCGCGACGAAACCTTCCTCGCTCAACGCCCGCCGCACCACCACCGGTTGCCCGGCGGCCAGCGACTCGACCGCCCACGACGGCGCATCCGCCAGCAACTGCGCCGGGGTCATGCCCCAGAGCAGATCGTGGGCCAGAGGCGTGCTCACCACTGCGCCCTCAGCAGTTCGCGGACTTTGCTGGAAGCAGCACGATTCTTCGCGCCGAGACGATTGCTCAAGTCAGTGCTGGAGATATCGCTGATGGCTTGCTTCAGGCATTCGTTAACTCTCGAAAGATCCTCCGCCGTCGGCTGCTCAATCTGTTGCACCGACAGGGTTTCCCAGAGCAATCCGAGGCTCGCGTAGCTGTCGATGTCATAAGCCATCGGCGGCACACTGGCGGCCAGCGCTTCCAGCTCTTCAACACTGCGCAACGTCACTCGCGCCGCCGACGCCTTGCCCATCGCATGCACCATCACGCCGGGATCGCGCAACGCAATCAAACGGTTGGCCTGATAACCATGCGCCAGAAACGCCCCGGACATCGCCTTGCCCACCAGCAATGCAATCACCGGATGCCCGGCCAAACGTGCGCGGGCATAACTGTCCGCCGCACCGGCCAGCGCCTGATGAATGCCAAGCGCTTCTTCGCGCCGACCATAAGCCTGGCTCGGCACATCGACGATGGCGATGATCGGGCGTTTCTGCGCTTTGTCGCGGTCAGCCGTGATCGCGTCATCCACAGCCTTGGCCAGCCCCCAGCCTTCAAGCAAGCCGACTTCGCCATTGCGAGCACGTGGAAAACGATTGTCCGGGTCAGCGACCACAGCGATAAAACGCCCCAGATCACCGTCAGCAACCTTCAACGAGGCCGGCAGACCTTCAACCACCACAGCGCCCGCGCTCAAGGCGTTGAACCAGTTCAAACCGCGCAGCGAATAACCGCTCATGAGCGCTCTCCTTGATACAGATCGCGAACCACCGACGGTTCGATTTGCGGGTCAGTGTTCAGACTGCTCAGGCGTTGCAGGAACCATTCGGCGCGCTGGCTGCGAGGTTGCTTCGGCAAACCTTGCTGCAGCAACTCGCCGACCTGCTGACGAATCCTCGCCACATCATCGGCGACATACCGATCCACCAGACCACTGGCGAAACGCTGCTCGCCACCGGTCAGGCTCCAAATGAACGGCCGGTCGCGGGAGTCGTATTCTTCGATCCCGGCCTCTTGCTCGATCACTTGCGGGCCGTTCAAACCGAGGCGTGCTTCCTGAGTCACCAGCAAATAGCTGCACAGCGCCGCCGCAATCGACATACCGCCGAAACAACCAACGCTGCCCGCCACCACCCCAACCACCGGTTGGTACTGCTGCAAATCGACAATCGCCGCATGAATATCAGCAATCGCCGCCAACCCAAGATTGGCTTCCTGCAAACGCACACCACCGGTTTCCAGCAACAACACCGCGCGCGTCGGGATGCCCTTGCGGTTGTCTTCAGCCGCCAGCTCCAGCGCGCCGGCAATCTTCGCCCCGCCGACTTCGCCAAGGCTGCCGCCCTGAAACGCGCCTTCAATCGCGGCAATCACCACCGGCAACCCGTCGAGGCTGCCCTTGGCAATCACCACGCCGTCATCGGCTTGCGGTACCACGCCCTGACGTTCGAGCCATGGCGACATTACCCGTTGAAACGGATCGAGCAATTCGCGAAAGCTGCCGGCATCGAGCAGGGCTTGCGCCCGTTGCCGCGCGCCGAGTTCGACGAAGCTGTGTTTGTTGAGCAACGCTGCGCTGTCAGTCATGGCCGATCTCCTCGAAACCTTGTTCCAGACGCAAACGCACCACCCCCGGCGTCGCGCCGAAGTCGTGGATATCAATAGCCATCGCCGGCGGCGTGGTGCCGTCGAACATCCGCGCAAACAGGTGCTGCCAGCGCAGTTGCGCGCCGTTCACCGAGGTCTGCACATTGATCGTCAGCTTGCCGGCCAGACCCGGTTCGATCAGCACTTCCAGATCACCCGAGCCGACACAACCGACCAGCGCACGACCGCGTGGCGGCTGCCCGGCGGGGAATTCAAACGATAGGGTTTCCATCAAAACGCTCCCTGAAGGATGCCGTCGCGCTCGATACGGTCGAGCAGCAGCGTGGCGGCGAGCAAGTCGGCGGCGCCACCGGGCGAGGCATTCAATGCGATGAGTTGTTGATCGAGTTCGTGCAAGCGACGGCGACCGCTGAGGCTGGCGCTGCCACCGGCATCGAGCACCGCTTGCGCGCCGGACTGCATGGCGTGCAGGCCCTCTTCACCAGCGCGGTAGAGCACGCAGGTGTCGGCCAGATTCGTCATGATTGCGAGCAAGGCGTCGAGCCGAGCGTTCTGCTCGCCATGGCCGTTGGCGCGGCTGCGCTTGAGTTGCGGCAGGCCGCGTTGCAGCACCGAGGGGAAGCCGAGTTGCGCTTCTTCACGCGCGCCGCGTGCGCCGTAACGCAGGGCGACCTGGGCGCCGTGGCTCAATGGTTTGGGTGCGTAGCGGTCCTCCAGTAAGGCCAGACGTGCGGCGCGGAGGGTCACGGCGTTAGCGCTGGAGGATTGCGGCTCCAGCGCAGCAGCCGTCACCAATAATCCCAGCGCCCAAATGGCGCCGCGATGCGTGTTCACGCCGTTGGTGGTCGTGAGCATCGCTTGCTCGCCTTCTCGACCGATGCGGCCAATCGCTTCGCGCAACGTTGAATCGACTTCGCCGATTGCAACCGCCGCTTCGGCCATTTCCTTGAACGCCGGCCACAACGACAGCGCCGAAGCGTGCATCAGGCCCAGGTGCAAATCGGTGTGCGCGCCATTGCCGCGACGGTCGACCAGCGCCGGTTTCGGCGACAGATCGGCTTCGTCGATCAAGGCGTCCACCGCCAGATCGGCCAATCGATCAGCCAGAGACAGCGGTTGCGCTTGCAGGTTAAGTGCGTGCATTACCAGCTCCTGAATTTGGCGGGCGGGTTGTACAGGCCGCCGGACCACTCGACCAGATCGGCCACGCTTTTTGCTGCGAGCAGTTCGCGGGTGGCGTCGGTGCGGCGGATGCCGAGGTCTTCGGGCAAAGCGATCAGGCCTTCGCGGCGCATGCATTCGGTGTCTTTCGGGTTGTAGCGCAGGCCGATGGCGGTAACGCCGGCGACCGCGGCGATCATTGCCTGGCGCTCTTCCAGCGAGCGCGCCTTGTACAGGTAGGCGATGCCTTCTTCGGTGAGCAAGTGGGTGACGTCGTCGCCGTAGATCATGATCGGCGCCAGCGGCATGCCACTTTTCTTCGCCACTTCGACCGCGTCGAGGGTTTCGACGAAGGTCGGTTTGCCGCCTTCCTGGAAGGTCTCGACCATTTGCACCACGAGTTTCTTGCCGCGTTCGAGCATCGGTTGCTGCGAATCGTCGTGGCGCATGTCCAGCCACGCCGGGGTGCCGTGACGCCGACCGCGCGGGTCGTGGCCCATATTCGGCGCGCCACCGAAACCGGCGAGACGGCCACGGGTGACGGTCGAGGAATGGCCATCGCCATCGACCTGCAACGTCGCGCCGATAAACAGATCCACCGCGTACTGCCCGGCGAGTTGGCAGAACATCCGGTTGGAACGCAACGAGCCGTCGCGGCCGGTGAAGAACACGTCCGGACGCGCGGCGATGTAGTTTTCCATGCCGAGTTCGGTGCCGAAGCAATGCACGCTTTCGACCCAGCCGCTCTCGATCGCCGGGATCAACGTCGGGTGCGGGTTGAGCGTCCAGTTGCGGCAGATTTTGCCCTTCAAGCCAAGAGACTCGCCGTAAGTCGGCAGGATCAATTCGATGGCGGCGGTGTTGAAACCGATGCCGTGGTTGAGCGACTGCACGTTGTGTTTTTCGTAGATCCCACGGATCGCCATCATCGCCATCAACACGTGCACAGGCTTGATATGGCGCGGGTCACGGGTGAACAACGGTTCGATGTAGAACGGCTTGTCCGCCACCACGACGAAATCGACCCACGACGCCGGGATGTCGACGCGCGGCAGTTCGCTGACGTCGTCGACCAATTGGTTGACCTGGACGATGACGATGCCGTCGCTGAACGCCGCCGGTTCGATCAGTGCCGGCGTGTCTTCGGTGCTCGGGCCGGTATAGATATTGCCGGCGCGGTCGGCCATGAACCCGGCGGAGAGCACGACATTGGGGATCAGGTCCACCACCAGTCGGGCGTAGAGTTCGATGTAGGTGTGGATCGCGCCGACTTCGAGCAAGCCGTCTTCAAGCAACTGGCTGATGCGCAGGCTCTGGGTGCCGGCGAAGGAGAAATCTAGCTTGCGGGCGATGCCGCGTTCGAACAGGTCGAGGTGCTCGGAGCGACCGACGCTGGGCATGATCATGTGCAGGTCGTGGAGCTTTTCCGGGTCGGCTTTGGCTAGCGAGCGCGAGAGGAAGTCCGCCTGCTTCTGGTTGTTGCCCTCCAGCACCACACGGTCGCCGGGATGAATCAGCGCTTCGAGCGCGGCGACGATCTTGTCGGTGGGCAACACCACACCGTCGGCCAGCCCGCGCACCTTGTCGAGCCGGCGCTGCTTCTCATCGCGCCGCCGCGTCCAGCGCGAGTCGGGGGAAATTGTTGTTGTCATGCTCACTCCACGGGTTCGCTGTCGTGGAGCTAAGGTAGGCGTGTGGGATGGGGGCATCAATCAAGCGCGGTGGTGAATCATTACGCTGAGCGTAATGATCAAGAGCGCCCTCACCCTAGCCCTCTCCCGGAGGGAGAGGGGACCGACCGAGGTGTCTGGCGCCATACATCGACCAGCCCCACCGAGTCGATTATGGATTCACAGCAGTATTTTCAGGTCGGCGTAACTTGTGAGCATCCCACGGTCGGCCCCCTCTCCCTCCGGGAGAGGGCTGGGGTGAGGGTCAGCTTTTAAGTCACTCCGTCGGCACCAACCTATCCAACAAACGGTTAACAGCCATCTCCGCCACCATCACCACCTGCGCAATACCCTGCACAGTCTTGCGGTGCGTGCCGTCCACCGTTGCCGCGTGATTGTTGAGCATGACCGTGGCCGAGCCGAGGGTTTCACTGGCGTCAGCCAGCAGGGATTCCGTGTCGGCATTCGGGTTGGCCATGTACAGCGTGTTCGGGGTGTAAGGCGTGGCCATGAGGTCGGCGTTGGTAGGGCCAAGGTAATGGTCGAGGGCGCGCTCGGCGGCTTCGTGGAATTTCCTGGAGTCGGGGGATTCGTAGGGGGATGCCGGGTCTGCGAGCGGGGGGTTAGGCGTTGGTTTAATCATCTTCAGGTTCCGAGATAAAGCTGGAACCGCTTCTCTGCTAAAAGAAGGGGTGGCAGCTGAACGCAGGTTAGCAGACCGGGGAACCTAAGGAAGCCGGCGCGCCGAAGCGCCCTGCGCACAGCCGCCATCGAATGCAGGCGCTGAGCCTGACGATGATGCACGTGCACCCTTAGATTAACCACGGGCTGCTAAACCCGATCACTGGAAATCAGTGACGGAATCAAGTTACGCAGCATGCCAAAGGCGCACAAGCCGGCGGATTCTGGTGCATGCGTAGGCAGCGGCGCAAGGATTTGTAGGCTAGGGAGCCGTAACACAGAGTGTCTTTAAACAACGGGGTTAAAGGGTGTCTATTGCACTGCAGAAATTGAGGATTTGCCTGTAAGAATTTGCTGGTGCTACTGGCCCCATCGCTGGCAAGCCAGCTCCCACAGTGTCCGAGTTGTATTCGAATTCTGTGAACCACACAAAAACCTGTGGGAGCTGGCTTGCCAGCGATGAGGCCAGTCAGAGCGACACGAATTCTGGATCAGTGAACCAGCCCAGCATCCACCAACAACTTCTCCAACCCCAACAAATCCGGCACCTTCGCCACCTGCTCCCCGACCTGCACCGCCGCCTGCTCCAGCCCACACAACGGCACATCGACATAACTCAACTGACTATCAAGCTTGTACGACCGCGGAATCCCCTGCACCAGCAGGGCAATGAACTTCAACTCCGGCAACCCACCGAGGGCATTCAAAATCACGATTCGCGCCCGCTCGCCAATGACGATTTTCTGCCCGCACGCCGATTCAAAACTCAGCAACGGAATATGCCGCTCACGCCACGTAACCTTGCCGAGGTACCACGGCGGCGTGTCCAGATCGAAGGCACTGGCCTGGTAATCGATCAACTCAGCGACAGCGACGTTAGGCAGGATCAAATTGCGATCCGCCAACGGCAACAACAGACCAGTGAGTTGGCTGCTGCGCTGATTATGCCGGCGCTCATGCATGTTTCTTGCTCCAGTGGGCAATGCTTTCAAGCAGCACCGACTCTTGATACGGCTTGCCGAGGTAGTCGTTGACGCCAATCGCCATGGCGCGGTCGCGGTGTTTCTGCCCGGTACGTGAGGTGATCATGATGATCGGCAGGTGTTGCAGGCGTTCGTCGTTGCGCACTTGGGTGGCGACTTCGAAGCCGTCCATGCGCGGCATTTCGATGTCGAGCAGCATCAGGTCGGGCATGTGTTCTTCGAGCAGCAGCATGGCGTCGACACCGTCCTTGGCCGTGAGCACGTTCATGCCGTGACGTTCGAGCAAACGGCTGGTGACCTTGCGTACGGTGACCGAGTCGTCGACCACCATCACCAGCAGCGGTTTCTGCGGTTCGCTGTCGATCTCCGGCACCGTCGGTGTCTGCGCAACCCGCGCTTGCATCGCCCGAATCGGTGCGAGCAAATCGAGAATCAGCACCACCCGGCCATCGCCCAGAATCGTCGCCCCGGACACGCCCTGCACCGCCGCGAATTGCGCGCCAAGACTCTTGACCACAATCTCGCGGGTGCCGGCCATGGTATCGACCAGCACCGCGATGCGCCGGTCGTTGTAGTGCACCAGCAGCACCGGCAATGGCAGATTCTGGCCGAGCAGTTTCGGCCGTGGCGTGGTTTTCAGCAGTTCGCCGAGATAGCACAGTTCGTAGGTCTGGCCGCCGTACTGATAGCGCGGCGGATCAACCCGGAAGTGAGCTTCCAGATCATTCGGCAACACGCGGACGATGCCTTCGATGGTGTTCAGCGGAATCGCGTATTGATCCTCGCCACACTGCACCATCAACGCGCGGTTGACCGACACGGTGAACGGCAGCCGAATGCGGAAATGCACGCCCTGCCCCGGCACCGAGTCGATGCTCATGCTGCCGCCGAGTTGCCGCACTTCTTCGTGCACCACGTCCATGCCGACGCCACGTCCGGAAATCTGCGTGATCTTTTCCGCTGTGGAAAACCCCGGCTGAAGGATGAACTGCAACACGTCGCGGTCGCTGATCTCGGCATCCGGCGCGAGCATGCCGCGCTTGATCGCCTTGCGCCGCACCGCTTCCAGTGGCACCCCGGCGCCGTCATCGCGAATGTCGAAAACGATGTCGCCGCCCTCGCGGGACAGGTCCAGGCTTATCGTGCCCTGCGCCGGTTTGCCCGCCGCCAGCCGCACCTCGGCGGACTCCAGACCATGATCGACGGCATTGCGCAGCATGTGTTCCAGCGGCGCAGCCATGCGCTCCAGCACATTGCGATCCATCTCGCCTTCGGCGTTGCCGACGACAAACGCGACGTCTTTGTTCAGCTCTTCAGCGACCTGGCGGACGATGCGTTTCAGGCGCGGCAACATGCGCTCGAACGGCACCATGCGCGTACGCATCAGGCCTTCCTGCAATTCGGTGTTGATGCGGCCCTGTTGCTGCAACAGGTTCTCGGCGTCGTGATTACGGCGGTCGAGGGTTTCCTTGAGGTCGAGCAAGTCAGAGGCGGATTCGAACAGCGCCCGCGACAGTTGCTGCAACTGCGAATGGCGGTCCATTTCCAGCGGATCGAATTCTTCATAGCCGAGACGTTCGGCATCGACTTGCTGGCGGCTGAGAATCCGCCCCTGAGTTTCAGTGTCGAGGCGGCGCAACTGATCGCGCATCCGTTCGATGGTGGTTTCCATCTCGTTCAGCGCGATCTGCGCGTCGTTGACCTGCTGTTCGATACGGCCACGGAAGATCGAGGTTTCCCCGGCCAGATTGACCAACTCATCGAGCAGTTCGGCGGAGACTTTGACCATGTCCGCGCCAGCGTCGGCAGCTGGCGGCGCAACGTCAGTCTTGACCGGCACAGGTAGCACTGGCGGCGTTTCTACCGTCACCGGATGGCTGAAATTCTGGATCGCATTGATCAGCCGATCAGCCGGCGGACACGGTTGCCCGGCGCGCACGCCATCGAGCATTTGCGCCAAGCGATCATGCCCGCGCTGCACCAGCGCAAACAGCTCCGCCGACGGCTGCAAAGCGCCGCTGGAAAGACTTTCGTAAAGGTATTCCAGCTCATGCGCGAGGTCGCCGATCGGGCCGATCTCGACCATCCGCGCGCCACCCTTGAGGGTGTGCAGATCGCGCAGCAGGGTTTCCACTTCCTGACGATTGCCCGGCTCGGCCTGCCAGCGCAGCAGCGCGGCGCCGGAGTTTTCGATGATGTCGAAACCTTCTTCGAGGAAGATTTCCAGCAACTCGGGATCGTGGCCAGCGCTGTCGTGCCCGGCTGTTGCTGGCGGAGTTTCGGCAACATTCTGGCCTTGGCGGACCTGACGGATAACGTCGATCAGATCCTGTGCCGGGGTCAGTGGCTGATGCTGTTGCAGTTGTTCAAGCAGCAGCGCCAAACGCTCATGACTCTTGAGCAACAAGCGCCCCAAGCTTTCGCTGTAGTTGTAGCGACGATCCACCAAGCCTTCGTAAAAGCTTTCCAGCTCCTGAGCCAGATCGCCAATGGCCTCGACTTCGGCCATCCGCGCGCCGCCCTTGAGGGTGTGCAAATCGCGCTGCAACGAGGACAGCGGCGCGGCATTGTCCGGGTCGCTCAACCAGCGCTGCAAGGCCTGGCCTGAGCTGTCGAGAATATCGACCGCTTCTTCAAGGAAGATCCCGACAATCTCGTCATCGTGTTCAAGCGCCGTTGCCTTTTGCTGCAACTCAGCGGTGGCGCTGCCCAGTTCACGGATGCTCAGGGTGCGGCTGCCATCGCTGCGAATCAGGCCCATGGACGATGGGTCGAGGCTCTGATCGAGCAGATCATGCAACGCCCGAATCCGCTCTGGCTGCGGCGTGACTTCCTGCCCGGCGGCCAGTTCGTCGAGCATGTTGATCAGCGCTTCGTGGGCGTTCTGCGCTTCCTGGAAAAACTGCTCGCTGACCGCCAGGCTGCTTTCTTCCACGGCGCCGTAGAGATCGAGCAAGGCTTCGCACAACACATCCACCGGCAGCAAATCCGCCAAATGCGCGCCTTCGCCAAGGGTGGTCAGTTCATCCAGCAAGGCGCTGAGTTCCTGACGCTCGCCGGGGTGTTGCTGCCAGCGCTGTAGCAGGCTCTCAGCATCCAGCAGGATGTCCATGCCTTGAGCGAGGAAGTTATTGATCAGTTGCGGATCGCGCTTGATCCGCAGGCCGGTATTGGGCGCATCGAGGATCGAGGCCAGACGCTCGGCGAGCAGGGTTTCCGAGCGCTTGATCAGCGACTGCGCACCGACAATCGGCGCCAGCGGATCATGCTTGAGCTGACGCAGGCCGACACGGAACAGGCCCTCGGCTTCAAGTAGCAACTCCACTTCGTCGAGGTCCAGCGGCAACTGGTGCGCCTTGAACTCGCGGGCCAGTTGATCGAGCGGTGCAGCGAGTTCGGCAATCGGCAATACGCCGGCCATCGACGCACTGCCCTTGAGCGTGTGCAAAGCGCGCTGCAGTTCGTCGCTGGCCTGCAGCGGCACATGCTCGGCGGCCTGATCGAGAAAGCGGTTGAGGCTGGCGAGGTGGGTCTCGGCTTCTTTGCGGAAGATTTCCAGCAACAGCGGATCGAGCGCCGCGACATCGTCCACGTCTTCGGCGGCCAATGGCTCGTCACCTTTGGCCAAGGCGTGAGCACGGGCCGCGAGCTGATCGACATCGCCGCGCTGGCGCTGGTTACTAGTGGCGAATTCGCTGATCAACTCGGGCAGCAACAGCACGGTGTCGGTCAGCACTTGCTGCACCACTGAGCCCGGTTCGACACTTTGTTCGAGCACACGGTTGAGCAGGTTTTCCACCGCCCAGGCCAGTTCACCGAGGATCAGCGCGCGGACCATGCGCCCGCTGCCTTTCAAGGTGTGGAAGGCGCGGCGCAGTTCGGTCAGCGCATCACGATCCTGCGGATTGGCCGACCAGCGCGGCAGGTATTCGTGGAGAACTTCGAGGACCTCGTCGGTCTCTTCGAGGAACACCTCGCGCAGCTCATCGTCGACCGGTTCTTCATCGGCCGGCGGCGGCATCAGGCTGCCGGGGGTGATCAGCGCTGGCGGGTTGAGCGCCGAAACCGGGCTGGCCAGAACATCGGCCAGCGACTGCACGGTTTCCGGGTCATCGAGCGCTTGCATGTCCTGCATCACCAGCGCTTCGCTGGGGCTGAGCACGTCTTCGAGCACGGGCACATGCGGCTCATTTGGAATGAAACCCAGACTCGCAAGGGACTTCTGCGCGACATCCAGCAACTGCTCGCTCGGCGCCTGCGGATCGTCGCTCAGACGTTCGAGGTAATACTCGAGGCTGCTGATGACATCGGCCAGATGATCCAGTTCTTCCCAACCCGGTTCGTGCGGATCAAGCAACAGATGCTCACGGATAAACCCGTTGCACGCCTCGACCAGACTTGCCGCGCGGCTCAACGGAATCATCGCCAGTGCCCCGCGCACCTGGGTCAGCAGCGCCGGCAACGGTTGCAGGTGCTGGCGATCCCAATCGGCGTCGATGTAGTCGACGATCATGTCCTTGGCCTGTTGCAGGCAGATGCGCGCTTCCTTGATCACGATCTGATGGATCTGCGTCAGGTCGGTGGTCGGCAGGCGCGAATCTTCCGGGCTTTCCGGCTCGACGGTGCCGACCATCCCGGCCAGCGTCGCTTCGACGTAAAGCAGCGCACCGGCAACGTCCATGAGGATCGCGTCATTCGGTTCGCGCTGGCCCTGGGCGAGGCTGAGCACGACAGCTAATTGATCGATGATCACTTTGCGCGGCTGGCCGAAACCGAGCACCGCGAGGGTGTCGGCAATCTGTCGCAGCGGTGCGAGCAGGCTTTCCAGATCCGAGGTGTGCTGACGGTCGCTACGCACGAACAGGTCGAGGCGCTCCTTGACCCGCACCAGTTCTTCACACAACGCCGACAGCACCGAGCGCATCGCATCGCGGTCGGGGCCGGCCAGGCGCGCGCGTTCTTCGTCGACCATCGCGCTGTCGGGCAACGCGTCGTCCAGGGAGTAGCGATCTTTCATGGTCAGCATCTGCCCGGTGGGATGTTCGGCTTTGGCAATATAGAACAACAGGCTTTTCAGCAGCTCGGCAGGCGCCGGCTGATTGAGGCCAGCCATGCCCTGATCGAGCAGGCGTTTGAGTTCTTTGTCGGCGTCCTTGAACAGGCTGCGCAGCGCCGGGCTGTTGGCGATCACGCCCTCGCGCATGCCTTCGACCAGCGCCGAGGCGACTTGCCACAGCGGGCTCAGCGGCGAATCACCGCTCAGCGCTTCGAGGCGGGTGAAGACTTTGGCCAGATAACCGAGGTGGGTCTGGTCATCCTGTTCACGCAGCAAACCGACCAAAGCCATTTGCAGCATCTGGCGTAATTTGCGCAGTACGTTCGGCAGTTCTGCCGGCTCCAGCAGTGCCAACGCTTCTGCGTTTAGCGGTGCCAGTTCGGGCAATTGCGGGCTGAACAGGCTGGTTTCCGAGAGCAGGCTTTCGCCACGGGCGCTGCGCAGATCGTTGATCAGCGGCAGCACCACCAACGGCAAATCTCTCCGGGCGCTCTGCACGCGGTCGAGGTAAATCGGCAATTGCCCAAGGGCTTGCAGCAACAGGTGCAGGGCTTCGTCGCGATGGCTGACGCGCTCGTGCTGCAAGGCTTCGACCAGATGTTCCATTTCTTCGGCGAGCAAGGCTGCGCCGTAGAACTCGACCATCTGCAAACTGCCG
This sequence comes from Pseudomonas germanica, assembly GCF_019614655.1. Classification (NCBI taxonomy): domain Bacteria; kingdom Pseudomonadati; phylum Pseudomonadota; class Gammaproteobacteria; order Pseudomonadales; family Pseudomonadaceae; genus Pseudomonas; species Pseudomonas germanica. The sequence goes on from NZ_CP071586.1 coordinate 6,502,006, forward strand.
TGGACCTGATGGATGTAATCCAGGCACTCGTCCAGCCCGGGAAAGGCTTGCGGGTCGTCGAGCACGGCTTCAATTGCTTGATGCGCCTGTTTCAGCGTTTCGGCAATTTCGCCTTTGACCCATTCGAGGGCCACATAGTCGTGCCGATCACCCATAACCACTCCACTCACGCTTTATCTGTCGCCGCCGGCAAGGTGAAACCGGACACCGAACGCCGTAGCTGACTGGCCATTTTCGTCAGGTTGCCGATGCTCTCGGCGGTGGCCGTGGAGCCGGACGAGGTCTGCGAGGTGATCTGCTGGATCACGTTCATCGTCAGCGAGATCTGCCCGGCCGAAGTCGTCTGCTGCTGCGCTGCGTTGGAGATGCTTTGAATCAGCGCCGCGAGGGTCTTCGACACGCCTTCGATTTCTTCCAGGGCCACACCGGCATCCTGCGCCAGTCGCGCGCCACGCACCACCTCGGTAGTGGTTTGTTCCATCGAGATGACCGCTTCGTTGGTGTCGGTCTGAATCGCCCGCACCAGGGTTTCGATCTGCCGTGTGGCGGCGGACGAGCGTTCGGCCAGCCGCTGCACTTCATCGGCGACCACGGCGAAACCGCGCCCGGCATCACCGGCCATCGACGCCTGAATCGCCGCGTTGAGGGCGAGGATGTTGGTCTGGTCGGCGATGTCGTCGATCAGGCTGACGATGTCACCGATTTCCTGCGACGACTCGCCGAGACGCTTGATGCGTTTGGCGGTGTCCTGAATCTGTTCGCGAATGTTGTCCATGCCGTGGATGGTGTTGTGCACCACCTCGTTGCCCTTGTTGGCGATTTCCACCGAACGCTCCGCTACCGCAGAAGACTCGGCGGCGTTGGCCGAGACCTGATCGATGGATTCGGCCATGTCGCTGATCGCGGTCGAGGCTTCGGAAATCTGCTGGGCCTGATGCTCCGAAGCCTGGGCCAGATGCATGGCGGTGGCCTGGGTTTCCTGCACCGCTGCGGCGACCTGGCCGGCGGTAAGGTTGATGGTGGCGACCAGATCGCGCAACTGATCGACGGAATAGTTGATCGAGTCGGCGATGGTGCCGGTGAAGTCTTCCGTCACCGAAGCGGTCACGGTGAGGTCGCCGTCGGCGAGGTCTTCGATTTCATCGAGCAGACGCATGATCGCGTTCTGGTTGCGCTCGTTCTTCTCGGCGGTTTCGCGCAACTGGCGATTTGTTTCGCGAACCATGACCAGACCGATGAGGATGATTGAGGCCAGCGCCAGCAAACCGAGGACGTAACCGCCGATGGTGTCAGTGTTGCGCCCACCGGCAAGGTTCTCGAAGCGAGTGGCCAAGTGCGAGGCTTCGTCGAGCAGGGTTTGCGAGAGGCTGAAGATATTGCTCGCCGATTCACGAACCTTGAACAGCTCCGGCGATGTTTCGAGGATTTCATCCACCGAGCCGGAAACGAATTGGAACAGCTCGGAGATTTCGCTCAAACGCGCACGGGCGTCGCGGTCTTCGACCTGGCTGATTTTCAACGCCGGGTTGCCTTGCAGCATGCCGTTGAGCACTTGGCCGAAACGGGTGGCGTCGCGGCCGAAGGCATCGGCGGCTTGCTGGGAGTTTTCGTCGCCGGCGAGCACGGTGTTGACCGCGCCGAGGATACGTTCGGCGAGCAGCGATTGACGCTGGGCCATCGCCACTTGCGTGGCTGGGGCGCCACGCTGGAGGAGGATTTCGACGACTTTTTCGTATTCGATCTGCAACTGCGGCACGGTTTCGGCCAGGGTCGCGGCGACCTGATGCAGCGACAGCACGGTCTGCTCGCTGGAAAGAATCGCGTCGGTGTTTTTCAGCAGGCGCTCCCAATCCAGCTGCACAGCGCGCATTTCCGGGCGTACGGTGGCCGGGGCGGGAGGCAGGCCGGTGGCCGGGTCGCCCTTTTTCAGGTAACCCCAGCGCTGGGCGAAATCGTTGCGCGCATCGCTGAGCAACTTGAACGCGGCAGCCTTGCCAGCGGCGGCTTCGGTGGCGTTCTTGGCAATGCGTTGCGAGAGCACGCGCAGCTCACCGGCGTGGCCGATGTACTGTTTGTCGTAGTTCGCTTGGGTGTTGAGGTACGCGAAGTTGGCGAACAGCAGCATGATGAACACGATCAGTGCGATGAACAGCACGATGATCTGCGAGCGACTGCGCGATCCTTCCGCCGGCTTGCCTGTTTTTGCTTTTGTCATCGGTCCTCGCCCTTAACCCACACCTTTGAGGCCTGCTGCAATCCCTGTGGGAGCGAGCCTGCTCGCGAAAGCGCTGGGTCAGCCAATATTTATCTTGCCTGACACGCCCTCTTCGCGAGCAGGCTCGCTCCCACAGGGGACGGTGTTGAATCTGTTATATCGCAACGCTCATGAACACCGGGGATTTGGCCAGCGCAAACAGGCTGAACACCCGCCAGTTCTGCTCGCGCCGGAAATAGCCTTTGACGAACTCGGCCTTCGAGCCCTGGCGTTTGCTGATCGATAGCGGTTCAAAGCTGTTCTGCTCAAAGTGCTGCAGGCCGATGACTTCATCGACCATCAGCCCGGCAAACACATCGCCATGCTCGACCACCAATACCCGCCGCTGTTTACGCAACGGCGACAGTTCATGGCCGAAGAAACCGCACAGATCCATGATCGGCAGCAACCGCCCGCGCAGGTTAGCCACGCCTTTGACCCACGGCTTGACCCCGGGTAACTGGGTAAATCGCGGTTCATGCAGCACTTCGCTGACTTCGCCCATCGGCGCCACATACCAATGCTCGCCGAGGCGAAAGCCGATGCCGCTCCAGCGATCCTGGCGCGCCGGTTGCGACGGCAGGTCCGCCGCCAGCAAGCGGCAGCGCTGGTCGATCTGCCAGAGCAGTTCGAACGCGGTCAGCGATTCGCTCATGGTTGCGCGATCAGCCTTTGAGCACGTTGTTCAGGGTCTTGATCAGGGTGTCTTCGTCGACCGGTTTGGTCAGGTAATCCTTGGCGCCCTGGCGGGTGCCCCAGACCTTGTCGGTTTCCTGATCCTTGGTGGTAATGATGATCACCGGGATATGTCCGGTTTCCGGGTCTTTGGTCAGCTGACGGGTCGCCTGGAAACCATTGAGGCCGGGCATGACGATGTCCATCAGTACCGCGTCGGGTTTTTCCTGCCGAGCCAGAGCCACGCCGTCGGCGCCGTTTTCGGCCTTCAACACTTCATGGCCGTGCTTTTCGAGCATGCCGGTGAGTTTGTACATTTCAGTCGGCGAATCATCGACGATCAGGATACGTGCCATGGTTTTCCCCATTTTCTTGTCGACGCGCGGCCCGCTGGCCGCGTATCTCTGTACGTGTCTTACTGCGGCAAAACGGCGGCGAAGCCCGGAACATGGGCCTGAATCGCGTTGAGCAGTTCTTCCTTGCTGAAAGGCTTGGTCAAAAATTGATCAGAACCGACAATCCGCCCCTTGGCCTTGTCGAACAGCCCGTCACGCGATGACAGCATGATCACCGGTGTGGCCTTGAACGCGCTGTTGTTCTTGATTAAAGCGCAGGTCTGATAACCATCCAGACGCGGCATCATGATGTCGACAAAAATGATCCCGGGATGGTTGTCGGCGATCTTCGCCAGAGCGTCGAAACCGTCGATCGCCGTGATCACTTCGCAACCGACATTCTTCAACAATGTTTCGGCGGTGCGACGAATCGTTTTCGAGTCGTCGATCACCATGACCTTCAAGGCGCTGGACTGCTGTTCCATAAGAGGGCTCTACCGTCGCCTTTGCGAATCAATTTGTCCGTTTTGCGGTTATCAATGGCTCGAAACCCTTGATGCTCAAGGGCCAGCACGCTACGCCAGCCTTTTTAGCACAGTCTCCAGATGCAATCTATCGACGGGTTTTTCCTTGACCGAAAACCCGCCCGGCGCCACTCTGGCGGCACTTTTTCAATACCGATCCGGTAGCCAATTTTCGAGGAAAACCCAATGAGCGTTCGCGTCGGGATTGTCATGGACCCTATCGCCAGCATCTCCTATAAAAAGGATAGCTCGCTGGCCATGCTGCTGGCCGCGCAGAAGCGTGGCTGGGAACTGTTCTATATGGAGCAGCGCGACCTGTATCAGGGCGAAGGTCAGGCCCGGGCGCGCATGAAGCCGCTGAAAGTCTTTGCCAACCCGGAAAAATGGTTCGAACTGGACGCCGAACAGGACAACCTGCTGAGCGATCTGGACGTGATCCTGATGCGCAAGGATCCGCCGTTCGACATGGAGTTCGTCTACTCCACCTACCTGCTCGAACAGGCCGAAACCGCTGGCGTGCTGGTGGTGAACAAACCGCAGAGCCTGCGCGACTGCAATGAAAAACTGTTCGCCACGCTGTTCCCGCAGTGCACGCCGCCAACCATCGTCAGCCGCCGCGCTGACGTGTTGCGTGAATTCGCCGCGAAACACGGTGACGTGATCCTCAAGCCGCTGGACGGCATGGGCGGTACTTCGATTTTCCGTCACCGTGCCGGTGACCCGAACCTGTCGGTGATTCTGGAAACCCTGACCGCCCTCGGTGGCCAGCAGATCATGGGCCAGGCCTACCTGCCGGCGATCAAGGACGGTGACAAACGCATCCTGATGATCGACGGCGAGCCGGTGGATTACTGCCTGGCACGGATTCCGGCGCAGGGCGAAACCCGTGGCAACCTGGCTGCCGGTGGCCGTGGTGAAGCGCGCCCGCTGACCGACAAGGATCGCTGGATCGCCGCGCAGGTCGGCCCGACGTTGCGTGAGAAAGGCCTGCTGTTCGTTGGCCTCGATGTGATCGGCGAAAGCCTCACCGAAATCAACGTCACCAGCCCGACCTGCATCCGTGAAATCGACAATGCGTTTGGCACTGATATCGGCGGCATGCTGATGGACGCCATCGCCAAGAAGCTGCAAGCCGCCGGCAAAAAGCCACAAGCTTGATGCACGTCACATGCAGTCTGTCGCTTGAAGCGTGAAGCCCAAGGCGTGAAACCAACATTGCGTTATCATGCGCAGCCTCTGAAAAACGCGATGTTGGTTTTCTTGTCATGACCCTCCCGTCCGATCTGCCCGCAGAACTCGCCCACCGTGGCGTGCGCCCGGCCGATCGCCTCGGTTTTACCCTGTTTCTCGCGGCGCTGATCCATTTGGCGCTGCTGCTCGGCGTCGGCTTCACGATGGTCGAGCCCAAGCAAATCAGCAAAACCCTGGAAATCACCCTCGCCACCTTCAAGAGCGAAAAGAAGCCGGAGAAGGCTGACTTTCTTGCTCAACAGCATCAGGAAGGCAGCGGCACGCTGGACAAGAAGGCGATTCCGAAGACCACTGAGGTGGCGCCGTTCCAAGACAATCAGGTCAAAAAAGTCACCCCGCCACCGGCCGCCAAACCGCAAGTACAGGAAGCCGCACCCAAAGCTGCGGTGACCACCGTCGCGCCGAAACCTAAAAAAGCGCCGACCAAGAAAGAAGAAGCCAAAACCGAAGTCAAACCGACAGTCGACGCGCCGGAGTTCGACAGCTCACAGCTGTCCAGCGACATCGCCAGTCTTGAAGCCGAACTGGCCAAGGAACAACAGCTGTACGCCAAGCGCCCGCGCATCCACCGTTTGAGCGCGGCGTCGACCATGCGCGACAAGGGTGCCTGGTACAAGGATGACTGGCGCAAGAAGGTCGAGCGCATCGGCAACCTCAATTACCCCGAAGAAGCACGGCGCAAGCAGATCTACGGCAATTTGCGCCTGATGGTCTCGATCAACCGCGACGGTTCGCTGTATGAAGTGCTGGTGCTGGAATCCTCCGGCCAGCCGCTGCTGGATCAGGCGGCGCAGCGCATTGTCCGACTGGCGGCACCGTTTGCGCCGTTTACCGGGGACTTGTCGGACATCGACCGTCTGGAAATCATTCGTACCTGGAAATTTGCCCGGGGCGACAAGCTCTCAAGCAACTGACACACCGCAACCCCTTGTAGGAGTGAGCCTGCTCGCGATAGCGGTGTATCAGTCAACAATTTCGATTCTGGCACACCGCTATCGCGAGCAGGCTCACTCCTACAATGGATCTGTGTTGCTGTCAGCATCTCCAGCTTGTCAGTTTGCCCCCCGAACGCCACACTAGCGCACATGAAAAACGTCAGCCCCAGCTACCTCAAGCATCAATTCCTGATCGCCATGCCACACATGGCCGACCCGAACTTTGCCCACACCTTGACCTACATCGTCGAGCACACGGCCAATGGCGCTATGGGGATTGTGGTCAACCGGCCGCAAGAGCTGAATCTGGCCGACATCCTTGAGCAATTACGTCCGGACATTGACCCGCCAGCACTCTGCCAGCATGTGCCGATCTTCATTGGCGGCCCGGTGCAGACCGATCGCGGTTTTGTTCTGCACCCGGCGGGCAAGACCTTTCTGGCCACCGCGCAATTGGAGGGTGATCTGGCCCTCTCGACCTCGCAGGACGTGCTGTTCGCCATCGCTGACGGCGTCGGCCCAGCAAAAAGCCTGATTGCCCTCGGTTACGCCGGTTGGGAAGCCGGGCAACTGGAAGCGGAACTCGCCGACAACGCCTGGCTGAACTGCCCGTATGACGCCGACATCCTGTTCAACACCAGCAGCGAATTGCGTCTGGAAGCAGCGGCCCGGCACCTGGGGATCAACCTCAGCCTGCTGACCAGCCAGGCAGGTCACGCCTGATGGCCCTGCGCCTGATTCTCGGCTTCGACTACGGCACCAAACAGATCGGCGTCGCGGTCGGCCAGGTGATTACCGGCCAGGCTCGTGAGCTGTGCACCTTGAAGGCACAGAACGGCGTGCCGGACTGGAACCAGGTCGAAGCCCTTATAAAAGAATGGAAACCCGATGCCGTTGTTGTCGGACTGCCGCTGAACATGGACGGCACCCCGAGCGACATGTGCGTACGCGCGGAAAAGTTTGCCCGCCGCCTCAATGGCCGCTTCAATCTGCCCTTCTATACCCACGACGAACGCCTGACCACGTTTGAAGCCAAAGGCGAGCGACTGGCCCGTGGCGGTCAGAAAGGCAGTTACCGCGACAACCCGGTGGACGCCATCGCCGCCGCTCTGCTGTTGCAGGGCTGGCTCGATGAAAACACTGCATTGTTTGAATCCTGACAAGCGCTTCGGCGCTTTTCTTTTGAGTGAAAAACCGAGTCGTGTCCAAGGATCCGACTCGCCCCCAACAAGGAGCAACCATGAGCCTGCCAAATCCCGCCGATCTGATCAGCCAGATGGCGACCCGCCTCAAGGCGCACCTTGCCCAGCGTGAAATCACTGAACCGCGTTACATCGGCATTCGCACTGGCGGCATCTGGGTCGCGCAGGCCTTGCTCAAGGAACTGGGCAGCGATGCGCCACTGGGCACGCTGGATGTTTCCTTCTACCGCGACGACTTCAGCCAGAACGGCCTGCACCCGCAAGTGCGCCCGTCCGCCCTGCCCTTCGAGATCGAAGGCCAGCATCTGGTGCTGATCGACGACGTATTGATGAGCGGCCGCACCATCCGCGCCGCCATGAACGAATTGTTCGACTACGGCCGCCCGGCCAGCGTGACCCTGGTCTGCCTGCTGGACCTCGACGCCGGCGAGCTGCCGATCCGCCCGAACGTGGTTGGCGCGACGCTGTCGCTGGCCGCACATGAACGGGTGAAGCTGTCCGGCCCCGAGCCGCTGACGCTCGAACTGCAAGACTTCAACCTTTAATCCGCCCTATTGAGAGTCCCCTTCGCGATGACGCCTCTAGATACCAAGCGCCCGCTGCAGCTCAATGATCAGGGCCAGCTGCGCCACTTCCTCTCGCTCGACGGCCTGCGCCGCGAGTTGCTGACGGAAATCCTCGACACTGCCGACTCGTTCCTCGAAGTCGGTGCCCGGGCGGTGAAGAAAGTCCCGTTGCTGCGCGGCAAAACCGTGTGCAACGTGTTCTTCGAAAACTCCACGCGCACCCGCACCACCTTCGAACTGGCGGCCCAGCGGCTGTCGGCAGACGTAATTACCCTGAACGTGTCGACCTCGTCGGCGAGTAAAGGTGAAACCCTACTCGACACCCTGCGCAACCTCGAAGCCATGGCCGCCGACATGTTCGTCGTACGCCACGGTGATTCCGGCGCCGCGCACTTCATCGCCGAACATGTATGCCCGCAAGTGGCAATCATCAACGGCGGCGACGGCCGTCACGCCCACCCGACGCAGGGCATGCTCGACATGCTCACCATCCGTCGGCACAAGGGCGGTTTCGAAAACCTCTCGGTGGCCATCGTTGGCGACATCCTGCACTCGCGGGTTGCGCGCTCGAACATGCTCGCGCTGAAGACCCTCGGCTGCCCGGACATCCGCGTGATTGCGCCGAAGACCCTGCTGCCGATCGGCATCGAGCAATACGGCGTGAAGGTCTACACCGACATGACCGAAGGCCTGAAAGACGTCGACGTGGTGATCATGTTGCGCCTGCAGCGTGAACGCATGACCGGCGGCCTGTTGCCGAGCGAAGGTGAGTTCTACCGACTGTTCGGCCTGACCACCGCGCGTCTGGCCGGGGCCAAACCCGATTGCATCGTCATGCACCCGGGGCCGATCAACCGGGGGGTGGAAATCGAGTCCGCAGTGGCCGACGGCCCGCACTCGGTGATCCTCAATCAGGTGACCTACGGCATCGCAATTCGTATGGCTGTGTTGTCCATGGCCATGAGCGGGCAAACCGCGCAGCGTCAATTCGAGCAGGAGAACGCCCAGTGAAGCTCAGCATTCTCGGCGCACGCGTCATCGATCCAAGCAGCGGCCTGGATCAAATCACCGACATTCACGTTGAAGCCTGCAAGATCGTCGCCCTCGGCGCGGCCCCGGCCGGTTTCAGCGCAGTAGAAACCATCGACGCCCAAGGCCTCGTCGCCGCTCCAGGCCTCGTCGACCTCAACGTTGCCCTGCGCGAGCCGGGCTACAGCCGCAAAGGTTCGATCATCAGCGAAACCCGCGCTGCTGCGGCCGGTGGCGTGACCAGCCTGTGCTGCCCGCCAAAGACCAAACCGGTGCTCGACACCTCGGCCGTGGCCGAGCTGATCCTCGATCGCGCTCGCGAGGCCGGCAACACCAAGGTGTTCCCGATCGGCGCGCTGAGCAAAGGCCTGGACGGCGAGCAACTGGCCGAACTGGTGGCGCTGCGCGACGCTGGTTGCGTGGCGTTCGGCAACGGTCTGGAGAGCTTCCGCAACACCCGCACTCTGTGCCGGGCACTGGAATACGCGGCGACCTTCGACCTGACGGTGATCTTCAATTCGCAGGATCACGACTTGGCTGAAGGTGGCTTGGCTCACGAAGGCGCTGTCGCCAGTTTCCTCGGCTTACCGGGGATTCCAGAAACCGCTGAAACCGTGGCCCTTGCCCGTGACCTGCTGCTGGTTGAGCAGACCGGTGTACGTGCGCATTTCAGTCAGTTGACCAGTGCTCGCGGTGTTGCCCTGATTGCTCAGGCTCAGGCCCGTGGTTTGAAGGTGACGGCGGATGTCGCGCTGTATCAGTTGATTCTGACTGATGAAGCGCTGATCGACTTCAGCAGCCTGTACCACGTGCAACCGCCGCTGCGTACGCGTGCTGACCGTGATGGCCTGCGTGCAGCGGTGAAGTCCGGTGTGGTCTCGGCGATTTCCAGCCATCACCAGCCGCACGAACGCGACGCCAAACTGGCGCCGTTCGGCGCGACCGAGCCGGGCATCAGCAGTGTTGAACTGTTGCTGCCGCTGGCGATGACGCTGGTTGAGGATGGGTTGCTGGATCTGCCGACCTTGCTGGCGCGTCTGAGTGCAGGCCCGGCTGAAGCGTTGCGTCTGCCGGCCGGCAAACTGGCGGTAGGTGGTGCGGCGGATATCGTGTTGTTCGATCCGCAGGCTTCGACGGTGGCCGGTGAGAACTGGTTGTCGAAGGGTGAGAACTGCCCGTTCATTGGGCACACTTTGCCGGGTGTGGTTCGTTACACCTTGGTGGATGGGCGGATCAGCCACCAGGCTTGATACCGGGTTGCCCCCAATCGCTGGCAAGCCAGCTCCCACAAGGTCTTGCGCTATCTTTGGGTTAGCGCAAAAACCTGTGGGAGCTGGCTTGCCAGCGATGGCTTACTGGAAGGCGCCTCTGCCTTCGGCGTTGCGTACGGATACCTGATCATTCAGCGTCCAGAAGTCATACAGCACCCCCAGAAAGAACAACCCGCCTGTCAGCAGATAGATCAGTCCACTGATCCACTTGCCCTGATACATCCGGTGCACGCCCAGCGCGCCAAGGAACGTCAGCAGAATCCACGCCACGTTGTACTCGATCGGCCCTGCGGTAAAACGCAGATCCGCCTCGCGATCCATTGCCGGGATCAAGAACAGATCGATCAGCCAGCCAATACCCAGCAAACCGAAGGTGAAAAACCAGATCGTCCCGGTCACCGGCTTGCCGTAATAGAAGCGGTGAGCACCGGTAAAACCGAAAATCCACAGCAGATAACCGATGATTTTGCTGTGCGTATCTTGCTGCTGAACAAATTGTTGATAGGGGTTCATGAAGACCTCGATTCACACGATAGATAAATATTCTTGAATTCTTTGTGACTTTTTTACAGGTAGCCGACGTACGGCAAATGTTACCGTTGCTACCGTCAAAGCCTTATAGCACCTGACTTCTGTCCGACAATTGCGTCCATTTGCCGCTTATTTGGTTCCGTTGGCCTCCAACTGAATCGACCAACGGACTCGGAATGAAAAAAAACTCTGTTATAAAGTTGCGCGCTATCACTAAAGAGCCACGCCTAATGCGACCATTTTTCAAGACATGGCTAACCATCTGCCTATTAATGCCACTGGCCGCCCACGCCACCAATCGTGAGCAACGTCTTCCCAACGTTAACGGCTTTACCCCTAAATCCCATGCTTCGGCTCCATCGAGCAAAAGCAGCAAAAGCAAAACCACCACGCTGAGCAGCAAGAGCCACAGCAAGCTGGTGCCACCGATGGCGAGCAAGGAAAGCAGCAATGTGCTGAGCCGTGCGGTGAACGTCCTCGGTACCCCTTATCGTTGGGGCGGCAGCAGCCCAAGTAAAGGTTTTGATTGCAGCGGTCTGGTGAAATACGCGTTCAACGACGCTACGTTCGACCTACCACGCACCTCCAACGCCATGGCCAGCGGTCACGGCGAGAAAGTCGAGCGCAAGGATCTGAAGCCGGGCGACCTGATTTTCTTCAACATCAAGAGCCGTCGGGTCAACCATGTTGCCATCTACTTGGGCAACGACCGCTTTATCCACGCGCCACGTCGTGGCAAAGCGGTGAGCATCGATACGCTGAACAAGCCGTACTGGCAGCAGCATTACGTGGTTGCCAAGCGTGTGTTGCCGAAAGAGCAAAACCAGATGCGCGTGGTTCAGCGCTAACACCATACCGATCGTTCCCATGCTCCGCATGGGAATGCCTCAATGGACGCTCCGCGTCCGCTTCGGCAGGGACGCAGAGCGTCCCGGGCTGCATTCCCACGCAGAGCGTGGGAACGATCACTCCCTCAGAAATTATCCGGCGTCCGCGCCTTCTCCCGCGCATGCTCGCGGCTGATCAAGCCCTTGGTCAGCAGATCCTTCAGGCACATGTCCAGTGTCTGCATGCCCAACGACCCACCCGTCTGAATCGCCGAATACATCTGCGCCACCTTGTCCTCACGGATCAGGTTACGGATCGCCGACGTGCCCAGCATGATCTCGTGCGCCGCCACCCGCCCGCCGCCGATCTTCTTGATCAACGTCTGCGAGACCACCGCCAGCAACGACTCGGACAGCATCGAACGCACCATCGACTTCTCGTCACCGGGGAACACGTCGACCACGCGGTCGATGGTTTTCGCCGCCGAGGTGGTGTGCAGCGTGCCGAATACCAAGTGCCCGGTTTCGGCAGCGGTCAGCGCCAGGCGGATGGTTTCCAGGTCACGCATCTCGCCGACCAGAATCACGTCCGGGTCTTCACGCAGTGCCGAGCGCAACGCAGTGGCGAAACTGCGGGTATCACGGTGGACTTCACGCTGATTGATCAGGCATTTGCGCGATTCGTGAACAAACTCGATCGGATCTTCGATAGTCAGGATGTGGTGATGCCGGTGGGTATTGAGGTAATCGATCATCGCCGCCAGCGTGGTTGATTTGCCGGAACCGGTCGGCCCGGTGACCAGCACCAGACCGCGCGGCGCATCGGTAATCTTGCGGAAGACGTCGCCCATGGCGAGGTCTTCCATGCTCAGCACTTTCGACGGAATGGTACGGAATACGGCGCCTGCGCCACGGTTCTGGTTGAAAGCGTTGACGCGGAAACGCGCCACACCCGGCACTTCGAAGGAAAAGTCGGTTTCCAGATGTTTCTCGAAGTCGACCCGCTGGGTGTCGTTCATGATGTCGTAGATCAGTTCGTGCACTTGCTTGTGATCCAGCGCCGGCAGATTGATCCGCCGCACATCGCCATCGACACGGATCATCGGCGGCAGACCGGCCGACAGGTGCAGGTCGGAAGCGCCTTGTTTGGCGCTGAAGGCCAGCAGTTCAGTGATATCCATAGCGCTCCTCAATTCCAGTAGAATGCCGCGAACCTTCCGACCGCTGGCGCCTCTTGATGTCCACGATAGCAGACAACATCCAACTGGTTAGTTCGCGCATCCAGGCAGCGGTAACAGCTGCAAACCGCGCTGAAAACAGCGTCCAGTTGCTCGCGGTCAGCAAGACCAAACCCGCCCAGGCCCTGCGCGAAGCATATGCCGCCGGCCTGCGTGACTTTGGCGAGAACTACCTGCAGGAAGCCTTGGGCAAACAGCTCGAACTGGCTGACCTGCCCTTGATCTGGCACTTCATCGGCCCCATTCAATCGAACAAGACTCGCGCCATCGCCGAGCATTTCGACTGGGTGCATTCCGTGGATCGCCTGAAAATCGCTCAACGCTTGTCCGAACAGCGCCCGGCTGAACTGCCGCCGCTGAACATCTGCGTTCAGGTCAATGTCAGCGGCGAAGCCAGTAAATCCGGCTGCACTCCGGCTGACCTGCCGGCATTGGCCGCCGCGATCAGCGCACTGCCGCGCCTGAAACTGCGCGGCCTGATGGCGATTCCCGAGCCGACCGACGACCGCGCCGAGCAAGACGCGGCCTTCGCCGCCGTGCAGAAATTGCAGGCGAGCCTTGATCTGCCGCTCGACACACTTTCCATGGGCATGAGCCACGACCTTGAGTCGGCCATCGCCCAAGGCGCCACCTGGGTTCGTATCGGTACGGCCCTGTTTGGCGCCCGCGACTATTCCCAATCTTGAACGTTTCCAGATAAGGACCACACATGAGCAACACACGTATTGCGTTTATCGGTGCGGGCAACATGGCGGCCAGTCTGATTGGCGGCCTGCGCGCCAAGGGGCTGGAAGCCGGGCAGATCCGTGCCAGCGACCCGGGTGAAGAAACCCGCGCCAAGGTCAGTGCCGAACACGGCATCGAAACCTTCGCCGATAACGCTCAGGCCATCGACGGCGTCGATGTGATCGTACTGGCGGTCAAGCCGCAGGCAATGAAAACCGTGTGCGAAGCGATTCGCCCAAGCCTGAAACCCAATCAATTGGTGGTTTCGATTGCTGCCGGTATCACCTGCGCCAGCATGACTGCGTGGCTCGGCGAGCAGCCGATCGTGCGCTGCATGCCCAACACCCCGGCGCTGCTGCGTCAGGGCGTCAGCGGCTTGTACGCCACCAGCGAAGTGACCGCCGAGCAACGCCAGCAAGCCGAAGAGCTGCTGTCCGCCGTCGGCATCGCCTTGTGGCTGAAGGAAGAACAGCAACTGGACGCCGTGACCGCTGTGTCAGGTTCCGGCCCTGCCTATTTCTTCCTGCTGATCGAAGCCATGACCGCCGCCGGCGTCAAACTCGGCCTGCCGAAAGACATCGCAGAACAACTGACCCTGCAGACCGCACTGGGCGCCGCGCATATGGCCGTCTCCAGCGACGTTGACGCCGCCGAACTGCGCCGCCGCGTGACTTCGCCAAACGGCACCACGGAAGCTGCAATCAAATCATTCCAGGCCAATGGCTTTGAAGCACTGGTCGAAACCGCACTCGGCGCCGCCGCGCACCGCTCGGCCGAAATGGCCGAACAACTGGGCAAATAAGGAGCCTTACATGATTGGATTGAATACCGCAGCGGTTTACGTGCTGCAAACCCTCGGCAGTCTGTACCTGCTGATCGTGCTGCTGCGTTTCGTACTGCAACTGGTGCGGGCGAACTTCTACAACCCGCTGTGCCAGTTCATCGTCAAAGCGACCCAGCCACTGCTCAAACCACTGCGCCGGATCATTCCGAGCCTGTTTGGTCTGGACATGTCGTCGCTGGTGCTGGCGATTCTGGTGCAACTGGCGCTGATGGCGTTGACCCTGCTGCTGACTTACGGCACCACCGGTAACCCGCTGCAACTGTTTATCTGGTCGCTGATCGGCGTGACCGCGCTGTTCCTGAAGATCTTCTTCTTCGCCCTGATCATCAGCGTGATTCTGTCGTGGGTTGCACCGGGCAGCCACAATCCGGGTGCTGAGCTGGTCAACCAGATCTGCGAGCCGGCACTGGCGCCGTTCCGCAAAATCCTGCCAAACCTTGGCGGTCTGGATCTGTCGCCGATCTTCGCCTTCCTCGCGCTGAAGCTGATCGACATGCTGGTGATCAACAATCTGGCGGCGATGACGATGATGCCGGAAATCCTCCGTCTGCTGATGTGAGCTGGTTTCGATGGGACGGTGACGACTTGATCCTCGAGTGTCACCTGCAACCGGCAGCCCGCAGCGATGACTTCGCCGGGCTGCATGGGGATCGCCTGAAGATTCGTCTGACTGCACCGCCGGTTGAGGGCAAGGCCAATGCTTATCTGATGGGCTTTCTGGCCAAGGCGTTTGGGGTGTCCAAAAGCCAGGTCAGTTTGCTCAGTGGCGAGTTGAACCGGCAGAAGCGAGTGAAGATCTGCTCGCCGAAGAAGTTGCCGGATTTGCCTGACCTAATGCGCTGATCGTTCCCACGCTCCGCGTGGGAATGCATCCCGGGACGCTCCGCGTCCCCTGCCGAAGCGGACGCCGAGCGTCCAATGAGGCATTCCCACGCAGAGCGTGGGAACGAGCGCAGGTAGTTGCTTGCCGCTAACCCCCCCGGTCTTTAGACTTACGCCTCATTTCAACGAGAGCAGGGTCGATGCCAGCTGCCTTTCCCCCCGATTCTGTTGGTCTGGTGACGCCGCAAACGGCGCACTTCAGCGAACCTCTGGCCTTGGCCTGTGGCCGTTCGCTGCCCGCTTATGACCTGATCTACGAAACCTACGGCACGCTCAACGCACAGGCGAGCAACGCCGTGCTGATCTGCCACGCCTTGTCCGGCCATCACCACGCCGCCGGCTACCATAGCCCCGACGACCGCAAACCCGGTTGGTGGGACAGCTGCATCGGCCCCGGCAAACCGATCGACACCAGCAAGTTCTTCGTGGTTAGTCTGAATAATCTGGGCGGCTGCAACGGCTCCACCGGCCCCAGCAGCATTAACCCGGAGACCGGCAAGCCATTCGGTGCCGACTTCCCGGTGCTGACCGTGGAGGACTGGGTACACAGCCAGGCGCGCCTGGCCGACCTGCTCGGCATCGGCCAGTGGGCGGCCGTCATCGGCGGTAGCCTCGGCGGCATGCAGGCATTGCAATGGACCATCACTTACCCGGACCGCGTGCGCCATTGTCTGGCTATCGCCTCGGCGCCAAAACTGTCGGCGCAGAACATCGCCTTCAACGAAGTTGCGCGTCAGGCGATCCTCACCGACCCGGAATTCCACGGCGGTTCGTTCCAGGAAGCCGGCGTGATCCCCAAACGCGGCTTGATGCTGGCGCGCATGGTCGGGCACATCACTTATCTGTCCGACGATTCCATGGGCGAGAAATTCGGCCGTGGCCTCAAGAGCGAGAAGCTCAACTACGACTTCCACAGCGTCGAGTTCCAGGTCGAAAGCTACCTGCGTTATCAGGGCGAAGAGTTCTCCGGACGCTTCGACGCCAACACCTATCTGTTGATGACCAAGGCGCTGGACTACTTCGATCCGGCAGCGAACTTCGACGATAACCTGGCGAAAACCTTTGAAAACGCCACGGCCAAGTTCTGCGTGATGTCGTTCACCACCGACTGGCGCTTCTCCCCTGCCCGCTCGCGGGAACTGGTGGATGCACTGATGGCGGCGCGCAAAGACGTCAGCTATCTGGAAATCGACGCACCGCAGGGCCACGACGCCTTCCTGATTCCGATCCCGCGCTACTTGCAGGCGTTCGGCAATTACATGAACCGCATCACGCTGTGAGAAAGCCATGAGAGCTGATCTGGAAATCATCCAGGAATGGATCCCCGCCGGCAGCCGCGTCCTCGACCTCGGTTGCGGTGACGGCGAGCTGCTGACCTGGCTGCGCGACAACAAGAACGTCACCGGTTATGGCCTGGAAAACGACGCCGACAACATCGCCCAGTGCGTGGCCAAAGGCGTCAACGTCATCGAACAGGATCTGGACAAGGGGCTGGGCAACTTCGCCAGCAACAGTTTCGACATCGTCGTCATGACCCAGGCCCTGCAAGCCGTGCATTACCCGGACAAGATCCTCGACGAAATGCTCCGGGTCGGCCGTCAGTGCATCATCACCTTCCCGAACTTCGGGCACTGGCGCTGCCGCTGGTACCTGGCAAGCAAAGGCCGCATGCCGGTGTCCGAGTTTCTGCCGTACACCTGGTACAACACACCGAACATTCACTTCTGCACCTTCGAAGACTTTGAAGAACTTTGCCGCGAACGTGATGCGAAGGTCATTGATCGGCTTGCCGTGGATCAACAGCACCGCCACGGGTGGGCCAGTAAGCTATGGCCTAATCTGTTAGGTGAGATCGGTATCTACCGCGTCAGCAGCCCGCAGCTTGCAGACCACAAAGTCGCGGTCTGAATCCCGTCATTTCGAGGAGCACGATCATGGGTCGTTTAGCGTTGTTGTTATTGACTGCCTGCCTGAGCGCCAGCGCCATGGCGGCCGACGTCATCAAGGGCGAACGCAAGGAAACCTTCGGCGATGTCACGGTGCACTACAACACTTTCAACTCGACGTTTCTGACGCCGGACATCGCCAAGGCGGCTGAACTGATTCGCAGCAAAAATCAGGGCGTGATCAATGTCTCGGTGATCAAGGACGGCAAACCGCTGGTCGCCAATGTCACCGGCACGGTCAAAGACCTGACCAGCCAGAGCGTGCCGCTGAATTTCAAGCAAGTCACCGAGCAGGGTGCGATCTACTACATCGCCCAGTACCCGGTGCCTCAGCAGGAAACCCGCACCTTTGAAATCAAGGTGCAGAACGGCGACAAGATCAACACCATCAATTTCAACCAAGAACTCTTTCCCGGCGAATGATGAACATCAAGCAGCTCGTACTGGCCAGCCATAACGCCGGCAAACTCAAAGAACTCCAGGCCATGCTCGGCGAATCGGTGCAACTGCGCTCGATTGGCGAGTGGAGCAAGGTCGAGCCGGAAGAAACCGGTCTGTCGTTCGTCGAGAACGCGATCCTCAAGGCACGCAACGCCGCACGCATTTCCGGGTTGCCGGCGCTGGCCGACGATTCCGGTCTGGCGGTGGATTTCCTTGGCGGTGCGCCAGGCATCTATTCGGCGCGCTATGCCGACGGCAAGGGCGATGCGGCGAACAATGCCAAATTG
Source organism: Pseudomonas germanica (assembly GCF_019614655.1). Classification (NCBI taxonomy): domain Bacteria; kingdom Pseudomonadati; phylum Pseudomonadota; class Gammaproteobacteria; order Pseudomonadales; family Pseudomonadaceae; genus Pseudomonas; species Pseudomonas germanica. Next base: position 6,519,770 of record NZ_CP071586.1, read on the forward strand.
CTCGATGCACTGAAAGATGTGCCGGAAGCCGAGCGCGGTGCGCAGTTCGTTTGCGTGCTGGCGCTGGTGCGTCACGCTGACGATCCGTTGCCGATTCTCTGCGAAGGCCTGTGGCACGGACGGATACTGAGCGCTGCCAGCGGCGAGCACGGTTTCGGTTATGACCCGCTGTTCTGGGTGCCGGAGCGTGATGTGTCCAGCGCCGAACTGAGTCCGGCCGACAAGAACCAGATCAGCCACCGCGCCCGTGCAATGGATCTGCTGCGCCAGCGTCTGGGCCTGAAATGACCGGTGATTCTTCTGCGTCGTCGCTGATTGTCGGCGGCCCCGCCTCTTCGCCTCGGGCGCCGTTGCCGACGCTGCCGCCCCTGGCGCTGTACATCCACATCCCGTGGTGTGTGCGCAAATGTCCGTATTGCGATTTCAACTCACACACCGCCAGCCCGGTTTTGCCGGAGCAGGAATACGTTGATGCGCTGTTGGCCGATCTCGATCAGGACCTGCACGCCGTGTACGGTCGTGAAATCAGTTCGATCTTCTTTGGTGGCGGCACGCCGAGCCTGTTCAGCGCCGAAGCCCTCGGGCGGCTGCTGGAAGGCGTCGAACAGCGCATTCCGTTTGCCCACGACATCGAAATCACTCTGGAAGCCAACCCCGGGACCTTCGAGCAAGAGAAGTTCGTCGCCTACCGCAAGCTGGGGATCAATCGCCTGTCGATCGGCATCCAGAGCTTCCAGCAAGAAAAGCTCAAGGCGCTGGGGCGGATTCACAACGGTGACGAAGCGGTGCGTGCGGCCGGCATGGCACGTCAGGCCGGGTTCGATAACTTCAATCTCGACTTGATGCACGGTTTGCCCGACCAGTCGCTGGACGATGCCTTGAGCGACCTGCGCCAGGCCATCGCACTGAATCCGACGCACATTTCCTGGTATCAACTGACGCTGGAACCGAACACCGTGTTCTGGAACCAGCCGCCGGTGCTGCCGGAAGATGACACGCTGTGGGACATTCAAGAGGCCGGGCAAGCGCTGCTGGCGGAACACGGTTATGCGCAATACGAAGTGTCGGCTTATGCCCAGGCGGGCCGGCCGGCGCGGCACAACCTCAATTACTGGAGTTTTGGCGACTTCATCGGCATTGGCGCGGGTGCGCATGGCAAGCTCAGCCACCCGGACGGACGCATCGTTCGCACCTGGAAAACCCGTTTGCCGAAGGACTATCTCAACCCGGCAAAAAGCTTTCAAGCCGGCGAGAAAGCGCTGACCAACGACGAGATGCCGTTCGAGTTTCTGATGAACGCTTTGCGCCTGACCGCAGGCGTCGAATCGCACCTGTATCCTGAGCGCACCGGGCTGTCGCTGGAAAGCCTCGCTGAAGGCCGGGCCGCGGCAGAACAAAGCGGTCTGTTGCAGGTCGAACCGTCACGTCTGGCGGCCACCGAGCGCGGACAGTTGTTCCTCAACGACTTGCTGCAACAATTTCTGAACTGACTTCAGTGCTAAGGGAAAACGCATGGATTTGATACTCGACCTGCTCGCCACCGTCTCCCGCTGGAGCCGCAGCAACCTCTCGGAAATCGCTCTGGCCCTGGTGGGCTGCCTGCTGGTGCTGTTCGGCGCCGACTTCAAAGGCTGGGTCGAACAACGCCTGGGCAGCATCGCCGGCGCCCTGCGCGTGCCACTGATGGCCCTACTGTGCGTGATCGGCAGCGGCGCCGCGCTGATCTACGCCACGCCGTGGGTGATCAAGGGTTTGAGCCAGTTCAACAACTACAGCCTGGCGCCTGTGTTGCTGGTAGTCCTCGTCCTCATCGGCGTAGTCGCCGACCGCCGCTGACTCCGCAAACGCCCCAAAACAACTGTGGGAGCGAGCCTGCTCGCGAAGGCGTCTTAACATCCAACAACATCGTTGATTGTCAGACCGCTTTCGCGAGCAGGCTCGCTCCCACTATTGGGCCTTGGTTCAATGATTCTTCGATAAGCGGCTCTGCGCCTGAAGGATCGCCTTGAGGCCAACGGAATCCTTGCAGCCCAGCGCTATCGCTTTATCGAAGTGTTCGATATTGCCGCTGTCGCGCATATCGCTGCCGTTCACACGAGTCAACGCGAGTATGTAGTAGGCCTCAGCCCGAAACTGGTCTTCGGACAATACCAAGCCAGCTGCGCGGGCTCGCATGGCGGCCATCGGCCCGACCTTGCCGGCAGGCGCCCCGTTTTCTTCGAAACACAGCGAACGTTTGGCCTGCAACGGATAGTCGTCAGCATGCGCATCAGGCTTGAGCAGCAACTGCTCGAGAGACTGCAAGAATTTCAAATGATCAGGATTTTGCGCATCAAATCGTTCATACGCTTTGTCGCACAAATGGTAATAGCCCACCGCAGCCGCTAACACCCCATCATCCATGGCCTGCTGATAAAGACCACAGGTCTGTAAGCGCGTCTGCTCGGAAAACATCGGGTTGTCCTGCAGGCTGGCCAAAAAATAGGTGGCCAGCGTGTGCCCGCCGTCCGACGCATGCTTGAGGTTGTCCACAAGAGCCTCGAGATCACCTTCGGCAACGCGCAACTGTTCAGGGGTGTATTGCACGCTTTCCCCGGCGGCCTCACGCTTGATCCGGTCATTGGCGTCGCGCTCGATCTTTGCCGCCGTTCTCTGCGCACTCGCGAAGTATTCCTCGGGACTGACTACCCGTTCGCACGCTGCGCAACAAATGAGACCCAGAACCAGCGTGCAGGCAAAAATGGCTTTCAAGATTTGTCTTCCTTTACAAATGGGGGCCTCGAGCTTTCGGCGGATCATAGCCAAACTTGAGCAAACTCCAGAAACAACTGAGCTGCGGCACGCTGCGATCTTTGATCTTCAAAATCAAGATCAAAGATCGCAGCGTGCCGCAGCTCCTACAGGGGTGTTGCGTGATGCTTAAGCGAGTTTTTCGAACTTCAGGTCCCACACGCCATGGCCCAGTCGTTCGCCGCGGCGTTCGAACTTGGTGATCGGGCGTTCGGCCGGGCGTGGTACGCACTTGCCGTCTTCGGCGAGGTTGCGGTAGCCCGGGGCGACGTTCATCACTTCCAGCATGTACTCGGCGTACGGTTCCCAGTCGGTGGCCATGTGCAGAATGCCGCCAACCTTCAACTTGCTGCGCACTAGCTCAGCGAACGAGGCCTGAACGATACGGCGCTTGTGGTGACGGCTCTTGTGCCACGGATCCGGGAAGAACAGCATCAGGCGATCGAGACTGTTGTCGGCGATGCAGCGGTTGAGCACTTCGATCGCGTCGCAATCATAGACCCGCAGGTTGGTCAGGCCCTGAGTCAGCACGCCATTGAGCAGCGCGCCAACACCCGGACGGTGAACCTCAACGCCGATGAAGTCCTGATCCGGCGCGGCCGCAGCCATTTCCAGCAGCGAGTGGCCCATGCCGAAACCGATCTCCAGCGAGCGCGGTGCCGAACGGCCGAACACTTGATCGTAATCCACCGGGGTGTCGGCCAGCGGCAGCACGTAAAGCGGCGCGCCCTGATCCAGGCCGCGTTGCTGGCCTTCGGTCATGCGCCCGGCGCGCATCACGAAGCTCTTGATGCGGCGGTGTTGGCGCTCGTCGCCCTCTTCCGTCTGGACAGGCGTGTCGTTCGATTCAGTCATCAATGGCTCTTACTTGATCAGACCATCCAGCGGCGAAGAGGCGCTGGCATAGAGTTTTTTCGGCATACGGCCAGCGAGGTAGGCCAGACGGCCTGCAACGATGGCGTGTTTCATGGCTTCAGCCATCATCACCGGCTGCTGGGCGTGGGCGATGGCCGAGTTCATCAGCACCGCATCGCAACCCAGTTCCATGGCGATGGTCGCATCGGACGCAGTGCCGACACCGGCATCGACCAGCACAGGGATTTTGGCTTCTTCGAGGATGATCTGCAGGTTGTACGGGTTGCAGATCCCCAGACCGGAACCGATCAGACCGGCCAGCGGCATGACCGCGATGCAGCCGATTTCCGCCAGTTGGCGGGCGATGATCGGGTCATCGCTGGTGTACACCATCACGTCGAAGCCTTCCTTGACCAGCGTTTCCGCGGCCTTGAGGGTTTCGATGACGTTAGGGAACAGGGTCTTCTGGTCGGCCAGTACTTCCAGCTTCACCAGGTTGTGGCCATCGAGCAGCTCACGGGCCAGGCGGCAGGTGCGCACAGCTTCGATGGCGTCGTAACAACCGGCGGTGTTCGGCAGGAAGGTGTAGCGCTCCGGCGACAGCACGTCGAGCAGGTTCGGCTCGCCTTCGATCTGGCCCAGGTTGGTGCGGCGCACGGCGAAGGTGACGATCTCGGCACCCGAGGCTTCGATGGCCTGACGGGTTTCTTCCATGTCACGGTACTTGCCGGTACCGACCAGCAAACGCGACTGGTAAGTACGACCGGCCAGCACAAAAGGCTTGTCGCTACGAACGATGCTCATGGGGAATCCTCTTTAGGAGTGAGGGTCTTGCAGAATTCTGTGCCCTTGCGGGGCGGGCGATCAGCCGCCGCCGATGGCGTGCACCACTTCAACGTTGTCGCCGTCGTTGAGCGTGGTGTCGGCATGCTGGCTGCGCGGGACGATATCCAGATTGAGTTCGACTGCCACCCGGCGTCCGGTCAGTTCCAGACGGGTGATCAGGCCCGCAACGGTTTCACCGTCGGGCAGTTCAAGGGATTCACCGTTCAACTGAATGCGCATGCGTAACGCCACCATCATTTTTAGGGGCTGGCATTCTAGCCCGATCATGACCTAAAGGTCAGCACCAAGCGTCAAGCGGTTGGTTGCAAGCGCCAGGCGGCGAGGCCCAGGCATAGCCAGCCAATCAGGAACGCCAGGCCACCAAACGGGGTGATGATGCCGAGCTTGCTGATGCCGGTGGTGGTCAGCACGTACAGGCTGCCGGAGAACAGCAGGATGCCAATGGTGAATGACACGCCGGCCCAAGTGACCAGTCGACCCTGAATCTGTGTGGCCAGCAGCGCCACACCAAACAGCGCCAAGGTGTGCACCAATTGATAGGTGACGCCGGTATGGAAGATCGCCAGATACTCGGGTGTCAGACGGTTTTTCAGGCCATGGGCGGCGAATGCACCCAAGGCGACCCCGGTGAAACCGAAAAAAGCGGCCAGCATCAAAAAGCCACGCAGCATTGGGAACTCCAGTCAGACGTGATCGGCAGGGTCTGTATAATGGCCCGCTCCACCGGTTCGGCCAAGCCATCTCTATGCTGCGTACTATTTTCCGTCGTCTCACGAAGGCCCTGCTCTGGTTCGCCGGCGGCAGCGTCTTGCTGGTGCTGGTGTTTCGCTTCGTGCCGCCGCCGGGTACGGCGTTGATGGTCGAACGCAAGATCGAGTCCTGGGTCGACGGTGAGCCAATTGACCTGCAACGCACGTGGAAGCCGTGGGACGAGATCTCCGACGACCTCAAAGTCGCGGTCATGGCCGGTGAGGATCAGAAGTTTCCCGAGCATTGGGGTTTTGATTTCAGTGCGATCCAGGCTGCATTGGCCCACAACGAGCTTGGCGGCTCGATTCGCGGCGCGAGCACTTTGAGCCAGCAGGTGTCGAAAAACCTGTTTCTGTGGGCCGGTCGCAGCTATCTGCGTAAAGGCCTGGAGGCGTGGTTTACTGCGCTGATCGAGGTGTTCTGGCCCAAGCAGCGGATTCTTGAGGTGTATCTCAACAGCGTCGAGTGGGATGACGGGGTGTTTGGCGCCGAAGCCGCAGCCCGCCATCACTTTGGTGTTAGCGCGAAGTCGTTGTCACGGCAGCAGGCGAGTTATCTGGCGGCTGTTCTGCCCAATCCGCGTGTCTGGAGTGCCAGCCATCCGACCGCTTATGTCTCGCGGCGGGCCGGGTGGATTCGGCAGCAGATGAGTCAGTTGGGTGGGGATAGTTATCTGTTGGGGCTCAACGATTCGCGCCGGGCACCGTGGTCGCGATAACACCGAGGATCTAAATGTAGGAGTGAGCCTGCTCGCGATAGCGGTACATCAGTGACGGCAATGCTGACTGTCACACCGCTATCGCGAGCAGGCTCACTCCTACATTGGTTTTGTGTGAAGCCAGAAATGAAAACGCCCCGATCATCGCTGATCGGGGCGTTTTTTATTGCCTGCTCGCCGGTTATGCGGCGATCGACAACTTGAGCTTGTTCATCGCGCTCTTCTCGAGTTGACGGATCCGCTCGGCCGACACGTTGTACTTCTGCGCCAGATCATGCAGCGTGGCTTTCTCTTCTGCCAGCCAGCGCTGGTAGAGGATGTCGCGGCTACGTTCGTCCAGCACTTCCAGCGCTTCGTGCAGGTTGTGGTTGGAGTTGTCGCTCCAATCGGCATCTTCCAGTTGACGCGCCGGGTCGTACCGGTGGTCTTCCAGGTAGTTGGCCGGCGATTGAAAAGCGCTGTCATCGTCGGCTTCAGCAGCCGGGTCGAAGGCCATGTCGTGGCCGGTCAGGCGACTTTCCATCTCGCGCACTTCACGCGGTTCAACGCCGAGGCTTTCCGCCACACGGTGGACTTCCTCGTTGTTCAGCCACGCCAGACGTTTCTTCTGGCTGCGCAGGTTGAAGAACAGCTTGCGCTGGGCCTTGGTGGTCGCGACTTTCACAATGCGCCAGTTGCGCAGGATGAACTCGTGAATTTCCGCCTTGATCCAGTGCACAGCGAACGACACCAGACGCACACCCATTTCCGGGTTGAAGCGCTTCACGGCCTTCATCAGGCCGACGTTACCTTCCTGAATCAGGTCAGCCTGAGCCAGACCGTAGCCGGAATAACTACGGGCGATATGTACAACAAAACGCAGGTGGGCGAGCACCATCTGCCGAGCCGCCCCCAAATCCTGCTCATAGTAGAGACTCTCGGCCAGTTCACGCTCCTGCTCCGGCGTCAGCAATGGAATGCTGTTGACGGTGTGCACGTAGGCTTCCAGGTTCGCACCCGGAACCAACGCATACGCAGGTTGCAAAGAATTGGTCATGCGAAAAAACCTCCCACTTACATACTCGTGCTTCTCAGCACTGCGAAAAATTGACCGGGAACTCAAATACAAGTTCCCAAAAAACCGCGAGGTCAATCACGCGCAAAAAAGATTCTACTTCGGCGCCAGCTCCCTGAGATGGCGTGCGACTGCAATCCATGCACCGATATAACCCAACAGCACCGCGCCAAGCAAGAGCGACAGACCGTCGGCAACTGGCACTCCGGCCAGAGCGAAATCACTGCCGTACAAACCGGCCAGCCCAACCACCGCATCGTTCAGCCAGTTCAGGCCGAACGCCAAGACGCCCCAGGACAATAGCCCCGCACCGAAGCCATACAACGCCCCCATATAAAGGAAAGGGCGACGCACATAACTGTCAGTGCCGCCGACGAGTTTAATCACTTCTATCTCGGTGCGGCGGTTTTCAATATGAAGACGAATGGTATTGCCTATCACCAAAAGTAATGCAGAAACCAAAAGCACCGTCAGACCGAAGACAAAACGATCGCCAAGCTTGAGGATGGCGGCCAGACGCTCGACCCAGACTAGATCAAGTTGCGCCTGTTGTACCTTGGGCAATTCGGAAAGTTTTTGTCTTAATGCTTCCAGCGTCGGCTTGTCGACCTCATTCGGGGTGACCAGCACCACGCCCGGCAACGGGTTCTCCGGCAGCTCGCGTAGGGCTTCACCCAACCCGGATTGCTGCTGAAACTCTTCCAGCGCCTGATCGCGGCCGACATATTCAGCATCCGCTACGCCGGGCATGCCTTTGATCTGCTCGCGCAACGACTCGCCCTGCTGCGGACTGGCGTCGAGTTGCAGATACAGCGAAATCTGCGCTGCACGCTGCCACGAACCGCCAAGACGCTCGACGTTGTTGAGCAACAGGGACAAGCCCATTGGCAGACTCAGCGCGACCGCCATCACCATGCAGGTGAAGAAGCTGCCGATCGGCTGCTTGCCGAGACGACGCAGGCTGTCGAGCAGACTGGCGCGATGGCTTTCGACCCAGGCACGGAACAGCGTGGCGAAGTCCGGGCCATCGTCTTCGTCGTGTTTTTTCTTCTTCGGTGGTTGCGGATCGGCGGCTTTCGGCGCCACACGTTCGGAAACCTTCGGACTGCGTGTCGCACTCATTCTCCGGCCTCCCCGTCGCCGATCAATCGGCCGCGTTGCAGGGTCAGCATGCGGTGACGCATGCGCGCGATCAGCGCCAGGTCGTGACTGGCGATCAGCACACTGGTGCCCAGACGATTGATGTCTTCGAACACGCCCATGATTTCAGCCGCCAGACGCGGGTCGAGGTTACCGGTGGGTTCGTCCGCCAGCAGCAAGGCCGGACGGTGCACGATGGCGCGAGCAATGCCGACACGCTGTTGCTGACCGGTGGACAGGTCGCCCGGATACAGATCGGTTTTATCCGACAGCGCCACGCGCTCCAGCGCCGAATCGACACGCTTGGCGATTTCGACCTTGGACAAGCCAAGAATCTGCAGCGGCAAGGCGACGTTGTTGAACACCGTGCGATCAAACAGCAACTGGTGGTTCTGGAACACCACGCCGATCTGCCGACGCAGGAACGGAATCTGCGCGTTGCTGATGGTGCTCAGGTCTTGCCCAGCCAGCAGCAGTTTGCCGCTGGTCGGACGCTCCATCGCCAGCAACAGGCGCAACAACGTGGATTTACCGGCGCCGGAGTGACCGGTGACAAACAAGAACTCGCCACGACGGACTCGAAAGCTCAGCTCATGCAAGCCGACGTGACCGTTCGGGTAGCGTTTACCGACCTGTTCGAAACGAATCATGAACGCTCCCGCTCGGCAAACAGTGCCTGGACAAAGGGTTCGGCTTCAAAAGTGCGCAAGTCGTCGATGCCTTCACCGACGCCGATGTAGCGGATCGGCAAGCCGAACTGCTTGGCCAGGGCGAAAATCACGCCGCCCTTGGCAGTGCCGTCGAGCTTGGTCAGCGCCAGACCGGTCAGTTCGACGGTCTGGTTGAATTGCTTGGCCTGGTTGATCGCGTTCTGGCCAGTACCGGCGTCGAGCACCAGCAGCACTTCGTGCGGCGCGTCGGCGTCGAGCTTGCCGATGACGCGGCGAACCTTTTTCAGTTCTTCCATCAGGTTGTCTTTGGTGTGCAGACGACCGGCGGTGTCGGCGATCAATACGTCAATGCCACGGGCCTTGGCAGCCTGCACGGCGTCGAAAATCACCGAGGCCGAGTCGGCGCCGGTGTGCTGGGCGATGACCGGAATCTTGTTGCGCTCGCCCCAGACCTGCAATTGCTCCACGGCAGCGGCGCGGAAGGTGTCACCGGCGGCGAGCATGACTTTCTTGCCTTCCAGTTGCAGCTTCTTCGCCAGTTTGCCGATGGTGGTGGTTTTGCCGGCGCCGTTGACGCCAACCACCAGAATCACGAACGGCTTGTTCTGCGAAACGATTTTCAGCGGTTGTTCGACCGGCTTGAGCATCGCTGCCAGTTCGGCCTGCAGGGATTTGTACAGCGCGTCGGCGTCGGCCAGCTCTTTGCGGGCGACCTTCTGGGTCAGGCGCTGGATGATTTGCGTGGTAGCTTCGACGCCGACGTCGGCGGTGAGCAGACGGGTTTCGAGGTCATCGAGCAGGTCGTCATCAATGGTTTTGCGGCCGAGGAACAAGCTGGCCATGCCCTCGCCGATGCTGGCGCTGGTTTTCGACAGGCCTTGCTTGAGACGGGCGAAGAAACCGGCTTTGGTTTCTTCGGTGCGCGGGGCTTCGACTGGGGCCTCGGTAACCACTTCAACCGGCACAACTGGCGCAGCGACGACCGGTGCAGGTGCAGGTGCAGGCTCGGGCTGTTGAACGACAGGAGCGATAAACGCCGGCGCAACAGGCTCAGCAACAACCGGCGCAGGCTCGACAACCGGCTCAACCACAGGCGCCCGAGCCACCTCGGGCACCAACGCAGCAGGCGCTGGAATGTCCGGGGTGATGTGTGGCGCAGCTTCTTCAACCAACGCCACCGGCTCTTCCGCCACCGGCAAGGTCAGCCACGGTTCAGCCGCAGGAGTCAGCGGTAGTTCAGCCGCCACAGGCGCTTCAGGCTCTGGCTCAGGCTCAACCGGTTGCAACACCGGCTCGGCAATCGGCAGCACAATCGGTGCCGGCTCTTCTTCTATGACTGGAGCCGGCGCCGGCGCAGGCGCTGGCTCAGGAATCACCGGCGGCTGTTCGACGACGGGTTCCTGCGGTTTCTTACGCAGCCATCCGAACAGGCTTTTCTTCTCGCCAGCCGCAGCTGGGGTCTTCTTGTCGTCGTTGGAACCAAACATGGAGGACGGCTATCTCACGGTAGCGACGCGCCATAAGGGCGCCCCGGCAAATAAATATTCGATGCAGAACAGACTGTGTTTCATCCAGCTTGTTCACGCGCAACATTTTGTCGAGGCGCCAGCGGCACCTCAAAGAATCGTATAAACGAAGGACTAAACCGGCAAATTCGGCGAAAAAGCGAAGTTTAGTCGATAAACTGTAGCTTTCTGCCGCAAACCCATTCAGCCAGATCAGGTCTGAAAACCTGATAGGCGTGGTCGCCGGTAAAACGGATCAGTATCCTAGCACCCTCTCGCCCGCCGACGCTAAGACCAAGCGGGCAGCCCAACAGGTTAAAAAACGAATGAATGCTCTAGCCCGCCGCGCTGCAGGCCTGCTGCTCAGCACAGTCTGCCTGCCCCTTTCGGCCCTGGCGGCCGACCCGCAACCGACCCACGAATTCACCCTCGACAACGGCCTCAAGGTCGTCGTGCGCGAAGACCATCGCGCACCGGTGGTGGTGTCGCAGGTCTGGTACAAGGTCGGCTCCAGCTACGAAACCCCGGGCCAGACCGGTCTGTCCCACGCGCTTGAGCACATGATGTTCAAGGGCAGTGAAAAAGTCGGTCCCGGCGAAGCGTCGCTGATCCTGCGTGACCTCGGCGCCGAAGAGAACGCCTTCACCAGCGACGATTTCACCGCTTATTACCAGGTACTGGCCCGCGACCGTCTGGGCGTCGCCTTCGAACTGGAAGCCGACCGCATGGCCAATCTGCGCCTGCCGGCCGACGAGTTCGCCAAGGAGATCGAAGTCATCAAGGAAGAGCGCCGCTTGCGCACCGATGACAAGCCGATGTCCAAGGCCTACGAGCGCTACAAGGCCATGGCTTACCCGGCCAGCGGCTACCACACGCCAACCATTGGCTGGATGGCCGACCTCGACCGCATGAAAGTCGAAGAACTGCGCCACTGGTACCAATCCTGGTACGTGCCGAACAACGCCACACTCGTCGTAGTCGGCGACGTGACCCCGGACGAAGTGAAAACCCTCGCCCAACGCTACTTCGGCCCAATCGCCAAACGCGACGTGCCGCCCGCGAAAAAACCGCTGGAGCTGGCCGAACCCGGCGAACGCCAGATCACCCTGCACGTGCAGACGCAATTGCCTAGCCTGATGCTCGGTTTCAACGTACCAAGCATTGCCACGGCTGAAGACAAACGCTCGGTCAACGCCTTGCGCCTGATCTCGGCGTTGCTCGACGGCGGTTACAGCGGGCGCATCCCGACGCAACTGGAGCGCGGCGAAGAGCTGGTCTCCGGCGGTTCGTCGAGCTACGACGCCTATACCCGTGGCGACAGTCTGTTCACTCTGTCGGCAACCCCGAACACCCAGAAGAAAAAGACTATCGCGCAAGCCGAGGCCGGTCTGTGGAAACTGCTGGAACAGCTGAAAACCACCGCGCCGTCCGCTGAAGAACTGGAGCGCGTGCGAGCACAAGTGATTGCCGGTCTGGTCTTCGAACGTGACTCGATCACCAGTCAGGCCACCGCCATCGGTCAACTCGAGACCGTCGGTCTGTCGTGGAAACTGATGGACACCGAACTGGCCGATCTGGAAAGCGTGACCCCGCAAGACATTCAGAACGCCGCCAAGCTGTATTTCACCCGCGAACGTCTCAGCGTCGCCCACGTCCTGCCACTGGAGACGACTCATGAGTAAGCGCAAATCCCCACGCCTGCTACTCGGCCTGATTGCCGTGGCGGTGATCGGCTCTGCCGCGCTCTACCTGTCGCCTGGCGCTGACAGCAATGCCAGCGAAGCCCTCGACAAAGCCAAGACCAGCCAGAAGCTGCAATCACTGACCGAACTCGACGGCAAGGCCCCGGCCAGCCGCAAACTCGACGTGCAAACCTGGAACACCGCCGAAGGCGCCAAAGTATTGTTCGTCGAAGCCCATGAGCTGCCGATGTTCGACATGCGCCTGATCTTCGCCGCTGGCAGCAGCCAGGACGGCAGCGCTTCGGGCTTGGCAGTGCTGACCAACGCGATGCTCAACGAAGGTGTCGCCGGCAAAGACGTCGGCGCCATCGCGCAAGGCTTCGAAGGCCTCGGTGCGGATTTCGGCAACGGTGCTTTCAAGGACATGGGGTTGGCTTCTCTACGCAGCTTGAGTGCCACCGACAAGCGTGAACCGGCGCTGAAGCTGTTCGCGGAGGTGGTCGGCAAACCGACCTTCCCGGCCGATTCGTTCGCACGCATCAAGAACCAGCTGCTCGCCGGTTTCGAATACCAGAAACAGAACCCCGGCAAACTCGCCAGCCTTGAGCTGATGAAGCGCTTGTACGGCGATCACCCGTACGCGCATTCGAGTGACGGTAACCCGCAGAGCGTGCCGAAGATCACCCTCGCGCAGTTGCGTGAGTTCCACGCCAAGGCCTACGCCGCTGGCAACGTGGTGATCGCGCTGGTCGGCGACCTGTCGCGGGCGGATGCCGAGGCGATTGCCAATCAGGTCTCCTCTGCCCTGCCCAAAGGCCCAGCGCTGGCGAAAATCGCTCAGCCGCAGGAACCGAAGGCCAGCATCAACCACATCGAGTTCCCGTCGAAGCAGACCAACCTGATGCTCGCGCAGTTGGGCATCGACCGTGACGACCCCGATTACGCGGCGCTGTCGATGGGCAACCAGATCCTCGGTGGCGGCGGTTTCGGCACGCGCCTGATGAGTGAAGTGCGCGAGAAGCGCGGCCTAACCTACGGCGTGTACTCGGCGTTCAGCCCGATGCAGGCACGCGGCCCGTTCATGATCAACCTGCAGACCCGCGCGGAAATGAGTGAAGGCACCCTGAAACTGGTGCAGGACGTGCTCGCCGACTACCTGAAAACCGGGCCGACGCAGAAAGAACTCGACGACGCCAAACGCGAACTGGCCGGCAGTTTCCCGCTGTCCACCGCGAGCAACGCCGATATCGTCGGCCAACTCGGCGCGATGGGCTTCTATAATCTGCCGCTGAGCTATCTGGACGACTTCATGCGTCAGTCGCAAAGCCTGACCGTGGAACAAGTCCGCGACGCCCTGAACAAACACCTGAGCACGGACAAAATGGTCATCGTCACCGCTGGCCCGACCGTGCCGCAAAAGCCGTTACCGGCCCCATCTGATAAACCTGCCGAGCAACCGCTCGGGGTTCCGGAGCACTAATGGCTACCCGATCGCCTAAAAAACCTGCGCAAAACGTCCATAACGGTGTGAACCAGTTGCGCATCATTGGCGGCCAATGGCGCAGCCGCAAGCTGAGCTTCCCCGACGCACCGGGCCTGCGCCCGACGCCGGATCGCGTGCGTGAAACCTTGTTCAACTGGCTCGCACCGTACGTTGAAGGGGCCAAGGTGCTTGATCCGTTCGCCGGCAGTGGCGCGCTGTTTCTCGAAGCGCTGTCCCGTGGCGCGGCCATGGGTCAGGCGCTGGATGCCAGCAACATTGCCGTGTCCAGCCTGAAAGAACACCTTGGCACCCTGCGCTGCACCAACGGCCAGGTGCAGACCGCCGACGCCCTGCGTTATCTGGAAACCCAGACCGCAACTCCGTTCGACCTGGTATTCCTCGACCCGCCGTTCAACCAGAACCTGCTGCCTGCCGTCTGCACCTTGCTCGAAGAGCGCCAGTGGCTGGCGCCGGACTCGTGGATCTACACTGAAAGCGAAACGGCGCCATCGACGCTGGGCCTGCCGGGCAACTGGCGCCTGCATCGCGAGCAGAAATCCGGCCGGGTTTACTACGCGCTGTGGCAACGTACGGCAGAGATCGCCGGTTAACCGACCGGTCTGAATAAGCGGCGCCCCTTCCAACAGGGTCGCCGCTCTGCATCGAGAACCATCGTGTCCACCTCTTCAGAACGCTTCAACCCCGCCTTCGGCCTCGGCAATCCGCACCTGCAAACCTTGTGGGGGCCGCTGTGGCGCAAAACCGTACATATCGAGCGTGAACGCGAACGCCTGTGGCTTGAGGATGGCGACTTTCTCGATCTCGACTGGCACGGCCCGCACACCGCCGATGCACCACTGGTGCTGGTATTGCACGGTCTGACCGGGTCCTCCAATTCGCCTTATGTAGCGGGCATCCAGAAGTCACTGGCTGATCAAGGCTGGGCCAGTGTTGCGTTGAACTGGCGCGGCTGCTCTGGCGAACCGAATTTGCTGCCGCGCAGCTATCACTCCGGCGCCAGCGAAGACCTCGCCGAAACCATCAGACATCTGCGCGCCAAACGACCGCTGGCACCGCTGTATGCCGTCGGCTACTCCCTGGGCGGCAACGTGCTGCTCAAACACCTCGGGGAAACCGGCAGCGCCAGCGGCGTGCTCGGCGCCGTAGCGGTATCAGTGCCGTTTCGCCTCGATCAATGCGCCGACCGCATCGGCCAGGGATTTTCCAAGGTCTATCAGGCGCACTTCATGCGCGAGATGGTCGCCTACATCAAGAACAAGCAGCGGCAGTTTCAACACGACGGGCGTGAAGAAGGACTCGCCGCGCTGGCCGCCCTCGGCTCGCTGGAAAACATGCGCACCTTTTGGGATTTCGATGGCCGGGTAACCGCGCCGTTGCACGGGTTCGAGGATGCCGAGGATTACTATCGTCGCGCCTCAAGCCGCTATTTCCTCGGCGAGATTCGCACGCCGACCCTGATCATTCAGGCGGCGGACGATCCGTTCGTGTTCCCCCACAGTTTGCCGCAGGTCAATGAGCTGTCGCCGTCGACCGCTTTCGAACTGCAGGCGCGTGGTGGGCATGTCGGCTTTGTCGACGGCTCGCTGCGTCAGCCCGGTTACTACCTGGAACGACGCATCCCGCAGTGGCTGGCGCGCGTGCCCGCATGAGCGATCAGGGCGAGTCGATCCGCTTCTGGCAAACCGCGCCGCTGGCCGGGGTCGAGTTGCTGTCGGCGCGCTACATCGAGCATCGCTTCGCCCCGCATGTGCATGACGGCTATGTGATCGGCATGATCATGGCCGGCGCCCAGCGTTATCGCTATCGCGGCGCCGAGCACCTGGCGGGCAGCGGCACGCTGGTACTGATCAATCCGGACGAGCTGCACACCGGGCACAAGGGCACCGAGGACGGCTGGCTGTACCGGGCGTTTTATCCCGATACCGCGCAAATCGTTTCGCTGCTGGATGAGCTGGAGCTGTCCACCAGCAACCTGCCGGCGTTCGGCGCCACGTTGTATCGCGATGCGGATCTGGTCAACGGCTTTGCGCAGTTGCACCGCTTGCTCGAAAGCCCGACCACCGCGTTGCAACAGCAGACGGTGTGGCGCGAGATGATGTTGCGGCTGTTGCAGCGCCATGCGGCAGTGCCGGTGCCCGGTCGAGCGGGTAAAGAACACCGCGCGGTGCTGTTGGGCAAAGAACTGCTGCACGCGCAACTGGCGGCGCCGCCATCGCTGGAAGAGCTCGCAGCGGCGGTGAATCTGTCGCCCTTCCATTTCGCCCGAGTATTCCGTCGCGCCACCGGCATGCCGCCGCACACATGGCTGATGCAGCAACGCATCGCCCAGGCTCGCGCACTTCTGCAACACGGCTGCTTGCCGGTGGAAGTCGCCACGCAACTGGGATTTGCCGATCAGAGCCATTTGAGCCGGCAGTTCAAGCAGGCTTATGGTGTCGGGCCCGCCGCTTACCGTAGCGCCCGACAGCTTCCTTCAGACAACGAATAACCAATGTGGGAGCGAGCCTGCTCGCGAAAGCGGTTGTTCATTCAACATTAATGTCGACTGATCCGACGCCTTCGCGAGCAAGCTCGCTCCCACAGGTGTTGGTTATTCTCCGGTGGCGATGCCGCGAGCCGGCTCGTTGATCCACTCACTCCACGACCCGGCGTACAACGCCGCCAACGGATAACCCGCCAGACACAACGCAAACAGGTTGTGACACGCCGTCACGCCGGATCCGCAATACGCAACCAGATCCGCTGGCGAACGCTCACCCAGCTTCGCGGCAAAACGCTGCTTGAGTTGATCCGCCGGCAGGAATCGCCCATCGCTGCCGAGGTTGTCGGTGAACACCGCGCATTGCGCACCGGGAATATGCCCGGCAACCGGATCAATCGGCTCGACCTCACCTTTGAAACGCGGCAAAGCCCGGGCATCGATCAACGTCAGCGCCGGTTGACCAAGCCGCTGTTGCAGTTGCTCGGCGCTGAGCAGCAGGCGGGTGTCCGGCTGGCCAATGAAATTGCCACGGGTATCCGTCGGCGCATCCAGGCTCAGCGGCAGCCCCGCCGCATGCCACGCCTTGAGCCCACCATCGAGAATGAACACGCCATCGCGCTTGCCCAGCCACGCCAGCAACCACCACGCCCGCGCCGCGTAGGCACCGGGACCGTCGTCGTACAAAACCACGTCGCTGTCGTTGTTGATGCCCCAAGCCTGCAGCCGCTCGATAAACGCCGGCGGCTCGGGCAACGGGTGACGGCCAGTCACGCCTTTGACCACTTTACCGCTGAGGTCACGCTCAAGATCGGCAAAGCTCGCCCCGGCAATGTGCCCCTCGGCATAGCTGCGCTGACCGTAGACCGAGTCTTCGAGGGCAAAACGACAATCGAGAATCACCAGCCCTGGCTGCCCCTTGCGGGCATCCAGTGCTTCGGGGCTGATCAGTTGCGCAATCGGCATAACAGGCTCCTGGGGGATTTCAACAGAACGGTTTATTTCACGTCTTCGAGGGCCTGGGCCAGCGGCACGTAGAACTCCTCGAACAACGCATTGACCTCGTCACGCGCCTGCTCGGTGACAAACCCGGCTTCCAGCACCAGCACCTGATACACGCCACGTTTAATGGCTTGCTCACTGAGGTGGTTGGAGTTTTCGCGGGTGGTGCACAGGAAGCGCACCCAGGACGTCAGGATGATCCAGGCATTGAGGGTCAGGGATTCGATCTGCACGCGATCCATATCAAGGATCCCGGCGGCAACAAAACCTTCGTAAATCGCCGCGCCTTGAATCACGCAGCGCTGGGAAAAGCGCCGATAGCGGGCGGCCAGTTCCGGATCGCTGTCGAGCAGATGCTCCAGATCGCGGTGCAGAAAGCGGTAGCGCCACATCGCCGAGAGCAATTCCTTGAGATAGAAACGCTTGTCCTCGACCGTCGCCGCGCGCCCCTGCGGCGGGCGCAGAAAGCTGTCCACGAGGCTTTCGTACTCACTGAACAACACGGCGATGATCGCCTGCTTGTTGGGGAAGTGGTAGTACAGGTTGCCCGGAGAAATCTCCATGTGGGCGGCAATATGATTGGTGCTGATGCTGCGCTCGCCCTGCTGATTGAACAGTTCAAGGCTGTTCAGCACGATACGCTCGCTGGTTTTTATTCGTGGGGCCATGGCTTGAGCTTTAATTCAGAGTGCGTTGGGGAGCATCTTACGACCTAACCGGAAATGGATAAAACACTGCCGTGCAAGGAAGTCATTTGACTTTATAGAGCATAGACTCTAAAAAGTTCATTACTACAATAAATCCGGAGCAGACCATGACTGCCGACGTTGCTTACCTGCAAACGCTGCAACAACCGCTGGCCGAACTGGACCGGTTGTTCGAGGCGCAGCGGGCTGCGTATGCCGCCACTCCGATGCCGCCCGCCGCCCAGCGCCAGCAATGGCTCAAGGCCCTGAGTGATTTGCTCAGCAACGAGCGTAAGGCCTTGATCGAGGCGATCAGCTCCGATTTCAGCCATCGCAGTGCCGACGAAACCTTGCTCGCCGAACTGATGCCGAGCCTGCACGGCATTCATTACGCCAGCCGCCACCTCAAGGGCTGGATGAAAGCCTCGCGGCGCAAGGTTGGTGTGGCGTTCCAGCCGGCCTCGGCGAAAGTGGTCTATCAACCATTGGGCGTGGTCGGCGTCATCGTGCCGTGGAACTACCCGTTGTATCTGGCCGTCGGCCCACTGGTCGGCGCCTTGGCGGCGGGTAACCGGGTGATGCTCAAACTCAGTGAATCAACCCCAGCCACCGGCTTGCTGATGAAAGAGTTGCTGGCGCGAATTTTCCCCGAAGACCTGGTCTGCGTGGTGCTCGGTGAAGCCGACATCGGCGTGGCGTTTTCCCGTTTGCGCTTCGATCACTTGCTGTTCACCGGCGCCACCAGCATCGGCAAACACGTGATGCGCGCCGCCGCCGAAAACCTCACCCCGGTGACACTGGAACTGGGCGGCAAATCGCCGGCCATCGTCTCCCGCGACGTACCGCTCAAGGATGCCGCCGAGCGCATCGCCTTCGGCAAAACCCTCAACGCCGGCCAGACCTGCGTTGCCCCGGATTACGTGCTGGTGCCGGAAGACCGGGTCGGTGCTTTTGTCGAAGCCTATCGCCAGGCGGTGCAGGGTTTTTACCCGACACTCACCGACAATCCGGACTACACGGCGATCATCAACGAACGCCAACTGGCGCGGCTCAACGGCTATGTAAGCGACGCCACCAGCAAGGGCGCGCTGTTGATTCCGCTGTTCGAGCAGGGCCAGGGCCGACGCATGCCGCACAGTGTGCTGCTGAATGTCAGCGATGAGATGACGGTGATGCAGGACGAAATCTTCGGCCCGCTGCTGCCGATCGTGCCGTATCAGGACCTGGAGCAGGCATTTGCTTACATCAATCAGCGGCCACGTCCTCTGGCTCTTTACTACTTTGGCTACGACAAACGCGAACAGAACCGGGTGCTGCACGAAACCCATTCCGGCGGCGTGTGCCTGAACGACACGCTGCTGCATGTGGCTCAGGACGATATGCCGTTCGGCGGCATCGGCGCTTCCGGCATGGGCCACTACCACGGTCACGAAGGCTTCCTGACCTTCAGCAAAGCCAAAGGCGTGTTGATTAAACAGCGCTTCAACGCGGCCAGGCTAATTTATCCGCCCTACGGCAAATCGATTCAGAAACTGATCCAGAAGCTGTTCATTCGCTAAACCTTCGTCACCGCCGGGTAATAAAAATAATGCACCCAAGCCTGACCGAAACACCTGCACTGTCGCGCCGTGGCCTGCTGAAATTCAGCCTCGGCGCCACGGTGTTTCTCGCCACCGCCGGACTCGGCGCCAGCCTCAGCGGCTGTTCGTCGAGCGTCGCGGCCAACGGTTTTGTCTCGTTGCGTGACGGCGACCTGCTTTTTCTGCGCGCGCTGATTCCGGTGATGCTCGACGGCGCCGTGGCAGCCGAGAAGATGCCGAGCGCGGTTGATGGCACGCTCAAGTCGCTGGACTACAGCCTCGACCACCTGTCGCCGGAAATGCTCAAGCTCACACGACAACTGTTCGATGTACTCGGCATGGCCGTGACGCGCGGACCACTCACCGGGATCTGGGGCAGTTGGGAGAACGCCAGTGCCGAGGCCATGCGGCATTTCCTTGATCGCTGGGAAAACAGTTCGCTGAACCTACTGCGCATGGGGCATAGCTCGTTGCAGCAGATGGTGATGATGGCCTGGTATACCCGCGCGGAGTCGTGGGCGCATTGCGGTTATCCAGGGCCGCCTAGCGTCTGAAACCGTGTCCTCCCTTCGCGAGCAGGCTCGCTCCCACAGGGGGCGGCCGCCACACCGCCGCATCCAAAAATAATAAAGAGAACCTGATCGATGCCCGTACCCGACCCGTTCCGCGAAGGCCTCGCCCGAGGCTGGAAAACCTACAACGGCGCACAACTGACCGACGACCTCACCCTTGAAGCCGACGTCGCTATCATCGGCAGCGGCGCCGGTGGCGGCACCACGGCAGAAATCCTCAGCGCCGCCGGCTACAAAGTGCTGCTGATCGAAGAAGGCCCGCTGAAAACCAGCTCCGACTTCAAAATGCTCGAAGACAAGGCCTACAGCAGCCTTTATCAGGAAGGCATCGGGCGCATGAGCAAGGACGGCGCGATCACCATTCTTCAGGGCCGCGCTGTCGGCGGCACAACGCTGATCAACTGGACCTCGAGCTTTCGCACCCCGGAGCCGACCCTCGAGCACTGGGCCAAGGAACACAACGTCAAAGGTCACAGCCCTGCCGAGATGGCGCCGTGGTTCGAGAAAATGGAGCAGCGCCTCGGCGTCGCCCCGTGGATGGTGCCACCCAACGCCAACAACGACGTGATCCGTAAAGGCTGCGAGCAACTGGGCTATAGCTGGCACGTGATCCCACGTAACGTGCGCGGCTGCTGGAACCTCGGCTATTGCGGCATGGGCTGTCCGACCAATGCCAAACAATCGATGATGGTCACGACCATTCCGGCGACATTGGAAATGGGCGGCGAACTGCTTTATCTGGCCCGCGCGGAGAAGCTGCTGATCAACGGCGACAAGGTCACTGGCCTGCAATGCGTGGCGATGGACGAACGTTGCGTCGCGCCGACCGGACGCAAAATCACGGTCAAGGCGCGGCATTACGTGCTGGCCGGCGGCGGCATCAACAGCCCGGCGCTGCTGCTGCGTTCGGATGCTGCGGACCCACATAAAACCCTGGGAAAACGTACCTTCCTGCACCCGGTGAACATGTCCGCAGCGCGCTTCGACGAAGTCATCAACCCGTTTTACGGGGCACCGCAGTCGATCTACTCCGACCATTTCCAGTGGAAGGACGGCACCAGCGGGCCGATGGCCTTCAAACTCGAAGTGCCGCCGTTGCACCCGGCCTTGGCTGCCACCTTGCTCGGAGGTTTTGGCGCAGAGAGCGCGCAACATATGGCAGACCTGCCGCACACCCACGCCATGCTGGCCTTGCTGCGTGACGGTTTTCACCCGGACAGCACGGGCGGCACCGTCGAGTTGCGTGGCGATGGTTCGCCGGTGCTCGACTATCAGGTTTCACCTTACGCCTGGGAAGGCCTGCGCCGGGCCTTTCACGTCATGGCCGAAATCCAGTTTGCCGGCGGTGCAAATGCGGTGATGCCGATGCACGCCGACGCCCGTTACGTGAAAACCCTGGCCGAGGCCCGCACGCTGATCGATGGTTTGAGCCTTGAGCTGTACCGCACGCGTCTGGGCAGCGCGCATGTCATGGGCGGTTGCGCGATGGGCGAAGAGCCGAAAAGCGCAGTCACCGACAGTCTCGGCCGGCATCATCAACTGGCTAATCTGTCGATTCACGACGGCTCGCTGTTCCCTACCAGCATCGGCGCCAACCCGCAGCTATCGGTGTATGGCCTGACCGCGCAACTGGCGACTTCCCTCGCCGATCGGCTGAGAAATCCGTGAAAAAACCAATTAATTGCCTCGTCTATAGTGCTTTCTTACCCAACAGGCGACTTGGCCGACCGGGACGGCTGCGATACCATCCGACTCCCCAACGGACTCCCGCCAGGACGACGCGATGAACCGAGTGTTGTACCCAGGTACCTTCGACCCTATTACCAAGGGCCATGGCGATCTGGTCGAACGCGCCTCGCGCCTGTTCGACCACGTGATTATTGCAGTCGCTGCCAGCCCGAAGAAAAACCCGCTGTTCCCGCTGGAACAACGGGTAGAACTGGCTCGCGAAGTCACCAAACACCTGCCGAACGTGGAAGTGGTCGGTTTCTCGACACTGCTGGCGCATTTCGCCAAAGAGCAGAACGCCAACGTGTTCCTGCGCGGTCTGCGTGCGGTGTCGGACTTCGAATACGAATTCCAGCTGGCCAACATGAACCGTCAGTTGGCCCCGGATGTGGAGAGCCTGTTTCTCACGCCGTCCGAGCGTTATTCGTTCATTTCCTCGACGCTCGTGCGGGAAATTGCCGCGCTGGGCGGCGATATCAGCAAGTTCGTCCACCCGGCCGTGGCTGATGCGTTGACCCTACGCTTCAAGAAGTAGGAGCTGCCGAAGGCTGTGATCTTTTGCTTTTAAAAGATTGCAGTCTCGTGCCCTTGATCGCAGCCGCGTGCACTGCGCTCGCCAATGCGGCACAATTGCGCGCATTGATTTATAGCGCCCGGGCCTGCCGCCCCGGCTGGAGTTAGCATGTCCCTGATCATCACCGACGATTGCATCAACTGCGACGTCTGCGAACCCGAGTGCCCGAACGCCGCCATCTCCCAAGGCGAAGAGATCTACGTGATCGACCCGAACCTGTGCACCCAGTGCGTCGGCCACTACGACGAACCACAATGCCAGCAGGTCTGTCCGGTGGATTGCATTCCGCTGGACGAGGCGCATCCGGAGACTGAAGAACAGTTGATGGAGAAATACCGCAAGATTACCGGCAAGGCCTGATTCGATAGTTTTATAGCGATCTTTCGGGCCTCTTCGCGAGCAGGCTCGCTCCCACATTGGATTTGCGTCGCTCACAAATCCCCTGTGGGAGCGAGCCTGCTCGCGAAAGGGCCATTAGCTGCTCCGCAAATCCCTGATCAGCTTACTCGCGCTGCTCAAAACCCTCCCCGATACACCCCAGGCACCGCACAAAAGCGGCTTTAGCCGGATCAACTACCAGCGCCTGCCCGGCATCGCCCACCCCGCCGCCCAGTGCGGTAAACGGCAACGACACGACGAACGCCCCCGCACCGATCACCGTCGCCACCACCAATAAAGGTCGGGCAATCAGCAAGTCGCCGATCATCGCGTAGGCCGGTGGATTCTGGATGGTGTAACGCGGATCGCCGCTGCCGCTTTCCGTGGCCTGAACCGCCAGACTGGAACACAGCAGCAGCGTAATAACGAGGGTTTGCAAGGATTTCATGGCACGATCCTTCGGGCTAAACAGTGAGACCACTCACTATAGACCGTAGGACTTTTTCAGCCTGTTGCCTCAGGTCTGGCAGCGCGGGCAGAACACACTGGCACGCTGGCCGAGCTTCACCTCACGCAAACCGGTACCGCAGACCTTGCAGTGTTCACCGCCACGGCCGTAGACAAACAGTTCCTGCTGGAAATACCCCGGTTGGCCGTCGCCGCCAATGAAATCGCGCAGCGTCGTACCTCCGCGCTCGATGGCAGCGGCCAGAATGCGTTTGATCTCGATCGCCAGCTTCAGATAGCGCCCCCGGGAAATGCCTCCGGCCTCGCGGCGCGGATCGATCCCGGCGGCGAACAGCGCTTCGGTCGCGTAGATATTGCCGACCCCGACCACCACTGCGTTGTCCATGATGAACGGCTTGACCGCCATCGACCGCCCGCGTGATAGCTGAAACAAGCGCTCGCCATCGAACAGATCGGTCAGTGGCTCAGGCCCCAAGCGAATCAGCAGTTCATGATTGAGCGGGTCGTTGCTCCACAACATCGCGCCGAACCGGCGCGGATCGGTGTAGCGCAGCGCCAGCCCCGACTCCAGCTCGATATCGACGTGTTCGTGCTTAAGCGCCGGCAATCCGGCTTCAACCAGACGCAAATTACCCGACATGCCCAAGTGGCTGATCAGCGTGCCGACTTCGGCGTTGATCAGCAGATACTTGGCGCGACGCTCGACCAGCACAATGCGCTGCCCCGACAGGCGCACATCGAGGTCTTCGGGGATCGGCCAGCGCAACCGCCGGTCACGCACGATCACCCGGCTGACGCGCTGGCCTTCCAGGTGCGGGGCAATCCCGCGACGGGTGGTTTCGACTTCTGGCAGTTCAGGCATGGCGTTCTCGGATCAATGCGCGCCGAGGTCGCGGATTGTTTGTTTGAGAGTTTCGAAGTCGTAATCCGACAGTCCTACATAATCGAGTACCAGCGGGCCGACGGCGTTCCATTCGGAATCTTCGGTCTGGTTGCCCAGCACGCGGTATGACGCACAAATATGCTCGGCCATCTTCAGGATCGCCAGGAGGTTTTTCAGCTGACTGTTGCGCGACGATTCATCGCTGAAGATCGCCAGGGCGTTGTGGTGATTGGCGATGGCCGCACTGACGTGTTCCGGCAGGCGCCACGACTTGGCGGTGTAGTAACCGACCACGGCGTGGTTGGTGTTGAACTCGCTGTTCTCGGTGTCGACGACACGACATTCGGCGCTGGCATTGGCGTAGGCCGTTTCCAGCACCGACATGTAGTTAGGAAAGCGCTGCAGCATCAGCGGCACGCCACAGTCGTGGAACAGACCCAAGGCATACGCCTCATCGCCGGCCTGAGTGCCGATACGCTTGGCCAGCGTCAGGCAGGTCATGGCCACATCCTGGGCAGTGTCCCAGAAACGGTTGAGGGTGACGATGGTGTCGTCGTTCATCTCGCCCTTGATCGACTGCGCGTTGATCAGGTTGATGATCGAGCGGCTACCCAGCAAGTTCACCGCGCGCTGGATCGAGGTGATCTTGTTGCTCAGGCCGTAATACGGCGAGTTGACGATCTTCAGCAACGAGCCGGACAGGCCAGGATCCTGGGCGATCAGCTTGGCGATCACCTCCAGGTCCGGGTCGGGCATGTACTGCTCCATTTGCAGATCCACCATGATCTGCGGTTGCGCCGGCACGCTGATGCCTTGCAGCGATTGTTGAATCTGTTCGGTGGTCAGCTCTTGGGACATAAGTACACACTCTGGGACAGGCGGCGATTCTAACCTCTAAAAACCGCGAGACGACACACCAGTGGGCAATTGTCAGGAACTTTCATTAACGCCCAGGCTTCGGAATCTGTAATGCCCAACGGGTCACACCGGCCCATTGCGGCGGCAAACTCCCACAGACTCAGGAGCTTATCGATGGCCACTTCCCTCAACGGCAAACGCGTCGCCATTTTGGTAACAGACGGTTTCGAACAGGTCGAACTGACCGGTCCCAAGCAGGCACTGGAGCAAGCCGGCGCGCAAGTCGACATCCTTTCCGCCGAGGCCGGCAAGGTCAGAGGCTGGAACCACGATAAACCGGCGGATGACTTCAAGGTCGACCAGACCTTCCAGGGTGCCAGCAGCGAGCAGTACGACGCGATCGTCCTGCCGGGCGGCGTACAGAACTCCGATACCATCCGCATCGATCAGGATGCCCAGCATCTGGTCAAGACCGGCGCCTCTGCCGGCAAACCGATTGCGGTGATCTGCCATGGCGGATGGCTGCTGATTTCCGCCGGGCTGGTCAACGGCAAGACCATGACCAGCTACAAGACACTCAAGGATGACCTGGTGAATGCCGGGGCCAACTGGGTCGATAAAGAAGTGGTCAAGGATGGTCACCTGATCAGCAGCCGTCAGCCGGATGATATTCCGGCGTTCAGCAAGGAGTTGATCAACGCACTGTCTGCGTAGCATTCACAACTGCCTTCGCAAGCAAGTCGAATCGTCGCTCCCACATTGATCTTGTGTCAGTCACAAATCCCCTGTGGGAGCGGGCCTGCTCGCGAAGAGGCCATCAGCGTTTCATCGCTCATCAAACCCGGCACAAGTCGCAACACGCTATACTCCCGCTCTTTTTTCCGGAGCGACGTCATGTCCCTGCCTAGCTTGCGCCTCAAAGCCAACGCCGACCGTCGCCTGCGCGCCGGTCACCTGTGGGTCTACAGCAACGAAATCGATGTAGCCGCCACCCCGCTGCACGGCTTCAATGCCGGCGACCAGGCCATCCTCGAAGCCGCTGGCGGCAAGCCGTTGGGCATCGTGGCGATGAGCCCGAACAACCTGATCTGCGCCCGCCTGCTGTCGCGCGATATTAAAGTTGCGCTGGACAAATCGCTGCTGGTGCACCGTCTGAACGTGGCCCTGTCACTGCGCGAGCGCCTGTTCGACAAACCGTTCTACCGTCTGGTCTACGGCGACTCCGACCTGTTGCCAGGCCTGGTCGTTGACCGTTTCGGTGACATTCTTGTGGTGCAGATCGCCTCGGCGACCATGGAAGCGCACAAAGATGACGTGATCGCGGCCCTGACCCAAGTGCTCAAGCCAAGCGGCATCCTGTTCAAGAACGACTCCGCAGCCCGTGATGCCGAAGGCCTCAACCGCTACGTCGAAACCGTGTTCGGCCTGGTGCCGGAGTGGGTGGCGCTGGAAGAGAACGGCGTGAAGTTCGAAGCCCCGGTCATTCAGGGTCAGAAAACCGGCTGGTTCTACGACCACCGCATGAACCGTGCACGCCTGGCCCCTTACGCCAAAGGCAAACGCGTCCTCGACCTCTATAGCTACATCGGTGGCTGGGGCGTGCAGGCTGCTGCGTTCGGCGCCAGCGAAGTGTTCTGCGTCGACGCCTCGGCTTTCGCCCTCGACGGCGTTGAGCGCAATGCCGCGCTGAACGGTTTCGCCGACAAGATGACCTGCATCGAAGGCGACGTCTTCGAAGCCTTGAAAGAGCTGAAAGCCAGCGAAGAGCGCTTCGACGTGATCGTGGCCGACCCGCCAGCGTTCATCAAACGCAAGAAAGACATGAAAAACGGCGAAGGCGCCTACCGTCGCCTGAACGAGCAAGCCATGCGCCTGCTCAACAAGGACGGCATCCTGGTCAGCGCGTCGTGCTCGATGCACCTGCCGGAAGATGACCTGCAGAACATCCTGCTGACCAGCGCCCGTCACCTGGATCGCAACATCCAGTTGCTCGAGCGGGGCGGCCAGGGTCCGGATCACCCGGTGCACCCTGCCATCGCCGAAACGCGCTACATCAAGAGCATCACCTGCCGCCTGCTGCCCAACAGCTGATTTTTTGCGGATAACGGGGAGCCAGCAGGCTCCCCGTTTTGGTTTCTGGCATCGCCCTTCCCTTCGCTATCTCCCTGGACTTCCTACAATTATATTCCCGCAGACATGCAGGACATTTCCTTACGCCTTTTAATTACTGAAACTTACCCTACAAGTTTATTTCCAGCTAAAGATTGCTCCGACAAAATTACTGGAAATTTCCTACCTAATATCCCCTTGCCAATCATCCATTACAAACTATTATGAAGTTGTCACCACGAGGTGACTTCAACTATCAATGAACAAGGAGTTCACATCATGAAAAGTATTTCTCTGGAAAGTAAAAAAATCGCAAACCTGGCTTTTCTGGTTGCCCCTAAAGCCCGCTAAGTAAGTCAGGACGCTGGGGAGTGCCGGCAACCCAGCGTCCTTTTGACTTCTTCCA
The DNA here is from genome assembly GCF_019614655.1 of Pseudomonas germanica. Lineage (NCBI taxonomy): Bacteria > Pseudomonadati > Pseudomonadota > Gammaproteobacteria > Pseudomonadales > Pseudomonadaceae > Pseudomonas > Pseudomonas germanica. The sequence goes on from NZ_CP071586.1 coordinate 6,547,008, forward strand.
GAGTGAAACGATTAATATGCACATCAATCCTTACTTGTTTATATTGCCGCGCCCGACCGGACAAGTTGTATGGAATTACAAAAACCATACACAACACGAGCTTGACCTGAACTATGCAACTCGCCTTGCGCAACTAATCAACAACCCTCAACTGTTCGACGCGCACAACATAATAGACACACAACTATTGAGCGCAGACATTCTTACCGTTTCAAAAATAGACAATCCGCCATGGGGCTGGGATGAGCTGTCGAAGATTTATCACATCGGCACACAAAATATTCCCTGCGAACATACCCCACAGAATATTCACGAGTGGTCCAGGCAATATCTGGCGCACTGCAACGAAGTACTGGCCACCCCACAGCCTGCTACAGACCGCCCGACGCCAGCACCCGAACAGCGTATCGCCCTGCCTGCGCCGTGCGCTTTGAACAACGACAGTTTGGGAAATGTTCTGCTCCAGCGCAAAACCTGCCGTTCCTATACAGGTGCAGCGATAACGCTGAAGGACGTCGGCACCCTGCTTTACCTTTCCCTCGGTTATCTCCATGAACGAGACAATGATCGCGACGACAGCATCGCCCAAGGACTAAGCGCACGGCGAAGCAGTCCTTCCGCGGGGGGCCTGAACGCTTGCGAAGGCTTCCTCCTGGTGCAGAACGTCGATGGCCTGGAACCGGGCATCTATGCCTATCATCCGGCCGACCACACCCTGAGCCGGATCAATCCGCTGCCTCAACCAGCGCTGGGCCAATTGCTCGGCGGTCAGCACTTCATCAACAACCTGCCGCTGGGATTGTTCATCACCGCCCGTTTTGACCGGCTCTGGTGGAAGTACGAACACTCGCGGGCCTATCGCATGGCCTTCGTTGAAGCGGGCCACTTGTCGCAAACCTTTCAACTGGTCGCCACGGCACTGGGTCTCAACACCTGGCTGACCGGCGCATTTGCCGACCAGCAGGTCGAAGCACTGCTCAATCTCGAGGGCAGCGCTGAACAACCGCTGTTCTTTGTTGGCTGTGGACAAAGCGACGGGCAAGTGATGTGCCACGAAATGCGCGAGCTGTTGCGCGAGGGACAGGCATGACCCTGTCGATGGCCGACCCTGATCAAGCGCCGGTGTCCTGGGCGCTCAAATTCACCTTGGGAGACTGGGAAAGCCGGGCCTCGGTGCGCAGCAGTACCCATGACTATCAATTGCCCGACGATGTGCCGCTGCAACTGCAAACCCGCCACTGGTTCCCGCCGGCATTTCTGCCTTATCTGGCACATCCGGCCATCCAAGCGGCGGGGTGCGACGTACAGCATCGACTGGCAGCCAACCATCTGGTGCATTTTCTCGATTACACCACCTTGCTTGAACACCGCATCGTCAATCGTGCAGTGGAAGTCATCGTGCACCGGGAACTGCCCCTTTACGTGCCTCTGCCGATGAAGCACGCCGCGCTGCAGCTCTACACCGACGAGGGTTATCACGCGCTGTTCTCCAATCGTCTCGCCGAACAGATCGCCGCGTTCTACGGGTTCACCGGACGTCCGACGATTCCGAAGCGTATCAGCCGCCTCAACGCACTGATCGCCCGCACCCCGGAAAACAATCGGCCACTGGCATGGTTTCTGCTCGGCTTCGTCTCGGAAACCATCATTGCCCGCGAGCTGCTGGACGTCTGCCGCGACAGCCTGGTGTCCAGCGTCAACGACATGCTGCGCGACCACCTGACTGACGAAGCCCGCCACAGCCGCTACTTCAGCGAGGTGTTCCATTATTTCTGGCTGTCGATGAACAGCCGCCAGCGTGCGTTTGTGAGCCGGACACTGCTGGAGATCATCGGGATTTTTTTCGAGGCCGACGAACGTTGGCTGCAACAGAGCCTGCGAGGGGCAGGCATCGCCGACAGTGACGTGAAACAAATCGTCGGCGGCATGGCAACGGTGCAAGCCAACCGGGCCCGTGCACGATCAGGCGCCATCGCAACGCTGGACGCACTACGCAAGGCCGGTTTTTTCGCACTTCCCCATAACCAGAAACTTTTCGCCAAGGCAGGACTGATCGATGGATAAAGGACAATCCGTGGCAACCACAAGGCAGCGCCGCGCCGCTGTCAGCCTGTTGCTGGCCATGGTGCTGCTGGGTGTGTTTCCACTGGACGTGCTGCTGCCCTCTTTCCCGGCAATGGCGACGCACTTTCTCCGTTCACCGGCAGACATCGCACTGTCCATCAGCCTGTTCGCCGTGGGGATCGCGTTTGCCCAGCTCTTGATCGGCCCCCTCTCGGACGTGATCGGGCGCAAGGGCCTGTTACTCGCCGGCATGAGCGTATCGATGCTGGGTGCGTTCGGTTGCGTGATGACCTCCGATTACACGCTATTCCTGGTATTTCGGGTGATGCAGGCCTTGGGCTGTGGATGTTTCGTGCTGTCGCAGGCACTGGTGCAGGATCTGTTCGAAGGTGAAGAGCGCGACCGGTTACGGATCCTGATGGTCACGGCGACCGGGATATTCATTTCGGTATCGCCGCTGGCCGGGACTTTTCTCCAGGCGACACTTGGTTGGCGCGGCAGCTTCTGGGTCTTTTGCGCACTGTCCGCCATGGTGCTGATCAAGGCCTGGCTGTTTTTACCGAGCAGCCGTCCGGCCTCAGGTGGTTCGCCGACCGGCTTCTTTCAATCATACCGACGCGTGTTGGGCGACTTCGAGTTTGTCGGCTACTGGCTGATTTCGGCGTTTGCCTTCGCCTGCCACTTCTCGTTCATCGTGATTTCGCCGCTGATTTTCATGGACCAACTGCAACTCGCGCCTTACGACTTTTCGCTGATCCTGCTGGTTTACGGTGCGGCGTATGTTGTCGGCGGGATCATCGCCGCGGTACTCAATCGACGCATCACGCCGGTTCAGCAAATCTTCACCGGGCTGAGCCTGATACTGCTGTCGGGACTGGCAATGCTGTACCTGGCAGCCAATCATGTGTTGGCGCCGGCCACGGTGTTGATCCCGATGCTGATCTGCACCGCTGGCACCACCATTGCCCGCCCCGCCGCTACCTCTCGGGCCATGGGCCTGTTTCCTGAAAACGCCGGCACATCGGCCTCGGCGGGCAGTACGATCATCTTTATTTGTGGCGGCCTGATCAGCGCATTGATCAGCCTCAGTCCGGCCAATCTGCAATTGACGCTGGGCTACAGCTTTGTCCTGCTGAGCGCGATCGCGCTGGTGCTCAACAACCGGCTCAGCCGTCGCGCGAAAAACCTTGAAGGCAACGTCATGGCGCAGACCGGCGGTGATTAAACCCGCCAGTCGTCATCCCATACACGCCGTCTGCACTGGAACAACGCTTTGCGCCATTCCCTCCAGACGCCAGCGGTGTAGAATCGGCTGATTCATCGCCATTCATCCCCCGGCGGGTTTATGAGCTCAGGCTGAGACCAGCGGCGATCCCGCAACGTCATCGGCAACTTCACGGACACACGGCCATTTCTGAGTGTTCCAGACGTCAATAGAAGCTCACTCCCCTTTGATACCTGATTAGCCGCCCGGAGTGCTCCATGCCAGATTACCGCTCGAAAACATCCACCCACGGCCGCAACATGGCCGGTGCCCGCGCACTGTGGCGCGCCACGGGGATGAAAGATGACGACTTCAAAAAGCCGATCATCGCCATTGCCAACTCATTTACCCAGTTCGTACCGGGCCACGTGCACCTGAAGGACCTCGGTCAACTGGTCGCCCGTGAAATCGAACGCGCCGGTGGCGTGGCCAAGGAATTCAACACCATCGCCGTGGATGACGGCATCGCCATGGGCCACGACGGCATGCTGTATTCGCTGCCGAGTCGCGAAATCATCGCCGACTCCGTCGAGTACATGGTCAACGCCCACTGCGCCGACGCCATCGTCTGCATCTCCAACTGCGACAAGATCACCCCGGGCATGCTGATGGCTGCCTTGCGCCTGAACATTCCGGTGATCTTCGTTTCCGGCGGCCCGATGGAAGCCGGCAAGACCAAACTCGCTTCCCACGGCCTCGACCTTGTCGATGCCATGGTGATCGCCGCCGACGCCAGCGCTTCTGACGAGAAAGTCGCTGAGTACGAGCGCAGCGCCTGTCCGACCTGCGGTTCGTGCTCCGGCATGTTCACCGCCAACTCGATGAACTGCCTGACCGAAGCACTGGGTCTGGCATTGCCCGGCAACGGTTCGACCCTCGCCACCCACAGCGACCGCGAACAACTGTTCCTGCAGGCCGGCCGCACCATCGTCGAGCTGTGCAAACGCTACTACGGCGAGAACGATGAGTCGGTATTGCCGCGCAACATCGCCAACTTCAAGGCGTTCGAGAACGCGATGATGCTCGACATCGCCATGGGCGGTTCGACCAATACCATCCTGCACTTGCTCGCTGCCGCTCAGGAAGCCGAGATCGATTTCGACCTGCGCGACATCGACCGTCTCTCGCGCAGCGTTCCGCAACTGTGCAAAGTGGCGCCGAACATCCAGAAGTACCACATGGAAGACGTGCACCGCGCTGGCGGTATCTTCAGCATCCTCGGTTCGCTGGCCCGTGGTGGTCTGCTGCACACCGACCTGCCGACTGTGCACAGCCGCAGCATGGAAGAAGCCATCGCCAAGTGGGACATCACCCAGACCGACGATGAAGCCGTGCACCACTTCTTCAAGGCCGGCCCTGCCGGTATTCCGACACAGACGGCGTTCAGCCAGTCGACCCGTTGGGAAACCCTCGATGACGACCGTGAGAACGGCTGCATCCGCAGCTTCGAGCACGCCTATTCGCAAGAAGGTGGCTTGGCCGTGCTATACGGCAACATCGCGCTCGATGGCTGCGTGGTGAAAACCGCCGGTGTTGACGAGTCGATCCACGTCTTCGAAGGCAACGCGAAGATCTTTGAAAGCCAGGACAGCGCCGTACGCGGCATCCTCGCTGACGAAGTGAAGGCTGGCGACATCGTCATCATTCGCTACGAAGGCCCGAAAGGCGGCCCGGGCATGCAGGAAATGCTCTACCCGACGTCTTACCTGAAATCCAAAGGCCTGGGCAAAGCCTGCGCACTGCTCACCGACGGTCGTTTCTCCGGCGGCACGTCGGGTCTGTCCATCGGCCACGCTTCGCCAGAAGCAGCAGCCGGCGGCGCGATCGGCCTGGTACAGGACGGCGACAAGGTGCTGATCGACATTCCGAACCGCTCGATCAACCTGTTGGTCAGCGACGAAGAACTGGCTGCACGCCGCGCCGAGCAGGACAAGAAAGGCTGGAAACCGGTCGAGATCCGTCCACGCAAAGTGACCACCGCCCTCAAGGCCTACGCCCTGCTGGCGACCAGCGCCGACAAAGGTGCTGTGCGTAACAAAGCGATGCTCGACGGGCTGTAAGCGTCAAATCGCAGCAATAAAAATGCCCCGCCAAGTGCGGGGCATTTTTTGATCGTTCCCACGCTCTGCGTGGGAATGTCTCAAGGGACGCGGAGCGTCCAGTGACGCGGAGCGTCACGGGCTGCATTCCCACGCAGAGCATGGGAACGATCAACTGACACTACGCTTTCGCGAGCAGGCTCGCTCCCACATTGGATCGGTGTGGCTTACTGAATCTCTTCTGGCTTAACGATCACCCAGTTCTTGTCCGCCGTCACCGGCAACCCTTCTTTCGCCTGCGCCGCCGCATGCTTGGCCATCATGCCGTTGATTTGCGTCATGTACTTGTCCTTGCGGTTGACCCACAAGTGAATCCCGCCCTTGGCCACATCGACATCGTGAAACAGCATGTAACCGTCGCTGGTCGGCGTATCGCCACCGACCAATACCGGTTTTTTCCACTCGTCGATGTAAGTGAGGATCGCCGCGTGCTTGCCGGCCATCCACGTTGCCGGGGTCCACAGATACGGGGTCAGTTCGAGGCCAAGGTTGGCCTTCTCGTCATATTTGCCGGCGGTGATCTGCTTGCGTGCAGTGGTCAGTTCGTTGGTCTCGCGGTTCTTCAGCAGGGTGGTCACGCCGATGACGTTTTGCGGTTTGACGTTGTAGCCATACTTCGGATCCGCCGCGACCATGCGCACCAGCTCTTCAGAGGCGGCGGTCATCACGTAGACCTCAATGCCGTTCTCCATCAGCTTGTTGTACAGCTCTTGCTGGCCGGTGAAGATCTTCGGCGGATTGACGTCGAGTTTCTTGACCACATCGCCTTCGTAATAAGTCGCTGGCACCGGCTTGCCCGAAGCCATCAGCTCATCGACGTAGCCTTTGAGTTCCTTGAGGGTGAAACCGGAGAACACCTGCGCCACCCACGGGTAGCAGACCATGTCGTCGACTTCGCAGAGGCGGTAGTAGTAACTGAACAGGCTTTCCTTGTGGTCGGCGGTGTCCTTGAACGGCATCAGTTTCAGGGAAGGGTCGAGTTTGTCGCGGGTGATCAGGCCCTTGTTTTCCATGAACGGCAGCAACGACTCTTCGAGATCGTAGCGGTAACTGGTGTTGTCCATGTCGAACACCGCGTAGTTACCTTTGTTGGCATTGGCGGCGATCATCGCATCCAGCGCTTTGGCCTGATCGGCCGGCCAGTGTTTCAGGTCGGTGGCGAACGCCTGAGTGGCCAGACCCATGCCCACAGCCAGTGCGACAGCCAGAAATTTCGGTGCGAACTTCATAAGCCTCTTCTCCCTGATTCAAAGAAATCGACGCTAACAAATATGTGTGACAGTACTCGTCTGTCAGCGACCGCCCGCGTCCCTGTTTGCGCCAGATGCATTGCCGAGAGCGACACGGGCTTATTCCAAAAACGACGGACGCCCTAAGATTTCGGTATTAAATCATTGCAAATCAAGCTGTTAGGCTTGCCGGTTCGCAGCAGCCCCGGAAGGCTGTTGGCACAGTCTTTCCTGGAGATCTCATGAATCTACCGTTGATTCTCAACCTGCTGGTGTTCCTCGCCCTGCTCTTCGGTCTGGCGCAAACCCGCCACACCACGTGGAGTCTGGCGAAAAAAGTCCTGCTCGCACTGGTGCTCGGCGTGGCGTTCGGCGTAGCTCTGCACACCGTTTACGGTGCCGGTAACCCGGTGCTGAAAGCCTCGATCGGCTGGTTCGATCTGGTCGGCAACGGCTACGTGCAGTTGCTGCAAATGATCGTCATCCCGCTGGTGTTCGCCTCGATCCTCAGCGCCGTGGCGCGTCTGCACAACGCCTCGTCGCTGGGCAAGATCAGCTTCCTGACCATCGGCACCCTGCTGTTCACCACCGCGATTGCGGCGCTGATCGGCATCGGCCTGACCAACCTGTTCGGCCTGACTGCCGAAGGTCTGGTCGCTGGCACCCAGGAAATGGCCCGTCTGCAAACCATTCAGACCGACTACGCCGGCAAGGTCGCCGACCTGAATGTGCCGCAACTGCTGCTGTCGTTCATCCCGCAAAACCCGTTTGCCGACCTGGCGCGGGCCAAGCCGACCTCGATCATCAGCGTGGTGATTTTCGCCGCGTTCCTCGGGGTCGCAGCGCTGCAACTGCTCAAGGATGACGTCGAGAAAGGTCAGAAAGTGATCAATGCCATCGACACCCTGCAAGCCTGGGTGATGCGTCTGGTGCGTCTGGTGATGAAACTGACCCCGTACGGCGTGCTGGCGCTGATGACCAAAGTGGTCGCCGGTTCCAACCTGCAAGACATCATCAAACTCGGCAGTTTCGTCGTAGTCTCGTACCTCGGTCTGGGCCTGATGTTTGTCGTGCACGGTTTGCTGGTATCGGCGGCCGGGATCAACCCGCTGCGTTTCTTCCGCAAGATCTGGCCGGTGCTGACGTTCGCGTTCACCAGCCGCTCCAGCGCGGCGAGCATTCCGCTGAGCATTGAAGCGCAGACCCGGCGTCTGGGGATTCCGCAATCGGTGGCGAGTTTTGCCGCATCGTTCGGTGCGACCATCGGCCAGAACGGTTGCGCGGGCTTGTACCCGGCGATGTTGGCGGTGATGGTTGCGCCGACCGTTGGCATCAACCCGCTGGATCCGCTGTGGATCGCGACGCTGGTGGCGATTGTAACGTTGAGTTCGGCGGGTGTGGCCGGTGTGGGTGGCGGCGCGACGTTCGCGGCGCTGATCGTGCTGCCGGCGATGGGCTTGCCGGTTTCGCTGGTGGCGTTGCTGATTTCGGTTGAGCCACTGATTGATATGGGGCGCACGGCGCTGAACGTGAGTGGTTCGATTACCGCTGGGGCGATTACCAGTCAGGTGATGCAGCAGACCGATAAAGAACTGCTGGATGCTGATGAGCATGCGGAGCTAGCTCAGGCCTGATTAGCGCCTGAAGGACCGCTATCGCTGGCAAGCCAGCTCCCACAACGTTTTGTGGTGAACACAGATTTTGTGAACACCTCAAGACCTGTGGGAGCTGGCTTGCCAGCGATGCTTTTAAGCCTTTTCCCAGACTTCGAAGTTGTATGCGGGTTTATCTTCAACCGCCGGGTTTTCAACGTTCGACACCAGTTTCCACTGGTTCAAATCAAACTCCGGAAACCACGCATCACCCTCCGGGCTCAACGCCACGCGAGTCAGATACAGACGATCCGCCTGCGCCAGCCCTTGCGCATACAACTGCGCACCACCGATCAGCATCAGCTCATCGACGCCCTGCTCCTTCGCCCATTCTTCAGCGCGAACCACGGCCGCTTCCAGCGACGGATAAACTTCCGCACCTTCGAGCACCAGATTGGCCTGACGGCTGACCACGATGTTCAAGCGCCCCGGCAGTGGCCTGCCGAGCGAATCCCAGGTCTTGCGACCCATGATGATCGGCTTGCCCAAGGTGGTGGCCTTGAAGTATTTGAAGTCCCCCGGCAGGTGCCAGGGCATGCTGTTGTCGACGCCGATCACGCGGTTTTCACCAAGGGCTGCGATCAGGCTGAGGGGGAGTGATTTAGTCATGCCGGCGAGGATACCAGAGCCGCGCTTACCCCGATAAGCGCCACAGCGGTTATGCTCAGCGCTCATTTAAGCGACGGGACGCCGCGTGACTGAACTGACTCCACTGCAAAACCTCTGGCTGACCGAGACCGTGCGCCTGCGCGAAGAACACGCAGGCCCCTTGGAAGATCTGGAAGCCAACCGACTGGCGCGCTCGGCCGGCGGCGATCTGCCGAGCCGCATTCAACGCCGGGCTTTATGGCTGGCCGAGCGTGACGGGCTGACGGCAGCCCTCAAACACTGGCTGCAAGGCGCGCGTCTGGCGCTGGTGCTAATGGCGCTACTGGCCTGCGTCACTGGCGCAGGCATGGCATTTTCTGCGCTCGGCGACGGCACACGAGCGGTCAATATTTTCTGGGCGCTGGGCACCTTGCTCGGGGTCAATCTGATCCTCCTGCTGAGCTGGGCGCTGGGTCTGCTTTTCGCTGGCGAACACGGAGCAGCGCTCGGCCGCCTGTGGCTGTGGCTCAGCGAAAAATTTGCCCGGGACGCCAAGGCCGCGCAGTTACCCCCCGCATTACTGGTCTTGCTGCAACGCCACAAACTCAATCGCTGGGCGATTGGCACGCTGGTCAATGGCCTGTGGCTGCTGATCATGTTCAGCGCGCTAAGCATGCTGATATTGATGATGGCCACTCGGCAATATGACTTCATCTGGGAAAGCACGCTGCTGGGCGCAGACTTCTTCGCGGCACTGACTGATGCGTTGACGGTCATTCCCCATGCGCTGGGCTGGAGTGCGCCGAGCGTGGACATGATTCGCGTGACGCTGGACACCGATTACAACCGCGTCCTGGTTCGCCAGATGTGGGCGATATGGCTGGTCGGCGCGGTGCTGATCTATGGCGTGCTACCCCGTCTGCTGCTGATGCTGTTCTGCCGTTGGCGCTGGAAGCGTGGTCGGGATCGCTTGCGTCTGGACTTGAACCTGCCCGGCTACGCGCAACTGCGCGAACGTCTGATGCCAACCAGCGAACGCCTCGGCGTCAACGACCCGGAGCCGGCACAATTGCACCGCGTCGAAAGCGCCGTCGGCGAATTCGCCAGTGAAGGCGCATTGCTGGTGGCCATCGAACTTGACGAACAACGCCCATGGCCGCCCGCGCTGCCAAAGAATGTCAGCAACGCCGGCATCCTCGACAGCCGCGAATCACGCCACAAACTCCTCGAACAACTCAGCCGTTTTCCACCGGCACGTCTGGCGATTGCCTGCGACCCACGGCGCTCGCCGGATCGCGGCAGCCTCGCCTTGATCGCTGAACTAGCGCGCAGCGCGGGCGAGACTCGCGTGTGGCTGCTGCAAGCGCCACCGGGCGAAGCACTGGATGCCGAGCGCCTCGGCGACTGGCACACCGCGCTGCAACAGCTGGAACTGCCGTTTGCCGATTGCGCGCCGTTGAACTGGCTGGAGAATGGCCATGACTGATGCCTGGAAAGCGCCGCTGAAACTCGCGGTGGTCGGCCACACCAACGTCGGCAAAACCTCGCTGCTACGCACGCTGACACGCGATGTCGGCTTCGGCGAAGTCTCCCATCGCCCGAGCACCACGCGGCATGTCGAAGGTGCGCGGTTGTCGGTGGACGGCGAGCCGTTACTCGACCTCTACGACACGCCTGGCCTGGAAGATGCGATCGCTCTGCTGGATTTTCTCGAACGACTGGAGCGGCCCGGCGAACGCCTCGATGGCCCGGCGCGGCTGGCGCGGTTTCTCGACGGCAGCGAAGCGCGCCAGCGTTTCGAGCAGGAGGCGAAAGTGCTACGGCAACTGCTCGCTTCCGACGCCGGTTTGTATGTGATCGACGCCCGCGAACCGGTGTTGGCCAAGTATCGCGATGAGCTGGAAGTACTCGCCAGTTGCGGCAAACCGCTGCTGCCGGTACTGAATTTTGTCAGCAGCGCCAACCATCGCGAGCCGGATTGGCGTGAGGCTTTGGCGCGGCTCGGACTGCATGCGCTTGTGCGTTTCGACAGTGTGGCGCCGCCGGAGGATGGCGAGCGACGGCTGTACGAAAGTCTCGCGTTGTTGCTGGAGAATGCTCGGCCACAATTGGAGCGGTTGATTGCCGATCAGCAGGCTCAGCGCCTCGCCCGTCAGCAAAGTGCGGCGCGATTGATTGCTGAATTGTTGATCGACTGCGCCGCGTGTCGGCGCAGTGTGGTCAGTGAAGCCGAGCAGGAACAGCAGGCGATCAGTGAACTGCGCAAAGCTGTGCGCCAGCGTGAGCAGAAGTGTGTTGAGGCGCTGCTCAAGCTGTATGCGTTCCGCCCGCAAGATGCGGCGGCGAGTGATTTGCCGCTGATGGATGGACGTTGGGGCGATGATTTGTTCAACCCTGAGACCTTAAAGCAACTCGGCGTGCGCGTGGGTGGCGGCATTGCTGCCGGTGCGGCGGCGGGGGCTGGCGTGGATTTGCTGGTTGGCGGGATTACCCTCGGCGCTGCGGCGTTGGCTGGGGCGATTGCCGGTGGTGCGCTGCAGACGGCGCGTAGTTATGGCAGTCGCTTGCTGGGCAAGATCAAAGGGCAGCGTGAGCTGACGGTGGATGACGGGGTGTTGCGGCTGCTGGCGTTGCGTCAGCGGCAGTTGGTGTTGGCGCTGGATCAGCGTGGGCATGCGGCGATGGACAGCATTCAGGTGGCAACACCGCAGGACAAGACCTGGCGCGAGGGCAAGTTGCCGGAGGCATTGAGCAAGGCGCGGGCGCATCCGCAGTGGTCGTCGCTCAATCCGCAGGCGAAATTGAATCAAGCGGAAAGGCAGGAGCAGATTGAGGCGTTGGTGGGGAAGGTGCTTGAGCTGTAGACGCCGACCCTCACCCCAGCCCTCTCCCAGAGGGAGAGGGAGCTGACCGTGTTGTTCTTCCGTCATACGTCGACCTGAGATATCCAGTCGAACTCAGGTTTGAAAGGCATGAAAATCGGCTCCCTCTCCCTCCGGGAGAGGGCTGGGGTGAGCGCGACAATCACACAGTAGACAACAATCTCGCAGCCTTACGCTTCAAAACCCCAAGATCCATCACCGGCACCGCCATCTCCTTGGCCAGCTCATCCCACTGGCGCATCCGCAGACTGACCGCACACAACGGATCCCGCGCAAACTCATCAGCCTCAGCCTCCGTCATCACCCCGCCCTGATACGCCAGCGTCCGCCGACTCGCCTCACTCAGCCGATCAAAATACCCCGGCTCACGCAACGTCAGATACCGCTTGGCCTGCACGTGATATTCCACCAGCCGCGCCATGCGCTCGCTGAACCCGGCCTCACGCAAATAGTCCGCACCCAGCCGTTCATGACTGACCACGCCAAAGCCGCCCATGTTCTCCGCGCCCTCGGCACACAGGTGGCCGATGTCATGGAAGAACGCCGCCAGCACCACTTCGTCATCGAAGCCTTCGGCCATCGCCAACTCAGCGGCCTGGGACATGTGCTCGATCTGCGACACCGGCTCGCCGATGTAATCGCTAGTGCCATAGCGTTCATACAAGCCGAACACCCGGGCGACGACTTGCTCGTGACCTGTCATCAATCTTCCTCCAGCAACTGCGCGATATTGCGCTCCGCCAACGCCGGGCCGACGCTCATGCCGACGCCGGTGTGCATCAGCGCCACACTCAACCCGGGTGCCGGGCGCAGGAACGAGAACGGCCCCGGCCCCCGGGAACCATAGACGCCCTGCCAGCGCTCGACCACTTGCACCTTGCAGCCCAGCGTCTGCTCGGCCAGTTCGAGCATCCAGTTGTCCACTTGCTCGGCGTTGAACGGGGAAGGATCGCTGCCGTAATGGTGCGAGTCGCCGATGATCAGCTCGCCGTACGGCGTCGGGCTGATCAGCAGGTGAATACCGTTGTCGTGCAGGTGCGGTTGCTCATGGAGGATTTGCGCCTGCACCGCCGCCGCTTCCGGCAGATCGGCGAAGGCGCCGTAATGCACGCAGCTGAGGCCGGTGAGCAAGGCGTGTTGCAGATTCAGTTCGGTCTGCGGTTTGGCGCGGAGCATTTGCAGGCGGCAGATTTGCGGGTCGAGTGCGGCAATCGGCTCGGCCAGCAAAGTCTGATAATCGTGGCCGGAGCAGACGATAATCTGCTTCGCCGTGAAGCTGCCGACGGTGCTGTGCAGACGCCCCGGTTCGACGTCGCGCACCAGCGTGGAGAAATGAAACTCCACACCAAGGTCGCGGCGCAGATAATCGATCAGTGCCGGAATCGCTTCGCGCGAATACAGCTGTTGATCGTCCATGCCGTGCAAAGCGGCACGGTGGTGGCTGAACTGACCGTGATACAGATCGCGCAAGGCAGCGCCGCGCAGCAACTGAATGTTGTAACCGTGTTCCACGGCGCGATCGTTGCAGAAGGCTTCGAGCAGATGTTCTTCGGCTTCAGTGCGGGCGAACAGATAGGAACCGTTGCGCTTGATTTGCAAACCGGCGAGCTGCGCCCAGCCACCCCATATTTCGCGACTGGCTTTGGCCAGCTCGAGCATTGGGCCCGGCGGTTGGCCGGTGACCAAGGCTTGGCCGAAGTTGCGCACCGAGGCGCCCAGCGGCGTGGCGGTGCGTTCGAAGACGGCGACCTTGAGACCGCGTTTGGCGGCGGCGTAGGCGTGGGACAGGCCCAGAATGCCGGCGCCGACGATCAGCAAGTCTTGTTGTTGTGTCATGAAGCTACCTCAATGATCGTTCCCACGCTCTGCGTGGGAATGCAGCCAAGGACGCTCTGCGTCCATAGTGACGCGGAGCGTCACGGGATTCATTCCCACGCGGAGCGTGGGAACGATCGGCAACGGTTACTTGGCGGCGACTTTCTCGGACTTGCCGTCATAGCGCTTGCGCCATTCAGTGAGGATCTCGTCGCGATTCTTCGACGCCCAGGCAAAGTCGTTCTTGATCAGACGCTGCTCATAATCCGCCGGCAATTCAGTCTGCGGCTTGGCGATCCCCGGCTGCGCAAGAACAGCGAAGTTCTCCTTGTACAGATCCATCGCCTCAGCACTCGCCGAGAAGTCAGCCAGTTTCTTCGCGGCCTCTTCATGCGGCGTGCCTTTGATCACCGCAGTCGCTTCGATCTCCCAGCCCAGGCCTTCCTTCGGCAGGATGATGTCCAGCGGCGCGCCCTGACGCTTGAGCTGTACCGCCGGGTATTCAAAGGAAATACCAATCGGGAATTCCCCCGCCGCTGCCAGTTTGCAAGGCTTGGAACCGGAGTGAACGTACTGGCCGATGTTCTGGTGCAGACCGTCCATATAGGCCCAGCCCTGCTTCTCGCCGAAGGTTTGCAGCCAGGCGCTGACGTCGAGGAAACCGGTGCCGGACGACGCCGGGTTGGGCATGACGATCTTGCCCTTGTACTCAGGCTTGGTCAGATCCTGCCAGCTCACGGGCTTGCTCAGGCCCTGCTTCTCGGCCTCGACGGTGTTGAAGCAAATGGTCGCGGCCCAGACGTCCATGCCGACCCAGGCTGGCGGGTTAGCGGCGTCGCGGTAGTTCGCGCCGATCTTGCCGAGGTCCTTTGGCGCGTAGCTCTGCAGCATGCCTTGCTGATCGAGGATCGCCAGACTGGAAGCCGCCAGGCCCCAAACCGCGTCAGCCTGCGGACGGGCCTTTTCGGCGAGCAGTTTGGCGGTGATGATCCCGGTGGAATCACGCACCCATTTGATCTCGACGTCCGGGTTGGCCTTTTCGAAGGCTTCTTTGTAGGACTTCAGTTGCTCGGCCTCGAGGGCGGTGTACACCGTCAACTCGGTTTTTGCCGCGAAGGCATTCAGGCTAAAAGTAGCGAGCACAGCAGCGGCCAGGGCCATAGGCTTGAACATGATCGTTTTCCTGTAAGTGAGTTGAATCAGTGACCGGGCGCGGTTTGCCGCCAGGCTTGAGAACGGCGCAGCAAGCCGCGCGAAGCCCACGCCAGCAGCAAGGACACGCCCGCCGAGGTGAACAGAATCAGGGTCGACATCGCCGCCGCACCGCCAACGTTGCCGGCGTCATCCATGTTCAGCACCGCGACCGCCGCGAGGATGGTGTCGGGGCTGTAAAGGAAGATCGCCGCCGACACGGTGGTCATCGCCGAGACGAACAGGTAGCGCACAATGTCCAGCAGCGCCGGCAGGCAGATCGGCAGGGTGACGCGCAGGTAGTGGCGATACAGCGGCGCCTTCAGCGACAGCGCTGCCGCCTCGAACTCGGCGTCGAGTTGGCGCAGCGCGGTGGTCGCGGTCATTTGTGCGGTGGTCAGGTAGTGCGCAATCGTGCAGACGATCAGCAGCGTCATCGTCCCGTAGAGCACATGCAGAGGGTTACCCGTGAGGTTGAAGAAGAAGACGTAACCCAGACCGAGCACCAGCCCTGGCACCGCCATCGGCACAAAACTGAGCATGCGCAAGGTCAGATTGAGGCCTCGCTGAGTGCGGGTTTTCTCCATCAGGTAAGCGCCGGTGAAAATCAGCACGCTGCCGATCAACGCCGTGCCCAAAGCCATCTTCAAACTGTTGCTGTAGGCCAGCCAGCCACCGCCAGCGGTTTCGTTGAACTGGTAATGGTTGAGTGACAGCGACAGGTTGTACGGCCAGAAC
The DNA here is from genome assembly GCF_019614655.1 of Pseudomonas germanica. NCBI lineage: Bacteria > Pseudomonadati > Pseudomonadota > Gammaproteobacteria > Pseudomonadales > Pseudomonadaceae > Pseudomonas > Pseudomonas germanica. Next base: position 6,562,530 of record NZ_CP071586.1, read on the forward strand.
TTCACCAGCGAGGAAAACACCGCCATGCCGAACACCAGAATCAACGCGGCGCTGATCAGCAAAACAATCGCCAGATAGCAGCCATCACGCAACTTCGACGGCGCCGGTTTGAACACCTGAGCGCGACCGCTCATGGAATCACCATGACGACGACGCAGCCAGGCATCGACGCCGAAGCTGAACAGCGCCGGCAGCAACAGCACCATGCCGATCAAGGCGCCGCGACCGAATTGCTGTTGGCCGACCACGGCTTTGTAGGCCTCCAGCGCCAGCACTTGATAGTCGCCACCGACCACCACCGGCACGCCGAAATCGGTGATGGTCAGGGTGAACACCAGACAGAACGCGGCAAACACCGCTTGGCGAGTGGCCGGCCAGGTGATGCTGCGGAAAGCCTTGGCGGGACTGGCGCCCATGCTCGACGCCGCATCGAACAAGCGCGCATCGGCCAGCGACAATGCCGAGAGCAGAATCATCAGCGCATGCGGGAAGGTGTAAATCACCTCACCCAGCACAATCCCCCAGAATCCATAGATGTTGTCCGAGAGCAGCCCGCGCAACATGCCTTGGTTGCCGAACAGATAGACCAGCGCAATCCCCGGCAGCATCGACGGCGCCATCAGCGGCAGCAGGGAAATCCCGCGCCAGATGCCTTTCGCCGGAATCAGCGTGCGTTGCAGCGCGTAGGCAAACAGGTAGGCCAGCGGTACGACGATGGCCGCGACGCTGAGGGAAACTTTCAGGCTGTTGCCGAGCAGCCAGTGGAAATTCTCGCTGCTCACCAACTCCTTCGCCGCGAGCCAGCCACCGCCCTGCCCGGCTTCACTGCTGAAGCCGCGCCAGAAGATCGCCAGCAACGGCAGCAACACCGCGACGCCGAGCAACAGCAGCAAGACAACTTTGCCGCCGACGACAAAAATGCGGTCGCCGATCTCGGCTTTCGAAGTCTGGCGCACCTGCTTGTGCGGTAGCGGCAGCGCGAGATTGCTGTTCATCAGGCAAACACCTGCAGGCTGCGCGGCGGCAAGGCGACCATGATTTGCTGGGCGCCGAGGCGCGGCATGGCTTCCGGGGCGAGTTCGGCGAGCAAGGCGTGGCCGGGCAACTGATCGAGTTCGAAGCTCATGCGGCAGCGGTTGCCGAGGAAGGTGATCTCGCGGACTTTGGCCGGGAACAGGTTTTCCTCATGCACCAGCGGATTGACGTTGATCGCTTCCGGGCGGCAGAACAGTCGGCCCGAGGCGCCGCTCACACTGCCATCCGCCAGACGCACATCCATCCCGCCAACCCTGGCGTGGCTGGCGCTGCTGCGCTGGAACGGCAGCCAGTTACCCTGGCCGACAAACTCGGCCACGAACGGCGTGGCCGGGCGGTTGTAGATTTCCTGCGGCGTGGCGTACTGCTCGACGCGGCCGTTGTTCATCACGGCGATGCGGTCGGCCATCAGCATGGCTTCGTCCTGATTGTGCGTGACCATCAGCGTGGTGATGCCGAGGTTGCGTTGCAGTTGGCGCAGCTCGGTGCACAGATGCTCGCGGACGCGGGCGTCGAGGGCGGACATCGGTTCGTCGAGCAACAGCAGCGACGGTGCCGGCGCCAGAGCGCGGGCCAGCGCGACGCGTTGCTGCTGGCCGCCGGACAATTGGCCGGGGTACTTTTTCTCGCTGCCGGTGAGGCCGACCAGTTCGAGCATCTGGCCGACGCGCTGGCGCACTTCGTCGCGCCCGCTGCCAGCAAGGCCGTAGGCAATATTCGCCTCGACGGTCAGATTGGGGAACAGTGCGTAGGACTGGAACAGAATCCCGTAGTCGCGGGCTTGCGGGGCGAGGTGCGAGACATCGCGATCGCCGAGGTACAACTCGCCGCTGTCCTGCTTTTCCAGACCGGCGATGCAACGCAGCAACGTGGTCTTGCCGCAGCCCGACGGGCCGAGCAGGCACACCAACTCACCGGCGGCGACGTCGAGGGACACATTATCCAGCGCGGTGAAAGCGCCGAAGCGTTTCTGTACGCCGCGCACTTTCATCGGCGCACCGGGGTTGGTCAGGGCAGTTGCGATGGCAGGATTCATGGACAGACCTCATCAAGCAGATGAGGCCAATCCTAGAGTTGTAATGCGTCCGTCATGTGGCAGTGAGGCAAAAACTGGTGATAGTGGTATTCGGGGATTTTGGTTCACTACCGATCGTTCCCACGCTCTGCGTGGGAGTGCCTCATCGGACGCTCCGCGTTCGGCTCTTGGGACGCAGAGCGTCCCGGGCTGCATTCCCACGCTGAGCGTGGGAACGATCATTACGCAGGGGACATTTCCTGCGCCAACCCAAGAAACGCCGCCGGCAACCGCGCGCCCTTGCGCTCTTTCAGGCAATAGAGATATTCGGGAATTTGCGGCGCATTTTCGATCGTCAGCACGCGCAACTGCGGGTCATGCGGCACTTCCTGGCGGGCAATGATACTGATGCCGATATTGCGCAACACCGCCTCACGGATAGACTCACGACTACCAATCTCCAGCAACGGCCCGAAGCTCACCCCGGCACTCGCGAGCAACTCTTCCGTCAGCCGCCGTGTGGTTGAACCGGATTCACGCATCAACAACGTATGCCCGGCCAGCGCACTCAACGCCACATGCTCCTGCGCCGCCAGCGGATGATTGCGATGCACCGCCAGCACCAGCGGATCAGTGCCCAACACCCGACGAATCAACCGCGCGTCATCGAGCAATTGCGACGACGCGGCGATGTCCACGCGGTAATCCTCCAGCGCTTCCAGCACTTGCTGCGAGTTGCCGATTTCCACCGACACTTCCACTTGCGGCAAGCGCTCGCGAAAGGTCTTCACCAGATCGAGGATGTAATACGGCGCCGTCGCCGCGATGCGCAAAGTGCCCTGCACCTGACCGCTGTTGCGCAGGAAGAACTCGATGTCGGCCTCCTGCTGCAACAGTGTTGTGACCATCGGCAGCAACCGCGCGCCTTCATCACTGACACTCAGGCGCCGGCCGCCACGGTAGAACAGCTCCACCGAATACTGACTTTCCAGATTGCGGATCTGCGTGGTCACGGTCGGTTGGCTGAGGCCGAGTTTTTTCGCCGCCAGCGTAATGCTGCCCAAGCGGGCGACCATGTAAAACGCTTTCAGCTCGGCACTCAGCACAACCTTTCCTCATCTATTTGCGCAGCAGGCGCAAACCATTGAACACCACCAACAGGCTCACGCCCATGTCGGCAAACACCGCCATCCACATGGTGGCGAGCCCGGCGAAGGTTACCGCAAGAAAGATAGCCTTGATCACCAGAGCCAGCGCGATGTTCTGTTTCAGGATGCTCGCGGTATTGCGCGACAGGCTGATGAATGCCGGAATTTTGCGCAGATCGTCGTCCATCAGGGCGACATCGGCGGTTTCGATAGCAGTGTCGGTACCAGCAGCGGCCATGGCGAAACCAATCTCGGCGCGGGCCAGTGCCGGCGCGTCATTGATGCCGTCGCCGACCATGCCAACTCGCCGGCCTTGTGCATAAAGGTCTTCGATGGCTTGCAGTTTGTCGGTCGGCAGCAAGTCGCCACGGGCCTCGTCGATGCCGACCTGCGCGGCAATCGCCTGGGCGGTGTGAACGTTGTCGCCGGTGAGCATCAGGGTTTTCACCCCGAGTTCGTGGAGCTGACGGATTGCTTCGCGACTGGTTTCCTTGACGGTATCCGCCACCGCGAACAGTGCCAGCGGGCCGGAATTGTCGAGCAGCAGCACCACGGATTTGCCCTGTTTCTCCAGCGCGAAGAGTTTTTCTTCCAGTGCCGGCGAGCACAGGCCCAACTCTTCGACCAAGCGATGGTTGCCCAAGTGGTAGGTCTGGCCGTTGATCTCGCCTTTGACGCCACGCCCGCCCAACGCTTCGAAGTTATCCACAATCAGCGCTGCGAAGTTTTTATCCACAGCGGCATTGGCGATGGCCAGCGACACCGGGTGATCGGAGCGACCGGCCAACGCCGCGGCGATGGCCGGCGCCGTGGCATCGGCAGTTGGATCGAGGGACAGGTAATCGGTCTGCACCGGTTTGCCGTGGGTAATCGTCCCGGTTTTATCCAGCGCCAGATAGTCGAGCTTGAAACCGCCCTCCAGGTACACGCCGCCCTTGACCAGAATGCCTTTGCGCGCCGCTGCCGCGAGGCCGCTGACGATGGTCACCGGGGTCGAAATCACCAGTGCACATGGGCACGCGACCACCAGCAACACCAGCGCACGGTAGATCCAGTCAAACCACACAGCGCCCATGAACAGCGGCGGAATGATCGCCACGGCCAAGGCAAACACGAACACCACCGGCGTGTAGATTTTCGAGAACTGATCGACGAAGCGCTGGGTCGGGGCGCGCGCACCTTGGGCCTGTTCCACGGCGTGAATGATGCGCGCCAGGGTCGAGTTGTTCGCCGCTGCGGTCACCGCGTATTCCAGCGAACCGGCCTGGTTGATGGTGCCGGCGAAAACTTTGTCGCCGACGGTCTTCTCCACCGGCAGGCTTTCCCCGGTGATCGGTGCCTGGTCGATGGTCGAACTGCCGCTGACAACTTCGCCGTCCAGCGCGATGCGCTCGCCGGGTTTCACTCGCACGCGGGCGCCGAGTTCGACGCTTTTCACATCCTGCTCAAGCCAAGTGCCGTCAGCCTGCAACACCGTGGCTTGCTCCGGCGTCATCTGCATCAGACCACTGATCGCGTTGCGCGCACGGTCCAGCGAGCGCGCTTCGATCAACTCGGCGACGGTGAACAGGAACATCACCATCGCCGCTTCCGGCCACTGGCCGATGAGGATCGCACCGGTCACGGCGATGCTCATCAGTGCGTTGATGTTGAGGTTGCGGTTTTTCAGGGCGATCCAGCCCTTTTTATAGGTGGTCAGGCCACCGCTGAGGATCGACACCAGCGCGATGATCGCCACCACCCAGGTTGGTGCGGCGTTGGTGAAGTGGATGACTTCGGCGGCAAGCGCGCCGACACCGGACAACGCCAGCGGCCACCAGTGTTTTTTCACTGGCGCCGGGGCTGGCGCTTCGACGCCCGCCTCCAACGGCTCGGCGTGCATGCCGAGGGATTTGATCGCCTCGGTGATGGGCTCGGTGCCCGGCAGATTGTGAGTCACGCCGAGCACACGGTTGATCAGGTTGAATTCCAGTTGCTGCACACCGGCGAGTTTGCCGAGCTTGTTCTGAATCAGCGTCTGCTCGGTCGGGCAGTCCATCGCCTCGATGCGGAAACTGCTCAGTCGCGCATCGGCGCTGGTTTTCTCGCTCAGTTGCACCAACGCAGGCGCGGCAGCTGTCGACGAGCAGCAGGAATCTTCGTGCGCATGAACCGGTGCCGGGGCTGCAACTTTCGACCCGCAGCAAGAATCGCCGCCCTGTGAATGCTTATGCACAGGCTGCAATTTATGACTGTGATCGTGACCGTCGCCGGGCTTGTGGGTGTGCTGGGAATCGCTCATTGGTCGCGTCCATGAAGGTGCCTGTTGCCAAGTAAAGACCCTGTAGCCACTATAGGGTCAAGCACCCTTTTGGAGATTGCCGTCATGAAGATCGGAGAACTGGCCAAACTCACCGACTGCGCCGTGGAAACCATCCGCTACTACGAGCGCGAAAACCTGCTGCCGGAACCGGCTCGCAGCGACGGCAACTACCGCGTCTACACCCAGGCCCACGCCGAACGCCTGACCTTCATCCGCAACTGCCGCACCCTCGACATGACCCTCGAAGAAATCCGCAGCCTGCTCGCCTTGCGCGACAGTCCGCAAGACCAGTGCGAAAGCGTCAATGCGCTGATCGACGAGCATATCCAGCATGTGAAGGCGCGGATTGATGGGTTGTTGGCGTTGCAGACACAGTTGCTCGACCTGCGCCAACGCTGTGGCGAAGGGCCGGGGGCGGATCAGTGCGGGATTTTGCAGCGGCTGGAAGTGAGTGGCGGGGTTGTCGCGACGGAAGTTGAACACTCCCACGTAGGCCGCAGCCACGGCCACTGACGTTGGCGCTCGTTCCCATGCTCCGCGTGGGAATGCCGCCATGGACGCTCCGCGTCCTAAGTGACGCGGAGCGTCACGGGATTCATTCCCACGCAGAGCGTGGGAACGATCCTGCTGACTAGACCGCCATTGGCGCGGTCATCGGCGCGTGATGCTCATAGCCTTCCAGCGAGAAATCGCTCGGCTCGACCATCTCCAGCCATTCCGGCTGATACACGCCAGTCTTGGCAAACTCCGGCACACGATCCGAGATCTTCAGCTTAGGCATGGCGAACGGCTCGCGCTTGAGCTGTTCGTTGAGCATGTCCAGGTGATTCTCGTAGACGTGCGCATCACCGATGAAATAGGTGAACCAGCGCGGCGTGTAGCCGGTCAGGCGACCGATCAGGCTCAGCAACGCAGCGCCTTCGGTGAGGTTGAACGGCGTGCCCAGACCCAGATCGTTGGAGCGGATGTAGAGGGTCAGGGAAATTTCCTTGGTCTCGACATTCGGATGGAACTGGTACAGCAGGTGGCACGGCGGCAGGGCCATTTCATCCAGCTGCGCGACGTTCCAGCCGTGGAACAGAATACGGCGGTTACCCGGATCGTTGATGATCGTATCGACGCACTGGCGCACCTGGTCGATGGCTTTGTACAGCACCACGTAGGCCTGGCCGTCTTCTTCGCCCTGAGCAATCTGCTTGTAGCCGTTGCTCAGCGTTTGTTCGATGGCGGCGGTGTTGCTCAGCGGGATCTGCTTGTACGCCGGCCACTTGCGCCATTGCACGCCGTAGATTTCGCCGAGGTCGTCGTCGCCCTGGCGGAACGGGTTGGCCAGCCACTGCGCGTTTTCGTTGGCGTTCTGGTCCCAGACCTTGCAGCCCAGCGCCCGGAATTCAGCGGCGTTGTTCACGCCACGCAAAAATCCGCACATCTCGCCGATGGCCGATTTGAAGGCCATTTTGCGCGTGGTGATCGCCGGAAAACCTTCCTGCAGATCGAAACGCAGCATCGCACCCGGGAAGCTGATGGTGTTGATACCGGTGCGGTTGGCCTGTTTGGTGCCGTTCTGAATGACGTGCGAGACCAGTTCGAGATATTGCTTCATGAGTTACCTGTGTCCTTTGAGCCCCGGCGTCGCGCGCCGGGGTTCGTAGTTTAAGCCGTCGGTGCGAGCGGTGCTGCCGGCGCGCGACGATAGGCCAGCCAGATCAGGAACAGCCCGCCAACGATCATCGGCACGCAGAGCACCTGGCCCATGGTCAGCCAGTTCCAGGCCAAGTAGCCCAGTTGCGCATCCGGCACGCGGACGAACTCGACGATGAAACGGAAGATGCCGTAGAACAGCGCGAACATGCCGGAAACGGCCATGGTCGGACGCGGTTTGCGCGAGAAAATCCACAGGATCAGGAACAGCGCCACGCCTTCCAGCGCGAACTGATACAGCTGCGACGGGTGACGCGGCAGTTGCGCCGGATCGCTGAACGGCGGGAAGACCATCGCCCACGGCACGTCGGTGGCTTTACCCCACAACTCGGCGTTGATGAAGTTACCGATGCGCCCAGCACCCAGGCCGATCGGCACCATTGGTGCGACGAAGTCCATCAACTGGAAGAACGACTTGCCGTTACGCTTGCCGAACCACAAGGCTGCGAGCATTACGCCAATGAACCCGCCGTGGAACGACATGCCGCCCTTCCACACTTCGAAAATCAGCGTCGGGTTGGCCAGGTAGGCACTCAGATCGTAGAACAGCACGTAACCCAGACGTCCGCCGACGATCACGCCCATCGACATCCAGAAGACCATGTCGGAGAGTTTCTCCTTGGTCCAGGTCGGGTCGAAACGGTTGAGCCGGCGCGACGCCAGCAGCCACGCACCGCCGATGCCGATCAGGTACATCAGACCGTACCAGTGGATTTTCAGCGGACCGATGGCCAGGGCCACCGGGTCGATCTGCGGGTAAGGCAGCATTGCGACTCCTCGTTAGAGTTGAAACCAAAATTCCCGGGCGACGCTGCCACCTCAGGATTAAGCCAGGATTGCGACGCGGTTAAAGCAGGAAGCTCAGACCCACGCTGAACAGCAAAGCGGCGAACAGCCGTTTCAGCAAGCGCGGCGACAATCTGTGCGCCAAACGCGCGCCGATGCGGGCGAAGACCATGCTGGTCAGGGCGATGCCCAGCAGCGCCGGTAAATAAACAAAACCGAGACTATGCGGTGGCAACAACGGATCGTGCCACCCCAGAATCATGAAACTTAATGCACTGACAAGGGCGATCGGCAGACCGCAGGCCGATGAGGTTGCCACGGCTTGCTGCATCGGCACGCTGCGCCAGGTCAGGAACGGCACGGTCAGCGAACCGCCGCCCACGCCAAAAATCGCCGAGGCCCAACCGATCACACTGCCGGCCACGGTCAGACCGAGTTTACCCGGCACCGTTCGGCTGGCCTTGGGTTTAATGTCCAGCGCCAGTTGCACCGAGATGATCAAGGCAAACACGCCGATGATCTTTTGCAGGTGCGGCCCGGAAATCGCTTCCGCAGTCAGCGCGCCGAAACCTGCACCGAGCAGAATGCCGACGGCCATCCACATGAAGATCGGCCAGCGCACTGCGCCTCGACGGTGATGCTCACGCACGGCGTTGACCGAGGTGAAGATGATCGTCGCCAGCGACGTCCCGACCGCCAGATGGGTGAGGATCGACTGATCAAAGCCCTGCAAGGTGAAACTGAACACCAGCACCGGCACGATGATGATCCCGCCGCCAACCCCGAACAGCCCGGCCAGCACGCCCGCACAGGCGCCCAGCGCCAGATAGAGCAGAAATTCCATGACCGTCTCCCCAGACCGCATCCGCAAAACCGGAGCGGCATGGTAACGGATGCACACCCTTTGGCTCCACTGGCGATGGATGCACGGACGCCGGATGCGTAGAGTGAGCAAAACACACACAAGGACCACCTTATGTGCCTGATTGTTTTCGCCTGGCGCCCGGGCCATGCCCAGCCGCTGATCGTCGCGGCCAACCGTGACGAGTTCTACGCCCGGCCAAGCCTGCCACTGGCGCCATGGCCAGAAGCGCCGCATGTGCATGCCGGACGTGATCTTGAGGCCGGCGGGAGTTGGCTGGGGATTGGCGCCAACGGACGCTTTGCCGCGCTGACCAATATCCGCGATCCGCATCAACCGCCAGCGCGCAAGTCACGGGGTGAGTTGGTGGCGCGATTTCTCACCGACGATGCGTCGATTGATGATTATTTGAGCGATGTGGTCGGACGTGCGCCGGAATATGCCGGGTTTAATCTGCTGCTCGGCAACAGCCATGAGCTGTGGCACTTCAATGCGCGGATGTCGGAACCAGTAATGCTGGAGCCAGGTGTTTACGGACTGTCGAATGCCGGGCTGGATACGCCGTGGCCGAAGTTGCTCAAGGCCAAGGCTGCGTTGAGTGCAGTGCTGGATGATCCGCAGCCTGAGCGCTTGATGGAGCTGCTGGGCGATGCGCAGACCGCGCCGTTTGCCGAGTTGCCGGATACTGGGGTGGGTCTGGCGACGGAGTCATTGTTATCGAGCGTGTTTATCGCCAGCCAGAGTTACGGGACGCGGGCGAGTACGGCGTTGATTGTGCAGGCGGATGGGGCGCGGCGGATGGTGGAGCGGAGTTTTGGGCCGTATGGCGGGCATTTGGGTGAAGTGGAAATAACAGCTTAAAAGCCAACCCTCACCCCAGCCCTCTCCCAAAGGGAGAGGGGGCCGACCGAGGTGTCTTGAGCCATGCATCGACCTGAAAGACCGAGTTGATTATGGATTCAACACGCACTTTCAAGTCGGTGTGAATCGATTATGGATTCAACACAGCACTTCCAGCCCGGTGCGGTTCGATTATGGATTCAGCACAACACCTCAAGTCGGTTTGAATCGATTATGGATCCAGCAAAGCACTTTCAGGTCGGCGGAGTTCTGCAGCATCCCCCAATCAGTCCCCTCTCCCCCCGGGAGAGGGTTAGGGTGAGGGGCTTTTGATCTTCAGAGGGCCTTGACCACCGCCGGCGGATGCATCTTCGACAACCCAAGGTTCTTCAGCGCCAATTGCAGCGAGCTGTGGATAACTTGCGGATTGTCGATGGTCATCAGCTCCGCCAGCAATTCCTGAGCCTTGCTCAGATTGACCTGACGCAGCATCCACTTCACCTTCGGCAAGTTGGTGGCGTTCATCGACAAACTGTCAAAACCCATCGCCATCAACAGCACTGCCGCCGCCGGATCACCGGCCATTTCGCCGCAGATACTCACCGGTTTACCTTCGGCATGGGCATCGCGTACCACGGTTTGCAGGGCTTGCAGCACCGCCGGATGCAGGTAGTCGTAGAGATCGGCCACACGCGGGTTGTTACGGTCGACCGCCAGCAAATACTGGGTCAAGTCGTTGGAACCGACGGACAGGAAGTCGACCATCCGCGCCAGCTCCTTGGTCTGGTACACCGCTGCCGGGATCTCGATCATCACGCCGATCGGCGGCATCGGCACGTCGGTGCCTTCGTCGCGCACTTCACCCCAGGCCCGGTGGATCAGGTGCAGGGCTTCTTCGAGTTCGTGGGTGCCGGAGATCATCGGCAGCAGAATCCGCAGGTTGTTCAGGCCTTCGCTGGCCTTGAGCATCGCGCGGGTCTGCACCAGGAAGATTTCAGGGTGGTCGAGAGTCACACGAATGCCGCGCCAGCCGAGGAACGGGTTGTCTTCCTTGATCGGGAAGTACGACAGCGACTTGTCACCGCCGATGTCGAGGCTGCGCATGGTCACCGGTTGCGGGTGGAACGCGGCGAGTTGCTCGCGGTAGATCGCCAGTTGTTCCTTCTCGCTCGGGAAGCGCTGGTTGATCATGAACGGCACTTCGGTGCGGTACAGGCCGACACCTTCGGCGCCACGCTTCTGCGCCCGCGCCACATCGGCCAGCAGGCCGGTGTTGACCCACAGCGGCATGCGGTGGCCATCGAGGGTCACGCACGGCAGGTCGCGCAGGGTGTCGAGGCCCAGCGCCAGTTGTTTCTCTTCTTCGACGACTTCGGCGAACTGCTTGCGCAGCACTTCGCTCGGGTTGGTGTAGACCTCGCCGCGTGTGCCATCGACGATCATTTCGATGCCGTCGACCTTGGCGTACGGCAGGTCGACCAGACCCATCACCGTCGGAATGCCCATGGCCCGGGCGAGAATCGCGACGTGCGAGTTACCCGAGCCGAGTACCGAAACCAGACCGACCAGCGTGCCTTCCGGCACCTCGCCGAGCATCGCCGGCGTCAGCTCTTCGCTGACCAGAATGGTTTTTTCCGGATAGACCAGGTTCTGCTGGCGCTCTTCCTGCAAGTAGGCGAGCAGGCGGCGACCGAGGTCTTTGACGTCCGACGCACGCTCACGCAGGTAGGCGTCGTCCATCAGTTCGAAACGGTTGACGTGCTCAGTGACCACCTGACGCAGCGCGCCCTGCGCCCACTGGCCAGTCTTGATCACGGTGGTGATTTCGCTGCCCAGCGAGGCATCGTCGAGCATCATCAGGTAGACGTCGAACAGTGCGCGCTCTTCCGGACGCAGTTGGGTCGCGAGTTTGGCGGACAACGCGCGCATGTCGGCGCGCACGCCTTCGATGGCGGTCTTGAACAGCGCCAGTTCGGCATTGATGTCGGTGATGGTCTTGTCCGGCACCACGTCGAGATCGGCCGGCGGCAGCATGACCACCGCAGTACCGACGGCGGCCCCCGGCGAACCCGGCACGCCGACGAACTTGGCTTCCTGAATGCCTTTGCCCTGACGGCCCAGACCACGGATCGAACCGGTGGCTTCGGCGTGGGCGATAACGCCTGCAAGCTGTGCGCTCATGGTCACGAGGAAGGCTTCTTCACCTTCGTCGAACTGGCGGCGTTCTTTTTGTTGGATAACCAACACGCCGACGACGCGGCGGTGGTGAATGATCGGTGCACCGAGGAACGAGGCGTAACGTTCTTCACCGGTTTCGGCGAAGTAACGGTAGCGCGGGTGATCCGCAGCGTTTTCGAGGTTCAGGGGTTCTTCACGCGTGCCGACCAGACCGACCAGACCTTCGTTGGGTGCCATGCTGACCTTGCCGATCGAGCGCTTGTTCAAGCCCTCGGTGGCCATCAGGACGAAGCGGTTGGTCTCGGGATCAAGCAGGTAGACCGAGCAGACCTGGCTGCCCATGGCCTCTTTGACGCGCAACACAATAATCCCCAACGCCGCCTTGAGATCCTTGGCGGAGTTAACTTCCTGGACGATCTTGCGCAGCGTATTGAGCATGGCTCGGGGTCGAACTCCGTCGTCAGTCGCGCGCTAAAAGGCGCGGGGCAAGCTCTTTGAGGGCGCGGCGATACACCTCGCGCTTGAATGTCACCACCTGGCCCAACGGATACCAATAGCTGACCCAGCGCCAGCCATCGAACTCCGGTTTACCGGTCAAATCCATCCGCACCCGCTGCTCGTTGGAGATCAGGCGCAGGAGAAACCATTTCTGTTTCTGGCCGATGCACAGCGGTTGGCTGTGCGTACGCACCAGACGTTGCGGCAAACGATAGCGCAACCAGCCCCGGGTACAGGCCAGTATTTCAACATCTTCACGTTCCAGGCCAACTTCTTCGTTCAGCTCGCGGTACAAGGCGTCTTCCGGCGTCTCTTCAGGGTTGATTCCCCCTTGCGGAAACTGCCAGGCATCTTGATTGATACGGCGAGCCCATAGCACCTGGCCGGCGTCATTCGTCAGAATGATCCCGACATTGGGGCGGAAACCATCGGGGTCGATCACGGCAACAACCTCGCAAACGCATGTCGCCGCATTGTTCCACAAAGGTTGATAAGGCGGCAACGAGGCTTCCTACCTTATGTGCACTCTTGTGAAAAGACCGTATTCTTGTCGCCTTTTTACTGACTTTTCAGCGGGTAACTGCAATGCGCCTGGCTCTATTCGATTTGGACAACACCCTTCTGGGCGGCGACAGCGATCACGCCTGGGGCGACTATCTGTGTGAACGCGGCTTCCTCGACCCGATTGCGTACAAGGCTCGCAACGACGAGTTTTATCAGGATTATCTGGCCGGCAAACTGGATAACGCCGCGTACCTGAACTTCTGCCTGGAGATCCTCGGCCGCACCGAAATGGCCGTGCTTGAGCAATGGCACAACGATTACATGCGCGACTGCATTGAGCCGATCGTATTGCCGAAGGCGCTGGAACTGCTGAAAAAACACCGGGACGCCGGCGACAAACTGGTGATCATCACCGCGACCAACCGCTTCGTCACCGCGCCGATTGCTGTGCGCCTGGGCGTTGAAACCCTGATCGCAACCGAGTGTGAAATGGTTGATGGCCGTTATAGCGGGCGCAGCACCGACATTCCGTGCTTTCGCGAGGGCAAGGTGACGCGGCTGAATCGTTGGCTGGAAGAGACCGGGTATTCGCTGGAAGGCAGCTATTTCTATAGCGATTCGATGAATGATTTGCCGTTGCTGGAGCAGGTGGCGAATCCGGTGGCTGTCGATCCGGATCCGAATCTGCGCGCCGAGGCGGAAAAGCGTGGCTGGCCGGTCATTACTCTGCGCGACTGAAATCGCTATCGCGAGCAGGCTCACTCCTACAGGGGAACGCATCCCCATGTAGGAGTGAGCCTGCTCGCGATTGGGTCTACGCGGTCTCAAGCCTTAAACAGGCTTAGCCCCCATCAACCCCGCAATGGCGAGAAACCCGACGCCGCTGACAATCGCCAGCGCCAACGTGAATTTCCAGTTACCAACCCCGCTAGTCCACAGCCGATTAAGCCGCACCAACAGCCACACTGCACTCAACGTGGCCACGGCATAGATCACGCTGGACCCCAGAATCCAGAACTGCCCCAGTGGCCAGCCGATCAGATGTACCAACCACCAGCCGGTGAAAGGCATGCTGAACATACCGATCAGCATCAAACACCAGATAAACAGCCAGGGACGCTGCATCGTGCTGGCCGGCCCTTCGCTGCGATTACGCCAGGTCAGGGCGGCAAGCCCCAGCCCGCTCGCGAGTATGACCACGGTCGCCGCGACGTGAAGGACTTTCAGGGTGGTCAGGGTTTCCATGTATTTCTCTTCCTTGGGCCATGCCCATCAGCGTAGCCGCTCAGCCAAGAAACAGCTGATAGGCCGGGTTTTCGCTTTCATCCCAGTACGGGTAACCGATTTCCTCAAGCGCCGCCGGCACCAGATGACGCTCGTCGTGCGGTACTTGCAGACCGGCGACCACGCGACCATCGGCAGCGCCGTGGTTGCGGTAGTGGAACATCGAGATGTTCCAGCGCCCACCGAGCTTATTGAGGAAATTGAACAGCGCGCCCGGACGCTCCGGGAACTCGAAGCGGAACACCACTTCATCAATCACGTGCGCCGCGTGGCCGCCGACCATGTGGCGGATGTGCAGCTTGGCCAGTTCGTTGTCGGTCAGGTCGAGTACCGGGAAACCCTGTTCGGTCAGGCTCGCCAGCAATGCACTGCGCGGGTCGTTTTCCGGATGGGTCTGCACGCCAACGAAAATGTGCGCTTCGCTGCCGGTGTTGTAGCGGTAGTTGAATTCGGTGATCTGGCGCTTGCCGATCGCTTCGCAGAACGCCTTGAAGCTGCCGGCCTTCTCGGGGATGGTCACGGCGATTATCGCTTCGCGGCCTTCACCCAGCTCGGCGCGTTCGGCGACGTGGCGCAAGCGATCGAAGTTGACGTTGGCGCCGGAGTCGATGGCCACGAAGGTCTGGCCGCTGACGCCACGCAACTCGACGTATTTCTTGATCCCGGCCACGCCCAATGCGCCGGCAGGTTCGGTGATCGAGCGGGTATCGTCGTAGATATCCTTGATAGCCGCACAGATCTCGTCAGTGCTGACGGTGATCACTTCATCGACGTAGTCTTTGCAGATGTCGAAGGTGTGCTGGCCGATCTGCGCCACCGCCACGCCGTCGGCGAAGATGCCCACGGTCGGCAGCACCACACGCTCACCGGCGGCCATCGCCGCTTGCAGGCAGTTGGAGTCGTCCGGCTCGACACCGATGACTTTGATGTCCGGGCGCAGGTATTTCACGTAGGCAGCGATGCCGGCGATCAGGCCGCCGCCGCCGACCGGAACGAAAATCGCGTCCAGTGGCTGCGGGTGCTGGCGCAGAATTTCCATCGCCACGGTGCCCTGCCCGGCAATGGTGTGCGGATCATCGTACGGGTGGATGTAGACGTAGCCTTTTTCATCGACCAGTTTCAGCGAGTACGCCAGAGCTTCCGGGAACGAGTCACCGTGCAGCACTACTTTGCCGCCACGCGAGCGCACGCCTTCGACTTTGATCTCGGGGGTGGTCTTGGGCATGACGATGGTGGCTTTGACGCCCAGCACTTTCGCCGCCAGGGCCAGACCTTGCGCATGGTTGCCCGCCGACGCAGTGACCACGCCACGGGCACGCTCTTCGTCAGTCAGCTGGGTGAGTTTGTTGTAGGCGCCGCGAATCTTGAACGAGAACACTGGCTGCAAATCTTCGCGCTTGAGCCAGATGTCATTGCCCAGCCGCTCGGAGAGCTGGCGAGCGTTCTGCAACGGGGTTTCTACGGCAACGTCATAAACGCGCGAGGTGAGGATCTTTTTGACGTACTGTTCGAGCATCGGAAAGCATCACTGGCGATTGGGCGGGACCAACGAGTCTAACCCGGCTTTCAGCCGGACGACCACACGAATCCAGAGGTTTTAGCCTCGCTTGCGGCTATAATGCCGGCCTTTCCGTTCTCACCTTGCCCGCTTCCGGAGCCCGCATGACCCAGGATCAACTCAAACAGGCAGTGGCTCAGGCCGCCGTCGACTTCATCCTTCCGAAACTCGACGACAAGAGCATCGTCGGAGTCGGCACCGGCTCCACCGCCAACTGCTTCATCGACGCCCTGGCCCAGCACAAGGGCGCCTTCGATGGCGCGGTGGCCAGTTCCGAAGCCACTGCCGCGCGCCTCAAGGGTCACGGGATTCCGGTGTATGAGCTGAACACCGTCAGCGACCTGGAGTTCTACGTCGACGGCGCCGATGAAAGCGACGCGCACCTGAACCTGATCAAGGGCGGCGGCGCAGCGCTGACCCGCGAGAAGATCGTTGCAGCCGTGGCCAAGACCTTCATCTGCATCGCCGACGCCAGCAAACTGGTGCCGGTGCTGGGCGAGTTCCCGCTGCCGGTCGAAGTGATCCCGATGGCCCGCAGCCACGTCGCGCGCCAATTGGTGAAACTGGGCGGCGACCCGGTGTACCGCGAAGGCGTTTTGACCGATAACGGCAACATCATTCTGGATGTGTTCAACCTGCAGATCACCAACCCGGTGGAGCTGGAAGCGCAGATCAATGCGATTGTCGGTGTGGTCACCAACGGCTTGTTCGCGGCGCGTCCGGCGGACCTGTTGCTGCTGGGTACTAGCGAAGGCGTGAAAACCCTGAAGGCTGAGTAATCCCAGACTGCCCGCAATTAATGGGCAGACGAATAAACCTGTGGGAGCGAGCCTGCTCGCGAAAGCGCCAGTTCAGCCAACATTTTCATTGGCTGACACGACGCCTTCGCGAGCAGGCTCGCTCCCACAGTGTTTTGTGGTGTTGGTTAGTTCGGGGTTGGCTTTTTGAAGACGTAAAACAGGTTCGGCTCGCTCACCAGATACAACGTCCCGTCATCATCCATCGCAATGCCTTCGGCCTGCGGCACGGTTTTCTTCAAACCCTGCCGGCCGCCACTGATGGACATCGTACTCAACGGGCGCCCGCCGACATCGAGCTCCAGAATCAGCCGCGACTCATCCGACAGTGCCAGCAAATGCCCGCTGCGCTCGTCGTACTGCAAACTCGACAGATCGCGCACAAACATCCCGGCGTCACGCTTGGGATCGTTGATCACATGCACCGCGTAGGACTTCTCCGGATTGAAGTGCGGAAAGCCGTGCACTTCGTAGATCAGCATCGGATTGCGCTCTTTCGCGACAAACAGGCGCTTGCCCACCGAGTCATACGCCAGGCCTTCAAAACCTTTGTTGCTGGCCATATGCACACCGAGGGTCATCTGCTCGGCGTCCGCCGCGTCGAGGAATGTGGTGCCTGCCTCCAAGTGAATCTTGATCAGCCGCTGCTGACGCTCATCAGTGATCACGTAGGTGTCGGCGCTGATGTACTCGACGGCTTCGGGATCGCCAAAACCAATCAGGGCAATGCGCCGCAGGATCTTGCCTTCAAGCGACAGTTCGACCAGCTCGGAATTCTTGTTGGTCACAGTGAACAGGCTTTTGCGCACTGGATCGAAGGTCAGCGCCGAAACATCGTCGTCCAGCCCGTCAATCACCCGCGCCTCAATCTCGACGCGATACTGATCCAGCCCAATCGACTCGCTACTCTGCGGTTGCCACAGAGTGTGCAAGTTGAACCAGGCGCGCTCGAACAGCCGCATGTATTGGCCGATCGCGAGCAATGCGATCAGGGCAATCACCGACAGGATGATAATCAGGGGTTTGGGACGGGCAAGTCGACGCATTCGGATGAGCTCGGGATCAAAACAGGCGGATGAAATATCACGCCCGTCTGAACTGAAGCTTAATGGCCACTTGCCTCAAACCACAAGCCAACCCGTGTAGGAGCTGCCGCAGGCTGCGATCTTTTGATCTTGCTGTTCATAAGATCAAGAGATCGCAGCCTTCGGCAGCTCCTACATTGGAATCTGTAAAGGCTGCTATTTCTGTTTCTCGAAGCGATAGAACAGGTTTGGCTCGCTGACCATATACAACGTGCCCGCCTCGTCCATGGTCACGCCTTCGGCGCGCGGGATGGTGTTTTTCAGACCGTTGAAGCCGCCAAGCAGGGTCATGAAGCTGACCTGCTCGCCCTTCTCGTCCAGCTCCAGCAGCAGATGCGAGTCGGCGGACAGCACGAGTGTGTGTTGAGTGCGCGGGTCAATCGCCAAAGCCGAGAGGTTGCGAATATCCAGTTCATCACTGACGAGTTTTTGCTTGTCGCCCTTGAGGGTCTGGCTGCCATCGCTTTTCCAGGTGAACAGCGCTGGTGGCCGCTCCTCGCCCAGCAACAGCTGCTGATTGCGAGCGTCCCAAGTGATGGCTTCGAAGGCTTTGTTCTGGTCTTTCGACGGACCTAGATCGTATTTCGGGAAATCTGCGATGTTCAATTCGCGGGTATCGGCGTCGACCTTGACGATCGACAGCATGTGCTGACGCTCATCGACGATGGCCATCAGGCCGTTTTCCATCATCGTCAGGCCTTCCGGATTGCTCCAGCCCACCAGCGGCATCTTGCGCAGCACATCACCTTGCAAGGTCAGTTCGGCGAGAAACGGGTTTTTACCCATCACCGAAAACAGCGTTTTGGTCTGCGGGTTGTACGCCAGATCCGAAGCCTCGTCCTTCTCCATCCCTTTTAGCGGTTTGGCATCGATGACCACCCGATAGTCCGGCAGCCAGATACTTTCCTTCTGCCCGGCCTGGCTTTCGAAACGCTCTTGCAGCCAGAGCACACCGCGATCATCCCAATGCATGGCAAACGCCACGGCATAAGCGGCGGCAATCACCAGCAACAGCCAGACATACCAACGCAAGGCAAAACGTGAACGGCGGGTGGGTTTGAGCTGAGTTTGAGATGACATCGAGGGACGCGTTCCGAAAATTCAGGCTATGGGTAATAGCACAAAGAGGCCGGCTCAGACGCCAGAATGAGAGGAATTATCCGTACAGGATGTGAAAAAAACGGCAAATGGCGGGATTGCCCTGCGCCATTGTGGGAGAGATCACAAAACCCTGTAGGAGTGAGCCTGCTCGCGATGGCGTCAGGTCAGTCGAAACAATCGCTGACTGACAGACCGCTATCGCGAGCAGGCTCACTCCTACAAGGGGACCGCGTTAAATCAGCGCACGCTGCTGTTGAAGCTGCTCGCGCCGACCAGTTCGAGGACGATGTCATCGCCAACGTTCAGCGGGCCGACGCCCACTGGCGTGCCGGTGAGGATCACGTCACCGGCCTGCAGCGAGAAGCAGCCGGCCATGTGCTGGATCATCGGCACGATCGGGTTGAGCATCGCGCTGCTGTTGCCGTCCTGACGCACTTCGCCGTTGATGGTCAGGCGAATGCCGATGTCGGTCAGGTCAGCAAAGGTGCTGCCGACCACGAACGGGGCGATCACCGCCGCACCGTCGAACGATTTGGCGATTTCCCACGGCAAACCCTTGGCTTTCAGCTCGGCCTGTTTGTCGCGCAGGGTCAGATCGAGCGCCGGGGCGAAACCGGAAATGGCATCGAGCACTTCTTCACGGCTCGGTTTGGTCGACAACGGTTTGCCGATCAACACGGCGATTTCCGCTTCGTAGTGCACCGAACCGCGTTCGGTCGGAATGCTGAAACCGCCTTCCAGCGGCACCACACAACTGCCCGGCTTGATGAACAGCAACGGCTCGGTAGGCACCGGATTGTCCAGTTCCTTGGCGTGTTCGGCGTAATTGCGGCCAATGCACACGACTTTCCCGATCGGGAAGTGAATGCGCGTACCGTCGACGTACTGGTGCTGATAGCTCATTTACCGACTCCTGCCTTCATTGATTCAAGGGATTGCCAATCAAACCGCGAAGATCTTGCCCGGGTTCATGATGCCGTTCGGGTCGAACACCGCTTTCACCGCTTTCATGTACTCGATCTCGACCGGAGAGCGGCTGTAGGTCAAGTAATCGCGCTTTGTCATGCCCACGCCGTGCTCGGCGGAGATCGAACCGTTGTACTTCTCGACGGTTTCGAACACCCACTTGTTGACGGTCGCGCATTTGGCGAAGAACTCGTCCTTGCTCAGGTTATCCGGCTTGAGAATGTTCAAGTGCAGGTTGCCGTCGCCGATGTGGCCGAACCAGACGATTTCGAAGTCCGGATAGTGTTCGCCGACGATCGCGTCGATTTCCTTCAGGAACGCTGGCACTTTCGACACGGTGACCGAGATGTCGTTCTTGTACGGCGTCCAGTGCGAGATGGTTTCGGAGATGTACTCGCGCAGCTTCCACAGATTCTGCAGCTGGGTTTCACTCTGGCTCATCACACCGTCCAGCACCCAGCCCTGTTCGACGCAGTGTTCGAAGGTTTCCAGTGCGCTGTTGGCCACTTCTTCGGTGGTAGCTTCGAATTCCAGCAATGCATAGAACGGGCAGTCGGTCTCGAACGGCGCCGGCACGTCGCCACGGCCCATGACTTTGGCCAGGGCCTTGTCGGAGAAGAATTCGAACGCGGTCAGGTCGAGCTTGCCCTGGAAAGCGTGTAGCACCGGCATGATCGAGTCGAAATCGGCGGTGCCGAGGACCATCGCGGTGAGGTTTTTCGGCGCACGATCCAGACGCATGGTCGCTTCGACGACGAAACCGAGGGTGCCTTCAGCGCCGATGAACAGCTGACGCAGGTCGTAACCGGTGGCGTTCTTGATCAGGTCTTTGTTCAGTTCCAGCACATCGCCCTTGCCGGTGACGACTTTCATGCCGGCCACCCAGTTGCGTGTCATGCCGTAGCGAATCACCTTGATTCCGCCGGCATTGGTGCCGATATTGCCGCCAATCTGACTGGAACCTGCCGAGGCGAAGTCGACCGGGTAGTACAAGCCTTTTTCTTCGGCAACGTTCTGCAAATGCTCGGTGACCACGCCCGGCTGACACACGGCAGTGCGATCGGTGAGGTTCACGTCGAGAATCTGATTCATGTAGTCGAAGGAGACGACCACTTCGCCGTTGGCCGCCACCGCAGCGGCGGAAAGCCCGGTGCGCCCGCCCGACGGCACCAGCGCAATCTTGTGGGTGTTGGCCCAACGCACCACGGCCTGCACTTGCTCGATGGTCTTGGGAAACACGATGGCGCTTGGCGCCGGGGCGAAGTGCTTGGTCCAATCCTTGCCGTACGCATTCAGGGAGTCGGCGTCGGTCAGGACCTTGCCAGGCTCGACCAGGGTCTTCAGTTCATCAATCAGGGCAGGATTGGTCATCGACAGAACTCTCGAACAATTCATGGTCATCCTGAGAACGCTTCACGTCGCAGGAATGAGTGTTTAGCGGGGAGGCTATGCTAGCATACCGACCCCGCAGGCCAGTGCCCAAGGCCAGTTCTGCGGTAACGGCTTTCCTGCCGTTTGGGTCAGCTCCAGGCTGCTCCCCTCCCTGCCATTTTTCTCCGGGATACAGGTTTACGCAGATGAGCAAGACTTCTCTCGATAAGAGCAAGATCAAGTTCCTTCTTCTCGAAGGCGTCCACCAATCGGCTGTCGACGTCCTCAAGGCGGCGGGCTACACCAGCATCGAATACCTGACAGGTTCCTTGCCGGAAGCCCAGCTCAAGGAAAAGATCGCTGACGCTCACTTCATCGGCATTCGTTCGCGCACCCAACTGACCGAAGAGATCTTCGATCACGCGAAGAAGCTGGTAGCGGTCGGCTGTTTCTGCATCGGCACCAACCAGGTTGACCTGAGTGCTGCCCGCGAGCGCGGTATCGCCGTGTTCAACGCGCCATACTCCAACACCCGCTCCGTTGCCGAGCTGGTGCTGGCCGAAGCGATCCTGCTGCTGCGCGGCATCCCTGAGAAAAACGCTTCCTGCCACCGTGGCGGCTGGATCAAGTCCGCAGCCAACTCCTTCGAGATCCGTGGCAAGAAACTCGGCATCGTCGGCTACGGCTCGATCGGTACGCAGCTGTCGGTTCTGGCTGAAGGTCTGGGCATGCAGGTGTATTTCTACGACACCGTGACCAAGCTGCCGCTGGGCAACGCGACTCAGATCGGTAGCCTGACCGAGCTGCTGGGCATGTCCGACATCGTCACCCTGCACGTTCCGGAAACCGCTGCGACCCAGTGGATGATCGGCGAGAAGGAAATCCGCGCCATCAAGAAGGGCGGCATCCTGATCAACGCGGCGCGCGGCACCGTGGTCGAACTGGACGCCCTGGCGGACGCGATCAAGGACAAGCACCTGATCGGCGCGGCCATCGACGTGTTCCCGGTGGAGCCACGCTCCAACGACGAAGAGTTCGAAAGCCCGCTGCGTGGCCTCGACAACGTGATCCTGACCCCGCACATCGGTGGTTCGACCGCCGAAGCGCAAGCCAACATTGGTCTGGAAGTGGCAGAGAAACTGGTCAAGTACAGCGACAACGGTACCTCCGTTTCGTCGGTGAACTTCCCGGAAGTGGCCCTGCCGGCTCACCCTGGCAAGCACCGCCTGCTGCACATCCACGAGAACATCCCGGGTGTGATGAGCGAGATCAACAAGGTCTTCGCCGAAAACGGCATCAACATTTCCGGTCAGTTCCTGCAGACCAACGAGAAGGTTGGCTACGTGGTGATCGACGTCGACGCCGAGTACTCGGATCTGGCGCAAGAGAAGCTGCAGCACATCAACGGCACTATCCGTAGCCGCGTGTTGTTCTGATCAAGCGTTGAGCGACAAAAAAAGGGAGCCTTCGGGCTCCCTTTTTCATGCACGCCGAAACGTTATTCGACGTTGACGGTGATTTTCTTCGAGACGATTGGCGGATCGAATGCCATGTGGCCGCTGTCGCCAAGTTCCAACTGCAAGGTGTGTTTGCCCGGGGCGAGCTTGATGTCAGCCTGGGTCTGCGCCTTGCCGAAGTGCATATGGTTGGCATCGGTAGGGACGACCGAACCGGCAGGAACAATTTCCTTGGCATCGATCAGCAGGTGATGGTGACCGGTGTTCTTGGTGACGTCACCGGCCGGCGCCAGTGCGATGCCCTTGGTACCGAATTTGACGGTGAAGGTCTGCGAAACCGTGGCCCCGTCTTTGGGAGAAACGATGAACACTTCGGCGCCTTTGGGGGCCGGTGTCGCCGCACTGGCCAGCACCGAAACGCCCATCAGCACACCCGCCAACGCTGCACGTGACATAAAGCTTTTCATTTTCTTCTCCAGTTTTTCCGTAAAATCCGCACGGCCATGACAACTTCATGACCATTCGTTGTCGAAGGCACTCGACAACCATAGCAAAGCGAGCCTGAATCAGAGCGTCGCGATAATGATTTCAAAGGAGTGACCATGCGTTTTCTGCCTGGCCTGATCTGCCTGCTACCCCTTTTGAGCCCTTTGGCTCATGCCGAACTGATTGATGACGTCAACGACCGTGGCGAGCTGCGCATTGCCCTTGAGGCTAATACACCGCCATTCAATTTCAAGGAAGGCGACACACTCACGGGGTTCGAGGTCGAGCTTGGGCAACTACTGGCCAACGAACTGGATGTGCGCGCCGACTTCATCGTCACGGATGAGGCCGACCTGCTCCAGGGCGTTGAAAGCGGCAAGTACGACGTTGCGCTCAACCACATAGCACTGACATCCGAACTCAGGGATCGTTTCGACTTCAGCGAGCCTTACGGCAAGGTCGATGGGCAGTTGCTGGCGAAGAAAGACGAGACACCACGGCCGATGGTGCTGGTGCAGGCGTTGACTGAAGAGAAGCCGAAAGCGGCGGAGCCGGTCGAATTGGCGATTCCGTTTCAGAAAGGTAATCCGGCGTTTCAAGCCAGTCTTGCGAGCGCGATGCAGCGGATCAGGGCGGATGGGCGTTTGGCGGCGTTGACCGAGAAGTGGTTGAAGCCTTAAAAGCCCCTCACCCTAGCCCTCCCGAAACGTCGGACCGCCCATAGGGAGAGGGGACTGATTGGGGGTTTTTTTAGAGATACGCCGACCTGGGATGGCTATACCGAATCCGAAATCGATTGGTCATGGCTTTGTCGAATCCATAATCGATCAGTCAAGACTGTGTTGAATCCATAGTCAACAAGGTGTTTCAGGTCGATGAATAGCGCCAGACACCACGGTCGGCCCCCTCTCCCTCCGGGAGAGGGCTGGGGTGAGGGCAACGATTGCGGATCAGTCCAAAGCAGCCAAAGCCAGAGCCAGCGCGGCCTGCGGCAGTTCAAGTTCGTTGAAGACTTGCACACCATGGCGCTTGAGTAACGCGGCCGTCACCCCTTCGCCACTCACCTTCACGCCACTGAACGTCCCGTCGTAAGTCAGCAGATTCCCGCAAGAAGGACTGTTGGCCTTAAGCACCGCCACGCGGATGCCATATTTCTGCACCAGTTCCAGCGCCTGCCGCGCACCATCGAGAAACTGCGCACTGACATCCTCGCCTTCGGTAGTGATCACCGCCGCGACACCGTCAAGCACTTCACCACCCTGCCCGCCCGGGATCTCCGCCGCCGCTCGTGGCGTCGGCAATCCTCCCGCGACCTCCGGACACAACGGCACCACCCGCCCCTCGACAATCCACTGTTCAAGCACATCAAACGGCCCGCTCGCGCCACCGTCGTAACGCACGCGATGGCCCAACAGGCAGCGGCTGACCAGAATCTTTTCCATCTCAGAACGGCTCGTTGCCACGGCGGCGGAACCAGCCGGTCAGCGACAAGCGCTCGCGGTGCGCTGGCAGCACTTCATGAGGTACCTCACCAGAGAGAAACACCACCAGACACCCGCCAGTAGGCTGCACGTCGTGCACGCGCTCATCATTCAGGTACATGCGCAACTGACCGCCATCCTCCGGCAGCCACGCGTCATTGAGGTAGACCACCACCGAGACCATGCGCTTGTCATCGTCGCGAAAACGGTCGACATGCCTGCGATAAAAAGCGCCAGGCGGATACAAGGCAAAGTGGCACTCAAAGTCCTCAAGACCAAGAAACAGGCCTCGGTTGAGCGCCTCGCGCAGGCTCTCCATCAGGTTCAGATAACGGTCGCTGGCATCGGCCTGCCCCGGATCGATCCACTGGATGTGGTCACCACGAATCCCCTCGCGGATCTCCGAAAACGGCCCACGCCCCACCGCCGCCGGCGCCAGTTCACCCTCGGCCTCACGTTTGCGGCACTCGGCCGCCAGCTCGCGGGTCAAACCGGCGGGCAGGAATATGTTCTGCTGCGACCAGCCGTGTTCGGCCAGGTCATCGACAATGCGTAACAGCAGTGGGTGTTCAGAGGATATTTGCATGGCGCGCATAGTATGTCGGCGGCAAGAAATCCGACAGAGCCACGCGGCGGCTTGCTACGAATTCTCGACAAGTACCGGCACCGCACGGAGAATAGTCCGCTGCTGACAGGAGTCCCTATGCGCCGTTTGCTTTTTTCACTGTTGATGTTCTGCGTTTTGCCCGCCTGGGCGGACGGCCACGATCAGTTGTACAAGGTCGCCGGCTGGCCAGATCAACGTGCGCATTTCAACGATGCCCTGACGGCCGCACAGCAGCGCTATCAGAACAGCCTGCCGCCCGCGGTGTTCCAGGCCTTGGTCAACAACAGCAACCAGCGCTTTGCTCCGCAGGCCGTGGATCAACGTGCCGAAGCGCAGTTACGGCAGAAACTCGCCGACCCTAAACCGGCCCTGACCTTCTTCCAATCACCACTGGGCAAGAAAATCGTCGCTGCCGAACTGCTCGCGACCCGCCGCGATCAATTGGCGAAAAATGCCAAGGGTCTGCCAAAGATGCAGGCCAGCGACAGCCGCCTGCTGATCATCGGTCACCTCGCGCAAGCCTTGCCGGCGCGAGAAGCCGGCGCCGAAGTCAGCCTGGCGATTGCTGGTGTGGCGGCGGACAGCTTGAGTTCGATGATCCCGGGGCTGCTCGGTGGTGGTCAGGCGCAAGGCATGCTCAATGGTCAGCGCCAGCGCTTGATGGATCAGATTGGCGCGGACATCAACAACACGTTGCTCTACGTCTATCGCGACTTATCGGATGAAGAACTGGAAGAGTTTGCGACGTTTGCCGAGTCGACTGAGGGCAAGGCGTATTACCAGGCGGCGCTGGCGGCTATTCGTGCAGGGCTTGCGGTCGGGCAGTGATCTTCTTCGCCAGATAGACCGCCATCGCTGGCAAGCCAGCTCCCACAGGTTGCTCAGGTGTTCACAACATTGTTGATCGACTCGTAACCCTGTGGGAGCTGGCTTGCCAGCGATGGGGCCCTCACAGACGCTAGAGATTCCGGCCTCTGATCCGCTTGCTCAAGAACTCGAAATACTCCTCACGCATCTCCGCCGTTTCATTCGCCAGATGATGCCGCGCCTCGGCCAATAGCAGAATCTGCGGTCGATCAAACTTCCACTTCATCACCTGCAAATTGTGTTGCCAGTCCACCGTCATATCCGCCTGCCCCTGAATGATCAGCGGCCGTCGCGGACTTTTTTTCGCGTGCTCGACGCGGATGATCCAGCGTG
Source organism: Pseudomonas germanica (assembly GCF_019614655.1). Lineage (NCBI taxonomy): Bacteria > Pseudomonadati > Pseudomonadota > Gammaproteobacteria > Pseudomonadales > Pseudomonadaceae > Pseudomonas > Pseudomonas germanica. Next base: position 6,588,792 of record NZ_CP071586.1, read on the forward strand.
ACAGCGCGCCCACCCATTTGGTCGGCAAGCGCCGTGGCTGCAACGGATCGGCCTGGAGAAACGGCAGGAAATCCGGGTCATTGGAATTTTCGCTGAAGCGTCGCGTGACGCCTCTGACAAACGGCCTGAGCAGGTAATAACTCAGCTGCGACCAACCCCACGCCCGAGGCCGCACCAGTGGCGCCATCAAAATCACCTGGCCTTGCGCCGGGCTGTTTTCGCCATGGTTGAGCAAGTGATCGACGACAATTGCCCCGCCGGTGCTCTGCCCAAACAAATGCCACGGCTGCGGCAACGCGATCGACTGCGCCTCGGCGAACAACGCTTGCAGGACATCCTGGTACTCAGAGAAATCGCGAATGCTCGCGCGCGGCCCGCTCGACAAGCCATGACCCGGCAAGTCGCAGGCGATCACGGCGAAATCCTGGTCCAGCGCCCACTCGATTACATGCCGGTACAGCCCGACGTGATCGTAGTAACCGTGCAGCAGAAACAGCGTCGCCTTGACCTTCTCCGGCCACCAGCAATGGCTGACCACTTCATAGCCATCGACCTCGAAACGGCCCATGCCACGCCAGACATCACGATGGGGAAAGTCGGTCTGGTAGAAGCGCTGGTAGGCCTTGCCCTCGTCCGACAACGGCTGCCACTCGGCCAAAGGCTTGAGGCTGGCGCGGATTTGATCGGGGTCGAAAGTGGCAGGCATGCGGGAATTCCAAAGCGGTAAACAGACTTTATCGGCCTGCGATATTCATCTGTCGGAGCAAGCATGGCAAGCTAGCCCACCTCTTCTGGAACGAAAACCATGCGTTCGCCCTACCGCACCGCACTGTTTGCCAGCCTGCTCGCGCTGATTTGCGCCGGGGTGCTGTGGGCGGCGTATGACTGGTTTCAGGGGCGTTATCTGCGTGCGTTCAGCGAACACACGGCGGTGTTTTCCGGTGATCCGCTGCGCCTGCCGGACAACCTCGCCGGTCCCGGCAAGATTCGCCTGGTACATTTCTGGGACCCGGCCTGCCCGTGCAACGTCGGCAATCAACAGCACCTGACCGAGATGGTCGAGCGGTTTGGCGCTAAAGGCGTGGAGTTCTTCGCCGTGCAGAAAACCGGCAGTCACGGTCAGTTGCCCGCGACCCTCAGCAGTCTGAAAACCATCACGATATTGCCCGGCTCCGAACAGGTTCCGGCCAGCCCGGCCGTGGCGATCTGGGATCGCAGCGGCAAACTGGCGTACTTCGGCCCGTACAGTGAAGGCCTGACCTGCAATTCCAGCAACAGCTTTATCGAACCGATTTTGAATGCCCTGACGGAGGATCGCCCGGTCAATGCCACGCACACCCTGGCGGTCGGTTGTTATTGCCCGTGGCCGGTGGAAACGCCGTAAGGCATTCCGGACTTTTCAAGGACAGCGCTGCACGGCACAGAAGGTCTGTGCTAATTGTTTGCAGCCCGACGGGCGGCATTCCCGCATGCACAAGGAGTCACCATGAAGCGCGTGTTCACCGTACTTGGCTTGCTCATCGTTGTTCTGCTTGCCGGCGTCGGCTGGTATGTCTACAGCAAACAACCCACACGCCAGGGCCAGATTGAACTGCGCAACCTGCAAGGTTCGGTGATCGTGCGCTATGACGAGCGGGGCGTGCCACACCTGCGCGCCGAGAACGAAACCGACCTCTACCGCGCCCTCGGCTATGTGCATGCCCAGGATCGCCTGTTCCAGATGGAAGCCATGCGCCGCCTCGCCCGTGGCGAACTGGCCGAAGTGCTCGGGCCGAAACTGCTCGACACCGACAAACTCTTCCGCAGCCTGCGCATCCGCGAACGCGCGGCCAGTTACGTCGCCAGTCTCGATAAACAGTCACCGGCGTGGAAGGGCCTGCAAGCCTATCTGGATGGCATTAACCAATATCAGGACACCCACGCCGCACCGATCGAGTTTGACGTGCTGGGCATCCCCAAACGACCGTTCACGGCAGAAGACAGCATCAGCGTCGCCGGCTATATGGCCTACAGCTTTGCGGCGGCGTTTCGCACCGAGCCGTTGCTGACCTATGTGCGCGATCAACTCGGCGCTGATTACCTCAAGGTCTTCGATCTCGACTGGCAACCCAACGGTGTGCTGGCCAACGGTCACGCCAAACCTGCGCCGGTCCTCGCCGCCGGCGACTGGAAAGACCTCAACGCCCTCGCCCGCCTCAGCGAACAGGCGCTGATCGACCAAGGCCTGCCGCAGTTCGAAGGCAGCAACGCCTGGGTCATCGCCGGCAGCCGCAGCCAGAGTGGCAAGCCACTGCTGGCGGGTGATCCGCACATTCGCTTTTCGGTGCCGTCGGTGTGGTACGAGGCGCATTTGTCGGCGCCGGGCTTCGAGCTGTACGGCCATCATCAGGCGCTGGTGCCGTTCGCGTTTCTGGGACACAACCTGGATTTCGGCTGGAGCCTGACCATGTTCCAGAACGACGATCTGGACCTGATCGCCGAGAAGGTCAATCCGGATAACCCGAATCAGGTCTGGTATCGCGGCCAGTGGACCGACATGGTCGTCACCCAACAGCAGATCAATGTAAAGGGCCAGCCGCCGGTCACCCTCACCCTGCGCCAATCGCCCCACGGCCCGATCGTCAATGATGCCCTCGGCACCGCTGCCGGCAAAACGCCGATCGCCATGTGGTGGGCCTTCCTCGAAACGCCGAACCCGATCCTCGAAGGCTTCTACCAGCTCAACCGCGCCGACACCCTGGCCAAGGCCCGCACCGCAGCCGCGAAAGTGCAGGCACCGGGGCTGAACCTGGTTTACGCCAACGCCAAGGGCGATATCGCCTGGTGGGCCTCGGCACTGCTGCCCAAGCGTCCGGCCGGGGTGCGGCCGGAATTCATTCTCGACGGCAGCAGCAATCAGGCCGACAAGGACGGTTTCTACCCGTTCAGCGCCAACCCGCAGGAAGAGAACCCGGCACGCGGCTACATCGTCTCGGCCAACTTCCAGCCGCTGTCGCCGACCGGCATGGAGATTCCCGGTTACTACAACCTTGCCGATCGCGGGCAGCAACTCAATCGCCAGCTCAGCGACAAGAGCGTGAAGTGGACCAACGAGGCCAATCAGAAACTGCAATTGGGCACGGCGACCGGTTATGGCCCGCGCTTGCTCGCTCCGTTGCTGCCAGTATTGCGTGAAGTCGTCAGCGATCCGGCGCAGTTGAAACTGGTCGAGCAACTGGCGCAGTGGCCGGGCGACTATCCGCTGGATTCGGTCAGTGCGACGGTGTTCAACCAGTTCCTCTACGACCTGGCCGATGCGGCGATGCGTGATGAGTTGGGCAATGATTTTTTCGACACGCTGCTGGCGACGCGAGTGATCGATGCGGCGCTGCCGAAGCTGGCGGCGAACGCCGATTCACCGTGGTGGGATAACCGCAACACGCCGAACAAGGAGACCCGCGCCGATGTCGTGCGCGCGGCGTGGCAGGCGAGCATGCAGCACCTGAAGCTGACCCTCGGCGATAACTCTGCCGAGTGGAAATGGGGCACTGCGCACACGCTGACTCACGGCCATCCGTTGGGACAGCAGAAGCCGTTGGAGCGGATTTTCAATGTCGGGCCGTTTGCGGCGCCGGGCAGTCATGAAGTGCCGAACAACCTGTCGGCGAAGATCGGGCCTGCGCCTTGGCCGGTGACTTATGGGCCGTCGACGCGGCGCTTGGTGGATTTTGCCGATCCTGCACACGGCCTGACGATCAACCCGGTCGGGCAGAGCGGTGTGCCGTTCGACAGCCACTATGACGATCAGGCTGAGGCGTATGTCGACGGGATTTATGTGCAGGCGCATTTCAATGCCGAAGAGGTGACGGCGAATACGCGCAGTACGTTGAAGCTGTTGCCGATGCGGGCACCTTAAAAGCCCCTCACCCTAGCCCTCCCGAAACGTCGGACCGCCCAGAGGTAGAGGGGACTGATTGGGGGATGCTCAAGGCTTACAGCGACCTGACACTGCTTTACCGAATCCATAATCGCTAAGGTCTTTCAGGTCGATGTATCACGCCAGACACTGCGGTCGGCCCCCTCTCCCTATGGGCGGTCCGACGTTTCGGGAGGGCTGGGGTGAGGGTGAGGGTCAAACCATCACCGCAAAATTCAGCCGAAACTGCTGCGGCGTAACCCCCAGCCGGCGATTGAACACACTGCGCATGTGCTGCGCATCGCGAAACCCGCACTGATACGCCACAGTCTTCAACGGTGCCGCCGTGCTTTCCAGCATCACCCGCGCCGCATCCACTCGCGCCCGTTCGACAAACTCCGCCGGGGTGACCTTGGCTTCCCGGGCAAACACCCGCGAGAAATTGCGCGCACTCATGTTCGCCGCATTGGCCAGATCGGCAATCGTCAGATCGCCCGTGAGATTGGCCAGCACATACAACTGCACCAGCGCCACCGCCGAGGTCGGCTCCGCGTGCGGTGTGAGGAACGGGCTGAACTGCGATTGCCCACCGGAACGCTGGGTGAACACCACCAGACGCTTGGCCACGCTCAGCGCCACTTCAGCGCCATGATCCCGCGCCAGCAGGTACAGCGACAGATCAATCCCCGCCGTGACCCCGGCCGAGGTGTAGAGCGTGCCGTCCTCGACATACAAGCGATCCGCTTCGACCTGCGTCGTCGGACACAACTGCGCCAACGCGACGGCGTCGTTCCAGTGCGTGGTGACGGTGCGCCCGTCCAGCAAACCGGCCCGGGCCAGCATGAACGCGCCGTTGCAGATCGAACCGAAGCGCTGCGCCCGTGCACAGGCCTCACGCAGCCAACCGTCGAACGTCGCGCCGAAATCCATGAAGGGTAATTGCGGCCCACCGGCGACCAGCAGCAGATCGTAGGCGTCGAGTGCTTCACTGAAATGCCGATGGGCATTCAGGGTCAAACCGTTGGAACAGGCCATCGGCCCTTGCTCGACGCCGATTACTTCGAGCCGATAGTGATTCTCGGGCGCCAGGAAGCGATTGGCCTCGGCGAACACATCCATCGGGCCGCTGACGTCCAGCGACTGCACGCCGGGAAACACGACGATGGCGACGGATTTAGTCATGACTGTGGATTCCCTTTCAAGGCTGCGATCTTTTAGCTTGGCACGATTTGCAGGTGGATTGGCAAGGATCGCAGCCATGCGTCGATTGTCCGCTTTCAGCGTCAGGAACAGACTTCCCCCATCAGCGCCACGACGGCGTTCCAATGAGGAAACTTGCCATGACCACAACCATCGCCGGCATCAAAATCCCTGACAGCGCCCTCGCCCGGGCCACCACCGAATACATCCGCGACATCGAATCCGACCTGCTCTACCACCACTCCCGCCGGGTCTTTCTGTTCGGTGCGTTGAGCGGCGAGCGCCAGCAACTGGCCTACAACCCGGAGTTGTTGTACGTCGGCGCGATGTTCCATGACCTCGGTCTGGTCGAAGGTCATCGCAGTGATGACGAGCGTTTTGAGGTGGACGGCGCCAACGCCGCCGCGGCGTTTCTCAAACCGTACGGGTTGAGCGATGACGACATCGAACAGGTGTGGCTGTCGATTGCCCTGCACACCACGCCGGGCGTGCCGAAGCATCTGCGCCCGACCGTAGCGCTGGTCACCGCTGGTGTGGAAATGGATGTACTGGGGATGGATTACGCAGCGTTCAGCACTGTGCAGCGCGAAGCGGTGGTGCATGCGCACCCGCGTGGGGACGGTTTCAAGGAGTGCATTATCTGCGCGTTTGCCGATGGCTTGCGGCATCGTCCGCAGACGACGTTTGGCAATGTGAAGACTGATGTCCTGAAGGATCAGCAGCCGGGGTTCAAGCCGATGAACTTTGTTGAAGTCATCCGCCAATCTCCCTGGACGGCATAAATCCCATTGTAGGAGTGAGCCTGCTCGCGATAGCGGTGTGTCAGCTGAAAACTTCCTGGCCGATACACCGCTATCGCGAGCACGCTCACTCCTACATTTGAATTTGGGTTGGCCTCTAGGTGGAGGCCAACCCGATATTGCTTACGCCGCTTCCGGCGCCGGGGCGCGACGCACGTCCGGCTGCTTCCACGAATCGGCTGCGCTTTCTTCGATGGCTTGCTGGATGGCTTTCTTGCGCGCTTCTTCGGCACGGCGGCTGAAGAACCAGACCATGAAGGTCACGATCGATACCGCGAGCAAAATCAGGCTCGCCACGGCGTTGATCTCAGGCTTCACACCCAGACGCACTGCCGAGAACACTTCCATCGGCAAGGTCGTCGAACCAGGACCCGAGACGAAGCTCGCCAGTACCAGGTCATCCAGCGACAGCGCGAACGACATCATGCCGCCCGCCGCCAGCGATGGCGCGATCATCGGGATGGTGATCAGGAAGAACACCTTCCACGGTCGTGCACCGAGGTCCATGGCCGCTTCTTCGATCGACAGGTCCAGCTCACGCAGACGCGCCGACACCACCACCGCCACATACGCCGCACAGAACGTGGTGTGAGCGATCCAGATGGTGACGATGCCACGTTCCTGCGGCCAGCCGATCATCTGCGCCATGGCCACGAACAGCAGCAACAGCGACAGACCGGTGATCACTTCCGGCATCACCAACGGCGCTGTGACCAGACCGCCGAACAGCGTGCGGCCCTTGAAGCGGGTGATACGGGTCAGCACGAACGCTGCCAGCGTACCCAGCGCCACCGCGGCGACCGCGGTGTAGCAGGCGATTTCCAGCGAGCGCAGCACCGAGCCCATCAGTTGCGTGTTGTCGAGCAGGCCGACGTACCACTTGATCGACCAGCCGCCCCACACCGTCACCAATTTCGAGGCGTTGAACGAGTAGATCACCAGGATCAGCATCGGCAGGTAGATAAACAACAAACCCAGAACCAGCATCAGGCTGGAGAAACGGAAGCGCTTCATTCTTTACCCTCCATTTCCTTGGCCTGACTGCGGTTGAACAGGATGATCGGCACAATCAGGATCGCCAGCATCACCACCGCCAGCGCGGACGCCACCGGCCAGTCACGGTTGTTGAAGAACTCTTGCCACAGCACCTTGCCGATCATCAGGGTTTCCGGACCGCCAAGCAGTTCCGGGATCACGAACTCACCGACCACGGGGATAAACACCAGCATGCAGCCGGCAATGATGCCGTTCTTGGACAGCGGAATAGTGATCTTCCAGAAGCTGTTGAAAGTACTCGAGCCGAGGTCCGAAGCCGCTTCGAGCAGACTGTTGTCGTGCTTCACCAGATTGGCGTACAGCGGCAGGATCATGAACGGCAGGTACGAATAAACGACGCCGATGTACACCGCGAGGTTGGTGTTGAGGATCTGCAGCGGCTCGTCGATCAAGCCCATGCTCATCAGGAAACCGTTGAGCAGACCGTTGTTGCTGAGGATGCCCATCCACGCGTAAACGCGGATCAGGATTGCGGTCCAGGTCGGCATCATGATCAGCAATACCAACACCGTTTGCAGCTCTTTACGGGCGGTGGCGATGGCGTAGGCCATCGGGTAGCCGATCAGCAGACAGAGGACGGTGCTGATGAACGCCATCTTCAACGAGCCGAGGTAAGCGGCGATGTACAACTCGTCGCCCGCCAGCATCGCGTAGTTGCCCAGGTTCAGCAGCAGTTGCAGCTTCTGCTCGGCGTAGGTGTAAATCTCGGTGTACGGCGGAATGGCCACGTCGGCTTCGGCGAAACTGATCTTCAGGACGATGAAGAACGGCAGCATGAAGAACAGAAAAAGCCAGATGAACGGAACCCCGATGACCAGTTGCCGGCCATTGGGGATTATTCGGTTGATGCGGCGTTTGAATTTGCGCATGTTCATGAGCGGAGTACCACGCCGCTGTCGTCTTCCCACCACACGTAGACCTGATCGCCCCAGGTCGGACGCGCGCCGCGACGTTCGGCGTTGGCGACGAACGACTGCACCAGTTTGCCGCTCGGCAATTCGACGTAGAACACCGAGTGCCCGCCGAGGTAGGCGATGTCGTGCACCTTGCCGCTGGACCAGTTGTACTCGCAGGTCGGCTGGTCGGCGGTGACCAGCAGCTTCTCCGGACGGATCGCGTAGGTCACGGACTTGTCTTGCACCGAGGTGCTGATGCCATGGCCAACGTAGATCTGCCGATCGAGATCCTTACAGGTGATGGTCGCGTGGCCTTCGGCGTCGTCGATCACTTCACCTTCGAAGATGTTGACGTTACCGATGAATTCGCAGACCAGACGGCTGGTCGGGGTTTCGTAGATGTCGATCGGGCTGCCGATCTGGGCGATCCAGCCCAGGTGCATGATCGCGATGCGCTCGGCCATGGTCATGGCCTCTTCCTGGTCGTGGGTCACCATCACGCAAGTCACGCCGACGCGCTCGATGATTTCCACCAGTTCCAGCTGCATCTGCGAACGCAGTTTCTTGTCCAGTGCGCCCATCGGCTCATCGAGCAGCAGCAACTTCGGTCGCTTGGCCAGCGAACGTGCCAGCGCCACACGCTGACGCTGACCGCCCGACAATTGATGCGGCTTGCGCTTGGCGTACTGGCTCATCTGCACCAGCTTGAGCATCTCGGCTACACGGTCGTCGACCTCGGTCTTGTGAATCTTGTCCTGCTGCAGGCCGAAGGCGATGTTCTGCGCCACGGTCATGTGCGGGAACAAGGCGTACGACTGGAACATCATGTTGATCGGACGTTCGTACGGCGGCATGTCGGTGATGTCGACGCCGTCGAGGAAAATCCGCCCCTCCGTGGGCCGTTCGAACCCTGCCAGCATCCGCAGCAGAGTGGATTTGCCCGATCCCGAACCGCCGAGCAAGGCGAAGATCTCGCCCTTCTTGATTTCCAGGGACACATCGTCCACGGCAATCGTCTCGTCGAACTTCTTCGTGACCCGGTCGATTTTGACCAACACCTGTTTCGGTGTCTGGTCGCCCTCGAGGGCTTTCTTATAGGCGCCGGAGGCAACTGCCATTTACGAAACTCCCAGAAAAAAACAATGCAGTTCGCCCCGCAAGGCGAACCCAGGATAGTGTGTGCCTTACATCCCCGACTTGACCTTGGTCCAGCTGCGGGTCATCAGACGCTGAATGTTCGGTGGCAACTCGGTCGATACGTAGGCCTTGTCGATAACGGCCTGCGGTGGATACACCGACGCATCGGTGCGGATGGATTGCTCCATCAACTTGTCCGAACCCGGGTTGGGGTTGGCGTAACCGACGTAATCACTGACCTGAGCGATCACCTCAGGTTTCAGCAGATAGTTGATGAAGGCATGGGCCTGCTTCACGTTCGACGAATCCTTGGGGATTGCCAGCATGTCGAACCACAATGCGCCACCCTCTTTCGGCACCGTGTAGGCGATGTTCACGCCCTTCTTGGCTTCGGCTGCGCGGTTCTTCGCCTGGAAGATATCGCCGGAGAAACCGATGGCCACACAGATGTCGCCGTTGGCCAGATCACCGATGTATTTCGACGAGTGGAAGTAGGTCACGTAAGGACGCACCGCGAGCAATTTGTCGGTGGCTTTTTCGTAGTCCTTCGGATTGGTGCTGTTGGCATTCAGGCCCAGATAGTTGAGCACGGTCGGCATCATTTCATCCGCCGAATCGAGGAATGCCACGCCGCAGCTTTGCAGCTTCTTGATGTTCTCAGGCTCGAACAAAACGCCCCACGAATCGATCTTGTCGACACCCAGTACAGCCTTCACTTTATCGACGTTGTAACCAATGCCGTTGGTGCCCCACAGGTACGGCACGGCGTACAGGTTGCCCGGATCGTTCTGCTCCAGACGCTTGAGCAGCGCCGGGTCGAGATTGGCGTAGTTCGGCAGTTGCGCACGGTCAAGCTTCTGGAACGCCCCCGCCTTGATCTGCTTGCCGAGGAAGTGGTTCGACGGCACGACCACGTCGTAACCGGTACGCCCGGCCAGTAGCTTGCCTTCCAGGGTTTCGTTGGAATCGAAGACGTCGTAGACCGGTTTGATCCCGGTTTCTTTCTGGAAATCGGCCAGCGTGGTCTCGCCGATGTAATCGGACCAGTTATAAATATGCACCGTACCGGCGGCCTGGGCTCCGACAGCGATCGTCAGGCCGGCAGTGGCCAGCAGGGCTTTGCGCAAAGAAGAAAAAATAGGCAAGTGGAGGTCCTCTAAATTAGTTGGGCCCAAGTTGCCCCGCGCTGCATGACAGCCATGGCTGCCCGGCAACAAAACCGGCGCGCAACTTACCCTCGAAAAACCGTTCCTGCAAAACTTCCTGTCATTTAATTAATCCGCTGGCCGCCCTCGCGGGGACGACGGCCAGCGGTTGTTGCGTCAAACCGGCTTATTTACCGGATTTGATCTTGGTCCAGCTGCGAGTGATCAGGCGCAGGGTCGCTGCGTCCAGATCGCTGATCGCGTAGAGCTGTTTCTTCACTTCAGCCGACGGGTAGATGCTCGGATCGCTGGTGATGTCCTTGTCCACCAGTGGCGTGGCAGCTTTGTTGCCGTTCGGGAAACGCACGGCGTTGGTGATGCCGGCCATCACTTGCGGCTCAAGCAGGTAGTTCATGAACTTGTAGGCGGCTTCGACGTTTTCGGCATCCTTGGGAATGGCGACCATGTCGTAGAACGTGCCAGCACCTTCTTTTGGAATGGTGTAGGCCAGCTTGACCTTGTCTCCGGCTTCCTGGGCGCGGGTCTTGGATTGTTCCAGGTCACCCGAGTAACCGACGGCGACGCAGATGTTGCCGTTGGCCAGGTCGGAGATGTACTTGGAGGAATGGAAGTAGGCAACCGAAGGACGAATCTTCAGGAACAGGTCTTCGGCGGCTTTCAGGTCAGCCTTGTCCTTGCTGTTGGTCGGCTTGCCCAGATAGTGCAACGCCGCCGGAATCATTTCGGTCGGTGCGTCGAGGAAGCTTACGCCGCAGCTTTTGAGCTTCTCGATGTTTTCAGGCTTGAACACCACGTCCCAGGAATCGATTTTGTCGATGCCCAGCGCTGCCTTGACCTTGGCCGGGTTGTAGCCGATGCCGATCGAGCCCCACATGTACGGGAACGCGTGCTTGTTGCCTTGGTCGCTGGCATCGCCAACAGCCTTGAGCAGGTCTTCGTCGAGGTTCTTCCAGTTTGGCAGCTTGGACTTGTCCAGCTCCTGGTAAACACCGGCCTTGATCTGCTTGGCGAGGAAGTTATTGGAAGGCACCACAATGTCGTAACCGGACTTGCCGGCCAGCAGCTTGGCTTCCAGGGTTTCGTTGCTGTCGAAGACGTCATAGACGACTTTGATCCCGGTGGCTTTTTCGAAGTTGGCCACAGTGTCCGGGGCGATGTAGTCGGACCAGTTGTAGACGTGCAACACCTTGTCGTCCGCCTGAGCCGCAGCCGCCATGACTCCCATCAGGGACATGGCGAGCAGAGTCTTGCCAGCGAGCTTTTTGCCTAATGCCTTCATGCGTTAATGCTCCAAATTTTTCTTTTTTGAACCACTTTGTTCAGCGGCCGAACCCGGACAACTGGAACCGCGGCTAGTCTGGCAAGATCCGAGGCGGTCTTTCAAGAAAAGACCAGCCTTTCTGACAGCTTTGAGCGCGAGCGCCACGGCTCCCCCGCTCAAAGCCTAGCACTTAGCCCTGCAACGCACTGAGGGTCAGGTCCAGACACTTGCGTGCCTTTGTAACCAGCTCATCGATCTCGGCTTTGCTGATCACCAGCGGCGGCGCGATGATCATGGTGTCGCCCACAGCGCGCATGATCAGGCCGTTGTCGAAGCAGAACTGGCGGCAGATCATGCCGACGCCCTTGCCTTCATAACGCTTGCGCGTGGCCTTGTCCTGCACCAGCTCGATCGCGCCCAACAGACCGACTCCGCGAACTTCACCCACCAACGGGTGATCGTTCAGTTCCCGCAGACGTTTCTGCAAATACGGTGCCGTTTCGTTGTGCGCGTTCTCGATAATTTTTTCGTCGCGCAGGATGCGGATGTTTTCCAGGCCCACTGCTGCTGCCACCGGGTGACCGGAGTAGGTGAAGCCGTGGTTGAAATCGCCACCTTCGTTGAGCACCGCAACAACGGAGTCACGGACAATCAGGCCGCCCATCGGGATATAACCGGAGGTCAGGCCTTTGGCGATGGTCATCATGTCGGGCGCAAGGTCGTAGAAATCGCTACCGAACCACTCACCGGTACGGCCGAAACCACAAATCACTTCGTCTGCCACGAACAGGATGTCGTACTTGGCGAGGATTTCCTTGATGCGCGGCCAGTAGCTGTCTGGCGGAATGATCACGCCGCCGGCGCCCTGGATCGGCTCGGCAATAAAGGCACCGACGTTGTCGACGCCGACTTCGAGAATCTTCTCTTCCAGCTGGTTGGCCGCCCAGATACCGAACTCTTCCGGGGACATGTCGCCCCCTTCAGCGAACCAGTAAGGCTGCGCGATATGGACGATGCCCGGGATCGGCAAGTCGCCTTGTTCGTGCATATAAGTCATGCCACCGAGACTCGCGCCGGCCACGGTCGAACCGTGATAACCGTTCTTGCGGCTGATGATGACTTTCTTGTTTGGCTGGCCTTTGATCGCCCAGTAGTGGCGGACCATGCGCAGCATGGTGTCGTTGCCTTCGGAGCCGGAACCGGTGAAGAACACATGGTTCATGCCTTCCGGCGCCACGTCGGCGATTGCCTTGGCCAGTTCCAGCGCTGGCGGGTGCGCGGTCTGGAAGAACAGGTTGTAGTACGGCAGTTCGCGCATCTGTTTGGCGGCCGCGTCGGCCAGCTCATCGCGACCATAACCGATAGCCACGCACCACAGACCGGCCATGCCGTCGAGAATCTTGTTGCCTTCGCTGTCCCACAGGTAAACGCCCTTGGCGTTGGTGATGATCCGCGGGCCTTTCTCTTTCAGCTGCTTGAAGTCGCTGAACGGGGCCAGGTGGTGATCATTGCTGAGTGCTTGCCACTCGCGGGTTTGCGGGTTGTTGCTGGTCATGCCAATTCTCCTTGTTATCGGTGAAGGCGCGGCGGCTGCCAGCCGCGCCTGGCGTATCAGACGGCGAAGAGCAGGTACTCACGCTCCCAGGAACTGATCACGCGCTTGAAGTTTTCATGCTCGGCCCGTTTTACCGCGACGTAGCCAGTGATGAAGGTTTTGCCCAGGTACTTCTCGATGGTCGCGCTGTTTTCCATACGTTCCAGCGCGTCTTCGATGGTCAGTGGCAGGCGCAGGTTGCGGCGCTCATAACCACGGCCCACCACCGGCGCGCTCGGGTTGAGGCCTTCGACCATGCCGATGTAGCCGCAGAGCAGGCTCGCGGCAATCGCCAGGTACGGGTTGGCGTCCGCGCCCGGCAAGCGGTTTTCCACACGGCGGTTCTGCGGGCCGGCATCCGGTACGCGCAGGCCAACGGTGCGGTTCTCTTCGCCCCACTCCACGTTCACCGGTGCCGAGGTATCCGGCAGAAAGCGGCGGAACGAGTTGACGTTCGGCGCGAACAGCGGCAGCAATTCCGGGATCAATTTCTGCAAACCACCGATGTGGTGCAGGAACAACTGGCTCATGGTCCCGTCTTCATTAGAGAAGACGTTTTTGCCGGTCTCGATGTCAATGATGCTCTGGTGCAAGTGCATCGCACTGCCCGGCTCGCCGGTCATCGGCTTGGCCATAAAGGTTGCGGCCACGTCGTGCTTGAGCGCGGCTTCGCGCATGGTGCGCTTGAACACCAGGATCTGGTCGGCCAGCGACAGTGCGTCACCGTGACGGAAGTTGATTTCCATCTGCGCCGTGCCGTCTTCGTGGATCAGCGTGTCGAGGTCCAGCTCCTGCAGTTCGCACCAGTCGTAGACGTCTTCGAACAGCGGATCGAATTCGTTCGCCGCTTCAATGGAGAACGACTGACGACCGATTTCCGGACGGCCCGAACGGCCAATCGGCGGCTGCAACGGATAATCAGGGTCGTCGCTGCGCTTGGTCAGGTAGAACTCCATTTCCGGCGCGACGATCGGCTGCCAGCCCTTGTCGGCATAGAGCTTCAGAACTTTCTTGAGGACGTTGCGCGGCGACAGCTCGATCGGGTTGCCTTGCTTGTCGTAGGTGTCGTGGATCACTTGAGCAGTTGGCTCGATGGCCCACGGCACCAGGTACACGGCGTTCTGGTCGGGACGGCAGATCATGTCGATGTCGGCCGGGTCGAGCAGTTCGTAATAGATGTCGTCTTCGACGTAGTCGCCGGTCACTGTCTGCAACAGCACGCTCTCGGGCAGGCGCATGCCTTTTTCGGCGATGAACTTGTTGGTCGGCGAGATCTTGCCCCGGGTGATACCGGTCAAGTCGGCGATCATGCATTCGACTTCTGTGATCTTGTGGTCTTTCAACCAATCGGTGAGCTGGTCGAGGTTGTTACTCATAAATGCCTCTGGGCTGAGTCTCCTGACAGGATGTCAGGCAAAGTTTGACGCTTTGAGCGTCGCGTTAAAGGGGGGCTTGCTCGCGCAGTGCCGGCTTACGCCTGGCACCGCGCATAGACAATGAAAGAGGAGCTTACCTGCCCTTTACGCTGGCGTTGCATTTCCTGTGCACACTCAAGGCGTGCAGAATCACGAGCACGGCTGGGGAAGCCGCACAGGCTTTGGAAGTGAAAGCGATCTATATTGAAAGGAGACGCCATAAACAGGATGCTTTCCCATACGTCCAGAATATCGGACGCTGGCACTTGAACGGCCATGGACGGGAACATCGTCGCTAACGGGCGAACCATGCTGGCTGCGCTACCGACGGATTGGTCGCCACTGATGTGATGAGCATGCAGACCGGACTGTTGCGAGCAGTCGGTGATGCCGATTAACGGCAGGCGAGACATGAAGCACCCCGGTATTATTGCTGTTATGGGTTTGATCGGAGCTTAGCCTTGTTCATTTTTTTACACAACACCCCCGTAAAAAATACAACACGGCCTGCTCAAGCCCGCGGGTGCCAAGCGTCACAAGGACTAAAAACCGCCCAAAAGTGCCCCATAAATGCCCTTGCAGCGCTTTTTTAGGGCAAAAAAGGCCTCGCTTGACTTCGGCAGGCCGTTCGGGTTGACTGAAACCAGAAAAGATCAATGATTGATATTTTTAACAACAAAGGTGTTGCATCATGTCGGTACCCCCGCGTGCCGTTCAGCTTAACGAAGCGAACGCGTTCCTTAAGGAACATCCTGAGGTTCTGTACGTTGACCTTCTGATTGCGGATATGAATGGTGTGGTGCGCGGCAAGCGCATTGAACGCACCAGCCTCCACAAGGTTTACGAGAAAGGCATCAACCTGCCGGCCTCTCTATTTGCTCTGGATATCAACGGTTCGACGGTGGAGAGCACCGGCCTGGGCCTGGACATCGGCGACGCCGATCGCATCTGCTATCCAATCCCCGATACCCTGTGCAACGAGCCATGGCAGAAGCGCCCGACCGCGCAACTGTTGATGACCATGCACGAACTCGAAGGCGACCCGTTCTTCGCCGATCCGCGCGAAGTGCTCCGTCAAGTTGTTGCAAAGTTTGACGAACTGGGCCTGACCATTTGCGCCGCATTTGAACTCGAGTTCTACCTGATCGACCAGGAAAACGTGAACGGCCGTCCTCAGCCGCCACGCTCGCCGATCTCCGGCAAACGCCCGCACTCGACCCAGGTCTACCTGATCGACGACCTCGACGAATACGTCGACTGCCTCCAGGACATTCTGGAAGGCGCCAAAGAGCAAGGCATTCCGGCCGACGCCATCGTCAAGGAAAGTGCCCCGGCGCAGTTCGAAGTGAACCTGCACCACGTAGCCGACCCGATCAAGGCCTGCGACTACGCGGTACTGCTCAAGCGCCTGATCAAGAACATCGCCTACGACCATGAAATGGACACCACCTTCATGGCCAAGCCGTACCCGGGCCAGGCAGGTAATGGTCTGCACGTACACATCTCGATTCTGGATAAAGAAGGCAAAAACATTTTTGCCAGCGAGGATCCCGAGCAGAACGCCGCGCTGCGTCACGCGATCGGCGGTGTGCTCGAGACCCTGCCCGCGCAGATGGCTTTCCTCTGCCCGAACGTCAACTCGTACCGTCGTTTCGGCGCACAGTTCTACGTGCCGAACTCGCCGTGCTGGGGTCTGGACAACCGCACCGTGGCGATTCGCGTACCGACCGGCTCGTCCGATGCCGTACGTATCGAGCACCGCGTCGCCGGTGCCGACGCCAACCCGTACCTGTTAATGGCTTCTGTATTGGCCGGTGTGCATCACGGTCTGACCAACAAGATCGAACCGGGCGCGCCTGTCGAAGGCAACAGCTACGAGCAGAACGAACAAAGCCTGCCGAACAACTTGCGCGATGCCCTGCGTGAGCTGGACGACAGCGAGGTGATGGCCAAGTACATCGATCCGAAATACATCGATATCTTCGTCGCCTGCAAGGAAAGCGAGCTGGAGGAGTTCGAACACTCCATCTCTGACCTTGAGTACAACTGGTATCTGCATACCGTTTAAGCGGTTGTAGCTTCAGGAAAAACGCCGTTGGCTGATTCAGTCAACGGCGTTTTTTTATGGCCGCCTGCGGCGGTTCGCGAGCAGGCTCGCTCCCACAGTTGATCTCCAGTGAACATGAATGCTGTGTATACAAAGCTCCCCTGTGGGAGCGAGCTTGCTCCGGGCGGCGTTCCGACGAAAGCGGTCGACAAGACAACACACAAGCCGGCTCGTACAATGCCCGCTGCCCCGCAGGAGACTTCCATGACGCGACCCGCCCCCGTCCGCAAACCCCGTGCCCGCAGTCAGGCGCGCATCGATTCGATACTCGACGCCGCGCGCACGCTGCTGGCCGCCGAGGGTGTGGCGAGTCTGTCGATCTACAGCGTCGCCGAGCGCGCGCAGATTCCGCCCTCCTCCGTGTACCACTTCTTCGCCAGCGTCCCGGCATTGCTCGAAGCGCTGACGGCAGATGTCCACGCCGCGTTTCGCGCCTGCCTGCAAGCGCCGATCGATCACGAAGCTTTGCGTGACTGGCGTGATCTGTCGCGGTTGGTCGAGCAGCGGATGCTGGAGATCTACGACGAAGACGCCGCCGCACGGCAGTTGATCCTCGCGCAGCACGGCCTGACCGAAGTCACCCAGGCTGACCGTCAGCACGACATCGAACTGGGCGACCTGATGCACAAGCTGTTCGATCATCACTTCGAATTGCCGAGGCTGCCGGAAGATGTCGATGTGTTTGCTTTAGCGATGGAGTTGGGTGACCGGGTTTATGCGCGTTCGGTGCAGCAGCACGGGCAGATCACGCCGCGCATGGCCGAGGAAGGGATGCGCGTGTTTGATGCTTATATCGGCCTGTATCTGCCACCGTATCTTCCCAAGCGCTGAGCCATGATCGTTCCCACGCTCTGCGTGGGAACGATCGCCAGGCACAAAAAACCCCGAAGGGCTCACGCTCTCCGGGGTTGTTTTTTACTCACCGACTTACAGCTTGGCGATCGACACCTCGGTGGATTTCACAAAGGCGATCACTTCGCTACCGACCACCAGCTCCAGCTCTTTGACCGAGCGGGTGGTAATCACCGAAGTGACGATGCCGGAAGCGGTCTGCACGTCGATTTCCGACAGCACGTCACCGAGGACGATTTCCTTGATCGAGCCTTTGAACTGGTTACGGACGTTGATGGCTTTGATAGTCATGGCAATGATTCCTGTCGTTTGCTTGAGTTATTGAGCCCAACGCAGTTGCGTAGGCAGTGGTGAAACAGGTTCCGGCGCCGGCGGTTCGCCGGGCAGGGAGAGAACACGGTTAAGCACTTCGGTTTCCAGCGCCGCCAGTCGGTGCGAACCACGCACTCGCGGCCGCGGCAGTTCGACATGCAGATCGAGGCCCACTTCGCCGTCCTCGATCAGAATCACCCGGTCGGCAATCGCCACCGCTTCACTGACGTCGTGGGTCACCAGCAGCACGGTGAAGCCGTGTTGCTGCCAGAGACGCTCGATCAGTTGCTGCATTTCAATGCGGGTCAGTGCGTCCAGTGCGCCGAGCGGTTCGTCGAGCAGCAGCAGACGCGGTTGATGGATCAGCGCCCGCGCCAGTGCAACGCGCTGCTTCTGTCCGCCAGATAACGCTGCCGGCCACTCATTGGCACGATCCGCCAGACCCACCGCTTCCAGCGCCTCTAACGCTTGCGGGCGCCAGTTGCCTTTAAGACCGAGACCAACGTTGTCGATGATCTTTTTCCACGGCAGCAGACGTGCTTCCTGGAACATCAATCGGGTGTCTTCCCGCGCATCGCTGAGCGGCGCAGAACCGGCCAGCAAGTCGCCGCCAGTCGGCTGATCAAGCCCAGCGAGCAAACGCAGCAAGGTACTTTTGCCACAGCCACTGCGCCCGACCACGGCGACAAACTGCCCAGCCGGAATATGCAGATCGATGTCACGCAACACCTTCCGCGCGTCGAAGGTTTTCTGCAGGTTGCGCACCGCCAGCGGAATCCCGCGCAGCAGGCGTGGAGGTTGTTGAGCGGTCATGCCGCACCTCCTTTGGCAACCTGATACGCCGGGTGCCAGCGCAACCACACACGCTCAAGTCCTCGGGCCGCAAGGTCAGCGAGTTTGCCGAGCACCGCGTAAAGCAGGATCGCCAGCACCACCACGTCGGTCTGCAGGAACTCGCGAGCGTTCATCGCCAGATAGCCGATGCCCGAGCTGGCCGAAATGGTTTCGGCGACGATCAGCGTCAGCCACATAAAGCCCAGGGCGAAGCGCACGCCGACCAGAATCGAAGGCAGCGCACCCGGCAGAATCACCTGCCAGAACAGGCTGAAACCGCTCAGGCCATAACTGTGCGCCATCTCCACCAGCGCCGGATCGACGTTGCGGATGCCGTGATAGGTATTCAGGTAAATCGGGAACAACGTGCCCAGCGCCACCAGAAAAATCTTCGCCGACTCGTCGATGCCGAACCAGAGGATCACCAGCGGAATCAGTGCCAGGTGCGGCACGTTGCGGATCATCTGCACCGAACTGTCGAGCAGGCGTTCGCCCCACTTCGACAGACCGGTGATGAAACCCAAGGCAAGACCGATGCTGCCGCCGATGGTGAAACCGAGGGCCGCGCGCCAGCCGCTGATGGCCAAGTGCGTCCAGATTTCACCGCTGCGCACCAGACTCACGCCGGCTTCGATCACCGCCACCGGTGCCGGCAGGATCCGTGTCGACAACCAACCCGCCGACACCGACAACTGCCACACCGCCAGCAACAACACCGGCAACGCCCAGGGCGCGAGGCTGTGGATGATTTTCTTCATGGCGCGCCTCAGCTCTGCGACGCGGCTTTGGGAAGAATGTCGTTGGCGACCATCTCGCCGAACGGGCTGACATAACCGGCGCTTTTCGGTAGTTCCGGACGCTCGATGTCGAGGTGCGGGAACAGCAGTTCGGCGACGCGATACGACTCTTCGAGGTGTGGATAACCGGAGAAGATGAAGGTATCGATACCCAGATCGGCGTATTCCTTCACGCGTGCGGCCACGGTCGGGCCATCGCCAACCAACGCGGTACCGGCACCGCCGCGCACCAGACCGACGCCGGCCCACAGGTTAGGGCTGACTTCGAGGTTGTCGCGACTGCCGCCGTGCAATGCGGCCATGCGTTGCTGGCCGACCGAATCAAATCGCGCCAGGGAAGCCTGGGCACGAGCAATGGTGTCGTCGTCCAGATGCGAGATCAGCCGATCCGCCGCTTGCCAGGCTTCAGCATTGGTTTCGCGAACGATCACATGCAGACGAATGCCGAAGCGCACGGTGCGTCCGAGCTTGGCGGCTTTGGCACGTACCTGTTCGATTTTCTCTGCCACTGCTGCGGGCGGCTCGCCCCACGTCAGAACCATTTCAACCTGTTCGGCAGCGAGATCCTGCGCCGCTTCCGAGGAGCCACCAAAGTACAGCGGCGGACGCGGTTGCTGGATCGGCGGATAGAGCAACTTCGCGCCTTTCACGCTGATGTGCTGACCGTCGTAATCCACGGTTTCGCCTTCCAGCACACGACGCCAGATGCGGGTGAATTCCACCGAAGCCTGATAGCGTTCTTCGTGGCCGAGGAACAGACCGTCGCCGGCCAATTCTTCCGGGTCACCACCAGTGACCAGATTGAACAGCGCACGCCCGCCGGACAGACGATCCAGCGTGGCTGCCTGTCGCGCCGCCACCGTCGGGGAAATGATCCCGGGGCGCAGAGCCACGAGGAACTTCAGACGCTGGGTCACCGGGATCAGCGACGCTGCCACCAGCCACGAGTCTTCGCAAGAGCGGCCGGTGGGGATCAGCACACCGCCAAAGCCCAGACGATCCGCCGCTTGCGCGACCTGTTGCAGATAACCGTGGTCGACGGCGCGAGCGCCTTCGGCGGTGCCAAGGTAATGGCCGTCGCCGTGGGTAGGCAGGAACCAGAAGATATTGAGGCTCATGGAGTGGTCTCCTTAGGAATTCGAATTACTGCGCTTTAGCCACAGCGGCCGGTGGTGTCCAGATCACATCCTTGATGCTCAGTGGCTTGGGAATCAGCTTGAGCTGGAAGAACGTGTCCGCGATTTTCTGCTGCGCGGCGACCACTTCCGGGGTCAGGAACAGCGCGCCGTAGCCCTGGCGCTTGACCGAGGTCAGGGTGATGTCCGCCGGCAGACCGAGCAGTGGCGCAACCTGTTGGGTCACGTCTTCAGGGTTGGCTTTGGACCACTCGCCAACGGCGCGCACTTCTTCCACGAGGGTCTTGATCACCTCGGGATTTTTCTGTGCGTAAGGCTTGGTCGCGAGGTAGAACTGGTGGTTGTCGACGATGCCTTTGCCGTCACGCAGGGTGTGCGCTTGCAGTTGTTTCTCGGCCGCAGCCTGATACGGATCCCAGATGACCCAGGCGTCGACGCTGCCACGTTCGAACGCGGCGCGGGCATCGGCTGGCGGCAGGAATACGGTTTGAATATCGGTGTACTTGAGGCCGGCGTCTTCCAGTGCGCGCACCAGCAGGTAGTGCACGTTGGAACCTTTGTTCAGGGCGACTTTCTTGCCCTTGAGATCAGCTACCGATTTGATCGGCGAGTCTTTCGGCACAAGGATCGCTTCGCTGTTCGGCGCTGGCGGTTCGTAGGCAACGTAAAGCAGATCGGCGCCGGCCGCCTGAGCGAAGACGGGCGGGGTTTCGCCGGTGACACCGAAGTCGATCGAGCCGACGTTCAGGCCTTCAAGCAATTGCGGGCCACCGGGGAACTCAGTCCATTGCACGTCGACGCCTTGAGCGGCCAGACGTTTTTCCAAAGTGCCCTTGGCTTTGAGCAGCACCAGCGTGCCGTATTTCTGATAACCGATGCGAAGGGTCTCGGCTTGAGCTTGAGTGATGGCGCCGAAGGTGACAGCCGCAGCAAACAGAGCGACCAGACCACGACGCAAAAATACAGTGCGCATAGCGCTCTCCTTTTTGCTGTTGGGTTTTGGCTGCACCTGCTTGACCGTTAGCGGCGAAGTAAGGTGAGTTACATCAAATGCGGGTGTGGCTTAAATGCTCCAGCGAGCACTCAACAAACGTTCGTTCAACAGGCCCGGTTCCAGCGGTTTCGGCCGGCGGGCCATGGCGCCGACAAACTGATCCAGCGCTTCATGCAGTCGCTGCTCCAGCGCCGGTGCCAGTTGTGCTGCGGCACTGCCTTCGCCGTAAGCGATCTGGCTGTCCTCGGCGAAAATCCCTTGGAGCATTTCCTGGGCTTTCAGCGCGGACAACACAGGCTTGAGCGCGTAATCGACCACCAGCATGTGGGCGATGCTGCCGCCGGTGGCCATTGGCAAAACAATCTTGTGGTTCAGGGCACGCTCCGGGAGCAGATCCAGCAACGTCTTCAACGCGCCGGAAAACGAAGCCTTGTACACCGGCGTGGCGATCAACAGGCCGTCGGCGTTTTCGATCTGTTGCAGCAGGTCGAGCACCTTCGGGCTGTCGAAGCGGGCGTGAAGCAAATCTTCGGCCGGGAAGTCCCGCACCTGATAACTCACCACTTCCACCCCTTGCGCCTGCAACCAGCGTTGCGAGCGTTCCAGCAGCACCCCGGAACGGGAGCGCAGGCTGGGACTGCCACCGAGTGAGACGACCAGCATTGAGACAATTCCTTAAGCGTTTCAGGCGATTCGCGGGTTGCAATCTCGCTTCGATGGAGTGACCTTACCAGCTGATTTATATATCCATAAATCATATTTATTCATTTGGTTATGCATTTTGGAGATATGCGATTCGCTTTGTTTCGGGCGAAAAAAAAGGCCGTCGAAACGGCCTGAAATCCCCTGCTTAGTAGCAACCACTGATCGTTCCCACGCTCTGCGTGGGAATGAATCCATGGACGCTCCGCGTCCACTGTGACGCAGAGCGTCACGGGCGGCATTCCCACGCGGAGCGTGGGAACGATCTGCCCGGTGAGATCACTTATTCGGCTGCGGCGTCAGGCGCAGGTACGGTTTCACCGCGCGATAACCCTTCGGAAAGCGCTGCTTGATCTCGTCCTCATCCTTGAGCGACGGCACGATCACCACCTCTTCACCGTCCTGCCAGTTGGCCGGCGTAGCCACCTTGTAGTTGTCGGTGAGCTGCAGCGAATCGATCACCCGCAGAATCTCGTGGAAATTACGCCCGGTGCTCGCCGGATACGTGATGGTCAGACGAATCTTCTTGTTCGGATCGATCACGAACAGCGAACGCACGGTCAGCGTGTCGTTTGCGTTCGGATGGATCAGGTCATACAGATCCGAAACCTTGCGATCGGCATCGGCGAGGATCGGGAAGTTGACGATGGTGTTCTGGGTTTCGTTGATGTCTTCGATCCACTTGTGGTGCGAATCCACCGGGTCGACCGACAGCGCGATGGCTTTGACGCCGCGCTTGCTGAACTCATCCTTGAGCTTGGCGGTGAAGCCCAGCTCAGTGGTGCACACCGGAGTAAAGTCCGCCGGGTGGGAGAACAGCACGCCCCAGCTATCGCCCAGCCATTCGTGGAAACGAATCTTGCCGGCGCTGGAATCCTGTTCGAAATCGGGGGCGATGTCGCCGAGTCTGAGGCTCATGGTGCTGCTCCTGATGAGTTGTTCGAGACCTCAACTGTAGCCCGTGATTTGCCATCATGAAAAAGAATAAATAATGAGATATCTAGATCATAAGTGAATATTAAACATCTGTTCACTGGACGCTGGCAGGCATCCCGACGAATATCGGTCGCAAGGTTCGAGAAGGCCTTGAGTTGCTGTAAAGAGGGAAATCGGGGATGGCTTACGGGGGTGGGCCTGACTCGAAAACGCAAAAGCCCCGTCCGGCGCGATGCCGGACGGGGCTTTTTTACATCAGCGAATCGAGGCGCGCTATTACAGCAGCGGGATCGAGTAGCTGACGATCAGGCGGTTTTCATCCTGGTCGCGCTGACCTGGGATGTCGTTGCGCCACATGGCGTTTTTCCACATCACGCCAACGTTTTTCAGCGGGCCTTCTGGTACGACGTAACCGATGGTCAGGTCGCGTTCCCACTCGGAACGGCCGGTCGCGTTGGTGCTGACTTGGCGGTCGCCGACTTTACCGGTGGTGTCGATGTTATCGCCACGCAGGTAAACCACACCAGCGGTCAGGCCAGGTACGCCAACTTTGGCGAAGTCGTACGAGTAGCGAGCTTGCCAGGTACGCTCGCCAGCGCGGGCGAATTTGGCAATCTGCATGTCGGTAGTGATGTAAGCCGACGAGCCGTCACCCTGGTTCAGCCAAGGGAAGTCGCTGTTGCCGTTGCTGACCTGATAACCGCCACCGAAGGTGTGACCTTCAACGGTGTACAGGAACAAGCCGCTGTACAGGTTGTTGTCGACTTTACCTTTGGTGATGCCAGTGCCGTAGTCACCGGTGGTGTAATAGGCAGGGTCGTTACCGTTGGCGCCATCGTCACGGCTGTTGAAGTAACGGAAGTCAGACTTCAACACACCCGGGCCGATTGCCCAGTTGTGCACCAGACCGAGGAAGTGCTGCTTGTAGTAATCCTGCAAGTTGCCGTAGTAGTACTGGGCAGTCAGGTCTTTGGTGATTTTGTAGTCACCACCACCATAGATGAACTTGTTGCTGTCACGACCGGCGGCGGTGTGAGCGTTGGAGCCAGCAATCGACAACTCTTCGTTGTTGCTGGAGTTACGGCCCTTGGCGTGCTCGATTTGACCAGCAACCAGCGTCAGATCCTTGATCTCGTTGGAAGTGATCTGGCCACCCTGGAAGGTTTGCGGCAACAGACGACCGTCGTTGGTCACGATAACCGGCAGTTTTGGCTGCAGAGTGCCGAGCTTCAGTTCAGTCTGGGAGATCTTGGCTTTGGCCGTCAGCCCCAGGCTGGAGAAGTCATTAACCGCTTTACCGTTGGACTCGCTTGGGAAAACAGTGCCGCCGTAGGAAGTCTTCGAGGCGCCGTTGGTGCCGCCACCCGAATCCAGACGCACGCCCAACAGACCGATAGCGTCGATACCGAAGCCTACGGTGCCTTGGGTGTAGCCGGAGATGAAGCGCAGATCGAAGCCTTGGCCCCATTCTTCTTGCTTGTTCTGAGCGCCGGCAGCCTTGGTATCGCCATCACGGTTATCAGTGTTGATGTAGAAGTTACGCAGCCCCAAAGTAGCTTTGCTGTCTTCGATGAAACCGGCGGCGCCTGCCTGCTGCGCCATAACCCCTACGGCCACAGCCAGGGCCAAGGTGGACTTGTTCATGTAAAGCTCCTCTCGTTTCTAATTCTTGTGTTCCTGGCCCTGGGTCTGATGCCCTGGGTCCTAAGATGCGCGATTAGCGCCAGACCGTGACTGACAAGTCAATCGTAACCTTGTGTGTCTACGACCAAGGTCTAATCGCAGTGATTTGGTCCGTGCAGAGTAAAGATTTCCTGATAAACCCAAAAAGAATTTATTCATTCTTTTTCATACCATTTCGGAATATGGCCAGTATCGTGCCACCTCCGCCGGGAAACAGCGTATCGGCGACTAAGCTCATTCCTAAATGGTATTTGTTGGCCTTTTTTTATATCGATTAGCTTTGGCGCAACCGCAATTCGTCAAACCCTATCGAAAAGGCGACGCCATGATGGCCAAACGCGCACTATCTAGTCAATTTGTTACAGTTTGTGTGTCAGCGCTGATTTCTTTTTCGGCCCATGCCGCCAACCTCACCGTGGGTTATCAAACTGGTATCGACCCGAGCAAAGTCCCCCAAGCCGACGGCGTCTACGAGAAGACCATCGGCGAGAAAATCGACTGGCGCCGCTTCAACAGTGGCCCGGAAGTTGTGACAGCCATTGCTTCCGGTGATGTGCAGATCGGCAACCTTGGCTCCAGCCCGTTGGCCGCTGCCGCTTCGCGCAATCTGCCGATTGTGGCGTTCATCGTTTCGGCACAGATCAATGCCGCCGAAGCCTTGGTGGTGCGCAATGGCAGCGGCATTAACACACCGCAGGATCTGGTCGGCAAAACCATCGCCACACCTTTCGTTTCCACCTCACACTACAGCTTGCTCGGCGCCCTCAAGCACTGGGGCCTGGACGCCTCGAAAGTCAAAGTGGTGAACCTGCAACCTGCAGAAATCGCTGCCGCGTGGAAACGTGGGGATATCGATGGTGCGTTTGTCTGGTCGCCGGCGCTTGGGGAAATTCGCAAGACCGGCAAGACCCTGACCGATGCGGCGCAAGTGGGCCAATGGGGCGCGCCGACCTTCGAGGTCTGGGTCGCGCGCAAGGACTTCGCCGAGAAGCATCCTGACGTTGTCGCGAAGTTCGCCAAGGTTACGCTGGATTCATTTGCCGATTACGCGGCGCATAAAGACAGCTGGACGGCTGACTCGGTGCCGGTACAGAAAATCGCCAAACTGACCGGTGCCAATGCCGCTGATGTGCCGGAATTGCTCGCAGGGTCGGCGTTCCCGGACGCCAAGGCGCAGCAAACCACGGCGCTGCTGGATGGCGGCACGGCGAAAGCGATTGGCGAGACGGCGAAGTTTTTGAAGGAGCAGGGCAAGGTTGAAACGGTGCTGCCGGATTATTCGCCGTATGTCAGCGCGAAGTTTGTGGCGCAATAAAAGCTTCGCGAGCAGGTCGAATCGTCGCACCGTCGCTCCCACAGGAGTGGGAGCGAGCCTGCTCGCGAATGGAGCAACTCGGTTAAAGGGTTTTTTCGAAGATTTTCGAATTGCGCTGGAAGTTGTACAACGAAGCCCGCGCCGCTGGTAGGCGTTCAACGCTGCTTGGCTCGAACCCACGCTCACGGAACCAGTGCGCGGTGCGTGTGGTGAGGACGAACAGCGTCTTCAAACCTTGCGCCCGCGCACGGGTTTCAATGCGCTCCAGCAGTTCATCACCGCGACCGCCATGGCGGTACTCCGGGTTCACCGCCAGGCACGCCAGCTCACCGGCATCGGAATCGGCAATCTGATACAGCGCCGCGCAGGCGATGATCATGCCTTCACGCTCGACCACGCTGAACTGCTCGATCTCACGCTCCAGCACTTCGCGCGAACGACGCACCAGAATCCCCTGCTCTTCCAGCGGGCTGATCAAGTCGAGCAAACCGC
Organism: Pseudomonas germanica; assembly: GCF_019614655.1. NCBI lineage: Bacteria > Pseudomonadati > Pseudomonadota > Gammaproteobacteria > Pseudomonadales > Pseudomonadaceae > Pseudomonas > Pseudomonas germanica. Next base: position 6,615,372 of record NZ_CP071586.1, read on the forward strand.
CGACGTCTTCAATCGCCGCCTCACGCACCAGTTCGAATTGCTCTTGCGCGACCAGCGTACCGCCACCGTCACGGGTGAACAGCTCGGTCAGCAGCGCGCCGTCTTCGGCGTAACTGACGATATGGCTGCGCGCCACGCCGCCACGGCAAGCCTCGGCAGCGGCATCCAGAAGCTCTGCCTGATAGTTGCTGCTGCCCAGACGCTGTAAATGCGCCGGCACTTGCTGTGGACGCAACTCACGCACCAGTTTGCCGTTCTCGTCGATCAGACCGAGATCAGCACCGAACAGCAGCAGCTTGTCAGCGCCCAGGTCGATAGCGGCGCGGGTGGCGACGTCTTCGCAGGCGAGGTTGAAGATTTCACCGGTCGGCGAGTAGCCCAAAGGCGACAGCAACACGATCGAACGCTCGTCGAGCAGGCGATTGATGCCCTTGCGGTCGACCCGGCGCACTTCGCCGGTGTGGTGATAGTCGACGCCTTCCAGCACACCGATCGGCCGCGCGGTAACGAGGTTGCCGCTGGCCACGCGCAGACGCGAGCCCTGCATCGGCGACGAAGCCATGTCCATCGACAGGCGCGCTTCGATGGCAATGCGCAATTGGCCGACTGCATCGATCACACATTCCAGGGTTGCGGCATCGGTGATGCGCATGCCGTGGTGGTAATGCGGGGTCAGGCCACGGGCGGCGAGGCGGGTTTCAATCTGCGGGCGCGAACCGTGCACCAGCACCAGGCGCACGCCGAGGCTGTGCAGCAGGACGATGTCGTGGACGATGTTGCCGAAATTCGGATGCTCCACGCCGTCGCCAGGCAGCATGACGACGAAGGTGCAGTCGCGGTGGGCATTGATGTAAGGAGACGCGTGACGAAGCCAATTGACGTATTCGGGCATGAACCTGGGCCTGTAATAAATAGCAGCCGAAAAAGGGGCGAAACGGAAAACGCACAGCGGGCTGATGGTTATCGTCGGAACAGGCTTGGCGACACGCGTGCTCTCCTCATGAATACGGGTTGGGATGCTGGCAATTTACAGCGTTTGATCGGATAAAACACATACCTCCTGTGGGAGCGAGCCTGCTCGCGAAAGCGCTGTATCCGTCGACATCGAGGTGACTGAAATGGCGCTTTCGCGAGCAGGCTCGCTCCCACAGAGGTGGATCATCGTTCGTCAGCAGTCAGGCAGTAATGTTCAATCAGTTGCCGTAATAGATGCACGGTAGGCTGCAAACGTGACATTTCAAGGTACTCGCCGGGCTGATGCGCACAGGCAATGTCACCGGGGCCAAGCACGATGGTTTCGCAACCAAGGCGCTGAAGATAAGGCGCTTCGGTGCCAAACGCTACCGCTTCAGCGCTGTGGCCGGTGAGCTTTTCGGCGATGCGCACCAGTTCAGCGTCTTCATCCTGCTCGAACGACGGCACTTCCGGGAACAAAGGTTTGTAGTCGATCTTCACCTGGTGGCGTTCGGCGACCGGGTTGAGTTTGCGCAGAATCTCCGCACGCAAGACTTTCGGGTCCATGCCCGGCAATGGCCGCAGATCGAATTCCAGCGAACACTGGCCGCAGATACGGTTGGGATTATCGCCGCCATGGATGCAGCCGAAGTTCATCGTCGGTTGCGGCACGCTGAACTGCGGATTGTTGAATTCGCGCTGCCACAGCAGGCGCAGGCCGCGCAGTTCGCCGATCGCATCGTGCATCGCTTCGAGGGCGCTGTGGCCCAGGCGCGGATCCGACGAATGGCCGCTCTGCCCGAGAATGTCGATGCGCTCCATCATGATGCCTTTGTGCATGCGGATCGGTTTGAGCCCGGTCGGCTCGCCGATCACCGCTGCGCGGCCGATTGGACGCCCGGCCTCGGCCAATGCGCGGGCACCGGACATCGAGCTTTCTTCATCGCAAGTGGCGAGGATCAACAGCGGTTGTTTGAACGGTTGCTCAAGCAGCGGTTGCACCGCTTCGATGATCAACGCGAAGAAGCCCTTCATATCGCAACTGCCCAAGCCGACCCAACGGCCATCGACTTCAGTCAGCTTCAGCGGATTGGTCTGCCACAGCGCATCGTCGTACGGCACCGTGTCGCTGTGTCCGGCCAGCACCAGCCCGCCGGGGCCGCTGCCGAAACTGGCGAGCAGATTGAATTTGCCTGGGCTGACCTGCTGGATATCGCAATTGAAACTCAGGTCGCCCAGCCAGCCGGCGAGCAAATCGATCACCGCGCGGTTGGATTGGTCGAGGTTCGGTTGGGTACAGCTGACCGATGGCGCGGCGATCAGCGCAGCGAACTGGTCTTGCATGGACGGCAAAGGCATCGCTGACTCCAACTCCCGATTTGAAGTCCATCATAGAACCATCCGGCGTCAGGAATAAACCGTCGCAGGGCGTAGGACGAATCAGTCCTGTACACTGCACGGCCTTGGCAGCCACATATTCCCCGGCTGCGCTCCCGATCCTGGATTTTCCGGCCATGCAGAAAGAAACCGAAATCAAACTCCGCGTCAGCCGCGAAACCCTCGCTGCGCTGCGCGAGCACCCGTTACTGAAAAAACGCAACAAAAGTGGCTGGGAACGCCGTGAGTTGATGAACCAGTACTTCGACACCCCTGAGCGCGATCTGGCCCAGGCCAAAGTCGCCCTGCGCCTGCGCAAGGACGGTGACGAAGTCATTCAAACCCTCAAGACCCGTGGCCAAAGCGTTGCTGGTCTGTCCGAACGCAATGAATACGACTGGAAGTTGCCGAAAGCCAAGCTCGACGTGAAAAAACTCGACGGCGAATGCTGGCCCGAGTCGCTGGCCGAGCTGGACAAGAAAACCCTGAAGCCGATCTTCACCACCGACTTCGTCCGCGAGCGCGCCGAAATCGCCTGGGGCCGTGGCAAGACCAAAGTGGTCATCGAAGCCGCGCTGGATCTCGGTCACGTTGTGGTAGGCAAGCAGAAAGAAGAAATCTGCGAGCTGGAACTGGAGCTGCGCGAAGGCGAGCCTGCCGCGCTGCTGGAACTGGCCGCCGAACTGGCTGAAACCCTGGCGTTGATGCCGTGTGACATCAGCAAGGCTGAGCGCGGCTACCGTCTATACGACGCCAACAGCTACTCGTTGAGCCTGCCGGCGCCGGAGCTGACCCCGGAAACCCAACTCGACGACGCCTTCGCCGCGCTGAGCTGGCATTTGCTCGGCAGCAGCCAGCGTCTGGCCGAACAGTACCGTTTCAACGGCCACTGGCGCCTGTTGCTCGACTGGGTCGAGAACCTCGCGGAAATGCGCGCCCTGCTCAGCAGCCTCGGCCAGGCCGCGCCGCGTCAGTCGACTCACGATTTGCGCGTCGCGCTTGATGCATTGCTGGAAGACTGGCGTCCGCTGGTACAGGCCGGCATCGAAGATGAAGACGTACGCAAGGCTGCGCCGGAGCAGTTCCTCGAAGAACTGGAAGATCCGCGCTGGGGTCTGTTCTCGCTGAGCACGTCACGCTGGTTGCTGGCCCGTACCTGGACCGCCGACCGCAACGTTCGCGGCAATCGTCAGGGCGGTGCGCAGTTGCATAGCTGGTTGCCGCGCCTGTTGGGCGAAGAAGCTACGGCCCTGCAATTGCAGCGCTATCAGCAGCAGCCGGAAGATCTGGCTGAACAACTGCCGCGTATCGAGCGCATTCAGGTCTGGCTGCACCACGCGCGCAACGTGCTGGAAATCCCGGAAATGGATCGTCTGTACGGCGAGCTGAACAAGTTGGCGCAACTGGCCAACGAGCCGACGATCACTGACGAACTGCTCGACGCGCGCAAGCAACAGGCGATTGCGGTTTACCAGAATCGCGCATGGAAAATGCTCCTGCGTATGTGATGACCCTGTGGCGGGGGGCTGCCCCCGTTGATGATCGTTCCCACGCTCCGCGTGGGAACGATCAGGGTCAGACAGGCAAACTGGTGGTGGACTTGATCTCCGACAACGCCACAATCGAATTCACTTCCTGAATCCCCGGCACCAGCGACAGCTTCTCGAAAAAGAATCGCTCATACGCCTCGATGTCCGCCGCAACAATCCGCAGCAAAAAATCCACCGCCCCCATCAGCACATAACATTCCAGCACTTCCGGAAAGCCACGAATCGCTTCGGTGAACTCAGTGAAGTTCGAACGCCCGTGCGCGTTGAGTTTGATCTCGGCGAAGATCTGCGTGTTCAGGCCAATCTTCTTGCGATCGAGCAAGGTCACCTGGCCACGAATGATGCCCTCCTCCTTCATCCGCTGAATCCGTCGCCAGCACGGTGATTGCGACAGGCCGACCTGCTCGGCGATCTGCGCGCTCGACAGTGAAGCGTCCTCTTGCAGCAAGGCGAGAATCTTGCGGTCGTAGCTGTCCAGCTCACTGTGCATAGAAAAACCTCGATTACGTAATTCCGCGAATTGATCCTTTCGATCAATCGTCAATAACGACGATCATAGCCAAGAAATACCCGGCGTCGAATGTAAAAATTCCTCCAGAGATTTTGGAGACTCGCCATGCCGCACCTCGAAGCCGTCACCACCGTGCCAACCCGCGCCGATGTCTGGAACGTCAACAACGCCCATTGCCTGGCGCAGTATCAGATCCTCGCCGAAGCCGAGCCCGACTTGCTGGTGCGGGTGCTCAACCTGTTCGCCCTGCAATTCCTCACACCGGAGCAGGTCAATGTGCAGCGCATGGATGATCTGCTGTCGATCGACCTGGTCATGGGCGGTCTCAGTTGGCATCGCGCGCAAGTGATCGCGGAAAAACTTCGTAACCTGATCAGCGTCTGCTCGGTCAATCTGCAAAACGCCGACAGCGCTTGGGATGCGCGGACGCAAGCGGCCGGCTGACAAGTTCGGCAACGGCTTCGTCGGGTAGTGGCCCAACGGTCTGCGGGGCCGCGACTATCCTTTTGCGCACTGTCGCTCAAAAGGAAGCCCGCATGTCCGTTCAACTTGCCACTCAGGACCGCTGGCTGGAACTCAACGAAGTGCTGCGTGAACTGGTCGCCCAAGGGTTTATTTGCCAGGACTCGGCGGAGCAGGCGCTGAATGCCCGCCGCCGTCTCGCGGCTCATGCTCAGATGCATCCGCTGGAGTTCATCGCCAGCCAGCAACTCGACGACCTCAGCCGGCCAGGCAAACACCTCGACCTGGAAAGCCTGACCCTGTGGCTGGCGCAACAGGCCGGCCAGCCGTACTTGCGTATTGACCCGTTGAAGATCAACGTCGCCGCGATCACACCGTTGATGTCCTACGCCTTCGCACAACGGCACAAGATTCTCGCCGTGGCGGTCGACCGCGATTCGGTGACCGTGGCCAGTGCCCAGCCTTATGTCACCGGCTGGGAGGCCGATCTCACCCACGTATTGAAGCTGCCGATCAAACGGGTGGTGGCCAACCCGGCGGATATCCAGCGCTTCAGCGTCGAGTTCTTCCGCTTGGCCAAATCGGTCAGCGGCGCCAGCAATGCCGATCAGCAGAGCGGTAACCTCGGCAACTTCGAACAACTGCTCAACCTCGGCGCCAGCGATCAGGAGCCGGATGCCAACGATGCGCACATCGTCAACATCGTCGACTGGCTGTTCCAGTACGCCTTCCAGCAGCGCGCCAGCGATATCCACATCGAGCCTCGGCGTGAACAAGGCACGGTGCGCTTTCGCATCGACGGCGTGCTGCACAACGTCTATCAATTCCCGCCGCAGGTGACCATGGCAATTGTCAGTCGCCTGAAAAGCCTCGGGCGGATGAACGTCGCCGAGAAGCGCAAACCCCAGGACGGCCGGGTCAAGACCAAGACCCCGGACGGCGGTGAAGTGGAGCTGCGCCTTTCGACGCTGCCCACCGCGTTCGGCGAAAAAATGGTCATGCGGATTTTCGACCCGGAAGTGCTGCTCAAGGATTTCGACCAGCTGGGTTTCAGTGCCGACGATTTGCGCCGCTGGCAAGACATGACCCGCCAGCCCAACGGCATCATTCTGGTCACCGGGCCGACCGGTTCGGGCAAGACCACCACGCTGTACACCACGCTGAAAAAACTGGCGACGCCGGAAGTGAACCTCTGCACCATCGAAGACCCGATCGAAATGGTCGAGCCGGCGTTCAACCAAATGCAGGTGCAGCACAACATCGACCTGAGCTTCGCCGCCGGGGTGCGTGCGCTGATGCGGCAAGACCCGGACATCATCATGATCGGCGAGATCCGTGACCTTGAAACCGCTGAAATGGCGATTCAGGCGGCGCTCACCGGGCACCTGGTGTTATCGACCCTGCACACCAACGACGCCCCCAGCGCGATCAGTCGTTTGCTCGAACTCGGCGTGCCGCATTACCTGATCAAGGCCACCGTGCTAGGTGTCATGGCCCAGCGCCTGGTGCGGACCTTGTGCCCGCATTGCAAGGCACCGCTGACGCTGGCAGAGGAAGACTGGCAAACCCTGACCCGCCCGTGGCAGGCGCCGCTGCCGGGCAATGCACAACGTGCCATTGGTTGCGTGGAATGCCGCGACACCGGTTATCACGGCCGCGCCGGGGTCTACGAGATCATGCAACTGAGCGACAGCCTCAAGGCGTTCATCACCCCGGACGCCGACCTCACGGCGATTCGTCGGCAGGCGTTCAAGGAAGGCATGCGCAGTTTGCGTCTGTCCGGGGCACAGAAAGTCGCAGCAGGGCTGACGACGGTGGAAGAAGTGCTGCGGGTGACGCCGCAGAGCGAGCAGAAATAAGCCGCCACGGAACCGGATCAGGGAATGGCGATCCAAGGCCCTAGTTAACCCCCTGGAGTCATCTCATCATGCGTCTCAAACTTGCTGTCGCCACTCTGGCCTTGCTGTCCCTTCCCGTTGGTTCGGCCATGGCGGACAGCTTTTGGCGTAACGTCATCTCGTCCGGTGCCACTACCGGTTCGACCTACCTGACCTTCAAGGATCACAAGCTGATCATCGCCGCACAGGACGATGCCGGCAGTTTCGTTGCCAGTGACGGCGGCATTCGTGGGCCGTATCTGGAAGCGGCGATGCAGAAAGTCCGCGCCGACAATCCGGGCCTGCAGGCGACCGATATGGAATTGGCGAATGCGATCCTGGCGAAGAACGCCGTGGCTTCCGAGTAAGCCGTTCGCCGAAGCAAAAATGCCGCTCAACAGAGCGGCATTTTTTTGCCCGGATTTCAGGCTTACCACAATCCCTTGTAGGAGTGAGCCTGCTCGCGATAGCGGTGAATCAGTCACCGGAGAATTTGCCTGATACACCGCTATCGCGAGCAGGCTCACTCCTACAGGGGACGATGTGCCACCAGAGAGTTCAGCGGTAATCATCCACCGGTACGCAGGCGCAGAACAGGTTGCGATCGCCGTAAACGTTATCCACCCGATTCACCGCCGGCCAATACTTGTGCGCCTTGGTGTGCGCATCCGGGGTGATGCCCTGCTCGATGCTGTAGGGTCTCTCCCAAACCCCGGTGACATCCGCCAGGGTATGCGGCGCCCGTTTCAACGGGTTGTCCTCGGCCGGCCAGTTGCCGTTTTGCACTTCAGTGATTTCTGCACGAATGCTCAGCATCGCACCGATAAAACGATCCAGTTCAGCCTTCGATTCGCTCTCGGTCGGCTCGACCATCAACGTGCCCGGCACCGGGAAGGACATGGTCGGCGCATGGAAGCCGTAATCCATCAGGCGCTTGGCGACGTCTTCTTCGCTGATCCCGGTCAGCGCCTTTAAGGGCCGCAGGTCGAGAATGCATTCGTGAGCGACCCGCCCGTTGCGCCCGGTGTACAACACCGGGAATGCACCGGATAAATGCTGCGCCAGATAGTTCGCCGCCAGAATCGCCACCTCGCTGGCATCCGCCAATTGCGGGCCCATCATGGCGATGTACATCCAGCTGATCGGCAGAATGCTCGCGCTGCCCCAGGGCGCCGCGCTGACCGCGCCGTTCTGCGCCAGCGGCCCTTCAATTGGCACCACCGGGTGATTGGCGACAAACGGTGCCAGATGCGCGCGAATGCCGATCGGCCCCATGCCCGGCCCACCACCGCCGTGAGGGATGCAGAAGGTCTTGTGCAAATTCATGTGCGACACGTCGGCGCCGATGTCCGCCGGCCGCGCCAGCCCGACCTGCGCATTGAGGTTGGCGCCGTCCATGTAGACCTGACCGCCGTACTTGTGGATAACCTCGCAGATCTCGCTGATGCCCTCCTCGTACACACCGTGGGTCGACGGATAGGTCGCCATCAGGCACGACAACTTATCCCCAGCCTCGGCGGCTTTCGCTTTCAGATCCTCCAGATCGACGTTGCCCGCCTCGTCGCACTCGACGATCACTACGCGCATCCCGGCCATTTGCGCCGAGGCCGGGTTGGTGCCATGGGCCGAGGACGGAATCAGGCAGATCTCCCGCGCCCCCTGCTGACGGCTTTCGTGGTATTTGCGGATCGCTAGCAACCCGGCGTACTCGCCCTGAGCGCCGGAGTTGGGCTGCATGCAGATCGCATCGAACCCGGTGATTGCGCACAGCCAGCGCTCCAGCTCCTCGATCATCAGCGTATAACCGACCGCCTGCTCACGCGGCACGAACGGATGCAGGTCGGCGAATTGCGGCCAGGTAATCGGGATCATTTCGCTGGTGGCGTTGAGTTTCATGGTGCACGAGCCCAGCGGGATCATCGACTGATTGAGCGCCAGATCCTTGTTTTCCAGTTGCTTGAGATAACGCAGCATCTCGGTTTCGCTGTGATGGGCGTTGAACACCGGGTGACGCAGGTAAGGGGTGTTGCGCTGGAGATTGTCGGGGATACCGGAATAAAGGGTTTCGGCGTCGAGTTCCTCGACGTTCAACCCATGATCGGCACCGAGCAGCACATCGAACAAATTCGCCACGGTGCGTTCATCGCAGGTCTCATCGAGACTCAACCCGACCCGACCGCGCCCGAGAATCCGCAGATTTATCTGCGCAGCCTGGGCACTCTCGATGATCGCCGTTTGCGCACCGCCGACGTCCAGCGTCAGCGTGTCGAAGAATTGTGCGTTGACCCGACTGATGCCCTTGCGCTCAAGCCCAGCCGCCAAAATGCAGGTCAGTCGATGCGTGCGCTGGGCGATGCGCTTCAAACCTTCCGGGCCGTGATAGACCGCGTAGAAACTGGCAATGTTGGCCAGCAGGACTTGTGCGGTACAGATGTTCGAATTGGCCTTCTCACGACGAATATGTTGTTCGCGGGTTTGCAGCGCCATGCGCAATGCGACGTTACCCCGAGCGTCCTTCGACACGCCGATGATCCGCCCGGGAATCGCCCGTTTGTATTCCTCGCGGCTAGCAAAGAATGCTGCGTGCGGCCCGCCGTATCCCATCGGCACGCCGAATCGCTGGGAGGAACCGAACACTACATCGGCACCCAACTCGCCCGGCGGCGTCAGCAACAGCAGACTCAATAAATCCGTCGCGACACAAGCCAGCGCCTGTTGCGCATGCAGGTGGTCGATCAATGGCCGCAGATCGTGAATCTCGCCGTGGGTGTCGGGATACTGCAGCAATGCGCCGAACACCTGATGTTGTTTCAAGTTATCCACAGCGTCGATGATCAGCTCGAAACCGAAGCCTTCGGCACGGGTCTGCACCACGGAAATGGTTTGCGGGTGGCAGTTCTCATCGACGAAAAACAGATTGCTCTTCGACTTCGCCACACGCTTGGCGAGTGCCATGGCTTCGGCAGCCGCCGTCGCTTCATCGAGCAGCGAAGCGTTGGCCAACTCGAGGCCGGTGAGGTCGATGGTCAGTTGCTGGAAATTCAACAGCGCTTCGAGCCGGCCTTGAGCGATCTCCGGTTGATACGGCGTGTACGCGGTGTACCAGCCGGGATTTTCCAGCACATTGCGCAGGATGACGGTTGGCGTCAGGGTGCCGTGGTAGCCCATACCGATCAGGCTGGTCCAGACCTGATTCTGCTCGGCGTAACTGCGCAGCTTGGCCAGCGCGGCTTGTTCATCCAGCGCGGGTGGCAGCTCGAGCGCGCGATTGAAGCGAATGCCTGGCGGCACCGTTTGCTCGATCAGTTCAATTCGACTACCGAGGCCAAGGCTGTCGAGCATCGCCTGTTGCTCGGCTGCATCGGGGCCGAGGTGACGGCGCAGGAAGGCATCGGGATCGCGTAACTGGCTCAGGGACGGCAACTGGGACATGACGGGCTCTCTCTTGGCTGGCGCTCGGCGTCAATGCAACACGGTCAAACCAGCATAGCAGCCGATGTGGCAACCCATTTTCAGTGCACCCCGTCCCCCTGTAGGAGTGAGCCTGCTCGCGATTGCGGTGTGTCAATCGCATTAATGAGTCTGAAAGAACGCTATCGCGAGCAGGCTCACTCCTACAGGGGATTTGTATCGTGCATAAAAAAGCCCCGACAAGTCGGGGCTTTGGGTATTGCTTAGAACTTACTCGCCGATAGCAGCCTTGTAAGCGGCAGCATCCAGAAGCTTGTCCAGCTCAGCCTTATCGCTTGGCTTGAGCTTGAAGATCCATGCGCCGTACGGATCGGAGTTCAGCAGCTCTGGCGAACCGCCCAGCTCTTCGTTGATCGCGATGACTTCACCGCTGATCGGCGAGTAGATGTCGGAAGCAGCTTTCACCGATTCAACGACGCCAGCCTGATCTTCAGCGGCGAACACCTTGCCTACTTCGGTCAGCTCAACGAACACCACATCGCCCAGCGCTTCCTGCGCGTGATCGCTGATGCCCACGGTGACGGTGCCGTCGGCTTCCAGACGTGCCCATTCATGACTTTCGGCAAAACGCAGTTCAGCGGGAATATTGCTCATCTTCGGTGTCCTCTGGAATTGGGTCAGCGGTCATGCCCGCCGGAAAAAGGTTAGATCAAAGTTTTGCCATGGCGTACGAAGGTCGGTTTGACCACCCGTACCGGGTACCACTTGCCACGGATTTCCACTTCGGCGCGGTCGGCGGTGGCCATCGGAACACGCGCCAGGGCAATCGATTTGCTCAGCGTAGGAGAGAAACTACCACTGGTGATCTCCCCTTCGCCAACATCGGCGATGCGAACCACTTGATGAGCGCGCAAAACACCACGTTCTTCCAGGACCAGACCAACCAGTTTGTGCGCAATGCCGGCAGCTTTTTCCGCCTCCAGCGCAGCACGGCCGATGAACTGGCGGGTGGCCGGTTCCCAGGCAATGCTCCAGGCCATGTTCGAGGCCAATGGCGAAACGTCTTGGTGAATGTCCTGACCGTAGAGGTTCATACCGGCTTCAACCCGCAGGGTATCGCGGGCACCGAGGCCGATCGGGGAAATGCCGGCACCGACCAGATCGTTGAAGAACCCCGGCGCCTGATTGGCCGGCAGGCAGATTTCCAGGCCATCTTCACCGGTATAACCGGTACGCGCGATGAACCAGTCACCGTCGGTATAGCCTTCGAAGGGTTTGAGGTGCTGGATCAGCGTGGCGCGCGACTGGGTCACCAGTTCGGCAATCTTGTGCCGGGCCTGTGGGCCTTGGATGGCGAGCATCGCCAGCTCGGAGCGCTCGTGCAGCTGCACGTCGTAATCGCCGCGCTGCGCGCTCATCCAGGCCAGATCCTGATCGCGGGTCGAAGCGTTGAACACCAGTCGATAAGCGTCGTCGAGGCGGTAGACGATCATGTCGTCGACGATGCCGCCACGCTCGTTGAGCATGGTGCTGTACAACGCACGGCCGGGGCGGTGCAGGCGGTCGACATCATTGGCCAGCAAATGCTGCAGCCAGGCCTTGGCCTGGGTGCCGGTGACATCGATCACGGTCATGTGGGAAACATCGAACACCCCGCAATCGCGGCGCACTTCGTGGTGCTCCTCGACCTGCGAGCCGTAATGCAGTGGCATGTCCCAACCGCCAAAATCGACCATCTTCGCGCCGAGGGCGAGATGCAGGTCATACAGAGGCGTACGCTGTCCCATGGGTTTCTCCTTCCGGGCGTGGCGAAGGTGCGGACAGCCGCTGTACGGGGTGAAAGCCGCGAAATAGAAGGCTTTCAGCCGATTTCAGCGAACGGGTCTGTCAGACGAACCGCACCGAATGCCGCGCATTGTAGCCGCATGATTCAGGACTGACGACTAAGTGTTTCGGTGCGCCGAGCGGCGGATCAGTCCGATGACCGGCAATAGACCGACCAGAACCAGGGTCAGCGCTGGCAAAGACGCCCTCGCCCATTCACCTTCACTGGTCATTTCAAAGATCCGCACCGCCAGCGTGTCCCAGCCAAACGGGCGCATCAGCAGGGTCGCGGGCATTTCCTTGAGCACATCGACGAACACCAGCAGCGCCGCGCTCAGCGCGCCGGGCAGCAACAGCGGCAGATACACTTTGAAAAACAGTCGCGGCCCACTGACACCCAGGCTACGTGCTGCTTCGGGCAAAGAGGGCCGTATACGCGCCAGACTGCTTTCCAGCGGCCCGTACGCCACCGCAATAAAACGCACCAGATAGGCCATCAGCAACGCCGCCAGACTGCCAAGCAGCAGCGGTTTGCCCGCGCCGCCGAGCCAACCGGAGAGTGGAATCACCAGCTCGCGATCCAAATAACTGAACGCCAGCATGATCGACACGGCCAACACCGAACCCGGCAAGGCGTAGCCCAGGTTGGCCAGACCAACACCAGAGTTGATCGCCTGCGTCGGCGCCAGCCGCCGGGCAAACGCCAACAACAGCGCAACACTGACGGTAATCAGCGCCGCCATGCCGCCCAAATACAAGGTGTGCAGGATCAGCCCCGCGTAGCGCTCGTCCAGATCGAAACGGCCGCGCTGCCAGAACCAGACGATCAGTTGCAGCAGCGGAATGACGAAGGCGCAGGCGAACACCAGTGCGCACCAGCTCATCGCCGCGAACGCCTTGAGCCCGCGCAAGTGATACAGGGCTTTCACCCGTGGCCGCTCGTTGCCCGCCCGATTGGCGCCACGCGCGCGACGTTCGCCGTAGAGCACCAGCATCACCACCAGCAGCAACAGACTGGCCAGCTGCGCCGCACTCGACAGGCTGAAGAAGCCGTACCATGTCTTGTAGATGGCGGTGGTGAAGGTGTCGAAGTTGAACACCGACACTGCGCCGAAATCCGCCAGGGTTTCCATCAGCGCCAGTGCCACGCCGGCGCCAATCGCAGGACGCGCCATTGGCAACGCCACTCGCCAGAAAGCTAGCCACGGCGACTGACCGAGTACTCGCGCGGCTTCCATCAGGCCTTTGCCCTGCGCGAGAAACGCGGTGCGCGCCAACAAGTAAACGTAGGGATAGAAGACCAGCACCAGCACGATGATCACCCCGCCGGTGGAGCGCACGCGCGGCAGCCGCAGGCCGCTGCCGAACCATTCGCGCAGCAGGCTCTGTACGGGACCGGCGAAGTCGAGCAGGCCTACGAAAACGAAGGCCAGTACGTACGCGGGGATGGCGAACGGCAGCATCAGCGCCCAGTCGAGCCAGCGCCGGCCGGGAAATTCGCAGAGGCTGGTGAGCCAGGCGAGGCTGACACCCAGCAGCGTCACACCGACACCGACGCCAACGACCAGCGTCAGGGTATTGCCCAGCAGGCGCGGCATCTGGGTTTGCCACAGGTGCGACCAGATCTGTTGATCGATGGTCTGCCAGGAGAGCAGCAGAACGCTCAGGGGCAACAGCACCAGCGCGGCGATGGCGAAAACGATGGGATACCAGCGGCGTTGGGCAGGGTGGGCCAAGGAAACAGTCTCGTTCAAATGATTGTGCCCACGCTCTGCGTGGGCACACATCCTGTGACGCTCTGCGTCACGCTGTCGGCGGCACGACGCAGAGCGTCGATGGATGCATTCCCACGCAGAGCGTGGGAACGATCACAAGTCTATCGAAAAAGCCTCAATTCCAACCCGCCCGATCCATCATCCGGATCGCTTCAGCCTGACGCTTGCCCGCCACTTCCACCGGCAAGGTGTCAGCGACAAACTTGCCCCACGCCGCCACTTCTTCCGAAGGCGCCACCGCCGGGTTGGCCGGGAACTCCTGGTTCACGTCAGCAAAGATCTTCTGCGCCTCAGGTGTGGTCATCCACTCAACCAAAGCCTTGGCCGCTTCCGGGTGCGGCGCATGCTTGGTCAAGCCAATGCCCGACAGGTTCACGTGCACGCCACGATCGGCCTGATTCGGCCAGAACAGCTTCACCGGCAGTTCCGGCTTCTGCTTGTGCAGGCGGCCGTAGTAGTAAGTGTTGACGATGCCGACATCGCATTGCCCGGCGTTGATCGCTTCGAGCACCGCGACATCATCGGAGAACACGTCGGTGGAGAGGTTGTTGACCCAGCCCTTGAGGATCTTTTCGGTCTTCTCGGCGCCATGGACTTCGATCATGGTCGCGGTCAGCGACTGGTTGTAGACCTTCTTCGCCGTACGCAGGCACAGGCGCCCTTCCCAGTTCTTGTCGGCCAGTGCTTCGTAGGTGGTCAGCTCGCCCGGCTTCACGCGTTCAGTGGAGTAGGCGATGGTCCGCGCGCGCAGGCTCAGGCCAGTCCAGGCGTGAGTAGACGAGCGATATTGCAGCGGAATGTTGGTATCGATGACTTTCGAAGTGAACGGCTGGAGGATGCCCATCTGCTCGGCTTGCCAGAGGTTGCCGGCGTCAACGGTGAGCAGCAGGTCGGCGGTGGCGTTCTCACCTTCGGCCTTGATGCGCTGCATCAGCGGCGCTTCCTTGTCGGTGATGAACTTGATCTTCACCCCGGTCTTGGCGGTGTAGGCATCGAAGACCGGTTTGATCAGCTCATCGATGCGCGACGAGTAAACCACCACCTCATCAGCGGCCTGGGCCGTTGTGCTGCCGATCAGGGTCAGGGCCAGTGCGGTCAGAAGACGCTTGGGTGCCAACATGGGAGTGGTCTCTCGGTCGGGAAATGTGGGCCAAATGATAAGGACTCACATTTACCACCTCAATCGAACTCTTTTTGAAGGAGTTACCAGATGTTGCACAGTTTGAAAATTGTGGTGCCTGGCCGGGCGCCATTGCGAGCAGGCTCACTCCTACAGTTGGAATGCGTTCCCCTGTAGGAGTGAGCCTGCTCGCGATGAGGCAATCAGCATCAACGAAGAGATCAGGGTTTAGCGAGGGCCGGAAGATCCCCGGTCAACCCAAGGGCTTCACGCACAAACAGCGCCTTCGCTTCCGGCATCTGCTCCACCAGCTTCAACCCGGCATTACGCAACCACCTGACCGGCAACGGATCCGCCTGGAACAACCGCTCAAAGCCTTCCATCGCCGCCATCAGCGCCAGATTGTGCGGCATGCGCCGACGCTCGTAACGGCTCAGCACCTTCGCATCCGCCAAACGCTCGCCACGCTCGGCCGCCTGCAATAGCACTTCGGCCAACACCGCCGCATCGAGGAAGCCAAGGTTCACACCCTGCCCCGCCAACGGGTGAATGGTGTGCGCCGCATCGCCGATCAACGCCAGGCCTTCAGCCACGTAACGTTTGGCATGACGCTGACGCAGCGGCACGCACAGTCGCGGATCGGCACTGATGACTGCGCCGAGGCGGCCTTCAAAGGCACGCTCCAGCTCTCGGCAGAACGCCGCTTCATCCAGCGCCATCAAGCGCTCGGCTTCGCTCGGCGTGGTCGACCAGACGATCGAACACCAATCCTGCTGCCCGTCACGCTCCAGCGGCAGAAACGCCAATGGCCCGTGATCGGTAAAGCGCTGCCACGCGGTCATCTGGTGCGACTTGCTGCTGCGCACGCTGGTGACGATGGCGTGGTGCATGTAATCCCACTCGCGCGTGGCCATCCCGGTGAGGCGGCGAACGGCCGAGTTGGCACCGTCAGCGGCAATCACCAATGGCGCGCGCAACTGACGACCGTCAGCCAGCGTCAGCAACCAGTCATCGCCCGAGCGGCGCATCTGTTCCAGCCGCGCATTAGCGAGCATGCCCAGATCGCAATCGTGCAAACGGTCGAGCAAGGCGTCCTGCACCACACGGTTTTCGACGATATGACCCAGCACCTCGGCGTGCACACTGCTCGCCGAGAAATGGATCTGCCCGGTGCCGCTGCCGTCCCAGACGTGCATGTCGGTGTACGGGCTGCTGCGGCGCTTGGCGATGCCGTCCCACACGCCGAGGCGTTCGAGGATGCGTTGGCTGGCTGCCGACAGCGCGCTCACACGCGGTTCAAATGCCGCGTCGGCATCGAACGGCTTGACGCTCAGCGGGCTGCCATCGAGCAGCAGGACTTCCAGCCCGCTGTCCTGCAACGCCAACGCCAGGGCGCTGCCGACCATTCCGGCTCCGACAATCAGCAGATCTGCGCGCATTTCCATGCTTTAAGCCTGTCTCGCTTGCGGCTTGAGCCGCACGTAAAGGGTTTTACCGACCCGCGCCACCAGATTGCCGGCGCCGTCATGAATGTCGACCTGCAACTGCGGCAGGTATTTCTCGCCGTTGGCGGTTTGCCGGCGAATCTCGGCGAGCAAGGTCTCGTCGATATTGAAGCGGGCGAATACCGGGCCTTTGCCCGGTGCAATGAAATCGATGTCGGCAGCCTTGTCCCAGACAATGTACTTCGAGCCGAGGTTTTCCATGAGCATCAGCATGAAGAACGGGTCGACCATCGAATACAGACTGCCGCCAAACTGAGTGCCGACGTAGTTGCGGTTGTACCAGCCCAGCCCCATCGACACCTGAACGTCGCGGAAATCATCGCTGATATGCCGAACCCGTACACCGGCGCCAAGATACGGCGGGTAGAACGTCATCACCCAACGCATCAACCGCGCCTTGCCGAATTTAGCGGTCAACCACTTAAGCATCCGGACGTGTTCCCAAACCCATGGCCTGACGGGCAAACCAGCGCTTGGCCGGCGGCAACAGATCAAGGCCGAGCAGGCCGATGTTACGGCCCAACGAAACCAATGGCTGCGTGCTGCCGAACAGGCGTGTGACCTGATCGGAAAAACCGACGGTGAGATCCTGATCGAGACGTTGACGCTCGCGATAAGCCTGCAATGTGGCGAAGTCGCCCAGCGGCTTTTCACTGGACAACAATGCGGCGGCCAAGGCATCGGCATCACGCAGTGACAAGTTGAAACCCTGACCGGCAATCGGGTGCAGGCTGTGCGCCGCGTTGCCGAGCACAGCCAGATGCGAGCGCACCTGTTCTTCGGCCTCGACCAGCGTCAGCGGATAAAGATGCCGCGCGCCAACCTGTTTCAACGTGCCGAGGCGATATCCGAACACGCCCTGCAATTCGCTGAGGAAATCGCGCTCGCTCAAATCGGCCAGGCGCTGCGCGTCCATGCCCAAACGGGTCCAGACCAGAGCACAGCGGTTTTCCGGCAGCGGCAGCAAGGCCATCGGCCCTTCGTCGGTGAAACGCTCGAAGGCCATGCCGTTGTGCGCTTCGCTCGGGGTGATGTTGGCGATCAGCGCGCTCTGGTTGTACGGACGCTTGCGCACGTTGATGCCCAACTGCTCGCGCAGACCGGAGCGACCGCCATCGGCGAGCACCGCGAGGTCGCATTCAAGGGTGGTTTCATCATTGAGGGTCAGGCGATAGCCATCGGGCAGCGGTTCCATACGCGTGACTTCCGCCGGGCAGCGCCAGCTGATCACGTCTTTATCGATGTGCTGCCACAGGCACTGCCCGAGCCAGGCGTTTTCCACCACATAACCGAGCGCTGGCACACCCTCTTCCATCGCCGACAAGCGCGCGGTAGAGAAACGGCCACGATCAGAGACGTGAATCTGCTTGATCGGCTCGGCGCGACGGGAGATTTCCTGCCACACGCCCAGCCGTTGATAAATCTGCCGCGAGCCGAAGGACAGCGCCGACGAACGTGCGTCGTAGCTCGGCTGCCAACTGTCGCCGGGAGCGAACGGCTCGATCAGGACAATCTTCCAGCCACGCGCCTTGGCCCCGGCCTGCAAGGCCAACGCCAGACTGGCGCCGACCAGACCGCCACCGATGATTGCCAGATTGACTCGACTCATGCCGCGTGGGTCCTTGCTTGCGCCATCAGCGCTTCGATTTCAGCGACGGTTTTCGGCACGCCGCTGGTGAGGATTTCACAACCGGTTCTGGTCACCACCACGTCGTCCTCGATACGTACACCAATGCCGCGCCATTTCTTCGCGACGTTCTGATTGTCCGGGGCGATGTAGATGCCCGGCTCTACGGTCAGCGCCATGCCGACCTCGAGCACTCGCCATTCGCCGCCGACCTTGTACTCACCAACGTCATGCACATCCATACCCAGCCAGTGGCCGGCGCGGTGCATGTAAAAAGCTTTATAGGCTTCGCTGGCGATCAACTCGTCGACCTCGCCATGCAGCAATCCCAGTTTCACCAGCCCCGTGGTAATCACTCGAACCGTGGCTTCGTGCGCTTGATTCCAGTGCTTGTTCGGGGCGATTTCGGCGAACGCGGCTTCCTGCGAGGCCAGCACCAACTCATAGATCGCTTTCTGCTCGGGCGAAAACTTGCCGTTGACCGGCCAGGTGCGGGTGATGTCGCTGGCGTAGCAGTCAATCTCGCAACCGGCATCAATCAATACCAGGTCGCCGTCCTTGAGCAGCGCGTCATTCTGCTGGTAATGCAGGATGCAGCTATTGCGCCCGGCGGCGACGATCGAACCATAAGCCGGCATTTTCGCCCCGCCCTTGCGGAATTCGTAGTCGAGTTCGGCTTCGAGGCTGTACTCGTAGAGCCCGGCCCGACTGGCCTGCATCGCGCGGATGTGGGCTTGCGCCGAGATCCGTGCGGCTTCGCGCATCACCTTCACTTCTGCCGCCGATTTATACAGACGCATGTCGTGCAGCAGATGATCCAGGGCAACGAATTCGTTCGGCGGCTGGGCGCCGAGGTGCGCCTTGGAGCGGATCACGTTGATCCAGTCCATCAGGTGACGGTCGAATTCAGGGTTGCTGCCCATCGCCGAATACACCCGGTCGCGGCCTTCGATCAGGCCGGGGAGGATGTCGTCGATGTCGGTAATAGGGAAAGCGTCGTCGGCACCGAAGTCGCGGATCGCGCCCTCTTGCCCGGCGCGCAAACCGTCCCACAATTCGCGTTCGGCGTTGCGCTCACGGCAGAACAGCACGTATTCGCCATGTTCACGGCCGGGCATCAAAACGATGACGGCTTGCGGCTCGGGAAATCCGCTGAGGTACTGGAAGTCGCTGTCCTGACGGTAGACATGCTCGACGTCGCGGTTGCGAATGGCGACCGCGGCGGCGGGCAGGATCGCGATGCTGTTGGGTTCCATCTGCGCCATCAGGGCCTTGCGGCGACGGCTGTATTCCGCTTTCGGGATATGGGTCATGGGCAGATGGCTTTCCCTGGCACGCGATTAATGCAGCGACGGCTTGGCGGCTGGCGGCACGTCGGCTTTCTTGGTTTCCGAGAACAGCAGCAACGGCGCAACGCGCAGGTACTCCATGACTTCCATGTAGTCGGTTTCGCCGTCTTCGGATTCTTCGAGAGCATCCTGCACTTGGGAAATGGCGGCCAGATCCTGCAGCACTTCGGTGGCTTCAGTGCTGAGCATGCTGCTGTCGCGGCAGTTCAGGCCGAAACCGCTGAGGAAGCCCTGGCACCATTGGCCCAGTGCAGCGGCGCGGTCAGCCAGCGGTGCGTCATCGGTCGGCAGCAGCAGAACGACAGTGACGTCGTCGCCGGTCAGCTCGCCTTTGACCATCTCTTGCAGGCCGATGAGGGCGTTACGGACGTTGTCCTGGATATCGCCTTCGAGCAGTTCGGCGGCGTCGATCAACCAGCCTTCGTTATCGAAGCCGGCACCGGCGCAACTGCGCCCGAGCAGCACGCCGTGCAGTTCGGCAGGCGAAACGTTGTGGCCGCTGGAAGTCAGCAGGGTGGCAAAGGCTTGGTACGGGGAATTCGCATTGGTCATGGGCAGCTAGGCGCCAGACGGCGCTATGTCTAGAATGAAGGCCTTGTATCCTACATCGACAGACTCGCCAAGACTATTAAAGGCTGTCCGCCAGCTACCCCCCATCAGACGAACACGTGGACACAATGGAAGACACCGACCTGCAAGCGCTGATGGCCAGACTCGAACTGTTGATTGGCCGAGTCGAGCAACTAAAGAGTCAAAATGCACTCTTACTAGCTCAGGAAAAGACCTGGCGCGAGGAACGCGCTCACCTCATTGAAAAAAACGAAATCGCCCGGCGTAAGGTCGAATCGATGATTTCGCGCCTCAAGGCCCTGGAGCAAGACTCATGAGTTCAAGCAATAGCGTCACCGTGCAGATCCTCGATAAAGAATATTCGATCATCTGCCCGCAGGAAGAACGCAGCAATCTGGTCAGTGCCGCGCGCTATCTGGATGGCAAGATGCGTGAGATCCGCAGCAGCGGCAAAGTCATCGGTGCCGACCGTATCGCCGTGATGGCCGCGCTGAACATCACCCATGACCTCTTGCACAAAGAAGAGCGTCCGGACATCCAGGCCAGCGGTTCGACCCGTGAACAGGTGCGTGACTTGCTCGATCGTGTCGATCTGGTGCTCGCCGACGATCAGAACACCAGCAAGGGCTGATTCAACTGGCCGCTTGCGGTATACTCGCGGCACTCCCTGGGGTGCTTGCCAGTTGACGATGTCCCTGAGCCGATTCGCACTACCCTGGAAGTTGCACGTTGGGCTGGTGTGCATGTCCGCTAGACGGAAAGCCTTAAAGTCTACTGCATCTTCCACCTTGAACTTTCGGGTTCAAGGGCTAAGTTGACAGCGGTTCATCCGGGGAGCCTGATTCGAATCCGATGTCGGTGAAAACCGCCATCGGATTTTTTATGCGTACGTTTTCGTCCAACCTGCCGAAGCCGAACCATGACCGAACCCGCGCTGCTGCCCCGCCCGCAACTCCGCCGCCTGCTGCGCAAGGCGCGTCGTGCGCTGACCAAGAGCGAACAACGCCAGGCCGCCAAGGGCCTGTACCGGCAACTGGCGCAAGACCCGCACTTTCGCCGGGCCAGACATATCTCTTTGTATTTGCCCACCGATGGTGAAATCGATCCGCGCCTTCTGCTGCGCGAAGCCCAACGTCGGGGTAAATCGACTTATCTGCCGGTGCTCAGCGCCTGGCCACGCACCAAGATGGTTTTCCAACGCATTCGTCCCGGCGAGAAACTTAAACCCAATCGCTTCCGCATTCTCGAGCCGCGAGCCAATCTGGCACAGCAACGCAAGGTCTGGGCACTGGATCTGGTGTTATTGCCGTTGGTAGGGTTTGACGATGTCGGCGGGCGACTGGGGATGGGCGGCGGTTTCTATGATCGCAGCCTGGCGTATCTGGCTCGGCGAAAAAGCTGGCGCAAGCCTACGCTACTGGGCCTGGCCCATGAATGTCAGAAAGTCGAACGCTTGGCGCAGGCAAGCTGGGATGTACCGTTACAAGGCACGGTCAGCGACAAGGCGTGGTATTTCGCGGGATAGGACGCCGCGCAGATCAGCGGCGTCGAGAAAGCCGTTTCAGCGTTTGAAGGCTGTCGACTGTTGCACCTGTTGCGCGACTTCAATCGGCGCGTCGGCCTTGTTCGACCACAAGCTCTGCGCATAACCGGTGGTTACGACGCCCAAGCCAAACAAAATTACCAAAGTCCATAGTAGATCCGGTTTGCGTTTCATCGATTGCCCCCCTCAAGGCACATCATCACGATGACAGCAGCGGTTTCCGTTCGTAGGCCGTGCAGCAGCGTCAAGCTTTAAAGGCCGGCATTTTGCGACAACGTGAACCTGCGCGCAAACGCTGACGTCAACCGACTGTCGGTTTGTCATAAAATTGCCCGACAACCTGCCCAATGACCGTTTCAGGAGCAAAAACCATGGCCTATTGGCTGATGAAGTCCGAGCCCGACGAACTCTCTATCAAAGGTCTGGAAAAGCTCGGCACAGCGCGCTGGGACGGAGTTCGCAACTATCAGGCGCGTAACTTCCTGCGCTCGATGGCCGTGGGTGACGAGTTCTTTTTCTACCATTCCAGCTGCCCGGAGCCGGGGATTGCAGGGATTGGCAAGATTATCGAAGCGGCGTACCCGGATCCCACCGCACTGGAGCCGCAGAGTCATTACTTCGATGCGAAAGCTACACCCGAGAAAAACGCCTGGAGCGCGATTGATGTTGCCCACGTAGAGACGTTCGCCCGGGTATTGAAGCTGGATTACCTCAAGCAGCAAACCGCGCTGGCCGACATGCCACTGGTGCAAAAAGGCAGTCGCCTGTCGGTCATGCCCGTGACGGCCGAACAGTGGGCCGCCGTGCTCGGCTTGCGCTGAGAACTGCCCGGTCACGGTTGTTAGCCGAAAAAGGGGCTAGGCTTGGCGCTCGGTTGACTGACATCAAGCGACTGCAACGCTTGAACAGTCAGACTGCACGCCACAGCCGCAGGATGCCCCCATGTCGACGCACAGCCGCTCTTCACTTTTATACGCCGGGTCGCTTCTGGTGTTACTCGCCGCCGCCGGCGGGCTCGGTTACTGGATGTCGATCAGCAGCCGTCTGGTCGAAGGGCTGTCGATGGGCAACGGGCGGCTGGAAGCCACCGAAGTGCAGATCGCCAGCAAGACACCTGGACGCCTGGCCGAGGTGCTGGTCGATGAAGGCGACAAGGTCAACAAGGGCCAACTGCTCGCGCGCATGGATACCCGCACCCTCGAAGCCCAGCGCACTCAAGCCGAAGCCGAAGTCTTGCGCGCCCGGGAAAACCTCAACGCCGCCGAGGCCAATGTGCAATTGCGCCAGAGTGAATTGCTGCTGGCCCAGCAGGAACTCGGGCGCTCTCAGTCGCTGTTCAAGCACGGTTTCGTCAGCGCCCAGGTTATCGATCAATTGCAGTCGCGTATCGGCACCGGCAATGCTGCCGTGACGGCGGCCCGCGCCCAAGTGTCGGCGGTCGCTGCAGCGATCGGCGCGGCGCAGGCACAGGTCGCTCAACTGACCAGCGAAATCGACGACAGCAGCCTGCGCGCGCCGATTGATGGGGTGATCCAGTTGCGCATGGCCGAACCCGGCGAAGTGCTGGGGGCCGGTGGCCGCGTCCTGCTGTTGATTGATCCCAACGATCAGTACATGAACCTCTACCTGTCTGCCTCGGTGGCCGGGCGTCTGGCCGTAGGCGATGAAGCCCGGGTGCTGCTCGATGCCCTGCCCGACAAACCCTTGCCGGCGAAGATCAGTTTCGTCGCCGGCAAATCGCAGTTCACCCCCAAAGAGGTCGAGACCCGTGACGAGCGGCAAAAACTGGTGTTCCGCGTCAAGCTGCGCCTGACCCAACCCAGCGCCGTGCCGCAAGCCAAGCCCGGCATGCCCGGCGCCGGTTATGTGCGCACCGCGCCGATTGCCTGGCCGGCCAATCTGCAATGAACAGCCTCGCGGTTCAGGCGAACGCTATCGCGCACCGCTACGGCAAACAGCAAGCACTGAGCGCTATCACCTTCAGCCTGCCAGCCGGCACCCGTTGCGGGCTGATCGGCCCCGATGGCGCGGGCAAGTCCAGCCTGCTCGGGCTGATCGCCGGCGTGAAGGCCTTGCAGCAAGGGCAACTGGACGTCCTCGGCGGGCCGATCCAGCAGCGCCGCCACCGCGACACGCTGTATGCGCGCATCGCCTTCATGCCCCAGGGCTTGGGCGGCAACCTGTATCCCGAGTTGTCGATCCGCGAAAACATCCAGTTCTTTGCCACGCTGTTCGGCCTGTCGAAAGCCGACAGCGAGCAACGCATGCACAATCTGCTGCTCGCCACCGACCTGCTGAAGTTCGCCGAGCGCCCTGCAGGCAAGTTGTCCGGCGGCATGAAACAGAAGCTGGGCCTGTGCTGCGCGCTGATCCATGAGCCGGATCTGTTGATTCTCGATGAGCCGACCACCGGCGTCGACCCGCTCTCACGCCGACGCTTCTGGGAGCTGATCGACGATGTACGGCGCGAGCGCCCGCAATTGACCCTGCTGGTCGCCACTGCGTATATGGAAGAAGCTGAACAGTTCGAGCATTGCCTGATGCTCGACAACGGCCAGTTGATTGCCATCGGTCTTAGTCGCGAGCTAGCGGCCGTCACCCCCAGCGGCAAACTCGATGAAGCCTTCACACACTTCCAGGGCGACAGTCATCACGACGCTCAGCCGTTGGTCATTCCGCCGCGTACTGGCGGTACCACCGACATTGCCATCGAAGCCCACGACCTGACGCTGCGCTTCGGCGACTTCACTGCGGTGGATCACGTCAGCTTCGCCATCGGTCGCGGCGAGATTTTCGGTTTTCTCGGCTCCAACGGCTGCGGCAAGACCACGACCATGAAAGTCCTGACCGGGCTGATGCCGGCCAGCGAAGGCAGCGCGACACTGCTGGGCAATCCGGTGAACGCCAAGGATCTGGCCACGCGCAAGCGGGTCGGCTTCATGTCCCAGAGCTTTTCGCTGTATGGCGAACTCAGCGTGCGGCAGAACCTTGAGCTGCACGCCCGTCTGTTCGACTTGCCCAAGTCCGAAAGCGCGCAACGCATCGACGCATTGATTCAGCGCTTCAACCTGCTCAGCGTCGCCGATCAGCCGTCCGGTGCCCTGCCTCTCGGGCTGCGTCAACGCCTGTCGCTGGCGGTCGCGGTGTTGCATCGTCCGGAAGTGCTGATCCTCGATGAGCCGACCTCCGGCGTCGACCCGGCAGCCCGTGATGACTTCTGGCGACTGCTGATCGAACTGTCCCGCGAGCAAGGCGTGACGATTTTTCTCTCCACCCACTTCATGAACGAAGCCCAGCGCTGCGACCGCATTTCGCTGATGCACGCCGGCAAAGTCCTCGCTTGCGACACCCCGGCAGCGCTGCAGCGTCAGTTTGCCGGAGAGACGCTGGAAGCCGCTTTCGTGACGTGTCTGGAACAGGCCCAAGGCACTGCCCCATCGCCTCCCGCGAGTGAATCGCCGACAGCGCCGACAGCGCCATCAGCGCCAGCCGCCGCGCCGCCAGACCAGCAACGCGGTTTCAGCCTCGGTCGCCTGCTGGCCGTGGCCAGTCGCGAAGGCAAGGAGCTGCTGCGCGACAAAGTGCGCATGGCTTTTGCGCTGGCGGGGGCGATTTTCATGATGGTGATTTTCGGCTATGGAATTTCCCTCGACGTAGAGAACCTCGCGTTCGCCGTTTACGATCAGGATCAAACCCCGCAGAGCCGAACCTATCTGGAAGCCTTTCGCGGCTCGCGCTACTTCGATGAACGGCCAGCCATCCACGACGCTCAAGAGCTGCACCGCCGCCTGCAACGCTCGGAAATCAAACTGGCGCTGGAAATCCCGCCCGGATTTGGCCGCGACCTGTACGCCGGACGCCAGCCTGCGGTGGCGGCGTGGCTGGACGGCGGCATGCCGTTTCGCGCCGAGACCAGCCGCAATTATGTCGAAGCAGTGCACCTGGCCAACCTGCAACAGTTGGCCGAACAGAGCAGCCCCGCCATCAACCACCAGGCGGGTGCCAGCCTGGAAACGCGCTTTCGCTACAACCAGGATGTGGTCAGCGTCAACGCTATTGGCCCCGGGGTCATGGCGCTGATTCTGGCGTTCATTCCGGCTATGCTCACCGCACTCGGCATCGTGCGCGAAAAAGAACTCGGCTCGATCACCAACTTCTACGCCACGCCCCTGACCCGCCTGGAGTTTCTGCTGGGCAAACAGGCGCCATACCTGCTGGTCAGTCTGGTCAATCTCGCGCTGCTGGTGGCGATGAACCGCTGGCTGTTTGGCGTGCCGTTCAAGGGCAGCCTGCTGACGCTGGCGTTTGGCGGCCTGCTGTATGTGCTAGCGACCACTAGCATGGGCCTGCTGATCTCGGCGTTCACCCGCACGCAAATCGCCGCGATCCTCGGCACCATGATCATTACCAGCCTGCCGACCATCCAGTTCTCCGGACTTATCGTGCCGCGTTCTTCACTGGAAGGAGCGGCTGCGGTGATGGGCATGCTGTTTCCGGCAGGACACTTTCTCGACATTGCCGTGGGGACGTTCACCAAAGCGCTGGACCTGCGGCAGCTGTGGCCGCAGTGCCTGGCGCTGTTCGGGTTCTTTGTCGGGTTCACCGGGCTGAGCCTGATCATGCTGAAAAAGCAGGAGGCCTGATGCACAAGTTCGCGCACATCCTGCGCCTGGGGCTCAAGGAGCTGACCAGCCTGCGCCACGACAGCGTGTTGCTGCTGTTCCTGTTCTACGCCTTCACCGTGGCGATCTACATGCCTGCCGCCGGCTCGGTGATCGGCGTGCACAACGCCAGCGTGGCGATCGTCGACGAAGACCACAGCGCCCTCTCGCGCCAGTTGGCCCAGGCCCTGCAACCGCCGGAATTCCAGACGCCAGTGCTGCTCCCCTACCCGCAACTGGACCAGGTCATGGACAGCGGCCAGTACACTTTCGTGATCAACATTCCGGCGGGGTTTCAAACCGATCTACTGGCGGCGCGGCAACCGGCCATTCAGGTCAACGTCGATGCCACCGCGATGAGCCAGGCGTTCATGGGCGCTGGCTACATCAGCCGGATTTTCCAGCGCGAGCTGCAGGCCTATGGCGACCAGGGCGATGCCGCGAGCAAAACGCCGATTCAACTGACCACCCGCGCGCTGTTCAACACCAACCTGGAGGGTGGCTGGTTTCTGGCGGTGATTCAGATCGTCAACAACATCACCATTCTGGCAATCATCCTCACGGGCACGGCGCTGCTGCGCGAACGCGAGCACGGCACGCTTGACCATTTGCTGGTGCTGCCGCTGACGGCGCTGGAAATCATGCTGGCGAAAATCTGGAGCAACCTGCTGGTGGTGGTGCTGTGCACCTGGCTGTCGCTGGAGGTGGTGGTCAAAGGCGCACTCGGCGTGCCGCTGTCCGGCTCGATGAGCCTGTTTTTGCTGGTGACTGCGGTTTATCTGTTTGCCAGTACCGCGTTGGGGATCTTTCTGGCGACACTCGCACGCTCGACACCGCAGTTCGGCTTGCTGGCGATTCCGGTGATCATCCCGATGTTGCTGCTGTCGGGTGGCAGCACGCCATTGGACAGCATGCCGCAATGGCTGCAGTGGGTCATGCAGGGCTCGCCGTCCACACATTTTGTCAGCCTCAGCGCCGCGATTCTGTTTCGCGACGCCGGGCTGAGCGTGGTCTGGCCGGACTTGCTGGCGCTGACGGCCATCGGCCTGCTGTTCTTCGTCATCGCGCTGGCGCGCTTTCGCAAAAGCCTGGCGTCCTGAACAGCAGCCAACGCACTTACTGAATGATCAGGTTATTGAACAACAGATCCTCAACCACCGGCTTGCCGGTCTCGTCATTCATCACTTGCTGGGTCTGCTTCAACGCTTCCTGACGCAGCTTCTCTTTACCCTCGATGCTGCCCATCGCCTCGGTGGTCTGCTGGGTGAACAGTGCCACCAGCTGATTACGGATCAGCGGCTCGTTGGCCTTGACCAGTTTGGTCGCCTCCTCACCGGTCACGCGCAATGCCACATCGGCCTTGTAAACCTTAAGCTTCGGCGTGCCGTCCAACCCGTAGTTGCCCACGAACGGCGGGCTCAGGGTGATGTAGTTGACCTTCGGCGCCTCGCCTTCTTTAGCTTCTTCGGCCAGCGCTGCCACAGGCAGAGACAGGGCCAGCAACAACATGATCCACGCTTTCACAATTCGCTCCTTATCCGGTTTGCGGCCTAGCATAACGACCCGCCACGCAAGCACAAGCTTATGGCTGACTATCAGGGCCGGGCATGCTCGTTGACCCGTTGACTGACACACCTACACTTATCGGCCATCACTCCCAAAGGAATAGCCCTGATGAAAGCCGTGCTGTGCAAAGCCTTCGGCCCTGCCGAATCGCTGGTGCTGGAAGACGTCGCCAGCCCTGTCGCGAAGAAGAACGAAATCCTCCTGGAGGTGCACGCCGCCGGGGTCAACTTCCCGGACACGCTGATCATCGAGGGCAAGTACCAGTTCAAGCCACCCTTCCCGTTCTCGCCGGGTGGTGAAGCGGCTGGCGTGGTCACGGAGGTCGGGGAAAAGATCAGCCACCTCAAGGTCGGCGACCGGGTCATGGCCCTGACCGGTTGGGGCAGCTTCGCTGAACAGGTCGCGGTGCCGGGCTACAACGTGCTGCCGATTCCGCCGTCGATGGACTTCAACACCGCCGCCGCGTTCAGCATGACTTACGGCACCTCGATGCACGCCCTCAAGCAACGCGCCAACCTGCAAGCGGGGGAAACCCTGCTGGTACTCGGTGCATCCGGCGGCGTCGGCCTGGCGGCGGTGGAAATCGGCAAAGCCATGGGCGCCCGCGTCATTGCTGCCGCCAGCAGCGCGGAGAAGCTCGCCGTGGCCAAGGCTGCCGGCGCCGATGAGCTGATCAACTACAGCGAAACCAGCCTCAAGGACGAAATCAAACGCCTCACCGACGGCCAGGGCGCCGACGTGATTTACGACCCGGTCGGCGGTGATCTGTTCGACCAAGCCATCCGCGCCATCGCCTGGAATGGTCGCCTGCTGGTGGTGGGCTTCGCCAGCGGGCGCATTCCGGAACTGCCGGTAAACCTCGCCCTGCTCAAAGGCGCGGCGGTACTCGGCGTATTCTGGGGTTCCTTCGCCCAGCGCCAGCCGCAGGACAACGCGGCGAACTTCCAGCAGTTGTTCGGCTGGTTTGCCGAGGGCAAGTTGAAACCGCTGGTATCGCAGGTGTATCCGCTGAGCAATGCGGCGCAGGCGATCAATGATCTTGGCCAGCGCAAGGCCGTGGGCAAGGTTGTAGTGCAAGTGCGCTGAGTAATCTTTCGATGCAGGCCAGAATGCCCGGTTCGGTCGTTCTGGCCTGTGTTATCAAAGCAACTCACGAATCTCCGCTGGTAACAGGCTTATGAATTTACGCGTCGGACTCTGCCGACAAGCCCTGACGATCTTTTCAACCTGCCGATTCATCTTGGCAATCATCGCCAGACGTTGTGCGTCCGGTAGCTGAGTTTTATGGAAGACGTTCGAGAGATAGGCGCGGGTTTGAGCAAATACCGCCGAATCGATCCATGAGTACTCTGCAATGTTGGCGAGGTTCTCGTTAACCGTACGGCATCGCAAGGCTTTCAGTTGCTGATTGACGTGAATGGGCAGATCCAGATCGAGCCTGAAAATCATTGGCGCGATGATTTCCTGCTGTTCAGGTTTATTCCCTTCAACCGTCCAAGGCTTGAAACGCCACTGCGCTATAGCGTCTCGAACCGCATCGGCCAAGTCAGGATGAGTGCTCTCTCGAATGCTGATTTCGCTGACTGAACCATCCGCACTGGCAATGAAACTAACCTTCACCTCGCCCGTTACACCCGCCCTTTGCAGCTCCAGCGGGTAAATCGGCTGGGGATTGTTTTCCGGTATCAAAAACACTTCTGAGGCCAGCGCAGAACCGCCGATTACCAACAAAAGCCCAGCAAAAATCCAGCGCATGATCCTGCCCCTCCCTAGTGAGTTGCCCCCTCCGGCAACAACACAAAGGTTACTGAGCAGTGACTTTTAACTGAATGGCGCACCTTCGCCGCTGCATGCAGGACGTTTCCCTGATCCCCTCGGGAAACCGGGAAAATCCGCTGCGCGAATAGTCGCAGGTAATTTTTCCGACGGATGTTTAGCTGCCGTTTGCGCCTGCAACGTCACCGGGCATCAACTGTTCCTGAACCTTCCGACTACGAGATTGGACCAACTGCCCCTTGTCATCGAAGCGCAGAACAATCAGCCAGTCATACACATCCACTGGCCATTTCGGCTGGCCGATAAGCGCCGGGCCATCGCCGCCGAAAGCGGCAATCAGCTTATTGATGTGCCCATGGTGCCAGGCAATCAGCACGGTTTTTGCCTGATTGTGCTTGCGCAGCCGAGTGACCAGCTCGTCGACCTGGTTATTGGCGCAGGGCTGTTCGATGGGCAGTTGCAGGCGCTGGGACAGCGGGATCAGTGTCTGCCGTGGCCGCATACTTTCCGGGCTGTCGGCGGTAGCGATCAGACGCTGAGGGGTGAGCGCCTGGCCATCCAGTTTCAACGGCGTGAAATAGTCGGCATAAGCCGCAGCGCGTTGTTCGCCCCGGGCATTCAGTTCACGGCCTACATCAGGCTTTTCCGCATGACGAACGATCAACACGGTGACATTGCGCAGGCCTGGCGCCGCAGAACCTTGGGCGAAGCTCAGTGCCAACACTGAAACAGTCACCACTGCGACCATCAACAGTCTGGGCAATAGCCTGCGAACTTTCGGGGTCATCGTTTATCTCGCGAAATCAGTCGATCCATAGATCGCGAGTCTAAGACACAACATTCCAGGCGCGACAAAAACGCCCTGTTCTTACAGCTGAGCGACAGGTTCGTAAAGGAACGCGCGACTTCCAACATTTTCCGCTATTTGCTCGATGCGAACCGGTGCTATTTTCGGTAACGAAACTGTAACATTCGCATCCGCAGTCAAAACAAGAAATCTGGAGCTCTTGAATGTTTGCTTTCTTTCGTCCTGCCGCACATCAGGCTCCATTGCCTGAAGAAAAAATAGACAGCACGTACCGACGCCTGCGCTGGCAGATCTTCGCCGGTATCTTCTTTGGCTACGCGGGTTACTACCTGCTGCGCAAAAACTTCTCGCTGGCCATGCCGTACCTGATCGACGAAGGCTACAGCCGTGGCGATCTGGGCCTGGCGATGTCGGCGATTGCCATCGCCTACGGCCTGTCGAAATTCCTCATGGGCCTGGTGTCCGACCGTTCCAACCCGCGCTACTTCCTGCCGTTCGGCCTGCTGGTCTCGGCTGGGGTGATGTTCATTTTCGGTTTCGCGCCTTGGGCAACGTCCAGCGTGACCATGATGTTCATCCTGCTGTTCATCAACGGCTGGGCCCAGGGCATGGGCTGGCCGCCAAGTGGCCGGACCATGGTGCACTGGTGGTCGCAGAAGGAACGCGGTGGCGTGGTATCCGTGTGGAACGTGGCGCATAACGTTGGCGGCGGCCTGATCGGCCCGCTGTTCCTGCTCGGCATGGGCTTGTTCAACGACTGGCACGCGGCGTTTTACGTACCGGCAGCAGTGGCGCTGGGCGTGGCGGTATTTGCCTTCATCACCATGCGCGACACCCCGCAATCGGTCGGCCTGCCGCCCATCGAGAAGTACAAGAACGATTACCCGGAAGGGTACGACGCCAGCCACGAAGACGAATTCAGTGCCAAGGAAATCTTCGTCAAATACGTGCTGCGCAACAAAATGCTCTGGTACATCGCCATGGCTAACGTCTTCGTTTACCTGCTGCGCTACGGCGTACTGGACTGGGCGCCGACCTACCTGAAAGAAGCCAAGGGTTTCACCGTCGATAAAACTTCGTGGGCTTACTTCTTCTACGAGTGGGCGGGCATTCCGGGCACGCTGCTGTGCGGCTGGATGTCGGACAAGATCTTCCGTGGCAACCGTGGCCTGACCGGTATGGTGTTCATGGCGCTGGTGACCGTGGCGACCCTGGTTTACTGGCTGAACCCGGCCGGTAACCCGACCGTCGACATGATCGCGCTGTTTTCGATCGGCTTCCTGATCTACGGCCCGGTGATGTTGATCGGTCTGCAGGCGCTGGAACTGGCGCCGAAGAAAGCCGCCGGCACGGCTGCGGGTTTCACCGGCCTGTTCGGCTATCTGGGTGGTTCGGTCGCGGCCAGTGCGGCGATGGGCTACACCGTTGACCATTTTGGCTGGGACGGCGGTTTCGTCCTGCTGGTGGGCGCTTGCCTGCTGGCGATGGCCTTCCTGGCCCCGACGCTATGGCACAAGCAAGTCGCCAGTCAGAGCCGTGAAGCAGTCGCTTGATCGCTTTGTGATTTACAGCGCTTGAGCCGCGCCTCCAGATTACGGTCTGGCATGGCGTGGCTGCGCAGGGCGTGGGCGGTCTGCTCGACATAATCGCGAGTGGTGCCGTAACGCCCGCAAGCGCTTGCGAACACCTGGCTCAGCACGTGATCCGGCAAGTTGCCGGCATAGCTGGGCAGGTGTCGCTCCAAAACGAATCCCAACGCCTGAACCTGACTGCCATCTTCGAGCCGGCAGTTGAGCCAGTGTGGCCGGTAGGAAGGCACTGGCATCTCGCGTTTCCACAAGGCGTACAGCGCCGCGTCGAGATTATCTTCCGGCAAGCGATAGGCGAAGCCACTGCACGAACCGCCGCGATCCAGACCAAACACCAGACCGGGCATTTCCGGCGTGCCGCGATGCTCGTGCGACCACAGGTACAAACCGCGATGGTAACCATGCACGCGTCCGCGCACCCGCTCCACCGCCGAGCATTCAGGCCGCCAGATCAGTGAGCCATACGCGAACAGCCACACCGGCCCGCCCTTGTGGCGCGCCATGGTTGATTGCATGGAAGCGAGAAGTTGTTCGTGCGTCAGCTGCGGCCCAAGATCGAGCCGCGGAGGGTAATTCAAATTCAGAAAAGCGTTTTCAATGGCGCTCATGGCGAATAGCGTTCAGCTCCCCGCGGGTGAAGAATTACTTAATAGAACGCACCGCTGTAACAATAAGGCACATATGTTTTAAGGCAATTTGAGTGCCATGGCACAGTTCTTAATTGATTGCCTGATTGATATATAACCTAGCGGTATTTATGCGATTACATAAATACCGATCGGCTATATAGCGAGTTATAACGAATCAGGAGCGGGGGGCGTAAGCGAACACGTCGGCGCGCATTTGATGGGCGTCCATGCCCGCTTCAACCAGTGCGTCCAGAGTGCCGTAGACCATGGCCGGCGAGCCGCTGGCGTAGACGTGCAGCGGTTTCAGATCCGGGAAATCTTCACAGACTGCCTCGTGCAGCATGCCGCAGCGCCCTTCCCAACCGCATTGATCGCTGACGACTTTATGCAGGAACAGATTGGGTAATTTCAGCCACTCGTCCCAATGTTCGATCTCATAGAAATCTTCCGGACGGCGCACGCCCCAGTACAGATGCACCGGGTGTTTGAAGCCTTTAGCGCGGCAGTGTTCGATCAGGGCGTGAATCTGGCCCATGCCGGTGCCGGCGGCAACCAACACCAGCGGCCCGTCGGGCAGCTCGGCCAGATGCGTATCGCCGAACGGCAACTCGACCCGCACCATCGCGTTGCGTTGCAGCTGTTCGATCAGGCTCAGTGCACTGGCTTCGCGCGCCAGCACGTGGATTTCAAGATCACGCCCGCCGTGCGGTGCCGAGGCCATGGAGAACGCTGACTTCTCACCGTTCTCGCGCTCGATCATCAAATACTGCCCGGCGTGATAACGCGGTGGCTTGCCCGCCGGAGCGCGCAGCCGCACACGCCAGGTGTCGCCACCCACGTCGCGGCATTCGATGACCTGACATGACAGGCTGCGCACCGGCAGTTCTCCCAGCGCGAGCACGCCATCCCACAGCAGGATGCAGTCTTCCAGCGGCTCGGCTATGCAAGTGTAGAACTCGCCGTGGTCGTGCACTTTGCCATCCTGCGCGACGCGGCCTTCAACCAGCAACGCCGCACACACATGACAATTACCGTTGCGGCAGCTTTGCGGGCATTCGTAGCCCAGACGCCGCGCGCCGTCGAGAATCCGCTCACCGGGCTGTATCTCAAGCACTGCTCCGGAGGGCTGCAGGGTTACACGCATCAATCTATTCCTAACTGATTCCAGATGGCATCGATCCGTTGGGTGACGGCGTCGTCCTTGACGATCACACGACCCCACTCGCGAGTGGTTTCGCCCGGCCACTTGTGGGTGGCATCGAGGCCCATTTTCGAACCTAACCCTGAGATCGGCGAGGCGAAGTCGAGGTAGTCGATCGGCGTGTTATCGATCATCACAGTGTCGCGCTTGGGGTCCATGCGCGTAGTGATGGCCCAGATCACGTCGTTCCAGTCACGGGCGTTGATATCGTCGTCAGTGACGATAACGAACTTGGTGTACATAAACTGTCGCAAAAACGACCAGACACCGAGCATCACGCGCTTGGCGTGCCCCGGATACGACTTCTTCATCGTCACCACAGCCATGCGGTACGAACAGCCTTCCGGCGGCAGGTAGAAGTCGGTGATCTCCGGGAACTGCTTCTGCAGGATCGGCACGAACACTTCGTTCAACGCAACGCCGAGGATCGCCGGCTCATCTGGCGGACGACCGGTGTAGGTGCTGTGGTAGATCGGTTTGATCCGGTGGGTGATGCGCTCGACGGTGAACACCGGGAAGCTGTCGACTTCGTTGTAGTAACCGGTGTGATCGCCGTAAGGACCTTCGTCAGCCATCTCGCCCGGGTGGATTACGCCTTCGAGGATGATTTCGGCGGTGGCCGGCACTTGCAGGTCGTTACCACGGCACTTGACCAGTTCGGTGCGGTTACCGCGCAAGAGCCCGGCGAAAGCGTATTCGGACAGGCTGTCCGGCACTGGCGTCACGGCGCCGAGAATGGTCGCCGGATCCGCACCCAGGGCGACGGACACCGGGAACGGCTGGCCCGGATGCTTCTCGCACCACTCGCGGAAGTCGAGAGCGCCGCCACGGTGGCTGAGCCAGCGCATGATCACCTTGTTGCGGCCAATCACTTGCTGACGGTAGATACCGAGGTTCTGGCGATCCTTGTTCGGGCCTTTGGTGACGGTCAGACCCCAGGTGATCAGCGGGCCGACGTCGCCGGGCCAGCAGGTCTGCACCGGCAGCATGGCCAGATCGACGTCGTCGCCTTCGATGACCACTTCCTGGCACACCGCGTCTTTGACGACTTTCGGCGCCATCGAGATGATCTTGCGGAAGATCGGCAGTTTCGACCATGCGTCTTTCAAGCCCTTCGGTGGCTCCGGCTCCTTGAGGAACGCTAGCAGCTTGCCGATTTCGCGCAGCTCGCTGACCGATTCGGCGCCCATGCCCATCGCCACCCGTTCAGGCGTGCCGAACAGGTTGCCGAGCACCGGGATGTCGTAGCCGGTGGGTTTCTCGAACAGCAACGCCGGGCCCTTGGCCCGCAGCGTGCGATCGCACACCTCGGTCATTTCCAGCACCGGCGAGACGGGAATCTGGATGCGTTTCAACTCTCCGCGCTGCTCAAGCTGCTGCACGAAATCCCGAAGATCCTTGAATTTCATTGACGATGGCACCCTCAAAATAGGCGTACATCCTACCTGCTCTGACGGGCAAACAGCAGCCCGTCAGAGCCTGGCATCAATCAATTGTCGCTGGTACCCAGCATCAATGGCGCAAACAACGGGCTCAGTCTGGCGCTGCCAACGTCCGAAAGATGATCGGCATCCTTGTATTGCGAGTGGCCATCGACATCGATGGCGCACAAGCCGTCCTTGCACATCAGCGGCGTCGGATCGATGACATGAATGCCGGAATCAGCGGCGCTCATCGAGCCGAACAACGAAGTGAAAAACTGCTGGCGAGCCAGATGCTCGTTGAGCGGGCGACCGAGCCCTTCTGCCGAACGGCCGATGCGCGCCAGACTGGTCAGACGGTCGATGAAGCTCTTGTGTTGCAGTGGCACTTCCTTGAACAGCCAGACTTGCACACCCGCTTCACGCAACTCGGCCACTTGCGCCTTGAGGGCGGCAGCCATGCGCTGCTCTGCCTGGCGCGGGTTGTCCTTGCGATCAAGCAGGAACTGTAGATCGCCATCGCCGTCTTCACGACCATAAACGTACAGGCTCCAGTTCGCCGCCAACACCACGTCCTTGATCCCCAGACTCGTGACGCGGTCCATGTTGCGCTGGTTGAAGTCTTTGCACTGAGGGCGTAAGTGGTCATCGATGATCGGCGGGCACCCGGTCAAGCTGTACAGCCACACCGGCTGCACGTTGCGCCCGGCATTGCCTTCGATGGCTGGCAACAACGCGGCGGCGTGACTGTCGCCCCAGAACATTTTCGTCGCCGTTATATGTTGATCACCACCCACAAGGCAGGATTTGGTCAGTGCCTTGTCCGTGCTCAAGTGCATGCAGTTCGACTGCCCGGCGTTCCACTCGCGCGATTGCGCATATTCCAGCGCCTTGCCGGTCAAACGCTGCGGAACACCGTCTGCCGAACGAATGGCCGAACCGGTAATCGCCAGCACGGCGATCGACACCAAACCTCCTATCAACACTGAGTTACGGCTGGCGAATACACGCTTTTCACGGAAGGGTAGTTCGATATAGCGCAGGCTCAGCCAGGCCAGCGCCAATGCCAGGGCCATCCAACCGAGCGCTTCCAGCGGCTGGATACCGTCGATGGAGATCGCATTGGCATACACGTAAACCGGCCAATGCCACAGATACAGCGAATAGGAGAGCAAGCCGATCCACACCAGAACCCGGATACTCAACAACCGGCCCGCCCACGTTGGGCCCTGTGCACCCGACCAGATCAGCGCCGTCGTGCCCAATACCGGCAACAGCGCCGCCCAACCCGGGAACACTGTGGTTTTGTCGAAGGTAAACACCGCCACCAGCACCGCCGCAAGCCCGACAAGGCCAACGGACTGCCGCAGCCATGGCCGCGCAACATGCTTAGGCACGGGTATTACCGCCAGCATGGCCCCGCAGAGCAGCTCCCACGCGCGGGTCGGCAACGAGAAAAAGGCAAACTCCGGCCGGCGTTCGATGTAGATGATGTTCAGGCCGAACGACACCAGCAGCACGGCGAACAGCATCCAGCGCCAATGACGGAGGTAGCGCATCAGCAACACCATCATCAACGGGAAGAAGATGTAGTACTGCTCTTCTACCGCCAGCGACCAGGTATGCAGCAACGGCTTGAGTTCCGACGCCGGCGCAAAGTAGCCGTCTTCACGCATGAACAGGATGTTGGAAATGAACAGCGACTGGTAACGAATCGTTCGCCCCAGTTCGGCAAGGTCCTTGGCCGTCAGCAACAGCCAGCCTAATGCCAGCGTCACCACCACAACCACAGTCAACGCCGGCAGGATGCGTCGGGCGCGACGCCCCCAGAAGTCGAGGAAGCTGAAGCGCTGCGCGCTGATTTCACGAAACAGGATTGAAGTGATCAGAAAACCGGAAATGACGAAGAACACATCAACGCCGACAAAGCCGCCGCTGAATGTGTTGAATCCGAAATGAAACAGGACGACGGGAATAACCGCCAGCGCCCGTAATCCGTCGATATCACGGCGATTGCCAAACGTGTGCATAACCTTTCTTATCCTTGTAGGTACAAACCGCTCCAGACAAGGACAGTAGCGCGTTACGAAAGTTATGCGGCGCGTACGCAAAAAAAACGCCCCCTTTCGGGAGCGTTCTTTTTTACAGCGTGTGTATTACTTACGCTTCATCGACAAGAAGAACTCGTCGTTGGTCTTGGTCGTCTTCAGCTTGTCGACCAGGAACTCGATGGCAGCCACTTCGTCCATCGGGTGCAGCAGCTTGCGCAGGATCCACATACGCTGCAGTTCGTCGTCGGCGGTCAGCAACTCTTCGCGGCGGGTGCCGGAGCGGTTGATGTTGATGGCCGGGAACACACGCTTCTCGGCGATCTTACGATCCAGAGGCAGTTCCATGTTGCCGGTACCCTTGAACTCTTCGTAGATCACTTCGTCCATCTTCGAGCCGGTTTCAACCAGCGCGGTGGCGATAATGGTCAGCGAGCCGCCTTCTTCGATGTTACGCGCGGCACCGAAGAAACGCTTTGGCTTCTCGAGGGCGTGGGCATCGACACCACCGGTCAATACCTTGCCGGAGCTCGGGATCACGGTGTTGTAGGCACGGGCCAGACGGGTGATGGAGTCGAGCAGGATCACCACGTCTTTCTTGTGCTCGACCAGGCGCTTGGCCTTCTCGATCACCATTTCGGCTACCTGTACGTGACGGGTCGGCGGCTCGTCGAAGGTCGAGGCAACCACTTCGCCGCGCACGGTGCGCTGCATTTCGGTTACTTCTTCCGGACGTTCGTCGATCAGCAGCACGATCAGGTGAACTTCAGGGTTGTTACGGGCGATGTTCGCGGCGATGTTCTGCAGCATGATCGTTTTACCGGCTTTCGGCGGTGCAACGATCAGACCACGCTGGCCTTTGCCGATCGGGGCGCACAGGTCGATGACACGACCGGTCAAGTCTTCGGTGGAGCCGTTACCGGCTTCCATCTTCATGCGCACGGTCGGGAACAGCGGAGTCAGGTTCTCGAAGAGAATCTTGTTTTTCGCGTTCTCGGGACGATCGAAGTTGATCGTGTCGACCTTGAGCAGGGCGAAATACCGCTCGCCTTCCTTCGGAGGGCGGATCTTGCCAACGATGGTGTCACCGGTGCGCAAGTTGAAACGGCGGATCTGGCTTGGCGAGACGTAGATATCGTCCGGGCCGGCCAGGTAGGAAGCGTCAGCGGAGCGCAGGAAGCCGAAGCCGTCCTGGAGAATCTCCAGCACGCCATCACCGGAGATTTCCTCGCCGCTTTTCGCGTGCTTTTTCAGCAGGGAGAAAATCACGTCCTGCTTGCGCGAACGGGCCATATTTTCTATGCCCATCTGTTCGGCCAATTCGAGCAGTTCGGTAATCGGCTTTTGCTTGAGTTCAGTCAGATTCATATAGGAATGACGTAATCATTTATGGAGGGGGGGAAATTAAGCTTTTGGCTTAATGAGGCCGCGCCGCGGAGAAGGCGACAGGATCGCGAACTAATTCGAAAAGGAGTGCGTCGGCGACGGCTAGCAGGGGGCAATGGAGAAACCAGTGCGGGGCCGAATGTACCACCTGAGTTTCGGAGCGTCTAGCCCTGAATACGCAAAAAGCCCCGCTAATTTGCGGGGCTTTTTTTCAGGCACTTTACAGCGACGCTTAGATGTTGGCGTCGAGGAAAGCCGCCAGTTGCGACTTCGACAGGGCGCCGACTTTGGTCGCTTCAACGTTGCCGTTCTTGAACAGCATCAGGGTCGGGATACCACGCACGCCGTGCTTGGCCGGGGTTTCCTGGTTTTCGTCGATGTTCAGTTTGGCAACGGTCAGCTTGCCTTTGTAAGTCTCGGCAATCTCGTCCAGAACCGGAGCGATCATTTTGCAAGGACCGCACCATTCAGCCCAGTAATCGACCAGGACAGCGCCTTCGGCCTTGAGTACGTCGGCTTCGAAGCTAGCGTCGCTAACGTGTTTGATAAGATCGCTGCTCATGGAATTCTCCAGGTTGTAAGCAAAAAAACGTGGCCCATCATAGCCGCCCTTCCCCTGTTCAGGAAGCCGCAGTTGATTGAGTCTTGCTATGGCACTCGATGAGTTTGGGTATAGCTCAAGTCACGTCGTGGCGGGGGCAATGAAAGCAATTCCGGTACGCAGGGCGGCGTTGCGCACGTGTTCCTGCATGGCTTTTTGTGCAGCACCGGAGGCGCGGCGTGTAAGGGCCCGGAGGATCTTGCGGTGTTCCTGCCAGGTTTCCATGGCGCGCTCGGTGCGGATGAACGGTAGTTTCTGGCTCTCGAGAAAGATCTCGGCGCTGGCAGTGAGGATGCTCAACATCGCCTGATTGCCGCTGGCCAAGAGGATTCGGCGGTGGAATTCGAAGTCCAGTTTTGCTGCTGCCTCAAAGTCACCAGCCCTCAATTGGTCACGCATGGCCGCAACGTTGTCTTCGAGCGCATCCAGATCGAACGTGCTTAACGTGACCGCCGCCAGCCCTGCGGCGAAGCCTTCCAGCGCATAGCGCAACTGAAAGATATCCAGCGGTGACGCTTGCGCCGCAAATGGCCAGCCCGGTGCCTGCGCGCCACGCGGCAACTCTACGGGCGACTGCACGAACACGCCTTTGCCCGGCTGAATACTGACCACACCCAGCGCACTCAGCGAGGATAACGCCTCACGCAACGACGCCCGGCTGACGCCCAGTTGCAGCGCCAGGTCCCGTTGCGACGGCAACGCATCGCCCGCACCGAAACCCTGCTCAGTGATCAGTTTGCGGATCGCTTGCAGCGCCACTTCGGGTACCGCACGGGAAATCGAGTTCATGGTTTTTCAGACGCGCCAGGCCAATGTGCGGCTAGTTGTAAAGCTATTCGCCGAGTCCGGCAAGTCGTGCCCCAGCAGGGTTCGGCGAACCACACCGGTGCGCCATGGCAGTGCGAAAAACAACCTGACTGTTCAGACCAGTAAGACCGAACAAAGCCGCTGAAACCGCGGTCTGCCGCGTCGAAACCGGTGTATTGGCACGGCCCATGCTCTGTCCGATCGCAGAAATCACTTCCCGCCGATCCGGAGATTGTCCATGACCAAGCGTTACAGCGCCCTCCTCGCCGCTCTGTTTTCCAGCCTGTTGCTCAGCCAGGCCCCCGCGCACGCCGACGGTCTCGACGACGTGGTCAAACGCGGCACGCTGAAAGTCGCCGTGCCCCAGGACTTCCCGCCATTCGGCTCGGTCGGCCCGGACATGAAACCGCGCGGCCTCGATATCGACACGGCAAAACTGCTGGCGGACCAGCTCAAGGTCAAACTCGAACTAACCCCGGTGAATAGCACCAACCGCATCCCGTTCCTGACCACCGGCAAGGTCGATCTGGTGATCTCCAGCCTCGGCAAAAACCCTGAGCGCGAAAAAGTCATCGACTTCTCCCGTGCTTATGCGCCGTTCTACCTCGCCGTGTTCGGCCCGCCAGATGCGGCCATCGCCAGCCTCGACGACCTCAAGGGCAAAACCATCAGCGTCACCCGTGGCGCCATCGAAGACATCGAACTGAGCAAAGTCGCCCCCGAAGGCGTGACCATCAAGCGCTTCGAAGATAACAACTCGACCATCGCCGCCTACCTCGCCGGCCAGGTTGATCTGATCGCCAGCGGCAACGTGGTGATGGTCGCGATCAGCGAAAAGAACCCGAAACGCGTCCCTGCGCTGAAAGTGAAGCTCAAGGATTCGCCGGTCTACGTTGGCGTGAACAAGAACGAAGCGGCGCTGCTGGCCAAGGTCAACGACATCCTGACCACCGCCAAGGCTGACGGCGCACTGGAAAAGAACTCGCAGACCTGGCTGAAAGAGCCGCTGCCGGCCGATCTCTGATCGACTGCGCGGGAGACCTTCATGGCTTATCAGTTCGATTTCATGCCGGTGGTGGAAAACACCGACCTGTTGCTGCGCGGGGCGCTGTTCACCCTTGAGCTGACGGCCATCGGTGCGCTGCTCGGGGTCGGTGTCGGAGTTGTCGGGGCTTTGGTGCGGGCGTGGAACATCCGCCCGTTCTCGGCAATCTTCGGCGTCTACGTCGAGTTGATCCGCAACACGCCGTTTCTGGTGCAGTTGTTCTTTATCTTCTTCGGCCTGCCGTCGCTGGGCGTGCAGATTTCCGAGTGGCAAGCGGCGGTGCTGGCGATGGTGATCAACCTCGGTGCTTATTCGACGGAAATTATTCGCGCCGGCATTCAGGCAATCCCGCGCGGACAGCTGGAAGCCGCAGCGGCATTGGCGATGACGCGTTTCGAGGCGTTCCGCCACGTGGTGCTGCTGCCGGCACTGGGCAAGGTCTGGCCGGCCCTGAGCAGCCAGATCATCATCGTCATGCTCGGCTCGGCGGTGTGTTCGCAAATCGCCACCGAAGAGCTGAGTTTTGCCGCCAACTTCATTCAGTCGCGCAACTTCCGCGCCTTTGAAACCTATGCGCTGACCACGCTGATCTACCTGTGCATGGCGCTGCTGATTCGCCAGTTGCTGAACTGGATTGGCCGACGCTATATCAGTCGAAGCGGGAGCCGCGCATGAGCGATTTCACCTTTTGGGACATCCTGCGCAACCTGCTCACCGGCCTGCAATGGACACTGGCGCTGTCGCTGGTGGCGTTCATTGGTGGCGGGATCGTCGGGCTGCTGATCCTGGTCATGCGTATCTCGAAAAACTCTGTGCCGAGCAGCATCGCCCGCACCTGGATCGAGCTGTTTCAGGGCACGCCGCTGTTGATGCAGTTGTTTCTGGTGTTCTTCGGCGTGGCGCTGGCCGGGATCGAAATCTCGCCGTGGATGGCCGCAGCGATTGCCCTGACCTTGTTTACCAGCGCTTATCTGGCGGAGATCTGGCGCGGCTGCGTCGAGTCGATCGCCCATGGCCAGTGGGAAGCCTCGGCGAGTCTGGCGCTGAATCCGCTGGAACAACTGCGCTACGTGATCCTGCCGCAAGCACTGCGCATCGCTGTGGCGCCGACCGTGGGTTTCTCGGTGCAGGTGGTCAAGGGCACCGCCGTGACCTCGATCATCGGCTTCACCGAACTGACCAAGACCGGCGGCATGCTCGCCAATGCCACGTTTGAACCGTTCATGGTCTACGGCCTCGTCGCCCTCGGCTACTTCCTGCTCTGCTACCCCTTGTCCCTCAGTGCGCGCTACCTGGAAAGGAGACTGCATGCCTCTGCTTAGAATTTCCGCCCTGCATAAATACTACGGCGATCACCATGTGCTTAAAGGCATCGACCTCAGCGTCGAGGAAGGCCAGGTCGTGGCAATCATCGGCCGCAGCGGATCGGGCAAATCCACCCTGCTGCGCACCCTCAATGGTCTGGAATCGATCAATGACGGCGTGATCGAAGTCGACGGCGAATACCTCGACGCCGCCCGCGCCGATCTGCGCAGCCTGCGGCAGAAAGTCGGCATGGTGTTTCAGCAGTTCAACCTGTTCCCGCACCTGACCGTGGGCGAAAACGTCATGCTCGCGCCGCAGGTGGTACAGAAAGTGCCGAAAGCCAACGCTGCGGAGCTGGCCAGGGAGATGCTGGAGCGCGTGGGGCTCGGGGAAAAGTTCGATGCCTTCCCGGATCGGTTGTCTGGGGGCCAGCAACAGCGGGTAGCGATTGCCCGGGCGCTGGCGATGTCGCCAAAAGTGTTGCTTTGCGATGAAATCACCTCGGCGCTCGACCCGGAACTGGTCAATGAAGTGCTCAGCGTGGTGCGACAACTGGCCAAGGAAGGTATGACGCTGATCATGGTCACCCATGAAATGCGCTTTGCCCGCGAGGTCGGCGACAAACTCGTGTTCATGCATCATGGCAAAGTCCATGAGGTGGGGGATCCGAAGGTGTTGTTTGCCCATCCGCAGACGGCAGAGCTGGCGAACTTTATTGGCACGGTGGAAGCGACAGCCTGAATCTGCCTCATCCTGATCGTTCCCACGCTCCACGTGGGAATACAGCCAGGGACGCTCCGCGTCCCAAAAGCGGACGCAGAGCGTCCGGTGAGGCATTCCCACGCAGAGCGTGGGAACGATCAGGTTCGGGGTGCGCGCTCCGGCGGTTTGAACCATGCGCGTTGGCGCCAGCGTTTGATCGTGGCACGATGACGGGGTTATCGACCGAGACCCCCTGACCATGCCGCAATCCCAAGCCAAGAATCTGTCCCTGATCGCCGCAATCGACCTGGGCTCGAACAGCTTTCACATGGTCGTGGCCAAGGCCCAGAACGGTGAAATCCGCATTCTCGAACGCCTCGGCGAGAAGGTTCAACTTGCCGCCGGCATCGACGATGAGCGCCATCTCAACGAAGAATCGATGCAACGCGGCCTCGATTGCCTCAAGCGTTTTGCCCAACTGATCAACGGTATGCCGCTGGGCGCCGTGCGCATCGTCGGCACCAACGCCCTACGTGAAGCGCGCAACCGCCTCGAATTCATCCACCGCGCCGAAGAAATCCTAGGTCATCCGGTGGAAGTCATTTCCGGCCGTGAAGAAGCGCGCCTGATTTATCTGGGCGTGTCGCACACCCTCGCCGACACCCCGGGCAAACGTTTGGTCGCCGATATCGGCGGCGGCAGTACCGAATTCATCATTGGCCAGCGCTTTGAGCCATTGTTGCGCGAAAGCCTGCAAATGGGCTGTGTCAGCTTCACTCAACGCTACTTCAAGGACGGCAAGATCACCCCGGCCCGCTACGCCCAGGCGTATACCGCGGCGCGGCTGGAGATCATGAGCATCGAACACGCCCTGCATCGCCTGACCTGGGATGAAGCCATCGGCTCCTCGGGCACCATCCGTGCCATCGGCCTGGCGCTGAAGGCCGGCGGTCACGGCACTGGCGAAGTGAATGCCGAAGGCCTGGCGTGGCTCAAGCGCCGCCTGTTCAAGCTCGGTGACGTCGACAAGATCGATTTCGAAGGCATCAAGCCTGATCGCCGGACAATCTTCCCGGCGGGTCTGGCGATTCTCGAAGCGATTTTCGACGCCCTCGAACTGCAACGCATGGACCACTGCGACGGCGCTCTGCGTGAAGGGGTGCTCTACGACCTGCTCGGCCGTCATCATCATGAAGACGTGCGCGAGCGCACCCTGACCTCGCTGATGGAGCGTTACCACGTCGACCTGGAACAGGCGGCGCGGGTTGAGCGCAAAGCCTTGCACGCGTTTGACCAGGTGGCAGTGGACTGGGAGCTGGACGACGGCATCTGGCGCGAACTCCTCGGTTGGGCAGCGAAAGTGCACGAAGTCGGTCTCGACATCGCGCACTATCACTACCACAAACACGGTGCTTACCTGATCGAACACTCGGACCTCGCCGGGTTCTCCCGCGAAGACCAACAGATGCTCGCGCTATTGGTGCGTGGTCATCGCCGCAACATTCCCAAGGACAAG
The DNA here is from genome assembly GCF_019614655.1 of Pseudomonas germanica. Lineage (NCBI taxonomy): Bacteria > Pseudomonadati > Pseudomonadota > Gammaproteobacteria > Pseudomonadales > Pseudomonadaceae > Pseudomonas > Pseudomonas germanica. The sequence goes on from NZ_CP071586.1 coordinate 6,659,888, forward strand.
TTTGCCGATTTCGGCGACGACGGCGACAAGCTGATCCGCCTGTGCGTGTTGCTGCGCTTTGCGATCCTGTTCCACCACATTCGCGGTACTCAGGCGATGCCGCAGGTGGTGCTGCATGCCAAGGGCAACACCCTCGATGTGGAATTCCCGGAGAACTGGCTGGATGAGAACCAGCTGACTCAGGCGGATTTCGGGCTTGAGGCGGATTGGCTGACGCGGGTTGGTATCGTCCTTACCGTCCACTGAGTCGGGCAGGCACAAAAAAGGCGATCCACAGGGATCGCCTTTTTTATTGGGTTCGGCTTGAAATTGGAGGTGGGCCTTCCCCCTCACCCCAGCCCTCTCCCGAGGGAGAGGGAGCCGATCTCCGTTGGCTTCAAGGCCTGAGTTCGACTCGGTAGTTCAGGTCGGCGTAACTCGCCCATCCAACCCGGTCAGTCCCCTCTCCCTCTGGGAGAGGGTTAGGGTGAGGGGCTTTTGACCTTCAAGGCCTCAACTGCTCACCGGCAAGATCGGGCTGCCCAACCGCTCCAGCAACGTCGCCTGCGCACTCCGCGGGTTCTGGTTGCCGGTCGGCGTGTTGCGGATGTAACGGCCATCCGACTGCAGGCTCCAGCTATGAGTGTTATCGGTCAGGTACAGCTCCAGCTCTTTCTTCACGCGGGTCAGCAGCTTCTTGCCTTCGACCGGGAAGCAAGTCTCGACGCGCTTGTCGAGGTTGCGCTCCATCCAGTCGGCGCTGGAGAGGAACATCTGCTCATCGCCGCCATTGAGGAAGTAGAACACGCGGGTGTGTTCCAGGAATCGGCCGATGATCGAGCGCACATGGATGTTGTGCGAAACACCGGCGATGCCCGGACGCAGGCAGCACATGCCGCGCACCACCAGATCGATGCGCACGCCGGACTGGCTGGCCTTGTACAGCGCGCGGATGATCTTCGGATCGGTCAGCGAGTTGAACTTGGCGATGATGTGCGCCGGTTTGCCGTCGAGCGCAAATTGCGTCTCGCGGGTGATCATGTCGAGCATGCCCTTCTTCAGGGTGAAGGGCGCATGCAGCAGCTTCTTCATGCGCAGGGTTTTACCCATGCCGATCAACTGGCTGAACAGTTTGCCGACGTCTTCGCACAAGGCATCGTCGGAGGTCAGCAGGCTGTAGTCGGTGTAGAGCTTGGCGTTACCGGCGTGATAGTTCCCGGTGCCGAGGTGCGCGTAACGGACGATCTCGCCGGCCTCGCGACGCAGGATCAGCATCATCTTGGCGTGGGTCTTGAAGCCGACCACGCCGTAGATCACCACCGCACCGGCCGCTTGCAGACGGCTGGCCAGTTGCAGGTTGGACTCTTCGTCGAACCGTGCACGCAGCTCGATGACTGCCGTCACTTCCTTGCCGTTACGCGCGGCATCCACCAGCGCATCGACGATCTCGGAGTTGGCACCGGAGCGGTACAGCGTCTGGCGCACAGCGAGCACGTGCGGGTCTTTCGCCGCCTGACGCAGGAGGTCGACCACCGGGGTGAACGACTCGAACGGGTGCAGCAGCAGGATGTCCTGCTTGCTGACCACGCTGAAAATGTTTTCGCTGTTCTGCAGCAGTTTCGGGATCTGCGGGGTGAACGGCGTGTATTGCAGCTCCGGATGACTGTCCAGACCGGTGATGCTGAACAGCCGCGTCAGGTTGACCGGGCCGTTGACCTGATACAGCTCGCTCTCGCTCAGGTTGAACTGCTTGAGCAGGTAGTCCGAGAGGTGTTTCGGGCAGGTGTCAGCGACTTCCAGACGCACCGCGTCACCGTAACGACGCGAGAACAGCTCGCCACGCAGGGCGCGGGCCAGGTCTTCGACGTCTTCGGAATCGAGCGCCAGGTCGGCATTTCGGGTCAGGCGGAACTGATAGCAGCCTTTTACCTTCATGCCCTGGAACAGGTCATCGGCGTGGGCGTGGATCATCGACGACAGGAACACATAGTTGTCACCCGGGCCGCCGACTTCTTCCGGCACCTTGATGATTCGTGGCAGCAAACGCGGTGCCGGGATGATCGCCAGACCGGAATCGCGACCGAAGGCATCGATGCCTTCGAGCTCGACGATGAAGTTCAGACTCTTGTTCACCAGCAACGGGAACGGGTGCGTCGGGTCGAGGCCGATCGGGGTGATGATCGGCGCGATCTCGTCGCGGAAATAGCGGCGCACCCAGGTTTTGATCTTGGTCGTCCAGTGGCGGCGACGAATAAAGCGCACCTGATGCTTTTCCAGCTCCGGCAACAGGATGTCGTTGAGGATCGCGTACTGACGGTCAACGTGACCGTGAACCAGCTCGCTGATCCGCGCCAGCGCTTGATGCGGCTGCAAGCCGTCAGCACCGGCTTGTTCACGGGCGAAGGTAATCTGCTTCTTCAGGCCGGCGACGCGAATTTCAAAGAATTCGTCAAGGTTGCTGGAGAAAATCAGCAGGAACTTCAGGCGTTCCAGCAACGGATAGGACTCGTCCAGCGCCTGTTCCAGCACGCGGATATTGAATTGCAGTTGCGAAAGCTCACGGTGGATGTACAGGCTGCTGTCATCCAGGCCCGGTATCGCAATCACTGGTGCCGCCGCGACAGGTTCAGCGACCGGCGCGGGTGGCGCAGGCTCCAGTTCCGGCGGGGTCTCGGTGATTTGCTCGACCACCGGTTGAGCTTCTTTTACTGCAACTTCCGTGAGTCCTTCGGTATTCATTGAATGTTCCTGGGAGGGCTATTTCTGCTCTCGTAACAATTGAGCGGCGCGGACAGCAAAGTAAGTCAGGATGCCATCAGCGCCGGCACGTTTAAAGGCGGTCAGTGATTCGAGAATCACCGCCTCGCTCAACCAGCCATTCTGGATCGCCGCCATGTGCATGGCGTATTCGCCGCTAACCTGATAGACGAAGGTCGGCACTTTGAAGGCATCTTTTACCCGGAAAAGAATGTCCAGATACGGCATGCCGGGTTTGACCATGACCATGTCCGCGCCTTCAGACAAGTCGGCGCCGACTTCGTGCAGCGCTTCGTCGCTGTTGGCCGGGTCCATCTGATAAGAGGCCTTGTTGGCCTTGCCGAGGTTCGACGCCGAACCGACAGCATCGCGGAACGGGCCGTAATAGGCGCTGGCGTACTTGGCCGAATAAGCCATGATCCGCACGTTGACGTGGCCGGCGATTTCCAGCGCTTCGCGGATTGCCTGAATGCGACCGTCCATCATGTCCGACGGCGCCACCACCTGCGCGCCAGCTTCAGCATGGGACAACGCCTGACGGACCAGTGCGTCGACGGTGATGTCGTTCTGTACGTAGCCTTCTTCGTCGAGAATGCCGTCCTGGCCGTGGGTGGTGAATGGATCGAGCGCGACGTCGGTGATCACGCCCAGCTCAGGGAAACGCTCACGCAGAGCGCGGGTGGCGCGCTGAGCGATGCCTTCGGGATTCCAGGCCTCAGCGGCGTCGAGGGATTTCAGCTCGGGCGGAGTGACCGGGAACAGCGCCAGCGCCGGAATCCCCAGTTCCACCCACTTGGCCGCTTCTTCGAGCAGCAAATCGATCGTCAGCCGCTCTACCCCAGGCATCGAGGCCACGGCTTCGCGGCGGTTTTCACCGTCGAGCACGAACACCGGCAGGATCAGGTCATCGACTGTCAGCACATTTTCCCGCACCAGCCGACGCGAAAAATCATCACGACGGTTGCGACGCAGGCGAGTGGCAGGGAACAGACGATTGGCAGGGGTAAAGCTCACGGCGGACTCCTGAGCCCGCGCAAACGGGCGAGCGTGACAGTTATAGACGGCCATTATGACGAACAGATGACAGTTATGTGTGCCCCGTGACATGTAGCCGCATTCCATTGTCAGTGTAGGAATTGTTCACGTCGAGACACATTTGGACACTTTCATGAATGTGTCCGAAGGGTTAGGCTGCGCGTTCATTTCGCCAGCACCCAGACAATGCTCCAACAATTTCTGCATGACTTTGGCTACTTTGCCTTGTTCCTCGGCACGTTCTTCGAAGGCGAAACCATTCTGGTGCTCGCGGGCTTCCTCGCGTTTCGTGGATACATGGACATCAACCTGGTGGTGGTCGTGGCGTTCTTCGGCAGCTATGCCGGCGATCAGCTGTGGTACTTCCTCGGCCGCAAGCACGGGCGCAAATTACTCGCGCGCAAACCGCGCTGGCAGCTGATGGGCGACCGCGCGCTGGAGCACATTCGTAAGCATCCTGACATCTGGGTACTGAGTTTCCGTTTCGTTTACGGTCTGCGCACAGTGATGCCGGTGGCGATCGGTCTGTCGGGGTATCCGCCGGGACGTTATCTGCTGCTCAACGGCATCGGTGCGGCGATCTGGGCGACCGCACTGGCTGCCGCCGCTTACCACTTCGGTGCGGTACTGGAAGGCATGCTCGGCAGCATCAAGAAGTACGAGTTGTGGGTACTCGGGGCGCTGCTGATTCTTGGCGTTGGCCTGTGGCTGCGCCGCCGCTTCAAGAATGCGCGGCTGGCCAAACAGGTTTACGCCGACGAGCAAGCCGCGAAAGCTGCACTGCTGAATCAAGCCGAAGAACCCAAGCCTGCCGCACCGAAGACGCCAGCCGAATAACTCGCTGGCGACTTGCTACAGCCCGCCGGCACTGAGCGGGCTGGCCGACCCTTTCAGTCAGACGGATCACTTTTATCCTCGCTACTCTGGGGCATTCAAGTTCGCCAGCGGCGTTGTCACGCCAAAAATCTCCCGCTCGTTACGCCGCAGGCAACCCCAAATAATGAACACCCCGCCGTCGTTGCGATCCATGTAGAAAGCGCTCCATGCAGGTGCAGCCGCCACTTGGGCCTATGGCAACGCGCGACAATTTAGTGGACATTTAGCGCCATGAATCTGGAGAGAAACCCATGAGCAAAAAAGTTGCAGTGATCCTGTCCGGCAGTGGCGTGTACGACGGCGCCGAGATCCATGAAAGCGTCATCACCCTGCTGCGCCTCGACCAACGCGGTGCGCAGGTGCAGTGCTTCGCCCCGAACATCGCGCAATTGCACGTGATCAATCACCTGACCGGCGAAGAAATGCCCGAGTCGCGCAACGTTCTGGTGGAATCGGCGCGCATTGCCCGCGGCAACATCAAGGACATCCGCGAAGCCGACGTCGATGACTTCGATGCGCTGATCGTGCCGGGTGGGTTTGGTGCGGCGAAGAACCTGTCGAACTTTGCTGTTGAAGGCGCTGGCTGCAGCGTGCAGCCGGAAGTACTGGCGCTGGCCGAGGCATTTGCCGAAGCGGGCAAACCGGTCGGTCTGATGTGCATCTCGCCGGCACTGGCGGCGAAGATCTACGGCCCGGGCGTAACCTGCACCATCGGCAACGACGCCGACACCGCCACGGCGATGAACAAGATGGGCGCCACCCACGAAGACTGTGCGGTGACGGAAATCATCGAAGACAAGGCGCGCAAACTGGTGACGACCCCGGCTTACATGCTGGCACAGAACATCAGTGAGGCGGCTTCGGGGATCAACAAACTGGTCGACCGCGTGCTCGAACTGACCCACGAAAACGACGCCTGATACGGTCTACTGTAGGAGTGAGCCTGCTCGCGATGTCGGTGTATCAGGCAACATATCTGTTGAATGACCGGCCGCTATCGCGAGCAGGCTCACTCCTACAAGGGGATTTGTGCAAGGCTTAAGGTTTGCGGGTCAGGCGCGTGAGAATGCGATCCAGCGCATTGGCAAACGCCTGCTTCTCACGATCGCCAAACGGCGCCGGTCCGCCGCTCATCTGGCCTTGTTCGCGCAGATCAGTGAACAGGTTGCGCACGGCCAGGCGCTCGCCCATGTTCTGCGCATCGAACTCCTTGCCGCGCGGATCCAGCGCCGCGACGCCCTTCTTCACCAAACGATCGGCCAGCGGGATATCGCTGCAAATCACCAGCTCACCGGGCACTGCGTGTTCGACCAGATAATCGTCTGCCGCATCCGGACCGCTCGGCACCACGATCAGTTTGACGATGGCCAGTCCCGGCTTGATCTGCGGCTGCCCGGCCACCAGCACTACTTCGAACTGGCGCTTGAGGGCGAATTTCACCACCAGATCCTTCGCTGCCCTTGGGCAGGCGTCGGCATCGATCCATACACGCATTTTTCTAATCTCCAAAAACAATTCGCGAGCAAGTCGAATCGTCGCACCGTCACCCCCACAGGTTACGCGTAAAGCCTGTGAGAGCGAGCCTGCTCGCGAATGTGAGCGCAGCGAATGCTTTTCAGGCGACTACCCGCCGCTTTTCCGCCATCCAACTACGCCCATACAACACAGCAATCGCCAGAATCGCCACCGCCTGCGCCGTCAACGAATACGCATCGGCATGAATCCCCAGCCAATCGAATTCAAAGAACGCCACCGGCCGCGTGCCGAAGATCCCGGCTTCCTGCAACGCCTTCACGCCATGCCCGGCAAACACCACCGACAACGCGCAGAGCAGCGCCGCGTTGATGCTGAAGAACAGCGTCAGAGGCAGCTTCGCCGAACCGCGCAGAATCACCCACGCCAGACCGACCAGCAGCACCAGCGCCGTGGCGCCACCCGCGAGCACCGCGTCATGCCCGGCCGGGCCGGCTTGAAGCCACAGGGTTTCGTAAAACAGGATCACTTCGAACAACTCGCGGTACACCGAGAAGAACGCGAGGATCGCGAAGCCGAAACGCCCGCCACCGCCGACCAGGCTGCTCTTGATGTAATCCTGCCAGGCCGCTGCGTGGCGACGGTCATGCATCCACACGCCGAGCCACAAGACCATGACACTGGCGAACAGCGCCGTCGCACCTTCGAGCAGTTCACGCTGCGAACCGCTGACGTCGATCACATACGCCGCCAGCGCCCAGGTGCCGAGGCCGGCCAGCAACGCCAAGCCCCAACCGACGTTGACGCTGCGCACCGCCGATTGCTGGCCGGTATTGCGCAGGAAAGCGAGGATAGCTGCCAGCACCAGAATCGCTTCCAGACCTTCACGCAGCAGAATCAGCAAACCGGAGATGTAGCTCAGCGACCAGCTCAAGCCGTCACTGCCGAGCAACCCGGCGGACTCTTTAAGCTTGGCTTTGGCGGCGTCCAGGCGCTGCTCGGCCTGCTCGACCGACAAACCGTCCTGCAACGATTGCCGATACGCCATCAGTGATTTTTCGGTGTCCTTGCGCACATTGGCGTCAACATTATCCAGCGAGCTTTCGACCAGCTCAAAGCCTTCCAGATACGCCGCCACCGACAGGTCGTAAGCCTGATCGTGTTCACCGGCGCGATAGGCGGCAAGGCTCTTGTCCAGCGTTGCGGCGGTGTAGTCGAGCAACTGCGCCGGGCCACGCTTGACCTGCGGCGGCTGCGCGCGTTGTGCACGGAACGTCGCTGCAGCTTGCGGACCATCGGCGGCCTGCACTTCGGCCGGTGTCTGGCGCGCCAGATCGGCGAAGTTGTAGGTTTTCTCGGCTTTGGCCGCCGCCGGATCAGCGCTGAACCCGGCGATGTAGGTCGCCAGATCCCAACGCTGCCGATCATCGAGCTGATCGGCAAACGCCGGCATGTCGGTGCCTTCGACGCCTTGGCCGAGGGTGTTGTAGATCGCGTACAGACTCAGGTGATCCAGCCGCGCCGCATCACGCAGATTGGCCGGTGCCGGGGTCATGCCGAGGCCCGCCGGACCGTCACCGGCGCCACTGTCGCCGTGGCACACCGAGCAATTCTGCGCATAGAGCGGCGCACCCCGGGTGGGATCGGGGGTGATGATCGGCGCTTGGCTGACCTCATACGCCACCGCCAGTTGCGCGCCCAGTTGCCGTGCCTGCCGGGCCACTTCGGCGCCATCCTGCCTGGCAGTGATTGCCGCGTGCAAAGCGCTGACACCCTGCTCCAGCGCAACCTTTTCAGGCTTGGCCGGCATGCCGGCGATCAAGCCTTGCAGCGCCCGCGTGAACTCCAGTTGCTCGCGGTATTCGGAATCATCGACAACCTTGCCCGCCGCTACCGTCGGCGGGTAGTCGGCGCTGATGTAATCGAGCAGGTGCAGCGCTTGCGGCGCGCCTTCCACGGTATCGGCCAGCAGATTAAAGCTGCTCAGGGCAAACAACGGGAACACCAGCCAAGCCAGAAAACGGGACGAGGCAGTCATGAATGAGTCTCAAATGGAAATGCGAAGTTACATATTGTTCACTTCGAACGCGTTTCCCTCAAGCTTTGTCGACGTAACGCCACACAAGACACGAGCCATCGGCCTGCAAAAACGCCACATCACTTAGCCACTATTGCACCCTATATTGCGCGACCTGTCGCATTTCCCGCTCAAGGATGAACCGCTTTCATGCGCCACCGCTTGCACTTGCCCCTGTTGATCGCCGCCGTTGTGCAACTGAGCGGCTGCGGTGCATATCGCAACTACGATCTGGAACTGCAACAGACCACCGACCCGTTAAAGGCCGGCAACATCAACAGCGCCCTGGCCGTGATCGAAGCGAACAATCCGGCTGCGGAAAAAGACCTGCTCTACTATTTCGAAAAGGGCGCCGTACTGAGTGCGGGCGGCGAGTTTGCGCAGAGCCAGACAACCTGGCGCAGCGCCGAGCAGATGATCATCGAGCGCCAGGACACGATCCAGACCACCGGCGACAAGTTGCTCGCTGCCATGGGCGATCACTGGGGCAGCATCATCAATGACAAGCTGCGCCGTTACGATGGCTACGACTACGAAAAAGTCATGCTGACCACGCAAATGGCCCTCAACCAACTGGCCATGAATGATTTTGACGGCGCCCGTGCCGACATCAAGAAAACCCACGAGCGCGAAGCGCTTATAGCCCGACAGCGGGAGCTGGAATACGAGCGTGACGAAGAAGCAGCCAAGGCCCAGGGCGCGCGCGTGCATTACAAGGACCTGCAAGGTTACCCCGTGGTGATGCTCGAATCGCCTGCGGTGATTGCGCTGAAAAACGGCTACCAAAGTGCATTCAGTCACTATCTCGCCGGCTTCACCTACGAAGCACTGGGCGAGAAAGATCTGGCAGCGCCCGGCTATCGTCAGGCAATTGAACTGCGTCCGGACATGGCGTTTTTCCAACAGGCACTGCGCGACCTCGACAGCCCTGGTCTGAAGGCAGATGAAAGCGATGTGCTGATCATCGTACAAAGCGGCCTGGCGCCGGCCCGCAGCTCCGTGCGTGTGCCCTACCCGGTGAAGCTCGCGGACGGTCAGGTCATCGTCGCCAATATCTCGTTCCCCATAATGGTGCCCGACACCTCGACGCCTTCATTCAACCAACTGAGCATCGATGGTCGTCAAAAAAAGCTGATTGCGGTCAACAGCATTGCCGACATGTCCTTGCGCACCCTGCGTGACGACATGCCGGGCATTATTCAGCGCACAACCTATCGGGCATTTCTGGCAGCCGATGTTCAGGCCAGGGACAATCGACGCGATCCGAGCAAAGCCTCCTACGTCACCCACTGGGATGCTTTCGAGCATGCCGACACGCGCACTTGGCGCACCTTGCCCAACCTCACCCAAGTCGTGCGCCTGCGCCTGAAAAAAGGTGAGCACCTGATCAGCCTGCCCAACGCTCCCGGCGCTACGCCCATGAAAATCCGCATCGACCAGAGCCGCCAGGTCATCGGCCTGCGGGCTTTGGGTGAGCGAGTGTTTGCCAATGGCAGCGCATTCCAGCCCAGCGGAGCGCCGACCGGCAGTGCGGTATCCGACCTGAAATAAGTAATGGCACCAAACTAACAAGTGCAATTAAAAAGATATTACATAGCCACCACCGCCCGCCTATAATGCCGCGCCCTCGCTATCGCGAAACGGCATTAAAGCTCCTCAGGTTATGAGGAATTGGCAGGAGGCCAGCGCCACTGTCGATGGGTCACACCAGCCCGACCAGCATTCGCGGCTGTATTACTCCAGGGAAGAAGTACCCCCATGGCATTCCGCGCTCCCACTCTGATTGCGCTCAGCGCCGTCACTCTGCTGTCCGGCTGTTCGGCGTTTCGCAACTACGACTCCGAACTCGCCCAGACCAATCAGCAACTGGCCACCGGCAATGTTGACGCCGCGCTGACTCTGCTGGAAAAGAACAACACCGGCCCGGACAAAGACCTGCTCTATTACTTCGAGAAAGGTGAATTGCTGCGCGCCAAGGGCGACCTGTCCGGCAGCCAGAACGCCTGGACCAGCGCTGATCAGGTGGTGGGCAAGTGGGAAGATTCGGTCAAGCTCGACACCGACAAATATCTGGCCCAGTTCGGCAGTTTCCTGGTCAACGACAAGGTGCGTCGCTACGAAGGCTACGACTACGAAAAAGTCATGCTGACCACCCAGATGGCCCTGAACCTGCTGGCGGTCAATGACTTCGACGGCGCGCGTACCGCGATCAAGAAGACTCACGAGCGCGAAGCGGTGATCGCCGAGCTGCGTGACAAGGAATACCTCAAGAGCGAAGAAGAGGCCGAGAAAGAAGGCATTAAAACGCAGTACAAAGACTTGCAGGGTTATCCGGTCGCCAGCCTCGACGCACCGGAAGTGGTCGGTCTGAAGAACAGCTACCAGAGTGCTTTCAGCCATTACCTGTCCGGGTTCGTCTATGAAGCCTTGGGCGAAAAAGGCCTGGCTGCACCGGGCTACCGCAAGGCTGCCGAATTGCGTCCGAACACGCCGCTGCTGGAACAGGCGCTGGTCAACCTCGACAAGCCGGGCAAATCCGACGACAGCGACATTCTCATCGTCGTCCAGAGTGGTCTGGCGCCAGCCCGCGACTCGATCCGCGTGCCGCTGCCATTGCCGATCTCAAACAATGTGGTGATTACGCCGCTGTCGTTCCCGATCATCAAGCCAGACACCTCCACCGCGCCGTTCGCGCAGATCGGTGTCGATGGCCAGCAGGTCGATCTGACCGCCCTCAACAGCACCACCGCGATGTCCCGCCGCGCCCTGCGTGACGACATGCCGGGGATCATCCTGCGCACCACCGTGCGGGCAATCACCAAGGGTGTTGCGCAGAAGCAGATCAACGAAACCAACCCGCTGGCAGGTCTCGCCGTCGGTATCTCTTCAGCTGTGCTCGAAGGTGCCGATACCCGTACGTGGCGCACCCTGCCGGACAACACCCAAGTGGTGCGTCTGCGTCTGAAAAAGGGTGAGCATCAGGTTACCCTGCCAAGCGCCGTGGGCGGTTCGGTGGTCAAGGTCACCGTCGATCAGCGTTATCAAGTGATCACTCTGCGCGCCGTGGGCAACCAGGTGTTCGCCGGTGGCCTCGCCGCCCACGTCATCCCGAGCGCCAGCGCGACCAACGTCGCCAGCCTCAAACAACCTTAAGAACGGAGTCTTTGCATGCGCTTCAAACTCATCGCCGTCGCCGCCCTCGCCTTGCTGGCGAGCGGCTGCGCCACCCCGCCACCGCCAGAGCCGGGCAGCGCCGCGAGCAAAGTCGTGGCCATGGGTCCACAGAAACACATTGTCGTCGGCGCCATGCGCGTGGCCCGCGAAAACGGCTTCATGACGGTCAACGTGCAGTTGAGCAACACCCTCAACAGCAACAAGATTTTCTACTACCGCTTCGCCTGGCTCGGCGCGGAAGGCTTCCCGATTGCCGAAGAAGAAGTGTGGAAAAGCCAAATGATGTACGGCGCCCAGACCAGCTTCATCCAAGGCATCGCCCCGACCCCGAAAGCCGTGGACTTCCGTCTGGAAATCAAGACGCCGTAAGCCTGTCACCCTATTCCTGTTTTAGAGAGCATTCCCATGTTTGCACGCTTTTCCTGCATCGCTGTTATCGCCCTACTGGCCTCCGGTTGCGCCAACACCTCGCCGACCCTGGGCAGCAAGAACATCAGCTACGGCGACACCAAAGCGGTTGAAACCGTGACCAACGAATTCGGTTCGACCGACCTGCAAATGATCGCCGAGTCGATGACCCGCTCGCTGGCCCAGTCCGGCATTCTGCAGGGCCGTCCGGTGGTTCAGGTCTACGACGTGAAGAACAAGACCAGCGAATACATCGACACCCGCGAAATCACCACCAGCATCAAGACGCAGCTGATGAAAACCGGCGTGGCCCGCTTCGCCAGCGACAACAACGCCATGCAGAGCCAGGTTGACCAGCTCAAGCTGCAAAACCAGAGCGGCCTGTACAAGAAGAGCACCGTGGCCAAGACTGGCAACATGGTTGCCGCCAAGTACCGCATCGAAGGCTCGATCAGCTCGATCGTCAAGCGCAGCAGCGATTACAAGGACGTCTTCTACAAATTCAGCCTGCAACTGATCGACGTTGAAAGCGGTCTGGCCGAGTGGATGGACGAAAAAGAGATCCGCAAAACCACGGAGCGTTAATTGATGCGCGCATGGATTGGCATGATGGCCCTGGCTTGCGCGTTCAGCGTGCAGGCGGCCCCGAAAGTCGCGGTGACGGATCTGGCCTATCAGGAGCGTGTGGAGCAATACATCCACATCGTTTCGGCCCAGAGCAATCATCGCGAGGGTTACTACAGCTCCAGCGGCTCTTCGAGCTATAACGAGATCGAAGCGAGCACCAGCTACATCGAGCAAGGCGAGTTGCGCAAATTCACCGGCGACATCAAGGGTGAAATTTTGCGCACCGGCATGTTCCAGCTAGTGCAAGGCACGCCGTACACCGCGTCGTCCAAGGGTGACGTCTACGACGTGATCAAGCGCATCAAGGCCGGCAACTTCAAGGGCGCCGACTATGTGCTGTTTGGTACGGTGTCGGACATCGACTTCACTCAGGACATCAACGAACTGGCGCACACCGACAGCTATTCGGCGGTACTGGGCCTGACGCTGGTGGCGGATTTCAGCCTGATCAACACCAAGACCTTCGAAATCACCTCGGCCTTCACGGCGATGGGCGAAGCGCAGGACACCAAACTGGTGAACCACCGCGACATCAAGATCTCGCTGAACCGCCCACGGGTGGTGCGTGACGTGTCGAAGGCGCTGGGTGAGGACGTGGCCGGGCAACTGAGCATGCAGCTCGGTGGCGGCGGTTACGAGCAGCCGCGCGAAGCACCACAGCGCAACAATCTGCCGCGTGATACTGCGCCGGTGATTTTGCGCTGATGACTGGCGCCTGATCGTCCCCGTGCTCGACGTGGGAATGCATCCCGGGACGCTCTGCGTCCCAGCCACAAAAAAGGCGACCCGCAAAGGTCGCCTTTTTTGTGCTCGCGAGGTTTACGCCGCCGCTTTACGCAACGTCGCCATAAACGCCGCCGCACCGATGAACAGTCCGGCAAACGTGCGGTTCATACGCTTCTGCTGCTGCGGGGTGCGTAGCAAACGCAGCACCTTCGACGCCAGACCGGTGTAGCCCGCCATGACAATCAGGTCGACGAAGATCATCGTTACACCGATTACTACATACTGAATCAGCAACGGCGCATGCGGGTTGATGAACTGCGGCAGCACCGCGAGCATGAACACCAAAGCCTTGGGGTTGCTGATGTTCACCAGAAAGCCGCGGAACACCAGCGCCAGCGGCTTGCCGATCGGTCGTACCGCCGCGTCGTCGCTCATGTCCATGGGCAGCGCGCGCCATTGCTTGATGGCCAGATAAACAAGATAAGCCACACCGAACCACTTGATCGCGTGGAAGGCGGTGGCCGAGGCGGTCAGGATCGCGCCAACACCGGCGCCGACGATCGCGATTTGCACCGCCAGGCCAATCTGCAGGCCGAGGGCGTTCCAGTAACCGCGCCAGAAACCGTATTGCAGACCGCTGGACATCGACGCAATGGCGCCAGCACCCGGGGACAGACTGATCACCCAGCAGGCGGCAAAAAATGCCAGCCATGTTTGAAGCTCCATCGCACACCTCGCATCTGAATCGTGACAGACGCTCAAGCTAATGCGGATTGGGCCTAAAAGCAAAAGATCGCAGCCTCCGGCAGCTCCTACTTTGGAATGCGATCCCTGTAGGAGCTGCCGAAGGCTCGGGCCGCGATCGGACGATCTTTTGATCTTGCTGTAAGACTTACTTCTCAAACCCGCTGGAAGGAAACACATCAGTCCCGCGCCAACGTCGCACCGAGCGCTGGAAAAACAAGCTGTTCGGCACCTGCACCATCGCGCTGCCAGTCCCCAACTCTTCCGCCTCGATCAACGTGGTGTAAAGCAGATTGATCGCCACCACCCGGCCTTTGACACCAGGCTTGTCCGTGGTGTCCACCAGCTCAACGATATCGCCCAGCCGGAACGGCCCAACCGTGAAGATCAGAATCGCGCAGAGCAGATTCGACAGCACACTCCACATCGCGAAGAACGCCACCGCCGCCACGGCGACGAACCCTGACAGCGCCGTCCACAGCACCGTGGCCGAGACACCGAGGCGTTCCAGAACAAAGATCAGCGCACTGCCCATGATCAGCCAGCGCAACACGCCGCGCAGTGGCATCAGCAACTGCGGCGGGAATGGATAGCGCTCACCCAGGCGGGTCAGGGCTTTGGCGACGAAGCGCTGGGTGAGATAACCGGCCAGCAGGATCAGCAGAATCTGCACCGCGAACCAGATCGGCTCGACCCACTCCGCCGGCAGCGGCAGCTTGAACGCTTCCATCAGGACAGCGCCTCCAGCTCCGCCTGCATGCTTTCCAGCACCTCTAGGGCTTCCATCCACGCTTCTTCCAGCTCGCCTTCGCGAACCTTCAATTTGGCCTGCTCAGCGAGCAGATCACGCAGTTCGTTCTTACGCGCCGGCTCGTAAATGTCGCTGTCGCCAAGGCTGGCGTCGACCTTGGCCAGTTTCTCGTGAAGCTTGCCCAGCTCGGCTTCAAGCTTGTCGGCTTCACGCTTGTGCGGGGCCAGTTGCTGACGCAACGCAGCAGCAGCCTGACGCTGGGCCTTTTTGTCGGTCTTGTCCGGATTCACCGGGGTGGTGCTGACCGGCGCGTTGCGCTGGCGGTATTCCACCAGCCAGCGCGCGTAGTCTTCGAGGTCGCCATCGAACTCTTCGACTTTGCCATCAGCGACCAGGTAGAAGTTGTCGGTGGTGCTCTTGAGCAAGTGACGATCGTGAGACACCACCAGCACCGCGCCGCTGAATTCCTGCAGCGCCATGGTCAGCGCCAGGCGCATTTCCAGGTCGAGGTGGTTGGTCGGTTCGTCGAGCAGCAACAGGTTCGGGCGTTCCCAGGCGATCAACGCCAGGGCCAGACGCGCTTTTTCACCACCGGAGAAATTCAGTACCGGCTCATCAATGCGCGCGCCACGGAAGTCGAAACCGCCGAGGAAGTCACGCAGAGTCTGCTCGCGCTCGGTCGGCGCCAGACGCTGCAAGTGCAACAACGGGCTGGCCTTGGAATCCAGCGAATCGAGCTGATGCTGGGCGAAGTAGCCAACCACGGTGTTTTCGCCACGGGTCAGGCGCCCGGCGATCGGTGACAGCTCGCCGGCGAGGTTTTTGATCAGCGTCGACTTACCTGCGCCGTTCGGGCCGAGCAGGCCGATCCGCGCGCCCGGGGTCAGTTGCAGCTTGACCTTCTCCAGGATGGTTTTGTCGCCATAGCCCAGACGCGCATCCGACAGGTCGATCAGCGGGCTGGAGATCTTGGTCGACTCGCGGAAGACGAAGTCGAATGGCGAATCGACGTGGGCCGCCGATAGCTCTTCCATCCGCTCCAGGGCTTTGATCCGGCTCTGCGCCTGACGGGCCTTGGTCGCTTGCGCCTTGAAGCGGGCGATGTAGCTTTCCATGTGCGCACGTTGCGCCTGCTGCTTCTCGTAGGCCTGTTGCTGCTGCGCCAGACGCTCGGCACGGGCGCGTTCGAACGCGGTATAGCCGCCGCGATACAGGGTGATTTTGCGCTGATCGACGTGGGCCACGTGATCGACGACTTCATCGAGGAAATCACGGTCGTGGGAGATCAGCAGCAAGGTGCCCGGGTAGCTTTTCAGCCACTCTTCGAGCCAGATGATCGCGTCGAGGTCCAAGTGGTTGGTCGGTTCGTCGAGCAACAACAGGTCGGACGGGCACATCAATGCCTGCGCCAGATTCAGACGCATCCGCCAGCCACCGGAGAAATCTCCTACCTGGCGATCCATCTGCTCGTTGGTGAAGCCGAGACCGGCGAGCAATTTGCGCGCCCGCGCGTCGGCGGTGTAGCCGTCGGCGCTGTCGAGTTCCGAGTGCAGGCGGGCCTGAGCGGCACCGTCGTGCGCCGCTTCGGCGGCGGCGAGGTCACGTTGCACCTCGCGTAGACGTAAATCGCCATCGAGCACATAGTCGACGGCAAGACGCTCAAGGGTCTCGATCTCCTGGCGCATGTGGGCGATGCGCCAGTCAGCCGGCAGGAAGCAATCACCCGAGTCGGGGTGCAGTTCGCCCCGAATCAAGGCGAACAGGCTCGATTTGCCGGCGCCGTTGGCACCGATGAGGCCGGCTTTGTGGCCGGCGTGCAGGGTCAGCTCGGCGTCTTCTAGCAGACGTTGCGGGCCACGCTGTAAAGTCAGGTTCTGAAGTCGGATCATAATGGCGGCGGAGTCTACCAGCTTCGCTCACAACTGGCGCGAGTAGCACGATGTCCTCTGACCTGTGGAGCTTTTCCCTTGCCACCTACGCCCGCCCGGGCGTGGAAGATGCCTGCCTGCGACTGCAAACGGCGGGCGCCAATGTGTGCCTGCTGCTGTGCGGTTTATGGCTCGAACAACGCGGGGTGATCTGTGATGAACAACGTGTAAGCCAGCTTCAGACGCTGACCGAGCCTTGGGATACCGAGGTGGTACAGCCGCTGCGCTCCCTGCGGATGCTATGGAAAGTACGGGCCGTTGATGATGCGGTGCTGAAAGGCATGCGCGAGCAGATCAAATCACTGGAGCTTGAGGCTGAGCGAGCGTTGCTGTCACGGCTTGAAGGGGTGGCGCAGGAATGGGCGCTAAACGATGCAGGCTCGAAGACCTGGCTTGAAGGATTGGCCGGCATGGCGGCCAGCCCGAACCGCGACGCGCTGCAAGTGCTGCGCGTCGCGGCAACCGGCACTTAGGAAGCGCTGGTCGGGTTGTTGCTGACGCTCGACGCAGCGGCTGGCGATGGCGCAGTCGAAGGAGTCGAGGTGGCGGCGGCTGGAGCAGCGGCGGCTGGCGTGGCCGGAGTGGCTGGCACGGCAGGCTTGGCAGCTGGAGTGGTAGCCGGTTTGGCGGCAGCTGGTTTGGCAGCGGCAGGCTTTTTCACGGCTGGTTTGGCGGCAGGTTTGGCAGTTGGTTTGGCGGCCGGTTTTGCAGCAGCAGGCTTGGCAGCAGTGGTCGCTGGTTTAGCAGCGGCGGCCGGTTTCGCGGCTGGCTTGGCGGCGGCTTTCACTGCTGGTTTTGCAGCCGGCTTGGCGGCAGGTTTTGCGGCGGCTTTTACAGCGGGTTTAGCGGCAGCCGGTTTTGCGGCTGGCTTGGCAGCGGCGGTTTTGGCAGCAGGTTTTGCGGCTGGTTTCGCCACAGCTTTCGCCGCAGGTTTAGCGGCCGGTTTGGCAGCTGCAGCTTTCGCCGGAGCAGCTTTGCTCGCGGCTGGTTTTGCAGCCGGTTTGGCGGCGGCCGTTCTAGCGGCTGGCTTGGCAACAGCTGGTTTTGCAGCAGTGGTTTTAGCCGCCGGTTTGGCAGCGCTCGTCGCAGCCGGTTTTTTCGCCGCAGGTTTTGCCGCGGTTTTGGCAGCTGGCTTGGTCGCCGCTTTCACCGGTGCCTTGGCAGCAGGTTTGGCCGCCGTTTTTGCCGCAGGTTTAACCGCTGCGGTTTTCGCTGCAGGCTTGGCTGCAGCCGGTTTGGCAGCCGCTTTCTTCGCCGGTGCCGCTGCCGGTTTGGCGGCGCGGGTGGACAGTACTTTGCCCACGGCTTCTTGAACGCGACCCACACCCTGGGCCAGTTTCAGGCTTTCCTGTGCATCGCGCTTGAGTTGCAGAATGTAGCTGCGAGTGTCGGACTGACGATCCTTCAAGGCATCGAGCAGGTCTTCCAGTTCTTTCACTGCGGCCTTGGCTTTGTTCTGTGCCTTGGCTTTACCGGCAGTGGCTGCGTCCTGCAATTTGGTGCGGGATTTGTGCAGTTTTTCTTGCGCCTTGCCGCGTTGCTTTTCCAGTTTGGCGAGCAGTTTTTCAGCATCAGCCAAGGCTTGGGAGCAAGCGTTTTCCAGATGCTCGAGCAGGCTGCCCGAGAGTTGTTGGAGTAAGTGCAACGGAGTATTTACAGGCTTCTTGGTGGCCGACATGGTTTACCTCCTGGCTGACGTGAGTGCGGCTCATACTAGACCTCTGCAGTTACCGCCGCTAGGGCATCTTGACAGTATCGATTGCGTTGCGTTGCACCGAATCGAAAATGTTCTGCGCGAAGTCAAAAGCAGTTCACCGTTGCAGACGTTCGCGCTGGCATAATCCACCGCATCTCAGGACGGAGTGTGCCCATGTCGCGCTACTTTTTTTTATCCCTCTGCATGGTTTTTTCGGCCGTTCACGCTGACGAAAAAAACACCGCGAACGATGCTCACGATCTGGCCTACAGCCTCGGTGCCAGCCTCGGTGAACGACTGCGTCAGGAAGTCCCGCAACTGCAGATTCAGGCGCTGGTCGATGGCTTGCAGCAAGCCTACCAAGGCAAGCCGCTGGCGCTGAGCGAAGCACGCATCGAGCAGATTCTGGCTGATCATGAAGCGCAAAACGCCGAGCACTCTGCACAGCCTTCAAGTGATGCGGCGATGGAAAACGAGCAACGCTTTCTCATCGCTGAAAAAGCCAAACCGGGTGTTAAGGAACTGGCTGACGGCATCCTGCTCACCGAGCTGACACCGGGCACTGGCGGCAAGGCTGGCCCCGATGGAAAAGTGCAGGTGCTGTATGTCGGACGGCTGCCGGATGGCACCGTGTTCGATCAGAACACTCAGCCACAATGGTTCAACCTCGACAGCGTGATTGCCGGCTGGCGCACCGCGTTGCAGAACATGCCGGTAGGCGCGAAATGGCGCCTGGTGATTCCATCGGATCAGGCCTATGGCGCTGACGGTGCCGGTGACCTGATTGCGCCGTTCACACCGCTGGTGTTTGAAGTGGAATTGCGTGGAGCGACGAGTTGATCGGGCAATAAAAAACGGTGCGCTTTCGGGCGCACCGTTTTTTTTGATCAGGGTTCGGGATCAGGCCTGAACCGGATCTTCTTCCTTGTGTGCTGTGTGCAGCACTTCAATCAGGCAGTCTTCAAGTTCGAAGCGTTCGTGGAGCAGGCCACCTAGCTCTTTGAACTTCTCTGCAACGCATTTGCCTTCATCGCACAGGTCGTTGAAGGCTAGAAGCTTCTCGGTGATGACATCGATGCGCGGATAGATCGTCTCGGCGAGTTCGAGGCCGCGCTTGTCGTTGAACGCCTTGGCTTCGCCAGTCAGCTGTTCGTAGATTTCGAAGTGCCCGGCCGACACGTAATCGACCAACACGCCGCAGAACTCCTGCAAGGGCTTGCGGCTCTCAGACAGCGAATCAGGCTCTGCGCCGAGCTTGTCGTAGGCACCGATCAGCTCTTCACGCTCTTGCAACCAGCGGTCGATCAGCAGATGAACCCCACCCCAACGTTCCTGAGCATTCTGACAACTTTCGAGCATGGCGATCTCTCTTCCCTTGTGGGTCATGCTGCTCTACACCCGCGCCCCTCTTTTGATTCTGGCTTGGGGGTCGGCCGGGCAGAGCGTCATCGAGCAACATAAATCCAATGACACGTGCGGGCCAGATTATGCCCGCACGCCTATGGCTTCAAGGTACGCAGGAGATAAAGTTCATACAAGTGTTTAATCCCGCAACAGCACCGGGTGCGACGCTTGGCCGCTGAGCGGGCGTTGCAGAGCACTCCATACCAGCCGCAACAATTGATACACCGCCAGAATCGATACCGCGACAAAGAACAGCAGGCTCCACTCCGGGACACTCAGGTCGAACAGCGTCCAGGATATTTCCGCACAATCGGTACCGCCGCTAAACATTGTTTGCAGGGCACAGATCCATGGCAGACCACTGAACAAGGCCTCGGGAGCAGGCGAGCAATTGAGCAGGTGCAGCATCGGATCGCTCTGTATCAGTACCTGCCGCCAGGCCGCCGTGGTCCCACCCAGGCTGGCGCCCAGGGTCAACAGCCAGTAGAACCACAAACCGACACGTTTGGGACCGTGCACCGCCGCCAGACCACTGACTACGCACAGCAGCGTAAGGAACAGGCGCTGCACCAGACACAGGCTGCACGGCGTCAGGCCGACTGCATATTCAAGATAATAGGAAGCTCCCAGAGCAAAGGCCCCCGCAGTGAAAGCCATGAAGAACAAGGAGCGTGAGCAGGCCAACGACATGGCTTTTCCGTAACAGTAGAGACAGACGGTTACGGTAGAGGAAAGCGTGTCAGCCTTTCAAGGCAAGGCCCTGCCGACAGTTCACCAGAGGTGTAGGGAAAACCCGACAGGATCGAGAGGAATTGGTGTAGACCGCTGTAGGAATTTGCCTCAAGCGCTCAACGAAGTGGAAAATTCAGCCACAAAAGGTAAGCGAGGGAGCGAACTCCCTCGCCACTTCAGACATGGGCCGGAACCGGCAACGGCGCGGCCAGCAGGCGCTCGTCCAGCAGACCAAGGCCTTCCTGGAACAACTGATTGCTGCGCTCGGTATCGCCCAACTGGGCGAGCAGGCGCGCCAGCTCCGCACAGGCCTCGGGATTGCGCTGCACACGCAGACTGCTTTCCAGGTAATCCCGTGCCTTGCCCCACAGACTGGTTTGCAGACACAGTCGGCCGAGGGTCAACAGCAGGCTTGGATCGTTCGGATGCTCCTTCAGCCAGCCTTCGGCGGTTTGCAACTGGCGGGCCGGATCGCTGCCGCGCACCAGCCCGTAGAGACGGGCCAGATGGCTGTCGTACTTGCGTTTGAGGGCAGTGCGCAGCACTTCTTCCGCTTCGACCTGGGCGCCCAACTGCCGCAACTGTTCGGCGTACGCCAACACCAGCGGCGGCTCCTGCCGTTGCGCCGAAGTGAGCTGCTCCCAGGCGCGCGTGAGCGACTGCAAACCCACGCTGCCATCCTCTTCCCGTTGCGCAGCCAGCGAGAGGTTTTCACCCCAGGCGCGGCGCTCGAGTTCAGCCAGTTCGGCGCGCGGCAGGACTTTGTCCTTGCGCAATTCCGGCAGCAAACGAATCACCGCCGACCATTCGCCGCGCTGCTGATACAAGCGCTGCAACTGACGCAACGTCTGCGCATTGTGTGGATGGCGATCGTGCATCGCTTGCAGCGTCACCAAGGCACCGTCGGTGTCGCCACGGTCAGTCTGCAACTGCGCATGACTCAAAGCGATGGCCAGCTCCGCCTGGGGCTGACGCTCAAGCGCCCGCTCCAGCAAACGATCGCACTCTTCGTAAAGACCTTGCTCGTTGGCTGCGCGAGCAGCACCGAGGTAGTACAGCAATGGCTGGCGCTCGGCTTCAGCCGCTCGAGACAGGTGACGCTGAGCGCTGGCCCAGCGACCTTCGGCCAGATCCAGTTGACCGTGCTCGATCGCCACCTGCACGCGCCGACTGCGGTTGCGGCGCGACCATGGGTTGACTACGCCACTGGAGGCCATGACCAATTCGACCAGTGCCTTGATCCCCCAGATCAGCAGCCACAACACCGCGATGACCGCCAGCGTCGCCCACAGGCTGGACTCGTAGCGGAAGCTTTTGTAGGCCACCAGCACGTAACCGGAATGCTCGGCAATCGCCAGACCCAGCGCCGCTGTCGCAGCGATCACCAGAAACACGATCACATACAGGCGTTTCATGGCGTGATCTCCTGCGCGGTGTTGGCGGCAGGCTTGGCGAAGGGTTTCACCGACTCTTCGGCGTTAACGTTGCGCCGCTCAAGGTAGGCTTGCACCGCACTCAGCGTGCCGGCCAGATCAGGCGTCGTGACCGTGACCGGTTCCTTGCTCAACTCACCGACCTGTTCGAGCATCACTTTGCTTTGCGGATTGTCCGGGTTGAAATTGCCCTTGAGCACATCGCGCGCTTCGGCCAGCGCCTGGGTATAGACCGGCGCCTGACCGTTGAGGGCTGCCCACTGCGCCTGCTCAAGCGCAAGGCTCAGGGCCAGACGCACCTGACTCAGGCTCTGCCCGGCCAGCAGCGGCCGCACATTCTTGTCGGCATTGAAATCGATACGGATATAGCGCGAGACCTGATCCCACCACTGCGCCCAACGACTGGCGCCGTCACCGTCAGCAGTCAGGCCCAGCAGCGATTCGCCACGATCCTTGTACTCCGGCGCAAGCTCGGTGAGGTCGATGACTTGATCACGCAGCGCACCGAGGCGCAGGAACAGACCGGTGCGATCCGGTTGCGAAGTACTGCGCAGCGCCACCAGGGTTTTCGCCACTTGCTCGCGGGCGGCGAAAGAGCCTGGATCGTTTTGCTCACGGAGGATTTCGTCAGCGCCTTGGACCAGCGCCTGAGCGCTGCTGATGTCCTGCAACGCCGAAAGACGCAGACTGGCTAGACGCAGCAAATGCTCAGCCTCAGCCAGACGCCAATCCTTGCGGCTGGCGCCAAGAACGGTTTCCAGACGCTGATTTAGGCGCTGTTGATCACCTTGAAGCTGGGTCACCAGACGCTGGCGCTCGGCAAGTTCGTCAGCACCCGGCAGTTGCGCGAGGCGCTCGGTCAGACGCTGTTCATTGAGCTTCAGGCTCTGCGCCTGATCGTTCAATGCCTGCACTTCACCGGACTGCTGTTGAGTGTTGGTCTGCAGGTGACGAACCTGCCAGACACCCCAGCCGCCGATCGCGACACCGGCGGCGCCGAGCAACAAGGCGACGATGGCCAATCCATTGCCTCGGCGCGGCTCTGTGGCCGGCGGTGGAGTTTCAACCTGGGGTTCAATCACAGGCTGGACGTCATCTTTTGGCAAGGCTGTTTCGCTCACGTATCCATCCTTTGCATTAGAAAACGGGTTCGGGATACTCCCGCAACGCCGTCAGCAAAGCCGCGGCACTCGCGCCGCGGCAATCCACAACTGTTTGAGCCCCGGCGGCACGTGCCAGCTCGGCGACCCTTGGGCTTGGTACAAACAACGGCAACGACGCGATGGCCGGCCAGGTATTACCGGCCATTTGGCGCAGGTGCTCGAAACCCTGTCCACTGCTGACCACCAGCCCGTTCAAGCGTTCCGCTTCGATCCGCCGTGGCAGCTCATCCGGGGCATAGGCTGGCAGGTCGCGTCGATACAATTCCAGATACTCGACACTAGCACCTAGCTCACGCAAGCGCTCGGCGAGCAGTTCACGCCCACCCTCCCCGCGCAAGATCAACACCTGCGCTCCGGGCTGGCTGACCGCCTCACGCAGACGCGGCAATTGCAGCAAGGCTTCGCTGTCATCGCCGGTGGCCGGGAAGCTCGCGTCCAGACCGTGATCCAGCAAAATCTGCGCAGTCGCCGCGCCGACACTGAACCACGGCATCGTCAGCGCAGATGCACCTTCGAGCAGATCCAGCGCAATACGCGCCGCCGGTTTGCTGACGACAATCACTGCACTGCAACTTGGCAACTGCGTAATCGCCTGACGAATTTTCTCAGAGACTGGCAGCGGGACAATGTCCAGAAGCGGCAAACAGCTACTGAAAACGCCCTGCCCAGCCAACGTCTGCGCCAGCGCCGCACAGTCTTCCGCGGGGCGCGTCAGCAGCAGGCGCCAACCGGTCACTCGTGACCTGCCTCGCCGTAGACCGCTTTGAGAATGTCGTCGGCGCCCTGGCTGAGCAGGTCTTCGGCGACCTTCACCCCCAGTGCTTCGGCATCGGCACGTGGCGCGCGGGCTTGGGCGCTGAGCAGCTTGCCGCCGCTTGGCTCACCGACCAGACCACGCAACCACAACTGCTCGCCTTCGAGCACGGCATAGCAGGCGATCGGCACTTGGCAGCCGCCATTCAAATGTTTGTTGAGAGCACGCTCGGCAGTCACACGCGACGAGGTGTCGGCGTGATGCAGCGGTGCGAGCAAGGCGTGGATTTCGGTGTCGGCGCTGCGGCATTCGATGCCGACTGCACCTTGGCCACCGGCCGGCAGGCTGTCATCAACACTGATCGCCGAGGTGATGCGATCTTCGAAGCCGAGGCGGATCAGGCCGGCGGCGGCGAGGATGATCGCGTCGTACTCACCGGCATCGAGTTTGGCCAGGCGGGTGTTGACGTTGCCGCGCAGAAAGCGGATCTGCAGATCCGGACGACGGGTGAGCAACTGTGCCTGACGACGCAGACTCGACGTACCGACAATGCTGCCGGCAGGCAATGCTTCCAGGCTGGCATAAGTATTGGAAACGAAGGCATCACGCGGATCTTCACGCTCGCAGATGCAGAACAGGCCGAGGCCTTCCGGGAAGTCCATCGGCACATCTTTCATCGAGTGGACGGCGATGTCGGCTTGGTTTTCCAGCAGCGCAGTTTCCAGTTCCTTGACGAACAGGCCCTTGCCACCGATTTTCGACAGTGGCGAATCGAGCAGTTTGTCGCCGCGACTGACCATGGGCACCAGCGTCACCAGCAGGCCCGGGTGGGCCGCTTCAAGACGGGCTTTGACGTATTCGGCCTGCCAGAGGGCAAGCGCACTTTTACGGGTGGCGATGCGGATTTCGCGAGAGGACATGGATCAATCCGTACTGAATAGATACGGCGGATAATAACAGCTCAGCCAAATCCACTTTGACTTGAATCAGAGTCGGCGCGGCCTCCCTGGCCCGCAGTGCCTGGTAAAAAGGAGCTGGAGCTGTCCGGAATGACCGGGTTACAGGCCCTGCATCATCTTGCGCACACCGGCCACGTGCCGACGACTGACGATCAGCGCGTCACCATTTAGACCCTTGAGAAACAGCTGGAAATGCCCCAGCGGCGTACGCTGCAGACGTTCGATGCGGTCGCGGGCGACCAGCGCGTTGCGATGGATACGCACAAAGCGCTCGCCGAATTCGTCTTCGAGGGCTTTGAGCGGCTCATCCAACAGCACTTCACCGGCCTCGTGGCGCAGGGTCACGTACTTGTGGTCGGCGATAAAGTAGACCACCTGATCCAGCGGGATCAGTTCGATGCCTTTGCGGGTTCGGGCGCTGATATGGCTGCGCGGGCCGTTGCCACTTTCGGCAGCGGGACGGGTCAGGGCTGAGAGTTGCGCCCGATTGGGACGTTCAGCCCGTTTCAGGGCGTCATGCAGATGTTCGGTTCGCACGGGTTTCACCACATAGCCCACGGCGCTGGCCTGCAGGGCTTCCACGGCAAATTCATCGGGGCTGGTGCAAAACACCACGGCCGGCGGCGTTTCACGTTCGCACAGACGGGCAGCAACCTGCAGGCCATCGAGACCCGGCATGCGAATATCGAGCAGCACGATATCCGGCTTGTGGCTGTCGATCAGTGCCAACGCCTCTTCGCCATTCGTGGCGCCGGGCTCCAGAACTGTATAACCCTCGAGCTCGCTCACCATTCGGCTGAGGCGCTCGCGAGCCAGTGGTTCGTCATCAACGATCAGGACATTCATATTGCGCTGGATTCCTGCGTGAGTCTCGCACAAGGATAGCGTAGACAGGTGAAGTGACGTCCGTCACCGCGATCCACGCTAAGACTAGCCCGAGCGCCAAAAAGTGCCGTACGTCGGCCAGCAATATTTGCCAGTGTCCGGGTCGTACTGCTCAAAGCCCGCTGTTTCCTGCGTTTCTCACGGGGTTTGCCGAAGGACAAAACACCCACCCCCTCTTCTTATAGTCGCCGGCCAGACCTTTGCGCGATCCAGAGCCGCGTCGACCCTTATGTCCAACTGTAGACGCTCGCCGGGCCGATATTGCTCAATCGAAAAATATCCTTGTGCAAATCTCCCAGCACCAGCGGCCACTATGGCTGACGCAATGAGAAAAAAACGTATCGACCAGTGTCAGCGACAGTATTGGCAACCCTGTTATTATCCGCGCCAGCGTTTCACGCCTTCTTTCTTCAAGCCGATACGAGCGAATTCATGAGCACTGACAAGACCAATCAGTCCTGGGGCGGCCGCTTCAGTGAACCCGTCGACGCCTTCGTCGCCCGCTTCACCGCCTCCGTCACTTTCGACCAGCGCCTGTATCGCCACGACATCATGGGCTCGATCGCCCACGCCACCATGCTGGCCAAGGTCGGCGTGCTGACCGATGCCGAGCGCGACAGCATCATCGACGGCCTGAAGACCATTCAGGGCGAAATCGAGGCCGGCCAGTTCGACTGGCGTGTCGACCTCGAAGACGTGCACATGAACATCGAAGCACGCCTGACCGACCGCATCGGCGTTACCGGTAAAAAGCTGCACACCGGCCGTAGCCGTAACGACCAGGTCGCCACCGACATCCGCCTGTGGCTGCGTGACGAAATCGACCTGATCCTCGCCGAGATCACCCGCCTGCAGAAAGGCCTGCTGGAGCAAGCCGAGCGCGAAGCCGCGAGCATCATGCCGGGCTTCACCCACCTGCAGACCGCGCAGCCAGTGACCTTCGGGCACCACATGCTGGCCTGGTTCGAAATGCTCAGCCGCGACTACGAGCGTCTGGTCGACTGCCGCAAGCGCACCAACCGCATGCCACTGGGCAGCGCCGCGCTGGCCGGCACCACCTACCCGATCGACCGCGAATACACCGCGCAACTGCTGGGCTTCGACGCAGTTGGCGGCAACTCGCTGGACAACGTCTCCGATCGCGACTTCGCCATCGAATTCTGCTCGGCCGCGAGCATCGCGATGATGCACTTGTCGCGCTTCTCCGAAGAGCTGGTGCTGTGGACCAGTGCGCAGTTCCAGTTCATTGATCTGCCGGACCGCTTCTGCACCGGCAGCTCAATCATGCCGCAAAAGAAAAACCCTGACGTACCGGAGCTGGTGCGTGGCAAGACCGGCCGTGTGTTCGGTGCACTGATGGGTTTGCTGACCCTGATGAAAGGCCAACCGCTGGCCTACAACAAGGACAACCAGGAAGACAAAGAGCCGCTGTTCGACGCCGCCGACACACTGCGCGATTCGCTGCGTGCCTTTGCCGACATGATCCCGGCGATCAAACCGAAACACGCGATCATGCGTGAAGCGGCGCTGCGCGGTTTCTCCACCGCGACCGACCTGGCAGATTATCTGGTGCGCCGTGGTCTGCCGTTCCGTGATTGCCACGAAATCGTCGGTCACGCGGTGAAGTACGGCGTCGACACTGGCAAGGATCTGGCCGAGATGAGCCTGGAAGAACTGCGTCAGTTCAGTGATCAGATCGAGCAGGACGTGTTTGCCGTGCTGACCCTGGAAGGCTCGGTGAATGCCCGTGATCATATCGGCGGCACTGCGCCGGCGCAGGTCAAGGCAGCGGTGGTGCGCGGTCAGGCGCTGATCGCTAGCCGCTAAAGGCCAAAAGCCAAAAGCTTCGCGAGCAGGCTCGCTCCCACAGGGGATTTTTGTCGGCCACAAATTTTGTGTTCAACAAAAATCCAAATGTGGGAGCGAGCCTGCTCGCGAAGGCTTCCTTCAGAGCGCTATAAAACTCACTTCTTGGCAGCGATCATCGCCAAAAACGCCGGCATCGCAGCTTCCTTGTCTGCCGCGATCTTCTGCACATGCGGATTCTGCTCCAACCGCTCCAGCAGCGCCTTCGCCTGCGGCATCTCCGCCAGCAAATCAATCCCGAACAGCTTCTGCCCGACCGCATAGGCCAGCGGCACGCTGTAGAGGAAATACAAATCGGCAATGCTCATACTGTCGCCCGCCACGTACGGAGAAAATTTTCCGTGTCGTCCCAGCGCGGCGAAACCCAGCTGCAATTCAGTCTTGGTCTTTTCCTTGATCGCCTCCGGCAGGGTCATGCCGAAGAACGCCTCGCCGTAACAAGCGCGTCCCGGCAACTCGATGTACAGCTCGATTTCCTTGGCAATCGCCAGCACCTGCGCGCGTTGGAACGGATCGCTCGGCAGCAGCGGCGTGCCTTTCTGGGTCTGTTCGAGGTATTCGAGGATGATCGCGGTTTCGTTGATAAAACCATCGTCTACACCCAGCACCGGCACTTTGCCGCGCGGGCTGATGGCCAGAGACTCCGGTGTCTGCGTCGGGTAGAACGTGACCTCTTCGAACGGCAGGCCTTTTTCCAGCAGTGCCAGTTTGACCATGTTGTAGTAGTTGCTGACTGAGAATCCGTAGAGCTTGAACATCACATAGCCTCCAGGCCGTGCGGGGTGGGCAGTGCCTGTTTATAGATCGCTCAAGCCTTTCCCGCCAGCAGCATCACGCCACTGAATGCGGGTAAACTGGCGCCTTTCCATGAGGAGCCTGCCATGAGCGAGCCGACAGACATCGACAATGACAACGACGAAGAAGAGTTCACCGAAGCGACGTTGATCGAAGCCATCGAAAACCAGATCGAAAGCGACAATCCGCCGGCCGCCAAAGCGACGTTCAACAAGCTGACCCTGGTGGGTGTCGAGCGCGAAGAAATCCTCAATCTGATGGCTCACGTGCTGGCTTACGAAATCGACGCGATGCTCGATGAAGACCGTGCGTTCAATACCGAATGGTACGAAGCGGCGCTGCGCGCCTTGCCGGAATTACCGCCAGAAAAGCAGTAAGCCAAACACATCCCCCTGCTCGCGAATGCCGTGCATCAGCAAAAACAACGCTAAATGACACACCGCTTTCGCGAGCAAGCTCGCTCCCACACAATTTGTCACCCATCCATCCAGCCAACTCCCGCCTCCCGACTACACTGCAATCCGCCTCAAGACAAAATCCCTGATCTGAGCACTGGACATGCCGCAAAAGCGGGTTCACCTTAGGGACGCTGTCGTCCAATTCCTAGAAAGTCTGGAGTCCTTATGTCGCTTACCCCTGAGTTGGTTGCCGAACTGGAAGTCCTCGCACTCTTCAACCTGGACAGTTCCCAGGAAGGTCTGAAAATTCATCAGACCGCTGCCCCGAAACAC
Organism: Pseudomonas germanica; assembly: GCF_019614655.1. Lineage (NCBI taxonomy): Bacteria > Pseudomonadati > Pseudomonadota > Gammaproteobacteria > Pseudomonadales > Pseudomonadaceae > Pseudomonas > Pseudomonas germanica. The sequence goes on from NZ_CP071586.1 coordinate 6,688,861, forward strand.
ATCGCCGCCGCCAAACGCCTCTTTGAAAAAGAACTGACCGACCAGCCCGATGGCGGGTATCTGACCAGCCTCGGTCGCGATGCCGCACAAAGTGTGCAAACCGTGCTGACCATTCTGAGAGAGCAGGAAACCGCCTGATTCCCCCTGACTTCGCCCACGGGAACTCCTGCCACGGGATTTCCGCGGGCTTGCCCGGCCATCCGCGATAGAAATCTGACGTCAAAAAACAAATTCAGCTTAAAAGTCCCGCTGCGCAAAGGCTAAACTGCCTCCCATTCCGAGACCCTCTTCGTCCGAGCTTGCGAGCCGGTTTGAGCTGACATGACGCGCACCCACGAAATCCGCCCCGACCTGGACGAAGGCATCGACCGCAAGGTACTCAGCCAGCTGCGCGCGCGTTTTCTCAAACTCAATGAAGGCCGCCTCGGTCGTGCCCTTGAAGGGCTGTCGACACGCCAGCAAAGCGTACTGACGCTGTTGCCGCTGTTCTTTCATGTTAATCACCCGCTGCTGCCGGGCTACGTGTCGGGCAGCACGCCGGCCGGCCTGTCGAATTACGAGCCCGACGCCAACGTGCTGACCGAAGCACAGCGTCTGACTCGTTCGTTTTCGTACAAACCGCGTCACGGCAGCAATCCGCCGCGACCGATTCACGGCCTGTTCCTGATGGGCAGCCTTGGTACGCTGGCGCAAGCCGATCAGAGTGACATGGACGTGTGGGTCTGCCACGCGCCGGACTTGAACGAAAGCGAGCTTGCCGAACTGCGCAAAAAATGCCAGCTGCTGGAAGCCTGGGCGGCGAGTCAGGGCGCCGAAGCGCATTTTTTCCTGATCGACCCGGAGCGCTTCGTCAAAGGCGAACGCGACACCCAGCTCAGCTCGGAAAACTGCGGCAGCACTCAGCACTATCTGCTGCTCGACGAGTTTTATCGCACTGCAATCTGGCTGGCAGGGCGCACACCGATCTGGTGGCTGGTGCCGGTTTACGAAGAAACCGCCTACGACCTTTACACCCACACCCTGCTGTCCAAGCGTTTTATCCGCGCCGACGAAACCCTCGACCTTGGTCATCTGGCGCGGATTCCGCCGGGCGAGTTCATCGGCGCCGGATTGTGGCAGTTGTTCAAGGGCATCGAGTCACCCTATAAATCGGTGCTCAAGCTGCTGCTGACCGAGGTCTACGCCAGCGAACACCCGCAGGTGCAGTGCCTGAGCCTGCGCTTCAAAAAAGCCGTGTTCGCCAACCAGCTGGATCTGGATGAACTGGATCCGTACATGGTCGTGTACCGGCGTATCGAGGAATACCTCACCGCGCGCAACGAGCCGGAACGGCTGGAGCTGGTTCGTCGCGCGTTGTACCTGAAGGTCAACCGCAAGCTCACTGGCAACAGCCGCACCCAGAGCTGGCAACGCACGTTGCTGGAACGACTGGCCAGCGAATGGCATTGGGATCAGCGACAACTGACGCTGCTCGACAGCCGCAGCCAGTGGAAAGTCCGCCAGGTCAGCGCCGAGCGTCGCGCACTGGTCAATGAGCTGAACTACAGCTACCGCTTCCTGACCCAGTTCGCCCGCACAGAACAAACCGTCAGCCTGATCAATAAACGCGATCTCAATGTGCTGGGGCGCCGGCTCTACGCAGCCTTCGAACGCAAGGCCGACAAGGTCGAGTTCATCAACCCCGGCATCGCCCCGGATCTGGCCGAAGACACCCTGACCCTGGTGCAGTCGCGCAACAAGAAGGAACCGGGACAAACCCAGTGGGGCTTATATAACGGCAGCCTGACCGCACTGGAGTGGGAACACTTCGCACCGATCAAGCGCAGCCGCGAGTTACTGGAGCTGCTGACCTGGTGCCACCGCAACGGCGTGATCGACAGCAGCACCCGCCTGGCCCTGCATCCCGGCACCAGCGACCTGAGCGAGTTCGAGCTGTTCAACCTGCTCGGCAGCCTGCAACAGTGCATCGCCCTGCCCTTGCCCACCGTCGCGGAAGAACCGTTGCTGCGTGCAGCGGTGCCAAGCGAAGTGCTGATTCTGGTCAACGTCGGCGTCGACCCGCTCAAGCATCACCGCGACCTCAATATCCTGATGACCACCGAGCGTACCGACTCGCTGAGTTACGCCGGAGTGCGCGAAAACCTCGTGCTGACGCTGGATCAGGTCACGCTCAATAGCTGGAACGAAGTACTGGTCAACCGCTTCGACGGCCCGCATGCCCTGCTCGACTGCCTACGCGATTACCTCAATAACCTGCCGCGCGGGCCGTTGCAGCCGTCATTGAAGGTGCGCTGCTTCTGCCACAACCGCGCGCAGTTCATTGCCCGTCGCGTTGAAGAAATCATCGACACCGCGCAGAACCTGTTGCTCAGCGAGTTGAACCATCGCTACCTGATTCAGGTGCAGCAGCATTATCACGTGCTGGAATTGGTGCCGGGCCAGGTCAACCATGTGGCGCTTGCCACCCTTCCGGCCCTGCTCGATTACCTTGGCGAAGAACAGCCGCGCTACAGTCCGCTGCACCTGGATCCCATGGCACTGGAAGATCACGACCTTGCACTGATCCTGCCGATGGGCCAGCCGGAGTGCATTCAAGTATTCTATCGGATCACCGAGCAGCAGGCCGAGCTGTACGTGCTGGATGAGTTCAACGCGCTGTGGCAGCAACATTTGCCCTATCACGACGAGCAGAGTCTGTTGGTGCCGTTGCAGCGCTTCCTGCAATCGATTCTGTTTCGCCGCGAAGCCGTGCTGCCGATGGACGCCGGTCCCGACGGCCGTCTCGACACTTTGTATTACCAGCTATTGCCTTCAGGTCCGGGGCGCGCGCGCCGGGTCGAAGCGCGGCCGGCACCGCAGACGCCAGTGAACAAGCCGTTCTACGACGTGCAAGCGATCGTCGGCAAAGCCGCACCGGGCGAAGTGCAGGTCACCCTGTATTGCAATCAACGGGAATTCAGCGAACTGGAACATGGCGACCAGCTGTTCAGCGTGGTCGCCCGGGAGATCGTCGAGCAGCGCCGCGAGAGCGAACGCTATCGCTGCTACATCACCGACCTCGACCTTTCGGGCCTGCTCGGTGACGGGCAGAGTTCAAGCAATCTGTATCTGCGCTACAAGGCTGATCTGGAGCGCGCCCTGAACGAGGCACTCGAACAGGTCTGAGGCGGGTTACTCGGGAAACGCGCCACCGTTGGCCGGTTGCGATTCGACTTCCAGCAAAGTCAGTTTGAGGGTCTTGCCACCGGGTGCCGGCCAGTCAATGTGCTGACCGACTTTCAGGCCCAGCAACGCGCTGCCGACCGGAGCCAGGATCGAGATCTTGCCTTCATCGGCGTTGGCGTCCTTCGGATAGACCAGCGTCAGGTGGTAATCCTTGCCACTGCCTTCTTCGCGGCAATGCACACGGGAATTCATCGTCACGACATCGGCGGGCACTTCATCGTGACCGACCACGGTGTCGGCGCGATCCAGCTCGGTTTGCAGCGCAATCACGCCCGGCAGCGTGTCATCCAGGCTGTCGATCAGGCGCTCCAGACGTTGCACGTCCAGACGGGTAAGGGTGATGGAAGGTGCGGTCATGATCCGGGCAGACTCCTTTCTTCTGCACACAAAAAAAGCAAAACCCCGCCAAAAAAGACGGGGTTTTCACCAGGCCTCGATGGGTTGAGGCGTGTTCGGACACTATCACAGCTCAAAAAATATACAAGTCACGCCCCGCCGCACTGTTTGCGCTGCGACGCCTGCGCGCAAATCACACGTCGCCGGTCATCGTCTGCCGAGCGCCATTCGCGAATGTCTTCGACATGGCGGAAGCAGCCGAGGCAGACCTTCTGCTCATCCAATCGGCAAACGCCGCTGCACGGCGAAGGCACGGCCGGGCTGATGTTGCTGTACAGCGGCTTCGGTGGACGAACGGGAGCGGTGTCAGTCACGGAATCACAGACCTTCGAAATCGAATTCAGCGCCAGCCTGCTGCTTGACGATGCGCTCTAGCATTTCGCCCAGTTGCTCTTCGCTCTTGTCGCACATCCAGCGCTCGCTTTCTTCGTCGTAATCGAAGTGGAAACCACCGGACACCGCTGCCAGCCACAGCTGACGCAGCGGCTCCTGGCGGCTGAAGATCAGCTGCGAGCCGTTTTCGAACTTGACGGTCAGCACACCGGCCGAACTTTCCAGATCGATGTCCAGGTCGCTCTCGTCAAAGATGTCTTCCAGTTTTTCCTGGGTTTCATCGACCAGATCGTGGAAACGGGCTTCGGACAAACTCATTGCGGCAACCTCAAAAAATGTCTGATCAGGCTCAAGCGCCGAAAGATACGGACGCTGCCGGCCGATTGCAAAGATTAACGACCAAGCACCGGTCAGGGCATCGAACACCCAACCCTGTGGGAGCGAGCCTGCTCGCGAATGGCCGGCACATTCAACATTATTGTTGCCTGACACACCGCCATCGCGAGCAGGCTCGCTCACACAGGGTTACCAGTGCTCACGGGCAAGCCCCGCCGGACGGGAAGGCCATCACATAGGCAAGCCGCCGGGTGGCCGGTATACTCCGGCGCAATTAACGCATTTTCAAGGATTTCGCCATGAAGCGCCTGATCTCTTCCCTTGCTGCGCTCGTCGCGGTTGCCTGCCTCGTTTCGGCCTGTGGTCAAAAAGGCCCGCTGTACCTGCCGGATGACGATCAGGACCCGGCCGAGCAAGCCCAGTCTTCGCAGAAGCAACCGTCCAAAGCACATAAGCACGACGTTTACCAATAAGGGATCGCCATGGACGCTTTTAACTACCGTGGCGGGGAACTGTTCGCGGAAGGTGTGGCGCTGTCCGCCATCGCCGATCGTTTCGGTACGCCTACTTATGTGTACTCGCGCGCGCATATCGAAGCTCAGTATCTGGCTTACGCCGATGCTTTGGCCGGCATGCCGCACCTGGTCTGCTTTGCGGTCAAGGCCAACTCCAACCTCGGCGTACTGAATGTCCTGGCCCGTCTCGGTGCCGGTTTCGACATCGTTTCCCGTGGCGAGCTGGAACGCGTTCTGGCCGCTGGCGGCAGCGCTGACAAGATCGTCTTCTCCGGTGTCGGCAAGACCCGTGACGACATGCGTCGCGCCCTCGAAGTCGGCGTGCACTGCTTCAACGTCGAATCCACCGACGAGCTGGAGCGCCTGCAAGTGGTCGCCGCCGAGCTGGGCGTTCGCGCCCCGGTTTCGCTGCGCGTGAACCCGGACGTCGATGCCGGCACCCACCCGTACATTTCTACCGGTCTCAAAGAGAACAAGTTCGGCATCGCCATCGCCGACGCCGAAGACGTGTACGTGCGCGCCGCGCATCTGCCGAACCTGGAAGTGGTCGGTGTCGACTGCCACATCGGTTCGCAACTGACCACCCTGCCACCGTTCCTTGATGCGCTCGATCGCCTGCTGGATCTGGTCGACCGTCTGGGCGACTGCGGCATTCACCTGCGCCACATCGATCTCGGTGGTGGTTTGGGCGTGCGCTATCGCGATGAAGAGCCGCCATTGGTTGCCGACTACATCAAGGCTGTGCGCGAGCGTTTGAACGGACGTGACCTGGCGCTGGTGTTCGAGCCGGGCCGTTTCATCGTCGCCAATGCCGGCGTGCTGCTGACGCAGGTCGAGTACCTCAAGCACACCGAACATAAAGACTTCGCCATCGTCGACGCGGCGATGAACGACCTGATCCGCCCGGCGCTGTATCAGGCGTGGATGGACGTCACCGCGGTCAAACCGCGTGACACCGCTGCGCGCAAATACGACATCGTCGGCCCGATCTGCGAAACCGGTGACTTCCTCGCCAAGGACCGTGAATTGGCCCTGGCCGAAGGCGATCTGCTGGCCGTGCATTCGGCCGGTGCCTACGGTTTTGTGATGAGTTCCAACTACAACACCCGTGGCCGTGCTGCCGAAGTGTTGGTAGACGGTGCTCAGGTTTTTGAAGTGCGCCGCCGCGAAACCGTGGCCGAGCTGTTTGCCGGCGAAAGCCTGCTGCCGGAGTAACCCATGCTGCTGCGTTTTACTAAAATGCACGGCTTGGGCAATGACTTCATGGTTCTCGACCTGGTCAGCCAGCACGCGCATATTCAGCCAAAGCACGCCAAGCAGTGGGGCGACCGCCACACCGGCATCGGTTTCGACCAGTTGCTGATCGTTGAGGCTCCGAGCAATCCGGACGTGGATTTCCGTTACCGGATCTTCAATTCCGATGGCTCGGAAGTCGAGCAGTGCGGCAACGGTGCGCGCTGCTTTGCACGCTTCGTGCTCGACAAGCGTCTGACCGCCAAACGGCAGATTCGCGTCGAGACCAAGGGCGGCATCATCGAACTGGACGTGCGTAACGACGGCCAGATCGGCGTGAACATGGGCGCCCCGCGTCTGGTGCCAGCGGACATTCCGTTCGAAGCGCCAGCGCAAGCGACCAGCTATCAGCTGGAAGTCGACGGCACCACGGTCGAACTGGCCGCCGTGTCGATGGGCAACCCGCACGCCGTGTTGCGCGTGCAGGACATCAACAGTGCACCGGTGCATGAGCTGGGGCCGAAAATCGAACACCATCCGCGCTTCCCCGCGCGAGTGAATGTCGGTTTTCTCCAGGTCATCGACCGTAACCGTGCGCAGTTGCGCGTGTGGGAACGCGGTGCCGGGGAAACCCAAGCCTGCGGTACCGGCGCCTGTGCAGCGGCTGTCGCTGCGATCAGCCAGGGGTGGATGGATTCGCCGCTATTGATCGACCTGCCCGGCGGGCGCCTGTCCATTGAATGGGCAGGCCCTGGCCAACCGGTGCTGATGACCGGTCCGGCAGTGCGTGTATACGAAGGACAAGTACGTCTTTGAGTGAGCAGAAACCATGACCGATAAGCCTCAGGTACCCGCCCGACAGTCCGACGAATCAGCGTCCGAGAGCCTGGAGGCGGCAGCGGTTGCCGCATACCTCGAGGCTCATCCGGACTTCTTCGTCGAGCACGAAGAACTGCTGCCCGCCCTGCGTATTCCCCACCAGCGTGGCGATACCGTTTCGCTGGTCGAGCGGCAGATGACCCTTCTGCGCGACCGTAACATCGAGATGCGCCATCGCCTCTCGCAGTTGATGGACGTCGCCCGCGACAACGATCGCCTGTTCGACAAGACCCGCCGTCTCATACTGTCCCTGATGGACGCCGCCAGCCTCGAAGACGTGGTGATCAGCGTCGAAGACAGCCTGCGCCAGGATTTTCAGGTGCCCTTTGTCAGCCTGATCCTGCTCGGTGACAACCCGGCGCCGGTCGGTCGCTGGGTCACTCACGCTGACGCCCAAGTCGCCATCGGCGGCTTGCTTACCGAAGGCAAAAGCGTCAGCGGCAGCCTGCGTGAGCATGAACTGGACTTCCTCTTCGGCGAAGAACAACGCAAGCAGATCGGCTCCACTGCCGTCGTCGCGGTCAGCCATCAAGGCATCCACGGCATTCTGGCGATCGCCAGCCGTGACCCGCAGCACTACAAGAGTTCGGTCGGCACGCTGTTCCTCAGCTACATCGCCGAAGTCATGGGCCGTGTGCTGCCACGGGTCAATAGCTCCCTGCGCTCGGTACGCTGAGCATGGAACGGCAACTGGACGCTTACTGCGAACACCTGCGCAGTGAGCGACAGGTGTCGCCGCACACGCTCTCGGCCTATCGCCGCGACCTCGATAAAGTCCTTGGCTGGTGCGTCAAACAGAACATCGGCAGCTGGGCGGCGCTGGACATTCAGCGCCTGCGCAGCCTGATCGCCCGTCTGCATGCGCAGGGGCAATCCTCGCGCAGCCTCGCGCGGCTGCTCTCGGCAGTACGCGGGCTCTATCACTATCTGAATCGCGAAGGTCTTTGCGACCACGACCCGGCGACGGGTCTGGCACCGCCAAAAGGCGAGCGCCGACTGCCGAAAACCCTCGATACTGATCGCGCACTGCAACTGCTTGAAGGGGCGGTCGAGGATGATTTTCTCGCGCGGCGCGATCAGGCGATTCTTGAGTTGTTCTATTCTTCCGGCCTGCGCCTTTCCGAACTGACCGGACTCAATCTCGATCAACTCGACCTCGCCGATGGCATGGTTCAAGTCCTCGGCAAGGGCAGTAAAACCCGGCTGCTGCCGGTGGGCAAAAAGGCCCGCGAAGCCCTCGAACAATGGCTGCCTCTGCGGGCCATGACCAACCCCGCAGACGACGCCGTATTCGTCAGCCAGCAAGGCCGACGCCTCGGTCCACGGGCGATTCAGGTGCGAGTGAAACTGGCCGGCGAACGTGAACTGGGGCAGAACTTGCACCCGCACATGCTGCGCCACTCCTTCGCCAGCCACCTGCTCGAATCCTCGCAGGATCTGCGCGCGGTGCAGGAATTGCTCGGCCACTCGGACATCAAGACCACGCAGATCTACACCCACCTGGACTTCCAGCACCTGGCGGCGGTCTACGACAGCGCCCACCCCCGGGCCAAACGCATGAAAGGCGATGATTCATGAGCATCCAGTTGATCACCTTCGACCTTGACGACACCTTGTGGGACACCGCTCCGGTGATCGTCAGCGCCGAAGCGATATTGCGCGAATGGCTGAGCGAACATGCGCCGAATCTGGGTGCGGTGCCGGTGGAGCATTTGTGGGGGATTCGTGAGCGGGTGCTGGCCAATGAGCCGGGGCTAAAACATCGCATCAGCGCGCTGCGCCGGCGGGTGTTGTTCCATGCACTGGAAGAAGCCGGGTACGCCCATGACGAGGCGTCGACGCTGGCGGACAAGAGTTTTGAAGTGTTTCTGCATGCTCGGCATCAGATCGAAGTGTTCCCTGAAGTCGAACCAGTACTGGAGATTCTCGCCAATCATTACTCGCTTGGCGTAGTCACCAATGGCAATGCCGATGTGCGTCGGCTGGGTTTGGCGGACTACTTCAAGTTTGCGTTGTGCGCGGAAGACATCGGCATCGCCAAACCGGATGCCCGGTTGTTTCATGAGGCGTTGCAGCGTGGTGGTGCTACAGCCGAAACTGCCGTGCATATTGGTGATCATCCGGGCGATGACATTGCCGGCGCGCAGCAGGCCGGGTTGCGGGCGATCTGGTTCAACCCGGCGGGGAAAGTCTGGGAAGCGGATCGTCTGCCGGATGCTGAAATCCGTAGCCTCACGGATCTGCCAGCCGTACTCGCGCGCTGGAATGCCACCTCAAACTGATCTACTACCCCCTGTGGGAGCGAGCCTGCTCGCGAAGGCATTCTGTCATTCAATACTGATGTTGACTGACCCACCGCTTTCGCGAGCAGGCTCGCTCCCACAGGGAATTGCATTCGTTTCGATAGCTTTATTCCAGGCATGAAAAAGCCCGCAGCGACGGCGGGCCTTTTCAGCAAGCCAGCGGCACGCCTCAGATAGGGCGGCTGCCGTACTTGTTGTCCGGCTTTTTCGGAGGATCGGCGACCACGTTGGCCTCCACTTCCTGAACCTTGCCGCCACGCGACAGGAACTCTTCCATGGCCTTGGCCAGGGCGTCGCGTTCCTTGTTCTTGGCTTCAATGCTCGGCAATTCGTCAACCGACACCGCAGCCTTGGCTTTGCCTTTGGCAGCCGGGGCCGGCGTATCGTCACCGCCATCGTCGTCAGCAACGTCTTCCGCTGCTGCTTCCAGGCCTTCTTCGGCCTCGTCTTCGTCGCCTACTTCGAGGTCGTCGTTTTCCAGATCATCGTCGCTCATGTTCTACCTCATGACTTGCGAAAAGCAGATTAGTTATAGACCAGCTTTGGCAACTGTCGAAAGTCGCCGTTAAAAAATCAGTAACCATTGATGACCAACGGTTTACGCCCCTTCACCGTGCAAGGTGGCGAGGACTTTTCGGGCACCGCCATGATCACGGTGCTCGCCCAGATAAACGCCTTGCCAGGTTCCCAGTGCCAGGCGACCTGCCGAAACCGGCAGACTGATCTGGCAGCCAAGCACGCTGGCCTTGAAGTGCGCCGGGAGGTCGTCCAGGCCTTCGTCGTTATGCTCATAGCCGTCTGTTCCTTGTGGGATCAGACGATTGAAAAATCGTTCGAAGTCGCGACGTACCGCCGGATCGGCGTTCTCGTTGATGGTCAACGACGCCGAGGTATGCTGCAGCCACAAATGCAACAGACCGACCCGACACTGCCTGAGTTCAGGCAGCCCGGCGAGTAACTCGTCCGTTACCAGATGAAAGCCCCGGGGCCGCGCCCGCAGGGTTATCAGAGTCTGTTGCCACATACAGTTCTCCGCACGTTCGGGGCGCATTCTAGCGCGCTCTGGGAAAAAACAAAGGCCCTAATATTCCTGCAATGATGTAAGCCATTGGCCGCAGAAAAACGCTCGTCGTAAACACGACCAAAGCCGTACGAAAAATCCTTTCAGCTATTCTCTCTGCGACAAATTCCAGACAAAAAAATGCCCGGCGAACCGGGCAAGTTTTTTAGTGCGCGTACTTACAGGTTGTAGCCGCGTTCGTTGTGTTGTGCCAGATCGAGGCCCACCGACTCTTCTTCCTCGGTCACACGCAGACCCATGACGGCGTCCAGGACCTTGAGGATGATGAAGGTGACGATCGCGGTGTAGATCACCGTGAAGCCCACGCCTTTGACCTGAATCCAGACTTGCGCACCGATATCGGTAACGGTGCCGAAGCCACCCAGCGCCGGCGCAGCGAACACACCGGTGAGGATCGCGCCGAGGATACCGCCGATACCGTGCACGCCGAACGCGTCCAGGGAATCGTCATAACCGAGTTTGCGTTTCAGGGTTGTGGCGCAGAAGAAGCACACCACGCCTGCGGCCAGACCAATCACCAGTGCGCCCATCGGGCCCACGGTGCCAGCAGCCGGAGTAATCGCTACCAGACCGGCAACCACACCCGATGCGATACCCAGTGCGCTTGGCTTGCCGTGGGTGACCCACTCGGCAAACATCCAGCCCAGTGCCGCAGCAGCGGTAGCAATCTGAGTGACCAGCATCGCCATGCCGGCAGTGCCGTTGGCCGCCGCAGCGGAGCCGGCGTTGAAGCCGAACCAGCCGACCCACAGCATCGCCGCGCCCATCAGGGTGTAACCGAGGTTGTGCGGCGCCATCGGGGTGGTCGGGAAGCCTTTGCGCTTGCCCAATACCAGGCAGGCAATCAGACCAGCCACACCGGCGTTGATGTGCACCACGGTGCCGCCGGCGAAGTCGAGCACGCCCCAGTCCCACATCAGGCCGCCGTTGCCGGACCAGACCATGTGCGCGATCGGTGCATAAACCAGGGTGAACCAGATAGCCATGAAGATCAGCATCGCGGAGAACTTCATCCGCTCAGCGAACGCACCGACGATCAGCGCCGGGGTGATGATCGCGAAGGTCATCTGGAAGGTGATGAACACCGCCTCAGGGAACAAAGCCGCTGGGCCGGTCAGGCTCGAAGGCGTGACACCGGCGAGGAACGCCTTGCCCATGCCGCCGAAGAACGAGTTGAAGTTGACGACGCCCTGCTCCATGCCGGTGGTGTCGAACGCAATGCTGTAGCCATAAATGACCCACAGGATGCTGATCAGACCGGTAATGGCGAAGCACTGCATCATCACGGAAAGAATGTTTTTCGAGCGAACCATGCCGCCGTAGAACAGCGCCAGGCCGGGGATGGTCATGAACAGCACGAGGGCTGTCGAGGTGAGCATCCAGGCAGTGTCGCCGGAATTGAGGACCGGGGCCGCCACTTCGTCTGCCGCCATTGCAAGGCTTGGCATTACGATGGACAACAGGGCTCCTAGCCCTGCGAATTTACGCAGAGTCATATTGTTTTCTCCTGGGGCGTTGGGGTTTGTGGCGGCGCTTAGATCGCGTCGGTATCGGTTTCGCCGGTACGGATGCGGATCGCCTGTTCCAGATTGACCACGAAGATCTTGCCGTCACCGATCTTGCCGGTGTTGGCCGCTTTGGTTATCGCCTCGATAACCCGATCCAGATCCTTGTCGTCGATGGCCACGTCGATTTTCACCTTGGGCAGAAAATCGACCACATATTCCGCGCCGCGATACAGCTCGGTGTGACCCTTCTGCCGGCCGAAGCCTTTAACTTCAGTAACGGTAATGCCCTGCACGCCGATTTCGGACAGCGACTCGCGCACGTCGTCCAACTTGAACGGCTTGATGATGGCAGTGACTAGCTTCATGAAACTCTCTCCCGAATTGGTGGACTTGCCCCAGGAAAACAAACCCGACTCAAGTCTAAGCGCAGTGCCTGGCTTTGTAACGCATCGTCGGCCTTACCTGCCCGACTGACGCCAGCTAACCGCTGCTGACGAAACTCCCCGCTCCGTCTGCCGCACTGCATTCGTCACAGCGACTGCATCAGTGCATGGGTCGAAGGTGACTAAGCAGAAACCTTGCCATCTCGCCAAAATCCCCTGATTTCAATCCCTTGGCCGCTGCCTCAAGCCATCCCGTGCAGAAGGCACAGCGGATACGCACAACAACGGTGCGTCGCCGTCCGTCCGCCTGCGCGAAAAGCGTGCATCCCTGACCACGAGATTGACTATAGACACTGCGTGATACACTGCCGGCCATTGTTTCCAGGACATCCACCATGCTCGCGCCCAAAGACTTCCTCGACGCCCTGAGCGGCACCGCTTCCCGCCTGTTCAACGGCGACACCCCGCTGCCAAAAGCCGAAATCGAAAGCCAGTTCAAGATGCTGCTGCAGAGTGCGTTCAGCAAACTCGACCTGGTGAGCCGTGAAGAATTTGATAGTCAGATGGTTGTGTTGGCGCGTACTCGCGCTCGACTTGAAAGCCTCGAAGCCAAAGTTGCCGAGATGGAAGCGAAGCTGACGCCGTCCGCTGAATAATCCGCGCCCCCTGTAGGAGCTGCCGAAGGCTGCGATCTTTTGATCTCCAGCCCTTCAACCATCCCGGCAACGTCCTACAACCTGCACCACCGCCGCCCGATTGCGCCGAAAAGCCCAGGTTTCTAAGCTCACCCGATGCTGAATGTTCAGCACCGGGTTTGGCGACCCGAACAGCTTAAGGCGCACGACAACCATGATGGCGGCTACATTTACCGCCACATCGTTTCATGGCGGTTGTGCGTGGGAGACCTTCGGGTCTGCCGGGTTCCTTTTGCTCCGGTTCGCCAACCCGCGTACAACTGCCACCCAATCGTTTGGCGACGATTGAGGGCAGCCCCTTAAGCAAGAGGAACTGCTCCATGAATCAAGAAGAGACTTATCTAAGCCCGCACATCTTCACCCGCCACAAACTCCCCCTCCACGCCCTCCTCATCCAGAACCAACCCTGGTTCTGCGCCCGAGACCTGAGCCGCCTGCTGCACATCTACCTCAACGAACGCATGCTGCGAAAACTCGACCCCGACCAATACCAAACCCGCAAAACCCTGATCCACAACCAGATCGAAAACACTCTGCTGATCAGCGAGTCCGGCATCTACGCCCTCCTCGTCTACCACTACTGCCCCGAATACCGAGCCCTGCGCGAATGGCTCACCCACCAGGTCATCCCCACCCTGCGCGACGCCCAACATCCCTGCACAGGCGAACGCCCACACCTCAGCTTGCTCAGTTGGCCGGACATGACGTTGAGTTTGTTGCATTGGAATAATCAGCCGTGGATACGGTTGCAGGATGTGCCACACATGGTGACGGAGCGAGAACAAGCAAACCGCACGGTTGTGAACTCATGGTGGAGAAAGGCTCTGCAATTGATCTGAATTTTTGCGCTGCAACCTCACCAACGGTCATTTCAGTGATACCACTGAAATGACCTGTCTTGTGTCTTCGTTAACTCGCCCCCCCTACTCCGAAATCCTCCACTCACAGAAGTAACGTCCTACAAAACGCGTCCCCCACGTCTGATTTCGCTGCCCCCTCTCTGCTGGCTATCTTCTGCGACCAGATCCAAACAGATGAAAACAATGAGAAGAAAAGGCAAAGCAACGGATCTTCGTAACCAGACATTCAGATCAAACTCGCGAAAGATCGCCTACAAATTCTTTCTAAAGAACATTGCCCCGAGAATCCCAAATATTGATGCAGCAGCGGTCAAGTTTGAGCCAATTACCCCAGCAGCGATAAAGCAATACTTTCTCTGGGAGGGGCCAACAATTTTCCCTTGGGATGACGTTGCAGACTGGAAAAGTAAAGATGCGAAAGGTCTGGATTTGGCGATATGGTTCAAACAGATTCTTTGCGGCATGTGCTATGCGACCCCGCGCGCAAGCTCTATCTGCTTAAAGATTATTCTGTTGGAAGGGCATCCGGACAGGGCGCACCCGCTTCGCGGCAGGATCGCGCCGATTGCTCTGCTTGTCGCAGATCACTATGCGCGAGCGCTAGGATGTAAAGAAATCGAAATTCAGGATCCTGATCCGAATGTTGTTTTTTACTACCGGAAACTGGGGTTCGAATTCGACCATACCAACCGGCTTGTCATTTCTGTGAACGGTCAATAACATCGAAATCAACAACCCAATCGTACGAGGTGCGTATGAGCCCAAAAAAGCGAAAGGCAAAGCTTCTTCAGATTGTTGAACTACATCTCGAAGCACTCCGGTTGGCTGGGGATATGTCAGCCAACCAACGGCGATTTATTGAAGTTGCTGTTACGTGTGGGCCAGAGCTTGAGCCAAGCGGCCCGCTGGCCGGTAGAAGATCCTGAGTCAAAAATAAAAAGGCGTCCATAGGACGCCTTTTTTGTGTTTGGAGGAGTAGTCGCAGCGATTCTTTAGCTCCTGGCTTTGCAACCATGGGTTCAGAATCCGACGAGCTGGCCCGTCGTCACTACTTCAGAAAAACCAGCTTTCTCTGCTGCCAAAAATGCGGGGGAGCTTTTACTGGTGCCCAGTCCCAACGAATGCGCAGTTGCAGTCCTCGAGCGGGAGGATCCGTCAATGCCGAGCGAGAGTCAACGCTCCAATTCAGGCAAGCACTGACAGCCCATCGGGTCTTGATACGTCTTGTAAACCTCTATTTCAGCACTGAAACCCGGCTCAACTACCCTTCAAAAACCCGCAGGAAGCGGCTCCCCGATTCAGCTCAAGGAACGACCATGTCCCTCTCCATCGTCCACAGTCGCGCCCAGATTGGCGTGGAAGCCCCCGCTGTCACCGTCGAAGTCCATCTGGCCAACGGTCTGCCGTCGCTGACCATGGTCGGGCTGCCCGAGGCGGCGGTGAAGGAGAGCAAGGATCGGGTGCGCAGCGCGATCATCAATTCCGGGCTGCAGTTTCCGGCGCGGCGGATCACCTTGAATCTGGCGCCGGCGGATCTACCCAAGGATGGCGGGCGGTTTGACCTGGCGATTGCCTTGGGGATTCTGTCGGCGAGTGTGCAGGTGCCGTGTCTGACGCTGGATGATGTGGAATGTCTGGGTGAGTTGGCGTTGTCCGGCGCGGTACGAGCGGTGCGTGGGGTGTTGCCGGCCGCACTGGCAGCGCGCAAGGCGGGTCGTGCGCTGGTGGTGCCGCGAGCGAATGCTGAGGAAGCCTGCCTGGCATCGGGGTTGAAAGTGTTTGCGGTGGATCATCTGCTGGAGGCGGTGGCGCATTTCAATGGGCATACGCCGGTTGAGCCCTATGTATCAGACGGGTTGATGCATGCCAGCAAGCCTTATCCCGACTTGAATGAAGTGCAGGGGCAAGTGGCGGCGAAACGGGCGTTGCTGATTGCTGCTGCGGGTGCCCATAACCTGCTGTTCAGTGGGCCGCCGGGAACGGGTAAGACATTGCTGGCCAGCCGATTACCGGGACTGTTGCCGCCGCTGGCCGAGAGTGAAGCGCTGGAGGTTGCGGCGATTCAATCTGTCGCCAGCGGCGTGCCGTTGACCCATTGGCCACAGCGGCCGTTTCGCCAGCCGCACCATTCCGCATCCGGCCCGGCACTGGTCGGGGGCAGCTCAAAACCGCAACCCGGCGAGATCACCCTCGCCCACCACGGCGTACTGTTTCTCGATGAGCTGCCGGAGTTTGATCGCAAGGTGCTGGAGGTGCTGCGCGAGCCGCTGGAGTCCGGGCATATCGTGATTGCCCGGGCCAAGGATCGCGTGCGTTTCCCGGCGCGATTTCAGTTGGTGGCGGCGATGAACCCGTGTCCCTGTGGATATCTTGGCGAGCCGAGTGGCAAGTGTTCCTGCACGCCGGACATGGTGCAGCGCTATCGCAACAAACTGTCGGGGCCTTTGCTGGACCGGATCGACTTGCACCTGACAGTGGCGCGGGAAGCGACGGCGTTGAACCCGCAGGTGAAGCCGGGAGAGGACAGCGCCAGCGCTGCGGCGTTGGTAGCCGAGGCTCGCGAACGACAGCAGAAGCGTCAGGGCTGTGCCAATGCGTTTCTCGATCTGCCGGGATTGAAGCGGCACTGCAAGTTATCCACAGCCGATGAGAAATGGCTGGAATCAGCCTGTGAACGGCTGACGCTTTCGCTGCGCTCGGCCCATCGCCTGCTCAAGGTCGCCCGCACTCTGGCAGACCTCGAGCAAGTCGATGCAATCAAACGTGAACACTTGGCCGAGGCACTGCAATACCGGCCGGCGACACCTTAATGCTCGGTCAGATCAACCAGCGGCGTCTGCCGCACTTCGGTTTCGCGCCCGGCCTGAATCTCAGTCACGCGCTTCAAGGCGTTATCCACAGCACCTTTGTCCGCGAGCAGGCTGTAGCTGATCTGGAACTGTTTGTGTTCCTTGGGTGCAATGGTCGGCACCAGATTCAGCGGACGCTGATAGCGACGGTTGTAGGAAAAACTGGTGCCCGGCTCCAGCCCGGTGACATAGCCCTGGCCTTGAGTGTCGGTATTTTTCCACAAGGAGAACACCGGCAACTGCTGGGTATTGAAGCCAACAGAAACACCGAGGCTGCCCGCCTTGTTATGCAGAACAGTCAGGGTTTCGCCTTTGGCATCGGCGTAAGGCACGACGTTGTAGACGGTTTCGTCATAGTCCTTGGTCGGCGCGCGATAGGTCTGCCAGTCGGCCAGATCACCCTTGGCCTTGTCGTTGAACGGCGACACCTGTTTTACCGGCGCAGCAAATCGTGCGCCTTGCTCGAGGAACGGCGTACTGAAGTTGCTGTGATACAGCGCCTGGTATTCCTTCGGATAGTCGCCGTTGTTGGTCAGCGTATCGTTGAGTGCAAAGCGCACGCTGCCAGGCTCGGTGACCAGTTCAGTAACGACCGAGAAGTCGACTTTCTTGAAGGCTTGCTCTTGCAGCTCGCCACGCAGACTGATGGCGTAGGGCGGCTTTTCATCGATGTGCAGCGTGACGGTGCTGGCCGGAATGTTGGCGGCGCGGCCATGCAAGGTCAGCAGTTCGCCATTGTCGATGCCGGGATGGCCGACCCATTCGTAACCGCAGCGGGCGACCAGTTCATTGAAGCCCTCCAGCCAACCCAGCCCACCACGCCCGTTGAGCTCGATAAAGGCCGGGTTGACCACGTCCTTGACCGGCGAATCCCAACCCATCCGCACGTCGCCGACAGAAGCCTGCAAGACGTTCATGCCTCGGGTGGGCACCACCGAGAGTTTCATTGTGCCGTTATCGATATCAACGATGCTGACGCCTTCCTGCCGCCCACCGTGCAAGGTACGCAGGCTCACGGAGAAGGGTTTGGCGGTTTTCACGCCGAGCTGCTCACTGGTGATGGTCCAGTTTTGCGCGGGTTTGTTGGTATCGAGAAGGACGTAATCCCAGGCCATGGCGTGGGAAGCAGCAGAGAATGCGCCGAGGGCGACGGCGAGTTTGAGCGGGGTCATGGCAGCAGCCTTTATTGGAGTTGTGTCATTTTTATAGCGCTGCGGAAACGTTTCAGCAAGTGTATTAGATCGACAGATTGCAGGTTCAGCCGAAGATCTGCAGTGTTGCATTCGCAAGCAGGCTCACTCCTACAGGGGATCCGGGTCTTCACAAAATCTGTGATTCGCACCGGACACTGTGGGAGCGAGCCTGCTCGCGAAAGCTATATCAAGGCTGTATCAACGAAAGCGATCAACCTCGGAACGCAGATCCGCCGCCAGCTTCTCAAGCTCCTTGGCGGTAACAGCCAGGTTCGACACAACCTCACGCTGCTCACTGTTGGCCAGTGCGATGCTCTGCAAATTGCTGCTCAACAGAGTCGCGGTGCTGCTCTGCTCCTGAGTGGCCGTGGTAATCGCGGCAAACTGCTGCCCCGCCGAACGGCTCTGTTCATCGATTCGCGCCAGCGCCGACGCGACGTTGGCGTTGCGCGACAAACCTTCCTGCATCAGCACATTGCCCTGCTCCATGGTGCTGATCGCGTTACCGGTTTCCTGCTGGATGCTGTGGATCATGCTGGAAATTTCATCTGTCGCCTGACGGGTGCGCGAGGCCAGGCTGCGCACCTCATCGGCCACCACAGCAAAGCCACGACCCTGCTCACCAGCACGGGCAGCTTCGATTGCTGCGTTAAGTGCCAGAAGGTTGGTCTGCTCGGCGATCGAGGTGATCACACCTACAATGCCGCCAATTTCCTGCGAACGCTGACCGAGGGTGTTGATCACGGTGGCGGTGCTGTTCAGGGCGCCAGCGATTTGCTCCAGCGAGGACGACGCTTCTTCCATCGAGCTGCGGCCAATCTGCGTTTGCTGGGCATTTTCCTGCGCCAGACGCTGGGTCGCGCCCATGTTGTCGGCGATGTTCAACGACGTCGCACTGAACTCTTCCACCGCGCCGGCCATGCTGGTGATTTCGCCAGATTGTTGCTCCATGCCTTCATAGGCACCGCCGGACAAACCGGACAGGGCCTGGGCACGGCTGTTGACCTCTTCCGAAGAGCGGCGGATGTGCTCGACCATGGTCGACAGCGCCTGGCTCATCTGGTTGAACGCGCGAGACAGCTGACCGATTTCGTCGTTGCTCGATACGTTCAGGCGCACGCTCAGATCACCGGCGCCCAAGGCCTCGGCCTGACGCACCAGATCCCCCAGAGGCGCCAGTTTGCTGCGCAGCAGCCAGACCACAGATCCGACCGCCAGCAGCATCGCCAACAGACTGCCAATGGCCAGTTGCGTACCCACGCTCCAGGTCACCGCGCGGATCTCAGCTTTCGGCATGCTCGCCACGACCGACCATGGTCCGCCATCGAACGGCACGGCAATGCTATAGAAATCTTCCGAGGTGTCGCTCCAGAACTCACCCTTGCCCGGCTTTGCAGCCAAACCTTTGATCACCGGAACGGCTTGATCCAGCGCCTGCACCCCCGCTGGCGCGACCAGCCATTTGTTTTGCTCGTCGAGCAACGCCAGCGAACCGCTCTGGCCAATGCGGAAGCGCTTGAGGTTATCGAACTGGATGTTCTGCGCGTCGGTGTAATCGAAGCCGACGAACAGCACCGCAATCACCTTGCCGCTGCCATCACGCACCGGGGTGTATTGGGTCATGTAGGAGCGATCGAACAGCAAGGCGCGACCGACGTAACCCTGCCCCGCCATCAACTTCGCGTAGGCCGGGTGCGCGTGATCGAGCAAGGTGCCGATGGCACGGGTGCCATCCTGTTTGGTCAGCGAAGTGCTGACGCGGATGAAGTCTTCGCCGCTGCGCACGAACAGGGTGGCGACGCCGGCGGTCATCTGCTTGAACTCGTCGACTTCCTTGAAGTTGTTGTTCAGCACTTCGCTGCCCAGATGCAGACCCGGGGTCTGGGTGCCGGCAACATTCACCGGCTCACTCGGGTGAATGCTCAGACCTGCGCTGAAACGCTTCTCGAACAGCCCGCTCAGGCGCTGGGTGCTTTCACGCAGCGTGCCGTGGAAGGTGCTCAGTTGGTCGGCCAGCAGCCGCGCCTCACTGGCCAGATGCTCTTCACGAGTGGCGAGGTTGGCGGAGTCCAGCGAACGCAAGGCGAACACCGTACTGCCACTGATAACTATCGCCAGTATTACAGCGAGCGCGAGGCCCAGCTGCGAGGCGATCCGAGCGCGAGGTTGAGACATGGACAGCTCCTGGCCGAGCCACGGGATCCTCCTTGATCTCGACTCGGAAATTTTTCTGGTTGTGGGGGTGAATCGTGGATACCGGCACGACGGTTCCACAAGCACGTATTCGGCGGTGGATCCAAATACTTGAGCGGAAAACAAGGTTATGGCACAAGGCCGGCATTGTGGCGGCTCTAACGTTTCAGCTCAAGCGCGCGACCGCCGGCAACTCCATGGCGCGGACTTCGCTTTGCAGAAAGTCGCTGAGACGGCGCAAACGTTCACCTCCCGGGCGGGTCTTTGGCCACACAAGGTAGTAATTCAAACCGCTGGCGACCGCGGTTGGCCACGGCAGGCTCAGCCTTCCCTGCGCCACATCTTCGGCGACCATTAACAGGTCGCCCATCGACACACCGTACCCGCGCGCCGCCGCGATCATGCCCAATTCGAGGGTATCGAACACTTGCCCACCCTTGAGTGACACCTGATCGGACAGCCCCATGTGTTCCAGCCAACTGCGCCAATCGCGACGGTCCGGTGTCGGGTGAAGTAATTCGGTGCAAGCCAGTCGAGCCAGATCCCACGGTTGATCATTCAGCAAGTTTGGCGCCCCCACCGGAATCAGCTCTTCGGGAAACAATAAACTCGCCTCCCAATCCGGCGGAAAATGCCCGTCACTCAACAAAACAGCGCAGTCGAAAGGCTCATCGTTGAAATCCACCGAATCGACGTCCATCCACGCACTGGTCAGTTGCACTTCGTTGCCAGGCTGCAAATGGCGGAAGCGACTCAGGCGCGCGAGCAACCAGCGCATAGTCAGGGTCGAGGGCGCTTTCATGCGCAAAATGTCGTCCTCGGCACGCAAGGTATTGCAGGCCCGCTCCAGCGCACTGAAGCCTTCGCGGATCCCGGGCAGCAGCAACCGCGCCGCTTCGGTCAGTTGCAGATTGCGACCGCTGCGATGAAACAGCCGACAGGCGAAGTGATCTTCGAGGGTCCGAATATGCCGACTTACCGCACTCTGGGTAATCGACAGTTCCTCGGCAGCCCGGGTGAACGAACTATGTCGCGCCGCCGCTTCAAATGCGCGCAGGGCATATAAGGGAGGAAGACGACGAGACATGCAGAAAGCTCCGATAGCGGGATAAAGCCAATCTTAAACCCTTTACCTAGGATGAGTTTTAATCATGTGACCCATCCTTTTTATCCCTTTGTGCAAAGCCCGCCAAGCGCCGAGAATCGACGGTCTCCTGTTCCCTCTGAAATTGAGTGGTGATGACCATGCAGCATCCTGTGCGTACCGAACTCTGGGCCATTCTGCGGCTGGCAGGGCCGTTGATTGCTTCACAGTTGGCGCACATGTTGATGGTGCTGACTGACACGTTGATGATGGCGCGCCTGAGTCCTGAAGCGCTCGCGGGCGGCGGTCTCGGTGCGGCGACTTATTCGTTCGTGTCGATTTTCTGCATCGGCGTGATTGCAGCGGTCGGCACATTGGTGGCGATTCGCAAGGGCGCCGGCGACATCATTGGCGCTGCGCGTCTGACCCAGGCCGGATTGTGGCTGGCGTGGCTGATGGCGCTGGGCGCCGGGTTGCTGCTGTGGAACCTGAAACCGGTGTTGCTGCTGTTCGGCCAGACCGAAACCAACGTCAACGCGGCCGGGCAATTCCTGATTGCCCTGCCCTTCGCCCTGCCCGGCTACCTCAGTTTCATGGCCCTGCGCGGTTTCACCAGTGCAATCGGCCGGGCGACACCGGTGATGGTCATCAGTCTGGCCGGCACGGTGGCGAATTTCCTGCTCAATTACGCGCTGATCACCGGCATGTTCGGTCTGCCGAAAATGGGCCTGACGGGCATCGGCCTGGTCACAGCGATTGTCGCCAATTGCATGGCGTTGGCGCTGGCCTGGCACATCCGCCGGCATCCGGCCTATGACGCGTACCCGCTGCGCGCGGGCCTGTCGCGGCCGAACCGGCAGTACCTGAAAGAGTTGTGGCGCCTCGGCCTGCCAATCGGTGGCACGTATGCGGTGGAAGTCGGTTTGTTCGCGTTCGCAGCTCTGTGCATGGGCACCATGGGTAGCACGCAGTTGGGCGCGCACCAGATTGCCCTGCAAATTGTCTCGGTGGCGTTCATGGTGCCGGCGGGGATGTCGTACGCGATCACCATGCGCGTCGGCCAGCATTACGGCGCCGGGCAACTGAGTGATGCGCGGATGTCCGGACGGGTCGGGATCGTCTTTGGCGCGGTGGTGATGTTGGGATTCGCGATGGTGTTCTGGCTGTTGCCCAACCAGTTGGTCGGGTTGTTCCTCGATCACAACGATCCGGCGTTTGCCGAGGTGATTCGCCTGGCGGTGAGCCTGCTAGCAGTGGCGGCGTGGTTCGAGCTGTTCGACGGCACGCAGACGATTGCCATGGGCTGCATCCGTGGACTCAAGGATGCGAAGACCACGTTTCTGGTCGGGCTCGCTTGCTATTGGCTGATTGGCGCACCGGCGGCGTGGTGGATGGCGTTCCACCTCAATTGGGGGCCGACGGGCGTCTGGTGGGGATTGGCGTTGGGCCTGGCGTGTGCGGCGGTGAGTTTGACGCTGGCGTTCGAGTGGAAAATGAAGCGGATGATTCGGCTGGAGCCTGCGTCATCAAGTCAGTTTACGGTCCCGCAGACCGACTGAGATCCCTTGTAGGAGTGAGCCTGCTCGCGATTGCGGTGTGTCAGTCGAAGCAAATGTTGACTGGTAGATTGCTATCGCGAGCAGGCTCACTCCTACAGGGGTTATGTGTTCAGCTTACGATCTCGAGGGCTGGCTGCTGGCTTGAGCCGAAGGTGAGATATTCAACCAATTCCGCCAAGGGCAACGGCCGGCTGATCAGATAACCCTGCACCTGATCGCAACCAAACCCGCGCAACAGTTCTAGCTGTTCAGGGGTTTCCACCCCCTCCGCCACCACTTCCAGATGCAGGTTGTGCGCGAGATTGATCATCGCGTGCACCAGTTTGCGGTTCTCTTCGCGCTGCTCCATGCCGCCGACAAAGCTTTTGTCGATCTTCAGCAAGGTGATCGGCAGGCTGTTGAGGTGCACGAACGACGAGAACCCGGTGCCAAAGTCATCCAGCGAGAAGCGCACACCGAGACGGCCGAGAGCGTCCATGGTCTGCTTGACCAGATCGCTACGGCGCATCACGGCGGTTTCTGTCAGTTCGAATTCCAGCCACTGCGCCTCAACGCCACGCTCGGCAATCAACCGGCTCAGCGTCGGCAACAACTGACTGTCTTGAAACTGGCGGAATGACAGGTTGATCGCCATGTGCAGCGCCGGCAGCCCGCGCTCGCGCAACGCCTGCATGTCACGCAAGGCCCGGGAAATCACCCAGTAACCCAGCGGCACGATCAAACCGCTCTGTTCGGCCAAAGGGACAAATTCACTCGGCGGCAGCAAACCGCGCTCGCCATGACGCCAGCGCACCAACGCTTCGAGGCCGACAATCTGGCCATCCTCAAGATTCAGGCGTGGCTGGTAATGCAATTCCAGCTCATCGCGACGCAACGCTCGGCGCAACTCGCTTTCGAGGTCGGCCATGCTCCGCGCATTGCGGTTGATGCGTTCGTTGAAGATATGGAAGGTGCAGCCCTGGGTGCTCTTGGCCTGCTGCATGGCGATGTGGGCGTGCCACATCAGCGGATCGGCGCCGCCCTGCGCACGGGCGTGGGCGATGCCGAGACTGGAGCCGATCAGCAGGCTTTCGCCATCGACCCAATACGGTTCGGCGAGCGCTTCGGTGATGCGTTCGGCCATCCACTCGGCGCGCTGCGGTGCACGGCGGGTGTCGATCAGCAGGGCAAACTCATCGCTGCCCAGCCGCGCCAGTTGATCACCGGCTTCGAGCTGACTTTTCAGGCG
This sequence comes from Pseudomonas germanica, assembly GCF_019614655.1. Classification (NCBI taxonomy): domain Bacteria; kingdom Pseudomonadati; phylum Pseudomonadota; class Gammaproteobacteria; order Pseudomonadales; family Pseudomonadaceae; genus Pseudomonas; species Pseudomonas germanica. Next base: position 6,712,714 of record NZ_CP071586.1, read on the forward strand.
TGCGACCACTTGCAGGATCAAGCGATCGCCCGCCTGATGGCCAAGCGCATCGTTGGCGTGGCGGAAGTTGTCGAGATCGAGATGCCCGAGGGCCAGGCCGCGACCGTCGTTTTCCGCGAGGCGCGCAGCAAGCAAGGTCTGGAAACCCTGACGGTTGGCGATGCCGGTCAGCGGATCCTGCTCGGCGAGGCGTTGCAGGGTGTTTTCGAGAACGCCGCGTTCGCGCACATGGCGCAGGCAGCGGCGCAGCATGCCGGCGTCGAGGGCGTCGAACACCAGCCAGTCACTGACGCCAACCGGCGCGGTGTCCGGTTCATGTTCCAGCAGCAAGACCGTCGGCAGGCTGCACCGGCCCGGTGCCGGTTGCAATGCCGGAAGGGTCAACAACACCGCATGGCGGTTGTCTTCGAACAAGCTGCTGACCGAATCCCAGCTCGGCGCGCTGATCAGCACCGCCGCGCTCCCCATCGGAGCCAGACACTCACGCAATAACGCTGTCCACGCTGGCTCTTCGGCCAGTAGCAGCAAACGCAAGGGTTCGACAGGCGTAGACAAGCTAGCTCCCTAGACTCTGCAATGATGTGGGCGGGGCATTATGCCGTTGCGCCGTTCAATGACCAAATGACAACGGTTATCAAAACGTTATTTTGTGTCACGAATGAGAACATTAGCCGCAAAATCACCGCGCATCCTCCGCGAAAGTAACAAAACCGGCAAATTTGAATCGCGTGGTACGTCACAAGTCGGAGAGAGCAGCACAAATCGCTGAGCCTGTTAAAATGCCGGCCCATTTCGTCAACGACTCCCGAATTTTCGT